>CAVYKI010000001.1:0-26104 GCA_963769025.1 uncultured Verrucomicrobiae bacterium
ACGCGCGCTTAGGTTCCGCGGTAGGAAGCGAGCACCTCCGTGCGGGTCCACCGCTGGAAGAGGCCGCGGCTGTCCACGGGATGAAAAGGCAGCACGTCCGAGTAGCCGGGGATGATCACCTGCACGACAGGAAACCCGATTTCGGGATCGGTCAGGTCCACGACGATGAAGTCCTTTCCCAGCGTCTCGCAGATGTCGCGGGCGTGCGCGATGTCGTCGAGGCAGTCGCTGTGCGGCTGCCCTTTTTCAAAAGGCACGATCTCCCCTTTCCGGAGAAAATCGGCGTTCCGGTACGGGACGAAGCCAAACATGAAAGCAGAGAGAAAATTGTCGCAGTCATCCGGCTGCGACCGGAGGCTGCGGAAATCGTGCTCCAGCAGGCGCGCAAGCTGGCCCTCGCGATCCTCGGAATCGGGCGTGATGAACTCCTGCTGCCTGCGGCCCTGCGTGTATTCCGTGAACATACGTAGCAGCGCCTCCTCGCGGTCGAAGGACGCGCCGACTTTGAAGAAATGCCGGAACTGGTAATCGTGAGGAATATTGTGATCCACGAAGAACGCGCCGAGGCACGGCAGCACGCCGCCGAAGGACAGATCCTTCAGCACCACCTCGATTCCGCGGGCACGGAGAAATTCCATCTGCGCGCGGACGATCGGATGCGTGACAGTCGCGGGATCGATGGTCGGGACGACGATGCGGTTGCGGAGCACGGTGATATGCGCGCGCCGCTCGAAGATTTCGTGCGCGGCGTGGATGATGGCTTCCTCGATATTGTTCCCCGTCGCCTTGCCATTCGGGCCGCCGATGAGGCGCACGTATTCCAGTGGCACCTTCAGCGTCCGTTCCTGGATCAGCGAATAGCCGTCCACCCAATGAAAGGAATCGTCGAGTGCGCGGATGCGTTCGAGCACCGGCGGCGTCGCAGTGGCGATGTGGCCGAGCAGGGATGCGATCGGCAGCGCGTCCGACACCTCGTGCTCGCACGCGCCGAGGTAGCCGGGCAGTTCGCCGGTCGCGCGTGCGGTGAGCCATTCCGCGCCCTCGGCGAGCGCGCCCGCGGTGCTGCACGCGGGCGTGACACCTTTGCCCATGGAGCGGAAGTCGAGGCCTTCGATGAACATCGCCGTCCAGTGCAGGTGCTCGGAGAGGGTTTCCTCGTGCAGCCAGTAGTCGTGCCGCGGACGGATGAGGGCGTCGAGCCGCGCAATCGTCTCGGAGGGATCCACGCAGCGATCGTGCGCGAGTTTGATGCGGGACTGGAGTTTCATTTGCAAATGTCCCGATGGATCGCATCGCCCGCTGCGAGTCCTTCGGCCACGCAATGGCTCACGGACGCGCCGCCATTCACGAGAGCGCCGGCGGTGTAGATGCGGTCGCCGTGGCCGGAAAGCGCTGCACGGACGCCGGCCTCGACCTGAAGTTCCATGGACTCGATGACGAGTCCCACATGCAGCACCGTCTCCGTGTGCAACTCCGCATGGCGAATCCGCACTCCGCGCAATTCACCTTCCTGATCACTCTCATATCCCACCGGCTGCCAGTTCATCATCGCCTGCACACTGGGAGTCGCGAACCAGCTCTCCGGCATGTGCCAGTGCATCTCCGATCGCGGGCCGCCGAAGATGATGAAAGTTTCCTTCGCCCCGCGGCTCTGCACCGCGCGCGCAGCGTCCATCGCGCTGTCACCTCCGGCCAGGATCGCCACGCGCTCCGGCACCGGGTGCTCGGGTGATTCGAGAAAACCGATCGCACCGATGACGCCGCGCGCATTGGCCAGCGATCGCTCCTGCCAGAGTCCCGTCGCGACGAGCACGGCATCGTGATTTGCGTGCAGTTCCTCCAACCGGAGATCCTTTCCGAGCGTGACGCCGAAGTGAAGTTCGAGGCGAGCGGCGGCGAGTGCGGGCTGCAGGATCGCATCAATCTCCGCGCGCGGGCTGACGAGCGATCGGTGGGCGGCAAGCACGCGCTCCGGCACACCTCCCAGGCGATCCGCCTGCTCGTAAAGATCGACGGCGTGGCCGAGTTCCACGAGGCGGATCGCCGCCGCGATGCCCGCCGGACCACCACCGACGACGGCCACGCGCTTGCCCGTTGTTTCCTGCGGCACACGCGCGCCAGTCTGTCCGCGCTCACGCGCGCGCCATGCGATTGCGTATTGCAAATCGAGGATCGGCACCGGCGTGCCCGTGAGCGTGGTTTCGATGCAGGCACCCTCGCTCTCCAGCCACGCCGGGGAAAGCCGGGAGGTCAGTTCGGGCAGGGGATCGCGCGCGCGGATGATCTCGTAAGCGCGGCCCTCGTCGCCATTGCGGAAAGCCTGGATGAATGCGGGGATGTCCGTCCACGTCGGCGAAGCGGCTACACAAGGCGCGGCTTCGCACAGGTGACAGCGGGCCGCGCCAGCGAGAAGTTGATCGGAATCGAAGCGGCGCATCTGCCGATAGACCGGTCCGTACAACACGGGATCGCGGAGCACGCAGCCGACGGTCTCGCCCTCGTCGCGCAGTTGCGAGCAGGCAAAGCAAACCATGCACGCGGAGCCCGCTTCCATCCGGCCGCGGGTAAAGATTTCCGCAGGTGCAGACGGGTGCGCGAGTGCGCCGCGGCCAAGGCCGGCAAAGTCGAACATCCCGTCGCGGAGAGCGCCCGCGGCGACCTGCGGCACGAATTGCCGCAGCCAGCTGAAACCGCTTCCGACCACCGGCAGGTCGGGTGTGGCTTCGCGGAGGGCACACGCGAGGATCAGTTGGCGCTCGATCGTCATCAGCGGATGCTCGTCAGGATTTTCGGAATCGGATCGCCCGCGACCCCCGCGCTCCGCTCCGCGCAGACTCGGATTCGACGCGGTTACGTTCAACAGCGCGAGACCGCTCGCGCGCAGACTCTGCACGAAGCGAATCGGCTCGGCGGGATCGAGCTTGCGGTAGTCGTCCACGGAAACGCCAAAGCCTCCGCGAACTGCCTCGTAGGCGCAGAGACGCGTCGTGAGCAGAAGATCGGGAGCGCGCTCGCGCACTTGGGCGAGCGCTTCGGGCAGCATGTCGCGGGAACATTGGACATCCACACCATCGAAGCCGGCCTCCACCGCGAGCTTGGCAGCGTGGACAATGGCGTCCGTCTGCACTGATGTGAGTTGGATGACGATCGTCGGATTCTCCGCAGCCGCGGCGCGCATCTCATCCACCATTGCGCGGAAGCCCGCGAGGTTCGCTTCATTCAGACCAAGCCGCCCCGGTTTTTCCGCCGTGCCCGCGGCGGTCAGTTCCACCCAGATCAATCCGAAGCGGCCTTCCGCATAGCGGCGATAACGGCGGCGGGTGAGTTCGCCCGGTGAGCCATCAGGCCGTGCGTCGCCGCCGGCGATCGGCTGGGCGCAAAAGCGATTGGGGATTTTCCTCCGCCCGATGCTGAGAGGCTGCGCGAGATGGGTGAGGTCTTCGTTGATTGGAATGCCAAGTCCGAGCCGCGCAATTTCACCGCGCAGGTCCGCGAGCGATCCGATGTAGAACGGCTGATACGCAGGGATCTCCATGTCACTTTTCGTCCGCCTTCGGTTTCCCCACGCACGCCACGTAAAGTGCGAACTCCTCCTTGCCGTCCACGCCGAGCAATTCATCCACGCGAGGCTGGTGATAGGAAAGCAGCGCGCAGGCTCCCATGCGGCTCGACTCCGCGGCGAGGTAGAGGTTTTCGCACACATGCCCCGCTTCCATCGCGATCATGCGATGCGCGAGGTAGGTGTATTTCCACTCCGTCCGATACGGCACGGCGGCCCAGATGAAGACGACCGCCGCGCTCCCGACTGAAGGCGTGCCGTAGCAGGCGGCCATGAGATTGCTGGAAATCTGCGCGTCTTCGCGGACGAGCACGAGTTCATGGTCGTTCGGCCGGTAGCGATAGACGCCCGCGGCCACGCCTTGCACGCGACTGATCGCGAGATAGGTCTCCAGCGGGTAGCGCGCGCCGCCCGAGGGAGCGGCGCGAAACCGCTGCACGATCGCTCCCGCCTCGTCGCGCTGCACGGCGGTGATGCCCTGGGTCGCCCATAGCAAAAAGCTCAGTTCCTCCAGCGACAGTTCCGCATCGCTGAAGTCGCGCGTGCTCCGGCGCGCTGCGATCGCCTCGCGCAGCGGCATGTCGCCGAGATGGATTTCCGCGAGCGGAACGAGCGCGATCTTCTTCGCGCCCGCCGGGATGGGTTTCTCCGCAGGCGGTTCCGGCTGTTCGTGGTTCCGGTCGCTGTCCGCCCGCCACTCGCCGGGGAAACCCTTGAGCATCACGCGCAATTGCGCGATCGGGATTTCATTCAGCTCCCGAATCCGCCCCGCCTCGCTCTTCTTGTGGGAGGAATCGCAACCCGAAAAACCGAGCGCGAGAGCGAAGCACGCGCCGGCGGCAGACAGGGGAAACCACTTTGCACCAGTCATGACTTTCGAGCCGGGATGCACACGAATCGCGCGCGGTTCCTGAAGGTTTGTCGTGTCCCGAGGGGACGCCGGAGATTAGCCGGTGGCGCAAGCCACCGGATCGTGCGTTCACATGCAATCCGCCCCGGAGGGGGCGGCGGATTTGAGGGCACGTCGTGGTTCCCGCGCCCCTGCCGGGGCGCATCCGTCTTTGTCCAGAGATCCGGTGGCTTGCGCCACCGGCTAATTTCCGCGACGCCGCTGGCGTCGAAGATCGCACGGCAGCCCCTAGAGAGCGCCATTGAGCGCCTTGTAGTACTCGGCGACTTTGTCCCGATATTTCGGCGGCGCCTGGTCGGGGCCGCTCTCGATCACGTTGTCGAGCGCTCCGGTCGAGCCCTTCGCTTCCATTGCGCCGGAAGGGCCGGCTGCGAGATTCGCGGCTGCGCGGGTAAGCGATGAAATGCCCATCTTCCGAAACTCGCGCATCTGCCGGATGTCGCCTTTCGCGATGGCATCGGCGGATTGCTTGAGCTCATGCGCGGCGTTCTTCAGCGAATCCACGCGTATATTTTTCATGGAGGCTTTCGCGTAAAGCGCGTCGGCTTGGCGGGCCATCAGCGCGGCCATTCCTTCGGCGGATCCGGCTTCCTTCGAGTCCACGCGCTCCGCGCCGCCGCCCATGCCCATCGCGTCAGCCTTGCCGGTCCCGAGCTTGCCGCCGCCAGTGGCCTTCGTGTCCGCCTCGCCTGCGAGATCCACCTTTCCGCTCTGCATCGGATCCTCGGTGCGGCGTGCCTCGATGTTCTTGTCGCCTTCGCCGATCGTGCCGGAGCCTGCGGCGGTCTCGCCGCTGGACATGCCCTGCCGGCCCACGTTCGAGCGTCCGTCCTGCTCCTTGTGGTCGGGAGTCTGGTTGCCGGATTTCCCCTGCGCGCCGAAGGAAGCGATGTCCCCTTCCATCACGTCCCAGCCAGCCGGAAAATCCGGCATCGCGTGGTTGGTGGCGCTGTCGTCCGCTTCCTTGGCCATCTTCTCCTCCTCTTTCATGAGGTCGCCCACGAGGTCCTGCGCCGCCGCCGCGAGTTCCGCAAGCGCGATGCCGGATTCCGGCATCTCGGCCTTGTCGTGCGCCTCGGTCGTCACCTTGAGTTCGTCCGGCTTTTCCATGAGCCACATTTCCATCGCATCGATCCGCTCCTTTGCCTCGCCCATCTGCGCGAGAAGTTCGTCCTCCTTTGCAAAGCCCAGCTCCTTCACCTTGTCGGCGCCGTCTTTTTCGGAACCGGCCTTCTGCTCGATCTCCTGAAAGACTGCGAAGACATCCTCGACGAGATCATTTGCGACATTCAACTCGGTGAAAATGTGGAGGTCGGTCGGGACTTCGAGCAGCGCTTCGATGGTGTTCTTTTGCATCTCCACGAAGGCCTCCTCCATCTCGTCCATCGCCTGGTCGTCCTTGTCTTTCTGACCCTTCACCTGCTCCATCGCCTCCTTCATTTTCTGATTCAGCGCCTCGAGTTTGGCGACCTTCTCCTTGGCCTGTTTCACCGCTTCCACGAGGGCTGCGCGATTCTCGGCCTCCTCCTTCAGCTTGATCTGGTCGAGCATCGCCTGGAGCGTCTTGAGGCTGGCGATTGCCCGCTCCTCCAGCGGGACCGCCGCGTCCGGCTGGTTCTGGTCGAGTCGCTCGGCTGCCACCACCATGTCGTTGCGGATCTTCAGTTCCCCGGCAGTCGCCATCACCTTGTCAATCGTCGCGGCGAGCGCGGCGTCGGTCTGCATCACCTGTGCCGCCTCGTCCTTGCACGCGGCGAGGAATGCCGCCATGTCGCTGCCGAGCCGATCCTGCCCATCCACGAGGGCGCTTCCGACCTTCGCTTTGCTCTCGATGAAAGTGCGCGTCAGTTTCAGTGCGCCGGTCTGGTCGCGCAGCAGCGATTCGATCATCGCCGCGAGTCCGGCCACGCGCCGGTCAATCTTCGCATCTGCCGCCGCGGACATCGCGAAACTGAGCTGCTTCAGAATCTTCGCCTCCAGCGTCACCGCCTCGCTTGCGAGCATTGCCTTGCGGGCGTCCTCCGCGGACGGGATGGATTGCAGCGCATCCACCGCGAGCACCATCTCATGCACGTAGAGTTTCTGCGCCGCCGCAGTGAGCGTGCCGAGCGGCTTCACCGGATTCGCCAGCAAATCGCGCATGAGGCTGCGGACTTCCTTCTGCCGCTCCGTGGCTTCCGACCACTGCGCCCCGGTCGTCGCCGCCAGCGTGTCCTTGAAGCGCACCGTGTCCGCGAGATTGCGTTTCTGGATCTCGATCACCTTTTGCAAATTCACCAGCGCCTCCTTTTCGAGCGCATCGCGCTTCTTCGCGAGGTCCGCCGCGGTCGGCGCGTTGAAAATCACGTTGGCGGAAAAGGACTCGTTCGGCTTCTCCGTCTTGTTGTCGCGCGCGATGATGCGGTAGGCGATGTCGCCCCCGCGCGCCGGTGAGGTCGCGCTTTTCCAGATCTGCCGGAAGTTGCGCGCACCGCCGACCGTCCACCGTTTCACTTCCGTGCCCTTGTCCGCGCTCGTGGAATTCGGCGTCACTTCCTCGATGACGACCTCGCCGATGCCAAAATCATCCGCGACTTGGAATTCGATCTGCGGGCGCTCGCCCGGCGGCAGGATCGCGCGCCCATTCGGCGAGACGATCTCGACGCCCGGCGGCTTGTCCGGCTCCAGCACAAAGGACACTTCCTCCTCGAAGCTGCTGCCAAATTTGTCCTCGCCGCGGAGGATGAAAGACGTGCCGGAAACGAGCGTCGCCGTGCCCTTCCAGATCGTCGGCTGCGCCGCTGCTGCAAGGTCCACGGATTCGCGCACCCCGCCGCGCAGCCGGATGGATTCCAGCGGCGTGTTCGATGTCGCGGTGACCTGCGCCTCCGATCCTGCCGGGATGATCAGCTTGCCTTCGCGCGGATTCATGACGCGCGGCTTGAGCCGCATGTAAGGCGGCGGCGAGACGACCATCGAGATGCCCGTGAACGCCGGCGGCGGCCGCGTCGCGATGGCGAACCACGCCGAGTCCTGCGCATCGCCCGCGCGGAAGCGGTAGCGCAGCCCGGTCGTCACTTTCGCGAGCTTGTAGCTGAAGTCCTGTTCCAGCCCGCCGCGAACCTTACCGATCGAGTAGGTGGTCTTCGGCGCATCGCTCGGCTCCACCTCCACCTTCACCTCGTGCCCCTCGAACCCCTTCACCGTGCAGCTCAACACCAGCGGCTCGCCCTGCAACACGGTGGACTGCCCCGGCTTCACCTTGAGGATCTTCGTGAGGCTCGGCGGCTCCACGTTGGAAAATGGATTCACCGTGCGCCACACCGCGACCATCCACGCCTGCCCGAAAAAGAACAGCGGCAGCACGAGCAATCCCGCGGCCACGGACAGCGCCGTCCAGTTGCGACGGTGCGCCTTTTCATCGCGCATCTTGCGGAAATCGAGGTTCCACCAAGCGGGTGTGCCGGCCTTCACGTAGGCGGCCTTGAACGGATCGCCCTCGGGATTCTTCGCGAGTTGGAGATAGTTGATGAGATGGTTGTCCAGTTCCGGAAAGGACTTCTCCACCGTCGCCGCCACCGCCTCCGGCGTTAAACGCCTCCGCAGCGCGCCACGCACCAGCCAGAGCGTCGCCCCGATGAGAGCGAGGAAAATGCTCCACGTCACCAACCGCCCCGGACGCTCGATCCGCAGCCACAAATCCAGCAGCCCGAACAGCCAGACCCAGCCGGTGACGACCGCCAGCCCCAGCGTGAGTTTCAGCTCCGCGCGCCACAGGTTCAGGCATCGCCCGATCTGATCGAGCTTGGCGAGGTATTGGGGAGGCATGACGGAAAGAGGAGGATCAGAATTTCATCGAAGGGTCGGCGACCTTCGTCACCGTCACATTATCGAGAAAGCCCGGTTTTACCATCCAGATATAAACCGTCAGGTAGCGCACTTTCTTAAGTGCCGCTGTCGCCGCCGCCGAGAGCTTCACGCCCGGCAGTTCGATCTTCTCCTGCTTCCACGCATCGCTCGAACCGGTGGTCGCCTTGCTCTGGTAGATCATCCGCAGTTCGCCCAGCTCGGGATTGTCGTGCGGCCTCACACCCGGCGTCCATTGATATCCCGCAAAGTAAACGCGGTAGCCGCCGCCCTTGATGTCAAAGGTGCAGACGTACCTGAATCCCGGCTCCAGCGGAAACGCGCGGCACTCCAGCTTCACCCCCGCATCGCCCGCATTTCCAAATTGCGCGACATTCCCCCGCCCGGCTTCCTGCACGATCGAGAGGTGCTTCTTGTTCCCGATGTAGTGGCTGTTCCCCGTAAACGCGTAATCCGTCACCCAGCCTTTGAACGGCTCTGTCGGATGGTCAAAACTTCCGTTTTCCATCAGCGACTGCGCCCAGGCGCTTGGCACGGCGAAAGAAGCGGCAATTAGGGCGAAGCTGGAGAGGAGGAATCGCATGGCGGGAGCGATTGCATTTGATAACCGGGGAGTGGCCCGGATCACGGCATATTTCGGAATTTCCGGAGCGCCCAGGAAACGGCGAGCATCGCCATCAGGCCCGCGACGACGGGCCATTCGCGCCAGAGCGTGCGGTATTCGGCGGTTTTCTCCTCGGTTGCGTGGAGCTTGAGCGTGGAGAGGCCCTCGTTCAGCGCGTCGAGGTTTTCATAAAAATGGCCGCCGCTCGCGAGCGAGATGGCCTGCAGGATTTCGACGCGCGCGGGGCGCGGCACCGTCTCGGGGGAGTACGGTTTTACGAAAAAGCCGAACGGCTCGCTGGTCAGCGTCTGGCCCTTCACTTTTGCGCTGGCGACCACTTTGTAGAGCCCGGGCTGCTCGGCGGAGAACGGCCACCCGTAGCCGGGGAAACTTTTTCCCGAGGGCAACGTGACGAGTTGCGGGGCCATGCGGTAGGGGATTTCGCGTTTGTCCGGCAGCGTGATTTTTGCCTCCACGCTGTCCGCCTGCGGGGCGTTCTCGCTCGCGAGGCGTGCGTGCAGTTCGATGGATTCGCCGAGGAAAAGCTGATCGCGGTCGGCGAAAAGTTCGAGCCGCAGTCCGTCGGACGCCTCCTCGCGCGGGAGGAGCCACGAGAGCATCTGCTTCCAAAAGCGCTCGTATGGCTTCTCCTTCCCGGACTCCGGCCCGAGCTGCCAGCGCCAGAGCGAATCGGTGAGGATGGCCGTCACTTTTCCCTGGCCGAAACGCTGCGTCACCACGACGGGCTCCGGCCCGGTCGGCGTCTCGGCGTTGACCAGCGTCTCCGCGGCGGGCGAAAGGGTGAAGCCGGTGAAAAGCGAGAGCACCGGCGGAATGTTTTGCCACAGCGCGGCGTCGCCCGCGAATGCCGGATGTCCGCGCGCCGCTTCGCTGAGCCGCACGGGATACGGCTTCTCGCCTTCGATCGTTTTCACGTCGGTGCTGCGCACGGGCAGCATCTTGCCGAGGTCGGTCCCCACGAGGCCGCCAGAGGTCCAGCCCTTCGTGCCGCCGAGCAGGATGAGGCTCCCGCCGTCCTCGACAAACTTCACGAGGTTCTTCGCGCGCGCCTCGCCGAGTTCCTTCGCGTCGATGTTTCCGAGCATGATGATTTTGAAATACGCGAGCTGCTGCGGCGTCATGTCGGGGGTGACATTGCCCACGGGCGTGCCGCCAACCGGTGCGCCGTCCGCGCCGGTGAAAAAAATCACCGGTGAAATCTGCTGCTCGGCCAGCAGCACGCGGCGCAGGTACTTGTATTCCCAGCGCGGAATTCCCTCGACGTAGAGCAGCCGGTTGCGCGCGTCCACGACCTCGACGTTGAGCACATACTCGTTGTCCTCCTTGCTCTTTTCGCCCGGCAGCGGCGGCACGAAAATGCGATAGCTGAAGACGCCCATCTTCGGATGATCCAACTCGAACACCAGTTCGCGCTCGCCGCCGTCGTCGGGAATCTGCGTCGGCAATTCGCTGCGCATCGCGCCGTCCTCGAAAATCTGCACCGTCACCGGCGCGCCGCGCGTGCCCTGTCCGGAGACCTTCACCTTAAACTCCGACTTCCATCCGATGGTCACGCGCCGCGAAGTCGTCACCGAGTCCACGCGCAAATCCGGCTCTTGCTTCCAACCGCCCGGCGGCTCGGGCCGCAGCGTGTAGATCGGAAAAGGCCGCGCGGTGCCGGTCCAGTCGTCCAGCGCCTCGCTCGTGTCCGCACCGTCGCTCAACAGAAGCATCCCGGCGATGTTCAGCCCTGCGGACCGATCGGCGATTTTCTTCAACGCCTCGCGCAGCCGCGTGGCCGTCCCCTCGGGCTTGAGCGACGCGATATTTGCGGGCGGAACATTTTCCCCCAGTTCCGATGCGAACGGGAAAATTTCGATGTCGCACTCGGCGGCGAGCGCCTCCAGCCACGGGCGTTTCAGCGCTTCCTGCGCGGTGGCCCAGCGGCTCGGAACGTCGGGCGATGGCGTGAGCGTCATGCTCTGCGAAGTGTCCAGCGCGATGAAGAAGCGCGGCTTGCGCAATTGCGTGAGCGCGTTCTTGAGCCCGGGCAGCAGCAGGCACCAGCCCATGCCGAGCAGGACCAGCGCGTAGAGCAGGAAAATGACGGCATTGAGCCACCGGCGCGGCAAAAACTTCCACGCCGTCAGCGCGCCGAGGAGCAGCGCGGTCGCCAGCGATGCGACGATCGCCGAGACGGGAAATGTGTGCTCGTAAACGATCATACTTCAACCGGTGCGGGCTTCTGCTTTTCCACGTGCCCCGCCGCGTCCACGCGTACTTTGCCGCCGCCCTTGCTGCCGCGCGCGAGCGCGTTTGCATACGCGAACTCAATCGCCGTGAGCAGGAGCGCGAGCCACAGTAGATGCTCGCCGTACGTGCGCCCCACGCGGTGTTCCTCGATCAGCCGGCGCAGCGTTGCGACATCGTTGGCGACGTTCACGCGATCCACGCCGAGCTGTTTCGGGATTTCCTTGTCGGCGACGGGCGCGAGATTCGACTCCTCGCGCGGGAGATTCACCGCGAGTGCGGGCTTTGCCTCCGGCTGCTCCGCGGTCGCCATCGCGTAGATGCCGGGCATCGTCAGCGCCTCGGCATTCAGCACCGTCTTGCCCTGCACCACGGAGCTGCGAACCGGCACCGGCTGTCCGTCCGGCGTAGTCAGCGCGGGCGCGCCCTTCATCTCCGGAAAACGCTCGCTGAGCGAAAGCGAATCCGTGGCCCACACGAACGGCGTCTTCGCCCCCACGCCCGCGCCGTAGTCCGCGCATTGCAGCATGAGCGGGAGAAAAAATGGCGACAGCGGGAAATCGCTCCATGTGCGATCCGCCGACACGGCAAACATCAGCACGCGCCCGTCGCCAAATGGCCGCTCGATCAGGAATGGCTGCTCCGCGCCCATCGCGACGATGCGCTGCGTGGCCTCATGCATTTTTTCCCACGTGAGCCGACGCCGGATCGCGAGCGCCGGGATGCCGATCCCTTCGCGCAACGTGCGCACGAGCAGATGCTGCGGCAGATCCCACGTGAGCGTGCGGTTGCGCTGCGCGAGCGCGAGATCCTCGATGGCGGACGGCACGCCGGGCAGGCAGTTCCACGCCGCGTAGGCATCGGGCTTCGCGCCCATGCCGGGGAACAGCACCATCACGCCGCCGGTCTTCACGTAATCCTCCACCGCCGCGATCGCCTGCCCCGAGAGCGGCAGCGCATTGCAGAGGAAAACGCACGCGTACGCCGAGAGCGGCTTGTCCGTGATCTGCTCGGGCTGGATCGTCTCCATCGCCGACGCGCGGCCGAATCCCGCCTTCAGCGCCGTGCGCAAAAAGAGCGTCTCGCTTTCGCTCCCGACAATCAGCGAGGGCATCTGATCCTGGACGCGGATCAGAAAATAAAACGCGTTGTCGATCGGGAGATTGTCGTCCGGCGTCTGGATGCGCGCCGCGTGCATGCCGACGGCCAGCGGCGGCAGCGTGAAACTCGGTGCCGACGCCTCCGGATCGTTCGCGTTGATCGAGCGCCGCCCGGCCTCCTTGTCGTCAATGATGAGCGTCAGCGTCGTGTCCGCCGCCGAGCCCGTGCGCAGCAGCTTCGCGGTGACTTTCACATCCGCGCCCTTGCGCGCCACGGGCGGCTGCAATTCCACCGACGCCACGCCCGCATTTTCCGGAGCAGGCACGCCGAGCAGCGAAACGAACACCGCCGTCTTCGCGTCGAGTTCCACCTTGTCCGTCGCGATGCTCTGCCACGGCAGCGCCTGATTGTCGGTGATGATGTGAATCTCGCGCTCACGCCGCGCATCCGCCTTGAGCAGCGCCTTCATCGCCGCCGCGAGCGACGGCGCGAGCCGCGAACTCCCCTGCCCCGGCTGCTGCGCGCGCAGCCGGCTGAGTCCCTCCACTTTGTTCCCGACCGGCTCCGCCACCAGCGCCTCCGGCTGCTCGTGCGCGAGGAAAATGCAGAACCGATCCTTGTCGCTCAGCCCCTCGATGATCGCCGCCGCCGCCTCGACGCCCTTGTCCCACACCGCGCCGCGTTCCGTGTGATAGCCCATGCTGTACGAGGCATCGAGCACGATGGCCACATCGCGCGGCGCCTCGCCCAGCCAGCGCCAGCCCGCTCTTGCGGATCATCGGCATCGCAAACGCCATCCCGAGCAGCGCCATGATCATCGTCCGCAGGAACCAGAGCAGGAAATTTTCGAGCTTCACGCGCCGCGACGAATGCTTCTCCGCGAGCTTCAGAAAACGCAGCGTGGGAAACGGAAGCTGAATCTTCTTCCGGTTCTGCATGAGATGCAGCAACAGCGGCACGCTCGCGCCGATGCCAGCGGCGATGAGGAAGAGCGGGGAGAGGAACATGGGCGGCCTGATTCGAAATCGAGAGCCTAAAGCGCGGCGCTATGCGGTTCCATGATCATGCGAGCGGTTGTCCAACAAGGCCGGAACAATTGGAAGGACTCGGTTTCACTTCGGCTCAAATCCCTCGCGGATCTTTCCATCCCTGCCGATGAGCGGCTGCGGATTCTGTGCGCGCCCGAGCTGGCGGCAGCCCGGCCCGATGCCATCCATGCCGAGGTCGTCCTTCGTCGCCTCGGCCAGCGCGCGGAGGCGCTTCACCACCTCGGGATTCGCTTCGGCGACGTTCTTGGATTCGCCGATGTCGGAATCGAGATTGAAGAGCTGATCCTCCCGGACGGCTTCCGGCTTCTTTGCGTTGTCGCCCTTCTTTGCATTTTTCGCCGCAGGCTGATCGGCGGAGGCGAAGCGGAGTTTCCACGGGCCGCTGCGGACGGCTTCAAGTTTGAGGCCGCGGAAAAAATAGAAATCTTCGTGCGGCGACCTCGCGCCCGGATCGCCAGCGAGCACTGGCCAGATGTCACCGCCATCAATCTTGCGGTCCGCCGGCACTTTGCCGCCGGCCAGTTTCACGAATGTCGGCAGCACGTCGAACATGCCGGTGATCGCGTCCGTGCTCGTGCCGGCGGGAATTTTTCCCGGCCACCACGCGATGGTCGGCGCGCGCATGCCGCCTTCCCATGTGCTGCCCTTGAAGCCGCGCAACGGCGCGTTCGATCCGCGCGCAGTGCCACCGTTGTCGGAGGTGAAAATCACGAGCGTCTTTTCGGCGAGCTTCAGTTCGCGCAGCGTGTCGAGCACCTGGCCGACGCTCCAGTCCACTTCCTCCACCCAATCGCTGTAGATTCCGTTCGGGGATTTGCCCGCCCATTTCTTGCCGGGATAAATGCGGGAAGTGAACGGCGCTGTGCGGCAGGTAGAGGAAGAACGGCTTGTCCTTGCTGGCGTTGATGAACTTCACCGCCGCCGTTGTGTAGCGCTCGACGATGCCCTGCTGCTCGTCCTGCCCCACGGTCGCGATGACCGTCTCATTTTCGACAAGCGGGAGCGGTGGCTGACCCGCGCCGGTGAGGCCGGTCTCGGCGTTGCCTCCGGAACTGCCGGGCTTTGGTTCGGGAAGTTTGTCGCCGAGGTTGCTCTTCGATCCGTCCTGGCCGGTCCCCATGTCGTTCGAGTACGGGATGCCGAGGTAGTAATCGAAACCACGGCGGCGCGGCAGGAATTCCGGCTGATCGCCGAGGTGCCATTTTCCGATGCACGCCGTCGCGTAGCCGGACTCCTTCAACAGCTCCGCCACCGTGCGCTCGGCGGGACTCAGGCCGACCGCGGAGCCGGGAAAGAGCACGTGCGGAATCGGCAGCACGCGCTTGGGATAGGAGCCCGTCATCAGCGCCGAGCGCGACGGCGAGCACACCGGCGCGGCGTAGAAACACGTGAGCTTGCGCCCTTCCCTCGCCATGCGGTCGAGGTTCGGCGTGCGGTTGAGCTTCGACCCAAACGGCCCGATGTCCGCATAGCCCAGGTCGTCGATGTTGATGACGATGAAGTTGGGCCTGTCTGCCGCGGACGAGGAGCCGGCAAGCAGGCAGAGTGATGAGAGCAATAGGAGGAGGGTCTTCATGGGGGCTTACTTTACCGGATGCTTCCGGGGAGGGTTTCATTGCAGGGATCCCCGAATGACGATGCAATCGTTCTTTGGCCGGAGCCCCGTTCGCCGAGACCACCTGTGCCACACCCAGCCGGCTCAACTTTTTCAACCATCCGCTTCCGCTGCCCCGAGAGGCTGCTACTGAAAGTCATGCCGGAAAACACCACCCCGCGACCCACACTGACTCAGACCATCGGGGGCTGGCAGATCATGTTCTATGGTCTCGGCTCGATGCTCGGGGCCGGCATCTACGCGCTCATCGGCAAAGCGGCTGCGGGACTCGGCAATGCCACATGGCTCGCATTTCTGATGGCGATGATCGGCGCGCTTCTCACGGGCCTTTCGTATGCGTGTGTCGGCGGGCGCTACGCGAAGGCCGGCGGCGCGGCCTACGTCACGCAGCGCGGGCTGCGCAATCCGCTCCTCAGCTACGTCATCGGCATTGCGGTGATGATGAGCGGGCTCACGAGCATGGCCACCGGCTCGCAAGCGATCGTCGGACAGTTCCGGGAACTCTTCGCGTGGGACTTCAGCGACACAACGAACAAGCTCCTTTCCATCGGCGTCGTCTTTCTCGTCGGCTGCGTGATCTACCGAGGCATCCGCGAGAGCATGTGGCTGAACATCGTCTGCACCGTCATCGAGGCCGCGGGCCTGCTTTTCATCATCGCCGTCGGCGTGCGATTCTGGGGCGGCGTGAACTACCTCGAATCGCCCGGCGACACCGTCGCGGGCGGCGCAGGCTCGGGCATCACGCTTGCGCTCGTCATGCAGGGCGCGGTGCTCACGTTCTATTCGTTCATCGGCTTCGAGGACATCCTCAACGTCAGCGAGGAGGTGAAGAATCCCGCGCGCAACGTGCCCTTCGGACTCATCGGCGCGATGCTGCTTGCCACTGGCATCTACATGGCCATCGCCATCACCGCCGTCTCCGTCGTGCCGTGGCAGGAGCTGGCGAAAAGCGACGCGCCGCTCATGGAGGTGGCCCGGCGTGCGGCACCGTGGTTTGGCGGCATCAAGCCCGTCTTCGGCTTCATCACCGTCTTCGCCATCGCGAACACCGCGCTGCTGAATTACCTCATGGGCTCGCGCCTCCTCTACGGCATGAGCCGCCAGAGCCTGCTCCCTGCAGTGCTCGCGACGATTCATCCGAAGCGCCATTCGCCGCACATCGCCGTCGTCGTGCTTTTCGGAATCGTCTCGCTGCTCATCCTCAGCGGCGGCGTGAAGCAACTCGCGGAATCCACCGTGCTGCTGCTGCTCATCGTCTTCACGGTCGTGAATGTCTCGCTCGTCGTGCTCAAGCGCCGTCCCGGCGAACCGCGCGGCGGATTCGAGCCGCCGCTGATCGTCCCGGTGCTCGGGGCCTTCGTCTGCGCGTCGCTCATCGTCGTCCGCGTGCAGAGTGCGATTGTCAGCGCCGATCCCGCGCAGCACACCGCCCCGCTCATCGCGGGCGCGATCATCCTGATCAGCCTCGTGCTCTACACCGTGCTGAAGCCGAAGACCCCGACGGCCGATTTCAGTCCCGGCGGCACGGATGGGAATGCAACCTAGGACCGCACGCGTTGGCCGGTTAGCGTGAGTGTCCGACTGCCCCGGTCCGCCGCCCTCCATGAATCTCCCCCGCCTCCTCGCCGCCGTGTCACTGCTTCTCACCGCGTGTGCTTTCGCGCAGCGGCGCGAACCTGCCGCAAACGTCGTCACCGTGCGCAACGCCGCCGAGTTGCGCGCCGCGCTGCAGGTGCTCAAGCCCGCGACCGTTTTGAAAATCGCGCCGGGCGAATATCCCGGCGGCCACTCGGTGCAGGGCGTCGAGCGGCTCACCGTCGAGGCGCTGGATCCGAAAAATCCGCCGCACTTCAAGGGCGGGAACACGGCGTGGCAGTTCTCGCGCTGCGACGGGCTCACACTGCGCGACGTGCGCGTGAGCGGACAGCAGGCCAACGGCATCAACCTCGACGACGGCGGACAGCTCGACCGGCCGGTGAAAGGCATCACCATCGAGCGCGTCGAAATCTCCGACATCGGCCCGCGAGGAAACCACGACGGCATCAAAGCCTCCGGCCTCACCGGGCTGACGATCCGGGACTGCACCATCGCGGGCTGGGGCGGCCAGGGGATCGATTTCGTCGGATGCCACCAGTCGCTCATCACCGGATGCCGGTTCATCGGCAAACCGGGCTTCACCGCGAGCGCGGGCGTCCAGCTCAAAGGCGGCACGTCCGGCGTCGTCGTGGAAAAATGCCGCTTCACCGACGCCGGTCAGCGCCCCGTGAACGTCGGCGGCTCCACCGGCATGGCGTACTTTCGCCCGCAGGGTGCAAAGCACGAGGCCAGCCGGATCATCGTCCGCGAAAACATCATCGAGGGCGGACTGTGCGCCGCCGCGTTCGTCGGCGTGGACGGCGCGGAATTCACCGGCAACACGATCCTGTTCCCCACGAAATGGATCTTCCGCATTTTGCAGGAGACAACCGCGGATGGCTTCGCCCCGTGCCGCAACGTGCTCGTGAAAGGCAACCGCATCGTCTTCCGTCGCGCGCAGGTGCAGACGGATATCAACATCGGCGGCGGCACCGAACCCACGACGTTCCGCTTTGAAGGCAATCACTGGTTTGCCGAGGACCGCCCCGGCGCGTCGAAGCCGCAGCTCCCGGTCGCGGAAAAGGACGGCGTCCACGGCACCGATCCGCGGCAGGCTGCTCCGGTGCCGCCGCGACGGCAGTGAGGGACCGCACGTCGGAATACGTCAGCGGCGCACTCTGTCGCACGGAACCGCGCTGTGGCGTCCAAGATTTGACGGCTGGAAATTTATAGTCCTTGTGTTGCGAACGGCGCGTCGCGGTAATGCGAAACCACACAACACCAAATGCATACAAAACAAGCGACCGTCCTTCTGAATGCCCCCGAACTCCGCTCCCGCGGCATCCTGAATCTCTTCGTGGCGATTGCTGCGTTCCTGGCCGTTCTGAGTCCTGGCGACAGTTTCGCTCAGAACATGGTGAAGAAATTCGTGATCATCACTTCGGACGCGTGCAACGGGGAATTTTCCTGGACCAGTGAGGCTCAGGCCATACGGGATCTGAAGGGCGAGTGCGCCAAGAGCGCGGCCCGGAAAAAGGACGCGATGGCCCGCCAACTCGGGACTCACATCTCCTTTTCCAAGGAGGTGAATTGGATGCTGATTCCGCACATGCGCACCTTCAAAGGCGTCAGCAAAGAGACACGCTACAAGGCGCTGCAGGGGTCGATGGCTTACGAGTATTATTACTACGTAAAAAGGTAACCGGGAGTGCCTGCGCCAGCGATCCTGGCAGCTCCGAGATTCCAGCCGCTCACCTGCTCAGGCGGCGGCGCTCCTCGAGGTAGGCGCGCACGAATGACTCCAGCGGCTGGTCCGTGCGCACGAGGCGGTAGTCGATGTTCATGCCGGCGCAGGCTTTCTGGTATTGTTCCAGGAACGCTCCGAAGACTTTCCGGTACTCGTCGGCGAGGCCGCGCGGATTCACGGCAGGCGCTCGCCGGTTTCGAGGTCCTGCAGTTCGCAGGCTTTCTTGAAAGTCAGATCGATCTCCGCCGGATCGAGCGTCTGAAAGACGATCACGTCGTGGCGCTGTTTGCGCAGGTGTGCGAGCGCCTTCACCACCGCGGCTTCGTCGCCGAGCAGGTCGGAGATCACCACGACGAGCGCGCGCCGCCGCACGGAGCCGGCGATTTCGTGCAGCGTCTGCGCGATGCCCGTGCCCTCGCCGGGCGGGTTCGACTGCACGTGCTTGAGCATGTTGTTGAGATGCTGGAACGAATTTCCCGCATCCATCCGCACATCCACTTTTTCCGCGTGGAGAAAAAGTCCCACGGAGTCGCGCGCCTTCACGATGACGTAACCGAGCGCCGCGGCGAGATGGCAGGCAAACTGGAACTTCGTCGGACCTTGCCGTCCGAGGAATAGCCCATCGAGGCGCTGCGATCGAGCGCGAGGTACACGCGCAGGTTCGTCTCGTCCTCGTAGCGCTTGATGAAATACTTGTCCGTGCGCGCGAGCACGCGCCAGTCGATGTGCTTCGGTGTCGTCGCCCTGGCCGTAGGATTTGTGGTCCGCAAATTCCGAACTCGGCCCGCGCAGCGGACTGCGGTGCGCGCCGGCGAGATTTCCCTCGACCGTGTAGCGCGAGAGCAGCACGAGCCGGCCGAGCTTGTGCATTTCCGCCGGATTCAGAAACGCGGCGATGCCCTCCTTTTCCGGTGCCTTCGCGCGGGGCTTTTCCTTTGGTTGCGGGTCGGAGGCCATCAGGGGCGGGGAGAAATTTTCCAGTGCGTGAAGTCGCACACCACGATGATTTTTGCGCCGACAAACGCGACATGCAGATCGCCCGTCGCCTGACCGACGCCCACGACCGCCGTGCCTCCCGCGAGTTTGAATTTCACCGCCTGCGTGTTTCCGGGCGCGGGGATGACCTGCTGCGGCACGGCTGAAATGCGCGAGGCGTACGGCAGGTTCACGGCGACCTTCAGCTCGGATGTTTCGCCCAGCACCGCGCTCCGCAGCGAGTATTTCTGGTCCGCGAAACCCTTCACTTTCCCGAAGCCCGTCAGCGAATACTCCCACGGTTTGCCGAACCGATCGCGCCATGGCGGCTGCGGCTGTGCCTTCAGTTTCGGATGCGCCGCGAGTTGCTCGAGCGTCTTCGGGTAGGCGATCTCCTTGCGGTAATACGCCTGCAGCGCCGGCAGCACCCGCTCGCGATCCGCTCGCGTCATCCAGCCCAGCGCCAGCCGGCGCGCGCCGTCGTTCACCGGCCCCGGCGGCAAGGCGAGATCCGCCTCGAACATCTGCAGCGCCTCGGTCTGCTGGCCCGCGCGCAACATCCGCCACTCCTCAAATCCGCGCACCACCGGCAGCAGCGGATCACCGGCGTGCGCCTTCGCAAATTCCCGGCACGCCGTGATCACCGCCCCGTGATCGTCCGGCGTTTCCATCTGCAGCTTCCACAGCTCCAGCAGCGCATCCTCCTCCGCCGCGTGCGCAGAAATGCAGCAGATCAAAACCGCGCAGGCGAGCAGCAGAAAACCCGGGCGCCGTTCGAGCCGCAGGCGATTCAACGCTGGCCGCCCTCCTTCGTCCCGCCCGCTGCGCGCTGCTGCTTCCGCTTTGCGATTTCCTTTTCCAAAAATTCCATCCACCCCTTCGGGCCGCCTTCCGCCAGCACCTTGTCGCGATGCACCAGCAGGTCGCGGTCGCGGAATTCCACCTTCACGGGCCGCGGTCCCTCGGTGTAGCTGTAAAACGTCGCCCCGGGATTCACCTCGCCGAGCAGTTCCTTGCCGACCTTCGGGCTCAGCCGATCCTTGTGCCGCACGATGGTTTCACCGAGCACGATGGCGTTTTTCGCCGGGTCAAATCCGCTGAGCTTGCCAGTCACCGCGATGGCGTCCCCGACTTTGGAGACCGGGTCGCGATCTCAGCAGCGAAAGCGACACCGGCATCGTGATGGTGAATTTCACATCGAGATACGATGACGGCTCGAACGCCGTGATGCGCACACCGTCGCGTCCTTCTTCCTTCACCGGTTCCATTTCCATGATCTGCAGGTAGCGGAAGAAATGCGGCCTGCCTTGTGCATCATCAACGACGGCCTTCCTCGCCGCGGGACTTTTCGCCTCGGCGAATGCGAGCGCGAACTCGTTGCCATTGGAGGTCGCCGCCGTCCCGACGGTAATCAGCGAAAGCCACACCACGGTGAAAAGAACAGCGTGCCTGTTCATGCGATGCCTAGTGCGTCACCGAATACATCATCACATTCTGCCCCATCTGGATCGCGCCCACGTCGTTGATTCCGCGCGCGTAGGGCGACTGGCTCATCTCCCAGCCTCCCGACAGGCCGAGCGGGCTGTAGATCACGCCGAAGTTCCCGTTGATCTGGATGCCAAACAGCACCGGCTCCGTCCGCGCCTGGCCGGTCTCCTGCATGAGCGCCGGCGTCACGCCGACTGCGGTGATGTTGTTCGGTTCCTTGAAAAGCGGCGCCGTCACCGGAATGCGCGCCAGCGGTTTGTCCGGCAGCACCGAGCGGATCATCTCGCGAAAGGACTGGTCGAATCCCTTCCGCCCGCAACACGCCTCGCCGAAAAGGAAGCCGCCATTCTCCAGGTACTTTTTCAGCGCCGCCTTTTCCTCCGCCGAAAGCTGAAACGACTCGTGGCCGGTCATGTAGATCACCGGGCAGTTAAGATGCGCCGGGTCCGTCAGCCGCAGTTCCTTCAGCCCGAATTTCACCGGGATGCCCGTGCGTGCGTTGAACGTCTGCAGCATCACCGAAAGCCCTGCGTGCCGCGTCTTCCACACGCCGTCGTACTGCACCTGCGCCACCGATACCGTGTCCGAGTACGACTGAAGCTTGTCCACAAAGCTCATCGCCTGCGCCGCGTTCTTCGCCCATGCGCGCATCGCCGAGGCGTAGGAGAGAATGTTGACGCCGAGCCGGAAGGCGGAGTCCGGCTTGTAGGCCTGCCACTCGTCCTTCACCTCGCCCTGCCAGCCCACGGCCATGCACCAGCGCGAGACCAGCGCGACGACGCGGCAATTCACCTCGATCCCGTCGAACCACGGCTCGTTGCCCTTGTAGCCCGAGGCGGCGACCGCCTTCGCGTATTCGACGCGATCCACATCGTAGTGCGAATGAAAAATGGGGTGATCGGGAGCCAGCTTTTGCAGCGGTTGCTCGGGGAAGATTTGCTTCAGCTCCGCGACCACCGAATCGTAAAACGGCTTCGAGCCGAGCCCGGTATTGTAGATGATCATGCCGCCGTTCAGCAGGTATTTCCGCAGCTTCGCGCGCTCCGCCGGGGTGTAGGAAAAATGATAGTGGCCCGACCGGAAGAGCACCGGGTTTTTCTCCGGATCCTCGCTGACCTGCGCCAGCGTCCGGATGTCCATCTGGAAGTTCGCATCCGTCTGCGACTTCATGGTCTTCAGCAGGTTGTTCACGTCATTCGGCGTGGCGTTCCAATATACGTCCGGCCCGTAGAGATCCTTGCCGGTCTGCGCGCACACTTCATGCGAAAACAACGCCGCAAGGACCGCTGCGATGAGCATTGGAACGACCCTGCCAAAGGCCGAAACGAGCCGTGCCCGGATGGGAAGCCGGCGCAGGCATTCGAAGGGGGATTTGCACATGGAAATCTGTTTGCTTCGGAGGGCGTTTAGGGGAAACTCGAACCGACGCAAGCCTACCTGTGCCGAGCCGCAGGGCAAGACGTTCCAACCCCATTCCCCGCGCACATGAAAAACGCCACCGCGAAGAAAGTCATGAGCTCAGCGCTCGCCGCGACGCTCTGCACCGGCACCCTGCTTTCGAATGATGGCACGGGTGAAAAGGGATTCGTCGCGCCGCCCCGGGAAATGAAGAAGCCGCCGGCGCCGCCGCGTGTCGCGTCCTCAGCCGAAACGGTCCTCGCGTGCTGCTGCTGCCCGGTCACTCCCATGTCGCGCACCGAGGCGAAGAAGCCGCCGCAACCCCCCGTCCTGATCACGAAGATCAAGGAGGAGAGCGCCGGCACCGGCAAAAAGTAGCAAGCCGTTTGCGCCGGTTCCCCGCGATGCCCGGAAGCTCCGCCGCCCGTCGCACCGTCGCGTGGTTCGGCGTCGCGCTGCTCCTCTCCCTCCTCCACCTGCACGCCGCTGGCGACTGGCAGGTCCCCGAGGCGCCGCTGCGTTACAGGCTCGATCTTACCAAGAAGCCCACGCATGCCAGCGCCGGATATTTTGTCACACCTGCCGGATGGCGGCATTTTCCGCGGCAACACGCCGGCGACCACGGTCGTGACGGACGACGGCAAGGTGCTCCCCAGCTATCTCCTCTGGAACAGTGCCGAGAGCGGCTTTTCGATCGTCTTCGCCGATCCCGGCAGCCAGGCGCGATCGGCAAATGTTTACACCCAGCCCGGTGCGGGCGCGCGGCTGTGGCGGCCAAATACCGGCCTCACGCCCAGCGCGATCCTCTGCACATTTCCCGGACGCGACAACCTCGGCTCCGCCCGCGCGCTCGCCAGCCTCGGGCGGGTGGATGCGGACGTCCATTCCGCGAACGAAGCCGGCATCCTGCGGGCGCCCTTCAGCATCGGCGGGGACAGCACCGGACGGCCGCGCCCGGGCGCGTTCTACATGCTCTCGCATCTCGATGCGAAGGAAGCTGGCAGCTACTGGATCGCGCCGTTCATCCAAAGCGGCCAATGCGAGATCCTGATCGACGGCACGAAGATCAATCCCAAGGAGAAGTCGAAGGCATGGGGTGGGACCGGAGCGTCCGTCGACCTCACGAAGGGCCTCCACCGCGTCGAGGTCTTCCAGACCGCGCCGGGCACCGGCCCCTACTCGTCGAGCCAGCGGGACGGCGGGCTCATGTATCTCACGTGGCGCGCTCCCAGTGAGAAGCTCAAGCAGGTCGAATCCCGCGTCGTCAGCAGCTCCGAGATCGTCCGCTCCGGCACCTGCACTCTCACCGCCGTCGAAGCCCGCGATGGTGCGCCCGTCGCCGCAGGCGATCGCCCGGCCCGGCCTTACCTACTGGTTTGAAAATGAGGAGCCGCTGATCATCTACGAGCTCAGCGCGCTCACCTCGGGCCAACCTGCCGGCGCGACCTACACGTGGACCTTTCCCGAAGGCGCGACGCTCGAAGGCGCGAAGATGCAGTGGATTTTTCCCGGCTTCCGAGACAGCAAGGTGAGGCTCACCGTCAAGGCCGGCCAAAGCATCTCCGTCGTGCATCGTCCCGTTCTTCGGATTCAGCACGCAGCAGACCAGCCTCGAAAACCCCGCGCATCGCAAGGCCTTCCGCGACACCCTCGCCGGAATGCTCGGGGCGTTCCCGCGCAATCCCAATCCGATCACGAATTGGAGCGATGCGTGGTGGAACAACCTCCTCCGCACTGTCGAGGGCGGCGAAGGCGAGGCGCTCCTGCTGCGTCTTTTCACCGATCATTTCGATGCGGCCCGCAAGAAACTCACGCCTGCCCAGCGCTACGTTCTGGAGGATGTTTTTCTCGACCTGACGCTCCGCGACAATCCCGGAGAGAACTTCAAGTGGCTGCAAAAATTCTTCGCCGCCACGCCCGAGCCTGAGCGCCAGAACGAGCTGCGACTTCCGCGAGGGCGAACTGCACATGTATTACCTCGGCGACCGCCCGCAGGCCGAAAAAATCTTCACCGCGCTCGCCGCCGGCCGCGCCCAGATCGGCGAACGCGCAAAGATCCGCCTCGGCGACCTCGCCTTCCTCGGCGGCGATCTCAACAAGGCCACCGGCTATTACGCCGACATCCAAAACCGCGCCCGCTCGGCGCGGAACGCCGCCCCCGCCCTTCCCGGCGGGCTCGTGACCAATCAGCTCCTCGAAGCCGGCCAAAGCCGCCCGGCTACGCCCGCGCCGCCGCAGAAAACCGGCGCCGCGGCCGATCAAAAAGGCGGTGCCCTGCAGGAAGTGTCGCTCTCCGAAAACGTCCGCACGCTCACCGAAAACAATTTTTTCCTCGAAGCCCGCCAGGGCCTGCTCGCTTGGGAAAACGAATTCCCGCTCAGCAAAATCAGCGGCGACTACATTCTCGGCGAATCCGCCCTCTACATGAAAATGCAGGACTGGAAACGCGCCCAGCCGATGCTCGAGGCTTACTGCCGCGAGATCGACGCCTCCAGCTTTCTCCCGGACGCCGCGTCCATGCTCATCACCTGCGTCACCGCGTCGAAGGCGCCGCCCGCCTCCATCCGCGAGATCATCGAGAAAGTGAAAGGCCGGCTCAAATATCATCCCGTCGCCAGCCAGCTCGACAAATTCCTTTCCACCGCCGGCCCCCCGGCAAAATAGGCCTGCATGGCACTCCGCATTCTCCTCCTCGCCCTCCTGTTTGCCGGCACCGCGTTCTCCCAAAACGCCCCCGAGCGCACGCGGCTCTACACCAAGCCCGACCCCGCGAACACCGGCGGACTCAAGGGCCGCATCGCCAATCCCGTCCTCCCCATCGAACAGATCCTCGCCATTCCCGCGGAAAACCCGGAGGAAGTTTACCAAGGCGAGATCTCCGGATCGCAGCGCACCGCGTTCGAGTTCAAGGGACTCCCGGTCGGAAAATACGATCTCATCGTCATCTACCCCGCCGCCTTTTACGAGGGACTCCGGCTGAACCGCGACGCGAGCACGCTCACCACGGATGACCTGCAGAAGATCGAAACGACGATCCAGAAATCCGAGCCATTTTTTACGAAGCGGATCGTCCACCGCGTCGAGGGCGAATCCGGTCGCGGCAATATGGCGCGCGCCCTCGTCACCTATTTCCGTGAAAAAGGTTCCGAGCTGTTGCTGGAAACGTTCGAGGGAAAATCCAACCGCCCCGATTTCCGCCGCACCTTCAAGCTCGTGCTCCTCAAGGACGTCGGACCCGGCTGGCAGATCGCCCGCGCACGCGATCTCTACCCCGTGTGGGTGAATCCGAAGGGCACGCTGCCCGTTCACAAGTTCAGCGCGGCCCTGAGTCAATTTCGCGTAGCCGATCAAATCAAAGACCTCGGCGATCTCGACCTCACCCGCTAAAGCCGGTTCCCTCGCCAACCCCACTTTTTATGGCCGAAATCGAATTCAAATCAGGTCCCATCGCCGGGCGCAGCGTCAAGCTCACTGCGAAGAGCTACAAACTCGGACGCAAGCACGACCTCGACCTCACACTCGAAGACGGCATGACGTCCGGCGAACACGCCGAGCTCCACTTCGCGGATGGTGTTTGGAAGGTCGTGGATCTGGGCAGTTCCAATGGCACCTGGCTCAACGAATCCAAGATTTCCTCCGCCGCCCTTTCCGACGGCGACCTCGTCCAGATCGGCGGCAGCACGTTCACATTCTATGCCGATGCCACGCCGGCGGGCGGCGTGGACAAACCACCCATGGCGAGCTCCGACGAGCTCGCACTCGTCGAGCAGATGCGCGACCGTGCAAATCAGATCCGGCGCGAAGTCGGGAAGGTGATCGTCGGCCAGCTCGACGTACTTGACCAGGTCCTTATGTGCATTTTGGCAAATGGCCACGCGCTCCTCATCGGGCTCCCCGGCATGGCGAAGACGCTCATGGTCCGCACCATCGCGCAGGTGCTGAATCTGAAGTTCAAGCGCGTGCAGTTCACCCCCGACCTCATGCCGG
>CAVYKI010000002.1:0-446363 GCA_963769025.1 uncultured Verrucomicrobiae bacterium
GGGGCCGATGGGTCCGCTGTGTATTTCATGCACGCGTAGCGTGCAAGGCGCAAACGGCCCGGCCCCGGCAACGATCCTAGACCGCAGCCCGGACGTCGCGGAGCTCGAGCTGTGCGTCCACGCGGCCGTTCCATTCGTTGCGCGAGACGGTGTAGGCGATGTCCCAGGGCAGTGCCGGGAGCGGCTCATCGGCGGAGTTCCACCACACTGCACGCGTCCGCGCGCGGCCTTGGCGGAACATGAACGAGTAGTGCTTTTCCTTCATCAGCCGCGGCTCGCCGGCGAGGGAAATGCCGCGCGTGAAAAAGACCGGCTGGTGATTCGCAGTGCCGAAGGGCCGGAGTGCGTCGTGCTCATCGAGCAGGTTGAGATTCACGTCCGCGAGTTGCAATTCGGCGTCGAGCCTCAGCGTGCGCTGCAAATGTTCCGCGGTGAGCATCGCGCCCGCAGCCTCCGTGAATGCCGCGCGGAACGCCTCGAAATTCTCCTGCCGCATCGTGAGCCCCGCGGCCATCTCGTGACCGCCGAACTTTTCCAGCAAGCCCGCGCAGCGCGTGAGCGCGGCGACGAGTGACAGGCCCTCGATGCTCCGCCCGCTGCCTTTGCCGATTCCCATCGCATCAAAGCCGACAACGAAAGCGGGCCGGTGGTACCGCCGCTGCAGCCGCGACGCGACGATGCCGACCACGCCCGGATGCCAGCCCGCTCCGCCGACGACGATCGCCGATTCGCTGCCGGGATCGTAGAGGCTCGTGATCTGCGCCTCGGCCTTTCCGAGCACCTCGTCCTCGATCGTCCTTCGCTCGCGATTCTGGACGTCGAGCGAACGCGCGATGGACTGCGCGCGGGCCGCGTCGTCGGTGAGCAGCAGCTCGAGCGAGGCTGTCGCGGAATCCAGCCGGCCCGCCGCATTCAGCCGCGGGCCGATGCCGAAGCCGATGTCCACCGCGCGGAAAGGCGGCCGCAGCCCCGCGACTTCCACGAGTGCGCGCACGCCCGGCCAGCGCGACTGAGCGATGCGCTCCAGCCCGGCGCGGACAAAAATCCGATTCTCATCCAGCAGCGGCACGACATCCGCGACGGTGCCGATGGCCGCGAGGTCGAGCAGCTCCTTGATGTCGAAGCCCTCGATGGGCCGCCGCTTGAGCATCGCGTGCGCGACCTTGAAGCAAATCCCCACGCTGCAGAGGTAGCCGAACGCGGAATCCGGGCCGAGCTTCGGATTCACGATGGCCACCGCGGGCGGCAACTCGGCCTTCGGTTCGTGATGGTCGAGCACCACCACATCCACCCCCGCCTCGCGGAGGCGCGCGATTTCCGCGACGGAAGTCGTGCCGCAATCCACCGCGACCAGCAGCTCGGGCCGGCGTTCCTCGATGCACCGCGCGACGCCATCCGCCGACAGCCCGTAGCCTTCGTCCACGCGGTGAGGGAGGAACGTCTCCACCTCCGCGCCGTACGCGCGCAGCAGCCGCGTGAGCAGCGCGAGCGAAGTCACGCCGTCCACATCGTAGTCGCCATACAGGACGATGCGCTCGCGGCTTTCCACCGCCGCCAGCAGGCGCACCACCGCGGCATCCATCGCAGGCAGGAGAAAAGGATCGCTCAGCGTGCGCAGCATCGGCTTGAGGAATTTTGCCGCGACCGCTGGTTCCGATAGCCCGCGCCGCACGAGGCATTCCGCGACCCACGGCGCGATGCCCGCGTCCCGCACGAGCCGCTCCACCACCGCCGCATCCACCGCCTTTGGAAAGACCCACCGCGCCCGCGTGCTCACGGCAGGGAGGCGGGGTTGGCGTTTTTCGGCACGGCCGCAGTGTGTGGCGCGCTGCGCTCAGCCGTCAAATGAATCGGTGAGCGCCGGTCTCCGGATGCCATCGGGTTTTCCGCAATGGCGGCCGGCGACTACTTTTTGGCGAGAAGCTTCCGGATTTCCGCCAGACGCTGCATCGTGTCGGGCACATTGCGGAACTTCTCCTCGCACTGCTTCAGCGCGTGGTGCGCCTTGTCCAGATCGCCGACCTGGAACGCATAAGTGACCACAAGCCCCGCCTCCACCATTCCCAAACTCCACCCTTTGTAGCGGCCCATGCCCCCGCGCCTGAAACGCTCGAGGAAGCGGAGGTAATAGTGCTCCATCTCCTCCTTGGTGATGTTGGCGTACATGCACTTTTCCAGGACGTGCCTGGGGATCTCGGATTTGAGCCGGTAAACCATCGAACTGTACGGCGTGTAGTCGATGGTCTCAAAGTAGTCGGCCAGGATCTCCATCGTGATGGCGACCCACACGTGGTACTCCTGCACTTGGTCCTGCTGGATCAAAATCCCGGTTTCCGGGATCAGCGCGCCGATCCAGTTCCGGATGATGTAGTCGTTCAATTCCCACGACTTCGAGACGTCGGAGAATAGGATTTCGATCGGCCCGGAAGTCCACGGCGTCTCCAGCAGGTTGCCCTCGTGAATGGAAATGTAGTCTGCGACCGGCGCGATGTTCTTCTCATACAGCGGTCGCATGTTGTCGCCCGGCTTGAGCTTTTTGCGGAACCATCCCTTCCGATCGCAGTAGTGGTCCACCCCGTAGTCGGTGATGATGAACATGTCGTACGCATGGATCACGCGCTCCTTGCTGTAGCCCCTGTCGTGCAGTCCGAAACCCAGCGCGAGCGACGATGTCCCGAGAAAAGCGCCGCCGTCGATGATGTGCCCGGCCCCGGAAAAGTAATCGCGCGTGAGCGTGTAGAGCATCCGGCGTTCATCCAGATGGATCATTCCTTTCCCATGCTCCACCTGCCACGGGAGGTCCACGGAGTACCACGGCAGAAGCCTGAGTGATTCGATTTTTTCTGGGATGGTCATATGCGGCACGCTCGGGCGTCACGTGTGGGCGGATACGCGATCCAGTGTCAAGCGAATGCACCAAAGCGAAGCCGGTCCTGCGCACACGACCCCTGGGTTGCAGTTCGCGCCGCCATCCGTTGCAATTCCTCGGCCCCTCGGGATTCTCCGCTTTCTTGAAAGGGCGGTGGATGCGGTTTCCCGTGACAGTCACCGGCTCCGCGGCAGGCGCCTTGCTTTGGAAGGGTTCGAGTTTTCTCGCCCTTTTCAAACGTTGGTTGCAATTTCGCGCCTCGCCGCCCCACTTTTCCAATCTCCATGTCCAGCCAGTTCGGTCACAGCTTCCGCATCTCCACCTTCGGCGAATCCCACGGCGGGGCCGTCGGCGTCATCGTGGATGGCTGCCCGCCGCGGATCGAACTTGCCGAGGCCGACATCCAAGGCGACCTCGACCGGCGGCGTCCGGGGCAGAGCGAAATCGTCACCCCGCGTGCCGAAGAGGACCAGTGCCGGATTCTCAGCGGGGTTTTCGAAGGCAAGACCACCGGCACGCCGATCGCCGTCGTCGTGTTCAACAAGGACGCGCGGCCCGAGTCGTACTCGGAAATGGAGACGACCTACCGCCCGTCGCACGCGGACTACACTTACCAGGCGAAGTTCGGCATCCGCAACTGGCAGGGCGGGGGACGCGCCTCCGCACGCGAGACCATCGGCCGCGTCGCTGCGGCGGCGATCGCGAAGAAGGTGCTGGCGCAGTTTTCTCCCGCGCTCGAAATCGTCGCCTACGTGAAATCGGTGCATTCGCTCGTCGCGACCGTGGATCCGGAGACCGTGAAGCTCGCCGACGTGGAGGCGAACATCGTGCGCTGCCCCGACGCCGCGATGGCTGTGAAGATGATCGATTTCATCAAGCAGGTCCGCAGCGAGGGCGACAGCATCGGCGGCGTGGTGGAATGCGCAATCCGCGGCGTCCCGCCCGGCTGGGGCGAGCCGGTTTTCGACAAGCTGGAGGCGGCGCTCGCGAGGTGCGATGCTTTCGTCTGCCGGCGACGAAGGGCTTCGAGATCGGCAGCGGCTTCGCGGGCACTTTGCAAAAGGGCAGCGAGCACAATGACGCCTTCGAGATGCGCGGCGAGCAGGTGCGCACGCGCACGAACCGCAGCGGGCGGCATCCAGGGCGGCATCAGCAATGGCGAGACGATTTTCTTCCGCGTCGCGTTCAAGCCTACCGCCACCATTTTCCAGGCACAGGACACCGTGAACGTGTCCGGCGAGGACACCGTGCTCAAGGCGCGCGGCCGCCACGACCCGTGCGTGCTCCCGCGCGCCGTGCCGATGGTGGAGGCGATGGCCGCGCTCGTCCTGTGCGATCACGCGTTGCGCCAGCGCGGACAGTGCGGCACTTTCTGACGATCGATGGAACTGACCGCAGACCACCTCAAGACGGGCTATTACGGCCTCTCGGCGCTGTTCATTGCCGTGCTCGGCTGGAGCGGCTGGCGGCAGGGCGTGGTGCGGCAATTGATGACCCTCACGGCGATCGCCTGCGCGTATGCCGCGGCGTGGTACGGTGCATCCAGCGCCGCGCCCGTTTTCGCCTTTCTCAAATATCCGCCGCAGGTCACGACGCTCATCGGCGGCACGGCGGTGGGTTGCGCCACGTTCCTCGGCTTGCATGGGTTGCGCCGGTGGCTGTTCAGGCGGACCGCGCAACTGGCGAATCCGAGGGTCCGGCTGAGCTATGGAATCCTCGGTGCGATCCTCGGCGTCACCTTCGGGTCATTGGTGTTCCTCCTCACGACCGGCCTGGTCCGCGCGGTGGGCACGGTCGCGCAGTCGCGGCTGGAGGACGTGGAGAAGGAAAAGCTGGAGCCCGACCTGCTCCCGTCGGAGGAGCCCGGCGCGCTTGTGCGGAGTTTCGCGAAGCTCGGCACCGCGCTCGACGAAGGGAAATCCGGAGAGTTTCTCCACCGGTACGACAAGGTGCCGGCGACGCACGTTTTCGCGACGCTGGCGAAGCTCGGCATCATGATCTCGCGTCCGGAGTGCGTGGACCGGTTCCTCGACTATCCCGGCGTCGAGCAGCTCGCCTTCCACCCGAAATTGGTCGCCGTGAGAGACGACCCGTCCGTAGGCGCATTGCTCGCAAGCCGGAGCTTCGTGCAGCTCCTGCGGCACGAAAAGGTCGTCGCGCTCGCGAACGACGCGGAGTTCAACGCACTCATGAAGAAGATGGAGTTTGAGAAGGCGCTCGACCATGCGCTCAAGCCCATGAAAATTCATGACGCGCCGCACGAAACGCAGGCCACGCCCGCGCAGTAGCCGCCGTCCAGCACTCCCGATTTTCCAGCCATGCCCGCGTACATTCCCACCATCGGACTCGAGGTCCACGTCCAGCTCAACACCCGCAGCAAGATGTTCTGCGGCTGCCCCGTCGGCTACGGCGCGCAGCCAAACTCGCAGGTCTGCCCCGTGTGCCTCGGCTACCCCGGCGCGCTGCCGGTGATGAATGGCGAGGCGCTGAAAATGACCGCGCTCGCCGGGCTCATGCTCGGCTGCGACATCGCGCCGATCTGCAAATTCGACCGGAAGAACTATTTCTACCCGGACATGCCGAAGAACTACCAGATCACGCAGTTCGACCAGCCCATCTGCGTCGGCGGCGGCGTGCCGCTGCACGAGTTCGCGTATCCAAAGGACGCGCAGAAGAGCATCGCGAATCCCGGCAAGGTCGTGCGCCTCACGCGCATCCACCTCGAGGAGGATGTGGCGAAGTCCACGCACTTCGACACGAACAGCGGCATCGATTTCAACCGCGCGGGAACGCCGCTCATGGAGATCGTGAGCGAGCCGGACATCGCGACGCCGGAGGAGGCGTTCGCCTATCTCACGAGCCTCCAGCAGATTCTCATCTACGGCGGCGTGAGCGATGCGGACATGGAAAAGGGCCAACTCCGCTGCGACTGCAACGTCTCCGTGCGGCCCGAGGGCCAGAAGGAACTCGGCGTGAAGATTGAGATCAAAAACATGAACTCGATCTCCGCCGTGCGCCGCGCGGTCGCGTACGAAATCGAGCGGCAGATCGACGCGTGTCGAGCGAGGCGAGACGCTTGTGCAGAGCACGCGCGGCTGGGACGATGCGACGGGACAGACGCGACACCAGCGCACGAAGGAAAGTTCGCACGACTACCGCTATTTCCCCGATCCCGATCTGCTGCCCGTGGACACGACGGTCTTCATGCCTGAGGTCCGCGCGAAGCGTCCCGAGTTGCCCGGCGAAAAACGCGACCGCTTCGTCGCGCAGTTCGGCGTGACGCCGTACGACGCCAGCGTTCTCGCGAGCGAAAAAAACCTGGCTGAGTATTTTGACGCCGCCGCGAAGGGCGCGAAGAAGCCGAAGAACGTCGCGAATTGGATCATCAATGACCTGCTCAGTTCGCTCGCGAACGCGGACCGGACTATCACCGACTGCCCGGTCAGCGCGCACGCGCTCGACGAACTTGTGAATCTCATCGACGACGGCAAGATCAATTCGAAGCAGGGCAAGGAGGTCTTTGCCGAGATGTTTGGCAGCGGAAAGGCGGCCGCTGAAATCGTGAAGGAGCGCGGGCTTGAACAGGTGAGCGACACCGGCGCGATCGAGGCGCTGTGCCAGCAGGTGATGGATGCAAACCCGAAGGCTGTCGCCGAGTACAAGGCGGGCAAGACCGGCAGCATCAATTTCCTCAAGGGCCAGGTGATCAAGCTCTCGCAGGGCAAGGCGAACCCGCAGGTCGTCAACGACACCCTCGCGAGACTGCTCGCCTGATTTGTCCGGAGGCCGCGCCCGCCGTCCGCGGCTCAGCGTTTTGAAAATGGAGCCCGGTGGAATCGCGCCGGGTTAGCAGCAGCGGTTCGGCGAGCGGAACTGGCGTTCGGTCGAGCTGAGGAAGACATTCGCGCCGCGCCTTGGTCGGATCCTTTGCGCACTCGCACGCCTGCGCCACGCGCTCGCGCTCGATCGCGGCTTCGCCGCTGACTTCCTTCAGCAGCAGCGCGCCGAGGGCGATCGCGCCCATCGCGGAGGACGGATTCGCGCCGGCCACTTCGGCCGGGAGCCACACGGGCACCGTCTCGCTGAGGCGCGGTTCCTTTGCCCGTGCGAGGAGCAGCCACCACTCGCGCACAGCGCTCACGATGACCATCGCGACCATCAGGAGGAATGTGCCCGCGACGGCTGCGTTCAGGCGGTTGTTGAAGACGAGGCGCGGATGGGCTTTCAGTTCGCGCTGGGTGAGCTTGAGCTGATCGGCGTCCCCGGCCTGGAGCGCATCGGCCACGGCCTTTTCGAGCGATGGCCGCTGCGCCTCGAGCGCATTCGCACCGGCGAGGAATCCGATCCGCGGATCGCTGTGGAAGATTTTTTCCAACCCGGCGGTCATCGTCACCGACAGCAGCCACACGAGCGGCACGACGGTGACGAGCGCGAGAGCCTTGCGTCCGCTCGCGCGGGCGAGTTGCATTTTCAAAATGATCGTGGTGCCAAGGCAGAGCGCGATGGCGGCGAGGAGCTGGTTGGCGATGCCGAAGAGCGGCCAGAGCGAATTGATGCCGCCGAGCGGATCGCGCACTCCCTGGATGAGGAAGTAGCCCCAGGCTGCGACGATGAGCCCGCTCGCGAAGAGGTTCGAGGACACGCGTGCCGTGTCGCCGAGGCGGGGCGAAAACTGGCCGAGCAATCCCTGGAAAAGATAGCGGCCCACGCGAGTGCCGGCGTCGAGCGTCGTGAGGATGAACAGCGCCTCAAACATGATCGCGAAGTGGTACCAGAGATCGAGCCAGCGCCCTTGCGTCACCCTCCCGAAGATGTTCGCCATTCCGACTGCGAGGGTCGCCGCGCCGCCGGTGCGGCCGTAGAGGTTCGGTTCGCCGACGCTCACGGCGAGCGCCTTCATCCGTTCGTCGGAAACGGTGACGGGGGCTTCCACCCAGGCATTTCCAGACTTGGTGAGCGCGGTGAATTTCGCGTCGTCCACCTGCTTGCGGACATGCGCTGCGACGGCCTCCGCGTCCTTGCCCTTGCCCTTCGTGTTCATGGCGAGGTAGGTCTCCGGCTCCATCGTGCAGGCGGCGATCATCGCCATGATGGCCACGAGCGACTCGAGGCACATCGCGCCGTAGCCGACCGGGCGCGCGTGGCTCTCGCGGGTGATGATTTTTGGCGTGATGCCGCTGGCGATGAGCGTGTGGAAGCCGCTGATCGCGCCGCACGCGATGGTGATGAAGCAGAACGGAAACAGCGAGCCGGCCACGACGAGTCCCTTCCCATTTTCCGCGAAGACGGACACTGCGGGCATGTGCAGCACCGGCAGCACGATGAAGACGCCGAGCGCGAGCAGCGCGATGGTGCCGAGCTTCATGAAGGTGCTGAGGTAGTCGCGTGGCGCGAGCACCAGCCAGACGGGCAGCACGCTGGCGAGCAGCCCGTAGATGATCAGCGCCCAGGCAATCGGCTCCGCATGGAACGTGAGCGCCTTGCTCCACGTGGGACTCGCATGGACGAGTTGGCCGCCCCACACTGCGAGCAGGAGCAGGACGACGCCGATGACGGAGACCTCGAGCACTTTTCCCACGCGCCAGAAACGCAGGAAGCAGCCCATGAAAATCGCGATGGGGAGCGTCGCGCCGACCGTGAAAATTCCCCACGGGCTTTCCGCAAGGGCGTTCACGACGACGAGACCGAGCACCGCGAGGAGGATGACCATGATGGCCAGGATCGCGAGGCTGCCTATGAGGCCGGCAAAGCCGTTGAGCTCGTCGCGCACCATCTGGCCGAGCGAGCGGCCGTCGCGCCGGATGGAAGCGGTGAGGATCACGAAATCCTGCACCGCACCGCCAAGCACCACGCCGATCAAAATCCACAGCGTCCCGGGCAGGTAGCCGAACTGCGCCGCGAGCACCGGCCCGACGAGCGGCCCCGGCCCGCTGATGGCTGCGAAATGGTGACCGAAGACGATCCACTTGTTCGTCTTCACGAAGTCGCGCCCGTCCTCATGGATCTCGCACGGCGTCGCGCGGCGGTCGTCGAGCGCGAGGACCTTTGCCGCGATCCATTTTGAGTAAAAGCGGTACCCGATCGCGTAGGTGCAGAGCGCGGCGGCGAGCAGGTAGCCGGAGTTCAGCGGTTCGCCGCGCTTAAAGGCGATGCCGGCGTAGGCGAAGGCGCCAAGCAGCGCGACGGAGAACCAGACGAGAACGGAGAGTGCTTTTTTCACTGGCGGATGGGTGGTGGGGCCGTGGCTTATGGCCCACAAGCGCGCGCCGGTGCGAGCATGTTCTTGCATCGGATACTAGCCGCTTGCAGCGGGCTCGCGGTTGTTCTTCAATGGTGCCTCTCCCTCTCCACGACCCTTCCATGAAACTCCTCCGCCCATTCCTCATCGCCGCCCTGATCACCGCCACCGCCACCGCACAGACCACGCCCGGCGCGACGCCCACGGCACCCGGTGCGACTGCGGCGAAGCCGAAGCCCTTTTCCTCCGGCGATACGAACGCCTACATCAAGGTCGCCGAATCGCTCCAGTATCAGCTGCACCTCTCTTTGACGCTTCGCCATAAGTTCAAGGACAGCCAGCCGGAGATCGTCGCACTCGGGAGCAAAATCCACAGGGAGATGACCACCCTCTGGACGCCGGGTGTGGACCTCGCCCAGCAGCGCGGCGTCGAAGGCAAGAAGATCCCGCAGTCGTTGTCGAAGGCCGACAAGGCGACGGTGCAAAAAGTCGGCACGATCAAGGACGAAAAGAAGTGGCTGGTCGCCTACTTTGAGCTGTTCGCGAAGGAATCGAAAAAGTCCGCGATGGATGCCGAAAAAATCGCGAAAGCGGTTCAGGACGCGGACCTCAAGGCCTACATCGAGAAGGCGGCGGCGCTGCTGACATCCCAGTCCGAGGTCATCGAGGCGAAGTACAAGGAACTGAAGTCCGCGAAGTAACCGCGCCGATTGCTGCGGCTAGGCGATGATCCGCCCCGGCGGGCGATTCACTGGCCGTTTCGGTCGGGGTGCGTGTGGGCTACTGAAGCTGAAGACCGCCGACGGCGTCGCGCGACACCGTGCCGCCGTTGGCATCGCCGAGACGTTTCGCCCGCTTGAAAGCCTCAGTCGCCTTCAGGCTGTCGCCGGATTTCTGGTAAAGAATCGCGAGCTTGCCCCACGCGTCCGTGAAGTCGGGGTCGAGCTTGACGGCCTGTTCGAGCGCCGCGATGGCCTCGCCGGTCTGCCCGGCTTGCATCGCAAAAGTCCCGCGCGAATAGGCGTCCGCGACGCCTTCGGCGGCGGCGGTCCCATTCGGAATCTGAACGGCACCTGCCGGCAGCGGCGGCAGCGCTTCGGCTGGGAGCTGGGCGTGGGTCGGGATGGCGACCGGGATGTCTGCCGTTGCGGTCGCTTCGACCGGCATTGCCTGCGCGGCATTGCGTTCGGCGAGTGCGGCTGCGGCGGATTTGCCGGGGGCGACATGGGTGATCTGCAATCCCGAGCACGCGGCAAAATGAAATGTCGCGAGTGCGGTCGCGAGCAATTGGAAGGAACGGGCAGTTTTCATGGGCTTTGGTGAGTGCATGCTAATTAGCATGCCCCCTGCCATCAAGCCGTCCTTTTCTGGTGCCTGCTGGACACGCCGGGGCTCCCCGTCTCTATTCCGGCCCATGGGTCGCAACCGGATCATCAAAATTTGCAGCATCGTCGGCTTTGTCCTGGCGGAGATCTACATGGTCTTCGTCGTGCTCGCTCCATACAATCCCGGGCCGCCTGCGCGCATGTTCATCCCGGAGTCGATGATTCCAAAAGTCCAAGGCATCGCGCCAGGAACGCCGACGCCTCCGGGGGTGCTCGCCATGAAACTTGTCGTCTGCGCGTTCTTCTTCGGGCCGTTCGGCGCGTGCATCGGGCTCGGCGCGGGACTCCTCATCGAGGGCGCGCGCCAGAAGCTCGTCACTTTGCAATCGGCTTTTCGTCCCCGGAAGTAACCTTGCCGCCGATCCCCAGGCGGGCCCGCAACGTGGCGACCTCGTCGCGCAGCATGTCCCGCCTCGCCTGGAGAACGCTGACGTGCTGTTTCGCCCGCTCAAGCGCCGTTGCCAGTGCATCGCGCTCCGCCTCGATCGATTTCTCACGGTCAGTCGCCGAAACGTGGGTCCCGCCGGCATCCTTGGACTGGGCTTTGATCTGGTCGAGCTCGGCCCGGACTCTATCAGCTTCGCTTTTCAGCGCATCGAATTCAGCCGACTTGCGGGCGATCTCGGCGGTGAGATCGGCTTTTTCCGCCTCGGTCCGGCCTGCCCGATCCACCGCCTCGGCTGCGGAACGCTCGGCTTTTTCCGCGCGCTCGTGCGCGGCGATGTGGCCCGCACGGTGTTCCTCCGCGCTCTCGAGCGCTTCGCGCGTCGTCGCCTCCTTTTCCGCGATGAGGCCGCTCAGCGTGTCCGCACGCGCCGCGAGCTGCTGAAGCTGCGGACTGCTGTTCTTTGCGACGGCCTCCGCGGATTCGGCCAGGTGCTTGAGGCGCGCGATTTCCTGTTCGGCGGCGGCTGCAGTTCCTTCGAGCTGTTTGCAACGACCGGCCAGATCGCCGCGCTCCGCCGTGACCTTTTCGAGTGCGGCGGCGAGGCGGCCATTTTCCATGGCGGCCGCTGTGGCTTCTTCGCGGAGCCGTGCAAGTTCGCCCCGGGCCGCTTCCATCGCGGGGGTCAGTTTCTCGATGGTCTTCCCGTGCTCGGCTGCCACGGCCGCGGCGTCGTCGCGTGCTTTCTCCGCGGCGCCGAGTTGGGCCGTGAGATCCCCGCGCTCCTGCTTGAGCGCGGAAAAACCGTGCGATAGCGCGGCGTGGCGCCGCTCGGCATCGGCGACCTTCGCCTCCAGCGCGGCGGACTGCTCCCTCAGAGCCCTTTCCGTCGCCTGCGCGCTGGCGAGTTCGTTGCGGAGGGATTTCGCCGCCCCGGCTTCCGAGCCGAGCTCCGCCACACGGTTCTCCATGGTCGCGACCCGCCCGGCTTGCTCCGCGAGCCGCGTTTCCGCCGCTGCGTGCTTCGATTGCAGCTCAGCCAGGGTCACCCGCATCTCCGCCTCGGAATTCTTCGCGGCTTCGACTTGCGATTCGTATCCGCGCGCCTTTTCCGCTGCATTCTCGCAAATGGCGCAAAGTTCGCGTTGTGATTTCGCGAGTTCCTCCCGCAGCGGCAGCAGTTCCTCCACGATCCCCGTCAGCTCGGCACGCTCGGCTTCGAAAGCTGCGAGCTTCGCGGTCTGTTCTCCGAGCTGCGTCCCGGCCTGTGCGTGCTGCGCCTGCGCCTCCGCCAGTTCTGCGCGGACCCCGGCTTCGGCCTCCTGCGCGGCTTTCAACTGTGCGCGGAGATCGTCCGCCATCGCCTCAGCATCCGACCGTGCGCGCGCGAGCTCTTCGCGCAGACCCGGCGCTTCTGCTGCCGCTTCGGCCAGGGCGTCCCGCTCGGTTTGCAATGCATCGCGTTCCCCGGTGATCGCGGAAAGCTGGCTCTGGATCGCGCCATGCGTCGTCTTGAGCGCCGCCAACTCGGTCTGCAGCGCTGCGGCGGCGCTTTTCTCGGCCGCGAGGTTATCCTTGAGCGGTCGGAGCGTCGCGAGCTCAGTCTCCAAGGTCTTACGTTCCGACTGCAGCGCCTCGAGTTCCTGTTTCGCCTTCAGGGCTGCCGCTGCGCCTGTTTCGGCGGCGGACGCAAGGTCTTGGTGCGCCTTCGCGAGTTCATCCCGGAGCGGCCGGAGCGTTGTGACCTCGGTCTCCAGCGTCCTGCGTTCCGAAAGCAACCTCTCGATGTCCTGCCGCGCGTTCAGCGCCGCAGCCGTGCTCTCCGCGCGCAGCGCCTTCAGTTCCTCGGTGGCCTTTTCGGCCTGCAGCTCCGCCTTTTGCAGCTCCGCGTAAACCGCATCTGCCGAGCCCCCGACGATGGCCAGCTTGCGCTTGATGAGCACCTCGACCGGCGCGGTTTCCGAGCGCGGAATCACCAGCCGGCTGTGGCACGTCGGGCAGTCGATTTTCACACCCGCCGCCGATGCATCGACGCCGATTTTTTGGGTGCACTCGGGACAGTGGAATTTGATGTCGGCCATTCGGGCTGGTCTGTTTTTTCCGGTGCGGCGCCCGCGATGGTCGCCGGCGAAAACCCGCACCGGGCGGGCAGGGGACGATACACGGCGGCTTCGACGCGCAAAGGGGAAACTCGCCGCGTTGAAATTTGGCGCGCGGGATGGATGATCCTTCTGGCGTTTCCCGGAAAACTCCCCATCTTCCCGCGCCTCGTGAGCAACCTAACGACCAACCCGTCGTTTCCCCTGGAACTCCCGAAGGGCGACTTCGACGCATTCATCTTTGATTGCGACGGCACGCTCGCCGACACCATGCCTACGCATTACCGCGCGTGGCAGACCGCGCTCGGCCCTCGGGTGGCGGATTTTCCGGAGGCGATGTTTTACGAACTCGGCGGCGTGCCGACGTCCCGGGTCGTGGAAATCCTCAACGAACGGCACGGCTACAACATGCCCGTCGAGGAGACCGTCGCCGTGAAGGAAAAGTACTTCCTCGAGTTCAGCAGCGAGATCGCCGCCATCGAGCCGGTCGTCGCGCTCGCGCGCGAATGGCATGGCCGCAAGCGCATGGCCGTCGCCAGCGGCGGGCACCGGCGCATCGTCATGAACACGCTGCGCGCGCTCGGCATCGCGGAACTCTTCGACGCAATCGTCTGCAGCGAAGACTACCTCCGCGGCAAACCACACCCGGATCCCTTCCTCGAAGCTGCTAGCCGGCTGAACGTTGTCCCGGAGCGCTGCCTCGTCTTCGAGGACACGAGCACCGGTCTCGCCGCCGCGAAAGCCGCCGGCATGGCCTGCGTCCTCGTCCCCCCGCCGCCGCGGATTCCGACCGCGGGCTGAGCGGCTCTATCCGCAGATTGCGCAGATTTTCGCAGAGTAAATGGGACGTCGCTTGCGACTTTGACAGTGCTGCATTGGCGACTCTTCGCCATCATCTGCGCGAATCTGCGTAATCTGCGGATCGTCTCGCTTCGTTTCCCGGTGTGGACTCGCTTTTCAAAAGCGAAAGGCGCGCGGCCTTTCGACCGCGCGCCTTGCTGTTACAGTGCGGGGTGGGCGCACTGTGTTAGGGATTGGTTCGCCTTAGTAGCGGTAGTGCTCGGGCTTGTAAGGGCCGTTCGCGGGCACGCCGAGGTAGTCGGCCTGCTCCTTGGTGAGCTTGGTGAGCTTCACGCCGATCTTCTCGAGGTGCAGGCGGGCGACTTCCTCGTCGAGGTGCTTGGGCAGGCGATAGACTTCGGCGCTGTATTTGTCCTTGTTCTTCCAGAGGTCGAGCTGCGCGAGCGTCTGGTTGGTGAAGCAGTTCGACATCACGAAGCTCGGATGGCCGGTGGCGCAGCCGAGGTTCACGAGGCGGCCTTCGGCCAGCATGTAGATGCTGCTGGCCGCCGGGAAGCGTGTACGAGTCGCACCTGCGGCTTGATGTTCACTTCGCTTCACGCCCTTGAGCTTGTTGAGCTTGTCCACCTGAATCTCGTTGTCGAAGTGGCCGATGTTACAAACGATGGCCTGGTCCTTCATCTTCGCGCATGTGCTCGAGGGTGATGATGTCCTTGTTGCCGGTGGTGGTGACGTAGATGTCGCCCCAGCCGAGGGTGTCCTCGACGGTGGTGACTTCGAAGCCTTCCATCGCCGCCTGCAGCGCGTTGATCGGATCGATTTCGGTGACGATGACGCGGGCGCCGAAGCCGCGCAGCGAGTGCGCGCAGCCTTTGCCCACGTCGCCGTAGCCGCAGACGACGGCGACCTTGCCGGCGATCATCACGTCGGTGGCGCGCTTGATGCCGTCGACGAGCGACTCGCGGCAGCCGTAGAGGTTGTCGAACTTCGACTTGGTCACCGAGTCGTTCACGTTGATGGCGGGGACGAGCAGCTTGCCCGCTTCCTTCATCTGATAGAGGCGATGCACGCCGGTGGTGGTCTCCTCGGAGACGCCGCGCCAGTCCTTCACGATCTTGGTCCAGATGCCGGGCTGCTCCTTGTGCGACGTGCTTGAGGAGGTTCTTGATGACCTGCTCTTCGTGCGAGCCGCTCGGGCTGTTCACCCACTTGTCGCCCTTTTCGAGTTCGTAGCCTTTGTGGATGAGGAGCGTGACGTCGCCGCCGTCGTCGACGACGAGCTGCGGGCCTTTGCCGCCGGGATGAATGACGGCCTTCCAGGTGCAGTCCCAATATTCTTCGAGCGTCTCGCCCTTCCAGGCGAAGACCGGCAGTGCCGGCCGCGGCGATGGCCGCGGCGGCGTGGTCCTGCGTGGAGAAGATGTTGCAGCGACGCCCAGCGCACATCCGCGCCGAGATCCACGAGCGTCTCGATGAGCACGGCGGTCTGGATGGTCATGTGCAGCGAGCCGGTGATGCGGACGCCCTTGAGCGGCTTCTCCTTGCGCATACTTGCCGCGGACGGACATGAGGCCGGGCATTTCGTGCTCGGCGATGTCGATTTCCTTGCGGCCCCAGTCGGCGAGGGTGATGTCGCGGACTTTGTAGTCGGCTTGGCGCCGTTGGCGGAACCGTTGGATTTGCGGGAGCCTTGGCGCCTTTGGCGCGGGCTGGTGAGAGTTTGATTTTAGCCATGGTAGTGCGGAGTTGAGGTTGTGAGTTACTTGGCGGCCTTCTTGAGCGCGTCGGCCTTGTCGGTGCGCTCCCAGGTGAGGTCCGTGTCGTCGATTTTGCCGAAGTGGCCGTAGTTCGTGCGTCTTGCGAGTAGATCGGGCGGAGCAGGTTGAGCTGCTTCACGATGTCGGCGGGCTTGAAGGAGAAGACCTTCAGCACGGCCGCGAGGATCGCGTCGTCGCTGATGCGTGCCGGTGCCGAAGGTGTCGACGTGCACGCTCACCGGCAGCGGATGGCCGATGGCATAGGCGAACTGGATTTCGCACTTCGCGGCGAGGCCGGCGGCGACGATGTTCTTCGCGACCCAGCGGCCCATGTAGGCGGCGCTGCGGTCCACTTTGCGACGGATCCTTGCCGGAGAAGGCGCCGCCGCCGTGACGGCCCATGCCGCCGTAGGTGTCGACGATGATCTTGCGTCCGGTGAGGCCGCTGTCGCCCTGCGGTCCGCCGACGACGAACTTGCCGGTCGGGTTGATGAGATACTCGGTGTCCTTCGTGAGCATGCTCTTCGGCAGCACCTTCTTGATGACCTGCTCGATGCAGAATTTCTCGATCTCCGCGTGCTCGACGCTCGGCCGCGTGCTGCGTGGAGATGACGACGTTCACGATGCGCGTCGGCTTGCCGTCCACGTATTCGACGGAGACCTGCGACTTCGCGTCGGGCCGCAGCCACTTGGCGAGCTTTGCCGGCCTTGCGGATCTGGGTCAGCTCGCGGCCGAGGCGGTGGGCAAACATGATCGGCGCCGGCATCAGCTCCGGCGTTTCGTCGCAGGCGTAGCCAAACATGATGCCCTGGTCGCCCGCGCCCTGCTCGGCGTGTCTTCTTGCCCTTGGCCTTCTTCGCATCCACGCCCTGCGCGATGTCGGGCGACTGCGTGGTGAGGTAGTTGTTGATGAAAATCTTGTCGGCGTGGAACACGTCGTCGTCGTTCACGTAGCCGATGTCGCGCACGGCATCGCGGATGATCTTGTCGATGTTGATCACGTTGCCGATCGGCTTCTGGCCGATCTTCGGGATGGTGATTTCGCCGCCGACCACGACGATGTTGCTCTTCACGAAGGTCTCGCAGGCGACGCGGCTCTTCGGATCCTGCGCGAGGCAGGCGTCGAGGATGGCGTCGGAAATGGTGTCGGCAACTTTGTCAGGATGGCCTTCGCCGACGGATTCAGAGGAGAAGATGAAACTACGGGACATGAGGTATGGGTAATGGGTTTTCGTTGGTCAGGATTCAGCGGATGCAAGAACGCACTCACGAATCATGATTGCATGATATGTTCCAAAGAAGCGCCTCGTGGTCAACCGGAAAGTTCGGCTTTTTCAGGGCGCCATCTGAGGGTGCCGACGGCTCTGCCCGAAAGGACGCCGGCCGCTTTCGGCTTGGGGGTTGATTCGCGGTTTTCCCGCGTGCATGAACACGTTCGTGCCCCATCGCGCCGAACTCCACTCCACACTGAAGCGCGTCTTCGGCTACGACTCGTTCCGCCCGTTGCAGGAGGAAATCATCACCGACGGCGCTGGACGGGCGCGATGTGCTCGCGCTGCTGCCGACCGGCGGCGGAAAGTCGCTGTGCTTCCAGCTTCCCGCGCTGCTCGGCGACGGGCTCACGGTCGTCGTCTCGCCGCTCATCGCGCTGATGAAGGATCAGGTGGACGCACTCACAGCGATGGGCGTGGCGGCGACGTTTCTGAATTCCACGCTCGGCGAACGTGAGGCGAAGGATCGCGCTGAGCGGGCTCTGGAACAATGGCGACTACCGGCTGCTCTACGCCGCGCCCGAGCGGCTGATGCTGCCGGGCTTTCTGGAAAAACTGCGCGAGTGGAATGTGACGCTCATCGCGATCGACGAGGCGCACTGCATCAGCGAATGGGGCCACGACTTCCGCCCCGAATACCGCCAGATCGCAAAGCTGCGCGAACAGCTCCCCGGCGTGCCTTTCATGGCGCTCACCGCGACGGCGACCGAGCGCGTGCGCGCGGACATCGTCGACGCAGCTCCACCTGCACGAACCCGCGAATTTACGTCGCGAGCTTCAACCGCCCGAACCTGACGTACCGCGTCGTGCCGAAAGCAGGACGGCTACCGGCAGGCGCTGCGCTTCATCCGCGAACGCAAGGGCGAGTGCGGCATCGTGTATTGCTTCAGCCGCAAGGCCGCCGAGTCCGTCGCCGAAAGACTCACCGCCGACGGCGTCGCCGCGCAGCCCGTATCACGCCGGCCTCACCGACAAGGTGCGCGCGGAAAATCAGGAGCTGTTCCTGCGCGACGAAGTGCGCGTGATCTGCGCGACGATCGCCTTCGGCATGGGCATCAACAAGCCGAACGTCCGCTTCGTCATCCACTACGATCTGCCGAAGAATATCGAGGGCTACTACCAGGAAACCGGACGCGCCGGACGCGACGGCCTGCCCGGCGAATGCCTGCTGCTTTTCAACCCCGGCGACGCGATGAAGCAGACGCGTTTCATCGACGAAAAGCCGAGCCCCGAGGAGCGCCGCATCGCCCGCGCGCAGCTCCAGCAGATGGTCCACTACGCCGAGTGCGCCGTCGTGCCGGCGCGCGCGAACTGCTCGGCTATTTCGGCGAGACGTACGCCGAGCAAAATTGCGGCGCATGCGACAACTGCCTCACGCCGCGCGAGACGTTCGACGGCACGCTTGCTGCGCAGAAATTCCTCTCCTGCGTGTGGCGCGCACGCGAGGCGAGCTACCGCGGCGACGCCACCTTCGGCATCAATCACCACGCCGAAGTCCTCACCGGCGCTGACACCGAGCGCATCCGCAAATGGCAGCACGATCAGCTCTCGACCTTCGGCATCGGCAAGGAGCACCCGCGCGAAGGCTGGCAGCACATCGGCCGCGAACTCGTGCGCCTCGGATTCCTCCGCCTCGCAAGCGGCGAATTCCCCACCGTCGAGCTGACCGACGAAGGAATGCACTTCTTGAAAACCCGCCCCGCCGCTCGCACTCACGCGCCCGCCCGCCAAGCCCGAGCGCACCCGCAAAGGCGACCCCGCGCACGAGGCAAAGCCGCGTCCCGCGCGCAAAGGTGACATCGCGTGCGACGAGGCGCTCTTTGAAAGGCTCCGCACGCTCCGCCGCGAAATCGCCGACAGCCGCGGCGTCCCCGCCTACATCGTCTTCGGCGACGTCTCGCTCCGCGAAATGGCGCGCGACTATCCGACGACCGAACGCGAGATGGAAAACATCAGCGGCGTCGGTACGAAGAAGCTCGAAGACTTCGGCGCGCAGTTCCTCGACGCCATCATCAAGCACCTCCGCGAAAACCCGAAGCAGGCGTTTCTCGACTAGCACGTAGCGCGGGCAATCCTGCCCGCGATCCCGCCGCGCGGACACGATTGTCCGCTTTACCCGCCTCCTCCTTCGAGACTTTGCAGCAGCCGTAGGGCAATTGACCGTCCGCGCCGGGACTGGGCCGCGGCAAACGGGACTGGCAGGAGTCGCATTCCTGTTGCAAAGTTTTCGCACTTTCCTCCCGTGACAAACGCGCCATCCACCATTGCACGATCGGCAGCACGCGATGGTGCGGCGTCATTTCTTGCCGCTTTGGTTGGTATCACGTGGTCGGTCGTGGCCACGAATGCCGCGACACCAGACACGAGCACGGCGCCGCCGACTGTGTTCGCCGTTCTTGAAGCACACTGCGTGAAATGCCACGGCGGCGAGAAGACGCAGGGCGGGCTGGACATCGTGACGCGCGAAGCCTTGCTGCGCGGCGGCGACAGCGGCGCGGCGGTGGTCCCCGGGAAGCCGGATGCGAGCCTGCTGATCCGTCAGGTGCGCCATGGGGAGACTCCGCACATGCCTTACAAGGAGCCGAAGCTGCCCGACGCTGCCATCGCGCAACTCGTCGAGTGGGTGAAGGCCGGTGTCCCTTACGAGCGCGCTCTGGCAAAAGCACCGCCATCCGACAAGGGAAAGGACGCCGCGAAGTTCACGCTCACCGATGCCGACAGAAACCACTGGGCCTTTCAGCCGATCCGACGGCCGATGCCGCCGGAAGTTCAAGGATCAAAGCTCAAAGTTCAAAACCCCATCGATCAGTTCATCGTCGCGAACCTCGAAGCCGCGGGGCTGTCCCTTTCTCCAGCAGCGAGCAAGACCGTGCTCATCCGCCGCGTGACGCTCGACCTTGTCGGCCTGCCGCCAACGCCTGCGGAGATCGATGCGTTCGTGAACGACACCTCGCCGACAGGCCTACGAGACGCTGCTCGATCGCCTGCTCGCCTCGCCGCACTACGGCGAACGCTGGGGCCGGCACTGGCTCGACCTCGCGCGCTTCGCGGAGACGGACGGCTTCGAGCACGACGCGGTGCGTCCGCACTCGTGGCGCTATCGCGATTACGTCATCAAGTCGTTCAACGACGACAAGCCGTACGACCGTTTCATCCGCGAGCAGATCGCGGGCGATGAACTCTGGCCCGGCGACGCCGAGGCGCTCACGGCGACGGGCTTCAATCTGCTCGGCCCGGACATGGTGGACAGCTCGGACCAAATCCAGCGCCGCCACAACACGCTCAACGACATGACCGACACCGCGTCGCTCGCGTTCCTCGGCCTCACGATGGGCTGCGCGCGCTGCCACGACCACAAGTTCGAGCCGATCTCGCAGCGCGACTACTACGCCGTGCAGGCGTTTTTCACTCCGGCAAAATTCGTCCGCGACACGCCGGTGCCCACGCCCGCCGCGCGCGCCGAGTTCGATGTCGCGATGAAAAAATACAGCGAAAACCCGACGGTGCGCGAACTCGCGGAACTCGACGCCCCGGTTCGTGCGAAGCTCTTCGAGAAAAAGGTCGCCAAGCTCGCACCCGAGGCGCAGGTCGCGCATCGCACGCCGCCCGAGCAGCGCAATGCCGAGCAGGCGAACCTCGTCCTCGAAACGGAGGACAAGGTGAAAATTTCCGAGAAGGAAATCGCGAGCGCCGTGACTGGCGACGAACGTGAACGTCGGCAGGCGCTGCTCGACGAAGTGAAGAAACTCCCGAAGCCGCCCGAACTGCCCAAGGCCATGACGCTCGCCCGTGGCGATGCATCGGCGAAAACATTCCTGCTGAATCGCGGCGAATACAGCCAGCCGCAGGAGCAGGTCGCGGCGGGATTTCCCGCAGTGCTCAATGTGGGACAGGCTTCCAGCCTGCCCTCTTCTGGAGGTGTACCTCACAATGAGGCGGGAAACGGCGACGTAAACTCGCGCGCCCTGTCGCCCCTTTCCCGCGCCGCGCTCGCAGACTGGATCGCGTCCCCGAAAAACCCGCTCACCGCGCGCGTGATGGTGAACCGCATCTGGCAGCATCATTTCGGCCGCGGCCTCGTCGCGACGCCGAGCGACTTCGGCACGCACGGCGCGAGGCCGACGCACCCCGAACTGCTCGACTGGCTCGCGAGCGAGTTCATCGCACGCGGATGGAGCGTGAAGGAGATGCACCGGGTGATGCTCACGTCGCAGACTTACAGGCAGAGCAGTGCGAACGCGGAGCGCGGAGCGCGGAACGCGGAAAGAAATCCAGCCGCTGACTCGGCTCCAGATTCAAAGCCGGACACTGGCGCGAACTCGGAAACCGAAATTCGCAATGCGGAAGGCGCAGCATCCTTTCCGCGTTCCGCGCTCCGCGTTCCGCGTTCGCCCGACCCGGACAACAAGCTCTACTCCCGCATGAACCGCCTGCGGCTCGAAGGCGAAGTCATCCGCGACTCCCTGCTCGCCATCAGCGGACAGTTGAACCCGGAACTGGGCGGCCCCGGAGTTTTTCCGCCGATTCCGAAGGAGGTCATCGCAGGGGCAAAAGGCGGCTGGCCGCAGAACGACCGCGCGCACGACTGGTCGCGGCGCAGCATCTACATTTTCGCGCGGCGCAATCTGCGCTTTCCATTCCTCGAGGTGTTCGACGCGCCGGACAACAACCTGAGCTGCCCCGCGCGCGAACGCAGCACCACCGCGCCGCAATCGCTCACGCTGCTCAACGCCGACGAGGTGACCGTCGCCGCGAAACTCACCGGGGCGCGGCTGATGAAGGAGGCCGCATCCACCGACGAACGAATCGCGCTCGCCTACCACCTCGTGCTCGGCCGCCCGCCGTCGGCGAAGGAACGGGAACTCGCCCGCGCCTTCCTCGCGCAGTCGCCGCTGCACGAATTCTGCCGCGCACTCTTCAACCTGAACGATTTCGTTTACGCCGAGTAAGCTTCGGGCGTTCCTCTATGTCTCCTGCAAATGAAAATGAATAGGCCACTGATTGCAGCCGCCTTTCTTGCTGTGATTCTCGCGGCCATCGCGCTCTGGCAGCACAAAAGGCTCCCGGTCGCTCCCGCAGGCGTGGGTGAGTCCGCCGGCCAGGCGACAACGGTTGGCCCTGCTCCGACGCAAGGTTCCCCAGTCACGCAGCAATCTCAGCCTGCTACAGTATCGGATGCTCCTGTAACACCCCGGAAAAAGTTCGCTGACATGGGTGTTTTGGAGGCGAGAGCAATTACCAGTGAAATCGCAAAACAGGACCTGCCCGCGATTTTTCAGGCCATGATCGACGCAAAACGTGTGGAGCAGGATTCACGGAAACAATTCAGCCTTAAGAACGTTTTTTCGAATGCCCTGAACGACAAGAAACCAAGCCCGGAGTTTCTGGAACAATTGTACGGATTCATCAACGACAGGGCGAACTCAGAGTTTGAGCGATCACTGCTGATCGGGGCACTGCAGGAGGCTGCGACACCGGAAACTTTCGATCTTTTGATCCGAGTGGCGAATAGCTCGCCTGACAAGAAGATGCGGGAGTATGCAGGCAGTCTTGGCGACGTAGGAGACAATCCTCAGAACCGTCCCGAACTCTCACCGATCCTGGAGCGCACATGGCGAGAGACCGGCAATCCAACCCTGATCATTAGCACGGCATCCGCAATGGCGAGAATCGGGAAGCCCAGCGGCATCGAAATGCTCCTTTCGGCGGCATTGGCGACCGATGAACGGGATAAGAAAAGGCGGATCGCGGCAGAGTCTGCACTCTGGGAGGTATTTGTGGGCGATGCCGTACCACCACTTGCTGCCCGGCTGGCAAACAAATCCCCCACGAGCCCGGAGGTCCAGCTGGTCGCCCCGATCTTGGCGAGGATCACTGACCCCAGCGCCAGCAAAGCCGTGGTGGATTGGCTGCAAGACCGGAGGGAGAATGCCGCCCCGCTCATTCATGACTATATCCGCCAACACATGCGCGGTGATCCGTTCACATCTGCGTGGGCCACCGCGCTCGATCCGGCGGTGCCATTCAAGAACGAGGAAAACCGCAAGGCGATCCGCGAGGCCCTCGACGCATACCGTGCGGGTCGCGCAAGGCGGTGAGAGCGCAAGTCAAAGAACTCGCGTCGCCCTTCAAAAACCCGCAGGATAGGCCATGACCGCGAAGAAGTTTTACGACTGGCAGACTGTCGGCGGCACCGACGATGTCATGCGTTTGGTGGATTCCCTGGAGCGCGCGGATATTCCGTGGTGCGCCATCGGCGGGGTCGCGGTGAATCATTGGGCGGCGGAGCCGATGGTGACTCAGGATGTTGATTTTGTCGTCGCCACCGAGGCAATCGAACGGGCCACGGAGATTCTCACCGGGGCCGGTTTCCGGTCTGAGAAATTCAAGTGGTTCATCAACTTCACGGGGCAATCGAAAGTCAGCCTCCAGCTGAGCACCGAGGATTTCTACCGCGACTTTCCGAGCCGCGCCGTCGCTGCGGACGTGCATGGCATCCTGCTCCGGGTCGCCTCGCTGGAGGACACGCTGAAAGGCAAGATTCTGGCATGGAACGATTCCACGCGACGGCAGAGCAAACGAATCGAGCTTCTCGGTGACATCGCGCGGATGATCGAGGCGCATCCGCATTTGTGGGAGTCGCTCAATGATGAACTCAAGCGGCAGATCGAACGGCCAACGGGCTGATCGTGCGCTGAGTCCGTAAGGCCGCCCACGCTTGCGCACCGAACTGCACCACGGCATCTTCACCGCATGAATCGCCCGAACAAAATTGAAGCACTTCCGGGTTTTCGTATCCGCCTTGCTTACCCCGACGGCGTCGAGGGTGTCATTGATCTCTCGGCGGATGTTGGGCGCGGCGTATTTGCGCCGCTCGCCGACGAGGCATTTTTTCAGACCGTACACATCGGGCGTTTCGGTCAGATCGCGTGGTCAGAGGACATCGAGATTTGTCCCGACGCCGCTTATCAGGAAATCACTGGCAAGACGGCAACTGAAACGGTCCATGCCTGAAGTCAGCCGGTTTTACGGCATCATCATTCGGTTCTACTACCGTGATCATCCTCCCACTCACTTCCACGCCTTTTACGGAGAGCATGAGGCGATGATCGAGATCGAGACGGGCGCAATCCATCAAGGCCACTTGCCGAAAACTGCCTATGACCTCGTTGAACGGTGGCGCGCGATCCATCTGCAAGAGCTTCGGGACGATTGGGACCGAGCCCGGCAGCAACGCCCGCTTTTGCCGATCGCTCCGCTGGAATGAACCACTCCCATGAACCGCTGCCCCGGACCCAACGGACCTGACACGCGGCCTTTCTCGCGGCGCGCGTTTCTGCGCAGTGCGGGCGGCGGCTTCGGCATGACGGCGCTCGCGGCGATGCTCGGGCGCGATTGCTTGCTTGCGGCGGAAAATCCGCAATCCGCAATCCGCAATCCGCAATCGGAAAGTCCGCTCGCGCCGAAGCAGCCGCACTTCGCGGCGAAGGCGCAACGCGTCATTTTTCTCTTCATGTCCGGCGGGCCGAGCCATGTGGATTTGTTCGACCCGAAGCCCGACCTCGCGCGCCTCGCGGGGCAGCCGATTCCGGAGTCGTTTGGCACTTTCAAGACGCGGCGCGCGGTGGCGAAGAATAAGCTCTGCCGCCGTGCCGTCCGTTCCGCGCGCGCGGCCAGTGCGGCATGGAGATTTCCGATTTTCTGCCGAACATCGCGGAGCACGCGGACGATCTCTGCCTGCTGCGCGGCTGCTACGGCGACAGCGTCACGCATCCGGAGTCGGTGTATCTGATGAACACCGGCACGATTCTCATGGGCAAGCCGAGCCTCGGCGCGTGGGCCACCTACGGCCTCGGCACGGAGAACCAGAACATGCCCGCGTTCGTCGTGATGCCCGACCCCGCCGGCTGGGTGAAAGGCGGCGCGCCCGCGTGGGGCAACGGCTTCCTGCCGGCGACGTATCAGGGCACGATCCTGCGCGGCGGCGAGTCGCCGATTTTGAACCTCAACACGCCGAAGGGCGTGAGCGCGCAGCAGCAGCTCGCGACGGTGAATCTCATCAATCAACTCAACCGCGGGAGCCTGCCCGCCGGCGAGGAGAACTCCGAACTCACCGCGCGCATCGCCGCTTACGAACTCGCGTTCCGCATGCAGTCGCACGCGCCCGAGGTCGTGGACATTTCCAAGGAGACCGACGCGACACGCAAGCTCTACGGGCTCGACAGCAAGGTGACGGCGGAGTTCGGCCTGCGCTGTCTTTTCGCCCGGCGAATGGTCGAGCGCGGCGTGCGTTTCGTGCAGCTCTACTGCGGCGACACGAACGGCTGGGACGGCCACTGCGAAGTCGATGAAAACCACACGAAGCTCTGCGCGCAGAGCGATCTGCCGGTGGCGGGCTTGCTGAAGGATCTGAAATCACGCGGCCTGCTCGATTCGACGCTCGTCGTCTGGGGCGGCGAATTCGGCCGCATGCCGATGAGCGAGGGCGGCAACGGACGCGACCACAATCCGCACGGCTTCTCGATGTGGATGGCGGGCGCAGGAGTGCAGCGGCGGCACGGTCATCGGCGCGACCGACGCAGTCGGCCTGCGTGCCGTCGAGGAGCGCGCGCACGCGCACGACATCCACGCGACGATCCTGCACCTGCTCGGCTTCGATCACACGCGGCTGACTTACCGCCACAACGGCCGCGACGGAGCGTCTGACGGACGTGGCGGGGAATGTGATCCGGAAGGCGCTGGTGTGACTCGATGATGCTCGCGGGGGCATCAAAGCCTCCGAGAGGAAGCTCCACGTTGAAGTTCGGGAGAAGGAGTCAGCGGCGCTGCATCAATTCGCTGCCACGCGTTTCTTGAGCGTGCGGGCACTGGTGTCCTTCGTCGCTTCCAGCCACGACACGTTCGATTTGTCGTCGTCGAACCGCTTGATCCCGACGCGTTTGATCATCGTGTCGGGCACTTTTTTGAGCGGTGTGTAGCGCGGGTGCTGTCCGGCTTTGTACGGGTCGTTGCTCTTTGCGTTGTAGCAACAGATCATGGACCAGCGCGGCTTGTCGGAGTCGTTGCGCGCCGAGGCGTGCAGCAGGTTGGAGTGAAAAAACAGCGCGTCGCCCGGTTTCATGACGCAATAGACGAGTTCGTAGCGTTTCATCGCCTCATTCACGCGCTCCATGTCCGCGCCTGCCTGGTCGCCGGACAGGACGTGCTCCACGCGGCCCATCTGGTGTGAACCTTTGAGGACTTGCATGCAGCCGTTCTCCTTCGTCGCAGCGTCCACGGCGATGGAGACGCTGCAGAGGTTGGGCGTCAGCACGCCATTTTGATACCAGTAGCCGTAATCCTGATGCCACGCCCACGCGCCGCCGACTCTGGCGTCCTTCATGATCATCTTGGAGTGGTAATGATACGCCTCGTCGTCGAGCAGTTGCTCGACGGAATCCACCAGCTTGCGGCAACGTGCGAACATCCCGTAAATTCCGTCGCCAGGATGATTCCACAGCGAGAGCCGGACTTTCGCGCCGGTGCCGTCGTCCCTGCTGAACGAGTGCTGGTCGATCAGCCGATCCTCGTGCGCAGCGCGGCTGAGCAGGTCGACCTCATCCTTGTCGAAAAATTTGCGGGCGATGACGAAGCCGTCCCGATGATACGCGGCGACTTGGCTGGCGGTGAGTTTGCCTTTTTTCATGGGGTGGGGGAGGGGTTACGAGGAAGGATATGCGCATTCAATCGCATGGCATCCTTCGATTTGGAAGCGGCCGATCGGGCGTTGCCTCCGGTGTTGGCGGCCGGCTTACGGCGGCGCAGAGCGGCCGTCCTCTTCGATGATTTCCACCGTCGCCCGTCCTCCGTGCTTCGCGGCGGCCGCATCGAGGAGGTTCCGGATCGCGGCGATGGTCTGCCCATGCTTGCCGACGACTTTCCCGATGTCGGACTTCCGCATCTGAAGGCGGAAAATCGTCTTCTTCGGATCGTCATCTTTCACGATGACGACCTCGTCTGGAAACTCGACAATCTGCCGCAGCACGAAATCAAGGAAGCGTTCCATGGGACCCTTGTAAGCGTGCCACGTGAAAACGGAAAAGCGGAAAGTTCAGGAACAGGTCCCAAACTTTCCGCTGAAATCGCTGCGGCGAAATGCCGCGCAGACCGTGCTTACTTCGCGACGGAGGCCTTGCGGACCTTCTTGAGCAGGCTGCGAACGGTGTCGCTCGGCTTTGCACCTTGCCCGATCCAGTAGTCGGCCCGGGCGAGATCGATGTTCGCGTTGAGGTCCGTTTTCTTTGGATCGTAGTTCCCGATGATCTCGATGAACTTGCCGTCGCGCGGGCTGCGCTGATCGGTCACGACGACCTTATAGTACGGGGTGTTGGTAGTGCCTTCGCGGCGGAGACGGATTGCGACCATGATTCGTTTTTTGTGCTGCTTCTGTTTGTTTGTAAAATTAAGGGCCGCCCCGTTTGAAAAGACCCTGGCCTTTGGATTTGGCCATCATCTTTTGCATCTTGGGCATCTGCTTCATCATCTTGCGCATCTCATTGAAGCGCGTGATGAGGTCATTCACTTGGGTGACGGTATGGCCGCTCCCACGGGCGATGCGCTGGCGGCGGCGGGCATTCAGAATGTCCGGCGTCGTGCGCTCCTTCGGAGTCATCGAAAGGACGATGGCTTCGATCCGTTTGAGCTGCTTTTCGTCAAGCGAAAGGTTTTTGAGACTACCCATGCCGGGCAACATGCCAAGGATTTTTTCCAGGGGCCCCAGCTTGCGCATGAATTTGAACTGCTCGAGGAAGTCGTTGAAGTCGAAAGTCGCATTGCGAATCTTCGCTTCCATCCGCTTCGCATCCTCCTCGTCGATCGCCGCCGCCGCGCTCTCCACGAGCGTGACCACGTCGCCCATCCCGAGGATTCGCCCCGCGAGCCGGTCCGGGTGGAATACCTCGAAGGCCTCCAGCTTTTCGCCGGTGCCGGCGAATTTGATCGGCCGTTTCGTCACCTCGCGCATCGAGAGCGCCGCGCCGCCGCGGGCGTCGCCGTCAAGCTTCGTGAGTATGAGTCCCGTGATGTCGAGCGCCTCGTGGAAATGCGTCGCCACACTCACCGCCTGCTGGCCGGTGGCGGCGTCAGCGACGAGCAGCACTTCCTGCGGCTTCAGATATTCCCGCACGCTGCGCACTTCGGCGATGAGCGCCTCGTCAATTTCCTGCCGGCCCGCCGTGTCGTAGATTTCGACATTGTGCGGCGTCTGCGCGAGCCATTCGGCGGCTAGCTTCGCCGTCGCGAGCACATCCGTCGCGCCCGGCTGCGGGACGAAAACAGGAATCGAAAGCTGCCGCCCGAGCGTCGCGAGCTGCTCGATGGCGGCAGGCCGGTAAAGGTCGAGCGCGATCAGCACCGGAGCCTTGCCCTGCTTTTTCAGAAAGTTCGCGAGCTTCCCGCAAGTCGTCGTCTTACCCGCACCGTTCAGACCGACGACCAGGACGCGCGCCGGCCCCGAAAGGTCGAGCGGCGAAGCATCGCCCCCGAGCAGCACCGTGAGTTCGTCGTGGAAAATTTTGACAATCTGCTGTCCCGGCGAAATGGATTTCAGCACCTCCTCGCCTAGCGCCTTTTCCTTCACGCGTGCGATGAAGTCCTTCGCAACTTGGAAATGCACATCCGCCTCCAGCAGCGCCATGCGCACCTCGCGGAGCGCATCCGTGACGTTCGTCTCCGAGATCTTTCCCTTCCCGGAAAGATTGCGGAAGACCCCCTGAAGTTTGTCGGCGAGCAGGCTGAACATGAAGGCGCGGACCTTACCCTTCCCGGCAGCCTTGTCCAGCGAGCCTCGCCATCCGCGCGTTCCTGCACCAGGCCGCCATCAAGATCATGACTGGAAATGAAACGCCGAAACGCGTGTCAATTGCTGGGTGCCGGAAGGGGTGGTGGGGCTTGCGGCCTTGGCAAAGGAGGACCGCCCGGCGGGGTTCGGACGATGGGAATCTGAGGAGGGAGCGGTCTCCGAACTTCTGGCTGTCCGGGCGGTGGCCTTGTCCCGAATGGAGCCGGGGGCGCGGGAGACTTTGTGAACCCCATCGGCGGACGATCGACCGGTGGCGCAACGATGATGACTGGCGCGGGCGCGACCGTGACCGCGCGATGTCTGTCGTAAGCGCCACGTGAGAGGGGGCTCTGCCAATTGCGATTCCTTTCCTCAAGCCAGTTTGCTTTCGGCGTCGGACCCCGGGCGCCCTGCGCATTTTTGTCGAGCCGTGCATTCGCGCCGGCGGGTGTGTCGGTTGTTTCGGCTTGACGCGATTCTGCCGCTGCTCGCGCCACCCGATGCTTTTCATACTGCGAACCCAAGTACAATGCCGCACCGAGTGAACAAACGGCGATCAGGGTTTTCACTTGAGAGGGCTCCGCCAATCGCGATTTCTCTCAACGACCCAGTTCGGCGTCGGTGTTGGCGTTGGTGCCGGACGGGGCTTCGCCATCCTGAGTTCTGCGATTTTGGCATTTGCAGTTTCGAGCTCGTTCGACATGCGATGATACCGCAACCCAATCCAAAACGCCAAACCGAGCAGAGAAATAGCCAGGAGTTCCTTCATTTTTGGAGATCAAACAGTGGGTTTTCGACACTCGCCGATCACGGATCCCATCTCTGACCGCACCCGTGCCGGGACCGAACAGATCCTGAATACGCGAAACCTTGCCGATGAAAATGGATGGCCAGCGTGTAGCAGGCGACGCAAGTCCCCCAAGTTTTTTCATCGCGCCTCCCAAGGCGAGTTCTCTCGAACGACGTGATCGTCATAAAAACGACGCTTCCCCTCTGCATGTCCCGCTTCTTCGGTGTGAAAACACCTGGAACAACGACTCACGCGCTTGGACGTTCGAATAACTTCTTGCCCCGGAGCATAAGGCTTCGCATAGTCCCCCCCTCTTTTCCGAGAGACCCTATCGTCCAGTGGCCTAGGACATCGCCCTTTCACGGCGAGAACACGGGTTCGAATCCCGTTAGGGTCGCCATCACCATCAGGCACTTACGCCACTTCGGTTGATGTGCATGATGGCCGCAGGACAACGCTTGCGGCCCACAAGTCCTCCGTCCAACACGCCAAGGTCGTGCGCGTCGGGTACTCCAACGCCTACCGGGGCACCAGCGATGAGCCCTCCATCAGGGGAATCCCGGATGAACATGCGCGGCTGCTTCAAGCGATCGTTTGAACTGAAGATCGAAGGCATCGTGATCCCCCTATGCCGCGCTGGAGCCGATGGGGGCCGAGTTGCAGGGGTTGTTCGCGCGCCACGGGGCGAGCGCGGCGCTCTCGGCGAAGGCGGCCATCACGCCGGGAAGGAGTTCCTTGCCGCTCGCCACACAGCGAGACTTCGGCGAGGCGTTCGCCGCAGCGTCTCGCCATGGTTTTCGATGGCGATCACGATCGAGCCGAAGCGTTGTTGAAACCCCGCGACGCAAGTTTCTCAGTCGCGAAATGGACGATCGCGAGGGGGAGACGATTGCCGTTTTTTGGCTACCGCCTCCGAAGGATCAGGATGAAAAGGACGACCCCGCCCGCGAGCAGGGCGGTGCCGAGCATGACGGGGCTGGCGGTTTGGCGCGGGGCGGCGATGACGTGCGAGGCCGGGGCGACCTGGATGGCCGGGGGTGAGGTGGCGATAAACGCGGACGAGATCAGCTTGAGGCCGAGAAAAATGATGCCGACGGCGACAATGCTGAGGATCGCGCGCATCATTTGCCGGCGCCCTCCCGCGCGGGGTGGATGCCGAAGTGGGTGAGCTTCTCTCGCATGGTGATGCGCGAGACGCCGAGCCAGCGGGCGGCCTTGGCCTGGTTGCCTTGGGCGAGCCGGATGGCCTGGGTGAAAAGCTCGCGGTCGGCGTTCTCGAAAAGTTCGGCTCGCACATTATCGACTTCGCCCCGGCTCGCGGCGGCGAGCAACTCGGTGACGTGGGCGCCGATGGGCGAGCCTGCGGTGGCGCGCGCTGGCGAGGCGCCCAGCGCCTTGCGGATGTCTGACGGGCCGATGGCGTAGCCGCGCGCGAGGAGCAGGGCTTTGCGGACGGTGTTTTCCAATTCGCGGATGTTTCCCGGCCACGGCTGTTCGCCGAGGAGTTTCATGGCTTTGGGCTGGATGGTCGCGCGCTCGGCGCCGAGTTCCTTGCCGTAGCGCCGGAGGAAATACTGCACGAGCGCCGGGATGTCTTCGGCGCGTTCGCGCAGCGGCGGCAGCGTGATGACCACGACGCTGAGCCGGTAAAACAAGTCGTCGCGAAACTGCTTTTCGTGCATCGCCGCCTCGAGGTCGCGGTGCGTCGCGGCGATGACGCGCACGTCGATCGGGATGGTCTCCTTGCCACCGAGTCGCTGGATGGATTTTTCCTGGAGCACGCGCAGGAGTTTGGCCTGCGTGTTCGGCGCTCAGGTCGCCGATTTCATCGAGGAAAATGGTGCCGCCGTGCGCCTGCTCGAAACGCCCGATGCGCCGCGAGTCGGCTCCGGTAAAGGCGCCGCGCTCGTGGCCGAAGAGTTCGCTCTCCAGCAGCGTCTCGGGGATCGCGGCGCAATTCACGGCGATGAACGGTTTTTCCGCGCGGTCGCTGTGCTGGTAGATCGCGCGGGCGACGAGTTCCTTGCCGGTGCCGGTCTCGCCGCGGATGAGCACGCTCACGGGCTTCGCCGCGACGCGGCCGATCTCTTTATAAATCTCCTGCATCGCGCGGCTCTGACCGACGATCGAGTCTCGCGCAGCAGAGGCGCTGCCGAGCGTGACGGGCGCAAGCATCATGCGGCTGCTGGCGATCGCCTTTTGCACGAGGCCCAGCAACTCGGGGATCTCGAAGGGCTTCACGAGATAGTCGTAAGCGCCGAGCTTCGTCGCCTCGATCGCCGTGTCGGTCGAGCCGTGCGCGGTCATCAGGATCACCGGCAGGCGCGGCTGCGCGGCGTGCAAGCGCCGAAGCACTTCCAATCCGCTCGCGCCGGGCAGTCGGAAATCGGTGATGACGAGGTCGCAGTCTTTCTTCGTGGCACGCGCCAGTCCCAGTTCGCCGGTTTCGGCGAGGAGGACTTTCCAGCCCTCGGCTTCGAGCACGCGGCGCAGTTCGCCGGCGATGCTGGCGTCGTCCTCGATGAGCAAAATCGTGGCGGCCTTCATGGCGTTTTGTCGACCGGGAACACGATGCGGAAAACTGTGCCGCGCTTGCCGAGCGTCTGAAAACGGAGCGCGCCGCCGTGCCGCTCGACGATGCGCGAGGCGATGGAAAGCCCGAGGCCGGTGCCGCTCGCCTTCGTGGTGAAAAACGGATCGAAAAGCCGCGCCTGCACCTCCGGCGGGATGCCCTTGCCGGTATCCTTCACCTCGAGCGTCACGGCGTTCCATGCGCGCTCGCCGAATCCGACGCGCCGCTGCCGGGCGCGCAGCGTGATCGCGCCATCGCGGCCGATGCTCTCGGCAGCGTTGCGGATGAGATTGATGAGCACCTGCTTGATTTGCTGACGGTCGGCGCGCACCGGCGTTTCCACGGCCTCCGAGATCGAGAGCCGGATCGCGGATTTTTTCATCTGCTCGTCCAGCAGTTCGCGCACTTCCCGCAGCAGTTCCGCAGGCGAAACCGGCTCGAAGACCGGGTCGCCCGGACGCGCAAACTGCAAAAACTCGCGCACGATGCGCTCCAGACGCCCGATTTCCTCGGAGATGAATTCGCCGTCCTCGGCTTCGGGCGACCCTTTGGGGAGCCGCTTTTGGTGGGTGTAAAGGCGTGCCTTGATCGCCGTCAGCGGATTGCGAATTTCGTGCGCAACGCCCGAGGCGAGCACGGCGAGGGACGCGAGTTTTTTCGACTCCACAAGCGCCGCGTTGCTCATCGCTGCGCTGACCAGTCCCGCCATGAGTTGCGCGACGCGCACGTCGCGCCCGCCAAATGCGTGCGGCTCGCTGGAGAGGACTTTCAGCACGCCGGCCGCCGGGCCGTCGTGATACAGCGGCACCACGATCATCGAGCGCAGGCCGACCTTCCGGCAGGCCGCGCGGTCCACCTGCGAAGCGGTCCTGGTTTCGTCGCATCGGAAGATTTCGCCCGTGCGGAAGCACTCGCGCGCGAGGCCCGAGGCGATGCCCAGCCACACCGGGACGTGCCGCGTGGCGATGCCGGTGGCGAAGCGGGAGACGAGTTCACTTTGCTCCAGCAGATCGATCGCGGCACCGCTCGCGTGGGTGAGTTCCTGTGTCTGCTGGGCGATCAGAGTCATCACCTCCTGAAAGTCCCTGCCGCTGCCGGCGATCTCGCGCTGGACGGCGATGATCGTGGAGAGCCGCCCCGCGTCCTCTCGCAGAGCAGCGTCCACTCGCGCCAGTTCCGCGGTTCGCTCCTCCACGCGCTTTTCGAGTTCCTCACGTGCCTGCTTGAGTTCCCGCTCGATGCGCTTGCGCTCGGTGATGTCGCGCACGGTCGCGATCACGGCCCGGCCTTCGTGCGTTTCCACCGGGCTGAGCATGATGTCCACGGGGAACTCCGTCCCATCCCTGCGCCGGGCCGACAATTCCAGCCCCGCGCCCATCTCCCTCGCGTGCGGCGCGGCGGCGTAATTGCCCCGGTGCTGCGTGTGGCGCTTGCGAACGTGCGAGGGGATCAGCGATTCGACCATCTTGCCTGTCAGCTCCTTGCCCGTGTAGCCGAACATCGTCTCAGCCCTGTCATTGATGCGCGCAATCCGCCCTTTCGCATCGACCAGCAACATCGCATCGGGTGCGAAGCGAAACAGCGCGGCGAGCGTGTCGTTGAGCACCTGCAGGCCATCGGCACGCGCAGTCCCGGTGACTTGGGCGCGGCCCTCGCGGGCCGGATTCTTTCGGGAATTCTTCATGGTTTTGGTGCGGGCAGGATGAGTGAAGGATTCGCGCCTGAGGAGCTAAGCAACTTGGCACCTGATGGCAAGGGACTTACCACATCTTCCGTCCCCTACGGTTTCATGGGTAGTCGCAACGCACTGTGCCTCAAGAGCATGGGACTCTGTCGCCTCGGCGGCATGGGGGAAGCTAAAGCGATGGGCGACGAAACGATCCCAATCCATGCAAATGCATCTCAGCCCTCGCAACCTCCGGCTCAGCGGTGCCATCCACGCCTACATCGCGGAAGTGGGCGACAAGCTCGCCCGCCAGCTCCGCAAACGGAAAACGCGCCTCGTGGATAAGCGGCGCAAATCCTCGCCCAAGGAGAGCCGGCGATGAAAACGAAAGTCCTGCTCGTGGACGATGACGCCTCGGTTGTCGCCGCGCTCGGAGGCATGTTGCGCTCGGAGGGTTACGAGGTGATTCAGGCATTCGACGGCCGCGAGGCGCTCCAGCACTTTCGCGCCAGCGGCGGCACCGACCTCGCCCTGCTCGATCTCTGCATGCCGGTGAAAGGCGGGTGGGACACCTTTGAGCAACTCACCACGATCAACCCGCTGCTGCCGATCATCGTCATCACCGCGCGCCCCGGCCAGTATCCGATGGCCGTCGCCGCCGGAGTCGCCGCGCTGATGGAGAAGCCGCTCGATATTCCACTGCTCCTCGAAACCATGCGCAAGCTTTTGGGCGAACCGCCCGAGACGCGGCTGGCGCGGATCGCAGGGCGGTCCCCGCGCACTCTTTACCTCGAATCGCCGGACCCACGCGTTTGAAACGCAACCCTCACACCCTCCAAGTGCAACCAAAGTTCAAATCCACGAGCAACCTCAGCGACAACCTCGCCGCCTACAAAACTTACGCCGCCGAGGAGGGGATCAATCTCGAACGCTTTGTCGAGCGCGGTGGCCGGCTGCTCGGTGCCAAGGCCTTCTCGGCCCTGCCCGGCGGACTCGCCGTGTTCCGGGAGAAAATCAGTTCGCTGCACAGGAAGCATCCGCGGCTCAGCCGTCAACTCGGGTTCCTCGCGAGCTACTTCGAGTCCGCTCCCAAGAATCTTCCGGAGGCCGTCCTGAATGAAACGGCCTTTGCACTGCTCTATGCGGTGCAGGACAACGATCTGCTGCCGGACGACATGCCGGAGGTGGGGCACGTGGATGATGCAGCCGTCGCCGAGATCGTGCTCACCCGGCACTCCGCAATCTTCGAGCAGCACTGCGCCGGGCACGGCATCGAGTGGGCCGCACTGAAACCCGAAAGCCAGCCATGAAGGACACACCCATCAAGCCCATCGTCTGCGGCACGGACTTTTCCGAATGCGCGGCGCAAGCCGCCACCGTGGCCGACGCGCTCGCGCGGCGGCTGGACGCTCCGCTCGTTCTTGCCCGCAGCGCGGATGAGCGCGGTGCGTTCCCCGAGCACCTGCGCACGCGCCTCGTGAATGAAGATCGCCCGCGGCTCGCGGAGCAGGCGGATCGGTTGCGCGGCCTCGGCCTGGCCTTCGAGGAAAAGCTCCTCCGCGGCGTGCCGGATGACGGCGTCGCGGCCTTCGCCGGGCAGGCAGGCGCACAACTCGTGGTCGTCGGCGCATCCGGCAAGGGTTCGGCGTGGGCTGGGCGCTGGGTGCTCGGCAACATCGCGGAACGAATCGCCGAAACGTCATCCGTGCCGACGCTGGTCGTGCGTGCGTCGGAAAAGTTGCTGGACTGGACGCGTGATGGACGTCCGCTGAAGGTTTTCATCGCGGTGGATTTCACGGCGACCTCCGAGGCGGCGCTGCGCTGGCTTGCGGACTGGCGGCAGATCGGGCCGTGCGAGATCACGCTCGGCTACGTCCATCGCCTGCCGGAACCGCGGGGCGATATCGCGATGTTCGAGGGACTGGGAATGACCGCCATGACGGCGAAAACCCGCGAGGAACTGGAGCGCGATCTCCGCGAGAGGGCGGTGCGGCTGCTCGGCGTGGAGCCCGCGATCCGCGTGGTGCCGGCATCGGCGCGGGTGGACGCGCACCTCATCCAGCTCGCCACGGAAGCGGGGGCGGATCTGCTCGTGCTCGGCGTGCATCAATGGCACGGCCTGCAGCGCGTGTGGCACGCGTCCATTTCGCGGCGCATCCTGCATCACGCGCCGATGAGTGTCGCCTGCGTGCCGGTGCCGACCGCGCAACGCGGCGCGGCGGCGTCCATCCCGACATTTGATCGCGTGCTCGTGGCGACGGATTTTTCCGAGCGCGCCGGCCACGCGATTCCCTACGCGTATGCTGCGCTGTCGCGCGAAGGCGCGGTGTGCCTCGTCCACGCCATCAAGCCGGGCGAGGTGAAAGGTGATTCGGAGGCGCGACTTCGCGCACTCATTCCCGCCGAAGCCGAGGAGCGCGGGGCAACGACCGAAACGCGGATCATCGAGGCTGGCGATGCGGCAAAAGCGATTTGCGAGGCGGCGGAACGGTTCGGCACGGACCTCGTGTGCATCGGCTCGCATGGCCGCTCCGGCCTGGCGGCGGCGGTGATGGGTTCGGTCGCCCAGGCAGTCATCGCCCGAAGCCCGCGCCCCGTGCTCGTCGTCCGCCCGCCGCTGCCGTGACCGTTTTTCAAATCCAAACTCCACCATTCCCATGAAACGCCAACCCATCGCCAAATCGAAAGCGCGCAAAGCCGCGCGCGCCTGGCCCGACGCCTTGGAAACGCCGCGCCGTGGCCAATCCTGATGCCATGAAAACCATCGTCATTGCCTACGACGGCTCGGAGTGCTCCGAGGCCATCTTCACCGAACTCCAGCACGCCGGTCTGCCGCCCCGACTGGACGCGCATGTGGTGGCGGTCGCCGAACTGTGGGCAGCCATTGCGACCGATCCGGGCATGTGGGCGCCCATGTCGGCGGACCCCCCGTTTGTGCGCTCCTCCGAGACGGAGAAGCTGGAGGCGATGCGCCGCGCAGGCGCGCTCGCCGGACGGGGAGCCGCGCATTTGCGGGCGGCATTTCCAGCATGGTCAGTGGTGCCGGAGGGACCGGTCGGCTCGGTGGCGAACGCAATCGTGCAGCGGGCGCGGGAAGTTTCTGCGGATTTGATCTTCGTCGGCTCGCACAGCCGCTCCGCAGTCGGGCGTTTCTTCCTCGGCAGCGTCTCGCAGAAAGTCGCCTCAGAGGCGAAATGCTCGGTGCGCATCTGCCGCCCGCGTCCGTCTTCGGGAACCGCGCCGCGGCTGCTGCTGGCGGTGGATGGTTCGGCGCCGTCGGAAGCCGCAGTGCGCGCCGTGGCTGAACGCACATGGCCTGCGGGCACTGCGGTGGCGGTGATCAACGTCATCGAGCCCCGGCTCCGGGCGGAGGTGGGCGACCTTCCACCGGAATATGCCGTCGAAATCCTGCGCCAGCATGAGGCGAGGATCGACTGGCTCGAAGCGATGGGAACCGCCGCGCACCAACTGCTCGAACGCGCCAGCCTCGTTCTCGAACGTCAAACGCTCGACGGTGAACCAAAGCACACACTGCTCGAATGGGCGGAACGCTGGAACGCGGACTGCATTTTCATCGGCGCCTCCGGCCTTCAGCACCCCGACAGCAAAACGCTCGGCACCGTGGCCTCCGCCCTGGCCGTGCGCGCCCATTGCTCGGTGGAGATCGTGCGCCAATGACCGTCGCACCATTTCTCGAAGAACAACACAACCCAACAGCCCCATGACGACGAACAGCAAAGCGAAAACCAAAAAGACCGGCGCATCAGCCACCGGTGCAGCCCGCCAAATCAAGCCGATCCGTCTGAGCCTGCATTGCCCGGAAGCCCACACCGTCTGCCTCGCGGGCAGCTTCAACGACTGGCAGCCCGATCATCTCCAGAGCGACGCCGAGGGGGAATGGAGCGTCGAACTGAGCCTGCCCCCCGGCGACTACGAATACCTTTTCGTCGTGGACGATCGCTGGCTGCCCGACCCCGCGGGCGCGGAGAGCCGCCCCAATCCCTTTGGTGGCGAGAACTCCGTGCTGCACGTGCCGGGCGCAGAGCCGCAGTAACGCACGCACTCTCATGACCACGCCGCCAAAGAAGTCCAAACCCGCCCGCGCATTGATGGACGGCGCGAAACGCGCCCGTCTCAAACGGAGGCTGGCCGCGCACGAGAACGGACGCTGCCGGATCGTGCTCACGGGCGGTCCCGGCGGCGGGAAGACCACGGCCGCGGATCTGTTTCGCCGGGAAATTGGCGAGCGCGTGGTCATCGTCCCGGAGGCCGCCACGCTGGTTTTTTCGGGCGGCTTCCCCCGCTGCACGGCGAGGCCCGGCATCCTCGCGGCCCAGCACGCCATCTTCCATGTGCAGCGCAATCTGGAGGATGTGCAATCCTCGCGCTACCCGGATCGCATCCTCCTCTGCGACCGCGGCACCGTGGACGGTGCGGCTTACTGGCCCGGAGCTCCGCACGAATTTTTCGCCACGCTCGGCACCACGCTGGAGCACGAGCTCGCGCGCTACGATGGCGTGATCTTTTTTGAAAGCGCGGCAGTCGGCGGCATGCGCATCGAGGGCGGCAACCCCGTGCGCAACGAGTCCATGGAACAGGCCGCTGCGCTCGATGCAAAGCTGCGCAGTCTGTGGGCGCATCATCCGCGCTTCGTCCTCGTGAGGCACAACCCTTCGTTCTTTAAGAAGATCAGCTTCGGCCTCGCCGAACTCGACACCATGGTGGCCGAACTCGCCGCCCGGCGAAGCTCCGCGACGGCAGGAAAACCAAACCGACAACTTAAAAAATCATGAGCACATCCAAGTCACACCCGTTCATCAAATGGTTCGCCGACATCCGCATTGAGGACGTTCCCTTGGTCGGCGGCAAGAATGCCTCGCTCGGCGAGATGGTGCGCGAACTCGCCAGCAAGGGCGTGAAGGTGCCCGACGGTTTCGCGATTACGGCGGAGGCGTTCCGACATTTCATCTGCGAGGCAAAACTCGACGAGCGCATCCGGGCGACGCTCTCGGACCTCGACACGCATGACATGGCGAATCTCAGCCAGCGCGGCCACGAGGTGCGGCAGGCCATTCTCGGCGCGGCGCTGCCGGCGGATTTGCAGGAGTTGATTGGGTCAGCTTATCGGCAGTTGCAGGGCGAAGCGAAGACGCCGCTCGATGTCGCGGTGCGTTCGTCGGCGACGGCGGAGGATTTGCCGGACGCGAGCTTCGCGGGGCAGCAGGAGACATATCTCAATGTCCACGGCACTTCGGCGCTGCTGGAGACGTGCAAGCGCTGCTTCGCGTCGCTCTTCACCGATCGCGCGATCAGCTACCGCGTGGACAAGGGCTTCGATCATTTCAAGGTCGCGCTCAGCATCGGCGTGCAACGAATGGTGCGCTCGGACCTCGCGTGCTCGGGCGTGATGTTCACGATTGATACCGAGAGCGGCTTCCGCGACGCGGTGATGATCAGCGCCGCCTACGGGCTCGGCGAAAACGTCGTGCAGGGCTCGGTGACGCCGGACGAATACACGGTCTTCAAGACCACGCTGAAGACCGGGCATCGGCCCATTCTGCAAAAGACGATCGGGAGCAAGGAATTCAAACTCATCTACGACACCGGCGGCGGAAAGATGGTGAAGAACGTACCCGTCGCGGCGGGTGATCGTGCGAAGCTCGCGCTCACCGATGACGAGGTGCTGGAACTCGCGCGCTGGGCCTGCATCGTCGAAGACCACTACTCCGCCAAGCGCGGCCAGCACGCACCGATGGACCTGGAGTGGGCGAAGGACGGGCACACCGGCGAGCTTTTCATCGTGCAGGCGCGGCCCGAGACCGTGCAGTCGCGCAAGGATCTCGACGTACTCGAGACGTATCGCCTCGAAAAACGCAGCACGGTGCTCGCGAGCGGGCGCGCCGTGGGCGCAAAGGTCGCCACCGGCAAGGTGCGCGTCATCCAGAGCGTCGCGCATATCGGGCAATTCCAGGCGGGCGAAGTGCTCGTGACCGACAAGACCGATCCCGACTGGCAGCCGATCATGAAAAAGGCGGCGGCCATCATCACCAATCGCGGCGGACGCACCTGCCATGCCGCCATCGTGAGCCGCGAACTCGGCGTGCCCGCCATCGTCGGCACCGAGCACGGCACCGAGGCGCTGAAGGACGGCCAACTGGTCACCGTGAGCTGCGCGGAAGGCGACACGGGCTTCGTCTATGAGGGCGAGCTGCCGTTCGACGTGGAGCGCACGGACCTCAAGTCGCTCGGCAAGCCGCGCACGAAAGTGATGATGAACCTCGCGAACCCCGAGGAGGCGTTTGCGATTTCCTTCATCCCGAATGAAGGCGTCGGCCTCGCGCGGATGGAGTTCATCATCAGCACGTATATAAAAATCCATCCGCTCGCGCTAATTGACTTCGCGAAGCTCGCCGACGCGGGTGCGAAAGCGGAAATCGAGAAGCTCACCGCGGGCTACAGCGACAAGCCGCAGTTCTTCGTGGACAAGCTCGCGCAGGGCGTCGCGATGATCGCCGCCGCGTTCCATCCGAAGGACGTGATCCTGCGGCTGAGCGATTTCAAATCGAACGAATACGCGAACCTCATCGGCGGCAAAGCGTATGAGCCCAGCGAGGAGAATCCAATGATCGGCTTCCGCGGTGCGAGCCGCTACTATCATGAGCGCTATCAGGCCGGCTTTGCGCTGGAATGCCGCGCGGTGAAAAAGGTTCGCGATGAGATGGGTCTCACGAACCTCAAGCTGATGATCCCCTTCTGCCGCACCATCGAGGAAGGCCAGCGCGTGCAGGTCGAGATGGAAAAGCACGGACTCAAGCGCGCCCAGGACGGGCTGGAGATTTACGTGATGTGCGAGATCCCCAGCAACGTCATCCTCGCGGAGGAATTCGCCGACATCTTCGACGGCTTCAGCATCGGTTCAAATGATCTCACGCAGCTCATCCTCGGCGTGGACCGTGACAGCGAGATCGTCGCGCCCATTTTCGACGAACGAAACGCGGCGGTGAAAAAGATGATCGCGCAGGTCATCGCCACCTGCCGCGCGAAAGGCCGCAAGATCGGCATCTGCGGCCAGGCCCCGAGCGATTACCCGGAGTTCGCGCAGTTCCTCGTCGAACAGGGCATCGACAGCATCTCGCTCAATCCCGACACCGTGCTGAAGACGACTCTGGCGATTTTGGAGACTGAGGCACGGACGAAGGGCGCGTGAGTGCGTGAGCGGGTCGCCTACGGAGTGAGAAGCGCGCCCGCGTTTCTCCACAACATGTAGGCGGCGACGAGCCACATCCCGGCGGCGAAGACCTGCCGCAGTCGGGAAGCCGAAAGCCGCGTGCGAAGTCCCGAACCCGCGAGCATTCCGGCGAAGCTGCCGGCGACGAAGAGCGCGCTGAGCAGGGGCGGAAAGTGTGCCCCGTGCAGCAGGTGCGCGGTGACGCCGGAGATGGCGATGAGGAAAATGACGAGCAGCGACGTCGCAACCGCGCGGTGGATCGCCATGCCGGTGACGAAAACGAGCGCGGGCACAATGATGAAGCCGCCGCCCACGCCGAAAAGTCCCGAGAGCACGCCCGCCGACGCGCCCGCGCCAATCAGCCGCGCGTAGCAGCCGGGGTGCAGTTTGCCATCGCCGCGCGCGACACACGGGCCGGTGGCGAGCGCGTCGCCGCTGCGGCCCGCCCACATGCGCCAGCCCACGACGAGCATCAGCAGCGCAAATGCGGTGAGCACCAGCGCGGGCGCGAGGTGTCTCGCGAGCGCGGCACCGGCGGGTGCGAGCGCCATGCCTGCACCGGCGAAGACGAGGCCGGAGCGCCATTCGAGATCGCTCCGGCGCAGCGTGGCGCCAAAGCCGGCGGTGAGACCCACGGCGGCGAGACTCAGCCCGGCGGCGGTGCTGACCGGCTGGCCCAGGCCGTAGATGAGCAGCGGCACGGCAAAGATGGAGCCGCCACCGCCGGTGAGTCCGAGCGAGACGCCGATGAGCAGTCCGAATAGCAGCGGCGCGAGCATTGCCGTCTCAGTGGGTCAGCGCGTGCTCATTCGCGATGCGTTCGCAGTCGGAGCAGGTGCCGTCCACATGCACGACGTCGAACGCTTCCGCGAGCAGGAATGACGCAGCGAGCGAGGCGCGCTTGCCCGAGCCGCAGTGGATGTAGAGCCGATGCCCGCACGGCACTTCGCCGAGCCGCGCCTTGAGCCGCGTGTAGGCGATGTTCACCGCGCCCTCGAGATGGCCGACGGCAAACTCCGAGGCGTTGCGCACGTCGAGCACGAGGCCGCCGTCGAGCGCGGTGCGATTCCACTGCGCGAACTCGATGCGCTCCGTGCGCGCAGTGAATTGCCCTTCGCTCGCGAGGTCGTCCACCAGCGCCCAGCCGCCGATGCGGTCGAAGCCGATGCGGTAGAGCTGGCGCGCGGCGTCTTCCACCGCGCTCTCCTTCTCGACGACCAGGAACACGTCGTCCTCCGGCGCGAGATACGAGCCGGAGGAGGTCGAGAAAAACGGCCCCGGCATCGGGGCGTGGAGCGCGCCGGGCAAATGTCCGGCGGCAAAGGCGGCGCGATCGCGCGCGTGTGTCGAGCACGCGGCCGGTCCACGTGTGCGCGTCGCTCTTCCGCGGCTGCGGCACACCGCCCGTGATGGCAATGCCATCGCGGTTCACCTGCTTCATCCGCGCGAAGTAGAGCGGCGGCTCGGGCTGGCCGGAGAGGATGAATTTCACAAACTCCTCCTCGCTGCCGGTGAGCGCGCGGCGCAGCGCGCCGTTGAACTTCCGCTCGTAGCCGAGCGTGGACGACGGCACCGCGCCGAGCGCCTTGCCGCAGGCCGAGCCGGCACCGTGCGCGGGCAGGATTTGCAGGTGATCGGAAAGCGCGGCGAATTTTCGCAGGCTCGCGTAGAGCTGTCGCGCGCCGGGCTCCTGCGTGCCGGAGACGCCCGCCGCCTGCTCCAGCAGATCGGGCCGGCCCACGTCTCCGACGAAGATGAAATCGCCCGTGAACGCCAGCATCGGCTCGTCCGCGCCGCCGCCGATGTCGGTGACGAGATAGCTCACATGCTCCGGCGTGTGCCCCGGCGTATGCACGGCGGTGAACTCGATCTTGCCGACGCGAAACTTGTCACCATCGCGGAGCACGACGCGCCCCGCGTGGCCTTTCGCCCACTCGCTCTGCCAATGCGGGCCGCCTTCGCCGGAGACGTAAATTTTCAGCGCCGGATCGGCCGCCGCGAGTTCCTGCGCGCCGCTGACGAAGTCGGCGTGAATGTGTGTCTCGGCGACGGCGGTGATGCGCAGTCCTTCCTGCGCGGCGATGGCGCGGTAGCGGTCAATGTCGCGCTCGGGGTCCACGAGGATGGCCTCGCCGGTACGCTGGCAGCCGACGAGGTAGGCGTATTGCGCGAGGTGCGGATCGAAGATTTGGCGGAGCAGCATGGGAGTGTGGAGTTGAGTGTTCGACTTCGTGAAAGGGCGGGAGATCAGGCGCAGCACGAGGGCTTCGCTCCGTTCGCGGGAGAGCTGGCCGCGGACTTCGGCGCGCGATTCCACGGCGCCTTCGCGATCAGCAATCCCATGCCGCACCAGTCGGTGATGCCTGCAAACATCAGCCCGGCACCGACGAAACCAGCGAGCCAGATGAAGGCTGGGTTCACGAACTGCGCGAGCAGAACACCGGTGAACACGATGGCACCCGCGGCAATGCGCACCTGTCGCTCGAGCGACATCACCTTGCGCCCGCGTTTGGCCGGAAGCCCGGCCTCCGACCAGGCGAGCATACCGCCTTCGAGAATGTGCAGGTTGGTCATGCCCGCCGCCGCGAGTTTCTCCGCCGCCTTCTTCGCGCGGGAGCCGCTGCGGCAGATGAGCACACATGCGTCCGCGGTCCGTGCTCACGGGCTACTGCGACGGGCTCGACTTCATCGAGCGGCACCAGTCGGGCGCCGTCGATGTGAAGTTCGCCGAACTCGATTGGCGTGCGGACATCGAGGAGGATCGGGTGATTCCCCGCGCTGGAGCGCCGCGGAAAGCTGCTGGGGAGAGATTGGAGCGGGAATGGTATTCATGACTTTGTTGATTGTGTTGAGTGGGCTGATATACTTGAGCATATACGCAGTTACGAATATGGCAACAAAGAAACGCGCGAACCCAAACAAACTCGACCGGGCAGCACTCGAACGGCTGGCGGAAATCTTCCGCGCCTTCGGCGACGCCACCCGCCTCGCGCTCCTGCAGGAATTGAAGAACGGCCCGAAGAACGTGGGCGAACTCCTGACCGCCACCGGGACCACGCAGGCGAATGTTTCCCGCCAGCTCAAACTCCTGCACGCCGCCGGCCTGCTGCACCGCACGGAGGACGGGCCTTACGTGCTCTACAGCATCGCGGACGACGTGGTGATGGAGATGTGCAATGCAGCCTGCCGGAAACTGAGCCGCGCCGTCGCTCACCATGGCATACCGGAGTTTTTCAGTTGACCGGCGCTCGGCAGCCATATCCCGAGCGACTACCCGATTTGCGCAGTTCCTCATCGAGCAAGGCATCGCCAACCTCTCGCCCAATCCCGATACTGTGCTCGATATGAGGCTGCCCATCGTGACCGCCGAAGCTGTAAAATGACTCATGAGAGATCTCACCAATAACAACTGGCACGACCTTTCCGCTGACGAAGCGATTCGGTTGCTGGGCAGCGACCGTGCGAAAGGACTGACGACTGCCGAGATCACTGCACGCCTGCAGCAGTTTGGGCGGAACGAGATGACCGCGCGGAAGCGGATGAGCGAATGGAAACGCTTCCTCCTGCAGTTCGCGCAGCCTCTGATGTATATCCTGCTCATCGCGTCGGGCGTGACATTCGCGCTCGCCGAGTATGTGGATTCCGCCGTGATCTTCGCCGTCACCTTTGTGAATGCGGTCGTCGGCTTTCTCCAGGAGAGCAAGGCGGAGAAGGCCATCGAGGCGCTCTCGAAGATGGTCCTCACCGAGGCCACCGTGCGGCGCGACGGGCAGAAGCAGCGTGTCAATTCCACGGACCTCGTCCCCGGCGACATCGTGCTGCTCCAGTCCGGGGACAAGGTGCCGGCTGATCTGCGGCTGCTGCATGTGCGGAGTCTGCAGGTGGATGAATCCGCGCTGACTGGCGAGTCGGTGGCCGTGGAAAAACATGCCGCCGCACTTGCGCACGGTGCGGTTCTCGGGGATCGGAAAAACCTCGGGTTCGCGGGAACGCTCGTCACCTACGGACAGGCTGAGGGCGTCGTCGTGGAGACAGGAAACCGCACCGAGACCGGCCGCATCGCGCGGCTCATCCACGAAGCGACGAATCTTACCACACCGCTCACGCGGAAAATCGCGCAGTTCAGCAAGCTCGTGCTCTGGGTGATCCTAGGACTCGCGGCGATCACGTTTGCGATCGGAGTCGCGCGCGGTGAGAAGGCAGTCGATATGTTCATGGCCGCGGTCGCGCTGGCGGTCGGCGCGATCCCGGAGGGGTTGCCCGCGGCGGTCACCATCACGCTTGCCATCGGCGTTTCGCGCATGGCGAAACGCCGCGCCATCATCCGCAAGCTGCCCGCCGTCGAGGCGCTCGGCAGCACCACGGTGATCTGCTCCGACAAGACCGGCACGCTGACCGAAAACCAGATGACCGTGCAGCAGATTTTCGCCGGCGGAAAATTCTACGATGTGACTGGCTCCGGCTACGAACCGTGCGGCGAAGTGGTGGCTGACGGACAGCCCACCACGCTCAATCAGCACGAGGCGCTGCGCGAAACGCTGCTCGCCGGACTGCTGAACAACGATTCGCAGATCGTGCGCGACGGCGACCGGCTCAAGGTCGAAGGCGACCCGACGGAAGCCGCGCTCATCGTCGCCGCGCAAAAGTCGGGACTGATCCCCGCCGACACGCACGCCGCCCACCCGCGGCTCGACGTGATTCCCTTCGAGTCCGAGCACCAATTCATGGCCACGCTGCACAGCCGTGGCGATAATTTGCCTCGGGTGATTTTCAAAAAAGGTTCCGTCGAGCGCCTGCTGGAGCGCTGTTCGCACACGCTGGACGATGCCGGAGCGCTCGCGCCACTTGAGGTTTCAGTCATCCACGCCGCCGTCGAGCAAATGGCGGCGCGCGGTCTGCGCGTGCTGGCCTTCGCCCGGCGTGAAGTCGCGCACGACCACGGGCAACTGCACCACGACCATGTGCGGGAGGGCCTCACATTCCTCGGGCTGCAAGGCATGATTGATCCGCCGCGCGCCGAGGCCATCGTCTCGGTCCGTCTATGTCAGGAAGCCGGCGTGCAGGTGAAAATGATCACCGGCGACCACGCGCTCACCGCCCGGAGCATCGCGCAGCAGCTCGGCTTGAAAGGCCGCGACGGCGGCGGACTCATCGCGGTGACCGGCCGCGAACTGGAAAAAGTTTCCGACACCGATCTGCCGGAACTCGCCGAGCGAGCCGCCGTCTTTGCCCGCGTCGCACCGGAGCAAAAGCTCAAGCTCGTGCGCGCCCTGCAATCGCGCGGCCACATCGTCGCGATGACCGGCGACGGCGTGAACGACGCGCCCGCGCTCAAGCAGGCGGACATCGGCGTCGCGATGGGCATCACCGGCACCGACGTGGCGAAAGGCGCCGCCGACATGCTCCTCACGGATGACAACTTCGCGAGCATCGAAGCCGCCGTGGAGGAAGGCCGCGGCGTGTTCGACAACCTCACCAAGTTCATCATCTGGACGCTGCCGACGAATGCCGGCGAGGCGGCGATCCTGCTCGCCGCGATCCTGCTCGGGACCGCGCTCCCGGCCCTTCCCGTGCAGCTCCTGTGGATCAACATGGTCACCTCCATCCTCCTTGGCTTGATGCTCGTCTTTGAGCCGAAGGAGCGCGGCCTCATGCAGCGGCCGCCTCGCGATCCGAAGCAGCCGATTCTCACCTTTCCGCTCTTCATGCGCACCGGCCTCGTCACGCTTATCATCCTTGCGGGGGCGTTCGGCGCGTTTCTTTGGGAGCAGCAAGTGCGCGGCAAAAGCCTCGTCGAGGCCCGCACCACCGTCATCAATGTCATCGTGATGGTCGAATGCTTCTACCTGCTCAACTGCCGCTCGCTGCTGCACTCCATGTTCTTCGTGGGCGTGTGGACGAACCGCGCCGTCTTTGCCGGAATCGCCGCCATGCTTGTCGCGCAGTTGCTCTTCACCCACGCCCCGATCATGAACCGGCTTTTCCACACCGCGCCGCTCGACGCCGCGTCATGGCTCTACATCACCGGCGTGGGCTTCGCCGCCTATTGCGTGGTCGAGTTTGAAAAATGGGTGCGCCGCAAAGTCGCCCACGTCCCTTGAATCATGATCACGACCTCCGTCTTCGACACCAAACCCTACGACCGTGAAAACCTCGCGCAGACAGCCGGCGCGGAGCGCATCACGTGGCGATTCCACGAATTCCGGCTGAGCGCCGAGACCGCTCCGGCGGCCAAGGGAGCGCAGGCGGTGTGCATCTTCGTGAATGATCAGCCGGATCGTGCGTGCCTGGAGATTCTCGCTTCCCTCGGGGTGAAGCTTCTCGCGCTGCGCTGCGCGGGATTCAATAACGTGGACCTCGCCGCCGCGAAGTCCGCTCGGCATCGCGGTCACCCGAGTGCCGGCCTACTCGCCGCATGCCGTCGCCGAGCACGCCGTGGCGCTGCTGCTTACGCTGAATCGAAAAATCCACCGCGCATCGAACCGCGTGCGCGAGTTGAATTTCTCGCTCAGCGGCCTCGTCGGCTTCGACCTTCATGGCAAGACCGTCGGCATCGTCGGCACGGGCAAAATCGGACAGATCGCCGCGCAGATCTTTCGCGGCTTCGGCACCGAGGTGCTCGCCCACGATCCCTTCCCTGCGGTGGACTGGGCGGCCGAACACGCTGTCCGCTACGTGGATCTCGATACGCTGCTGGCGACGAGCGACATCATTTCGCTGCACGCGCCGCTGACCCCGGAAACGCTCCGCCTGCTCAACGAGAAGACGATTGCGCAGATGAAGCCCGGCGTCTTCATCGTCAATACCAGTCGTGGCAAACTGATCGACACCAGCCCGCTCATCGCCGCGCTGAAGTCCGGCCATGTCGGCGGTGTCGCGCTCGATGTGTACGAGGAGGAGGAAGGCATCTTCTTCGAAGACCTCTCCGGCCAGGTGCTGGCCGATGACGAACTTGCGCGCCTGCTCACCTTCCCAAACGTCCTCATCACCGCGCATCAGGCATTCCTAACGCGCGAGGCGCTTGGCGAGATCGCGCGCGTGACTGCGGCGAACATCCTCGCGTTCGAAAAAGCCGAGCCATTCCTGGAGGGAACCACGCTATGAAGCCACGCCGGGTCACGGTCGCTCTTGCGTCAAACGCGCAAGGAGATGCTGTCGGACTTTGACCCCCAATCAGCCTTCGCCGACCATTCCGCGTGCATTTCAAACGCTACTTTGTCGAAGGCCTCGCCCAGGCGTCCTATCTCATCGGTGACGGCGGGGAGGCTGCCGTCATCGATCCCAAGCGCCTCGCCGAGATCCCGCACGACCGCGCACTGGCCGTGATGTGCGGCAGCGGCTACCGCAGTTCGATCGCGGCGAGTCTGCTGCAGGCGCGAGGTTTTGCGCAGGTGGAAAATGTGATGGGCGGCATGGCCGCATACCTCGAAGCAGATTGTCCGGAGTGGCATCCCGCCGACCTGGTCTTCGGCGCGGAATGAGGCGGCAAGCCTCGATCGCACCACTGCCGCCGCGCCGGAACGCCAATGAGCTCTTGATGCATCCGATCCGTCGCACGCTTTCCATTCGCTAAAATGGCTCGAATCAAAATCGCAGTGCTCGGCGCAGGCAACATGGGGTCCGCGATGGCTCACGCGCTCGCTGGAAACGGACACGCCGTGGCGCTCTGGGATTTCTTTCCCGAAGTCGTCCGAAGCATCCGCCGCCACGGCGAGAATCGGCGCTTCCTCCCCGGCATCCGCCTGCACGCCGGGGTCCGAGCCATTGCCGACGCCACAGAGTGTGTCGCTGGCGCAGCGCTCGTTGTGATCAGCGTGCCGTCGGCTTTCGTTTCCGCGACGCTGGCCCCGGTCGTGCCCGCGCTGGAGAAAGGCGCGGTCCTGCTGAATCTCGCGAAAGGTTTCGCACCACGGACGCGGGAACCATTGCCATTCGTCATGGGCCGTATGGCACCGGGGCATCCGTGCGTGCATCTGGCCGGACCGGCGATCGCCAATGAAATCGCACGCGGCCTGCCTGCATCCATCGTCTTGGCGGCCGGAAGATGAGCGGGTCGCCAGACGCGTCGCCGGTTGGCTCGTCGGCCCTGCATTCATCGCCACTACCTCGACGGACGTGCCCGGCGCGGTGCTCGGAGGCATCCTCAAAAATGTCTATGCCATCCTCCTCGGCGCCCTCGAAACGCTGAGCGGCGGTTCACGCAATCTCGAAGCCGCGGCGCTCAGCGCCAGCGTGCATGAGATGGCCGCCATCGCGGGCGCGCACGGTGGAAAAGCGGCCACGCTATTCGGATTGGCGGGGCTGGGGAATTTGGTCGCGACGGGATTCTCCCGCGACAGCCACAACCGTAAGTTCGGCCAGTTGCTCGCTTCAGGGAAAGCCCGGACGGAGATTGAAAAGGAGATGCGCTGGCTTCCGGAGGGCGTGCGTGCTGCGAGCGCTGCCTGTGCTCTCGCCCGCTCCGGAAAGGTGCGCGCGCCCGTGGCAGGATTGGTTCACCGTTGGATCGCGGGCAGCACTCCTTCGCTTGATGGCATTGTCCGCGTTATGCAAAGCGCACGGGTGAAGGTCTCCTGAGTGATGTCTTCCGCCGATTTGATTTTCGCAGCAGGGCCGATTCTGCTGCTCGTCTTCTTGATGACGAAGAAGAGGCCGATGCCCTCCGCGCGCGCACTGCCGCTCGCGGCGCTCGTGGCCTACGTGGCGCGGCTCGCGTGGTTCGGTACGGATGCCACGCTCGTGAACGCCTCGGTGCTGGCGGGATTGCTGGTCGCGCTGACTCCGATCCTCATCGTATGGGGCGCGATCTTTTTCTTCCGCACGATGGAGCACTGCGGGGCGATGGAAACGATCCGCCGTTGGCTCAATCACCTCTCCCGCAATCGCGTCGCGCAGGTCGTCATCATCGGCTGGTCGTTTCAGTTTCTCATCGAAGGCGCGAGCGGCTTCGGCACACCCGCTGCGCTCGCCGGGCCGTTGCTGGTGGGCCTCGGCTTTCCGCCGCTGCGGGTGGCGATGTCCTGCCTCATTCTGAACAGCGTCCCCGTCTCATTCGGAGCGGTCGGCACGCCGACGTGGTTTGGATTCGGGCAGCTCGGATTGAGCGCGGAGGAATTTCGCGCCGTGGCATGGAAGACCGCGCTCATCCACTGCGCCGCCGCATGCGTCATCCCGCTGCTGGCGTTCCGTCTTTTGCTGAGTTGGCAGGAAATCCGGCGCAATCTCGCGTTCATCTACCTCGCGCTCGCGGCGAGCATGGTGCCGATGTTCCTGCTCGCGCTGGTGGACGATGAATTCCCCACCGTCGCCGGCGGCTTGATCGGACTGCTCGCCGCCGTGTGGCTCGCGCGTCATCGCATCGGCCTCGCCGATGAAAAGGATGCCGCCGTGGAAACGACCGCAGCGCCCTCCACTCGCGAGATCGTGAAGGCGCTCTTTCCGATTTGGGGCACCGTGCTCGTGCTGCTCGCCACGCGGATTCCCTCGCTCGGTCTGCGCGGACTGCTCACCGCCGCCGCGCCCGCGTGGGAATTTGGACTCGGCAGCCTCGGCACTTTTTCCATCAGCCCCGCGCTTGGTGCTGAGCCTGCGCGGGATTTTCGGCACGGACACCGACTGGACGCACCAGCTTCTCTACGTCCCGTCGTTCATCCCCTTCGTCCTGATCTCGCTCATCTCGTGGCGACTGCTCGCCGCACCGCCCGGCACTCCGGGAAAGGTGTGGCGCGAATCCGCCGAGCGAATGCGCAATCCGATCTTTGCGCTCCTTGGCGCATTGGTTTTTGTGCGCCTGATGATGGTCGGTGGCGACAAGTCCTCCGCCATGCTCATCGGACACTCGCTGGCTTCGGTCACCGGCGGCTGGTGGCAATACCTCGCCTCCTACCTCGGCGCGCTCGGCTCGTTCTTCGCCGGGTCGTGCACCATCTCGAATCTCACCTTCGGCCCGATTCAGGACTCCATTGCCACGCGGATGGGCTTCGATCGCACGACCATCCTCGCCCTGCAATCCGTCGGCGGCGCGATGGGCAACATGGTCGCCATCCACAATATCGTCGCCGTGTGTTCCGTGCTCGGCCTGGGCAACGCGGAGGGCGCGATCCTCAAAAAGACGATCGGTCCGATGCTGCTCTACGGTGTTATCGCCGCCGTCATCGCCGGGTTGATCTGAACATCATGAAATGGAGCAACTGGCTCGTGCTTGGAAGGAATCATGGCAAAGCCACAGCGATCCTGCCAAAGTTCAGACCATGAAACTCACGCCCTTCATCCTCCCCGCACTTTCCGCCGGCCTTCTGCTTTCCTCCTGCGAAAAGCCGGCGCCTGGGCCGGACGCGCAGAAGGTTGACTCAAAGCCCGAGAAAAGCACGCCAGCCGCGTCCGCTGCTGTGGAGTCCCCGGCGATCGATGCCGACAAGCTGCTGCAGGGCTTCAGTTCCGCGGGGCCGGAGGAGAAAAGCCGCGTCGGAAAGGCCGCGCAGGCGATTCGCGCGGAAAGCTACTCCGCCGCCCGGGAGATCCTGGAACACCTGCTCAAAGAAGGCCACCTGACTCCCGAGCAGAAGGAACTGGTGACCGGATTTGTCGCTCAGCTTCCGAAGGCGAAGTAGCACAGGAGTGCCAATGGAGCCAATTGCTCCAGCGCTCGCCATTCTTCTCCGCACTGAAACGTTCGTATTCCGCGCGCCACTGCGCCGTCATTCATTTCCATGAAAGCATCATCCCAGAAAACTATCATCATCGTCGGTGGCGTCGCGGGCGGCGCTTCTTGTGCAACGCGTCTGCGCCGCATGGATGAAAATGCGGAGATCATCGTCCTTGAACGCGGGCCGTTTGCTTCGTTCGCGAATTGCGGGCTGCCATATTTCGTTGGTGGCGTCATCGAGCAGGAGGACGATCTGCTCGTCGCCAAAGGCCCCCTTTTCAAAGACCGTTTTGCCATCGACCTGCGCACAGGACACGAGGCCGTGGCGATTGATCGCGAAGCGCGGGTGGTGGAGGTGCGCGATCTCGCTTCGGGGAAAAGTTACCGCCAGCACTACGATGCGCTGGTCCTTGCGCCTGGTGCAGCGCCGCTCCGTCCGCCGTTGCCGGGCATTGATCTGCCGGGCATCTTCACGGTGCGCAGCATCCCGGACAGCCGGCACATCAAGGAATGGATCCGGCACCACGTTGCGAAGTCCGCAGTGATCGTCGGCGGGGGATTCATCGGACTGGAGATGGCGGAAAATCTCAGGCACCTCGGGCTCGATGTGACTGTGATCGAGATGCTCCCCCAGGTCATGCCGCCGATGGATGCGGAGATGGTCGCTCCGGTGCATGCGCATCTCGCCGCGCATGGAGTGAAGCTTGTGCTGGGCGCGACCGTCGCGGGATTTGCTGCAAACGATGCCCGCATCGATGTGCAGACGAAGGAAGGCGCGACGCACCCCGCCGATGTCGTCATTCTCGCCATCGGCGTCCGTCCGGAGACGGCGCTCGCCAAAGCCGCCGGACTCGCCCTCGGCGAACGCGGCGGCATCCGCGTGGACGAACAGATGCAGACTGGCGACCCGCACATCTGGGCGGTCGGCGATGCGGTGGAAGTGCGCGACCGCATCACGGGCGCGTGGACGCTGCTCGCGCTCGCCGGTCCCGCAAATCGCCAGGGACGCATCGCCGCCGATGCCATTTGCGGACGGCCTGCGGCATTTCACGGCACGCAAGGCACGGCGATTTGCGGCTTCTTCGGCCTCGCCGTCGCCTCCACAGGCGCGAGCGAAAAGGTGCTGCAACGCGCGGGCATCACGGACTACGAGAAGATCTACCTGCACGCCGGGCACCACGCCGGCTACTATCCCGGCGCGGAGAAAATTCATCTGAAGCTGATTTTCCGCACTACGGATGGCCGCGTCCTCGGCGCACAGGTCGTCGGCAAGGCGGGCGTGGACAAGCGCATCGATGTCCTCGCGATGGCGATCCAGAAAGGCGCGACCGTTTACGATCTCGAAGAAGCGGAACTGTGCTACGCGCCGCAGTTCGGCACCGCCAAGGACCCGATCAACTTTGCGGGAATGATCGCCTCCAATCATCTGCGCGGCGATGACCCGGTCCTGCACTGGCAAAGCTCGCGGCTCGCGACCTTCGAGCTGCTCGATGTGCGTGACCCGGACGAATTCGCCGACGGCCATGCGCCGGGTGCGCGCAATCTCCCGCTCAATACGCTGCGAGACTCACTCGGCGAGTTGTCCAAGGAGCGACTGCTCGCAGTTTACTGCGCGGTGGGCGCGCGCGCGCACAATGCCGTGCGCCTCCTTCGCCAACACGGCTTCAACGCCGTGAACCTCTCCGGCGGCTACACCACCTTTCGTCACGTCACCGCCGAAACCCCGGGATGAAAGCCGCTGCCAGGCTCAGCTTCGCCGTGGTGGGCTGTGCCGGCCTCGCGGGCTTCGTGCTGTGGTGGCTCGCAGATCACCGGCGCGGCATCGCATGGGCAGTTTCCGTCGTGCGCGCCCGCTTTCCCGACGTGTCTCATCTGTCCCCGTCATCGCTCGACGCCTGGCTGCACGGAGCGCAACGCTCCGCACCGCAGGTCGTGGACGCGCGTTCGGAGGAGGAATTCGAGACGAGCCATCTGCCCGGTGCCCGGCGCATGGATCCCGAATCCACCGCGTCAACCGCCCTGGCCTCACTCGATGCAGAGCGTCCTGTGGTCATCTACTGCTCCGCGGGTCATCGCGCCGCGACTCTCGCCCGTCGCCTGCAGGGTGCCGGTCGCCATGACGTATGGAATCTGGAAGGTGGCATTTTCGCCTGGGCGAACTCGTCCCTTCCTCTCGAAAGCGCCGGACAACCCGTGCATCGCGTGCATTTTTACATCCGCATTTTTTCCCGGCTGTTGAAGCCACAAAAACGTCATTCCTCACCATGATGAAAGGGATTCCGGCGGCATAAGGCATCGCGGCAAAGCCGGGGGCGCGGATGTGTTGTCAGTGAGAGTGATCGCTTTTCGGCTCGGGGAACTGGGACGCGTGCAGCCTGCGATTAACCTTCGAATTCAATGTCGAACACCACAGCGCGAACTGGGCCAGCGACTCGAAGCCCTCGTGCAATCCTGGCGCGCCGCCGCCCGCCGCCGGTGAAGCTGCGCGATGGCATCGCGCGGCTGTTTTTCCGTGCTTGTGAAATGAAGCACGCCAGATTCACCCGCTGCCGATGAGTGATCCCGAACATTCGCCCCTGCCTGCCGACTCCGACACGCCCGCGCCGCCTGCGCTTTTGTCGTCTGATCTCTCGGCTTTGCGGGCTCGTTCCGCCGGAAAGCCGCTCACCGTGGACGAGCTGGAGAAGGCGCTCAAGGGCCGCGGATTCGCGATGCTCCTGCTGTTGCTCGCGCTGCCGTTTTGCATCATTCCCGTGCCGGGCCTCTCCACGCCATTTGGCATCGCGGTCTTCCTCATCGGCATCCGGCTCGCCGCCGGACGGAAACCGTGGCTGCCGGCATTTGTGCTGCGAAGGAGCATCCCTCCCGCGGCGCTGGCCAGGATTCTCGACGGCGGCATCCGCTTCGCGCTCACGATGGAAAAATGCGTCAGGCCGCGGATGCATTTCCTCCAGCGCTGGCCGGGCATGATGAACTTGATCGGCCTCGGCATCACCTCAGGCGGGCTCCTGCTCCTGCTGCCGCTGCCGATTCCTTTCACCAACACAATCCCGGCGTGGGCCGTGGTGTTCCTGACTGCCGGCATGATGGAGCGCGACGGCCTGCTCGTCTTGCTCGGCCACGTGATGACGCTCGTCTCCTGGGCGTACTTCGGCCTGTGCTGGCTGCTCGGCGTCAAAGGCTTTGACAAGCTGCTCGACGCTCTCCGGGGTTGAATATCCACGCGCACCCGCTTTACGGCGGCGTGCCGGGCCTGAGGCGTCCGCTCTTTTCAAACCACTCCATGAAGGTATCCGCGGACGCGTTGGAATTGAGGATCGCGGTGCCGCCGAGTTGCTCGATCTGTGCGGCGTGAGCGGCTTCAAAGACACGCGTCACCACGGGCACGCCGGGAGCGTGGCGGAGCACTTTTGCGGCGTCTTCCACGCGCCGCATCGAGGCGATGATGAGCTTCGCCTCTCTCGCGCCGGCCCGCTGCAGGGTCTTTTCATCCGAGCCGTCGCCGGGCAGGCACGGGATGCCAGCGCTTTCCATTTGGGCGATCACGGCGGGATCGTCATCCACGACAAGAATCTCGTGCCCCCCGGACCGCAGCGGTTTCACCACCCACATCCCGGCGGCGCCGAAGCCGAGCAGCAGGACGTGGCCGCGCGGGGCGCCCTCGGCGCGCAGTCGCCTCCGCAGCGGATGCAGGTGCAACAGCCAGCGCGTGACGCGGTCGGTGGCGACAAACGGGGTGAGCGTCATCGTGAGCACGGCGAGCAGCGCGATGACACTGAATACCTCCGGCGCGATGTGCCCAAGGTGGAGGCCGGTCAGCCCGAGGATGAGCGAAAACTCGCTGGTCTGCGCGAGCAGCAGGCCGCTCTCGATTGAGGCCCGCGAGGAGAGGCCGCATCTTTCCGCGACCGCGGCGACGAGCAGCGGCGTGCCGACCAGAAAGATCGCGGCGAGCGCCAACGCCTTCAGGAGCAGCGCGCCTCCGGGCAGGATGAGGCTTTCGCCGAGCGCGATGAAAAAGACCGCGCCGAAGAAATCCGAGAACGTGGTCAACTGGCCCCGCACCACGCCGCTGAGGGGAAATGCCGAGAGCGCGAAGCCGGCGAGGAATGCCCCGGCGATGGCGGGAAGGCCGAGTGCGGAGGCCAGGCCGAGGAAGAGGAAGAGCGTCGCGAGCACGGTGAGCAGGAGCGTTTCCTCGTCGGGCCGTTTGCGTAGGAGAAGCCAAGGCAGCACCCAGCGCTGGCCGATGACCGCCAGCGCGCCGAGCAGCGCCGCGCCGCCGAGACCGGCGGCCATGGCAGGCGGTCCGCCGGGACTGCGCGCGAGGACGACGATGGCCACGATCATCGCGAGGTCCTGGATGAGTTGCACGCCGACGACCAGCCGTGCGAATGGCTCAAAGGTAAGCTGCCGCCGCCGCAGTTCGCGGAGTGCCACGAGAGTGGAACTGGTGGAGAGCGCGAGTGCGAGATAGAGCGCGGTGGTCGGCTCGAAGCCGAGCAGCCGCGCGACAAAAAAGGCGCTCAGGCCCGACACGCTGAAATGCACGGCTGCGACCCACGCGGCCGCCCGGCGCTGCGACGCAAAGCGGCGCGGATTCAGCTCCACGCCCGCGGCGAAGACGAGGAAGGCCAGGCCGAGTTCGAGCACATTGCGGAGCGATTCCCGCGGCGGGGTGAGACCGAGCAGCGAAAGACCGAGGCCGGTGCACAGCAGGACGGGAAGCGCCGGCACGCGCAGCCAGCGCGCGACGCCGAGGCCGAGCGCGGCGAGCAGCAGGATGACGGCGAGCGCGCTCATCGGGTGAGGAATCCCATGCGCTCCAGTTCGCGGTTCATCAGTTTCACACCGTCCACTTTCGGAATCATGAGGTAGTCGGCGTCCACCTTGAGCAGGTTGTCCGTCTGGGAGAGGTCCACGACGTGGATCGCGCAGGGCACGCCGAAACTGCGGCAACGGTAGGCGAGCAGGTCGTTCGCCTCCTCGATTCGCAGCGCGGCGACGAGCAGCTTCGCGTGCGGCAGGCCGGCTTCCTCGAGCACCGCGAGGTAGTCGGCGTTGCCCATCATCGTCTCGCACGGCAGACCGGCCAGCTTCGCGGGATCGGTGTCGATCGCCAGCACGCGCTCGCCGCTTTCAATCAGCCGCTGAGCGAGGATGCGCCCGAGCGTGTTCATGCCGACGATGATGACGTGGCCGCGCCGCGCCGGCTCCGCGCGCGGCTCGTCGTTGATTTGCGCCGCGCCGAAGATTCGCAGCAGGCGGAGCTTTCGCGCGAGGCGGTAGAGCTCGTGGTTGTAGAGAATCATGTAGGCGGAGATGGCGATGGTGGCCACGCCGACAAGCGCGGTGATGGAAAGGATCGAGGGTGCGATCAACCCGGTGGAGACGCCCATCGCGGCGAAGATGAATGAGAACTCGCTGATCTGCGCCACCGTGACGCTTGTCAAAAAGGAGGTCCGCTCGCCGTAACCCATGCGGGCGATGATCCACATGAAGATGAGCGGATTGCCGATGAGCACGAACAGCGAAAGGAGCAGCGTGGCCCCGGCGTGTTCCGCGGCGGCGCCGAGTTCCATGCGGATGCCGAGCGAGACAAAGAAGACGGCGATGAAGAAATTCATCAGCGGATGGACGCGGCGGCGAAGTTCCTGATTGTACGGCAACTGCGCGAGGCTGATGCCTGCGAGAAACGCGCCGATCTCCAGCGACAAGTGCAGCGCCTGCGCCGCCAGCACGATGAGGAAACACCACGACAGGCTCCACACGAAGAGCATCTCCGGCGAACGCGCCGCCCAGACGAACGGCCGGGGCAGCACGTAGCGCGCCGCAAGCAGCACCGCGGTGAGCAGCACGGCCATGCCGCCAAAGGCCACCCCCAGCCCGCGCGCGACCGCGCCAAAGCCCGGCTCCGCATCCGCGCCGAGACCCGCGAGGAAAGTCAGGATGAGGATCGCCACGAGATCCTGGACGAGAAAGATGCCCACGGCGATCCGACCGTAGAGGCTGTCGAGTTCCTTCTTTTCATCGAGCAGCTTCACCACCACCACCGTGCTGCTGAAGGTGAGCGCGGTGGCGAGAAAGGTCGCCTCCATCATCGTGAACCCGAGCCCCCAGCAGAACGCGAAGCCACCCAGCGCCGTGAACGCCACCTGGCCCAGCCCGGCGACGATGGCCACCTTTCCCACATCGCGCACTTTGGCAAAGCTCAGCTCCAGTCCGACGACAAAGAGCAGCAGCGCGATGCCCGCCTCGGAAATGTGCGCCAGCGCCTCGGTGACTTTGACCAGCCCCGCCAGTGGCCCGAGCACCAGCCCCGCGAGCAGGTACGCGACAATGGCGGGCATCTTCACGAGCCGCGCGAGCAGCGCAAACAACGCCGCCGTGACGATGAGGATGCCGAGGCTGCGCAGGAACGTCTCGTCGATCATGGCGTCGCGGAAAAAGAACCGAGGCTATTCATACCCCATGACCTCGCTGACGACGTCCTCCAGCGTGACCAGCCCGGTGCTCCGGGCGCCGCGTCGCGCACCAGCGCCATGAAGCAGGGAAACGAAGCGAAGTTCGCGACGGCGCAGCCAAGCAAAAGGATATGCATGGCGCAGTGAATCAAAGGCCAGGCCCTGCTGCGATGCTGTTGTGCCGTCAGGCACCTTTAAATGCGTGAGCGCCCTGGTTTCGCGCGACCAGATGGTGACGATCGTGCTCTGCTGATCGTCAAGGCGGGCCGTGCGGTCGCAATAATTGCAGAGATAAGGGCGGGTGCAGCGTGCATCTCACGGTTCTCAACAGGAAGGCGCCCGCCCGCGCCGCCGTGAATTCCACACAGGTGAGGCATCGGTAGTGCGTGCCGCTCAGATTGCCGCCACGACGCTGCAGAATGGTGAAATCGCCACGCTGAAATTCACCGATGCGTGCGCCTCACACACCGCGAGTACTACTCCTTCTGTTTGGTGCCGGGGCGTGGGAGGTCGCGGAGGAGCGGTTCGATGGCGTGCATGATGTCGTCGATCGCCTCGCGGTTGCCCGCTTCCTTGGCCTCACGCAGACGTTTGAGCGCACCTTCGAGACGCTCGCGCAATTCGGGGTTGTCGGTCCGTTTGGCGACCTCGCCGATTGCTCGCATCCGCTTTTCCAATCCTTCGGCGCCAGCGGGAGCCGAGCCTTCATCGGGGCGCCTGGCTTCCGAGGCGCCGCGTGAAGGTTCCTGGTTCTCACGCAGTTTTCCCATCTGCTTCTGGAGCCGCTCGCGCTGCTCGGGGTCGGTGGTGCGCTCGATCGCTTCCGCGATTTCGCGCATCTCCTGATCGATGCCGTCACGCTTCCGCTCGGAGCCTTCGGCACGTTTCGCCTTCTCCGGCTCACGCGAGCCGCGCTCTTCGCGGAGATGACGCAGCATTCCTTCGAGCTGCCTTTTCGCTTCCTCCCCACGGCCGTGCTTCACCGCTTGCTCGACCTGTTCCAGCTTTTCCACCAGTTCGCGGGGGGGCTCACCACCCCCGGACCGCTTCCCAATTCCCCGTCTTACCTGCTCGAACATTTCGCGCACATCGCCCCCAGCCGCGCCGCCGCGTGAAGTGACGGCCTTCTTCGCGAGGCCCTGCACTTTTTCAAATTGCTCGGGCGTGAGCACCTTGCGCATCGCGATCCGTGCGCGAAACTGGAGCATCTTCATCTCGTTCTCCGCCTGGAGCAACCTCTCGAAGCTGCCCATCACCTTATCCTGATCGACGGGATTCTGCGCGACCTCGATCTTCTCACCGCTTTCGCGCAACTCCTCGGCGATGCGATCCATCTCGCGCACTTGGTCCTCGTTCAGGCCGAGCGCTTCGCGATTCTTCAGGTAAAAATCGAGCGGGAGAAAAATAATGCCGTGTGCGACGGTGGCGCGCGATGGCTCCGCCGCGTGATGGATCAATCGCGTCAGCAGAGTCGCGACCAGGCAGAGCAGGGGAGGGGGCAAGTGCGCAGATTCGAGCTCATGAAGGGGGATTTGCCGTGGTGGGTCAGCCCTTCAAGGCATCCTTCGCGCGCTGGGTAACGTCGTTGTCCGGCATCTGCGTGCCGTGCAGAAAATGCACGGAGGTTGCAAGCAGGTGAGGGCGCCAGCGCGGGCTGACCCAGTCGCGGTTCTCGAAAATCGCGATGGGGAATTTGATGTCATGTGCATTGATCGTCGCCTTTGTGATGAGCAACCGGCGCGCAGTGGCGACGAATTCGCCCGAGTCGCCGTGCAGCTTTCCATAGGCGAGCGCGAGTTGGGACGCCTGATCCTGGCCCGAGCGATCCTCGATCTCCTGTTGGAACGGACGTGGCGGCAGCAATGCGAAGATGCTTCCCAACGCAGCACCGGGCGCGGGCGGAAGCTCCACTTGCGCCATGTCGGTCAGCTTCATGTCACGCAGCATCCCGCGATCCGCTTCGTTTTTTGTGAATGCCGCCGCCCATGCTGCCGCCTGAAGCACGATGAGGAATCGTGTGCGCCCGTCCGCGCAGACCTTGAAGAGGTGATGCAACGCATTGCTGGCGGTGTTGGAGTGCAGGGCGCGGTTGGCGATCCGGATGTTGCCCAGTTTGAAACGGATCATGAATTCCCCGCAGGCGAGGTGCACCGCATCCCATACCGTGCCTGCCTGGACCCAGCGCTCGGAGAGCCCGCGGGCCACCCACTGGCTGACTTGATTCCAACTGCCGAGACGGATGATCCGGAGCAGTTCGAGGGTCGCCTTTTCATCGCTGCGGCTGTCCGCCCAGTCGGGCGGGAGCTTCTCGAAGCGCTGCTTCACCTGCTCGCGGTTGAAGTCATACGACTGGCCCTCCGTGCGCTTGGAATTCCACTGATGCAACTCGCGGACGAGATAGCGCAGCGTCGGCTCGGCGTGCTGCTCGCCAATGACGCGCAGCGTGCGCCACGCGTTCGACACCGCGATGGGCATGTGTCCGATGAAACTCCAGTCGCGCGCCGCGTAGTGGCAGAACCGCTGCAGCGCGGCACCGGTGCCTTCGCTCCGCGCGAGCGCAATCACCGCCCTCTCGGCGCGTTCCTGTTCCCAGGCATCCATCGCCGCGTGGAATTCGGCAGCCGCACTTTCCGACGGTGGCAGCGGCCCCGCGAGTGGCGGCGCGGGCTTTTCCTTAAACCGCGCGATGTGCTCCTTCACCACGTCCACCGCCCAGAACAGCGGCAGCAGTCGCTCGCCGGGTTGGACCTGGCTGCTCAGTTCCAGCGCGGCATGAACGAGGTAAACCGTGTGATGTCCGTCGTGCCGCATCGCGTGCAGAAACGCCGCCGCCATCAGCTCCCGAAACGGCACGCCCTTCCGCAACTGGCCCGCGAGCATCTCCACGCACTTCTCGCGCGGCGTGTTCTCGATCAATTTCACGAGCGGCAGAATCTCCGGACGCAACTGCACAAGGTCGGGCGTCACCACCGCCTCCGCCGCCGTCAGCGGACTGAACGGCAGCAATCCTTGGAGACTGCCGATGCCAACGGCGGTGCCGGTCAGGCGGAAAAAATTTCGCCGATTGATGTCTGGGTTTCTCATCGTGCGAGGGTGCTTGCTTCGAGTTTGACGCTGGTTGGTCGCATCTGGCTGGCAACGCTCACGCAGCTTTGGAAACCCCAAAACGTTCCGGTGATAGGGACTGAACTCCAGGTCGGGGATGCCGAAATGAGCAGACGAGGGCCAGGGCTTTCATTGGCAACGCAGAGTTTTTACAGAGCTGGAGCAGGGCTATTCGATGCGATAGGCGCCGGCTGCCATAGGCGCCATGTTAAGAGCGATTGAGCCATTGGTGACAGACAGTTTCGTGCCGTCCGCCAGATTGGTCGCGGTTGCATTGCCGATGCCCTCGATCCGGACGGTTGCCTGCTCGGGGCCGCGCGAGTCATTGGCGATGATGAGGAACTTCTGCTTCCCGGACTGCTTGAAGGCGACGTGGATCGCGCGGTTGTGTCGCGTGAACGTGACGCATTTCTCGTCATTGGGGATGAGCAGTACGTTTTCGATGGCGACCAGTTCCTTCATTGCAGTGCGGAGGATTTCGAGGTCCGCCGGGCTGTTCTTTGTGCACCAGAGCTTCTGTCCCTCGGGCGTTTCCCGCCGGTAGTCCCATGCATAGATGCCGATGCCATCCGCTCCCGCTGCGATGCTCAGGTAGAGCATGCAGCGCAGTTCGGTCAGGGCCGGGCGTTTGTCGTCGCCCGGGGAATCGTATTGGTCGAGCAATGTCCAGACGGGTTTCAGATTCGCGACCGCCCGTCGTGCCGCAATCGTCGCATCGGCGACCATCCGCAGTGAGACGAGCGGAATGGGGTACGGGTCGCACGCCAGGAAATCGAGACCCTCCGCAGTCTCGCTCATGCGCGAAAGATTGTTTTGCGGACAAAGGATCGGGACTTCGGCATTGATCATTTTGATCGCGTTGTAGCTGTCGATCATCTTGTCGAGGGAAACGCCCCAGGGCTCGTCATACGCGGCCCACGCACCGAGAGCGGGATGATCCTTGAAAAGAAAAACGGGCCCGAGCACCGATATGCGGGCCGGGATGATCAATTGGATGCCCGCCTTTTGGGCTGCGTCCAGGGCGCTCTTCATATGGGCATGTTCCGCTGCGGACTTTCTGCCGAAATCGAGAAACGGACTGCCCGGAGCGCGCGGCGTGATGTAGTGAAAACCCATGTCCGCGATCTGTTGGAAGTCCTCCGGATAGGCGTGATACATGACGAACGGAAAGATGGTCTTCCCGTTCACCGAGATGCGCCTGTCCGGACGGATGATGATCCGCTTGTCCGCGGCCACGCTGCCGTTCGTCACGCGCGTCATGCGTGAATACACCTCCTTGTGCCCGGCACTCACGCGCACGTGGATGTTGAAGTAGTCGTTGTTCCAGCCTTTGCGCTCCAACTCGACGAACTTGTCTTCCGGCCCCGTCAGCGTCCCGCGATAGGCCACCATCGCCGCTCCGGTGGGATACTCCCACGTCACGGAAGTTTGCAGCGGATACGGAAGGTCTGAACCCAGGTGGGTATATTGCAACACCACGCGCTTTTGATACGGCAGCTGATGCACGTAAACCTCCAGCGGTCTCGCCGGTCCGATGGCCCGCGCGACACCCGAAACACGCACTGGCCCCACCAGCACCTTGTTCCTGCCTTTGAACAGCAGCAAGGGCGCGGCGGGATCGACCTGCATGCGCGCGTCATCGCCCGTCCGCGTCAGATACCGGACGCGATCTTCGCTGCCGTCGATCCATGTGCGAATCACACGGCGATCCGCGTCGTAAGTCACCGCCAGATGCGCCCACTGACCGGTGGGGATGGAAGTGGCGCCGCCAAATGCCTCATCGTTCACCGGCGAGTAATTGAGTTGGCGCTTGTCGGTCGTCACCATCGGGTATCGGGGAAAAACCATGCGCTGATTGTCCAAGGCGAGCGTCTTGTTGAGCTGGAAGGCGAAGGAACCGTCCTTCGCTGCGACGCTGCCCCACGCGCTCGTGCCATCGGCGGGAGACGAGGCATTCAGCCACGCTTCAATCGTGAATCCCTTCTCGAAACGGAACCGCCCGCCATCCTCGACAGAGATCCAATGTTCCTCATCCGCCGCACATTCAACGGCGTGTCCAAACGTGTCGTCGGCCACGATCCTGGTGCCATAACTTTTCACGGCCGCTCCATGGGCAGCATCTTCCAACTTCGAACCGTCCTCGCTGACTCGCAGAAGCAACTGCGTTTGCCCATCCAGCAAAGGCATCAGCGATCTTTTCGCTTCGGCGCCAATAGTGACGGTCGCTCCAAGCACAAGCACGCTGGCGAGCCGGAGAGCGAGTGCGGTGGAAACCAAGAAGGTTCGAGTTTTCATGGGAGGGGATGGGTAAAGAGAAACGCGAGTGGCGGAATCCGCACAGGAACAGCAACCCGTGATCGGGGTCTAACCGGACAGCAGCGACACCCCGAACGGTGCCGTGTCGTTCGCTGACGATTGAATTTTTTCACGTTGCAGATCACACGAGAATTTTCCGCAACACGTCGCCCGCGACATCGGTGAGGCGGTAGCGGCGGCCGTTGTGGAAATAGGTGAGCCTGTTTGTGATCGATGCCGAGCAGGTGCAGCATCGTGGCGTGGAGGTCGTGGACGGAGACGCGGTCCACGGCGGCGCGGTAGCCGATGTCGTCGAGTTCGCCGTAGCTCACGCCGCGCTTGATGCCCGCGCCGGTCATGAACATGCCGAAGCCGTTCGGATTGTGGTCGCGTCCGCCGTTGCCCTGCGAGACGGGCATGCGCCCGAATTCGCCGCCCCAGATGACGAGCGTTTCGTTGATGAGTCCGCGTGCGCTTGAGGTCGGTGAGCAGCGCGTGAATCGGCTTGTCGGTCGCGCGGCAGTGGCCGCGGTGATTGCCGTTCAGGTCGCTGTGCGCGTCCCATTCGCCGTCGCTGTAGACCTGCACGAAGCGCACGCCGCGTTCGACGAGCCGGCGCGCCATGAGGCATTTCGAGCCGAAGGAGCGCGTCTCATTTTGGTCGATGCCATACATCTCGCGCGTGGCGGCGGACTCGGTGCTGAAGTCCACGAGGTCGGTCGCCTCCGCCTGCATGCGATACGCGAGCTCGAAGCTCTGGATGCGCCCGAGCAATTCCGCCTCGCCGGGACGCTGCCTGCAGATGGCGCTCGTTGAGCTTCGCCATGCAGGTCGAGCTGCGCGCGCTGGTCGTCGCGCGTGACATCGCGGGGCCGCGTGAGATTGATGACCGGCGTGTCGCCCGGGCCGGAAGAGCGTGCCCTGATACGTGGTCGGCAGAAAGCCGGAGCTCCAGTTGAGGTTGCCGCCCTTCACGCCCTGATTGTTCCCGAGCACGACGTAGCCCGGCAGGTTGCTGTTCTCCGAGCCGAGGCCGTAGGTGATCCACGAGCCCGCGCTGGGAAATCCGGGCCGCGGGATGCCGGTGTTGATTTGATAGAGCGCGGGGACATGGTCGTTCGACTCGCTGTAGAATGATTTCACGAACGCGAAGTCGTCCACGTGCTTCGCGACATTCGGGTAATGCTCGCAGACCCATGCGCCCGACTGGCCGTATTGCTTGAACGAAAACGGCGACTTCATCAGCGGCCCGGGATTGCCGTTGAACACATCAATCTCGATGCGCTGGCCGTCGCGCTTGGTCAGTTCCGGCTTCGGATCGAACATGTCCACCGCGCTCGGCGCGCCTTCCATGAACAGCCAGATGACCGACTTCGCCTTCGCCGGAAAATGCGCGACGCGCGGCGCCATCGGATTGAGCGCATCCGGCGCGGCGGCGAGCAGGCCGTTCTTCGCGAAGAGGTCGGCGAGCGCGAGCATGCCGAAACCCGCGCCGGCCTTTTTCAGAAAATCGCGGCGAGTCGTGAAGGGCTCGAAGCGTCCGCAATGCTGCTGGGTCGGGTTCATGGGGCGTCAGTCAATGTAGATGAATTCGTTCAGTCCGAAGAGCGACTGGCAGAAGTCGGTGAGTGCGAGACGTTGCGCGGCGGCGAACGGTTCCTTCGCATCGCGCTGCGCGCGGGCGGCGGTCTGCGCTGCGATGAATGCGCGGGCGTCGGCGAGTTCGTCGGGAGCGGGTCCGCGGCTGAGGCAGAGTTGGAACGCAGCGCGAATCTGCGCGTCCACATCACCGCCGGCGTCGGCTCGCAGTCGCTTCGCGAGTTCCTCTGCGCGCATCCGCACGAACGGGTCATTCAGCAGCGCCAGCGCCTGCGGGGCCACGGTCGTGTTCATTCGGCGGCCGCAACTCTGCTGCGCATCCGGCGCGTCGAACGCCTGCATGAGCGGATACTGCACGACGCGCTTGTGAAACATGTAGATGGTCCGCCGCCGCGTCTCCGGCGTGTCCTTCGCATCGCGCGGATAAGGGTCCTTCACATTGCGCGCCTGCAGCGCTTCGGCGGGAATCGGCGGCTTGAAGCTCGGCCCGAACACCGCCGGGTTCAGCGTGCCCGCGACCGCGAGCATCGAGTCGCGCAGGATTTCCGATTCGAGCCGCAGCGGACGCCGACGCCAGAGCAGGCGGTTCTCGGGGTCGATCGCGCATTTCTTTTCGTCGAACGCCGACGCCTGCTGATAGGCCGCGCTGTTCACGATGAGCCGGTGCAGATGCTTCACGCTCCAGCCGCTGCGGATGAACTCGCCCGTGAGCCATTCGAGCAACTCGGGATGCGTGGGCAGCTCACCGCGCGTGCCGAAGTCGCTCGACCGTGCGCACGAGGCCTTCGCCGAAATGATGCTGCCAGACGCGGTTCACCATCACGCGCGCGAGCAACGCGCCCGCGCCGTGGTCGAGGTCGGTCATCCAGTCCGCCAGCGCGCGACGCTGCTGCGTGCTGTCGTCGCGGAGCTTCGATGCGCGCGCGGTCTTCCAGTAGTCGTCCGGCAGTCTTGCCCGTTCATCAGCACGGTGAGAAAACCGAGGTCCATCTTCTCATTGCGCGCCATGAAATTCGCCGCGCTCGAAGAACCACGACTCCCGCGGCTCCGGCGCGAAGTCGGCGAACGCGAACGCTGTCGGCAGCGCGGCGGGTTTGCGCTTCGCGATGGCTTTCACGCGGCCATCGAGTTCCTCCCAGCGCGCCTTTTGCTTCGGTGGAAAACGCGCGACGTAATCCGCATCCTCGACCTTCAGTTCCTTCTTGAAACGATTCGCCAGTTTCTTCCCCTCGGAACCGTCCGGCTTCTCCGTCAGCAGCTTCTTCTCGTCGTCCGAGAGCCGCAGCTTCGCAATCTTGGCCGCGCGCACGTGAATCCACAAACGGCTCGCGCGCCTTCTTCAGCCACGCATCGCGCTCCTTCACCGCCGCGTCGGATTCCGGCTGCCACTTCGCCAGTCGCGGCGCGTTGCGCCTTGACCTCGGCCTGCGATGCGAGCGGCACCTCGGCGCGGTCGCCGCTGTTGAAGACGCGCATGAGCCGGTAGTAGTCGCGCGTCGGCAGCGGGTCGTATTTGTGGTCGTGACACCGCGCGCACGCCAGCGTGAGCCCGAGCATCGCCTGGCCCGTGGTCGAGACCATGTCGTCGAGTTCGTTGGCGCGGTTGCGGAGCTTTTCCTCCTCCATCTGCTTGTCGGGCAGGATGGAATTGACGCCCGCCAGCGATGAAGCCCGGTCGCCGCGATGGCATCCGGCTTGTCCGGCGCAATCTCATCGCCCGCGAGCTGCCAGCGCACGAACTGGTCGAACGGCATGTCGTCATTCAGCGCGCGGATGACGAAGTCGCGGAAGCGATACGCATTGGGCCGGTCGTTGTCGCTCTCCATCCCGTTGCTGTCCGCGTAGCGCGCCACATCGAGCCAGTGCCGCGCCCAGCGCTCGCCGTGTGCGGACTCGCGAGCAACTCATCCACGAGCGCGCGGACGGCGTCGCGCGATTCGCCGATGCGCGAACTCCAGCGCGTCATCTCCTCCGGCGTCGGCGGCAGACCGATGAGGTCGAAGTAAATCCGCCGCACGAGCGTGCGCGCATCCGCCGGGGCCGATGGGGAAATCTTCTTCGCCTCCTGCGCGTGCCGGATGAACTGGTCCACCGGAGTGCGCGCCCATGCTGTGTCCTTCACCATCGGCGGTTCAACCGCAGCCAGCGGGAGAAACGACCAGTGCTTCCGGTCCGCATCCGTCACCTTCATCTCCGCGCGGACTGTTTTGGCTGTCTCTTTGCCCGACTCCGGCCACTCAGCACCGGCATCAATCCACTGCTGGAGCAGTGCGATTTGTTTCGCTGTGAGCGGCTCCCCGCCGCCTTTGCGGGGCGGCATCCGCTCGTCTTCGTCCTTCGATGTCACCACCTGAAACACCCCGCTCTCACTCGCGTGCCGCGGCACGATGCCGCGCTCCCCAGAATCACCGCCCTTGAACGCCGACGCCTTTCAGTCCAGCCGCAGCCCGCCCTTCTGCTTCTCCAGCCCATGACACTTCACGCAGTGCTCGGTGAACAACGGCTCGATGTCCCGGCGAAACTCCACCACCGATGCTGTCACGGGAAACACCAGCGCGACGGCTGTCGCCAGAAATGTAAGAGGACGATTCATGATGTAGCAGCCCAGAGCGGAAGGTGCTGCGGGGGCACGCAACCTCGCATCGCTAAACGAGGATGTCCTTCACCACGTTGCCGAACACATCGGTGAGCCGGTAGTCGCGGCCGCCGTGGCGGTAGGTGAGCTTCTCGTGGTCGATGCCGAGCAGGTGCAGGATCGTGGCGTGGAAGTCGTGCACGTGAACTTTGTTCTCCGCGACGGTCGCGCCGATCTCGTCGGTGGCGCCGTAGGCGATGCCGCCCTTCACGCCGCCGCCGGCCAGCCAGGAGGAGAAGCACGCGCTGTGATGGCCGCGGCCCTTCGTGCCGTCCACGCCGGGCGTGCGGCCGAATTCGGTGGTCCAGACGACGAGCGTGTCGTCGAGCATGCCGCGCTGCTTCAGATCGCGGAGCAGGCCGGCGATGGGCTGGTCGATGTTCTTCGCGTGCTTGGCGTGCTCGGCCATGTCGCCGTGCTGATCCCAGTTCTTGCTGCTGCTGCCGTCCACCAGTTCGATGAACCGCACGCCGCGCTCGGCCAGTCGGCGGGCGACGAGGCATTGCCAGCCGAAGCCTTCGCTCTCGCCGCGCTTCAGGCCGTAGAGCGCCAGCGTGTGCGTCGGTTTCCTTTTCCAGCGTCGAAGACCTCGCGCGCCTCGGTCTGCATGTGGAAGGCGGTCTCGAAGGTGCGGATGCGCGCGGCGAGATCGCGTGTCGCCGGCGCGCGCGTGCGAGGTGGCGGTTGTTGAGCACGTCGGCGAGGCCGAGTTCGAGTTCCTGCAGGCCGCGCTGCTGCGTGCGGCGGTCGAGATTGGCGATCGGCTCCTTGCCGCCGATCGACGCGCACGCCCTGATGATACGCGGGCAGGAAGTCGTTGTTGAAAATCTGCGTGCCGGCGTAGGGCATCTGCGGCGCGAGCGCGACGAACGACGGCAGGTTCTGATTCATCGTGCCGAGGCCGTAGCTGACCCACGAGCCGATGCTCGGCCGCGAGAAGAAGAACGAGCCGGTGTGCATGCCGAGCGTGGCGTTGTAGTGCTCGTTGTCGTCGCCCTTCATCGAGCGGATGAGGCAGATGTCGTCCATGCACTCGCGCAGATGCGGGAAGAGATCGCTGACCATCGTGCCGCACTTGCCACCGGGCCGGAACTCCCAGCCGGGCTTGAGCAGGACGCGCTGCTGATTCGAGAGGCCGCCGCCGACGCCGGTCATCTTGCCATCGGCGGCGAAGAGCTCGGGCTTCGGATCGAACGTGTCCATGTGCGACACGCCGCCGTTGGAGAAGATGAAGATGACGCGCTTCGCCTTCGCGGGAAAATGCGGCTGCTTCGGCGCGAGCGGGTCGGCGGTTGCGGCGGCGGATTCCGCGAGCAGGCTCGAGAGGATGCCCGGCATCAGCAGCGAGCCGCCGACAAGCGAGCGGAGGATTTCGCGGCGATGGAAAAGGCGGGGTGAGTTCATGGGTGGCGCGGGTCAGTCGAGGTAAACAAATTCGTTCAGGCGGAAGAGCACGCGGACGTAGGCGCGCCACGCTTCGGCTGTCCGCCTTGTCGGCGGGCAGGTCGTCGCTCGCGAAGTTGCGCGCGCGCGCTGGCGAGAAATTTCTCCGCGGCGGCGCGTTCGTCGGCGGCAGGCGGGCGGGCGAAGAGCAGCTCGTAGGCGCGCTGGATGCGGGCGGCGTCGTCGCTGGCGTGCGAAGTGATGCGCTCGGCGACGCGCTTGGATTGCTCGTGGACGAACGGATCGTTGAGCAGGTAGAGCGCCTGCAGCGGCGTGGTGCTCGTCGGTGCGCGCGGGCGTGCTGGCGGACGGATCGGCGCCGTCGAAGATGGCGAGATACGGATGCCGCTGGATGCGCTGCGTCATCAGATACACGCTGCGGCGGTTGCTGTCGATAGACGGCCTTGAAGGGATTGTGCTGCGTGAAGTCCCACTCGTGCGCGGCGGAAACGGATGCGGGCCGGCGGGCGTGAGGTCGAGGTTGCCGCCGAGCGCGAGCAGCGTGTCGCGGATGGCTTCGGCATCGAGCCGCCGGCGCGGAAAGCTCGCGAGCAGCTCGTTCGCCGGGTCGCTGCGCGATCGCGTCGGCGTCGCGCGCGCGTGGCGATGCTGATACGTGCGCGAGAGCATGATGAGCCGGTGCATCGCCTTCACCGACCAGCCGCCGTCGCGGAACTTCGCGGCGAGGTAATCGAGCAGTTCGGGATGCGTCGGCGGCTTGCCCTGTTTGCCGAAATCATTCGGCGTCGCGACGATGCCGCGGCCGAAGTGATGCAGCCAGATGCGATTGACCATCACGCGCGCGGGGAGCGGATTGTCGTTGGCCGAGAATCCAGTCGGCGAGCTGCGCGCGGCCGCTGGACTTCGTCGCCGGGCGGCAGTTCCGCGCCGCCCAGCACGGTGAGGAAATGGCGGCGGCACCATCGTCGCCGGGCTTGGCCGGATCGCCCTTCTGCTGGACCGGCACATCGGAAATTTTCGCGGCGTCGGCGACGGCGTACGCCATCTCGAAGGGCAGCGATTTTTTCTGCACCTTCGCGAGCGCCTGCTCGGCTTCCTTCAGCTTCGCCTGCGGCCGCCTCCTTCTTCTCGCCCTTCCCCTCCTTCACGGCATTCTTGAGCTTCGCCACCTCGCTGTCGAGCCGCGCGCGTTCCTTCTCGCGCTCGCGTTGCGTGGCCTCGGCCTCGGCGAGTTTTTCCGTCGGCACCAGCGGCACGAAGTCGCGCTGCTTCTTGTCCAGCTCGATGCCCGGCCACGGGTAGCGCGTGCTGTGGAAGATGCCGTAGAGCGCGTAGTAATCCTGCTGCGGTGATGGGATCGAACTTGTGGTCGTGGCAGCGCGCGCAGCTGACCGTGAGGCCGAGGAAGGCTGCGGCCCGAGGTTGTCGATCGTGTCCTCGATCGTGAGGTGCTGCGGGTAATCGTCCACGCGCGAGCCGAAGCGGCGCGCGTTCGCGATGTAGCCGGTGGCGATGATGCGCTCGTAGCGTTCCTCCTCGGTCGCGCCGCCGCGCAGATCGCCCGCGAGCTGCTCGCGCACGAACTGGTCGTAAGGCAGGTCGCGGTTGAACGCGGCGATGACCCAGTCGCGGTAGCGATGCATCTGCGGAATGGGATAGTCGGAATTGTCGCCCGCCGTGTCGGCGTAGCGCACGACATCGAGCCAGTGCCGGCCCCAGCGTTCGCCGTAGCGCGGCGAGGCGAGCAGGCGATCGACGACGCGCGCGAAGGCGTCCGGCGACGCGTCGGCGACGAACGCCGCGACTTCCTCCGGCGTCGGCGGCAGGCCGATGAGGTCGTAGGTGGCGCGGCGGATGAGCGCGCGCTTGTCGGCATCGGCGGCGGGCTTGAGCTTCGCTGCCTCGAGCTTCGCGAGGATGAAACGGTCCACGTCGTTCGCGGGCCACTTCGTGTTCTGCACCGCGGGCGGCTTCGGTGCAGCCAGCGGGCGGAACGACCACCACTCGCGCGCCTTGTTCCAGTCGATCGCCGATCCTTCGCCTTCACCGCGGCGACGGTGTCGTCGCGCGCGGATCGGGCGCGCCCATCCGCACCCACGCCTCGAGCTCGGCGATGACGCTCGGGCGGCGAGCTTCTTCTTCGGCGGCATCGCGAGGTCTTCGTTCAGCGTGGCGCACGCGCCTGGATGAGCAGGCTCGCATCGGGATCGCCGGGCGTGATGGCCGGGCCGGTGTCGCCGCCCTTTTGCACGCCCGCGCGCGAGTCGAGCACGAGGCCGCCCTTGATTTTCTTCGCGCCCGCGCTGTGGCACTCGTAGCAGGTCTCCACGAGCACCGGGCGGATCTTGCTCTCGAAAAACGCGATCTGATCGGCAGTCGGCGCGGCGGCGAATTGCGCGCGCGTTCGCGCTCGGGAACCGCGCCGTCGCCCGACCAGACCTCGATGCCCGAAAGATTCGCCGCGCCGTGGCTGGCGCCCTGCGCGCCGAGACCGTCAGCCTGCCGTCCTTCACGCTCGCGCGCGCCACGGGCCGAGCCGTTTCCACATGCCCGCCTCGCCGCTGTAAAATCCTGGCACCACGACCTGGTCATTCACGAGCAGATCGAACTGCTCGTTGTGGTTGTCCTCCCACACGTAGAGGAAGACCTGATACGCGCCCGGCGGCGACGGCCGGTGAATTCGAGGCTCACCTTGCCGCCCCAGACGCTGCTGCGAATCATCTGCGCGCGCGCTCGGCGTCCGTCGGCCGGCTTGAGCACGACCTTCTGGTTCTCAAACGTCTTGCCGTTCGCCTTGAAATCCTTCGCATCCGCGCCCGCCTCCCACGCGTGCCCGTCGATCGTCACCGCCGGACCGTTGAGATTGATGCCGCGCAGAAACTTCGCATCCGCCGCATCGACGGAGGCGAGGCCGCTCATCCAGAGGAGCGAGAGGAGAAGGGTAGGGGAGGATCGTGGCATGGCTACTGGCAGAACTCCGCCCGGCTTGAGGTCGGCTGGCGGAGATCCGATCGATGAATCCCGACTCTAGCCCATCCGACGCAGCCTGCTAGGACACGATTGCATGGACTTTGGACGATCCTGCCGCCCTTCGGGGAGCACCCGTCCGAAAGTGGTGCTGGCGTCCCACCGGTCGCCAGTTTGCCGCGGGGAGGTTTCCTACCCTCCCGTCGTGGTGCGGTCGGTGCGAAACTTCACGGGCGACATGCCGAATGCGCCTCTGAAGCGTTTGTTGAAATAGCTCTGGTCCGAGAAGCCCACCTCGCATGCGATCTCCGCGACGGTGCGATCCGTCTCGCGAAGCAGGCGCGCTCCGTTGGCGAGTCGCACGTGGTTCACGTAGTTCACCAGCGTCATTCCGGCGACGCGCTTGAACTTCTTCATCAGCTGCGACGCGCTCATTCCCGCGATCCGTGCCGCGGCATCCACGCTCAGCTTCTCCGCGTGATGCTGCTGGATGTGATCAAAGAGCCTCTTGAGCTGAATCGAGCGCTGCTGCTGCTGCATGAACTCCCATTTCATCACCTCCGAAGCGCGGAAGCGTTTCGCCAGCACAAAGAGCAGTTCGAGCAGGAACGCCTTTGTGCCAGCCTGGAAAAACGCGCGCTCCTTTCCAAAGTAGCATCCCAGCAACTGCGCCAGCACACGCCACGCTTGCGGGGCCTCGGCGTCCGACGTCTTCATCACGTGGGCATGCGGTCCGGACCGCGAATAGAACGGCAGCAGGAACGCATAGTCGTGCGACGGCGAGCCGAGGCTGTAAACGAACTCGGGCATGAAGCTCACGACGATGACGCGCGTGTCGAAGCCGGGGAAATCGACAACGTGATGCAGCTTCAGATTGTCCACCACGAGCAGGTCGCCACGTTCCAGCGACACCTCCTGCTCCCCCATGCGAAAGCGAGCCGGTCCGTCCAGCGGGAGGAAGAGCTCGAGCCGTTCATGCCACGTCCCGCCGCGGGTGTGGCGGCGCGAGGTGAAGCGGAAGAGCTTGATTGAAAAAGGAAACTCCGTGTCCAGCGGCACCGTGTAACGCCCGCGTGCATCGAGTTGCGCCGCGATATCGTGCGGCTCAAACTTCAAGCTGCGGCAGACGGCGAGCAGCTTGCGCCGTGCCGCATTGGCTTTTGGAGTCGAGTGGGAGCTGGGCGGCATGCGGCAGCGACTCTAGGCATTGCAGGCCGATCACGGCGAGCCGGTTCGCATAGGCGGGCGCATGCAGGGCTGGCGAGGCTCCATCTCGCGGGGTGATAAGACAGGTTTGAGCGCGATGGGATGCTCACGGCTTGCTGAGCGAGTGCAGGTATTCCTCGAGGTTCGTGTAGCCGTCGCCGTCACGGTCCTTGTTGCCGTCCGCCGCATCCTGCGGGTTGAGACCATGGGTGGTCTCCCACTCGTCGGGGATCCCGTCGTTGTCGGAGTCCTTCGGATGCGCTCCTCCGGCAAGTTTCGGATGACCGCCGACATCGCGCGGCGAATCGATGATGCGGCCTTTGCCGGTCCGGACGTCGCTGACGATCCGCGCATCCACCGCATCGCGGCGCGGGAGTGTCGCGCCCACACCGGCGAGCATGGGCTCGAGATTTTCCGCCGCGGGCGTCCGTGTCACCGGCGCGGTCGGAAATGGCGCGGCGGCCTGCTGCGTCTTGGGAGCGGGTTTGCTGTCGTAGCCCATGCCGACGATGTCCCACTCGTCCCCGTCCGCGGCCGTGCGGTGCGGAGTGATGTTGTCCGCGACGAAGAGCTTCTTCGAGCCCGCCTGCGCTACCTGGCCGAGGATGATTTCGCGTGATTGCGATTCGGTCGAAGGCCCGCGCAGGTAGCGGTTGCCGGCGAAATTCACGTGGGTTTCGAAGCCGTGCCGGTCCTGAATCTCGACGGGAATCTTGCCCCAGTTGTAAACGACGTTGTTGATGAAATCGTGCGTACCTCCGCCGGAGATGAGCGGGTTCCGGAAATCGTGATGCGCGAGCAGGCAATGATGCACCGTCACGCGGTTGCTGCCGTCGCCGATGAGCAGCCCCGCGCTGTGCGTCTTCTTCGGATGCCGCGCGCGGTTGAGCGCCTCGCTGATGATGCACCACGAGAGCGTGATGTCGCGCGGCGCATACCACGTCTGCACCGTCTCGTCCTCGCTCCAACTGAACGAGCAATGGTCCGCGACCACATTGTAAACCTCATCGCGCCCGCTGCCGGTGTTGAGGATGCCGAGCGCGTCGTTGTTTTCGGGATCGCCCTTGCCCTCGTCACCGGGCCGGATGCGGACGTGCTGGAGCAGGACATCGTGCGTCATCACCGCGAGTCCGGCATTCCTGATCGAGATGCCGTCGCCGGGCGCGGTCTGCCCTGCGACGGTGACGAAGGGATGCTGGATGTACAGCTGATCCTTCAATTCAATGACGCCGCCGACGCGGAAAAGAATCGTTCGGGGAAACGGCTGGTTCAACGCCTCACGAAGCGTCCCCGGCCCGTCATCTTCCAGCGAAGTGACGAACAGCACCTTGCCACCCCGCCCCGCAGCGGTGCGCGTGCCAAATCCCTCCGCACCGGGAAATACCGGACGCCCTCCGTCCGGCGGGAGCGGTCGCGGCCCCGCCGACTTGATGGCGGCCCGCTCGGATGCCTTCATCGCCATCGGGATGGCAATGACTCCCACGAACGCCACCACCATGAGTCCGCCACCGACGACCGCAATCCACGCGAGCCGCGTCCCCGCACCCGAGCGGAGCCGGCGAAGGCCGAGGACGAGCGCGAGCAGCGGCGCCACCAGCATGACGACGTAGGTAGCCGGTCCGAGCACCTTCATGATTCCGTGAAAAAGGCGGCTGAACTTGAGCAGGTAGAGCGCGGCAAGAATCCAGAAGACCAAGGAAAGCCCCAGGGAAATCCCGAGCACCGTTGGGCGTTTGGCTGGCGCGGGGAGATGTGAATGGGGCATCGGGTAGAGGGGAAACCGTCTGTGTGTGGAGACGTTTGGTCGCTGCCTCGGGTTTCATCGATTTCGGAATGCGCGCCTACGAATCAAACCCATGCGCAAGATCATCCCGATCGGAGTGGCATTCAGTCGAATCGGCCAAAGTTGTAACCGCAACCCCGGGGGCGGCGTCTCGCACCGTGCACAGGAAAGGCTCCAAACCCTCCCGACCCGTTGCCGCAGCTCCCATGAAAAAACTGTTCACGTTGCTCACATTGTCCTGCTCACTCGGCGTCGCCACGGCTCAGGAGCTTCTATCCCCGGAGGAATTGCAGAAATTCGTACCGCGATTTGTCGAGCGTGCGGCTGACCAGGAAAATCCACCATTCAAGGCCGCGGTGGACGCGGCGAAATCGGTCGGGATGAAGGTCAAGGAATATGGTGCCGTCATCCTGCCCGCGAAGGATCTCTCGAGGGAGGCGCTGGCCAAGGCGGACAAACAAATCGTGCCGGTCGGACACCTGTGGATGAAGAAGCTTGCTCCGGCGGTAAGTCCCGAGAAATTGCGCGTCGTGTCGGTTCACCTGGACAATGCCGACCACTCGCTGGTGCTGTTCTATCTCGGCATGCGGACGACGGATGCCGGCAATGCTGAACTCGTGATTTTCGGCAAGGACAAGGATCCGATCGCCACGCTGCCTTTGACCAAAATCGAGCGCAGCCAGGACGCGCCGGTGGGGCTTCACATGCAGGCGGGCACCGCTTCGCTCGGAGAAATCGAGATCAACATCCTCGGCCAATACCGTGCCCGGCTGGCGGTGGACGAGTTCGCGCCGTAACGGAGATGCAGCGCGAGGAAAGGCTCGCGATACGCTCCTGAACGCAGCATGAGACTGGTCCGCGACCCGGGGCGACGCTCCGTGGTCGCAGTGCAGCAAAGCCATCCATGAGCGAACCCACTCCCCCGGCGTGTCAGTTGCGCGTCCATTCCGACCACACGGAAAAGGCCACGGCCTACGTGCGCAAGCAACGGCTGGAGATCGGCAGACCGCACACGTTCGATGAGAAATACGAGGCCATCACGGCGCTGGAGGCGTTCGCGGGTGCGCTGGCGGCCGACATCATCAACGGCCTGCACCTGCGGGCGCGGCAGCGCAGGATCGCGATTGAGCGCATCGAGGGCGTGGTGAAAGTCTGGCTCAGGAACGCGCTGACGTTTCTCGCCGTGGTCGGCGAAGAGGGCGATCCTTCGATTGAGACGGTGACGGTGCAGCTCTATGTCAGCTCGCCGGAAACCGAGGAACTCGTGCGGTCGTTATTGGATGAAACGCTCAGGCGTTCACCGCTCCACCTGACGCTCTGCAAGGCGGCGAAGGTGACCGTAAACTTTCAAGTGACCATCTGACGCGACGGCGAATATTCCCCATCCCCTGAACTCCATGAAACCCCAGCACCATGTACCGACTCACTGTTGAACAATCCGCCCTCGTCGCGCGGTCGCGCGACATCGCGGAGAACCAAGTTGCCCCGCACGCGGCCCGTGTGGATGAAACCTCAACCTTCCCCGGCGAATCCGTGCAGGCACTCGCGAAGGCCGGCTTTCTCGGCCTGACGATTCCGCAGGAACATGGAGGCTTGGGACAGGGACCGCGCGTGGTGTGCGCGGTCGTGGAGGAGATCGCGCGGCGGTGCAGTTCCACGGCGATGATTTACATAATGCATCTCGCAGGCGTCGCCTGCTACCTCGCGGCACCGAGGAAACCGGAGGCGGCGCTCCGCGATGCGGCGGCAGGACGGCATCTCAGCACGCTGGCTTTCAGCGAAAAGGGTTCCCGCAGTCATTTCTGGGCGCCGGTGAGCAAGGCGTCGCGCCCGGCGCAAAACGGGTCGGTGAATGTCTCCGCGGAGAAGTCATGGGTCACTTCCGCCGGTCACGCGGACGCGATGGCGGTCTCGACGCGATGGGATCGCGGCACGGAGCCGATGCAGTCGATGATCTATCTCGTGATGCGGGACGATCCCGGCGTCAGCGTCAGCGGCACTTGGAATGCGCTCGGCATGCGGGGCAATCAAAGCGCGCCGGTGCGGCTTGAAGATGTGGCGCTGGATGAACCGAGTCGTGCGCTGTGCGAGCCGGGCAAGGGATTTGAAATGATGCTCGGCGTGGTGCTGCCGCTCTTTCACGTGTGCCAGGCAGCCATCGCACTCGGCATCTGCGAAGCGGCAATCTCCGCCACGCAGGCGCATCTCACCGGCGCGAAGCTGGAGCATCTCGATTCGCGCTTGTGCGACCTGCCGAATCTCCGCGCGCAACTGGCGCGGATGCGACTGATGACCGATCGCGCGCGGGCGCACCTGGTCTGCACGCTCGACGCGATGGAAAGCGGCCGCGCAGACGCGCAGGTGCTCGTGCTGGAGATCAAGGCGTCGGCCAGCGAGACCGCGGTGGATGTCACCGATCTCGCGATGCGCTGCTGCGGAGGCGCGGCGTTCAGCAAGCATCTCGGAATCGAGCGTGTCTTCCGCGATGCGCGTGCGGCCGTCGTGATGGCCCCCACCACCGATCATGCGCACGAATTTCTCGGGCGCGCGCTCTGCGGCATGGAGCTCTTCTAACATCACACCTCGATGAATATACCCAAGCCCATCATCGTCGGCGCGGTCCTCTACGATCCGAAGGTCTCGGTCATCTGGGACATCATCCGCGATTTCTTCGAGGCGAGCGGCTGCCCGATGGATGTCGTCTTCTACACGAACTACGAATTGCAGGTGAAGGCGCTGCTCGACGGCCATCTCGACATCGCGTGGAATTCCCCGCTCGCGTGGCTCGATGCCCAGCGGCAATCCGGCAACCGCTGCCGTGCGATTGCCATGCGCGACACGGATCGGGATCGCGTGTCGCATTTTGTCGTGCGCACCGATGGCGACGTCCGCGAACTGGCTGACCTCCGCGGCAGGACGATCGCCTGTGGTGCGAAGGACTCACCGCAGGCGACATTGATCCCTCTTGGCTTGTTGCAGCGCGAAGGCATGGAGCCGGGACGCGATTTCATCGTGCGCCGCTTCGATGTGCTCGTCGGCAAACACGGCGACCATATCGGCGGCGAGGGCGACGCTTTTCAATGTCTCGCCAGCGGCGAAGCGGCGGCGTGCGCGATGCTGGATCTGAATTGGGACGCTTGGACGAGGGACGGTCGCATCGACAGCCAGCGGTTCCGCATTCTCGCCACGACGGATCGTTTCGATCACTGCGTCTTCGCGGTGCGCGAAGACTTCGATGCCGGTGCCGAGCAGCGCTGGCTGAAAGTGCTGTTCTCAATGGACTACGAGAATCCGAAGCATCGCGAGATGATGGACATGGAAGGTCTCAAGGAGTGGCTGCCGGGGCGCACGAGCGGATTCGGTCCGCTCGGCGAAGCGGTGGAGCGGCAGCACTTTTTCTCCGCGTGAACGCGCTCCCGCTGTTTCCCGTCACCACGGTCGGGAGCTGGCCGCGCCCAGCGGAATTGCTGCGCGCGCAAAAGCTTTGTCGCGAGGGCCGCATGGCGAATGAGGAATTTCAGCGGCTCGCGGACGACGCGGTGCGCCACGCCGTGCAGCGGCAGGAGGAAGCGGGCGCGGACATCGTCACCGATGGCGAGCAGCGCCGGGATAATTTCGTCTCCTTCGTCGCGACGCGGTTAGACGGCACGCGGCTCATGACGCTCCTCGAAATGCTCGACATCATCGAGGACAAGGCGGGCTTTGAACGGCTGCTGCAGACGCTCGACGTGCCCGCATATTCCATCAGCAACGCCACATGCACCGGACGCGTCTCGCGCCGGCAATCGCTCGCCGCGGACGACGCGCGATTTTTACAAAGCGTGACGCGGAAGCCGATCAAAGTCGCGCTGCCCGGTCCCTACATCCTCACGCGCTCGATGTGGGTGAGGGAGGCCAGCGGCGCTGCCTATGCGAGCAAGGAGGAGCTCGGCGCGGATGTCGTGCGGGTGCTGCGCGAGGAGATTGCGGAACTTTTGCAAATGGGCGTGGACTTCATCCAGTTCGACGAGCCGGTGCTCACCGAACTGGTCTTCACGCAGGGACAGACGCGCACCTTCATGTGTGCCGCGCTCTCGTCGCGCAAGGATCCGGCGGCGGAACTCGACTTCGCCGTGCAACTGCTGCGCCGTGTGGTCGAAGGTTTCAGCGGCACGCGGTTCGGGCTGCATGTGTGCCGCGGCAACTGGAGCCGCGACGAGTCCACGCTCTTGCGCGGCAGCTACGATGCGCTTGCGGCGACGCTGAACAAGATGCCCGTCCAGCAGCTGGTGCTCGAATATTCCACCGACCGCGCGGGCGATCTGATGCGGTTCGATGCGCCGGAACTCGGTCTCGGTGTGGCCAACCCGCGCTCGGATGAGATCGAGTGCTCCGACGAGATCGCGCGTCGCGTCGAGCGTGCGCTGAAGTTCTATCCGGCCGAGGCGATTTTTCTCAATCCGGACTGCGGCTTCTGCACGTTCGCAAACCGTCCCGTGGCGCACGATGACGTGGCAACGGCCAAGCTCAGCGCGATCGCGGAGGCCGCGCGAAAGCTGAGGGGAGAGCGTTGACGGGCGCGGCGGTCGCCGTCGAAAGCGGGAAACAATCTCAGGCAGGGCGTGTTTATTCCGTCATACAAAACGCCCGTGCACGCCACTAATCCCTAACGAGACATGAAATCACGCTTCTCCCGCTTCGCATTGCTTTCCCTTTCCGCACTACTCCTGCTCGGCCCTGTTGCGGGGCTTCGTTCGGCTTCTCCCGTGGAATCACCCGAGGCTCTGCGTCAGGAAATCGCCGCGATCCAGCCGCCAAAGCTCGTGTGGCGCGAGATCGACTGGAACTACTGCCTGCTCGACGGCATCGCGAAGGCGCGTGCGCAGAAGAAACCCATCCTGCTCTGGGCCTTCATCAATTCCGACCCTGCGGAAGAACGCTGTTGAGTCTTCGCCGGTGCCGCCCGTGAGGCGGTCTTCTCCAACTCCGAAGTGATCCGCCGTGTACAAGACGGCTTCATCCCCGTCTCCGTCGCCGCTGGGCACATGACGCGCCCGGCTCCGGAACTCGAGAGGCAGCTCCTGAACGCGATCGGGAAATCCGGGCCCGCGCCGCAGGGCATCGCCGTGCTCAATTCCGACGGCCAAGTGCTCGACTGGGTGCTGACCTTCCGCGACGACCCCGCGGTGCTCGAAGTTTCTCGATCACGCGAACAAGCAATTCAGCGAGCATCCGGATCGCAGCAAGCCGTTCCAGACCGAGCGGTATCAGCAGTTCCCCGAGCGGACGCGTGAGCCGATGGCGGCGCATGATCTCGTCGTCCCTGCCGGGGCAAAACACGGCCCGGACGATCGCTGCCCCGCCGATTCCGTCTATTCGGCGGGGACTGTGATTGCGAAGGTCGTAGGACGTCGCATCAACCCTGACGGAACGGTGATGACGGGAGCCGTCAACCAGGAGGACTACGCGCAGGATCGTTTCATCATCGACCCCGCCCAGCAGGAGGAACTTGCCGACGCGCTCGCGAAGGCGAATGGCAAGCGCGCCATCGTGCCGAATGCAATCGCCACCGCGTGGACCACCTACGCCTACATGGGAATGCTCGATGTGCGTCCCGTGAAAAATCCCGCCGGGCTCAAGACGGAGCGCAGCGAGATCGAATTTTGGGCGGAGCCCGATGCGAAAAATCCCGGCTGGATTCGCATCGGCGGCCGCACCGATGTGCTCGTCGGCGACCCGGACAAGGGAGCGAGCCGCGCGAAGATGGGTAACAGCGTCAAGCTCGAGTGGACCGGCTTTGCGAAGCTCGAAAACCGTCGCATCACCAACCTGCTCCTCACTGCGGATGGCGAGGAATCGCTGCGCTGGGGCACGACTGCGCCGATGGGGCAGTCCCAGCCGCAAGTCGGCAACCGCCCGCCAGAGGTCGCCGCCCTGCTCGGCGGACGCCCCATCCTGTGGAGCGGTCGCGTGCGTTACGGCATCATTGGCGAGCCTGCGAAGGCGGAGCAAATTTCCGCCACGGCCGTATCGTCGGCCAGCGGCGCGGGGGCCGGCGGGCAGGCTGCCATCCGAGACAAGATGCCGCGGCTCATGCAGCTCATGCAACGCGGCGGCGGGGCAGCGAGGGAGACCATCGGACCGATGATGCAGGAGTTTCAGAAACTGATGCGCGAACAGAAATTCGACGAAGCCTCGAAGCACCTGGACAAACTCCTCTCGCAACTCGATGCCGCCGCGGAAGCGCCTGCGAAGGAACCGGGGCCCCGTTGAATCGCGAAGGGGATATGCTCCGTGTCCATCGCGCTGACGAAGTTTCCTGTGCGCCGACGCTGTATGTGCATCCCACCACTGCCAGCTCATTTCGATCCGTCGCCCGGCGGGCGGGTGAGTGATTCATCGAGCGGCGCGCCCGTGAGTGTCCGGAGGAATGCCTCCAGGTCCGCCTTTTCCTCCTCGGTGAAATGCCCCGTCTGGAGCGTTTCCTCGCGATGCCCGAAGACCGGCAGGCCCGGCAGGTCCGAGTAAAAATCGAGCACATCGCGCAGCGTGGCGAAGCGGCCGTCGTGCATGTAGGGCGCGGTCTGTGCGACATTGCGCAGCGTGGGGGTCTTGAATTCGCCGAGATGGTTCGGCTTCACGACGAGGTAGCGGAGCTTGATGTTGGTCTCCGGGCTCCGGTCGTCGCTGAGCGTTCCGAGGCCGTTGAAGCGGTCATCGCGGACTTCGAGGATTCCTTCGAACCGTCCCTGATCGAATGCGGCAGGGAGACCGATGTTGTGGAATTCGCCGTCGGAAAAATTCGGCCCGGAATGGCACAGTACGCATCGACCGCGGCCGGTGAAGAGCGTGAGGCCACGTAGCGCCGCTTCGCTGATCCGCGCGGATGAGTCCGGCGCTTTCCCTTGCCGCAGTGCAGCGACGAACCGATCGAACACCGAGCCCGTACTGATGATGCGGCGCTGATAGGCCTCGATCGCCTTGCCGAAGTTGGAGAGCAAACGATCCGCTGCGGGAGTGCGGGCTTTTGCATCCGCGGGCAGCGGGCCGAAGATCGCCTCGTATCCGGATTTCAACGCGCCGTCGCCGGAGAGGACTGCGAGAAGGTGTTCCGGCGAGGAGCCCATTTCCGCAGGGTGGAGCAGCGGATGCACGGCCTGCGCCCAGAGGGAATCCGCGCGCCCGTTCCAGAAAAACCAGCGCTGATGCGCGACGTTCCAGAGCGGCATCGCGTGGCGTTCGGTCACTCCAAGTCCGACGGAGAGCGGCTTCGGATCGGCGAAGCCGTGCGCGGGATTGTGGCAGGTGGCGCAGGAGATTTTGCCGTTCGCCGAGACGCGCGGGTCGAAGAAGAGGCGTTGGCCCAGCAGCGCCGCGGCGGGGTTGTCGGCGACGGCGTTGGTCGGGCTCGGAGGAGTGGCGGGCAGCGGTGAGAGCTTGAGGATCTCGCGCATCGCACCGGCGCTGAACTGCACGGGGACAACCTCCGGCTTCCGGTCGCATCCCGCACCGGAAGACACCGCCAGCCCGATGGCGACGATTGCCAGGCTGCGCCCGGTCATTCGATCGAGACCGGAAAGAACGCCCGCTCCTTTGTGGTTCCCGCTGAAACCTCGACCATAATCGACCACTCGCCTGCCATGTGGAAGAGCATGCCGTTTGCGCGGTAGCGGTTTCCTCCCTCGTGGATGGTTTCCGGTTTGGTGTTCATCCCGTGGCCGTGGCTCGGCATGTCGGCGTCCACCGCGACGCTGTTCGGAGCGCCTGCACCGGCGCCCGCTTCGAGGACGACGCCGATCGAAAAATGTTTGTTCGTCGTGATGCCGCCGCCCTCGGGCTGGATCGTCACGGTGAAATTCCCGCCGTCAGTCTTGCGCTTGGCAGGCCAGATCGCGGGAGCGTTGGGAGCGCCCGGCGGTGGGAGTTGTGCCGTTTCGGAGGTTTTCTTGCAGCCTGCGCCAGTCGCTGCAATCAGGATGCTGAGGAAAGCCGGAAGGCAGGCGCGAAAGGTGGTTCTCACGGTGTTGGAGAGGGACTGTTCGCAGGTATTGCCCGATGTCCAGACTCAGTGTTCCTCAGCAATTCAGGATTTCTTGCCGGGGACTTTGCGCTGCGTGCGCTTCGCCCATTCCTCGTAGGCGGTCTTCAAGGTGCTGACCATTTCCGGATGCGCGGCTGCCACGTCCTTCATCTCGGTGCGATCACTTCCGAGATCGAAAAGATGCCATTCCTTCGCGCGGTTCAGCTTGTCCCACACCAGCTTCCAGTTTCCGCGACGGATGGCTGCGTTGCCGGACCATTCCCAGCATAGATCGCCCTCGCGTTCCGCAGCAGCGGTCCCGCGCAGCAGCGGCATCAGCGTGCGTCCTTCGAGCGGACGCGCGGTCTTTCCTTCGACCTTCAATTCGCCCTTCGCCCCGGCGAGTTCCAGGCACGTCGGCATTACATCGAGAATGTGCGCGACCACATCGCAGCGGCTGCCGGGGGCGATCTTGCCGGGCCAGCGCGCGATCATCGGCGTGCGAGATGCCGCCCTCGTTCACCCAGCTCTTGTAGCGGCGGAACGGCGTGTTCTGCGCCCAGCCCCACGACGGTCCGACGGCGGTGTAGGTGCTCGCAATTCCCGGCTGCTGCGACGGATCGCGCCCGCCGGGTTCCTCGGTGCAGCCGCCGTTGTCGGAGAAAAAGAGAATCAGCGTGTTGTCCGCCACGCCCGCTTCATCGAGCGCCTTCAGCAGCCGGCCGATGTTCTGGTCCATGCGATCCACCATCGCCGCATACGTCGCCATGCGCAGGTCCTCCCATTCCTGGTTCGCACCGCCCCACGCGTACGCCTGCGAATCCGTCTCCGAGAGCGCGGGCTGCGCGCTGAACAGATGCAAGTCCTGCTGCCGCTGGTAACGCTGCTTCCGCATTTCCTCCCAGCCCATGCGATACTTGCCGCGATACTTCGCGATGTCCTCCGGCGGCGCGTGCAGCGGATAGTGCGGGGCGGTGTAGGCGAGATGGAGAAAGAACGGCGTCTTCGCCTGCGCGGAATCCTTCACCGCACTGATGGCGCGATCCGTGAACGCGTCGGTCGTGTAGAACCCCTCGGGGAATTCCGTGATCAGCCGGTCGTCCTCGCCGAAGACGCGCACCTTGTTTCCCTTCGCTTCCGGGTCCGGTTGCGCGGGGTTGAAGAAATTGCAGCAGCCATCCATCAGCCCGTAGTAGAAATCGAAACCGCGATCGTGCGGGCGCTGCGGCGCCTTCGATCCGAGATGCCACTTGCCGCACAGCGCCGTCCGGTAGCCCTGCGCCCTCATCGCCTCGCCGATGGTCGGCATGTCCAGCGGGATGGACGATCCATTCCCGCGCGGATACATGCCGGAGAGCAGCGCCGCGCGCGTCGTCGTGCATTTGGCGTTGTTGTAGAATTGCGTGAACCGCATCCCTTCCTTCGCCATTCGGTCGAGATTCGGCGTGTGGATTTCGCCGCCGTAGCAGCCGATGTCGGAGAAGCCCATGTCATCCGCCATGATGACGATGACATTCGGCCTCGCCGCATCCGCGAGCGCAGGCAGCGCGCTGAGACCCAGCGCGAGGACGGTCAGGAAGTTGGTGATCATGGGGGTGATGTTAGTACCTCCCTGCAAAAGGACGAATACGTTTTCGGCGATGTTTCCGCATGGCCGTGTTGAAACTATCGCGAGCAGGGGTCACGCAAAGGCGCGAAGGCGCGAAGAGTCCGGCATTCCTTTGCGCCTTCGCGCCTTTGCGTGATCCAAAAACTGCAACCCGGAGCGAAGCTCGGCATCATTTTGAGAAAGGAAAAAACCTTCTTCAGTCCGTCCGGTCCTACTTTTTGGCCTGGAGCTTTTGGATGAGGAACTCGCGCAGTCCGCCCTCGCCGTCCTGCGTCACCGTGCATTCCAAGCCGAACTTGGTCATCGCTTCCTTGAGCTTCTGCCCGAGCCGGATGTGATGCACCCACACGCCTGCATTCGTGGAGGCATCCACGGGCACATCGCCTTTGCCATAGACCATGAAGACCGGCACGTCGTCCGCCGTGAGATGAGTGATCGGCGAGGCGTCGTGCATCAGCTTCAGCACGCGCTCGGACTTCCAGTCCTCGGGCGATTTCACGGCGTAGAAATCCGTGAGCGCCGGGTGCGGTTCGAGATTCGGCACGCCGAACCATTCGCTGAACGTCCGCATGTCGTAGGTGGACTGCCCGTTCGTCGTGCCCGCCGCGACGAGGCGCGTGGACTGCCGCGCCATGGGATCGCTCGCATCCGGCTTCGCGAGGTCGTCGTGAAACGCGAGCCACAGCGAGATGCCCGCGCCCGCCGAGCCGCCGTAGCTCGCGACGCGCGTCGCATCGAGGTTCCACTCGCCGGCCTTGCTGCGGATCGTTTGCAGCGCGCGTGCGCAGTCCATCATTGCGATGGGATACGGATTCTTGCCGCCCTGCGTGAGCCGGTAATTGAGCGAGGCAAATGAGATGCCCGCATCGAGGAACGGCTGCGCCGCCGACGCGGAAATATTCTTGTCGCCGCCGCGAAAACCGCCGCCATGGATGTGCAGGCACAAGGGCGTCGGCATGCCGTCCTTCGACTTGGCGAGCCAGATGTCGAAGACCTGCTGCGGGTCATCGCCGTAGGCGAAGTTCGCGTGCGTGGGCGCGAGTCTTCCGGCGTTGCCGCGCTTCGGCGCATCCGTCCGCTCGGGCCGTTTGCCATCCTGCTTCTGGCGAAATTCGCGCGCCTCCTCTGCCGTGAGTTTTCCATCCTTGTTCGCGTCGCTCCCGGGAAAGCGCTTGAGGAGCATCTCAAGCCGCTCTGCGCCCGGCTCGCGCGTGCGCCTTTCCTGCGCGGCGCCCCAGTCGGCGGAGAGAAGGGTGAGTGAAATGGCGAATGCAATTCGGGCGGGAGTCTTCATGGAGTGGAGGTCTGGAGGGTGTTATTGAAAAGCACCGGGGCGAGATTACGAAACCCCCTGGCGGGTCAAACGTCGCAACCATTTTGCGAAGCGAATGGCATGCGGCGAAAACAGCGACGTCATTCCTGACCTGATCCAACCAACGCTCCGACCTGCGCAGCCACGGCTTCGTCGAAGTTTTTCAGGGCCTCGCGGAGCTTCGCGGGATCGCTGCCAAGCCGCTTGAACAGGTCCTGCGCATAGGCGAAAGCCGACTGAAAACAACCGTCGCCATCGGCATCCAGCCAGATGGGATTCGTCGAGCCGATGACGCGCGGCACAAACGCTTTGCTGCTCGGCTGGTAGGGTCGCGGGATTTCCCAGAACGGCTCGGTGACGCCGGGGCCGGTCGCGATGACGACGAGATGGACATCGTGCGCGGGCTTCGGGATCTGCCAGGCGATGCGCGCTTTTTCACCGGCACGGTGGTCGTCCTGGATCTTCTGTTCGCGGATCATGATGCCATTGGCATAAAGCGCGACGTGATCCGCCTTCACCCACGAAGGACCGAGCACGGTGGCTTCCACTTTGATCGTATCGCCGAGGTCCGTGGCCAGATCGCCGACGGTGAAGCGATCGTTCACGCGCAACTGCGCCAGCAGTCCGAGGCTGACGAGCAGGCGCCCCTCGCGATAGCTGCGCCACACTTCGTCGAGATCGAGATTCGCGGGATCGGCATCCTTCGCCGCCACGTAGGTGCGGCCCTGTCCGAGGATGAAACGGTTCACGTCATGGCTGTCGCTGGACGCGATGGCGGCGATGCGGTGGCCACGATTCAGCAGGGCAAACCAGTCGCGGTACAGCAGGTGAATGTCGGACTGCATCGCCGCGGAGGTGACGACCTCCATCGCATCGATGTCCAGCGCGGCGGCCTGGCGATGCTCGCCGGTCTTCGGTTTGAATTGCGTGCCGCCGAGCGGAATGAACCCGCTGTGCATGTCCCGCGGATGATTCAGCGTGATCACTTTCACGCCCGGCGTCGCGCGGATCGCCGGCAGCAGCTTCGTCCAGTCGTCGTCCATCTGGTTCACGACCTTCGCGCCGGGCTGGATGGGAAACGCATTGAAGTGGCCGTGCTTCGTCGTGACTTCGTTGCCGATGACCGGCGTGAATCGATCCGCCACGCCCGCGCTGGATGCGAACGGCGCGTAATCGGTGTGATGATTGTGATCGGTGGCGACGGCCAGCTCGATACCCTCGCCCGCAATCGTCAGCATGCGTTCCTCGATCTTCGCGTCGCCATGGCCGCTGTGGGTAAGCGTGTGGATGTGGCTGTCCGCCGCGATCCAGCCGTCCGTCGGTACTTCGCGGCGAAGCTTGAGCGCCACCGGCTTCGTTTCGCCGGCGGCGACATGGAGCGCCGTGCGCTCGACGCTCCACTCAAAACCGCGACCTGCGTGCAGGATGTAGTCTCCAGCGGGCAGTGACAACTGCGCCCTGCCATCGCGGGTGTAAACGACGCCGACACGCACTGCGACATCGTGCACAGGTTCGGCGCGGAGCGGTTGCAAGGTGCCGTCCGTTCGGGTCAGCGTCAGACGGCATGGCATCGCCCTTCCAGTCGCGGCGTCCGACACCGTCACTTCGATTTTCGCGCCGCTCAGCACTGCGCTCACCGGCTTCGCGGCAATGGCGATCGGCCCGATTTCGATGTCATCCAAGACGAGCGGCGGCTCGATGCTCAGCACATTTTCACCGTCGAGCAAAAGGCCCGGCGCGATCGGCAGGAGAATCTCCATCGCTGCTTCGGCTGTCACGAGCGTTCCGAGTTTCCGCCCGTTGAGCATCACCGGCCACGACAGTTTCACATCCCGCTGCCAGATGCTCAGCGTGTGCTCCACCGCATTCCGCTTCGCCTGAAACCGCAGCTCGATCCGCTCCGCATCCACGGCGCGATCCTTGAACGATTCCCATTCCCACTGTCCGGGTTTTCCAAGATGCAGACGGTTCGATTCCAGCACGGTCGCGGTGCCGGGGTCATCCGCGTGCAACGGCATTGCTGCGAGGACAAGCAGGCAGGGGAGGATCAGAAAATTCATCTCGCGTCCATGTTCCGCCACCGCGGCGGGAGCGTCGAGGTCTCAGTCGGGGCTTCGGGATTCCGGCAGTAGAGCGACTGTGGCCGCAACTCGCTCGTTCCCGTCCGGAATCCAGCTTGATGCGCTTCATTCCCGGTGCGACCACGGTCCGATGCACGAGTCTTCCCCAGACCGCCCCTGCCCGCCGTCCCCGAATCCCATCGAGCCGCCTCCGCGGAGCGCTGTGAACCGCCGCGAAGCGCTGCGCACCGCTTTCGTCGCAGCCGCCGGTGCAGCCGCGATCGGGACATCGCACGCCCAGCCAGTTTCCACGGGCAAGCCTGATGCGCGGCGCGGCGCGCTGAGACGCTACGACATGAAAAAGTCGATCAACCTCTGGGCGTTCCCGTATCCGGAGCGCATGACGCTCGAGGAATGCCTCCGGCTCGCGAAGGACGCGGGCTTTGACGGCATCGAGCTCAACTACGACCTCGACAACGATCTCTCGCCGAAATCCGGAACCGCCGAGTATCACGCGATTCGGCGGATGGCGGACAAGATCGGGATCGAGATCAGCGGCCTTTGTTCGTTCCTGTTCTGGCCGTATCCGCTCACGAGCAACGACGCCGCGAAGCGCGCGCGCGGCATCGAACTCGCCGGCAAGATCGCGCAGGCCGCCCACGATCTCGGTGTCGAGAATGTGCTCGTCGTCCCCGGAGCCGTGCACATCCCGTGGCGCACCGATCACGAGCCGGTCCCGAACGACGTGTGCGACCGGCGCGCCCGCGAAGCCGTTGCGCAGCTCGTGAAACAGGCCGCGAAACTGAAGGTGTGCCTGAACATCGAGAACATCTTCTTCAACGGCTATCTCATGACGCCGATGGAGATGAACGCGTTCGTGGATCACTTTGGCAGCGAGCACGTCCGCGTGCATTTCGACACGGGCAATATCTCGATGTTCCAGTTTCCGGATCACTGGGTGCCGATCCTCGGCAAGCGGACGAAGAACGTGCATCTCAAGGAATTCACGAAGAAGGGCACCGACTTCTCGCTGGAGACTTTTCGTCCGCTGCTCGATGGCACCACCAACTGGCCGGCCGTCACCGAGGCGCTCGATCAGACCGGCTACCGCGGCTTTCTCACCTTCGAATATTTCCATCCATACCCGCACTACCCCGAGGCGCTGATCTACCAGACCAGCGATTCGCTCGACCGCATCCTCGGGCGCAAGTCGTGAGGCAGGAGCAGACGAGGCAGCACGGGTCCGGTGAGCGGAACCTTGAAGTCAGCACGCGACGGCTTAGGTTTTCACAGACATGGCACCTCAAATCGTCATCGAATACTGCGCTGTTTGAAATTATGAGCCGAAAGCCGTCAGTTTGGCGGAGCGACTCGGGCAGTTCAAAGAGCGGCTGGGCGGAATTAAACTGCTTCCGTCGAGCGGCGGCGTGTTCGAGATCAGTGTCGGCGGAGAGAAAATCTACTCGAAACGCGAGACGGGAGAGTTCCCCGACTTCGACGCCATCGTCGCTGCGGTCAAAGCGAAGCTCTAGCGCCGCGGAGTCGGCGGCAGGGGAGTCGGTCCATTTTCCACGGAGAGTGAAGGGTGCCTGGTGGCCCTCGCGGTCTTCAAAACCGTTGTCGGTCCGTTCTGCGGGCCGAGGTGGGTTCGATTCCTACCCTCTCCGCCACTCGCCACGCGCATGAGCGGAAACACAAAGCTCCGCGCCATCCCGTCGATCGAGAAGCTCGTGCAGGCGCTCGGCCCGCTCGATGTACCGCGGCCTCTGGCAGTCGCTGCCGCGCGGAGGGAAGTCGCGGCACTGCGCAAGGAAAAGGAGGTGCCGGATTTTGCAGACGTGGTGCAGCGGCTGGCGGCGGCTGTGGAAAGTCTGCGCCGGTCGCGGATCCAGCCGGTGATCAATGGCACGGGCATCCTCCTTCACACGAATTTCGGCCGCGCGCCGCTCGGCCCGGCGGTGGTCGCGGCAATCTCGGCGGTCGCGGCTGACTACAACAATCTCGAATACGACACCGCCACGGGCGCGCGCGGCGATCGCGCGGCGTACCTGGAGCAATGCCTCGCGGCGCTCTGCGGCGCGGAGGCGGCGACAGTGGTAAACAACTGCGCGGCGGCGCTGGTGCTGGCGCTGCGGCATTTCACGAAGAAGAAGCCCGAGGTGATCATCTCGCGCGGTGAATTGATCCAGATCGGCGGCGGCTTCCGCATCCCGGAAATCCTCGAGGCGAGCGGTGCGCGCTTGCGCGAGATTGGCACGACGAACAAAACGACGCTGGCGGACTACCAAAAGGCGATCGGCCCGGAGACCGGGATGATTTTGAAAGTCCACCGGAGCAATTTTTTCATGGGCGGATTCGTAGAGGCGCCCGATTCCGACGGGATTGCCGCGCTGGCGAAGAAGCGGCGTGTTCCTTTCGTCGAGGATCTCGGCAGCGGCGCGATTGCCGCGACGGAGAAGCTGGCACCAATCGCGCACGAGGCGACCCCCTTGGAAGTGCTCAGGCACGGCGCGGATCTGGTGATGTTCAGCGGCGACAAGCTGCTCGGCGGGCCGCAGGCGGGCATCCTTGCCGGTCGCGCGCGACATATCGCGGCGCTGAAACGCGAGCCATTCTATCGCGCGCTGCGCTGCGACAAGCTCATCCTCACGGCGCTGCAAACGACCGCGGAACTGTATCTCACCGGCGCTCACGACGCGATGCCGATGCTCGCGATGCTGCGCGTTTCCAATGACGACCTTCGCGCGCGTGGCGAAAGACTCGTCGCGGCACTCGCAGGCCTGCCGCTCTCGGCGCGCGTCGGCGAAGGCATGGCGCAGGTCGGTGGCGGCACCCTGCCGCAGGCGGAGATTCCGTCCGTCACGCTCGATCTCGCACCTGCGAAGATGCCGCTCGATGAATTTGCCGCGCGCCTCCGCGCAGGCGCGCCGCCGGTCATAGGCTACATCTCGGGACGGCGGCTGAAGCTCGACCTGCGCACGATTTTCCCGCGGCACGATCCGACGCTCGTCGAGGCCATCCGCAAGGCATCCGCGTGATGGAGGTGCGGCACTTCATCGTCGCCACCGCGGGTCACGTCGATCACGGCAAGAGCGCGCTGGTCACGGCGCTCACCGGGGTGGATCCGGACCGGTTGCCGGAGGAAAAGGCGCGCGGCATCACGATCGAACTCGGCTTCGGACATCTTCGGCTTGGCGACTTCGAGATCGGGATTATTGACGTGCCGGGGCACGAGGATTTCGTGAAGAACATGGTCGCGGGCATGGGCGCGGTGGATGCCGCTCTTTTTGTCGTGGCGGCTGACGATGGGTGGATGCCGCAGACGGAGGAACATCTGCACATCCTCGGCTACCAGGGCGTGCGGCACGCGGTCGTCGCGCTGACGAAGATCGATCTTTGCGCGGATGAGAAGACGGCCATCGCCGCCATCCGGGAAAGGCTGCGCGGCACGCCCTTCTCCACCGCGCCGATCGTGCCGACCTCCATCGTCACGGGGCGGGGGATTGACGAGTTAAAGGGCGCACTCGCGAACGTGCTTTCACACACGCCTCCGTCGCGCGACATCGGCAAGCCGCGCCTTTCCGTGGACCGGGCGTTCACGTTGCGCGGGATCGGCACCGTGGTGACGGGCACGCTGAGCGGCGGCGAACTGAAACGCGGACAGGCCGTCGTCATCCAGCCTGTGGGCCTGAAGGCGCGCATCCGCGGAATCCAGAGCCACAGCCGCGAAGTCGAGACCGCCGGGCCGGGGACGCGCACTGCGCTCAACCTTTCCGACATCGCGCTCGCCGCGCATGGCCAGCAGGGCGTCGAGCGGGGCAATGTGATTACGCTCGAAGCGCTCGGTGCGCCGGTCGCGCGGATGGATGCGGTCCTCTCGCGTTCTGCTCGCTGCGAGACCGGCAAGGGCAAGCCTGCGCTGAAAAATGGCGCTCGCGTCCGCGTCCATCACGGGAGCGGCAATGTGGCGGCACGCGTCGCGTTGTTCCGCGTGCCGGCCGTGGCGCCGGGCGGGAATGTGCTTGCGCGGCTGAAGCTCGAGCAGCCGTGGTTTGTGTGCGAGGGCGATCGTTTCATCCTGCGCGACTGGTCGGAGACCGTGACGCTCGCGGGGGGGATCGTTCTGGAGACTGCTGCGCCGGTCCGCTTCCACGCGCCGCCGCACCAGCGATTGCTGGCGCAGCGCGCGGCGGCGCCGGCGGATGTGGAGGTGTTTGTCGCCACGCAGGTCGAGCGGGATGGAATGGTGCGTGCCGCTTCGCTCCTTGCGGACTCGATCTTCAGCGCGCGTGAAATCGCCGCCGCCGCGGCACGCCTCGTGGAAGGCGGGCGGGCGATCCAAGCCGGGGAATTCATCGCGTACGGGGATTGGTGGAAGGCCGTGGTCAAGCGCGCCGCGGACGCGATCGACGCCTGCCATGCTGAGCATCCTGAGCACGCGGGGCTGCCGGTGAACGAACTCCGCACATTGCTCAAACGCGAACTTCCGGAGTCCGGCACGTTCGATGCCTTCGTGCGCGATCTCTGCCGCGCCGGCTTTTCGCAGAGCGGCCCCACGATTGCCCGCGCGTCGCACCGCGCGTCGCTCCCGCCGCATCTCGAGTCGGCAGGCGCGCGCATCCGTGCCGCGCTCGCCGTCAAGCCATTCGACCCGCCGCCGCGCCGCGAACTGGCCACGGATTCGCTGTCGCAGCAGGCGTTCCGTTTTCTGCTGGAGAAAGGCGAGGTCATCGAGTTGCCCGGCGAGGTCATTCTCACGAGCGCGGGTTTTGCGCGGATCAAGGAAGTGATCGCACAGTTCATCCGGAAGAACGGCCCCGCGACGGTGAGCCAGTTGCGCCAGGAACTCGGGACCACGCGCCGCGTGATGATGCCCGTGCTCGAGCGTCTCGACCGTGAGGGTTTCACCGTGCGAGCAGGCGACCTGCGATCGCTGAAGGCTGCGAAACCGACGGCATAGTCGCGCCGTTCGCCGCCTTGACGGCAGCCGGCTTCTGGCGTTGCCTTGACTCATGAAAGCGTTCCTCCCTCTCGCTCTCGCCGCGGTTTTTGTCGCCGCTGCTTTTCCCGCTTCTGCGCAGCAACGGCCGAGGAAGGGCGACCTTCGCATGCCGGACACCGTGCGCGTGGGCGACGCGGCACCGGACTTCAAACTGAAAACACTCGATGGTTCGCGTGAAGTGCAGCTCTCCAGCTTCCGCGGCAAGCGGCCGGTGGTCCTTGTCTTCGGGAGTTACACCTGACCCCCTTTCCGGAGTCAGGTTGGCTCCATCGAGCAGCTCTACGCGGACTACAAGGACAAGGCCGAGTTCTTCATGGTCTATATCAAGGAGGCTCATCCCACCGACGGCAGAGTGTCGCCAGGCAATGCGCGCGGCGGGATCTCCATTCCCGATCCGAAGACGTATGCCGAGCGGGCCGATGTCGCGCACAAGGCATGCACGGAACTGAAAATCACCCTCCCGTGTCTCGTGGACGGGATGAACGATGCCGCGAACAAGGCCTACGCCGCGTGGCCGGATCGGATCTACGTCGTGGATGCCACCGGGAAGATCGCGGTGAGAGGCGGGCCGGGGCCGTCCGGTTTTGCGCCTTCGATCACCGAGACGCGGGTGTGGCTCGGCAAGATGTTTGGGCCGAAAGGCGCGGCGTCTCCCGGTTCCCGCTGACGCACTTTCCGCGGCGGTCAGTCTTTGCCGGAATAGCGGACCGAGATCACCGAGGGGCCGCTGCGGACGATCTTGCCGATAACCGCAGCGCAGGGAGTGAGATGTTTTTTCAAGAGCGCCAGCACGGCGGAGAAATTCTTCTGCGCGACGCAGAGAAGGAGGCCGCCGCTGGTCTGCGCATCGGTAAGCAGCGAACGGAAACGCTCCGGCGTGCGATCCCAATCGGTGATCGCGTTGGCCGTTTCTTCATTCTGCCTGCTGCCGCCGGGCACGCATCCTTCGGCGATGAGCGAAAAGATTTCCGCGCTGATCGCCGGGACGGATTCGGCGGTGATCTCCGCACTCACGCCGCTCGCGCGACACATCGAGGCGAGATGCCCGAGCAGGCCGAAGCCCGTCACATCCACCGCCGCGCGGACGAGTTCCTTTTCCGCAAGCACCGCGCCGCTGGAATTGAGCTGCGACATCAGCGTGATCACCTTTTTGCCCAGCGCTGCGGAAGCGATCTGCCGTTTGATTCCCGTCGTGGCGATGCCGGTGCCGAGCGGCTTTGTGAGCACGAGCAGATCGCCTATGCGGGCGCGGGCATTTGTCAGCATCCGCCTGGGCGAAACGAGCCCGGTGACTGCGAGGCCATAGATCGGCTCGGGATTCCGGATCGTGTGGCCGCCGACGATCGTGCAGCCCGCCTCGCGTGCCTTCATTGCGCCTCCGCGCAGGATGGCGGCGATGGCATTCGGCGGGACGAGATCCGGCGGGATGCCCATGATGTTCAGCGCGGTCAGCGGACGCCCGCCCATCGCATACACATCGGAGAGCGCATTGGCCGCCGCGATTTGCCCGTACTGCCGCGGGTCGTCCACGACGGGCGTAAAGAAGTCCACCGTCTGCACCAGCGCGATGTCGCGGGTGAGACGCCAGACGCCTGCATCATCGGCCGTGGAGGAGCCGACGAGCAGCCTGGGATCGTCGATGCGTGGAAGCTGGCGCAAGACTTGCGCCAGGGCCTGTTGGCTCAGCTTGGAAGCTCAACCGGCACAGGACGACAACTCGGTCAGACGGAGAATTGGTTTGCGGGACAAATGGATCACCTCCTTTCGATTTCCAAAAGACCGCTGGTCCGCCGAAAGCCAAGGAGAAACCTCGGCCCGGAGAATTCCCGTTTGACGGCCCCGTGGGACGAATCGACCGTGGAGCCATGAAAGCAGCCATCGCCCTCACGTTGTTCGCCGCTCTCGCATGGACGCACGCCAACGGCGCGACGCTGAACGAGGAATTGTCCGGTTTTTCCAAGCGCTTCGAAGCCGCCCAGCCGTCCGAAAGCCAGCAGGCGATCTGGAAGCTCGACTGGGAGGATCACCTTTCCACCGCCCTCGCGCGCGCGAAAACCGAGCGCCGGCCGATCCTTTTCATCCACGTCACCAACATCTCCGGCCCGTCCTACTTCGGTGCCGGGCATTGTTGAGCAAATGCCGACCACGTGAGAGGCAGTTGCCTCTCCCACAGTGACGCGATCGAGGCACTCAGAGGATTCATTGTCACGTCTTGGAGCGGTCACACCGACATGCGCGATCCGAAGGACATGCCGCCTGAAGTTGCGCGTGTGCATGCCACGGCCGCGGGCACGCGTGTGAAAGGCAACATCAAGTGCTTCATCCTCGCACCCGACGGCGAGGTCGAGGCGGTGTTCAATGCGTTCCCAAACAACGATGTCACCTCCTTCGGCTTCGACGCGGACGAAGCCGGTCGCTACTTTGCGAAGAGCATCCGGCATTTCTCGAGCGGACTGAAAATCCCCGATCCCGCGAAGAAGGATTCGCGACTTGCGCTGCCGAAGACCCTCCAGGACGGCACGCCGGCAGACGCGCGGCTCGTGCTTCATGTTTCGCCAAAATCGCAGCCGTCCCAATACCGCGCCGCCGTGGCCGAACCGTTGCGGCTCGGAATCGAGGCCCGTTCCGCGCTGAGTGGAGGGGGGAAGCCGGTGAAGGAATCGGGCACGGTCGCGGCCAGTTCGCTCGCGACCGTGCTGAAGCTTTTCTACCCGCCGGCGATCATGCAGGAGACCGGCGAGATCAGCGCGGTCGCAGGGACGCTCAATCTGAGTCCCATCGGCGCCAACAGCGACGGCGCTTGGGCAAAACTCACCGGTTCCGCGACGCTCACGCTGGACGATGGTGCGGACACGAAGTTCCCCGTGGAAGTGGACGCGCTGGTGCTCACGGATCCGGCCAGCGGCGCGTTCAAATCCGTGCGCGGCATTCTCAATGGCGTTTGTCCGAAAGTGGCTGGCAAAAGCGGACCCGGACGGACGCATCAACTGGAAATGACCGGCACTTTCACGAGCCTCGACGCGGATTCGAAGTGATCGGTCTTGGTTCCGGACGTCCGGTCGCGGTGAGCAGTTCTGTTCAGCTCCCGAGGAGGCTTGAGGCGTTTTCCAGAACGTGTGCACCGGAGCGCCAAAGTATTCATGGCCGGTGTCTCAACCCCGGTTGACATGCAGAGGCGGTCTCCGTAGACAAAATCCCATGGGCAACAAACCGAACCCGTTCCTGATCGCCGATGGCGGGACGTTGATGGGGCGGTTCCTTCGGGCGAGTGCGGGTGTCCGTTTGGTCGAGGGCGCGTGCGGATCATTGGTGGGCGTTTATCCATTCAACACCAAGCCGCCGAGCACCCGGGCAATCGCCGGGTTCGTCGTCCGCCTTCCGCTTTGATGCGCACCCCGGCGCTTCCACGCGGCGTGTTTCCGAGGCTTTCCCGGTAGCAAAGCATGAACTCCACAGACGGCATCCTCTTCAGTCTGATCGTTCCGACGCTGAACAGGCACGACGACGTGGAGCGGTTGCTGGTGTCGATTGCCGGGCAGTCGTGCCGGGATTTCGAGGTCATCATCGTCGATCAAAACGCGGACGATCGCCTCGGCGACCTATGCCGCGAGTTTGCGCGCCGCATGCCGCTGCTGCACCTGAAGGTGGAGTCGAAGGGGGCAGCGCGCGCGCGCAACCACGGGCTTGGATTTGCAAAAGGTGGCATCATCAATTTTCCGGATGACGATTGCCAGCTCACGCCGGGATTGCTGGAAACCGTGGCCGCGCTCCTGAAGCAGAATCCTGACTGGGATGCGGTTTTCGGCCGCGCGATCGATCCGGTTTCAAAGGAAAGCTCAGTCACCAAGTTTGACTCGCGGGCGCAGTGGGTGACGCCAGGAAACGTCTATCAGACCACCGTGGAATTCACGATGTTCGCCAGACGATCGCTTTTCGACGAAGTCGGCCTGCTGGACGAAAATCTCGGCGTCGGGACGTTTTTTGGTGCGGAAGAGGGCGCGGATTTTGTGTTGCGCGCGCTCTACAGGAAGAAGCGACTTTTCTACGACCCCTCGTTGCTGTTCTACCACGTGGAAAAAGTGGTCCGGTACGACGAGAAGGATCACGTGCGGGCGTACGAATATGGAAAGGGTTTCGGCCGCCTGTCGGTGAAGCATGCCCGGCTTTACCGGCAGCCGAGGGCTGCGCTGCGGTTCCTGTATCGGCTGGTGCGGGCCGCGATGGCGGTGGCGCTTTACCTCTGTCTGCTGAAGCCGAACCAGAGCAAATACTATCGCGAACTCATCCGCGGAAGGATGGTGGGAGTCTTCCGCTCCTGGAGCGAATTTGGGCGAAACGGCGCGGCCACGCTGCAGAAGAAATGCTGAACGATCGCTGCCGGGAGGTTTGCGCGCGCCGGCCTTGCAACTTCAAAGCGAATAGACTTATGACTCCGTGAGCGCCAGTCCCCCGATGAGAATCACCCTGAACGGCTACTACGGCTTCGCCAATTACGGCGACGAGTTGTTCAATTTGACGACGGTCCTCGCCGCGCAGCGCTGGTGGGGAGGGCATCACGTGGACATCCTCGGTCCGCCGGTCCCGGGCATCGCGGCGGAATACCGGGTGCCGGCGTGGTTTCCCACGGCCCTCTACACTGGGCCGGGAGCGGTCGGGAAGGCGATCCGGCTGGCATTCTGTGCGGATGCGATGCTGCGGCGCGACTTACTCCTGTACGCAGGCGGTTCCACACTTTCATACGGCAGTATCCTCAAAAAAATCCAGAGGATCGCCGCGGAACGGAACTGCATCAAATTTGCCGGCATCGGCGTTTCCATAGGCCCGTTTGCAGATGCAGCGGACGAAGCGGAGGCCGCGCGTTTCCTTCGCAAGTTCACCTGCATTTCCGTGCGCGACAGACGCTCGATGGACCATCTCCGGAAAATGGACATCCCGGTGAAGGCGTTGCTGGCGCGGGATCTCGTGGGTGCCCTGCCGCTCTTGCTGCCAGAGGGCGAAACCATGCAATCCGCCGGTGCAGGGAGCGCGCGCAAACCGCTGGGGATTTCACTCCGCGACTACGAGTGGCCCGATGCCGGAGACACGGCAGCCGCAGCTCGGAAGGAGGCGTTGTTCAAAGGCGTGGAGCGATTCGTAAAGCGCGAGCGGGTGCCGGTCCGCATTTTCTGCCTGAACACCCACCCGCGTTCGGGGGATCAGGCGATGTCATCCCAGCTTGCGGAGCGCCTGACCCGGCAGGGCGCGGAGGTCGAGGTGATCAGCGCAAAGGACAACCTCCTCGGTTGCTGGCACGGGCTGGCATCTTGCTCCGCGGTATTCACCGTCCGTCTTCACGGTGCCATCACCGCGTACCTATGCGGTGTACCACTGGTCCAGATCGAGTATCACGACAAGTGCACCGATCTGATGGATGACATCGGCCAGCACGCATCCTTGCGCATCGGCGGAGGCCATACCGATCCCGCGGCGATCGAGCAGGTCCTCGACCGGCTGTACCGTAACCCGCCGCCGCCGGCCTTGCCGCGAGAGACTTACATGGCCGAGGCCGCGTTGAACTTCACGCAGGTGCCATGGGCCACCGACCACGGAACGAAGGCGGCGGAGCATCCGGCGCAGCCCGCCCGGTGAAACGGACAATTTCGACAATGTGGTTTGCTGCACTCACCACCCCGCAGACCGCATCGGAATATTTCTGATCGCGGCGATTTCCACACCGAACCGATCGTGTCGCAAAAACTGAGTTTGAAGCCGGGAAACAAGGACGATGGAGGGATGTTAAACGGATGAAACCAAATCTCGCCGAAGCAAGGGTAGCGTGGATCACCAGGCGCGAAGTGCTGGATGCCGATGCGCTCCCTGCCAATCATGCATGGGGAACTGACGCCATTTTCTCGGCGGGAGCCAGGCGAGTGCAGCCGACGCGAATCCGGTGGATTGACGCGGTAGGAGCAAGGTTGCGCCTGGGGCCCAACCTCTCGGAACAGCTATGGCTCTTCTTTAACCAGAGAAAGTACGACTTCGTCATCGCCAAAGACACCGACCTGGTCTGCGTCCTCTGCGTCCTCCTCTGGTTGTTCCGGCAGAGCAAGGGGATATTCGCATTCCTCCACTTTCCGCTCCGGGTCTTCATCAAGGATTTTTTTCTGACGAAGCGTTGCAGCGTTCTCATGGCGCTCAGTGAAGAAATACACCGGCTTTCGCTCATCAGCTACCCCCGGGCAGCCCAACTTCTCAAAACCTTCGAATGGGCCGTCGATATTGAATTCTATGACCGGATTCGCGCGGAACTGGATGCCGGTGGGCAGATCGAATCCGCAGGTGCTCCGGTGCCTGACGGCAAACTCCGCATTCTCCTCGTTGGGATCACCGGCAGGAAGTTCGCCTCATTCCTGGAGGCGACCGTTGCAGATCGGGATGTCGAAGTCCGGGTCGTGACCGATTCACCCGATGTGCTGCTTCAGATCCAGAGCCTCCCAAACTACACCCCGGTGCGGACGGAGCCGGATAAACCGGTAACCTATCGCCAACTTGTCGCGCAGTATCTCGCATGCGATGTCGTCGCCATTCCGCTGGAGATCAAGGATGCTCCCGACGACGAACTTATCAGGCACCGGGCGACGCTTTGGGGAATCACCACCCTACTCGAAGCATCGGCCCTCGCGAGACCGGTCGTGATGACCTTTAATCCGGTTCTAGGCTTCGACGTTGGCAGCCTGGAATGTGGCCTATGCCTCCGTGAGGACGACGCCCTCCATTGGAAAAAAGCGATCCAGTGGTGTCGCGGGCACAAGGCGTCGCTCAAGGCCATGGGTGAGCAGGCCAGGCGTAACGTCGACGAGTACTACAATTTGCGTTGCTTCCGGGAGCGGCTGAAGACGACAATTGAAACTTACTATGCCAGTCAGTGACGCAACCTGGAATGGCCGGAACGAACCTCGCATCCACGCCAAGTTGGCCAGTCCGAAGGCTGCCGATGCGTTTGGATAAGGAGAAACATGCAGTTGCTTTTGCTTAGTTTGTTCTTTCTGGCGACTGTTACGTCCTCGTGGGACTTAATCGGAGTGCTCGACGTTGCCGGAGGAAATCTGCGCATTTGTTCCTTCTTCATGGTGAGTTTCATCGCGGCATCCATGATTTGCTTCAAGCCGAGTCGCGTACCCCGCGTCCGCGGATTTGTTCTTCTGCTGATTTGGTTTGGGTTCAACTTGGTTGGCGCCACGAATGCGCCTCAAGTTTTTCGAACGTATGCGTATCTCGTCTGGCTGACTCTTGACGTCGCCCTGGTCTTTGCGTGTGCAGCGGCCTTCAGGACTCCGCGAGACCTAGCCACCCTTGCGCGTTGGAACTACTACAGCTTCATCCCAATCTCGTTGTTTGGGTTGATCCAGTTTGCTGCCTATCCGCTTGGCATCAATTTGCTGGTAAAACAAACTTGGGTCTCGGTTCTGGCGCGGATTAACGGATTCTCCTACGAGCCTTCCTACTACTCGACATACATGATTGTCGGTTGGGCCATGTCCTTTGTGCTCCTCGTGCGGGGTGTACATTTTGTCCGTCCGGCGTTGAGTTGGGCTGTCTTTGGAATGCATACGGCCGTTCTTGTCCTTTGCAGCTCGCGGATTGGCTACCTCGGCATGGGAGTAATGGGCTTGGTCATGGCCCCGACAATCCTGAAATCCTTCCGAACCTCCCGGACGAGCAGGATTTTGACATCTGTAGCGGCTCTTGGCGCGGTGGTTTTGATTGGCGGCGGGGCGGTTCTCCTCATGAGTGTCAAAGATACGCCACTTCTGCTCGAGGGGACCGGCTTGGGTGGGACAGCGGCACACTCCGTGGATCAGCGTATGGCTGGAGTCGAACTATACGAGGAATTGTTCATGGCCAACCCGTTGAAAGGCTACAGTGTGGGCGGCATCGCGGCGCAAATCGCGGGGGCGGACGGGTCCATGTCCATCGATTACGAGGCCATGCGACAAAGCCAGGGGTGCAACGTTTCGCTCGAAATCCTGCTGGCTACGGGCATCGTTGGGGCGCCGTTTTTTTTCTGGTACTTTTTCAAGCTCACCTTTGCCTCGCTCAGTCGAATCCGCACCGTTGCCGATGCGCGCATGCGTGCAATATGTGCCGCCAATATCTGGGGCCTTATCATGCAGTTTTTCCTGCTGCAATTTAACCAAAATATCTTGCGTAACTATTTTTGGATCCAAATCGCGGTGGTGTCTTGTCTTGTGACTCACGCCTTGCGCCAAAGGCGTGGAGAGCATGCACTCCCGGTCCATCATTCGCGGTCATTCCAGGCGGAGCGCGAGCACGCACCGCTTCCGGAGGCGGCCAATCTTTCCATTCCGCGAGCATGAAGATTTTGTTTGATGCCCGTTGCCTCATGCAGCCTACGACCGGCATCCAGGTCGTCGCTCGCAATCTGCTCGCCGAGTTGTCGCGCTCGGACATGGTTGACGAACTTGTTGTCCTCGCAGGGCCGGAAGTCGACATCGGCGACGGAGCGTCGGATTGCGAGTGCGTTCGCACAGGGATCGGCCCATATGATTTTTTCCGGCAGCGAGAGGTGGCGCGGTTGATCAATCAGACGGAGGCGGATATCCTGCTCTCGCCAACCTATTTCATTCCGTATGGCGTGAAGAAGCCTTACATCATGATGGTCCATGATTTGATCCCCCGGAAGATATGGCTCGGGCGGCAGTCAATTTATTACCGCTGCCTGCTTGGGGAACGCATGCGTTCTGCGCTTGGGATATGGACGGTTTCGAATTACTCGCGCCGGGAAATCCTCTCCACCAATGCGAATTTGGATGCGCGGGTCCAGGTATTGCCGTCTGGTTATACGAGCGCTCCAGGCAGTGCGGCGCCTTTGTGCAAGCGGCGCGAGCTTCTGGTCTTCGCGAGCCGGTTTCGCCACAAGAACATCTCGTTTGCCATCCGCGCGTTCGAAGCCCTGCAGGCGATTTCAGGCAAGGCTTGGAAGCTGCATGTGGTCGGCAACCTTTCGCACATGCAGGACGCTGCGTTTCCGGAAGGCGTTTCCCTTCGGGGCCGTGTGACGGACAGCGAACTCACCGAGCTTTACCGGCAGTGCTGGGGTGTGTTGCTTCCGTCTATGGAGGAAGGGTTCAGCCTGCCGTTGATCGAGGGCATGAGCCATGGCTGCGTAGTCTTTTACCATCGTCATACGGCGATGAGCGAAACTGCCGGCGAGGCGGGGGTCGGGCTTGATTTGGGGCGACCCGAAGAATGGGCGCAAGCGATCATCGCAACTGCGGCGGGTGACGGCGAGGCGGAGGCGCACCGGGATCGGGCACGGAAGCGCGCTGCGGAATTTTCAAGGGAGCGCTTTGTCTCCGCATTTCACGGGGCGCTCAGCCGGACTTTGGAGGGTTTGCCGTTCGGAACCGGAGCAACGCGGAAACATCATTCAAAATGAGCAACGTCGCGCTGGCTCATCATTGGCTCATCAGCATGCGTGGAGGTGAACGCGTGCTGGAAGAGATGTGCGCGCTTTTTCCCGACGCACCCGTCCACACTCTCGTCGCGCAGGTCGATCGGCTCAGTGCCCGGATTGCGGCGCATCGCATCGTTCCTTCGCTGCTCCAGCGGCTGCCCGGGGCGACGCGGCACTATAAAAAACTGCTGCCGCTTTTCAAATTCGCGATCCCGCGGATGCGCGTGGCGGCGGAGACGCAGTTGGTTTTCAGCTCCGACGCGAGCATGATCAAAGGGCTGAACGTGCCGCCGGGAGTGCCCCATGTCTGCTATTGCCACTCGCCTCCGCGTTACCTCTGGGATCTGCACGAAACGTACATGAAAGGCAGTGCGGAGATCGGCGCGTTCGGGCGTTTTGTGTTCCGGCACGTGCTGGCTTCCGCGCGCGCCTTTGACCTTGCGGGCGCGAAGAAGGTTACGCACTTCATCGCCAATTCCGCCTTCGTCCGGGAGCGCATCCGGCGGATTTACGGCCGTGAATCGGTGGTGATTCATCCGCCGGTTTCGGTGGATGATTTTTCGGCGGAGCGCCCGCGGAAGGACTTTTTCCTGCTCGTCTCCGAAATCACGCCCTACAAGCGCGTGGACCTGGCGGTCGAGGCGTTCCGGCGGAATGGCCGGCAGTTGGTGGTAATCGGAGACGGTTCCGAGATGGCCGCGTTGCGGGGGAGCGCCCCTTCCAACGTGACTTTCCTCGGGCGCCAGTCCTTCGCCGTGCTCAAGGAGCACCTGGAGACTTGCCGGGCATTCGTCTTTCCGGGGATTGAAGATTTCGGCATTGCGCCGTGCGAAGCGCAGGCGTCTGGCGCGCCGGTGATCGCCTTTGCCGAGGGTGGCGCGCTGGAGACGGTGAAGGACGGGGTGACTGGCGTTTACTTCGCCGAGCAGACGCCGGATGCGCTCGTCGCGGCGCTGGAACGGTTTGAAGCACTCCCGCCTTTTAGCCCCGAGGTCTGCCGCGTCAATGTCGAGCGGTTTCGCCCGGAGCAGTTCCGCCGCGCCATTCGCGAATATATGGCTTCGGAATTTCCGCGGTTTTTCGCCAGCTACCCGTGGCCTGAGGAGGGGAAACCGTAGCGCCAGAGCGGGGAGCATTCCGCGGCGGGGGCGGGCTTAGGAGGCGGCAGGTTGTGCGAGGGGGAGTTTCTGGAAGGGATTGAGCCGCATTTTCCAGAGGGTAATAAATACGGCGATGGTGATGGCAATCTCCGTCGCGAGAAGTGCGATTGCTGCGCCGAGTTCCATGAGCCATGGGGTCAGCGCGAGGACGAGGATCACATCGAGTGCGGCTCCGGCCCCGACGATCCGGTTGTAGGAACGCTCGTGGCCGAGCGGGAACATCCACCGGATTCCAAGCACGCCATTGAGCGCGGAGAACGGGCACACCAGCCCCAGCACGCGCAGGACCGGGATGGCACGCTCATAGCCGGGGCCGAACAAAAGGTGGACCAGCCATGGCGCTCCGAGTGTGAGCGTCAGCCCGAGGAGCAGGCCTATTGCGCCGAGCGCGAGCGTGCCGCGCCGGACGGTGTTGCGCGCCTGATGGATGTCGTGTTTCACCAAGTGTGCGAGGTGCGGGTAGAGGACTTGGTTGATCGGGCCGGTAAAGGTGAGGAAACCGCGCATCAGCCGTTCGGGTCCGCCGTAGAAACTGACGACGGCCGGGGTGATCAGGATGCCGAGCATGAAGCCATTGGCCTTTGCATAGAGGGTGATGACTGCGACGAAGAGGAAGAAGTGCCATGCATCCCGCATCGTCCGTGCTGCGCGGGCGAGACTGCACATGGCAAAGCGGACGGTACGGTACATGAGGCGGAATCCTATTCCAAGCGACAGCGTGAAGCTGATGGCCTGGTAGAATATCACCTTGGTCGCATCCTCGGGGGCCTTGATCAGGAAAAAGACGCTGATGGTGAAGAGCAGCCGGCACGCGACTTCAACGGACGCGGCGAGGCGCATGCGCTGGATGCCTTGAAAGTACCACATGGGACTGAACCCCTGTGCGATGGCGATCCACATTGCACCGATAAGGATGAGGGGATTCTCCCGAAATGTCGGAACTCCCAGCCAGAACACGATGCCGGTCGCCAAGCCGAGGATGCTGAGGCCGACCTTGCAGGCCATTACGTCACTTACGATTTTGCGCAGCTTTTCCGGATTGCCGGAATGGCGGGCGACCTCACGCGTGGCAGAATAGACAAATCCAAATTCCACGAGGATCGTGGGCCAGACCGCGACGGCCTGGGCGAAGAGGACCATTCCCCACGCGTCGGGCCCGAGTACGCGCGCGAGGTACGGCACGGTGACCAGAGGGAGGAGCGAATTGGCAATCGTGACTGCGTAAAGTGCGAAGGCATTTTGCGCGAGACTCCCGCGGCAGAGGGTGGAGATTTTTTGGAAAAGCGTCACTGCGCTTGCGGGTGATTTTCGATCCTGCCAAGAACCGCCGGCGAAGCACTGAACGTCAGGCGCTTGCGGGATGTTCCGCTTTGAGTGCCGCGTGGGAGGGACATGACTTCGAGAGCGGAATTTGGGCGATCCGAGTTGGGAGCTTGGTCACTATCCCCATCTGGATACAGGGTCAATGGCGGTTTGAAGCCGGAGTTCCGTGAAGGTTCCCGTCGTCGGCGTTTTGGATGGCGGACGATCCTCAATGTCTCACGGGAGAGCGGTGAGAGCGCTGTGAAACACCCCGTACCTTTCCCGACAGTACTCACGTGAGGTTTTATCAATTTTGCGCCAATCCATGAGTTCTGAAACTCGTTGGAAATGCTCCGAACTCGGTCACACAAAAGGCTTGATGTTCTAAATGATGGCTCGTTGACTGGCGTCTCCCTCTACGCCCGCTGTCGCTACACCGGGCCTCTCCCGTCCAAAAATTATTATGAGTCGTCTGACCGATGAACTGTTGGAGTTATCGCGTGCCCGCCAAACGACGGATACCGCCGAGGTCAATCGCGCAATCGCGTGGCGCTTCCGGTTTCTCAGTGTGCTGGGTGACGCCGCGATCATCGTCGCGGCCTTGCTCTTCGCGTTTTGGGTGCGGTTCCGGACCGATTTCCTCAGTGGCGGCACGGTCAGCCCCCACGTACCTTTTCAAGGCTATCTGGTATTCGTCGGCATCGGGGCGTTGGTGCTCTTGTTGTTGCTCGCACATTACGGAATGTATCAGGCAGCCCAGCTCCTTCGCTACCGGCAGGTTTCTTTTTTGATCATCAAGGGGTGCTTCCTATGGTTCGTCGGTGTGCTTTTTGTCACCAGGGTGCTGAATGCCCCGCTCTCGCTTCCGGTGACATATGTGGGCCTCTCCTCCGCCTGTTTGCTGGTGTCCCTGCTGGCTTGGCGGGCAGTCCTCCACCGCATCTCTGCGATGGACGCATTTTCCAGGCATCTCCGCGAACGGATTCTCTTCGTCGGCTGGAACGACATGGCAGAACGACTCACGAAATACGTGATGAGCGACCCATCTCATGCCTACGCCGTGGTGGGATGCATTCCGCCGGTCAGCGGAAACTACGAGAAGCAGCCCCCCGCTGAAATCCCGCACATCGCGGCCTTCCAGGATATCGTCAATATGCTCCGGTCGAAGTGCATCGACATCGTCTTGTTGGCCGACCGGACCGCGTCGATGACTGAAATCGATGAGCTGGCGGCCATTTGCGAAAAGGAGCTCGTGCAGCTGAAAGTGATCCCGTCGTACTTCCAGATATTGGTAACCGGGCTCAGCCTGCAGACGATCAGTGGCGTTCCCATCCTCGGCATCTCGCAATTGCCGCTGGATCGCCCCGTGAATCAAATCCTCAAGCGAATCGTGGACATCGTCGGCTCGATCGTCGGCCTGATCCTCTCGGCGCCCATCATCGCGGTATTTGGGACATTGGTGTATCTGGAATCGCCCGGACCGATATTTTACCGGCAGCCCCGGGTAAGGCGGGGAGGGATCCCGTTTGGCATGTTCAAAATTCGCAGCATGCGGCTGGATGCGGACAAGAGTGACAACCTCCAGCAGTCCACGCCAAAGGATGATCCGCGATTGCTGAAAGTTGGCGGGTTCATGCGCCGTTGGAACATCGACGAGACCCCGCAGTTCTGGAACGTGCTCAAGGGCGAGATGAGCCTCGTCGGACCGCGTCCCGAGCGGCTCTACCATTCGGAGAAACTGAGCGATGAGATCCCGCACTACAGCGCCCGCTATTGGAGCAAGCCGGGGATGACGGGGTGGGCGGCGGTGAACGGACTTCGCGGGGAAAGCGACTTGGTCGAGCGTATCCGGTGCGATTTGTATTACCTCGAAAACTGGAATCTTTGGCTCGATTTCCAGATCATGTTCCTCACATTCCTCCGCCGGAAAGGCGCGGCCTGAGCGGATCGTGATACCGGCTTTTTCCGTCGCCGAAGCGGAGGTTGACATGCGGGCTCCGCTTTCCGTATTGAAAGCCGTGTTAATCCGCTGGAAAGCCCGATTCCCCTCCAGTGTGTCCCTGCGTCGGCCGTACTCACTGACAGGGCACGCAGTCGTCGCATGAAGCCCAACAGCAACCAATCACCCGAGGGAGACGCGGAGCAATATGCGGACTTCGATCTGCAGTCACTTTATGAGGCCGTGCGGCGGAGAATATGGCGGATTGCTGCCTGCAGCCTCGCCGGACTGCTAGTCGGCGGCGTGTGGGCCGCCATGCGCCCGGATGTCTTTGAGGCCACCGCGACTGTACGCGTGGAGGAGCAGAATCCCTCCGTCATCGCCATTCAGGAAATCAACAAAGAGGATTTCCGGCAGCCTGAGGACTTGAAGACAGTCGAGCAGCAGTTGCTGACTGACGATCTGATCTGGCGGGTGATCCGGAAGATCAAGCTCGACGTGACCCCGGGGTACTTCAAACCGGGTCTGCGTCACCGGCTAACGGGGCAGCCGGTCTCAAAGGCTAATATGATCGATGCGATCCGGAACAGCTTCAGCGTGAGATTGCGAAAGGGAACCCGGCTGATCGACATCACCATCCAGCAAGGAAAACCGGAAATGGCGCAGGCCCTCGTGCGTTCCTTGATCGATGAGTACGTGAGCCAGATCGCCGAGTGGCGCCTGAACCCGTCCAAGGAAGCGACCAAAATCCTCGTGGACGAATCCGAACGCCTCAAGCGCAAGCTGGAAGAGGCCGAGCAGGCCCTGCAGGATTACCGGGAAAAGAACCACGCCGTTTCGCTCGAAGACAAACAGAACATCGTCGTCGAGCGCCTGAAGGACCTGAACATGCGCGTGGCGAAGGCGCAAAACGACACCCTCGCGCTGGAGTCCGATCTCGCGCAACTCGACAAAATCGGGCGCCAGCCGGAGAAGTTGCTCGCGATCGGAAGCATCGCCAATGCGCAGTCCGTCCTGGATGTGCAGCGCGTTCTTACGGAGAAGGAGTCGGCATTTGCGGTGCTCCGGCAGCGCTACGGGCCGGAAAACCCCCTTTACACGCAGGCCGAACGGCAAGTGCAGCAGGTCCGCGCAACTTTCGAGGTCACGGTCCAGAATGCGGCCGACTCGCTCCGTGCGAAGCATGAGGCGGCGAAGTTCGCCCAGCAGATGTCGGAGAAGATGTTGCTCGAACAGGAAAAGCAGGCTCTCGACCTGAACAAGAAGGCGACCCAGTACGACGTGCTCAGCCGCGAGGTCGAATCTGATCGTGCGCTCTTCGCGGCGGTCCTCAAGCGGCTCAAGGAGACCGGCGTCATTCAGAACACCGGCCAGACCAATCTTCGCGTCGTGGATCCTCCGATGCTGCCCGAGTCACCAAAATGGCGGACGAAACTGCTCATCGTCGCATTTGGAATGTTCGGGGGCGTTGCGTTGGGATTTGGCGGTGTCGTTGGCGCGTACGTCGTCCGGCCCACGTTGCAGTTGTTGGATCAGGGCGAACGCATGCTGGGACTCCCGGGTCTGGGCGCGATTCCATACGCGTCCGGGTTGAAAGGCGACGCCAGCCAGGTTCCGTGCGTCAAGCATCCGCGCTCGCAGGCGGCCGAGGCATTTCGATTCCTCGTCGCCTCCGCATCGGCGGCGCTCGGCGGGGCAGGGAAGGGGAGCTTCCTGTTTACCGGCGCGGCGAAGGGCGATGGCAACACCTCGTGCGCCGCATCGTATGCCGTCGCACTCGCCCAGAGTGGCGTGCGCACGCTTTTGATCGATGCCGATCTGAGGAACCCCGTGATCGGCAGGCTGTTTTCCATCCCGAAGGAAACCAGCGGACTTGCAGAATGCCTCGCAGGTCGCAGTACGCTGGAGGCGTGCGTCGTCCCAACAAAGGTGGAGAACCTTTTCGTGCTCGTCGCGGGAGCCGCGCCGCCTGATGTTTCCGCGCTCTTTTCGCCCACGGCGCTTGGATCCCTGCTCGGCAAGGCGGCGGAAGAATACGGACAGGTCGTCATCGACTCGGCGCCCGTCAACGTCGCGAGTGAGACATTGTCCATCGCCCGTCACGCGAGCGCGGCCTGCATCGTCGTCCGTTCCGGAAGGACGGCAATCCGTGCGGCTTCCCGCGCGGCCCGGTTGCTTGGCCAGGCGGGGCGCAAGCCGGTCGGATTCATCCTGAATTCCGTCCCACGTCGGACGCTGGCGCAGTAGCCCGTCAGCGAGGAGTTCCTCGTGCGGCAGGGTCAGAACAGGCGTTCGGTGACGGTAATCACATCACCGGGGATGACCATGAAGCCGGGGGTGCCGGACTCCGTGGCGAGCTTTCGCAGGTCCACTTTGTAAACTTTGGCCCCGCGTTTCACCAAGACCTCCGACTGACGCGCGAGCCGCGTGTAGCCGCCTCCGAGTGCGATCGCATCCAGCAGCCCCAACCGCGGCTGCTGGCCGCGGGGAAATGCATAGCGGCCCGGCTGCGTCACCTGCCCGAGCAGCACGAAGGTCTGGCCGGAATATTCGGCCACCAAGACCTGCACCTTGGGATTGACGAGGACTTGGTTCTCCTTTGCGTAAGCCGTGATCTTGCCGGCCAATGCGGAAACGGTCATCCCCGCGGCCTGCATCTCCGAGCGCCCGCCGTGAGTCAGGTAGGCGAGGCTGATCCGCCCGTCCCAGTCCACCCGGACCTGCTGGTTGTAATCCGGCTCGCCCGCAAAGGTGAGCGTCAGGAGATCGCCCGGCTGAAGTTTGTATTGCGAACTGCGGACGGGAGGCTGCGCGACGGGCAATCCCGGCTCCTCGGCATGGCGTGACGAACATCCCACGGCCATCAAAGCAACGCATGCGAGCAGCGCGCTGCGAATGAAGTATTGAATCGTTCCCACGAAGCCCACTGGTTGCGAGCGTCCGCTGGGGTGTCAAACCAAAAGGCTCGGTACTCCAAGGGCTTGCTTGCGGCGGGGGTGCCGGCTCCCACTCAGCAGTTGACTCCAGATGGCGGAGATTGAATGAAGCCCCGGTGCCGTTTCGATCCAAGGCCGGTCCTCCCGATTGCATCGCCAGTCTGATGCTGGCGCTCGGCTCCATCACGTTCGCATCGGCACAGACCGCCCCGGCATTCCGTTCCGGCGCGCAGCTTCAGCTCATCGAATCGAGCGGCGCGGAGACGGTCCCGCCCGCCGGTACGCAGAGCGAATTGTTCGGCAACGTGCCCGCATTCCGGACGGATGTGAACCGGATGCCCAAGGTCCCCCGCACCGTTCAGCCAATGCCGGGCACCGTGCAGCCGCTCCCCGCCCCCGAGGTATCAGTCCAGGTGAAGGGCGCGGCGGCGGCGCGGGCGGCGGCCGGGACATCGGCGCGGGCGAGGGAAACGCCCATCGCCTTTCAACGCCACCCGAGCCGCAACCTCGTTTCTCCCGATGACGATGCTGCCTTCACGTTTCGCACGACGACCGCTGCCGGAGTGCTGGGCCAGATCCGAGTGGGAGTCCAGACCGACGTCTTGCACACGGATAACCTCAGCAACACGGCGCGCAACCGCGCCATCGACGAAGTCGTCATGGACTTGAGGCCCATCATAAAGCTCAACCTCGGCAGCCTGCCCGCAGGTTCGGCGGATGAGACCCCGCGCAGCGAATATTACCTCGAGCTCCTTTACACACCCACCCAGCAAACGCTGGTGGACCGCGGAACATCGAGGATGCTGCAACGCCTCTCAGGCGAAGTCGGACGGGCCAGCCCCGTATTCCTGTCGGCGGTGAGGTTCGAGTACGACGAAAACATTTCCTCCATCAGCGGAGACGGCACGGTCGAGGACGTTGGCACGCTGACGGAAATTTCCCCGGTGTTCGAATACAGCCTCAGCGCCAAGACCACGCTCCATCTCAGGGCGATCGGGCGCCGTATCGCTTCGCAGGGATCGAGCACCAACCGCACGGATTACATTTTCCAGACTGGAATGGCCGTCGAGCAGACCGCCAAGACCACGATTGGCGCGGGATTGGAATTCGGCCACATCCCCTTTGATCAGGCGCAGTTTGGCGAGCAGAACTACCAGCAAGCCTACGCCTCCATGGTGTGGAAAGCGTCGCCGAAACTGCGCTTCCAGACCCGCGCCGGGGTCGAGTTGCGGGAGTTCGACCGCCCGCTGCCAAAGGCCGCCCGCGTCACGCCGGTCGCGAGCATGGTGGTCAACTGGACCCCAAATCCGGGCACGCTGATCAACGCCGGCTTCCGCGTGCGCAACGAGCCATCCGTCTCCAAGGTCGGCGCGACCTTTCAGGAGATCCGTTTCGGGACTGATGCCACGTATCGCGTCGGCCAGAATTGGTATGTCAAAGGCGAGGCGGCGCTGATCCAGCGCAACTACGACTCCGGGACGAAGGAACTTGAATCCTACGTCCGTCCGGCATTTGGCTTTCGCAGCGAAAAGGGCCGGCTTTTCGACAGCCTGAATGTCGAAATCTACTATCAGTTCAGGCGTCTGGATTCGAACCAGCGCGGGGCGGATCGGGACAGGAATCTGTTCGGGATCGAATCGACGCTGTATTTTTGATTCGCGGCACCACGCCCGCGCGGGCCGCTCATTCCGAACTGAGTTTTGTGAGCTGCGTGCCGAGGTCGTTTAGCTGGCGCGCGGCCTGCGCCGTTCCCTGAATCGCCAGCAGTGCCTGCCGCGCGACATGGTCGATGTTTTTCATCGCGTCATTGATGTGCATCATCCCGCCGGCTTCCTGCTCGGCGGACCCGACGATTTGCGCGGACGTCTGAGCGACTTCCGAAAGTGCCACTGCCAGTTCGTTGATGGTCTTGCTGCTCTGGTCGCCCACTGCGATGGCGCCGGACACGCCCGTGGTCACTCCTTCCATCGATGCGACCGCGGCGCTGGTGGCCTTCAGGATTTGGCCGAGGATCTGCCGGACTTGTGCGGTGCCGTTTCGGGATTGTTCGGCCATGGCCTTGATCTCCCTGGCGATGACGGTGAACTCCTTTCCGCCCTCGCCCGCCTTTGCGGCTTCGATGGCGGCATTCACGGCCAGCAAGTGAGATTGCCGCGCGATGTCGTCCACGGTGGTGATGATGTCGGAGATGGCCTTCGTCTGCTGCACGAGCGCCATCATGTTCCGCGCCGTGTGCTCGACCTGCTGCTTCACGCCGTTGAGCGCGGAAACGGATTCATCCACGGCCTTGCGTCCGGCGTTTCCGATTTCGATCGTCCGCTGGACGGTCTTGCCAACGCCTGCCGCGCGCATGGCCGCATCGCGCGCCGTCTGCGTGACTTCCTCCACGGTCGCGACGACACGGGTGACTGCCGCGGCCTGCTTCTCGGCGCCGGCGGCCTGTTCCCGCGTGCTGTCGAGCAACTGCGCGCTCGTGCCGCCGAGCTGGCTGACTGCGGCGCGGGTGCTGCCGAGGATTTCATCCAGCCGTGCACGCGACCGCTTTTCCGCGATCAGCGTTTCGTCGAGGCGCGCGCGCGACTGGGTTTCCGTCTGGATGGTGCTGCGCAGCGTGCCGACCATGCGCCAGAAGTCGCGGGCGAGCTGGCCGACTTCACCGCCGCTGTCGAGGACCGCCGTGAGCCTTTTCTCGGCTTCGGTGTCGTCCACTTTGTCGGCGATGCGCGAGGCCGTATCGGTAAGGACGCTGATGGGCCCGGCAATCGTGCGCACGATGAAAAAGCCAAAGATGCCGACGATGAGCGCGACCAGAATCGTCACGAGGATCGATGTCCGGACGACCCGGTTAAAGTGCGCATCGGCCTCGCGGTACGCTGCGCGAGCACTCGTCGATTTTCGCTTTTTGCCAGGTGTCGAGTTGGGCGATGACTGCATCAAACTGTGCGCGTCCCGCGCCGACGGCGTTGATGAACGCCTCCTCGCGAAATCCATTGATGGCGCGGTCGATGGTGAAGTCCTTGAGCTTCTTGTAGCGCTCCCACTCCGCCTGCAGTTTCTCAAATTCAATGCGCTCGGGCGTCGTCCCGCGATCACTTTGCCATCCTCGGAAGGCTTCGTCGATTTCGCGGCTCTTCTCCTTCTGCGCCGAGTTCAGCATCTCCCGGGCTTCACTGTCGGGAGCCAGCACGATCGAGAGCGCCGACTCGCGCACCCGATGCACCGGGTCGCTGATCTCCTTGCTGCTCCGTTGGAAGTCCTGCGCCGTGGCGTCCACTGCCTTGACCCATTCGAAAGTCGAACGGGTATTCGAGATGCCGTAGAGCGCCATGCCGACAAACGTGATGATCGCAATGGCCACCAGGCAAAGCAGCTTGCGGGAGATGCTCCAATTGTTCATCGGTGATTCGAGTCGGAGAAATTCGGGTGGCTGGGCATTTCAGTGAAGGCGGGTGATCTGGACTGGCTTCTTCAGCGAGTCGGGATACGGCCCCTTCCGGACGGACCAGTGCTGGTCCGTGATCTGGATTTTCCACAAGGGCATGCACGCCATTTTGTAGGGACGAATGACGACCTCCTTGTTCACGGCAAAGACATTGTTCGGCGTGGGAACCGCCAGCAGGTAGCCGTTTTCATAGGCCCGCCGCATGATCTTTTCGCAGACCGGGACGAATCCGGGTTCGACCACCGCGGTGCGAAACATTTCCTCAATGTAGCCATCCATGACCGGGTCCGGGGAAACGGTGCTCCAGACATCGGTCGTGCGATAGACGAAGAAGGCCGTGAACGGATGATTGAAATACCAGTCGTCATTCCCCCAGACGAGGAGATCCCATTGCGTCTTGTTTTTGCGCGCATTCGTGGTGAGGAGCGTGCCAAAAATTTCCGCCTCACTCGGCGCCACGTCGATTTTCAGCGTCACGCCGACCTTGGACAGTTGCGACTGGATGCCGCGCCAGAGCGGAAGGAACCGATCCTGCGTGAATACGCGCAGCTCCAGACCATCGAGGATATTCTTCAGCCTCTCCCGCGTCTCCGGAGCATAGGGATCTTCGACTTCCGAATACGGCTTCAGCGATTGCGAAACCGTGCGCACTCCGGGAAAATTGGACGACGCGCCGACCGCCGAGAGGTCGCCTTCGCTTTCATAGACGAAATGCAGCAGGTTCGCCTGGTTGATGGCCTGGTTCAGCGCGACGCGGACGTCCTTTTCCAGCAGGCGCGGATTCCCGTTCCGCATGTTGATGTGGATGGTGATGTTATTCGTCGAAGGCGAAGTCAGCAGCTTCGCGAACGGGGACAGGATGGTCGCGACTTTGTCCACCGGGGAGATGGTCGTGATGTCCAGTGCGCCTTCCTCGTTCAAGACCATGTCGCGGGCCTTGTCGCTGTCGAGTTCGGTGTAGATGGTGATCTTCTCCACCTTGGGATAGCGCTTGTCCCAATAGTGGGGGTTTGCCTCCAGAACGACCTCCTTGGTATGGCGGTCGCCTTCCACATAGCCTTCCTTGAGAACGTAAGGCCCCAGCCCGTACGGCCCCGGCTCCGCGAGATTCGGGCAGTTGGATTTGCCGTTCCAGCCAAACTTCCTGAGATACGGTTCCGTGTAGAATTGCATCCAGATCACGTCGTTGAGAAAGCTCCCGTATTTCTCCGTGAGGTGAAATCGGACCGTATAGTCATCCACCTTCTCGGCGCGGTCGAAGACGAGGTGGATCTTGCTGTAGAGCGTGGGCTTCTTCTTGAAGTAACCCATGTTCAATACGACCGCGTCGGCATTGAACGGGCTGCCGTCCTGGAATTGCACACCTTCGCGCAATTTGAACTCGTAAGTCTTCTCGTCGATCTGGCGATAAGCTGTCGCCATGTCATACTCCCAGCCCTGCTCGTTATCCGAGGGCCGGAGGAGGGCCGCGTTGATCGAATGGGAAGTATAGAGGTACGGAAGGCTGGGGATGAAAACCTTCACGTGCGAGCCTTTCACCAGTGCCGGCTGCGCGCGCTGCGCAGCGTCGTCTTCCCGCAAGACGAGCGGCTCGAAGGCAGGCAGGCCGCTGGTGACGGGCAGCAATGCCGCGAGAATTCGGCAGAAGGTTCGGATGAGGAGATCGGATTTCATTTCAGCGCCGTCCCGCTCAGTGGGTCAAACCTCGCCGGGGACCGGCGGCTTGACGTTCATGAGCGCGATTTTCGCTCAGGTGCGATTACTGGTGGCAGACTATGCACGCGGAATTTCGCGACAAGCCCAAAGCACGGCGCCGCACCGCGGGCGGGAATCATTCGTAAGCAACCGTTCAACGGCGATTCGCGAGAGTGCGGTTCTTTCGCCCGCAGTCGTCCCGATTTGCCGTCCAGCCCACTTCTTTCGCGTGGTAAAGGATGCCCCGTCGCCCGGTTCGGAAGGAGCGCTCTCACTGCAGATCCGGTGGCATCAGGCTGCCATTACCGTCTTGGTAAAGATGATGGTCACGACTGCTCCGCCTTCGTCGGCGTTGCGGATGCCGAGGATGGCGCTGTGCATTTCCAGGATTTGCTTCGTGACGGTCAGGCCTAGCCCCGTGCCCTGCCCGACCGGCTTGGTCGTGAAGAACGGGTCGAAAAGCCTCTTCAAGTGTTCCTCCGGGATTCCGGTCCCGGTGTCGCGGATTTCGACGACCACCACGGTGTCACCTGCGACGTAGCGGGGCCCGGAGGCGCCGTTGGCCGCATAGTCGGCATCGTCCGTTTCCATCGTCCGTTGCGAGGTCTGGATGGTGAGCGTTCCTCCCGCCGACATGGCCTGCGACGCATTCACGAAGACGTTGATGAAGACCTGCAGGATCTTATTTGGATCGACCCTGCATTTTGGAAGGCCTGGCGTCAGCGTTTTGGCGACCCGCACCTTCGCAATCGTCAGGTCATGCTTTACGAACCGCAGCGTCTTTTCGATCAGCGAATTCATGCATGCCGTCCCGATTTCGAGACTGCGCGGTGCCGCCAGGCTCAGCAGGTCGCTGATGACCAGGCTCGCTCGCTCCACGGCATCCTTCATGTCGCCGAGGACGCCGTCGGTCTGCCCGGGATTGTGCGTCAGCGGCACCTGGGCGAGCCACTCGATGCCGATTTGCAGAATGCCGAGGGGGTTCTTCACTTCATGGGCGATGGCGGCGGCGAGGCGGCCGACGCACTGGAGCTTCTCGGCTTCGATCAATTGCATCTGCGCCTCCTTGAGACGCTCGTTGGACTCATTCGCAGCCGCGAGCGCCCGCCGGAGGTCGTCGGCCTGCTGTTCGAGCTGCTGCTTGGCATCCTCGAGCTGGCGGTTTTTCTGAACGGCGACTTCGTAAGTCGAAAGGAGGAGCTCGACCGAATGTGCGCGCTCGGTGTCGATGGAGTAGCTCTGACCGTCGTAAACGAGCTCGGTCACAACCGGCCTTTCGCCGGATCTCCGGAACGGCATGCTCGCGAGCAGGTGCTCGATCCGTGAGATCAGTACATCTTCGTCGTAGGGCTTGATCACGAAACTGTCGGCGCCGCACTGGATGCCCTTGAGGACATCCTTGGGCTCGGAGAGTGTCGTCAGCAGGATGACCGGCAGATCCCGGAGCGTGTCATCGCTCTTGATCCGGTCGCACAAATCGTAGCCGTTCATCTCGGGCATGTTGACGTCCGTGATCACCAAAGTGGGGCGGCGCCGGAGCAGATGGTCGAGCGCTTCCCTCCCGTTTTCGGTCAGGATCACCTCAAAGTGATGTTGCTGCAGCATGTAGGAGAGCGCCATCGCCTGCGTGCGGCTGTCTTCGGCGATCAGGATGCTGACGAGCCGGGTACGCCCAGAGGTTTCACCATCACGCGAGCCATTGCCGAGGTCGGTGGCGATCTCGCCCCCCCGATTCCCATCCCCTCCCGGTGGTGTGATCCAGTTTTCCATGGTCGTGTCCCTCAGTACACCCAGTTTCCTCACTTTCGTTACAGCGAAGCAAGCAAAGAATGCCCCGATAACATCTGTATGGATTGCTTATCCACAGGCTTGCATTTCATCGGCACGGCTGGCACCAAGGGCGCGATGACACGACCGGTTTCTGAGTCCGTGGTACTGCTTGTGGTGGAGGAGTTAAATCTCGCCTTGCACCTCGAAGCCGTGGAGTGCGTCATCCGGTCCGTTGAGATTTCCGCGCTGCCGGATGCGCCGCACGGCGTCCTGGGTGTGATCAACCTGAAGGGCCGGATCATTCCCGTGTTCGATCTGCGGGCGCGTTTCGGGCTGCCGCCGCGCGAAGTCCGCGCGAGCGATTACCTCGTCATCTCCCGCCTGCGCTCTCGCTCGGTGGCCTTGTTGGTGGACACGGTCGTGGGCGTGGTGCCGGCCGGCCAGATGCAGTTGATCCAGTCTGCGGAAATCCTGCCGGAAATGGAATCCATCTCCGGTGTCCTGAAACTTGGGGGCAACCTGGTTTTTGTGCATGATTTGGAAAAATTCCTTTCGACAGAGGGTTACGGCGCGCTCGAGGCGGCGCTGGAACGTTAGCCGCCACACGCCGTGAATCTTCCCCCTGAACTCCTCGATGCGGTGAGCCGGCTCGTGGAGTCGCAGCTCGGCCTGCATTTCCCGCGCGAGCGGCTGGGCGACCTGGAACGTGGACTGCGGAACGCCGCCAAGGAGCTGGGGTTCCGCAGCGTGGAGGAATATGCGCGGGAGCTGGTAGGGGGAGGGAAGGGGATGGCGCAGGTCGAGTCCCTCGCCGCACACCTTACGATCGGGGAGACGTATTTCTGCCGCGATCCCAAGTCGTTCGAGGCCCTTGAGACAAGCATTCTCCCCGCCTTTGTCCGCGAGCGGAAAGGTGACGCGAGGCGGCTGCGCATCTGGAGCGCAGGCTGTTGCACCGGGGAGGAGGCGTATTCCATCGCGATGTCGCTCCGCCGTGCCATCCCCGACATTCGCGAGTGGCAGGTGACGATCTTGGCGACGGACATCAATCCCAAGTTCCTCCACAAGGCTGCAGAGGGCGTTTACGGGCCGTGGTCGTTCCGCGGCGTGCCCGATGAAGTAAAGCAGGCGTTCTTCCGTGAGCTTCCCGAGGCGCGACTGGAGGTGGTGCCATCCATCCGCAAGATGGTGACCTTTGGCTGCCTGAACCTCGCGGAGGACGTCTATCCGTCGCTCGCCACCAATACGACGGCGATGGACATCATCTTTTGCCGCAACGTGATGATCTATTTCTCGCAGGAACAACTGCGCAAGGTCGTGGCCAACCTCCATCGATCGCTGAGTGAAGGAGGGTGGCTTTTCGTGAGCGCTTCGGAAGCCTCGCCGCAAGCCTTTGCCAGTTTTTCGCCCGCGGGATTCGAGGGGACCGCAGTCTATCGGAAGAATCCTCCGCTGCCGCTGGAACGGAAGCAGGTGTCGCCGGTGGCCCCAATCCTCCATGCGACCCTGGACAGGTTGCGCGCGAAGCCCAGCGCGCCGCCACAGAAGCGGGAGCAGCCTGCCGTCCCGCCCGCACAGCACAGCTTCTTGGCGGCACATCCTGCCGCCGAGGCGCGGCGGCTGGCGAATGAAGGGCGCCTCGGCGACGCGCTCGCCGCTTGCGAGCGGGCGATCCAGGCGGAGAAAGTCGTCGCGGCGCACTACTATCTGCGCGGCGCCATTCTTCAGGAGCAGAACGCGATCGAGGAGGCGACAGCCGATTTCAGAAAGGCGCTGTACCTCGACCACTCGTTCGTGGTCGCGCACTTCGCACTCGGCAACGCAATGCTCCGCCGCGGACGGAATCGCGACGCCCGCCGGTGCTTTGAAAATGTGCGGTCGTTGCTGGAGAATTATGCGCCGGAGGCCGAGCTGCCCGAGTCCGACGGGATCACCGCCGGCCGCATGTTGGAAATCATCACATCCATGCAGGAGATCGCTGTGTGATGCGCCCAGCCCGTTTGAAACGCCAACCCCGGCCCCGCAACGCAGCACTCACCCCAGCTGAAATGTCGAACACCACCGCTCATCGCCAGACGCCGCGCTTCGCGCCAGTGCGGGATTATCGGACAACGGGCATTGATTTTATCGTTACCGCGGACCTGCGGGTCTGATTTAACTGCCATTCACCTTTCCCTTCCAACTGCGATGACAACACCCGACGCCCTGCCTCCGAATTGGTGCCGCAGACATTTTCAGATGGGGGCCCTGCTGACTTTGCTCGGCGTCCTTTCGTCGGTGATTCCCCGCCCGGCTCATGCGGCTTTCGACGAGCATCAGGTCAAGGCGGTCTGGATCTACAATTTCACCCAGTTTGTCCGATGGAGTCCCAATTCGTTTCCCGACAGCGAGTCGCCCTTCACCATCGGTGTGCTGGGCGATGATCCGTTTGGCGGGGCATTGGCGGCGGCGGTAAAAGGCGAAACAATCCAGGGGCGAAAATTCGCGATCAAGCGCAGCCGCAACGTCGGTGCGCTGAAAGGCTGCCAGATTATCTTCGTCAGCAAATCGGAGAGCTCGCGGCTCGGGGAAATTCTGGGTGCGGTGGCGAGACAGGGCATTCTCACCGTCGGCGAAAGCCCGGGATTTTGCGCGCAGGGAGGCGTGTTTAATTTCACGCTCGCGGGCGGCACCGTCGGGGTCGAGGTCTCCATCGGCGCCGCGGCGCGCGAGGGGCTGAAGATCAACGCCCAACTCCTCCAGAAGTGCAAACGGCTCCCGTAGCGAATTTCACCAGGAATCACCAAACCCATGTTTCAAGACCTGCCAATCAAACGGAAGCTCACCCTTGGTGTGCTGCTGACAAGCACCGCGTCGCTGCTGCTCGCGAGCGTCGCCTATTTTGTCTACGAGCGATCGACTTACCGTGGCGACAGGGCGCGGACACTCACCATTCTCGCCGATGTGCTCGGGACAAACAGCACCGCCGCCCTTTCCCTTTCCGAAGCCTCGGACACGAAAAGCGACGCGGAGGAGATCCTGAAGGCCCTCAACGCCGAGCCGGATATTCTCTCCGCCTCGCTTTACCATTATCCGGAGGGGAAGTTCTTCGCGAGCTTCACGCGCAACGAAGGGGAGAAAGTCCTCGCCTCGGCGCCGGAGGATGAGGGGCCGCGCATCACCGATGACCGCTTCACGGTCGTCCGGCCGGTCATGCTCAGCGAAAAACGGATCGGCACCATCGTGCTGATATCCAGCATGGAGCGGATCAACGCCCAGCTGCGGCGGTACATGGAGATCGGTGTGATGGTGATTCTCGCGTCCGTGCTGGTGGCGGCGCTGCTCGCCAACGCCTTTCAACGGGCCATCTCGCGACCGATTCTCGCGCTGTTCAGCGCGGCGCAGCTCGTCGCCGAGAAGAAGGACTACTCCGTGCGGGCGGAGCGCTTCGGCAGCGATGAGCTGGGGCGGCTGACGGACGCCTTCAACCAGATGCTCGCGGCGATCGAGGAGCAAAGCGGAGCGCTGAAGAAAGCCATCGCCGAGAATGAGGAAAAGAGCGCGGCGCTCGGCGCTGCGAATGTCTCGATGACCGCACAGACGGCGCAGATCATCGAGAGCGTGGAAGTTCTCGGCTCATCCGCGCGGGAGATTTTGAACTTCACCACGCAATCCACCGCAGCGGCCACGGAGACGGCCACCGCGATCACGGAGACCACGGCCACGGTGGAAGAGGTGAGGCAGACGGTGCATGCCTCCAGCGACAAGGCGCGGCACGTGGCCGAGAGCTCGGAGCGCTCCGCGCAGATTTCCGAGACGGGCCGAAAGTCCGCCGAGGCGAGCATCGAAGGCATGAAACACATCCGCGAGCAGATGGCGGCCATCGCGGACAGCATGATCCGCCTCACGGAGCAGACCCAGGACATCGGCCAGATCGTCGCGGCAGTGGAGGACCTCTCGGCGCAGTCGCACCTGCTGGCGGTGAATGCCGCCGTCGAGGCGGCCAAGGCCGGCGAGCAGGGCAAGGGATTCGCCGTCGTGGCGCAGGAAGTCCGCAGCCTCGCGCAACAGTCCAAGCAGGCGACCACGCAGGTGCGCGCGATCCTCAAGGAAATCCAGAAGGCCACCGGCGCAGCCGTGATGGCCACCGAGCAGGGCGCGAAGGCGGTCGATACCGGCGTGGCGCAATCCACGCACGCGGGCGAATCCATCCGTGCGCTCGCGGAGAGCGTCCACCAGGCCGCGCAGGCGGCGGCGCAGATTTCCGCCTCCAGCCACCAGCAGCTCGTGGGGATGGACCATGTCGCCACGGCGATGGAGAGCGTGCGGCAGGCGGGCACTCAGAATGTGGACAGCGCGCGGCACCTCGAGGCCGCGGCGCGCCGGCTTAGCGACCTGGGTGAAAAGCTGCGGCAGCTTTTGAACGAGTCGAAGAAGGCCGCAAACGGGAACAAGACCGCCGCATGAACGGGTCCGAGCCCATCCAGTGGACGGAAGCCCGCGCGCGAATCGACGCCGTGGAGGCTGCGATCGAGGAAGGCTTCGCGCCGAGTCCCGAGCAGGAGCGGGAGATCCTGAAAGCGCGGGCGAAGGAATTTGCGAAGGAACCGGAGGCCGCGGAGGTGGAGTCGGACTGGCTCGAGGTGATCGAGTTTGAGCTCGCCGGCGAAGCGTACGCGCTGCCGCTCGCGCAGGTGCAGACCGTGAGCGCCCTCAAGGAGCTCACGCCGGTTCCATGCACGCCGGCGTTTGTGCTGGGAATCATCAACCTGCGCGGCGAAATCCGCGCCGTGATCGATCTGAAGAAGTTTTTCGATCTTCCGGAAAAGGGGATCACCGACCTGAACAAGATCATCCTGGTCCAGAATGACGAGATGCAGCTGGGCATCCTCGCGGATTCCATTCGCGGGGTGCGGCGCATCCGGCTCGACGACTTGCAGCCGCCTCTCCCGACGCTGACGAAGATCGGTTCCGACTATTTGCGCGGGGTGACCAGCGAGCGGATCGTGGTCCTGGATGCCGGCAAGATCCTTTCCGATCCGGGAATTCTCGTGGACGACAAAGTCCGGACGTAACCGCCATCTCCCGCAGGAGCACCTCATGAAACTATCCGTCGGCACAAAAATCGGCGCGGGGGCTTTCATGGGTGGCGCGGTCACGGCCCGGATCGCTCGCCGAGCGGTTCAAGGTATGACCCCGACGCATGCCTTCCGTACGAATGCGCCAGCCATCCTGAGACCATGAAAGATCCGGAGTTTCTCAAACGACTTCGCGAGGCATTTGCCATCGAGGCTGCCGAGCACGTGCAGGAGATCACGGCCGGGCTGATCGAGCTGGAAAAGGCATCGGATCCGGCGCGGAGGAAGGAGCTGGTCGAGACGATTTTCCGGGATGCCCACAGCCTCAAGGGCGCCGCCGGGGCGGTGGACCACACGCACATCCAGAGCGTGTGCCAGGCTCTGGAGAGCGTCTTTTCCTCGTGGAAGAAAAAATCGTGCGATGTCTCGGCAGACGGGTTCGACGTGCTGAATCGCGCGGTGGATTTCGTGGTGACGTTGCTCCGGGGATCGGAGCCGGGGGACCATTCGGCGGATGCGCATGCCGTGGCTGCGATGGTCGCGCAGATCGCCGCGGTCGGCAGCGGTGCGCCATCGGACGCCGGGAAGCGGCCGACCGCAGCCGCCGTGCCCGTCGTCCCCGCGCAGCCAGCCGTCCCGCAGGGGAAAGAACGCAGCGCGAGCGGGGCGGGACCGGCCGCTGCCGCAGCTGCCACGCCGCCGGTCCCTGCGGGAGGGGAGGCCGCGTTGCCCGTGGAAATGCCGTCCCCGCACATTGCCGACACGGTGCGCATCCCGATGGCGAAGATGGACGCATTGCTGCGGCAGGCGGAGGAAATGATCTCCGCGAAACTCGCCGCGCACCAGCATCTCATGGAACTGCGCGAGATCGGGGATCGGCTCGCGGAATGGCACAAGGAATGGGCGAAGGTCCGCGACCTCACCCGCGGCGACCTCGCGAGCCAGAGCGCGGCGTCGCAGAAAAAAGTGGGGGAATTCCTGCACTGGAACCAGGACCACATCCGCACGATGGAAAAGCAGCTCGCCGCGCTGGAACGAACCGCGGCGCACGACGAGCGCAGCGTCGCCGCGCTCGTGGACCGGCTCCTCGACGACGCCAAGCGGCTCGTGATGCTGCCCTTCGCCACGCTGCTCGATCTTTTCCCAAAGATGGTCCGCGACATCTCGCGGGATCTGGGCAAGCAGGTGGACCTCCTCGTGCACGGCCGCGAGGTCGAGATCGACAAGCGCATCCTCCAGGAAATGAAGGACCCGCTCATCCATCTCGTGCGCAATTCCATCGATCACGGAATCGAGACGGCCGCGATCCGGGCGACGCGCGGCAAGCCTCCGGTGGGCACCATCTCCATCGTCGTCGTCGCAGCGCGACGGCAGCAAGGTGGAGATCGTCGTGGCTGACGACGGAGGCGGGCATCCCGGTGGACAAGCTCAAGGCGACCGCGATCCGCGGCGGCTTGCTCTCCGAACCGGACGCGCGGGCGCTCGACGAGCAGGCCGCGTTCGCGCTGATTTACCAGTCCGGCCTTTCCACGAGCCCCATCGTCACGGAGATCTCCGGGCGCGGGCTCGGCATGGCGATCGTGCGGGAGAAAGTGGAGAAGCTGGGCGGGAACATCACCATCGAGTCCAATCCTGCGAGGGGGACCACCTTCCGCATCCTGCTGCCCGTCACGCTCGCGACGTTCAAGGGCATCGTGGTTTCCGTCGGCGGGCAGTCGTTCGTCATCCCCACGGCGAGCGTGGAACGCATCGACCGCATCCGGCGCAGCGAAATCCAGACGGTGGAGAACAAGGAAACGATCCTGCTCGAGGGGCGCCCGTGTCTCTCGTGCGACTCGCCGCGGTGCTCGAGCTGCCGTTCCGCGAAGTCCGCGAGCCCGGCGGAATTCACCGAGGTGGTGGTGCTCGGCCTGGGGGACAAGCGCATCGCCTTCGCGGTGGATGCCATCCTCAACGAGCAGGAGGTCCTGGTGAAATCGATCGGCAAACCGCTCGTGCGCGTCCGCAATGTCGCCGGGGCGACCGTCCTCGGCTCCGGCGCGCCGGCGGTCATCCTGAACACGGCCGATCTGCTCCATTCCGCCGTGCATCTCGTCGCCGGCAGGCAGGCCGTCCGAGCCGGGAGATCAGGCCGGCGCCGGGGAAACCGCGGCCCGGAACATCCTCGTGACGGACGACTCGGTCACCTCGCGCATGCTCTTGAAGAACATCCTCGAATCCGCCGGCTACACGGTGACGACGGCGGTCGATGGCGTGGACGCGCTGACGCTTTTGAAAACGCACGACTTTGACCTTCTCGTCTCCGACGTGGAAATGCCGCGCATGGACGGATTCGATCTCACGGCGAAAATCCGCGCGGACAAGAGGCTCTCCGAGCTGCCGGTCGTGCTCGTCACCGCGCTCGGCTCGCCGGAGCACGTGGAGCGCGGGGTGGATGTCGGCGCGAACGCCTACGTCGTGAAGAGCAAGTTCGACCAGAGGAACCTGCTCGAAGTCATCCGCAAACTCATCTGACCATGCCGGACCGCAAAATCAAAGTGCTCGTGGTGGACGACTCCGCGGTGAGCCGCGCGGCGCTCACGCACGAGCTGGAATCCGACCCGGCTTTCGAGGTGGTGGGCAGCGCGAACAGCGGGGCGCAGGCCATCGAGGCACTCGAGAGCCAGCATCCCGACGTCGTGACGATGGACATCCACATGCCCGGGATGGACGGCTTTGAAGCGACGCGGAAGATCATGGAGACGCAGCCGCTGCCGATCGTGATCGTCAGCGCGAGCTTCGACGCGAGCGATGTGGCGAGGACCTTTCTCGCCATGGAGGCCGGTGCCGTCGCGGCCGTTGAAAAGCCGCCCGGCTTCAATCACCCGGATCACGCGACCTGCGCGCGCAGATTCCTGAACACCGTGAAGGCGATGTCCGAGGTCCGGGTCATCAAGCGCTGGGCGAAAAAGGAATCCACGGTGAGGCCGCCACCGCCCGCGGTGATTCTGCCGGCGAAGGGCAATGCCCGGCTGGTGGCCATCGGTGCATCCACGGGCGGACCGCCGGCGCTGCACAAGGTTCTCGCGGGTCTGGTGAAGCCCTTTCCCGTCCCGATCCTCATCGTGCAGCACATCACCGCGGGCTTCGTGCAGGGACTTGCCGACTGGCTCGGGTCCAGCTCGGGCCTGCCGGTGCGCATCGCCCGCCACGGTGAAATCGCCCAGCCGGGCACCGCCTACATCGCGCCGGATGGGACGCACATGGGAGTGGACAGGGAGTGCCGGATCGTGTGCGCGGATGGGCCCGCCGGAGCACGGGCTGCGGCCCTCGGTTTCCCACCTTTTCCGCTCGGTGGCCGGCAGCCATGGCGCGCAGGCGGTCGGCGTTTTGCTCACCGGCATGGGGCGCGATGGCGCGGAGGAACTCAAGGCGATGCGCGACAAGGGCGCGGTGACCATCGCGCAGGACAAGGAGAGCTCCATCGTCCACGGCATGCCCGGCGAGGCCATCCGTCTCGGCGCTGCGATGCACGTCGCGGATCCCGACAATATTTCGCTCCTCCTCCGCTCGCTCGTCGGCGGGGAAACTGCTTCCACTCGCACCTCATGACTCCTTCACCCGCAGTCGCGCCCGATTACTCGACCCTGAAGGGAGTGGAAATCCTCGTCGCCGAGGACAGCCCGACGCAGGCGATGAAGCTCCTCTACGTTCTCGAGCAGCAGGGCTGCCGCGCCACGCACGCGCAGAACGGCAGGAAAGCCCTCGCCTCGCTCGAAACGCACGTCCCGACGCTCGTCATCACCGACGTGAACATGCCGGAGATGGACGGCTTCGAGCTCTGCGAGCGGATCAAGAGCGACCCGAAGCTCAAGGACGTTCCCGTCATCCTCCTCACTTCGCTCTCGGCGCCGCAGGACATCATCCGCGGGCTCGAGTGCGGTGCGGACAACTTTGTCGTGAAGCCGTATGAGGCGGATTTCCTCCTCTCGCGCCTGGTCACCGTGCTGGCGAACCGCAACCTCGGCCTGGCGGACGATGCGCGCGAGATTCCCATCCATTTTGCCGGCCAGCGTTACGTCATCACTTCCCGGCGGCGGCAGATTTTGAACCTGCTGCTCTCCACATACGAGACGGCGCTGAAGACGAACGATGCGCTGCTCAAGGCGCAGGAGGATCTCAAGACCGCGCAGCAGCAGTTGATCGAGGCCGAGAAAATCCAATCCGTCGGCCGGCTGGCCGCGGGCGTCGCGCACGAGGTGAAGAATCCGCTGGCGATCATCGAAATGGGCGTGGACCTCCTCAGCGCGAAGCCCGACGCGGAGACCGTCGAGATGCTCGTCGGGGAGATGAAGGAATCCGTCAAACGCGCGAACCACGTCATCGCCGGGCTCATGGATGTTTCATCGGCCGACGAGTCGGGAATGAAGGACGTCACCCTCGATTTCGTCATGGATCGCGTGCTGACCAATCTCGAACCGGCGATCACGCGCGCGAAGGTCGGGGTGTCGAAGGACTACGCCGGATCCCTCCCGATGTGCCGGGTCGATGTCACGAAGATCGAGCAGGTCTTCTCCAACGTCGTCACCAACGCACTGCAGGAAATGCCCGACGGGGGAAAGCTGGCCGTCAGCGTCTTGCCGAAGGTCCTCCGCGCGGAGGATGTGAACTTTGAGGCCGGGGACCGCAGCGGCTTCCGGTTCCGCGTCGGGGACACGGCGGTCATCGTGGAGGTGCGCGACACCGGCGGAGGAATCCTCCCGGAGAATCTCACCAAGGTCTTCGAGCCGTTCTTCAGCACGAGGCCGACTGGAAAGGGAATGGGCCTCGGCCTCACCGTCGCGCGGAAATTCATGGAGCTGCACGGCGGGCGGATCGCGCTGGCAAATGCACCGGAGGGCGGCACGGTGGTGACAATGATTTTCAAAACCTCATGAACGACACCCTCGCCACACCCAACGGTGAAGTGACCGTCCTCGTCGTCGAAGACAGCCTGACCCAGGCGCTGAAGCTCCAGCACCTGCTCGAGCAGCATCAGCTCAAGGTGATCATCGCATCGAACGGCAAGGAGGCGCTTCTCAAGCTCGCCGCGAGCATTCCCACGCTCGTGGTCACGGACATCAACATGCCGGAGATGGACGGCTACGAGCTTTGCCAGCGCATCAAGCAGGATGCGCAGAGCAAGGAACTGCCGGTGATTCTGCTCACCTCGCTCTCGGACCCGGAGGACATCCTCAAGGGCCTGGAGTGCGGCGCGGACAACTTCATCGTGAAACCGTACGACGAGGATTTCCTGCTCTCGCGGATCCGTCACGTCATGGAAAATCTCGAACTGCGCAAACAGGCGCGGCGGCGAGGAGCCGAGCGAGATTTTCTTTGCCGGCCGCAAGTACAAGCTCACCGCCGACCGGATTCACTCGATCGATCTCCTTCTCTCGACCTACGAGACCGCCGTTCACAAGAACCTCGAACTCACCCGGGCCAAGGAGAAGCTCGAAATGCAGGCGGAACAGCTCCGGGAAACGAACGCGCAGATGACCGAGGAACTCGAGATGGCGCGCGACCTCCAGAACGCGTTCCTCCCGCTGGACTATCCCGCATTCCCGGCGGGTGCGGCGGAAGGGAAAAGCACGCATCCGTTTTTCCCACCGCTACCATGCCACGAAGGAGCTTGGCGGTGACTTCTTCGACATCCTGCAGCTCTCGGATACCGTGGCCGGGATCTTCATTTGCGACGTGATGGGACACGGCGTCCGCGCGGCGCTCGTCACCGCCATCGTGCGCGGTCTGGTCGAGGAACTGCGCCCGAAGGCCGGGGACGCCGGGGCCTTCCTCACGGAGATCAATCGCGCCCTCTGCCGCATCCTCAAGCAGACGACGACACCGCTTTTTGCCTCGGCATTTTACGCGATCGCGGATGTGGAAAAGGGCGAGGTGCGTTTTGCCAATGCCGGGCATCCGCCTGCGTTTCATGTGCGCCGCACCGCCGCCGTCGTCGAGCTGCTCAAGCGGCACGACGTCAAGCCCAGTCCTGCGCTCGGCATCCTTGAAGATGCCACGTATCCCGCGGCCGCATGCCCGTTCGACCCGGGCGACATGATCCTGCTTTTCACCGATGGCCTCTACGAAATCGAGAATGCCGCCGGGGACTACTTTGACCCGGAACTGCTGCGGGTGGCCGTCGAGCGACGGCTGGCAACGCCGACCCCGCAACTGCTGGACGACCTGCTCGTCGAGTTGAAGGACTTCGGCGGGAAGGAAAGCTTCGAGGACGACATCTGCGTCGTCGGCGTCGATATCGTGGAGACGTTGCAGCACCGGTGAAGCGTTCCGACGCACGCTGGGGCGGATTCGGGTTGCGCGCGCGTGGGGGCAGAGCGGACGGTGTGTCGTGACTGAGCCGAACATCACGAACCTGCACATCGGCACCTGCGCCTGGAGTCATGAGGACTGGCGCGGCGTTTTCTATCCCGACCATCTGCCCGCTCCGGAACGGCTCGGGTATTACGCGCGGTGGTTCGATGCGGTGGAGGTGGACTCCACATTTTACCACACGCCCACGCCCGCGGTGGCGGCACACTGGGCCGAGGTGACGCCGCCGGGGTTCCGCTTTTCGTGCAAGGTGCCGCGTGAGATCACGCACGAGCGCAAGCTGCGGGACTCGGACCAGGCGCTTGCGGCATTCCTGCGCGGCGTGGAGCCGCTGGGGGAGAAGCTGGCGTGCCTGCTCGTGCAGACGCCGCGGTGGTTCGATCCGAAGCACGACGAGCACGCGCTGCGGGATTTCCTCCACGGGTTGCCGAAAGGCTTCCGCTGGGCGGTGGAATTCCGCGACCAGAAATGGCACCTGCCGCGCATCGCGCACCTGCTGGAAAATCACGACATCGCGTGGGTGTGGAACGATCTGTCGCCGATGGAGGAGGCGGATGCCGCGGCATTCGGCTTTTTCCCGGAGACGGCGGACTTCGCCGTGGTGAGGCTGATGGGCGACCCGGCGACGAAGTATCATCCCGACGGGTCGCGGGTGCATCACTACGACAGCCCGATGTGGCCGCGCGCGCGGTCGCTGGAAAATTGGGCCGTGAAGATCCGGCAGGAGCTGCCCGAGAAGCGCGAGGTGCTAGTGTTCGCGAACAATCATTTCGAGGGCTTCTCGCCGCGCACCGTGCAGGAGATCGGCAGGCTGCTCGGCAGGAACGTCGATCTGCCGGGCCCGGACGAGCTGCATCCCGGCGGCGGGCGCGCGCAGATGCGCCTGTGGGAGTAGCGCCGCACTCTTTCCTTTCCGCTCCCGCTTCATCCGGCGTACTCTGCGCGCATGGCCCAATACCAACGCTCCAAGCAGACCAGCGAACTCACGGAGACATTCCTGCAGTTTGTGATGATGCACACGCAGCAGGCGCTCCTCGCGCTCGGCAGGCATCCGAGCCAGCCTGCCGGTGCGCCGCCGCCGAATCTGCAGCTCGGGAAAGTGTTCATCGATCACCTGGCGATGCTGCGTGCGAAGATGGAGGGAAACCTCGCGGGCGATGAGCAGAACGCCATCGACAACGCGATCGCTCACCTTCAGAAGGAATTCGCCGAGGTGACGAACGAAAAGGGAGGCAAGGCTTGAGCACGCGGCCGGCATTCGGCGTGGGCAATGTGATGTTCGGGGGCGGCGCTCCGGTGTTCATGCTCGGGCCGTGCGTGATTGAGTCGGAGGAGTTCGTGTGGAAAATGGCGCGCGCGCTGAAGGCGATCTGCGCGGAGGTCGGGGCGCAGTTCATTTTCAAGGCGAGCTACGACAAGGCGAACCGCACCTCGGGCAAAAGCTACCGCGGCATCGGGCTGAAGGACGGCTGCACGCATCCTCGCGAACATCGGCCGCGAGCTCGGCGTGCCGGTGACGACCGATGTGCATTCGCCCGAGGACGCGCGCGCGGCGGCGGAGTGGATCGACCTTTTGCAAATCCCCGCGTTCCTCTGCCGGCAGACGGATCTCATCCAGGCTGCCGCGGAGACTGGGCGCGCGGTGAATGTGAAGAAGGGGCAGTTCCTCGCGCCGTGGGACGTGAAGAACATCGCGGAAAAGCTGCGCGCGTTCGGCTGCGAGCGGTTCATGTTCACCGAGCGCGGGACGACCTTCGGCTACAACAATCTCGTGGCCGACATGCGCTCGCTTTACTGGATGCGCGAGCTCGGCTGCCTCGCGATTTTCGACGCCACGCACAGCGTCCAGCGGCCCGGCGGGGCGGGCGACAAGACGGGCGGCGACGGCATCCTCGCGCCCGTGCTCGCGCGCGCGGCGGTGGCGGCGGGATGCGACGGTGTCTTCATCGAGACGCACGAGGATCCTTCGAAGGCGCTGAGCGACGGGCCGAATCAGATTCCGCTGGCGCAAGTCTCCGCGCTGCTCAAAACTCTGCTGCAAATCCATGCTCTCGTTTCGTAAAACCCCGGTGATTGCGCTCGCAGTGGGCATGGGCCTCATCCGGATGTCCTCTGCCGCCGAGCGGGCGAAGGATCCGGTGCCTGAAAAGCCCGTCGCCGTGGAAGCGAAGAAGCCGGACGTGGCGAAAGACAAGGACCGGCTCGACCTCCCCGTGCCAAAGGGCCAGCCGCAGAAAGGGCTCCGCATTCCCATCTACAGCCCGGAGGGGAAGCTGATGATGAGTTTCCAAATCGGCGTCGCCGAGGTCGTGGACGCCGACAATATCAAGATGGGCGACCTGCGGCTGGAGACTTTCAAGGAAACGGGCGAGCACGAGTTCGACATCGAGCTGCCGGATTCCATCTTCAACGCGAAGACCAAGGAGCTGATTTCAAAGCTGCACGTGACCATCAAGCGGCATGACTTCGAACTCACGGGCAACAGCGTGACATTCAATACCGAGACGAGGGTGGGGAAGTTCGGTGGCGGGGTGAAAATGGTGATCTACGACGCCCGTTCCGCCGCCGGGGCGAGCGATGAAAAGCCGGTGATTCCCACCGTGGAAGTGACACCTTTGAAGGAGGAAAAAAAATGATGAAATCCTGTTTTATCCCAGTGATCGCAGCGCTGGTCGCGCTGGCAGCCCGTGCATCCGCACAGGGTCTCGGCGAAGAGCCCATCGGACGGTTGGGGCTCGAATCGTCCGGCAGCGAACCCGTGCGGGCCGCCGCGCCGGTGACCGCTTTCGTGACGCCAGAGAAGCGGCCGAAAGGGCCGACGGAAATCACCGCGCGCGAGGCGACGTTCGACAGCCGCATCCACCTTGGCACCTTCACGGACGACGTGCTGGTGCGCGATCCGGAGTTTGGCCTGTCGTGCGACAAGCTGACGGTGAATATGAAAAAGCCGCCGACTGACAGCGCTGCGAAACCGGAAGTGAAACCGGAGGTGAAGCCGAAGGCGCCCGGCGAATCGAGCAGCGGCATCGAAAAAGCCATTGCCGAGGGCAACGTCATCATCACGCAGGACAAGCCGGACGCGACTGGGAAACTCCAGCGCTACATCGGGAAGGCAAAGCGCGCCGTCTTCGACAACACGACCGGCACGCTCACGCTCTACGGCTGGCCGCAAATCTCGCAGACAATCGGCGGCTCGTTGAGCAAGCAGATCCTCTCGCGCGAGGAGAGCTGCGTCATCACGCTGAACCGTGCGGGAAAAATCGACGTGAAAGGCTACCACACCAGCACCCTGCAGGACGCGGGAGAAATCAGCCCGGGCTCACGATAACCATGTCTGCGGCCGCACCTGCACCCAAGCTCGAGAAGACGGCGTCGCTGCCACCTGCCGTCCTGCGGACGGACAAGCTCGTGAAAATCTACGATGGCCGCTCCGTGGTGAACGGCGTGGACATCAACTGCCGCCGCGGCGAGATCGTCGGCCTGCTCGGCCCGAACGGCGCGGGCAAGACGACGAGCTTTTACATGATGGTCGGCCTGGTGCGGCCGAACTCGCGGAACCGTGTGGTTCGACGGCCACGACGTGACGGACATGGCGATGCACAAGCGCGCGCGCATGGGCATGGGCTACCTGCCGCAGGAGGAGAGCATCTTCCGCAAGCTCACCGTGGAGCAGAACATCATGGCCATCCTCGAGACGACGAAGCTCGACCGCGCCGCGCGCAAGGCCCGCTGCGACCAGCTGCTCGAACAATTCGGCATCGCCCACGTCCGCAAGCAGCTCGCGCTCACGCTTTCCGGCGGTGAAAAGCGCCGCCTCACCATCGCCCGTTCGCTCGTGCCGAACCCGAGCCTCATCATGCTCGACGAGCCGTTCAGCGGCGTGGATCCCGATCGCCGTGCAGGACGTGCAGAAAATCGTGAGCGGACTGCGCGAACTCGGCCTCGGCATCCTCATCACCGACCACAACGTCCGCGAGACGCTGAGCATCGTGGATCGCGCCTACCTCATCTTCGAGGGCCGCGTGCTGATGGAAGGCACGAAGGATTTCCTCATCAACAATCCCGAGGCGCGCCGCCTCTACCTCGGCGAGAATTTTTCAATGTAAACGCCCCGGCCATCCGCACCCGGCAAGCACCGTTGCGAGCCGGCCAAAGAACGGATGGCTTTTTCCCCAAACCCGCACGACAGAATAACCACAATGCAAACCGCGAACATCAACGTCCCAGTCAGAGTCACCGGCCGTCACATCAGCATCACGGAGGCGATCCGTGATTACGCCAAGTCGAAGATCGACAACATCCACCTCGACTACCCGCGCATCATCGAGGCGCACGTCATCCTCGACGTGAGCAAGCACCGCCACAGCGCGGAAATCGTCCTCCAGTGCGCGAACCACATCACCATCGAGGCCGACGAGGAATGCGACGACATGTATGCCGCGATCGACGGCGTGGTCGCGAAGATCGCCCGGCAGATGCGGAAGTACAAGACGAAGATGCTCCGCAGCCACCGCCCGCGCCGGCACGAGGCGCAGCATTTCGAGCAGCATGTGCTGCACATCGACGAGCACTTCGAACTCCACGAGGAGGCCGAGGCCCAGCAGGTGCAGACCGAGCAGCTCGTCGTCCGTTCGCTCTTCGTGGACGAGGCAATTCTCCAGCTCGAAATGGCCGCGAACCGGCCGTTCGTCGTCTTCGTGAATGCGAAGACCGAGAAGGTGAACATCCTGCAGCGCCGCAAGGACGGGAAGTTCGGCCTTATCGAGATCGCGATCCCGAGCTGACCGCTTCGCGCAGGGCGCGATCCCGGCGCATCACGTCGGGAAACGTCGCGAGCAAGAGCTGGCGTCCGCGGACATCCGCGAGGAACGTTGCGGGCAATTCCGCGTCGCTCACCTCCGGCAGCACGTGGATCTCCTCCTCCGTGATCGCCAGCGCGAGGCCGCCTGCGGCGAAGGGAAACACTTCCTGGGCGATGCAAAGCCAGCGCCGGAAATGCTCCGGCTGCTGCCGCGCGAGGCCGTCGAGCGCAGCGAGCCACACGTCCTCCTCGAAGTTTGCATGGCAGCGCTGCCCGAGCGTGCCGGAAGCGATCTCGTGGAGGCGGGATTTTCCCGCCGCGTGCCGGATGCCTACTTTCAAGGGCCCGGCCAGCGCGGCGATTTCCGCCGCGAGCGCGAGGGTCGCAGCGAGTTCGCCTTGGTCTCCTTCAAACTCCGCACCCGGCTGCCACGCGGGCCCGAGCGATGGGGAAATGCAAACCGGCCCGAGCCCGGAACGGGCCGTCTCGAGCGCGAGAAACAGAAATTCCTCCGCGCTATCGCGATCCCGGCGGCCCGCGAAATTCAGCTCGATGTCGGGTGCTGCGCCGCGACCCGTCCACGTGGTGCGAATCGCCTGCTGCAACTGCGCCGCATGGGCGAGCGCAGTCCCGTATTTCACGGCAGCCCGGGCGAGCGTCTCATCGCCGAACCGGAGCATGCGGCCGGATGCCAGGGGCCATTCACGGTCGGTGTAGTTCGCGTGCCAGCCTTGCGCGTAGCAGCCCGCGTCCTCGAGGGAGACGACGGCTGCGTCGAGTCCGTCGAGCGACATCGAGTCGGCACGCCCGTTGCAAAGGCTGCCAAGCTCGAACGAAAACCACGTGTAACCCGCGGTCGCGAATGCAGCCGCCTCCGCGGTCGTGCGGACCACGCAGCCGGCGCCCCACGCGGCCGGTGGATCCCGCCTTTTCCAGCGCAGTTGCCGTCGCTGTGAGCATCTCGCGCGGGCCGTCGTCGGCACTGCCGTCTTCGCCGGTGAGATGGTGCATCAGGACCGGCGCCACGCCGCGTTCATGAGCTTCGCGCAGCGCGTCGGTCGGAAAATAAATGCCGTTGCAGCCGAGCGCGACAGTGGGATGCGCGGCGAGTGGCGAGGGTGATGGGAGCGGCATCGCGCCACCATCCACCGCCGGGGCGGAGCGATTCAACAATCAAACACGGTGCACGCTTGCACCCCGCGGGGCCGCGTTGTTTGCTCTCCGCCCCTTATGGAAAAAGTCATCATTCTCGGCACCGGCTGCGCCGGGCTCACCGCGGCGATTTACGCCGCCCGCGCCAATCTTTCCCCGCTCGTCCTCGAAGGCCACGAGCCGGGCGGCCAGCTTTCCACCACGACGCTTGTGGAGAATTTTCCCGGCTTCAAGGAAGGCATCACGGGCCCGGAACTGATCATGAACATGAAGGCGCAGGCGGAGCGATTCGGCGCGCGGTTTCAGTATGCGGAGTGCGCAGGGCTGAAGCCCGCCGGCCAGCATGTGAGCATCAAGGTCGAGGGCAAGTGGATCGACACGCGCACGCTCATCGTCGCGAGCGGCGCGAGCGCGAAATGGCTCGGCATCGACCGCGAGCGCGAACTCATCGGCCATGGGCTGACCTCATGCGCGACGTGCGACGGCGCGTTTTACCGCAACGTGCCCGTGTGCGTCGTGGGCGGCGGCGATTCCGCGTGCGAGGAGGCGACGTTCCTCACTCGCTTCGCATCGAAGGTCTACCTCATCCACCGTCGCGACTCGCTGCGCGCATCGAAGATCATGGCCGACCGCACGCTCGCGAATCCGAAAATCGAGCCGATCTGGAACAGCGCGGTCGCGGAATATCTCCCGGATGCGGAAGGCGAGATGCGCGCGGTGAAACTGCGCGACTTGAAGTCGGACGCCGAGCGTGAACTCGAGGTGAAATGCGTCTTCGTCGCCATCGGCCACACCCCGAATACGGCGCCGTTCAAGGGCATCCTTTCGATGGATGAAAACGGCTACCTCCTGCAGCAGGGCGGAACGACCGCGACGAATGTGCCCGGCGTCTTCGCGGCGGGCGACGTGTCCGATCACCGCTACCGGCAGGCGGTCACCGCCGCGGGCCAGGGTTGCGCCGCCGCGCTGGATGCGGAGCGGCATCTCGCCGAACACGGCGCGGATTGAGTCACGGCGGGCGAGCCCGCTCAGGCCTGCAGCCGCGCGTTGCGCTGGAGCACGAGCGAGATCATCTGGAGGAGTTCGTCGCTCGGCACCGGCTTGAAGACAACGAGGCCGTCCGCGTGGTGGAGGAAGTCGTTCGTCCGCGGGTCATCGCCGTTTCCGGTGACGAAGAGAAAGCGCGAGCACAGGTGCGGCTTCACCTTTTGGATGGCGAGGTAAAACATGTCGCCCGGCATCGTCGGCATCATCATGTCGCAGATGATCACGTCGAAATCCATCCCCATGGCCTCGCGCAGCCCCTCGACGCCGTTGCGCGCGGTGGTGACGACAAAATTGCGTGATTCCAGCAGCAGCTTCAGCGTGTCCGCCAGCTCCACGTCGTCATCGAGCAGGAGGATGTTGGTGATTTCGAGATCCTGCGTGCTCTCATCGTCCTGCGCCATGGCCGACGAACGGCCGCCACGCTGCGAGGGGAAACGCACCGTGCGCTCCTGCGCCGATCCTGGCAACGGGATGACTTGTGGGTTGGGTAAAGACATGATTCTCATTTTTGAAAAGCAGATGTCGTGCTTGATTGGCGCGCTTCGCCGGATAGTTTGCGCCGCCACGTTCACCCTGCAGGAACGCCAGTATAGCTCAGTTGGTAGAGCGCTCGATTTGTAATCGAAAGGTCGCGGGTTCGAATCCCGCTGCTGGCTCCACGCGGCGGCGCACTGGCTGCATCAAAACACGATCCGTCATTCACTTCAGCCGATGCCCCGCCTTTTCACACTGCTCGCCATCCTGATCGGCTGCGTGCTGCCGGCGTGGGGCGCGCAGGACTGGAGCGGTCGTGAAAGTCGGAGGGACGCGACTACCTCACGATGGACAACATCGCGGAGTTTTACAGCCTCAGCGCCGTGCGGCGGAAGGAGAAGGAGGCGTCGGCGTCTTCCGGGGTGCGTACCATCCGCGCGACCATCGGCTCGCCGGATTTCTTCATCAACAATCTCAAGTTCATCCTCAGCTACCCCGCGATCGAGCACGACGGGAAGGTCTGCATCTCGCGGATGGACCTCGTGAAGCTCATCGAGCCGGTCATGCGCCCGAGCCGCATCAAGAACGCGGAGCCGATCGACACCGTCGTGCTCGATGCCGGCCACGGCGGGCACGACAACGGCGCGCTAGAGCATCTACGGCCCGGAGAAGGCGTTCGCGCTCGACGTCGTGCTTCGCGCGAAGGCGCTGCTCCAGGCCAGCGGATTGAAGGTGGTGCTCACCCGCACGGACGACACCTTCATCTCGCTCGACGATCGCGTGCGCATCGCGAACCAGCACAAGCGCGCCATCTTCATCTCCGTGCATTTCAACGCCGGCGGCTACGGCACCGGCGTCGAGGCCTTCACGCTCGCGCCGCGCGGCGTCCCCTCGATGATGTCCGACGGCCCGCGCGTCTCCGATCTTCACGAGTGCCGTGGCAATGCCCGCGACGCGGAAAACATCGCGCTCGCCACCGCGACCCACGCCGCGCTCGTCGTAAAGACGCAAGCATGTTCGATCGCGGCCTCAAGCGCGCGCGCTTCGTCGTCATCCGCGACATCACCATCCCCGGCGTGCTCATCGAGGGCGGTTTCCAGACGAATCCCTACGACGCAAAACTGATCGCCACCGCCGGCTACCGGCAACTCCTCGCCCAGGCCATCCTGCAGGCTGTGGAGAACTACCGCCGCGCAGTCGGCAACCAGCCGCGACGCCGGTCGTCTCGCATACCGATGATGTGAAGCCCGAGCGCGCGCCCGCCGACAAGACCGTGAAACGCGAGACGCCCGAAGGCCCCGAAGCCCGAGCCCATCGAGCCGCCCGTGGCGAACTGACGCGCGACTGCGCTTGCCACGCGCGCGGCGCCCGCCTCTCATCGCGCTCCTTTTTCGTGAAGCGATCCACCGCCCGCAAACCCACGCCCCCCGCCGCCCCGCAGCCCATCGGCGTCTTCGATTCCGGCATCGGCGGCCTCACCGTCGTCGCCGCGCTTCGCAAGCTGCTGCCCGCCGAGAACATCTTCTACATCGGCGACACCGCGCGCGTGCCGTACGGCGGCAAAAGCCAGGCGACCATCGAGCGCTACAGCCAGGAAATCTCCGGCCTCCTCCTCGCCGAGCGCGCAAAGCTCATCGTCGTCGCCTGCAACACCGCCAGCGCCCTCGGCGTCCCGCGCCTCCGCGAGACGCTGCGCGTCCCCGTCACCGGCGTCATCGAGCCCGGCGCGCAGGCCGCGGTGAAGGCCACGCGTTCGGGAAAAGTCGGCGTCATCGGCACGCGCGCCACCATCGCCAGCCGCGCCTACGAACGCGCCATCGAGGCGCTCGACTCCGACGTGAAGGTCTTCACCGAGCCGTGCCCGCTGCTCGTCCCGCTCATCGAGGAAGGCTGGCTCGACGATCCCGTCACCGACTCCATCATCGCCCGCTATCTGGAAAAGCTGCTGCGCTCCGGCGTGGACACGCTCGTCCTCGGCTGCACGCATTACCCGCTGCTCCGCGACGCCATCCAGCGCCACGTCGGCCCCGATGTCACCCTCGTGGACTCCGCGCAGAACACCGCCCTCGCCGTGCAGAAACTCCTCCGCCAGCAAAAGCTCGCCGCCCCTGCGAAGAACGTCGGCAAGCTCCAGGTCGCCCTCACCGATCAAAGCAGCGCATTCCTCCGCGTCGCCGAGCAAGCCCTCGGTCTGCAAGTCGGCGACACGAAGCTCCGCGCCGTGCAGCACGTCGGCTGAGCGGATCTCCGCGTCGCGCAGAGCGTCAGCCGAGCTTGCTGTCGGCGATGTGGTAGTGCGGGTCTTCGTGCGTGTTCACTTCGACCATGGGCTTCGCCTTGTGCAGAAGCTCGAGGCAGTCCGGGCTGAGGTGCCGCAGGTGCAGCCGCTTGCCGACTTGCAGGTAGCGGCCCGCCAGTGCGTCGATGGCCTCGATGGCGGAGTGATCCACCACTTTCGCACGGCGGAACTCCACGACGACCTCCGCCGGATCCTCCCGGGGAGTGAACAAGGCCGCAAACCCCGCCGCGGATGCGAAGAACAGCGAGCCTTCGAGATCGTACACCTTCCAGCCTTTGTCGTCCGTGTAGGTCTTCACGTTGATCTGTTTTGCGTGCTGCCACGCGAATACCAGGGCCGCGATGATCACGCCGAGCACGACGGCAATCGCCAAGTCCGTGAAGACCGTCACCACTGTCACCAGCACGACGATGATCGCGTCGGAGCGCGGAATCTTCCGCAGCGCCTCCAGGCTCGCCCATTCAAACGTCTTTTCGCACACGACGAACATCACGCCGATGAGCGCCGCGAGCGGGATGCGCTCGATGAGGCTCGATCCAAACAGGATGAACGCCAGCAGGAACAGCGACATGGAGATGCTCGCCAGCCGCTTCGTCCCGCCGCTGTTCACATTGATCATGCTCTGGCCGATCATCGCGCAGCCGCCCATGCCGCCGAAGAATCCCGTCACCACATTCGCCGCGCCCTGCGCCATGCACTCACGGTTCGGCTTGCCGCGCGTGTCGGTCATCGCGTCGATGAGGTTCAGTGTCAGCAGCGACTCGATCAGCCCGATGGCCGCGAGAATCAGCGCGTAGGGGAAAATGATCTTCAGCGTCTCCCAATTCCACGGCACGCCGGGCACGTGGAACGCCGGCAACCCGCCCGCGATCGAGCCGAGGTCGCCCACCGTCTTCGTGTGAATGCCGAATCCGCCGACCAACCCGGACACGACGAGAATCCCGGCGAGCGTCGCGGGCACCGCCTTCGTCAGCTTGGGAAACAGATAGATGATCGCCATCGTCAGCGCGATGAGGCCCAGCATCGTGTAAAGGGCCGAGCCCTGCATCCAGTGCGGCACGCCATCCGCGCCGGTCGTCTTGAAGTGCCCGAACTGCGCCAGGAAAATGACGATCGCCAGCCCGTTCACAAAGCCGAGCATCACCGGATGCGGCACCAGCCGGATGAGCTTGCCGAGGCGGAACGCCGCGAAAAGAAGCTGGAGCATTCCCATCAGGACCACGGTGGCAAAAAGGTATTCCGCACCATGCATCGCGACCAGCGACACCATGACCACCGCCAGCGCACCCGCAGCTCCCGACACCATGCCGGGCCGCCCGCCAATCGTCGCCGTGATGAGCCCGACGATGAACGCCGCATAAAGCCCCGTGAGCGGTGAAAGGTGGGCGACGAGCGCGAAGGCTATCGCCTCGGGAACCATGGCCAGCGCGACCGTCAGGCCGCTGAGGACATTGGTTTTAATCTCAGAAGTGGAAATCATGGACCGCGTTCATCGCACACGAGGAGGCATCGGCAACGTGCAATCGTCCCACCGCCCCGCGCGCCAACGGCGGCAGGCTCCATGTCGCCCTCGCCGTTCAAAGCAGCGCATGCCTCCGGCGCCCCGAGAGCCAAGGCGGCTGCCAAATCAGCGGTTCACATTTCCGATATGAACGTTACGATCAAGCGTTCACCATGAACGCCTCTCCGGATTCCCCCAACCACTTTGAACGGATTCGTTCATGGGTAGCTGCGTCGCGCTTCGTGACCATTTCGCTCCTCATCCACGCGATCGTCGTCATCGTGGCTGGCAGCGTGGTGCTCTACAAGGTGACGCATGAGCCGCCGGACTTTGAATCCGATAGCGGAGGGCTGGTGGCGGACGACTTCCGAGCCAACGAACCACGGTCGGAGGCGCCAGAGAGTCCTCAGATCGCGCAAGCTGCCCCGCAAACTCCGATCCTGGCGGCTCCGGTGATTGCCATCGTGACGACGGCCCAGACTCCGGCATGGAAGGTGTCCGCGATCCCTGACGCTCAGATGCTCGGAGTTTCGGATTCGATCAAAGGCGCAATGGCGTCCGTCGGAGGCACGGGAGCCGGGGGCATGGGAAATGGCGGCATCGGAACCGGGGGTCTGGGCCGGATGGGCGGCACGCGGACGGCGATGATTTTCGGCAAGAAAGTCACGGCTGCGAAACTGGGCGTGATCCTCGATGTTTCCGGCTCGGCTCACCCTCACCTGGCGGGCGCAGTCACGGAAATCCAGAAGGGTTTCGAGAACGCCACGCTCGTCCTCTATCCCGGATGCGGGATGATTAATTTCAACGGCACGTCGGGACACGAAATCCGCAAGTATTCGAGCATCACGAAGCGCGATCTCGAGAAGACCAAAGGCAATTTCACGACCCCCGGGCAGATCGCGAAAGCGCTGAAGATCGAAGAGTTTGAAAAAATGACGAAGCGCCCCACCGTGAAGGACAAGCTCTACGTGTCGTGGTTTGACGATGAGGGAGGCGACTCCGGGAAGCTGATCGGGCGGACGCAGGTGGCCTTCGACGACCTGGTCAAGCGTGGCGTGGACACGATCTACTGGTTCGCGGATTTCGCCGACAAGGTGGATGTCGAAGTGCTGGAAAAGCTCAGTTCCCAGTTGGAGGATCGGAAGATCACGCTCCACGTGCACAACTTCGCCGGGAAGAAAATCAACCCCCTGATCACCGCGATGGCCGAGAAGTCAGGCGGCACGGTGAACACCGAAAAGCCGCAGTAGGCGGGTTACTCGAAGCGGATGCGCGCACTCCGCCCGTGGGCGTCGAGGCCTTCTATTCGGCTGAATTGCTCGATGGTCTCCACGCTTTTCGCGAGCGAGGCGCGGTCGAGGCGGATGATGCTCGTGCGGCGCTGGAACATGTCACTCATCAGTCCGGGGAAACTTTTTCCCGCGCCGCCCGTGGGCAGCGTGTGGCTCGGGCCGGCGACAAAATCGCCCGCGGCGACGGGCGACCAGCCGCCGAGGAAGATCGCGCCGCTCGTGCGGATGTCGCGGGCGATGGCGTCCTCGTTTTTCGCGACGATGGAGATGTGCTCGGGCGCGAAGTCGTTCGCGATGGCGGTGCCGTCGGCGAGGGTTTTCACGAGGACGAGCGCGGCGTTTTGATCGAGGACGTCGGTGAGGTATTCGCGGCGGCTGAGCGTGGCGGCCTGGGCGCGGATTTGCTTCTCCACTTCGTGAGGAGGCTGCGCGCTGTCGGTGACGAAGAGGATGCTGCTGCCGTGGCCATGCTCGGCCTGCGCGAGGAGGTCGGCGGCGACCCACGCGGCGTTTGCGGTGGCGTCGGCGAGGACGAGGATTTCGCTCGGGCCGGGGAGGAGATCGATGGCGCACTGGCCGAAGACCTGCCGCTTCGCCTCGACGACCCACGGGCTGCCGGGGCCGAAGATTTTCTGCACGGGCCGGATGGTCTTCGTGCCATACGCGAGCGCGGCGACCGCCTGCGCGCCGCCGACGCGGTAGATTTCCGTCGCGCCCGCGTGGCGGAGCGCGAAGAGCAGCGCGGGATTCATCGAGCCGTCCTTGCCGCACGGCGTGACGGCGACGATCTCCGGGCAGCCCGCGGCGGCGGCGAGCGTGACGGTCATCACCGCAGTCGAGACGAGCGGCGCGGTGCCGCCGGGCACATACACGCCGACGCGCTGGAAGGGATCAAAGCGTTCGCCGACGCGCGCGCCCTGCGCGTTGCGTCCGCTCCACGACTTGCGGAGGCTCTTCTTGGCAAAGGCGAAGACGTTCTTGTGTGACATCGCGATGGCTTTCCGCGTCGCGGCATCCACGGACGCAGGCTCGGAGACGGCGAGTTGCGCGGGCTTCAGCTTCGACCCGCCGAACTTCTCCGTGAGTTCGATCAGCGCCGCATCGCCGCGCTTGCGGATGTCCGCAATGATGCCCGCGACCGTCTTGCGCACATCGTCCGTCGGCTCGGCATGGCGCTTGAGGGCGGCGAGGGCTTTTGCAAAACCGGGCTGTGAGTGGCGGAGAATCTTCATGCGCGCGCTGCTTGTAGCCGCTGCGGCGCTGCGCAGGCAAGCGGGACGCCCGCGGCGTCCGGCCTCGCGCTCACTTCACATTTTTCACCGCCAGCTTCATCGTCACGTCTGGCTCGGCCTTGAGATCGTTGAACAAGTAGGCCGTGATGGTGTCGCCGGCGAGGTGGTCCTTCAGCAGGTTGATGTGATAGACGAGTGCCGTCGCGGCGTCCTTTTTCACGACGACGTGCCCCTGGATGCGGCTGATGTCCACCTTGTGAAAGGCGCCCGCCCGCCAGTCCCAGCGGGTCTCGCGCTGCCACGCGGTTGAGTTGATTCCCGTCCTCAGCACCTCGGCGGCAATACCGGAGCCGGCCCATTTCTTTTTCACGATCTCGATCAGCGCCGCCTTGTCCGGGCCGTTGTAGCGGTCCTGCGGGGGCTGGTTGGATTGGACGATGTCGTCGTGCAGCGCGGCCTGCATGGTCTTCACTTTTGCGCGCGCGGCTTCGAGTTTCTGCCGGGCGGCGACCGTCGCCGGGGAATCGGGCGCCGCGGCGGCGAGGACATTCAGCCGGGTCTGCGCCTCGTCCAGGCGCTGATTCACGCCGCCGCCCTGGCCAAAGAACGCGTGCTTCTTCCCCGCGACCGCGCCTTCGCCCATCTGGAGCGCATCGTCCACGCTCTTGCCGACGGCCGCAGGCGCGCTGGCGACGAAACCCTTCAGCGCGGTGTCGAACCTGCCAAAGACCTCGTCGAAGTAACGAAGCACGGAGTTCATGTCCTTTGCCTCGGGCGTCGTCTGCTTGAGCAGGTCGGCGTATTTCGCGGCGATGCGCTTGCGCTCCTCCTGCACCGGCAGGATCAGCTTGATGGTTTCGATCGCCGCTTCCGGCTGGGTTTCGATGACCTGCGGATTGGCGAATGTCGCGTTGATCTCGCGCAGTCGGTCAAAGTCGGCCTTCCACCCGGCTCCGCCGCCTTTCGCGACCACGCCGGCGAGCGCGTTGCGGATCTCGGTGAGCTTCCTGTCCTGCGCGTCGAGTTCGGCCCTGGCCTTGTCAAAGCGTGCCTGCTCCACCTTCACGTCGGGATGCTCGGCCGGAAGTTGCTTCAGGCGGGCCTCGGTGTTCGTGAGGTACTGCGCGAGGCGGGTCTTGTTGGCCAGCAGGTTGTCCACGTCCTGAATCTGCACCGAGGCATCCCCGACTTTCATCCCGGCGGATTTCTGCGCGATCAGCCCGGTCGTTCCTTCGACCTGACTCAGGTAATAGCGCGCGTCCTTGATCGCCTGCTCCTGCCGATAGTCGAGCCGCTTCGTCGCAGGTTGCGCCGTCGCGCCGTTGAGGACGATGAGCATCAACAGCGGAGCCAGTATCGGGTGAAACGCATTCATGGGAGTGTTTGGAGTTTTCCGTTGTGCAGTGGAATGGAGGGAAGCTCGAAGAGGACTGGAGTCGCCATATTGCTTTTGTACGGCGGATTTCGGGAGTGGAAAATTCCGACGCAGCGAAACTCATTCGCCCCGTTTGATGCCCGGGATTTTGGCGGTTCGGCATCCGGTACCAAGCTTTTTGGCGGCGAGTCGCATTTGGATCGCCCGTTCCAGCCCGCGTGACTCAGCCTCCGCGGTGACACGGCAGAAAAGAAGGCGATCCCATCCCCTTGAGTTCCCCAGTCACGGAATTGAAATGTTGTTCCAATTTTTGCCCGGCCTTGCGTAGTTTGCGCTCCGCACTGGCGACGCCCCGTCACGACGACGGGATCGCCAGTGCCTCCTTGTTGAACCTTTACCTATGACCATCCCTTCAAATCCCAACCGAAAGTTCCGCCGAGTAGCCCTTCTTTTTGCAGGAGGGCCGGCTCCCGCTGCAAACGCGGTGATTTCCACCTGTGCGGCCTCGTTTGTGCGGAATGGGATTAGTGCGATTGGAATCAAGCACGGCTACTCGGCGCTGGCCGAGTATTCACCGGACAAGCCGCTGGAAGCGGGCCGCGACTACATCGAGTTGGATTTTGCCGCCCTCCGCCGGACGCGCAACTCGCAGGGCATCCTGATCGGCACCGCACGCACGAACCCCGGCAAGAACATTTCCAGCCCGGCGCACCTCGAGGATGCCGAGCGTGTGGCGCCGCTGCGGCGCGTTTACGAAGGGCTCTGCTCGCTGGGCGTGGACGCCCTGATCTCGATCGGCGGCGATGACACGCTGAAGACGGCCAACAAGTTCAAGCTGTTCCAGGACAAGTTGCCAGCCGACGCCCACCGGATTCCGGTCGTCCACGTCCCGAAGACGATCGACAACGACTACGCCGGCATTGATTTCACCTTCGGCTATTTCACCGCCGTGGAGACGCTGGCGGGCGAAGTCCGCAACCTCCTCTTCGACGCCGAGGCGAACCGCGCGTATTTCCTCGCCGAGACGATGGGCCGCAGTGCCGGCTGGCTGGCCTACGGGGTCGCGATCGCCGGTGAGGCGAGCATGGTCCTGAGCGTCGAGGACATCATCGGCGATCTGCGTGAGGAAGAGACCACGACGGACGCCAAGACCGGGAAGTCGAAGACCAAGGCCATCATGAACATGGACCGCGTTGTCGCCCGGATCGTGGACATGATGGAGGCTCGCGAAAAGGCGGGCCGGAACTTCGGCGTGATCATCCTGGCGGAGGGACTCGCCGAATTTTTGCCCGCGAAGTATCTCAGCAACGTGCAACGTGACGACCATGGCCACATCGCGATTTCGCAGGTCAATCTCGGCCAGCGTTTCGCCCAGCTCGTCGCGGACGCATACAAGGCGCGCACGAAGCGGACGCGGAAAGTCACCGGCATCCAGCTCGGCTACGAGTCCCGCTGCGCCAAACCCCACGCCTTCGACGTGATGCTGGGAAGCCAGCTCGGCGTCGGCGCCTACCGGGCCTTGGTGGAAAATGGAGCCAACGGCGTGATGGTTTCCGTCGTCGGCCAACTGGACCTGCACTACGTCCCTTTCACCGATCTGATCGACCCGCAGACGCTCGTGACTGTCGTCCGCTACATCGATCCAAACAAAGACTTCCACAAGCTCGCCCGCTTCCTGGAAACGTACGCGGCAAAAGAGCCGTCATCCGTGTAACGACCGCGCCATCGCGATGGAAGGTGTGGGTGTCGGGGATTGCCCTGCCCGTGCGGCGGTTTCCGTGATGTCGACGCGTAATCGCCGCTTTTGCCTGGCTGCTTGACCGCCCACGCGGCGGTACGAGGTGCCGAAAATTCGGAGCGCAGTCGCGCGCGGAGTCCGGATCAACTCGCGGCGACGGCTTCCGGCTGCGCAGCCTTCTTCTCCACCGGCGCGCTCACCCGCTCCACATCCACGGCGACGACTTTGTATTCGGGGCACATGGTGTCTTCGTCGCACTCGCTGCTGGTGACGACGTTCACGAGGTGTTCGGGGAAGTGGAAGGTGGTGTAGAGGATGCCGGGTTTCACTTCGTCGGAGACCTTGGCGTGGATTCGCACTTCGCCGCGGGCGGAGAAGATGCGGACGAGGTCGCCGGTCGGCGATGTCCTTTTTCGCGGCGTCGGCGGGGTGGATGGCGAGGATGTCCTCGGTGACGATGCGGGCGTTGCCGGTGCGGCGGGTCATGGTGCCGCAGTTGTAGTGCTCCAGCACGCGGCCGGTGGTGAGGATGAAGGGGAATTCGCCGTGGTGCTGCACGATTTCGCGCGATTCCTGGAAGCGGAAGAAGTGGAACTTGCCGAGGCCGCGCTTGAAGGTGTCGGTGTGGAGGATTTCGGTGCCGATGCAGCCTTCCTGGATGGGCCATTGCTTGCCGTTGTCGCCGAGTTTTTCCCACACGGCGCCTTTGAAAAACGGGACGACGCGGGCGATTTCGGCGAGGACGCCGTCGGGCGTGTAGTCGGGCTGCGGGATGCCCATGCGGTTCATGATGTCCACGACGATCTGGCCGTCGGTCTTCGTGCCGGCGAGCGGCGGGATGACTTCGTTCACGCGCTGCACGCGGCGCTCGCCATTGGTGAAGGTGCCGCTCTTTTCAAAGAACGATGCGCCGGGCAGCACGACGTTGGCGAACTTCGCGGTCTCTGATCATGAAGATTTCCTGCACGACGAGGAACTCGAGCGAGTTGAGCGCCTTCTTCACGTGCTCGGTGTTCGGGTCGGTCTGCACGAGGTCCTGGCCCATGACCCAGATGGCCTTCAATTTTCCCGCGAGCGCGGCGTCATACATCTGCGGGATCTTGAGGCCGATCTGGTCGGACATTTTCGCGCCGTAGAACTGCTCATACATCGCGTGGTTCGCGGGATCGTTCACCTGCAAATAGCCCGCGCCCTGGTGCGGCTGGCAGCCCATGTCGGCGGTGCCCTGCACGTTGTTCTGCCCGCGCAACGGGTTCACGCCGACGCCGCGGCGGCCGATGTTGCCGGTCATCATCGCGATGTCGGCGATGAGCATGATGGTCTTCGAGCCGTGCGTGTGCTCGGTGACGCCGAGGCCGTGGAAGGCCATCGCGTTTTCCGCGTTCGCGTATTCGAGCGCGGCGGCCTTCACGAGGTTGCGATCGACGCCGTGGATTTTCTCCAGTTCGTCGAGGTCGAGCGAGCGGAGGCCGGCTTCGAACTCGGCCCAGTTCTCGCAGCGCTTCTCGATGAAGTCGCGATCCACGAGCCCGGCTTCGAGGATGTAATAGGCGAACATGTCGAGCAGCGCGACGTTCGTGCCGGGGCGGAGCTGGAGGTGATACTTCGCAAATTTCACGATCTCGATCTCGCGCGGGTCGATGATGATGAGCGGCACGCCCTTCATCGCGCGCTGCTTGATCTTCGCGCCGGTCACGGGATGGCCCTCGGTCGGGTTCGCGCCGATGACGAGGATGCAGTTCGTGTATTGCAGATCGATCGACCGAGTTCGTCGCCGCGCCGGTGCCGAATGCCTTCTGCATGCCCCACGCCGTCGGCGAATGGCAGACGCGCGCGCAGGCATCGATGTTGTTCGTGCCGAACGCGACGCGGATGAATTTCTGCATGAGGTAGTTTTCCTCATTCGTGCAGCGCGCCGACGAAATGCCGCCGACCGCATCGCCGCCGTGCTCGGCCTTGATGCGCTTCAAATTCGCCGCGATGTGATCATACGCCTCGTCCCACGTGGCCTCGACGAAGTGGCCGTTGGTGCGGATGAGCGGCTTCCGCAGGCGGTCGGGGTGGTTGTAAAACTTGAACGCGTAGCGGCCCTTGAGGCAGGTGTGCGCCGCGTTCACCTCGGCGTCGAACGGCGCCTGGATGGAGAGAATCTCGTTGCCCTTCGTGGCGACCTCCAGGTTGCAGCCGACGCCGCAGTAGGTGCAGATCGTGCGCGTCTTCTTCGTCGCCTCGATGGCCTTCGATTTGAACGATGTCCGAAATCGCCGAGGTCGGGCACGCCTGCGAACACGCGCCGCACGACACGCACGGCGAATCCTCGAACGAGACATCGAGCCCCTTGATGATGCGCGCATCGAAACCGCGCCCGTGCATCGAGAGCACGAACTGCCCCTGCACCTCGTCGCACGCGCGCACGCAGCGGGAGCAGTTGATGCACTTCGAGAGGTCCGAAGTCATGTAGGGGTGCGAGAGGTCCTTCTTGCGGTCGAGATGGTTTTTGCCCGCCGGATAGCGCACGCTGCGGATGCCGACTTTCGCCGCGACGGTCTGCAGCTCGCAGTTGCCGTTCACTTCGCAGGTGAGGCAGTCGAGCGGATGATCGGTGAGCACCAGTTCGACGATGTTCCGCCGCAGCCCGCGCATCTTCTGCGACTCGGTGAAGATGTGCATCCCCGCCGTGAGCGGCGTGTGGCACGAGGCGACGACGCGGCGCGGGCCGTCGGCGCTCTGCGCGATTTCGACGGAGCAGACGCGGCAAGCGCCGTAGGGCTTGAGCTGCGGCGCATCGCAGAGCGTCGGCACATGCCCGCGCCCGCGATGGCGGTCGATGAAATTGAGCAGCGTGTCGCCGTCCTCGAACTGCTGCGGCGTGCCGTCGATGTAGGCGGTGATGGTGGCGAGATCCTGGACCATGGTCGTGATGAGTTAGCGCCTGGCGGTTGCGCTGCTTAGGAAAGGGCGAAGCTCGTCCTCGAAATATTGCAGCGCATTCTTGATCGGCAAGGGCACGCCGCCGCCGAGGGCGCAGAGGGAGGTCAGCTCCATCGTGTCGAGCAGGTCGTCAATGAGCGTGCGGTCGATCTTGTAGCTGCTGTCGCTGCGCGCCTTCGCGACGAGTTCCGCGCCGCGCGTGCTGCCGAGGCGGCAGGGGAAGCATTTGCCGCAGCTCTCGTCGGCGGTGAACTGGAAGAGGTGCTGGATGTATTCGATCATCGGGAACGACTCCGGGATGCTCACGACGCCCGCGTGGCCGAGCAGGAATCCGGCCTTCTTGAACGACTCGAAATCCACGGTGAGATCGCCGATTTTCTCCACCGGCACGATGCCGCCGAGCGGGCCGCCGATTTGGATCGCCTTGATCTTCGTCTTGAAGCCGCCCGCGAGCGCGACCACGTCGGCGAGCGGCGTGCCCATCGCGACTTCGTAGATGCCGGGCTTTGCGAAATGGCTGTCGAGCGAGAGCAGCTTCGGCCCGGTGCTCTGCGCGGTGCCGATTTTCGCGTAGCCCTTGCCGCCGAGCGTGAGGATCGCGTGGAGGTTCGAGAAGGTCTCGACGTTGTTCACGATCGTGGGCTTGCGGTAGAGCCCCTCGACCGTCGGGAAGGGCGGACGCACGCGGACCTCGGGACGCTGGCCTTCGATGCTCGCGAGCAGCGCCGTCTCCTCGCCGCAGATGTAGGCGCCCGCGCCCTTGATCGTCTTCAGCGCAAAATCGAATCCGCTCCCGAGGATGTTCTTCCCGAGCAATCCCGCGGCGTGCAAGCTCCGCGATGGCCGCATTCACGATGCGCATCGAATCCGGATACTCCGCGCGGATGTAGAGCATGCCGACCTCCGCGCCCGCGAACCAGCCCGCGACCATCATGCCGAGCAGCACCGAGTGCGGCTGCTGCTCCATGAGATACTTGTCGATGTAGGCGCCGGGATCGCCCTCGTCGGCATTGCAGACGATGTACTTCACCGCGCCCTCGGCTCGCGCGGCACGACGACCATTTGAAATGCAGCGGAAAACCCGCGCCGCCGCGTCCGCGCAGGCCGGAGTCCTTGCAGTTCGCCCGCGAGCCAGTCGCGATCGCGTTCGCGAGCAACTCGCGGAACGGCTCGTAGTATTCCTCGACGCCGGGAAACGGCGCGGTGAGTTGCGGCGGCTGCAGATGCGACACGACCTCGTAGCGATCCTCCGAATCGCCTTTGCCCGTCGAAAAAAGCGACTTCAGCGCCGCGTCCGGCTGTCCTGAGTAGTTCTTTTCCTGATACTGAAACGCGCCGCCCGTATGGCAGCGCCCGAGACAGCAGATATGGCCGATTTCCTCCTCCTTGAAATGCCCGCCCAGCGCATCGTGCAGCCTGTCCTGCGTCCCCGCGCACAGGCACGCCGAGCCGTTGCAGACGAAGACCTTCTTCCCCGCGTTTTCCTTTTTCAGAAAGTCGTAAAACGAAACCGCCCCGAGCGTGAATGCGTCGCCAAAAAGGGACTCTTCGCCAAGCTGCCGCACTGTCTCGGGATTGGCCGCGGTACCCGTTTTTTCCGCAGCCTCCACCATTCGCTCGAAGAGGTTTTTTTCGGCGCTTTTTCGAAACGCAAGGGCGCTGAGGTTTTCAGACATGAATCGGGCGGGGTGGGAGGCTCCATTACTCAGAGCACGGACGCTCCCGTATGGCCAGCCGCGTTGTGCCGTGCGGAGATCCTTTTTTTGCCGGAGGCGATCCAAGGTGTGGAACCGGACTGCACACCGAGGCGTATCAGCCAAGATCGACGGGGCTTCGCCCGCTCCGATCATAAGACGCTTGGCTCCCTTGTCTTGAACCGTAGAGTCGCCATGAATCTCCCCCTCCAAACATGCATCGCTTGTCGTTGAAAATATCGTCGCAATTCGCGGCCGTCGTCCTCCTTGGATTGAGCATGGCGGTGGCTGCGGAGCCTTTGACGGTCACATCGGACTTCGAAGGTGGGTCGGTCAGCGCGGTGGAAATTGATAACGTCGCGCGCAGCATCAGCTTCATGCCCGGTGGCGATCCGACGCGCGGCTGGCCGTGCTGGTGGTTTTTTCGCGTGAACGGGCTGACGCCCGGCGAGACGATCACCCTGCGACTGCGCGGCTCGACGGCCACGGTGCCGAAGGCGGGCGCGCCGCTCTCGAAACCACTCGCCGCCTCGTGGGCGATGCCGGCGCAGGCGACATTTTCCACCGACGGCACGACGTGGCTGCACACGGAGAAAGGGACGAAAGAGGAGGACCGGATGAGCTATGCGATCAAGGCGGAGGCCACCTCGGTGTTTGTCGCGTGGGGGCCGCCGTACACGCCGGGGACCGCCGCGAAGTTCGTTCGCGAGATGAGCGAGAAATCCCCGCACGCGAAGGCCGGGGAACTTTGTCGTTCGCGTGAGAATCGCGCCGTCCCGATGCTGCATGTGCAGGAGGGCGGGCGGACGAAGGAGCAGCGCTTCGGCGTGTGGATGCAGGCGCGCCAGCATGCGTGGGAGAGCGGTTCGAGCTGGGTGGCGCAGGGTTTTGGCGAGTGGCTGCTCAGCGAGAATGAGGATGCCGCGTGGCTGCGGCAGCACGCGGAGATTTTCATCGTCCCGATCATGGATGTGGACAACACCGCGACGGGAAATGGCGGAAAGGACGCGCAGCCTCAGGATCACAACCGCGACTGGTCACCGCAGCCGCATTGGAACGAAGTCGTCGCGGCGCAGAGAATGGTGGGCGGCCTGATTCGCGAAGGCCGCATGGACGTCTTTCTGGACCTGCATAATCCGGCGCCCGGAGATCCCACCTTCTTCTACATTCTGCCGCCCGACTTGTTGAAGGAGCCGATGATCGGTCTGCGCGACCGTTTCATTGCGCTGGCGTATTCGCGCATCAGCAAGATCAAACCGCTGATGCCCATGAGCAGCAAACCCAAGATGACCGGCGCGGGCTATCACCCGCTGTGGCGGCAGATCAGTGCGAACTGGGTGAGCATGAATGGCAATCCGCACACCGTCAGCCTTTGCCTGGAGACGATGTGGAATTACCAAAACAGCACGACAACGGGCTACCGCGCAGTCGGGGCCAATCTCGCCGCAGCCGTGCGGGATTATCTCGCAGAACGTCCCGCCCGGCCGTGATGGAATGCCCGATGGGCGATGCCGGCCCCGAAAACTTCAGAGCCGCGTGGATGTGATATCCCCGCGGCTCTGTCTGGTAAATCGGCCCGTGTCAGCGACGTTTTTCAGCGCTCGAAGACGAACCGAAGGAATCCGATGAGCGGCGGGCCAGGATGCGGCGGCGGTGGCATGGGCCGGGCGTGGCGCGGTGGGACGAAGTGCGGATGATGATGTCGCGGAGGAGGCATGGGCCGGCGCTCGAAGTGGGGCGGCGGCGGTCCGAATTCCCCGCCGTAGAAATGGCCGCCGGGAGGCGGACCCATGGGGGGCTGCGCATGCGCGGTGAGGGCGCCGGCAGCGAAGGTGAGTGCGATGGTCGTGGCTGCGAGGAGTGTTTTCATTGCTACAGATTTCGACGGCTGCCAACGTGGCGTTATTCAAAGGGACCGGCGGCATTTGCGAAACCGCATCGTGCGAAGGCTGCGAGGCGTCGGAAATTGGCGCTGGAGCGACGCTTTTTCGCGGCTATTATTCAAAGAATCTCCTTCATGACCCCCTCCGCCTTCTCCCTCGGAAAATCGGCCCCGCGGCCGATTACTCAACTCCCGGCACTGTTGCTTCCGTTGCTTGTGTTCTATGCAGCAGGCGCGGCGCTCGCGCAGGAAATCACGAAGGAGCAGGCCGAGTTCTTCGAGTTGAAAATCCAACCCGTCCTCGCGGACACCTGCTACCGCTGCCACAGCGCCGATGCAGGCAAGAGCAAGGGCGGGCTCATGCTCGACTCGCGAGACGCAATGCTGAAGGGTGGCGACACCGGTCCGGCCGTCGCGCCGGGCGATCCCGAAAAATCGCTGCTCATCAAGGCCATCACGTACGTCGATCCCGATCTCCAGATGCCTCCTTCGAGCGCCGGCGGAAAGCTGAGCGACGCCCAGATCGCGGATCTCAACACGTGGGTGAAGATGGGCGCGCCAGTCCCGGCGAACGCCACGGCGGTGAAGACCAAGCTCAGCGGCATGACCGACAAGGCGAAGGGCCATTGGTCCTATCAGCCCGTGAAGAACCCGAAGGTGCCCATCAACAAAAACCAGCAGTGGTGCCGCACGCCGGTGGATTGTTTCATCCTGCAGAAAATCGAGGCTGCAGGGATGCTCCCGTCGCCGGATGCGGCGCAGGAGACGCCCGAGATACTGCTGCGGCGCGGCTACTACGATCTCACCGGGCTTCCCCCTGGCCCCGCGGAGATCGAGGCGTTTGTCGCCGACTATAAGCGCGACCACGCCGGGGCATGGGCCCGCGTGGTGGACCGGCTCCTCGCTTCGCCTCACTACGGCGAACGCTGGGGCCGCCACTGGCTCGACACCGCGCGCTACAGCGACACTGCGGGAGAAAATGTGAACGGCACCGAGTACCGCTACGCGCACGCGTGGACGTATCGCGACTGGGTGATCAACGCGCTGAACGCCGACATGCCTTACGACCAGTTCCTGACGCATCAGCTCGCGGCGGATCTTTTGCCAAAGGAGCAGCAGGGCTACAACAGCGCGAACCTCGCGGCGCTTGGATTCATCACGGTCGGCGAGCGCTTTGGAAATCCAAACGATCTCATCAACGAGCGCATCGACACCGTCAGCAAGGCGATGCTCGCGATGACCGTCTCGTGCGCGCGCTGCCACGACCACATGTTCGACCCGATCTCGCAGAAGGACTACTACGCGCTGCACGGCGTCTTTTCGAGCATCACGGAGCCAAGCGTGAAGCCGCTCATCGGCGCGCTGCCGCAGGCGGACCTGCTGGCCGACTACTCCAAAAAGGAGGACGGCGTGAAAAAGGAGATTCGTGATTCGTACTACGAGTCCATCGGGCATTTCAACCAGACCTTCCGTCTGAAGGCGCCGCTCTATTTTGAACTGCTCACGCTCTCCCGCGAAAGGACGGGCGGCTTGGGGACGGACTCGCCCTACAACGCATTCCGCGCGGCCAACAAGCTCGACGACGAACTCGCGCGCCGTGTCGAGGCGCGCGTACGGAAGAAGGACGACAGCGTCTTTGGCCCGCTGGCGGTTTTGTCCGCGCTGAAGGCCGATGAATTTGCCGCGAAGTCGCCGGCCATCATCGCGCAAGTCCAGGCCGGCCTGCTGCCGGACGCGGCGAAAAAGCCCGTCAACCGTCTCGTCGCCGCCGCATTCCGCGCAGCGAAGCCGAACTCGCTCAGGTCCATCAAGGACGTCTGGCAGCTCTACGACAATGCATTCGCGACGGTCGCGCCGAAGTCCGCGATCTGGCTCGACGAAATGGCCGTCAGCTCCAGCGACACCGTGCCGGGCGTCGATGCCGCGATGGCGGAACTGCTCCAGATTCCCTTCGAGGTGAAGCCCGGCGGTTCGCTTTCGATCGCCGACTTCCGCCAGCTCATCGACCGCCTCCCGAACAACCGCAAGCGAGGCGCGGAGGGAGCACTCGTGAAGCTCAACGAACTCCAGCTCACGCATCCCGGCTCCCCGTCGTACGCGATGGTCGTCGCCGACAAACCGCAGCCGCAGAATTCGCCCGTCTTCATCCGCGGCCAGGCGAACACCCGCGGCGAGATGGTCCCGCGCCGCTTCCTCGACGTGCTTTCGCCCACGGGCAAAGGCGTGGTGTTCACGCAGGGCAGCGGACGCCTCGAACTCGCTCGCTGCATCGCCGACAAGAACAACCCGCGCACCGCACGCGTGATGGTGAACCGCGTGTGGATGCACCACTTCGGCGAAGGGCTCGTGTCCACGCCCGACGATCTCGGCATGATGGCGGAGGCACCGACGCATCCCGAGTTGCTCGATTACCTCACGCATTACTTCACTGAGAATGGCTGGAGCCTGAAGAAGCTCCACCGGCTCATCATGCTCTCGCGCGTCTATCAGGAGAGCAGCCACGTCATCGACGAATACCAGGACAAGGACCCGTACAACCGCCTGCTCTGGCGCGCGAATGTGCGGCGGCTCGACTTCGAGTCCGTGCGCGACTCGCTGCTCGTGATGAGCGGCCAGCTCGATCGCACCATCGGCGGCAAGTCCGTGAACGTCACCGAGGAACCTTACAGCTACCGGCGCTCCGTGTACGGCTACGTGGACCGCGGCAACCTGCCCGAGCTCATGTCGCACTTCGATTTTGCCAAGCCCGAGATGGCGAACTCCAAGCGCACCGCGACCATCGTCCCGCAGCAGGCGCTCTTTTTGATGAACAGCCCGATGTCCGTGGACGTCACGCGCCGCATCGTGAACCGCCCCGAGTTTACCGGCGCCCGCGACGATCTCGGCAGAATTTCCGCGCTTTACCGCATCATCTTCCAGCGGATGCCGAGGCCGGATGAATACAAGATGGGCCTCGCATTCGTGCAGGTCGAATCGCAGGACTGGTCCGCAAACAATTTCGCTGCGAAAAACATCAAGCAGGGCGGGGGCAATCGCATGGATGGCCGCGCGACCATCAAGAACGACGGGTTCCGCGTCTCGCGCCGTCCGCTCAACCAGTGGGAAACCTACACGCAGGCGCTGCTCTTTTCGAACGAGGCGGCCTACGTGAATTGAGCCCCGCTGCCCCATGAAATCGCCGGCGCTCGTCCTGTCTGCCGTCCTCGTCGTGGCATTGGGTGAAGCAACCATTGCCGCAGAACCCTTGCACTGGTCATTCGCGCCGGTGCGCAAGCCTGCCATTCCGGCGGTGAAAAATGGCGCGTGGCTCAAGGACGGGATCGACGTGTTCATCCTCGCGAAACTCGAAGCCGCCGGCATCGCACCAAATCCCGACGCCGACCGCGCGACGCTGCTGCGGCGCGCGACCTTCGATCTCACGGGTCTGCCGCCGACGCCGGAGGAACTCGCAGCATTCGTGCGCGATCCGGCGCCGGACGACGCAGCATTTGCGAAGGTGGTGGATCGGCTGCTCGCGTCGCCGCGCTTTGGCGAGCGCTGGGCGCGGCACTGGCTCGATGTCGTGCGCTACGCCGACTCCGTGGGCCGCACGTGGAATTCGCCTTTCCTCTATGCGTGGCGCTACCGCGACTGGGTCATCGATTCGCTGAACGAGGACAAGCCGTTCAGCACGTTTCGCGAGCGAGCAGATCGCCGGCGACCTGCTGCCCGCGCGCACCGTCGCGGAGAAGCGCTCGCGCCTCACCGCCACCGGCCTGCTCGCGCTCGGCGCGCTGCCGTTGCAGGACAGCGGCGCGCTGACGTTCGCGCTCGATCGCGTGGATGATCAGATCGACGTGACGTCACGCGCCTTCCTCGGCCTCACGATGGCGTGCGCGCGCTGCCACGATCACAAGACCGACCCGATCTCGCAGCGCGACTACTACGCGCTCGCCGGGATTTTCTACAGCTCCGACACGCTCTCCGGTGGCCAGCGCGGCGTGTACGTGGACCCCGATCTGCACCAGCGCCTGCCCGTGGACAATACGCCGGTCGCGCAGGTCCTGTCCGCGCCGCGCGGCTCACGGCCCGCCGCTGCTTCCACCGGGCCGGACACGATGCAGATGGCGATGTCGAACGACAGCATCTCCCGCGGCGCGATGGCCGCGGACGGCCGCTACCGCGTGAACCCCAACCTCGCGATGGGCGTCATCGAGGGCGAAATTCAGGACTGCGCCATCCGCATCAAGGGCGAGGCCAACCAGCCCGGCGACACGCCGAAGCGCGGCGACATCCGCGTGCCCGGCCTGCCCGCGCTCCCGAAGATCGGCGAAAAGGAAAGCGGACGTCTCGCACTCGCGCAGTGGATCACCTCGCCAGCCAATCCGCTCACCGCGCGCGTCGCCGTGAACCGCATCTGGGCGCACCTCTTCGGCCGCGGCCTCGTGCGCACCGTGGACGACTTCGGCTTCACCGGCGAAGACCCCACGAATCCCGCGCTGCTCGATCATCTCGCGGTGCGCTTCGTCGAAGGCGGCTGGTCGGTGAAAAAACTCATCCGCGCGCTCATGCTCAGCCACACCTACCGGCAGGCCAGCACCACCGATCCCGAGCGTATGAAACGCGACGGCGCAAACGTCCTCTACTGGCGCATGAATCCGAAGCGGCTCGAATTCGAAGCCATCCGCGACACGATGCTCCTCGTCGGCGGACAGCTCGATTTCGCGCGCCCCGAAGGCATCCCGATCGCGGGCAACGGCGGCAAGGGCAACAAAGCCCGCACCCGCGCGACGCTCGACGAGCACTCGCCGTATCGCACCGTCTATCTCCCCGTGCTCCGCGATCTGCTGCCGGAAATCTACAAGACCTTCGACTTCCCCGAGCCCACGCAGATCATCGGACGCCGCGAAGTCACGACCGTCCCCGCGCAGGCGCTCTTTTTCATGAACAGCGAGTTCGCCGCGTCCTCCGCCAGCGCCGCCGCGGCCCGCATCCTCGACGACAAATCTCTCCGCGACGACGAAGCGCGCGTCCGCCGCGCATACGGCGTCCTGCTTGCTCGCGAGCCCGCACGCGAGGAGATTGCCGATGCCGCCGCATTCCTCGCCGGGGAAAAAGGATCGCCGTCCGCCGGCTGGACGTCGCTCGTGCAGTCGCTCATCGCCGGCACGGAATTCCGCTACGTCTGGTGATGCATGCTCGAAATTCACTATGCGCGACCGAGCGCGATTTCGCCTGGGAGCGGCGACATTCCTGTCGCCGTCGAAGCCGATGCGCGAAGCGCCAAACTGATGCCGCTCACGTGCGCCACCACCTTGCCAGCAGGGTGTGCTGCTCCGCAGCTCGTTCGGGTCGGCGACAGGAATGTCGCCGCTCCTTGCCGTCCCTGCCGGCAAAACCACGCCCGCATCTCACGGGCCTCGGGATGACTCCCGATTTTGAAAGGAACTCCAATTCCATTCGCCTCCCACGCCCATGAACAACTGCACCCACGCCGCTCCCATCCGCACCCGCCGCGACTTCCTGCGCACGACCGGCGCGGGTTTCGGCTGGCTCGCATTCGCCGCATTGCAGGCCTCGCTCCAGGCCGCGGAAAAAGGCCGCTACGTCAGCCCGCTCGCACCGAAGCCCGGCCATCATCCGGCGACGGCGAAGCGCGTCATCTTCCTCTTCATGAATGGCGGGCCGAGCCATCTCGAAACTTTCGACTGGAAGCCCGAGCTGAAGAAAGTCCGGCCCCGGCGGACATCACCAACTCCTCGGCCCGGTGCTCGACTTCCAGCCCGCGGGAAAGAGCGGCCTCATGATCTCCGAGGCCTTCCCGAATCTCGCGCGCTGCGCCGACGACCTCTGCCTGCTCAATGGCATGACGACGAACAACCCCGGCCACCAGGCCGCCGTCGTCGCGCTGCACACCGGCAGCGAAAATTTCGTCCGCCCCTCGATGGGCGCGTGGGTCACCTACGGCCTCGGCACGGAGAGCACGGACCTCCCCGGCTACGTCACCATCGATCCCATCGCCGACCTTGGCGGCGCGGGGAACTACGGCTCCGCATTTCTCCCCGCCAGCTACCAGGGCACGCGCCTCGGCTTCAGCGGACGCGGCCTGCCGAATCTCGACCCGCGCCTCGCCGACGACCGCCAGCGCAGGCAGATCGATTTCATCCAAAAGCTGAACCGCCGCACGCTCGCGCAGCGCGACCCGGCGAACCCCGAACTCGAAGGCGCCATCGAGGCCCTCGAACTCGCCTACAAAATGCAGACCTCCGTCCCCGGCGTGCTCGACCTCGGCGACGAGCCCGCGCACATCCGCGCACTCTACGGCGCGGACGACGCCGAGACCGCGCGCTTCGGCACGCAGTGCCTCATGGCCCGGCGGCTCGCGGAAAAAGGCGTGCGCTTCATCCAGCTCACGAGCACCGGCTGGGACCACCACAACAACCTCCGCCAGGGCATCACCGGCCGCGCCGGCGCGATCGACAAACCCATCGCCGGCCTCATCGCCGACCTGCAAGCAGCGCGACATGCTCAAGGACACGCTCATCGTGTGGGGCGGCGAATTCGGCCGCGGCGCGCACGACGACAAGGGCGACGGCAACGGCCGCGGCCACAACACCAAGGGCTACTCCATGTGGATGGCCGGCGGCGGCGTAAAAGGCGGCCTGCGCCACGGCGCCACCGACGAACTCGGCCAAGCCGCCGTGGATGGCAAGATGGACACGCACGATCTGCACGCCACGATCCTCCACCTCCTCGGCCTCGACCACGAAGCCCTCACCTACAACTACGCCGGCCGCGACTTCCGGCTGACGAATGTGTCGGGCAAGGTGGCGAAGAAGATCCTGCTCTGAAGAATGCAGGCGGCGAGACGGCGGCGTTATCCATGTAGCCGCCGAGGGAACGAGGCGGGCTGATTTTTGAATGCGGAGCGCGGATGGCGGAAATCGGAGAGGACGATGCAGCCAGCGGAAATCTTTCCGCGTTCCGAGTTCGAAAGTGCCCGCCTCGTTCCCTCGTCGGCTACGACTTGCGCCGCTACACGAGCAGCGAGCGGATGACTTCGCCATGCACGTCGGTCAGGCGGCGGTCGATGCCGTTGTGGCGGAAGGTGAGCTTCGTGTGGTCGATGCCGAGCAGGTGCAGGATCGTGGCGTGGATGTCGTAGCACCTGCGTGGGATTGTTCGCGGTCGAGCGGCTTGTAGCCCCACTCGTCGCTTTCGCCGTGCGTGATGCCGCCCTTGATGCCGCCGCCGCAGAGCCAGTTGGTGAAGACGAACGGATTGTGATCGCGCCCCTTGCCGCCTTGCGACGCACGGCATGCGGCCGAATTCGGTCGTCCACAGGATGATCGTGTCGTCGAGCATGCCGCGCTGCTTCAGATCCTGGATGAACGCCGCGCAGCCGCGCGCCATGCCGAGCGCGAGCGGGCCGTGGTCGCGCGCGATGTCCTCGTGCGAATCCCAGTTGCGGCGCGGGAAGCCGTTGTCGTTGCCGCTCCAGATCTGCACGAAGCGCACGCCGCGCTCGAGCAGCCGGCGCGCGGCGAGGCATTTCTGCGCGAAGTGAAACGGTCTCCTCCTCGGCGTTGATTTCCTTCGCCCAAGTCTGCGGGCCGCGGTCGAGGCCGTAGAGCTTCAGCGACGTGCTCCGGCTCGGCCTTGAGGTTCGAGCGCCTCGGGCGCGGCGAGTTGCATCTTCGCGGCGAGTTCGTAGCTGCGGATGCGCGCATCGAGCCGCGGGTCGCCCTCGCGCGCCGCCGCGTGCTCGCGGTTGAGCTCGGCCATGAGCTGCTGCGCCGCCGCCTCGCTCTTCGCGTTGACGAAGTCGCCGCTCTTGTGCGGAAAAAGATCCGCGATCGGCGTCTCCGCGCCGGGATAGATGATCGTGCCGCTGTGCTGCGACGGGCAGAAACGCGGAGTCCCAATTCTTCACGCCGTTCGAGCCGAAGCCGCGATGATCCGGCAGCACGACGAACGTCGGCAGATTGTCGTTCATCGAGCCGAGCCCGTAGCTCACCCAGCACCCCGCGCCGGGAAATCCGGGCAGCACGAAGCCCGTGGCCTGCAGCAGCGTCGCCGGGCGAGTGGACGCCGGACTTGCCGACGACGTTGTGGACGAACGCCATGTCGTCCACCACGCCGCCGAGCGGCGCGACGGTCTCGCTGAGCATCTTGCCGCGACTGCCCGTACGGCTTGAAATCCCACACCGGCTTCAGCCACGGCCCGAGCCCGTTCTGGAACGCCTCGACCGTGCTCGCCGAAATCGCTCGGCTGCCCGTGGCGCTTCACCAGCTCCGGCTTGTAGTCGAACAGATCGATGTGGCTCGCCGCGCCGGCCATGAAGAGCTGCACGACGCGCTTCGCCTTCGCCGGATGATGCAGCTTCCCGCCGAGCACTCCGCCGTCCCGCGAGCGCGTTTTCGCCGAGCATCGACGCGAGCGCGATGCCGCCAAGCCCGCCGCCGGAGCGCCAGAGGAACTCGCGGCGTGAAATCGCGGAACCCGGTTTGCGGCGATGAAAGGGCGAGTTGTTTTTCATGCTCAATCGACGAAGGCGAACTCGTTCAGGTTCAGCAGCACGCGGCAGAGGTTCGGCAGGCCGTTCGCCTTTGCAAAGGCGGTGAGCCGGTCGCGCTCCGCGGGAGTCGGCGCGCGGCCGAGGGCGAGATGGTGGGCGCGCTCGACTTGTGCGGCGAGGTCGGGCGCTTCGCGCTGCACGCGCTCGGCGAAGTGGCGGCGACTGCGTGAGCATGAAGCCGTTGTTCAGCAGCGCGAGGGCTTGCAGGGCGGAGAGGCTTTCGTTGCGCTTGTCCACGCGGATCGACGGGTCGGCGCAGTCGAGCGAGGTCATCCACGGCTGCGTCTGCGAGCGCACGATGAAGCGGTAGATCGAGCGCCGCCACGTCTTCGGGATCCTCGGGATTCGCGAGGCCGTATTCGTAGTGCGGCGAATGCTCGGGGTGCTCGATCACGAAGTCCTGCAAGCCCGGGCCGCCCATCGGTGAGGTCGAGCTTGCCGCTGACGGCGAGCACGGAGTCGCGCACGGCTTCGGCTTCGAGCTTGCGGCGATTCTGCCGCCAGAGCAGCGCGTTGCCGGCGTCGATCTTGCTCGGCGCGCTCGGCGATTGCGCCGCCGACGGCCTGCCGGTAGGTCGCGCTCGTCACGATCAGCCGGTGCAGCGTCTTGAGCGATCCGCCGCCGTCGCGGAACTCGGCGGCGAGCCAGTCGAGCAGTTCGGGATGCGACGGGCAGCGCGCCATTGCGGCCGAAGTCGTTCGGCGTCTCCACGAGGCCGCGGCCGAAGTGATACTGCCACACGCGGTTCACGATGCTGCGCCAGGTGAGCGGGTTGCGCGGGTCGGTGATCCAGTGCGCGAGCGCCGCGCGGCGCTCGCCTTCCGGGGCGTCCGGTGCGAGGGAAAAGCGCGCGGGTGTGAAGGTGAGCGCGGAGAGGGTGCCGGCGGCGACTTCCCTGCCGGGTTGCGTGACTTCGCCGCGCGCGAGGAAGAAGATCGGACGCGGCTTGCCTCCGGTCGCGCCGGTGCCCGCGAAGCTGCCGCTGCCCGTGTGGATGCCGCCGGCATAGACGGCGTTCGGCGCCGGCAGCTTTTTCAGCTCGCCCGCGATGCGCTGCGATTCTGCGAGAAGCGCGGCGCGTTTCGCCTTCGTCGCGTCGTCGGCGAAGCTGATGAGCAGCGCCTCGCGCTCCTGCACGAGCTTCTCCTTTTCGCCGGGCGATTGTGCGACGGGCGCGATGCCATCGGTGAGGTTGGCCTTTCGCCAGCGCGGCGGCGCTTCGATGGAATCGAGCGCGGTGACGGGCTTGCCCTGCGCGACATTTTTCCCGCTCGCGTCGGTGACCTGCAGTTCGGCGAGCGCGAAGATGAAGTCGTCCTTGCGCGGCGCGAGCTTCGTCGCGGTCACGCGGACGTAGCGGCCGGCGATGCCGTCGTCCTTTGCGCCTCCGGTGGTGAATGGCGCGAGCCCGGGATTCTCGAAGTCGGCCATGAACGTCGCGTCGTGGTGGCGCCAGAGCAGCGCGACGCCGGTCTTGAACTCCGGATCGTCGCTGGCCTCGACCTTGAAGCGCACGGGAAAGCCGAAGCCCGCGCCGATGGCGTTGAAGTCGTCGTAGCACGGGAGCAGCGTCACATTCTGGATCGACGGTGTGCTGGCCGAGGTCCACCTGCACCCACTTCACCGCGTCCTGCACTTTCGAGATCGCGCTGTGGTAGCCGAAGTCGGGACTCGTGTTGCCGAGCTTTTGCGCGGCGGCCTTCGATGCGCCGTCGATGCGCCGCGTGAGCGCGGCGAATTGCTCGCCCGCCTTTTTTCGCAGCGGCTCCTCGACGGCGGCGAGCGCGGCGTCCGCGGCGCGCTGCTGTTTCGTCAGCTCGGCGAAGCGCGCGTTGAGCGCGTCGTCGCGGTAGTATTTCCGGTCGGTGCGATCGAGCGCGGCGAAGACGGCCTGCAGGCGAGTAGTAGTCCTCCTGCGGGATGGGATCGAACTTGTGGTTGTGGCACTGCGCGCAGTGGACGGTCAGGCTGGTGAAGGTGCCCATCGTGTTCGCGACCATGTCGTCGCGGTCGAGGTGGCGCGCGATCTTGCCGTCGCGTCTTCGTCTCCGGCACTTCGACGTGGCCGATGAAGTCCCACGGCCCGGCGGCGATGAAGCCGAGCGCCTCGATGCCGTCGCGCGTGCCGGGAAAGAGCACGTCGCCGGCGATCTGCTCCTGCACGAAGCGCGCGTACGGCTTGTCCTCGTTGAACGCGCGGATGACGTAGTCGCGATACGGCCAGGCGTTCGGGCGCGGCTTGTCCTTGTCGTAGCCGTGCGTGTCGCCGTAGTGGACGACGTCGAGCCAGTGCCGCGCCCAGCGTTCGCCGTAGCGCGGGGAGGCGAGCAGCTGGTCGACGAGCGACTCGAATGCGGCGTCGCGGATTGCGGATCGCGGATTGGACGAACGCCTCGACTTCCTCGGGCGTCGGCGGCAGGCCGATGAGGTCGAAGTAGAGGCGGCGGCAAAGCGTGCGGGCGATCGGCTTCCGGCGATGGCGCGAGGTTTTTCTCCGCGAGCTTCGCGCGGATGAAGGCGTCGATCGGCATTCGCGGACTGCGGGTTGCGCGATTGCGGGTTTCCGGCACCGCGGACCGCACGATGGGTTTCAGCGACCACCAGTCGAGCGGATCATGTCGTCGCGACTGCGCGCGATCGTCCGGCCACACAGCGCCCTGATCGATCCACGCGCGCAGCACGCCGACTTCCTCCGGGCGTGAGCCGTGCCTTGTCGCTCTTTTCGGCGGCATCAGCATGTCCTCATCGAGCCCGGCGACGAAACGGATCAGCGGGCTCTCCGCGCTCTTGCCGGGAACGATCGGCGGCGTCACCCGAGTCGCCGCCTTTCAGTGCGTCGTGTCCGGCGTCGAGGCGGTAGCCGCTCTTCTGCTTTTCCGGACCGTGGCATCCGATGCAGCGCTCCTGCAGCAGCGGGCGGACGTCGCGGAAAAAATCCACGGCGCGTTGAAGCGGCGGTGGCAACTCCGCATGGAGGCAGAAGGCTTCCGCGAGTGCGGCGAAATGGATCGCCGGCAGAATGAGGGAGCGCCTGATTCGCATGGTGGTGAGGGGTAGGGAAATCCGGCGGTGGCGGCTCTTGGGAATGAGCCCGGGAGGGAAACCTCCGGGCGGTGGCGGCTCTTTGGGTAATTGAGCCCGGGCGCGGAACCGCGCGAGGGCAGCTCATTTTTCGCGCAAAACCCGGGGCTGCGCCCGTGCCTCGCTTGCCATGGGCTGGCTTGTGCCGGGCCGTCGGTCCTCATTTCCCAAAGCGCATGACAGGTTTTAGCCCTCGATGGTGTTGATCTCGACGGGCTCGACCTTCACGCCGATCTCCTCAAGCCAGCCGATGGCGCGCTTGATCTCGTCGCGTTCGCCGATGAATTCGAGGCAGACGAGGCCGACTTCGTCGTTCACGCTGGCCTGGCGGAGGTTCGTGGTGACCTCGAATTTTTTGCACAGCTCCCACACGATGGGCCGTGTGATGAGCTTGGTGGGATACATGAGCCAGAGGCGGGTTGTTTGGGCGGCCATTGGGATGTGTGAGATGCGGGTAGTTCGGAATGCCGTCGGAATACGGGGTTGTGAATGGAGACTGCGGAAGAGTGACCAGTCACCCCTCAGGAGTCACCAGTCACTTTTGCATTTCGTGCAAAGCGGCAAGTGCGACGCGCGGCTAGCCGCCGGCGATGGCGGGGACGATGCTGATTTCGTCGGTGTCTTTCACGGGCGTCGCGCGTTCTCTTCGAGGAAGCGGATGTCTTCGTCGTTCACGAAGATGTTCACGAAGCGGCGGACGTTGCCCTGCTCGTCGCAGATGCGCTCTTTCAGGCCGGGGAAGGCCTTGTCGAGATTGTCGAGCAGTTCGCCGATGTTCGCGCCGGCGGCGCTGACGACTTCGAGTTCGTTGGTGAGTTTGCGGAGCGGGGTGGGGATGCGGACGGAGGGCATGGGGATTTGAGATTGAGGATTTGGGATTTAGGATTTGGCGGCGGTCAGGCAGCGGCGGCGTCGGCTTGTGTAAATCTGCTCCTCGAATTCGCGGAGGCTCGGCTTGATGAGGCGCGGCTCGCCGCATTTGCCGATGATCGCTTCCTGCGTCTTGAGGCCGTGGCCGGTGATGCAGAGGACGGCGCTCTCGTCGCGCGGGATGTTGCCGCTCTCGATGAGCTTCTTCGCGCAGGCGACGGTGACGCCGCCGGCGGTTTCGGCGAAGATGCCCTCGTACTCGGCGAGCAGGCGGATGCCTTCGACGACTTCCTCATCGGTGCACGTCCTCGGCGCGGCCGCCGGTCTGCTTCATGGCGTGGATGGCGTAGTAGCCGTCGGCGGGCGTGCCGATGGCGAGCGACTTCACGATCGTGTCGGGCTTCGGCACGGGCTTCACGATGTCGGTGCCGCTCTTCATCGCGTGCGCGATCGGGCGCGCAGCCGGTGGCCTGCGCGCCATAGACGGAGAAGGTCGCGTCCTCGACGAGGCCGAGCTTGGCGAACTCGCCGTACGCCTTGTGGATCTTCGTGAGCAGCGAGCCGGAGGCCATCGGGACGACGGTGTGCTGCGGGATGCGCCAGCCGAGTTGCTCGCAGATTTCAAAGCCCATCGTCTTCGAGCCCTCGGCGTAATACGGGCGCAGGTTCACATTCACAAAGCCCCAGCCGTATTTGCCGGCGATCTCGGAGCAGAGGCGGTTCACCTGATCGTAGGCGCCGTGGATGGCGACGACATTCGTGCCATAGACGAGCGAGCCGAGCACCTTGCCCTGCTCGAGGTCGGCGGGGATGAGCACGTAGCTTTTCAGCCCGGCGCTGGCGGCGTTGGCGGCGACGGAGTTGGCGAGATTGCCCGTCGAGGCGCAGGCGACGGTCTTGAAGCCAAGCTCGCGCGCGCGGCTGAGCGCGACGGAGACGACGCGATCCTTGAAGGACAGCGTGGGGTAATTGACCGTGTCGTTCTTGATGTAGAGCTCGCGGATGCCGAGCGCCTTGGCGAGCCGGTCCGCCTTGACCAGCGGCGTGAAGCCGACCTGCGTGCCGACCGTCGGCTCGCCATCGATCGGCAGCAGCTCGCGGTAGCGCCACATGCGTCTGCGGGCGGGATTCGATGACTTCGCGCGTGAGCACCGGCTTGATCGCGTCGTAGTCGTAGGCCGCCTCGAGCGGGCCGAAGTCGAAGTCGCAGACGTGGATGGCCTGCTTCGGGTAAAGCCGGCCGCACTCGCGGCATTTGAGGTTGGAGAAGTAGGAAGGTGTATTTTTTTGCATGGCTATGCCGAACTGAATCACTCTTCCCGGAGTGGCGAGGGGCGATGACAATCGCCGCTTCGCTCTCATCTACCCCCGAACCATTGCGGCGCGAGGCTGGATTTGGCACCTAGACCCCCGGGTTGAATCGGAGCGGTTGCCGTGGCGTCGCAGGGCCAGAACCCTCAGCCACTCTGGATAAGAGAGGGCGCGACGATAGATGTGTTGGACGGGCCGTCAACGGAATTTTTGCCGCATGCTCGCGTCCGTTTTCGGGAAGGTGGCGGTCGCGCAGAAAGGGACCGATCCGCCATTTCACCTACTCGGGATGGGCGGTTCGAGCCCTCCGGCGGTCATTCGCAACGTACAAAGCTGCGTGAATATGGAATTTATTACCTACATAAATACCTACGAATTGCGTTGCCAAATCGACTTCGCGATTCCATGACCCAACATATGGTGGTTTTGTGTGCCCTCGCCGTGAAACGTGCACAAGGATTGCGAAAACTCCTGTTGACACCACCCCGAAAAATTACCATTTTCATCACAACATTGAGTATGACGCGGCCACCCACCAACGATCCAGCTCCCCAAGAAACCGTTCCAGTTCACAACTTGATGACGGTGAAGGAGACGGCTGCCTACCTGCGGATCCCGTTGCCGACGGTTTATTACCTTGTGCAGCGCGGACAGCTTCCCGCGATTCAGATCGGCGGTCGGTGGCGCGTGAAGAAGGATGCGCTGGATCGGGACATTTTGCGCAATGAGGAGGAGGGACAGCCGACGGTGCTCGTGGTCGATGACGACACCGGCCTGCAAAGCATGTTCAAGCTTTTCCTGAAAAAGCAGGGCTTCTCACGAATCGTCGTGGGTACCGGCAAGGACGCACTCGCTGCCCTGCAAAAGCAGAAATTCGAACTGTGCTTCCTCGATCTTCAATTGCCCGACACGACGGGTGACGAGGTGTATAAGCAGGCGAAGGAAATCCAGCCCACTCTGCCGATCGTCATCATCACGGGCTACCCCGACAGCCAGATGCTGGATAATATTCTGAAACTCGGTCCCGTCACGGTGCTGAAAAAGCCGCTGCAGGTGGAGGCACTCCAGCAGACGATGGCGATGCTGGGTCACAAGGCGACAGAGAAGGCCAAGGTGGCCTGAAGCGGCGGACCGTTAAATCGGTGCGCTGGCCTTATGCCAGTCGGTGGACTGTTCGTAGGCGTGCGCGATTTGCAAAAGGCGTGCTTCCTGGAAAGGCTGGCCGATGAGTTGCAGACCGATGGGGAGCTTCTTGCCGTCGGTTTCTGCAAAGCCGCACGGCAGGCTCAGACCACAGGTGCCGGCAAGGTTGCACGCGATGGTGAAGATGTCCGCGAGATACATTTTCAGCGGATCGTCAGTGCGGTCGTCGGCCTTGAATGCGGGCTCGGGCGTCGTGGGGCAGATGATGGCGTCCACGCGTTCAAAGGCGCGCGTGAAGTCGTCGTCGGATGAGCGTGCGGACCTTTTGCGCACGCAGGTAAAAGGCGTCGTAGTAGCCGCTGCTGAGCACGTAGGTGCCCAGGATGATGCGGCGTTTCACTTCGGGACCGAAGCCCTGCCCGCGTGTCTGGCCATACATTTCGAGCAGGCTCGCATTCGTGGCGCGCGACCCGTAGCGGACGCCGTCGAAGCGCGCGAGATTCGCCGACGCCTCGGCGGTGGCGATGATGTAATAGACGCCGACGGCGTGCTCGGTGTTGGGCAGCGAGACCTCGACGATTTCCGCTCCGAGCGATTCGTATTGCCGGATCGCGGCTCGCACGGCGGCGTCCACCTGCGGGTCGATGCCGCTGATGAAATACTCCTTCGGCATCCCGAGCTTCACGCCGCGCAAGTCGCGGCCGAGCAGTCCTGCGTAGTCGGCCACGGGTTCGTCGAGGCTCGTGGAGTCGAGCGGGTCGCGGCCGGAGATCGCGTTGAGCAGGAGCGCGGCGTCCTCGACGGTCTTGGTGAAAGGTCCGATCTGATCGAGCGACGAGGCGAAGGCGACAAGGCCGAAGCGCGAGACGCGGCCGTAGGTCGGCTTCAGCCCCACGCAGCCGCACAGCGCTGCGGGCTGGCGGATGGAGCCGCCGGTGTCCGAGCCCAGAGCGGCGAAGGCTTCGTGCGCCGCGACCACGGCTGCGGAACCGCCGGACGATCCGCCCGGTACGCGCGAGGGATCCCACGGGTTGCACGAGCGGCCGAAGGCGGAATTTTCCGTCGAACTGCCCATGGCGAACTCGTCCATGTTGCAGCGCCCAAATGGGATCGCACCCGCGGCGCGCAGCTTCGCGATCACCGTCGCGTCGTAGGTCGACTTATAGCCATCGAGGATTTTTGAACCGCACGAGCAAGGCTCGCCGTTCACGTTGATCACGTCCTTGATCGCAATCGGCACGCCGCCGAGCGGGAGATTGACGTCGGCCTTCTCGGCGAGGGCGCGAGCCGCCGCGTAGTCACGCGAGAGGTAGCCGTGGATGACGGGTTCGACGTTGCCGATGCGTGCTTCGAGCGCGTCGAGGGCTTCGACCGGCGAGGTTTCCCGAGCGCGGAACTTGCGGCGGAGTTCGGAGACGGAGAGTGCGGTGAGTGACATCCGGGTGCTGGTGAATGCGCGCTATTCGATCACTTTCGGCACGATGAACAGCCCGTTCGCCGAGCGCGGCGCGTTGGAGAGCGCGACCTCGGGCGTGAACCAGTCACGGGCCGCGTCTTTACGGAAAACGTTCACGACCTGGTTCGCGTGCGCCGTGGGCTCGACGCCGGAGACATCCACCTTGTTGAGTTTTTCCACGTGCGAAAGCACCTGCCCAAGCTGGCTCTGGAACTTCGCGATTTCCGCGTCGGAAAGCTCCAGCCGCGCAAGCTGTGCGATGTAACGGACGTCGAACTGGTCACTCATGGGGCGCGGATGAGAGCGGAAAATCCGCGCGCTGTGAAAGGAAAACGTGAGCGTGTTTCAGCGCGGCGCAGCGGGCTCGATCGCGGGCTGCGCCGGTGGCTCGGCGGGCGTTGGTTCAGCGGGTTTGATGTCGCCCATCGCCTCCATCCATCGCTGCGTGAAGTCCTTCGTGAAAGTGTCGAAGCGCTGGCGCTGTCCGTCGCGGAGGACGGCGCGCATGCGCTCGCCGGCGCGGGCGAGCGCAGCATCGATCTGCGGGCGTACCGGTTTCACCGCCTCGCGGAGATCGGCGCCGGTTTCATTGAGGATCTGCCAGAACTGGTGGGCCTGATCTTCGTCGAGCTTCAGATCGTGTTTCGCCTTTTGCATGAGGATGCGGCGGACATTTGGCGGACCGCCACGCAGCGTCTTGTTGACGTAGTCCATCAGCGACGCCGAGCTGCCGAGCACCGCACCAACAAAGGCTCCGCACAAAAAGATCGCGAGGACGCCGAGGATTCCCTTGAGGCGTTTCATTCGTCGTGCCCGAGGTAAAAGTCGATCGAAGGCATCCCGGCAAACCGCACCGCGTCGAACATGCTCTCCGTTCCCGGCGATTCGTCCGCGTGGGTGTAGGCCCATGCGCCCGCCGCGATCGCGACGGCTGCGGCAAACGGACAGAGCTTCCACGCCCAGGCGAGCCACGAGGTGCCGCGCTCCGCGCGCAACCTCGCCGTGACGCGGGTTTCAAACGCGTAAGTGAGGCGATCGAGCCCGCCGGCGTTCTCCACGTACGGCGGTGGCTCTTCGCGCATGGCGCGGAAGATCGCGTCCAGTTTGTCGTCGGCGGGATGGGTTTTGTCGTCAGAGTTCATGGCTGCGTTCCAGGATTTCCTTCAGTCGGGCGCGGGCGCGGAAGGCCCGCACTTTCACATTGCTCTCGCTCCAGCCGGTGTGCTGCGCGATGTCGCGGACGGTGCGCTCTTCGAGTTCGAGCAGCGTGAGCACGAGGCGCTCCTCGGGCGAAAGCCGGTGCATGGCCCACGCGACGAGTTCGCATGCCGCACGGGATGCGCCGTCGGCATCCGCGCCGGTGTCGCGGATTTCCGCGGTGAATTCATCGAGCGAAAGCTGATCCCGGTGCCGCCGCTCGCGCCGGAGGAAATCGTAGCACGCGGTGACCGTGAGCCGCGCCAGCCAGTGCTCGAATGGCGCGTCGCCGCGGAAGCTGCCGAGCTTCCGCCATGCGCGCAGGAAGACCTCCTGGCACAGATCGTCAAGCTGGTGCGCGTCGCGCGCAAAGCGTGAGCAGGTCCCGAACACGCGGCCCTTGTGCCGGCGGATGAGTTCCGCGTACGCGCCGTCGTCGCCCGAAAGCGTCGCTCGGACGAGTGCGTGGTCGCCGGATGCGGCATCGCTCATCTGCGAGGTGCTACCTGCGGCGGGAGCAAACGGCAAGGCGTGCCAGGCGATGGCGGAAGTGATCATGGAGAATCATTGGTGCTGACATGTGGAGGGACGCGGGAGTGTGCGCCGAGGTTACGATTTTCGCGAAGCGAATCGCCTGCGGGCCGGATGCGAAAAATCCTGACGAAATTCCTGTCGCGACAGCCGGGAGAGTGATACATCGCGCGGCCATTTTGAAAATCAGCACGCAGTTCCAGAATAGCACAGCGCATCGCCACGGATCTTTTTTGTGGTTGCGGCGAATTATTGAGATATGCATTCCCGCGGCTCTTTGCACAGTCAGTACAACATCGAAATGAAGAACCAGGGACTTCCGCAGAAACAGGGACCATCGCAAAATCAGGGACTGCCCGAAAAGCAGGGACTTTACGATCCGCAGTTTGAACACGACGCGTGTGGCGTCGGGTTTGTCGTCCACATGAAGGGCAAGCAGTCGCACGACATCGTGCAGAACGCGCTCACAATCCTCGTGAATCTCGATCATCGCGGCGCCTGCGGTTGCGAAAAGAATTCCGGCGACGGCGCGGGCATCCTGATGCAGATCCCGCACAAGTTTTTGCGGAAAGTCGCGGGCGTGAAGCTCCCGGCGCCGGGACAGTATGGCGTGGGCAACCTTTTCGGATCGCCCGATGCGGCGGTGCGCAAAAAGGGGCGCGAGGCGTTCGAGCAGATTGCAAAGGCGGAGGGCCACACGATCCTTGGCTGGCGCGATGTGCCCACGGACAATTCCTCGCTCGGCAAGACCGCGCAGGCGAGCGAGCCGTTCATGCAGCAGGTGTTCATCCAGCGCGCGCCCGGGGTCGCCGACGACACGGCCTTTGAGCGGAAGCTTTATGTGCTGCGCAAGCTGTCGCACAAGGCCATCCGTGGCGCAGGCGTGGATCCGTTCTGGTACGCGCCGAGCCTTTCCTGCCGCACACTCGTGTACAAGGGCATGCTCATGCCCGAGCAGGTCGGGCAATATTTCCGCGACCTCGCCGATCCGAGCATGGAGAGCGCGCTCGCGCTCGTGCATTCGCGTTTTTCGACGAACACGTTCCCGAGTTGGGAGCGTTCGCATCCGTACCGCTACATCGCGCACAACGGCGAAATCAACACGCTGCGCGGGAACATCAACTGGATGAAGGCGCGCGAGTCGCTGCTCGCCAGCCCGACTGTTCGGCGACGACATGAAGAAGATCCTGCCGATCGTGAATCGACGGCAGGATCGGATTCGGCGATGTTCGACAATGTGCTCGAGTTGCTCGTCCTGGGCGGCCGCTCGCTGCCGCACGCGATGATGATGATGATTCCCGAGCCGTGGTCCGGACACGAGTCCATGAGCGAGGAGAAGAAGGCGTTCTACGAATACCACTCCTGCCTGATGGAACCGTGGGACGGCCCCGCGTCGGTCGCATTCACCGACGGCACGATGATCGGCGCGACGCTCGACCGCAACGGCCTGCGCCCATCGCGCTATTACGTGACGAAGGATGACCTCGTGATCATGGCCTCCGAAGCCGGCGTGCTGCCGGTCGCGCCGGAGAACGTCGCGCTCGAAGGGCCGCCTGCAGCCGGGCCGCATGTTCCTCGTGGACATGGAGGAAGGCCGCATCGTCGCCGGACGAGGAGATCAAGAGCAAGATCGCCGCGCGAGAAGCCGTACCGCGCAGTGGCTCGACAAGCACCTGGTCGAAGCTCGCGGACAGTCAAGGACGCGCGGAGCCTGCCGCGCCGCCGGATCACAAGACCGATGCTCCAGCGCCAGCAGGCGTTTGGCTACACGTTCGAAGATCTGCGCATGCTCATGGTGCCGATGGCGCGCGATGGCGTGGAAGCCATCGGCTCGATGGGCACGGACACGCCGCTCGCGGTGCTCTCCGACAAGCCGAAGCTGCTTTACGATTATTTCAAGCAGCTCTTCGCGCAGGTCACGAACCCGCCGATCGATTGCATCCGCGAGGAGATCATCACGTCGTCCGACACGACCATCGGCCCGGAGGGCAACCTGCTCAATCCGAAGCCGGAGAGCTGCCACCTCATCGAGCTGAAGACGCCGATCCTCAGCAACGAGGAACTCGCGAAGCTGAAGGCACGTGACCGACGGGCAATTTCAAGTCGGCCACGCTTCCGATCCTGTTCGATCCGCAGCGGTGGCGCGGCAGGCGCTCGAAAAGGCGCTGGACGAGATCTTCGCGCAGGCAGATCGCTCGATCGCCGCCGGCGTGAACATCCTCATCCTTTCCGACCGCGGCATGAACAAGGACAACGCGCCGATTCCCGCGCTGCTCGCGGTGTCCGGCCTGCACCATCACCTGATCCGCGAAGGGCACGCGCACGCGCGTCGGCCTCGTGCTCGAAACCGGCGAGCCGCGCGAAGTGCATCACTTCTGCGCTGCTCATCGGCTACGGCTGCGGCGCGATCAATCCGTATCTCGCCTTCGAGACGCTCGACGACATGATCCGCCAGGGCCTGCTCGTGAACGTCGACCACAAGACGGCGTGCAAGAACTTCATCAAGGCCGCGACAAAGGGCGTGATCAAGGTCGCGTCGAAGATGGGCATCTCGACGATGCAGAGCTACCGCGGCGCGCAGATTTTCGAGGCCGTCGGCCTGAATCAGGCGGTCGTGGACAAGTATTTCACCTGGACCGCGACGCGCATCGAAGGCGTCGGACATCGACGTCATCGCCAAGGAAGTGCATCGCGCGCCACAGCCACGCGTTCCCGGACCGCCAGGTCAACGGCCACACGCTCGAAGTCGGCGGCGAATACCAGTGGCGCAAGGAAGGCGAGGCGCATCTCTTCAACCCGCAGACGATCCACACGCTGCAAAAGGCGGTGCGCACCGGCAGCTACGAGACGTTCAAGCAATACTCCGCGCTCGTGAACGAGCAGGCGAAGAAGCATTCTACACGCTGCGCGGCCTGCTGGATTTCAAGACAGCGCGACGCCGGTGCCGATCGAGGAAGTCGAATCGGTCGAGTCGATCCTGAAGCGCTTCAAGACGGGCGCGATGAGCTACGGCTCGATCTCCAGCGAGGCGCACGAGGCGCTCGCCATCGCGATGAACCGCATCGGCGGCAAGTCGAACACCGGCGAAGGCGGCGAGGATCCCGCGCGCTACACGTGGACGAATGAGCAGCGGCGACTCGAAGAACAGCGCGATCAAGCAGGTCGCGTCGGGCCGCTTCGGCGTGACGAGCCTCTATCTCGTCGCAGGCGAAGGAGCTGCAGATCAAGATGGCGCAGGGCGCGAAGCCCGGCGAAGGCGGCCAGCTTCCCGGCACGAAGGTGTATCCGTGGATCGCCAAGGTGCGCGCACTCGACGCCGGGCGTCGGCCTCATCTCGCCGCCGCCGCATCACGACATCTACTCCATCGAGGATCTCGCGGAACTGATCCACGATCTGAAGAACTCGAACCGCGCACGCGCGCATCAGCGTGAAGCTCGTGTCGCGAAGTCGGCGTCGGCACGATCGCCGCCGGCGTCGCGAAGGCGCACGCGGACGTGGTGCTCATCTCCGGTTTCGACGGCGGCACCGGCGCTTCGCCGCAGACCTCGATCAAGCACGCGGGCATCCCGTGGGAACTCGGCCTCGCCGAGACGCACCAGACGCTCGTGCTGAACAATCTCCGCTCCGCATCGTCGTCGAGACGGACGGCCAGATGAAGACCGGCCGCGACGTCGTCATCGCCGCGCTGCTCGGCGCGGAGGAGTTCGGCTTCGCGACCGCGCCGCTCGTCACGCTCGGCTGCATCATGATGCGCGTCTGCCATCTGAACACCTGCCCCGTCGGCGTCGCCACGCAGGATCCGGAGCTGCGCGCGAAATTCACCGGCGATCCGGAGCACGCCGTGAACTTCATGAAGTTCATCGCGCAGGAAGTGCGCGAACTCATGGCGCAACTCGGCTTCCGCACGCTCACCGACATGGTCGGCCGCACCGACATGCTCGAAGCCGCGGAAGGCCATCGAGCACTGGAAGGCGAAGGGCCTCGATTTCTCGAAGATCCTCTACCAGCCGCCGGTCGGCCCCGAAGTCGGGCGCTACTGCACCGAGACGCAGGATCACGGCCTCGAGAAGTCGCTCGACCTCACGCAGCTCCTCGACATCTGCAAGCCCGCCATCGAGCGCGGCGAGAAAGTCACGGCCACGCTCCCGATCCGCAACGTCAACCGCGTCGTCGGCACGATCCTCGGCAACGAGATCACGAAGAAGCACTGGCAGGGACTGCCGGAGGACACGGTGCATCTGAAATTCAACGGCAGCGCGGGCCAGAGCTTCGGCGCGTTCATCCCGAAGGGCGTGACGCTCGAACTCGAAGGCGACGCCAACGACTACGTCGGCAAGGGACTGAGCGGCGGCAAGATCATCGTCTATCCGCCCGCCGGCTCCACCTTCGTCGCCGGAGGAAAACATCATCATCGGCAACGTCGCGCTCTACGGCGCGACCGGCGGCGAGCTCTATCCTCCGCGGCATGGCGGGCGAACGTTTCGCCGTGCGCAACTCCGGCGTGAACGCCGTCGTCGAAGGCGTCGGCGACCACGGCTGCGAATACATGACCGGCGGCCGCGTCGTCGTCCTCGGCACCGACCGGCCGCAATTTCGCCGCAGGCATGAGCGGCGGCGTCGCCTACGTGCTCGACGAAGCCGGCGACTTCGCCACGCGCTGCAACACGCAGATGGTCGCGCTCGAGAAAGTCGAGGACAAGGCCGAGATCGACGCCCTCTACGCGCTGATCAAAAAGCACGCCGACTACACGAAGAGCCAGAAGGCCTTCAAGGTGCTCGCGCTTTGGGAGGAGATGGTGCCGAAGTTCGTGAAGGTGATGCCGAAGGACTACAAGCGCGTGCTGCAGGCGCTCAAGAAAGCCGAGGCCGACGGCCTCAGCGGCGACGACGCGCTGAACGCCGCCTTCGAGGCGAACGCCCGCGACGTCGCGCGCATCGGCGGCGGCTAGGGCGCAACACCAACTTCGAAACGACCATGGGAAAACCAACAGGCTTCATTGATTTCAGCGCGAGCTTCCCGCCGACCGCGCGCCGCTCGAACGCGTCCGCGACTGGAGCGAATTCCACCTCCACATGCCCGAGGCCACGCTCCGCACGCAGGGCGCGCGCTGCATGGATTGCGGCATTCCCTTTTGCCACACCGGCACGCTCATCAGCGGCATGGCGAGCGGGTGCCCGATCAACAATCTCATCCCCGAGTGGAACGACCTCGTCTATCGCGGCCTGTGGAAGGAAGCGCTCGAGCGCCTGCACAAGACGAACAACTTCCCCGAGTTCACCGGCCGCGTCTGCCCCGCGCCGTGCGAAGGCTCGTGCGTGCTCGGCATCAATGAGCCGCCGGTCACGATCAAGAACATCGAGGTCGCCATCATCGACCAAGGCTGGGAAGAAGGCTGGGTCGTCGCCGAGCCGCCGGCGAAGCGCACGGGCAAAAAAGTCGCCGTCATCGGCTCCGGTCCCGCGGGACTTTCCGCCGCCGCGCAGCTCAACAAAGCCGGGCACACCGTCACCGTCTTCGAGCGCGCGGATCGCCCCGGCGGGCTGCTCATGTATGGCATCCCGAACATGAAGCTCGACAAGGAGCAGGTCGTCCTGCGCCGCATCAAGCTGCTCGAAGCGGAAGGCATCACCTTCGTCTGCAACACCGAGGTCGGCAAAAATCTCCCCGCGGAGAAACTCATGGCCGACTTCGACGCCGTGGTCCTCGCGACCGGCGCGACGAAGCCGCGCGATCTGCCCATCGACGGCCGCCAGCTCAAGGGCATCCACTTCGCGATGGACTTCCTCACCGCGAACACGAAGTCGATTTTGGACAGGCACAAGAACGGCAACTTCATCGACGCCGACCGGCAAGGACGTCATCGTCATCGGCGGCGGCGACACCGGCACCGACTGCGTCGGCACCTCCATGCGCCACGGCTGCGCGAGCCTCGTGCAGGTCGAGATTTTGCCAAAGCCGCCGATGGAGCGCGCGAAGGACAACCCGTGGCCCGAGTGGCCGAAGGTCTACAAGCTCGACTACGGCCAGGAGGAAGCCGCCGCGAAATTCGGCGACGACCCGCGCGTCTATCTCACCACCGCGACGAAATTCGAGGGCGACGCCGACGGCCACGTGAAGGCCGTCCACACCGTGCAGGTCGAGTGGACAAAGAACGACAAGGGCCAGTTCATCCCGAAGAACGTCCCCGGCACCGAGAAAGTCCTGCCCGCGCAGCTCGTGCTGCTCGCGATGGGATTCCTCGGACCCGAGCAGCCGCTCCTCGAAGCCCTCGGCGTCGAGCGCGACCCGCGCAGCAATGTGAAGGCCGACTACGGCAAATACGGCACCAGCATCCCGAAGGTCTTCGCCGCCGGCGACTGCCGCCGCGGCCAGAGCCTCGTCGTCTGGGCCTTCAATGAAGGCCGCGGCGCCGCCCGCGAGTGCGACCGCTTCCTCATGGGCGCGACGGATCTGCCGTAAAGGCGGGGCGGGGGAGGAATCCTGGAGCACGGCGGTGATGATGGAACCCGGCGCTGCCGTCGGGTGGTCGGTCTGCGCCAAGGCAATTAGCTGGCCGGAAAATAACTGCTCTTGGCAGCCATCAAACGGGAGCCGCAAGCCACAACACGAAAGACGGCAGCCACAAAACAATAGGCGGCAGACCAAGAACAAAAGGCGTCACCCATGGAACGAAAGGCGCCAGCCCGGGAACGGAAAGCGCCAGCCGCAAAACGAAAGACGCAAGCCTTGGAACGGAAGGCGCAAGCGACAAAACGGAAGGCGCAAGTCGTAAAACGGAAGGCGCAAGCGGCAAAACGGAAGCCGCCAGCGATTGAACGGAAGTCGCCAGCCCAAAAACCTGCCAAAAAGGGCCTCTTTTCCGCATTCGCCGCCGCTCCCTCCCGCACGGCAGCCACATACCCCTCATCCAACGACACGGCATGATTATTCTTCTCCACTAACTTTAGTATTGACGGCCCCCCGAGCAAATTGCCTTTCTCCCCGGCGCGATGAGCAGAGTTATCCGCTGGGGTGATGGCACCCGATTCGGAGATCCCAATGCATATTGGGGCTCTCCCTCATATGTCCTCCAGCCCGGCGACCCCGGCTTCGTCGCACCGAACCTCACCAGCCTCCTCCTCACCATGAGCGACACCCGCAAGTTCCGTTTCGCCCTCTCCACACTGCTCCACGCCGCCGACAGCCTCAGCGACGCCATCGGCGACACCGACTACGCCACCGCCATGGTCGCGCGCCTCGACGACCCGGGCGAGACCCCGCCCTACATCTTCCGCACCGTCTTCGAGACGGCCATCGCCGATGTGCGCGCCGAGGTGCAAAAGCAGGGCGGCAAGACCGGCGATGCCGGCGACCTCACTTCGGATCAAAAGGCCGCCTTCGCCGAAGTCGAGCGCCTCGCCGCCGCCGCGCGCCGCAGTGCGCGCCTCGCCTTCCCCGGCGACGGCGTGAAGCTGCGCAGCGAATTCCAGGTCGGCATCGACGAACCGCAGGACCTGGCCTCCGTGCTCGAACGCGCGGGCAAGACCCTCGCCGCCGCGCGCAAATACGCCGCCGAATTGAAAAAGGAAGGCTGGCGCGCCGCCGACGCCGACGCGCTCGAAGCCGCCCTCGCAGCCCTCGGCGAAGTCGCGCAGGATCAGGACGAAGCCCTCGCCGACCGCGCCCAATTCACCGCCGCCCTCACCCGCAAGGCCAACCTCGTCTTCAAGCTCTGCCAGCGAATCCAAAACGCCGCCCGCCTGGAATACCCCTCCACCAAGCCCAACACCGAAGCCGCCCGCCTCCGCTTCCTCCTCGAAACCTTCCCCCCGCGCGACCGCAACCAGCCCGACGGCGGCACGCAATCAGCCCGACGGCGGCACGCAGACCGACCCGGTGAATCCTGCGAACCCGCCCACTCCGGCGCCGTCCGACTCCGCCTAACGGTGCGCGACGAAGAATCTGGCATCTCCGCAAGACCTCACAAGCTCCCGCAACCCCTTGCCCCTTATCCGACAGCAATGCAACCAGCCACTGCCCTTACCAGCTCATTTTCCCACACACGATCCACACTGTACGCTATGAACAAAATCCAAATCACAATTATTGCAGCTCTCATCATCACCTCCGCTGAAAACCACGCTCAATCGGCGAGCGACCGAGCAGCTACAGCGCAAATGCACATCAATGCGCTGACCCACGGAATCAATGGAGATAAGATCGTTGCCCAGTCACTTGAAAGGTCGATCCAGCAAACCAACGCGCAGATTCAGCAACTTCAAAAGCAAAAGGCCGCCCGGCCCAAGACCGTTTCAGACGAAATGATACAAATGCAGGAAGCGGCGCTTGCTAAAGCCACCACACAATTAGACGCTGTGAATACCAGAATTTCAGAAAAGGAAAAGTCAAAGCTGCACTACGAACAGGATCTTCGCACAGCGCAGAACACGATGGCACGGGAAAAGAAAAAAGAGCCCGGCTCAGCCGACGTGCCGCTGGACGAGGCGCTCAAAAGAAAAAAAGGATATCAAAGTGACAAATGAGGGTGACACGCACAATCCCATTCAAAACTAGCTTTTTACAAACGATGAAACTCTTACTTATATTGCTGTGTATTATTTCGGCCACCCCGCTTTCTCTTGACGCGGCGGATCCCTCTAAGGAAGAAACAATCACGTGGCTGAAACGGAAATTGACAAAACTTCAAACGGTGTATGAGGTAGGCCCGACATTTGTATCAACCACAATTGAAGAGTTCAGCGTTAATAAGGGCGTGATGACCCTAGCCATCAAGAAAACCCAAATAGTGGAATCGTCTGAGGTAGTCAGCGAACAGCGGTACAGCGTCGCATTGAGTGAACTATCCACTAAGGTCCGGGTTGACACTTGGGAGGTAAACTCTACCCCTCGGTGTTATATGATCGGAATGGAGGTCACAAAAGGAGACGGTGTATCATGGCTCGTCGTTCGCACCGGCAAAACGGCAAAACTCAAGGGAATGAACATTGTAGTTTCAGATGAAGAGTTGGCAAAGAGGGTCGTTAAGGCGCTTTCAAGCCTCATTAGAGCCTTCGGGGGAGCCGACGAACCGTTTTGAACCCCTGCGCCTAACGGAGCGAGGGACGGACTGATTATCCTGGAAGACACTCATGCTATGGCTCATTCGGCGCTGCCAGCGACGCGCCTCGCGGCGGGTGCGTGATTCGTGTCGCTTTATACCGAGTTGTTCGGAATATATGGCCCAGGCGATTCACAGGCATGGGGCGCTGTCGGAGGAACAAGGGACAGACTGATTATAGGAACAAGGGACAGACTGATTATTTGCTGCAACGATTTCCAGATCATGGCGCAGAAGAACAGCCCGAAGCCCTATGAGGCGTTCGTGGGAGTGCCCTCCTCCGCGCAATGGGAGGAGCCACAGATGGAGTTCCTGCGCAATGCGACGCCGGTGTGGCCGGTGATGCGCGGGTAGCAGAACGGGAGACGAGCGGTGTCCGACAGTCGCACCGCATCCAGGATGCCCACCAGGAGTTGGGCGCCCTCTAGGTGTCTTTCCCTCGGGTGGGACGGGACTGCCCGTGCCCGTCGCTTTGCGCTACTTTCTCGTATTCTCGAACGCGCCGGAGGACGTCGGGAGGGAGCGGCTCGTGGGTAATCTGGGACTTCGTCAAGGCCAGCAGGTCGTTGGCGAGGGTGTCGGTGTCTGAGAGGAGGCCCCGCCATTTGGCGCGCTCGGGCATCATCACATGGGGAAGATATTGGCGTGCGAGATCGAGGAGGGCGAAGCAGAGCTGCATCGTCTTGGGCGTGGCGTCGGGGTCGCGCTTGAAGAGGAGTGGGTTGTCCGAGAAGCTCTCCATAAGGTCGAAAAGATGGTTGAGCATGTGCCGGGCGATCGAATCTGCCTCCTTCTTGAGGCGGGTCTGTTCGCGGCGCCGGTCGGCGGATTTCATGGTGGCCTTCGCCTTTGCAAAATCCTCCAGGTCGCATGCGATCATCGCGAGGCCGCGCGTAGGATCGGCCCGCAGCCAACGACTGAATTCCTCGCGTGTGGGATTATCGGGGTCGGCAAAGTTGTCGCTGGAAAAGGGTTTCATGCGGCAGGGAGTGGCAGGTGGGTTCGAGAAGAGAGGTTCTTTTTCCTTGGTTCGAGTCCGAAAGTGCGCGTGACGATGTGATCCGATTTTCGGCAGTCAACGGCAAGCCCCTCACTGCGCATGGGAAACCGGGCTTTGCCGGCTGAGAAAGAAGGGAGTGCCCACGCTGGCGAAGGCACATGCGATCACCCGCAAGGACTGGGTGGACGCCCCTCACGAGCGGAAGGCGGGAAAAAAACGCTGCCGCGCGCCCCGTAGGCTGGAGGCATTGCGATGAGAGGATTGCGACAAGCTGGGCGCGTGCGATCTCTGGGGAGGGATGGCTGCCGGCTGTGCCGCGCTTTTCGCTCGTCAATGTGGACTCGTTCCGTGTTGTGATCGTCCTCACACATGTCCACTCCGGCAAAATCCCCGTTTTCCCTCTCAGGCCGCGTCGCGCTCGTGACCGGCAGCACCACCGGGCTCGGCAAGGCGATGGCCGTAGCGCTCGGGCGCGCGGGCGCGAAGGTCGCGCTCAATTTCCAAAACAACACGGCGCGTGCGGAGAAGGCGCTCGCGGATTTCAAGGCCGCGGGGTGCGAGGGGATGCTCGTGCGCGGCGATGTGAGCAATGAGGCGGAAGTCGCGCGGATCGTTTCCGAAATCGGGAGCGGGCTCGGGCCGGTGGACATCCTGGTGCTCAACGCCACGCCCGCGCAGCCGCAGAAGCCGATCGAGGAATACGACTGGGCGTTCTACCAGCAGATGCTCGATTTTTTCGTGAAGAGCCCCTACCTGCTCTCGCGCGCGTGCCTGCCGCACATGAAGCAGCAGCGCTGGGGGCGCATCATCAACATCGGCTCCGAGGTCGTCGCGCGCGGCGTGCCGAATTTCACCGCGTACATCGCGGCGAAGGGCGGGCAGAATGGATTCAACCGCGGCCTCGCGACGGAGGTCGCAAAGTGGGGCATCACCGTGAACATGATCGCGCCGGGGTGGATTCCCGTCGAGCGGCACGCGGATGATCCGCAGGATGTGAAGGACGGCTACCGCGCACTGATCCCTGCGGATCGCTGGGGCGTGCCGGACGATCTCGGCGGCGCGCTGGTCTTCCTCGCGAGCGATGCGGCGTCGTTCGTCACGGGGCAGAATCTGCACGTGAACGGCGGGATGACGGTGCACTGAGCGCGGCGGGAGCCGACGAAGGCGCTGTCATTTTTGAGACGCAGAGACGCAGAGACGCGGAGGAAAGAATTCAGACTCCCCGGTCATTTTGAGCGAAGCAATGACCTTGCTCTGCGATGACGCCGGTCTGCGTCTCTGCGCTTTCTCCATGCATGACCACTCGGAGGCGCACCCGCGGCAGGGATGCGCGCTGGCAAATCTGTTTTCCAAAATGCGCGCGGCATGTGCAGCATCCGCGCCCTCACTCCCTCGAACATGAAAATCCCCACGCGACATTTTCTCCTCAGCCTCACCGTCATCGCCGCCACGCTGCTCACCGGGTGTGACCGCAAGGGGGACGGCGCGTCTTCGGGCTCGGGCAAGAAGAAGCTCGCCTACGTGACGAATGGCGTGGACCCGTTTTGGAACACGGCGACGGCGGGCGTGCGCGCGGCAGAGAAGAAATTCGGCGTGGAGTGCGAGGTGCTCATGCCGCCGAAGGGCATCGTGGACCAGAAGCGGATGATCGAGGGTCTGCTCGCGCGCGGCGTGGATGGAATCGCGATCAGCTCCATCGATCCGAAGAACCAGATCGATCTCATCAACGAAGCCGCGGCGCGCTGCCCGGTGATCACGCACGACTCCGATGCTCCGGAATCGAAGCGCCTCTGCTTTGTCGGCATGGACAACTACAAGGCCGGCCGCGCCGCGGGGAAACTCGTGAAGTCCGCGCTGCCGGACGGCGGAAAGGTGATGATTTTCGTGGGCCGCCTCGAACAGCTCAACTCGCAGCAGCGCCGGCAGGGCGTGATCGATGAACTGCTCGACCGCCCGGCGGAGATTACCGGCACGACGATGAAGGCGGACCCGAACGGCACGCCGCTCACCGGCGGGAAATTCACCGTGCTCGACACGCGCACCGACAACTTTGACTACGCGCGCGCCAAGGCGAACGCGCAGGACGCGATGGCATCCGTGCCCGACCTCGCGTGCATGGTCGGCCTCTACGCCTACAACGCGCCGCAGTGCATGGAGGCCGCGAAGGAGGCGGGAAAAATCGGCACGATGAAAATCGTGAGCTTCGACGAGCAGGAGGCGGTGCTGCAGGGAATCATCGATGGCACGGTCGTCGGGACGATCAGCCAGCAGCCGTACTACTACGGGTTCGAGTCGGTGCGCATCCTGGCCGGCCTCGCGAATGGCGACAAATCGGTGTTGCCGCCCGGCGGATTTTTCGAGGTGCCAATCGTCGAGGTGACGAAGGCGAACGTGGAGCAGTTCCGCGCGGACCTGAAGAAAATGCAGGAGGCCGGAAAGTAGCAGCCGCCGCAGCGGCGCACGCGCATGAATCTCCCGGAGCCGAATGCCCGCCCGCTGCTCGAAGTGCGCGGGTTGTGCAAGAGCTTCCCCGGCGTGCGGGCGCTGCGCGACGTGGGCCTCACGCTCGGCCGCGGCGAAGTGCTCGCGGTGATCGGCGAGAACGGCGCGGGCAAGAGCACGCTGATGAAAATCCTCGCCGGCGTGCAGGAACCGGACAGCGGGGAAATCCTCGTGAACGGCGAGGCCTTGCGGTTTCCCAATGTGCGCGCCGCGGAGCACGCGGGCATCGCCCTGATCCACCAAGAGCTGAACCTCGCGGACAATCTCGACATCGCGTCGAACCTCTTCCTCGGGCGCGAGCCGCAGCGGTTTGGCTTTGTAAATCGCCGACGGCTCTACGCCGACTCGCTCGGATTGCTTTCGCAGGTCGGACTCGACTGCGCGCCGCGCACGCTTGTGAGCACGCTTTCGCCCGGGCGGCAGCAGCTCGTGGAGATCGCGAAGGCGCTCGGGACGAACGCGCGCGTGCTCATCATGGACGAGCCGACATCGAGTCTCAGTCAGCACGAGACGGAGCAGCTTTACCGCGTGGTGAAGGACCTGCGGTCGCGCGGCATCAGCGTGATCTACATCTCGCACCGGCTCGGCGAGGTGAAGGAACTCGCCGACCGCGTCGTCGTCCTGCGCGATGGCGCGAACGCGGGCGAACTGCAGCGCGATGAAATCACGCACGACGCGATGGTGCGCCTCATGGTCGGCCGCGCCCTCGGCCGCCACGACCGCACCGCGCGCGGCCACGGCACGCCGGTGCTCGAAGCGCGCGGACTCCGCACGGCCGCGCATCCGCGCAAGCCGCTCGATTTTTCCATCTGCCCCGGCGAGATCGTCGGCGTCGCGGGGCTCGTCGGTTCGGGGCGCACGGAGCTGCTGCAGGTGCTCTTCGGCATCGAGCCGGCGACGGGCGGCGAGATTCGGATGAATGGAGAGCCCGTGAGCATCACGTCGCCGCTCGATGCGATCCGCGCGGGCATGGCGCTCGTTCCGGAGGATCGCAAGCAGCAGGGCGTGATTTTGGAAATGTCCGTCGGGCAGAACACCACGCTCGCCAGCCTGCGGCGCGACGCGCGCGCCGGTTTTCTGAACCGCAAGCGCGAAGGCGAAATCGCCGTGCAGATGACCGAGCAGCTCCGCGTGAAGACGCCGGACCTCGCGCAGTTCGTGCAATTTCTCTCGGGCGGCAACCAGCAGAAGGTCGCGCTCGCGAAGTGGCTCGCGCTGGAGCCGCGCGTGCTGCTGCTCGACGAGCCGACGCGCGGCATCGACATCGGCGCGAAGCAGGAGATCTACCGGCTCATGGAGGAGCTGGCCGGGCGCGGCGTCGCGATCCTTTTTGTGAGCAGCGAAATGGAGGAAGTCCTGCGCATGAGCGACCGCACGCTCGTGATGCACGAGGGCCGCATCACCGGCGAACTGCGCCGCGAGGAACTCTCCGAGGAGGCCGTCATGCGCCTCGCCACCGCACACACCAGCTTCCGACATCATGAAAAAACTCCTCGGGATATTCGGCCTGTTCGTCCGTTTCATCTTCGTCTTCACGGCGACTGCGGAGCAACCGAATTTCCTCAGCGCCTACAACCTGCAGAACCTCGTCGGGTGGACCTCGCTGTTCGGCATCATCAGCATCGGCGCGGCGTTTGTGATCATCACGGGCGGAATCGATCTTTCCATCGGCTCCACGGTCGGGCTGGTCGGCTCGCTGCTCTCGTGGCTGCTCATGCATCAGGGCTGGAGCGAGCCGGCGGCGCTGCTCGCGGTGCTCGCGGTGTCGCTGCTCATCGGCCTTTCGCATGGGCTGCTCATCACGAAGATGCGGCTGCAGCCGTTCGTCGTGACGCTCTGCGGGCTGCTGCTCTACCGCGGCATGGCGCGCTTCATCACGGATGATGCGAGCCAAGGCTTTGGCAATTCCCACGACGGGCTGCGCTGGCTGGCAATTGGAAAGCTGGACGTGGGCGGCGGATTTGCCGTGCCGGTGTCGGTGTTCATCATGGTGGGCATCGCGGTGATCGCGGCGATTTTCCTGAACCGCACGATCTGGGGCCGGTACCTGCTCGCGCTCGGGCGCAACGAAACCGCGGCGCGCTACAGCGGCATCAACACTGACCGGATGAAGATCACCGCCTACGTCATCTGCTCGCTGCTCGGCGGCGTCGGCGGGATTCTGTTTTCGCTGAATCTGAACTCCATCCAGCCGTCGGGCCTCGGCGAATTTTACGAGCTCTACGCCATCGCCGCGGCGGTGCTCGGCGGATGCAGCCTGCGCGGAGGGGAGGGGACGATCCTCGGCGTCATCATCGGCACGGCGGTGATGCGCGTGCTCTACAACGCCATCAACATTCTCGGCATCCCGACGCATCTCGAGTTCGCGATCATCGGCACGGTCATCCTCGCCGGGGTCATCGCCGATGAACTCGTGAAACGCATCGCGACGAAGCGGCGCGCGGTGCGTGCGCTGGCTGGCGAGGAAGGAAAGTAGTCCAGGGCTTCAGCCCTCAGTGAATTACAAAATAGAACGTTTCTCCGGTTTCCGTGTGGTTTTGCGGGCTGAAGCCCAAGACTACTTTTCGCGCCGCGCTGCGTCGAGGCAGCACTTGCAGATGCATGCGCAACGACGCGTTTCCTCCGGCACGCGCGCGAGGAGTTCCGGCGGGAAGTATTCCTTCATGCACCAGCACGGACCCTTGCAGCCCGCCTGCTTGGCGAGTTGGCACTCGTTAGGCTGGCCGCAGAGCGGGCAGAGTTCGGGGCTGAAGGACATGGCTGGAAAGCTAAGGCGCTTCGTTGCGATACGCCTTGTGGCAGGCGGTGCAACTTTGCGTGGCCCGCTTCATCGCGGCGTCGAGTTTGACGCTGTCGGATGGCGAAGTGCGGAGGACCTCGCGCAGCGAGGCGACGTCGCGTTCCGAACCGGCAAGCAGCCTGCGATAATCGTCCGGGCGTTTCGCCGGGTCTTCGAGGCGGGCGAGTTCCCGGAGCAGTTCCCACAACAGCGTGGCGTGATGCGCGGGTGAGTCTTCGGCTTCCGGCGACGGTGTCCTCCACCCAGCGGCCTGCGCGGACTTCAGCGCGTCGAAACGCTGGTCGATCGCGACCATCGCGTCCACGAGCGTCGAGGTTTTCGCGGATTCCGGCAGCTCGCCGACGCGCGCGATTTTCTCCAGCGTCGGCGCGACGAACTCGCGCACTGCGCGGTAGAGGCCGGGGTAGTCGGGCGCGGTTCCGGCCTGCTTCAGCCACGAATCAGCCTGCGCAGGAGACCAGCCGGCGATGGCTTCGCAGATCACGGCGGCGGCGGCGGGGCCGCGATGTTTTCCGTGGTGGCAGTGGATGAAAATGGTGCCTGCTTCCGGAGCCGCGGCCTTCACGAGTTCCGGGATGCGACTCGCGGGGATGCCGTCGTAGCCGAACGGCAGATGCACGTAGCGCAGGCCATGTTTTCTCGCCGCGGCGAGGTCCGGCCTGGCGCCGTCCACGCTGATGATCGTTTTCACTCCCGCATGAGCGAGCGCGGCGAAGGCGGCGTCGCCTGCGGGCTGCGAGCCGGCGAGGATGCGGTTGGTGACGCGGAATGCGTTGCGGATGCCGGGAAGTTCGATCGGTTGTGGCGTGGCGTGGCCAGCGGCTGCGACGCGGTGAGGCGTGGCGAGCAAGGATGCGATCAGTGCGCACATGGCGGCGAGTAGCACCGTGGCGCGCGTGTTCATCGATCGCTCAGGTTGAAGCGCACGGGAGCGTCGAGCCGCGAGCCGGGGGCTGCATCGCGCACGCGGCAACGCCAGCCGGCCTCGATGGCGGCGCGGTCGAGGCGCGGGAAGCCGCTGCTGCGCGCCCACGGTGACGGAAGTCGGCCTCCCATTTGCATCCACGACGAGGCGCAGCACCACCACGCCCTGCTCGCCTGCGGCGCGCGACTCCGCCGGATAGGATGCGAGCGGCCGGATGACGAACGACGCCTTCGCACTGTTTCGCCGCGGACGGCGTTTCCGGACGATGATGCCCGCGGGTGCGCTCGCGCCGGCCGCGGCGTCCCGTCGTGCTGGAGGAGCGTTGCGCCGGGACCCGTCGCGGCGGTTGCGGAGCTGACTTCGGCGAAGGGGTTGCGGTGCGCGGAGGCGGAGTGGGTTTGGCGTGGGAAGTTCGGGAAGCATCATCTCCGGCTCCTTCCTCGGTGGCTCCGGTCGGCGGAGGAAAGCGGCACGGGCTCCGGTGGCATGACGGGCGGCTGCGGGTCGGCGACTGCGGCAGTGGCGCGGAGGGACCGGATTCGACGAGCGTCGACTTCCACGCTGTCGCCTTCGATCGCCGATGCGGGACTTTCCGCGCGCGCGACTTTCCATGCGAAAAGCAGCGCGCCATGCACTGCGACCGCGAGCGCGGCGCAGAGCCAGAGCGTGGCGGGCGGCGGGCGGGTGCAACTCGCGGGCGGCGATCATCGGCTTACGGCGGGTTTCGGGCGCGTTTCGAAAGCCACTTTGCCGATGCCCAGCTTCCGTCGTCTCGTCGAGCACGGCGATGGCGAGGCCGAGGCGCGCGTTTTCATCGCCGCGGATGAAGACCCGCAGGTCCGCGTTTGCTTCGTGCAGCGCGCGCAATTCGGCCACGAGCTGGTTCGAGCGTGCAGTTCGCGCTGGTCGAGATAAAGCTGGCCGGTCTCGGCGATGCTCACCGTCACGTGGTCCTGGCGATCCTGCGCGGCGCCGGTGTTCGCGGCGGGGAGGATGAGCGGGATGCCGCGGTTTTTCACCATCGAGAGCGACACCATCACGAACGTCGCCAGGAGGAAGAACATGATGTCGATCAGCGGGATGATCTCGATGCGCGCGCGGCTCCTCGGGCGGATGCTCGGAATGTTCATGCGCTATTTTTTCAGGTGAATCTCGGTGTGGCTCGCGGCGTCCTGCATCTCGAGGCGCGCCTCTTCCAGCCGCGCGTTCAGGTAGTTGAAGGGTAGGAGCGCGGTGATGGCGATGCCGAGGCCGAACGCCGTGGCGATGAGCGCCTCCGCGATGCCGCCGGTGATGGCCGCGGGCGCGCCGAGCTCCGCGCCTCCGAGCATTCCGAAACTGCGGATCATCCCGATGACCGTGCCGAGCAGGCCGAGCAGCGGCGCTAGCGTGATGGTCGTGTCGAGGATCGTGAGCCCGCGGTTGAAGCGCTTCAGCTCCCAGTTTGCCGAGCGCAGCATCGCCTCGCTGAACGAGCGATCCCGGTGCGTGAGCGCGTAAGCCAGCGCGCGCGCCACGAAGTCCCGCGACGCGATGCCCATGTTTGCCGCGGCGTCGGGATCGCCGCGTTCCACCTGCGTGAGCATTTCGTCCACGTCGGCCGCATTCCGCCGCGCGCGCTCGCGCGCGATGAAAATGAAACGCTCCAGCACCACCGTGAGCACCACGATGGAGAGGAGGAGCAGCGGCCACATGATGGGGCCGCCCTTGTAAAAGATTTCGATCACTGTTCGGAGAGTAGTGCGGAAGCCCATTTCGGCGATCCGTCATTTTGCGCCTCGGTCCAGAAAACGCGAAAGCCCGATTCGACAGCCACGACGCGCGGATGCTGTGCGGATGCCTTTGCCGGGGAGAGGAGGACGGAATCGCGCCAGGTCTTTCCGCCGTCCTTCGAGATCGAGCCACGCACGCACGGGACATCGTTTTCCACGCTGTCCCAGACGATGGCGATGGCGCCGGACGGTGATGAGGCGGCGGCGGGATTCCGGGCGATGCTGCCGCCGAGCGGCTGCGGTTCGGACCATGTGGCGCCGGCGTCGCGCGACGTGAGGTGATACACGCCGGCTCGGTTTTCCATGCCGCTCCAGACGGCGGCGTGCAGCGAGCCTTCGGGCCCGATGCACATTCCCGAGCCGACTTCGGGGCAGCCGTTGAATTGCCAGCCGAAGGCGCCGACGGTCACCGGACTTTTCCACATCCCGCCGGTCAGCGAGGCGGACGCCATGTCGCGCGGCGATTTGGCGCGGTAGAGCACCCACGCGCCGCCTTGCGGCGACGCGAGCAGGGTGTTCAGGCAGCATTCGCAGGTCTCGGGGGCGATGGTTTGATTTGCGGACCACGTCCTCCCATCGTCGGTCGAAGTCGCGCCGCGCAGGCCGCGCTTGCCGGCGCGGTTGTCGAGCCAGACGAGGTGGAAGGCGCCATGGCTGTCGGCGGCGATGTCGATGAAGTTGTGTCCTTCGGTCGAACGATCGTCCGCCGGGTTTGGCCCGGGCTTCCACGTTTTTCCGCCGTCGCTGGAAAGTGCGGTCGCCATCGGTCCGCCGCCCCAGGCATCGGTGCCGGGGCTTTGCCAGACGGCGATCAGCTTTTCGCCGAATGCCGCGATCTGCGCATCGTTGCCCCGGCGCAGGCCGAAGGCGGGACGGTTGCCTGCATCCACGCGCACCGGTGCGGACCATGTCGCGCCGCCGTCGTCGGAGCGGACGGAATGCAATTCCGCGGTCTTGCTGTGCGGCTTGTATTCGCCTGAGAGCAGATGGATCGCTTTTCCCGACGTGGAAACATCGAGCGAACGAACGCCCGGCTGCGGTCCGTGGAGCATGCGGCGCGGCGGTCGCGAAGGACGCAGCCACCGCGATGCAGGGAGCAAGCAGCTGGCGGAGCGAAGCGAATCATTTTCACCATTTGTATTCGATGCCGCCGTAGAAGCTGCGGCCGTCGCCGGGGAGGAATTGCGCCGAGTTGCTGTTGGTCGCCTGGCTGATGACGCCGGTGGTCGCGGCGTATTTTTCGTCGGTCAGATTCTTCGCCTCGAAATACACGGAGAAGCCGCGCTTGTTGCGCCAGCCGATTTTCGCGCCGAGCAGCGCGTAGGCGTCGGCGAAGAGCGTGCCGCGGGCATCCACGCGGTAGCCTTTCGGGACGTACTCGACATTGGGCCCGACGTAGAATCCGCACGGGTGCTCATACATCAGCTCGGCGCGGAGGTAGTGCTCGGGGATGCCCGCGAGCAGGCCGTTGCCGTAGGTGGGATCGTCGCTGTAACGGAAGTCATTCCACAGGTAGGCGGTGCGGAGGACGATCTTGTCCTCGGCGATCTCCACCGGCGCGGGGCTCTTGCCGTCTGGTTTGGCTGGGGCGGTGGCGGCACGCGCGAAAAGTCCGCGCACGACGTCCACATCGAGGCCGAACTCGACGCCCTGATGCGTGGTCCTTCCGGCGTTCACCGTCTGCGTCAGGCCTTGGGAGACTTGGAATTCGAGGAGCTCGTTGTCGAGCCAGCTGTAGTAGTAGGCGAAGTCCCACGCGACGCGCCCGCGCTTGCCGCGTGTGCCGAACTCCACGGTCGTTCCGGTCTGCGCGTCGAGCTTCACGAGGCCGGCGCCGTTGTTCGCGGCGTTCGTCAGCTCGCCGAAGGACGGCGGCTCGAAGCTGCGGCTCACATTCGTGAAGAACTGCACGTCCTTTGACGGCTGAAAGAGCAGCCCGGCCTTTGGGCTGAAGCCCCACTATTCCTGCAGGTCGCTGTTGTCCACGCCGGTCGGGAAATCGTCGCGGTTCCGGCGGCGCGCGTAGGAGGCCTGGCCGCCGAGCGAGAGGGCGACGACTTCGTTGAACCAGAACTGATCCTGCGCGTACAGGTCGAGGTTCACGGAGGTCTGATGGTTGTCGGCAAACTTCGCGCCGCGCTGGCCGAGGTTGTTCGCGTAGCGGTTGTCCTCGATGATTCCCCACGTGGGCGAGAAGCCGATGGTGAACTGGTTTTTGTGGCCCGCGAGGTCGGCCTTGTAGTCGTAGCGGAGGTTGGCGCCGAAGTCGTTCGAGAGCTGGTCGATGACGAAGAGGATCGGGTGATCGAGATCCTTGTATGCCCAGAAGGTGCTGAGCGTGAGGCGATGGTCGCCTTCCTCCCAGGTCGTCCTGTTTGCGAGGCGGAAAAGGTCGAAGTCGCGTTTCCAGTTGCTGTCCACGTTGTCGAAGATTTTCGCCGTCGCGTTGCGCTGTGCCAGCCAGGGCGTGGTCTGGAGCTGGAGCTTCGTGAGGCTGCCGGGGAGCTCGGAGTCGGTCTGTCACGTAGGTGAGGTAGAAGCGCGTCTCGAGGTTCGGGTTGAGCTTGTAGCCGAAGTTCGCAAAGAACCGCTGGCTGTTCTGCTGGCTGTGCTCGCGAAATCCATCCTGCGAGGAATGCGAGAAGCTCGCGTAGAAATCGAACGGCCCCTGCGCCCCCGCGGCGGTGACCTGCGCGCGGTAGCTGTCGTAGCTGCCGTATTCGAAACGCGTGCTGAAAGCGGGTGCGTTGTAGCCGGTCGGCGAGATGAAATTCACCGCTCCGCCGAGTGTCGTCGATCCGAACTCGAGCGCGTTCGCGCCGCGATAGACTTCGACCGCGGTCGCGGAGAGCGGCTCGACGGCCTGGAAGTCGAAGCCGCCGTCAGCGAGATTCAGCGGCACGCCGTCCTGGAGCAGCTTCAAGCCGCGCCCGTGGAAGGTGCGTTGGATGCCCGAGCCGCGGATGGAAATGCGCGCCTCCTCCGCTCCGAACCGTGGCTGGACGAATACGCCCGGAGCGTAGTCGAGCGCGTCCTTGAGCGTAGTCGCGCGGCCCTTTTTGTACGTCTCGGAGTCGATGACCGCGACGCCGCCCGGAGTGCGCCGGATTTCTTCGCGGAGGACTTCGATGGCGGGAGCCGTGAGGGAATTTTGCTTCGCGTTCACGACGGTCTCCGGCAGTTGACCGGGAGAGCGGGGCGCAGGATCCGCCGCGTTGGCGGACAGCGCGGCGATGGTGGTAGCCAGGATAAATGCAGGTTTGGATTTCATGCGTGGAAAGAGAATGGGTGGGAGAGTGATTGTGCGTCCGAAAGGTCTTCCAGCGGAGGGCGGCGGAGCCGTCGCGGTCTATGAACATCACGACGAGATTGTGTCGTGTGTGGCGCTTCCCAGGCGCTCGTGGCGGACTCGGGCCGCCCTCCGTGGAAAAAACCATGCACACCCGGACATTCAGACGCGGTGCGTCCGGGCGTGGGCGAAAGTGCGGGCGAATCCTAAGCTGAGACTTCGGTCGTGGATACGACCGTCAACGCCACGCGAATGCGCGGCGGCTCATGGGAGTGTGTTCGCCCTCGCTAGGCGAGGGGCGGGGGAACCGGCGGTGCTTCCGTGCGTCGCAAATCCATCCCGAGAAATTCCTGCCACTCCGCCTCCCCGCAAACGGCCCGGTGCGGAAGCACCGCGGCATCACTGATGACGAGCTTGACCTCCTGCATCGCCTTCAGCGCCGGGGCCTCGGTCTGCGATTGTTTTTCTTCTTCGTGCCCGGCCGTTATCGCGACACAAAGGGCGCATGGATGTTCGCCGTCGAAGGTCGTTGCAACCGCGGCGGCCACGCCTGAGGTCTGCGCACGAGTCACAAGCATCCCCGTCCACGCCCCCACCTGGAGCACCGCCCAGTGCGCGCCGCTCAGATGGAGCGCGCAGGCGACGAGGATCAGCTTTCGCAACAGGGGTTTCACGCGCCTCGTTCGGTAGTTCAGCGGGTCGGGGCTGGTCAAGGGTGAAACCTAAAACTCCCTTTCGCGTCCAATGATGCGACTGGGCGCATTTTGCGAATACCCTGATGCATCTCAGATGTCGTCCGTCGGTCCCCGAGAGGGGTACCGGCCCGGCCCGGCGGCATTCTCCGGGAGCGAATTTAAGCGTTGAAAACATTTATCGGTTGTTTCCTCACCCGGCCCGGATGATGCTATGGAAATTATATAACGCTACTCCAAGTGAAAGCCCGTCTGACACTTGGGGGAAACACCATGAACAGCATTCTTTCCCTGAAATCGCTCCTGCTAGTCACTTTGGCCGGAATCACTTTGTCGGTTTTTGCGCAAAGTCGGCGTGAAATCGATGGCGAGTGGGAGGCGTCGAGGACGGTGCTTTGGGAGGCGCAGCGTGCAATGCGGCTTTTCGAGCGAGGGCGCCTCGAGGAGGCGAAGGTGGCATTCTCAAGGGTGCGTCTGGCGTTCACACGCATTCTCGGGCCGCGCGATCCGGCGACGCTGAACTCGCGGAACAATGTCGCTGCGGTGCTCTACGCAATGGGCGATTACGCCGGAGCGGAGGCTGCGAACCGTGCGGCGCTCGCGATGTGTGAGCGGTCGCTCGGGCGGTTGCACCCGGATTCGCTGGCTTCGCGGCGCAATCTCGCGGTGACGCTGATGAATGAGGGAAAACTGGAGGATGCGCTGGAGCATGCGCGGCGCGTCGAAGCGGGACGCCTGCGGATCTTCGGCGAGAACCACCCGCAATACGAGGATGCCGTGTTGCTGAAGTCGTCCATCGAGGAAGCGATTCAGGACGGCAAGCGCGATGATGAGACTCCGCGCGGAGGACCGTCCGGTCTTGGGACAAGTTTGATCGGCGTGTCGTAAAATAGCGGAGGTTGCAGCGAACTCGGGAAAGCTGCTTGCGGGGGACCGCAGACGCGGCTAGGGTCGCGGCTCATTTTTCCAAGGCATCCATGAGCACATCCACGAATCCCGCGACACAAGCCCCTTCGAGCAAGGGCGAACTCGGCCCCACCATGACCGGAGCGGACATCCTGGTCGAGGCGCTGGAGCGCGAAGGGGTGACGACGATTTTTGCGTATCCCGGCGGCGCGAGCATGGCGATGCACCAGGCGCTCACGCGCTCGAAAAAGATCCGCACGATTCTCCCGCGGCATGAGCAGGGCGGCGTGTTTGCGGCGGAAGGATACGCGCGTGCGACGGGCCGCGCGGGCGTGGTGATGGCGACTTCCGGTCCCGGTGCGACGAATCTCGTGACGGGCATCGCGGATGCGTTTCTCGACTCGACGCCGCTGGTGGCGATCACCGGGCAGGTGCCGCAGCACATGATCGGCAAGGGCGCGTTTCAGGAGACGGATGTGTTCGGCGTGACGGCGCCGATCGTGAAGCACAATTACCTCGTGACGGACATCCGCGATCTCGCCGCGCGTGGTGAAGGAGGCTTTCCACATCGCGCAGACGGGGCGCCCGGGGCCGGTGCTGATCGACATTCCGAAGAACATCCAGATGGGCACCTCGCAGCCGGTGTGGCCGACGGAGGTGAATCTCCGCGGCTACAATCCCGACATCCGCGTGGGCGATGCGGAACTGAACGAACTCATCGGACTCATCTCGGCGGCGAAAAAGCCGATGCTCTACGTGGGCGGCGGAATCATCAGCGGCGAGGCGCACACGGAACTGCTGGAGTTTGCCGAGCGCACGCAGATCCCCGTGGCGACGACGCTCATGGGCGTGGGCTGCTTTCCGGAGACGCATCCGCTTTCGCTGAAGTGGCTCGGCATGCACGGCACGGTGTACGCGAACAACGCGGTGAACGAGGCGGACCTGCTGCTCGCGTTCGGCGTGCGTTTCGATGACCGCGTGACGGGCAAGCTAGAGGCATTCTGCGCGCACGGCACGATCGTGCATCTCGAAATCGACAACGCCGAGATCAACAAGAACAAGGTGGTGAAGCTGCCGATGCTCGGCGGCGTGAAGGATGCGCTCACCCGCGCGAATGCGACTGCTCGCGAAGGCAGGCTATGAGCGGAAGAAGCCCGGCGACTACTCGCTCTACGCGCCGTGGCGCGCGCAGATCATGGAATGGAAGAAGGCGTTTCCTTTTTACTACGAGGACACGGAGGACGCGATCCAGCCGCAGTATGTGATCGAGCAACTCTACAAGCTGACGAAGGGCGAGGCGATCATCACGACCGGCGTGGGGCAGCACCAGATGTGGGCGGCGCAGTTTTACAATTTCGACAAGCCGCGCACGCTCATCAGCAGCCTCGGCCTCGGCTCGATGGGCTACGGATACCCGAGCGCCATCGGCGCGAAAGTGGCGTGCCCGGACAAGGAAGTGATCGACATCGACGGCGACGGCTCGTTCGTGATGAACATCCAGGAGCTCGCGTGCGCACGTGTCGAGGGCATCGCCGCAAAAGCGCTCGTGCTGAACAATCTTCACCTCGGCATGGTGGTGCAATGGGAGGATCGGTTCTTCAAATCGAACCGCGGGCACACGTTCCTCGGGACGTTTTCGGATGAAAAACGCGAGCAGCCGGACATGACGAAGATCTACCCGGATTTTCAGAAAATCTGCGAGGGCTTCGACATCCCGAGCAAGCGCGTTTCGCACAAGAAGGATCTCGCTGCTGCGATGGAGTGGTTCCTCGCGCAGAAGACGGCGTGTCTGCTGGAGGTGATGGTGCCGTATTCCGAACACGTGCTGCCGATGATCCCGGCCGGCGCGACGTACAAGGACATCATTTACAAGGACAGCGAGCAGCGCCAGACACTGAAGCCCGGCAGCGGGCTGTAACAAATTCCCGCTAGTAAAACCGGCAGCCACCGCTGGCATTTCGCTGGCGGTGGCTGCCGCATTTTCGGGCGAAAATGGATTAGGCGTGGGCGCTTTCACCGCGGGCTGCGCCGGCTTTTCCGGCGAGCATCGCGACGGCGATTACCGGCGGCACGACCCAGAGGACGAAAGTGAGCGGCAACCAGGCGAGCGTGGGGAGGGCGGAGAAGCCGCCTTTTTTTCCAAACCATGCATCGAGCATCCCGAGCGCCCATGCTGCCGTGCCGATTCCGGCGGCGGCGAGCAGGCTCGTGCAGAACCCGAATGCAACGACGACAGCTTTCTTGAGCTCACCCCTGTGCACACGGGCCTTGAGGCGATCGAGTGTCACCCGCTTGAGTGCAAAATAGCCGCGCATCGGAAGTAACTCCAGACAGCACGGGCCACAGGAGCAGCGCGCAGACGACGAATGTGAGCGGACGCTCGGTGGCTGAGTGAAAACGGAAAATCAGCGTGAGGCAGACGAGCCAGGTGGCGGCGAAATGACCGGAGCAAAACCAGAACATAAGAATGTAGGATTGCGGTCAATCACAGCAACTATGGGGCCAGGGACGCGGCCGGAATCGCGGTGAGAAACGGCCCCCGCTCGGGCCGGAACGATACGGGCCGATCGGGGAAAATGAACGAGCCGACCCCTTTCGAGGTCGGCTCGTTCATGTCTTGGAATAACGGGCGAACCGGATCCCTTACTTAGGCTTGTTGCACTTCTCGCAGACCTTGCCGTCGGCTTTCGCCTTCACGCAGCACGGATGTGCGCAGTCCTTGCCGGCGGCCTTGGCCTTGTCGCAGCAGGACTCGGCACTGGCGTTGACGGTAGCGAGGGCGAAGATACCCGCGAGGAGGAGCTTGGTGATGTTCATAGGACTTCACACGTAACGCCCGGTCATTTTGCGCGCAAGGATTTTTCCAGAAGCAGAATTTTTTTCCCAAGGGCAAGGAACGGCTTGCAGTGTGGGGATTTCGACTGCGAAATGGCGGCTTTTTTAAGGGGCTTGTGAAATTTTTCACAAAGTCCTTGCATCCATTTCGCGTTCTTCCCAATATTGCCGTCCTTCAACTGAAAACGTCTATCAGCCGACTCCCTTTGAAAACCGTCTGCATCCACTTCTGCGACTGAGGATATGCCACAGATTTTTCCTCGCGGCAGTAACTTTGTCCCTCTGAAAATCGCCATCGTCCTCGGGGCGTTGGCGACGGGGGCGTTCGGTGCGTTTTGGTATTACTGGACGCCGAAGTACACGCGCGTCGGGTACCAGCCCGCGCAGCCGATTCCATTTTCCCACAAGATCCACGCAGGACAGCTCCAGATTGATTGCCGCTATTGCCACAGCTTTGTGGAGACGGCGTCGCATTCGAACATTCCCTCGGCGCAGGTCTGCATGAGCTGCCATTCGCAGGTGCAGAAGGACAACCCGAAGCTGGAGCCGCTCCGCAAGGCGTGGGAGACTGGCCAGCCGGTGAAGTGGGTGCAGATTCACAAGACGCCCGACTACGTGTATTTCAACCACGCGGTGCACATCAACCGCGGCGTCTCGTGTGTGAGCTGCCACGGTCGCGTGGACCAGATGGACGAGGTTTACCATGCCGAATCGCACGCGATGAAATTCTGCCTCGACTGCCACCGCGCGCCGGAGAATGGGTTTGCGTCCTCTCGACAAGGTGACCGACTTGGGATGGACCGCGACGCCGAAGGGCAAGGAATCCAAGCAGCAGGCGCAGCTTGATCTGGGTAACGAACTTAAAAACCAGCGCGGAGTGAATCCCCCCGTCGCCAACTGTGCTGGGTGCCACCGATGAGCAAACGCATTCTCAATCACCCGCCCGAAACGCAGACCGGCCCGAAATACTGGCGCAGCCTCGGCCAGGTCGCGGACACACCGGAATTCAAGTCGTGGGTGAACCGCGAATTCCCCGAGGGAGCCTCGGAGGCGAACATCGAAACGAGCCGCCGCGGCTTCATGAAATACATGGCTGCGAGCGCCGCGCTCTCGGGCCTTTCGCTCAGCGCCTGTCGTCGGGAGGAAAAACAGCTCGTGCCGTTTTCGCGCGGCGTGGAGTGGAGTGTCCCGGGTAAGGCGCTTTTCTACGCGACATCGCGTCCTCACCGCCGTGGCGCACAGCCGCTCGTCGTCGCGACGTACGACGGACGTCCGACGAAAGTGGAAGGCAATCCCTTTCACCCGGCGAGCAAGGGTGCGACGGACATTCACAGCCAGGCATCGCTGCTTGATCTGTATGACCCGGATCGTTCGCGGCATTTCCGCCACGCTGGTGCCGAGGTGCAGGAAAAGGACTTTGTCGCCGCGCTGGAGGCGCTGGTAAAGGAGGCTGGGGATGGCAGTGGCGTTGCATTTCTCACCGAGCATTTCAATTCGCCGACCTTCCACCGCCTGAAGGATCAGGTCGCTGCGAAGTTGCCCAAGGCCCTCTGGGCTGACTACGAGCCGCTCGGCGGCGAGGAGGCCCGCAATGCACAGGAAGCGGCATTCGGACAGGGCATGCGTGCCGTGCCGAACCTCGAAAAGGCGGACGCGATTCTCGCGCTCGACTGCGATTTCCTCGGCTTTGATGAAGGCACGCTCGAAGGCATCCGCGCATTCTCGCAGCGGCGGTCGCCCGAGCAGAAGATGAACCGCCTTTACGTCGTCGAGAACCGCTACACGGTCACCGGCGGCATGGCGGATCACCGGCTGCGCGTGCAGGCGAGCGCGGTCGGCGCCGTTGCGCGGCAGCTTGCCGAGCACATCGCGAACAAGACCGGCGACGCATCGCTGAAGTCGGTGGTCGCGAAATTCCCGGCGGCTTCCCCTTTCACCGCGACGCAGGGGAAATGGATCACCGAGACGGCGGAGGATCTCATTGCAAAGAAGGGTGCGGCGCTCGTGCTGGTTGGCTACCGACAGCCGGCGGTCGTGCAGGCGCTCGTGCATGCGATGAATGCGGCGCTCGGCGCGCTGGGGAACACGGTTTCGGGGAGGAAGAGTTCGCGCAAGCCGGGTTCGAACATCGGTGATTTGTCGAAGGCCATCGCGGCCGGGAACGTCAAGACCCTCTTCATCCTCGGCGGAAATCCCGCGTTCAACGCACCGGCGAATCTGAAATTTGGCAGGCTCCTGCAGAACGTGAAGACCGTGATTCGCCACGGAATCTACGAGGATGAGACGAGCGTCTCGGTGGATGAGGACGGCAACTCGCGGTGGGTGAAGTGGCACGTCCCGGCGGCGCATTACCTCGAAGCATGGGGCGACGGACGCGCGACCGACGGCAGCCTCGTCTCGCAGCAGCCGATGATTCTCCCGCTCCACGGCGGATGGTCGGAGATTCAGTTGCTCAATTTCATCGCCACCGGGAAGCTGAGCGACGGGCTCGAACTCGTGCAGGCGACGTTTAAGGAAGTCGCGCGCGGGATCGACACGGAGTCGTGGGCGAAATTCCTGCATGACGGATTCCTCGCGGGCAGCCAGGCCGGGCGCGAGCCGCTCAGCTTCAATGCTGCACCGGTCGCGGAGCTTGCCGCGACGTTCCATCCCGGCACGGGAATGGAAGTCGTCTTCGTGCCTTGCGCGAAGGTGGATGATGGCCGCTATGCGAACAACGGCTGGATCCAGGAATTGCCGGACCCGGTCACGAAGGTCACATGGGACAACGTCGCGATGATCAGCCCCGCGACGGCGAGGGAACTCGGACTTGAGGCGAAGCAGGGGAATGGCGCATTTGTTTTCGACAACGGCGCATGGCTTGGCATCGACGTGAATGGGGGAACGCTGGAAATCCCGGCGCTCATCATTCCGGGTCACGCGGATAACAGCATCACGATCGCCGTCGGCTACGGCCGCACATTCGCGGGCCGCGTCGGCGGACGCGAGGGCAACTACATGTCGCACGGCGGGCTTTTCGCCGAGTACACGGGCGTCGGTTTCAACGCCTATAAGCTGCGGACCTCGGCTGCGCCCTACATCGCGACCGGCGCGAAGGTTCGCACGATCGACCGCAAGGCGTATCCCGTCGCCATCACTCAGGAACACGGCGCGCTCGAAGGCCGCGGTGCGGACGTCATTCGCGAGGCCACGGCGGAAACGCACAAGCACGAGCCGGGCTTCGCAAAGGACGAGCACTGGCTGCATGAGCGGGGCGCGCTGGATGCCCACGCGGAACGGCGGGACAAGAAGGGCTACCCGGTTCCTAACAGCGCCTACTCGCATCCCGAACTGACCGATAAGGATCATCAGTGGGGGATGGCAATGGACCTGAGCATCTGCACCGGCTGCTCGGCGTGCATGATCGCGTGCCAGAGCGAAAACAACATCCCGGTCGTCGGTAAGGAACAGGTCATCGAAGGCCGCGAAATGCACTGGATCCGCATGGACCGCTATTTCGTGAGCGACATGAACACGCGGGACAAGACGCTGGACATCGCCGAACCGCGCATGGTCATGCAGCCGATGCCCTGCCAGCACTGCGAAAACGCACCGTGCGAGACTGTCTGCCCGGTAAACGCAACCGCCCACAGCGACGACGGTCTGAACGTGATGGCCTACAACCGCTGCATCGGCACGCGGTATTGCGCGAACAACTGCCCCTTCAAGGTCCGCCGCTTCAACTTCTTCGACTTCAACGAGCGCCAGAAGGACAAATACTTCCGCTGGAATCTCATCAACGAGAAGGGCATGGCCGACACGCTCAAGCTCTCGAAGAATCCGAACGTCACCGTCCGCATGCGCGGCGTGATGGAAAAATGCACGTTCTGCGTGCAGCGTATCCAGGAGGCGAAGATCGCCGGCAAGGTGAAGGCGAAGGACACGAACAAGGTGCAGGTGCCCACCGACAGCTTCCAGACCGCGTGCCAGCAGGTGTGCCCGACGAACGCCATCGTCTTCGGCAACCTCAAGGATCCAAAGAGTGCCGTGAACAAGACGAAGGACAACCCGCGCGACTACCGCCTGTTCGACTACATCGGCGTGAATGCGCGCGTGAGCTACCTCGCCCGCGTGATGAACCCGAACCCGAAGATGCCCGACGTCCCGAAGGACGGCGTGACCCATAAGGAAGGAGGGCACGCCTGATGTCCGACACCATCCATGAATCCGAAGACGGCGTGGTGCGCCTCTATTGCCCGCCGGAACTCCGCCGCGAACCGCTCGTCACCAACGATCGCAGCTTCAACTGGATCACCGAAAAGGTCTCCGTCATCTGCGAGGAAAAGACCCGCGCGTGGTGGTGGATTGCGTTCCTCATTTTCAGCCCCATCGCACTCCTCGTGCCGACGCTGCTCGGCTATCAGGTTTCCAACGGTGTCGGCGTCTGGGGTGAAAACCAGCCGTTTGGCTGGGCGTGGGACATCACGAACTTCGTCTTCTGGATCGGCATCGGCCACGCCGGAACGCTGATCTCGGCGATCCTTTTCCTCACGCGCCAGAAATGGCGCACGTCCATCAACCGCGCCTCCGAGGCGATGACGCTCTTCGCCGTGATGTGCGCCGGTCTCTATCCCGGCTTCCACGTCGGTCGCGTGTGGAAGGCGTGGTACCTTTTCCCGATCCCGAACTGGAACGGGCTCTGGCAAAACTACCGTTCGCCGCTGCTGTGGGACGTGTTCGCAGTCTCGACGTATTTCACGGTGTCCGTGCTGTTCTGGTACGTCGGCCTCATCCCCGACCTCGCCACGCTCCGCGACCGTGCGAAATCGAAAATCAAACAGTGGGCCTACGGCATCGCAGCCGTCGGCTGGCGCGGCGGCAACCGCCACTGGCAGCACTACGAGATGGCCTACATGGTCCTCGCCGGCCTCTCGACGCCGCTGGTGCTCTCGGTTCACTCCATCGTCTCCTTCGACTTCGCCACGTCGATCGTCCCCGGCTGGCACACGACGATTTTCCCGCCCTACTTCGTCGCGGGCGCAGTCTTCGGCGGCTTTGCAATGGTGCTCACGCTCATGCTTCCCGCGCGGCTTTTGTATCCGCAGCTCGATGACATGGTGACGCGGAACCACGTGGACAAGATGGCGAAGATCATCCTGCTCACCGGTTCCATCGTCGGCTACGCCTACCTGATGGAGCTTTTCATCGCGCTCGTGTATTCCGGGCACTTCTACGAATACAACGCCTTCTACAACCGCGCGACCGGCTGGTATGCCTGGCACTACTTCGCGATGATGTTCTGCAACGTCATCACGCCGCAGATTTTCTGGTTCAAGTCGATGCGTCGGAATTACATCGTCGTATTCATCGCCTGCCAGTTCGTGAATGCGGGCATGTGGTATGAGCGCTTCGTCATCATCGGCACCACGCTTGCGCAGGACTTCCTGCCATCGTCGTGGGGACATTACACTCCGTCGTGGGTCGAGGTGTTCACGTTCATCGGCACGTTTGGATTCTTCATCACGGCGTTCCTGCTCTTCATGCGCTTCCTGCCGATGATTTGCGCCTTTGAGGTGAAGGCCGTGACGCCAGCCGCCGACCCGCACCATGATCCGAAGGGCGGACACGGGGGCCCAGAGCCGAAGGAGGCGGCGCTCACTCACTAGCCATGACTGAATCCTTCAAGCGCCTTTTTGCCGTCGGGGCCGAGTTCGACAGCCCTCACGCGCTCTACCACGCGGCGGAAAAAGTCCGCGACGCCGGCTACACGGTCTGGGACTGCCATTCGCCCTTCCCGGTCCACGGATTGGACAAGGCCATGGGCCTGAAAAAATCCTGGCTTAGCGCATTCATCTTTGTGTGCGGCTTCACGGGTTTCGTCACCGGACTGGCGCTGGTGACGATTACCAGCTTCGGAATCTATCCGATCATCGTGAACGGCAAACCGACAGACTGGGCAAACGGACTTCGCGCGCTGCAGTTCTTCTTCCCGGTGATGTATGAGCTGACGATTCTCTTCGCCGCCTTCGGTGCGACCTTCGGCATGATTTTGCGCAACGGCCTGCCGCGGCTGCATCATCCGCTCTTCAACTGGAGCCGGTTCTCGAAAGTCACCGACGACAAGTTCTTCATCATCATCGAGGCGCGCGACCCGTTGTTTTCCGACGCGAAGACGAAGGCGCTCCTGAGCGAAGTCGGCGGCAAACACGTAACGGAGGTCTTCGACCACGACTAGGCCATGCTGAAAGTATCCTTTGGAATCATCATCATCCTTGCAGTCATCGGCATCGGCCTGGCCGGCTTCCGTGGCGACAAGATGAGCCACACGCCGGTCGAGTGGTTCAACGACATGGCCCACCAGCCCAAGTACGAGGCGCAGCACCGCAGCGGATTTTTCAACGACACCCGCGCCGCCCGGTTGCCTGTCGCCGGCACCGTGCCGATGGGCTTCAATCTTCCCGGCCGCTATTTCCAGACCGAGGGGGACAATCTCGTGAACGGCTCGGGCGGCTTTTCGAACCGGCCGGACTATTACAACACCGGCCGCATGGGCGACGTGTATGGCGACGGCATCCCGGACAAGCTCGCCGCACGCGGCGCGGAACTCCTCGCCCGCGGCCACCAGCGCTACGACATTTACTGCACGATTTGCCACGGCGCGGCGGGGCAGGGGAATGGCGTCATCAAGAGCTTCGGCCTCGTCACCGTGCGCCCGCTCATCGATGAGCTGCTTCGCGCACAGCCCGACGGGCAGATTTACAACACCATCGTCCACGGGAAAAACACCATGGGCGCCTATGGCCCGGTCATTTCGGTCGAGGATCGCTGGGCGATCGTGGCCTACGTGCGCGCATTGCAGCAGGCTGCGGGCGGAAAACTCGCGGACCTCCCCGAGGCCGAGCGAAAGAAACTTCAGGAGCAGAAATGAGCCATCCCATTCACATCCCGCAGGCCGAGCAGTTTGACGCAAAGAAGGGCGTCCAGCTCAAGAACGCCTTCCTTGGGGCGGCCGTGATCGGACTGACAGGCGCGGCGGTGACCTTTTTCGCCAACCGCGCGCTCTTCGCCCACGTGTGGCTGTTCGCCTTCATGTATTTCTTCACGGTGCTGTGCGGCTGTTTCTTCTGGAACTGCCTGCATCACGCGACCGACTCGGAGTGGTCGGTGGTGATCCGTCGCCAGATCGAGAACCTCTCGTCGCTCCTGCGCTACATCGCGATCTTCTTCATCCCGATCGCGCTGAGCGTGGCCATCCTTTACGCGTGGTTTCACCGCCGCCGCTGTGATGCCCGCCAGCAAGGCGCTCTACCTGAACAAGCCGTTCTTCTGGGCCCGGGCCGTCGCATTCTTCGCCCTGCTATTCCTCCTGTCGCGCATCCTGCGCAACCGCAGCATGGCGCAGGACAAGGACGGCGCATCGGCACACACTTTCACGATGCGGAAGTTCGCGATCGCCGGCATCCCGACGCTCGCGATCTGCCTGACGTTCTGCGGGCATCGACTGGCTCAAGGCCCTCAATTACCACTGGTTCTCGACGATGTGGGGCGTCTACCTCTTCGCGGGCGCGGCCGGCGCTTCGATGTCGCTCATCGTGCTCACCGTGTCGTGGCTGAAAAAACTCGGCTACCTGAAGGTCGTCACCGCCGAGCACTATCACGTGATGGGCAAGTTCATGCTGACGTTCACCGTCTTCTGGGCCTACATCGGCTTCTCGCAATACATGCTCATCACCTACGCGAACCTGGATGAGGAGACGATTTACTTCCGCGTCCGCAATACCGCCGGCTGGAATTACGTGAGCCATTTCCTCGTCTTCGGGCGTTTCTTCTTCATGTTCGTCCCGCTGCTCTTCCAAGGCACGAAGAAGTCGAAGCTCATCAACTACTGCGCCGCGTGGATTCTTTTCATGCAGTTCGTGGACATCTACCTCATCGTGATTCCCGAGTGGAGCCCGGTCGGATTCTCGTTTCGCGCATTGCTCGCCTCGATATTCCCGTGGCTCGGAATCGGCGGCTGCCTGGGACTGCTCTTCCTGAAGACCATCGGGCAAGGCTACCTTTTCCCGACGAAGGATCCCCGCCTCGCCGAGTCGCTGAAACTTACCAACTGACATGTCATCGAAACCCAACGTAACCACACCCTGGCGGATTTTTCGTCGGCCTTGGCGGCGTCGTGTGCTTCAGCATCGTGGCGGCCGCCGTCTTTTGGTGGGTAAAATCATCGTCGGTGAACAACGAATTCCACGCGCAGCAGGTCGCGCTCGGCCTGCGTGCCGCTCCCACCGTAACCGGGCCGGAGCTGGAAAAGACGAACGCCGCGACCGGTAAGCTCTTGAACGAGGCAGGCACACCGTTACAACGCGGGCAAACAGCCCGACCTCAACAATCTCGAAGACCTGCGCGGAGTCATCCGCTACCGCGAGTCGGAGAAAGCGAAGACAGAAGCCGAAAAGGCGCTCACCGCAGCCCCCGCGTGGAAGGACAAGGCAAAGGGCGAAGTGACCATGCCGATCGATCTCGCGATGAAGGTGGTCGCGGCCGGATTGAAGGACCGGAAGCCGAAGGCATCCGCGGTGAAGGTGGACATCTCCCCCGCACCGGACCCGAACGCGCCGCCGATGATGCCAAACGCCATGGGCGGCGGGGCCAGGACTGTCTTTTTCGCGGACCCGAATGCCGTCGCGGCACCCGCGCCCGAAACACCCGCAGCCACGCCCGCACCGGCGGCAACTCCTGCCGCTCCCTGCAGCTTCCCCTGCGATTCCGGCACCGCGCGGCTGCACCGGTCACGCCGCCAGCCGCGCCGGCGCCCGTGCCCGCAACTCCGCCCGCCCGGCCGACCCGGCAAAAGGCGCATCGTCCGATGCTGCACCTTCCTCCGGCGCCGTCGCGGCGACTGTGCCTGCGCCCGCGCGCCCCACACTTTTGAACTGGCCTGAAACGAAAAAATGAACGCCACACCCGAGACAACAACCGCCACGAAGGGCGGGGTCACCCGGCGCGACATCGAAAATGTCGAGCGCGCGCTCATCGACCATTCCGCACGCGGCCCCGTGCTGACGTTTTTTACGACGGCGATCTTCTGGCTGCTCGTGTCCGTGGTGCTCGGCTACATCGCCTCGAAAAAGCTGCACGCGCCGGATTTCGTGCTCGGTCCCGAATGGCTCTACGAGCTGCTCCACATGATGCGCGCGACGACCTCCATCTTTGAGCATCTCACCTATGGCCGCGTGTGGCCGGCCTACACGACGGCGCTCATCTACGGATGGTGTTCGCTCGGCCGGAATGGGCGTGGCGACATGGCTCATCGGCCGCCTCACGCGCGTCTCGATCAAGGCGCCCGCCGTTTTGCAATTCGGCGCGTGGTTTTGGAATGCGGGCGTAGCGGTCGCCGGTCATCACCATCCTCGTCGGCTACAACAGCGGGCTCGAGTTCTTCGAGATGCACCGCGTGGCGCGCATGCTGATGTTCCTTGGCTATCTTTGCATCGGCATCTGGGGGCTCATCCTTTTCCGTTACCGCCGCCAGTCGGCGCCATACATCTCGGTCTGGTATCTGGCGGCCGCGTTCTTCCTGTTCCCGTGGTTTTTCGGGACGACGGACGCGCTGACCCACGATGCCGCTTCCGGGCGTGATGAAAAATATCGTCAATGCTTGGTATCAGAATGGCCTGTTCAATCTCTGGCTCGGCTGCATCGGCATCGCCGCCGCCTACTATCTCATCCCGAAGGTCATCAACCGCCCGATCTACAGCTACAACTTGGCGAGCATCGGATTCTGGTCATGGATTTTCCTCGGCGGACTCACGGCGATGACGCGACTGAGCGGCGGACCGGTGCCCGCGTATCTGGTGACGATCAGCATCGCGGCGAGCATCCTGATGATCATCCCGATCGCGACCCTCACGGTGAACTTCGTCCGCACGATGAAGGGACACACGGGGCTGATGGCATCCTCGCCCACGCTGCGTTTCACGTTTGTCGGAACGGTATTCTTCAGCATCGCCGCAGGGCTGAGCGTCCTTTCTTCGCTGCGCTCGGTGGACAGCTTCACGCACTTCACGGAGTGGAGCCACGGGCAGATGCACATGGTCACGATGGGCTTCTTCAGCATGGTGATGTTTGGGGCGATTTACTACATCACACCGCGGCTCGTCGGCTGCGAGTGGCTCAGCCGCACATTCATCAAGCTGCATTTCTTCGGCACGGCATACGGCGCGGCGACGATCATCGGCCTGTTCCTCTTCGGCGGGCTCGCAACGGGCTTCACGCTGAACGAGCCGACCGCGGACAAGATGGCATTTTACAACGTGAACGGCATCGGGAACGCCTACATGCCGGTGAAGACCTACATCGGATACGTCCTGTTCGGCGTCGCGCAGATCATCTTCGCAATCCATTTCCTGCTCATGCGGCTGCGCATCGGCCAGCCCGCAGGCGAGCCGACGCTTCTCGCAACCCCGGGGGAGGGCCACTAAATGCAGAAACCCGCCACACTTTTCACGGGCATCTTCGGCGCGTTCGCACTTTCGTGCGGCGTGATGGTGCTCATCCCGCACAGCCAGCTCGCTTCGCTCCAGCCGCAGATCCAATGGGACGAGGGGCAGAATGCGCCGCCGATGTCTATCCGGTGCAGCGCCACCTCGCGGGCCGCGCCGTGTATGTCTCCGAGGGCTGCATCTACTGCCATTCGCAGCAGGTGCGCGACCCGCAGTACGGGCCGGACATGGAGCGCGGCTGGGGTTCCCGCCGCACGGTTGCGCGCGACTACATTTTTGAAGACGTGCCGCTGCTCGGCAACAAGCGCCTCGGGCCGGACCTTTCGAATTTCGGCTGGACGGCGAAAGTGGCGCAGGCGGACGGCAGTGAAAAATCCGTCGGCATGTGGCGCAACGAACCCGAGGACGACACGAAGCGGCCTGCCGCGCGCAACGCGCAGTGGATTTACCAGCACCTTTTCAACCCGCGCGCCATCTTCAGCGATTCGAAGTGCCCGCCCTACCGATTCCTTTTTGAGCGCAAGGAAATCGGCGAGAAACCGTCGCCGAACGCGGTCGCGCACGACTCGAAATTTGAATACTTGCCCACGCTGGAGGCCGAGCATCTCGCAGATTACCTCCTCTCGCTCGACCGGAGCCACGAGCTGAAGGAAGCGCCCACCGTCATCAAGCCCAAGGAGGCCGCAAAGAAATGAGCCACCCGAACGAAGGACAGGATCGCCTCGACTACCAGGAGACTGCGGACGTCACCGAAGTCCATGCCGCCATCGCGCGCGAACATGCGGAGCCGAGTGCGGACGTGACTCCGATTCCGACGTGGCTGAGCATCGTGTGCGCCGTCTCGCTGTGCTGGGCCGGCGCTTACATCGGCGTGTTTCAACGGCGGCTTCAGCGGGAAGGTTTACAACGAATACGAGAGCAGCCCGGCCGTCTTTTTCCCGCTGCCCGGCAACGCGCTAGCCGGAGGAGGCGGGGCAGCCGCGGAACTCACGATGCTCCAGCTCGGTGCGAAGGTTTACAAGGAGACGTGCATCAATTGCCACATGCCCAACGGCCTCGGCCAGCCCGGCGCGGTGCCGGCGCTTGCCGGTTCGGAATGGGTGGACGGCTCGGAGTACAACGAAAAGCGGCTGGTCGGAATGGTGATGAAGGGAATGAAGGGGCCAATCACCGTCAAGGGCGCGAACTTCAACAGCCAGATGCAGGCATGGGAGCCGCTCGGGCCCAAAAAGCTCGCGGCAGTTCTCTCGTACATCCGGCAGGAGTGGGGAAACAAGGGCGGCGAGATCACCGAGGCGCAGGTGGCCGCGGCGAAAAAGGAATTTGCCAGCCACAGCGACCAATGGACCGTGGAGCAGATCAAGGAAATCCCGCTCGATGCAAAGCTCGAAGGTGCGGCGGCTCCCGCAGTTCCCGGTGCAACCGACGCGAAGCCGAACCCCAAGCCCGCCGAAGCTGTCAAGCCCGCGGATGGCGGCAAGCCTGCCGCAGTCGGCAGCCGCGTTCGACCTGTCCGCTTCCGTCGCAGCCGGAAAGAGCATCTACATGGCGACCTGCTTTGCGTGCCATCAGGCCACCGGCATGGGGGTCCCCGGAGCTTTTCCGCCGCTTGTCGGCACGCACTATGTCCTGGAAGACGACCGCCGTCTCGTGGCCATCGTCCTCAAGGGAATCGTCGGCGCGATGACGGTGGATGGGAAAGTGTATGCCACCGGGATGCCGAACCCGATGATGACATTCCCGCAACTCAAGGACGACAAGAACGTCGCCGACGTGCTGAACTATGTCCGCAACAGTTTCGGCAACAAGGTCGGGCGTCCCATCACGCCTGAATTCGTCGGCAAGGTGCGCGCCGAATTCGCAGGTCGCGACGCGCAGTGGACGGAGGCAGAACTGTTGAAATTTCCGCCAGCCAAGTAACATTCCAATCCCGATCATGAAAAAACTCACGCTCATCCTCGCCTTTACGCTCACCGCCACCGTCGCTTCCTTTGCCGAGGACGATCTGAAAGCCTCCGCAGACCGCGGCAAGGCGATCTACATGCAGACCTGCATGGCCTGCCACCAGCCGACCGGACTCGGCATCCCCGGCGCGTTCCCCCCGTTTGACGGCTCGGAGTGGGTGACGGGAGACACGAAGCGCCTCGTCGCACTTGTGCTCAAGGGCTACATGGGGCCGATCACCGTGAAGGGCGTAAACTACAACAATATCCTCATCGCGGTGGACACGCAGTTCCCGATCCTCAAGGAAAACGCCAAGCTGGCCGACGTGCTGAATTACATCCGCACCGCGTGGTCGAACAAGGCGGATGCCGCGATCACGCCCGATTTCATCCAGAAGGTCCGCGAAGAATTCAAGGATCGCACCACGCCCTGGAACGCCGAGGATATCGCGAAGGCATTCCCGGCGAAGTAACCCAACACGACCATGGCTCACGCCGCAGAAGCACACACGCAGGAAGGCCACGCCGACCACGGGCACCACGACCACCACGATCCCGGGTTCTGGCGCAAGTGGGTCTTCTCCACCGATCACAAGATGATCGGTATTCAGTACACCGTCACCGGGCTCGCATTCCTGTTTTTCGGATTCGGGCTGATGATGGTGATGCGCTGGTCCATCGCGCATGGTGCGGAAGCGCTGCCAGGCACGTGGGGTTCGATGCTCCATGCCATTTTCGGCGATGCGGTATTCGACAAAGTCGTCGGACCGGATGGAAAAGCCATCGTCGGCTATTCGCTATCAACGCAGGGCTACAACGTTTTCGGAGCCATGCACGGCACCATCATGGTGTTCTTCGGCATTGTGCCGATCGCTTTCGCGGGCTTCGCGAATTTCGTGCTGCCGCTTCAGATCGGCGCCGTCGGACATGGCGTTTCCGCGCATCAACATGGCGAGCTTCTGGTGCTTCTTCATCAGTTGCGTCATCATGGTGTGGAGCTTTTTCGTGGAGGGCAGCGCGGCAAAATCCGGCTGGACGAACTACCCGCCACTCGCCGGCGTCGCCGACTCCGGACCGACCATTCATCACGTTTTCAACGGCGGCACGCTCTGGCTGATCGGCATGGTGTTCAACATCACCGCGTCGCTGCTCGGCTCGATCAATTTCATCGCCACCGTCGTCCAGCTCCGCGCGCCGGGCATGACGTGGGGCCGCCTGCCGTTCTTCGTCTGGGCACAGTTCATCACCGCCTATCTCCTCCTGCTCGCCTTCCCGCCGCTCGAGTCCGCGGCGATCATGAATCTCTTCGACCGCGTATTCGGTTCGAGCTTCTTCATGCCTACCGGCCTCGTCGTAAATGCGATGGGCTCCGACGGCCAGCCGTTGCTGTTCTCCGGCGGTGGCAGCCCGATGCTCTGGCAGCATCTTGTTCTGGTTCCTCGCGCATCCGGAGGTGTACGTGCTCATCCTGCCGGGCATCGGCATGGTCACCGAGATCATCGCGTGCAACAGCCGCAAGCCCATCTGGGGCTACAAGTCCATGGTCGGCGCGATTTTCGTGCTCGCGTTCCTCTCGCTTCATCGTCTGGGCGCACCACATGTACATGACGGGCATGGGCCCGAAGGTCTCCGCGTTCTTCCAGACGACCACGATCATGATCTCGATCCCGTCGGTGATTCTGCTGACGGCACTGCTGATCTCGCTGTGGGGAGGATCGATCCGTTTCAATACGCCGATGCTCTTCGCCACGGCGTTTCTGCCGATGTTCGGCATCGGAGGGCTCACCGGCATCCCGCTCGCATTCAATGCCGTGGATCTCTACATGCACGATACCTACTACGTCATCGCGCATTTCCATTACATCGTCGCGCCGGGCACCATCTTCGCGATCTTCGCAGGCATCTATCACTGGTTTCCCGAAGGCAACGGGGCGCATGATGAACGAAACGCTCGGCAAGCTGCACTTCTGGGGCTCGCTGATTGCCATCAATCTGCCTCTTCGTCGCCGATGTTCCTGCAGGGCATGGCCGGTGTGCATCGCCGCTGGTGGGATGGCGGAAGCGCGGCTTATTCCGCGACCGTCCAGTCGGTGCTCCATTGGAATCAATTCTCATCCAATGCCGCGTGGGCGCTTGGCCTGGTGCAGTTGATTTTCGTGTTCAATTTCTTCTGGAGCATCGTTCCGCGGGCGCAAGGTGCCGAATGACAATCCGTGGGACGCGACCACCCTCGAGTGGGACACGCCGACGCCGCCTCCGCACGGCAACTTCATCAAGCCCATCACCGTCTATCGCGGCCCGTACGAATACAGCGTGCCCGGCGCGGACAAGGACTTCACGCCACAGTCCGAGCCGCCCGCCGGAACGCGCCGCACCAGCCGCGGCCCCTGCGCACGCGTAGGCAGGAATACTTTCGCGACTCATGGAAATCCCATACACAGTTACGCCGCGTCCCGACACCGGCCTTACCAATCCGAAGCTCGGCATCTGGCTGTTCCTCGCCTCGGAAGTCATGCTCTTCGGCGGACTCTTCGCCGGCTACATCTTCATGCGCCTCGGCGCGGAACCGTGGATGTGGCCGCAAGGCTGGCTGAACGTTCCCGTCGGCACGTTCAACACCTTCATCCTCATCGCATCGTCCGTGACCGTCATCCTGTCATGGGAGGCGCTGAAGATGCGGAATTACAAGGCGTTCAAGACATGGCTTGTTGATCACCTGGCTCTGCGGCATCGCGTTCCTTGCGGTGAAACTCAGCATCGAGTGGCCCGCCAAGTTCAGCCATTTCGGTGCCTACATCAAAAAGGAGGCCGCGGAGAAGTACGAACCTTACCTCGGTAACGATGACGGCAAGGACAGCGCCGGCAATTTCGAGAGCGGCTACCTCGCACGCAAAGGATATCCCCGTCTCTTCATCAGCGGCCACCCGGAAAATTGGGCGGATGTCTCGAACCCAAAGGTGGACAAAATCGTCCTCGAGGCCATCGACGAGGAGAACAGCACACCGAGATCCGCCGACCACGATCGCGCCCGTTTCATCCCGCGCGACATGGTGCACCTGCACGAAGGCCATAAGGTCGTCCTGCACAAATCCGATTTGGTGAACGGCTACGGCCCCTTCTACCCGCGGCTGAACACATACCTCGCATGCTACTTCATGATCACCGGCCTGCACGGCCTGCACGTGCTCGGCGGCGTGCTCGTCTTCATGTATTTCTGGGGCCCAGGCTCGAAGCTCTTTAAGACCAACCCCGAGCAACTCAGCAACCGAATCGAAGTCGCCGGCCTCTTCTGGCATCTGGTGGACTTGGTCTGGATCTTCGTCTTCCCGATTTTCTATCTCCTTTGAAAATGGCCGACCATCATTCACCCGCTCCAGCTACGACACCGCAAGCCGCACACGCTGCGCCCGATGGGCATGCTTCCCCTGGCCACGGCGACTACTTGCATCACGTCCGTCCCTATCTGCTGGTCGGAGCTGCACTGTTTGTTTTCACCATCATCACCGTGGGGCTGTCCTACGTGAGATTTGAGGACGCCGCGATTTTCCGCTGGGTGTTCGCGATCATCGGCATCCACGGCCACGGCATCAACATCACCATCGGCCTGATTGTCGCCGCATTCAAAGTCTGCCTCGTCGGAGCGTGGTTCATGCACTTGAAATCGGAAAAGGGCGAAATCTGGCGCCCGCTGATCTTCACCTTTATCTTTTGCTTCGGATTGTTCGCTTTGTTCCTGCTGGCCCATTCGGATCCGATTTACTCGACCATCTTCACGCAGCACTGATGTCGCTAAAAATCTTCCACATCTTTTTCATCCTCCTGAGCTCCGCCCTTTGCGGGGGCGTGGCGTGGTGGTGTTTTGACAATGGTGTGGCAAAACTTTACGGCTATCTCTTCGCGGCAGCCGCGGCGCTGCTTCCCGTGTATGGTGCCTGGTTCCTCTGGAAGACCCGAAAACTCATCCTATGAGGCGTCCCTTCCCGATCCTGTTGGCTGTCACGTTCGCCACGATCCCCGCAAGAGCGTCCGCCTGCGCAGTCTGCATGGGCGATCCGAATTCGTACCTCGCCGATGCAACCAACAGCACCATCTGGATACTGCTCGGTCTCGTGGGGTTCATCTTCGTGGCCACCGGGCTGACCGCCCTTTTTCTCTGGTATCATGCGCGAACGCCGCTCCCGCCGCATGTCCAGTTGGTAGAAAACCTCACAACCGAACCCGAGGAATGCTGAAATGACACTCGCTGCCCTGTCTGACTATTTCGATCTCAACAAGCTCATGGGCATGCTCCCGAACCACTCGGAGCATGGCAAGGAGATCGATCACATGCTGAACTTCTGCCACTGGTTCATGCTGCTTCTCTTTGTGGGGTGGGGGAGTTTCTACCTCTACACGATCTGGCGCTTCCGCAAATCCCGGCACCCGCGTGCGGACTACCACGGCGTGCGCAGCCACCTCTCGACGCACTTGGAAGTTGGCGTCGTCATCATCGAGGCCGTCATCCTGCTCGGCTTCGCGCTGCCGCTTTGGGGCAAGCGTGTGAACGAGATTCCCGATGACGAAAAGGATGGCGCGCTGAAGGTCCGGGCAATGGGCTATCAGTTCGGATGGTATTTCCACTACGCCGGTGTGGACGGCAAGTTCGGCCGCCAGCACATCCGCTTCATCCAGAGTCCGAACGTCCTCGGCCTCGATCCTACCGATCCGGACGGTGCGGACGACATCGTCGTCGCGGACAACCAGCTCCATTTGATCAATCACAAGGCGACCGTCGTCCGCGTGAGTTCGCGCGACGTGATCCACGGCTTTGCACTTCATGAGATGCGCATCCAGCAGGATGCCATCCCCGGCACCGAGGCACCGCAATGGTTCCGCCCGGTTTCGACGGGCGAGTGGCAGATCATTTGCGCGCAGCTTTGCGGCGCGGGTCACTCGACCATGCAGGCAAAGTACATCGTCGAAGATCAAAAGACATTCGACGAGTGGTATGCGGGTCAGCACGACTTCACTCAGGGCTACCTTAAGAGGCAGGCTGAGGAGGTCCGGAAAAAGGCCGCCGAGGAGCAGGCTGAAATCGCGAAGAAAGCCGCCGAACACGGCGAAAAGAAGGCGCATTGAGCGCGTCTTCACGCGCATTTTTGCGAAGCGAGCGGCGCCCTTGTACCGTTCCATCGCGCACACGCCGCCTGCGACACGCCGTCAGGCGCGATAGCGCGCAACTGCTCCCTTTCCGCACCCGGTTCCTCGGATAGACTCCGCCGTTCATATGGATCATCCGCCAACCAACCCGTGGATTTCACGACTCGCGAAGGTCTGCGTGTTGCTGACCTTTTTCCTCATCTTCCTCGGAGCCATCGTCACGACCAGCGGGGCAGGGATGGCCGCGCCAGCGGCACCTCATGTGGATGGCACTTTGCTCAACCCCACCAGCCCGGTGACGCAGACCGCGTGGTGGAAAGACCCGGCGCTGCTGAAGGAACATACGCACCGCCTGGTCGCGATGAGCCTCGGCCTCGGCATCGGCGCGCTCGCTGCCGCGCTCTGGCGCAACTGGCTCGCATTTGCCGTCTCCCTCCTCTTCATGGGCGCTGCGGAAGGCCTCCGTTCCCTGAAGCTCGACCCCGCGCTTATCGCCCAACTCCGCATCTGGCCCGCGATGATTCTCTTCATCACGCTGCTCATCTTCGGCGCACGACGGCGCGGTATAAGGCCAACCACGGAGCAGTGGATGGCGCTAATCGCGTACATCGCCGCATGCGCGCAGGCGCTGCTCGGCTCGCTTCGCGTGAATTTCGAAACGGCCGGAAGCATCGCCCTCGCGACGAACATCCGCACATTCCACGGAATCTTCGCGCAGGCGTTCCTCGCCATGCTTGTCATTCTGGCCGCGCGACTCTCGCCGTTTTGGGGCCGACTCTGCTCGCCGCTGCCGGTGGCGGCAAAAATCCGACGGCTGGCTGTGGCTGCGATGGTCCTCTACTTTGCTCAGATCACCTGCGCGGCATATCTCCGCCACCGGGGCCTCGGTCTCGCGATCGCCAGCTGGCCCGCGGCGCAGGCCGATCCGGGATGGAGCGTCAGCGGGAGCTGGCTGCCGGCTGTCTGGTCGCACGTCACCGGCATTCACTTTCTGCACACCCGCGTCCTTCCGGTGCTGCTGCTCGGGCATCTCGTCGGCATGGGCATCATCCTGATCAAGCGTGCACGGCCAGAACCGCTGCTCTCGCGTCTCGGGCTTCCGCTTGCGGCGATCACCGCCGTGCAGTTCCTCCTCGGTGTCCTGGTCGTCGTGCTCTACATCCACGGTGTCCCGCGCAATCCGCACATCACCAATACCCACGTCCTCACCGGTGCGCTGCTCGTCGCGCTCATCGCGCTCATTTTCACCAGGGCAGGGCGGCTCCGCGCGGCATGAGCACGCCAGCCGCCAGCGCCATCCCGCATGCGAACGCCGAGCCCGGCATACTCGCCGATCTCCTCGATCTCACCAAGGCGCGCCTCAACCTGCTGGTGCTCATCACGACCTTCGTCGGTTATTGGATGGGATCCTCCGGCGCGATGAACTGGCAGCGTCTCATCTGCGCGATGCTCGGCACTGCGCTCACCGCCGCATCTGCCGCCGCGCTGAACCAGCTTTGGGAGCGCAAGGTGGACGCGCTCATGGCACGCACCGCGAGCCGGCCGCTTCCTGCCGGTCGCATGAAAGGCGGCATCGCGTTCGCGCTCGGCCTCGCGCTGGGCACCGCGGGCACCGCCCTGCTCTGGTTTGCCGTAAACTCGCTGAGCGCTCTGCTCGCACTGGGAACGCTCGTCATTTACGTGCTGATTTACACGCCGATGAAGCGCCGCACCGCACTTTGCACACTCGTCGGCGCGGTGAGCGGAGCCATCCCGCCGGTCGTCGGATGGGCGGCCGCAAATCCCGATCTCACGCTCGGGGCATGGGTGCTCTTCGCCGTGCTGTTCGCGTGGCAGATGCCGCACTTCCTCGCCATCGCATGGATGTATCGCGAGCAGTACCGCGGCGCTGGTTTCGTCATGCTCAAGCGCGACGACGAGACCGGGTTCACGACGGCGGCGACGAGTTTCGTGTTTACGCTCCTGCTCACGGCCGCGACGTTGGTGCCGTTCGATGCCGGGACGGCGGGTGGCACGTATCTCGGCGGCGCGCTGCTCATCAACAGCGTCTTCTTTCTCGCAGCCCTTCATTTCTTTGCCGACCGCTCACGCCCGGTCGCGCGCCGGTTGTTTTTCGCGAGCATCATCTACCTCCCGCTCATCCTCGGGCTCATGGTCTTCACCAAGGAATGAACGCACACCGTTTCACGGCCATCGCCGCCGCAATTTTTCTCGCCGGCTGCACGGAGGCAAGGCCGCTGCCGAAACGCTTCGAGGTCCCAAAATTCACCCTTGCCGAGCGCAGCGGGCAACCGTTCGATTCCACGTCGCTGCTCGGCAAAGTCTGGGTCGCGGATTTCTTTTTTACCTCGTGCCCCGGCACCTGCCTCCTGCTGAGCAACCGCATGAAGGAAATCCACGCGGCCACGGCGAAAGGCGGCGGCGTCCATTTCGTATCCATCAGCACCGATCCTGAAACAGATACGCCCGAGGTGCTCCGCAACTATGCCGCAAGCCTGGGGGCCGACGAGCGTTGGTCGTTTCTCACCGGACCGCGCCAGGCGATTTTCGAACTGAGCATTGGCGGATTCAAACTCGCGCTCGCGGATGCCGACGGCGTGGACGTGAAGGAAAAGATCATCCACAGCACGAAGCTTGTCCTTGTGGACCGGCGGGGCTGGATTCGCGACTACTACGACGGTGTCGGCGACAAGCCCGGTGAAAAGGAACGCCTGCTCGCTGACATCAAACGCCTTCTCCAAGAGCCATGACCGCACTCGAAAGTCTTCCAGCCATCAACGCCTCGCTCAACGCCACGTGCGGCATCCTTTTGGTGTTTGGCATCTGGCTGATCAAGACCGAGCGCAAGCAGGCGCACGGCATGGTCATGGGCGCGGCATTTGCCGTTTCGTGCATTTTTCTCGGGTTCTACATCTGGCACAAATTCGAGCTGCACGCCGCGACGGGACGCTGGAACACGACATTCCCCGGACCGCAGCCATGGAGGACGATCTACCTCGTGATGCTTGCGACGCACGTCGTGCTCGCGATGGCCGTGCCGCCGCTGGCGATTGTCACCATGCGCCACGCGCTCGCCGGGCGTTACGAAGCGCATCGCAGGCTCTCAAAGGTGACGTTTCCCGTCTGGTTCTATGTGAGCGTCACCGGCGTGCTGGTGTATTTCTTTTTGTACCGCTGGTTTCCAGTCGAGTGACGGTCCACGCCCGAGGCAAAGGATCCGTTTGGAAAGTGGGAGGCCGTCACGATTGCCATCCTGGCCGCCATCCGCGCCGCGCTGGCGCTCAGCCGAAGGCTTTTCGCAGCATCGCAAGGCTTTTCGGGACGGCGGTATCCGCGTTCTCCTTGCCCTCCATCTCGAGCGAGACGTATCCGCTGTAGCCAGCCTCGGCGAGGATGCGCGCGATGCGCGGGTAATCCAGCTCCAGCGTGTACCACATGCCGCCGCCGAAGTAGGTCTTCGCCTGCACGAAGATCGTCCTTGGCGCGATCTGCTTCAATTTGTCGTACGGGTCCTCCAGAAAATTCCCGGTGTCCATCAGCGCGCCGATGAACGGCGAGTCGAACGCCGCCAGCAGCCGCAACAGGCCCTCGGGCGCGCGTGTAAGTCCCCAGTGATTTTCCAGCGCGAGGACGACGCCGAGTTCCTCCGCGCGCTTCAGGCATTTGCCGAGGCCGTCGATTGCCCACTCAAACGCATCGTCGTCGGTATGCCCGGCAAGCGGCGGCTCGAGCCCGCGCTTTTTCATGAACTCGTCGAAATCCTTCACGGTGTTCCAGCGCCCCGCGTTCACGCGGATCGACGCGGCACCGAGTGCATCCGCGACTTCGAGGCATCTCAGCGTGTGGTCCACATTCGACTGGCGCGACTTCGGGTCCGGCGAAACAAAACTTTGGTGCGTGCTCAGGCACGCCACGTCCACGCCGTTGCGGAATGCGGTCCGCCTGAGCTTCCGGCAGTAGGCGCGTCCGGCGGCATCGAGCGGCTTCCTCTCGTCGATTTCCATCTGGCGGTGCAGGACATCCACGCATTCCACGCCGAGCTCCCCCGCGCGCTCGAACACCGTCTCGATCGGGAACTTCTTCCCCTCGAAGTGCCAGTAGGAATACGTCGAGATGCCCAGCTTGATGCGCTTCTTGAAACGCGGCGTCGGGTCTGCGGCCGCGCTCTTCCCTGGCGCGAGGGCGGCGGCACTTGCTGCGAGGAGGAATTCGCGTCGTTTCATTCGGAACCTGCGCCACTATGCATGGCACCTGCCCCGCCCGCAACCGCCGTCAGGGCCGCGCCTCGCCGAGCCGCGCCGCAATGGCGAGCAGCAGCGCCTTTTCCGTGTCGCTCCAGTCGTGCGCCGCTGCCTTTGCCACGCCGAGGACTCCGCGGAGATCGTCCGCCACGAGCATCGGCACCGCGAGCGAGCCTTCCATTCCGGTCGCCTTCGCCGCGGGCCGCGCCTGGCCGGAGGTGTCGGTCTGGAGATTGCAGAGCGACACCGGTTCGCGATTTTGCGCCGCAAGGCCGGCGATGCCTTTCCCAACTGGCACTGTCGCGGCGAGCTGGACGATTGCCTCGGGAATGTTGCGGTGCGCCGCGAGCTTGAGCATCCCGCTCTGCGGATCGAGCCAGTGAACTGTCCCAGCCTGGCAGTCGAGTGCGCGGATCGATGCGTCGAGGACTGCCTGCGGGTCGCGCGCCTGCAGTGCTTTGGCGACCGGCTCGGGGATGTTGCTGTGGGTGCTCATGGCCGCATTGTCGGGGGCGGCAAAGTGCGTGGCAACTCCGCGCTCGCGAACTTTCCACTCGTCACATGCGCCACTCCGCGAAATATGTCCCCGCAATGATTCCCACGCGGCTCCAGCAAATCATCGAAGTGAAACAGGCGGAGGTGGCGAAGCTGCTCCCGCGGCTCGCCCACCTTCGCGAGGCCGCGTTGTTGCGGAATGATTTTCGCGGATTCGCCGCAGCACTGGAACGCGGACCGTCCACGCTCGGCGTGATCGCGGAGGTGAAGAAGGCGAGCCCAAGCGCTGGTGTGATCGCCAGCGATTTCGACCCGGTGGCGATCGCGCAGGCCTATGAGGCTGCGGGGGCGGATTGCATCAGCGTGCTCACGGACGAGAAATTTTTTCAGGGCCACCTTTCGTACCTCACGCGGATCCGCGAGGCGGTCCACCTGCCCTGCCTGCGCAAGGACTTCATCATTCACGAGGCGCAAATTTTTGAGGCGAGCGTCGCCGGGGCCGACTGCATCCTGCTCATCGTCGCGGCGCTCGAGCAGGCGGAGCTTGAGCACCTGTTTCAGACAGGAGCGGATTTCCAGATGGATGTCCTCGTAGAGGTGCACACGCGCGAGGAACTCGACCGCGCGCTCGATCTCGGCGCGAAGCTGATCGGGATCAACAACCGTAACCTGCACACCTTCGAAGTGGACATCGCCACGACTGAGGAACTCAGCGGGGACGTGCCGGACGATGTGCTGCTCGTGAGCGAAAGCGGACTGAAGACTCGCGCCGACACTCAGCGGGTCCTCGATTGCGGAGGAAACGCGATCCTCGTCGGGGAATCGCTGATCCGCGCCGGAATCGCAGGAATTCCCGGGCAGATGCAGGAATTGCTTTCGGTCGAGCCGCGGCCTGCGGAGTAGGCCGTTTGGGCGTCCGCCCGTCCGGTTACTCGGAGGCTTTCACCTCGTCCCAGATCGCGTCCAGTTCCGCGAGGGTCATTTTCTCCAACGAGAGGTTTCGATGCCGCGCGATGGCTTCGATCTTGCGGAAGCGGGAGCTGAATTTGTTCGTCGCACCTTGCAGTGCGACTTCGCCATCCACCTTCAGCTTGCGGGCAAGGTTGACGACTGCGAACAACAGGTCCCCGATTTCGCCCTCGACCTTTTGCGGGTCAGAAAGGACTGCTTCGACCTCGGCGAGTTCCTCGCGGATCTTCGCGATGACGGGAGCCAACTCGTTCCAGTCGAAGCCGACTTTCGCCGCGCGCTTCTGAATTTTTTCGGCGCGGAGCAACCCAGGCAGCCCATCGCTGATTCCGTCGAGCACGGACTCGTGGCTCGCGCCCTTTTCCTCACGTTTGATTTCCTCCCAGCGGGTGAGCACGGCGGCGGAGTCGGCGGCGTTTTCCGAACCGAAGACGTGCGGATGCCGGCGCACGAGCTTCTGCACGATGCCCGTCGCCACGGCATCGAAATCCCAGCCGCCCCGCTCGCTGGCCATCTGGGCGTGGAAGACAACCTGCAGCAGCAGGTCGCCCAGTTCCTCACGGAGGTTTGCATCGTCATCCGCGGAGATCGCCGCGGCCACCTCGTAGGCCTCCTCGATCACGGACACGCGCAATGTTGCGTGCGTCTGCTCGCGGTCCCACGGGCAGCCGTCCGGCGCACGCAGCCGGGCCATGATTCGCAGCAATTGATCGAGCGGCGAGAACCTCGGGTCGAGGGCATTGGCGGCGGTCTGCGGCAGTGGCGCGTCTGTCATGGCGCGCCTTGTAGAGGCACCTTTGTGTTCCGCCACGTCAAATCTGCCACTTCCGCCGAGGGCCGAAATCGGTGAATTCGCCGGGCAGGCGGACAGCGGCCCAATAGGAGATGGCCACGACCGCGGTGAACGTGGAAAAGAAAAAGAACGCCACAAGCCAGCCGGGGATGGATGTCCCCACGCTCAGCGCCTGGTAAAAAGATCCCCATCCGTCAATCGCAGGTTCCGCATGGAGGAAAAGCTTCGTGAGCCACGCGACGAGAATGATGATGTAGATGAAAACGTAGTTGCGTTTCAACCGGCGGCCTAGCGCCTCCCACTTCGAGATTTTGAAGCCCGGCAGCAGCAAGTCCTCCGCGAGGAGCTTGCGCCAGTCGCCCTCGAGCGCGGACGCCTTTTGCATGACCACCGGGACTAGGAAATGGGCTTCGATCATGCGCACACGTGCGCGGAAGGCGTCGTAAAACCGGTAACGCCGCGCCTCGATCCAGAGCATGATGGTGACGATGGCGATGTTGAAGAGGAAGATGATGTGCGGGACGCGCACGATGGAAAACGCGACGGTGAAAATGGTCGAGGTGGCGGTGATGGCCCAGTTCGTCGTGTTGTCCAGACGCGCGCGCCATGCCATGATCCTGCCGACTTCGCCGCGGTAGAAATGCGACATCGCCGTCATGTAGTTTGAGTCGGCGCGCGGTGGCGGTTGGTCGCTCATACCTCGGAATTGCGGGCATTGCCCAGTCGGTTCACTTTTGTTCCTTCCTCAACAGGTTTTCCCGCGCCTGTTCGAGCCGGGCGCGTTCGTCCGAAGAAAGGCTTGCCAGTCCCTTCCGTGCGATTTTTTCCAGCAATGCGTCCACCTCGCTGTCCAGTTCGTCCGGAGGCGCGTCATCGAATCCCTCGGATCGGCCCCGGGCGGGCTCGCGTGGGACGACCCGGAATGCGGGCTTGCGGCTCGCCCAGCGGAGTCTCGGAAATGCCCAGTGGCCTTGCTCGTAGCGCGTGTAGAGATGCGCTGCGGCGCAGGCGGACAGAAAGACGGTGAGCAGATCCCAGCGGTGGTCGGGGAAATACATCAGGGAATTCAGCACGATCCCCGCGAAGGCGAGCCACTTCATCGTGATCCAGTTCCAGAGCTCGGCATTCGGATAAAGCGTCGCGTAGGCGATGAAGAGGCCGATGGAAAGATTGCTCGCGCCGGCCAGCAAGATGCGATGCCCGCCCATCCACCACGCCGAAGCCGTGAGCACCGGCACGAGGCACAGCAGGAAGACGAGCCGCAGGAAAACCCGGCGCCCGAGATACGTCTCAACGCCGACGCCGAACCAATACGCGAACAGAATCCCGAACACGTAGAAGAAGCTCGGGTAGTCGATCAGCGGATGCGTGAAGAGCTGCCAGAGGTACGCCTTTTTCCAAAATGCCTGCGGCTCGAATGCGATGACGTTGATGTCGAATCGCGCCGACGTCAGCAGCACGGTGGCGATCATTCCGGCCACCAGCACCGCGACGAGGATGCTCGAGGCGTAAACCGGTACCCGGCCCAGCCACGTGAGCGGCGACGTGTCGGATTTGCCAGTGGAGTCAGACATTGTGGATCTAGCTAACCGCATTTTGCGCCTTCGGCAAACCGTGAATCGTCTCTTGCCGCCAAATCGCGCGTAGCGTTTCGCAATCCGAGGGTTGCCCGGTGCCGGATCAATCGCCAATGTGCGTGCCGTCATGGGCAAACAATCAGGGTCAAGTTCACAGGGTTTCAATGCGAGCGTCCGGGCATTCGTCGAGGATTACCGGGCGCTTTGCCATCCGGATGCCATTTTCTGGTGCGACGGATCGGAGGAGGAAAAGGAGCATCTCACCCGCGAGGCCGTCGCGCAGGGGGTGCTCACGCCGCTGAATCAGGAAAAGCTGCCGGGCTGCTACTACCATCGGTCAAACGCGAATGATGTCGCGCGAGTCGAGCAGCTCACTTTCATCTGCACTCAGAGCCGCGACAACGCGGGGCCGACGAACAACTGGGCCGATCCTCGCGAGATGCTGACAAAAATGCGGGGGATGCTCGATGGCGCGATGCGCGGGCGCACGATGTATGTCATCCCATATCTGATGGGCCCGCCGGGATCGCCGCTCGCGAAGGTGGGCATCGAGCTCACGGACAGCATCTATGTCGTGCTGAACATGCGCATCATGGCCCGCATGGGCGAGATCGCGCTGCTGCAACTCGGGGAGTCGGACGACTTCAACCGCGGCATCCACAGCACGCTCGACGTCAATCCCGAGCGCCGCTTCATCTGCCACTTCCCGCGGGAGAACATGATCATCAGCGTCGGAAGCGGCTACGGCGGGAACGTGCTGCTCGGGAAAAAATGCCTCGCGCTGCGCATCGGCTCATGGCTCGGGCGTCAGCATGGCTGGCTCGCGGAGCACATGCTCATCCTCTGCGTCGAGTCGCCGGAAGGGGAGAAGACGTACGTCGCCGCGGCATTTCCCAGCGCGTGCGGGAAGACGAACTTCGCGATGCTGATCCCGCCCGCGCCATTCGAGGGATGGAAGGTCACGACCATCGGCGATGACATCGCGTGGATGTGGGCGGACAAGGACGGCAAGCTGCGCGCGATCAATCCCGAGAACGGCTACTTCGGCGTAGCGCCCGGAACGAACTACGCGACAAACCCGAACGCGATGCGCTCGATCGAGCGCGACACGATTTACACGAACGTCGCGCTGCTTCCCGACGGCGACGTGTGGTGGGAGGGCAAGGACGGTCCGCCGCCCGCGGAGGCCACTGACTGGCAGGGCAATCCGTGGACTCCCGCCTCGGCGGAAAAGGCCGCGCACCCGAATTCGCGCTTCACCGCGCCGATGGCGAACAACCCCGCGCTCGCGACCGAGGTGAACAATCCCGACGGCGTTCCCATCAGCGCCATCATCTTCGGCGGCCGCCGCGCGACGACGATGCCGCTCGTGTTCCAGGCCTTCAACTGGATCCACGGCGTCTATCTCGGCGCCACGATGGGCAGCGAGACCACCGCCGCGGCCGCGGGCGCCGTTGGCCAGGTGCGCCGCGACCCGATGGCGATGCTTCCGTTCTGCGGCTACCACATGGCCGACTATTTCAACCACTGGCTGCAAATGCGCCGCCAGCTCAGCGACCCGCCGCGCATCTTCCACGTGAACTGGTTTCGCAAGGACACCGCGGGCAAGTTCCTCTGGCCCGGTTTCGGCGAGAATTTCCGCGTGCTGAAGTGGATCGTGGATCGCTGCCACGGCCGCGGCCGGGCGCGCGAAACGCAGGTGGGCTGGATGCCACGGTACGCGGAGTTCGACTGGCGCGGGCTCGACTATCCGCGTGAGCGCTGGGACGAGCTGATGAAATTCGACAACGCCGAGTGGCAGCGCGAGCTGCTCTGGCACAGCGAATTTTTCCTGAAGCTCCACGATCGCCTGCCCAAGGAATTCATCTTCCAGCGCGAACTCCTCATCTCGCGACTCTAGCACCCGGAGCGCGGCGGAGTTTCGCCCCGCGCCGGCGGGCGATCCGCTACGAGCCTACCTCGGCGCCGCCGGCGGTGTATTGGTGGAGACGGGACTCGAGTTTCGCGATGATGACTTCGGCGCTCTCCCGGGCGCGCCGCTCTTCGAGCAGCGCCGTTTCCAGTTCGCGGATCCGCTGCTGGAGATTCAGGCGGATGCTGCTCGGGCGCGTGGAAATGGAAACGTCCGGCGCAGGTGCGGGGTTCAGCAGGGAGGGCGGGAGGAGATCCCGCACGCGCATGCGTGAGGCGTCCTTGCAATTCGTCACGATGTTTTCGGGTGTGATTTCGCCCGCAGCGATAAACTCGGCAATCGCCCCGATCGTGGTCGGGCCGTAGTATTGCTCCTCGCCGACCTCGACGAGGTAGTCCATCTGGAGTTCCGGCAGCATTGGCGCCTTGATCCAGTTCTTTTGATCCGTCGATACGCGGTCGAGCGGCGAGACTTGCGCATCGGCCGCCCATTGCTGGAGCTGTTTGAAGGAGAGGGGGCCAAAAAGAGACCCGTCGCTTGCTTTGCGGAGATACCAGGCACTGTCATCCATGTTACTGTCCTTCTTTCTTGGGGGTTGGGGGAGGAAGCAGAAGCTGCTGTCCGATTTGAAGTTTTTTCGGGTCCGTGATGCGGTTGATTTTCTGCAGTTCTACAACCGTGGTGCCGTGCAATTTCGCGATCTTCTCCAGCGACTCGCCTTTTACGACGATATGCACGTTGGGGGCTGTACGCGGGGCGACGGGCCGCGCGACTGGGATTGCAAATTCGGTGCTGTCGGGTGCTGTTGGCGCGGTGCGTCCCACGGTGGGCGATGCAGCCTCGGTCGTTCCTTCGATCCGCGCGCTCAGCCGTGCGATTTGCGCCGTCAGCGTCTCGATTTGTTTCGCCTGCTGGTCCACGAGCTGCTGCAGCGCCTTCACTTCACCGGCCAGCCCATCTTGTGCAAGCAGCGTGGAGGATGATGGGATTGCCATGGCAAACATGGCGACTACGCGCAGGAGGCGGACGCGAAAACTCATTGTTCGACTCTCACTTGTCTTCCCCGACATGGCAAGGTTCACTTGCTGGGAAAATGCGGCGGTTGCGAATTTCTTCATCGTCTGCGGCTTGCCGCCCTTGCAATCCGGAACCCTGCGTCGTATGGTCTGCCATGCCTGAGCGGACGCAACGACCAACCGGCCCGGCGCCATGGGAGCGCAAGGAGGGAGACGGCGACGGACCCAAATCGCCCGATGTGAAAAAACCCGACACGAAGAGCATCCTCGAACGGATGCGCCGCGTGGATCCGGATCAGGCGCGGCGTTACCGCCAGCGGACGGGGCAGTGAACGAAATTGTGAATGGTGAATGGTGGGTGGTGAATGCAAGCAGTGCCGCCTGCCCATGGACCCGGCTTTTTCAATGAACACTCCTGCCACGCTCTCCGGCAATCCGCCCACCGATTTCCCCGGCATTCTCCGGTATCACGGTCTTGCGCCTCAGCCGCCGGATCACTCGCCGGTCACCGGTCATCATTCACCGGTCACGCCCACGCAGGCGACGACGATCCTCGCCTTCAAATTTGCGGACGGCGTGCTCGTCGCCGGCGATCGTCGCGCGACCGCGGGCAACGTCATCATGTATGATCGCGCGGACAAGGTGCTGGAGATCGACCGCCACTCGCTCATGGCCATTGCAGGCGTCCCCGCCACGGCGTGGGAAATGGCGCGCGTGCTCGAGCACAGCTTTCACTTTTTCCGCCGCACGCAGCTCGCCGAGATGAGCCTCGAAGGCAAGGTCCGCGCACTCTCGAAACTCCTGCGGGACAACCTCGGCTTCGTGTTGCAGGGTGTCGGCATCGTCGTGCCGATCTTTGCGACGTTCGACTTGGTCGCCGGGATTCCGCGCGTGTATTTTTACGATCCGATGGGGGCGCAATTCGAGGCCGCCGATTTCTCGGCCACCGGCAGCGGCAGCCCGGCCGTGCGTGCGGTGCTGCATCACGAAAACACCTACGCGCGCAAACCGCTCCGCAAACTCAAGGCCTCCGAAGCCGTGCTGCTCGCCCTGCGCGCGCTCGACACCGCCGCCGAGAGCGACTCCGCGACCGGCGGAGTGGACCGGCGTGCGCGTGTGTTTCCGATCGTGAAATTGATCACCAGTTCCGGCATCGCGACGCTCCCGGAGACGCGGCTCGCGAAACTCTACAAGGCGAACCTCGCCGACTGAAAGGGACCATGCACGAAGAACCATTCCGCTGGGTCGAGGCCATCGCGAACCGCCGCGAATACATCGAGGATCAACTCGCGCCTGGCAGTCCGATCGTGGCGCTCGGCTACCGGGGTGGCATCCTGCTTTTCACGCTCAGCCGCGAGCGGCAGAAGATATTTGAAATCTACGACCGTATCGCTCTCGGCGGCATCGGGCACCCCGGCGACCTCGAGCGACTGCGGCTCACGGCCATCGAACTGGCGAGCACCGAGGGCTTCGCGCGCTCGGCGGATGATGTCGCGCTGCGCCGCCTCGCGAACTACTCGCTCTCGCCTGCGCTGAAGGCCGCGTTCGAGCAAATCTATGGCCCGCCATTTCTCGCGCGGCTGCTCTTTGCCGAACTCGGCCGCGGCGATGCGGCGAACCTTTTCCTGCGCCTCGATTACGACGGATCCATCCGCACGAACGGCGGGGGATTTGGCCGCGCGTTCGAGGATTTCGGCGTCATCGCCGGGAAACAGCACGCGACCGAGCGGATGGAGGCGGCGCTTCGGGATCACAGGCATTCCGAGCACGGTCTCGCGGACGCGCTTCGCCTTGCGTCACACACGTGGGCGATCGGTCATCTTGCACTTTCCAGCGAGACCGATGCCGCGGCGCCGGATGCCGCCCACATTTCCGGGCATCTCCGCGAGCAACTCGCGCATGCGAGCGTCGAGGCTGCCGTGCTGGAAAAAGGCGCGCCGTTGCCGGCGACCTACCGCGTCCTCCACGAGAAGGAAGTGCGCGCGAGCATCACCTGACGCCCGGCGTCGCCGAGGCCACTCCCGAGCTTGGAACCCTCATCCCCGAGACCGCGTCCCCGAAAGCGCACCCGGCAGGCCGGCGTCGGCGATCTGCCGTTGTCCGCGAGGCGCGCGACTTCCCCGGGGAAAGTCGCGCCGTGGAGAAATGCCGCCGCCGATGCGCCGGGCGGTCGCTGGCGGAGAGGAAGGAGAGGGCGGACGTGGTTCGTTTTTCTCATCCTCGCACTTCTGCTCACCGCTGCGGGCGTGATATTGTGGCGCGGTCCCGATGGCGGGCCGTTGCAGGTTTTGTTCGGCGGAAACGGGCTGCCGACTGTGATCGTGGATGCCGGTCATGGCGGGCAAGACGGCGGGGCGGCGGGCAACGGGCTCCGCGAAAAGGACCTCACGCTCGACACCGCACTGCGTCTTGAAAAGAAGCTCCGCGCGCTCGGGTTTCCTGTCGTGCTCACGCGGCGTGACGACCGGTTTCTGGACCTGACCGAGAGGAGCGACATCGCCAACAGGCATCCGCGCGCGCTGTTTGTCAGCATCCATTTCAATGCCATCGCCAAGGCCGTCGGTGAGGGCGTGGAGACATATTACGCGGGGGAAAAAGTGCCCGTCGCCCAGGAAGGCTGGAGCGTCGCGGGTCTCTTTCGCCCGACGCCGGAGCCGCCGCCCGCGGACAACGGCCTCGCGTTCGCCCAACTCGTCCAGGCAGCGATGGTCGGTGCGCTCGGCGCCACCGATCGCGGCGTGAAGCCCGCCCGCTACCTCGTCATCCGCCACACGCGTTGCCCCGCCGTGCTGGTCGAGGGCGGGTTCATCAACAACCCCGCGCAGGCCCGGCAAATCATGCAGCCCGAGTATCGCGAAAAACTCGCGACCGCCATCGCCGATGCGGTCGCCGCCTACCAGCACCGGCGGACGGAGGACGCAAAGAAGCCAGTGCTCGCCCAGGCCGGACGGTAGCTGCCGCGGGGCTGGCGGTCGGCGCGGGCTTTTGCCATCATCGGATTTCATGTCGGAGGCAACCACCACCACACCGCCCGCGGTGCCGCACCATCAGATGGTCCGGCCCATCGGGCGCGGGAGCTACGGCGAGATCTGGCTCGCGCGTTCGCTCACGGGCGCGTGGCGCGCGGTGAAAATCGTGGACCGGCAGCGTTTCGACGATCAGCGCTCGTTCGAGCGGGAGTTCGAGGGCATGGCGCGCTTTGAGCCCGTGTCGCGGGAGCACGAGGGATTCGTGGACATTCTCCATGTGGGCCGCAGCGATGACGGCGGATTTTTCTACTACGTCATGGAACTCGCCGACGACGCTGTGTCGCGCGGCACATTCGATCCCGCCGCGTATCAGCCGAAGACGCTGAAGAGCGAACTCACGCGCGTGGAGCGTCTGCCTGCGGATGAAGTCACCACGCTCGGCCTTTCGCTCACCGCGGCGCTAGCGGCGCTGCACCGGCACGGCCTAGTGCATCGCGACATCAAGCCCGCGAACATCATCTTCGTCGGCGGTGTGCCGAAGGTCGCCGACATCGGGCTCGTCTCCGCAATCGGGCAGGAATCCTTTGTCGGCACCGAAGGCTACGTGCCGCCGGAGGGCCACGGCACGGCGCAGGCGGACATCTACAGCCTCGGAAAAGTGCTGTACGAGATCGCGATGGGGAAGGACCGGCTGCAGTTTCCCGAGGTCAATACGCGCATGAGCGAACTGCCGGACAAGGAGCAGCTCATGCGTCTGAACGACGTGCTCCTTCACGCCTGCGCGCGTGATCCCGCCGAGCGGTATGCGAGCGCCGAGGCGATGTACTTGGATTTGGAGAATGTGCGCGACGGCCGTGCGCCCGGTGGCGTGCGCCGCCGCCGACGCTGGCTGCCGATCGCCGCGCTGCTGCTCGTCGCGGCGGTCGCGTTCGGGGCGTGGAAGGCGCGATCCCCCGGGCTGCTGGCGGGGGAGGGATCGGTGCTTGTCGAGACGGAGCCGGAGGGCGCGATGGTGATTCTCGATAGCCGGATGCGGCGGAGCCCGGCGCGTTTCACCGCGATGAGCGAGGGCGAATGGAGCGCGCGCGTGATGATGCCGGGCTACGAACCGGTGGACTTGGCGTTCCGCATCTACGCCGGTGGCGAGGCGCGGCCGGCCAAGGTTTCGCTCCGGCGCAGCACCGGAGCGGTGCGTGTCGAGTCCGAGCCGCCGGGCTGCGATTTTGAAGTTCGTGATGCGAAGGAAACGATCCGGAGCGGAAAGACGCCCGCCGAGTTTTCGGATCTGCCGACGGGAACGTACGAGGTGGTCATGCGGTACGCGGCCATCGAGAAGCGAGCTCCCGCGGAAGTGAAAAGCGGCGAGACTTTCCCGGTTTCGTTCCGATTCGGCATGGGTAAATTTCTCATCAGCAGTTCGCCGCCGGGTGCGGAGATTTTTGCGGATGGCAAGGTCGTGGGCATTGCGCCGTGCGAGGCGGTGCTGGCGGAGGGAGAGCATCAGCTCACCGCGCGCTATCGCGGGTGGCCCGTGCAGGAGCGCGCCGTCCGCGCCGAGGCCGGGGCGGATGCGGGAGTCGCGTTTGCGTTTCCATTTGGCAGGGCAAAAATCACGAGCGCGCCCGCGGGCGCCGCGGTGTTTGCCGAGGGAAAGGAAATCGGGCGCACGCCGCTGCTGATCGAGGAACTCGAGCCCGGCGAGCGGAACTACGAGCTGAAACTCGCCGGCTACCGGAATGCGAAGGTTGTCGCCGTGGTGAGGGCGGGCGAGCAGGCGTTCGTCGGTGCCCGTTTCGAGCGGCGGCCCGTTCCGCGCCGGGGCGAGCCGTGGGAAAATACGCTCGGGATGCGCTTCGTCCCGGTCGGCGAGGTGCTGGTCGCCGTGTGGCCGGTGCGCGTGAGGGACTTCAAGGCGTTCTGCGACGCGACCGGGCGGACGATGTTGCCCGTGGATTTTTCGCAGGATGAAATGCACCCCGTCGTGCGCGTGAACTCGGAGGATGCGCGTGCATTCTGCCAGTGGCTCACCGAGACGGAAGTGAAGGCGGAGCGGCTCGCCGAAGGGCAGGCATACCGGCTGCCGACCGATGCGGAGTGGAGCATCGCGGCGGGAATCATCGGCGAGAGCGGCGCGACGCCGGAGGAACGCGACGGGCGCGTGCGCGACTTTGCGTGGGGAAGGGCGTGGCCGCCGCCGGCGCGCTCGGGGAATTTCGGCGACGCGTCCGGCAAAAGGCCGCCGTTCATCGTGGGCTACAACGACGGCTTTCCGCAGACCTCGCCGGTCGGGAGCTTTCCCGCGAACAAGGCCGGGCTTTTCGACATGAGTGGCAACGTGTGGCAGTGGGTGGAGGACAGCTACCACGGCGGGCCGCAGCGGAAGGACTGGGGCGTGTTGCGTGGCGGTTCGTGGGGCACCAGCAAGCAGGAGGAATTGCGCCTCGGCTACCGCGATGTGGTGGACCGCAGCGAGCGCGATGTGATTTTTGGCTTCCGCTGCGTGCTCGCGCCCGGGGCGGAGCGGTAGGTCCGGTTCACTCCTCGGCGCCGGCCTTCGGGATCGCACGGAATATCATCACTGCGAGAACCGCCGCCATCACGCCGCTCGCGACCGCCATGGCGGCGAGAATTTCCGCATCGCTGCTTCGCCTCCGGGAAATTTCCAGCAACACGACGGTGAAGGCGTTCAGCGCGGAGGCGAAGGCAATGCCGGCGGGGAGGGCACCCCGCCGAAGCCGGAGCGAAAGGTATGCAATGAGGATCGGGAGCAGCAGCGCCTGGGTGCCGACGTACGAAAATCCCGCCAAGTCCTCGGAACTGATCGGGCCCCAGCCGGATCCGTCTGCCGCGCGATGCCGTACGAGCCACAGACCGACTTCGAAGAGCGCGATGCTCGGAATCACCACCGGAATCGAGCCGAGCAGCTTTTGCCGGATCATCCATCCGGTTGTCCGCGGGATCGTGACGAGGCTCCCGAACGTGAGGTGGCGTCGCTCTTCGCCAAAGATCCGCGATGCGGCGAGGGCAAGTTCGAGCGCGAAGATCCCGATGGCGCAGACCATGGTCGCCTCCCCGACATCCCGCCAGAGCCGGCCCGACCCGGGATCATACGCGTGCTCCACCCATCGCTCGAAGGAGTAGACGCCGAAGAACACCAGCCCGCAGAGGGCAAAGCGGATGTACAATCCGCGGAGACCGCCGGTGAGAAAATAGAAGTCCTTCCACGCGAGGGAACGCTTTGAGGAAGGCCGGGAGCGGACCCGCCACATGCTCCTGCTGCGTCCGCTGGTTCGTTTTCCTCGCGCGACGATCTCCCCATCCGTCGCGCAGAACCGATCAAAGAGCAGCCACGCGAGCAAGAAGCACAGCAGGCCCGCGCCGAGGTTCAGGAACGCGTGTTTGGCGACGGGCGCGGCTGAGGGTTTCTCGAAGATCAGCAGGACTAGCGAGTAAACGGGATTGGCCTCCGTGATCCACGTGGCGATGTGCTCCCAGACGGACTGCGGAGCAAGGGCGCCTGGATTCATGCGGTGGAGCACGGTGGCGATGCCGATGATGGGCAGCACCGCGAAAATCACTCCGGCAACGCCTGCCGTCCAGAGCCCCGCGCGGATCGTCGTGCGGCACGTGACGGAACAGAGCAGCGCGAGATTGCAGAGGAAAAATGTCGTGGCTCCGAGCACGGCATAGGAGCCGAGCACCTGCGCAAGGCTGACGCCGCCGAGGGTCACCGCGAGCAAGGTGAAGGGAATCTGCACCGCGAGCAGCAGCAGCGCCCCGATGAGGCGCGTGGTGCTCTTTCCAAACAGGATGGCGAGCGGGCTGAGATTCGTCATCCGCAGCAGCGTGAGCGTCTGGTCTTCCTTTTCCTCGGTGATCGCGGAGGAAAAAATCCCGAGTGTCGCGATGACGATCAGTCCGAGGTTCGCGAAGAGCGCCATGCCGAGGAACTCGCGACCGGGGGCCGGGCGGCGCGTGAAGTCACGTTCGTTGGCCCAGATGATGAGCAGGATGACGAGGACGAGCGTTGCGCGGAGGATGGGAGGGAGGCGGGCCCGGATGTCTTCCCTCAGGGAACGCTGGAAGAGGGCGAAGAGCGCGCGCATTGCCCGGTTAATCCGCCGCCGCCGCGACGCCGAGGCGGCCGGGGATCCTCGCTGCGATGGCGACGGTGCCGATTCCGAAAAACAGCGCCATGGTGAGCAGATAGGCTTCCGTGTTGCCCGAGCCATAGCCCGGTTCGAACGAGAAGAGCGCCAGGTTGGCGGCGAAGGTGAGACCGAGTGCCGTCGCGACCGTGGCGCGCCGCATCCGCAGCGAGAGATACATCACGAGCACGGCAAAGAAGAGGTACTCGCTGCCGAAAAGGATGGATCGCGCGATGTCGGTGGAACTGGTGAGGCGCAGCTTCCGCCCCGCCATGATCCAGCCGATGGTGAGCATCGCCAGGGACGGGATGAACATTGGAAGGGCGCCAAGGATTTTCTCGCCGATGAGGCGCGCGGTGCTGAGCGGCAGGGTGTAGAGACCGCCCAGCGTGTGGAGCTTCCTCTCGATGCCAAACACCCGGCTGCTCACGAGGCCGAGTTCGACGGTGAAGGCCATCAGCCCGAATACCCAGAGCGTCACGCCGACAGCCTCGGCCTTGAGGGTCTGCCGGTTCACCGTGGCAAACCACCAGACGAGAAGTGCGACGATGGCGAGATAGGTGGTGGAGCGAATGATGACCCCGCGCTTTCCGCCGCCGAGGAAGTGGAAATCCTTCCACGCGACTGCGCGATGTCCGGGGCGTGATACCGCGAAGCGGCGTCGCGGTGCTGGACCGGCGGGCTTTTCCGGCCGTTTCACGGCGGCTTCCCCGCCGGAGTTGCAGCACGGGGCAAAGAGCAGCCACGCGAGCCCGAAGCACACGCCGCCGCCGATGAGGCTGACCAGCATCGAATTCGTGGCGAATGGGAAGGTGCCCCGGGGGATGATCGTTCGGGTGAGGTCGAACAGCGGGTTGATCGCCATGCTCCACTGCGCGACGGTCGCGTACCACGCTGGCGCCGCATTTCCGCTGAAACGCGAAACCACGGAGAGCGGATACAAAAACATCGGCAGCAGGTAGAATCCGACACCGCAGAGGGTCGTCATGGACGTCGCGCGGCGCGTGCTGCGGCAGACGACCGACCACAGCAGCGCGAGGTTGCAGAGAAAAAACAGGAATGCCGCGAGAATCCCGTAGCAGCGGAGCACCTGCGTCTGCGAGACGCCGCCGAGCGTGATGCAGAGCATGGTGAAGGGCAGTTGCACGGCGAGCAGCAGGAAGCCTTCGAAGAGGCGCGCCGTGCTTTTTCCGAGGAGGATCGAGAGGGGATTCAGGCGCGTCATCCGCAGCAGGCCCAGTGTGTCGTCCTCCTTTTCCTCGGTGATGGCCGAGGCAAACGTGCTGAGCCCGAAGACCGCGATGGCGAAGAAATTCACCATCGAGAGGATCATCAGGATGAATTGGCCGGGCGCTGCACGGTTCGTGAATTCGCGCTGGTTCATCGCGACGACAACCAGCAGCACGAGCGCGATGCCGCCGCGCGCCAGCGGGGTGAATTTCGTGCGCGACTGCTCGCGGAGCGAGCGGGCAAAAAGCGCAAACAGCGGGCGGAAGGTCGTGAACACAGGTCAGGTGCGCACGCCGGGCTCGGTGAGGTCCATGAAGGCCTGGTTCAGGTGCTTCACGTCCTCCCGGAACGCCAGGATGCTCGCGCCGGAGGCGAGCGCGGCCTGGAGGATCGCGTTGGGCGTGAGCGCCGCGGGATCGAACTCGACGGTGTAGCGCGCCACGCCGTCGGCGGCCTGCTGCACGCGCGTGATTCCCGGCAGGGCGCTCAGCGCGGCCACGAGCGGCGGGTGCTCCGCCGAGAGCGTGAGGGCGAAGGCGTCGCCCGCCTTTTCCCCGACGATGAGGCCGCGCATGGTTCCCGTGTATTTCACCGCGCCCCGGTCGAGGATGGTCACGGAGTCGCACAGCTCGGCGAGTTCGCTGAGGATGTGCGAGCTGATGAAGATCGTCTTCCCGAGCTTGCGCAGCTCCTGGAGGATTTCCATGAGCTCGATGCGCGCCCGCGGGTCGAGGCCGCTGGCCGGTTCGTCGAGAAGCAGGAGGTCGGGATCGTGCACGAGCACCCGTGCGAGCGAGACGCGCTGCTGCATCCCGCGGGAGAGGCCCTGGATGAAATCATCCTTCCGCCCCGCCATGTCGGTGAGCGCGAGCACGTCGCCGATGGTCTTGTCCCGCTGCGACTGCGTGAGGCCGTAGGCCGCGCCGAAAAAATCGAGGTACTCGAACACGGTCATCTGCCGGTACATCGAGAAGTGATCCGGCATGTAGCCGATCCTCCGTCGCACGAGGCTGAGGTCGCGCATGATGTCCTTTCCGAAGACGAGCACGGTGCCGGTCTGCGGCGGGAGCAGCGTCGCGAGGACCTTCAGCGTCGTGGTCTTGCCGGCGCCGTTTGGGCCCACGAAGCCGTGGATGCTCCGCGCGTGAACGGTGAATGTGACATCATCGACGGCGACGTGATTCTTGTAGGCGTGCCGGAGTTTGCGGATGTCTATGACGGGTTCGTTGTCCATGCGGTGCGGAGGTTCACGGTTTGAAAATATCCATGACGTAGAGCACGAGGCTTTGCCCGCGCTGGAAGCGATCGTTCTTCAGCCCGAACTCGGGCGGCCCTTCGGCGAAGAGGAAAAGTCGCGCATGGTCGGCACCCCGTGGAGGGCTCGCGAGGTACCGGCGGAAGTAGGCGCCTTCGCCGTTTGCGAGGCAGATGAAAAGCGGATGCAGGCTGCGAAGCGTGCGGATGATGGCGTCCTGGTCGCCGTAATCGCCGTAGTAGTGGCGGCCGTAATCGTAGTAGCGGTTTTGGCCGAAAAAATACTCGGAGGACTTCAGACTCGTATTCGCTGGAAGCTCGAAGCCGCCGGGTGTGAGCGTGAGTTCCGCATAGCGTCCGCCGCATTCGAGCACTGCGGTGAAGACGCGTTTGCGGAAATCCGGCGCTGCCGACACGCGAAGTGTCTTGAGCGAAAGCGCCCTGTCTTTCGCCGCAGGATCTTTTTCCGTCCATTCCTCCACTTTGAGATGCGGGGCGTCCGCCTTCATCACGCCGCGGTGCAGGAATGGCCGTGACGAAAAGAGCGGGATGTCCGCGGAAAAGTGCGCCTCCCGGCCGGTGACGATCTCACCGCGCACGTTTTCCTCGAAGGACGCCGTCCCGTAAAGGTGACCGCCACCGGCATGGCCGAAGCGATAGACGTCGCCGCTCGTGGCGAACGCGTGAACCCACTCGTGCACATCGAATCGCCCGTCGCCTAGCGGCCGGGCGATCGCGAGCGTGTGATAGATCTGCTTTTCGCCGTAGCCCCGCCGGCCGATGACCGTGAACACCCACGCGAACAACGCGACCGTGACAAGAAAGCCCGCGAGCAGCAACCGGTAGTTCCGCTTTCGCAGCACGTAAAAGACGGGGCCGATGAGGACGACGTAGAGCACCGTGAGCCAGTAGATGAGCGTCCAGTTGATGTTCGGGCGCGTGATCGCCCCGAGCTTGCTGAAGCTGAAGCTGTCGATGTCGTTCACGTTTCCCTTGCCGTCCGCGCGGAGTTCCGGCGGTGGAAAGCCGTTCTCTTTCAGCCATTGCTCGGTGATTTCCGCGCGGCTGATGGTGTGCTTCACCACAAGCCCCGCGCCGACGCGCTGGCGCTCGCCGCTCGTGATGTTGAGCACGGCGAGGTCGTCGGTGAATTGCGGCAGTGCGCCATCCGCGCCCGGGAGCAAATGCACGGTCCCGCCGCGGCGCACCCAGTCGAGGAATGCCTCGCGGCGCGGCGCCTCCCAGTGCGGCTGGTGATCGAGCACCACCGCGGACAGTCCGTCGGTTGCGCTCACGGTCGTCGGGAAAAGGTTTTCCTGGAAGAGCCGCATGCGGACCGTCCGCATGCCCGGCGCGTTCGGGTCTGCGAGGATGACAACCGCCGGCGGCCCGACACCCGGTTGCCCGAAATCCTCCACGCGCCGCTGGCCGTCATCCCAAGAGAGACGCCAGTTCGGGACGTAGTTCCCGATGTACGGAAAAAACTGGACCCAGCGCGAGGAGCCGGGAGCGAGATAGACCTGCTGCTCTGAAGGCACGCCGCTGCCGGCGGAATCCAGGACGAGTTTGCCGTCGAACGGTTGCGTGCCGCGGTTGCTGACCTCCACCGACACCACATTGAAACTCCAGTGTTGGACCTTGCCATCAAAGCCCCACAGCGCAGGGCCGACCTGAAGCGCCGCGTGCGACTCCCCCGCGAGCAGGAGCGAGACCAACAGGGCGAGGACGGTGAGGAATCCGGGACGGTTCACGTGGCGCGGACGGTGGCAGGGATGCGTCAAAATGTGTAGCTGCAACTGAGCAGCCACGGTCGGAAGGAGGCGGGCTTGCCGCCCATCATCCCGCACGTCGCAGCCAGCGCTCCGACATCCGGAGACAAAGCCAGCGCACTCCGAGCAGCAGAAGCGCGTAACCTAAAAAATTCCAGACTATGAACGTCCACGGCCCGCTCGCGTAGTGCAGTGAGCGATCACCGCCGCGAAAATGGACGGAAGCATCATCGAACCGGCCGGCTTCATTCGCTTCCACAATCCCAAGCGGGCTGAGGAGCGAGAGCCAGAGTCGCGGTTCGGTATCCTGCCAGCCGCCCCAGACGAGCGAGAGGAGGATCCGTGGCCCGGCGATCCAGATCGCAAAAAGGATCAGCGCAGCCATGATCGCCCGCGGGCGCACCTGCAGCGAGAGGGCGAGGAGAAGCGACGTCCAGACGATCAGCGGCGGATACACTGCAAGGACGAGCGCGTAGCTCATCCAATATCGCCAGAGCGCGACCCATTTCGTGTCCGCGGAAACGTATTGGTATTCGGACCACCCCTCGACCGCGAACACGACCGCGAGCATCACGCCGAACAAGATCCAGTAACGGCGAAGTGCGTGCGCTTTCTGGCGGAGAATCTCCGGTGCACCAAGCGGTGTGGTCAGCAGGATTTGCAGCGTCTGGTTCGAGTGTTCTGCGAGCAGGGTGCCGGTGCTCTGCACGGTCAGGATGACAAGCCCCGCCGCTGCGAGCACGACGGCGAGGTGGTGCAGCCGCTCGGGTCCGGCGGTTTGCGGATAGAGTCCGAGGAGAAAGAGGCTCGATGCCAGCGTCACCCCTCCGGCGACAACGGTGAAATAGTAATAACGCGCACGCCCTCCGAAAACGCTGCGCCCGCTCTCGCGCCACGCGACCGGATTGTCCCCGGGAAGGTCCGTGTGTTTCGGCCAGAGCGAGTGGAGCCATTTTTTGAACACTGCGGGGAGCAGCCGGGCTGCTCCGAAAAGGAGGCGTTCGTTTCCTCCGCTGGAAACGCGGAACGCGCGGCGCAGCATCACCAGCCGCGCGAGGAGCAGGCAGACCCCGGCTGCGATCAAGAGCGGTACGCAACGACGCCCGGTCTCTCCGAGCAGGCGGGCCCACAGTGCGGACGCATCCATTTCGCCGGTGCTGGCGACGCTCTCCTGAAACGCGAGCACATGGGCGAACACCTCAGGCGGCCAGAGCGACCAGAGCCATTCCGGGACATCGAGTCCGCGGAGGTCTGCGCCCCACAGGACGTAGCGCACGCCGACCGAGTACGCGATGGCCGCCGCGATGTGGATGAGTGCGGTGCCGAAATACGCGGCGAGCATCGCGCCGGTCGTCGTGCGGCACCACGACGAGCAGAGCAGTGCGAACGCGCCCGTCTGCAGCCACGTCACCACCACTACCATCGCTCCGGACGTGAGGAGCTGTGGCGACACGCCGCCATAGCCCATCGTGATCGCGCCGAGCGGCAGCGCGAGGAGCAGGAGCGTCATCATCGGGAGCAGGCCGGCGAGATACTTTTCGAGCAGCATCTTCGTCGGCGACATCCGCGTGAGCAGCAGCAGCGAGAGGGAGTCGCGCTCCTTCTCATAGGTGAGCACTCCCGCCATGAGGGCCGGCTGGAAAAGCAGGACGCCCCAGCATTGGAATTCGACGAGCTGCTGGAAGAGGTGGCGCCCCAGCCCGAGCACGCCGAGGCCGGTCGCGTCGCCCGCTGCATTTCCGATGAGCCGCCGCAGCGCGAAAACAAAAATCACGTAAAGCGCGAGCCCGTACACCACGCGCGCGGCATACGTGCGCTTGCGCGCTGCGCGCTCAGTGAGCTCGCGCGCGAGCAGCGGAAAGGAAACGATGGAGCGCAGGGAAATCACGGCTCGGGCGGCGCGCTGAACCGGCGGTAGATGGTCGTGACGCTCCCCTCCTGCCGCCACGCGAGGAGGAACGGTGCGCCGCGCGCGTTGTCATCTTCCATCGTGCGCAGCAGCGTACCGGTCACGCTGGGAGCACGGCCCAACCAGGCCGTGGTGCGGAGCCGCGATCCTGGCATCTGTTCGGACAATCCGAATTGGCGGAGTGAGAACCGGTAGTCCAGCGCACCGGGCAGCGCGCCCCAGCCCGGCGATTTCGACCAGCACTGCATTCCCGCCGGCGTGGGAACGGGTTCCCGTTCCCGCACTTTCTCAAACTCCTCGTTGAACTCAAAGCGGCTGTTGCGTGCCTCCAATGCATCCCAAGGAGCGCCGGAGTCGTCCCGCGCAGCGGCGGGAAAAGAGGTCACGCGGACGAGCGCGGGCGTCCATTGCCGTAGCGAGCGTTTCATTCGGCCGCGTGATGAGGACTCCCACTCGAATGTCGCGTCGCCCGGCCGCCCGGCGGTTTCGGGACGGGCGACGGCGGCGAAGGTGGTGGCAAGGTCACTCTCGACCCGCGGCATCGCAACGGCGGTGCCATCCTCCACGCGTACCTCCCATTCGCGGTCACGTGCGGGCAGCAGAAATTCGTAGCGCACCTCGCGGAGCACGCGCCCGTCACGGGCCACATCCACGAGGCGCACCGTCCCGCGCCGGTCGTCGGTGCCGATGCTGCGTTCTGCCGCGCGCCACATCCACGTCGCGCACAGCGCGCACAACACGGGGAAGAGCAGCCACGTCCAGCGCCGCCGTCGCAGCCAGCCGAGCAGGAGATAATCACCGGGTCCGACGCACAGCAGCAGAACGGCCAGCATGCCGCCCACGAGCGCGAGCGGGATCAGGCGAGGAGCACCTGGGCGCAGCGTATCCATTCCCGCGGTGGCCAGCCAGAGCGCGCGGAGTTCGCCTTCGTCCTGCTCGTTTAGCCAGCGGCTTTGCCTTGCCCAGTCCTTGTCCCACACGCCCTTTGCCGCGACCTCACGCACTTGATCGGGCGGCAGTTTCCAAAATGCCGCAACCGCCGCGCGCCACGGCTTTCCCTCAAACTCCTTCTCATCCGCTGAGCGCGTGACGACCACCGCCGTGCCCAGCCCCGGCCACAAGATGAACGGCTCACGTCCTGGAACGCTCAGCCGTCCGGCTTCGCCCAACGTGGACCGCTTTTTCGTTCCATGTCTCGTGCAGAGAGTGTCGATGAATGCGGCGTGTCGCTCTTGCACAGGCGCATCCGCGCACATCCAGAGACTCCCGCCGGACTCGACCCAGCGTGCGAGTGCGGCGAGCTGCTTTTCATTCGCGGATGCGAATGCCGGCCCGTCGAGAAACACAGCGTCGTAGGCGCACCAGCCGAGCGGATGCGCGGGCATGCTTTCGGCGGCGATGGGTGCCGTCAGCGTCGTGAATGTGAGCCAGCCCGCGGCGTCCAGCTTTGGGCGCAGCGATTCGAGACCGAGGCTCGCTTCGCGCTTGTGGTCGAGATCGGTCAGCCGGCGTCCGGATCGCACGATGCCGAGCACGATTTCATGTCCGCCGACTCCATAGATGCCGATCTGCTGTGCGCCGAGGTCGAGGGAGCCGTCTGGCCCGAGCCAGCGGAGTCGCGCTGCGAGGCCGTCTCCCTGATGCGCGCCCGGCGGCGGCGGGAGCAGCACCGGCACCGTGTGTGCGCCGGGCTGGAGGACCAGCTCCGCGCCGCGATGCACGGCGGCCTTGCGGTCGCCGAGGAGCAGCGTGATTTCGAGCCGGCCTTCGAGCAGGCGCGGCGTGGGATTTTGAAAACGGACCTCCAGCGGGATCGGACCTCCGCGGCGGAGCCGGAGATTTCCGGTTTCGAGCGTCGCGGTGAGTTCCGCCGCTTGCGCGCAATTCAATGAAGCGAGCACGGACAGCAGCAGAACTCGCCAGAGGAAAGTCACGCCGTCTTTCCCTCCGTGAGCTTCATGAACGCCGTCTCCATGTCCACCGCGTCCGGCTGGAACATCCGCACGCGCGCGCCGGTCGAGCGGATCGCGTCGAGCAAATCCTCGGGCGAAAGCTCGCCCTCGCGCAGCCGGATCACGAGCCGGTCCGGCTGCTCCTCGATGGACGCAACGCCCTTGATGGCGCGCATCTTTTCCAGGTGCGGCGCGGAGTCGCCTGCGAGCTGCACGTGGATGGCGCGGTCGAGCGCAAGCGTGCGGTAGATTTCCTTCAGCGGGCCGGATGCGACGACGCGGCCCTGTTCGAGGATGCCGATGTGCGAGCAGAATTGCGCGAGTTCGTGGAGGATGTGCGAGGAGATGAGGATCGTCTTGCCCATGGTCTGCAATTCCTTGAGCAGCTCGCGCATCTCGATGCGTGCGCGCGGGTCGAGGCCGTTCGCCGGTTCGTCGAGCAGGAGGAATTCCGGGTCGTGCAGCAGCAGCCGCGCGATGCCGAGCCGCTGCTTCATGCCGCGCGACAGGCCCTCGACCGGCGCTTGCGCCTTCGCCGTGAGGTCCGTGAGCGCGAGCACGTCGGCGATGAGGGCGCGGCGATCCGCGCTCGGGATGTGATACGCGGCGGCGAAAAAGTGGAGGTATTCCTCCGCGGTGAGATCGTCGTACACGCCGAAGAAATCCGGCATGTAGCCGATCTTCCTGCGCACCTCCGAGGCGTGCGTCCGAACGTCATGGCCGCACACGTGCACCGTGCCGGAGCTGGGTCGGATCAACGTGGCGAGCACCTTGATGGTCGAAGTCTTGCCCGCGCCATTCGGGCCGATGAATCCGAAGATCGCCCCGCGCGGAATCTCGAGGGAGATGCCATGCACCGCCTCCGTCTTTCCGTAGCGCACGGTCAGATTGGAGATCGAGACGAGGGGCGGCGCTTCCAGCATGGCCGCGACCATGACGGAATTCGCAGCGATGCCGCAAGCGTGCCTGCAGCGCAGTACCGAACAGTCGCGGGAGCCGTCCGCAGCCCAGACGGGCTTCCTCGGTCCCGGTGTGAGTTGTTGCGATGCGGCGCGGTCAGGGCTTCAGCCAGCCCATGCTGCCCATCCATTCGCCCACGCGAACGAGCCAGTCGGCGGCCGGCAGGCCGGATTTCCTCATTCCGAAGCCGTGGCCGCCCTTCGCGTAGATGTGCAGCTCCGCGGGGAGGTTCAGCTTCTTGTATTCGAGATAGAGCAGCGCACTGCCGCTGGAGCTGGTCTGATTTTTGTCATCGCCGGCATGGACTAGGCACATGGGCGGCGACTTCTCCGTCACTTTGATTTCGGGCCTCAGTGTGAAGGTGTCCTCCTTCGTCACGAGATACGCGGGATAGACGGGGATGGAGAAATTCGGCGTCGCGTCGTCCACATCCAGCGCCGGATCGGCGGTGTAAGTGCGATCGTTCGCGTGCAGCGTCGCCATCACCGTGAGATGTCCGCCCGCGGAGAAACCAAGGATGCCGATGCGGTCGGGCTTGATGCCCCATTCCGTCGCGCGATGGCGCAGAATGCCCATGGCGCGCTGCGCATCCTGCAGCGGTTCCTTGGAAGGGTCGGCCTTGTCGCGCGCGGGGACGCGATACTTCAGCAGCGCGCAGGTGACTCCGAGCGTGTTGAGATACTCACACACCTGCGAGCCTTCGTGCTCGCTCGCGAGGATGCTGTAGCCGCCGCCCGGAGCGACGATGACCGCCGTGCCGTTCGGCTTGTCCGCCTTATAGATTGTGATGGTCGGCTCGGACACATTCGTCACGCGCTTCACGTCGGCGTCGCTCTTCTTGGGGATTTCCTTTTCCGCCTCGATCTTGAATCCCGCCGGCTCCGGCGCGCCCTTCGGCCAGAGCTTGAGGGTGACGGGTTCGGCGGCGAGGAGCGACGACGTGAGAAACGTGATGGCGAGCGTGGTGTGGATTTTCATGGGGATGAGGCGGGGAGGTCTGGAATTGAGAATGGCGGGATTGAAAAATCGTTCGGGACCATCGCGATTTCATGCACCGAGGGCCATTTTCCAGACCTGCGGGGTCCACGCGCCGGTCTCCCATCCGTCCTTGGTGGAGAACTCGCGCACGAGCACCTCGTCGCGCGTGACTTCGACGTTCAGGAACGCCTGCGCCTCGCTGTTGAAATGTCCTGCGTTGTCGGTGTTCAGGAAAGGCACGCCATCAGCCGCGCGCTCGTCCTTCGTGCCGTTCCACCTCACGATCCTGCGCGCGTGTGTGTGTCCGCAGAGCGAAGCGGCGGTGCGGTAGGGCTTGATGGTTTCATAGAAGGCGTGCGCGTCGCCGTAGTCCCACTCGCTGCTGCGCACCTTTTCGTCCGGCTGCTCGGTGGAGTAGCGATGGACATCCACATGATGAACGAACACGACGGGCCGGCCGCTGTTGCCGACATGCTCGCGGAGATCGCGCTGGAGAAAAGGCAGGCTGCCGAGCGGCGCGTAGCGGCGAGGGCGCTTCACCGCGGGCGCGTCACCGACGACGATGCCGAGTGCGACGAAATGCACGCCGGCCCAGTCCCACGAATAGTGCAGGCCATTTTCCGAGACGTTCGTGAGCCCGGCGCGGCGTTTGTTGCGCGCGATGATTTCATTCACCATCGGCGTATCGCCGCGAGGGCCGTCGTGGTTCCCGTGAACCTCGCGGACCGGCCAGCGCAGCCGCCCGTCGCCGCCATTCAGTCCCCAGTCCGCGAGGAAGGCTGCCGTCTCCGTCTCCGCCATCGCCTGCTTCGCCTTGCCCTTGTCGCCATTGTCAATGACGTCGCCCGCGTGGATGACGCCGTGCGGAACCGGGACGCTGCCGCCTCCCGCCTCGGCGGAAAACGCGGTTCCCGGCAGCCGGTTCAGCCAGCCGATAAGGCGCGCATTATAGCGCGCGGAAACGGCGTCCATCGTTGAATGCTCATCATCCTCCGCGCAGTAATGCGTGTCGCCCACGAGGAAGAATGAAGCCTTCTCCGGTTTCGTCGCGGCTGCCCAGGAGTTGCCGGTCAGCACTGCGGCCCCGCTTCCGAGGGCGAGTTGTCGGATGAATTGGCGGCGTGTGCGCTTCATGGGGCAGGGGGGAGATTCACGGTGCGGGGTAAATGGGGATGAATTGGTGACGCTGACAGCCGGCGCGCGGTTTCGCGAGCGTCTTGTTGGAGTCGAAATCGATTCCCTCTGCCGAGAAGAGCGCGGCTCGCAGCGGACGTTCGCAGCGATCGCTGCGCGAACGGACTTTGCACGCCGGTTTCACGAATGCCTTCCCACGTCGCGACTCGGTGCTATTTTTCGCGGTATGGATGAAAACAGCGAACCACCGCAGGGACTCGAAGTCCGAACCTACTTTGTCCGCGAGCGCAACGCGCTCGTGGCGCGGGCGGACTTTGGCGAGCTGTTTGTGGACTACTACCTGCACCAGGGCCAGATGGGCCGGCAGAACCGCCCGGCCGAGGACACGATGATCAAGGAGGCGCTTGCTGCGCTGACGCTGCATTGCGCCTCGCGGCCGAGGAACGAGACGACCGCGTGGACGATCCATTTCACGGACCCGCTTGTGAATCTCTTCGTCACTGGCGACAACAACCGCGGCACGGTGGTCGGGCAGCTCTTCACCGAGGATGTGAAGAACGACGGCCGCCATCTTTTCATGGGCGACACGGTGCGCGGCATCACGCCGGCCCGGCGCAGCGTCGTGGAACTGAAGGACGCGGACGTTTTCACCGGCGTGGAGCGCTATTACGACCAGAGCGAGCAGCGGCCCGCGCGGCTGTTCCGGCATGCCGAGGAGGATTTCGTGATGGTGAGCGCGCATCCGGATTGCGACATGGCGTGGTTCGAAGCGCTGGATGACGCGGCGGTCCGCAAATTGGATCAAACGGAGACGCTGACGCTACTGGAGAAGCGTTACTACCGCTGGGAATGCGGCTGCACCGAGCGGCGCATGATGGACATTCTCAGTTCTACGATGAAGCAGGACGCCGATGCGCTGTTCGGCGAGGAGCCGCTCATCCGCATGAGCTGTCCACGCTGCGGCGCACGCTACATGATCACGCGGGAGGCGATGGAGGCGCACGTCGCGGCGAAATGACGGACGCGAATGCGATCCAGGAAGCGGCACTCGATGCGGATTACGTCGCGCGTTTCGGCGGCATCGGGCGGCTCTTCGGCAATGCCGCGATGGAACGCCTGCACTCGGCGCACGTGTGTGTCGTCGGCATCGGCGGCGTGGGCTCGTGGGTCGTCGAGGCGCTCGCGCGCACGGGCATCGGTGCGCTGACGATCGTGGATGCGGATGACGTGTGCGTGACGAACGTGAACCGCCAGCTTCCCGCGCTGACCGACACCGTGGGCCGTCCGAAGGTCAGCGTGATGGCCGAGCGCGTGCGGCAGATCTCGCCGTCGTGTCGCGTGGAGGCGCGCGGCGAATTTTACACGAAGGCAAACTCCGACGAACTGCTCGCGCAACCGTTCGACTTCGTCGTGGATTGCGTGGATCGCATGTCCATCAAGGCGCACCTCATCCACGAATCCCGCCGCCACGGCCGGCGCGTGCTCACGTGCGGCTCCGCGGGCGGGCGGCGCGATCCGTCGCGGGTGGAAGCAAGCGACCTCGGCATCGCGGGGAACGACGAACTGCTGCGCCAGGCCCGCCGGCAATTGCGCCGCGAATACGGCTGGCCGGTGGGCAGGGGAGGGCAGCCGCTGGCGATGGGCGTGCCGTGCGTCTTCACGGCGGAAAAGCCCGTCTATCCGCACCACGACGGCACGTGCCGCGCGGAGCCCGAGGAAGGCGGGAGCCTGCGGATGGACTGCGCGAGCGGATTCGGCGCGGCGACGTTCATCACCGGCGTGTTCGGATTCGTCGCGGCGTCGGAGGTCGTGCGCCTGCTGCTGTCACCAGAAACGGAGAAGTAATCCGCAGATTGCGCAGATTAGCCCAGATGAAACTGACCTCGTTTCGTCCGATGCTTCTTCTGCGAAAATCTGCGCAACCTGCGGATGAAACTGCCTCGTGCGCCTACTCGACGGTGTTCCGCAGCGTGCCGATTGACGCAATCGTGATCGCGACCTCGTCGCCGTGTTGGAGCGTGAACTCGTTCGGCGGCACGAGGCCGGTGCCGGTCAGCAGCACGCAGCCTGCGGGGAATCCATTTTCGCGCATGAGCCAGCCGGCGAGTTCCTCGAAGGTGCGCTTCATCTGCGAAATGGAAGTCGCGCCGGAGAATACCTCCGCTCCGCCGCGTCGGATGCGCAGCTCGATGGCCGTCTCGCGCGGGAGCGGCTCGCGCACGACGATGCCGGGACCGAGCGCGCAGCAGCCGAGATAGACCTTTGCCTGCGGGAGATAGAGCGGATTTTCCCCCTCGATGTCGCGCGAACTCATGTCGTTGCCGACGGTGTAGCCGAAGATTTTGCCCGCGGTGTTGATCGCCAGCGCGACTTCCGGCTCGGGCACGTTCCACTTGGAATCTTCGCGGATGCGCACCGCCGCGCCGGGCGCGACCACGCGATGCGGCGTCGCCTTGAAGAACAGCTCCGGCCGGTCCGCCGCATACACGCGATCGTAAACATTGCCGCCGTCCTTGCTCTCCTCCATCCGCGCATCGCGCGAACGGAGATACGTGACGCCGGACGCCCACACTTCCTGCGACTGGACCGGCGCGAGGAGTTCCGGGGGCAGCTCGACGGGCTTCCCGTCGCTGAGCATCGGCTCGAGCAGGAAATGCGGATCCGCGTGCTGGAACACGGCGTCCATCGTGAGGTCGGCGAGGAGGAAGCAATCCTCGCCGCGCTGTGCGACGAGTCCGGCGGCGGTGCGGTACAGGGTGATCGGGAGCAGAGACATCCTGCGGATGACATCCGTCCCGTGGGGCGATGGCAAGGCGATGCGCTTCAGCGTTTGCCAAAAAGGAACGTGAGCGCGGCACCGAGCCGCGCGCGCCACGCCGTGAGCGTGTGCTCCGCGCCGTCGGCCACGTTCACGGTGAAGTCGCGTCCTTTCACGAGCTTCTTCTTCTCCAGCGCAGCGGTGGCGCGGTCCTGGTAGAGCGCCATGTTCGCGTCGCCGAGCAGCGTGCCGTGGTCGAAGTAGATCTTCGTCCCGAGGGCGATGTGCGCGTGTTCGAGGTGGCGGATGAGTTCGCACTCGTGCGGCGGATCCGCACTCAGATCTTCGAAATATGTCGAGAGGCATGCGAAACGGCCGAACGTCCCGCCGTGCCGCGTCGCCATCCACAGCGCGAGCGCGCCGCCGAGGCCGAAGCCGAGCACGCCCGTGTTCGCCGGATCGGGAAGCGTGCGGTCGCGGCAAAATGTCCAGTCGATGAACGGCTTCAGGTCGTTCACGAGGAAGTCGGCCATCTTCGGCCCGTCCCACTGCGGCGAGAGTTCCTCGTCGCGCTGGCCAAACTGATCGCGGTGAAATACGGCGACGAGGATGACATCCGGGATCAACCCGTGCCGCGCGAGCCGGCGCACCCAGTCGTCGGCCGTGATGGATTCGTGCGCGCAGGTGTCGAGCGCCGCGAGCGTGTCCTGCCCGTCGAGCAGATAGAGCACCGGATGCCTTGAATCGTGGCTCCGCATGAACCCGGGGGGCAGCCAAACGACGGTGCGGCGGTGATGGCCGAATTGCGTGGCATTGAGCTCGCAGTCGATCGTCTTGCCGAAAATCGCGTCGTGTTCGAGCGGCGGGCAGTCCTTCCAATGGTGGACATCGATGGCGACGTCGATGTCGTGCAGCATGAGATACTGGTAGTTCAGCACGACCGAGCCATCGAGGCGCGTCTCCTCCGTGTCCCACGAGCCGCGCGTGATTTTGAACTCCACGACTCCGCCCGGCAGATCCGCCGCGCCGCGAAATTTCCCGTCGTCACCGCGTTCGAGCTCCAGTCCGCGCTCGGCCTGCCAGTTGCCGAGCGCCGGGTCGGTGCCGACGATCACCACGCGCTGGCGCGTCGGGTCGGCGGGGATGGTGACTTCAAAGGTGAGGCGCGGCATCGGGCTCGGAGACTACCGACATGCCGGCAGAAAAGGAATCCGCAGATTGCGCCGATTTTCGCAGAATGACGTACCGTAGCCGCCGACGGCAGGAGGCGGGCCATTCATGACATGCGCCATTTTGATTGGCCCGCCTCCTGCCATTGGCGGCTACGATGGGTAGCGCGCCATTTCGAATCTGCGTCCATCTGCGCAATCTGCGGATGAACGCCGCTACCACAACGACATCTGCGCAGTCGGCACGCGGAAATGGTCCGCGCTCAATCCTCGCGCGCCGATGTCGAGCGCGGCGTCGTGCATGGCGAAGTCCGCGCGCCGCGATGCCACCTCGTAAAATTGCCGCAACTGCTCCGCCGCCGGGCCGGTGCCGCTCATGCGCTTGCCGAACTCGGAGCGATACAGCGCGCCCTCGCGAAACTCCCGGATGCGTCCGAGGATCTTCTCCTTCTGCCCCGGCACGTGGCGCTCCAGCCATTCGGTGAAAATCGGCTCCACCGAGAGGGGCAGCCGCACGACCGTGTAATGCGCCGAGACCGCACCGGCTTCCTTCGCAGCAGCGAGCAGCGCGGGGATTTCGTGATCGTTCAGGCCGGGGATGATCGGCGCGGTGAGCACCGAGACTGGCACGCCCGCCGCAGTCAGTTCGCGGATCGCCGCAAGCCGTCGCGTGGGCGTGCTCGCGCGTGGCTCCAGCTTTTTTGCCAGGTCGCCGTCGAGCGTCGTGAGAGAGATCGCGACATTCACCGCACGAAACTTGGCCAGATTGCCAAGCAAATCCGCATCCCGCGTGATGAGGTGGTTCTTCGTGATGAGCGCCACGGGATTCCGGAATTCCGCGAAGACCTCCAGGCAGCGCCGCGTGAGCTGCAGGCGCCGCTCCACGGGCTGATACACATCCGTGATGCCGCTCATCGCCACGGTCTCCGGCTTCCAGCTTTTCTTCGACAGCTCCGCGCGCAGCAGCTCCGGCGCGCGTTCTTTCACGAGGATGCGGCTCTCAAATTCCAGCCCCGCATTGAACCCGAGATACTCGTGCGAGGGCCGCGCAAAGCAGTACGCGCAGCCATGCTCGCAGCCGCGATAAGGCGAGCAGCCGACGCGGAACGGGATGTCCGGCGAATCATTCCGCGTGAGGATGCTCTGCGCGTCATCGCGGAAAAACTGGGTTCGCAGAGGGAGCGGCTTTCCGTCATCGTCCAGCAGCGCATCCGGCTCGATTTCGATGCGCTGCGACTCGAACCGGTTCGGTGTGTTCAGCCCGGCTCCGCGGCCGGCCGGCGCGGGGGGCATTGGTGAACTGTGCGCATTGTCCTGCATCGGGGCTGTGATTGGTGACTGGCAATCGGTTCTCGCGAGTCGTGCGGAAATAAGACCGGTCACTTTTTACCAGTCACCGTCTGCCCCGTGGCCACCGCCCGCCGTGCAAAGTCCGGCGCGCGCGTCCCGAGTGCGGGCATGGTGGACTGAATGAGCCATGCCCTCGACTGTGCGCCGGAACACCCTGCTGACGAGCGGAAAGTTTCTGCCAGGTCCTTGGTTTGGCGTTCCCCGCGTGCAGACAGTGATGCAGCCGTTTCATTGAAGCCCGCAGCGGTCCTTTTCGTGGACATTTGCACGTTCAGCGTTACGTTCCGCGCACTTGAAACCGGATCCGAGAACCGGCTCGGATCTGATCCTCGCCACCAAACCATTCGCCAAAGATTCCACTCTGGGTAGCTGGTGGCGCGTCCTCTCCACCGCGCTCCTTCTGCTCGCAGCACTGGCCGGGACGCATTGGAATGTGAACGCCGCGGGAGCGCTCGCGTGCAGCCTCCTCAGCGGATTGCTGCTGCTGCGGTTTTTCGTCATCTACCACGATCAGCAGCACCATGCCATCCTGCCGCGCTCGCGTGTCGCGGAGGTGTTCATGCGGGTATTCGGCATCCTCGCACTCAGCCCGAGCAGCGTCTGGCGCAGTTCGCACAATCATCATCACACGCACAACTCCCAGCTGCGCGGCTCACATATCGGATCGTTCCCGATCATGACAAAGGCCGCTTTCCTGAAGTCGTCCGCTTCCGTCCGCTTCCGCTATCTCTTCATGCGGCACCCGCTCACGATCCTCTTTGGCTACGTGTTCGTGTTCCTGTTCGGCATGTGCATCGCACCTTTCCTCAATGACCCGAAGCAGAACCGCGACAGCCTCGTGGCGCTGCTTGTCCACGTCGCGATCGGGGTGGCTCTCGCATGGACTTGGGGATGGCAGGCGCTGGTGCTCACGCAGACGATCCCGCACTTCATCGCCTGTGCCGTCGGCTCCTATCTTTTCTACGCTCAGCACAATTTCCCCGGCGTGCGCTTCGCAGACAAGGCCGGATGGACCTACAACACTGCCGCGCTCGAATCATCGAGCTACATGGAGACCGGCCCGATCATGGGATGGTTCACCGCTAACATCGGCTACCATCACATCCACCACCTGAACGCCCGCATCCCATTTTACCGGCTCCCGGAAGTGCTGCGCGAAATCCCCGAACTGCGGACGCCGAAGCGCACCTCGCTGCATCCCGCCGAAATCCTCCGCTGCCTCCGCCTGAAAGTGTGGGACGTGGACGCGCAGCGCATGGTCGGCGTGCGTGGTGCGTCACCGGCAATCGCCATCGCGGCGGGCTGATATCAAACTGTCACCACGATGCCGTCCTATTCGTAATCCCGAGGCTGCCGTGACACCGTCCGTCCGTGGGACGCGTTGAGGAGCGAAAACTCATGAAGATGAGGATCACGGCCCGCATTTTCCCATATCACCCACCCCCATGCCACACACCGCCGCAGAAATCGCAACCATCGTCCAAGGTGAAGTCCTGGGCGACGCAACCGCCATCCTCACCGGGCTCGCTGCCGCCGGGGCCGCAACTGCGGGCGATCTGACGTTCGCGGAAAAGGGACCGCAGTTCCTCGCCGCCGACCTGGGCCAAGCAGCAGCCATCCTCGCGCTCGCTCCCTTCACCTCCGAACGCAAGACCGTCATCCGCGTGGCAAACCCGCGCGTCGCCTTCGCCAAAGTGCTCCCGCTTTTCCATCCCCTGCAGGAATTCATTCCCGGCATTGATTCCCGCGCGAGCATCGCCTCCACCGCACAGATCGATCCCACCGCGCACATCGGCCCGCACTGCGTCGTCGGAGAACATGTCACCGTCGGCCCGCGCTCCGTCCTCATGGGCGGCAACCACGTCCGCAGCGGCTCCCGCATCGGTGCGGATGCGCGCCTTTACCCGAACGTGGTCCTCTGCGAGCGCACCCAACTCGGCGACCGCGTGACCATCCACGCCGGCACCGTCATCGGCTCCGACGGCTACGGATACGTCTTCGATGCAGGCATCCACCGCAAAGTCCTGCAAGTCGGCAATGTCGTCATCCACGATGACGTCGAAATCGGCGCAAACGCCGCCATCGATCGAGCCGCGCTCGGCTCCACGGTGATTGGCGCCGGGACAAAAATAGACAACCTTGTCCACATCGCCCACAACGTCACCATTGGGCGCCACTGCCTCATCATGGGCCAGGTCGGATTCGCCGGCAGCACCGATCTCGGCGACTACTCCGTCGTCGCTTCACAGTCCGGCATCGCAGGTCACCTGAAGCTCGGCCCGCAAGCCACCATCGGCGCCAAGTCCGGTGTCATGCGCGACATTCCGCCGAAAGGCACCGTCCTCGGCATCCCCGCGCAGCCCGACAAGCAGATGAAGCGCCAGTGGATCGCCATGCAGCAGCTCCCCGAGACCGTCCGCCGCGTGCGCGAACTCGAAAAGCTTGTGGCCCAGCTCTCCGCAAAATTCGGCATTCCCGCCGAACCCAAACCCGGCACCTAGCCGGATACTCCGGCAGCCCGCACGGTTCCGTCCGGCTCACCCGCTGACGCGATTGCGCCATCCACAGGTGTGGTTGGCGCGACCATGGAGCGTCTCCCGGAGCGATCGCAGCGGTTAGGGATCCGCACCGTCAGCCTCACGGCTTCCAAGCCTTGCTCCACAGCACGTAAATCTCATGGATTGCCCGGCGCTCCAGCGGTGTCCACTCGGCGGTGCGCTCGGCGAGCGTCTTGTATTCGCCGAACCGCGGGTCGCGCTCCACGGCGAGCTGGTAGTTTTCCAACGCCTCCTTCGTCCTGCCGGTGCCCCAGTAGCCGAGCACGAGCGAGTAATAGTCGTAGTGCGACTTGAAGCCGCTCATCTTCACCGCCACCTCGAATTCGCGCACCGCCTCGGCGTAATCGCCCAGATTGAAATACGCCCAGCCCGCACGGTTGTGCATCGGCCCGGTGTCCTTGAGCGCCACCGACTTCCGGATGTCCGCGCGCGCCTCCTCCTTCCGCCCGAGCAACGCCAGCGTGTAGCCGCGGTTCGAGTAAGCCTGCGAATCCTCGGCATTCGCCGCGATTTGCTTGTTCAGGTTTTCCAGCTTCGGGGTCACGTCTACCGGCTGCAAGTCCGCGGCGAAGGCGGACACGGCGAGACACACGGACAGCGCAAAAAGACGCGAGGGGTTCATGCGGGGAATCTTTGTTGAGGATGGGCCGAGGGTAAAGCTTTCGTGCGGGAGGGATTCAGGCCGCTAGATCACGCCTGATGGGGTTCAGTCTGTTCCTTCTTCTCGTTCCTGCGCTCGAGAAGGAGGGATCACAATTGTCTGTGTTCCAGACGGCGATGAAACAGTGAGAGTGCCCGGTCCCGTGAATTTGATAGGTATGCTCACTGTTTCGTGGATTCGGTGTTTTTTGTTCAGCTCCCAAGAAAGGCCGTCCAAGTCTGGAAACAGTGTTGAGCGACTGATTCCGAACACAGCGAGGTCTTTCAGAATTTCTCCTTTGGCGAATCCTGCGGGGATGAAGAATTCAATCAGGTTTGTTCCAAATTCGTTATGCCGAGGGTTACAGGTCTGGAATTGCATACTTGGCGTGAGAGGTTCAACTGGGCGTGGGTGGAATGTGAACACGCCTTGTTGAGCATGAATTCGTCGATCCAAGGGATTCGGCTCATAAACCATTACATCGCGGGCCTCATCAAATCGGTGATGAGTTATCAAGCCCGTCCCACCGCAATAAGCATAGACTGCCCCGTCGGTATCCGGATCATCACAGACAGAGAAAAACAGCGCGGCCAAAGGATTTTTCGTCCAGTCGAGCAATCGGGTAGCTAGTCCATAATGCTGCGCAAGCGCGAGGCACTCCCAATCGTCTGTCGGAAGTTCGCGATAAGCTTTCGCGCGGTTTTTCCATTCGCTGAAGGCGACCATGTCTTGCGGAGAAATGTAGCCGTATCGGTCGATCTTTTCCCATTTGGTGGAGTCATCGCTTTTCACCGCATCAGCGCCAGTCGCAGACCTGAATCCAAAAAAGCCGCTTCTCCCTGCCTTTGGGAGGAGGGGCCATTCCTGCCGAGTTCTGGATTGACCGCGGAACAGCCACGTAAGGCCCCAATGTTCGCTTCCGTATAAGGGACGTGCAGCAGTCAGGAATTCATGCACCGACTTAATCTCAATCTGATTGCTCGGCTGGCTCATGGATTCAAGGACTTAGACGGTGCTCATTTCGCCGGGCAGATGACGGGGATCAACTGCCTGCCGTGGCGGCGATAGACTTTGAAGTCGGCGTCGAGCGTCACGAGCGGGAGCTTCGGGTGCAGTTCGGAGAGGCGCACGAGGCAGGCGTCGGCGAGGGACATCGGCACGTTGACGTAGCGATCCATGAGCGCGCTGATCGCCGCAGCTTCGTCTTCAAGGTGGAAGGACAGGTCGAAGACTCCATCCGCCAGCATCGCGCGCAGCCGCGTGAGGTGCCGGGGCATGCGGCGCAGGAGGAACCACGCCTCGCTGATGACTGCCTCGCAGGTGGTGAGGGCGCCGTCGTGCTGCTGGAACTGCTCCACCGCCCATTCGTGGAACTGCTCATCCTCGGCGAGCCACGCGACGAGCGGGCCGGTGTCGAGGAGGATGCCCCTGCTAGCGGCCATAGCCGGAGAGGTGCTTCGGATTCGAGGCGAGATCCTTCACGCCCGTCGCCCCCGCGCCCTGGTATTTCTGCAGCCGCTCGTGGAGGGACGGGCGCGTCTTTTTCCGCGGCGCTGGATGTGTGGGCATCGCCTGAAGCAGGAGGTCGCGAACGATGGCGGATTTCGTCTGCTTGCGGCTCTCCGCCGCCGCGTCGAGTGAGGCATTCAGGAAGTCGGGCAGCTTGATCGTGATCGTCTTCATGCGGGAAAGGTAATACCGACAGGCTAGCATTGCAATACGCGATTTGCCCGTGCTCACACCACCTCCACCGGGCACTTCGGCAGCGCGCGCAGGAAGGCGCTCCCGTAGTTCTTCGTGAGCACGCGCGGGTCGAGGATGACGACGATGCCCTTGTCCTGCTTGCGTGCGGATGAGGCGGCCGACGCCCTGGCGGAGTTCGAGGATGGCCTCGGGGAGCGAGTAGTCGCGGAAGGGGTCGCCGCCGTTGGCCTCGATTTGCTCGAGGCGCGCCTCGATGAGCGGCGTGTCGGGCACGGCGAAGGGGAGGCGGGTGATGATGACATTCGAGAGCGCCTCGCCGGGCACGTCCACGCCGCTCCAGAAACTTTTCGTGCCGAAGAGCACGTGACGGTCGTCCTTTTTGAACTCGGCGATGAGGCGGTGGCGCGTGAGGCCTTCGCCCTGCACGAGGAGCGTCATGTCGTGATCCTCGTCGAGTTTTTCGCGGCAAAGGGACGCCACGTTTTGCATCGTCTTGTAGCTCGTGAAGAGGACGAATGCGCGCCCGTGCGTCATGGCGACGAAGTGCTCGATTTTCTCCGCGAGCGCCTGCTCGTAGGCGGCGGCCCCGTCGCTTTTGGGGTCGGGCATTTTCTTCATCACGTAGAGGCGCATCTGCCGCTCGTAGTCGAAGGGCGAGCCGACGCGCAGCGCGTGGCACGTCCTCGGCGCCGATGCGCCTGCGGAAGTAGTCGAGCGCGGCGTCGCCGGTGCCGAGCGTGGCGCTGGTCATGATGCACGTGTTGTCCTCGCGGAAAAGGAGCGCGTGCAGGTGCGCGGCGATGTCCACGGGCGCGGCGTGGAGATTGTGAAACTGCGTGGTCTTGCCGCTCTGCTCGACCCAATAGACGTGCTGCTCGGCGTCCTGCTTGAGGAAGGTCGCGAGGTTCGAGCGCGCGTCGCGGATGCGGCGGCCGAGGTCCTGCAGCTCGGCCTTCGTCGAGCTCGTCCTCGGTGGCTTTCACCGACTGCACGACCTGCGCCTGCAAGCGCGTGAGGTCGGCGGAAAGGGTGTCCGGCACGAAGTCCGGCTGCCGCACGCGATACTCGCGCCCCTTTTTGAAATCCGCGCTCGTGCCGACTTTCGCGAAAAACTCCTCGGCCTTTTCGAGCGCATTGCTCGACCTCGCGCACGCCGTCGGGATTGCGCAGCACTTGGAAGAGGCCCTTCTTCGTCTTCGGATTGTAGAGCCGGTGCAGCGCGTAGCGCAGGCCGTATTGCGAGACGTTCATCCCGATCATCCGCGACGCGACCGACTCGACGGTGTGCGCCTCGTCGAAGATCACGAAGTCATTCGCAAAAAGGTAGCCGCTCTCGTCTTTGTCCTGCTCCGCGATGCCGCCGAGACTGAGGAAAAAAAGCGTGTGGTTCATCACCACGAGGTCGGCGCTCGACGAGCTGCTTGCGCACGCGCTGGTAATGGCAGCGCGGGTTGTTGCCGCAGGTCTTCGGCGTGCAGATGTGCGGCTCGCTGCACACGAGCGACCACACGTGCGAATCCGGCTCCACCGCGAGGTCGCTCAGCGAGCCGTCCTCGGTCGTCTGCGCCCATTCCCAGATGCGCTTCAGCTCCTCGGTCTCCGTCGAGGTGAAAAGCTCGCCCGCCTGCGACATCGCGCGCTCCAGCCGCGTCGGGCAGACGTAATTCGCGCGCCCTTTCCAGAGGATCGCGCTGAAGTCGCCCGCCGCTTCCGCGAGCACCTTCCGCACGATCGGGATGTCTTTGAAAATGAGCTGCTCCTGCAAATTGATCGTGTGCGTGGAGACGACCGCCTTCCGGTTTTGCTGCTTTGCCCAGAGGATGGCCGGGATGAGATACGCGAGCGATTTCCCCACGCCCGTGCCCGCCTCGACGACGAGATGTTTTTTCTCCGCCAGCGCCTCCGCGACCGCGACCGCCATCTCCTGCTGCTCCGGCCGATACTCAAAGCTCTTCGCCTCCGACAGCAACCCGTCCGGGGAAAAAATCTTCCGGATGGTCTCGGCAAAATCAGACGGTGCGCCGGTGTCGGGTGAAATCATGTGAGCCGTGCATCTTTCGCAACGCACGGCGCGGGCGCAACCACGCAGCACAGGCGCGGGTGTGTTTCGCTGGGAACGATGCGGAGGAATCGGTCGCTGAGGTTTTTAAACGCAGAGACGCAGAGGGGAAGAAGCAGCCAGGGACGACGTAATCCGAGGCCTTCCTTGAAAGGGCCTGCTGTTTTCTCTGCGTCTCCGCGTCTCTGCGTTTCTGCAATGACTTCGAGGAATCGTTTCGGCTAAGGACTCGGGGCCGAGACTGATTCATCCCAAACATGACCTTCCCTCCTGCCTTCGTTCGGGTGAGCGCGCTGCTGTTCGCGTTCACGCTGCCGTCCATTGCCGAGCCTGCGCCGGCGGCGGGTGCGATGTCGCCGGAGGATGCGGCGAAATCTTTCCAGGTCGCCGACGGGCTCAAGGTCGAACTGGTTGCCGCCGAGCCGCTCACCGCCTCGCCGTGTGCGATGGCCTTTGATGAACGTGGGCGGCTTTTCGTCGCGGAGAATCGCGGCTACCCGAATACGTCGGAGCCGCCGCAGGGAGTTGTCGCGATGCTGGAGGACACGGACGCCGATGGACGCATGGACAAGCGCGCGGTCTTCGCCGACGGGCTGACGTTTCCGAATGGCGTGATGCCGTGGAAAGGCGGGCTGATCGTCACCTGCGCGCCGGATGTTTTTTTCCTGAAGGACAATGACGGCGACGGGCGTGCTGATGAGAAGCGCGTGCTGCTCACGGGCTTCGACGCCACGAAGAGCACGCAGCTCCGCGTGAACGGCCCGACGCTCGGGCCGGATGGATGGATCTACTTCGCGGCGGGACTCAGCGGTGGCGAAATCAAATCGCCAGATCACCCAGAGCGGCCGGCGGTGAAGATGACGGGTGACTGCCGGTGGAATCCCGAAACCGGCGAGATCGAAAACGTGGACGGGCGCGGGCAGTACGCGCTTTCGTTCGATGATTTTGGCCGGCGGTTCATCTGCATGAACCGCATCCAGGTGCAGCATGTCGTGCTCTCGTCGTCGTGGCTGAAACGGAATCCGAAGCTCACATTCAGCGAGACGGTGCAGAACTGTCCCGAGCTGGTTCCGAATGCATTCATGCGCAGCACGGCGGGCGCGGCGCGGCTGTATCCGATCAGCGCAAACATCACGACGGCGGATTCACACGCCGGGACGTTCACCGCGGCGTGCGGCGTGAATGTGTGGCGCGGTGGCGCGCTGCCGGAACTTTACAAGAGCGCCGTTTTTTCCTGCGACCCGACCGCCAACCTCGTGCACGTGGACAAACTGGTACCGCGCGGCGCGAGCTTTTCCGTCGAGCCGCTGCTGGAAAAGCGCGAGTTTCTCGCGTCCAAGGACGACTGGTTCCGGCCGGTGTTTACGACGAGCGGGCCGGATGGCGCGCTCTATGTGTGCGACATGTACCGGCGCATCATCGAGCATCCCGATTACCTCGCGGAGGAGGTGCGGAAGCGGACGGACTTCGAAGGTGGCAAGACGATGGGGCGCATCTGGCGTGTGACGGCAAAGGATGCGCGGTGGGAGCCGGAAAAGTTCCCGCGCGTGCGGTTCGGAACCTCGGCGTGGCTGGACGACGCAGTGGCCATCGTCGCAAACGAGAACGGCTGGGCGCAGCACATGGCATTCCGGCTGATCGCCGAACGACACGACAAGGCCGCGCCGGCTGCGCTGAAGAATGCGCTGGCCGGGGCGAAGGGCCCCGAGAACTACGCCGCGTTGTGCGATCTGCTGGCGATGCATGGAGCGCTCGATCCCAAGACGCGCGCTGCCGCTGCGGAGCACGAGGATGCGGGAGTCCGTGAGCGCGCCTTGATGGCTGTGTCGGCGGCACCGGATGAAAAGGAACGTCGCATGGCGATGGCAGTGAACCTTGCGTCGGATGCGGATGCGCGCGTCCGTTTTTCCTCAGCGCTGGTGCTCGGGGACAATCCGAATGCCGAAGCGACCGATGCGCTCGCGAAGATCGCCGCGAAGGACACGGAAGATCGCTGGCTGCGCGCGGCGGTGCTGAGCGGCATTGCCGGACGGGAGCAGGATTTCCTCGTCACTTTCCTGAACCAGATCGAAGCCGTGGGACCTGGCGCGCAGGAAGTGCTGCGAGGCGTGGGACGGGGCTTCAAGGACCTCGACGCGCTCAAGCTCGCACTTGGCGCGTCGGATGGCGCGAAGGGGCTCGGCCGGGAACTTTGCGGGCCGGCGATGGCGTCGCTGCTGCTCTCGTTTTCCGAGGGAACCGGCAAGCGGCTTGCGGCATCGGCGACCGAGGAATGGCTGGGGCCCGTGCTTGCCCAGGCGGCGCAGATTGCGACGGACCAGTCTCGCACCGCCTCGCAACGCGAGGTGTATGTGAACCTGCTCGGCCGCATGGACTGGGCGGTGGCGTCCCCGGCTTTGCTGAAACTCGCGACGACCGAGAGCGACGAGGCGCTGCGCGCAGTGGCCATCCGTGCGCTTTGCAGCTTCGGGCAACCGGAGACGGCGAAGGTGCTGCTGCCTGCCGGCGCTTGGCCGCGTTACACGCCGACGCAGCGCGAGACGGTCATCGGTGCCCTGCTCGCGCCGGGCACGCACCTCGCGGGAATGCTCGACGCCATCGAGAGCGGTGCGCTGCCGGCGAATGCCATCAGCGCCATCCGCCGCGGATTTTTCCAGAAGAGCAAGGACGCGGCGATCCGCGAGCGCGCGGCGAAGCTTTTCGCGGCGGCGGGCGGCGATCGGCAGAAGGCATTTGAGGACGCGAAGACCGTGCTGACGATGACGGCGAACGCTCCGCATGGACGCGACATTTTCCGCACCGCGTGCGCGGTCTGCCACCGATTGGATCAGGAAGGTCACGCAGTCGGGCCGGACCTTTTCGACATGCGGCGGCAGACGAAGGAGAACATCCTTTTCCACATCATCGTGCCGGACGCCGAGGTCGCGCCGGCCTTCACGCCGTATGTCGTGGAGACGAAGGACGGACGCGTTTTCAGCGGCATCCTTGCGAGCGAGACGCCCACTTCCGTCACTTTGCGCGGCCCGCTGGCGCAGGAGACGGGCGTGCTGCGGAGCGAGATCGCCAAGCTGGAAGCGGCACCGGGGTCACTGATGCCAAACGGCGTCGAGGCGACGATCAGCAAACAGGATCTCGCCGATCTGCTCGCGTATCTGCGGGGCGAAGCGCCGGGCAAATAGCTGGCTTCCCGCCGCCGCCTCTCGCTAAACCACAACTGTCCCACTTCCTTACCATGAGCAAAAAATACAACGTCGCCGTCATCGGCTATGGCTGGGCCGCCACGGCACACATCGCCGCCATCAATGCCAGTTCGCAGGCCCAGGTCACAGCCGTCTGGAGTTCGCGCAAGCTGGACTCCGCGGCGCTTTCCGCGAAGCACGGCTCGCCGATCACGGCCTACACCGATCTCGCAAAGATGCTCGCGAGCAAGAACGTGCATGTCGTGGACATCACGAGCTACCCGGACCAACACGCGCAGCAGTTCATCGCTGCGGCCAAGGCGGGCAAGCACATCATTGTCGAGAAGCCGCTGGCGATCGAGTGGAACGACATCCTCGCGATGAAGGTCGCCGCCAAGTCCTCCGGCTCAAAGGTGTGCGTCTGTTTCGAGTGCCGCTACTCCTCGCAGTTCCTCGCGACGAAGGCGGTCATCGATGAAAAACTCATCGGCAAGCTCCACTACGGCGAAGTGGACTACTACCACGGCATCGGCCCCTGGTACGGCCAGTATCGATGGAACACGAAGAAGAAGCTCGGAGGCAGCGCGCTGCTCACCGCCGGCTGTCATGCGCTCGATGCGCTCCTGCTTTGCATGGGAGGCGACGTCACGGAGGTCAGCAGTTTTTCCTCGCAGAGCAGCAATCCCGTCTTCGCGGCCTATGAATACCCGACGACTTCCACGAGCATCCTGCGTTTCAAAAATGGAGCGGTCGGCAAATGCGCGGCGGTGGTGGACTGCCTGCAGCCGTATTACTTTCACACGCACCTCGTCGGCAGTGAGGGGAGCATCCTCGACAACAAATTCCACAGCCAGAAACTCGGCGGGCTGAACAAGCACTCATGGTCGCAGCTTTCGATGAAGATGCTCGATTCCGGCGATGTGAGCGACCACCCGTACCAGACGCAGTTCCAGGCGTTCTTCGACGCGCTCGATGCCGGAAAGGACATGCCGCTGACGAGCTTTGCGGACGCCTACCGTTCGCACCGCGTCATTGCGGCGGCGGACAAAAGTGCGGCCGAGGGACGCACGGTGAAGCTGAGCGAGATTCCGGAAAAGTAGTTCCGTCTCGGAGTCCCGTCGAACGTGGCAATGCCGCTCCGGTCGCGGGGGTGAAGTGCATCCCCGCGGGCCTCAGGAAGCATCCAAATGCCGCGTCTTGCCCGGACGCGGCTCCGACTCCGCGAGAGAGTCTTTCTTTTTGCCGGGAGGCGACCTAGGCTCGCCGCAGTTGTGATCGAAAAATCCGAGTCCGCCACCGCCGAGCCATCATCCCCGAGGCGCCGGCAAAAAAAGAAGCGAGGCCTGCTTGCACGGCTGCGCCTGCTGGTGTTGTGCGCCGTGCTGCTCCTGCTGGTCGCGGCTCAGGCCCCGGTGTTTCCGCACGTGGTGCGGGCCGTGTTGAAATTCCGCTCCTGGCAGAGCGGGGCGACGCTTTCGATGGGAATGGTCGAGGGCAATCTTTTCGAGCCGGTGGTGATCCAAAATTTGCTCTGGACCTACCGTGCGGAGACCGGAGCCGTGACACGCGTGGAGATCCGGCGTGTGCGTGCGTGGCTGGCGTGGAGCAATGTGTTTCCAGCGCCGGTGGCGGGATGGGTCCGCTCTGGTGCGGAAAGGATCGGATTTTATCCCATCGGTGCCAACGGGCATTGGTTTCGCGAACTGGAGATGGACGGTGTGACGGCGCGGCTGTCGCTTCCTCGTGGCTTGGATGCGGAGCCGGGCGCCGAGGCTCCGGTACCCTGGCTGCGCAGGATGGTCGGCGTCTCCGGCGTGCGGCCGGTGATTTACACCGTGCGAAATGCGGACCTGATCCTCGATCGCTCCGAGGACTGGGTGCGCGTGAGCGGCGCCCATTTCACGATGAGCGAGACCGCGGCGGGTGTGCTGAGGGCCGCGCAGATCGCGATCAAGACCGAGTCCGGGCGGCAGAGTTTCACCGGTGTGCGCGGGCGTACTTCGCTCGAAGGTTCGCGGGCGACGATCGCGGGGCTGAAGCTGGCCCCCGACATGACGTTGCAAAGCCTCAGCGTCTCGCTCGGGGAATTTGCGAAGGGGCGGCTGATGTTTTCCGCGGAGCTCGCGGCGTTTGGCGGAACGATCGAGGCGGAGGCGGAGACGGCGTTCCAAGACCGGCGGCTGCGGTTCGATGGCAACGGGAATTTTTCAAAAATCAGCGTGGCCGGCCTCGCGAGTTTCCTGGGGCTGAGTGAAGCCGCCGGCGGTGTGTTGAACTCGGGGCATTTCACTTTCCATGGGACGCCGGGGGATTTTGCAAAGTCCGAGGCTACCGTGCGATTCGAGGCCGGTGCGTTCCAGTGGGATTCGCGCCAGTGGGATTCGCTCGTGCTCGGGCTGTCGCTTGTGGATCAGCGGCTGCAGATTCCGGAATTCCGCCTGCGGCAGGGAAAGAACCAACTGACGCTGAACGGGACGATGGCGCTCCCGCAGCCGGGCGTGCGGTGGTGGGATCGGAAGTTTGATTTCAAGGTGGATGCGGACATCCGGAACCTGACCGACCTCTCGGCGCTGCTGCTGCCGGAGTTCAAGTTCGCCGCGGGGCAGTTGTTCATCCGTGGTTCCGTGAGCGGGAGCGGAGCGCAACCGGACGCTCCGGCAAAATTCGAAGGCCAGTTGATCGTGAGCGGCAACCAGATGCAATGGCGCACGGCCCCGATTGACCATGTGAATGCCGCGCTGCTCTTCCACGAACGCGATCTGCAAATCGTCAGCGCGCAGATGATGCGTGCGGATGATTTTCTGCGCGGCAGCGGGCGCATCAGCCTCGGCGACGGCAGCTACTCGGGTGAGTGGCGGCTGTCGGCGCGCGATCTCAGCGCCTACAAGGCGATGCTCACGCCGTACATCCTCCCGGCTCCACTCGGCGGCGGAATCGAGGCGACATGGACGGGGAAGGGGGGCGGTGTGGCGCATGAGGGAACGTTTGCCGCGAAACTCAGCCGCTTTCACCTGCTCGGCCCGGGAGGCACGCTGCCGCTGGATGCGGAGTTCAACGGCACCTACCGGCCCGGCGAGGTGCAGTGTGAAAAGTTCCGCCTCGCGGAAGACGGCACCGTCCTCACTGCAGGCATCAGCGTAGGACCGAGCGCCGTGAATCTCCGCAATATCCGCGTGCAGCACCACGGGCGTACCGGTCTGCAGGGCGATGCTTTCCTGCCGCTCGACCTCTGGCAACGCTGGCCGGATGTGAATTTCGAGCACCTGCTGAACGATGAGACCGTGAGCCGGGTGCGCCTGGAAGCGACGAATCTCGACCTGCGCGCGGCCTCCCGGCTCACCGGTGTGGACTGGCCGCTCGCCGGAAACGTGAACGGCACTCTCAGCGCGGACGGGCCGCTTGCCGCGCTGCGCCTGGCTGGGGCGGTGCAGCTGTTGCAGGGGACCATTCCTCTCGACTGGAAGGGCCATGCGGTCCGCGATGTCGCTGCGCGCTTTGTCCTCGAGGGAAATCAGGTCCGGCTCGAGAAGGCTGCGGGGAAGCAGGCGGAGGGTGATTTCACCATCGCGGGGAGCCTCGATCTGGCGAAGCCGCGCACTCCGGTGCTGGATGTCACAGGCAGCGGCACAAAAAACGCGCAGCCATTTTCATTCACGGCGAAAGGCCCGGCGGAAAAGCCGGTGATCACGGCCGTGGAGAATCCGCCGCAACCGGCGCCGCCTATCGGGGCGGAGAAGTGACGCGCGCTCAGAGCTTGCCGAGCATGTCAAGGATCGCACCGAACTTCACGGTCGCCTTCTCCTGGCTCACGGGCGTGCTGAGGAGCTGTCCGGCATTCACGTGTTCGCTGAGCTCGGGGTCGAGTTCCTTCATGAAGCTGCTCATCGTGCAGGGAAATGCGCTGCCGTATTTCGTGCGGTTGCGGCACCAGGTGATCGAGAGCGTCTGTTTCGCGCGGGTGATGCCGACGTAGAGCAGGCGCCGCTCCTCGTCCACGGTGCCCTCGAGCTTTGAGCGGTCGTGCGGCAGCACGCCTTCCTCGCAGCCGATGAGGTGGACGTGCGGAAATTCGAGGCCCTTCGACGCGTGCAGTGTGATGAGCGTCACGCCCGCGCCGTCGTCCTCCTTCTCCTCCTCGCTTTCTTCACGCAGCAACATCTTGTCGAGAAAACCGCGGAGCCCTTTGTCGCCCTTTTCCTCGTACTGCTCGAAGTCGTTGAGAAGCTGATTCACGCTTTGCTCGCGGTTCATCCACTCCTCGGGCGTCTTGCAGGTGCGCTGGAGTTCCGTGAGGTAGCCGGTTTCGGCAAGCATCGCCCGCAGCATGGCGGGCTGGTTTGCCAGCGGCTCGTTCATCTTCAGCTCCATGTCGTCGAGAAACTCGGTGAACTTCGCCACCGCGCCGCGCGCACGCGTGGGCAGTTCGGCGAGGAATTCCTCGTCGCGCATGATTTGGAAAACCGAGCAGCGTTTGTGGATGCTCGCGGTCGTGGCCTTTTCCACCGTACCGTCGCTGATGCCGCGCGCGGGCGTGTTGACGATGCGCAGCAGCGAGACATCGTCGTCCGAATTGAGCAGGCACGCGGCGTAGGCGAGGATGTCCTTCACCTCGCGGCGGTCGAAGAAACTCTTCCCGCCGATGATGCGGTACGGGATGCGCAGTTGCCGCAGTTCCGTCTCGATGAGCCGCGACTGCGCGTTCATGCGGAAAAGCACGGCGAAATCCTCCCACTTCAGAGCCTCCGCCGTCTTGCGGTTGTAAATTTCGCCCGCGATCCACGATGCCTCCTGCTTGTCATCCGTCATCGCGACGATTCGCACCTTCTCGCCGCCCTCCTTCGCGCTCCACAGCTTCTTCGGCCGGCGGCGCGGGTTGTTTTTGATGAGCGAGTTCGCCGTGCCGAGGATGAAGTTCGTCGAGCGGTAGTTCTGCTCGAGCTTGATGACGGCGGGATTCGGAAAGTGAGTCTCGAATTCCAAAATGTTGCTCACCTCCGCGCCGCGCCAGCCATAGATGGACTGATCGTCGTCGCCCACGACCGCGACGTTCTTCTTCTCGTCGGCGAGCAGCGAGATGAGGTCGAGCTGGAGCCGGTTCGTGTCCTGGAACTCGTCCACCATGAGGTAGCGAAACTTCGCCTGCCAGCGTGCGCGCACCTCGGCGTGTTCGGAGAGCAGCTTCACCGCGAGCAGGAGCAGGTCGTCAAAGTCCACCGCGTTCAGATTTTTCAACTCCTGATTGTAACGGGCAAACACCGCGCCGATGAGCGTCTTGTCGTCACCAGGTTCCCGCCAGCCCTTGTTCTTCGCCTGGCTGATCATGTTCTTCGCGACCGCCGGATCGAGCTTCTCGTCGCGCGCGGCGGTGCGCGTGATGATCTTCTTGATCAGCCCCGTTGTGTCGCCTTCGTCGTAGATGGAGAAATTCTTTTTGTAGCCCAGCTTCTCGATGTCCTGCCGCAAGATGCGGACGCAGAGCGCGTGAAAGGTGGACATCGTGGTGAGCTTTGCTTGCTCGGGATCGATCATCGTCGCGAGGCGCTCGCGCATTTCCTTCGCGGCCTTGTTGGTGAAAGTGACCGCCAGGATGTTCTCCGGCGGGACGCCCCGGGAGATGAGGAAGGCGACGCGCGCCGTGATGACGCGCGTCTTGCCGCTGCCAGCGCCGGCGAGGATCAGCAGGGAGCCTTCGGTGGTTCGCACCGCGCGCTCCTGCTCGGGATTCAGGTCAAAAAGTCGGAAGGCAGCCATTGAAAAACGTGAAAGCGCGGCGAGGAAAACACGCGCGCCGCCTTTTGCAATCGCCGTTCCGATCTTCAGCGCGAAAACTGCGCGGCGAGCTGCGAAATCACTGCGGGATAGAGCTGGTGCTCGGCGAGCTGGATCCGTGCGTGGAGCGTTTCCGCCGTGTCGCCGGGGAGGACTGGCACCTCGGACTGCGCGATGATTTCCCCGGTATCCATGCCGCTGTCCACGTAATGCACGGTGCATCCGGACGTCGTCGCGCGTGCTTCGACTGCCTGCCGCCAGGCTTCGAGTCCTGGAAACGCCGGAAGCAGGGAAGGGTGGATGTTGATCACGCGCCGGGGAAAGGCGTCGAGCAGCGGGGCTTTGATCATCCGCATGTAGCCGGCGAGGACCACCAGATCCACCCCGGCCTCGCGCAGCATTTGGACGAGTTGCTGTTCCTGTTCCGGCTCCAGCTTCGTCTTGAAGCGACCCGGCGGGATGTGTGCGGCGGGGATTCCGCGCTCGCGGGCGAGAGCGAGGATGCCAGCGTCCGGCACGTCGGAGATCACGATGCGGACTCCGGCGTCCAAATCGCCGCGCGCGATGGCGTCGGCGATGGCGCGAAAGTTAGAGCCTTTGCCGGAACCGAGGACGCCGAGTTTCAGCGCTGCCATTTTTCGATGATGCTGGTGGTGGATTTGCCGGGCACGAGCGGGAGGATTCGGATTTCCGCGCCTGCTTCCTGCAAGGCGTCGCGCTCGCCGGGATCGAGCGATTCCACGGTATAGTCGCCGCCCTTCGCATAGATCTGCGGGCGGATGGCGCGCGCCAGTTCCGTGATGCGTTCGGTGTGGAAGACGGTGACGAAGTCCACGCACGCGAGCGCGGCAAGCACCTCGGCGCGGTCGGTTTCGCTGTTGATGGGACGCGTCGGGCCCTTGAGCGCGCGCACGCTGGAGTCGCCATTCAGCGCGACGAGCAGGGCGTCTCCGAGCGAGCGCGCCTGCTGGAGATAGCGGACGTGCCCCGCGTGCAGGAGATCGAAGCAGCCATTGGTGAAGACGAGCCTTTTGCCCGCAGCCGCGAACTGCGCGGAGATCGCGGCGAGTTCGGGGACGGATTTCAGTTTCTCCAGGCTCATGCGCTTTGCTTCGCGGAGAATGTCCGGCTGGGCGAGGCGAAAGTTTGTTTGGCAGGGCGGAGCGCCCCGCTACGGTCCCGGCTCCATGAACGACCCGCGCTTTGATCTCCTTGCCAAGAATCTCGTCTCCTTTTCCACCTCGCTGAAACGCGGCGAGAAGGTGCTGCTCGACATGTTTGACGTGCCGGACGAGATGACCGTCGCGCTCGTGCGTGCGATCCGGGCGGCCGGCGCGGTGCCGTTTGTTCAGATTCACCACGGGCGGGTGAGCCGCGAGATGGCGCTCGGTGCGAGCGAGGAGGGGTTGGACGTCGCCACGGGCCTGCAGCTCGCGCAGATGAAGAAGATGGACGCCTACATCGCATTTCGCGGAGGTGCCAACGCCACGGAGAGCGCCGACGTTCCAGCGGAGCAGATGAAGCTCGTCGCGAAGAAAATGCGCCCGGTGATCGACTGGCGCGTAAAGAAGACGAAGTGGTGCGTGCTGCGCTGGCCGAGCCCCAGCATGGCGCAGCTCGCGGGCATGAGCACCGAGGCGTTTGAGGATTTCTATTTCCGCGTCTGCACGCTGGACTACGCGCGGATGAAGCCCGGCATGAAGGCTCTCTCGCAGCTCATGATGAAAACGGACAAGGTGCATCTCAAGGGGCCGGGAACGGATTTGCATTTCAGCATCAAGGGCATCGCGGCGATTCCATGCGGCGGGACGCACAACATCCCCGATGGCGAGGTCTTCACCGCACCGGTCCGCAACAGCGTGCAGGGCCACGTGAGCTACAACGCTCCGACGATTTACCAGGGCACCGCATTCGACAATGTGCGGCTCGGTTTCACGGACGGAAAAATCACCGAGGCGACGTCCAGCAACACGGAAAAGCTGAACGCCATCCTCGACAGTGATCCCGGGGCCCGGTTCATCGGTGAGTTTGCGATCGCCTTCAATCCGCATGTCCTCAGCCCGATGCGCGACATCCTGTTCGACGAGAAAATCGCGGGTTCCTTCCATTTCACGCCAGGCCAATGCTACGAGCAGACGGAGAATGGCAACCGCTCGCAGGTGCATTGGGACCTCGTCTGCATCCAGCGTCCGGACTGGGGCGGCGGCGAGATTTGGTTCGACGGGAAACTGGTCCGCAAGGACGGGCGGTTCGTCCTGCCCGCGCTGAAGGCACTGAATCCCGAGCGGCTTCTGGGCAAATAGCTGGGTGATTTTTCGGCGGATGCCACGACGGCGGACGCGTCAACGCGGCGGCTAATGCCGGCTGTTCTTCCATGGTCCGGGCATCGCGAGGGTGCGCCCGGTCGGAAGGCAGTGCCGCCGCCAGACCAAAAGCCTTGACGCCCTTCGCCTGAGGCGGCTTCACTCCGCGCGGTCAATCCCCCGGCAGCACCCGCTTTTTCCCACATGTCCAAAAAAGATCGCATCAACGTCGCCATCGTCGGCCTCGGATTCGGCGCCGAGTTCATCCCGCTCTACCAGCGGCATCCGAATGCGAACATGTATGCCATCTGCCAGCGCGACCCGAAGAAGCTGAATGCGGTGGGCGATGCGTTCGGGATCGCGGTGCGCTACACGGATTTCAAGGAGCTGCTGAAGGATCCGAAGGTGGACGCGGTGCATATCAATTCGCCGATCCCGGACCACGGCTGGATGAGCGTCGCCGCGCTGAAGGCGGGCAAGCACGTGAGCTGCACGGTGCCGATGGCGACGAGCATCGCGGACTGCAAGAAGATCGTGGACCTCGTGAAGCAGACCGGCCTGAAGTACACGATGGCCGAGACGGTGGTGTACGCGCGGGAGTATCTTTTCATGAAGGAGCTGCTCGACAGCGGGAAGCTCGGGAAGCTGCAGTTCGTGCAGGCGAGCCATCAGCAGGACATGGACGGGTGGCCGAATTATTGGCCCGGCCTTCCGCCGATGTGGTACGCGACGCATTGCGTGGGCCCGGTGTCGGGACTCGTCGGCGCCCCGGCGGAATATGTGTCGTGCTTCGGCAGCGGGACGATCCGCAAGGAACTTGTGAAGAACTACGGTTCGCCGTTTGCCGTCGAGACGGCGCACATCAAATACAAGGGCACCGACGTGAGCGCGCGGATCATCCGCAGCCTGTTCGACACGGCGCGGCAGTATCGCGAGAGCATTGACGTTTACGGCAGCAAGGCGTCCGTCGAGTGGCCGCTCATCGAGCACCAGCCGCTCGTGCTGCACACGGCGAAGCTGCCCGAGCCGAAGATCCCGACGCTCATCAAGACGCCCGACTTTGCGAAGCGTCTGCCGAAGGCGCTGCAGCCTTTCACCACCGGCGGCGTGTATGGCGGCAAGGGCAAGAAGGGCCACCGCTCTTTCACCCAAGGCGCAGGGCATGGCGGCTCGCATCCGCACCTCGCGAATGAATTCGTGATGTCGCTCGTCGAGAACCGCGACCCGTTTCCCAATGCGAAGCAGTCCGCAAACTGGACCTGCGTCGGCCTCTGCGCCCACGAGAGCGCGCTCAAGGGCGGCGCGATCGTGAAGCTCCCGAAGTGGACGCTCTGATTTTCCCCGAACAACCACCACACCCACTCCTCACCACATCATGTCAGCAAAAACTGAAGGCATCGCACCCAACGCCAGCCGGCTCCTCTGGGCCGGATTCATGGCCATCCTCGCCGCCGGCGTCGGCTTCGCCATCCGCGGCGGCATTTTCGACAACTGGGGAGGCGAGTTCGGCTTCACCGGCGCGCAACTCGGCGCCATCGGCGGCGCCGGCTTCTCCGGCTTCTGCTTCGGCATCATCATCGGCGGCGTCGATCGTGCGACAAGATCGGCTACGGCAAGCTGGTCATCGTCGCCTTCGCCCTGCCATCTGCTCTCGGCATTCGTCACCTTTGGCGCCACGCACACCGGCGAACGCCTACAGCTTCCTTTTCTGGGGCATGTTCATCTTCGCGTTCGCCAACGGCACGCTCGAAGCCGTCGCCAATCCGCTCGTCGCCACGCTCTATCCGAACAATCGCACGCACTACCTGAACATCCTGCACGCGAGCTGGCCCGCGGGCATGATCATCGGCGTCGTGCTCGGCTGGTTCCTCGACGACAAACTGCAGCTCAACTGGAAGCTCCAGCTCGCGCTCTACCTCGTGCCCACGGTGCTCTACGGCCTCATGTTCATGGGGCAGAAGTTCCCGAAGTCCGAGGCAGCCGGAAAAGGGCGCCAGCTTTGGGCAGATGTTCAAGGACGTCGGCATCCTCGGCGCCGCTCGTGGTCTGCTTCCTCCTCTCGCAGTTCTTCGCGGGCATCCTCAAGCTCTGGCCGACCGGCAACGCCGACCTGATCGGCTACGCCATCGGCGGCGTGCTTGCTGATCGTGCGTCGGGCGTCATCACGAAGTTCTCCCTCGGTTCGGTCCTGCTCTTCGTCCTCTTCGTCACGCACGCGCTGGTCGGTGCGGTGGAACTCGGCACGGACGGCTGGATTCAGAACATCACCGGCAACCTCTTCACCTCCGAGCAGGGCAAGTCTCTCTTCCTCTGGACCTCCGCGATCATGTTCAGCCTGCGTTTCTGCGCGCACTTCATCGAGAAGACGCTGAAAATCTCGCCGGTCGGACTGCTCCTGCTGTGCTCCGTGCTCGCGTTCGTCGGCCTGCAGCTCGCCAGCGGGATGAACACCTTCGCCATGGCGCTCGTCGCGCTCGGCATCTACGCCGTCGGCAAGACGTTCTTCTGGCCCACCATGCTCGCCGTCGTCGTCGGACCGCTATCCCGCGCACCGGCGCGGTGGCCATGTCGCATCATGGGCGGCATCGGCATGCTCTCCGCCGGCCTCATCGGCGGCCCCGGTCTCGGCTACGCGAAGGACCGTTTCGCCGGCGAAAACCTCAAGGAAATCAACGAAGCCGCCTACGCGGAATACAAGGCCGAGCAGCCCAGCAAATTCCTGAACATGGAAGCCTCGGCGGCCTACGGTCTCGATGGCAAGAAGCTCGGCGAAGTGCAGTCCACCCTGCTCACCGCGCGCAAACTGCTGCCCAAGGGCGGGCCGGACACCGAGAACGAGAAGCTCTCCGAAAGCACGAAGAAGGCGGAGGCGGAAATCAAGGCCCTCGGCGAAAAGGCGCAGAAAATCGCGGCTGACGAAAAGGCCATCGAGACGGAACTGGCGGGCCTGACCGCCAAGGGCGTCCAGGAATGGGATCGCGAATACGAAGCCGTCGCGGAACGCGGCATCGCGCTGAACCTGCAGGAGAAGAAGCTCGATGCGGACCGGAAGAAGCTCGAAGAGCAGATCGCGGCGAACGTGAAGCAGAAGGAACTGCTCCGCACGCTCGAGTCCAAGCTCTCGAAAGCCGGGGTCCTCAAGCCCGAAGGCAATCCGAACCTCGGCGCGGCGCTCGCCGCCCTCACTCCCGAGGAGCGCGCCGTCCACAAGGCGAGCATCACGGGCGACCGCAAGACGCTCAAGGCCGACTCCTACATCCCCGCGACCATGGCGCTGATCTACCTGCTGATTCTCCTGTATTTCAAGAGCATCGGCGGATACCGGGCCGTCCACGTGGACGAACAAAAGGCGTAACGCAGCGCCGGCAATTCCAGCGACGGGGCACGGTGAAAGCCGTGCCCCGTTTTGCTTTTCGCGTGGGAAGTGCTGCAGAAAACCTTCGCGCCCCTCGCGCCCTTCGTGGTTCAACATCCACCGCACATGCCCACGAAACTCCGCGCCTGGCTGCAACTCTTCCGCGTCCCCAACCTATTCACGGTCCCGGGCGACCCGCTCGCGGGCTTTCTCATCGCCACTGGCGGCCGTCTCGATTCGCGCGTGGTGCTCGCCATCCTTGCGAGCCTCTTCCTCTACGCCGCTGGCTTGGCGATGAACGACCTCGCGGATTTCAAGGAAGACCAGCGCGAGCGGCCGAAGCGTCCGCTGCCAAGCGGTGCCATCCCGCGCGCCGCCGCTTGGCTCGTCACCGGCAATCTCGTCATCTTCGGCCTTGGCATGTGTTTCATGGCCGGGCCCGCGGTGGTGCTCATGGGCCTCGGGACGCTTCTCGGCGTGGTGCTCTACAATTTCCTCACCAAAAGAATCCCCGTCGTCGGCGCGCTGAACATGGGCGTCTGCCGCGGGTTCAGCCTGCTCATTGGCGCTGCCGCGGGCCTCGCGCCCGATCCGACGCTGCTTGAGGGCGCGTCGCAGCTCGCACCTTTCCAGCCCGTGCTCGCCGCGATGCTCGCCGGACTCGCACCGATGAGCGGTCAGCGGTTCTTCGTCTTTGCGATCGGCGCAGCGCTGATCATTTCGATCTACATCGCCGCGGTCACGAACCTCGCGCGCTTCGAGACGCGCCGCGATTACCCACGGCTTCCTCGCATCCTGCCGCTGGGTGCGCTGCTTCTTGGTTTCGTCGTGCTGAAACAGGCGACCGATACCCTGCTGCGCGATTCATCACCCGCGCTCTGGCTCGTCGCGATCATCCTTTGCGCGATGAACACCGCCGAGATCATGCGCGACCCTCCCGCGCCGCTGCCGCCGCGCATCGGCGCGTTCATCCGCATCATGCCGGTCCTGCAGGCCGCGCTGTGCATTTTGCCCAGCGTGCCGACGGGATTTCGCAAGACGCCGGAAAGTCTCATCGCTGCGCTCGTGCTGCTCGCGTGTGTGCCGATCCACGGCTGGCTGGGGAAAAAGTTCTACTCGAGTTGAGGCCGCTCCGAACTGCGCGCTTGCCTCGCGTCGCACGTTCGGGATTCGCTCTGCCCATGAAACACCGCCCCTCCAGCATCTCCGCCGATTGGTGGGATTACACCTGCCTGCCAAAGGATCTCGTGGATGACGTCGCAAGGCTCACGCCGCGCGACATCGAGAAGCTCAGCCGCCCCGGTTTCCGCGTCGTGATGTACGACACGCTCGAAGATTTCTACCTCGCCGAGGCGCTCGAATACATCGACGCGTGGCGGCAGAGCACGGACGACAATCCGGTCGGCATCTGCGGCCCCATCGGCCCCACGGAGCAGCTCCCGCTCGTCGCGCGGCTCGTGAACGAACTCGAGATCCCGGTGCGCAGCGGACACTTTTGGGGAATGGACGAATGGTTCGATCCGGCGACGGGCAAGGAGGTGCCGGTGACGCACCCGCTTTCATTCGAGAAGGCGGATCGCGAGATGTGCTTCAACCGCATCGCGAAAAACCTCCGCATCCCGGACGCGCATCTCCATTTCCCGAAGGCTGACACGCGCGCCTACCGCGCGAGCTGGGATGCCGGCGTGAGCTGCGCGGTGATGCAGGGCGGGCAGGGGGACGTGAAGCACTGGGCGTTCAACGATCCGCTGCCGCGTCGCGGGAAGTACAAGGCCGCCCCGCCGACGCCCGCGGAGTATCGCAAGCTCACGACGCGGATGGTCGAGCTGCACCCGCTCACCATCGCGCAGAACGCGCGCACCAGCGGCGGCGGCAACATTTCGATGATCCCCACGCAGGCGATCACGGTCGGGCCGTTCGAGACGTGGAAGGCGGAGAAGGTCTCCATCTGGCAGGCGGGCTGCCACGACAATCCCTTCGGCCAGCGGCTCACGGCGTTCATGATTTCCAAGCGCATCGCCGACGCCTGCGTGCCGATGTCGCTCCTCGCGGATCACCCGAACGTGCAGTTCAATTACTACCGCGGAGGCATCGGCTCGTGCGCGGTGGAGATGCACTGAGCGGCGCGGCGGCTACGGCTTTATGTGCGACACGCGCAGTTGCGAAATCAGCACTGTGCCTGCCGACTGGCCGCGGTCGCCCTTGGAGGGATTGGACTGCGTGTAGCACCCGGCCTTGAAATAGCAGCCTTCTGCGCGTGTCTCCCACGTCATCGCGAGCCGGTCGTCGCACCAAACGCGGATGCTGCCGCCGCCTGCTTCGACCTTCAGCCTTACGGGGTCACCTGGCCGGTAGTTTTCCTTGAGCAACACATTCCCGGTCTTGTTGCGCTCGACAAACATCCGCCGCCCTTCCACCCGGATCATCATCACATCATCGTTCGCATCGTGGATCTGTGCGCACACCACGTGCGGCTTTTTTTCCGGCAACTGGAGCACGGCCAGCGTCACTTCCATGCGGTGGATGATTCCGTCATCCGTCGCCCAGGAAGCCCCTTTCTTCGCATCCCGCATTTCGCGGAGTTCCGATCTCGGGTAACGCGAGCCCTTCGTCGTCGCGCCGTCCGCAGGTGCACGGAAGACGACCCCCGCGCCATCGGCAGCGATGTGAAAAAATGCGGCATCGGTGAAGGTCGCGAGTCCGGGCTGAGTGATCTCCCGCGCGTGCTTCGAGCCTTGCCCGGCGACCGGAAGGGTCAGTTTCCAAAGACTCAGATCGAGGACTTTTGACGGAAGCTTTGCCGGTGGTGCCGGAGGCGGTTCCTTCGCGACAGCGGTCGTGGTGCAGAGCGTGACGGACAGGACGAAAAGCGAAAAGCGCATGGTGAAAATCGGACTGCGGGCGAAGCGTCAATCGACAAACAGAAACTCGTTCGTCTCGAGCAGCACCTGTGCGAAGCGCTCCCAGGGCGTGAAGGGCTGGAGCTTTGGTGCCGGGCCGCCGAACTGCTTCTTCGAGTTGAATTCCATGCCGTCTGTCGTGCGCAGGACGGTGCGCCACAGGAAGCCGTCGCTGTTGTCCTCGCCCTTGCTTTCCAGGACGAAGTCGAGCGTCTCGCCGACCTTGAGTTCGATGCGTGGGATGCGGCTGGGGATGGTGCTCTTCGGGCCGGCGTCGAATTCGCCGAGCTGGCCCTGCCGGTCGCTGACGACCCGGCCGCGGACTCCGTTGCCGGCCGCAGCCGGACGGGCGAGTTCGCCGGAAAGTTCCACCGTCATGTCGCGCGCCGCCGTGAAGCGCCGGATCGCCGCGAGGTCGCGCGACGGATGGCCGCCTTCCGAGGTGAGGTGGACGTAGCCAAACTTTGCGTCTGGCACCTTCGCGCCGGCCTGCCATGCGGTGCCGCTCCAGTGCGGCAGCGGGGTGAAGGCGACCTTGCGCGTCGTGTCGTCGTAGTTCCCGTAGCCGTAGCGCCACGTCGGCGCGGGCGCGGGTTGCACGGGCGCGGTCAGCGCGGCTTTCACGTAGTCGATTGCTGTCCGCACCTCCGAGGGCGTCGCTTTTCGTGAGAGGACGCGCTCGTAGAGGAACTGCACCTGCCGCTCCTCGGGAGCGGTGGATGCAAAGTCGGGCGCGTCGGTGAGTGCCTCGGCCTGGGCGATGACGAAGGGGCTGTTCATCATGTAGAGGGCCTGTTGCGGGACGCTCGTCGTGGAGCGCTGCGGATTCGTCATGTCGGGGCTCGCGAAGTCGAAGGTGCGCAGCGTGCCGGGGAGGTTTTGCCGGTCGATGTATGCATAGACCGCGCGGCGGTTCGGGAAGGGCTCCTTGAAAAGCTGCACCGGTCGGCCGCCGATGGTTTCATCGAGCTTGCCCGCGGCGGCGAGCAGCGCGTCGTGCATCGCCTCCCATTCGAGGCGCTGGCGGTTCTGCCGCCAGAGCAGGCGGTTCTCCGGGTCAGCCGCCTGCGGGCCTTTTGCCGCCTGCCGTGGATCCGCGGAGGCGAGCTGCGAGGGATGGACGGAGTCCTGCATCCACGTGCTGCTGAGCAAAATCGTGCGGTGCAGCCTTTTCAGCGACCAACCCTGTCCGGTGAAAGTGGTCGCGAGCCAGTCGAGCAATTCGCCATGCACGGGAGCCTCGCTGCGCGTGCCGAAGTCGCCCGGCGTCGGTGTGAAGCCGGTGCCGAAGTGGTGCAGCCACACGCGATTGGTGATGACGCGCGCGGTGAGCGGATTCGTGGGCGCGGTGATGGCCTTCGCGAGATCGAGACGCCCGCTGCCCTGCTTGAAGGGCGCGGCGTCGCCGCCGAGGAACGACGGGAACCTGCGCGGGACGACGTCGCCCGGGCGCGAGGGATTGCCGCGGAGGAAGACCCGCTGCGTCACCGGCTGCGGCCGGTCGCGGAGCACGTGTGCGCGCGGTGGCGAGCCGGGATCGAGCGCTAGCTTTACGAGCTTGTTCTTCACCTTGATCCGCTCGTCGAGAAGCTTGCGTGCGATGCGTCCTTTCGAGGCGATGGGGTCAATCGTGTCGGCAGAAACAAAGATCGAAATGCCGGACGCGATGCGGAGCGAGGCGCTCAGCTTGTCGGCGATTTTCTGATCGGCGTCGCGCAACTCTGCGAGCACAACGGCGCGCGCCTTTTCAAAGGCAGGCTCCGCCTTTCCACCGGGGAGCAGCGGGAGCTTCTCGGTGTCGGAGTCCTCCTCGCAGGATGCCATCACGCCGTAGAGCGCGTAGTAATCCTTCGCCGAGATGGGATCGTATTTGTGGTCGTGGCAGCGCGCGCAACTGACGGTGAGAGACATGGTGCCGCGCATGATGACGTCGATCCGGTCGTCGATGATGTCGGGCGTGCTGTTCAGGAAGCGCCGGCCGAGGGTGAGGAAGCCGAGCGCTGCGATATCTTCGGCTTTGCCGCCGGAGCCGGGGACGTCCGCGGCGAGCTGGCGCGTGAGGAACTGGTCGTAAGGCAGATCCTCGTTCAGCGAGCGGATGACCCAGTCGCGGTACGTCCATGCGAACGGATACTCGCGGCTCACCCCGCCCGCGAGGTAGCCGCGATGGTCGGCGTAGCGCGCGACATCCAGCCAATGCCGGCCCCAACGCTCTCCGTATCGTGGTGAGGCAAGCAGACGATCCACGACCTTCGCGAAGGCCTCGCGCAGCGGGGCGGGATCCTTTTCAAAATCGGCAACTGCGGCCATCGTGGGCGGCAGGCCCGTGAGGTCGAAGGTCGCGCGGCGGATGAGCGTGTAGCGCGATGCGATGGGCGAGGGAGCCAGCCCCGCCGCTTCGAGTTTGGCCAGGACGAACCGATCCACGTCGCTCTGCGCCCAGTGCGCGGGATCCTTGACCACCGGCACGGCCGGTTTGCGGATCGGCTGGAATGCCCAGTGCGTGCGCGCCAGTTCCGCATTGGAAGGCGGTGCGTTCTTGTCGTTCTCGGGCCACGGGACACCCATCTTCACCCACTCGGTCAGCGCGGCGATCTTTTCGTCGGAAAGCTTCGGCGCCTTTTCCGGCATCATGTAGTCCGACTCGTGGCGGATGCTCTTGATGAACGTGCCCTTCGCCGGTTCGCCTGGGAAAACGACGGGTCCGCTGTCGTTCCCCTTCAGCAGCGCCTCGCGCGAATCGAGCCGCAGATCGCCCTTCTGCTTTTCCGCGCCGTGGCATTTGTAGCAGTGCTCGATGAGCACGGGCCGCACGGATTTCTCGAAAAACTCGACCTGCTCGGGCGTGGGTGCGGCGGCAGCCGTGGAGGCAAGGATGAAGGTGGCGAAAATGCGTCGCATGTACGGCAACGGTAACCGCAGGAACCTGCATGTCCTTAATGAAAATCGCGCCCGCCGGACGTGACCCGCTCAGACCACTTCCTGCAATGACGCCCCGCCGGCCGAGGGCTCCAGGGCGTTGCGGATGATGGCGGTGAGCTTTCCGGAAAAATAGGGCTTGGGCAGGTAGTTCACGCCGTCCTCGAGGTGCACGCCGCTGCCGAACAGTTCGCTGCTGTAGCCGCTCGTATAGATCACCTTGAGGTTCGGCTTGCTTGCGATGCAGTGGCGCGCGACGTCCAGCCCGTTCGCCTCGCCCGGCATGACCATGTCGGTGAGCAGGAGATCCACCTCGTCCCTGCATCCGTGCCAGCGCTCGATGGCAGCATCGCCGGTTTCCGCCTCGATGACGTTGTAATTGAAGCTCTGAAGCACCTCGACCACGAGGGAGCGCACAGCCTCGTCGTCCTCCACGACCATGATCGTATGGCCGCCGTCGTCCGCGACCGCGTCGGGCTGGTGCATCTCGCCGTGGTCCGGTGCGCGAGTCGTCGAGGGAAGGTAAACGCGGAAGGTGCTTCCCTTGCCGGGGGCGGAGTCCACCTCCACCCAGCCCTCATGCTGCTTGAGAATGCCGTACACGGTCGCGAGGCCCATGCCCGTGCCCTTGTTCAGCCCCTTGGTCGTGAAGAACGGCTCGAAGATCCGGTTGCGCGTCGCCTCGTCCATCCCGGTGCCGGTGTCGGCGACGGCGAGGCAGATGAACTCGCCGGGACGCGCGTCGGGATGCCGCGCGGAGGCTTCGCTGCCGAGGAGGAGATGCGAAGTGGTGATCGTGATCGTCCCGCCGTCGGGCATCGCGTCGCGGCTGTTCAGCACGAGATTCATCACCACCTGCTCGACGCTGGTGACATCGGCGAACACCGCACGAAGGCCGTCGGCGAGCGTTGTCTGCAGGGCGACCTTTTCGCCCAGCAGCCTGTGGAGCATGGCGCCGAGATTGTGGATCGTCTTGTTCAGGTCGAGGACCTGCGGGCGGACCATGTTACGCCGGCTGAAGGTGAGCAGCTTGCGCGTGAGGTCCGCAGCGCGGCCGGCGGCGCTGCTGATTTGAGTGAGGGAATTCGAAACCGCGGGAGGCGCCCCGGCCGAGTTCCGGTGCAGGCTCGCGTGGCCTTGGATGATGGTGAGCAGATTGTTGAAGTCGTGCGCGATTCCCGCCGCAAGCTGGCCGATGGCCTCCATCTTCTGCGCCTGGCGGAGCTGGTTTTCGAGATGGAGCCGGTCGGAGATGTCCTGCGCCATGAGCAGAATGTGCGGCTCGCCCGCGATGGTGAGCGGCTCCAGCGAGACGAGCGCACTGCGCAGCTCGCCGTCGCGCCCGCCGATCTGCGCCTCCATGTTGCGCACGACTTTGCCGTCGCGCACGGACTGCAGAAAGCGCGTCTCGTAGTCGAGGCAGAGGCCGAGTTCCAGCGGCGTGTGCCCGGTGACTTCCTCGCGGGTGAAGCCCGTCATCGCGAGGAAGGCATCATTCACGTCCACAAAGCGCTGGGCCTTGAGCGTCTGGATCGCCTGCGCGATGGGGCTGTTTTGGAAAGCCTTCGTAAACCGCTCCTCGGACAGCGCGTGTTCCTCACTGGCCCGCTGGAAGGCCGATGTCCGCACGGTGACCATCGACTCGAGTTCGTCGAGCTGCCATTCGGCCTGCCGGGTCACCAGCCATTTTTTTGTCAGCGCGTGCGCCATCTGCAGCACCTCGGCGCTGTCGAATGGCTTCTTCAGCAGCACGAGATTGTCGCTGATGCCGAGCCGCTCCGTCATCGCCTCCCACGAATAGTCGGAGAACGCCGTGCAGACGACGACCTGCAGCGACGGATCCACCTTCCAGAGCTGCTCGATGGTCTCGATGCCGTCCCAGCCCGGAGGCATCCGCACATCCATGAACGCCAGCGCGTACGGTTCACCTTTTTGGATGGCCTGACGCACTTTCTCGAGTGCCTCCTGACCCTGAAATGCGGATTCGATCGTGAAATTCGCCAGCCCGTGCTTTGCGCGCGGCTTCTCCTCGAAGAGCATGGCCTCCGCGTCGTCGAGCGCGTCGTTCCGCACCTGCGACTCCAGCAGGACCTTCTTGAAATCCTCGTGGATCGCCGGGTTGTCATCCACCAGCAGGATGCGCCGGTTGGCGTTCAGGATCATGCCGACGCCTCCTTGCGGGCAGGCCCCGTGCCCGTATCAGCGGTGTCCGGAAACGCGCGTCGGGCCGCCAGACCGCAGGTCTGTCGGTCGCAGGGAAGCGGGTCGGCGCTCCCCGGTTTCCGGGAGTTGTTCTTCAGCATGTCGGCGATGTGGCTGGCTTTCAGGGCCATTACCCTAGCAATTCCAGTTCCACGGCCGTCTCTCTTGCGGCGATAGACAAAATTTCATTTTTCCCAGTCGGCTGCCCAGTGGCCTGGCCTAAGATGGCGGCCCGGAGGCCCGGCCTAAGATTTTCCGCGACTCCGGGCTCTCCCTGCGCTCACATCCCGACTCTCCAACCCATGACCACGACCCCGCGCATCCTCACAGCCCTCATCGCCACCACCACCCTCGCCTTCGCCGAGGACAAGCCGAAAAAGCCTATCGGCTATCAGGACACGCCCGTCATCCCCGGCACGAAGTGGCACGTCCATGACGGCGAGCGCCCGCAGCCCGTGGTCGTAACGCCCGGCGCAAAGCCCGGCGACGCCCCGAGCGATGCGATCGTCCTTTTCGACGGCAAGGATTTTTCAAAATGGAAGAGCTCCAAGGGTGACGAGGCGAAGTGGAAGGTCGAGAATGGCTACGTCGAAGTCGCTCCGAAGAGTGGCGATGTCTTTACGAAGGATGAGTTCGGCCCCGACTTCCAACTCCACCTCGAATTCGCCACCCCGCCGCCCGTCGGCGACGGCCAGGGCCGCGGCAACAGCGGCATCTTCCTCTTCGGCAAATACGAAATCCAGATCCTCGACAGCTACCAAAACCCCACCTACGCCGACGGCGGCGCCACCGCCATCTACGGCTACATGCCCCCGCGCGTGAACGCCTCGCGCCCTCCCGGCCAGTGGCAGACCTACGACATCCTCTGCGAAGGACCCCGCTTCAAGGACGGCAAACTCGCGAAGCCGCTCACGGTCACCGTCCTCCATAACGGAGTCGTGACACAAAACCACACCGCCCTCATCGGCGGCACCCCGCACAAGCAGGTCGGCACCTACGCCGCGCACGGCGAGAAAGGCCCGCTCAAGCTCCAGGACCACGGCAATCCGATGCGTTTCCGCAACATCTGGATCCGCGAAATCCACATGCCCACCGCCGCCGACATCGGCGACGGCCCGAAGATCGGCCAGTAGCCCCGGAGCCGCCGACGGAACGAATGGCGCGGAGCGACAGCTCCGCCGGACTTGGACCCGCAGCGCAGCGCCACTGACCCGCTGACGTACGTGCGGCGGGTTCTACTTTCCCGCCATCGCCTCGTAGTGCAGCCGGGCGACCTGGCCCATGTAGCCGGGGCCGCCGCGGGCGCCGGACTTGAGCGCGAGGTCGACGGCCTTGGCGAGATGTTCGCGGGCGGCGTCCTTCTGGCCGAGGAGATCCTCGTTCAGGCCGACGTAGTAGTGGGCGAAGAACATCACGAGCGCATCTTCGCCGAGGCCCTTCTTCTCCATCTCGGCGAGCACCTCCGCGCCGGTCTTTTTCCCGGCGAACATCTCGTACAGCGCGGGGAACGGCTCGCGGTCGAAGCGCGTGTATCCGAGCATCGCGGTGCGCGCCTTTTCGATGCCGACGACACGCGCATTTGCGAGGAACTGCCACACGCCGTTCTCGCGGTCGCGGCTGTCGTAGGCGTGATATTTCTCAAACTGCTTCGCCGACTTCGCGAAGTCGCCCGCGAAGAGATACGCGATGCCGAGCCGCCAGTGCTGCACATCGTGCGAGGGCTCGATGGTGATTTCCTTTTCAAAGTCCGCGACCGCGCCTTTTGCATCGCCGAGGAAAAGCCGCGCATCTCCGCGCCGCGTGAGCCACTCCGCGCTCGACGGCTCCTTCGCGAGCGCCGCGTCCGCCTCGGTTCGTGATTTCTCAAATGCGGAGATCATCGCCGCGCGCACTTCTGCGGAAATCGGTGGCTCGGCGGCGAAGGTGGCGGACACGACGTAGAGGAGGGGGAGAAGGAATCGGATCATGGGGAGGGAAGTAGGAGCGAGTTTTCCGATGCGGGATGCAGGATGCAACAGCGCAGCCACGGAAAGCGCGGCACACGCGGCGCGTCGTGCAGAGCTTTGACGCCGTCCCACATTGCGTATCCAGTGCGGCTTCCTTCCATGAGAATCATTTCCTCCGCCATTTGCTGCATCGCGTTGCTCGTTATCGCCGGTTGCGAGAAAAAGTACCAGCTCTCGGAGGATCGCGGAAAAGCGGAGCATGTCGTGGTGATGGTGTGGGACGGGATGCGGCCCGACCTCGTGAGCGAGCAGAATACGCCGAACCTCTGGGCGCTCGCGAAGCGCGGGGTGTTCTTTGCGAATCATCACCCGGCGTTTCCCTCCACGACCGAGGTGAACGGCACGGCACTCGCCTCCGGCCTGCAGCCGGGGCGGAGCGGCATCATCGGCAACCGCGAATACCGCCCGGCGATCGACCCGCGCAAAGCCGTGGCGACCGAGGAACTCGAGGTGGTGCGCAAGGGCGACGAACTCACGAACGGAAAACACATCACCGGTGCGACCGTGGCCGAGACGGTGCAGCAGGCGGGCTTCCGCACCGCGGTGGCGGGGACGAAACCCGTGGCGATTTTGCAGGATCGCTCGGAGGCGCGCACATCGAAGGCGGCGCGCGAGTCGGTCGCCGTGTATTCGGGCAAGAGCGTGCCCGCAGCCGCGTTGGCGGAATTGAGCAAGGCCCACGGCGATTTCCCGACGCCGATCAAGTTTCCCAACACCGCCCAGGATCGCTGGACGACGGACGTGCTTACCGGAGAATTATGGAAGGCTGGCGTGCCGAAGTACTCCGTCGTCTGGATGAGCGACCCGGATTTTTCCCAGCACTTCACCGCTCCCGGCGCGCCGCTGGCGCTCGATGCCCTCCGCCGCTCGGACGAACATCTCGGCCTCGTCGTCGCCGCGCTGAAGGCGAGGGGCGTGCTCGACAAGACGGACATCTTCGTCGTCTCCGACCACGGCTTCTCCACCGTCACGCAAAACGTGGATCTCGCGCAGCTGCTCACCGACGCGGGGCTGCGCGCGCGCAGGGTGTTCAATGCGCCTCCGGAGAAGGGCGACATCCTCATCGTCGGCACCGGCGCGACCGCGCTGATCTATGTGACCGGCCACGACGCGGAGACCACCGCGAAGGCCGTAAGCGTGCTCCAGGCCGCGCCGTCGAGCGGCGTCATCTTCACCCGCGAACCGGCGGAGGGGACATTCCCGCTCGCCGCCGCCGGGATCGATTCAGCCGATGCGCCCGATGTCGTCGTGGCTCCGCGCTGGAGCGCGGAAAAGAACGAGTTCGGCGTGCCGGGGACGCTGGTTTACGACGCCGGGAAGAAACTCGGCGCTGGAATGCACGGCTCGCTGAGCCCCTTTGATCAGACGAATACGCTCATCGCCGCCGGGCCGGACATCCTCAGCGGCGTGCGGAGCGAACTGCCCTCGGGGAACATTGACGTCGCGCCCACCGTGCTCTGGCTCATGGGCATCCGCCCGCTCGCGAAGCTCGATGGCCGCGTCCTTTTCGAAGCCATCCGCGATCGCAAAGCCGAAGGCGCGAAGCCGGAGGAGAAGCGCATCGAGGCCGCGCGCGACCTCGGCACCGTCCGTTGGACTCAATACCTCCGCACCGTGACCTATCAGGGCGCGACCTACTTCATCGAGGGCAACGGGGAGCAGGTCGGGAAATAGCGGACCGCCGGCGCACCGCCCGGCGAGCAGTCACGGCTGCGAGTGTTGCTTGAAAAACTTCACGATGAGCGCGGGCGCCTCGCTCGCGTAGGCGTGCGTGCCGGGATGGATGAAGGTCACGACCGGCGCACCGATCTTCGACGGGTAAAGCGTGCAGCCGGTCACGCCTTCCCACGGCTGGCCTTCGCCGCACTCGTTGAGTTTTCGGACGGCTTCGATGGTGTTTTTCTGCCAAGTGAACTTCACGAGCGGATCATTTTCTCCCGCAATGTGAATCATCGGCTTGGGCTTCAGCATCGGCCGGTTTCGCATCGCGGCCACGGCGGACGGTGCGAATGCGGCGAATTTCTCGCCGCGCGTCATCCACAGCAGATAGCTGAATCCGCCGCCATTCGAGTGACCGGTCGAATAGATGCGCTTTGGGTCCACTTTGAAATCCGCCTGAAGCGAGGCGAGCATCGCGTCGAAAAACTTCAGGTCGCGGTCGCCCTGGACGCCGGGTCCGTGCTGCCAGCCCGGCTTTTTCCCCTCGGGGTCAGTGAGCTGGCCCGGCGTGTTCAGGCCCTGTGGATAGACGACGATGGCCTCGGGCCAAAGGGTGTGAATGTGATACATCCGGGCGGAATTGTTCATGTTCCCGCCGTGGCCGTGAAAGCCGAAGACGACGGGCGTCGCCTCGCTTTTCGCTTTCGATGGGACCGAAATCAGCGCCTCGCGGGCGACGCCATCCACGGTCCATTCGCGGCGGGCGAGGGGATCCGCTGTAGCGGCGGCGTTCAATGCTGCGAGGACGAGGGAGAGGAGGAAGACGGGTGATTTCATGCGGTGTGAAACTCCGGCGCGCTCCGGAAGTCTGGCCGTCGGTGAGTTGCTGCGAAATTCATCTCACCTGCTTCGCAAGCTCCGTGCAGCCCTGGATGTCGAGCTTGCCGCTGGCGAGCACAGGAATTTGCGGCACCTGCAAAATGTGGCGGGGAATCCAGAGATTTGGCAGCCCGGCGGCCGCGAGCTTTTCCCGGAGTTCGTTCTGCGTGATCTCGCGCGTGGTGAGCACGACGAGCGCCTCGCCCTTCGCCTCGTCCGGCGTACTCGAGATGGCGACGACACGCTCGCCTTCCGCGCTGAAACCGAACGATTCGACGATCTTCGCCTCCACCGTCTCGTGCGGCACCATCTCGCCGGCAATTTTCGAGAACCGCGACAACCGTCCTTCGATGAACAGGAATCCATCCTCGTCGAACCGCGCGAGGTCGCCCGTGCGGAACCAACCGTCACGGATCACATCCGCCGTGCGCGCGGGATCATCGAGGTAGCCGTCGAAGACATTCGGCCCCTTGAACCACAGCATTCCCTTTTCGTGCAACGAGAGCGGTGCGTCCGTCTCCGGGTGGCGGATTTGCGCGGCGAGGCCGGCGACGAGCTTGCCCGAGGAGCCGCGGCGGTTGGTCGCCTGTGAGGCATCGGCGACGCGGTTCGGCAGATTGAACGAGGCGACCGGGGATGTCTCCGTGAGTCCGTAGCCCTGCATCACCTCGATGCCGAAGCGCTCGGCAAACACCTCGGAGAGTTCGTTGGGAAGCTTCTCCGCGCCGGTGACGAGCAGCTTCACGCTGCGGAACTGCTCCGGGGTTGCGCGCTTCAGGTAGCCGCGGAGGAAGGTGGGCGTCGCGAGGACGAGCGTGGCTCCGTGGCGCTCGATCAGCGCCGCGCACTTGGCCGCTTCGAGGGGGTTCGGATAGGTCACGATACGCATTCCCTCGATGACCGGATACAGCAGGCAGACGGTCGAGCCGAAGCTGTGGAAAAACGGGAGCGCGCCGAAAATGACGTCCGCCGAAGCGGGATCGAGCATGTCGCCGAACTGCCGTGTGTTCGCGAGCAGGTTGCGGTGGGTGAGCGCGACGCCCTTTGGCTCGCCGCTGCTGCCGCTGGTAAAGAGCAGAAACGCTTCGCGCCGGTCGCCGTCGCGCGGAATCCCGGCCAGCAGCCTGAGCACGCCGGCGGGCAGGATGCGCGAGAGCAGGAACCACTTCACCGCGCCACGCCTTATCTGCGCCTTCAGTTCGTCGAGCAGGAGGACGTTTGCGGGCCACGGGAAATCCTTCAGCTTTCCGCGCATCGCGCCCGCTGTGATCGAGGTGCCGATTTCCGCCTTCCGGATGGAAGCCCGCAGCGCCGCTTCGCCGGCCGTGAAGTTCAGGTTCACGGGGATTTTCCCGGCGAAAAGCACCGCGAGATTCGCAATCACCCCGCCCGCGCCGGAAGGCAACACGATGCCGACGCGTCGCTCCGGCACCTGCTCGCGCAAGATGCGCGACAGCGACAGCGCGGCGGCGAGCAGGCGGCCGCGCGGGTGTTGCGAGCCGTCGAGCCCGTCGATGAGCGCGATCGTCGATGGGGCTTTCATCAACCCGCGAAGGCAGGCGTCCGCGATGTGTCCGCGCAGGGAGTCGCGCTGCTGGTAGCAATACTCCCCAAGCTCGAGGAAGCGCTGGCGCACCGTCGCCGTGTCCGCATGCCGGGATTCCATCGCTTCGCCGAACGCGACCGTGACGGGGAACCGGAACCGGACCGGCCTTTTCCAGAAAAAGCGTCCGCCGCGAAACGAGAAGACGCTGTCCCATGTCTGGTCCATCCACACCGGGACGACCGGGCACTTCGCCTGCCGGGCGATGATTTCGTAGCCTCGCTGGATGCGCAGCAGGGTGCCGCTCTTGGAGAGCTCGCCCTCGGGAAATATGCAGACGATTTCGCCGGCCTTGATGCGTTCCACGGCGATGCGGATGGCGTCCTTGGCGCGCGTGTTGGAAATCGGGATCGCTCCGATGAAATTCAGAAACGGCCGGAGGATCGGCGAATAGTAGTACGTCTCCCAGATGACGAAGCGGATCGTGCGCGGGCACGCGAGCTGGAGCAGGATGGCGTCGATCCACGTGAGGTGATTCGGCAGCATCAGGAAACCGCCCTCCGGCAGCCGGTCGATGCCGTGCGCGGTGACCTTGTACGGGATCCTGATGATTGCCGTGAGGACTTTGCGGATGAGCCATTCGGCGAAAGGGGGCGTTTGTTGCTGCTGCACGCCTCGGGAAGTAGCGGGATGCCGACGGGGCGGCAAGCAGGGTGTCCCGGCAAATGCCGCGAAATGGCCGCGCCCGGAATTCAGGGTGCGCCGGTCGCCACGCGCAGGGGAGCGGCTGCTCGCCGCGTTATGCGCCCTTTGGCGGAGTCGCGGATCGTTTCCAGGAACGCGGCACCGGTTTGTCGCCGGGCGGTTTTCCGTTGAGCTGCGGCGTGAGCCACTCGAGGCCGTCGAGATTGTCGAGCAGCCGCGCCTCCGCGTCTTCGCCCGTGTGGTTCAGGATTCCGACGGGGCCGCGCCAGCCGCTGTCGCGGATCACTCTCAGCAACTGGAGATCGAGTTCGCCCTGTGCGAGCGGGAGGATCTTGTCCCCGGCCCGGTCTCCGCCGCGCGTCATGCCGTTGAGGTTCAGCGCGAGCAGGTGCGGCTTCATCTTTTGGAGGAGCTGGGGAAATCGATCGAGGTGCCCGTGTCCGTGGTGCAGGTTGTACACGAGACCGACATTCGGCAGTCCGAGCTTCTCGATGATTTCGATCTGGTTCTCCGGTTCGCCAAACCACCCGCCGTGATTGTAGAGCGCAACCTTCAATCCCTGCGCCGCCGCGGCCTCGGCGATCGGGCGGATGCGCGCAGCCTCCTTTTCGACGCGCTCCTTCTGCTCCGCCGCGTCCTTCGTCGGCGCGCCGCCGCCGCTCACCCAGAGCTGCGGCTTCACGCCGTGGCGCTGGAAAAGGTCGAGCGTCTTCCTCGCCTCGTCGTTGAGCGATCCCGGGAAACCACCATGCCGTCAGCTCGATGTGGTGGCGTTTCAGCGCGTCGAGTTCCGCGTCCCACGTCGGGATGTGCTCCGCGCGGTAGTCGTAGGCGAATTTTTTGATGCCGAGCTTCTCCAGCATCGCGGCGCGTTCCTCCGGCCCGCGTTTCTTCGCGTCGAACGGAACGATGCACCACGCGACGAGGTTGCTCTTTGTCAAAGAGCGCCGGTTCCGCCGCTCGTGCGGCGATGGCGAAAATGACGAGGAGCGGGAGGAGGGAGCGCAGCTTCATGGCGGAAACTTCCGCCGAAGCGCGTGCGGAATGCGAGCGCGGATTCGGCCCCCGCGCTACAGAATCTCCACGGCCTGCGCGTTCATCGCCCAGAGCGCCTCGGCGTATTTTGCCCCGCAGGCGGCGCCGCGGTAGCGGGCGATGTTTGCCTTCGCGATTTGCGCGGCGTCGGGTTCCGCGGCGTCGAAGGGCTTGTTGCGCACGAATGCCATGAGTTGGCCGAGCCATTCCATCGCGGTGATCCAGGTGTCGGTGACGTTCACGAAGGTGTTTGGCTCAAAGCCGATGGTGTGGCCGGGGCCGTTGTCGTAGCAGTAGATTTGCCGCGGCACGCGCGCCTTCGGGTCGCCAAGAATCGGACCGGCCTGGCGCAGGGCGATCTTGCTCAGGGCCGAGGCGGCTTCGTGATCGGGATGGCGATCGTGGTGCCAGAGCATGAAGGCCACGTCCGGCGCGACCTCGGCGACGACACGCGCGACGGCCGTCTTGCTTTCGCGCGTCACCTCGATGCGGCCCGAGGCGAAATCGAGGAACCGCGTTTCGATCCCGTGGAAGTGCGCGAGCTCCGTGCTCGTCTGGAGCAGTTCGCGCTCGCGGCCTTTCACCGGCGCCCAGTCTGTGTAATCGCCGATGAGCGAGAGCACGACCACGCGGTAGTCCTTGCGGACGGCGTCGAGGAGGATGCCGGGAATGCCGAAGACGCAGTCATCATAGTGGGCGCCGATGGCGAGGAGGGTCTTGGCCATGCGAGGACGCTAGCGGGCAGGGCGGTGATTGCCAGCCGTGAAGCGCGTCAGTCGAACCACTCGTCCTTTTCGTCGAATGCCGGGACGACGAAATTGAGCACCTTCATTTTTCCCACGGCGCGGTGGCGACAGCCGGGGCGGATGATGACTGTGCTCAGCGGCTTCACCGGGATGCGTTCTCCGTCGAGCTCGATCCAGCCTTCGCCCTCGAGGATCACGTAGGTCTCCGTGAGCCGCCTGTGGTAGTGCGTGCGGGCGTCGGCGGAAATTTCGACGAGGTGCGTGGTGGCGAGCGCATTTTCCGGCGAGGCAAACGCGCGTCGCGACGTGCCGCAGGGGCAGGGGACACCGGGGACGGAATCGAGCTGTGCGAATTCGTAGCGTTGCATGGCGGGGAGCTTCCCAGCGGTGGGCGTTGGGAAAAGCGAAATCGCGCGGGGCTTGTCTTGCAGCCGCGCTGTCCCTATCCCGTGCCGGATGTCCGCGGAAACGAAGTCCCTCTACAACGCGCGCAATTTTCTCCAGGCGCGTTGCACCCGCAACATCAGCCTCTGCGGTCCCGGCTCGGACAAGGACACGCGGCACATCGAGATTTCGCTCGCCGGCTCAGGCCTCACCTACGAGCCCGGCGACGCGCTCGCGGTGAAGCCGGTGAATGACCCGCAGCTCGTGGAGCTCACTCTGGAGGCGCTCGGCTTTTCCGGCGATGAGCCGGTGAAGGTGAAGGACGTGGAGAAGCCCGTGCGCGAGGCGTTCTCCCGCGATTTCCAGATCCACTTCGCCGAGAAAAAATTCCTCGCGAAGCTCGCCGAAAAGGGCGCGGAGAAATTCGCGGCGCTCCTGCTGCCGGAAAATGCCGCCGCGCTTGCCGATTACACTTCCGGGTGGAACGCCTCGCGCGATTACGTGGACGTGCTGCGCGAATTTCCCGGCATCCGTTTCACGCCGCAGGAATTCACCGACACGCTGCGCGGGCTCAACATCCGCCTTTACTCCATCGCGTCGTCGCTGAAGGCCCACCCGGAGCAGGTGGACCTCACCGTGGCCGCCGTCCGCTGGAACGCGCATGACCGCGCTCGCACCGGCGTGTGCTCCACCTTCCTCTGCGAGCGCTGGCCGGTCGGCGGCACCGCGGGCGTCTTCGGGCAGGTGCAGAAACATTTCCGGATGCCCGAGAACCCGGACGCCCCGATGATCATGGTCGGGCCGGGCACGGGCGTCGCGCCGTTCCGCGCGTTTCTCGAGGAGCGCGAGGCGACGGGGGCGAAGGGCAAGAACTGGCTGTTCTTCGGCGAGCGGCGTTCGTCGTCGGAGTTTTTCTACAGGGAGCAGTTCGAGGGCTGGATCAAGAGCGGCGTCCTCGAATGCCTCGACCTCGCGTGGTCGCGCGAGACCGCAGGGCGCAAGGAATACGTGCAGCACAGGATGCATGCGCAGGGGGCGCAGCTTTGGAAATGGATTGCCGATGGCGCGTATTTTTACGTCTGCGGCGACAAGGAGCGGATGGCCAAGGATGTGCATGAGGAACTCATCAGCATCGTCCACACCCACGGCGGAAAGTCGCCGGAAGACGCGCGCGCCTTTGTCGAGGAGGGCATGATGAAGACGGAGAAGCGCTACCGCCGCGACGTGTACTGACGCCGGGAGCGGAAGCTACCGCGGCGCGGGGGCCTGGTCCGGCACCTTTGCGGGCGGCTGGGTCGGGTCGTGCGGGGACTCGGACCGGTGCTTGGGGCGGGTCGCGAACCAGAGGATGGCGATGCAGGCCGACAGCAGGCCGAGGATCACCGCCGCGGCCTTCATTCCCTCGGCCGCATTCATCTTTCTGGGGATGCGTCTTGGAGGATTCATTTCCGCAACGGCAGCCATGCGATGGCGCGCTCGATTTGTTCGTCCCAATATGCCCAGTCGTGTGCGCCGGGGCCTTCCTCGTAGTGGTGGCGGTAGCCGACGGCGTCGAGGTGGCTGTGAAATGCGCGGCTGTCGGCGAGGATGTCATCCTCGGTGCCGCAGCTCAGGTACACCGCCGGCTTCGGGCCGGACGATTCCGCGACGCGCTTCGCGAGAAAATGCAGATCGCTCGTGGTGCCCGTGGCATCCGCGCCCGCTCCGGCGATGGCGCCCCATTCCGCCTTGCTGAATGCGCGAGCCCGCCTTGCCCGAGTCGCGCAGCCGGCGGACGTAGTCGAGCGCGCCGCTGAAGCTCGCGACCGCCGCGAACCGTTCCGGGTGCGCGAGTGCGAGCCGCAGCGCGCCGTAGCCGCCCATCGAGAGGCCGGCGGCGAAATTGTCCGCGCGCTCCGCCGACAGCGGGAAGAACTGCCGCATGATCGCCGGAAGTTCCTCGCTCAGGAAAGTCCAGTAGCGCGGCCCGCCCGCCATGTCCTGGTAAAAGCTCCGCGCGACGGCCGGCATGACGACGGCGAGATTCCGTTCCGCGGCGTAGCGCTCGATCGCCGTCCTCCGCGTCCACATCGTGTGATCGTCGCTGAGCCCGTGCAGCAGGAACAGCGTGGGATGGAGCGTGCCGCGTTCCGCCGGCGGTACCTGCGGGAGGAGCACATGCGCGGAGACGGAAAGCGCGAGCGTCTCGCTGAAGAAATGGCAGTCGAAGAAGGCCATCGCGCACGTCAGCCTCGCTGCGTCCTTGGCGTAGCCGAAGTAGCCGCGCTTCTTGATGAGGTCGCAGACTTCCGGCGGGACCATCGCCTCCCACGTTGCGTCGTGCGAGCGCGATGCGCTTGAGCACGTCGCGGCTGAAGATGGGCAGGCAATCCTCGTGGAAATTGTCCAGCGCCACGAAGCTCCCGCGGTCGTGGAGGTAGCCGTAGAGCTTCTGCAGATCCGGCGCGACCTTCGCCGTATCGACCGTGGAGATCGTGCCGGTGGTCGGATCCTGCAGCGGGTAAATGTAGAGCTTGAGCTCGTTTTTGAAGAGCCGGCCGAAGCTCTCCAGAATGCCGCCGGGGAGCTGCGTGTAGTATTTCTCGTTGAAGAGCTCGAGCAGCGTCGGCACGCCGAGCACGAGGCCGATGCGCTCCTTTGTCATGCGGTTGAGATACGCGGCCAGCTTGAAAAATTCGCTGTAGTCGCTCACGAGCACCGTCATGCCGCAGGCGCTGAGCACGTCGGCGCGCGCGAGGAAATCGCGCCGGTCCATGGCGCCGGTCTGGAGCAGGTTCGTCATCGTCAGCTCCATCACCTGCACGACCCCCGTGTCCTTCATCCCGGGCTCCTTGGTGAATTTTTCAAATGCGCAGCGCATCATGTCCAGGTTCACCTTCGTGAGCGGCCGGAAGCTCCCGCGCTCGACGAGGACGGCCTTTTTGTAAAAGACCTCCGCCGGCTGGAGCACCTCGCGGTTCGGGCCAAACATCGCGGCGCCGCTCAGGCCGAGCTGCACGAGCTTCAGCGCCATGAGCCGGTTGTCCACGCTGCGGAATTCGATCCCGGAAAACTCGATCATGTCGATCTCGACGCGCCCGGTCGTGAGCCCGTCGAGCAGGCTCTCCACGAGCTGGTCCGGCTCGTGGTGCAAAAAGAAGCACCCGTAGCAGAGGTTCACGCCGGTGATGCCGAGCGCCTCCTGCTGCGCCTGCGCATCGGTGTCGAGCATGCGCACGTGGATGATCACCTGGCTGGCCTCGTCGCGCGGATGGCTCTGGAATTTCACGCCGAGCCAGCCGTGGCATTCGTTCGTCCCCTGGTAATTGCGGATGGCCACCGTGTCCGCGAATGCGAAGAACGACGTGTTGTCCCCGCGGATGTCGGAAAGCCGTTCGAGGTTCAGCGAAAACTCGTGCTCGAGCATCGCCTGCAGGCGCGTGCGCGAGACATAGCGATCGGCCGTGCCGTAAATCGCATCGCTCACCGCCATGTCGTAAGCGCTGATGCTCTTCGCGACGGTGCCGCTCGCCCCGCCCACTCGGAAGAACCAGCGCACCACCTCCTGCCCCGCGCCGATCTCGGCGAACGAACCGTACCACCGCTTGTCCAGGTTTACGTTGAGCGCCTTCTGGTGCGTGTTCAGCTTTTCTTGCTCCATGCCCGGAGGCTGCCCCGGGAAAGCCGTGAATGTCTAGCCGGATGGCGAATGCGGCCTCTGCGCGGGCCGCGGATCAGTGGATTGCCGCGGCGGGGATCGTCGTTCGCAGCACGCTGCTGCCGGAGGCGAGGGGAGACAGGGTGCGCACGGATGCAGTCGCCGGGAGGATGAAAAATTCTCCAGTCTGGAAGCGCTCCCCACCGCATTCCACCTCGCCGCTGAGCACGGTGAAAATCACGCCATCCGCGCTGGTGTCTGCGCGCGGGGCGGGGAGTTGCCAGCGCTCGACGTGGAATTCCGGGCAGGAGGCGACCGTCTCGCCGGTGAGTTGCGCGAGGGCGGGCTCGTGGTCGGCGAAGTCGATCGAGGCGAGGGATTCCGCGACGTGCAGCGCGCGGGGTTTGCCGTCGAGCCCGGTGCGGTTCCAGTCAAAGACGCGGTAGGTCGTGTCGCTGTTCTGCTGCATCTCGACGATGAGGCAGCCCGCGCCGATCGCGTGGCAGCGGCCGCTCGGGATGAACATCGCATCGCCCGCGCGCACCGGCACGCGGTGCAGCAATTCGGCGGCCCGGCCCTCGCCGAGCGCCTTCTCAAATCCCGCGCGTGTCGTCCCGCGCCGGAACCCGGCGAAAAGCTCGGCCCCTTCCGCCGCGTCGAGCAGGTACCACATCTCCGTCTTGGGTTCGCCTTTCAGCTCTGCCGCCTTGTCCGCAGGCGGGTGGACCTGGACGGACAGCGTCTCCCGGGCGTCGAGGATCTTTGCCAGCAGCGGAAAGCGCGGCGAATCGGGGACACCCGCCCCGAACACGTCCTTGCGGAACACGGTCCAGAGTTCGTGCAGCGTTGTGCCGATCAGCGGGCCGCGGGCGACCACGCTTTGCGCATCCGCGCGATCCACGATCTCCCAGCTTTCGCCGATCGGGACGTCGACCGGGGGATGCTTTCCCGGCATGGCTGCGAGCCTGTCGCCGCCCCACACGCGCTCCATGTAGAGCGGCCGGAAAACGAGCGGCTTCTCAAAACTCATGGGGATTCCTCGATACGGCCCGGCTGCGTTCCGGTGTTTCCGCGGATCAGGACTTCGAGGACGCCTTGAGGGGCTTGCCTTCGATCTTCCGGTAAAGCGTCGCCATGCTGATGCCGAGCGTCTTCGCGGCCTTCTCGCGGTTGCCGGAGCTGCGCTTGATGGTTTCCTCGATGAAGCGCCGCTCCTGATCGCGGATGAAGGCATCCAGCTTCTTGCCGACCGGCATCGCGCCGTCGCCGCCTTTTCCGCTGCCGGACGGGCCTTCGAGGAGCTGCGGCGGGAGATCCTTCACGAGGATGAGATCCTCGTCGCACAGCGCGCTCGCGCGCTCGATGGCGTTTTCCAGTTCACGCACATTGCCCGGCCAGTCGTAGCCCTGGAGCGCCTCGATGGCCTTCGGGTCGATTTTCATCGCGCGCGGATTCGGCCCGGTGGCGGACTTTTTCAGGAAATGCTGGACGAGGAGCGGGATGTCCTCGGGCCGGTCGCGCAACGGCGGCAGCTCGATGGGAATGACCGCGAGCCGGTAGTAGAGATCCTCGCGGAACTTGCCGTCCTTCACCTTGTCGAGCAGCGACTCGTTCGTCGCGCCGAGCACGCGCACATTGATGGGCAGCGTCTTCGTGTCGCCGACGCGGCGGAGCTGGCGCTCCTGGAGCACGCGGAGCAGCTTCGTCTGGAGCGGCAGGGCCATCGAGTTCACCTCGTCGAGGAAAATGGTGCCCTTTTCCGCCTCCTCGAAGAGCCCCGCCTTGTCCGACACCGCACCGGTGAAGGAGCCCTTCTTGTGGCCGAACAGCTCGCTCTCGAGCAGGTTCTCCGGCAGCGCGGAGCAGTTGATGGCGACGAAGGGATGATGCTGCCGGCTGCTGTTGAAATGCAGCGCCCGCGCGACGAGCTCCTTGCCCGTGCCGCTCTCGCCCTGGATCAAAATCGTCGAGTCGGTGTCCGCGATCTTGCGGATGAGGTGATAGACCTCGTCCATCTTCGGCGACGTGCCGATGATGTTCTCCGGGTTCGTCGCGCGCTTCACGACCTTCTTCAGCGTGTCGCGCTCCTTCGCCGTGTCGGAAAACTCGATGACGTGCTTCACCCGCGCCTGCATCTCGGAAATCTTGAACGGCTTGCGGATGTAATAGCGGGCACCCTCGGCGATGGCCTTTTCCGCGATCTCCTCGTTGCCCTGCCCGGTCATCAGGATCACCTCGCAGCTCTCCAGCGCCGCCTTGACCTGCCGCAGGATCTCGAAGCCGTCCACCTTGCCCATCTTGATGTCGCTGATGACGAGCGCCGGCGCGATGGTCTCGATCTGTTCGAGCGCCTTCTGGCTGTTGGTGAAGGGGAACGTCTCGTGGCCCATCTCCTTGCAGGCTGTGACGACGAGTTCGACGATGTTCGGTTCATCGTCCACGATAAGGATCTTGGCCATGGTCTTGGGTAGGTTGGGCTGAAAGCGCGTCGCTCTCGGAAATGAGAGTATTGCAGGAATGAGAGCGGGCAAATCAAATCCGCTATCGGAATTGAGAATCGCCGGGCGGAGGGGCAGCCCCTAGGCGGACGTTTTCATGCCGAGCCGCTTGCGGACGCTGTTCTCAAACTGGAACAGCGGATGCATGAGCGAGGCCACGGAATCGGGGAGAAGGTTCGGGCCGCGCGGGCCGTCGGGGGCGGTCTTTTCCAGGAAAAGGAGGGAGCCGGCGAGTTCGAGGCGGTGGTAGTTCCGGTTGTTCGCCAGAAAGTAGTCGGCGGCCCACTTTACCGAGCGCAGGCGCGGCGTGTAGTCGTGCAGCGCGAGGATGCCGTTGGGGTTCACGAGCGCCGCCCAGTGCAGGTCCTGCATCACGTAGCGGAACTTGTGGGTGCCATCGATGAGGACAAAATCGAACGACTCAAGGACCCGCCGGGAATGCCGGAAGGCGTCCCAGCTTCGCATCTCGCGGAATTCCACGGTGTCGAGCGGGAGCCCGTGCGAGGTGACATTCTGCTCCACGACCTGCCGCTGGTTGGCGAAATAGTTCATCGTGTCGATGACGACGAAGGGCGGCCGGTGCGGTGTGGCCTGCATCATTTCGCAGAGCGTGCCGCCGGCTGCGGTGCCGATTTCCAGGTGCCTGCCGGGCCGCGGGCGTGCGCGCAGAATGCTCCGGAGCGCCTCCAGTTCCGGCTGGGTCATTTCCGAGGTTAGCTGCGTCGCGCAAGGGCGTTCCATCCGCGGCGATGTTCGGCACTGCGCGCGGCGCGCGCAAGAAAAACTCCGGGCTTTCAGCCTTTGCGCGCGGCGAACTGCGCGGCGGCGTGCTCCAGCCAGCCGGCATCCGGCGCCGCGTAAGGGCGGAAGGTTTCCAGCGAACCGGCCTGCTCGTTGTAGAGCAGCGCGCGGTGCAGGCCGAGGTTGCTCGCCTTCGGCGAATCGATGAGGCTCGCGGAGTCGTTCGCGCTCATCTGGAAGACGATCCGCATTTCAAATTCGCTCAGCGCCTTCCGGCTCATCGTGCGGTTGACGTTGTTGAACGAGTCCACCGTCGCGATGATGTGGATGCCGAGCGCGCTGCCTTCCGAGATGATCTCGTTGAACGCGGCGCCGGGGCTCGACTCGCCGTCGCCGCCACCGAAACTGAAGTCGTCCTCGTGGCGCAGCTTCTTGAATTTGTGCAGGCCATGGACAAACAGGAACACCGATGGCGCACCCGCGGCCGGCGTCTCGCCGCTCGCGCGCGCCTTCATCTCGGTGGAAAGATTGCCCAGCACCTCGGGAATCTCCTGCGCGGTGGCGAGCGTGACAGCCTCCGGCATCATCGCCGCGACCTGTTCGAGCAAAGCGGCGTCCGGCGTCCCGGGCGTCGCGGAGTGGATCAAAATGCACCGCACCGCTCCCGGCGGATGCTGCGCGGCAAGCGCGACGATGGAGAGCGCGACCATCGTGAGCGCGGCTTCCTCGCGCTGGCCGACGATGAGCAGGTGGTTCCCGCTCTGGCGGTGAAATGCCGCCTCCGTCGGCCCCTTGATCGAATTTGGCGCTCCGAACCAGCAACGCGCCGCGGCCGGAGGCGCAGTCGGAGGCGAGGCGAGCGCGGCGGCGAGCAGATCGTTCTCGCGGATGCTGGCGGGCGCGTTGCCCTCGAAGACGATCGCGCTTCGCTGCGGCTCATGGCGCTCGTCGGCGAGCGCACGGACCTTGTCGAGCCACTTGTCGCGCTCGTCGTCGGGCAGCCAGACGACCTGGAAGGGGCTGTTGCCCTCGATGGCGCCGCCCGCGTCGTTGTAGATGCCTTCGCCGGGCCGCGAGAGGAGGCGCGGGGCGGAGTTCGTGTCGTCCATGATGAGATACGCGTCGGCCTCGTTGCACTGCAGCGCGACGCGGATGACCATCTGCCCGAGCGTCGCGCGGGCGAGCGAATACGCGCCGCCGAGGCTCTGCGAGCCGAGCAGCACGTGGATGCCAAAGGCGCGGCCCTGCCGCACGATGCGGTCGAACAGCAGCGAGGCCGTCTGCGCGATGCTGTCGTCCTCGACGAAGAACTCCTGGAATTCGTCAATCAGCAGCAGCGAGCGCGGCATCGGCTCCGTCCCGCCGGCGCGCTTGTAGCCCGCGACGTCCTGCACGCCGAGCTTGCGGAACATGTCGCCGCGCCGCTTCAGCTCCTCGTCCACGCGCTGGAGGACGCTGAGCGCGAATTCCCGGTCGCTCTCGATCGCCACGACGCGCGCGTGCGGCAGCCGCTTGTTCGCGTAGCATTTGAATTCGACGCCCTTCTTGAAATCGATGAGGTAGAACTCCACCTGCTCCGGCGAGCACGCGAGCGCGAGATTCGTGATGATCACGTGGAAGAGCGTGGATTTTCCCGATCCCGTCTTGCCTGCGAAGAGCGCGTGCTGCCGCGTGCCCTTGCCGATGGCGAGATACTGCATCTTCGTCGCGCCGGTGCGGCCGATGGGGATGCGCAGTTCGTTCGTCGTCTCGTTCGTCCAGAGTTCCGCCGGCTTCGGCGCGATCTGCTCGAACGGCACCTGCACGCGGTTCGAGTCCACGCTGCTCTTGCCGATTTTGTGGACGAGGCTCTGCGCGAGCGCGGCGTCCGGCGGCGGGTCGAGCACGAGCGCTGCGCCGGCCTCGGCCTGCTCGCGGCCGGTGGTGAAAGTGTTCCCCTCGGCGCGCAGGCACACGCTGCTCTTCCGCAATTCCTCCACGGAAAACCCGTCCGGCAGCGGCTGGCGCTGGTCCCAGTGGATCAGCGTAAATACCCCGCAGCGCGGCCCGCTGATGGCGATGCTCTGCAGCCGCTTCGCCGCAGTCTCGCTGAAGCCGGAGGGAAAGTCCGCGATGACGAGGAAATAGTATTTTTCCGCCACGCTGCCCGCCTGCTCGTTGTAGGCGGTGATGTTCGCGTACTCGTTGCGCAGATACATCTGGATGACTTTCTCGATGTGTTCGTTGATCTCGCCGAGCCGCTCGTCGAGCTGCTCGCGCTGCGTCCAGATGCGGCGGTTGATGATGGCCTCCTCGTAGTCGCCGAGGTGCATGAGCCCCGCGAAATTTTCGCCGAGGCCGACGGGATCGAAAATGGTGAAGCTGAGTTTCCCCGGCGGAGTCGTCGAGAGCAGCCGGAGGATCACGTTGTTCAGCACGCTCATCGTCGCACCGCCGCACGATTCGCGCGTCTCAAAAAGCAGCGAGCCCTGCTGCGGATACGTGAGCGCGAGCGGGATGGACACCTGCGGCGGCCCGGGCAGCGCGAGCCGCGAGACGGCGGTGGAGGCATCGGGCCGCTTTGCAAGGTCGAGGCTCAGTTGCGCGAATTTCGTCGCCGGTGTGAACTTCACGCGCGGCTCCCATTCCTCGACAACGCGCGCGGTCCACTCGGGGAAATCCGGCGCGAGCGCGGCGTTCAGTGCGGCGATTTCCTCGTAGAGCGGCGTGATCTCCGCCTTCCACGCCGCGTCGAGTTCGTCCCACCTCGCCTTCTCATTCGCGAGGATGGCGCTCATTTCGGATGCGCGGGCGGCTTCCACCTCGCGCCGTTTTTCGGCGGTGCGTTGCTGGAATTCCCGCACCTTCGCATCCGTGCGGGAACGGACTTCCGCGAGCTGCCGGCGAAGGCGCTCCTGGAGTTTTTGCGTGAGCCTCGGGAGTTGCGGTTCGAGCTTTTGCCGGCCCTTCTGCTCGAATTCCGCCTCGAGGTTGTCCGCCTTTGCCCATTTGGTTTCGAGGTCGGCAAACGTCCGGTCGTATTCGTCCTGCAGGCGCTGGCGTTCGGCCTTGTGCTGTGCTTCGGCGGCGGCGATGCCCGCCCGGAGCGCGCGAAACGCATCGAGGATCGCCGCGCCCGTTTTTTCCGCCTCGGCCTTCGCGCCGTTCCGGCCGGTGACGTAGGCGAAAATGCAGCCGGCGGTGAGGAGCACCGCCACGGCCGCGCCCGCGACGTAAAGCGGCGCGGAAAGGCCGCGCGCGAAGACGACCGCGACGCCGATGAGCACGGCAAGCACGATGCACACTGGCAGCGGCATCGCGCTGAAAAGGCGCGGCAGCGGCAGCGCGCGGAATGTCGCGAGCTGCTCCGTCGCGGCGGCGATCCGGGATTCGATCTCGCCCTGGAAATCATCAGGCGCGTCGGCGATCCGCCTTTCACCCTCGCGCTCGGTCAGCGTCTGCGCGAACGAACTGTAGCCGCTGAAGGCCTTCACGGTTTGCGCCGTGATGCCGTCGAGCGCCGCGCGTTGCTGGGCGAGCGTCTGCGACAGCGCGGCGTGGTCGCCGTCGTTCTTCTTGGTGCCGGCGGTGTGGGCGCGCTCGGCGCGGAGCTGGCGCATCTGGAGTTCACCCAGCCAGTTTCCCTTCGCATCCTGTGCGCGCTTGGGGAGCGTGCGCGTCAGAAGCCCATGGGCGCGCTGCACTCGGCCGAGCCGGCGATCATGGATTTCCTGGAGCCGCTCGGCCTCCTTTGCGGAAAGGGCTTCCGCCTCTGCGATCTGCGCGGCGAGCGCGCCGTCGTCCTTGTGCATCGCCTCGCGGTGCCGCCGCATTTCCTGATAGTTCCGCGCGGAAAGCGTGCTGGTCAGCTCCGCTTCCTTTTTCGCAAACGCCGCGACCGTCCTCGTCAGCCTCGCGAGGAGCTCGAGCGCATGGGAAAATCGCAGATCGGGGCCGCTACTCACAATCGTTGTGCACCTTTCTGAGCAGGACGCTGATCTCATCCATCGCCGTCGCCGTGCGGGCCGTGAGGTTCGGCAGCCGTTCGAGGTAGTTGTGCTCGAACTCGTCCGCCTTCACGTCGCGCCAGTGAGCCTTCGTCTGCTCCCATTTCTGGGACAGTTCCTTGAAAGCCTGCGCGAGGGTGGCGTTGCCTTCTTCACTCATGGATTTGCGTCGGTTTCACTCGATGGCGCCTCCGGCGCGGCGGGAGCGGGTTCGCCGGCGGGAGCGGAGCGCTCGGCGTAGGCATCGAGGATCTCGCGGGCTCGGTAGAGGAAGGTGATCGCATCCGGCATTTCCTGATCGAGGTAATCCCGGAAGCCGTCGAGCTTCTTCACGAGCGGATCGGCCGCGGCGTCGAAGTTCTGGTTCCACTTTTTCACGTTCCGCAGCTTTTGGTGCGCCTCCTCGACCGCCGCCTTCGCCTTTCGTACGACCGCCTCGCGCATCGCGATGGCGCCGGTCATCTTCGTGAGTCGCGCGCTGTAAAGTTCCTGCACGGCCTGGTCGAGCAGCCGCTGCCTGCGCCGGATTTCCCCCTCCCAATGCATCCGCTGGTCGTGCTGCAGCCAGTTCCGCGTCCGCCGCACGCGGTCGCGCACGGTGTCCACGGACTGCCGCGCCTTCGTCACGAAAATGACCATGCTCGCGCGCAACGCATCGAGCGCATCGACCGACGTGACCCTTGCCTGCGTGCCCATTGGGTGAGTTGAGAGTTGAAGGTTGAGAGTTGAGAGGTCGGAGAATGGATCGCACTGCCTGCGTCGGGACGGTCAGCGCTGGTCGAGGTATTCCTCGATGCGCTGCGCCTTCCGCAGCAGGTAGGGCGTGTGCTTCTCCGCGATCTCCACGAATTTCTTCAGCACCTTCATCGTGGTGATGAACTCCTCGGCAAATTTCTCCGCCTCCTGATCCTGCCACGAGCTGCCCAGCGCCGCGAACCGCGCCTGAAGCGATCCCGCCTTCGCCTGCACGTCGTCGTTGAAACGTTTCAGCTCCTTCGCAAACCGGCGCACTTCTTCTGGGTCGATGATTGCCTGGGCCATGGTCGTGGATTTCTGGGGTTGGGGAGCGGGAGACGAAGGAATGATAACGCCCGGCCCGTGCAGTTCAATACGCGCGTTGGTTTCCGACAAAATGTTCACGGCCCCGCGTTGCACTTTTCGCCGCGAATGCTCACCGTCCACCGCCTCCATGAAACGTTGCTTCCTCCTCTTTGCCCTCGGTTTCGCCGTCACCTCCATCGCGTTCGCCGAGGAAAAATCCGCCTCGTCTCCCGCTCCGAAGCCGGCACCGCCCCGCGTGTCCGATGCGGTCGAACGGAAGGCCGACCTGCCCTACGCCGGGAACGACAATCCGCGCCAGGCGCTCGACCTTTACCTCCCGAAAAAGCGCTCGACCGACAAGCCGCTGCCGGTCGTGGTGTACATCCACGGCGGCGGATGGAGCGGAGGCAGCCGGGCGGGCGGGGGGATGGCCGCGGGCTTCGCGGCATCTGGAAATTACGCCGGCATCAGCGTCGGCTACCGGCTTTCCGGGGAGGCGAAATGGCCCGCGCAAATCCACGACTGCAAGGCCGCCATCCGCTGGATCCGCGGCCATGCGAAGGAATACAACCTTGATCCCGACCGCATCGGCGTCACCGGCACCTCCGCGGGCGGACACCTCGTCTGCCTGCTCGGGCTCACCCAGGGCGTGAAGGAGCTCGAGGGAAGCATCGGCGAATTCACCAGCCTCAGCTCACGAGTCACGTGCGTCGCAAATTACTGCGGGCCCACCGACATGGCCGCGCCGCTCATGCAGGGCGAAGCCGCGCTGAAGGACGATCCCGCCGTCGCCGGATTACTCGGCGGTCCCATCGCGGAAAAGGCCGCCGAGGCGAAAGCCAGTTCGCCGCTCACCTACGTCGGCCCGGGCAAACCGCCCTTCCTCACCGCACATGGAACGAAGGACATGCGCGTGAATTTCACCAACGCCACGAAGCTCCACGAGGCGCTCACGAAGGCCGGCAATTCCTCGATCCTCCTCGCCATGACCGACGCCGGCCACGGCTTCGGCAGCCCGGAACTCAACAAGCGCGTGCAGCAGTTCTTCGACATGCACCTGCGCGGCATCCAATCGGAGATCTCCTCCGAGCCCATCCCGCTGCCCGCTCCTGCCCAGCCGGCGAAACGATAGCCTCAGCCTTTCCGCACGCTATGAAAATTCCCGCACCATTTTCTTTTCCACGCCCGCGTCCGAGCCGCCGCCACGCCCGGCGGAGCGCCTGTTTCGCGCTCCTCGGGACATTCGTGATGTTCCTGTTCCCCGGATGCGACAAGGGCGCGCCCGGTGAGCAGAAGTCCCAAGGCGGTTACGCGGCCGGTCGTGTCACGTTCGCGGATGGCAAGCCGATCACGGGCGATGTTCAGGATATCAGCATCAGCATCACGGGAGTGAGCGAAGCCGGCGAGAAGGTCAGTTACACACCGATCGTCAAGGACGGTGCGTACAAGCAAAAGCTGGTGCCGGGGCAGTTCCGGTTCGGGTTCTGCAAAATCAAGGTGAAGTTTGCCGGGACGACCTTCACGTTCGATCTGGAGCCAGTGGGGCCGAACTGGAGCAAGAATCAGGACTCCGCCGGCGGGATCGTGCAGGACTTCGTGTGGAAGCCCACCGGCCTGCGGGAGACTTACGGCCGGAAGCCGGATCCGAACAACCACACGCACTGGTACGGCATGAGCGTCGGGATGCGTTTCCAGACGTGGCGCGAGGATACCAAGAAGCCGCCGACGGTGTTGCCGGAGGGAACGAAACTCGTGTTCACGCTCACGCCGACGAGCAGGAGCATCGATGGCCGGGAATTGCAGCCCATCACCGTCGAGCGCGACTGGCGGCCCAAGGACATCACGACGAATGACGACATCAATGATCTGCCGCCGGCAAACTATGAACTCACGGGCGTCGCCAAGCTGCCCGACGGGACCTCGCGGCCCATCCTTTTCCAAGGCCGGGGCAACTATCCCAACTACGTGCAGAAGGGCATCGTCACGCTCGAAAACGACGGAATAACCGGCGGAATGTGGAAGCAACTGTTCGGCTGGGTGACTGACTGACGGGCGGGGCGCTTGCGTTCGGTAGGGCGTTTGTGCAGCGTCCGCGCTCGCATGAAATGCCTCACCCTCCTCTTCGCAATCGCGCTGGCTCCGGCCCTCCGCGCGGAACTGAAACTCCCCGCCATCATCGGGGACCACATGGTGCTCCAGCAGAAGCAGTCCAACCCCATTTGGGGCTGGGACACCCCGGGCACGAAAGTCACCGTCACTTTCTCCGGGCAGACGAAGTCCGGCACCGCCGGCAGCGACGGTCGCTGGGAGGTGAAGCTCGATCCGGTGAATGCGAATGCGGTGCCGCAGGTGATTTCGATCGCGGGGACGACGAAGCGCGACATCCAGGACGTGCTCGTGGGCGAGGTGTGGATGTGCTCGGGGCAGTCGAACATGGGCTTCACGCTCTCGGGCGACTGGAATGGCGACCTCGAGGCGGCGGCGTCGGACTTGCCGAATCTGCGGCTCATCAAGGTGCCGAACGTGGGCACGCAGGAATTGCAGAGCGACTTCAAGGGCGAGTGGAAGGCGTCGAACGCGGACAGCGCGCGGTCTTTCAGCGCGGTGGGATTTCTCTATGGCCGCTACCTTCACCAGATCCTGAAAGTGCCGGTGGGCCTGATCGACAACGCGTGGGGCGGCTCGGCGGCGGAGGCGTGGGTGCGGCGTTCGTCGCTCGAAAAGGATCCGCGGTTCGCGCCGCTCATCGAAGGCACCGTGAAGCGGGAGACTGATTTGCAGTCGGAGCAGGCGAAGGTGAATTTTGAAAAGGCGATGGCGAAGTGGAAGGAAGACGCCGACAAGGCGAAGGCCGAGAACAAGCCCGCGCCGCGTGCGCCGCAGTCGCCGGAGGGATGGCTTCGCGGAAATGCGCGGCCCGGAAACATCTTCAACGGCGTGATGGCCCCGACGCTCGGCTACGGCATCAAGGGCGTGATTTGGTATCAGGGCGAAAGCAACGCGGGCCGCGCATGGGAGTACGGGCAGCTTTTCCCGTACATGATCGAGCAGTGGCGCGCGGAGTGGAAGCAGGGCGACTTTCCGTTTTACTGGGTGCAGCTCGCCGACTTCATGAGCGAGAAGCCCGAGCCGGGCGACAGCGCGTGGGCGGAACTGCGCGAGTCGCAGACCAAGACGATGAAACTGCCGAACACCGGCCAGTGCGTCATCATCGACATCGGCGAGGCCAAGGACATCCACCCGAAGAACAAGCATGACGTGGCCGCGCGCCTCGTGCGCTGGGCGCTCGTGAAGGACTACGGCCTGAAGTTCGCGTTTCGCAGTCCGGAATTCAGCAAGCTGGAAATCGCGGGCAACAAGGCGACCGTCACGCTGGACATGTTCGGCAGCACGCTTCGGCCGTTCGATGTGCAGGACGCCGTCGGCTTCGCGGTGTGCGGCGAGGACAAGGTGTGGCACTGGGCGAAGGGCAAGGTTCTTCCTCCCAACAAGGTCGAGCTGACGAGCGACAAGGTGAGCGCGCCCATCGCCGTCCGCTACGCCTGGGCGGACAACCCGGTGTGCAATCTCTTCAGCAACGAAGGCCTGCCGGTCACGCCGTTCCGCACGGATGACTTCGAGATGACGACGAAGCCAAAGCCGGCCGTCGCGAAATAAAGCAGGGGGCTTTCGCCGGAAGCGCTGTCGCATTCCTCAAAGCGTGGGCGGCCTCGGCGAGGCCGCCCTACCTTTCCCGTGCGAGCGCGGCGAGTTCCGGCTGCCGCTCGACGGCGTCGAAGAAGCTCGGGAATTGCGGCGTCCAGCCGAGTGCGCGCAGCTTTGCGTTGCTCACGCGCTTGCTCGTCCAGCCGCGCTTGCGGTTCGGATCAATCGGGCCGCTCGGCGGGAGGTGGCGCGCGAAGCGCTCTGCGAGCCACGTGTAGATCTCGCGCTGCGGCATCGGCGCGTCGTCGCTGACATTGTAGATTCCCGCGGCGCGCTTTTCGATGAGCACGCGGAGCGCGGAGGCGATGTCGTCGCGGTGGACCTGGTTCACGAAGCGCATGCCGTCGCCTTCGATGACCGCCTCGCCGCTGAAAAACTTCCGCAGCAGCACCGAGCGACCCGGCCCGTAAATGCCGGCAAGCCGGGCGACGATACCTCCGCTGGCGAGCACGAGTTCCTCGGTTTCGCGGAGGAGCCGCCCTGTTTCGCGCGGCGGCTCGGAGAGGCTTTCCTCGGTCGCGACCGAGCCGTCCGTCTGCGCGTACACACTCGTGCTGCTGGTGAAGAGCAGCCGCCCCGGCGCGAATGCCGCGAGCAGATTGCGCGCGCCTTCGAGATACACGCTGCGGTACGCATCCGCGCCGCCGCGCCCGGAACTCGCGCAGTGGATCACCGCATCGGGCGCGCCGCCGAAGCGCGCGCCGAAAGCACGCACGGCAGTCGCATCGGAGATGTCGCACGCCGCGACGGGAAACGGTTCGCCTTTGAGCGCCGCCGCGGACTCCGCGGAATGCGTGAGCCCGAGCACTTCCCATCCGGCATCGTGAAACGTCCGCGCCGCAGCGAGGCCGACAAATCCGCAACCGGCGATAATGATTCGTGGCATCGTTCAGGGAAGTGGGGGATGGATCCGCAGATTTCGCAGATTAACGCAGATGAAGAAGCTAGGGCAGCAACTTCCTTCTGCGTTAATCTGCGCAATCTGCGGATGAAAATGCGTCGTCGTCTTCACGGCGAAAACTCCACGCGTTTGCTCAGCATTTTTTCACCGTCGAATTCGAACCATCCCTCGAACCGTTCGCCCGCGAGAACCTGCGGGAGCCAGTGTTGATCATCCTCCCACATCTCGTGAAACGGTACGCCGTCCACGGGGAACCACATCGGCAGCGCCTCGTCCGTCTCGATGGGGTTTCCGTCAAAATCGCGCGCGACGAACACGACGCAGTGCAGGCTGTAGCCGTCGGTGAATTGGAACCGCACGACGCCGCGGTCTTCGAGCAGCAGGGGCGTCACGCCGATTTCCTCCTGCGTCTCGCGGATGGCGGCGGCAAGCGCGGTCTCGCCGGCTTCGAGCTTTCCGCCGGGGGCGTTGATTTTCCCCGCGCCGAGCCCGCGCTTCTTCCGGATGAGCAGCACGCGCCCGTCCTTCACGATGAAGCACAGATTCGCGAGTTGGCGCGGCTGCCAGTTTTGCCAGTCCATGTGCGGCAGCAGTATTCGGCTTTCGGCGTTCCGTGAAGCCCGTCTTCGCGATTCCTGAATGCCGGGAGTTGAGCGAGGGAACGTCACGTCCCAGTTAAGCCTTCACGGAACGTTGAAAACAAGGTCTGGGCTGCTGCATTGCCGGGAACGCGATAGACAACCCAGCCGCAAGCAATACCTTCCAGCGAAACCCTGACTGTTCCGATGAAACGCCACGCACTTTTCGCATGCGCGACTGCCGTAGTGGCGATGGTCGCGGTGGCGATCTGGTTCATGAGTCGGGGCGAAATTGCGGACCCGAAAAGATGGGCTGAAGGTCCGGCTGCCGCGGTCGCCGTTCCGGCCGATGCGGTGCAACGCGCGGCGCTTCCGCCAGCCCCGGAAGCCAACGCCGCGCGGGCCGCGGGAGTGAAAGGTCCGGCTTCGGCGATCGACGCATTCAACGAGTGGGCGGCTCGCTACCTCGCCGCGGGCGCGACCGAACGCGCACGGCTCGTGGACGAAGGGCTGACGCTCGCGAATGCGCGCCGGTCGGAATTGCGCGACATCATCGTGCAGGATCCGCGGCGCGCGATCGAGAATGCGGTGCCGCCGGTGGTGCGTCAGCAATTACCGCCCGTGGTGGCGCAGCGGCTGGAGGAGCGGGTGAATGAGGCGGCTTTTTTCGGCGTCATGGGTGTGTTGCCTTCGGCGGAAAATCCCGATGTTCCTCCGTACCGGCGCGAGGTGCGGATGCGAGATGGCGGGTATTACCGGGCGTTCGTGTATGGAGAGCGACTCACGCAGCAGACGACGGAGAGCACGTCCATCGTGGGCGTCGCGGTGGATGATCTAATGGCCGTGGACGAGCGGCGGCTGCGGACCGTGGCGAGCGGGGAGATCCCGAATCATCCGAACAATCTCACGCGCGAGCGGACCGTGGCGAAGACCGATGCGCAGGGCTTTTCGCTCGGACGGCAGATCACCACCGCGCCGGCGCCGCCTCGTGACACGGTGGAGACGTGCCCCATTTCCGGACTGAGCACCGTCGTCCCGAAAGCGGACGATGGCGGCTTCGCGCCCGTGGGGAGCGAGCAGATTGTCGTCGAGGCGGGTGGAAAATTTCACTTTCTGTGCACTGGCGGGCACATCCACGCGTTCGAGGAGGAGCTCATCGCGCGCGAGGGCGGCAACGGAGGCCCGACGCAGCCGACCTCGCCGCCCACGGCCACACAGAGCACGGGCTACAAGTCGCACCTGCTCATGCGAATCGCATTTCCCGAGGCGCTCAAGGGCAGCGTGACGGAGAAGGAAGGCCACGACCTCGGAAAGAACGTTCAGGATTGGCTTCTCGACTCGAGCTACGGCGCGATGACCTTTGCCACCACGGTCACGCCATTGCTCATCCTGCCACGGACCGAGGCGTGGTACAAGGAACAGGACACCGGCGGCAATGCCTACGAAGTGCTCACCGACGCACGCGCCGCCGCGAAGGCCGCCGGTTTTGATCCGGCAAATTTCAACTTCGACACCGTAATCTACACCGGCAGTCCGGGCGGCTTCAGCGGCCAGGCCTACGTCGGCTCGAAAGGATGCTGGCTGAAGTCCGGCACCAACACCGGCGTCGCCTGCCACGAATACGGCCACAACTTCGGCCTCTGGCACGCGAACTTCTGGAGCACGACGAACGGCTCGGTGATCGGCGGAGGAACGCACTCCGAATACGGCGACAGCTTTGACACGATGGGCACCGCAAGCGCGGGCGATTTGCAGTTCAATGCGTGCCACAAGAACATCCTCAACTGGATTCCAACGACGCTCGTGAACGATGCGACGACGAGCGGGACCTATCGCATCTACCAGATGGATCAGCCGCGCCAGGACCCGCGCCTGCGCTACGCCCTGAAAATCCGCAAGGACAGCGACCGGGATTACTGGGTCGATCTGCGGCAGCGCTTCACGAGCAATGCGTGGGTGCAGGGCGGTGTCTTTCTCCACTGGAGCGCGTGGCTGCCGAGCAAGAGCGGCACGCACCTGCTCGACACCACGCCCGGCTCGCCGGACGCCAAGAACGACGCGCCGCTCCCGATAGGACGCACGTTCAGCGACGTGGAATCGGGCGTCCACATCACGCCCATCGCAAAAAACACCACGACTTCGCCGACGAGCGTGGACGTGGTGGTGAATCTCGGGACGTTCGCGGGAAACAGCGTGCCCGTCGTGGGCGTCGGCGCCAGCGCGACCAGTGTGGCGACTTCGACGAACGTGACTTTCACCGCAACCGCGACCGATGCCGACGGCGATGTGCTGAGCTACGCGTGGGATTTCGGCGACAAAGGCTTCAGCACGACAAATTCGCCGGTCGTCACGAAATCGTGGGCGACGGCAGGCGAGTATCGCGTGCGATGCACGGCTTCCGACTTGAAGGGTGGCACCGCGAGCGCGTCGGTGATCGTCACCGTGGGTTCGCCGGGCACGTTTCGCATCGCGGGGACAGTCACCTCGGCCGGGCAGCCGCTGAAGGATGTGCGCGTCTACAATGGTCTGAGCGGCACGAACTATCGCGAGGCTTACACCGACAGCAACGGGACCTACACGCTCGTCGGACTTGCCGCTGGGACATACAATGTGGACGCGAAGATTTACGGATACGCATTCGGTCAGGAGGCAACGACCATCACGGTCGGCCCCAGCAAGAGCGGCGTTGATTTCACCGCAGACCCACGCGCGATGGTGAGCATCGCAGTGCAGGACGCGGATTGCAGCGAGGGTGCGAACACGGGTTCGTTCCGGATCACGCGCACGGGTTCGACGGCGGCGGCGCTCACCGTCCAGCTTTACTTGCCGACAGGCTCCGCGACGAAAGGCAGCGACTACACGCTGGCTCCCGATGTGGTTGCTGTCAGCCCTTATCAGACACTCACGATTCCCGCCGGCCAGCCGTTCCTCGACGTCGTGGTGACGGCGGCGATCGACGCCTCGGTCGAGAGCTTCGAGCGCGTGACCTTGGAACTCGCGCCGTCGGCCAGCTACGTCCTCGGCAACGCGACCTCGACGATCTGGATCACCGACAGCAACACGGCGAATCCGCTTGTCCGGATGCGCGTCACGAAGCGCGACGCTGCGGAGGGCGGGACGGGCGGCCAGTTTCTCATCGAGCGGATCGGCCCGACCACGAACGCGCTGAATGTGACCGTGGCGATCAGCGGCACTGCGACCGCCGGTGTTGACTACGTGGCGATCCCGACGACCGTCACCATCCCGGCTGGAGCTTCCACCGCGCTGGTGAATCTGACGCCGCTGCAGGACACGGCAATCGAGGCGGTCGAGACCGTGATCCTGACGATCAGCACCGGCTCCGGCTACGTCCGTGCGGCGTCGAGCGCAGACTACTCGGGGACGGTGAACGTGTATGATGACGACGCGCCCGTCGTCACGGTTGTCGCCACGGACAGCGCGGCATCCGAGGCTGGCAACGATCCGGGCGCCTTCACCATCACGCGCACCGGCGACACCACTCTCCCGCTCACGGTGAACTACGGACTCACCGGCAGCGCGCTCCACGGCACCGACTACGTGGCGCTGCCGGGCGTGCTTACCATTCCAGCCGGGAGCGCCGTGGCGACCGTCGTCATCACGCCGATCGAGGACTCCATCGGCGAGCCGGCGCAGACCGCCGTGCTCCAGCTTCGCAGCGGTCTTGGATACTTGGTCGGCGCGGCATCGAACGCGACCGTCACCATCACCGACAATGGCGACATTCCCTACGCCAGCATCGCCGTCACGGCCGGTCCCGCCTTGGAAAGCGGAACCGCGGGCACTTTCCGAATCACCACCACCGGCACCGGGACCGGTAACATCGACGTGAAGTACACCGTCACCGGCACCGCGACGAATGGCACGGACTACGGTACGCTGAGCGGTACGGTGACCATGGGAAAGAACGCGACAGCCAGCATCACGATCACTCCCATCCAGGATCAACTCGAGGAGGGCTACGAGACCATCATCATCACGCTGACTCCCGATCCGGCCTATTCGCTCGCGCTCGACGCATCGGCCACGATGAATTTGCAGGACGATGAGGCCCCGCAGGTGAACGTGTCCGGCACGGATGACATATTCACAGAGACGAACGGCAGCCTCGCGAAATTCTTCGTCTCGCGCACGGGATCCGTCACGAGTGCGCTCACGGTGAACTACACGCTCGGCGGCACGGCCACCGCCGGAGTGGACTACACCGCGCCGAGCGGCAGCGTGACGATCACCGCCGGGACGACCGGCGCCTACGTGGATATCTCGATGCTCGACGACACGCTCTCCGAAGGCACCGAGACGATCATTTTCAACGTGACGGCCAATCCCGCCTACACGATCGGGATCGGCTCGGTCACGCGCTATATCACCGATGCGGAGGCGGCTTCCGTGGCGACGCAGGTGCGATTTTCCGCGGGAACTTCCAGCTCTTCGGAGGGCGCCGGCACGGTGAGTATTCCCGTCACGCTCAGTGCCGCCTCCGCGGAGACCGTGACGGTCGAATATGTCATCAACGGCGGCACCGCGCTCGGGGCGGGGATCGATTACTCGCTTGCTCCCGGTGTCCTCACATTCGCAGCCGGCGTGACATCGCAGGACATCCCTGTGCTCATCAGCGACGACACCCTCAAGGAGGCAAACGAAACGGTCATTCTCCTGCTCATCAATCCGGCCAGTGCGAGGCTCGGCACGAGTTCGCACACGCTTACGATCACCGACAACGATTCGCCGCCCGGAGTCACCGTCGGCTTCGCGGGTGCGACCGGCAGCGGCCTGGAATCGCAGTCGCCCGCGCCGCTCGCCGTCTCTCTGAGCACTGCGCAGGCGACCGCTGTCACCGTGGACTACGCGGTGACCGGCGGCACGGCGACCGATGGCGCCGACTACGCCATCAGCAATGGCACGCTGACCTTCGCCGCCGGCGAGACGGTGAAAGTGATCCCCAACACCATCACCAACGATCTCACCCAGGAGCCGAACGAGACGATCATCCTCACGCTCAGCAATCCCGTCGGCGCGGCGCTCAGTCCGAATCCCATGTTCACTTACACGATCATCGACGACGACGCGACGACGGTGACGATCTCCGCGACCGATCCGGCCGCAGCCGAGCCCGGCTCGGACACCGGCACTTTCACGATCGCCCGCACCGGCTCCACGGCGTCGGCGCTCACCGTGAATCTCGCGATCACCGGAACCGCGACGAGCGGGGCCGACTACGTCAACATCAGCGACACCGTGGTCATTCCCGCTGGCGCCGCGAACGTGGCGGTGCCGGTCATCGCCGTGGATGACACGGTCGGGGAGCCGGTCGAAACCGTGATCGCGACCTTGGTCCCGGGCGTTTACACGATCGGCTCGCCGGCCAGTGCCACCGTGAATGTTCTTGATGATGAACCGCTCGTGTCCGTCATCGCATCCACGCCCGGCGCTGTGGAGCCGAACACGCCCGGCGCATTCACCGTCACCCGCACCGGCGCGACGACGCGGGCGCTGAGCGTGGTGCTGGACGTTTCCGGCACCGCGACGCCCGGCGCGGACTACACGGCATTGCCTGCAAGCGTGGTGATCCCGTCCGGTGCCGCATCCATCGGGATTCAGGTCGCGCCGCTTCCCGATTCGCTGGCCGAGGGCAGCGAGACCGTGGTGCTCACGATCGCTCCCGCGAATGATTATTGGCCGGGCACGCCGGCTTCGGCCACGGTCACGATTGCGGATCTGCCGATTCAGGCGTGGCGCATGGCGAAATTTGGGGCAAACGCGAACAACCCGGCCATCGCCGGCGATTTTGTGGATCCCGACCACGACGGGCTCGTGAATCTCCTCGAATACGGTTTCAATACAAACCCGCTCGCATGGAACGAGGGCCCGACACTGGCGGAGGACGGCAGCGATTGCATCGTGACCTACCGTCGCAACCTCGCAGCGACCGATGTCATGCTCAGCGTGCTTGCCAGCGACGATTTCGCCACGTGGGGCGATGCGGGTGCGACCGGGCAGCTTATTTCCGATGACGGAATGACCCAGGTGATCGCTGCCAGGGTCCTGCGCCCGGTAGGCGTGCCATATTTCCTCCGGGTGGGTGTCCAATACGTGGCTCCGTAGATCGGAAAACCGTTTTGCACGTCGCGGGTTTCGCCGGTCGCTGCGTGCGGTGCCGGTGGCGAATTGCGAATGGTGGAAAAGCCAGCCGCGTGTTTTTCTCCGCGCATGAATTCACAGGCCGCTCTCCGTATTTCCGCCATCGTCGGTTTTCTCGCCGTCGCGCTCGGCGCATTCGGTGCGCACGGCTTGCACGACATTCTGGAGAAAAATGCACGCCTCGCGACATGGGAGACCGCCGTGCTCTATCACCTCACGCATGCCGTGGTGATGCTCGTCATCGCCGCGCTTCGCCCGTTGCGAAGCGCGGCATGGTGGTTCATGCTTGCGGGCGTCGTGATTTTCAGCGGCACGCTTTACACGCTCGCGCTGACGAATGTGAAATGGCTCGGCGCCATCACGCCGCTCGGCGGGGTGTGTCTGCTCGGCGGCTGGCTCGCGCTGGCTTTCGGAAAATCGCGGGCGGAGTGAGGCGCGATGGCACGACGGGCCGCGGCCCCGGCCCCCGCGTGGACATGGCGGCCTACTTGGCTTCCTTTTCGATCTCGAAGTGCCACGCGACCGGCGCACAGGCGGTGCGGAGTTCGGCGTCGGCGTTGTCCACGGCCTTCTGCGCGGCGGCGAGTTTTTCGGCGTCCTTCTCCTTGCTCGCGGAGCGCCATGTGTTGTTCAGTCCGCCTTGGAGATTGCCGATGGCGGCGAGGATCTTGGTGGAGCGTTCGGCGATCGCGCCATCGAAGGCGGAGGTGATGTTCCAGCCGGCGGCGAGTTCGGCGGCTTCGACCGTGGCGGCGGGTTTGCCGTTGATGCTCACGCGATATTTGCCTGCGGCGAGGCCGTTCACCTGGAGCATGTAGCGCGAGAGCTCAAGCGCAGACGGGAGCAGTTGCACGGCGGTCTTTGCAGCAGGCAAAATCGGCCATGGGCTGGATTCATCGGTCCGGGTGAAGCTCAGCTTGCCGTCCTTGGCAGTGGCATCGGTGATCTTGCAATGCTTCGCCGCGACCACGCTGCCGTCGGCCTTCAGTGTCGCGCTGCTCACTTCCTTTTCCGCGCCGAGGCTGGCGAGGATCGTCGCGGCCATCGTGTACTGTCCGACCGGGCCGGGATGCACGGGGTCGCCGCCGAGCGGGAGCAGCGAAGGGGGAATCGGCGCTGCAGCGGGCTTCGCGGGTTTCGCCGGATCCACCGCCGGTGCCGGCGCGGGTTTTGGCGGCCACGTGCCTTTCTTCACGGCCTCGGCTTCGCCCTTGGCGCGGTTGTCTCCCCACAGATCGATGAGCGGGTGATACTGATCGACGAAGACGACCTTCTCCTCCTCGGCGAGTTTCTTGAGGGCGACGGTGTACGGATCGATCCGGCGGCAGCGGTCGGATTTCCACGCGCCCATCTTGCTGCCGTCATCCACGGGGCTCGAGGAGATGAGCACCGGCTGCGCGGGGATGGCTCGGATCTTTGCGATGAGGTCGCGCATGCCCTTGATGTACTTGGCGGGATCGTCGCCGGCCCCCACGTCATTCATGCCGAGTTCGATGCTCACGATCGTGGGCTTCCACGCCGCCACATCGTAGTCGAAACGCGCGAGCACGCTGCCGGTCGTGTTGCCGCCGATGCCTGAGTTGCGGAAGCGCAGGTTCATTTTCGGAAAGCGCGTGCGGTAGTACGCCTCGATGTAGTTCGTGTGCTGCCGCTGCGCGGTGATGCTGTCGCCGGCCATCACCCACACGTCGTTTTCCTTGAGCGTGAGCTTGGGTTCGGCGGCGCACATCGGCGAGACGAGCGCGAAAAACGAGGTGGCGGCGATGAGGGCGCGGAGAGGGCGGGGGATTTTCATGGGATGAATGGACGGCGATGGAAGCCGCGAACGGCTGCAGATGTCGAGCGAGTACGGGCGACGGACCAAAGCCTCGCCGCCGGAAGCACGAATGCGCCGCGCGCGCTATCCCGCGCGGAACTGTGTTGGTGTGACGCTGGTCACGGCGCGGAAGGCGCGGGTGAATGCGCTGTGATCGTAGAATCCGCACGCGAGCGCGATCTCCGCGACGGGGCGATCCGTCTCCCTCAGGAGCCGCGACGCGGCGGCGATGCGTGTCTTTGCAATGAGTTGGATCGGGGTGACGCCGAAGATGCGCTTGATCAGCCGCGCAAATCTCGCCGCCGGGAGCTTGGCGATGCGGGCGAGGCTGGATGGTGTGAGTGGTTCGGAGTAGCCGGTCTCCAACCGTGCAAGTGCGGCGGCGACCCCGGCGGGAATTTCCTGCGGCGCGACCGGTGAGCGTACGTCCTGCGAGATGCCGATGATGCCGATCACCGCGCCTGAGGCGTCGCGCATCGGCAATTTGGTCGTGAGACACCACACGGGCTTGTGCGGCGAATACCACTGGAGTTCCAGACGTTCGACGATCGGGCGCCCGGTTCGCAGCACAAAGGCATCCTGCTCGGTCGGGATACGTCCGAATTCGCCGGGGCACACATCGCACGGGCGGCGGCCGAGCATCTGCGATTTGTTCTGCAATCCGTGGCGTTCGAGCAGCGAATGATTCACCGCGACGTAGCGGCCGGCGGCGTCCTTGATGAAAAAAGCGATGTCCGGCGTGTGGTCGAAGAGTTGTTCCAGCAGCGCCATGTCCACGCCTGCGGTGGAGCGAAGGTCGGAGGTTGTGCTGAGTTTCATGCCGGGGTGAGTTTCCCCGCCAAGACGGGGCTGGGGGAATGGGTAGGCTTCCTGTGAAATCGAGTCAACCGGCCCCTGCTGCAAACCCTCCGAATGCGAACCAAGCTCAAAAAAATGAACACTGAATCCTACACGATCGGGAACGGGATTTTTCCCGCGAAGACGCAAAACCGAACCGGAACCGTGGCGACTCTCGTCTCGCTGGCGATCGCATACTTGGTCTGCGGCGTGTCTGCGGCGGAGAAGGCTGCTGCCGATCCGAAGCATCAGCTCCCGAAGCCCGACGGAAAGGCGGCCGACATGAGCAAACCGGTGAAAGTCTTCATCCTGCTGGGGCAATCGAATATGGTGGGCGCGGGCAAGGTCGCCGGTCAGGACGGCTCGCTGGAATATGCGGTGAAGGAGAAGAAAAAGTATCCTTACCTCGTGGACGACGCCGGCAATTGGACTGAGCGGAAGGATGTCCGCAATGTGCGCGTGATGGGGAGCGGAACCGGGGCGATGAAGGGGTTCAACAACGAGTGGATGACCGTGAAAGGCAAGACCATCGGCCCGGAACTCGGCATCGGGCATCAAGTGGGCCATGCCGTGGATGCACCGGTGATGATCCTGAAGAGCTGCATCGGCAATCGCAGTCTCGGCTGGGATCTGCTGCCTCCGGGGAGCGAGGGCTTTGAGTTCGAGGACAAGGGCAAGACGTGGCAATACGCCGCCTACAAGCAATCGCCCATGCGCTGGGAAAAGGGCACCGAGCCGGTCGCTATCGGCTGGTATGCCGGGATGCAATACGACGGGGATATCGCCAATGCGAAGAAGGTCCTCTCGGAACTGGAGACGTATTACCCCGGCGCGAAGGGCTACGAGATCGCGGGCTTCTTTTTCTGGCAGGGTGACAAGGACCGCTACGACGCCGGCCTCGCCAGCCGGTATGAGAAAAACCTCGTTCGCTTCATCGAGCAGTTGCGGAAAGATTTTGATGCGCCGAACGCGAAATTCGTCTGCGCCACACTCGGACAGACGGAGAAAGGCGGCACTGGCAACGACGGGCTGATTTTCGATGCGCAGATGGCGGTGGATGGCGAGAAGGGCAAATACCAGCAGTTCAAAGGCAACGTCGCTACGGTTTACACCCATCCCTTGTCCCTCGGCGGCGCGTCGAACAGTCATTACAACGGCAACGCTGAAACCTACATGAACGTCGGCGAAGCCATGGGTCAGGCGATGGTGAAGCTGCTCAACGCAGGGAAATAATGCGGCCCGCCTCCAGCGCTGTCCTGGTTGGCCTGATCGGCGCGGTATGCATGGCCGCGTCGGCATCGGCTGGCGACGACGTTTTGATCAACGGCCGAGTGAAGCCGCTGCTGGAGACCTATTGTATTTCCTGCCACGAGGACGGGACGGCGAAGGGCGATGTGCGGTTCGATCATCTCGCCGAGCTGCCGCTGAATGCGCGGCTGGATTTGATGAACCGGATGCTCGAGCAGGTGTATCTCAAGCAGATGCCGCCGCCGAAAAAGACCCAGCCGTCGGACGCGGAGCGAAAGCAACTGGCGTCGTGGATCTGGCAGGAGCTGCGCAAACACAACGCCTCAAAACTCGAGGACAAGCTGCGCTATCCGTCTTACGGAAACTTCGTGGATCACGCGGCGCTTTTCAGCGGCGCGGTGAAAGAGAAGCCGTTCACGCCTGCGCGGCGCTGGCTCGTGAGCCCGAGTATTTTCAACGAGCGGGTGGCGGATGTGTTCAAGCTGGAGGGCCGGGAGCGCGAAGGGGCGAAGCGCGGCTTTTACGGCGTCACCAATCCATTCGTGCTGCCGGAGCACCCGGGCGTCCGCGACTACGACCTCGCCACGCTGGATGGCGGACATCTGCTCGTGATGCTGACGAATGCGCAGTGGATCGCCAGCAAGCAGATCCAGGCGGCGCGGATGAAGAGCGGCGATTTCAAGGCCGAGGAGAACGCGAATCCGAAAGACAAATGGTTTCCGAAGATCACGCCCGCGGCGTTTGAGACGGTCATCGTCAGCAAGACGCAGCCGTCGGACAGCGACCTCGTCGCGGCGATCCAGACGCAGTTCGACTGTGTGCTCCAGCGGCCGGCGAGCGAAAACGAATTGGCGAAGTATCTCGAACTCACGCGCTCCGCGATCGCCCTCGGCGGCAATGTTGAGGGACTGCGGCAGATGCTCGTCACGGTGCTGCTCGAGTCGGAATTTCTCTACCGGCTGGAGTTTGGCGCGGGGGCGAAGGACGCCGCCGGCCGGCAGATGCTCTCGCCCCGCGAAGGCAGCTACGCGATTTCCTACGCGCTCGGCGATCGCGGGCCCGGATGCGAAGTTGCGCGAGGCTGCCGCGAGCGGACGGCTCAACACGAAGGCGGACTACGAGCGCGAGGTCACGCGCCTGCTCGCCGACCAGACGTATTTCCACGGCGAGATTGACCCGACTCTGAGCGGCAAAAACTTGAAAGCCCACGAGACCTCGCACCCGCGGATCGTGCGCTTCTTCCGCGAATTCTTCGGGTATCCCAATGCGACCAAAGTGTTCAAAGACTCGGAGCGGGTCGCGGGCATTTATCAAAACCCCGACCGCGGCACCGCAGGGTCGCCCGGGTTCGTGATTGACGAGGCCGACCGCGTGGTGGAGCACATCGTGCGAAAGGACCGGAACGTTTTCGAGAGCCTGCTCACCACGGACGAGTTCTTCGTTTACCACAACAAGGACAACGAAACCGGGCGCAAGGTGATCACCGAGTGGCGCGAGGTGTGGGAGAAGCTCAAGGACACGCCGTGGAAGACCGATCCGGAAAAGGTCCTCGCCGAGCACGCGGATTTTTTGAAAGCGCGGAAGTCGGTGCAGCTCCCGGCCGGCGGGCATCAACGGCGCGACTTCCTGTGGCTGATGCATTTTTTCAACGACTCCTTCGCGAAGGGGCGCACGCCGTTCACGACCATCTCGACGGCGCACGGCTACTATCTCAATCACTCGCCGCTCTACAGCCTGCCACCGACGCCGCTGCGCGGGCGCTACCTCGGCACGGAGAGCCCGAAACCGAAGCAACTGGATGACGCGGAGTTTTGGGATTACCCGGTCGAGCAGCCGTTCAAGATCGCGAATCGCAAGGGCATCCTCACGCATCCCGCGTGGCTCATCGCCTTCTCGCCAAAATGCCGAGACCGACCCGGTGCGGCGCGGCCGGTGGATTCGCGAGAAGCTGCTCGCCGGCCGCGTGCCCGACGTGCCGATCACCGTGGACGCGCAGATTCCCGAGGACCCGCACAAGACGCTGCGCCAGCGGCTCGATCTCGGTCACCAACAAGCAGGAATGCTGGAAGTGCCATCAGCACATGAATCCGCTCGGGCTCGCGTTCGAGGTGTATGACGACTTCGGGCGCTTCCGCGTGCAGGAGGCCTGGAGCATGAGGAGAACATCATCACCAGAAGGGCAACGGCAAGGACTCGGCGAACACTTACAAGACGCTTCCGGTCAACACGACCGGCCGCCTCGACGGCACGGGCGATCCCGCGCTGGACGGCGATGTGAAAGACGCGATGGACATGATCGGCCGGTTCGCGAAATCAGCGCGCGCGCGGCAGTCCATCATCCGGCACGCGTTCCGATTTTACATGGGGCGAAACGAGATGCTGTCCGACTCGCAGACGCTGATCGACGCCGACAACGCCTACGTGAAAAGCGGCGGCAGCTTCAAAGCCGTGATCGTCTCCCTGCTGACCTCCGACTCCTTTCTCTACCGCAAACCGAACATCCAATAATCATGCACACTCGACGCGACTTCCTGAAAACGTCCCTGCTCAGCGCCGGCGCGCTGGCGCTCGGTTCGCGCGACCTGCTCGCCAACGCCGCGGCCGGCAAGCCGCCGATGCGTTTCATTTTCATGCACAAGGGCAACGGCCTTTTCCCAAAGGTGATGGTGCCGCCGACGCTCACCGAGCAGGAGCTGGAGAAAGGAGAAGCGCGGCGAGGCCTTCCAGACCGACCTCCGCAATCACGACCTGCCCGAGTGGATGAGCGCGCTCAACGAGCACAAGGACCACATGACCATCCTGCAGGGGCTCTCCGGCAAGATGTGCACGACCGGCCATCACACGTGGCAGTCGTCGCTCGGCGTCTACAAGGCGAACGAACGACTCAGCTCCATCAAGTGGGCGACCGTGGATTTCGAGCTGGCGCGGCTGTTCCCGTCGCCGTTCGAGCACATCGAGCTCGCCTGCTTCCCCATCGGCGGCGGCAACGCGCGCGGCAACATCAACGGCATCGAAAAAGGCTTCTCCGCCCGCGGCCCGCAGCAGCCGAACTACGCGTTCGGCTCGCCGAAAGTCGCCATGCAGGAGCTCTTCAAATCGGTGTCCAGCAACAAGTCCGACCAGGTCAAATACGAGCTTGAGCGCAAGGTGCTGGAGTTCGCCGCGGGCAAACAAGCGAGCCTCTCGCAGACACCTCGCGGGCATCGAGAAGGCGAAGGTCGGCAACTACGCCGAATCCATCGAGGCCATCCGCCACGCGCAACATGAAGGTGGACGCGATGGGCGACATCATCCGGCGCCACGTGCCGAAGCTGGACGCGAAGTATTTCGCCGAGGACCTCACCACCATTGACCGCCAGATCGGCCACACGGAGATCCTGCTCGCGACGCTGATTTCCGGGATGACGAACGTCGTCACGTTCACCGTGGACGAACTCGGCACGCTCTACACCGGGCATCAACGACATCGAAAAGGAGACCGTGAACCTGCACGACGTCGGCCATGGCAAACCCGTCGGTCAGTTCCAGGCCGAGGAGGTCCGCGAAAAACTCCGCACGCATCACATGGCGCTGATCGATACGATCGTGAAGCGGCTGAAGTCCGTGCCCGAGGGCAGCGGCACGATGTTCGACAACACGATGCTCTTTTACTTCCCGGACAACGGCGAAACCCACCACAGCCACGGCACGGAGTGGCCGTTCATCGTCATGGCCGGGCGCAACGCGAAGCTGAACATCGCCGGCCGCTACATCCGCCTGCCCGCGCACGGCAAAGACGGCCACAAGACGCTCGGCAACTGGTACACGACCATCCTCAACGCCTACGGCAACCCGATCAAACACTACGGCGATTTCGACGTGGAACTGACCAGCCGCGGCATGGATCAGAGCGGGCCGATCAAGGCATTCCTCGGATAGCGCGGTGTCGCAGACAACCGGCGACCACGGCTCAATCTCGAAAACGCAGCTCAAATTTTACGCGTTCCTAGCCTTCCTGAATCAACAATCAACCGAACGAACCTGTGAAACGAACCATCCAACTCATTCTCCTCGCCGCCCTGCTAGCGAGCCATCCCGCCGAGGCGGCTGCGAAGAAACTGCAAGTCTTCATCCTCGCCGGACAATCAAACATGCAGGGGCACGCCAAAGTCAGCACCTTCGAGCATATCGGCATGGACCCGGCGACGAAGCCGATGCTTGCGGAAATGCAGAACGCCGACGGCACACCGAAGGTCTGCGAACGCGTTTGGATTTCATCCATCGGCTGCGCTGAGGCGGAGCAAACGGGAAAGCTCACCGCGGGCTTCGGCGCGTCGCCGGAGAAGATCGGGCCGGAGTTCACGTTCGGCCTCACGATGGAGAAGCTCACGGATGCGCCCATTTTGATCATCAAGACCTCGTGGGGCGGCAAGAGCATCAACACCGACTTCCGCTCCCCGGGCGCCGGGCCGTATGTGTTCAACGAGACGCAGCTCGCCAATTTTGCAAAGCAGGGCAAGGACGTGGCGGCGATGAAGGCGGAGAAGGAAAAGGCGACGGGCGTGTATTACCGGCTGATGATGGAGCACGTGAAAAAGGTGCTCGCTGACCCGAAGCGCGTGGTGCCGGGCTACGATGCGGCGCAGGGTTATGAACTGGCTGGCTTCGTGTGGTTCCAGGGCTGGAACGACATGGTGGACGGCGGCACGTATCCGACGCGCGACAAGCCGGGCGGCTACGATGCCTACAGCGTGGCGATGGCGCATTTCATCCGCGATGTGCGCAAGGATCTCGGCGCGCCGAAGCTGCCCTTCGTCATCGGCGTTCTCGGCGTCGGCGGGCCAACTTCGGAATACGGACCCGACCAGCAGCGCTACAAGGCGACGCACGACAACTTCCGCAATGCCATGGCCGCACCGGCGGAGTTGCCGGAGTTCAAAGGGAACGTCGTCGCCGTGCGGACGGAGAAGTTTTGGGACCAGGAACTGACCGCCGCGAGGACCAAGGAAAACGCGATCAAGCAGCAGGCGAAGAAGCTGGCGACGGATGGAAAGCTGAAGCCCGCGGAGGAAAAGGCGGCGCTGGAAAAGCGCTCGCCGAGGGCCTCACGGAGCGTGAGCGGACTGGTGCTCGGAGAAAGGCGTTTCCAATGCGGAGTTCCACTACCTCGGCTCCGCGAAAATCCTCGGCGGCATCGGCAAGGGATTCGCCGAGGCCGTTGCGGGACTGGCGAAAGCAAGTGAGCGCGCACTTGAGAACGTTCTGCGCACTCGCATTTCCGGCGCGCTCGGAGCGCTCTACCTCCACGCATCGACTGATCCAGCGCAGCGGATGTCCCGCGGAATCTTGACGAGCTGTGGGCGGACTTCGATCCGCGGAAGGAGCCGCTCGAGATCGAGGTGCTGAAGGAATGGGAGGAGCAGGGCGTAATCTGCCGCGTGGTGCGGTATCAGGTCGGCGTGTTCAAAGGCGCGCCGGCGAAGGTCGCGGCATTTTATGCGGCGCCAAAGGGTGCGTCAAAGTTGCCGGGACTTTTGCAGATGCACGGTGGCGGGCAGTCGGCGTCGCTCGACACGGTGATGACGGACGCGAAGCGCGGATACGCGAGCATTTCCATCAATTGGGGCGGCAACCGTCTCAACTTCGGCGGGTCGAAGGAGACGTATGACGGCCCGCAGACGGACTGGGGCAGACTCGATGCGACGCATCCTCCGCAGCGGAACAAGACGAATCATTTTGTGCAGGGACTCACGCCAGATGAGTTCACGCTCGATGCCGTGGAGTCACCGAGGAACAGCAACTGGTTTGTCGTGCTGATGGCCGCGCGCCGCGCGATCACGTTTCTCGAACAGCAGCCCGAGGTGGATGCGGCGCGCATCGGCGCCTACGGCCACTCGATGGGCGGCACGCTCACCACGACTCTCGCGGGAATAGACAAGCGCGTGCGCGCGGCGGTGCCGTCATGCGGCGGCGGGGGCGACTTGTCTGAAGCCGACAAAGCGCAGGTGCCGGGCGGCGTGAAGAGCAGGCTTTCCGCAGTCGAGTTGGCATGCATTTCCGACAACGCCTACATCCCGCGCATCACATGCCCGATCCTGTGGCTCTCGCCGACGAACGACTTCCACGCGCACATCGACCACATGGCGTGGAACTGGCGCCACCTGCCGGATGAGCGCGTGCGCTTCAGCATCTCGCCGCACCTGAACCATCACCACACGGCTGAGCACGCCATCACACAGCACCTTTGGTTCGAGCAGCACTTGAAAGGCGCGTTCACCATGCCGGCGACCCCGCAGTTTTCGCTGACGCTCAAGACGGCGGACGGTGTGCCGAGGGCGAGCGTCACGCCGGATGCATCGCGGCCCGTGCAGCGTGTTGACATTTACTACTCCACCGACCCGCATGAACTCACGCGGTTCTGGCGCGATGCAAAGGCGGAAAAAGTTGGCCAACGTTGGGAAGCAGCCTGCCCGGTGATGAGCGCGGAGCAGCCGGTGTTAGCATTCGCAAACGTGACTTACGAGATGCCGACGGAACATCGGACGGTCGCAACCCGTCGCGGTCAGGAAAGCCGGCCAGTCTTTGTCCTCAGTTCGCGCGTGCTCTCCGCGGCGGCCGCGCAGTTGCAGGCCGCGGGCGTGAAGGTGACGGAGAAGCCGGAGCGCTCGATCGATGACGGCTCACGCGGCTGGCACGACTGGTATCGCCTCAGTTGGGATCACGCGCCGCTGTGGACTGCCGCGACGCGGAAGCTCAAGGACGCAAAATGGCGCGGCCCGGACGGCGCGAAGCTGGTCTTTGAAATCCGCTCCGAGACCGACAACGCCCTCGTCGTCACCGTGAACACCAATGCATGGGGCGCGTTCGGCGCTGGAAAGCCCGCCGTGGACTACAGCGCCGTGAAACCGGTGAAGGCATGGGCCGACTGGCAGACCGTCGCCGTCTCACTCGACGAACTCGCCGCGACCAATCCGAAAGTCACCGCGCCGCTCGCAAACTGGCAGACGGTCACCGAACTCATCATCAGCCCCAGCGCGACGATTTTGAAAGACGGACAAAAGGTGAAAGTGGAAGGCAAACCGTGGCGCGGCCCACGGGAGATCCGCGCGATGCGTTGGGAAGGCGGCGAGTATCCGGCTCACGGGGCAGTTGATTCCGTGCTGACGCCGGATGCGCTGAAAAGGAGCTTCGACGACGCGATCCGAAAGTCGCTCGAGGAGGAAAAGGCGGGACAAAACAAATAGCCACGCACCAAACCCGACAGTCTTTAACCGAAGCTTCCTCCGCGCTTCCTCCGCATTCATGCAGTCGATGCCTGTGGAGGCCGTGGCGGATCCAACGATACTCAAGTGAACACATCCATGAAAACTCTACGCACTCTCATCTCATGCACCATCGCGGCGCTGCTCATCCTTCCGCTCTGCCCGGAGGCGATCAGCCAGCAGAAAGCCGTGCCCGTCCCTGATCTCACCATGGACGGCAAGCGCGACGAAGCCCACGACTGGACGCTCGGGCCGACCGGCGCGCGCGGCTGGATTTTCACGGCAAACGGGCACTCCCGCGATGCCCGGCAGATTCTCATCACGGAAGTGGCGAAGGGCTCTCCGGCGGATGGCGTGCTCGCGGTGGGCGATGTGATTCTCGGCGTGGACGGGAAACCGTTTGCAGACGATGCGCGTGTGCTTTTCGCGAAGGCCATCGCGGCGGCGGAGTCGGAGAAAGGCGTGCTGCGTCTGCTGCTCTGGCGTGCGGGGAAGACGGAGGCGGCGGAGTTGATGCTCGCGGTGCTCGGCAGCTACAGCGCCACCGCGCCGTATGCGTGCGCGAAGTCGAAGCGCATTTTCGAGCTGGGTTGCGCGTCGCTCGCGAAGCGCATGGCTGACGAGAAAACTTACACGAAGCGCCTCGACCCGATTCCACGCGCGCTCAACGCGCTCGCGCTTCTCGCCAGCGGCAACAAGGAATGGCTCCCGCTCGTGAAACGCGAGGCGCAGTGGGCGGCGGACTTCACCACGAGCGGCTATCTCTCGTGGTATTACGGCTACAACATGGCGCTCGCAGCGGAATACGTCATGGCCACCGGCGACCAGTCGGTGATGCCCGGCCTGACGCGCCTCGCGCTCGAAACGGCGCGCGGGCAAAGCGGCGTTGGCACGTGGGGCCATCGCTTTGCGCCCTCGGGCGGAAATCTCGGCGGCTACGGCGCGATGAATGCGCCCGGTCTGCCGCTCACCATCGGCATGGTGCTCGCCCGCGAGGCCGGCGTGAAACATCCAGACCTCGACCGCGCCATCGCCAAGGCGTCCGGATTCCTGCGCTGGTATGTGAACAAGGGCGCGGTGCCCTACGGAGACCATCAGCCGTTCCCCGCGCATGAGGACAACGGCAAGTGCTCCGCCGCGACCGTGCTCTTCGATCTGCTCGGCGATCGCGAGGCGGCGGAGTTTTTCGCGAAGATGTCCACCGCCGCCTACAGCGAGCGCGAGCGCGGGCACACGGGCAATTATTTCAACGTGCTCTGGGCCATGCAGGGCGTCGCGCGCGGCGGTCCGCTGGCCACCGGCGCGTATTGGAAAGAGCAGTCGTGGTATTACGACCTCGCCCGCGCTTGGGACACGAGCTGGCGCTACCAGGGCTCGCCCGTCGGCGAGGAGGAGCACGGCAGCTACAAAGGATGGGACACGAGCGGCAGCCATCTGCTCGACTACGCGCTTCCGCTGAAAAGCCTGCGCCTCACCGGAAAAAAGCCGTTCACCGTGACTCCGCTCAATGCCGCGCAAGTCGCGGAGGTCATCGCCGCCGGACGCGACTACGCCTACAAGGGCGATGAGAACCGCTACGAAAAGCGCACCACCGAGCAACTGTTCGCCGGCCTCGCGAGCTGGTCGCCCTTCGTCCGCAAACGCAGCGCCGCCGCACTCGGCAAGCGCGACGGAGAGCACGTCCCCGCGCTGCTTAAGCTGCTCGCCAGCTCCAGCCGCGATGCCCGCTACGGCGCGTGTGAAGCGCTGGGAAATCTCGGACCAAAAGCCGACGCCGCCGCGCCGCAACTCCGCGCCGCGCTCAAGGACTCCGACCCGTGGATACAATCGCTCGCCGCCGAAGCCCTGCCCGCGCTCGGCCCCGATGCGCGCAAAGCGAGCGTGAGCGACCTGCTCGCCATGACCGTGCGCCCGAACCCCGCCGACCCGCGCCGCATGGCTTCGCGCTCCGCCGCCATCGCGCTGTTTTCGAACTACCCCGGCAAGCGCGGCCCGAAAAGCATCCTAGCCGAATCGCTCGACGGCGTTGACCGCAAGCTCCTTTACCCGGCCGTGCAGGTGCTCCTTCAAAACGAAGACAGCGTCGTCCGCAGCTCGGTGGGCAAAACGCTGAACGACCTCGACGAACGCGACCTCGTGGTGCTGCTTCCCGCGATCACCAAAGCCGTCGAGCATCTCGCACCGAGCAACGAAATGTTTGGCGACGGAATCCGCCTCGCCGGTCTCGATCTGCTCACGCGCCTCCACATCCGCGAAGGCATGGCGCTGTGCGTGTCCGTCATCGAACCCAGCCGCTGGGGCCTTGCCAACCGCGTCGCCAAATGCGCCGAATACCTCCCACGCTACGGCACCCACGCCAAGGCCGCGCTGCCGCAGTTGAAGGAAATCCGCGCGCAACTCGTGGCCGGCGCCGGCAAGAATCCCAAAAGCGAGCATGTGGAGAAGATAGACAAATGCATCGCCGCGATCGAATCGAGCACCGCCACGCCCACCGTCATCAACCTCGCAGATTTCAAGGTGCGTCCCGCTTCCAGGTAGCAAAAGGCCCCTCATCGCCGCACTGACAGACTCGGACTGCACCAAGCCATAAGCCTCGGCTCAGCGGCGGTCGCAGCGAGTGTGAGCGGGAGGAGAAACCTCAACATATGACGCATGGCTGATTTGTGGCATTGGCGTATCTCCGAGGGGATGTTATGCGCGGACTCAGAAACTCCAACCTGCGGAAGAAATCTCCCACCATCCAAATCCATGAAGACCCTCCTCATCGCTCTCTTCGCCGCATTTTGCCTCACCGCAAATGCCCGCGCGGAACTCGCCGCGTCCAAGCCGAACATCATCCTCGTGATCACCGACGACCAGGGCTACGGCCCGGTAGGGCGTCACGGGCATCCGTGGCTGAAGACGCCGCATCTCGACGCGCTCTACGACAAGAGCCTTCGCTTCACGCGCTTCCTGGTGAGCCCCACATGTTCGCCCACGCGCAGCGCGATCATGACGGGGCGGCACCCGCTGAAGAACGGAATCACGCACACCATCCTGGAGCGCGAGCGCATGACGCTGGACGCCACCATCCTCCCGCAGGTGCTGAAGACGGCGGGCTACACTTCCGGCATTTTCGGCAAATGGCATCTCGGCGACGAGGAGCCGTACCAGCCGCATCAGCGCGGATTCGATGAAGCCTTCATCCACGGCGCGGGCGGCATCGGGCAGGGGTATCCGTGCTCGTGCGCCGACGTGCCGGAGAACAAGTACACCGACCCGGTGATCCGCCACAACGGCAAGTTCGTGAAGACGCACGGCTTTTGCACCGATGTGTTTTTCACCGCGGGCCTCGGCTGGATCCAGGAGCAGAAAAAGAAGGGCCAGCCGTTCTTCGCCTACATCTCGACGAATGCGCCGCACGGGCCGTTCATCGCGCCGGAGAAGAATGCGAAGCGCTTCACCGACCTCGGCTTCGGCAAGGAGCAGGCGGGCTTCTACGGGATGATCGAGAACATTGACGAGAACATGGGACGGCTCGCCGCGAAGCTGGAGGAATGGGATCTCTACAAGAATACGGTCGTCATTTTCATGTCCGACAACGGCATGACTGGCGGCGGCTCCGGCCAGCCGGGCAAGGATCTCGCGCCCGGCTATCCGTTCTTCAACGGCAACCAGAGCGGACTGAAAGGCTCGACCGATGAAGGCGGCGTGCGCGTGCCGTTCTTCATCCGCTGGGATGGGAAGATCGCTCCCGGCCGCGACATCGGCACCATCGCCGCGCACATCGATCTGCTGCCGACCTTCGCCGCGCTCGCGGCGCGGAGCTGCCGAAGAACCAGGTCGAAGGCCGCAGCCTGCTGCCGCTCATCGAGGGCAAGGCCGACGCGTGGCCGGACCGCTATCTCTTCACCCACGTCGCGCGCTGGCCCACTGGCAGCGAGCCGAACGATCACAAGCTCGTGAACTACGGCGTACGCAATCAGAAGTTCCGATTCGTCGGCCCTCGCGGCGGCGGAGGCAGGGCGAACAAGAAGGCCGCGCAGCAGCCTGCGCAGGAAACCAAGGGCGCACTCTACGACATCGAATCCGATCCCTACCAGAAGACCAACGTCATTGCCCAACATCCCGAGGTCGCCGCGAAGATGAACGCCGCGTATGAGGCATTCTGGAAGGAAGCGCGCCCGCTCATGGTGAATGAGAGCGCCCCAATGTCGCCGACCCAGCCCTTCCGCGAACTCTACGAGAAGCAGCTCAAATCCGGCGGCATCCCCGACTGGACTCCGCCCGCGCTGTGAGTCCGGGCGCAGTCACGGAGTCCGTGGCTTCCACCCCGCCCCCACAATGAAAGCTGGCTCGATGAATTCGCCAGACGCCGCGGAACCGCGCGAAACGTGCGACCGTGCTCGCTGCGTATCGGAAGCTTGCCGGGAAGGTCTGGAGGACATCGTTGCCGAGGTCGTGAAGTGACGGACGCCCGCACAAGGACGGAGCCGGTATGCCGAGTTTCATGCTGGCGCGCATTTCCGTGCCAAGACGCGATGCGGTGGCGAGGATAGCGTTCCTCCCAGACTTTTGATCGTCCGAGCTTGTTGTTCTCCGCATGAAAATCACCCGCATTCTCGCCTATCGCGTCGCGCTTCCGTTGCACGAGACCACCTACAACTGGAGCGGCGGCAAATCGGTCACCGTTTTCGACAGTACCATCGTGCGTGTGGAGACGGACGCGGACATCGCTGGACACGGTGAGGTGTGTCCGCTCGGGCCGTTTTATCTCCCGGCGTATGCGGAGGGTGTGCGCGCGGGCTTGCGGGAACTGGGGCCGCATCTCATCGGGCAGGATCCGCGCGAACTGGCGAAGCTGAATCATCGCATGGACGCCGCGCTCAAAGGGCATCCGTATGTGAAGAGCGGCATCGACATCGCGTGCTGGGACATCCTCGGTCAGGCGACCGGGCTGCCGGTGTGCGTGCTCATGGGCGGACGTTTCGGCGAAAAGGTGCGGCTGTATCGCGCCATCTCGCAGGAGTCGCCGGAGGAGATGGCGGCAAAGGTCGCGGGCTACCGCGCTGAGGGCTACACGCGATTTCAGCTCAAGGTCGGCGGCGATCCGGATACGGACATCGCGCGCATTTTCGCCGTCGCCGGGAAGCTCCAGCCCGGCGACCGGCTCGTGGCCGACGCGAACACCGGCTGGGTGCAGCACGAAGCCGTGCGCGTGGCGAAGGCCGTGCGCGACGTGGACGTGTACATCGAGCAGCCGTGCCTGACTTACGAGGAGTGCCTCGCAGTGCGGCGGCAGTGCGCGCATCCGTTCGTGCTCGATGAGAATGTGGATTCACTGGACATGCTGCTCCGCGCAAAGGCGGACCTCGCGATGGACGTGGTGAATTTGAAAATCAGCAAGCTCGGCGGGCTCACGAAAATCAAGCAGGCGCGCGACCTCTGCGTGAGCATGGGCATCGCGATGACACTGGAGGATTCGTGGGGCGGCGACATCACCACGGCGGCCATCGCGCATCTCGCGCACAGCACGCCGGAGGAGTTCCGTTTCACGAGCACGGATTTCAACAGCTATGTGACCGTGAGCACCGCCGAGGGCGCACCGCAGCGGCAGAATGGCTTCATGTCCGCAAGCACCGCGCCCGGCCTCGGCATCACGCCGAGGATGGAAGTGCTCGGGAAGCCCGTGGTCGTCATTGAATAGAAGCCCGCGCTGTGAAACTCCCCGCCGCTGCCGCCGTCCTTCTCGCCGCAATGGCGTTCGGGGTTGCGCCCCTTCATGCCGGCGATGCCGCGAAGCCGCAGACGAAGCCCAACATCGTCCTCATCCTCGCGGACGATCTCGGTTACGGCGATGTCGGCTGCTACAACCCGGAGTCGAAGGTTCCCACACCAAATCTCGACCGGCTCGCCAGCGAGGGCATGAGGTTCACGGACGCGCACTCGGCCTCCACGGTCTGCACGCCGTCGCGCTACAGCATCATGACAGGCCGGATGTGCTTTTCGCACCGGGTATCGCGGGGGAGTCTTCACCGGCGTGGGCGGGCCGAGTCTGATCGAGAAGGAGCGTCTTACGCTGCCCGGGATGCTGCGCGACAGGGGCTACGCGACGGCCTGCGTGGGCAAGTGGCATATGGGCATGACGTTTCAGACCAAGGACGGCACGCCCGCGCACGAGGTGAAGATCGACGGCCCAGCGAACGGAGCGGCCAAGGAACTTGCGCGCGTCAAGCTCGTGGATTTCAGCAAGCCCATCACCGACGGGCCGGTGAATCGCGGCTTCGATTATTTCTTCGGCACCGCCTGCTGTCCCACGACGGACTGGCTGTATGCGTTCATCGAAAATAACCGCGTTCCCGTGCCGCCCGATCATCTGCTCGATGCGAGCGCGCTGCCGCAGCATCCGTATTCCGCTGATTGCCGGCGCGGCTGGGTGGCTCCCGGTTTCGAGCATGAGAAGGTGGACCTGGTTTTCCTCGACAAGAGCAAGGCGTGGCTCACGCGGCATGTGCAGCGCGAGCCGAAGCAACCTTTCTTCCTCAATCACGCGATGCAGGCCGTGCATCTGCCGTCCTTCGCCGCGCCGGAGTTTCAGGGGAAAACGAAGGCCGGGCCGCACGGGGATTTCATCGCCGAACTGGACTATATCGTCGGCGAACTGATGGCGACGCTGGAAGAACTCGGCGTGGCGGACAACACGCTGATCCTCTTCAGCAGCGACAACGGCCCGGAGACGACGAGCGTGGTCCACATGCGCGCCGATTATGGTCACGACGGCGCACGGCCCTGGCGCGGCGTGAAGCGCGACGACTGGGAGGGCGGCCACCGCGTGCCGCTCATCGTGCGTTGGCCGGGGCGCATCAAAGCGGGGGTGTCGGATGCCACGGTCTGCCTCACGGACATCATGGCCACCTGCGCCGCGATCACCGGCGCGAAACTGCCTGCGAGTTCCGCGGAGGACAGTTTCAGCTTTCTCACCGCGCTCACGGGCGCGGCGGACACGGGACCGGCGCGCGACTACACGCTCCATCAGACCATCCGGCTCGACATGGCGATCCGTCGTGGCGAGTGGAAGTATCTCGATCATCGAGGCTCCGGCGGAAACAGCTACGACAAGGGCGAGATGCAACCCTATGCCCTTCCCGACACCGCGCCGGACGCCCCCGGTCAGCTTTACAACCTCACCGCGGATCCCGGCGAAACGACGAATCTCTACTTCAAGCACCCGGAGATCGTGAAGGAACTCAAGGCCCTGCTCGAAGCGAGCAAAGCCTCCGGACGCGGCGACGCGAGACTCCAGTGACCTTCATGCAATCCATGAAATGCAGATTCTCCGCAGCGGCTCGGCGTGCGGCGAGCATGCTGCCGCGGATCGCGCTGGGCCTCATGCTCTGCTCCGGTGGCGTTTCGGCTTCGTTTGCGGAGGTGATCGTTGGCGGGATCGCGTCCAACCGGCTCGATCCGGAGCTGAAGGGGCTGGTGCTGATCGAGGAGTTGAATTGCGCGGCCTGTCACGCGGGCGACGTGTCGTTGGCGGCACGATCGAAGAAGGCGCCGCGGCTCGCTGATGTCGGCTCGCGCGTGAATCCGAACTACCTGGAGGCATTCATCCGCGATCCGCACGGGACCAAGCCCGGCACGACGATGCCGGACGTGCTGACGCAGTTGGGCGCGGAGGAAAAGCGACAGGCGGCGACGGAACTCACGCACTTTTTGTCATCGCTGAAGAAAAATGACTTTGCATTGCAGCCGCCCGATGCGGTGGCTGCTCGGCACGGGAAGGACCTTTTCCATTCGCGCGGATGCGCGGCATGTCATTCGCCGCGCGATGAGAAAGGGACTGAGTTGCTCCTGAAGACTTCCGTGCCGCTGGGTGCGCTGGAGAAGAAGTATAGCTTCAGGAGTCTCGTGGATTTTCTGCGTCAGCCGCACGTGAGCCGGCCGTCTGGACGCATGCCCGACATGCGTCTCCCAGGGCAGGATATTGAGCGCATCGCGCATTACTTGCTCCAGGATACGCGAGTGCCGGGGGCGCTTTCGTACACGCTGTATCGCGGGCAGGTGTGGGAAGGATTGGAAAGCGACAAGGTGACTGCGGAGCGTGCGGGGCATGTGAAGGATTTCGAACTGGGGAGCCTGGGCAAGCCGCAGCAACACACGGCAGTCCGATACGAGGGCTGGATGAACATCGCCAACAAGGGGCGCTACACGTTCTTTCTGACAATGAATGGCGGCTCGCTGTTCGTGGATGGAAAGCCAATCATCGAGCAGGAGCCGAGCGACCGGCGCGGGCCGAAGCAACTGGAGGGCGCGGCGGAACTCGACGCGGGCTGGCGCAAGATTCAGCTCACGTATTCCCACACGGGGCGCGAAGCGAAGTTTTCCTTCGAGATGCAGGGCCCGCAGTTTCCGCGCGGGCCGATTCCGTCGTCGTTGCTGTCTGTCTCGAACGAAGCGATTCCGGCCTTTGAACCGCTCAACGTGGATGCCGAACTTGCGTCGCGTGGACGGGAGCAGTTTGGAAAACTCGGCTGCGCGAACTGCCATGACGACCTTCGCGTTCCTTCCAAATTCAGCATCGCCTTTGCGAAGCTCGATCCGGGCCGCGGATGCCTCAGCGATGCCGCAGGTGCGTGGCCGCGCTTCGATCTCAGTGAGCTGCAGCGCGGATGGATCACCAAGGCGCTGCCGCACGCGGAAAAGCCGCAGCTCGACGACAGCCAGCAGATCAACAAAACGCTCGTCACCTTCAACTGCATCGCCTGTCACGAGCGCACCGGGCTCGGCGGGATCGCTCCGGAGCGCAATGCGCTCTTCACCGGGACGCAGCCTGCGCTCGGCGATCAGGGCCGGCTGCCTCCGCCGCTTTCCCACGTCGGCGCGAAGCTGAAACCCGAATGGCTCGCCGAGGTGCTGCTGAACGGGAAGCGTCAGCGCGATTACCTCGACGCTGCGATGCCGCAGTTTGGCGAGGCGAACGTCGGGCATCTCGTGGAGCTGTTTGGGAAGGTGGACAAATTGGAAACGGTCGTGCTGCCGAAGGTCGGCAACATTCAGGAGTCCAAGAGCGCCGGTTACGAGATGGTGGGAGCGGGCGGGCTGAGCTGCATCGCATGCCATGAATTCAATGGGCAGAAATCGGGCGAAGTCGCCGCGCTCGACATCGCGCGCGTGCCGGAGCGGCTGAAGAAAAACTGGTTTGCGCTCTACATGCGGCAGCCGTCGCGTTTCCACCCGACGGTGATCATGCCGAGCTACTGGCCGGATGGGATTTCCACCCGCCCGAACATTCTCAGCGGCGACACCGCGCAGCAGATCGAGGCGCTGTGGACTTATCTCGAGGATGGAACGCGCGCGAAGAAACCGGCCGGCCTGGGCCGGCAGTCGAACGAGTTGCGCGTGGGCGATGTCGCGGAGATCTGCCGCGGGCGGGGGACCGCCGGATTTCGCGGCATCGGCGTGGGTTATCCGGAGCGCATCAACCTGGCTTTTGACTCGGAGGAAATGGCGTTGCGCCAGCTTTGGAAGGGCGACTTTGCCAATGTGGACGCGGGTTCTTTTCGTCCCCGGGGCACGGACGCGATTTCATTCCCGCCCGGCATTCCTTTTCACCGTCTGAAATCCCTCGACGACCACTGGCCCTACAAGGGGAAGACCAACCATCTTTTCCCGCAGGACCACGGCTACGAATTCCGCGGCTATCATCTGGATGCGAAGCGTCGGCCCACATTCCTTTACCGCTACGGCGACATCGCGGTGGAGGATTTCTTCGAGGACGCGCGCGACGAGGACGGCAGGGCGTACTTCAAGCGGACGTTTCGTTTCGACGCTCCCGCGGAGCAAACGCCCTTCCATTTCCGCGCAGCCGCGGGAAAGAAAATCACCACGCGATCCGACCGGAGCTTCGGCATTGATAGGCTCGAACTGCGCATCACCAGCGACCACAAGGGCATCGTGCGCGAGGGCGAACCCGGCGAGGTGTTAATCCCGCTCACGCTGCCCAAAGGCCGCTCCACTCTCACCTTGGAATACCAATGGTAAGCGCGCGAAACATCGTGGCCTTTGCGATCCTTGGGCTCAGCCCGTTCCTGCGCGCCGAGGAAGACCTCGGCGCCATGTGGGGCACCGCTGCGGAGGAGGCGAAGTACTATCCCATCGTCAACATCCCGATTCCGCCCGGAGTGCCGATGCGGCCCGGCAGTTTTGAAATATTGCCGGACGGCCGGCTCGCGGCGGGCACGCGGCGCGGCGACATCTATTTCATCAAGGGCGCATTCGATTCGCCGCCAGCGCCCGAGTATCACCTCTTCGCGAGCGGGCAGGATGAAATCTTCGCGCTCTCGTGGAAGGACGGCGCGATGACGGCGACGACGTGGGGAGAAGTCACCCGCATCTCGGACACGGACGGCGATGAGGTCGCCGACCGGTACGACACGCTGACGAACGAATGGGGCTACGCCGAGGGCCACGAGTTTGCCTTCGGTTCCAAGCCCGATCCCGAGGGCAACATCTGGGTCGCGCTCGGTCTCAGCGGCTCGTACGAGTCGCACAATCTTTTCCGCGGCTGGGCGGTGAAGGTGACGCCGGATGGAAAGATGATCCCCGTCTGCAGCGGACTGCGCAGCCCCGGTGGAGTGGGCGCAAATGCGCAGGGCGCGATGTTTGTCACCGAAAGCCAGGGGCCGTGGAATGGCTGCTGTTCGCTGAAGCATCTCAAGCCCGGCGCGTTTCTCGGCCATCCCGCGAGTTACAATTGGTATCCCTTTTCCGGCACGAAAGCGCCGCAGGTGACGCCGAACACGAACTCGCGCATGGGCGTGGAGAAGAAGCGCGTGAAGGAGCTGGTGCCGCCGGCGGTGAAGTTCCCGTACATCAAAATGGGCCGTTCGATCTCCGGCTTCCGGCTCGACAACACCGGCGGAAAATTCGGGCCGTTCGGCGGTCAGCTTTTCCTCGGCGACTACACGCAGAGCATCATCATGCGCGCGACGACCGAGCAGGTGAACGGCGTGTGGCAGGGCGCGTGTTATCCATTTCGCGAAGGACTCGCCACCGGGATCATGAACGTGGAATTTTCACCCGACGGGCCAGCTCATCGCCGGAGGCTTCACCACGAGCCGTCAGTGGCCGGTGCGCGGGACAGAGCCGTTTGCCATCCAGCGCATCGACTGGAATGGCGTCGTACCCTTCGAGATCAAGGAGATCAACATTCGGAAGGACGGCTTTCGCATCACCTTCACCAAACCCGTGGACAGGCAGCTCGCCGCGCGGACCGATGCCTACAACATCACCACCTACACGCACATCTACCACGCCGGCTACGGCAGCCCCGAGGTGGACCAGACGACGCCGCGCGTGACCGCGGCGGTCCCCGCGGCAGACGGACTTTCGGTGATGGTGCATTTGGATCGCATCACGGAAGACCACATCCACGACTTCGACCTCGCGAAGATCCAATCGCAGGACGGCAAACATCTCCTCCACACCAAGGCTTATTACACCGTGAACGAAATCCCCCGAGAGTAGCCCGCGACCTGTCGCCGATTCATTCGCAAATTTCCCCGCCACTTTTTATCCACTCAAAATGAAAACCCTCATCGTCCCGCTGCTCATGCTGCTTTGCCTTCACGCTTTCGCGGCGGAAAAGACGCCGCTGCCCACTGCCCACACGACCCGGAACATCGAAGGATGGAACATCCGCGTGGATGACCGCCTCTTGCGCGGCGAAGGCACGGCGGTCGGCGAGCGTGCGCTGAAGCTGCTCGCGGCGCGGCTGGTCGCCATCGCCATCATCGTGCCGGAGCCGGCACTCGCGAAGCTGCGCGCCATCACCATCCAGCTCGATCAGGACTACGGCGACCTGCGCGCGATGCAGTATCACCCGAGCGCCGGATGGCTGAAGGGAAAAGGATACAGCGAGCATCTCGCGAAGTGCGCCCACATCCCCGACGCGGAGCAGTTTCTCTCGCCATTTGAAAACCACCGCATGCCGTGGGTCGTGCTGCACGAGCTTGCGCATGCCTTTCACGACCAGACGATCGGCTTCGACGACCCGCGCGTGATCGCCGTGTGGAAGAAGTTTTGCGACAGCGGGAAATACCAATCCGTCCTCACCAGCCCCGGCCACATGCGCGAGCATTACGGGCTGACGAACCAGAAGGAGTTCTTCGCCGAGATGACCGAGGCGTACTTCGGCTCGAATGACTTCTACCCGTTCGTCACCGGCGAACTGAAGCAGGCCGAGCCGGAGACCTTCGCCCTCCTCGCAGAAATCTGGGGCCCGCTGCCCGAGCCGCTCCAAACCGTCGTCAAAACCGTGAAACACATCCCGGCCCTCCCCGCCGCTTCCGCATTTGCGTGGATGGGTGTGGCGCATGCGGAGGCAATGCGCTTGGCGCAAATTGCGAGGCATGCGCTTTGTCGTTTGCAGCGGATGTGCGTCCTCCGCGTGAATCCTGAACCTCAAAACCTCCCCATGAAACAACCCGCCTCTCCGATCACCCGCCGCGCGTTTGTCGCGCAGTCCACCGGCGTCCTTGCCGCAGCCGCCTGGATGCCGGAACTTGTCGCGCACGCTGCGGACGCCGGTGGCGCACTCCATCAGGCGATGGGCACGCGCGCGGGAGAAGTGACCGACCGCAGTGCGATCGTGTGGACGCGGTTCACGGCGGCAGCCGTGCGAAATAACGCAGGCAAGGTGATTCCCGGGCGGGTGAAGGGCGCGAAGAAGGACAAGCCCGCTGAAGTGAGCGTCCCCGTGGAGCAACTGGAGGGCGCGTGCCCCGGTGCTCCGGGCCGCGTGCGTCTGCGATATGGGACCAAGGCGGATCTGAGCGATGCCCTGACCACGGACTGGGCCGAGGTCACGGAGGAGACAGACTTCACGCACCACTTTGCATTGACCGGTCTGAAGCCCGGCACTGCCTATCACTATGAGAGCGAGACTGCGGGCGCGGATGGCAAATCGCAAGGGAGCTTCCGCGGCGAGTTCCGCACGGCGCCGGCGGCGGATGTCCCGGGTGATTTTCAGTTTTGCGTGATGACCTGCCAGGGCTATCCCGACCGCGGGCATCCCGATGGGCACGCGATTTATCTCTCGATGCTAGCGCTAAAGCCGTCGTTCGCCTGCCTCACGGGCGATCTTGTCTATTATGATAACGATGAGCCGCGCGCCACTTCGCCCGCGCTGGCGCGCTATCATTGGCAGCGCATGTTCAGCCTGCCGCGCCTCGTGGAGTTCAACCGCCACGTCGGCACCTATTGGCTGAAGGACGACCACGACACGCTGAACAACGACTCGTGGGCCGGGGCGAAGATGGGCACGCTCACTTTTGCCGAGGGCCAGCGCATTTTCCGCCAGCAGGCGCCGATGGGGGAGGGGCCCGGCTACCGCACCTTCCGCTGGGGGCGCGATCTGCAGATATGGCTCACCGAAGGCCGTGACTTCCGCTCGCCTAACAAGATGCCCGACGGCCCGGACAAGACCATCTGGGGCAGCGGAGCAGAAGGAGTGGTTCCGGCGCACGGTGAAGGAGAGCGACGCGACGTGGAAGGTGCTCGTCAGCCCCACGCCGCTCGTCGGCCCCGACCGCGGGGGCAAGAACGACAACCACAGCAACGAAGGATTCCGCCACGAGGGCGACGAACTTCGCGCGTGGCTGAAGGCGAATGTCCCGGACAATTTCTTCGTCATCTGCGGCGACCGCCACTGGCAATACCACTCCGTGCATCCTACGTCGGGCCTGCACGAGTTCAGCGTCGGCGCGGCGAGCGACCAGCACGCCGGCGGCACTCCCGGCGAGGATCCGCGCTATCACCGCTTCCATCGTGTCAAAGGCGGCTTCCTCTCGGTGAATTTCAGGCGCGACGGCCGCAGGAGCGCGATCCTTTTCCAGCACCGCGATGTGGATGGGAGCGTGGTCTATGAATGGACCGCGCAGCGCGAGGCGAAAGCGTGATGGATTGTTCGCCGGTGGGAAGCGCGACGTTGTTCGTCCTGCCCGCCGCGTGGGGGAAGATGGAAGATGGAAGATGGAAGATGGAAGATGGAAGATGGAAGATGGAGGCCGCATTCCTGTTCGCCTGACGGGGGCGCTTGATGGGGCGGGGAGGGGAGTGGAGTGTCGCAGAGTCGGCTCAGCTTGGCGTGGGTGAAAATGGAGGATGGAAAACGACAAGTGCACCCGGCACGATGCGCGGCCTCACCGAACAAACTGCAATGGCCAAGTACGAACGCTTTGAAGACCTCCCCGTGTGGCAGGAGGCCGCGAGACTGTATGATACCGTCCTCGATTTGATCGAAACCACCCCGGCTCCATTCTCCCCCGGATTTCGCAACCAGCTCGACCGCGCGGCACTCTCCGTGTCGAATAACATCGCCGAGGGCTTCGAGCGCACCACCACCGCCGAACTCCTCGCCTATATCGGCATCGCCCGCGGCTCCGCCGGTGAAGTCCGCTCCATGATGGCCGTCATCCGCGACCGCCCCAGCCTGCGAAAGCACACCGCCGCACTCGACCGCATCCGCGCGCTCGCCGAATCCTGTTCCCGCCAGCTCACCGGCTGGGCCGGCGCCGTCGAGCGCCTTCCTTTCGAGGGGAAACGGCGCATGCCTGAGAAAGTGAAACACCAGCGGGAAGCCGAAAAGAAGGCCGACGACTTCCGCCTCCTCTTCCTCAGAACCCTCAAGCCCACGCACCCCCTCTACAACACCCCCGAAGCCAAGTCCGCCCGCGAATCCCCCGAAGCCTAACTCCCGCGCTCTTTTCCATTTTCCATCTTCCATCTTCCGATGCTCCGTCCCCGCAAAAAGTACACCGTCTCCGACCTCCAGCAGCTCAAGGGCAAACGCGTCCTCACCCACATCCACGTGAAATCCCCCGAGGAAGCCGCCGCCGCCGAAGCAGGCCGGCGTGGATCTGATGAGCTGCAGCTTCGACAGCCCGGAGGCGCAGTCCCGCCTGCCCGCGCTCGTCGCCGCCGCGCCGCACAGCTTCCTCTCCGCCGCCACGCCGCACGGCCTCGCTTCGCCGGAGGAAGCGATCCGCGTCGCCTTCCGCGCGCTCGAGCTCGGCGCCAGCTCCGTCTATTGCTCCGCCAGCCCATTCATCATCGAGGCCATGGCGCGCGAAGCGCATCCCCGTCGTCGGCCATCTCGGCCTGGTCCCGCGCCACGTCACGTGGACCGGCTACCGCGCCATCGGCCGCACCGTCGAGGAAGCCACGCGAGCTTCACCGCCGCATGAAGGAACTCGAAAACGCCGGCGCCTACGCCGCGGAACTCGAAGTCGTCCCGCACAACCTCGCCCGCTTCCTCTCCTCGCAGACGAAGATGCTCCTCATGTCCCTCGGCTCCGGCCCCGGCTGCGACACCCAGTTCCTCTTCTCCGACGACATCCTCGGCGACTACGACGAACGCCCCCCGCGCCACGCCAAGGCCTACCGCAACTTCGCCGCCGAGCACCGCCGCCTCCAGGACGAGCGCATCGCCGCCTTCCGCGAATACATCGCCGACGTGCAGGACGGCCGCTTCCCCGAGCGCAGCCATCTCGTGGAAATGGACGCCCCGCTCCTCGACGAAGTCGCCCGCACCATCGCCGCACCCCCGCCGAACTCCACGCCACCCTCCGCGCATTAGCCATCCGGTTAGCCATCGGCCCGCCCGTCCCCCCTTGGACTGCGGCAGCTGGCTGCCGCTCTGCGGTTGGCGAGCCTCGGCGAGCGCGGCAGGCCGTCGCATCCAAAAACACCCGCCGCGCTCGGCAAGCCTCGCGCCTAAAGCGGAGGCAAGCCTCCGCACTCCAAGGCTCCCTCCGTCACCCCGTCACTCTGCTCCGCCAGCCCCACAAGAACATCCTTCCGGAAAACCCCGCCCACTGCTTCCATCCCGGCGACGCACCGCCATCCATGATGAATGGCCTTCGGCTAATGTGTCCGCGCCCGAAAGCCGTCACCGCGGGATGCTCAGCTGCTTCTCCTTAGCCCCGTCCGCCGGCTCCCATACGCAGTCCATCAGCGGAATCCTCCGGAGAAACTCCGCCGCCACCCGCGACTCCTCCTTCGCCTGCTCCCGCGGCCGCATCCCCTGGTTCGCCGCCGCCATGCCCGCCCCGTGCGCATGCGCGATCTCCCCGCCAAACCACGCCTGAAAGAAAGTCAGCGCCATCATCAGCAGCGCCGCCGAGAGATACCCCAGCCCCGGCGCATCCAGCTTCCTGCGCAGCGCCCCCCGCCACAGCGCCATGAAGCCGATCCCCGCAAATACCACCCAGCCCATTTTCATGTGCAACTGCACCATCGCCTGCGACTCCACCGACAGCGACGCCCGCCCCATGTCCCAATACCCCGCCGCCACCGTCAGCACCCCGCCCACTGCCGCCCCCGCGATCGCCCACGCCCCCGCCGCCCGCGCCGAATGGCTGTCCCGCAAATACCCCACCGCCTCCGCGATGAACGCCAGCGCCATCAGCGCGATCGGAAAATGCACCAGCGCTGGATGAATCGGAGTCATGACCATTTGCCCCTCACATCGCCCCTCCGCCCCCCGCCGGACGCCTCGTTTCACCTCCTCACCTCACGTCGCCCCAATGAACTAATTCATGTTCGGTTCCCCCGCTGGCTGGCTCGCCATCGAAAGTGGCGAGTCATGCTCCATCACGACCACCTTCGGTGCAGCACCACCCCCGAAACCCACCGTGGCAGGATTTAATCCCCCCCGCCGCAAGTCCGGAGCCCCACTGAACCACGATTCTTATTTGATATGAACAAAAAAACCAAAAAGAGCCCGGCCGCGCCGGAGCACGGCGGCCCGACCCGGTAAAGGTAAAATCAGGTTCCTTGCAGTTCAGGGAGAGTTTTCACGACCACACCGCAAAGCGCCCGCGAACAGTCTGTATGCTCTATACAATCGCCCTCATTCTCGTGGTGCTCTGGCTCATCGGCTGGCTCGGCTTTAACCTCCTCGGAGGCTTCATCCACATCCTCGTCGTCCTCGCCATCATCTCCATCGTCATGGCGCTGGTGAAGAAGGCCTGACCCTTCCCGGCGCGCAAAACGCCCACGCCCGCCCTCCCACGGGAGCCAGCAGCGAAGCGGTCTCATCTCCCCACACCGCACCCCGGAACGAAGCCTGCATCGCCCGGAAGGAAGACTGCATTCGGGAAAAGAAAGACAGAATTCCGGAAAAGCAAGACTGCATCGCCCGAAAGCAAGACTGCATCGCTGAAAAGGAAGACAGAATCCCAGGAAAGGAAGACTGCATTCGGCAAAAGGAAGACAGAAACGCGGAGAAGTAAGACTGCTTTCCCCAAAAGTAAGACTGAATCCGCGGGAAGTAAGACTGCTTTTCCCAAAAGTAAGACTGCTTTTGGCAAAAGTAAGACAGAAAACGACATTTTCCGGGACGAAAATGTGCCATGCAAGTGTGAATCAGGCGAATGCAACAGACTATCGCCCAAGCATTTGCCAGCGAACCGGCTGGTTTAGAGTTCTCCACCGCCCCCTTCCCGTCCTCCGTCGAACCGCTGTTCCACGGTTCCACAGTCCCAGGCTTTTCGCTCATTTCCCCCGCCCATGCGGCGGCGTTCACCGAGGAGGGCGGCTTTACGGAGCGGCTGCACCGGATCCGGAGTGAACGGAGAAAGCACGGTGCCCGATGAACCGGACCACGCCTGCGCCACACAGGCAAGAGGCGCACGACGGCAGGCGGGTCGGCGTGGTGGTTTCACGATATTGCAACGCACTGGTTAGAAGTTCCAAAACGCATCTTTGAGAACGAAGGCATCTCAACAGTGATAGCCGGATGGCCCAAGGCGGCGGCGAGAATTGGGCGCGTATATAGGGCTTCGGAGTGGAGCAAGGCATCTGGCACGGCATTGGCTATATGCAGAAAACAGGAACCGGGTGAGTGCCTGGTGCCGTTCAAATACACAATACAAAACCAAGGAGACACCGACCCCATGCCACACTGGAACGATGGAACCCGTTGGGACAGCGGGGCGCGTTGGGCGCCGGCGGCTCCTGTAAAGAAACCAAAATACACCATGGCAATCATCGTCACAAACACAGCCAAGCTGCCCATCCCGGAAAAACTCCTGAAGGGGCAGGAAATCATCACCATGAGCACGTCGAATCCAAACGTGCCCGGAAACGCCACGATCCTCGCGGCATTTAGCAATGCACAGGAAGACCTCGTTGCCGCCAACAACGCCCACATCGCCGCCGTGGGCGCATTGAAAAACCTGATGGACCAGCGCGACGACGCGCTCGCGGTCTGGAACAATGCGCTGAGCAATCTCGCCTCGTTTACGGAGAGCGCCACGCAGGGCGACGGGACCAAGATCACGAGCGCGGGATTTGGCGTGCGGAAGGGGCGCACGCCCAAGCCCCCGCTCGAAGCGCCGGTCAACCTGCAGGCAAAGACCAATGGTTCGCCCGGCGTGACCAAGCTGTCTTGGAACCCGCTCATCGGGGCCGTGACTTACCTTGTTCAGCAGACCCCGGCGCCCGTGGAGGAACCGGTGTGGACGCAGGTGGCCAGCCCCACAAAGTCCTCCTGCGAGACCAACGGCATCGAACCCGGAAAGACCTACTGGTATCGCGTCGCCGGAGTGGACGCACAGGGCCAGGGCCCGTGGAGCGACCCCGCGTGCCGCCCTGTGATGTAACACACCCCGCCGCCCCCGCGGCAGGTGGCCGGAAAGGCTGCCTGCTGCGGGCGTAGCGCGGGCTATCCTGCCCGCGAACGAAGCAAACCAATTCACTAGCATACTGACCAATACCCTTCGCGGACAGGATGGTCCGCATTCCGCCATGCCCTACAACCCTGCACTCCCACTCGATGGCTCGCTCATGGAAGCGGGCGAGATGCGCTCGCAATTCGGCGGGCTCAAGACGCTGATAGATAACGTGCCTGCCGGGCCTCCCGGGCCGCAGGGTGTGCCAGGGGCGCAGGGACCGCAGGGCGCGCAGGGGGAGCAAGGACCGGAAGGGGCGCAGGGCGAACAGGGGCCGCAAGGTCCGCCTTTTGCCAATGCGGTGGTGGATGGCGTGACGACGCTGAACCCCGGTGAGCCGGCCACGGTGTCCGCACACCTATATGGAAACGATGTGCGGTTCAGCTTTGGCATCCCGCAGGGCTATCCCGGGCCGGACGGCGTTCCCGGGCCGCAAGGTCCGCAGGGCGTCGAGGGGCCGCAGGGAGCGCAGGGTCCGCAGGGCCCGGAAGGTCCCCAAGGCCCGCAAGGCCAGATGGGCGATGTGAGCATGCAGCAACTGAACGACGCCATCGCCACGACGGCGCGCAACCCAAGCGCGGTGGGACCTTTCGCCGGAGGTTTCAGCGACCCGCCGACGCAGGTGGAATTGCAGGCATTTGCCAACTATGTGGAGTCGCTGCGCATGGCGCTCCTGCGGTAGGGAAGGGCGGAAGCCTGGGAGCGTGGAGGACTGCGGCTAATGGAAGAGGGCAGTCACCCGGTCCCAGAAGTCCTGGAGCGAATGGTCCCATAGGAAGGCCAGCAGTGCGCCCAAGCCGATCAGCAAGGCGGCGATCAGCAGATACAGCAGGACGCGCCAGCGGAAGAGTTTCACGATCACTTGGGTGACCAGGAGGAACAGGAATGAGAGGACAACGATGAGCTTGTCCAGGATGGCGAGTGGCACCCGGAGGAAGAATGCGGCTTTCGATTCAGCCAATGACTGGCGGAGGATTTTCAGCAGCGTGACGGCAGCGCGCCAACTCCAGGCGATTTTCGTTTCGCATGGAAGGGCCTTCATGCCCTCCATGCCGAGCAGGTCCTTCCTCGGGGGAGGGCCGCCGGCCACTTCGGGAGGTGTCGAGGGTGGCTTGTTGGTGATGCCCATGCCGAGGCTGCGCATTTCGAGGGCAATCTCCCTCTGCGCCTCGGCGACCATCGCCCTTTTCTGCTCTTCCGTGCCGGGATGCAATTTGCGGATGAGGATCTCGGCGGTGTCGAGGCGTCCCCATGTCAGGTCATTGCCGCGCCAGTCCTCGTTCAGGAATCCGCCAAAGTGGGCCAATGTCTCCCCCGCGAGCTTTTCCTGGGCCGACAGGCCGGGCATGTAGAGATTGGCATCGGCAGGGCTGATGCGGGAAAAATTGATCTGCTGCGTCTCGGCGTCCAGATCCTCGCCGGACATCAGCGGGTAGATAATCATGTCCCGGAGATAGAAGGAAATGAGGGCATCCCGCAGGACGAGATAGCCATCCGTGACCTTTGCGAGATATGGATTCTCGGAATCCGCGGTGCTGGCCTCCTTCAATTTCTCGGTCAGCTCGTCGGTCGCATTCTTCAGCTTGAGACGCACGGTTTCGCACAACCGGGCGAGAAAGTCGGAACGGCGACGGATGAAGGGGGTGCTATACAGATTGCCAAACAGCTCGTCGAGCAGCGCCAGGGGGGATCCTGTGTTGGCCTTTCCCTTTCCGGGGAGATGCTCCGAGACTTCCCGGACCCGCGCCTCGATCTCCACCAACTCCGCGGTAAACGCGTGGGCTTCCGCCTCCTGTCTGCGGACGAGAAGTTCATCCTGCTCGTAGAGAAAGTCCTTCAATCGGTTGAGCCGCTCCGTTACGCCGTCGATATAGATTTCCCGAAGGCCCGTCCCGTCGCCGGTGCCCGAAGGGCGCTCGGGGTAGAGGGTGCGAATCACGTGCACCAGATACTTGCAAAACCGCCGATGATACCGGAGGTCGAGCGAGCCGACGAGGAGGCACTTGATCTGGTAAACCTTTTCCGCGATCTGATGGTTCGGCTTTGCCTTGGGATGCGCCCTGCCGGCCGCTTCCTCCATGTCTGTCAGAGTCCTGAAGAACTCGGTGATCACTCCGAAGAATTGTTTGGGAAATTCCCGCTGGAGGCGCAAATCCAGATAAGCGTCCTCTTGTGCGCGGAAGAGCGCAGTGGGGGGATTCTCGGGCGGAATATATTTGAATTTTGATTGAGCGGCTTCTATCTCATCCTGCTTCGGTTCCGCCTCCGTGGCTGCGGCCGGCGGCTGCTTTTTGTCTTCCTCAAAGCCTTTCCACGCGCGGAATCGGGCCACCTGCGTCTCATAATAACTGAGCGTGCGCTGCAAGTCGCGCACATCCACATTGCGCTGCTCGATGTCCTGGAGTGCCGTGGTGATGCTTTGGTAGCCTGGAAGGCCGAGCAGCGCCTTCATCACGACTTCGGGTCCCGTATAGGGTTTGGGGTCGATCTGGCAGACGCGTGAGCCGACCTGCTCGGGGTCGGGATCGATGTAGAATAGGAGGCGGTGCACCTTTTTGTTGGCGCGACGTTTTGCGATGGCGCGGAGGGCGAGGTCGATCGGCTTGTTGTCCAGCACGCCGCCATCGATGTGGTATGCATCGGCCTCGAGGTTGCGGGCGCGTTCCCCGAGCCCGTCCTTTTTTACCAGCACCGGCTCGAATGCGAGCGGGAAGGATGAACTCGCGCGTGCCGCCTGCGCGAGGAGGCACATGTCCTCTTCATTATTGAAATCATTGATCTCGGGCGTGTCGGTTCCCGGTTGCTTCTTGCGATAGCGAAAGTGGAAGACCTGGCGGTGGGTCCTGGTGGGGATCTCCTCGTTGTCCGGGGTCCTAATGAGGACCCTGTCGCCGTCCACGTTCGTGGAGGTCAGGAACAGTTCCAGCGCGTCCTGCAGCGTCTCATCCAGCGGTGCCGTCCGCTTCGCCAGCAAAGCCTCGAAAATCACGGCGCGAAACCGATCGCCATCGAGCAGGGACTTCGGGCCGGCCTTCCACACGCCGTAGAGCAGTTTGTCGATGTCACCCTCGGTGCGCCAGAGGTCCAGGAGCTTCCGCATGTCGCCGCGGTTCACGAGGGCGTTTCCGAGAAATGCCCCGTTCAGCCCGCCGGCGGATGTCCCGGTGATGATGTCCACCACCACGTCGCCGATCAGGTCTTTCAACTGCGCGTAAACGCCTTCGCCTTTCACGAGCCGGAAGAACTCGAGTGCGACTCCGCTCTCGTAAACCGCGAGGGCGACCCCGCCGAAAAATGAGAGGGCGATGCGCGTTTCACAAATACTCCCAACGGTGGGAGCGGACTTGGCGGAGTCGGTGTTCATAAGGTTTTCAGGCTGACGTTCGGACGAATCCTAAGCGTCCACGTATGAACAGGGCCAGTCTATTCGTTCACGTTTGCGAACGTTTGTCGAAAAAGGCCAGGGGCTCCGGTCGCGATGATTGCCGACACGGAGAAGGTGGCAGCGGCGGGTGGCCGGCTGCGCGGCTATCGGAGCAAGGTCACTTGCCTAACAAAATGAGGACTCCGGCGGCGACGGCGAGGGCGGGGGTGATGAAGTGGAGCTGGCCAAGCGAAATCCCGAAGAGGCCGATGACGCCGACGAGGATGAGGTAGATGGCAAGGAGGAGCATTCCGATGTTCTTTTTCATGTTGGATTGGGGGGCATTTGGTTGCGTGGTTGTTCAGCGGCGGACGGTCACTGGGGTTCCGATTTTGCTCGCTGCGAAAAACTGCCGGGCGCGCAAGGAGGAGAGGCGGACGCAGCCGTGGGAGGCGGGATAGCCGGGGCGATCGCCCTCGTGCAGGCCGTAGCCGGGCTTGAATTCCAAATAGTAATACATCGGCGCGCCGAGGTAGCGCGAGCCGGGGGGCTTGCGATCCTTTCGCACGTCCACGTTGGCTTTCACGATGCGGCCATAGGAATCGACATAGTCGCCGTAGAGGCCGGAGCGGTGATCGATGTCCTTGCGGATGACGCTGAAATTGCCGACGGGCGTGCGGTAGCCTTCGCGTCCGGTGGAGATGGAGGCCTCGGCGACACGCTCGCGGCCCTGGAGGAGGTAGGCGCGCTGTTCGTGCAGGACGATGAGGATGGAGGTCTTGGCGCCGCGGACGGGTGTGACCTTTCCTCCGAGCCGGGCGGGAATGACCTCGCATCCGGTGAAGGAGCACACGGCGAGGAGAAGCAGGAGGGACTTGAGGAGCGAATTCATGAGTGAGTGGTAAAAGGTGGGTGCGTGGCTCGTGCGGTTATCATTTCAGCGCGATGCGCAGTCGAGACTCATCGCGGACGGGTGCTCCCGGCGCCTCTATTCGTGGCCGCTGGGGAAATGGACGGGAAAATTGCGTGGCGCAGGCTCAGGGATGCGTCGCAGGATGGGGCATTCCCTATGAAATTCTCCCGTCTCCCCGCCGCAGCCATTCTCTCCGTCGCGATCTCCGTCGCGGTCACCGCCGCCTTTGGCCTGACGCATTCCGCCATTGCCGATGAACCGAAGCTGCCGGGCGTGGGCGCGACGATGGAGGAGTGAATCGCGAAGCATGAAATCGCGGGTGCGGTGACGATGGTGGTGACGAAGGACAAGGTGCTGCATTTGGAGACCAACGGCATGGCCGATGTGGCGGCGAGGCGGCCGATGACGCCGGATACGCTTTGCTGGATCGCCTCGATGACGAAGCCGATCACCGGCACGGCGGTGCTCATCCTGCAGGACGAGGGGAAGCTGAACGTCGCCGATCCGGTGGCGAAGTATCTTGCCGGAATTTGCGAACCTGAAGACGCCCTCGGGCAAGCCGGCGAATCTCACCATCGCGCAGATCCTCACGCACACCTCCGGGCTCGGCGAGGCGGGCGGGCCGGCGGCGAAGGATGCGAAGACGCTGGCGGATCTCGTGCCGCTGTGGCTCGCGGCGCCGATGCAGTTCGAGCCGGGGACGAAGTGGAAATACTGCCAGAGCGGAATCAACGCCGCGGGACGGATCGTGGAAGTGGTGAGCGGGATGACTTTCGACGCGTTTCTGCAGCAGCGGCTTTTCGAGCCGCTGGGGATGAAGGACACGACCTTTTACCCGACCGATGCGCAGCGTGCGCGGCTCGCGACCTCATACGCGAAGGACAAGGACACGGGCGCGCTGAAGCCCGTGCCGCCGCGCGATGGCTATGAGGGAACGCGCAACCGTCCGCCGCAGGGCAATGGCGGACTTTACTCGACGGCGCCGGACTATGCGCGCTTTTGCCAGATGCTGCTCGGCGGCGGTTCGCGCGAGGGGCGTCGCATCCTGAGCAGCGATGCGATGAAATTCCTGAGCACTCCGCAGACGGGCGACCTGCCGGTGGGATTTTTCCAAAACGACACCTACGGCCAGCACGGGCAGAAGTACGGATGGGGGCTCGGCACGAGCATCCTGCGCACGCCGCACGAGGGCGTGGCGGCGATGCTGTCGCCGGGGACCTTCGGCCATGGCGGCGCGTGGGGCACGCAGGCGTGGGTCGATCCGGTGCGCGGCGTCGCGTATGTGATGATGGTGCAGCGCGCGAATTTCCCGAACAGCGACGCTAGCGAAGTGCGCGGAGCATTCCAGGCCGCCGCGGCGAAGGCGCTCAGGCGCTAGGAGCGGCGCTTTCCAAGTCGCCGCTCGCGGTGTGCTTACTTTCATGCGGGGGTGGCTTTCGACGCCAAGACGGGGCGGGGGAAGTCAACGAAGCTGCGTCGCATTTCACCGTCCGATCCCGACCATCACCAGACATGAGAACCCTCGCTGCAATCCTGCTCCTGCCAATCCTCGCCTTCGCGCAGGACAAGCCTGTTCCGACCGCCGCGCAATACGCGGGCTGGCGGCACTCGGGGGAGCTTGCGATTCTCACCACGCCCGATGGCGCGAATCTGGCGGCTTCGGCGTCGGTGGAGCAATTCCCGCTGCTGGTCCGGCTTCACAAGGACTGGTTCGATTTCAAGCAGGCGAAGGCGGGCGGCGAGGATGTCCGCTTTTCCAGCAGCACCGGAACGCCGCTGCCGTATGAGATCGAGGAGTGGGATGCGGCGACGGGCGCGGCGAGCATCTGGGTGCGCATCCCGCGCATCGAGGGGAATGCGCGGCAGATGATCCGCATGCACTGGGGCAAGGCGGACGCAGCGGACGAGTCGGACGGGAAGGCGGTATTCAACGAGTCGAACGGCTACCTGAGCGTGTGGCACATGGGCGACGCGGTGCGGGATGAAACGGGGACGATCGAATCGAAGGACACGGGCACGGTGGCGACCGGCGGCGTGATCGGGAAGGCGCGGCACTTCGCGGAGAAGCGGGGCATCTTCGGTGGCGACAAGATTGCGGGATATCCCGAAGGCGCGGGACAGCACAGCACGGAGGTGTGGTTCCGGGCGGAGAAGCCGAACGCGACAATCATCGCCTGGGGCAACGAACACGCGCAGGGCAAGGTGGTGATGCAGTTCCGCAGCCCGCCGCACGTGCAGATGGACTGCTATTTTTCCGGCGGCAATGTGGCCGGTGTCAGCCGCGTGCCGCTGGGCGAATGGACGCATGCGGTGCACACTTACCGGCAGGGCGAGTCGGTCATCTACGTGAACGGCGATGCCGGACGGAACGAACACGAAGAGCGGTCCGCCGCTGGCCATCAAAAGTCCGGCGCGACTGTGGATCGGCGGTTGGTACAACAACTACACTTTTGCCGGCGACATCGACGAGGTGCGCGTGTCGAAAGTGGCGCGCCCTGCGGAGTGGGTGCGGTTGCAATTTGAAAACCAGAAGCCGCTGCAGACGCTGGTCGGTCCGCTCGTGCAGGCGGGTTCGGTGTTCGCAGTGTCGCCGGCGCAGGCGACGGTGATGGAGGGGGAAAGCGCGACATTCACCGCGCAGGCCGGTGGGGCGCAGAAGCTGGTGTGGTCGGTCGTGCGCGACGGCGTGGAGACCGTCGCGGCGGTGGACCGGTTCTCGTTTGTGTTCCATGCCGGGCGCGTGACGGGCGACACAGCGGCGACGCTGCGGCTGAAGGCGGTGACTGCGGAGGGCGTGAAGACGGGCGACATTCCAATCACGGTGAAGGAAGCGATTCCCGATCCGGTGCTAGTCCTGAACGCCCCAGCCAAGTGGAACGGCCGGGACACGATCGAGGTCGCCCGGGGCATCCGCAATTTCGTCGCGATGAAGGACAAGGGCGCTGGAGAATTGAAGATCGAGTGGAGCGCCGGACCCTTCGCCGTGATCAAGGAGGCCACACCGGAGAAGCTCATCCTCAAGCGCGCGCAGAACAGCGGCACGCTCACTGTGACTGCGACCGCGAGCAATGGAGGCAGGCCCGTCACGCAGAGCGTGACCATCGAAGTGACGGAGCCGAAGCGCGACGCGTGGGTGGCGCGCACGCCGGAAAAGGACGAGAAGCCGGAGGAAGGGCAGTTCTACGCGCGCGACGACAAGAACGAGGGAACGCTCCACTACAACGGCACGCTCGCCGACGCAGCGGACTCCGTTTTCCTGAAACTCTACGCCGACGGGAAGCTCGTGAGGACGGAGACGGCGAAGCCCGGCGCGGACAAGGCGTATGCGCTGTCCGCGAAACTGAAGCCGGGCCTGATCCACTACAGCGTCGAGTTTGGCACGAAGACCGGCGGGCGCGAGACGATGCTGGAAACGGTGGGCAATCTCGTCTGCGGCGATGCCTACATCATCGAGGGCCAGTCGAACGCGCTGGCGACGGATACCCGCGAGCAATCTCCGCCGGAGACCAATGAGTGGATTCGCAGCTACGGACGCCCTTCGCAGAATCCGAAGGACAACGAAGGCAACCTCTGGTGCAACCCGGTCTGGAAAGCGCAGAAGGGCGAGAAGGCGGAGCTGGGCTGGTGGGGCATGGAACTGGCGAAGCGGCTGCTCGAAAGCCAGAAGATGCCGATCTTCATCATCAACGCCGCGGTCGGCGGAACGCGCATCGACCAGCACCAGCGCAACGCCGGCGACCCGGCGGACCTCACGACGATTTACGGACGGATGCTGTGGCGCGTACAACACGCGAAGCTGACCCATGGCATCCGCGGAATCCTGTGGCACCAGGGCGAGAGCGATCAGGGCGCGGACGGACCGACGGGCGGCTACGGATGGGAGACTTACCAGCCGCTCTTCGTGGAGATGGCGGCTGGCTGGAAGCAGGACTTCCCGAACGTGCAGCAGTACTACGTTTTCCAAATCTGGCCGAACGCGTGCAGCATGGGCGGACGCGACGGCTCCGGCGACAGGCTGCGCGAGAAACTGCGGACACTGCCGCAGCTTTTTTCCAACATGAGCATCATGTCCACGCTCGGCATCCGGCCGCCTGGCGGCTGCCATTTTCCGCTGGTGGGCTGGGCGGAATTTGCGCGCCTGATCCAGCCGCTCATCGAGCGGGACCACTACGGCAAAGTGCCTGCCGGCTCGATCACGCCGCCCAATCTCCGTCGCGCCTCCTATGCGGCGAAAGACACGATCGAACTGGAATTTGATCAGCCCGTGGTCTGGACGGATGCGCTGGCGGGCCGGTTTTACCTCGATGGCGAAAAGGACCAAGTCGCCTCGGGCAGCGTCTCTGGAAATGTGCTCACGCTCAAACTGAAGGAGGCGTCCGCGGCAAAGACGATCACCTATCTCAAGGAGGTCGCGTGGAATCAGGACACGTTGCTCAACGGCGTGAACGGCATCGCCGCGCTGACCTTTTGCGAGGTGCCGATTCTGCCCGCACGGGTGCCGCGCTGAAACCCGGCAAAGATCAATCGTTGCCCTTCTTGCGGCCTTTGCCTTTGCCGGGTTTGGCGGCTGGGGTGGGCTTGATGTCCGTGTTCGGCGTTGGCATCGGAGCTTTGATCGCCTCGCGCCACGCGATCATCTTTGCGTGCAGTTCCTTCGCCTTCTCCGGCATTCTCTCGGCGAGGTTTTTCTTTTCGCCGATGTCGTCGCGGAGGTTGTAGAGTTCGAGCCGGCCGATCTTCGAAGAACTCCATCAGCTTCCAATCGCCCGACTGGATGAGGCCGACGGGCGTGGTGCGCCACGTGCCGCCGCCCGACGCCGAGGTAGCCGGGGAAGTGCTGGAAGATCGCGTCGCGCTTCAGTGATGCGCCGGCATCGCGGAAGAGCGGCACGAGGCTTTCACCGTCGAGCACGTAGTTCGCCGGCGCGTTTCGCGCCGGCGATTTCGAGGAAGGTCGGGATACACATCCACGTGGATCGCCGGCACGTCGCAGGTCGTGCCGGGCTTCGTCGACGCCGGGCCAGCGCACGATGAACGGCTCGCGCGTGCCGCCTTCGTAGAGGCTGCCTTTGCCGCTGCGCAGCGGTGCGTTGTCGGTGATGTCGCCGCCTTCTTGATGCCTTCGCGCACGTAGCCGCCGACGCCGCCGTTGTCGCTGGAGAAGATCAGCACGGTGTTGTCCGCGAGCTTCAGTTCGTCGAGCAGCGCCATCACGCGGCCCACGCTTTCATCCACGCTCGCGATCATCGCCGCGTAGGTCGGGTTGTGATGTCCGCCCACGGCCGGCTTCGGCTTGAACTTCTCGATCAGCTCCTGCTTCGCCTGAAACGGCGAGTGGACGCCGAAGTGCGGCAGGTAGAGGAAGAACGGCTGCGTCCTTGTGCCGCCGGATGAAATCGACCGCCTTGTCGGTGAGGAAGTCGGCGAGGTAGGTGCCCTGCGGATACGTCGGTCTTCGGATTCGTCTCGAAGTCGAAGTGCTTGCCCATCGAGACGATCGCCTCGTCGAAGCCGCGCTGCGCTCGGATGATGCTCCGCCATCCTCGCCGAGGTGCCATTTGCCGAACATGCCGGTCGCGTAGCCCGCCGCCTTCAGCGATTGCGCGAGGTGATCTTGTCGAGCGGCAGCTTGTCCACGTTGTCCACCGGCCGCAGCGGGCGCGACTGCCATTCGAAGCGGTCGATGCCGCCGACCGTGTAGACGCCGGTGCGCGGCACCGTATTGCCCGCTCATCAGCGCCGCGCGCGTGGGCTGGCAGTTCTGGCAGTTGTGATAGCGGGTGAGCCGCATGCCCTGCGCCGCGAGGCGATCGATGTTCGGCGTTTCGTAATACTTCGCTGCCCTGCACCGCGAGGTCGGTCCAGCCGAGATCGTCGGCGAGGATGAAGATGATGTTCGGCTGCTTCGCCGCGTGCGCGGTGAGGGCGCACAGGAGCAGGCTTGCGAGGAAGATGAGAGGCCGCATGCAGGGAAGGACGTGATGTTTCATTGGATTCGCAGGTTCAGGATTCCGTCAGCGGCTAGTCTTGTTTGGCGAACCGTGCCGGGCGCGGGCCTTCAAACTGTTTGAGCGCCGTCTGCAACTTCGCCTTGGCCGCCTTCGCATTGGCATCGAGCCCCGGATCTGCGAGCGGCGATTTTTCGAGGTCGTCCTTATCGACGGCGTAGAAGCGGCCATCGGTGTACAGCTTGAAGTTGGCATCGTGCGTGAACTCGGCCGAGGCCTTCGGGCCGCCGCCCCGGTTATACCAGGCGTAGAGCCATTCGCGCGGGTTGCCTTTTTCGCCGCGGAGCTGCGGGAGGAAGCTGCGTCCGTCGATCTTCAGCTCGGCCGGAATGGGCGTGCCCGTCGCTTCGCAGATCGTCGGGAGAAAGTCCGTGGAGTCGATCAGGTCGGCGCACACTTTCCCGTTTGCGACGTGGCCGGGCCAGTTTCCGATGAAGGGGACGTGCGTGCCCCATGCCGTCGTCGTACCTTTGCCGCCGACCACATCGCGGCCCTTGAAACGCGACTTCGTTCCTTTGCCCGTCCCGTTGTCCCCGAGGACGAGTATCAGCGTGTTGTCGCGCAGTTTCAGTTCATCGAGCTTCGCCACGACCCGGCCGATCATTTTGTCCGCGTAGGTGACCATGTCGGGAAAATGTCCCGACGGGCCACGGCCCTTTCCTTTGCCGCCTTGGCCGCCTTTTGCATCGAGATAGTCGGCGCTGTCCGGCGTCGGATCGTAGGGATCGTGGGTGAGGATCATCGGGTAGTAGAGGAAGAAGGGCGCGTCCTTTTTCCGCGTGATGAAGTCGAGCGCGTAGTCGTTCACGAGGTCCGGGCCGTATTCGTTCATCGTGTAGTCGCGGAGCTTGCCGTTGATTTCGAGGCCGGGGTTTTTGTAGCGCCCGGGGCGGCGTGTGAGCTGCCAGAGCGCGTATTCGTCGAAGCCAAAAACGCCGGGCCCCTCGAGCCCGTTGCCGAGCTGCCACTTTCCTACAACGCACGTCGCGTAGCCCGCCTTCTTGAGGATGTTGCCAAAGGTCATCTGCGACGGATCGAGATGGCCGAATTGCGTGTAGTTGCGGCGATTGCTCATGCCGGTCATGAGCTGCACGCGCGTCGGCGTGCAGAGCGGCTGCACGTGGCACTGCTCAAAGCGCACGCCGGTCGCCGCGAGCCGGTCCATCACGGGCGTCTTGTAGCTCTCGCCGCCGTTGGCGCTGACGCATTCGTAGCCAAAGTCGTCGATGAGAAAGAGGACGATGTTGGGCTTTCGCCCGGCGGCGTGGAGCGCGGCGAACGGGAGCATCAGGAGAGCGGCGAGTGCGGAGGGGAATTTCATCGGGGGATTTGGAGGATGCGGCGGTGGCCTGCCTGGCGAAGTCGCGCAGTTCGTTGGGGTCGGTATGAAGATTGAAGGGCTGCGCTTTGTCGATGCCGGGATCGCGATGTGACACCGGCGATGCGTGCAAATCGGAGCACACAGCACTCCCACGTTGCCGTTCGCCGTGCGCGACCTCACATTTGGCACATGTTCCCACTCCCTGCTTCCGTTGTGCGCGTCGTCGCTTTTTCCCTCGGCTTCGCCGCGGCGGTGCAGGCGGTGGATTGGCCGGAGTGGCGGGGCAGGGGACGGACGGGCGTCTGGAATGAGACGGGCATCGTGGAGAAATTTCCGGAACCGGGTCTGAAGGTCGCGTGGCGCACTCCGCTGAATGGCGGCTACAGCGGGCCGGCGGTGGCGGATGGGCGGGTATTTGTCACGGACTTCGCGCCGACGGAGAGGAAGGGCGGGATCGAGCGCGCGCTGTGCCTTGATGAAAAGACGGGCACGATTTTGTGGAAGACGGAATGGCAGGCGGACTACGCGGGAATCTCGTACGAAACCGGCCCCCGTGCGACTCCGACGGTGGATGGCGAGCGGGTGTACGTGGTCGGCGGGCGCGGCATCTTGAATTGCCTTGAGACGAAGACGGGCCGCGTGGTGTGGGGCAAGGATTTCGTCGCGGATTACGGGCTCAGGCCGCCGCAGTGGGGCACGGCAAGCGCGCCGATCGTGGACGGGCCGCGCGTGATCTGCGTCGCCGGGGGCGGCGCGCAGGGCGCGACGCTCGTCGCCTTTGACAAACTGACCGGCAAGGAACTCTGGCGCGCGATCGAAACGAATGCCGAACCGGGCTACGGGCAGCCGATTCTCATCGAGGCCGGCGGCGCACGGCAGCTGATCTTCTGGCACTCGACGGCGCTCTTTTCGCTGAACCCGGAGACGGGCGCGATCTACTGGCAGGTGGCGTTTCCCGTGCGGGTCGGTCTCAGCATCGCCACGCCTGTGCACAACGGGAACCGGCTTTTCGTGAGCGCATTTTACAACGGCTCGCTGATGCTCGAACTCGATCCCAAGAAACCCGCGGCGCGTGAGGTGTGGCGGAGCAGCGTGGCGAGCGAGATCAACACGGGGGAATTGCATTCGCTCATCTCCACGCCGGTCATCAAGGACGCGCACATCTACGGCATTTGCAGCTACGGGCAGTTCCGCTGCATCGCCGCCGCGGACGGCGCGCGCGTGTGGGAGACGCAGGAGGTCACGCGCGAAAAGGCGCGATGGGCCACGGGCTTCATCGTGCCAAATGGCGGGCGATACTTCATCAACAACGACCGCGGCGAACTGATCATCGCCGACCTGCGTCCCGACGCGTACCGCGAGATCAGCCGCACGCAGCTCATCACGCCCGACAACAAGCGCGGCGGACGCCGCGAACTCGGCGCCGTAAACTGGGTCCATCCCGCGTATGCGAACAAACACATCATCACGCGCAACGAGCAGGAAATCATCAGCGCCTCTCTCGACGCGGCAGATTACGCGAAGTAGCGACGCCCCGGACGTCAGCGCGTCTCGGTGATCGCCTCGTCGGCCTGCGTGACGCGGACGATTTCCTCGACGGTCGTCTGGCCTCGGAGCACGCGGCGCCAGCCGTCGGTGCGCAGGCGTTTCCATGCCGTCCTGCGATGGCCCGGGCTTTCAGCGCGCTGCCGGTTTCCTTGCGGATGATCATGCGGCGCAGCTCCTCGGTGACGATGCAGACCTCGAAGATCGCGGAACGTCCGCGGTAGCCGGTCTGCCGGCAGGTGTCGCAGCCTGCGCCTCGGTAAAGCTTCGTGTCCGGGCGGCACGTGGAGCTCGATTTCGCGGAGGTAATCCGCATCGTAGGTGGCCTCCTCGCGGCAGTCGGCGCAGATGGTGCGCACGAGGCGCTGGGCGAGGAAGCAGCGCACGACGCTGGCGAGCAGGAAGGGCTCGATGCCCATGTCGAGCAGACGCGTGATGCCGCTCACGGCGTCATTCGTGTGCAGCGTGGAAAAGACAAGGTGGCCGGTCATCGCCGCGCGGATGGCGATTTCGGCGGTCTCGAAATCGCGGATTTCGCCGACCATCACGATGTTCGGATCCTGACGAAGGATGGCGCGCAGGCCGTTGGCGAAGGTGAGGCCGATCTCGGATTTCACATCGATCTGCGAGACGCCGGGGAGGCGATATTCCACGGGCTCCTCGATGGTGATGATGCGGCGCGAGGGCTGGTTGATGGACGAGAGGAAGGAGTAGAGCGTGGTGCTCTTGCCGCAGCCGGTGGGGCCGGTGACGAGGATGATGCCGTTGGGCTGCGGAGATCATCTTTTTCATCTCGGCCATCTGCCGTGCGCCCATGTCGAGCCGGTCGATGCCGAAGGTGAGCGTCTCGGTGCGGGAGAGGAGACGCAGCGAGATGCTCTCGCCGTTCACCGTCGGGATCGTGGAGACGCGGACGTCGATCGCGCCGGCGACGGTGGTGAGATTGATGCGGCCGTCCTGCGGCAGGCGGCGCTCGGCGATGTCCATGTGGGCCATCACTTTCAGGCGCGAGATGATGGCGCTTTGGAGCACGCGGAGCTGCGGCGGGCACGGCGACTTCGTGGAGGATGCCGTCGACGCGGTAGCGGATGCGGAGATCGTTTTCGAGCGGCTCGACGTGGATGTCCGTCGCGCGCTCGGTGATGGCTTCGCGGATGATCTGGTTGACGAACTTGACCACGCTGGCCTCGGGATCGTCGTTCGTGATGTCGAGCGCGGTGTCCTGCTCGATGCTCTCGAAGGCGCGGTTGTTCTTGAGGATTTCCTCGAAGACATCCGCGCCGACGCCGTACAGCCATGCGGAGCGCGCGGAGGAGCTGGCTGCGCGGGGTGAGCTGCCACTGCGATCTTTTTCCCGGCGAGCTGCTGCTGCGCGAGGCGGCGCGCGGTCTGGTTGAAGACGTCGTAGGTCGCGAGGACGACGGTGTTCTCATCCGGTGCCGCGACGGGGAGGATGTGGTGCTTGAAGACGAAGCGGCCCGGCAGGAGCTGGAGCACGCCGCGCTCGATTTTCCCCGCCTCGATCTGCGCAACCGGCGTGTGGAAAATCTTCCCGAGTTCCGCGGTGAGGCGGGCTTCGTCGGCCTTTCCGGAATTGAGAACCTCGACCGTCCATGTGCCGCCCGCGGGCGGCTTGATGGCGAGCAGCTCTGCGGCGTCGTGATCGTTGACGCCGCTGGCCAGCAGGGCGTCGAGGAGGGCGCGGAGCTGGCTCATCGCCTGCGCGGGGTGCCGGTATCCTCGCGGAGCTTCGGCGCGGGACCGCGCAGCGAGGAGGGCTTCTCGGGCGTGATTCGCTCGCGGATGTTCGTCGGCAGGATGGCGCTCTCGAGATCCGCCGGGACATTGAATGCCTCGAATGTCTTTTCGCGCAGTGCGGCGGTCTCCGTCGGCGCGAGGGTGACGACCGGGCGCATGATCATGATGAGCTCGTTGCGGATTTTGGACTTGGTGTGCTTGCCAAAGAGCGGGCCGATGATCGGGATGTTCACGAGCTTGTTCACTCCGCTCTTGGCGTAGTCCTGGCTTTCCTTGATCAGGCCGCCGAGGATGAGCGTGCCGTTGTTGGGCACGGTGACGTAGGTCTTGAGCGCCCGGTTCGAGATGTTGGGGATGGCGTTGTTATCCACCGTCGTGGTGCCGGCCTGGTCGGAGATATTCTGGACGATTTCGAGCGAGACATCCTTGTCGCTGTTGATGAGCGGCAGCACCTCGAGCCGGAGCTGGATGTCCTTGTATTGGATCGAGCTGTTGGTGACCAGGCCGTTGCTCGTGGTGGTGGTGGAGCTGAGGGAGCTCTGGATGCTCGTGGGCACGGGAACCTGCGAGCCCGAGGTGATGACGGCGCGCTTGTTGTTGCTGGTCATGATGCTCGGGCGCTGGATGACGCGGAAGCGGTCGGAGTTTTCGAGCGCATTGAGGGCGACGTTGAAGGTATTGCCCGCAGTGACGAGCCCGCTGACGCCGCCGGACCCGACGGCGAACGCCTTGCTGATGGCGGTCTGGTTCAGCAGGCTGTTGAGCCCGAGGACCGCCTGATTGTTGCTGTTGAATCCGACGGATGAACTGCCGGTGGTGCCGGTCGTGGTAGTCCCGGCCGTGCCTGTGCCCGTGGTGCCAGTGGTCGCAGACGGCAGAATGCCACCATTCCGGAGGATGTATTCCAGGCCGAAGTTCTCGTTCTTGGTCAGCGTGAGTTCGCCGATGATGCAGTGGATCATCACCTGCGCCTGCGGCACGTCGAGCTTGTCGATGACCGAAAATGCCTTCGCCGTGACGTCCTTCGCACCGACGATGATGATCGTGTTCGAGCGCTTGTCGGCAATGATGGTGCTCTTGCCGACCTGCTGCGTGACGGGCTGCGTGTCGCGCTCGGAGGTGGAGAGCGTCTCGCCGCCGGTCGCGGAACTGGAACTGCTGGCGTTGCTGGAAGACTGCGTGCCGAGCGTGTTCTGATTCGTATTGCGGGTGGTCGGCTGCTGCGTCTGCGTTCGCGCGCCGGCGGCTCCGGCCGCTCCGCCTGCGGCGCCCGCGTCCTTTTCACCGGGATCCTTGATGGCTGCGACGACAGCGTCGATGACCTCCTCGACTGGCCGGAACCGCAGCGGGCGCACGGCGGGCGGGGCGAGGGGGACCTCGGAATCGTATTCCGAGATGAGCGCCTTGATCAGTCTCATGTTCACCGGGCGTGAAACGACATGCAGGCGGTTCGTGCGCTTGTCCGCAGTGATGCGCACTTTTCCGACGACGAAGTTATCCTCCGTCGGTCCGGACCCGGCCGTACTGCCGTTGATCTGGATGGAGAGATTTCCCTCGGTCGCCGGAACGCCGGGAGGCAGGGGGGCGCCGGATCCATCCGTGGTTGCGCGGACGACCCGTTGTTGCGTGGGAACTCCCGGAACGCCGGGCGATGCCTGCTGCGCCTGCTGTTTCTCGAAAAGCTTCTCGAGGTAGCCCGCGATCTCCTCGGCCTGCGCGTGCTCGAGGTTGATGAATTCGCTCACGACCTCCGCGGGCTCGACGTCGATCGCGCGGACGATGCGGATGAGTGTGCGGATGATGTTCGTGTTTTCCGTGACGAGGAGCGACTGCGACTTCGGCAGGGGAGTCACGCTGGACGTGCCGGCCTGGTTCGGCACGAGGATGCCGTTCTGGATGGTCGCCGCGAGTTCGGTCGGGTCGGCCCACGTGAGCTTGAAAAGATACATCACGGTCTGCTCCCCGGCGGGCAGCAGCTCCTCGCGATCGACAAATGGCACACCGACCGACTTCGGATTCTGGCCGGCGCCGGTGACTTTCCAGATCTTCGGATCCTCGGTCGGGACGATGTTGAAGCCATTCATCATCAGCGTCATCTCGACGAGCTTGATGGCCTCGGTCTGCGGGACCTGGCCAGAGATGAAGATTCGGATCGGTCCGGCTAGCTGGGTGCTGTAGATGAGACGCCGGCCGGTCCATTTTTCGTAAAGTGCGAGCACGTCCTTCACGTCGGTATCCAGCATTTGCAGGGGGACGGGCGATCCCCCGCCGGGGATCGGGAACTGGTTGCCATCCGGAGCCGGCGGGATGGGAGAGGGGATGGGCGGGACGCCCGGAACTGCGATCGGGGAAGGGACGGGCGGAGGCACCTGCGCCGGAACGCGCGCGGTGAAGAACAGGATCGAGGAGAGGAGAAGGTAGCGGCGCAACACGCGCGTTGTGTAGCCGCGCAGGGGACACGGGTCAACTGATGCCTGCCTTGCCTGGCGGCTCATTTTGTAAAGGGATCGTGAGCGCGCCAACGGACCCCGGCCGGCGCCATCCGGAGGCCATGGTTTCGCTCTGCGCGGTCCCTTTGCTATCCGCAGTTTGCTACGCAGCCTCTCCCGCGCCCTGCTGCAGCTTGCTCCACTTTTCCGTGAGGTCGCTCGCGAGCTGCTGGACCTCGGAAGGATCGAAGGGCTTGCGAAGAATCAGCAGCCGGTCGGGCTTCCCGAGGCGATCGAAAATCTGCTCCCGCGAGTAGTCGGAGTAGGCCGTGCAGATGACGGTCTGCAGATGTGGCGCCACCTGCCAGATATGGTCGATGGTTTCCACGCCGTCCCAGCCCGGAGGCATGCGCACATCGACAAATGCCAGTGCAAAGGGATGTCCGTCGGTCTCGGCGCGTTTCACGAGATCGAGCGCGTCCCGGCCCTGGTAGGCGGAGGAAAGTTCAAACTGCTCGCGATCCGGAGCCGGCGACGTTTCGCCGAAAAGCGCATCCTCCAGCGATGCGAGCGCGGGGTCGTCCGCCGCGGCGTTGCCGAGAATCTTGCCGAAGTCCTCGTGGATCGCACGGTTGTCGTCGATGATCAGGATGCGGCGGTTGACCGGGGGCATGGCGCTGTTCATGCGGCTTTCTTTGCGGCGGCCGGCTGCGCGAGCGGCAGCGAAAGTGTGAACATCGCGCCGGTGCCGGGTCCGTCGCTGGTCCCGGTGAGGCTGCCGCCGATTTCCTTCGCAGCATTCGCCGCGCTGTGCAGGCCGAACCCATGCCCCGTCGCCTTCGTCGTGAAACCGTGGTTGAAGACGCGGGTGAGATTTTCCTGTGCGATGCCGCAGCCGGTGTCGCGGATCACGATGCCCACGTGCTCCGCTCCGTTGCGATTTGCGGTGATGGAGAGCTTGCGTTTCGCGGCCGGAGTTTCCTCCATCGCCTGGCGCGCATTTGTGATCAGGTTGATGAGAATTTGCAGCACCTTGTGCCGATCGACGGACACCTGCGGGAGGGTGGGAGGGCAGTCCAATGCCAGGCTCACCGAGGCCCGTTCGAGTTCCGGGCCGGCCATGCGCAGCGCCTCGTCGAGCAGCGCGCGCGGCGCGAAGTCCTCCATGACGCCGGTGACCTTCGCATAGTCCTGCTGCATCGCGACGATGTCCTTGATGTGCGAGATGTTCTTCGTGAGCTGCTCGATTTCCGAAAGGCGGCCCTGCTGCTCCGCGTCGATCTGCTGCGCGAGCGTCGCGAGGTAGCCCGGCAGCATCTGGCCCTTGCCTCCCGGGCTGAAAAACGCGGGCAGGTCCGCCTTGTTCGCATCGAGGAGATCCGAGACTTTGCGGATACTGGCGGCCTTCGATTTGCGGACGCTGTCGGAGAGGACGTTTGCGGAGACGTTCACGCTGTTGAGCACGTTGCCGACATTATGCAGCACGCCCGTGGCCACCTCCGCCATGCCGGCGGCGCGCGAAGCCTCCACGAGCTGCTTGTGCATTTCATCGAGCTGCCGCTGGGCGCGGTTGCGCTCGGTCACGTCGTTCGCGAGCACAATTTTCGTCACCTTTCCCGCGAAGACAATCGCGTGCGCGGTGAGCTGCACCTCGATGATCTCGCCGTTGCGCTTCTTGTGCCTCCATTCGCCCGCGTCGAACGACTTCTGACTCGTGCGGAACGCGCGCTCGACCGCGAGCGCCTCCGGACCTTCGGTGATGACCGGCAGCGAGAGCAGCAGGAATTCCGCCGGACCGTAGCCGTAGTGGCGGATGGCGGCGTTGTTCACGGCGACGAAATCGAGCGTCTCCAGATCCATCACCATCATCGGCATCGGATTGTTTTCAAAAAGGTTCCGGTAGGCGGTCTCGGAGTTCTTCAGCGCGGCCTCCGTCTGCTCCCGTTCGATGACCTCGCCGTGGAGCTGGCTCGTGCGTGCCGCGACGTTGGCTTCTAGATCGACCTGCGCCTGGCTCAGGGCTTCGTCCCGCTTCTGGACCTCGGCGAGCACGCTGTTGAACGTCTCAGCAATCCGCCCCACCTCGTCGTCACTGCGCTTCTCCGCTCGCAGCGCATAGTTGTTGTCCCTCGCGACCGAGTCGGCGAGTTGGGAAAGCTCGACGATTGGATCCGAAATCATCCCCTGCAGCCGCTTGAGCAGCAGCCGCGCGACGACGGCGGCGAGGATGCCGACGACGATGGTGATCACCGCATAAAGGCGCAGCCTCGCCCACAATTCGGAGAGGCTGATCTTCATCGCAATCGTGCCGAGCCTTTTTCCCCCATCCATCACCGGTTCGAAGTGGTTCAGGCCCGTGCCGCTGAGACGCGTGCCGGCAGGATGGCCTGGCTCGATGAGTCCGGGCAGCACGGCGGGCACTCCTTTTGTCGGCCTGCCAAAGGCGCGCCCATCCGCCCCGTAAATCATCGCGCCCGTGACGTGCGGATAGTCCATCAGTGCGTTCAGCGTCGAAACCGTCGTGTGGGCGGTGCCTTGCTGGAGAGGTTCGCGGCTGTTCTCCGCGGCGACGCGGCTCAGCGATGCGAGCGAACTGCGCGTCGCCAGGAACTGCGAGATGATGTCGAAGGTGAATAAGAGGATCCCGGAGAGCACGAGCGCCGCCGTGCAGGCGAGCATGGTGATGGCCGTCAGCTTCCGGCGGATCGGCTTTGGTCCGAGCCAGCACTTGGTCTTCCGCTCAAGGCGCGCGAGCAGTCCGGTGGATTCAACCGGTGTCGCGCCACGCGCCGCTGTCGCAGGCGGAACCGGCTTTGCCCCATCGGGGCCGATAGCCGGTCTCTGTTGAAGGTCGAACATTTGCAGGTGCTGAGGCGTAAAGGGTTCTGCCCCCTGAGACGCAGGATTTGCGCCAATTTGCCGCCGAATCTCACCCGGCCGCCCCCCCGCGGCAAAGCACCTACACGCCGGGCTGTCCCGTCTGATCGCGCCCCGCCGTTTCCGTCTCGATGCCGCCGGGCACCCAGAGGCCGGCGAGCGTGCGCGAGCCGTCGGTGTGGTGGTGAAGGGGCAGGATCGAGCAATTCGGCACCATGACGCCGTGCATGAAATTGTAGAACCGGCGCATCGCCGTGGAGTCGATCACGGCGGGCCGTGACACCACAAGCCACGTGATCGTCTGCATGACCAGTCCGTGGCAGAAAACGAAAATGCGGCGCTCCGGACGTTGGGCCGCCGTTTCGATCGCGTCGCTGACGCGCGTCGCAAATCCCGCGAACGACTCCGCGCCGGGCGCCGCGTAGTGCGGGTCGCAGCGCTTCCAGTATTCCTCGGATTGCGCGCGCCGCTCCTCCTGCGTCGTGTCCACGCAGAGCGCCGGGTCGAGGTACTGCACTTCCTGCACCGGCCATTGCTCCACGCGCGCCCGCGGGAAGCGCCGGATCGCCGGCTCAGCCGTCTGCCGCGCGCGGACGTAGGGCGAAACGACGATCAATTCCGGCTCCACGTGCAGCGCCGTCGCGAGCTGTTCCGCCTGGCGGAATCCGAGCGGGCTCAGCGAATAGGTCGGCGCCTCGCGGGTCCGCGCGCCGGCGTTGGCGACACTCTCCGAATGGCGGATGAACCAGACTTCGCGATGATTATTTCCCTGCATCCGACTCCAGCTTTTCAAATCGTCCCGCGAATACCTGCATCACCACGCCCAGCGCGAGAAAGCCGCCGCAGTACAGCCAGCGCGCGAGGAGGTATCGCTGGTATTTCGACTGCGGCTCGTCGCGCACGTGCTCGACGCTGGAATCGCCCCCGAGCGCACGGACGGCGCCGGTGCGCATCGCATCCACGGCGGTCCAGCCGTAGAACATCGCGACTGCAAAACAAACGATGCCGAAAATGCGCACGTGTCAGATCAGCCCGAGCTTCATCTTCCCCGCCTCGGAAATCATCGCCTGATTCCACGCCGGTTCCCACACGAGTTCCACTTCCGCCTCGGCGACGCCCGGAACGCTCTCGATTTTCGCCTTCGCCTCCGCTGCGATCGTCGGCCCCATCCCGCAGCCCGGCGCGGTCAGCGTCATCTTCACGTTCACCTTCGCCGGCTGCGTGTCCTGTTGCGCGACGGTGCAGTCGTACACGAGCCCGAGGTCCACGATGTTCACGGGAATCTCCGGGTCGTAGCACGTGCGGAGCTTTTCCCACACGGCCTGCTCATCCACTTTCACCGGCCCGGCTGCGTCCTCGGCCGCCTTGGCGATGACCGTGATGCCGAGCGCGTCCGCATTGCTGTCCGTGATGCGCGCGAGCCCTTCGTTGGTCGCGATGGTGAAGCTGCCGCCGAGCGCCTGCGTGACGACGACGCGCGTGCCTTTTGCGATGTTGAATGTCTCGCCGCTCGGGATGCGGATGGCTTCGCAGTCGCGCGTGAGGGTTTTCGTTCCTGTGTGGTCTTCCATGAGATTGCTATTCGGCTTTGGGTTTCAAAATCACGCGCACGGGTTTCGGCGCGGTGTTCGGAGTCGGGGAAAAGCTGTCCATCAGCGTCGGCGCGTTCGCGGGCGCGGGTGCGGCCGGTTTCGGTGCGGATGCACCGGGCTTCGGTGCGGGCGCATCCGGAAAGCGCCTGGCGCAGCGCGCCCTCGACGAGTTGCGCGCAGTGGATGCGCATCGGCGGCAGCGGCCCCAGCGGCGCGCTCAGCGCCTCGCTGTCCATGGCCATCGCCTCCTCGGGCGTCTTGCCCTGGATGAGCTGCGTGGCGAGGCTCGCGACGGCGATCGCCGTCTCGCAGCCGAAAGTCTGGAAAGTCGCCTTGTCGATCACCTTCTTCCCGCCCTCCTCGCGGAACTTGATCCACATCCGCAGCATGTCGCCGCAGTCCGCGCTGCCTGCCGTGCCCACGGCGTCCGCATTTTCCATCTCGCCGAGATTCTTCGGCTCGCCGATGGCGTTGTCGATTTTCTGCTGAAGGTCGTCGCTCATCGGTTACTCCAATTCGTAACGCGGGATGTTCGCATCCACCTCGCAGCTCCACGCGTCGATTCCGCCGCGGAGGCAGCGCACATTTTCCATCCCATGACCGGCGAAATACGCCGCCGCATCGATGCTCCGGACACCCTGGTGGCAGACGAAAATGAGCAGCTCGTCCTTCGGCAGCCCGCCGAGCGAGTGCATGAGTTCCTGCGTGAAAAACGTGCTGCCCTCGATGTGCGCCGCGTCCCACTCCTCGCGCGAGCGAACGTCGATCAGCCGCGCCTTGCCGGCCCTCACCAGCTCCGCGGCCTCGGCCGGGGCGATCTGCATCCGCTGATCCTCGTCGTGCGCCGAGAGGATGGTCTGCACGGCCGTCTCCACCGGCAGATTTTCATTCCGCGAGCACACCTGCGCGAGCGTTTCGCCCGGCTGGAAGCCGCAGCTCGAGCATCCGCCGATGTGGTGCGCGCGAAACAGCGCCCGCTGCGCCCCCGGAAAGAGCGACACGAGTTCGCCCATGGTGATTTGTGGATCGATCGTTGCAGTCATGTCGCGCGAACTTAGAGCGTGCATCCCGCGATGGCAACAGCCGCCCTCACGGCTTCGGTCGCTCCGGTGCATTCGTGCTGAAAAGGATGCTTTGCGGGGAGACGGTCGCCAGTGGCGTTTAGTGTTGCGAGTGTTCGATTCGCAACAGCCGCAACAGGCCGGAACGCCCTCCATTTTCATCCGGGAAAGCGCCCGAAAATTTTAACCCGCTTGCCGGTAGCCGGTTGAGCTCCGGGTGCAAATGCTGGCACGAGGGACGCTAAGTGCGGGCCGGATGAGTACGATGTTCAGCGTCGGTGCCGAGCCCTACGAGTTCACTTTCGAACCCGCGAAGTGCGCCCTCGTGATCATCGACATGCAGCGCGACTTCCTGGAGCCCGGCGGCTTCGGCGAGATGCTCAGGAACGACGTGTCGCAGCTTCGCCGCACCATCGAGCCGAATCGCCGCCTGCTCGACGCCTGGCGGGACAGCGGCCTCCAGGTCATCCACACCCGCGAGGGGCACCGGCCCGATCTCACGGATTTGCCGCCTGCCAAAAAGGTGCGCGGGCGCAGCCCCACGACCATCGGCGACACCGGGCCGATGGGCCGCATCCTGATCCGCGGCGAGGTGGGCTACGACATCATCCCGGAGCTTTACCCGCTCCCTCACGAACCGGTGATCGACAAGCCGGGCAAGGGCGCGTTTTTCGCCACGGACCTCCACGCGATCCTGCAAAATCGCGGCATCACGCAGCTCGTCGTCACGGGCGTCACCACCGAGGTCTGCGTGAACACCACCGTGCGCGAGGCGAACGACCGCGGCTACGAGTGCCTGATGCTCCCCGACTGCACCGGCGCGACTGATCACGGCAACCACCTTGCCGCGATCAAGATGATCAAGATGCAGGGCGGAGTCTTTGGCGCGGTGGCGGATTCCGCGGCGTTCATCAAAGCGATCTCCTGAACCGTGCGCTGCGCCAGTGCGCGAAGGGAGCTTCCCCAAACAGGCATCCGCGCCCATGGTCTGTCCGAATTCATCTTTGTGGAACCCATTGCAGCCCCCCAATACCCGCGCATCGAAATCGCCGATATCTTTCGCGTCGCGACCCATCCTGAAGAAATCCCGTGGCGGCCGTTCCAGGACGGAGTGGAGATCCACCGGCTCTACGGCGATGGCATCATGGGCCCCACGGCCGCGCTCATCCGCTTTCGGAAGGATGGCGTGGTCCCTTTCCACGAACACACCGGCTATGAGCACATCATCGTCCTCGCCGGCACGCAGCGGGATCAAAATGGCACCGCAGCCGCAGGAAGGTTGATCGTCAATCCGCCCGGCACCCGGCACAGCGTGGTGAGCGAGGCCGGCTGCATCGTCCTCGCGATCTACGAAAAGCCCGTGAAGTTCCTGCAGCAGGGCGATCCGGATTTCCCGAAGGCGTGACGCTCCGGGCGGCGATTGCCCGAGCCGCGAATCGGGACGCCGACTGAGGGCAATGCGCTTGACGCTCACGCCCGTGTGGCGACGATGAGGGGACATGCGATTTCAGACACTTTATGAAGGGCGGCATTTTCTCCTGCCCTCGCTGCTCGTGACGATTTTCGGCGGATGGCTCGCGGCGGACTGGCTCGGGTGGCTGTGGATCGCGATCCCCGCGGCGCTCATTTTCATCTTCTGCGTTAATTTTTTCCGCGACCCGGATCGCGCGGCGCCGGGAGGCACCGACCTCGTGGTCTCACCCGCCGACGGCGTCGTGGATGCCGTGGAAATCGCGGACGAAAAGGAAGTCCTCGGCCGTCCGTGCCGGCGCGTGAGCATTTTCCTGAATGTCTTCGACGTGCACGTGAACCGCGCGCCCATCGCGGGCCGCATCACCTACACGAAGCACCACCCCGGCACGTATCTCGACGCGCGCGACCCGTACTGCCACCAGAAAAACGAGGCGCTCACGTGGGCCTTCGCGGGAGAACGCGCGACGCTCGTCGTGAGGCAGATCACCGGGGCCATCGCGCGCCGCATCGTGCCTTGGAGCAAGCTCGGCGCGACCGTGGAAAAAGGTCACCGTTTCGGGATGATCCGCTTCGGCTCGCGCACGGATGTCTATCTGCCGCTTGACGCGGAGATCCTCGTGAAAATCGGCGACCGCGTGGAAGGCTGCTCCAGCCCGCTCGCGCGCCTCACCGCGCCGGACCCGGGTTACGTCGCGAACGCGGCGCTGCCTGCTTCCATTTTGATCTGACGCCCACCCTCGATGCCCGAGACCCGACCATCCAGCGCGCCGAAGAAGGAGGCCGACGACGGCTCTCCGAAAATCTACCTCCTCCCGAACCTGATGACGGCGGGGAATCTTTTCTGCGGATTCCTCGCCACGCTGAAAATCCTCAGCGGCACGCTCGCCGTGACCACCGCGCAGCTCTCCGCGCAGGCCGCCGGACAGTCGATGGACGGGATGCGCGCGCTCGACGCCGGCACGCACGATTTCAAGTTCGCGATCTGGTGCATCCTCGCCGCCTGCATTTTCGATCTGCTCGACGGACGCCTTGCGCGCCTCGGCGGGACGGACAGCGCATTTGGCCGCGAGTTCGATTCGCTCGCCGACATCGTGAGCTTCGGCGTCGCGCCTGCGCTGATGGTCAGCCGCGTCGTGCTGCGTGATTTCGAAAAACTCGGCTGGCTCGTCGCGTCGCTTTACCTCATCTGCGGCGCGCTGCGACTGGCGCGGTTCAACTGCATCGCCGCATCCGGCGTGCCAGGCGCGAGCAAGGACTTCAAGGGCTTCCCCATTCCCGCCGCAGCGGGCCTCGTCGCGAGCATCACGCTTTTCATGCTGTGGCTGAACAACGACCGCTTCGAGCACGGCCTCACGAAATGGGTGCTCCCGCCGCTGCTCGTGTTCCTGTCGTGGATGATGTTCAGCGGGTTCCGGTATCCGAGCTTCAAGGCGATCAACTGGCGCACGACGCGCAGCGTGCCGAAGTTCATCGCCATCGTCGGCATCATCAGCCTCACGGTGATGTACTACCAGTGGATGCCCGCGGTCATCTTCATCACGTACCTGCTCTACGGGTTTCTTCGCCCGTTCCTCTCGCGGAGGATCAAGGAGGAGATCGAGGATGAAATCGAGGACGACGATGAGCCCGCGAGCCCGTGATGGAGATGGCCGCGGAGTCCTGACCGACGCGGCCTTTTCGCCGGCCTGCTAAACGCGTGCGCCCCCGGCATTGGAATGCTGGGGGCGCGTTCGGTTCGGCATTTCCGCCATGCGGCGGCAGTGAATCGTCGGCTACTTCTTGAACTCGAATTTCGAGATTTCGATCGTCTTCGTGCCGTCCAGCTTCTGGCCGGCGTCGCCCCAGACGGTCACCGCCTTGGTCTCCTTGCAGATGTTCGAGTGCAGGGCCTTGTCCTGATCCTTGTCGCTGCCGGCTTTCACCCAGTAAACGAGTTCCTTGCCGCTCGCATCCTTGGTGACGATTACGGTGTGGCAGTTTTCGCTCTTGCCGAGCGCGCACTTGCCGCATTTGGCGTCGCCTTCGATCTTCACATCCTCTGCGAAGGCAAAGGTCGAGAGGCTGAGCGCGATGATGGTGATGAGTTTCATGGTTGGTCGTGTTTGGTTTGAGTTGGGATGCCGGCGTCGGCATGTCGCCGACTCCGGAACATTGATCGAATCGTCCGTGCGTCCGCGGGTGGACTTGTCGCGCGCGATTTTTTTTGCCGGGCCTCGAATGCCCCGCAAGGGGACGTCCGATCGGACGAATCCCGTACGTGCAACTCTGTCAAAGGTAAGCCCGGCAGCCCGCCGGGCGGTCGGGCCTACTGTGCGGCGAATTCCTCGACGCTCGGGCAGGTGCAGATGAGATTGCGGTCGCCGAAGACGTTGTCGATGCGGCCGACCGACGGCCAGAACTTGAGCTCGCTGCAGCCACGGCGCGGGCCAGGCGGCCTGCTCGCGGGTGTAGGGGTGCGTCCATTCGCTCGCGCGTGACGGCGCGCGCGGTGTGCGGGGCGTTCTTGAGCGGGTTGTCCGTCGCGATGCGCCGTCGCCGGATTCGACGGCGGCCATCTCGCCGTGGATGGCGATCATCGCATCGCAGAAGCGATCCAGCTCGGCCTTCGACTCGCTCTCGGTCGGCTCGATCATGAGCGTGCCGGCGACCGGCCAGCTCAGCGTCGGCGCGTGGAATCCGTAATCCATCAGCCGCTTCGCGACGTCCTCGGCGGTGGTGCGCTTGAAGCCGCGGAGATCGACGATGCACTCGTGCGCGACGAAGCCGTGCGTGCCGCGGTAGAGGACGGGGAAGTGCTTCTCCAGCCGGTGCGCGATGTAGTTGGCGTTGAGGATGGCGAGCTTCGTCGCGTCGGTGAGGCCCTGCGCGCCCATCATGCGGATGTACATCCACGGAATCGGCAGGATGCTCGCGCTGCCGAAGGGCGCGGCGCGAGATCGGCGCCGATGCGGCGGTCCGGCCCGGTGCGGTCCACGACCGGGCAGGAATGGCGCGAGCTGCGCCGCGACGCCGATCGGGCCCATGCCGGGGCCGCCGCCGCCGTGCGGGATGCAGAAGGTCTTGTGCAGATTGAGATGGCAGACATCCGCGCCGATGCGGCCGGGGCAGGTGAGGCCGACCTGCGCGTTCATGTTCGCGCCGTCCATGTAAACCTGGCCGCCGTGCTGCGTGGATGAGCGCGCAGATTTCCGCGATCGTCTCCTCGAACACGCCGTGCGTGCTCGGATAGGTGATCATGCAGCGCGGCGAGGCTGGCCTCGTGCTGCTTCGGCCTTGGCGCGGAGATCGGCCATGTCGATGTTGCCGTTCGCGTCGCATTTCACGGGGACGACTTTCATGCCGGCCATGACGGCGCTCGCGGGATTCGTGCCGTGCGCGCTCGTCGGGATGAGGCAGACGTTGCGGTGCGGCTTCGCCGCGCGACTCGTGGTATTCGCGGATGCACAAGCAGGCCCGCGTATTCGCCCTGCGAGCCGGCGTTCGGCTCGAGCGAAACGCCGGCGAAGCCGGTGATCTCGGCGAGCCACGCCTCGAGCTGCGCGGCACATCTCGCGGTAGCCCGCGGTCTGCTCGGCGGGCGCGAAGGGATGCAGCTTGCCAAACTCCGGCCACGTGACGGGGAACATCTCGCTCGTCGCGTTCAGCTTCATCGTGCACGAGCCGAGCGAAATCATCGAGTGCGTGAGCGAGAGATCCTTCGCCTCGAGCCGGCGCATGTAGCGCAGCATCTCGTGCTCGGTGTGGTGCGAGTTGAAGACCGGGTGCGCGAGCAACGCGGCGGTGCGCGCGATGGGCAGCGGGGATTTCCGCCGCTGTTTCGATCGCGAGCGCGGCGACGTCCACCTCGTGCGAGCGGCCGAAATTGAAAACGGCGAGCAGGTTCTCGATGTCGGCGGCCGATGGTCGTCTCGTCGAGCGCGATGGCGAAGGACGTGGTCGCCGGCGTCGCGGAGGTTGATCTGCGCTGCGTGCGCGGTCGCGAGGATGACGGCGTGGTCCGCCGCCGGGACGGTGACGTGGACCGTGTCGAAGAACGGCTCCGCGGACACGGTGAACTTGCGCCCGAGCTTCGCGAGCCCCGCGGCGAGCGTGCGCGCGGCGAGGTGGACGCGGCGCGCGATTTTCCGGAGCCCGTCGGGCCCGTGATAGACGGCGTACATCGAGGCCATCACGGCGAGGAGCACCTGCGCGGTGCAGATGTTGCGACGTCGCCTTGTCGCGGCGGATGTGCTGCTCGCGCGTCTGGAGCGAAAGGCGGAAGGCGGGCTTGCCGTGCGCGTCCTTCGACACGCCGACGAGGCGGCCGGGCATCAGGCGCTTGAATTCGTCCTTCGTCGCGAGGTAGCCGGCGTGCGGTCCGCCGAAGCCCATCGGCACGCCGAAGCGCTGCGTGCTGCCGACGACGATGTCCGCGCCGAATTCCCCGGGCGGGCGCAGCAGCGTGAGCGCGAGCAGGTCCGCGGCGACGATGCAGAGCGCGCCGGCGGCGTGCGCCTTTTCAAAGAACGGGGCGTAGTCGTGAATGCCGCCGAGCGTGTCGGGATACTGCACGAGCACCGCGCAGCAATGTTCCGGCGGAATCGAACGTGCGCTCGTCGCCGACGATCGACCTTGATCGCCGAGCGGTTCGGCGCGCGTCTGCACGACGGCGATCGTCTGCGGGTGGCAGCGCTCGCGAGACGAAGACGGACTTCACGACGCTGTCCTTTTTCAACGCGAGCGCCATGTGCATCGCCTCGGCGGCGGCGGTGGCCTCGTCGAGCAGCGAGGCGTTGGCGATGTGGCAGGCCGGTGAGGTCGGCGACCATCGTCTGGAAGTTGAGCAGCGCCTCGAGCCGGCCCTGCGAGATCTCCGCCTGATAGGGCGTGTAGGCGGTGTACCAGCCGGGATTTTCGAGGATGTTCCGCTGGATGACCGGCGGCACCACGCAGTCGTGGTAGCCCTGCCCGAGGTAGCTCTTGAACACGCGGTTCTTCGACGCGATGGCGCGCAATTCCTCGAGCGCCTCGCTCTCGCCGAGGGCCGCGGGGAGATTCAGCGGCGCGGAGCTCAGGATCGCGGCTGGCACCGTGCGGGCGATGAGGTCGTCGAGCTTTTCAAGCCCGAGTGTCGCGAGCATTTCGGCGATCGTTGCGTCACCAGAGCCGAGGTGGCGCTGTGGAAAGGAATCGCAACGGGTGAGCGGTGACGGTGAGAGGGCGGCCTTCTGGCTCGCGGATTGGTGCATGGCGCGCGGAGGCTAGACGTGCGGTCTGCCGGTGCAAAAGGAAATTGCTCTCGCAATCACCGGCGGGTATCCGCCAATTTGGGTGGAGCGCACGGACCTGCTCCGGACGATTTTTCAAACGCCATGAATCTACCAGCCATCCTTTCCACTGTGGTCCTGGCGGCCGCCGCCTCCGGCGCTCCGCTGTCGCCTCCGCTGCAACAGCTCGACATGGAAAAGCTGCCCTCGCAGGCCAAAATGATCGATCGCGTGGTGGTGCCGGTGCCGAACGAAGTCTTTGCCGTTCTCGACAAGCTGGGGAAACCGCGCTGGGCGGGGCTCATCCACCGGGACACGAGCAAGGCGAAGCCTTACGGCGAAGCACCGCAGGTCGCGATGATGCTCGGGGTGATCATCGCGGAGGGCTTCATCGCAGTGGAGGCGGAGGACGCGGAGGAGGTGAAGGAACTCGGGCGTGCAATCCTGACCTTTTCGAACGCAATCGGCGTCCGGAAGGCCGTCGTGCGCAGGGCCAACAGCGTGATCGAATTTGCCGACAAAAAGCGCTGGAACCGCGTGCGCTCCGAACTTGATGGCGCGCTCGCAGACGTGCGGACGGCGATGATCGAACTCGACAGCGAACCCCTCGCGCACCTCGTGAGCCTCGGCGGCTGGCTGCGAGGCACGGAGGTCCTGGCGCAGGTGGTCGGCATGGATTTCAGCCAGAAAGGCGCCGAGCTGCTTTATCAGCCGGGTCTCGTCCAGCATTTCGAGGGGCAGATGGACGGCATGAAGTCGCGCATCCGCTCGAACCGTGTCGTCGCGAAGGCCCGCCAGGGTCTGACAAAAATCGGTCCGCTCATCGGCGACGGTGACGGCAGCAGGATTTCGGCAAAGACCGTGAAAGAGATCGCCGGGCTCACGGGCGGGCTCGTGGCACTCATCAGCAACAAATGAAACTGACCGTGAAAACATTCTTCCGCTCCCTTTTGATCCTCGTCGCGGCAATCACGCTGCCGGTGGCATTTGCCTATGTGGACGACGCGCACTCCCGCGCGATGGAGGCCGCCGCCGCCGCGGTGAAGGACGGCTACCTGGTCCGCCAGGAATATTGGGCCGGCTCGATGGCCGTCCGGCAGCCGAGCGTCATCAAGCACCAGCTCTTCAAGGGCAACAGCTACTGGTTCTGGGTCGGCAGCGATGAGGATTCCGCGCAGGTGACCGTTCACGTGTACGATTCGGCTGGAAAAATCGTCGATGCGGAATCGTGGCAGCGGGGAAACATGGCTGCGGTGCGCGTGGCGCCGAAGAAGACAGGCACCTATCTCATCGTGTTCAGCATCGAGCAGTCCAAGGCGAAGAAGACCCGCTGGGCGCTCGCTTATGGGTACAAGTGAGTCTGGGAAGAAGGCGCTCGCCGACGCCGCGGAATTCAACGGCTGGAAGCCGATGGCAATCCGGTCCGCGGTGTGCCTCGTGTGCACCGTCGTCGGGCTGCTGATCCGGGCGCGGCACCCCGGCGCGTCGCATTTTTGGATTGCGGGCGCGTACCTCTTTGGAGGCTGGGACCTCACGGCGAAAGTCTGGAAGGGCGTGTGGCAGCGCGAATTCGGGACGGATTTCCTGATGTGGCTGGTTGCGTTCGGCGCGGTCTTCATCGGCGAGCAGGCCGAGGCAGCCGTGCTGCTGGTCCTTTTTTCCGCGTCCGGCGCGATGGAGCGGTTTGCCTACGGCAGGACGCAGCGCGAGATCAGCGGGCTGTTGAAAAACGCGCCGAAGCTCGCTCGCCTCGTCGAGAATGGCGTCGGAGCGCGAGGTGCCGGTCGATCGGAACTCCGGCCGGAACAGACCGTGCGCGTGACCGCGAACGAACAGGTGCCCGTGGACATCCGCGTCGAGAAAGGCGAGAGCGCGTGCGACGAGGCGATGCTCACCGGCGAGGCCGAGCCGATTTCGAAGGGCGTCGGCGACACGTGCATCGCCGGCACGCTGAATCTCTGGGGCGTGATCGAGGGTCGCGTGCTCCGCGCCGCGGAAGACAGCGCGCTGCAGCGGATCATCCGTCTCATCGAGAGCGCGCAGGAGCTGAAGGCCCCGGTGCAGCGGTTCACGGATCGCTTCGGCACGCGCTACACGGCGTTCGTGCTCACTTTATGCGCCGCGGTCTTCTTCATGTGGTGGCTCGTGTTCCATCTGCCGCCGTTCATCCCGGATGCCGGGCACGCGAGCGCATTTTACCGCGCGATGACGCTGCTCGTGGTGATGTCCCCGTGCGCGCTCGTGCTCTCGGTGCCCTCGGCGATTCTTTCCGCCATCGCATTTGGCGCGCGGAACGGCGTGCTCTTCCGCGGCGGCGCGGCCATCGAAAATCTCGCCAGCGTCACCACCGTCGCGATGGACAAGACGGGCACGCTCACGCGCGGAAAACTCGAACTCACCGGCATCGAGGTCCTCCGCGGCTCGGAGGAGGAAGGCTTCCTCGCCGCCGCAAATCTTGCGCGCCTTTCCAATCACCCGATGTCCCGCTCCATCGCGAGGGAGGCGGACCGGCGCCGGCTGGCCGTGGAGCATCCGACCGAGTCGGAGACCGTTTCGGGGCAGGGGATTCGCGGAATGTGGCGGGGCGAGATGGCGATCCTCGGCCACCGTGACTTGGTGGCATCGGTGCACCCCGGCGTCGAACTTCCGCCGCAGGCGGCGCAGGCGAGCGAGGTGTGGTTTGCATCGCCGACCCTGCTCGGGCGGCTGCTGCTCCGCGACCAATTGCGCCCGCAGGCCCCGGCGCTCGTCATGAAGCTTCACGACGCGGGCCTCAGGACCGTGATGCTCACCGGCGACAAGTCCGGCGCTGCCGAGGAAATGGGGCGCATGGCCGGCGTGGGGACCATCCTCGGACAGCTCACTCCCTCGCAGAAAGTCGAGGCCATCGAACGGCTCAAGAAATCCGGCGAGACGGTCGCGATGATCGGCGACGGCGTGAACGACGCGCCGTGCCTCGCCGCCGCGGACGTCGGTGTCGCGATGGGCGCGCGCGGTTCCGATGCAGCGATCGAGCAGGCAGAAGTCGTGCTGATGAACGACCGGCTCGAGAATTTCCTGCTTGCGCTCGACCTGAGCATCCGCGCCCGCCGCATCATCCGGCAAAATCTCACCATCGCGCTGGGCGTCATCGTCGGGATGTCGCTCACCGCGCTTTTTGCCAAGGGACTGCCGCTCGCCGTCGGCGTGATGATGCACGAGGGCAGCACGGTGGTCGTCGTGCTCAACAGCCTCCGGCTGCTCTTCGCTCCGAGCGGTGTCCAGGCGCGGAAGGCCTGAGCGGGCTCAGCCCTTTTTGCGCTCCGACTCCACCCAGCACACGGCGCGGTGCAGGAGTTCCGACGCGGTCTTCACGCCGAGCTTTTCCTTTATGTGCCCGCGATGGACCGCGACGGTCTTTGGGCTGATGTGCAGGCGATCCGCGATTTCCTTCGTCGCGAGACCTTCGCCGAGCAGGCGGAAGACCTCGAACTCACGGTCGCTCAACCCATGCAGATGCGCGTTGATCCCCGGCGTCTTCACGCCGGAAAAATTGTCGAGGATCTGCGCGTTCATCCGCTCGCTGACGTAAACGCCGCCGGCGAGCACCTGCCGGATCGCCAGGAGCATTTTCTCCGAGCCGGCTTCCTTCATCAGGAAACCTCGCGCGCCCGAGCGCAGCGCGCGCGCGGCGAAGAGCAGCTCGTCGTGCATCGAGACGACGAGCACGCGCTGCTCCGGCCGGATGGCGAGGATGTCGCGGATGAATTCGAGTCCGTCCCGTCCCGGCAGCGTGAGGTCGGTAATGACGAGATCCGGCTTTGCTCCCGGGACGTGCTCGATTGCAGCCTCCGCGGAGGTGGCTGAGCCGCAGACTTCGAGGTCGGGTTGTGCGTTCAGGAGAAGCTGAAATCCCGTGAGCACAATGGGGTGATCGTCCACGAGGAAGATGCGCTGCTTGTGCGCCGGCGCGCTCTTGGTGGCCTGGAGCTTCGCACTCTTCATGGCTGGTAAAAGAGCGTGCAGCGAAAGCGGACGCCGTCGCCGGGGATGGATTTCATGTCGAGGTTCGCGCCGATGAGCCGCGCGCGGTATTGCATCGTCGAAAGTCCGAGCCCGCGCTTTTCCGCCAAGTCCGGCGGCAGTCCCTTTCCGTTGTCCTCGACGATCAGCTCCATCCGCGCCCCCGAGCGGGCGAGGCCGATGCGGATGTGCGTCGCTCCCGAATGCCGGATGGCGTTGCCGACGGCTTCCTGCGCGATGCGGTAGAGCTGCGTGGCGACGTTGAGGTCGGCGAGGTGCACCGGTTCCGGACACGCAAACTCGCAGGCCATCTTGCCGGATGTGCGCGTGAGTTCGGCGAGTTCCCTCAGCGCATTCATCAGTCCGTCTGCGGTAAGGGAAACCGGGCAGAGGCCGTGCGAAAGCTGGCGGGTCTGCGTGATGATTTGGCGGATGTTCCTGGAGATTTCGTTCGCGAGGGGCTCGAGCCCGGGTGCCTGCTCGCGAAGCTGCCCGACGAGCGTGTGGTTCATCATCTCGAGCGCGGTGAGGTGCTGGCCAAGCCCGTCGTGAAGGTCGCGCCCGATGCGGCGCTGCTCGCGCTCGGTCGAATCGATGAGCTGCCTTTCGAGCCGCGCGCGGTCCGCCGCCTCGTGCATGCGGGCGGTGATGTCCGTGCGGATGGCGACATACTGCACCGGCTTTCCCTCGGTGTTCACAAATGGAAAAATCGTGGTGTCCACCCAGTAGTGCGTGCCGTCCTTCGCGCGGTTGCGGAGCTCCCCGCGCCAGACTTTCCCCTGCGTGATCGTGCCCCACATGCGGCGAAAAAACTCCTTCGGGTGGTGGCCGGAATTGATGATCCGGTGGTCCTTTCCCAGCAGCTCCTCGCGCGGGTATTTGGAGATCTCCACGAACTTGTCGTTCACGTAGGTGATTTTGCCCTTCGCGTCCGTGATCGCGACGATCGAGTGGGAATCCAGCGCCGCCTCCAGGTCGCGCACGTGCTGCTCGACGATGGCCATCTCCTCGCGGTGCCGCTGCCGCTCCGCGACGTCACCGGGCGTCGTGGTCGGCAGTTTCGATGGGGCGCTCGTCGGGCATCCCGCCACCTTATAGGCGGAAACTTCCCGGCAGACAACCGTCTCCGCATGGCGAGCTGCGACTGGATGAGCATCGTTCGCGAACCTTCCTCCGGAGCGCCTCAGGCCGCGAGGGGCATGGCGATGGAATCCCGATACGCGGTCGGCGCCTGCCCGGCCATTTTCCGGAAGATACGGTTGAAATGCGTCAGCGACTGGAAGCCCACTTCGTATGCGATTTCGCTGATGCGCAGGTTGGGGTTCGCGAGCAGTTCCTTCGCGCGGTCCACGCGCAGGCGGGAGACGTATTCCGTGAAGTTCATCCCGGTGTGCCGCTTGAAGAGCTTGCAGATGTAGAAGGTGCTCGTGCAGGCCGCCTTTGCGACATCGGAGAGCGTCATGTCGTTCTGCAGGTTCTGCCGGATGTAGTCCTTTGCCCGGATAATCGCGATGGGTTCGGCATTGGCGCGGCGGACGGCGAGCTGGTTGACCTTCATCGAGAGATGATCCGCGAAAATCGAGAGCAGCCGGGTGGCCGAGTTCAGCTGCGAGCGCGGCATCACGCGCGTGGCCATGAAGGCCTTGTGCGCCTCCGAGCGGTTCACCTTCACCCCCATCCGCTTGATCGTGCGCATGACCTTTTTAAACTGCCCCTCGCTGGGTGTCTGCGTGAAGACCTGTCCGGTCGCGAGCACGCCGAGTGTGGATTCCCCGAGCTTCACCGGCACCGCGGCCTCGGTGAGGCCGAAGTGGCACTTCGCCACCGCCGATCCTTCCGTCGCCGCCTCATTCATGCGCTCCTGCATGCGGAGGCATGCGGCGCATGTGGCGTTCTGCCCGGCCATCAGCGCGCAAAAGCTGTTTTCGCGCGGCTTGCCGCGAAACGTGGGCTGCCATGTCTCCGTGGCGCGCAGCGCGAGCGGCAGCCCGGTGGCTTCGCTGAAGGCGCGTTCGTAATCGCGGTAGATGTCCGATTCGGTCAGGGCGTCGAGGAGTGCGGTTTGGTCGTTCATGGTGTGCTTGGTTTTCGCGCACCATGGTGGCCGCACGCCGCCGCCGTGCCTATTGGGCTTGGGTTCCACACGTCCGCGGCCCCACGGTCCTACCCGCATAGGACGAATGCCTATGCCTCCCGCTTTGCCCTGCAGCGGTGCATCCCGGCCTACAGAAAGTCCCGCTCCTCGGGCCGCACGCTCAGCACGGGGCAGGGGGCATGGCGCACGATTTTCTCCGCCACGCTGCCGAGCAGCACGTGCTTCAGGCCCGTGTAGCCGTGCGTCGCGAGGATGATCATGTCCGTCTGCTGCTCGCGTGCAATTTCGATCACCTCCTGCCAGGCGCGTCCGAGGCGGACGACATGATGCGTCTTCACTCCCGAGCCCGCGTCCAGCGAGCGCAGCCGGTCGATCATCTGCTCGCGCTTCTCCGCGGCAAAGTCCGTCACGGCCAGCGGCGGATACATCCAGTCACCGGGATACACCATCTGCTCGACGATGTGCACGAGCGTCACCTCCGCCTCGAATTGCAAGGCGAACGCCAGCGCGTACCGCAGCGCCTTCTGCGAATGCTCGGAAAAATCAACAGGCACGAGGATCTTGTTGATATGGAACTGCAGCGGCGACATGGCCGCAGCCGGGGCCGAGGCGGTCTTGCGGCCCGACTTGTCGGTCACGACGAGTTTCGCCGCGATCGTGGGAGAGCTGGATTTGGTAGGTTTCATGGCTTGGGGTTTTGGAGATTGGGGTGCCCTGGGCGGTTGTCCTGTCATGAATAAACCATCACTGCTCCGTCTTGGCGAGTCTCCGCAACGATTGGCTGGAACACGCCGTTTCTTGCCATCCGGTCGCGCCCAGCATCTCCGTGACTTCCGGCGTTCCCCGTGCGAAATCACCGCCCGTCTCCATGAAAAACCTCCGCCTCCGCACGTTCACCGTTTTCGCCGTCCTGTTCACGTTCGTCGTCGCCGGGAAAGCCGAGCAGCCCGCGCCCGTGCGCGTCTTCGTCTGCGCGCACAGCTTCATGATCTTCACGTCCAAGCTGCTCCCCAACATGGCGCAGGCCGCGGGCTTTCCCTACACCGCCGCGGGCCAGCAGATGCTCGGCGGTTCGCGCGTCATCCAGCACTGGAATCTCCCCGACAACCGGAACCTCGCCAAGGCCGCCCTCCGCGAGGGGAAGGTGGACATCCTCACACTCTCGCCGCACCGCCAGCTGCCCGATGAAGGCATCGACAACTTCACGAAACTCGGCCTCGAGAAAAACAAGCGCCTCCGCGTCTTCGTGCAGGCCTCATGGCCCGGCTTTGACGGCGTCTGGACCGGCTTCAAGAATGAGCAGCGCAACGCCGCCACCCTCGACAGCCTCCGCGAAATGCGCCGCGGCTTCCACGAGCTGTGGCTCACCGGGCTAGAGGCTCAGGTCCGCACATTGAACCAATCCGTCGGCCAGGACACCGTCCACATCGTCCCTGTGTGCGACGCCGTCTTCGCCCTCCGCGAGCACATCGCGAAAGGCACCGCCCCCGGCCTCACCAAGCAGACCGACCTCTTCTACGACGACATCGGCCACGCCAAGCCCGCTCTCGCCGGCCTCGTCGGCTACTGCCACTTCGCCGCCATCTCCGGCCGCACCCCCGTCGGCCTCCCCGTCCCCGCGGAGCTGCAAAATCTCCCCCAAGCCGCGGAGCTGAACACCCTGCTCCAGCACCTTGCCTGGGAAGCCGTCTCCACCTACCCCCTTAGTGGCGTGCAAGCCGCGCCCGCCGCCGCAAAATAGCCCTGCACAATCGGCGGCGGGGATCGGCTTCTTTCAAAACACCCCGACGCTGGGCTAACTCATAATAGAAACTCTTGGACGAAAGTGACCACGAAAGCGGCGAGTCCGGCAAAGAGCCCGATGACTGCGGCCCAAAGCAAGGTGAGGAAGGCGCGCGCGCCCCTCGTTTGGAAAAGATAGACTGGCACAACGACGGGCCATGCGAAGAAAACGAAGGAGTCGTAGTCGTAGCAGAGCTGCCGGCCGCGATTGCGGGCGTCGGACATGACCCACGCCGCTACGATAAAGGGAAAGGCATAGCTCGCCGCGAGGTCCGCCAGCTTCGGCAGTTCGGCATCATCGGGAACAAGGGCCGATGCAACGCCGACCGCGGCTGCGTAACGCCAGAGCATCAGCGTCGGCGCGTTCATCAGGTGGGACCGTTTCGCCATCCGCGGGATCATGGCGGATCGGCGGGTGAAAAGACGATTGGAAAAATCGCGGCGCTGCGTGATCGGGGCGGATACGGAGCGGGTGCGATTTTTCCCGAAAGAATGGGAGAAAGTTTCTTGCCGCGGGGAGGCGGGGCGCTAGGGTCCGGCGCTTGTTCCCCTTCCCAGAGAACGTCCCGAATTTAGAAAAAACGAAAGGGTAACATGCAATCGATCCACACCTATAACGTAGTCCCGAAACTGCCGGCCCAGCTCGAACCGCTCCGGCGGCTGGCACTGAACCTCTGGTGGACGTGGGAGCCGACGGCGCGGTCGCTGTTCCGGCAGGTGGACCCGGAGATCTGGCATTCGACGAATCACAACCCGGTGCGGCTGCTGCAGCGCTGCCGGCAGGCGACGCTGGAGGAGATTGCCGGCGAATGATGATTTTCTGAGGGCGATGAAGTCGGTCGTGGCGAAGTTCGACGCATACATGGCGCGGAAGGACACGTGGGGAAAGACGCGCAAGGAGGCGGTGATGGCGGGGCCGGTGGCGTATTTTTCGGCGGAGTTCGGGTTTCATGAGTCGTTCCCGAATTACTCGGGCGGCCTGGGCATCCTGTCGGGGGACCATTGCAAGTCGGCGAGCGATCTGGACCTGCCGTTCGTGGCGGTGTCGCTGCTCTACCGGCACGGGTATTTCAAGCAGCAGATCAACAAGGAGGGCTGGCAGGAGAATCTGGCGCTGAACCAGAATTTCTCGCATCTCGCGGTGCAGCCGGTGCTGGATGCTGAGAAGAACCACCTGACGATCGGGGTGAAGATCCTGGACCGGTGGGTGCGGGTGCGGGTGTGGCAGCTCGCGGTGGGGCGCATCACGCTGTATCTGATGGATACGAATGTGCCGGAGAATGCGCCGGAGGATCGGGAGATCACGTCGCAGCTTTACGGCGGGGACCATGAGATGCGGATCAAGCAGGAGATCATCCTGGGCATCGGCGGCGTGCATGCGCTGAACGCGATCGGCATCAAGCCGTCGGTGTATCATCTCAATGAAGGCCACGCGGCGTTCCTTTCGCTGGAGCGGGTCCGACGGCGGGTGGCGGAGGAGGGGCTGGATTTTTACGCGGCGCTGCAGAGCACGGCGTCGGGGAATGTGTTCACCACGCACACGCCGGTGCCGGCGGGGAACGATGCGTTCCCGCTGGATCTGATGCGGAAGTATTTCGGCGGACTACCCGGCGTCGGTGAAGATCGATTTCGAGACCTTCATGAGCTTCGGCCAGAGCCGGGTGGATCCCTCGGAGCCGTTCAGCATGACGATTCTGGCGCTGCGCACGAGCCGGCACGCGAATGGCGTCTCGGCGCTGCACGGGCGGGTGTCGCAGGGGCTGTGGCGGGATGTGTGGAGCGGGGTGCCGCAGGAGGAGGTGCCCATCACGAGCGTGACGAATGGCATCCACACGAAGACGTGGATGGCGCCGGATTTCATCAAGCTGTACGACAAGTATCTGCCGGGCTGGGAAGAGCATCTCACGGACAAGGATTTCTGGCGCAAGGTGCAGGACATCCCGGACGAGGAACTGTGGGAACTGCACCAGCGGCAGAAGAGGCGGACGCTGGAGTTCATCCGCGAGCGCACGCGCCAGCAGTGGAAGCGGACCGGGGACACGCCGGACAAGATCCGGTCGATTTCGCGGATGCTGAACCCGGAAATCCTGACGATCGGCTTTGCGCGGCGCTTTGCGACCTACAAGCGCGCGACGCTGCTTTTCAATGACCGCGAGCGGCTGGCGAAGCTCATGAACAACGTGGAGCAGCCGGTGCAGTTTGTCTTCGCGGGCAAGGCGCATCCGAAGGACGAGCCGGGGAAGAAGTTCATCCAGGATGTGTACAAGTTCAGCCGGATGCCGGAGTTTGAAGGACGCATCGTTTTCGTGGAAGACTACGACCACTATGTCGGCCGCCGGCTTTACCAGGGCGTGGATCTTTGGCTGAACAATCCGCGCCGCCCGCTGGAGGCGAGCGGCACGAGCGGCATGAAGCTGCCGCCGAGCGGTGGCCTGAACCTGAGCGTGCTCGACGGGTGGTGGTGCGAGGCATGCACCGGCAAGAACGGCTGGGCCATCGGTCCGGAAATCCCCGAGAGCACGATCCCGCCCGACCCGGGTTCGAGGACGATGTGGACGTTCACAGCCTCTTCCACGTGCTGGAGACGCAGATCCTGCCGCTCTATTACGCGAAGCCGGACGGCCGTCTGCCGCTGGCGTGGATCAACCTGATGCGCGAGTCCATCCGCACGATCGTGCCTGTCTTCAACACGCACCGCATGGTGAAGGAATACACCGAGCGCCTCTACGATCCCGCCGCTGCGGCGCACGAGACGCTGACCGCGAACGCGTGCAAGAAGGCCGTGGAGGTCGCGCGCTGGAAGGACAACATCCGGCGCGACTGGCGTCATGTGAAGCTGACGGAAGTCACCATCCACACGGGCAACGGGCCAAACGTCACCGTCGGCGACGCCGTGGAGGTGAGCGTCCGCGCATCCCTCGGGCCGATCGCACCGGAATTCGTCCGCGTGCAGGCGCTGGTCGGCGAGGCCACCGACGGGGCGGTCCTGCAGCCGGCGACCATCGACCTCAGGCAGACGGAGAAGCTCGGCAACGGCGCCTTCCGCTTCGTCGGCGCGATTCCGGCGCCGCGAGAGCGGCAGCTACGGGCTGAATGTGCGCGTCATCCCCACGCACCCGAACCTGATCCAGGAACACGAACTGCGCCTGATCACCTGGGCGCAGTGAGCGCGCGCCAGGCGCCGTCCTGTTTGCGGGTTGCGATACGGCGGGATTCCCGCTTCCCTCCGCGTCCCCTGTAAAAGGGAGCCACGGTCCACCCGGCGACCGCGAGCGCGACCGCGCGTTTGCATCGCACGGCTGGCGTGCTTCCCTTGCACATCAAGCACCCACTCCTTTCCCACGCATGCTGAGCTGCTCCACCTGCTGGAATTCCGGCCGCCACACCGATGGCGCCGCGATGCTCCAGGAAATTCTCGAACTCGGTTTCCAGAACGTGGAACTCGGCCATGGCATCCGGCTGACGCTCGTGGAGGGCATCCTGAAGATGGTCGAGGCGGGCAGCGTCAAAATCACGTCGCTCCACAATTTCTGCCCGCTGCCGCCGGAAATCCCCCGGGCGTCGCCGGACTGCTACCAGATCAGCTCGCACCTCGAAGGCGAGCGCGACCGCGCGGTGCGCCACAGCTTCAAGACGATTGATTTTGCGAAGCGCGTCGGCGCGAAATTCGTGGTCATGCACCTCGGCTCGGTGCCCATCGGCGACTACACGCGCGAACTCGTGAAGCTCGCCGAGGAAGGCAAGCACCTCTCGAAGGAATACGTCGCGCTCAAGCTCGAGGCTGTGCAGCAGCGCGAGGCGAAGCAGGAGAAGCCGTTTTTCCGGATGCTCGAATCCCTGCGCCGCATCGTGGACTACGCGGGGGAGCGCGGCATCAGGCTCGGCGTCGAGAGCCGCCACAGCTTCGAGGAAATCCCGAGCGAGCGCGAAATGCTCGATGTCCTCGCGCGGATGGATCCTGCCACCGTCGGCTACTGGCACGACTTTGGCCACGTGCAGGTGAAGCACAACATCGGCTTCCTCGATCACGTTGAATGGCTCTCGCACGTCGCGCCGCGGCTGCTCGGCTGCCACCTGCACGACACGAAATGGCCGGGCCGCGACCATCTCGCGCCGTTCATGGGCGACGTGGAATACGACCGGCTCATCCCGCTTCTGCCAAAGGACACGCTGTACGTTTTCGAAATGAGCCCGCGCCGGACGAAGGAGGAGATCACCACGTCGCTCGCGCAGTGGAAGGAACGTTTCGGGGAATGAACGCCCGCGATTGAGCGCCCTGCGGCCATGAAAAAATTCCTCCTCGCGTTCTTTCAGCTCGGCGTGACCGTGCTGCTGCTGTGGTGGGTTTTCCATGATCCGGAAAAGCGCCAGGCGCTGAATGACGCGCTCCTGCCTGGCCAACTGGTGGTGGCTCGCCGCAGGCGTGGCGGCGTACGGGCTCTTCGAGATTCTCGCCGGCATCCGCTGGCAGATCCTGCTGCGCGTGCAGGGCATCCATCTTTCATGGTGGCGGCTCTACGGGCTGCTGATGGTCGGCCTTTTCTTCAGCCTTTTCATCCCCGGCGGCACCGGCGGCGACATCATCAAAGGCTACTACCTGCTGAAGGAGGCGCCGGTCGGCCAGAAGACATCGGCGGCGCTGAGCGTGGTGATGGACCGCCTGCTCGGTCTCATCGGCGTCGGCGTGCTCACCGTCGTGGTCACCTCGCTGCGATGGGACTGGCTCACCAGCGAGCCCATCACGAGGAATTGCGTGTACACCGTCCTCGCCGTGCTTGCCGTGAGCGTGTCCGGCATCCTGCTCGCCGGCCTCGTGTCGAGCCTCCGCCTCGTGCATGCGCTGCCGGAGAAAATGCCGGGCCGGAATTTCCTCGCGAGCGTCTCGGGCGCCTACGCGCTCTACGCCCGTGCCTGGTTCCCGACGCTGTGCGCCATCATCATTTCCATCCTCGCCCACACCGCGCATTACGCGACCTTCTGGTGTGCGACGCAAGTCCATCGACCATTCCGGCCCGCGCAAGCCGTCCGCAGTCGAACTCTTCTCCGCACTCCCCGTGATCGAGGGCGTCGCCGCGCTGCCGCTCACGCCCGGCGGACTCGGCACCCGCGAAAAGCTGTTCGATAACATGCTCACTCCGCTCGCCGATTTGGACAAAGGCGTCGCCCCGGCCATCTCCGTGCTCGGTTATCTCTGCATCGCGTTTTGGGGGCTGGTCGGCGGAATGTTCTACCTCTTCTACCGACCGAGCGCGCAGCGAGCGGCAGGCGATCCGCGCTGAGGCCGAGGCGCAGCTCACGGGCACCCATTTCGGCTCATGAGCGGCGGAAACCCGAAGCTGCCGCGTCCGTTCGTCACGGCGAATTTCGCCGTCACCGCGGATGGCCGCATCAGCACGCGCAACTTCACGCCGAGCGATTTCTCCTCAAAGCGCGACAAGCGCCGTCTCGTGAAAATCCGCGCCGGCTGCGACGCGGTCCTCGTCGGTGCGCGCACGCTCGCCTCCGACACGATGACGCTTGGCATTCCCGGGATCCGCGGCAAGGCGCCGCTGCGCGTCATCGTCAGCAACAGCGGGCGCATCGCGCCAGCGCTGCGCGTCTTTCAGAGCGCGGGCGCGCCCATCGTCATCTTCACGACGAAAAAAATGCCCGCCGCCGCGCGCGACGCACTCGAAGGCGTCGCGGACATATTCTTCCATCCCACGCCGACCGTGGATCTCGCGCTCGCCCTCGCGATTCTCCGAGCGGACTACGGCGTGAAGCGGCTCGTGTGCGAGGGCGGCGGAACGCTCCTTCGCTCCTTTGCCGCAGCCGATCTGCTCGACGAGCTGCACCTCACGCTCTGCCCGTTCATCTTCGGTGGTCGCGGCGCGCCGACGCTCACGGGCCTGCCGGGAACATTCCTGCCCATGAGCACCCAATTGCGTCTCGTGGAGATGCGCAGCGCAGGCGGTGAGTGCTTCACCCGCTGGCGTGTCATCCGCGGCAGGAAGCCCGCTGCAAAATGACCGCCGCCCGAATCACGATGCCCGCTTCCGACAACCTCCAGCCACGCCGTCGCGCCGTCATCACCGGCATCGGCCCCATTGCCGCGTGCGGCATCGGTCTCGAGGCGTTCTGGAATTCCATCCGCGAGGGTCGCAGCGGCATCGCACCCGTCACGGCGTTCGACGCGTCCGTCTTCCGCGCCCGGAACGCCGGCGAAGTCCGCGACTGGGATCCCGCGCCATTCTTCCCGCCGCACCGGCTGAAGCGGCTCGACCGTTACGCGCAATTCGCCGTCGCCTCCGCGCTGCTCGCGCTCGAGGACGCGCGGCTGCCGTGGAGCCGCGAGAAACCCGACCCGCGGCGCGGCGTGAGCTTTGGCACCGCGCTCGGCGGCATCTCAAATGCCGAGGCGGAGCACGCGCGCTTTTTGAAAAAGGGCCCGCGCGGCGTGAGCCAGACTCTCGCGCTCCAAGTCTTCGGCGGCAGCGCGCACAGCAACATCGCGATCGAGTGCGGCTTCCGCGGTCCCGGCAACACGTACTCGAATTCCTGCGCGAGCGGATCCGTGGCGGTCGGCGAGGCGCTGCGTTACATCCGCGACGGCATGGCGGACGTGATCATCGCCGGCGGCGCGGAGGCGCCGCTGTGTCCGCTCACGTTCGTGGCGTTCGATTTCATCAAGACCATGAGCCGCTGGCAGGGCGAACCGGCTGCGTTCGCCTGCCGGCCGTTCGACAAGGATCGCGACGGATTCGTGATGGGCGAGGGGGCCTGTTCGCTCGTGATCGAGGAATACGGACACGCCGTGCGCCGCGGCGCGCGCATCTACGCCGAGGTGCTCGGCTACGCGCTGAACAACGACGCCTTTCACATGACCAGCCCGCTGCCGAGCGGCGAATGCGTCATCGCCTGCATGAGGGCCGCGCTCGCCGACGCCCGGGTGGAACCGTGTGACATCGGCTACATCAACGCACACGCGAGCAGCACGCAGCTCAACGACGCGAACGAAGTGATGTGCATCCGCACCGTCTTCGGCGAAACCCCGCCGCCCGTCAGCGGGACAAAGCCTTTCACCGCGCACCCGCTCGGCGCGACCTCGGCGATGGAGACTGCGATCTGCGCCCTCGCGCTCAGGGACCAGTGGCTGCCGCCGACGTTGCATCACCGCACGCCCGACCCGGCCTGCGACGCGGACATCGTGCCGAATGCCGGACGCGCCCACGCCCTCCGCCACGCGATGAACAACGCGTTCGGCTTTGGCGGCGTGAATTCGTCGCTCGTGCTCGGTCTCGTCGAGAGCTGAGGCGGGCGGAAACTTTCTCGCCCTGCGCGCGGGAATGGGTTGTCCTCGCGTGCCCAGCCCCGCATTCCCCCATGAATCCGAACATGTCCGTCTCCCGTCGTGAATTTGCGAAGCAGTCCGCGCTTGCCGCTGCCGCGCTCGCTGCCAGCGTAACGCCCCTCGCCGCCGCACCCGTGAATCCTTGGAAAATCATCGCATTCAGCAAGCCGTTTGACCGTTCGAGCCCGGACGAAACCGCCGACATCGTCGCGGAGGTCGGATGGGACGGCATCGAGTGCGCCGTGCGCGCGAAGTCCGGTCACATCGCGCCCGAACGCGTGGAGGAGGATCTGCCGAAGATGGTCGAGGCGCTGAAGAAGCGCGGGAAGACCGTGGAGATCGTCACGACGGAAATCACGAAGCTCGATCCCCTCGCCGAGAAGATCCTGCGCACCTGCGCGAAGCTCGGCATCAAGAAATACCGCTTCGGATTTACGAAATACGCGAAGGACAAACCGATCGAGGAAACGGTGCGCGAGCAGGGTGCGGCGCTGAAGGATCTCGCGGCATTGAACCGTGAGATCGGCGTGCAGGGCGGCTGGCAGAATCACTCGGGCGTGGATTACGTCGGCGCGCCGATCTGGGATCTGTGGACGATGCTGCGCGACCTCGATCCAAAGCACATCGGCGTGTGCTTTGACATCGGCCACGCGACGCTGGAAGGCGGCCTGTCCTGGCCGATCCAGGCACGGCTCATGGAGCCGTGGTACGTCGCCGTGTTCCTGAAGGATTTCGAATGGCAGAAGATCGAGAGCGGCTGGAAGCCGGCGTGGTGCCACTTCGGCGAGGGTGCCGTGCAGCGGAGTTTCCTGACGAACCTCAAGGCCGGCAAGTTTGCCGGCCCGCTCTGCCAGCATCACGAATACAAGACCCTCGGCACCGGCGCGGAAATGATCGCCAACATGAAGAAGGATCTCGCGAAGCTGCGCGAGTGGCTGGCGTAGGTTTTTGGGTGTGCCGTCCGGCCGTGCCGTTTTTCCGCATTCGCAATTGCTCCGCGTAAGACGCGGACACTCCGCTCTCCATGGAACCAACCATCAAAATCGCCCTCGTCGGCGCCGGCATGTTCGGCGGCGACGTCCACCTCCGCGCCTACGCAGACCTCCAGCGCTTCGGCATCGCCGGACAGCTCGCGCGCGTCGGGCTCGACAAGTTCAACCGCGACCTCGCACCGGTAAAGTTCGACCTCGTCGCCGTTGCCACACGCTCGCAGAAATCCGCGGAGAAATCCGCTGCGGCGTTTGCAAGGAATGGACCGGCCATTCGCCCAAGTGCTACTCCGGCGACGAGCCATGGAATGACATCCTGCGCGACTTTCCCGATCTCGACGTGCTCGCCGTGGCCACGCCGGATCATCTGCACACGCAGCCGATCCTCGCCGCGCTCGCGAAGGGCGTGCATGTGCTCACTGAAAAGCCGATGTGCCTCACGACCAGCGAGGCGGATCAGATCATCGAGGCGGCGCGGGCGAAGAACTGCATCGTCGCCGTGGACATGCACAAGCGGTATGACCCCGATCACCTGCGCATCCGCGACGACATCCAGAACCGCATCGGCGCGCCGCTCTACGGCACGGCTTATCTCGAGGAGCCGCTGGAGGTGAGCACGAGCACGTTCAAGTGGGTCGAGTCGTCCGACCCATTCAGCTACGTCGGCCCGCACTGGACGGATCTGATTTTCTCCTACTACAAGTCGCAAGCCCGTCTCGCTCACCGCCGTCGGCCAGAAGAAGCGCCTCGTGCGCGACGGCATCAATGCCTACGACGCCGTGCAGGTGCGCGTGGATTTCGACAACGGAATGAGCATCAACTTCCACAACAACTGGATCACGCCGCCCGACTTCGAGGGGCCGGTGAACCAGGGCCACGAGATCGTCGGCGCCGATGGAAAGGTGGAGAGCGACCAGCAATACCGCGGCTTCCGCTGGTGGAACAATGGCGGCGGCTCGCGCACGAGCAACAACCACTTCACCCGCGACGTGCTCCGCGCCGACGGCACGAAGGCCTACGTCGGCTACGGCGTGGACAGCCTCACCGTCGGCCTCGTGGCGATCTGCCGCGTGAAATTTGCCGGCGAAACGCGCGACGCCGTGGCGAGCCTGTATCCGACCGCCGAGGAAGCGCGCATCACCTGCGCCATCGTGGATGCGGCGGCGAAGGTGCGCGACTTGAACTTCAAATACATGGCTGAGGGCAAAGGCGCGACGGTCACGGCGCGCTTCGGCAAGGACGGAATCACGATCGTGCGATCCGAACCGCGCAGGCGAAGGCGCGGCGAAGGTGTTCCAGAACATTTACGCCGAGCCGATCTGAAACCGGCTCACTTCACGATCTCGCCGACGAGCAGGATGGCGCCGGGGTAGAATGCGGTGCCCTCAAAGCGCTCGGGCTTGTCCATCGTGTTGTTCCGCTGTGCGAGGATCTTCGCCTTGTCGGGCTGCTCGGGATGAATTTCGATCTTCACCGTGTGGATTTCGTCCGCGAGTCCGTCGCCGATGAGCATCGTGGAGAGGCGATGGGAGGTGCAGTACGAGTCAAAGCGCGGGACGATCTTTGCGGGCCGCTCGTCGAGCGTGACGATGACCTGGCCGCAGTCGGGCCCGACGATGTCGTAGATGCCCGCGCGGGTGCCCTTGAATTTGAAGGTGATCGTTTCGCCGGGCTGCGAGCCCTTGTGCAGCGAAGTCATGCGATTCGCCCAGCGCTTGCCGAAGACATCCTTCCGCGGGTCGAGATGCGTGAAGCCCTTGGAAAGCGTCGCCGCGGAGATCGGCACGAGTTTCGCAGCCTCGTAGTTCGTCGCGATGAATGGCGCGGGGAGCGTGTGAGCTCCGGGCGATTTCGAGGCTTTGGTGATCGACTCCATCGAGCGCACGATGGCCTGCAGGTAAAGTTCGTGGCCGGTTTCCACGTGCGGATGCACGGTGTCGGGCGCGAAGACGAACTTGTCGCCGAGCGCCTTCTTCTCGTCGTCGGTCTTCGGCAGCGGTGCCTTCCACACGAGCCGGCCTTCCTTGGCGAGCTTCGCGACTTCCATCGCCATGTGGATCGTCGGGATGCCGTAGTGGTCCGCGATCTTCTCCATCGCGCTCGCGGAGCGCTGGAACTTTCCGTCCAGCATCGCTGGCGAGTGCGCCTCGGTGAGCGTGTAGACAAAGCAGATGTCGCATTCCGGCAGCGCGCGCCACGTCTGCCGCACGATGCCCTCCATGCAGCGGAAAATCTGTTCGGGCGAAGCGCCGCCGTCATTCGTCGCGAACTCCACGAACATCAGGTCCGGCTTCTTATCGAGCACGTCCTGCCGCAGTCGGAAGACGCCGAGGTCCGAGCCCGTCCCGCCGATGGCCGCGTTGATCTCGCTGAACTTCGCCTTTGGAAACGCCTTCTGAAAATGCGCGAGCGACTTCGGCCGCCAGCCCGGCTGCGCGGTGATCGATCCGCCGAAGTACGCGATGTGGACCTCCGCGCCCGGCGTGTTCGCCTTCGCGAGGAAATTCGGGAGCCCCGCGCGCGGGCTGCATTCCTGCGCGGGCGAAAGCGGGAAGTCGGCATCCGCGCCACGGGCGGCGCAAAGTGCGAGGATGAGGGAGACGAACGTGGAGCGGAGCAGGGAGTTCATGGATGCGTTTGGACGAACCGGCCTGTATCGAATCCTCCCCGCAAACGCCAGCAGCTTGCCGTCCACGTCGCACGCCGGGACGATGCGGAATTCGCGGCGCGGAGTGTTTTGACCGCCGACTGCTTTCCATTATGTTCGCGCCGCGAAAGCGCACTCGTAGCTCAACCGGATAGAGCATCGGTCTTCGAAACCGAGGGTTGGGGGTTCGAATCCCTCCGGGTGCACCATCCCTTTTGCGCTGGGAGCCGCATGAATGGCTAGAGCACGCCTGATTCGAGATGCTCGAGGTAGATGAATTCCGGTGACTTGACTCCCGCCTCTGCCCGAATTTTCACGAGCCTGGGTGACTCAAAAAAGCTTCTGGCTTCATCAATCGAAGTCCATGCCGAGAGGTGGACGACTCGGTTGGGGTCCTCCTGAAACTTGAGAACCTGATATGAGCGTTCGCCGGCTGCTTTGCGGATGGTCGCGGCGGCATCGAAAACCTTCTTCCAGGCAGGGTAGTCGGCGACCTCGTGAATGATGAGAACGTGTTGCATGATGAAGCGGTTCACGCGCAAAGCAGTTCTTCCCCGAACAGCGCGATGTCGGCAGCGGCAGACTGAATCGCCAGGTCGAGCGGCAATCCTGCTTCCAGATAGATGTGGCTGAGAGCCGTCAGTCCATGCCTTGAATTGGCAGGATGATCCGGCGCGTCGGGTTCGAGTGTTTCGGTTTCGTGGTGCATGGGGTTCGGCTTGGTGGAACCGCAGGCCAACGACGGGGACAAAAAGCCCACCGTCGTTGCCGAGCGGTGGGTTGTTGAAGAAAGACTGTTTGAGGAAATCAGAATCTCGTCCCACCGCGCAGGGCTTTCGCCCATACGGCAACGCGAACCGGCATCGAGCAAATGCTCTGCGCCTGGCGTTTGGCGGTGGTGGAAATGAGATGATTCACGGGTGAGTTTTCCTCGTAGCCGCGATCCGGGTCTCCGTCAATTCCGAGGACGCACCGACGGATTGTGAAATATTTCACAATCTCGTCTTGCAATCGGCGGGAGATCGGCGAATGTGAAAGCGTTCTGGGGGGAACAGCCCGGTCATTGGCCAATCGGTCGGTGATCGGGCACTTTTTTGTACCTGCGAGCCGATGCGCAGTTCAGCGGTCCCAAAAAGGGTACTCGGCGATACATCCGCCTCCCGTCCAGCCGCGATTCAGGAGGTGCTCCATTGGTCGAAGGAATACTCATCATGAGTCATCTGAGGTCGATGGAGCACTTTTTTGGATTCGCGCCGCCTTGGGAATGCCCTCGGACCTTCACGCCGAGCGGACGGATTTTCCGCGATACGGGTTGTATAAAAGAAAAACTCAACACGGTGAACAAATGCGGCGCCGCATCCGTCGATCGGTCATGAAGCAGACATTCCCCATTGAACTGGTGGGCGGCAGCCAGGATGGCGCCGTGGTGGACATCGAGGAAGCGCCGGAGGTTTTCCTCATCCGAGCCAGCGAGGGCCTGAGGGAGGTTTACAAGCGCCAAAACTTCGAGCCGCCTTTCATCTACCTGCAGGTGGGCTACGCGGTGAACGAGACTTCGCAATGAACACGCTTCGTCGAGATCCACGGGTCCACTTTCATGGTGAATCCACCCGTTCATTCAAAGTCGGGATGTTTCTGGGTGCCGTCATCGTCGCTTTTGTGGCGATGGGTGCCTACGCCCTTGCGGCGGGAGGAAGTGTGGCGATCACGGCCGGAGTCTCGAAACTGATTCTATTTCTGTGCGGAGTCGTCATCGCGATTTTGCTGACCCTTGCCGTCATCGTCGGGAAGCAACCGCGGTAAGGCCGCACCGGCGCCGGACGAGCGCAAAGTCCCTAGCGAACAATCTTCGCAGCGATACATCCGCACCGCGATTCAGCAATTGCTCCATTGGCCGAAGAAAACTCGTCACGGGTAATTCTGGAGTCGATGGAGTACCTTTTGTCCGGGATGCCGCTGGCCTGCGGTGCTGAAACTCCGTCCATCTCCGGGAAAAGCGAGCGCTGGCAGGAAGGGGAGAGCCTCCAAAGAGCCGCGCGGCGCGCGAAGGGATTTGAATTTCGATATCCTACATCCGCCGCCGGGGGACTGCGCGATGCATCACTCCCAGGAGGAAAATCCGATGAATGCTTCGCCTCTCATGATCCCCATCAGCGTCGGCATCTTGTATTTTGGCGGCACCGCAAAAAGCGCGGTGAATGTCGCCAATGTTCTCTTTTCGATTTCGGCGTTGCTGCTTCTGGCCGCCGCCTTGGCGGACCGGAGCAGAGAAGTGATACCTCGCAGAGGCCACCCCAGCCAGGTTCCCCCGGAGCCCATCGTTCATCACCACTCGTTCCTTCCCAAGTTCGCCTTCGTCATCGCCCTGCTGACCCTTGGCTCGTGCATTCATGAAAATTAATGGCAGTGCGGATGCGCTCGCCCTCGCCCCCACCTCCAAGGCACCGGATTGCAACTGATCGCCCTCGGCGACCGGCGGTTAAAACCTTCGCCGATACATCCGCCATCGATGTCCACCCCGATACATCAGCGGCCCCTGCGGGCAAACAACACCTTGATCCCACTATGACACCACGCTTGCAAAAATCGGACATCCCGCACCTGTTGCTCATCCTCGGCCTCGCGATTGCACCTGTGATTTTCACCGGGTGTGACCGCACCACCCGAACGTCCGATTCGTTAACAACGCCCGACTCCATGGTCACATTCGGGAAGGTCGTCACCGCTGCAAACGTGGACTCCAACAACGCCCCCACTGCGCTTGCCGACACATTTTCACCCAGCCAGAAAACCATCTACGTCGTCGCCGAGGCAAAACAGATCGCGCCCGGCACACGCATCGCCGCGAGCTGGACGCGCGATGGCACGCCGGTCGAAGTCTCCAAGGAAATCATTGCCAGCAAGGGCTACCACGACACGAACATCGAATTTCACCTGAATTCCGGCCCCGAGGGTTTCACGCCCGGGAGGTACAAGGTGGAGCTCATCGTCAATGGCACCGCTGGTCCCACCGCGCACTATACGGTCAAGTAGTCCACCGAAAATTCCCACCATTTATGAACCGATACTTCCTCTTCATACTCTGCGCCGCGCTGCTCCTCGCTTTCAACGGCTGCGCCACCACCGAACAGCGCACCTCTGGCGGATCCATCGCCCCCAGCGGGAGCGCCAGTGGATCCATTGCCACCCACCGCTAGCTTCCCTTTCGCGGGCCAGGCACCCGCACGCCGGGACGCAGCCGCAGTTCCCGTTGTTTTCAAAATCATATGCCCCGCCCATCCGCGGCGTCGGCCCTGCAGTCTGACTAATGGCGCCGAGCCTGCTGCAGCCTCACTTCCTTTTCGAACCAGGCTTCGCGATTTTGGCAGGCACCGCGGGCTTGGTGGTCCGGCCTGACTTCGACGACTTCGTCGTCCGGGCTGCCTTGGAAGTCCGGGCCATCGTGGACGACTTTGCTGCCTTTAGGACTGTCGCCGCCTTCGCCGGGGAATCCGAGCCCCGCGCATGGCGCTCCTTGTCCTGCAGCCGCTTCGCGTACATCTCGCATTTCGCGATCTGCACCTCCGGCGGGTCCGTGATGTTCACCGGCTTCGCGCGGATGACCCCCAACGCCAGGGCCTCCGCGAGCCACTGCTGGCCTGCCGCTGAGGCGTAATGCCCCGCCTCCGCCCGGTTGCTCAAGAAACCGCACTCCACCAGCACGGCGCATCCGACTGTCCGCACCAGCACCGCAAAGTCCTGCGACGCGATCCCGCGGTTCGGCGATTCGTGCGACTCATCCAGCGCCTCCAGGATCGTCCGTGCCACGAATTTCCCCGCGATGCTTTCCGGAAAATAGAACGTCGAAAAACCCGCCGCGCTCGTCCTCGACGACGCATTGAAGTGAATGCTCAGCAGCAGTGACTGCGGATACCGGTTCGCGATCTTCACCCGCTCATCCAGCGAAAGGTAAACATCCGTCCTGCGCGTCAGGATGCACTTGATGCCGCTCTTCAGCAGCAGCTTCTCCAAGCGCAACGACACCGCCAGCGTCGTGTCCTTTTCCTTCACCTTATACCAGGCCGTCCCTTCGTCGATGCCCCCATGGCCGGCATCAATCACCACCGTATCAAATGCATGCACCAGCGGAACCGCCAGCAGCAACAGAACCACCGCGACGAGGACGGCGTTTGTTCGCGGAACATTCATAACCGTGCCTCATCCTAGCGTTTCCATGCACTCCCATGCAAGCGATTCCGTGCCCCCGGTAGTGGCCCGATGCTGCCGAGTTCCGGAAAAGTGAACCGCGGCGGGCGCGGCGGATGCGGGGAAAATCGATGCGCGGGATCTTCCATCCGCCGCGGCGGGGATCGAAGGGTTGGCAGGAGCGCGGCTTCGCGGGTAGGATGGATCCATGAAATCCGTCGTCGTCCTCGGTGCCAGTCCCAAGCCGGATCGCCATGCATTCATGGCAATGCAGCGACTGGCGGAGCACGGGCACAAGGCCATCCCGGTGAACCCGGCTTTTGCGGAGGTGCTGGGTGAACGCTGTTACGCTTCCATCTCCGAGGTGCCGCAGCCGATTCACACGGTGACGATGTATCTCAGCGGGGAGCGCTCGGCGCCGCTCGCCGGGGACATCCTCAAGGCGAGGCCGAAGCGCATCATTTTCAACCCTGGTGCGGAGAACGAGGAACTGGCGGACGCTGCCGCTGCCGCGGGGATCGAGACGGTGAATGGATGCACGCTGGTGATGTTGGGCGCGGGGAGCTTTTGACTTGCAGGCGTTTCCCGGAGCGGCTTCAAGCGGCATCATGCCTGAACACATTGAGAACGAGATCCGTGCAAACACTCCCGAGCCCCAGTGCCGGACCGAGATTGCTGAAAACCAGACTGCCAGTGTGACGGCAACCGGCGAGTGGTTTTGCGAAGGCAATCCGCGCGGCCCCGGCGGCAACACCGGGGAGCCAAAGGCGGGCGGCGAATGTCCTGTGCCAGGAGCCAATGAGAACTGCCTGGTGGTCATCGTCACCCGTGCCGATGGCGAGGAGAAGGTGCCATTCACCCGCGATGATGACGCGCTGAAGATTCAGGGCCCGTGCGCGCTCACGTTCGTGCCGAACGGACCGAGCGACATGCTGGATGAAAACTTTGGCCTGATCACGGTTTCGGTGGACATCGCACCATAGCCCTGATCAGGGCGAAGACGGGGAGCGGACTTTGCGTTCGGGCCCCGGGTATCGGCCGCGCTTCAAACGCGGATCAGAACTTTAAACGCATGCCAAACACCCCGGTGAACGTTTCCTGCGGCGTCGCGGTCTGATAAGAAAAGCCGGCGGTGGCATTGTGGTTGTCAGTGATGTTCCTGAGGTCGGCGTAGATCTCCATGTAGTCGGTCGGCTTGTAGAGCAGATGCACGTTCAGTTCCCACGGATTGCGCGTTTCGCTGGTCAGCGCGCTGGCGCTGAGGTTCTTCGGCGTGGACATCGCGACGAGGCTAGGGGTCAGGAAAAGCTTCGGGGTAATGGCCCACGTGGCGCCGAGCCGGAAGTTATGCTGGGAGAGCCCTTTCAGACCGAGCGTGATTCCTCCGACCGATTCATCGAACGAAGTCAGTGAATAGGAAAACCAAGTGCTGAGATTGCGATCCAGCTTGGCCTTTCCGTAGAAATCCATGCCCACATTCTTGCTGGTTCCGCCGTTCACGGAGTGAACGATCGTGCGATTTTGCGCCGCCGTGCCTTCCAGTCCGACGTAGGCGTCTTTCATCACGATATTTTGGTCCAATCCGCCATCCGAGACGAGGATGAGGTCGCTTTGCTCCCCGTAGTAGAAGCTCAGCCCGAGATTGTAGTTCGGTTTGGCGTAGGAGAAATTCAGTTCATGCGTCTTGGAGGTCTCCGGTTGCAAATTGGGATTTGAAATGGCGAGGATGTCGCCGCGATCGTAGGTCGCGTTGAAATACGGGGACGGGGAAATATAGGCCCATGAATAGGTGTACTTCGCAGTCAGGGCGTCGGTCAGGTTGTACACGATGGCGGCACGCGGGGTGTAAGAAGGGTCCTCGATGCGGCTGTCCTTATCCACGCGGGTGCCGGCGATCACCTTCAGCTTGGGATTGATCTGCCAGGTAGTTTCGAAATAGGCGCCGATCCGGTCGAATTCCGCATCGATGACGCGCGGAACGGTCTTCATGGAAGTGGGATCTCCGGCCCTCGTGTAATAAACGAAGTCTCCGGCTTCCATGATGGTCTGGTTGTGGCTCCCGCCGCTCGCCCCGCCAGGGACGGTGGATTTTGCGATGATGTCGTAGTTGGTGTAGGCGACGCCGAAGAGCGCCGACCACGACTTGGTGATGTCAAACTTCAGCGTGTGCTCGGTGGCGATGCTGTGTTCGTTGGCGTACTTGTAGTCGTTGTAGAACCAGGAGGTGGAGGTCAGCGTATCCGGGAACACGTAACGCGATGTGGGATCGACCTCGTAAAAATTATAGGTGATGGAGGAATCGAGCGTGGCTTTCTCGGAAATCTTCCACTGGTACTTCAACTCCGTGACCCATGAACTGTCCTGCCAGACAGCCTCGGAGACGTATGCGAGGATCGGGAAGCCGTAGCCTTCGGCGCTGCTGCGCTTGGAGTTCCGATACCAGCTCTGAAGGACCAGGTCTCCAATCTGGAGTTTGGCGAAGGCGTTCAGGCCGAAATCCTGGCGTTCCGGGACCGTGCCACTTCCCCGGTTCGCCGCCCCCGTGAGGTTCAGGGCGCTCTGCCACCAGCGGGGATACTCCTTGTCGATCCGCGTCAGGTTGGAGTCGTGGTATTGGACATAGCCGCTGAAGCTGATGTTCCTCGCGCGATCGAATATCTTGCCAAACGAGCCGTAAATCTCGCGTTCGGAGACGGAGCCCGCATGGCCGCCGAGTTCAAGCGACATCTTTCCGGACGCCGGCGGTTCCTTGGTTTTTACATTAATCACCGCGCTGATGGCGTCCTGGCCGTAGAGCGTGGAGCCGGGGCCGTAGATGATCTCGATCTGCTCGGCATTCCGCACGCTGAAGTCGTTGCGGAAGGGAAAATACTCACCTCCGGGGGGATTGACGCGCATCCCATTGACTAGCACGACGACCTTGTTGTTGCTGGCAATCCCGCGGACGGAAACCTGGGTTCCGATTTCGGAGAAAAAATACGAGGACAAATCCATTCCCGGGACGTCCCTGAGCACGTCCTTGAGCGACGAGTAGCCGCGCAGGGAGATGTCGTTCTTGTCGATGACGTAAACCGTGCCGGGCGCTGCGATTGCCTTTTCGGCTTTCTTCGAGGCGGTGGTGACGGTCGCGACATCGAGTGTCAGCAGTTCTTCGATGCTCATCCTTTTCAGCGCATCCAGGCCCTCGGCGGCCGCGCCCGGGGGAGGCATCCGTCGCTTCTGCTGCCCGGACGTGCGTGGGCGTGAACAGGGAGAATCCGGTAATCGCAGCCACCGAGGTGGCAAGGGCGCGAACACGGCGCTGATGGGAACGGCGGGACTTGGCGGATTTGCGAATGGGGGGATTCATGGGATTGCGATTTTGGGGAATGCAATAGGGCGAGTGGGAGGGGAATGTCGGCGGAACGGGGTGCGAGCCAGTTTAGAGGGGAGTCGAAAGTGTCAGAATCCTGGAACTGAAGTTCAGCCGGGCCCGCTGAGCTTCGCTGACGTTGATATGGAAACGAAGTTTGGACGCGCCCGTGGACAGGCCAACCATGCCGCCCAGCTTGGTGAATTGATCGATATCGCTAATGACGATAGTTCCGTCGCGTCGCGTGGCCTTGATGATGTCAGCGATACGCGGTGTTTCCGAGCGGCTGATGAACAGAATCCGGCAACCGTCCAGCGCCTCTGGCTTTGATGAGCGTTTGATTGCGACCTTGCGGCCGGAGACGGTCTGCCCGCGCATGATTGAATCCAGGGCGCCTCCAAATGGGTCGTCGCCGAGTACGCCGATGGTGAACGGGGTCTGCGTGTCGGTGCCGGCCTTGTCCGGCCAGGTGGTAAATTTCGTGATGGTCAGCAGGAACGTGGCTTTTACCTCGGTACTCCGAGTACTGTGCGCGGCCAACGGGGGCGAAGGCGAACGCCAGGCAGAGGCAGACCAAGCGGAGAAGGAGCTTACGCAAAGGTCCCATTTCTCTGTGTGCTATCGCGTTGAAAGTGCGCCGGGAAACAAATCCGCAGGCGGGCTGCCTTCGTCTGGTGAATAGGCGGAAAAGGCCGTGACCATGCATCGGGAGGAACAGTCAGTGTTTAGGGGCGGTGGCAACCTGCGGCCTGAGATCATCCGTGGGGACTGTCTGCGGACCGCGGGAAATGAAGCAGGCCGTTTAACGGGGGCAAAACATCAGGGGAAGGATAATCTTGAGATTTATGGAGCGCCCAATGGCTGACGGGTGCTGCCGGCGGCAATTTTTTGGAGGAACGGGAGTGGGAACGCCGCGAGTTCACCATTTACCTCGCGATCGGGTTGTGCGATTTGCGGAGCCATGCCGACGCTCCTCCCGCCCAGCCGCCAAGCATCATGGTTCCAGGCCCGCCGCGCCGCGCTCGTTGCCTTGTGTGTCCACGTTTGCCTGAGCCTGTGCGCGGCGGGCGCGAACGGTGCCGAGAGCGGGACGGATCGTGTGCGTGTGGTCCGGGCGTCCGCGGCGGGGCAGGTGGTGAAGGCGCAGGCGGGCGCGGATGGGACGATTCATGTGCTCGGCGACTCGGCGGAGGGGCCGCGGTATGTGAGATCGACCGACGGCGGACTCACTTTCAGCGCGCCCATCGCCGTCGTGGACGGGGCCGCGCGGAAACCCGGGCTCAAGTTCATCGTCTGGGATATCGCCCTGGGCAAGGATGGCCGCGTGCATGTGGCGCTCGGGACCAATGCGTGGCAGTTGAAGCTGCCGAAGGACGAGTGGGGATTCTTTTACACGAGCCTCGCGCCGGGCGCGAAGTCGTTCGCGCCGGTGCGGAATCTCAACCGCATCCCCAGCGAAGGATTTTCCCTCGCCGCCGATGCGCGCGGCACGGTGACCGCGTGTTTCCTCGCGGGGAAAATCTTCACGATGGTGTCGCACGATGGCGGCGCGACTTTCTCGGCGGCCACGGAACTCAACCCCGCGTGGAACCCGTGCCGCTGCTGCACGACGAGCGTGGCCTTCGGGCGCGACGGCACCCAGGCGCTGCTCTATCGCGAGGAGACCAACAACGACCGCGACATCCACCTCGCGCTTTGGAAACCGAATCCCGGCAGCGAGCCGGCGCGCACGCGCATCAGCGACACGCCGTGGAAAATCGCGGCGTGTCCGATGACCTATTTCACAGTCGTCCCCACCGAGGCCGGCTACCTGGCGGCGTGGCCGACGAAGGGGGAGGTGTTCTTTGCACGGATGGACAAGGATGGCGCCGTCCTGCCTCCGGGGGAAATCAAGACGCCTGCCACGAGCGGGATGCGCACCGGCGTGCTGGCACTGGGCGCGCCTGACGGCGCGACGCTCATTGCGGCGAAGAACAAGGACGTGCTGACATGGCAGCTCTACGACGCGAAAGGCCAGCCGCTGGGTGTCGCCGGGACCGACGCCAGTCCGGGTGCCGGAGCCGCGGGCGTCGTGCTTCGGGGTGGAAAGTTCGTGCTGTTCCTATGACGGCCACATCGGCAGACAGCCCGCGCCCCATTCCCGTCGTGGTCGCACATTCCCCGCGGGACCCCCGGCGGAGCTGAAGCGAGCCTGACCAAAAGCCATGCCTCCTTCACCCGAGATCGCAGCACCTCCCGCCGAGCGCCTGCGGTCGGTGGATGCGCTCCGCGGATTCGACATGTTTTGGATCCTCGGCGCGGGGATCTTCGTGAAGGCGCTCGACAAGATGAGCGACAACTCGCCCACGCGCCTGCTCGCCGAGCAGCTCCAGCATGTGCAGTGGGAAGGCGTCCGGTTCTACGATCTGATCTTCCCGCTCTTCCTTTTCATCGTCGGAGTGTCGCTCGTCTTTTCGCTCGACCGCACGCTGGCCCGCGCCGGGCGGGCAAAGGCGGTCGTCCAGATCGTGCGGCGCAGCGTGCTGCTCTTTTTGCTCGGCGTGCTGTACAGCGGCGGGCTGTCGGACCGTTGGCCGGATGTCACCCTCGGCGGCGTGCTCCAGCGCATCGCGGCGTGCTACCTTTTCGCCGCGCTCATCTACGTCTGGTACGCCAGTCGGCTGAAGGTGATCGCCGGCATCGCCGCCGCGCTGCTCGTCGGATACTGGGCGCTGCTGTCGTTTGTGCCGTTCCCCGATTTGCGGCTGGAAAAGGGGAGCGTGGAGGAAGTCGCGCAGCGCATCGGCTCGCACGATCCGGCGGTGATCGCCGCGGCCGTGCCGGGGCGCGTGCAGGGCCTTTACGAGGAGCACCGCAACCTCGCCAACTACCTCGACTTCCGTTTCCTGCCCGGAAAAAAGATGTCGCTGTACTACATCAACGAAGGCCTGCTGAGCACGCTGCCTTCGATTGCGCTCTGCCTGTTCGGCATCTTCGCCGGGCGGCTTTTGAAAGGAGGCACGGACCCACGGCGGAAGGTCGCACTGCTGTTTGCGGCCGGAGCAGCGGGCATCGTGCTCGGCTGTCTGTGGTCGCTGCAATTTCCGCTCATCAAGCGCATCTGGACCTCGTCATTCGTCCTCGTGTCGGGCGGCTACAGTGCGGCGATGCTCGGGCTTTTTTACTACGTCGTGGATGTGCGGAAATGGAACCGCTGGTGCGAGCCGTTCGTGTGGATCGGCATGAACTCGATCACGCTCTATCTCTCGGCGCGCTTCATCAACTACACCGGGAGCGCCGAGAAATTCGTGGGCGGCGACGTGAAGGCGTTCCTCGACTCGCAGGTGCAGGGGCTCGGCAGCCTCGGCATCGCGGTATCCGGCCTCGGCCTGGTCTTCCTGCTCGCGTGGTTCCTGCATCGCCGGCGGATTTTTCTGCGCGTGTAGCGGGGCGGGATGCGGTGCTTGTGGTCGGCACCCGGAAGCTTCGTTGGTGCGGCGCGGAAGTTGATAATTTAATTCCTTAACCGAAGAGTCTCAAGAATTTGCGCGAATGAGGAATTATTCGTTGACGGCAACGCGAAACTCGAAAGAAGCGCAGTCGGCATGGCAATATTCATCCGATATCGCTCGAGGGAACGGCACCGCGCCATGCTTCCCGGGCAGGTTTGCCCGGCAAGATAGGGATCCCCTCGGCACCTCCGGAAACAGACCTCAGTCCATCCATTTCGACCACTCGCCGCCAACCCAACCACCCGCTCACCCAACTCCATGAAGACCACCAAAGCCACCACCGTCGTCTCCCTCCGCACCAGCCGCAAGAATCGCATTGGCCGCAAGTCCGGGCTGCGCCCATCCATCCTCGCCACCTCGATCGCTGCGTTGTTGGCGTGGGGGAACCGCGCACGCCCAGCTCACCATTAACCCGAATTTCGACGCCTCGATCGACGCCTTGGGCGTTGTCCAGGCCGCGCAAGTGAAAAGCGCAATCAATGCCGCCATCACTCAAGTCACGAGCCTGTTCACGACCTTCAACCCGACGACCATTGCCATTGATTTCCACTCAGTGAATTTCGGGCTCGGCGGCAGCGGCACGGCGCAATACACAATGCCGTATTCCACATACAAAACCGCCCTCCTCTCCAACCCGGGCCAGAATGCGGTCCAGACTGCGGCCTACGCCACTCTGCCCGTGGGACCGGTGGGCGTTGGCGGTCTCAGCAACACGCGGGTCATGGCTGCTGCCGGGTTGGCTCTGGGCGACCCGACGGGCGGTGCAGCTACGGCTATCGCCAGCAGCCAAGTCTTCGGCTTCAATGGTGGTGCGAATCCGATGACCCGGCAGGCGGGTTATGCGGGCATCGTCGTGTTGAATACAGGGCTGATGTTTGCTGACAGGAACAATCCGGTGAACAACCTGTATGACGTCCAGTCGGTGACCATCCACGAGATCAATGAAGTCCTTGGCGGCGCGGGTGGCTTCACCAGTCAGGGCGGGAGTCCCAGTAATTTCGGAACGATGGATCTTTTCCGCTACAGTGCCCCCAACACAAGGAGCTACACGAGCAATCTCGCCACGTCCGCTTACATGTCCATTGATAACGGTGTCACCAACATCGTGAGGTTTAACCAGGAAAACTTGGACAGCGGCGACGCCGGTGACTATGGAAACCCGGTTGCGGTGAATGGATCCGGCATGGTTGGCAACGTTCCCCCGCGGGTGAACGATGCTTTCAACACGCCGTTTACGACTGGCACGCCGGGAGGCTGGACCAATATTGGGTTCGCAGAGTTCACGAGCTTTCAGATGACCGGCTTCAACCTCACCGCGCTGGCGATGGCTCCGGGGCGGGTTTGGACAGGCAGCTCGAGCGGCTTTTGGAACCAGGCCAACTGGGCCAGCGATGCCGCTGGCACGCCCACGGTTTCGCTGCCGACGGCCGCAGACGACATCTCCTTCTCCGCGGCGGGTGCGCACAGCCAGTCCACCACGCTCGGCCAGAATATCACGATCCGCAGCCTGACCATCAACGACGTCTTCCCGATCAGCATCGCTCCCGGCGGAGCCTTCGCGCTGACCATCTCGGGCCTTGCGGGCACGGGCATTGATGTGAAGGCGGGCGCCGGGGCGGTGACGATATCCTCGGGCCTCGCGCTCACTGGCAATTCGGACACGATCAATGTGAGCAACGTGGGTGGCCTCTCGCTCACGGGCGGGCTCGGGGGCACCACCAGTTTCACCAAGACGGGGACCGGCAAGCTCACGTTTGGCAGTTCGCTGAATGTCACCCACACGGGCGGCATGACCTTGCAAGGGGGCACGCTCAGCCTGCAGCTTGGCCTCGCGGCGGGCTTCGGCACCATCATGACCACGGGCTCGGTGATTGACTATGCCGCGGGCATCAACAACGCCGCGCCGATCCAGATCGCCAGCAACACGACGCAGTTCCAGGTGCTCATGGGAACCGCGACGCAGTCGGGTATCATTTCGCAGGACGCCCCCGGGCGGCCGATGGAGAAGATCGGCGTGGGCACGCTCGTGCTCACGGCAGCGAACAGCTACACGGGCGGCACCAAAGTCAGCGCGGGCACGCTGCAGATCGGTAATGGGATGATCGGGAGCATCCATGCCGGGAGCGACGTGGAGGTGCTGCCGGGTGCGACGCTGGACGTGAACTTGGCCGACCTCTCGACCTTTGCCAATGCCATCAACAACAAGGGGACGGTGCGCGGGATCAACGGGCCTGGCACCACGCAGACATTGAGCGGGAACATCCACGGCATCGGCAGCCTCGTGCAGAATGGGAATGGGAAAACCATCCTTACCGGGGTGAACAGCTATTCGGGCGGGACGCAGGTGAGGGTCTCAGGCACGCTGCAGGTCGGCGCGGGCGCGCTGGCCAGCAGTGTGGGCAGCGGGAACGTGAGTCTGGGCGGCTCTCTGGCGATTCATAATGCGACGGGCGGGCTCATTGCCAATAACATCGACGCCGACGTGGTGGGCGTGAACGGCTTTTTGGCCACCGCCCAGACGGGGACACTTGAGCTGTCGGGCACGATCACCAACTCGGGCGGTGGCGGCGGAACCCTGAAACTCACGCAGTTCGGCAGCGGCACGACGATTCTGAGCAATACGGGGAACACCTATTCGGGCGGTACGCTCGTGTCGGGCGGGACGCTGCAGGTGGGCAAGGCCATTGCTGCGGGGTCGGTCGGGACGGCTGACATCAGCGTTATCAGCGCTGGGACGCTGTCGCTGGTGAACCTCATTGGGAACGCGCTGACGAACAACATCACCAACGGAATCGTGGGCACGGGCACGGTGGAGGTGAACTCCGCGAACACGAACACGCTCTCCGGCGCGCTGACGAATGGTGCCGCCGGCACGCTCGCGCTGGTGCAGAAGGGCGCGGGGACGACAATCCTGACCAGTGCGCTCGGCAACACCTACACGGGCGGGACGACGGTGAGCGCCGGCCCCCTGCAGGTAGGCAATGCGGGCAACACGGGATCCATCGGCGCCCCTGACGGCACCGGTCAGAGCACCACGATCAATGTCGGGACGGGGGCACGTTCTCGATTGTAAACATGGGCGGCGGCAGCACCTTTTTGTCCGGTCCCTACAGTGGGAAACTATTTGGAGGGAATATCATCAACAACCTGGGCGGCTCGGGAACCGTGCTGGTTGATTCGACGAACAACGTCGGCCTTTTGTCGAGAATTCAGGACGGGACGGGCAGCCTTGCCGTCACCAAGAACGGCACGGGTGTGGCGTTCTTCACGGATTCGTCCAGTGGCGGGCCGAACAGCTACTCAGGAGTGACCAACGTGAATGCCGGCACCCTTGCACGGCGGTGACGGTGCAGACGGGTGCGACCCTTTCGGGCACCGGCACGCTGGGCGGAGCGGTGACGATCAACGACGGCGGCTTCCTCAATCCCGGGACGAGCCCGGGGACGATCACGGTGGCGAGCCGGGGCTGTGGGCGAACGGGACCGGGACGCTGTTCCTCAACAACGTGACCAACAGCTTCTTCAACGCGGCGACTCCGGCCGCCGGCCTGAAGGTGACCAACGGCGGGACGGTGAGCGTGACGAATGACGCACCGCTGGGTGCCCTCACAGCCGGGATCACCCTGAACAACGGCACGCTGCAGGCGAACGGGACATTCACGCTGACCGCCACGTGGCCAACAGCTACGCGGGCCCGACCTGGATCACCAACGGCGGCACGTTCAACGCGAATGTGCTCGGCGCGCTGCCCTCGACGGCGGCGGACGGCTTCGGCGGCATCGCCACCGTGCGCACGACGGTGATCATGGATCCGGTCGGCGCGATTCCCGCATCGAGCGCGCCTGCCCCGAGCACGGGCAGCTCGGTCCTGAATCTGGTCACAAATCAGGCCATCCAGGCATTGATCAGCCCGGATACCACGTCAGTCGTGAACCTGAACGCCAACACGCTCCTGATGGGCTTTGCGGGTGCCCCGATGGCTCCCACGACGGACCCCGCGGATTTCATGGGCTCCATCACCGGCGTCGGCGGCAAGCTGACCAAGGACGGCACGAACTTCCAGACACTTTCCGGGACGGTGGCGAACACCTATGACGGCGTCACCACCATCCTCGGCGGCACGCTGGACCTGAACAAGACCCCGGGGGTGAACGCCATTGCCGGGCACATCACGATCGGCGACGGCGCGACGACGCCCGGCCTGGATGTGCTGCGGCTGAGCGCGAGCAACCAGATCATCAACACCTCGATCCTCACGTTCTTCGGGACCGCCGGAAATGCCGGCACGTTCCGGATGTTCGGCAACAGTGAAACCGTGGGCGGCTTGGTGAGCACCGCCGACGCGGGCGTCGTGGGGAACGGCAATGTCGGCATCTCCATCCTCACGCTCGACGTGAACACGACCGACCGCGACTTCAGCGGCATCCTCGTGGACGGGGTCGGGATGGGCGGCACGCTGGAACTCGTCAAGAAAGGCACGGCGCAGCAGACCCTCTCGGGGACGTTGGCCAACACCTTCACCGGGAACACCACGATCACCGGCGGCACGCTCAACCTGAACAAGGCGGGTGCGATTGCGATCGGCGGGAACATCACCATCGGCGACGGCGCGACCACGCCGGGCGTGGATCTGCTGTTGCTGAATGGCACCGGCGGCAACCAGATCATCGACACCTCGATCCTCACGTTCTTCGGCACGGGCGGCAATGCCGGCACGTTCCGGATGAACAGCAGGAGCGAAGCCGTGGGCGGTCTGGTGAGCACCGGCAACGCGGGCATCGTGGAAAACGGCACCGCCGGCACCTCCACGCTCACGCTCGACGTGAACACGACCAACCGCGACTTCAGCGGCATCCTCCAGAACGGCGCCGCTGGCACATTGGTCCTGACGAGGACCGGCACCGCCGAGCAGACGCTCTCCGGGACGGTGGCGAACACCTTCACCGGCCTGACCACGGTGAATGCCGGCGTGCTCAACCTGAACAAGACGCCCGGAGTGAACGCGATCGCCGCAAACGTGACCATCGGCGACGGCGCCGGCGGCGCGAGCAGCGACATCCTGCGGCTCCTCGCCGCCAACCAGATTGCCGACGCCTCGGTGATGCTCATCAATGGAAGCAGCGGCAGGTTCGATCTGAACAACAACAACGAGACCGTCGGCTCCATCGCGGACACCGGCGTCGTGACGCCGAGCGGCAGCAGCGTGACCCTCGGCAGCGCAACGCTCACCACGGGCGACAACAACAACACTACGACCTTCAGCGGCGTCGTCAGCGGAATGGGTGGCAACCTGATCAAGGAAGGCACCGGCACCTTCACCCTCGCCGGACCGAACACCTACACGGGGACGACCAACGTCAACAACGGCATCCTCCGCGCGGCCAACGCCACGGCGCTGGGCACCGCGGCGGGCAACACGGTCGTGGCCACCGGCACGTCGCTTCAAGTCGCCAATGGCACTGCGCTCGGCGCGGAACCGGTGGTCCTCAACGGCTTCGGCTTCGGCGGCATCGGCGCGCTGACGCAGGATGTGAACGGCACCTCCAGCTTCGCCGGGCCCATCACCGTGGCGACGAATTCGAGCATCAGCACCAACGGCACCGGCACCTTCACGCTCACCGGGGCCATTGAAAAGGATGCGACCACGCTGACCCTCCGGGGCGGCGGCACGATCGTCATCTCGGGAGGAATCAACGGCGCGACCGCCTTCAGCTCGGACCTCGTGGTGGACGGCACGGGCGCCGGCGGGGTTACGGTCGTCACGATCGACACGCTTCCCAGCTCCTATGCCGGGCCGACGTGGATCACGAATGGCGGAACGCTCAATGCCAATGTCGTCGGCGCACTGCCCTCGACGGTGGCGGACGGCGGCATCGCGGCAATCCGCACGACGGTCATCATGGATCCCACCGCGGCCATCTCCGGTTCACCGGCGCCTTCCCCGAGCACGGGCAGTTCGAAATTGAACCTCGGTGCCAGCCAGGCGATCCAATCGCTCACCGGTGCGAACGCAACCTCGCAGGTGAACCTGAACGCGAACCTGCTGACCATCGGCACGGCCGCGGGCACGACGACCTTCGCCGGCAGCATCGTGGGCGCAGGCGGCAGCATCACCAAGGACGGCGCCAGCACTCAGGTGCTCTCCGGAAACAGCAGCTACTCCGGCACCACCACGCTGAATGCAGGCGTATTGGGAGCCGGATCCTCCAAGGCGCTCGGCAATGCCAATCTCACGGTCAACGCGGGCACGTTGATGACGGTGGGCGGGCCGTTCGCGGTGAACATCGGCGCCGGCAACATTGCGTTCCCCGGCGGCACGATCGTGACGGCGGACGCCTCGGGATCTACGGCACCTACTTCACCGAGAATTTCCATCTCGATGCAGCGGTGAATGGCGGCCTCAACAGCTACAAGACCCGCCGCACCACGCCGAACAACACCAGCGCCGCCGGCAGCACCGATGGTTCGGAAATCAACGTCCTCGTCGCCGCGGGCTACGACTGGAAATTGGGCGGCCTGACCGTCGGCCCGACGGCCAGTTACCAGTACACGAATGTGAACCTGGACGGCTTCACCGAGACGGGGGCCTTTGCCCCGCTGCGCGTCGCCGGCCAGACTGCGGAATCCTCCCGCACCGCCCTGGGCATCCGCGCGTTCTTCGACACGCAGGTCATGGGTGTGGCAGTCCGGCCCGAGGCGAAGCTCGCCTGGCAGCATGAGTTCGGCGACAACGGGTTCTCGATCACGTCCAACTTCGCGACGCTGGGCGGGAATGCGTTCACCGTCAACGGACCGGTCATCGGGCGCGACAGCCTGCTCATGAGCGCGGGCTTCACGATCCTGTGGAACGAGCGCTTCGCGACCTACTTCTTCTATGATGGCGAGGTGGGCCGCTCGAACTACGACTCGCACAACATCTCCGGCGGCTGCCGCCTCCGCTTCTAGCGCGGAACGCGCTCCTTCGTCCGTCGCAGCGCGAACACAGACACGGGAAGTGCGGCGATCCCGGCGCGATGGCGCTGGGCAGGCGGGCCGCACGGGTTCGCGACCCTTTGGCGTGTGCGTATGCCCGGTCAAATAGCGAACGTCGGCAATTCAGACTACGCGCTGCAGAGCCCGGAACAGGGGGCTGCAGCGCGTGTCCGAAGCGATTTGCAAAGGATGTGATGTGGGCCATTTCCAAACGGGGGGAATGCGCTACGTTCCCGGTTCCGAATCCATGAACGTAACCAACGTCAGATTTCAAATCAGCGCGCCGGATCTTGCTTCGTGCCCGGATTCGGAGCTGCGGGAGTTCGCGTTCATCGGGCGTTCGAATGTCGGAAAGTCATCGCTGCTCAACATGCTCGCCGGTGCGAAGACGCTGGCGAAAGTCTCCGCGACGCCGGGGCACACGCAGCTGATCAATTTTTTCCCGGTGAACAGTGCGTGGACGCTCGTCGATCTGCCGGGCTACGGCTACGCGCGGACGGCGGGGGGGGATCGCGATCGATTCCAGCAGATGATCGCCGGCTACCTCACCGGGCGGGAGAATCTGGCGGGCGTGTTTGTGCTGATCGACTCGCGGCATCCGCCCCAGCAGATCGATTTGGAATTTGTGCAGTGGCTGATCACGGAGTCGGTGCCATTCGCACTCGTCTTCAGCAAGGCGGACACGGTGAAGGCGGGGCTCCTGCAAAAGAACATCGAGCTTTTCCAGGCGAAGATCGCGCCGTGGTGCGGTGACGTTGCCGAGGGTTTTCATCACGTCGGCGGAGACGCGGATTGGGCGGCGCGAGCTGCTCGCTTTCATCGGGGAGGCGTTGGAGGGTGTGGGATCGTTTGCCTGAGTGCGGATGCCGATGACTCTCGAGGATCTCGGTTGGAACGCGGCGTTTGAGGCGGAGTTTGCCCCGTATCTCCGCGAGGGCTGGAAACCGGCGCGGCTGATCCGCGACAACAAGATCACCTACGGCGCGCTGCTCGCGGACGGGGAGGAACTGGAGGTGACGATGAGCGGCAAGATCTACCACGATGCGAAAACCGATGCTGAATTGCCGGCGGTGGGCGACTGGGTGGCATTGGAAATCGGCGGCGAAGACGACGAGACGATGATCCGCGCGCGGCTCACGCGGCAGACATGCCTCTCGCGCAAGATGTCGGGCCGGAGCACGGAGGAGCAGGTCATCGCGGCGAATGTCAACGTGGTGGTCGTGGTCACGGATGCGGGATCGGATTTCAGCCAGCGGCGGATGGAGCGCTACTTCGCCATCATCGGGAAGAGCCGCGCGAAGGCCGTGGTGCTGGTGAACAAGGCGGATCTTTTTTCCGACACGCAGAATCGCGAGGCCGCGGACGCCATCCGTGCGCTCAATCCGGAGGCGGACGTGCACATCACCAGCGCGGAAAAGGGGACGAGCCTGAAGGTGCTGAAGCAGTACCTGAAGCGCGGCGTCTCGATGACGCTGGTCGGATCGAGCGGCGTGGGGAAATCATCGATCGTGAACCACCTCCTCGGGGACGATTACCAGTGGACCGACGAGGTGAACGAGACCACTGGCAAAGGCCGCCACAGCACGACGGCGCGCGAGCTGTTCGTCCTGCCGGCCGGCGGAATCCTGATCGATAATCCGGGCATTCGGGAAATCCACATGTGGACCGACGAGACGACGCTGCGCGAGCGCTTCGCCGACATCGAGGAACTGGCCGCCCAGTGCAAATTTTACGACTGCAAACACGGCACGGATGCGGGCTGCGCGATTCGCGCGGCGATGGCTGCGGGCAAGCTGAGCAAGGAGCGCTTCGAGGGTTTTCAGAAACTGGAGGAAGAGCTCGAAAAGCTCCGTCTCAGCCGGAAGAAACGGCAGATGACCGGCGACCGCCACATCCGGCGGCAGCAGCAGGGGAAGGCGCGGCGGTATGCGGAGCGCAGCGAGCGCGAGCACGAGCACGAGCCGCGGCGGAAGCGGGATTAGTCACCGCTGTTTCGTGCCGGGCGGCGTGCGGCCCGGGCCGAAATATTTCTCGCTGCGGTAGCGGAGCCAGACGCGGAGGACTTGCGGGATTTTCTCCCGCTCGGCCTTGGTGAGCGTTTCATAAAGGGCGAGCGCCTTCTCGCGTTCGCCGCGGCAGGCGCGGTTGTTGTGCGCGTCCCATGCGCTGCGCGCGGCGCGGATGCGGCGGCAGGTTTCCTTGATGAGGGCTTCGCCAACGAGCGGTTGGGTGTTGTTCGTTTTCGCGGGCATCGCGGAAGGACGGTGCCGCTAGCGCGCGAGCTTGCGGTACAATTCCATCCGGCACTCGAAACCGCCGAGGTCCACGGCCTGGCGTGACTCGAGCTTGAGCGAGGGCTGGGGGCTTTCCATGTGGAAGGGATTTGTGAAGACGAGCCGGCCGCCGGGAGCGAGGACTTTGGCGGCGACGGCGAAGAGATCCTCGAAGAGACCGCGGAGGTTGCGGATCGGAATTCGCCGGCCGAGGGGCGGATTGCTGATGATGAGCGTGAGGCCGGCGAGATTCTCCTCGCGCGCAAAATCGCGGAAATCGCCGCAGGTGAAACGTGCCCCGGCGAAGCCTGGCTGCGCAGCGGCGAAGTTCCGCCTCGCGATGTCGATGGCCTGATCGCTGAGGTCGGTGCCGCGGACGCTGCGCACGCCGCCGAGCAGGGCGCGCTCGATGAGTTCGAGGCCCGATCCGCAAAACGGATCCCAGATGCTTTCATTTTCCTGCCGACCGGCGAGCCGCGCCATGCATGCGGCGAGCGGCGGGTGGGAGGCGGCTGGGACATCGTCGAGGCGATACGCGTGACGCGGATCCGGCGAAATGCGCGGCCGCAATTCGACCGAATCGCCCTGACCCGCGGGATGAATGTCGATCGCCCACGGCGCCTCGCGCGCGTCGTTGAGGATTTGCGGACAAAGCGCATAGGCGCGGTTCGCCACGTCGCGCACAGCCGCGCGCTGGTGCCCCTTCGCGACAAACTCGAGCCGGTAGCGGATGGCGCCGGCAGTGAGTGCGGTGAGCAGGCGCTGCGACAGGGGGGACGCAATGGCGGACGCGAGCGACTCGATGGACGCAGCCTCGCTCGCGGAATTTACGATACCGAGGACGAAGCCCATGGTTCCAAAGCAGCGGAGCGCAAAAATGTCGTCGAGCGTGAACGGCGCGGACGCGCTGATCGCCACGAGCCCCGGCTGCACCTCGAGGACGCGGAATTTTCCCTGCGCCTCCACTTCCTCGCGGACGATGCGCTCCAATCCCTCACGTCCGCGAAGGTGGATGCGCAACCCGGTGAAATCGGGGATCGCGCTGTCCAAGCGGATCGTGCTCGGACTCTGGCTGCGCGCGACTTTGGCCCGCACCTTCTGTTCGGTCTGCGCGGGCAAAGCGCCGGTTTCCGCGAGGATTTCCAGCGTGGCCTCGCCGCCGATTTTGTCGAGCGTCCGTCCGAGATACTTCGCCTCCCGCTCGCTCGTGCCGGTGCGCAGGATGCCGAGCAGGTCCGCCTCCTCGCTGGCGCCGGCGCCGATCTTTGGCAGAGCGGCCATGGCGTAGCGGCGGACTTTTTCCTCGGGATCCTGCAGCAGGCTCCGCAGCCATCGTCTCACCTCGTCCTTTTGCTCCTTGGGGCCGGATTCGGGAAAGACCACGCCGACCGCGCGGATGACGGATACGGTGTCGAAACGCTCCCGCGCCGTCGCGCGATTGAATCGCGCGACATCCTGCGTCCAGAGTTGTTCCCACGGGACGGCGCGCAACTGCCTGTAGAGTTCCTTGCCGGTATTGCCGCTTTTCATTCGGGAATAGGGATGCGCGTGGTCATTTGATCAATGAGGGAAAATCGAAGCGCCGCGCCCGGACTGCGGGGTCCGAAAACTCCATGCGGCAAAAGACCCGGAGGCCGTGCGCCTCGCTCTCCCAGTCGTTTGGAACGCTGTTCCTTCGGATCGGCTGGGCCGGAAAACCGTGCTCCGCGCGCGGCGCCTGACCAATCCTTGCGCCCGGCTGCGTTCAGTTTTTCCTGATGTGCTTTGTCACCGTGTTGCTCGCCGCCTTCGTGACGCCGGTGTACAGGCTCTTCAGGATTCCGATTGGCAGGCCGAGAATGCTTCTTTCCAACTGCGTCGTACCGCTCGAGCTGGTCGTGGATGTGGAACTGGTGGTGAGGGCGTCCGCAGCCGTGGCGGTTTGGAGGGGCGCGCCGATGCAAATGAGAGCGGTGATGAGCGCCGTCGCGATGCGAAATGACGTGGCTGTCTGCGGAAGCGATGGGAGGGTTTGCATGGGTTGGCGATGGTTTGGGTGCCTGTGTGTTGCCGGCGGCGGCGATGGTTGGGGCGTGTCTAGCCGCAGGTGATGGGCGCGGCAAGGGCGATTCCGCCCTTAAAGCCGTGAGGCATGCGGCAAGGCTCAGTGCTTGGGCGCGCGGACGGTGTTCTCATCCACGTCGCGCTGGCGACGGGTGAGGATCTTGTCGGCGGTCTCGCCGACCATCTGCTCGATGAGCAGGCGGAGGTGGCTGCCAGGCCGATAGTCGGCGGGCGCGATGTGGCGGACGCGGTCGGCGGTGCCGACGAGCTGGTAGCACTTGCGGAAGCTGTTCCGCGAGGCGTCGTCGGGATTGTAAACGGCGATGGCGTGGCCGCCGTGCTGGCGGACGACGGTGAAGCACGGCACATCGGTCGGGCCGTCGCCGATGTAGATCATGTGGTCGAACGGAATCGGGCGCAGGTCGGGCGGCATGTGGTCGTTCACATCCTGCGAGTGGTCGAGCATGCCCTTGTTGATGCGGAAGAGGAATTGCGTCTTCTGCGTGTGGCTGATGACGCGCTTTGGGAATGCGATGCGGCCCGTGGAGTCCTCGGCAAATTCGCAGGCGAAGATCGAGCGGATGTAGGGGGCGAGCCGCGAGCCGTCGAGCAGGGCCTTGATGCCGCTGCTGATGATGTAGTGCTCGATCTTGATGCCGAGCGTCTCGTGTTCCGACCGGAGCAGGCCGGTCTTGAACTGCTCGAACATCTCCGGGAGGCCGGGGTAAAATTTGAGGCCCGCGCCGAGTTCGCGCAGGTGCTTGTTCGTCGGGCGGTCCATGCCGAGGTAGTCGAGCAGCGCCTTGAGGTAGGCGAGTTCGTTGTCGTAGCCCTCGTCGCGGACGAGCGCGTGGCAGCGCTGCCAGAATTTCGGCGGATCGATGCCGAACGACGGAAAGAGGACCTCGTCCTGCATGTAGTTCGGCGAGAGCGTCTGGTCGTAGTCGAAGACGATCGCGATGGTGTTCTGGGGGACGGCCATGCGGGGAGAATCAGCGGAAGGGGAGTGGAGTGCGAAGCATTTTCTCCCGCGCGTGGCGGTCGCTCACGCCACGATGTGGGTGAGCGCCGGGGCGATCTGGGGGAACTGGAAGCCGAAACCTTCCGCCGTGGCTGCTGCGGGAAGCACGCGCTTGCTGTCGAGCAGCTCGTGGGAAAAATCGCGGAGCAGCAGCCGGAGCACGAATGCGGGCACGGCGAGAAATGCGGGGCGATGCAGGCTGCGGGCGAGCGCGGCGGTGAAGTCGGCGTTGCGCACGGGCCACGGCGCCGTGGCGTTCAGCGGGCCGCGCGCGTCGAGATTCTCGATGGCAAAAAGGAGCACGCGCGCGAGATCCTCGACGTGGATCCACGAGAGCCACTGGCGTCCGCTGCCGAGCCGTCCGCCGAGGCCGAGGCGGAAAAGCGGGAGCATCATGCGAAGCGCGCCGCCGCCTTTGCCCAGCACGAGGCCGATGCGCGTGCGGACCACGCGGCAGACCGGTTCCGCGGCGCGCGCCTCCGACTCCCACTCGCGGCACGTGTCCGCGAGAAAGCCCGTGCCGGGCGGCGATTCCTCGGTGATTTCGGCTTCGCCGCTGTCGCCGTAAAAGCCGATGGCGCTCGCGGACACGAGGACATCCGGCGGATGCGACGCGGCGCGGATGGCCTCCGCGATCCGGCGTGTGCCGAGGACGCGGCTGTCGCGGATGCGCTTCATTTTTTCACGGGTCCAGAGGCCCGCGACATTTTCCCCGGCGAGATGGATCACCGCGTTGCAGCCGGTGAGATCGGGCGGCTCGTCCGTCGTGAATTTTCGCGTCTCGATGCAGTCGTGCACCGGTCGCGAGGGATCGCGCGTGAAGGCGACGACTTCGTAGCCGCGGCGCACCGCGAGGCGGATGACGTGCCGGCCGACGAATCCGGTCGCGCCGGTGAGGGCGAGTTGCATGGGTGCTTCAGCGCTGCGCTAAAATTTGCGGTGCAGCCAGCCGTAGGGGAACTGGTCGCCGGGGCAGTCAGTGGGCCATTGCGGCGGGTTGATTTCCTTGTGGGCGCGGACGACGGCGGACTGGCCCTGGATTTTGCCGACCTTGCGGCGGAGGTAATCGATGAGCTCGGCGAGCGCGTCGAGCTGGCCCTTGCGGGGCGTGCTCCGGTTGAAATCGCCGACGAGGCAGATGCCGATGGCGATGTTGTTCAGGTAGTCGCTGTGGACGTGGCCGCCCTGCAATCTGCCGGTGCCAGCGGTTGCCGATCTCGATGGCGCCGTCCTTCGTCGAGGTGCCGTTGCCGATGACGAAGTGATAGGCGAGGCCGTTCGGCATTTTCCGGACAAAGCGATGGTAGTGCTCAAAGGCGGAGGCTCTGCCCTGCTTGGTGCCGCTGTTGTGCACGACGATGTAGCGCCAGCGGCCGCGCGTGACCGATGCGCGATCGATCGCCCGGCGGACGGTGCTGGTGAGATATTTGTAGTTCGCCCCGCCGCTGCCGAAGAGCCGCGACCAGACGCTCTCCGCCTTGGGCGGCGGCTCGTGATCCTCGTCGGGCAGCGGACCGATGGCGCTCTCGCGGACGACGATGTTCGGCTGGGACGGGGAGGGGGTGAAATTCGGGGCGGGCTTCGGCGTGGTGACGGGCAGCGGCGTGGGGCGCGCCACCGGTTGCGGGGTCGGACGTGCGACGGGCGGGCTGCCGATGGGTGTCGTGCGCGGCTTGGGCTTCGGGTCCCGGTTCGGGCGGCGGCGTGTAGGGGATGGTGGTCATCTCCTCGCGGGCCTTCAGGAAAAGGCGACGCTTTTCCTCGTCCGAGATCGGCTGCTGGGCGGGCAGGCGGAAGACGACGATGCAAAGCAGGACGAGAAACAGGACTGAACGGTGGCGCACGGAAACGCACGCTAGGAACTCCGCGCCGCTGCCGCAAGCCCGGCGACGAAATGCGAGGGATGTTTTGCCGCGATGCGCGCGGCGCCATTATGCTGCCGCCGTGAAGCTCGAACTGCCCGCTGACCGGATCGCCGTGAAAATATGCGGCATCACCAACCGCGACGACGCGCTCGCCGCGGTGGATGCGGGCGCGGATCTGCTCGGCTTCAATACGTGGCCGGGGACGAAGCGCTTTGTGGACATCGCGCGGAATGCGGATTGGATCGCGGCGCTCCCGCGGCCGGTGGTGCGCGTCGCGCTGCTGGTGAATGCGACGCCGGAGGAAACGGAGCGCATCGCGGCGTTCCCGTTTGTCGATGCGCTGCAGTTCCACGGCGACGAGGATGCGGATTTCTGCCGCTGGGTCGCGAGGCTCGGCAAGCCGATCATCAAGGCCCTCCGCGCGCGGGATCGCGGCGTCCTCGCGCAGGCCGGGAGTTTTTCCACGCCGCACATCCTGCTCGATGCGCACGTGCCGGGCGAATTCGGCGGGACCGGCGCGCGAGTGGATCTGGAGCTCGTGCGCGAGTTCAAGGCAGCAGCATCCGGCGCTCACGCTGTGGCTGGCCGGCGGGCTCGTGCCTGCGAATGTGGCCGAAGCCGTGCGCGCGGTGTGGCCTGCGGTGGTGGATGTTTCGAGCGGCGTGGAAATGGAGCCGGGCAGGAAGGACGCCGCGAAAATGCGCGCGTTTGCAGAGGCTGCGAAGCGGGCCTGAGTGTGATTGGAATGACGGCGTCCGGGCGTTAAAAGCCGCGCCTTTGGCAAGTTGGCCCGCCATTTGCTCCCGTAGGGCTCACGAATCCATGAAACTATCAGCCTCCGCCCTTGCCAAACTCCATCGCACACTCGGTGCGCTCATCGTCTCCGTGAGCGCCTCGCTTGCCCAGAACGCCGTGCCTCCCGCGCCGCTCGCGCCGCCGGTCGTTCCGCCGGCAGCGGCGCCGATTGATCCGCCCACGGCTCCGCTTCCGCCGCTCGCCGCCGCCGGCTGCGGTCCCGCCGCCGGTGGCACGCTCGCTCCTGCGCCGATTGAGCCTCCGATCCAGACTCCCGGTGGCGCTCCGCTGCCCGCGCCTGGCGATCCTGCGGCTGTCGCGCCCGGCACGCCTTGGCGTGCTCGAGATGAACAATTCCCGCGTGAGTGAATTTCAGGGTGACGACGTTTCGCTCGTGCTCCGCACGCTCGCACGGCAGGCGAAGATGAACGTCGTCGTGAGCCCCGCAGTCACGGGCCCCATCACGCTGCGCGTGGAAAACAAGACGCCCGCGGAGGTGATGCGCATCATCTGCCAGGCGAATGGTCTCATCATCGACGAGATGGAAGGCGTCATGTACGTGAAGACCACGGCCGAAAAGCAGAAGGAGCCCACCGAATCGCACCAGTACACCTTCAGCTACGCCAAGGCCTCGGACATCTCGCCGCTCCTCCAGTCGCAGCTCACCAGCGGCGTGGCGCCGCAGTTTGACGTCCGCACGAACACGATCTTTTTCCGCGAGGGAAAATCGAATGCGGAGAAGGTCATGAAATTCCTCGAAGATGTCGATTCGCCGACCAAGCAGGTGATGATCGAAGCGCGCCTCGTGGAAGTGACCGCGAATCCGAAGCAGAGCTACGGCATCAACTGGGGCGGCGTGGTCGGCAGTTCCTCGACGCCGATGTCGATCAAGTACGGCGGCTCCCAGCTCAACCCGGGGACCACGCCCGTCACCTCCTCGACGAGCGGCGGCTCCTTCCAGCTGAACGATGTCCTGCGCAACGCGACGAACGTGTCGAGCCTCTCGAACAGCGTCGCCGGACAGTTCTCGATCCTCTCCGTCCAGCAGATGTCGCTGACGATGCGCCTGCTCAACGAGGACAGCGATGCGGAATTCCTCGCGAACCCGCGCATCGTCGCCGCGAACAACCAGAAGGCGACCATCAAGATCACGCGCAACCAGCCGGTGCCGCAGTTGAACTTCAACGAGCAGACCGCGCAGGCCGTGTTCGGCGGGTTCCAGGACAAGGAATTCGGCAACACGCTCACCGTCACGCCCTCGATCAACAAGGACCAGTTACGTCTCGATGATGGTCCAGCCCGAGATCAGCAACAAGGTGGGCGACGCCACGTTCACCTTCAGCGGTGCCACGGTCGCCAGCCCGATCATCGACAAGCGCACGTTCGACTCGAACGTGCTCATCAGGAGCGGCGAGACGCTCGCCATCGGCGGCCTGCTGCAGGATGAAATCACCAAGGGCAGCAACAAGGTGCCGGTGCTCGGGCGACATCCCGCTCTTCGGCAAAATCTTCCAGGAAAAGAACAACACGCGCACCAAGCGGAACCTCCTGGTGTTCGTCACGCCGAACATCATCAACCAAGGCTACGGCACGGGCCTCGAAAGTCAGATCACCGGCCTGAAGAACACCGGCAATGAATTCGCCGACCCGAACGGGTGGAGGAACAACGCCAAGGGCGCGATTCGCCTCAAGAAATCGTCCGACAAGCCGCTCGCCGCGGAATACGCGCCGCCGGTGAGTGCAAGAGGTCGGACTGTCGTCATCCAGCATGGTGCGGGTGCCACCGGTGACTACAAAGGCGACGCCGCTGCGATCCGGGGCAGATACAAGGTGAACGCCGCCGCCCTCGAGTAGGCGCGAGGTCTCAACTCAGATTCCACAGGACGCCGGCCAGCGATGGCCGGCGTCTTTCGTTTCCAGGCGGAGCCGCGAATGGCGGCGGCCGTGTCTCCGCGAGATTAGCGGCGCCGCGGGCTTCGCCGGCTAGCTTCTCGAAGTCGCCGGGGCTCACCCAGCCGGCGTTCAGCTTTTCGCCGCGCATGAAGCGCTCGTAGAAGCCGACGTGGCCTTGGTTCGCGTGCGGGTATTCGTCGAAGATGGCGCCCTTGCCGTCCATGCGCGGATCGCCCTGCTCGCGGAGTTCGGCGTACATCTGCGAGCGCAGCGCGGACTGGATGGCGACTGGGGCTCGGCTTGCCGGCGAGGTTGTGGATGGCGTCGGGATCGTCGGTGAGATCGTAGAATTCCTCGCCGGGGCGCAGGCCGAAGCAGAGCGCCCAGAACTGGTCGGCGGGATCCACGCGATGCGCGTCGAGGATGAAGGTCTTCGTCGCGCCCGCGTCGCAGTCGAGGTAGCCGGTCTCGGGATTGCCGCCGGGCCAGCGCGTGGGCTCGAAGTTTTGCAGGTACAGCCAGCCGTCCTTGATGATGCCGCGCGTCGGGTAGCCCCAGTCGTGCGGGCGGCCGATGTCGGTGCGCTCCTTGCCGATGAGCACGTGGTCGCGCTCCGGATTCGATGCGCCCGCTTTTCTCCGAGCGGAAAATGTCCGTGAGACTGCGACCGGGCGACGGCGCCATGCCGGTCTCGCTCCCACTTCAGCCTGGCGAGCTTCGATGAACGTCGGCGCGAGGTCGACGAAGCTCACGAAGTCCTCGACGATGCGGCCCGGCTTCGCGATGCCCGCGCGGCCACATCGCGGCGAGCGGCACGTGATTCGCGAGCTTCGTACGCGTTGCCCTTGCCGCGCGGGAAAGGCATGCCGTGGTCGCGACGTCACGATGACGAGCGTGTTGCGCGAGCAGGCCGCGCTTTTCCAGGTCCGCGAGCATCCGCCCGAGGTGCCGGTCGAAGTGCTCCACCTCGAATGCGTAGTCGAGCATGTCGTTGCGCACCGTGTCGTTGTCCGGCCAGAAGGCCGGGACGCGGTCGATGTCGCGTGAGCTTCTTGCCGCCCTTCGCGACGCCGGAGCCGAATTCGTAGCCGCGATGCGGCTCGATCGCGCCGTACCAGAAAGCACCACGGCTTGTCCTGTCGGCGCGGCGTCGAGGAAGTCGGCGAAATTCGCGGCGTAGTCGTTGTTGCTGATGTCCGTCGTCGGCGGCTCCGCCTTGCGCGCGTTGAACGGCTTGCCGGTCATCAGCCGCGGCTTGCCGTCCGCGTCCTTCGCCACGCCCGGGCCCCCAGCCCTTCATCGTGTATCCCACGAACCAGCCGTGCTCCGCGAGCGCCTCGGCCCAGCCTTTGAACTCCGGCGGGAAAATAGCAGATGTGATTCGCCGCCTCCTTGAGCTGCCACGAGTTGCGCCCCGTGAGGATGCACGCGCGCGACGGCGCGCACTTCGCCATTCGGCGTGTAGGCGTGCTTGAAAAGCAGCGCCCTCGCTCGCGACGCGATCGAAGGCGGGCGTCTTCACCCACTTCGTGCCGTAGGCGCCCGCGTGCGCGCCCCAGTCGTCGGCGATGGCGAAGAGGATGTTCGGCCGTTCTTCCGCGGCGGAAACGCCGAGGACCACGCACAGGAGCAGGAGGAATGCTTTCATGGGGATTCGCGAAACGTGATGCCGCCGCGCGGGCGGATTGTCCATCCTCGTCCCGGCAATGAACGGCTGGATGCGGACCCGGCGAACTTGCGATTCCTGGCGCGGTGAAGCCTCAGGCCTTTTTCACGAAGCACGCCTTCAGGCCGACCGCGATGCCGTCCACCTTGCAGGAAATCTCGTGGTCGCCGTCCCCGAGGCGGATCGGTTTGGACTTCGATCCGCCCTTGAGCACCTGCGAGCCGCTCAGCTTCAAGTCCTTGATGAGGATGACGCAGTCGCCGTCGGCGAGCACGTTGCCGTGCGCGTCCTTCACGGTGCGCGCGGCGTCGGGCGCGTCGGGCGCGGCTTCGCGCGGCCATTCGTGGCCGCAGGTCACGCATTCCCAGCGGTCGGAATGTTCCAGCACGTCGGTCATCTCACACATCGGGCACGCGGGTTTGGACATAAGGTTGCACGCTAACCATGTTCGGCGCCGCGACTCAACCGCACACTCCGGTCCGGCGGCTGCCCCGATGCGAATCAGGATTGTGAAACGCGCGCGATCGGTGAATTTGCAAACCCGTCACACCCCATGAACGCCATGCCTCCTTCCTTGCTTCGCATTTTCCTGCTCCTCGCGGGGCTCACCGTCGGATTCGTCACGCAGCCCGCCTTTTCGCGGGTGGGTTACATTCCCGAGGACTGGGCCGCGATGTCGCCGCGTGATGAAATCCGTCCCTCGTTTTCATACGATCCAAAGGGCGGGCCGAAAGGCACGGGCGCACTCGAGATCATCCACGATCAGCGCGAGGGGCTGGATGGCTGGTTCCAGAAATCATTCGCGGTGATCGGCGGAGAATTCTGCCGCGTGTCGGCGACGCGGAAGACCAAGGACGTCGCCGTCCCTCGGCACAGCGCGCTGGTGCGCGTGGTCTGGCGGGACGATGCCGGGAAGTCGGTGCGGGCCGATGCGCCGGTGGGAAGCGAAACAGGAGGCCGCCCGCTTTTCTCCGCCGAGCCGGAACATCCCGCGGATGGCGCGACCGACGCGGAAGGTTGGACGACTGTCTCCGGCGTCTATCGCGTGCCGGCGAAGGCCACGCACGCAATCGTCGAGTTGCACTTGCAGCATGCGCCAAATGGCCGCGTGGCGTGGAGCGACGTGACCGTTTCCAAGACCGAGCCGCCGCCTTCGCGCAAGGTCCGGCTCGCGACGGTCCACTACCAGCCGCACGGGAAATCGCCGCGCGAGAACTGCGAGGAATTCGCGCCGCACATCGCGGAGGCCGCGAGGCAAAAGGCGGATCTCGTGGTGCTCGGCGAGACGGTGCCGACGGCGAGCCTGAAGCAGAAGGCGGTGGAATTTGCCGAGCCGATCCCCGGGCCGTCCACCGACTACTTCGGCACACTCGCCGCGAAGCACCGGCTCCACATCGCGCTGAGCCTCTACGAGCGCGACGGCCATCTCGTTTACAACACCGCCGTGCTGATCGGCCCGGATGGAAAGCTCATCGGCAAATATCGCAAGGTCTGCCTGCCGCACGGCGAAGTGGAGAAGGGGATCGCGCCCGGTCGCGACTATCCGGTGTTCGATACGGCGTTCGGGAAAGTCGGCCTGATGGTGTGCTACGACGGCTTCTTCCCCGAGGTCGCTCGCGAGCTGAGCAATCGCGGCGCGGAGGTGATCGCGTGGCCCGTGTGGGGCTGCGATCCGCTGCTGGCGCGCGCCCGTGCGTGCGAAAATCACGTCTATCTTGTGAGCAGCACCTTCACCGCGGCGGAGAATGACTGGATGATCTCCGCCGTCTTCGACCGCGCCGGCACGCCCATCGCGAAGGCCGTGAAGTGGGGCACGGTCGCCGTGGCCGAGGTGGACCTGGCGCAGCCGTTCGTCGGTCCGTACAACCTCGGCGATTTCCGCTCGATGGTCCCGCGCCACCGTCCGTAGGCGCGAAACGTAAGGCGGACAATCCTGTCCGCCCGCCTGACTGCGCGGACAGGATTGTCCGCGTTACGCCCGCCCTCCTACTTTGTGGCGATGATGGCGCTCGCCGTGGTCGGCGGGAGCGGGTGCAGCGTGGCCTCGCCGAAACCCGCATCGGCGAGCATCGCGCGATATTCGGTGAAGGTGTAAGCGTCGCCCTCGGGCGTCGTGCCGAGCATCATGAGGCTGAACGCAGCAGGGGAGGGCGGCGTGATGCGGTCGTCGTTCGGGACAAACTCCACGATGAGCACGCTCCCGCCCGGACGCAGCGCGTCAAGGACGCGGCGCAGGAAGCGCGTGCAGTCGGCCGCATTGAAATGGTGGAGAAAATTCGGGATGAGCACCAGGTCGTAGCCCGTGCCGAGTTCCGCCGTGAAGGCATCGCCCTCGATCGTGCTGAAGCGGTCGGCGAGGCCCGCGGCGCTCACATTTTCCGTGGTGACGGCGAGCACGGGCTTCCAGTCGAGCGCGACGAGATGCGTGAGCGGATTCTTTTGCGCGACGGCGATTCCATACGCGCCGTGGCTCGCGGCGATGTCGAGGACGCGCGTCTCGTGCGCGGCATCGAGCTGCACGAGGCCCGCGGCGGCGCGCGCAGCGGCGGTCATCATCGGTCCCATGGCGCGGGCAAATTCCATCCACGCGGGATGCTCGGGCGCGGTGGTGCCCAGTTCGGAAGTGTGGATGCGGCCGCGCCGCACGGTGGCCGCGAGATCGGCGAATGCCTCGGTGAGTCCCGGTGTGAAGAAGAACTTCGCCGAGTCGCCGACGTACGCGGGCGAATTGCGGTCGAGGAAGAACGCCGTATCCGGCGTGAGTGCGTATTGGGCGCCGTCCTTGGTGAGAAAACCGAGGATGGTGAGCGTGTCGCAGAGGATGCGGATTCCGCGCTCCGGGCACTTGCAGCGCGCGGCGATTTCCGCGGCCGTGGAGGGCGTCCCGCCGATCGCGGTGAACATCCCGAGCTCGATCGCCGCCTTCAGCGCCCCGGCGCGCTGAGAGGCGTTGATGGTTTCAAAATAAAGTTGCGGTGACGGAGCGGCGGTGGCGTCGGGCATGGGATGAAGGAGTGCGCAGCTACCGAAGGCGGGGCGCCTTAGCGATGAAAGAATTCTTTCGCGGGGAAACTGAAGTGCAGGATTCCCTGTCAGCCCACGCCGATCTGTGCCACACACCGCGCATGAATGTCGAACGACTCAAATATGTGATCTGGGCTGCGGACATGCAGCGCGCGGTGGACTTCTACGTGAAGGTCTTCGGCGGTTCGGTGCTGAAGCAGAATGAAATCATCAGCGAAGTTTCCATCTGCGGCGGCGTCATCGGCATCCACGGCGGCGGCGAGGGAAAGCGCACGTGGACGGGCCTGAGCTTCCAGGTGCCCGATGTCATCGCGGGCGCGGCGGAGATCGTCGCGGCCGGCGGCCAGCTCGTCCGCGAACCGCAGCCCGAGGACGGCGAGCCGCCGCACCTCGCCATGTGCGTGGACCCCGAGGGCAACGAGATCATGCTCACGCGCAAGCGCTCGTAGGGCGACGCTTCGAACGCACGCATCGCCGCATGTCCTTCCTCGAACGCCTCCTCTCCATCGGCCCCATCCGCAAGGCGATCTGGCGGATGTGGTATCCCTTCCTCACGCGCCGCCTGCGCGGCGATGAGGTGCTCTTCCTGAACTACGCCTTCGAGACCGAGCCGCCCGTCGGCCTGCCGCTCGCGCCTGCGGACGAGCCGGACCGCGCGTGCATCCAGCTCTATCATCACGTCGCATCGCAGGTGGAATTGCGCGGACGCGACGTGCTCGAGGTGAGCTGCGGACATGGCGGCGGCGCCTCGTGGATCGCGCGCACCATGCCGCCAAAAAGCTACACCGGCCTCGACCTGAACCCCACGGGCATCCGCTTTTGCCAGCAGCGCCATGTCGTGCCGGGCCTCCGCTTCATGCAGGGCGACGCGCAGAAGCTCCCGTTCCCGGATGCCTCGTTCGATGCCGTCATCAACGTCGAGGCCTCCCATTGCTACCCCGATTTTCCGCGCTTCCTCGCCGAGGTCGCGCGCGTGCTCCGGCCCGACGGCCACTTCCTCTACGCCGACTTCCGCTTCGGCGCCGAAATCCCCATCTGGGAAAAAGCCATCGCCGACGCCCCGCTCCAGATCGTCCGCACGCGCGACATCGGCGCAAATGTCCTCCTCGGGATGGACCGCAACGGCGAGCGCAGCCTGCGGCTCATCCGCGAACGTCTCCCGCGCTTCATGCACGCGCTCGGCCGCGACTTCGCCGGCGTCCCCGGCTCCCGCGTGTACGTCGCGCTCCAGACCGGCGAGCTCTCCTACCGCTCCTGGTGCCTCCGCAAGCCCTGAGACTGTGTTGAAAAAGCTACTTAGGAAGGCAGGAAGGCAGGAAAATCCCGGAGTTCTCCAAAGGGGCTTCCTGCCTTCCTGCCTTCCTCAGAGATTCCAAAATGGGACTTTTCAACACTCTCTGAGCGTCGGCCATCGTCCCCGCTCCTTGGAGTAAAGGCAGCTCCATCGGGAAACGTGGGCGAACGAACCCCCGGCGAAGTCGTCGAACAAGCTGGCGAAGGTTCGGCCCGACCACCATTGCATCCACCGCGTTCCCTCCACTCCCCGGTTTCCGCAGGATGGCCCCCCGGAGAAGCTAGACGGCGACCGCCGAAAGGCAGAGCGCAGCCCGGAAAAGGAAGATGGAACTCCGCGAAAGGAAGACTGCATTCGACGAAAGGAAGACTGCATTCGACGAAAGTAAGACTGCATTCGACGAAAGTAAGACTGCATTCGACGAAAGTAAGACTGCATTCGACGAAAGTAAGACTGCATTCGACGAAAGTAAGACTGAATCGCCCGAAAGGAAGACTGCATTCGACGAAAGAAAGACTGAATCGCCCGAAAGGAAGACTGCATTCGACGAAAGAAAGACTGAATCGCCCGAAAGGAAGACTGCATTTGCCGAAAGGAAGACAGAAAACGAAAATTTCCGGACACAAAATGGCGCACTCTGCTGCGAAGTTCAGAATCGCAAGCCGCAATCATTCAGATTGTTACATCGAATTGCACAGATTTCCGAACGGGCCTGTCCAAATTTCGACACCCCTCCACACCCCCGTTTTCGCCGGTTTTCAGGCAATCACACCGTGCCGCAGTCCGACCGTCCCACCGTCCGCCCGTCCGCCCGTCCCACCGTCCCACCGTCAACCGTCCCACCGTCCCACCGTCAACCGTCCGCAACCGTCCCAACCGTCCCAACCGTCAACCGTGCCTCCCCTCCACATTCGTGTGTTTCGTGCCTTTCGCGGTCCAATTTCCGGTTCATCCGGGGAGTGATGGCTAAACGCCGCTGAGTTTGAGGGAGGATTCATGGAGGCTGTAGAGTTTGAGATGAAGGAACTCGATGTCGCGATAGCCGTATGCGGCGCGAGTCATGGCTCCGACCTTGTTGTTGATGCCTTCGAGTTTGCCGCTGGAGATGGGGTGCTCGAAGTAGTTGAGGATGCCGGCGGCGTGGGCGCGCAGGGTCCTGGCCAGGCCTTCCATCTGGCGGATGCCGCTGCCCAATGCGCGGGCGATCCAGCGCTCCAGGAAGCGGCGCATGGCGTCCCGGGTGCCGCGGCTCCAGAGCAGGCGCAGTTCTTCCTTGAGATAGTAGGCGGTGGAGAGCGGTTGGTTGAAGCGCAGGGCCTCGGCGAGTCTGTCGCGTTTGTCCTCGGTGAGCTTCTCGCTGCCCGTGAGCAGCAGGTAGCGGGAGCCTTTGAGGGTCTGGTAGCCGAGCACCTCGGCCTCGCGCTGGAGGGCGCGCCGCAGGTCGTCGATCTTTTCATTGGCCAGTTTGATGATGTGGAAGTGGTCGAAGACGGCGTGCGGCGAGATGGCGCTCCAGTAGGCGGCACTCATGTCGCAGGCCACCGCCTCCACGCGTGCCCTGGCCAGCCGCAGCCGCCGCCAGAACTTGCGCAGTGCATCCCCGCCGCGCCCCTTGGCCACCCAGAGGATGCGACCGGTGTCCAGATCGATGACCAGCGTGAGGAACTTCGCCTTCTTGCCCAGATGGATTTCATCAATGGCCAGCCGCCGGACCTCCCGCAGCGGGATGCGCGCATAGCGCCGCCGCAGGTCGGCCTTGACGATCTCCTTGACGGTGTCCCACCCCAGATGCGCCAGCGCCGCCACCTCCGAGAGCGTCATGAAACGGCTCAGCTCGCAGGCGAACTCCGCGAGCCCATGCGTGTAGTGCGCGTAGGCCGGGGCAAAAAGGGGGCCACCTCGAACCCATGCCCGCACACCCGGCACTGGCAGCGCGGCACCTCAGCCACCAGCACCACTTCCTTGAGCCCAATGGGCACCGTGCGAATGCGCCGCCAACGCTTGCCACGCCGCATCGCCGGTCCGGCCCCACACTTCGGGCAGACCAGCTCCTCCTCCTTCACCGCCAGATGAAACTCCACCCGCCCCTCCACGTACCCGGTCTTCACATATTCATACCCTTCACGGACCCCAAACGCATGATACAAAAGGCTCTGGCTCATCCCTCCCTTCTACCACTTCCCAACCCCTGTAAGCCATAACTCCCCGGATGAACCGGATTTCCGCGGCGACAAGAAAGCAAAGGATTCACTTGGTCGCCACCTCCGCCGTGTCGATTGGCTCAATCAGAACTTAGAGTCACTCACGAAGCTGACGGGTATTTTGAAGGGAAGTATCAAGATGATGCCTGTTCTCGTCACCAGCGATATTGTTCCCATGCAGTTTTTCGAGGAAATGAACTTTCCTCCAAAACAGGTCGTGCCTTTTGGCGATCTTGGGGAGTATCTGTCACCATAACTGTGGCGCAAACGGCAGCTCTCTGTGTGCGTGGGACTCCGGACATTCAGTCGCGGGGCCGAGGTGCCAGGCAGGAAGCGATGAAACGAACCTTCGGGCAGCGCGGCGTCCTTCACCCCTTGCGGGCGGCGGCCTGCGCTTCGAGTTCGGCAATCCGCGCCTTGAGCGGGGCCATGTGCGCCTCGGTTTCCGCCTCGGTGAAGCGCGGGGTGATGGTTTGCGGGCAGTTCCAATCGTAGCTCACGGCTTCGATGAGGAAGAAAGGGGGACAAGGAGACAGGGAGATCAGGGAGATCAGGGAGATCAGGGGCGGGCAGATGGCACGGCCTGCCGCCGCATTGACGCTGCCAGTGGTGCCGGGCATCCTGCATGGCGATGAGCCTGCCGCGTCTCTACCTCGAAACGACCTTCCCGAGCTACCTCGTTGCGCGGCGGAGCCGGGATATGCGGATTGCCACGGATCAGGAAGCGGCGGAATCGTGGTGGGATTCGCATCGTGTGGATTTTCAAATCTTCATCTCGCAAGTCGTCGTGCGCGAGGTGCGCCGCGGCGATCTGGAACTGGCTGCCGCGCGGCTGGCAAAGATTCGCGAGTTCGACGTGCTGGTGCCGAAGCCGGCCTCCGAGGAACTCACCGTGTGACTGCTGGCGGATGGAATCGTCCCGGCGGTTGCCGCGGACGATGCGGTGCACATCGGCCTCGCTGCCGCGCATGCGATGGACTTCCTGCTGACGAGGAACTGCAAACACATCAACAACCGCTACACGTTTCGACGCATTGAGCGGGCTTGCGCGGCCTGCGGACTGTCCTGCCCGGTGATTGCAACTCCAACGGAACTGATGAACCTTCAGCCATGAACGAAAACGAGATCCTACAGGAAATCCGTCGCGTTCGCGACGAGCACGCGCGGGAGTGCAATTACGACGTGCATGTGATGTTCGAGCAGATGCGCGCGGAGACGGAGCAGTTAAAAGCCGAGGGCTGGAAAGTCGTCCCGCCCGCGGTTGCGCGGGAGCCTTCCGCCGTCGTCCGCGAAGACCCGCCGAAACTGTGAATCCGGCGGAATTGATCCATGCCAACACCGAAAACGAAGACGTTTGACGCCGTGGAAATGTCGCGGCGATTGCGCGAAGAAACCGGACGCAAGCTGGCCGGGCTGACCCGCGAGCAAAGATTGGCGCTGCTCAATTCCCATTTGCGCCTGTCCGCTGTCGCTTCATCCGCGGATCAGGAAAGCGCGGAATCGTGCATGGTGAGGGAAGAGCCGGCGAAGAAGTAGGCTCGCGTTTTTTTCAAAGGAAGCCGCAGGCGTTGGCATCCGGATTTGCGGAATGAGCGAATGGCGGCCAGACATGAAGTGATGAAACGAACCTTCATGCAGCGCGGCGTCCATCAACCCTTGCGACTGGCGGCCTGCGCTTCGAGTTCCGCAATCCGCGCCTTCAGCGGGGCCGTGTGCGCCTCGGTTTCCGCCTCGGTGAAGCGCGGGGAGATGGCTTGCGGGCAGTTCCAATCGTAGCGCACGGCTTCGATGAGGAAGAGGGGTTCGGTCTTGCCGCGCATCGCGGGTGAAGGGCTGAGCTGGTCGCCGAGGTCGCCGAAGTCGGTGTGTTCGCGGGCGTCGAGGACGCGGGCGTGGCCGAGCATTTTCAGGCGCTCGCGGCGGAGGTCGTCCGTGAGGAAGAGCCTGAGGAAGATCGGAAGGCGGTCGTCCCCGTTGAGATTGCCGGTGCTGAGGAGCTGGCGGCTGCCTATCCCCAAAAGCAACCGTTTGCGTCTTCGTCCACGAGCTTGAGGAAGGCCGCGAGGGTTTTGACTTCCGGGCGGGGCGGGTAGCGGTGCCACTTCAGGTCGGCGCGTTTCCAAAACACCTGCCAGACATCCCGGGTCTTCACGTAGCGGGCCTTGGCGATGGACTGTTCGGTGTGCCGGGTGGGATCGCGGAACAAGGGCCGCACGAGGAAAAGCTCCACCTCGCTGCCCGCGATGCGCTGCCCCTCCCGGACACGGTCGCGAAGGTGCAGGGCTGGCCGGTGCTTTTTCCAGATGAGGGTCTCGACCAGGGCGGCGTAGCTTGCGATTTCGGCATCGGTGAAGGCCATGGGGGATCTTGTTCGCTCCCCACCGCGGAGAATACAAGCAGGCGTCGCAGGTGTTGCCGTCGGCTCCGTTCCGCGTCGTCGCCGTGCGCGTGAAATGGCGGAGTCCGTCCGATCAGACCGTGAGGACCGTAAGGTCCGGCCTCGCGCAGGCGGAATTGCTGTGCGCGGAGGGGGCTGAATTGAGAATCTGCCGAGCGGAGGCCGGCTACTTTTTCTTGTGCGCGGCGGCCGATTTCGCGGCGAGCGCCTGCTTCTTCTGCTGGTCGGCACTGTTTTGCACGGCCTGCTTCTGTGAGGATTTCTTCTGGTTCGCCTTCGGTGATTTGTCGCCCATGGTGTTGTTTTCTTCTGCGGGTTGAGTTTGCCCGCGGAATGTTGGTTTCTCCGAAGGGGACCGCACCGTCGTCGCGCGGCGGCCCGTTGTAAATGACGGACGCGATCTCATTTTCGTGCGGAGGGGCAGACGCGCGGGCGATCCGTTGCGTGGAAGTTTGCGCAAAAAAAGGCGGGGGCCATACTCGCCGCATGTCCACACCTCGCATCCTCGCATTCGGCGGCAGCCTTCGCCGTGATTCGTTCAATCAGAAACTCGCCGCCATCGCGGCGTCGGGCGCGCGGGACGCCGGGGGCGAGGTGACGCTGATCGCGTTGCGCGACTTTCCGCTGCCGGTGTTCGATCAGGATTTCGAGGCGGAGTCGGGAATGCCGGACGAGGCGAAACGGCTGAAGCAGCTTTTCCTCGAGCACGACGGGTTGCTGATCGCGTCGCCGGAATACAATTCGAGCATCACCGGCGCGCTGAAGAATGCGATCGACTGGGTGTCGCGCACGGAGCGCGAGGACGAGCCGCCGCTGGCTGCATTCAAGGGGAAAACGGCCATCCTCTGCGCGGCGTCGCCGGGCGCGCTCGGCGGGCTGCGCGCGCTGGTCCATGTGCGGGCCATCCTCGGAAACATCGGCGTGACGGTGCTGCCGGATCAGATCGCGGTGAGCAAGGCGCACGAGGCATTCCTCGAGGACGGAACGCTCTCAAACGAAAAGCAGGCGGCAAAGGTGAAGGCCCTCGGCGCGCAACTGGCGCGGCATCTTGCGAAAGTGCTGGCGTGACAGGAGTCGCCCCGGCTAGCGCGGCGGTGCGATCAGGTTGCCGTAGCGGTGGCGCGTTTCGCTGACGGCCTGCTCGCGGAGCCAGCGGGTGAGTTCGAGGCGGCCGTCGGTGGAAAGCGGCGCGTCGATCCAGTTGAGGTCCGCGGCGTGCGCCGCGCGGAGGATTTCGTCACCCGGCGTCTCGAAGGTGCGGAGGAATTCGGAGTGGCGGGCGAGCGCGGGCAGGCGGGCGGCAAAGGCGGCATCACTTTCCGCCGTCTCGATGCTGAGCTCCAACGGCACTCCGCAAAGCTCGGCGGCGAGCCGGGCGAGCGCTTCCGAGGTGGCGTCGGGTTTTTTCATCCGCAGGACGACGCCCCGGCACGGGCGGTAGCCGAAGACGTTGCTCTCGCAGCGGAGCGCGGACGGATCGTGCGGCTGTGAAAAATGCTCGTGCCATGCGGCGCGATAGCTCTCGGCGGCGCTTTCGACATGGGGCACCGCGACGGCTTCGAAACGGCGGAAGAGATTCACGTAGTTTGGCCCGCCCGCCTTCGCTCCCGGGCCGATGGCGCTGCGTTTCCAACCGCCGAAGGGCTGGCGTTGCACGATGGCGCCGGTGATGGCGCGGTTGATGTACAGGTTGCCCGCCTCCACGCGTTCCTTCCACGCGGCGATTTCTTGCTCGTCGAGCGAATGGAAACCCGCGGTGAGGCCGAAGCGCACTCCGTTTTGCAACGCGACCGCTTCGTCGAGATCGCGCGCACGTATCACGCCGAGCACGGGGCCGAAGCACTCGGTCTGGTGGAACCACGAGCCGGGTTTTACGCCGAGCCTGATGCCCGGTGACCACAGGCACGGATCGTCGGCATCGCGCCGCGGTTCGAGCAGCCAGCTCTCGCCTTCGTCGAGTGTCGTGAGCGCGCGCAGCAGTGCGGGCGACGGCTCGCGGATGACCGGGGTGACGATGCTTTCGCGGTTCATCGGCGGAGCCTGCGCGCAGGCTCGCCGCGGCGTCGCGGAGCTGGCGGCGGAAGACGGGATCGTCATAGACCTCGGCTTCGAGGATCGCGAGGCTCGCGGCGGAGCACTTCTGCCCGGCGTGGCCGAACGCGGAACGCACGATGTCCTTGATCGCCAGATCGCGATCCGCGAGCGCGCTGACGACGATGGAATTCTTGCCGCTCGTCTCCGCGTAGAGCCGGAGCGAAGGACGCCAATCCTGAAACATCCGCGCCGTCTCGTACGCGCCCGTGAGCACGACCGCGTCGGTCCGGGGATCGGTGATGAGCGCACGGCCGGTCCCGGCATCGGGGCAGGCGACGAACTGGAGCACGTCGCGCGGAATGCCCGCCTCCCAGAGCTGCTGCGCCAGCCACCAAGCGGTGCGTGCGGTGACGCGGGCGGGCTTGAGGATCACGCTGTTGCCGGCCATCAGCGCCGCGAGCACGCCGCCGGCCGGGATGGCGAAAGGAAAATTCCACGGCGGGGTGACGACGACGACGCCGAGGGCGCGCGCCTTCTCTCCGGACGGCGCGGCGCCGGTCGCCGCGTAGTAGCGCGCAAAGTCGATCGCCTCGCTCACCTCCACGTCGCCTTCGCCGATGGCCTTCTTTCCGTCCTCCCGCATCAGCGCGATCGTCTCCATGCGATGCGCCGCCATCACGTCGCCGCATCGCCGGAGCAATTCGGCGCGGGCCGCATCGCCGCGCGCCTCCCACGCGGGCTGCGCAGACTTTGCAATATCGAGCGCGGCGGAAATGCCGGGGACAGGCGGCAGATCGGAGAGGCGGAACGAGCCGATGGCGTGCTGCAGCGCTGAGCGATGGCGAGCTTGCGACCAGTCGGTGTCGGGTTCGTTGGAGAAGCCGACTGCCGGCCTTTCGGGCAGCGTCTTCCGGCGGGATGCGGGGCCCGGCGTCTCGCGCGCCGCCCAGCCTTCGAGGAAGCGCATCTTTTGCCGCTCCCATGCGTGGCTCCCCGGCGCGAGCGCGAAGAGATCGCGGAGGAAATTTTCCGGCGCGGTGTTTTCGTCGAGGCGGCGGATGAGGTACGCAAGCGCGCTGCCAAAGTCCCTCTCATGCACGACCGGCGCGTACACGAGCAGACCGCCCGCCGCGTCGCGGACGGCGCGCGCCTGGTGATTCGCCATGCCTTCGAGCATTTCGATTTCAATCGCATCGCGGACGCCGCGTGCCTCGCGCAGGACGAGCGCGAGCGCGACGTCGAAGAGATTGTGGCTTCCCCCGCCGATGCGCACCGCCGCGGCATTCTCCGGCTGGCAGGCATATTCGAGCATTCGGCGGAAGTTTGCGTCGGTGTCCGCCTTCGTCGGGTAAGGCGCGGGATTCCAGCCGCGGAGTTCGGCCTCGACACGCTCCATCGCGAGGTTCGCGCCCTTCACCAGCCGCAGCTTGATCGGCGCGCCTCCCGCGGCCACGCGCTGCCTCGCCCATTCGGTAAGGGCACGCTGCGCGTCCCAGGAATCCGGCAGATACGCCTGCAACGCGAGGCCGCCGCGCAGCGCGAGGAACTCCGGCTCGTCGAGCACTTCGCGGAAAGCCGCGACGGTCAGCGCAAGATCGCGGTATTCCTCCATGTCGAGGTTCACAAATTTCCCGCCCGCCAACGCGGCGCGATAGAGGCGGCGGAGGCGTGTCTTGATCGCGGAAAGAGTGGCATCCCACGCGACGAGATTGATCTGGCTGAAGAGGGCCGAAATTTTCACCGACACGTAGTCCACATCCGGCCGCGCGAGCAGCGAGAGGACGGCGTCCATCCGGTGCGCGGCTTCCTCTTCGCCGAGGATGGCCTCGCCGAGCGGGTTCACGTTCACGCGCATCTCATCGGCGCGCCGGTCGGAGAGATACTGCGCCAGCGCCTCGGATTCCGCGGGGAGGATGACGCCGCGGCTGTCGCGCCGGAGCCGCCAACGCACGGCCGCCATGACCACTTCGGGGAGGAACGACGACGCCATCGCGCCCGCGCGCAGCATTGCCCGATCGAGCCACCCGAAGCCGTTCGGCACGCCGAACTGTGCGAGGACACGACGCCAGCCCTTCGCCGCGCGCTGCGGATCGGAGCTGCGGAAAATGCGGTCCGTCATCGCGAAGCTCAGGCCTTTCGCCGCGGGATCCGCGATGAGCCCGGCGACCTGGCGGGCACGGGCTTCTTCGGATGCCCGCTGTTGCGCGAGCGCGGCGCGGAGCAGTTCCTCCGCGAGCGCGACGGCGCGCTGTGCGATGGCATCGGCGGACGCGACCGGCGCCGGAGCGGGGTCGGGATCGGAAGTGGGCGGGCGCTTCACGGGAAGGAGTATCGCGGTTCGGTTCGGCCGCGTCATTTGCAATTCGCGTTCCGGCGGGGCGGCGGGCGGGCGGATTTTGCTGCTGGCGATTTTGCGCGCCGCTCTGCTTCACTTTGCGGCCCTATGCCGACCTTCATCCCGAAACCCACGCAGATCGAATCCGCCGGAAACAAGCCGAAGATCATTCAGGAATTCATCGGCCACGTGAACTCGCAGACCGCCGGAGTCAGCGTCGCGAAAATGAAGAGCCCGTCGGGCTGGGTGGAGCCGGGGCAGACGCCGGATTTTGACGAATACACCGTCGTGCTCGCGGGCTCGCTGCGCGTGGAGTCGCGCGACGGTGTGCAGGATGTCGCCGCCGGGCAGGCGGTGATCACGCACGCGGGCGAGTGGGTCCGCTACAGCACGCCGCATCCGGAAGGCGCGGAATACATCGCCGTGTGCCTGCCTGCGTTTTCGCCGCAGACGGTGCATCGCGACGAATGACCGGGTTGCATTCGCGGCGCGTGACGGGATAACGTCGGCGCATGAACGACTCCCCCCGTCCTGAGATTTCGCGCCGCGCCTTTTTGCGCCGGGCCATGTTCACCGGAGCGGCGCTGCCCGCAGGCGCGTGGGCGGCCGATGAAACGACGATCCGGTTGCCATTCGAGAATGGCGAGCGCGAGCTCGTAAAGTATCCGCAGAAGCGCGCGCTCATCCGGCTCACTTCGCGACCGCCGCAGCTCGAGACGCCCTTCGCGGTCTTCAATGAAGGCGTGCTCACGCCGAACGACGCATTCTTTGTCCGCTATCACCTCGCCGGTTCGCCGCCCGCCCGAGAGCTGCTCATGCCCGATGCATTCCGCATGCAGGTGCTTGGAAAGGTGAAGACGCCGCTCAAGCTGAGCATCGAGAAACTCCGCACGCAATTCGAGCCCGTCGAAATCACCGCGGTGAACCAGTGCAGCGGGAACAGCCGCGGCTTTTTCCAGCCCCGCGTCGGCGGCGGACAGCTCGGCCACGGCGCGATGGGCAATGCCAGATGGAAGGGCGCGCGGCTCAAGGACGTACTTGAAAAGGCGGGCCTCGCCGCGGACGCGAAGCAGGTGCTCTTCAACGGACTCGACACGCCGCCCGCGCCGCAGGTCCCCGACTTTGTAAAGGCCCTCGACGTCGAGCAGGCGCTCGATCCCGATTTGCTCCTCGCCTACGAGATGAATGGCGAGCCGCTTCCGTGGCTGAACGGCTTCCCTCTGCGCCTCGTGGTCCCCGGTCACTACGGCACCTATTGGGTGAAGCATCTCCATGAAATCACCGTTGTGGATGAAACCTTCAAGGGCTTCTGGATGGACCCCGCGTACCGCATCCCCGACACCGAGTGCGCCGCCATCGCGCCGGGCACCGCGCCAAAGCACACCGTCCCCATCTCGCGCTTCAACGTGCGCTCCTTTCTCACCAGCATCGCCGATGGCGCGAAGCTCCGCTCCGGCGTGGAGCACATCGCCCGCGGCATCGCGTTCGACGGCGGGCATGGCATCCGCGAGGTGCTCTTCAGCGAAGACGCCGGCCGGACGTGGCGCGCCGCGACCCTCGGCGCGGACCTCGGAAAATATTCCTTCCGCGAATGGAGCATCGCATTCACGCCCGGCGCGGAAGGCGAGCGCAGGCTCCTCTGCAAGGCGACCAATGTCCTCGGCCAGTCGCAGCCGCTCGACCCGCTGTGGAATCCCGCCGGCTACATGCGCAACGTCGTCGAGACCGTCACCGTCACCGTCCAAAAAGCCTGACCCATGAAACGCATCGCCTTCGCCATCCTCGCCTGCGTCACCGTCGCCATCGCCGCGGACGAATGGCGGCTCCCCGAAGAGAAGCCCGCATTCAAGCCCGCGCCCGGCGCCGATCTCGCGCAGGCAAACTGCCTCATGTGCCACTCGCACGAATACATCACCACGCAGCCCGCCTTCACCCGCGAGCAATGGAAGGCCTCCGTGATGAAGATGCAGCAGAAATACGGCGCCCCCATCGCCCCCGAAACCGTGGACCCTCTACTCGACTATCTCGTTCAGACCTACGGCAAGCCCGCGAAGTAAGCGCCCCTCGGCGCCGCGAACCCCCCGCATGCTCAGCCGTTATTAGATGCGACTATCAACTTTGGCTGCGTGCGGGAAAGGTGGGGGGGAAGCTGCCGCGACAGCAAGTTTCATGTGGCTTAAATTGAAAAATCTTGACGGTTTTTGCCGGCCGTTTAGACAAATGCGCCTCTATGAAAATCATTCAATTATCGTTGGCAATGTTGATCGGAATGTTCTGTGGCGCGCCCTCCGTGCAGGCGGCCCCTCCCGGAAGCATCGAGCACAAAGTTGCCGTCAAGGGCGGCTGGACGGTGAGTTATTTCACGGGGAAGGACGGAAAATTCCAGTTCGCGCGGATGCTGAAAACCTATGACAAGCACGAGACGAAACTCAGGCTGAGTTTGTCGAAGGGTCTGTTGACGATTGATGCCTCCGGGGATTTTTCCAACATCAACACCAAGGCCGAAATCACCCCGGCTAAGATCTACATTGACTCGCCGGACGTGGCCCATCAACACAACGCGGTGTACATGGAGGAGGCCAATGGCGAGCCTTGGATGTCCATTACGCAGCCCACGGACGAACCCGGGATTGAGGACGGTTTCGCCAATGGGAAGGCGATGTTCATCAAGCTGGGCAAGGTGACGTGGAAGTATGACCTCACCGGAACGAACGCCGCCTACAAGGCAATGGTTGACGCCTTCCAAAAGCACGGGGTCAAGTGAGGCTCCTGCGCCCGGCAATCTGAACGCCGGGCGCGCCGTCCGTGGATCGACGGACCTAATACGGTAGGCGCGAGCGCTCCTGATGGTTTCCGCGGAAGTTCGCGACTGCTGCAGTGGAGCGGGTGCCCATTTTGAATGGGCATGCCGCTCCGCTGCGGCGGGGCAGGCCATTTTTGCCGCGGATGCGGTATTTCCTTCTGGCTCCGGCGCGCGGCGAAGTCGTCGGAACCTCACCGGACTCGCAGGTGCAGGTGGGGGATTGTCATTGCCCATCTCCATCGTTGGCGAGGCGCCCCGCATCTCCGGTGATGCAACTGCGACTGCAGCGGAACAGCGGGGACTATCCTGATCAGAACGTCCCGAGAGCGTGACCACGACGGGAGGGCAGAGCGTCCGAAAACAATTGCACACATCCGGGGGCCTGCGACGCTGCGTTAATGATCACCATGAACACGACATCCCGGCCCCGCACTCACGGCATCTTTCTGACGCTCCTCGGCGCGGTGTTGCTCACTTGCTCCGGTTTTGCGGCGGCCCCCATCAAGGTGGAACTCGACCTCAATAACGATGGGAACACGGATCTCCTCTTTCAGGGCAGCTCCGGCAATGTGGTCGTGTGGTACATGGACGGGATGGGAAACGTCAGTTCCACTGGATATGTCTATGACGGCAGCCTCGGGGGCTGGGAGATCAAAGGGCATGCGGACCTGAATGGAGATCGCAATATCGATATCATTTTCCAGCACACCTCAGGATTTGTCGCAATATGGTATATGGACGGCAGCGGCGGCGTCAACTCGGCCGCCTTGTTCTATAATGGAAGCCTCGGGGAGTGGAAGATTGTCGCCGCTGCAGACATCAACAGTGACAACTTCTCCGACCTCGTCTTCCAGAACGCATCAGGCCATATCGCCGTGTGGTATCTCGACGGCAACGGGAGCGTCACCTCTACCGCCATGCTCTCCAGCGCGGGCCTCGGGGATTGGAAGGTCGTCGCCGCTGTCGATATCAACAGGGACGCATACACCGACCTGGTCTTTCAGAACGATTCGGGCCAGATCGGCGTGTGGTATCGGGACAGCGCCGGTAACGTCGCCTCTACCGCGCTGCTTTACAGTGGAAGTCTCGGGGATTGGAAATTGGTCGCCGCTGGAGACATCAATAATGACGGCAACTTCGATCTTCTCTTCCAGAGCGCTTCCGGGCAGGTCGTCGTGTGGTATCTGGACGGCAGCGGGAACGTGACTTCTGCGGCCTACCTTTACACGGGAAGCCTCGGCGATTGGATCCTCCGCTGAGTCATCGTCGCGCGCAGTCCTGTGCCATTCGGATGTGCCCGGCAGGGGCCGCGCGCGATTTCCCCGTGCGGCGTGTCGGAGTTCCCGCATCGCGTTCGGGGCGGGCGAGGCGTCCTCACATGACCCACCCGGCCCGGCCAAGAGCGTTCCGTCCGGATAAAAACGATGAGTCCGGCGCCATGGGGGGCACCGGCCAAAAGTTTCATACGGCCGGATGCAGGCGGCGATGCGTAACTGATCGCTATGAACACCACCTCTCGGCCTCGCACTCACGGAATGTTATTGGCGCTCATCGGCGCGCTGCTGCTCACATTCTCCAGTTCGGTCTCAGCCATTCCCGTTTTGGGTGTGGGACTGGACCTCAATAATGATGGCAACGCGGATCTTCTTTTTCAGAATCCCGCCGGCAATGTCGCCGTGTGGTATATGGACGGCTCGGGAAACATCAGCTCCACCGGATACATTTATGACGGCAGCCTCGGGGGGTGGGTAATAAAGGGGAATGCGGACCTGAATGGTGACGGCAATGTCGATCTCATCTTTCAGCACACGTCAGGCTCCGTTGCGGTGTGGTATTTGAATGGCAGCGGCGTCGTCGACTCGTCAGTGTTGCTCCACTCTGGAACCCTCGGGGACTGGACAATTGTTGCCGCTGCGGACGTCAACAGCGATGGTTTCGCCGATCTTATCTTTCAGAACGCTTCGGGCCAGATCGCCGTGTGGTATACGAACGGCAGCGGCGGCGTAACCTCTGCCGGCTTGCTCCACACCGAGAGCCTCGGGGACTGGAAGGTAGTCGCCGCGGTAGATATCAACAGGGATGGATACACGGACTTTGTTTTTCAGAACGGTTCCGGCCAGATCGCCGTCTGGTATCGCGACCTCAACGGCAATGTCATCCTGACTGCTTTCATCTATAGTGGAAGCCTCGGAGATTGGAAGGTGGTTGGCGCCAGAGATTTCAACAATGACGGCTTCTTCGACCTTCTTTTCCAAAACGAATCCGGCCAAGTGGCCGTTTGGTATCTGTCGGGCACGGGGATCGTGACCGGTACCGCCTACCTCTACACGGGCAGCCTGGGCGATTGGCGCCTTCGTTAAGAGGCGGAGGCGCGGGGTGCTTTCGGCTCGGGTCGGATCGGCAGATCCAGAGCAGCGGCAAAGCGGGACTGAAATGAGAGGGGACACCCGCGCGCGGGCGACCTCAGAGGCACCGCTGAGGGATTCCGGAAGGACTGGGTGTCTCTGCGAATTCGGCGACTTGGAAGTCGTCGCTCCGGCTTGACTGGAGTGCATCCGCGGGCGCAAATGCGCGCCCTTTCCTACGAACCCACGCAACCATCCATCCACTCCCATCATGCGCTTCGGCATCAATTCCTTCCTCTACGTCAGCCCTTTTACCACCGCGAGCGTGAAGCTCTTTCCGCAGTTTAAGAAGTGGGGATTCGACACGGTGGAGATCCCGGTGGAGGCGCCGGAGCACATCGATCCCGTAGCGGTGAAGAAGGCAGCGGACAAGGCCGGGCTGGCGATCGGGAGCATCTGCGCATGCATGGGTCCCGGGCGCGATTTTCGCGGGACGGCGGCGGAGCAGAAGACTGCGAGCACGTATGTGAAGAAGCTGATCGACCAGGCGGCGATCATGGGCTGCCCGAGCGTCATCGGGCCGATCTATTCCGTGGTGGGAAAGGCGGACGCGGTGGAGCCGGCGCAGCAGAACAAGGAGTTCGCGCTTGTGGTGAAGAACCTGAAGCCGCTGGCGAAGTACGCGGAGAAGAAGGGCGTGACGCTTTGCATCGAGCCGCTGAACCGGTTTGAGACGGATTTCCTGAACACGTGCGACAAGGGGCTGAAGCTCATCAAGGCCGTCGGGAGCAAGGCGGTGAAGCTGCACCTGGATACGTTCCACATGAACATCGAGGAGAAGAACCAGGCGGCGGCGATCGTGAAGGCGGGCAGCCAGCTCGGGCATTTCCACGCGTGCGGCAGCGACCGCGGGACGCCCGGTGGCGATCACATCGACTGGAAGCCGATCGTGAATGCGCTGAGGAAGATCAAATACAAGGGCGACGTGGTGATCGAGAGCTTCACGACGGACGTGAAGGTGATCGCGCGCGCCGCGGCCATCTGGCGGAAAATCGAGCCGAACCGGAACGACATCGCGGTGAAGGGGCTGAAGAACCTGAAGAAGTTCTTCGGAAAGAAGTAGGCTGCGTCCGACTGCCTGCCGGCGTGCAGCCGCACTGGTCGCGCTATAACTCCGCCGGGCTGCGATCGAGAAAGTAGAGCATGAGCGCGATGGCGCCGATGGCCGCGATCACGCAAAGGGCCGGGACGACGAGGCCGATCCAGCCGCGCGGAGTCTTGGCATGGCACTCCGGGCAATGATCCGCGTAGTCGGAGAACACGCGCTTGCACTTTTTGCAGCGGATGATCCTGGGCTGGGTGAACATCGTTCCCGGTAGCACGTCGGGGGCGGATTGTCACGGGATGCGGCGGCGTGCCGCTTTTTGAATGGCCGTGAGGGAATCCGCCGATGACGGCGCGCGCCGCGTGAGGTATGCAGCGCGGGTGCTGTTTGAACATATCACCGAGATCCGCGACGAGACGCCACGCTCTGCGCCGCTGAACATGGCGCTGGACGAGGTACTGCTGGAGGAGATCCGTGATCCGTTGCTGCGCATTTACCGATGGGAACGGCCGGCGGTGTCGTTCGGTTATTTTGGAAAATACGCGCCGGTCGCCGCTGCGTGGCCGGAGCGCGCGATCGTCCGGCGGATGACGGGTGGCGGTGTCGTGCCGCACGGGCTCGACCTCACCTATTCACTCATCGTGCCGGCGGGGCACGCGTTCGCCGGGCGAGGTCCGCGCGACGTGTACAGAGCGGTTCACGAGGGCATCGGCGCTTTTCTCGCCAGAGAGGGCGAGTCGGCTGCACTTGCGTCGGCGCCGAAGCGCGAGGGGACCGGCGTGTGTTTCGAGAGCCCGGCGGAATTCGATCTCCTCTCGCGTGGCAGAAAAATCGCGGGGGCCGCGCTGCGCCGGACACGGCACGGGCTGCTGCTGCAGGGAAGCATCCAGGAACTCCCCGGGCTGGAAAATTTGCGCAGCTGTCTCGTGTCCGCCTTTGCCACCGACGTGCTCGCCGCGGAACTTACGCCCAAGCAACTCGCCACCGCTGACTCGCTGGCGCTGGAAAAATACGGGACGCCTGCCTGGACCACGCGCGTGTGAGCGGACTCGGGCCGAGTCGGATTTCGTACCCCGCACTCCTCACGGGCTGGTAATCAACAGCCGCGTGAAGATCTGCGTGTTCGTCCCGATGGGGACGCTGAATGTATGAGTGCTGCCGTTGACCGTTTCGGTCATGGGCAACCAGTCGCCGGTCGCCAGATCCGCCTTCCACTCCGCTCCGTAGGTGACGCCGCTGACACCGTCCGGCTTGGTGACGGTGATGACGTAGTCCGGGCCGACCATCTCGGGTTGCGGCAGCATGCCTGCATTCGTGTGCGCTGGGTCTTGGTTGGGGCCCAAGACGGCGAAGACCGCAAGGTTTGGGACGCCGGTTTCATACGGATCGGCGTCGTCCGCAGCACTGCCGGCATTGTTCGCGGTGCCGAGGAACTGCTGGCGCCAGTTTTCCAAAGTGGTGAGTCCGGTGCCGGTGAGGGCGATGTCGTAGCTTCCATTGCTGCCGGCGACGTTGCTGGTGATGTGCAGCGCGGCGGTCTTTGGTCCGAGGGAGGCAGGATGGAATTGCACGGTGAACACGGTCGTGCCAAACGGCGACACGGGTGCGACCGGATCCGCGGTGACGGTGAACGCGGAACGATCGGGCCCGTCGATGGCGATGCCGAGGCCGGTGAGGTTCGCGGTGCCGGTGTTTTGGATCGTGAAGGTGTGACTGGCATTGGCGCCGGGGAGCGCGCCGGGGACGGTCACGGTGCTGATGCCGTCGAAGACGTTCACGGACGGGGAGGTCTGCACACTGATTCCAGGGCCATCGCCGAGGAAGCGCGCGACGGCGAAATCGTTGAAGATTCCGTACATGGAGCCTCCCACGAGGATCTTCCCGTCGCCTTGGAGGGCCATGCAGTTTGCCACTTCATCGCTCGTGCCGAAGTCCGCGGTGGCGATGCCTGTGCCGTGGAAGGTCGTGTCGGGCATGCCGTCGGCCTTGTAGCGCAGGAGCGCGAACCTGTGCCCGGCATCGGTGACTGTGGTGCCGGAGACGACGATCTTCCCGTCGCTCTGCAACGCCACGCCGCTGGCGAAGTCGTCGCCGGTACCGATCGCAGTGATCGCTGTTCCCGTGCCGTTGAAGGTCATGTCGAATGTGCCGGGCATGCCGGTGGCGATGTCCCCGTGGAAGCGGGCGACGGCAAAGTCGTAGTTGGTGCCTGCGGAAGACATGCCTGCGGTGACGATCTTCCCGTCGGGTTGCACCGCGATGCCGTAGATGGCGTCGATGTCCGTGCCAAGGCTCACGACGAGTTTCCCGGTGCCGTTGAAGGTCGTGTCCAGCGTGCCGTTGGAGTTGTAGCGGGCGATTGCGGATTCAATGCTGTTGCCGATGCCCCTCTGTCCGGCGACGAGGATTTTCCCATCCGCCTGGATCGTCATGCAACTGGGGAAATCGTCGCCGCCCATGTGCGTGGTGACGATGCCTGTCCCGCCGAAAGCGGTGTCTGGCGTGCCCGGCGTGCCGGTGGATACGTCCCCATGGTAGCGCACGATCGCGAAGTCGTAGTCGGTGCCGTTCTGTGCGTAGCCGGCGACGAGGATTTTCCCGTCGCTCTGAACCGCGATGCAACTGGCGCTCGCGCCGCGGGGTTGGAATGGAGGGACGGGGAACTGCGTGATGACTTTGCCCGTGCCGTTGAAGGTTGTATCGGGCGATCCGTCGGCGTTGTAGCGAACGAGGCCGAAGTCGCTGGCGATGTTGTTGCCCGCCGTGCCAGCGACGACGATCTTGCCGTCGCCCTGCACCGCAACGGCCGTTGCATTGTCGCCGGAGCCTGCGAGGTCGGTGAGCACGCTCCCGGTGCCCGCGCCGAAAGTCGTGTCGGGCGATCCGTCGGGGTTGTGGCGCACGACAGCGAAGTCGTCGTCGTTGCCATTCGTCGCGGCGCCGACGGCCACGATTTTCCCATCGGGCTGAAGTGTCATGCCGTAGATGTAGTTGTACCCGCCGAGATCCGTGCTCTGCATCCCGGTTCCGTTGAAGCTGAGGTCCAGATTCCCCGGCACCGGCCCGGCGCGCGTGACGGTGACGGTGTAGGGCTGCTGCGTCGTGCCATCGAGCGCGGTGACGACGATGGTGATCACATTGACGCCGATGTTGAGCGCGATCGGTTCGGTGTTGCCCCCCGAGGTCACGCTCACGCCGTTCACCGTCACCGATCCGATGCCCGTCGATGCCGTGGGACTGAGCCACAGGCTCGCGGTCTCAAATGAAAGGCTCATCGTGTAAGCGAAGACATTCCGGTCAAACGCCGGCGACAGCGTGCCGGTGCCAAAGCCGAGATCGTAGAGCCGCGCCTCGTGCGGGTCGGGCGTGGTGAAGGTCATGTCCCGCCCGTAGGTCGTGCCGATGTTGTTCTTTGCCCGGAGGCGGTAGTGATACGTGACGCTGTCACCGGTCACGGGGATTTGCACCTGCACGTAACCGAAGCTGTTCGCCGCCGCGTAGCCTGGCAGCGTCACCGTGCTGCCGTAGTCGGTGCCGGGGCCGTATTCGAAAGCGATCGTCGTGATCGGCCCGTTGTTTGCCGTCGCGAAGCCCGAGAGCACGGCGGTCGTCTGGGTGATCTCGAGCGCCTTGTCCGTGCTCGCGGCGGGGAAGCCGATCGCGGGCGTGGTGAAAGTGACGTCCGGGCCAAACACGTAGCCGTTCGGGCCGAGGGCGCGCGTGCGGTAGTGGTAAGTCGTGCCGGGGCTCAGGCCGTTGCGGGTGCCGCTCACGGCCGTGATGTTGCTCCCGGTGACCGTGGAAGGATAGGCGCTGGCCCCCGAGAGGTACTGGGTCGTGGTGCCGAATTGAAAGTCCACGTTCGCGCTTGCCCCGTTCGCGTTCACGGTGCCGTTGAGCTGCGCGTAGCGGCGCTCCACCATCGTCGGCGCGAGCGTGTTTGCGGTCGGGTCGCCGGGCTGGTCGGCGGTGGTGAAGCTCTCGGGCGGGTCGCTGACGGCCACCCCGCCGGCGTTCTGCGCGCGGACGCGGTAATAGTAGGTGGTGTTGCCCGCTAGCCCGGAAATCTGCGCATGCACGCCGCCGGCGATGGTCGTGATCGCGCCTTCCCACACCGGTGCGCTCGATCCGCAATCCGGAGTCGTCCCGTACTCGAAGGTCACCACCGTGCTGGAATTGTCCGGATTCACGTCGGCGTAGAAAGTGGCGCTGGACGACGTCACGGAGCTGGTGCCAAGGCCGATGATCGCGGGCGCGTGCGGCAGCGTGGTGAAAGTGGCATCGGCACCGACCTTCACGCCCTCGGCGGTGGTCGTCTTCACGCGGTAGTGATACGTCGTGTTCAGGCTCAGCCCGGAGAGCGTCGCACCCACGGCCGTGTCCGTGACGCACGCGAGGGGCGAGGGCGTGGCGTTGCGCACGCTGCCGTAGCTGGTGGTGAGGCCGTATTCGAACTGCACGGTGGCGGTCAGGCCGTTTGTGTTCACCGTGCCCCCGACGGTCGCGCCGGTCAGCGTGATGCCCGACGCCGCGCCCGTGATTGGATGCACCGAGGCCGGCAGGAGCGCGGCGGTGCGGACATTGTCCAACTGAAAGAAGGCGAGCCCCGGAGAGCCCTCGGCAACAATCAGGTCGAAGCACACGCGGACCGTCGTTCCCGCGAACGCCGACAAATCCACCGCCCGCGTCAGCGGTCCGCTGTCGAGCGTCTTCGTGCCGGATGAAGCCGTCAGGATCACCGTGCGCTGCAAAACCGTCCCGCCACCGGCGGGCTCGATGGTGACCGCGAAGGTACGCGGAGGCAGCGAGGGCGAATAGGCGAGCATGTCCCAGCCGACGCGATAATCGAACCGCACGAACGGCTCAGCCGCGGTCACGGCCACATCATGCGCGAGCCGGACGACTCCCGGCGAGGCCCCGGTGAAGCCCGAGGTCGCCGAGAAGTTGCCGTCGGTCGCGTCGGTGGTGAAGAGGCCGTTGCCCGGAGTGTAGCCGTCGTCCTGGACGCGGAGGGATTTGAACGGCGAGTTGATGTCCGAGACGCTCCAGTTGGTGAAGCCGTTCTCGAAGCTCCCGTTGCCGATGAGAGTCCCCGTCGTGAGGCTGCCTGGCGGGGCCGGGGAGGAGACGATGGCGAGGCTGTGGACCGCATTCGGTCCGCTGAATGCCGCGGTGAAACGCTCGCCGGACAGCAGCGCCGAGGTGTTCACGGGCCACGGTTCGTTGCGCTGCGTGGTGTTGCCCGTTCCCAATTCGCCGGAGCCGTTTTTTCCGCACGCCGCGAGCGTGCCATCGGAGCACAGGATGAGGCTGTGCGAGAGGCCTCCGGCGATTGCGGTCACGGTCTTGCCGTTGAGCGCTTGGGCAGGAGTTATCGCGACGGGGAGGATGCTGTCGAATCCGCCGTTGCCGAGCTGGCCATAGCTGCCTTGCCCCCAAGCCGCGACGGTGCCATCCGCGCAGAGGGCGAGGCTGTGCAGCGCCCCCGCGGCGACGGTTGTGACCGTCTTGCCGGTAAGCTGCGAAGCGCCGGACGCCGTCACGCCCACCGGCACGTTGCTCGCAGTCGTGCTTCCGTCGCCGAGCTGTCCGAAGAAATTGTCGCCCCATGCGGCGAGGGTGCCGTTAGCGCAGAGCGCGAGACAGTGGTTTTGCCCGGCTGCGATCGCGCTCACCGTGGTTCCCGAGAGCACGCCGGTGGTGATTACGAGAGTCGGGACCGTGCTGCCGGCCGTGCCGCCATTGCCGAGCTGGCCGCTGGCGTTTGCACCCCACGTGGCCACCGCGCCGGTCGAGAGCAGCGCCATGCTGTGATTTTGTCCCGCGGCGATGGCCACGACTTTCTTGCCCGCGAGGGCGCCGGATGGGGAGACCTGCACGGGCACCATGCTGGACGAGGTGCCGCCGATGCCGAGCTGGCCGGCACCGTTTGCGCCCCATGCGAAGACCGTCCCGTCCGAGCAAAGGGCGAGGCTGTGGTTTGCCCCTGCCGCGACGGCGACGACCCGCTTTGTGGAAAGCCCGCCCGCCGTGTTCACCGAGACGGCCACGTTGCTGGGCATCGTACTGTTGTTGCCGAGCTGGCCGGCGGAATTCGCTCCCCATGCTGCCAGCGCGCCGTTCGCGCACAACGCGAGGGTGTGCCTGTCTCCGGCGGAGAGCGCGACGATCGACTTCCCGGCGAGCACGCCCGTGGCCGTCACCGCCACCGGGAGATTGCTGGGGATGCCGGTCCCGTTGCCGAGCTGGCCGCCGATGTTGCCGCCCCACGACAGCGGCCGCACGTTTGCCCACTGCAGCACGAGGTCATTGCCCGTGCCGCCGGCGTAATTCGCCACGAAGGTGTATGGCAGCCCGCCGTAATTCAGCGTCACCGTCTGGCCGTCCGCGAGATTGGCGAAAGTCCCGTTCACCTGAAAGGCCGGGTTCGTGATTTTCACCACCGTGAGGTTCGTGCCGACGGGCGGCGCGAAATTGAGCGTGAAGTTTACCGTACCACCGGTCGCATCGTAGCCGCCACCCGGGCTTAGCGGCACGTCCGTCGCGGTATGATAGACCGCATTGAGGATCGCCGCCTGCGCACCCGCGAGGTGGAGGAACAGAATGCACAAGAGACTGAGGAGGCTTGGAAGACGGGTGTTCATTCTGGGTGAAAAAGCCTGAAAAAGGTCGCGCGGATGAATCACAACGCGCCCAGGCATTCAACTCCGAACTCGAACCCCGCGCCCTGATTCCCACAGCGTTCCAAGGTTTCGTCGCGGCTGTTTCATTGAAGGAAAGCCCGTGCTCCGCTCACGAAAAGACGACCGTCTTGTTGCGATAGACGAGCACCTTGTTCATCACGTGCCACCAGAGCGCCTTTGACAGGACCGTCTTCTCCAGGTCGCGTCCCAGCCGCACGAGATCCTCCACGCTGTCCTCATGCGAGACGCTCATCACGTCCTGCTGGATGATCGGCCCCTCGTCGAGTTGCTCCGTCACGTAGTGGCTGGTCGCGCCGATGATTTTCACGCCGCGCTCGTAGGCCTGGTGGTATGGCCTCGCGCCCACGAACGCGGGCAGGAACGAGTGGTGGATGTTCAGGACGCGATTCGGAAACGCCGCGACGAATTCCTTGCCGACGATCTGCATGTACCGCGCGAGCACGACGGTGTCCACGCGGTGACTTTCCAGCAGCGCGAGCTGCGCGGCCTCCTGCGCGTCGCGGTTTTCCTTCGTCATCGGGAAATGGTGGAACGGAATGCCGAACCGCTCGGCGGCGGTACGCAGTGCCTCGTGGTTGCTCACGATGAGCGGGATGTCGGCAGGCAGCTCGCCGGCCTCGTGACGCGAGAGCAGGTCGTAGAGGCAGTGGCTTTCCTTCGAGACGAAAACTGCGATGCGCTTGCGCTCGCTGGAGAACTGCAGCCGCCACCACATGCCGCGCGCCTTTGCCATCGGCGCGATGTGAGAGGCGATCTCCGGCTTCGTGATGGTGAAATTTTCGAGTGACCACTCGACGCGCATGAAGAACACGTCGTCCTCGCGGTCGATGTGCTGCTCGAGGTCGAGGATGTTGCCGCCGTGTTCGAAGATGAAATGCGTCACCGAGTGAACCAGCCCCGGCTGATCGGGGCAGTGAACGAGCAGGACGGCGGTGTCGGAGGGCATCGGGGGAAGTCTTGGGCTCGCGCCGGTGCCTTGCAACGCCGGAACGTGGCCCGGGGACGGCGGCGATTGACTGGCTATCCGATCTGCTGTTCTGTGCGCGGCCCCCGGATGCCGACCCGCTCCGCCGGGCAGACAATCGAACCTGCCATGCGTTTCGCCATTTCCCTGCTGATGCCCGTCTTCGCGCTGCTGCACCCCTTTGCATTTGCGCAGGACGGCAGCGCGGCGAAACCTGATGGGAAGCCGGCAGCGCCGCCGGCGGAGGAGGACAAGGAGGGAAAAGGGGTGCGTTCCGAACTGCTCACGACCGGCCCCGGCGTGAAGCTCGGGTCGCTGCCGAGCCGGTACCAGTTCCTGCTGACGGAGGCGATGAAGCGGTTTCAGGCCCGCGACTTCAAGGGCGCGACAAACTACGTGGAGAGGGCGGACGAGATCCTGCCGCCCACGGCGTGGTCGCTGAATGTGCGCGGCGCGATCGCCATCGAGCAGCGCGACTTCGAGCGCGGCTACAAGTACTGCTCGGACGCGCTGAAGCTGGACCGTAATTTCTACCCGGCGCAATTCAACATCTGCGAGATCCCGTTTCTCATGGGGAAGTACGCCGAGGCGCGCGGCCTCTGGATGAAACTTTACGCGATGGTGAAGCCCGGCGAGATGTCCGGGGAACTGCTGACGTACCGCATTTTCCTGACCTATCTGCTGGAGGGCGACACCGCGCACGCGAAGGAGTGGCTGGAAAAGCTCCCGTTCCCTTCGCAGACTCCGGCCTACCAGTACGCCCACGCGGCATGGGCGCGGCAGCAGGGCGACATGGCAAAATGGGAGGACTGGATCCGCAGCGCCGCATACATCTGGCCCGAGGGAAAACGCTCGGAGTACGTGGATGTGCTGATCCAACTCGGCTGGATGAAACGGGAATGATGGCGCCTCCGCCGCGCGGTGCCCGGGCTTGCGCGACGGAGGAAAACGGCAATGGCTGACTTCTTTCTCCGAGTTGCGCTGCAGCTGATCGAGCCGATGGGGCTGCTTTGGCTGGGGCTGATATTCCTCACGCTTCTGCTGCGCAGGCGCGGGCAGAAAATCCCGTACATCATCGCCGCGGCGCTCACTTTCCTCGTGACGATCCTCGGCGGCACGGACCTCACCGCGTGGATGCTGGGCCGGCTCGAACGCCCGTGGACAGCGGTGAAGCTCATCGAACTCCCGGTGTGCGACGCCGTGGTGGTGCTGGGCGGCGGAGCGGATGCTTCGCGGCATGAAGTCGGCGGTGTGCGTCTCACAAAGGCAGGCGATCGAATCCTGACCGGCCTGGAACTCATGCGGTGGGGCCGCGCGCCAGCGATAGTCATCGGCGGCGGCATGGTGCGCGTGGATGACGTGGACAGGGTGGAAAGCGATTTGATCCGCACGCGCATCGGCGACTGGAAGCCGCCGTTCACGTGGGAAATCGTGAGCCTCGGTGCGGCGACCGACACCCACGACGAAGCGCTGCGCCTCGTGCCGCTCGCAAAGCAGCGCGGATGGAAGAAAATCCTCCTCGTCACCTCGGCGAACCACATGAACCGGGCCGCGTCCGTGTATCGCGCCGCCGGCTTCGAGGTCGTTCCCGCGCCGTGCAATTTCCTCGTCGCCGGAAGCCCGAATCCCCCCGGGTTCCGAATTGGGATTCCGAGCTGGAATGGGTTTGAGAAGTTCAGCATCTGGCTCCACGAGATCGCCGGCTGGGAGATCTATCGGCGCAGGGGCTGGCTGGACGTGCCGTAAACGTTCCCACTCCTCCGCACCGACTGCAGTCTGTCATGGATTTTGCCTTCACGCGGAGGTGCGCACCTTTTGACAGAAAAAGTCATCCACGTGGCGTGCGCAGAACTGGACGGACCGATCGGGGGAAGCTGGAGCCAGAGAAGGGGATTGAACCCTTGACCTGCGGTTTAC
>CAVYKI010000003.1:0-1381821 GCA_963769025.1 uncultured Verrucomicrobiae bacterium
CCGGGCAGGTGACCATCGGCGATGACGCCGCGCTGGGCACGGGCACGCTCACGATGAATGGCGGCACGCTGTTTGTCTCCGGCATCCGGACGCTGAACAACGCCCTGAACGTCACCGCGGACAGCACGTTCAGCGGCATCAGCAGCGACGACTTTCATTTCAACAGCAACAGCATCTCGGGCTCCTCCGGGGTCACGCTGACGCTGACCGGCGGAAGCGCCACGACGGTGCTGAACTTCTACGGCGCCGGATTCACGTTCAACAGCAACATCGTCCTCGACACGTTCACCCGCGTGCGGATGAAAAACAGCTCCGGCACGGACACCTTCACGGGCGTCATTTCCGGCAGTGGTGATGACCTTTCCATCAACACGGGCGGTTTCGAAGTCTCGCAAGCCGGCGGGACCACGGTGCTGACGGGGACGAACACTTTCACGAGCCGGACGCTGATCGCGGCCGGCACGCTGATCATCCAGAATAGCGCCGCCCTCGGCAGCACGGCCGCCGGCACGCAGGTGGACGCCGGAGCCGACCTTCGCATGCAGGGCAACATCAGCGTGGGAGCCGAGGCATTGAGCCTGGCGGGCACGGGCATCGCCAGCTCCGGCGCATTGCGCAACGTCAGCGGGAGCAATTCCTGGGCGGGAGATGTGACGCTCGCGGCCGCTTCCAGTATCGCCTCGGACGCCGGGACGCTCACCATTTCCGGCGGCTTCAGCGGCCCCACCTTTGGCCTCACCGTGGGCGGCGCGGGCAATACGATCCTCTCCGGAGCCATCGGCACGACCACGGGCACATTCACCAAGACGGGCACCGGCCGGGTGACCCTTTCCGGCGCGAATACCTACACCGGCGCGACCACCGTGAGCGCGGGCAGACTCGTGGTCACCGGCAGCCTGACTTCCGCCGTTACCGTGGCATCTGGCGCGAGCCTCTCCGGCCAGGGCACGACCAGCTCCACACTCGCGCTGAATGGAGGTTCCACGATCGTCGGCGTCGCACAGGTGGCGGGTTCCGGAAATGCCTTCCGCGCCGCCGGTGCGGTGACCGCTGGCGCATCCGTGCTTATCTCGGGTTCCGATGGCAGCGCCACAGTGGGTGCCGGCCATAAGATCGACGTGGTGGGGTACGGCACGACGCCGGGCACGGCGAATTTCAGCACGGCGAACTACCGCTCGGCGACGGTCTCGGACGACACGGTGAACAAGAAAATCACCCTCACCTACACCAACTCGGGCCGGACATGGAATTCCGCCTCGAGCACCTGGGACGTCGGCACCACGTCGGCATGGCAGGAAGGCGACTTCAAGTTCTTCCAAGGCGACGCGGTGACCTTCAACGACACCGGCACCGGCGGCGGCGGCGCACGCACCGTCACGCTGAATTCCGCGGTCACTCCCGGCGGCGTCACCTTCGGCAACTCCACCAGCACCTATACCGTCACCGGCTCCGGCTCCATCGGCGGCGCGGCCGCGCTGACCAAGTCCGGCACCGGAACCGTGAACCTCGCCACGGCCAACACTTTCGCCGGGAACACGACGGTCAACGCCGGCACGCTCTCGGCGAACGCCGACGGCGCGCTCGGCAGCACGGCCAAGATCACCATCAACACCGGCGGCACCGTGCTGCTCGGCGTGAGCACCGCGGCGAACGACCGCATCGGCAACGCCGCGGAAATCGCGCTCAACGGCGGCACATTCCACACCGGCGGCTTCACCGAGACCGTCGGCAAGGTGACGCTCACCGCCAACTCCACGCTCGATTTTGGCGCCGGCACCAGCCGCCTCACCTTCGACGGCGCCAGCAGCCTCGGCAGTTCCACGCTCACGGTCCTCAATTGGACAGGCACCGCCTTCACCGCCGGCGGGACCGACCAGCTCATCTTTACCAATTCATCCTTCACCGCCGGGTCCGGCACCAGCCAGGTCCAGTTCAACATCGGCGGCACCTTTTACGGCGGCACCTTCATCAGCCTCGGAGGCACCAGCCTGGAGCTCGTCCCCGTCCCCGAGCCCGCCACCCTCTTCGGCGCCGGCGCCCTCGTGCTCGCCCTCGGCTGGCGCGAGCGCAGGCGCTTCGCACGGCTGGTGTCGAAGGCTTGAGGTCATCAGAGGCGGGTGGCCCGCAGTACCCCCTTAAAGCCCTATAGTGTCGAGATATACGACACCGACGTTGGCATCCCCGGTGCTCATGTTCCGTCCATGCCCTCACTACCCCATCCCCGCTTTCACTTTGACCACACCGTCGATGCCCAATGGATCGCCATGGAAAAGCTGGTCACCCATCTCGAACAGGAGATTGGCGATTGGCGCAGCGAACTCGAACTCCGCGCCGGGCAGCGCATGGCGGGTCAATCCGCCGCCGCCCTCGTCCCGGCGGGCGCCGAGGCTCCCTGTGCCGACCGGGTGATTTTGCAAATGCCCCTCCCCACGGTGGCCTCTCCGCGGCCTGTCGCCGGGCCGCTGGCTGAAGTCTTCCCCGCCGAGGTCGAAATCCCGGACGCGGAGCCGGAAGCGGAAGCAGAACCGATTTTCGACGCGACGGAGGCCGAGACTTCCGCGGGGCGGGACGGAGAATTTCGCGAGGAAGGACTGCGGCTCCTGAAGCAGGCTGGCGGCCCCCTCGCGACAGCGAGCGACCTGATGATGGCCGGAGAAAATTTCCACCATGCCTACGCGGACGCCCGCGAAGGCGCGCTCAAAGCCAGCGACATCGCCAATTGCGGCATCACGTTGTGGTTTGCCGCACTGGCCTTCTTCCGCCTCGGCGCGCAGTTGAACCTCCGCGGCTGCAAATCCGGCGCTCCGGACGAACTCTTCCTCACCATGGCCCTCAGGCCCGCCGAATTTCCCGGTGGCGACGTGGGCAGCCGGATGCGGAGCGCATTGAATCCCGAGCATATCAATCAGCTCGTGCGACTGGTCGAACTCGCGATGGTCTGCTTCCGGAAAAGCGTGCAACTCGACCCAAAGGGCATCGGCTCCATGTGGCAGCTCATCCTCAATCGGGGCATCGGCAATTTCTCGGAATGCATCGCGCTCGCGAACACCGCCGCCACGGAAGCCGGACCCGCCACGGAAGCCTTTTTGAAAGGCATCCCGGCCTATCAGGCCGATTTCGCGCGCCTCATCTGCGCCCCTTGCAACGCGCACGTTCCCGAGAGCGACTGGCTGAACCGCACCATCCTCCATTCCATGGCCCCCATCTGCCAGCTCCTCGAAGCCGACGCCTCGCTGGCCCCGGTGAGGAACAATCACCCCCGGCTGCTCAGCAGCGCGGAAGGGATCACCCTCGCCACCTGCGCGACGGACCAGCGCGCCACCCGCGCCCGCCACGGAGCTGCCGCGTAAGCGCTCCACGGACGGACGGCCTTTTGCCGGCCGCCGCGCACGCATCGTCCCGCGAATTCCCCTGTTCGCGCTCGGCGGCTTGCGCTACACCCGGGGGACCGGGTTTTTGCGCTCGATTTCCCGCTGCCCGCCGCCTTTAGGATGCGGGGCATGGCTTGGCACCATGGATGTCCCCCGGAGGATTACCCGCGCTGGATCAATGAACGCATCGGGGCGGAAGTGCGGGAGCGGCGGGAGGCGCTGGGCCTCAGTGCGTATGCGCTGGGCAGGGCGGCCGGGGTGAGCGACCAGACGATCCTGAACATCGAGCAGGGATTCAACCCGAACGGCTGCTGGACGGGGACGCTGGCGCGGATTTGCGTGAAATTCGGCACGACGCTGCCGGTACTGACGGGGGCGGCACAGGCGCGCCCGTGAGCGGGCGGGTTAGCCAATTCCTATTGGCTACCGCACTTTCCGGGTTCTGTGCTGGTATCGCGGGCGTCCCTCACGACTCCTGCGATGAAAGCCTTCCCAGCAAAGACCGCCTGTTTCCCGATGCCGGGAGGCCGCTTTTACCGCTCAAGTCGCGGTTTCGGGCCGAAAGTGGCCGTTTTCGCGGTCCCGATGCCGCCCCCGGCCGCGCCGGGGTGCTCCATGGGCGTCCCGGGGTGCCCATTCGCGGCGGCGGGGTGCCCCATCGCGGAGCCATGGACGCCGGCCTTGCCGCCGGGGTGCTCCATGGGCGCGGCGGGGTGCTCATTCCGGGGTCCGGGGGGACGCCCCGCGCCGGCGAGTGGACACCCCGGCTGTCCCAGTGGGGATCCCCGCCCGCGCATGGGGCACCCCGGCTTTCGGAATGGCCACCCCGCGCGCCGCACCCGGCACCCCGGGACGCAGGGTGCTGGCGCCGTAACCGGGAAATGGAGGCCGCGGACGCGGGAGCCATGAACTGGGATTCCGGCACATGGGACTCCGGGACGTGGGACAGCGGCACCCCGGCCGGGCAGACCCCCTCCGCCTATTTTCAACGACAACCCAAAACCAAAACCAAAATGAAACGCACCAACTACTACCCCAGCCGCATCGGAGACCAGGCCAACTGGCTCGATAACTTTTCCAACAAGCTGCCCATCCACGGCCCGACGCTCGGCGTGATCGCCGGGGACATCACCGCCGGCGTGAACGACGCGAAGTGGGGCCACTATGTCCTGGGCACGTGGCTCACGAATGTGCGCGCCTTTGCCCCCTCGACCACGGATGCCGTGGATGACGTGCTGACCGGCGAAGGCGGGAGCGCCATCGGTACTGCCCACCTTTGTCGCGCCTGCGCTGCCTGCGGGGGTGACGGCGGCGCTGCCCGGCGCGCTCACGCGCATCTTTGCGCTCGTGGCCAGGATGAAGCTCTCGGGTGCCTATACCGACGCCATCGGCACGGACCTCGGCATCGTGGGCTCCGAGGACACCGGGTCGCAGACGGTGCCGAAATTCCTCATCGCAATCGAGCAGGGCGACGGGTGCCAGTGCGCGCGGCTGACCTTTTACAAATACGGCCACATGGGCGTGTACATCGAAAGCCGCCGCGGAGCGTCTGCGCTGTTCGAGTTCCTCGCGATCGACACGGAGAGCCCCTACGAGGACAAGCGCCCGCTGCTGGTCGCCGGCCAGCCCGAGGTGCGCGAATACCGGATGCGCTTCTGGGACAAAGGCACGCCGAACGGCGACTGGACCGACGTGCAGAGGGTGACGGTCTCGCCGTGATTCCAGACGGGGAGACCGGGGGACTTGGAGAAGAGGAGACTGCAATCCATTCCAAGCCCCCCATCTCCCAGTCTCCTTCTCTCCCAGTCTCCCAGTCTTTCTCCCAATGCCCTTCGACCCCTCCCTCCCCGCCACCGGTTCGCCGGATTCCTCCGCCGAAATGCGGGGGCAGCTCAACGGACTGAAGGAACTCATCGACGCCGTGCAGGGCATCACCTCCGCGCAGGTGGATACGGTGGCCACCGCCGGACCCGGCGACCCCGCGGCCGTCTCGCTCGTGATCGTCGGGAATGTGATGCACCTGAGCTTTGTCATCCCGCGCGGGAATGACGGCGTGGCCGGCCCGCCGGGCCAGCAGGGGCCGGCCTTTGCGAATGCCGTGATCGACAGCGTGGGGACGCTGAATCCCGGGGAGAATGCGACGGTGTCGGTGTCGTTCGACGGGAGCAGCGTGCATTTCAGCTTTGGCATCCCGCGCGGTGCGACGGGCGAGCCGGGCACGCAAGGGCAGCCGGGCGAGGTGACGAACTCGGACCTGGCGAGTGCCATCAACGGAGTGCTCGCGCAGACCTCCAACACCTCGAATGGCGTGGCCTTGCTCGGCATGACGGTGAGCGACCCGCCGACGCAGGCGGAAGTGCAGGCGGTGGCCACCAAGCTCGACGAACTGATCACGGCGCTTCGCCGGTAGGCGGAGCCCCTGGACTGCGGAGGCTCGCCTCCGCTTTCCGCTTCGAGGCTTGCCGAGAAGTGGGCGACCTCCGGGATCCCGGATGCCCCGCCGCGCTCGCCCTGGCTCGTCCACCACAAAGCGGAGGCGAGCCTCCGCAGTCCAGGGCTGCGCGTCTTCGCGAGCACGCCCGGGCCGGGCTTTACGCGGGGGTTAAAGTTCAAAGCGGAAAAAGATCCGGACCGTGTCGGCACTCGGCGTGCTACCTGCAGGGGAATGTCTGCGCCCTGCCCATCTCGAAACCGGCTTGCCGGGGTGCTTCTTGCACTTCTGCTGCTGTGCGGAGGCCACAGGGCACAGGCGGCGACGATCACCTGGGACGGCGGGGGTACGAACGTCAAATGGGACACCCTTCTAAACTGGGACACTGACGCACTGCCCCTGACCACCGACACCGTGCAATTCGGCTCGGGATTTGCCTCCGGCACGGCCATCGATCTGAACGGAAACCGGACTGCGGACAGCCTGATCATCAGCACCACGACCGGGATCAGCATTACCAACAACAACCTGACCCTCTCCACGGGGAACATCACGCGAAACGATGTCGCGGGCACGGAGGCCGACCAGACCATTTCCAGCAAAGTCGTCTTGGGAGCCAATGGGACCTGGAGCATCGCCGGGAGTGGAAGCCTCATTGTCAGCGGAGTGGTCAGCGGCTCGTTTTCGCTGACGAAGACGGATGTCGGCACTCTGTTTCTCTCAGGCGTCAACACGTACACAGGGGGGACGGTGATCAATGCCGGCACGGTGGCCGTCAACAACATCTCCAGTCTCGGCAACACCTCCGGCGGCCTCACGATCAATGCCGGCACGCTGCAAGTCATCACCGGCTTCACCTCGACCCGGGTGATCACCCTGGGTGACGTTGCCAGCACGATCCTCGTGGATCCGGCGCAAACCTACACGGTCTCCAGCGCCATCGGCGGCGCCGGAACCCTCAACAAGACCGGCACCGGAACGCTGACCCTCACCGGGACCAACACCTACACCGGTGGGACGGTGATCAACGACGGTACCGTGGCGGTCAACAGCAGCGCCAGCCTTGGCAATACCTCCGGCGGCCTCACGATCAATGCCGGCACGCTGCAAGTCACCACGGGCTTCACCTCGACCCGAGTGATCACGCTGGGGGACGCCGCCAGCACCATCCTCGTCAACGCATCCCAAACCTACACCGTCTCCAGCGCCATCGGCGGCACCGGCACGCTCAATAAGACCGGCACCGGCACACTGACCCTCACCGGCACGAACACCTACACCGGCGGCACGGTGATCAATGCCGGCACCGTGGCGGTCAACAGCAGCACCAGCCTCGGCAACACCTCCGGCGGCCTCACGATCAATGCGGGCACGCTGCAAGTCACCACGGGCTTCACCTCCACCCGTTTGATCACGCTGGGTGACGCCGCCAGCACGATTCAAGTCGATCCCTCGCAGACGTACTCGATGAGCGGCGCCATCGGTGGCACAGGCACCCTGAACAAGACCGGCACAGGCACTTTGAATCTTTCCGGCAACAACACTTTCTCCGGCGGCGTGACGTTGAGCACCGGCACCGTGGGCATCGGCCATAACGCCGCGCTGGGCACGGGAACGCTCACGCTCACCGGCGGCATCACCATCCAGGCCAGCGGCGGCGCACGGACAGTCAGCAACGCGGTGACCCTCGCGGGCAACTTCTCGATCGGAGGCAGCAACGACCTTACCTTCGGCGGGGCCGCGACCCTGACCGGGAACCGTACGATCACCGTGGACAGCACGGGCACCACCACGTTTTCCGGGGCAATCGGCCAGAACGCCGCCGGGCGCAGTCTGACCAAGGCCGGCACCGGCACGCTCGTGCTTTCGGGTTCAAACTCCTATTCCGGCGCGACGACGATCAACGCCGGGGTGGTGAACATCCGCAATGCCAATGGACTCGGCACGACCGCCGGGGGTGCCACCGTGGCCAGCGGCGCGGCGCTCGAACTGCAAGGCGGCATCGCCGTGGGCGCGCAGGCCCTCACGCTCAACGGCACCGGCATCGCCGGCGGCGGCGCCCTGCGCAATGTCAGCGGGGATAATTCGTGGGCGGGCACCGTGACCTTGGGCTCTTCATTCACGATCAGCTCGGATGCCGGCACGTTGACCATCAGTGGCACTGTCAACACGGGCGGCAGCGCTGCCAACACGGTGACCTACGGCGGCGCGGGCAACCATATTTCCAGCGGGGTAATCACCAATTCGGGCGGGGTGACGAAAATCGGGACTGGCACGCTCACGCTGACCGGGAGCACCGCCAACACCTACACGGGCGATACCGCAGTGAACGAAGGAATTCTGTTCCTGGACGTGAGCGCGATTAATGGGGCCATTGTGGACACGCTGACGATCGGCGACGGCATCGGCGGGGAGAAGGCCGACGTGGTCCGCTATCTGCGCAACACCCAAATCAACAGCGGCGGCGGGACGGGGATCGTCTTGAAGAGTTCCGGCTGGCTGGACCTGAACGACTATTCCGACACCGTCAAGTTCACCAGTCTGGACGGGGGTTGGATCACGACCGGCACCGGCACGCTGACGCTTGCGAGCAACCTCACTGTCCTGGGAACTGCCGGCATGACGACGTACATCACCGGTAAACTCAACCTGGGTGGCAATCGCACGTTTACCGTCAATGACGGAGCGGCCGACGTGGACATGCTGGTTTCGGCCGTGGTCTCGGGCGCCAACTCGCTCAACAAATCAGGCGCGGGCACCCTGGTGCTTTCCGGCGCGAATACGTATAGCGGTCAGTTGACCCTCACCTCAGGGACCCTCGTGTTGGGTCACGATTCGGCCACGGGCACGGGAATCTTCAAAATCGGCGCAGGAACCATTCTGGCAACCGGCGGAGCGCGCACCATCAGCAATACGCTGGATTTGGACCAGAATTTCATTCTTGGCGGCTCGCTGGACCTCACTTTTTCCGGAAACGCCGTCCTCGGTCGCGACATCATCATCACGACGACCAATACCGGTACCAGCACGTTCTCCGGGGCAATCAGCGGTGGGTTGAAACTCTACAAAGACGGGCCGGGCATGCTCATTCTTTCCGGGGCCAACAGTCAGGCCGAAACCTACGTCAACGCTGGCGTCCTCAATATTCGGAGCGTCGGCGCCTTGGGCAGCAACAAGAAAACCGTTGTCTACAGCGGCGGGGCACTCGAACTCCAAGGAGGGCTCGCCATGGGTGCGGAAACGCTGGAGCTTTACGGCAGCGGCATCAGCGGCGGCGGCGCATTCCGCAATGTGAGCGGCAACAACTCGTGGGCTGGCAACGTCACGCTCAAGGCCGCCGCCACCATCGCCAGCGATTCCGGCACCCTGACGATCGGCGGCAACATCAACACCGGCGTCTTTGCCGGGACTTTCTCCGGCGCAGGCGATGTCACCGCCAGCGGGGTGGTCAGCGGCACCGGCAGCCTGACCAAGAGCGGCGCGGGCATCCTGACCTTGTCGGGGGTGAACACCTTCAGCGGCGGCGCGACGATCAATGGCGGCACCGTCGCCGTGAACAGCGCCAGCAGCCTCGGCGCGGCCGGCGTGGCGGCCACCATCAACTCCGGCACGCTGCGGGCCACCGAGACCTTCACCACGTCGCGCAATCTCACCCTCGGCTCAGCCGGCAGCACCATCGAGGCGGACGCCACCAAGACGCTCACCGCGACCGGCGTGCTGAGCGGCTCGGGCGGCCTGACCAAGACGGGCGCTGGCACGCTCACGCTCAGTGGCGCGGCGGCGAACACCTTCAACGGAGCCACAACCGTCAGCGCAGGCACCCTCTCGGCGAATGCCGACGGCGCATTGGGCAGCACGACAAAGGTCACCATCAACACCGGCGGCACGGTGCTGATGGGCGTGAGCACTCCCGGCAGCAACCGCATCAGCGACACCGCGGAGATTGCGCTCGCCGGCGGCACGTTCAACACCGGCGGCTTCAGCGAGACCGTCGGGAAGATGACGCTCAGCGGCAATTCCACGTTCGATTTTGGCGCAGGGGCCAGCCAGATGACCTTCGATGGCGCCAGCAGCCTCGGCAGTTCCACGCTCACGGTGCTGAACTGGACCGGCACTCCCCTCACCTCTGGCGGAACGGACCGGCTGATTTTCAACAACTCGTCGTTCACCGCCGGAACCGGCACCAGCCAAGTGCAGTTCAACATCGGCGGCAGCTTTTACAGCGGCACCTTCATCAGCCTCGGCGGCACCAGCCTGGAGCTTGTCCCCGTCCCCGAGCCCGCCACCCTCTTCGGCGCCGGCGCCCTCGTGCTCGCCATCGCATGGCGCGAGCGCAGGCTCTTCGCCCGGCTGTTGCAGAGGGTCTGACGGTCGCACGCGCAGACCCATGCCACTGAAGCAGGAATGGCTGATCGGCGCCTATTTAAGGTACGCGGTGTGCTTTCCTGGAATTATGATGGACGTGCGTCCGACATCCCAAATCCCTGCAAGCACCGCTGCTCCCTTCCCCGCAGCCGCGCGAAATTTTCTTTCCGATCCAGACGGTAGACCGAAAGGCATGGAAGGCCATGAACGCGGCTGACGGCGTTTTTCACCGCCTCGCCCCGCGCTCATGGAGGCGGGCGAGGCAGCGATCGATGGCATTCGGGATTCTGGTGCTTTCGCTCGTCGCCGCGCCAGTCGCCCCGGCGACGGATCGGTTTTGGACGGGGGCCGCGGGCACCGACTGGGGCACCAATGGGAACTGGGACACCGGCTCACCGTCGGCGGACGACGTCGGAGTTTTCAACAGCACGTTCACCAACCAGCCGAGTCTCGGCAATAACAAGAGTGCCGGCGGCGTGTGGATGACCGACGGCATCGGCCAGAACGTGAGCGTTTCCGGAACCTTCCAGCTATCGTTGAGCGGCACCTCGATCAACGGGACCGCGGGCCTCGGAATCCTCGTGGATAACGCCAACGCCTACACGCTTTCGTTCAATGGTCCCACCATCAAGGTCGCCGGGGACCAGGCTTGGCGGAACAATTCCGGCAACCTTCTCACGATCGGCGGCGCAGGTGTGGACATCAATGGCAAGGCGCTCACGATCGACGGCACCGGAAACACGCTGGTGACCGCCGTCCTGAGCAATTCCGGTGCGTTCACCAAGGCCGGCACCGGCACGCTCACACTGAGCGGCACCAACACCTACACCGGCACGACCACGGTAAGCGCGGGAGTCCTGAACATTCAAAACGCAGGTGCGCTCGGCGTTGCCGCCGCGGGCACGACCGTGGGCAGCGGGGCGACCTTGCAACTGCAGGGAGGAATCACCGTGGGTGCCGAGGCGCTGAACATCACCGGCACCGGCGCGGGCGGCCAGACCGGCGCGCTCGTGAACGTGAGCGGCACGAACAACTACGGAGGGCTGCTGACGCTGGCTGGCGCGACGACGCTATCCTCCGACAGCGGCACGCTGAACCTCACCAACGCCGGCACGATCACCGGCGCGACTTTCGGGCTGACGCTGGCCGGGGCCGGCAATGGAACCATCTCCGGCATCATCGGCACGACCAGCGGCACCCTCACGAAGGCCGGCGCGGGAACGTGGACAATTTCCGCGGCGAACACCTACACGGGCCTTACCACCGTGAACGCCGGAACACTGCGGTATGGCGCGAGCAACGTCATCAGTTCCGGGGCGGTCACCGTCAATGGCGCGACCGCGAACCTGGATCTTGTCGCCAACCAGACCGACACCGTCGGCACGGTGACGCTGGCCGGAGGCGGCAGCATCACCGGCACGGGCACGTCGGCACTCACAAGCACCGGCACGTTTGAAATGCAGAGCGGATCGGCCAGCGCGATCCTCACCGGCACGGGCATCGTCCTGAACAAGACGACCACCGGGACCGTCACGCTTTCCGGGGCGAATGGTTACACCGGCGCGACCGCCATCAGCGCAGGCATCCTGAACATTCAAAACGGCACGGGCTTGGGGACGACGGCGGCAGGCACGACCGTGAGCAGCGGAGCGACCTTGCAACTGCAGGGCGGAATCACCGTGGGTGCCGAAGCGCTGAACATCAACGGCAGCGGAGCGGGCGGCCAGACCGGCGCGCTCGTGAACGTGGGCGGCACGAACAACTACGGAGGCCTGATCACGCTGGCGGGTGCGACCATGGTTTCCTCCGACAGCGGCACGCTGAACCTCACCAACGCCGGCACCATCTCCGGCGCGACTTTCGGGCTGACGCTGGCTGGCGCGGGCAATGGAACCGTCTCAGGCATCATCGGCACGACGAGCGGCACCCTCACGAAGACCGGCGCGGGGACGTGGACACTTTCCGTGGCAAATACCTATACCGGCGCGACGACGGTTTCTGGGGGCATCCTCGCGGTCGGTGTGAATGACGCATTGGGCACCGCCGCGAGCGGCACGACCGTGAACAGCGGCGGCACGCTGCGCCTGCAGGCCGGCCTCAATTACACCACGGCGGAGGCATTGGCGATCCACGGCACCGGCTCCGGGGGCGTCGGCGCGCTGACCACCTCGGGCGCGGGCACGACGACGTTTGCCGGGCAGGTCACGGTGGCCACGCATGCGCTCATCAGCTCCGGCGGCGGCACGCTGAATCTGAATGGCGGCGTGGTGAAAAACGGCACGACTGCGACCTTCACCGGCGGCGGCATCATCCACATCAACACGGTCGGGATCAGCGGCAGCAGCGCGAATTCCGATCTGGTCGTGGACGGCACCACGCTGGTGCTCAATGTCGCCAACTCCTACAACGGCCCGACGACCGTGCTGAACAGCGGCGTGCTGCAACTCGGCGCATCGAATGTGTTGCCCACGTCCCCGCAGACGGCCCTCACGCTCAATTCCAGCGGCGTCTTTGATCTGGCGTCCTTCAACGACTCCGTGGCCTCGCTCGCCGGCGAGGCGACCGGCTTGGTCCGGAACAGCACGGCGAGCACCACCAGCACGCTGACGGTCAATCCCGCCAGCGGCTCGACGACCTTTGCCGGAACCATCGCCGGCACGGGCGGCGGCAACGGCGACATCACGCTGATCAAGACCGGCGCGGGGACACTTTCACTCTCCGGAACGAACACGTACTCCGGCACGACCACCGTCAACGCGGGCATCCTGCAGACGGCGGGCACCGGCGCGTTCAACGGCACGGCGGGCTTGCTCATCCAGACCGGCGGTGCGGTGCAGAACACCTCGGGCAACCACTACGGCGCGGGCTTCTATTCCGGCTCCAGCCGCACGGCCACGGTGACCGGCAGCGGCTCGCAATGGACGAGCACCACCGCGCTCTACGTCGGCGGCACGGGCACCGGGAACCAGCTCGTGGTCAGCAGCGGTGGCGGAGTCGTCACCGCAGGCGCGGGGCTGGGCTTTTCCGCGGGCGGTAACGGAAATACAGCGCTCATCACGGGCACCGGCTCGCTTTGGACGAACACCGGCTCATTTTACGTCGGCATCAGCGGGTCCACGAATTCGCTGACCATCTCCAACGGAGGACAGACTTTCAAACAGCGGCACGTCGCACATCGGCTTTCAAAGTGTCGCCAGCGGCAACACGGCGCTGGTGGATGGCACCGGCTCGCTGTGGAGCATGGGGCTCGACGTATTTGTCGGCAATGCGGGCGGCGGCAGCCAGCTCACCGTTTCCAATGGCGGCCAGGTCACCAACCGCGACGGCTGGATCGGTGCCGGGTCATTGAGCGTGGGTAACACCGTCACCGTCACCGGCACCGGTTCGCTCTGGACGAACAGCCGCGACATTCTCGTGGGCTCCTCCGGCACGAACAACCAACTGACGATCAGCAGCGGCGGCTCCGTCTCTGCCGCCGGAACATTGTACGTCGGTCAGAATGCCGGTTCGGGCAACGTGCTGACCGTGACGAACGGCACGCTGACGGTGACCAACGGCGGCGGCACCGGCGTGATGGACGTCCGCCGCGGCGACGTCATTTTCAATAGCGGAACCATCACCGCCGACTCGCTGCTCGTGAATACCGGGGCGACCGGCACGTTCACTTTCAATGGCGGCACGCTGACCACCGGCGCCACCACCGTGGCGAACGGCTCGGCCTTTGCCGTGGGCAATGGCACGTCCGGCGCGGTCTTCAACGTCGGCGGCTCCGGCGCGCACAGTTTCGCGAACGGACTGACCGTCAGCAACAACGCGCGCGCGGTGCTGACGAACGGCAACGTCTCCGCGGCACCGGGCGTCGCCGTGAATTCCGGCGGCGCGGTCGAATTGCAAAACAACATTTCCGTGTCAGCCGCGCTGATGCTGAACGGCACGGGCATTTCCGGCGGCGGCGCGTTGCGCAACATCAGCGGGAACAACACGTGGAGCGGCGCGACCACACTCGGCTCCGCGGGCACCATCGCCTCCGATGCCGGCACGCTCACGCACAGCGGCACGCTGGCGAACGGCGGCTTCACTGCGACATACACCGGCGCGGGAAACGTCACGGCAACTGGCGTCATCAGCGGCAGCGGCGGCGTGGCCAAGACCGGAGCCGGCACGTTCACCCTCGACGGCGCCTCGGCCAACACCTTCACCGGAAACACCACCGTGAGCGGCGGCACGCTCGCCGCAAACGCCGACGGCGCGCTCGGCAGCACGGCAATGGTCACCATCAACACTGGCGGCACGGTGCTGATGGGGGTGAGCACGGCCGGCAGCAATCGCATCGGCAACGCCACGGAGATCGCGCTCGCCGGAGGCACGTTCAACACCGGCGGCTTCAGCGAGACCGTCGGGAAGATGACGCTCAGCGCAAACTCGACATTCGATTTCGGCGCAGGCACGAGCCATTTCACCTTCGACGGTGCCAGCAGCCTCGGCAGTTCCACGCTCACGGTGCTCAACTGGACGGGCGTCAAAAACCAGAGCGGCGGGACGGACCAGTTGATCTTCACCAACTCGTCGTTCACCGCCGGGAGCACCACCAGCCAGGTCCAGTTCAATATCGGCGGCACCTTTTACGGCGGCACCTTCATCAGCCTCGGCGGCACGAGTCTGGAACTGGTCCCCGTCCCCGAACCGGCCACCATCTTCGGCGCGAGCCTTCTCGTGATCGCAATCGGCTGGCGCGAGCGCCGGCGCCTCTCACCGCTGCTTCGGAAAGTCGCCGGCAGCCCTGCCCCGGGGGCTTCAGCGATCCGGGACTGACATTCCCGGCGACGGCGCTCGCGGTACGAACCGCGGATCGAGTTCCCGGGCACGGTGTTCAAACGCGCTGCGCCGTGCCGCGTCGCACTCCGCGGCGGCGGGCGCGATGCCGGCGATGCGCTCGCGGGCCTCGGCGGCGGGCGCGCGCAGGAACCAATCCACCTGGAGCGCCGGGCGGAGCGCCGCGAGTTCGAGCAGGCGTGCGCGAAACGCCGGGTCGCCGGACCGCGCGCCCAGCATCGTCGAATAATGACCCGCGACATCGGGTCCGTCCGCACGCTCCAGTGCGTCGCTCCACGCCGCGAGCGCGAGCTCGGGCTGCGTCCGCACCCAGAACCACCCTTCCGCCATCGGTATGGCGACGAAATGCGGCTCGAGCATCCGAGCGCGGCGGAAGTCCGCGACGGCCTCCACGAGGTGCCCGGTGTTCGCGAGCGCTCCGGCTCGCGTGAAATACGGACGCCATGCGAGCGGCGCACGTTCGATCGCGCGCGTCGCACGCGCCGCGGCTTCGGCGAACTTCCCCCGCCCTGCCAGTTCCTCCGCGCGCGACGCATGATCCGGCACATTCATCCACCACGCCGCGCACGCCACGAGCGCGAGCCCGGTGGCGCGCCAGAGGATCGGTGCGACGCGTGATTCCGCGGCCTCGTCCCGATCGCGCCGCGCGAGCACCAGCACATACGTCGCGGCGAGCACGGAGCCGAGCCGGTGCCCGGGCACATCGACGAACCCGTGAATCACCGCGGCCACCGCTGCCGCGGCCGCCGCGCTGCGAAGACGGCGTTGCGAATTGCGTTCGAGCGGCAGCGCGCCCGCGAGCGCGATCCCCACGGCCAGCAACGCCAGCGCCGCACCGGCCCAGCCGGCCTCCGCCACGAGCCAGAGCCAGTCGCTTTCCGGATGAATCACCACCGACTGCGTGATCGATTCCGCACGGAAAAACGGGAAGAGCGACTGGAAGTTTCCGAGCCCCGCGCCGCACCATGGCGAATCGGAAGCGAGCGCAAACGTGTCGGCCCAGATGCGAAACCGGAAATCCCCCGCCAGGATCGATCCGCTGGCGAATCGCCCCGCAATCGCGCCCCCCCAGATGAGGACACCCGACGCCGTGAGCACGAGCGCCGCCACTCCGAGCAGCAGGATTTTCCACGAGCGCCGGCTCCATGCGACCGCGGCATTCCAGAACACCAGCGCTCCGAAGAACATCAGCACCCCGCCGCGCGAGTAGCTCGCCGCGAGCCCCGCGAGGATGACGGCCGCCATGAGGATCCACGGCACCGTGCGCAGCTTGCTCCGCCGTGCCGCGTCGGCGGCGCATCCCACGGCGAGCACGCCGCCAAGCGCGAGGACATGCGCGGTGTGGTTTCGGTTTGGAAACGGCCCGAGCCCCGAGTCCCCCAGCCACCCCGGCATCCGCCACCCGGTGAACCATTCGACGACGACGAGGATCGCCAGCACGGCGACGCCGCCCACGAGGCAGCGCGCACCGATCCGCCGGGTCGCATCGCCCCACGGGCTCGCCATCAGCCAGCCGGTCCACGCGATGCCCGCTGCGAGCAAAAGCAACGCTTCGAGAGTCAGCCGCGGCTGTGGTGAGAGTGTCGCCGGCAACGCGATGCCTGCGATCTCGACCGGCGCGCGCCATGAGGGGACGCCAAATTTGTCCGCCGGGAAAAAACCCGCGGCACCGAGCATGAGCAGCCCCAGCGCCGCGACGCACCAGCCTCGCCCAGGCAGCACCGGTGGCGGCGAGAGCAGCAGCAGCATGCCGATCACCGCGATGACGAGCGCCTGCGCGAAGCGTTCCGTCGCCCCACCCGCCAGCACCGCGGCGAGCACGAGGAGCGGCACGAACGCAGGAGCCCGCACCACGGGGAACGAGGCTGTGCGTGCGTCTTGCATGGTTGCCCGGGACTCAACCACAGCGGGCGCTCGCAACACCACCCGCAATTCGCAAAACCGCCGCGGCCGCCGCCTCAGTAACCGCCGGGCGCACCCTGCGCGCCGAGCAGTTCGCCGCCGTATTTCACGTTGCCGAGGATCAGCGGATTGCGCATGCCGAGATCGCCGAGCAGCGGCGCGGCCTCGCTCTCGCGGATGTTTTTCACCTCCTCGAAGAAGAAATGGCCCGCACTGAGCGCAGGCGCGAAATAGGTGCGCAGGTTGTGTCCGACCGGATCGGACAGACTGTAGAAGGCGCTCGATTGCGTGATCTGCACGCTGTTCGGGTAGTCGCGGATCACGGTCGTCGGGAATGTGGCGAGCCAGTTTCCGCCCGCATCCACGATGACGGTCTGCGTGCCGATCATCTCGCCGTTCGCATTGTAGAGCGAGAGGACGAGCGTGGAGCCGGGGTCCGCTTCGCCGCTGTAAATCGGCGCGAGCGGGAGCAGGGGCAGACGGTAAGGATCCGTGCCGTGGACGATGTAGTTCTCCAGATCCGATCGATCCTTGGTCGCGAAGTTGTTGAACGAATCGAATGCAAAGGTGAACGGCTTCAGCCTGACCTCGTCGCGCAGTTCGTAATCATTCAGGCCGCCACCGCCGTAGAGGCTGTCGCCGGCGCGCCGCTCCACCGGTGAATCACCGGGCAGGCTGGTCCACGTCACATCGGCTGCGTTCACGAGCGTGCCGCCATTCCCGGCGCCGGCGGTCACCTTCACCCGGTAGGTGATGACGATCTCCCCGCCGACCGGGATGTCGAACTGCCCGCTGAGCGCGCCATTCGCATCCGATGTCGCGGCCTGCGTGATGACCGCGCCGCCGGTCGCACCCGTAGTGATGCTCTCGATTTGCAGCCCCGCTGGCAGAACGTCCGAGAAAACGGTTTCCCACGCGGTCGCATTGCTGCCGGTCGCGTGGCCGATCGTGACGGTGAATGTGAGGATGTCGTCTTGCGCGGGAGTCGTGGAGCCGCTGACGAGTTGCTTGTCGAGGAACAGGATCGGCTCGGCGACGGCCGCCTGCGCGGGATTCGAGACGATGTCCACCGGCGGCGGTTCGGGCGTGCCGTTGCCATCGAGGTCGAAGAGCAGCCGGAATGTGTTGTCGAGCGGCGTGCCGAGGCGGTTCGCGGGGATGTTCTCCACGCGCGCGTTGAACTCGATCACGGCGTACTGGCCGCCGGGGACGTTCGTCTCGGTGTTCGTGAGATTGCCGAGTTTGAAATACACATCCGTGCCGCTCCCGTATGCGTCCACGTCGCTGAGGAGATTCGAGGAGATCGCCGAACCGGGCAGCACGAAGGTCGGCGCTGCGGCGGAACTGGTGCCGCCGAGGCCGGGGCCCGCGAGCGTGCTCGATGTGACCGCGCTGCCGCTGAGCGACACCAGCGAGACCGTCGCGGTGCCGTCATTGAGGAACACGAGACCCGCGGGCAGCACGTCCTGGAGGACCGTGCTCGGCAGCGTGCCATCCGGCAGCGACACGATGAGGTGGTAGCGCACCACTTCACCGATGCTCAGGTTGGATCCCGCCGTGCCCGGATTGCTCGTCGAGGCGATCGTCTTCGCGGGATCAAACGGGAAGATTTCCGCAAACGTGTAGCCCGCCGCATTCGTGCCGGAGCCGACGGTAATGCCGCCGATCACGTCATTCGCCGCGAGCGTGCCGCCTGCGCTGCCGACGGTTTCATCCCCGTCGTCGTAGCCGGATGGCTGCGTCTCGGTGACGACGTAGGTGCCCGGGCGCAGCGCGCCGAAGGAATACATGCCGGCGCCGTTCGTCGTCGTGGCGACGTTCACCGTTCCACCGAGATCATCGGTGCCGGTGAGCGTTACCGTCACACCGATGAGGCCGGAGTCGGAGCCGTTGAAAGAGCCGTCGAGATTGAAATCCTGGAACACCAATCCACTGATGCTCGCCGGCTGCAATTCGCCAAAGTTGTATCCCGCAGCCGTGGTATTCGCATTCAGCAGCACCACGCCGGTGATCACGTCGCTCGGCGGATTGTTCACCGTCGTCCCGCCCGCGGTGCCGACGGCATTTTTGCCATCGAGCAAACCCGCCGGCTGCGTCTCCGTGACCGTGTAACCCGCGCCATTGCTCGGACGCAGCCCGAGGAAGCCGTAACTGCCGTCGCCGAGCGTGAGCGTCGTGAGATTCACGGCAGCGCCCAGATCGTCGATGCCCGTGAGCGCGACAGTCACGCCGCCCTGTCCGCTTTCGCCAAGGTCAAAGATCCCGTCGTTGTCGGTGTCGATGAACACGAATCCGCTCAACGACGAAGGCACCAGTTCACCGAAGGTGTAGCCGGTTCCATTCTGCGCGGGTGCCACGTTGATGGCGCTGATCACATCGTTCACCGCCGTGCTTCCGCCGAGCGTGCCCGCCGTGTCGATGCCGTCGAGGAATGCCCCCGGCTGCGTCTCGGTGATCGTGTAGGTGCCGGGCCGCAGCGTGCCGAAGCTGTACGAGCCATCGCCGAGCGTCACCGTGGTCAAGTTGACCGCAGTGCTCAGATCATCCGTGCCACTGAGTGTCACCGTCACAACGCCAACGCCCGCCTCCCCTACGCCCTGCGCGCCGTCATTGTTCAGGTCGCTGAAGACCACGCCGCTGAGCGAGGAAGGCGTGAGTTCGCCGAAGCGATTGTCCGCCCCGGACTGCCCCGCGCCGAGCACGATGCCGCTGATGACATCATTAACCACCGTGCTGCCGCCGAGCGTGCCTGCCGTGTCGATGCCGTCGAGGAAGCCCGCAGGCGTCGTCTCCGTGATCGTGTAAGTGCCGGGCCGAAGATTGCCGAAGCTGAAAGTCCCATCCGCCAGCGTCGAGAGCGTCGCGCTCAAGGCATTTCCGCGATCGTCGGTGCCGCTGAGCGCCACGGTGGCATTCAAAATCCCGCTCTCGCCGGGGTCCACATTGCCGTCGTTGTCGCGGTCGTCGAAGACGATTCCGTTCAGCGCAGCCGGCGCGAGTTCCCCGAAGTTGTTCCCCGCCCCGTCCACGCCTTGCGTGAGTGCGATGGCTGAGATCGTGTTGCTGTCCGCCGTGTTGTTCACGGTGCCGCTGCCCTGAGATCCGACAGTCTCCAACCCGTCGAAATATCCCACCGGCTGCGTCTCGGTGATCGTGTAGGTGCCGGGCCGCAGATTCGCCGCGCTGTATGCCCCGCCGACCGTCGTCGTGGAAATGGAAACCGCCTGCCCGAGGAAATCGATCCCGGTGATATCCACCGCCACGCCGTCGAGCAGCGCCTCGGTGATCTGCACGATGCCGTCGTTGTTCGCATCGGAATACACGAAGCCGCTGAGCGACGAAGGGAGCACCTCGCCGAAATTGTAGTCCGTGCCCGTGTTGTTTCCGACCGGAATGACGATCCCCGTGATCGTGTTGCTGCCGGGCGCATCGCTCACAGCGCCGCCGAGCGTGCCCGCAGTCTCCGCCGCGTCCACAAGCCCCACAGGCTGCACCTCCGTGATCGTGTAGCCCGTCGCATCGCTGCGCGGCACGTTCGTGAACGTGTAGATCCCCGTCGTGGCATCCGCCGTCACCGTCTGCGTGTACGGCGCACCAAAGAACGTCGTCCCGCTCAGCGTCACCTGCACGCCCACGCCCACACCGGCCTCCGCGCCGTTGAGCGTCCCGCTCGCGTCCGCGTCCTCATACACCACGCCGCTGATCGTGCTGCCGTTCACCGTCACGCGGACGGTGTCCTGCGCGGGGTCGTCCACTCCGGGCGTTGGCGCTTCGATGTAGAGCGGCGTCGCGCCAAAGTCGCGGTCCTCATCGCCGTCCGGTCCGCCATTGAGCACGATGTTTGTGCCCGTGTCCGCAGGCGTCGTGTCCCAGTGGAGGCGCACGTTGTTGTCCTGTTCCGTCCCGCCGAGCGCCGCCGCAGTGCCAACCGTCGCTGTGTAGGTGATCGTGATCGTGCCGCCGACTGCAAACTGGTCGATCGTCAGCGCAAGCTGCGTCGCCGTGCTCGTGTCCGTCGCAATCGCGCCGCCCACGATCCCGATCGTTCCCGTGTCCAGCGTGAAGCCGCTCGGGATCGCGTCCTGGAGGATCAAATCGTACGCAGTCGCCGTGCTGCTCGCAGTGTGGTCGATCGTCAGCGTGTACGTCAGCACCTGGCCGAGGTCCGCCGTCGGATCATCCACGCCCTTCGTGATCACGAGGCGCGGCTCGTTCACCGTCACATCAACCGGTGGCGGCGTGAAAGGAGGGATGCCGGGTCCGTCGAACGTCGCGCTGTTGGAGAGCACCGTCTGCGGCGTCACGCCGCTGTTCGCAGGCACGTCCGTCACCACCGCGGTCACCAAAATCACGAACGTGTTGTTCGTTCCCACGTTGTCCGCGTCGGTCGTGATCGCGCCGAATGCAAAGTTCACATCGTCGCCGTCCGTCGCGCCGCCGGTGATCACCGGCGCGGGCACGGTGCCGCCGAAGTTCGCCGTCAGCGGATTGCCGGGACCGGCCACCGTCTCGACGCTCGCACCCACGTAGCGCAGCCCCGCGGGCAGCGTGTCGAGCACATTGAACGATCCCGTCGTCCCCTCGGGCAGCGTGACCGACAGCGCGTACGTCACCGTCTCGCCGACCGTCACATTGCCGCCCAGCGTCGTCGCGTCGCTCGTCGCGAACAGCGTCTTGCTGAACGCCGGAGCCGCGCCCGTCGTCGTCGCGTCCGCCGTCCTGCGGAAGTCATTGAGCGAGCCGTCGCCGAAGATGTTCGCGGGATCGCCATAGCGTTCGTTTGCATCCGGCGAGGTCGAATTGCCGCCATTCAGCGAAGTCCACGTCAGCACCGCCGCGTTCGTCACCGAGCCGTTCGTCGGGAACCCAACCTGCACCGTCGCCGTGTAAACGATCGTCACCGACCCGCCCGCCGGGATGTCATACTGCCCGCTCAGCCCCGCGCCGCCGCCGGTGATCGCCGCCGCGCTGTCCGCGCTCGCGCCGCCGCCGAAGGCCGTGCTCGTGATCCCCGTCACCAGCAGGTTCGCGGGCATCGTGTCCGTGACCAGCGCGTCGAATGCCGTCGAGTCGTTCACCCCGCCCGGGTTCGTGATCGTGAGCGTGTAGGTGATCACGTCGCCCGCATCCACGTTCGTCGTGATGTCCGCGCCCTTCGCAAATGTGAGCACCGGCGACACCACCGTCGTCGTCACCGGCGGCGGCGGCAGCGGATTCGGATCGGGGTCGGGCCCCGGCGTGCCGTCGCGCTCGTAGAGGATGCCGAAGCTGTTCGTCAGCACCGTACCCGCAGTGTTCGCGAGCTCGTTCACCACGCGCGCGTCGAACTCGATCACGATCGCCTCGACCGCCGCCGTCGTGTCCGTGTTCACGAGGTTCCCAAATTTGAAGAACACATCCGTCCCGCTCACGTACCCGTCGCTGTTCGCCAGCGCGTTGTCCGACACGTCCGCGTCCAGCAGCGTGTACACCGGCGTCGCGCCGATGCCCGCCAGCGGCGCCGCCACCGTGCTGCTCGTCACCGCGCCCACGAGTCCCGCGCGCGCGCTGCCATTCACATACACGTAGCCCGCGGGCAGGAGATCCCGCACCTGGAAGTCCGTGAGCGATCCCGCCGGGATCGTCACCACGAGACGGAACGTCGCCACTTCGCCGACCGCCACGCTGCTGCCCGGCGTGCCCGCCTCGCTCGTGCCCGCGAGCGACTTGGTCAGCGTGAAGTTCGGCTGCTCGCCAAAGTTGTTCCCCGTCCCGCTCGTCCCCGCAGTCAGCACCACCGCGCTGAACACGTCGTTCACCGCCGCGTTGCCGCCCTGCGTGCCGATCGTGTCCGCACCGTCCGTGTAATCCGCAGGCTGCGTCTCCGTGATCGTGTAGCCGGTCGCGTCGCTCGGACGGATGTTCGCGAACGAATACAGCCCGCTGGCATTCGTCGTCACCGTGAGGTTCACTGGCGTGCCCTGATCGTCCGTCCCCGTCAGCGTGATGCTCACGCCCGGCACGCCGCGCTCGAACGCGTCGAACACGCCGTCGTTGTCCAGGTCCGCATACACGCTGCCGCTCAGCGACGACCCGTTGATCTCGCCAAAGTTGTACCCCGTCCCCGACTGGTTCTGCGCCACGGTCACATTGATCGCATCGAACTTCGGACCCGCGCCGCTCACCGCGCCGCCCAGCGTTCCCGGCGTGTCGATGCCGTCAAAGTACGTCCCCGGCACCACCGCCGCATCGTTCTCCGTGATCGTGTAGCCCGAGCCGTTGCTCGGCCGCAGCCCGGCGAACGAATACGCGCCCGTCACCGCATCGCTCGTCCCGCTCAGCGTCACCGCCTGGCCGAATGCATCCGTCCCTGTCAGCGTCACCGGCAGCGCCGCGCCCAGCCCGGCTTCGCCGCCCTGCTTGATGCCGTCGTTGTTCGCATCCAGATACGTGAAGCCGCTGATCCCGCTGCCCAGCAGTTCGCCAAAGTGGTAGCCCGTCCCGCTGCTGCTGCCCGCAGGCACGATCACGCCCGTGATCACGTCCACGCCGAGCGCGTTGTTCGTCGCGCCGCCCAGCGTCCCCGTCGTCTCGATCCCGTCCACAAATCCGCCCGGCTGCACCTCCGTGATCGTATATCCCGTCGCATCGCTGCGCGGCACATTGGTGAACGTGTAGATCCCCGTCACCGAATCCGCCGTCACCGTCTGCGAGTACGGCCCGCCGAAGAACGTCGTCCCGCTCAGCGTCACCTGCACGCCGACGCCCACGCCAGCCTCCGCGCCGTTGAGCGTCCCGCTCGCATCCGCATCCGCATACACCACGCCGCTGATCGTGCTGCCGTTCACCACGAGCCGCTCGGTGTCCTGCGCGTCCTGCGTGTCCGCGTTGAAAATTTCGTCCGCACCAGTCGCGCCGTAGTCGCGATCACCGTCGCCATCCGCCACGCCGGTCAGCACCGCGTTCGCACTCTCGCCGGGCTGCGAGTCCCAGTAGATGCGCGCGTTGTTGTCAATGCTCGCGCCCGCGAATGCCGCTGCGCTGCTCACCACCGCGTCGAATTCCACCGTCACCACCGCGCCGAACGCGATTTGATCGAGCTTGAGATCGAGCACGGTACCCGTGGAACTGTTCGTGTCGATCGCCGCGCCGATCACCGTGATGCCCGTGATCCCGGAGAGTCCGCGCGGGCAGCGTGTCGCGCACGAGGATGTCGTACGCGGCAGCGCCATTCGCCACGGCGAGGTTCTGAATCGTGAGCGTGAAATGCACCGTCTGACCGAGATCCGGCGTCGCGTCGTCCGCGGCCTTCGTCACCTTGAGCCGCGGCTCGGTCACCGTCGCCGGCACTGATGTCGGAGGCGGCGGCGGCACTCCGGTTCCGGTGCCGGTGAGATTGTTCGTGAGCAGCGTGCCCGCGGCATTTCCGACCACGTCGTTCACGAGCGCCTGATACGTGATCGTGAAGCTGTCGCTGTCCGTCGCCGCGGCGTTGTCCACGTTGCCGGGGTTCACGACGCTCGTCGCGCCGATCGTCAGCACGTTGCCGGCTTCGTTTGCGGTGAAGCCGTTCACCGTCATCCCGTTTGCATTGCTCACCACCGCGCTGCCGGGGACGTAAGTCATGCCGGCGGGCAGCGTGTCGCTCAGGGAAATATTTTGCGTCGTGCCTTCCACGAGCGTGACCGTGACCTGGTACGTCACCGTGTCGCCGATGAGCACGTTGCCGCCCACGGGCGAAGTGATGCCCTTGGTCACGTTGAACACCGCCGGCACCGGCAGCGTCGCCGTGTCCGACACCGGCCCGTAATTGCGCTCGCCGATCACGATGCCCGGCTGCGAACTCGCCACCGAGCTCGCGGTGTTGCCGAGCACCTCGCTCGGGTTCACGCTGTCGGCGAGCACCACGGAGAAAATGAACGTCTCGCTCGTGCCCGCCGCGATCGTGCCGCCGCCGAAGGTCACCGTGCCCGCCGCATTGTTGAACGTGAAACCCGCCGGTGTCGTCACTGCGGTGATGCTTCCGAATTTCGCAAGGTTCACCACGTCGGTCACCAGCACGTCGTGCGCGGGGCCGTTGCCCGTGTTGTTCACGACGATTGATATCTGCACCGTGTCGCCCGCATCCGCGCTCGCGGCGTTGAACGTCTTCGCAATCGCGAGCACCGGCTCGATGACCGTCAACGTCACGGGAGGCGGCGTGAACGGCGGGACGCCGTCGCCGGGAATGTCGAACTGCGCGGAATTCGCGAGCGAAGTCTGCCCCGGCAGGATGCCTTCGTTTGCGGGGATGTCCGTCACGCGCACCGTCAGCAGCACGAGGAAGCGGTTGTTGGCGGGATTGCCGTCCGCGTTCGCGGTGATCGCGCCGAAATCAATGTTCACGTCGTCCCCGTCGCTCGCGCCGCCGGTCACGACGGGCGCGGGCACGGTGCCGTTGAAATTTTGGGTGAGCAGCCCGTTGCTGCCCGCGACGGTCATCACGACGGAGGCGGAGCCCGCGACGTACTGCAGGCCCACCGGCAGCGTGTCCACGATCGAAAGCGACGGCGCACTCCCCGCGGGAACATTCACCACGAGCGCATACGTCACCGTTTCGCCGATGGCCACGCTGCTGCCCGGAGTCGCCGCGTCGCCCGTGTTGAAGAGCTGCTTGTCGAAAGTGGCCGTCGCGACGGTGATCGTCTGGCTGCCGACGAGTCGGTAGTCGTTCAGCGAGCCGTCGCCGAGGAGCACGCCCGGTGCTCCGAAGCGCTCATTGGCATCGGGCGCGAGCGAGTTGCCGCCGTTGCGCGAGGTCCATGTGAGTTCGGCGTTGTTCGTCTGTGCGCTCCCGGAGGTCGCGGTGAGCTGCAAGGTCCCCGTGTAGGTGATGGTGACGCTGCCGCCGACCGGCAGATCGAACTGCCCGCTGAGCCCCGTGCCGCCGCCGGTAATCGCCGCCGCGTTGTCCGCCGTCGCACCGCCGGCGAGCACCGTGCTGTCGATGCTTGTGATGAGGATGTCCGCCGGCATCGTGTCGCGCACGAGCGCGTCGAATGCGTTGGCCGCATTCGCGCCCGCGGGATTTGTGAAAGTGAGCGTGTAGGTGACCGGATCGCCTGCACCGACGGGTCCGCCGGTCGTCGCGTTCTTGGAGAAAGTGAGCGTCGGCTCGCGGAGCGTGACGCTCGTGGTGCCCGGAGGCGGAGGCGGGAGGCTGGTCGCCACGACGCTGGCGCTGTTGCCCTCCATGTCGCCCGCCTGATTCGTGAGGACGTTCGTGACGAGCACCTGGTACGTGAGCACGACGGTGTCCGCGCCCGCGCCAGTCGGGACGACCGCGGTGCCGAGCGTGAACGTGAGCACGTTGCCCGTTCCGCCGCTGACCACCGGAACCGCGCTGCCGCTGATGCTGCTGCCCGCCGTGCCGAAGCTGACCGCCGCGCTGCCGGGAACAAATTGCAGGTCGCCGGTCACGGGCAGCGTGTCGGTGACGACGATGCCGTTCGTCGTGCCTTCGTTCAGCGTGAGCGTGACGGTGTACGTGAGCACGTCGCCGATGCTCGGCGTCGAGTTGTCCACGCCTTTCGCGACCGCGAGCACGCCGCCGGTGGCAATCTGCGCCGTGTCCTGAAGCCGGTAATCGTTCAGCGAACCGTCGCCCTGGATGTTTGGCGAAGAGCCCACGCGTTCACCCGTCGCCGTGCCCTGGCCGAGCGCGGTGCCGTCCACGCTGCTGAAAGTCACAGTCGCCGTGTTGATGAAATTCGTGTTCGGCGTGACGGAATTTTGCAGCGTCGCCGTGTGGAGGATCGTGATGCTGCCGCCGACGGGGATCGTGTATTCGCCCGTGAGCGTCGCGGTGCCGGTGCCGGCGGTCGCGGTGTCCACGCTCGCGCCGCCCGCGGGCGTGGTGCTGTTGATCGTGGTGACGAGCAGCCCGGCGGGCAGCGCGTCGCTCAGCAGCACTTCGTTCGCGGTCGCGGTGCCGGTGTTCGTGATGACGATCTGGAACTGCGCCGTGTCGCCCGCGTCGAATCCGGTGCTCGCGCCGACGACCGACTTGTCGAGCGTGAGCGCGGGCTCGACGACGGTGATGTTCACGTTCGGCGTCGGGTCAACGACCGTCGTCGCGCCGAGCGTGCCGTCGTTGTAGGCGAGCGTCGCGGTGTTCGTGAGCGTGACGGCATTCTGGTTGCCGATGACGTTTGCGACGCGCGCGGTGACGCGGACGAGGAACGAATTGTTGTTCGCGACATTGTCGCCCGCGGTGGTCGTGCTGCCGAAGGTGAACGTGTAGCTGTTGCCGGCATTCGACTGCGCGAACGCGGGCACGGTTCCGTTGAAGGCATTCGCCAGCGCGCCGCCCGCGGCGGTCTGCACGGCGGCGCTCACAAAATCAAGGCCCGCGGGCAGGTTGTCCGTGATCGCGAGGCCCAGCGTGTCGCCTTCGGGCAGCGTGACGAGGATGTCGTACGTGACTGTCTCGCCGATCGAGTATGTCGTATCGGCGGGCGTGAGCTTGTCCACCGTCGGTCGCGCGAGTGTGAAGGTGCCCGAGGCCGCGGCGCCCGTGTAATCATTGATGCCGCCGCCGCCGTTGCGCTCGCCGGGATTCGCGCCGGGCGTGCTGGTCCACGTCACCGTCGTGCTGTTGCCGATCGTGCTGCCGACGGGCGCGGTCGAGGCGACCGTGGCGTTGATCGTGATCGTCGCGCTTGCTCCCGCGGCGATCGTGTCGAGCACGATGTTGATGTTGTTCCCCGCCGTCGTGTTCGTCGTGATCGTCGCACCGCTCGCGCTCACGGAGACGAACGTCAGCGTGCTCGCGAGCACGTCGGTGAGATTGATGTCGTAAGCCGCCGCATTGTTCCCGCCGGCATTCGTGATCGTCACGGTGTATTGCACCGCGTCGCCCGCGTCGTTGCCCGCGACGGCGACCGCCTTTGTGATGCCGAGCACGGGCTCGACGACCGTGCCCGTGACGGTGTTCGACGCGGCGCCATGCACCTCCGGGCCGGCGACGCCGTTTTTCTCGAACAGCGCGGTGAAATTGTTCGGCAGTGAAGTCGCCGCCTGGTTCGCGACTTCGTTCACGACGACCGCTTGGAATTCGATGACGACCGACTCCGTCGTCGCGCCGCTCGTGTCGGTGTTGATGAGAGTGCCGAGTTTGAAAAACACGTCGGTCCCGCTCACGTAAACGTCGCTGTCCGTCACCGAGTTGTCCGACACCGCCGCACCGGGCATCGCGAACGTCGGCGTGCCGATGCTGGTCTGTGCGAGTCCCGCACCTGCGAGCGTGCTCGAAGTGAGCTGCCCCGCGGAGGAGACCAGCGACACGCGGGCGCTGCCATTCACAAACTGGAAACCATTCGGCAGCGCGTCCTGGATCTGGAAATCCGTGTAGCCGCCCGTGGGGACGGACACCACGAGCCGGAAGGTCGCCGTCTCGCCGATCGCGAGGTTCGATCCGATCGTGCCCGCGACGCCCGTGGCTTCCAGCGTCTTGGTGAGCGCAAAATTGGGGATTTCGCCGAAGGTGTTCGTCGTGCTGGTCCCGCCGGACGCCAGGACGATCGGCGGCGTGATGGCGTCGGTCGCATTGCTCCCGCCGATCACCACTCCCTGCCGTGCATCGAGTCCGTCGGTGTGGCCGGTCGGATGCGTCTCGGTGATCGTGTAGCCGGTCGCGTTGCTGGCACGCACGCTGCCAAAGGAATAGTTGCCGTTTGCATCGGTGACCGTGCTCACATTCACCGGATTGCCGGCGACGTCGGTGCCCGTCAGCGTCACCGTCACGCCGATGATTCCCAGCTCCCAGGCCTGCTGCGTGCCGTTGTTGCTTGCGTCCACGTACACGGTGCCGGTGATCGTCCCGCCCAGCTCGCCGAAGTTGTTGTTCGTGTCATTTTCACCCGGCATCACGGCGATGGTGTTGATCACATTCGGCCCGCCGCCGCTCCCGGGGATGACGGTTCCTCCGCGCGCCTCGAGCCCGTCGGTGTAGCCGGTGGGCTGGGTCTGCGTCACCGTGTAGCCGGCGCCGTTGCTCTCCCGGAGATCGGTGAAAACGTAGCGCCCGAGCGAATCGGTCGTCGTCACTTTGCTGACCGCGTTGCCGAGGATGTCCGTGCCGGTCAGCGTCAGCGTCACTCCGGCGATGCCCTCTTCGCCGACATTCTGCGTGCCGTTGTTGTTGCGGTCCACGTAGGTCGTGCCCGTCACGGTGCCGCGGAGCGCGGCGCTGTTCACCGCGGGGAGATTGTAGATCTGGTACGCGAGACGTCCGGTGTTGTACACCTCCGAGATGCCCGAGGGCAGGCTGCCATTCACGCTCACGTCGAAGGTCACGCTCGTCGTGTTGCCGGGGCTCAGGTTCAGGATCGTGTAGCCGCCTTCGTCGAGGGGAAACGCCGTCGCGCCGCCGTCGGCGATCGCAATCGGACCGACGCCCTGGTCAATGAACGTGCTGTTGCTGATGTAGGTGACGAGGGAGGTCGGCAGCGCGTCGGTGATGGCCGAGTTGCTGACGGGCTGCGTGCCGATGTTCCGGATGCGGAGCGTGTACCGCAGCGTGTCGCCGGAGTTGAAGTAGCCGTCGCCATTCGCATCGCCGCCGGGGGCGAAATCCACGGTCTTATAAAACTCCGGGACCGGAAGAGCGGGCACCGTCGTGCCGGCATCGAATCCCGGGCTGCCCGCAGGCGCCGCGGTGTCCTCGCCCCACGCCACGCTGATGAGCGTGCCGTCGTTGGTGAAAAGCCGCATGCCCGAGTTGTCCTGATCGCCGCCGGTCGTGTCGGTGACCCGCTGCGTCTGGAGCTTGGCCAGGGCGAAAGACTGATCGTACCGGCTCCCCGTGACCGGATCGAGGAACAGCCCCGTGGTGGGATTGCCGTCGTTGTCCACATACACAGTGGTCGCGACGAGCGGCGTCACCCAGATCGGGCTGACGTTGATGCCTCCGGCTGAGGGCGGATTGGTGCTGTTGCCCACGCCGAGGCCGACGACAGCGAACTGCGAAAGATTGGCCGTCGGCTGCATGCTGAAGCCCCAGTCATGCGCCGAGCCCACTCCATTCGTATCATGGGCACCCAGCGCCGCGAACACCTGGCCGCCCGCGGTGAAAAGCCGCGTCCCCGTATCCGCCGGGACGACGAAAAACCCGGTCGCTCCCGCTGCAATCACCGGGAGTGTTCCCGAGGTGGTCCGCGTCTCGAAGCTGACCGTGATGGCGGCCGCATTCGGGTTATAGACAAAGAGCACCACATCGTCGCCACTGTCGCCCACGGGGGTGAAGTAGTCGTTCGTCAGTTGCGCATTCGGCACCAGCGAGTAGGAGCGGGTCGCAAACGAGGCGGCGTCATTTCCCGTGAAGAGATTCGTCTGCACAGGCTTGTTGGCAACGACGCGCCCCCCCTGCTGGACGTTCGTCGTGGAGACGACGGTCTGGCCCTCATTCAGCACCACCGTCTGCTCGAACGCACCGTTGTTATCCGCATCAATCTGGACGGTCGTGTTGTCCTGCGACGCCATCACGTACAGGAAATTGTCGGAGAACAACGTGCCAACGCCAACGGGCCTCGGCGTATTCTCGCCCACCGGGGCGATGTAGGTCGTATCAAAATAGCGCGTGTCGTGGACCTCCACCGCGCTGGAAATCACCGAACCGGTCGGCAGCGGGATCTGCGCACGCGAGATCGAAATGGTCTTGCTCGCACCGATCTTGTCACCGCCGTCGAAGAAGACATTCGAGGAAACGCGGGGGAGCGGCACGGTGTTGCGCAGCGTGATGATCGTGCCGGCATTGATGACCGGGTCCGTCCCTGGCGCGGCTCCGGGAGGCGCACCGTTGGTCGCATCGCCGTCGCCCCAGATCTGCGTCCGCGCAGTGCCCGCAATCTGCGTCGGCACGGCGAGGTTGGATTCGTAGCCATTTTCCCACTGATCGTAATAGATGATCGTGTTGTTCTCCGTCGCCGTGATGACGATGATGCTGTCCATCCCCCCGGTTCCGTTCACGGTGCCGTTGATGGCCTGCATCGAGGCAAGCATCGCCTGCTCGGGATTCGGGATGTAGAAGAATTGCACCGGCGGCGGCGCCAGCAGCCCGCTCCACTGCTCCTGTGCCAGCGTGCTCACGACTACGCCGGCCTCGATCGGCCCGGTCTGTGCTTCCAGCATCCAGTCGCCGCCCAGCGAGGCGCTCCCGGTGGGATTCGTCGAGGACGCCACATCGGCACCGGTCAGCCGTGCGAGTGTCTCCGAGGCGAGAAGGCCGTCCGCGTCCTTGCCAAAATTGCACCCGTAAATCAGCAAGTCGCCATCCTCGGTCAGCGACTGCCCGATGGTCGCCAGGAGCGAGGAATACTGCCCCTCCATGTTCGCGTTTGTCAGCGTCGTGCTGCCGAGCGTCAGCGACGCCTCGGTCCCGTGCGAAATAAGATGGATCGCCGCGATTCCCTGCCTCCCCGCCAAGTGATCCGCGATCTGCCGAAGCCCGTCCTCGTTGCCGTTCAGGAGGACGACCTCCACGGCCGGATCCATGCCGCCCAGCAACGCCTGATAACCCGGCACCGACGTATCGACAAAAACAATCTCCGTCCTGGCCGCGGCCGTCTGAGCGGAAGCGGCCGGTGATTGGGTTGCGCCAGCAGGTGCCAAAACGGCGGGATCCGCGGCGGTGGCGCTGGGAACACTCGCGAGCGTCGCAGCCGCCGGCGCAGGCTGCGGATCGAGCGCCGGCGCTGGGTCCACGGTCGCGCTGCAAAGGATCCGATCCTCCATGGTTTCCAAGAGCAGCCGCTTTCGGGTGTTCCGGCGTGGGAGCGGCTTCTGCGGAGACGACCGTTTTATGGGCATAATTTTGGGCGGGTATCCTGAGTGCATGGCGCGATCCAAGGTTCACTGCGAAGGCATGGCGCGAGCATGGTTCCGCGAGGCTTTTACGGATCGCAGCCCGCGATGCAATCCTAAAACCATCAAACCCGACCCCAAACCACAACCCAAAGTGGTCCGGGGCCGTAGCCGCATACAATACAATGGATTTAAGTGTTTACATGGCACCGGGACTCCGGTTCACAGTTCCCGAAGTTTATCCTTCGCTTATGCACCTCCTCCTGCCCGCCGCTCTCGCGATTCTTGCGCTTTCGCCCCTTTCCGCGGGCCGACTGTCGGCGGCGGAGACCGAGCCTCCGCTCCCCGACCGCTGGCAGCCGAATGAAAGCGAGCGCGCTCTGCTCGGGGATTTCGAGGGCGAGGCCGCGAGGATCAGTCCCAAACCGCGGCGCTTTCCCACCACGCCCGCTCCGGAACGCATCCCGGGCGACTTTTCGCCGTGGTGGCTCCGCGGCCAGACGAACAGCATCGGCAACAGGACCAACCGCCAGAATGTGACGCTGGAGGACCTCTACCTCAGCGCGATCCGCAACTCGACGCAGATCCGCGTTTTCGGCGACCTCCCGGTGATCCGCGAGACGGGCATCCGCGAGGCGAAGGGCGCGTTTGACACGAATGCGTTCATCCAGACGCAATTCGAGCGCACGAACGATCCGGTCGGCAACATCCTCACCACCGGCGGCGCCGACCGGTTCAAGCAGGACGAGTGGTCCATCGAGGCCGGCCTGAAGAAGAAGCTCGTCACCGGCACCGAGGTGCAGCTCACGCAAAAGCTCGGCCAGGTGAAGAACAACTCGATCTACTATTCCCCGAATCCCCAATCGACGGCGAAGCTCGAACTGAGCATCACGCAGCCGCTGCTGAAAGGCGCGGGCACCGGCTACAATCGCGCGATCATCGAAATCGCGAAGGTGGATTCCGAGGTCGCGATGGCCGAATTCATCCGCCAGACCGAAAGCCACCTCCAGGAAATCGCGCGCACCTACTGGACGCTCTACGCGGCGCGCGTCACCTACCTGCAAAAGCTGAAACTCCTCGAGGAAACCGGCAAGCTCGCCGACGAGGTGAAGGGGCGTTCCAAGATCGACGCGCAGGGCTCGCAGCTTTTCCGCGCGCAGAGCGCCGTCGCTTCGCGAAAGGCGGATCTCATCCGTTCCGAGGCCGCCATCCGCAACGCGCAGGATCGCCTCCGCGCACTCACCAGCGACCCGCGGCTCTCGTCGGGCGCGGACGTCGAACTCATCCCGCGCGACCGCCTCGTGCTGAATGGCGAGATGGTGAACGCCCAGCAGGCCGCCCAGACCGCACTCGGCGCGCGGCCCGAGATCAACCAGGCCTTCAACCAGCTCCGCGCCGCGACCATCCGCGAAAAGATGAGCAAGAACGAGCTGCTGCCCGAGCTGAACCTCTTCCTCAAAGGCAGCCTCGGCGGGCTCGACAACGGCGACTTTGGCTCCGCCTACGGCCGCGAATACACCACCGGAAGCCCCGGATGGACCGCCGGCATCATGCTCAGCATCCCGCTGGAGCATAACACCGCCCGCGCCCGCCATGAGCGCCGCCGGCTCGAAGTCCGCCAGCAGGTGGACCAGGTCCGGACGACGGTGGACAGCGTGCTGCTCGAAGTGAAAATCAGCGTCCGCGAAGTCGGCACCTCCTACCGCGAGGCGCTCGCAAAATACGCCGCCGTCAACGCCTACGCCGAGGACATCGCGACCCTCGACGCACGCCGCAGCGTGCAGCCGTTCGACAATCAGATCCAGACCACCGACTACATCGACCGCATGCTCGACGCGCAGGATCGCCGAGCGCGCGCCGAGGAGGAATTCATCCAGGCCGCCGCCGAATACCAGGTCTCGCTCGTCAATCTCCAGCGCTCAAAGGGCATGCTGCTCAGCTACGAAGGCATCCGCGTCGTCCGCGACCGCGACGAAAACAACCTGCCGCTCCTCCGCCTCGAAAAGGGCGCCGGCGAAGGCAAGGCCGTCAACGACGGAAAGCGACTCATCCAACGCGACTGACGGCCCGCAGCGCAGCCCTCCCATAGCTGCGATCCGTCGGCGACACAGCCTCGGGCGCCTGCGAAGATCGCGACGGGTGGCGGAAAACCGGCCTTTCCTCCGCATCGAAAACCGCATCACCTCCGAGCTTTCCCGTGTTCCACCTCGCCGGCATTTTCTCCCACGGCTCCAGCGCTTCCTCGACGCGCCGCCATTTCTCCGCCGCGGTGGAATCGATCGGTCGCGCGGCAGCGCTCCACTCCGGCGAAAGTGACACGCGCCTGCGCGAAACCGCGGAGGCACTCCGCAAGGAAGCCCGCAGCCGCACGCCTGCGAAGGATTTCCCCATCCGCGCCATCGCGTTGATCTCCGAGTCCATCCGCCGCACGCGCGCACTGTCCACGTACGACTGCCAGTTCATGGCCGCCCTCGCGCTCACCGAAGGACACATCGCCGAAATGGCCACCGGCGAAGGCAAGACACTCGTCGCATTGCTGCCCGCATTCGTCTTCGCACTGCAAGGCCGCGGCGCGCACATCTCGACGGTGAACCCCTACCTCGCCGCGCGCGACCGCGAGTTCGCGCTGCCCGCATTTGAACTGCTCGGCATCAGCGTCGGCCTGGTCGAAGAACGCGCCGGCAAATCCGCAAAGCGCGCGGCGTACGCAGCCGACGTGACATACGGCGTCGGCACGGAGTTTGGCTTCGACTACCTCCGCGACCAACTCGCAATCCGCGATGCAGGCTCCGCGCGGCATCCCTCCTTTCACGAAATCCTCCTCGGCGCCCCACGACCAAAACCCGACACCGTCCAGCGCGGACACGCCTTCGCGATCATCGATGAGGCCGACAGCATCCTCATCGATGAAGCCCGCAGCCCGCTCATCATCTCCCTCGGTGAAAGCCGCCCCTGCTCCGAGCCCGCCCCCTACCTCCTCGCCGACCGCCTCGCGACCACGCTGCGCGCAGGCGAGAATTTCGAAGCGCCATCCCCCGGCGCTCGCTTGACCCTCACCGACTCCGGCCGCGGCCGCGCGTACTCCGCGCTCACCGAGGAAGCGCTCCCTCACCTGCGCCGCGTGTGGACGCATTACGTCGAGCAGGCGCTCCACGCGCGGCACCGCCTCCAGCGCGATGTCCACTACATCGTCGCTGACGGGAAAGTGATCATCGTGGATGAATTCACCGGACGTCCCTGCCCGGATCGCACGTGGCGCGAAGGCCTGCACCAGGCCGTCGAGACGTCCGCCGCCGCGGAGATCACCGAGGAGAATGCAAGCGAGGCGACCATCACGCGCCCCGCGTATTACCGCATCTACAATCACGTCTGCGGCATGACCGGCACCGCATCCGAAGCCGCCCCGGAACTCCGCGAGGCCTACCACCTCGGCGTCCGCGTCGTCCCGCTCAACGTCCCGTGCCACCGCACGGAACTGCCCGATCGCGTTTTTACGGATCGCAAATCCAAGCTCATCGCCGTCGTCGAGGACATCGCCGCGCGGCAGCGGAAAGGCCAGCCCGTCCTCGTCGGCACGCGCACCGTGGCAAACAGCGAGGAACTCGCCGCGCTGCTCGCTGCGCAAAATTTTCCAGCGCGACTCCTCAACGCAAAGCAGGACGCAGACGAGGCCGAAATCATCGCGCAGGCCGGCGCACCAGGCACCGTGACCATCGCGACCAACATGGCCGGGCGCGGCGCGCACATCCCGCTCCCCGCGGAAAGCGAACGCGCCGGCGGCCTCCACGTGATCGGCCTCGAACGCCACGAGAGCGCGCGCATTGACCGCCAGCTCATCGGCCGCGCCGCACGCCAGGGCCAGCCCGGCAGCGCACAGTTTTTCCTCTCACTCGAAGACGACCTGCTCCATCGCCACGCACCTTCCGTCGCCGCGAAACTCACACGCACCCGCGCCACACCATCCGGCGAACTGCCCGCCGAAACCGCCGTGCATTTTCTCCGCGTACGCAACGCAAGGTGGAGCAAATGGATCGCATCAACCGCCGCGCCCTCGCCGCATACGACAAATGGCTCGATGAACTCAAAACGGCTCTCTGAAATCCTTGCGTTCGCGCTCGCATTGCTGCCCGCCACCGCACACGCCGACGTGCCCGGCTATACGGAGCCTTACAAGACGATCACCGTCAGCGCAGCCGAGGCCGGTGTCATCGCCGAACTGCCCGTCGAGGAAGGCACGCAGGTGAAGAAAGGCCAGATCCTCGCGAGGCTCGATGTCGCGCAGCTCGAAGCCGAGCTGGAGATCGCAAAAATCCAGTCCGAGCTTCAGCGCACCAAGGCCGAGCGTATCGAGGAACTCGCACGCAGCCAGCGTGCCGCCCGTGAAGAGCTGGAGCGCGCCCGCGCCGACATCAAAATCCGCGATGCGGAAATCCGGAAAATCCAGGCCGGCATCGACACGCGCACGATGCGCAGCCCCGTGGACGGCATCGTCACCGAACTCAAGCGCCACCCGAGTGAGGCCGTCTCGCTGTCGAATCCTCACGTCCTTACCGTGGTGCAAATTGACCGCCTCATCGTGAATCTTTTCCTCCCGCCCAAGCGCGTGGAGAAGCTCACAGTCGGCAGCAGCGCCATCCTCGCACTCGGAGAGAATCCGCAGCGCGTCCCCGCCACCGTCGAGTTCATCTCACCCGTCACCGACGCCGCTAGCGGCACCGTCCGCGTGAAATTCGTGCTCGATAACTCCGCCGGAAAACTCCGCAGCGGAGTCACCGTCCTGCTCGCGGATTAGAACCTGTCTTTCATTTTGGCAGCACAGCCCGCATAGGGCCAAAGGCCCGCCCATGGGGCATGACAGGCTTTTGGCTCAGGGGGTGAGGTTGCGGAAGTAGATGGTGCGGAAGCGCACTTCGTCGTCCTCGGGCTCGGGGGTGCCGCGGTTGTCGTGGTAACGCTCGACGACGGCCTGCTGGCGCTGCTCGGCGGTTACGATGAACTGGCCGTTCGGCGTCTGGCGGAGGGCCTGGCCGATAGTGTAGACGCCGAAGACATTGCCACGCGCAGTGATGAGGCTGGCGACGTCGCGCACGAGGTCCTCGCTTTTCTCTCCGGCATCGGCGACGCCCTTGATCTCGCAGATCTCGCCGGGGGTGTCGAAGGCGTTGGGCTCGGTCGCGGTCGGGCTCACTTTCCACGGGTAGCCGTACACCTTTCCCTTGTTCGAGCCGGTGGCGAGGGTGCGGCTGAAAATGTTCGCGGCGATGGTCTCGGCGATCGCGGCAGTCCCGGGCGCAGGGAGATTGGAGGATCCGGTGAAGAGCGCCACCAGCCCGCGGTTGCGGATGAGCGTGGGGAACGGATCCACGTGGGAATTGACATTGATGCGCCCGCCGACGGCGGTGCCGTGCGGGGTGAAGATGGCCTCGGGACCCGTCACGCCGGCGCTCGGCGCGGCGAAGAGATCCATGAATGCCCAGTCGGGCAGCGTCTTGGCGTCGGGATAGTTGTTCGGCTGGAGGCGGATGGTTCGCCACGGGATGCTGCCGACCTTGGCGTCGTTGCCGGTGTGGATGTAGCCGAGCTCGGCGATGGACGTGACGCGGCCGTTGTCGTGCGTGGGGTCGTTGCTCCCGATGCCCTTCGGCGGCGGCATGTAGAGGCTGTAGTCGGAGACCTTGCCATTTTCGTCGGTGTCCTGCTGCGGCTTTCCGGCGGGCGACTTTGTCGGCGCGAGACCGATGGTGGAGACGGAGTTCAGGCTGCCAAAGGTGTTCCTGCCATTCTTGTTCAGGACCCAGTCGCTCGGGTGGATGTTGCACCGCGGGTCATCCACTTCGATGGACACCATGTTGTCGATGGTCGTGCTGGCGGGGTCGCTGGTCTTGTAGTTGATGTTGCCGACCTGCGTGCCGATGTTCACGCGGGGCCAGCGGTTCAGGTCGCCGGCGAGCAGGCCGTCGGAACCGGTGAGGCCGTTGTAGAGCGCGCCGCGGGTGGCGATGGTCGTGCGGTCGGCGTACTTTTTGTCGCGGTAAAAGGTCGCGGTGACGGTGACGTATTTGCCGGCATTGAGCGTGGTGCCGTTCGGCCCCTCCCCGCCCTGCACGTCGGCCTTGAAGATGCGCACCGCGTTCGTGCCGTGATTTTCCATGAGCACCATCTGGCCGTTCGGGCTCTTGTAATAGTACTTCGCCGACTTCGGATCGCGCGTCTCGGTGGCGGTGATGAACCAGCCCGTGGAGGTGGTCGCGGGCTTCGCGATCAGGTCGGGCACGAGGTCGATACCGACATTTTCAAAGCCATACTTCGGCGGGAGGTAGAGCTCGGTCTTGAAGTAGCACTTGTAGAGCTGCGCCGGCGCGCCGCTGGAGTCATTCGGCCAGCCGGGGGGCTTCGGAGTGGGCGGGTCGGAAGCATTGGCTTCGATCCAGAATCCCATCTCGGTGATGTATGGCGCGCGGCAGATGCCCTGGTAGGAGTTCGCCGCGCCGTAGGTGTAGCTGGGATGCAGCGTGAACTTGTCCTTGTTGTCGCCCGAGGCATTCGGCGGCCCGATGGCAAAGCGCAGCGGGGCGATGATCTGCGTCTGCGATTCCTTGGCGCGGACGTAGTCGATGATGTTCACCGCGATCTGCCCGAGGCGGCCGTCGGAGTCCGGCGTGCCGGGGTAGTATTTGTCCTTGAAGCTGACGCCCGGCGCGAGCGGCCAGTTCTTGCGGCTGATGTAGTCCATGAGCATGCGGACGACGGCATCGAGCTTGTTCGGGACGAGCGGGGCTTTGCTCAGGACGCCGTTCGCATTTGTCCAGTCCGGCTGCCCGCCGGCGAGATGCTCGAGGATGCCGGGGTCGGGGTTTGCGGGCGCATTCGGATCGCTCGCGCCTTTCTCCCGCACGATGTCGAGGAACTTGCGGGCATAGGTGCCGTCGGCGTTCTTCGGCACGAGTTTGGGATTCATCGTGAGGAGGATGCGGTCTTCGCCGAAGAACGTGGTGTCCGGGTCGTGGTTGAAATGGGTGAGCTCGAATTTGTTGTAGTCGAGCACGCGCGCGATTTCGGGGCTCACCTGCCGCGCGTCGGCGAAGGAATTGAAGAAGCGGCCGGGCGTCTTCGCGGTCCAGTTATGCAGCGAGTCCGCGAGGAACTCCGTGAGCGGCGCGCCCGTGCTGACCGTGAGCGCCATGAGATTGATGCGGCTCGGGTGCGCCGCCGGGGCGTCGTTGGAGTTCGACGCGATGGTGCTCGCGGTGTTCCGCTTCCACGCGAGGTTGTAGTTGATCCGGCTGCTCTCGTCGTCGGTCCAGTAGGCGAAGCGCCCGACGATGGGGTTGGCCTTGTTGGTGCGGCTTGGCGTTTCGATGGGCAGGCCGCTGGCATCGAGGTCGGTGCCGCCGTTCTTGCGCACGTAGATCCAGCGCAGCTTCATCTGCGCCGGAGCGCCGGTCGTGGCATCGCGACGGTCGGTGATCAGGTAAGTCGGCGGGTTCTGATCCGTCAGCGTCTGCACATTCAGCTCGGCAGGCTCGAGGTCCAGCCGTGCGTCCTGCGTGGCGAGAAAGCTCGTGCTCGGCGCGCCGCTCGAGAGCGGGATCTGCCTGCGCAATTGCTTCGGATCGGCGGGCGGCGGGTCCGGCACGATCAATGCGCCGGGCTGGCTGCTCCAGTTGCGGTCCGGGTCCGTCGTCTCGCGCCGGAGGATGGCGACGACGCTCTCGACGCCGTCGCGAGCCAGCGCCGTCGCGCGCATGCGCTCAAAGTGACTGCCCGCGGTGCTGCGCTCGGTCCGCGCGCTGCCGAGATAGCCGAGTGTGACGACGGAAATCAGCACGACGAAGAACAGCGCGATGATGAGCGCGGCACCGCGTTTCCGAGGATGGCGGGAGGGATTCATCGCCCGTTGAGAAGCACGGTGAGCCCCCTCCCGCTCGGGCGGCGGACAATGGCCGGGGGCGGGTTCATGGCGTCAGATTCCGTGAATAGATCGTCCGGAATCGCACCTCGTCGTCCGTCGGGTCCGGCGTGCCACGATTGTCGTGGTAGCGCTCGACGACCGCCTGCTGGCGCTGCTCAGCGGTCACGATCAAGCGGCCGTTCGGCGTCTGCTTCAACGCCTGCCCCACGGTGTAGATGCTGAAGACATTGCCCCGTGAGGTGACGAGGTTGGCGACTTGGCGGACAAGTTCCTCGCTCGCCTCGCCGCCATCCGCCACGCCGCTGATTTCCACGATCTCGCCCGGTGAATCATAACCGCCCGCATATCCGTAGACCTTGCCTTTGGACGCCAGAGTCCGTGCGTAAATGGCGTGGGCGATCGACTTCGCTTCGCTCGCGCTGACGGTTTTCGCGGGGTCGCGGGAGTCCTTCGCAGCGTCCTGAAAAACGGCGGCGAGGGGCAGGATACGGTCGAGCGCGAACGGCTCGGGCTTCGCATTCATGTTCACCCGCCCGCCGGTGGCGGTCTTGTGCGGCGCGAAGATCGGCTCGCCGGCAGCCGGCACGTTCACCGGGACGGTGAAAAGATCCATGAACGCCCAGTCCGGAACGACGGAGGTCGCCTGCTGGTTGGGCTGCAAGCGGATGGTGCGCCACGGGACGCCGCCCGTAGCGGCGGTGCTCGAAATCTCGACGCCCGTGTGGATGAATCCAAGCTCGCCCGGCGAGAGCACCAAGCCGTTCGGATTGGTGCTGTGTCCCTTTTTATGAGGCATCCGCATGCCGGCGTCCGTGATCTGCCCGCTCAGGTCGGTGTCCTGCTCGGGAACGGCGGCGGACGCTTTTCCGAGGGTGCTCCGCTTGTTCTTCACGCCGAAGCTGTTCTTGGCCTGCGCCACAGAATTCCAGTCCTTGGGGACGCTGTTGATCCGCGGGTCATTCACCTCAAAGGAAGTAATGTCCTGTTCCCCCACGGCGGCGGCATCGACCGTGTACTTGAGGGTCACGCCATTGCCGGCATCGGCCACGGGTGACACTTCCAGGCGCGCGGTTCCGGGGTCGGAGGGGATCGCGCCAGTATCGGGACCTATGACGAGCGCAGTGCGCAGGTTCACGCTAGCCGGGCGGCTGGCACGGTATGCGGTGATGGCGACCGTGGCGTAACCGCCTTTCGACAAAGTCGTGTTGCCGCCGACGATATTCGTCGCATCCACGCGAAACCACTTGCCGTTCAAACCGGAGCCCGTCTCGGAATAGTAGTTCGACGTGCCGGTGGTTTCGTAAGTGTACAGATACATCCGCTTTCCATCGATGCTGTTAAAGTCGATCGAATCGATTCCGCCAGCCTCCGGGAGGTGAATTTCATTGTAAAACTTGCACCGATAGCGGCCGTTGTTTGCCCCGGAGGTTTCCGCCGTGCCCTTCACCCACACTCCCATCTCGGTGACGAACAGGCTTCGCGTCAGCCCCTTGTAGGTATTGTCCTTCCCGCGGATCGAGGAATCGCTGTAGGGGGGCGTATTGCTGAAGTCTCCCACGAAGTAATCCTTCCCCGAGGTGTCCTTCCGAATGATGCCTCGGATCGGTTCTACAAGCGTCATGGCCGATTCGGCGCTCCGCACATAATCAATGAGATTGAGGGCAAGCTCGGTGAGCCGGACGATGCTTGTGCTCGTGCCGTAGTACTTCTGCTGAAAACTGCTGCTTCCATTGACCATCGGCCAATCCGTGCGCTTCAAATAATCGAGCAGACCCTTTTGTCCCGTGGCAGGGTTGCCCACGATTACATAGTTGAGCTTCACCGGATCAATGTTGGCAACGGCTCCGGGATCGACAGTGGGATTGCTGGATTGCAGCAGCGAATTCTTGAGAATGTCCAAGAAAGGACGGCCACCCGACCAAGTCTTCGATGTGGCATTATAGGTCGCCCCGGCCCAATTCGGCAGCGTGGTGAGAACGATGCGCGATTCGTTGAAAAAGGTGGTGTCGGGATCGTGGTTGAAGTGGGTCAGCTCAAATTTGTTGGCGAGCAGGACATCATACGCGGCGGGCACGGCCCCGCGCACATCGGATGGCGTGTTAAAGAAGCGATTGGCGATCTTCTCGTAATCCAGCTTGTTGCCGGAGGTGCCGTCCGGCTTCGTGATGAATTGATGGATTTGATTCGCGATGGGGTCGGTCATGCCCGTCAGCGCCTTGAGAGTCACCCGCGTAGGATGCGCTGGCGGGTTCGTGTTCACGCTGCTCCGAGTCCACGCAAGATTGTAGTTGATCTTGCTGCTCTCATCGTCCGCCCAGTAGGCGAAGCGGCCCACGATCGGGTTGGCTTTATCGGTCCGGTCGGGCGCCTCGACAGGCAGCCCCGAAGCATCGATGAGCTGGCTGCCGTCGCTGCGGACGTAGATCCATCGCAGCTTCATCTGCGTCGGGCCGCCCGTGGCATTGAGCCGGTCGGTGATCAGGTACGTGGGCGGACTCTGGTCGGCCAGCGTCTGAACATTCAAGTCCGGTGGCTCGAAGTCCAGCAGTGCGTCCTCCGTGGCGAGGAACCCCGCGCTCGGCACGCCGGTCGAGAGCGCCACCTGCTTTTGAAGCCGCTTCGGATCCGCGTCCGGCACGATCAGCGCGCCGGGCTGGCTGACCCAATTGCGATTCGGATCGGTCGTCTCGCGCTGCAGGATCGCGACGACGCTCTCGACGCCATCGCGTGCCAGCGCCGTGGCGCGCATGCGCTCAAAATGGCTGCCGGCGGTGCTGCGCTCGATGCGCGCGCTGCCGAGGTAGCCGAGCGTGACGACGGAAATCAGCACGACAAAGAACAGCGCGATGATGAGCGCGGTGCCGCGTTTCCGAGGATGGAGGGAGGGATTCATCGCCCGTTGATGAGCTGGATCTGCGTTGTATAGGTCCGCAGTCCGCCGAGCAAGGGCCGCAGGCCGGGATTCGACCCGGCCTCCTGCTGCATCCGGCTGACGAATTCCGCCGAATCACGCACGGAGGGGTCCTTCACGAGCGCCTGCACGTCCTGCCACACATTGTCCATGCGGGGCGCGAGCCGGGAATCCACCTGAGCGACGGAGACGGTGACGACCGCCGGGAGGTAGCGCTTCTCGGTCCGGGTCTGCTTCGTGCCGGCGGCGTCGGTGTATTGCACCTTGAAGTCATAGCCCTTGCGCGAGTCGAACACCTTCGGCAGTTCGACGCCATCCAGCCCGGTGCAGCGGAACCACACGCCCACGACATTCTCGGCAAACAATCCCACGTAGCCCGACGCCTTGTCCGCCGGAGCGACTTTCTCCAGCAGGCTGCCGCTGAGCCAACCGTTGACGCTCGTGTAGATGAGGAAATCGGGATTCCGGACGAATGCGCCGGACGAGTCCTGCACCGAGGGATTCACGAAGAACCGGCACAGCACCGGCCTGCGCACCGCGGCGTCCGCCGTCGGGAACCATTTCACAAAATACCCGACTTCCGCGACTTCACCAAAGCTCGTCTCCGTCGCGATGGGTGCCTGCCAGAACGCCGCGTCGGCATTGCGAAAGTCGTCGGGCACCTGGCTCGCCGGCGGGTTGATGAGGAACTGCAGGTTGCTCTGCCCGGGCTTGCTCACATTCTCGACCGGCAGCAGCGCGCCCTGCAATTCGACGGCGATGAAGTCGGCGAGCGAGCGGGCATTGCGCCGGCGCTCATTGCGCCCCTCGCCCTTCTGCCACGCGCGGGTGACTTCGCTGAAAATGGAGCTGAGCATCGCGACGATGACCAGCAGGATGCTCACTGCAACGAGCACCTCGATGAGCGTGAATCCGCGTCGCGATCTAATAACGGGCGATGCTCGCATGGAGGATTTGGAGATTCGGACGCGCGGAGGCGCTGGTCGCGGCGGAGATCGGCCAGCTGAACTCCAGCGTGAGCATCACGCGGTTGTAGGGTGCGGTGGGCACCGCGCGCGACTTGTCGTCCGGCAGCTTTTTCACGACGCACCGGAAGAGCGCCTCGGGCGGCACGGCAGTCCCCGTGCCCGCGAGCAGCGTGCCATCATCGGAAAAATACCAGGTCGTGTCGATTGGCGCGCTGGCGCCGGGGGCCGCGGGATTCGGCGTCGCCGTGGGGTCGGCCAGCCAGAGAGCGTCGAAGGGCACCGCGCGCATGCGGTTCAGCACCTGCGCGCTCATCGACACCAGCACAGTGTCGCGGCCGGCCATGCGGTCCGAATCGAGCGCCATGCCGAGCATGCTGATCAGCGACACCGCCACGATGGCGATGACGACCAAAGTCAGCGCGACTTCCATGAGCGTGAAGCCGCGCTTTCCGCGCGGGACCGGCATCATTTTCGGCGCATCTGGCATCGGCTACGGGCGGCTGATTTTCGTCGCGCCGGTCGCGCCGACGATGGCGATGTCGAAGTAGTTCGCCGGTTTCCCCGCATCGTTGCGGTTCGAGTAGTGGACCGCGCCACCCTCCACGCGCCCCTCGACCAGCCGGATCTGCGCGGGAACGGCGGGATTCTGCAACCCGCCGCCGGGCGTGAAGATCCGCGCGGCATACCCGTCCGGGTTGCGGATCGGCGCGCTTTGGAAAGTGATCGGCGGATTGGCTTGGTTCGTCGCGGACAGGAAGGGGAACGGATTTGGCGAGCGCAAAAGGAAGCTGGATTCCAGCGTGTCGCCCGCATCGACGGTGATGCCCATGGGCAAAATCTGCCATTCGCCGACCTGGCTCCAGCCGGTCGTGTGCTTGAATTCCATCACCGCGATCGCCCGGTAATCCGTGTCCGTGCCCTGGTTCGCGAGCACCAGCAGCGCGGTCAGCGTGTTGCGCGACATCGCGTGCTGCCGGGCGAGCGCGGCCATGTTGTTGACCGTGTTGCCCGCAGTCACCAGCGCCGTGCCCCGACCCATCCCGGACAGCGCCGGCACCACAAACCCCATGATGATGCCGAGGAGGGCGATCACCGTCAACAATTCGACCAGGCTGAATGCGGCACGAAAGGTTTTGGGTGACATCGGGTTGGGGAACGCAGCCACTGCCGGAATCTGCACGGGCGCACAGGACAGCGATGCGTCCACGAAAATTACCGCTCATCCCCGGGATTCCCAGCAATATCCCGCGCAACACCACGCCGCGGCGCACCGCGGCTATTGCGCCCGCGCGCAGCGGCGTGATAGATGGGTGCTCTTGCGATACCTCAAGGTCACATTCCTCATCGGGGCCCTCACCGCGCTGCTTGCGGCGGGACTCTTTGAATTGCACGTGTTCGCCGGCCTCGACGCCGCCCTCGCGACTTTCCTCGCGCGTCCTTCGCCGCCCGTCGTCGAACGCGGGCTGCAATATTTTCTCATCCTGGTTTTCGCCTTTGGCATCACGTGGACGACGATCGATCTCAACCGCATCCCGGTGAAGCTCGGCATCGTCCTCGCGGCGCTGGCGGAGACGGTGACGGCGGTGTGGGCGGCGAATCTGCACGGCGCGTATTTCTCCCCGTTCGCGGGCATCACCGCCATCATCGTGGCGGCGGCGGCGGCATTCGCGTATTCCCAGACGGCCGTGGGGCGCAGGAAACGCACGCTCCAGCAGCTCCTCGGCGACCGGGTCTCCCAGGGCACCTTCCGGCGCATGGTGGATGGCAACGCGCCGCTGCACTTCGACGGCGACGTGCGCGAAGCCACGGTGCTCGTGTGCGAAATCTTCAACCACGAGGAACTGCTCGCGACGCTGCGCACGGACAACTACGTGGCGATGACGAATTCCTTCCTGCAAAACGCCGCCGACTTCCTCGTCGAACGCGGAGCCTACCTCGACGAATGCGACGGGGAAAACCTGCGCGTCATCTTCGGCGCCCCGCTGCCCGAGGCCGGCCACGCCGCCAGCGCGTGCGAGGCGGCGCTCGAACTTTCCACGAGGCTCGAAGGCGTGAATGGCGAATGCATGGCCAAGTGGGGAAAGGCGTTCGACTACCGCATCGGCATCAACAGCGGTGAAGTCATCGTCGCGGCGTACGGCTCGCGCCGGCTCGGCGCGCTGGGCGTATCGGGCGAGCCGGTCGAGTTTGCACGGCGGCTCTGCGCGGCGAATTCCATCTACGGCACGCGCACGCTGATCGGCGCGCGGACGTTCGCGCTCGCCGAGGAATCCATCGAGGTCCGGCCCATGGAGCTGATCCAGCGGAAGCCGGACGAAAACGGCCGCGAGGAAGTGTACGAACTCATCACCCGGAAGGACGGCCTCTCCGAGCCGCAGCGCGCACGGCGCGACCTTTACTGGAAGGGCGTCGTGTATTTCCGCGAACAGCTCCTCGACCACGCGCTCGCCACCTTCCAGGAGACGCGGGAAAAGTACGGCGCGGATGGCGCGGTGGACTTCTACATCCGCCGCATCGAGCACATGCAGCGCGGCCTGCCCGTGCTCGAGTGGGGAACCGCCCGGCTGTGAAACGCGTCGAGTATCCCGCGCCGATCCGCGCGCTCATCGCGGAGCTGAAACGCATGCCCGGCGTCGGCCCGCGCAGCGCCGAGCGCATCGCGCTCTGGATGGTGCAGGCGCGCGACGCCCGGCCCCGTGACATCGCCACAGCCACGATCGCGGTCTGCGAGCAGATCAAGGCGTGCCCGCAGTGCGGGTTTTTCACCTCGGAACCGCTCTGCGAATTTTGCGCAGCGCCGGATCGCGACGATGCGCTGCTCTGCGTCGTCGAGCAGCCCACCGACATCCTTCCGCTCGAACGCACCGGCGTCTTCCGCGGCCGCTACCACGCGCTCGGCGGACGCATCTCGCCGCTCGAGCACGTCGGCCCGGACGATCTGCGCATCGCCTCGCTCATCGCCCGCGTGCAGGACGGGCATCCCTGCCGAGGTCATCCTCGCGCTCGGCACGGATGTCGAGGGCGACGCGACATCGAACTACATCGCGGAGCTTCTCCAGCCGTTCCCCGTCACCGTCTCGCGCATCGCGCAGGGCCTGCCCGCCGGCGGCGGACTGGAGCATGCCGACGAACTGACGCTGAACCGCGCGCTCGCCGGCCGCATCCGGCACGGAAAGACGCCGTAAGTCCGGGCAACCGCGGCCGCCGCACCGGCGTATGGTTCAGAGCCCCATGAGCACCGCCATCCATTGGTTTCGCCGCGATCTCCGGCTCACCGACAACACCGCGCTGAACGCCGCGCTCGCCGCGCACGACCAGATCGTCCCGGTGTACATCGCGAGCGACTGGACCGGCACGCACCACTGGTGCGGAGCGCCGCGGCAGGAGTTTCTCTGCGGCTCGCTGGCGTCGCTCCACAGGAATCTCGAAGCAAAAGGCGCGCGCCTGATCATCCGCAGCGGACGCGCGGACAAGGCGCTCGAACAGCTCGTCCGTGAAACCGGCGCGTGTGCGATCTATTTCAACCGCGACCCCGATCCGTTTGGCCGGGCGATGGAGCAGACGGTCGCGACAATGGCGGCAAGGCTGGGCATCACAGCCCACGCGCTGAAGGACGTCGCGATCCGCGAGCGCGACGAAGTGCTCACCGGCGAGGGGCGCCCGTTCCGTGTCTTCACGCCCTACGCCCGGGCATGGAGCAAGCTGCCCGACACAAACGTCGGCAAGTCCGCGACGCGAATCACCGTTCCGGACGGCGTGAAGAGCGAACCGCTCCCGACACTCGAGCGGTGGAAGCTCACGAGCAGCGCGAAAATCATCCAGCCCGGCGAGGCCGCCGCGCGCAAACGACTCGGCCGGTTTCTCGACGGGCCGATTTTCCTCTACGGACAAAGGCGCGACCTGCCCGAGGAGGACGGCACCTCGCGGCTCTCCCAGGATCTCCGGCACGGCCTGCTCTCCATCCGCGAAGTCCTGCGCGATTGCCGGCACGCAAACGCGGAGGCGACGACGAGCGCCGACAAGAAGGGCGTCGCCACATTCATCAACGAACTCATCTGGCGAGAGTTCTACTTTCAGGTGCTCTGGAATTGGCCGGAGGTCTTGGACCACGAATTTCAGGAGGACACGCGCAGCCTGCCGTGGCGCGCCCATTGGCGTCCGGAAGACGAACGCGCGTGGAGCCGCGAACCGGAGGCGCGCGAGCACTTCGACGCATGGCGCGAGGGCCGCACCGGTTTCCCGATCGTGGACGCCGGCATGCGCGAACTCGCCGCCACCGGCCACATGCACAACCGCGTCCGCATGATCACCGCCATGTTCCTCGCGAAGGATCTCCGCATCTGGTGGATGCACGGCGAGAGCCATTTCATGCGCCTGCTGGTGGACGGAGAAATCGCGAGCAACAACGGCGGCTGGCAATGGAGCGCCAGCACCGGCACCGACGCTGCGCCCTACTTTCGCATCCAGAATCCCTGGTCGCAGACGAAGCGCTTCGACCGCGACGGCGCCTACATCCGCCGCTGGGTGCCGGAACTCCGCGACGTGCCCGCCGCGCAATTTTGCGAGCCACCCGCCGCCGGACATCCCGTTGCAAAAGACTACCCGCTTCCCATCGTGGATCATGCGGCCGCCCGCGAAGCGGTCCTCGAAATGTTCAAGACCGGAAAGGCTGAGGGCGGGAAATCCACCAAGGCGCGCTGAACGCTGGTCCCGCTAAGAACGGCCCCCACCGAGGGTCTTTCCAGAAGCCCCTCGCCGATGCGCTCGCAGCTTTCGACCGCCCTCATTTTCCTCGCAGCCGCACTGGCGTGCGCGGGCATCTCTGCCCGGGCCGAGTCGTTGTCGCAGCGAATCGATACGCTGATCGCGGCCAAGGCGAAGGCCGCCGCACAGCCTCTCGCAGCTCCCGCGGAAGACGCGGAATTTTTTCGCCGCGCGTGGCTCGACTTCAATGGGAGCATCCCGCTCGCGGAGGAGACGCGGAAGTTCCTGGCCGATTCCGCGCCGGACAAACGGTCGAAACTGATCGACCGGCTTTTCGCTGCGCCGGAGTTCGCTGGCCGGATGGCAGAGGTGTTCAACATCCAGCTCATGGAGCGCAACGGCGACAACGAGGAGTGGCGGCGTTACCTCATGGATTCGTTTCGCGAGAACAAGCCATGGGACCGGATGGTGCGGGAGATGGTCAGCCCGGATTTCAAGGACGAGAAGCTGCGGGGTGCGGGCCATTTCATCACGCGCCGGCTGGAAAAAGTCGGGCAGCAGGACACGGATTACCCCGGGCTCACGCGCGACACGGGGCGGCTCTTCATGGGCGTGGACCTCCAGTGCTGCCAGTGCCACAAGCATCTTACGGTAAACGATTACAAGCAGGTGGACTTCAGCGGCCTGTTCGTCGCGTTCCAGAATGCGAAGCTCCAGCCTGCGGGAGGCGATTACAAGTCGGCATGGCTTTCCGAGGGGCTGCTGGCGAAGAAGTATGAATTCGTCTCGGTGCTCAGCAGCGCGAAGGGCGCAACCGGCCCGCGCGTGCCGCTCGGCGCCGAGGTGGATATTCCCGCGCTGCCGGAGAGCGAGCAATGGATCGAGCCGCCGGACAAAAAGAAGCGCGCGCTCGGCGTGCCGCGCTTCAGCCCGCTCAAGGAACTCGGCCAGCGTCTCGCATCGGGCGAGAATCCCTACTTCGCACGCAACATTGCAAACCGCGTCTGGTTCCTCGCGATGGGCCGCGGCCTCGTCGAGCCACTCGATCTGATCCACAGCGAAAACCCGGCGTCGCATCCCGAACTGCTCGACCTTCTCGCGAAGGAAATCACCGGCCACAAGTTCGACATCAAATGGCTGCTGCGTGAACTCGCGCTCACGCAAACCTACGCCCGCTCCAGCATCCTCCCCGCCGATGCGAAGGACGCGCCGGAGGAACTGTTCACGGTCGCCAAGGAGCGTCCTCTTGCCGCCGAGCAGCTCGCGCGCGCATTTCTCACCGCGACCGGCGAGCAGGATCGCGTTCTCGGCGGCGAGGGCTGGGACGGCATCGAGGGGAAGAAGGTGGAGCGGAAGGAATTTGAGAGGGCGTTTACCGCTGCGTTCGCAAATGCTGCGAAAGAGCCGGAGTTGTCCGTCAATCCGACGCTGCGTGCGGCGCTCTTCCTGCGAAACAACGATCTCGTGCTCTGGGCGCTCCAGAGGCGGAAAGGCAACCTGATGGACCGCGTCGCCGCGATGAGCGACGCCGGCCAGATTGCGGACGAGCTCTACGTTTCCATCCTCACGCGCCCGCCGACGGCGGAAGAAAAAACGGAGGTGGCGACGTTCCTCGCAAAGCATCACGCCACCCGCGAAAAGGCGCTCGGTCACTACTCTTGGGCCATGCTGTCCTCGATGGAGTTTTTTGTGAATCACTGAACACTCGCCGCCAATGAATCCCCTTTGCAAACCTTGGGAGCACGCCGTTTCCCGCCGCCAGTTCCTCGGTGCATCTGCGGGCGCGTTTGCGTTTGGCGCGCTCGGCGGAATTGCCAGCGCCCAGGCCGCGGAGGCGATGCGCAAGAAGGAGAAGCAGGTTCTCTTCGTCTGGCTCGACGGCGGGATCAGCCAGCTCGAGAGCTGGGATCCGAAGCCGAACACGCAATTCGGCGGGCCGTTCCGCGCAATCCCGACGAGCGTGCCGGGCGTTCATTTCTCCGAACTCATGCAGAAATCGGCGAAGCAGGCGCACCGGCTCTGCGTCGTGCGCAGCCTCTGCACGCAGGACAACGCGCACTCGTCCGGCGTCGCGCGCATCCAGCGCGGCGATCCGAAAAACCGCGGCGTCGCGTATCCGTATTTCGGCTCGGCAATTTCGAAGCTCATGGGGCCGACTGCGACGAAGCTCCCCGCCTACGTGTGGATCAAGCCCGACAGCGGCGGCTTCAAGACGGAGGACGCCGGTTTCCTCGGGCCAAAATACGGCTCGCTCGCATTCGGCGACGGCAAGCCGCCGGAGGACTTGCTGCGCCACGCATCGCTCGCCGCGGACGAGGACGAGGAACGCAATGAACTGCGCGAGATGCTGAACAAACGCTACGCCGCGCGGCGCCGCACGAATTTCACCGAGGCGAGCAGCTTTGTCTTCGACACCGCACGGGAGCTGATGAAGCGCTCGGAGATCTTCGACACGAGCAAGCTGCCGCCGAAGGATCTCGACCGGTACGGGCGGACGCAGATCGGACAGCACATGCTCATCGCGCGCAACATGCTCGAAGCCGGCGTGCGCTTCGTGAAGGTCACCAACTACGGCTGGGACACACACGGCGACAATTTCAACGGCCACGCCTCGCTCGTGCCGAAGTTTGATCGCGCCTTCGCCGCCATCGTCGAAGATCTCGCGGCGACCGGCCTGCTGGAGCACACGCTGGTCGTGGCAATGAGCGAATTCGGCCGGACGCCGCGCATCAACGGCCACGTCGGCCGTGACCATTGGCCCGAGGCGTGGAGCCTCGCGATGGCCGGCTGCGGCGTGAAACCCGGCTGTGTCGTCGGCGCGACGAACGACAAGGGCACCTTCGTGAAGGACAACGGCTACGACATCGGCTCGGTCTTCCACACGTGGTTCAACGCGCTCGGCATCGATTCGAGGATCGAGGAATACGACAATCACGGACAGCCGCTGCCGATCGCACACGAGGATATGAAGCCCATCAAGGAGGCACTCGCATGACTGCCGAACCGAAGGAACTGAAGACCTTCCCCTCCGACCGCCAGCTTCTCTCTGCGCGCTTCAGCCCGTGCGGAAACGTGCTCGCCTCGGGTGCGATGGATCGCGTGGTGATGCGCTGGAGCGTCGTGGAAAAGAAAACGGCCCCCGGCGTCGTCCCTCCCGACGATGCCCTGGGGAAGCCCGCGCCCAAGCCCGCAAAGACCGCCAAACCCGAGTCCCCCGTCGAACTCGTCCCGCTGCCGCCGCTCGGTGGATTCAACGGCTGGGTGCAGAGCATCGCGTTTCACCCGACCGACAAGCTGCTCTTCGCCTCGGACAGTTGGGGCAAACTCGCCTGCACGCCGTACGAGGGCGACGCCCCCAAGCCGATTTGGGAGCACGCCGCCGCGCACGACGGCGCGATCCGCCGCATCGCAATCTCCGCGGACGGCAAGCTCATCGCGACGTGCGGTGCCGACCAGTTCGTGCGCGTCTGGAATTCCGCCGACGGCAAGCCCGTCGCGAAGCACGGGCACACGAGCGACATCTTTGCGCTGACGTTCACGCCGGACGGCACGCAGATCGTGTTCGGCGATTTGTTCGCCAAGTTGTCGGTGCTGGATTTCAAGGCGGATAAAGTCGTCCGGCAGCTTGAAGCCGAGCCGCTTTACAAACTCTCGCGCATGCAGGATGTGGCGGGCCTGCGCGTGCTCACTTTCCTCGACGGAGGCCGCACGCTGCTTGCCGCCGGCTGCAATCCGGAAGGCGGCGGGTTCGTGCAAGGCGTGCCGGTGTTGCTGGAATTCGACTTCGCCACCGGAAAGCCATCACGTGAGGTGCGGCTCGGTGCGACGAAGGAAGGATTCGTCCACGATGTCGCGTGGCATCCGGACGGCTTCCTCATCGCCATCACGGGAGGGCAGCCCGGTTCGGGAAAGCTGGTGTATCTGCGTCCCGGAGAGAACGAGCCGTCCTACACGCGCACCGCCGGGCTCGCGAACTGCCACTCCGTGGCGCTGCATCCGGACAAGCGCCGCTTTGTGGTGACCTCGACGAACGCCAACAGCAACGGCAATGGACGAAGGCTCACCGCCGACGGCGACTATCCCGGCAACACGTCACCGCTGCACCTCTTCGAGATCCCGGCGTGATGTCCACCCGGTCGCCAAAGGGGACGCACTGACTACCGGCCCTTTACAGCCCGTTCGACCAGGAGCGCGGCGAGGTGCTGGGTCGCGTCATCCAGCGCGGCGACCGCCTTCTTCAGCGGTTGCGCGGCACCCGTGGCGATGGCGGCTTCGACTTCCGCGACGCGGCTCGCGATTGCCTGCCGTTCGTCGGAGGAAAGTTCGCCACCGACCTGCGCCAGCGCGATGCGGACGGCGGGGAGCATCTCGCCCGCTTTCAAATTCGCCTCGGTGAAGGCGCGGTCGTTCATGTCCTCGAAGGCGTGCTCCAGCGAATCCTCCAGCATTTTCTCCACGGCCTCGTCGCTCACGTCCACGGCGCTCGACACCTCGACGGTGCGCTCGCTGCCGGTTTTCGTGTCGCGGGCGAGGACACGCAGGATGCCGTTCGCATCGATCTCGAACTGCACGCCGACGCGCGCGTGTCCCTTCGGCGCCTGCTCGAATTCCAGGTCGAATTTCCCGAGCTCCCAGTTGTCCTTCGCAAGTTCGCGCTCGCCCTGCAGCACGCGCACGAGCATCGAACGCTGGCCGCTCACGGCGTTCGTGAACATCTCGCCGCGCTTGATGGGAATGGTGGAGTTGCGCGGGATGATGACGTTCATCAGCCCGCCGAACGTCTCGATGCCGAGCGAGAGCGGCGTGATGTCGAGCAGCACGACATTCTGCACCGCGCCGCTGAGGATGCCCGCCTGGATGACCGCGCCGATGGCCACGGCCTCGTCGGGATTCTGCGAGGTGTTTGCGGCCTTTCCAAAAATCTCCGCGACCGACCGCCGCACCATCGGCATGCGCGTCTGTCCGCCGACGAGGATGATCTCGTCGAGTTCCTCGGGTTTCAGCTTCGCATCCGCGAGCGCGCGCAGGCAGTGGGCGCGCGTCCTTTCCACGATGGGCGCGGCGAGCCGCTCCAGGTCCGCGCGGGTCAGGGAAAGTGAAACGCTCCCGTGCCCTTCGACAAACGGAAGCTCGACGGCGGTCTCTTCCATTTCCGAGAGCCGGTGTTTCGCCTCGACCGCCGCCTCCCGCAGGCGCGCGAGGAGTCCGGGCGGCAGGGACGGGTCCCCGAGCCGTCCCACTTGCAACCTGCTTGAGTCGTCCGTGCGATCAGACCCCGGAAAATTGGGGACGTTTCGGCGAAACGTCCCTACCAAGGACTCCACGAGCGCGGCGTCGATGTCGTCGCCGCCGAGTCGCGTGTTGCCATTCGTGGAGAGGACGTGGAAGACGCCGGCGGTCAGTTCGAGGATCGAGATGTCGAATGTCCCGCCGCCGAGGTCATACACGGCGATCTTTGAACGTTCGCGCAGGCGGTCGAGACCGTATGCCAGTGCGGCGGCGGTCGGCTCATTCACGATGCGCTCGACGGTCAGCCCCGCGAGTTCCCCTGCCCGCTTGGTCGCGTTGCGCTGCGCGTCGTTGAAATACGCGGGCACGGTGATCACCGCGCGCGTGACCGGCTCTCCCATGGCGCGCTCCGCGTCGGCGCGGAGCTTTTTCAGCACCTCCGCGGCGATTTCCTCGGGCGCGCGGTCCACACCGCGTGCCTGGATCGTGACCGGCTCACCCCTTTCACCCGCGAGACGGTAAGCCACATCATCCGCCTCCTCGCCCACACGTCTGCCGATGAAGCGCTTCGCCGAGTAAATCGTATTCTCCGGATCCACCGCGCGCATGCGGGCGGCGGCTCGCCCGACGATCGGTGCACCGCCGGCCGGGAAATGCACGACGGACGGGGTGAGCCGCTCGCCGTCCGCGTCGGCCAGCAGCACGGGGAAGCCCGCCTCCATCACGCCGACGAGCGAGTTCGTGGTTCCGAGATCGATTCCGACAATGACTGACATCGCGCGGACGATGCCGCCGCTCCGCCCGTCTGAGAAGCGCGATGTTTTCGCTTTGCCGCGCGGGGCCGTTCAGACTGAATCGCACGCGTTCATGCGAATCCTCGACCGATACGTCCTGCGAAGCTTTCTGGAGCCGTTCCTGCTCTGCTTTTTCGGCTTTCTCGGGATCCTCATCATCTTCGATCTGTTCGACAACTCGAACGACTTCATCGCGGGAAAGTCGCGCATCCTTCTCATCGGCATCTACTACGCGCACCAGATCCCGCACTTCATCCTGCTCTGCATGCCGGTCGGCATCCTGCTCGCGCTGCTCTACAGCCTCAGCAAGCTTTCGCGCTCAAACGAAATCATCTCGATGCTCACCGCCGGGCGCAGCGTCCCCCGCATCCTCGTCCCGCTTTTCATTTTCTGCGCAGGCATTGCCGGACTCTGCACGTGGCTGAACTACGAACTCGCCCCGCGCGCCGACGCGCTGCGCCGCGAGGATATCGGGCGGATCCGTTTCGGAGAGGGGGAAATGGAGAAGTTCAAGTTCGTCGTGGGACATCTCTCGAAGGATCGGATGACCAACCGGCTGTGGTTCGGCGCCGTCTGGCGTCCGAATGTCGACGCGCTCGACGAGGTGCACATCACGCAGCTCGATGCCACCGGCCAGCCGATCACCCGCTGGTACGCCCGCGAGGCCACCTACGACGCCCGTACCGGCAAGTGGATTCTCGCGCAGGGCAAGCAGGTCGGCTTCGACGCGGAAGGGAACATCTCCGGCACCACCGAGGACTGGACGCGCAGCTACGGGGCGGATGCCACGCGCACGATCGACGGCTGGAGCGAAACGCCGTTCCGCATCGCCAGTTCGCGCATGGAAGCGGAGCAGCTCAGCGTGCCCGACCTGCAGGAGTACCTCGCCTCGAACGCCGACCTTCCGGATCGGCAGCTCGCGGCCTTTCGCACACACCTCCAGCATCGCTGGGCGCTGCCATTCACATGCTTCGCCATCACCTTCATCGCGGCGCCGCTCGGCATCGTATATTCACGCCGGGCGGTCCTCGCATCGGTCGCTGCGAGCATCTTCATCTTCTTCGTCTTCCTCTTTCTCATGTTCTTTTTCCTCGCGCTGGGAAAAGGCCACCACGTCTCACCCGCTGTCGCCGCGTGGACTCCCAATGCCGCGCTCGTCGTGATCGGCTGCTATCTCCTTTACCTCCGCTCGACCAATCGCGAGGCATTCCGATTCTCCTTCCGTAAAAAATGACCAACGACTGGACCATCCAAAGCCGAGCCCCCCACTGCGCCGCCACCGGCGTCGCATTTGCCGACGGCGAATATTTCTACACCCTTCTCTTCCATGAAAAGGACGGCTTCCGTCGCGAGGACCTGTGCGAGGAGGCGTTCAGGAACCGCGCCGAAAGCCCCGCTCCGTTTTCGTTCTGGAAATCGAAATTCGAGCCGCCGCTGGCCGCGCCACCGGAAGCCGTGAGCAAGCAGACCGCCGAGGATCTCCTGCGCAGCTACATGCTGGAGTCCGGCATCGAGCACGCAAACGCCCGCTACATCCTCGCGCTCATGCTGGAGCGCAAACGCCTGCTGCGGGAGATCGAGGCAAAGCACGGCGACGACGGCTCGCTCACGCGCATCTACGAGCACGTGAAGACCGGCGAGGTTTTCGTGGTGCCCGACCCGCAGCTGCGCCTCGACCAGGTCGAGCAGGTGCAGCTGCAAGTCGCCGGTCTTCTCGGTGCCCCCGCGCCGAATGCACCTGTTGCGACACCCGTTCCGGCCGCGCCAGACGAGGTCTCGTCGCCGTCGTAATAGCGCGGACAATCCTGTCCGCCGTGTCGCACTTCCGCGGAAAGGATTGTCCACGTTACAACATCCCGAATCGCTTCCGCAAAATCCACTCGATGGTGAGCAGCAGCACAATCGGGAGAAACCACCACCAGCTCTGCCAGAGAACGGTGTCGCTCTCGATCACCTGGCCCGTGCTCAGCGGTGCGAGCCGTTCGATGAGCGTGTCGCTCTGCTCCTCGCGCAGATATTCCCCGCCGCCCGCGAGGCTCACCTGCCGGAGGATGTCCTCGTTCAGACTGAGCAGCGTGCGCTCGACATTCTCGCGCGCGGTGACTCCGAACTGCGTGCGGGCCTTGAGCTGATCGGATGGCACAGCCGCGGTGTCGATTGCGAGCTCGTAGGCTCCGCTGTCGAGCGCAGCGGTCCGGCCGCGGTAGAGGCCACCCTCGTCCGGTGAAAGCGTAATCGACGCGACCTTCTGTCCGTCGCGGTAGAGCACGGCGTTCACCGAGGCATCGGAGACCGGGCGGCCCTCCGCATCGCGGAGGCGCGCGCGGATGTCCGCCTGATCGCCCGGCTGGTAGGTGAGCTGGCCCGCGTCGAGCTGCACAAATTTGTCGCGCGCAGCAAAGGGAGTCTCGCCGATGTAGTCGCCAAGCTGGTTCCAAAAGCGCACGTGGTAGAGATCCGCGACCTCGTAACGCCACCGCCACGAGTCATCGAATGCCTGGTAATACACGCGGCCAGCGCCGAACGGCCGCAGCACCGCGGCCGGCATGCGCGTGCCGGCGACCGCTTCGAGCAGCACCTCCGCGCCGGGCAGCGGCTTCACCTGCGCGACGAAATGAGGCGGCGGCAGCTTCGCCCATGTGTCGGCGTTGACGGACGAATCGGTGCCGAGCATGAACGCCCCGATGCTCTGCGCGCGTCCCGCGAGGGCGAGCGACTTCACGCCGTCGCGCACGCCCGGCCCGGTCCACTCCACGGGAAACAGCGGGGCCAGCGCCGTGCCCTCGTACCCGCGGAGCGCACCTCGCGAACCGTCGATGAATGCAATCGCGCCGCCGCGCCTGCCCACGAATTCCGCGAGCCACTTCAGCTCCTCGTCCTTGAAAACGCCGCGCGGCACTTCCCCGAAGATGATGAGGTCATACCCATCCAGCGCCTTCTGCGTCGCGGGAAACGTGCCGGCCTTGTCCCCGCGGATGAAGCCCGTGTCCGAAGTCGCGCCTGCCATGACGGCGTTGACCTCCCATTTTTCGTCGCGGTCAAAAAGATTCCGCAGGTAGCGCGTCTCCCATCGCGGACGGCCGTCGAGGATGAGGATTTTCCGCTTCTGCGTGACGGCGCGGAAACGGAGCGGCGCGGAGTTGTTGGAAAGTTCGCGATCGCCGTCCACGTTGCTGACCTCGGCGGTGAGCTGCAGCGGCGCGCCGGCAATCTCGTAGCCCTGCTGCTGCTGCTTCATCCGGGCATCCGCGAGCTCCTTGATGGGAAACTCGAACGGCACACGCCGAACACCCTTGCCGAGCGAGACGAGCGGTTTTTCCCACACGATCTTGCCGCCGTCCTTCACGGAAACGGTGAATGCCTCGCCGGGCGGGACTTCCTCCTTGATGTGGATTTCGCCCCGCACGCGGTCCTCGAAGAACACGGAATCCGGCGCCACGACGCGGAGCACGGCGATGTCGCGCGGCGGCACCTGGCTGCCGAATCCGATGGAAAATACGCCGGTCTTGCGCCCAGCGAGAATGCGCGCTGCATCGAGCGGGGATTCGCCGGCATTGTGCTGGCCGTCAGTGAGCAGGACGACGGCGCTCTTCTCCGCCCCGCCCGCGGCCTCGCCGGCAAATTTCAGTCCGGCAGTGAGGCTCGTGGATTGCGAGACGGGTTTCGGCAGCCCGGCGGGCGGCGCGGAACCTCCCGCGCTGGAATGCCAGAGCATTTTCGCCTCGTTCCCATCGAGCAGGACGAGCTGGACGTCGTGTTTTTCCGCGAGGCGTGTGAGAATTCGTTTCTCCGCCGGGCCTTCGAGGAGCAGCGCCTGCACCCGCTGCCAGCGGGGAAGTGCGTCGAACTTCGCAAGCGCCGCGCGGAGCGGCGCGGCCGCGGGATCGCCGTCGATCTGCTTTTCAAACAGTGCGGAAATCTTGAGCGAGAAACGCCCGGCAGTTTCGCCGAGGCGGGTGAGATCGCCGGAGGCGCGGATGCGATCGTCCACGGCGACGAATTGCCGCGCCGCCAGCTCGCGCGCTGGCTCCGCGACATCGGTGCGGAGGCGAGCGATTTCGTCGCTGCCGGGCAAACCCTTGGCGAGGAATTTGGCGGCGTCAGCAGCCTTGGCTGCGAACTCGGAGGAGAGCTTGCGCCATATTTCGTCGTCAAGCGCCTCGACTGGCGGCAGACGGTCGGCGATGCCGCGCGCGTCGGCCAGCGCCGCGGCGGCCTGGGGAAGATCGAGCGCGACGTCCGCCCCCTCGAGGAGGCCGAGCCTGCGCGCGATGGCGATTTTCCGCCCGGCGTCCATCGCGGGATCCGCGAGCTGCATGGACTCGGAGGCGTCGATGCACAGGAAGAGGCGCGCGAGCTGGCCGATGACCTTGCGGTGGTGCAGCACCGGCCCGCTGAGCATGAGCACGATGAGGATGACTGCCAGGCCGCGCAGCGTGGGAAGCAGCACACGCACCCAGCGGTTGTGCGAATGCGTGTCCCGTCGGTAGAGCATCCACGCGATGCCGGCGAGCAGCAAGGCGACGCCGACGCCGGCATACCAGGGCCAGTCGCCCGTCCATCGCAGCGTGGTGGTGACGTGCTCGCGGTTCATAGTTTGGTGCGCACTCCGGCGAATTTCCGCTCAAGAAAGAGCTCGAGGAAGATGAGCGCCAGCAGGCCGAGGAGCGCCCATTTCCAGAGTTCCTCACCGAAGCGCTGACGATGCTCCATGTCGCGATATTCCGTCGCGTTGTGGACGACGGCCACGCCATGCACCTTCCCGAACTCGGCAATCTCCGTGTCGCTCAGCCGCGCGAGATCGGACTCACGGCGATCCGCGTTCACCACGTAATGGATCGGCTGCCCGCCCGGCGGCTGCAGCGTGTAGAGGCCCGGCTGGTAAAGCGGCGCGGTCTCGACGACCCCGCGCTCTTCCTTCTTCACGATCGGCACTTCGATGGGGGTCCCGTCCGGCCCGCTGAGCAGCGCCTTTTTCCCGGCGGTTTCGACAGGCAAAAATGAAATGAGCGCGCGACCGACCTCGAGATTGCGCGGCGGATTCACCGTCGAGGCGAGATGCACGCAGAGCCGCTGCACGAGCGGGAGGTAAAATGGGCGCGCGGGGAGATTCCCCCAGTCGGCGTCCGCGGCCGTGGCGCAGGCGATCACGCGGCCGTGCCCGACGGCGCGCTCGACGAGAAATGGATCCCCGGAGTCGAGCCGCGCGAGGACGACCGGCGCGAGCGGATCGCCGGAGTCGGCGGGCGCGCGCATTTTGAACCAGACCTTGATCGCAGCCTCGGTCATCGAGCCGTTGCGCGGGTCGTTGAAAAGTTCGAGTGCGGGATTTTCAAAACGCTGGGCCGCGATGCCGACGCCCTGCGCGCCGTCCTTCAGTTCGCCGGAGATGCCCGCGAGCGGCACCGGGGCGAGCGGGGCAAAGGGACCGTTCCACCACGCGGTGTCCGTGCGGTCACCGGGGAAGATGAGCAGGCCGCCGCCATTTTTCACGAAGTCCGTCAGGACGCGCACCTGCTCGGGAGTGAGCTTGCGCACGTTCGCGAGGACGATGGCAGCGGCGTCGCCGAGGCTCTTCGCGCTGAACGAATCCGCAGTGACGACGGTCGGCCGGATGAGGTCGCTGAGTTCCACTTTGCCCGCGGCGAATGGCGACAGGGCGATCTGCAGATAGGCGGTCTCGGAGGCGATGTCCTCGGGCGTCGGCCCGGGAGCGCCGTCCACGAGCAAGACCGGGATGCGGTCGCGCACGGGGATGCTCGCGAGAAAGGTGTTGTCGGCCGCGAGGACATCGGGCTCGATGGAAACCTCGACGACATGCGAGCCCGCGGCGTCGAATGCGTGTGTGAAGAGCACCTGCGCCTTCGCGTGGGGCCCGAGCGCGACTTGCGACGCGGCCTTGTCCTTGCCGTCCACTTTCAAGGTCACGCGCAGGTCGCCATGGTTGGCGTCGCCGAAGTTGCGAAGGTTCGCGCGGATTTGCACTTTCTGCCCGACGCCGACCATGAGCCGCGAAAAATCGAGCGACTCGACGGCGACGTTTTCCTTCACCTCCTGGCCGACGTCCCAGAACGTGACGTTCGGCACCGCGGGCTGTTTGCGGATCCGCTGCACCGCGCGGCCGATGAGCGCGTCCTCCGTCGCGGGAAAACTCACGCGCTGGAAATCCGTAAGCACCACGATCTGCCGCGCGCTCTCGTGCATTTTCTCCAGCGTGCCGGCCGCGAGATCGAGGGCGGCTGGAATGCGCGCCGTGCCGAATCCCGCCGTGGCCTTCGACAACGCCTGCGTGACGCGGGAGAGATCGTAGGTCGGCGCATCGAGGACGCCGCGTCCGCCTTCACCCATGAGGATCGCGTGGACTTCCGAGCCCTGGCGCAGTTCGTTGATGAGGCGCAGCGTCTCGTCCTTCGCGATGCCAAAGCCCGTGGTGCCCGCACGCGAGGCGTCCATCGAATAGCTGTTGTCCAGCAGCACCACGGTGGATGTCTTTGCCTCGCCGAGCAGCGACTGCGCGCCCTTCCAGAGCGGCCGCGCCATTGCGAGCGCGAGGAGAACCGGGATGGCGCAGCGGATCGCGAGCAGTATCCATTGTTCGATTTGGATGCGGCGGCGATTGGTCTTCAGGACCGCTTCGAGCAGGTGCATCGCGCCCCATTTCACCACCTTGAACCGGCTCTTGTGAAAGAGGTGGATGAGAATCGGTATCGCGAGCGCGGCGGCTCCGCCGAGGAGGGCGATGTTGAGGAAGTTCATCCCCGCGCCAGCCTCCGGCTCAGGTATGCGGCGAGCGCCTTCGCGTAGGGTTCGTCTGTCGTGAATGGCACGAGATCCACCTTGTGCCGGCGGCATCCGCGTGTGAGTTCGGTGCGGAATTTTTCGAGGTTCGCGAGGTAGGCCTGCCGCAGGATCGCGGGGTCGAGCAGGTGCTTCACGCCATCGCGCTCCATGCATTCGAACTGCGTCCAGCCCTTGAACCGAAATGCGAGTTCATCCGGGTGCCAGATTTGGAAGACGAGGATCTCGTGCCGCGCGTGGCGGAAGTGCGCGAGCGCCTTGAGGAAATTTGCGACCTCGCCGAAGCAGTCCGAGATGATGACGAGCAGGCCGCGCCGGTGGAGCTTCGGCACGAGATCGTGAAAGACCTTGCCGAGTTCCGTCTCGCCGCCGGGCTTTCCGCTTTCGAGTTCGTTCAAAATCATCCGCAGGTGGCTCACGCGCGAACGCGGCGGGATGTAGCGGCGGATTTGCGTGTCGAATGTGACGAGCCCGACGCCGTCGGACTGCTGGAGCATGAGGTAGGAGAGACACGCGGCGAGCTTCGTCGCGTATTCGAACTTGCTCACCTGCCCCGGCTGGCCGCCGCCGTAGTCCATCGAGCCGCTGCGGTCGAGGATGATGGTCGCACGGAGGTTCGTCTCCTCCTCGTATTCGCGGATGTAGTAGCGGTCGCTGCGCGCGAAGACGCGCCAGTCGATGTGGCGGATTTCATCGCCGGGCACGTACTGCCGGTGCTGCTTGAACTCGACGCTGAAGCCCTTGTGCGGCGAGCGGTGCATGCCGGTGGTAAAGCCCTCGACGACCTGCCGCGCAAAAACCTGCAGGTTCGAGATGCGCTGGAGGTCGGACGGAGTGAGGAAGTCCGAGACGTGGGCCATGCCGTGCGGAGGGTCGGAATTCCGGAATTACAGGGCGCGTTTCGCCTCGCCGCGCGGCACGTGCTTCAGGATGCGCCGGACGATTTCGTCCACGCTCACCCCTTCGGCCTCGGCATTGAACGTGGGCACGATGCGGTGCCGCAGCACCGGAAGCGCGAGCGCCTCGATGTCGTCGATCGTCACATGGAAGCGGCCCTGCAGCACCGCGCGTACTTTTCCGGCGAGCACGAGGTTCTGGCACGCACGCGGGCCGGCGCCCCAGCTGATGAGCTCCTTCACGAACGCCGGAGCGTCCGGCTCGTTCGGCCGCGAGATGCGGACGACATCGAGCACGAAATCCATCACGTGATCCGGCACGGGCACTTTGCGCACGACTTTCTGGAGCTCCAGAATCTGCTGTCCGCTGAGCACCGTCTGCACGTCGGAAATAAACGTGCCCGTCGTGCGTGTCACGATTTGCCGCTCCTCGTCGCGACTCGGGTAGTCGACATTGACGAGAAAGATGAAGCGGTCGCGCTGCGCTTCGGGCAGCGGATAGGTGCCTTCCTGCTCGATCGGATTTTGCGTCGCGAGGACGAAGAACGGCTGGTCGAGTTCGAAGGTCTTGCCGCCGATGGTCACGTGCTTTTCCTGCATCGCCTCGAGCAGCGCGGCCTGCGTCTTGGGCGGCGTGCGGTTGATTTCATCCGCCAGCAGCATCTGGGTGAAAATCGGGCCTTTCTGGAAGACGAACTGGCGATGTCCCGTGGAGGATTCCTGAATGATGTCCGTGCCCGTGATGTCCGAGGGCATGAGGTCGGGAGTGAACTGGATTCGCCGGAAGCCCATATTCAGCGCCTGCGAGAGCGTGCGGACCATCGCGGTCTTCGCCAGCCCCGGAACGCCTTCGAGCAGGCAGTGGCCGCCGGCGAGCACGGCGATGAGCAGTTGCTCGATGACCTCCTTTTGCCCGACGATGAATTTCGCCATTTCGCGCGTGATTTTTTCGTACGCGTCCACGAGCAGCGCGGCGGCTGCCTTGTCGTCGAGTTCAGTCTTGGGAGGGTTGTCAGTGGTGGTCATGTCGTTTGGGAAAATGGGTCTATGGCAAAGAAAACGCCGTTCGGCGAGAAACGTCGAACGGCGTCAAATTCCAGTCAGCCTGGAGCAGTCGCGCGTCGTGCTTACATCTCTGCGATCTCAGGCAGCGGCATGTCCACCCAGACAGGCGGCGTGCAGATGGCTGGCTGTGCGGCAAACTGCCACTCGGGTTCCACCGCCGTGCTCGAAATTTTCTCAAGCCGGCTGCGGAACTCCTCGACACTGCGTGCAAAGCCTTTCTCCTGTACATCGGCGACCATGCCCTGAACGGCCTGCCCCGCCGAGGCGAGCTTGTCGGCGGTGACACCGCCATTTTGCCAGAAACCGGGCCGGGTCGCAGTGTAGGCGGTGCCCACGGAAAGTAGGAGGATCGCGGCTGCCTTTTGCAAAAATCCGCGCCAGTGCCATGCGGGCACCTCAAGCACCTTCGAGCGCTGCTCGTCGCTCAGCGCAAGGGCCTCGATCTCGCCGCGCTGTTCCATGCCTTCCTTCAGCAGTTCGCCGATTTCCAGCATCTTGTAGATGTCGTTACGGCATTCCTCGGAGATCCCGAGCATGCTTTCGACGTAGAGGCGCTCGTCCGGGGGGAGTTCGTTGAGCGCGTAATCGGTTAGGTCTTGTTCTGACAGTCTCCCTCTCATTGGTGTATTTTACGAAGCGGCCCGTTTGGCCAGATAGATGATTTTCTCGTCCTTGTCGTCGCGTTCCATTTTACCGCGCAAATTGCGCATGGCGGCGTTCAAAATAAATCCGACATTCCCCACGCTCAGCCCGGTGATCTGGCTGATTTCCTGATAGGAATGGCTCCCGTGGAAGCGCAGGCGAACGACCTCCTGCTGGTTCTTCGGCAAAGCCTTCACGTGCTCCATGAGCCGCTCGACGGTCTCGCGGCGCGCCATGTCCTGCAGAGGGGTGATGCTGTCCACCCGGCGGTGCTCAAACTCCTCGTGCTCGACATAAATGTAGCGGTCTTCCTTCTTCAGCGACTTCAGCGCGCAGTTACGGCAAACGGTGAAGAGCCACTGCGAAAGATGACCCTCGATGGCTGCCTGATCCTGCGTGTGCAGACGCATGAAAGTCTCCTGCACGGTGTCGCGGGCACGGTCGAGATCCTGGAGGATGCTCAGGGCGTACTGCAGGAGCGGACGTTCAAAACGCTCGAGAGCTGTCTGGACCCATGCTGATTTCTTTTTGGCTTTGGAGAGGAACATAGTTTGTTCTCCTCTCATAACCCAAGCCCGCCGATTCCTTGAGAAGAATTTTCAACTTTTTTCGGGCAGGAAGGTCAGCCGCGCGCGCTGTTTCATTCCCGCACGGCAGCAGCGCCGGATTTCTTTTCCCGCCGACATCCGCACTTCCCGAGCAACCCTTTTTACGCGTCCCACTGAACGCGGACAAGGCCGGCTACCGCTTCGTCTTGAACGCGTCGGAGAGCGCCGTCGGCGCGAACTGAGGCAGTCTCTGCTTTCCGGCGCGCGGAGTCTGCGGCATCCCTAGCGCACGTGCAGACCACCGCAGCCATTTTGCTCCGAAAAACACGGTTCAGCGAAACGAGCCTCATCGTCACCTGGTTCACGCGCGACCTCGGCCGGCTGAAGACGATCGTGAAGGGCGCGCTGCGTCCCAAGAACCGCTTCGCCGGGGTGCTGGATCTGTTTTTCGACTGCGAAATCAGCATCGCGCACAGCGCGAAAAGCGAACTGCACACGCTGCGGGAAGCCGTCCTCCGCGATGCCCGCGCAGGGCTGCGCACCGACCACCGCCGCGTCGCGCTGGCTTCCTATTTTGTCGAACTCATCGAGCTGACGACCGAGCCCGAGCAGCCCGCACCGGAAATCCACGACCTGCTTGAGCGCGCCTACAACTTCCTCGACAAAAACCCCGCCGAAGCGCGCGCGCTGCTCCATTTCGAGAGCGAGCTGGCCCGCATGCTCGGCATCGCGCATCCGGAACTCTCCCCCATCGTCGCCATCGGCCGCGCCTGCCACAAGATCCCCTCCTCCCGCGCCGCGTGCCTCGCGGCATTTTGAAAAAGCGCGTCCGCTTTTACCCGATCACCGCCCGCTGCTTCGCCACCAGCTCGCCGATGCCGCCGCGCGCGAGTTCCAGCATCGTGTTCAGCTCCGCTTCGGAAAAGGTGCTCTCCTCGCCGCTGCCCTGCACTTCCACAAAGTGCCCGCCTTCCGTCATCACCACGTTCAGGTCCACGGCGGCGTCCTTGTCCTCCACGTAGTTGAGATCCAGCAGCGCCACTCCGCCGACGATCCCGACGCTCACCGCCGTCACGAGCTGCTTGATGGGCCATTGCTTGATCTTCCCCTCGGCCATCAGCTTCCGGCACGCGAGCGCGGCGGCCACGCTGGCCCCGGTGATGCTCGCCGTGCGCGTCCCGCCGTCCGCCGAGAGCACGTCGCAATCAATCCACATCGTGCGCTGCCCGAGCTTGTCCAGGTCCAGCGCCGCGCGCAGCGAACGGCCGATGAGCCGCTGGATTTCCGAGGAACGCCCGTCGATTTTCCCGCGCGTGATGTCGCGCTGCTTCCGCTGCCCGGTGGAATACGGCAGCATGGAATACTCCGCCGTGACCCAGCCGCCGGTCACCTGCTGCTCCTTCATCCAGCGCGGCACGACCTCCTCGACCATGGCCGAGCAAATCACGCGCGTCTCCCCCGTGCTCACCAGCACCGACCCCGTCGCATTCGGCGCAAAGCCGGGCGTGAAGGTGACGGGGCGGAGTTGGGCAGGCGTGCGTCCATCGTGTCGGGTCATGCGGCAAAGGTAGCGGGGAGGTTTGGAAAATGTCCACCGCGGGCTTCCCGGCGCACTCCATCTCCCAGCGGGGAATGTTTCTGTTGACCGCGGGATTCCCGCCCGCTCTATTCGCGCCGTTCAGAAATCGGGCTGTGGCTCAGCTTGGTAGAGCGCCTGTCTCGGGTGCAGGAGGCCGCGGGTTCGAATCCCGCCAGCCCGACCATGAACGCGCCACCGGCGCTCCCACGCCGCACATGCGGATGCGGTTTTGTCTTGAGGTTCTCCGCGGGGTGCGACGTTTTCCCACGCATGCCGAGACACTGGATGGTCAAATCCGAACCCGCCTCCTATTCGTGGGAGCAATTCACCAAGGAGGGCCGCGCCGCGTGGACGGGCGTGCGGAATTTCCAGGCGCGAAACAACCTGCGCGCGATGAGGAAGGGCGACACGGTGCTTTTCTACCACTCGGTCACCGGCAAGGAAGTCGTGGGTATCGCGAAAGTCGCGCGCGAGGCGTATCCCGACCCGACGGCGGATGAGCCGGGCTGGGATTGCGTGGACCTCGTCCCGGCGAAGCCGCTGAAGAAACCGGTGACGCTGGAAGCCATCAAGGCCGCGCCCGCGCTGAAGGAAATCGCGCTGCTCCGGCAGTCGCGCCTCTCGGTGATGCCGCTCTCGGCCGCGGACTACGCGGCGATTTTGAAACTCGGCGGCAAGTAGCCGGGGATGAAGACCACGCTCCGCGTCTGCGCCTTCGCACTCGTCGTCGCGCTGTGGGCGCTGCTGGAGGTGGCGACGGCGGACGTGCTCACGCGCTGCCTGGTGTTGTGGCTCGTGCTCGCCGCAACGTGGATCGGGATAGAAATCGCCGCGCGCACTTCCCCGCCCGACGCGGCAGCGCGGTGGATCGAGCGAACGCTGCACTCTCAGAAGCCGCGTTTTCTCGCCGCACGCCGCGTGTTCGCCGTCGCGCTTGGCGTGGTTTTTCTCGTGGCGTTCTGGTCTTGGGGTTCGCAAGTGCGCGGGCTGGTCGGCGAGCACGGGCTCATCCCCGTGGGCGAGCAGCTCACCGCGGCGCGCGCGGCGGGTGTCACATTCTGGCAGATGCCGTCGCTGAGCTGGCTGGCCGAGGGCGACTCCATGCTGCTCGCGCAATGCTGGCTCGGCGCGCTGCTTGCCATCGCAATGTGCGCGGGATTTTTCCCCGGCGCGTGTGCGCTGCTCTGCTGGGCGCTCTACCTCTCGCTGATGACCGTCGGCGAGTCGTTCGCCAATTTTCAATGGGACGCGCTGCTCCTCGAAACGGCGCTCCTCGCCGCGCTCTGGCTCCCGTGGCGCGCACGGCCCGACTGGGCGGTGGAGACGCTCGCGCAGAAAATCGGCCGCTGGCTGCTGTGGTGGCTCTTCGTGCGACTGATGATCGAATCCGGCGTCGTGAAACTCACGTGGGGCGATGAGCCGTGGCTGGGCCGCTCCGCGCTCGAACACCACTTCGAGACGCAGCCGCTCCCGCTGTGGACCGCGTGGTATGCACACCAGGCGCCGCGCTGGATGCTTAACGCCGCGTGCTGGATCACCTACTTCATCGAAATCGCCACGCCCGCGCTGCTCCTCTCGCCGGCGCGCTGGCGCTTCCTCCGGCACGGCGCGGTCGGGTTGCAGGTCCTGCTCCAACTCGCGATTTCCGCGACGGGAAACTACACGTATTTCAACCTGCTCACCCTCGCCCTGTGCGTGCCGTTCCTCGACGATTCGTTCCGCGGCTTCCGCAGGATCGTTCCGCAGCCGGTGGACGAGCCGCGCAGGCATCGGTGGCCGCTCATTCCCGCCGGTGCGCTTGCGCTCGCGTCGGTGCTCTTCTCGTTCGACGGATTCACCGGCGCTTTCGCCGGCGTCGCCGGGCAGGATGCGCAGATGCGCCGCGTCCGCGAGGAAATGACACGCACCGGCAAGCCGCCCGCAGCGTCGTGGCACCAGCCGCTGCGCTCGTTCAACGGCTACGGCCTCTTCCGTACGATGACACTTTCGCGCCCCGAGATCGTCCTCGAAGGCAGCGCCGACGGCGTGAACTGGCGCGAATACGAATTCCCCTACAAGGCCGGCGACATCTACCGCCGCCCCGCGCTCGTCGCGCCATTCCAGCCGCGGCTCGACTGGCAGATGTGGTTTGCCGCGCTCTCGCCCCAGCACTACGGCTACCTCCTCGAACGGCTGATGAAGCGCGCCCTCGAAGGCGAGCCCACGGTCCTCGCGCTGCTGGAAAAGAATCCGTTCCCATCCATGCCGCCGCGATTCGTCCGGCTGAGCTTCTACGACTATCACTTCACGCGCCCCGAAGATCACACCGCCGCGTGGTGGAAGCGCGAACTCCGCGGCACCACGCGCCAGCTCTCGCTGGAGAATTTCCGCAAGCCCTGACCCGCGACGACGCGCCAGGATCACGCCGGCTTTGGTTTTAAAAATCCGGAGACGCGGAGACGCAGAGGATTCAAAGATGGTGACCATTCCACCCACCGCACACAGATCGGCACTTCCACACCGCTTCTTCTGAGCATCGTTTCTTCTCCGCGTCTCCGCGTCTCCGCGTTTCCAAAATGCCTCCACGCCGCAGCGTCCGCACCGGCCATCCGTTTGACAGCCTCCCGCCAGCACAGTATTCGCGGCGCGTGATTCGTCTTCCGCTGATCCTCGCCGCCGCCTTCGGGCTTGCACGATCGCTCGCGGAGGAGCCGCAGGTAAATCCCCCGCCCGCCGAACCGCCACCGCCGCCAATCGCCCAACCAACCGGGCGTTCGCTCGTCGCCATCGCACACGATCTGCGGGCGATGGATGGCTACGACGAGAACCCCGCCGTCACGCGGCGCATGGTGGACGCGCTCGTGCGCACGGTGACCGGTTGCGCGAGCACACGCGCCGCGTGGCGCGAACTCGCCGGGACGGACGAGCGCGTCGGCATCAAGGTCACGACCGCGGGAGGCGCGTATTTTGCCACGCGCCGCGGAGTCGTCGCAGCGGCGGTCGCGGGCCTGAAGGACGCCGGCGTGCGCGAGATCATCGTGTGGGACAAAAACTCCTCGGCTTTGCGCGAGTGCGGCTTCACCCCGGAGCGGCTCGGGTGCGAGGTGCGCGCCATCGATCCGCCGCGCGGCTGGGACCGGACGGCGAGCTTCCAGGCTCCCGTCCTCGGCAAGCTGATCTGGGGCGATCTGCTCTTCAGCGAAAAGGTCAACACGCGCGACCTCAGCAAGCGCGAAGACAGTCTTCTGAGTTCAAAGAGCCACCTCGCGACCATCCTCAGCAAGGAAGTCCCGCGCTTCATCAACATCGCCGCGCTGAGCGACGAACCCGGCTGCGGCGTCGCCGGCACCCTCTACAGCGCGGTCGTCGGCAATCTCGACAACTGGCGGCGCTTCACGACCTTCGGCGAGAGCGGCGCGACGGCCATCGCCGACTGCTACGCGGACCCGCGGCTCGGCGGGAAATGCGTCCTCCACATCCTCGATGCGCTCGCGGTGACCTATGCCGGCGGCCCCGGCCCGAACCCGCAGGCCGCGGCCATCCACAAGACCCTCTACGCCAGCCGCGATCCCGTCGCACTGGATTCGCTCGGCGTCGAATTGCTCGAAAAATGGCGAAAAGGTTCGAGCTTTGGGGCAATCGGCACCAAATCTGCATGGCTCCGAGGAACTGCCGTCGGTAATTCCGAACCCACCAACATGATCCTTTCCCCTGCACGATGAGCGCTCCCGACGTCACAGGCGATCTGCTGCGTTCCGTTTCGCGGACGTTCTACATGAGCGTGCGCATCCTGCCTCCGGCGCTGCGCGAGACGATGGGCGTGGCCTACCTGCTCGCGCGCACCAGCGACACCATCGCGGATTGCGAAGGCGCACCGGTCGCCACGCGCCTGCGCCGGCTGGCGGAATTCGGCGCGATGGTGCAATCGGGCGGAAATCCGCAGGGCATCGCCAACATCCAGCGCGACATCCAGCCGCGGCACGAAGGCGAATGCGCGCTCATGGCCGCGCTTCCGCGAGTGTTCGAGCGCTTCGGAGCGTTCAAGCCGTGGGAATGGAAGGAAACCCAGGAGCTGCTCGCCAATATCATCCGCGGCCAGTCGAACGACCTCCGCAATTTCCCCGACCCCGCCAACATCACCGCGCTCCCGGATGCGGACAGCCTTGAAGACTACACCTATCTCGTCGCCGGCTGCGTCGGCGAATGGTGGACGCGCATGAGCTTCCATCATTTCCCGCGCTACTCGAAGCGCACGGAGGAGGACCTCATGCCGCTCGCGGCCTCGTTTGGAAAGGCGCTGCAGCTTGTGAACATCCTCCGCGACATGCCCGCCGACCTCGCCGCCGGCCGCTGCTACCTGCCCGCGGATGAACTGCGTGCCGCCGGCGCGGACCCCGCCACACTCCTCGAAAATCCCGCCGCCGCGCAGCCCGTCTTCGACGCTTGGATGGAAAAGGCGCGCGGCTATCTCGCCGAGGGCCGCGACTACATCCGCGCGATCCGCCCGTGGCGCATCCGCATCGCCTGCTACATCCCGTGGCGGCTCGCCGGGCAGACGCTCGACCTCATGGCCGCGACCCCGCCGCTCGGCAGCGCTGATAAGGTGAAGGTCTCACGGTCGATGGTATACCGCTCGATGCTCCGCGGCCTTCACGCCGCGTTCAGCAACGGCCCGCTGCGCTGAGTCCCTGCGCGCTCACGCGAGCGCGTCCACGAGCCGCTGCGAGCGCAGGCCGAAGAACTCCATCACCGCGCGCAGTTCCGCCCGCGCCGCGGCTCCGTCGCCTGGCGCTTCGCGCTTCACCGCCGCGATCATCACGTTCTTGCCCGTGTGCTCGTTGGAGATGAATTCAAACACCTTCGCCTCGTAGCCCACCGCCTCAAGCGCCAGCGCGCGGATCCCATCGGTGAGGAGTTCCGCCTGCCGCTCCGCGAGAATCCCGTGGCGCAGCACGCCCGCGAGGACGGCTGGCGGTACAAACTCACGCCGCACCTCCTTCTGACAGCACGGCGCGGCGATGATCAATTTCGCACCCGCGCGCACTCCGGCCGCGAGCGCATCGTCCGTCGCCGTGTCGCACGCGTGCAGCGCGATGAGCACGTCCAGCCCCGCAGGCAGCTCGAATGCACCAATCGCGCCCTCCGCAAAGCGCAGGCCGTCGAGCTTCAGTTCCGTCGCGATGCGGTTCGTCTGCCCGACCAGGTCCGCGCGCTGCTCCACGCCCGTCACCTCCGCCGCAACGCCCCGCGAGCGGAAAAACTCGTGCGTCGCAAATGTCAGGTAGCCCTTCCCCGCCCCCATGTCGCAGACGCGCACCGCCTTCGTCTCGCGCAGCGCGCAGCCATCGACGAGATGCCCGAGGATTTCCACGAACCGCTCCACCTGCCGCAGCTTGTCCGCCATGCCCGCCCGCGCGGTGCCATCCGCCGCGGTCACGCCGAGCTTTTCGAGGAACGGCGCATTCGCCAAGGCGCGCACCTTCGGCCGGTCGTGGCCCGTCGGCAGCGTCGCGGAGAAAGTCGGGCGCGCGGCCTTCATCTTCCACTCGCCGCCGTGTTCCGCGCGCAGCTTCCAGTCACCCGTCGTCGTGAAAAGATGCGCTTCCTCGAAGTCCGCGCCGAGCCACTTCTCGATCGCTCCCGGCGCATCGGCCGGCGCGTCGTTCCGCGTCACATCACGATTTGCGTAGCGCAGCGTGAAGGAAACCGCCGTGCCCGATTTCAGCTCGACCAGCCGCCCGTACACATTCCGCAGCCCGCTCTCCCCGCGCCCGCGGCTCAGCGTGATTTTCACAAACGACTGCTCCGCCATGCTGGCGCGCAGCTTTTCGAGAAAACGTTCGAGGTTCGTCATCCGTCCATCACACCGCGCCGGGTCGGAAATTGCAGCCGGATTCTGCGAGTCACGCCTTTACTTCAAACCACAGCCCGTCTGAATCCCCCGGACCCATGAAAAAACTCATCGCAGAATTCAGATCATTCATTCTCAAAGGCAACGTCATCACACTCGCCGTCGCCGTCATCATCGGCGGTGCGTTTGGCAAGATCGTGGACTCCATGGTCAAGGACATCATCACCCCGATCATCGGGCTTGTCGGAGGCACGCCGGATTTTTCAGGCATCGCCATCGGCGCCAAGCAGGCCCTGGATAAATCTGGCGCCCCTGCCGTCAACGCCGCGGGAAACCCGGTCCTCGAAGGCGGCATCATGATTGGCAATTTCCTCAACGCAGCCATCGCCTTCCTCATCATGGCCGCGGTGGTCTTCTTCCTGATCGTAAAACCATACAACGCCCTGATGTCGCGGTTTGAGAAGAAGGAGGAACCCAAGCCCGCCGGCCCGCCGCCAGCGACGCTCGACGACGTGGTCGCCGCGATCAAGACGTTGAAGTCCTAGCCCCCAACGCCGAAATCTTCCACATCGGGCGGTGTTCCAAACGGGACACCGCCCGATTGCTTTTTCCAGCGCTACCCAGAGCTTCGCGCTTGCCGCATTCGCACTGCGACACTAACACGCTCGCCCCGGGTCGCGCATCCGTGCGGCTCCCCTTTCCCACACAACCCACACCACAATCATGAGCAGAAAAATTCGTTACGGAATGGTCGGCGGCGGTCGCGGCGCATTCATCGGCGCAGTCCACCGCATCGCGGCAGCCATCGATCAGCAGACCGAACTCGTCTGCGGCGCATTTTCATCCGACCCCGAGCGTTCGCGCGCGAGCGGCGGGGACTTCTTCCTCCCGCCGGATCGCTGCTACGGCACATTCGAGGAAATGATCGCGAAAGAGAAGGCGCTGCCTGCGGACAGGCGCATGGACTTCGTCGCCATCGTCACGCCGAACCACATGCACTTCCCGCCCGCGAAAGCCGCGCTCGAAGCCGGATTCCACGTGCTCAGCGACAAGCCCGCCACGCTCAATCTCGCCGAGGCGAAAAAGCTCGCCGCCATCGTGAAAAAGACCGGGCAGCTCTACGGCCTCACGCACAACTACACCGGCTACCCGCTCGTGAAGCAGGCCCGCGAAATGGTGGCCACCGGCAAGCTCGGGAAAATCCGCAAGATCGTCGTCGAGTATCCGCAAGGCTGGCTCGCCACGCGTCTCGAAGCCTCCGGCCAAAAGCAGGCCGCATGGCGCACCGACCCCAAGCGCAGCGGCGCCGCCGGTTGCATCGGCGACATCGGCACGCACGCGGAGAACCTCGCGGAATACATCAGCGGCCTGCAAATCGAGGAACTCGCCGCCGACATCACCGCATTCGTCAAAGGCCGCGCGCTCGACGACGACGGCAACGTGCTGCTGCGTTTCAAAGGCGGCGCAAAGGGCGTCCTCCACGCGTCGCAGATTTCCGTCGGCGAGGAAAACAACCTCAACATCCGCATCTACGGCGAAAAGGGCGGCCTCGAATGGCACCAAAACGAGCCCAACACGCTCCTCGTGAAATGGCTCGACCAGCCCATGCAGGTCTATCGCACCGCCAACGGCTACCTCGGCAAAGCCGCGCTCGCCGCCGGCCGCACGCCGCCGTCGCACCCCGAGGGCTACCTCGAGGCCTTCGCAAACATCTACAAAAACTTCGCCAACCACATCCGCGCCCGCATCGAAGGCCGCAAGCTCGCGAAGGACGACCTCTGCCTCGACTACCCGAAGATCGAGGACGGAGTGCGCGGAATGGCCTTCATCGAAGCCGTCGTGAAGTCCTCGAAGGCGAACGCCCGCTGGACGAAGCTCGCCGTGTAGCCTGCATCTCGACTTCGAGTCGGATTCGGCTAGCCTTTCCGCATGAACATCCCGCTTACCGCCGAGATTCATAAGGAAGGCGACTGGTTCGTTGCCTTCTGCCCAGAAGTCCCCGAAGCAAACGGTCAGGGCCGCACGCAGGAAGAATGCCTCCAAAGCCTGCGCGACGCCGTACTGCTGCTCATGGAGGATCGCAGGGAAGACGCGCGGAGAAAAAGTGACACGGGCCTGCTCGAACTAGCTTGAAGCGCCGCGACCTCATCCGGCATCTCGAAGCAAATGGCTGCCCGCTCAAGCGCGAGGGCGGCTCGCACTCCATCTACTGGAATCCGCGCACGGGAAGGCGCGAACCCGTTCCACGCCACAGCGAGATCCCGGATCTTTTGGCGAAAAAAATCTGCCGGGCCCTCGAGATTCCGCAGCCGTAGGCCTCACGCGTGGCGCGCGTCCCCTGCCCGGTTTCGGTGCAGGGAGGGATCGATGGCCTGCACCATCGCGGGCTCATTGAGGCCGAGGTCGAGGAATTCCCCGACACGGCGGGCCTGCTCGACAGGGGCGCGGAGAAGTTCGCGATGCTCGCAGTGGAGGACGCGGAAGTTTTTCCGCTCGGCGAGCCATCCCTCCACCTTTTTCAAATGCGCCCCGAGGTGCTGGCGCATGGCGGCGTCGGCGGCGGAGTCTGTGCCCGCGGTGCCGCGGCGCTTCAGCATTTCGTTTTGCGAGGCGAGGATTTCATCCATGTCGCGGTGCATGAAAATGACGCGGTATTCGTAATCCGCGGGGAGTTCGTAGAGCAGCATCGAGATGACTTTCACCGCGTGGCCGCGCGCTCCGGCGAGCCATCTGGAGTCGGTCTTCAGCTTTTTGACGGCTTCGAGTTCAAAGTAGCCGCGCGGGTTGTCGGCGTCGGCGGTGCGGAGGCCGTCGGAGACTGCGGGCATCCCGCCGGCGACGAGCATCTGCATCATCATGGAGGTCCCGGAGCGCGGGAGGCCGGAGACGACGGTGATGAAATCGGCGGGCATCGTCGGACTACTCCAGGTAGCCGAGGCCCTTGAGCCGCTTCCGCACTTCCTCCTCGGATTCGTCGGCGCCGGGCGGAGTCGCTGCGCCTTCGAGGACGTGCTGGATGAATTCCTCGGCGGAGGAATAGCCGGCGGCTTGCGAGGCTTTTTCCAGCCGTTCGTAAAGCTCGTGCTCGACTGCGATTTTGTGTTGCCGGTTTCCAAACATGGCGATGGGTGCGGTGTGGCTAAAATTCTACGCGGAAGGGGCGTTTCACGACGAGGGCAAAGGCGATCGACGCGACAAAGATCGCGACGAGCCAGTTGATCTCGTAGCCGAAGAATCGCAGCGAGCGGCGCGGGTAGTCCACGCGCACTTCGGAGACCGCACTGTCCTTCGCGAGCGCATCCTCGCCGGGGAAAAGCACGCGATCCCAGAAGTGATCCCCGGTCCGCTTCGGCGAGACTTTCCTCAACGCGGAACTCGCGGTGATTTCCTTTTCCACGGTCGCGTCGCCGGCGGCGCACTGCATCGTGCCACTGCCGGGCTGGAGAGCCTTCACGCGCCACGCGACTTCGTTGGTGTGGACGGAGCGGAAGGCCGGCGTCTCGACAAGGAAGTCCGCGGGCACTTGCAGCGTCGCGGGCTGCGCGACGGGGCTGATTCCGTCCTTCAGCTTCATCGAGACGACGACGGATTCGCCTTTCGCGAGCGGACGCCATTCAAACCATCCCGAAAGCTGCCCAATCCACAGCACGACGACCGGGAGCAACACGACCAGCGGCTTCAGCGATGCGGCGATGTAGAGGCCCGTCGCCGTGAGCACGCGACCGAATGAGCCGAGCACGGAAATCGGGTCATCGCCGAACAGGCGGATTTCGAGCAGCCGGGCAATCATGCGATTGCGCGTGGTTTTGATCGTCCGCTGATTCGACACGAGCGCATAGACGGCGACCGCCAGCACGGCGATGAGCAGCGAATGCACGAGCAGCACCACCGCAGGCGAAGCTCCGCCGAGCAGGCCATTCACACCGCCGACCAGCGCGCCGGTGAAGCGATTCACGCCGTCCATCATTTGGAAAAAGTCACGGTATCCATCTTCATCGCGCCGCCACCGGTTCGCTGCGCAGATCGCGCCCCTTCATTTCCGCCGGCACTCCTGCGCCAAATGCGCTGATGATCGTCGGCGCGAGATCCTCCAGCGCGGGATCGGCGTGGCGCACGGGGGCATTCGTGAGGAGGACGCCGGAGAGGAAATGCGGGTCCATGCAATGGTCGCCGCTCCACGGGTCGAGGTTGTCGAGAATGTGCTCGCGAGGATAGCCGCCGAGGATCGTGTCCCACGACGCGCGGTAGTTGTCGTTGTAGCAGACGACGAGGTCGGGCACCCGATCGCCGGATGTGCGCCGGTAAACTTGATCGGGCCGGACCACGCGGCGGATGACCTGTTCGCCCGTCTGCGGATCGCGAATCGCGGTCAGCTCGGCGATCAGTTCGGTTCGCAGCCGCTCCGCGTCGTCGCCGGCTTTCACGATTCCACCGGGCTCGCGGCCCTGGCGGTTCAGGTAGAGGCAATTGATGCCGAGCCCGTAGGCGCGCGTGCGCGTCCAGTCGGTGTTCTGAAAGTCCGGCGCGCCATCGCGGTCGAGACGGTTTTTCAGCCCGGCGTAGCCGTGATCGAGCAGCCATGCGTTGAGATTGAACTGCCGCCGGAACGACGTGAACGCGTGATCCGAGACGATGTAAATTTGCCCGTCCGGGCCGAGGTGCTCGACGACGTCGCCGACGAATGCATCGATGCGCCGGTAGAGCGTCGGCAGGTGATCGCCGTGCTCCTTCGCGAGCGCGGGCGTGTAGAGCGGATGCTTCTGGTCGATGGTCCGCCAGAACATGTGCGAGTTCATGTCGAGCGACGAAAAGTACGCGAAGAAAAAGCCGTCGCGAAAGTGGTTGAGCTGCGAGCGGAACATCCGGATGTCCTCATCGAGCACATGCAGCGCGTGCTGCCGGAATTCCCCGTCAGTGAGCACGCCCGACGACAGCGCCGGCGTCTCCTCCGCCATGCCCTGCGTGTAAAAGCGTCCGACTTCGTCCGCCAATTGCCGGGAAAAATCCTTCGGCGTGGAAATGGGAAACGCCGGATTCACCGGGTCGATGTTCACCGGCGAGACGTAGAGTTCGAGCTGCGGGCGCACTTGCTTCAGGAAAAACCGGCACATCGCGGGCACGTCCGCGAGGTAGGGCATCAGCGGGAAAGTGATCGGGATCCAGTCGCTCCATTCGCGCTCGTTCAGGATCACGTCCTTCCCCTGGATGCTGATCCGGGCCACCGCATTTTGCGGATCGCGCTCGATGGTGAACGGGATGTCCGCGGACGGCTGCTCGCGGTTGAAGACATTCGCCGGTCCGCGCAACGTGCAATAGGCGAGCCCGCGCGCGAGCCGGATTTTCTCGATCTGCCCGCCGGCAACGTCGCGCGTCGCCTGCTTGGGATCGGTGGAGTAGAAGGAAAAAATCCCGTAGCTGCCGTGGATGTCCGGCGTCGTGAGGCCGGAGACAGTCTTCGCATCCGTCGGCACCGGCGGGTAGTTCACCGGCGCCTTCAGCGCGACGGATGGCACTCCGGCTTCCTGCAAAATGTGCCACAGCGTCGGGCCCTGCCGCATGAGCTCGAGTTTGGACGAGCCGAGCGGGACGGCATACTTGCCGACATTGACGAAGCGCTTCGGTGCGGTCGTCCTCGCCGTCGAGAGTTCCGCGGTGACCGTGCCGGCGTCGCGCGAGATGAAATCGTAGATCCCGTGACCGCCGGGATCGAGGCCCGAGATGAACGTCGCCCACGCCACCGGGCTCTGCGGAGGCAGCGTCGTGCGCAATTTCTTGAATCCGCCCGCATCGAGCAGCTTCTTGCAATTCGGCATGAACCCCTGGCTCGCGTAGAGGTGCAGCAGCGTCGGGTCCATCCCGTCGGCGCCGACGACCGCGACCTTCGGAATGCCGCGGGTGACGCCGCCACGCACGATGCCCGGAAACGCGAGCGCACCGCCGACCAGCCCGCAAAATTTCCGGCGGCTGAGATTGGAGCGGTTCTCGTTCGGCATCGGGCTTCAGGCAGTGGGTTCGTTCATCGTGCGGCAGACTTTGCCGTCCATGTGCGCGGGCACCGTCACGCCAAACAGGTCGAGCACCGTGGGAGCCATGTCAATCAGCCCGACCCCGGCGGACAGATCGAGCTTCCGGTTGCAGAGGAAAATGCCAGGCACCAGCGAACGATCCACGCAATGATCGCCGCCCCAGCTCCGCGTGTTGTAGGAGAACACGTCCTTCTCGATTTCGCCGATCGCCGCCTTCCACGAAAAGCGATACCCTTCCGCAAATCCGACGACGAGGTCCGGACCGCTCCGCGCATACGGGCCTTTATACACCTTCGCCGCATCATGCACGGCATGCACGGGCCGCCGACCGGTGTCGGGATCGACGAGGCTCAGCAGGCGCTGCGTGATGTCTTCCTTGATGCGCGCCTCCGCCTCCGGTTCCACGCTGCCCTTGGATTCCCGCCCTTTCAGATTCAGGTAAATGCCCGCGAGGCCGAACGCGTAGGCGGAGGTCGCAGACCAGTCGATCCCCTGCAGGTAGCGGCCCGCGCCTTCGGTTTCCGCGGATTTCAGAAAGCCCTCCTGCCTCGAGCCACGTGTTCACATTCACGCCCCGGTCGAACGACGAGAAGCCGTGATCCGAAAGCACAAGCAGCACATCGCGCTTGCCGATCTGCGCCGCGGTCTTGCCGACCAGCGCGTCCATCCGCTCATACATTTCGTCGAGGATCGCATTCGGCGCGGTCGGATCAGTCGGGGCGTCGGGCACGCTGTCGCGCGGGCGCATGAACATGTGCTGCATGCGGTCCGGCGTGTCGAAGACGCACGCGCAAAGCCCGGCGCGCGTCGTGCGCAGCGCGCCGAGGAACATGCGCTCGCGCTCCTCGTGGATGTCGTACGCCTGATCGAGGAAGCCCTTGTCATCGATGATGCCCTCGGTGTGCGCCCACGTGTCCTCCGCGAGGCCGAGCGTCGCGTACGGGCCCTGCAGCTTGGCGAGGTAGATGGAATAGTAGTCCGGATGCGAAACCGGCAGCGCGGGCTTTTCCGGATCGATGTTCAGCGGCGTCACGTAGAGGCGGAATGGCGATTCGCTGACGAGCAGCAGCCGGCAGATGCCGTGGATCGTGCGGAACATTCCCGCGCGGAAACTCACGCGCAGCCACTCCGAATACGTTCCCCTTTGCAGGACGACGCGCTGCTTCCCGATCCTCACCTCGGCATCGCCGCCATTCACATTGCGGCGCAGCAAAAGTGGCACCGTAAGTGCAGGCGCCTCTGCCTTCGCGGCAGGCGGACCGGTCAGGACTGCGTGCGCCACATCGCCGTCGAACTTCACCGCCACCACCTCGCCGCCCTCGAAGATTTCCTCCGCGCGCGGAGTCTCGGCGAAGCACGTGAACGTCCCCTGCGACCCGCGCAAATCCGGCACGCACATGCCGGAAAGCAGAACGCCGTTGAACTTCTCCGGCGGAAACGTGATCGGCACGCGCAGCACCGTGCTGAACACGCCGTGCTCGCCGAGGATGTTCCAAAACGGCACGCTCTTGCGCAGGAGCTTCATCACCGCGCGGCCCTTCGAGTCGCGGCGGATCGCGGACGACGACAGCTCGGGCAGATACGACTGCAGGTTGCGGTTCAGGAAATCGAAGATGTTGTGCTTGCCGGGATTCGTCCCGGTCATGAACGACGACCACGCCGCCGGCGAGATGGGCGGGCAGCTCGACTCGATCCGGCTGTAGCACGCCCGCCTGCGCGAGCTGCGCCATGTGCGGCAGCCGCCCCTCGCTGATCAGCCGCTCGACGCGCCTGCGGATCCATCCCGTCCAGGCCGAGAATGATAACGCACCGGACATCCGTCTTCCGGCGCTTCTTTTTCCTGCGGAAAATCGCACGCATCAAAAGCCGGAACGGCCACGTCGCGATGCTGACGAACACCAGCAGCAGCGCCGACAGCAGCACGAGCACCGAGCCGACGAACGTGAACCCCGCGCCCGGCCCGATGTAGGCGACGAGGTCCGGCGCGAAATTCGGCAGTTCGAGCATCCCCATCACCGGCATTACCAATTCGGCTGCAGCAATGACTGGCTCGCGCCACCCGCGTCAGGCGCCTCGTGGCAGCCGCCTTGGAAGAAGTGGATTGCCGCCGCGGAATGAACCGGCAGGACGAGGCGTACCGCGCGGAGTCGGGAGCTGGGTTCATGGAATTCCGCCACCGTGTCGCCTCCCGGCATTGCTGACAAGTGGAGATGGCTCAGGGATCGCTCCTGCTAGACCGCCGGCCACAAGCCAGCCCATCACTGTGACCGAAGGGACCCGCTCACTCAGTGGCCCGCGGCCATTGACAGCGCCGCCGTCCCGCGCAAATCTCCGCGCCCTTTTTCCATGAGTCTCATCGTCCAGAAATACGGCGGCACCAGCGTCGGCAATCCGGAGCGCATCAAGAATGTCGCGCGCCGCGTCGTCGCCGCGCAGGAGCAGGGGCATCGCGTCGTCGTCGTCGTCTCCGCGATGAGCGGCGTGACGGACAATCTCATCAGGCTCGCGCGCGAATGTTCGGCGAATCCCGAGGAGCGCGAGATGGACGTGCTGCTCGCCACCGGCGAGCAGACCACGATCGCGCTCACGGCGATGGCCATCAATGCGCTCGGCAAAAAGGCGATCTCGCTGACAGGCGCGCAGGCGGGCATCGTCACCGACGGCGTCCACACGAAGGCGAAAATCTCCGATCTCACGCCGAAGCAGCTCAAGCAGCACCTCGACGACGGCTTCATCTGCATCGTCGCCGGCTTCCAGGGCGAGACGAAGGACAAGCGCATCACCACGCTCGGCCGCGGCGGCAGCGACCTCACGGCCATCGCGCTCGCAGCGGCGGTGAAGGCCGACCTCTGCCAGATTTTCACCGACGTGGACGGCGTCTATACGTGCGATCCGCGCGTCGTCCCCACGGCGACGGAAGCTCGATGAGATCAGCTTCGACGAGATGCTCGAGATGGCGTCCAGCGGCAGCAAGGTCATGCAGTCGCGCAGCGTCGAGTTCGCCAAGAAATTCGGCGTCGTCTTCGAGGTCCGCAGTTCATTCAACGACAACCCAGGCACCATCGTGAAAGAAGAAACCAAGAGCATGGAGGCCGTGGTCGTCCGCGGCGTCAGCATCGAAAAAAACCAGGCAAAGGTCACCGTCCGCGCCGTGCCCGACCGGCCCGGCGTCGCCGCCCGCGTCTTCACCGCTGTCGCCGCCGCGCAGATCGTCATCGACATGATCGTGCAGAACGTCGCGCACGACGGCACGACGGACATCAGCTTCACGCTGAACAAGGACGAACTGCCGAAGGTCGAAGCCGGCCTCGCGCGCAGTCGTGAAGGAAATCGGCGCGCGCGGACTCGAGATCGAAAGCGGCTACGGCAAGCTGAGCGTCATCGGCGTCGGCATGCGCAGCCACAGCGGCGTCGCGGCGAAGATGTTCGAGGCGCTCAGCAAAGGCGGCATCAACATCGTGATGATCAGCACCTCGGAGATCAAAACCGCCGTCATCATCGACGAGGCAAAGCTCGACCGAAGGCGCGAACGTCGTGCACGAGGCGTTCGGGCTCGGGAAGTAGGGCGGTCTGTACGCGCCCGGCACAAACGCTCCGAGCGACCTCTGCCCGTCGCTCAGTGCGGGATGAGATGGCTCTGAAATAGCACCGCGAAGCCGAGGAAGGCGAAGAAGCCGACCACGTCGGTGATCGTCGTCAGGATGATGCTGGAGCACTGCGCGGGATCGAGGCCGACGGATTTCATCACCACCGGAATCGCCGCGCCGCACATGCTGGCGGCGAAAAGGTTCACAATCATCGCCAGCCCGATGACAAGGCCCAGCCACGCGTTGCCGTGCCACGCCCACGCCACGAGCGCGGTGCTCAGGCCGGTGATGCTTCCGGAAATCAGCCCGAGCCAGCTTTCCTTGAGCACGAGCTGGCGGACCTTGTTGCGCGGGATCTCGCGCATGACGAGGCCGCGCATCACGATGGCGAGCGACTGCGCGCCCGCGTTTCCGCCCTGCCCGGCGACGACGGGCAGGAACACGGCGAGGACCGTGATTTTCGCGATGGTGTCCTCGAACAACGCGACGACTGCCGCGGCGAGAAAGGCGGTGGCCAGATTCACGTGCAGCCACGGAAGGCGCTTCTTGAGCGAATAGCCGATGGACGAAAAGCTGCGCTCGTCGCCGCCGGCACCGAACATTCGCTGGAGATCCTCCGTCACTTCCTCCTGCACGTCCTGGAGGAGTTGCTCTGCCTTGATGATTCCGAGGATGCGGCCTTCGTTGTCCACGACCGGCGCGGCAAAGTACCGGCGCTTGGCAAACTGCGCCGCGGCTTCCTCGCAGTCGGTGAAGCTGTGCACGGTGAAAACATCGGTGCGCATGATGGCCGACAGTTTCGTCTCCGGTCTCGCGACAAGGAGATCGCGCATGTTGAGGACGCCCTTGAGCCGATCCTCGTCGTCCACCACGTAGGCGTAAGAAGCCGGATAGCGATTCGGCGCCTGCTGCCGGATTATCTGCGTCGCGTCAAAGACCGTCATCTCGGCGCGGAAAGCCAGGAAATTCGTATTCATCGCCTGGCCGACGCTGCCTTCGGGATACGTGAGCTGCTCCTGGATGTCGCGCTTGAGCTTGTCCGGCAGATGCGCGAGGAAGCGTTCGCGGGCGTCTCCCGGCAGGTGCATGAAAATGGTCGCGGCGTGGTGCGACTCAAGCCCCTCGGCGATTTCCTTGAAGAGGTCCGCCTCGGCGTCCTTGAGCACCGCGGCGGCGTACGTCACCTGGAGCTGGCACACCGCCTTCGCGGCCACGGACGGAGGCAGGCTGCGCAGGACCTGGACGACGTCCTCCTCCGGCATCGTCTCCAGACGAGCGCGCAGCGGCGACGATGTCCTTCTCGAAGAACTTCTGGACGAGCGGAAGCAGGGCGGTGTTTTCGGACATGGCAGTTCTCCGTTCTCACGGCCGCGTTGGAGCGCTTCGACACCGGCGTGAGCGCCCAGGCCTTCACCTTGTCCTTCATTCGCAAAATGAGCTTCCCATTTGCGATGCACGGCGAAGGGACCCACTGCGCCTTCACGGTCGCGCGTCCGAGGCTCGTGTAGGCCGTCGGATCGGCGGAAATCATCAGGAGGCTGTTCCCGTTGTTCGCCATCGCGAAGAGCTTTCCGTCCGCGATGCACCGGCGAACTGATCGTCGTCTGCGCCTGCGTCTTCCACGCGACACGGCCCGTCGCGGCCTCGAAGCAGTAGTGGTTGTTGTCGTCCGTCAGATAGACGTGCCCGTCCTTCACGATCGGGCTGCTCTGCGTGCGCAGCGCTTCGATGGGATGCTTCCACATCAGCTCCGCCTTCTCGGGTGAAATGCGATACGCCACGAGTCCGAGCGCCGGCCTGCGCGATTGCACGGCGAGCACGTCGTCCTCGATCGCCGGCGTGCTGTCGCCTCCGGCTTCCGCGGTCCACAGGAGCTCGCCGGTCTTCAGATCCACCGCGGTGAGATCCTTGCCGTTGCAAATCACCATCTTCCTCCCGCCCGCCTCCCACGGCACCGGCGAGGCATTTCCGCCGCCGGCCTTTTCCTGGCGCCACAGTTCCTTCCCCGTCGCCGCGTCGAAGCCGATGAGCTGATCCGCGTTCACCACCAGCACTCCGTCCATGAAGAGCGGCGAGGAGCCCGTGCTCTTCTTCTTCGGAAATGGCGCCTCCCACAGCACCTTCCCGTCCGACGGATTCATGGCACCACACGCGCCGGCTGCCGACTGCGAAAATCTTCCCGTCTGCAACGCACGGCGTCGAGGAAGCCCCGCGGCCGACCGACTCACCCGGCAGCGCCGCCTTCCACAGCGTCTTGCCGGTCTCAAAGTCCAGGCACATCACCGCATCGTCCGCGACGCGCTTCGTCGGCGGCACCGCGGCGACGATCTCGCGCTTCACCGCGTCGCTCCATCCCTGCGCATCCAGCCACGCCTTCATCTCCGCTTCGCTGGCAAAGACGCGATCCTTGTTGCTCGTCGAGCGTCTCAGAACACGCGAGCGGCAGCGCCAGCTTCCCTTTCGTGAAACGCTTCGTCAGCCAGCCCGTGTAGAGCTGCCGCTGCTTCACGTCGAAATTCTCCTCGGCAAATTTCTGCGCAAATTCCTCCAGCTTTTTCCCGCGCAACGTCGGCGGCAGCGACTCGCGGGTGGTCTCGAGTTTCTCCACGAGTTCCTTGCCGAGCGACTTCACCGACTGATGCCCGAGTTGCCGCAGCACCAGCTCGCCGATCTGCCGCGTCTCGCTCGGCACATCGCGATGCCACACCAGCCCCACGATCACGCGTCCGTCCGCGACCACCGGACTCGACAGCCCGCCCTCGTCATTCGTCGGAATCTCCTCGCTCTCCCAAAGCTCCTTCAGCCCCTCGGCCGGGAACGCGTCCAGCAGCTTCGGCGAATCCGGCACGATGCCATTGCGCAGCGGCCCGCGCCACTGCGGCCAGTCGGCGGCATGGACATTCAGGGCGGCGGCGAGGAGGAGGAAAATGGAACGCATCGCCCCCTCCTAACGCACTGCCTAGACGCGGGCAAGGGTCGCCGGCGCAATGCAGGCAAAAACTTTTGCTTGCAGCCTTAGCTTTGCGTGGCAAAGTCCGCGCCATGCCGACCCGCTCCGACGCCGAGGAACACCTCCGCATCATCCGCTCCCTGATGGAAAAGGCGACCATCTACCGGGCCATCTCCGCGCCTGGCGCGCTGGTGGGTGGCTTGCTGGCAGTGCTCCTCGCCGGTGTCTGCGCGTGGCTCAGCCGTGCGGGCAGCGGTGCCGGTGTTCCTTTCGTCCTGCCGTGGCTGCTCCTCCTCGTCGTCACGGCTGCCGCGAATGCCGGCTTGCTGTGGCATGACGCCCGCCGGCGCGGCGAGCCTTTCGTCTCGCCGGGCATGAAGGTGGCGCTGCGCGCGATGGTTCCCGGGCTGATCGCGGGCGGGCTTTGCACTCTTGATCGACGGCGACGGCGGCACACCGCTCACCGCGACGCTGTGGGTGCTGTTCTACGGCATCAGCCTCCTCGCCGCGAGCCACTTTGCGCCAAAATCCATCCAGTGGCTCGGCCGCGCGTTCTTCGTCGCGGGCGCATGCGCGCTGCTGGCGGCCGCTCTCGCCTTCGATCACTGGCGCGGAACCAACCAGCCCGCGATCGCCCATCTCATCATGGGCCTGACGTTCGGCGCTCTTTCACCTCATCTACGCCGCCTGCACCTGGCCGCGCCGGGCGCTGCGGCAGCGAAGCCATGAACCCGATGTTCGACTTCGATAAACTCGACAAGCTCATCCATGAAAAAGGTCGCCTCGGCATCATGACGCTCCTCGCCGCACGCCCGAGTTGGACGTTTCAGGATCTGAAGGCCGAGCTGGAACTCAGCGACGGCAATCTCGTCACGCACCTGCGCACGCTGCACGACAACGGCTACGTCTCCGTGACGAAGGAAATCCTCGACCGCCCGCAGACGAGCTACGCGCTGACCGCGAAGGGCGGAAGCATTTCAGGACTACCTCACGATGCTCGAGCAGATCGTGAAAGCGGCCGCCCGGCGGTGACAAGTTCTCACGCCTGATGAACGCCTTTCATTTTACCTAAAGCTTTGCCACACAAAGCCATGCACCATCTATGAAAATCCAACTCGCAGAACATTACGGCCTCTGCTTCGGCGTCCGCGACGCCATCGCCCAGGCGGAACGACTCGCCGAGCACGGGCCGCTGACCATCCTCGGCGAACTCGTCCACAATCCCGTCGTCCGCGAACGCCTCGCGCAGCGCGGCGTGCGCGAAGGCGCGCTGCGACCACGGCTCCGCGCGCGACGCCGCAGGTGATGATCACCGCGCACGGCGCCTCGGATCGGAAACGCGCGGCGTGGCGCGCCGCCGGCTTCGGCGTGGCCGACGGCACGTGCCCGCTGGTCCGGCATGCGCACGAGCAGCTCGCGGCTGCTCGTCGCGCTCGGCTGCTTTCCCGTCGTCATCGGCAAGCGCGGACATGTCGAAGTCGCAGGGCTGATCGGCGATTTTCCCGGGGCGTGCGTGCGTGGAAAACGACGGCGACATCGCCGCGCTGCCCGCAGCGCGAGCGCTACGGCGTGATCTCGCAGACGACGCAGCCGATCGGAGAAAGTGCAGGCGCTCGTCGCGGCGATCCGCGCAGGCGCGGCCGGCGAGCGAGGTGCGCTTCAGCGACACCGTCTGCCAGCCGACGAAGAACCGGCAGAACGCGCTGCGCAAGCTGATCGCGGAATGCGACACGATCGTCGTGGTCGGCGGACGCAACAGCAACAACACCGCTCCAACTCGTCGCCGCCGCGAGCGTCGCCGGGCTGCGCCGTCTTCCACATCGAGCGCGCGGAGGAACTCGATCCCGCGTGGTTTCGCGACGCGGAAATCGTCGGCCTCACCGCCGGCACCTCGCACGCTGAAGGAAACCGTCGCCGCCGTGCACGCGCGGCTCGAACAAATCGCCGCAGCGTCACGGCACCGTCGCGTGATGAATCCGCCGTTGCACCGCCTCGTGATCCTTTGCCGCGGAGACTCGGACGCATCGCGCCGTGGCTCGATGAACGCGAGCCCGCTGGCTGCTCACATGCGTGCTGACCATCGCCGCCGGCTGCGCGACTCTACGGCGGCGTGGTCGGACTGGTGGCGCGCGCCGCTGCAGGCCGCGTACACCGCGATCAAAATGCCGCTGCTGATTTTCCTGACGTGCGGCGGCAATGCGCTGCTGAACGGGTTGCTCGCGCAGGTCCTCGGCTCGGGGCTGAGCTTCCGGCAGACCTCGCTGGCGATCCTGATGAGTTTCACCATCGCTTCGCTGGTGCTCGCCGCGCTCAGTCCCGTGGCGTTCTTCATTTCCTCAACACGCCGGCGCTCACCTCCGCCGCGCGCGGCACCGGGCACAGCCTCACGCTGCTGTGCGACGTGCTTTTCATCGCCTACGCCGGCGTCGTCGCGAACCGGCGTCTGCTGCGCCTGCTGGAGCGCCGCTGCGAAACGCGATCCGGCGGCGCGGCGCGTTTTCTGGAGCTGGCTGGCGGGCAATCTTTTCCTCGGCGCGCAGCTCTCGTGGGTGCTGCGCCCGTTCATCGGCACGCCCGGCCTGGCGATCGAGTTTCTCCGCGACGATCCGATGCGCGGGAATTTCTACGAATCCGTCTTCCACGCCCTCCGCCATCTCCTCCGCTAAATCCACATCACTATGAACACACCAACCGATCCACCGAACCCGCAACCCGCACCCGACTCCGGCAATCCGCCGCTGCCAGCTCCCGCCCTCGCTCGCGCAGGACGCCGGCCTCGGAGCCGTCCTCGATACGCTGCTCAAGCGTCCCGCGTCCTGATCGACGCACTCTGCGATCCGCAAGCCGTCGCGCCACTGGCTGCTGCTCGCGCTCGTCGCGGTGCCGGCGTTCGCGCTTTACGGGCTTGCTCGTCGGCACGTTTTCCGGCGGTGCGCAGCTCTTCGCCGCGTCCGCGAAAGTGAGCATCGGGCGCGCTGCTGAGCGCGCTCATCTGCTCTGCCGAGCCTCTACATTTTCGCGTGCCTCACGGGTGCGGAGGTGTCGCTGCGCGGACTCGCCGGCGTGCTCTTCGCCGCGCTCACGCTGCACCGGCCTGCTGCTGCTCGGCTTCGCGCCGGTGGCGTGGGTGTTTTCGCAGTCCACCGAATCGGTCACCTTCATCGGCACGCTGCATCTGATCTTCTGGACCATCGGCGTTTGGTTTGGCCTGCGCCTGTTCACCCACATGACGGACGTGCTGCGCGTCCAGCGAACGCACGCATCTGCAAGGTCTGGATGGTGATTTTCCTGCTCGTCTGCCTCCAGATGACCACCGCACTGCGACCGATCATCGGCACCTCGGAACACTGGCTGCCGAAGGAGAAGAAGTTCTTCCTCGCACATTGGAGCGAGAATCTTTTCGCCGCGGCGCCGACGAATCCGACCGCGGAACTCGGCACTCGGGACTGAGTATCCTGTTATTCCGCGACCTACAGCGCGTTCACTTTGCAGTCTGCGCCTTCGCCGCTTCGAGGGCGGGCCGGCCCACGGTGTCGCGCTGGGAGGTGTAGCCGGGGCCGCCGCCGCCAAGATAGCCGCCGCTCGCGCCGTGTTGATCGGCGCTGACCCAGAACGCGTAGAGTTTCCCCGACGTGAGGTGAAAGCGCAGCCGAGCCGCCGTGCCGGCCACTGCCGCGAGATCGGGCGCTCCCGTCCATTTCACCTCTGTCAAAGTCGAATCGCCCTTCACCGGTTCGCAGTTCGCCCGCGTGAATGGCTCGATGGGTTTCCCGTCGCGGTCCAGCAGTTCGGCGAGCAGTTCGCCCGCGGGCGCATCGACATTCACGAACAGCCGCCGGCCTGAGAAGCTCACCGGCCGCGTCGTGATCGAGCCGCCTTCCGGCCCTGCTTCGAGCGATGCGAATCCGTCCCTCCGCATGATGCCCACGCCGGTGCTGCCGCCGGAATCCTCACCGGGCGATCCCGGGAAAGCCAGGCCCGCGCGGCCGCTGACGTAAAAATACAGATGGTCCCCCATGACCACGCAGCAGCCACCGGCACTCTGCACGTTGCCCCAATTCCACGCGCCGCGCTGCTCCGACACCGGCAGGAATGGAGTCCGATCCGGCCTCGACCAGTTGAAGCCGTCGCGGCTGAATCCCACCGACACCGAGTTCAACTTCGGCCGGCCCTCCTTCTTCATCGCCTCGATCTGCCCGGCCGGAATCTCCGCTTCGCGCGGCTCTTTTTCACTGTGCGCACTGCCGCGGTAAATGGTGAACAGCCCGATCATGACGCTCTCGTACCCCGCGCAGTCGAGATTGTAGAGTTGCGGATAGGTTTTGAGTTCCGGTCGCATCCCGTCGAGCCGGTCGGCACCGGTCCATAGCGGCGGCGCCACATCGTTCCACGCGCCTTCGCCGAAGACGGGGCTCTCCGCATAGCGCCTCGCCCGCGAGCCGCCGCCCCAGCCGTGGCGCAGCGAGTAGACCCACACTTTGCGGAATGGATTGTAGCCCAGGCAGCACCGGTCGCCGGATTTGCCGAGCAAGCCGAGCCGGTTCCACCGAAGCCCGTCCGCCGACACCGCCGTGTAATATTTGCCCGCGCTATGCCACACCATCTTGTAGCGCCGCTCCGGGTCCTTTTCCTCCAGATCGAGCCACATGCCGTGCATGTCGTTCTGCGGAATCGAAAGTGCGCTCGTTCCCTTGAGCACGCCCCAGTCCGGCTTCTCCCAATGCAGCCCGTCCTTCGAGATCGCGAGCGCAACACGGTAGCCGTAGCCCGCCATGTACCACATTTTGAAAACCGAATCCCGCGGATCCCAAAAGACTCCGCCGCTGAATGGCATAGCCATCGGGCCCGTGCGCGAGTGCCATTCCCACGGCCGGTCGGGCGTCACCACCGGGTTGCCCGCGTAGTATTCGGGCTGGTGAAAAACGCGCTTCAGCGTGCTTGCTTCGATCAGGAAATCGTCCACGAAAAGCTGGCGTCCCACGTCGATGGGAATGACCGCGGGCGGCGAAACCAGGTACGGCGGAACGGGTGCCTCCTCGCCCTTCACGAAGCGATCGTAGGTGATGTCGCGCGGCGGCCACACGTCGGGAAGGACGATGCCGTTGTAGAGCGTTTCCACGCCGGAGACAGTGGCTGGAATCGCGAGCACCGCAGCGGTGGCGATGGAAAAGAGACGGCGAGGGAGGTTCGGGCTCATGGGGGGAGTTCTGAAGATGAGCCTCGTGGCCCCGCCTCCTTGGATTTTGCTTTTGCGCCCTGCGGACAATGGCCGGTCGAACTCCGGAACGGCGTCGAGTTTCCGGGGTGTTCGGCTCGAGCCATTCGACGCCCTCCTGCCTCCCGGCCGCTCACTTCGACCGGCTGAAGCGATTTCCGAGCAGCGTCTCCGCGACGACGAGGCCGATGGCGAGCAGCGCAAACGGCAGCCAGAGTTCCGTCCCGTTGCGCTCACGTTCCATCTGGCCACGAAGGTCTGCTTCGGGTGTCCAGCGGACGATGCGCGCTGTGCCGCCGAGCGCGGCGAGGTCGGCGGCGGAGAGTTCGTGCAGGTCGCCTTCGCCGGGATCGGATGCGGCGGCGAAACGCACGGCGGTGCCAGTCTCCTCGGTGAAGTGAACGGCATACGCGCCGGCCACCGAAGTGTCGGCCTGCTCGATCTGCGGCGCTCCATTTTTTACCATCACGGTGCGCGTGCGCGCGGCACCCTGCTTCGCGCCGGGCTCGGCGACGGAGTAGTTTTTCCCGGCGCGCTCCGCGGCGACGGTGTACGTGAATGGCGTGCCGGCGCGGATGTTCAGCCGGTCGCCAAATCGCGCGAGGAGGAATCCGAGCGTGCGATGCATGAGCGGGACGAAGACGGGGCGCACGGGCAGGTCGTTCCACGCACCGCCGGCGGTGCTGCTGAACTGCACCACGCGGCCCAGGCCGAACGGGCGCTCCATCACCGCAGGCTCGCCGTCCGCGTAGCTGAGCACCACTGCCGGCAGGCCGGCGTCGCCGGGCACGTCGCTTTGCTTTGCGGACTGAAGCGTGAATGCGCGGTAAAATTGCGCCGAGCCGAGCGTGCCGCTCGCGGGATCCTTCCACAGCTCGACGATGCGGTGCGCGTAGTCCTTCGTCTGGAGGCGGAAAAACTTCTCCGGGCGCTCCGCCTTCGTCTCGTCGAATGCCTCGCCGCGCACGGCGCCGAATGCCGCCGGCAGCAGGCCGCGCTCGCCGAGCAGGCGATCGTTGTAAAACGGCACGCTGATGCGCGACCCGGGAAAGACGAGCAGGCCGCCGCCGCCGCGCACGTAGGCCTGCAGCGCGTCCGCCGCGAGCGGCGAAAGGTCCACGACATTGGCGAGAACGACCGCGTCGAAATCGCGCAGCGCGGTCTTTTCAAACTCCGCGCCGGTGACGGTGCGGGTCTTGATGAAGAAGCGGTCGCGCAGTTCCACGGGCACGGGCGTGAGGGCGTTGCGCAGGTAGAAGACTTCGCTTTCGCGCGGCTCCGCGCCGGGGTTGCCGTCCACGAGCAGCACGTTCACTTCGTCGATGACGCGCAGCGCGAGCGAGCGCCGGTCGTCGAACGGGCATCGGTCCGCGTGCAGCCGCGCGGTGACGGTGTGGAAGCCCGGCTCGCGGAACGTGGCGAAAAGCGAAAGTGCTCTTCGGCGCGCCGCCCGGCGGGATGCTGTCGAGCGTCTGCTCGTCGGCAGGCGGCTCGTCGTCCACGGCGAGGCTCACCGCGACGCCGTCCGCCCCGGCGGGTCCGAAATTTGCGACGGAGACCTCGAACCGCAGCGGCTGGTTCACCGTCGGAAGCGCGGTCGCGAGGCGGACATCGGTGATCCCGAGATTCCGTTCCTCGCCCTCGGTGGTAAGCACGAGCTGTCGCGCGCATCTCGCGCTTCACGGATTCGAGCAGCGTGCGGATTTCGCCGGTGCCCTTCCAGCCGATCGCCTGTCCGTCGGTCACGGCATAGACGCTTTTGTGGACGCCCGGCTGCTTCTTGCAGCACCTCCACCGCACGCCGCAACGCAGGCTGCCACTCGGTCCCCTGGTCCGCGCGCTTCGCCTCGCGGATGCTTTTCCGCGCGAGCGCGAGATCGCGCGCCGGCTCGGAGACGGATTCGCGCACCGTGTCGGACACGAGCCACACGCGCGACGCGCGAACCCGCCAGGCAACGCCGTCGAGAATCTGCCCCGCAGCCTTCTGCGCCTTTTCAAAACGCGAGACCGCACCGTCAGTCGCGGACATCGAGCCGGAGTTATCGAGCGAGGATGATCGCCGCCTCATCACCGCCGAGAAACCCGACCCCGCCCTCCCGCAACGATGGCCGCGCCAGCGCAAGCGCCAGCAGCGCGAGGATGAGGCAGCGCAGCACGAGCAGCAGGATGTCCTCGATGTTCATCTTCCGCTTGTTCCGATCCACGGTGACCTTCAGAAACCTCATCGCCGCCCACACCACGCGCTTGATCTGCTTCTTCGCGAGCAGATGGATGATGATCGGCGAAGCAATCCCCGCAATGCCGCGCGAGCAGCCAGTGGATTCAGGAATGCCATGGCCTCAGCCGTAGCGATGCTGCCGGGTGGCGAGGTAGGCGGTGAGGACTTCGGCCCAGGGCTGGTCGGTGGTCGACGCGGATGTACGTGGCAGCCGTAGCGCTCGCAGGCGAGGCGGATGCGATCGAGGAATGCGCCGAATTCCTCGAGGTAGCTTTTGCGGATTTCCGCCGGGCGCGTGAGCATCCGGCCCTGCGCTTCGAGGCCGATGAAACTCGACCGTGCCCTGGAATGGAAAGGTCACCTCGTACGGATCGAGCACGTGAAAGACGATCACTTCGTGCCCGACAAAGCGCAGGTGCTGGATGCCGCGGATGAGCTTCTCCTCGTCGTCGAACAGGTCGCTGATCAGGATCACGATGCCGCGGCGTCGCGTCTTGCGCGCGAGGTCGTCGAGCATCGTCGGAAATGGCCGTGCGCTGCGTCGGGATCGAAGGCGCTGAGCCGGTGCAGATCGTGATGGATTTTCGCGAGGTTGTCGGTGCGCGGCTGAGTGCTCGCGCGACTTGTCGTCGAAGACTGTCACCGCCGCGGCGTCGCGCTGGAGCAGGATGAGATAGGCGAGGCACGCCGCCATCACCTTTGCGTAGTCGAGCTTCGTCACCGCGCCGCGAGCCGTACTTCATGCGACTCGCTGCCATCGAGCAGCAGGTGCGCGACGAAGTTCGTCTCCTGCTCGTATTGCTTGATGTAGTAGCGGTCGCTGCGCCCGAGCACCTTCCAGTCGAGATGCCGCGTGTCGTCGCCGGGGACGTATTCGCGGTGCTGCGCAAACTCGACGGCGAAGCCGCGGAACGGCGACTTGTGCGCGCCGGCCATGTAGCCCTCGACGATCGTGCGCGCCTGCAGGCCGAGATACTCGGTCTTCTGGATCGCCTCGGGATCGAGCAGCGGCGGGAGCGCGGGCTGTTGGGGGGTGCCGGACATCGCGCGGAGGGTTGCGGAAGGTACGAAGATTTTCCGAGGGGAAAATGGAATGCCGTCCTTGAAACGTTCACCAGTTCGAGAGCAGGACGGCGTGCATCGGGTAGCGCGGGCATCCTGCCTGCCGTGCTGCGCATCCTGCGCAGCACACGACGGACGACCACAGGCGATCGGATCGCTCTGGGTGTCCGTGTGCATTCCGCAGGATGCGGAATGCGGCGGGCGGGACGCCCACCCTACCGGAGGCACGCCAGCGGCTAGTCGGTTCCCAACGTCCGATTGGGAGCAGTCGATGTGAGCAGCACGCGGTTGTTGCCATTGATGTGCTGGATGGCGGAGACGAGTTCGCCTGCTTTATGGCCAGCGCGAAGGCAGATGTTGTAGCGTAGTTCGGTCATCATCCCCGCCTGGATGGACTCGACGGATATCAGGTCGTGCCGCTCGAGAAACTTTCCGAAGGTCTCCTCGAATGCTTCGTCGTAGTTGATGTCATTCGTCACGCGGATGCGCAGGTAGTGACTCGCGCGCGTCGGCGCGAACCAGTTGCGACGGGAGAACCACCAGATGATGGCGCAGATGAAGATCGTCGTGGCGGCCGCGAGGCCGTACTGCCGCGCGCCGACGCCGAGGCCGGCGGTCATCGCGAAGAAGATGAACGCGACATCGCGCGCCTCGCCGAGCGAAGTGCGGAAGCGGATCATGGAAAACGCGGCGAACATCCCGAAGCCCGTGGCCATCGCATGTTCGCCGTCTCCGCTGCGGATCACCATGACGATGACGCACACGACGATGCCGAGGATGATGAGGGTGTGGATGTAATCCTGGGAAAGCTTCGGCCCGCGGAAAGTCGTCTTGTAGAGCGCGGCGATGAGTGCGGTGAGGCAGAAGGTGAGCAGCGCGGCGAAGAGGATTTCGATCAATCCCGGCGTGCCCAATCCAAAGCCGAGCGTGACATTGAAAAAATCCATCACCGGGCGAAACGCGGGCGAGTTCTGAAGCTCCCTGAAAAGTGGCCAGAGCTTTTCAGGCGCGATTTTTCCGGCATCGGCGAGGAACGGTGAAAGGGATCCGAAGGGATGGAGCATGAGGTGGATTAACCCGCGGCCTGAACAAACGCTGGAGCGCTGAGGGGTGAAAATGCCGGAGCTGCCTTGGCCGGTGCGACCGGGACGGATTTCCGCCACTTTGGCGAAAGCATCGTGCGGAGGACGGGATCGCTTTGCTCCAGCGCGGTGGAATACTTCGAGTGGCTCTGCAGCCGGCAGCCCGTCGCGGAGATCGTGCGGCTGAGCCAGAACGGGATGCAGCCGGTGATTTTCACCTCCATCACCGCCGCGCCGTCTTCGTCGGGCCTGCACGCCGTGTCGAAACGCCGGTCGTCCGGTTCGGGCGTGAGATTGTCGAACCGCGCCCGGACGCCGCTGTCGAAAGTCACGCGCAGGTCGCTCTCCGGGTCCGCCGCGGCGTAGGCCGCGCGGTCGTAGCGCATCACGAGCACCGGCTGGAACCGCCTGCGGAGCACCATGTCATGCACCTCGCGGATCACCCGCGCGTCCGGCTTCGGAAAATTGCACGCCTTCCGGCCAGAGCCCGTCGCCGGCCCGCAGCGCATGTTCGAGCGGCAGCTTCACGCGCCGTTTCACACCGCGACCGTCGCACTTGTGTTTGACCTCGATGAACGCGGTCGCAGGCACGGCCCCGTCCTTGCTGCCATAGACGCGCACGCGCAACTTTCGCCGGCTCGGGAGCCCGCGCGCCTTCTCCCAGTAGCAGTCGCGCTCGCCGTTGTCGTAGTAAAGGCTCACCACCGGATACTGCGCACCGGTGCCCGCATTTTCATCGGGCCGGAGGTGCGGTGCGAGCTGCGTCATCAAGGCGGACTCTCTGCGCCACCGTGACGGCAAACTTCATCTCGAATCGATCGATGCGGAGACTCACGTGGTCTGGTGGGGCCTGTTCATTGTCAAAAACAACGCGGCGCTTTTGATCGGACGGGCCCGCGCAAATCAACCTGCATCTTGCCGGCACGTTCATTGTGAAAACGAATTCATCCCGCATTCCGGCGCGCACGTCACTCGCCGCCGAAGAATTTCCGGAACGAGCGCAGCAGGCCGCCCGCTCGGCCTTTCGGGCCTGCGCATGCCTCCGTCGTCCTGCGCGCCGCCGTCCCGCTTCACGAAGGGCACGAGCAACGTGTTTGAGTTTCGCCGCCGCCAGTCCTCGTGGGCCCGGCCGGATATTTCTCGGCTGGAGCGCGCTTCATCACGTCCACCCACACGGGCAGCGCAAGCGCGGCGCCGTAGCCTCTCGGGACGATGGTCGCCGGCTTGTCGAGCCCGACCCACACGCCGCACGTGAGCGAAGTCGTGTAGCCGACGAACCACGCATCGTGGTAGTCGTCCGTCGTGCCGGTCTTGCCGGCGGCGGGCTTTGTCCAGCCGAGTGCCTTTGCGGAGGCTGCGGTGCCGCGCTGCATGACTTCCGTCAGAATGTCGCCGGTCGTCGCGCAGGTCTGCTTGTCGAGCGCGGCGACGGTGATGTGCGACGCCCGGAAGAGGATGTCCCCGTCCGCGGAGTCGATGCGCTCGATCATGTAGCCCTGGCGCCGCACGCCGCCATTGGCGAAGACGCTGTAGGCCACCGTCACGTCCTTCGGCGATGCGCCGAAATTGCCGACGTAGCTCTGCGCGCTCGTCGGGATTTCCGGCAGGCCGGCCTTCACGGCGAGCTTGGCCACGTTTTCCAGCCCGGCGCGATCGCCCACGCGGATGCTCATCGTGTTGCGAGAATGGATGAGCCCTTCCTCCGCCGGCAGCGCGTCGCCAAATTTGCCGTCGCTGTTTCCCGGGTGCCAGCCGCCGGCGTGCGCAATCTCGCCGGGTTCGAGCGGCCCGTCGCTGATCGTCGTGCCGGGCGAGAGGCCTTTTGCAAATGCCGCCGCGTACACGAACGGCTTGAACGTCGAGCCGACCGTGCGCCGCGCATCGATGGCGCGGTTGTACTTGCTGTCGCGGTAGTCGCGCCCGCCGACGAGCGCGCGGATGGCGCCGGTGCGGTTGTCCACGACGACGACCGCGCCCTGCAGGTATTCCGTCGGCAATTCCTGCTTCCGCGCATCCTCGCCGTAGGCCGCCTTGCTCGGGTGCGGATAGCCGGTGCGCTGCTCGACTTTCGTCAGCGCGCGGTCGAGCGCCTTCTGCGCCTCGTCCTGCAGCACGGGATCGATCGTCGTGTAAATCTTCAGCCCTCCCTCGAGCTGCTGGTCGTCGTCGAGCAGCACGTCGAGTTCGCGCATCACCATGTCCATCGCGTAATTTTCCTGCGTGCTCACGCGCTTCGCGGCGACGACCTTCAGCGGCTGCTCCCGCGCGGTGGCGATGCTGGCGGCCGTGATGCCGTAGCGTTTCCGGATTTCCTCGCAGTCGGCAGCAGCAGCCGGTCGAGCACCATGTCGCGCTCGGCGTGGGCGCGTTTCGGATTCGTGAAAGGCGACGCCCTCGTCGGCGCGCGGATGATGCCCGCGATCATCGCCGCCTCGCTGAGCGAGAGGCTGGCCGCGGTTTTTCCAAAGTACGCCTTCGACGCCATCTCGATGCCGTAAACGCCGCTGCCGAAATAGATGCGGTTCACGTAGTGGCTGAGGATTTCCTCCTTTGAGTACCTCTGCTCGACGCGCAGCGCGACGAAAAGCTCGAGCAGCTTGCGGTCGAGGCTCTTTCGCTGGCCGAGCGAGTCGAAGCTGTTGCGCGCGAGCTGCTGCGTGAGCGTGGAGCCGCCCTGCTGCTGGCCCTGCGCCGTGCGCACGAATGCGCGCGCGAGGCCCTTCGGATCGACGCCCGGATGGGAAAAGAAACGCGTGTCCTCGCGGGCGAGCAGCGACGCGATGAAAAACGGCGACACGTCCGCGAGCGCCACGGCCACGCGATTTTCGCCCTGCAGCCGGCTCCAGATCTTGCCATCCATGTCGAAGACCGTGCTCCTTTCCCGCATGTGCTCCACCTCGCGGATGTCCAGCCGCGACGCCCTCCACCAATAGACGCCGAGCACGAGCGCCACGAGAAAGGCGGCGACGAAAGCCCACTTCAGAAAGAACCGCTTCCAGCGAAAGCGCGAGCGCGGCTTGTTCTGCTTCGAGCGCGAACGGCGCGCGGTGTTGGACGAACGGCTGGACAAATTGTGCGGGTTGGGAGTTGAGGCGCTTCGCGGGTTGAGAGTTGAAAGTTGCGCGTCGGGAGCAAAAAACACCTCTCGACGCCCGACAGGCATTGCTCCGTAAGTAGCAGCCAACGCCCGCCTCTCGGCCCTCAATCACTCAACGTCTCAACCTGCCGCCCGTGCGCATCGACGTCCTCAGCCTCTTCCCCGCCATCGCCACCGCAGCCCTCTGCGAGAGCATGATGAAGCGCGCGCAGGAAAAGGGACTCTTCACTTTCAAGTCGCACGACCTCCGCGACTGGACACACGACAAATACCGCCGCGCCGACGACGCGCCCTACGGCGGCGGGCAGGGCATGGTGATGAAATGCGAGCCCATCTTCGAGGCCGTGGAATCGCTGCGCACGCCTGAGACGCGCGTCGTCTTCATGGGCCCGTGCGGACGGCGCTTCGACCAGCGCATCGCGCAGGAATACTCCGGCTTTGGCAGGAGGCGGCCACCTCATCATCCTCTGCGGCCATTACGAAGGCGTGGACCAGCGCGTCCTCGACCATCTCGTGGACGACGAAATCTCCGTCGGCGACTACGTGCTGACCAATGGCGTCATCGCCGCCGTCGTCTTCGTGGACGCCATCGTGCGCCTCATCCCCGGCGTCCTCGGCGACGACGCCAGCGCGACCCGACGACAGCTTCGCCACCGGCCTCCTCGAGTTCCCCCACTACACGCGCCCGCCCGAGTTTCGCGGCTGGAAAATCCCCGACATCCTGCTCAGCGGCAACCACGCCCACATCGAACGCTGGCGCCGCGAGCAGGCCCTCGAACGCACCCGCCAGCGCAGGCCGGATTTGCTGCCGCCGGAGAATAAGTCAGACGACTTAGTGACCACTCTCGAATGACAACACGATTTATCCAAACTCTGCTGGCGTCGGCTGCTCATTGCGACGCCATCCGCACCAGCATCCGACCGAGCGGCCACGCGTGGCGTTGCTGTGGGTGCCATCCGTTGGGATGCGTGGCACGGTGACGCGAGCGAGATCGGTCGCGCGATGCAGAAGAGTCTTTCGCCTAAACATTGGCAATGGCGACTCCCGTTCTTTGCCGAGGTGGCCAGGATGGGGTCGTGACCATCGCCGCAGACAGCGATGCGGTCATGACGCGCGAGATTGCTTATGCGCAGGCGGCGGTCGACTCGATTGACTGGGCTTTCGTCGCCTACGACGCAGAAAGCCCGATGAGCCGCGCGCTGAAGCGCTATCTGTGCAAATCCAGCCCGCGACAAGGTGCGCTTTTGCATGATTGGCGACGCGAGTCATTGGCGACCAGACAACTTTTGAATCGAGACAGCAGCAATCGCTAGTAACCATGTGCGACCACTCCAACCTCCTTCACGGACGTCCGCTCCTCTACATCTTGACGGCTTTCGAATCCAACGAGACGGCGTCTGCGAAGGCCGGCTCGATTGGCGCGGCAGGCGGCGAGCGCTTGGCGCTGACCGCCCGGCCAGCAGCTCCGCGATTCCTTTCCCGTGCCGACGAGCTCGACAAGGCCCGAGGAAGGCGAAGGCATTTGCCGCCGCGGCAGCGGCTCGCGCTCGCCGAGTGCCTACTGGAGAGCGCGGAGGCACGGGCCGATCCCGATCGCGGAACGACGCGGTATGTCGAAGATTTCTGGAACCGCATCCGCGCCACGAGAGGGCCAGAGGCCGGTGTCCCTGGCGAGGACCGGCTGCGCTCGGCGGAAGCGCGTCTGGATCCGAGAACTCCGCTTTGTCGGAGAGGCGCAACGATGGATTTCTCGATGCGATCTCTTCTACGACGAAGCCCTGCCGGGATCGGCGGCGAGTCGAGGACGAGCCGTGGAGTGGAGCATCCAGCGGATTGCCAACCACCCCGATCTCACCGGCTCCGACCGGTCGCATATCGCCGCATCAATCTCGACAAGGGATGGCTTTCCCCACTGCGGCCTACAGCGTCAGAGGAGAACCGCGTATGGGGTCTCGCTGTGGCTCATGGCAGCCGCGAAATCGCCGCCTTGCTGCATTGCGCCTTTCCGCGCGGCGAAGTCGTGTCCCGATCGTCTGCTCGTGAAGCGCCCCGTCCTCTACATCCGCGGCCTCGTCGTCCATCGCGACGGCACGCTCATCCTCGACCGGCTCGACTGGCGCGTGCAGCGCGGCGGCGCGGCAGGGTGTTTCCGCCCTTGTTCCGAAATCGGGAGGCGATATTCTCCCGGCATGATTCTCGAAACCATTCCCGACGTGAGCCGGATGACGCCTGCCGAAAAGCTCCTTCTCGTCAGCGAGCTTTGGGATGATTTGGCCGCGCACCCGACCGAAGTGCCCGTGTCCCGCGAGCAGATTGCCGAACTCGACCGCCGCATGGAGGCATACCGCCGCGACCCCAGCCAGGTCACTTCATGGGAGGCCATCCAGCAGCGCATCCTCGGCAGGACTCTCGGCGGTGAGTGAGCTGGTCTTCCTGTTCATCGCCGACGCTGACATCCAGACCGCCTACGAATTTTACGAGGCATGTCAGACCGGGCGCGGCGAGATTTTCATGCGCCATCTCGATGTGGCTTTCGGACGCCTGCGCACTTTCCCGGAGGTTGCGCCTGTTTTTTCGGGGCTTACCGGCGGTTGCTCATCCACGGATTTCCATACGGCATTTTCTACACGCTCGAAGGACGCCGCATCATCATCTCAGGCGTGATGGATCTCCGTCAGGATCCCGGTGTGATTCGCCGAAGGCTCGGCGGACAGAACGCGCTGATGAAACGCCCCGTCCTCGACATCCGCGGCCTCGTCGTCCATCGCGACGGGACGCTCATCCTCGACCGGCTCGACTGGCGCGTGCGGCGCGGCGAGCACTGGGTCATCCTCGGCGCGAACGGCTCCGGCAAGACTTCGCTCCTCAGCGCGCTCACCGGCTACCTCACGCCGAGCGCGGGCGAGATCGAACTGCTCGGCGAGACCTACGGCAATTCCGACTGGCGCGAACTGCGCAAGCGCGTCGGCCTCGTCAGTTCCGCCATCCGGCAAAAGGTCCCCGACTGGGACCCCGCCGGCCTCGTCGTCATCGGCGGAAAATACGCCATGCTCGACTACTGGGGCCGCGTCACCCGCGCCGACCGCGCCGAAGCCGCGAAGGTCATGCGCGCCACCGAGTGCGCGCATCTCGCGGAGCGCGAATGGGGCGTCCTCTCGCAGGGCGAACGCCAGCGCGTGCTCATCGCCCGCGCGCTCATGGCGAAGCCCGCCGTGCTCATCCTCGACGAACCGTGCGCCGGTCTTGATCCCGTCGCGCGCGAGCAATTCCTCGACTTCATGCAGCGCCTCGCGCGCGGAAGGTCGCGGGAAAACTCCCCCACGCTGCTCTTCGTCACGCATCACGTGGAGGAGATCGTCCCCGCCATCACGCACGCGCTGCTTCTGCGAGAAGGCCGCGTCACCGCCGCCGGCCCGGCGCGGAAAATCCTCACGGGCAAAAATCTCACGCACACTTTCGCCGCCCCGCTCCGCCTCCGCCGCCGCGACGGACGCTGGACGCTGCATCACAAGGCGGACTGAGCACCGGGAGAAATGCCTTGCTGGGTCGGATGCCGCTTCCTAAGACGGCGGGACTCGCATGCCCGCAGCGGCCCAACTTTCGCTGGTGGTTCCGTGCTTCAATGAACAGGAGGCGCTGCCTCATTTGCTCGAAGCACTGATCCCCGTGCTTGAACGGGAGGCAGGGCCGCACTGGGAGGTGATCCTGGTGGATGATGGAAGCTCGGACCGGACCTTCGAGATCATCGTGCAGGCGAACCTGAAGGATCCGCGCGTGAAGGGCGTTTCGCTAAGCCGGAACTTTGGCCATCAGCCGGCGGTGACGTGCGGGCTGGCGTTTGCCTCGGGCGAAGCCGTGGGGCTGATGGACTGCGACCTGCAGGATTCGCCGGAGGTGCTCGCGCAGCTCTACCGCAAGGTCCGTGACGAAGGCTACGACATCGCCTACGCGGTGCGGGAAAAGCGCGACGCTTCGGTGGTGAAGAATTTCCTCTACCGGAATTTCTACCGGCTCATGCGCGGCGTGTCCGAGCACCGTGGACGGAGGATGCGGGCGATTTTTCCGTGTTCCACCGCCGGGTACACCAGACGATCCTCGGGATGCCGGAGGCCGTGCGCGTGCTGCGCGGGCTGCGTTCGTGGGTGGGCTTTCGAGCAGTGCGCAGTGCCCGTGGAACGCCCGCGGGCGCAAGCACGGGACGACGAAGTACAGCATGGTGCGGCTGTGCTCGCTGGGGCTGAGTTCCATCACGGGCTTCAGCTATGTGCCGCTGCGACTGGCGAGCATGATCGGTTTGGGAATGGCCGCGCTCAGCCTGCTGCTCGGCGGGCTGTTCGTGCTGAACCGCATTTTTCCGAGGCTCACCGTGCTGCACTACTGGATCGGTGCCAGCCCGGGCACGACGACGATCATCCTGATCCTGCTCGCCGTGTCGGCGATGCTTTTCCTCTGCCTCGGAGTCGTCGGGGAATATCTCATCGTCATGCTCAAGGAACTCAAACGCCGGCCCACGGCGATCGCGCGCGCAGTGATCGGAGATCTGAAATCAAACGCGTCGGTCAACATCCTGTCCGTGCCGGAACTCGACGCCGCCGACATTGCGGCGGGAAAGGAGTCCAGGTGAGGCCCGACATCAAATACCTCTCCAAGCCCGAGGGGGTGAGCATGGGGGACGCGTGGTTTTCCATCGCGTCGCTCAGGCATTTCTGGATTCGCCGGCGGTTTCAGGTGCTGCAAGAGCTCGCGGGCGATTTTCCGTGGCGCACGTCGCGGCTCGGGGAGATCGGGTGCGGCTCGGGACTCGTGCAGCGGCAGGTGGAGGAGCACTTCGGCACGACGCTCGACGGCTTTGATCTGAACGAATACGCGCTCAAGGAATCCGTCTGCCAGACCAGCCAGCGCCATTGCTACAATATCTTCGCGCGCGACGCTGCGTACAAGGCCATCTACGACGGGATGATCCTCTTCGATGTCATCGAGCACCTCGATGACCACCGCGGATTTCTGGAGGCCGCGATGTTTCATGTGAAGCCGGGCGGGCGCGTGTTCATCAATGTCCCGGCGGATGCCGACCTCATGTCCGCTTACGACACGGCTGCGGGCCATGTGCGGCGCTACGGCGCGGAGGATCTGCTCGAACTTTGCAAGGCCTGCGGACTGCACGTGGAAAACTGGACCTATTGGGGCAGGCCGCTGAGGCCGCTGCTGCAGGTGCGCCGTTGGAAATTGCGCCATGCCACCGACGCGGATGCAATCCTCCGGTCCGGATTTGCGCCGCCGGGAGCGATCGGGAATGCGCTGCTGCTGCTGCTGAGCCGGTTCGAGTCCATCCCCCAGCATCGCGCCGGCTCCTCGCTCATGCTGGTCGCCCGGATGCCGCAAAGTTAGCGCATCCGGCAGCAGAGCGGCGGTTCACGCTTTGCAGTCCGCCGCGGGATCGGGACTCCTTGAACGCCGTCGCGAACAACTCGGCGAACGTCGCGGGGAGTTTGGCACCGAAGGGAAGCATGCACCGCGCGGCATGATAGCCGAGCGCGCGGTAGCTCTCGAACTGTGATTCGCTGAAGAACTGATCGCCCGTCGTCTCATGCGGGAAATCCGGGTTGCTCGCCGCGTAGTTGGTCAGATCGACCGACTCGCCTCCGCAGAGCAGCGGCTTGATATAAAGGATCCGGCCCGGCTTCCCGTCGCCGTAGTCGATCTCGCCGAGGGCCGCGCAGCAGCGCTCCTTCGCGTCCGCGCACTTCGCGACGCGGTCGAGGTTCCTGAAGGTGATGTCGATTCCGAGATCGATCCGGATTTTCCGCACCGTGCCGCCGAGCCCCTCGAACTGCGAGTCGCCGTCCTGCTCGGCGTCGATGAGCACGATCCAGCGGCAGCGGCGCAGCACCATCTCGTAGAGCCCCATGTTGTCGAAGTGGCCGCCGTCCGAGAGCTGGACGTGGTCCGAGTCATCCCGCGTCTTCCCGAACAGCTCCGCGAGCAGCGGGACGAGCGCGTGCTTCGGCCCGTCCATCCGCCACGTGCCTTCGCATTTCGGGTTCCCCAGCCACCAGCCGAGCCGCACGTTGAAAATGGTCATCAGCAGCGTGAGCACGGGCGACGAGTGATAGCCTTGGTTCGGGTTTGCCGCGGCGCCGGAGATGGCCATCGCCGTGCCGAGCGAGATCCCGCCGCCAAAGGACTCGCTCCGGCGGTAGCCGATGCGGTGGTTGCCGCAGTGCAGCGGCGAGGCGGTGAAGGAATCGGCCATGCGCTCCTGCCATGCGAGCTCGTCGGTATCCACGAGGTTCAGCGCCATCGTCACCACGTGGAAGAGCCGCTTCTTCGGCGCGAGATGGAAGTCGATGTTATCCTCAGGACGAAACCGTGAACGATGCGCCGCCGCGGTTTCTTCCTCGCAGGAAAAGCCAACGCCATCCACTTCCTACTTGCGCGTCAAAGATCGACCGGCCCAAACCGACACGGCGGCGCCCACAGCAGCCCGAGCGGAACGCAGAACGCCGCGATCCCGGGAGATTCCGAAGCAGGAAAAGCCAACGCCATCCACTTCCTACTTGCGCGTCAAAGATCGACCGGCCCGGATCATCAGGATACCGGGAAAACAGCGCCAGAGGAGGAGTTGCGAGCAGCCGTGGCGATGGCGACGCGCCGCGGAAACCGACACGGTTGCTGCCACACACAAGCCCTAGCGGAACCCTGAACGCCGCAAGTTTTCCGGAGATTCCAAGGTCGCCCTGCCGCCGCGTGGAGAGGTTCACGATACTCCGTCGCGGAGGCAGAAACGTGCCCCATTTGCTGCCAAAAAAATTTCTAATGGAGGTCCGCGCCTCGCGTTGACACGATGATTAATTCGCTGTTAATTTCACCTCACCGCCACGACCACACCTCATGAACATCTCCGAACACCGTCCTTCCACTGCTGACTTCTGCGTCACGCGCCGTCAGTTCCTCAACCGCTTCGGCATGGGCTTCGGCGCCCTGAGCCTCGCGGGCCTCCTCGGCGAGACCGCCAGCGCCGCCGCCAGCCTCTCGCCGACCACGCGCACGTGCGCCGCATTTCCCGGGCACGGCCAAGCGCGTCATCCACATCTTCTCGCAGGGCGGACCTTCGCACATCGACACGTGGGATCCGAAGCCGGGCATGGCGAAATACGCAGGCCAGGATGTGCCGCTCATCGGCGGTCTCCCGCTGCCGTCGGTTTTCAATTTCAGCAAGAGGGGCAAGAGCGGCATCGACGTGAGCGAGGTTTTCCCGAAGATCGGCGAGAGCATCGACGACATCGCGGTCATCCGCTCGATGACGACGGACATCCCGGCGCACGAATTTGCGACGCTGATGATGAACACCGGCTCGGGCCGGCTCGTGAAGCCCTCGATGGGCGCGTGGTCGCTCTACGGCCTCGGCACGGAGAACGAAAACCTGCCCGGCTTCATCGCACTCGGCGGCGGCCTCGGCGGCGCGGCGAACTGGCGCTGCGGGCTTCCTCCCCGGGGCCTTCCAAGGCACGCTCGTGAGCAGCGTCAGCCAGCCGGCGGAGAAAATCATCGAGAACATCAAGAGCCACTACGCAACGCTCGCGCAGCAGCGCAAGCAGCTCGACCTGCTCAAGCAGCTCAATGAGATGCACGCCGAACAGCTCAAGCGCGAGTCGGTCCTCGAGGCGCGCATCCAGTCGTTCGAGCTGGCGTTCAAGATGCAGACGGAGGCGATGGACGTCTTCGACGTCACCAAGGAGCCGGAGAACATCCGCGTCGATGTACGGCGATTCCGAAACCGGCCGCCGCATGCTCGTCGCTCGCCGACTCGTGGAGAATGGCGTGCGCTTTGTCCAGGTCTGGGCCGGCGGCTGGGATCACCACACCGACGTGAAGGGCAACCTCCGCAAGCAGGCCGAGAACATCGACCAGCCCATCGGCGCGCTCCTTCAAGGATCTCAAGCAGCGCGGCATGCTCAAGGACACGCTGGTCGTCTGGGGCGGCGAATTCGGCCGCACCCCGCGCCACGACAAGGGCGCGCGCGGCGAACCCGGACGCGACCATCACCACAAGGCGTTCTGCTCGTGGATGGCCGGCGGCGGCGTCAAGGGCGGCCAGACCTACGGCGCAGACCGACGAGTTCGGCTACGATGTCGTGGACAACAAGGTCCACGTCCACGACCTGCACGCGACGATCCTTCATCTCCTCGGCTTCGATCACGAGAAGCTCACCTATCGCTACAACGGCCGCGATTTCCGTCTCACGGACGTCTTCGGCAATGTCGTGAAGGACCTCATCGCCTAAGCAGCCCCACTCCATATCATGAGCAACAGCACCAAGCGTGTGTGCGTCGCCACAGCCGTGGCCGCACTTCAAATCCCCTATTTCGCCGGCGCCGCATCGCCGTCGGACCTCGCGCAGCTCGACTTCTTCGAGAAGAAGATCCGCCCCGTTCTCGTCGAGAGTTGCTACGAGTGCCACAGCGCTGGTGCCAAAAAGCTGAAAGGTGGCCTGTACCTCGATACCGCGGAAGGCATGCTGCAGGGCGGCGACAGCGGCCCTGCGATCGTCCTCGGCAAGCCGGAGAAGAGCCTGCTGCTGCAGACCATGCGGCACGAGACCAAGGACGAAGACCTCTTCATGCCGCCGAAAAAGGACAAGCTCTCGGATGCCGTCCTCGCGGACTTTGCGCAGTGGATCAAAATCGGCGCACCCGACCCGCGCACCGGCAAGTCCCTCGCAAAATCGGCCGCGTGGGATGCCGCGAAGGCGAAGGATCACTGGGCGTTCAAGAAAATCTCGAACCCGGCCGTCCCAACCCCCGCCGACCCGAAGAAGTTCGTCCAGAATCCCATCGACCGGTTCGTCCTCGCGACGCTGGCCGAGAAAAAGCTCCAGCCCTCCGCAGAAAGCCGACAAGCACACGCTCATCCGGCGCGTCACGTATGACCTCACCGGCCTCCCGCCGACGCCGCAGGAAGTGGATGCCTTCCTCGCCGACAATTCGCCGAATGCCTTCGAGAAAGTCGTCGATCGCCTGCTTGCCTCGCCCCGCTACGGCGAGCGCTGGGGCCGGCACTGGCTCGACATTGCACGTTACGCCGATACCAGCGGCGACCGCCAGGGCGGCAACCGGCGCCAGCCGCTCTACCCCAACGCTTGGACGTATCGCGACTACGTCATCGACGCGTTCAACCGCGACCTGCCCTACGATCAGTTCGTCATCGAGCAAATCGCGGCCGACCGGCTCCCCGAGTCCAAGACCGAGAAGTCCAAGCTCGCAGCGCTCGGCTTCCTCACCGTCGGCAAGCGATTCATGGGCAATGAAAATGACGTGATCGATGACCGCATCGACGTCGTCACGAAAGGCATCATGGGCATCACCGGCGCGTGCGCCCGCTGCCACGACCACAAATTCGATCCCATCCCGACGAAGGATTATTACTCGCTCTACGGCGTCTTCACAAGCAGCCAGGAAATCGCCGACGGCACGACCTTGAACGACCCGGAGAAAAATCCGCACTACAAGGATTTCCAGGCGGAAGTCGCCAAGGTGGAGAAGGAAGTGGATCAATACCGGATCACCGAGGCCGCACGCCTCCTCTCCGGAATGCTCGAGAAATCCGGCGACTACATGCTCCTCGCGCATCAGTCGAAGACCACCAGCGACTCGAGGAAAAAGGGCGGGAACTTCCGCTTTGAAGCGAACAAACAGGGACTGAAGGCAGAACTCGCAGCCATCTGGCTGGACCGCCTGAAAGGCGTGGAATCGGGCAAAAAGAACGATCCCGTCTTCGGCCCGTGGGCGAAATTCGCGGCGCTGCCCGCCGACAAGTTTGCCGAGAGCGCGCCGGCTCTCGCGCAGGAAATCGCAGCCTCGACGGAAGTGACCCCGGCCATCGCAAAGCCGTTCGCCACGAAGGTGCCCGCGTCGCTCAAGGACGTGGCTGCCATCTACACCGACGCATTCGCCACGTTGCACAAGCAGCTGAAGCTCGGCGAATTCGTCGGCTACAAGGGCGGCGGACGCACCCGCTTTGACATCTCGAAGACGCAGGTGACGCTCCCCGACACCGACATGGACGCGCTGCGCAAGCATCTCTACGCGGACAACTCGCCGATACTCCCCGGCGAACAGGACATGGCCCGCGCCCTCGGCAACCAGTTCACGACCCAGCAGAACGCCATCCGCAACAAAATCGTGGCGCTCGAACTCACCCACCCCGGCGCGCCAGTGAAGGCGATGTCCGTTATGGATCGCGCGACGCCCCGCGACGCCGCCGTGCTCGTGCGTGGAGAGCCCCAGAACCGGGGTCCCGTCGTGCCACGTCAGTTCCCGGCCATCCTCTCGGGCGAAAACCGCAAGCCCTTCACCGATGGCAGCGGCCGCCTCGAAATGGCCAAATTGATCGCGAGCCGCGAGAATCCCCTCACCGCCCGCGTCATTGTGAACCGCGTTTGGCAATGGCACTTCGGCCAGGCGATCGTCCGCACCGTCAGCGACTTCGGCACGCGCTCCGAACCGCCCACCCATCCCGAGATGCTCGACTATCTCGCGACCTGGCTCATGGATAACGGCTGGTCGCTCAAGAAGCTCAACAAGTTCATCGTCATGTCCTCGACCTACCAGCAGGACAGCCGCGCAAATCCCGCCGGCATGAAGGCCGACCCGACCAACCAGTGGCTCTGGCGCTCAAACATCCAGCGCCTCGACTTCGAGGAAGTGCGCGACTCGCTCCTGACCTTCGGCGCGAAGCTCGACCTCACGATGGGTGGCCAGCCTTACTCGCTCACCGGGAACCTCGGCGGCGGCAGGGGCCGTTATGCCATGGACCTCGACAGCATGAAAGGCAGCGCAAACCGGCGCACCGTCTACGCGTTCATCGACCGCGCGGCACTGCCGGAAATGTTCAACACGTTCGACTTTGCGAACCCCGACATGTCCACCGGCGAGCGCATCATGACCACCGTGCCGCAGCAGGCGCTCTTCATGATGAACAGCCCCTTCCTCGTCGAGCAGGTGAAGAACATCCTCGCCCGGCCCGAAATCGCCGCCGCGACGACCGACGCGGAAAAAGTGAGCCTCATCTTCCGCACCCTCTTCCAGCGCGCGCCGCGGCCGGAGGAACTCAGGCTCGCCGAGCAATACCTCACCGCCGAATCACCCGAACCGCAGACCTCCGAAACGTCCGGCGTCGCCATTGCCCCGCCGGTCGCTCCGAAGGACAAGTTCGTGAAGAAGCCGATCGGCACGCAGATGAAGCCGCTCAGCCAGTGGGAGCGCTACACGCAGGTCGTGTTGCTCACGAACGAACTGATCTTCGTGCGCTGACCGAGGGCGCGGTGAAAAATCGCCGCTTCCGTCCGGACCGCGAACTTCGGATAACCGCGCATCATGCGCGTCTATCTCCCGTGGAGTTCTCATCTGCTGCCAGCCGTGGCTGCGCGGATGCTCGCCGACCACGCCGCGGAAGCACCTGATTCACATGACGCCGATCTCGGCGACTGGCTGATCGTCGTGCGTGGTGGTGCCGCCCGCCGGCGCCTGCTCGGCCTGCTCGCAACGGAGGCGCAACGTGCAAAACGCGCGCTAATCCCCCCACGCATCACGACGCCAGCGGCGCTGCCCGAAGAACTCTTCGGACGCGCGGAAGGACAGGCAGGCACGCTCGCACAGCAGCTCGCGTGGGCAACCGCGCTGGAGCGGGTGCCTCAGGAATCACTCTCCCGCGTGTGGAGCACGCCGGAGGGCCCGGACAACGGAGCGGGCCGCCGGAATCTCGCGAACTTCATGGACCGCACGTGGCGGGACCTTAGCGTGTCCGGGACGGACTTCGCCGGCGCATTTCAAACGCTCGTGCGTCTCGTGCCCGATGTCGCCGAACCCGAGGAGCCGCGCTGGCTCGCATTGCAACGCCTTCTCGACGACTACCGCGCCGTCCTCGGCGAGTGGGACCTCGTCGATCCTGCCGCATGGCGTGCCAGTCTGCTCGCATCGGGCCGGCCGCCGTCGGACCAGCGCGTCGCCATCGTCGGCGTGGTCGAACTCTCCCCGATCCTCGTCTCGCTGATCCGCCTGCTTCGCACCGAGCCGCGCATCTTCATCCACGCACCGGAATCGGAAGCCGAGGGCTTCGACGAATGGGGTCGGCTGAAACCCGCGTTCTGGTCGCGGCGCGGCTGCCGCTTTGAGGATGGCGAGATTCATGTCGTCCGCGGCGTCAAAGAGCAGGCCGCACGATGCGCTGAATTGATCCGCTCATGGAAGACCGCCGGTCTCGCGCCTTCAGCCATCACGATTGCAGTTCCCGAAAGTGCGGCCATGTCCGCGCTCCGGCATGGCATCGCCGATGCGGACATCCCCGTGCGCACCGCGGAAGGCATGCCGATCTCGCGCACCTCCGTCCTCATGCTGCTCGCGCAGTTCGCGGACTTTCTGGATCGCGAAAATGACGCGCCTCCGTCCTACGAAAGCGTCGCCGCGCTCGCGCGTCATCCGGACCTCCGCTTCGCCCGCAGCTCCCTTGCAGAGGAACTCGACGGCTTTTTTGAAAATCATCTCCCTGCTAAAATCGATTCCGCGCTTTGCACCGCGAAGGAGTCGCAAGTCTCCGAGGCGCTGGATCGCCTCGAAGGGCTGGCCTTGGTCCGCAGCGATCGCTTTGCCGATGATGTCACTCAGCTCCTGCTCCGCGTTTACGGCGAACGCCAAATCACACCGCACTCCGACACCGACCGCGCGCTGATTCCCGCGTTGGAATCCGTGCGGGCGGCACTCGACGAATTCGAGCGGCTTCCTCGCAACACTCTCGCACAATTCCCCGCGGCAGATCTCCTGCGCCTGCTTGTCAAAATCGCCGGCAACGGCGAAGTGCCGGAGCCCGAGCAGCCGGACGCCGTCGAACTCGCCGGCTGGCTCGAAGCCGCATCGGACGACGCGCCCGCGCTCATCGTCACTTCGGTTTTCGATGGGAGTCTCCCCGCAGGCGCGCCCACCGAGCCGCTGCTGCTCGATTCGCTGCGCGAAAACCTCGGGCTGCCTTGCCGTGCGAGCCGCTTCGCACGCGACCAATACACGCTGCATAGCGTGTGGATGACCCGCCGCGAAAACGGCCGCTTCGCGCTCATCGCGCCGCGCCGCACCGCCGAAGGAACACCCGCCCGACCCAGCCGCCTGCTGCTCGGCGCCCACGAGGGCCGAGAGCTCGCCACACGCCTCCTCGCACTCCTCGCCGAGGCGCGCGGCACGCCACCGCCACTGCATGCCGTCGCCGGACTCCAGCCGCCGGAACCGGATCCCGAGGTGATGCGCGCGTTCCGCACATTTCGCGTCACTTCATTCCGCACGTATCTCGCGTCACCGCGGCTGTTCTACTTCCAGCACGTCCTCGGACTGCAGGTGCAGGACGACTCTGCCGACGAACTCGACGGCGGCGCCTTCGGCTCCGCGATCCACTCGGTGCTCGAGTTTTTCGGCGAACGCCACATTGGCACCGCATCGAAAATCTCAGCCGCGGAAATCGAAGGCGAAACCACCGCCGCGCTGCATGACTTCATCCGTCGCCGCTACGGCCTCCATCCGCTGCCGCCCGTCACCGCGCAGATTCATTCCCTCGAGGAACGGCTCCGCATTTTCGCCGCAGAGCAGGCGCAGCTTTTCGCAGAGGGCTGGGAAATCGCCTACGTCGAGAAAGGCGGCGCGGTCGCCGTGCCGTTCGCGGTGCCCGGAGGGCCGCCCGACGTTTCCCTGCGCGGCCGCATCGATCGCGTGGACCGGCACCGGGACGGGCGCCTCCGTGTGATCGACTACAAGACCTCCTCGAGCGTGAAGCAGCCGACCATTGCCCATTTTTCGCCACAGAAGGACGAATGGCGCGACCTCCAGCTCCCGCTCTACGTCAAGCTGCTGCCCGCCCTCGGACTGAAGGGAAACATTCCCGACCCCGGCGACGGCCTCGAACTCGTCTATTTCAATTTGCCGCCGAAGCGCGACGAGGCGCGCATCAGCGATCCATTCGATCCCTCGCTGATTCCCGGGCGCGTGGGAACGTGCCGCGCAAATCATCGCCGAAGTCTGCAGCGGCACCGGGTGCCGCGAAGTCGGCAGCGTTTCCAGCCATGAAGACCCGGTATTCCACGCGCTCTGCGGACTCAACGGCCTGCCGCTCGCAAACGGGGAGGAGGAATAGCCATGCCGCTCACCGTCATCCGCGCATCCGCCGGCTCGGGCAAAACTTTCCAGCTCGCGATGTCCTTCATCCGCATCCTGCTCGCAGCAGAAATCGCCGGCCAGCCGCAGAATCCTTCCGCGATTCTCGCCACGACTTTCACGCGCGCCGCTGCGGGGGAAATCCTGGATCGCGTCCTGCGCCTCGTCGCCGAGGCGATGCTTTCAAAGGAGCGCCGCGATTTCCTCGCATCACAGCTCGGGCTTCCGCTTTCCGTCGCGCACTGCGGGCGCCTGCTCTCGGCACTCGCCGCGCACGTGGACCGTCTCGCGATCTCCACGATGGATGCGTTCTTCGGGCAAATTTCGAAGGCATTTTCGAGCGACCTCGGCTTCGCGCCGGACTGGACGATGGCCGTGAACGAGGCCGAAGCCGACCTGCTCCGCCGCACACTCCACGCGCTGCTGAACGCAACGGACCACCGCAGCCTCGGTGCAGCGCTGTGGACTTTCCGCCGCGGTGTCATCAGCTCCATGCTCGATGCATTGCGCGAACTCGCGCCCGGATTTTCCTCCGCAAGGCAGGAGGAAAACGTGGCTGCAGAATTTGCGGAGCCCGAACTGCACCGATGGAACAGCGAGGAAGTCGCACCGTCCGCGCGTGCGCTCGCGGATCGTTCCGCATGGATCCCGCGCAACAAGAGCGACCGGAAGCCGTCGAAAAATTGGGAGACCGCGCTGGACAAAATCGCGGACGCCATACGCCCCGGCGCCGAAGCCGTCGCGCTCATCGGACAGACGCTCGCGCAGAAGATTCTCTTTGGCGGCGATTACTGCAAACATCCCATCCCGCCCGAACTGCGCGACGCGCTCCTCCCGCTCGCCGAGCGCTCCTCCTCGGCGATGCGCGCACGGCACCACGCGCGCGAGGACGCGCTGCGATGGCTCGGCGCGCACTATTCGCGGCACCGACGTGCCGCAAATTATTCCGGCGGCGCCTACACCTTCAGCGACGTGGCAGCGATGGTCACCTCGGCGGCGCTCGATTGCAGCGATCTCTACTTCCGCCTCGGCACGCGCTATGAGCATGTGCTCTTCGATGAATTTCAGGACACCAGCCGGCTGCAGTTCCGGTTCTTCCAGCCCATCGTCGAGGAAGTCGGCTCGACGGGCGGCCAAGTGCTCATCGTCGGAGATGAGAAACAGGCGATCTACGGCTGGCGCGGCAGCGATCGCGCGCTCATGCACGCGCCACTTCGTGAACTCAGCGCACGCATCGGCGACGGCGGCGAGAAGACGCTCGATCAAAGTTTCCGCTCCAGCCCGGCCGTACTGAAGGCGGTGAACCGGACTTTCACGCGCCTTCTCACTCCCTGGCTCGGCGAGAATGAGAAGGACGGCGAGGTGCTCGAATCCGCCGGCCGCGAGTGGGCCGCCGCCTTTCCGGAGCACAGGCCGGCGAAGGTCGTGGAAAAACTGCAGGGCCGCGTGCGCGTTTTGAAGGTTCCGAACGAGCCAGACGGTGACACCGAATCACACAAGCAGGCGCTCGTCGCGAAGGCGCTGGAACTCGTCGGCGGACATCTCGCGGAAGATCCACAACGGAAGATTGCCGTGCTTCTCCGCAAGAACGCGCTCATGCCGCAACTCATCGCTTCACTCCGCAACGCCCATCCGGACGTGGACGTGAGCGGCGAAGGCGGCAATCCGCTCACCGATTCGCGCGCGGTGGAGGTCATCCTCGGCGTGCTCACATGGCTCGATCACCCGGGAAGTACGGCCGCGCATCACCTCGTGACCCGGAGCGTCCTGGCGCCTGTATTCGGCTTCCAAGGTTCAGCCGACTGCGCCGAGGAGGCGACCCTGGCCATCGAACTTCGCCGCCGGATCATGGAGCACGGCTACGCGACGGTGATCCGGGAATGGATCCGGCATTCCGCATTTCCCGCAGCGTGCAGCGACCACGACCGCCAGCGCTGCGAGCAATTGCTGGAAGTCGCCCGCGAATTCGACGCGCAAGGGCCGGGACGGATCTCGGAATTCGTCGCGCATGTCCGCGCGCGACGCATCGAACGGCCCGGCGGCTCAGGCGTGCGCGTGATGACCATCCACGCATCGAAGGGCCTGGAGTTTGAGGCCGTGATCCTCGTGGACATCGACGCGCGTCCGGGCGGGCATGGCACGCCCATGCTTCACGATCCCGACGGCACATTTCACATCGTGCCCTCCAAGGACCAGGCGCCGCTCATGGGCCTCGAGGAGCTGGTGCAGCGGAACCTCCGCGAAGATTTCATGGAAGAGCTGAGCGTGCTCTACGTGGCGATGACACGCGCGCGATCGTTCCTCGACATCGTGCTGCGGGCGGAGGCGAAAGTGCCGGTCGCCGCATTGCTCCGCGCGGCCTTGCTGCCTGTCGGCGAAGATGGGATCGCGGAGGAATTCGAGGGCGTCTCCTTCCGCGCCAGCCAGGAAGCGCGCGGGGAATCCAATGCCACACCCGGCGGCAACGACCCCGGCGTGGCGGCGGATGTGGCGGAGCAAAGCGCCCCACTCGCCTCGGCGTTCGGACGCACGGTGCAGATCACGCCCTCCGGTGCGAACGAACGCAGGCACGGTGAACATCGCGCGCATCCTCTCGACGGCAAACCGCGCAGCGATGCTCCGTGGCGAACTGATCCACGAATGGCTGCGGCAGATCGCGTGGATGGACGACGGAGCTGCCGGATGCCGAGACATGGATCGCATCCGCTTCGGAAACCGCAAGCGACGTGGATCGCCGTGACATTGCGAAGTGGGCTCGAGGCCTCATCAAGGAAGCACAGACCGCCGGCACGCGATCTGCACCGGACCTTTACAAGGCCCTCCGCTTCCCCGGGCGAGACCGTCGAGCTTTGGCGGGAGCGCCGTTTCGCGGTCATCCGCGAGAACGGCGGGCGCAACGAGGTGATCAGCGGTTCATTCGACCGCGTCGTGCTCTGGCGCGACACGAAGGGCCGCGCCGTCCGCGCGGAGATTACGGATTTCAAGACCGACCGTTTCGATTCCGCAAAGGAACGCGCCCAAGTCGAAGCCCGCTATGCGCCGCAGCTCGAAGCCTACCGCAAGGCCCTCTGCCTGCTCTGTCCGCGGACTCGATGCCAGCGCGGTTGCAATCTCACTCGTTTTCGTGAGAATCGGCGACGAAGGACACCCTGCGTGATTCCTCTCCAACAAAATCACCTCGCCGGAAAATGAAGTCAGCTCCCAACCACTCGATCCATGGGTCTTAAGACAAAACTGAGAAAGCTCCTCCGCCGCCGGCAAACCCTCGATCAGGTCGCCACGCGCGTTGAAGACATGGAGGTCCAGATGCGGCAGTGGATGTCGCTCGCCGAGCTCGAAGTATAAGTTCAGCCTCCCGCCGATTCCCCCGAAGCCGCTGCAGATCCGGGTGGCCGGGGCGTACTACGCGGCCTTCTTCGATCATGGAAAGGGCATGTTCCACGAGCTCCAGACGATCCTGAAAGGTCACCAGCTCGATTTCTTTGCGTTCAACGACATCCTCGACTTCGGCTGCGGCTGCGGCCGGTTCATGATCCCGATGAGCTGCATGATGGATCCGAAGAAGCTCAGCGGCACCGACATCGACCCCGAGGCGATCGCGTGGATCAACGCCAACTATTCCTGCTTCAAGGACGTCGGCGTGAACGGCCACGAGCCGCCGACCAAATACGCAGCCGGCACGTTCGATTTCATCTTCAGCGTCAGCATTTTCACGCATCTGCCCGAGGCCATGCAGGACGCATGGCTGAAGGAACTGTCGCGCATCATGAAGCCGGGTGGCCACGGAATCTTCACCACGCACGGCGAACATACTTTCAGTCTCCTCAAGGAGGACGACCGCACGAAGGTGCGCGACGCGGGCTTTCATTACGGCGACTTCGGCGCGACCGAGGGGCTGCCGGATTTTTACCAGACGAGCTTCCAGACGACGGATTACGTCCGCCGGGAATGGGCGAAGCACTTCGATGTCCTCGCGATCTGCGAAAAGGGCATCGGCTCGAATCAGGACGCCGTGCTCGTCCGGAAGCGGCTCAGCTAGGCGAGGAGTTCCTTCACGACGCGGCCGCCCTGGTTGTCCGTCAGCGAGACGTCGGCGCCGTTGCGCTTGAAGGTCAGCTTCGCGTGGTCGAGGCCGAAGAGGTGCAGCAGCGTCGCGTGGTAGTCGTGGTGATTGACGACGTCTTCGACGGCCTTGTGGCCGAACTCGTCGGTCTCGCCGTAGGTGATGCCCGCCCTTGAAGCCGCCGCCGGCGACCCACATCGATGAAGCCGTAGGTGTTGTGATCGCGGCCGACCTTCGTCCGGCCCGCGTCGTTCTGGATGACCGGCAGGCGGCCCATCTCGCCGCCCCAATGGACGACGGTGGAGTCGAGCAGGCCGCGCTGCTTCAGGTCCGTCACGAGGCCGGCGGCGGGCTTGTCCACGTATTTGCAGGCCGCGGGCAGGCTGCCGATGATGCCCTGTGGTGATCCCACGTCTGGTTGCCGGTGAAGAGCTGCACGAAACGCACGCCGCGCTCGACCAGCCGCCGCGCGATGAGGCAGCGCGTGCCGAACTCTGCGGTCGCCGGGTCGTCGATGCCGTAGAGCTTCTTCGTCGCGTCGCTCTCGCCGCAGATGTCGAGCGCCTCCTTCGCGGCGGTCTGCAATTTGCGCGGCGAGCTCGTAGCTGGCGATGCGCGCTTCGAGATCGGTCTCGCCGGGATGCTGCGCGAGGTGGTCGCGGTTGAGCTGTTCGAGGAAGCCGAGGTAGTTCGCTCTGCGCCTCGCCGCGGAGATGCGGCGCGGCGTCGAGATTCAGAATGCGCGGCTCCTCGGGCGGACGACGGTGCCCTGGTAGAGCGAGGGCAGCCAGCCGTTGGTCCAGTTGATCCACGCCGAGCACCGGCAGGCCGCGCGGATCGGTGAGCGCGACGAAGGCGGGCAGGTCCTGCGCCTCGCGAGCCGAGGCCGTAGGTGAGCCAGCTCCCGAGCGTCGGCCGGCCGCCGAGGATGCGCCCGTTCTGCAGCGCGTAGATGGACTGGCCGTGATTGTTCACGCCGGTCTGCATGCCGCGGATGAGCGTCATGTCGTCGACGATGTCGGCGAAGTGCGGCAGCAGTTCGCTCACGTCCATGCCGCACTGGCCGTGCTTCTGGAACTTCCACGGGCTCGCGAGCACCTTCGTGCTGGCGCTGCGCGGCGTCGTCGTACTTGACGTCGCCGGGGAAGTTCTGGCCGTCGCGCTTGTCGAGCTCCGGCTTGGGATCGAACAGATCGATGTGGCTCGGCCCGCCCTGCATGAACATCGAGATCATCGCCTTCGCGCGCGGCTGGAAGTGCGGCTGCTTCGGCAGCAGATCGAAGTGCCGCGGCTCCAGGTCCGACCGGCTTCGCCAGCAGGCCGTCGCGGTTGCAGCAGCCAGGCGAGGCCGAGCGCGCCGAGGCCGAAGCCGCTGTGCGAGAGGAAATGACGGCGCGTGAGACAGCCGGAGGGAGTTCGTGTTCATGGCGTCAGTCGACGTAGAGGAACTGGTTCGAGGTGAGCAGCGCCTGGCAGAAGGTCGCGAGCGCCTGCATCGGCGGCTCGGCGGGCGGCGCTTCCTTGCCCTTCGCGGGCGGCGGCAGCTTCAGCGGGTTCGCCTGGAAAAGCGCGGTCTGCTTTGCGAGGAACGCGACGGCGTTCTTCACGTCCGCCTCGGTCGGCGCGCGGCCGAACGCGAGCAGCCACGCGCGCTTCACCTGCGCCTGCACGTCGCTGCCGGCCTCGCTGCACGACGCGCTCGGCGAAATACTTCGACTGCGCGAGCGTGAACTCGCCGTTCATCATCGCGAGCGATTGCGGCGCGACGGTCGAGGCGTTGCGCAGTTCGCAGTTCGGCTCCATCCGCGGCAGGTCGAACGTCTCGAGCATGCCGAGCGGCTTCGCTGCGGCGCATCTGGACGTAGACGCTGCGGCGGAATTCCTCGCCGTTGAGCGGCACAAACTTTCCCGAGGGCCGGCCCGCGGTGTCGTTGGTGTCCACGCCGACGACGATCTGCCCGTCCTCGTCGCTCATGACCGGCACCGGCGCGCCGAACATCTTCGGGTTCAGCTTGCCGCTCACGGCGAGCATCGCGTCGCGGATCGTCTCGGCCTCGAGGCGGCGCGACGTTCATGCGGCCGAGCAGCCGGTTGTCGGGGTCGATGCGATCCTTTTCCGGCGTCGCGCACCGACGACTGCCGGTACGCGGTCGGAGGTGAGGATGAGCCGGTGCAGCTTCTTCAGGCTCCAGCCCTGCGCGACGAATTCGCTCGCGAGCCAGTCGAGCAGTTCGGGATGCGTCGGCCGTTCGCCGAGGTGCCCGAAGTCGCCGAGCGATGCCGACGATGCCGCGGCCGAAATGATGATGCCAGACGCGGTTGACGAGCACGCGCGCGGTGAGCGGGTGCTTGCCGTCGGTGAGGCTCTGCGCGAACGCGAGCCGGCGGCCGCTGGTCGGCGAGCGCCGGCGGATTTTTCCGGGATCGCGCTCGGGTGGAAGGACGCGAGCACGGTGAGCTCGCCGGGCTGCACCTTGTCGCTCCGGCTGCATCGGGTCGCCGCGCTGGAAGAGGAACGTGGCCGGCAGCGCTTCGCGCCGGCGACCTCGGTCAGCACCGGGATGAATTCCTCGACCGGCTTGCGCTTGCGGATCTCCGCGGCCTGCTCGGTGAACTTCTTCAGCTCCGCCTCGTGCTTCGTGCCTGTAGGTGCGGTCGTAGAGGTACAGCGAGCCGCCGCTGAGCTGGTTGATCGTCGGGTGCTCCTTCAGCAGCTTGAGCTGCTCGGGCGTGCGCTTTTTCACCTCGGTGCGATAGGCGGCGCGCAGCGGCTCGCGCACTTCCTCGGGCTTTTTCGTCCAGCTCCCACGTCGAGCACTTTCTCGATGAACTCGTCCTCCTTCACCTTGCGCTGCGTCGTCGATCGACCTTCGCCTCCTTCTCGACTTCCGCGGCCTTCGCGCGCTCCGCGTCGGTCATCAGCGAAACGAGCCGCGCCGGCGGGCGCGCGCCAGCTTCTCGGGTCGAACGCCGGCTCGAAGATCGCGCGCAGCCGGTAGTAGTCCGTCTGCGGGATCGGGATCGTAGCCGGTGGTCGTGGCACTGCGCGCAGCCGACCGTCATGCCGAGCAGCGACGACGAGACGACCTTGATCGTCTCGGCCACGACCGCGTTGCGCGCGGTCTTCTGTTCGCGCGGCCGGTGCGCCCGCGGTGCCGTCGGGCACCATGCGGAGGAAGCCGGTGGCGGTGAGCTTGTCGACGTGCGTCGGGCGCGAGGTTCTTGTAGCGGCGGCGTGCACCATCTCGTCGCCGGCGAGTTGCTCGCGGATGAATTGGTCGAACGGCTTGTCCGCGTTGAACGAGCGGATGACGTAGTCGCGATACTTGGAAGGCCCACGGGCGCACCGGGTCGGCGTCGGTGTAGCCGTCGGAGTCGGCGTAGCCCGCGACGTCGAGCCAGTGCCGGCCCCAGCGTTCGCCGTAGTGCGGCGAGGCGAGCAGCGCGGTCGACCAGGCGCTCGTAGGCGTCGGGCGCGTCGTCGGCGAGGAAAAGCGGTCGACCTCCTCCGGCGTCGGCGGCAGGCCGGTGAGGTCGAGCGTCACGCGGCGGAGCAGCGTCGCCTTGTCCGCCTCGGGGTTGAAGCGAGCCCCTGCCGCTTCGAGCTTCGCGAGGAGAAACGCATCGATCGGCGTTCGCACGAGTGCGGCGTCTTTCGACCTTCGGCGGATCGTCCGGCGCTTGATCGGCTGGAAGGCCCAGAACTCGCGCTCTTCCTCGGTGATCCAAATACTTCGGCACCTCCTCGGGTTCGGCGCGCGCCGTCTTCGCGCCCTGCGCGATCCATTGTCTCGAGCACCGCGATCTCTTCCGGCGGCAGCGGCTTGCCCTTCTCCGGCATCTCACCTTCGCGCACGAGCTGGACCATCTCGCTCTCGTCCGGCTTGCCCGGCACCGAGCACGGGATCGCCGCCCTCCGTCGTGCCGACCATGAACCGCCGCAGCCGCAGATCCACGCCGCCTTTCAGCTTCTCGCCCTCGCCGTGGCACTGGAAGCAGTGCTTCTTGAGGATCGGCCGCACGTCGCGCTCGAACGTCAGGTCCGCCGCCGCGTGCGTCGTTGCCGACGCGGCGGTGAAACAGGCGAGAAATGCGAGGCGGCGAACCGGATGAGTCATGTGGACGGGGATGGAAAACGCAGTGTTGTTGCTAAGTGATTCCATCCACGGCCCGCGCCTTAATTAGAGCGCGTCTTGGTTCTCAGACCGTCGCGACGACGCGAGGTCCCGACTTCTCCAGCGACGCTTCGGTGCCGGTGACGTTCGAGGAGATTCTTTGCCTCGAATTCCTTGCACCAGCCCTTGATCTCCGTGTCGTTGAAAATCTTCCCGATGACGCGGCGGAGCAGTCCCTTGAGGCTCGCGTTTTCGAGATCGCGCAGGCTGCGGATGGCTTCCTCCTTGTAGCGTTCGAGCAGGTCGCTGCAGCGCTCGTCGGCCTTCGAGCTCGCGGTAAAGCGGCTCGACTTCGCGCGACGGTCGCGCCCTCGGCAGGCGACGTCCCAAGTGCGCAGGGCAATTTCGCTTTTCGCACTTCGCCCGCTCGTGCGCCGTGGCGAGCAGGAGGCTCGGGCGCAGCCCGGCGATGTCGTTGGTGTCGCCGGTCGTCGCCGAGATCGTCGAGGTCATCGCGGATCTGGTAGGCGATGCCGAGCGCCTCGCTGTATTGGTGCAGCGCGTCCTCGACGTCATCAAGACGACCCGCGAGCGCGGCACCGACCTTGAGTGCGACCTCGAATGCAGGCGCGGTCTTGCTGCGGAAAATCTCGAGCACCTGCGTGTTGCTGAGCGCGACGGGGTTGTTGTTCCAAAGCAGCTCGGCTCCCTGACCACGGCAAAGCTCGCGCTGCCCCTCGGCGGCGACTTTGAGCGCGGCGGCGCGGATGGTGGATGACAAATCATTGTCGGCAAGCAGGCGATAGCCTTCGCCGATGAGCAAATCGCCGACGTTCAGCGCGACGGGCACACCGTGCTCCTCGTGCAGCGTGGGCTCGTCGTAGCGCTCGGTGTCGTTGTCCTCGATGTCGTCGTGAATGAGTGATGCCTTGTGGAAGCACTCGACGGCGATGGCGGCTTTTTTCAGCGAGTCGGACAGCTCGCCTTCCGGATTGTCGCGCAACGCCTGATAGGCCGCGACGGTGAGAAAGGGCCTCCAGCGCTTGCCCGCGCGCGCCAGCCACTCGCGGCCGATCTCCTCGGTCTGGCCCTGCGGCTTTCCGAGCACCTGCTCCAGCGCCTCGGCGGTGAACCAGGTCTTCACTTCCTCGTGGAGCGAATTCAAGATTCAAGCGGCGCGTTTTGTCGTCGCTCGTGAGGTGGATGTAATCCCACACCCAGTCGATATCGACGGTGGTATCGATGCAATCGTCCTGGAGCAAAGGCACCGCGACGGCGGGAATGGCCGCTGCCTCGACATACGGGAACGTGCGCTCGAGCACCGGCAGGCACGAGATGCCCACGATCGCCTCGATCTTCCCGGTCTGGATGAGCGACATCACGATCGCGCTGCCTTCCGCGACGAGCACCGCGTAGCCGAGCTTCTCGGCTTCGTTTTGGAAATCCTGGATCGTGCAAAGACCGCACTGCTTGCAAAGCAGGCCAAACTCATCGAACGGCGCCGGGCACTTGCTCTCCACGCGCAGGCACTTCGGCATCAGCAGCAGACGGCGTTCGAAACGGCACGGTGGCCAGAGATTCGCGCCAGAGTTCATTGCTCAAGAGCACGCCGGTGTAGTCGCGGTAGATGGTCGCGATGCCGAGGTGCTGCACCACGCGGTCCGCATGTTCGGCGAGTTCCGCGAACGGCAGCGGCGGCGTAGGGCGAATATTCGGCGACGTAATTTCGCACCGCGTGGAGAATCTGCGTCCGTTCCTCCGGCGTCTGCGGGATGTTCTTCTTCGGCTGACGAAAGCGCACGGGCGCGATGGGCTTCGGAAGGCTGAGGGAAATGGGGGACACCTCTTTGCGGGGCAATTCGGACATGATGGGAGGGTAGTGGATTGCGTGAACCATCCGCAAGGGCGGAGGTTTCTTTGTTTGCTTCGCGTTATTCCGAGCGCGGTTGAGAAGGGGAATGCGGCGCTGCTCACACCCATGGGGCGCCCGGGATGCCGCTGGCGTTCACCTTTCCGCAGACCGTGAATCGCCCGTGAACTTCACGGTGCGCGGCGACCCGATCTCGTTTCTAGCACGCCGACTTCGGCGGAGCGATCATCTGCCAGGCGGTGCGGGCGATGATGGAGATGTCCAGCGCGAGGCGCCAGTTTTCGAGGTAGGAAATGTCGCTCTCCAGCCGGCGCGCGATCTCGGCGGGCGTGCTGACTTCGCCGCGGAAGCCTCGCACCTGCGCCAGACCGGTGATGCCCGGCTTCACGAAGGTCCGGATGTGGTAGTTGCTCATCTGCTCGGCGAACTGCGCGTTGTGCTCGATGAGGTGCGGGCGGGGCCCGGTCACGCTCATCTCGCCCTTGAGGACGTTGAGGAACTGCGGCAGCTCGTCGACGCTCATCCTGCGCATCCACCGCCCAAAGGTGTACACCCGTGCGTCTCCCTGCACGGCTTGGCGCGCCTCGTCCGGGTTGCCCGTGTGCATCGTGCGGAATTTGATGATCCGGAACTCCCGGTTCTGGATGCCCGCGCGCCTTTGCAAAAAGAACACCGGTCCCGGCGACTGGAAGCGCTGCACGAGCCAGACCGCCACCGTCAGCACGGGCAACACCAGCACCACCACCGGCAGCGCCACGGCCAGATCCAGCATGCGCTTGGCCATCCGGTTGATTGGATTTTCCAGCGGCTCCTCACGCAGCGTGATGAAGCGCATCCCCTCGTCCTCAATGTGCACCACCGGATGCTCGAGCATTTCCTCAAGATTGCTGAGGATGAGCAGCCGCACGCCGAGCTTCTCCAGGGTCCCCACCACGTGCCGGTGCTGCGGGAGTTCCTGGGGAAGTTCCAGCAGGATAACCTGCGTGACGCCCTCGCGCCGCACCACCTCCTCCAGATCCCCCACCCCGCCCAGACGCGGGAATGCCGCGCCATTCCCGGCACGCACATCCGTGCTCAAAATCCCCACCGCACGCAGCCCGAATGCCTCCTTGTGCCGCAGCCAGCCTTGGATCCGCTTCGCCTGCGCACCGCTGCCCACCAGCAGCGTCCGCTCCACCCACCGCCCGCCAAAGATCCGCCGCGCCAGCACCCCAGGCAGCCAGTAGTTCACACCCAGCAGCCCGAGGTAAAGCGACGACCCAAACGCCAGCAGGAACCAACGCGAGATGATGTGGTCCTTAGTCGCCGCGAGATACACCAGCAGCATCCCGATGCCGTACACCACCTGCCGCACCGTCACCCGGTGCTGATCCACGAAAGTATGCTGCCACAGGTTCTGCCGCACCCGCGCACGATCCCGGCTCATCGACTCGAACACCAGCCCCACCATCACCACCAGCGCATACATCGGGTAATGCGCCACCAGCGAGCCATCCACGCTCGTCACCGAGGTGAACACCACCACCCCGCACAGCAGCAGTAGCATGGGCACCAGCAAAAGCTCGCAGAGCAGCAGCGCCCCCTGCAGGCCGCGTGTGCGTTGGCCGATCATTTGCGCGTGGTCATAGGTTCAGCGGAACACGGATGCAGCATCCGTTCCAGCGCGGCAAATTCCTTGCCACCGTTCGCTCCCAGCAAACCATGCCCGTCCATTTTCCTCCTCCCCAAGCCGCCGGCTTGGCTCCACCGACTCTGCCGAACCGAGCCGCCTGCCGGCGAACCTGCGTGGGCGTTGCGTCGGATGGGCGGCATCATTGGCGTTGGTTGCACGATCTTCCGCCGGCAATCCGTGCCGCGGAGCATGCCCCTCGCTCGGACTACTGGCTGACCGTCGGGTTAATCACCTTGCTCTGGCCGGAGAGCGAAACGCCCTTGGCGATCACCTGGCCGTAGACCACCGAACCGCCGGTCTCCTTCACGTTGCGCGTCGGTGCCATGATGATTCCATTCACCACCGCGCCGCCGCTCAGAGTCACATCATACTGCGTCGAGTTGCTCTTCACGTTGAAGAGCACGTTCTCCGCGCTTAGCCCGCCGCCAAGGGTGATGCTCGCCTGCGAACTCAGCGACATGTAGCGGTTCACGTTCACCACGTAGTTGACCGCTCCCGCGGTTCCATTGCCGTTGAGCATCAGGTTGGCACCCACGCCGGAAAGAATCAGGTCCGTCAGGTTCAGCACATACGTGCCCGCCGCCTGCGCGGTGATCGATCCGCCGGTGTTGTTCAGCGTGAGCGCCGAGGTGTAGTTGCTTCCGTAAATGGAACCGGACACCCCTCCACCAAGCGTCAGCCCGCTCGTGCTCGGCGCCAGATTTGCCGCCACGTAGGCCGCGCTGCCGGAGGTATTCGAGTTCCCCACGTCCAGCACGCCTTGGCTGATGTAACCGCCCGGATTGCTCAGAGTTGAGTTGTAGCCGCCCGTGATTGTTCCACCGGAGTTGTTCGGCGTCCCATTCATGTAAACGGTGCCCTTGATGGTCGCGAGCGAGAGCGTAAGACCGCCACTCCCGCCGATACCCACATTGCCCAGCACATCGTAGCCACCACCGGTCGTCGGATCCGTGATAGTAACGCCGCCGGAGAGCGCGAAAATCGCCCAGTTCTTGTGCCCTCCGGTATATCCTCCACTCGCGTTGCCGAGGTTGATGCCCTCGACCGTGTCGTCAAAAAAGTTCGCCGCCTGAGTTGCTCCGACGCCCGTCAGGGTCACTGCGGAAAGCACCAAGGTCCGGAAGCTCCGGGCCACGTTCAATAAAGTGTTCAGATTCATGATTGGGAAGGGATTGAGGGGAATGCTGGCGTCAGAGTTTCCGTTCTTAGCGCAGGGCTCTCATCGTGGCAATAATAAATTTGGGGCAAAATCAGGTTGGCCTTTCTCCGAAGCCGCATGAACCGCCGTTTGACGTTGGAAGAAGCACCCAAACAGCAGAAATGTTTAAAAGTTTCTTGCGTTCGGTCTTTCGATCGCTTAGAAGCAAAGGTTCGATTTCGCGGGGTTCTGCAAAGTGCCCCGCTTTCATCGTCTAGACGTAAAACCACGATTCCACAGCGCTGAAGACCACATTTTTTCCCCGGGTTCACACCACGCCGCTCTCTCCAGCCGCACGGACCCTCTGCGAAAATGCCTTCGGAAGGACTGGCGTCGCCAACCGCGAACTCTCATTGCACCTGTCACCCGTTTCCAGCCTGGCTTCCGTTAGTCCTTCGGAAAATATGAGAGGGGCATTCCAAACGCGGAGCCAGCGGGTGCAGCCACGCCCAGTCGGGCCAACGAGCCGTTCAGTCGAACGGACCTTCACTTTCTAACAACGCCCGGGCCGCCGATCCCCGCCCCGCGGGAATCAGCGTCCCCAGATGATTCATCCACACACCGCACCAAACACCATGTCTGAACGCATCAACTTCGGAACCATCAAGGAGGGCGCCGAGCCCCCAAATCTCATCGAGATTCAGATCAACTCCTACAAGGAATTCCTGCAGGAGGGCATCTCGCCGTCGAAGCGCAAGGAGACGGGCCTGCAGGCAGTCTTCCGCGAGGTTTTCCCGATTTCGAGCTACGACGAGAAAATCACGCTGAATTTCGCCAGCTACGACCTCGCTGAGCCGAAGATGTCCATCCGCGAGTGCATGCGCGAGAGCCAGACGTATTCCGCGCCGCTGTATGTGACCTTCCACCTCAAGGAGGAAAAAGGCATGAAGGAAGAGCGCGTTTACATGGGCGAAATCCCGCTGATGACCCCCGCGCGGCACGTTCGTGGTGAACGGCGCGGAGCGCGTCGTCGTCAGCCAGCTCCACCGCAGCCCGGGCATCTGCTTCGAGAGCTCGATCCATTTGAACGGCAAGGTGCTCTTCAGCTTCCGCATCATCCCCGACCGCGGCTCGTGGGTGGAGTTCCAGTATCGACACGAACGACCTGCTCTACGCATACCTCGACCGCCGCAAGCGCCGCCGGAAAATCCTCGCGACGACCTTCCTCCGCGCGCTCGGCTACGGCAGCGACGAGGATGTGCTCAAGCTCTTCTACAAGATCGAAGACCTGAAGCTCAGCGAAAGCCTCGAGGACGAGGAACTCGCGACCAAGGTGCTCACCGCCGACGTGAAGGACGGCGAGATCACGCTGGCCCGCGCCTTCGAACCGCTGACGAAGGCGACGATCCGCGGCGTCATCGCGCTCGGCATCAAGAGCGTGAAGGTCGTGGATATCTCGAAGGACGACAGCGTCATCAAATCGCTGAAAAAGGATCCCGCGCACGACGAGGAAGAGGCGCTGAAGGACATCTACCGCCGCCTCCGCCCTGGCGATCCGCCGACCATCCCGAACGCCCGCGCACTGCTGAAGCGTCTCTTCTTCGACCCGAAGAAGTATGACCTCTCGCGCGTCGGACGTCACAAGATCAACGTCAGAAGCTCAGCATCAACGTGCCGATGGATGTTCGCACGGTGGTGAAGGAAGACTTCGTCGCGGCGATCAAATACATCATCGGCCTGCGCAGCGGCGAAGGCATGCTGGATGACATCGATCACCTCGGCAGCCGCCGCGTGCGGACCGTGGGCGAACTCCTCGCCAACCAGTGCCGCGTGGGCCTCGCCCGCACGGAGCGTCTCGTCAAAGAGCGCATGACCCTGTTCGACGCCAATGTCGAAATCATGACGCCGCAGAAGCTGATCAACCCGAAGGCGCTGAGCGCGGTCATCCGCGATTTCTTCGGCCGTTCGCAGCTCTCGCAGTTCATGGACCAGACGAACCCGCTGAGCCGAACTCACGCACAAGCGCCGCCTCTCCGCCCTCGGGCCAGGCGGTCTCTCGCGCGACCGCGCAGGCTTCGAAGTCCGCGACGTTCATCCGTCGCACTACGGCCGCATCTGCCCCATCGAGACGCCGGAAGGCCCGAACATCGGCCTCATCAGCTCGATGAGCACGCTACGCGCGGATCAATGATTTCGGCTTCATCGAGACGCCTTACCGCAAGGTCACGAACGGCAAGGTGACCGACCAGATCGACTACCTCACGGGCGATCAGGAGGAGCACTTCATGGTCGCGCAGGCGAACGCGAAGATGAACGACAGCGGCAAGCTGCTCGAGGAGAAGGTCAGCGTCCGCAACCGGGGCGACTTCATCGAAGTCGAGCCAGAGAAGGTGGACTACATGGACGTCTCGCCGAAGCAGCTCGTGTCCGTGGCGGCGGGTCTCATCCCCTTCCTCGAGCACGACGACGCGAACCGCGCACTGATGGGCTCGAACATGCAGCGCCAGGGCGTGCCGCTCCTCATTTCGGAGTCGCCGATCGTCGGCACCGGCATCGAGGGCAAGGTCGCGCGTGATTCGAAGGCCGTGGTCCTCGCGGAGCACGCCGGCAAGGTCGCCAGCGTCACTGCGGATCAGATCATCATCACCGAAGACGGCGAGATCCCGAACACGAAGAAGCTCAAGCACGATCCGGAAAACGGCGTGCAGATGTACGAACTGCGGAAATTCATGCGCTCGAATGCGAGCACGTGCATCAACCAGAAGCCGATCGTCCACAAGGGCCAGCACGTGAAGAAGGGCCAGGTCATCGCCGACGGCCCGAACACCGAACAGGGCGAACTCGCCCTCGGCCGGAACGTGCTCGTCGCGTTCATGCCTTGGAACGGCTACAACTTCGAGGACGCCATCGTCATCTCGAAGCGCATCGTGAAGGAGGACATTTACACGTCCATCCACATCGAGGACTTCGAAATCGGCGCGCGCGACACGAAGCTCGGCCCCGAGGAAATCACCCGCGACATTCCGAACGTCTGGCGAGGAGGCGCTCATGAATCTCGGACCCGACGGCGTCATCCGCATCGGCGCCGAGGTGAAGCCCGGCGACATCCTCGTCGGCAAAATCACGCCCAAGTCCGAGACCGAACTCGCCCCTGAGGAGCGCCTCCTGCGCGCCATCTTCGGCGAAAAGGCCGCGGACGTGAAGGACACCTCGCTCACCGTGCCCTCCGGCACCTACGGCATCGTCATGGACGTGAAGGTCTCCTCGCGCAAGGAAGTCCAGCGCCTCAAGCTTTCGCCCGTCGAGGCGAAGAAGCAGAGCAAGACAGATCGAAGACGATTACCTCAAGAAAAAGGAAGAGCTGCACGAGCAGCTCACCGAGGCGCTCTCGAACATCCTGCTCGGCGAGAAAATCCCGCTCGACGTGGTCAACGCGCAGACCGGCGAAATCATCATCCCCGCGAACCGCAAGATCACCAAGACGCTGCTGCGCAAGCTGGCCGGCGTCTACGATCACGTCGACATCGATCCCTCGCCGATCCGCAACAAGATCCGCGAGATCATCGGCCAGTTTGAGCACAAGTTCGCCGAGCTGGAACTCGACAAGGAGCGCAAGATGGACTCCATCGAATCCGGTGATGACGTGGACCCCGGCATCATCAAGCAGGTCAAGGTCTATGTCGCCACCAAGCGCAAGCTCTCCGTCGGTGACAAGATGGCCGGACGCCACGGCAACAAGGGCGTCGTCGCCAAGATCGTGCCCGAGGAAGACATGCCGTTCCTCGCGGACGGAACCCCGGTGGACATCTGCCTGAACCCGCTCGGCGTGCCTTCGCGTATGAACGTCGGCCAGGTGCTCGAAACGCATCTCGGCGTCGCCGCGCGTGCGCTCGGCTTCAAGGTCGCCACGCCCGTCTTCGACGGCATCAAGGAGGAGAAGATCTGGGGCTTCGTGGAGAAGGCCCGCAAGGTGAAGGGCTACGAGTGGCTCGGTGAAAACGGCAAATCGCAGGTCTTCGACGGACGCACCGGCGAACCTTCGACCAGTCGGTCGTCGTCGGCGTCATCTACATGCTGAAGCTCGGCCACTTGGTCGCGGACAAGATCCACGCCCGTGCCGTCGGCCCGTACTCGCTCGTCACCCAGCAACCGTTGGGCGGCAAGGCGCAATACGGCGGCCAGCGTTTCGGCGAGATGGAAGTGTGGGCGCTCGAAGCCTACGGCGCGGCTTACACGTTGCAGGAGCTGCTCACCGTGAAATCCGACGACGTGCAGGGCCGCACCAGGATCTACGAGGCCATCGTCAAGGGCGACAACACGCTCGAAGCCGGCACGCCCGAGTCGTTCAACGTCCTCATCAAGGAAATGCAGTCGCTCGGCCTCGACGTCAAAGTCGGCCGCAAGAGCAACGTCTCCGAACTCGCCGAGGGCATCCTGTAATCGCGGGCATCCCACATTCAAAAAACCTCAACGGAAAAACACACCATGAGCGACATCCTTCGTGACATCCTCGGCGGCGAAACCCAGCACACGCCCGCCGCAGACTTCAACTCCGTCACCATCACCGTCGCCTCTCCCGACTCGATCCGGTCCTGGTCCAAGGGCGAGGTCAAAAACCCCGAGACCATCAACTACCGGACGTTCAAGCCGGAAAAGGGCGGCCTTTTCTGCGAGCGCATCTTCGGTCCCACGCGGGACTGGGAGTGCTCCTGCGGAAAGTACAAGCGCATCAAGCACAAGGGCGTCATCTGCGATCGCTGCGGCGTCGAAGTGACGCTGAGCCGCGTGCGCCGCGAGCGCATGGGCCACATCGAACTCGCCGTGCCGGTCACGCACATCTGGTTCTACAAGTGCATGCCCTCGCGCATCGGCCTCATGCTCGACATGAGCAGCCGCCAGCTCGAGCGCGTCATCTACTACGAGGACTACCTCGTCATCGATCCCGGCAACACGCCGCTCGACCAAGGGCCAGCTCCTCACCGAGACCGAGTACCGCGAGGCGCTCGAGCAGTACGGCGAGGACACCTTCCGCGCCGGAATGGGCGCCGAAGCCGTCCGTGACCTTCTCGCGCAGACCGACCTCGCGAAGCTCACCGTCGGAGCTCGAGGAGCAGATGGGCGCGACGCACTCGAAGCAGAACCGCAAGAAGCTCGCGAAGCGCCTCAAGCTCGCCCAGGGCTTCACAGCAGTCGAACACCCGCCCGGAGTGGATGGTGCTCGACGTGCTGCCCGTCATCCCGCCGGACCTGCGTCCGCTCGTCCCGCTCGAAGGCGGACGTTTCGCGACGTCCGATCTGAACGACCTCTATCGCCGCGTCATCAACCGCAACAACCGTCTGAAGAACCTGCTCCAGCTCAAGACGCCGGATGTCATCATCCGCAACGAAAAGCGCATGCTGCAGGAAGCCGTGGACGCGCTCTTCGACAACGGCCGCCATGGCCGCGCCGTCACCGGCGCCGGCAACCGCCCGCTGAAGTCCCTGTCCGACATGCTCAAGGGCAAGTCCGGCCGTTTCCGCCAGAACCTGCTCGGCAAGCGCGTCGATTACTCCGGCCGTTCCGTCATCGTCATCGGTCCCGAGCTCAAGCTCAACCAGTGCGGTCTGCCGAAGAAGATGGCGCTCGTGCTGTTCGAGCCGTTCATCATCCGCCGCCTCAAGGAACTCGGCTACGTCCACACCGTGCGCAGCGCGAAGAAGATGATCGAGAAGCAGACGCCCGAAGTCTGGGACATCCTCGAGGAAGTCACCAAGGGCCACCCGGTGCTCCTGAACCGCGCGCCCACGCTGCACCGTCTCTCCATCCAGGCGTTCGAGCCGATGCTCATCGAAGGCGAGGCCATCCGCGTTCATCCGCTCGTCTGCACGGCCTACAACGCCGACTTCGACGGTGACCAGATGGCCGTCCACGTCCCGCTGTCCGTCGAGGCGCAGCTGGAGGCGCGCCTGCTCATGCTGGCGCCGAACAACCTCTTCTCGCCCGCGAGCGGCAAGCCGATCACCACGCCGTCGCAGGACATCGTGCTCGGCTGCTACTACCTCACCCAGGAGCCGCGCAATCCGAAGAAGGAAGGCGAGCGTCTCCCGCTGTTCGCCGACTCGCACCGAAGTCGAATTCGCCATGGCCGAGAACAAGGTGAAGGTCCTCGACCGCATCCGCTTCAAGAACCCCGACTTCGGCAAGAAGACGGTCTTCGGCGACGCGGAAAAGCGCGTCATCGAGACCACGGTCGGCCGCGTCATCTTCAACCAGATCTGGCCCGAAGGCGTCGGCTTCATCAACAAGGCCTGCCCGAAGAAGCAGCTCTCCGAACTCATCTGGCAAGACGCTACCAGGTCGCAGGCCACCAGGCCACGGTCGAGCATGCTCGACCAGCTGAAGGAGCTCGGCTTCCACTGGGCCATGCGCGCCGGCATCTCCGATCGGTATCAAGGACATGATCATTCCCGAGGAGAAGCAGGAGAGCCTCGACCACGCGCTCAAGAGCGTCGCCGAAATCGACAAGCAGTACCGCCGGGGCATCATCACCGACGGCGAGCGCTACAACAAGGTCATCGACATCTGGACGCAGGCCGGCAACCAGATCTCGGACGTCATGTTCCGCACCCTCGATGCACAACGAGGGCCGCAAGGAAGTCAACCCCGTGTACATCATGGTGGACTCCGGCGCGCGCGGCAACAAGCACGCAGGTCAACCAGCTCGGCGGCATGCGCGGCCTCATGGCCAAGCCCGCCGGCTCAATCATCGAGCGCCCGATCACCGTCGAACTTCCGCGAGGGTCTCACGGTGCTCGAGTACTTCATCTCCACGCACGGCGCCCGCAAGGGTCTCGCCGACACCGCGCTCAAGACGGCCGACTCCGGCTATCTCACCCGCAAGCTCGTGGACGTGGCGCAGGACGTCATCATCGTCGAGCGACGACTGCGGCACCGCGCAACGGCATCATCGTCGGCCGCCATCTACGACGGCGACGAAGAAGTCGTCGTCGCTCAGCACGCGCATCATCGGCCGCGTCTCGCGCGAGAGCATCAAGGATCCCGTCACCGGCAAGTACATCGTCAAGAAGGATCAGATGATCGAGGACGTCACGGCGCATCGCGATCGACGCCATCGGCCACGAGCGCATGAAGATCCGCTCCGTGCTCACCTGCGAAACCAAGCGCGGCAGTCTGCGCGAAGTGCTACGGCCGCCAGCATCGCGACCGGCCAGCTCGTGAAGATCGGCGAAGCCGTCGGCATCATCGCCGCGCAGTCCATCGGCGAACCCGGCACGCAGCTCACCATGCGCACCTTCCACGTCGGTGGCGTGGCGACGCAGACGTTCAAGCAGCCCATCATCAAGGCGAAGAACGAGGGCACCATCGCGCTACCACGAACTGCGCACCGTCCACAGCACGGACGACAAGTGGATCGCGCTGAACAAGAACGGCTACATCACGATCAGCGACCAAGGACAACCGCGAACTCGAGCGCCACAACATCGTGCTCGGCTCCGTCATCGCACGTCGCCGACGGCGGCCAAGTCAAGAAGGGCGAGACCTTCGTCGAATGGGATCCGTACAACGTCCCGATTCTCACCGAGAAGGCCGGCAAGGTCGTCTTCAAGGACATGATTCAGGGCGTCACCGTGAAGAAGGAAGACGGACGAAGTCCACCGGCATCATCGGCATCGTCGTCATCGAGCACAAGGAAGACCTCCACCCGCAGATCGTCATCGAGGACGAGAAGAAGAAGGTCCTCGCCAGCTACTCCGATTCCCGCCGGCGCGCATCTCGCCGTGCACGAAGGCAAGAAAGTCCCCGGCGGCACCCTGCTCGCCAAGACTCCGCGCAAGATGGCCAAGACCAAGGACATCACCGGCGGTCTGCCGCGCGTGGCCGAGCTCTTCGAAGCCCGCCGTCCGAAGGACGCCTGCGAGATCGCCGCATCGACGGCACCGTCGAAATCGGCGGCCTCGTCCGCGGCAAGCGCAAGATCATCGTCACCGACGAAGACGGCGGCGAAGAGGAACACCTCGTCCCGCAGGGCCGCAACATCATCGTCTATACCGGCGACATCGTGAAGAAAGGCCAGCAGCTCACCGAAGGCCCCGTGCCTGCCGCACGACATCCTCGAGATCCTCGGGCCGTCGGCGCTGCAGGAGCACATGGTCAACGAAGTGCAGGAAGTCTATCGTCTCCAAGGCGTGGAAATCAACGACAAGCACATCGAGATCATCATCCGCCAGATGCTCCGCAAGGTGAAGATCACCGATCCCGGCGACACCGACGCTCCTCTGGGGCGACCAGGTGGACAAGCTCACCTTCGACGCCGAGAACAAGCTCGTCGCCGACAAGGGCGGCAAGCCCGCCGAAGCCGAGCCCGTCCTCCTCGGCATCACCAAGGCCTCGCTCGAGACCGACTAGCTTCATCTCCGCCGCGAGCTTCCAGGATACGACGCGCGTCCTCACCGACGCCGCCACCCTCGGCAAGACCGACATCGCTGCGCGGCTTCAAGGAAAACGTCATCATGGGCCACCTCATCCCCGCGGGCACCGGCTTCCCGGTCCACAAGGAACTCAAGATCGTCAGCTTCTCCACCGAAGCCGGCGACGCCCCCGTGACCGCCGACACGTCCGCGTAGTCGCGCCAACGCCAACATTCAGCAAAAGGGCTGCCGCAACCCGGCAGCCCTTTTTGCTGCCCGCACCCCGCCCTTCCCTGAGGTTCAGGGATCGGGATGAGGCTTCGCGGGCGCCGGATCGCGGGCGAAGAAGCCCATGCCGCCGACCGCCTGGAATTCCGCGATGCTGGTGATGCCGTCGGCGGCCTTTTGGAGATCGTCTTCGAGGAGTGAAAGCGCACCGAGCCTGCGCAGGTGGCGGCGCAGCGTGTGTTCGTCCGAATGCGCGAGAATGAGGTCGGCGTCCGCCTCGCGCAGACGGTGAATTTCGAAGATGCCAGTGCGTCCGCGATAGCCGCTCTCGCCGCACGCGGGGCAACCCACCGCGTGCCACGTCTGCTCCGGGACCTCGCTCCCGCAGAGCCGCAGCCATCGTGCTTCGTCGGGCGTGGGCGGCTCGAGCCGCCGACACGCGGCGCAAAGCCGCCGCACGAGACGCTGGGCCACGAGGAGATCGACGCTCGCGGCGATCTCGTGATCGGCGAGGCCGAAGTGCCGCAGCACCGAGATCGTGCCGGCGGCGTCGCGGGCGTGCAGGGTGCTGAGAAACACGTGGCCGCTGTCCGAGGCATCCAGCGCGGCGCGGGCGGAGGGTGCGTCGCGCATTTCGCCGAGCACGATGACGTCCGGGTCGAGCCGGAGCAGGCCTTTCACGCCCTCGGCATACGAGAGACCCTGCCGATCGTTGACTTGAAGCTGCGTCACGCCATCGAGCACGTACTCCACGGGGTCTTCAATGCTCACGATCGAGCGGCCGACGCGCGCGAGTTCGCGCACGAGAGCGTAAAGCGTGGTCGTCTTTCCCGAACCGGTCGGGCCGCTGACGAGGATCATCCCGCGCACGTCGTGCAGCGCGCGGGTGAGTGTCCCAAAGTCAACCGTGCTGAGGCCGAGCTGATCCAGCGGCGGCCGGGTGAGGGCGTGCGGGAGCAGGCGCAGCGCGAGTTTTTCACCGCGGACGCCGGGGCCGGTGGCGACCCGGACGGACACCTTGCCGCCCGCAACCGTCAGCGCCGCGCGACCATCCTGCGGGCGCAGCTCGAATGCCGGATCGAGGTCGGCGTGGGCCTTGAAGTAACGCACCAGATGCAGCCCGGCATCCGGCGGGAGCTGCAGGGTGTCCACGAGCGCGCCATCGACGCGGAAGCGCACTTCGTAACCGTCAACGAGGGGATCAAGGTGGATGTCGGAAGCATTTTCGCGCACGGCATCTTCGAGCAGCGCCGCGGCGAGCGCGCCCATGCGCTCGCCGAGATCCTCCGCGGGCGGCTGCGCGAGCGCTTCGGCGAACCGCCGGGCGCGCGCCGGCTGGCGAGGTCGGCGCGCACCATCGGCATTGGAGGGGGGCGTGATCATGGGAGCCGTTCACGTTGCTTTTGGCAGCGTCACGACCAACATGCCCTCCTTTTTTTCGACCTTCATCTTCTCGCTCTGCACCGGGCCGGGCAGCGTGAGCATCTGCGAATACGCCGCCTTGCGCGTGCTGTGCAAGGTCCCGGCCTTGTCTTCCTTCTTCGTGGTCTCCTGCTCCTTCGCCTCGATCCTCAGCGTCCGATCCTCGACGGTGACGTTGATTTCCTTCATGTCCCGGTCCGGCAGCCAGGCGCGCACCACGTAATGATCGCCTTCGTCCTTGAGGTCAAACGACGAGCCGAACCGTGGCTCGTCGAAGAAGCCCTTGTGCTCGGGCAATCCGCGGAACTCACGAAACGCGTCATCGAACGCGCGATCCATGTCGCGGCGCATCGCGTCCATGCGCGCGAAGACATCCGCCTCCCACGCCGAGAGCGGCGGAAACAGCGAGGGATCCGGGAGCGTGAGCGAAGGCGCCTTTCCGGCAATGCCAGACGCCTTTGGCACGGTAACGACGATCATGCTGTCCGCCTCCCGGCGCTCGACCTTCGGCTCCGCTTTCGAGGCGACATGAGCGAGCGCGAGCGTTTGCTCGTAACGGGCAGCCTTTTCCTCCGCCGGCGCGACGATGCGCAATGTGTCGCCTTCCAGTTTGATCTCCACCTTCGCCAAGTCGCGGCCGGGCAAATTCAGCCGCACCGTGTAGCGATCCCGATCTTCACGCAGATCGACAGATGCCGACGCGACGGACTTCTCCTTGCTCGCGCTCCGCATGCGCTTCCACGTGTCGCGGAATTTCTCCGACATCTTGTCCTGCCACTTTTCCATCTTCTCCAGGAACCCTTTCTGGTCCGCCTTCGCTTCCTCCGCAGCGGCCATCGGCAGCGGCCAGAACGTCATGAGACACGTGCCCAACGCCAGCCCTGCAGTCAGCAGTCCGGCGCATTGTTTGATAGCTGGATTTTTCATTGCTGGTTTCTCCTTTCGGTTCGTTTGGGGTTTTTGAAATGGACGGGACCGGCGGTGTTTCCGCCGGCCCCAGTGCGTTTGCCGGGCAGAGGCCGCCTCGGCGGCACCGCCCGCGACGCGGGCCGGCGTTACGCCGCCTTCACCTCGATCTGCTTCGGCCGGGAAGCTTCGCTCTTGGCCACGCGGACCCTGAGCATGCCGTCCTTGAACTCCGCGTTCACCTTCGCCGCATCGCCATCATTCGGCAGCGTGAAGGAGCGCGCGAAAGTGCCATAGCTGCGCTCGACGCGATGATACTTCTTGTTCTTCTCCTCCTTCTCGAACTTCCGTTCGCCCGTGATGGTCAGCATCCCGTTCTCCAGGGTGACCTTCACGTCCTCCTTCTTCACCTCCGGCAATTCCGCGGTGATGAGGTATTCCTTGTCGTCCTCGGCGACATCCACCAGTGGTGACCATTCCGCCATGGACATCGCTTCCTGGCCATTGCCGTTGCCGCGCGCGGCCGGCTTGAATGCACTCAAAATGCGGTTCTGGAAGTCCTCCAGTTCCCGCAACGGGTTCCAACGAGTCAGTGTGTTCATAGGTTTGATTTTGGTGTCGGCGAATGAGTGGTGATTGCCCAATCGGCCCGGCCATCCGCCGTTCGCGACCAGTCCGAATGGAAGGCGCGTTTCTGGACCCGCTCACGAGAGCCAGGCCCGGCGCCCGGTTCCTTAAAAATCAAAATGCGTACCAGCAATTTCAGGCACGCTTTCCCTGAGATACACGCGTTCGCACGGTTCCAAATGTGCAAGGATGGCACACCGATTTCCGCCCGGTGTTTAAAATTGGCACACCGAGCACGCGCAAAACGTATTCCCCATCCCACTCCGCACCCCGCACAATTCCAAGCTCGGCACGGCAATCTTGGCGTGGGTTCCGGCATGAAAATGATTCGTCTCCCCGCGCCGCGCACGTAGCTTCCCCGCATGTCCATCGCGACCAAGACCGGCGACGGCGGCACGACCGCCCTGATGTTTAACCGACGCATTTCCAAGACGGACATCCGCGTAGCGACGTATGGCGCGTGCGACGAACTGAACGTCGCCATCGGCATGGCGCGGGCTTGGAACGAGGATCCGTTCATCACGCAGCCGCTGGAGGAAATCCAAAAGGAACTCGTGACGCTGATGGGCGAACTCGCGGTCGCCGAGGAGGACCGCGCGCGCTACGTGGAAAAGGGCTACAAGCTCGTGGAGCCCGCGATGGCGGAGCGGCTCACGGCGCTGGTGGATGATTTGGAAAGGAACCACAAGATCAGCTACAAGCACTGGGCCACGCCGGGCGCGACGAAGGGCAGCGCGATGCTCGACGGGATGCGCGTCGCCTGCCGCCGCGCCGAACGCGCCGTGTGCACGATGCGCGAGGCGGGCTTCCCCGTGAGCGATGCGATCGTCCATTATCTCAACCGCCTCTCGGACCTCGCGTGGCTCTATGCGCGCTTCGTGGAGACGAAGGCCGGGGTCGCGTGAGCACGGGAGCATCGAGCAATATGAACGCAGAGACGCAGAGACGCGGAGGAGCAGGAAAAGCCACCGAAGTGCCGCTCGGATTCTCCGCGTCTCTGCGTCTCTGCGTTTAAAAAAATGACTGACCGGAAAACCGAGACGCCAAGAGATTCTTCCCCGCCCCGTATTCCATTTTGCCAGACATGAAACTCCCCACATTCCTGCTCTGCCTCCTCGCCGCAGCGCGCATGCATGCCGCGGACGCGCCGGATTTCACGCGCGAGGTGCGGCCGATCCTCTCGCAGCACTGCTTCAAATGCCACGGTCCGGATGACAAGACGCGCAAGGGCGGCCTGCGGCTCGATGTGCGCGACTCGGCGCTCAAGGAGGCGAAGTCCGGCGGCATCGCACTCGTGCCGGGCAAGGCGGACGAGAGCGAACTCGTCGCGCGCATTTTCACGAGCGACGAGGATGAGCTGATGCCGCCGCCTTCCGCAAAGCGCCCGCTCACGGCGGCGCAAAAGGAGATCCTTCGCCGCTGGGTCGCCGCGGGCGCGGAGTATCAGGAGCACTGGGCTTTCGTGCGCCCAAACCCGGTCGAACCTCCCGCAGTGAAACGCGCCGACTGGCCGCGCAATGCGATCGACCGCTTCATCCTCGCGCGCCTCGAAGCCGCCGGCCTCGCGCCTTCGCCCGATGGCGATCCCGCGACGCTGTGCCGCCGCCTTTACCTCGACCTCACCGGCCTCCCGCCGACTCGCGCGGAGCAGGATGCCTTCACGCAGGCCGCGAAAAAGGATCTGCAATCCGCGATCGAAATGCTCGCCGACAAACTCCTCGCTTCGCCCCGCTACGGCGAACGCTGGGCGCGGCGCTGGCTCGATCTTGCGCGCTACGCCGACACCAACGGCTACGAAAAGGATCGCCCGCGCAGCATCTGGCCGTATCGCGATTGGGTCATCAGCGCGCTCAACGCCGACAAGCCGTTCGACGAGTTCACCGTCGAACAAATCGCCGGCGACATGCTGCCCGGCGCGACGCTCGACCAGCGCATCGCCACCGGCTTTCACCGCAACACGATGCTGAACGAGGAAGGCGGCATCGATCCGAACGAGTTCCGCTTTCACGCCGTGACCGACCGCGTCGCCACGACGGGCGCGACGTGGCTCGGCCTGACGCTGGGCTGCGCGCAGTGTCACACGCACAAGTTCGACCCGCTCACGCACCGCGAGTATTTCCAGCTCATGGCGTTCCTGAACAACGCCGACGAACCCGACGTGGACATCCCGCCGCCGGACGCCGAAGAGCAGCGGAAAAAGAACGCGGCGCTCGCGGAGAAGCTCCTCGCGGAGCTGCCGGAGAAATGGGCAACGAAGCCCGCGCCGAAGCCCGACGCCGAGCCGGTGCAGAAGCCGACGCTCGACGAAAAATTTGCCGAATGGCTCGCACAAGAACGCGCACGCACGGTGCGGTGGAAACCGCTGCGGCCTGCGTCGGCGAAGTCGAATCTCCCACTGCTCGCCATCGAGGGCGACGCCTCCATTTTCGCCAGCGGCGACATCTCGAAAGCCGACACTTACGAGTTGCACTTCCGCGACGTGCCGGCGGGCGTCACTGCCGTGCAGCTCGAAGCGCTGCCCGACCTTCGACTGCCAGCGCACGGACCGGGCATGGCATTTTACGAGGGACCGAAGGGCGACTTTTTCATCGGCGAGTTCCAGCTCTCCGCAGACGGGCGGCCGGTGAAATTCGCGGGCGTGACCGAGAGCTACTCGAAGAACAACTTCGGGAAAAATCCGGCGAATGCCGCCCTCATGCTCGACGGCGATCCGCAGACTGGATGGAGCACCGCGGGCAGGATGGGCGAGCGGCACACGGCGGTATTCACGCTCCCTTCCCCCGCCCCAGCCGCGCGCGACTGGACGCTGAAGCTCGTGATGGGCCGCCACTACGCATGCAGCATCGGGCGGTTCCGCATCTCGGTGACCACCGATGCCGCGCCGGCCGCCGCGCGCGATCTGCCGGAGGATGCCGATGCGCTGCTCCTCCTCCCCGATGCAAAACTCACAGCAACGCAACGCACGCGACTCCGAGAGGAGTTCCTGATGTCGCTCCCGGCACTCAAGGATGAAGCCGCTCGCATCCGCTCGCTGCGCAAACCGCCGCAGCCGCCCATCACACTCGGCTTCCGCGAGCGCCCGCCGGAAAATCCGCGTCCCACATTCATCCATAGCCGCGGCGAATATCTCCAGCCCACAGACCCGGTGACGCCGGGCGTGCCCTCGTTCCTCCCGCCGCTGCCGGCTGGCGCAACCCGCGACCGGCTCACGTTCGCACGCTGGCTCGTGTCGCCGGAAAATCCGCTGACCGCGCGGGTGACCGTGAACCGCCAGTGGGCCGCGTTTTTCGGCCAGGGGCTCGTGAAGACGACGGAGGATTTCGGATACCAGGGCGAAGCGCCGACACATCCCGAACTGCTCGACTGGCTCGCAGTGGAATTTGTGAAACAGGGCTGGTCGCTGAAAAGGCTGCACCGCCTCATCGTCACGAGCGCGACCTACCGGCAGTCATCGCAGGTGACACCGGCGCTGCTCGCGGCAGACCCCGAGGACCGGATGCTCTCGCGCTTCCCGCGCGTGCGGCTCGATGCGGAAATCATCCGCGACGCGGCGCTCACCGCGAGCGGGCTGCTCACCGACAAGGTCGGCGGCCCGAGCGTGTATCCGCCGCAGCCGGATGGCGTGACCGAAGCGGCATACGGTGGAGGGAAATGGACTGCGAGCACAGGCGCCGACCGGTACCGCCGCAGCCTCTACACATTCAGCAAACGCACCGCGCCATTCGCGCTCTATAACACGTTCGACGCCCCGACGGGCGAGGCGTGCATCGCGCGGCGCGACGTGTCGAACACCCCGCTCCAGGCGCTCTCGCTGCTGAACGACATCGTCTTCACCGAGGCTGCTCAGGCATTGGGAAAAATACTCGCCGGACAAAAGGCGGGCGACAGCGAGCGTCTGGACGAGGCGTTTCGACGCATCGTCTGCCGTAATCCCTCGCCGGAGGAACGCACAACACTGCTCCGCTTCCTGGAGATGCAGCGCGAGCGGCTCGCAAGCGCGAAGCCCTCCGCCGAGACCGCCGCGTGGACCGCACTGGTGCGCGCGCTCCTCAGCCTCGATGAAGTCGTGACGAAGGGCTGAGCGCCGCGCTAATCGCCGAACGAGATGCCGATCGCGCGGCAGGTCGCGACGATCTGGGAATCGGGCTGCACGAGCTTCTGCCGGCGCACTGCGCTCGCAATCGGAACGCTGAGCACCTGGCTGTTTTGGTAGCTCACCATCTGCCCGAATTTTTCCCCGACGATGAGGTCCACCGCCTTCACGCCGAAGCTCGTGCCGAGGATGCGATCCAGCGTCGTGGGATCGCCGCCGCGCTGAAGGTGGCCGAGCACACAGGTGCGGATTTCCTTCAGGAGCCGCGGGCGGTTCATGCGGTGATCGAGTTCATGCGCGACGCTCTCGCCGATGCCTCCCAGCCGGAACTGCCCGGGCTGGGTCGCGCGGTAATGTTCGCGTCCGCCCGTCGGCCGCGCGCCTTCCGCGACCACGATGATGGTGCTCGTATGACCGGCCCTCTCTCTCGCGCGCAACGCGTCCACGAGCCTGTCGTAGGTGAATGGGATCTCCGGAAGCAGGATGACATCCGCGCCGCCTGCGAGTCCGCCGTGCAGTGCGATCCAGCCGGCGTGCCGGCCCATGACTTCGATGATGATGACGCGCTTATGCGCCCGCGCGGTCGTGTGGAGCCGGTCGAGGGCATCCGTCACGCAGGCCACGGCGCTGTCGAAGCCGAAGGACGACTCGGTCGCCTCAAGGTCGTTGTCGATCGTCTTGGGCACGCCGATGACATTGATGCCCGCCTCGAAAAGCTGCTGCGAAGTAGCCAGCGAACCGTCGCCACCGATCGTCACGAGCGCGCTGATGCCCAACTTTGCGAGCGTCTCCTTCGTGCGCGCGATGATGTGCGGTTCGAGCCGCGCGCGTCCGCCCGGGCCGGACTTGCGCACGAAATGTCCGCGGTTCGTCGTGCCGAGAATCGTGCCGCCGCGCTGCATGATGCCCTCGGTGTTTTGCAGCGTCAGCTCCATGTGGCTGTCGTCGGCGAGCAAACCTTCATAGCCGTCGCGCAAGCCGATCACTTTCCAGTCCAGTTTCGCGGCCGTGCAGACGATGCCGCGCAGGACCGCGTTGAGCCCGGGGCAATCTCCGCCGCTGGTGAGGACGCCGATGGTCCTGTTCATCGCGAAGCCGTCGGCCTCCAGCCCTTCATCGGGCGGCCCGCCTGCGCCCACTGGTCGAGCAGCGCCCAGCCGCGAGAGAGGAGCGATTTTGCAACCGCAAATCGCGACGGCGCGCCGAGCACCACGATCGTGAGCCGGCGCGGAACAATGATGTGCTGCTCGCCGACCTGCTTGCTGTCCGGGGGCTTGGCCGCGGAGACCACGACGCACGCACCGGCCTTGCGCGTCGTGCCGGTCTTTACGCCGTCCACACCATCGATGCCGAGCAGCTCGTTCGTGTTCTTGAGCAGGAATGCGGGCGACTCTCCGCCCGCGGTCTTCCACGAGATCTTGCGATCCTTTTGCGAGGTATAAAACGCAAACCCGGTCTGGTTCACGGCGTAGTTCGCAAGCAGCGCGACGTCGCCCGCGGTGGAATACGGCAGCTTCCTTTCGAGGTCATCGAGACCGTGCGGGTTCAGGAATCGCGTGTTGCGCATGCCGAGTTTGCGCGCGAGGGCATTCATCTGCGCCACAAAAAAATCGGAAGCCTCCCGATCGGTGCGCCCTTGGCCGATCTGCCGGCCGACGTGAACGGCGAGCGTCTCCGCCGCCTCGTTGTCGCTCTGCAGGAGCGCTGCATACAGCGCATCGCGCAGGCTGATGGTGTCCCCCGGTCGGAGGCCGATGCTGTTCGGGCTGTTCAATGCGGTGACCGTCTCCGGTACCGTCGCCAACTGGCTCATGTCCTGACCCTGCGCCTTTGCCCAATCGAGCACCACCATCGCAGTCGCGACTTTCGTGATGCTGCCGATCTGCACCTCGCGTTTTGCATTGTGCGAGTCGAGGACGAAGCCCGTGGTGGAGTCGGCGATGACCCAGGCGGAGGCCGAGAGATTCCCCTCTTCCTCCGGTGCGCCGCTGCGAATCTGCGCGTGCGCGGGAGCTGGCGCCGCAAGGGCCGCGATGAAGGCGAAAAGTCCGAGGATGGTGTACAGGCGTTTCATTGGCTGAAAAATGTCCGCCACAATACCGGTGCGTGAAGGCGAGGCAAGGGCTGGCGCGCTCACTCCGTGCGCAGCGCCGCGAGCTGGGAACGCCGCAGGGCGATGCGCGTGGCGAGCCAGGCCCAGAATGCTCCGAACAACGCCACGCCGAAAAGGAGCGTGAGGATTCCGCGCCACGGGAAATGCGCGGCCCGCGCGGCGAGGCGGGGCCACACGGCGGTGAGCGCGCTCACGGCTCCGATGCCGACCGCGCCGATGATGAGCCAGCGGTGCTCGGCGAAGACGAGGCGTCGCAGCGTGCGCGGTGTGAAGCCGACGGCTTCAAGCAGGCCGAATTCGCGGCGGCGCTCGAAGACATTCCGCGCGACGACGATGCCGAGTCCGGCGCTGCCGAGCAGCATTCCGAGCCCGCCGAGGACTTGGAAAATCGAGAGGTAGGTGTTCTCGACCTCGTTGAATTCCGCGAGGCGTTTCACGGCGGGAGTGAGTTCGAGACCGCGGTCGCCGAGTTGCCGCGAGAGATGCTCGCGCACGGCGTCCATCTTTTCCCGCGGGCAATCCACGAGGAAGAAACGGGTGCCGGCGATGTTTGGAAATTTCGCGACGAAGTCGCGCTCAGGAATGATGACGACGCCCTGCAGGACGCTGCCGTTGACCGTCGCCGCGAATTTCACGCGCACGGGCTCGCCGCGCTCGCCTGCGGATTCGAGCACGTCGCCGAGCTTTTTCTGCAACGCCCATTGCAGGGTGTTGGCATCCACGACTCCGGGGATTGCGCCGTCCGCCTTCACGGCGGGCCAGTCGAGGCCGAAGGGCTTGTCGCCCAGTTGGGAAAAGTCCACGCCGAGGAGGCGCGGCTGCATCGCGCGGTTGAGGTTCAGGCAGCTTGCGTCGTCGCCGTCGCGCACGCGCATCTGCACGACGCGGACGCCCGTCATGAGTTTGTCATCGAGCGCGTAGGCGTCGCGGCCCTTGGCGGAGTTGAGGTCTTCGTAAATCGGCGCGCTGCTCTCGCCGATGAATGCGAAGCCGCCCGTGCCGGAGTCGCGGCGTGCGGAGTCCTCGGGCGCGCCTTTGCGGAAGGAATCCACGGCGATGACCATGAAGACGCCGCTCGCGAGCACGGCGATCGTCGCGAGGCTGCGTCCGCGTCGGCGCGAGATGTTGCGTGCGCCGAGTTGCGCGATGGATTCCGCGCCGGTGCCGGCGGCGACCTGGCGGAGCCGCGCCAACGCGAAGAGACATCCCGCGATGAGCAGCAGCGCGCCCGCGCCGAAGAATGCGCCGGAGTTTCCCTTCGCGAGCACCGCGAGCGCGATGGCACCGGCCACACACGCCGCCGCGATGATCGCGAGCTTTCCGCCGGAAGCATTTTGTTTATTTGGGGACTGATTTCGAGAGCCGGAGTTTTCGGCATCCACGCCGTTCAGGAGTTCGGCAGCCTCCATTTTGAAAAGCCGCTTGCTCGCGAGCCACATGGCGATGAGCGCGACGAAGACTCCGCTCACGACGCCGATGGCCATCGTGACTGCCGACGGCGCGAAGACGAAATGCGTGCCGCCCGTCGCGCCGCCCCACACTCCGGCGAGCGCGTGCAGCACGCCCTTCGTGTAGAGCGCGGCGAGCAATGCGCCGGCGAGCGATCCGATGAGCGCGAGCACGAAGCCCTCGCGCAGGAACAGGCGGCGCACCTTTTTCACCGGCCAGCCGGTGGCGAGCAGCAGCCCGGCCTCGGCGGCGCGCTGCTCGATGGTGAACGTGAACAGCAGCCCCGTGAGCACCGCCGCCGCGGCGATGAGGAAGAAGCTGAAATAGACAAACAGCTCGCCGAAATCCACGGGCGCATTCGTCGCGGCGAGCGCCTGCTCGCGGAGGTTCACGGTGCGGAAGCCGAGCGCGGCGGGGTCTATGAATGCAGCGATGCGCTCGACCTGCTCGCGTTTCGTCCCGGCGGGATAGCGGATGCTCGTGAGGTTGCCCCAACGGTTGCCCCACAGCTCCTGGCCGGTTTTCAGCGTCACGAATGCCTTCGGCGTGCCGCGGTATTTTTCCCAGTAGTCCTCGTCCTTCTTACGCACGCGCGTCGCGTCAAAGTCGAATCCGGGCTTCCATTTTCCGAAGCTCTTTTTGTCGGGGACGTTTGGAAAATCCGGCATCCACGAGTCCTTGCCGTCGGGATCCGTCTGGAGTTGCGGCGTGTCCATTTCGAGGATCGGTGCGGCGACGGTGAAAGTGCGCGCCTTCTCGAGGAGCTGACGCCGCTCGCCCATGACGAAATACTTCAGCGCCACCTTCGCGCCCGGCGCGACGCCGAGGTCGTCCGCGAGCCAGCGCGTGATCTGGATTTCGTCGTCCGCCAGCTTCGGATTCACAAAGCCCGACGCCGCCGCATCAATCGCCGTGACCATCGAGTAGGGCGTGGCGTTCGCCTTCGCATCCAAGCCGTCGCCCGGGCGGATGTCGTTGACGAAATAGGTGAGTGAATCGAGGCCGCGGGGAGGAGGCTGGAGTTGGGCCGCGTCCGACGAACCGCCGGCTTCATTTTTGCGCGCAGCTTCGACGAGGGATAGCTCCAGGAATATCCGGCTTGTCCGGACATCGAGCCCTGCGCCGTTCGGAAGCTCGCGGATCTCGACATCCGCCGTCGCTAGAAGCTGGCCGGCCTCTTGCGGCTCGAGGGAACCGCTTGGAGCCTGCTGCGCGGTACGGCTGCCGGCAGCGCTCTCCGCAGGGTGCACGCCGAGCAGGAGATTGGCCTTGTCCTTCAGTCCGCTTGTTTCCTGAAGCAATGAAACCGGCACGAACGCCGTGAACGGCGACACCTGGCCGCTCGTGAGCGCGAAACGCCCAAAGTCCGCATCGCCCACGACGCGCGCGACCCGGACGTTGAATGTGACCGCTGCGTCCTCTGCGCCCGAGAGCGGGGCGTCCTTGGAAATCGCGGACGGCTTTTCCATCCGCAGACGGACTTCGTCGCCGACCTTCACGCCGAGCTGCGTGGCGAGGCGTTCGTTCAGCGCGACTTCATTCGCGGCGAGAGGGACGGGCTTCGCCGAAGGCGACAGTTTCCAAAACGCATCGTCCACGCCGACGATCTGGACTTTGTTTGCGCGCGCCTTTCCGTCGGAGCGCGCTGCGGTGCCCGAGAGCATCAGTACGCCCGCGGCGTCCGGTCCCGGCACAAACGTGCGCGCCACGACTTGCGGACGCTTTGCCGCATCGCCCGGCCACGGGACGAAGCGCTCGCCGCAGAGCAGTGCCTCGCCGATTTTCCCCACGCGCGCCACGGCCTGCTCGCGGAGCGTGGCCTTCACGGAATCGCCGACCATGAGCGCGCCGGTGAGCACGAGCGCGGCGAGCGCGGAGCCTAGGATGACGCCGAGGTGCGTGCGCCAGTAGTGGCGGAGGCTGTCGAGCAGCAGGCGGCGCGTGGTCATTGCGCGGGGGCGAATTTTCCGTCGAGCAGCTCCAGCACGCGGCCCATTTTCTTCGCAAGTTCGGGGGCGTGCGTGACGAGGATGATGGTGATTTTCTCGCGCTCATGCACCTCGGCGAGGAGGTCGGCGAGGCGCGCGGCGCTGGCACGGTCGAGCGCGCCGGTGGGCTCGTCGGCGAGGAGGAGCTTTGGGCTGTTGATGAGCGCGCGGGCGATGGCTGCGCGCTGGCGTTCGCCGCCGGAGAGCTGGCCGGGGCGGTGGTCGAGGCGGTGGCTGAGGCCGACGGCTTCGAGGAGCTTCGCGGCGCGTTCACGCAACGCGGCGCGGCCGGCGTCCTTGCGGACGATGGAGGGGATGAGGACGTTTTCCAGCACGGTGCATTGCGGGAGCAGGTGGTGGAGCTGGAAGACGAAGCCGACGGTGGTGTTGCGGAATTCGGCGAGTTCGACAGGCGTGAGCTTGGTGAGGTCGCGGCCGGCGACGGTGATTTCGCCGGAATCGGCCTGGTCGAGCGCGCCGATGAGATTGAGCAACGTGCTTTTCCCGCAGCCACTCGGGCCGGTGATGGCGACGGTCTCGCCTTCGGCGATGGAGAGGCTGATGCCGTTCAGCACGGGAACCGCGACAGCGCCGGACTGGTAGGACTTGGTGACGTTCTGGAGTTCCGCGAGCATTCGCGGAGCATCGGTGATCTTCGCACCGAGTTCCAATGGCGAAGTTCATCACGATCTTGTCGCCCGACCAAAGCGGCGATGCGTTCCTGAAAAAAACTTACCCCGCCGTGGCGGTCAGCACGCGGCGGGGCGTTTAAAATTGGCGACTTCGACTTTATCCGCTGCTCAACCGCGCGAAGGAGGCGGATGAGGCAACTGGGCGTCAGATGATGCGAGCGCGCACCGAACGGCTGCCCGCCTGGAGGCGGACGCGGCCAGTCTCGAGCAGATCGGCGACGGCTGCGACGGTTTCGCGGCTGTTCCGGCTTTGATTGCTGACGGCGAGGATGAGGTCGCCGAGGGTCAGGTTGCGGTGGGCGATTTTGAGGGGCTTTTTCATGGGATTGGGGAGTTTGTGTGTTGGTCTTGGGGCGGACTACGCAACCCGAGCGCGGATGATACGTCCGTTGTTGGTGAGTCGGACGCGTCCGCTCTCCAGCAAGTCCGCGACCGCGGCGGCCGTTTCGTTGGAGTTCCGGCTGACGCTGCTGACGGCGACGACGAGGTCACCAAGGGTCAGGTTTTTGCGGGGGCTGGATTTGAAGGAGTTTTTCATGGTTGGTGTGAGCGTGGTTGGTTCGAGTTCTAGTTTAGCAACCTGCGTGCCAAGCTCTGATCTGGCGTTGTTTTGTGAAAGGTAAGACGCAACATGCCGGGGTTTTGTTCAATTGATTAAATAAAAAAACTATCTAGTTCCGATTCGCGCAGCATCGTGTTGTACGGAAGCGAGTTCCAACGGTGGCGAGAAACATCCTCGCAGAGCGCTTTGCGACTCTTTTTGCGAGCCCGGCGGGCTCGGAAAACAAATGGGGACTATTTTCCGCAGCTCTTCTTTGTCACAGCGTCGGACCGGCCTATGGTGTCAACGCCCGGACACTTTTCGTCCAACAGTACCGACAGCAACACATCGAACTCGACCCGCTGCAGGCGCAGGCACTCAGGGACCGCCTCGGTGTCGCCGAATTTCGCCTGCTCGCACAGGCCCGTGAGAAGGTAGGCGTCCCACGAACTCTGCTTGGCCATATTTGGGGACATCTGCGCCGCGGCAGCGTGCAACCGGTCGGAAATCAGCAGCCGCCCGGCGCGGCGAAACCAGTAGCGCGCGTTATCGAAATCGCCCTCGCGCCGGTGAATCACCCCATGCCAGTAGCTCCCGAGATCGCTGGAGTCGTCCTGGAAAATGCGGTGCGCGGCATCAATGGCGTCCACCGCGTTGAGCAGGGCGCCGCGGACGAGCGCGAACATTTTCGGGTCCACGATCTCCTTCCCGCCGCTGAGCGTCTCATCGCTGGCATCGCGGATCTTCCCGGGCGCCTCCCAATCGACCGGTTCCGTCGGTGTCAGCTTTTTCAGCAGATCGGGATTGCGCAGCAGTCGGTCGATGAAGTCGGAGTAGGCTTCCATTTTCCGCGAGACTGCCCGCACGCCCCGTTGAATCAAGCCTTCGCGCGACTACTGCTTGCCCTTCACCGTGGCGGGCGAGAGGAGGCGCTGCCTGAGCTGATCCGAGAGCGCCGGGGAACTGGCGATGAAATCGACCGCTCCCTGCTGATCCGTCCGCGACCAGTGGCGGTAGATGCGTTCCATGGCGTTGTCGCGCGCCGCGGGATCGTAAATCGTCCCCGCCCACGCTGCGGCGCCCGCGGGATCCTTTTCCGTCACCTGCCGCGCGAATTCTCCCACGGCCGCATCGCGCGAGACTCCGGACGGAAGCTTTTCCAGCCACGCCACCGTCTTGGGAATGTCGCGCTCGGCCCATGTGGCCACGATGTTCCGCGTGGCTTTGCTTCGCGCGTCGCCCTCGGGAAGCGTGGTGGCCCATTGCGCGGCGGCGTTGGGGTCATTGACGGCCCAGCGTGCGGCGAGATTTCCCGTCGCATCCTCCTGAGAGCTGGCAGGCAGCGAGTTGATCATCTTCGCCGCGCCGCGCGGGTCGCTCTCCGCGATCGAGACGATCACCGTGGAGAGCGCGCGATCCTTCAGCTTTCCATCGGCCAGCGAATTTGCCCACGCGAGCGCCTCCGTGGAATCGCTCTGCGCCCAGTTGCGCAGCGCCTGGTTCACCATGAATCCATCCGTGCTCATCAGATCCTTCTTTGCGAAATAATCGAATGCTGCCTTCGGATCCTGCTGGCTCCACGTGTAGGCGATTCCGGCAAAGGCGGATTTCTGCGTCTCCGCCGGGAGCGACTCGGCCCATGTGAGCGAGGCAGTCATGTCGGTGCGCGCAAACCGCATCGCCACATTGCTCACGCTCTCCCCTTTCCTCCGGTCCGCGGGCATCTGCGCGACCAATTCGGAAGCGGCCTTCGGGTCCACGGATGCCAGCGAATCGATGAGCACGCGGGTGGCATTTGTCCGCGCGCTGCCCTCCGGGAGTTCCGCCAGCAGCGCCTTGGCGCCGTCCGGATCCCGCCCGGCGGTCTGGCCGATCAAGGTGGAGATCGCGGTGTTCCGGAGATCTCCCTCGGCGAGGCCGAGCACCGCCGAGCGTGCGCCTTGCGGATCGATCGACGCCCATTGGTTCAGGACGCCCTGAACGGCCTGCGCCTGCTGCGATTTTTCGGAAATGCCGTGCGCCCACGCGAACGCGTCCGCCGGGCTGTTCTCCGCCCAGCGCGACGCCACCGCGCGGAGCGCCCGGTCGCGGTTCGCACCCTTCGGGAGATCCATCGCCTTCTGCGCCGCGCCATGCCCGTCCGTCTGCGCCCATGCGCCGAAGACCGTGTCGTAACCGTAGCCGCCGCGCGAGTCATTCGGCATCTGCTGGAGCAGCGCGAGCGCCTGCTGCGGATCGCGCTTCGCGAGCGAAGCGATGAGGCTCTGCACGGCGTTCGTGCGATGATACCCCGGAGGCAGCGCCGTCACCCAGGCCTTCGCCGCATCCAGGTTTTGCTCCACGAACGCCGCCATCACGTAGCGCATCGCCTTGTCGCGCCCATTCTTGTCCGTGAGGGTCACGAGATAGTCGCCCGCCGCCTTCGGATCAAATTGCGCCCAGCGGGAAATGGCGAACGGCATCAGCAGTTCGCGCGCATCGGGCGGCATGGCGCGGATGCGCGCGATGAGGCCCGGGATTTCCTCGAGTGAAAGTGCCGCCGCCGCCGCGACCAGATCGTGCGTGCGCTTCAAATCATCCGGCTCGCGGAACGCGCTGAAAAACCGGCTCTCCTTCTCCGTCGCACCGGAAAGGTTCGCAAACTGACCGGAAGCCCCCGCGCCGCTGCCGCCAGCCGACGAATCGCCCGATCGGACAGACGCTCCCGCGCCAGATGCCGAGGAGCCCGCTGCTTCGTGACCGGATCTTTCCGTCGTTCCGCCGCTCCCGCCCCCGACAAAATACCCCGCGGCAAAACCACCGGTGCCAATGCACGCGGCGAGGATCAGTTTCAGTTTGTCATTCATTCGGGGCGAAGACGGGGTGGCGTCCTCGGAGACTTAACCACATTCGCACCCGCCCCTTAGCACGCGTGATGGCGCGGCAGCCCGCTGCATTTGCAAATGCGCGAGCATGGCCACGATTCGCACGGACCCGCGCCCGGGAACCCTTGCTACGCGAGGAGCCCTTTCACCACCTTGCCATGCACATCCGTCAGCCGCCGGTTGATGCCGTTGTGGTAAAAGGACAGGTGCTCGTGGTCGATGCCGAGCAGGTGCAGGATCGTCGCGTGAAAATCATAGACCGACACCGGATCCGTCACCGCCCGGTAGCCGACCTCGTCGGTTTCACCGTGGCGGATTCCGGGTTTCACCCCCGCGCCGGCGAGCCAGGATGTGAAGCCGTGCTGGTGATGATCGCGCCCGCGCCCGGTGCCCTGCGCAAATGGCGTGCGGCCGAATTCGCTCGACCAGACCACCAGCGTGTCTGCGAGCAGGCCGCGTTGCCTGAGGTCCTTCAGCAGCGCGGCGCACGGCTGGTCGAGCAGCGGGGCCTGGCGGTCGTGATTCTCCTTCACGTCCTCGTGTCCGTCCCAATTGATCCGCGGGGATCCCAGCGCGCCACCGTTGTACACCTGCACGAACCGCACGCCGCGCTCGATGAGCCGCCGGGCCATCAGGAAATTTTTTGCCGACGGCCCGACGACCGGATTGTCCAGCCCGTAGAGCCGCCGCGTCGCCTCGGATTCGCTGCGAAAATCGAGCGCCTCCGGGATGCTGGCCTGCATCCGCGCCGCGAGTTCGTAGGCTCGCAGGCGCGCGTGAAGCGACGAGTCGCCGGGATTTTTCACGGCGTATTCGCCGTTGAGCTGTGCGAGCAATTGCATCCCCGCCTCGCGCGCAGCGGGCCGGATTTCCGGCGGCGTCGCGAGATTCGCCACGGGATCGGCGGCACCCATGTTGAAAGTCGTGCCCTGATGCTCGGCCGGCAGAAAGCCGTTGCTCCAGTTCGCCGTCCCGCCGTTCACCAGCCCGCGCGGGTCGGGCAGCACGACGAACGCGGGCAATTCATCGCTCTCCGAGCCGAGCCCGTACGACAGCCACGCGCCCATGCTCGGAAAGCCCGCGAGCGTGAATCCGGTGTTCATCTGGTAGCACGCCGGCTGGTGCGCCGGGCTCTTCGCGACCATCGAATGGACGAACGCGATGTCGTCCACGCAAGTCGCGAGATGCGGAAAAAGATCGCTCACCCACGCGCCACACTGCCCTTGCCGGCGAAAGCCGTATGCGCTTTTCCGCAGCACGCCGGGCTTGCCGAAAAACGTGTCCAGTTCGCCCTTGCCCGACAACTGCTGCCCGTCACGCCGCTCCAACTCGGCCTTGAAATCAAACGTCTCCACGTGGCTCACACCGCCGGGCGAGAAAATGTGGATCACCCGTTTTGCCCGTGGCGGAAAATGCGGCCCGCGCGCGACCGCCGCCTGCGCCTGGTCGCGATTCAGAAGCCACGCAAACGCCGCCGCGCCGAGGCCCGTGGCCGTCTGGCCGAGAAATCTGCGCCGGTCGAGCAGCGCGTGCGCGCCGGAAGGCATGCCGTGCGTGTTCATGGGAGGTAGAGGAATTCGCTGGAGTTGAGCAGCGCCCAGCAGACGGTCGCCAGCCCGTGTTCGCGCGCCACTTTTTCGCACGCGGCGGCCTCGCCCGGCTGCGGCGGACGGGAGAAGACGACCTCAAACGCGCGGACGATCTGCGCTGCGACTTCGGGCGTTGCCGAGGCGATGCGGTTTGCGAGCTTCGCCGCCTGCCGCACGGCGAAGGTGTCATTCATCAGTGCCAGCGCCTGCAGCGGCGTGGTGGTCGCGCGACGGCTCGGCGTGTTCACGGCGGGCGACGGGCAATCGAGCGCGTCGAGGAACGGACTGCGCGCAGTCATCACGTGGATGCGGTAGATGCTCCGCCGGTTGAACTCCGGCTCGTCCTTGTCGAAGAGGTGGTAAAAATACGTGTTGAGCTGCGTGACGGTGAACGGTGCAAAGCTCGGGCCGCCCATCCGCGGATTCAGGTCGCCGCTCATCGCCAGCATCGCATCGCGCACGACCTCGCCCTCGAGTCGCCGCGAGGGAAAATGCCACAGCAGCCGGTTGTCGGAATCCATCGACGCCGGGCCGGACGCACGCCCATCGGTGCCCGCGCTCTGACGGTACGTGGCGCTCGTCACGATGAGCCGGTGCATGGCCTTCACGCTCCAGCCGCGCGCGACGAATTCCCCCGCGAGCCAGTCGAGCAGCCCGGGATGCGAAGGCCGGCCGCCGTTCACGCCGAAGTCGCTCGGCGTATCCACGAGCCCGGTACCAAAATGCTGCTGCCACAGGCGATTCACCATCACCCGTGCGGTAAACGGATTCTCCGGCCGCGTCACCCAGCGAGCGAAGCGGACCCGCCGCTCGCCCTCCGGCGCATCCGGCGCGAGGCCCCATTCCGGCTGCGGCTCGCGCACCGCGGACAGCGCGCCGGGAGCCACGACTTCACCGGGCTGCCTGATGTCGCCACGGACGAAAATCACGGTCGGCTTTGGCTGCTCGCGATCTCCCGTGAATGCGAGTGTCACGGAAAATCTCGCATCCATCTCCCCCTTCGACTTGTCGCGCTCGGCCTCGATCTCCTTTCGCTCCGCCGCGAGCGCCGCTTTCACCTCGGGTTTGGCGTCGCTCGCCTTGATCTCCCTGTCCAGTTCCGCCATCCGCTTTTCACACGCCGCGATGGTTTCGCGAAGCGGCTTCGTCGCCGCCTGCCACTCCGCATCCTCACGCTCGCCGAGCATCCTGCGCATGCCATGCTTCTTTGGCAAATGCCCGTGGTCCACGCCTTCGAGCACGGACTTCATGCGATAGTAATCCACCTGCGGAATCGGATCGAACTTGTGATCGTGGCATCGCGCGCATTGCACGGTGAGCCCGAGAAAGGTCTGGCCGACGGCCCCCACCATTTCCTCGAGCTGCTCCTCGCGCGACTGGAGGCGGCCCAGCTTGCTCGGCGTGACCCGCGCCAGCGCATCCCACGACCCGGCGACCAGAAAACCCGTCGCCGCGATCCCGCGCGGCGTCACCGGCTGCAGCACATCGCCCGCGATCTGTTCGCGGACAAATTGATCGTAAGGCGTGTCGTCGTTGAACGCCTGGATGACGTAGTCGCGGTACGTCCACGCCTGCTTCCGCTGCATGTCCTCCTCAAAGCCATCGCTCTCGGAAAAGCGCGCAACGTCGAGCCAATGCCGCGCCTGCCGCTCGCCGTATTGCGGCGACGCGAGCAGCCGATCGACCAGCTTTTCATAAGCGCGGGGATCGCTCTCTCCGACGAATCGCTCCACGTCCTCCGGCGACGGCGGCAGCCCGGTGAGATCGAGCGTCACACGCCGGATCAACGTGCGCCGGCCGGCCTCGGTGCCGGGCTTCGACCAAGCTTCGCGAGGCCGACGGCAATGAAATGATCGATCCCATTCACGCCGGCGGCACCTCGGGCCGGCGCACGGGCTGGAATGCCCAATGCGTCTTCGCAGGATCTTCGCGCTTCACGCCCACATGCCCAGGCCACTCCGCGCCCGCGGCCATCCACGCGCGCATGAGCGACACCTGCTTCGGCGTGAGCCGTTCACCGGTCGGCGGCATCCTCTCGTCCTCGTCCGTGCTTTCGATCCGATCGAGCAGCGCGCTCTTCTCCGGCCTTCCCGCCGCGATGACGGCACCGTTTTCGCCACCGTGAAATGCGCTATCGCGCCCATCGAGCCGGAGCCCGCCCTTCTGCTTCTTCGCCCCATGGCACTCCACACACCGCTCGCGGAGCACCGGCCAGATTTCCTTTTCAAAGTCCACCGCCTCCGCCGGGCGGAGCAGCCCGGCGATCACAATCGCGGCAATGGATTTCCAAGAGGGGGGCACCACGCGAGCACATCGTGATTTCGTCGCCTGCGCAAGCCGCTCCCGCCCGCTTCCGCACAGACACCGGCGGGCAAAGAATACTTGGCAACGCAGACCGCGCGGACATGCTCAAGCACAACAAATCGCGCGCATGAAACTTTGCTCAGACCGACCTTTTTTCCGGGCACGCTGCCGGATGGAATCCAACGCGAACCCGCTCCCGGCGGTTTCACGTCCTTCGTGCGATGTTCACCGTGCAACACGGAGCGCCGTTGGCTGCGAGCTTAGGTCTTTCCCATGCGCATCGGCATCGATTTCGGAACCACCCACACGGTCGCAGCGCTCGTCGATCGCGGGAATTTTCCCGTGATCCCGCTCGGCGAACACGACGTCTGCCCTTCGCTCGTCGCCGCGCATGCGGATGGCCGCATCGTTTACGGACGGGAAGCCGCTGCGGTCAGCGCGGCGCATGAGCCGGGCTGGCACTGCCTGCGCTCGCTGAAGCGCCTGCTCCACGGCGCGGGACCGCTGACCACGGTGGAACTCGCCGGCCGCACTTTCCTGCTCAGCGAACTCCTCGCGGGCTTCCTCTCGCACGTCCGCGAAGTTATCTGCAGCCACGCCGGGCGCGCCGCGACAAAGGTGATCGAGGCCGCCATCAGCGTTCCGGCGAACTCGTCGAGCGGCCAGCGCCTGCTCACGGTCGATGCCTTCCGCGCCGCCGGCTTTGATGTGGTGCGCCTGCTGAACGAACCCTCGGCCGCCGCCTGCGAGTACGCGCATCGCCAAAAGCGCTCGCTCTCCGGCCAGCGCGAGCACGTGCTCGTTTACGATCTCGGGGGCGGAACGTTCGACGCGTCCGTGCTGCGGCTCGACGACCAAGGAGGGGAGGTCGTCGGCTCGGCCGGCATCTCGCGGCTGGGCGGCGACGATTTCGACAATGTGATTTACCAGCTGACGCTGGAGAAGGCGGGCATCATCGATGCGCAGATGTCGCCGCTATTCCGCGAAATCCTGCTCGAAGAGTGCCGGACGCAAAAGGAGGCCGTGAGCCCGAACACCCGCAAGCTCATGATCGACCTCGCACACGCCGTCGCTGCCGCGCCCGAACTCGGGGAGGGCGGCGGAATTCCCGAGACGGTGGTGCTCCAGGCGGAGGCGGTCTATGCCGAGTGCGGCCCGCTCATCCAGGCCAGCCTTGCCTCGATGGACGATGCGCTGCAACGACGCCCACGACGGCGCCGGCGTGGACGAAGGCGATCTGGCCGGCATCTACGTGGTGGGCGGGCAGAGCAGCTTTCCGCCGGTGTACCGCACGCTGCGCGAACGCTTCGGGCAGCATCGCGTCCACCGCTCGCCGCATCCGTTCGGGTCGATCGCCATCGGCCTCGCCATCCACCTTTCGGAAGGCGGCACGCGGCGCATCAAGGAGAAGCTCACCCGCCACATCGGCGTCTTCCGCGAGATCGAGGCGGGGCGTGAAATCTCCTGCGACGTGCTGCTCGCGAAGGACACTCCGCTGCCGCCCGCGGGCTCGCCGCCGCTGGAAGTGAAGCGCCGCTACACGCCGCGCCACAATGTCGGCCACTTCCGCTTTTTCGAATGCGCGCGAATCCAGGCCGGCCGGCCCGAGGGAAACCTCTCGCTCTGGGACGACCTCCGCTTTCCCTTCGACAAGCGCCTGCGCGACACCGAGGACCTCTCCGGCGTGGCCGTGGAGCGCGGTGGCGAGCAGCCCGAGGTGGAGGAAGTGATCCGCGCCTTTCCCGGCGGCGCGGTGGAAGTGGAGCTGCGCGTCCTCGAAGACGGCTTCTCGCGCAAGGCGAAGATCTCCCCGCGCGGAGCGCCAGCAGGCCGCGCCGCGGCGCGAAAGTAGGCGCACCGGCGTCCCCCGCGCGGAGTCGGGCCGCGATGCCCGCGCTCAGGGGAAAAGGCCGCGCTGCTTTTTCGCGTCGAAGACGCGCTTGATTCCGAGACTCAGCGCGGCGAACCGCATCGAGATGTTTTGCTTGCGGCTCATGTGCAGCGTGTGCGTGAACGCGCCTTCGAGGATGCGGAACAATTTGTCCGTCACCTCGGACTCGGACCAGAAGAAGCTCTGGAAATCCTGCACCCATTCAAAGTAGGACGCCACGACGCCGCCCGCGTTGCAGAGGATGTCGGGGATGACGAAGATGTCGCCGCGCTGCTGGAGGATGACGTCGGCCTCGGGCGTGGTCGGGCCGTTCGCGCCCTCGGCGAGGATGCGGCATTTCAGCCGCGGCGCATTTTCCGCGGTGATCTGCCGCTCCAGCGCGCAGGGCGCGAGGATGTCGCACGGCAGTTCCAGCAGCGCCGCGTGGGGAATCTGCTCCGCGCCGGCGAAGCCCTTCACCGTGCGCGTCGTGGCGACGTGGTGTTCGAGCGCGGTGATGTCGAGCCCCCTGGCATTGAAAATCGCGCCGTGGACGTCGCTGATGGCGGTGACCTTCATGCCGTAGCGCGACGAGCGAGTGCGCGGCGACCGGAGCCGACATTGCCAAATCCCTGCACGACCGCCGTGGCCTTCGTCGGGTCCATCTTCAGCACGTCCATCGCGCGATTGATGAGATAGCCCACGCCGCGGCCGGTGGCTTCGCGGCGGCCGAGCGAGCCGCCGAGGTTCACGGGTTTGCCGGTGACGACGCCCGGCACGCTGTGGCCGCAGCGTCATGCGAGTAGGTGTCCATCATCCACGCCATCGTCTGCTCGTTGGTGCCCATGTCGGGCGCGGGGATGTCCGTCTGCGGGCCGATGAATGGCATGATTTCCTGCGTGTAGCGGCGCGTGATACGTTCGAGTTCCAGCTGGGTCAGGTTGCTGCGGATCGCAGGTGACGCCGCCTTTCGCGCCGCCGTAGGGCAGTCCCGCAGCGCGCACTTCCAGCTCATCCACATCGCGAGCGCTGCGACTTCGCCGATGGTGACTTCCGGGTGGTAGCGCACGCCGCCCTTCGTCGGGCCGCAGCGCGAGATGGTGCTGCACGCGGTATCCGGTGAAGACCGCGGCGCTTCCGTCCTCGCGGTGGATGGGGATCGCCACGGCCAGCGCGCGCTTCGGGTACTTCAGCCGGTCGCGGAAGGCCTCCGGGATTTCCAAGTGATCCGCCACCAGATCGAACTGGTGGCACGCCATGTCGAAAACGGGATGCCGGTAGAGATCCATGCCGCACGATGGCCGCGCAGCGGCGGGAGGACAAACGCAGATTCGCTTCGCGTCGAAAAACGCCCCGCAATTCGAGTTGTCCCCCCTTCGTTTTGCCGCAATGTTCGCCCCCTTTCCGCAGCCAACACACATCCACACACATCACCATGTCTGACAACAAACGATTCCGCGCCGGCGTTCTTTTCGGAGACGAAGTCAAGGAACTGCTCGATTACGCCAAGGCCACCGGATTCGCGCTGCCGGCGATCAACTGCATCGGCACCAACTCGGTCAACGCCACGCTGGCGGCCGCGCGTGAGGTGAAGTCGCCCACGATGATTCAGTTCTCGAACGGCGGCGCGCAGTTTTTCATCGGCAAGACGGTCAAGGGCGACAACCAGCTCGGCCCGGTGCTCGGCGGCATCGCCGGCGCGCATTACGTGGATGCGGCGGCGAAGGCCTACGGCGTGCCCGGTGATTCTGAACACCGATCATTGCGCGAAGAAGCTGCTCCCGTGGGTGGACGGCCTGCTGGCGGCGAGCGAGGAGCAGTTCGCCAAGACCGGCAAGCCGCTCTACAGCTCGCACATGCTCGATCTTTCCGAGGAGCCGCTGCACGAGAACCTCGAGATCTGCGCCAAGTATCTCGAGCGCATGACGAAGATGGGCATGACGCTCGAGATCGAACTCGGCGTGACCGGCGGCGAAGAGGACGGCGTGGACAATTCCGGCGTCGAGGAATCCAGCCTCTACACGAAGCCCGAGGAAGTCGCCGAGGCCTACAAGACGCTGAGCAAGATCAGCCCGAATTTCACCGTCGCCGCCGCGTTCGGCAACGTGCATGGCGTTTACAAGCCGGGCAACGTGAAGCTCAAGCCGACGATCCTGCAAGACTCGCAGGAGTACATCGAGAAGACCCTCGGCACCGGGCCGAAGCCGGTGAACTTCGTCTTCCACGGCGGCTCGGGCTCGACCCGCGAGGAAATCCGCGAGGCGATCAGCTACGGCGCGATCAAGATGAACCTCGACACCGACGTGCAGTGGGCGTTCTGGGACGGCGTGCGCGCATACGAGGCGAAGAACCACGACTATCTCCAGGGCCAGATCGGCAATCCGAACGGTCCCGATGCGCCGAACAAAAAATACTACGACCCGCGCGTCTGGCTCGGCGCCGCGGAGGACTCCGCGACGAAGCGGCTGCTCACTTCGTTCGAGGATCTGAACTGCGTCAACCGCAACGCATAGGCGTCCCCTTCGCGGCAGAGAACGCCGGCGGTCACAAAACACGCCGGAGCGGCTACAGATAGCGCCGGAGCGGCTCGTCCCGCACGGCGACGCTCAGCTCGACGAAATCGCGGATCGGTGACTGCGCCAGTTTTCCCATGAGGACTTCCTCCACTTGGAAAATGCCGGCGTAGTCGTCCATGCGCACATTGATGTGCACGCACCGCTCCTGACCCTTTTCGATGACGACTTCCCGGATCGCGTTCGCCGAATGGCGGTGCATGTCCCCGATGACCGGCTTCACCGAGAGGCCCCTCGCGAGCCGCGCGCGGCCCTGCGCCATGTCCGTCCCGTCCGCCACGAGCACGGTGCCGGCCTCGATGGAGTGGATTTTCTCGTGCCCCATGTGGCCGGCGATCCCCTCCTGCACCATGGCCGTCATGGCGACCTGCTTCTCGAAATCGTCCGGGTAAAACTCCGCAAGATACCGCTCCACAAAGCGCATGCCGATGATGAGCGAATGCCACTCGTGCCGCTGCCGCGCCACCGCCATCCCGAGGTCGTGCAGCATCGCCGAGAGCAGCAGGATCACCTGCCCATCCTCGAAGGTGCCGAGCTTTTCAAAGGCGATGCTCGGCTGGATGCCGCCGTCCCGCAGGAAGCCGAGGATCTTCAGCGAGTGAAGCGCGACGATCCGCATGTGGACCGGGCCGTGATCATTGTAGCCGAGCCGGAGGATCGAGACGTGGTTCGACTGATCCTGCCACGCCCGGATGAGCGGATCGTCCGCGAGCTTCCGGTAAAGCGCCTTCCCGCGCTCGCCCAGAAAATCGAGGATCGCGTTGTCGAGTTCCTCCCGGATTGCAGCTCCTGCTTTCATTTCGATGATTGGATGTGCACCTGCATCGCGTTCGCGATTTGCGTGACTCAACTTGAGCCCCCCGCCCTCGAAGGCAAGCGTCTCCTCCGCCCCGCCCGTCCCGCGCACTGCGACACTTCCAGCTTTGCCATTCTCCATCTGCTCTCCTCCATCGCCCCGCTCCCATAAACAGCTTCCACGCGTGGGGGGAAACTGAGAGCTTGGGTGCATCCGGCTCCTTGGATGCCCTGGGGCTGCACGCGTTTCATCCGATGTCACACCCCACCGAAGAAACCAGGCTCCGACTTTCCGAGGACGGGAAGGAGGCGTGGATGCTTTTCGGGCCTTACCTGAGCGAGCGGGCTTGGGCGACGGTGCGCGAGGACTACAGTGCGGATGGCAATGCGTGGGGTTACTTTCCGCACGAGCATGCGCGGTACAAGGCCTACCGGTGGGGCGAGGATGGCATCGGGGGAATCAGCGATGACAAGCAGCGGCTTTGCTTCGCGCTGGCATTTTGGAACGGGAAGGATGCGATCCTGAAGGAGCGGATGTTCGGGCTGACGGGCGCGGAAGGGAATCACGGCGAGGACGTGAAGGAGGTGTACTTCTACCTCGATAGCACGCCGACGCACAGCTACCTGAAGATGAACTACAAGTATCCGCAGGCGGCGTTCCCCTACGCGGCGCTGATCGCGGAGAATGGCAGGCGGTCGCGCACTGATCCGGAGTTCGAGCTGTGGGACACGGGCGTCTTTGCCGAGGACCGGTATTTCGACATCGACATCGAATACGCGAAGGCGGCGCCGGACGACATCCTGTGCCGGATCACCGTGCGCAACATGGGGCCGGACGCGGCGGCGATCCATGTGCTGCCGACGCTGTGGTTCCGCAATACGTGGAGCTGGGGGCGGAATGCGGCGAAGCCGCGGATGAGCCTCGCGCACGAGGCGGGGCGCGCGTTTGTGAAGAGCTCGCATGAGGCGATCGGGGAATACGTTCTCCATGCGGATGGCGCGCAGGACTGGCTGTTTTGCGAAAACGAAACGAACAACCGCCACCTCTACGGAAGCGCGAACGCCTCGGAATACACGAAGGATGCGTTTCACCGGCGGATCATCCACAATGACGCCGGAGCGGTGAATCCCGCGCAGGCGGGGACGAAGGCGGCGGCGGTCTTTCACCACGTGCTCAAGCCGGGGGAGCAGTACGAAGTGCGCATCCGACTCACGGGACCAGACACGCAACGATCGGCGGATCCGTTTGGCGATTTTGATGCCGTTTTCAAAACGCGCATCCGCGAGGCGGACGAGTTCTACGCGGCGGTGCAGTCGCCGCTGATGAGGCCGGATGAACGCCTCGTCCATCGTCAGGGGCTCGCGGGGATGATGTGGTCGAAGCAGTTCTTCCACTACATCGTCGAGGACTGGATGGAGGGAGATCCCGGATTGCCGAAACCACCGGAAAGCAGGCAGCGCGGGCGGAATTGGGAATGGCGGCACCTTTACAACGAGCGCGTGATGTCGATGCCGGACCCGTGGGAATATCCGTGGTACACGGCGTGGGATCTGGCGTTCCATTGCGTCCCCATCGCGCTCATCGATCCGGCATTTGCCAAGAGCCAGCTCGATCTGCTGACGCGCGAGTGGTACCAGCACCCGAACGGGCAGATCCCGGCTTACGAATGGAATTTCAGCGACGTGAATCCGCCGGTCTTCGCGTGGGCGGCGTGGAAAGTTTACAAGATGGAGGAGGCGCGTCGGGGAAAGGGCGACATCGCCTTTCTGGAGACGGTCTTTCACAAGCTGATGCTGAACTTCACCTGGTGGGTGAACCGCAAGGACTCCGAGGGGAAGAACATCTTCCAGGGCGGCTTCCTCGGGCTGGACAACATCGGCGTCTTCGACCGCAGCGCGCCGCTCCCGACCGGGGGACACCTGGAGCAAAGCGACGGCACGAGCTGGATGGGGATGTTCAGCGTGAACATGATGAAAATCGCGCTGGAGCTGGCGCGCAAAAATCCCGTGTACGAGAACATCGCGACGAAGTTCCTCGAGCATTTCCTGGGCATCGCGCATGCGCTGAATTCGCTGCATCTGTGGAACGAGGAGGATGCCTTTTTCTACGACGTCCTGCACCTGCCGCACGGGGAAAGGCTGCCGCTCCGCCTGCGCTCGCTCGTGGGCCTCATGCCGCTGCTCGCGGTGGAGACGCTGGAGCCCGAGGAGCTCGACGAGTTGCCGGGATTCAAGGCGCGCCTGGAGTGGTACCTGAACTACCGGCCCGACCTCACGAAGCTCGTGTCGCACTACGAAATCCCCGGCCTCGGCAACCGGCGGCTCATCGCGCTCGTGCGCGGGCAGCGCATGAAGCAACTGCTCACGCGCATGCTCGACCCGGGGGAATTCCTGAGCCCGTTCGGCATCCGGTCCGTGAGCAAATTCCACGCAGATCATCCGTACGAATTCACCGTGCGCGGAACGACGTATCGCGTGGACTACGAGCCGGGCGAGGGGCGGACGTCGCTGTTCGGAGGAAACTCAAACTGGCGCGGCCCGGTGTGGTTTCCGCTCAATTACCTGTTCATCGAGTCGCTGCAAAAGTTTCACCATTACTACGGCGACGACTTCAAGGTGGAATGCCCGACCGGGAGTGGGAAGATGCTGACGCTGGGTGAAACCGCCGACTACCTCGCCAAGCGGTTGAATTCGCTGTTCCTCAAAGGCGACGACGGCAGCCGCGCTTTCCAAGGACGCGACCGGGGCCTGTTCCAAAAGCCCGGCTGGGCCGATCAGATTTGGTTCCACGAGTACTTTCATGCGGATGACGGATCGGGTCTCGGCGCTTGCCACCAGACCGGCTGGACCGGGCTCACGGCCGACCTTCTCGAGCAACACGCGGAGCGGCGGGCGCAGCGTGCGACCACCGGAACACCGCTCCTTGGCATTCCGCCGTCCAACCAGCCCGCGCAGCGCGAATGAAGAAGCTAGTCGCTGCATGTTGCGGGATCGCCGCGGCCGCCGTGTTGCTGAGTTTTCGGTTCGCGCGCGGCAGGCACGAGGCCGCGAGAAATCTCGTGCTGAAGGAGCCCCCACCGCAGGCTCAACCGAATCCGGAGCAAAGCCGCGCGCCTTTTGCCGATGACCTCGCGAAGGGCGGCACGCCTGCCAGCATTATTAAAAACCCACCCGGCGCTGAACCGGGCGTGACACTGAACGTGCAGGGGCTCGCACCGATCCCGCTCACCGGCCGGAACGGCGCACCATCGGAGAAGACCGTCGAAGCAGTGACCGGCCGCGCCGATCTCTCCGACACGACCAAGGCGCGAGCCTTGATCGAGTTGCTGCCCACCCTGCCACCCGAGGCGCTCGCACGCGCGGCGGAGGAGGCGGCCACCCGGCTGTCCGACACCGACTACACGGCCGCGCTCCGACCGACGCTGATTGCTCCGCAGACGCACGGGATGGCGATGAGCGTGCTTTTCGCGGACCTCATGCAGCGCCCGGACTCCGTCTCGCTGCCGATCCTCGCCACGATCGCACAGGACCCGAAGCATCCGTATTCGCAAAACGCGCGGGAGAATCTGCAGTTCCTGCTCGGTCAGGATTTCGGAAATGACTGGGCCAGATGGAACGAAGCGATCCGGAATCGCATCGGCTCACCGGAGAAGTGAGCGGCGATCTCAGCGGAATGCCGGGCGAGCTTCGGCACGCGGCCCGGCAGGTCTGCGGGGCGGGGCGCCGATGTCGGTGGCGGTCACGGGATTCGGCGGCGCGGGAGCCTGTGGCGGTGGCTGCGGCTTGAGTTCGCGGCCGGATTTGGTGACGGGCTTGCCGTCCTTCGTGGAGACATCCTCGACGCGATAGAGCGACCCGTCGGCGTGTCGCAGCAGGGGCCGCATTTCGTCGAGGCTCAACGGGCGCGCCCCGCGCCGGCCAAAGACGACCGTCTGCCCGCCGGTCTCGTCGGTGACGCGATCGCGGTCGAGTCCGCGGGAGACGGAGAGCGCACGATGCTTGGTGGGATACGAGGCGATGAGCCGCGGCGAAGGGCGCGGGCTGAATCCCGCGGCGCCCTCGACGGTGTCGGGCGAGATCAGCTGGACCACGCGCAGGCCGTTTTTCCCGTCGGCGACGAGCGCATACATGGATGCGGCGACGGAGCCGATCTGCACGGCCTGCGCGTCATTGATCTGGCCGCCGGCGGTGAACACCTGATCCAGCTTCGGCTTCTCGGGGTTTTCGATGTCGATGATGGCGAGTCCCTCCGGGCCGTTCGCGACGTAGGCGTAGGTGCGCGCGACGTAGAGCTTGCGCGCGTGGCGGAGCGGAACGCTGGCGCCGGGGATTGCGCGGGGACGTTCGGGGTCGGCGAGGCTGAGGACCTTCAACCCTTCGTCATCCGTGACGAATGCGTAGAGGAACTGCACGGCGATCGAGCGCGGGTTTTTCAGGAAGCTGCCGGTGAGTTCGCCGACGAGCCGCGGCTGATCCGGCTTTTTCACATCCACGACGGCGATGCCTCGCGGCGTGCAAATGTACACGCGATGCCCCGCACAGATCGCGTACTCCGCGCCGGTGAGCCGGCCGTCGGGATTGATATCCACGGCGGTCTTCTTGACGAAGTTGTTCTGCGGATTGCCGTCAAGCAGCGTGTTCACATCGCAGACGACGAGCCCGAGCTTGCGGTCGGTGACGAATGCGTAGCCGTACCACGCGGGGATCGGCTGCTCCTCGTTTTCCGGGAGCTGGATGCGCATCGGGTCATTGATGAGCGTGCTCGGCAGCGCGACCGACGTGGCGAACGGCGTGCGCACGTACGTCCGCTGCCCAAGCGGCGAGAACGGAGCGGTCACGATGCGTTCGCTGAAATCCTTCTGATCAATGTTCGCCACGTCGTACACCTCGAAGCCGCTGGCCCCGTTCGCCGTGTAGAGGTATTCGCCGCGCAGTGTGAGGTCGTTGATTTCGCCCGAGTGGTGCTCGTGCGCCTCGGCGAGCTTACGGCCGCGCGCGAGGTGCTCGGCGTAGTTTCGCGGATAGGCGTTCTTGTGCATCGAACTGCCGATCACCGACTGCGGTTCATCGGCCTCGGTCCAGATCACGGCGTGCAGATCCCCTTCCCCGCCGACGTATGCGTAGCGGCCGAAGAAATTCACCGTGCCCGTGCCGAAGCCGAGCAGTTGCGTCATCCACGCATTGTTGTCCTTCGCCTTCGCGAGATGGCAGTCGGTGCAGTTCTTCGTCGTGCCGACGCCGCTCGTCGTGTGCGGGAAATGCGGATTGAACGCCTGCCCGCTGTAGCCGTCGCCGCTCACCGTCTGCTGCTGCGAATAGACCCAGCCGCGGTTCTGCGTCTGCGAGCTCACCAGCACGGCGCTCGAGGATCGGATCACCGCGAGCCGGTTGTTTTTCACCGTGCCGTCGATGCCGAGCATGAAGACGTCGTCGCGCACCACCTGCGGATTGTAGGTCGTGAAATTGCGGCTGAGCGCGCCTTCGAATTTGTTCAACGGCACCTTCTGGTTTGCCTTCATGGAAAGGTGGCAGCCGAAGCAGCTCGTCGCCCACGACGTGTGGCAGACCTGACAGTCCATGTTCTGGTTCGCGTGCGCGAGCGTGGACTTGCACTGCTTCTCGCCCGGCACTTCGCCCCAAGTCTCGCCGTCGCGCTGCACGGTCTTCGCGTGCGCGGCCTTCGCGTTGTACTTTTCCGAGACCGGATTGATGACGTCGATCGTCTGCGGGATTTCCCATCGCGCGTCCTTCGCCATCGTGGAGTTTTGGAAAAGGCGGCGCATCGGCTGGCCTTGCGAATCCTTGATCGGCTCGCCCGTGATTTTGTCCGTCACATCCTCCCACTCGAAGCGCGGCTTCCACGGCGTGATGCTCTTCGCGAGGTCCACGGGTGTGATTTTGCGCCGGTCCTTCGGGTCGGTCTGCCCCGCGGCGCCGCTCGTGATGAGCGTGGGCCGCGCGTTGATCGTGCCGTGGCAGTCCACGCACGTGATGGTCGTGGCGTTGCGCGCCTCGCCGTAAAGCAGGCCGTTTCCATGCACGTCCGTCTCGAAATGGCAGTCCACGCACTGCATCCCCTTTTCGAGATGGATGTCCTTGAGATGCACGGCGCGCTTGAAATCGCGATGCGCGACGATGTTGTCATCGAGGTCGAGCCGGTTGCCCTTTTTGTCCTGCTTGAAGACGGCGCGAAAGATCCACCCGTGCCCGTGGTAGTCGGCGAACTGCGTGTGCTTCAGCTTCGGATTCAGCTCCGCGACCTTTTCCAGAAAATCGAGGTTGCCCCACAGCCCGCGCGCGGCGGCGGCCTCGGGATTTGAGACGGTTGCGCGGACGAGTTCGTCATCCGTCGGATCGTGCTGTTCCTTCGGATACATAAATTCCGCATCCGTCTCCTGATCCCACCACGTGTATCCGAGGAACGGATTCACGAAGAGATTTCCCTGATGCATGTGGCAGTTCATGCACTGCGAGCTGGGGATGGAGCGCGTGAACTGATGGCTGATCGGATGCCCGCGCTCGCGTTTGGAAATCGTCGGGTCCTTCGAGAAGCTGAGCCCCTGATTTCCGAATTTGTGCCACCAGCCGGAGTTGCTCGGGGAGCGATCGTTCGCATAGACGACGTGGCAGGCGGTGCAGCCGCTCGAACGGTAGTCGCCGGGACGATCGTTCGAACCCATGAAGCCGAGCAGCGGATCGTGCAGGCGCGTCTTTTGTGCGCCGAGGAAAATGGGATCCGTGCGGTTCAGCGTGCCGAGTCCGCGCGGCGAGAGACGGCGCTCGGGCTTGCCGGGAGGCTCGTCGAACGCCGGCAGACCGGTCTGGAGCGGCTCGAAGCCGCCTTTTTCAAAAATGCGGAGGATGTTTCCCGGCTGGCTGAGATTGAATCGCGGCAGCGGCACAAGCGACGGAAGGATGCCGAGCCGGCGCGTCTGCTCGGCGGTGGGCTTGAACGGATTGTTCAGCTGGAGCGGAACGCCGTCCGCGCCGTAAGCCTGGCCGACGATTGCGTCCTTGCGGTTGATGGAGCCGTTGTTGTACGCGGCGGCGTTCCAGAGCATCGCGCCGTGGTTCATCATCGAGTGGCCGACGCGATCCACGATGTCGGCGTGGCAGAGCCCGCACGACTGCTTCGCCGCGCGGAGATCGCCGGGATTGATGAACCGGATGAACTCCGGCGATTCATGATTCAGCACGACGCTGGCGTTCACCGGATTCGCAGACGTCTGCCAGAACTCCGGATTCCGCGGCAGCACATGCGCCTTTTCGATGGCGAGCCCGCGCGCGGGATTCCCGCCGTGGCAGTCGGTGCAGCCGAGCACGACGTTCGGCGAAGTGTGCATCGTGTGCGTGTCCGTGGATGTGTGGCACTGGACGCAACCCACGCTCTTTCGGTTCGCCTCTTCCCAAGTCTGGTCGATGAGATTGCGCGGCGGACGCGACACTGAGACTTTTTCCGGACGCGCGGAGACCGGCGGGCCGAGACCCGCGCCCAGCAATTTTTCCGAAGTGGACTCCATGCCGGGGTGCTGACCTGCGCCCGGCAGTTGCGGGACCGGATAGGCGCCTGCCGATGTCGGCGGCCCGACGCCTGCGGCGGCGCCCGGAGGCGGCGGCAAAGCGGGAGGGACATCGCCCGGCGAGGGAAGAGGCGGAAGCTGCGTCCCGCCCGAAGCCGAGGTCGGCGGACCGAGACCGTCCTGCGCGTGCAGGAGCACGAGCGGCACCGCGACCACGAGGCTCGCGAACGCGATCAAGAGTGGCGGAATGGGGCGCATCAATACTGGAGCGTGACGGTGAGGAAGCCGTTGTAGAGGAAGTCATCGGCCTTTCCCGCGTCTCTGCGAGCCGAAGCCATCGACGGTCACGGTATTGGCGCGGTAGATGTCGCGATAGCCGCCGCCGGGAACGAAGAATCCCATGCCGATGGAGATCACGATGTTGTCCGTGAGCAGCGGCCGGTACTTGAAGCCGAAGCTCGCATCGAGTCCGAGATCATTGCGGAGCCGATCGGTCTGGAGCGCCACCTTCACCGCCTCGGGCTCGGCCAGCCAGATGTAGTTCACATTGAGAAACGCCTTCAGCTTTGGCGTGACGTCGATGTCAGTGCCGACGCCGAGGATGATCGCACCGGGGTTCACGAAGTTCGACTGCCCCTCGGTCTTGCTCGTGCGCAGGTTCGGCACGAGCGAGTCGCGCTGTTTCAGATTCACGGCCGTGCCCGCGAGATTGATGCCCTCGTGCGTGTACCAACTGAACGGACCGCCGATGAAACTCGGATTGTCGAGGATGCTGTCGAATCCGCTGGCCGTGCCGTTCGTCGGGTTCGGGTCACCGCTCGCGTAAAAGCGCGGAAAATTTGAGCCGGTACCAGTCGCGATCATAGCTCAGCTCGATCGCGGCCATCTGCGCGTTGATCGTGACCTCGCGGCCCGCGAGCGAGTTGTAGTCCTCCTTGCCGAGCACCTGGTAAAACGCGTGGGTGACATTCAGCCGGCCGATGTGCCCGTCGCCGGTCCAGCCGAGGTAATACGCATTCACCGAGTTCGAACTCGGGCGTCCCGCTGGCGGTGTCCCGGACGGTGCCGACATTCAGCGGGCGCGTGAGGAAGCCGTTCCGTCGTAGTGCGTGCCGCCGTCGTCGAAATTCATGTGGAGGCTGACCTGCGCGGTGTAGCCCTTCCACAGGAAGTCCTGCCGGAACATGTTCGCGATGACGACCTGCTGATGCCGCGAGTCGAACGTGTTCAGGCCCGAGTAGGTGTCCTTCTCGCGCATGTTGAAATACGCGAGGTTGTATTGCGTCCGGTTGTTGTCGCGCGTGCCGAAGATGCGCGCGCCGAGGTTCGTGTCGGAAAAGATGAAGCCGCGGAAATCCGAGATGAACGGCTGGTTGCCGAAGCGCGATGAGATCGAAGTCGTAGTTGTCCGACGTGTCGCGGACGTGGATCTCGGCGAACGCCTCCTGCAGCGCAAAGTGGTCCTTGAACCGCGTGGTGTAGCGGCTCCCGCTGAAGTCGTTGTTTCCGCCGCCGGTGGCCGTGTTGTTCGTCGTGACGGTCGTGGCGGTGGTCGTCGTGCCATTGATCGGCACGAGCGCCTGCGCATTTCCCAGCGGCTGGAGCTGCGAGGAGAGGTAGTTGAACGCCGTGGCGGGATTCACGTTCGACGTGAACAGCCCGGGATTTCCGGACTGCGGATTCGCGCTTCCCGCGACGCCGGGGACCGCGCCGATGGCGGAGGTGTTCGGCGCGAAAGTGGCGCCGCCGTCCGAGCCGCGCGGGTCGGGATTCAGGAGGTTGTTTTCCCGCACGCGCGTCCAGTTGTTGTTGTACACCGCGTTCACGCGGATGAGCCAGCGTCACCGGCTTGAAGGCCGTCTCGCCCTTGAAAAGGTCGAATGCGAACGACACGTCGTTGGAAAACATCATCTGCTCGCCGCGGCCGAAAAACTCCGCGCTGTTCGGCGTCGCCGTGCTCACGCCGCTGGGCACGGGCAGCTTGCGGACCTCGTAAAGCGCGAAGTCCTTCGCGGTGAGGTTCAGGAAAATGTCCTGCCCGATGATCGGCAGATCGCCCTTCAGTTTGCTCTGGCGGTACGGGTGCCAGAGCCGCGGCGTGTCGTACGTGTACGGCGTCTCGGTCGAGGGATCGCGGTAGCGCTGCCAGTGCGGGAAATGGCAGCGTCCAGCGGTTCGGCACCGCCGTCGAATTTGGCAGCAGGCCGAGGCCCTCGCGGCCCATCGGATACGAGTTGTAGGTGAATGTCTTCTTCACCGGGTCATGGCCGAGGACCATGCCGCGCGGCAGCTTCAGCGAGCCGGGAAGAATCGGATCCTCCGGAAAAAGGAGCGGGTCGGTCGCGCCCGGCGAAAGGCCCGGCTCGTTCCAGACTCCGGGATCGGGATTGAACACCGCGGGGGACTTCGGCGGCTCCTCCTGGACATTCCCGGCGGTCGGGCGCAGCGCCGGCGTCCCTTTGCGAAAACGCGGCCGCGCGTCCTCGCCGTTCGCGTCGGCGGCGCCGGTCACGATCACCGCTGCGCAGACTACGAGGCGGCGCGTGGATGCGCGCTGGGGACTGAGGCGGCGTTGGCCAAGTCTTGGCACGCGCCGGTCATACGGTCCCTACGCGATGCGCGGCAATGCAAAATGCCTATGCTACGCGAGATGAAAAGCTGCGTGAAAGTTTGACGCGCAAACGGCAGGGCGGTACTCGACAGCCTCCATCGTTCATGAAGACGTCCATCTTCGCCACGGCTGCGCTCCTGTGCGCGATCCTCGTGCCGCAAAAGCTGCGGGCGCAGGACAGCGGGGAGCAGCTCACGGCGGCCGAGGTCACGCAGATCATCGCGCAGGCGGCGGCGGATGCGACGTGGAGAAACCCGGGAGCCATCATCGCCGTCACCGACCGCGAGGGATTCGTCCTCGGCGTCTGGGACATGCAGGGCCGCATTCCGAGTCCGCTGCCGGCATTCAGCCCTTTCCGATCTGGACAACAATCCCACGGCGGTCCGCACCTACGGCCTCTTCGCAGGCGCGATCACGCGCGCGGGCACGGCGGCATTCCTGAGCAGCGACCAGGAGGCGCTCACGACGCGCACCGCGGGATACATCATCCAGCAGCATTTCCCGCCGGGCGTCGCCAACACGCCTCCCGGCCCGCTCGTCGGCGTCGGTTTCTCGAGCCTGTTTTTTTCCGACATCAACCGGCTCAAACAGATCGCGAATCCGCTCTCAGCCGGTTCGCCATTCGATCCGTCCGACCTCCGCGCTTCGCTCGCCCCCGGCGACACGGCCCGCATTTCGCCCGGCATCCGCGGCAACACGATCATCCCCGGCTCGCTGAACGATTCCCCCGGCGGCGTGCCGCTCTACAAGAACGGGCATCTGGTCGGCGGCATCGGCGTCACCGGCGACGGCTACCCGACGAACCTCGCGCCGGCGGCGGCGATTTTCCTGAACGAGACGAACACGACCTCCACCCCGGGCTTCGTGCCGAACGCGCTGAGCGACGCCGACGAGCAGGTCGCGCTCGCGGGCCAGCGCGGCTTCCGTCCCTCGCCGTACATCGTCGCGACGAATATCCTCATCAACGGAATCCGCATCCCGTACGTGTGGCAGGCCGTGCAGGACATCGTGGACGCCACGGGCTCCGTGCCGCTGACCAGTCTGCCGGGACGCATCGTGGACGGGTTTCCGATCCAGGCGCCGCCGCCGCCATTCCCGTATCCGGTCACGCAGCTCGGCGGCGTGACGGGCGAATTGCGCGGCCCTGTCGTGTTCGATTCGCCGGCGAATCCGTCCGGCACGATCCGTTTCATCGACGACCCGGTCTCCGCGATTCCGGGCAGGCAGCTCATCGGCGGCCAGAGCCGGCTGACCGCGGCGGAGGTCACGCAGATCATCACCAAGGCCGCGCAGCGCGCGAACATCACGCGGGCCGGCATCCGCCTGCCGCTCGGCACGTCGGCGAAGGTCTTCATCGTCGTGGTCAACAATCCCGACAAGGACCTCGAGGCCCCGGCTGTCCTCGGGACGTTCCGGGTCGGCGATGCGACCGTTTTCTCGTGGGATGTCGCGGTGCAAAAGGCGCGGACGTCCGTCTTCTTTTCAAACAGCCAGCTCGCGATGTCCACGCGCGCCGTCGGCTTCCTCGCGCAGAGCAATTTTCCGCCGGGCATCGACGGCAAGGCGTGGGGTCCGCTGTTCGGTTTTCAGGAAGCCGTGTCCTTGAAGCGCGCGCCGGTGACGGGCGCGTTCCCGGGGAATCCGAACCTGCCGAATGGCATCACCATTTTCCCCGGCGGCTTTCCGCTCTACCGGAACGGCGTCGTCGTCGGCGCGATCGGCGTTTCCGGCGACGGCGTCGATCAGGACGACATCATCGCGGCGAGCGGATGCGCGGACTTTCTGGCGTATGACACGCATCCGCTCGGACACGTATTCGTACGGCGGCGCGCGGCTGCCTTACGCGAAATTCCCGCGCAACCCGGTCGTCGCGGTGGACGCAGCCATCGACCCCGTCCCCGTCCCCGACGCGCCCGAGATGGATTCCTCCGCGGTCGTCCGCTTTTCGCCAAAGGACGTCAGCGGTGACGGCGTCGCGGACCTGCTCTTCCAGAATTCCTCCGGCCAGGTCGCCGTCTGGTATATGAACGGGAAAGGCTCCGCGTCGGGACTCGACACGCTCTACAGCGGCAACCTCGGCGACTGGAAAATCGTCGGCGCGGCGGACATCAACGGCGACGGCAACGCCGACATCCTCTTTCAAAACACGCTCGGCCAGATCGCCGTCTGGTACATGGACGGCAGCGGTGGACGCTCCGGCGTCGCCTACATCTACGGCGGCGGGCTCGGCGATTGGAAAGTCGCCGGCATCGCGGACATGAATGGCGACGGCAACGCCGACATCCTTTTCCAAAACACCACCGGGCAGATCGCCGCTTGGTACACGGACGGCAAAGGCTCCATCTCCGGCACCGCCGACATCTCCAGCAGCGGGCTCGGCGACTGGAAAGTCACCGGCGTGGCGGACATGAACGGCGATGGGAATGCCGACATCCTCTTCCAGAATACCCTCGGCCAGATCGCCGTGTGGTACATGGATGGCAAAGGCGCGCGCTCCGGGAGCGCCTACATCCACGCTGGCGGCGTAGGCGACTGGCGGGTCGTCAACGTCGCGGACATGAATGGCGACGGCAATGCGGACATCGTCTTTCAGAACACCTCCGGCCAGGTCGCCGTCTGGTATATGAATGGCAAGGGTTCCATCTCCAGCACCGCCTACATCTACAGCGGCGGCCTCGGCGACTGGCGCCTGCGCTGAACACGCATCGCGCATCGGGCGCACGGGGATGCCACGCTGCGCAAACATTCAGGTGGCGAAACCGCGCCTCACCGCGCCGGCTCAGGACTGCGGGAGCTGCTTGAGGACCGCTTCCAATTCCTGCAACGCCGCGGCGAACTTCGACGGCTCGAAGTCCTCCTGTTCACGCGCCTGCCGGAAGACGGCATCAATCGACTTCTCGAATGCCGGCGCCTCCGTTCCGCCTTCCTTTTTCCACGCCGCCCACAGCCGGTTGATCGCCGGCGCGAGCACTTCCGCCCGCCTCCGATGTTCCGCCTTCCCGAGCTTCGCGTCGCCAAATTCCGAGTGGGCCGCGACGTAGGCCTTCAGCTGGGACATGAGCTGACTCCGCGTCCATTTCGTCCGCGACGCTTCGCGCGCGAGGCGATCCGCGGCGGATTTCATCGCGGCGAAATCCTCCCCTCCCGTGAGTTCCTTTTTTCCGGAATCGGTCTTGCGCAGCAGCCACACGAGCGCGTTCCAACGCACGACCAGGTGCTCGTCCCGCTGTGTCCCGAGCTTCCAGCTCATCTCGCGAAGGGCGACCGCCTGGCCCGTCAGCCATGAACGCGGCCCGATCGACGGCCGCTCGTCCTTGTAGTGCGGAGGCTGCGCGACCGACTGCCCGTCGAGTTCAAAATAGAGTTCCGGGTGCCCCGCGCGCCGGATCGGCTCGTCGAGATTCAGGTGGCAGGCGACGCACACGTTGGCCCGGCCATGGATGTCGTTCATGTCGCGCAGCCCGAGGCCGACGATTTGATGATACGTGACGTCCGTCCTCGTGTGGAAACGCAGCCACGCCTCCGCCGGCCCGTGGCAAGCCTCGCAGCTCACTCCGCGATCCGCCTTCGGCAGCCCCTTCACCAGCCGCTCCGGCGCGACGGCCTCCATCGGCGAATGGCACACGGTGCATTGCGCCGCCTTGCCGGGGTCGCCCGTGATGCCGAGCGCCTCGGCGATGCGCAGCGAGGTTCCTTTTGCCAGAATGCCAGCAGCCACCGCGTGCCGGTCCTTTCGCTCGAAAATGAGCGATTCATTGTGCCCCTTGCCGCCGCCGTGGCAGCTCGACGAGGCGCACGATTGCGCTCCCGTGAAATGCGCCTTCGCGATTGCCAGTTCATCCGCCGCGCACACCGGTGTCGGAAGGGCGCGCGAAAGGCTGGCGATGATGACGGCCGGGAGTATGCGTCGGAGTGCCACGGTGCGCGCTTCTACCAGTTCCCGCAGTGAAGTCGAACACGGAAAACCTCGGAGCGCGGGTGCATCGGTCGCTGCGCGCTGCGATTCCGCACTGGCACCGCACTCGCGCGCCTGTTACGAAGCCCGGCGTCCGATTCCATGGCCAAGACTCCACAGAACCTCGCGAACGGAGAACCCTCGAACGGGGAGGAAGGGAAGCCCGCCGCGTCCATGCGATTGGAACGGATGCGGAATTCCGTCGTCCGCCACGCGACTGTGCCATGAAAATCGACCGTTCTCACAGCCTCTGGATCCTCTTCGTCGTCCTCGCCACCTGCGGCGCGACTCTGCTGTACGTCGCGAACTTCTTCCCGCACCTCCTGCCGTTTCCGTTTCGGCTCCCCGCCATGCTCGGCAAGGCGCCGCCCTCGCACAACACCTACGGCGGCACGCCGCTCGGGTTGATTTTTGGCTCCGTCGCCTTCCTTATTTTTCTTTTCGCCTCCGCGCTCGGCATCCGGAAAAAGAAGCGCACGTGGCCCATCGGCAGCGTGCAGTTCTGGCTGAAAGGGCACATCTGGCTCACGATCCTCACCATCCCGCTCGTGCTCTTTCACTGCGGATTCCACAGCGGCGGCATCCACACGAGCGCGCTCATGATCCTCTACGCCATCGTCATGGGCTCCGGATTTTTCGGCCTCGCGCTGCAGCAGTTCATGCCGCGCCTGATGCTGGAACGCCTGCCGCGCGAGGTGGTCTTCGAGCAGATCCCCTACCTCCGTAATCGCCTCCTCGAATCCGCGAACAAACTCCGCGACACCCTCGCGAAATCGCAACCCGTCACCGCAGCCGCGGGCTCGCAGCCGCAACCGCCTGCCGCCGTCGCGGACGATTCCTCCGTCCAGGTGCTCATCCGCTTTCTGGATCGCGACTGTCTCCCTTACCTTTCCGCAAAACGCGGCACCCGCCATCCGCTCGGCGTCGAACAGATCGCGGCGAGCACGTTCAGCAGGCTGCGGATGAATGTGGAGGAGCAATGGAAGCCGCGGGTGGACGCCATGCAAAACTGGTGCACCGACCGCCGGCTCATGGATCTCCAGACGAAACTCCAGCACTGGCTGCACGGCTGGCTGCTCCTCCACGTGCCCACGTCGTTTGCGCTGCTCATCTTCACGGCATGGCACGCCGTCGTCGCCCTGCGTTTCATGCTGCCCGGGTAGTTCACGCGCATGGACGGCAACTCTCCAACGCCAAAGCAGTCCTCCCAAAAGTATTGGGGCAATCTCGGCTACTTCCGGAAATCGCACTACATGCGCCGGCTCCGCGGCTGGTGCTTCGCGATCACCGCCCTCTGCGCGATCGTCGCGGCCGCGACCTATCACTACTGGGGCACCGGCCGGATTTTCAGCAAAGGTCCCATCTCGCAAAACCACGCGAGCTTCGCGAACGACTGCCGCGCCTGCCACATCGACGCGGAGATCGACACGCTCAAGGCCGCGCTTTCCGAAAGGCCGAGCGGCGCTTCGCTGCAGACGATCCTCACCGCGGGCAGTTCGCGCGATGGCAAGTCCGCCCACTGGCCGGCCGAGCGCTCCCGCATGGATGAGGCCTGCCTGAAGTGCCACGCAAATACCGCCCTGCACGCCCCGCAAACCGCCGCGCTCGCGCTCCGCAACGTTTCCACCGAGATGGCGCAGGTGCATGCCACGCAATGTTTCACCTGTCACCGCGAGCATGTCGGCCATGGTGCGATCGTCCCTCCGGACCGCCAGACCTGCACGTCGTGTCACAACAGCGCCGAGGAACTCCGGCTCGCGCGCACCTCACTCCCGCTCAAAGGCCAGCCCGTCGCCGCGACCGGCGAAAATCGCGACCTCGGCGACGGATTGATCCGCTTTCTCGCGCCAGCGGAAAAATCGCGCCCGGTGAAGCCCTTCGCCGACTACACCGGGCATCCGCCGTTCAGCTACGAAAAGGCCGGCCTCCGCGATCCGGCGGACCTGAAATACAACCACGCACGCCACGAGCGCGACGATGTCACCGTCCTCGGGCCGAACAAAAAGCTCGCCTGCGCCGACTGCCACACGCCCGGCCCCGGCGGCGCATACTACCAGCCAGTGAGCTACGCGAAGCACTGCCAGCAATGCCACTCGCTGCAGATTCTCCCGGATTTGCCAAACCTGCTCATCCCGCACGGCGACGCGCAAAAGGTCCGCTATTTCCTCGCGAGCATCCGGGTGGCGATCGAGAACGCGCTCCGCGCCGAAGGCACCACCGACGCGGCGGAACTCTCCAAACGGGCGGAGACCGAACAGCAAACCCTGCGCAACCGCGGACTCGATACGCTCGTCGAACTCGAACAGCGCGTCTTTTTCGACGGCGACCCGAAGGACAGCCCGAACGACCGCCGCATGCGCGCCGGCAACCGGAAATTCCTCACCGAATGCGCCAAATGCCACACGGTCAACCCGGCCGAGCCCGGCAAATCCCCGCGCGTGAACCCGCCCAACATGGCCGAGCGCTGGGTGCAGCGCGGCCCGTTCACTCATCTGCCGCATACACACATGGAATGCGCGGACTGCCACGCCACCGCGCACACGAGCAAGCTGACAAGCGACATCCTCATGCCGCCGCAAAAACTCTGCGCCGAATGCCACCGTCCCCCGGCCACCCCAAGCCCGCTCGCGGTGGCCAGCTTCAAATCCCCCACCCCATCGACAGCCGCCGAAGCACTCGCAGCCAAACAGCGCCACAGCGGCGGCATCAAATGGGACTGCCAGAGCTGCCACGCATTCCACGCCCCGGCCGCCCCCAGCCCATCGGCCCCGGCGAATCGCTGAGACCGTTCAGCAAGGGGGCAATTTACTTTTTCCCTGCCGCGCCTTCCATCACGCGGCGGAGCAGTTCCTCTCCGGTCATGCGTGAAGCGGCTTCGTGCGGGCAGGCGGAGACGCAGCGGGGTTCCGCCACTGCCAGCTTTCCCTCGGCGTCGCAGAGGTCGCAGGTGACGGCCTTTGGCTGCGCAAGCGAGAGCAGATGGTCGGGGTGATCGGGGTCCGGGAGTTCGACGCGGCGATGCTCGTTTGGCACCATCGTGATGTTGCCGTAGGGGCAGTTGTCCGCGCAGAGGCCGCAGCCGATGCAGTGATCCTCGATGACGATCTGGAGGTGTTTGCCGCGATGGATGGAATCGACGGGGCAGCCGATCATGCAGTGTGGGTCGGTGCAGGAGCGGCAGGCGGTGGCGACGGTGAAGCTCTCGAAGCGCACGCCGTCGCGGAGCATGCGCGTGACTGGGACGCCGTGCGAGTCTGTGCCGTGCTGCTGGACGCAGCCCTTCGTGCATTCGTCGCAACGCGTGCAGAGTTCCATGTCGAGCACGAGGAGCTTCCGCCCTTCGTAGAGGCCGTGCTCGACGTATTCGCGCAGCAGCGGGTGGCCCTCCACATTGCTGCGAAGCGCCGCGAGGGATTGCTCGACCAGGCGGCGCCGGAGGACGGGGAATTCGCGCACGAGCTGCAGGAAATCCGTGCGGCTGAGACGCGCCATTTCGAGCGGGCCGAGCGCCGAGCACGTGGCGTTGCGGAAGCCCGCGGGGACGGCATTGGCGAGGTCATCGCCTGCCGCATCGAGCGCGGCCGCGAGGGCGAGGTCCACTTCCTCGGCGGTCTTGCGGACATCCTGCGGAGAGATGGCGAGCAGGCTGATCTCGCCGAGGATGGCGCCGGGGCCGCGGGAAAGGACGCCGGTCTCCTTTCCAAAACGCCGGACGCCGACCCGCACGTGGCCGAGCCGGACGAGATACATGGCATTCGCGCGGTCGCCCTGCCGGAAAAGCGTCTGCCCGGGACTGACGCGCACGAAGGTGAGCCGCGGCCGGAGGAAATCGACGATGCTTTTGAACTCGTCCGCGCCGATGCCATCGAACAGATCGGCCCCCTGCAGCACGAGGTCGAGCGCGCGCTCGCGGTAGTCGGCCTCGAAGCGCTCGCGCTGGGACGGGAGCCGCATGAGGCGGTCGAGGACGTTGCGCCGCACCTCCCACACTTCGGCGTCGCCGACCGCGTGCACGCTGGCCGTCCGCGGCGTCCCGCTCAGGCACGCCATCTCGCCGAAGATCATGTCTTCGGGGGTGAGCTGAAAATGCAGCGGCGACGCGTCCGGTTGCCGGACGGTGACCTCGAAGTTCCCGCTGCGGATGAGGAACGCGGTGTTGCCCGCGTCGCCCTGCCGGCACACGACCTGGCCCGCCTTCAGCCTGCGGCGAATGACGAGGCCCTGTTGCCAGAGGAGGAATTTCGGCGAGATGCCGGCGAAGGCCGGGTCGGAGATCAGTTCCGCGGGCGAGAGCACTTCCTTCGAATGATCGCCGGCGGGGATATTGATGCGCGCGCCGGTCTTGAACGTGATGGCGCTCGTCGGGCACGAGACCATGCACTCGCCGCACTGCACGCAGCTCGAATTTCCCATCGGCTCGTTCAGGTCGAAGCTGATCCCGGCGGTCGCGCCCTTGCCGGTCCGGCCGATGACGTGATTCTCCTGCACCTCGTCGCACGCGCGCACGCAGCGGTCGCAGAGGATGCACGCCGAGTGATCCACGAGGAAGACGGGCGATGAGGCGTCCAGTGCGCGGCGTCCGACATTGGGCGCAGCGGCGGGCGGCGGATCCGAGAGGACATCGAGCGCGAGGCGCGACGGTTCCGCGCCGCAACGGTCGACCATCTGGCCGAGTTCGTTGAACGGCGCGAGTTCCTGATCCAGCGCGGGCGGCTCGAACGGCTTGAGATGATTCACCGCGAGCATTTCCGTCATCACTTTCACCGTCTGCCGCACGCGTTCGCCGTCCTTTCCCGGATCGTTCATCGTGAAGACTTCCATCCCCTCCTTCACCTGATGCTGGCACGCGGGGAGCAGCTTGCGCTCGGCGGCGCGCTTGCCGCGCTTTTGCCCGTAGATCTGCACGACGCACATGCGGCAGACCGCCACGGGCGTCATGTGCGGCAGATGGCACAGCGTCGGGATCGGGATCTTCGCCTCGTCGCCCGGCTGCTTCACGTAGAGCTTCACTCGCGGCGTCGTAGATGGTCGTGTAGCGCGGCGTCGTCCGCCCTTCGATGTCCAGCACGATGTTGCCGTTCGCGTCCTTCAGCGGCTCGGCGAGCGGCACGGTCACGGACTGGCCGTCGATCTGGAGCGTGACGGTCTTGCCGTAGTCGCCCTCCGTCGGGGAATCGAGGCGGACGAGCTGGCCGTCGATGTCGCGGCTGAACAGCCCTTCGTCGTCATCGCGAATGAACAGGCCTTCCCCAAGTCCGGGAATCATGGCGTGCCCTCCGTGCGTGTTCCCGATGGCGACAGGTGGCTCGCGACGTCATCGGGGAAAAAGGTGAGCGCCGTGAGCAGCGGCATCGGCACCGAGCGGCCGAGCCCGCAGATGGAAGCCAGCTCGATCGCCTTGCCCATTTCCTTGATGAGCGGGACGAGTTCATCGTTCCAGCGATCGGCGCTGATTTTTCCCGCGAGGAGGTGCGCGCCGAGCGACGCGAACTTCTGCGACCCGATCCGGCACGGGACGCATTTCCCGCACGACTCGTTGCGGAAAAATTCGATGGAATTGACGGCCTGCTCCACCATGTCGCGGCCCTCGGCATAGACGACGAGCCCGGCGCCGAGCGCCTGCGTGGGGCTCAGGCGCGCGGAACAGGTTCAGCTCGAGTTCCAGATCGAGGATGTCGAGTTCCGTCGCCGCGGGATCGAATCCGCGGCGAGCCGCAAGCGCCTGCCACGCCTTGTTGTTCACATGGTCGCGCGGCAGGCCGTCGGGCGCGGTCAGCTTCGCGGGCAGAAAGCCGCCGGACGGTCCCGACGGCGCGAAGCCCTTGAGCGCCCGATCACCCGCGATGCCCTGGCAGTACTGCTCGCCGTGGATGAGTTCGCGCAGGGTCATTCCCATCGGCACCTCGTACACGCCGGGCCGCTTCACGTCGCCGGAGACGGAGAAAAAGCGCCGGCCCTGCCAGCCGTTCACGCCGAGCGCGGCGTAGGTCTTGCCGCCGTTGATGACGATGTACGGCACCCACGCGAAGGTCTCGACGTTGCTCACGAGCGTCGGGAGATCGTGCAGGCCGTTGGTCTCGAGCTTCGGCGGCATGTTGCGCGGCTCGCCGCGGCGATCGGACATCGCCTCGATGAGCGCGCTCTGCTCGCCGCAGATGTAGCCGCCGGGGCTGACGAAGACCGAAATCGGAAAAGGCCGGCCAAGCACCGACGCATTCGGCCCGCAGAATCCGAGCTTCGCCGCGCGCTCGATCTCGGCACGGCATGCCTCGATCTGCTCGTCGTATTCGTGGCGGATGTAGATGAACCCCTGCGTCGCCTCGGTGATGAGCCCGGCGAGGATCACGCCCTCGACGATCATGTGCGGCGCGCGGAGCAGCAGCTCGCGGTCCTTGAAGGTGGCCGGCTCGCTCTCGTCGCCATTGACGACGATGAACGCGCGCTCGTCCGTCTCCCGCTGCCGCGCCTTCCGGACCGCATCGCGCACATCGCGCCACTTTTGCGTCGCCGGGATGCCCGCGCCGCCCATGCCGCGAAGATCCGCGTCCTTGAGTTCATCGAGCAATGCGTCCGCCCATCCGCCGAGCGCCGCGCCCTTCGCCCAATCCGTCTCCGTCTGCCAGCACAGCACCGCGCCGGCGACCTCGGGCTCCATCGGGAAATCAACGCGCATCTGGCGGATGCATCCCTGGCGAAATTCCTCCACGCGCTCCGAGCCCCATCCGGATTGTGTCTTGAGAGCCTCCGCGGCCGCCGCGAGCGACGTGTCGCGCGCCGCGATCGCCTTTCGCACACCGAGATACTCCGGCGTCTTGCCGCCGTACGGATCGATCATCCAATCCTTCGCCGCATAACCTTGGTCCGCATCGTGATCAGGCTCGAGCGGCTCATCCCGCACGCACGCCTCGACCACGCCTCGCAACTCATCAGCCGAACGGCCAAGATAGTACTGCTCATGTCCCGAACCCTGCACGCTGACGCAAGCCGCCGGCGCCCGATCGCACCGGCCCACGCACGAGACTCCCTCGACCGCGACATGCTCACCGACGAGCGATTGCAACTCGCGCAGCACCGCTCCCGAACCCGCAAGATGGCAGGTCGTGTCCCGGCAAACGCGCAGGACGACCTTCTTCGGCGGCGAAAGCTGAAAGTGAGGGAAGAAACTCGCCACCGCCTGCAGGCGATACTGCGGCACGCCCGACTCGTCCGAAAACTGTTCGAGTGCCTCTTTTTTCAAGAACCCGAACTCCTCCTGAATCCGCTGCAACGCAGGGACCAGCGTCGCGCCGTAAAGATTGAGAGTCGTCCCGGAGCTCATCTTTTCACACTCACCGAACGGCGGTTCAGTGAAAAGAAAATGGTGCGGAAATCTTCACGGGATTCCGCCTTGGTCACCCCTTCGCACAATTTGAGTCTGCCGCGATCGCGGCGGAGGTCGCCTTACACGTTGAGCAGTTCGCGAGTTTCCCTCTCCGTCAACGGCGGCGGGCCGTCCGCGTCTTCCACCAGCTCCGCCTTGCCACGCTTCCTGCGCCACCACTGCGCGACGTCATCGAAGAACGAATAGAACACCGGCGTGGCCAGCAGCGTGAGCAGGAGCGAGAGCGTCTGGCCGCCGATGATCACGCCGGCGATGGTGGTGTTCATGCTCGCGCCGATGCCGCGCGCGAAGATCATCGGGATCATGCCGGCGACGAAGGCGGCCGTGGTCATGAGGATGGGGCGCAGGCGGTCTTTGTTCGCCTGGAGGATGGCGTCGAGCCGCGGCAGTCCGCGGGCGCGGAGCTGGTTGGTGTGGTCGATCTGCAGGATGCCGTTTTTCTTCACCATGCCGAAGAGCACGAGCACGCCGAGCATCGAGAAAATGTTCAGCGATTCGCCGAAGATGAGCAGCGAGAGCAGGGCGAAGGGCAGCGTGAGCGGCAGCGCGAGCAGGATGGTGAAGGGGTGAATCCACGACTCGAATTGCGCGGCGAGCACGAGATACATGAAGAGCGCGGACATGAGCATCGCGGTGACGAAGGCGTTCACGGTGCGCGCCATTTCCTTGGAGCGTCCGACGGCGCCGGTCTGGTAGTCGGCGGGGAGGTTTTGCTTTTTCACCACGGCGTCGATGGCGGCGAAGATGTCGCTCTCGCCGTAGCCGGGCGCGTTGTTGGCGGTGATGGTGATCTGGCGCGTGCGGTTGGCGCGATTGATCTGCGCGGGGCCGGTGCGGTGCTCGAAGCGGACGAGGTTCGCGAGCGAAACGGGCGCGCCTTTTTCCGAAGGCACGGTGAGCAGGCCGAGGGCTTCCTCGCGGTTGCGGTGGCGCTCATCGGCGCGCAGGTGGATGTCATACTGCTCGCCGTTTTCGCTGAAGCTGGAGACATCCGCGCCCCCGACGAGCAACCGCAGCGTGGAGGAAAGGTCGGCGATGTTCACGCCCATCTGGCCGGCCTTGCTGCGATCGACGATGGCGGTGAGTTCCGGTTTGCCGCTGATGTAGGTGCTGTCCACGTCGCGGATGCCGGGGATTTTCCGGATCTCGACGAGCGCCTCATCGGCCGCGGCGGTAAGCCGCCCGAGGTCGGGGCCGGCAATCATGTATTGGACGTTCGCGCTGGACTGGCCGGTCGCGAAGGCGGGCACGAGCGTGACGGTCATGCGGTAGTCGGCGGGATACTTCGGCACGATCTGCGTGCGCACGAGATCCATCACGGCTTCCTGCGTCTGCGGGCGCTGCGAGGGATCGACGAGACGCACGTAGATGCTCGCGAGGTTCGGCGTGCGCTGGTCGCTGTCGCCGATGGTCAGCAGCGTGTATTCGACGCCGGGCATCTGCCGGATGTCGCGCGCGACGCGCTCGGCGGCGAGGTCGGTGACGGCGAGGCTGGAGCCTTCCGGCGTGCGCAGCGAGACCTGGAACTGCGCCTCCTCGGTCGCGGGCAGCAGCGATTTTTGCACGCGATTCATCAGCATCGGGACGCTCGCGAGCGCGCCGACGCAGGCGAGCACGACGACCCACCGATGCCGCATGGAGAAGCGCAGCATCGCCATGTAGATGCGCTTCCAGCGGGTGGTAGAAAACGTTCACGAGCTTCGCCATGCCGCGCTCCAGCCAGTTCGGACGGGTGATTTTCAGCATCCGCGCAGAGAGCATCGGCGCGAGCGTGAAGCTGACGAGCAGCGACACGGCGATGGCGAAGGACATCGTGAGCCCGAAGCTGCTCATGAAGCGCCCGACCATGCCGCTGAGAAACGCGACCGGCACAAACACGGCGAGCAGCGAGAGCGTGGTGGCCATGACCGCGAGGCCGATCTCGCGCGTGCCGTCGAGGGCGGCGTCGTGCGCGGACTTCTTCTTCTCCTCGAGGTGCCGGAAGATGTTTTCGACCACGATGATGGCGTCATCAATGACGATGCCCACGGCGAGCGCGAGCGCCACGAGGCTGATCATGTTCAGCGTGAGATTCGCGATCCACATGATGCCGAAGGCGGCGATGATGGACGTGGGAATCGCCAGCGCGGAGATGAGCGTGGCGCGGCCATTGCCGAGGAAAAACAGCACGACGAGCGCGGCGAGGATCGAGCCGAGGACGAGGTGCTCCTTCACCGCGCCGACGCTGGTGCGGATGACGAGCGAGTTGTCGCGCACGACTTCGATCTTGTAGCCGGCGGGCAGCCGCGCACCGAGCTCGGCGAGCCGCTCCTTGATCGCGTCCACGACGGCGATGGTGTTTTCGCCGGACTGTTTGCGGATGGAAAGGACGACGGTCGGCACGCCATTGCGGCGCGCGCTGCTTTGCTGATCCTCCTCGCCGTCCTCCACGCGCGCCACGTCGCCGAGCCGCACGAGTCCGCCCTCATGCTCGCGCACGACGAGGCGCGAAAGCCGCTCGACGGACAGCACGCGGCCTTCCACGCGCAGTCCCGTTTCCCGCGCCACGCCCTGCACGACGCCCGCGGGGATTTGCACATTCTGCCGCTGGAGCGCCTTCTCCACGTCGGGCGCGGTGAGGCTGAAGGCGCGCAGCCGCACCGGATCGAGCCACGACATTGATCTGCCGCTTGCGCCCGCCGAGCAGCGTCACCTGGCCGACGCCGGGGCTGCTCTCCAACTGCCGCCGCAGCACCTTGTCCGCATACTCGGTGATCTCGCGCACCGGGCGCTCGGCGATGAGCGCGACATTGAGCACCGGCGCGGCGTCGGCATCGAGCCGCTCCACGCGCGGCGCGTCCGCGGCCTTCGGCAGATCGTTGAGGATGCGGTTCACGCGATCCCGCACTTCCTGCGCGCCGACCGCTCCGTCCTTCTCCAGCAAGAAACGCGATGATGACCTGCGAGATGCCTTCGCTGGAGGTCGAGTGCAGCTCGTCAATGCCGCTGACGGTGTTGACCGCTTCCTCGATCTTGTTCGTGATCTCGGTCTCGATTTCCTGCGGCGAAGCGCCCGGCATCGAGGTCGTGATGACCACGGTGGGAAAATCAATCTTCGGAAAAAGATCCACCGGCAGCCGCGTGTAGCCGAGCACGCCGACGACCACGAAAACGAGCACGAGCACCGTGGCGAACACGGGGCGTTTGATCGGAGATTGCGGCGAGCCATTGCATCGTGAGTGGAGCGTTAGGGTTGTGCGATGAGCGCGACCTTCATCCCGTCGGTGGCAGCGGCTCCGGGCGTGACGACCACGGCATCGCCCTTCAGCACGCCGCGGCGGATTTCCACCGCAGCGCCCTTCGTCTCGCCAATCTCGACGAGCCGCTCCTCGATGCGCCCGTCCTGCACGACGAGCACCCTGTTCGAGCCGCCGTCGTTGCGCAGCGCGGTGGCAGGCACAGTCACCGCGCGTTCATCGGCAAGCGCCAGCTTCCCTTCGGCAAACATGCCGGGCTTGAGCCGGCCATCCGCGTTGCCGACCTCGGCTTCGACGATGAGATCGCGCTCGGACTCACGCAGCGCCGCGCCGATGAATTTCACCGTGCCCGTGAACGTCGCTTCGGGAAAAGCCGGCACCGCAAACCTGACAATCTGTCCCTCCTGGATGCTGCCGACGGCTGTTTCCGGCACGTTGAGCAGGAGCCGGAGCTGGTCCGTCGCCACGAGCTTTGCGACACCCGTGGTGCTGCTCACATACTCGCCGACTTCCGCGAGCCGCTCCGCCACCGTGCCGGCGAAGGGCGCGCGCAGCACCGTGTCATCGAGCGACTTCTTCGCCTGATCGCGCCGCGCCGTCGCCGCCGCCAGCGCATGCCTCGGCCGTCGCACGGTTAATCTTTTGGCGCTCGAACTCCGCCGAAGAGATCAGCTTCGTCTTCGCCAGGGTTTCATTGCGGGTGAATTCGCTGCGCGCCCATTCGAGCTTCAGTTCCGCGTCCGCGACGCTCGCGTCCGCTTCGTGGAGGGCATGGGTCGCCGCGCGATCGTCGAGCTTCAAAATCACGTCGCCCGCTTTCACCACCGAGCCGCGCTCGATCGGCGCGGCGACGACCTTGCCGGACGAATCCGGCGCGAGCATGGCCTGCTGGCTGCCCCTGAGTTCGCCCGTCACGCGCAGATACCGCGGCATCGGCTGCTCCTGAGCCGCGGTCGTCACGACCTTGATGGCCGGTGAATCGGGTGTCGAGGAAGGTGCCGAATTACTCGCCGTCGGACGCGAGCAGGCCGGCAGCAACAGGACGATGAGAAGAGACAGGCGGGAAAGTTTTTCCATGACGCGGCGGAGTTTCATTGCTTGCAAAATCAGGCGGTGGGCGCGGCCAGTCCGGCGGTGAAGAGGCTCACGCATGTGGCCACATATTCCTGCGCCGCGTAACCATCGACGCACTCGGCAGTGTCGCGGAGCATCCCGCCGAGGAGCATCCCGGTGAAAGCATCGGCGGCAATCGCGAGATCCACGCCCCGCCGCACCTGACCGGCTTTGCGCGCTGCCTCCAGATTGGCGATAAAACGCGTCCGCTCCGGCTTCACCGCATCCATGATGATTTTTTTCGCCTGCTCGGGATACCGCCGCGCCTCGCCGATCATCGTGCGGATCAGCGGCTCATCCCGCACCAGCATGGCGTAAAAACTGTCCGCATAGCGCCGCAGATTCGTCTTCAGATTGCCGGACCACTCCGCCTCGTCGCCGACCGCCGCTGCGTGCTGCTCGTCCACGATGGACTCCATGACCTCGGCGAGCAGCCGGTCCTTGTTTTGAAAGAGACGGAAAAGCGTGACCTCATTCACGTCCGCCTCCTTCGCGATGGCCCGTGTGGTGGCCCCCGGCAAGCCGTCGCGGGCGAATACGATTCTGGCGGCGACAAGCAGCCGCTCGCGGGCGGTCGCAGCGGGGGTGGAAAGTGCGGATTTGGTGTTCATGCAAGTGTGTGCTTGCATGCGTAAAGCAAGTGCGCGCTTGCGTAAAGGGGTTTCTCTCCCGCCCTCATCCGGATTTTGCTCCCGGAAAACCTTCGCCTCGAAGCGGCATCGTTTTGGCCATGCGTGCCCCATCACGCGAAAGACCATTGCGTGCCTCCTTGCCGCACTTCTGGCCTTCGGAGCTGTCCCTTGCGCCTTTCTCGCCAAATTGGTCGGGAGGATGCCGTTGCGGAGACCAAAATCCTGCCGGCTACGGGGGAAATTTTGCCGCCGTTCGGCCTGAGTTGGGGGCGGAGGGGCTCAAGGTGGAAGAAGCGGTGAAGGCGGCGGGCGGCCGCGTAGGAGAGCGGCAGCCGTGGGTCCCGAGCCAGGAGCGCTGGACGGTCGAGGGAATTACGCGGGATGGACTGGAGCGGGTGCTTTTCTCGTTCAGGGCGGCGAAACTCCCTGGAGTGGAGCTGCAGTATGGGACGGCGGACTGGGACACAAAGCCGTATGACAATTTCATGCTCGCGGTGCGCGGGTCGCTGGCGGCGGAGCACTGGGGGCAGCTTTTCGTGCAGGAGCGCAAGCGGGATGCAGGTGCGCTCAAGACAATGCTGGGCTAGACGTGGTCGGGTCATCACCTCCAAGAACATCTTCAAACGTGTTCCCATCTCCGTTCCGGCCCAAGAGTCAGTCACAAGTCCCTGATAATCAGAGAGCTGGAGGCGAGGGGAGTTGAACCCCTGTCCTGAGAACTTTTGACACAAACATCTACACGCTTAGCCGTGCCATTAATTTAAGCCTCACGCTGCGGGCGGGCGCGCCACGCGAGGCCGGTCGTCCACGGATGAAGTCTCGCTCCCCGGCGCGGTCGCTCCGCCGGAAAGCCAGCCTGCTAGTCGTCGTCCCCGAGGCCTAGCAGGCGTCGGCTCGGGAACGTCACAGCACTTAGGCTGCGAGGGCCAGTTCTTCGGTTTTGGCTTTTGTGTTTGTTGCCCAGGATTGGTAACGCGGCCAACCAGGCTTCCGCGGCATGCCGTCTGCGCCTCGAATTTTCAGTCGAAACCAGTACGCCCCCGTTATTTTTTGGGAGGCGTAGAGATTAGCCGACGTCGGGCGGCTTGCAACCGGCCATTTCAAAAAAGCCGCCGCCCGCCGAGTCCATCAGCAAAATGCGGATGCGTTGCCCCCGAAAAAGCCGCGCTCACCTGCCTCGGGATGCGCGCTACAGGCCGAGCGAGGACCGTGCCGCGAGGCAGCGGCGGTTGTTCATCTCCTCGGCAGCAAGGACGGCGGCAAGCGGCTCGCCGCTCACGTTCGGTGGTGCAGCTTTCGGCGGATTTTGTGCGACTCGCGCAAGTGCGGTTTCGACGAGTTCGGGTCGGCGTCCGCCGAAGGTGGCCCAATACCTTTCATCCCGGCACGGCACGAGGAGCGGATCGCGCGTGGCCATCTCGATATTGAACGCGATCTGCGGATTCGCCTTCCGGAGCGTCGCCACCATGCGCGGCAGGTCGAGGAACCCGCTGCCGAACGGAACCTCGCTCAGCAAAAAACCATCCGGATGCGGCTGAAGCGCCATGTCCTTGAGGTGCACGCTCAAGGCAAAAGGCGCAAGCGTCTCCACCACGTGATGCGGTTCCTCGAGCAGCGCGATGTTGTTCCCCGTGTCCACCAGCGCGCCGATCCATTCGCTGCCCACCTTGCGCAGCAGCGCGGCGAGTTCCTCGCTCGTGTGATCCTTGTGGTTCTCGATCGCCATCCGCAGCCGGTGCTTTTTCAAAATCGGCTCGGCGAGTGCCAGCGAGCGCTCCGACTCCGCCTGGAAACGACGGAACTCCTCCAGCGTCCGGAAAATCTCGTACCGCCGCCCGCCCGTGAACACCGCGCGCGCCACCGTCGCTCCCGCCTCGCGCGCAAGCCTCACTTCGATTTCAAATGCATCCCGATCGGCAGCGGTTTTCGGCAACCGCATGTCCGCCTCGTAATAGCCGCCGTCGCTTTCCACGAGCGTGCGCATCGCTCTCGCGAATTCCGCATCGGCGCTCCGCAGACCGGTCTGCACTCCATCGGCGCCCAGTTCCCGCCCGTAGCGGTAAAAGCTGGGCGCGTCGGAAAATTTCACGGCAGCATTTTTCGCCGCCACCGCCCTCCATTGCTGATGACACGAAAAGCTGCAGATTCCCAAACGCGCCTGCGAAAGCCCATCCGCAGCCAGCAGCGCACGGACCGCAGCAAATGCAGGCAGCGTGGCAATGAAGGCGCGGCGTTTCATGACGGCAGGACCGCGACCCGCGCATCTCCCCCCGCGCGACAATGACGCCACGATGGCGTTCGCACTTCGGGATGTAAGCACTGTCTCATGCGCGGACACGCTAGCGGCGGTCGCACGTCAATTCGATGAATATCGCCCCAGCCGAATCGCATTCGGCTTCGGCTGCACGCCCCGCGGTGCGGCGGCGATTCAGCGTTTGGCATTTCTCCCCCGCCCTGCCTACGTTCCCCGCGTGAAACCAATCCTCCTCTGCCTCGCCATCATCGTCGGATCATTGCTCACCGGCTGCACGAGCGGGAAGGGCAAATCGCGTTACCGGAATTACGAGGGGGACAGCAGCCCCGGCATCCGGATGCTGGAGGAAAAGCCGGGCTATCCGCTGAACACGCGCTGAGCGCAGACGATGCGAATCTCAAAAAAAGCCGAGTACGCGCTGCGGGCGCTGGTGGCCATGGCCCGGCCGCCTGCGCGCTCCTGGTCCATCCACGAACTCGCCTCGGGCGAACGCATCCCGATCAAATTCCTCGAGCAGATCCTGCTCTCGCTTCGCCGCGCGGGAATCCTGAACAGCAAGCGCGGTGTCGGTGGCGGCTACACGCTGGTGCGCGCACCGGAGGAAATCCCCCTCGGCGAAGTCATCGCCGTTTTCGACGGCCCGCTCGCGCCCGTGCCCTGTGCCGCGGAACGCCCGACCGAGCGCTGCTCGTGTCCCGACCCGCGCACGTGCCCGCTGCGTCTGATGATGACCGGCGTCCGCCGCGACCTCGCCGCAATGCTCGAGGAACGCACGCTCGACGACATGCTGAAGCTCTCGCCCGGCACGCAGTCGCTGGCATTCGACATCTGACCGCCCGCCGTGGCCGACCTTTTCGACACCTCGGAAAGCACTTCCGATGCGACCGCAGCCGCCGCGCCGCTCGCGGAGCGGATGCGGCCGCGCACGCTCGATGAATTCGCCGGTCAGCAGCACATCCTCGGGCCGGGGAAATTGCTGCGCCGCGCGATCGAGGCGGACCGCATCGCGAGCGTCATCCTCTTCGGTCCTCCGGGGACTGGAAAGACCACGCTGGCGCAAATCATCGCCAACGCGACGAAGAGCCGCTTCGAGCGTCTGAGCGGCGTCGAGAGCAACATCGCGGACCTGCGCAAGGTCGTCGCATCCGCTGCGAACCGCCTCGCAAATACAGGGCAGAAGACGATCCTTTTCGTGGACGAAATCCACCGCTGGAACAAGGCGCAGCAGGATGTGCTGCTGCCGGATGTGGAGCGCGGCACGGTGCGGCTCATCGGCGCGACGACGGAGAATCCGTTCTTCTACGTGAACAGCGCGCTCGTCTCGCGCTCGCAGGTCTTCCAGCTCGAGCCGCTCGCGCCGGCGGACATCGCGTCCGTGTTGCGCCGTGCTCTCGCAGACACGGAGCGCGGAGTCGCAGCCGCGCTGGTGAGAGCGCGGCCTGATCTTCCGGAAAAAGATGTCCGCACTTCGACCAGACCACCCACAGTGATCGCGGACGACGACGCGCTCGCATTCCTCTCCACCATCGCGGACGGGGACGCGCGCAAGGCGCTGAACGCCCTCGAAATCGCAGCGCTCACCACGCCGCCAGACGCGGACTGGATTGTCCGCGTTACGCACGCCATCGCCGAGGAGAGCATCCAGAAAAAGGCCGTCGTGTATGACGCCACCGGCGACGGGCACTACGACACGATCTCCGCATTCATCAAAAGCGTGCGCGGTTCGGACCCGGACGCCGCTCTCTATTGGCTCGCGAAGATGCTCTACGCCGGCGAGGACATCCGATTCATCGCGCGGAGGCTCGTCATCCTCGCAAGCGAAGACATCGGCATGGCCGATCCGCAGGGGCTGCCCATCGCCGTCGCCGCACAGCAGGCTGTGCAATTCATCGGCATGCCCGAGGCGCGCATCACGCTCGCGCACGCGACCGTCTATCTCGCCACTGCGCCGAAATCCAACCGCGCCTACCTCGGCGTGGACAAGGCGATGGAGGAGGTGAAAAACGGCGTCACGCTCGCCGTGCCGCGCCATCTCCGCAGCACCGGCAGCAAGCGCGCCGCAAAAACTTTGGGCCACACCGGCTACCAGTATTCGCACGAAGGCGAAGGCGCCTACATCCCGCAGGCGTATCTTCCCGAGGGCCGCCGCTATTACGATCCTTCGGAAAATGGCTACGAGAAACGCGTGAAGGAACGCCTCGACTATTGGCGCGCGCTCTTCGATCAAGCGAAGGGCGGAGGCACGGCGCCGCCATAGCTGCAAAGCGCAGCGGCGGGTCGCATGCCGCCGAGGAGTTCCGCGCTTGAACGGATGCCATTCGTGACGCGCTTTGCGGCTTCAAGAAAGCCGTGGCCGTAATTTGCTCAGCAGCGTCGGCGACAGATTCAGGTAGTAGCCGAGCAGAATCAGCTGGTGACGGAAAAAGGTACGCAACACACCTCCGGTCTGCCAGCGGCGGGCCGAAGTCCGCGCAGCTTCCGGCGTGATGACGATGCGGCCCAGGCGGCGCAACTGACGCACGAAATGCAGGTCTTCGAGGATGGGCCAGTCGGGGAATCCGCCTTGCGCATTGAAAATGGAGCGGCGCAGGAACAGCCCCTGATCGCCATAGGGCGTCTGACGTGCGGCGCAGCGCAGGGCGACGAGCTTTTCGACGATTCGCCTGCCCGTGACATTTTCGCGCAGCGCAAAACGGAACGCTCCCGCTGCGACTCCGGCCCGGTCCAACAGGCCGGCGATGACCTGGCAGAAGTTCACCGGCGGGTCGGTGTCGGCGTGGAGAAAGAGCAGATGCTCGCCGCGCGCGGCCTTGGCCGCTGCATTCATCTGACGGGCGCGGCCCCGCTCGCAGGGGATGAGGTGCGCGCCGTGCGATTCCGCGACGCGCGCGGTGGTGTCCGCGCTGCCGCCGTCGGCGATGAGGATTTCGAGCGGCTGCGCGGCTTGGAGCATGGGCAGCAGTCGCGTGAGATTGCCGGCCTCGTTCAGCGTCGGGACGATGACGGAAACGGCGCGCCCCTGCGACAGCGCTGCATCGGCATCTTGCAGATCGATGGGCCGATCGACATCCGGCAAGACCGGCAGCAGCGCAGCGCTGACCTCGTGCTGGCGCGCGCGTTTGAGCGACTCGGCGAGGACTTCATCCGTGCTCCACGGCATCGTTTCAAACAGGGCAGGCATCGGCCGATCCAAGCCGACGAGGTAATAGCCGCCATCCTGCGCGGGACCGAAGACGACGGGTGATTGCTGCAACGTCCGGCGCGCCTCGCCGATGCGTGTTTCATCGAGTCGCGGACAGTCGGTGCCGATGACGATGACGTTGCGCGCGCCCGCGTCGAACTCGCGCTGGATGCACCGGTTCATCCGCTGGCCGAGATCGCCGTCGCCTTGCGGCACGAAGTCGAGCGGGCCCAGCCACGCGCGCATGTCGGCTTCGCTGCCACCTTCGTACGCGATGCGGAGGCGCAGCGATCTGTCGGACGCGGAGCACGCCCACGCGCGGCCCACCGTGTGCCGGGTCATGCGCCGCTGGAGCTCCGCCGCGCCCGCTTCGCCGAGCTGCGGGATGAGCCGCGTCTTCGCGTTGCCGGCGACTGGCAGGCGCGTGAAGACGATCAGGCTGTCGTGCGTCGCGAGACTCACGGCTTCGCATCCTTCGCAGATGCATCGGGTGCGAGCCCCGCATCGGCAATCGCCTTTTTGGTCATGCGCGTGATGAAGACCGTCACGGCGATGGTGGCGAGCAGCCCCACGCCATACAGCGTCCATTCCAGCGGCGTCTTCCCTTCTCCCTTCGCACCGGCGCGGGCCAGCGAGCCGAGATACACATACAACACGGTGGCCGGCAGCATGGCGATCCACGAGGCGAGGACGTAGTGGAAAAATTTCACCCGCGTGAGTCCGAATGCGTAGTTCAGCAGCGTGAACGGGAAAGCCGGCGAGAGGCGGGCGAGCGCCACGAACTTCCAGCCGCTCTGACCCAAGGCGCGATCCAGCGCGGCGAATGAAGGCCGCCGGGCGATCCGCGCGGCGACGGCGTCACGCGCGATGAATCGGCCCACGAGAAAGGCCGCCGCAGCGCCTGCGGTCGAAGCGATGGAAACGATGGCCGTGCCCTTTGCCACGCCAAACAACGTCCCCGCCGCCAGCGTAAGGGCCGAGCCGGGGACCATCAGCACCGTGGCCACGATGTAGCACGCGATGAAGACCACCGGGCCCCACGGCCCGAGTCTCTCGACAATGCCGATCGCGCCGTTCAGCCACGCCTTGGGATCACCGAAGACGAATGCGGCGATGACGATCAGGATGAAGCCGACACCTATGGCGATCTTGCCGCGCACAGACGATGGAGGAGAGGCGGACATGATCGCGAGGGTGAGTTACCGTTTGTTCAGCGACAAGTGATGGCAGGCGCAATCAACGTCCGGCCCATGGCATCAGCGGACGGCGCGAAAAGGCAACCGGGAGCGTTCATGATTTCGGATTCTTGAAAGGCGTGACTGTCATGCCCTTGAGGTCTTGATGCTGCGGAGCATCCCACTCATCGAGGCCGAACTGGATCCCGTGCGGCTCATGGCGGAGCCGGAAGCTGCGGAACAGCCGGTCCCAGATGGAAAGCAGCGAGGAGTAGTTGGAGTCAGTCTCCGGCTGCAGGCGCGAGTGGTGCACCTTGTGCATGAACGGCGTCACAATCACCGCGCGCAGCCAGCGGTCGATCCGTGGTGGGACGGCGATGTTCGCATGGTGGAATTGCACGACGGCAAACATCAGCATTTCGTAGAGGGCCAGTTCCTCGAGGCGCATCCCGATGAGCGCGATCACCGGGATGCGCAGGATGGATGACATGACGATCTCCCCCGGATGAAAGCGGTTCGCAGTGGTGACATCCATGTGCGGATCCGAGTGGTGCATGCGATGGAAGCGCCAGAGGAAGGGCATGCGATGGTTCAGCCGGTGCCATCCATACATCCACGCATCAAAGACGAGGACAGCTCCGACGATTCGCACGGGAGCAGGAAGCGCGAACCAGTGCAGCAGACCGAACGCTTGTGCTTCCGACCACACCGACGCCATCGACCACAACGCCACAAAGAGGATCCCGATCACCACGGCGTTCAGAACCCCGAAGAGCACATTGCGCAGTCCATGGGCGGCCCTTTTGCCGCCGTGGAAAAAGGCGAAGAACGGCGCGATGCTCTCCCACACGAGCAGGGCGACCAGGATCGCGACGGCGCTCCACAGGCGAGCTTGCGTCCAGTCCACGTCACTCATTTCGCCGCGGCGGGCAGCGTGCTGCCGGAGTTCAAAGCGCCCGAGCAACTGCTCCCGGCGCCCGCCGTGCAGCCGAGGCAGTGATTCGCGGTGAGGATGGGAAACGCGGCGAGGGATGAAGGGGTGACGTCCCAGAGGAACAGATCCTTGCCGTTGCGCTGCTGCATCCGGAGCATCTGGTTGAAGTCACAGTCGAAGACCTCACCCCGCCAGCCGATGTTGATCGTGCTGCGGCACATGAGGCCCTCGACGGTGGCGGGATTGAAGCTGTTCGCCAGCAGATCCATGTAGGCATCCCATTGCCCGTGCGCACGCAGTTCGGCGGCGAAGCGCGCGATGGGCAGATTCGTGATGGTGAAAAGGCGCGTGAAGATGATCCCGTGGCGCCGCTTCAGTTCGCGCCGGTAGTCGTCCTCAAGTTCCGCCTGATCGGGCGGCAGCTTCGCACCGATGGGATTGTAAACGAGCGTCAGCGGCAGACGCGTGCCGTAACCCGCCGCGTTGAGCTTTTTCAATGCGCGGATGCTTTTGGCAAAGACGCCATCCCCGCGCTGCTGGTCCACGTTTTCCTCGAGATAGCACGGGAGCGACGCGACGACTTCGACTCCATGCTGCGCGAGATAGCCGGGCAGATACGCGTGGGAATCCGTCTCGATGATGGTGAGATTGTTCCGATCGATGACGTGCGAACCGGCCGAGCGCGCCGTCTCCACGAAGTAGCGGAAGAACTCGCTCAGTTCCGGCGCGCCGCCCGTGATGTCGACCGTGGCGGGCTTGTGCTCGGTGATCCACGCGCCGACGCGATGCGCCGTCGCCTCATCCATCATCTCGGTGCGATGCGGTCCGGCGCCGACGTGGCAATGCGTGCAGGTCTGGTTGCACTTCCGTCCGACGTTGATTTGCAGCGTGCGGAACGCACCGCGCTTCAGCGGGACGTTGTGCCTGGCGAGCTGTTCGTCGAAGCGGTTCATGTGCTCATGCGAAACCGTTACATCCGCTTTTCCTCGATGTCATACACGTCGAACCAGACATAGACAGGGCGGTTTTTGGGGATGAACTGCGGGATGTAGCCTTCGAGGAACACCTGGAGTTCCATGGGCATGTCGCACACGCGGGTGCAGCGCATCTTGTTGTTCCATGCGACGATTTCGGCGGCGTCCTTGACCTTCGACTTTTCAACGATCCACGCAGCGACCTCGGCATCGTCCGCGCCCGTGGCGACGAAGGCTTTGAATTCGTCCCCTGTGATCCCGGTGAAGCCGAGGAACATCTGGTCGAGCGGGCAATCGTAGTGATATTCGCCGTTCGTCCCCGCGAGCACGGCCCGGCATTTGTCGAGCGCCCGGCAGGCGACGACGAAGCCGCCGAGCGTTTCGCGCGGGCTTCGCGGGAAGGTCTTGGTGAGGTCGGGCGCGAGTTTCTTGAGTTTGTCGTTGGTGGTCATGGTGGTTTTTGGATTGGAGAAATTAGCAGCAGCCTGTGCCTTCGCCGCCGGTGCGGCAGTTCGAGGGTTCGGTGGTGGCGTCGTATTCCTGGCCCTTGGTTTCCTTCGGATGGCGGAGCTCCGCGCGTTCGCAGTCAAAGGGCTGCGCCGTTTCCAGCGGGATGCCGGTAAGCGGTTCGATGAAGGCGAAGTGGTCGCGATACGGCGGCTTCCGGTAGAGGTTAAAGGTCTTGTCGCACACGGCGTAGCGTTTCCCCCGCTCCATCGCGTGACCGTCGTCGTCGAGCACTTTGAGGAACGGGCCTTTGTAAATCACCGCCTGGTTGCGCTCAAAGCATGGCCCTTGCTTGCCCTTCCATGCCTGGATGGTGACGCTGCGAAACTCGATGCCCTGCACCGTCTGCCATGGCGCGGTGTCGTATTTCAAAATCTCGATGCCATGGAATCCGGCGTCCGCGAAAGCCCGGATGAAACCTTCCTCCGTATAGGCTCCGCTGATGCAGCCGCTCCAGAGAACCGGGTCGCGTTGCAAATCCTCCGGCATGTCTTCGTCGCTGACGATGTCGGAAATGACGGCGCGACCGCCGCGCTTGAGCACGCGGAAAATCTCCTCGAAGAGCTGCCGCTTCATGCGCGTTTCGACGAGGTTCAGCACGCAGTTGGAGACGACGACATCCACGGACTCGGTGGCGACCAGGGGACGCTTCACGCGCAGGTCGGCTGCAAGGTCGTCGGCCGCGAGATAGGACGCAGCATCGGCGATCGGATGCCGGCGCAACTCGGCATCGAGCAGTTCCAGATCCAGCGCGAGATCCTGGATGCGGCCTTTGCGAAACTCGACATTCGCATAGCCGGTGCGCTCCGCGACGATGGGCGCATTGCGCCGCGCAACTTCGAGCATCGCATCCGTCATGTCCACGCCGATGACCTTGCCCGCAGGGCCGACGACCTGCGAGGCGATGAAGCAGATCTTCCCCGTGCCGCTTCCGAGATCGAGGACGGTCTCGCCGGGGTGCAGATGCTTCGAGGGATCGCCGCAGCCGTAGTCCTTCTCGATGACCTCGGCGGGGATGATTTTCAAATACTGCGGATCGTAGCTCACCGGGCAGCACAGCGCGGCCTCGGATGCGCCCGCGGCGGCGGCGTAGCGTTCACGGATGGCGGTTTCGGCGGAGGGTTCGGTTGTTTTCATGCGAAAATGAGCGGTGGGGTCAGCGCCCACGGCGCCAGGCGAGCAACCAGGTGAACAAAGACTTTAAACGCGGAGTGAGTCGGGTGCGGTTGTATTGATCGGCCACTTTGCGGATGGCTTCCGCCTGTGTCGGATAGGGGTGGATCGTGGCCGCGATTTTGCCAAGGCCGAGCTTGTGCGTCATCGCGAGCGTGAGTTCGGAGATCATGTCGCCCGCGTGTTCGGCGACGATGGTGGCACCGAGGATTTCATCCGTGCCCTTGCGCAGATGCACCCGCACGAAGCCTTCCGTTTCGCCATCGAGAATCGCGCGATCCACTTCGCTGAATGGCTGCGTGAACGTGGTCACTTCGATACCGCGTTCCTGTGCCTCCTTTTCATAAAGGCCGACGTGCGCAATCTCGGGCGAGGTGTAGGTAGCCCATGGAATCGTGAGCGCGCTGGTCTTTTTGCGGCCAAAGAACAGCGCATTCTGAATGACGATGCGCGCCTGGAAGTCGGCGGTGTGGGTGAACTGATGCGGCGAGCAGATGTCGCCTGCGGCGAAGATGCGGCTGTTGGCGGTGCGGAGGCGATCGTCCACCTTCACGCCCTTCCTGTCATACTGCACGCCCACGGCTTTTAGGTTCAGTCCCTCCACATTCGGCGCGCGGCCCGCGGCCACGAGGAGCCTGTCTGCGGTGATGTCGCAGCCACGGTCCGGCGAATCGATGATGATCCTCACGGTGCCGCCCTCGCCCTTGGAAATCGTCAACTCCCCGCCGCCGCCGAGCACCTGCACGCCGTCACGCTTCATGCGCTCCAGAACGATGGCCGAGGCGTCCGCATCTTCACGCGGGAGAATGCCGCGCGTGCCCTGGATCAGGAATACTTCGCTTCCGAGGCGCGCGAAGCACTGCGCCAGTTCGCAGCCGATCGGCCCGGAACCGATCACGGCGAGGCGCCGCGGCAAGTCCGTGAGCGAGAACACGGTCTCATTCGTCAAATACGGCACTTCGCCCAAGCCACGGATCGGCGGCACCGCGGCACGCGCCCCCGTGGCGATGACGGCGGTGTGATACTTCAACTCCGCGCCTTCCACCGCGACGCTCCCGCGATCCGTGAAGCTGGCCTGGCCGAGAAACACATCCACGCCCAGCGAGGTGAAACGCTTCACCGAGTCGTGTCGGCTGATTCCGGCGCGCAGCCGCCTCATACGCTCCATGGCGGCGGGAAAGTCCACTTTCACCTCGGAAGCCGTGACGCCAAATCCATCGGCGTCACGCATGATGGCGGCGCGACGTGCCGCGCTGATGATCCCCTTGCTCGGCACGCAGCCGTAGTTCAGGCAGTCGCCCCCCATGAGATGCCGCTCCACGAGCGCCACCTTCGCTCCCAAAGCCGACCGCGCCCGCTGCAGTCACCAACCCCGCCGTCCCGCCGCCGATGACGACCAGATTGTAGGTCCCGGAAGGCGTTGGGTTCGTCCACTGGGCAGGATGCACATGCTGGATCAGCGCAGCGTTGTGCTCGTCGGCAGGGAGAATGAGATGCGGGGGTGGCATGGACGAGTCTGGAGGAATGACGAGGTTTAACTCGACCTTCGCAATGACGCACGGCCGCCGTGAGGGATGTCATCCTCGAGGCCAGCCGCAGCGAGATTCAGCCGGCAGAGGCGGCCAGTTTCGCCGGTCTGCTCGGCGGGGAGGCGGGGAAATTCCGCACAGGGGTTCTGTTCACGTTCAGCGACAACGCCGGGAATCCCGGTCCCCGACCACCTCTTCCCGAGAACGCTTCGAGATTTCACCCGGTTCATTTCCCGACTCATGCACCGAAATTCACCGACCGCAAGGTTTCGAGGCCACGCCCGCCCGCGTCGCTCGGCCTGCGGCAGACAGGCCGCGCCAGCGGTCTTGATGGGCTTTTCTCTTGCTCCTAAAGGGCTGCGCAGTGCAGATATCTGCTGACTTTCGTCCATATTTCACCAAACAAATTCATGACCGTTTCTCCTGCCCGCAGTCTGCTCACCGGCACCGCAGCCATCCTTCTCGCTCTCACTCTCGAGGGAACCGCCCACGCGGCCATGATGACTTGGGGCACTGCTCAAGCCATCTCCGGCGACAGCGACGTGAGCACGAATGGCACGCTGGTCCGGGCGTTCAACTTCGGCAACGGCAGCGTCGCCGCCACCACGGTCAATGGCACGCTGTTCGAAGCGTTCGGCTTCACAGTGGGGTTGACCACCAAGACGGTGGGCGATTTCACCCTGGACCTTTCCACTGGCTTCTCTCCGACTGGCAGTGCCACCAGCGACACCGTTGCGCCTTTCACCGGCCTGAGCGCTTCCTACCAGACGCTGCTGGGGCAGACGGTGAAAGACTCCCTCGGTTCCATGTCCCTGACAATGGCCGGGCTGACGGTCGGAAAGACCTATGAATTCGAGTGGTGGGCCAACCGCTCGCAGGCAAGCGCGAACCCCTCTGCAACCGAGGCTATTGCGGGCGCCAGCGTCACCCTCACCGCAAATCCCGGGACAAACGCCAGCGTGCTCGGGCAGTTTGCGATTGGAACCTTTGTCGCCGACACCACCAGCCAAGTCGTCGACTTCGCCGGCTTCTTCGACGAGGCCATGACGAATGGATTCCAGTTGCGCGACATCACGGCCGTTCCCGAGCCCGGCACCGGGATCTTCGGGCTGGCCTGCCTCGGCCTCGCCGCACTGCGCCGCCGGCGGCGTTAAAAGCGCGGCTACTCGGCAAACAACCGCGCAATTTCGTCCTGCATCGCCTGCGCGGCGGCGCGCGGGTCGGGTGCATTGCGAATCGGGCGGCCGACGACGATGTGATCGGCTCCGGCGAGGAATGCCTCCTCCAGCGACATCGTGCGCTTTTGATCATCGCTCCCCCGCTCGTTCGCGGCGCGGATTCCCGGCGTGATGATCAGCGGTCCGTGGCCGAGTTCGCGTCGCAGGCGCGACGCCTCCTGGCCGGAGCAGATGAGTCCGTCAATCCCCGCCTCCACCGCGCGGCGCGCGCGCATCGAGACGAGATCCTCGACGGTGCCGCTCCAGCCGAGTTCCGCGATGTCGCTCGCATCCAGGCTCGTGAGCACCGTCACGGCGAGCAGCTTCATCGCGCCCTTCACCGGCATCGCTCCGGCGTAAATGGACGACACGCCGTGCAGCGTGCAGCAGTACGCGCCGCGCGTGGAAAGGTTCGCCACCGCGCCCCGGACGGTCGCGGGCACGTCGTAGAATTTCAGATCGGCGAACACCTTTTTACCCTGCGCCTTCAGCTCGTCGAGCACCTCGAAGTATTGCCCGCTCATGCAGAATTCGAGGCCGAGCTTGTAGAAGGTCACCGCGTCGCCGAGCCGGTCGATCCACGCGAGCGCGTCGGCCTTTGTCGGCACGTCGAGTGCGAAGATGAGGCGGTCCTGTGGTGCGATGGATTTTGTCGAGAGCAGTGAGCGGTCGGCCATGGTGCGCAGCGAAATGACGGATGCCCGCGCGGGTGGCAATCGGTTTCCGCCTTGCGGGACATCGCGCGGGCGCTACTCTCCGCGGCCCCAAGGCCAGACCTCGGGTAAAAACACGTAACGCAAGCACACACCAACCATGGCCAATACCATCCTTGTCGGCGCCCAATGGGGCGATGAAGGCAAAGGCAAGATCATCGATTTTCTGACTGAAAAAGTGGACCTCGTCGTCCGCTCGCAAGGCGGGAACAACGCGGGCCACACCGTCATCGTCGGCGGGAAAAAATACGTCCTCCACCTCATCCCGAGCGGCATCCTGCGCTCCGGCACGATGTGCGTGATCGGCAACGGCGTCGTGATCGATGCCGTCTCGCTCGCCGGGGAAATCGAGGGCCTGCGCAAGCAGGGCATCCGCGTCTCGAAGGACAACCTGCTCATCTCCGACTGCGCGCACCTCACGCTGCATCACCATTGCGCGCTCGACCGCGCCCGCGAGACGGCGAAGGGCAAGGGCAAGATCGGCACCACCGGCCGCGGCATCGGCCCGACGTACAGCGACAAGGCCTCGCGCATCGGCCTGCGCACGGGCGACCTGCTGGATCCCGCGCGATTTACCGAACGGCTGAAGGCCCGCCTCGCCGACGCCAACGTGCAGCTCCGCGCCATGGGCTCGGAAGCGATCGATTTCCGCCAGGCCAGCGCCGAATACCTCGCCGCTTCGAAGATCATCACGCCTTTCCTCGGCAACACGGTGGTCTATCTCCACGAGGCGCTCGTCGCGAAGAAGCGCATGCTCTTCGAAGGTGCGCAGGGCACGTTCCTCGACATCGACCACGGCACGTATCCGTACGTCACCTCCTCGAACACGACCGCCGGCGGCGCGTGCACGGGCTCGGGCGTCCCGCCGAACCGCATCGACAAGGTGGTCGGCGTGCTGAAGGCCTACACCACGCGCGTCGGCGAAGGGCCGTTCCCGTCGGAAAACGATGAGCTCGGGGAATTTCTGCACGGCCTCGGACGCGAGTTCGGCGCGACCACCGGACGCGCGCGGCGCTGCGGATGGTTCGACGCGGTCTGCACGCGCTACGCCGCGATTTTGAACGGCATCGACGAACTCGCCGTGACGAACGTGGACGGGCTCGACACGATGGAGACCATCAAGGTCTGCGTCGCCTACAAGCTCGGCCGCAAGACGCTCGACTACCCGCCGACGGACCTCGACGCGCTCGCCGAATGCAAGGCGATCTACGAGGAATACGACGGCTGGCAGAAGGACACGACCGCCGCGAAAAAGTGGAGCGACCTGCCCGTGAAATGCCGGAAATATCTGCAGGCCATCGCCCGGCTCACCGGCGCGAAGCTCGGGATCGTCAGCGTCGGCCCGGGACGCGAGCAGACCATCGTGGTCTGATCCCGCGATCAGATTTGCGGGCACAATGACCAAGGACTCCCAAGCCGCAGCCACCCGAGAGCCGGACGCCCCGGCGCACAAGACGCCGCGGCACATCGCCATCATCATGGATGGCAACGGCCGCTGGGCGAAGGAGCGCGGGCTGCCGCGGCTGAAGGGCCATGAGCGCGGCGCGGCGACCGTCCGCGCCGTGACCGAGGAGTGCGTGGCGCAGGGCGTCGAGTTCCTCACGCTCTACGCCTTTTCCACGGAAAACTGGAAGCGGCCCGACGAGGAAGTGAGCGGCCTGTGGATGCTGCTCGAACATTTTCTCGCGCAGGAACTGCCGGTGATGATGAAGAACGGCGTGCGCCTCCGCACCATCGGCCGCACTGACGAACTGCCCGAAAATACACGCGCAAAAGCTCGCCGAGACCATCGCGGCAACCGCGGACAATCCCGCGACGACGCTCATCCTCGCGCTGAATTATTCGTCCCGCACGGAACTGACCGACGCCGTCCGCACGCTCTGCACGGACGCTGCCGCCGGAAATCTCGATCCGGCGACCATCACGCCGGAGGTGATCGGCTCGCGCCTTTACACCGCGAATTTCCCCGACCCCGATCTGCTCATCCGCACCTCCGGTGAGATGCGGCTGTCGAACTTCCTGCTCTGGCAGCTCAGCTACGCGGAATTTTACATCACGCCGAAGCTCTGGCCCGACTTCGGAAAACAAGACTTGCGCGCCGCCATCGCCGAGTTTCACAAACGCGAACGCCGTTTCGGCGGAATCTAAAATGCCCAAAGGTCAAACTGTCCTCGTTGTCGACCCCGATACGGACTTCCTCAGTTGGGCGGTGAAGCAACTCACCGTCTCAGAGTTGCGCGTACTTTCCGCGACGCATGCGGACGAGGCGTTCAAGATTTTCAGCCGGGAATCGCCCGACCTCGTCATCGCGGACACGCACCTCGAGCCTTACACCGGGCAGCAACTGCTCACGCGCATCCGCGAACACGACTCGAACGCATTCGTCCTGCTCATCAGCCAGTACGGCACCACGCAGGCCGTCATCGAGGCGATGAAGCTCGGCGCTTTCGACTTCCTCCGAAAGGAGAGCCTCCCCTTCAACTTCCGCGCCGTCGTGGAGACGACGCTCAAGGAGCAGCGCGCGACCAAAGCCGCCCGTGCCTCGCGCCCGCAACTTACCGTCGAGCAGCATCAGGACAGCATCGTCGGCCAGAGCGAGGCGATGCAGCAGGTCTTCAAGCTCGTCGGCCGCGTCGCGCACTCGGACGCGCCCGTGATGATCACCGGCGAGAGCGGCACCGGCAAGGAACTCGTCGCCCGCGCCATCCATCATTACTCGGCGCGGAGCGCGAAGAGCTTCATCGCCATCAACTGCGCGGCGATCCCCGAGCAGCTGCTGGAGAGCGAGCTCTTCGGCCACGAGAAAGGCGCATTCACCGGCGCGACCGGCCAGCGCATCGGGCGCTTCGAGCAGAGCAACGGCGCCACGCTTTTCCTCGACGAAATCGGCGACATGCCGCTCACGCTGCAGGGGAAAATCCTCCGCGTCCTGCAGGATGGCGAACTGTCCCGCGTCGGCGGCAACGACGTCGTGAAGACGAACGTCCGCATCATCACCGCGACGAACAAGAACCTCGAGACGGAGGTCTCCTCGAAGCGCTTCCGCGAGGATCTGTTCTACCGGCTCAATGTCGTGCGCGTGCAGCTCCCGCCGCTGCGCCAGCGCATCGAGGACATCCGGCTGCTCGCCGAATATTTCGTGCAGCGCGTCTCCGAGGAAAAACATCTGCCGCGCCTGAAGCTCAGCGAGGAAGCCGTTCGCGTGCTCGAAGGACACTCGTGGCCCGGCAATGTGCGCGAGCTGGAGAACACCATCCAGCGCGCCTGCGTGCTCGCGACCGGCGACATTTTGCTGCCAAAGGACATCCCGCTCGGCGTCGCCAGCAGCGAGCCGGTTCCGACCGGTTCCATTCAAAAGGAGGAAGCCATCGAGGCGCTCCTGCGTGTCGCGCAGAGCGATCCGACCATCGAGCTGCTCCCGTGGCTGGAGCGCGAATTCACCGTTCACGCGATGCGGCAGACGCGCGGCAACCAGGTGCAGGCCGCAAAGCTCCTCGGCATCACGCGCGCGACATTGCGCAAGCGGCTTGAGCGATTCGGCATCACCCGCGAGCTGATCGTGCAGTGAAGAGCTGGCTCTGGAACGGCAGCGCGTTCGAGCCATCAGCAGGTGTCCCGATTTCCGACCGCGGCTTCCGCCACGGCATGTCGGTCTTCGAGAGCATGGCGGTGCGGGATGGCGCGATCGAATTCTGGCCGCAGCACCAGCAGCGCGTGCTGACGGCCTGCGGAGAACGCGATTTTCCGATGCCGGAGGCGGCGGTCGGCGCAGCGGGTCCGATCCTCGAAAGCGCAGGCATCAACGGATTCGCGCGCATCTACGTCACAGCCGGCGATGGCGGGCCAGCGTCGCCGGTCACGCAGCCGCGCGTCTTTCTTTTTGTCGAAGCGCGTGAGCCGGAACCCGAGGACTGCTGGGAACTCTGCTTCCACGACGATTTCTACCGCCCGATGTTTGGCGGGCTGAAGACTGGCAACTACTGGTTCAACACCGACGCGCTGACGCAGGCACGCGAGCGGAAGTTCGACGAGGCGCTGCTTTGCAATGACTTCGGCGAACTCGTCTCGTCGTGCTGCGCGAATGTGTTCGTCGTGCAGGGCGACCGCATCCTCACGCCGTCGCGCGCCTCGGGATGCAGGAATGGCGTCGTCCGCGAGTGGGTCATCAAGCGCCGGAAAGTGGAGGAGCGCCGCCTGCGCCGCGAGGACGCGACGACCGCTGACGAGATTTTCCTGACAAACTCGTGGATCGGCGTGATGCCCGTCGCCACGCTCGAAGGCCGCCCGCTCGGGCCACGGAGCATCAGCTCGAAGCTTGCCGCCGAGTTCGCGCAGCGGCGCGAAGGGTCGAAGGACTAGCGCGGCGCGGCGCCGTCAGAGCTGCGGGAGTTCCTCGCGGCCCATCTCGCGCTCCTCGCGCGTCGCCAGGGTCTTCACTTTCAGCCGCGGCCATTCATCTCCGACGACCACGGAAAGCCGCGCCCCGAGATTTTCGGCGGCTTGGAATTGCTTGCCGACCTTCGCCGGCGCGAGCGCGAAATCCGTGCGCTTGCCGGCGTCGCGCAGCTCCTGCACGAGCGCTAGCGCCTGCGGCCGCAGCTCCTCCTTGGCGATGACGACGTAAAGATCGCACGCGTGCTGCGCGGCGCACCACGCATCGAGCTTCGCCTTCGCTGCCGGGATTTCGTCGAGGAGATTCAGCAGCACCACGTCGCCCATGCCGAAGCCGAGCGCGGGCAGGTCCACCTTGCCGTCGCTCATCAGCGCCAGCAGCCGGTCGTAACGTCCGCCGCCGGCGAGCGCGCGCTCGTTCTTTGCGCGATCGAAGACCTCGAAGACGACGCCCGTGTAGTAAGCGAGCCCGCGCACGATGGCGTAGTCCACCTCGACGTATCCGCCGAGCCCGCGCGCCTGCAGGTCGGCTAGGATCGGCGCGAGTTCGGTCGTCGGTTCCTTGCTGCGCATGAAGCTGAAAAGCGCATCGCCCGTCATCCCGAATTTCGCCAGGGCCGCGTGCGTCTTCTCGGGGCCGGCGCGCTCGGCCTTGTCCACGATTTGGAAAAACTCGTATTCGTCGTCCGGCGTCAGCGCCGCGCCGTCTGCACGTTTCGCATTCGTCTGGAAAAAATCCTGCCACGCCGTGCGGCTGGAGAGCCGCACGACGAAATCATTTTCCGTCAGCCCGCACGCGCGGAGCATGTCGATCTGCACGGCGAGCAGCTCGGCATCCGCGGCAGACGATGCTTCGCCGATGATGTCGCAGTTGAGCTGGTAGAACTCGCGCAGGCGGCCGCGCTGCTGGCGCTCGTGGCGGAAGAAATTCGGGACGCAAAACCACTTGAGCGGCTTTTTGAAATCACGCTCCCGGGCGGCGACCATGCGGGCGAGCGTCGGTGTCATTTCGGGACGGAGCGCGCCTTTCACCGCGCCGGGCTCGGCGGTCACGCCGACGGTGAAAAGCTGGCCGACGAGTTCGCCGCCGCTCTTCTTTTCGTAAAGCTCCATGGACTCGACCACCGGGCCGTCGAACTCGACGAAGCCGTAGCGCCGCGCGACGGCGCGCCACGTTTCGAGCACGTAGTTTCTCCGCGCGCAGTCGGCGGGGTAAAAATCTCGGAAACCGGGAAGCTTGTCCATAATCGTGGGCGGCGGAGGCTAGGCGGCGCGAACGGGTGCGCAAGGCGGAAGCGGGGCCCGCCGAAGATTCCGCTCCCCTGCGGGCGGGGATTCGTGCTCTTGGTAAGGGCGATGCTCGGCCGCCTCACTCTCCGCCACTTTCGCTGCTTCGAGCAGTTTGAGACGGAGTTTGCGCCGGGGACGAATTTCATCGTGGGGCCGAATGCGCACGGGAAGACGTCGCTGCTGGAGGCCGCGTGCATCCTGCTACGGCTGCAGTCGCCGCGCATCAGCCAGCTCGCGCGGGTGATTCAGCACGGCCGGCGCGGCTTCGTGACGGATGGCTACCACGGCGCGCGGCACCTGCAGTTTTACTACAGCCCGCAGAAAAAGAAGATCGCGCTCGACGCCGTGGAGCAGACGAACGCCAAGGAGTGGCTGCAGATCGGGCGCGTCGTGTGGCTCGGGAATGATGACATCGAACTGGTGCGCGGCTCGGCGGAGAAAAGGCGGCGCTTCCTGGATTTCACCGGGATGCAGCGCGATGCGGGCTACCGGGCTTCGCTGCGATCGTTCGAGCACGCGCTGCGCTCGCGGAATCACCTGCTGAAGCAGCCTTCGCAGCGGTGGCGGGAGATCGCGGCGTTCGACCAGCCGCTCATCGAGCACGGCAGCTACGTGAGCGCGGCGCGGCGGAACCTGCTCGCCGAATTGGAGGCGGAGGCGGACGCGGCGCACTTTGCCATCAGCGGCAAGCGCGAGTCGCTGCGGCTCGAATACGCGGCTGGCGACGGAGGGGATTACGCGGCGGCGCTCGCGACGGCGCAACGCGAGGATGCGCGGCTGCGGCAGACGACCGTGGGGCCGCACCGTGACGACGTGCGCTTTTTTCTGAACGCCGGCAGCGCCGACGATGCGAGCGAAGGGCAGCAGCGCACGCTCGTGCTCGCGCTGAAGCTCGGCGCGGCACGGATGCTGGAGCGGCATTTCGGAACGCCGCCCCTGCTGCTGCTGGACGACATTTTCGGCGAACTCGATCCGGAGCGCCGCAATGCGCTGCTCGCCGCGCTGCCGGAGAACGCGCAGCGGATCATCACGACGACCCATCTCGGCTGGATGCCGGACGCCGGGACCGCGCACGTGCTCCGGCTCGGGCAGTAACGCGGCACTCCCACCGGCGCTATGGACAACCCTGGCGCCGCGTTGTTTAACGGCACCATGACCCTCCGAACCTTCCTCCTCACGACCATGCTCGCCGCCTCACTCCCCTCCTTCGCCGCTGAACCGGACACGCGCTGTTTCGAGATGCGCACCTACTACGCGCCCGCCGGGAAGCTTGACGACCTGCTGGCGCGCTTCCGCGACCACACGGTGAAGCTTTTTGAAAAGCACGGCATCACGAACATCGGCTACTGGGTTCCGCTCGATAACAAGGACAACAAGCTGGTGTACATCATCGCATTTCCAAATCGCGAGGCACGCGAGGGGAAGGACGGATCATGGAAGGCATTCGCTGCGGACCCGGCGTGGCAGGAGGCCCGCAAGGCTTCCGAAGTGAACGGGAAACTCGTGGAAAAAGTTGAGTTCGTGTTCCTGACCGCGACGGATTTTTCGCCGGCGATCAAGCCGTCGGTCGCCGGCCCGCGCGTGTTCGAACTGCGGACTTACACGACGACGCCCGGCAATCTCGGCCGGCTGCAGGGGCGTTTTCGCGATCACACGCTCGCACTATTTGCGAAGCATGGGATGACGAACCTCTTCTACTGGACGCCGATGGCCGACCAGAAGGGCGCGGACAATACGCTGGTGTACCTGCTCGCGCACAAGGACGCCGATGCGGCGAAGGCGTCATTCGGGGCGTTCCGGGCTGACCCGGCGTGGGTCGCCGCGAAGGAGGCGAGCGAAAAGGCGGGCGGCGGATCGCTCACGGTGCCGGACGGGGTGAAATCGGAGTTCCTGAAGGCGATGGATTTTTCACCGGTCCGGTAGGGCGAGGCGCACGGGGCGGGCGCAGCGCCATTGCGCGACGGCAGGGCTCTTGCTATACGCATGGCTTTTACAAGCCCCGATCGACCCGACGAATGCCGACCTACGAATACGAATGTGAGAAATGCCAGGGCGCCTTTGAGTGCGTGCAGTCCATGAAGGACGACCCGTTCAAGACATGCCCGAAGGAACTTTGCCGCATGAAAAAATGGGGCAAGGGCAAGGTGCGGCGGCTCATGGGCACGGGCGCGGGGCTGATTTTCAAGGGCTCGGGCTTTTACATCACCGACTACCGCTCGGAAGGCTACAAGGCCGCGGCTAAGAAGGACTCCGCGGATTCCACGCCCGCCAAGCCCGCAGAGAGCAAACCCGCGGAGAGCAAGCCGGCCCCGCCGAGCCCGAAAACTCCAGCAAAGAAACCCTGAGCACGACCGCTCCACCATCCCCTTCCCTATGCAAAAGACCGACCCGCGCAGACTCGTCTGCACCCAGTGCAAACACGAAAACGAAATCGAACGCGTTTACTGCCACAACTGCGGAGAAAAGCTCGACCGTTCCCTGCTGCCGCAAATCGACGAGGTGAAGTCCGCCGAGGATCAGTCAAAGAACGCCAGGAAAATCAAAAGCATGATGAACCCCAACCGGTTCGCATTGGCGCGCAGCGTGAAGACGTTCGTCCTCCTCCTCATCTTCGCCGCGCTCGTCGCAGTGGCGTACCTCGCGACCCAGGCTCCTGCAAACGTGCCGCCGATGAAATCCGATCGCCTGGCGGACATCGAAGTGACCGAGGTGTGGAGCGGGATGATGAACACCCGCCCCGCGGTGTCCGTCGCGCTCAAGGAATTCGACGTCAACTCTTACCTGCGCAAGACCGTGAAAGGGGCTGACGGGGCGCTCGGGACGAAGTTCGAGCGGGCCTTTGCTCAGTTTGAACCGGGGGTCGTCACCGTCGTCACCCAGCGCAACGCGTGGGGATTGCCACTCTACAACAGTGTTTCGTTCAAGCCCGTCCTCGCGGATGGAAAGTGGACCGCGGATGTCCAGAAGGTCGCCATCGGCAGGCTCATGATCCCCGGCAAGCTGGCGAAGCTGACGAAACTGGACACGGTCGTCCTCAGCCCGTTCTCGAAGGTTTTTGAAAGGGAGATCAAACAACTCGATCGCCTGGCCACCATCGAGCCCGGAGAGAATGTGATCTCGCTGGCAACAAAGCCCGCGCAATGACGCCGCGCCCGACGAGGGGCCGTTTCATTTTTCTGCAGCTCGCGCTGCTGTCCGTGGTGGCAGTCAGCTTCGCCGTGGACCTGAGGCACCGCAGCGTCAGCAGCTCCGGGCAGTTCGTCATCTACAGCGGTGACCGGGAGCTGCGCGGGCGGGTCGTCGGTTTTGTCGAGGAGATCAAGGCCGGCCTCCTCCGGGAGCTGCGCGAGGGCGACGACTGGAAATTCCCGATCGTGGTCGCCATCGAGCCCGACCCGGAGCCGCAGGCGAACATGGCCCCGGTGACGATCACGCTTGTGAGCACCGTGGCCGGGCCCAAGGTGGATGTCGCAGTCCGGATCGGCGCCGATCCCACGAAGGTTTTCCTGCAGCGGAACATCGTCCACGCGCTGCTGCTGGAACTGATCTACCGCGAGCGCCCGGCGTTCAAGGGCGGAGCGCGTTACGCCGAGCCGCCATGGTGGCTGGTGGAGGGATTGCTCCAGCGCATCCGCAGCCGCAGCGGCATGCGCGACCCGGACATTTTCAAGAGCATCGTGAACACCGAGAAGCTGCCGTCGCTCGAAAAACTGCTCACCCAGCCGCCGCTGCACCTCGACACTGCGGCCGGCGCTGTGGACCGGGCGAGCGCGCTCGCGCTGGTCGAGGCATTGCTGGCCCTGCCTTCCGGGCCTGCGAATCTCGGGCGCTTCATCCGGGCCTGGCCGGACGCCGGTGCCGATCCGCTCGCGCTGCTCGCGAAACATTTTCCCACCCTCGGCGCCTCGCCTCAGAGCCTCGTGAAGTGGTGGACGCTGCAGCTCGCAGCGCTCAGCAAATCCGAGACGTTGCGCGGTCTCAGCCCGACGCAGGCCGATGCGGAACTCCGCGCATTGCTCACCTTCGAGATCTCCACCGGCAAGCCGCCGCGCGCCGAGCGCTTCGCGGTGGCGGATTTTGAAAAATACATCAAGCTCCCCGGCGCGCGTCCGGCGCTGCGCATCGCGCAGGTGAAGATCGCCACGCTGAGCACCAAGTCACACCTGCTTTTCCGGCCCATCGTCTCGGAATACGAGGAAGTGTGCGGCCTCCTCGCCAGCGGCAAGACGGCGGGAATCGCCGAGCGGCTCGCCCGGGCCGACCGGTTCCGCGCCACAATGCTGCAGCGCTTCGGCGACATCACCGACTACCTGAATTGGTACGAAGCCACGCAGACGCCGGGGAGCACGGGCGAATTCGACAGTTACCTGCGCGCCGTCGAGAGGATCGAATCACAGAAGCCGCCCGTCATCCCCGTAAACCCGAAGATCGCCGACTACCTCGATTCGCTGGAACAGGAATTTGCGCCGCTGCGCCCGAACATGATCCCCGGAACGGATTCCCGCGGGAATGCCGGCCGGTAATCCCCCGACCGCCGAACGCGTTCGTCACGAACGCACGAACAGCCAGTAAGCAGTCCCGCTGAGGATGGCCGCGCACGGGAGCGTCAGCAGCCATGAAAGGAGAATGCCCGAAACGACGCGGGGATCGGCCTGCCGCGTCGTGGCGCCGATGCCGAATAGCGCGCCCACGGAGACGTGGGTCGTCGAGACCGGCATCCCGAACATGCTCGCACCGATCACGAGAATGCCGGTGGCCAGGTTCGCGGAAAAACCCTGCCCGTGATTCATCGTGGTGATTTTGTGGCTCATGGTCTCCGCGACGCGGCGGGCGCCCAGCACGCCGCCGACAGCGATGGCGAGCGCCACCAAAAGCAGGCCCAGCCGGATGTCGAACGCCTGCACGACGAGGAGCAAGGCGGCCATCTTCGGCGTGTCGTTCAGGCCGCGCGCGAAGCTCACGACGCCCGAGCTGACAAAATGTGCGGCGTCCATCGTCCGCTGGCAGTTCACGCCCAAATACGTGCCGGAGTAGCGCTCCGCGCATTGCTCCTCGCTGTCCATGACCAAGGCCAGCCCATCGACGCGCTGCATGGCGAATACCGACGCCGGCTGCGGGATCGGGACGACCCGTTGCTCCGAGCCGATGCAGACGCAGGATTCCTTCGTGATGCCAAGCCGCAGGCGCACGAAGCGGAGCGCCAGGTAGATCAGCGCGCCGAGCAAGACCGCCAGCACGGGAGCGAGCAGCAACGGCAGAAAAAACTGCCTGCCGAGAACCGCGAAGCCCACGTGTCCGCCCACCGCAGCCAGACCGCTCCCGACAATGGCCCCAGTGAGGCCATGGGTCGTGGAAATGGGGAACCCGAAACGGGTGGCGAGGATGACGGTGAAACCGGCACCGAGCGCGACGGCCATGAGGAAAGGTTCCGAGCCCGCGAGCGCATCGGGCACGAGGCCCTTGCCGGAGAATTTTTTCAGGAGCGCCTGCGCGAGGAAAATGGAGCAAACGGAGCCCGCGAACGTGGTGATGGTGGCCCAGGTGATGGCCGTGCGGTAACCCGTCGTGCGACTCCCGAACAAGGACGCGACGCCCTTGAAATTATCGTTCGCGCCGTTCGAGAAGGCGAGGAAGGCGACTGCGATGAGGAGGATGATGGTCATTGGGGAGACGCGGCCATTCAGGCTGGCCGAGGCGCTGCTACACGGGACGTGCGGCTGATACACTGGAATCCGAAAGCATGCATGCGACTTCGATTTCTCATGAATGACACTTGAGCGCCATCTGTTTGTAACATGGGGGTGCCAGATTCACGCCGCACTCAAAACCACCTGTCACACAAAACTCCACTTATGCTCAAAACCACGCTTTCGCTGAGCCTCGCCTTCACCGCCGCCGCATTCGCCGGTCCGGCCCAGGTCACCAAGACCGAGGCCAAGGAAAAATCCGTTTACGATTCCATCTGGGATTCGCTGACGCTTTACAAAAACAAGGACGGCCTTTTCCTGAATGAATTCCGCATCACTGGCCGCGCGCACTTCGATTCATATTACACGGACTCGAACCTCGGCTGGGATCAGGACTGGACCGTGCGGCGCCTGCGCATCGGCGGAAAGGCCACGTTCTTCCAGAAGCTCGACATCCACGTGGAGGCCGACCTGGCCCCGCAGAACCTCGGCGGCGCGCTCTTCGTGGACGACCCGGTTTACCAGAAGCTCACGGATGCCTACGTGTCCTACAAGTTCAGCGATGCGCTGAAGCTGACGGTCGGCAAGCAGTCCGTGAAGTACACGCTCGATGGCGGCACTTCGTCGAACGAACTCATCACGATCGACCGCAACAACCTGGCGAACAACCTGTGGTTCACGACCGAGTACATCAGCGGCGTGAGCGCGAGCGGAAAGCTGGGCAACTGGCAGTACAACACCGGCATCTTCTCCGGCGGCTCGATCTACGCGTCGCAGAGCGGATTTGCCAACAGCTCGAAGGAGTTCGGCAATTTCAACGGCGGCAACTTCTGGCTCGGCAGCGTCGGCTACGATTTCGCGAAGGCGCTGAACGTGAAGAAGGCGCTGCTGCGCGCGGACTTCGTCTATAACGACCCGAGCCCGCAGAGCAACGCGACGAAGAACTTCTCGCAAATCGGTTCGCTGACCTTCCAGTACGACACCGGGCGCTGGGGCTTCTCGACGGATCTCGCGGCCGGCAACGGCTCGCTCGGGCAGAGCGACATGTGGGGCTTTGTGGCGATGCCGTGGTTTAACATCACCGAGAAGCTGCAGGTCGTCGGCCGCTACACCTACATGTCCAGCGACAGCGCGGACGGGATCAGCTTCAACCGCTACGAAAATACGATGGCTGTGAATACGAACGCGAACGGCACATTCCGGACGAACGCGCTCGGCAGGGTGAGCTCGCAGCGCGGCGACGAATACAACGAGCTCTATGTCGGGCTGAACTACTTCCTCTACGGCCACAAGCTGAAGCTCCAGACCGGCTGGAACTACGCCTGGATGGGCGACAGCGCGAACAACGGCGGCAAGTACGCCGGCTGGACGTGGACGACCGGGCTCCGCGTGAGCTGGTAATTTACGGGGTGCGGGATTCGCGCAGCCGCCGTTCGACCCGGCGCCGCCGAAACCGCACCTGTCCGTTCTCCGCTGTTGAACTCCACGACTGAAAGATTGCAGTGTCACAAGATTGGCTCCCGACTGCCACACAATCGTAACATTCGTCCCGCAACCTCTCACCTTTCCAAAGCCTGATGCCCTCGCACTACGAAGACTCACTCCAGAACGACATCGATCGGATCCGCAAGAAGGTCTCCGAAATGGCCCGGCTCGCGGAATGCGCGCTCGAAGCATGCCTGAAGGCGCTCGCCACCTGCGACCGACAAATCGCCTACGCGGTGATCTTGCGCGACCGGCGCATTGACGAGTTGGAGAAGGAGCTGGACCGGCTGTGCCTGGAGTTTCTCATCCGCCAGCAGCCCGTCGCACGGCATCTGCGGCTCGCATACATCACCATCCGCGTGAACCTCGAGCTCGAGCGCATCGGCGATTACGCGGAGAGCATTGCACGGCAGACGCTGAAGCTCGCGCGGATGAATGCGCAGATTCCCATCGAGCGTTTCCAGCAGATCGGCAGCCTCAGCATCCCGATGCTGCGCGACGCGGTGAAGGCGTTCATCGCGGGCGACGAGGCGCTCGCGCGGGATGTCATCACGCGTGAGGACGAGGTGGATGCGCTGCGGAATGTCATCAACAACGAGCTGTTCCAACTGCGCGAGGACAACCTGATTCCGCTGGAGGCTCTGACGCCGCTGATGACCATCGCGCGCCGCTTTGAGCGCGTGTCCGACCAGGCCACGAACATCTGCGAGGAAGTCATCTACATGGTGACGGGCGAATATCCTCGCAAGCTCGGCGGCGACACGTGGCGCATGGTTTTCATCGACGATCGCCATCACTGCCGCAGCCAGATGGCCGAGGCCATCGCCACGGCGCTCAACCGTCCGCAATTCGTCTTTGCCAGCGCGGGCCTGACCGCGACGGAGATCGATCCCGGCACTGTGGAATTCATGCGGAGCAAGGGCGTGGATCTCTCACACGCACAGAGCCGCAGCGTGGCACAGCTCCCGAATCTCGACGCCGCGCAAATCATCGTCGCGCTCTCGCCCGCGGCGAAAAAGGCATTCCCGAAACCGACCAAGGCCGTGTGCCTCGACTGGAGCCTGCCCGATCCATCGCTCCTCGCCGGAAACGACGCGGAAAGGCGCGCGGCCTACGAGTCCGCCTACCAGTTTCTCCGCGAACACATCTCCGAACTCTGCGACGCCGTGCTCAGTGACAGCATCGGCTGATTTTACCAACAAACAAAGAATCCATGAAACGAACATCCACACTCGCGCTCGCGACCCTCGCGGCGACGGCAATCTTCATCACCGGCTGCAACAAAAAGGGCGCAACCGAAGGCGGAAAGTCCGGCACCGTCGCGCTGCAGAACATCGGCTCCGACACCATGGTGAATCTCGCCCAGGCATGGGCCGAGGCATACGCCCAAGTGGCGCCCGGCGTGTCCGTCGAAGTCTCCGGCGGAGGCAGCGGCATCGGCGTCGCGGCGCTCATCAACGGCACCTGCGACATCGCCAACAGCTCGCGCAGCCTCGAAAAGGAGGAGGAGGAAAAGGCCACCGCGAAATACGGCGGCAAGCATCCCGTCGAGCACCTCGTCGCCTACGATGCGCTGGCCATCTACGTGCATCCCAGCAATCCCCTGAACGAGATCTCCGTCGAGCAGCTCAGCGACCTTTTCCGCGACGGCGGCAAGATCAGCAAGTGGAGCGACCTCGGCGTCGCCGCTCCCGGCGGGCAGGACGAAATCGTGCGCATCAGCCGCCAGAACAACTCGGGCACCTACCATTACTTCCGCGAGGCGGTGCTCGGGAAAAAATCCGACTTCCGCCCCGGCTCGCGCGACATGTCCGGCTCGAAGGATGTCGTGGAACTCGTCGGCAACACGCCCGGTGCGATCGGCTACAGCGGCATCGGCTACCGGACGGACAAGGTGAAAGTCCTCAAAGTCTCGAAGAAGACCGGCGAGGCTGCGGTCGAACCAAGCATCAAGACCGCGCTCGACAAGAGCTACCCGATCGCCCGCCCGATGTTCATGTATGCGCCTCCGGGAGCGAAGCCCCAGGTGGACGCCTACCTGAAGTGGATCACCTCCGCGCCGGGCCAGGCGATCGTGATTGATAAGGGCTACATCCCGCTCCCAGAGTTCGCGCCGAAAGACAAATAGCAACCCCGATTTGAATCAAGGACGGGCGGTGACTTGCCAGCACCGCCCGCCTTTTTTCGTTCAGCGAAAGCCCTGATGCACGCCCAGATCCAGACACCGCCCAAGCAGGCCGCCACGGTCGCCGTTCACACGGCGCTCGTGCTCCTCTGCGCCGCGGTCACGGTCGCGCTCGGGTGGTTCGCCGCCGGCGGCGCGCAGGCCCGCGCTGCGAACGGCTCATGGCTCGCCGAGGGCTGGCTGGGGCTGGGCGCATTTGCCGGATTCCTCGCGAGCGCCTTCATCGCGCGACGCGGACGGGTCGTGGAATGGGCCGGCATCCTCGCCTGGCTGGCTGTGCTCGCGGCATTCCCGCTCGTCCATGCGCTGTCCGGCCGATCGTTCCTGCCGTACTGCGGGCTCACCTTCGTCTTTCTCTTTGCCGCGCTGCATCTCGGCGGCTTCCTCGCGTCGGAGATCGGGGGCTTTGCGCACGACGGCTTCATCGAGCGCCCCATCCGCATCGCGGGCATCAGCGCGATCGTCTTCGTCTTCGGCATCTTCTTCTTCGTCTTCCGCGAAGGCGGCCCGATCCTCTGGGAAAAGGGGACGAACTTCAGCCTCTCGCAGTTCCTCAGCAGCCCCGATTGGTTTCCCACGTCATTGGGAAACAAACGCTACGGCGTGCTGCTGCTGATCATCGGCACGCTGAGCGTGACCGTCCTCGCGATCCTCATCGCCGTTCCGTTCGCGCTCGGCGGGGCGATTTTCCTCTCCGAGTTCTGCACGGGAAAGCTGCGCGAGTGGATGAAGATCATCATCGAACTGCTGGCCGCCATTCCCGAGCATCGTCTGGGGCTTCATCGGCATCACGGTGATCAATCCGCTGATCATCAAACTGTTCGGCGTCTCCATCGGCCTGAACGTCCTGAACGCCGCATTCATCCTCGCCCTCATGGCCATGCCCATCATGGTCAGCATCGGCGAAGACGCGCTCAAGGCCGTCCCGGACAGCTACCGCGAGGCCGCGACCGCGCTCGGCGCCACGCGCTGGCAGATGATTTACCGCGTGCTCCTGCCCGCGGGAAAAAACGGCCTGCTCGCCGCAGTCCTCCTCGGCGTCGGACGCGCGGTGGGCGAGACGATGGCCGTGCTCATGGCCACCGGGCATTCGATCAACAACCCGTTCATCAAGGACGGCTCGTTCAATTCCGCGTGGATGTTTGAAAGCTGCCGGACACTCACCGCCACCATCGCCGCGGAACTTGGCGAAGCCAGCGAGCACAGCCCGCACTACCGGGTCCTCTTCATGATCGGCATCCTGCTGCTCGGCACCACCTTCGTCATCAATCTCGTCGCCGACCTCGTCGTGAAAGGCGTCCGCAAACAGAAATGAGCACGCCCGCCGCCACCACGATCCGCGAACCGTTCACCGTCACCGACCACGTGCGGCGCAAGATGAAGCACGAGAAGATCGCCCGCGCCATCTTCGCGACCATGGTCGTGCTGATGCTGGTGCCGCTCTTCGCGATCCTCTACCACGTCATCTCGAAGGGCGCGCCGCTGATCGACTGGGATTTCCTGACCACCAATCCCCGGAAGGGCATGACGCAGGGCGGCATCTGGAGCGCACTCCTCGGCACGATCTGGCTCGTCATCGTGTCACTCGCGATCAGCGCCCCGCTCGGCGTGCTCGCCGCCGTGTACCTGAACGAATACGCGAAGGACAACTGGCTCACCCGCGTGGTGAACCTCGCCGTGGTGAACCTCGCCGGCGTCCCCAGCATCGTCCACGCACTCTTCGGCCTCGGCGCGTTCGTGCTCTTCTTTGAAATGGGCCGCTCCGTGCTTGCCGCCTCGCTCACGCTGGCGGTGATGACCATGCCCGTCGTCATCACCTCCACCCGCGAGGCGCTCGGCGCGGTGCCGCTGAGCTTCCGCGAGGCGTGCTGGAACGTCGGGGCCACCAACTGGCAGACCATCCGCAGCATCGTCCTGCCCAATTCGATCAGCGGCATCCTGACGGGCGTCATCCTCGAAATCAGCCGCAAGGCCGGCGAGACCGTGCCCATCATGTTCACCGGTGCCGTCTTTTTCCGGAACATCGCCGAGGGCGACTTCTTCGCCTACAGCGTGAACGACCAGTGCATGGCCCTCTCCATGCACCTCTACACCGTCACCACGCAGGTCAACGGCGCGCCGCCCGCGCTGCCCTTCGCCGTGGCGACCGTGCTCATCGTCTCCATCATCCTGATCAACACGACCGCCATCTCGGTCCGCGCGTGGCTGCGCTCCCGCAAGAAATGGTAACCTCGATGTCCGACACCTTGAAAAAGATCGAAGTCGAGAATCTCCGGCTCAGCTATGGGGCAAAGGAGGTCATCCACGGCATCTCGTTTCACATCGAGCCGAACGAAATCCTCGGCGTCATCGGCCCCGCGCAAAGCGGCAAGACCTCGCTGCTGCGGTGCATCAACCGGACGATCGAATTCACCGCCGGCGCAAAGCCGAGCGGCGTCATCCGCGTGGACGGGACGGACGTGATGGACATGAGGAACGTGTACGAGCTGCGCCGTCGCGTCGGCATGGTCGCGCCGCTGCCGGTCGGCCTGCCGCTGAGCATCTACGACAACGTCGCCTTCGCCCCGCGCGCCGCCGGCATGAGGCGGAAGAGCGAGCTCGATGTGCTCGTGGAAAAATGCCTCACGCAGGCCGCGCTGTGGGACGAGGTGAAGGATCGGCTCGACTCGCTCGGCACGAAACTGAGCGGCGGCCAGCAGCAGCGACTCACCATCGCGCGCGCGCTTTCGCACAGCCCGGAGATTCTGTGCCTCGACGAGTTCAGCATCGCCATCGACCCCGTGACCACGATGCGGATCGAGGACGTGCTCAAGGAGCTGAAGAAGGACATGACCATCATCCTCGTGACGAACCTCGTGCAGCAGGCCCGCCGCCTCGCTGCGCGCACGATGTTCCTGTGGAATGGCGAAATCATCGAGCTCGGCCCGACCGAGCAGCTCTTCGGCGACAGCCCGAAGGACAAACGCACGTATGACTACGTGAACGGGATTTTCGGATGAACGACCCGCAGCACAGCATCACCACCCGCGACGTGAAGCTCTGGTATGGAAAATTCCAGGCGCTCAAGGGCATCAACGTGGACATCAAGCACGGCAAGATCACCTCGCTCATCGGCCCGAGCGGCTGCGGAAAGACGACGCTGCTGCGCTGCTTCAACCGCGTGAACGAGCGCTACGGCAACGTGACCACGACCGGCGAAATCAAGCTGCTCGGCAAAAACATCTACGACGCCGACGTCTCGCTCATCGAGCTGCGCAAGTCCGTCGGCATGGTCTTCCAGCGGCCGAATCCGCTGCCGCTTTCCATTTACGAGAACGTCGTCTTCGGCCTGCGCATCCACGCGGATTCGAAGCCAAGCCGCAGCGATCTCGACGATGCCGTGGAAAAGGCGCTCACGGAAACCGGGCTCTGGGCGGACCTGAAGGATCGCCTGCACGACCGCGCCATCGGCCTCCAGCTCGAGCAGCAGCAGAAGCTCTGCATCGCACGCCTGCTTCCGCTGAAGCCGCGAGATCATCCTCATGGACGAGCCGTGCTCGGCGCTCGACGTGGACGGCACGCGCGCCATCGAGGAGCTGATGTGGAGCCTCGCGGGCCGCTACACGATCGTCATCGTCACGCACAACATGGCGCAGGCCCGCCGCGCGAGCAACGAGATGCATCTTCATGCTCATGGGCGAACTCATCGAGCACTCGCGCACCGAGGATCTTTTCCTGACCCCGCGGGACAGCAGGACAGCCGAGTACATCGAAGGCCGCTACGGATAGCCGCACAGGGAGCGGCCCCATTTTCCACTGGCGCAGAGGGGACATGCGCAGTTCACTCCCGCCCAATGTCCAAAGCGCTCCGCATCCTCCTCGCCGCCCTCGCGCTGGTCGGCCCGCAATTTTCCAAAGCCGCCAGCCCTCAGGAACCGCGCGAGCCGGGCGAATACATCATCATCGCCGGCGGCGTGGCGCTTCATGTGTGGGAAAAATGGAAGGCCCAGCCGCATGACAACTGGTGGGCGAATTTCGTCCGCGCCTCGCGGATCCGCATCGAGCAAATCCAGAAGGCAAACCCGGCCCAGCAGATCACCTGGCTGGTGTACCGGCCCGCGTACATCACCCGTTCGCGACAGGACAACCGCGACTACACGAATCTCATCACGAGCGTCCGTGACACGTTTCACGTCCGGCTGATGTGGTTTGAGTCCACATCGCAGCTTGTGAACTACATCAACCGCGGCCAGCCCCGGGATCGCGTGAAAATCAACGGCCTCGAGTACTTCGGCCACAGCAACAAGGCGTGTTTCCTGTTCGACTACTCCAACATCATCGACAGCGCCTCGAAGGTCTGGCTTCACGAAAATGAGCTTACGAAGATCAACCGTGGCATTTTCACACGCGACGCACTCGTACGGAGCTGGGGCTGCCACACGGGCGAAAGCATGTCGGCAAAATTCCGCTCGGCGACCGGCGTTCCCATGTGGGGCCTCACGGGCAAGAGCCAGTACCTGACCGAGGAACTCCCCATCCCATCGACCGCCGCCGGCCGCTGGATACGCTGACGGCAACTTCCGCACGCTTTTCCAAAACTCCAATGCAACTCCGCGATCTGCAGGCCATCTACGAAACACCATTCTTCGATCTCATCGGCCGCGCGCGGGAGGTCTATCTCGCGCATTGGAAAATGAACGAGGTGCAGCTCTGCACGCTGCTCTCGATCAAGACCGGCGGCTGCTCGGAGGACTGCGGCTACTGCGCGCAGAGCGCCCGCTACAACACGGGCGTGGAAGCGCGAGACGCTGATGGAACCCGACGCCATCGATGGCCGTCGCGCATCGCGCGCGGGAAAACGGCTCGACGCGCTTCTGCATGGGCGCGGCGTGGAAGGGCGTGCGCGACGGCGACGCGAAATTCGAGCAGGTGCTCGAGCACCATGCGCGACGTCAGCAAGCTCGGCATGGAAGTCTGCGTCACCCTCGGCCAGCTCGGCGCTCGCCGAGGCGCGCAAGCTCAAGGACGCCGGCGTCACCGCCTACAATCACAACATCGACACCTCGCCGGAGCATTACCCGAAGATCGTCACCACGCACACCTTCCAGGATCGCCTCGAACACCATCAGCCACGTGCAGCACGCCGGCATGGACGTCTGCTGCGGCGGCATCATCGGCCTCGGCGAGACCGATCGACGACCGCCTGAAGATGCTCGAGGTGCTCACGAACTTCGACCCCGCCGCCCGAGAGCGTGCCGATCAACTGCCTCATGCCCATGCCCGGCACGCCGCTCGAGGAGCAGCCGCCCGTGGATATCTTCGAGCTCGTGCGCCTCATCGCCACCACGCGCATCGCGCTGCCGCAGCGCCAAGGTCCGCCTCAGCGCCGGCCGCACGCGCCTCACCGCGAAGGCCAGGCGCTCTGCTTCTTCGCCGGCGCGAATTCCATTTTCTACGGCGACAAACTCCTCACCGCCGCCAACCCCGGCAAGGACGACGACCGCGCGCTGCTCCACGAACTCGACCTCAAGCCACAGGCCCCCTTCATCAGCGAACATCCCGCCGGAACCGAGCACGAGTGCGGCTCGCCGATGGCGTGCCTGACGTAGCAAGGCCGGACTCCCTCCCCGTCTCGTCGGCCCGCCCGCCAAAGATGCCGCGCGGTCGCCAGTCCCGCCTGCCTTGAGGTGGTGCGCGGTGCAGGTTTCGAACCTGCGACCCCTACCGTGTCAAGGTAGTGCTCTACCACTGAGCTAACCGCGCATCTCAAGGGCGCGGAATGAAACGCCGCATGCCTCGGATGGCAAGCCGAATTCGGCAATTTTGGAAAATGACGGGGTGAAACTCCGAAGTCGGGACATCGTCCGGCCGGTCACCGGATCGGTGCGATGCCGGGGCGCTTCATTCAAAAGCCACCGCCGATTTCCAACAACGAGGTCACTTCGAGCCAGACTCCGGACCGCTGGCCTTCAGCTGCTTGATGACGTCCTTGAATTTGTCCGCGTTGCGGGGATCCGCGACGACACACGCGGTATGAGCGTCCAGCATCGCTTCCCGGGTGGAGGCGACGTCGCCGGGGTGGAAGATGGGCTCCGCGCGCTCCGCGGGCCTGCTGGAAGGAACCGGCTTGTCGCAAAAGAGCGGGTCGAGCCCGAGGCCTGCGAGCAGGTCTGCGTTGCGCTCGTTGCGATTCACCACCCAGAGCGCGCCGCTTCCGAGATCGCGAAGGCGGATGGCGAGACCCGCGAGCGTGCCCATGAAGGTCGAATCCATCGCCGGGCAGTTTTTCAAATCGACCACAAACTCCCGGCGGCCGTCCTCGATCGCACTGCGCGAAAAATCCTTGAGCGCCGGGCTGTTCTGAAACGAGCCCCTTCCTTCGACCCGAATCCAAACCTCTGGACCGCTCTCGGTGTCGGCGAAAATCGTGGGATGCAGGCTCATGAAGATTTACCAGAAACTTTCATCGCACCGAAACGGCTTCGGGTCAAATCACCGGTCCCGCCGGTCATTGCTCTGCGAGTCGTCAATTCCACAGGAATGACTGGTGAAGTCCGACCGCTCGGCCGTTTTCGATCAAAAGAAGCCGCCATGATGTGATTTTCCCGCCCTCCTTATACTCATCGCCGGTGACAGTGAGCTTCGACTCCACCGAACCTTTCACCGCCGGGTAGCTCAGCTCCTTGGCCTGGACGTGCGAAGCTAGCTTTTCCTGCCGGTACTCGAGCCTGAGGACGATGTCGGCCTGGCGCTTCGCGCTCCACCAAATGTTGAAGTAGTAACCTTGCCGCTCGACGAGATCCACGTTCGTGATCGCCCCGTAGTTCAGGCGCTGGCGCTGGAAGATGAGCATCTGGTCCTCCGTCGGCTTTTCAAAGCGCGGGTCGTTCAGGAATTTCGTGACTTTGCGGAATGCAAAATCGTCACTCAGCGCGAGGGGCACGACGTTGGCACGGGCGATGGGAAGCTGTCGCAACGGTTCCTTTGGGGTCGTGCAGGCCGGGAGTGCTGCCGCCGCGAGAAGCGCGGCAAATAGGCGGGTCATGACTGCCGAGTAAAACGGGCGGGTCACGCCGTTGCAACGCCGTAAATTCCCTAGCGCCTCGCGTGAACCCTGCTACCCATCCCGAAGCATGATGCACCCTCTGCTACGCACCGCGATCGCCGCCACGAGTCTCCTGGCGTGCGCGCATTCACGCGCGGCGGATCCCGCCGAGAACGCCACCAAGGCAGAGGGCGGTGACAGGCGCGATTACGTCCGCTACCTCGGCGACGACCGGCGCGGCAAACTCCAGACTGTCATCGTCACCATGAAAAAGGGGGACGTGCAGGTGGAACTCATCGGCGCTGTCCACGTCGCGGATCCGGGCTACTATAAGCAGCTCACCAAACTTTTCACCGGATACGAGGAGCTGCTCTTCGAACTCGTGGATGGCCAGAGAATGAAGCAGGATCTCGAACAGGCCGCCGCGCCCAAGCCACCGAAACGAGCCGCACCTGCCGGCCAAGGTGTGTTCCCGCCGGATGATGACGCCGGGGAGGTGAGCGCAAAGGATCGCAGCCCGGCGTTCAAAATCATCAGCGCCTTCATGCAGGGGTTCGGCAAGTATTTTCACCTGCAATACCAGACGGATGGCATCGACTATCACACGAAGAACTTCGTCCACGCCGACGTGAGCATGGATGAGTTCGAGCGCCTCCAGGCCGAAAAAGGCGAGTCGTTCGCGGACCTCATCCGCAAGGCGATCGAAGCGCAGCTCGAGGTCGGCTCCGACCGGAATGCGGAGCCAAAGGGCAGCCAGCTCCTGCTAGCGCTGCTCGGCGATTCAAGCGGGCTGAAGGTCTCAATGGCACGCCAGCTCGCCGCCGCGGACGAACTCGTGGCCGTGATGGAAAGGGAAGACGGCGGCTCGGTCATCATCACCGAGCGGAACAAGAAAGCCCTGGCCGTCCTCGATCAGGAGACCGCCGCCGGGCGCAAGAATCTCGGCATCTTCTATGGCGCGGCCCATCTCGCGGACATGGAGACAGCGATGGAGAAAATGGGCTACCGCCGCACGGGCGAACGCTGGATGACCGCATGGGACATCAAGCCTCGCGCGGACGAAATCCGTCCCCCTTCCCCGACGGCGGAATAGCGCGCCTTTCCGCGGGCGTCTGCCCACGCGCCCGGCACAAATCCCCGTGTCGCGCACAGGAATCGCTTTGGTCACTGGCAGCACCATGCCCGAAGTCCTAGCCCTCAGCACTGCCCAGCCCGCGCGCACCCGCGGCGGCGAGCCATTCGTCGCATATCTCCGCGAACTGACGGAATGCTGGATCGGCGGCCTCGTCACGGACGAGGACTACGCCTACCAGCGCGCGGAAAAACTTGCCGCCCTCCTCCGTCCCACCCGCTTCCTGTGGATTGCGTCAGCCATCGGCGGATTGGTCATCGGCGCGCTTGCAGGCCCCGTCACATGGCATTTTACGAGCGACTGGCGCGCCACCGCAGGCGTCGCGACCGTCGCCGGGATGTGGGGCCTCACCTCGCTCGGGAGGCTGCTGCGGGAAAAATTCATCGAGCTCCAGCTCCGCGAACGGAGAAAGATCCTCGTGGCGCTTCTCGAAAACGATCTGCTGACCGCGACTGAATTTGCCGACTACGACGACCGTCTGGCCGAAGACCGCACGGGCGTCATCTAGGCCGTTCAGGCCTCGGCCGCGAGTCCCACGACGAGCTTCCGGCCCTTGAATCGCTTGCCTCGCAGAGCGGTGACGAGCGGCTGCGCACTTTCCTCGCGCACGTCGAACAGCGTCATCGCAGGCAGGATGTGGATCGCTCCGAGCGCCTCACGCGGAAGTTCGGATTCATTCAGGATGAAGCCCACCACGTCCGCCGGCCGCACCATCTGGTCGGCGCCGGAATTCATCGCCAGGCGGACCATCCCGGGCTCGTGCGACTGGGCGGAAATGTCCTGCCGCGGGTTGAATCGAGGACGTTCATCCCGGAAATCGCGCGCCCCCCGTTGTTCTCGGGGTGCAAAACGCTCGAACTTCCCGGCCGGCCGCGGCGCTTCGTCCCGGCGCTCGGGATGCTCACGCCTCACGTCCCCTCCTCCATCGTCCGCCCGCTTCGCAAACTTCTTCGCAGGGTTGCGCGCCTCGTAGGCAGGATAGTCCCCGCGGTTCTGGTATTCGCGCTTCGGCGCCGCGGGACGATCCTCGGCGATCTCCGCAGGCTTCGATCCTTCACCGTCGAGCATTGAGAACATCGCAGACGCAATGTCCGTCGGCGTGTGCCCCGCGTCGAGCAGGCGGTCGATCAGCACGTCGTGCTTCTTGAAGGTGCCGCTCTCCAGCGTGGTCCGCACCTTCTCGAAAAGCGCCGTGCTCCGCCGCTCCTCCACCTCGTCCGCCGTCGGCACGTTCTCGCGCCGGATGCGCGCCTTCGTGAATCGCATGATCTGCTGCAGCTTCCACACCTCGCGCCCGTCCGCAAATGTGATGGCGCGCCCGCTGCGGCCCGCCCGGCCCGTGCGTCCGATGCGGTGCACGTAATCCTCGGCGTCGTGCGGAACGTCGTAGTTGAAGACCACCTCGAGGTCATCCACGTCCAGCCCGCGCGCCGCGACATCGGTCGCCACGAGGAATTCGATCTTCTTGTCCCGCAGCCTGCGCATCACCCGCTCGCGGGCGGCCTGCGCGATGTCGCCGTGCAGCTTGTCCGCGAGGAATCCGCGCGCGGTCAGGTGTTCGGTCAGCTCGTCCACCATCATCTTGGTCGCGCAGAAAATGATCCCGTAGTGCATGTCCTGCATGTCGATGAGGCGGCACAGCACCTCGAGTTTCGAGCGCCGGTTCACCTCGTAGTACACCTGGTCGATGTTCGGCACGGTGAGCTTCTGGTCCTCGATACGGATGTTCACCGGGTCGCGCGTGAACTTCGCGATCATCTGTTTGATTCCCGGCGGCAGCGTCGCGCTGAAAAGCACCGTCTGACGGTCCGGCTTCGCCTTGGAAAGAATCGCCACCATGTCGTCGCGGAAACCCATGTCGAGCATGCGGTCGGCCTCGTCGAGGATGACCATCTTCACGTTGTCGAGCGAGAGCGATTTGCGCTCAAGGTGATCCATCACGCGCCCCGGCGTGCCGATGATGATCTGCGCGCCGTTCTTCAGCCCGAAGAACTGCCGCTCATAGCTCGCGCCGCCGTAAATCGGCAGCTCCTTCACGCCTCGCTTGAACTGCGCGAGCCGCGCCACTTCCTCCGCGACCTGCATCGCCAGTTCGCGCGTCGGGCAGAGGACCAGCACCTGCGGTGCGCGCAGCGACGCATCCACCTTCTCGATCGCGGGCAATGCGAAAGCCGCCGTCTTGCCCGAGCCGGTCTGCGATTGCCCGACGACATCGCGCCCGGACATGAGCACCGGGATGGCCTCGCCCTGGATCGGCGACGCGACTTCGTAGCCGACGTGCGCGACTGCCTTGAGGACTTCCGGCGACAGGCCGAGTTCGATGAATGGACGTTTCTGCATCCGCGCACCTACCCCGCGCCTGCGCGTTAAGCGAACGAAATCCTCCGGGTGTCCCTCGAAGACGCGCCGCGAAGCGGGCAAATCGTCCACGCCCCCGAACCGCCGCTCAGGTTCAGGCGACCCGGGCCATCATGCCGGATCCACTCGCGTGGACGGACACCACATCGCGCGGCTCAAGGGAACCTCTGTCTCCGGACCGCAGCCGGTGCCTGGCGAGTTCCAGCACGGCCATCGCGAGCCGAAAACCCGCCGAGGGACACGAGTGCCCCAGCATGCGAATCAGCACGCTCGTGATGGTCACCACCGTGCAATCCGTCACCGCGACCACGTCGGCGCTGTGGCGCTCATTTTTCAAAAGCGCCATCTCGCCGAAAAAGTCACCGGCCTTGAACCGCGTGCATCGGAGGTCGAACGCATCCGGGAAACGGGTGACAGCCTGGGCCTCCCCCTCGGCCACCACGAACATCGCACCCCCGAGATCGTCCTTGAGGACAATCTCCATGCCCGCCGGAAAAAGGCGGGGCTCCGCGAGGTTGAGCAGGCCATCCATATCCGAAGGACTGAAGTCCCGAAACAGGGAGCAGCCCATCAGCTTTGAAGTCGCAGGATGATGCACCGTCATGCCTCTGACAGGAGCAGGACGGATACCGGATTGTGCATGAAATGAATCCGCACGATGCTCTGCGCCCAATGGCGCGTTCCGATCTGCCCGGTGAGCCTCTCGAATGTCCGTATCCGCCCCGCATCGTCGCGGAGACGGACGACTTTCTCGTCGTGGACAAGCCGCCCTTCCTCCGCATCCACCCCAGCAAGCCCGACCAGACCGACACGCTCTGGAACGAACTCCGCGCACTGCTCGCCTACGAAATCGCGAACGGCGGACAGGTGAGCATCATCAACCGCCTCGACCGCGAGACGAGCGGGCTCGTCCTCGTGGCAAAGCATCGCGAGGCGGCGAAGAAATTCTCGCAGCTCATGGAAAGGCGCGGCATCGGCAAGGAATACCTGGCGCTCGCGTTTGGCTGGCCCGCGCAGGACGAATGGAGCGTGGATGCGCCGCTGCTGCGCCAGGGCGACATCCGCCCGTCTCCGATCTACCTGAAGCAAATGGTCCATCCCAGCGGCTCCGCGGCGCTCACGCGATTTCGAGTCGAGCGGCGCTTTGAAAAGGACGGCGCAAAGTTCGCACTCGTCCGCGCATTTCCTGAGACGGGACGGATGCACCAGATCCGCATTCACCTCGCGCACAGCGGGCACTCCGTCGTCGGCGACAAGATCTACGGCGCGGACGAGACGTGCTACCTCGATTTCATCGAGACCGGCTGGACGCCCGCGCTCGCGTCGCGCCTGCTCCTTGCGCGCCACGCGCTGCATTCCTGCGCGCTCATCACGCAGGAACACGAATGGCGCACCCCTCTGTCGCCCGACCTCGCGGCGTGGTCAGACCTCCCACCGAAGGCGTAGCAAAAATTTTTGCGGAGGAACGCCGTGGATTTCCGATTCGCAGGGATCCGCTGTTGTATTTTCGGACACCAATGTCGTTTCCGACGACGTTCTTCCCAAGCCGCAAACGGATTCCGCGGCTTCTAGGCGGAACCGGCGACAGCCTCATTCCGCTTGAAATGCACCTCGAGCACGCGGCGTCCGTCGGCCTTTGTCACCGTCGCCTCGAAATCCTCGATGCGCGTCCTCTCGCCCGTCTTGGGCAGGTGGCCGATGAGCTGCGTGACGTAACCGCCGATGGTGCTCACCTCCGTGCTTTCGAGGTCGAGGCCGAGCATCTCGTTCAGCTCATGCAGGCTCAGCGTCGCCGCGACGACAAACTCGTCCTTGCTGACACGCCGCATCTCGGGCTTCTCCGCGTCGAACTCGTCCTGGATGTCGCCGACGAGTTCCTCGATCACGTTGTCGAGCGTGACGATGCCGGCGGTGCCGCCGAATTCATCCACGACCAGCGCGAGGTGCGCGTGCCGGGAGAGGAAAAAGGTGAGCAGCTTTTCCAGCGGCATCATCTCAGGGACGTTGTGCAGCTCGCGCTTGATGCTCGTGATGTCGGGCTTCGGCTCGCGCATGAGGCGCAGGAGATCCTTGATGTGGACGAGGCCGATCGTTTCGTCGAGATGCTCGCGGCAGAGCGGGAAACGCGTGTGCCGCGACTCCATCGCGCGCTTCAGGTTTTCCTCGAAGGTGTCCTCCGTGTTCAGGAAAACCACCTCGCCGCGCGGCGTGGCGATGTCGCGGACGACGCGGTCGCGGAGGTCGAGGGCATTCATCAACAGGTCCTTGCCAATGGCGGAGACTTCGCGCGCATCCGCACTTTCCGCGAGGATGAGACGGAGTTCCTCCTCGCTGTGCGCCAGCTCGTGCTCGCTCGCGGGCTGGATCTTGAAGACGCTTTTCAACAGCCAGTTTGCGGTGCCGTTCAGGAAGGAAATCGCGGGCTTGAACAGCACGTAAAACCATCCGAGCGGCGCGGAAACCCACAGCGAAACCCCCACAGGCTTGCGGATCGCGAGGGACTTCGGCGCGAGTTCGCCGAGGACGATGTGCAGGAAGGTGATCGTCGAAAAGGCGAGGATGAAGCTCGTGCTGCGGATGACGGTCTCGCTCTCCACGCCGAATCGGAAAAAGAAGGGGTGCAGCATGTGCGCGAGGTACGGCTCGCCCACCCAGCCGAGGCCGAGGCTGGAAAGGGTGATGCCGAGCTGTGTGGCGGAAAGGTAGGCGTCGAGCTGGCCCACGGCCTTGCGCGCGGTGCCTGCACGGCGGTTGCCCTCCTCTTCGAGCGCCTCGAGCTGGCTGGAGCGGACCTTCACGAGCGCGAATTCCGCCGCGACGAAGAAGCCGTTCAGCAGCACAAGCCCGAGGATGATGAGAATCTCGACGAGCATCCCGCCCAGCGAAGTCCACTCCCGCGCGAGATTGGCGGAGTCAGCGAGGATCGTGTGGAGCGTCATGTTGAAAAAACAAACGAGCCGCGGACGTGGCGCCCGCGGCTCGTGAAAGTGTTCGGGATGGTGTTCCTACCAGCTCGACTTGGTCACGCCGGGGATGAGGCCGTTGGAGGCGAGTTCGCGGAATGCGATACGGGAAAGCTTGAACCGGCCCATGAAGGCGCGCTTGCGGCCCGTCGCGTTGCAGCGGCGGCTCAGGCGCACGGGGCTCGCGTTGCGCGGGAGCATCGAGAGGCCGATGTAATCGCCCTTCTTCTTGAGTTCAGCACGTTCCGCGGCGTACTTCGCCACACACTTGGATTTGCGTTTTTCGCGTTCGAGCCAGCAGGTTTTAGCCATAGGAAAGTAATTTAGGAGCGCGGAAACTAGGAGCGCGGCCCCGGAAATCAAGCCCTAATTTTGCCCTTACATCATCCGGGCCGGGATCGAAAACTCCAGCCGTCCCCCGCCCTTTCGCAGCACCAGCACCTCGATGCAGGTGAGAGATGCCTTCCGGACGTTGATGCTCCCGCCGTCGGCGCCGAGCAGGTGCGCGATGAGCTTGCCGAGATCAGGCTCATGTCCCACGAGCATGACCGCAGCCACCTTCTTCAGCCCGTCCAACTCCGCGAGGATCTCCTCCGGCCTCGCGCCGCACTCGAGCCACGATGCGGTCGTGACCCCGACGTCGAGTTCCTTCGCCACCGGCTTCGCCGTCTGCTGCGCGCGGATGAGCGGGCTGGCGAAAATCACCTTCGGCTGAATCCCGTGCGCACTGCAGAACTGCGCGACCTTCCGCGCCTGCTCCACGCCCTTTTCCGAAAGCGTGCGCGCGGAATCGGTCGCCGCGTGGGTTTCGGCGTCGGCGTGGCGGAGGACGTAGAGCTGCATGCCGGGTTTACATCACGAGCCCGCCGTCCACCGTCAGCACCTGCCCGGTGATGTAGCCGGCCTCCGCGCTTGCGAGAAATGCGACCGCCGACGCGATGTCCTCGGGCTGCCCGAAACGCGCGAGCGGAATCTGCTTCACCACGCCGTCCTTGATCGCCTGCGTGAGCACCTCGGTCATGTCCGTGGTGATGAATCCCGGGGCAACGGCGTTCGACGTCACGCCGCGGCTCGCGAGTTCGCGGGCGACGACCTTCGTGAATGCGATGAGCCCCGCCTTGCTCGCGGCGTAGTTCGCCTGCCCGGCATTTCCCATCAGCCCGGCGACGCTCGCGATGTTGATGATGCGCCCGCTGCGCTGCTTCATCATGCCGCGCACGACGCCCTGGTAGAAATTGAAAGCGCCCTTGAGGTTCGTCTCCATCACTGCGTCCCAATCCTCCGGCGACATGCGCATCGAGAGGCCGTCGCGCGTGATGCCCGCGTTGTTCACGAGGATGTCCACGCGGGAAAAATCGGCCGCGATCTGCTCGCACAGCTTCTGCACCGCCGCGTGGTCGGCGGCGTCCACTGCGTAGCCCTTCGCGAGCCCGGCGTGCTTCGCGTTGATCTCTTCGGCGACGGTGAGCGCATTCGCCTCCGTGCGCGAGACGACCGCGACGCGCGCTCCTTCGCTCGCAAACTGGGTGGCGATGGCCCGACCGATTCCGCGGCCTGCACCGGTGACGACTGCAACTTGGTTGGCAAATCTCATGGGGCGGCGAGTCTCGAAAGCGCTCCCACTTTGTCCAGCGCGGAATCAGCGGGGTCATCCGCAGATTGCTCAGATTTCCGCAGACGGAAAAATGAATCCGTCAAACGGCGGGGATGAAACCGCTGAAGGACACTCATGGGCTCTGATGTGGAAAGCGTTGCGGACGGCAGCCGATTCACCGGCCGGGCGAGTGCCCCAGTCAGTGCCTGCGGAATCTGCGGATCCTCTCCGCCTATTCTTCCTCGTCGCTTGCGCCCTTCTGCCGGACCAGTCCGCGCAGTTTTCCCTCCATGAATTTCCCGATGTCGCCGTCCATCACCGCCTGGATGTTCGAAGTTTCCACGCCCGTGCGAAGATCGAGCACCTTTTGATATGGCTGGAAAACGTAGCTCCGGATCTGGCTGCCAAAGCTGATGTCCAGCTTCGCGCCGTAGGCGGCCTCGACCGCTGCGCGCTTCTTGTCCTGCTCCATCTGGTAGAGCTTGGATTTGATCATCTTCAGCGCCGTCGCCTTGTTCTGCGCCTGGCTGCGCTCGACCTGGCACGCGGCGACGATGCCGGTCGGAATGTGCGTGATGCGCACCGCCGTCTCCACCTTGTTCACGTTCTGCCCGCCTTTTCCTCCCGCGCGATAGGTGTCCACGCGGATGTCCACCTCGTTCACTTCGATGGGTGCGTCCTCCTTCATCTCCGGCACCGCATCCACGCTCGCGAAACTCGTGTGCCGCCGCTTGTTCGAGTCAAACGGCGAAATGCGCACCAGCCGGTGCACGCCGCGCTCGCACGCGAGGTAGCCGAACGCGTACTCGCCCTCAATGCGCAGCGTCGCGCCCTTGATGCCCGTCTCCTCGCCGAGCTGGATGTCCACCGTCGAGACCTTGAAGCCGCTGCGCTCCGCCCAGCGCGTGTACATGCGCATGAGCATGTCCGCCCAGTCGCACGACTCCGTGCCGCCGGCGCCGCTGTGGATGATGAGGAAGCAATTGGCCCGGTCTGCCGGTCCCGAGAGGAATTGCAGCAGCTCGAACTGCTCCAGCTCCGCGACCAGCGCCGCGTGATCCTTCGCGACATCCGCCGCCGCGGCCGTCTGCTGCGCCGGGTCCGTCTCGGCCTCGGTGAGTTCGATGAGCACCTCCAGATCCTCCACCTTCCGCTCGAGCGCGAGCAGCGGCTCCACCTTTTTCTTCAGCCCCGAAACTTCCTCGATCGTGGCCTGCGCGCGCTCCTGGTTCCCCCAGAAATCCTGCCCCGCCATGAGCGCATCCAGCTCGCCGATGCGCGCCTGCAGTTTCGGGACGTCAAAGAAACCTCCGCAGCCCGGCCACGCGGGCCTTCAGTGCGGAGGAGTCGAAAAGAGAGGAGTCAAATGCCATGGGAGCGCGGACGATACGCGCCGCTCCCAATGTGGCGAGGGAAAAGCTTTCGCGTCCATCGCCGGCGAGAGCGCAGATTTTGCAACCGTGCCCGACACCCGCGAAGGCGCGGCGGAGTGGCGCCACACGCACGGGAATCCCCTCCCCTTGCATTCCCGCACATGCCCGGGATACTCCCGCCCATGCATTCCCCGGCACTGCGCGCCCTGATCACCGTTCGCGAATCCGCGATACCGGTCCTGCGCGCGTTAACGCTCGGCCTTGCGCTCCTCGCCTGCGCACTCCTGCCGCTGCGGGCGGACCCGCCACCGATTGCGGGCCTGCTCGATCCGAAGACGGCGGCGGAGGCATGGAATGTGATCCGGCTCGCGACGAAAAATATCGAGCGGCTCCTCGATGAAAACCGGCTGGCGGAAATCCCGGTGCAGGCGTCGTTTTGCAGCCCGGCGCTGCGCACGCTCGCACGGGTGGTGACGGACGCCGCCGCCGCCGAGCACGTGGGCTTGCAGACGAAGCGCGCCCTCGGCTGGCTCGGTGCCATCGCGCGGGCTGCGGGTGAAAACAATCCTGCGAGCACCAGGGAATCGCTCGGGAAGCTCCGCTTCCTGCTCGATGACATCGCGCGGTCGTTCGACCCGAAGGAGGTGGGCGCCGACATTTTTTTCTGCCCGATGCACTCCGACTTCCGCTCGGAAAATGCGAAGACGCCCTGTGCGAAATGCGGCATGGACCTTCTCACGCGGCGCATCCCGTACAGCTTCATCTACACGAAGCCCGGCGAACCGTCGGTCCACATGACCTTGATCGCGAGCGGCCCGGTGGAGGCGGGCAAGCAGCTCACGGTGAAAGTCCGCATGGCGAAGGCGGACAAGTCGCCCGTCCTTCACGCCGATCTCCTGGAGATGCACACGCAGCCCATTCATCTGCTCATCGAGGAACCGGGGCTGGGCGATTACCACCACGAGCACCCCGTGCCGACGACGGTGTCCGGCGAGTACGAGTTCACTTTCACCCCGAAAAAATCCGCGCCCTACCGCATCTGGGCCGACATCGTGCCCGAGGCCACGGGCGTGCAGGAATTGCCGTTCGCGGACCTGCCATCCACGGGCACCGCGGCGCCGGCTACTGACACGGCGAACCGGTTCACGTCATCGGCGGGCGGCTATCAATTCACGCTGACCCTCGCCGGCGGAAATGACGAACCGGCCAAGGCGCAGCAGGCCCGCAACATGACCATCCACGTCGCCGATTCCGCCGGCAAACCCGTGACGCAACTCGAGCCGGTGATGAACGCATTCGCCCACCTCGTCGGGTTCTACGGCGACTACCAGGCGGTCGTCCACCTGCACCCGACCGGCGGCGATGTGCTGAACGGCTCCCTGCGCGGCGGACCCACGCTCGGCTTCATTTTCTTCCCGCCAAAGGCAGGCTTCATCCGCCTCTACTGCCAGGTGAGCATCGGCGGGGAGATGCTTTTCGCGCCGTTCAATGTGAACGTGGTGCCGTGATGCCGCGCGGCTCCGGGCGGTCAGTGCGTAATCACGTCGTCCTCGGTGTACATCTCCCGGTCCGGTCCGGCGGAGCGGATTTCCATGCTCGTGCGGGATAGCTGGTGGAAGAAATACGGCGTGCCCCACCGGTCCATGAGTTCGCCATTCGCGTTCAATGCCTGGCCCTCGGGCGGCCCGAACGTCGCGCCCTTCGGATTGCCGCCCATCACTGCCTTCATGATCTCGGCATTGGTGCCGACAGGGTTTTCCCCCAACCGCGTGCGGTAGTCGCGGAGCATCAGGGTCACCTTATCCGTTTCGATCGCCCCGGCCTTCCTGTCTTCATCCCCGGCGAGGGGATCGCCCGGGGACATGCGTGCCCGCTGGATGCCCGAGGCGACCGTCGCCGGTCGCTGCATTGGCACCCCGGCGGGAGCCGCCGTGGACCGTTGCCCCGAAGGCATCGCAGCCACGGTTCCTGTGCTCCGGGTTGGCCCAGCCTGCGCAGGCGGTGAAAGTGGCGACGACGGCACAGGGAGCGTGGCTGCGGGATTCTGGACGGCGAGCACTGGCGGGGATTTCGACCCGTCATTTTGCACGGCGGACGGCTCGCCGGGATTTACCACTCCCGCGCCCGCCACGGGCCGGGGTGCAGTCCCGCCGTCGTCGGGAACACCCCGCCAGTCGCGGAAAAATGCCATCAGCGCGACGACCAAGGCGACCGTCGCGAGGAGCGCGCCGACCCGGAGCTTTATCGAGATGCTGCGCACAACGGCCTACGCCATGAAGCCCAGGTACCCGCCTGCGTACGAGCCCGGGAACCGCGTGAGATTTGGGAAGACCGTCGTCATTTCCGTGCCGCTCAGGCCAAACCACTTTGCAAGCGTGGCCGAGTATTGATCGACGGAGGTCGTGGGGATCCATCGCCCGGTGCTGGTGTCATCCGGGCCACCCACGGTGAGGGTCGGGAAGGTGCCGTACGTCTGCCGGCCATTGACGGCCCCACCCACGACAAGATGGTGGCTGCCCCAGCCATGGTCGCTCCCCAGGCCGTTGGCCGGGAAGGTGCGGCCGAAATCGCTGGCGGTGAAACAAGTGACGTTGTTCACGAAATTCGCCGAACCCTGCGCGACGCCGACCTGCTTGATGGCCTTCATGAACGAGCAGACGCACTGGCTGATCTCGGCCAGCAAATTGGCCTGGGAGCCGATGACGACCGCCGCGTCGTTGGTCGTCGTCTGGCCGGCGTTGGCCGTCTGCCCTGTGTGCGTGTCGTAGCCGCCCACGGTTACAAAAAAGATCTGCCGCTTCATCCCGATGCCGTTGCTCACGCCAGCCGCGCGGGAACTGCCTTCGATGATCTGGGCGACCATCTTGAGCTGCTGCATGAGGCCGGAGGTGAAAGTGGAGCCGCCATTGGGAGTCACCACCTGATGCGCGGTGCCCGTCTTGCTCCAGTTTGCGATGGTGGACCAGTACGTCGGGATCTGCGAGCTGGTGAGGGCCAGGCTCAGGCCCGCGCCGGTATCAATCGTCGCCTTCAATGCCTTGGCGTAGCTGCTCGTGTAGGGATTGGCGTGGGCGTTATTGATGCCGAGGATGTTGTTCAACGCTATCTGCCTCGCAGCCGTCGCAGACGTGGGGCTGTTGGGATTGGTGACCGAGACCACTCCGGTCGTTCCCACCGTATATTGCTGGGCAAAAGCGCCGATTTGGAACGTGTTCGCCCCTGCGATCGTGATGCAGGTCGAAAGCGCGTCCAGCGCGTCGTTCGGGACCGGCTGCTTGGGGTTTGCCGAATGCACGATGTCGGCGATCCGTCCGCCCCAGCCAGTCGCAGGCGGTTGATCGGGGATCGAAGTCTGCCACTGCGTCACCTGATCGGCGTGGGAGAAAAGCTGCGGCGGTTTCGCGATCGAGTTCGCCAGGTACTGCGCCTTGGTCATGGGATAGACCAGCGTTCCGGAATTGAGGATCGCGCCGACGTTGCCGATGTCGTCGAACCCGGGGGCCTTGTTAAACATCTGCTGCAACTCGAACATCGCCGGGTGCAACCCGTACTCGCGCCCCGCGCCGTCGATGTAATTGCCGCCGCCCGCCTTCGTGAGCTGCAGCGCCCTGGCGGTGCTGCCGTCGGCGTTCGGGATGGCCAGCACGGGCGTCCGAATGTTCGCGAAGCTCGCGTATTCCCCGGCGACGGTGGGGATGATCATGTTGTTGGAATCGTTGCCTCCGGCGAGAAAGATGCACACGAGCGCCTTGTAGCCCGTCGTGTCCGCGCCCATCGCCGAATTGATCAGGAACAGATCGCGGAAACAATTGTTCATCGCCGCCGTGCCGATGCTCGCGCAGGCCGCCTTGCGGATGAATGCGCGGCGGCTCATCGCCGCCAGGATGCTGTCGTTTTTCATGGGAGGATTATTTCTGAACTGCGTATTCGGCTGAGGTGACGATGAGATGGATGATCGCCCTCACACGGTCACGCATCTGCTGGTTCGTCGGCGTGGGCGTCGTGTAGGGGAAGTAGGTGGTGTTCGCGACAAAGTTTTGAATCTGCGTTTTTGTCTCGGCGACCAGCGGCCCTCCCACCAGAAGGGCGGCGAGTTCGTCGATCAGGGCCGGGATGCCCACGTTCGATGTCTTCGCCGGAACCAGGAAGGGCTGAATGCTCATCACCACCGACCCGCTGCCGTTGTTGAAGCTGCTCAGCCCGTTGAGATTTCCGTTCCCGCCCCCCGTGCCGATGAACACGTTGGTCAGGCTGTTCGTGAGGTTCATCACGTTGGTATCGGTCGTAAGCTGGAACTCGGGCGAGTCGAGGCCCTGGTTCGAGAGATCGCCCGGGAATTTGTAGTCGGGCAGGAAGTAGTTGAACACCGTCGGGGCGTTCAGCGGGGACTGGGTGAGGGACCCCTCCGTGTTCCCCACGTTGAAGGTGCTTTGGTTGATGGTCACTACGCCCGAGCGTCCCGTCGGCGCCGGCGCCAGCGGGTAAAGCGTGACGCCGTTGTTGGACCCGGAAGGCTTCGGATAGGTGCCGAGGGCTGAGCTCACGGGCAGATACGAAGTCTTGAAGTGGTCGTCGTCGGCCGTGTTCGTGATCGTGTATTCGCCGTCCGACAACGGCGTGGTCACAACCGGCACATCGACCCACACATTCTGCCCCACGAGCATGCTGTGGTTCACATTGGTATTGAACTGGACAATCGTATTGCTGGTTTGCGGCGTGTAGCTCGTGCTGACCTTCGGCATGAGGACATTTCCGGTCCTCGTCGCCGTCGGCACGTCGGCGGTGGCGACCGTGAACGAGGTCGTTCCCGTCGCGGACTGCACCTCATAGACGCCATCCGTCGCGACAGGGCCGAACGCGCCGGTCGCCGTTCCCGCAGCGGTCGGGCTCGCGGTGCACTGCGCCGGGACCGTGAAGGTGTCCGCATCGAGAACCGTGACCGTGTGGGTCTTGTTGATCACGTTCAGGCTGGTGACGCCGCCGCTGATGAATGTGCCGCCGGTGACTCCGCTGATCGCGATCGTGTTCCCCGTCGCCAGCCCGTGCCCGGCCTTGGTGATGGTCACGGGATTCGTCGCCGCCATGCTGGTCAGCGCGAGCGAGGCGTTCCGGGTCAAAACGCCGAGATACACCTTGCTCTTCAGCGTCGTCGTTCCGCTGTTTGCCGCGGGAATGACGACATCGGTCTGCGGCCCGCCGGTGTTCACGGTCATGATGCTGCTCCCCGCGTTCTGCGTGTAGGTCACATTGACCATGCCGGTCGCATTCACATCCAGGGTGTTGCCTCCGACGATGCTGCCAGTATTGGCCGACGAGGCCACCGCACAACTGGACGCGATCGTAAAAGAGGACGGATCCACAACGGTGACCGGGAAGGTGCCGTTGATGGTCGGAGTGAAAGAGCCGCCCGAGACGCCGGAGATGGTCACGCTGCTTCCATCGCTCAGTCCATGCGGCACCACCGTGGTGACGACGCACGGATTGCTGACCTCGCGCCATGTGGTGTAGCTGGTGGGGACGGCGGTGCAATTGACTCCGGTGACCGTGAACGTGTTGGGGCCGGTGCTGACGACCGACAGGTTGGTCGCGTTGATGGTGCCGGCGAACGTTCCACCGACGACGCCGTTGATGGTGACGCCGGTCGTGGTGCCCGCGGACAGGCCGTGCGGGGTCGTGGTCGTCACGGTGCACGGGGAACCGATCGAGATGGATGCGACCTGAAAGACGCGGGACGTCGTAATCGGGACCGTAAAGGTGTCGGGCCCGGTCACTGTCGCCGTGATCCCGGCGTTGATGGATGCCGAGAAATTCCCGGATAGGCCGGTGGGCCATACCGTCCTCGTCTGCCCCACCGTCCCCAAGCCATGAGGCTTGGTGGTGGTGATCACCGTCGGATTGCCCGTGCCGATGCTGGCGATGTCGAGGTGCGTGGCGGCGATGGCCAGCGTGGCACTCGTGGTGTAGGTCGTGCTCGTGGGATTGTTGTAGGGATTTGGCGGGGTTGTCTGCGTGTAGTTGCCCAGGAAATTCAGGCTGACGCTGAACGATGCGCTGAAATCGTTCGGCGTGCTCGTGACGAGGCGGAGCTTGTTGGAATTCACACCGGTCAACTGCGTGTAGGTGCCGGTGTAGGAGGCCGCCGGAAACGCCCGCGCGGGTCCGGTCAGGCGGAGCATCGGCTCACGCTGTTTGCCGAACTTGTTCGGGAATTCGGGCGTTACCGCGCGCTTCGCCATCCAACAGGATCTGCCGCACGACTGCCGCCATGTCTCCGCGGACACCGGAACCGTTGTCCTTGAACTTCTGCACCACGCGGTAGAGGTAGCCGGGGCTCGGATCGCTGGTCACCAGCCGCTGGATGAGCTGCCGGCAGATGTAAGGCGGGACGTTGTCGTTGTTGACGATGTTATCGATGGCAACGTCCAGCTCCTTGAGTCCGAACTGGTCGTACGGATGCGGCAAGGTGGTGCCGGTGCTGTCCGCCTGCGAACCGGTGACGACCGGAACGACGTTGTTGGCAAACGTGGGCGAAACGACCGTCGCCCCGGTGACCGTTCCGGTGCCGCTCGATGGCGCGGTCGTGCAGTTGACCGGGACGGTGAATGTCTTCGCCCCCGTTACGGTCACCTGGAAGCTCGCATTGATCGCTCCGCCCGGGAAAACCCCGCCGCTGACACTCGCGATCGTGACCGTGTCGCCGGTCGTCAATCCGTGGACCGTGGACGTGGTCACCGTGCAAGGGTTCCCGATCGCGACGCTGGTGACGCTCACCCTCGGCGTCAGCCCGGTCGCAGCCGGGGTGACTACATTGTCCAGCAGCAGCTTGGCATTGATATCATGGTAGTTCGGCACGAGGACCATCGGATTCAGGGTGTCTGCAGCCGGGCTGAAGCTGGTCGGGGCGCGTCCGTTCCCCTGGTTGGCCTGCGCGTAGTTCCAGCCGGTGAGCAGCGCAGACATGCCGAGGACGCTCGACTGGCTGTAGGTCGGGATCAGGTTTGCATTGGAATCGAGCACGAGCTTCCCGTCGTCCCACATGCGGTTCAGGCCGATGGAGAAGAGCTGCAGGATTTCCCGCGCGTAGTTTTCATTCGGGTGCCGGCCGATGGTGGGATCGCCCTTCTGGTTTGCCCGCATGTCGAGGTACAGGCCCATCGCGGGCGTCAGCGTGACGGCCTTTAGGATGCCGCGGAAATTGCCGCTGTTCGCCAGCCCGGGCGTGGGGAGGCAATAGTCCACGAGCTGATCGTAGTAGTCCGCGAGGATGCGCCCGTTGTTCTGCAGAGGGCCGGTGTCGTCGGCCCACGAGACCACCAGAATCTCGCTCAGCGCAAATGCCAGCCGCTGGCGCAACTGGTCCGGTCCGGTGATCGAATATTTCCACCACGCGTTCGTGAAGAGCGATGACGGGTAAGGCGAATTGATGTCCGCCGTGAGGCCGTTGACCACGTCTCCCGAGGCATAGCTCGCGGGCTGCAGGAGCTGGTCGTCGATCCACGCCGAAAAGCCGTTGGCCTTCACGTACGCGACATCCGATGGGCTCGCACCGAAGGTGGCCTGATTCAGGAACCGCGCAGCGGCCGCACCCGTGGAGTCCGAGGCGACATCCGTCATCGCACGCGCCGGGTAGAGCGCCGGACTCGGCGGCGTCTGCGAGCCATCGACCAAATGCAGGTTCCCGCGAATTTCCCCGCCGGGGAACATGACGGAGTGGACGTTGATGTACACTTTTCCCTTCTTGAGCGCATCGAGGAGCGTGTCGCTCCCGGTGTTCAGGAATGACCCGAGGGCGGCCAGGTCCCAGATGAGTCCGCCGTCCGGAGTCCGGAGCTCAGGCTGCACTTCCGCCGAGTCGATGTCGTAAACGATCTCCCCGTTCGGGTGGATGACGTTGCCGCCGTCGGTGTAGCCGTCCACGTGCAGATGGTAGTTGGTCTTCGGCGTCGTGAGGTTCTGGTAGTTAAAATACAGGATGGCCTGAGTCCCGGCCGCGTTCACCCGGAGGTTCGCCGAGCCGCTGCCCTTCGTGCTGACTGCCCCCTGCGGGCCGAGGTTTGCGGAATACAAGCTGCCTCCCGTCGCCACCAGGGCGGGATAATCATATGGCTGGAAGATGTAGCTCGGCACCGTGCCGCTGCGCGGGTAACCGTCCAACGCGGCTCCGCCGTTCGGAATCTGCGTCGTTGCACCGGCCGCATTGGGCGCCGCCGCAGTGGAAGGAACGGTCCCAATGTCATCCTGGCACCAGCCCATCGAGACGTAATCGTCCGCCCCGCCGCCCGGCGTATTATGCAGGACGTCGAAGTAGTATTTCTGGCCCGCCTTCAAGGACAGCCATTGGGTCTTCTGCGTCGGGAAAACACTCCAGACCCTCTTCCCCGTGTTCCCCGAGACGGTCGCACGGCGGACGCGATTCACGTACTCCGCGTCGTTGGAAATCCACAGCTCCGCCGAGTTGTTCGCGGCCAGCCAGAAATAGTAGTTCCCGGTCTTCGGAGGGACGATGTAGCCGCGCAGACGCCGCACCGTGGCGCTCGCGTAATTCGTGTCATCGTCCAGCGTGGAAATCGTGCCGTCCGGCGTGAAGGTCCCGTTCGCCGCGACATCCTTCTCACGCGTGAGGCTGCCGGTCGGATAGATGGTGATGATGACAACGGAACTGCCGGTCACGGTGCCGGCCGCCGCGTTCGTCGCGTTGATCGCGACATTGTAGGTGCCCGCGAGGGTCGGTGTGCCGGTGATGGCGCCGCTCGCGTTCATGCTCAGGCCGGGCGGCAGCGGCGCGCTGCTCGCATCCACTGCGTAAGTCACGGCCCCGCTGATGTTCGGAGCGACGACGTTGAAGCTGAACGGAACGTTCTCGTAGCCCACCGCGACGAGCGAATGCGTGAGCGCCGTCATTTTCTCCGCCACGGCACCCTCCGGGAAGAGGCGGTTCTGCGGAATGATTTGCTTCGTCTGGCTCGCGCTCCACCAGTAGAGGCGCGCCTCCGCGCTTCCGGTGCCGTTGTAGTACTCGATGACGATGTCGTACGGAACCCCTCCCGTGAGGTTGATCGTGTTCACGTAGTCCGTGGCACCCTGTGCGGCCCACCGGTCGATGAGCAGCACGCCGTTCACCCACACCTTCGCACTGTCGTCGCTGCGGAAGTCGATGGAGTACTTCTCCGTGTACTGCGGGAGGATCTGGCCGGTCCAGCGGACCGAGAAAGCCCCGGTCGTCGAGGCATCCGACATCCCGGTCGGACCGGCCGTCGCACCCCATCCGTTGACGCCGTTGGTGAAGTCCACCGTCGCATCCGTGCGGGTCATCTTCGCCGTCCCGGCAAAAATGGTCGTCTGGGTCGTGTAGGTGGAGCTCGATGTGTTGTAGTACCTTCCCGTCAGCCCGGTGCCGTTGGCGAGGCCCGCCGGATTGATGACCACGCTGGCGCTGTTCGCGGCACCGAGGCTGTAGTCCGTGCCGGCCATGGCCTTGACGATTGCCGTCACGTTCGTTTTCCGGGCACCGTGGTACCTCGGGTTCACGCTGAAAGTCTGTGCGGTCGCCCCGAGCGAACTGAAGGTGACCGATGACGGCAGGCTATCGTAATCCGTGCCCTCCGTCGCTGTGCCGGCCTTCTGCAGCGGTACCGTGATGGGCGTCTTGGCGGTGAGCGTGCCGAGCTTGGTGATGCCACGGGAGACGGTGATCGAGCCCACTTCCTCCGGTGCCGTGATCGGATCCGCCGGCTGCGTCGCGTTCGCCTTGTTCACCGTCACGGTGACCCGATTCAGCGAAGCCAGGGCCTCGGGAATCGCGGCGGAATCCAGCGTCTGGCCGTCGGTCATCTGCGTACCCGTGTTGTATCCCAGGATTTTCTTCGCCCAGTCACTCACGCCGCTGCCGCTGGAGTCCTTGTCGTCCACCAGGATCCGGAAAAACGTATTCGCGGCATAGGTCACCACGATCTGTCCCGGGTTGCCGTCCCCGACCAATTCCGAGGGCGTCTGTGCCGGAACCACCCAGCTCGCGGGATTCGAAAGCGTCGTCGTCGATTGCGCCCGGTACCGTTTGCCGTTCTCGGTGGGAAACTGAAGGGTCACATTCGAACCGCTCGCCGTGATGCTCGAAATCTTGATCGTGTTGCTCCTGCTGAACGGATTCGTGCCCGCGGCCAGCTCCTCCTTGTTCTTGATACCGTCCCCATCGTCATCCGCATTCATCCACGCGGTGTTCAGCCCCTGCGCTGGATCGCCACTGGTGTAAAGCTGGCCATTCGAAACGGCGAACTTCATCTGCCAGACCTGCTGGTTGATGGAGTTGACATCCGCGTGCGCGAACCGGGCAAATCCGAAAAGAACCAGAGCCGCCAAGGCGAGCGCATTCAGGATGCGAGCCGAGCGCTGCAGGACCGGGACGCGATTACGGGGGAAGGAGGGTACTTTCATGGTGCAGTGAGGTACAGCCCCCGGAGCAGCGACGGCGGGCAACCGGCAGTGGGGGAGGGGGAATCGCCTTTTGGGCAATTAGTTGTGGAAAGTATTATGCGGAAACCATCCAGCAAGATAAAAGATTTCACATAACGATTACGACACGATTGCCGAAACCCACCACTCTCCCACCCGGGGCATGCGTGGGAACGGCGGACGGATGCTTCCCTGGCCTTCGCCGCACGAAGCCAACCACGCGCCCGAAGCCTGCACCTCTTCGCCGTCCCTTACATCGCTAAAACGTTCGAGGCGTGAGCGACGCACCCCCTTTCTCGGCTGCGACTACGGCGGCAGGCAGGGGCGCGAGATCGCCCCGTCCGAGAATGTCGTGTGGAGCTACGCGTGCATGGATCCGGCGTACTGGGAGTCGGCCTCGCGAACGGCGCCTGCGCAAACTCCGGATAAAAAGATCGTCCGTCAGTGCGGCGATCCCGCAATGTGACAAAGCGAAATCCCCGGGACCCGGCCCGGAGCGCGGGGTCAGCGGCAAAGATTGCGGCACCGCGCGATTTCCGCAGAGAAGGTGGCGTCGGTGAAAGGCACGGTTTCTCCGCTGGCGGACTCGCATCGCAGAGATACCTTGCGCTCATGTCGGACGCCCGCCCGGATCCCCAAGTCACCGCGACCCTCCACTCGCGTGTCGCGCAGGCGATCCTCGAGGTGATCGGGCACATTCCCGGGACCGAGGAAAGCGAGAGCCATGCTCCCTGCGACCAGGCCCGGCGCATTGCCTCCGCCGCCGCGACGCGGGCGGCCCTCGCCGCCGGGGGGCTGGCCACATTCCCGGGGCCCGCGGGTTTGCTCACGCTCGTCCCGGAACTCCTCGCGGTCTGGCGCGTCCAGACCCAGATGGTCGCGGACATCGCGGCCATCTATGGGAAAAAATCCGCGCTGACGAAGGAGCAGATGCTCTACTGCATGTTTAAGGCGACGGCGGCAAAGGCGGTCGGCGAACTGGTCGTCATCCTCGGCGAAGGCGTGCTGATCCGGCGCCAGACGTTGCGGGTTCTCGAGCGCGTCGCACGGCGGGTCGGGATCAAAGTCACCCAAAATCTCCTGGGCAAAGGCATCGCGCGCTGGATGCCCATCGTGGGAGCCGTGGGCGTGGGCGCCTACACTTTTTACGAAACGCGGAAGGTCGCGCAGACTGCGATCGGGCTCTTTGACGCGGCCATCGAAGTCGAGACCACGGTCTCCCCCGTCGCGCCGCCCATCATCGGCTCGAAAAACTAACCAGCGGCCGCTTACCGGGCCTCGACGCGGAAGCAAAAATTCTCCGCGCTCGCGGCACCCTTGCGGTCGCGGACGATGGTGAAGACGCGATAGTTCCCCGGCTTCGAGGGCGTGCGGATGACCGCCTCGCTTTTGTCGGCACTGACGACGGCATCGGGGAACGACGGCGGTTCCGATTCCTTGTCTCCGCCGACTTTCAAATCCGTGCTCTCGGCGGTGACAGTCCACTCCCAGACTAGTTCGTCGCCATCCGGATCGGTCGCCTCCGCACGCACCGTGCAAAGCTGGCCCGGCGGAAAGATGGCTTCCTTCAGTTCCGATTCGAAGCGCGTCACCCGCGGACAGCGGTTCGCAGGCCATTTGTCCGTCCACGCGCGGCACATCGCGTCCACCTGCGGGAGCTTCTCGCCCGTTTTCAAAAACATGCCGTACCACGTCGAGGTCGTCTCCTGCTTCTGCCCCCACACGAAGCAATAGCTCCCGAGGCTGATGTCCGCGGCATCCTCGATCATCGTCTTCTGCGTGGAAAAATAGGCCGCGGCCTTGTCCCGGCTGGCCGGCTCGATGGGCGTGCCCCATTTCGTCTTCGGCACCTCCCAGTGTCCCGACGGGCCGAACTCCGCGAGCACGAACGGCTTCTTCCAGCCCGCCGCCTTCACCGCCGCCGCCGCACCGCCCGCGCCCGAGTAGGCGTTCACGCCGAGGATGTCGATGTTCGGGTAGTGTTCGAGAATGCCCTTCACTTTCGTCGGTGCCGCGCCCGCGATGACGGTCATCACCGGGTGCGCGGGATCCTCCGCCTTCACGATGGCCGCGAGCTCGTTCAGTTCCTTCCAGATGCGCGGATCGCGCCCGTCGGAAGTCGGCCCTTCCATTTCGTTCCCGAGTCCCCAGACCAGCAGCGCGGGATGATCCTTGTACTTGCGCACCGCAGCGCGGACCGCATCGCGCTGTCGCTGGATTTGCGCCGGATCGGAGTAGTTGAAGCCGTGGCGCTCGTGGGCGACATGGATGCCCGCGGCGATCGTGATGCCGAGTTCCGCGCACCGGTCGATGAGCCGTTTGCCATCCACCTTCTGCTCGAGCGACTCGATGCCCCACGTGCGGATCGAGTTCCCGCCATGTTCCTTCAAAAGCGCGAGGTGACTCGAGCCTACCCGCCCCGCGGATGAAATACGGCTGGCCGTCGCGCAGCAGGACGAAGTGCCCCTTGTCGTTCTTGCCGACTTTCACCGTCGCGGCATCAGCGCCGCTCAGGCTGCACATCGTCGCGCAGACAACCGCGATGCCGCCAAAAAGCCGTGCCGGGGAAAACGAACTCATGGTCCGGGTGAAGTCGGCGGATTTCTCGGTGCCTCGGACGCGCCTCACTTCAGCGAGTCAAACTCCAGCGCCTTGATGCGCGCCTTCGCGCCTTCCGCCGGTTTCCAGAACCAGCCCTTCGTGTCCCAGCATTGCGCGAAGGGAACCTTCTCCACGAGCTGCTTGTAAGCCGCGAGCGCCTCCGCGCCCTTGTTCTGCTTTTCCAGCGCCTGGCCCATGATGAACAGGCACGTGCCCACGTCGTTGAGCGCCCACAGTTTCGCCACCGCGTCCTTGTCGCCGGTCACCGGCGCCTTCAGTTCCTTCTGCATGTCCACCGCCTGCTTCTCATACATTTCCACGCACTTCTTCGCGTAGGCGACGGCATCCGGGTAGTTGTTCGCATTCAGCGCGCCCCACGCCTTGCCGGTGATGGTCGCCGAGGAGTGGTCACCAAAATCCAACTGCGCCTGCGCCGACAGCGCGGTGAAGATGGCGATGACGAACGGGAGGATGCAGGTGTGTTTCATTGGGGAATGGATCTGTGCTTGGAGTTTGGGAAAAGTGCCCGGGATCACGCTGAACATTCGGTTCGTCAGCGCACAGACCCAGAGCCGGCGGGAACCAATACCGATCGCCGTATTCTTGCAACATCAGGCTGCCCGCGGATGCGCTTTTATCGCCGGACGCACCTTCAGCCAGACAGAGCAAGCTCCGGTGGCAGCGCGTGGGAAAAAAGGCCAACAAGGGGCAGCATCGGCCAATTTCCGCGGAGCGGAGGCGCGTGTTGCCGTGCTGAAGTGTAATTATGAAACGCTTTCCCATATTCCTCACCGCACTCCTCGCACTCCTCGCGACCTCCTTCGCCGCCGAACCGCCCTCTCCGACCACCGCCCCGCTGCCCGGATCGGAGGCCAAAGGCACCGACCCGGAAATTATCGGCGAGGAAAAGGCCGTGCTCACCGCCGCGCCGAATGTGCCGCCGCCGATCAAGCGCAAGCACTCGACGAAGGTCACGGTGGAGCTCGAGGTGGTCGAGGTGGTGAAGCGCATGGCCGATGGCGTGGATTATCTTTTCTGGACGTTCGGCGGCGAGGTGCCCGGACTTTTCATCCGCGTGCGCGAGGGCGACCTCGTGGAGTTTCATCTGAAGAATCATCCGAGCTCGAAGATGCCGCACAATATCGACCTGCACGCGGTCACCGGGCCCGGCGGCGGCGCGGCATCGTCATTCACGGCGCCCGGACACAAGTCGCAGTTTTCTTTCAAGGCGATCAACCCCGGGCTCTACGTCTATCATTGCGCGACCGCGCCGGTCGGCATGCACGTCGCGAACGGCATGTATGGCCTCATCCTTGTCGAGCCGAAGGAAGGCCTGCCGGCGGTGGACCGCGAGTTCTACGTGATGCAGGGGGAATTTTACACGCAGGGCAAATTCGGCGAGGAGGGCCTGCAGCCGTTCGACATGGAGAAGGCCGTGGACGAGCGCGCGAGCTACGTCGTTGTTCAATGGCGCGGTCGGCTCGCTCGTCGGCGACAAGGCGCTGAAGGCGAAGGTCGGCGAACGCGTGCGGATGTTTGTCGGAAACGGCGGGCCCAACCTGCTCTCGTCGTTCCATGTCATCGGCGAAATCTTCGACAAGGTGTACCAGGAGGGAGGCGTGAAAGTTTCGCAGGAGCAGGTGCAGACCACGCTCGTGCCCGCCGGTGGCTCGGCGATTGTGGAGTTCGGCCTGCAGGTGCCGGGCACTTACATCCTCGTGGATCACTCGCTGTTCCGCGCGTTCAACAAGGGCGCGCTCGGCATGCTGAAGGTCGAGGGCGACCCGAACCTGATCGTGTATTCCGGCAAGGAAGTGGACGCCGTCTATCTCGGCGAAAGCGCGCTCGCCGGGCCCGGCGCCGGACAGAAGCTCGCGGAGATGGAGGCGCAGATGAAAAAGGCGATCGCCGGCGACCCGAAGATCGCGGCGATGGGCAAGGAGATCATCATGGAAAAAGGGAAGCGCGTTTACACGCAGGTGTGCTTTGCGTGCCACCAGCCCGAGGGCCAGGGCATGCCGGGCGTCTTCCCGCCGCTCGCGAAGTCCGACTGGCTCATGGCCGACAAGACCCGCGCGATCATGTCGCTCATCAAGGGCCTCAGCGGACCGATCACCGTGAACGGCCAGACCTACAACGGCGTGATGCCGCCCTCGATGCTCAACGACGAACAGATCGCCAGCGTGCTCACCTACGTGCGGAATTCGTGGGGCAACACCGGCGACATCGTCACCGTCGAGGAAGTGAAAAAAGTCCACGCCGAGAGTTCCAGCCAGTGACGATGCGCTTCGCAAGGATCGTCCTTTCTGTCTGTGCGGCTCTTTGCGCCTTCGCGCCTTCGCGTGACACCCGTGCCGCGGTGCCCGGCATGGCGCCGGTGCCCGGCGGAAAATACACGCCGCTTTTCCGCGGGGAAAAAGACGCGAAGGAGATCGCCGTCGCGCCTTTCCTCCTCGACGAACGGCCGGTGACAAACGGCGAGTTCCTCGCATTCGTCCGCGAAAACCCGAAATGGCAGCGCTCGCACGTGAAGCGCATCTTCGCCGACGAGCGCTACCTCGCGCACTGGGGCGGCGACCTCGATCTCGGAAAGGCGGACGCCGCGCAGCCCGTGACCTACGTGTCGTGGTTCGCCGCGAAGTCCTTCGCCGCATGGCGCGGCAGGCGGCTGCCGACGACGGTCGAGTGGGAGTTCGCAGCCGGCGCAGGCTTCACCGTCGCCGACGGCACGAAGGACGCCGAGTTCCAGAAGGCCGTCGCGCGTTGGTACTCCACGCCATCGCCCGACGTACTCCCCACCGTCGGCAGCGGACGCGCGAACATTTTCGGCCTCCGCGATCTCCACGGCCTCGTGTGGGAATGGACGAGCGATTTCAACAGCGCCATCGTCACCGGCGACGCGCGCGGTGACACGGGCCTCGAGCGCAATCTTTTCTGCGGAGCCGGATCATTCGGCGCAAAGGACACCGGCAATTTTCCCGCGTTCATGCGCTTCGGCCTCCGCAGCAGCCTGAAGGCCAGCTACACCGTCCACAACCTCGGCTTCCGCTGCGCGAAAGACCCATGAAAATCCTCCTTTTCCTCATCGCCCTCCTGCCCTGCGTCGCCTTGGCTGCCGACCCGCCAACGCTAAAAAAAGACGCCGACCTTCCCCCGTGCTGCCGCCCCGCCCTCCCCGCCGGAAAGCCGACCGACCGCTCGCTCTACCAGCTCGAATCCACCTGGACCTCCGACGTCGGCCGCAAGCTGCAACTCTCCGTCCTCCGCGGCCGCCCGCAGATCCTCGCGATGTTCTTCACCCACTGCGAATACGCCTGCCCGATCCTCGTCAACGAGATGAGGAAACTGGAGGCAGAGCTGCCCAAGGACGTGCTCGCGAAAGTGGACTTCCTGCTCGTGAGCTTCGACACGAAACGCGACACGACCGAGGCGCTTGCCGCATACCGCCGCAAGGAGCACCTCTCGACCGGTCGCTGGACGCTGCTGCGCGGTGAAAATGACGACGTGCGCGAACTCGCCGCACTCCTCGGCGTGAACTACGCCGCCGATTCCCGCGGCCAGTTCGCCCACTCGAACACCATCACGCTTCTCAACGCCGAGGGCGAAATCGCCTTCCAGCACAACGGCCTGAACCAGGATCCCGCATCGCTCCTCACCGCCATCACGAAGGCGGCGGCGAAAGCCCGGCGATAGGCCGCATTTTCGGGCAATCGGGCTTTCGCGCTTGCGCCGCAGGCGGTGGTTGGGAAATGTCTCCGGTTCCCGGCCGGGACCATGTTTCCGGGCTTCCGGGTTGACCCACTTTTTCACCACCGAAACACCGCCCTGCCATGCCCGTTGTCGCAAAAGGTCTCGAAGGAATCATCGCCAACTCCACCCGTCTCTCCGACGTGCTCGGAGACGTCGGCCAGCTCATCTACGCGGGCTACGACATCAATGAACTCGCGGGAAAAGTGTCCTTCGAGGAGGTCATCCACCTCCTGTGGTACGGCGAACTCCCGAACTGGCGCCAGCTCAACACGCTGACCGAGGAGCTGCGCAGCCACCGCGAGCTTCCCCGTGGCGTCATCGATTTCCTCACCTCGGCCCCGAAGGACGCGGGACCCGATGGATGTGATCCGCACCGCGATCTCGATGCTCGGCCTCTACGATCACCATCTCGATGACACCTCGGTGGATCGCAATCGCGAGCGCGCCATCAGCATCACCGCGCGGATTTCCGTCATCGCCGCGTACTACCACCGCGCGCGCATGGGCAAGAAGCTCCTCCCCATCCGCAAGGATCTCGGCGAAGCCGCGCACTTCCTCTACCTGCTCACCGGCGAAGAGCCGAGCGCCGAGGCCGCGCAGACGCTCGACGTCGCCTACGTGCTCCACGCCGACCACGGCATGAACGCCTCAACGTTCAGCGCGCGCGTCACCATCGCGACGCTGACGCGACATGTATTCCGCCATCACCTCCGCGATCGGCACGCTGAAAGGCCCGCTGCACGGCGGCGCGAACGAAGGCGTCATCCACATGCTCCAGGAGATCGGCAGCGAGGCGAATGTGGACGCATGGGTGGACAACGCGCTCGCGCAGAAAAAGAAGATCATGGGCATCGGCCACCGCGTCTACAAGGTGCTCGACCCGCGCGCGCCGCACCTCCGCGCGATGGCCATCAAGCTCACGGAAAAGCACGGCGAGCCGAAATGGCTGCGCATGAGCGAGCGCATCGCGACGATCATGAAGGAGAAGAAGGATCTGAATGCGAACGTCGATTTCTACAGCGCCACGGTCTATTACTCGCTCGGCCTGCCGACGGACATGTTCACGCCCATCTTCGCCATCTCGCGCACCGCGGGCTGGACCGGCCACGTCCTCGAACAGCTCGCCGACAACCGCCTCTACCGCCCGCTCAGCGAATACACCGGCCCGGCCGTCGGCAAAAAGGTCGTCCCGCTCGCGATGCGGGAATAGTCGGCGTCAGCGGCGCTATTCCGCGTCGGCGCCCTTCCCGTCCTTCTCCTTTTCCTTCCGCTCCTCGCGGCCGCGCTCGATGGCCTTCTTGCCATCCGGCTTCGGAAATTTCGCGAGCTTCCCGCGGACGATCTCCGCGCGCAGCGTGTCGCGCTCCTCAGCCTGCAGTTTTTGCTGCGAACTTTTCTGCAGGTGCGCCGGCTGCGTCTCCATGAAGAGCTGATCCACCAGCAGCCGCCCTTCCTCCGGGAAAAAGCCGAGGTCCGTGCCGAGCTTCAGGCAGCTCAGCAAATTCAGCGCTTCCTTGCTCGCCATGCTGTGCGCGTGGCGGAGGATTCCGTACGCGCGCCCGATGTTGTCGAGCAGCAGCGTCGCCCGCTTGTCGAGGAGGCTCGCCCGCGCGTTCTGCTCGTGCTGGAGGATCTGCTCGATGACCTTGTTCAGCCGCATGAGGATCTCGTCCTCCTTTTCGCCGAGCGTCGTCTGGTTGGAGATCTGGAAAAGATTCCCGAGCGCCTCCGTGCCCTCGCCGTAAAGCCCGCGCACGGCGAGCCCGACCTTGTTCACCGCGCCGATGACCTGGTTGATCTGCTCGCTCAGCACGAGGCCCGGCAGATGCATCATCGCGCTCGCGCGCATCCCGGTGCCGACATTCGTCGGGCACGCGGTGAGAAATCCGTACTGCTGGTGAAATGCGAAATCGAGCCGCTCGCCGAGCGCCGTGTCCACCTTGTCCACGAGCTTGAAGACGTTCCTCAGCTGCAGCCCGCTGCGGATGCCCTGGATGCGCAGGTGGTCCTCCTCGTTGATCATCACCGAAAGCGTCTGCTTGCGGTTCATCACCACCGCCGAGCCGATGCCCTTCGCCGCGTGCTCGCGCGAGACGAGGTGCCGCTCCACGAGCACCTGCTTTTCCAGCGCGCTGAGATCCTGCGAATACGCCGAATACGCATCCGCCATCTCCGGCAGCGACTCCACCTGCGGCTTCACGCATTCGAGCACCGCGATGCGGTCCGCCTTCTTCGCCCAGCCGGGGAATGAAAAGTTGCGCAGGTTCCGCGCGAGCCGCACGCGGCTGCTGATGACGATGTGGCTCTGCGGCCCGTCGCCGCTCAGCCACTCGCCGGATTCCGTGAGGATGTTGTGCAGCGCCATGGCTAGGTCCCTCCGGCGTTGCCCGGCTCGAACTGCTTGATCTTGTCGCGCAGTTCCGCGGCCGTCTCGTATTTCTCGTCGTCCACCGCCTTGCGCAGTTCGCGCTGCAGCCGCTTCAGTTCCTCCGCGTGCTGGCGCGCCTTCAGCAGACGCTGCGGCACCTTGCCGACGTGCGTCGTGCCCTTGTGCATGCCCTTCAGCATCGCCTCGAGCCCCTCGGCGAAGACCTCGTAGCAATTCGAGCAGCCAAAGCGCCCCGTCTTCTTGAAATCCGCCTGGCTGAACCCGCACATCGGGCACTTCTGCCCCACGCCGCTGCGCTCCATCTCCTCCGACGCGCCGAGCCCGAGCAGCATGTCCGCGAGCGCAAATCCCTTCGGATCCGTCACGCCCTTCTCCTTCGAGCAGCCGTCGCACAGGTTCACCTTCTGCATCTTCCCATCCACGATCTGGGTGAGAAATACCGTGGCTGTCTTCTGTTTGCAGACGTCGCAGTTCATTCCGAGGAAAAGATGGAACCGTCCCCGCCAAGGTCAAGCACTTCGCGCGACCGGAGGCGGAAACGGCGCGCGCCTATTCGTAAACCGGCGTCCCCGTCGAGTGCGCGATCTCGCGGAATTTCGCGACCACGCGCTTCGTGATCGGCCCCGGCTTCCCGTCGCCGAGCACCCGCTGATCCAGCTTCACCGCCGCGATGACCTCCGCCGCCGTGCCGGTGAGGAAGCACTCGTCCGCCGTGTAAATGTCGTGCCGCGTGAGATCGCGCTCGCGCAGCGGGATGCCGAGCGCCTCCGCGATTTCAAACACCACGCGCCGCGTGATTCCATCCAGCGCCCCCGCGCTCAGCGGCGGCGTGGAGATCGCACCGTCGCGAATCACGAAGATGTTGTCGCCCGTGCATTCCGCCACGAGCCCCTGGTCGTTCAGCATCAGCCCTTCCTCCGCGCCCGCCTGGATCGCCTCCACCTTCGCCATGATGTTGTTGAGGTAGTTCAGCGACTTCACCTGCGGCGGCAGGATGTCGTGCCGCGGACGCCGCGTCGCCACCGTCGCCATCACCAGCCCGTTTTCATAAGCGCTCTCGGGATAGAGCTGGATGCTCGCCGCGATGATGAACACGGACGGCTTCGGGCACTTGTAAGGCGAAAGCCCCATCGGCCCCACGCCACGCGTCACCACCGTGCGGATGTAACCATCGCGAAGCCCGTTCGCCTTCACCGTCTCCACCGTCGCGCGCATCATCTCCTCCGGCGTCATCGGGATGTTCAGCAGCAGCGCCTTCGCGCTGTCAAAAATCCGCCGCGTGTGCTCCTCGAGCCGGAAGACGCGCCCATTGTAAAACCGGATCCCCTCAAAGCACCCGTCGCCATAAAGCAGCCCATGGTCGAACACGGAAACCTTCGCCTGCGATTCAGGCACAATCTTTCCGTCGAGGTAAATGAGCAGTTCTTTGGTCATGCGGGTCGCGGACGGTGGCAGCGTGCGCGCCGAATTCAAGCGGCGACATGCAAAACGCCCGAAAGACTGCCGCCCCGTTACGCTCCCAAAGCAACGCGCCCCGGCAGGATCGACGCCGGCCGCTTCACGTGGCCGAACGATTGACCCACCCCCTCCCCTTTGCTTATCCACTCCCGGCGGCTCCCCCTTTCCGCATGGCCACTCCCCAGACCGAAATCCTCATCACAGTCTCCGGCACCGAACACGGCCGCCACATCCTTCCGCCCGGCGTTTACGTCCTCGGCCGCAACCCCGACTGCGACATCCGCGTGGACGCCGACCTCGTCTCCCGCCGGCACGCGCAGCTCACGCTCAATTTCGACAACGCCCTCATCGAAGACCTCGGCAGCAGCAACGGCACGCTCGTGAACGGCAAGCCCGTCGCCGGGAACACGCGGCTGTGGCCCAACCAGAAAATCCAGATCGGCGCCGCCACCATCGAGCTGCACCGGCTGAAGACCGAGTCCACCCCCGACATGTCGCTCGCCCCGACCGCCGAGGTCGTGCAGCGCGTGCTGCCGGAGGAGTTCCTGCGGGAGAAAAAATACGACATCGGCGGAGTCGTCGCGCAGGGCGGCATGGGTGCCATCCTCGACGCCAAGGAAGCCACCATCGGCCGCACCGTCGCCATGAAGGTGATGCTCGACTCGAATTCCCCCGACGACCTCCTGCGCTTCATCCACGAGGCCAAGGTCACCGGCCAGCTCGACCATCCCAACATCGTCCCCGTCTATGAGCTGAGCGTGGATGAAAACGGCCAGGTCTTCTACACCATGAAAATGGTGCGCGGCATCACCTTGAAAAAGGTGATCGAACTGCTCGCCGCGGGCACCGAGGCCACGGTGAAAAAGTATCCCGCTCCCCGTGCTGCTCACCGTCTTCCAGAAGGTCTGCGACGCGCTCGCCTTTGCGCACAGCAGGCACGTCATCCACCGCGACCTGAAGCCGGAAAATATCATGCTCGGCGACTTCGGCAGCGTGCTCGTCATGGACTGGGGGCTGGCGAAGATCCTCGGCAAAAAGGACGCGCCTTCCGCGGGCAACGTCGCATCGGCGCGCGACTCCGCGCCTGCCTTGGATGCCACGATGGCCGGCACCATCATGGGCACGCCGCAATACATGGCCCCCGAGCAGGCGCGCGGCGAGGTGGAGACGATGGACCACCGCGCGGACATCTACGCGCTGGGCGCGATCCTCTACACCATCCTCGCCCTGCGCCCGCCCGTGGAGGGCACCGACGCCTGGGACATCGTCGGCAAAGTCGGCCGCGGCGAGATCGACCCCTTGGTAGGGCCGCCTCGCCGAGGCGGCCCACTTCCCGCCTCGTCCTCTCACGCAAACGCGAAAGCAAGCGTGGGCGCGCCCGGCGGTCGCGCCCTACCCCGCAGCGTCATCCCCGAGTCGCTCGCCGCCGTGGTGAAGAAGGCCATGGCCCTCCACCCGTCCGCGCGCTACCGCAGCGTCGAGGAGCTGCAGGCCGACATCCTCGCCTACCAGAACGGCTTCGCCACCGGCGCGGAGCGGGCCGGCTGGTTCAAGCGCGCCAGCCTCGCCATCAAGCGCAACAAGGCCGCCTCCATCGGCGTCGCCGCGGTGCTGCTCATCGGCGGCGGGTTCGGCACGAAGGCCCTCCTCGAAGGCCGCCGCGCCGAGCAGGCCCTCGCCGACTTGAAAAAGAGCGCCCCCGCGCTGCTCCAGCTCGCCGAGAGCGAAGCCGACTCCCAGCGCTTCGACAGCGCGCTGGGAGAAGCTCGACGCCGCCCTCGCGCTGGACCCCGCGCTCCACCGCGCCCGCTGGCAGCGCGCGTGGGTGCTCCTCGCCCTGGAGCGCTGGAGCGAAGCCGCCGACGCCCTGCGCCTCGCGCAACAACACGACCCGGCCGGCGCGAAGCTCGCCAGCATCCTCCCCGCCGTGGAGAAAGTCGCCGCCGCCCCCGAGGCCGGGCGGTGGAAAAGCGACGCCGCCCGCGAGGTCTTCGCGCATCTGCAAACCGTCGCAGCCACCGGCCCCGCGCTCGCCTTCTCGGGCAAGCTCAAGCTCGGTGCCGAGGAGCGGCGCAAGCTCGCCGACCAGCGCCTGCTCGCGGCCTTGGGTAAAGGGAACTACACCAAATTCAGCGTAGACAATGATGGCCTTGTTGCCGTCGACGTGAATGGCAGACCGCTCCGGTCTCTTGAAGCCTTTCGAGGGCTTGCCAATCGACAATCTAAATGCCAGCGTACCACACTCATTACCGACCTGGAGCCGTTGCGCGGGATGCGCCTCCAAGTGCTGTCCATCGAAGCTTGCAAGGCATCACGGACCTTACACCACTTCGCGGAATGCCACTGCGCTCGCTGAACCTTGAATGCTACTCCTGTCCGCGATCTTTCACCGCTCGTTGGCATGAAGCTGTCAAAGCTCAACGCGTTCAACAGCCAGGTCGCCGATCTCACGCCGCTGGCCGGAATGCCACTCACGATTCTGGATCTCTCAGGCACGCCGGTTACTCGAATCGAAGCACTCCGCGGCATGCCACTCACCAACTTGAAGGTCAGTTCGCGCGTTGTGGATTACTCCCCGTTGAAAGGCGCACCTCTCCAGGCCCTCTTCATCCAGGGGTGCAAACATCCCGATCTCTCCTTCGCCAAAGGAATGCCGCTACGCTCACTTTTCGCTCCCAGTTCAAGCTTTTCTAACATTGAGGGGCTGCGTGGGCTGCCGCTCGAAGACCTCAATTTGTCCTACACACCCGTCACCGACCTCTCCCCATTGGCAGGGCGCCGTTGAAAGATTGAACCTTCGCGGCTGCAGGAAGCTCACCGATTACACCCCGGTGCTCACGCTGCCCCGGCTCGAACGGCTGCATTGCGACGTGCTGCCCGCGGCCCTGCTGCCGCTGCGCGAGAGCGCGACCTTGCAGAGCATCGAAGCCGACGCCTACCCCGGCGAAGGCTCCCAAGGCGCGCGCCCCGTCGCCGATTTCTGGCGCGCCTACGACGCCCACCAGGCGGCGCAGAAGAAGTGAGCCCGGCTTGCCTTTGCGAGCGTGAACGGTAGGTTTCGCCCATGAGCTTCAGTGAGATTCTCGATGAATTGCCGCATCTCAGTCCGCAGGAGCGGCTGCGTGTGGCGGAGCAGGCGCTGGCGCTGGATGCGCTCTCCGCAGAGGATGAATCAGTCGTCCGGGAGCGGCTTGCCGAACATGACCGGGCACCGGGGACGGCGATTCCTCTGGATGATTTCCTCGCGCAGTTGCGCACGCGCCACGGGCTGTGAGCTGGCGTGTGGTGGTGCGTCCGGAGGTCCGTGTGGATCTCGACGAAGCAGCAGCGTGGTATGATGGCCAGCGCGCCGGGCTGGGAAGGGAGTTTGTCGCGGCAGTGGCGGGCGTTTTTCCTGAGTTGTCGGAGAACCCGTTTCTGAATTCGCGACGGCATCCCACGCGGCACATCCGCTGGCGCTACCCCGAGCGCTTCCCGTATCGGATCATCTATCGTGTGGATGAAGCAGACAATGCCGTGGTGATCGTGGCCGTCCTGCACGCCGCAAGACATGACCGCCGCTGGCGTGAGCGGCTGTAACGAATTCGCCGAACACTCCACGGGCGCCCACGCTGCTCCGGCTCGAACGGCTGCATTGCGGCGTGCTGCCCCGTCGAAGGCCCAACGCGCGCGCGCCGACGCAGCGTTCAGCCGGCCACGGGCGCCGCTCCGTCCACGATGAGGCCGTCGCGCATTTCCAGCGTGCGGTCGCCGCGCCGGGCGAGCGCGCGGTCGTGCGTCACCACCACGAGCGTTTTCTTTTCGGCACGCACGAGATTCAGCAGCAGTTCCACGATGCTGCCGCCAGTGGCGGAGTCGAGATTGCCCGTCGGTTCGTCGGCGAAGATGACCTCGGGATCGTTGATGAGCGCGCGCGCGATGGCCACGCGCTGCTGTTCGCCGCCGCTGAGTTCCGCGGGCAGATGCTGCAGCCGTTCGCCGAGCCCCACGCGCCCCAGCGCGGCCTCCGCCGCGGCCTGCCGCCCGTTGCCGCCGATGAGCGCGGGGAGCATCACATTTTCCAGCGCCGTGAGCTCCGGCAGCAGGTGATAGGCTTGGAAAATGAAGCCGAACTTCGTGTTCCGCAGCTTCGCGAGATTCGCCTCGGACTGCGAATACACGTCGGTGTCGCCAAATTTCACGACGCCTTTCTCGGGACGTTCGAGGCCGGCGAGCGTGTAGAGCAGCGTGCTTTTTCCAGCGCCGCTCGCGCCGCAGAGGAAGAGCGATTCGCCCGGCGTGATGTCGAGCGTGATGCCGCGCAGCACCTCGATGGTGCGTTCGCCCATCTTGAACGAGCGGAAAAGTTCGCGTGCGGAAATGTGGGCGGCTGGCTGGTTCATCGTGCGGCGCGCACCGTAAGCGCCGCCGCGCGCAGCGGCAACCCCTGTGATGTGCGAGCGAGCTGGAACGAAGTGCGGAAAGAATCATGCACTCGCGCCGAAGCGTCTCATCCGGAGTCGCGAAATGTGCCCCGGTCGGAAGCCCCGACCGACAGGCCGTGGCTATTGCAGCTTCGGAATGCCCTTGAGCGCGTCCTGAATCTGCTTTTGCACCTGCGCCTCGATGTCGTCACCGATGGCGTCCGGGGCCTTCTTTGCGGCGGGATCCGGCGCACCGTCGCCGCCGCTCCAGTCGAGGCCTTCGGTGAAAATCTTCACCACGCTGCCTGCCGCCGCGGGCTGGACCATGATCGTCAGCTTCGCATCGCCCTGCTCGCGCTTGAGGATCGCACTCTTTTTCCCCATCAGATTCCCCGCGCCGTCCTTCCAGCCCTGCGCTTTCAGGTTCGCCGAAAACTCCTTTGCAACCGTCTCGACCGGCGACGCGCTGGAAAACTGGATCTGCTTCACGAGCGCTTTGAATTCCACATCGGTCGCGTCCTTCGGGAAGGGCAGCTTCCGCGCGGGGATGAGCGGACCGGCCGCAGCCTTGGGCGCCTTGATCGCCGGTTCGCGCGGTTCGTTCGCAGCCGGCTTTGGCGCCGCCGCAGGAGCGTTGCGCAGCTTCGCCGGCAGGGGCGCGGCGAATGTCAGTTCCACCTCCCACTTTTCGCCAAACGTATCGAGTTCCTTCCCCGTGCTGACACGCCCGCTCACATTCCCGCCCGCGATCTTAAAATCGACCATCTTGATCTCGCCGAGCGAGTTGAACCCCTGCTTCTCGTGCGCGCTGTGGGCCACCTGGCAGCCGAAAATCCCGCCATCGTGAAACACGCGCAGGATCAGCGCGCTGCCGAGCTTCCCGAACACCGCGTCGAACCCGGGCTTCTTCGCCTTCGCAGGATCCTTCTCCGTGAAAATCAGCGAGATCGCCTCCTTGTCGTTGAACGGCTCGTGTTCCTCCACCGTCACGAACTTGATCGCCGCGTTCTTGCCGTTGCCGACAAATTTCCCGGTGACCGTCGGCTTCACCGGCGGATCGAGCTTCGCGCCGGAGCCGCCGGGTTCGCCGGCGGGCTGTGCGGTGGCGAAGTCACGACGAAGAACGCGACAAAAGCCGCTGAGATCTGCAAGAATCGAAGAGAAGGAGAGGTCTTCATGGGTTGGAGTGGTTGATGGATGCCATGGGTTTTGGCGTATTCGCGATCCTTTGCGAGCGAACATTCCTCCCGCGTCGCTGCCATCAAAATGCCCTCCTGGCAGGGAGCGGATGGGGAGGGATTCGAACCCTCGTAGACGGTTAAGCCTAACACGCTTTCCAAGCGTGCGCATTCGACCACTCTGCCACCCATCCTGAAAGCTGCGCACATCCTGCGCGGAATTTGCAGCGGCGCAAGGAAGTTGTTCATCGGATCAGCCATCACGGATTCACCGTCGACGCGAAGTTCCCTCCTTCCGAAGGCGCGCCCGGAAATGAAAGCACGGCCAAGCGGTTAGGATACCCTTCCGACGATTGAGTCGAGAAGGACGCCCGCCTGTTTGATTCCGAGGGCATTCAGAATCGCTTCGTCTTCTAATCCAAGATCGCGAAGATAGTCCTTTTGCTTCTGCGTAGCTGGCCGTTCATCGGGCAATGCCTGCGGTATGGAGCGTAAAGCGTTTTCGATACGGGCAACTGCCAGCCTCTTCATCTCGCGGTCCATGTTTCGATCCGTCTCGACTTCACACCTCCCATCTTCGGTAAGGAACTCAGGAAAATGGTCGGCGATTACCCTAAACGCACCAACATCGCCGCCACGGTTCCTGATGGTCTCAACTTTTTCGAAAATCGCCGCTTTTTCTTCCGGTTTGAGGCGCCTCACGAGTCTTGGCTCGGGATCATCGCTCTGAAGTTCACGAAGATCCGACTTCAGATCGCGAAGGGCTTCTCTTCGCTTTTTTTCTTTCGCGCGATTCTTTTCCTCAGCGAAGAACGATTTGATCGGCTTCCATTCACTAAGTCCCTCGTGCCAGCCCCATTCTTCGCCGTTGAACGTGCGATTAGCCAGGCACTCACGCACATGGGATAATGAATAGCGCCCGAACTCTTGACCATTGCGCGCAAGATGCAGGTGAGAAGGTTTCATCGTTTGGGGGACAGGTGAGATTTTTATTCGCAGCAACAGTGGACAGCAATGTGATTACACATGCTTTTCGCGAAGCGAAACTCGACACCGCAACCAATCCTTCCGAAAGTGCGCGACAATGTTTCACGTCACCATCCTCGGCAGCGGCAGCGCGGGAAATTGCGCGCTCGTCGAGTCGGCGACGGCCCGCGTGCTGCTCGACGGCGGGCTGAGCGCAAAGCAGATGCGCGAGCGGCTCGCGCTGTGCGGCGTGAACCCGATCGAGATCGACGCCATCCTGCTCACGCACGAGCACAGCGACCACGCGGGCGGGGTCGAGGTGTGGTGCCGGCAATTTGGCACGCCGGTGTACGCGAACGGCCTCACCGCCGAGGCGCTGCGCCGGGCGTCCGGCGAATCGAAGACCGACTGGCGCGTGTTCACGACCGGCGGGGATTTTCAAATCAAGGACATCACGGTGCAGACCTTCAGCGTGCCGCACGATGCGATGGACCCGGTCGGATTCATGATGCACCACGGCGGGGAATCGCTCGGCTTCCTCACCGACCTCGGCTTTGCCACGAAGCTCGCGTGCGAACGCGTGAAGGCGGCGCACACGCTGTTCATCGAGGCGAATCACGACGAGAAACTGCTCCAGCTCGACACGCGCCGGCCGTGGGCGACCAAGCAGCGCATCATGTCCCGCCACGGCCATCTCTCGAATGCCGCCGCCGCCACGGTGCTCGCCGAAATGCTCGGCACCAATCTCCGGCGCGCCGTGCTCGGGCACCTGAGCCGCGACTGCAATTCGCCGGACCTCGCGGCGCAGGCCGTGAGGGATCGTATCGCTGCGGCGGGTGCGGCGCCGGAGAGTGTGGAGGTCTTTGTCGCCACGCAGCGCGAGGTCAGCCCGCGCTTCGCGGTCGGCGGCGCTGCGGTCGCGTAGTGCTGCGTGGCGGCCGGGCTTCCCTTCGTCCTGAATCACCATTCGCCGGAAAGGGAATCGCCACGGCGCATGCGTTGCGGAAAGGCCTCCGGCGGCGTATCCTAAGCGGCAGGATAACCCATGAACCCGACCCCTCGAAAATTCATCCGCTTTCTCGCCGATGAATTTCACAGCGAGAGCTGGTCGCTTTCGGCGAAACGCGCCGAGGAATTTGCGCCGGACGATCCGCTGAGTTCCTCCTACTCGCGTGCCGCCGAGGCGCTCGCCGCGCGGGACTTCACCGTGCAGCGAAACCGCGACACGCCCCTCACGCCGGAGCTCCTGGCGGAGGCGGACGTGCTCGCGCTGCTGCATCCCTGCGACCAGCGGTGGGAGCGCACGACCTCGTCCGCATCGCCGGCGCTCGCGCCGGATGAAATCAAGGCCGTGCTCGCATGGGTGCGCGCAGGCGGCGGGCTGCTCGTGGTGACCGAGTACGAGCACGACAAGTACGGCGACAATCTCAATGACCTCCTCGCGCCGGCCGGGCTGCGCATCGAGAACACGCGCGTCTTCGACCGCAGCGCGTGCGTCCCTGGGAATCCCGAGTGGATTTTTGGCGAAGCCGCGTCCGCCACTCCGCTCGCGCACCTCGCGACGCGCGCGTGTTTTTTTCGCGCCGGGTCCTGCACGATGACCGGCGACGGCGCGCGCGTGGCGTGGCGTGCGTCTGCGAACGCGCACCCGCCGGGTGCCTGTGTGATCGCGTGCGCGGAACTCGGCAGCGGGCGCATTGTGGTCGTCACGGACTCGCTGCTTTTTGGCGACGAACACGTCGGCGAGCACGACCACCTGCAGCTCTGGCTGAACATCGTCCATTGGCTCGCGGCACCGTCCTACGATCGCGCCGGCGAAACCGAGGCGCTGCGGCAACAAAGCGTCTCGCCGACCGTGACGTCGCCGTCGTGGACGCGGTTGAAGGGGATCATCAATACGCTGCGCGCAATTCAGGACAAGGACGGGAGCGTGGGCCTAGCGAACCACGACGGGGCGACCAAGCTCGTCGAGGCGGCGACCGGTGAAATCGCCGCGCTGGCCCGCCACTTTCCGCATCAGGCGGATTACTTCGCACGGCTGCCGGAGGATCTCGCGGCATGGCAGCGCGACGGCTTTGGCCGACCGGATTTTGCCGCATCACTGGCTGCCTTCCGGCCGGAACTGAACCGCCGCGACGGCATCGAGCATCTCGTCGTCTTCCCGATGTACACGCCGAATGCGTCGGCGGACATCCGCTTCGAGGCGCTGATCATCCGCACGCAATGGCCCGACTGGCTCGCGGCGCTCGAGGGCGGGCCTTATCCGGATTCGAAATTCGTCCCGCTCGGACTCGTGGACTTCACGGACGGATACGCGAGCGAATGCGCGGTGCTTTTCCCGGAAACGGTCTCCGTCGCGGGCCGCGCGACGAATCACTTCGGCGGCATTTTCTGCGACCGCGAGGCCCGCCGGCTGCAGTCCACCGCGGTGCGCGCTGCTTCCGAAATGGGCATGCGGCTTTTCCCGGAACTGGAGTGCCTGCTTGCGTGCCGTCCGCTGCTCGAGTCGGTCTGCGCGCTCTGGGATCTCATCCACGACCAGTCGCACTCGCTCGGCGAACTCCCGTTCGACCCGTTCATGATCCGCCAGCGCGCGCCATTCTGGATGTATGCCATCGAGGAGCTCCGCGTGGATGTGCGGGCGTTCGGCGAGGCGCACCGGCTCGCGCGCGAGGGGTTCCCATTCGCGCGCTACGTCTGCTGGGCCATCGTGCTCGACCGCATCCTGCGCTTCCCGATCACCGGGACCCGCGTGCGGAATTACGACGCGCTCGGCGGGCAGATCCTTTTCGGCGCGCTCCATCAAAGTGACGCCGTGGTGTGCCGCGACAACCATTTGGAAATCCGCTGGGAAGCCCTGCCCGATGCGGTGCGCTCGCTCGAAGCGGAACTCCACGCGCTTTACAAAACCGGCGCGGAGTGCTCGCGCGTCGCCCTGTGGATGGCCGCGCACGAACTCGTGAGCCGCCACGTCCACCCGAACATCGGCTCCCGCTGGAAATCCGATGCCCTCCCCGACGAGGGCGACCCGAAGGCGTGGCTCGCGCTGGTCCACGAGGACGAGTTCCCGCTCGGGAATTTCCACCTGCTGCTGGGGAAAAGGTTGAGAGTCGAGGGTTGAAGGTTGAGAGGAGCAGGGATGCCACGGGCGCGACAACCAACGCCTAGGCTCTGCCTCTCAACCTTCAACTCTCAACTCGCGCCGCTTTCCCCTTCCCTTGCGGAAATGCTTTCGCTTTCCTTCACGGCCCGATGCCGAAGTCCGCGACCAAGCCCGCCACGCCCAAATACCGCAGGATTCTTTTGAAGCTCAGCGGCGAGGCGCTCCGCACTCCCGGCAGCCACGAAACCATCTCGCCGGAAATCGTCCAGCAGATGGCCGAGGACATCCAGATGGTGCATACGCTCGGAGTGGAAATCGGCATCGTCATCGGCGGCGGAAACATCTGGCGCGGCCTGAGCGCGAGCCATCGCGGCATGGAGCGCACGACCGCCGACTACATGGGCATGCTCGCGACGGTCATCAACGGCCTCGCGCTGCAGAGCACGCTCGAGGCGCTCGGCCTGCCAGACCCGCGTGCAGACGGCCATCCGCATGGACACCGTCGCGGAGTCCTTCATCCGGCGCAAGGCGGTGCGCCATCTGGAGCAGGGCCGCATCGTCATTTTCGTCGCGGGCACGGGGAATCCGTTCTTCTCGCACCGATACCACCGCCGCGCTGCGCGCGAATGAAATCGGCGCGGATGTGATCCTGAAGGCGACCAAGGTGGACGGCATTTACACCGCCGATCCGATGAAGGATCCGACGGCCACGAAATTCGACCGCATCACCCATGGCGAGGCGCTGCAGCGGCGGCTGAACGTCATGGATTCCACCGCGTTCAGCCTCTGCCAGGACAACCGGATGCCGATCATCGTCTTCGACATGATTGCCGCCGGCAGCACTGCGCGAGGTCATCCTCGGCCAGCCCATCGGCACGCTCGTCACTCCCGAATAACTCAAACACCCACGACTTATGGACCCCGACGAAATCCTGCTGAACACCGAGGAAGGCGATGGAAAAGGCGTCCGAATACATGTCGCACGAATTCGCCTCCGTCCGCACCGGCAAGGCCTCGCCCGCGCTCGTGGAGAACATCGATGTCGAGGCCTACGGCTCGATGATGAAGCTCAAGCAGCTCGCGCTCATTTCCACGCCGGAGCCGCGCATGCTCGTCATCAGCCCGTTCGACGCCGCGACGACGCAGGACGATCGAAAAGGCGATCAAGGAATCCAAGCTCGGCATCAAGCCGATCGTCGATGGCAAGATCATCCGCCTGCCGATTCCCGCGCTCAGCGAGGAGCGCCGCCGCGACCTCGTGAAGACGGTGAAGCAGATCGCCGAGGAGACGCGCGTGCGCATCCGCTCGGCGCGCCGCGAAGGGATGGATCAACTCAAGAAAGCGCAGAAGGAAGGCGTCATCACCGAGGACGATCTCAAGCACTCCGAGAAGGAGGTGCAGAAGCTCACCGACGACTACGTGAAGAGAGTGGACGACGCCTTCGCACTGAAGGAAGCGGACATCATGAAAGTCTGACGATGAGCATCCGACGAATCGTGCTTCCGTGCATCGCCGCGCTGGCGCTGCTCGCCACGCCGTCCCCGACCGTGCATGCAGCCGTCGTGCGCCCCGCACCGGCGTTCACGTTCGGCGGTGCAGGCGGGAAGAACTCGCTCGGCAGCCTGCGCGGGCAGCCGGTCGTGCTGGTCATCGCACAGGCCGGCAAAACGAAGACTCTGCGCACGCAGCTCAAAAGCCTGAAGGCGGTCTATCACGACACGGCGAGCCGCGGCGCGGTCTTCATCGCGGCGATTGCCGATGGCAGCCCAGTGCCGAGCGACATCCCTTTCGCCCTCGCCAACAACGCCGCGGCAGTCGCGTCCGCGTACGGGATGCGCGGCGATTTCCTCATCGCAGTCATCGGGCGCGACGGGAACCTCGACCTCGTCACCGACCAGCCAATCCCCGGGATGCGCGTGCTCGAAGTCATCAGGAACAACTTCGACGTCCAGGACAAGGCGCGCCGCGAACTGCCCAAGGGACCGCCGGCACGCTGACCGGCGATGCGCATCGCGGTCATCGCCGACACCCACGACCGGCTGCCGGAGAGCGTGTGCGGCGTCCTTCGCCACGCGGATGAAATCTGGCATCTCGGCGACGTGTGCTCGCCGGCGATTCTCGTCACGCTGGGACGCATCGCCCCGCTGCGCGTCGTGCGCGGCAACTGCGATTCCGAGACGGACTGGCCGCTGACGCTCGACTTCAAGCTCGCCAGCCTGCGCTTCCATCTCGAACACATCCCCTCGCGGAAGCCGCCGAAGTGCGATTTTTTCCTCCACGGCCACACGCACGTGCCGCGCGATGAAACGGTGGGCGGCGTCCGCTTCCTGAATCCCGGCTGCATCACGCGCCCGAATCGCGGCGCGCCCGCGAGCCACGCGTGGCTCACGCTCGGCGACGGCGAGCCGATGTGGAAAATCGTGCCTGTCTAGGCTCGGCGATCCGTCTGCGCGGCGACCCACGCGAGGTAGTCCGGCCAGCCGTCGCTCACCGGCAACTGCAGGATCTCCGGCACCTCGTACGGATGCAGCGCACGCAACCGCGCCTGCGCAGCGGGCGCTGAACCGACGGTCGTCTTGCACATGACCATGGCCTCCGCCGCCGTCTCCAGCTTGCCCTTCCATTCGTAGATGGACTCGACGCCGGGGACGATGTTGCCGCAGGCGATGAGCCGTTCCTCGACGAGCGTGCGCACCGCATTCCGAGCCGCCGCGACATCGGGGAAGTTGCTGAGAAGGATGACGACTTCGCAGCTCATGCTAGCGCTTCGCCCCGCAGCCGGCACCGAGTCCCGTGAGCGTTTCGAGGTCGCCTTCCGGCTCGGCGAGCACGGCCTGGCGATCGGCGACCTTCTGCCGAGCGATCCAGCCGCCGCCGAGCACTTCATCGCCGCGGTAGCACACCGCCGCCTGGCCGGGCGTCACTGCGCGCGCGGGGACATGCAGCCGCACGCGGGCCTCACCATTTGCACCAGGGTAAACGGTCGCGGCGGCGCCGGGATGCGCGTAGCGGATTTTCACCGTCGCCTCGAACGGCTCTTCCGAATCCGTGTGCCACGAGCAATGATCCATTTCGAATTCGTCCGTGATGAGATCTTCCGCATCGCCGACGATGACGCTGCTGGTCGCAGGGTCGATGTCGATGACATACACCGGCTTCGGCGAACCGCCAGGCAGGCCCTTGCGCTGGCCGATGGTGAACATCTCGATGCCCTCGTGCTCGGCCACGCGGCGTCCGCTCTTGTCGTAGATGCCGCCGGGGTGAAATTCCTCCTGCCCCATGTGCGATTTCAGGAACGCCTTGTAGTCGTTCCCCGGCACGAAACAGATCTCCTGGCTGTCCACCTTGTCCGCCGTCTTCAGCCCGAGCGTCCGCGCGATGGCGCGGATTTCCGTCTTTTCCATCCCGCCGAGCGGCAGCAGCGCGCGCAAGAGTTGCGGCTGCCGCAGGCTGAAGAGAAAATACGACTGGTCTTTGCGCGGGTCGCGCCCCTTGCGCAGGACGGCGCGTCCGTCACGATGCTCGACGATGGCGTAGTGCCCCGTGGCGATGTAATCCGCGCCGATGGCCTTCGCCTTTCCCCACAGGTTTCCAAATTTCACCTTCTCATTGCACATCACGCACGGGTTCGGCGTGCGCCCCGCCTGATACTCCGCGGTAAAGTAATCAATCACGAGCCGCTCGAAATTTTCCCCCTCGTCCACGACGTAATGCGGGATCCCCAGCGAGTGCGCCACCGCGCGTGCATCGGCGATCGCCTGCGGGCCGCAGCACTTGTCCTCCGCGCGCGAGATGCAGTCCTGCGGCCACACCTTCATCGTCACGCCGATCACGTCGTAGCCCTGCTGCTTGAGCAAATGCGCCGCGACACTCGAATCCACCCCGCCGCTCATGCCCACGACGACGCGCGCGCCTTTCTGCAAAGGCGGCGGCGTGGCGGAAATGGGCGCGTCGTTCTCCATGTCGTTCGGGCGCGGACCATCCCGCGCCGCGCCCCCCACGGCAAATGGTTTTTCGCCGGGCGGCCTAGCGGTTCTCGTGCTTCGCCTGCGCGAGATCGGCGTCCACCATGATCTCGACGAGCTCGCGGAACTTCACCTTGGGCTCCCAGCCGAGCATCGCGCTTGGCCTTGGCGTAGTCGCCGATGAGCAGGTCCACCTCGGCGGGGCGCTCGTAGCGGGGGTCGAATTTCACGAATTCCTTCCAGTCCAGCCCGACGTGCGCGAAGGCGACCTCGCAGAATTCGCGGACGGTGTGCGTCTCGTTGGTCGCGAGGACGTAGTCGTCGGGCTTGTCCTGCTGGAGCATGCGCCACATGCCTTCGACAAACTCCGGCGCGTAATCCCCAGTCGCGCTTGGCGTCGAGATTGCCGAGGTAGAGATCCTTCTGGACGCCGAGCTTGATGCGGGCGACGGCGCGCGTGATTTTGCGCGTGACGAACGTCTCGCCGCGGCGCGGGCTCTCGTGGTTGAAGAGGATGCCGTTGCTCGCGTGCATGCCGTAGCTCTCGCGGTAGTTCACGGTGGCCCAGTAGGCGTAGACCTTCGCGACGGCGTACGGGCTGCGCGGCCAGAAAGGCGTGGTCTCGGTCTGCGGGACGGCCTGCACTTTGCCGAACATTTCGCTCGAAGACGACGCCTGGTAAAAGCGCGCCTGCACGCTGGCCTCGCGCATGGCTTCGAGGATGCGGATGGTGCCGAGCGCGGTGATGTCGCCGGTGTTTTCCGGAATGTCGAAGCTCACGCGCACGTGGCTCTGCGCGCCGAGGTGGTAGATTTCGTCCGGGCCGACACGGTCGATGAGACGCGTGAGGTTCAGCGAGTCGCTGAGGTCGCCGTAGTGCAGGAAGAGCCGGACGCCGTGGATGTGCGGGTCCTGGTAAAGGTGGTCGATGCGCGACGTGTTGAAGGTGGACGCGCGCCGGATGATGCCGTGGACTTCGTAGCCCTTTTCGAGGAGGAGATCGGCGAGATAGCTGCCGTCCTGGCCGGTGATTCCGGTGATGAGGGCTTTTTTCATGAAGGATGAAGGGTGAAGGCTAAAGGATGAAGAAAGGCGGGCGAAGCGACATGGTGAAGAGCGAAGGAGAAGTGCGCCTGCTTCATCCTTCATCCCTCATCCTTCTACCTTTGCCATCAAGCGGCGTCCTTGTCCTGCTTGCGGCGGATGAGGGGCACTTTCTTCCCTTCGACGACGGCGCGATTGACGGTGACCTCCGCGATGTCCTCGCGGCTGGGCACGTCGTACATCACGTCGCGCATGACCTTTTCGAAGAGCGAGCGCAGGGCGCGTGCGCCGGTGCCGCGCTTCACGGCCTGCTCGGCGAATGCGCGCAGTGCGTCCTTGGTGACCGACAGGTGGACGCCCTCCATGGCGAGCAGTTTGGTGTACTGCTTCACGAGGGCGTTCTTCGGCTCGGTGAGGATGGAGACGAGTTCGTCTTCCAAAAGCGGATCCAGCGCGGTGACGACGGGAAGGCGTCCGATGAACTCGGGAATCATCCCAAAGCGCAGCATGTCCTCGGGCTCGCAGTGACGGAGCAATTCGCTGGATGGGATTTCCGCCTCACGGGCCTCCTGCTCGGCGTTCGGACCGCCGGTGAAGCCGAGCATTTTCTTGCCGCGACGGCGCTCGATGATCTTGTCCAACCCGACGAACGCGCCGCCGCAGATGAAGAGGATTTTCTCCGTGGAGACCTGGATGTATTCTTGGTGCGGGTGCTTCCGTCCGCCCTGCGGCGGGACGTTGCACGTCGTGCCCTCGAGGATTTTCAGCAGCGCCTGCTGCACTCCTTCGCCGCTCACGTCGCGGGTGATGGAGACGTTCTCGGTCTTGCGTCCGATCTTGTCGATTTCGTCGATGTAAACGATGCCGATCTCGGCGCGTTTCACGTCATAGTCCGACGACTGGAGCAGGCGGAGGATGATGTTCTCGACGTCCTCGCCGACGTAGCCGGCCTCGGTGAGCGTCGTGGCGTCCGCGATGCAGAAAGGCACATCCAGGATGCGCGCGAGCGTCCGGGCCATGAGCGTCTTTCCGCTGCCGGTCGGGCCGATGAGCAGGATGTTGCTCTTGTCGATCTCCACATCCGCAAGCGGGTCGCCTCCGCCGCCGATGCTGCCACCGATGGTGCTGTTGTGGAGGATGCGCTTATAGTGGTTGTGAACCGCGACGCTGAGCGTCTTCTTCGCGGAATCCTGGCCGATGACGTAGTTGTCGAGCTGCCGGCGGATTTCCGCGGGCTTCGGGACGCGGAGCTGCGTGCTGTGGCGCTTGGCCTCCTCGTTGAGTTCCTTGTCGAGGATGCCCTTGCAGACATTGATGCAGGAGTCGCAGATGTAAACTCCCGGGCCGGCGATCAACTTTCGGACTTCTGCGTGCGATTTGCCGCAGAACGAGCACATGGTGAGGTTGGAAGCGCGAGCCATTATCGGCGGCTATAAAGCGGGAAGTGTTCCCAAATCAGTCGTTTTTACTCTTTGTCAATTCAGCGAAGTTCGGAACCTGCTTCCGGGAGTTCACCACCTCGTCCACAAGGCCGTATTCCTTCGCCTCCCCAGCGCTCATGTAGTAGTCGCGATCGGAGTCGTCGTGGACCTTCTTTTCGTCCTGCCCGGTGTGGTGCGCGAGGATTTTGATCAGCCGCTTCTTCAGCTTGAACATGTATTCCACGGTGCGCTCGACGTCGCTCGCCTGTCCCTGCGCGCCGCCGCTCACCTGGTGAATCATGATGTCGCTGTTCGGCAGCGCGTAGCGTTTGCCCTTCGTCCCGGCGGAGAGCAGAACTGCGCCCATCGAGGCCGCCATGCCGATGCAGTAGGTGTTCACGTCGGGCGTGATGAACTGCATCGTGTCGTAAATCGCGAGACCCGCCGTCACGCTGCCACCGGGGCTGTTGATGTACACGTGCACGTCCTTCTTCGAGTCATCCATCTGGAGGAAGAGAAGCTGGGCGATGACGATGTTCGAAATCCAGTCATCGATCGCCGTGCCGATGAAGACGATGCGATCCCGCAGGAGGCGGTCGAAGACATTGTGGCCGCGCTCGCCGCGCGCGTCGGTCTCATAGACGCCCGGGACGATTGGCCAGTTGCCCTGGGGTGATTGGAAGCGATTGTTGGGTTGGATGATCATTTCGTTGTTTTCCTTGCGAGCCGTCACTCCTTCGCCGGTTCCGCCGCGGGAGCCGGTGAATCAGGCGAACCCGCTTCGGAGGAGACGCTAGCCTGCGAGGCCACGAAATCAAGAGCCTTGGCGGTGATGAGCTCCTCGCGGACCTGATCCAGCACGCCGCGCTTCTGGAGTTCCTTCAGCATTTTTTCGAAGGTCATCTGCGAACGCTGCGCGAGCTGGGCGATGCGCCGGCGCATGTCCATCTCCGTCACGCTGATGTTTTCCTTCTCCGCGATGCGGAGCAAAATGAACGTGCCCTTGATGCGGTCGCGCGCGCTCTGTGCCGCGCTGCCGACGAGGTCCTTCTCGTGTTCCCGCAGGATTTCGTCGGCCACGCCGCGCTCCTGGTTTTCCTTCACGATTTCGTCGAGGATGCTCTGCGTCTGCTGCCGGACGAGGTTGGTGGGCAGCTCGCATTCGACCTTGGAGGTCAGGTGGGTCATCACGCTCGTGCGCTTCGAGGCATCGGCCTGGCGCTGCTTCTGGCGCTGGAGTTCCTCGCGCGCCATCACGCGCAGCTCCGCGAGCGTCTTGCCTTTCGCAATCGTCTCCGCAAACGCGTCATTCACCTCGGGCAGCTTGCGCTCCTTCACTTCCTTCAGCGTCACCTTGTAGTGGACCTTGCTGCCGGGCATTCCCTCGACCGGGAAATCCGCAGGCACGTCCACGTCGAACTCCCGCGTCTCACCGATGTTCGCACCGACGAGGTTTGCGCAGTAGCCGGGGAAGAACGCCTCCTCCGTCATCTTGATCCAGAAATCCTTGTTGTGCGAAAGCGGCTTGCCCGCCTTCGGGAATTTCACATGCACGGGCTCGCCGTCGATGGTGCCGTCGTAGTCCACCACGACGTAATCTTCCATCGCCGCGGGCCGGGCCGGAGTCACATCCGGGAAATCCGCCTGCTGCTCGCGCAGCCCTTCGATGGACTCGTCCACCTCCTTGTCCGTCACCTCGATGCTCGGGACCGACACCGGGATGCCCTTGTAGTCCGGAACGTCAAACTCCGGCTGCAACACGAGCGTCGCGCGGAACTTCAGCGACTTGTCGTCGCCCCACTCCACGTCCTCGATTTCCGAGAGCGAGAGCACGCGCAGGTTGCGCTCCTTGATGGCATCGCGGCACGCATCGCTGAGCACCTGCCGCGTCACTTCCTCGCGGATTTCCTTGGTGAATTTCTTCTCCACGACCGACCGCGGAGCCTTGCCGGGCCGGAAACCGGGGAGCCGCGCCTGCTTCGTGTACTGGCTCGTGATCTCGCCCATCTTTTTCTGCACGTCCGGCGGTTCCACCTCGATTTTGAGGTTCGCGAGACAGTTCGGTAGTGGTTCAAATGCGACGTTCATGATGGTTTTCGGGCGAATTAAAGGGGCGCGAAAATAGCGGTCTTCGCGCGCTTGCCAAGCGGGGACTTTGCCTAAAACGAGCGTCCTCGCGCGAAGTGCCGCAAGCGGCCACCTCTGAGAAAACCTGTTGCATTCCCGCATGGGCTGCGCTTTTCTCCGCGGCTCTTGTAAGCGCACCCATAAATAGCGCTGTTGGTCCTCGGGCCCCGGTCGTCAGATCGCGGGTCGCATGCGCCGAGGGAAACCCAGCGACAGTAAATAAAGGAAACAAACACCATGGCCGTACGTCTTGGCCGATTCGAACTACCCAAGCTGCCCGTCAAGGACGAGGCAACCGCAACACCCAACTACGCCAAATTTGTGGCCGAGCCCTTCGAGGCCGGCTACGGCGTCACCATCGGCAACGCGCTCCGTCGCGTGCTGCTCAGCTCCGTCGAAGGCGGCGCGATCACCAACGTCAAAATCACCGGCGCGAACCACGAGTTCCAGACGCTCCCGGGCGTCGTCGAGGACGTGACCGACATCATCCTCAATCTCAAGCAGGTGAAGTTCAAGTGCGCCGACCACGAGCCGCGCACGCTTTCCATCTCCGTGAACAAGGAAGGCAACGTCACCGCCGGCGACATCGAGGAAGTCACGGGCGTGGAAGTCGTGAACCGCAAGCAGATCATCTGCACGCTCGACAAGAAGACGAAGTTCGAGGCCGAACTCACCGTCCGCGTGGGCCGCGGTTTCGCGACCGGCGACGAAAACAAGTATCCCGACATGCCGATCGGCGTGATTCCGATGGACTCGATTTTCTCGCCCGTCACCCGCGTGAAGTACGCCGTCGAGGCGACGCGCGTCGGCCAGCGCACTGACTATGACAAGCTCATCGTCGAGATCTGGACCGATGGCCGCATCGATCCCGAGGAGGCGCTGAAGCAGGCCTCGAGCATCCTCCGCAAGCACATCGAGCCCTTCTACAACTACGACGAGGCCCTCGTGCAGTTCGACGAGACGGCGCCCGCGCAGAACCAGGAAAACCAGAAGATGAAGAAGCTTCTGAACATGTCCGTGAACGAGATCGAACTCTCCGTCCGCGCGGCAAACTGCCTGAACAACGCGAACATCACCACCGTCGGCCAGCTCGCGCAGAAGTCCGAGCAGGAGATGCTGAAGTACCGCAACTTCGGCAAGAAGTCGCTCAACGAAATCAAGGAAAAGCTCACCGGACTCGGCCTCTCACTCGGCATGAAGTTCGAGAGCGGGCTCGTCGAGCCGAACACCGCCGAAGCGCGGCCTGCCACCGAAGGCTAAACCAGGAATCGGGAACCAACTGAAATGCGTCACCAACGAAAAACCGTAAAACTCGGCCGCACCCAGGGGCACCGCAACGCGCTGCTCTCGAACCTGGCCGTGAGCCTCATCGACCACGGGAAAATCAAGACGACCGTCGCAAAGGCGAAAGCCGTGCGTCCATTCGTCGAGAAGCTCGTCACCAAGGCGAAGACCGGCACGCTTCACGCGCGCCGCATGGCCCTCGCCGACCTCCGGCACAATGAAATCGCAGTCCGCAAGCTCTTCACCGAGATCGGCCCGCTCAACGCGGAACGCAAAGGCGGCTACACGCGCATCGTGAAGCTCGGCATGCGCCGCAGCGACGCCGCCGAAATGGCGATCATCGAGTGGGTGGACATGCCCGCATCCTCGCAACCCGAGGCGAAGGCCGAACCCAAGGCCAAGGCCGCGAAGCCCGCAAAGGCAGCGAAGGCCGAAGCCGCCGACGCCCCCGCCGGCGAGGCTGAAGCGAAGCCCAAGCGCACGCGCAAAAAGAAGACCGAAGGCGAAGCGGAAGGCTAAGCCGAAGTCATCATCAACTCACAAAGGGCGGGTCTGCGAAAGCGGGCCCGCCCTTTTCATGCGGTAGCGGATTTTTTGAAACGCAGAGACGCGGAGACGCAGAGGTTTTCGGAGTTGTTGCGAGCGTCCTGAGGTTTCAATGGGCGCGCAACGTCAGTCCGCTCTCTTCTCTGCGTCTCCGCGTCTCTGCGTTTCAAAATTGCATCCTTTGCAACTGCGCCGAGCCGGGTATGCAGGGCGCGAATGAATTCCGGCTTCCTCGACAAACTCCTCGAACGCCTCGGCCGCGTCCGCCCCGAGGAGATCCGCGACTACGTCGTGCGGCTCGCCGACGAAAAGGGATTCTTCGAGACGATTTTCGACGCGCTGCACGAGGGAGTCATCGTCACCGACCCGACGGGCGCCATCACTTATCTCAACCGTACCGCGTGCGGGTTTTTCGGCATCGAACGCGACGCCGCGATGGGGCGTCCGCTCGCCGAGCAGCTCCGCGGCCTCGACTGGAACGCCATCGCCGCCTCGGAAAAATCCGTGTCGCGCGACATGGAGGTCTTCTATCCGCAGAACCGCTTCCTCAATTTCTACGTCGCGCCTCTGCGGGTGGAAAAGGCGCCTGCGAAAAAGGGCGGAACCGCCGAGCAGGAACTGATCGGCTACGCCGTCATCCTGCGCGACATCACCGAGAGCCGGAAGAGCACCGAGGAGACGATTCAAAGCGAACGCCTCAACGCGCTCACGATGCTCGCCGCCGGGGTCGCGCACGAAATCGGAAACCCGCTCAACTCGCTGAACATCCAGCTCCAGCTCCTCGCGCGCCGCATGCGAAAACTGCCGGACAGCCAGCGCAAGGATCTCCTGAAAAGCGTGGACGTGGCGAAGGAGGAAATCTCGCGGCTCGACACGATCATCCGCCAGTTCCTCGGCGCCATCCGCCCTGCGCGGCTCGAACGCCGCCTCGAAAACGTCAACCATCTCGTCCAGGAAAGCGTCCGCTTTCTCGATGCCGAGACCACGGACCGCAACATCATCGTCGAGACCGAACTGCGCGCCGATCTTCCGCTGCTCGAACTCGACCGCACCCAGATCAAGCAGGCGTTCTTCAACGTGATCCGGAACGCCTTCCAGGCGATGAAAAGCGGCGGCATCCTGCGCATCCGCACGGACATGGACGACCGCTTCGTGAGCATCACCTTCGCCGACACCGGCGGCGGAATCCCCGAGGCGGAGATGAGCAAAATCTTCGAGCCCTACTTCACCACCAAGGCCGCCGGCAGCGGCCTCGGCCTGCTCATCGTCCGCCGCATCGTCCGCGAGCACGGCGGGCGAGATCGAGCTCATGAACGACTCCGGCAAAGGCCTCGCCCTCACGATGAAGCTCCCCATCGGCGACCAGCGCCTGCGGATGCTGCCCGCGCCGGCGGCGTAGGGCCGTCCGACGCCCACCGTCTCCCGGATTCCGGATGCCGCGACCATGCCACACGTGCCGCGTCCCGGTGCGGTGCGCCCGCTTTCCCGACCGAAGTTCCGATCCAATTTTCCGTTGACATTGCTTCCGCACGCCTGCTAGTCGCGCCGCCGCTGGTCATAACTTTTGTCTTTGGTCATGAATCTTACCCCCCCCCGAACATTCCCGCTCATCGCGCGTGTCGCATTCCCGTCGCTGGCTTCGCGCCTGCCGAGTCTTCGCCATCTTTCTCTTCCTCTGCGCGCTTTGCTCGCGGGCGGACACGGAGGTTTTTGAGATTCGTACTTCAGCACCGTTTTTCGGGCGGACGCTTACTCAGACCGAGAACGTGGACAACACGAGCTGGCAGGTAGGGACGCTCGCATTTTCCCAGAGCTGGAATGGCCAGGCTGGCGTGTGGGACGGCTACGCGACGCTGCCCGGCATTGAATTCGACCTGAATGCATACAACCACTTTACCTTCTCCCTGTCCGACTCGGACCTGCGCTGCGCGATAGGCCCCCTTGCCATTCAGGAGGCGCGGAACTCGGATCATGTCCTCTGGCTGGATTTCAAGCCGCAGTTTACCGGCCCCGCAACGTGGAGCTTCATGGTCCACGCCGATCTCGTCGGTCACGCACTCGGAGTCGCGCAGCCGGTGGAGGGCGGAGGCCCGCCCGTGGTTTCTCCCCTGTCTCTTGGCAGCGACTGGTTCTCGGCCTATCGGCTGGAAGGCGGCGGTTCGCCATTTTACGGGGTGCGCGCCTCGGCCCCCGTGGATCCCGCGAAGCCGTTCTGGGTCGTGGATTTCACCACCGGGCTGCGCGCCCCGGCCGGCGCGACGTATCTCCGGGAGGGGTGGCTGCCCGACACGGCCTCGTATCCGCTGGTGTCGGTTTCCATCCATCTCGACGCGAACTCCGCCGGCGATCGCTTCACGCTGCACTGGCAGTCGCCCGGACAGCCGGAGATGGTCCAGTCGCTGCTCGCCGCTCCGGGGGACACCGGCTGGCAGCAGATGGGCAATTGGGCCTGGGAGGATCTGGGCGGCACCGTCTCCGTGACGGGGAGCGTCGCCCTCGGGGCAAACTATTGGCTGACACGCGACTCGGACGGCTGGACCTACGACTTCGGGATGCTGGATCCGTTTGCCCAGCGGCCCGATCCGCTCCGGTGGTCGTTGCGCGGCATGGCCGCCCCGCCCGTGCAGTGGCAGACGGTGACGTTCCATATCGCCACCGGCTACGGATGGTCCGCGGGCGTGGTTCAGCCCGGCGGCATGAGATCGCTCAGCCCCACGTACAGCGGCACGTTCACACTGCCGGATGCCGACGAGTGGGGCAATCCGCACGACTTCTACTACGAGGAATGGACGGCGCAGATCGACCCGCGCGAACCGTACTGGCTGTCGGTCTCGGGCACGCAACTCAGCTACGGCGACACCTGGTTTTTCAATGGCTGGACGGCGATGGGCGGCGCACCGAGGGACATGCAGTCGGTCACCTTCGGCATCGAGAGCGGATTCCGGTGGATCAGCCCCTATGTGAGTCAGAGTTCCGGATCCCAAAATCTCACGCTCTCCGGGGAGGGATATCAAATCCAGGACTTCACCGCCGACGGCACACCGAATGATTTCCACTACGACCTGTGGAATGCCACGGTGGATGTGAACCGCCCCTACTTCCTCACCGTCAATGGCACCACGCTCGATGCCAACCAGACATGGTTCACCAACGGCTGGCAGTGGCAGGGCGGCAGTCCGGCACCGCAAAACTGGCAGACGCTGTATTTCACCATCGCGAGCGGCTGCGGCTGGTGGGGTTCCTACGTCACCCAGGGGAACAACTCCTGGGCGCTGAACTATTCGGGCACCGGCGGCTACATCGAGGACTACTGGAATGACGGCAGCGGCACCCCGAATTTTTTCTACTACGATGTTTTTTCCGCGAATGTGAACCTGAACCTCCCCTTCACGCTCACCGTCAACGGCCAGCAACTCGCACCCGGCGACACGACCTTTTACAATGGCTGGACGTGGCAGGGCGGGCAAAGGACCACCACCTTCACGCTCAATCTCACGGTGCCATCCGAGCGCGCCAGCCACGATTTCACCCTCACCGCACCGGACGGTGCCTCGGTCACGTGGACGCCCAATGGCTGGACGAGCTGGCAGTGGATTTCCCTCTACGATCCGTGGAGGCTTCATTCGTGGGGAATGTGGGGCTCGCTCAGCAACATCTCGCAGACGCTCGACTGGAATGGCTCCGCCGGCTCTGGACGCTCACGGATACGGTGACGGGGGAAAATGTGCAGTTCGACCCCTCCGGCGCTGCGAGCCATGCGCTGGACCTCAGCCAGTGGTGGCTCCCGGCCACGCCCATCCAGTTCCAGGTATCCCTCTCCCGCTGGGGCCACGATCTCCGTCTCCGGCAAAAGGACGGCGGCGAATACTTCCTCACGCCCGGCAGCAGCCAGGGCGGGCTCGTGCAGACTCCCGACGGCTCGTGGGTGGAGAGCTACTACTATTTCGATGCCACCGGCTACCGCCGCGACATGCCCGGAGTCGACTGGTGGATTTACGACGCCACCACCGCCGAATACGCCCCCGCGAACACCTCGGACCTCACCGGCTGGTGCTGCACGCCAAGCCCGTGAACCTCGCGGCTGTGCAAAACGGGCTCGGCAGCGTGGACATCACCTGGGATTTGCTCCCGGCTGCGGCTCGGAACTTCTCGCGGGCTCCTTCACCATCACGCGCACTGATGGCGGGCTGACCTATTCCACCGCCGCGACCGCGTTTCTCCGGGAAGATGGGAGCTTCGCGTTTCACTACACCGACGCCAGCCTGCAACCCGGCACCTACACCTATCACATCCGCTACTCGTACGGCTCGCAGACCGGCGAGGCCGCCGTGGTGGACGCCCCGGTGCTCGACGCAGAAGGCTACCTCAAGACCGTGGACAGCGACGGCGACGGCATCAGCGACTGGGATGAAATCCGCCTGGGCAGCGATCCGAACGACCCGGAGAGCGTGCCGCCGACCGACCCGCAACCAACAGAGCTGCCACCCCATCCGCCAGAGTGGCGGGCGATCACACGCGCGGTGGGAACGATCTTTCGGGACTATTCAGTAGAATCGGGAGGACCATACGGATTCGCAGGCACTTGGATTCGGGGTGAGGACACCTATTGGTCCCTGCGTTCGCCCCTTGCCTGGACTTCGCTGGGAGCACTTCTGCAACGGAAGTCCCGTTTGATGGGGCTACTCCGGATTCGGAGAATCCAATTCCTGGGAGCCGGTGGCTACGCCGAGACATGGCCGGACCCTGACGGGCAGTATTACAACGCCCCAGGGTTGACCCATCGCCGCGTCTGGCTCGAAGTGCAGCCCGCCGCCACCGAGGCCATCACTCGGCAAATGCTTAAGGTGACCAAGCGAACCATTGACGGCAGGGATCCTGGTGCTACAAGTGGAACCTGTGACGGTCACCATTCCAGCGGAAGCGACCAAATCCGCGCCAATAGACCTCCTTCCCGCATTCACCACATCCCCGACAGACGGTACCCACACGGAGACTGTGAATGTGAGCCTCCTCCCGGTGGACATAACGGTGAGGAAGAAGGGTGAGGCGGTCGATCCGAAAGGAGCCTTGGTCAAGATGTTTGACACCGCTGAAATTGGGCTGAACCCAGGCTGCTTAGATCAAGACAAGCAGCTTGCGAATTTGATCACATGGGAATATCGCAGACTGTGGGGAGATGGCACCTTCACTGGGTGGGAAAACTTTGGGACGACCAACGCCAGCAAAGGAACAAAATTTGAATATAAATTCTATTCACCGGGTATCTACCAGATTCGGGCCAACATTACCTCTACCAATGGGCAACAAATATTTGATTACGTCAGAAAGAATGACGACCCTTTTGGGGCTGATTCCCACGGCACCTATAACAAACTCTACCGAAGAGGACAGGTGGATTACATTGGCGTCGCAAGGGCAGAACGTGACGCCGCGACTGGAGAAGGTGGCGCGAGCACGGCATTTGAGATTGTGAAGTCCGCACGAGGAGCCCTCGATTCGAAGGCATGGGCAGAAGCTCCGGCATATACACTTTCAAACGGTTTTGTCGTACCGCCAGGAGCGTCGAAATGTAATATTTTCATTTACGAAATTCTCAACCCATTAAAAGCGGTACCGGTTGACTCTGCAGGTGCTCCGCCGCGGGCGTATGAATGGTGGAAAGTTGATAAGAATATAAACGGCTGGACATGGCATGGAGGATCATGGTATGCGGAACCAGGAGTTGAAGTGGCCAGATACCAAGGAGGATTTCTGCAATTTAGACTCCCGATATTACCTGGCCATTGTGGCATTCTCGATTACGATGGCGCTTGGATTAGCGCTGGCTCCGCTAACGTGAATCGCAATCCGCATATTACGGATAAGGGCTTTCACTACTCAAATAATGGCATGAGCTATAATCAAACCACGCTTCTAGAAATCCACTATCAAACTGCCACGTTCCGTGACTAGATTACAATATGCAACCAATCCTCCTTCTCTCAGCCGCATGTGCTATGATTTCTACCGGGCTCGTCCGTGCGGTGCCTCCTGAAACCATCAATTTCCTCTCGAATACAGAGAATAAAGTCTCCGAGGACGGAATTCTACCGGACGAGGATCTCGACGTATTACCTTGCGCTCGCTATGTCGTTGCAAACTGGCAATCGGTTTTGACGAGTTTCGCGCAGCTTGCGCCCGACACGCGCCGTCAGCGCTTAGTGGTGGTCGCGGCCGAGTTTCTGCCTCCGCGTGACTACGTCTCTTTTGTGAGTGGAATCGCAGACCTCCAAACCACGGGAAACGCTACGCTGCAAACGATCAAAACCGTCGCGATAGCGAAGATGTTCAAGAACGGGTTCCTAGCGTACAACTTTGACAAGCCAGAGGTCGTTGGTCTTATCGCGAAACTTGAAACTATCCTGCAAGCTGGGGAACCGGGGACGTGGACAGCATTCTTCACGGCCATGAAGGCCGGAACGCTTAAACAAGCCATTGTAGCTGAACGAACACGCGACGGCAACCCCATGCCCGAAGCCCTCGCCGATGGACCCAGTGAAGCATATCGACAGCTAATGGGTAATCAGTGAGGTAACGCGGCTGAATACGAAACTCATGCAACTTCATCGGTTGCCAGCCAGGAGCCGTGCTCTTATTGTGTGCATCGTGTGGCTTTCAACAGCTCTTGCATTTCAAGTATTCGTGAAGCCGGAAGCGGTAACTGTAACAGATCTGAGTGAGATACAACAGAGAATTCAATGGCTGTTCCTTACGCCGATGATGGCGGCCGCCGGTCTTGCTGAAGCGCTTGCGTGGCCTAGTGAGTTCACCGTCGGAGGTCTCTTAGTCTCACTTGTGTGCCTCTCCGCACTTTCAATTAACACGCTTATCGTAAGTAGCCGCAGAGCTTTTGTCGTAATGATCTGTATTAACGCCGTAGTTCTTGCGATCGCCGTTATTTACTTCATCCGATTTTCGCGACTGCCTTCAGCCGGATAACGCAAATTGAAGCGCCCGATGCAACCGCCTTGCCATTCAAGTGTGGCGGCGTCCCGCCGCGGCAACTGCCTGCGCAGCCGCCCGCCGTGCAGGCAGCTGCGCCGCCGCAGCGAGCCGCCCACTTAACCACCGGCACCCTGCGCCGTCACTCTCCTGCTAGCCGCGCCGCAGACCCCAACCCCCGCCCGCTCCGCCCACCGCGCGGCTGTCACGCCGGCTGCTTGCGCGAACCGCTGCGCGCGGCACTGGCCCGCCCATCATTCCGCCGGGCCAGTGCCGTGCTCGCTCAGCATACAACAGCGGTAAGGCAAAGTGCCGGCAGGCCGCTCCGCCGCTTCTCCACGCACCGGCGCCGCGCTCCAAGGGAGTCCTCCGGCGCCCCCGGCACTTTACCTTACCGCGCGTTGTATGCTGTAGCGCGGCAGCCGTCGCGCCAGCCGCCCCGGAGGTGGAGCATCCGGCATTCACCCGCCCCGACACCACCGCTGCCGTTCATGAAGCACAATTGGCTTTTGACGGCGGCATTACATCTGGCCATTCTCCCGGCGATGCCGAAGCCGCTCACATGGGATTCCGATGACCCATCCCTCACCTGGGATGCGCCGGGGCTCACGTGGGACGGATTCGTGCCTGAAGACAACAACCCCAACCCACAGACTAATACCATGCTGCAAGACCTGATAGACCTGAACCTGAGCGATGCGGACTGGGCGGAGATTGATGCCGCCCTGACCACATTGGAAACCAAACTCGGCGCGAACCTGCTCGACCTGACGACCGAGCAGCGCATGAGCCTCAACAAGATGGGCGACCGGAGCGAGCCCTTCTGCCGCCAGTCGCTCATCATCGGCCGGCAGAACGCCGCCGAACTGACCGCGCGCGCCGCCGCCGCGCTGGCCAAGGCCGAGGGCGACCTGGCCGCCTGCGAAAAGCTGCGCCTGCGCCTGACCCGGCTGACTTCCCTGAACGAGAAGGCCAATGACTCGGAAATGGCGCTCGGCAGCGACGTGATGGAATACGCGCTCTTCCAATACGGCTTCCTGAGCGCCATCGGCGCCGGGGCCGGGCTGGACGATCTCTACGCCCAGCTCGGGCAGCGTTTCGCCAAAGGCTCCCCGCAGCCCGCACAGCCCGCACAGCCCGCACCGACGCCCACGCCCACGCCGCCCGCGTAGCAAGGCAGCGGGTCGGTTTGCACCACCAAGGCGCCAAGGTCGGGAGGTGGGAAATCGACATCGCAACGTGTCCCCGAGAGACGAAGGAAATTTGCCGGTGGTGGAGCGAGCGCAGCGAGTGAGAACCACCGGATCCCGTCCAACAAAACGATGCATCCCGGCAGCAACTGTGAGGTTGAGCAAGGATTTTTTAGGGGGAGGAAGTGGATGGTTGTGGGGGAACATTGGCCAGGGTTGCTGCGGGGGCGAAGTTTGAGTTGTGGAGCGCGGTGTTCAGCGCGCAGAGGAGCTTTCGGGCGGTGGCGATGAGCGCGCATTTGAAGGCTTTGCCGCGGGCGCGCAGCCGCTCGTAGAAGGGGCGCAGGATGGGATTGTAGCGGATGGCGTTGAAGGCGGCCATGTAGAGGGCGCTGCGCACGTTGGCCCGGCCGCCGGCGATGCGCCGCACGCCGCGGCGCGGCCCGCTGTCATCGTTCAGGGGTGCCAGGCCGACGAGCGCGGCGATGGCTTTGCCGCTGACCCGGCCCAGCTCCGGGAGATGACCCACGAGCATCGTCGCGGTGGTCGCGCCGACGCCCTGGAAGCTCTGCAAACGCTCCGCGCGGGCGCGCAGCTCGGCATGAGCAGCGATCAACCTGGCCAGACGGGCCTCGACCGCCGCGACTTGTTTTTGCACCCGCGCGATCGAAGCGAGCAGATGCGCCGCCAAGGCTTTGGGCAGGCCGGGCACCTGCCGGCACTTTTCGGCGCGCAGGAAGTCCAGCAGTTGTTCGCGGCGGGTGACCCACGCGGCCAGTTCGGCCTGCTGGGCCGAGGGCGGCGCAGTGGGTTCCGGGCGCACCGCGGCGCCAAAGGCCGCGAGCACCTGCGCATCGATCCGATCGGTCTTGGCCAGGCGCCCCGTGGCTTTGGCGAAGTCGCGGACTTGGCGCGGATTGACGACGCTGTGGACGACGCCCGCCGCCCGCAGCACCGCGACGACCGGCCGCTCCCAGCCGCCGGTCGCTTCGAGGATGACATGCGCACGCGCGTTCAAGGCCGCGAGCCGTTTGAGCAACTCCGCGCATCCGCTTGGATCATGCGCGAGCCGCAAAGGCCGACCGCCCAGATGGAGGTCAAGGAAGGATTTGGAAACGTCGAGGCCGACGTGGACGATTATTTCAGACATGATATATGGCAAGGACTCAGCCTTGTGGATACGAGCTCGAGGCTCAGGCAACTGTTCGAGTTTGGATGCCCAAGGTGGCCGCGGGGACCGTGCTGCCGGACGGACTCAAAAGGTCCAAGGGACTTGCGCGATCTCACCACGGCCTGCTCCGCGGCGGTGGCCGCCGCCGCGGAGCCCTGGGTTTTGCTAACCGTGCAAGCAACTCACTAAAGCCGCCGCGCAATCAACGAATTCCGTCATACAAGGGACGGGGGAATTCCGGACGCGAGGCAGTTCCCCTCGCCCCATCCGGGGCGGATGACGTGTGTTGCATGGATCCGGTGGTGTTCGCTTCGCTCGACCACCGGCTAATTTCCGCGACGCCTCCGGCGTCAGAAGGTGCATGACACGGTCTAGGCGGAAGGTGTTCCACGGGCGCGTGGAACGCATCGGAGGCGCATTTTTCAGGAAATGCGCAAAGTGTTGAAAACTCGGGGCTTTAACCTCCATCGTCGGAGGTAGAACTGCCAACGACGGGGGTAAGACTCCCATCGTCGGAGCCCCGGACCGCCGCGCTTGGGGCTTTGGACGCCGCCGCCGGGCCTCCGACTGTCGTCGCCGGGGGTCGGAGCCTCCGGGATCGGCACATTGAACCTCCGAAGCAGGAGCCTGTGACCCCCGGCCCTCGGGCAAAAAGCTCCGTCGCCGACATTCCGAACGCCGGCCCCGGAGCCGGGAACGCCGTGGGATCTCAGTAGCCCAGCTTCGCGAGCTGCTGGTCGAGGGCGACCTGGAATTCCTCCACTTCGCCGTCGGGCGGGCGGTAGCCCTGCTCCGGCGGGACCATCCCGAGGCGGCCCTGCTGGTCGAGATACCACGAGGCCGTCTTGGCGTCGCTGAAGGTCACGCTGCCGCTGACGATCGCACCGGGACGGGCGATCTGATCGACCTGCAGCGAGATTTTCCCCGCTGGCTTCGCGGCGGCGTCGGCGGCGAGCGGCGAGGGCTCCGCCGGTGCGGGCGCGGGACGCCGGCGGGCTCGGGAGCGGGGGGCGGGGCGGGCGGGTCGTTCGGGACGAGCTTCAGGTCGTCCATGAGGAAGCGCACGTCCATGTAGGTCAGCCGCAGGTCCCACTCCGCGGCGAGCCGGTCCTGGATGTCGGAAAGCTTCAGGCCGTCGGCCATCCACGCGGCGACTTTTTGTTTCTGCTCGTCGGTAAGTTGCATTCGCGGATCGGGCTGAATCCCGCGCTCACTGGCAAGCGCCGATTTCGATTCGGCGCGTTTTACTCGACCTCTGTCGTCACGTTGCCGCCGGGCTCATGGAGCGCCTGCTCGAATGCGCGCCACGCGAGCATCGCGCATTTCACGCGCTGCGGGAATTTCCGCACGCCCTTCAGCAGGATCAAATCGCCGAGGCCTTTCACCGCGGGCTCGGTCTCGGAGGTCACGAGCTGATGGAATGCGCGGAGAAACTCCTCGGCCTCGGCGCGCGGCTTGCCCTTGAGCTTCATCGTCATGAGCGAGGCGGATGCCAGGCTGATGGCGCATCCGCTGCCGGTGAATTTCAGGTCCTCGACGCCGCCATCCGGGCGGAATTTCACGTGGAGATCGATCTCGTCGCCGCAGGATGGATTGTCGCCGTGGACGCTCACCGCGCCGGGGAGTTCGCCGTAGTTCCGCGGGCGCTTGGAGTGGTCGAGGATGACCTGCTGGTAGAGTTCTTCGAGTTCGGTATTCATCGGTCAAAAAAGCGGTGCGCGTCGCGGAGGATGGCACCCATGCGGTCCACTTCTCCGAGCGTGTTGTAGAAGTAGAAGCTCGCGCGGGTCGTGCCGGGGAGCTTGAGCTTGCGCATGAGCGGCTGGGTGCAGTGGTGGCCGCCGCGAAGCGCGAGGCCGTGCTCGTTCGCGTAGGTCGTGAGGTCGTGCGGGTGCGCCCATTCGGCGTGGAATGCGGCGAGCGCGCCGCGCTGGGTCTTCGGGCCGAGGACGCGGACGCCGGGGATTTCCTCGAGGTGCCGCACGGCACGCTCGGCCAGCTCCGCGTCGTGCGCGAAAATATTCTGCCGGCCGATGGCTTCGAGGTAATCGATCGCGGCGCCGAGACCGATGGCACCCGCGATGTTCGGCGTGCCCGCCTCGAATTTCCCCGGCGGCTGCTTGTACGTCGCGCGCTCGTAGGTGACGCTCACGATCATCTCCCCTCCCCCGTGCCACGGCGGGATTTTCTCCAGCAGCTCACGCCGCCCGTACAGCGCGCCGATGCCCGTGGGCGCGCAGACCTTGTGGCCGGAGAACACGTAAAAATCGCAGCCGATTTCGCGGACATTCACCGGCATGTGCCCGGCGGATTGCGCGCCATCCACGAGCGTCACCGCGCCGACTGCGCGGGCGGCACGGCAGAGTTCGGCTGCGGGATTGATGGTGCCGAGCGAGTTCGACACGTGCACGAAGGCGAACAGTTTCACCTCCGGCGTGAGCAGTTCGCCGAGCTTGTCGAGCGCGAGCGAGCCGTCGTCCGCGACGGGCACGAAACGCAGCTTCGCGCCCGTTTTCCCGGCGAGGATCTGCCACGGGATGAGATTGCTGTGGTGCTCCATCTCCGTGAGCAAAATCACGTCGCCGGCCTTGAGGTTCGCCGCGCCCCACGTGTTCGCGACGAGGTTGATGCCCTCGGTCGTGCCGCGCGTGAACACGATTTCCTCCGCGCTCTCCGCGCCGAGGTAGCGGGCCACCTTCCCGCGCGCGCCCTCGTAGGCATCCGTCGCGCGCGAACTCAGCTCATGCAGCCCGCGATGCACGTTCGCGTTGTCGTTTTCGTAGTAATGGACGAGCGCCTCGATGACGGCGCGCGGCTTCTGCGAGCTGGCGGCGTTGTCGAGGTAGAGCAACGGCTTGCCATTCACCTCCTGCCGGAGAATCGGGAAATCGTCGCGGACTTTCGTCCAGTCGGTCTTGGTCATCGCCGGCACCTTCTCACCCCCGCGCCGCGGATTCAACTTCGGGCAGCGGATACTTTCCCAAAACATCGCGTCCCGGCAGCATGACACTGGCATTTTCGCGGGAGCGGGGTTATACGGACACCCCTCCGCATTTCCCTATATGAACCCGCTCACCCGCCGCGACGCCCTCAAAACCCTCGTTCTCACCACCGGCGCAATCGCCACTTCGGGCGCCTTTGCGCAGCCCGCCGCCACGCCGCCGGAAGTCTTCAAGCTCCCCCCGCTCGGCTACGACTACGACGCACTGGAGCCGATCATCGACGCCGAGACGATGAAGATTCACCACGACAAGCACCACGCGGCGTACGTGGCGAAGCTGAACGCCGCCATCGCCAAGGAGCCGTCGCTCGCAAGCAAGACCATTGAGGATCTGCTCACCAAGCTCGATGCCGCGCCGGAAGGTGTTCGCAACGACATCCGCAACCACGGCGGCGGACACTTCAACCACATGCTTTTCTGGCAGCACCTGAAAAAAGGAGCCGGCGGCGCACAGGGCGATCTGCTCAAGGCGATCGAGAAGACCTTTGGTTCGTTCGCAAAATGGCAGGAGCAGTTCGGTGACAGCGCGATGAAAGTTTTCGGCAGCGGCTGGACATGGCTCGTTCTCCGCAAGGGTGCGCTCGCCATTGAAAACACGCCCAACCAGGATTCACCGCTGAGCACCGGCGGCCAGCCGTTGCTCGGCATCGACGTATGGGAGCACGCGTACTACCTGAAGTACCAGAACCGGCGCGTCGAATACGTGAAGGCATTCCAGGACGTCATCCACTGGGAGTTCGTCGGCGCGCGCTACAAGAAGCTGAAGGCCTAGGCGCGGCGAGGGAGTCCCGGCGGCGTTTCCGAGACCGATGACCAGCCCTGCGATCTCGATCGAGAACCTGACCAAGGAGTTCACGAACCCCTCGGTGTTCCGCCGCGGGAAAATCACGGCCGTCAACAACCTGACGCTCAGCGTCGAGCCCGGCAGCGTGTACGGCCTGCTCGGGCCGAACGGCTCCGGGAAGAGCACCACGATGAAGATCGTGCTCGGCCTCGTCACGCCGACCTCGGGCCGCACGTTCATCTTCGGCCGCGACAGCCGCGACGTGGAGAGCCGCGAGGCCGTCGGATTCCTGCCGGAGAATCCGTACTTCTACAAATTCCTCACCGGCTCCGAGACGCTCGATTTCTTCGGCAGGCTCTGCGGGCTCGGCGGGAAAATGCTGCGCGACCGCTCGCGGGAACTCCTCGCGCTCGTCGGCCTGGAGGAGGCGGCGGATCGGCGCGTCGGCGGATATTCGAAGGGCATGCTCCAGCGCATCGGCCTCGCGCAGGCGCTCGTGCAGGAGCCGCGGCTGCTCGTGCTCGATGAACCGACCGCCGGCGTGGATCCGGCGGGCTCGCGCGAGATTCGCGACCTGATTCTGAAGCTCAAGCAGCGCGGCATCACCGTCATGCTCTGCTCGCACCTGCTCAGCCAGGTGCAGGAAATCTGCGACCGCATCGGCATCATGCACTACGGCAAACTCGTCCGGGAAGGGCCGCTCGATGAACTCATCACCATCGAAAACCAGACCGAGCTCGTCCTCGAAAACGCCACGCCTGCGCTGCTCGCCGAATTGCGCGAGCGCGCCGCAGCCGGCGGCGCGCGGGTGCTCGGCACGAACAAGCCGCAGCAAAACCTCGAGCGCTACTTTCTCGGCGTGACCGGCGAGGCGAAGGGCGAATACAAATGACTCCCGAAAGCTCCACCACCGTCGCGACGGTCCACGCCTCCGCGCACAAGCTCTTCTCCGGCCGGCGCACGTGGGCCATCGCGTCGAACACGTTCCGCGATCTCGTCCGGCAGAAGGTGTTCTACTTCATGCTCGTCTTCGCGCTGATCCTCATCGCGACCTCGCTCGCGATGGCCTCGATCTCCTTCCAGGGCCAGCTCCAGACGGTGATGGATGTCTGCCTCGGCGCGATGTCCGTTTTTACGATGCTCCTCGCAGTGCTCTCGACGGCGATGCTGCTGCCGAAGGACATGGAGGACCGCACGCTTTACACCATCCTCGCGAAGCCGGTCGCGCGCTTCGAATACGTCCTGGGGAAGCTCATCGGCGTCACGATGATCCTGCTCGTGGCCACGCTGCTGATGACGGCGGCATTCTGCGTCGTGCTCTACTACTGGCAGGGCCGGGAGATCGAAAACCTCCGGCTCACGGAAGCGCCCGAGCGCGCCGCGGCAGAGATCGCAGCCCTGAAGACGGGCACATTCACGCCGACGCTGTTCGGCGGCATCGGCGTGATTTTCCTCCGCTCCATCGTGTGCGCGACGCTGACGCTGATGCTCTCGTGCTTCTCGACCTCATGGCTGTTCACCGTGATCACCTCGCTGATGATGATCCTCATCGGCCACCTCGTGCCGATCGCACGGAGCGTCTGGCAGGGACCGTTCGGCGCGGCGGATGTGGCATTCCCCGTCGCGATCCTGCTGCGCTTCATCACGGTTTTTTTCCCGGACATGCAGCTTTTCAATGTGGTGGATGACATCGCCGTCGGCGTCACGGTGAGCGCGGACGTCTTCCTCCGCGTCGGCGCGCTCGGGGCCGGCTACATCGCGATCTACCTGCTCGTCGGCTATCTCTTTTTTGCGTGGCGGGAGCTATGAAGCCGGGAGCTGAACTCCGATGAAGGGCCGCATCCTCGGCATCCTCGTGTTGCTCGCGTGGGGGATCATCAAGTCGCCCATCGAGGCGCACCTCGAGCAGAAGATGGAGGACGCGCGGCTCGGCGGGTTCAAGCCGACCGCGAGCCTCCGCCAGCAGGCGGGGCAGGCGGGATTCCTCGCGGCGCTCGGCGGGTTGCGCGCGGCGGTCGCCGACATGCTTTGGATCCGCGCGACCGTCGCCTGGCAGGATGTGCAGTACGGCCGCATGAAGCTGCTCTTCGACACGTGCACCGCCATGCAGCCGCGGCGCGTGAATTTCTGGGACATCAGCGCGTGGCACATGGCCTGGAACGGAGCCGCGTACATCGAAAACCACGAGCCGGACCCCGTCGCTCGGAGGGTGAAAATGATGGAGTTTTTCAAGCTCGGCGAAGATTTCCTGCTGCGCGGAATCGAGAGCAACCCGGACAGCTGGGAGCTCTACGACAAGCTCGGCCTGCTCTACCGGGACAAGTTCAAGGACATGGCGAAAGCCTCGGCGGCGTACGACGAGGCGTCGAAGCGCCCGGGCCGTCTCGATTACACGCGCCGCTTCGCCGCCTACACGCTCGCCGAGGTCCCCGGCCGCGAGCAGGAAGCGTATGACAGGCTGATGGCGCTTTTCCGCGAGAGCGAACACGAGTGGCTGCCGACGCTCTTCCGCCAGATCCAGAAACTCGAGGCGCGGCTCGACATCCCGGACGAAAAGCGCATCTACCACGTCATCGTGAAACTCGCCGACATTCCGGGAAAGGAGGACTCCGCTTACACCGCGCTGCGCGATCTCATCAAGACCGGCGCGCGCCAGCCGGCGGTGCTCGATGCGATGCGGCAGTCTTGAACAAAAGATGGACATCCCCGCCGAGCGCCGGATTAAGTTGCCCGCTCACGACTAGCCCCCTCAGACAGAACCGATGCGAATCGCCATCTTCGGAGACATCCACTCAAACCTCGAAGCCCTCCAGGCAGTGCTGGCGGACGCCAAGGCGCATCACTGCACTCACTTCGTCTGCCTCGGCGACATCGTCGGCTACAATGCGAACCCGAAGGAGTGCCTCGACATCGTCCGCGCGCTGGAATGCCCGACGGTGAAAGGAAACCACGACGAGCTCGCGTGCATGAGCAACCATCCGAGCAACGTCTCGGGCCTCGCCAACGAAGGCATCACCTTCACCCGGTCGCAGCTCACGCCCGAGGATCTCGTGTGGCTCGACTCGCTGAAATTCGTCCGGCAGGTGCGCGACTTCACGGTCGTCCACGCGACGCTCGATACGCCGACCAAGTGGGGCTACGTCCTGAACCAGCTCGATGCGGGCGCAAGCTTCAGCTACCAGCACACGCAGCTGTGCTTCTTCGGCCACACGCACGTCCCGCGCGCCTACATCCGCGATCACCATGTGCGGACCGTGGATAGCTGGGACACGATCATCGTCGAAGCGGGGAAGAAATATTTCCTCAATGTCGGCAGCGTCGGGCAGCCGCGCGACGGCAACTGGCGCGCATCGTACGCGATTTATCATCCAAAAGAGCACCATGTCGAACTCCGGCGGCTGGATTACGACGTCGAAACCGCGCAGAAAAAAATCATCGCCGCCGGACTGCCGCCACGGCTCGCCACGCGCCTGGGCGAAGGACGCTGAATTGCGGCGCTGGCGCTGCGGTGAACCGGCATTTTTGTGACGGACCCGCGATCCATCCTCATCATCAAGCCGAGTTCGCTCGGCGACGTGGTGCATGCGCTGCCCGCCGTCGCGCGCGTCCGCAGACGCTGGCCCGCCGCGAAGCTCCGCTGGCTCGTAAACACGGAGTGGGCGCCCATCCTCGAAGGGAATCCCGACATCGATGAGATCATCGAATTCCCACGGCAGCGCTTTCGCGGCCTCGCGGGATGGGCCAGGCTCCCGCGTTGGATTCGCGAATTACGCGAGCGGACAAGCCCGGACCTGACGCTCGATTTCCAGGGACTGCTGCGCAGCGCGTGGATCGCGCGCGGCGTCGGCGGCGAGTGCTGGGGAACTTCCGACTCACGGGAATGCGCGCGCCTTTTTCACCGCCGCATGGTCAGCGTCCCGCCGCGCTCCGAACCGGTCCACGCGGTGAAGCGTTACCTTGCGCTCGTCGCGGCGCTGGGCTGCGACGTTTCGGAGCCGCTCGAATGGAGGCTGCCCGCCGGCTCGGCACCCGCGGGCTGCCCGTCCGGATTCATTCTGCTGCACCCCTTTTCCCGCGGCGAAGGCAAATCGCTCACCGCCACGGAAGTCACCGAGTTTTGCCGCTCGCTCGCGCCGGCAAAAGTCGTGCTCGCAGGCCGCTCCGATCTCGCGATTTCGCCGCTGGAAAACACGACCAACCTGCTCAACCGGACCACGCTGCCCGAACTGTGCTGGCTGCTGCGGCGGGCAGCGTTCGCCGTCAGCGTGGACAGCGGCCCCATGCACATCGCGGCCGCGTTATCCCAAAATTTGCTCTCCATCCACATGTGGAGCGACCCGCGGAAAGTCGGGCCTTATGCGCCGGGTGCGTGGGTCTGGAAGGACGGCAAGGTCGGACGAATGGCCGATTTCCCCGCGGGCGCCGACGTGGCGCGGAATGATCTCGGACGCTGGGTCGCGGAAAAATCACGCCAGATGCGAAACGGCTGAATCGGCTGGTAACGGCCGTCACAGTTTGCGGCAACTTGGAAGGCGCCGCCTCATCCGCGACGGGACTACTTCGGCTGCTTCAGTTTTGCGCCGAGCCTTTCGCCAAATGTCGTGAACTGGTTCACCACGTCCGGGATCCGCTGAAGCACCGCCTTGGCGAGTTTCTCGAGGTGCGCCGGGTTGCGCTGACCGAGTTCGCTGAGCGCCATGATGACCGCAAAGGTGTTGTTTATCCCGTGCTTCATCTCGCGATAATGCGCGTGGAGTTCCTCGAGTTCGGTGCGATTCAGGAGCGGGTCGCTGGGATCCATGAGATTGGTGGCTGGGACTTGGTCGAGGGTCATGGGCGCGCTTTCGGCTGTCGGTAGTGACATTGGGATGACCCCTGCAAGCGCAGGAACAGTGCCAGCTCCAAGGCTTTCTGCCAAGGCCCCCGCCTCATTCAAGATTCCGCTTTTCCAGAGGTTCCCGCGAGTGCTTCACTGGGCGGTTACACAGATGCGCCCCGAATGCCCGCAGCCATGATCCGAATCGCTGGCGCCCGCCAGCACAACCTGAAGAACCTGACGCTGGAAATCCCGCGTGAGAAGCTCGTCGTGATCACGGGGCTCAGCGGCTCGGGAAAGTCCTCGCTCGCCTTCGACACGCTCTACGCCGAGGGCCAGCGCCGCTACGTCGAGAGCCTGTCCGCCTACGCGCGGCAGTTCCTCGACCAGATGCAAAAGCCGGACGTGGATTTCATCGAGGGCCTGTCCCCGGCCATCGCCATCGAGCAGCGCAGCTCCGGCGGCAACCAGCGCTCGACCATCGCGACGACGACGGAAATTTACGACTACCTCCGCGTCCTCTACTCCGCGATCGGCAAGCCGCACGACCCGAAGACCGGCCGCGTGATCCGCCGGATGACGCCGCAGGAAATCGTGGACGCCATCCTCGCGATGCCGGAGGAAAGCCGCGTCATCCTCCTCGCGCCGATCATCACAGACGAAGTCGGCGAGTTTCGCGACGTGCTGGAAAAATTGCGCCGCGAGGGTTTCGTGCGCGTGCGGGTGGATGGCGAGACCATCGAACTCGGCGGCCCCGCGCCCGTCCGGCTCGATAAGGCAAAGGCGCACCGCATCGAAGCCGTCGTGGACCGCCTGGTCGTCCGCCCGGACATCCGCCAACGGCTCAGCGACAGCGTCTCGACCGCGTTGAAATGGGGCGAGGGCAAGCTGGTCGTCCTCATTCCGCCCGCCGATCCGGATGCATCGCCCGTGCTGCGCAATTTCAGCGTCCACTTCGCGGATCCCGACACCGGCTTTACGCTGCCCGCGCTCACACCGCGGCATTTTTCCTTCAACAGCCACCTCGGCGCATGCCCCGCGTGCCAGGGCCTCGGCAGCGAGCAATACATCGACCCCGATCTTCTCGCGCCCGATCCCGATCGCTCGCTCGCCGACGGCGCCATCGCCCCGTGGGCAAAGGCGAATCCGCGGATGAAGGGGTACTACAGCGGGCTGCTGGAGTCGCTGTGCCGCGCATTCAAGGTGAAGATGGAAACGCCGTGGCGCGACCTTCCGGAGAAGTTCCAGCAGGCGGTGCTCGGCGGGACGGGCGACCGCGAGGTCGAACTCGCGTGGGGCGAAAAGAGCAAACGCGAGGCCGTGAAGAAGCCGTTCGAGGGCGTCGCGAAACACCTGCAGCACCTCTACGAGACGACCGACAGCGAGCTTTCGCGCCAGCGCCTCCGCGCCTACATGGGCCGCCGCATTTGCCAGCGTTGCAAGGGCGCGCGGCTGCGGCCGGAGATTCTCGGCGTCACCATCGCGAGCGCGGAGAGCGAAAAAAACATCCACCAGTTTTGCAGTCTCACCGTCGCGGATGCGCGGTGGTTCATCGACCATCTCGCGCTCACAGAAACCGAGCGCATTGTCGTCACCGAGGTCGCGCGCGAGATCAAGAACCGGCTCGCATTCATGGAAGAGGTGGGCCTCGGCTATCTCTCGCTCGACCGCGAGAGCGGCACGCTCAGCGGCGGCGAGGCGCAGCGCATCCGGCTCGCGACGCAGATCGGCTCGGGCCTCGCGGGGTGCCTCTACGTGCTCGACGAACCGAGCATCGGCCTGCACCAGCGCGACAACGACCGGCTCATCGGCACGCTCCGCCGGCTGCGCGATCTCGGGAACAGCGTCATCGTCGTCGAGCACGACGAGGACACCATCCTCGCCGCGGACCATGTGCTCGACCTCGGCCCCGGTGCCGGCACGCGCGGCGGGCATCTCATCGCGCAAGGAACGCCGGCCGAAGTCGCCGCCAACCCCGCGTCCCTCACCGGCCAGTACCTCGCCGGCACGGCGAAAATCCCAGTCCCCAAAAAACGCGTCGCACCGCGCAATGGCGAAACTTCGCAATCCGCAATCCGCAATCCGCAACCGAGCCGCCCCGGCTGGCTCAGCATCATCGGCGCCTCGGAGAACAATCTGCAGGACGTCACCGCGCACTTCCCGCTCGGCTGCGTGACGTGCGTCACCGGCGTGAGCGGCAGCGGCAAGAGCACGCTCGTGGACGACATTCTCCGGCGCGCGCTGTTCCGCCATTTTTACCGCGCAAAGGACAAGCCCGGCCGGCACCGCGCGATCCTCGGACTGGAGCACGTGGACAAGGCCATCGTCATCGACCAGACGCCGATCGGCCGCACGCCGCGGAGCAATCCCGTCACCTACACCGGCGCATTCGGCGGCATCCGCGATCTTTTCGCCGGGCTGCCCGGCGGCGCGCGTGCGCGGCTACGACAGCGGGCGGTTTTCCTTCAATGTGAAAGGCGGGCGCTGCGAGGCGTGCGAGGGCGACGGCATGAAACGCATCGAGATGCACTTCATGGCCGACGTGTACGTGGAGTGCGAAGTCTGCCGCGGTCGCCGCTACAACCGCGAGACGCTGGAGATCACCTACAAGGGCAAGAACATCGCCGACATCCTCGACATGACGGTGGACGAAGCCGTGCGCTTTTTCCGCAACATCCCCGGCGTGTCGGACAAGCTGCTCGCGCTCGACGACGTGGGCCTCGGCTACCTGCACCTCGGCCAGAGCGCCACGACGCTCAGCGGCGGCGAGGCGCAGCGCATCAAGCTCGCCGGCGAACTCGCGAAGAAGGCGACGGGACGCACGGTTTACATCCTCGACGAGCCGACGACCGGGCTGCATTTCGCGGACATCCACAAGCTGCTCGAAGTGCTCATGAAACTCCGCGACGCCGGCAACACGCTCATCATCATCGAGCACAATCTGGAGGTCATCAAATGCGCGGACTGGATCCTCGACCTCGGCCCCGAGGGCGGCTCGGGCGGCGGACGGCTGCTCGCGGAAGGCACGCCGGAGCAAGTCGCGAAGGTTGAGCAAAGCCACACGGGGCGCTATCTGAAGAGGATGCTGACGCCATGAAGACGCCGAAACTGCCACAATTTGCGCTCGCGTTCCTGCTTGCCGCGGCGACGGCCGGCGCGGCTGAGCGCGCCTTGATCGGCGAAGCGCGGGAGGCGATTGAGGAAAACATCCCGGCGGTCGCGATTGAAAAACTGCGCCAGGCGCTCACCGACCTTCCCGCCGGGGACGCAGACAGAAAAGCGGCCCTCGCGCTGCTGGCGGAGGCGCAGCTGAATGCCGGCCAGCCCGCGGACGCCCTCGACACGCTCGCGCAATTTTCCGACGCCGGCCCCGCAGCCACGAAGCTGCGCGCGATGGCGCTCACCGCGCTGGGCCGCTGGACCGAGGCGCTGCCGCATTTCCGCACGCTCGCCACCAGCGCGCCGGATGCCGCCGCGGCGCATGCCGGGGAATCCGAATGCCTCCAGGCGCTCGGGCGCACGCAAGAGGCGGCGGATGTGCTGCGGCCCGTCGCGCTCGCGAGCGACGCACCGTGCGCGCTCCGGCTCCGTCTCGCCTCGCTCCTCGTCGAACTCGGCCAGGCCGACGAGGCCCGTCCGCTCCTCCAATCGATGCACGCCCCCACGCCGACGGAGGATCACTGGCGGTGCTACATCCAGGCGCGCATCCATCTTCAGGAAAACAAGCCGCTCGCCGCGCTGGAGGATCTCGCCCCTCTCCGTGGGCGATGCGACCGGCCTCGCACCCCGCCGGTCTCACGCAGAATCTCCGCGCCGCCGCCACGCTCGCCGAGGCCGACGCCCGGCTCGCCGCGAGCGGGCCGGAGACAGCGGAAAAGGTGCTCGAGGCCTTCATCCGCCAGAACCCCGAAAGCCCGCACGTCGAGACGATCTTTCGCCGGCTCGATCAGATTTACGCAGTCGATCCCAGCACCGACGAAGGCCCGCTCACCCGCATGGCCGCCGAGCTTCCGCCGCAGACCGCAGCCATTGCACAATTCTACCTCGCGCGCGCACACATGCGCGCGAAGCGCAACCGATCGTTCCGACGACGCGCTTAAGACGTTCCTCACGCGCTTCCCCGACAACCGGCTGACACCTTACGTCCATGCCATGCTCGCGGAAAATGCCCAGGCCCGCGGCGATCTCACGGGTGCGGAGACGGCGCTCGATGCCGCCTCGCGCACGGCGCAGACGGAATCGCTGCGCGGCGAACTCGCCCTCCAGACCGCGCTGCTCAATCTCCAGCAGGGCGAATTCGTCCGCGCTTCCACGGGCTTCCGCAATGCGGCGCTGCGCTCGCCGGCTTTGAAAACCAGCGCCCGCTACGACTCGGCGCTCGCCTGGTTGCGGCAGAAAAACTACGCGCGCTTCCGCACCGAGCTCGCGGCATTCACAGCCGAGTCCACCGACCCGGTGCTCGCCGGGAATCTCCGGATCGAGGAAGGCCTCGTCCACGCGCGCGCCGGGGGCAGGGAGGCGCAGCCGGCGCTCAGGGCGTTCCTCGTTGATTTCAAGACGCACCCGCGCCGCGCCGAGGCACAGCTCGCGCTCGCCGAGCTCGCGCTGAACGACGGAAGCGTCGCCGATGCGCAAAAGCTCCAGCGTGCCGTCGTCGCGGCCGACACGACTCCCGAGCTGCGCGAGCAGGCGGAGTACCTCGGCATTTTCCTCGATGCCGCGCAGACGCCGCGCAACGAGGAGCAGGCCATCGCCCGGGCGCGCGACTTCATCCGGCAGCACCCTGCATCCGCCGTCCTCGGCGAAGTGCGCATGAAGCTCGGGGAGATCTATTTTCGCCGCGAGGACTACCTGAGTGCTCAGGAGCAATTCGAGACCCTCGCCCGCGAGCACTCCGACGGCCCGCATGCGACCGCCGCCCTTTTCCTCGCCGGTCAGTGCTCGATGAAGCTGCTCAACACGGCCTCGCTCAACCGCGCGCTGGAGCTCTTCGGCGCCGTCGTGGAAAAGCGCGGGCCGCTCGAGGCGCACGCGCGGCTCCACCAGGCCCTTGTGAAATCGAAACTCGGCGCGCCCGACGACGCCGTGAAAATCTACGACAGCATCCTCTCCGCGCAGCCGCCCGTGGAGCCGGAGCTGCGCCTCGCCGCGCTCACCGGCAAGGCCGACAACCTCGTCACCCTCGGCAAGACGGACCCCAAGCAGTTCGCCGCCGCCATCGCCACCTACGATCAGATCATCGCGACGGAAAAGGCCCCGCCTTCGTGGCGCAACCAGGCCGCGTACAAAAAGGCGAAGATCCTCGAGCAGCAGGATCAGCGCGACGCCGCGCTCGTCATTTTCTACGACATCCTCAAGGGGGCCGCGACCGGGCCGCGCGAGACGTTCTGGTTTGCGAAGGCGGGCTTTGACGCCGCCGCTCTCGTCGAAGCGCGCCAGCAGTGGAAGAGCGCCGTCGGCATCTACGAAAAGATGGCGGCCATTCCCGGCCCCCACGCCGAGCAGGCGAGGCAGCGCGTGCGCAAGCTGCGGCTGGAGCACTTCCTGTGGGATTAGCGCGCGATGCCCTTGCGAGGGGGGGCCGCCCACCGAATTTTCAGTTTCCACCGTCACTTTTTCCACGTATCTCCGCCGCCCCCAAGGACAGCACTCTGACTCCAACCTTCATCCATCCCATGCCGAAACTTTTCATCCCCGGTCCCGTCGAAGTCTCCGAAAAAACCTTCCGCGCCATGTGCCGGCCGATGATCGGGCACCGCAGCAACGATTTTAAAAAGCTCTACGGGGGCATCCAGCCGCGGCTGAAGGAGCTCTTCGGCACGACGCAGCCGGTGTTGCTTTCCACGTCGAGCGCGTGGGGCGTGATGGAAGGCTCGGTGCGCAATCTCGTTGGCACGGGCAAGGTGCTGAACTGCATGTGCGGCGCGTTTTCGGACAAGTGGTTCGACGTTTCCAAGAAGTGCGGCAAGGACGCGGTGTCGCTCGCGGTCGAGTGGGGCCAGCCGATTCGCGGCGAGCAGATCCGCGCGCATCTCAAGCAGGGCGGCTTCGACGCGGTGACGCTCATCCACAACGAGACCTCGACGGGCGTGATGTCGAACATCGAGGAGATCGCGGCGGTGATGCGGGAGTTTCCCGGACGTGTGCCTGATCGTGGACACGGTGTCGTCGTTCAGCGTGGTGCCGATGCCGATGGACGAACTGGGCATCGATGTGCTGCTCACCGGCTCGCAGAAGGCGCTCGCGATGCCGCCGGGGCTCGCGCTTTTCGCCGCGAGCAAGAAGGCGATGGACAAGGCGGCGACGGTGAAGGGTCGCGGCTACTATTTCGACTTCGTGGAGTTCGCGAAGAACCAGGCCGAGGACATGACGCCGAGCACGCCGAGCATCGCGCACATCTACGCGCTGCGAATCGAAGCTCGACGACATTTTCACCGAAGGCGTGGAGCGCGCCACGCGCGGCACGCGGAGAACAACGCGATGGTCCACGACTGGGTGCGCGCGGCACGGGTTCGAGTTCTTCGCGCCGGAGGGCTTCCGCTCGAAGTCGCTCACGTGCATCGCGAACAACAAGGGCATCGACGTCGCGGAACTCGGCAAGAAGGCGAAAGACCGCGGGTTCATCATCGATGGCGGCTACGGGAAGCTGAAGGGAAAGACTTTCCGCCTTTCCAACATGGGCGACGAGACGCCGGCGACGATGCAGCGAGCTGCTCACGGCGCTCGACGCCTGCCTCGCCGCCTGACGGCACCCGCTCCGCCCTCGACAGTCGGCATGGCAGGAGACAGAGTCCCGCGAAGTGCCCAAGGTCCGACGCGCAAAATCCAGACCTGCCCGCAGCGATGACGGCCAGCTAGAACTGGCCGACCAAACCCGTCTCGACGTGTCAGCCCGTGCCCCGGCGGCGCCGGAGGATGCGGACTTTGAAATGCCGCGCCGGAGGTGGCGCGACCGGCTGTGGAATGCGCTGGCGGGGCTGAGCCTCGTCCCGTTTGCGTGGATTCTCACCGACGCGCTCTTCAATGCCTTCACCCACGCGCCGATCGGCTCGCATCACGTGCCGTTCTGGATGTCGCATGTGTTCCTCATGTTCTGCCTCGGCGCGGCGTTCTGGCTGAGCTGGTGGTGCTGCAGTTTCCTGTTTTGGAGGCGCCCGACCCCGGTGCGCGCCTACGTGCTCGGGCATGAACTCATGCACATGCTCATGGCGAGGCTGTCGCGCGGCCGCATCAAGGACTACCACATCAGCCCCGAGGGCGGCTACATCGTCACGAACAAGTACAATTTCCTCATCGCGCTGGCGCCATACCTTTGGCCATTCTACTCGGTGCCGGTGCTCGCGGCGTGGGGCCTCGTCTCCATCTGGAAGGGCGCTCCGTTCATGCGCGAGTTCTTCCTCGCCGCGCTCGGGTTCACGTGGATGTTCCACCTCACCTTCACGCTCTGGGTGCTCCCGCGCGGACAGAGCGACTTTCACGGGCCGGGCCGCGTTTTTTCCATCACGATCATCTATCTCGCAAATGCGCTGCTCCTCAGCGGCGCGCTCATCGTCCTCGCGCCGGAGGTGAGCTGGCATTCCTACGGGCGGGAATTGTGGGCGAGCACGCTGGCGTTCTACCAGTGGGCGGGCAGCACGGTGGGTCAGTGCGTGAGCTTCATCAGCGGGATCTGGCAAAGCCATGCCGCAATGCCGCGCGAGGCGATCCAGTTGGCAGGCATTTGAGCGCGCATCCGCGCGGTGGCCCGGCAGCCCTGCACTAAGCGCTGGCTACTCACCCGCGCCCCTGCAAACTCTGACAACGATGAACACGATCCGACTCCTCCTCCTCGCGCTCGCGCTCCCCTTCCCCGCCGCAGCCGCCGCCCCGAAGCAGCCGAACGTCCTATTCATCCTCTGCGACGACATCCGCCCGGCCGCCATCGGCTGCTACGGGTCAAAGCACGTGAAGACGCCGAACATGGATCGCCTCGCGAAGGAGGGCGTGCTTTTCCAAAACACCTTCTGCACGACTTCGCTCTGCTCGCCGAGCCGCGCCTCGATCCTCACGGGACTCTACGCGCACGCGCACGGGGTGCGGGACAATTTCACCGAACTGCCGACGAACCTCACGCACTGGCCGCAGCGCCTGCGCGAGGCCGGCTACGAGACGGCCTACATGGGAAAATGGCACATGGGGGAGGACAACGACATGCCGCGCTGGGGCTTCGACTTCTTCGCGACGCACAAGGGGCAGGGGAAATATTTCGACACGGAGTTCAACTTCGACGGCAAGGATCGCCGCGTGGTGAAGGGCTACTACACGACGGTCGTCACCGACATGGCGCTGGACTGGCTGAAGAAGGATCACTCGGGCAAGCCGTGGGCGCTGTGCGTCGGGCACAAGGCGCCGCACAGCTTCTACACGCCGGAGCCGAAGTACGAGCACACGTTCGACAGCGTGCGCGTGGCGTATCCGCAGACGGCATTCGAGCTGGACGACAAGCCGGCGTGGATGAAGGAGCGGCTCTACACGTGGCACGGGATCTACGGGCCGCTGTTCGAGTGGCGGAAGAAATTCCCCGACGACTCGCCGGCGGCGGTGAAGGATTTCGAGGCGATGGTCCACGGCTACTGGGGCACGATCCTGAGCGTGGATGACAGCATCGCGCGTCTCGTCACTTTCCTCGAGGGAGCGCAACCAGCTCGACAACACGATCATCGTCTTCATGGGGGACAACGGCCTGCTCGAAGGCGAGCACGGCATGGTGGACAAACGCACGATGCACGAGGCGAGCATCCGCATCCCGCTCATCGTGCGCTACCCGGGTCTCGCAGCGGGGAAAGTGATCCCGCAGCAGGTGCTCACCGTGGACATCGCGCCGTCGCTGCTCGAACTCTGCGGCGCGCCGCCGCTCGAAAAGATCCACGGCAAGTCGTGGGCGAAGCTCGTGCGCGAGGGCGACGCCGGATTGGCGCAAGGCGTGGTTTTACGAATACAACTACGAGAAGCAGTTCCCCTACACGCCGAACGTCCGCGGCGTGCGCACCGACGAGTGGAAGTACATGCGCTACCCGCACGGCGACGGTTCGCCGGACCGGCACATGGCCGAACTTTACGACGTGAAGAACGATCCCGAGGAGCGGAAGAACCTCATCGCCGATCCGCATTACGCCGCGAAGATCGCGGAGCTGAAGGCGCTGCTCGCGAAGACGATGGCCGACTCCGGCCTCACGCCCGAGAACGACAAAATGCCGCTCGACGCAGGCATCGGCAAAGAACTTCCCGACGCGAAGATCCGATAACCCGTAGCCGCCGACGGAAGGAGGCGGGCTGATCTCGAAACCGGCATCAGCATGCCCGCCTCGTTCCCTCGGCGGCTACCAAGGATGCCGCCGCCTCACCGCGTCCGGTCCGTGTAGGTAGGCTTTGCCGGGCGCCGCGGCGGATTCTTCGCGAGCAAGGCGAGTGTTTCCTGGATGCCCCGCTCAAGCTGCGGATCCCCGCCCTTCGCGATGAGCGCGGGGTCGTCGAGCACCTCGATGTCGGGCTTCACGCCCTCGCCCTCGATGATCCATTTGCCGGTCGTGTCGTAGATGGCGAACGTGGGCACCGTGACCTTGCCGCCGTCGCTGAGCGGCGGGCAGCCCGTCATGCCGATCAGCCCGCCCCACGTGCGCGTGCCGATCACCGGCCCGAGCTTTTTCTGCTGGAAGAGGAACGGGAAACAGTCGCCACCCGAGCCGCTCCAGCCGTTCGCGAGCATGACCTTCGGCCCGTCCGCGGTGACGAACGGCGAGGACCAGTCGCGCCCGTCGCGCACCGCGTAGAAATTGGTCACCGGGCGGTTGAGCAGCTCGATGAACCGATCGGGAATGTGCCCGCCGGAATTCCAGCGTTCGTCGATGATCAGCCCGTCCTTCTGCACCTGCCCGCGCCATTGCCGGAAGAGCTCCGCCTGGCCCTCGTCGCCGGTGTTCTTCACGTAGATGTAGCCGATGCGCCCGCCGCTCGCCTTGTCCACGCGCTGGCGGTTCTGCTCGATCCACGCGTGCTGCCGCAGTGCGGACTCGCTGCCGAGCGTTTTCAAAATCACCTCGCGCGCGCCTTCGAGCACCGGCTTGTCGTTCACGGTGAGGATGACCGTCTTCTCCGAAAGGCCCATGAATGCCGCGGCGGGCTCGACCTTCGGGTCGAGCTTGCGGCCGTTCACGGCGAGCAACCAGTCGCCCTCCTTCACCTTCGCGCCGGGCCCGCGCAGCGGTGAGCGGAACGCGGTGTCCCACGGCGCGACGTCGAGGATGCGCTTGATCCGATACGCGCCCTGCTCCAGCGCGTAGTCGCAGCCGAGATAGCCGACGCGGCGGTGCGTGGCCTCCTGCAGATCGCCTCCGCTCCGGTACGTGTGTGAGCTGTTCAGCTCGCCGAGCAGTTCGCCGAGGACGTAGTTCACGTCGTAACGGGTCGCGCAGGCATCGATCATCTTGCGGTAGCGCTCGCGCATGTCCTGCCAGTGGACGAGATGCAGGTACGGGTCGTAGAAAAAGTCGCGCTCGATGCGCCACGCGTCGTCGAACATCTGCCGCCACTCGGCGACGGGGTCCACGGTGGCCTCCATCGCACCGATCTGCAGGACACGGTCCGCCTTTTGCCCCTCGGCGGCGGCGACGACATGCCAGCTGCCGCTGCGCGCGACGAGGAGCTTGTGCCCGTCGGCGCTGATTTCGTAGCCGCCGACATCGTCGAGGATCATCCGCTCCGCGTGCGCCTCCACGTCGTAATAGCTGAGCGGTGAAGTCTTGTTGTTCGATCCCGTGCGGGGCGGCCAGCGGAAGATCACCTTGCCCGGCAGCGCGCCGAGCTGGTCGATGCGCCCGCTGCCGACCGGCAGCACGATGGCGCGCCCCTCGAAGTCATCGAGGTCGATCTTCACGTCCGTCGGCCTCGGCGGCACGGCGGGATTCCCCAGCATGCGCACCGGGCCCTTCGGGGTCTGGACGACGACGCTGCGGGTCGGCGGCTGCGGGATCGCCCTGGGGTCCTCGGGCTTCAGCTCGCCCTTTTTGGAATCCTCCGGCTTCTTCGCCGGATCGGTGCTCTTCGGCGCGTCCTTCGGTGCCTCCTTTTTCGGCTCGTCCTTTTTCAACGGCTCCTCGTCGTTCTTCGGCGCGAGCGGCGAAGGCATGTCCTTCCGCAGCGGAACGCAGATGAGCGCGTGGCTGTTCACGTAGGCCCACGTGTTGTCGAACTCGCTCCGGTGCTGCGTGAAATTCCGCTTGCTGCGGTAGTAGAGATATTTCCCGTTCGGATCGAAAACCGGCAGATCGTCGTCGTAAAATGCACTGGTCACCTGATGCCGTTTCCGGTCCTTCGTGTCGTAGATTACGATGCCCTGCTGGCGGTTTTCCGTGTCGCCCGCGTAGGCGAGCCAACGGCTGTCGGGGCTCCAGCTGAAGGCAAAATTCTCGAGCTCGCCGTGGTAGAGCCACATTTCCCGGTCGATGGCCGTCGTCTGCCTCGTCTCGATCTCGTGCAGCCAGATGCGCATCGCGGAATCGACGAACACTATCTTTTTGCTGTCGGGCGACCAATGCGGCTGGTAGCGCCAGCCCGAGCACAGCTCCGTGAGCTGCCGCTCCTCGCCCTGGCCGTCCGCGCTGCGCAGCGTGAGTTCGTATTCGCCGCTGCGGTCGCTGAAGTAGGCGATCCATTTCCCATCCGGCGACCACGCGGGGTAGCGCTCGGCCACGCCCTGGGACTCGGTGAAATTCCGCACGATGCCATTTTCCGCGGGCACGGAATAAATCTCGCCGCGCGCCTCGAACAGCACGCGCTTGCCCGTCGGCGAAATCGATCCGCTGCGGATCAGCCCGCCGACATTCATCACCCGCGGGCGCAGAGTCGCCTTGTCGGTGATCACCTCGATCTTCACCTGCCGCGACTGCTCGGTCGCGAGGTCGAGGAGGAAGAGCGACCCGCCGTTCTCGAACACGATCTCGTTCGGCCCGACGGACGGGTAGCGCACGTCGTAGCCGGTGAAATTTGTCACCTGCCGCAGCTTTTTCGTGGCGGCCTCGTAGCACCAGAGGTTCGCGCGTTTCCGCTCGCCGCGGTCGGAGAGAAAATAGACGCGGTCGTTGCCGACCCACATCGGCTGCGAGTCGCACGCCTCGTTGTTCGTGATGTTCTCCGCCGCGCCCGTGTCGAGGTGGAAGAGCCACACGTCCGGTGCCATGCCGCCGCGGTAGCGTTTCCACGACGCGCGGTCCGTGTCCGTCATCGTGTAGGCGAAGGTATTCCCGTCGGGGGATATCGCGCCGAATTCACCGTAGGGAATCGGCAGCCGCTGCGGCAGCCCGGCCTGCGCGTTCACGCGGAAGAACTGCCCGACGCGATCCGTGAAGCTCTCGCGGCGCGACGCGAAGACGATGCTCTTGCTGTCCGGCCACCAGCACACCATGCGATCCGCGGCACCGTGGTACGTCACCCGGCGCGGCTCGCCGCCGCTCACGGGCATCACGTAGATGCACTCGCCGCCGTCGTAGTTCGCGGTGAACGCGATCTCGCGGCCGTCCGGCGAAAAACGCGGGAACATTTCCTCGCCCGCCGGCGAACTGAGGCGGATGGCCGTGCCGCCTTCCTTCGGCGCGACCCAGATGTCGCCTGCATAGACGAAGGCGATCTGCTTTTCGGACACCGCGGGCATCCGCATGAGACGCGCGTCGAGAACCTCCTCGGCCACGGCCGGGCAGACGAGCGCGATGATGAGTACGATGAAAGTGGGGAGCTTCATGGCGCGGGAGCAAACACGGGGTCCCCGTCGTCGGCAACGGGCAAGTGGAGGCGACGATCGCGCGGGCAACCGGGCCGTTGGCGCTGGCTTCAGACCGTCAGCCGGCGTGCACGTGCCTCGATGGGCCACGTTCCGGTGACGCTCCCGCCCTCGACGACGAGCGCCTCGGCGTGCAGCGCGACCGTCGGGCAGATGTGGCGCGGGATGCCGTGCAGCGTCTGGCCGATCGCGAATTCCCCCGCGCGCGGCGTCTCGATGACGAGGTGCTCCTCGCTGTGCATCACGGCGGCGGCATCGGGCAGCTCGAAGAAGCGCACGCGCGGATGCGGATTCTCGGCGGCGACCGCCTTGTGCCCGAGGTCGATGCAGAGCCGATCGACCCCCGGCTTGCTGACGACGCGCGCGAGCAGCACGGCGGCGTGCTGGAATGCGAGGTCCGCATATCTGTCGCCGTAGCCGAAGTCCCAGAGCACCGTCGTGCCCGGCGAGCATTCGCGGTCCGTCTGCGATGCGTGGACGGGGAAAGTCGGCGTGCCTCCGGCGACGAGCGCCGGCACGGGCAGCCCCATGCCTTCGAGTTTCGCGCGCAGCGCGAGCACGGGGGCAAATGCCGCCTCGCACTGCGCACGGCGCGCGACGGGATCGGGCTCGGTGATGTGGCCGTCGTAGGCGTGCAGCCCGCCGGCTCGGAGGCCGCGCGAGCCGGATATCCACTGGTAAAGTTCCGCCGCGCGATCGCCCGGTTCGATGCCGGTGCGGTGCATCCCGCAATCCAGATCGATGAAGACGCCGAGCGTGACCCCGGCGGCGAGTGCGGCGGAACCGAGGGCGCCGACTGTCGTGGGATCATCCGCCACCACGCTGAAGGATGTCTTTGGAAACCGCCGCGCGAGTTTGCAGAGGCGCGCGATGTTCGGCCCGGCCTGCGGGAACGCGAGCAGGACATCCGGAGCGCCGGCCGTGGCGCACATCTCCGTCTCGGCGATGGTCGAGGTCTTGAATTTCGTGATGCCGAGTTCCACCTGCCGCGCGACGATCTGGCCGAGCTTGTGCGTCTTCACGTGGGGACGCAGGCGCTCCGGTCCGCCGGCGATCTCGATCATCAGCCGCAGGTTGTGCTCGATGCGGTCGCGGAAAAGCAGCAGCGCCGGCGAGGGGATCGCGGCTTCGTCCAGGAGGCGGAACCATTCGTTCATCCCACGAGGAAATGCGCGCGCTCCGCGGCTGTCACTTCATTTTCCCCGATCCCGGGCGTCGCGGATGGGTGATGATAACACTCTTCTCACCCGGTTCGCTCTAAGCTGGCGTCCCCTGCCCCTCTCTATATGTTCGCGCCTCCTTTTTCCGATGAAACGTCCGCTCGCATTCTCCGTCGCCACGCTGCTCGCTGCAGCCGCCCCCGTTTTCGCCGCGCCGCCGCCGGCACCCGCTGGCGCGCCTGCGCCTGTCTCGCATGGCGACGGAAAGGCCGAGGCCGGCGCAAAGGACGGGGCGAACGCGATCAAGACGTTCAAGTACGATGCGGGGATGAAGGTCGAGCTCTGGGCGAATGAGCCGCTGCTCTCGAATCCGGTGGCGTTTTCGACGGACGATCGCGGACGTTGGTTCGTCGCGGAAAGCTACCGGCAGGAGGGACGCCAGGTGAATGGCAAGCCCACGATCGGCGGCGTGGTGGACAACCGCGGCCACATGAACTGGCTGGATGCGGACATCGCGGCGCGCACGACCGACGAGCGGCTCGCGATGATGCGCAAGTTTTACCCCGACCCGAAAAAGTTCACCGAAGCGTTCGAGACGCATGAGGACCGCGTCGTCGTCGTCGAGGACACAAAGGGTGCCGGGCGCGCGGACAAGAGCACCATATTCGCCGACGGCTTCCGCGATCCGCTCGACGGCACGGGGGCGGGCATCCTCGCTCGCGGGAATGAAGTGTGGTGGACATGCATCCCGAACCTCTGGCGTTTCACCGACTCGAACGGCGACGGCAAGGCCGACACGAGGGACAAGCTGCTCTCGGGCTTCGGCGTGAAGTTCGCCTTCCGCGGGCACGACATGCACGGGCTGCGCTTCGGGCCGGACGGGAAGCTCTACTGGAGCATCGGCGACCGCGGGCTGAACGTGAAGAGCAAGGAAGGCAGGCAGTCCGAGGTGACAGACACCGGAGCGATCATGCGGTGCAATCCCGACGGCACGGACTTCGAGGTGTTCGCGACGGGCGTGCGCAATCCGCAGGAGCTGGCGTTCGATGAGTTCGGCAATCTCTTCACCGGCGACAACAACTCGGACAGCGGCGACAAGGCGCGCTTCGCGCAGCTCGTCGAGGGCGGCGACTCCGGCTGGCGCATGACTTTCCAATACCTCGAGGATCGGGGCCCGTGGAACCGCGAGCTGCTGTGGGATGAGAAGGAAGGGCAAAAGGCGCGCTACATCGTGCCGCCGATCGCGAATCTCAGCAACGGCCCGAGCGGGCTCACTTACAATCCCGGCACCGGCCTTTCGAAAAAATACGCGGGCAAATTTTACCTGAGCGATTTCCGCGGCGGCGCGAGCGCGAGCGTGGTGCACGAGATCGCGCTGGAGCCGGCAGGCGCGTTTTTCAAACTGAAGAATCGGCGCGATGTCATCAAGGGCGTGCTGACGACGGACGTGGAGTTTGGCACCGACGGGGCGCTCTACGTGCTCGACTGGGTGGAAGGCTGGAGCGGCGTGGACAAGGGCCGCATCTTCAAGTTCACGACACCCGACGCCGACGCGGCGAAGCAGGCCGAGGTAAAGAAACTGCTCGCCGAAGGCATGGCCGCGCGCCCGGCGGCCGAGCTCGAAAAACTCCTCGCGCACGACGACCAGCGCATCCGGCAGGGCGCGCAATTCCAGCTCGCGGCAAAGGCCGACACGGAGACGCTCACGCGCGCGGCAACATCCGGGCCGTCCACGCTCGCGCGCGTGCATGGCGTGTGGGGCCTCGGGCAGCTCGCGAAGAAGCAGCCGCAGGCGCTCACGACGGTGGCGGCGCTGCTCGGCGACAAGGATGGCGAAGTGCGCGCGCAGGCGGCGCGGGTGCTCGGCGATCACCATTTCAAGGGCGCCTATGACCGGCTCATCGCACTGCTGAAGGACGCGTCCCCGAGGGCGCGCTTCTACGCGGGCATCGCGCTCGGCAAGACGGGATACAAGCCCGCGGTCGATCCGCTTTTTGCCATGCTCGCGGAAAATGCGGACAAGGATCCCATCCTCCGGCACGCGGGCATCATGGGCCTGACGGGTTGCGCGGACGCGGCGACGCTCGCGGCGCGGGCGAACCACGCCAGCGCATCCGTGCGCGGGGCCGCGGTCGTGGCGTTGCGCAGGCTGCAGAGTCCGCAGGTCGCGGCGTTCCTGAAGGACGCGGATCCGTCGGTGGTCCTCGAAGCGGCCCGTGCGATCTACGATATGCCGATCCCCGAGGCGATGCCGGCGCTCGCGGCACTGCTCGGCGACAGGAAAATCGCGGACCGCAACATCCTGCTCCGCTCGGTGAATGCGAACTACCGCCTCGGCCATGCGCCGAACGCCAAGGCGCTCGCGGCCTATGCGGCGGACAACGCCGCGCACACCGCCGGCCGCAGGGAGGCGCTCACCGCCCTCGCGGCATGGGCAAACCCGAATCCGAAGGACCGCCTGCTCTACCTCTGGCGTCCGCTGCCGGCGCGCACGAACGCCGATGCCGTGGCGGCACTGACGCCGGTGATTTCCGCGATCCTCCAAAGCGCACCCGGCAACGTGCAGGAGAGCGCCGCGCTGGCTGCGGCAAAGCTCGCGCTTCGCAGCGGCAACGACGCGCTGTTTGCCCTCGTGAACGACGAGAAGGCCACCAAGGCGGCCCGCACCGAAGCCCTTCGCACGCTCGCCTCGCTGAAGGATCCGCGCCTCGCTCAGGCGGCGAAGGAGGCCCTCACGGACCGCGATCCGAAATTGCGCGCCGAGGGGCTGAAGGCGCTTGTGGCCGCCGATCCCGTCGCCGCGCTGACGACGGTGAGCGAGGTCCTTTCCTCAAACGCGCCGGTGATGGAGAAGCAGGGCGCCGTGGCCGCACTCGCGGAAAGCCGCACGCCCGAAGCGGAGAAGCTCCTCGCGGGTCTGATGGACAGCCTCATCGCCGGCAAACTCGCCGCCGAGGTGCAGCTCGACGTGTATGAGGCGGCGAAAAAGCGGCCCGGCCTGTCGGCGAAAATCCAGCAGTGGACGGCCTCGCTTCCCAAGGCCGATCCCCTCGCGAACTACCGGCTCTCGCTCGCGGGCGGCGACGCGGAGCGCGGAAAGAAAATCTTCCGCGAGCACCAGACCGCACAGTGTTTCAAGTGCCACCAATGCGAGGGCGGCGACAGTCTCGTCGGTCCCGACCTCACGAAGATCGGCGCGACCAAGGACCGCAACTCGATCCTGGAGAGCATCGTCTTTCCAAACCAGGCGATCTCCGAGGGATTCCAAATCGTCGTGCTCGAACTGACCGACGGCGCGACGGTCGTCGGCCGGCTGATGCGAGAGACGAAGGATCAGCTCCAGGTCGTGACGGTCGATGAGACCGGCAAGCAGCAGACCGTCAACGTCCCGGCGAAGAAGGTGAAGAGCCGGGTCAGCGCGCCCTCGCCGATGCCGGAGATCATCCGCGATCAACTCAGCCGCACGGAGCTCCGGGATGTCCTCGAATACCTCGCCAACAGGAAGTAGGCCCCGGCGCGCGTCGGTCGCGTTGGCGCTGGCGTTTGCCTGCCTGCTGCCCGCGTTGCAGGCCGCGGAACCGGCGAACACTCCGCGCGCGAACCGGCAGCTTGCGGATTACTTCTCCCGCGCAGTCACTCGGATCGAAAGTCTTCCGCTCGCCGAGCCGGCTTCTGCCGAGCAGTGGGAGACGACGCGCACCGCGATGCGGCGGCAGCTCGCGGAGATGCTCGGCCTGGACCCGATGCCGGAGCGCACGCCGCTGAAGGTGGAGAAAACGGGCGAGGTGCGCGGCGAAGGCTTCACCGTGGAGAACCTGCACTACCAGTCGCTGCCGGGGCTCTACGTGACGGCAAATCTTTACCGCCCGGAAAAATCCGAAGGCCGGCTGCCCGCGATCCTCTACGTCTGCGGCCACAGCAACGTGATGAAGGACGGCGTGAGCCTCGGCAACAAGACGGGCTACCAGCACCACGGCGAATGGTTTGCGCGGCACGGCTACGTGTGCCTCGTCATCGACACCGTGCAGCTCGGCGAGATCCGAGGCGATCACCACGGCACGTATTCGAAAGGACGCTGGTGGTGGTTTTCGCGCGGCTACACGCCCGCGGGCGCCGAGGCGTGGAACGGCATCCGCGGGCTCGACTACCTCGTATCGCGTCCCGACGTGGATCCCGAGCGGCTCGGCGTGACGGGCCGCAGCGGCGGCGGCGCCTATTCGTGGTGGATCGCCGCGCTCGATGACCGCGTGAAGGTCGCCGCGCCGACCGCGGGCATCACGACGCTGCACAACCACGTGGTGGACGGCGCGGTCGAGGGACACTGCGACTGCATGTTCATGGTGAACACGTATCGCTGGGACTACGACCGGGTCGCCGCGCTCGTCGCGCCGCGCGCACTGCTGATTTCCAACACGGACAAGGACTCCATCTTCCCGCTCGATGGCGTGGTCTCCATCTACAACAGCACGCGCCGCATTTACCGCGCGCTCGGCGCGGAGGCAAAAATCGGGCTCCAGATCGCCGAGGGGCCGCACAAGGACACGCAGCCGCTGAACGCGGGCGCGTTCCACTGGTTCGAGCGCTGGCTCAAAGGCGCGGACCCGATGGCGGTGCTCGACGAGGGCGCGACCAAGCGCCTCCAGCCGGAGCAGCTCCGCGTCTTCACGAAGCTGCCCGACGACGAAAGGAACACGTCCATCGACACGGAATTCGTCCCTGCGGCACGCTCGCCCGCGGCACCCGCCGACGGAGCGGCGTGGGGGAAGCTCCGCGACTCGTGGATGAAGGCGCTGCGCGAGAAAAGCTTCGCCGCATGGCCGGCCAGTCCCGCCGACCTGAACCTCCGCGACGCCGGCACCGCCGAGCATGATGGCGTGGTCCTGCGCGCGTGGGATTTCACCCCGCAGGCGCCGTGGACGCTGCGGCTCTACATCGCGCACCCCGCCAAGATGAAGCCCGAGGACCTCGACCTCGTGGCGCTCAATGTCCTCGACGAAAATGCGTGGCAGGACTTCCGGCACATGATGGCCGGGCATTTCCCGAAACTCTTCCCGCCGTCCGAGCGGACGGGGGCAGACGGGCAGGGATTCGCCGACGAGAAGAAGATGTTCGAGGCCTCGAAATGGGCGATGGCCTACGTGTGCCCGCGCGGCATCGGCCCCACGGCGTGGACCGGCTCGGACAAGCAGCAGGCACACCGCCTCCGCCGCTTTTACCTGCTCGGCGAGACGCTCGACTCCATGCAGACTTGGGACATCCGCCGCGCCATCGCCGCATTGCGCGCGACGCCATTCGGCAGGCCCGCGCTCTGGCTGCAATCGCAGCAGACGATGGCCGGCAACACGCTCTACGCATCCCTCTTTGAAGATGGAATCGCGCGGCTCGACCTGCACCGGCTCCCGGCGTCGCACGAGATCGGGCCGGTCTATCTGAACGTCCTCAAGTACCTCGACATCCCGCAGGCCGCGGCGATGGCGGCGGAACGCACCCGCGTGCGGATCTACACGCCGCAGAAGTCCGCATGGACCTTCCCCGCGCAGGTCGCGGAAAAGCTCGACTGGAAAAAGGCCTTCGAGCTGCGCGACCCCCTCGCCCCGCCGCAGTAAGAAAACTCCGCCCCGAAGGCGGCAAATCGGAAGCCGGAAGCACCCGCCGTCACACGCGCATCCGTTCCCTACGCGTGCTCAGGCGACGGCCCTTCTAGTTGGACTTCTTCTTCTCCAAGTCAGTGAGCCGCTGACGCAACTCTCGCAATTCCCGTTGCATCTGCGCTGCGCACCTTCCCCCGAAGAACCAAACCAACCACCAAACAGCCCCAACCAACCAAGAACTCTCATAGCGAGTGGATCAAGAACCGGGGGCAGGCCAGGGGGTTCGCCGGCGAAATGACAACGACGGATGCCTCCCCGGCAATGAGCCGTCCGGCCAAACCCAAGCACCGACCCAACACAATCCACTCAGTTCACCAAACTTCCATCTTGCCCCCTTTCATAGGGGTTAGGCCCCTATTCGCCATTGGCGGCACGAAGTTGCTGCGCGGCGGTCAGATAGTAGTTCCGGCCGGTGGCAGTCACCAAATGTTCAGCGAGCACTTCAAGGGCATCTGCCTTGAGCAACTTCGGCACCTTCGATTTCGGGTCGAGCGCAATCAAGTGGTCGCACAACTGGGCGCACCACTGAGCGTCCCCCGTCTTCAGAGCTTCGCGCGCACGATCTCCCAACTGCTCAACGCCGCCCGCGAGTTCCGCCATCCGCTTGGCTTCCTCCGCTGGGGGAAGCGAAAGAGATGCGTCGGGTTGCCGTCGAACCAGCCCAGAGTTCCCGCGAAGATGGATCGAACCGCCCATTCGACGTTCCCGTAGAATTCGCGGAGGTAATCCTGCGACGCGAGTTCCGGCGGCAGTTTCACCGAATGCACCAATTCGTCGGGCGTCATTCCCTTGTTCATCCCGGCAATCGTGGCGTCGAAGACATGGCGAATCGCTTTGATGTAGTTTCCCAGCACTTCCGTCGTCTCCGCCTCTCCGACGACGGGGAGAGTATGCCCCGGCACGGCGTGCATCGGCTTTTCAGCGAGCATCATTTCGAGGCTGCGAATCCACTCGAGCACATCGCGATAGGCGGCGCCTCGGATGGCATAGATGTTCGGCCATGAGCGATAGAAGTTGTCGCCGGTAAAGACGACTGGGTAAGGATGACTCCCGCCACTAGCAATTGGGTGACCTTGCGAAACTCCTTCATTACCGCCCGCGCGTGATCCGGAAACATCCCGGTATCCACGATCACAATGCCCTCGGTGCCGATGATCATTGAGATGTTCGCAGGGCTGTAGCCGGAGGCGCAATACACGGACTTGGATACCTGCGTGATGGTGGGGAGCAGAGCTTTCGAGCGCTCCTTGAGCAGCTTCGTCGCGACAGTTTCCTCGGAGCGGGATGCGAGGGACAGCGTGAGTAAGGCAACGGTGATTAAGATAAGTTTCATGCTAGAATGGGGGGATGATGCTCAGTGGCCTTGTATCCCGCTTTCATGCCGGAAACGAGATGTCAGAGCGGGGCGATTTCGGGGACGGTGGGAACGCTTTCGGGAGGCTACAGATACCTGAGGTCACCGCGGCAGCAGCCCCGCCGCGACACTGTTCGTTGGATCGGTCCCCCGGCTTCTTTGTCCACGCCGGAGAGTATCTGAGGCCACCGCGGCGTTGCTGCTGCGGCGAGCCCGCATTGACAAGGTCGGTCGAGGACATCTGCACGGAGTCGGGTTCGCGAAGGCTGCACACTAAACCCAAATCCACCGCATGAAACAACCCGTAAAACCGCTTCCGAAATCATGCGAACGGGGGGCCGCGATGGACACGCCTTTCACCAATGACCCGCCGACGCTCGCGGACATCGAACTGCTGGCGGCGCTGCGGAGGTAGGGGATCCGCCGAGGTAGGGCGGCTTCGCGGAAGCCGCCGATGTCGAGAGGTGGAGGCGTGCGGCACGGAGGCTGAACTTGAGGAAGTGGGCTCTTTCGGCGAAAGCGCCCTGCCTTGGGCACGTTCGTGCTTTGCGGGGCGGCGGTTTTGCGGCAACGGGGATGGGTGAACCGCCGATCGCTCCTCCTGCTGCTGCCGATGTTGCTTTTCGCCGCGTGCGAAAAATCCGGCCCCGCGCCGCTGCGCGTGGGGATGGACATGAGCTATCCGCCCTTCGAGATGCGTGACACGAAGGGCGAGCCGGCGGGCGTGAGCGTGGACCTCGCACGGGCGCTGGGCGAATACCTCGGGCGGCCGGTGGTGTTTGAAAACATGCCGTTCAGCGGGCTGGTGGTGGCGCTGAAGACGGGGCGCATCGACACGATCATTTCATCGATGACCGCGACGGAGGAGGGCGGGCGCAGCGTGGAATTTTCCGAGCCGTACGTGCGCACCGGGCTGTGCCTGCTCGTCGGCGCGAAGAGCGATGTGGGTGGCATCGGCGACCTCGACGCGGAGGGGAAAAGGATCGCGGTGGTGCGCGGGACGACGGGGCAGCTCTGGGCGAAGGCGAATCTGAAAAAGGCGGCGGTGCTCGATCTCGAAAAGGAGACGGCGTGCGTGCTCGAGGTGACGCAGGGGAAGGCCGACGCATTCATCTACGACCAGATGTCCACGTTGCGAAACTGGGAGGCGAATCCCGACACGACGCGGGCGCTGCTGAAGCCGTTCCGCGAGGAGGCGTGGGCCGTCGCGATGCAGAAGGGCAACGTGGAGCTGAAGGCGAAGGTGGACGCGTTCATCGCGAAGTTCCGCGCCGACGGGGGCTTTGAGCGGCTCGGCGAAAAGTGGCTGAAGGAGCAGCGCGCGACCTTTGCGAGGCTCGGGGTGCCGTTTGTGTTTTAGCGGTCTGCCTGGAAGTCGCTGAGCAGGATTTCGAGCGGCTCCGGAGTCACGGAGAGATCCAGCCATTCGAGGCCGCGCTCCTTGCGGAACCAGGTGAGCTGGCGGCGCGCGTACTGGCGCGTGGACTGGCGGATGGCTTCCTGGCATTCGTCGCGCGTCAGCTTTCCTGCGAGGTGCGCGCGGATCTCGGCGAGGCCGAGCATCTGCGCGGCGGTGGGGCCGGTTTCGCCGATGGCGGCGACTTCGTCGATCACGCCTGCGGCGAACATGGCTGCGGTGCGCGCGTGGATGGCCGCGTGCAGTTCGTCACGCGACCGCGTGAGGACGAAGCCGCGCGGGGCGACGTCACCGGACCATTCGGTGCGGAAGCTGGAAAACGGGCGGCCGGTGAGCAGGCAGACTTCGAGCGCACGGATGACGCGGCGAGGATTCCGCATGTCCACGGTGCTCGCGGGATCGAGCGAAAGCAGCCGCGCGACGAGCGCGGGAAGCGGTTCCTTTTCGAGCGAAGCGCGCAATTCCGCATCGGCGCCGGGCAGCGGCGCGAGGCCGTGCGTGAGCGCGCGGATGTAGAGCCCGGTGCCGCCGCAGACGACGGGCACGCGGCCGCGCGCGGAGATCTGCGCGATGCATTCGCGGGCGCGGGCGAGCCACTGCGCGACATCGAAGGCCGCGGTGAGCGGCACCTCGCCGATGAGGTGATGCGGGACGCGGGCGCGCAATTCCGGCGGCGGCTTTGCGCTGAGCAGATCGAGCCCGGCGTAAACCTGGAATGCATCGGCACCGACGATCTCGCCGCCGATCCGCTCCGCGAACTCGACGGCGATCCGGCTTTTCCCGACGGCAGTCGGGCCGGGCAGGAAGAATGGGGCGTGGGTGTTATCCGCAGGCACATGTCCCTCTCGCGGGAAAGGCGGCGCATTTCAACCACGGAGCGGAGCCGCGGCGGAATCCGTACAAAAAGAAACGGGAGCCCCGCAGGTCGCAGGGCTCCCGTTTTGAAGAATCGCGATGCAGGCCGGCTACACGCGCGGGTCGCGCACGCCGTCGGAGCGGGAGCCGGTCACGACGAGCTTGCGGCCCATGAAGTCCTTGTCGTGCAGCGTATCGACGGCGCGGACGGCTTCGTCCACGGTCGTCATCGTGACGAAGCCGAAGCCTTTCGAACGATAGGTGTCCTTGTGCGTGACGATTTCGGCGTTCTGGACCTTGCCGACGCCGTTGAAGAGCTCGGACAGATCGCTCTCGGTGGCTTCGTAGTTGAGGTTGCCGACGTAGAGCTTCGGCGAGGTGACCTCGACGCGCTCCGGCGGGCTGGCGCGCCGGCGATCGCCCTGCGGCCGATCCGCCTGCGAACGGGTCTGCTCAGAACGGGCCGGGGCCTTGGTTTTCTTCGCCGGTCCGGCTCCGAAAAAGGCGAGGATCTTGTGCCAGAACGAAACTTTCTTCGGCTGCTCGGGGCGTTGGTCGCGCCGGTTTTCTGAATCGCGGTATTGGGGGCGGCGGCGTCCGCCGTTGTTGCGGCGGGGGCCACGGGCCCGTGTGTCGTTGGATTTCATGCGTTGCGTGATGAGTTGATGTTGAGTGACAGAAACCGCCGGCCGTTCCCTCGCGGGAATGGCAACCGGCGGTTTCGCGGCGCACGCAGATGGCAAGGAGGACAGCGACATTTTCCAAAATCCGACCCGACACCGAGGAAGCGAACGCCTGCACCGATGAGAGGCTCCGCTGAAGAGAATTCAGTAGATGAAGGAAGAGAACCGGCATCGTGAGTCGGAGTTTTGGGGAAATGAACGCGGGCTTGCCACCCGGCGCGCCGCAGCACCCTTACCCGCATCCTTGCACGCCGCAAGGGTTGAATCCGGCACGACGCGAGCGCTTCCGGTCCGTAAGCGAAAGTGCGCGGGACACCGGAGGCATCCCGCGCACTGGAGAATCGATGCACGCCGCGGGGCGCGCCGATGAACGCCACTTACTTGTTCTTCTTCTTTTTCCTGCCCTTTTTCCCGCCCGCCGCGGCAATTTCCTCGTCGGAGAGTGAGTTGTCGCCGCTGGCGTCGAGCGCCTTCGCCGCGGGAACGCCGGAGGCAAAGTCCTTCTTCAGGGCATCAATTTCGGTGCCGTCGATCTTGCCGTTGCCGTCCTTGTCATACTGCGCGAGGGCTGCCGCCCCAGCCTTCTTGTTGCCTTTGCCGGGCTTCTTGGCTTCTGCAGGGAGGGTGAAGGTGGCGCCGATGGCCGCGATGGTGAGGATCGTGAGGATTCGTTTCATGGGTTTGCTTGAGGTTTGTTGTTGATGGGGAAATCGCGACATCTCACCCTCACTGACGGAAGGGATGGGGCGACTCGTTCCGGGGTGTCATAGCACGCGCCGCTTCGGCTGGGACACCAAACGGCAACGAGGCTGGACAAAAAAGCGGCGGCAGTCTCGCGAGCGGCCCTTGCGCACGACAGCCCTCCCTTTCCATGCCGGCGCCGGGAGAAAGTTGACAAAGCTGTTGACACCCCGGAGCCCCACTGAGATAGGAAAATCGTTCCCACAATCACGCCATGGCCGACGAAAATCCCGCACCATCCCAGGACCCGAACGAGGAAGCCGACAAGAAGGAAACGATCCGTATCACGCTTCCGTCGAAAACGGAAAGCCCCGTCGCCAAGCGCGAGACGGTCCGGATCAACATTCCCGAAACCACGGTCACTCCGAAGAAGGAAACCTCCAAGGTCACCGTCCCCACCTCCGGCGCAGTCCCGCCGCCGCCCATGTCCCGCCCTTCGGCCCCGCCCGCACCGCCACCACTTTCCAAACCCATCAGCGGCATGACCCCACCCCCAAAACCCCCACCACTCTCCGGCAAGCCGACCGTCCCGCTGAAACCCGCGCCGTCCGGCATCGTTCCGCCGGCGGCACCGGGAGGTTCCGGCATCGTCGCAAAGCCCGCATCGCCGAAGAAGGAAACCGCGCGCATCAGCCTGCCGGGCGATGCACCGAAGAGTTCCGCCCCGGCGTTGCCGAAAGCCACGGTCAAAATGCAGCAGACCCAGCCGCTGATGAAAACGCAGCCACCACCGGCGAGCGGCATCCAGCAGCAGTCCTCGGCTTCCGGCATCCGGAAGGCCGCCAGCCCTTCCAGCGTCGCACCGGTGATTTCCTCGTCCCCCGCGAAGTCGGACGCTCTCTCGGTGGTCTTGAGCATCCTCGCACTAGGCGGCGCGATCGCCGCGGTCGCCTTCGCCTACCTCGTTTACCAGGCGGCAACGCTGCCGTCTTGGGTCCAATAGGACGCAACCCGATTTCACCATGGCCAGCCAAAACGTACTCAACCTGTCGGATTCCAACTTCGAATCCGAACTCTCAAAGTCCACCCTTCCCGTCCTCGTGGATTTTTGGGCGCCTTGGTGCGGCCCGTGCATTCAGCTCGCACCGGTGATCGACGAAATCGCCGCCGAACGCGTCGGCAAAGCGCTCGTCGCAAAAGTCAACGTGGACGAGAGCCCTGCGCTCGCGGGAAAATTCCGCGTCAACTCCATCCCGGCCCTCCTTTTCTTCAAGGGCGGACAGCCGGTGGGCCAGTTGGTCGGACGGCAGCCAAAATCGGAGATTTTGGCAAAGCTCGACTCCATCGCATAGTACCACGCCCGAGCCTGAAGGCTGCAGCGGTCCGTTACGGTGGATTTTGTAGCCCGGCGGGAACTGCCACAAAGCAACGCGCAACGTGATCGCGTCACGCCCCGGCGGTGCCGAAACCGCTCAACGCGGCCGAGCACCGTCCGAGCTTCGTCTCCAGTGCGCGCACGGAAGCCAGCGAAGGCTCCATCGTCTTCTTCTGCGCTTCGGAAAACGCCTCGATCGGCTGGAAGACCTGCCCGAGCTCCACGTAAAACCGCTTCACCGCATGCCGCAGGTGGTCTTCCACCGCCTGCACCATCGCCTCGCGCTTCTCGTTCATCTGCTGCCGGTACTCGCGAAGGATCTTCCGGCGCTTCGCCACCGCCACCAGCGTCCCCGTGAGCGCCCCTAGCCCGGCGATGGTCCCAGTGATGTCGAGGATCGTCGCCTTCGTCAGCGCCACCGCCACGACCGCGCCGATCCCGCCCGCCGCAAAAACTCCCGCCGGCACGCGCAGCCAGGTCGCCGTATCCGCGAATGCACTCTGCATGTGCCGCTGAAACTCCGCGCCATCCGTCCGCTCGACGAGCGTGAGGTCGATCCGGTCCAGCAGCTCCTTGCGCTGGTGCGCAAAGTCGGGCAGCAGCGGCAGCTCGCGCATGGAAAACGACCGCTGCATGAGCTCGTGCACCTGCTTCCAGACGCTCTTCAGATCCGCCTCGATGAGTTCCATCGACTCGCGAACGATCTTCGTCAGCGTCTCTCGCTGGCGGCTTTCGAGTTCCTCTTGGAAAAAACTTTCCCAGCCGCGCTTTCCGAAAATCAGCTTCACCGTGCCTGCGAACGTCAGCTTTTTCTTCAGTAGATCCTCGCCGCGCCTTTGCGTGCGCTCGGAGGCCTGCGCGATCGTCCACAGCACCCCGCCGACCTGCCGGAAACTCTGATCCTGGCGCTCCTCGAGCACGTGCTTGAGGTCGCGCAGCTTTTCGAGATCGGCATTCACTACATCCGCCGCCGCCGACACCTGCTGGCTGAAATCCGCCAGGATCACCTGCGCGCTGCGGCACACGCTGCCGAGCTTATCCGAGCGCGTCGAGCCGCTCGTGATGCTGCCGGAGACGTATTCCTCGAGCGCATCGAACCCGCTTTCGCGCCACAGTGCCCCGCGCGCAGCCACATCGTCGGTGTGCTTCGCAGTCCACGCCTGCTTTGCCGACACCGGGAAAATCGGGCAGCTCTCGCCGATCTTTTGCAGCATCGTCTGCTGCATGTGGGCGACGATGGATGCGACTTCCGCAGGCGAGCGCAGGTCCCGCTGCTGAAGGACGAAGACCACCTTCTTCAGCCACTTCCGGTGCAGGTGCTGGAGAAACTGCCACGCGGTCGCGCCCCACGGATTCGTCGCTGAAAAGACGCACAGGCACAGATCCGCGAGCGGCAGGAACTGGCGCGTGATCGCCTCGTGCTCCGGCACGATCGTGTTCGTGCCCGGCGTGTCCACGATGTTGAACTCGTGCAGGAAGGGCGAGGTCCGGTAGCACTCGGTGAGCTGCGGCGACACAGGCACGTCGCGTTCCTCGTCCGCATGCTTGAAGACGTAGATTTTGTCCGTCGTCGGGAGCACGTCCACCTTGCAAAACTCCCGGCCAAACAGCGCGTTCAGGAGCGAGGACTTTCCGGCCTTCACCTCGCCGACCACGACGAAAAGGAACGGCTCGCGCAGGCTCGTGCCGAGTTCGTTCAGCGTGCGGACTGTCTCCTGCGGCGCGCGCAGGTCATGCGCGAGCGTGCTCAGCGTGAAAAGCGCCGTCCCCAAATCCGCACGGGCCTGGAAAAAAGCGTCGCTGAGCATCTGCTACTTCCGCGCCGGACCGCCGACGGCAGGCGCGGGCGATTCGTGCGCAGGTTGCGGCTGCTTCTGCAAATCCTCGAGCGTCGTGGCTGCATTCGCCGCTTCCTTCGCCGTGCCAGTTTTCGCGACCGGCCCCTTCTTTTGCGCGACCGGCTCACGGTGCATCTTCAGGAGCTCGGTCACCGTGACAAATTTGAACCCCTTGGCGATCAGCGCATCGAGCGTCGCGGGCATCGCATCCACGGTCGCTTTGTGGATGTCGTGACAGAGGATGATGGATCCCTTTTTCGTCTCCGCGAGGATGATGCTCTCCGTCTTCGCCGGCGAGCGGTGCTTCCAGTCGAGGCTGTCCACATCCCAGAGGATCGTCTTGTAGTTCCACACCGCGTTCGCCCACGCACGCTGGCGCACCGTGAATCCGCCATACGGCGGGCGCAGCAGAGTCGGCGTCACACCGGTCGTCTGCTTGATGACGTTGTGCGTGCGGTCGATCTGGTCCTTCACCGCCGCCTCGCTCATCTTCGTCAGCAGCGGGTGATTCCACGAGTGGTTCGCGATCTCATGACCTTCCTCGACGATCTGCCGCGCAATTTCCGGGTTTTGCGCGACGCACTGCCCGACACAAAAGAACGTGGCTTTGATGCCCCGATCCTTCAGCATTTTCAAAAGGCGCGGCGTCTGCACGTCCTGCGGACCGTCGTCAAAAGTGATCGCAATGTACGGCCCCTCGACATGGCAGTCGGTGAACGTGATCCTCGCCTGTCCCATGCCGGGTTCCGGCGACGGAGCGACCGGCTGGCCGTATCCGGCGTCGGGGGCGGTCCCCAGGTTTGATTCCGCGGCGCACGCGGTGAGGCTGCACACGAGGAGCGAAAGAAAAATGGAGCGAAGCATCGTGGAGACGAAGGGAACCCGTTCGCGAAGGATTCCGCAAGCCCGCAACTGCCCGGGCCTTCACACCGCAAACGTCAGGCGCACCTTTGGAAAATCGTACTCATCACGGCCCGTGAACTCCACGCGAACTTGGTCACCGGTGTCGCTCACATTCACCGAGCCGAAACATCCCTCGCCCGGCTCCGGGACGTGGAAGCCGGCACTGTACGGCCCGCCCTTGTACCTGCCATTCTGGTCCAGCGCCGAGCCGTGCAGCACCGGGATGCGCAGGCCGCCGGCGTCCGAGTAATCGCTGTTCGTCCCGTCATCCGCCGCAAGCATGTGCGCGTCGCCGCAGAGGATCACGAGATTCCGGATTCCGTTTTCCGCGATGAAGTTTGCGATCTCCTTCCTCTCGGCGGCGTAACTTTCCCACCCGTCCCCGTCCCCCGCTCCGCCGATCCATGGCACGCTGCTCGCCCAGAAAATTACCGCGTGCGACCGCGACGACCCGGCAAGTTCGCGCTTGAGCCATTCCTTTTGCGAAACGCCCAGCATCGTCTTCGCAGAACCATCGGGCACCGTCGCCGGCGAGCGCGCGCTGCGGAGATCCGTCATGATGAACCGGGCGCGGCCGACGCTGAATGCCTGATAAATCAAAGCGTCCCCGTCGCCCGCCGGCAGCGGATAATGCGGCGCATACTCCCGGTAAACCCGCCTGGCCGCCGCGCGCGACGGTGAGCGCCCATCCGCGTCGTTCGGGCCGAAATCGTGATCGTCCCAAACGTACGCCAGTGGCACCGAACGGTAGAGCGCGCCCTGCGTGGCCGATGCGAGCACCGTGTCCCATGAGGCGCGAAAATACCGCGGATCATCGCGGGAAATATTCACGTAGTGCATGTCCCCGAGGTGCAGAAAAAACGCCGGATCACGCCTGCGGATCGTGTCGAAGACCTCGTGCTCGGATCCCGTCCGCGCACAGGACCCAAACGCAAACGCGAACGAGGCGGCATCCCCCGGCGCCGGGAAAGTGCGGAACGTCGCGGGCGGGTACGTCGCAGGCCTGCCATCCACCTCGAGCGAGCACGTGTAGCGCGTCGTCACCGCAAGGCCGCGCAGCCGGAACATCCGCACGGTCCCCGAAGGTCCCGAGAGCGGCTCTGGCTGGAAAGCAAACGCTTCCCCACCCTGCGCACTCACGAGCAGGCGCGCCTCCGCCTGCGGCGGCAGCTTCGTCTTCAACACGGCGCCCTCGTGCGTCACCGCGCCAAGCCACATCGTCGGGATCCCTGTCGGCCTGTCCGGCATCCGCATTTCCTCCTGCCCCCATGCGGGCAACACCGCCGCACCGACGCCCGCAATAGTCACCCGCGCAAACTCCCGCCGGGAAATCGCGCGGATTCGGGAGGAGCGGTGTGGATTCACATCGCGAGCCTTCGGACGACGCCCTCCCCTGTCAAGCCAAGCACCGGCTGTTCATCCACTCCCGGGAGGAGTGGTCGGGGCGACAGGATTCGAACCTGCGACCTCTTGGTCCCAAACCAAGCGCTCTACCAAGCTAAGCTACGCCCCGATTTCACACGCATCCGACGCCAAGAGACGAAAAACAGACTGAAAAAACTCCCGTTCTCCACCTTTGCAGGCATCGGCGATTGGAGGGCACTATGCCCGCGACGAGGTGCGCCGCAAGGACATTCGCCGCAGCATGGAGACATCCGACCCACGCAAACGCAGCGAGGTCGCGCAACAGAGCGTCTGCAGCCGGACTCCTCCCTTTCGCGATCCGCGGAGCTGGAATGGTGAGCGCGTGCCCTTGAATCTGGACGCGTGATTTCATCGCATGGTGCCCACTGCCTTTCGGCAAACCGCAGGACGCGTCCGGGCGCGCGATCTTGTCCGACCCGGACTCTCGGACCGACGTGGATGATTTTGTGACACGCGCCTGTGTCGTCAGACGTCGATGATCGGCCCGCCGCCGTCGTCATTTCGTTTTGGCGGCTTGTTACGATGGACCATGACGCGGGTATTTCCGCTGCCGGTTACAGCGTGGAGCACGAGTGAGATGATTCCGATCCCCAAGGCGCCCCAAAAGGCCGCGCCGAAAGTGTCCACGTGGAAATCACGCACGAGGCTGCCGACCCAGTAGAGCAGCACCGCGTTGATCACGAGGATGAAGAAGCCGAGGGTGAAAAACAGCAGGGGCAGCGACAGGACCAGCAGGAGCGGACGCAGGACTGCGTTGAGAATGCCGAGGACGAGCGTCGCGACGATCAACCCGGTAATCGTGTCGTAGTGGATGCCGCGGACGATCTGGGCGACGAGCAGCACGGCGATCGTGTTTATGAGCCAGCTCTGCAGGAATTTTTTGACCGCGGGGGACATTCTACTTCCGGCGACAGTCGTGCATGGGTCCGGTCGGGGTCAAAATCGAATTCAAGCTTTTGAACGAATGCGGGATTGGGACACCGCACCCCCAGGCGCCGTCAGTGATAAGCCTCAATCGGCTCCGCGCCGATGGTGCCGCGCAGCGTGTCCAAGTAGCCGGGGGATTCCACATCCTCCAAGGTTTTCCGGGCGCGGTCCAATCGGGCGGCGATATCGAGCCGCCTCGCTTCGTCGGCGTGGCTGGTGCGCTTCATGAATCGGTCGAGGTAATCCACATGGCGGTGCCAGAGCTTGCGGTCGATGCCCTGCTTCGCCGTCAGCCGCGCGGCATACCAGTCGCTCGCCAGAAGGTGCTCGCGGGTGAACAGCTCGCGCACTTCCGGATGCCCGAGTCCCCTGCCCTCCCACTGGTCGTGGAGCATGATGTTCAGCAGCGCTTTCAGCGGCGGGCACGCCTGCTTCACGCTCCCGTCGTCGAAATACATCTGCGCGACGCGCTTTTGCGTGACGACGATGTTGTCCATGCCGTCCGCAAAAATATCCATGCCCTGCAATTCGGGCCGCAGCATCTCGTCGGTGAAAACGGAGTGCGGATGATTGAACACGCGGCCAAAGAACATGCGGACGAAGCGCGCGTTGATGCGAAATCCGAGCCGGCTGGCCAGGACTTTCCTGCCGTTGTGCTCGAAGTCCGCGCACCGATCGAGGCATCGCTCGGCGAGCAGGAATTTCGGATTCCGCTCCTCCGCGGTCATGTGGCACCAGACCTCGGGGACGAGCAGGCTCACGTCGTGATCCACGCGGACTTTCGGCCCCACATAGCCGGCGGCAGTCACGAACGCGTGGTGGCCGGTCACGATGTACGAAACGAGCGCGTTGTTCAGGTCGATGATCGGCGGGAGCGCGTTGAACGGCCCCTTGGTCAGCGCGCCTTCCGAGCCCGCGCCGGTCGTCGAGGGCGACTTGCCCGTCATGCTGCAGATGAACTCCATGAAAAGCTCCGGCAGCTCGAAGTAGTGAATCGGGTTGTAGCACGCGAGCGAGCGGATGCCGGCCTCGGGCGGGTTGTTCCGCCGGCCCGGCAGCACCGCGGCGACAGGATTGTAGATTGGTTTTTCCGGCGGCAGCCGGCGGCGCAGGCGCGCAGACATCTCGGCGAGATAGCTCTCGCGCGGCTGCGTGAGGTCGGGCCGGATTTGCAGGTAGCGGGGGTTCTTGCTCGGCTTGCCATCCACGATCCGCGGATGCGCCGAGCACACGAAGAAATTCGGCACGCCGGTTTCCGCCACTTCGCGGATCAGTTTCTGCATCGGCTCGGTGAACGAATGGAAGCCGATGGAATCCTCCAGCAAATCGCGCGCGACCTTTGCGGTGAGCGGCTCGTAGTTGGAGAAAAGATTGTCCGGCTGCGAGAAGTCGCTCTCGGTCATCTTGTCGTAGCCGCGATGGATCGCGTCATCGGGCCGCTGGAAAAGCCGCATCTCGGCGTTCTGCACGAACTTCAGCGATGCGCCACCCGCCTCGCCCGCGTTCTCGATCCGGTCCGCCGGGACGACGACGGATGCCGTGATGTCGTCCTCCATCTGGATTTTCACCGCGGGATGAAAATCCTTCCGCAAGCCGAACGTGCGCCACGAGCCATCGGCGTCGAAGCCCACGCGCAGGTAGGTGGTCACGAGCTTGCGGCTGTCGCATTTCAGCTCGTTGGCCGGAGTGCCGTTGATGATGTCCACGCTGAAATGCTCGCGCCAGTTCGTGCCCCACTCGGGCTTGTGGTAGCGCTTCACGACGAAGACGAGTTCCCGGAGATACTGAGGCGTCGCCTCCAGCCATGCATTGTATTCGGGCGTATAGTCCTGCTCGTCCGGCGTGAGCAGCTTGATCACCGATCCCAGCGAACGCTCCGGGCTGAGGATTGCGCGCTCGTCCGTGCGCGATGGATCGCTGAAGCGGTCGCCGTGGTCGCGCGCCAGCAGCTCCGCGACCTTGTTGAAGTCGTTCTTGAAGTCCGCAACGAACACCGGCCCGACGAGGATCGCATCCGTGATCGGCTTCGAAATTTCCGACTTCCCTCCGCCGGAGACGGTGCATGGCTTGTGGCAGACGAGCCCTTCGGCCACCGTGCCGACCAGCCGCCACCCGCGGTTCGGCCCGGGCTTTTCCATGGTCACCTTGTAGCCGGAAGGCCGCACGTACGTCTTGCCGGGAAGCAGCTTGATCGAGCGCTCCGTGCTGCCACCGGGCCACGAGACCTTCTGCTTGTGCAGCTCTCGTAGAGAAACGACTGGATGCGATGGTCCGCCGGGCAGAGATGGCTGGCGAGCAGCCGCTCCTTCTCGCGGTACTGCTCGACCAGCGTGGAGACCAGATTGCCGAGCTGCGAAGCATCGCCCGTGGTCACCGGCTGGAACCCGAGCAACGCGAGTTTGACGTTGATGTAAGCCACCAAGTCCGCCGGAGTGCCGCTCTTCACGCTGAGATTCGGAATCATTTTCCGCCCACCTTGCGCGGCAAGATTGGCCAATTCAAGATTCTCCCTCCTGTTTCACCCCAGAGGCGCAGAATGCGCTCAACGACGCTCACAACCGGTCGGCGGCGAGCAGGATTCCGGCGGCCTTGTCGAGCGTCTCCTGCCACTCGGCCTCGGGCGAGCTGTCGGCGACGATGCCCGAGCCGACTTGGAAATGCGCAACGGCGCCGGTGCCGTTTTCGGGGCGCTCGATGACCACGGTGCGGATGGCGATGGAAAACTGGCTCTCGCCATTGAACCCGAACCAGCCGAGCGCGCCCGTGTAGAGGCCGCGCGGCGCCGGTTCAAGTTCGGCGATGATTTCGCGGGCGCGCTTTTTCGGTGCGCCGGTGATGCTGCCGCCGGGGAAGCACGCGCGGAATGCGGCCGCGTGATCGATGCCGGGACGGAGGCGGCCCTCGACGGTGGAGACGAGGTGGAAGACCTGCTCGTGGCGCTCGAGCTTCAGCAACTCGGGGACGGTGACGCTGCCGAAGTCACACACACCGCCGAGGTCGTTGCGCTCGAGGTCGGTGATCATCACGAGCTCGGCGACCTCCTTTGCCGAAGTGAGGAGATCGAACGCGCTGCACTCGTCGGCAAGTGCATCGGCGCGGCGCGGGCGCGTGCCCTTGATCGGGCGCGTGCGGATCGCGCGGCCGCTCATTTTCAAAAACGACTCGGGCGAGGTGGAGAGGATCGTGCAGCCGCCGAGGTCGAGGAACGCGGCATTTGGCGCGGGCGAATAATGCCGGAGCGCCTCGTAAAATGCCCACGGCTCGCCGCTCCACCGAGCCGACATGCGATGCGAAAGGTTCACCTGATAGATGTCACCGGCGGCGATGTATTCCTGCGCACGGCGGACCATGGCGAGGAAGGTTTCGCGCGGCATCGTGGGCTGGAAATCGGGTCGTTCGCAGCGCGGCGAGCCGGCGCCGTGCGCGAGGCGAGACGCGAGATCGCCGGTGCTGTACCAGCGCTGCTCGGCGTGGCGGTAGAGCAGCGCATCATCGTAGAGGCCGAAACAAAAGCGGCCGTCGTAATCCACATGCCCCGCGGCGAAGCCGTGCGGCAGGCCGTCGTCGCTCCCATGCGGGCATTCGCGAGCCGCGAGCGCCGCGCGCAGCGAATCCCAGTCGTGCGCGACGTGGCCGCGAAGCACCTCGCACGGGGAAGCAGCCACGACGGAGATGGCCGCGGGATCGCCCTCCGCCTTTGCGGTGTCAAAGAAGGCGAGGCCCGGCAGGTGACGCAGTCGCGCCGCGACTTCGGCAGGAGCGAGCTCAAGCGTGATCGGCTGTGCGGCGTGACTTGACGTGAAGACTGGCACTCCCCGGCAATTCGCCAGATGCGCGGGCTTTTCAAACGAAAACTCTCCGCATACCGTGCGCCCCGATGCGCTTTTCATACCATCTCGTGCCATGGCTGGCAGTCGCCGCCGCGTGCTCGGCATTTGCCGCGGACCCCGCCGCTCCCGGTGGCGCAGATCTGCTCCCGCCGTTGCCTGCTACTCCCGCAAAGGCTCGCGCCATAAATCCGGAGCCACTCCAATTCGACGAGCCACTCGTCCGGCCCCACACGCCGCCCCAGCTCTTGCCCGACGATCTCCCGCCGGCACGGAAACGTCCCGGCTCCGCGAAATCGCCCGCCGGCGGAAAGCCGCGTCCGATTCCAAAGGAACAGGCCGCTGCCGTCGAACTCGACCTGCGCATCCGCTACAGCAAAGCCCGCAATATCGCCGATGCCCACGCAAAGGTCCGCGCCGCGTGGGACGATTCGCGCAACCTGAAAACCGACTACGCAAAACGGGAGGCCCTCAAGCGCTACTACGAAGTCCTTTTCGCGCAGATGCTCGCCGTGGATCGCGGCATCGCCCCGCTGGTCGAGAAGCGCCGCAAGACGGAGTTCGCCAATCTCACCCAGTCGAAAATCGCCCCGACCGTCCCGAACGAGTAAAAATCCGCCGGGCACAGATTCCCATTGCGGAGCGGGACACTCACGGTAACCTCCCGCCCCTGTTTTCCAACTGGCGCGTTCGTCTAGAGGCCTAGGACACAGCCCTCTCAAGGCTGGTACACGGGTTCGAATCCCGTACGCGCTGCTTCTCTGAAATTCGCGTCTTCAGAGCCAGGGCACGAGTTGTCCTTTCGTGCTCATTCCGGGGCGTCCCAGCCCTTGTTTTTCCGTTCCCACACGCGGACAGAGTCCACCTCCACCACGGCCGGGATTTCCGCTCATCGCCGCCGAGGAACGCTCTGAGGCGTCACGTGTTCGTCCATGCAGCGCTCGCTCACTTCCACGCCTTCTCCCGCACTTTCATCAGGTCGGGATACCTCTCATCGAAGTCACCGACGTGCTCCTTCACGCGCAACAGTTCCTTTTTCAAATCATCGCGCACTTTGCCGTATTCGGGCTCGGCAAAGACGTTGCGCAGTTCCATCGGGTCTTTGCGCAAGTCGTAGAGTTCCCAACCGGGCGTGCTCGGCGGATGCGGGGTCTTGGCGTAGATCTCGGCGTCGAGCGGGAGGCCGTAGAAGAAGATCAGTTTATGGTCCTTCGTGCGGATGCCGTAGTGCGCCGGGTTGTCGTGATGCTCCATGTGCATCCAATAGCGGTAGTAGGTCGCCTTGCGCCAATCGGCGCGTTCGGCCTCGCCGCGGAGCATGGGCAGGAAGCTGCGGCCTTGCATGGACTCGGGCGTGGTCGCGCCGGCGGCCGCGAGCAGCGTGGGCGCGAAGTCGGTGTTGTTGATCAACGCATCGGGCCTGGTGCCGGCTTTGATCCACTTCGGGTACCGCGCGACGAAGGGCATCCGCAATGACTCCTCATACATCCAGCGTTTGTCGATGTAGTCGTGCTCGCCGAGCATGAAGCCCTGGTCGGACGTGTAAATGATGAGCGTGTTGTCGAGCTGGCCGGACTTTTCGAGGTAGTCGAGCAGGCGCGCGATGTTGTCATCCACACCGCGGACGCAGCGCAGGTATTTCTTCATGTAGCGCTGGTAGGCGGTGCGCTTGTATTCGTCATCAGGCAGGTTTGGATCGACGAACATGTGCATGCCCATGTTGCGCCGCATGTTCCGTTTTCCGACCGACGTGCCTGTGCCTTTCGTCGCCTCGGAGCCATAGTTGGGGTTCGTCCACAGGCTCTCCGGCTCGGGGATTTTCACGTCGTCGTAGAGAAAGTCGTAGCGCTCGGCGTTCTCGAAGTTGTCATGCGGCGCCTTAAAATGGTGCATGAGGAAAAACGGCTTGCCGGACTTGCGGCTCTTCAACCACGCCAGCGAGATGTCCGTCACCGCATCGCTCTCGTGCGTCGAATCGGAGCCCGCGACGCGGCGCGTGTTCTGCGGCCACGGCTTCGGCCCGCGCTCGAGGTAGATCGGGTTGAAATACGAGCCCTGTCCCGGATAGACGGAGTAGTAATCAAACGCCGCAGGCTCCGCTTCGAGATGCCACTTGCCGACCATGGCGGTCTCGTAACCGGCGGCCTTCATTTGCAGCGGCAGGGTTTGCTTCGCCTCCGGCAGCGAGCCGATGAGCGTGCGGATGCCGTTCACATGGCTGTATTGGCCGGTGAGGATCGTCGCGCGGCTCGGCGTGCAGATGGAGTTGGTGCAAAAGGCATTGGTGAGCATCACCCCTTCCCGCACGAGCCGATCGATCGTCGGCGTCGGATTCAGGGCCGCAAGCCGTCCGCCATAGGCGCCGATGGCCGACGACGCATGATCGTCGGACATGATGTAGAGAATGTTCGGCTGCTCTGCGGCACGCAGCGGGAGCGCGGCAACGAATGCGAAGACCAAGGCAAGGAACCGTTTCATCGTGGGTGGAAAGTTACGCGATCAGTTCCTTGATGACCTGCCCGCCGAATTGGCTGAGCTGTTTGAAACGTCCGGCGTGGTAGTAGGTAAGCTTGTTGTCATCGAGGCCGAGCAGGTTCAGCAGCGTCACGTGCAGGTCGCGGATGGGGTGGACGACGTCCACTGCTTTCAGCCCCAGATCATCCGTCGCACCGACGATCGATCCCTTCTTCACGCCGCCGCCGGCGAAGAGCATCGTCATTGCCTTGCTGTTGTGGCCGCGTCCGAGGGAATAGACACCGCCGCGTTTGTTGTTGTCCGGCGTGCGTCCGAATTCGCCGCACCAGATGACGAGCGTGTCGTCGAGCATGCCGCGTTGCTTGAGGTCGCGGATGAGCGCCGCCATGCCGCGGTCCACGCTGCGGATGCGCTCGGTATGGGCGCGTTCCAAGTAATCGTGGCTGTCCCAGCCGCCGCTGAAGATTTGCACGAAGCGCACGCCTTTCTCCACGAGCCGGCGCGCGAGCAGACACTGGCGGCCGAAGGTCGCGGTGTCCTTGTCGTTCATCCCATACATCTCGCGCGTGGCCTCGGTCTCGCCCTTGAGGTCAATCACGTCAGGCACTTCCATCTGCATGCGATACGCGAGTTCGTAGGTGTCCATGCGTGCGGCGAGATCCTTGTGTTCGGGATGCTGCGCGGCGTGCTGCGCATTGAGGAATGCCAGTTCGTCGAGGAACTGGCGCTCGTGCTCGCGCGTTTTGAAGGGCTGGGAGTTCAGGTCGAGAATCGGCGACCCTTCCGGACGCAGCCGTGTCCCTTGAAAGTTTGCGGGCAGGAAACCGCTGCTCCAATTCCGCGCGCCGCCCTGCGGGAAAGCGAGCTCGGTCATCACCACGTAGCCGGGCAGGTTTTGGTTCACCGTGCCGAGGCCATAGGTCGCCCAAGCACCGAGCGCGGGATCGGCGCCGAGCCGGCTGCCGGTGTTCATGTGAAAGAGCGCCTCGGGATGGTTCAGCGACTCCGCCTGAAGCCCGCGGTAGTTGCACAGTTCGTCGGCCACAAATGGGTCCGCGAGATACTTCCACTGGTCGCACATCTCGATTCCTGACTGCCCGACCTTGTTGAACTTGAACGGACTGCCGACGAAAAACTTGAAGCCCGTCTCCTGTCCTTCCGTGAGCTTCGACTCGGACTTGTGCAATTCGCTCAGCTTCGGCTTCGGGTCAAAGGTGTCCATGTGCCCAGGCCCGCCCTCCATGAAGAGCATGATGACGTTCTTCGCCTTCGCGGGGAACATCGGCGCTTTCGCCGCGAGCGGACTCCCAAGCGGAGCTGCGGGCGCGGCCAGGCCTTCCGCCGCGAGCAGCTTGGTGAAAGCCAGCGAACCGAGCGTCGCACCGAGACCGTGCAGCATCTGGCGACGTGTGATCGCGTTTGAGAGGGGGCGGGAGCAGATGGGATGATTCATCGGGGCTTAGTAGAGGTAGGTGAATTCGTGCGTGTTGAACAAAGCGAGGCAGAGGTCCGCCAGCCCGCGCGTCTCCGGGCCGACGTCAGACGGCTTCGCGTCCGGGACATAATTCTCAAACACCGGCAGGATCTCCTCATACTCGAAAATCTTCCCGGAAAACTCCTCGACGAGTGAGCGAGTGACCTTGGTCGGATACTTCACCGGCTCCACTTTCACGCCGCGATGATAGTCCTGCATCTTGCGCACATAACCCGACATGCGCTGCAACTCGGCATCGCTCGGCGCACGATTGAGCGCGAGTTCGAAAGCGCGGCGCACCTGCTGCCCGATGGTCGCGGCCTCCTTTTGCACGCGGAGTGCGAAGGCGATCGAGCGATCCGTGATGAGGTCGCTGTTCATCATCGTGAATGCCTGCGGCGAAACCGCGGCGGAATCGCGAAGGTCGCACGACTCGTTCGGATTCGGCAGATTGAAGACTTCGAGGAATGGGTCGGCCTGGCCGCGCACCCGATAGGCGTAGATGCTCCGGCGGTTGCGCTCCTGCGGGGTGCGCGAGGGCTGGTAAGCCGGCGCCAGCGAGAATTGGATCATGCGCGGCTGCAGGGCGACTTCGAGATTGATCTCCGGCATCGCGGGGAGGCCGCCGAGCGCAGGATTCAGTTCACCGGTGACGTGCAGCATCGCGTCGCGCAGTTCCTCGGCCGTCAGCCGGCGGTTCGGAAAGTAGGCGAACAGATCGTTGTTCGGATCGTCGTTGCGCAGCTTTTCACCGTCCGGGTGGCGCGCGTCCATTTGGTAAGCCTTCGACGTCATGATGAGTTTGTGCAGGCGCTTGAACGTCCAGCCGTGCTCGACGAAATCCGCGCTGAGCCAGTCGAGCAATTCGGGGTGGGTCGGCTTGCCGCCCTTCACCCCGAAATTGTTCGGCGTGCTGACGATTGGCTTCCCAAAATGATACTGCCATACGCGGTTCACGATTGAGCGTGTGGTCAGCGGATTGCGCGCATCGGCGATCCACTTCGCCAGGCCGAGACGGCGGTTTGTCAGATCATCCGGCAGCACGTAAGGATCGGACGGAGCGCCCTCGACGGCCAAACCTATCGCGCTGAGCACGCCGGGCTGCACTTTTTCGCCCGGTGCCTCGATGGAGCCGCCCGTCAGAATGTGCGTCTCGGGACGCCAGTTGGCATTGATGGTTTCCGGCATCCGCAGCTTGCGGGCACTCTTGAAGGAAAGCTTCGGGTCCGGCCCGTCGAACACACTCTGGACCATCGGCTCGTAACGCTCCCGGGCGCGTTCCCATATCCACTCGTCCTGCTCGCGCACCTTGAGCTGGCCTTCCTCCACATGATCGAGCCCGACGGCGCGCGGCGGCTTCTCTTCATCGGGCAGCTTCTGGCGCGCCTCATTCGATTTGTAAGGGAGCCGGTGCTCCTTGAACCATTCGCGCGCCGCGGCCTCGCGCTTTTCAACGATCTTGTTCTTCTCCGCCGACGCGAAGGCCAGCATCCGCTCCACAAATGCCTTCCCGTCCTCAAATCCGCCGCGCCTTTCCTCCGGCAGAAAGCGCAGCGGACGCTCGGCCATCTGGGTGCCGGAGATCGCGGAGTAAATGCGGTAGTAGTCGCGCGTCGGCAGCGGATCGAACTTGTGATCGTGGCACTTGAAGCAGCGCAGTGTTGTCGCGAGAAACGTCTGGCCCACGACATTCACGAGATCATCGCGATAAATCTGCCGCGCCTCCTCGTCCTTCACCATCGCATTGTCCCATGGGCCAATGCGCAGGAAGCCGGTGGCCACGATTTGCTCGGCTTCCTTCTCGGCAAAAGCTCCCGTCTTGCGCACCTCCTTGACCCTTTGCGGGTCGCCGCCGAGACGCTTTGCCGCGGAAGCATCGGCGAGTTGGTCGCCCGCAAGCTGTTCGATTACGAATTCGTTGTAAGGCTTGTCCGCATTGAACGCGCGGATCACGTAGTCGCGATAGCGCCACATGTTCGAGCGCTCGAAGTCATTCGCCATCCCGCCCGTGTCCGCGTAGCGCGCGACATCGAGCCAATGCTGCGCCCAACGCTCGCCGTAGTGAGGACTCGCGAGCAGGCGATCAATGAGATCGCTCCACGCCTTTTGCGCGTCCGCCTTCCACGCCGCGAGAAAAACCGCGCTCTCCTCCGGCGTCGGCGGAAGGCCGAGCAGGTCGAAAGTCGCGCGTCGGATCAGCGTGCGCGGATCCGCCTGCGCGGCCGGCTGCACCGACGCCTTCGCGAGTTTGGTCGCAATGAAATGATCCACCGGGTTCTCACCTTTCGCGTCTGCGAGCGCAGGCTTCTTCACCGGCAGAAATCCCCATACGTCCTCCGGCTTGTAGCGCCGGTAAGTCCACGCATCGTCGAGCCCGCCGCTGGTCTTCCAGATGACGCCATCCGCGTTTGATGCGACCGCCCATTCCTCTTCGCGCAGTTTCTTCTGCTCGGCCTCGCTTGGCCAGGGCGCGCCGGCGTCGATCCATTTGCGCACGAGTTCGATCTGCTCCTGGGTGAGCCGGTCGTTCTCCTTCGGCGGCATTTCGAGGTCTTTATCCTTCCACGTCACGGCGACGAACATCGAACTGCCTTCCGCATTTCCCGGCACCAGCACTTTATCCGAGCTCTCGCCTCCTTTGAGCAGCCCTTCGCGCGTCAGCATGTTCAGGTCGCCTTTGATCTTCTTCGGGTCGTCGCCGTGGCAGGCGAAGCACTTCGATTTCAGCAGCGGCAGCACCTTGATCGCAAAGTCCTTCACAGCCACCTGCGGATCGGCGGGAGCGGCGTGAAGCGCGCCCACGGGCAGGAGCGCGGCAAAGGTGGCGAGGAGCAGTGGGAGGTTACGGTTTTCCATATTCGTAAAAGTCATTTTCTTTCCCACACCCGGACGTAGTCCACGTCCATGGAAGTCGGGAAACCTTCGGCGGTCGCCGCTTGCGGAACCGGTTTCATGTCCTGGCCCACCCAACCGATGTGAGGATGCCGCAGGCCGAGTGAAAGGGTGACGTTCATTGGCAGGTGCCAGTATTTGTTCGGCTTCCTGGCGACCTCCTTGCCGTCGATATACCAGACGATCGTCTCCGGGGTGACATCGCAGCCATAGACGTGAAAGTCAGCACGCGGATCCCAAGGGGCCGTCCATGAATTCGCACACAGTTCCGGGTCCATCAGCGGCCGCACCCATCGGACCTTCCCGTCTTTGTCAGCCAGGCGCAGGTGGAGATTCATATCGATGACATTGACCGCGTCGCGCTCCTTGGTCTGGCGGTTCAGCTCATTCATCTGCAGTTCGACGAAATCAATCTCGCAGTAGCGGACTTCGCCAGTGGTCTCCTTGCCATCGCTGAACACCCAGAAGGCCGGGCAGGCTCCCGGGAAAAGACTGCACCCTTTGATCCGCGCCTCATAGTAGCCGTAGGTGCGTTTCTGGTAAGAGCGGAGGATGCCTGACTTGTAAAAAAGTTTTTTGCCGTTCCTTTCGTGCGGCTCATAAGTCATGCGGAGGACAAGTTTGCCGTTCTCCACAAAGGCGTTGTCTTTGTCCCAAGTCCACGGACCCCAGCTTGGCGGATGGTTGGTCCACTTCCGCGAATCGAGTTCGGACGCATTAAACTCGTCAGAATATCCCGGCTTGAGTTCCCAGGCGCCCGACTGTCCAAGCGGCGCCGCAGGCATTGGCTCCGCTGCGGGAGCGGTGAGCGGATGCAGCCCCGCCAGTACCAGGCAGGCGACGAAAGGTAGGCAGTGCGTTTTCATGGCTTGGGAGGCAAAGCGCCTTGCTCCTCGTGGACGCCGGTTATGTGTGCGCGGAGTTGTGCGGCGAGAGTCTCAACGTTTTGTGGATTCGCCTTCGCGATGTTCACCGTCTCGTGCGGGTCGGTCTCGTGGTCGTAGAGTTCTTCGGCGAGCGGTTCACTCATGGGCTTGCGGCGGTCGAGCCAGGCGGTGTAGCGGTAGCGGTCCGTGCGCATGCTGTAGCCCATGAGGTGTTGGTTGAAGAGTTCGGCATCATAGCGATCGCCGTGCTCTTGTTTGAGCTTCGCTTCCACCTCGGCAATGACGGGACCGAAGTAGGTTCCGCGCATCGCGGGAGAGCGCGGACGCGCGGCCCACTCTCGCAATGCAGGTGACGGAAACTGGCTGAACGCGGCGGGCTTCCTTCCACGATCCGTCTACCTGCTGCGCGAGGATGCGATAGCCGGGGAACACTCCCCTGCCACCCTGTTCGAGGTAATCGGTCTCGAAATAGTATTCGCGATTCGAACTGAAGCGGAAGCGATTCACCTCCTGCGCCTGAGGGAAATGAATCTCGACCCGCGGCTTCTTCTTGCCGCCCGGCGGCGCCTTGGATTTCCAAATCATCGTGCCGTATTGCCCGTCGTTCGCCCTCTCGACGCCGGCTCCCGGATCGGCCATCTCAGGGTCTTCCGCCAGCTTGGTGCCAGCGGACGCGAGCGCGAGATTCACTTTGAAATCCTTGGTGCCGAAGACTTCGAGTTCATCAATGAACGTGCTCGCGCGATCAAACTCGATGCGCAGCGCCTGCGTGGTCGTATTCGGAAAGACCATGTCCGTGTAGCCGCCCTTGTCCTCCTCCCAGACTCCGACGCCTTCGCGCAGGACCGCGCGCTCCTTGTTGAGCTGCGGATAAAGCCCGTTCGCACGCTCCACACGCGGATGCTCCTTCGCCAATTCCGGGCGGCGTCCGCCGAAATCCACGCCCTGAAATACGGCCGTGAGCGAGTAGTAATCCTGAATCGAAATCAGATCGAATTTGTGATTGTGGCAGCGTGCGCAGCTCACGGTCATGCCGAGCACGGAGGCGCCGACGGTTTGCATCATTTCATCCAGACGATCCGCGCGCGCCTGGCGGATCGCCGTCGGCTCCCGCCCCACCGTGGCCGCGGGCACATGCGGCCCGGCAACAAGAAAGCCCGTCGCTTCCCCCGCGCCCATCTGATCGCCCGCGATCTGTTCCTGGATGAAGCGATCATACGGAACGTCGTTGTTGAACGCGCGCACGACGTAGTCGCGATAGATCCATGCGTTCTTGCGGTAAAGATTCGCCTCCGAGCCATTCGATTCCGCCCAGCGGATGACATCGAGCCAGTGCTGCGCCCAGCGTTCGCCGCAGCGCGGCGAGGCGAGCAGCTCATCCACGAGCGCGGTGTAAGCTGCCCCGGCATCGGCCTTCGAGTCGGCGAGGAATTTCTCCACGCGCTCCGGCGTCGGATCGAGGCCGGTGAGAATCACGGACACGCGCCGGATCAGCGCGCGCGGATCGGCCGGCGGATTGCAGGCGAGATTCATTGCGCCGAGTTTCTCGAGAAGGAATGCATCAATCGCAGTCGCCGCGCCCGCCTGCTTCGGCACCGCGGGTCGCACGACCGGCTTCAGCGACCAAAGATCGGAGGTCACTTTCGCGACCGCCTCCATTTGCCCCGGCCACACCGCGCCCTCGGCGATCCATTGCTCCAGCAGCGCGATCTGTTCTGCGGTGAGCGGGTCGCCCTTCGGCGGCATTTTCAAATCCGGGTCGGTGCCCTTCACTGCGTCGATCAGCGCACTGCCCTTCGGATTCCCAGGAACGATCCCCGGAAGCCCCGAGTCGCCGCCCTTCAGCATCACCGCCCGCTGATCCACACGAAACCCCGCCTTCTGCTTCTCCGGCCCGTGGCATTTTATGCACCGCTCCTCAAAGATCGGCCGGATCTCCTTCTCGAAATCCACCGCCCGCACAGCCGGTGTGGCTAGCGCGGCGAAGGCAAGGCAGAGTGAGAACCCTATAATTATGTGTGTCGGCCTACGGTTTCCCATGTTCGTAAATGTCGGCGATTTCCTTGGGGGTGAGTGCGGCGGCGAAGAGCGCGAACTCATCCATGCTGCCATTCAGATTGCGCACGGCGAAATGCGCGTCCGTCCGGTAAACGGGCTCGCTCCAATTGCAGATAGACGCCGCCCCGATGCTGACCGTTTCGACGAGATATTCCTCCGGGATGGTCTCCTCACTCAGCACTTTGCCGTTGAGAAAATGCGTCACCGTGCGCGCGTCCACATCATAGCTCGTGGCGATCATCATCCACTGCCCGCTTAGCGAGGCATTCCAGAAAGGCGGCGAGAAGAAGTGGTGCTTGTCCTTCAGACGTTTCTTCCCATCCCAGCCATCACGCTTTTTCACCGAGAAAAACAGGCGCCCGTCATCCATGATCTGCCAGTGAGGCTGGTTCAGCTTGGCCCCGTCCGTGAGGAAGAGCGAATTATACCAGCGATCGAGACTGTTGATCCGCACCCAGGCAAACATCGTGACGGAGCGGTATTCGCCCGGCACATTCACGCGCACACGGCTGCCGGCCGGGCTGAAATCGAGCGCGCCGCCGGCTGTTTCCCAGCGATCCGCCACTCGCGCCGCCGCGACGATCGCACCTTCGCTCGCGCTGGCCGCGGCGCCGGTCGCGGCATTCAGGAGACGACGATTGCCTCCGTCCGCGGTCCCCATCCGATAATACGTCACCAGCCGCGGATCGTGACGGAATTTCTCGCTGTACTGTTCCCAAGCTTCGCGTCGTTCCTTGCGGGCCGCGCCGAGCTTTTCGCGCATGTCACTCATGCCGACAAATCCCGCGGCGTCCGCCACCAGCTTCGTGCCTCTGCCATCCGCACTCCACCGCAGCGCCTCGCCCTTGGCCATCCGTTGCATCGGTTCCGTACGCGGGTGCCATTCCACTTCGCCATCGAGCACATGCATCTCGGATTGCGTGGGTGAGACATTCAGCGCGAACTCCGTGCCGAGATCCACCACTTCGCCCTCCGCTGTATGAATGCGGAAGCCGTGCGCGGGCTCGGGCACGCGGACGCGCACTTTGCCGCGCGCGACCGACATTTCCATCGGTGAAAGTATTTCAAACTCCGCCTCACCCTCGACGATGACCGTGACGCCGCTGAACAGCTCGATCTGTGCGACACCCGACGCCAGTTGCAGCGGTCCCGAGGGCAACAGCGCGCCATCGGCGAGCGCCAGCGTGTGCTTCCAGACCGTGCCGGCCTGCCCGGCGAGCACCGCAAAGCCGCTGGCCTTCGGCTCCGCCGGAGCAGTCGCGACATTCACGGATTCGCGCCTCTGCAAAATGATGCCGACGACAATCGCCAGCGCGATGAGCACCGCCGCGATCGCAGTGAAAGCCGGAATCCATGGCCGCGCCGGAACTGGCATCGCGACGATCTTGCTCCCGTTTTCCGCCGCCGCACCCGCCTCGGTTTCCAGTGCCGCGGAAAGCGCGAGCCGGTCATAATATTCCTTCCGCGCCGCTGGATCGACGGAGAGCTCTGCCTCGAGCCGGAGAAAGTCGGCCTCGGAGATATCGCCTTCAATCAGTTCGTCGATGAGCTGGCTGAGTTCCTTGCGATTCATGAAATCCCCTCCCCGGTTTTCAGTTGTCTCTGCATGCATTCGAGCAAGGCGTTGCGGAGGCGATGCAGCGTCACCTTCAGCCCGCCCACACTGCGTCCCGCCTGCGCGGCAAAATCACTCAGCGTCCCACCCTTCGCGTAGCGATGCATCAGGAGCTCGCGATCCTGCGCGCGCAGTTTTCCCAGGCAGCGCTGCAGCGCCTCATGCTGATTCTCCGCGCCCTCGTCCCGCTCCGCGAATTCCTCCGCGAATGTCTCCTCCAGTTCCTCGCTGAAAATCAGCCGCGAATCCCGCGCCTGCCGCTTGCGATAGTTGAGCACCTCGTAGCGCGCGACGCTGAAGGCCCACGCCTTGAAATTCGTGCCCAACTCGAAGTCGTCCCGCTTTTGCCACAGCGTCGCATTCGCCTGCTGCGCCACGTCCTTCGCCGCCGCATCGCCGGGCAGCAATGACTGCACATACAGCCGCAACGGCATCTGGATGCCGGTCAGGAGCGTGACGAATGCGCTCTCATTCGGATTGTCGCTGGGAGGTTGCACGAAAGGAAATGCCGATGGTCGGCGAAAGGTTAACAGGATCTTCCGCGCCCACAAACCGGCGGAGGGGCGCATGCGCAGTGCAGTGGCCGGGTGCAACGATGAAAGTCTCGCGCGAGCCGGGGAAAATGGGTGTGAATGGCGTCCTTTCCTGAACTGACGCCCCCATCACTTTCCCATGAAGCTCTCCCTCCTCCTCGGTTACTTCGCCGCGGTCGCATCTGCCGCCGATTTTCCAGCGCCTTACAACAGCGAAAAGGGAACCCTGCCATTCACCACCCCGACGGAGGCGCTCGCGGCGCTGAAAATGCCCGAGGGTTTCCACGCGACTCTTTTTGCAAGCGAGCCCGATGTGCAGAATCCCATCGCGATGGCGTGGGACCGACGCGGGCGCATGTGGGTCGCGGAGAATTACACCTACGCGGAGCGGCCCACGCGTTTCGACCTCGCGCTGCGCGATCGCGTGATCATCCTCGAGGACAAGGACGGCGACGGCCACGCAGAGTCGCGCAAGGTGTTCACCGATGATGTGCAGATGCTCACGAGCGTCGAGGTCGGCCGCGGCGGCGTGTGGTTGATGTGTCCGCCGCAGTTGCTCTTCATTCCCGATCGCGATGGCGACGATGTGCCGGACGGCCCGCCGCAGGTGGTGCTCGATGGATTCACGGTCGCCCAGGACAACTACCACAACTACGCCAACGGCCTGCGCTGGGGGCCGGACGGCTGGCTCTACGGGCGCTGCGGCCATTCATGCCCCGGGCGGCTCGGCGTGCCCGGCACGCCCGACGCGCAGCGCGTGCCGATCAAGGGCGGCGTGTGGCGTTTTCATCCGGAGCGGAAAGTCGTGGAGGTGCTCACGCACGGGACGACGAATCCGTGGGGCCACGATTGGGACAGACACGGCGAGGGGTTTTTCATCAACACCGTCACCGGCCACCTCTGGCATCTCATCCCCGGCGCGCATCTCGTGGACTCGAATCCTTCCCCGAACCCCGGCGTCTACGAGCGGATCGACACGATCGCGGATCACTGGCACTTCGACAAGGCGGGCGGACGCAAGGCGCTGAGCGATGCCACGGCGGACTCGCTCGGCGGCGGCCACGCGCACATCGGCATGATGATCTATCAGGCGAGCCAATGGCCCGCGTCATATCCGGGACAGGCTGTTCACGCTGAACATGCACGGCCGTCGCGCGAACGTGGATCGCCTCGAACGCCACGGCAGCGGCTACGTCGGACGCCATGAGCCGGATGTTTTCATCTCGGGCGATCCGTGGTTCCGCGGCTTGGAGATCAGCACCGGGCCGGATGGCAGCGGCTACATTCTCGACTGGAGCGACATCGGCGAATGTCACGAATCCACCGGCGTCCACCGCACCAGCGGGCGCATTTTCAAGATCACCCACGGCGCTCCGCAACGCGTGGGCCTCGACGATCTCGCCACTTTCACGACAGAGGGCGCCGAGCGCCTGCTGCGAAATCCGAACGTTTGGTTTGAGCGCCAGTGCCGGGAGCGGATCGCGGATGGCGAAAAGCCCGCCGGTCTCACGGCGATGCTCACGCGCCTGCTGGACGAGAAAAGCGATCCCGTGGTGCGGCTCCGCGCGCTGTGGAGCCTGAACCTCGCGGGCGGACTCACCCGTGAACGGCTGCAGGCGTTGCTGCGCGAAAAGGACGAGCACCTGCGCGTGTGGGCCATCCGCCTGCTCGCGGACCGCTGGCCGATGGACGCCATCACCGGACCGATGCCGGGCGCGACTCACGTCACGGATGACGCGCTGCTTCGGGAATTCGAGACACTGGCGGGCAACGATCCCTCGGGCCTCGTGCGGCTGACGCTGGCGAGCACGTTGCAAAGACTGCCTGTGCCGCGCCGCGCTGCGATTGCGGCGACGCTCGTCGCTCGGAAAGAGGATGCCGACGATGCGCATCTTCCCCCGCTGGTGTGGTACGGACTCATTCCGGTCGCCGACGCGAATCCCATGGCGCTGGCCGGAGTCGCGCGTGTCTGCGAGTGGCCTGCGACGCTGAAATGGATCGCGCGCAATCTCGCATCGCGCATGGAAACGGACGCCGCTCCGCTGAACGCACTGCTGTCGCATGCGCGGCCCGGTCAGGGTGCCGCGATTCTCGCCGGCATCGGCGAGGCGGTGCGTGGCTGGCGCAAGGCGCCGAAACCGCAGTCGTGGGATCGTTTCGCAGCCGGGCTCGCGTCGCAGAGCCACGACGCAATGCTGCGGGATCTCAGCGTGGTATTTGGAGACGGACGTGCGCTCGACGCGGTGAAGGCCATCGCGATGGACGGGAAGGCGGACATTTCCGCACGGCAGTCTGCGCTGAAAGCGCTCATCGAAAGCCGACCGACCGACCTGCGTGCCATCTGCGAGTCGCTCCTCGACGTGCGTGTCCTGAATGGCACTGCCGCGCGCGGCCTTGCGCTGTTCGACGACCCGCAAATCGGTGCAAAGCTCGCCGACAGCTACCGCAAATTCGCGCCGGCGGACCGCCCAGCCGTGATGGAGATACTCGTCTCGCGCGCCACGTTCGCGAAGCCGCTGCTCGACCAGATCGCCGCCGCCAAAATCCCGCGAACCGAGCTCACGGCGTTTCATGCACGGCAAATCCGCGCCCTGAACGCGCCAGCACTCACGCGGCAGCTCGCCGATGTTTGGGGCGAACTTCGCGATTCACCCGCCGACAAGCAAAAGCTCATCGCCGATCTCAAGGGCACGCTCACCACCGTCGCCCTCGCCAAAGCCGACCTCGCCGCAGGCCGTGCGGCGTTTCAAACCCTCTGCGGCGCGTGCCACACGATGTACGGCAACGGCGGCAAAATCGGCCCCGATCTCACGGGCTCCGGCCGAGCAAATCTCGATTATCTCCTGGAGAACATTGTCGATCCCAGCGCCGTCGTGAGTGCCGACTACCGCATGAGCACCGTCACACTCAAGGATGGCCGCGTGCTCCTCGGCATCGTCGCCGCACAGACGGATCGCACGCTCACCCTGCGCCTGCTGACCGAGGAGACCACCTTGGAAAAGAAGGACATCGCCAGCCAGGAAGCGTCCGCCGTCTCCATGATGCCAGAGGGCCAGTTGCTCGCACTCACACCGGATCAGGTGCGCGATATGGTCGCCTATCTCATGCACCCCGCGCAGGTCCCTCTTCCCCCTGCGCAAAAGTGATCCCGGCGCGCGGACGCTGGGAAGACTGCGGCCAAACCCTGCGCAAAACGGATTCCAGACACGCCCCACAGTTGCCGGGCAACGATGTGTCGCTGCTGCCGACTCACTCCCCCTGAAGCGCGAACCAGGCCTTCATCTGGTAGCTACAATGGCATTTCGATGAGCCGTCGGGCACGAGCACGAGGCCGGCGGCGGGGATGGCGTTGATCCAGCAGCTCGGGCGGATGCCGCCAAAATTCTCCGTGCCTTCCGTGCGGGAGAGATCGATGTAGCCGAGCGTGGCGGACCGGAAGAGCATGAGGTTGCGGCTCGCGGAAATCTGGCCGCAGCCGTAGGAGCGCTTGAATTCCCACGCGAGTGGAGCGCCGGTCGTGAGATCCCACGCTCCGCCTTGCGCGTAGATCTTGTCGTCGTTGATCAGCGGGCGCGTTTCATACTTCACCTGTTGGTCCCATACTTTTGCCCCGGTGCGGATGTCGAATCCGCCGAGACGCCCGCCGACTTCCGATGGCAGCTCGAAGAAATTATGGCGCACTGCCTTGTAGTTCATCAGCAGCGTGTGGTGCTTCGCGCTGACGGCGATCTGTGTGCCCCAGATCTCGGTGTCGTTTTTCCACACGGTCTTGCCGGTCGCGACATCGAGCGCGAGCAGCGTGCCGCTGGGCACGGCTTCCGGCTTGAGCTTGGGCGCGGATTTTCCGTCCCGCTTGGGATTGGACACATGGTCCGCATCCACGAGCGGGCGGTCGATCAGGTAAACGCGCTCAGCGGCGATGGCCACGGAGTTGTGGCGGATCGAACCCTTGGGCTGGTATTCCCATTTCACCGCGCCGGTGTCCGGGTTCATCGCGAAGAACGAAACCGACTCGGTGCGCAGGTTCGTGAGCTGGTAACGCGGACTCACATTGTGATCCTGGTTTTCCACCGAGCCAAAAAGTACGCCGTTCTCCCACGCGAGGTATCCCCAGTTGCGATTGTCGGCGTTGGCTGCGACGGGCGTGGCGAATTCTCCGCGCAGCTTCCCGGTGACGAGATCGATCCGCAGGCAGCGAGGGCCGCTCTTCACGTAGACCGAATCGCCGCCGATGCAGAACGGTCCGCCGGTGTCGCCGATGCCGACGTCGTGGTGGATGCCGTCGTAGTCGCCGAGCAATTCCTTGAGTTCGAATTCCCAAAGTTTGCGTCCGTTGTAGGCGTCGAGGCAGCACAGCCCGTTGACTCCGCTGACAACCATGAGGCCCTGCGAAACGAGCGGCGCGGGGCCCTGCCCGTGACGATTGGCCACCTCGAAGTCCACATCGCGGAACCAGAACATCGAGAGCTGGCCCTTGATGACCTCGTCGTCGGAGCAGAGCGTGTTGGCGGCATTCGAGTTTTGATGGGTCCAATTGCCAGTGCCCGCGGGTGCGCCGGCTTTCTCCACGACGATTCTGCCCGACTGCCTCTGACAAAGCGCACCCGTGTAAGGGCGGCGCAGGCGTCGCATCTCGGCTTGCATCTTTTCCCCGGTGCCGTCGCTGGGAGCGATAACGAGATTTGCGAATTGTTTTGGAAACGCCGTCGCATCCAGCGCTGCGATGTGGACGGTGATGCGCGAGCCGTAGAGCCCAGCCGCAGCGACGCGCTGGCGTGCTTCCGCTCCGCGTGCGGGATCGGATTCCACGGCGAGAATGTGCAGCTCCGACTGGCGCGCGAGCGCGAGCGCGAGGTCGCCATCTCCCGCGCCGAACTGCACCGCGTAGCCAGCGCTCACTCCGCTCGCCGCGAGAATCGCCGCGGCTTCAGCTTCTGCGGCGCCATTGGCGGGCGCAGCGGATGCGGCAGGTGCAGCGACGATCGGATGCGGACTCGGGTTGCCGTCGAAAAGATAAACCACGCCGCGATCCGTGGTGGCCACGACGCGGCCATTGCCCGCGGCAATGCCGAGCACGCGTCCGTCCACGGCGTGCTTCCACCACTGCGTGCGTTGGCCGCCGTAATCGATCGCGCAGATTTGCCCGTCGCCGCCGACTACGGCTTCGCTCCCGGCGATGATGAACTCGGTGATTTCGCGATCCACCGGTGCGATCTTGTCCTGCTCCAGCGTGCGCACTTTCTGCGGCTGGCCTTTGCGATCGATCTTCTCGATGTCGCGCCAGCGGTAGCTCGCCAGCGAGCGGCCTTCCGCGCGCACGAGTCCGCCCGGCACTGCCACGGTGGAGCCCATGCCGAGTTGCGATGCCTGCTCGCCTGTGGCGACATCGAAGAGAACGCCGGAGTTCAGGAAAAACGCGTCGGTCACCACCACGCGCGTGCCGCCGCGCTGCTGGTTCTTTTGCAGATTGTAGTAGCGCAATTTTCCATCGGCACGGTCGAACACAGCGGGCACCGCACGTCCGGTGGGCACGATGAGCGCGTCGTTCGTTGCGAGCAGGTAACCCTGCGGCGAGACGCCGCTGAGCGCTTCCGCGCCGCCGTGCGGCTGCTTCATCAGCATGCGCCCGGTCTCGCTGTTGGACCAAAGCGGCCGTCCAGTCGCCGCATCAAGCGCGTGGACGAAAACCCCGTCGCTCGGCCAGATGCCGCCGGCGAAATACACCGCATCTTCCCGGACCACCGGGCCTCCGCGCGCGGGCCAGTGCGAGATCATCCGCTCATTGCCGAGGACGCGGCCCGGCCCCGGCCCTGCGCGGTGTTTCCAAAGTACCGCGCCATCGGTGAGCGCTAGCGCGTAGATCCAGCCGTCGTCGCTGGCGACGAAGACGCGATCCTTCCACGCAGCGGGCGCAAAGCGGATCGGCCCTTCGCTGAAAAAGCGCCAGCGGATCGCGCCCGTCATCGCGTCGAGCGCATAGACCTGATCGTCCGCGGAACTTCCAAACAGCACGAGGTCGCCGACGATCATGGGTTGGAACACGAGGTCGAAATCGATGCGCTCCGAGGTGGGCCATGCGGGCTTCGGTCCCTGCCCGGTGTGAAATTTCCACCGCAGGCGCAGCTGATTCGGAATCGTCTCCGACGTGTAGCCGCTGCGCGAAGCATCGCCGCGATAGGTGGGCCAGTCCGCTGCGGGCGCGGAGTCCGGGCTCATCGTGAGCAGCAAGGCTGCGACGAAAGGGAGGGAGCGAAAGGTCTTCATAGATTTGCTGGTTAGGGCCGCGGATCGATCGAGCGGAATCGTGGTCTGAATCGCAACGTTCACTTCATTCCATCCGAAGCACCCCACGGATCGATGCTCCGCAATTTCTTCGATTCCAGCTCCGCGTAGCAGTCGGGCAGGTCGAAGCGCTCCAGCACATGCGGCAGCATGACGGCATAGGGCCACTTGTGGTCTTCGTTTTCGATCAAGCCGCCGAATGAGGTCAGCGCATTCTTGAGCGTCACCTGGTTCACCCGTTCGCTGAGCAGGGCCGCGAAAGCAGCGGGCAGCGCACCCCAGCCAACGCCCGCGAGATGCACCTCGCGATGTCCCGCGGCGAGAAGGAGCTGGATGACGCGCAGCACGTCGAACGTGCGCTGGCCGAGCAACGGGCGGTCGAGCATCAGGCCGTGTGCGGCGTAGAAGTAGTGGTTGCCGTAGGGCTTCAGGAATTGATCCGCGCCGCAGGTATTCGGCTGCGAGTCGCCGATGCCGCGCACGTCGCAGGCGTAAAAGGCGGCCTCGGGTGAGGCGGCGATCAGCTCCTTGACGAGCGGCTCGTCGCGCAGTTCGGCGTCGGCGGAGCGGTGCGAGATGTAGAGCACGGCCTGCTTCGCGTCACCGGGAAGGCGCGACGTGAGCGCGTCGTCGTGCAGCCGGGTGAGCAGCGCGTGAATGCGCGGCTCGGTCTCCACGGCGTAGGCGCAGTAGGCCTTGGCGGGATATTTTCGCGCGCCGACGCTGCGGAGGATGCGGTAATCCGGCGGCGTCGCGCCGATGGCCGGCATTATCAGCAAATCGCGCGCGGCCTGCTTCAGCGCATCGCCGCGCAGGGCGGTGCGCTTCCTCGCAAGCGCCTCTGCCGTCTCGCGCGTGAAGGACATGAGCGTGCGCGATTTCAAATCCGCGACCTGCCCGCCCGGAGCGCACCAGAGGACTTCGTCTTTCTCGACCGTCAGCGCCGGGCTCGCGTCTTTGCATCCGAGACGCCGGTGACCTTGTTGAAGAAGCGGTACATCGCCTCACGATTCGCCTGCGTGTAGCCGTGCGGATCGGGGCCGATGTGGAGTTGGATGTTCTCCGGCTTGCCGAGCAGCGTGTAGAGCGGCTTCAGCCGTTCGTAGGTCTCCGCCGAGCCGCGCGCGTCGAAGAAATCCTTTTCCTGCGCGAGGATGATCACGGGCTTCGGCGCCATCGCGGCGAGGAAATCCGAGTGATCCAATCCGAGCGCGAGCACGCGGGGCGGGCACTGCTCGGTGTCGGCGGGCAGTTCGTTCTCGGCGTTGCGGCGGAAGGTCGTCACGAAACACGCGGGCGCGGCCATCGTGAAGCGCGGCTCCATTCCGCAAAGCCATGTGGTCTGCGTGCCGCCGCCGGAGTTGCCCGTCACGCCGACGTGCTGCGGATCGACCTCCGGGCGCGTGAGCAGGTAGTCGAGCGCGCGGATCGCGTCCCACGCAAACCACGTGCCGAGGAACTCACCGACCAGCGCCTGGTTGTTGCCCATCTGGATGTGCTCCGCGACTCCGCCGCCGAGGCGCGACTTGTGCCCGTCGGTGAGGAACTGGAAGCGTTCGCCCTGCCCGACCGGATCGATGATGAAACACACGTAGCCCAGCCGCGCGAGGTTCTGCGCGAAGCCTGATACGCCTCCGCCGCCTTGCCATTCAGCGAATGTCCGCACACGCCGATCACGCCGGGCATCGGCTGCTTCCTTCCGGCGGGCACGTAGAGATTTCCCGTGACCAGGTAGTTCGGCCGGCTCTCGAAGATGACGTTCTCGATCCGATACCCTTCGCGCTCCACCGTGCGCGTCACCTTCGCATTGAGCGGCGTCTTTTCCGGCAGCGGACCGAATGCCTGACGGATGCGCTCCTGCGCGGACTTCACGTAGGCCTCCGCGTCCGCCTTCGTCTTCACCGCGTTGCGCAACGCATCGCCACGCGCCTCGGCCGCGCGCACCTGATCGATCAGCCAGTCCTGCATCATGCGCGGGAAACGATTGAGCGGCGGCAGAACGGCAGCACCGGTGACGGGGTTCGTTTGAGCCGCCGCGGTGCCGGTCCCCGAAAGCATCGCACTCGCGAATGGCCACGCCATGAGGCCAAGGCCGGCTGTCTGGAGAAAATGACGACGGCAGGAATGAAGGCCTGAGTTCATGAGGAGGGAAATGATTCGTACGTGTGCGGGGAAGGGATGATTCCTTTGATCAGAGCCGCCCCGGAACGCGCGCGGGCGATGGCAGCGGCGCGATGGGAAGTCCTTCGCGGATGATTTCGATGCCGCTCAGGACTGTTTCGCCGACGTGCGGCGTGAGTGCGACGGTCAGCGTGCCGTCCGTCACGGAGACTTTCGGAATGGTCTTCGTGAGGGCGCGCATCACGCCGCCCGATTCGGCAAACACGTCGAACTTTTCCAGCGCGACATTGTTCTGCACGCGCACGTCGAAGCGACGGGCACCCGTTTTCCCCGCAGCGTCGGGCTCGGCGAAGACCAGACGCACCACGTAGGTCGCGGCTTTCAGGCCGGAGACGGTCACGGTGCGCAGACCTTTGCAACCCGAGGCGGCGACCCACGGCCAGCCTTCGCCGCCTTCGATCCAGACGGAGTGACGGTAGTACATTTCCGGTGCGGCGGGCTCGGTGCGCACCGCGATTTCGGGCGATGGCCCGCCGACGGATGGGTGGTCGAGCCACAGCGTGCCGTCGTCGGTCTTGCGATCGCCGGGCGCGCCGAAGTTCACGCCGATGCGCTCGATCTTCCCCGCGAGCGCAGCGCCCGGGACCGCGCCCCATGAAGTCCATTGCTCGAAAGTGGGCGGCAGGCTCACGAGCGAGAGCGCCATCGGCAGCGGATAGCTGCATGTGCAGCCCTCGTAAAAATATGGCACGTTCAGAAGGCCGTTTGCGGGCACGATGCTGTTCGTGCAGCCGGAGCGCGGGCCGCTGATGTGGATCGTGCCACTGTCGAGCCGCTTGTCGTAAAACGCCGCGGTGCCCGAGCGCATCGTGTAGATGAGCCCGTAATCGAAGCCGCCGTCGCAGCCGTAGCTCTTCGGAAAGACACGCAGTTCGCTCTGCCCCGTGAGCGGATCGGTGCGCATCCCCGCTTTCGGCGCATCGGGCTTCCAATCATTTTTCTGCTGCGGCGGACGGTACTGGCTCGGCTGGATCGTCTGGAGATCCAGTGTGGAAAAACTTTTGCGCACGTCCGCGGCCTCGCCCTCGGCGAGAACGCGGCCCGTGTAAACATCGCTGAAGACCGGCGGCAGGAGGCGGTAGTCCACCGCGCCCTTCCGCGTGGAGGCGTCGAGCCAGTCCTTGTCGGAGGTGATCATGACGCCATCGACGAACTTCGGCTGCGGCGAGCGTTTGAAGTGGCCGAGGGTGTCGTCGAACCACAGCACGCCGAGCGGTGCTTTCACCAGAGCGTCCTCGCTGGGCGACCAGTCGCCTGTGTAGTTCGTGCTGCCCTCGAGCGCGCCCTCGCGCGTGATCACCGCGAGGCCGTTCACGTGCGCTTTGATTTCTGCGCGCGGGAGGCGGGCGGCTTTTGCAATTTCGAGGAGCGCCGCCGGACCGACGAGACGGCCACCGTAGGGCCGCAGCCATGCGTAGATTCGTTCCAGCGCGGCGGCATCGGGCAGCGGCGCATCGGGCGCGATCACAACGAGATTGGCGAAGTAGGGCGGCAGGCCCGAGGCGGCGGGCGCGATCTGGCGCGAGGCGACGCGTTCACCGTAGAGGCCGGCAGCGACCAGGCGTTGCCGCGCGGATTGGATGTCCGTTCCCGCCGGCGCGAGGCCGAGAATCTTGAATTGGCTTTGTGCTGCGAGTGCTTCGACGAAAGCGTCCGCACCCAATCCCACGACCACGGCATGTCCGCGCTCCGCCCCGCAGGCGGCCAACACCTTTTCGGCGTCACCGCCGTCGGACTTTGGCGCAAGCTTCTCCTGCTTCCAATGCTTCGCTTTGCCCTGTGCATTATCCTGCGCCGCGAGCGCGAAAAGCTGCCCGTCTTCGGTGACGACAAAGCATTTTTCATCAGCCGCGATTACACTGTGCACCTTGCCCGAAACGCCGGGAAACGGTTCGTCGAAGCTCCACTCGCGGTCGCCGGCGCGCAGGCTGCGACGGATGCCGGGCAGGCCTTCCTCACGCGGTTTGTCCTCGTGGCGCTTGGCGTTGACCTCGCTGTCGAAGAGCAGTCCGCGCCGTTTCAGCTTCTGCTCTTCCTTCGCATCCGGAGTCGAGGCGAACCATCCGCCGGGGAGTCGTCCGGCGGCGGGCAGTGCGAACTCTTTCAGCACGCCCGTCGCGAGGTCGAAGCGCGCGGGATACGCGGAGCTGCTCGGCACGACGAGATCCGCGCCATCGATCAAGACGTAGCCCTGCGGTGCGACGCCGCCGAAGGCCTCGGCCTGGTGCGGATGCACGCCGTAGAGATAGCCCGTGCGGTCATTCAGCCAGAGGACGCGTCCTGTCGCGGCATCGAGGCAATATACGAAAACGCCTTCCAGCGGCCAGACGCCGGCGGCGAAATAGACGCGCCCGTCGCTCAGCACCGGGCCGCCGCGAATCGGCCACACGGAAATGAGCCGCCCATTTCCGAGGAGCTGGCGATCCGAAGGCACGGCGCGCTTTTCCCACAGCAGCTTGCCGGTGTCCGCGGCGACGCATCGCAACACGCCGTCGTCCGAGCCGAAGATCACGCGGCCGTCGCCTGCGACAGGAGCAAAGCGCACCGGGCCGTCGGCAAACACCCGCCAGATTTCCGCGCCGGTTTCCGTGTCGTAGGCGGTGACACTGTCCTCGCGCGACGACGCGATGAAGAGGCGCTTGCCGAGGACGATGGGCTCGTAGCTGCGGTCGAACTGCAGGCGCACATCGCGATAGGCAGGCTTCAACGCCGGCAGGTCGCGTGTCCACAGCACGGCCATCTTTTCCGGCAGCGCGGGCGTCACACTCGCCGTCCGCCCCGCGTCGGCCCGCCACATCGGCCAGTCCGCGGCGTCCACAAGGCGGCTCACGAGGAGAATGAATGCGAAAAGAAAGCGAGGAGGAACGGATTTCACTGGAGAAGTATGAAGCGCATACCTGCCGGACCGCTAATCCTTTGCTGACAACTCTTCCCCGTGGCACCGTCGCATTGCCATTTCCCTCCCATGAATCGTTCTCGCCTGTCTGCCATCTGGATTTCGCTCGTGCTCAGCCTCGCGAGCGGCACCGCCGCGCGCGCGTGTCAGGTGCCGGTGTTCCGCTACGCCTTGGAGCGCTGGGCTCCGGCGGAATACCGCGTCTCCGTCCCATCTGCCGAGACCGTGCTGACCGATGCGGAAAAAAAAGCGTTGGAACTTCTTCGGGCATCGCCGCGCGATGCGACGAATCCTGTGAATCTCGCAATCGAAGCCGATCCACCCCCACCCGGCGCGAGCGGTCCCGCGCAGTTTGTCCTCCATTATCCGCAGAAGGCGCGCGACCCGCGCAAGCAGGTGATCTGGCAGGCGCCGTTGACGGAACAGAACGTGCAGCGCCTCCTCGATTCCCCCCTGCGTCGCGAAATGCGAAGCCGCCTGCTCGCCGGGCAATCCGCCGTGTGGGTCCTCGTCGAAAGCGGCGACGCAGCGAAGGACAATGCCGCCGCCAGCGTGATGACCGCCGCACTCGATCATGCGCAATCGTCGCTCAAGCTCCCCGATGGCGTGATCCCTGCCAGCGAGGCAGCCAAAGGCGCCGGCGCGAAAGGCAACGAACAGGCGGACGCGCTCCGCTCCGATCTGCCGCTGAAGATCGAATTCTCCCTCCTGCGGCTTCAGCGCAATGATCCCGCAGAGGCGACGCTGCTCGCGATGCTCACGCACTTGGAAGACGACCTGGTCGATCTTGCCAGCGAGCCGATGGTGTTTCCCGTCTTCGGTCGCGGACGCGTGATCGAGCCGCTCATCGGTGCCGGCATCACCAAGGAAAATGTGATGGAGCATTCCGGCTATCTTTGCGGCGCGTGCTCCTGCGAAGTCAAAGACCAGAACCCCGGGATCGATCTCCTCGTCGCCGCGAATTGGGAACCGGTGGACACCACGCCAAAGCTCGAGATCATCCGCATCGCACCGGAAGCCGCAGTGGTCCCTGCACGACCGTCGATGCTCCTGCCCGCCGTGGGTGCCAGCGTCCTGCTGCTGGGCTGCGCGGCCTGGCTGCTCCGCCGGCGCGGAGCGGTGCAATGAGCGGCGTTTCGTAAACTGCAGGCAGAGCCCCGTCCGGCCGTCCATTCTCCCCACTCCTTTCCACCGCCACGTCCGATGTTATCCCGTCCCCATTCCCTTCCCGCCGCGTTCGCGCTTTTCCTCGTCTCCCTCACGATCTCAAACGCGGAGGACTGGCCGATGTGGCGCTACGACGCGGGACGCACGGCGGCTTCATCGGAAAAACTCGCCGTCCGCTCTGCACCTGCAGTGGGAACGGAAGTACGCGCCGCGGGTGCAGGTCTGGGACGACCCGCTCAATCACGACCTGATGACTTACGACAAGGTCTCGAGCCCGTCGTCCTCGGCAGCCGCGTGTTCATCGGCTTCAACGACATGGACAAGGTGGTCGCGCTGGACTTGGAAACCGGCAGGGAGCTCTGGACTTTTTTCACCGGCGGCCCCGTGCGGATGCCGCCAGTCGCGTGGAAGGACAAGGTCTACGTCACCAGCGACGACGGTTTTCTCTACTGCCTCTCCGCCGCCGATGGCGCGCTGCTCTGGTCGTTCCGCGGCGGTCCGTCCGACCGCAAGGCGCTCGGCAACGGGCGTCTCGTCTCCGCATGGCCGGCGCGTGGCGGGCCGGTGATTCGTGACGGCCAGGTCTATTTCGCCGCCAGCATCTGGCCGTTCATGGGCACATTCCTTTACGCGCTGGATGCGGAAACCGGAAAGGTCATCTGGGTCAATGACGGCACCGGTTCGCAGTTCATCAAGCAGCCGCACAGCGCGCCGTCATTTGCCGGCGTGGCCCCGCAGGGCGCCCTGGTCGCCACGGAAAAAATGCTCGTCGTCCCTGGCGGACGCTCCGTGCCTGCCGGTTTCGATCGCAAGACGGGCGCGCTCGTCCACTTCAATCTCAACGACGGCGGCAAGGGCAACGGCGGATCCTTCGTCGCTGCGGGCGAGAAGAATTTCTACGTCCACACGCGGCTCCGCGGCGTCCGCACCTATGATCTGCCGACGGGCAAGGCGTCGAAGTCCACCTGCAACGAGCCCGTCATCGCCGGCGACCGCCTGTATTCCGCTGCGGAATCGAAGGAAGGCACCGCCGTCGTGCGCGAACTTGGCACCAGCGACAAAATCAACTGGGAGATCGAGGCGGACGCCTCGGGCGATCTGATCAAGGCCGGCGATCATCTTTACGCCGCCGGGAAAAACGGCATCACCGCCATCCGCCTGCCGGAGGCGAATGGAGCGCCTTCGATCGCGTGGACACTCCCCGTGCAGGGCGAAGTCCTCCGCCTGCTCGCGGCGAACGGCAAACTCATCGCCGTCACGATGGATGGCCGCATCCTGGTCTTTGGCGACAAGGCCGTGCCGCATCAAAATGCGATGACCGGGACGGCAATCGCGCTCCAACCCGCTCCGGTTGCCGTCGCGAAAGCGCGGGAGTTGCTGAAGCTCGCGACAGAACCCGCAAGGCTCCATCCTCTGCCACGGCACCGATGATTGGGAACTCATCGAGGCGCTGATCCACGAGTCGGCGATGCAGATCGTCATCGTCGAACCGGACGCCGCCAAGGTGGAGACGCTGCGCCGCCGGCTCGATGCCGCAGGACTGAACGGCATCCGCGCGACCGTGCATCACGGCACGCCGACGTCGTTCATGCCGCCGCAATATTTCGCACAACTCGTCGTCGTCAGTCCTTCCGCGGCGGCATCGCTGAAGGACGAGACGGTGCTCCGGCAGGTGTATCAGGGCGTGCGTCCGTACGGCGGCGTGCTGTGCCTGCCGTCAGCGGATCCGGAGTTTCCCGAGCTCGTCAAAAAGACCGCGCTCGAACAGGCCACGCTGCGCCGGCGGAAAATCACCTCCTCGTCGTCCGCGAAGGAGCGCTGCCGGGTTCGGCCGACTGGACGCATCAGTATGGCGACATCGGCAACACCGTGAAATCCGACGACCGTCTCGTGAAGGCGCCGCTCGGCATCCTGTGGTTTGGCGGCAGCTCGAACCTCGACGTGCTGCCGCGCCACGGCCACGGACCGCCCGAGCAGATCGTCGGCGGACGCCTTTTCATCGAGGGCATGAACAGCATCAGCGCGCGCGATGTGTACACCGGCAGCGTGCTGTGGAAACACGACTTCGGCGATCTCGGCACGTTCGGGATCTATTACAACGAGACCTACGCGGACACGCCGCTGAGCACGGCCTACAATCAAAAGCACATCCCCGGAGCGAATGGCCGCGGCAGCAATTACGTCGCCACCGCCGACACCGTCTATGTCGCCGTCCGCGGCGAATGCCACGCGCTCGACGCCCGCACCGGAGCGGTCCGCCAAAAGATCCAACTCCGCCCGCAGCGGGACACGACCGCTCCCGCGGACTGGGGCTTCATCGGCGTGCTCGACGACGTCCTGCTCGGCGGCGACGGCTTCGCGCACTACAGCCTCAAACTCGGTGCCGCCGCCACGCTCAAAGCGACGCCCATCGACGACTACTCCGCCAGCGACGGCCTCGCCGCCTTTGACCGGCACACGCGGCACACTGCTCTGGCGCGTGAAGGCGCGGCACAGCTTCCTGCACAATGGCATCGTCGCCGGCAACGGCCGCATCTACTGCCTCGACAAGCTCACCACGTATGCCGAAGGGCTGCTCAAGCGCCGCGGCACCCCGATGCCCGCCGACTATCGCATCGTCGCGCTCGACGCGCAAACCGGAACCGTGCTTTGGGAGCAGACAGGCGAACATCTTCGGCACGTGGCTCGGCTACTCCAAACAGAACGACATCCTGCTCCAGGCCGGAGCAAAAGCCAGCGACCGCCTCGCCAGCGAAGTCGGCGACGGAATGATCGCCTATCGCGGCGGCGACGGCGGCATCCTCTGGCAGGATCTGAAAAACAAATACACCGGCCCCTGCATCCTGCACAACGACCTCATCTTCACCGGCGCGAATTCCTACGCGAATTCGAACGGCGTCCTCAATCTGAAGGACGGCAAGCCGCATCTCGTGCGCAATCCGCTCACCGGAAAAATGGAGCCGTGGCGCATCAATCGCACGTATGGATGCAACACCGTCGTCGCGAGCGAAAACCTGCTCACCTACCGCTCCGGCGCCGCGGGATTCTACGACCTCGAAACCATGAGCGGCACGGCGAACCTCGGCGGCTTCAAGTCCGGCTGCACCTCGAACCTCGTCGTCGCGAACGGCGTGCTCAATGCGCCCGACTACACGCGCACCTGCACCTGCTCGTATCAAAACCAGACGTCGCTCGCGCTCGTCCACATGCCCGAGATCGAGATGTGGACCTACAGCCAGTTCGGGCTCGACGGCAAGGACGGCGAGCGCATCCAGCGCGTCGGGATCAATTTCGGCGCGCCCGGCGATCGCCGCGCACCCGACGGCACGCTCTGGCTCGAATATCCCGACTACCGACGACGGCATCTCGCCCGGACTCGCCATCGAGATCAAGGGCGGCAAGGTCGACTGGTTTCGCCGCCACTCCTCGCAGATCACCGGCACGTCACTTCCGTGGGTGGGTGCGTCCGGATTCACCGGAGCCGTCGAGATCATCATCCGCCCCGCGCTCCGGAAAGGGGAGCTGAAGAAGCCGCCGACATCCAAGAAGAAGAGCGACGACGATGACGATGAACCTGCCGGCGTGATCGCGAAGATCGTGAGCAAGCTGTCCACGCCGCCAATCACGCCGGCGGTGAAACCGGCGGCGAAGCCCGTCGCCCCCGCTGCCCTTCCGCCAGCCCGCTACACGGTGCGCCTGCACTTCGCGGAGCCCGACGACCTCGCCGCGGGCAAGCGCGTCTTCTCCGTCGCACTCCAAGGCAAAAATGTCCTCGGAAATTTCGACATCGCCCGCGAAGCCGGAGCGTCGGCGAAAACACTCGTGCGCGAGTTTCCCGCCGTCGTCATCGGCAACGCCCTCAGCATCCGGCTCACGCCATCGGCCGGTTCCACAGCGGCTCCCGTCCTTTGCGGGGTCGAATTGGTCGCCGAGAAATAAGCCGCGGCAGCACCGTCAGGATCGGCCGCGTGCGGACGCTCCGAGGGCGCCGGCTACTTCGAGGAAGACGAGCTCCTTGATCCCCTCGGGCGTGAAATCGCGGTCGGTGTACTTCACGTCGTGCTTGATTTTCGAGCCGTCCAGTTCGGTGACCGAGTCGGCGCTCCGGCCACGAACGGTCATGTTGGCGGGGATGAACCGGTCGATGTCGTCGTTCGCCACCTTGGTAGTCTCGATGCGGCGGGCGAGTTTTCCAGAAGGCGTATATTTTTCGACACGGAGCGGGACGAGGCGGCGGGTGTCCACCCACGAACGCACGCTGCCGTAGGTGGAGCTCTGGCCTTTGCCCGGTTTCGATTCGAGAATCTGGCAGCTCACGCGGTCCACGACTTCGGTGCCGACGATGGCCTGCCGATCCCACGCGAAGAAGTTTTCGATGACATCCTCATACGTCAAATCACTGCCGAACAGCGCGTCACTCATCTGTTCGGCCGAAAGCGAACGGACCGAATCCGGCGGCTGGAAAAGTGAACCGGTCGCGGAACGGTCGCCGATCCTTTTCAGGAGGACCGCCTCGCCCTTCCGCTCCCGGGGCCAGAGGACCTGGTAAACAACTTCGGATGCCGCCTTCGTGCGGCGCTGTTTGATCTGGAGTTGAAGTGCACTCTTCGTAGAGCCGGTCACATCGAGCCGGAGTCGCACGTAGGATGAGCCATCCTGCTGGGCGGCGCTGAGCCGCGCGGCGAGCTCGGCCGCTGACATGGCCGGCGCACTGTCCGCAGCGCGGACGGAAAAATTGCCGAGCACGCAGCAAAGGATGGCGGCAGGCAGACAAAGGTGGGTCGGGCGGATTTTCATGGCGGTGCGTTTCGGTAAAGGTTCGTCGTGCGAGGCATGCCATGCATCAGGCGCAGACCGGGAGGTGGTTTTTCTCGTAAACTTCGACGTCGTAAATGTTACCGGACCCCACAAGCGATGAGTGGCGGAAATTCGCCGAAGCCAGGAGACAGCGCAGATTCTCCCTGCTGCGGTAGTTAAATTTCCTCCCAAACAATTCCAAAATGCGCGTGCTGGCCTCGTCCCGGTAGGTGTTGATGATCAGATGGGATTCGGGCGTCGTCATTGCGTGCAATCTCGCTGCCAGATCCTGCGCCGTGGCCGAAGCGTCCGTCGGCTCGAGTTTGAGCCGCTGCTCGGTGGTGGCGTAGGAAAAGCCCTGAAAATACTCCAGGATGCCCATTGCGGTGACCACATCATACTTTGCCGGACCCTCCTGCCCGTGATCCGCGAAAATGTCCTCGGTCTCCGCTGAAATCCCGTGGCCCTTGCTGTGGCAAAATTTCGCCCCCTTGGTCGTCGCGAGTTTTTCCAGCAGGCGGTTCGCCTTTTCGATGTTCCCCTGCTCCCGGTCGGTGATGATCGCGGTGATCAGCTCGGGCCTGTAGCCATCCCGAACGAGCCTGTCGTATGCGAGGATCATGCTCAGGCCGGTGCCCGCCGCCACCGCTTTCAGGCGGACCCGCTCGCCTCGGTCGAGCCAGCGCTTCGCGGCATCGTACGTCGCCCGCGTTTCCCATGCGAGCCGGAGCTGCACGTCCTTCCCCTGGACCGAGTCAAAAAAGATCCGATCCCACATTCCGCCGTTCATCCTGAGCTCGGGCGCGATCATCATGTAGTGGCCGTTCATCGGATCTCCTTCGATCAAGGCCGCATTTTCCTTCCTGGAAGATCCCATCAGCGACCCGGCGAAACCATGCTTGCACCGTTTGAGGATGGCATTGGTGAAGACCGCAACTCCGGCGTTTCCCTCGCCCACGCCCCTCTCGGATTTCGTCGTCAATCGGAGGATCTGGTAAAAAGCCCTGGCGAAAGTTCTCCGGATGCGCCCGGCAGGCCTCTTGTCCTTGGTGGTGAAGATGACGCGGCTCAGGCTCGCGACGATCGATTCCGAAGATTCATGGTGGTCGGCGGAATAGAGTGCCGCGACCGCTTCCAAGGGCTGGAAATTTTTCATTGGGAATCTCGCTGCGTCGCCGGACTGAACGGAACCAAGCCGGCTGCTGGCTGAGGAGGGAACGATAGGCAGGATCGGCTACCCGTAAAGGGCCAGACTGGGCGAAAGTCGCGAACTGCGCCATGCCGGATACAATCCGCTGAGGATTCCGACCGCGACGGCGATGGCCACGGAGATGAGCACGAGGTCGGGGCCAAAGTCCGGCTCCAGCAGTCCGCGCACAGCCGGCGTCGTTTCGAGGACCTTCAGTCCGATGGCGCCCATGATCACGCCGGTCACGCCACCCAGCAATCCGAGCAGGGCGGACTCACACAGCACCATGTAAACAATGCGCCGCCGCTTCCACCCGACGGCCAGGAGGATGCCGATTTCGTGGGTCCGCTCGAACACGGTCATCAGCATCGTATTCATCACGCCGAGAATGCCGACCACGATGGCAAGGATCGAAGTGCTCCAGCTCATGGCCCTCGCGATTTGGAATCCCTGGCTGGTGCCGACCACTTCCCGCGCCACCATCGCGCGCCCTTCCGGAAAGATTTCCTTAATCGTGCCGCAAAGCGCGGCCACCTCGTCTTTCGTCGTGTTGGGGATGACGCGGATATCGATGAAATTGATCTTTCCTTGGTTCTCCGTGACCTCCTGCAGGACGGGAAGGGCGAGGATGATCGCGCCATTCTCCACCACGGCCTGACCATCCACGATTCCCACCACTGGCAATTCCGCGGCCTCGATCTGCACCGTGTCACCCACCTTTTTCTTGAGCACTTCAGCCGCCAACCGGCCCAGGACGACCGCGCGCTCACTGGCGTCGCGCGGCAGTCTTCCTTCGATCACTTTCACCTGATCCCATGTGAACCCGCCCCACTCTCGCCCGGAAACCATCATCATCGGCGCATCCTCGATGCTCAGCATTTGCATCAAGACGGAAGTCACTTCCGAGACCCGCGGCAGCTTGGCGATCCGGTCCTTTAGCGACTCATCGTACACCTTCGGCATGATGCCTCCGCTCATGTTGCTCACCACCACGTCGATACCCATCACGTCCAGTTGCTTGGTGATGCTCTTCTCGTAACCCCACGCCATCCCGACCAGCGCCACGACCGCCGCGATGCCGATGGAGATGCCCACCAGCGTGAGCGCCGTGCGCACCGGGCGCCGCAGCAGCCCCCGCACGATGATGGTGAAAAAGGTCATGTCAGCCGGCTTTGGTGGTGAAGGTGGATTTGCCGTCGGAGACGATGCGCCCGTCCTTCATCTGAATCGTGCGCGAGGCCCGCTTCGCGATGGAAAGATCGTGCGTGATGAGCACCAGCGTCATCTTCCGCTCGCGGTGAAGGCGGGTGAGAAGCTCCAGGACGTGTTCGGCATTCTTGCTGTCGAGGTTGCCGGTCGGTTCGTCGGCAAGCAGGACCGAAGGGCCGTTTGCAAGGCTGCGCGCGATGGCGACGCGCTGCCGTTCGCCGCCGGAAAGCTTCGCGGGGAAATGATCGAGCCGGTGCTCCAACCCCACGGCCTTCAGCAATTCCACAGCCTGCTCCGTTCGCTCCGACGCGCTGCGTTTCGTTTCGAACATCGGGATCTGCACATTCTCCAGCGCCGTGAAGGTCGGGAGCAGATGAAACGCCTGGAAGATGAACCCGATTTCGCGGGCCCGATACTCCGCGGGGTCGTGCAAGCGGCCGAGCGAACCTCCGCGGTAGAGAAGGGTTCCTGCACTCGGTTGATCGAGCGCGCCGAGCATCTGCAGCAGCGTGGTCTTTCCGCATCCGCTCGGGCCGGTGATGGCGACGAACTCGCCCTCGGCGATGTGGAAATCCACGCCGCGCAGCGCCTGCACCTGGCCGTCGTCAAATTCCTTCATCAACCCGGCCGCGTCGAACACGCGCTCCGGCGCTCCATCCGGATCAGCATCGGTCGTGTCGGCGCTCATCGGGCTCCTTTCAAGATCTCCATCACAGCCTTTACCGTCTTGGGCTTCTCGATGCAGACGTGCATGTAGGGGACGGTCGTCTCCGAGGCGGCTCCCGGCAGATGCGCGCTCCAGTAGGGCACGACGCCATCGCCTCGCGTTTGAAAATCAGCCACCCCGCGCGTGGCGATGATGGAATGATAGCTGACGCTCATCGGCCGCTGCGCCAAAGCAATGAAGAAGGGATGTCCGGTGGAACAATTCTCGGTTCCCTCGATGCCCCAATTGTGGAATCCGCGCAGTGTCGGATGAATGAAGGATGGAGGAAGCGCCGCCAGTGCCTGCACCTGTTCCTTGGCAGTTTTCGGCAGGAAGAGGATGACGCGCAGCACCGTCTGGACGATGCCCACGTCTGCAAGCACGCTGCCCTGGTGCGGCGTGGCGACAAACACGACGGTCTTCACGCCGGGGGCGTGTTTGAAGAACAGCGCACCCTGCAGCACGCGCTGCGTCCTGGCATCGACCTGACGCGCCACCTTTCTCGGTGGGACTGCAAAAAATGAGCGCCAAAAATCCGGCCCCGAATCAATGGCCTGCATGCGCGTCAGCAATCCGCCCATGCTGTGCCCGACCAGAACGACGCGGTCGAACCCGGGATCCCGATGTTCGGGATCCAGCGTGTCGCGCGAGCGTTTCAGCAACTCCCGCAGCCGTGCAGCCGAGACAGGGATAGGCAGCTTGGATGGGTAAAAGAAACAGGCGGGCTGATAGCGGCGGCGGAGTTCGGGGTCGGCCAGCAGTGCGTTGACGGAATTCTTCCAAATGACCGGCCCGGAGTGCAGCCCGTGGACGAAGACGACGGGCACTTTGTTGCGGTCGTAGCGATTGAGAAAAAATAACTGCGACTCGTCCTCGCCGGACGCTGATGGAGCCACGCTACGTCGCCCATCGGCCTCGCGGATGGAATCCGTCAGCGACAATTGCAAAGCGGCGGTGAGATTTTCCGCCAGCAGCCGGGCATGGTTCGCCACCGTCACGACCGAGACCTTCAGCGGATTGTAAAAACGGACCCTTGCCTCGGCAGGCTGACCGGGAGCTTTTGCAGGGAACTCCAGCATCGCAGTCGCCGAAAGAAACTCGCCGCGCGGAGGATGGAAGGGCTGGGCTGCGCGCCGGGAATCCGGTTGTGCCAGCACCACCGGAACGCCAATCCCGCCACGCGACACCACCCGGTCAAAGCCGGTCAATTTCACATCGCTGGCCAGCGTGCAATGGGCGAACTCCGCGAGCGCCAGCGTACGCCCGGAGCCATGTCGCACGGGGGCATCGAAGGTCACCCGCCACGGCTGCGCGCCGCGCACTTGGAATTCCTTGGCCCACGCGGCGGTCCCTTCACTTGCACGCAAGCCCTTCACCACTGCGACCACGGCCCGGTCGTATTTCCGCAGGGCATTTTGTGCCGCCACACTCCCGGGCTCCTCCTGCAGCATGACCTGCCACGCTTTGTACGCCTTATCCAAATCGGATGCGGTGCGCGCGCCTGCGGTTGGATGCACCGCAGTGGTCTTGATCCCCTGGCACGCGGGGAGAAATACAAACACTGCTCCGGCGATGACCAGCGAGCGTGACCAGCGGGTCAGGCGTCCGCGGGCAGTGACGTCCGCAGGCGTGGGAAGTGAATGCGTCATTCCCGGTGGGCAGTCGTCCGCCATTGGGCGCCGACGCGCGGGTCGCCGAGGTTGCGGAGCAGGTGCAGCAACGCATGCCGATAGCTTGGGAACGGATGGATTTCGTCCTCCGTCCGCGGCGTGAGCTCCGCGGCGTGCAGCGGCAGTTCCGCGTGCGGGATCCCCATCCGAATGTGATGCACGCCGTGGTACGGCTCGTGAAGCAGCGTGAAGGCGACGAGCCGGCCGGGCCAGCCCCTCGCGACGATGCTCCGCGTCGAGCTGTTCACCGTGTCGCCCGTGAGACCGACGTGCTCGATGTATTTCCGCCAGCTCTGCAAGTTCGCGGCGATATACGCGGGCACCAGATACATCCACAAAAGGTAGCGCCACCCGTTCCAATGCCACGCAGCGAGCACGATCGCCAGTCCACACGACGACGATCAGCGCGTACTCCTGCCAGATTCTCCGGCGCACTTTCTTGCTGCGAATCGGCGAACCGGCGCGGAGGAAAATCCGCAGGAACAGGACCGGCAGGAAAACGAGTCCGACGGTGAGTTCGAGGATCGCCGCGAGAATCCTCCCCCAGCGCGGCGCCGTCGGATGGACGAACGGCCACAGTTCCTCATCGCGCTCGGTGGCCAGGTGCATGTGGTGGAGCTGATGCGCGGCGCGGTAGAGGCTGAAGCTCATGAAGCTGAACAGCCCGAGAAGGACGCCATCGAATTCGTTGAAGCGCCGATTTTTCCGCAGCAGGCCGTGCGTCGCCTCGTGAAAACCGACCGCAGCCCCGTGCATGAGATGGCTGAGGACCAGGACGAGCGGCACCGCGAACCAGAGCGACACTCCGCTCTGCAAAACCAACGCCAGCGCGATCTCGGTGATGAGGATCAGAATGATCAGGATTTGAAACGCCGAGCGGCTCACCCAGTGGGGCTCGTGCATCTCGGTCGATCGCTCCATGGTTTGCGTGGTGTTCATCGCAGTTCGCCCATGAGGGCGGAGGTCAGGATTTCCGGCGACTGGCAGGCGCCCTTGAGGACCGCCTCAAACATGCGTCCGAGGTGCCGGATTTCTTCGGCGGAAAACATATCCAGCCGGAACAGCCACACCACCTCGAGTCCGTCGCCCTCCTCGGTGATTTCGCAGCCGAGGTCGAAGCGCGCCGTGCCCGTCGAGCGCATCCGCAGCTTCGGCGAAAAGCCGGGCAGCGAGATGTCGGGAACGGGATGATTTTGCAGCGCGAAGCGCACCTCGAAAACCGGATTGCGGCCCGGCACCGGCGCTTCGCCGAGCGCCTTGGCGAGTTCGGCAAAGGGCATGGCATTGGCGAAGGCATTCGACCGTGGCCTCATGCACCGCGCGCAGGCTGTCGGAGAATGACCGCGTGCGATCCACCTGGCCGCGCAGCGGCACGATGCCGGAAAAGTAGCCCATCGTTTCGCGCACGGCCTGTTTGTTGCGATTCGCCACCGGCGTGCCGACGAGGATGTCGTCCGCGCCCGTCCATTGCGAGAGCGTGATCTGGAATGCCGCCAGCAGCGTGCTGAAGAGCGTCGCGCCGTCGCGCCGCGCGCAGCTCCCGCACGGCGCGGCCGAGTTCGGCGGAGAGATTGCATCGCCCAGCGCTCGCGCTCGCCGGCCGGCGGCGTCGGAATCCGCGGGCGGACTCCAGAGCCGGCGCGTTCCGGCGAGCTGCGCTTTCCAAAACGCGGCGCGCGCGCGCGAGTTCCGCCGGCTGCCAGAATGCACGCTCGGCGGCGCCCCACTCGGCGTAGGTGAGCGGCACGGGCGGCAGCGGGCCGTGCACGCCTTTCACGCGTCTCCATGTAGGCGCGCGAACAGATCCTGCACGAAGACGCCGAGCGTCCAGCCATCGGCGATGGCGTGATGGATCGCGAAGACCAGCACGTGATCGTCCGCCGCGCGCCGGAGCACTTCCACGCGATAGAGCGGCCCCTGCACGAGGTCGAAGGGCTCGCGGAAAATCTCCGTGCGCCAGTTCCTCGATCGCCTCCGGGTGCGCTTGCGCCGGCGGAGAGCTCGCGGAATCCGAGCACTGGCCTCGCCGGTCTTGCCGGACCATCTGCACCGGCCGCTCCTTGCCCGGCAGAAAGGACAGGCGCAGCACCTCCTGCCGCTCCACGACCCGCTGCATCGCCGTCTCGCAGATCCGCCGGCGTGATCGGGCCGCGCATCGTGATGAGGCAGCAGATGTGGTTCGCCGGATCGCCGACCGGGACCGGCGACGCCTCCCACAGCTCGCGCTGCGGAAAGGTCAGCGGCTGGAGGCGGGCTTCCCCGCTCTCCAGCCATTGCTTCAGCCGGGCTCGGTTATCTTGTGACATCCGACGATTTCAGGGTCGCGGTTTCGTCCGCGGGTTGCTTGGGATCCGGCGCTGCCTCCTCGCCGAGCAACTGGTCGATGTCCTCGTCGGAAAGCGCGTCCAGATCCACGTCATCGGCGGGCGCCTCTTCCGCGGTCACGGGCGCTGCGGCGGCCGGCTTGGCCGCGCCCGCTCCGCCGCCCATGTGCTCGGCGATCAAGGTCGCGATCTGGCCGATGGTGCGCGCGCGCATGAGGCTCGTCGGGCGGCAGGGCGACGCCGATGGCGGCTTCGAGCGAGTTTTCGATTTCGACGCCCATGAGCGAGTCGAGCCCGAGGTCGGTGAGCGGCTGATCGTCGCGCAGGCTCTCCGGCTTCACGCGCAGCACCGAGCCGACGACTTCGCGCACGGCCTGGCCGATGACGCCCTCGCGTTCCTCCGGCGCGGCGGCTTCGATCCGGCAGCCGCCAGTCGCTCGTCGCGCCGCTGGTTTCCTGGCTTTCGACGCCGCCGGCGAAGATGCGCTCGAGCAGCGGATTCTCCTGCATGCCGCGGAAGGACTGCCGCCACTTGGCCCAGTCCACGCGGATGGCCGTCGACCTGCGCGGCGTGCCGCGCGTGAGGAAGGATTCGAGGAGCGTGGTGACCTCGCCCGGCGAGAGCGCGCGCGGTGCCCTGACGGGCGAGGAATTCGGCGACGCGCTCGTTGCGCGCGACGTAGCCTTCGCCGCCGAGCACGCCCCAGTTGATCGTGAGCGCGGGCAGGCCGAGCGCGCGGCGATGATGGGCGAGCGAATCGAGGAAGGCATTGGCCGCGCCGTAGTTGCCCTGCGCGGGATTGCCGAAGATGCTCGAGACGGACGAGAACATCACGAAGCAATCGAGCGCCATCGCCTTGCGTGTCCTCGTGCAGCAGCCATGCGCCGTGCGCCTTCGGCGCCATGACGGTCCGCATGCGCTCGCGGGTGAGCGCGGAGAGCGGCGCGTCGTCGATGACCATCGCGAGGTGGAAGATGCCCTGCAGCGGCTGCGCCTGCGGAGCCGGCTTCCTCGATGCAGGCGCTTCACGTCCTTCGGCGAGCCGACGTCCGCCTTGACGACCTTCGTCGTCCACGCCGCGGCTCTTCAGCTTCTCCACAAAGGCGACCGCCTCCGGAGTGGAGGCGCCGCTGCGGCTGCGTGAGCACGAGGTGACGCGCGCCGCATTCCACGAGCCATTCGGCGAGCACTCTGCCGAATCCGCCGAAGGCCGCCGGTGATGAGATAGCAGCCGTCCGCCTTGACCGCGAAGGCCGGCAGCGAGCGGTTCGCCGCGCCGCGGGACGAATGCCTCGGCGAAGGCGACGACGACCTTGCCGATGTGCTTGCCGCCCGCCATGAGGCGGAAGGCCGCATCGATGCGGCTGGCCGGGAAGGAGCGGAACGGGCAGCGGCGTGAGCGCGCCCTTCTCCACGAGCCCGGCGATCTCCGCCAGCAGCTCGCGCGTCAGCGCTTCGTCGCCGGCGAAGACGGCGTCCATCGCGACGACGTGGAACGAGGCGTTGCGCCGCAGCGACCAGAGCGGGATGCGCGAGTTCTGGTAGATGTCGCGTTTGCCGATCTCGATGAAGCGGCCGAACTCCGCGAGGCAGGAGAGGCCCATCGGGATCGCCTCGGCGGCGAGCGCGTTGAGCACGACGTCCACGCCGCGGCCGTTCGGTCAGTTCCATGACCGCCTCCGCGAAGTCGCCGCGCCGCGAGTCGATGACGTGCTTGACGCCGAGCGTCTTCGAGCAGCGCGCGCTTGGTCGGGCTGCCGGCGGAGGCGATGACTTCGGCGCCGAGGTGATGCGCGATCTGGATCGCCGCCATGCCGACGCCGCCCGCGCCCGCGTGGACGAGGATGCATCTCGCCGGCCTTGCATCCGCGCGACGTTCTTCAGCGCATACCACGCGGTCATGAAGACGACCGGGATGCGTCGCCGCTTCCTCGAAGGAAAGGCCCTTCGGCATGCGGCCGCACATCGCCGCCGCGCGCGAGCGTCTGCGTGGCCAGGCCGAAGACGGCGAGACCGAAGACGCGGTCGCCCGGCCGCGACGTGCGTGACGCCTTCGCCGACCGCAGTCACGATCGCCGCCGACTTCGTCGCCGAAGATGCGCGCATCCGGCGTCTCCGCCGGGATAAAGCGCGAGCGCCTTGAGCACGTCGCGGAAGTTCATGCCCGCGGCCTTCACCTCGATCGAGCACTTCGCCGGGTCCGCAGCGGCGGCAGCGCGAACGGCGTGAAGCGCAGGTGTCGAGCAGGCCGCGCTCGCGGGATTCGAGGCGCAGCGGGATGCGAGGCATCGAGCTGCTGCTCGCGCGCGGGCATGCCGCGGTCGAGGCGCTGCACGTAGCGCGCCTCGCCGCGGAGGGCGATTTCGCGCTCGGCTGTCCAGATGGCAGCAGTTCGCTCCAGAGCGAGGCCGACATCGGTCTTGCGACGGCTGCCGGCGGCAGGTCGATGCCGCGGCAGGCGAAGTTCGGATGCTCGTTGAGGATCACGCGGAAAAGGCCGATCGACGGGCGCCTGCGCGACGGCGGTGGCGCCCATGTCGCGACCCGCCGGCTGCGCGCCGCGCGTGACGAGATCGATGCGGAGCTTGGCCGCGGGCATCGTGCCTTCCAGCGCGTGCGTGAGATGGAGCAGCGAGTCGATGCCCATGAGCGCATCGTCCTCGTTGCCGCCCGTTTTCGCATCGAGGCTCCAGAGGTAAACGATCCGCTCCGGCGGCGCGTCCGCGGCGACGGTTCGCGAAAAGCTGCTTCCAGTCGTCCGGCTCCTCCGCGCGAAGGGTGAAGGCGTCCGCGCCCTTCGCGGCGAAAGCCGTTGCCGCGGCGGACGACGCGGCAGCGCGCGCCGGCGGACGTCACGCGGGCGATCGAGCTCGTTCGCCGAGTTCCGGACTCATCGGCAAAGATGAGCCACGACGTCTCGACTGGCGCGTCGGTCGCTCCGGATTCAGCATGGACCGACGCGGCGTCGCCGCGCCTTCCGGGCGAGGAGGCCGATCTGGCCTTCGCCCTTCCGGCCCGTGCAGGCCCGGCGAGCGAAGCCGTTTCCGCGAAGCCGCTTTCGCGGAGCGCGGATTCCCACTGCGCGCGCTGGAGCAGCGGCTGCTCCGGGCGCAGGTCGCGGTCGGTGAAGCGCCACCAGCCGCTGGTCAGGCCGAAGACGGATTCCGTCCAGAGCTGCGGCGTGGCGACATCCATGAAGACGAGGCGTGCCGCCCGGCACGAGCAGCTCGTGCAGGTGCCGCAGCGCGGCGCGCACGTCGGCCACGGCGTGGAGCACGTTGGTGCCGATGATGAAGTCGAAGGAGCCCGGCTCGAAGCCCTGCTCGGCGCCGGTTTTTCGAGGTCGAAGATCTTGTATTCCACCTCGGGGAAGGCCGCGAGCTTCTGGTTCGCCGCCGGGGAAGAAGCCCGCGGAGACGTCGGTGAAGGTGTAGGAATGCAGGCCGCGCTCGAGCAGCGGCAGCACCTGCGCGCGCGAGGCCGCCGGTGCCGGCGCCGACTTCGAGGATGCGCAGGCCGCGTCCTTCCGGCAGATGGCGCGCGGCTTCCTGCACCGCGGCGGCGATGGCCGCCATCCAGTGGCTGGTGAACAGGCCGTCGCCGTAGAATTGATCGAGCAACTCCGCGTCCGGGACCGCTGAAGAGAACCTGCACGGCATCTTTTTCGCCGCGCAGGATCGGGCCGAATTCGGCGCCGGTGGCCGCGCAGAGCAGGCCTTCCGGCAGGTGGCCCGGATGCTCCGCGATGAACGTCGCGCAGCGCCTCGTGCGCCGAGTCGGCCGCCTTGCCGAAATTTCGCCGTGGGCTTGTAAGTGCCGCCTTTGGCTGTGAGCAGGCCGCGGCTTGCCGAGCTTCGTCATCAGGCGCTCGAAAACCGGTCTGCATCGGCTGCGGCGACGCCGAGCGACTCCGCGGTGAATCCCTTGCGCGACGACGGGTCGACGCCCATCTCGCGCAGGCCATGCGCGAGCTGCACGGCGGCGAGATCGTCCTCGGCGGCCATGCAGCGCCTCGAGCTTCGGCACGACCCCGCAGGCTGACGACGTCTTCGAAGCGCACTCGACGGCGACATCCCGGAGACGCGCGAGCGGCAGCGGGCTGCTGCGGCGCGGGAGCCATCGTGGACGGCGTGCGCTCCCACCCGACGTGGTAAACCAGATCGCGGCCTCCGCCGGACGCGCCGGGGCGGCGGGCGGCCGTGCACGCTGATGGCGCGGAAGCCATCCACCAGCACGCACGGCTGGTCCGGCCTCGTCATAGAGCGCGATCCGGCCTTCGATGAGTTCCTCGTTGAACTGCAGCACCCGCGCGGTGACGCGCGCTGGCAGCGCCGGGCGAGCGCAGGAAAAGGATGCGCGCGAAACGCACCGGCAGCTTCATCTTCGCGCGGCGATCCTCGATCGTTTTCGCGCCGGCGGAGAAGACGTGCAGCGCGCCATCGAGGAGCACCGGATGCAGCGCATACTCCGGCGCGCGGCCCGCGCTTTTCTCCGAAAGCGACACCTTGCCCGCGGACTTTCCGCCGCCCGCGAACAAGCTCGCGGACCGCGCGGAACTCGTCGCCGTAGCGCAGCCCGAGATCGCTCATGTGGCCGTAGAACTGCCCGATGCCTTCGCGGCTCGAGTTCGCTCCCCGGCGTTTCCCAAGTCGTCGCGCCAAAGGACGACTCCGTGCGCTCGCCGCGCATCGAGCCGACGACATGCACCGACCACGACGCCGCCTGCTCGAAGCGGCTCTGGATCGTGAAGGTGCGCTCGCTCGGCTCGTAGGTCAGCTCGAGCGACACGCCCGACGCGGGCTCGGGCAGGATGAGCGGCTTGCGAATCTCAAAGTCCTCGATGACAAACGGACGGCCCTCGAACAATTGCACGCCGGCTTCCAGCGCCATTTCGACAAAGGCCGCGGCGGGAAAGATGACGTGGCGTCTCGACCTTGTGATCCTTGAGGAACGCCATGTGGCGGGCGTCGAGACGGGCGGTCCACGTCGGCGTCGCGCGCGGCAGGCGCGATGTCGAGCAGGCCGCGGCCGCCGGGGCCGAGGCGGCCTTCGCGCCAGTCGCTGGATTCATTCCACCAGCGGCTCCTGTCCCACGCGTAGGCCGGGAGCGAGAGCAGGCGGCGCGAGGGCGTCATCGCCGCGAAATCGAGCGCGCACGCCGGCGCGATGCAGATCCATCGCGGTTTCGAGCAAGGACTCGTGCTCGCGTTCGCGGCGGGCGGAGGAGAGGACGGGCGGCCTTCGCTGCCGCCGCGCGGCGAGGCATTCCTGGATGGAATGGACGAGCGCGGGATGCGCGCTGATTTCCAGCCAGACATCGACGCCGAAGTCGGCCAGCGCGCTGACCGCGGGCGCGAACTGCACGGGCTGGCGGATGCCGCGGCCCCAATGCGCGGCGTCGCAATCTTTGCCGGCGCAGACGCGTCGCCGGTGACGGTGCTGAAAAACGGAACGGTCTCCGCCTGCGGCTCGAGATCGCCGAGCGCCGCTCTCGAGCGCATCGGCGGCGGGCTGCATCAGCGCGTGATGGAACGGATGATCCACGCGCACGAGCCGCGCGAAGACGCCCTGCGGCTCCAGTTCGGCGAGCATGGCCTCGAGCGAGACGCGCGGGCCGGAGAGGGTCAGCGAGCGCGGGCCGTTGAAGGCGGCGATGGTGCACCGTGCGGTCGTGGCGGCGATCAGCGCGCGCGCCTCTTCCTCGGCGAGACCGACGGCGAGCATGGTGCCTTCGCCGCGGGCGCATTCGTCCATGAACTGGCGCGCAGCACGATGATCGCGCGCGCCTTCCTCCAGGCTGAGAACGCCGGCGACGCAGGCCGCGGCGATTTCGCCGACGCTGTGGCCGACGATGGCGGCGGGCTGCACGCCCCAGGACTTCCACAGCTCCGCGAGCGCGACCTGCATCGCGAAAATCGCGGGCTGCGCGATTTCCGTGCGGCTGCATCTGCGATGTTCTTCCTCGGTGCGCCCGAGTTCCTCGAGCAGCGAGAACTGCGCCTACGGCGCATCGCCGCGTCGCAGCGCTCGATGGTCTCGCGGAAGACCGGCTCGTGCCGCATGAGCTCGCGGCCCATGCCCCACCATTGCGGACCCTGGCCGCTCATGACGAAGGCCGACGCGCGGCGCGTGCTCCGGACGCGGGGTGAAGGACGGTGCGGACCTTCGGCCCGGTCGCTGCCGGCCGGCGAAGGCCTCGAGTTCCTGCGCCAGTTCGCTCGAGCGACTGCGCGACCACCGTGAGGCGGTGCGAATGGTGATTCCGCCGCGCGCCGAGCGTGTAGGCGAGATCGGGCAGCAGCGGCGGAGCTGCCATTGCGCGTTCGCGCGCTCCTCGAGCCACGCGCCGAGCTGCGCGGCGGATGCCGCGCAGCGCTTCCTCGGAACGCGCGGAGAGCACGAGCGGCCAGCGCACGTTCGGTGGCCGGGCTCGGGATGCTCGGGCGCGCGGACGTGCGGGGGCTTCCGCGAGGATGACGTGCGCATTCGGCGCCGCCGAAACCGAAGGAATTGACGCCGACCATGCGCGGCCCGTCCGTCTCGGGGAACGGCTCCAGCGTCGTCGGCACGCGCAGCTTCAGCTCTGCGAAGTCGATGTGCGGGCTCGGCGTCTTGAAGTGCAGGCTGGCGGGGATCTGGCCGTGCTTGAGCACGAGCAGCCGCCTTGACCAGGCCGGCGACGCCGGCGGCGGTTTCGAGGTGGCCGAGGTTGGTCTTCACCGAGCCGATCGGCAGCGGCTTGTCCGCGGGGCGGTCCACGCAGAGCGCCTCGGCGAGCGCGTGCGCCTCGATGGGATCGCCGACCGCGGTGCCGGTGCCGTGCGCTTCGACGAAGCCGACTTGCGAAGGCGCGATGCCCGGCGTCCTTGCAGGCGTCGCGCACGAGCCGGGCCTGCGCCTCCGGGCTCGGGAGCGAGATGCCATTGGTGTGGCCGTCCTGATTCATCGACGGTGCCGACGATGACGCCGTGGATCGGGTCGCCGTCCGCGATGGCCTGCGAAAGGCGCTTGAGCAGCACCATGCCCGCGCCTTCGCCGCGCACGAAGCCGCTGGCCGACGCGTCGAACGCCTCGCAGCGCCCCTCGGGCGAGAGCATGCCGGCCTGCGAAAATCCGATGAATCCGCCGGGCGTGATCATCACCGTCACGCCGCCCGCCAGCGCCACGTCGCCGCGGCCGCGTCCAGATGTGCTCGCACGCCGACATGCACGGCGGTCAGCGCGGAGGAGCAGGCCGTGTCCATCGCGACGCTCGGGCCGCGGAGATTGAAGCAGTACGAGATGCGATTCGCGGCGATGCTGTGCGCGCTGCCGGTGGGCGAGTGCGGCGCTGATGCCCGAGCGAATCCGCACGGCGTGCCCTGGATGATCTGGTAGTCGTTGTGCGAGATGCCCGACGAAGACGGCGATGTCGGTGCCCTTCTCGAGATCGAGCACGAGCCCGGCGTCTTCGATCGCCTCCCAAGCCGTCTCCAGCAGCAGACGCTGCTGCGGATCGACGTAGGGCGCTTCGCGCGGCGAGATGCCGAAGAACTGCGGATCGAACTGGTCGATCTGACTCCAGAAATCCGCCGCGCTTGGCGATCGATTTGCCGGCGATGCCCGGCTCCGCATCGTAGAAGCGCTCCACGTTCCACCGGTCGGCCGGCACTTCGCAGACCGCCTCGCGGCCCTCGGTCAGCAGCTTCCAAAATGATTCCGCGTCGTTGACGCCGCCGGGAAAGCGGCAGCCGATTCCGATGATGGCGATACCTTCTTTGGACATTGAGGGAAGCATAGCATCCGGCTCGCCACTCGCGTCACGCGCATTTTTCAGATGCGAACCGTTGCGGAAGGGGTCCCGCGGTGTATTTTCGTGCGCGCCGTTGGAGGCGTTAAGTTTGGCCATTCACCGCTGAATCGCGGCCGGCCGGCGTTCTGGCTGTGCAAAGATGTCAGATTAATACGGATTGGCCGGCGACGAGCGGCGAAGTACAAGGAATCATCATGTGCGGCATCGCAGGAATCATCGATCTCGTCCGGGCACCGACCCGTTCCGGAGGGGGCCATCCAGGCGATGTCCCGGGCGCTCTTCCATCGCGGGCCGGATGAGGAGGGCTTCCTCCTGCGCCCGGGGCTGGCGCTGGCGTCGCGGCGGCTGAGCATCGTCGGGCCTCGCGGACGGCCAGCAGCCGATGTCGAACGAGGACCGGAGCGTGTCCGTGGTGTTCAACGGCGAGCTTTTCGACCACGTCGAAAGGCGGGCCGAGCTGACGGCCGCGGGCATCGCTCGCACACGCATTGCGACACGGAGATCATCCCGCACCTGTGGGAGGAGCATCAGGAGGGGATGTTCGAGCGGCTGCGCGGACAGTTTGCGATCGCGCTGTGGGATGAAAGGCGGCGGCAGCTCATGCTCGGGCGCGACCGCTTCGGCATCGCGCCGCTCTACTGGACGCGGCAGGGCGACTGGCTGCTCTTTGCCTCGGAGATCAAGGGCCTGCTCGCCTCGGGAATGGTGCCGGCGAAGCCCGATCTGCGCGGGCATCGATCACATGTTCACCTTTTCCGCCATGCCGGGGCCGGTGACGTGTTTCGAAGGCGTGCAGCTTCTGCGCGCCGGGCCACTTTTTGGAGATCACGCCGGGCGACGCAAGGCGGCACGGCGCCTGCCGTCAGCGAGCGCGCCTATTGGGAGATGGACTTCCCGGATCAGGGCGACGAGGATCCGGGCGACGATCCGCAGAAGCTGGTGGATGAGTTTGAGCAGGTCTTGCTCGGAGCGGTGGAAAAACGGCTGCGCGCCGATGTGCCGGTCGGCGCGTACCTCTCGGGCGGGCGTGGATTCGAGCATGATCGTGGCGCTGGCCTGCAAGCTGAAGGGCCCGGCGATCAACACCTACACCATCCGCGTGGACGACCCCGCGCTCGACGAACTCAGCGCGGCCAATCTTTCCGCCCGGCACATCGGCACCAAGCCGCCGATCGTGCAGGACTTCCGCGCCGACGACGCGCTGGCGACCTATCCCGAGCTGATCCAGGCCGCCGAGGCGCCGGTCATCGACACCTCCTGCGCGGCGCTGCTGCAGCTCGCAAAGCGCGTCCACGCCAGCGGCCAGAAGGTGGTGCTCACCGGCGAAGGCGCCGACGAATGGCTGGTCGGCTATCCTTGGTACAAGGCTGGACCAAGCTGATGGGCATGCTCGATGTCATCCCCGGCCTGCGGCTGAGCGACGTGGCGCGCCGCGCGTATCTCCGGCTGAACAACGTGCCGCAATTTTCCCCGTGCGTCGCGCGCGGCGTGGAGGAATCCATCGGCGGGCCGAATGCGTGGATCGATTCCTACGGCCTGCTCGCGCTCTCGAAGCTGCGCTTTTACGCCGAGCCGATGCGGGAAGTGCTGCGACAAGACCGGCCCGTGGGCCGAACTCGGCATCGATCTGGAACGCGCCAAGCGCTGGCATCCGCTGAATCGCGGCATCTGGGTCGGCGGCACGCGTCACGCTCGCCGGACATCTGCTGCAGGCAAAGGGCGATCGCGTGGCCATGCATTCCTCGGTGGAAGTGCGCTACCCGTTCCTCGACGAGGACGTCTTCGATTTCACCGCGAAGCTGCACCCGAACTGGAAGCTGCGCGGCTTCCGCGACAAACACCTGCTGCGCCTGCTCGCCGAGCGCTGGCTGCCGCCGCAGATCGCCCGCCGCAGCAAGGTCATCTTCCGCGCGCCGCTGGACAGCTTCCACATGGACCCCGAGCCGAAATTCGTCGCGGAACTCCTGAGCGAGGAATCGCTGCGCCGCACCGGCTATTTCGACATCGCCGGAGGTGCAACACTGGCGGAAAGACTTCCGCAAGATGCGCGCCGGCTCGCTGCCGCGCCTCTCGGTGGAGATGGGCCTGTGCGCCGTCGTCGCGACGCAGCTCTGGCATCACACATTCATCGACGGCTCGCTTGCCGACCTGCCCACGAGGGCGGGTTCCGGCAACACGGTGCAGCCGCGCTGAACGACATCGCGGCAACCGATGTGCGGACGGATACATCCGACATGTCCACCGCCCGCGATAGGAAGGCGGAGGGCTACAGTCGCTGCGGATCATTCCGGCTCACAGCAGCCCGACCCTTGTCATGAAACGAAACATCCTCATCGGCGGCGCGGCAGAAACCGGAGAAGCGGGTCCTTTCCAAACGGGACAGGGGCCAGCGGAGGACACCCTTTCTCTGTCCCCTCCTGCCAAACCGACGCAGGTCATCACACGAATGATCCTCCGGCTCCCCTCCGCGCCGGCGCTCCCGGGTGAAGGTGCCGTCGCGAGCGAGAGTCCGGCCGCCGAACCGCTGAAAGTCGACACGGGCTGCTAATTCGGATCCCCAACTTCAAGCCCCATATCCCATGTCCAAGACCGCCGTCATCTGCATCACCCAGTCCCGCCTCCAGACCGAGCGCATCATCGATCGGCTGAATGTGTGGGGCTTCGCCTACTCGGACATCTCGGTGCTCATGCCGGAGGGCGATGCGGAGCACGGCATCGGCCACGTGAAGGCGAGCAAGGCGCCGGAAGGCACCGCCGCGGGAGGCATCACCGGTGGAATCGCGGGCGGAGTCATCGGGCTGCTCGCGGGCCTCGGTGCGCTCGCCGTCCCCGGTGTCGGGGCGTTCATCGCGGCGGGGCCGATCATGGCGGCGCTCAGCGGTGCCGCGCTCGGAGCTGCGACCGGGGGAGTCCTCGGAGGCCTGATCGGGCTCGGCATTCCGGAGATCGAGGCAAAGATTTACGAGGAAAAACTCAGGACGGGCAACTACCTCATCGCGGTCCACGCGCTGGATGAGGAGCAAATCGCGCAGGCCAGCGACATCTTCGAGGAAGCCGGTGCGCAGGACATCTGCACCACGAAGGAGGCGTCGCTCCCCAAGCAGGCAACGGCCGCGAATCCGCCGACAGTTCAACGCGGACAAGTGTACGGCCACGGCGTTCACTGACGCACTGTCGCACCCCTCGCCGCCATCCCGCTTCCCATACGGCGGAAAGGCTGCGGCGCGGGACAATTCCGCGGCCAGCGTTCATGCCCCATCGCGGCTCCGCAACAGCTCGCGGAGGCGATCCAGATCCACGGGCTTCACCATGTATTCGTCGAAGCCCGCGGCCTTCGCCTTGGCGCGATCTTCATCGCTGCCGTAGCCGCTCATCGCCACGAGGAATGCGCCGGCGAGTGCAGGCATGGCGCGGAGGCGGCGCGCGACTTCGAAGCCGTCCATGCCGGGCAGGCCGATGTCGAGCAGCACCACGTTCGGTATGAATTCGGCGGCGGCGGCGACGGCATCCGGGCCGGTGAATGCGGTGCGCGTCTCGTGGCCGCGCCTTTTCTGGAGGATCGCCATGCTGCGCGTGGAGTCCTCGTTGTCGTCCACGATGAGGATGCGGCGCGGCGTCTCGCGCGCGGCGGGCGCGGACGGTGCGGGGACCGCGACCGGCAAGGCGAGGATGGGAAGGCGGACGGTGAATTCGCTCCCGCACGTGAGGCCCTCGCTGCGCGCCTCGACGGTGCCGCCGTGCGACTGCACGAGCCGCCGCACGAGCGTGAGCCCGATGCCCAGCCCGCCGTGCTCGCGATCCAGCGAGCGGGTGGACTGCACGAAGAGATCGAAAATGTGCGGCAGCAGTTCGGGCGCGATGCCCATGCCGTCGTCGCTCACGCGCACGATCACCTCGGGCGCTCCGCCCCCGGCGGCGCGCTCGGCGCTCAGCCGGATGTGGCTGCCGGTGTAGCTGTACTTGCAGGCGTTCGTGAGAAGATTGCCGAAGACCTGTTCGAGCCGCGTGGAGTCCGCATTCAAGAAAATCGGCTCGGCGGGCAGCGAGACCGCCAGCTCCTGGCTGCGCGCCGCGATGCCCGGACGCGCGATGCTCGCCGCGGCGTTCAGGATTTCCGCGAGCGCGGTGGGCTGCCGGCGCAGTTCGATTTTCCCCGCGGTGATGCGCGACACGTCGAGCAGGTCGTCGAGCATCCGGGCCATGTTATCGATCTGCCGTGCCATGATGGCCTGGGCCTCCGCGCGCTCCGCGGCCTCCGCGCCGGGGGTGCGCAAGATCTCCGCCGCGTTGCGCAGCGGCGCGAGCGGGTTGCGCAGCTCGTGCGCGAGCATGGCGAGGAATTCATCCTTGCTGCGATCGGCCTGCGCCATCTCCAAGGCGCGCACGACGAGCGAGTCTTCCAGCGCGCGACGCTCGGAGATGTCGGTGAAATAGCAGACCACGACGTGCTCGCCGCCGGGCAGGGTGACGCGCTGCATTTCCCATTCGTAGGATTGCACCGCGCCGATGTCCTGGCGGCGCTCGGTGAACGGAGGCGAGAGGTACTTTTCGCCGGTCTTCAGCGTGCGCCGGAAGATGTCCGCGATCTTCCCGCCGACTTCCGGGCCCCAGAGGATCCGGATGACTTCGGAAAAGTCGCGGCCAATCAGCGGTTTGACCGTGGCGAAGACCGGCATCGCGCGACGGTTCACCTGCTGCACGCGGAACTGGGCGTCCACCACGTACATCCCGAACGGCGCCTGCTCGACGAGGCTGGAGAACAGGCCCTCGCTGGCGCGCAGTTGCGCATTCAGCTTCTGCGCCGCCTCCGCGAGCTCATGCTGCCGCACGGAGCCGAGCATCAGCGCCTCGTTCATCGCGAGCAATTTTGCCTGGAGCTGTGCGGCTTCGTCCATGGGCATTTCGCAGCTACCGTTTGGCCTTCGGTTCCGGCGCGGCTTCCTGGTTTTGCGCCATGCGCGGTCCGGTGCGCGTGGGGATTCCGGTGGTCAGCCCTTCGTAGTCCGTGCTGCGCGGACCGATGACGACGACGCCTTTGTCCGTGATGACATATTCGCGGATGTCCTTGCTGTGGTTCCCGCCGCGCATCTTGATCACGACCATCACCTTGCGGAGCTGGCCGTCGATCTCCACGTAGCGCATGCGGATGATGTCGTCGGTGAGAAACGAGATCGCGTACTGGCTGAACGGCATCGCGGTGAAGGTGTCCTCCACTTCCACCGTGCTGAGGATCGTGACCCCGACGCCGGTGAGCGCGCTGATCATCCGGTAGAGCGATTCGCGAAAGTCCGCGCGGAAGCCGGGCGCGAGCGCCATCTCGAATCCGACGAGCGAATCAATGACCAGCCGTTTCGCGCCCACGCGTTCGATGGCATCGAGGATTTCCTGCATGGTTTCATCCACCGAGAGATCGAGGGGACGGAGATAGAGGAGTTCGAGTTTTCCATTTGCTGCGGCGCCTTGAGATTCAGCCCGAAGCTTTCGGCGCGCTCGGTGTAGCCGTGCGGGCGCTCCTCGAAAATCGCCATGATGCCCGGTTCGCCGCGGCGCAGTCCCTCGGCGATGAATTGAGTGGCCAGCGCGGATTTTCCCGTGCCCGAGGGCCCGGCGATGAGGAGGCTGTCGCCTTCGAGCAGCCCGCCGCCGAGCATTTTGTCCAGCTCCGGGACGCCGATGGAAAGCCGCGGCGATGCGCAGGCTGCACCCTTTTTCCGACGAGGCCCAGCGTGCGCGAGAAGGCCTGCAGGCCCGCCGCACTGATGCGGACGGTGTGCAGCCCCGGCACGGATTCCTGCCCGCGCAGCTTCATGATTTGCAGTTTGCGCACCACGGAATTCCGCTCCGCCACCTGCGAGAGCCAGAGCAGCCCGTCGGCGACGGTGAAGACGGGATTGTCGCGGATCTCCTCGTGGACATATTCGCCGACGAGAAACGTGGTCGCCTGCCAGCTCGTGAGAAATTGCGCGAGGCGCTGGATGAAATCCTGCATCTGGAATTCGCTCGCGCCGCTGATGGCCTTGCGCACCACGGTGCGGAAGGAATCCACCACGACGATGCCCGGGTTCATCGCCGCGACCTGCTTCGATGATTTCCTCGAAGACCGCTTCCAGGTCCTGCTCCATCACCAGGTCGCTCAGGTTGATGAAGCGGATGGCCTTGCCGAGCTTGGATGCGTCGAAGAAGGAATATTGCTGCTGATAGCGCAGCATCTTCAGCGCGGGTTCGCCGAGGACGGTGAAATAGAGCGCGGGCCGCTTCACGGTCGCATTCGCAAAAACGATCTGGTGCGCCAGCGTGGTTTTGCCGCAGCCGGGCGTGCCCGCGATGATGTTGAAGGAAAACTCCGGGATGCCGCCGCCGAGGATGTCGTCGAGCCCGCGCACGCCGGTCGGCATTTTGCGAATCGTGACCTTGGCGGGCTGACTCGCCGCCTTCGCCGGCAGTTTGGATTTTTTGGCAGCGTTTTTCTTTTTCATGTTCTGTGTCCTTATTCAAAATCCAAACCGTCGAACGACAGTCTCGGCCATACCTCGCGCACCATCTGCAGCGCCAGATGCTCGCCGATGAATGTGACCAGCAGTCCGAGCAACTGCGCGACCAGAACCACATTGCCCACGGCCATCTCCTCCGCGTCTGCCCACACATCAGTTCCGTCGAATCCTTCCACAGTGCCGTCCGCCCTGACCTGCAGCCTGCACAGCGACGGAGTCTCCGCTTTGGCCAGCATGAGTGCGCGCGAAATGAGCCCCCGGAAGCCGGTGGTCCCCATGAGCGTCGCCAGATGCGGACGCAGCTTCTCGAATATCTGGAGAGCCGTGGGGCCATTGATCCCGGAGGATTTGTTTCCCTTCGTCTCATCGGCGATGAGACGCTCGGCGAAAGCCCGCAGCTTGGGAGTGGTCCGGCTCATTTAGAAATCCAAATTGCACACGACCCAGCTTGGGCGTGACAGGGTGGAACCGCGAGTGGAAAAGGCGGCCGGTGCATGTCTGCAGTTTGTCATCCTCCATCCAGCGATGGGATGTCACGCAAAGGCGCAAGGACGCAAAGAAGAAGCTGAAGCGGACCAGCAGGCATTCACCCGGCGGGTGGGTGTGAACCAATGCACATCCCTTTGCGTCTTTGCGCCTTCACGTGACATCTCTTCATCCCATCGCCGCTTTCAGGGTCATTCGCTTCTCGTCCCGGCGCGCGCGCCGTATCGAGCGCGCCTGTCAGTTCCGCGACGCGATTCGCGCAGCGTTTTCCCCAGCACGCGCTCGCCGCAGCGCAGGCGCGCGAGGAGTTGCAGGCTGTCGATCGGCTTGCTGAGGAAATCATCCACGCCGGCTGACAATGCGGCGAGCGCATCCGCGGGCTCGGCTCGCGCGGTGACCATGACGAAGTAAGAGAGGATGTTGACACAGCCTGCCCGTCATTCGCCACGGTCACCTCGGGATTCGCAGACGCCGCCTGCGCCAGCGATCAACGCAGCTTCGCCAGCGTCTCGCGGCCGAGGCGCTTGGTCTCGGTGTCGTCCTTTTCCACGCTCGCCATCGCAAGGCCCTTCGAAATCAAACGCCGCGCCTCTTCCTTCCTGCCCATCGCCGCGTAGGTGCGCCCGAGCTCGATCTGGTGCATGAGACGGTTGGGATTGATCGCGATGGCCTTCTCGAAGCACGCCACCGCGGCCTCGTTCGTTGAGGAAGGCAGCTTGCCGTAGAGCATCGAACCCATCGCCCGCTTGAACGAGCTCACCTCGGCGATTGCCCTGTGCCAGCGCCCGAGGATGTACCAGGCCGTGTCGTTGCGCGGGTCGAGCCTGAGCGCCCTGTCGGCGGAGGCCTTGATGAGCGCCGACGCCTCGACCTGCTCCTTGCTGCCTTCGAACGGAAGCATCTTCCCGTACGTGATCGCGAGGGCCAGCTGCGCTTCGGAATCGTTCGGCGCGAGCGCAGCCGACCGGCGTGCGTATTCCAGCGCGACATTGCCGAGCAGGAGCTTCTGGTCGCGCGATGAGGCATCCGTCATCAGGTGGCGATACTGCCGTGAAATGTTGACCACGATGCGCACATTCTTCGGGTCCAGCTTTTGCGCCGGGAGATAATATTGAAGCGCCTCGGTGGCTTGGAACGCCTTGTCGCAAGCATCTCCCTTTTTGATGAGCTCCTCGGCGGGGGTTTCGGCGCGGCCCGCCATGCAGGTGAGCACGAGCACCGCGACCGCGGAAATTACTTTGAGGGTGGGATGAATACTGCGGGAGGGAAGGAGGGGAGTCATTGGAGTTAACGACCAGTCGTTCGCATTTGCTAACGATCAAATGAAAAATCATTCGGATTTGATCGCCCGACTCGCCCCGTTCGCAGGCACCGTCATCCCTCTGAAATCCCCGCCATCGGGACATTCGCCGCGAGGGCTCATCTTTTCCCGCCTCTCAGCGGCCCTCGATGATCCGCCCTGCATTGAGCAGCTGCGCCTCGCCGAGCCGCGGGCCGATGAGTTGCAGGCTGGTGACCGGCACCGTCCTGCTCTTCACCGGAATCGGGATCGCGAGCGCGGGATTCCCAGCCAGGTTCACCGCCACCGTGGCCTGCACGGCCAGCACGCGCGCTTCAAACGCCGGAGATCCCCCGAACAACGGAATCTTTGGCGGCAGGCTCTTGAGCGTCGGCAACGCGATGAGGTCCACCTTCCTGAACATGGCGTTCAGGGTGCGCTGCCATTGTGCCCGCCTCGTGAGGGCGGCCTCGTAGTCCGTTTTGTAGTTGATGGAGCCGAGAACGAGGATGGCCTTGGTCAGTCCGCTGACTCCCGTCTTGTCCATGAAATTGCCGTCAGTGAGCCAGCCGCTCGCGGAGGTGATGATGTCCCCGTCGCTTTCCGCCTGCTCCCACTGCGCCTTGAAAGCCGCGTCCAGCGCGACAACGTCGAACCCCCTCGCCGCAAGAGCTTCATCGATCGCGCGGTCGATTTTTTCGTCAGTCCCGTCCACGTAGAGCCGTCCGATCCGGATGCCGCGGGCGGAAGGCCGCGCTGCGGTGGCCCGCGCATATTTTCCGGCAAACCCGCGCTGCAACAAATCCATGCCCTGCACGACGCCACGGATGTCCCTGGCCAGCGGGCCGACGGTGTCCAGGTGCTGCGCTGAGATCGGATACACGCCATCCAGCGGGATGAGCCCGAAGGTCGTCTTCAACCCGACGACGCCGCAACAGGCCGCAGGGACACGGATGGAACCCCCCGAATCCGTCCCGAACGCGATGTCGGCACTGCCATTCGCGACCACCACCGCGGAACCGCTGGACGATCCGCCCGGGATAATCCGATGCCTCCGGTTCACCGGGTTTTTCGGCGTTCCGAAATACGAATTGATGCCGGAAACCCCGAGCCCAAATTCCGCCAGATTCGTTTTCCCGACGAGCTTTACGTTGCGCTCCCGGGCTATCGCCAGGCACTTGGCGTCCTTCACGGCCGGTGCATTGTTTTTTGCAAAATGTCGCGAGCCCGCCGTCGTCACCACATCCTGGATGTCGATGAGATCCTTGACCGCCAACCGCAGCCTCGCATCGTCCCCTCCGGGCGGCCAGTAGGCGGTATAGGCGCGATCCGGGGAGCTGCGGGCGGCGCGGTTTTTGGGGGCGATGCAACCGGTGAAAAAGTTCACTGCCGCCGTCGCAGACAGGATGTATGCGACCATCCGGGATCGGGTATCCATGGGAATCGGCATCGTCTCCGGCGCCGAATTTGGCAAGCCTAGTTTGGATCGCGGAGGCGTCCCCGATCGCTTCCGAAATGTACGGAAGCGCATTCCCGACTAAGGCAGCAACAGCGCGCGGTAAAAGCGGGAGAGGTGCGTGTCCAGGACGCCCGGGTCCTGCACCTCGGTGGTCGCGCCGGTCGCCTTGAAGTCCGCGCCGAGCGGCATCCACGTGGGATCGTCGGGGGTGTCCTTGTATTCGATCCGGTAGTTGCGACCGGCGACGGATTTCAGGGTGAGGTAAAAATCCGCGCCGTCCGTGCGCACTTCGACAATGCTCAGCGGGTCCGCCGCGTCGCGGGGATTGCTGCGCTGCTGGAACTCCCGAAGGTTCGACACCCCGTCGCCATCGGCATCGAGCGCGGCGTCGGCGGGATCGTCCGGGTCGAAGAGGTGCAGATTTTCCCAGTAGTCGGGCATTCCGTCGGCATCCGTGTCCAGTGCCGCGATGGTGCAGTTGCCGTTCGATCTGAGGATCGTGGCATTGGTCGGATTGCTGAGACGTAGCAGAAAATTCGCCGACGGCTGCGCGAGGGTGCCGCCGTTGACGCTCACATTCACCTGCGCAGTGGTGGAGCCTGCGAGGAAGGCGAGCGTGCCGGCGGCGGCAGTGTAATTCGTCCCCGCGATGGCCGTGCCGTCCACCGTGTTGAACTCAATGGTCACGTCGCGCACCGCCGCAGCGGAGAGCGTCACGGTGAATGTCGCCGTCACGGTGGCCGCCGCCGGGCCTTCATTGATGCTCACGTCGTCGATGCTCAGCGATGGCAGCGCGCTCTCGACGGCTTTCGCGGCATTCACGCGCCCGTAGCCGTACTCGGGGTGCGTGCCCGCGGTGTAAGTCACGCCGCCGACCTTGTCGCACGTCGCGCGCAAGATGGCGCGAACCTCGGCCTCGGTGAGCGTCGGATTCACCGAGAGCATGAGCGCCGCGATCCCGGCGGCCAGCGGCGTCGCCGCCGAGGTGCCGCCGAAGTTCATTTTGTAGTCGCCGGGCGTCCAGCCGACGGCGCCGACGGGATCGAGCGTCGCGATGTCGTTCCACCCGCCATTGCTCGGCGCGAGAAAGTCGAGATGCCCCGCGTAGCCGCTGTAGTCGCTGCGCAAGTCCGCGTCCGTCGCCGCGCCGACGGCGATGCTTTTCGCATAGCTCGCCGGGTAGAGCGAATCCGGCGCGGTGGGATCGGGCGACCCGGTGAATGGCCCGTACGCCAGGCCCGTGAACATTCCGCTGACGCCGTCGAAAAGCAGGACGTAGAAATCCGAGTCGGGGGAAAAGGAAAACGACTGTGCAAACGCAACCGTCTCCGCGCCGGTCACGGTGAACGGCGGCGTGATGAAGATCGAATATTGTCCGTCCATGAGCGGCGGCGAGACGGCCGAGTAAATCCCGCCCGTCCCCTTCAGCGCATTCGCCGTCTCGAACGTCCAGTAGGGCGCGGACGCATCGCTCGTGAGGCCCTGCCACCAGCCGGAATTCGTGATGACGAACTGCCCGAACGACAGCCATGACTCAAAATCCTCGTCGGGCAGAATCGAAGGCATGTGCGTGTAGCCGTTCGCATCGAGCACGCACACGTTGTCGATGCGGATGGTTTCCTCGCCGGCGGAGGTCGCATTTTTCCCGTAGTAAAAGCCGAAGTAATAGCTGCCGTTCAGCCCCTGCGTGGAGAGCCGCACGCGCCCGCCGCCATTCATCCAAGTGCTCGCGGAGTTGCCCGTCGCGAAAAAAACCGGGCAGCCCTTGCCCCCTCGCCCGTGCGCCACGGCGTAGTCGATCGCCGCGTTGATGTACGGGCTTTCGCTGCCGCCGCCCCAGCTGTTGCTGAGCACATCCGCAAATGTGGATGCATAGATGATCGCCGTGCCGATGCTGGCATCGGTCGCGAAGTCGCCGGTGTCGTCCGCGATCTTCACCGGCAAGATCGTGCAGTCGCCCGCGATGCCGGCGGTCGCCGCTGCGACGGTGAATTTCCCCGCGGCAATGCCCGCGGTGCCCGTGCCGTGGCCGTTCGAGCCGATGGGCGACGGATTGCTGTCATTGTTCGCGAAGTCCCAGCCCTGCACGTCGTCGGCAAATCCGTTGCCGTCGTCGTCGAGCAGGTTGGCGTCCTTTCCACCGCCGGCCTCGCCGGGGTTCGTGAAAATGCGCAGGCCGGGATGCGCGATGTCCACGCCGTCATCGATGATGGCGATGACCACCGAGCTGTTGCCGGTGGTCCTGTCCCACGCGCTCGTCGCCCGCACATCCGCCCCGGCGACGGCGTGGTTCAGGCCGAGGTTTCGGAGCGCCTGCTGCGCGCTGAAGAGCGGGTTTGGCGGCGTGTAGGCGTGTCTGATCTCGCGGAGGAAATTCGGCTGCGCCCAGAGCACGCCCTTCGCCTGCGAGAGCGTGCGCGACACTTGCAGCGGATCAGCCGTCTTGGGCTTCAGCAGGCGCAACCGCCACGCGTTGATCTTCCCACCGCCCACCCGCGCGACGATTTGCAGCCCGGCGCTCGCCGCGAGCGAACGCATCTGCGGGGGCGTCACATTTTCGCGAAACGCCGCGAGGATTTCATCCGTCGCGATCATCCGCGTGCGCGACTTCGGATCGACGAGCACGTGCCGCGCGTACGCGACGGAGGGCTCCGCCTGCATCGTCTTCGGGTCCATCGCCCGGCCCGGCTCCTTGGCGCGCATGATGTGAAAGCTCGCGCCGTTGCGGAACTGCGCGCGCGCGGCCTCGCCGTGCGCGGGAACGCCCTTGCGCGATTTCAGCGAGCCCAGCCCGCGGTCGCGCTCCGCCTTCGTCGAAAAAGTGATCGCCGCGCTGTCCGTCGCGCGCAGGAGCCGGATCTCCCGTGCGTCGGGCATGCGGAAAAAATCGCCCGCATCCGCCACCGCGTCCGCGCGCGGGACCGGCTGCGTGTTGAGTTTCCGGAAATCGTGGATGCGCGTCCCCGGCGGGATGCGCTGCACCTTCACATCCGCGGCACCCGCCGCCAGCCCGAGGCACAGCAGCAGCGCGACGCCACGCAGGGCAAACGCGCGGACGAACGTCGTCACTTTGAAGAAAGCGATCCGTCCGCAAACTGAGCGAATCTTTGCGGCGGTGCGGTTCAACTTCGGTTCTTCGCGGGGTGGAAAATCACGAGCTACCCCGCACCTTTAGCAGCGCACGAGGTGTCCGCAAATGACATCACCGTCCTCCGTCCGACTTCGGAGCGCTCCGCAGACCGCCGCATGTCACCCGCGGAATGTTACGCGCAGCTTGCGACCTTCACCCCGCGGCGCCGCCGCTATCGCACGGAAAACTCGTGGACCGTCGTGGTGCGATACGTTTCGCCGGGCCGCAACACGGTGCTCGGGAAATTCGGGTGATTCGGGGAATCCGGGAAGTGCTGCGTCTCGAGGCAGAGGGCGAAGTTCTTTTTGTAAACCTTCCCGCCTTTGCCGGTGACGGTGCCATCGAGGTAGTTCGCCGTGTAGAACTGCACGCCCGGCTCGAGGGTCGAGACCTTCATCACGCGGCCGCTCTTGGGATCGTAAAGTTCCGCCGCGGGCTTGAGTGCGCGGGATGCGGCTTTTTCGAGGACGAAGTTGTGATCGTAGCCGCCCGGCGTACCCCCGACCTGCGCGATGTCCCTGCCGATGACTTTCGCCTCCGTGAAATCCATCGGGCCTCCGGCGACGGGCTCGATTTTTCCGGTAGGGATGCTGCCCTCGTCCACCGGCGTGAAGTGGCTCGCGTGCAACATGAGTTCGTGGCCGAGGATGTCGCCTTCGCCCGCGCCCGCGAGGTTCCAGTAGGCGTGGTTGGTGAGGTTCAGCACGGTCGGCTTGTCCGTCGTGGCCGTGTAGTCGATGCGCAGTTCGTTCTTCTCGGTGAGCGTGTACGTCACGGTCGCGCGCAGCGTGCCGGGGTAGCCCTCGTCGCCGTCGGGGCTCGTGAGGGAAAAGCGCACGCCGGCCGTCGCGTGCGGGATTTCCGCGGACCAGTTCTTTTTGTCGAAGCCCTTGATGCCGCCGTGCAGGTGGTTCGCGCCGTTGTTCGTCGCGAGCGTGTATTCCTTGCCGCCGAGCGTGAACTTTCCCTTCGCGATGCGGTTTGCGTAGCGGCCGGCGGTGCTTCCGAAAAACGGATGCGCGCCGAGCCAGCCGTCGAGCGTGTCGAAGCCGAGCGTGACGTCCGCAAATTTCCCGGCGCGATCCGGCACCGACATGCTCACGAGCGTCGCGCCCCACGTCATCACCCGCGCCGTGAGCCCGTGCGAGTTCGTGAGCGTGAAAACCTCGACCGCTTCGCCATCCTTCGTCTTTCCGAAAACCTCCTTCTGCACCGCGGGCGTTCCCTTTGCCGCGAGCGCGGTGCCGGAGGCGGGAAAAATGGCGAAGCCGAGTGCGGCGGAGACGACGGCGAGACGGGAAAGGGTGTTCATGGCGGGAGGTGTTTCGGAGCCCGCGAAAAGCCCGCGCCGGAAGGCGGAGTCAATCCGAAAGCCGACGCGCGCCCCGGCGCAAGGGTCACTCAACTCCCGGGTCCCGGACGGGCCCGGCATTTGAAATGTCAGCGTCGGGCGCGTTTCACTTCACCGGCGCTGTCGGCACGGCGGCGGGCCGCATCCACCCGGCGAGCTGCGGCGCGGCGGCGGGGAGTTCCTTCATCACGAGTTCCGCCATGGCCCGCGCGCCCTTCTCGTTGAAGTGCGTGAAGTCGGTCGGCGCGTTCGCAAACTCGGGGCAGCGCTCCCTTCCGAGGCTGCGGAAAAGCCCGCCGCTCGAGGTGTGCAGATCGATCAGCGCCACTTTCTTCTCGGTGGCGACGGCCTTCATGGATTCGGAATACGGCTGGAGGATGTCCGTGAGCTTGCCGTCCGCGTCGAACGTGCGGCGGTGCATCGGCGTCACGAAAATCGGCGTCGCATTCACGGCGCGCGCCTCGTCCACGTAGCGGCGGAGGAAATCGCGGTAGTCCGTCGCCGCGTCGGTGGCCTCGGGCCGTGTCGGGGCGTGCGAGTCGTTGTGGCCGAATTGAATCAGCACCACGTCCGGTTTCTCCGCGAGCGTGCGCTTCCAGCGCCCCTCGGCGATGAAGGTCTTCGTGCTGCGCCCGCTCGCCGCGAGATTCACCACGCGCACCTTGTCATTGAAATATCCCGCGATGAACTGCCCCCAGCCCTTGCACGCGTGTTCCGCGGGATAATCGCACACCGTCGAGTCGCCGATGATCGCGATGGTGAGTTTCTCAGGCGCGGCGGATTTCGCGGAGGCGAGCATCGCGGCGACGGCCAGCGAGAACGCGGTGGCGAGAAGCAGCGGGCGGCGAAACATTCGCAATCGTGGTGCTGGTTTCAGTTCTCAGTCTGGGCTGGCTCGGTCCGCGGTGCGCGATTGTGCGTTTCTAAGTCCGCCATGGATCCCTGCCAAGCAGACAAAACGCAGCCTCGAGAAAACGAGTTGCGGGACGCTTCGCAAATGGCCAAGCTGACTTCATGTTCACCCGCCGGGATCAGGTCGCCTGTATCGTCGTCGCGATGGCCGTAGCCGGCACTGGGGCCTGTCTCACCATGACGGGTTGCGAGGGACTCGACTACTCGGCGCGCTCGGAGGGCACCGGGTTCCAGATCGTGGGAGCCATCGTCGTCCTTGCAAAATACCATGCGAGCAACCGCCAGAAGGCCGAGGCGGAGGCACGGGCCCGCAGGGCTCTCGCCCAGGCGGCGACACCGGCTCACGAGCGCAGGCGCGCCGCAGCCCAGGCGGATTCGAGGAGAAAGATCGCGGCGGTGGAAAAGGATTACAACCGGCGGATTTCGCAGGCGCAACGCGGCCCGGCCGCGGCTGGGACCTCCGCGGCACAGCTCGAGTCGGAGAAACAAAAAATGCTGGCCAAGCTCGAGGCGGAGCGGGCGGCTGACGAGGCCCTCCGGCTGCAGGAGTTTCGCTCCCTCGCGGGCGGTTCCACCGGTGGCCTGCGGATGGGCGACACCCCGGCCTCCTCCGGCGACAGCATGCCGCTCGCGAGTTCGCGCGACACGGAGGCGATGATGGCCTCGGCTGCGGCCCATTTGCCGAAGTATGTGGCTGTTTCCGTGCCGCCGCAGGGCATCGCCGCCGAGCAGGGCGGCAAGAGCCTGATCATGCTTTGGGATACGCGACGGGGTCGATTGGTGGACGGAGACGTCCGCGTGCTGGATCGCACGCTCCGCGACGGGGTGGATTTCAAGGTCGATGGGTATACCGCCCGTTACGCCAGCAGGTAAGTGCTGAACGTTCGGGAGTGAAACGCCGCGCGGCGTCCGCTTGGAGAAGCCGTGCGATTGTGCGCAAATCCAGCGTCCATGCGCGTTTTACGAGTTTCTCGTTGCCTGTACGGGGCCCGGATCGCTAGCGTCCCGCTCCGTCCCCATGAAAATCAACGCATCCATCCAATCAGCGGCTCTGGCATTCATCGCAATGGCACTGCCGGTCCACGCAGGTCACGAAGTCGTCGCTTCCAAGAATCCGGTCGCGCCCGAGACGCAGTACGAAGGCGGCCGCGGCTTGCTGACCATCGAAGGTCCATCCGGACTTTTCATCAACCCGACCTCGGGCACCCTTCCGGCGCATGCGTTCACGGCGCAGTATTGCTTTTTCATGCCGAACAACGAGTCATCGCCGGTGATCTGGCACGGCGCGATGGTTGCCTACGGCGTCACGGATTGGTTTGAGGTCGGAGCCCTTTTCAGCGCGTTCGATTTCGATCAGCGCAACTTCCGGATCAGCGATGTCGCCGGTGCCGGTCCGCTGGCCCGCGTGCGTCTGCTCAAGCAGAATGGCCTCATCCCGCAGGTCAGCATCGGCGGCTATGCGCGCTTCGGCGGCATCGAAAACTACAGCGCCTTCATCGCCCTCTACGAACGTTTCGAGATCGACCCGAACGGCTTCCTCCGCTCCATCGGCCTGCACGCGGGGTTGCGTGAGACGTGGATCGAGAAGGGCCTCACCGAACGGAGCGATGCACCGGTGGGATATTTCGGGCTCGAGTTCCAACTGCCCTACCGCCTCTACCTCGTCGGCGAAATCTCCACGCAGGACAAGGACTCCCTGGGAGACGAGATCCCGCACGCCTTCGGCATACAATGGCGGGCCGGCGGCGTGAATATCTCGGCGGCTTTCCTGAACACCGGCGCGTTCCAGGAGCCCAGCTTCTTCTTCGGGATCGGTTCCCAGCTCAAGTTCTGAGCCACTGCGAGACGCACGCGTGACTCACCCGGCGTAAACGCACCGCAAACATTCGAATTTGCCGGCCGAAGAAAGCCGGCCACCTATTGCGGGCTCTTGCGCAGCCACTCCTCCGCGGCCTTGCTCCCCAGCTTGGCTGCGTCCTCGATGAGCGCCTTTCCGCGGGTCTGGTTGCGCTCGGCAGGCGGCTTCCCTTCATACATCGCCTTGCCGAGGACGTAGAGGCAGTTGACGTCCCGCATCTGCGCTCCGGTTTCCAACGCCTTCAGCGCCTGCTTGTCGTCGCGGTGGACCGGATTGTAGTTGGCGATGAACAGCAGATACGCAGCGCCCGGGAGATTCTTCTCGACCGCCTTTTCCAAGCCCTTCACCGCCTCCGCGATCTTCGCGGGATCGCGGGAATCCTCCCCCTGTCGCAGCCGCGCTTTCGCCGCGAGGAAAAACGCCTCCGCATGGCCTTTTGATTCCGCACGGGCGGCAAGGTCGAGCGCCTCTGCGGCATTCTCCGCGACGCCCCGGCCGAATACCAGCGCCTCGCCCAGCAGGAGCATCGCCTCCGGTTCGCCCGCCTCCACTGCTTCGCGGAGTTTCGCGGTCCCCTTCGCGGCCAATGCCGCATCCGCAGTCTCAAAGCCACGATCCAGCATCATGCGGCCGACCAGGGCCCGCGCCCTCATGCTGCCGTAGCGATCCGCCAGCGTGTAATCATCGACGCGCGCCTTCTCGTCCGACTCGATGTCCGCCAGCGCAAGATACGCATCGGCGTTTTTCCATTTGTCCCCGACGTTCCGCAGCACGCCCGCGAGCGGCAGGATATCCGGCGCAGGCAATTTCGCCACTTGGGCGAGGATTTCGGCCACCTGCGGACGCAGCGCCTCCAGCCAGGCGGGGTTGAGTTCGAGCGTCTCGACCAAAAATTGAAGCGCTTCATCCAGGCGCCCCTTTCGCCGGGCCTCCTCCGCCAGCAGTTCTCCTTGGAAGCGGTTCGCCTCCAGGCTCCCGGTCCGGGACTCGACCCGCACCACGTCATCCACCAGCCGCATGAACTCGATGCTGATCACCATCCGCCTGCCCAGCAATTGCTCGCGCAACCCTCGCAATGCGGCCACGAGTTCCTTTTCAAGCGCGCGGGCCGCCTCGGGAGTCGCGGTGGCCGCGGTGACATAGGCATCCAGCGCCTCCTCGCCATCGCCCCGCGCGACCGCCTCCGGCATCCGCATCTTGGCGATCAAAAGCAGCCGCTCGGGAGGCAGGTCCCATTGCGCGGTTTTTTTCTCCAGATTGAGGAGGAACTTCCTCCCCTCCTCCGTCGAGCCGTCCGGGATTGGCCCGTCGGCAAGAATCCGGCGGATGGCCTCGGCTGCCAGTTCGGCCAGCTCCCGCTGATGTTTCCGCAGCGCCTCCCCAAATTCCGGCTGCGCCCGCAGGCTCTCGTCCGTCGTCACGCACCAGTTCAGCAGCGCCTGCCAGTTTTTCTCCGCCCTCGCGCTCCTGCTTTCATCCAGCGCCACCTGCCACTGCTTCTCCCCCGGCAGCGTCCGGATGTCCACAAACCGCACCTTGATCAAATACGCCGCGACGCCCGCGAGGAGGATCAGCAGCGGCACGCCGATGAACATCCCGAGCGTCCGCCGCTTCCGCCCGCGTTCCCAATCCGCCAAACGCGTTTCCAAATCATGCCGCAGCGCATCCAGCCGCTCCTCCTCGGCCGCCAGCGTGTCGCCGACCACGCTGCCCGCCGCCTTTTCCGCCTCGCTCCGCTGCGATTGCCGGAGCTCGGATTCCCGCAGGGCCCGCTCCTCGTCGTGCAGCCGCTTCTGAAGTTCCTCCGCCTCCTTCCGCAGTTCCTCCACGCGCGCCAGATTCCGCTCCTCTCGCGCCCGGAACTCCGCCTCGCGGGTGCGCAACTCCTCCTCGATTTTCGCATCCCGGCTCGCCAGCTCGCTGCGCAAAGTCTCCGCCTCGTGCTTTGTGCGCTCCGCTTCCGCCGCGGCCCACGCCTCGATCTCCTGCTCGAGCCGCTGCTGCTCCGCCAGCTTTTCCTCCAGCAACGCCTGCTGCCGGGCCAGCCCCTGCCGCATCGCCTCCGCCTCGCCCTTTTCCGCGGCAAGCTGTTCCCGGCGCTTGGCTTCCTGCTCTGCAAAATCCCGCTTCGCCGCATCCAGCACCGCCTTCTCGCGCGCGAGCCAATCCCTTTCCGCAGTCAGCCGCTCGTCCGACTTCAGGCGTTCCACCTCCGCCTCCAGCTTCGCCCGGCGGTTCTCCAGCTCCCGCATCCGCGAATCCTCCGCCGGGCTCTCCACCAACCCGCTGCTCCCCTGCACCCGCTTCGCCTTCTCCCCGTCCGGCGGCGTCACCAGCGGCGCCGCACCCGCCGCGCCCACCTCGAAAATTTCCACCGCCTCATCGCAGCCCTTGAAAAGGTACGGCCCGTGCGCCAGCCACGCCAGTTCCAGCGCCTCCCCGCTGTCCACCTGCGGATGCATCCGCACAAAATGCCGCGCCTCGTCGAACGGCCACCGCGTCAGCAAAATCTGCCCGCCCACCGCCAGCCCCATCACCCGCGCCACGAGATCCGCCGCCGGCGCGAGCACGTCCGCCTGCCCCAGCGTCGTGATGTCCGCCACTTCGCCCGCGTGGATTCCCACCCGCGTCACGATCGGAAAGCCCGGCCAAGCCGCCGTCCGCATCGCATGCTGGAAGCGCAGCGCAAACCGCACCACCGCCGCCACGCTCAGGCTCCGCGCAAAATACCCGTCCCCCGTGTTCTTGATCAGCGTCAGCTTCTCCTCCGCCGCCAGCTCCTCAAACATCCGGTTGTGCATCTCCGCCACCCGCCGGTACTCCAGCGCCCCGTGCCGCGCCTTCAGCAACGTCGAATCGCAGATGTCCGTGAACAGCAGCACCGCAAACTGCGTAAGCTCGTCCGGCCTTCTCGGGATCGGTGATTCACTGGCCATCGCCGCGACACTGAACAGGAATCATCCATCCTTGCAAGACACCCGCACCCCAGCCCTTACGCGCGCACCGCGCCAGCTCCGCATGGGTTTCACCAGACTTCCCTTCCCGCCCGCGCCCGGGCATCTTCGCCGCGCGATGACCACCGCGAACAAGATCACCATCGGACGGATCCTGATGATCCCGCTCTTCGTGCTCATGGCGCTCTACTACGGCCGCAGCGTCGCACGCGGACATCCGCGAGGAATGGATGCGCCTCACCGCCATCGCCATTTTCGTCATCGCCGCGGCGAGCGACGGCATCGATGGCTACATCGCGCGCCGCTACAACCAGCGCAGCCGGCTCGGCACCATCCTCGATCCCATCGCCGACAAGGGCCTGCTCCTCGCAGGCATCATCACGCTCAGCTTCAGCAACTGGCAGTACGAATTCCCGCTCTGGTTCCCCGTGCTCGTCATCGCCCGCGACATCGCGATCGTCACGGGCGTCCTCGCCGTCCATTTCATCAATGGCGACGCCCGCGTGCGGCCGAGCTGGATGGGAAAGACCGCCACCGTCACGCAGATGATCGCCATCGGCTGCGCGATGCTTTTTCCCGCCAGCGGATGGAAGGCCCCCATCGGCAGACCACGAAGTTGCCATCCTCGACATGCCCGTCTTCGTCGCCGGCTTCTTCACGCTCCTCTCCGGCCTCTTCTACCTGCGCGACGGCATCCGCCAGCTCCACGCCAAAGGCCACGGCGAACCGGAGCCGCCGGGAAAGGCCAGGTAGGGACGGCTCGCCGAGCCGTCCCGCGCATCAGGGCGCGTTCGGCGAACACGCCCTGCCAAAGTTTCCCCCGCCGCCGGAGTTGCCCGCCGCACACTTCACCGCTATCCCCGACCCCATGCGCACGTTCCTCCTCTCCCTCGCCCTCGCGCTCGCCGCGATTCTTTCCACGCACGCCGCCGAGCCCTTCGAGATCCGCGACGGCGACCGCGTCCTCTTCCTCGGCGACACGCTCCTCGAACGCGAGGGCACCTACGGCTACCTGGAGACGCGCATGGCCGAGCAGTTCCCCGACCGCAAGTTCACCGTGCGCAACCTCGCCTTCAGCGCCGACACGCCGCTCGGCTGGTCGCGCGCGTCGTTCGACCCGCCGGCGAAGGGCTTCGAGCGGCTGAAGGAACAGCTCGCGCTCGTGAAGCCCACGGTCGTCTTCCTCGGCTACGGCATGGCCGCGAGTTTGCAGGAAATGACGGACCGCTCGCAGGACTGGACGCTGAACCGCGACCCCGCCCGCTACGGCGCCGAGCCGATGAGCGCCGCGCGGTTCAAAAAGGAACTCGCGCAGTGCATGGATGCGATTGAGGAAGTCTCATCGGGCGCGCATCCGGATGGAACCGTGGCGAACGCGGCGGACGCGGCGAAGGGAAAAGATGCCGCCAATCCTGCGTCTCCAAATTCTTCTTCCGCCGCGCCCGCCGCGTCCGCCGCGGTTAAAAAATCCCCCGTCCGCTTCGTCCTGCTCTCGCCGATCGACCATGATGATCTGCGCAAGACGCGTCCAGGAACACCGGACCCGACGGAGCACAACAAGCTGCTGGAGCAATACAGCAAGGCCATCGAGGAACTGGCGAAGGAACGCGGGGCGCGGTTCGTCTCCCTCGCTAACGACAACAAGGGAACGGGCATGGGATCGGGTAAGACTGTTTACCTGAATGGAAACCCGCGTCAGTTGCAGTTATTTGACGGACAACGGGATTCACTTGTCTCGCGCTGGCTACTCGCGATTCGGCATGGTGGTTGCATACCTACTTGGCTGGAACCTCGAAGAATCGCCAATCTCGCGAAGCCCTCCGCGCCGCCATCATCCGCAAGAACGCGCTCTTCTTCCACCGCTGGCGGCCGGCGAATGAGACCTACCTCTTCGGCTTCCGCAAACGCGAGCAGGGGCAGAACGCCGTCGAGATTCCGAAGTTCGACCCGCTCATCGAAGCCGCCGAGGCCGAGATCGAGCGGCTGAAGAAGGACCCGTCCGCAAAGCCCGCCGCGGTCGCCGCCGCACCGCAGCCTGCGCCTTTCGTCAGCCAGCCGCACCCGAGCTTCACCGCTCGCCGATGGACTCGAAATTTCCCTCTGGGCCGAGAACCCGCTCCTCGCGAAACCCACGCAGATGAACTGGGACGCGCAGGGCCGCCTGTGGGTCGCGAGCAGCGCGATGTATCCGCAGATCGCGCCCGGGCAGGACGCGTTCGACAAAATCCTCGTCCTCGAAGACACCGACCACGACGGCAAGGCCGAGAAGAGCACCGTCTTTGCCGACGGCCTGCTCATCCCCACCGGCGTCGCGCCCGTGCTCACGCCCGAGGGCCACTGGGCCTGCTACGTCGGCCAGTCCACCGAGCTGCTCTACTTCGAGGACACCGATGGCGACGGCAAGGCCGACAAGAAGCGCATCGTCTTCAGCGGATTCGGCACCGAGGACACGCACCACATCGTCCACACCCTGCGCTGGGGGCCGGATGGACGGCTCTATTTTTCGCAGAGCGTGTACATCCACACGCACATGGAGACGCCGTGGGGCGTCGTGCGCGTGAACAGCGGCGGCATCTTCGCCTACGACCCGCGCACCGAGCGGGTGGAGGTCGTTGCCGAAGGGCCTTTGGAACACCTGGGGCCACGCGTGGGACCAATGGGGCCAGAGCTTCCACACCGATGGCGCGGGCAGCAGCGGCATCTCGTGGGCGATTCCCCGGTGCGATGTTTGCGCCCAGCGAGGGCGCGCGCCGCACGATGCCGAGCATCAGCCCCGGCAGCTACCCGAAGTTCGCCGGCCTCGAGCTCATCTACAGCCCGCACTTCCCCGCCGACTGGCAGGGCAGCGCCGTCACCTGCGACTTCCGCGCGCACAAGATCGTGCATTTCAAAATCAACGATCTCGGCGGGGGCGGGCAGACTGGGAGACTGGGAGACAAGGAGACTGGGAGAAAGGCATCCGACCCGACCGTCTCCTCTTCTCCCCCTCTCCAAGTCTCCCCGTCTTCCCCAAAGAGCGGCTACGTCACCGAGCAACTCCCCGTGCTCGTGCAGACCGCGACGCGACCTTCCGCCCCATCGACGTGAAGCTCGGCCCCGACGGCGCGCTCTACATCGCCGACTGGAGCAACCCGATCATCAACCACGGCGAAGTGGACTTCCGCGACCCGCGCCGCGACCACGAGCACGGCCGCATCTGGCGGCTGAGCAGGAAGGGCGGGGCGGCGGTGAAGTGGGAGCGATCTCAACAAGCTCAGTGGCAAGGAACTGATCGCAGCAGCTGGACAGCGGCAAAATCTTTGGGCAGAAGCGAAAGCGCGTCGGAAGCGTGTTGATTCAGAAGGCTAGGTGCCGAAGACCTGAGACGTTGGAGCGCCGTCGAGACTCGATCAGCAAAGGTCACGAGGCGCACGTGCCGCACTGATTTCGACATTGATGTCGAAGCATTTCTGTGATTAAACATCGGCAGAGGCAGTCGCGCGCGATCGGTAAACTGCCGATGTCTTCGGTGCCAGTCCGCGCCGGGCGCGCTATTGCGGCACGCAACGTCGTCCAGACGCGCGGATTCGCGATGGCGAGATGCGCAACGTCGTGCCTCGACGAACTGGAGAACGGATCACCCGATCACGCGCAACAATTATGAAGCGACATGAGACAGTTGGCAGCATGCCGTCTTCCCGGACGATATCTCCATGAGCGGGTCATCGCCGACGCCACATCCGCGCGTTCGGGTCGAAGCAATGCGCGCGCTCGCCCGCATTCCCACTCTCGAAAGCGCCTCGCTCATCCTCGACGCCGCGATCAACGCGCCGAAGGACGATCCGCATTACGAGTTCGCCGCGTGGCTTTCCATCAATGACCTCGCGGAGGTCTGGACGAAGGCCGTGCTCGCGGGCGAATGCGAAGCCCGAGGGGCGCGAGAAGCAGTTCGAGTTTGCGCTGAATGCCATCGAGCCCGCGCTCGCCGGGCAGGTGCTCTCGCAGTTCGTGAGCACCGGCCGCGCGCCGCTCGACGGCTCCGGCCCGTGGATCGAACTCATCGGCAACACCGGCGGCCCCGGCGAACTCCGCCGCCTGCTCGACGGCCTGCTCGCCGCCACCACCCCCGACGGCGACAACATCGAAGCCGCTCGCCGACGCGAAGTACAAATTCAAGGTCGCCCGGCGCCAATCCCCGCGCCGCCGCCGCGCTCGTCGCCGCCGCCCGCCGCGGCGTAAAGCCCGCGGGCGAAATGCCGCCGGCGCAGCGTTTCTCACCGCACGCGCCGGACGACGCGCTCGCCCGACGTCGCTCCGCCTCGCCGGCCTGTGGAAGCAGAATGTCCCCGCCGCCATCATCGCCGACGCTCGACACCCGCGCCAGCGCGCCGGTGCTCGATGCCGCATTCGAGGCGCTGCGCACGCTCGCGCACCCCCGAGGCCGCGGAGCTCCTCGCCGCGTATTTCGACCGCGCACCTGCGGCGGAAAGCTCGACGACGGCGCTCGTCTGCGCACAGTGCTCCGCGACGCCGGACAACCACCATGCGCCGCCGCGCGCTCCTCGCCCTCGCGCCGCTGCGCCCCGCCGAGGCGGTGAAGCATCTCGCCCGCGTGCTCGCGCGAGACGCCCGAGCCGCGACCATCCGCAGCTCTGGCGCGACCTTTTCGCCAGCGCGCCATTCGTGCAGCAGCTTCACGCAGACGATCCCCGCGAACCTCCCGCCCGCATGCCTACGCCACCGCCCTCCGCGCCGCCCGCGAAATGGGCCGCAAGGCGCAGCCGCTCGCCACAAAGCTCGCGCCGCTCGCCGGCGAAAAGACCGCGCCGCGACCGCGCCCGCCGATTACGCCGACCTCGCCGCCCGCGCGAAAAAGGACGGCGACCCCGTGGCCGGCGAAGCGCTCTACCGCCGCACGGCGAGCGCGTGCGTGGCCTGCCACGCCATCGGCGGAGCCGGCGGCAAGCTCGGCCCCGACATGACGAGCATCGGCGCGAGCGCGCCGGCGGACTACATCATCGAGAGCATCCTGAATCCCGCCGCGAAGGTGAAGGAAGGCTACCACGCGTTTTCCTTCACGATGAAGGACGGCAGCGAGGCCATCGGCATCCCGTCGCGCGAGACGCCGCAGGAGCAGTTCATCCGCACCCTCGCCGGCGAGCAGGGCCTGCCAAAGGCGAACATCGTTTCCAAGAAAATCGCCGAGGGCGGCGCGAGCGGTAGTCTGATGCCCGCCGGCCTCACCGCCGCGTGGAGCGACCGCGAACGGCTGAACCTCTACGCCTTCCTGATGGAACTCGGCCGCCCCGGCCCCTTCGACGCGAGCAAGAACAACGTCGCCCGCGCATGGCAGCTCACCGACACCGCCCGCACACGCGACGGCGCATTGAAAGCCGAACGCCGCAGCGTCCATCCCATCCACGCGCGTCCACGCCCGTCCATCTACGCCCACACCCTCGTGGATGGCCGCCTCACGAAGGACCTCCTCGCCGAAAAACTCGCGATGCTCGCGCCCAAGAACGCCACCGTGCATCTCACCGCGCGCTTCCAAGCCGCATCCTCCGGCAAGGCGAAGCTGAACCTCACCGGCATCCGCAAAGCCTGGCTCGACGGCCAGCCCCTCGCCATCGCCAGCGAGCCTTCGCCGACCGTGGACCTGACCGCAGGCGCGCACACCTTCACCGTGGAAGTGGACACCAAATCCCCGCCCGAAGTCCTGCGCCTCGAATCGCCCGCCGCGTCATTCCTCGGGGACTGACGAAACCACTCCGTAGCCGCACGACGGCAGGAGGCGGGCTGAGATCTCGGTCCCACGTTCATCGTCGCCTATCCTCTTGCCCGCCTCCTGCCGTCGGCGGCCACGGACGAAACACCCGACGGCGCCCGTCGCACAGCTGAGCCCTTCGCCCTCTGGCACGGGCCTCGCTTTAACAGCTGGATTCAGCCCGCATGAGCCACCGTGTCGCCAACCGCCTCGCCACGCACGACCGTCGTGCGATGCCCGGTTGCGCCTTCGCGCCAGCCTTTCCGCCATGAATGCCTCGCGCAAAGCCGGACCGCTCTTCGTCGTCAATGGCAAGGCCGGGCAACTCGGCAACCGATTGTTCTTCTTCGCCTACGTGATTTCGCTCGCCTCCAAACTCGGCGGGCGCGTCATCAATCCCGGCTTCAACGAATACGCCGCGGCCTTCACGGGAACCTGCGGAGGCTCGCTGAGCCGCTGGCCGGCGCGCAAACCGCTCCTCCGCGCCCGATGGCTCGGGACGTTGATCGGCTCCCTGCAGAATCTCGGCGTGCGCATCGCAAACCGCCTGCGCCTTTCCTGCCCCGGCGTGAAAATCCTGGGCCTCCACGAAAAGGAAACGGTCAAGTACCGCCTGGATAACGAGCCATTCCTCGACTCGCTGCGGAACGCCCGCATTGTCTTCATCAGCGGCTGGCTCGACCTGCCGCACGTGCGCTTCGAGCAACCGGATGCCATCCGCGCGCACTTCACGCCGGTCGCCAGCCACCGCGACGCGATCACCGGCGTCATCTCGCGCGCCCGCGCGGGCTGCGACGTCCTCATCGGCGTCCACATCCGGCAGGGCGATTACGCAACATTCCTCGGCGGACGCTACTTTTACCCGACCGGGCGTGTACGTGCGCGCCATGAAGGCCGCGGCGGCGCTCTTCCCCGCGAAGCGCGTCGGCTTCCTCGTCTGCTCGAACCTGCCGCAGGACATCTCCGACCCCGCGCTGCCCTCCGTCACGAACGGGACCGGCAATGCGATCGAGGATCTGTACTCGCTGGCGGAATGCGATTACCTGATCGGTCCCCCGAGCACGTTCTCGGTCTGGGCATCGTTTTTCGGAAAGACGCCGCTCTGGGAAATTCACGACGCGGCGGCGCTGCCGAAGCTGGAAGAGTTCTTGATCCGCTACTGAGCATGCCACACATCCCCATCGCCATGGCCGGCCTTGCCTCCTCTGATACGCTGCCCGCCGCGAACCGCTGAACTTCACATCGCCCACCGTGCCCGCCCTCGCATACAGCATCGTCATCGCCACGTTTGAGCGTCCGGCGGAGATGCGTGTCACGCTCGAGTCCATCGCCGCGCAGACGCGCCCGCCGGAGCGTGTCATCGTCGTGGATTCCTCGAAGGACGACGCGACACGCGCGGTCGCCGACAGCTTCGCCACGCGCCTCCCGCTGCATTACGAACGCGCGATCCGGCCCAGCTCCGCGGTGCAGCGCAACCAGGGCGCCGAGCACGTCGGGACGCCGCTCATCGCGTTTCTCGATGACGATGTCCTCGTCCATCCCGGAACCTTCGCCACGATCGTCGGCGCCTTTGAGCGGGATTCATCCGAACGCATTGGAGGCATTGCCGCCCGCATCGACGGCATGCAGCATCGCCCGCCGCGCGGCCTGCTGTGGTGGTATTACCGGCTGCAGGCGGGCTACGCGCATCCGACCTACGGTGCGAAGCTGTTTGGCGCGGCCATCAACTGCCTGCCGACCTACGGTGAAAGCGATCCCGACCTCATTCCTTCCGACTGGCTGAACTCGACCTGCGTCTTCTACCGCACGGCGCTTTTCCGCCGCGAAAAATTTCCCGAGTTCGACGGCTACAGCTTCATGGAAGACGTCCACCTCTCCGCGCGTATCGGCCGCACGCATGAACTCTTCTTCCACCGCACCGCCAGCTTCGAGCACCGTGACGCGACGAGCAGCTTCAAACGCAACGCCCGGCAGATGGCCCGCATGCGGGTGCGGCACCAGCGCGTCATCGCGCGCGACATCGTCGGGCTGCGCGAGCCCGGGCTGACCCTGAAGCTTTTCCTCCACCGGCTCTTCACGAGCGCGTGCCTGCTCCGCAGCCGGCATCCGGCTTGGAAACAGGAACTCATCGGCATCTGGACATGATCACCCGCATTCTCAAAGGTCTCGCCTCGCGCCTGCGGATCGCATGCCTCCGCCTGCGCGGCGTGCGCATCCCCGGCCACGTCTCGCTGCGCGCCGTGGAAATCCCGCGCCACCCGCGCTCCATCGCCCTCGAGGACGGCGTCGCGCTCGACCGCGGGGTCACGCTGCTTGCCACTTGCGACGCCGCCCGCATCGTCATCGGCGCAGGCGTGTACGTGAACCGCCAGACGATGATCGACGCGAGCGAGCGGATCGAAATCGGCGCAGGCACGATGATCGGCCCGTTCTGCTACATCACCGACCACGATCACACCATCGGCGCCGGCCTCGCGCCCGGCGCGGGACCGCTGCTCTCCCGGCCGACGCGCATCGGCGCGAACTGCTGGATCGGCGCGCATGTCACGGTCCTGAAAGGCGTGATCATCGGCAAAGGCACCGTCGTCGGCGCGGGCAGCGTGGTGACCAAGTCGCTGCCCGAGGGAGTCGTCGCAGCAGGCAACCCCGCGCGAGTCTTGCGCAACCTATGAGCGAAGCGCTGCGCTGTGCCGTGATGATCGCGACGCACAACCGCCGCGACGATCTCGCCCGCACCTGCGCCGTGCTCCGGACGCTGGAGCCCGCGCCGGATGAAGTCTTGATCTGCGCGGATGGATGCACGGACGGCACGGAGGATTTCGTGCGCGGAAATTACCCGGAATTCCAACTCATCGTGAATGCGTCGAGCCTCGGCTCGACCCGCTCGCGCGATCACCTCATGCGCTCTGCGCAAAGCGACATCGTGCTGAGCCTCGATGATGACAGCCATCCGCTCGAACGGGACGCCATCGCGCGCATCCGCGATTTGTTTGCGAACCATCCGCGGGTCGCGGTCGCATCCTTTCCGCAACGCACCGACGAGTCCCCGGAGTCGCTCCACGCCACGGATTTCGGCCCGGCCCACTTTGCCGGAACGTACATGAATTGCGCGTGCGCCTTCCGCCGCCGGGTGTTCTGCGAACTCGGCGGGCACTACGGTCCGTTTTGGAACGCCTACGACGAACCGGACTTCGCGCTGCGCTGCGCCGCTGCCGGCTGGCAGGTGCGCTTCGATCCCACGGTCACCATCCGGCACTATTTTTCCGGCGTGAATCGCAACCTCCTCGGCGCGCATCTGCTCAATGCGCGCAACGAGATCTGGAGCGTGCTCATGCGCTGCCCGATGCCGCAGATGTTCGCCGTCATGGCGTTTCGCATCGCGCGGCAGTTCGGCTACGCCATGCGGCAGGGCTGGCGATGGATTTTGAATGAGCCGCGGTGGTGGTTCGCGTGCCTCGCCGGTGCGCCCGCGGCGCTGGCAAATCGCCGCCCCCTGCCGTGGGCTCCCTATTTTGCGTGGATGAAGCTGGTCCGCCATCCGATCCACGATGCGTCTGAATGGCAGGCGAAATTCGGCGAGCCATGAGGATTTCCTTCGCCGCCACGGACCCTTGCCACATGTGGCCGACTGCCAGAGCCGTCGCACAGGAGGGCGCGCTGGGCGTGTATTATTCCGCCTATCCGGCCCGGAAAATCGCCGATGCGGGCGACGCCCGGCTCCGCTGCTCGAGCTTGCGGACGGCCGTGGCGGAAGGGTTCGAGAGTCTCCTTCCTGAAATGCTGCAACCCGTCTTGCGACCCCTCTTTCGCTGGCGGGATCGCGGGTTTGCCCGCTGGGTCAGCACCCGGCTTGAGGCCTGCGATTTCATCCATGCGATGCCGGGCCGGGCGGTGGAGACGTTCGGCGCGGCGAAGCAGCTCGGGATCCGCACGGTGCTCAACCACGCCGCCGGACCTGCACGCGAGTGGGTGCGCATCATGCGGCCGGAATACGAGCGCGCCGGCATCCACATCGAAAGGCATTGCCCGTATGACGAGGCTTACTTTGCCCGCGAGGAAGAGGAATATGCGCTGGCGGATTTTCACTGCGTGCCATCGACCTTGGTCCGCGATGAAATGGCGGCCATCGGAATCCCCGAGGAGCGCCTCTGGCTCGTCCCGTACGGCGGCGACACCCACGCGAGCGTCTTTCATCGCGCAGAACGTGCGTCCCCACCTCCGTTTTTCCGAATTCTCTTCGCCGGGCGGACCACGCTGGCCAAAGGAATCCACACCCTGCTCGGTGCGCTGACGCTGGCCAGGCACGCACACTGGAAAATGGATTTCGTCGGCTCGCGGGCGTCGGAAACCGCAAGGGAGTTCCGCGCGTATCGCGGCGCGACCCCGCTCACTTTCAACGGCACACCGCCGGAGGAGCTGATGGCCCGCACCATCCGGGAAAGCAGCGTGCTCGTGCTGCCCGCGCTGGAGGAGGGCTTCGGAGCCGTCGTGCCACAGGCGCTGAACTGCGGCCTCCCATGCATCGTGAGCGACCGCACGGGTGCGCGCGACCTCGTGCGCCACCGCGAAAACGGCAGCATTTTCCCCGCGGGCGACCCTGCCGCGCTCGCCGCCGAGCTCGAATGGTGGGAACTGCACCCGGGGCGGGCGCTTGAGAACTTCACTTGGACCGATGCCGCTCGCACGCTTATTGCACACAGCGAGGCTGCACTGAGCTCATGAAAAATTTCTTCCACCACGCCCGCAAGGCGGCTCCGGCTTCCCCGCCGCCGGCGCGCGTTTCCGCCGCGGGCGCGCCGGCAGCGACGCCGGAATCGCAGCGCCCGTGGCCCCGGGTGGATGCGACGCTGGCCGCGCTCGTCGGCCTGATCGTCACGGCATTCGCGATGACCAGCGGGGCTGACCGCTATGGTTCCCAGATCGCGCACACTGCGGCTGTCGGAGTGCTTGCGACGCTGCTCGTCAGCTTCGCATTCGAGGCGCGCGGAGGGCTGAAAAATCTCATCCGTCCGGACCTCGTCGCCATCATCGCGCTGTTCTACCTGACCCTCTACGAATTCCTCTTCCCGCAGCCATATTTCGACACGCAGATCAGCGACGTGCCTGCGGTGTTCCTCGCGCTTTGGGCGGTGATCATCGGCTTCATCGGACTTTTCATCGGCCGCCATCTCGTGCCGCGGGGAAAGCAGCCGTTTGAACAAATCATGACCAAGCCGCTCCCCGCGGGTTGGCTCCTCGCGATCCTGTGGGTGAGCTTCTTCATGGGATTCCTCCATGTGCTGCTCGCGGTGCAATTCGACGTTCCCAAGATGCTCGACGCGATGATGGGGCCGCGTTTCTCCCAACCCTGGGGACGCGGCCTGCTCGGAGGCTGGAAGGAGTTGCTCAATGAGTTCGCGCTGCTGCTGTACCTCATCCCGCCGATTGTCGGGCTGATGCTCGGGCGCCGGGAACGCTATTCGCTGCCGACCCTCGTGTTCGCGCTGCTCGCGTTTCTCTGGCTGCTGTTTTTTTCCTTCGCCAGCGGCACGCGCCACGTCTTCGCCGCGTATCTCATCACATTCCTCATCGCGTTTACATTTTCCTCGCCAGCGGAACGCCGCACGCAGGTCATCGTCGTCGCCGCGCTCTGCGGGGGCATGCTCATGATGGCGACGAAGGCGATGCTCGACCTGAGGACCGTCGGCATGACGCGATGGCTCGAAGAAGGCGCTCCCAAACGGACCAGCCAGTTCAATTCGTCCGTATTCGTGGACTACAACCTCGTGGTGATCAGCAAACTCACGCGCTACTTTCCAAAGCAGAACTACGGCCGCTATCTCGGTTTTGAAATTCCCTACATCGCGCTCGTCCGGCCGATCCCGCGCGCGATCTGGCCGGGAAAGCCGAAAGGCCTGTCCGTTTCCATCGAGCAGGCCCTCGAGGCGAAGAACGTCATCCTGATGACGACCTTCGTCGGCGAGGCCTACATCTCGGGCGGCCTGCTCGCCGTCGCCCTCACGGGCATCGTCCTCGGCATGCTCGCCACGTTCTGGAATCGCCTCGCGTCGCCGAGAAACTCCGAGCTCGGCATCCTCATCTACTCTTCAGGTTTTTTCGCGATGATCATCACCATGCGAACGTGCTTTTCGCTCACAACAGCCATCCTGCCGTCCCTTGCAGGGCTTGTTTTCGGAAAATTCGTGATTCCGAAAATTCGCGAAAAATTCAAACCCCGCGCCGTGCTCCCTCCGCGGCTTCGCAACCGGCCGCCGGCTCCACCGCCGGTCGACTCGTAGTCCATCGCATCGGAGTGCCAGCGTATCATCTTCATGGCTCGTGCATTTCCCGGTCGGGAGAACATTCGTAATTTGAAAACGGGGTCACCGGCATGATTCGCGTCGCGTTCGTCACCATCGTGCCCTCGCCGTACCAGCGCGACCTGTTTGCCGCGCTTGCATCGCGGAGTGATGTGGCCCCGCGCGTCTTTTACATGGAACGTGCCGCGCCGGATTCCCCGTGGCCGGAGCGCCCGCTTGCGCATTACGAGCGTTATCTTCCCGGATTCTGGTTCCCGCTCGGCACCGCGCGCGTGCACGTGAACTGGCGCCTTCCATCGCCGGATGACTTTGACGTGGTCGTTTGCAACACGCTGATGTCGCTCACCGCGCAGTGGCTGATGCGGCGCAGACTGCGCGGAAGGCGGTGGATGTTCTGGGGTGAAAAGCTCGGAGCACGAAGCAGGAGGCACGACTTTCTCAGCGCGCCGCTGCATCGCGCTTCGGGGATCGCGGCCATCGGAACATGGGCCGAGCGCGACTACGCCGCGCGCTTTCCAAGGACACGGATCTTCAACATCCCCTACCACTGCGACCTCGCGCATTTCGCCGCCGAGCCGCGGCCACCGCGTGAACCGGGCACCGTGACGTATCTTTTCTGCGGACAGATGATCGCGCGGAAGGGCGTGGATCAACTGCTCGCCGCGTTCGCCACGCTGCCGGAAAATGCCCGCCTGCTGCTCGTCGGACGCGAAGCGGAACTGCCGCAACTGCTCGCACGGCTCCCGTCTCCAGTGCGCGGACGCGTGCAATATGCGGGCTTTCAGGCGCCCGAGGCGCTGCCGCGTTTTTTCGCGCAGGCGGATGTCTTCGTGCTCCCGAGCCGGCACGATGGATGGGGAGTCGTGGTGAATCAGGCGCTCGGCGCGGGCCTGCCGATCATCGCGAGCGATTGCGTCGGTGCTGCGCATGACCTCGTCCACACGGGCGTAAACGGCTTCACCTTTCCTGCCGGGGATGCGAATGCACTCGCCGCCTCAATGCTCCGATACGCCGGGAATCCCGCACTCACACTCGCGCACGGCGAAGCATCCCGCCGCGCGCACACCGCCTGGACTCCCGCGTGCGGCGCGGAGCGCTGGGCAAAGGCATTGCACGCAGTCTGCGCATGAAAATCCTGCTCGCCAGCAGCAGCAGCGGCTCCCGCGGTGGCGGCGAACTTTGCCTGCTTTACCTCGCGCGCGCCCTCACCGAGCGCGGCCACGAAGTCTCGCTGTGGATCTCAACGCACCCACGCATGGACGAACTCGCCGGGATGTTCGCGCCTATCGGAAAAGTGATCCGCACCGAATACACGAACACGTACGACTACCGCGCGCGCTCGCTGGCGCACGTGTTTTCCGGCGGAGTGTCCCGCCGCGTCTCGGAGCAATGGCGGGCGATCGCGCCCGATGTCGTCCACATCAACAAGCAGAACCTGGAGGACGGGCTCGACCTGCTCGATGCAGCCGGGAGGAGCGGGATCCCAAGCCTCGCGACGATCCACATCACGCAAAGCGCAGGCTACCTCCGCGCACGCCACGCCTCCGCGCGCGACTGGATCGCCCGGCGATCCCTGCGCCGCTTCCCCGGAATCCTCGTTCCCACGCTCGATCAGCGGGAGCGCGAACTGCGAAACTTTGCCGGCCCCGCCGCCCGCATCCATACCGTGCTGAATGGCGTGCCGATCCCCGATCTGTCGATGCGCCCGGAAGTCCGCGAATCCATGCGCGCGCAACTCGGCGTGACCGCGGGCGAAACGCTGTTCGTCGGCGTCGCCCGCATGGTCGGGCAGAAGCGTCCGCTGCACTGGCTGGAATGGGCGGAGACGATTCGCAAAAGCGTGCCGGGCGCGCGCTTTGTCTGGGTCGGAGACGGGGCGCTTGCCGGCGACTTCGATCGCACGGTGAAGGAGCGCGGCCTCGCGGACTTCGTCAGCCGCGTCGCGTGGACGAAAGACGTGCTGCCCTACCTTCTCGCCGGCGATGCCTTTCTGCACACGGCTGGCTTCGAGGGTTTGTCTTTTGCGCTGCTCGAAGCGCTCGCCGCCGCCCTGCCCCTCGTCGTCTCGGAAAACCTCCTCGCGGAACTCCCCTTCCTCACCAGCGAAGTGTCCGTCCCCCTGCGGCGCGGCTGCGAAGCCGTCCTCGCCGATCGGGCCGCCCTCGACGCGCTCGGCACGAACGCGCGACGGCTGGCAGAGGACCGCTTTTCCTTCGGGACGATGGCTGAAAACTACGAGCGGATGTACCGCCTGTGCCTCGAGCACCGAGCATGAGAATCTCCCTCGTCGCGTCCCTCAATCAAACCCGCCAGTGAAAACTCCTGTGCCAGCGGATGCCCCAGATCCGATTTCTCCCGAAGGAAAGCGCGCCGCGGGCAAGGTGCGCACCATTTTCGCGTGCATCGTCGCCGCGAATCTCGCGCTGATCGCGATCGTGATCTGGCAGGGATATTCCGGGAAACGCGGAGACTCCCGTCCGCCGGCACGTTCAGCGCAGGAAGAACTCACGGAGCGCTCCGTCGCCGCGTTCAATGCGGGCGACACGCGGGCCTTTTCCGCACTCTTCACCGCGGCCATGCATTCCGACCCGGCGATGCATCACGCGGAATATCAGCGGGATTTCGGCCGGATACTTGCGTGGAAGCTCACCTCACAAGCGGAGTCAGCAGGCGGCGGCGAAAATGAAGTCGTCCACGAAATCTCCTGCGAAAAGGAGCCGCACGCGCGTCTCGTGACGAAGTTCGTGCAGGAGAAAGACACGCTGAAGTTCGCGGAGTGGAGCATCAAGCGCCGGTAGTAATCGCCGTCATCGCCGCTCCGGCGGCGGGCAATCCATCACGAGGCGCCTTTGCCCCGAATGGCCTCTTCGTACATGTGCAAATATTTCGCGACAACGACGGACGGCTCGAGGTTTTCCAGAACCCAGCGCCGCCCGCTCAATCCCATCTGCCTGAGCTGAGATCGATTGGCGATCAACGTTTCGATCGTCTCGGCCAACTCGCGCACATCTCCGCCGCCGACCTCCCCGTCGCGCACCTCGCTCGGGATCATGTTCACGATGCGCCCGCCTCCGCTTTCCTCGAGTTCCTTCCAAGTGTCGGTGCCCCTGGTCGTGACGAGCGGGGTGGAACTGACGAGGGACTCGAAATAGACGAAACCGAAGTTCTCCATGCTCGTCGGGAGCACGAAAAGGTCGCATGCCTCGTAGAGCGAGGGTTTCAAGCCGGCCGGCACCGTCCCAAGGAAGGTCGTGATATGATCCACATGGATCGCGTTGGCGTACTCCCGCATTTGCCGGTCGTACGTTTCGTCGCACGGGCCGGCGATCACGATGTTGAACTTCACGCCCTTGTCGATGAGGACGCGGCCCGCAGCCAGCAGCAGATCGGGACGCTTCTTGTAGTGGAGCCGGCTGAGGTAGAGGAGCGACGGAACCTCCGGCGAAGGCAGCGGGAGGCTCTTTCGCGCCGGTTCAGGCGTCGAAAGTGTGCGGTAGGGATCGAGGTCGAACACCAGAGGGATCACGGCGCCGGGCACCTTGGCGTGCCGCTTCCGGGACTGATCGAGTTCTGCCTGCGCCGTGAGGACGACGAAGGACGCTCCATCAATCACCCTGCGACCGAACAGAGCCATGTAAACAGACTTGCGGAAGCGCTTCTGAAGCACCGACCAGTCAGCCAGCATTCCGTGCGGGCTGAGGACATACGCCTTGCCCAGTTCCCGGGCGACACGGGCAATCGGTTCCGTGGAGGGATCCCAGATCACGTGCAGGTGGATGACATCGCAGTTCTGCACCAGCGGACGGACGCGCGCGGCGAAGCTGGAATCCAGCATGGCGAGCCGCTTCGGGGGAGCAATGACGCTCACTTTCGGCAACCCGGACTCCTGCGAAAGCCACGACGGGGGCACGTCGGTGGCATCGCACGTGAGGAGGGTGACGTCAGCACCCGCGCGCGCCTGATATTTCACCATGTCCAAAACAGCCCGGACCGTCCCACCGTCTTCGAGTCGGATTGCCTTGAGATAGTGGAGGATTCGCATGACCAGTTCCTTCAGACAGATTTTCGCCGCGGAAACCGAGAGAAAACCTGTGGGAAAAGACGCACGACATCACTGCCGCCACGTGGAAATGATGCGTTGATATCGTGTGAACCATTTGGTTCAAGCTCCGGCCCTTTGCGGCCACACTCACCTACACTCGCGAGCGAAGATCAGCCATGCACCGGGCGGCGCGTGCGCGACATCGGCCGGGGTTTTAAGTTCCGATCCATCCAACAGCGAAAATGAAATGCCGCGGCTTACGTTACCACGCAGTTCGCCTGTCGCTGACGTTCACGCTCTGGCGCTATCTCTCGGTTCTTAAGCACCGGCTATTTTCCAGGCTGCCACCCGTCGCCAGGCTCCTGGACCGCGGGCTCGCATGGATCGAGCGCGAAGGCTTCGCGATGGCCCGAACTTTCAAGCCGATCGCCTGCGGCCCTGATGGCCATGCCGTCGAGATCCACTCGCTCCTTTGCCACGCTCACGTGGACATGTACCTGTGGTCCGTTTTTACGTTTCAGCATTTCGTGGGAGTCGCGCTTCCCGTCGTGGTGCATGACGATGGCACCCTCACCGAGTCAGACTTGCGATTGCTGGAGAGCCGAGTTCACGGCATTCGCATCATCTCCCGGACCGAGGCGGATGCCCAGGCCTCGGAACTCCTGAAGGACAAGCCCCGCTGCCTCGAATACCGGAGCCAAACGCCCTTCGGCCCAAAACTTTTCGATTACAACCTGATGCACCGGGGACGGGCGACGATCCACTTGGATTCGGATGTCATCTTCCTATCCGACGCCTCGAGGCTGCGTGAGATCATTCACGCCGTGCCCCACCGGTTCCATTACAACTCCGAAAAGCGGAATCCCTCCTACAATGATGAGGCGCTCGGACTCTCTCCCCGCTTCGGGCCATGCGCCGGGGACATCAACGCCGGCCTCATGTACCACCCGCGTGCATTCGCGACGCTCGACGAGCTGGAAACATGCGTCGGCTGGATTCTGGACAATTATCGGGGGCCGCTACGCAAAGACGATCAACTGGTTTATTCGGTGATGGCAGGGCGCATCGGCAGCGATGCCCTGCCGGGTCCGTATCGAGTCTCTCTCACCGAGGATGTGGGCGCGCCCCTTGTCAGCCAGCACTATCATTCGGTTTCCAAGTCTCACATGGCCTATCACGGCATTCGCGAGATTCTGCGACACCGGCCGGAGTTCACGGAAGCGTTCATCCCGTAGAGGGTACGCGGCATTCCTCACATTTGCGCGAGAAGGTTCCGGCAAAAGTTGCGCGCGGCGACCTCAGGGAGAAGCCGCTCCTCGCGCAGACGCAGCACGCGCTCACGCATCCGCGCAATTTCAGCGGGGCTGCTGTCGAGACAGCGGCGGACGGCCCCGGCCCAATCCGCATTCGCAACGAGGATGCAATTCTCGCCGTCCACAAACGGAATCGCATAGCGATCGGGATCCTCGATCACGGGAATTGCGCCCCGCATGCAGGCTTCGATCGTACGGTGCGTCCAGTTGCCCCCCCAGCCGGGAGGGCTGAGACAAAACTCCGATTCGCCGAGCGCCGTCGTGTAATCGCCGGCTTTCAGGCCCACGGATCCGGCGACACCGCCGTATTCGATCCAAAGTGCTTCGGCGTCGCTCGCCCGTTCGCTTGGAAAGCGGGTGGTCAATGAGATGCCTGCAACCGACTTCACGGTGTGCAGCACCGAGTCGAGACGCACGCCGCGTTCGGGGGGCTGACGGTTTCCGACGAATGCCACGCGGAAGCGGCGCGGACCCGCGGGCACAGGCGCGAGCATGGCGTTCCGCAAGTCCGGATCGGCCAGATACTGCGGATGTACCGACGGCGGGAAATAGAGACGACGGCGACACCCGAAGCGAAAATCAAGCGGTTGGGGCGCCCTTTCGAAAATGGCGAAGCGTGCCCGCAAAAGATGCGAAAATCCGCGCGCCATTTCACGCAGCCAGTCAAACCGGCTGCCATAGTAGTTTGCCTCGGGGTAAATCGCCGACGCGCGGGTCAGCTTCAGCCAACCGGACAGCGAGCGTTCAAAGGGGGCATGTCGCACGAGGCCGAAAATCACCAACGATGAGGCTGCCGGCGGTTCCGCGAGGTCCGTGAGTTGGATTCGCGGGTGCTTGCGGAGGCGATCCAGAATCCACGGATGCTCGGTGTCTTCGGAACCCCGATCGAGGAACGTGACTATGCGCACGGTGAGCTGCTTTTCCGTCGCCGCAAAAACAGCCATCGTCTCGACAAAGTGCGAGAGGCGCGGCTTGAAGAATGTGATGTGCAGCGGGCTATCCATGGAAACTGAAACCGATCAGGCTCAACCTTTCGGACCGCAAACGGCCGCGGCAGGCGCTACTTCAGCCACTTGTCGGCGTAGTCGAGCCACACTTTCCAGTCGGGAGTGGTCATCGCGTGTTTCCCCTCGCGGATGAAGTAGCCAAGCCGAGAATCGAGGAGCTTGCCGACCTCCGGCATTTTTTCCGAAGCAAGATTGTCGCTCGCAAAAAGCCGGTAAACGGGTTCCGCGGCGCGCAGCATCTCGAACTGTCCCGCCGGATTCGCCCACTTGTCGTCGGTGGCATTCGAGAGCAGGACAGGGCGCGGCGCGCAGAGCGCGATGAGCGCGTGTTGATCGAATGGGAGGCGTTCGGGCGCGTCGTTGAACGCCTTGAAATTGCCGCTGAACCAGTGCGGGAACGATTTGTTGATCACCGCAAGCGTCTCGACCGTCGGGCGTCCGTTTGCCTGCGGCGCTGCGAGATCGGGGGAAACGCGATCCGGCGCGGTGCCGCCGCAGCCTGCCTGGCTGGGGATGGCGAGCGCGACCCGTTCGTCGAACGCGGCGGCGACGAGCGCGGTCTTGCCGTTGCGTGAATGGCCGACGATGGCGATGCGCTTTCCGTCGATTTCCGGGACGGTGAGCAGGTAGTCGAGCATCCGGGAAAAGCCCCACGACCACGCCATGATCGTCGCGGTGTCCGCCAGGCCGCGCTCTTCGCCGGCGCGGAAGGTTTTCAGCGCAGCTTCCGCGAGCGCCTTGTCATCCGGCACCACGTCGCCGCTGTAGAAGCTCGCGACGGCGTACCCGCGATCAATGGACTGCTCGATCGCCCAGGTTTCTTTCTGCTTCCCGCGCCCGGCGTCCGCTGCGCGATTGGGTTCGGCGCCGGGGAAACTTTCCCGCGTCCAGCCTTGCAGCAATTGGATCTTCGGATCGTCGAGGACCTGGTAGTTGCCGTTGAAATTCATCCCGAGAAAGCACGCCGCCGGTTTCGTGCGCCGGTTCGGCACGACGACGAGCAGATGCACGGGCGCAGCGAGACCGCAATCCACGAGGACCTCCCGCAACGTCGCCTTGCCGCCGAGTGCGCCCTTGTCTTCGCGGATGATTTTCCCGCTCACCGGGCGCGGCTGCGGGCGGGCGCCGTACATGTAGTGCTGGAAAAGCGCCCGCAATTCCGGCGCGCGCTTCGTGAGCCATTCCTCCTTCGTCGTGACGCGCGTGCCGTCACGCATGACCAAAGGATCTGGCAGCGCGGCGACGGCGGGCAATTGATCCGGTGCTGGAAAGTCGGCGGCGATGGCGGTCACGGCGAGCAGAGGGGAGAGAAGGGAGGCGAGTTTCATCGGGAGAAAACCGGAGTGGAAATGGAACCGCCGCGCTATTTCCGCAGCGAGTAGCACAGCAGGACGTCCTGATCCCGCACGTAGAGCTTCCCGTCATGGATGGCGGGATGCGGCCAACTCGGGCCGTTCACGGTCGCGAGTTTGAATGTCCCCTTTTCGCTGTAGCCCGCGGGCGAGGCCTCGATCAGCGCCATGATGCCGTCCTGGTAGCGGAAGTAGAGATTGCCATCCGCGGCGATGACCGCGGCGCTTTCCTTGCCCGGGCCGCGCTCCTGCTGCCACACGACCTTGCCGGTCTTCCATTCGAGGCAGATGGGGAATCCATTGTTGTGGCCCTTGCCGGCGTAGATGTGGTCGCCGATGCGCACCATGCCGCCGTGGTGGTTTTGGAATGTGGATGCGTTCAGGAAATACTGCTCCTCCGCGGTGACCGGCGATCCGTCGGTACCAGCACCTTTCGCGATTTTCAGCAGCGCCGAGCCCGTGCCGTAGCCGCTTGAGACGAACACGTAGTCCTCCCACACGAGCGGTGTGGGGATGACGGCGGTGCCGTTTGCGACGCGGTTGTATTGCCAGAGCAGCTTCCCGCTTTGCGCGTCCACGCCGATGGCGCCCTTGCCGACGAGTGTCACGTACTGGCGGATGCCAGCGGCGTTCGACACCACCACGCCGGTGTAGCCCGCGCCGTTGTGTCCTTTTCCCTCCAGCGTGGCGGCGGTCTTCCAAAGAATCTCGCCGGTCTTTTTGTTCAACGCAGCAACGACCGCCTCGGCACTGCCGGGCACGACGATGAGCTTGTCGCCATCCACGAAAGGCGACTCGCTGAACTGCCACGTAGGCTTCGGCGCATTGCCAAAATCAGCCGTGAAACTCTTGCGCCACACTTCGCTGCCGTCGGTCGCGGAGACGCACACGAGGTCGCCTTCCGAGCTGAGCGCATAGACGAGGGCGCCATCCACGGTCGGCGTGCAGCGCGGCTCGCCGCCCTTGTCGCACAATTTCGCGGCCCACACTTCCTTCTGCGTCGCGGCGTCCAGTGCGACGATGAACTGGCCGCCCTTGCGCCCGCCCATCGTGTAAATCTTTCCGCCCGCCACGGAGACGGAGGCCATGCCGCGTCCGAGCCCGGTTGCCTTCCATGCGAGCGCCGGGCCTTCCTGCGGCCACTGCTTGAGCAGGCCGGTCGCGGGGAAAATGCCGTCACGATTGGGCCCGCGCCATTGCTGGATATCGGCGGGGGCGGAGATGGCCGCAGATGCGGCGGCGAACAAAGCGAAGGGGAGGAATTTCATACCCTCCACGTGTGCCAGCCGCATTCTTGCGCGGCAATCCGCATTTCCCGCGCAGGCGGATTCGGGGACGGGCTACGAACTCGCTGGCAGAGTGAGCGCGCCCGAGTTCCAGAAATCCACGATCTCAAGTGATTGGAAACGGAACACCACGAGCAGTGCGTCGCTCAGCGGGATGCCGAGCTTGTGCGCGATGACCTGCAGCGACTCGGAGCCGTTGATCGCGGACGCGAAACGCGCCTCGACGTCGTTGAGCTTGAGCTTCTGGATGAGGTCGTAGCCGCGCCGCGTGTAGGCGGGCGAGCCGTTCGGATCGGGCCGCTGATTGGGCGCGATCTGGTCGAACTTCACGTGGCGCAACGAGCCGAGGATCCAGTTGTCGGCGTCGTCACCGCTCTCGGGGAAATTCGCGACGTAATCCGGAAAATTCTCCGTCTCCTCGAACTCGAACGTGATGCGCCCCGCCGTGTGGAGATGGCTGAAGAGCCGCTGGCCGTGGTCGCGCGTGATTTGCACCACGTCGTCGTGCGGGAATCCATTGCGCACACTGAGAAAAAGAAATATCGGGCAAGCGGTCATCTGCTGGTTGACCTGCGATTCGACGATGAGGCCAAGATTCGTCGCCGAGAGAATCACGGGGCTGCCCCCGCAATAGAGCTGAAAGTTGTGCGTGGTCGCGAAGAGGAAGCGTCCCGCATTCATCCACAGATCAACCGGGTGGCGTCCAAGCTGGAACCGCAGCACGCCGGTGAGGCGGTCCCCCTGCGCCATGTGCAGGGCCTGGCGGAGCGAGATGACTCCCGTGTGGCCGCTGAAGGCCACGCCGCCGGAACGCGTCGCAAGCATCCTGCGGCTGCCGGCCTTGCCACCGAGGATTTCTCCGACAGCCGCGGCGAGGGCGTCGATCGTCGCAGGCTTGGTGAGCGTGCGCGCGATGTTCGGATATTTGCCGTTGTATTCGTGCGTCCGCGAAGCGTCCGCGAGCAGCAGCACAGGAGTGTTGGCCGAAAACGGATCCACGGCGAGGCGGGCGAGCACGGTGCCGGCGTCGGCATCAGGCAGCGCGTCATTCAGCAGCACCAGGTCGGGGCTCGCGGCGTTCAGCCGTTCAAAGACATCGCTGCCGCGCGATGCGACGAGCACGTCGCAGCCGGGGAAATGCCGGGCAAAGACATTCTCCGCGATGTCGGCGGCGGTCTGTGGGTCGTCAATGACGAGGATTTTCTGGGCCATGCTGGATTCTGGACGGTCGAGGGCAGCGTGCAGGCAGGAGCGCAGGGAAGTCAACCCAGCAGTCCCGCCTAGCGGAAGGACTGGAGGGCGCGCAGTTTCGCGAGCGCGCCGCCGCCATCGAGCGCCTTACGCGCAAGGTCCAGGCCGCCACCGATGTCGTTCGCGAGTCCGGCGACGACCAGTGCGGCGGCGGAATTGAGCAGCACCATGTCGCGTTTCGGCCCGCGCTCCGAGCCGTCGAGGATGCTCACGAGAATGGCTGCGTTCTCGGTGCGCTCGCCGCCGCGCAGTGCTTCCGGCGCGCAGCGGGCGAGGCCGAATTCCTCTGGAGTGAGCGTGAATGCACTCACCGTCCCGCCCTGCACCGAGCGGACTTCGCCCGGCCCGGTGAGCGACAGTTCATCCGTGCCGTCGCCATGGACCACCCACGCACAGCGGCGTCCGAGGATGCGCAGGGCCTCCGCGTACTTCGGCAGCAGCGCGGCGCTGAAAAGCCCGATGAGCTGGTGCTCCGGCCTCCCGGGATTCAGCAGCGGGCCGAGGAGATTGAAAATCGTCGGAGAGCCCTCGGCGGCGAGTTCCTTGCGCACCGGGCCGATGGCCTTGAACGCCGGATGCCACGCGGGCGCAAACAGGAACGCCACCCCGTGCTGTTCGAGGCACTGGCGCAGTCGGGCGGGCGTGAGCTCGAGCTTCACTCCCAGTTCCTCGAGGACATCCGCGGCGCCGGTCTTCGAGGTGATGGAACGGTTGCCGTGCTTCATCACGCACGCGCCCGCCGCCGCGGCGACGAACATCACCGCCGTCGAGACATTGAAATACCCGCGCTGATCTCCGCCGGTGCCGCAAACATCCAGCGTCGGTCCCCGCATGCGCGCCAGATCGAGTTCCGGATTCACCGCGTGCGCGAGCAGGGCGTGGGAAAATGCCGCGATCTCCGCCGCAGTCTCACCTTTCGCGCGCAGCGCCTTCAGGAATTCCTTCTTCTCGACGCCCGGCGCTTCCGCGGAGACGAGCGCGCCGACCGCCTCGCGGACCTCAGCAGCGCCGAGGTCGCAACCGTTGCGCAGCAGTTGTGTCAATGTCTCCATGGTCAAAATACGGACGCCGGTGATGGCGTCCGCGACGGCTCATGCAGGACGGTTGCACCAGGAAAATGATGCCTCCGATGATCGCGAGGATGAGCAGCACGAGCAGGATGATTTTGATCGGACTCTTCGGATACCGGCCCGCTGATGGCGCCGGTGTAGCCGTTGATCACCACCTGGAAGTTTTTGCTGCCATACGTGTAGGCCAGCAGCCACACGGGGACGAGGATGTGCTTGAAGGTCTGCCCGGAAAAATCGGCGTCCACATTCAGGTCGCGGTGCGTGTCGCCCGGCACCTGCTTCGCGCAGAGCTGCCGCGTCTTTTCCTCCATGACTTTCTGTGCGTGCTCGCGCCGCCGCGACCAGATCGATCTGGTATTGCTCCACCACCCAGCCGCTGAGGAAACCCGGGTCGTACGGCTTCAGGTCGCTGGTGGTGGGGAATGGTTCGACGCCCCGGAGCAGCTTCGTCTCGACACCCTTCGTCGCCGGCACGAGTTCATCGTCGAAGAAATGATCGAGGTGGCCGCTCGACGGATACCAGCGCGTCTTGCGCACCTGCCGGGTCTGCCGCTTGCCCTGCGAGTCGGTGTAGGATTCCGTCTCGTAGTAGTAGTTGCCAGACATCGCCGTCCAGTCCGCGCTCACCTGCGCGTCGAAGGTCCAGTACGGGATGTAAATGCCATGCACCGTGTCGGTGAGCGCGCGGGTCCCGAGCTTGTTCGGGGCGAACCATCGCGAGCCGTACCACTTGCGGATCGCCTCGCGCACCTGCGTCTCGGGGAGCTTGAATTCCAGCAGGCTGTCCGGACGGATGGGCCGCGCCTGCTGGTCCACCGGGATGATCGCCGCCGACCCGCAGAAGTCGCACCGCTGCGCCGCGCGGCTTGGATCGAAGACGGTGATCGCCTGGCAGCTCTGGCACTTCACGGATTTTTTCTCCGTCGCCCACCCGCGATCCTCCGGCCCGATCGCGCGCAGCGCCGTGGCCAGATCGTGCTCCGCGATGTTGCCCGCCGCGTCCATCGTCGCCGGCGACACCGTCCCGCAATACGGGCACACGAGCGCCTGCTTCGCGGCATTCCACTGCGCCTCGGCACCGCAGGCCGGGCAGTTGTATTTCTGGCGTGCTTGGACTTCGTCACTCATACGCGGGGAAATCGAAAGCTGGTTTTCCTGATTTCGTCCACCACTCGTTTGCGCGCCGTTTCGAGAAACGCCGCATCCATTTCGATGCCGACAAATCTGCGCCCGAGCCGGGCTGCGGCGACTCCCGTGGTGCCGCTGCCGAGGAACGGATCGAATACGAGATCACCCGGTTGCGTGGACGCGAGCAGGCAGCGCTCGACCAGTTCGATCGGCTTCTGCGTCGGGTGGCGGCCGTGAGTTTTCTCCGCGCCGGCCGGAGCCTTCATCCGCCAGACGGATTTCATCTGCCGCCCCGCATTGGCCTCGCGCATCGCGGCGTAGTCGAACGTGTGCCTGCTGCGCTCATTCTTCGCGGCCCAGAGGATCGTCTCGGTGGAGTGCGTGAAGTAGCGGCACGAAAGGTTCGGCGGCGGATTCGGTTTTTCCCACGTGATGTGGTTGAGCAGCTTGAAGCCGAGTTGCTGCAGCGCGAAGCCGACGCTGAAAATCATGTGCTGCGTGCCGCTCACCCAGATCGTGCCGTCGGGCTTCAGCGCCTGCTGGCAGCGGCGCAGCCATTCGCGGTTGTACTCGTGGTTTCCCTCCGCGCCGCGCGACTCGTCCCATGCCCCCTTGTCCACCTTCGCCCTGCGCCCGGATTTGCAGGTGCTGCCGCCGTTGCTCAGAAAATACGGCGGGTCGGCAAAAATCGCGTCGAACACTCCCTCCGGGTGCCGCCCGATGATCCCATCCAGCACCGCGAGACAATCGCCCTCGCAGAGCAAAATTCCCACGCGCCTGTCGTGGAGCGCCGTCGCTCCGTGCGTCGCGAGCCCGGCGGGATCGAACGCTCGATCCCGTGCGGATGCCTTCCGTTTTTTTGCTGCGATGGGCACGGGTGATGAGCCGGGCAGCGTCGCCGCCACTACGGCAGCGGGATGTCCTTCAGCGCGATTGGAACGGTGACGACCGACTTGTCCGTCACCACGTAGATTTTCGCGACCGCATCCGCGGGAGGCTTCGCATTGAAGGTGATCGTCACGGTCTTCGATCCGGCGAAGCCGCTCGACATGCGTCCATTCGACTCGAGCTTTTTGCCTGCAGCGTCGCAGAACTCCACGGATGCCACCTTGCCCTTCGCATCCTTGATGACATAGCCGAGATCGTTCTCTCCAAGGCTCCCGCCAAAGCCGAAGCCCGCGTCCTTCTTCTCCTCCTTGCCGGGCTTGCGCAGCGTGATCTCCACGCCCGCCGCCTTCAGCACCGCGTTCTCCAGCGGCTTGTCAGCGTCCTTCGCCACGCTCGCCGTGATGACCGCCGCCGGATCCTTCGCCGGGATGAGCAGTTCGATGCTGCCGTTCAGCGCCTTGATCGCCTTCGCGGCGCGCGGCGGGTTTGCAAACTCCAGCTTCACCTGAAACTCGTCCGCCTTTTTGTCATCGCTGAATCCGCCGCCGAACGCCTTCTGCAATTCCTCAAAGCCGTCGCCGCCGAAACGGTTTTCCGCCTTTGCAAGCGGCTTGCCCGTGTCGTCCGCTGCATCCTTCACCGTCGTGCGAATGCCTTTCGCTTCGGCGAGTTCGGGGCCGCTGAGCTTCAGTTCGATTTCCAGCCCGGCGAAAAACTTGCCGGTCGTGCGCTTGTCATTGATGTCGCCGACCGTGACTTTCACCTCGGCGAACGCCGAATGCGCAAGGACGGCCGCCGACGCCGCAAGGAAGAGCGTTTTCATGATGGTTACTTGCTGAGGAATTCGTTTAGCGCCGACTTCGTGACGCGCCATGCGCTGCCGATTTTCTTGCCCTTGATGTCGCCGCTTTCGAGTGACGCCGTCACGTCCGCCTCCGTCACGCCGAGCTGCTGCGCGACCTCCGCGGGGGTGAGGAGTTCCGGCAGTGCCGTTCCGGGGACCGCAGGCGGACCTCCGACGGGCGCGCCGGCAGGCGGCGGACCGGCGATGCCGGGCGTGGCCTGGCCTCCCGTGATTCCGCCGGGCTGGTTCATCATCTGCTGCGCCATCGCGAAGCCCATCGCCATCTCGGCGGCCATCCCGCCGGCGCCGCCCTGGCCGGTGGCCATGCCCTGCGCCATCTGGAATTTCACGTAGTCGTTCAGGTTCCCGACCGCGGCCATCGACGACTGCGCTTGTCGATCGCCTGCTCGACTTCCGGCGGCACGCTCACGTTCTCGAGGATGAAGCGTGGAGAACTCGATGCCGTATTTCGGAATGGTCGCCGGGATTGATCAGCGGCAGGAGCGCGTCGCCGACTTCGCTGTAGCGCGCGGCCACGTCGAGCACGGGGATCTTCGCCTGGCGAGCGCTTCGCTGAAAAGCGAGACGATCCGCGAGCGCATGGTGTCGGCGAATTCATCGAGCCGGAAATGGTGGTCGCTGCCCGCGACTTCCTTGAGGAAAATCTTCGGCTCCACGATGCGGAAATCGAACGTGCCGAACGCGCGGATGCGGACGATGCCGAAGTCGGCGTCGCGCATCATGACCGGGTTGCTCGTGCCCCACTTGTTGCCGGTGAAGAGGCGCGTGTTGACGTAATAGACGTCGGCCTTGAACGGCGAATTGAACCCGTATTTCCAGCCCTGCGAGCGTCGTGAGCACCGGGATGTTGTCCGTCGTCAGCGTGTGTTTGCCCGGGCCGAAAGTGTCGCCAAATTGCCCGAGATACACGAACTGCACCATCTGCGACTCGCGCACGATGAGCTGCGCGCCGTTCTTGATTTCCTTGTCGTCGTCCGGCCAGCGGTAGCTGAGCGTGTCGCGCGAATCGTCGGTCCACTCGATGATTTCGAGCAGCTCGACCCTTGATGAAGTCCATGAGGCCCATGTGATGTGCGTGTCCTTTCGGGAATTGTTGGTTTGGAGGAAGAGCTAGGGCGGCGAGAGTAGGACACGCCGCGGTCGGTTCAAATGGAAAGTTCCGGTCGCGGCAGACCTGCGAAACTGGCTCGCCACGGATTCCGTGTTCCGATAAGGCGGGCGCGACTTCCAATCCGTGAAACGTCTCCTGCTCCCCTTCGTGCTCGCCCTCTCGCCCTTGTGCATTTTCGCGCAATCCACACCGCCGCCGGCCTCCGCTCTGCCGGCGAAGGTGACGACGACCTGGGAGTTCCGGCAGCTCCTGCTCGCGACGAAATGGTCCTGGCGGAACGTGAGCGCGAACATCCCGGATCGCGAATGCGTGTTCATGGACGACGGGACGTTCCGCCATCCGAATTTCGTGGCGCGATTCACCATCAAGGACGTCGGCCTGGTGGAGCTGGTGATGAAAGGCGGGAAGACCGCGGTGATGAAGTTCGACAAGACGTTCACGACGTTCGAGGCGCTGGACTTTGGCGGCAAGCGGCGCATCACGGGCAAGCGTCTGTAGATGCGGCGGCTCGCGCGGGTGCCCGAGCGTTCACCGCGCGGCGCGGATGTCGAAGCACGCGAGCGTCCCGTGGTAGCGGAGGTAGAGGCGGCCCGCGTGGATGACGGGATGCGCCCACGCGTCGCGTCGCGCGGCTTCGGCAAAGCGGAAACGGCCGTGCACGGTGAACGCCGTGTCGCCGGCTTCGAGCAGCGCCATCCAGCCGTCTTCGCAAAAGGCGTAGATTCGTCCGTCGGCGAAGAGCGGCGCGCCTTTGGCAAACTCGGAACTTTCGTAACGGACTTCGCCGGTCGCGGCGTCGAGCGCGGCCCATGCGGTGCGGCCACGGTAAAAACATCCGATGAGCTTGCCGCCGGCCGGCACGACGCAGCCCTGGAGGGTGTCGAGCTTTGTGCTCCAGCCGTCCGTCACGCCGACCGGGCCGCCGGGAGTCGCGGGTGCTTGGAGTTGGAAAAAGCGGCCGCCCTTGCCGAGCGGTGCAGTCATGAAAATCCCGCCGCCGGTGAGCACGGGCATCATCGAGAGGACGTGATAGGTGGTGGGGAAACGGCGCGTCCACTGGAGCGCGCCGGTGTCGGCATCGACGCAATAGAGATGGCGCACGGAGGCGCCGATGAGGAGCCGGCGTTCGCCGAAGCGGACGAGGATCGGGGAAACGTAGCCCGCGGTGTCGGGCGAGCCGTCGCCCTCCGTGTCCGGCAGCGGCGCGCTTTTCCAAAGCACCGCACCAGTGTCCCGGTCGAGCGCGACGACGAGGGCATCGCGACCGCCGGCGGTGACGAAGACGCTGCGTCCCTCCACGAGCACGTTTTCGCTGATGCCCCAGGTGATGTTTTTCCCGCCGAAGCGCGCGAGCACATCCACGGCCCACCGCTCGCTCCCGCTCGCCGCGTCGAAGCATGCGAGACGGCCATGGGCATTCATATGGAAAATGTGGCCCGCGGCGTACGTGACCGAGGCGCGCGCGCCGGGATGATCGTCCTTCCATGACGCGCCGTTTTTCGCCGTCCAGAGCGGGCGTCCGTCGAGGTCGAGCGCGAAGATGTGGAGCTCGTCGCCGACATCGCCGGTGAGGTAGATGCGGTCCTGCGCGATGATGGGCGATGAATAGCCGCGGCCGGGATTTTCCACGGACCACAGGCGCTTCGGCCCGCCCTCGGGCCAGGTCTGGAGCAGCCCGCGCTGGTCGCTCACGCCGTCTCGTCGAGGCCCGCGGAATTGCGGCCAACCCGGCTCCGGCGAGGCGATGAGTTGCGCGACTGAAGCAGGGGCCGCGGCGTTGGCCGGGGCATTCGCGCGACCGAGGCCGGGGAAAGACAGGGCGATGACGAGGAGCAATCGCGCGAGCGGAAGCGACGCGCGGAGCGGGATGGATGTGGATGGGGCAACCATGGCTCAGGAAGCTATGCCGAGGGGCGCATCGGTAAAGGAAGAGTGTTCGGCGATCGGGACGGTGCCGGGGCGGGAGTTGTCCTGTTTTGAACCGCGGCGGGCGCGGCGGCTTGACGAGGCCGTGCATGTTTTTCGCCGCGACCGCCGCGGTTCCATCCGCGGCCCCCGCTCAGATCGGAACCCGACCCGCCGGGTGTGCCGCCTTGATTCGGAGACAGCAACCCGCTTCCATCCACGCGTTCTGCCAGTTCATCGCGAGGGCGGTGTGCGGCGGGAATTCCCATCTCCAGCCGCGCCCATCATGCCCGAACCTCAAAATCCACAGCAGCCGCAGAACCCGCAGCCAAGAGGCAGGCAACAGCAGCCGCGAAGCGCTCAGGGAAGATCAAGGCCGCAGCCAGATGCAGCGCCGAAGCCTCCTCCCCAGCCGCAGCAGCGATCCCAAACGGAGCCGCAAAGGCCGCCGGGGCCGCGTCCGCAACGCGGGAATGCGCGGCAACAGCGACCGCAGCGGCAGCCGCAACAGAGGCCGCAACCGCAGCCTGCGCCGCAACATCCACCCCAAGTCGCCCCACGGCAAAACGCGCAGCCGAAGCCCGGCGTCCAGTCGCACACAAAGTCGAAGTTTCTCCTCATCTTCGAGCGGGACCAGGGCCGGTGCGTTTACTGCGGGCTGGATCTCAAGGCGGACTTTGACCGCTTTATGATGGCGACCGAGGACCATCTGTTCCCCGGCTCGCAGGGGAGCTACGCGAGGGAGTTGGACAACTTGGTCCTGAGCTGCCGGACGTGCAACAACCTCAAGGGAAACTTCGTGCCGGTGCCACCCATCGATCCCATCGCGCAGCGGCGGCAATACATCACGGCGATGCGCGCCTACATCATGAGCCGGCGCGCCGAACGCGTGAAGGAGTTCCTCAAGGTGACGCACCCCGGCATGCCGGACTATCAGTGACCGCGGCTTTCGCCCGGGCGCTCAGCCGAGCCGGGCGTGCAGCTTTTCCCGGAGCAGTTCGCGGAGCGGCCCGTCGGGCAGGCGCTCGGTGACCTCATTCAGGAAGCCGAAGACGACGAGGCGCTGCGCCTCGCGCATCGGGATGCCCCGCGAGAGGAGATAGAAAAGCTCCTCGGTATCCACTTGGCCGCTCGTCGCGCCGTGCGTGCATCGGACATCGTCGGCCTCGATCTCGAGGCCGGGCGCGCTGTTGGCCTCGGCTTCGTCGGTGAGGAGAAGGTTGCGCACCTTCTGATACGCATCCGTCTTGTGCGCGCCGGGCTCCACGCGGATGAGGCCGGTGAAGATGGTGCGCGACGTGATCGTTCAGCGAGTTCTTGTAGAGCAGATCGCTCGCGGTGTTCGGAGCCTCGTGGATCTGCAGCGTGCGCTGGTCGATGACCTGCGAGCCTTCCGCGGTGGAGATGCTGAGCATGTCGCTGCGTCCGCCGGGGCCGCGCAGGTGGCTGAGCGATTCGCTGCGCACCAGCCGGCCGCCGAGATTCAGCGAGAGCGCGAGCGCGCTGGCGTCGCGGGCGACGATGGTGTTGTTCAGGCGAAAGGCGAGCGTCTGCCGGCTCCAGTTCTGGACGGCGATGTAGGTGACGCTTCGCGCCGTTGCCGACGACGATGTCATTCACCCCGCATGCGAGGCCGGGCTCTTCGCCGGCGGACTGGAAATGATCCACCATCGTCACCTTGCTCGTTCTCATCGGCGATGATGAGCGTGTGAGGAAAGACGCTCGCGCCGCCGCCCTGCAGCCAATGGAAGGACTCGATGGGCAGGGCGATTTCGACGCCCCGCGGGACGTAGAGGAAGGTGCCGTTGCGCACCTGCGACTCGTGCAGCGCGGCGAATTTCTGCGAGCCGAGCGATCGCATCCTCGCTCAGGAAATGTTTTTCGATCAGCTCGCGGTGCTCGGCGATGGCCTGCTCCAGCGGAAGCCACAGCACGCCCTTCGCGCGCAGGCTGTCGCCGTGGAGTTGCCGTTCGACGAGGCGGTCGTTTGCGAAGACCATCCGGCCCGAGGTCTCGGCGAGCCCCGTCGAGCGGGCGACGCAGCGCGGCGCACTCCGCATCGCTGAGCGTCGGCGCGCGCGCTGGAACGGCGAAAGGTCGAGCGCCTTCACGTCGGCAAAGCGCCACGTTCGTCCGTGCGCACTGGCATCGGCAGTTTTCTCGAATTGCTCCCACGCCGCCTGCTGGCGCTCGCGGAAGTAGTCGGGATGAGTGCTGAAATTCGGGCCGCGCTTCGGTGACGGAAGATTCGTCACTCACGGCGAGGTTTGCGGGTACAGGTAGGTCCACGGTTGCGTTCATGAAAATTTGCCAAGGGCGATGCTTGCGCAGGCGTCAGCCGACGCTGCCTTCCATTTCGAGATCGATGAGGCGCTTCAGTTCGACGCTGTATTCCATCGGGAACTGGCGGACGAGGTCGTTGACGAAGCCGTTCACGGAGAGGCTCATCGCCTGCGCCTTCGGTGAGGCCGCGCTGCTGCATGTAGAAGATCTGCTCGGCGGAAATCTGCGAGACGCTCGCCTCGTGCTGCGTGGCGTTGCCGGTGCCACGCACGGTGATGGCGGGATACGTGTCGGTGCGGCGACGTGGAATTGATGAGCAGCGCGTCGCACTCGGTGTTGTTCTTGCAGCCCTTGAGGTGCTTCGGAATGTGGACGAGGCCGCGGTAGGTCGAGCGTCCCTTGCCGAGGCGAGATGATCTTGCTGAACGATGTTCGAGGTCGTCTCGTCGGCGGCGTGGATCATCTTCGCGCCGGTGTCCTGGTGCTGGCCGTCGCCGGCGAGCGCGATGGAGATGACTTCGCCGCGCGCCTTGCGGCCCTTCAGCACGACGCCGGGATACTTCATCGTGAGGCGCGAGCCGATGTTGCAATCGATCCACTTCACCTCCGCCTCCTCGTGCGCGATGGCGCGCTTGGTCACGAGGTTGAAGACGTTCGCGGACCAGTTCTGCACGGTGATGTACTGGAGCTTCGCGCCCTTCATCGCGACGAGTTCGACGACCGCGGAGTGCAGCGTCGCCGTCTCGAATTTCGGCGCGGTGCAGCCTTCCATGTACATCACCTCGGCAGCCTTCGTCGGCGATGATGAGCGTGCGCTCGAACTGGCCGAAGTTCTCCGCGTTGATGCGGAAATACGCCTGGAGCGGATGCTTCACCTTCACGCCCTTCGGCACGTAGATGAACGAGCCGCCGCTGAACACCGCGCTGTTCAGCGCGCTGAATTTGTTGTCGCCGGTCGGGATGACCTTGCCGAACCACTTCCGGAAAATCTCCGGGTGCTCCTTCAGCCCCTCGGTGCTGCTGACGAAGATCGACGCCCTGCGTCGCCGAGCGCCTTCTTCATGTTCGAGTAGACCGCCTCGGAGTCGAACTGCGCCTCGACGCCGGCGAGGAACTTGCGCTCCTGCTCCGGGATGCCGAGCCGCTCGAAGGTGCGCTTCACATCGTCCGGCACATCGTCCCACGAGCGCTTCGGCTTCTGGCCGTTCGCGAGGTAGTAGCGGATTTTTTCGAAGATGATGTTGTTCGAGATCCTTCGAGGCCCAGTGCGTCGGCATGGGCTTGGAAAGGAATACGTCGAGCGCCTTGTGGCGAAACTCACGGATCCAGTCCGGCTCGCTCTTCACGTCGGAGATGTAGTCAATCGTCGCGTGCGACAAGCCCGTGCCCGCGCCGAACGCGTGCTCCTCGGGATAGGCAAAGTCTCCGCGCGTGCGATCGATGTCGAGTTTCGCGGCCTGGTCGGTTGGTTCGAGTAGTTCTGTGCTCATGATGACCTCCTTTGTTTTTAAAATCATGCGTTCGCGGATGCCGCGATCTCGTCCTTGATCCAGTCGTAGCCCTTCGCCTCAAGTTCGAGCGCGAGTTCCTTGCCGCCGGTGTGGACGATGCGTCCGCCCACGAGCACATGCACGATGTCGGGCACGATGTAGTCGAGCAGCCGCTGGTAGTGGGTGATGACGAGAATGCCCGCATCCGCGCTGCGCATGGCGTTCACGCCGTTCGAGACGATCTTCAGCGCGTCGATGTCGAGGCCGCTGTCCGTCTCGTCGAGCACGGCGTACTTCGGCTTGAGCATGAGCATCTGGAGGATTTCGTTCCGCTTCTTCTCGCCGCCGGAGAAGCCTTCGTTCACCGAGCGCGCGGTGAATTTCCGGTCCATCTCCAGCATGTCCATCTTCTCGTAGAGCTGGTCGTAATAGTCCGTCGCCTCGAGTTCCTCGCCTTCGGGCAGCCGCGCCTGCAGCGCCGCACGGAGGAAGTTCGCATTCGAGACGCCGGGGATTTCCATCGGATACTGGAACGCGAGGAAAAGACCCGCCCGCGAGCGCACATCGGGCTCCATGCCGAGCAGGTTCACGCCGTCGAGCAGCACTTCGCCCTCGGTCACTTCATAGTCGGGATGGCCGCCGAGCACCTTGCTCAGCGTGCTCTTTGCCGGAGCCGTTCGGGCCCATGATGGCGTGGACTTTCCCTTTCTCGACCGTGAGGTCCAGGCCGCGGAGGATTTCGATGCCGGTCGTAGCGACGCGGGCGTGCAGGTTTTTGATTTCGAGGCTCATGTTTGTAAAAATGTTCTTCAGTTGCGCTTCGGCGTTCTTGCCTTGGCGGATGCGGCCACCGTGCATTTCGGGCAGGTGCCGCGAAACGCGACTTCGTGCTCGGCGATGACGAGGCTCTCGGGAAACTCCCACACGTCCTCGGGACGCCTGCGGCTGCGCAGCGGGATGTCGGAAACGCCCCCACACGATTCGCAGAAAAAGTGCGCGTGCTCCTGGAGATTCGGGCAGTAGCGCGCAGGGCCGCGCTCGTCGGTCACGGTTTTCGCGAGCCCGCAGTCGGTCAGCGTTTCGAGGCAATTGTAAACCGTCGCGAGAGAGATTGAAGGGATGCGTTCGCGCACCCGCGTGAAAACCTCAACCGCCGTGGGATGGTCGCGTTTGCCAGTCAGAATATCGTACACGGCGCGCCGCTGATCCGTCATCCGCAGGCCGTGGCCGTGGATCTTTGCATCTGGCGAAATGGGCTGGGAGGTTGGCTTGTTCATCTCCTTCCAAAGGAGCATCCGCCCTTCTCCATATCAAGAACAATTCTTATTTAGGTTAGCCGCGGAGCGCGACGAACACCGCGTCACGGAATTGCGAACACCTGGGTTTATCGCTTTGCAGCGCTTGGATGTCCGGTATGCTTATACGTACTTTTTAACATGAAGAAACTCCTTGTTCTGCTGCTCCTGCTCGTCGCCAGCTTCTTCGCTCTGAAAAAATGGAGTCCCGATACACTGAAAAGGATCACGGGCGTCCTTTCCAATCCAGGCCGGGCAACCGAGGTCCAGGAGCCCCTGCCGGCGATTCCCCTGCCCGAGCCGGCACCGGCGCCGAAGGCAACGGATCCCGAGCCGATGCCCGCGCCCGCCGTCGCGCAGAATGTGGTGTCAGTGGACAGGTCCGCGCAGGTGGTCGTCCTGGGCTACCACCGCATGGAGGGTCCATCAGGCGGCGCGCTGAGCATCTCACCGGAACTGTTCGAGCAGCACATGCAGCGGCTGAAGGACAGCGGGATTCAGGTGATTTCGATGAAGGATTTCCTCGCATGGCGGCGCAATGAAAAGACCATCCCGCCGAAGAGCGCGATCATCACGATCGACGACGGTTACGCTTCGGCATTCGATGTCGCCCGGCCGATCCTGAAGAAATTCAACTACCCGTGGACGTACTTCATTTACACCAAATACGTGGCAAGCGGCGGCAAGAGCATCACGTGGGAGCAGCTCGCAGAGCTGCGCGATGAAGGCGTGGAAATCGGCTGCCACACCGCCTCCCACATCAATCTCCGCGAGACGCGCGGCAGGTCCCCGGAGGCTTACGACGCCTGGCTCCGCGACGAAATCATCGGCTCGAAACAGCTCATCGAGCAAAAGCTGGGCATCCGTTGCGCGGTGTTCGCCTACCCCGAGGGCCGCTACAACACCAAGGTGCTCGATGTCGTGAAGACCGGGGGCTACGACGCCGCGTTCACGACCTACGGCCAGCGCGTCACGCACGGCGCGCCTGCGGATAAGATCGGCCGCTACGCTTGGTACACCAAACGTCCGCAGGACATGGAAATGGCCCTCAATTTCAGCGGCCCGCTCAGCTCCTCGGAGGAGGAGGATCCCGGATCGACCGACCTCGCGGCGGCGATGCTCCTCACCCAGCCGGTGAATGGCGAAATCATCTCCGATCCCGAGCCGTTGCTGAAGGCGAACCTCAGCACCCTCGGCGCATTCGACGAGAGCAGCCTTGTGCTGCGCCTGAGCGGCATCGGGCGGATTCCGGCGAAATTCGATCGCGCCAACAAAATCATCGAGGCCAGGCCGCCGCAACCGCTCAAGCCCGGCGAATACACCGTCGTTGTCTCGGGAAGAAACGGCGCGAAACGAATCGAGACGCAGTGGTCATTCAAGATCGACCCGCACGGCGGACTCGCCGCGCCGCTCGATTCATTTTCGTCGAATCCGCTGCTCAAGTAACTCCGCGCGTCACGGCGCGAGACGCTCGATTTTCCACGCGCCGTCAGCGACCCGCGTGTAGCGCAGCCGGTCATGCAGCCTGCTCTGGCGGCCCTGCCAGAACTCCACCGTCGCCGGCCGAACCACATAACCGCCCCAGTGCTCCGGCGCCGGCGGATTGTCGCCGAAGCGCGCCTTCGCCTCCTCGAACGCCTTCTCCAGCGCGGCGCGATCCGCGAGCACATCGCTCTGACGCGACGCCCAGGCACCGAGCCGGCTCGCGTGCGGGCGCTTCGGGAAATACGCCTCCGTCTCCTCGCGCGGCACCTTCTCCACGCGCCCCGTCACATTCACCTGCCGCTCCAGCGCGGCCCAGAGGAAGGTGAGCGCACACCGCGGTTCGTGCGCGAGATGCCGGCCCTTCGCACTCTCGTAGTTGGTGAAAAATGAAAAGCCGCGCGCGTCGCAACCCTTCAGCAACACCGTGCGCGACCACGGCTGGCCGCCGGCGTCCACGGTCGCGAGCGTCATCGCATTCGGCTCGAGCAATTGCTGCGCGGCTGCTTCCTCCAGCCATCGCTGAAACTGCCGGAGCGGATCGGGATCCAGCTCGTTTTCGAGGAGGCCTCGCAGCCCGTATTCCTGGCGGAGGTTTGCGATGTCAAAGTTGCTGGGCATCCACGGAGCTTCACCATTTGCGCGGCGCCGCGCAACACGCCGGTGCGTGCTCAGCGCGGCTTTGGCAGCGTGATGTGCGGCTCGCGCAGGTAGAGCGGTTCCAGATCGCCTTCGGCGCAAATGCCGCGCCCTCCCGCCGCCAGCCGCGCGAGCGTGAGGGCACGCGGACGCGAAACCACCGCCTGCGGCACCAACGCGAGCGGCTCCGCGGAAAGCACCGGCCAATCCGGCAACGAGGCCAGGCGCGCGAGCAAGCCCGCCGCATCGACCAGCATCGGCCCATCGGTGCAGGTGCCACCTTCGACTTTCGTGAAGTAGAACGTATCCCGCCGCGCATCTCCGATCGCGAGGTGCCGCTCCGCGTCGCACTCCCACGCCGCGACGCTCGGGAGTCCGACCAGCTTCGCGCCCATCGCCATGCCGATGCCCATCGCCGTCGCGATCGCGATGCGCACACCCGCGTAGCTGCCGGGACCGAGGCCGACGGCGATCAAATCGAACCGTCCTGCAAGTTCGCCCGCGCGCTGCAACAGCGGGACGAGCGCACAGCCGTGGTTGCGGTCCGAAATGCACGACTCGTCGAGCAACAGGCGCCCGTCATCGAGCAGCGCGACGCTCCCGTGCGAAGTCGAGGTGTCTATCGCGAGCACTTTCATGCGCGCGGCGCCTCCCCGCTCTCGTCGCTTTCGTCGATATGCCGCACGTCGCCTTCGCCCGCGCGCATCCGGAACCAGCGCGTGCCCGCGGGCAGCAGCGCGGGAAATTTTCCGGCCCACTCGATCACGACCACGCCGCCCTCGCCGAGATAATCGTCGAGCCCGATCCGCAGCGTCTCGTCCTCGCTTTCGAGCCGGTAAAAATCGAAATGGAACAGCGGCAGCCGCCCGCCCGCGTATTCGTGGACGAGCGTGAAGGTCGGGCTCGTCACGTCGCCAGCGCAGCCGAGGCCGGCGGCGATTCCTTTCACAAAATGCGTCTTGCCCGCGCCGAGTTCGCCATCGAGCGCCACGACATCGCCGGCGCGAAGGGTCTCACCGAGCGAACGGCCGTACGCGAAGGTCTCCGCCGGACTATGCGAAATGATCGAAGCCACGGGTTGTTGGTTTTCGTTTTTTGCCCGTCGTCCCGCGCGTGAGCGAACCGATCCGGGTGAGCGGAAGTTTTGGAAATTTCGCGTGCCACTTCGCCTCGAGCCGCGCCGCGTCACTCGGCTGCACGGCGAAGAGCAGCTCGAAATCCTCCCCGTCGCCGAGCGCCTGCGCGACGGTACAGCCAGGATTGCGCGGGATCCGCTCCCCGGAAATTTCAAACCCGCACCCGCTCGCCTTCGCGAGCCGCGGAAGGTCGGCGGCGAGGCCGTCGCTGAGATCCATCATCGCGCGGATGCGGAACTGCTCCGTGAGCCAGCGCGCCTCGGCGAGCCGCGGGATGAAATCGAGATGCTTCGCCGCGAGCGAACCGCCAAGCTTGCCGGTCACGTACAGGATGTCCCCCGCCCTGCCGCCGCTGCGCGTCACGCACCGCGCGCGCTCGACCTCGCCGGTGAGCGCCACGCTGATGAACGCCGGCCCCGGCGAACGCGACGTCTCCCCGCCGACGATGCTCACGCCGAACCGCCGCGCCGCTTTTCTCAGCCCCGCGTAAAGTCCGCGCAGCCACGCCAGCTTCACGTCCCTCGCGACTGCGATTGTGATCATCGCGTGGCGTGGCAGTCCGCCCATCGCGGCGATGTCGCTCACCGCGCGGCACAGCGCCTTCCAGCCGACGCGCGCCGGTTTTTCCTTTGCAAGAAAGTGGACACCCTCGACCACGCAGTCCGCCTTCAGCAGTGACCACACGCGATCGCGCGGGCCGCCGATGACGGCGCAATCATCCCCCGCGCCGCGCCGCACATCGCCGCCAAGCGGCAAACCACGCGTGATCGCCGCCACCACGGCATCCTCGCCGAGCGCAGCGATTTTCATTTCATGAGCCCGTGGCTGGTGGCCCACCACATGACGAAGAGCGAGGTCGCATTGAACCACGCGTGCATGAAAATCGAGACGGCGATCGAGCCGGACCATTCGTACGCGAGCGTAAGCGCGAGCGCGAGGACCGTGAGGCCGGGGAACCCGAGTGCGTTGTTGTGGATCGCACCGAAGAGCATCGACATGCCAAGCGCGGCAGGGATGGGCCCCGCGATGCGTTTCAGGACCGGATAAAAGTAGCCGCGGAAGAGAAGCTCCTCGGTGATCGGCGCGATGACGACCGCCGCGACGAAGACCTGCCAGAGGATGTCGCTCTTCCCGCTCTTCGCCGCGCGCTGGTAAACCTTCACCAGCTCCTGCTGCTCCGCGTGCCCGTCGAGGAACTGATACGCGATGCTCGTCACGAGCATGAACAGCGGCAGCATGAGCACGATGAGGCCCGCCGCCGTGGCGATGGCGCGCACGAGGCCGACGCGTTTCAGGCCGAAAATCGCCGGAAGGCTGATCCCGCGGGCGATGAGCAGTGCGATGATCGCAGCCACAGGCAGCGCGAACTGGAGCGCGCCATAGATGATCTGAAGCCCCGTGACTCCCCCGGCCGGCGAGCCCGGGGCATCCGGCGGTTTCGGCACGGCCGGCAGCACCCACTGCATCACCACGAGCAGGAGCAGCAGCACGACGAGCGCACCCGTCACGAGCACATCCGGCAGCCCGAACAAGTCGGTGCGGACGAGCCCGCCGCGGATGCCCACGCGCCGGATCATCTTCCGGTAAACGTGGATGCCGGCAAAGAGCAGCCCGAACGCGATGACGTTCAGCAGGATCAGTTGATCCATCGGCAGCTCGATTTCCGTCGTGAGTGAGGCGACCAGCACGGCTCTGAAAAGCGCTACGGCGCGAGGATTTCCGGCAGCAGGTAAAGCCGTCCCGGCTGGAGCTGCAGCGCCGACTGCGGCCCGAGGTTGATCTCCACGCGCTTCGAGCTGTCCGCCTTGCCGAAAAGGCGAAGGTATTTGCTGAGCGGCTCGACGATGCGGTACTCCACGACCGTGGCTCCCGGCGCCACGCCGAGTTCCATCGCCTTGCTCACCGCCGCGTCGAAATCGCCGAGGCCATCGATCAGCTTCGCCTCCAGCGCATCCTTGCCGGAAAGGATGCGGCCGTCGGCGACGCCGTTGCGCAGCGCGTCCTCCGGCAGCTTGCGCTCGGCGGCGACGATGCCGACGAATTTTCCGTACGTCTGCATCACGAGGGCCTGCACATACACGCTTTCTTCCGGCGTGATCGGACGCGAACCGCTGAGCATGTCCTTCATCTTGCCGCTCTTGAACGTCACCATTTGCAGCCCGATTTTCCCGAAAAGCTCGCCGTAGTTCAGCGTCTGCATGATCACGCCGATGCTGCCGGTGAAGGTCGTGTCGTGCGCGATGATGTAGCTGCCGCCGAGCGCCGCATAGTAGCCGCCGCTCGCCGCCATCGCACCCATGCTCACGATGACTTTCTTCCGGTCACGCGCCTTGCGGATGATGTTGTAGAGGTCGTCGCTCGCGGTGACTTCGCCGCCGGGCGAGTCGATCGCCAGCACGATCGCGCGCACGTCCTTGTCGTCGAGCGCCTGCTTGAACGCCTGCCTGATGTCTTCCGGCGTCGCGCCAATGCCGAATGCCGTTTCGTCGCTGGAAATGACGCCGCCGAGACGGATGACGGCGATCTTTGCCTTCACGGTGGGTGTGCCTTCGGTGAGCACCGTCTCGCGGAATTTGCGGGAGCCACCCGGCAGGCTGCCCGCCACCTCGCCGACGAGAAAGAGGAGATTGAAAAGCAGACTGAGGCACAGCAGCACCACGATGAATACACCGAGGCAGCCGAAGCGTTTTTCCGAGGAAGGCATCCGGCGACAGTGGTTATGAGTGCCGGATTACGCAAGCCCCACGGATTTGCCGCCAGGATTTAACCGCGCTCGACTTTTGCCGCCGCAAAACGCCACAACCCCCGTGACGTATGAAGGCGCTTTTTCTCACCAACGAATTTCCACCCACCATCTACGGCGGCGCTGGCGTGCATGTGGAATATCTCTCGCGCGAACTCGCGAAGCTCATCTCGCTCGAAGTCCGCTGCTACGGCAAGGAAGCGCGCGAGCATCGCATCGACACGCCGACGCTGAAGGCCACCGGCTATGGCTGCGACACCTCGGCCTACACCGCGCCGAAGCCGCTGCACTCCGTCTTCGCCGCCGTGCAGCGCGGCGTGGACTGGAACACCACGGCCATCGACGCCGACCTCGTCCACCTGCACACGTGGTACACGCACTTCGGCGGCATCCTCGCGAAGCTCAACTACGGCATCCCGCTCGTGCTCACCGTCCACTCGCTCGAGCCGCTGCGCCCGTGGAAGCGCGAGCAGCTCGCCGGCGGCTACGATTTCTCCTGCTGGGTGGAAAAGACCGCGATGGAAATGGCCGACGCCGTCATCGCCGTTTCGCGCGAGACGCGCGACGACATCCTGCGCCTTTTCGACGTGAAGCCGCGAGCGCGTGCCGGTCATCCACAACGGCATCGACCTCGACGAATACCGCCGCGTGAAGACCACCGCCGCGCTGGAAAAATACGGCGTGAATCCGCGCGAGCCCTACGTGCTCTTCGTCGGCCGCATCACGCGGCAAAAGGGAATCATCCACCTCGTCCGCGCCATCGAGCACATGACTCCGGGCATCCAGGTCGTCCTGTGCGCGGGCGCGCCGGACACGCCGGAGATCGCCGCCGAGATGAAGGCCGCCGTCGGCGCCGCGCAGGCGAAGCACGGCAACGTCGTCTGGATCGATCAGATGGTGAGCAACACCGAGAAGATCGAGCTCTACAGCCACGCCGCCGTCTTCTGCTGCCCGTCGATTTACGAGCCGTTTGGCATCATCAATCTCGAGGCGATGGCCTGCGAGACCGCCGTCGTCGCGAGCGCCGTCGGCGGGATCAAGGAAGTCGTCGTCGAGGGCGAGACCGGCTTCCTCGTTCCGCTCGAGCAGATGACCGAGAGCCCGTTTGAAGCCGCTCGACCCCGAGCGGTTCGCGCGCGACCTCGCCTCGCGCGTCAACCAGCTCATGGCCGACCCCGCCATGCGCGCCCGCATGGCCGCCGCCGGACGCAAGCGCGCCGAGGAGCACTTCGCCTGGGGCGCGATCGCAAAGCGTACCGTGGAGTTGTACGAGACCCTCGTGAAACGGCCGCACTGACCGCGACGCGTGCGGAGTCCCATCGCCGGAAAACTTTTTGAAGCCAGGACGTGATTCTTTCACCGCGAACTCACAATGTCGGCGTCATGCTGATTCGTTTCCTCCTGCTGCTCACAATGCTCCCGCTTTCAACGCGCGCCGGTGTCCCGGCGAAACCGGCAACGGCGGTGGTGTTTGGCGATTCAATCACCGAAGGCGGCGCGCTGCCGAAGGAACAGCGGGACCGCGCGTGGGTGCGCGTGGTGGAACGCGAGGCAAAAGGCGCGCTGACGGTGATCAACGAGGGCAAGGGCGGCCGGCCCACGCAGTCGGTGCCTGAATTTGAGACAATGCTGACACGGCAGCCGCGCGCGGATTTCCTCGTGCTCGCGCTCGGCACGAACGACTCGCGGGACATCACGAAGGACTGCGTGCCAAAGGCGGTCGCGAACCTGCGCAAAATGATCGAGCGCGCACGTCTGACCTACGGCCCGAAGACAGCGGTGCTGCTCGTCGGCCCGCCGAACATCAACAAGTCCGCGCTCGTCGCGACGAAGCCCATCGCCAATGAACGCGAGGCCAAGCTGCGCGAACTCGGCGACGCCTTTGCCGCCCTCGCAAAGGAAACCGGCTGCGACTTCGTCAGCCTTTTCGGCGCAGTTCCCGAGGGCAGCATGACGAAGGACGGCGTGCATCCCGATCCCGCCGGCAATGAAGCCATCGCACGCGTGATTTTGCCGAAGCTGACAGCGAAGCAGCGATGAGGGTGCGCAGTTGGCAAGCGCCGGACCTGTGCTAGGAACTGCCGCCCATGTTTCGCATCACCATCCTGCTTTTCGCCCTCGGCTCCGCTCGCGCCGCGCGCGAGTTCGATCGGCGGCGCGCTGCGTTCGCCTTTTCCGATGACACGGTGCCGAACTGGGAGGTGACCCGCGACGGCGGCGCTTCTACTGACCCGGCGGCGAACGCATTCCCCGTTTACGACCGGCCACTCCACTAAATGATCCTCGCCTCCGCCTCCGTCACGCCCACGCCCGTCTGGCTCATCGCGCCGTTTGCGCTGCTGCTGCTCTGCATTGCGGTCGGGCCGCTCGCGTTTCCGCATTTCTGGCACAAGCGCTACCCTCTCATCGCCGCGGGACTCGCCCTGATCAGCGCGGTCTTCCAGGTCGCGCTTTCCGGCAGCTTTTCGCCGTTGCTGCACGCGCTGGAGGAATACGCGGGGTTCATCGCGCTCATCGCGTCGCTTTACATCGTGTCGGGCGGCATCCACATCCGCGTGAAGGGCGAGGCAACGCCCTTCGCGAACTGCGTGTTCCTCGCCATCGGCGCGGTGCTCGCGAACATCATCGGCACGACGGGCGCCTCGATGCTGCTCATCCGCCCGTGGATCCGGATGAACAAATACCGCATCACGGCGTTCCACATCGTCTTCTTCATCTTCATCGTCAGCAACGTCGGCGGCTGCCTCACGCCCATCGGCGACCCGCCGCTCTACATGGGCTATTTGAAAGGCGTGCCGTTTTTCTGGGTGCTCACCCACTGCTGGCAGGGCTGGCTCGTCGCCGTCGCGGGGCTCATCGCGATCTTCGCCGTCTTCGACCGGAAAAACTTCCTCCGCGCGCCGCGAGACATCCGCGAGATGGAGACCGCGCATGAGACGTGGACATTCCGCGGGCTGCCGAACCTGCTTTTCCTCGGCGTGATCCTCTTCGCCGTGCTGGTGCTGCCGATCGGATGGCGCGAAGGCGCGATGGTCGCCGCGGCGCTCGGCTCGTGGTTCACGACGAATCGCGAAATTCACCAACTGAACGACTTTGCATGGGAGCCGGTGAAGGAGGTCGCGTGGCTCTTCATCGGCATCTTCATCACGATGACCCCGGCGCTCAGCTATCTGCAGGTGAACCCGCCGCCGCTCAGCAGCGCGCACGAGTATTACTGGGCGACCGGAGTGCTTTCGGCGTGCCTCGACAACGCGCCCACGTACCTGGCCTTCCTCGCGACCGCGCTCGGGCAGGTGCAGCTTTCCATGGATCGCGTCGCGGACATCCAGCAATTCGCCAGCATGCACGCGGGAAAACTCGAGGCCATATCACTCGGCGCGGTGTTCTTCGGCGCGATGACCTACATCGGCAACGGGCCGAATTTCATGGTGAAGGCGATCGCCGAGCACGCAAAGGTCCGCACGCCGACCTTCCTCGGATACATCGTGCGATACGCGATCCCGATCCTGCTGCCGTTCCTCGCGCTCATCGGCATCCTGTTCTTCTCGCGCTGGCACATCTTCGGGTAAGGTCACGGCATGTTCACCGGACTGGTCCTCGAAACCGGCGAGATTCTCTCGCTCGAGCGCACGGGAGAAAGTGCGCGCCTCACGCTGCGCGCACCCGTCGCCGGGCCTACCGCGCAAATCGGCGACAGCATCGCGGTGAATGGCTGCTGCCTCACTGTCACCGAACGCGACGGCGAGCGGCTCACCTTTGATCTCCTCGCGGAAACACTGCGCCTCACGAATCTCGGCGAGCCTCGCGGACGGCGCGCGCGTGAACCTCGAACCCGCGCTCGGCGCTGGCGCGAAGCTCGGCGGGCATTTCGTGCAGGGCCATGTGGACACGACGGCGGAGGTGCTGGACTTCTCGCCGCACGCGCAGGACTTCCGGCTCGAGATCGCGCTGCCTTCGGACTTCGCGCAGTATGTCGCATTCAAGGGCAGCATCGCCGTGGACGGCATCAGCCTCACGGTCGCGGAAGTGCGCGACGGAAATGCGGCGAGCTTCGTGTGCTGGATCATCCCGCACACGCGCGAAGTCACGAATCTCGCCGTGCGGCGCAAGGGCGGGCGCGTGAATCTCGAATTCGACCTGCTCGCGAAATACGTCGAGCGCATCGTCGCGCGACAGCGGGAATGAACTGGATGGACCCGATGGACTCGCGCAAAGGCGCAAAGGCGCAAGGCAAAGGGGTGCCCGTCCCCGTAGCCGCCGAGGGAACGAGGCGGGCTGATTTTTCTTCCGCGTTGCAGAAAGTGCCCGCCTCCTTCCGTCGGCGGCTACGGGAATGATCCGCCCCATCGCCGCCGCTGAGACAATCGCCGTGCGCTGGCCCGTGCTGCGTCCGGGCTTTCCGCGCGAGACGGCGATCTTCGATGGCGACGACGCGCCGGCCACGCTGCACTTCGGCGCGTTCGACGGCGAACGGCTCGTCGGCGTCGCATCCATCTACGCTCGCGCCCTGCCCGGAAATGCCGGACGTGTCGCCCGCATGGCAGCTCCGCGGAATGGCTACGCTGCCCGAAGTGCAAGGCGCCGGATTCGGCAAGGCGCTGCTCGATGCGTGCGTGACGGCGGCGCGGAAAAATGGCGCGGCGCTCCTCTGGTGCAACGCACGGACCTCCGCCGCCGCATTTTACTCAAAGAACGGCTGGGAAATCGTCGGCGGGGAATTCGACATCCCGACCGTCGGCCCGCACTTCCGGATGCTGCTCGCGCTGCGGTGAGCGCTACTGCCGCTCGACCTCGTACCAGAGCGTCTTGAATCGCGGGCCGATTTCCAAGGTGGCGCCCGCGACAGGAATCTCCTCACGCCGCTGCCCGCATTCGTCGAGTGCCCACGCCTTGAATTTCCCGCCGCCGGGAAGCTCGATCTTCGCCGCCGGGCCTTCGACGAGGACGGGCGCCTTCCCCCAATCGCGCCCCACGCTCGTCTTCTCCGCATTCTTCCAGCCCATGCCGGTGTTCTCGATGTCGCCGGTGGCGGTGATGAGAGCACGCTTCGCGTTGTCTGATTTAGTGCTCTCGATCACCGTCCATTGGATGCACATCCATTTTTGGCGTCTGCTCTTGGGCTCCACGAAAAGGGATCCAATCTTTTGCTTTTCACCCGTCGTGCGCCCCACCCAGGACTTCGAGTAGATTCTATCCACACTGGCGAATCGCGATGCAGAATCCCAGCGCGCGCGGTGATCAGTCGCATTCTTCATCGTCCACGTCTCCTCTTCGCCTCCGGATCCGAGCTTGTGAGAAAGAAAATGCTTGAAAAGATCCCCCGGCGCTTCGATTCCGCCGCGCACAAGTGACGGCCCTCGTCTCAGAGCCAGCTCCACGATCTTGTCCTTTCCGATCACGGCAGTCTTGGGTGACGACGACGGCTCAATATCCCCCCGCCGAAAACTGATCACCGCCCCCGGCAGCGTCGCCATTTTCACGGTGTGGCGGTCGATGTCGAAGAAGTTGTTGAAGTAATCCTGCGCCCATTCGCCTGCGCCGCGGTGGCTGTAGCTGAAGGCGAAGACGCCGTCCCAATCCTGCAGCGCGGCGAAGGCGCACAGCAGCGGGAAGGTCTCGGCGGAATACGTGTTCGGCGCGGGGTGATTGTATTCGGTGCAGATGAAGGGCTTGCCCGCCACGCGCTGCGCGGCGAGGCCGGGGAGCGTGCCGCCGTCGGGCGCGCCGGCCATGGGCTCGTTCTTCACGTCCCACACGTCGGCGTTCCAGCCGCGGCCGTGGAAGTCGGGGTGATGCCAGTAGGCGTGCGAATCAATGACATCCATGCCCGCCTGCACGTGGCCGGGGCTCCAGAATCCCTGCGTGCCGACGATGGGCGCCTTCACGCCGAGATCCTTTTTCAAAAAGTCGCGCATGCCGTTCCAGTAGGCGGTCTCGGTGTCCCAGATGAATTCCTGCCAGTCGCGCTGCTTGGCAAAGGTGGTGCGGGCGAGGTCGCGCTTGCGGAGCATCGGCACGCTGCCTTTCTCACCTCGCACAAACGAACCGTCCACCGCCGCGGTGCGCAGCGAGAAGCCGGTGAACTCGAACGCGCCGGCGGCCATGCCCATGCCGCCGATGGTGAGGCGGGCGTTGTCATCGGCGGCGGTGACTTTGATCGTCGCGGAGACTTCGCGAAAGTCGGCGCCGGCCTTCACGTTCGCGGAGCCGAGGACTTTCCACGGCTCGTGCGACTGCATGAGGGAGACGGAGAGGCTTGTGCCCTGCGCAGCTTTCACACGGAAGCGCACTTCGTAGCTCTCCGCCTTCACTGCGAGCGGGGCGGCGGAGAACTGGACGTGCCACGGCTCGGTGCCGGGCTTGGTGACGTGCACGGTGATGACGCCGTCCTTCTCCGAATGCGTCTGCTCCGCGCCGGCGTGCTGCTCGAAGTTCCACTTCGGCCCGGAAAGAATCTCCGGGCCGGCTTCGCGTGCGCCTTCGCGCCACACCTCGCGCTTGGCGTCCGCCCAGTATTTTTTCGTGATCCACGCGCCATACAGTGACTCCAGCTCCTCGCGATACGGCGCGGGGAGGTCGTCCATCTCCCCGGCCCACCACTGGAAGCCGAGGGCGTTCTCGTTGTTGATTTCCACGAGCGCGACGGCGGGTTCGTCGGCGTAGCGGTTGCCGGTGTAGGCGTTCACGTGCGTGAGCAGGTCGCGCGCGTAGTCCTTCTGCAGCGCGATCATCGCGGCGCAGAAATTGTCCACGCCCTTGTCGAATTCGGGATTCCCCTTTTTCTCCTCGCGCGGGCGGTCGGGGTAGGTGCGCGAGACGTGCAGGTTCAGGTCGGCGTAGATGCCGTTCTTCTTCAGCTCGGCGATGAAGAAATCGAGCCGGTCGAGCTGGCCGGGGTCGAGCGTGCGTCCGTCCTTGGCGAAGATTCCGGCAGGCGCGCTGAACATGTCCATGTGGTGGAAGCGCACGCAATTGATGCCGAACTTCGCCATACGCGCGGCGACCTTCGGCGCCATGTCCTTGTCCGGGAAATTTGCGGCGAAGCACGTGTTCACGCCGAAGATGCGCAGGCGCTTTTCGCCGGCAAATAGATGGCCGTCCTTCACGTGGACGAAGCCGTCGCGGCCCGCAGGCTTGTCGTTGAGCCACGCGATGTTCGTGGCCGATTCGCTCGCGTCGTCCCACGGCAAGACGAACGGAAAAAGATCGGCCGCGTTGGCCGCGGCGGCGAGGGCGAGAACGGCGAGGAGGGGCGCGAGATGCACGGGATGAGTCTGGGCAGAGGATCTCCGGGACACAAGCCGGGCCGCTCCCTTGCGCTGACGGCGCTTCGGGATTAAAATAAACAAATATCCCGGTCAGTGACGCCTCTCTTTCACAACCTCTCTGCATGAACACGCTGCTCCGCCACCTCGGTGCCCTCCTCGCTTTCGTTTTCGTCGCAGCCGCGCCCGTCCAGGCTTTCACCGTCGCGCAGATGAAGGAGATGGAGGTGAAAGTGAAGAAGCTCGTCGCGACAAACATGCCGGCGGTCGTTTCGCTCATTGGCGAAAAGGTGGCCGGCGCGGGCTCGGGAGTCGTCGTTTCGGCGGATGGATTGATCCTCACGGCGGGGCACGTCACGGTCGGCAATGACACGATGATCGTCGTTTTCCCCGACGGGAGACAGGCGAAGTGCAAGGTGCTCGGCGCGGATTACACTCGCGATGTGGGGCTCGCGAAAATCATCGAACCGGGAAAATATGCGTTCGCGGAACTGGGCGACTCGGACAAGTTGGAGACGACCAGCATCGTCATCGCGCTCGGGCATCCCGGTGGCTACGACGTGCGGCGCACGCCGCCGGCGCGCATCGGGCGCATCAGCAGCAAGAATGCGGGCGGATTCCTCATGAGCGACTGCACGCTGATCGGCGGCGACTCCGGCGGCCCGCTCTTCGATCTCGATGGCAAGGTCGTCGGCATCCACTCATCCATTTCGGAAAGCCTGAGCTATAACCGCGATGCGCCCGTCAACGCGGCGAAGGTCTCGTGGGAAAAGATGCTCAAGGGCGAGCGGTGGGGAAAAATCCCCGGGCAGCGTCCGTCTCCCTTCAGCAGGCGGCAGACGGGTGGCAAGGCCGTGCTCGGAGCGGTCTTCGACACCTCGGGCTCCGGCGGCACGGTGCTGAAGGAAGTGATGCCAAAGTCCCCGCTCGAAGCCGCGGGAGCCCGGCCGGGCGACGTGATCCTCCGCATTGGCGGCGAGGAAATGACGACCAGCGAGGCGGTGGCCGCGAAAATCGGCAAGGCGAGGCCCGGCGACCGGCTTGCGCTCGTTTACCGCCGTGGCGACGAGGAGAAGCGGACCGAAGTCGCATTGATTTCCGAGGCCGAAATGCTCAAGCGCATGGAATCCGCCGCACCGCAAAAACCGTAACCCTTCCCAACACCTGCCCATGACCCGCAAACTGATCCTCGCAGCGCTGCTCACCGCGGGCACGCTCCACGGCGCAATCAAGAAAGCCGCCCAGCAAAAGCCCGCCGCCGCCGCCGGCTGCAGCGGAATCGCAGGCCGCAGACGAAGCTGACCGGCTCCTCGGTGAACTGCGGAATCGCGCGCAGAAAAACGGCGGGAAACTGAAGATCGAGCAAAAGGAACTCATGGACCTCCTGCGCGGAGTCCTGGAAAAACAAGGCGTGTCCGCGGACGAACTCCGCAAGGCCGGATTCACCGAGCTGATGCGGATGATGCAGGAAAGAAATCCCGATGCCCTCAAGGGTCTCGGATTCGGCACGGCGCCGGGATTTTCCAAGGATATCGAGAAACGGCTGAACGAGCACTTCTACGAACTCCTCGACGGGCACCGCCCGGGAACCCTCGGCGCGGCTCATGCGACCTTTGCGTTGCGCGACAAAAAGAAGCCGGCCGACCCGCTGGCCTTCGCGACCGCGGTGCGGGCCGACGGCTGGCTCGTCACCAAGGCGAGCGAGGTGGGCAGCGGCGATATCCAGTGCGAGATCAAAGGCTCGTGGGTCGCGGCGAAAGTCGTGCGCACTTGGCCGGAGCACGATCTCGCGCTTTTGAAAACCGCCGCGAAAGAAATCCCCGTGGTGAAATGGTCCGAGCGCGGCGCGCTGGAGGTCGGCACATTCATCAGCGCCGTGGCTCCCGATGGCCGCGAGCCGGTGGCCATCGGCATCGTGAGCGTCCCGGTCCGCAACGAGCAGACGAAAGGGCGCGGCTTCCTCGGCGTCTCGCTGACGAGCGACGAGCGCGGGCTGAAGATCCGCGAGATCGTCCCCGGCGGCCCGGCGAAAGCATCCGGACTGCTGGCGGAGGATCGCATCCTCGAACTCGACGGGAAAAAGCCGGACTCGGTCTTCAATTTCACCAAGCTCGTCTCCGACCGGAAAGCCGGCGACAAGGTGCGCCTGAAGCTCCAGCGCGGCGAGGCGGTCATGGAAAAGGAGATCGCCCTCGGCGACCGCGGATCGCTCCCCGGCGCGGGAAGGCCCGGCCTCGACCGGATGAACAATATGGGCAGCACGATCAGCAAACGGCGGACGGATTTTGCGTCGGTCATGCAGACGGATCTTCCGCTGCAGGCGACGCAGTGCGGCGGCCCGGTGACGGACCTCGATGGCGATGTGATCGGCGTCGTCATCGCGCGTTCCGGCCGCGTCGATACGATGGTGCCTCCCGAGTGAAACGATCCGGCAGTTGCTCGCAGACGTCGATTTTTCCAAGGAGGAAAAACCCACGGCGCCCACACCGGCAGCCCCCAAGGCCGCGGAACCCGCGGCCGCGAAGTAGCACGGCATCCCGCCCATCGCCGCCTTGCGTGAGCCGAGGCGCTGGCACACGCTGCCGACATGTCTTGGAAAACACTCCGCCCGGAATGGGGACTCGTGCTGGGCTCGGGGCTGGGAGGGTTTGTCGAAAGGATCGCGGTTTCGGAAACCGTGCCGTTCTCGGAAATCGCCGGGCTTCCGCAATCCCGCGTGGCAGGACATGCGGGCGAATTTGTGTTCGGCACACTCGGCGGCGTGCCAGTGGTCGCCGCACGTGGGCGCGTGCATCTTTACGAGGGCCGGAGCGCCGCGGAGGTGACGGCGCACGTGCGCTGGATGGCCGAGCGTGGCATCCGGCGGCTCGTGCTCACGAACGCAGCAGGAACGTGCAACGCGGCGTTTGCGCCCGGCGGATGGATGATGCTCTCCGATCACCTCAACCTCACCGGGACTTCGCCGCTGCTCGGCGGGCCGAATTTTTTCGACATGAGCGAAGTGTACTCCAAGCGACTCCGAGCACATTTTGCCGGAACCGCGAAAGCGGCTGACATCACGTTGCACGAGGGCGTTTATGCCGGCCTGCTCGGCCCGCAATACGAGACTCCCGCGGAGGTCCGCATGTTGCAAAAACTCGGCGCAGACGCCGTCGGCATGAGCACGGTGCTCGAAGCGATCCAGGCGCGCGCACTCGGACTCGAGGTCACGGGATTTTCATGTCTGACCAACTGGGCCGCCGGCCTGCACGCTGCACCGCTCGCGCACGCCGAGGTCATCGAGACCGGCGGGCGCGCCGCATCGAGCCTCGCGGACCTGCTGGCGCGGGCGATTCCTGCGCTGTAAGGCGCGCCCCGAGACATTCCAGTTGCGCCGTGAGGATCGTTTGCCGAAGATGCGCGCCGATTCGGAGGGGTGGCAGAGTGGTCGATTGCATCGGTCTTGAAAACCGACAGGCCGCAAGGTCTCGCGGGTTCGAATCCCGCCCCCTCCGCCATCAGGCGCGGATAATCGAGGCGGGGCGATATCAGGGACGTTCGACAGTCCCGTGAACAAGGATACGACCGCACGGCGAGGACGTGGCGATGAATGCATAGAAAGTCATCTTCCATGAATTCGATTCTTCACGATGTCTCCCCTGCCACCGCACGGCACGCGCAGAAATGGATTCCGTCACCCATTTTAAACCAACCCTGACCCTATGGATCCACTGCGCATGAAATCCTGGTCGCCCTATGTGGTGGGCGTGGGAATCGGTGTGCTGAGCTGGTTCGCCTTCGCGTCGGCGGATCATCCCATCGGTATCACCACGGCTTTCGAAAACACTGCGGCGCTTTCCGAAAACGCCATGGCCCCGAGCGTCGCGGCGCCATTGATGGAGAAGAAGGCAGCGGAGGGTAAGTCTCCGAAGATCGACTGGGAATGGATGCTCGTGATCGGCGTCTTCATCGGCGCCTGGCTCAGCGCGACCATGGGGAATGATCGCGAGCCGCGGAAAGTGCCGCCCCTCTGGAACTGGCGATTCGGGCCAAACGTGGCGAAGCGTTTTGCCGCCGCGTTTTTCGGCGGCGCGCTGATGATGTTCGGAGCCCGGTTGGGGCAAGGTTGCACGAGCGGCCATGGGATCAGCGGCGCGCTGCAACTGGCCCTTTCAAGCTGGATCTTCGCAGCGCTCATCTTTGCCGGGGGAGTTGCCACTGCCTTCGCGCTCTATGGAAAGGAGGGTCGCAGCCATGTTTGAAGAACCACTCAAACTCGTGCTCGGTCTCATCACCGGCATTCTTTTCGGCTTCCTCCTGCAGAAGGGGCGCGTCGCGAAATTCCGCGTCATCATCGGCCAGTTCCTCCTCAAGGATTGGACCGTGGTGAAGATCATGCTCACGGCAGTGGCGGTCGGCGCGGTGGGTGTATGGGCGATGGTGCAAATGGGCTGGACCACTCTGCACATCAAGCCGGCGGCGTTCGCTCCGGTGATCATCGGCGGGGTGCTTTTCGGCATCGGGATGGCGCTCTTTGGCTATTGTCCCGGCACCAGCGTCGCAGCCTGTGGGGAAGGGCGTCGCGATGCGATGGTCGGTGTCCTTGGGATGGTCGCGGGAGCATTCGCCTACGTCGCGGCATTTCCGGCGCTGCAAACGCTGACGAAGGCGTGGGGCGATTGGGGCAAGGTCACGCTGCCGCAGGTCACCGGCATTTCTCCGTGGATCTACGTGGGCGCGATCGTCCTCGCCACCGTCCTCACGCGCCTCTTCTCCCGCCGCTCACATCCGCAATCCCCATCCATTCACCCCTGACCCAGACCTCCCATGGCTCTCATCTTTGAAACCATCCAAACCGAAGGCATCGCTGAACTTTCCTACCTGCTCGGCGACGACAGCAGCGGCGTCGCAGCGGTTTTCGACCCGACGCCGGACGTGGAGAAGTACGTCGAACTGGCGCGTGAAAAGAAGGTCTCGATCACGCACATTTTCGAGACGCACATCCACGCCGATCTGGTCAGCGGGTCGCGCGAACTGTGTGACCGGGTGCAATCCGCGAAGGTGTTTGTCAGCCATGAGGAGGATGCGAAGTATGGATTCGATCACGAGAAGCTGAAGGACGGCGATCAGTTCACTTTTGGAGAGACACTTGTGACCGTGCGCCACACGCCGGGTCACACGCCGGAGCACGTGAGCTACGTCCTCGCGGAAAAGAAACACGCCGACACGCCGTGGGGCGTGCTCACGGGCGACTCGCTTTTCGTGAACTCCGCCGGCCGGCCCGATCTGCTCGGCTCGGGCGAAACCGACGAGCTGACGAAGAAGCTCTTTCACACGCTCCGTGACTATTTTCTGACGCTGCCGGACAGCGTGATGATCTTTCCCGCGCACGGTCACGGTTCCCCGTGCGGGGCAGATATTGGCGACCGCCTGCAAAGCACGATCGGCTACGAACGGAAGTTCAATCCGTATCTCCAGATTCCGGATTTCGAGGCGTTCAAAAAGCACGCGCTCGATAGCGCGCCGCCGGTGCCGACCTACTACCCGCGGATGAAAAAAATCAACGCCAAAGGACCGGAAATCCTTGGCAATCTGCCGCGCGTCCCCGCCCTTCCGCCGAAGACCTTCAAGGAAGCGATCGAGAAAAAGGAAGGCGTGCTGGTCGATACGCGGATGATGCTCGCCTTCGGCGGCGGCCACATCAAAGGCGCACTCAGCATCGGCGGGACACCGATGGCGTCGATCTGGGCGGGTTGGCTGCTGGAGCCCGACGAGCCCATCCTCCTCGTCATCGATCACGACAGCGAGATCGACGACATCGTGAAGCTGTTCCTACGCACGGGTTACACGCAGTTCGCAGGCTATCTCGCGGGCGGGATGAAGGCTTGGGACAATGCGGGATTCGAGCTGGAGGAGGTCGGCCAAATGACGGTGCACGAGGTAAAGGACGCCGGCTCGCGGTTGCAGATCGTCGACGTGCGGTCGCCATCCGAATGGGAGAGCGGGCACATCCCGGGCGCGCACTACCTGTTTCTTCCCGAGCTTCGCAAAAAAATCGGGAAACTGGATCCGAGCAGACCGACCGCCGTCTATTGCGACAGCGGCTACCGCGCGAGCATCGGGACGAGCATCCTCAAGCAGGAAGGCTTCCAGTGCGTCTGCAACATCCCCGGGAGTTGGCAGGCATGGAAGAAGGCGAAGTATCCCATCGAAGGAGGGAACGGGAAATGAACCGACTCGTTCCCGCCGCGCTTCTTGTGCTGCCGTCGTTGGCCGGAGCCGCCGACTTTGGAGTCGATGCCACGAATTACGACGGCCCGGCCTGGTCGCCCTACATCGTCGGCGCCGCCATCGGCGTCCTGTCGTGGCTCACGTTTTATTTTGCGGACAAAACCATCGGTGCTTCGTCGTTCTACGCCACGCTGGCTGGGTTCATCGGCAAAGCAGTCGCGCCGAAGCACACGAAGTCGCTGAATTACTACAAAGACAACCCGCCTGTCATGGATTGGGGCTTCATCTTTGTGGTCTTCACCATCGTCGGCGCACTTGTCGCCGCGTGGACCGGGGGCGAGATCCGCAATGAATGGCTGCACCCGATGTGGGTCGATAAGTTCGGCGAAAACAGCATGGTGCTGCGCGGCATCATCGGATTCGCGGGCGGGGTGCTGATGGCGTTCGGCGCGCGGCTCGCGGGCGGGTGCACGAGCGGTCACGGCATCTCCGGGACGCTCCAACTCAACGTCGGCTCCTGGCTCACAGTCGTCTGCATGTTCATCGCCGGCATTGCCACCGCGATGCTCCTTTATACTGCCCTATGATCGATCCCGGCAAAGTCGTGAAGGAATCCACCGAGCCGTCCGAGGAGGGACCGGGCGGCAAAAAGATCCTCACTGCTGTTCTCTTCGGGCTCGCGTTTGGCTTCCTCCTACAGAAAGGCGGCGTGGCGAAATTCAATGTTCTGATCGGGCAACTGCTGCTGCAGGACTTCACCGTTGTGAAGATCATGGTGAGCGCTATCGTCGTCGGCATGGTCGGCATCTTCACGCTGAATCACTTTGCGAAAGTGAACCTGCACATCAAACCGACGCGCATTGGCGCACAGATCATCGGCGGGCTGCTTTTCGGGGCCGGCTTCGCGCTGCTCGCGTACTGCCCCGGTACCGGCGCCGCCGCGCTCGGTCAGGGGAGCTGGGACGTGCTCTTTGGCTTCGCCGGCCTCATGGCGGGGTCCTACGTCTTCGCGGAAATGTCCGGCTGGCTGAAAAAGACCGTCGAGACATGGGGCGAAAAGGGAAAGGTCACGCTCCCCGACATCTTCCACTTGCCGCGCCTGCCGTTCGCCTGCGCGCTCGCCGTCCTGCTCAGCGTCGGCCTGTTTTTCCTCCAGCGCGTGTACCCGCGGTAACCTGATTGCTCCCCATGCCCGGATTTCGATCCAAACAGCCAGTCTCGGAAACGACGGCCGCTCGGGGGATCGCGCGCGTCGAAGCTGTCGCCGGGGAACTGGAGGCCTTCCTGTGAATGCGGCGGAGGACGGCGGTGGGACGTGTCGTGAATTTGGCGGGATGATCGTTCGGGAAAAGAACCCGGTGAATCTCGAAATGCCGTTCGGGTTCCTCGATTCGTTCATCACGCCGGTGGATCGGTTTTATGTGCGCTGCCATTTTCCAATCCCGACGATCGATGCGCAGCTCTGGCGACTGAGGATCGAAGGAGAGGTAGACAAGGCGTTGGAACTGACTCTCGAGGACCTCCGCGCCATGGAAGCACGGACTATCACGACCTTCATGGAGTGCGCGGGCAATGGTCGCGCCTTCCTCGAACCGCAGCGAGCCGGCGCCCAGTGGGAAGGCGGAGCGGTGGGAAACGCCCGCTGGACCGGCGTGCCGCTCGCGGCCGTCCTGGACCGCGCGGGGCTGAAGAATTCGGCCTGCGAGATCATTCTGGAAGGCGCAGATGAGGGCCGGATAAAGGAGCCGCCGCGGCCTGCGGGAAAGATCCACTATTCGCGCAGCCTCCCGATCGCGAAGGCGAATGAGGACGTGCTGCTCGCTTATGAGATGAATGGCGAAGCGTTGACCGCGGCGCATGGCTTTCCGCTGCGCGCAATCGTGCCGGGCTGGTATGGCATGGCGGCGGTGAAGTGGCTCACACAGATCGTCGTCACGAACCAGTGCTACAACGGCTACTTTCAATCGATCGACTACGCCTACTGGGAACGGGGCTCGAGCGCGCCGTCGCTCGTGCCGATCACAAGCGCGAGGGTGAAGTCGCAGATCGCCCGGCCCGAATTTGCGGAGACGGTGCCTGCGGGCAAAACGTATCGCGTGCACGGCGCGGCGTGGACGAGCGATGCGGAGATCGTGCGTGTGGAAGTCAGCACCGACAAAGGAGAGAGCTGGAGCGATGCCCGCCTGCTGGGTGGCTCGGTGCGGAATGCTTGGCGGCTTTGGGATTACGAATGGGCCGTGCCTGCGATTCCTGGTCGGACCGTGCTGCTGTCCCGCGCCACGGATTCCGAGGGCCGCACCCAACCCCCGGAACATCACGACGACCGCGGCAGCTACATCATTCATCACTGGCTGCCGATCGATGTCACCATCCGGTCGACCTGAAATGCCGTCTCCAGCGGTTGGCTGCCGCCATTCTACCCGAACCGGTGCGGGCTCGGGGCCTTGAATTTGGATATCGCCATCGGGCTCGGTTTGAATGTAATGTGCATGTTCATTTCAATTCCAAAGATGTTCATCGCGCTCCCGAACATGCCGTCATTGCGATCCAAACTATGAATCCGCCGCTGAAGCCCATCACGATCCTCATGGCCGACGACGATCCGGGCGACCGGGTTCTGACTGCAGAGGCTCTCAAGGATGCGAGGCTCATCAACGACCTCCGGTTCGTCGAGAACGGAGAGGAGCTGATGGATTACCTGCGTGCGCGCGGAAAATTCGCGCCGCCCGCACAGGCTCCGCGCCCCGGCCTCATTCTTCTCGACCTGAATATGCCGCGCAAAGATGGCCGGACCGTGCTGAAGGAATTGAAAGACGATCCCGACCTTCGCAACATCCCGGTGGCCGTGCTGACGACGTCCGAGGACGATGCGGATGTTTACCGGAGCTACGACCTCGGCGTGAACAGCTACATCGTGAAGCCCGTCACCTTTGGCGCGCTCGTGGATACGCTCCAGACTCTGGAAAAGCACTGCTTCCAGATTGTCGAATTGCCAGCCGGAACCTCGTAACCGCGGGCGCTCGGAATCGCCCGGACGGATGCGCGAGAATCGTCACGGGCCTGCAAAAACGACTTTGTGAAAAATTTCACAAAGTACTTGCCTCCCCTCAACCAACCGCGTTTTCTCCCGGCAACATTCGCCCTGTCTGCGGCTCGCCACCGCGCCCGTTTGCGTCTCCCCGACTTGCAAATTGCGGCGCTGGAACGACCCGGCACGGGAGCCATTGCCAATGAACTCATCAGCTTTCAGCACATTTGGAAAATCCGGCCGCCGACATGCCGCATGGCTCATCTTGACGCTGTGTGCGCTTCTGGCATTCGCGACCGCTCCAGCGCAAGGTGAGGAAAAGCACGCCGCACCCGCCGGCACGATCAGCCATGCTGCGGAGCACGGAGGCGGACACCACGGCCTTCCGTCCGCGGCACCCACCTTCGGCGACCGCGCGAAGGGTGCCTGGGTGAACAACTCGATGATCGCGACGTGGATCGTCGCGGGACTCGTCATCCTTTTTGCGCAGATCGCCACGCGGCGGGTCCGCTCCGCAAAAGACGCCGCGAACCACGTGCCGAACGGCGCGGAGAATGTGTGGGAGTTCCTCGTCGAGTCACTGCACAACTTCCTCACCGAAATCATCGGGCCGGCCTTGGCGAAAAAGACGTTCTGGTTCTTCGCCACGATTTTCATCCTCATCCTCGCGGTAAACTGGTTCGGTCTCGTGCCCGGCGTCGGCACGATCGGATGGGGAGTGCCGCCGGATCCCGCGGCGCCGCACTCCTTGCAACACGTCACCACTCCCCTACTGCGCGGCGGCATGGCGGACCTGAACATGACGGCCGCGATGGCGCTGGTGTTCTTCGCGTGCTGGGTCGTATGGGCGCTTCAGTTCAATGGCGTCGTCGGTTTCTTCAAGCATCTCTTCGGCGCCAAGGGCGGCACGAAGGGCCTCATGCTGGCCTTCCTCACGGTCATCTTCGTCATCGTCGGCCTCCTGGAAGTCATCTCGATTCTCTTCCGCCCGGTGTCGCTCAGCTTCCGTCTCTACGGGAATATTTTCGCCGGTGAGAATCTCCTCGAGTCCATGCAGCAGGTCGTCCCCGCGCTCGGCTGGCTGGTGCCGATTCCGTTCTATTTCATGGAACTGCTCGTCGGCCTCGTGCAGGCGCTCGTCTTCATGCTGCTCACGGCGGTCTTCACGCTGCTCATCTGCTCGCACGACGAGGAGCACGAACACGCCCACGGAGAAGCCGCGCACCACTGACACTTTCAACACTTTCGCCGATCGGACCGTCCATAGTGAGCGGGGGTCGGCGGGAAAACCAAAACCAAACAAGGAAAACCACAAATGAGCATGTTCACCATCCTCGCTGACCTCGGCAACGGCCTCCAAGGAGGCCTCGGAGCCCTCGGCGCCGCAATCGGCGTCGGACTCATCGGCATGAAGGCTTCGGAAGCAGTCGGGCGCAATCCCGGCGCGTCCACGAAGATCCTCGTGCAGTCGATCCTCAGCACCGCCTTCGCAGAAGGCATTGTGTTCTTCGCTCTCTTCCTCGGAAAGAGCTAGTTCACCGCGGCGCGGGGCCGGTTCGCCGGTCCCGCGCCCGTTTTCCTTTTCCTGCAAAAGTCGCCATGAATTTCCCAGTCATCCTCGCCCAAGCCTCACAGAATCCCGTCGTGAAGACGGTGTCCGACATCGCGCAGCAGTTCGGAGCCAACTGGTGGGGCCTGCTCTGCCAGATCATCAGCTTCTGCATCGTCGCATTCCTGCTCGCGAAGTTTGCCTACAATCCCGTCCTCGCCGTGCTCGAAGCGCGCCGGCAGAAAATCGAGGAGAGCCTCGCCAACGCGAAGAAAATCCAGGAGCAGCTCTCCGAGGCGCAGAAGACCTCGGAGCAGATCCTCGCCAAGGCCAACGCCGATGCGACAAAGATGATCGAGGAGACGCGCGCCGCAGCGAAGCAGGTTTCCGAAAAGGAAAACCAGCGCGCCGTGCAGCAGGCCGCCGAGATCATCCAGAAGGCCCGCGAAGCCGGTGAAGCCGAGCAGAAGCGCCTCATGGCCGAGCTGAAGAAGGAACTTTCCCGCCTCGTGGTGGACACCACGGCGAAAGTCACCGGCAAGGTGCTCACTTCCGCCGACCAGCAGAAGATCACCTCCGAGGCGAACAAGGAACTCGCCGCTTAAACACCGGAAATGAAACTTTCCAAAGAGGCCCGCAAACTTTCCAAGCAGCTTTTCCGTGAGAGCTTCACGGGCGGAGCGCTGGACGCAGCGAAGGTGGGCAGTGTCACGGACACGGTCATCCGCGCGAAGCCCCGCCAGTACATCGGCGTGCTCAAGGAATTTGCCCGCCTCATCCGCCTCGAAACCGCCCGCCGTCACGCGATCATCGAGAGCGCTGCGGAATTGGAACCGGCCGAGAAGGGCGCGATCACCCGCACCATCCACGAAAAGTACGGCGCGGATGTGACCACCGAATACACGACGAATCCCGCGCTCATCGGCGGGCTCCGCATCCAGGTCGGCAGCGATGTCGTGGACGCCAGCGTCCGCATCGCGGCTCGACCGCCTCGCGAACGATCTCGCAGCCTAGTTTTCCCCAACACTCAACTCTCAACTTTCAACACGCACCTTCGCCATGAGCAGCATCCTCCAAGACCTCGAATCCAAAATCGCCGGCCTCAAAACCAGCACCGCCAAGTCCAACGTCGGCACCGTCCGCGAAGTCGGCGACGGCGTCGCCAAAATCGAAGGGCTCAGCGACGTGATGCTCAACGAGATGCTGGAATTCCCCGGCGGCGTCTTCGGCCTCGCGCTGAACCTCGAAGAAAACGAAGTCGGCGCGGTGCTCCTCGGCGACGACAAGGGCGTTGTCGAAGGCTCCGAAGTGAAGACCACGGGCACGCCTGCTCTCCGTGCCGGTCGGCAAGGGCCTGCTCGGTCGCGTGGTGAACACGCTCGGCCAGCCGGTCGACGGCAAGGGCGCCCATCGAAGCGACCGCATATTACCCGGTGGAAAAAATCGCGCCCGGCATCATCAAGCGCAAATCGGTGAGCCAGCCCGTGCAGACGGGCATCATGGCCATCGACGCGATGATCCCGATCGGCCGCGGCCAGCGCGAGCTGATCATCGGCGACCGCGCCACGGGCAAGACGACCATCGCGGTTGACACCATCATCAACCAGGCGCCGCACAACAAGGCCAACGAAGGCAAGCGCCGGCTTCCGTCCGCTCTATTCCATCTACGTCGCCATCGGCCAGAAGCAGTCGAACGTCGCGCGCAACATCGCGGTGCTCGAAGAAACCGGCGCGATGCAATACACCATCATCGTCGTCGCGACGGCCTCCGACACCGCGTCCATGCAGTATCTCGCGCCGTTCGCGGGTGCCTCGATCGGCGAATGGTTCATGGACAACGGCATGGACGCGCTGATCGTGTTCGACGATCTTTCCAAGCAGGCCGTCGCCTACCGCCAGGTGTCGCTGCTCCTCAAGCGCCCCTCCGGCCGCGAAGCGTATCCCGGCGACGTGTTCTATCTCCACAGCCGCCTGCTCGAGCGCAGCGCGCGCGTGAACGAGACGAGCGGCAACGGCTCGCTCACCGCACTGCCGATCATCGAGACGCAGGCCGGCGACGTTTCGGCCTACATCCCGACGAACGTGATTTCGATCACCGACGGCCAGATTTACCTCGAAACCGACCTCTTCTACCAAGGCATCCGCCCGGCCATTTCCGTCGGTCTCTCCGTGTCAGCCGCGTCGGTTCCGCCGCGCAGATGAAGGCGATGAAGCAGGTCGCCGGCAAAATCAAAGGCGATGCTCGCCCAGTATCCGCGAACTCGCGGCCTTCGCGCAGTTCGGCACCGACCTCGACGCCGCGACCAAGGCGCAAGCTCGACCGCGGCGCGCGCATCGTGGAACTCTTCAAGCAGCAGCAGTACAACCCGCTGCCCGTCGAGCTTCAGGTCGCCACGCTGTGGGCGATGCAGAACAACTACTTCGACGACGTGCCGGTGGACCGCGTGAAGGAATTCCAGACCAAGCTCCAGGACTACCTCACCACCCGCAAGGAAGCCGTGCTCGCCGGCCTGCGCGACAAGCCGGAAATCAACGACGCAAACGCTGCGGCGCTCAAGGAAGCGGTCGCGGAATTCAAGCAGGGCTGGCGCTAACCGAAACCCGACCATGGCCGCGAACACCCGCGACATCCGCCGACGCATCAAGTCGGTCAAGAACACGTCGCAGATCACGAAGGCGATGCAGATGGTCGCGCGCTGCGAAGATGAAGCAAGGCGCAGGACAGCGCGCGCTCAACGGCCGTCCCTACGCCGAGACTCGCTGAACAAGGTGCTGCGTCGCTCTGCACAGGCCGGCGGCAGCGAGGAACTCGCACCCGCTTCTCGCAGGAGCGCAAGGAGTGAAACGCGAGCTCGTGCTCGTCATCACCACCGACAAGGGCCTCTGCGGCGCGCTCAATACGAACCTGCTCCGCGAAGCTGACCAAGTTCGATCCCGCGAAGACCACCTTCGTCACCATCGGCCGCAAGGGCTCGCAGTTCCTCGGCCGCCTGAAGCGCAACCTCGTCGCGGACTTCGCGCTGAAGGAGGCGTTCACCTTCCTCGAGTGCAAGCAGGCGTCGCAAGTTCTGCATCGAGAAATTCCTCACCGGCGAAGTGGACAAGGTCACCGTCGCCTACACCAACTTCATCAACACGCTGCGGCAGGAGCCGACGCTCGAAGCTGATCCTGCCCGTGCAAAACTTCGATGCGTCGACTCGAAGGCGCTGCATGGCGCGAAGACCGACGTCGCGCCGCGAAACACCGACCGAGTATCTTTTCGAACCGAGCGCCGAGCGGCGTGCTGGAGCATCTCGTGCCGCACTACGTGAACTTCACCGTCTATCAGATGGTGCTCGAAAGCCGCGCCTCCGAGCACAGCGCGCGCATGGTCGCGATGAAGAACGCGACCGACAACGCGAAGCAGCTCATCAAGGACCTCACGCTCGAATACAACAAGCTCCGCCAGGCCGCGCATCACCACCGAACTTCTCGAAATCACCACCGCGCAGATGGCGCTCGGCTAATCCGTCATCCAACTCTCAACTCACCGACTCTCAACCACATGAGCAACCACGGCAACATCGTCCAAGTCATCGGTCCCGTCGTGGACGTGGATTTCTCCGCGAGCGGCAAGCTCCCGAAAATCTACAAGGCGCTCGAAATCAACTTCAACGCCGACGGCATGGACACCAAGCTCGTGCTCGAAGTGCAGCAGCACCTCGGCGACGGCTGGGTGCGCGCGGTCGCCATGAGCAGCACCGAGGGTCTCAAGCGCGGCATGAAAGTCACCGCCACCGGCGACTCCGATCACCGTGCCCGTCGGCGAAGCAATGCTCGGCCGCATCTTCAACGTCACCGGCGACCCCGTGGACGAGCGCGGCCCGGTGAACGCCGAGAAGCGCTACCCGATTCACCGCCCCGCGCCGACGCTCACCGACCAGGACACGAAGGCGACACATCCTCGAAACCGGCATCAAGGTCATCGACCTCATCTGCCCGTTCACCAAGGGCGGCAAGGTCGGCGCGTTCGGTGGCGCAGGCGTCGGCAAGACGGTCGTCATCCTGGAACTCATCAACAACATCGCCAAGGACCACGGCGGCTTCTCCGTGTTCGCCGGCGTCGGTGAGCGCACCCGCGAAGGCAATGACCTTTACCACGAAATGAGCGAGGCAGGCGTCATCAACCAGAAGGACCTCAGCAAGTCGAAGGTGGCGCTCGTGTACGGCCAGATGAATGAGCCTCCAGGCGCCCGTCTCCGCGTCGCGCTCTCCGCGCTCTCGATGGCCGAGTATTTCCGCGATGAGAAAAACCAGGACGTGCTCCTCTTCGTGGACAACGTCTTCCGCTTCTCGCAAGCCGGTTCCGAAGTGTCCGCGCTCCTCGGCCGCACGCCGTCCGCGGTGGGTTACCAGCCCACGCTCGCCGCGGAAATGGGCCAGCTGCAGGAACGCATCACCTCGACGACCAAGCGGCTCCATCACCTCCGTGCAGGCCGTTTACGTTCCCGCGGACGACCTGACCGACCCCGCTCCCGCGAACACCTTCGCGCACTTGGACTCCACCATCGTGCTCGAGCGCTCGCATCGCCGAGCTGGGCATCTATCCCGCCGTCGATCCGCTCGCCTCCGACCTCGAAGGCGCTCGCGCCCGACATCGTCGGCGAAGAGCACTACGCAGTCGCCCGCGGCGTGCAGCACGTGCTCCAGCGCTACAAGGACCTGCAGGACATCATCGCCATTCTCGGCATGGACGAGCTCTCGCCCGAGGACAAGCTCACTCGTCTTCCGCGCCCGCAAAATCCAGCGCTTCCTCTCGCAGCCCTTCTCCGTCGCCGAAGTCTTCACCGGCACGCCCGGCGCAGTACGTCCCGATCAAGGAAACCGTCCGCGGCTTCAAGGAAATCCTCGACGGCAAACACGACGACGTGCCCGAAGGCAACTTCTACATGAAGGGCGGCATCGACATGGTCACTGCGTGACTGGTTGAGAGGTGAGGGTTGAGAGTTGAGAGTCCCGGACTCGCCACTCTGGCCCAAACACTGAAAAGCACGCCTCTCGACTCTCGACCAACAACTCTCAACTTCCAAAATGGCTGCCACTCTCCACCTCGAAATCGTCACTCCTGAGTCACGCGCTTACAGCGACGACGTGGAGCTGGTCGTACTTCCCGCCATCGAGGGCGAGATGGGCGTCTACCCGCAGCACGTCCCGCTCATCACCGCGATCACGCCCGGTGAACTCATCGTCACCAAGGACGGGAAGACGACGCACCTCGCCGTCGGCGAAGGTTTCGTCGAGATCACCGGTGACAAAGTCAGCGTCTTGGTGGACATGGCGCTCACCGAGGAATCGATTGACGAAAAGGCTGCCGAAGAAGCCGTGAGACGTGCCGAAGCACGCCTCAAGGAAGAACACATCGGCGAGGAGGAATCTGCGATGGTACAGGCGGCCATCGCCAAGTCGCTCGCCCAGCTCCACGTCAAGCGCCGCCGGCGCTCGGTGTAGATTCGACCGGAATCTCGCGGCTCAACAGGGGCTTCACTTTCGCGGCGAGCTTCCGCGCGCTTTTGCGGCGAGATTCAGACCTGCGTCTGCTTTGGATTGATCCAAATCTCCCCGGCTCGCACCTCGACCGGATAGCGAGGCAGCGGACGTGGCGGCGGACCGGCAAGCACGCTGCCATCCCTGGCGCTGAAAAATCCCTCGTGGCACGGGCAATAGAATTGCCGCTTGTCGTGCTGGTAATTCACCGGGCACATGAGGTGTGTGCAACTCTGGCTGTACGCGGCGAACTCATTTTCACCCAACCGCACGAGGATCGCGGGATGATGCTCCGTGGGATATGCGAAGAGCTTGTAGCCACCGACCGGCACCTCCTCGACGCGCGCGATGAACTTCGGCTCGGTCGCGGCAGGCATCGGGAAGAGTTTGTCCTTCGCAAGCCAGCCTGCACCGACGGCGAGCGCGGAGCAGCATGCGACCTTCGCGAATGCCCGGCGTGTCACATCGTGCTCGGCTGATTGGCGGATGGGGTAACCGGATTTCCAATGAGACTGGTCAGACATCGGGTGTAATCAGTGGCAGGTGCAGGTTTCTGAGCAACGCGCGCCGAGTTCGGCCTCATTCCAGACCGCAGCGCCCGCAGCATCCGGCGCTCCGGCGCGGGTAAGTGAAAACGGATCGAAGTCCTTTCCCTCCCACGGAAGGAAATCGAGCACCTCGAACGGCAGCGCCTTCAACTCCGGCGAAGTCATCATGTTCACCTTCGTGCGCACGGTCTGACGGCCAAATTGGAACTCATTCACGGGCTGCTCGCGGCGGAATTTCTCAATGTATTCGCGCGGACCGTAGTAGAGCGCGCCGCTCGGGCAGACCGTCGCGCACATCGGCTTCTTCCCGACGCTCGTGCGGTCGTAGCACATGTCGCACTTCATCATCAGGTCGATCTCGACCTTCATCTTCGGCACGCCGAACGGGCATGCGATCACGCAGTTCGAGCACGCCACGCAACGCGGCTTGGCTGCGCTGTGGACGACGCCATGGTCATCCTGCTTGATCGCATCCGCCGGGCACACGCGCGCGCAGGTCGGATCCTCGCAGTGCATGCAGACGACCGGCGCAGTCTGCACTCCGGTGGAGCGATGCACGTATTCGAGATGGATCATCGGCTGGCCGCGATGCGTGCCGCATTCCCCACAAGCCTGCACGCACGCCTGGCATCCGATGCAGCGCGACGGATCGAGGAAGAATTCGTTGCCGTTCAGCGCGCCGTTCATTTGGTTTTCAACGGCATCGGCTGGCCGGCGGCGGCGGGCTTGGGTTTCGGCGCGTCGGAAACTTTCTCCACCCGGCACGCACAGACCTTGAACTCGGGAATCTTCGATATCGGATCGAGCGCACGGATTGTCACCTGGTTCGCGGCCTTCTTGCCCGGCCAGTGATACGGGATGAACACCGTGTCGGGCCGGATGCTCTTCACGACTTGCGCGGGCACGGTGATGTCACCACGTCGCGTCGTCACCTTCACGATGTCGCGATCCTTGATGCCGAGCTTCTCGGCCAGCAGCGGGTGCATCTCACACAGCGGTTCGGGGTATTGATCCACCAGGCCGCCGATGCGTCGCGTCTGCGTACCGCTGAGGTATTGCGAGACGACGCGGCCAGTCGTGAAAAAGATCGGGAACTCCGCGTCCACATCCTCGGCCGGCGGCCGGTAGTCGTAGGCGTGGAATTTCGCGCGCCCATCCGGGTGATGGAACTTCCCGCCCTCAAACAAGCGCGGCGTGCCGGGATGCTCGGGCGCGGGGCACGGCCAAAAGACGCCCATGTTGTCCTCGATCTTCTCGTAGGTCATCCCGCTGTAATCAATCGGCCCGCCCTTCGATGCCGCGGCGAGTTCGGTGAAAATCTCCCCGGCGCTCTTGTAGTGGAAGAACTTCTCCTTGCCGAGCAGTTCGGCCAGTTCGCAGATGATTTTCCAATCCACCCGCGCGTTTTCGGGTGGCGAGACCGAATTGCGCAGCCGCACGCAGCGCCCTTCGCCGGTCGTCACGGTGCCCTCGTCCTCCTCCTGCAAGGAACCCGCGAGCACGACGTCCGCGTAGCGCGCGGTCTCGCTGAGGAAGAAGTCTATGCAGCCAAAAAACTCCAGCTTCTCGAGCGCCTTGCGCGTGCGCTCGGAGTCGGGGATCGAGACGAGCGGATTGAAGCTGATCGAGAGCAGCCCTTTGATTTCCCCCCGCTCGATCGCGTCAATGATCTCGCACGCCGTGAGCCCCTGTTTCGGCAGCTCCGGCTCGGGGATTCCCCAGAAATCCGCGATAAACTCACGGTGCTCCGGCTTGCCGATGTCCCGCCCGCCGGGGAGCTGGTTGCACCTCTGTCCATGCTCCCGTCCACCTTGTCCATTCCCCTGCCCGGTGATCGTGCCGTACCCGGAGCCGGGCTTGCCGATGCGTCCGGTGGCGAGCACGAGATTGATGTAAGTGAGCACGTTCTCCGTGCCCTTCGTGTGATGCTCGATTCCGCGCGCGTGCATCAGCATCGAAGTCTCCGCCGGGCCCCACATCTCCGCCGCGGCGATGATGCTCTTCGCCGGGACTCCGGTGATCCTTTCCGTCACCTCGGGCGTGAATTTCTTCACCAGCTCGCGGACTTTGTCGAAGTCGGTCGTGTGCTCGGCGATGAACTTCTCGTCCGTCCACCCGCGCTCGATCATCACGTGCAGGATGCCATTCGCCAGTGCGCTGTCGCGGCCCGGCCGCACGGGCAGGAAAAGGTCCGCCGTCCGCGCGATCGGCGTGATGCGCGGATCAATGACGATGATTTTCGCGCCCGCATCACGCGCCCGCCAGACGTAGTCGGTGAGGATCGGGAAGCACTCGGCGAGGTTCGTCCCGGTGAGGATGATCACCTTTGCGAGCGGGATGTCGCTCCACGGATTCGCCGCGCGATCCACGCCGAACGCCATGCGGTTCGCCGAGCCCGCGGCGACCATGCAGAGACGGCCGTTGTAATCAATGTTCGCGGTCTGCAGCGCGATGCGCGCGAACTTGCCGTTGAGGTAGGCCTTCTCATTCGTCATCGATGCGCCCCCGAGAAATGCAAATGCGTCCTTCCCGTACTTGGCCTGGATGTCCTTGATCGCATTCGCCGTCTTGTGCATCGCCTCGTACCAGCCGGCCTCGCGGAAGCCGGTCTCGTTGCGAATGAGCGGCGAGAGGAGACGGTCCGGGTGGTCGTTCTGCATGTAACGCTTCACGCCCTTCGGACACAGTTTGCCTTGGTTCACGGGGAACTCCTCCCACGGCTCAAATCCGATGACCTTGTTGTCCTTCACCTTGAGCTGGATGCCGCACTGCACGCCGCAGAAGCAGCAGTGTGTCTTCACGAGCTTGTCCGGCTCGCCGTTGTTCCAGCCACCCGCCGGCGTGTGCGCGGGCGTCGGACCGTAGTTCTCGATGTATTTTTCTTCCGGTAAAGTGAGCGTGGCCATGAATGGTTAGTCAGCGGCCGATCGTGCGGCCTTGGTTGAGCGCGAGCAGCCGACGGCGGCATGCGGGGCAGATTTCCTGATAATGCACCTCGCCCTGCGCGCCATCGAAGCGGTAGTCGAAGCCGAGTTGGTCGAGCACGGTCTTCAGATCGTCCACGTGCATCTGGCTTGCGAAATCTTCCCCACACCGCCGGCAATGCGCCCGCGTTCCCGCTTCGCCGACCTTCTTGTAGCGGCTCACGCACAGAGAACACGTGCGCTGGAACATGTGAAAAAGTTTTCCGAACGGAATGTAGAGCAGAAGAGAGACGACGCTGACCATGTGGACGATCGCCCAGATGCCGTGCCCGCGCCCGGCGAGAAATTTGTAGCTCACCGTGAGCGCGAGGCCCGTCGCTGTGACCGCGAGGATGAGCAGCAGCGGGACGATGTCCTCGGAAAAGGTCTGCGTAGCACGCTCACCCGCATCGGTGAAGCGCCGCCAGCCTGCCATCGCCAGCCCGACGAGCACGAGGATCGCCGAGATGTTCAGCAGATTGAACATCAGAAACGCCTTGAAGCTGTGGACGCTGAAGCTGTCCACATTCACGCCGAACGCAGCCACATGGTACATCTCGGCGTCGTCGGCAAAGGAAGCGAAATGGATCCAGCCGAACACCAGCGGGAAAGTGATCGCGAATGCGAGCGTGCAGCCGCCCGAAAGGCACAGGTGCATGATCCAGCGGTAGCCGCCACGCCGTCGGATGAAATCCTGCGCCACGAAATTTCGCGCCAGCGCATAGCCGAGAGTCCCCGCTCCGTGCGGCACAGGCACGCTGACCTTCTCGGCGCGCTTCTCCGCGTGAGGCGCCGCTCCGGCCCGACGGAACAGGAGCTCAATCCCCCGCCGGAAGTACATCCGCGAAGGCGGCCTCTGCGCCCACACCGAGAAGCGATAGCCGACCGCAAACGCCGCCATGAGCGCCCCGATCGCGTAACCGGTGAGCGCCGCATCGAAATGCCGCATCCCGATGGAACCGATAACAATCGCCGCGGCGGTCGCGCCTGCCAGCATCACACCCGCGATGAGAGCCGATCGGTTCGGGAGCTTCATGGGCGCGGTTCACTCCTCATTGGAAAAGAACGCCTGGAGCGTGTTGAGATCGTGCCGCGCGGTGAAGGCTTGGAAGGTCTCACCCTCCGTGCGGTGGCGCAGGTAGCCGCGCAACATTTTCTCGATGAGCGGCGGCAGACTGTCGAAGGCGATGCCGTTGAAAACCTGACGGCCCACGGCCTGATGCGCGCCGAATCCGCCGCCGACAAAGACGTGATAGCCGTCCTGACTTTCACCCATGACTTTCACCTTCGTGCCGAGCAGGCCGATGTCACCCATGTAGTGCTGCGCGCAGGAATTCGGGCAGCCGGTGACGTGGATGTTCACGGGCTGGTCCAGCTTGATGCGCTTGTCGAGCCAGTCGGCGAGCTTGAGCGCGTGGCCCTTCGTGTCGGCCTGCGCGAATTTGCAATACGAGTTGCCCGTGCAGGCGATGAGGCCGCTGCGGAGGTTCGACTGCTCCGTGTCGAATCCGACTTTGCGCAGCGCCTTCTTCACCGTTGCGACGAAGTGATCAGGCACGTTCGGGATGATGAAATTCTGCCAGACCGTGAGCCGGATTTCGCCGGAGCCGTAAAGGTCGGCGATCTCCGCGATGCGGATCATCTGCTTTGGATTGATGTGGCCGACGGGCACCGCGACGCCGACGTAATTCAGCCCTGCCTGCTTCTGCGGAAAGATGCCGACGTGCGAATGCGGCAACGTCTGACTCGGATGCTGGGCAGCCGCCAGATCGAGCGGCGCGCGCTGAAGCTGATAACCGAGCAGCTTCTCCGTCTCGGCGAGATACTGATCGAGCGACCACTTTTCGAGCAGGTGCTTGAGACGCGCCTTCTTCCTGTCGGTGCGGTTGCCATTCGCGATATAGACGCGCACCACCGCGGCGACGACCTTGTTCAGTTCGGCGGGCTTCACCAGCACCCCGATGTCGCGCGCGAACGCCTTGTGCCCGGTCGCGCCGCCGAGCGCGATGCGGAAGAAAACCTCGTCGCCGACCTTCACGGCCTTGCAGCCGATGTCATTCGTGTCCTCGACCGTGCCGATCAGTCCGCCGCCGTCGTAGGCGATGTTGAATTTGCGCGGCAGATCGTAAAAGGCGCGGTCGTTGATGATGAGGTGCCCCATCTCGTGGCAGAGCGGCATCACGTCGATCAGCTCGTGCGGATCGATGCCCGCCGTCGGGTTTGCCGTCAGATTGCGGATATTGTCCGCGCCCGACCCCCGTGTGTGCAGGCCGACATGCTGGATGCGCTGCACAAACGCCGGCGTGTCCTTCGGCTGGATGAGCCGCATCTGCAGGTTCGCCCGCGTGGTGATCTGCACGTAGCCGGTCGTGAGATCCTTCGCGACTGTGCGCGAGTTCGCGGAGCTGGAAGGTGCGGAGCTGTCCGCCGGGAATCCGCAGCCGCGCCATGAAGGCCTCCTTGTTTGGCGTGAGGTAAAAGAGCCCGTTCCACTTGAATCGGAACGTATCCTCCTTGTCCGGCGCCTTGTTCGTCGCCGCGTTCTCAAGGAGCTGCGGATAGGCGTCGAGCGGATGCAGTTCGCGCTTCACGCGCTCCTCGAAGATGAGGTCTTCCAGCGCGACCTTCGTCTCAGTGGCGGGATTCGGCGCGACATCGCCAAATCCGACTCCGCGCGCGGAGATGCCGGCGAAAAGCCCGGTAAGATACTCCTTCTGCTCAGCGGTGAAATTCTGTGCGTTGGTGGCTGTGGCACTCATCGTTCAATAGACATCGCGCTGGTAGCGTTTCTCGCCCTTGAGCCGCTCGACGTAGGCCTTTGCCTCATCGCTGGATTTTCCGCCCGCCGTCTCGATGATCTGTGTGCAGCGCGGCGTCCACATCCTTCGCCATGCGCGAGGCGTCGCCGCAGACGTAAAAGTGCGCGCCGGCTTCGAGCCACGACCACAGCTCCGCGGCGGCTTCGAGCATCCGCGATCTGCACGTAGATTTTCTCCGCCTGGTCGCGGCTGAAGGCGAGATCGAGCCGCGTGAGATGACCGTCCGCCACCCAGCCTTCGAGCTGCTCCTGGTAGAGGAAATCGGTCGCGCGTTTCTGATCGCCGAAGAAGAGCCAGTTGCGCCCCTTCGCTCCGGTCGCGAGGCGTTCCTCGAGGAACGCGCGGAACGGCGCGATGCCGGTGCCGGGGCCGACCATGATCATCGGCGTGTCGCCGTTCGTCGGGCGGTTTGAAGCCATGCGACGGCTGGATGTAAACGGGCACGTCGCCGGTCTCACCGACGCGGTCGGCAAGGAAGGTCGAGGCGATGCCCTTCCGGCTGCGGCCATGCGCATCGTAGCGGACGGCGGCGACGGTGAGATGCACTTCGTCCGGATGCGCCTTGAGGCTCGATGAGATCGAGTAAAGGCGCGGCGCAATCTTCTTGAGCAGCGCCACGAATTCCTGCGGCGCGAAGCGAACCGGTCAGACATCCGAGCACGTCCATGACTTCGCGTCCGTAGAGCCATTTCTTCAGCTCGTCCTTTTTCGACGGATCGAGCAGCGGCGCGAAGATGGCGTCCGGCGAATGCTTCGCGACGGCGGCTCAGGAGTTCGGCGGATGGTTTCGTGATGTCGAAGTGCTGCGTCAGCGCGAGCCGCAGCGGCAGTTCGCCATCCACGGTCTTGACGGCTTCCTCGCCGTCACAGCGGAGCGTCGCGAGAATTTCGCCGACGAGCACCGGACAGTTGCTCGGGAAAACGCCGAGCGCGTCGCCCACTTCGTAGGTGAGCCCGCTGCCTGCGAGTCCAGATCTCAAAATGCCGCACGTCCTTGCCGGAGCCTGTCGGCGCTGAGCCTGCGATTCGTGAGGAGCCGCGCCGGGAAAGGCTTCTTCCGCGACCAGGCCGATGCGCCTTCGGATTCCACGGTGGCGCTGCCGTTGGAACCGTTGGCTCCGGGCTGCGGCTTCACCGCTGCGCCCAGCGCATCGAAAACGCTCGCCGTCCATTCGGCTGCGGGAGTTTCGTATTCCACGTCGCACTCCTTCCGGTCGGCTGACGCGCTTCGCGCCGAGCGCGGCAAGGCGCTCGTCGCAGAATCTCCCGAACTGGCAGAACGCCGAATAATTCGTGTCACCGAGCGCGAGCACGCTGTAGCGCACGTTTTCGAGCTTCGGCGCGGCGTCGCTGTTCAGCCATTTCCAAAATCCCTGCGCCATGTCCGGCGGATCGCCGTCGCCGTAGGTGCTCGTGATCACGAGGACGTTCTGTTCCTTCGTCAAATCCACGTCGGAGTACTTGTCCATGCTCACGAGCTTCGGCGCAAAGCCGCGGCCCTCGGCGACCTTCGGCGGTCTTTTTCGCGAGCCCTTCGGCGGTGCCGGTCTGGCTGCCGTAGAGGAGAACGAGCGGCGTCTTCGGGCCGGCGTCCAGGCCGAGCGTGGAGGCGAGCGCTTCCGCTCCGGGCGGGTTGGCGTTGGAGAAAACACCGGCGAGAAAACCGTTCAGCCACATCCGCTGTTCGGCGGTGAAGGGGGCGTTTTCGGGGATGAATGGAATGCGGTTCATCATCGCGAAGTCACGAGTTTCAAAGCCAGGGCGATGCACGCGGCGAGCAGCAGCCAGAAGCCGGTGCGGTAGAATCCGAGCGGATTGCGTTCGATGAGGGACGTGCCCTTTTGAAAGAACGGCTCGACGCTGTCCGGGTGTTCGAGGTCGAAGGCCAGTTCGCTGAAATGCCGGTAGCGACGCTCGGGATTGATGCTGATCGCGCGCAGGATGACGTGGTCGAGCCACGGCGGAATGATCTGGGTTCAGAGCGCTCGGTGGCTTCGGCGGATGGAAAACGGGCGACTGGAAGCGCTCGATTTCGCCGAACGGAAACTTGCCGGGTGAGCGCCTCGTAGAGCGTGACGCCGATGGCGAAAATCTCGGTGCGTTCCGAAATCGGCTCGCCGTGAAATCGCTCCGGCGCGAGGTAGCTCGCCGTGCCCGCGCGAGACGTGACGCTGAAGACTGCCGCGGCGCTGCCGAAGTCGATGAGCTTGAAGCGCAGCTTGGCGTAGTCGGAGACGACGAGCACATTCTCGGGTTTCACGTCGCCATGCACCAGGTCGAGTCCGAGCAGGCGCTGGCCGGCCTTGGCGAGCATCCTGCCGAGCGCCACAGCTTCATCCGGGCCGAGCGCACGCGCCTTGAGCACGCTCTTGAGACTCGGCGCCTCGACGAATTCCTGGACGTAGTAGCGCGCCGTGGCCCTCTCGGGCGTGAAGGCCGCGACGAACAGGTCGGGCGCGGCCTCCGCGGCACGCTGCGCGTTCCATTCCTCCTTGATGAAGCGCGCGAGGATCTCCTCGTCGTCGCGCGCTTCGAGCGGCGCGAACTTGATCGTCCAGCGCTGGTCGTCCTTCGTCGCGAGCCATACGCGGTCACTGTGCTGAAACGGACGGACGAGTTCGTAGCCGTCGATCACATCGCCCTTGCGCAGGTGTCCGGAATCTGGAGCGGGAGCTGGCTCACGGCGCGCAGCATACCAGCCCTCACGATATCGATCACGATCGCACTCGCGTCATCGAGCGTCTCCTCGGTCGCGAGTTCGCGCGCCTGTTGCACGATGGCGCGGGCGGCGGTGTGATGGGTGAGCCGCTCCGAGAGGACATCATCGCTCAGCACGTTGGAAACGCCGTCGGAGCAGAGGAAGGCGATGTCGCCGTCGCGCAGCTCGGTCTCGAAGCAATGCGGCTCAACGTCAGGCGCGAGGCCGATGGCGCGCTGGAGGACGTGGGAGAATGTGCGGTCATTGATGACGTGATCGTGCGAGAGCTGCGAGAGCTGGCCGCCGCGTGAGAGATAGACGCGCGAGTCGCCGACATTCAGGCCGAAGAGCCGGTTGCCCTCGATGACTGCGACCGAGAGCGTCGAGATCATCTCTGGTGCGGAGTGCCTCACGAGCGATTCGTGGTGCAGCGTGTGGTTGATGATTTTGGTGAACTCCGAGAGAGCGCGCTGCGGGCTCCAGCTAGCCGGGCGCACGGCGTAATTGGTCATCAGCGATTTCACAATCCGCCTGGCCGCCTCACGTGCATCGCGCGCCGCGCCCGCGCCGTCGGCGAGCACGGCGATCACGGTTTCGTCCCACGCTTTCACGGCGAAGGAGTCCTCCGATTCCGCGCCGTCCCGCTTTGCGCACGCCGTAGCTGGTGAAGTTCACTTTCAATATTTCAGGGCTCAAATCCTCGCCGCTGAGACCGCGCCCCACGTCGTGCGCCAGCGGGTCTTGACCAGTTTCAGTCCGATCAGTGCGAAGAGGCAGAGGCTCGCGAAGACGAGCAGTCCGCCGAGATAGCTGCCGAAGTGCTCCTTGCTCTGGCCCATCATGTTCGCGAGCAGGAATCCGCCGAGGCCGCCGCCGCAGCCGACGAGGCCGGTCATGAGCCCGAGTTCCTTGCCGAAGCGCTGTGGCAGGAGCTGGAAGACGGAGCCGTTGCCCATTCCGAATGCGCCGCATGCGACGAAGAATGCCGCGACATTCAGCCAGAGGTTTTCGATGAGTCCGCCGAGAATGAGCGCGACGCACGCGACGCTGTAATAGACATGCAGCGAGCGGATGCCGCCGATGCGGTCTGAAATCGCGCCGCCAACCGGGCGGCCGAGTGCGCCGATCGCCGTGCAGAGTGCAACGAGATCGCCCGCCTGTGACGGTGAGAGGCCGAAGCGATCCTTGAAATACATGCCGAGCGAGTAGGCCAGGCCGACGAAGCCGCCGAAGGTGACGGTGTAGAAGAAGCAGAACCAGTGAACGTCCTTGTCGCGGAACATGCCGAAGTAGTCGCGGAGCTTCTTTGGCGTCGCGGGGTTCGGCGGCTCCTTGGAAAAGATGATGTAGATCGCGAGCACGAATACCGCCGGTATGAGCGCGAACCCGAACACCGCCTCCCAGCCGTAGGCGGCGGCGAGACGCGGTGCGAGCAGCGAGTCGATCACCACACCGATGTTCCCGGCACCGGCGAGACCCATCACGAGGCCCTGCATGTTCGGCGGGTACCAGCGCCCGGCCTGCGGCATCGCCACTGCGAAGCTCGCGCCTGCCACTCCGAGGACCATGCCCATCAGCAGCGTTGCCTCGTAGTTTTTCAGCCCGAAAATCCACGCCACGGCCAGTCCGGTCATCACGACGAGTTGCGCGATGATCCCCGTGCGCTTTGCCCCGATGCGATCCACGAGCAGCCCGAGCCCGAGCCGGAAGACGCCGCCAAACAGGATCGGCACCGAAACCATGAAGAACCGCTGCTGTGCGCTGAGATTCAGCGACTCCGGCGCGGCGATCTGGTTCGCGAGGACGCCGAGGAGCGTCCAGACCATGAAGCTGTAGTCGAAGTAGAGGAACGCCGTGACGAGCGTCGGGAAGTGGCCTGCCTTTTTGAGCGCGGAGAGGTTCAAATGGGAGTGTTGGTGGTTGTTTTCGATGCACCCCGAAAGGTGTGCGCTCCCCCTTAGCCGATGCGATGCCAGCACGGCTCCACTGACAAGATGAGGGCTCTTCAAAGTTTTCATGGAAAAGATGCATTCCGTTCATACCTCTCCCCTGACAGAGGGCGGCGATGCCTTTATGTGCGGCGTGAAACAGCCGGTTCACTTCCTGCACTGCCCAAATTTTTTTTCCAGCGCCGGAAATCATCCGGCGTGGTGTGTTTGGAATTGCACAGGCTGCGCATTCCGCGTGCGCAAAATGCGCCGTCAGGCCCGGCTGTATCGCTGTGTAGCACGCCGGCGTTTTCCTCAATGAACGGCGTCGCATCGCATGGAGCGCTGGCACCTCGTCGGCAGGGTGGCGCGGGATTTGTCACGCCTCACGGATAGCAGAACGATGGGATCTGCCTGCCTCGGGTGAGCGAATGGCTTCCTGCCGGCGAGGACGCCAGCGCTCCACGGAGGATGCCGCGTCAGAACGTGATCGTCGCCTGCACGTAGCCGAAGTCAGCGTCGCTGTGGAAGCCGGTGTCCTTGAGGTATGTGCCGGAGAAGAAGTGGCTGTACCCGCCCTGCACTTGCAGATACTTGTTCACGTTCCACGTCACGACGAAGGCCAGTTCGGACCCGACGTAGGAGTCCGCTGCCCTGGAAGCCGCGTTCAACGGGCGCACGGCGGTGAGGCCGTTTGCGCGGTACCACACGTCGTTCGTGTCCGCGAGCCAGAAGGAATTGAAGTCCAACTGCGCGGTGACGTCCTTCGCGGGCGTCACTTTGAAGCTCAGCATCGTGTTGTGCAGATTCTGCCAGGCGAAGAGATCCATGACCCCGTAGAACTTGTGGTTCGTCGGGAACAGGTTCTGGAAGGTGCCGATGCTGCCATCCGCGGAATTTCCGTCACCCGACGCGTAGTTGTATTCGGCGTAAAGGCGCGGCTTCAGCGGCGCGTCGAAGTTGTAGCCGATGCCGGCGGCTGCGGCGAAGGCCTCGAGATTCAGCCCGCGCACGTCGCCCACCTGATAGGCGAGCTCGGTCATGAATTCCAAGCCATCGAGCTTTTTCGGATCGCCTTTCACCCGGGTGCCGAGCGTGACGAAGTCGCTGTGCCGCGCGTTCGATCCCGTCGTGACCGGTGCGGCGAGCCCGCCCTGCACATTCGAGGTATTCCCGCGCGGCTCATTCACGACCAGCGAGTAGAGATCGAGCGTGCCAAAGGGCAGCGAGTCCAGCGTGGCGTAGATGCCGCTGAAGACGAGCCCGCGATTCGTCTCGGTGCCATTGAAGAGATCGGACTGGTTGTAGTGCTTGCCGGTGATCACGACGGGCGTGGAGGTGAAGGCATCGATGGAGAAGCCCTTGCCCTTGTACGTGAGCTTCACGGCGTCGAACGTGCGGCCGAAGTTGTTCCACTCGAAGGCACCGACGAGACGCTCATCGCCGTAGGAGAGAATCTGCCGGCCCACCTTCAGGCCCCACGAGGACTTCGAATAGTCGGAGATGTCCACGTATGCCTGACGCAGGTCGAATGAGTCGTCGCCCTCGGCACCGGCGGCGCCGGGGATCAACGGACGGCCGGAGAAAAACTCGCGGCTGTCCTGCGCCTGTCCGTAGATTTTCAGCCACGGCACGGGCTTGAGCATCATGCCGATGCGGAAGCGCTGGAGCAGCCAGCCGTCGTCGGTCACGGCATTGACGCCGCTGCGGAAATCGAAGTTGTTGTCGCGGATTTCCCAGCGGAGGCGCTCCTGGATGTCGAAGACGACCGTGCCGTCTGCGAAGCTGAGCAGCGGACCGGGATCGGCCTTTTTCGGCTCGGGTGTTTTCGCGGGGCCGGCGATGGCGTTGCCGGCGAAGAGGACGGCAGCAAACAATGTCGTGATGTGTGGTTTCATGGGTGTTTTCGTAGGTGTTGGTGGTTTTGCTGTCTGGGAGTTCTTTGGGATTTGCTAGGCTGCCGTTGGCGACATCTGCGCGACGGGAGGTGTGCCGTGCGGAGTGCGCAGGTGCGCGCCGACCTCGAGGAAGTTGATGAGCCGCGAGCGCAGCGGCGCGTAGTCCGCGTGCTCCATGATTTCCTTGCGATTGCGCGGGCGCGGGAAACTCACAGGCACGATGTCGCCGATGGTCGCCTCGGGGCCGTCGGTCATGCACACCACGCGATCGGAGAGGAAAAGCGACTCGTCCACGTCGTGCGTGACCATGAGCGCGGTGATGCGCTCCTTCCGCCACAGGTCGAGGAGCACCTGCTGGAGTTCGTAGCGCGTGAGCGCGTCGAGCATTCCGAACGGCTCGTCGAGCAGCAGCATCCGCGGCTTCAGCGCGAATGCGCGCGCGATGCCGACGCGCTGGCGCATCCCCTGCGAGAGTTCCGCAGGCCGCTTGTGCATCGCGTCACCGAGGCCGACGACGGTGAGGTAATAGTCGGCGATCTGCCGGCGCTCGGCCTTCCTCGCGGTGTAGAAGACCTGGTTGATGCCGAGCATCACGTTTTCAAACGCTGTGAGCCACGGGAGCAGTGATGGCGATTGGAAGACCATCGCCGCGATCCGGGCCGGGGCCGGTGAGTTCCTTGCCGAGCGAGAATGATGCCGCCCTCGGTCACGCTGCTGAGCCCCGCGACCATCGATAGCACGGTGCTCTTGCCGCAGCCCGAGTGGCCGATGAGGCAGACGAATTCGCCCTTCTGAATCTTGAGGTTGAAGTCCTTCACAATCACCGCCGGCGCCCTTCGGCGATGGATACGTCTTTCCGAGCTGGGACAGTTCGCAGTAGGCGCTCATTTCTCCACCTCCACTTCCGCGTGCTGAATCTCACTGCGGCGGATCGGTCCCCGATCCCCGAACCACGGGAGCGCCCTGCGGGGCAACGACAAATCCTCGGGCTCGATGTCCGGAAGCACGAGCTTGCGGTCGAGTGTCGCCTTCCGGCTGTGCGCGCTTTTCAGGAGGTATTCCACGAGCTCGAGCCGGATGCGTTTGAAGTCCGGATGATCGGCGATGGTCTTGCGATCGCGCGGGCGGGGAATGGTGATGGGAATGGACATTCCGAGCGTGGCATTCGGCCCCGCGGTGAGCGGGATGACGCGGTCGGCGAGCAGGATGGCCTCGTCGGGATCGTTCGTGATGAGCACGATCGTCGTGTCGTCCTCGCGCTTGATGCGCGTGACTTCGTCCTGCAGGTTGGCGCGCGTCAGGGCGTCGAGCGCGCTGAGCGGTTCATCGAGCAGGAGCACGCGCGGCCCCATCGCCAGCGCCCGCGCCACGGCCACGCGCTGGCGCATTCCGCCGGAGAGCTCGCGCGGCAGTTTGCCGGCGGCGGGCGTCAGATTCACCATGGCGATGTATTTCTCGACCTGCTCGCGGCGCTTTGCCGCGGTCCACTGCGGGAAGACCTGATCCACGGCGAGCGCGATGTTTTCGTGGACGGTGAGCCACGGGAGCAGGCTGTAGTTTTGAAACACGATGCCGCGCTCCGGCCCCGGGCCGGTGATCGGCTTGCCCTCGAATCGCGCCGAACCCCTGTCCGGGGCGACGAGTCCGCTGAGCATGTTGATGAGCGTGGTCTTTCCAGCGCCGGAAAAGCCGACGATGGCGACGAACTCACCCTCTTCGACTTCAAGGTTGATGTCCGACAAAACCTCCGTGCGGTCCCACTTTGGCCCGAAGCCTTTGAATGCGCGTTCTATTTCGAGGAATGGCATACGTTAGGCGGTCTTGAATCGTGATTCCACCAGCGACATCAGGCGGTCGAGCAGGAGGCCGATGATGCCGATGGTGAGGATGGAGAGGATGATCTGCGCGTAGTGGTTTGCGTTGTATTCCTGCCAGAGGAAGCCGCCGACTCCGGGGCGGCCGGTGAGCATTTCCACGGCGACGATGACCAGCCACGCGATGCCGAGCGAAAGACGGAAGCCGGTGAACATGTAGGGCAGCGTCGCAGGCAGCAGCACCTTGAAGAGCGTCTTGCTGCGCGAGAGTTTCAGCACGCGGGCGACGTTCAGGTAGTCCGGTCGGCACGGCGCGCACGCCGACGGCGGTGTTCATCACCGTCGGCCACATCGCGCAGATCGCGATGGTGAAAAGTGCGGCGGCGTCGCTCGCGCCAAAGACCGTCCTGCCGGAGCCGTCGAGCAGCTTCACCGAGCTGAAGAGGATCAGCCCGAGCGGAAACCACGCGAGCGGCGAGACGGGACGCAGCACCTGGATGATCGGATCCATCGCCTTTGTGAACGTCTTTGAGAGCCCGAGGAAGAAGCCGAGCGGCGTGCCGATGATCAGCGCGATGAAGTAGCCCTGCATCACGAGGCTGAGCGAGAGCGCGGCGAACGCGAGGATGCCCTGGTCGAGCTCGCCGCGCTTCGCGAATGGCTCCACGATGTAGAGCTTGCTGGACTTCCATGTCTCCGCCGGCGTGGGGAGGTCGGCGGAGATGCCGGTGCGGACGGTCCTCACGACCGGGTCACCAAAATCGTCCACGGATCTCGTCACCGTTTCGCGCCCTGCGATGGCCAGCCACAGCATCAGGAAGGCGGCAAGGCCGATGCAGGGCAGCAGCAGGCTGTCGAGTTTGTAGCGTTTGATGAAGTCCATGCTTTAGCCTTTGAGTGTCTTGACCGCGAAGCTGGCGGCGTACGCCTCCAGGTCGCCCTTCGGGTCGAATTTCGTGCCGTCGAAGAACGTCTCCGGCGTATCGCTTGCGCCGCCGTGCGCGTAGCCGATCTCCTTCATCGCCTCCTCGTAGATGTCGGGGCGCATGACCTGCTTCGCCACGCCCTCGTAGTCCGGCGCGCCTTCGGTGAAGCCCCAGCGGCGGAGCTGCGTGAGCCACCATTTGCAGTACTTCGGCTGCGGGTAGTTGCAGTTCCGGTCGCTGAAGATCATGTAGTCCGGGTCGCGGAACTTGCGCCCGTCGCCCATGACGTATTTGCCCTGCAGGCGGCCCGAGGATCGTCTCCGGCGGGCAGTTGATGTAGGTCGCGGCGCTGACGATGTTCGCCTGCTCCTCGCGGTTCTCCATCTTGTCGAGCCACACGCTCGCCTCGTGCAGCGCCTTGAGCACGGCCTTCACGGTCTTCGGATTCTTCTCCGCAAACTCCGCGGTGAAGGCGCAGACCTTTTCCGGATGATCCTTCCAGATCGCCTGCGTGGTGATCGCGGTGAAGCCGATCTCATCGGCGATGGTGCGCGCATTCCACGGCTCGCCCACGCAGAAGCCGTCCATCTTGCCGACCTTCATGTTCGCCACCATCTGCGCCGGCGGGATCGTGATGAGCGAAATGTCCGCGCCCGCGCCCGCCGCGTCGCCGGGATGAATGCCGCCCGCCGCGAGGTAATAGCGCATCCACATCGCGTGCGTGCCCGGCGGAAAAGTCATCGCAAAGGTCATCGGATTGCCGGCCGCCTTTGCCGCATCCACGAAGGGCTTCAGCGCCTTCGGATCGTCGGCGACCTTGCCGAGGAGTTCCTTCTTCAAGGTGATCGCCTGGCCGTTCCGGTTGATCAGCCACGGGATGATCATCGGCTTCTTCGGCGCCCCGCCGAGCCCCATCGTGCTGGCGATGGGCATGCCGATGAGCATGTGCGTGGCCTGGATGTCGCCGTTGGAAAGCGAATCGCGGATCGCCGCCCAGCTCGCGCCTTTGCTCACGGTGGAGTTGATGCCGTATTTTTTGAACAGCCCCTTCTCGTGGGCGATGACGATGCGTCGAGCAGTCCGTGAGCGCGATCATGCCGAACTTCAGGTCGGCCGTCTCCGGCGCGTCGCTGGCGAAGGTCGAGCCGACCCAGCCTTTTGGCAGGCCGGCGACGAGCGCGGCGAGGCCGGCGCCGCGGGTGATGAATTTGCGACGGGTGAGGTTGCGTGCGGTGTCAGTGGGTGCGGGTTTGTTCATGTTGATTGGTTGGTTGGTTTCAGGCTGCCGAGGGGACGAAATCGGAGGACGCGAGCGGGAGCGCGCGCTTGAAAAGGTCGGAGCGAAAACATTCCGCACCGAGGCTGCGGGGGAGCTGCGAGGCCGTGGCGAGGCCGCTGGAGACGAGCGTCTGCACGACCCATGAGGCCTTTGTCGCATCGGGCTCGCTGGCGTTATCGCGCGCAAAAACGTTGAGGCCTGGACACGGTTCAATGCGTCCGTTGCCGTAGTCGAAGACCGACCCCATGCCGTGGAGAATCGCCTCCACGTCGGTGCCGATGTACTCGGGTCGCGCGAGGGTTTCGGCGACATACTCCCGGTTCGCGGGCTCGTCACAGAAACGGGCGGATTCCAGCAGCGCGGCAATGAGCGCCACGTGCTCCTCATCGTTCTGCCTCGGCGAACTCGCTGCGGACCATCAGCACTTTCTCCGGATGCGAAGGTGCGAGCTCTGCGCTGCGCGCGACGACCCAGCCGGCGCGGGACATGACGGCGAGGGAATTCCACGGGTCGCCCGCGCAGAAGCCGTCGAGATGGCCCGAGCGCATGTGGGCGACCATCTGCGAGGGCGGCACCACCACCACCTCGGCGTCATTTTCCACGTCCAGGCCATGCTGCTTCAGCCACAAACGCAGCAGGACCGAATGCGACGACCATCGGTACACCGTGCCGAGCGTCACGGGGCGTCGCGTCTTGCGGACGTGCTCCCGCAGGGTCACGCCGTCGCGGACGCCGCACTGCCAGAGCCGCTGCGAGAGCGTGATCGCATTGCCGTGAAGATTCAGGACAAGGCCGGTGAGGCAGTCGGCCTGGATTCCGCCAAGGCCCGCTGCCGCGGCAAAAAGCATCCCTGCCGGTGCGTGCGCGGCCTCGAGTTCGCCGTAGATCACCTTTTCGCGGATGGTCGCCCAGCCGAGCTCGCGGCTGAGTTCCACGGCGAGTCCGTGCCTTTCATACAGGCCCAGTTCGCGCGCCATCACGAGCGGTGCGCAGTCGTTGAGCGCCACGAAGCCGATGCGGATGGCCTGGTCGCTGCGCCGGAGTTTTCCGGTCAAGGCTGGCGAATAGTTTGCGATGGCCGGGCTGCCAGCGGGCGCCGTGCCAGCATGCCAAGCGGAGCATCAGAAATTGCTTGCGAGTTTTTCATCTGCAAGATGAATGCCATTCATACATGCCGCAACCACTGGACAGCAGACAGCTTCGCGCCTTCTCGATCCTCGCCCGGACGGGCAGTTTCACGGAGGCCGCCCGTGAGCTTCATCTCTCGCAATCCGCGGTGAGTCACTCGATGAAGGCGCTCGAACGGGAAGTGGGCTGTCGCCTTTTGGACAAGATGGGCAAAAAGGCGGTGCTCACGCAGGCGGGCGAGCAGCTCCTCGCACGTGCGACCCGCGTGCTCGCCGAGATGTCCGAGGCGCGCGCGGAACTTGGCCGCCTCGGCAAGTGGGGCCAGAGCCGGCTGCGGCTCGGCGCGAGCACGACGGCGTGCCAGCACGTGCTCCCTGGTGTGCTGCGGGAATTCAAGAACAGCTTCCCGAAGTGCGCGATCTCCATCGAACCCGGCGACACGCCGGAGATGATCGAGGCGCTGCGCGCGCACAAGATTGACCTCGCGGTGAACCTTGAACCGAAGCGCGGCGAGCCGCTGGACTTCCGCCCGCTGTTCACGGATGAGTTGCAATTCATCGTGAGCCCGCAGCACCCGTGGGCGCTCGCGGGCCGCGTCGATCGGAGTGAAATCGCGCGGCAGAGCTACATCCTCTACAAACGCAAGAGCTACACCTCGGCGATGATCGAGGAATACTTCCGCGACGACGACATCGTGCTCTTCAGCCAGCTCGACCTCGGAAACATGGAGGCCATCAAGGAACTCGTGAAGCTGGGACTCGGCATCAGCATCTTGGCGCCATGGACGGCGCGCGATGAACTGAAGGCCGGAAAGCTCGTCGCCCTCCCGCTCGGAAAACGGAAGCTAAAGCGCCGTTGGGGCATCCTGCACTGGCAGGCGCGCCGGATGAGCATGGTCGAGGAGACCTTCATCGGCCTCTGCAAGGCAGCGACGGAGAACTGGTGAGCGCCGGAGCTGCGTGATGCGCAGGATCGGGCCGCTCGTTTTGAAAAGTCCCCGGTCTCCGGAAGTCGCTTCCCCTGCCCCGCTAGGGTTTCAACTTCGCGAAAATCTCATCCAGCGCGGCCTTCCACTTTGCGTAGCCGGCCGCGTTGGGATGGAGCATGTCGGGGAATTCAGCCTTTTTGCAGCTCCCGGTGCCGTCGTCGAAAATGCTCCACGTGTCGCAGATGATGACGCGGCCCTGCTTGGTCGCGAAATCCTGCAGCAGCGCGTTCAACTGCTGGATCTTCTCGGGGAAACGCCCCGGCTGCGGGCCTCGCGGCATCACAAGATTCAGCACGATGCGGACATTCCGGTTCTGCTTTTCCAGCTCGGCGACGATCGCGCGGATATTGTCGATGACCTGCTCGGGCGTGCCGCCCAGCCCTGAGATCGTTCGTGCCGATGAGCAGGACGACTGCGCGCGGGTGCAGGTCGAGCACGTCCTCCTTCAGCCGGTAGCGCAAGCCGCGCGAGGTGTCGCCGCTGATGCCGCGATTGATTGCGATCACGTCCGGAAAGTCCTTTGCGAGCGTCGCCCATCCCTGCGTGATGCTGTCGCCAAAGAACACCACGGGGCGCTGATCCTTCACCTTGTTCCGCGCAAATTCCACGCGGCGCACCATCCACAGCTTTTGAAACCAGGGCGCGAGCTGCAGCGGCCCGGTCCCTGGAAACACATTCGCCGGCGGCATCGCGAGCGCGGTGTATTGGCTGACTGCGAGCCCCATTTTCTGCGGCGGCTGGCCGCGCTGCTGGGCGAAGAGCCAGGGCAGAAGATTCGGTTCCGAGTACGCGAAGGTCCACGAATCGTGCGCGACCCCGGGATACTCGGTGAGCGCCGCTTTCACGCCGGTCGCGCGCAGTCCGGCGATCATGTCCTGAGAGCGCACGGGCAGGACCACTTTGTCTTCCAGCCCGTGAAACGCCCACACGGGCACGTCCTTCGCGGCAGCCGCCTTCAGCTTATCGCCGCCGCCACAGACGGGAACCGCCGCGGCGAATTTCTCCGGGTGGCGCGTGATAAGATCCCACGTGCCGTAGCCGCCCATCGAGAGGCCGGTGATGTAAATGCGGTCGGGATCGATGCTGAACTCCCGCGCGAGCGCATCCATCGCACCGAGCAAAAGCGCCTGCACCGGGCCTGGATCTTCGGGCGCGGTGCCGGTGGCGCCGCTCCAATCCATCTCGACCCACTTCTTTTCCTTCGGGCACTGCGGCGCGAAGACGAAGCAGGGGAATTTCTCCCGTGCCTCCGGTTTCGCGAATGCCGGTGCACCGTGCTTGAGTTGCACGGCGTTATCATTTCCGCGTTCGCCGGCGCCGTGGAGGAATACCACGAGCGGATATTTTTTCCCGGGCTCGATGTTCGCCGGCTGGAGCAACCGGTAGGGCAGCTTCGCACCGTTGGCACCGGAAAATTCGCGCGCCTCGAAATCATCGCCGTGCGCCGCAAAGGCGAAACTGAACAGGCTGAGGAAAAGGAGCCGAAGTTTCATGGCTGCGAGTCTTGCGGCTGGAATCGCCGATAATCAAGCGCGCGCTTCCGGCTTCGCGGGTCACCGGCGCGATGAACGCCCCAGCCGCGCCGGGCATGCCCGCCCGCCTGCTCGACAACGACGCCCCATCGCCTACGACTGAGCGTCGCTCCATCACCCCTCCTTTCTCCGCCGACTCATGAAAACCATCGCCGCGCTCGCCTGCGCATTCGCACTCACCGCATTCGCACGCGCCGAACTGCGCATCCCCGCATCCACGGCGTACGGCGAACCGTGGGAGCGCGGGGCGAAGATCGGCAAGGACGGCATCTCCGGATGGAACGACTCGGCGCAGAAAATCCTGTGGTTCGGAGAAATCAAAGCGGCCGGGAAGCTGGATGCCTCGTTCGTCGTGCGGCTCCCCGCGGGCGCGAAGTCCAGACTGCGTCTCACCATCGAAGGACAGACGCACGATGCCGAGATCACCGGTGCCGCTGCGCCCGCGACGGCTTCCTTCGGCAGCTTCACGATCGCAAAGCCGGGCTACGTGCGCTTTGAACTTTCCTCCGCAAATCCCGCTGGCAAACCAAACGGCAACATCGAGGCCCTCGTGCTCGACGGACCTGCGGCGGCGGATGCGCACTTTAACACCGACCCACGCCGCAACGCCGCCTCCGTCCACCTTTTTCACCCGACGCCAAAGGACGCCGCGATCGAGTGGTTTTACAACGAAGTCACCGGCGTTGAGGAACCGGTGGCGACCTTCTACATGGCGTGCGGATTCGCCCGCGGCTACTTCGGCATGCAGGTGAACTCGGCCACCGAGCGGCGCATCATCTTCTCCGTGTGGGACGCCGCGAGCGGCCAGACGGCGATCGATCGCACCACGGTCGCGGAGGAAAATCACACGCAGCTTCTCGGCAAAGGGCCGGGCGTCGTCGCGAGCGTCTTCGGCAACGAAGGCACCGGCGGCCACTCGCACCTCGTCTATCCATGGAAGACCGGCGAGGCGCAGAAATTCCTCCTTGGCGCGAAGGCCGACGGCGCGAACACGATCTACTCCGGCTGGTGGTTCCATCCCGGCGAGAAGAAGTGGATGCTCATCGCCAGCTTCCGCGCACCGAAGGATGGCAAGCTCCTGCGCGGGCTGCATTCCTTCAGCGAAAATTTCAACGGCGCCAACGGGCACCTCCGGCGCAAGGCGCTCTACGGCCCGCAGTGGATCCGCACCGCCGACGGCAAATGGAGCGAACTCACCGAGGCCAGTTTCAGCCACGACGGCACCGGCAAGGCCGCGCGGCTCGACCGCTTCATGGGCGTGGAAGGCGGGCGCTTTTTCCTGTCCCATGGCGGCTTCGTTCCCGGCTTCACAAAATACGGCGAGAAGTTCATGCGTCCGGCCTCGAAGGCTCCGCCTGCCATCAACTTTGCCGAACTCCCCACGGTGAAGTAGCCGCAGCTTGACCCGACCGCCACCGACCGTCCACGAACTCCCCATGCGCCACGAACCGCTCGACCCCAAGCTCTTCACCGAAAACCGCGCCCGGCTCGCGAAGCTGCTGCCGCCGAAATCCGTCGCGGTGCTGAATGCGAACGACATCCTGCCGACGAACGCCGACGGCTCGCTGCTCATGCGCGCGAACAGCGATCTCTTCTACCTCACCGGCGTCGAGCAGGAGGAGACGCTGCTCGTCATTTTCCCCGACGCGGATGACGAGAAGCTCCGCGAGGTGCTCTTTGTCCGCGAGCCGAACGAACAGAACGAACTCTGGGAAGGCCACAAGCTGACCAAGGACGAGGCGCAGAAGCTCACGGGCATCAAAGCCGTGAAGTGGACGCAGGATTTCTGGCCGATCTTCCGGCGGCTCGCGTGCGAGGCGGAGCACATTTTCCTGAACACGAACGAGCACAAGCGCGCCACCGCGGAGGTCGAGACGCGCGACGACCGCTTTGTGCGCGAGGTGCGGCAGCGCTTCCCGCTGCACGACCTGCGGCGGCTCGCGCCGCTCATGCACCAGCTCCGGCTCGTGAAAAGCGAGAGCGAGATCGAGGTCATCGCGCATGCGTGCAAGCTCACGGAAAAGGCATTCCGCCGCGTGCTGCGTTTCACAAAGCCCGGCGTGAGCGAGACGGATGTCGAGGCGGAGTTCGCGCATGAATTCATCCGCGGGCGCGGGCGTTTCGCATACGAGCCGATTGTCGCAGGCGGGAAGAATGCGTGCTGCCTGCACTACCAGGAAAACTCGTCCGAGCTGAAGAAAGGCCAGCTCCTGCTGCTCGATGTCGGCGCTTCCTATGCGAACTACAACTCCGACATGACGCGCACGATTCCCGTGAGCGGCAAATTTTCACGCCGCCAGCGGCAGATCTACGGTGCCGTCCTGCGCGTCCTGCGCGCGAGCACGAGCGCGCTGCGTCCGGGCATCCTGCCGAAGGCCTGGCAGAAACAGGCCGAGGCGCACATGACCGAGGAACTGCTGAAGCTCGGCCTGCTCAAGCCGCGCGACATAAAGAAGCAGGATCCGGATTGGCCCGCGGTGAAGAAGTATTTCATGCACGGCCTCGGCCATCCCATCGGGCTCGATGTCCACGATGTCGGCGACACGACGAAACCCGTGCAGACCGGCTGGGTGATGACCGTCGAGCCGGGAATCTACATTCCCGAGGAAAAGCTCGCCGTGCGCCTCGAAAACACCGTCGTGGTCAGCGACACCGAGCCCGTGAACCTCATGGCCGGCATTCCCATCGAAGCCGATGAGATCGAGGAATTGATGGCAAAGTAAGCGCGCGGCGGCGGCGGCAGAGGCTCACTTCGGCGGCGCAGGCTTCGCAGGCGGAGGCGTCCTGTTGCCAGCCACCCCGGCCCACACTTCGTCCGGCGTCTGGCCGACGACTTCCCTGAACGCCTCCTCCGTCAGTTTGCCCGCGTGCCCGCGGCGGTTCAGCTCCGCGACGATCGCCTTCGGTTTTCCGGCCTGCGCGGATGCCAACAGCGCCGCCGCCGGGTTGTAGCCAGCCCTGTAGCTCTGGCCCGGCCGCGCGCGGAACGCCGCGCCCTTCGCCGGCTCGTAGTGGTAATAGCGCACGTAATCCGCGATGCCCTCGACCAGCCAGCCCGGCGAACCCGGCGGGTAGGCCTGGATGACATGCACCATCTCGTGGAGAATCGCGCCCACGTCGTCGGGATGCTTCGCAAAAAATCGCGTGCTCGCCTCGATCGTCGCACCTGTCGTCCGCGCGACGCCGTCATAGTCACGGAAGCGCAGCGTGATTTCCTCCGCCGTCGCGTAATCCACGCCGAGGATCTGGCGCACCCGCGGATACCAGTCCTTCATCATCTTCTCCGCCGCTTCCGCAAAGCCCGGCGGCGCCAGCTCCGCGCCCTCGATCTTTACCTTCAGCGTCGGAGCCCCCGGCAGTTTACCGACTGTCCCATCCTTCACCTGCACCGGCACCGCGTCGTCGCAAAACGACGCGGGCGCGGAGTGACCGGTGCTTGCGATGAAAACGGATGCAAGAATGAGGACTGCCGTTTTCATCGGGAATGGTCTGATATGCTGGTAAACGAATCGCCGGGGACGCACCGCGACGCGGACAGGATTGTCCGCATTACGGCGCTACTTTTTCTCCTTCGCGTAATCCGCGAATGCCTCGGCGATCTTCGCGCTCTTTTCGTCGCCGGTGTGGAAAAGGAAACGGTGGCGCAGCTTCAGGCGTTCGCCGGGTTTCAGCACGGTCGTGCCGTCGGGCAGCGACTTGTCGTAGTCGCGCTGGGCAAACGGATTTGCGGTGAAGAGCCCGTAGGTGCGGACATGCCAGCGCGTGGGATGGCGGTAGCTGGAGGGGTGATTGAGCATCGCGACCCCGAGCTGCTCGCCGTCCACGGGGCCCTGGTAGTCGCACCACTCGGCGGACTTGCCCCACGCGTCCTTGTCCGTGTGCCCGGCGCTGTTGACGATTTTGCCGCCCTGCTTGCTGTCCACGGCCATGCTCGCGGGGACGCGGATGGAAAGGCCGGCGTCCTTCCGGTCTTCGAGCCTCGCCTCGCCGTCGCTCGCGATGAAGTCCTGGTCGAAATCAATCGCGCGCATGTCGCCGATGACGCGGAACGTGAGGCGGCGCTCCTCGGTGAGGAAGCGTTTGCCCGACGGGTCGAGATGGTCGCAGACGGAGGCGACAACGGCCTTGTCACCGTCGGCCTTCAGCTCGGTGAATTCCCGGTGCGCGATGCGCGCGACCATTCCGATGCGCTGCTTTCCGCGAAGCTCGCTTTTCGGATTCCGCATCTGCTCCTCGAACGTCATCCGCTCGTGCCACGTGTCCCCGCCGCCGGTGACCTTTTCCTCGCCCGTGATGCCGTCCCATTTCTCCGGGAATCTCCACGCGCTGCCGCCGGAACTTTCGTGCCCGAAAAGAATGCCGCGATGATGCGGGTGGTCGCGCTGCGCCTTCGTCTCGGCCGGGACTTCCTCCATCGGGTACGCGCGCGTCATCGCCTTTCCCGTCGGGCCGTACACCGGCCAGAGATACGGCTTGTTCGCCTGGTCCACGACGTAGCTGGCGAAGGGCTTCCCGTTGACCTTCACGGTCACGCCGCCGGCCTTGTCCTTGTCGATGGTGAAAGTGTTCTCCGCGGCTTGCAGGGAGAAACACGTGAGGGCGAGCAGGGCGGAGGCGAAGGAGGCGAGTGGGGTTTTCATGAGGAGCGCGCCCATCGTCTCCATTGTTCCGCCCGAGATCAACCAAATGGGCAGCGCGCGCGCCGGAGCCGGAGCCGCACGGGCTTCACTTACTTTGCCGCTCGTCTCCGGACGGAAAATGGACTTCGCTGGATTCGCTGCGGGACGGTTCGTGGGAGGCCACGGGCCGGTGCCCGCCACAGCGACTCATCCATCTCCGCGACGCAGACCCCATTCCCATGCCACTCACCCCGCTCCGCCGTTCCATCTTCATCATCCTCGCGTTTTGGGTGACCACTTTCGCGAATGCCCAGGGCATCCAGAGCGGTGTGCCGGTGAGCTATCAGCTCCCCACCACCGGGCCGCTGCCGCAGACGTATCGCGTCACGCTGGCCATCGTGGATGAAAGGAAACCGGACTGGATCATCAGCCAGTTTGCGGCGGGCGTGGTGCGGACGGTGACGGCGGAGAATGGCGGGAAATTTTCCGAGATTTGGAACGGGCTGGATGACAACTTCATGCCGGTGCCGCCGGGCACGTATGGGCTGAAGGGCATCTACATGCCCGCAGCGAAATGGGCGGTGGATGGCGAGCACCATTCCATCACGCCGCGATACGTCACGAGCGCCGACGCGTGGCGGCCGCTGCCGGCAGAGTCGAAGCTGCCGATTCTATCCGGCGACCCGGTGAACAGCCCGATCGGCGATGTCGATGTGGCGCCGAACGGGATGGCCGTCTTCTGCTACCAGTACCTCGAAAATTCGCGGAACTTTTACACCGCCGATTTTCGCAAGCCGATCGGCTATGACCAGGCGACGCCCGGCTACAACTCCGGCGGCGCGGCCGGCGGGCGGGCCGTGGCGACCGACGGCATCACTTCGTGGTGCGCGGAGAACGAGGGCTTCGTCTTCCGCACGGACATGAAGAAATTTGGCAACGAGAACGGCCGCTTCCGCAAGGGCGTGCATGAGCTGGAGGGAAAGGTGACCGCGATGGCGGCGTGGCGCGACGAGGCGGCGGGCAGGTCGTTTGTCTATCTCGCGGAGCGCGGACGGCTGATGCGCGACACGAAGCGCTGGTATTCGCCCGAGGAGAGCACGACGGAGATGGTGAACAAAATCATCGTGCTCGATGGCGACACTGCACAGCGCCTCGGCGAGGTGCCGGTGAAGGAACCGCTGGGTGTCGTCGCGCGCTGGGGGGATCGGCTGTGGGTGCTGCACAAGGACGGCGATGGCTTCGCGGTGAGCGCCGCGGCGATGAAGGCCGGCGTGCCGGAACCGGCGCTGAAGCGCGTGCTGCGCGTGCCCGCGGGGATCGTGCCTGGCGACCTGGAGGTGGACAACCGCGGGCGCATCTACGTGGCCGATGCGAATGCTAACAAGGTGCATCAATTTTCCGCGGCCGGGAAGCCGCTGCGGACCTTCGGCAAGCTCGCGACGCAGCGCCCGGGGAGCTATGACCCGGAGAGTTTCATGTCGCCGGAGAAGCTCTCGTGCTGGCGCGACTCCGAAGGGCGCGACCGGCTCGTGGTCATCGAGAGGCACGGCCCCGACCGCGTGAGCGAATGGGATGCCGAAAGCGGAAAACTGCTGCGCGAGTGGCTCAGCGCGCAGACGTATGCGAACGCCGGCTACGCGGTGGATCCGCGCCAGCCCGGGCAGCTTTACATCCAGGGCCACGGCGGCTGGCTGATGCGTTTCCGCGTGGATTACCAGACGGGTGCGTGGCACACCGACGCCGTATGGCCGGATGTCTGCACGGGGCGTTTTGCGCACCATCACTTTGGTTTTCCCCGCATGTTTTACCGTGGCGACACCCGCTACCTCGCGTGGTCGCGCGGCGATTTCATCTACCGCGAAGCCGGTGATCGCTGGCTGCCTTCCGCCGCGATTTTGAACGAAGGCCAGGGCAAGGATCGGAAGCAATTCGTCTGGCACGATGCGAATGGCGACGGCCAGGTGCAGGAGAGCGAATACCAATCCCGCCCGATGACGCAGCCGGTCGGCAACCGCCGTTATTGGGGCGACTCGTGGATGGACGATCTGTCGCTCGTGGCCATCGAGCAGGGCGCCGCGGATGTCTGGCGGCTCGCGCCGGAATCGTTCGATGCGCACGGCAATCCGATCTACCCGGCGGACGGCTGGAAGAAGCTGCTCACCGATCCCGTGCTCTCGGCGCGCAAGCTCGGCACGGCGACCGCGACTTTTGGTGGGAATGAAATCGGGGATCACTTTTCCTCCGCCTGGGCGATGGTCGCGGGCTCGATGACGGACGGCTTTTACGTCAACGCCCGCGGTCCGGACCTCGGGGCAAACTTCGGCGCGCAGCAGAAACTCTCGCGCTATGTGCCGGACGGCAAAGGCGGCTTCGGGCTGAAGTGGCGGGTCGGGCGCGTGGCCATCCACGGCACTGCGGACGAGGGGGAAGTGTACGGCTCGATCAACGTCATGCCGCCCATCGGGGGGCTCATCACTCAGGTGGATCAGTCGCGCATGGGCCTCGTGCTTTACACGGAGGACGGGCTCTACGTGGAAACGCTGTTCCCCGACCAGCGCAAGGGCGGCAAGACCGCCGGCCCTTACAATCTCGGCGGCGAATTTTTCACCGGCTATTCCTTCGCAAACCCGGCCGACGGCAAAGTGTATTTCGCGCTCGGAAAAACCACGCCGATGATATTCGAGGCCGAAGGCTGGACGGTGAATGGCAACCCGGTGCGCCGGCTCGAGACGCTGCCGAAGACCGTGAGCATCTCCGCCTCGCAGATCGCGCCTGCGCCGGAATTCGCGCTGGCCGTGCGCAAGCAGCGCGGCGGCGGGACGGTCGCGCGGGTGGCGCTCTTCGCGCCGATGCCGGGCGGCGGGCCTGCGCTCGACGGCTCGATGAGCGGCTGGGAAGGCTGCGAGCCGGTCACCTTTTCCGCCAATGCGAAGCAGACCGTGGAAGTGCGCTGCGGCTTCGACCCGGAGTATCTCTACCTGCGCTGGCAGGTGCGGCTGGGCCGCAAATTCGAGCCGAAGCCGCTCGACCCGGCAGACCGCATCTTCACGCACGATCGAGAGGCGGACACGCTGAGCTTTTTCATCCAGGGCGACCCCGACGCCAAGCCCGCCAAGGACGCGAACGGCAGGCCCGGCGATGCGCGGTTTGTCTTCGGGCTGTTCCAGGACAAGGATCAGATCCGGCCCGTGGCGCTGGCGATGCTGCCGCACGATTCCGCCGGAGGAAAGGCGAGCCCACTGACCTATCGCACGCCCGCGGGCGGCGCGGCGGCCTTTGCGCACGTCGGGCTGCTCGGCGCGGCAAAGCTCGGCCACGTGATGGATGCGAACGGCGAGGGCTTCGTCCTCGCGGCGGCGATCCCGCGCGCGAGCGTGCCGAGGCTGCCCGCCTTCGCCGGGGAGTTCCGCACGCAGGTGAATTTCGCCGCCACGTTCGCCGGGCATAACCGCTTCTGGTGGGCGAATGCCGACGGCTCGGCGTCGCGCGAGACCTACGACGAACCGACCGAGGCGCGGCTTTACCCGGGTTCGTGGTCGCAGTCGAAATTCGAGCCGATGACCGATCTGCCCGTGCGCACCTGGAGCGCGATCGGGCCCTTCGGATTTTCAAGGCTGACGCAGCTCCGTCACGGCGAGGACCGGAAGGAAATCATCCGCACGCTGGAGGCCCTCAGCTTCCCGCCCGAGCAGGGCATCGACCTGGCCGCGACGTTCAACGGAGAACTCACACAGACGCGCAAAGGCAAACGCACGCTGAAATGGCGTCCCGCGAACATCAGCGGCGACCGGATTTCGTTCGATCCGGTGCTCGGCTGGAAAGGCTACGAGGACGAAGGCACCGCCTACCTCGTGACCTGGGTGCAGGCGCCGCAGCCGGTGTCCGTGAAGCTGAAGGTGCTCGACGAACACGGGCACCACGCGGTGCGCGTATGGCTGGACGACAAAGCCCTGCCCGTCGTGCATCCCAAGAACCAACGGGCGACGGATCTCCATCACTCGCTCGATCCCACGATGCCCGTCGAACTTCGCGCCGGATGGAACAAGCTGCTGCTCCGCTACGACCAGGTCTGGGGAAACAACGTCGTGGGCCTCGCCCTCGACGCCGCCCCCGAGGTGCTCTGGTCGCTGAAATTTTCCGCGACGCCACCCGCGCCAGCGAAGTGAATCCCAAGAGGCATCTGGCTGCTCGCATTTTGGCCTGAACCGGCCATCGTTTTCACCAGCCTCCCCCGCCATCCGTCCGGCACGCCCCACGAACAACCAAAGGGAGCGCAGGTTCCGCGATTTTCATCCCAGCCAAACTCCGAAGCTCACGACCATGAACATCAACCTCAAGCAGTCCCTTTCGCGCCGCGCATTTCTCCGAGGCACAGGCGTGACCCTCGCGCTGCCGCTGCTCGAAGCGATGCTGCCAGCCTTCGGCAAGGCGGCGCAGGCGGCGGTGCCGCGGCGAATGGTCGCCATCGAGACGAACATGGGCATCATGCCGCAGTTCTTTTTCCCGGAGAAGGCGGGCGCCGATTACGCGCTGACGCCGTATCTGGAAAAACTCGCGGCGCATCGGAAGAACATGACGGTGTTCTCCGGCGTGAGCCTGCCGGGCGTCACAGGCGGCCATGCGGCGGAGAAATGTTTCCTCACCGGCACGCCGCATCCCGACCGCGGCGGATTCCGCAACTGGGTGTCGCTCGACCAGCTCGCGGCGGAGCACGTCGGCGTCGCCACGCGGTATTCGTCGATCCCTCTGTGCATGACGAGCGAAGGCGGGCGGACGCTGAGCTTCACGCGCAGCGGCGCGCCGATCCCCGCCGAGAACAGTCCGCGCAAGCTTTTCCAGAAGCTCTTCGTGCAGGGCAAGGCGAGCGAGGTGGAGGCGAATGTCGAGGCGCTGCGGCAGGGCCAGAGCATGCTCGATTTTGTCGGCGACCAGTCGAAGCGGCTGGACCGGATGCTCTCAAAGGCCGACCAGCGGCGCATGGACGAGTACTACACCTCCGTCCGCGAGCTGGAGAAGCGGCTGCACACCGCCGAGGAGTGGGAATACAAGCCGAAGCCCGTCGTGAAGGCGGAGCCGCCGACCGACATCGACGACTCGCGCGAATTCGTGGCGCGGACGAGGCTGATGTTCGACGTGATGAAGCTCGCCATCGAGACGGACTCGACGCGGATCCTCACGCTCTTCATCGACACGGTCGTCATCCACAACATCACGCACCACGGCAACCGCCCGGAGGCCGTCGCGGAGCTGCGCGAGAAGGAAGAGGCGCAGTTTGCCGCGCTGAATGATTTCCTCACCGCACTCACGAACACCAAGGAGGAAGGCGAATCGCTGCTCGACCGCACGCAGGTGCTCTACGGCACGCCGATGGGCAGCGCAAATTCGCACAACAACGTGAACCTGCCCGGTGCTGCTCGCCGGCGGCGGCTTCCGGCACGGCCAGCACCTCGCCTTCGACACGAAGAACAACTACCCGCTGACCAATCTCTACCTCTCGATGCTCCAGCGGCTCGGGATCGAGACGGGCGAGTTCTCGACCGCGAAAGGAACGATGCGCGGGCTGGAGATGGCGTGATGAAACGGTTCGCCGCTGCCTCGCTTACGCTCGCAATCGGTGCCGCGCTCCAGGCCGTCGAGCCGGCGGCGTTTTTCGACGAACACTGCACGGACTGCCACGACGCGGAGACGAAGAAGGGCAATCTCGATCTCACGGCGCTGAAGCAGGACTTTGCGAATCCGGAGAACTTCGCCCGCTGGGTCAAGGTGCATGATCTCATCGTGTCCGGCGAGATGCCGCCGAAGAAGAAGGCGCGCCCGCCTGCGGACGATCGCAAGGCCATCACCGCATGGCTCAACGATTCGCTCACCAAGGCCGACCGGGCGCGCCTCGATGCGGAAAATCGCACGGGCGTGCGGAGGCTGACGCGCGGCGGAGTACGAGAACACGGTGCGCGATCTCTTCGACATGCCGGGGATCGCCTTGCAGAACGGCCTGCCTGCCGACGGCTCGGCGTACGGTTTCGACAAGAACAGCGACGCGCTCGACATCTCGCATGTGAACATGGCGAAGTACATCGAGGCCGCCGATCAGACGCTGGATCTCGCCATCGCGACGCGCCCGGACGCACCGGCGGTGCAGAAACGCCGGTTCTCGCTCATGAACCGCGGCGGCGGCGTCGCGCACATCGTGATGAATGGCGATGGGGTGCTGCTCAAGGACAAGCAGCCCGATCCCGATTTTCCTCCTGCGGGCGAGCTGCCGCACATCGATCAGGGGTCGCACGAGCGCACGGGCGCCTTCGATACCGGCAGCAGCGTCGGACTTTTCCGGCACGAGGATGAGTCGGTGAGTCCGTACTTCATGGAGCACGTCACGATCTATCCCGGCCGCTACCGCGTGCGCACGTCGCTGTGGAGCTTCCAATGGGACAAGGGCAAGGTGCTCCCGGCGCGCGGCACGGAGGCGGCGCGGCTTTCCGTCGTGCAGCTCACCGGCGACGGCCGCGGCGGCCAGCACCCGAGCTACGTGCTCGGCTACTACGATGCGCCTTCGCTGGAATCCAAGGAGCACGAGCTCGTCACCTGGCTGAACCAGAACGAGATCATCGGCTACAACGTCGCGTCGCTCGCGCCCGTGGCGAACTACAACCGCAAGGGGCGCGCGATGGCGTTCACCGGGCCCGGGCATCGCCTGCGACTGGCTCGAGGTCGAGGGGCCGCTCCACGACATCTGGCCGCCGGCCGCGCATCGCGTGCTTTTCGGCGAACTGCCGCTCGCGCCAGTTCGTAGCCGCGGACAATCCCGGCGTTCGCGCGCCGGTGCGTCAGAAGGTCCGCCAGATCGGCGCAGGCAGAAACCGGCCCGATCCGGACAAGGGGCTGTGGACGGTCCAAAGCGGGAATCCGCTCGCCGACGCCGACCGCCTGCTCGCGGGCTTCCTGCCGAAGGCGTTCCGCCGTCCCGTGGACGATGCCGTGCGCAAGAGCTACCTCGCGAAATTCGAGGAGCGCATGAAGGCCGGCGATCACTTCGAGACCGCGATGCGCTGGGTGTATCGCGCGGCGATGTGCTCGCCGGACTTCCTTTACCACATCGAACCCCCCGGCCGTCTCGACGACTTCGCGCTCGCCTCACGCCTCTCGTATTTCCTCTGGAACTCGACGCCCGACGCCACGCTCACCGCGCTCGCGGCGGGCGGCAGACTCCGCGACCCAAAGGTGCTCGGCGAACAGGTCGAACGCCTGCTGAAGGACGCGAAGTCGCAGCGCTTCATCGAGGATTTCCTCGGCCAATGGCTGAAGCTGCGCTCCATCGCCGCGAACGATCCGGACAAGAAGCTCTACCCCGAGTTCAGCCCGTATCTGCAGGACTCCATGGTCGCCGAGACGCGCGCGTATTTCCGCGAACTCATCGACCGCAACCTCGACGCCGGACACCTCGTGCAGTCCGACTTTGCGATGCTGAATGAAAAGCTCGCGGTGCACTACGGCATCCCCGGCGTGAGCGGGCCGGCGATCCGGCGCGTGCAACTGCCGAAGGACTGCGCGCGCGGCGGATTCCTCACTCAGGCCTCGATTTTGAAAATCACCGCCAACGGCACGACGACATCGCCGGTGGTGCGCGGCGCGTTCGTGATGGACCGGCTGCTCGGCAAACCGCCCGAGCCGCAACCGCCGAACATCGCCGCCGTCGAGCCCGACGTGCAGGGGGCGACCACCATCCGCGAGCTGCTCGCGAAGCACAGCACCGACGCCTCGTGCGCGTCGTGCCATGTGAACATCGACCCGCCCGGGTTTGCCCTCGAGTCGTTCGATGTCATCGGCGGCCAGCGCGACCGCTACCGCAGCATCGGCGAAGGCGATCCCGCACCGCGCGGGAGCATCGACCCGTTCATCGGCATCAGCTTCAAGCTCGGGCCAAAGGTGGATGCGAGCGGCCAGTTGCACGACGAACGCAAGTTCACCGGCATCGCCGATTTCAAGACCCTGCTCACGACCGAGAACCGCCAGCTCCTGCTCAATCTCGCGCGCCAGTTCACCGTCTATGCCACGGGCCGCGACATCGCCTTCAGCGACCGCGCTGCGCTGGAGGACATCGTCGCGCGCACCGAAAAGCAGGGCGGCGGCATCCGCACGCTGCTGCACGAAGTCGCCCTGAGCGGCCTCTTCCAGACCCGCTAGCCCACGGCCATGAATCCCCTGCTCCACCTTCCGTCACTCGTCGCCGCCATCGCTTGCTCCGCGACCGGCATGCTGCGGGCAGAGGAGCAGGCATCCACGCATCGCATCGTCGGCATCAGCGAGCCTTCCCGCGCGGAAGACCTCCGTGCTCTGGTGAAGGCGATGCCCGATGTCGAGCTCGCGACACTCGACGCCGAGAGCACCGAGGCCACATTCCGCTACGACGTGGCGAAGCTGATCGGCGGATACAATCCGAAGAAACCGCCGACCGCGGAAGCGATCGCGAAACGGCTCGAAGAACTCCTGAGAACCGCTTCGCAAGGAAGCTTCACGCTCAAGCCACCCGCGACACTCGCGAAGGACGAGATGCAGAAACTCGAGATCAAAGTCGGCGTCCTCGACTGCAAGGCCTGCCGTTACGCGGCCTACATCGCCATCGCCAAGCTCGACGGCGTCGAGCGGGCCAGCGTGAGCAATGCCAGCGTGGTCACGGCCTGGATCGATCCTGCAAAGACGAACCGCGAAGCACTCGAAGCCGCGCTGAAAAAGGCGCGCGTGGAACTGCCGGCACCGTAAGGCTGCAAGGCGCCCCCCACGCACCACGCCAGCTCCGCGGAATCGAAAGTTTTGCGCCCACAGCCACCCGTCGTCAACGTTCCCCTATCCCCCTTCCCCCGACCATGAAATCCTTCCTCGCAATTCTCGCACTCGTCCCCTGCCTCGCGTTTGCACAGTCGCCCGACCTCACGCTCGCGCGCGACAAGAACTGGCTCGTCATCCAGGGCCCGCATCTGCCGAAAGGCGAGATCCGCATCAACTACCTCGAAGCGTATTGTCGCGCGAACTCGACGGCCGCGGACTGGCACGACACGACGCTCGGCCACACGACGGAACTCGTCTCGCTCAGCGACGACAAGAAGACGATGAAGCTGCGCTGTACGGTGAAGGACGGCGTGGTGGTCGATCACACGATCACCGCGGGCACCGACGACGTGACTTTCGCCCTCACCGCGCACAATCCGAGCTCGCAGGAGTCCGGCGCGCACTGGGCGCAGCCGTGCATCCGGCTCGGCGACTTCACCGGCTACGACAACAAGGGCAAGGACCTCGATGACTACCTGCCGAAGTGCTTCGTCTTCCTCGACGGCAAGCTCGCGCGCATGCCCGACATCCGGCCGTGGGCCAAGGAGGCGCGCTACATTCCCGGCCAGGTCTGGTGCCCGAAGGACGTGCCGCGCACCGACGTGAACCCGCGCCCGCTCAGCCCGCTGGTGCCGAGCAACGGCCTCATCGGCTGCTTCAGCGGCGATGAAAAACAGATCTTCGCCGTCGCCTTTGAGCCGTATCAGGAGCTGTTCCAAGGCGTCGCACGCTGCCTGCATTCCGACTTCCGCATCGGCGGCCTGAAGCCGGGCGAGACGAAACAGATCAAAGGCAAAATCTACATCGTTCAGAACGATGTCCCCGCGCTGCTGGCGCGGTACGCAAAGGATTTTCCGGAGCAGCAGCGGAAGTAATTTTTGATGCTCGCCCCATCCATTCATCCTCGCCCTGCCGGACGGAAGCCCTGCGGGGTGGACGCCGACATTCAACGCTTTCTCCGCCATCGAACTTTTTTTCACCCCCGCACCACGCCCCGATTTATGATGTCCGTCCTTCGCCATTTCGTCCTCCTCGTCGGAGGGCTGTTCGCCCTTTCATCATCGGCCCGGGCGGCAACTGCGGCGGACGTGATCGTCTATGGCGCGACACCCGGCGGATTTTGCGCAGCCATCGCCGCCGCGCGGGAAGGAGCCTCGGTGATCCTGCTGGAGCCGAGCCCTCACGTCGGCGGCGTGAACACCGGTGGATTGTGCTTCAGCGACTCGAATCAGACGGTGCGCAGCACGGTGCTGGGGTTGTTTGAGGAATGGCATCTGCGCATCGAGAAGGACTACGGGCAGCGCGGCGTGAAGCTGCCTTATCAGGTCGGCGTGAAAGATCACACGCACTGGACTTACGAACCGCATGTGGCGGCGCGCGTGACGACGGCGATGCTCGAGGAGGCTGGCGTGAAGGTGCTGACGAAGCGCGTGCTGGAGAAGGTGACGAAGGACGGCACGCGCATCACGAAACTCACGACGGGCGACGGCGAGTTCACGGCGAAGGTGTTCATCGACGGCACCTACGAGGGCGATCTGATGGCGGCGGCGGGAGTGAGCTGGACGATTGGCCGCGAGGGGCGCGCGGAGTTTGGCGAGTCGCTCGCCGGGAAGCAGTATCCGAAGGCGAAAATGGCGATCTCGGGCCTTGCTGCCGATGGCAAGCCGCTGCCGCTGATCACGACGACCGACGCCGGTCCGGAGGAGGCGGGCGACAAGAATGTGATGGTTTACAGCTTCCGGCTGGTCCTGACCACGAATCCCGAAAACCGCGTGCCGATGCCGAAGCCCGCGAACTACGACCCCGCGCGTTTTGAAGTCGTTCGCAGGCATCTGCAAAATGGCGGACGCGGTGTGGGGATCGACCTCTATCCCCTGCCGGGCGGCAAGTTCGACGGGAACAATTCGATTGGCGGACAATTTTCCCTCGGCCTCGTCGGTGCCTGCAATGGCTGGAGCGAAGCGGATGCAGCGGGGCGGCAGCGCATCTGGGAAGCGCACAAGCAATACACCCTCGAGTTCCTCCACTTTCTCACCACCGATCCGGCCGTGCCGGAAGCCGATCGGAGGAAGTATGCCGCACTCGGCCTCTGCAGGGATGAGTTTCCGGAGCACGGCCACTTTTCACCCGCGCTCTATGTCCGCGAAGGCCGGCGCATGAAGGGCATGTATGTGGTCACCCAGAACGACATCTTGAAGACGCCGGAAAAGGACGACGCGATCGCGGTTTCATCGTTTCCCATCGACTCGCACGACTGCCAGCGCGTCGGAACCGCGGATAGCGTCATCGCCGAGGGCACGATCATGCCGGTGCGCATGGCGGGCCGGCGGCATGGGTATCCCTACCACATTCCCTATCGCGCCATTCTGCCGAGATCGGAGGAGTGCTCGAATCTCCTCGTGCCCGTCGCCCTGTCCTGCACGCATGTCGCCATCAGCTCGATCCGTGTCGAGCCGACGTGGATGATTCTCGGCCAGAGCGCGGGCGTCGCAGCGGCGCTGAGCGCGAAACAGAACGTCGGGGTGCAAGCGCTGCCGTATCCCGCCCTGCGCGAGCGCCTGCTGGCGCAAAAACAGGTGCTCGAACTCCCCGTGCTGACCACTTTGCCACCGCAGCCGAAGGGCGCGATGAACATCGATCCCGCCAGGCTGCCGGGCATCGTTCTGGATGACACGCAGGCCAGAGCTGAAAGGCCCGTGGAGCCGTTCCTCCAACTTCAAACCTCACATCGGCGACGGATATATCCACGACGACAAGCGGGGCGACGGCCAGTCCTCCGCGACGTTTCGCTTCAAGGTCCCGAAGACCGGCCGCTACGACCTGCGCATCGCCTACTCGCCCCACGAGACGCGCGCCAAGAAGGTGCCGCTCACGATCGTCAGCGGCGCTCAGCGCACGGCCCTCACGTTTGACAAAACGCAGCCGCTTCCACAGGGCGACGCCTTTCGCAGCGCAGGCATCGTCCAGCTCACGGCCGACGTGGAAACCACGATCACGCTGAGCAACGAAGGCACGGAAGGCTTCGTCATCGTGGATGCGATTCAGTTGATCGAAGCAAAGGAATGACACAGCCTCGCCCAACCTCGCACGTGACCTCCGGCATCCGAAGCCAGGTGACCCGAGACCGAAACCTCCCCCTCACCACACATCCATGAACTCCCATCCTTCGTCTCCCCTCCCGCGTCGCCATTTTCTCCGCCAGGCCGTGGGTGGCGCGACGGCGGCCGCGCTCGCTCCATCCCTCGCGCGGGCCGCGGATGCGCCGGCTTCGGCTCCCGGAAAGTTCGGCGAACCGGCGCGGGAGATTCCGCTGAACGATGACGCGGATGTGATCGTCTGCGGCGCGGGTCCCGCGGGGGTCTCCGCGGCCATCACGGCGGCGCGGGCGGGCGCGAAGGTGCGGCTCTTCGAGTGGCGCGGCTGCCTCGGCGGCGTGTGGACGGCGGGCCTGCTCGGCTACCTGCTCGATTTCGACAAGCCGGGCTTTGCCAGGGAGCTGGTCGGCCGGACTGGACGAGCGCGGCATCCGGCGCGGCACAAACCGCTCCAGCGTCTGCTACGAACCGGAGGGCATGAAGCTGCTGCTCGAGGATCTGTGCGTCGGAGGCGGGCGTGAAGTTCCAGTTTCACACGCGCGTCGCCGCCGCGTATCGCGACGGGCGGCGGCTCACGACCATCGTCACGGAGTCAAAGTCCGGGCGGCAGGCGTGGCGCGCGCCGGTGTTCATCGACACGACCGGCGACGGCGACCTCGGCGCGCTCGCCGGATGCGCCTGGGAGATCGGCGAGGCGAAGGACTGCCCGTGCCAGCCGATGTCGCTCAACGCGCTGCTCGTCGTGAAGGACGCGGAGGCGCTGCGCGATTTCATCCGCATGGGCAAACCCGGTCCCGGAGACGCGTCGAACGGGCAGAAGAAGAACCGCATCCGCGAGGAGATCGAGCGCACCGGCCACTTCCCCTCCTACAGCAAGCCCACGCTCTGGCAGGTGCGCGACAACCTGATCCTCGCCATGATGAACCACGAATACGGCATCAAGCCCTTCGACGCCGCGCAGATCACCGAGGCCACGGTGCGCGCACGCGCGGAGATGAACCACATGATCGACGGCCTGCGCAAACTCGGCGGACCGTGGGAGGGCATCCAGATCGTCGCCACCGCCGAGCAGATCGGCGTGCGCGATGGCCGCCGCATCGCGGGCCGCTACACCGTGAGCAAGGACGACGTGACCACCGGCGCGCGGCACGAGGACGGCGTGGTGCGCCCGACCTTCCCCGTCGACGTCCACGCCATGAGCGCCGAGCAAAACAGGACTTCGGCGTATTCAGACCAAGGCCTCAAGGTGAAGCCCTACGACATCCCGCTGCGCGCGCTCATCGCGAAGGACGTGGACGGCCTCATGATGGCCGGCCGCTGCATCAGCGGCGACTTCATCGCGCACTCCAGCTACCGCGTGACCGGCAACGCCGTCGCCATGGGCGAAGCCGCGGGCATCGTCAGCGCGCTCGCCGCACAGCGGAAAGCGCTCCCGCATGAAATTCCATGGGCCGACGCCGTCGCGGTCTTGGAAAAAGTCCGCGCCGGGCGCGCTTGAGCTTCGCTGCGCAACGTGCGCGAACCCCGCTCGACCGCGTGTCTCGCATGATTCCGAAAATGCAGAGCCCATGAACGCGTTTCGCCGTTCTGCTGCCCGCTCCGCAGGCGCCGCTGCTCTCGCCGGAGTTTGCGGTGATGGAATGAGCGGCACTGCGCTTTTCAGCAGTTCCGCACCGTGGGGAAACTCTCCTTTTCCTGAATCCCCGATCCCCTTGAACCATGAAACTGATCCAACTCCTCCCGCTCTTCGCAGCCCTGCTCCAAGGCATCGGCGCCGCTGAAATCACGAGCCACGAGCCGCAGCGTCCGCTGCCTGTCGCAAGCAGTCGCCCGCTCCCCAAAGGCGAGATCCATGTCATCGACAACGCGCGCGGCGACGACGCGAACGCAGGCACCGAGGCCGCTCCGTGGCGCACGCTCGATCACGCCATCGCACGGATGCCGTCAGGGGGGACGCTCTGCCTGCGGGGTGGAGTGTACTACTCGCACAGTGTCATCCGCACGAGCGCCAGCCGGGAGAAGCCGCTGATCATCCGCTCATGGCCCGGCGAACTCGCTGTGCTCGACGGCGGTGAAGCGGAGTTTGCATCGAGCCCGGAAAGCGCGTGGGAACCCCATGCCGACGGGGTGCCGGGTGAGTTTCGCTCGACGAAAGCCTATCCGCTCGCGCGCACGGAAGGCGAGCAGGATGGCGATGGCGACGTGCTCGCGATGGGACGCTTCATTGACTCGATGATCCCGCTCCACGGGGCGAGGTTTCACGGCGATCTGCAATCGGACAATCCGTGGTGGAACATCAGTTCGAAGTCAGGCGGGCAGAGCTTCGTGTATTGCGGGCCCGCGGTGTGGCAGGATGGGAAGACGGGGCGCATCCACTGCCGGCTCGCGCACACGAAACTGCCCGGGCTCGGCGCGGACAACTACACAGGAATCACCGACGCGCGGAAGACGCCGCTGTGCATCGCCACGGTCGCCGCGGGGCCGGCGCTCACGCTCGCAAGGGGCGCGGCACATCGTGCTCCAGGATCTCGTGGTGCGCGGCAGCGCCACGGCCACCTTGCTCATCGAGGAATGCGCAGACATCACGCTCGACGGCGTGACCATCTACGGCGGCGGAAAGGCGATGCAGGTCCGCGACACCGCCGGACTGCGCATGATCCACAGCGCGTGCCGCGGGCTTTCCGCGCCGTGGATGTATCGCGGCGCGCTGAAATATCGCAGCGTCGAGGCGCGGCTGCTTTCCGCGACATCCTGGATGCCGACGGGCGTGGACAATCGCGACTTCGAGATCGCGTACTGCGAGTTCACCGACTGCGAGGATGGCGTCTTCATCGGCAGCGTGCGCGGCGTGCGTTTCCATCACAGCCTCGTCGAAAATATGACGGACGACGGCGTTTTTGTCACGGCCACGAGCGGCTACGACGGCCACGTCGCGGGCGGCGATGTGCGCCTTTGGCAAAACCGCTTCTCGCGCTGCCTGACGACGCTTGCGTTTGGCGTCGGGCATGGGCGGCAGATCGCTCTGCCGGATCGCGTGCAGACCGGCGATGGAGTGTGGATCACGCGCAACGTTTTCGATTTCCGCCGCCCGGTCCACTACCACTGGCCCAAGGATGCCGACGACAAACAGGAGCCGTATTATCGGGGACGCTTCGGCGGCGACCACGGCAGCCCGGCGTGGGAGCCGATGTGGATTTATCACAACACGATCGTCGGCGGGCATGTGGAGCGCGCGGATTTCGGCAATCCCGGCCTCGGCGCGCGGCATGGGCAAAGGCACGACCCGCCATGTGCTGAACAACATCCTCTGCACCGATGTCGGCGAGCCCGGAACCACGGTGCCGAAGGACAACGCGCGCTTCCACACAGGAGGAAACGTGCTGTGGTCATTCGATCCGGGCAATGCCGACGCGGCGGCATGGAAGGCAAAGCTCCAGCGCTCATCGCCGGACGCCGCGAAGACGAACCAGATCACGGACCCAGGCTTTCAGAGCTATTCGACGGAATGGCGGAAGGACGTGGATCTGCGGGCGAGCGGTCCCGCGGTGGATGCAGGCGTCGCCATTCCAGCCGATTGGTTCGATCCCATCCGCTCGAAAGAAATCGGCGCTGTCCCCAAGGGCTCGCAGCCGTGGCGCATTGGCATTCACGGGCGGCTCGATGCCTTCGGACGCAAGGCCGAAAACGCGCCGCCGCCCGCTGCCTTTGCGTGGGCTTTCCCCGACGACCATCCGGCGCACGGCCCGCGGGCGGATGCACCTCGCGCGACGAGCATCCGCGGCTATCCCGCGTTCGACGCGCCGATCGTCGAATACCTTCTCCGCCGCCGGGGCGCGATCGTGGAAGTCCACGACCGCGAGCACGTCGCGCTCACTGCGGCCAACCTCGCGAAACAGAAACTCCTGATCTACGACGGCAGTCTCACGCGGGCGAAAATTCAGCCGGACACGCTTTCGGAATCCGACATCGCCGCGCTGGAGCCGTGGCTGCAAGCGGGCGGCACGCTCCTCCTGTGCAGCCAGCGGGCGGACATTTTCAAAAGCGAACCCGGTCGCGCATTCCTCGAACGCCATCTCGGAACGCCGCCAAGATCGAAACCCGCGAGCCCCACGATCGCGCAGCCCAAGCATCCCTGGCTCGCGCATCTCAACTCGCCCACGCCATCGTGGCTCGCACCAAAGTCATCCCCGCTCGCGGCCACGACCGGCGAAGCCATCATCTCGAACGGGCCGAACTTTTCCCAACTGTGGCAGACGAAGGCGGGACGCGGACGCATCATCTACATCGGCTGGAGCGTGGGCGGACAACTCACCGACAACCGCCGGGGCTCCGCCGTCGAAACCGACGCCGCGATGATCGAGCAGGTCCGGATCATTGGTGCCGTGCTCGATGATGTTCTGAAGCACAAGTAGTCCGGCGTTTTTACGCAGGCCGTCCATCACTCACCCAGACCGGCTAAGACTGACCGTGCCTCCGGGTCATTCCCTTGCTTCAAAATCCAACCACATCCCCCATGTTCACACGCCGAACTTTCATCCGCCGCACCACCGCCGCCGCAGCAGTGCTTTCATTTCCCGCCGTCGTCCGCTCGGCGAATCCGAACTCGAATTTGCAGATCGTGTCCGTCGGCTCCGCCGGCAAGGGGCTGAGCGACATCGCCGAGAACGCTTCGCATCCGAAGGCGAAGTTCGTCGCGTTCTGCGACGTGGACACGGCTCGATTTGGAGAGGTGGACAAGAGATTCCCCGGCACGCCGCACTATCAGGACTGGCGCGAGATGTTCGCGAAGCTGAGCGGTACGTTCGACGCGGTGACAGTCTCGACGCCCGACCACTGGCACGCGCCGGTGGCGCTCGCGGCGATGAAGCTACGCAAGCATGTGTATTGCCAGAAGCCGCTCTCGCACACGGTCTGGGAGGCGCGGCAGATGCGGCGGCAGGCGGAAATTTCCAAGGTGATCACGCAGATGGGAAACCAGATCCACAGCCACGAGGCGTACCGCACTGCGGTGAAGCTGATCCGCGACGGCGTGATCGGGAAAATCAAGGCGGTGCATTCCTGGCAGCCGAATCCGGGCAACAAATACTCCGGGCTGTCGAAGCGGCCCGCGCCGTCCGGTGCCGTGGTGCCGGCATCGCTGAACTGGGATCTCTGGATCGGCCCCGCGCCGATGCGGCCGTACGAGCCGGACCTGTATCATCCCTTCAAGTGGCGCGACTGGATTGATTTCGGCAGCGGCACGATGGGCGACTTCGGATGCCACATCATGGACCCCGTTTTCACGGCGCTGGAACTAACCGCGCCCATCAGCCTGCGCGCAGAGAACACTGGTGTGAACGAGGAGACGTGGCCCGCGGCGGAGACGATCAGCTACGTTTTCCCCGGCACAAAATGGACGGCGGACAAGACGCTGCCGCTCACGTGGTATGACGGCGGACGGATGCCCGACCGCGCGCTCATGCAGGTTCCAGACGACGCGAAGGTCGCGGGCGCGGGCTCGCTGTTCATCGGTGAAGGCGGCACGATGATCCTGCCTCACGTCGCGCTGCCGAAGCTCTACCCGGTCGAGAAATTCGAGAAGTTCGAGATCGAGAAGGTTCCAAGCACGAGCCACTATCACGCGTGGGTGGAGGGCGCGATCGCGACGACCAGGACAACGGACAGCTTCCATTACGCCGGTCAGCTCACGGAGACCGTGCAACTAGGGAACGTCGCCACGCGGGTGCCGGGCGAGACACTGATGTGGGATGCGGAGAATCTGCGCATCACAAACTCCGAGGCTGCGACGAAGCTGCTCACGAAGGCCTACCGCGACGGCTGGAAGCTCGAAGCGGCGAGCTGACAGCGTTGAATCCGCAGATTGCGCAGATTTTCTCATATGGAAGATCCGCTCGGCTCTAACCGCAGCCAGCGTCGCCATCGTACGCACCGGATCAAGACGCGCCATCCCGTTTTCCTCCGACTCTGCGCGAATCTGCGAAATCTTCGGGTGACTTTCCTTCCGAGACACCTGCTCGACACGCGGTGACGTCCGCCGCTTGAATCGCCCATGGCGAAAAAGCGCCCCAACGCGCAAACCCCAGATCCGATTCCTCCTGCGACTCCACGGCGTTCGCCCGCGGGGGTGTTCGCATTTCTGGCCGTGGCTGTGCTCCTCGGCTCGGCGCTGGCGTGGTGGAAATTTTCGGGGCGTGGCGAGACGCCCGCCGCAATTTCGGCGCACGCGGTGACGAACGCTTCACCCGTGCCCCCGTCAAAACCGACGCCCGCCCTGCCGCCGCTGCTCGAACCGGAGGCACAGGTCTTCGCGCGCTACGCGGGATCGCAGAGCTGCCGCGAATGTCATGCGGGGCAGTTCGAGTCCTGGGCAAAGTCGAATCACGGGATGGCCGAACGCAACGTGGATGCGGCGCTCGACACGGCGGCCTTCTCGCCGGAACGGACATTTCACCACGGCACACAGCAGTCCGTGGCGACGCAAGTGGACGGCAAACCCGCGGTGAAGACGCTGGGCTTTGGCGGAAAGACGGAGACGTATCCCGTTGCCCGCGTCATCGGGCACGATCCGCTGCGGCAGTATCTCGTCGAGGGGGAACGCGGACGGTTTCACACGCTCGAAGTCGCGTATGATCCGAAGCGCAACGACTGGTTCGACGTGTACGGCGACGAGGATCGCAAGCCTGGCGAGTGGGGACACTGGACGGGGCGCGGGATGGGCTGGAATGCAATGTGCGCGAGCTGCCACAACACGCGCCTTCGGAAAAACTACGACGAGGCGACGGACACCTATCGCACGACGATGGCGGAGATGACCGTGGGCTGCGAGTCGTGCCACGGGCCGATGAAGGCGCACGTGGAATGGCGGAAGCAGTATCCGGCGAGCAAGGAGCCGGACCCGACGGTGAAAAAATTCACGCGCGATCAGACTTTCGACACGTGCGGCTCGTGTCACGCGCGGCGGCGCGAACTCACGGGCGACTTCGTGCCGGGCGATTCGTTCGGCCAGCATTTCCAGCTCACGACCGTGGACGAGAGCGACCTCTACTATCCCGACGGCCAGGTGCGCGACGAGCTCTACGAGTACGGCTCGTTTCACGGCAGCAAGATGCACACGGCGGGTGTGCGCTGCTCGGATTGCCACGACCCCCATGCCGCGAAGCCGCGCCTCATGGGCAATGCGCTGTGCGTGCGTTGCCACACCGGCGCGCCGGGGCAGATTCCCGGCAGCGCCGTGATCGCACCGGTGATCGATCCCGTCGCGCACAGCTTTCACAAGGCCGACAGCGCGGGCGCGCAATGCGTGGCCTGCCACATGCCGGTGACGACCTACATGCAGCGCCATCCGCGGCACGACCACAGCTTCTCCATTCCCGATCCGCTGCTCACCAAGCAGCACGGCGTGCCGAACGCGTGCAACAAATGCCACACGGACAAGGATGCCGACTGGTCGCTCACCGCGACGGAGAAGTGGTGGGGCGACAAGATGAAGCGCCCGTCGCGGGAACGCGCACAGGCCGTGGCCGCGGCGCGCGCAGGGACGCTCACTTCACCCGCGCCGCTGCTCACGCTGCTGCGGGCTGAGCCGAATGGATACTGGAAGGCTTCGCTGATCCGGCTGCTCGGCGCGTGGAGCGCGGATCCGGAGGTGTCGCGGGCATTCCTCGAATATGCGCAGCACCCCGACCCGCTCGTGCGCACGGCGGCGGTGCAGGGGCTGGAATCCGTCGGCGGCCAACTCCGTGCCGCCGCGCAGCAGATTCTCGCGCGTCGCATCGAAGACGCGGAGCGGACAGTCCGGGTTGCCGCTGCGTCCGCGATGCGTGCCGTGCCGGACTTGGCGTCGCGTGCTTACCGCGAACTGATGCACGCGCTCGACCTCTCGGCGGATCAGCCGACGGGCCAGCTTCAGAAAGGCGCGTGGGCGCATTCGCAAGGCGATGGAGCGGGAGCGCTCAGGCATTTTGAAAAAGCCGTTTCCTGGGATCCGAATTCCGGCGGCATCCGGCACGAATACGCGGTGCTGCTCAGCTCACTCGGGCGCACGCAGGATGCGCTGAAGCAGATGGAGGAAGCCGTGCGGCTGGAACCGAAGCAGGCGGAGTTCCGCTTCAAACTCGCGCTCGCGTGGAACGAGGCGGGCAACATGCAGAACGCGGTGCGGGAATTTGAGGAGACGGTGCGGATCGACAAGCGGCACGCGCGCGCATGGTACAATCTCGGCCTCGCGCGCAATGCGCTCGGCAAACCCGCCGAGGCCATCGCCGCGCTCCGCGAAGCCGAGGCGGCGGAGCCGCGCGATGCGCGAATCCCGTATGCCCGCGCGACGATCCATGCGCGGCTCGGACAGCGAGCCGAAGCCCGCCAAGCCGCGCAGGCTGCGCTCGCGATTCAGCCGGATTACCAGGAAGCGCGGCAATTGCTGCAGGCGCTCGGGCAGTAGCCGCTGACGGAAGGAAGCAGGCTGATCCTGATTTTTTGGCCACGTGCAAAAGATTGCCCGCCTCCTTCCGTCGGCGGCTACGAATGGCGCGGCTACAGCGGGTGGCCCGTGAGCCGCTCGTAGGCGTCGAGGTATTTCGCGGCGGTCTCCCGGACGACTTCGTCGGGAAGTTGCGGGGCGGGCGGGGTCTTGTCCCAGTCGAGCGTTTCGAGGTAGTCGCGGACGAATTGCTTGTCGAAGCTCGGCGGCGAAATGCCGACGCGGTAGTCGGCGGCGGGCCAGTAGCGCGAGCTGTCGGGGGTCATCACTTCGTCGATCAAAATCACGCGGCCGTCGAGCACGCCAAACTCGAACTTGGTATCCGCCAAAATGATCCCGCGTTCCGCGGCGTGCGCGCGGCCTTCCTCGTAGATGCGGATTGCGAGGTCGCGCGCCTGTGTCGCGACGCCCTCGCCGCAGAGGCGCACGCATTCGTCCCACGCGATGTTTTCGTCGTGGCCGGTCGCGGCCTTGGTCGCGGGGGTGAAGATCGTCTGCGGCAGCTTTTCCGCCTGCTGCAGGCCGGCGGGCAGCGCGATGCCGCACACGGCGCCGGTGCGCTGGTAGTCCTTCCAGCCGGAGCCGATGAGGTAGCCGCGCACGACGCATTCGACGGGCAGCGGCTTCGCCTTGCGCACGATCATCGAGCGGCCGCGGAGCTGCTGGTCGAACGGCTTCAGCGCGTCGGGGAAAATGTCGAAATCCACGGCGACGAGGTGATTCTCGACGAACTTCATTTTCCCAAACCAGAACGCGGAGAGCTGCGTGAGCACCTCGCCTTTGCGCGGGATGGCGTTGGGCAGGATGCAGTCGAAGGCCGAGATGCGATCCGTCGCGACGAAGAGCAGGTGTTCGCCGAGGTCGAAGATCTCGCGCACTTTGCCGCTGGCGACTTTGCGGATGCCGGGAAGGTCGAGGGTGAGGATGTCCATGCGCCGTGCGGGATGGCGGATGCGCAGCGTGTTGTCGAGCAAGCGCGCAGCGGAGCACGCGCGCGCATTCCGATACGGTGCCTGCATCCGGAACGTCCCTGCGGCGGGATCAAAGCCGAGCTTCCTGCGTCCGACGGACCCGAGCACCGGCACTTGCGTAGTTCGCGGAGTGGGACAACATCTGGCGTGCGAATGCCCTCCGTTTTTTCAGCATCAGTATGTGTGTCGGTGATTGCGATCGCGCACCTCTCCGCCGGGCCCTCGCTGGACGAGGGGCGGAAGCACTGGGCCTTTCAGCCGCTGCGCGCCGATGCTCCCCCTGCGGTGCGCGACGCAGCGTGGGTGCGGAACGATGTGGATCGCTTCATCCTGGCAAAGCTCGAAGCCGCCGGACTGCGTCCTTCGCCGGAGGCGGATCGCGCGACGCTCATCCGACGCGTGACGCTCGACCTTATCGGCTTGCCGCCGACGCCGGAGGCAGATCGCCGCATTTGCCGCGGATGAATCGCCGCAGGCCTGGGAGCGAGTGATCGATCGCCTGCTGGCGAGCCCGCACTACGGCGAACGTTGGGGGCGGCACTGGCTCGACCTCGCGCGCTACGCGGACAGCAGCGGCTTTCACAACGACCTCGACCGGCCGCACGCGTGGAAGTATCGCGACTACGTCATCCGCAGCTTCAACGAGGACAAGCCCTACGCGCGATTCGTCGCCGAGCAGCTCGCGGGCGATGAGGTGGACGGCGCGGACGAACAGTCGCTCATCGCCACGGGCTTCTGCCGCAACGGTCCGAGCAACGACGACAACATGGGCAAGACGCCCGAGGCGCTGGCCCAGTATCGCGCCGATCAGCTCGACGACGTCATCTCCACGACAGGCTCCGTCTTTCTCGGGGTCACGATCGGCTGCGCACGCTGCCACAATCACAAGACCGATCCGATCACCGCGAAGGACTACTATTCCCTGCTGGCGGTCTTCAACGGCACGCAGAAATACGGGCTGGTGCCAGGCACGGAGGATGCGAACGGCAAGAAGGTGAAAACGGACCCGTCGGTGCAGATTCAAGGACTCGTCGAGAACGGTCCGAAAGTGCCGGCGACACACGTGCTGCGGCGCGGGCTGGCGACAAAGCCCGGCGATGAAGTCGGTCCCGCCGTGCCCGCAGTGCTCGCGCAGGAGCCGCTGCGCTTCCCCGAGCCGCGAGCGGACGCGAAGACCTCGCTGCGGCGCCGGACGCTCGCGGAGTGGATCACCGCACCGGAAAACGCGCTCACGTGGCGCGTGCTCGCGAATCGCATGTGGCAGCATCATTTCGGGAAGGGCATCGTCGCCACGCCGAGCAACTTTGGCTTCACTGGCGCGGTGCCCACGCATCCCGAATTGCTCGACTATCTCGCGAGGCAGCTCATCGCGAATGGCGGACATTTGAAGCCGCTGCACAAGCTGCTGCTCATGTCGGCGACCTATCGGCAATCGGCGCAGCACCGCGCGGATGCCGTCGCAAGCGATCCGTCGAACAGTCTGCTCTCCCGCATGAATCTTCGCCGAATGGAAGCCGAAGTGGTGCGCGACAGCATCCTCGCCGCGAGCGGGAAGCTGAACCCGAAGGCGGGCGGGCCGGGCATCAAGCCGCGCCTCCGCCCGGAACTGCTCCCCGCGAGCCAGCGCAACAAGTGGCCGGTGATCGACAAGGAAGACGCGCGGCACTGGCGGCGCAGCGTTTACATCTACACGAAGCGCCAGCTCCTCATGCCGATGATGGAGCTGTTTGACGCGCCGACGACGACGGACAGTTGCGCCGCGCGGCTCGCGAGCGTCGTGCCGACGCAGGCGCTCGTGCTGATGAACGACGAGTTTGTCGAGGAGCAGGCGGCGTTCCTCGCGGAGCGCGCGGCTCGCGAGGCGGGCGACGAACCGCGCCGCGCCATCGAGCGCATGTTCGTGCTCACGTTGGCGCGCGCGCCTGGCGCGGAGCGGGTGCAGGAGGCGCTGGCCTTCGTGCAATCGCGCGAGGCGGAATGCGGACCGGGCGGGCGCGCTGGCCGATCTCGCCCACGTGCTGTTGAACAGCAGCGAATTCATCTACATCGAATGACCGCGCCCGTTTTCACCCGCAGACATTTTCTCCAGCGCGCCGGCGGCGGCTTTGGCGCACTCGCGCTCCAATCGCTGCTCTCGCGCGCAGGGCTGCTCGCATCCGAAAATCCGCAATCCGCGAATCCCCTCGCGCCGCGCAAGCCGCACTTCGCGCCGCAGGCGCAGCTCGGTGATCTTCCTCTTCATGTACGGCGGGCCGAGCCACGTCGATTTGTTCGACCCGAAGCCCGCGCTCGCGAAATGGAACGGCAAGCCGATTCCCGTCTGGAAACAGGAGGACGCCTTCATGGGCGCGAAGACGAAGAACGTGGCGATGGCCAGCCCCTACACGTTCGCGAAGCACGGGCAGGCGGGCATCGACATCGCGGAGACGTTTCCGAACCTCGCGCGCCACGCGGACAAGCTGTGCGTCATCCGCTCGATGCACGCGGAGAGCAACAACCACGGGCCGGCGCTCTTCCAGATGAACACCGGCTCCATCCTGCGCGGGCCGGCCGAGCATGGGCTCGTGGGTCACGTACGGCCTCGGCTCCGAGAGCGAAAACCTGCCCGCGTTCGTCGTGCTGCTCGATCACCAGGGCGCGCCGGTGAACGGCGCGCTGAACTGGTCGAACGGCTTCATGCCCGCCGTCGTATCAGGGCGTGCCGTTCCGCAGCAGCGGCGAGCCGATCGCGTATCTCACGCCGCCGAAAAGCGTGACCGCGCAGCGGCAGCGCGCGCGGCTCGATCTGCTGAAGCAGTGGAACACCGACTACGCCGCCGCGCATCCCGCCGAGAGCGAGTCTCGCCGCGCGCATCAACGCCTACGAACTCGCCTTCCGCATGCAGATGAGCGCGACGGAATGCACGGATCTCGGCCCGCGAGCCGGAATCGGTCCGCCAGAGCTCTACGGCCTCGACGACAAGGTCACCGCGCACTTCGGCCAGAACTGCCTGCTCGCGCGCCGGCTCGTCGAGCGCGGCGTGCGCTTCGTGCAGGTCTACAGCGGCGGCAACGAAGGCCCGAAGGCCTGGGACGCGCACGACGACCTGAAGAAGAATCACGACCTGCACTGCGCCGAGACCGACCGGCCCGATCGCCGCGCTGCTCGACGATCTGCAAGTCGCGCGGCCTGCTCGACACGACGCTCGTCGTCTGGGGCGGCGAGTTCGGCCGCTCGCCCGTCGCCGGAGAACGGCAAGGGCCGCGACCATCATCCCGAAGGGCTTCACGATGTGGATGGCCGGCGGCGGCATCAAAGGCGGCATGATCCACGGCGCGACCGACGAGTTCGGCTACGACGCCATCGAGGACAAGGTCTCCGTGCCCGACCTGCACGCCACGATGCCTGCACCTGCTCGGCCTCGATCACGAGGAGCTGACGTATCGCTATCACGGGCCGCGATTTCCGCCTCACGGACGTGAGCGGCGAGGTGCTGAAAAGCGTGCTCGCCGCGCGGTAGCGCGCGGCTCGCGCAGCGGATTCAGAAGCGCGTCTTGATCTTGCACGCGCGCAGCACGCACCAGCCGCGCACGGTCTCGACGGTTCCGACGAGGCCGGCAATCGCGAGCATCAGCGCGAGCCAGCGGACGCCTGCGCGATACGCGAAGACGGCTGCGGCGAACAGGACCACGGCCATGACGCCGCGAAAGATGCGGCCGCGGCGGTCAATGTTGGGAGTCCAGAAGCCCATGGGTTTGGAATGACTGTGATTCGGGTTGAGAGCAATGCGGCGGTGGAGGCGCCGAGACCGAAGAAATGCCCGCCTCCTTCCATCGGCGGCTACGTGCCGAGGTTTGCCGAGCGGTAGAGCTGCGCGTAGCGTCCGCCACGCTCGACGAGTTCGGGGCCTTTGCCTTCCTCCAGCACGGTGCCGTCGCCGAGCACGACGATCTTATCCACCCGGTGCACGGTCGCGATGCGATGCGTGATGATGAGCGTGGTGCGTCCGCGCATGAGTTCCTCGAGCGTGGTCATGATGGCGGCCTCGGTCGTCGGGTCGAGTGCGCTGGTCGGCTCGTCGAGGATGAGGATCGGCGCGTTCTTCAAAAATGCGCGTGCGATGCCGATGCGCTGACGCTGGCCGACGCTGAGATGGCCGCCGCGTTCGCCGACCTGGCTGCGGTAGCCGTCGGGCATCTCGGTGATGAAGTCGTGCGCCTGCGCGCGCTTCGCGGCCTCGATGATTTCCTCCTCGGTCGCGTCGGGGCGGCCGTAGGCGATGTTCTCGCGCACGGTCGTGGAGAAGAGCAGCGTGTCCTGGAGCACGATGCTGATGTGGTTGCGGAGCGACTTCTTGGTGAACTCGCGAAGGTCGTGCCCGTCAATCAGCACGCGGCCCGCGGTCGGATCGTAGAAACGCGGCACGAGCGAGAGCAGCGTGCTTTTTCCCGCGCCGGTGCCGCCGACGAATGCGACCGTCTGCCCCGGCTCGATACGCACATTCACCCGCTGCAAAATGGGACGATCTGCGCTGTAGCCAAACGCCACATCCTCGAACACGAGTTCACCGCGCGTCTCGGTGAGTGTCTTCGCATCGGGTGCGTCGGGCACGTCGTTTTGCCGGTCGAGCACCTCGAAGCAGCGCTGCACGCCCGCCGCCGCGCCCTGCAGCGCCCATGCGATGTGCGTGAGCGCTTCGAGCGGCTGGTAGAGCATGAGCAGCAGCGTGCTGAGAGTACCAGATCTGCCCGATGGTGAGCGTGCCCTCCATCACGTGCCGGGCACCGACGTAGAACATCGCCGCCGAACTCGCCGCGATGAGCGTGCCGACAAGCAGCGCGCTTTTCATCGAGGTCGCGTTCAGCCGCAGGTTTGCCTCGAGGCTGCCGTGTGCGCGCTTTTTGAACTGCCCCACCTCGTGCTCCTCGCGGCCGAATGCCTGCACCATTTTCACCGAGCTGAGCCCCTCCTGCGCGACCATGAGCACGCCGCTCTCCTGCTCGGCGATCTCGGTCGAGTGGTCGCGGATGCGTTTTGCGTAGAGGTAAATCGCGAGCACCATGAACGGCACCACGAGCAGCGAGAGCAGCGCGATCTGCCAGTCGAACGCCCACATCGTGGCGAACGTCGCGACGAGCGTGATCGTGCTTTGGAAAATGAAGAACCACTTGCTGTACACCGCCTGGATGCTCTGCGAGTCGTAGGCCACGCGGAAGCTGCTGTCCGCGCTGCGGCGCTCATCGTGGAATTTCAGCGGGAGCGACTGGAGATACGCGTACAGCTCCGTGCGCAGCCGCAGCAGCGAGTGCAGGCTCACGCGTAGCGTCATGATGCTCGTGAGATAGCCGATGCCGCCGGCGAGGATGTGCAGGATCACCATGAGCCCGCACACCGCCGCGAGGATCGCCGGGAGGCTCCACGCGCCGAGATCGTATCCCCAGATGGAAAGCCCGCGGCCATCGGCGTGCGCGGAAGCAGGGAGCAGCTTGTCCACGATGAAGGCGAGCGGCCACGGGCGCAGCAGATTGAACGCATTCGCCACGAGCGTCAGCGCCATCGCCCCGGCGGTCGGCCCGAGGTAGGGACGGAAATAGGCAAACGCTCGGCGATGGACGGACATTCGTGCGGATAGGATCACGTCCGGGGCGCCCTTGGCAATCGCGGAGGCGGTGAAGGCGTGCCTTAATTGAACCACGGAGATCACGGAGAGCGCGGAGCCCGAATCAATCCTCTCCTCGTCCTCCGTAAACTCTGTGGTTCGGTAAAAACGCGAGTTTCAGCAGCTTGCGCTTCCCGTTGCGATTCGCGGTTGATTGATGCGCGGCGCTCGGCTACGAGCACGGCCAAATGATTGCCGGACTCGTTCTCTTCGCCGCCGTAGTTGTGTTTCGCCTGCTGCCCGTCTTCCTCGGGATGACGGTGCACCAGCCTGGGTGGCTGCCGAATTTCTCGCCCATGGCGGCGCTCTGCCTGTGCGGCGCGGCGTTCCTCCCGCGGCGACTCGCCATCGCGGTGCCGCTCGTGGCGCTGCTCGGCACGGACCTCGTGCTGAACGCGCACTTCGGCTTCCCGCTTTTCACGATCGAGTTTTTTGCAAAGACGGTTGCCTTCGCCGCCGTGATCGCGCTCGGCTGGAAGCTGCGGAAGAGCGCCCGCCCCGGTGTGATTCTGCCCGCCGTGCTCGGCGGTTCGCTGTTCTTCTACATCGCGACCAACACGGCCTCCTGGCTCTACGAGCCAGGCTACGCAAAGTCCGCCGCCGGCTGGCTGCAGGCGATGACGACCGGTCTCCCCGGCTTCCCGCCGACGTGGGTTTTCTATCGCAACACGCTCGCAGGCGACGTGCTCTTCGCCGCGCTCTTCCTCGCGTGCATGCACTGGAGCCGCCGGCCCTCGGCGGCGGCTGCGCCCGATCCGGTCGGAGCGATCCGCTAGCGCGGAGCGTCGCAGCTTTCGGATGCTGCGCTCTTAGCCGAACTCTGTTCGCAATCCTGTTCCCGAACGCCGTCTGCACGGCCCGGGATTAGGATTCAGATTGCGAATAAGATGAAGTGGGAAATCACGGCTGAGGCCAGCCATTGACGCCACGTCGAAGGGCCACCATATTCCGCCCCCTTTTTTCCAAAGACTCTCCATGCCGGCAAACACGCGCAATTTCTGCATCATCGCCCACATCGACCACGGCAAGACAACCCTGTCTGACCGCCTGCTCGAATTCACCGGGACGATCCAAAAGCGCGAATCGCAGGAGCAGCTCCTGGATGCGATGGATCTTGAACGCGAGCGCGGCATCACCATCAAGGCGCATCCCGTCCGCATGATGTACAAGGCGCGCGACGGAAAGGTGTACAAGCTCAATCTCATGGACACGCCGGGGCACGTGGACTTCGCCTATGAAGTCTCGCGTTCGCTCGCGGCGTGCGAAGGTGCGTTGCTTATCGTGGACGCGGCGCAGGGCGTCGAGGCGCAGACGGTGGCGAATGTCCACCTCGCCGAGAAGCAGAAGCTCAAGCTGATCCCGGTGATCAACAAAATCGATCTTCCGAACTCCGACCTGCCCAGCGTGTGCCGGCAGCTCGAAGAGATCCTCGCGATTCCCGCGGAAGAGGCGATCCTCGCGAGCGCGAAGCAGGGCATCGGGATCGAGGACATCCTTGAGGCCGTCATCGCGCGCATCCCCGCGCCGCCGGACAACCGCAACGAACGCCTGCGCGCACTCGTGTTCGATTCGACCTTCGACACCTACCGCGGAGTGGTCGTGTACGTGCGCGTCGTGGATGGCGCGATCAAGGCCGGCGACATGGTGCGCCTCATGGCGACGAACAGCTCTTACGAGGTGAAGGAGGTCGGCATCTTCCGTCCGCAGACCCCGAAATTTGTGCCGCAGGACGAACTCGGGCCCGGCGATGTCGGCTATGTGATCGCAAACATGAAGACCGTCACCGAAGTGAAAGTTGGCGACACGCTCACGGCCACACGCCTGCCGGCGACCGAGCCGCTGGCGGGATTCCAGGAACTGCAGCCGATGGTCTTCAGCGGCATCTACCCGATCAACACGGCGGACTTCGAGCACCTCAAGGCCGCGATGGGCAAGCTCCAGCTCAATGACGCAGCGTTCCATTTCATGGCGGAAAGTTCCGTCGCGCTCGGCTTCGGTTTCCGCTGCGGTTTCCTCGGGCTGCTGCACATGGAGATCGTGATCGAACGTCTGAAACGCGAGTTCAACATGGACATCATCGCCACGTATCCGTCGGTCATTTACGAGGTGGTGAAGACAAATGGCGAAATCATCCGCGTGGACAATCCGGAGAATCTCCCCGACCCGTCGGTCATCGAGGAAATGCGCGAGCCCATCGTGCGCTGCTTCATCATGATCCCGAACGAATTCATCTCGCCGATGCTCCAGCTCATCATGGACAAGCGCGGCCTCGTGGATCACACGGAGACGCTCGACCCGCGCCGCGTCATGCTCAGCGTGGATCTCCCGCTGAATGAAATCCTCGTGGATTTCGTGGACAAGATGAAGAGCATCACCCGCGGCTACGGATCGATGGACTACGAGCATGCCGGCTACCGCGCCGACAAACTCGTGAAGCTCGACATGCTCGTGAACGGCGAAATCGTGGACGCATTTTCCTGCATCGTGCATCGCGACAAGGCCGACAGCCGCGGCCGTGCGCTCGCCGCGAAGCTCAAGGAAGTCATCCCCACGCAGCTTTTCCAGATCGCGATCCAGGCCGCCATCGGCGGGAAAATCATCGCCCGCGAGAGCGTGAGCGCGATGCGGAAAAACGTGACGGCCAAGTGCTACGGCGGCGACATTTCGCGCAAGCGCAAGCTCCTCGAAAAGCAGAAGGAGGGAAAGAAGCGCATGAAGGCCATCGGCAACGTGAACATCCCGCAGGAGGCGTTCATCGAGGTGCTGAAGACGAACTGAGGCTGAACGCTCCAGCAGTTATCCGCAGATTGCGCAGATTTTCGCAGAGGAAGACCCGCAGAATCCACCGCAGGCAGCGATGCAAACGGCACGCCGAATCAAGAGGGCCAGCCCCTTTTCTTCTGAATCTGCGCCAATCTGCGAAATCTGCGGATTCACCTGCCTAGTTCCAAATCCTCTCCGAGCACGACTGGCTTGCCAGCGCGTCCGCACACGGCATCTTCGCCGCCCGCTTTTATGTCCGAGATTCCGAAAACTTACGAGCCCGCCGCCATCGAGGCGAAGTGGTATGCCTTTTGGGAGCAGAACGGCTGCTTCGCCGCCGACCCGGCTTCGCCGAAGCCCGCGTATTCCATCGTCATCCCGCCGCCGAATGTCACCGGCGTGCTCACGCTCGGGCATGTGCTGAACAACACCATCCAGGACATCCTCGCCCGCCGCGCGCGCATGACCGGGCCAGGAAGTGCTCTGGCTGCCCGGCACCGACCACGCGGGCATCGCGACGCAAAACGTCGTGGAGAAAACGCTGCGCAAGGAAGGCGTGATGAAGCATCGCGACGACCTCGGCCGCGAGGCGCTCGTCGGCAAAATCTGGGAGTGGAAGGAAAAATACGGCGGCATCATCCTCCAGCAGCTCCGCGCGCTCGGCGCTTCGTGCGACTGGTCGCGCACGCGCTTCACGATGGACGAGGACTACTCGCGCTGCGTGTCGCGCGTCTTCGTGGATCTCTACAAAAAGGGCCTCATCTACCGCGGCAAGCGGATGGTGAACTGGTGCCCCGCCTCGCTCACCGCGCTGAGCGACGAGGAGGTGATCATGAAGGAGCAGAACGGCCTCATGTATCACTTCCGCGTCGAGGTCGCGGAGGAGCCGCGGCACGCTGGTTCCTCACCATCGCGACCACGCGCCCGGAGACGATCCCCGGCGACACCGCCGTCGCCGTGAATCCGAACGACCCGCGCTACGCGCATCTCATCGGCAAGCACGTCTATCGCGCGCTGCCGCTCGAAGTGCCGAAGGAACAGCGCCGCATCCCGATCATCGGCGACGATCACGTCGACGTTCGACTTCGGCACCGGCGTGCTGAAAGTGACGCCGGCGCACGACAAGGCGGACTACGAGATCGGCCAGCGCCACAAGCTGCCGGTCATCGACATCATGCACGCCCGACGGCACGATGAACGCGCACGCCGGCGCGGACCTCGCGGGCCTCGATCGTTTCGCCGCGCGCAAGACGGCGCCGAGATCGCTGCGCGAGCTGCGGCGCGCTGGAGAAGGAGGAGCCGTACCAGAACAACGTCGGCTTCAGCGAGCGCGCCGACGTGCCGATCGAGCCGCGCCTGAGCGAGCAGTGGTTTTTGAAATACCCGAGCGTCGAGCCGCTCGAAGGCATGCGTCGCGGACGGCGCGATGCAGTTTTTCCCCGAGCGCTGGGCGAAGGTGTACGACCACTGGATGGAAGGCATCCAGGACTGGTGCATCTCGCGCCAGCTCTGGTGGGGGCATCGCATCCCGGTGTGGCACCGCCGCGTGACCATCAACGACTACCAGCTCGATGCCGATGTCTTCGGCCTCGGCGGGCTGATGTGTACGCCAGAGGAGAATGAGAAGGCCGGTCGCGTGGTGCGCGTGATCCGCGTGCGCGACGGAGCCGAGGTGAATCCGGCCGAACACTCCTTCCGCACCTCCGAAACGAAGGACGATCGCGAGACGTTCGATGTCTTCGTGGCGACAGCGGACGAGGAGAATGGCCGCCTGCTCGAGAAGCACGGGTTCACGCAGGACTCCGACGTGCTCGACACGTGGTTCAGCTCGTGGCTCTGGCCGTTCGCGACGATGGGCTGGCCGGAAAAGACGGACACGCTCGCGAAATTCTACCCGACCACCGACCTCGTGACCGGGCCGGACATCATCTTCTTCTGGGTCGCGCGGATGATCATGGCGGGCTTCGAGTACATGGGCGAGACTGCCGTTCAGGAACGTCTATTTCACCGGCATCATCCGCGACAAACAGGGGCGCAAAATGTCGAAGTCGCTCGGCAATTCACCCGACCCGCTCGACCTCATCGCCAAGTACGGCGCCGACGCGCTGCGCTTCGGCGTGATGCGCAGCGCGCCGCTCGGCAGCGGATATTCTCTTCGACGAAAAGAACGTCGAGCTCGGCCGGAACTTCTGCACGAAGCTCTGGAACGCCGCGCGCTTCCGGCAGATGCAGGGCGGCGAGACCGAGGCGGAAATCCGCGCCGATGCTGCTCACGAGCGACGACAAGTGGATCCTGCTCCGGCTCGACGCCGCCATCGCGCGACGTCGCGCGGCGCTCGACGAATATCGCTTCAGCGATGCCGCGAATGCGCTCTACCGCTTTTTCTGGAGCGAGTATTGCGACTGGTATCTCGAGGCGGCAAGGCGAGCCTGTAGGACGGCTCGCCGACGTCGCGAATCCGGGAGGAAGCGAGCGACAGCTCGGCGAGCCTCCTGCCTCGCCGCGCAAACACGCTCGCCGTCATGGACTTCGTGCTCGCGCACACGCTGCGGCTCTTCCATCCGTTCCTGCCCTTCATCACCGAGGAACTCTGGCAGGGCATGGGCTTCGCGACGGACATGCCCGCGGATCAGGGCGGCGAGACGATCATGTTCGCGCCCTGGCCGAAGCCGCTCGACCGACGGATGAGCGTGCACTACTTCGTCCTCGATGAAACCGACGAGCAGTTCGCCAACGCGAAGTACGAAGTGGTGAACCTCGGCCGCGGGCTGCGCCGCGATTTCAACATCGCCAGCAGCAAGCGCGTGCGCTTCGTCCTGAAGCCGAATGCCGCGCTCGCCGAACACGAGACCGCCGTGCTGCAGATCCTGCTCAACGCCGAGCCGTTCGAGGTGGACGCTTCCTTCGCTCCGCGCCACGGGCACGCCCGCCGCGCTCACTCCGCTCGGCGAACTCTTCCTGCCGCTCGATGGTCTCATCGACGTCGCCGCCGAGCGCGAACGCATCGGCAAGGAAATCGCAAAGGTCGGAGCAGGAGCTCGAGAAAGTCCGCGCGAAGCTCGCCGATCCGAACTTTGCCGGCAAAGTGCCCGCGAAAGTGCTCGAGGATCACCAGCAGCGCGAACGCGACTGGTCCGAGAAGCACGCGCAACTCACGAAGATGCAGGACGCCCTCGGCGCGTAAAAAACGCCTGACTGTGGAGCGCTCCCCGAGGCTCCGCCCGCTTGCTTCGCCGTTCCATCGCGTTACAAACGCCCGCATGAAAATTCTCCTCCCGCTACTGGCCCTGCCGGCTTTCGCGTTTGGCGTTGATGCGCCGGAATTCAAAGGCTCCATCGAGCGATTCGACGCCGCGTTCGACAAGCTCGTCGCGCCCGGCACAAAGATCGAGAGGCTCGCCGGCGACTTCAAGTGGTCCGAGGGGCCGGTGTGGCTCGGTGACGGCATCGTCTTTTCCGACGTGCCGATGAACATCGCTTACCGCTGGAAGGATGGCATGGCGAACGCCGAGGTGTTTCTCCAACCGAGCGGCGCGACCGGTGAACCCGCGAGCGCCCGTCCGCAGGGCAGCAACGGACTCGCGCGCGACGCGAAGGGACAACTGATCCTCTGCCAGCACGGCGACCGCCGCGTGGCGCGGATGACTGCGCCGGGGACGTTTGAGACCATCGCGGACAAATTCGACGGCAAGCGCTTCATCGTCGCCGAACGACCTCGCGATCCGGAAGAACGGCGACATCTACTTCACCGATCCGCCGTACGGACTGAACGGGCTGAATGCTTCGCCGATGAAGGAGATTCCGTTCAACGGCGTCTATCGCGTGACACCCGACGGCAAAGTGACGCTGCTCACGAAGGATCTCACCTTTCCAAACGGCATCGCCTTTTCGCCCGACGAGAAGATCCTCTACGTGGCGATCAGCGATCCGAAACACACCCGCGTCGCGGCATTCGACGTGAAGGATGACGGCACGATTGCAAACGAGCGGACGTTTTTCGACGCGGAGGCGGTGAAGAAACCCGGCCTCAAGGGTGCGTGCGACGGCCTGAAAACGGACGCGGACGGCAACGTCTGGACCACCGGTCCCGGCGGCGTGCTCGTGGTTTCGCCCGAGGGAAAGCTGCTCGGGCGCATCAATACCGGACAGCCGACGGCGAACTGCAACTGGGGCGGCGACGGCTCCACGCTCTACATCACGGCGAACATGTTCCTCGTCCGCGTGAAGACGCTGACGAAGGGCGCGGGCTGGTAACCAACCCATCACCTCGATCCCGAATCCATGAAAACACTGCTCACCGCCCTCCTGGGCCTCACCGCAAACTGCCTCGCGGCAACGACCGTCGAGGTCTCCGTGAAATTCGCCGACGTACCGGCAGGCACCGAGGTGCCCTCGAAGCCGGAATTGCTGGCGAAGACGAAGGGCATCGACGTGCTCAGTACGCCGCGCGTCACCACACTCCCCGGAAAAAGCGCGACCATCGAAGTGGTTCAGGAACTTGCCGCGCCCGACGGTTCGGCGACCCCGCTCGGCGTGACGCTGACGATCAAGCCGTCGCTCACGGAGAAGGGCTCGATCGCGTTCAGCGGCAAGGCGACCGACCGCTTCAAGCACGGCCAGCGCGCCGGGGAATCGCTGTCTGTCCTCTCATGCGTCGCGCGCGAGATTTACTTCAAAGGCGTGACGACGAGCGGCTCCACGGTCGTCCTCAAGGGTGGCCCCACCACGGCCTCCACGACGAAGAAGGACGACACGACCGTGGTGAAAAACCGCGATCTGGTGATCTACCTGACGTTCAAGAAAATCACGTCCGAGCCGGTGAAGAAAAAACCGACCCCCACGACGAAGTCCACGAAGTCCGCAAAACCGTCCACATCGGCGACGAAGAAGAAGTCCTCGAAGAAGTAGCCGGACTCAATCGGCAGCCGCGCGGCCTCGATCAAAAAACCTCGGGCCGGCCTTCGAGCATCACCGCCACCTTTTCGCTCAGCCCGCAGCGACGCGCGCCGACGAGCAGGCGGCGCAGCGGTTCCTCCATCGGCTCGTAACTCAGGCGGAAGCTGCCGTAGTGCATCGGCACGAATGTCTTTGCGCCGAGATCCGCGAACGCGCGCAGCGCCTCCTCGGGATTCATGTGGACCTCGCGCCCGCTCGGCGGATCGTACGCGCCGATGGGCAGCAACGCCACGTCCACATTGAAGCGCTTTGCGATCTCCTTGAACCCACCGAAATACGCCGTGTCCCCGCAGTGGTAGATCGTCCGCCCTTCGTGCTCGATGATGAAGCCGCCGAACCCGCGGTGCGAATCGTGCAGCACCCGCGCTCCCCAGTGCGCGCAGGGCGTGAGCGTCACCGTCAGCGGGCCGAGCTTGTAGCTTTCCCAATAGCCCAGTTCGTGGACGCTGCGGAAGCCGAGGTCATGCACGAGATTCCCGACTTCAAACGGCACGACGATCGGCTGGTCCGCGGCGACCTGACGCAGCGTCTTGCGGTCGAGGTGATCGAAATGCGCGTGCGTCACGAGCACGAGGTCGATGTCCGGCAGTTCGTGCAGATGCATGCCGGGCATCTTCAGCCGCTTCACGACCTTCAGCCAGCGCGCCCAGTTCGGATCCACGAGCACGTTGTGTTTCCCGAATTGCAGCAGGAACGACGCGTGGCCGATCCAAGTCACACCCATTTGTCCGTTGGTCAGCTCGGGAAATTGCGGAGTCACCACCTGTCCGGCGCGGCGCCGGAACAGCGACGGGAGCAGCACACCCGTGAGGAAATTCCGCTTCCCCCATCCGCCCTTCGGCTTCAGCCCGACCTTATGCGCACCTGCGTCGGGGTGATGGTGCCCGTTGGCAGACTTCTGAATACTCGCCTTGGGAGGCTTCGCTTTTCGGATGAAAAGTCGTGGCACGGTTTGAAGAATAGGGTCTTCGGGATTCAGCGCAATTCTTTCGTTCGGTCGGCGGGATCAGGCTATATGCCAACTGTCATGCGTTCCAAAATCGAAGTCCGCCGGGACATCAGCGCCATCCTCCGGTTCCCGCCGGATGTCCGTGCCGAAAAAAGCACCCGGCTGTGCGCGGCGATCGCGGATTCGGCTGCGTGGCAGGCAGCACGGGCGGTTGCGATTTTTGCGCCGCAGGCGCGCGAGCCCGATGTGGAGATGCTCTGGGCCCGCGCGAGTGGGAAATCCATCGCCTACCCACGCGTCGCGGACGACCGCCTCGATCTCTACCGCGCTGAGTCCCTCTACGATCTCGCCCCCGGATCCTTCGGAGTCCGCGAGCCCGCGGCGAATCCCGCGCACGCCGTCGCTCCCGACACGCTCGATCTCATCCTCGTGCCGGGCGTTGCATTTTCACCGGGCGGCGCGCGGCTCGGGCGCGGCGGCGGATACTACGATCGGCTGCTCGCCTCGCTGCCGGCGCACACCTGCAAGATCGGCGTCTGCTTCGACCCGCAAATTCTCGCCGAACTTCCCCTCGAACCGCACGACCAGCACGTGGATTTCATCGCGACCGAAGGCGGAATCCGGCCGGTCCGCTGAGCCTCACGAATTCTTCGCCGGCAGCCTTCATCTCGAACCGCGGGATGCGCACCAGCACCGGCAACACCTTCTTCCGTCGTTCCGATGTAGGCACCCTCCGCCACGCTGTCCGAGCCGATCGTGTGGTAGCTGTTGTAGGAAAAATGTTCGCCCGGTTCGAGCCGCGGAAATTTTCCCACCACGCCGTCGCCCTCGACCACCTGCGTGTCGCCGCCCGCATCCGTCACCACCCACTTCCGGCCCTTGATGGTCACCGTCTCGTCCGAGTCGTTGTGGATCGTGATGAAATACACGAACGGAAACGGCCGCTCCTCCGGCGCCTGGAGCTGCGGCATGAACGTCACCCGTCCACCGTCACGCGGAGACCGTCGAGTTCGGCAATGGAGTTCGACATCTGCGCCGAGAATAGTCCCGTGCTCCGCCTACGCGAGGCCGAACTCCGCGGCAAATCCTCAAATCATCCCGTCGCAGGGCTCAGTCCCGCAGCCAGACTGTCGTTTCGGGTAGGATTGCGCGTGGGATTGGGATTAAGAAGGAGCGCACCGCCCGCCCGCCGTTTCCTCATCACGCCCGACCTTCACCGCACCACCCCGCCATGAATCTTCCCGTCGTCCTCACCATCGCCGGCTCCGACAACAGCGCAGGCGCGGGCGCGCAGGCGGATCTCAAGACCATCAGCGCGCTCGGCGGATACGGCGTCACCGCCATCACCTGCGTCGTCGCCGAGGTGCCGGGAAAAGTCAGCGCCGTGCATGCCATCCCGCCCGCGATTCGTCGCCGAGCAGATCCGCCTGCTCTTCGGTGCGTTCCCCATCGGTGCGATCAAGACCGGCATGCTCTACTCGACCGGAATCATCGACACCGTCGCCGACACGCTCGATCAGTTCCGCGCTCAGAATCCGGAGTCCAAAATCCCGCTCATCGTGGATCCCGTCATGGTCGCCACGAGCGGCGACCCGCTGCTGCTCCCCGATGCCGTCGCGCTCTACCGCGAGCGCCTCTTTCCCGCCGCAACCCTCGTCACGCCAAATCTCGACGAAGTCCGCACGCTCACCGGCCGCGACCATCACCAGCATCGCCGAAATGCGCGAAGCCGGCCTCGAACTCGCCGCACGTCACGGCACCGCATTCCTCGTCAAAGGCGGCCACCTGCGCGAAGCCGTCGCCACCGACCTCCTCGTACTGCCCGACGGCACCGTCCACACCTTCGAGGCCCCATTCGTCCCCGGCGTGAACACCCACGGCACCGGCTGCACCTACAGCGCCGCCATCGCCACCGGCCTCGCACGCGGACTCGACCTCCCCGCCGCAGTCGGCGAGGCGAAAAAGTTCGTCACCGCCGCCATTAAGAATTTTCTCCGCTGGGAGCGGGACGGCCGCACCACCGACGCGCTGCATCACTTTGCGAAAGGCTGAAAAGACTCCCCCCATGAACCTCACCTGCACCACCGAATCCCTCCTCAAGCGTACCACCTCGCGCTGCCCCGTGTGCCATGCTTCGGTGCCCGCCGAGGTTTGGAAGGTGAGCGAGGGCTGTGGCGGGGATTCCGCCGCGCCGGCCGCGCGCGTCTTTCTCCGCCGCACCTGCCCCGAGCATGGAAAGGCCGAGGCGTGCATCGCGAGCGACGCGCGCTTCTACTGGCTCGCCCAGGGCGACCCGAAGAACCAGTGCTGTGGCGGCACCTGCCACGCCGCCGAGGGCGACGCCACCGGCACGCTCGGCCGCAACGCCTCCGCCTCTCAACCCTCAACCCTCAACTCTCAACCAGCCGCCGAGCGGCTCAGCACCTGCCTCGCGCTGATCGAGATCGTGAATTCCTGCAACCTCGCCTGCCCCACGTGCTACGCGGATTCGCCCATGGGCGCCGGTGGCACTGTGGACGCCGTGCCGCTCGCCGACGTGCAGCGGCGCATCCAGGGCGTGATTGACCGCAAGGGCCGCATCGAAATCCTCCAGCTCTCCGGCGGCGAGCCGACGCTGCATCCGCAGTTCTTCGAACTGCTCGCGTGGCTGCACGCGCACCCCGGCATTGACTACGTGCTGCTGAACACCAACGGCGTCCGCATCGCGAACGACGACGCATTCCTCGACTCGCTCGGGAAGACATTCCGCGCGGGAAAATTCCAGCTCTACCTGCAATTCGACGGCGTGCAGGAAGCCGCGCAGCGCGCCCTCCGCGGCGGCGATCTGCGCGAGATGCGCAAGCGCGCCATCGAGCGCTGCGGCACGCTGAACATCCCCATCACCCTCGCGATGACGGTGACGCCGGAAAACCTCCCGCACCTGTGGGACACGGTGGAGTTCGGCCTCGGCTTCGACCACGTGCGCGGCGTGAGCTTCCAGCCGATGTTCACCGAGCGGACGCGACTCCGAGCCTCTCAACTCGTCCAAGGCGCGCATCAACCGGCTCAACTCGATCTCAACACCGCCGACGTCATCCTCGCCCTCGTCGCCCAGTCCGCAGTCCCGCCTCCGCTTCGAGGACTTCACCCCGCTGCCCTGCGGCGATCCGAACTGCGCGACCATCGGCTACCTTTTGAAAATCGGCGGCACCGGCGGGCAGACGCGCTCGATCAGCGACTTCGTGGACTTCCGCCAGGTGCAGGATTTCCTCCGCGACAAAGTCCGCTACACCCCCGAAGACCTCGCCCGCTGCGGCTGCGAAAGCGAACCCCTCGGCGAACTGCTGCACGAGCTGGAGACGGGAATGCGGAGTGCGGAACGCGGAGCGGGGATTGATGGCGCTGCCTCGGATTCCGCATTCCGCACTCCGCACTCCGCACTCGCCGCTCGGCCTTCCGCCTTTTCATCAAGCCCTTCATGGACGCGTGGACGTGGGACGAAGACCGCATCGACCGCTGCTGCACGCACGTCATCCGCCCGGATGGGAAGCTGGATTCGTTCTGCCGATACTACAGCACACAGCGCGGATGAAAAAGCTCAGGCCAACTCTACTCGGAGCGGCGCAACGACGCGTAGCGTCCGCCCCAATAATAGCCCTGAGCCCCGACCGCATGGGAAGCTGGATTCATTCTGCCGATACCACTCGCGTCCAAGTTTATGAAAGGGAAATTTCCGAACGTCAGATGGTTGACGCTCTTTTTTCTACCTGCGCTGATCGGCGTTCTCATTATGCTCTCAAGCCCAAAAGTCCGCGCTGCGACTATCTGTCTGTGGCTGCTTTTGTCGGCCTGCTACTTTTTCGTGTTGTTGCTTGTCTATTGCGTAAGGAACGAGCAACGCGGGATTGAACTCGCGGTCTATTCCGTTGTGGGGACTTTGTCTTTGTTGTCCGCGAACTTTTTCGTGTGCCTCACGCTCTACTACGCAGGCTGCGCGTGTGCGGCGTCGGGGATCGGCCGGATCGCTCCTTGAAATCCTCCCCTTACAGCTGGCTGCTTCTCGTCGCCATCGCCGCGAGCCTTTTCACATGGACGCGGCTCGCGCGACGCGATCCCCGGCTGGTGATGATTTACGTCGCGGCGCTGCTCAGCGCGTTCATCGGGGCGAAGCTCGTCTATGTGCTCGCCGAGGGCTGGCTCGACTGGCCGCTGCCCGACCGCTGGCTCCGGCTCGCGACGGGCAAATCCGTGCTCGGCGCGCTGCTCGGCGGCTACGCCGGGGTGGAACTCGCGAAGCACGCGCTCGGCCACCGCGCCGCCACGGGCGATCTGTTCGCGCTGGTCGCGCCGCTCGGCATCGGGATCGGCAGGATCGGCTGCCTGCTGCACGGCTGCTGCCTCGGCGAGCGCATGCGCGCCCGCGTGGTGGACGCTTCGCGATGCGCAGGGCGTCGCGCGCTGGCCCGCGGTGCCGTTGGAGCTGGCGTTCAACATCGCGGCCATCGTGATTTTCCTCCTCCTGCGCCGGCGCGGCTTGAAGGGAGTCCGCGACGGCCTGCGCGGCCAGCACTTCCACCTCTACCTCATCGCCTACGGCGCATTCCGTTTCGCGCACGAATGGATGCGCGCGACGCCGAAGATCGCCGGCGTGATCTCCGGCTACCAGCTAGCCGCGCTCGCGTGCGTGGCGCTCGGCGTGTGGGGATTCCGCCGACGCGCGCGGCTTGAGCGTGCAGCCGCCGCCCCGTAGCGTCCGCGCGAATGGAGCTCCGGAAATTCAACGTCCTCGGCGTCGCGATGAGCGCGATGAATCTCGACATCGCCACGCAGGCCGTGCTCGAGGCATGCGCGGCGCGGCGCAAGGGCTACGTGTGCGTGACGGGCGTCCACGGCATCACCGAGGCGCAGTCGGACGGTGCATTCCGCCGCATTTTGAACGGTGCATTCCTCAACACCTGCGACGGCATGCCGCTCGTGTGGGAGGGCCGGCGCGCGCATGGCGCGTGGGTGGATCGCGTGTATGGGCCCGACCTCATGCTCCGCATCATGGACGCGACGCGCGACGGAAAGCTCACGCACTACTTCTACGGCGGCGCGCCCGGCGTGGCCAACCAGCTCAAGGCTGCGATGGAGCCGCGCTTCCCCGGCGTGCGAATCCTCGGCACGCATTGCCCGCCCTTTCGTCCGCTCGATGAAACGGAGCGCGCCGCACTCGCCGCGGAGATCGCGGAGAAAAAACCCGACCTGTTCTGGGTCGGGCTCAGCACGCCGAAGCAGGAGCGCTTCATGGCCGAGTTCCTCCCGCTGCTGGACACGACGGTGATGCTCGGCGTCGGCGCGGCGTTCGACTTCCACACGGGCCGCATGAAGGAGGCCCCGCGCTGGATGATGCGCTGCGGCCTGCAATGGCTCCACCGCCTGTGCAGCGATCCGAAGCGACTGTGGCGGCGCTACGGCATCATCGTGCCGAGCTACCTCTTCCGCATTTTCCTCCAGCGCACCGGGCTGAAAAAATACCCGCTCTGAGTTGCGCAGGCACTCTCCGCTTGCGCACGCGGGCGGATTGCCGAGAGTTGCGGCCCTTTTCCAGACCCCGAACCCTTTCCAGACAGCATGAACAAAGTCCTCGTTTGCGGCGCCGGCGGATTCATCGGCGGACACCTCGTGGCAGACCTCCGCCGCCAGGGCGTGAAGCACATCCGCGCCGTGGACCACAAGCCGGTCGGGCAGTGGTATCAGCGCTTCGACGACGTGGAAAATCTCCGGCTCGACCTGCAGGAAAAGGACGCCTGCGAGACGGCGGTGAAAGGCTGCGACTGGGTCTACAACCTCGCCGCGGACATGGGCGGAATGGGCTTCATCGAGCTGAACAAGGGCCTGTGCATGCTGAGCGTGCTCATCAACACGCACCTGCTCATGGCTGCGCGCAAGTGCGGCGGCGTCGAGCGGTTTTTCTACGCGTCGAGCGCGTGCGTTTATAACGCGGCGAAGCAGACCAACCCGAACATTACCGCGCTCGCCGAAGAGGACGCTTACCCGGCGATGCCCGAGGACGGCTACGGCTGGGAGAAGCTTTTCAGCGAGCGCATGTGCCGCCACTTTCGCGAGGACTTCGGCATCCAGACGCGCATCGCCCGCTACCACAATGTCTATGGCCCGAACGGCACCTACGACGGCGGACGCGAGAAGGCGCCCGCCGCAGTCTGCCGCAAGGTGATCGCCGCGAAGCTGGACGGGAAACACGAAATCGAAATCTGGGGCGACGGGCAGCAGACGCGCTCGTTCATGTACATCGACGACTGCCTGCACGGCACGCAGATGCTCACGCGCTCGGATTTCATCGAGCCGATCAACATCGGCAGCTCGGAGAAAGTGAGCATCAACCAGCTCGTGGATCTCGTGGAGGAAATCGCGGGGATCAAACTTGAGCGCCGCTACAAGCTCGACGCGCCGAAGGGCGTCAACGGACGGAACTCCGACAACACGCTGATCCAAAAAACATTCGGCTGGCAGCCGAACATCCGGCTGCGCGACGGCCTCGCAAAGACCTACGCATGGATCCACGACGAGATGGTCTCCACGCGAAAGACCGGCCGCGCGAGCGTGGTGAACGTCGCGTAGCCGGCGACGGGATCAGCGGACGAATTTTCCGGGATTCAGAATCCCCTTCGGGTCGAGCGCGGCCTTGAGCGCGGAGTGCGCGTCGCGACCGACCTTGTCCACGGCCTGCGACCACCATGGCTTCTTCGCGAGGCCGATGCCGTGCTCGCCGGTGATGACGCCGCCGATCTTCAGGATCCATGTGAAAAGCTCGTCGAGCGCGCGGTCCACCTTCGCCTTTACGCGGCGATCCCCGTGGTAGTTCGCGGCCATGATGTTCACGTGGATGTTTCCGTCGCCCGCGTGGCCGAAGCACGCGACCGGATAGCCGTATTTCTTCGCGAGGTGTTCGCCGAACTCGGCCAGCTCCACGAGCTTCCCGCGCGGGACGACGACATCCTCGTTGAGCTTCGTGAGCCCGGTTGCTTTGAGCGACGCGCTGTACGCGCGGCGCAGGCCCCAGAGCTTTTCGCATTCCTCCTCTCCGAATGCCGTGAGCACGCGGATCGTGTTGAGCTTGCGGAGCAGTTTCGCGAGCGCGGCGCACTCGCCTTTCACCGACTCCGCCTGGCCGTCGAGTTCGACCAGCACGAGCGACCTGCGCGCCGGGAGCGATCTCGCGGCCGAGAAATTCGCGCGCACTTTTCAACGTGAACGGGTCGGCGATCTCCATGGCGCACGGCAGGAAGCCCGCGGCGAAAATCCGCTGCACGGCATCCGCCGCCTCGCGGAAACTGCGGAAGCTCACGGCCAGCGTGGCGCGCGCGGGAGGATGCGGCAGCAGGCGCAGCGTCGCCTCCGTCACCACGCCGAGCAGCCCTTCGCTGCCGACGAACAGGCCCGCGAGATCGAAGCCCTGCTTGTTCTTGTGCGTGCGCCCGCCGCAGCGCAGCACGCGGCCGTCGGCGAGGACGACCTCGAGGCCGAGCACATAGTTGCGCGTCACGCCGTATTTCAGGCAGCGCGGCCCGCCGGCGTTCGTGGCGATATTGCCGCCGATGCTGCATTCCTTCAGCGACGCGGGATCGGGTGGATAGAAGAGCCCGACCTTGCGCACCTCCGCCTGAAGGTGGCCGGTGATCACGCCCGGCTGCACCACGGCGACGCCGTCGGAAAAATGGATCTCCTTGATGCGATTCATGCGCGCCACGCTCAGCGCGATGCCGCCGCGCACGGGCACGCAGCCGCCGACGTAGCCCACGCCGGAGCCGCGCGGCGTCACCGGGATGCCGTGGCGATTCGCGAAGCGCAGGGTTTTTTCCACGTGCGCGCGCGTGCGCGCCAGCACCACGACGTCCGGATCCCGCGAGGCAAACCAGCGGTCAGCCGCATGCGCGGTGATCGTGGGCTTGTCGGTGAAGACAACCCCGGGTCCCAGAATCCGAGCGAGCGAGGCTGCGGTGTTCACCGGGCGAAGGTGGTCACGGCCGTCGGCGAAGTTCCGCACGATGCCGATGAAATCGACGGAAAACAGGAAACGCATGATGGACTTCTGATAACGCCGGCGATCAGCCGACGCAAGCTGCGGTCCGGTTGCGCCCGTCACCGCGGCGGGTTCGATGGCTTCAGCTCCTCCCCACCAAAGATGCGCCTGAGCACGTTTGGCTTGGGAGTTGGCGTCGGACGCGCCGCGCGACCGGCTGCGGGCTGGGAACGCCCGGCCGCAGGCGTACGGCCTGCAGCAGCAGTCCGGGACGAGGCGACGGATGCCGGCATTACCGAACTCAGGAATTCCGCCGAAGGCTCCTTTTCAAAGCCGTCGTGCGCCAGAATCTCGCCCTTGAGCGCGTGAATCGTCACGACGCCCAACTGGTCGCCAATGGGGTCCAGCACCGTCGCCCGCCAGACGGGAACATTCGCAGCCAGATCCTTCGCCATCTCGAAATTGAGTGACCCGACCTTGGCGCCGTTCGCCGCGGCAAAAAGCGCCGCGACTCGCGCGACGACGTCGGAATCGATCTTCACCGCATCATTTCCCACGACATCAGCCGCGCTCACGGACTCGGCGAATTGCGACAGCTCGCGCGAAGCCACGACTCTGCCCCCGGCAACGACAAACTCACGCATCCCGTCCGCCAACACGGGATCATGCACGATGAAATACCACCGCTCCGGAGTGGCCACGGCGTCCCGGCCCTCGATACGGGCCAGCCGCTTCGCGGCGCCCTGGGGGATCAATTTGAGCGCACCGAGCGCAGTGCCATCGCCCTGGGCGCTGGCGACGGAAACAAATGCGAGAAAGAGAAAGCCACGGAAATTCACAGGCCTGCATCTTACCGGCTGCGGCGGCGTTTTCCAGAGATCATCCTCGCGGAAAATTTCTCGACGCCACGCGCGTGGCTCGCCCACGGTTGCGGCATGATCATCAAGCCGAAGATTCGTGGTTTCATCTGCATCACCGCCCATCCGGATGGCTGCGCGGCGCATGTGCGGCAGCAGGTGGATTACGTGAAGCAAAAGGGTGCGATTGCGGGTGCGCCGAAGCGCGTGCTCGTCATCGGCGCGAGCACCGGCTACGGGCTGGCTTCGCGCATCGTGCCGGCATTCGCCGGCGGCGCGGCGACGATTGGCGTGTTTTTTGAAAAGCCCAGCGAGGCGGACCGGTGCGGCTCGGCCGGGTGGTACAATTCCGTGGCATTCGAGCGCGAGGCGCACGCCGCCGGGCTGTATGCGAAGAGCATCAACGGCGATGCATTTTCCGACGCGGTGAAAGAGCAGGTGATCGCGATGATCAAGGCCGACCTCGGCACCGTGGACGCGGTCATCTACTCGCTTGCTTCGCCGCGGCGCACGCATCCGAAGACGGGCACCGTTCACAAGAGCACGTTGAAGCCGCTCGGGGAGGCATACACGAACAAGACGGTGGACACGGACAAGGGCACTGTGAGCGAAATCACCATCGAGCCTGCGAACGACGCGGAGATCGCGGACACGGTCGCGGTGATGGGCGGCGAGGATTGGGAGCTGTGGATGGACGCGCTTGATGCGGCGGGCGCGCTCGCGCCGGGCGTCGTCACGGTCGCCTACAGCTACATCGGGCCGGATCTCACGTGGGCGATTTATCGCAACGGCACCATTGGACGCGCGAAGGAGCATCTCGAGGAAACGGCGGATCGCATCACGGCGAAGCTCGCGAAGCACGAGGGCCACGCGTGGGTGAGCGTGAACAAGGCGCTCGTCACGCAGGCCAGCAGCGCGATTCCCGTCGTGCCGCTCTACATTTCGCTGCTCTACAAGGTGATGAAGGCAAAGGGCCTTCACGAAGGGTGCATCGAGCAGATCTACCGGCTCTTCGCCGAGCGCCTCGCGCCGTCCGCAAAGCCGCAGCCGGACGAGGAGGGGCGCATCCGCATCGATGATTGGGAAATGCGCGCCGACGTGCAGGCGGAGGTCGCGGCGCTGTGGCCAAAGCTCACGACCGAGACGCTGCCGACGCTCAGCGACATCGCCGGCTACCGCTCGGAGTTTCTCCGCCTCTTCGGCTTCGGCATCCCAGGCATCGACTACGACGCCGAGGCCGAACCGCTCCAGCCGATGCCGAGCGCGTAGCCGCGGCGGCGGATTTCCCGCGCAAATCTTCCCACGGTTGCTGAGCCTCGCGGGTTCTCGTTTCACCAAACATCCCGCAGCCATGACACACCGCACCGCACCGCTTTTCGTCGCCAGCCTCCTCTGCACCTCTGCATTTGCCGCTGAATGGCCGGAGTGGCGCGGCCCCGGCGGACAGGGCCACGCACCCGCCAAAAACCTGCCCGTGTCATGGAGCGACACGACCGCATTTGCGTGGAAAACCGAGATACCAGGGCGCGGGTGGTCTTCGCCCGTGATCGAGGGGAAGCAGATCTGGATGACGACCGCCATCGAGACTCCCGCTTCGCCCGAGGACGCCGCGCGCCGCCTGAAGGCAAACACCGGCGGCCAGCCGGTGACGCTTCTCGAGAAGGTGGACTTCCGCGCCGTGTGCGTGGATCGCGACACCGGCCGCATCGTGCGCGACATCCTGCTCTTCACCGAACGCGAGCCGCAGTGGGTCCACAAGATGAACAGCTACGCATCGCCGACGCCGGTCATCGAAAATGGGCGGCTCTACTGCCACTTCGGCGCCTCCGGCACCGCGTGTGTGGATGTGGAGAAAGGCGCGGTCCTCTGGAAGAACTCCGACCTCCGGGTGAACCACGAGAACGGCCCCGGAAGTTCGCCCATCGTCTGGAAGGACCTCGTGATTTTCCACCTCGACGGAAGCGACAGCCAGTTCATCGCCGCGCTCGAAAAGGCGACCGGCAAGCTCGCGTGGAAAACGGATCGCACCGGCAAGATGAACGACAATCCGCAGCTCAAGAAATCCTACGGCACGCCGCTCGTCGTCGAAGCCGGCGGAAAGCCGCAGCTCATTTCCCCGGCGGCGGACTGGCTCTACGCATACGACCCCGCGACAGGCCGCGAGCTGTGGAAGCTCCCCTACGGCCACACGGGATTTTCCATTTCGCCGCGACCGGTCGCGGGCCACGGGATGATCTACATGAGCACCGCATTCATGAAACCCGAGGTGATCGCCGTGAAATACGAAGGCGTGAAGGAGCCGGAAATCGCGTGGCGCTATTCCAAGGGCGCGCCGAACATCCCGTCGCCGCTGCTCGTCGGCGACGAACTTTACCTCGTGAACGACGGCGGATTCCTCACCTGCCTCGACGCGAAGACCGGCACCGAGCACTTCCGCGAGCGGCTCGGCGGCAACTACAATTCGTCCCCCATGTTTGCCGACGGGAAAATCTACATCTCCAGCCGCGAGGGGCTCACGACCATCGTGAAGCCGGGCAAGACCTTCGCGCCGGTCTCCAAGAATCAGATCTCCGGGCAGATCTACGCCACGCCGGCGGCGCTGGACGGCGCGCTTTTCCTCCGAACGGACACGGCCATCTACCGCATCAACGCAGCCCCCGCTCCGTAGCGCTCCCGCGTCACAAACATCTCGGCGTTGCCCGCCGGCCAACTCCTCATGTCCACGCCAAACCTGCGATCTGCCTCCACGAAAATCCGGGATGCCTTTCAGGCGTTCGCAATCGCGCTTCTGCTCGCCCTTTCGCCCGGTGCCCTGCATGCCGAGCTTCCGGATATGATCAAGCGCATGGCGGACCAGTACGACAGCTCGATGAAATCCTACGATGTCAGCATCGAGACGCAGCAGAAGCTCGCGCGCGATGCGTATTCACGAACCCTCGAAATTGAACGGAAACGGGCTGTGGCCACCAAACGTCCGGTGGCCTTGAATGCAATCGATGCCGAGATCGCAGCATTGAAAGCCGGGCCGCTCCCTGCCCAGTCAGCCGAGGGGCTGCCTCAGACGCTTGCGACCAACAGGACCGCATTCCTTGCCGCGATGGACCGTGCGACAATCTCCGTCGAACGCGCCCGGAGGAACGCGAGAGAGAGCTATCTCAAATGGCTCAACAATCTCGAGGCGACCGTGAAGGGCCGCGACAAGACGACCGAGGACGCGGTCGCCAGCGAGCGGAAACGCATCACTCCGGCACAGGCTAGCGACGCCAAGTAGCATCTCTCCGGACGGGTTTCCCGGGTAATCGGGCGACCCCGCGGGGGTCGCCCTTCAACTACAGCCCGTCAATTCCCGCTCAGCTCCAGCCGTGGGCGTCGCGGACCTTGATCATCACGTCGAGGATCGCGTTCCACGTCTGCGCCTGTTCGAGCTTCGCATTCGGGAACATGCAGCCGTCCCAGCAGATGTGCTGGATGCCGCGCGCGGCGGCGTCCTTCAGCCAGTAGCCGGCGCACTTCACGATATCGAGTTTGCCATTCGGATCGTCGGCCGGGCAGTGCTTGCCGGTCTTGTCGTGCGCGCCGGCGCCATGCACTTCGCCGTCGTTTTGCGCGACGTGGAAATCGATCGTCCACGGGCGCAGCTTGTCGGTCATCTTCTCGTAGGCGGCGTAGAACTCGGCGTCGCTGTAGCCTTCCTTCACGAGCGCGTGCTCGGGCGCGTTGTAGCCGAGGAGGTAGAGGTAGGTGTGCGCGAGGTCGGCCTGGAAGCCGACGGTCTTCGGCATGCCGACGGCTTCGAGCAGGTCGAGCATGTCCTTCCACGAATGCATGCCCGCCCAGCAGATCTCGCCCTCGGCGGCGAGGCGCTCGCCGTGCTGCTCGGCGATCTTGCCCGCTTCGCGGAAAGTCTCGGCGATCTTCGCCGTGTTCGCCGTCGGGTTCTCGCGCCACTTGTTCACGCCGAACTCGGCGGAATCGATGCGGATGACGCCATACTTGCGGACGCCGTGCTTGTTGAAGATGCCCGCGATGCGGCAGGCCATCTTCACCGCGCTCAGGAATTTCTCGCGCTGCGCCGCGTCGCCCATCGCGCGAGTCGCCGATGGTGCCGCCCCACACCGGCGCCACGAGCGAGCCGACGTTGAAGCCCTTGCCCGCGATGAGGTCGGCGATCTTCTTCAGCTCGTCGTCGCTCGCCTCGGGATTCGTGTGCGGCAGGAAGAGGAAGTAGTCGATGCCCTCAAACTTCTGTCCATTGACGTTCGCCGCCGCGGTGAGGTCGAGCATCCGCTCGAGACTGATGGGCGGTTCCTGACCTTCGCCGGTGCCTTTGCCGACGAGTCCGGGCCACATTGCGTTGTGAAGTTTGGGAAGGGAATGGCTCATGGTGGAAGGTTGTTCGAGAGGGCGCGGAGGCTACCCTCGGGCACCTGCGAGGCAATGCGAAATTCGCCCCGCGCCGGGCCTACGCGTCGAGCCGGTATCCGAGTCCATGCACCGTCAGGACATGCCGCGGCTCTCCGGGTTCGTCCTCGATCTTCTGCCGCAGCTTCACGACCAGCTGATCGAGCGTGCGCGTGGTGCCGTAGTATTCGATGCCCCAGACTTCGTTCAAAATGCGATCCCGTGACACGGCGTTGCCCAGCTCGCGGTGCAGCAGCGCGAGCACGCTCAGTTCGCGCGGCGTGAGCTCGAACTTTTCCTTCCCGCGCGTGCCGCGCAGCGCTTTCGTATCGACGCGCACTTTGCCAAACTTGATCTCCTCCGGCACTTCGCTCGCGGGCGCGGTTGCAAAATCCGCACGCCGCAGCAGCGCCTGCACGCGCGCGAGAAGCTCGCGGAGCGAAAACGGCTTCGTCACGTAGTCATCCGCGCCGAGTTCGAGGCCGACGACCTTATCGATCTCCTGCCCCTTTGCGCTGAGCATGAGGATGGGCACGCGGCTCTTCGTCGCGCGGATTTCGCGGCAGATGTCGTAGCCACTCTTGCCGGGGAGCATGATGTCGAGCACGACGAGGTCGGGCTTGCGCTGCTTGAAGAGCGGCAGCGCCTCGCTGCCCGAGCAACAGTCGGTGACATCGTAGCTTTCCGCGCGCAGCGCCTCGCACAGCCCGAGCCGGATGTGGGCGTCGTCCTCGACGATCATGACGTGCTTTTTCAAAACAGTTGAGAGTTGAGGGTTGAGAATTGGGAGGCACTGCCAGTTCGCAAGCGCAGGCCGGTCGCCGTCCTGATCTCGATTGAACTGTGAGCGGGGAAAATTGCACGCATGGCTTCAGACAGCTTTCTACTCTCAGCACTCAGCTCGTAACACTCAACTTTTCAGCCAGCGGCAGCCGCAGGGTAAACCGGCTGCCGCCGCCTTCGCGACGCTCAAATTTGATCGTGCCGCCATGCTCGTGGGCGACGCGCTGAGCGAGCGTGAGGCCGAGGCCGCTGCCCTGGATGCCGCTGTTGAGCGAATCGTGTGCGCGGTAAAACGCCTCGAAGATTTTTCGGTCGTCGCCATTCGGAACGCCCATGCCGCGGTCCATCACGGCGATGTCCACGTGGTCGTCGTCGAACCACGTGTGCAGTTCCACCTCCTTGCGCTCCGTGGAGTATTTCTCAGCATTCGAGATGAGATTCACGAGCACCTGCGCCAGCGCGTCGTCGTCGCCGAGCACGGGATACGGCCCCGGCGCTGCTTCCCAGCGGGTTGTGAAACCCGCCTCGCGCAAGTGCAGTTCCTGGCTCTCCCACACGCGCGCCACGAGCTCGTGCAAATCGAGCGGCTTCTTTTCGTACCGCCGCTGCTTGCGCCCGATTTTCGCAAAATCGAGCACGTTGTTGATCAGCCGCGTGAGCCGCTCGGCCTCGACGGTGATGATGCGCAGATACTGGCTCTGCTTTTCCACCGGCTGCGGGCGGTCGTGCATCAGCTCGGCGAACATGCGGATGCTCGTGAGCGGCGTCTTCAGCTCGTGCGACACGTTCGAGACGAAATCCGTCTTCTGCTGCGCGAGCGCGAGCTGCCGGCGCGCATCGGCGACGACGAGCCATCCGCCAAACGCGATGAGCGCCACTGCGCCGGCGATGGTGAAAGCAAGCGTGCGCCACAATCCGCGCGCGCTGTCGGCGAGCGCCGTCGGGCTCGCGAGGTAGAGCGCCGCCTCCCAGTGCGGGAGCGCCTCGCCGATCTCGCTCGCGACGAACGGATGCTTCCACTCGCGCACCGAGGCGGACGCAGGCTGCGTCGCCGCGGGCCGCCCGCGGTCGTCCAGAAGCGCGAGCACGAATTCCGGCTGCTCATCCAGGCTCGCATAGCTGCCGCGGGAGGACGACCGCTGGCGCTCGAGCACATCCTTCCACAGGTCGTCAAAATGGCTGGCCTCGATGAGGCAGCCGAAGACCATCTCCGGCGCCTCGGGCGGGCGCAGCCAGAAGATGAGGGTCAGCTTGTCCTGCACAAAGCGCGCGACCAGCCCCTCGTCGCCCTCCTCGGTGAGGTTCCGGAATTCCGCCGTCTCCGGCATGATCGTGGACAGCGCGGCTCCGGGCGCGTTGAGAAGCTGCTGCGGCTCGACCTGGCGGTTCACCGCGGAGAGCGTGTTTTTTTCCATCTCCGCGGCCTTCTGGGCGTAGTCACGATCGGCTTCGCTCTTGCCCATTGGATCACTCGGACCCTGCAGTTTCTTCGTCGCCGTCTGCGGCATTGGTTCCGGGGCCTGCGGAGTGCTTTTCCGCGCCGCCGCCACCGTCGGCAACGGAGCGGCTGCTTGCGCTTCCTTGCGAAGCTCGCTTTCGTCCCCGGAGACGCGCGGCTGGGGTTTCGGATGCGGCGCTGCGCCACCCGCCGCCCTCTCAGCGGGCACGCGCTCCCGCTTCAGTTCATCGAGCTTCACAACCGCCGCACCCGCGACTGGCGCACCCGCACCTCCGGGCCTTGCGGAAAGTCCCAATCCATCTTGAACCGGAGCGCTGGCCGCCGTCTCCAACCTTGCCTTCGCCCTTTCCTCCATCGGCGGTGTAGGAGCCTTTGGCGCGGCTGCGTCCATGAATGGAGTCGTGACGGGCTGCGTTTCCGCGGCTGCCAGTTTCATGGGCGCGGGAGCCAGGCCGCCCTCCGTCCGGGTGACCCGTTCCGGCCATGCTTCGGTCGCCGGTGTCATCTGGGCCTGCGCAGTCAGCCCGCGGTCAGCGCCGTCGCTTTGCTTGTCCTGCGCCAGCATTCCACCTGCATAGCCATTTGCCTTCGCCAGCTTGCCACCGCTCCCAGCGGCGGGTTTCGGATCGGATGGCACGTCCTTCCCCGCCAGTTTCATCGGGGTGTCGTCGTTCCGGTTCGCCGGGAAATCGGTGCTTGCGTAACTCTTCATCCGCGACGCATCGCCCTTGCTCCGGACCTGATTGTCACCCTGCCAGTTGTAAACGATCGCCGGCTCCGAACTGGTGAGGAACGACTTGTTGCCCAGCAAGAATTCCCGCCATTCCGGATTCTTCGACGACGCCGTGGCCGAGGGCGAAACCAGCTTGCCGTCCTTGTTGATCGCAAATCCCACCGCCTTCACTGGCCACGCATCGGTCAGCGTATTCGTAAAATCGCGCGCAAGCGCCGCTGCATCACCCTTCGCGAGCAGCCGGTGGACCGTCTCGCCGAAGACGCGCCGTTCCGCCTCCACGGTGTCGCGCACTGCAGCCGCGAGCGACTCGGTTTCCTTTTGGTAAAGCTCCGCCGTCCGCCGCTCAAAGACGATCTGCTGCTCCTCCGCGCTGCGCAGCGCGAGCCAGCCGAGCACGACGCTCGGCAGCAGGACCGCGAAGAGGAATATCCAGACGCTTTTTTTCATCGTTCTGCGTCACAATATGCCCGCCGGCGACCGGCGTGTCAGGCAGGGGTGCGGAGAATGTAAAAGAATTGTTCCGCCCCGCGCGGTGCGTCCCCGGTCCGTTCAGGCTTTCGCGGCGGCCGCTTCCTTCGCCGGCTTGCGGCGCAGCGAATGGCGGACGAGCTGCGTGCCGAAATCCCAAATGGGGCCGGGGAAACGGCGGCATTCCTGCAGCACCGAATCGAGCGCGCTCACAAAACGTTCGATCTCCTTTTCGCCCGAGATGAGCGGCGGGAGGATCTTCAGCACGTCCATCGAGTGCCCGGCGATCTGCGTGAGGATGCGGTGCTTCTTGAAAAGCGTGGTGACGACCATCTGCGCGAAGAGCTCCGACTCCACCATGTGCAGGAGCTTCCAGCCCATCTTGGCGGCAAACTCCTTCGGCTGGTGAAACTCGATCGCGATCATCATGCCGAGGCCGCGCACTTCCTTGATGAGCGAGTGCTTCTCCTTCAGCGCGTCGAGGCGGCGGCGCAGTTCCTCGCCGTTCTCGCGCGCGCGCTCGACGAGCTTCTCGTCGTCCATCACCTGCAGCGTCGCGAGGCCGCACGCCATCGCGAGATTGTTGCGGCCAAAGGTGGATGAATGCACCACGCAGCGATCCAGCCGGCTGAAGGTCTTCTGGTACACCTCGCGCCGCGCGACGATCGCCGCGCACGGCACGTAGCCGCCGCTCAGCGATTTCGCGACCGTGATGATGTCCGGCTCCAGCCCCCAGTGCTCGAAGCCCCACCAGCGGCCCGTGCGGCCGAGGCCGGTCTGCACTTCGTCGCAGATGAACAGCGTGCCCGTCTCGCGGCAGAGCTGCTGCGCCTTCACGTAAAAGTCGTCCTTCGGGAACTGCACGCCCTTGCCCTGCACCGGCTCGACGATGAATGCGGCGACGTCGCGCTTTTCGAGCTTCGCCTTGAGCGCGGCGAGGTCGCCCATCGCGATGCGCGCGCAGTTCTCGAGCAGCGGGCCAAAGCCTTCCTGAAAATGCACGTCGCCCATCACCGAGAGCGAACCGTTCGTGAGACCGTGAAAGGCCTTCTCGATGGAGACGAGCCCCGTCCGGCCCGTCGCCGCGCGCGCAAATTTGATCGCGCCCTCCATCGCCTCGGTGCCCGAGTTGCAGAAGAAGACCGCGTTCAAATGCGGTGGCAGCTTTTTCAGCAGCGCCTCGGCGAGCAGGCCGCTGAGCAGCGAGCAATCCATCTGCACCATGTTCGGCAGATCCATCTCCAGCACGTCGCGGATCGCCTGCTGCACGGCGGGATGGTTGCGCCCGATGTTGAAGACGCTGTAGCCGCTGAGAAAATCGAGGTAGTCGTGCCCGTCGCGATCGTAGAGATAGCGCCCCGCGCGCCCGGGCATACACGTGGTCGAAGCCGATGATCCGCTGGACGGAGACGAGCGTGGAATTCAGGTGCCGCTCGTGGAGTTCGTAGTTTTCGCCGAGACGGGTGGTGATGAGTTCTTGAGATCGAGCGGCATCGGGCGCGGACTCTACGCAGGCAGGGTGACAATGCGAGCGGCTTTTCGGCGCGCTACTTCGCCGGGATCTCGTTCAGCGTGTAGTAGCCGACAGGGTGCAGCACAGGCCGGCCGTCGGCGGATTTCACGCCGTCGAGATGCACCTCGTGGATGTCGCCCTGCGTGAGCTTTGTCGAAAGTCAGCCGCACGGATTTCCCGTCGGCACCGACGGTGGCCTTCGTGATTTTCGCGACTTTGCCGTCCACCTCCGGGCCGCCGTATTCCTCGCGATAGGCATAGGTGAAGGCGCGCGCCGAGTAGCTCGCGACATCGCCGGCAGTCTTCGGGTCCACGGGCTCGGTGAAGGTCAGCTCGAAGCCGTCGGGCTTCGCGCGCATCTCGTGGACTTCAAAGGGCACCTTGCCGGTCCAGTCCACGCGCTCGAATGAAAACGGCTTGCCGCCCTTCGCGCCCCAGCCGCGGTCGCTGCCGCCGGCGAAGAGTTGCCCGCGCTCGTTCATGCGTCCGCCGATGAGGCCGGACTTGAAGCCCTTGAGGAACGGAAACACGACACCCTGCTTGATGCCGTTCACCTCCTCGATGAAGACGCGCGAGAGGTTGCTGTGGCTCTGGTCGGCGATGAAGAGCTGCTTTTGAAAACGGCCCGAATTTCCCGCCGCTCAGATCGGGCACGATGAACGACGACGAGTTGCCGATTTTTCCGTGCACCATGTACACGACGGGCGGCACGAGTTCCTTGATGCGCTTGCGCTCGGCATCCATGCGACCCGGATCCGGACGGTCGGATTTTTCGCCGCGCTTCTTGCTGCCCTGGAACGCCTCCGGGATCGGTTCGACCGGACGCGGCCCCATGTTCGGCGCGAGGTCATACCATTTGTTGCCGCCGGGGTGACCTTGGAACGATCCGGGAACGAGGTGCTGCAGCGTACACGCGCCGTGCCACGGGCCCTGATTGTCGGTGTAATAGACCTCGTTGTCGTAGTTCACGACGATGCCGCCGGGCGAGCGCACGCCGCTGGTCGTCGGCACCATCGTGCCGTCGGGCTTCACGCGCACGCACCAGCCGCGGAACGGCACCTGGCTGCTGAATGAACCCGTGAGGCAGAGCACGACCCAGATGTCGCCATCCTTGTCGAAGCGCGAGCCGAACGAATACTCGTGGTAGTCGCCGCTCACGCCCCACTTGTCGCACACGGTGTCAAATTTGTCCGCGCGTCCGTCGCCGTCCGAGTCCTTCAGCCGCGCGACTTCGTAGCGGTTCGTCATGAATAGCGCGCCGTCCTTGTACGCGAGGCCCATCACCTCGTGCTGGCCGGATGCGAAGAGCTGATATTTCACGTTCGCCGGATCGCTGTCGGCGTTGCTCACCGTCCAGATTTCGCCGCGGCGCGTGCCGAGCGAAAGTTTGCCGTCGGGGAGCACTTCGATGGAGCTGACCTCCATCGCCGTTTCCTTCGGCGTCTCGAAGGTGGTGATTTTGTAGTAGTCGGACTCCACCGGGTCGGCGGCGCGGACAGCCGCGGTGGCGAGGAGGATGCCGCAGAGGATTCGGAGCGTTTTCATGGTCGGGAAAAATTTCGGTTTGCGGTGACTCAGTTCACTTCGCGTGCGCGTGCTGCCCGTGCGCGGCCGGCCACGAGTAGGAGACTTTGATTTCCGCGCGCAGCGGCACGAGCAGATCCTTGCCCGAGACCGTCGCGCCCTCCGCGGAGACTTGAACAGATTCTCGAAGTCCGCGCCCGTCGAGCGTGAGCTTCCCGCGCATTCACGGCGAAGCCGCCATTCACCGGCTTGATCGTCGCCGCTCGCCACGCGGCAGCACCGCACCTGCGGGGATTTTGCCGTCGAGCTTCAGCACGCGCACGAGACTTGCCCCTGCCCGGCGAACGCATCGCCCTCGACCTCGTAACGCTCGGCCACTTTCACGCCCTGCCACTCGTAGTGGAAGGTCGGGTAGCGCTTCGCGTCGAGTTCGTAGCCCTTCCACACGTAGCCCTCGGCGCGCTCGCCCTTCGGCACGACTCGGCCAGATGCTGCCCGGCGCGCGGATTGATGGCAAATGGCAGCGTAGCATCGCCCGCAGGGCGGATGACATCAAAGCCGAGCGGGAGCTGGGCCCCGCCGCCGCGGCCGTTCCAGTGCCGCGCCGCGTCGATGAACGCACCGCGCCACGCGACCGCGAGGCCGAAGTATTCCGCGCTCCACGCGATGTTCGCATTGCCCGGATAGCCCACGCCGATGCCGCGGTTCCCGCCGCCGGCGATGAAATTGCGATACACGAGCGGCTCCTGCGCGACCACGAGCGGCATGCCGGTCGTCTCGGCGTTTTTCTTCTTCGGTTTCGCGCGCTTCCTTCGCATGCGGGATGCACCCATTTCGAGAGCGGCGTGCTCGCAAATCCCGGGCCGCACCACGCGGCGAAAAGCTCCGCCTGCGCCCGCCGCCTGGAAGTACTCGAGGCGGAATTCGTGCACGCCCTTCTTCAGCTTCACCTTGCCCTCCGCGATCGTGCGTCGAAGGGTGGATGCCGTCGTTGCTCCACGACCTGCTTTCCATCGACCGAGATGCGCGCCGCCGTCATCCGACGCGAGCTGGAAAACGTATTCGCCGTCCTTCGGCGCATCGAGCTTGCCGGTGAAGACGATGCCGAACTGGTTCTTGTAATCGTCCAGCTTGAGCTGCACGAGATTGTCCTCCACCGCGCCCTCGCGGTGCGGCTTCAGCTCGGAAAAATTCGGCAGCTTCTTCCAGTCGCCGAGGTAGAGCTGGAACTTCAGATCCGTCGAGCCCCGGCCCCGGTCGCCGCCACGTTCATCTTCCCCTGCATGATCGCCGCGTGGCCCGGAAAGGTGCAGGCATACGGATAGACGCCCGGCTTCTCCGGCGCGGTGAATTCCATCGTGTCGCTCTCCTTCGGATTCAGCGGCTTCGAGTGCAGCCAGATGCTCTTGTCGTCCGGCAGCCAGTTGCGCTTCAGCGCCTCCTCCGGCTTTTCCATCTGCTTGTTCGCCACCGCGACCACATCGGTCCCGGGCTGGAAAAAGCAGAGATTGTGCGGCATGTCGTCCTCGTTCAGCGAGGACGAGCTTCACCTTCTGCCCCGGCCGCACCTCGATGTCCGGTCACGTCGTAGCGCATCTGCGCGCGCAGCGTCTTGATGGTGATGGTCTCCACCTCCGCCGCAAAGGCGCCGGTGGCGAAAAGGCCCGCGAGGAGCGAGGGAATCGAGCGAATGATCGTGTTCATGGAAAGTCGGAGTGTGACGAAAAGGGCGCGGAGTCTTGGCGGGAAAGCCGCGATTTACGAGACAGGCTTACTTTTTCGCCGGCGGCGGCGTGCCCTCGCTGTCCGGGTCGGTGAGATTGATCGGGCGCACCCAGATGTTGCGGTAGCGCACGGGATTCCCGTGGTCCTGCAGGCCGAGGTCGCCTTCCTGCGCGCCGGAGTCAAACTCGCGGCCCCACTGCACCACGATGCCGTTGTGAATCACCGAAAGGCGCGCCTTCTTCACCACCTTGCCCGTCTCGTCCTTGCTGCTGGCGCTCGACGATGATGTCGTAAGTCTGCCACTCGCCCGGCTTGCGCGACGCATTCACCATCGGCGGATAGCTCCCGTAAAGCCCCGCCGCCTGCCCGTCGGGATACGTGTCATTTTCAAACGAATCCAGCACCTGCACCTCCGGAAATCCGCCGATGAACACGCCGCTGTTCCCGCGCCCCTGGCTGTTGCCCTTCACCTCGCTCGGCGCGGCCCACTCGATGTGCCACTGCGTGTCGCCCGCGATTTTCTCCCGCGTGCGGATCGAGCCGCTCTTCGGCACGATTTCAAAGTAACCGTTCTCGACCTTCCACAGCGCCTTGTCGTCCCCGTCCTCGGCGGCCTTCTTTCCGTCGCGTTTCCATTTGGAAAGATCCGTCCCTCCGAAAAGCACGATCGCATCCGAAGGCGGCTGCCCCGGCGCGGCCTGCGTGCTCATCCCCGGCGGCGTGATCACGCGCGGACGCGGGCGCGCCATGTCGCCATGCTTCCACTTCCCGCCCGGCGCGAGGTTTTCCTTCTTCGGCTCCGCAGCCTTCGGCGCGGGCTCGGCGGCAGTGCAGGTGAAGATGGATCCGGCGAGGGCCGCCACAGACGCGAGGATGAGGGAACGGGGATGTGTCATGACGATTCGGGGTTGCCCGCGGACAACTGCGCACTGCGCCAGCCATTAGGGGAATTCCCGCCCCGCCGCACACTGAGGGAGTCGAGGGAACGCCTACGCCTTTCATCATCGCCGTCGCCCACGGGCATGTGCCTCCACGCGGCCTGCCCTTTGCGGAGAGAAACCGGGAAACCGTTTGACGGTCCGCCCGTCCTCTCCGACTCTCCGCCTGTGAGCTAGGCGACTCAATTTTCAGAACACTGCACCAACACCGCAGAAGCGGTGTGCCTCGGCGCAGGCCGGGCAGTGTTCTATGACAACACCAAAGCAAGATGGCCTCAACGGCCACACTCACGACCTCAACGGTCGTAGCGGTTCCCGGCAATGCTGGGAAATCACCAAGCTCCGCCGCGTGTCAGGTGACCCGGCGGCGTGGAAAGGCAGCACGGCGGACGGCCTTCCCGTCCACGTGAGCCACGTCCACGGCAACCTGCGCATCGAGATCGCGGAACCTTCGCGAACGCAACCGGGAGGCATCGGTTGGCGCGACCTGCTGGTCGTGCGCCCGGACTACATCGAGCTGGAACTCGATCTCCTGCGCGGCCGCAGCCAGCCGCCCGGCGGCGGCAAGCGCTCGGCGTCGGCCACACGGCGCGAGCGGTGCGAGCGGCAAAGGGTCGCCGACTGGTTCATCCTCGGCGAATGCAAGTCCGACCGCCGGACGAAGACGCCACGGATGAACTTCCGGCGGCTCTGCGCCGTGCTGGAGGCGCGCGAGGAGCACCTCGCCCACATGCTGCGCGCCGGAGTCGCGGGCGAGCCCGTGCGGGTCACCGTCTCGGCGCTCGTCGAGGGCGATCCGCTGCCGGGTGAAAGGCGCACGGAAGAGCCACGCTTCTTCCCGCGCAGCGGGGATGCCCGCTAAACGCCGCGGCTGAGACATGCCTGCCCCGCCCCGCAAGGGCGGGGCAGGCCCGGCCTTCTGGCCCGGGTGTCGCGGCCCGCGCCTGCGCGCAGGAGCCCCGTCACGGCTCGCTGAATCGCACGCGGAAAAAATGGTCCGCGCCGTTCAGGGGAACGGTGATGGTGCGCAGGGTGTCAGCGGCGGGATAGGTGGGCAGATTGCCGGGAGCGTTCCAAGTGTGCCACTCGCCCAGGTCGCCGCTGGCCTCGATGATTGCAGAGCGGTTTGCCGGCTGGGTGAACTGGACTTGCAGACTGCCGCCGAGGATCTGCATCGCGCCGTAGTTCCAAATGCTGGAAGCCGAGTTCGGATTTGTGCGGGTGAAATATTCCAGCTCATTCGTGCGCCCGTCGCGATCGGGATCGTCGCCCGCTGCGCCGACGGGTGGTGACTGCGCGGCGAGCCATTGCGCGAAACTCTGCCGCGTGGTCAGCGAGGCGATCCAGTCGGTCATGAGCTGCTCGTTCGCGAGATCGCGTTCGTTTGTCGCCAGTGGCGGCATGCGCGGGACGCCGTTGCCCTGCTGGCGCTTGAGCACCATCGAATGCGCCGCGTCGCCGGGAACCGCGAAACGATTGTCTGCGTCGCCGCCGTCATTGATGAGGAGACCGTTGATCAGATTCGCGGCGTCCGTTTTCGTGCCGTGGCGCGCGTCCCATGCGCCTTGCGAAGGGCCGCCGGGCTGGTGGCACTGCACGCAGTTCACCGCGAGATAGGAGCGCACGCGCCACTCGAGCGACTGCGTGGTGTCCGTCGCGGGCGCGAAGGCCGGGAGGTTGTTCACGCCGCTGACCAGCGCGCTGAAGTAGCCCGCGTTGCTCAGCGCCTGGATCTGATTTTGCGAGGTGCCGCCGAAGTCATGCGCGCGGTTCATCTGCGGCGTGTTGAAGCTGAGTGCGTGGCCGCCCGCCTGCGTGTGGCAGGTGAGGCACTCGCCACGGCTCGGATACCGCCACGTCTGCGAAGGGCTGCTGCTCGGGATCGCTTCGGAAAGGCCGGACTCGGCCACGAGATCGGCGTCGCTTTGATCCGTGCGCCACTTGTAGCTCAGGCCATACACGTCCGTCGCCGTCTTCACGAGGAAGCGCGTCTCCAGCTTGCGCCGCGTCGCGGGGACTCCGCGCGTGGTCTCGATGTCGAAGTGCTTCACCCACACCATGCCGCCGGGGAACGACCAGTTGCCGGCGCTGTTGAAAGTGATCGTGTCCGTCAGGTTCCTGATGCCAAACCAGCGCCTCTTGATCGCGTAGTCGCTCCAGAAATCCACATTCGGCGCGTATGCCACGATGCCGGCGTTCGGTGCGAGCGTCGTCAGGTTTGAAAATGCGCCCGTCGCGGAGAGGGTCGCCGGTGGCGCGGTGCCGCTGGTGCCGCTGCGGGAGATTTTATAAATGGTGCCCAGGAGGCTGCACAGCAGCGGTTCGCCGTCGCGCGGGTCCGTGCCGTAGTCCACGATCTGCGCCCGCGTGGTGAGGTATTGCGCGGACCACACGCCCGGGCTCGCCTCGGTGAGCGCCGCGATGATGCCGCCGTTGCCGTAGATGTCGCCGAAGATATATTTTCCCTGCAACTCGGTGAGCTGGTTGCCGCGATACACGATGCCTCCGCAGACCGAGACGCCGTAGATGGGGCCGCCCGCCGCGTTGTCGCTCACATACTCGAAGATGGGATCGATGGGACTGAAGCCGGTCGCGGGCGGCGCGTTGGTGTTGCCGGGCGAATTGTCCGGGAACCGCGGCGGCACGGTGGCGGATTGGTAGTAGGCGTGCTTCCCTTCGCGCCAGCTCCAGCCGTAGTCGCCGCCCTTCACGACGATGTCCACCTCCTCCCAGTCGAGCTGCCCCACATCGCCGAGGAAGATGCGCCCAGTCGGCGGATCGATCGTGAAGCGGAACGGATTGCGGAAGCCCGTGGCGAAAATTTCCGTGCGCACCGTCGTGGGATCGATCGTCTGGCCGTGCCAGCTTGTGAAGCCGATGAACGGATTGTCCGCAGGCACCCGGTAGGCGCCCGCGTGGATGGCGCTCGGGTGGCTGGTGGAGTTCGTCTGCGTGTGGGTATTCGGAAGGAGGTTCGCGGGGTCGCCGTCCACATCCAGCCGCAGCATCTGACCCCAGAAGTTTTTGTTGATGAAGCGCGCGTTGTTGTACTGGTCGCCGCCGCCGCCCTCATCGCCGAGCGAGAGGTAAAGATAGCCGTCCGCGCCGAACGCAAGGTCGCCGCCATTGTGGTTGCCCGCCGCATCGCGAATCGTGAGCAGGGGCGCCATCGTCGCCGGGTTCGCGCTGGCCGCCGCGTTGTAGTTCTCGGTCGCCGGATTCGAGTCCGGATCGGTTGCCTGAAAGCGCGCGAGCCTCTGATGCAACTGGCCGCCGACGGTGATGCTGAACCATAGGTAAAAGTAGCCGTTCTTGTTGTACGCCGGATGAAACACCATGCTCAGCAGGCCATTCTCGCTGTCCGTCGGGAGCGGCGTGCCCTGCGCCGTGAGATACGTCGCCAGATCCATGAAGGTCGCCTGCGATGGATTCGCCGTGCCCAGATTGTTCACCACCCGCACCACGCCTGCGCGCTGTGCCACATGGAGCCGGTTCGTTTCGCCGGCCGGAAAGGCCGTACACATCGGACTCGCGAAAGTCATCGGAGTGCCGTTGGAATAATTGATGGCACTCGTGGTGGTGTATCCGGTCGCGACCGGCAGGCCGGCGGGGAGGTTCAGCGTGGTGGCGGCTTCACGCACGAGCTGGCCGGTTGCCGGGGAGTTCATTCCTGCGGCGAGGCAAAGGACCATCGCAAGAATACGGGAGCGGGGCGAGGATGTGGGATTCATGGGGAAGAGCGGAGCGGCCTGAAAGCGGGTCCGATCCAGATCGGGAAAAATGGACACCCGGTTCGCAGGAGCCGCAAGGGAAGCCGGGTGCAATCCGACACGCTCGCAGGCAGGACAGGCTCGAACCTGACTCTTCACAGTGGGTCCTGGCAGCCTTCCAGAAACTGCCGCCACCGCACGGACCTTACGCGAGGATTTCCTTTACGATCTCGCCGTACACATCCGTCAGCCGGATGTCGCGGCCGCTGAAGCGGAAGGTGAGCTTCGTGTGATCGATGCCGAGCAGGTGCAGCATCGTCGCGTGCAGGTCGTGGATGGCCACCTTGTTCTCGACGGCCTTGTAGCCGTAGTCGTCCGTCGCGCCGTAGGTCACGCCGCCCTTCACGCCGCCGCCGGCGAGCCACATGGTGAAGCCGAACGGATTGTGATCGCGCCCGTCCTTGCCCTGCGCGAACGGCGTGCGGCCGAATTCGCCGCCCCACACGACGAGCGTGCTGTCGAGCAGGCCGCGGGACTTGAGATCCTTCAGCAGCCCGGCGATCGGCTGATCCACGGCGCGCGCGTTCTTCTCGTGGCCGTCCTTGAGGTCGCCGTGCTGATCCCAGCGGTCGCCTGCGCCGTTCGGGCAGGTGAGCTCGATGAACCGCACGCCGCGCTCGACGAGCCGCCGCGCGAGCAGGCACTGCGCGCCGAAGGTCTGCGTCTGCGGCAGCTTCGCGTCCAGCCGTAGAGTTCGCGCGTCGCGGCGGTCTCCCCGTCGAGCGTCCATGAGTTCCGGCACGGCGGACTGCATGCGGTAGGCGAGTTCGTAGTTGGCGATCGCACTTTCCAGCGCATCGAGCTTTCCAAAGCGCGAGACGACTCCGCGATCGAGCTTCCGCATCAGCGCGAGCTTGTGCTTTTGCAGCGCGGCGCTCGCCTCGGTCGGCGTGACGTTCGCGACGGCATTCGCGCCCGTCTTGAAAATCGAGCCCTGATACGTCGCCGGCAGGAAGCCGCTGTTGAAGTTGTCGAGCCCGCCCGGCGGGATGAGCCCGCCATTCAGCACGACGAAGCCCGGCAGGTCCGCATTCTCGCTGCCGAGCCCGTAGCCGACCCACGCGCCCATGCTCGGCCGACCTTGCAGGCCGCTGCCGGTGTGCAGGAAGTAATTCGCGTTCGTGTGCTCGGAGAACTCGCTCGTCATCGAGCGCACGATCGCGAGGTCGTCGACGCACTGCGCGACGTGCGGGAACAGCTCGCTGACCGGCGCGCCGCACTGCCCGTACTGCTGGAACTTCCACGGCGAGCCGAGCGTGCTGCCGTTGTTGTTGAACTGCGTCGGCTCCATCTTCATCCCGAACGGCTTGCCGTTCTCCGCGGTCAGCCGCGGCTTCGGGTCGAACGTGTCGACCTGCGACGGCCCGCCGTCCATGTAGAGGAAGATGACGCTCTTCGCCTTCGCCGGAAAATGCGTCGGGCGCGGCGCGAGCGGATTGTGCGGCTCCGCGCGGACGACTCCGCCGAACGCCTTGTCAGCCATCAGCGCCGTGAGCGCGATGGCACCGAAGCCGTTCGCGCAACGCGCGAGCATTTCGCGCCGCGAGAGCGCGCGTGGGGAAAAGTTTCCGCAGTGGTGCATGGGTCAGTTGAGGTAGATGAATTCCTTCACGTTGAACAGCACGTGCGCGAAGTCAGCCCATGCGCGGTCGTCGCCTTTGGGATCCTTTGCGCCGTAAAGCGCGCGCTGTTCGGCGAGGAAGGTGTTGGCGTCGGCGAGCTCCTCCGGCGTCGGTGGCCGGCTGAATGCGGCGAGATACATCTGCCGCACGCGCTGCGTCGGGTCCGTGCTCGCGGGCGTCCGCTGCGCCCACAGCTTCGCCTGCTCCACGACGAACGGATCGTTCATCAGGATCAGCGCCTGCGCGGGGACGTTCGAGACGTTGCGTCGGCCCACCGAGTTGAACGGAATCGGCGTGTCGAAGGCGAGCATCATGGACGGCAGGAAATTGCGGCGCACGGCGGTGTAGATGCTGCGGCGACCGTCGCCGTCGAGCGGACCGCTGCGGCTCGGCTTGCCGCGGCCATCCATGAATGCGCTGAGGAAAACCGGCACGGGCGGGCCGCCGAGCTTCGGATCGAGCCGCCCGGAAATGGCGAGCATCGCGTCGCGGATGGCCTCGCCTTCGAGGCGGCGGAGGTTGGCTCGGTGCAGGAGGACATTCTCCGGATCGGCCTGCTCGGCGGCGGAGTCCGCCGGCGCGCTCGACATCGCAAAAGTGCGCGAGAGCACGAGCTCGCGGATGAGCTTCTTCACCGACCAGCCCTGCTCCTTCACGAAACGCGCGGCGAGATGGTCGAGCAGCTCGGGGTGCAACGGCGGCTGGCCGAGCACACCGAGGTTGTCCATCGAGGCGACGATGCCGCGTCCGAAGAGGTGATGCCACACACGGTTCACGATGACTCTCGATGTGAGTGGATTCGCAGGATCGATGATCCGTTGCGCGAGTCCCAGGCGTCCGCTGCCGCTCTTGGGTTCCGGCTGGTTCGGGCCGGCGATGGCTTCGAGGAATCCCCGCGGCACCATCGCGGCGGGCACCTTTGCCTGGCCGCGCACGAGCAGGAATTCATTGATGCCGCTCCCCTCGAACATCGCGGGCGCGGTCTGCGATGTCGGGCGGATCTTCGCAGTCAGTTCGGATTGCTGCGCGACGAGCGGCTGCACGTTCTCGACGAGCTGACGCCGCGCGGGGCTGCCTGCCGGCGCGAAGAGGACGAGCTTCCGCACGAGCCAGTCCGCGAGCACCGCCTCGTCGCCGATCTTGTCGTTGCGGATTTTTTCACACACGCCGGCGAGCGCGCGCTGCGTCGCCTCGGCGAGTGTGAGCGGTGAAGTGACCTTCGCATCGTGCAGCGCGGAGAGCAGCACCGTGCTTGTGGCATCCGGCAGAGGCGGCCTTTCCGCAGACTGCACGACCATCGCGATGGCGAGATCGCTGGCGCCCACGGGGCTGAATTCCACATGGAGCCGGTGCCCGGTGTAGGCCGTGAGCGGATGCTCCACCCACTGCCAGTCATCGTTCTTGGCCTTCCATTCCTTCAGCAGCGCGCCGTGCAGAGGGCCGCGGACGATGAGATGCGAATCCACTGCCGCATAAGCGCGGCCCGCGCCCTTCACGAGATACCACAGGCGCTCACCGGCGAGCTTCACATCCGGCGTGCGCAGCGTCTGCTCGGAACGCTCCCACGCGCCGAGCGTGCCCACGTCGCGCTCGACACCTTTGGTCGCGAGCGATTTCCACGCCGCGTCGCGCACGGCTGCTGCGCGCACGGCGATGCCGAGGAGCGGCTGGTCGGCGGTGCCGCCGAAAATCGGATCGCCCGCGTGCAGCGGACGCTGTCCGAAGCTGAAGCCATCCTGCATCCACGGCGTGGCTCCGGTGCGCGTGTAGTCGGCGACGATCTGCTCGGGCGAAAACTTGAGTACGCCCGTCACCTCGCGTTTCTCCATTTCCGCGAGCACCGGCGCGAAGGCCTTCGCAAATGCCTGCGCTTCGTCCGCCTTCGGATCCGCCGCGATTTTCGCAAATGCGTGAAGCGGATTCTGCGCGTCACCCTTCGCGGCCTTCAGTTCGGCGGCGAGACTCGCGATGAATGCCGAATCATTCGCGCCTTCGTCCGGCGGCGGCGTGCCGTTCGGGACGCGCAGCACGCCGCGCGCGGCCATGAGCGCATCAGCCAGCCGCGAAACGCGCGGCTCGATCGCATCGGCCACATTTTTCAAAAGCGCCGAGCGTGTCGCGGTGCGCACGCGGTCGAGCTGCTGCGCGATTTCCCGGTGCGGCTCCAGCGTCTCGAAGCGCGCCTGCCGGTAGCCGCTGCTGATGAGGTAGCCCTGCAGCGCGTAGAAATCGCGCTGCGAGATGGCGTCAAACTTGTGGTCGTGGCAGCGCGCGCAGGCGATGGTCACGCCGAGGAACGCCTTGCCCATCACGTCGATCCGGTTGTCCATGCGGTCGGCCTCGTCCTGCCGGATGTCCACTGGCGAATGGACCTCCTCACCGAGGAACCAGAAGCCCGTGCCGATGATCGATTCATTCGCGCCGGTCTGGGCGTTCATGCGCGGCGGGAGAAGGTCGCCCGCGATGTGCTCGGCGGCGAATCGGTCGTAAGGCACGTCGGCGTTCAGCGCGCGCACGACGTAATCGCGATACTGCCAGGCGTTCGGAATTTCCGGATCGAATTCGTGCCCGCGCGTCTCGGCGTAGCGCACGAGGTCGAGCCAGTGCCGAGCCCAGCGTTCGCCGAAATGCGGAGAGGCGAGGAGGCGATCCACAGTTGCCTCCAGCGGTGACTGCTGACTGGTGACCTTTGACTGGTATTCGCGCACGAACGCCTCCACTTCCCCGGCTGTCGGCGGAAGGCCCGTGATGGCGAAAGTGAGGCGTCGGAGCAAAGTCGCGGCGTCAGTGTCCGGCGCGGGCTTCAGCCCTTTCTCCTCCAGCTTCGCGAGGATGAAACGGTCGGCATCCGTGCGCGGCCATTCCGCAAATTTAGAATCCTTCACAGCGGGCACCGGTGGATTCACCACCGGCTGCCAGCACCAGTGCTCCTGCTTTCGCTTTGCGAGATCGAAAATCTCCTTCGTCGTCACCTTCGCACCCGCCTCCTGCGGCCACGGCGCGCCCGCCTTCACCCAGGCCTCGATGTCTGCGATCTGCTGCGGCGCGAGCGCCTTTTTCGGCGGCATCTGCATGTCGGAGTTCTTCCAGCGGATGGCCTCGACGAGCAGGCTCTTCTCCGGATCGCCGGGCGTGATGGCCGGGCCGGTGTCGCCGCCCTTGAGCCACGCCTCGCGGCTGTCGAGCATCAGCCCGCCCTTGAGCTTTTCCGAAGTCGAGCTGTGGCACTTGTAGCACTGCTCCGAGAGCACCGGCCGGATGCGCTTCTCGAAAAACTCCACGCTCTCCGCAGGCTCCGCCGCAAGCGAGACGCCGCAGGCGAAGATCGAAACCATCGCGCCGAGGATGCCGGCGGTACGCAGTTGGTTCAGGATGAAAGTCACGGTTGAAGGTAACCCTCGCACAGTCCGTTACGGAGGACCAATTTCCACCAATTCTCACCGCCTTCGAGCAGCGCGAGGGAACACCACGTCCCCCCGCTACTTCATCGGCGCCCCATCGAGCGGCGTGCCGTTGGTGTCGAGGATCTGGAATTCGTGGATGCCGCCCTTTTTCTCCCGCTCAAAGGTCCACACGACCTTCTTGTCGCGCGTGACTTCGAGCAGCTTCACCTTCTGGTCGCCCGCGCCGTAGCTGGTGATGACCGTGTTGCCGTTTGGCAGGCGCTGCGCGCCGCACGGGTCCTTGAGCAGCGGTGCAGGAAGGTCGGCGTTGGTGAGTTGCCAGACGATCTTCGCGGATGCGTCCACCTCGACGACCGTATTGCCGTTCGTAAGGGTCACGAGCGTGTTGCCATCGGGCAGGCGGATGGCGGTGAAAGGCCACGAGTTCTTCGGCTCCTCGGGCGACTTGAATTCCCACACGATTTTCCCCTCGGGCGTGTATTCGCGCACGACCTTGTCGTGGAGCTGCGGCACGAGGTAGTTGCCGTTCGCGAGCTTGCGCGCCATGCGGCTCTCCATGTGGTGATTCGTGTTCTGGCATTGGAGCGCGACTTCGACGGCGATCTTCCCGTCGCGCGTGACTTCGAGCAGCCGCGGCTTCGCGCCGGCTTCGGTGAGCATGATGTTGCCCTGTGCGGGAGGCTGCGCGGGCAAGAGCTGCGCGGTGTTCACCTCCGATTGCGTGCCTTTGAATTCGAAGACGATCCTGTTGTCGCGCGTGACCTCGACGACTGCGCCACCGGGGTAGGCTTTGCTCTTCGAGAGCGCGAGGAGGAGGTTGCCATTCGGCAGCACGAAGCCGTCGCGCGTCGCGGCGGGATAACTCCAGAGCGGCTTGCCGTCGTTCGAGAGGATCGCGGTTTCGCTGCCGGCGATGAAGAAGGAGTGGGTGATTTTTTCCGGAGCGGGCTCGGCGGCAAAGACTGCGGACGCGACGGCGAGGAGGGACAGGAGGGTTGTGCGCATCGTGGCAGGCTGCCAGAGGGCTCCATGACTGTCATCGTGGAAAAGGCCGGCGTGGCTCGCGCAGATTGAGTCGGCACCCCGCACCGATGTCTGCGCGGAGCGGAGATCGAAAGGAAGTGACTACTTGAGCACCTCGCGGATGGCCGTCTTCATCACCGCCTCGCTGCCGGGCGGTGTCCACGCCCAGTCGTTGAGATTGCTGTCCTTTTCCGCAAACGCGCGGTCGATCGGAATATAGCCGGGGCCGCATTCGCCGTAGCCCATCACCATCACGAAGGCATCGGGACGGAGTTCCTGCGCGAAGAGCTGGAACTCGACGTAGGCTTCCGCAGGCAGGAGCAGGAGCACGTGCGCGGGATCGAATTCAATGGCAGGCACCTCGACGCGGTGGCCGCGCTTCACGCGCTCGTACCACGCGAGGCCCATCGCGGCCTCGGCGCGCTCGAAGGGACGGACGCCAGTGGCCAGGCGTTTGCGGAGGAGCTCCTCGGTGTGGTTCGGCGTGTCGCGCGCGCCGAGCGGCATCAGCGCGAGCTTGAAGCCGGCGCCGGTCAGCGGTGTGCGCCGCGTGTTCGTCCAAGCATTTTCCATCGCGTCGTGGAGTCGTCCGGCGAGTGCAGGCCTGCTTTCGGGAGCGCCGGTGTTGTATTTTCCCGCGGTCACGTTTCCCGCGCAGCCGGTCGCGTAGATTTGCAGCACGTCAGGATGCGCCTTTTGCATCAGCGCGCGCGCATCGCCTGGAAAATCGGCCGACACTTTGCCCGCACCGTAGCTGCTCATCGGGTGCACCGCGTAGGTGTGCAGCGCGCAGACCGGCTTGTCGCCGTCCCAAAAACTCAGCGTGCGCAGCCACGGGTCGATGGCGCCTTCGTCAGCGTCCTGCGCCTCCTTGTTAGTCGTGCGGCTCATGCGGCCGTACGACAAGGCGCCGGCGCTGGTGAAAAACCGGCGGTTGCTCGCGATGCGTTCCACTTTCGCCCGGCCCGCACCGAAGTGCGTGATGCGCGTCGCGTGCTTCAGGCTCTCGCGGATGGCGGCTGAGACTCGCACGATGCACTCGTCGTTGAAAGCCGGCTGGCAGACGGACGCGACTTGGATCGGCGCCTTCGGATCGGGCGGCGGGATGGCTTTCCACGCGCCGGTCGCCTCCATGTCGCGAAGCAATTTCTCGGCGTCCTCGTCCATGACCGGCGCGTCGTGGACATGAGTGGACGTGACGAGCACCCGCTGCGGCTCCGTCCCCGCGGCCTCAGCGAGCGCCCGCTTCCATTTGTCGAACGATGTCCCGCGGATTTCGCACCAGTCGAACGCGATCAACACGAAAGGCTTCTCCGCACCCATCAGCACGAAGCCCTTCGCGAAGAGCGGGTCCGCGACCGACTTCGCGGGCGAGATCCCGCCGCCCATGCACGGGTGCCCGATCGGAATCGTCACATCCACGGAAAAAGTGGCGATGCGGAATTCCGCGGCGGTTCCGGAGAGCGTGGCCACAAGTAGAAACAGAAGCGCGGAGAGTCGGAGGGGCATGGGAGTAAGCAGTCAGGGATACAACTCCCTTCGATGATCGATCTTATCGTGCGACAGGGACGCAGACACTCCTGTCCGCGGACAGCTTTCGCGCTCAGGATCGCCCGCGTTACGACGCAACCGCCCTACCGCGCTTCTGAAAGAAACCCCCGCAACGCACGCAGCACCGCCTCCGGAGAGTCTCGGTGAAGCTGATGGCCGATGCCGGGGAAGCGCACGCGGTGGCAGGAAGACAATGCCTGCACGACCTCGTCCGAATCAGCGTCGCTCATCACGCCGCCAGCCGCCGGGTCCGCCTGAAGCAGCAGCACGGGGCATCGGACACGCGAGAGCACTTGCGCGACATCATAGCCGTCGAGCCAGCAACCCTCAATGAGGGGCGTGAGCACTTCCGGATCGACCATGGCGAGGCATTCCGCGCCCCAGAGCAGCGCCGCGCGGTCGCGCAGATCGCCGAGGCGTTTGAAAGTGCCGCCAGGCGCGGGCAGGCGGATCTCGGCGAGCGCGTCGGCCAATTCCTCAATCGTGCCGCCGCCCCGCACGGCGTCACGCGTTCCGGTGAACTGCGCGTGCCACGCGGTGGCCGCGAGGCGATTGCCCATTGTGTGAAAAGGAGGGTCCGCGAGGACGACGGCGCGCGCGAGTTGCGGCACTTCCGCCGCCACCGCAGCGGCGACCATCGCGCCGAGGGAATGGCCGAGAATGACGAGTGGCGCGGCGATCTTAGCGTGTACGAACTGCACCGCGTCCGACACGTAATCCATCACGCGATAGCTCCCCGCCCGATCCGATCCACCATGACCGCGGTGATCGAGCGCGATGACGCGCCACTCGCGCGCGAGCTCAGGCAGGAGCGGCTCCCAATCGCGCCAGCAGCGGGTGACGCCGTGGAGCAACAGCAGAGTCGGACCCGCAGCGGGGCCTTCGGCGTAGCGCAGCGCCGGCTTCCCGTCATAAACTCCCGTGGAAAAGTTCACTTCTCGCTCTTCACTGCGGTGAAAAACGGCTCTGCGAGTTGCCCGGCCTTGATGATGCCACGTCGCATCGCGGCGATGAATTTCTTCCGGTTCTCGGGCAGCCGGCCATTGGTGATACGCGTCGTGCCTTGGGGGATGTTCATGGCTGTGACCGAGTTGAGCTTATCAAGCAGCGGCTGGCCATCGCGATCGATTTCCTTTTTTGAAACGCACCGTGTTGAGCTGACAGGCGGAAGGGGCCCTTGGAAATTTTCCAAAGACGACCGACGGCGCAAGGTGTACCGAATAACGCGCGCTGCGGGAGCCTTCGGGGTTTCGCAGGCATTCCTCCGATGAAAACGACCACCCCGCTGTGCCACGCCGGCCATTTCCATGGCATGACGCGGCGCACCGCGATCCAGGCGGGTGCCATCGGGCTGCTGGGGCTCGGGATGAATCACATCGCGGGGCTGCGCGCGCTAGGTGCTTCGGTCGGCGGCCCGAAGGCCGAGGGGAAGGCGAAGTCGGTCATCTACATTTTCCTCTCGGGCGGGCTCGCGCAGCACGAGAGCTTTGACATGAAGCCGGACGCTCCGATCGAGGTGCGCGGCGAATTTAATCCGATTCGCACGAGCGTGCCGGGCATGCACATCTGCGAACATCTGCCGGAACTGGCGAAGCGCGCGCACAAGTTTGCGCTCGTGCGCTCGCTCACGCATCCGTCGAACGACCACTCGGCCGCGCACCATATCATGCTCACCGGGCACAGTGAGCTGCCGCTCGGCTTCGACCCAAACAAGCCGAAGGAAAGCGACTACCCGAGCATCGCGGCGGTCGCGGGCGCGGTGCTGCCGCGGCGGAACAATCTCCCGCCGGCGATCGTGCTCCCGGAGAAATTGCGGCATCGCACGGGGCGCACGATTCCCGGGCAGTCCGCTGCGCAGTTGGGGAGGCAGCATGAGCCGTGGTTCCTGGAAATGTCGCCGTATCACCCGGCGGACTACGGCGCGTTTCCCGAGTATCTCTTTCATCATGAAAAGGGGAGCGCCACGGACACGAGCCTCATCTACGAGGCGCCGCACCTCTCGCTCCCGCAGGGCCTGAGCACCGCGCGCGTGATGGATCGCGTGGCGCTGCGCGGCGAACTCGAGCGGCAGTCGGCGTTGGTCGAGGGCACTGTGGACGATCCCGGCCTCGACAAGTATCGCGACGCAGCGGTGTCGCTGATCACGAATGGAAAGGTCCACGATGCCTTCGACATCAGCCGCGCCGATCCGAAGTGGCTCGACCGTTACGGGCGCAACAGCTTCGGCTGGTCGCTGCTCATGGCGCGGCAGCTCCTGGAGGTCGGCGTGCGCCTCGTGCAGGTGAACCTCGGCAACAACGAGACGTGGGACACGCATCAGGCCGCATTTCCTAATCTGAAAAACTACCTTCTGCCGCCGATGGACCGCGCGGTGAGCGCGCTCATGGACGATCTCGAATCGCGCGGCCTGCTCTCGGAGACGCTCATCGTGATGGGCGGCGAATTTGGCCGCACTCCGCGCCTGTCGAAAATCTCCGGAGCACGGCTGCCGGGCCGTGATCATTGGGGCGCGAGCCAGACGGTGTTTCTCGCCGGCGGCGGCGTGCGCGGCGGGACGGTCATCGGCGCCACGGATCGCATCGGCGCGTATCCCTCGGAGTCGCCGCAGCGGCCCGAAAATCTCGCGGCGACGATCTACCAGGGCCTCGGCCTCCCGCGGACGGTCGAATGGCACGACCCACTGGACCGCCCGCATTCGGTGTACGACGCGGAGCCGATTCCGGGGCTCACCTGACGCCGAGAAAATGGCGGACGGGGTAAGGCGCTGTTCATCGCTGCAACGCGCGCGTAAGCGCCTGACCAAGATGCGAACTGCGGATCGTACGACAAACAGAACGCCCGTCGCGCACTGCTTCGCGCTGCGAGCGTTGTTTTGGAATCTGGCGGCACCCCGCGCCTTCCGGTTGCGGCCCGTCGTTGCTCCAAAGGCATCGTGCCGGCTAAGGAGCGCCGCCCATGGGGTTCATCTAGATCCTGTGATCCCCGAACGCAAATTTTCCGCCACCCTCCAGCACGCCGCCGAATCGTTCATGCATCGGGTCCCGGCATGCGCGTCGGCTGCGCGGATCGTCGCGCTGGTGTTCCTTTTCACCCTGCCCGCGCGCGCGGCGCTGAAACCTGCGGAGACCGCCGAGGCGATGCGGGTGCTGAAGACGAACTGCTTCTCCTGCCACAGTGACAACGAAAAAGAAGGGCGGGCTGGTGATGACCACGCGCGAGGCGCTCATGAAAGGCGGCGATGACGGCGCGGCGCTCACCGTCGGCAAACCGGAGGAGAGCCCGCTCATTTCCTCGCTCGCCGCGGACGCTGACCCGCACATGCCGCCGAAGAAGCAGCTCACCGCCGCGCAGATCGAACTGCTGCGCCGCTGGGTGAAGGAAGGCGCGCCATGGGACGCGGCGGCGCTGAAGGACCGGCCGTCGGCACCTCGCACCGTCGCGCTCGCGACCGCTTCCGGCGGCGTATCGCCCGGCGCTCGCGCTTGCGCTTTCGCCCGATGCAAAGCGCCTCGCCGTCAGCTGCGGAAACGAAGTCGTGCTCTACGATGTGACGGCAAAGGAACCATCCGTCGTCGCCCGTGCGAGCGCGCACCTCGATCCGGTGCAGTCGCTCGTCTGGAGTCCGGACGGCAAATCGATCGCGACCGGTGCGTTTCGGCGGATCATTTTGTGGAATGGCGAATCGCTCGCACAGGAACGCGAGATCATCGGCGGGCTGACCGACCGGATCGCCGCGCTGCGGTTCCTGCCCGATGGAAAGCAGCTCGTCGCGGCGGATGGCCGCGTCTCGGAGGAGGGAACGGTCCGCATCATCGACATCGAGACCGGCGCGCAGGCCGCGTCGTGGGTCGCGCACGGTGACACCATTTTCGACCTCGCGCTCAGCGCCGACGGCAAGCTGCTCGCCACCGCGGGCGGCGACAGGCTGGTGAAGATTTGGGACGTCGCGACGCGCAAGGAAATCGCAAAGCTGGAAGGCCACACCGCGCAGGTGCTCGCGGTCGCGTTCGACGAAAAGGCGGCTCAGCTCATCAGCGGCGGCGCGGACCAGCAGCTCAAACTGTGGGACGTGAAGACGAGGGAGCGCATCAATTCCCTCGGCCGGCACACCAGCGCGGTCACGTCGCTAGCGTGGGTGAAAGGCGGGCCGACGATCGTTGCCGCAACCGAAGGCGGTGAAGCCCTGCTTTACACCGACCTCCAGCCGCACAGCGGCGGCCAGTCCTCGGCATCTGCGAAAGAGCGGCGACTGCCCGGCGCGGACAGCGCCCTGCACAGCATCGCGGCGAGCGCCGATGGCATCCTCGTCTTCGCCGGCACGCAGGACGGACGGCTCCTCGCGTGGGACAAAGCCGGCAAACTCACTGCCACGATCGACGTGCGCGCCGGTAGGGCGGCTTCGCCGAAGCCGCCCACGCCATCGCCCGAAAGTCCCGGCGAGAGCGCCCCGCCCAGATCGCCGAGCTTCGTGCGCGACGTCCTGCCGATCCTCAGCAAGGCCGGATGCAACGCCGGCGCGTGCCACGCGAAGCCGGATGGCCAGAACGGATTTCATCTCACGGTCTTTTCCTACGATCCGCTCGCCGACCACCGGGAGATCACGCAGGAAGCGCGCGGACGCCGCGTCTTTCCCGCATCGCCGGATGAGAGCCTGCTGCTGCTCAAGTCCACGCTCGCCGTGCCGCACGAAGGCGGCGAGCGCATCGACAAAAACTCGGACGCCTACCGCACGCTCGTGCAGTGGATTCGCGGCGGCATGATGTATCGCGCGGAAGATGAGCCTTCGCTCGACCGTCTCACCGTCACGCCGCGCCGAGCGCACTTACAAAAAATCCGAGACGCAGCAGCTCACGGTAAAGGCGCATTACTCGGACGGCTCGGTGCGCGACGTCACCGGGCTTGCGAGCTTCGAATCGAACGACAAGGAAGTCGCGCGCGTCACCGAGGATGGCCTCGTGCGCGTTGGCAACCTGAGCGGCCAAGGCGTGATCATCGCGCGCTACATGGGGCTCGTCAGCGACTCGCGGGTCAGCGTGCCCGCGGACAAACTGCTTCCCGAGGAAAAATACACCGGGCTGACCGTGAGAAATTTCATCGACGAGCATGCCTACGCGCAGTTCAGGCGCCTGGGCCTTTTCCCGTCGGAGCCGTGCAGCGATGCCGAGTTCCTGCGCCGCGCATCGCTCGACACCATCGGCGTGCTGCCGACTCCGGAAGAGGCCCGCGCCTTTCTCGCCGACACCGATCCGCAGAAGCGCGAGAAGCTCATCGAGCGCCTGCTCGCGCATCCCGCTTAGGCGGATTTCTGGGCGAACAAATGGGCCGACCTGCTGCGCCCGAACACCGACCGCGCGGGCATCAAGAGCGTGTACGTGCTCGACCAGTGGCTGCGCGAGAGCTTCCGCGCGAACAAGCCGTACGACCAGTTCGTGCGCGACATCATCACCAGCGAGGGCAACACGCACCGCTTCGGCCCCGCGGTGATCTATCGCGACAAGCGCGAGCCGGCGGATTTCACCACGATGTTCAGCCAGCTCTTCCTCGGCGTGCGGCTCGACTGCGCGAAGTGCCATCATCATCCGAACGAAAAATGGGGGCAGGACGACTTCTACCGGTTCGCTGCGTTCTTCGGACCGATGAAGCAAAAAGGCGCCGGCATCTCCGCGCCGATCTCCGCGGGAAATGAGACGTTCTATTTTCGCTCCGGGAAAATCGGTGAAGCATCCGGTGACCGGCGAGGTGATGCAGCCGCAGCCGCCCGACGGCCCCGCGGTGAAAGGCGACGACACCACCGACCCGCGCCGCGCGCTCGCCGACTGGATGACCGATGCGAAGAATCCGTTCTTCGCCCGGGCCGCGGCGAACCGCGTGTGGGGCGCGTTCTTCGGCCGCGGCATCGTGGATCCGGTGGATGATTTCCGCATTTCGAATCCGCCGTCGAACCCCGCGCTGCTCGACGCGCTCGGGCAGGAATTCGTGCGGCAGAAATTCGACCTCAAGGCGCTGATGCGGACCATCCTGCGCTCGCAGCTCTACCAGCTCAGCGCCACGCCGAACGACACCAACCGCGCCGACACGCGCAATTTCTCCCGCGCGTACCGCCGCCGCCTGCCCGCCGAGTCGCTCGCCGATGCCATCGCCGACATCACCGGCGTGCCGGACAACTATCGCCGGCATGCCGCCCGGCAGCCGCGCGATGCAGGCGTGGACCTACAAGATCGATTCGCAGACGATGGACGCCTTCAGCCGTCCGAACTCCAGCAGCGACTGCCCGAGCGAACGCGACGCGAAGCCGAGCATCGTGCAGGCGCTGCACCTCATGAACTCCCGCGGCCTGCAGGAGAAGCTCGCGAGCAAGGCCGCGGCCGCCCGCGTGCATCGCCTCGCGGAGAGCCAGCTCCAACCCGGGGAAATCATCACCGAGCTCTACCTCGCCTGCTACTCGCGCAAGCCGGCCGACGATGAACTGAAAATCGCCACCGCGGCTTTCACCGCCGAAGGCGCGACCCGTCGCACCGCGACCGAGGACGTCCTTTGGGCACTAATGAACTCCGCCGAGTTTGTATTTAATCACTGACCCCATGACTTCCCTCCACCGCAACTGTGCCGGCATTACCCGTCGCGACTTCCTGCAAGTCGGGCTCGGGGGCACGCTCGGGCTCGGACTGTGCGACCTGCTGCGGATGCGCGCGTCGGCTGCGGCTTCGGCCCATTCGCCTGCGGCGAAGAAGGTGAACTGCATCATGATCTGGCTCGATGGCGGGCCGTCGCACTACGAGACGTTCGACCCGAAGCCGGATGCGCCGGCGGAGATTCGCGGGACTTTCAAAACGATCCCGACCTGCGTGCCGGGCGTGCATTTCTCCGAGCCGGTGCCGGAACTGGCGAAGGCGTTCGACAAGTTCACCGTCGTCCGCTCCATCGCGCACAAGGACCCGAACCACGGCGGCGGCAACCACTACATGATGACCGGCGCGCCGACGCCGGTGCCGGTGGGCTGCGGCGCGTTCGTCACGTTTCACCCGTCATTCGGCTCGATGGTCTCCTACGACCGCGGCGTGCGCAGCGGGCTGCCGGCCTACATGGCGATGCCGTCGAATACGCGCACCGGCGGGCCGAATTTCCTCGGCGGCCAGCACGCGCCGTTCGTCATCGGCGGCGATCCGAACTCGCAGGGCTTCCAAGTGCGCGATGTCGTCCTGCCAGCGGACATCGCCGAAGGCCGCGCACACACACGCCGCGATTTGCGCGCGTCGCTCGACCGCATGCTGCGCTTCAACGACAAGGCCGACGGACGATCCGGCGGTGGTGTTCGACAAATTTTACCAGCAGGGATTCGACCTCGTGTCCTCGACGAAGGCGCAGGCGGCCTTCGACATCAGCCGCGAGGACGCGAAGATGCGCGACCGCTATGGGCGCAACGATTTCGGCCAGCGGATGCTGCTGGCGCGGCGGCTCGTCGAGGTCGGCGTGTCGTGGGTCACGGTGAACTACGGCGGCTGGGACGATCACCGGAAGCTCTTCGAGACCTACAAGGGCAAGCGCCTCGCGACTTTCGACCAGGGCCTCTCCGCGCTGCTCACGGATCTGCAGGAGCGCGGGCTGCTGGAGAACACGCTGGTGATCGCGCTCGGCGAGTTCGGCCGCACGCCGAAGATCAACAAGGACGCAGGCCGCGACCATTGGCCTCACGCGATGTCGGTGCTGATGGCGGGCGCGGGAATCCCCGGCGGGCAGATCGTCGGCGCGACGGATGCGAAGGGCTACCACGCCTCGGAGAACGTGTACCGGCCGGAGGATTTCGCCGCGTCGCTCTACACGAAGATGGGCATCGATCCGAACCAGGTGCTGCACACCACGACCGGCAGGCCGGTTCATCTCGTGAACGAGGGGCGGCTGATCAAGGAGCTGTTCGTCTAGCGCGTGGCCGGTCTGCGCGCTGCCTCCTGTGCGCTGCTGATGTGCGGCGGTCCCGCATACGCGGCGGACCCGGTGCTGACTCATCTGAATCCCGTCGCCGGACAGCAGGGCACGACAGTCTCCGTCACGGCGGCCGGAAAGTGGGACGCATGGCCGCCGCAGGTCTGGGTGGATGCGCCCGGCATCACTTTCAAACCCGGCAAGACGGCGGGGAAATTCGACGTGGAGATCGCAAAGGACGCCGCTCCGGGACCGCACCTTGTCCGGCTTTTCGACGCAGGGGGCGCATCGGCTCCGCGCTTTTTCATCGTCTCGCGCGAACCGCAGACTCTCGAAGCCGAGCCGAACGACGAATTCCGCGCGCCGCAGAAAATCGCAAGCCTGCCCGCGACGATCAGCGGCCGGCTCGACAAGGCCGGCGACGTGGATTCGTTCGCCGTGACGCTGAAGCGCGGCCAGACGCTCGTCGCGCGGGTCGAGGCGTACGTGCTCGCGTCCACCTTCGACGGGATGCTCCGCATCACGGACACCGACGGCAACGTGCTCGCCTTCAATCACGACGGCCGCACGCTCGATCCCTTCCTCGCGTGGACCGCTCCGCGCGACGGCACGTTCGTCGTGCAGACGATGGGCTTCGTGTATCCGGCCACCTCCGGCGTGGGCTTCACCGGCGGCGACGGCTGCGTGTATCGGCTGCATCTCACCGCCGGGCCGTTTGTGCGCCACACGCTCCCGCTCGCCATCGGCCGGGGAAAGAAGACACCTGTGGAACTCATCGGGTGGAATCTCGCTTCGCCACACGCGGAGATCGACGGCACACGTTTCGCCGCGGAGACGACGACCGCGGAACTCGGTCTGCCGGGTGTCGCCTCCGACATGCCGGTGACGATCAGCGACATACCCGAGATTTTGGAAAAGGAACCAAACGACACCGCCGCCACGGCACAGGCGGTCGACGTCCCAGTCGGCATCTCGGGTCGCATCCATCGCGCGAACGACGAGGACCGCGTCGCGTTCACCGCCGTGAAAGGGCGTGCCTACGCGTTCAAGGTGACGGCGTCACGCATCGGCTCAACGCTCGATGCGTGGCTGAGGATCGAAAACAAGGACGGCAAGCAGCTCGCGACCAATGACGACGCGGGCGGCTCTCGCGATCCCGACCTCACGTGGACGGCGCCGGCTGATGGCGCCTACACGGTCGCCATCGGCGACGTCTCCCACCACGGCGGCGATGATTACCTCTACCGCCTCGCGATCACCGAGGCCGCGCCATGGGTCACGGCGACGCTCGCCGTTCACTCGCTCAGCGTGCAGGCCGGGAAGACCTCCGAGCTGAAGGTGACCGTCAAGCGCACGAACGGGTTCAAGGTGAAGCTCCAACTCGCGGCAAAGGATCTCCCGGAGGGCGTGACCGCGCCGCCCGTGGATGTGCCGGACAAAGACGGCGAGGTGACGTTGAAAATCATCGCCGACGTCATGACCAAGACCGCGAGCCAGCCGTTCACCATCGTCCTTCGCGAAACGGAGTCCGGCACCGAGCACGCCGCGCGATTTTTCATGACGACCGGTTCGGAAAACAACGGCGTGCCGCAGGGCCACACGGAACTGTTCATTTCCTCGACCGATCATCCCTGGCTCACCGTCCTCACCGAGCTGGCGAAGCCCGAGCCGAAAAAGTGACGCCGACTTTGGCCTGAGGAACATCGGTGCCTCGGCCGGTCTGGAGATGGGGAATTGCACGCGTCAACGCGACAGGCATACGGTCACGGAAACCTGAGCAATCTCCCCATGCGCATCCTTTACTCCATCGCGATCGCGCTGATCGCCGCCCGTTCATTTGCAGCCGAGATCCCCCTGCCCGATCAGGCCCGCGTCGCGCTGGAAAAGGCTGACGGCCTACATGCGTTCCATCTCCACCGAGGGCGGCTACCTCTGGAAATACTCGCTTGACCTCACGGAGCGCGCCGGCGAGGCGAAGGCGACGGCGACGCAGGTGTGGATTCAGCCGCCGGGCACGCCGACGATGGGCATGACATTCCTGCGCGCCTACGAGGCGACGAAGGATGCCCGCCACCTCGATTCCGCGAAGGCCGCGGCGGACGCCCTCGCGAAGGGGCAGTTGGAGTCCGGCGGATGGGACTATCTGATCGATTTCGACCCGGAGAAAATGAAGCTGTCCTATCTCCGCAGCGACGCCGGGAAAATTTCGCCAAGTGAGATCGCGAAACGGAAGAACGTGACCACCTTCGACGATAACACGACGCAGAGCGCACTGCAGTTCCTGCTCGCCATCGCGGACATGATGAATGGCGAAGGCGATGCCCGCGATGCGCGCATCCGTGAGGCACTCGGCTACGGGCTGAAGAAAATGATCGAGGCGCAATATCCGAACGGCGCGTGGCCGCAGCGTTGGCGCGGTGAAGCGCACTCGGTGGCGGATTTTCCCATCGTGAAGGCGCGCTACCCGGAGAACTACCCGCGCGAGCATCCCAAGACGAACTACCACGCGCATTACACGCTCAACGACGACACGCACATCGACTGCATCTCGACGATGCTCGACGCATTCCACCGCACGGCGAAGCGCGAGTGTCTCGAAGCGGCGAAACGCGGCGGCGATTTCCTGATCCTCGCGCAGATGCCCGAGCCGCAACCCGTCTGGGCGCAGCAATACAACGCGCAGATGGAGCCCGCGTGGGCGCGCGCATTTGAGCCGCCGAGCGTGTCAGGAAACGAAAGCGCGGGCGCGATGCAGGCGCTCTTGGATCTCCATATCGAGACCGGGGAAGAAAAATTCCTGAAGCCGCTGCCGGCGGCGATCGCGTGGTTCAAGCGCAGCGAAATCGCGCCTGGAACATGGGCACGGTACTACGAACTCCGGACGGACAAACAGCTCTTTGGCGACCGCGACGGGAAGATCTACTACCGGCTGCAGGACATCACCGAAGAGCGCCAGCACGGCTACTCATGGCAGGGCGACTACCGCGTGCCTCGGATCCTCGCATTCCACGAGAAGCTCCAGCAGAAGGGACGCGAGGCATTGCTCAAGGAGCGCGACGCAAAGGGTGCGAAGAAAAAAGCGTCCTCGAAATCCCTCGAGCCACGCGTGCGGGAGATCATCGCCTCGCTGGACGAAAATGGGCGCTGGGTGACAAAGGGCCAGCTCAAGCGCCGTGGCTCGGAGTTGGACGACTTCGTGGAAACGGAGGTCTTCACGAAAAACGTCCGCGTGCTCTGCGACTACCTCGAATCCGCGAGATAGGAACGGAGACAGAGTGCCGCGGCTTTCATGCCGCCCCGGCAAGCCACCCGACGTGCCGGCAAAAAGCCGACTCGTAGGCGTGTCGGTGGCGGGTTGTTATCAGGGCAATCCATGAACTTCCGCCCGGCACTCGTCCCTTCGTCCGCGATGATGGCAGTGATGTGTTTTGGCAGCGCCAGTGCGGTGGATTTCGAGAGAGAGGTCCGCCCGATTCTCTCCGAGTACTGCAACACGTGTCACTCGACGACAAAACAGAAGGGCGATCTGGATTTGGAGCGGTTCACATCGATGGCCGAAGTGAAGAAGCATCCGCGGATTTGGGAAGGAGTGCTGGAGCAGCTCGCGAGCAAGGAGATGCCGCCGACGAAGGAGCCTCAACCGTCCGGAGAACAGAACGCCACGCTGACGGCGTGGGTGCAGGCAACGCTGGATGAAATCGCGCTGGCGAATGCAGGTGACCCGGGACCGGTGGTGCTGCGGCGGCTTTCGAATGCGGAATTTACCTACACCATCCGCGACCTCACGGGCGTGCCGGCGCTCGATCCCGCACGGGAATTTCCAGCAGATGGAGCGGCAGGCGAAGGCTTCACCAACGCGGGCGCAGCGCTCGTGATGTCGCCCGGCCTGCTGGCGAAGTATCTCGATGCGGCCAAGGAGGTCGCGAATCACGCGGTGCTGCAACCGGATGGTATCCGCTTTTCCCCGCACACGACACCGCGCGACTGGACGGACGAGACGCTTGGGAAGATCCGCGAATTCTACGGGCGCTTCAGCGAGACCGGCGGCGCGACGCCCGTGAATCTCCAAGGCATCAAATTTGACACGAATGCCGGAGGGCGGCTGCCGTTGCAGAAATATCTGGCGGCGACCCTCGAAGAGCGGGACGCGTTGAGCACAGGAGCGAAGAAGATCAGCGCCGTGGCCACCGAACGCGGACTGAACGCGAAGTATCTCGGGCTGCTGTGGGGGATGTTCCAAGACACGAAACCCTCGCTGGTGCTCGATTCACTCCGCGCGAAGTGGCGCGACGGCAAACTCACGGCGGCCGACATCGAGGCATGGCAGCAGTCGCTGTGGCGCTTCGCGAGCGTGGGGCACATCGGCAAGAAAGACGGACCGAAAGGCTGGCAGGAACCGGTGACACCGCTCGCTGCACAGCATGAAATGCGCGTGAAATTGACGGCTCCCACGGATGGTCGCGACGTGACCGTGTATCTCTCCGCCAGCGATGCCGGCGACGGCAGCGCGCATGACTTTGCGCTCTGGGAAAATGCACGCCTCGCGGCCAAGGGGCGGCCGGATGTCAGCCTCCGCGATGTACCCGGGATGGATCGCGCCCTGTTCGGGCGGCATCCGGACGGCAGCGAGGTCGCGGCGACGTCGATCTCCGTGCAAGCGCCATCGGTGCTCGAAGTGCGTGTGCCAGCATCGTTCGCAAAGGACGCCGAGCTGGTGGTGACAGGCCGGCTGCATCCCTCCGGCGGCCCGGAAGGCAGCGTGCAGATGCAGGTGCTGACCTCAAAGCCGGACAGCCTTTCCAGCATCGCCGCGAGCAAGGCGGAATCGGCCACTGCGAAAGGCCAGTGGTCCGACAACAACCTGCGCACCAGCTTCAGCGCACCGGTGCTCGTGAACGACGGGAGCGCAGCGCGGCAGCGCTTTGAAACGGCGTTCGATGACTTCCGCGGGCTGTTTCCCGGCCGCGCTCTGCTACACGAAGATCGTGCCGGTGGATGAAGTCGTGACGCTCACGCTTTTTTATCGCGAAGACGAGCAGCTGAAGCGGCTGATGCTCGACGATGCGCAGTCGGCGGCGCTCGACCGGTTGTGGGATGAGTTGCGTTTTGTCAGCGAGGCGCCGCTGAAGCAGGTGGATGTGTTCGAGCAGCTCTATCAGTTCGCCACGCAGGACGCGAACCCGAGCGCGTTCGAGCCCATGCGCGAGCCGATCCTGCAGCGGCGCCGAGGCATTCAAGAAGCGGCTCATCGCAGTCGAGCCCGTGCATGTGCAGGCTGTGCTCGAGTTCGCGCAATCGCGCCTGGCGGCGTCCGCTGACCGACGGCGGAGCAATCGCGAGTTGCGCGCGCTTTACCAGAAGCTGCGCGCAGCAGGAACTGCCGCACGCCGCCGCCGTGCGCATGCTGCTCGCCCGGGTCCTGGTCGCACCGGCGTTCCTGTATCGCGGTGAAAGGCCGGCGCCCGGACCTGAACGCCACACCGGTGAACGACTGGGAGCTGGCGACGCGCCTGAGCTATTTCCTCTGGTCCTCCGCACCGGACGATGAACTGCGCGCGCTCGCCGCATCCGGCACTCTGCACGATCCCGACGTGCTGACCGCGCAGATGCGCCGCATGATGAAGGACGACAAGGTCCGCCGCGCTAGCGACCGAGTTTGGCTGCCAGTGGCTGCACGTCCGCGACCTCGAAACGCTCGATGAAAAGAGCGAACGGCATTTCCCGACATTCGTCGCCCTGCGCAGCGCATATGCAGGAGGAAGTCAGTGCGTTTCTTCATCGATCTGTTCCAGGAAGATCGTTCCGTGCTCTCGCTGCTCGATGCCGATCACAGTTTCGTGAACGGCGCGCTCGCGAAGCACTACGGCATCGACGTCGAAAGCCGACGACTGGCAGCGCGTCGACGGGCTGCGCGCCCGAGGCCGCGGCGGCATCCTCGGCTTCGCCGGCACGCTCGCCAAACAAAGCGGCGCCTCGCGCACCAGCCCCATCCTGCGCGGCAACTGGGTCAGCGAAGTCGTGCTCGGCGAGAAGCTGCCGCGACCGCCGAAAGGCGTGCCCGTTCTGCCCGAGGAAGCGCCCGCAGGGTCTCACCGAACGGCAGCTGATCGAACGCCACAGCAGCGACGCGCAGTGTGCGAGCTGCCATCAGCGCATCGATCCTTTCGGCTTCGCGCTCGAAGGCTTCGACGCCATCGGCCGGGCCCGCACCAAGGACGCGGCGGGCCTCGCCATCGACACCCAGGCGAAGCTGGCCGACGGCACGGAAATCGACGGGCTCGACGGCCTCCGCACCTATCTTCTCAGCGATCGCCGCGACGATTTTCTGCGCGCAGTTCTGCCGCAAACTCCTCGGCTATGCCCTCGGACGCAGCGTGCAACTTTCCGACAAACCATTGCTCGACCGCGATGCTGGCCCAGCTCAACGCGACCGATTACCGTGTCGGCACCGCCATCGAGCTGATCGTCCACAGCCCGCAGTTCCGCGAAGTGCGCGGGCGGGATTTCGACACGCAGCAATAGCTCCGCACCCACCGCATCAACGCAACGTCCTCCCATGAATATTCATCACCACTCACGCCGCGCCTTCCTGCGCGGCATGGGCGTCACCATGGCCTTGCCGTGGCTGGAGTCCTTCAACGTCTGGGGCGACGAACCGCGCCGCAACAAGCCCGCAAGCGAAGCGCCGGTGCGGCTCGCCGTGCTGTTTTCCGGCAATGGTTTTCACTCCAAGGAATGGTGGGCGAAGGGCGAGGGCAAGGCGATGGAACTCGGCAAGGTGCTCGCGCCGCTGAGCGATTTCCGCGAGAAGCTGCTCTTCGTGCGCGGCCTCTATCACGACGAGGCGCGGAAGGGAAACATCCACAGTTCGCAGACGGGCAATCTGCTCTCCGGCGCTCCGATCGCCTCCGGCGGCGAGATTCGTTCGGGCACGAGCTTCGACCAGGTGCTCGCGCAGACGTATGGCCGCTCGACCAAGGTGCCGAGCCTCGTGCTGGCCTGCGAGCGGTCGAATCCCGTCGGTGCACAAGAACTACTCGATGCTCTACAGCTCGCACATTTCGTGGAGTTCGCCGACCACGCCGACGCCGCTGGAGCTTTATCCCGCGCTGGCGTTCGACCGGCTGTTCAAGGACGAAGTCGCGCCCGGCGACAGGAGCGTGCTCGATGCCGTGCTGGCCGATGCCCAGGACCTGCGCCGCAACATCAGCACGCAGCGATCAGCGCAAGCTCGACGAATATCTCGACTCCGTGCGCGACGTGGAAAAGCGCATCGAAAACGCCGGCAAGCGCGGCGAACTGCAAGGCTGGCGGCCCACGCTCGACAAGCCGAACATCGCCCGCCCCGCCGACGGCATCCCGCAGGACATCGGCGAGCACATGCGGCTGATGTGCGACATCCTCGTGCTCGGTTTCCAGACCGACACCACGCGCATCACCACGCTGAAGCTGAACAACGATCACAGCGCGCTGCGCTTCCCGAATCTGCCGAGCGTGCAGCAGGCCGGGCCACGGCATCGACTACATGATCCATCACCTGCTCTCGCACACCGACGGCGACGACTGGCTGAAGGTGAACCAGTTCTTCATGGAGCAGACTCGCCTACCTCGCCCGCAAGCTCGACGCCATCCAGGAAGGCCCGCGCACGTTGCTCGACAACACCATGCTCTGCACTGCTCCAGCATGATGGCCGGCGCGAAGCACGACAACGACCAGCTCCCGGTCATCCTGCTCGGCGGCGCGGGCGGACGCATCAAGGGCGGCCGCGTGCTCGACTACAAGGACAAGCCCGAGCGCCAGATCTGCCGACTGTTCATGTCGATGATGGACAAGATGGACGTGCGCCCGAAGACCTTCGGCGATGCGAAGGCGCCGCTGGAGGAAGTTTAAGGAACCAGTTGGCTCCAAGCGCGCACCGCCCGCTCAGGCGAGGAGCGCCTTCACGACTTCGCCGGCGACGTCCGTGAGGCGGTAGTCGCGGCCTTCGTGGCGGAAGGTCAGCTGCTTGTGATCGACGCCGAGGAGGTGGAGCAGCGTGGCGTGGAGGTCGTGCACATGCACGGGATCGCGGACGATGTTGTAGCCGAAGTCGTCGGTCTCGCCGTGGACGTAGCCGCGCTTGATGCCGCCGCCGGCCATCCAGATCGTGAAGCAGCGCGGATGATGGTCGCGGCCAAAGCTGTCCGGCTTGATCTCGCCCTGGCAGTACGCGGTGCGGCCAAATTCGCCGCCCCAGATCACGAGCGTGTCGTCGAGCAGCCCGCGCTGTTTCAGATCGGTGATGAGCGCGGCGGCGCCCTGATCGGTCTCCTTGCACTTCGTCGGGAGACCCTTCGGCAGGCCGCCGTGGTGATCCCAGTCGCGATGGCAGAGCTGGATGAAGCGCACGTCGCGCTCGGCGAGGCGGCGGGCGAGCAGGCAGTTGTTGGCGAAGCTGACGGCTTGCCCGGCGTCGCGCCGTAGAGGTCGAGCACTTCCTTCGGCTCCTTCGAGATGTCCATCAGTTCGGGCACGCTGGTCTGCATGCGGAAGGCCAGTTCGTAGTTCTCGATCTGCGCGGCGATCGCCGGATCGCCGAGTTCGCCGAGCGCGACGCGGTTGAGCTCGTTCGTCGCGTCGATGAGCTGGCGGCGCGTGGTGCCGCTCATGCCCGGCGGATTCGAGATGAAGAGCACGGGTCGCCGGCATTGCGGAACTGCACGCCGCCGTACTGCGCCGGCAGGAAGCCGCTGCCCCAGTAGCGCGACTGCAGCGTCTGCCCGCCGCCGCCGCTGGTCAGCACGACGAAGGACGGCAGGTCGCGATTCGTCGCTGCCGAGGCCGTAGGCGAGCCACGCGCCCATCGTCGGGCGGCCCGGCTGCTGGTTGCCGGTGGCGAAAAAGGTGACGGCCGGATCGTGATTGATCGGATCGGTGAAGATCGAGCGGACGAAGGTGCAGTCGTCCACGATCTTCGCGAGGTTCGGCAGCAGCTCCGAGATGTCCATGCCGGCCTTGCCGTACTTCGCAAACTTGAACGGCGATCCGACGCAGAACAGGTTCTTCTGCCCGCTCGTCATCGTCGGTGATGCGCTGGCCCTTGCGGACGCTGTCCGGCAGATCCTTGCCGGTCATCTCGGTGAGCTTCGGCTTCGGATCGAACAGATCGAGGTGCGACGGCGCGCCTGACATGAAGAGGTAGATGATGCGCTTCGCCTTCGGCGCGAAGTGCAGGCGCTTCAGCGCACCGGGCACGGCAGCGCCAGTGCCGGCGTCCATCGCGAAAAGATCCGGATTCAGCAGCGAGGTCAGCGCGAGCGCGCCGAGACCGGTGCTGCTTTGCTGGAGAAAAGTGCGGCGCGTGATGCGTGCGGCGCTGTTCGGGCGTGAGTTCGTCCATGGCGTCAGTTCGAGATCGTTTCGTTCAGGTTCAGCAGGACATTCGCGACCGCCGTCCACGCGGCGAGCTCGCTGTCGTCGACGTCCGCGGGCTTCGGCGAGGTCGCCGACTTTCACCAGCGCCGCGGCCGCGGCCTTGTCCTGCGTGTAGGTCGCGAGCTGCGTTTCGAGCGTCGTGCCGAGGATGGCGATTTCCCTGTCCGTCGGCGGATCGCGAGAGCGCAGTGCGCCAGGCGAAGCGCAGCCGCGCGGCATCGTCGGCTGCCGCCTTCCTTGAGGATGCGCTGCGCGAAGGCGCGCGCAGCTTCGACGAAGACCGGGTCGTTCATCAGCACGAGCGATTGCAGCGGCGTGCTCGTGCGTGCGCGCTGCGCGCTGCAAAACTCCCGCGTCGGCGCGTCGAGCGTGATGAAGGACGGATAGACCGTCGAGCGGCGCCAATAGACGTAGAGCCCGCGCCGGTAGAGTCTCGTCGCCCTTCGACTTTGCGTACTTGTAGCCGCTCATTTCGTTGATCTCCCAAGTGCCCGGCGGCTGCGCGGGCTTGAAGCTTTTGCCGCCGAGCTGCGGATTCAGAATGCCGGCGACCGCGAGCGCATTGTCGCGGAGAAACTCGGCGTCGAGCCGCTGGCGCGGGCCGCGCGCGAGCAGCCGGTTCTCGCCGTCCTTTTCGAGGAGCTTCGGCGAGACCTTCGCGGACTGGCGGTAGGTCGCGCACATCACGATCTGCTTGAGCGCGCGCTTCACGTCCCAGTCGCGCATGAAGTCCGCGGCGAGCCAGTCGAGCAGCTCGGGATGGCTCGGCCATTCGCCCTGCGCGCCGAAGTCGTTCACCGTCTTCACGAGCCCGGTGCCGAAGAGCATCTTCCAAAAGCGGTTCACCGTCACGCGCGCGGTCAGCGGCTGCTCCGGCGAGACCAGCCAGCGCGCGAGGTCGAGCCGCGTGTAGCGCTCGCCATTCGCCGGCTGCGCGGCGAGCTGCGGGAAGAAACGCAGGCGCGGCCGGGCTGACCTTCTCGCCGTTCTGGTCGTACTGGCCGCGGACCTTGATGAAGGTGTCGCGCGGCTTTTCCATCTCGGACATCACCATCGTGTTCGGCATCGTCTTCTCGAAATCGCCCTTCGCCTTCCTGAGGTCGGCGACCTTTTTCTGCGCTTCGACGAAATCGACCGCCTGCGTTTCGCGGAAAAACTTCTGCAGCTGCTGCTTCTGCTCCGGCGTGCGCTTCGCGGCGGGGATTGCGGCGAGCTTGCAAGGTCTCGACGCCGCCGAGCGTATGCGATTTCGCCGGGCGTCAGCGCGCGGCTCGTAGATGCGGAGGTCATCCACGCGCCCGTTGAACGGCGGCCCCGCGCTGCCGCGGCGTCCGATGCTGAACGGCTCCGGCGTCTTGATCGTGCCGGTGAGCTTGTCGGCCTTCACCGCGGTCTTTTCCGACTGCCCGTTCACGTAAAGCTTCACGCCCGCGGCCTTGCCCGAGCCGTCGTACGTCACGGCGAAATGCAGAAACGTGTCCGCCGGCAAGTCGCGCTCGCCCTGCACGTGGATGGCGTTGTCCGGCCATTGTGGATGAGATGGACGCTCGGCTTCGTGCCGTGAAACTCCACGTCCCAGCCGCGCAGTCGCGCCGCCCTGCTCCATCTTGCCAAAAGGCGAGCCGCCCTGCGGCTTCAGCCGCAGCCAGGCCGCAGCGGTGAAAGGCTGGTCCCGCTCAAACCCGAACTGGTCGCCGTATTCGATCCAGCCCTTCCCTTCCACGCGGAAGCTCTGACCCACCGCGCCTTCGACGAACGTGCTCTCGCCTTTCAACTCGCCGTCGATTCTCTGCCCCGTCGCCATCCAAGCCGTTCGCCATCGGCATCGAGCGCGAAATCTCGACCACGGGCCCGTCGGGCTCGCGCTGCCTGCGCCGTCCGCGCCGACTTCCTTTTCCCACTCGGCCTGCCGCGCATCGAGCGTCTTCGAGAGTTCCGCGACGGCTTTCTCCGCGGCCGCCGTGTCCGCGTCGAACTTCGCGAGCTGCTGTCTTCTGCTCCGGCGTCGGCACGAGCAGGAACGGCTTCGGATTGCGATCGCGCACGCCGTCCTTCCCGGTCTCCGGGACGTTGTGGAAGAACGAGTAGAGCTGGTAGAACTCGCTCTGCTTGATCGGGTCGTATTTGTGGTCGTGGCACTGCGCGCACCCGACGGTGAGACCGAGCCACGTCGTGCCCGTCGTCGCCACGCGATCGACGACGTAGAGGTTCAGATACTCCGCGTCGATCAGCCCGCCCTCGTCGCTCGTCATCACGTTGCGGTGGAAACCGGACGCGATCTGCTGATCGATCGTCGCGTTCGGCAGCAGATCGCCGGCGAGTTGCTCGATGGTGAACTGGTCGAACGGCATGTTCGCGTTGAACGCCTTGATCACCCACTCGCGCCAGAGCCACATGTCGCGCAGCGAATCGTTGTGGTAGCCGCTCGTGTCGCCGTAGCGCGCGAGGTCGAGCCACGGCACCGCGAGCCGTTCGCCGAAATGCGGCGACGCCAGCAGACGATCCACGACCTTCTCGTAGGCATTCGGCGCGGTGTCTTTCAGAAATGCGTCCACCTCCGCGAGCGACGGCGGCAGCCCCGTGAGGTCGAGCGAGACGCGGCGGATGAGCGCGGGCTTTTCCGCCTCGGGCGAAAGTGCGAGTCCCTCCTTTTCCAGTCGCGCGACGACGAATGCGTCGATGGGAGCCAGCGCTGCGGAGTTCGGAGTTCGGAGCGCGGGAAGCGCCGGCACCTTCACCGGCTGAAAGGCCCAGTGACCCTGCCACTGCGCGCCTTCCTTGATCCAGCGGCGCAGCAATTCCACCTGCACGGGCTTGAGCCGCTTGTGCTCCTTCGGCGGCGGCATCTGCTCATCCTTGTCCGACGACGCGATCCGCCGGAGCACCTCGCTCTTCTCCGGGTCGCCGGGAACGATCGCCCTCTCGCCGGACTCCGCCTTCCCAAACGCCGACTCCTTCTCATCGAGCCGCAACCCCGCCTTGCGCTTGGCCGTATCGGGCCCGTGGCAGGTGAAACAGTTCTCCGAAAGAATCGGCCGCATATCGCGGTTGAAATCGATCGCGGACGGCACCTCCGCGAACGTCGTGAGCGCGAGCGTGGTGAAAGTCAGCGCAGCGAGGGAAAGTTTGTCGGTCATCGTGATATCGGAACGAATCAACAGGCACGGGCCTCCCGATATCTTAGCCGTATTTCATCGTGAAGACAGCGCCCGCGCACTGGCAGGCAGGCGCGCCAGCCTGGGGCCTGCTAGAGAATGACGAAATCCAGCCCTTGATTGGCGGCCAGCGCGGGTGCGATGGCGCTGGCGCTGAAGAGGCGAATGTCGGTGTCGGCGCTGTTGCCCGCGTACGTCACCGTGCGGGAGCATGCGGTGCCCAGATCCGCGGATGAGGGAAGCGCGTGGTGCCCAGCGAGAGATGCCGTGCGGTGAAATGGTTTCCGCCCTGCGCGATGATGTTGTCGGTGAAGTGCGCGCTCGCCCACACAGCGACCGGGCCCTTGCCGGCTTGGAGAACCTTGCGGAGCGCAGCCAGTGATGTGTCGTCGGCCGCGATCCGGGCGAATGCATTCCCACGGACCTGGAGGGTGCCTGCGGCGGCGGTAAATTCGATGGAGCCCTTTTTAAGGAGGGCGCTGAGCTTTTTGAGTTCATCACTGGTGAGCGGCTTGGAGGCGGGCAGTCCGCCGAGTGTCACAATGCCGGCGACCTGATTGTCCACGAGCACTGCTGTGGCGCCGAAATCCCGCAACGTGAGCGCATTTCCGACGGTGACGGTTGCGGCGCTGGCGGAGCGGATTCCCGAGAGACGGGAAGCAAGCGTGGGGCTTCTCCGACCGCCTGGATGACGTTGCCGCAGACGGTGACGCGCGAGGCGCCAGCGACGCTGAGGAGCGCGGAAAGAACGCGGCGCCGTCCTTTGCATGGACGGTGAGACCGGAGGACTTCCAATCGGCGGCGGCCTCGACGTTGTTCACCTCCGGCGGCGGATCGATCAGCAGAAACGCACGGCGCTTCTGGCAATACGTCATGGCCGCGGCGAAGATGTCGTTGGGGCTGACGGTCGCGTCGAGCTTGGCGGGATTTCCGGCCTGGGCGAGCGTGGCGTCGGGGATCGAGAGCAGGTTGAAGAGGTCAACTTTCTCGAGGGCATAGATGCCGGTGAACGCGGCTTCGTTGCCGATGAGGTCGGCCGTCTTCGGGAGTTCGGTCCCATCGTCGCCGAGCGTCCCCTTTTTCTGTGCGAGCGCATCGCGTGTCGTGCCCAGCCAGTAGCGTCCGACGTTGGCGGTGGCATTGGCAGCGCCGAGTTTCACGTCGCCGAGCGCGTTATTCGCCGCCGGAGTGCCCGCGGTGAAAGTGAGCGATGCGTCGTAGGCCGCGATATCCGCACCGAAGTCGGCGATGACGCGGACCCCGAGGCCGGAACTGCTGGGGACACAACGCACGGCGGCGCCGGCGACATCGGGCACATCTTGGAGGGCCAGATTGATCTTTCGCTCCAAGAGGCGGCACAGGCCGAGCACCGACGTGGGAAGGGTCTCGTCCTTCGCGATGAAGGGGACGGTGACTGCGGCAATTTTCCCGGCGGGAAGGTCGCTGGTGATCTTGAACGAGTAGTCCTTGAGGTTATCCAGATCCGCAAAATCGATGTCGCCACCGGCCGTACCGACCCAAGATTCGAAGGGGCGGAGCTACGGGACTGGCAGCGCCATCATCAGCCGTTCCACGAATTGCCGTCCCAGCGGATCACGCGCTCGATCAGCGACGCCACGTCATCCGCGAACAGGCGGAACAGCGTCTCGCCTTTCTCCGCCGAGGCGAGATGCGGCTGGCCGATGTGGCCGGGCACGGTGCGCTCGCGCGTGATCCAGCCCCGGGTCGCGGGCGCGAATGACGGGGTAAAATCCACCGGCGGCGTTTTGCGATAGTCGCCGACGAGCTGCGGCGCGATGCGGAGCATCATCGACGTCTCCCACTCGCACGCGTGGCCCATCTGGCGCTGCACGAGCGTCGCGTCTGTCTCCCACGGCCGCGCGCCGAGGTCCCAATACGTCGAGAAGATCAAGGCCACATCATCGCGCTGCCGGTGCCGCTGCCGCAGCTCGAACACCGCCTGCTTCCCGGGGACGTCGTTCCCGCCGTGCCCGTTCACGAAGACGATGCGCCGGAATCCGTGCCGGACGAAATTTTCCGCCAGCCCGTTCAGCATGTCGAGATACACGCGCGGCGCGGCCGAGAGTGTGCCGGAGAAATCCAGGTGATGGTCGGAGTTTCCCAGCCACATCAACGGCGCAAAAAGTGCGGATTTCTCAAACCGCGCCGCCACACGCCTCACGATTTCGCCGCACAGCATGCTGTCGGTGAACAACGGCATGTGATGCCCGTGCTGCTCGAGTGCCGCGACGGGGATGATGACCGGCGTGTCCTTCGGGAGTGCCGCCACGACAGGCCAGGGGAGATCCGTGAGATTCATGATGCGACTCTGTCAGAATGCTTTCCAGATTGGCCAGCCCCGGCGAGCGAGTCCGTGCTAGGCGAGAATCTCCCGGAGCACGCTGCCGTGATCGCGTTCGAGCCGTTTGCGACCGGGGACTTCGAGTCGGCGGGAGTCGAGGCCGAGCTGGTGCATGATGGTCGCATGCACATCGGTGACATAGTGCGGGTGCTCGGTGACGAGGAAGCCTAGTTCGTCCGTCGCGCCCTGGATCGTTCCGCCTTTGATCCCGCCTCCGGCCATCCTCCGCGTTTTGTCCCCACGATGGGGCATTCTGCGGGGTTGTGTTTGGGAATGCCCCATCTCGCCTCATCATTTCCATTGCTGCTCGTCTGCAGCGCCGTCCTCGCAGCCATCACGTTGCGCGGCTCTGCGGCGGGGGCGGAGCGTCCGGTGAGTTTTGCGAATGACGTGATGCCGATCCTGACGAAGGCGTCGTGCAACTCCGGCGCGTGCCATGCGAAGGCGGGGATGGGGCAGCGCGGGTTCCGGCTGTCGCTGCTCGGCTTTGAGCCGGAGGAGGATTACGAGCACATCGTGAAGGAAGGGCACGGGCGGCGTGTTTTCCCGGCCGCGCCGGAGCAGAGCCTGCTGCTGCTGAAGGCGGCGAACATCGTGCCGCACGGCGGCGGGAAGAAGCTCGATCCGAAGTCGGACGGCTACAAGACGATCGTCCGGTGGATCGGCGAAGGCATGGCCTTTTGGAAAGGACACGGACGCGAAGCTGGTGTCCATCGAGGTGCAGCCGAGCAAGGGCTCGATGAAGGTCGAACTCGCAGCAGCAGCTCAAGGTGCTCGGCGCACTACTCCGACGGCTCGGTCCGCGATGTGACGCGCACGGCGCTCTACGAGCCGAACGACAAAAACATGGCGGAGACGGGCGAGGACGGGCTGGTGAAGATCGCTCGATCTCCCCGGCAACGTCGCGGTGATGGTGCGCTATCAGGGGCTGGTGTCGGTTTTCAGCGCGTCGATTCCGCTCGGCGCCCCGGTGGAAAATCTGCCGCCGGCGAAGAACTTCATCGACGAGCTGGTCTTTGCGAATCTGAAGCGGATCGGCATGCCGCCGTCGCCGGTGTGCGACGATGCGACGTTCCTGCGCCGCGTCTCGCTCGATATCGCCGGCCGTCTGCCGACCGATGGAGGAGACGAAGGCGTTCCTCGCGAGCAAGGACGCCGGACAAGCGCGACCAGCTGATCGAGACGCTGCTGCAGCAGCCCGGACTACGCGGATTACTTCGCCGAACAAGTGGACGCCGCTGCTGCACAACAAGCGCGACGCGGCCAGCGACATCACGGCGAACTTCGCCTTCCACTCCTGGGTGCGCGACAGCCTGCTCGCGAACACGCCGTACGACCAGATGGTGCGCGAGCTCCTCGCCGCGACCGGGACGATCGCATCGAATCCCGCCGTCGCCTGGTACAAGCGCGTGAAGGAGCCGACGCAGCAGCTCGAGGACGTGGCGCAGCTTTTCCTCGGCGTGCGGATGCAGTGCGCGCAGTGCCATCACCATCCGTTCGAGCGCTGGAGCCAGGACGACTACTACAGCTTCGCGGCGTTCTTCAGCCAGGTCGGCCGCAAGCCGACGACGACCGCGGGCGAGGACCTGATCTTCCACAAGCGCGGCATCGCGCAGACGGAGAACAAGAAGACCCGGCTGCCGGTGAAGCCCGCCGCGCTCGGCGCGCCGACGCTGGACATTCCGCCGGACGAAGATCCGCGCCTGCAGCTCGCCGACTGGCTGAGCGACAAGACGAATCCGTTCTTCGCCAAGTCGCTGGTGAATCGTTACTGGAAGCACTTCTTCCAGCGCGGCCTGATCGAGCCGGAGGACGACATCCGCGACACGAATCCGCCGACCAATCCCGAGCTGCTCGACGCGCTGGCGAAGCACTTCATCGAGAGCGGCTACGATCTGAAGGACGTGGTGCGCGTCGATCACGCAGTCGACGCACCTACCAGCTCAGCGCGAAGCCGAACGAGCACAACGGCGTCGATCGGCAGAACTTCTCGCGCTATTACCCGAAGCATCTGCCGGCCGAGGTGCTGCTCGATGCGATCGACCAGTTCACCGGCACGCAGACGGACTTCGCCGACCTGCCGCCGGGCACGCGCGCGATCGCGCTGCCGGACAACAGCTACAACCGCAGCTCGCGGTTTCCTGAAAGTGTTCGGCCGGCCGGAAGGCGCGAGCGTCTGCGAGTGCGAGCGCGTGCAGTCGTCGAGCCTCGCGCAGAGCCTGCACCTCATGAATGCCGCCGACGTGAAGGCGAAGCTCGCCACGAGCAATGGCCGCGCGGATCGCCTGGCGAAGGCGACGGCGCCGGAATCCGGAGAAGCTCCGCGAGCTTTACCTCGCCGCATTTTCCCGCGAGCCGCGCGCGGACGAGTTGCAGATCGCCGAGGCGTATCTCGCCAAGCCGCGCTTCGACGCCGCAGGGCAAGCCGCTCGACCCGCAGACGGCCAAGCGCCAGGCCTACGAGGACCTCCTCTGGGCGCTGATCAACACCAAGGAATTTCTCTACAACCACTGATCGCATGTTCCGTCCCTCCATCCTCCCCGTCCTCGCTCGGCGCCGCGTCGCTGTGGCTCGCTTCCGCATCCGTCGCCCAGCAGGTCTGCCTGCCGGCGCCGCGCCTGCTCACGCTCATGCCGATGGGCGGCCAGGCGGGCACGAGCGTCGAAGTCGACGATCACCGGCGAGAACATCGACGACGCGAGCGAGCTGCTCTTCTCCACGCCGAAGATCACCGCGAAAGCGAAGACCGCGCGCGGACGGAAAGGTGGAGCCGAACAAGTTCATCGTCACCATCGCCGCCGACGCGCCCGCGTCGGCGTGCATGATGCCCGGGTGATGACCCGGCTCGGCATTTCGTCGGCGCGCGCATTTTCCGTCGGCACGCTGCCGGAGGTGACGCGCGACGAAGCCGAACACCTCGCTCGCGAACCGCGCTGGAACTCAAGCCGAACTCCGTCTGCAACGCGGCGATGACGAAGCGCGCGGTCGATTTCTACTCCTTCGAGGCGACGAAGGGCAAGCGCGTGGTCGTGGACTGCGCAGCGGCGGGCATCGACTCGAAGCTGACGCCGTGCTCATCGTCGCCGATGCGCAGGGGCGCGATCTGCTCGGTGAACCGCACCGGCGGCGTGCTCGACTTCACGCCGCCCGCCGACGGCAGGTATCTCATCAAGGTGCACGACCTCACGTTTCAAGGCGGGCCCGAGCATTTCTATCGTCTCGCGCTGCTGGACGCGCCCGGCACCGGGCCCGACGCCGCGCCAGCCGGCGACGGGCACGGTGAGCTCCATTCTCGTGGACGCCCGGAGGCCTCGGCGAAGCTCCCGCAAACGCGCGGAGACGGAGCCGAACAACCAGCACGGCGAAGCGCAGAAGATCACGCTGCCGTGCGACGATCGCGGGCCGCTTCTTTCCCGGCGGCGGATGTGGACACCTTCGAGTTCACCGCGAAGAAGGGCGAGGTGTGGTGGATCGAGGTCGCCTCGGAGCGGCTCGGGCTTGCCGACCGATCCGTTCGTCCTCGTGCAGCGCGTCACGACGGAAGGCGGCGCGGAGAAGCTCACGGACGTCGCGGAACTCAACGACATCGCCCAGCCCGATGAAGCTGTCCACCAACGGCTACTCCTACGACGGCCCGCCCTACGACGCCGGCTCGGCCGATCCGCTCGGCAAGCTGGAGATCAAGGAAGACGGCATCTATCGGCTGCAAATGCGCGACCTTTTCGGCGGCACGCGCGACCGAACCCGAACCACATCTACCGGCTCATCGTGCGGAAGGCGGCGCCGGACTTCGCGCTCGTCGCCTGGGCGCTGCACATGACGCTGCGCAACGGCGACCGCAACGCGCTCTCGAAGCCGATCGCCCTGCGCGGCGGCGCGACGATGGCGCTGGAGGTCGTCGTCGGTGCGCAAGGACGGCTTCGACGGCGAGATCGAGCTGGCGCATGGAGGACCTGCCCGCGGGCGTCAGCGCATGCGGCCTGAAGATTCCCGCCGGCAAGACGCAAGGGCATGATGCTGATCACCGCGCAGGAAGACGCAGCCGCGCTCGTTTGCGACCGTGGCGAAGATCGTCGGCCGCGCGCAGATCGATGGCGCGACCGTGAGCCATGCGGGCCGGCTCGCCTCGATGGCATGGCCGTGCGCGACGCGACCCAGGAGATTCCGAGGCCGCGCCTGCTGGCCGATGTGCCGGTGTCGGTCGGCGCATTGCGAAGGCGCGCCGCTCAGCGATCGCGCCGCGGAGAAGAAGGTCTGGGAGGCGACGGCAGGCGACAAGCTCACCATTCCGCTCAAGGTGACCTGGCGCAGCGAATTCGCCGGCACGTCGATCAAGCTGAAGGCGTTTGGCGATGGCCTCGAAGGCGTGAAGGAATTCGACGTGCCTCTGAAGGCAGCCAGCCCCGAAGCGGTGCTCGACCTGGCCGCACTGAAGACTCCTCCCGGCGAATACACCGTCGCATTCTACGGCCCCGCCGTGGTCAAGTACCGCCACAATCCCGACGCGGTGAGAACCGCTGAGCAGGAGCAAAAGAAGGCCGAGCAGGAAGCGCTGGCCATCGCTGAAGCCGCCAAAAAGCTCGCCGACGAGGCGAAGGCCGCACCCGCGGGGAAAAAATGCCGAGGCTGACAATGCGGCGAGGGCGGCGGCGGATAAGCTGAAGGCCGCGGAAGCCATGAAGGCAACCTCTGCGATTCGCATGAAGGCCGCGACCGACGCCGCGATGCCGAAGGACACGGCGGAAATCGTGGTCTCGGAACCGATCCGGATTCTCATCAAGGCAGCGGCCAAGAAATGAGCCGCCGCCTTTCGACCACCATGGGCGATGGGCGCAGGCGTGCTGTTCCTCATCAGCACTTCGGCGATGGGCGCCGAGCTCGATTTTTACCGCGACGTCTATCCGTTGCTGAAGGCCAACTGCATCTCCTGCCACAACAAGACCACGACCAAAGGCGGGGCTGAACATGGAGTCGCCGGAGCTGATGAAAAAGGGCGGCGACACCGGGCCCGGACTCATCCCCGGCAAAGGGCGCGGAAAGCCTCATCGTGCCGCGCGGCCGCGCATCTCGACGAAGACCTGCTCATGCCACCCAAGAACAACAAATCCGGCGCGGTGGATCTCACGACGAGCGAGGTCGAGCTGTTGAAAACGTGGATCGACCAGGGCGCGAAGCAATCCGTCCAGCAGGCGCGGCAAGTGGCGTGGCAGCCGCTCCCGCCAGGCGTGAATCCGATCTACACCGTGGCGATGACGAAGGACGGGCGCTTCGCCGCATGCGGACGCGCGAATCAGATTTTCCTGTACGATCTCGCGACGCGGCAGTTCATCACGCGCCTCGCCGATTCCAGCGGCGTCGCGCATCGCTCGCTGGTGCAGTCGCTGGCGTTCAGCCCGGACGGCACGCGGCTCGCGAGCGGGAGTTTCCGCGAGGTGAAAATCTGGCGTCTTGAGAATGGGAAGCCTGCGCCGGCAACCACGGACGCCGCGCCTTCCCGGCAGGCTGACGAGGCACTGCTCAAGAAAGTCGCGGACACAGCGCAAGGTGGAGATTTTGAACCACGCGCTCTCACCCGACGGCAAACAGCTCGCTACCGGCTGCGCCGACGGCTCGGTGCGCGTGTGGGACGTGGCGACGGCGAAGCCGATCATCGAGTTGCGCGGCAGCGTGGCGGCGAGCCGACAGATCGCGGCGCTGGAGTGGACGGTCGCGGCGCAGGCACTGGAGCAGTCATTTCACAAGTCCGAGGTGACCCGCATCGAGGCGCAGAACAAGGCGCTCGACGAACTGCTCAAGAAGGCGAACGACACCATCGTGGCGATGAAGAAGGCGCTGCCGGAAAAGGAGAAGGCCGTGAAGCCGGCGCAGGAAGCGAAGGCCGCTGCGCAGAAGGCGCTGGACGACGTGGCCGCCCTCATCGCAAAGGCGCCCGATGGCAAACCGGATGCCGCGCTTGCGAAGCAGCAGAAGGACGCGCTCGACAAGCTCGCCATTGCCACGAGGGCGGAGAAGTCGGCGGTCGCCGCGTTTTGCGGCGGTCGAAAGCAACATCAAGGACGCGGAGACCGACGTGAAACGCATCACCGAGGCGAAGGCGAGGAACATCGCGGAACTGGCTGCCGTGAATGCCGCGATCGACGGCGGCGAAGAAACTGCAGGACAAGGCCGCCGCCGAACTCGCCGCATTGCAGCAGGCGCTCGCGAAGGGCGGCGCGAAGCCGCATGGCCGTGGCCTTTTCCGCGGATGCGCAGAAAGTCGCCGCGATGCTGGGCGACGGCACGCTCACCGTCTGGGCCGTCGCCTCGGGAATCCCCATCGAGGAAATCGGCGGCTCAACCGCTCCCGTGACGACGCTGACCGCCGCGCCGGACGGGACTTTCACCGCGTCGAAGACGGTGACTTTGACGACGGCCGCCGCGCCGCGCTGGGTGCTGGAGCGAACGCTCGGCGGGGAGGCGGGCGACTCTCCTTTTGCCGATCGCGTGAATGCCGTGCGCTTCAGTCCGGACGGCAAGACTGCTCGCGACCGGGGGCGGCGAACCTTCGCGCTCCGGCGACATCAGCCTCTTCGATGCGACGAGCGGCAAGCTGCTAAAATCGTGGAACGAGCGGCATTCGGACGCCGTGCTCAGCCTCGATTTCTCCCCCGACGGAAAACTCCTCGCCTCGGGCGGCGCGGACAAGATCGCACGCGTCACGGACATCGCGACCGGCAGGCAGGTGAACCTCTTTGAAGGCCACACGCACCACGTGATGGGCGTCGCGTTCCGCGCGGATGGCCGCGTGCTCGCGACCGCAGGTGGCGACGGGGTCGGTGCTCGTGTGGGACATGATCATCGGGCGAGCGGAAGAAGAAGATCGAAGGCTGGGCGAAGGAGGTCACCTCGCTTGCAGTTCATCGGTGCCACGCAGCAGATCGTCACCTCGGCCGGCGACAATCTCATGCGCATCGTCAACGACGACGGCACGGAGGTCCGCGCCATGGCGAAGCTGCCCGATTTCATGCAAGCCGCCGCAAGCACCGCGAACGCGAGCGTGATCATCGGCGGCGGCGAGGACAGCGTGCTGCGCGTCTGGGACGGTACGAATGGCAAGGAACTCGCCGTCTTTGGAGCCAAATAGAATCGCACGAGCCGCCTCATCCACTTCAGACCCCACTCCCATGCCATCATCCAACAACGCGTCCTCACTCCTCCACTGCCGCGGCCCGATCAGCCGCCGCGGATTCATGCGCGTCGGGCTCTCCGGTTTCGCGACTCTGAGCCTGCCAGGGCTGCTGCGCTTGCGCGCAGAGAATGCGGCTCAAGCCGCCGCAGGAAAGAACCGCGGTGATCATGGTGTGGCTGCTCGGCGGACTCTCGCACGTGGACACGTACGACCCGAAGCCGGACATCGGCAGCGAGTATCGCGGGCCGTTCAAGACCATCGGCACGAAGGTGCCCGGCACTGCGCATCACCGAGCTGCTGCCGATGCAGGCGAAGATCGCGGACAAATTCACGGTGCTGCGCTCGATGACGCACCGCCGGCGGACATCCCGCGGGCATCGATGCAGATGCTCTCGGGCGATCCGGACGAGCGCGACAAGCCCAAGCCGAAACTCCCCGACTGGATGTGCGTGGCCAATTACCTGCGCTCGAAAAATGCGGAGCGGACCAACCCGCTGCCGAACTATGTCGGCGGTGAATCCGCATCGGGAATACGTACGCAGGCCCGGCGTATCTCGGCGACGCGTACTCGCCGTTCGCGGTGATGGACGACCCGAACCGCCCGAACTTCGAGGTCCCCAACATCGGCCTGAGCCGATCCCGCGGAGACGCGCCGCCTCAGCGACCGCATCGCTGCTCCGGCAGAGTCTCGACACGCTGGAGCGCTCCTTCGACAAGGAAGGCGAACTGGGCGCGCTGGATCAGTTCGAGGCGCAGGCGCTGACGCTGCTGACGAACCCACGCACGCGCGACGCCTTCGACCTGGGCAAGGAGGACAAACAGACCCGCGACCGCTACGGACGCAACCGCTGGGGCCAGCAGCTCCTGCTCGCACGCCGCCTGGTCGAGTCCGGGCGTGGAGATCATCACACAGCAACCTGCACGGCCCGCTGTGCGGACCGCGGTGCAACAACTGGGACGACCACGCGGTGAACAGCACCAGTGTTCGAGGCGCTGCGCTATCCGCTGCGGCGCCTACGATCAGGCCGTGTCGGCACTCATCGAGGACATCTACGCCCGCGGGCTCGACAAGCGGGTGCTCGTCGTCGTCACCGGTGAATTTGGCCGCACGCCGAAGATCAGCTTCGACCGCAGCACCGGCGCGCAGCGCCGCGAGCGCCCCGGCAGGCACGCTGCAGCCCGGACGCGACCACTGGCCGCGGGCATTCTCAAACATCTGGGCCGGCGGCGGCATCCAGACCGGCGGCATCATCGGCGCGACCGACAAGCGCGGCGAAGACGTAGTCGAGCGCGCCTGCGGCCCCGGCGACTTCCTCTCGACGATCTACCATCACCTCGGCATCGACGCGTCGAAGGTCACCATCAACGACTTCAACGGCCGACCGACGCATCTCGTGAACGACGGCCGACCGATCCCGGAGCTGATGGGACGCGCAATCTGAGCGGGACGCACCGCAGTCCGAGCTGAACTGAAAAGGCCATGCGTCCCGGGACTTTTGCAGCAGCACTGATCTTGGCGTCGGCGCCTTTTGAAAATCGCGCCTCGGCGCTCGAACCGAAGCACGAACCCGTGCGCGACTGGCCCGCCCTGCCGGAGGGTCACGTGCTCGGGCAGTGCGCTGGCGTCGGCGTGGATTCGCGGGGCAACGTGTTTGTGTTTCACCGCAGCGGCCGGGAATGGAGCACTCCTTTTCCCGAGGATCCCATCGCGGCACCGACGGTGAGCGTGCTGGACGGTCGCAGCGGGAAGCTGCTCGCTTCATGGGGCGCGGGCGAATTCATCCTGCCGCACGGGCTGACGCTCGACCATGAGGACAACGTGTGGCTTACCGACGTAGGGCGGCAGCAGGTCTTCAAATTCACACACGACGGGAAATTGCTCATGACGCTCGGCGAGCGCGGCCGCGCGGGGGCGGATCAAAATCATTTCAACCTCCCGACCGACGTGGCGGTGCTCGCGGACGGATCGTTCTACGTGAGCGACGGCTACCGGAACACGCGCGTGGTGAAGTTCGATGCGGCGGGCCGCTACGAATTCGAGTGGGGCGGCAAGGGCGGCGAGCCGGGGCAGTTCAACCTCCCGCACGGGATCGCGGTGGACGGACGCGGGCGCGTGATCGTCTGCGATCGCAGCAACGCGCGGCTGCAGGTCTTCGATCCGCGCGGAAAATTTCTCGCCGAATGGAAAGGCCCGCAGATCGGCCGGCCGTACGGCGTGAGCGTCGGCGCGGATGGGCATGTATTCGCGGTGGATGGCGGCGACCAGGGCGCGACGAAGCCCGACCGCGGAAAAGTCGTGGAGCTCGATGCCGAGGGAAATCTCGTGGACAGCTTCGGCTCGGCGGGCAGCGGCCCGGGGCAGTTTCGGCTCGGTCACGACATCGCCGTTGCGCGCGACGGCTCGGTGTATGTGGCCGAAGGGAAGGGCAGGCGCGTGCAGAAATTCACCCCGAGAAAGCCATGAAAGGCCTGCTGTTGTTGCTGGCGGTCTTGGCCGGGATGAGCGCCGCACGAGCGGCCGAACTCTCCGCCGGAGTCGCCAAGGTGGACATCACCGATCGCGCGGCGGGCCCGGTGAATGATCCGTTGTTCGCGAAGGCGCTCGTTTTGAAAAGCGGCGGAACGACCGTGGTGCTCATCACCGTGGATGCCGTGGCGATCGGGGAGATCGGACGGATCGGGAATGGATTCCTGGCGGACGTGCGTGCGCAGCTGGAGAAGGAGCTGCACATCCCACCAGCGAGTGTGCTGATCAACGCGAGCCATTGCCACGGGGTCGTGCGCGGTGACACTGCGCAACTGGTGGTCCAGGCGGTGAAGGAGGCGGCGCAAAGCATGGTCAACGTTAAAGCGGGTGCGGGCACGGGTCGGGAGAATCGGATCAGCGAGAACCGCCGACTGAGGATGAAGGACGGCAGCGAAGTGGACATGCGGCGCGCGTACTCGATGCCGCGCGATGAGGACGTGGCGGGCATTGGGCCGATCGATCCGCAGATCGGACTGCTGCGGCTGGATCGCGAGGACGGCCGACCGCTGGCGGTGCTCTACAATTTTGCCTGTCATCCGATCATGAATCCGCCCAGCAAGGGCAATTCGGCGGACTATCCCGGCTTTGCCTCGAAGGTGATCGAGGAGAACCTGGGCGGAGGAGCGATCGCGTTCTTCGTGCAAGGCTGTGCCGGAGACATCAATCCCGTGCGCTACAAGGAAGTGAGCCGCCCGGCGGATGCGGAACCGCTCGGAAACATGCTCGGTCTCGAGCGTGCTGCGCGCTGTGCGGCAGATCAAAACCAAGGCTGGCGGCGCACTGAGGATCAGCAACGAAGTCATCGCGCTGCCGCGGGGCGCCGATTTCGACCGGCGTATCGCCGCGATCCAGGCGGAGCAGGTCAAGCTGCTGGGAGCGCTCAAGGCGACCAACATCAATTTCAAGACCTTCCTGCCGCTGCTGCTCCAGGAGAGGCTCTCGCCGGACTTTCCCTCGCACTACGCGCAGAGCTATCTGCACGATCAGGCGCTCGACCGGAAGGCGCTGTCGCAGCTCGATGCCGACAATCGCGCGAGCGTGGAAGCCTACCTGCACAATCTCAAGATCATGGAGCAGCTCACACGGCTGAACACGAACCTCGCGCTTCTCAAAAAGCACCTCGCGCAACACCAGTCCGCGGGAAAACCGACGATCGATGTCGAAGTGGCCGGCGTCCGCATCGGTGACTTCAAGATGGTGACCTTTCCCGGCGAACTGACCGTGCAAGTCGGCCTCAACATCAAGAACGCGGCGAATGATCCGCACGCCTTCGTCGCGGGATACACGAACGGCTACATCTATTACGCGCCGACCGCCGAGCAGCGGGACAACACCGGCTACGCACAGGAGGATTGCGACTCGCTCGTCGCGCCGGAATGGCAGAAAGTGTTCGAGTCGAAGGCGCTGGAGGTCTTGAAGAAACTCTAAGCCCGGCCCTGTTTCCGAAGTCATCTCTTCAATGAACCTCCCCATTTTTGCCGGCCCCACAGCCGCTCCGCTCGGCAGCCGGCTTTTTCCCGCCTCTGCGTGATGACCCGCGCGCTTTCGATTTCATTGATCACCTTGCTCGCCTGCGCGACGCGCGTAGCATCCGGCGCTGCGCAGCCTTCCGCAGGGCAGATCGAGTTTTTTGAAAAGCAGATTCGCCCCATCCTTGCGGAGCGCTGCTACGAATGCCACAGCGACGGGAAAAAACAGAAAGGCGGGCTCTCGCTCGATACGCGCGAGTCCACGCTCAGGGGCGGCGACACGGGACCGACGCTGGTGCCCGGCGATCCGGAGAAGAGCCTGCTGATCGAGGCGGTGCGTTACAAGAATCATGACCTGCAGATGCCGCCGAAGAAGCGGCTCGCGGACAGCGAAGTGCAGGCGCTCGAGGAATGGGTGAAAATGGGCGCGCCTGACCCGCGCGACGCGGCGCCGGTCGCGAAACCCGGAAGGGTGATCGACATCGACGAGGGGCGGAAATTCTGGAGCTTCGCGCCGCTGGCATGTGTCGAACCGCCGAAGGTCCCGGACGCGAAGTCGCCGGTCGACGCCTTCATCCGCGCAAAGCTGCAGGAGAAGGGACTCACCTCCGCACCGCCCGCGGACAAACGCACGCTGATCCGACGCGCGACATTCGACCTGACCGGACTGCCTCCCACGCCGCAGGAGGTGGATGCCTTTCTCGCCGACACGTCTCCGGAGGCATTCGACAAGGTCATCGAGCGCCTGCTCGCCTCGCCGCACTATGGCGAGCGCTGGGGACGGCACTGGCTCGATGTCGCGCGCTATGCGGACTCGAACGGCATGGACGAGAACATCGCCTTCGGCAACGCGTGGCGCTACCGCGACTACGTCGTGCGCGCGTTCAACGACGACAAGCCGTTCGACCAATTCCTCATCGAGCAAATCGCCGGGGATCTGCTGCCGCCGCAGCGAGGATGCACTCACCGCCACGGGCTTCCTCGCGCTCGGCGCGCAGGTGCTGGCGGAGCCGGACATGCAGAAGCTCGAGATGGACATCATCGACGAGCAGATCGACACGCTCGGGCAAGGCGTTCCTGGGCATGACCCTCGGCTGCGCGCGCTGCCACGATCACAAGTTCGATCCCATCACGCAGGAGGACTACTACGCGCTGGCGGCCATCTTCCGCAGCACGCGGAGCCTCGCGGCGGAGAAAATGGGCGCGATCAAGTTCTGGTACGAGCACTCGCTCGCCACGCCGGAGCAACTCGAGGCGAAGAAGAAATTCGACGCGGACCTGAAAGCGAAGAAAGCGGAGGTCGCCGCCTTCACGGCAAGGCACGGAGCGAGGTGAAAGCCGAGCTGCAGCGCCGGGCCGCGGACTATCTTGCTGCGGCCGTCGCGGCTGCCATCGAAGGCGACAGCTCGCAGACGCTGTTTCCGCGGCCAAGGCGGGCGCAACTCGACGCGCGATATCGTGCTTTCCTGCCGGCAGTACCTCGACCTGCAACCCGGAGCATCCCGTCTTCGCCGAATGGCGCGCACTGCGCCGCAAAGAAGGACGCCGAGGCGGTGCGGAAACACTACGCGCCGCTTTTCACCGAGGCGCTCGCGACGAAAAAAGGCCCGGCCTACGCCGCGCTCGCGGACGCCAAAGGGCATCCTCGCCCTTCCCGCGAAGGACGCCGACGTGCTCGACGCGGCGACGCTCGCGAAGATCGCCGCGATGAACAAGGAGGTGGAGGAATTTGACGGCGACGACAGCCGGATCTGCCGGCGCTCATGAGCGTGGCGGACGGCAACGATCGTGAAGACCCTGCCGGTGCACATCCGCGGCAGCTACCTCACGCTCGGCAAGCCGGTGGAGCGCGGCTTTCCCGAGGTGATGCGGACGAGCTTCACCAAGCCGATCCTTCCCGCAAAGCACAGCGGCCGGCTCGAGCTCGCGCGCTGGATGGCCAGCAGCGAACATCCGCTGACCGCGCGCGTGATCGTGAACCGCGTCTGGCGCTGGCACTTCGGCGCGGGAATCGTGAGCAGCACCGGATAATTTCGGCATCCTCGGCGGCAAGCCCTCCCATCCCGAACTGCTCGACTGGCTCGCGCGGACGTTCATCGAGAGCGGCTGGTCGCATCAAGGACCTGCACCGGCTCCTCATGAAATCGGCGGCATACCAGCAGGCCAGCAGCGTGGCTTTTTCCGGTCCGGAGAAAGCCGACCCGCGCATCGTCGATCCGGAAAACCGGCTGCTCTGGCGCGCGAACATCCAGCGGCTCGAAGCGGAGCAGATCCGCGACGCGATGCTTTTCACGAGCGGCTGGCTGAGCACGGAGATCGGCGGCAAGACGATCCCGCTGCGCAACCGCGAGTTTGTCTTCAACCACACCAGCAAGGACGCGACGACCTACGAGAGCCCGCGCCGCGCGCTCTATCTGCCGATCATCCGGAATCATCTCTACGACATGCTGGAGCAGTTCGACTACCCGGACCCGACGATGCCGACGGGCAGCCGCAACAGCACCGTCATCGCACCGCAGGCGCTCATCATGATGAACGCGCCGGTCGTCATGGAGAGCGCCTCACGCCTCGCTGCGCGGCTCGCCTCGCTGACGGACGATGAGCAACGCGTCGAGCAAGCGTATGCGTTGCTTTACGGACGCCCTCCGGCGGAACACGAGAAAGCCGAGGCGCTCGCGCTGCTCCGCGAAATCCGCGCTGACGGAAAAGCCAGACCGCGCGCTGGGCGCTGCTCTGCCAGACACTCTTCGCAGCGAACGAATTCATCTACCTGCGGTGAACACCATGGAACCATTCCAACCTCTCACCCGCCGCACGATGCTCCAGCGCAGCGCTGGCGGCTTTGGCTGGCTTGCATTGCAGGCCATGCTCGGGCGCGAGACCGCGCAGGCCGCGGTGGAAAATCCGCTCGCGCCGAAGCAGCCGCATTTCCCGCGCGGGCGAAGCGCGTCATCTTTCTCTTCATGAAGGGCGGGCCGAGCCATGTGGATACGTTCGATCCGAAGCCGCTGCTCGCAGCGCGACGACGGCAAGCCGTATCCCTTCAAGCAGCCGCGCATGAAGTTTGCCGAGACCGGCAAGCTGCTGAAGTCACCGTGGAGCTTCAAGCAATACGGCCAGAGCGGGCTGCCGGTGAGCGAGCTTTTCCCGAACGTCGCGCAGTGCGTGGACGACCTCTGCATCCTCCGCTCGCTGCACGGCACGAATCCCGCGCACGGCGGCGCGCTGCTGAAACTGCACACCGGCAGCGACACGCAGGTGCGCCCGAGCATGGGCTCGTGGGTGATCTACGGACTCGGCACGGAGAACGAGAATCTGCCCGGCTTCATCACGATCTGCCCGACGCTCGCGCACGGCGGCGTGAACAACTGGGGCGCGGCATTTCTGCCCGCGTACTGCCAGGGCACGCCGATCGGCAATGCGAGCATCCCGTCCGACAAGGCGCTCGTGCGGCACATCCGCAACGAACTGATCAGCGGCGCGACGCAGCGCAAGCAGCTCGATTTTCTCGCGAAGGTGAACCGCGAGCATCTCGCGCTCGACCGGGCCCGATCTCGCGCTGGAAGGACGCATCAATTCCTTCGAACTCGCCTACCGCATGCAGAGCACGATGCCCGAGGCGCAGGACGTGAGCGGCGAAAGCGACGCGACGAAAAAGCTCTACGGCATGGACAATCCCGTGACGGAGAACTTCGGCCGCCAGTGCCTGATGGCGCGGCGCTTCCTCGAGCGCGGCGTGCGCTTCGTGCAGGTGACGCACAGCGACGGCGAGGTGCAGTGGGACCAGCACGGCAATCTTTTCAAAGGCCACACGAAGAACGCCGCGGAAGTGGACAAGCCGATCGCGGGCTTTCTGACAGGACCTGAAATCGCGCGGGCTGCTCGACGACACGCTCGTGCTCTGGGGCGGCGAATTCGGCCGCACGCCGACCGCGCAAGGCGACTGACGGCCGCGACCACAATCCGCACGGCTTCACGATGTGGATGGCCGGCGGCGGCGTGAAGCGGGCATCGCCTACGGCGCGACCGACGACTACGGCTACTTCGCGCAGGAGGACAAGATGCACATCCACGACCTGCACGCGACGATCCTCGCATCTGCTGGGCTTGAATCACGAGAAGCTGACCTACCGCTATGCCGGCCGCGATTTCCGCCTCACCGATGTCGAGGGGCACGTCGTGAAGGACATCCTCGCGTAACGCTTCCTTCCTCCTCCCGGAATCATGAACAAAATCGATCTGACCAGACGGAATGCCATCGTCACCGGTGGCGCCCGCGGCATCGGGCTCGCCATCGCGCGACGGCTGCTGGAATCGGGGGCCGGCGTTTCGCTTTGGGATGTGGATGCTGCGGCGCTCGCGCAGGCGGCGGAGGAATTGAAATCGCTCGGCACGGTGCACACCGCCGTGGTGGACGTGACGCGCGCCGATTCGGCGGAAGCCGGAGCCGCATCGTCGTCGCAGGCACTCGGCAAGCTCGACATTCTCGTGAACAACGCGGGCATCGCCGGCAGCAATGCGAAGGTGTGGGAGACCGACCCTGCGGAATGGCGGCGCGTGCTCGACATCAATCTCAACGGGCCATTCCACTGCTGCCGCGCGGTCATCCCGCACCTGCTGCGCAATGGCTACGGGCGCATCGTCAACATCGCCTCCATCGCGGGCAAGGAAGGCAATCCGAACGCCGCGCACTACAGCGCATCGAAGGCGGGCGTCGTCGCGCTGACGAAGTCGCTCGGCAAGGAACTCGCGACGAGCAACGTCATCGTGAACTGCATCACGCCCGCCGTCATCGAGACCGACATCCTCAAGCAGATGGCGCAGTCGCACATCGACTACATGCTTTCCAAAATCCCGATGGGCCGCTTCGGAAAAACCACCGAGGCCGCGGCGCTCGTCGCCTGGCTCTGCTCGGAGGACTGCTCCTTCTCGACCGGCGCAGTCTTCGATCTCTCCGGCGGACGCGCCACTTACTGAGCCGGGATTTTCCGAGTGAACAACGAAGCCCCCCGCTCACGTCCCGCCTCGTGGAAATGGTGGATCACCGGCCTGCTCCTGCTGGCCACGATGATCAACTACATGGATCGCGTGACCCTCGCGAACGCGTCCGTGCGCGTGACGCGCGAGCTGGGATTGAGCGAAGCGCAATATGGGAATCTCGAGCTCGCCTTCGGCTGGGCGTTCGCGGCGGGTTCGCTCGTGTTCGGATTCCTCGCGGATCGGTTGCGCGTCTATTTGCTCTATCCCGCCGTTCTCGCCGCGTGGTCGCTCATGGGAATGGCGGCAGGATGGAGCAATGGCTTTTCCGAGCTGATGGTGTGCCGCACGCTGCTCGGGTTTTTCGAGGCCGGCCACTGGCCCTGCGCACTGAAGACCACCTTCACGCTGCTCAACGAGAAGGACCGCACCATGGGCAACAGCGTGCTGCAAAGCGGCGCGTCCATCGGCGCGATCGTCACGCCGCAGATCATGAAAGTGCTGATGACCGACCAGCCGGGTTCATGGCGCACGACCTTCGTCGTCGTCGGTGCCGTGGGCTTTCTGTGGGTCGCTGCATGGCTCATCCTCATGCGGCCCCGCGACCTCGACCGCGCGCCGGCACCTGCGGAGAAAAAAAACGACGGCCTTGCTCTCGGCGTCATCCTGCGCAGCGGGAGGTTCTGGGCCGTCGCGCTGCTCATCCTCGGCGCGCAGACCGTCTGGCACATCTACCGCGTGTGGCTGATGAAATTTCTGCAAACCGGCCGCGGCTACGGCGGAGGACCAGGCGCTCAATTTCAACTCCGCTCTACTTCGTCGCCACGGATGTCGGCTGCATCCTCGCCGGCGTCGTTTCGCTCTGGCTGGTCCGCCGGCGCGCAGCATCGCCGCACGATGCGCGGCGCACGGTGTATGCAGGCGCATGCGTGCTCACGTCGCTCAGCGTCCTCCTGCCGTGGCTGGACAAAGGCTGGCCGCTGCTCGCCACGCTGCTGCTCATCGGCGCCGGCGCGCTCGCGCTGTTCCCGTGCTACTACAGCTTCGTGCAGGAACTCTCGTCCACGCACGTGGGCCGTCTGACCGGCCTGCTGAGCCTGTGGGTGTGGGCGGTGACTTCGCCGATGCACAGTTTCTTCGGGATGCTCGCGGATCGCACGAAGAGCTACGACCTCGGCCTCGTCGTCGCCGGACTTGCGCCGTGGATCGGCGTCATTGCCATGAAAGTGCTCTGGCGGAAAAGCGAAACGCCAGCCGCCTGCTGACCCACGCCTTCACGTTCGCTCTCACCACTCTCTCCTCCCCATCCATGACCACCAATCCCCCGCTCCCATCCCGCCGTTCGCCGCTGAAGGCGAGCCTCCTCACATTTGCGCTCATCGCAGCGTGCATCCTGCCGCTCCGCGCCGAGTTCAAGGCCGGCGCCGCAGCCGTGGATATCACGCCGGTGAAGCTGCCGGTGCTGGTCAATGGCGGCATGACTCAGCCGCTCCGTGGACAAGATCAACACACGCATCCACGCGCGCGCCGTCGCGCTGGCGGATGGCAAGGAGCAGACTCGTCATCGTCGTCGTGGACAGCTGCATGATGACGCGCCCACTGCTCGATGAAGCAAAGGCCCTGGCGGAAAAGCGCACGGGCATTCCCGCGAATCGCATGCTCATCTCCGCCACGCATGCGCACAGCGCGCCGGCCTCGATGGGCTGTCTCGGCACCGACCCGGACCCGGCGTACGTGCCATTCCTGCGGGACAAGCTCGTGGAAGCCATCGCCGCCGCGCAGGCCGCTCTGGAGCCGGCGCGCATCGGTTTTGCAAAAGGCAGACGCCGCGGATTTCACCGCGGTGCGCCAATGGATCCGCCGGCCCGATCGCATCGCGGAGGATCCGTTTGGAAACATGACGGTGCGCGCCAACATGCACGCCGGCCGGAACTGGGACGACGTCACCGGCGAGGCCGGCCCGGAAGATCCCGATCTCTCGCTCATCTCGATCCAGGCGCGCGACGGCCGCCCGCTCGCGGTGCTGGGGAATTTCTCGATGCACTACTTCGGCGACAAGGACATCAGCGCGGATTACTTCGGCCTCTTCTCCGAGGGCTTGAAGCAGCGCCTCGCGCCCGAGTCCGCGCCGGGCAAGCCGGCATTCGTCGGCATCATGTCGCACGGCTGCAGCGGCGACATCTACCGCGTGGATTACAAGATCCCGGAGAAGGACCGGCCGAAGCCGACGATCGATCGAATACACGAACGGCCTGCTCGACATCGCGATGAACGCCTACAAAGGCATCCGGTATCGCGACGATGCGGACCTCGCGATGACCGAGCGGCGCATGACGCTCAACTACCGCGTGCCGGACAAGCAGCGCCTCGAATGGGCGCAAGCGCATCGTCACCGAAATGGGCGACCGCCTCGCGAAGACTCCGACCGAGGTTTATGCGCGCGAGCAGATCATCCTGCACGAGCGGCAGAAGACGGAGATCGTCGTGCAGGCATTGCGCATCGGCGACATCGGCATCGCCACCACGCCGTGCGAGACGTACGCGGTCACCGGCTTGAAGATCAAAGCCGCCAGCCCGCTGCCGCACAACATGGTGATCGAACTCGCCAATGGCGGCGACGGTTACATCCCGCCACCCGAGCAGCATCCCTTCGGCGGCTACAACACGTGGGCCGCGCGCTCCGCGGGACTCGAGGTCATGGCCGAACCGAAGATCGCGGAGGCCGCCATCGCGCTGCTGGAGAAGGTCAGCGGCAAGCCGCGCCGCGAGTGGAAGCTCAGCGACGGCGCCGCGGCGCGAGCAATCCTCGAAGCGAAGCCCGCGGCGTACTGGCGCATGAACGAGTTCACCGGCCCGCACGCGACGGACGCCACCGGCCACGGCCATGACGCGGTCTATGAGCCCGGGATTACCTATTACCTCGACGGACCGCGCGCGGCGGAATTTTGCGCCGGCGGTGAAATCAATCGTGCGCCGCACTTCGTCGGCGGACGGATGCGCGCGCAGCTCGACGGACTGGCCGATCATTACTCGGTCTCGATGTGGCTCTGGAATGGCATGCCGAACGACGGCCGCGAGACCAGCGGCTGGCTCTTCTCGCGCGGCCACGATCACGGCCTCGGCGCACACGGCGATCACCTCGGCATCGGCGGAAAGAGCGGCAACACCGGGCGGCTCATTTTCTTTCACGGCGACGACTCCAACACGGTGGCCGCCGGAAAAACGGAGATCCCGCGCTGGCAATGGCAGCACGTGGTTCTCGTCCGCGATGGCGGGCTGGTGCGCGTGTATCTGAACGGCCAGCTCGACCTCGAAACGAAAGCCGCGACCGGCGCGCTCGCGAGCCTGGGCCAGTGTTTCTTCGGCGGCCGCAGCGACAACGACTCCAACTGGGAGGGGCGCCTCGACGAAATCGCCGTCTTTGATCGCGCGCTGAGTGCGGCGGAGGTGGCGAAGCTCCTCGTGAAATAGACCCATCGCACCAACGCGCACCCACTCATCATGCTCACGGAATCGACACGACTGCGCGACTTTCCCGCCCTGTCGGAAATCACCTACCTCAACACCGCGGCGGAAAGCATCCCGCCACGCCGCACCGGCGAGGCCATTGAGGCCTATTGGCAGGACAAGCTGCGCGGCATGAAGGGGCGCGAAGGGCACTTCGCCGCGGTCGAGGCGTGCCGCGAGGTCAGCGCGCGGATGCTCAGCCTGCAAACGTCCGAGGTGTCGTTCTGCTCGTGCAGTTCGGAAGCCTACAACCTGCTCGCCACAGCGCTGCAACTCGGCGCGAAGGACGAAGTCGTCGTGAGCGATCTCGACTTCCCCGCCGGCGTGACGCCGTGGCTGCGCGCGACCGATGCGCCGGCTTTGCGGGTGTGGAAGGCGGTGGATGGTGCGCTGGATGCGGGCGATCTCGCGCCTTTGCTCAATGAACGCACGAAGCTCGTGCAGGTGTCGCTCGTGAGCTTTTACAACGGGCATCGCATCGACTGGCGGCCCTTTCGCGACACGGTGCGCAGGCTCGCGCCGAATGCGGTCATCTCGGTGGACATCACGCAGGCGCTCGGCCGCGTGGTGCTCGACTGCGCAGGCGCGGACATCCTCATCTCCAGCACGCACAAGTGGACGCTCGGCATCCACGGCGGCTGCATCATCGGCATCCCGGCCGCGAGCGCCGCGCGGCTTACCACGCACGCCGGTGGCTGGCTGCATCTTGCAAAATGCCTTCGACGCCGATCGCTTCGAGCGCGCGGTAACGAAGCCGGGCGCGGCGAGCTTTTCCGTCGGCATGCCGAACTTCGTCGCGCTCTACGCGCTCAATGCCTCGCTGCGCTACCTCGAAGGCATCGGCATCTCAGCCATCGCCGCGCACGCTGACCCGCTAGTCGCCGAGGCTGAGGCGGGTCTCCGCGACGTCGGCCTGAAACCGATGTGCCGCTGGAATGGAACGGGCATCCTCGCCTTCCAACATCCGCGCAGCACCGAGCTGCACGCGGCGTTGGAGCGCGAAAATGTCCACGTGATGCACAATGCGGGGCGCATCCGCATCGCCGTGCACGGCTACAATACGGCGGGGGACATCGGCCAGTTCCTCCGCGTGCTCGAAACGCTGCTGCGGAGCGTCTGACCGCCGGAGGCGCACTTCCAATCCCGCCATTTCACCCACATCATCCCCACCATGAACTCCCCCTCCCTGTTCACCCGCCGCGCCTTCGTCCGCACTGCCACACTGGCCGCACTCGCACCTGTCGGCGGTGCGATCACGCGCGGCGCAAATCCAGGATTCATCGACGCCCATGTCCACGTCTGGACGCCCGACACGCAGAGCTTCCCTCTCGCGGAAGGAGTCACAAAGGAAAAGGCGATGGTGCCCCCGAGCTTCACGCCGGCGGAACTCTTCGCGCATTGCCGTCCGGAAGGCGTGACCCGCGTCGTGCTGATCCAGATGAGTTTTTACAAGACCGACAACCGCTACATGCTCCATGCCATCGAACGGCATCCCGGCGTTTTCAGCGGCGTGGCGATCGTCGATGAAACGAAGGGCGACGTTTGCGACACGATGAAGGCGCTGGCGAAGCAGGGCGTGCGCGGTTTCCGCATCTACACCGATCGCGAAAAGGCGGAGGCGTGGGCCGACTCGGACGCGATGAAAAAGATGTGGTCGTGCGCCGCGGACGCCGGGCTCTCCATGTGCCTGCTGGCAAATCCCGACGCACTGCCTGGCATCCACCGCATGTGCAAGGCGTATCCGAAAACGCGCGTCGTCATCGATCACTTCGCCCGTATCGGCATGAAGGGAGTGGTCGAGAATGCAGACCTCGAAAACCTTTGCCGCCTCGCGGAATTCCCGCACACGCACGTGAAGACCTCCGCCTTTTACGCGCTCGGCGCGAAGAAGGCGCCCTACACCGACATGGCTCCGCTCATTCGTCGGCTGCGCGAAAGCTACGGCGCGTCGCGCCTGATGTGGGCGAGCGACTGCCCCTACCAAGTGCAGCAAGGTCACACCTACGCGGACTCCATCGCGCTCATCCGCGATCGGCTCGATTTTCTCTCCGCCGAGGACAAGGACTGGATGCTGCGCAAGACGGCGGAGAAGGTGTTCTTCAGCTAGCGCGCGCTCGCCGGTCACGCCGATTCGTAGGACGCCCCGGCGAGGCGTCCCTACCGGAAACGCAGGATGAAATCGCGGTAGAAGGTGAGCGCGCGCTCGACCTCGGCGATCTCGACAAACTCCACGGCGGCGTGCGCCTGATCGATGCTGCCCGGGCCGATGATGAGGCTCGGGATTCCCGCGCGGGAAAGTTTGCTTGCGTCGCTGCCGAACGGGACGCCGCCCAGCGTGGCGTCGAGGCCCATCTCGGAGAGCACCGCACTTGCGAGTTGCGCGGGCGCCGAATCGGCGGCGGTCTCGAGCGCTTCGTCCATGATCTTCGCCGGCTCCATCACCGCATCAAAGGTCGGGTGCTGCGCCTTCAATTTGTCGAGCAGGCCCTGGTAGTGCGCAAGCACGGCGGGACCGCTCTCGCCCGGCAGCAGGCGGCGATCGATTTCGATCGCGCAGGTGTCCGGCACGAAATTCACCTGCACCCCACCCTGGATGATGCCGACGTTCACCGTCGCCGGCCCGAGCAGCGGATGCACATTCGCCGCGAGCCGCGCATGGTCCTCCTCGATCGCCAGAACGACGCGCGCCGCATGGCTGATCGCATTCACGCCGAGGTGCGGCTTGCCGCTGTGCGCCGCCTTTCCCCGCACCACGATGCGCCAGCGGAGCACGCCCTTGCCGGCGATGATCGCGCGCAGCCCTGTCGGTTCCGCCACCAGCGCAGCGTGCGCCGCAGGGGACGCCTGCCCGGCGAGGCTCTCGCAAAGTTTCACCACGCCGCGATATGAAAACTCCTCGTCCACCACAGCCGCGAGCCACACTTCGCACGGCGGCTGGATGCCGTCCTCATGCAATGACGCGACCGCATGCATCATCGCCGCGAGCCCGGCCTTCGTGTCGCAACTGCCGCGACCGTACAGCTTCCCATCCTCCACGCGCGGCTCGAACGGCGGAATGCTCATGCCCTGCACCGACACCGTGTCCATGTGCGCCTCGAGGATCACGCGCCGCGAAGCATCCCGGCCCGGCAGCCGCGCGATGACATTCGGCCGGCCGGGAAACACCTCCTGTTCCCAAACTTCGATCCCGTGCTGCTCGAAAAACCTCCGCACCCACGCGGCGATTTCCCTTTCCCCAGGCCCGCCCTCGTAGGACGAGTTCACGCTGTTGATCCGCACCAGGCTGGCAAGCGTATCGATGACTTCAGGACTGCTCATGCCCCGCCATGATTGAAGTTCAACGCCGCGCAGGCCAGCAGGAACACAGCCACCGCCTGCCGAGGCTCCGCGAGAGAATTTGCTTTTCGCCCTGCGCAAACTCCGTCCTCCTACGCGCCGATGACCGCTCAACCCTCCCAACGCGGCGCCATTGCCGCCCTCACCGCCGCCTTTCTCGGGTGGCTATTCGATGGCTTCGAGATGGGGCTCTTTCCCCTGATCGGAAAACCGGCGCTCCAGGATCTGCTGCCCACCTCGACTGCGGCGCAGCAAGGGCAGTGGTTCACGGTGATCATCGCCGTCTTCCTCGTCGGTGCGGCGACGGGCGGCGTGCTCTTCGGCTGGCTGGGCGACAAGCTGGGCCGCGTGAAGGCGATGACCCTCGCCATTTGCACCTACGCCATCTTCACCGGCCTGTGCGCGTTCGTCACGGACGCCTGGCAGTTTGCCGCCCTGCGCTTCATCGCGTCGCTCGGCATGGGCGGCGAGTGGGCGCTCGGCGTGGCGCTGGTGAATGAGATCTGGCCGGACAAAAATCGCGCGTGGATCGCCGGGCTGATCGGCGCGGCGTCGAACATCGGCTTCCTGCTCACCGGCCTGCTCAGCCTGTATCTCAATGCCAGCCTGGAGACCGTGTCGCATTGGATCAGCAGCATGGGCGTCAGCCAGGGCACGGCGGATTACCTGCTGCACAATCGCGGCTGGCGATTCCTCGCGGTGAGCGGCGCGGCGCCCGCGCTCATCACCTTCTTCATCCTCGTTTTCGTGCCGGAGTCCCACAAGTGGGAGGCGGAGAAAAAGGCCGGCAGCACCTCGCACTGGGCCACGATCGATCTGCTCGGCGTGCTGGCGGCAGCGGTTGCGGCCATGGGAATCATCGCGATCTGGACACCGCAGATCTTTGAAAAAGTGGGGAACATCGTTGCCATTCCGGTGACGATCGTCGGCCTCGGGATTGCCCTCTGGGGCTATCTGCATCCCGTGCGGCGTTACATGACCCGTGCCCACGCGGGAGGCGGCGTCCCAAATTCGGAACGCGCCGTCATCATGCGCAATCTCCTGATCGGCGCCGGCCTGGCGGCAGTCGCGCTCATGGGCACCTGGGGTTCCGCGCAGCAGTCGGCGAAGTGGGCGTCGTTCCTCTCGGCGGATGGCACAAAATCCAGCGTCATCGAGTACGTCGTCATCGCCACGGCGCTGGGAGCCATCCTCGTGACGATGATCGCCCCGCTCGTCGCCGACAAGCTGGGCCGCAGAGTCACCTACTTCGTGCTTTGCGTGGCAGCCTTGGGGTCCGCCATCGTCTTCTTCCAGACGAACGGCTCGTACTCTGGCGCCACGCCAGTCTGGCTGATGATCAGCGCCTTCCTCCTCGGCGGCCTGACCGCCTCCTTCTACGGGTTTTTCCCGCTCTATTTTCCGGAACTGTTCCCCACGAGCGTCCGCGCCACCGGCCAGGGATTCTGCTTCAATTTCGGCCGCCTCATCGCCGCGATTGGCTCGCTGCAGTTTGTGAATCTCATGGGCGTGTTCGGTTCTGGCAAGGTCGCGGATCTCGAAGGCGACGCCCGCCGGATCATGCAATTCCAAGTCGAGGCCAACGCCTTCTCCGTGCTCTCCTGCGTCTATCTCATCGGCATGGTGCTGATCTGGTTCGCGCCCGAGACTAAGGGCCACAAGCTCGCGTAACCTGCCGCGTGCGCCATCCGCGGCAGATTCAAGACCTCAGTAAACCCACGGGATGAAGCGCCGCACTTTTGCGGAATAGCCGGCGTATCCGGGAAACTGTCGCAGCAGCCACCGCTCTTCGCGCCGCGCCTTTGCATCGAGGAAAACGGCCTGCACCACCGCGAGGAGGGCACCGAGTCCGCTTTCCCACAGGCACGCCCATCCAAAGCTGAGCGCGATGAGACTCGCATACAGCGGATGGCGCACCATTGCGTACACGCCGCTCTGCACGAGTTGCGAATCGCCGCGCGGTCTGGGAAATGGCGTCCGGTTCCTGCCAAGCACGCGCGTCCCTGCCACGCCGGCCAGCGCGCCGATTGCGAGCAATGCCCCGGCGGGAATCCAGAGCCCCGGCGCATGCGTCACCGAGTGGCCGAGCGGCGCGAGCACCAGCCATGCGGCCATGACCACATACTGCCCCACCACCCATCCCCCGCCCTTCTCGCGAAATGTTCGGCGCGTCACTTCGCGAACCAGCTCTTCGCCAGCGGATCGGTCGCGAAAAACTCCAGCAGCAGCCCGGCCACCTTCATCCGGCCGCTCTCGCTCGGGTGCACGCCGTCGCCGGTGAAATCCTGCGGCTCATATTTGAGCCCGTCGAGCTTGCGGCCGCTCGTGCCTTCGGCCCAGAGGTAGGGACCCCAGAGCAGCAGCGGCGCCCTGTCGGCGGCGAGCGCGGCGTCGCCTTTCATCTGCTGCTGGATGAGATGGCGGACTCCGAAGGCGCTCTCATACGCATACGGCTCGGGATTCAGCCCGCCCTTCGCGTTGCCGGCCCAGATGCGGCTGCCGAGATAGGCGATGCGGAGGTTTGGGAATTTCGCCTTCGCGTTTTGCAGTACCTTCGTCGTGTCAGTCTCGAGTTTGGCGAGATGTTCCGCCATCGATCCGCCGGGGCCCTTGTTCGCGAGTTTGATCCACGCTACCTGCACCTGCGCGGGGCTCACTTGCGCGTTCGCGATACGATTCATCGCCTCCTGCCACGGCCGGCCGTCGGGATTCACCCACTCGGCCATCGCCTGCCCGCCCTGCGCGCAATCCACGATGGTGAGCTGCGGCGACTTCCGGGAGTCCGCGTCGGCGATGCGTTTGAAGGTGGAGAATTCCATTGTCGCATTCGACATGCTGATGGAAACGAGCACGACCTTGCCATCGATCGGCTTGATCTGTGCGAGCGCCGCGGATGCCGCTTTTGCCAAGGCCTCGGGCGGCGTGTTTTTTCCGCCACCGTAGAGCCCGCCGTCCTCGCCTTCGTAGCGATCCGCGGCGGTCATGTCGCTCAGCGGCTTCAGGGATGCGGGTGCCTTGCGCTGATTTGCCGGAGCGCCAGCGCTTCCGCCTCCGCCGCCGCGGTTGCGCGCGGCCTTGGCTTTGTCGAGGTAGGCCTGCTCCTCCGCGTTGAGCTTTTCACCGGACTGGCTGCGGCGGAACAGCGTCTGCGCCTTGTTCCAATCAATCCCATCGGCACCCGCCGCCGGCGCTGCGCCGTCCGGGCGTTTCTGGCGCGTCGCTTCGGCGCGTTCGATGTAGGCCTTTTCTTCAGCGCTCAACGTCGCGCCACCGCGCTGGCGCTCGATGAGCTGACGGACCTTTGCCGTGTCTATCGCATCGTTTTGCGAAAAGCCGGCGGCGGTGAAGCTGAGCAACAGGGCGAGAGCGAAAATTCGGGAGGGTTTCATGAGCGTGGTAAACACCGGGCAGGGGTGAATAGTTGCGCGCGCGTCGCGGAGACTTCGGTTCGCCCGGAGTGTCCCGTGAAATGGAGCAACGGAGTATTCCTCGGGATCCGCTGGTGCCGTGGATTTCTCGGGAAGGCAGGAACTCAGGAAAAGCGTCGGGGTCGGCGTCGGCGTCTCCATTTCCAATCTTCCTGCCTTCCTGAGAGCCATCTTCGGACCGGCGAGGGACGAAAAAGCGTCCGCCGCAGTGACAACGGGACCGGGCTCGCGCACAGTGCGCGGCATGATGAAAGCGCTCACGTTCCTCCTTCTCGCGTCGCTCACGGCCGTCATCGCCCCACCCGGCACCGCCGCGGATGCGCCCGCGACCAATGCTGCAAAAGCGCTCAGCCCTTTCGGGGTCGGCGCGTGCAACCAGACTTCGCAGGAACTCGGCAAGTGGATCCCGCAGATGGCGGCGATCGGCATCACCAACATGCGCGCGTGCCGCACGAGCTTCGGCGACGTGGAGCCGGAGGAGGGCAAGTGGACCTGGACGCGCCTCGACGAACAACTGAGCTACGGCGAAGCGCAGAAGATGGAATTTTTCGGCCTGCTCCTCGGAAGTCCGCGGTGGAACACGAAGGACGCACCGGGCCGGCTGCCGGTGAACAATCTCCCCGCGTGGTCCGAGTATGTCTCGAAAATCGTGACGCACGCGAAAGGCCGCATCCGGTTTTGGGAGGTGTGGAATGAGCCGCCGAATTTCACGGGACGCGATCAGACACCGGAGGACTACGCGAAGATTGTCGTCAGTTCGTACGATGCGGCGAAGGCGGCGGACCCGTCGTGCCTCGTCGGACTCGCGGCGAAATCGGTCCACGTGAATTACCTCGAACAGGTGATCAAGGCGGGCGCGAAGGATCACTTCGATTACATCACGGTGCATCCCTACGAGGTGCTCGGCACGGTGATCAACAACGCCGGGACGGAACCCGTCTTCATGAGCATCGTGCCCACGATCCGGAAAATGCTCGCCGTGCAGAATCCGGCGAAGGCGGATGTGCCGATCTTTTTCACCGAGCTCGGCACGGACATCAAGAAGGGCCTGGACGTGCAGGGCCACGCGCTGGTGAAGGCATTCACGATGGGCATCGCGCAGGGCGTCACGTGCATCAATTGGTTCCAGGGCATGGACGGCGACAGCGGGCCGATGGGCCTGCTCGAACGCAGTGGCCGCGCGCGGCCGGCCTACAAGGCGATGGCGCAAATGATCGAACACCTCGGCACGCATCCGAAATACCTCGGCTGGGTGCTGCTGAACCAACGCAACTACGGCTTCGTGTTCGATGGGGCGAAGACGACCGTGCTCGTGACCTGGGCGTCGCGCGGGACGCCGGATCTCGTGGAGTTCGGCGAGACGGTGCGGATCGCGAATCCGCTCACGGGCAACGTCGCGACGGCGAACAGCCACGAACTTTCCAGCGCCCCGGTGCTCGTGCTCGGCGTGCCCGCGGATATCGTGAAGCAGGCGCGTGCAAACAAGCCGCTGCCGCTCCCGTGGGGCGGGGATGATCCGGCGGCGACGAGCGTTTCCCTGACGATGGGCGAGACGAGTGTCGAGAAGGGGCTCCACACGCTCGCCGGCGAATCCGTCGCAGCGGATGTCGTCGCCTACGGCGGCTCCGCGCGCGCGGGCGGCGTGCCCGGAGGCAACCTGTTCGTGGTGAATCCGAATTTCCTCTCCTACACGCCGGAGCCGATCGAGATCACCGCCGTCGTCCGCCGCAATCCCGCGAACGACAACGCGGGCTTCAAGCTCGTGTATGAGTCCACCAGCGGCTTCAAGACCGCAGGCACGTGGTACACCATTCCGGACAACAAGCAGTGGCACAAGGTGAGCTGGAAGATCCACGACGCGCAGTTCGTGAGCTACTGGGGCTACAATTTCGCCCTCGAGTCGGACGGGAGCAAATTCAACAAATACTACCTCCAGAGCGTGACGGTGACGAAACTGCCGAAGTGACCGGCGACGAAGTCCTTCGGAATCGGAACGGCTCACCCCGATCCGCGGGCGCTACTGCGCGGGACGCGGTTTGCCAGCCCACTCCCCGGTGACGACGATCGGCGTGCCAAGTTCCACCCAGTCAAAAAAGCGCTTCGCTGGGTTGTCGCCCTTCAACGGCAGGCGGACGCAGCCGTGGGATGCCGGACGCTCCGGCACGGAGGTGTAACCGTGGATGAAGAAATTGCCGCGAAACTGCACGCTCCACGGCATCGGCGCGTTGTCGTAGAGGCGGGAATAGTGCATCCGCTGTTTTGCGAGCGCGGTGAAGTTGCCGGAGGGCGTCCTTCTTCCTTTCGTTCCCGTGCTCACGCGGCTTTGGAGGAAGACCTTCTCTCCTTCGTAGGCGGTGAGTGTCTGGGTCGTCTTGTCCACGACGACGCGTTTCGGCCCGGGCGGCGGCGCTTGGGTCTCGATCTGCGCGCATCCCTGCAAGGTGAGGGCCAGCAGCGCGCAGGATAGAAACGTAATCGCGCCCGGTCTCATGCCTTCCGTGTCATGGCGTGGCAGCGCCCTTGCCTGCGGGGACCACGAGCACGGGACACGTGGCGAGCTTCAGCAAGTCGTGGGTGAAGCTCCCTATGAACAGGTGGTAGAGCGCACTGTGGTGATGCGATCCCACCACGATGATGCTGGCCGACAGGCGCGCGCCTTCTTCGAGGATTTTTTCCATCGTCGCATCGCCCAATTGCCGCACCGTGACGGCGACTCCCGTCACAGCCATCGAATCCCGGAACCCCTCGAGCGTCGCCTGCGCCGCCACGACGACCGCGTCCCCCGGTGGACGCATGACCGTCGGGGATGCGAGCCCGACATCGAGCACGACCGGCTCGTCCTTCAGCACGTGCATGATGATGACGGAGCCGCCGAATGCCTTTGCCAGATCCCGCGCCTGCGCGAGCACGCTTGCCGTCACATCGGAAAAATCCACGAGGGCGAGAATGGTTTTCATTGGAGGGAAAAGCCGATCGCCGCCGTCTGGAGCGCGAGCAGTCGGGAAGTGGAGTGCTGGTTCATTTCATTCACCCTACGGTCACAGCATGCGGCGGACAAGCTATCCCGCTCCGCTGACCGCGCATCAGCCCCGGCCGCGGCGTGTGGCGAAAACCCGCGACGATCGCCACCATGCCTGCCCCACGCGCGCGGACCGTCATCCGCGCAAACCGGGATCTTCGGGGATCGTCGCAGCAGTCAGTTCGTTCACGATGATCGCGCGCCAGTCCGCGACGGATTCCTTCGTCTCCTTTTCCACCTCCTGGAGCGCCTCCCCCAATCGTTTTCCCAAAGTGATCCATTCCCGGCCATCACGGCGTGCGGTTGCCCGCCAGAGCGGATTCTCCGGCGCGTACGAGACGCGCTCGTAGGACACCTTGAAACCGGCTGTCTTCAACCTCTCATAGACTGCCCGCCATTCCGTCTCGCTCATGGTGCTTCCTTCCGTTTCGCATTCCGGCGATCCTCGGCGAGGCACTGATCCATGGCGGCCCGGGCGCCCTTGCCCCGCGCAAATTTCCTGTAGGCCGCCTGGACGATGGCGTCGATCGGCGCCTGCGGTGTGCTGCGCGGCCGTGCCGGCCTGGGTTTCCGGGAGGCGAGGAGGCGTGCTTCGTGATACATGGGAGGGTCGTTTTCCATGGGAGAAATCAGTCGTTCATGCCCCACCAGCGGAGGGTTTCGGTGGCAGGGTAGAGTGCCGCCTCGCGCTCCGGGCCCGCGTCCGCGCGCCTGACACGGGTCGGCTCTGCTGCGGGTTCATGATTCACGCACAATGCCAGATCGTGACTGCAGATGAACGACGCACCCCGGCGACCCGCGATCCGCTCCAGCGATGAGCACATGGGATCTTCGCGGCCGTGGGCATTCAGTCCTTCGTCGTGCAACGCCACCACGACGGGCTGGGCGTCCCGGTTCCCGTTCATGCAGACCTCGATCCATTTCTCCACCGTGTCGGGCAACTTTACACGTCCGTCCGCTGCGACCACGATCACATCTGCAAAGGCCGAATCACGCAGGATGGCGGCGCTCAATTCCGGCCGGCCAAGCAGTTGGAAACTCCACGATGTCGCATGCACCGGGAGGTCGCGGCTGTAGTTTTCCGCGATGGCGTCGAAGGCCTGGTACGCGCGGATGGCGTCGGCAAACTCGCGGTAAAATGTGACGATCTTGCACCTGCGATCCGCTTGAACGGCCGTCGGTTCGGTGCACTCCGACAGCGTGGGCTGGGCACTGGGGGTCATGCTGGCCATTCTAGTGCGCGGGCGGCCCCGGACAATTGGCAGGAAACCTTTCCCTAACTCCGAGAAGTTCCGAGACGGCTAGGCGTTTTCCCTAGCGCCGTACCGCCCTACCCGCGCTCGCCGAGCCAGCGCGACGCAAAGTGGATCACCGCGAGGGAATTCTTCAGGCCGAGCTTTGTCCGGATGTTGGTCTTGTGACAGCTCACGGTCTTCAGGCTCAGGTGCAGGTCGGCGGCGATCTGGTGCCCGTCCTTTCCCTCCGCGATGAGCTGGAAGACCTCGAACTCGCGGTCGCTCAGCTTCCCGAGCGGCGAGCTCGTCGCCTTCGTATTCGGGTGGACGATCCGCTCCAGGATGCCGGCCGACATCTTCTCGCTCACGTACACCTTTCCGGCGAGCACCGTGGCGATCGCCTGCAGGATCTTCTCCGGCCCTTCCTGCTTCATGATGTACCCGCGCCCGCCGGCGTGCAGGATGCGTTCGCCGTACAGCGCCTCGTCGTGCATCGAGATGACGAGGACCGGCAGCTCGGGCTGGAAGGCGTGGATGTCCTTGAGCAGTTCCAGGCCGCTTCTGCCCGGCAGGCCGATGTCCGTCAGCAGGATGTCCGGTTTCGTCCGCGGGATTTCCTCGAAGGCCTTCGCCGCAGTCTCCGCGAAGCCGCAGACCATGAGGTCCGGCTGCTGGCGGATGATCCCGGCCAGCCCCTCGCGGAAAACGGGATGATCATCGACGATGAAGACCCGCGACTGCTTCGGTGCGGGCTTCCCGGCCTGCTTCGCTGTCTGCTTCGCCCGCTGTTTCGCGGGCTGCCTGGTTTGTTCTTTCTTCGCCATTTCAGTCCTCCTCCGGTGCGGAATCCTTGGTTTTTGGTATCGTGCAGACGACTTTCGTTCCGCCCTTGGGTTTGCTGCGGAAATCCAGCGAGCCTCCCATCGCCTCGGCCCGGTATTTCATCGTGCGGATGCCCATGCCCGCGTTCCAGCCGGGCGTCCAGTCCGCATGCCTTTGCCGTCGTCGTTCACCGACAGCGCCAGCTCCGTCGCGGAGGCGGAGAGCAGGATGGCGATGTGCTTCGCATCCGCGTGCCGGGCGGCATTCGTCACCGCCTCCTGCGCGATCCGGTAGAGATGCGTGGCGACTTCGGGATCGGAGACATGCACCGGACGCCCGCACGCAAAACGGCACCGGAGCCCGAACAGTTCCGAGGTCCGCCCGGCGAGTCCGCGGAGCGCGGCCATCAGTCCGCCGGGCTCCGGCACCACCGGCTGCAAGCCGCGGGCGAGCGCACGGGTCAGGCTCACCGCCTTGTCCAGCGTCGCAGAAATCCTCGCGGCATTTTCCGCCTCGGGAGAAGATTGGGCCCGCAGGTTCTTTTCCAGCGCGGAGCTGAAAAACCACAGCCCGGCGAGCTGCTGGCCGAGATCGTCGTGCAGGTCCTGGCCGATGCGCTGCCTCTCCAGCTCGCTGATGTGGAGGACTTCCTGCTCGAGCCGGCGCCGTTCCTCGATTGCCGTCTTCAGGGATTCCATCGTCTCGGTCAGCGCCTCGGTGCGCGCGGCGACACGGGCTTCGAGCTCCGCGTTCAGCGTGTGGATCGCCTCCTCGGCCTTCTTCCGCCCGGTGATGTCGCGGATGGCGCTGCACACCAGCAGCCCGACCTCCGTCTGGAGCGGGCTGAGGCTGACCTCCACGGGAAACTCGCTCCCGTCCTTGCGCCTCGCGGCCAGCTCCCATCGCTCCCCCGATCGGGTGGCTCACCGGCTTGGCCGTGTACCGCGCGCGATCGGCGGGATTTCCCTCTCGGGAATCGGCGGGCAGCAGCATTTCCATCTTCCGCCCGAGCAATTCGCGCCGCTCGTAGCCGAAAAGTTTCTCTGCCTGCCGGTTCAGCATATGAATCGTTCCCTGCCGGCTCACGATTACCATCGCGTCGGGCGCGGATTCCAGCACGTCACGGAATTTTTCCTCGGCCAGTTTGACAGCCGTGATGTTCACATGCGCGATCACCAAGCGGACCTCGCCTTCCCCGGCGAAAGGCGTGACGTAGGCCGTGAACCACCGCCTCTCAGTCGGCGAATGGCACGGGTAGTCCATCGAAAACATCCGCGTCCGTCCTTTCAACACCGAGCGCACACCGGCGACGAAGCGCTTCGCGTCGCCCCGCTCCAGCCCATGCACCCGCTCGCAGACTTCCAGATAGTTCACGCCGCAGCCGGTCGTCTCGTCCGTGCCGCGGTTGGCGAGTGCGAAACGGCGCCAGGCCTTGTTCACGTCGAGGATCATCCCCGCTCCGTCGATGACCGCGATCTGCGCGGGGATCGCTTCCACCGTCGAGCGCGCGAGGCGCTGGGACTCGTGCAACGCCGCCTCCATCGCCTTGCGCTCCGACACGTCACGCACGGTCCCGACGAGATGCAGCGGCCGGCCGCCGGCATCGCGGAGCACGCGGAAGGACTCCGCGACCCAACGGAAGGTGCCGTCCTTGCATCGGAATCGATATTCCAGCCGCGGGCATGGCTCCCCGGTCGCCATGGCCTTCCTGAAGGTCCGCCGCACGTGCCGGACGTCGGACGGATGAACCCATTCGAACAGGTCGCCCAGCGACTTGGATCCCAGCTCCTCCGGCATAAAGCCGGTGATCTGTTCGATCACCGGGCTCACGTAGTCGTAGCCGTCGCTCTGCAGATTCCGCCGGTACGCGGCATCGAGCGAATTCTCCAGGACGGCTCGCAGGCGTTCCTCGCCTTCGCGGATTTTTTTCTCCGCGGCCTTGCGCTCCGAAACGTCCCGCCAGATGGCCGCGATGGCGACCACGCGCCCTTCCTCCAAGATCGGCGACCGCGAAACTTCCACATCCACGAGCGATCCGTCCTTCCGCTGGCGGACCGTTTCAAATGCCGTCACCCGCTGGCCTCGCACCGCAAGCGCCAGGAGCCGCTCGCTCTCCTGACGGCGATCCTTTGGCGCGATGAACGACACATTTTCCCCGATCGCCTCCTCGGCGCGGTAGCCGAAAAGCGATTCCGCGCCGGGATTCCACGAGACGATGATCCCGTCCGGCATGAAGCTCGCGATGGCATCCTGTGATGACTCGACGATGGATGCGAGCAAGGCCGCGCGCGTCCCCGCGGCACGGAGCTCGGTGACATCCTCGATCGCGGTCAGGAACAGCCCCGCACGTCCATCCGCGGCGCGGTGCCGGTTTGTGGACATGCGCACCTGCCGCACCGTGCCGTCCCGCGCGACGAGCCGGAGGTCGGCGGCCACGGTCGAGGTGCTGCGCCGCATCTTCCAGAGATGCTCGAGGAATTTTCGCCGCTCCGCCGCCTCGACAAAGACGATGAACGGCTTGCCGATCGCGATGGCCCTCCGGGTGCAAAGCAGCCGTTGCGCCTCCGCGTTGATGTCGCGGACACAGCCGTGCGAATCGAACGTCAGATAGCCAATCGGCGCGTGCTCGTGAAGCTCGGCAAAGCGCTGATGGGAAATTTCGAGCGAAGCGTGAGCCTTGGCGAGTTCCTCGATCTGGAGTTCCAGCAGGTTCCGCTGCTGCTCGAGCGCCGCGAGCACTTGCGGACGGCGCAACGCCCGGGTCTTTCCCGGCCGCCTTCGCCCGGGGCTTCCGCGGCGCCGCGAGCGCACGCTTCGCGCCGTTTGGCGGCCGGATGCCCCGTTTGCCCTGCTCGGAAAATGGCCTTTTCACGGGAATCAGGTCGGGTTGCCCACATCCCGGATGGCGAGGAGGATCCAGTCATCGCCGTCCTGCCGCTGCGCGAGCCGGCGGGCATTCACGAGCAGGTGCTTCCGCCCGACCGCGGGGAACCTCGCCTCCACCGGGAAGTCCTCGATGCTCGTCCGCTCGGGGAGGATCTTTTCGAGCAGCGTGCGCAACTCCGGGAATGTCCCATTGTCCCCTGCCGATCTCGTAGATGAACCGGCCCTCCGTCTCAGCGGACTTCACTTCGAACAGGTCGTAAAAACTCGGGTTTGCCTGCTTCACGCGCAACTTCCCATCCAGCAGCAAAAGCGGTTCGCGCACCGTGCCCACGATCGCCTCGGAGAGGCACCGCGCGTGGTCCGATTCGGCGAGGCTGCGCTTCAGCGGATCGATGTCCTGCATCACGAAAATCACGCCGTTGATGCGGCTGTCCGCGGTGCGATACGGCCGGATGCGCAGCGCATACCAATGGCCCTCGCGGTCCTGGATCTCCTGCTCCTCGGCGGCGAGCGTGTCCAGCACGCGGAGGATCGCGGAGTGCAGCTCCGGCAGCGCGAGGCTGAGCTTCAGGTCCGTGACCGTGCGGCCCACATCACCGGCGATGAGACCGAGGACGGTCTGCGCCTTCGGCGTGAAACGGCGGACGCGAAGCTCCTTGTCCAGCATCACGACCGCGACCTCCACGCTGTTGAACACATTCAGCAAGTCGTCGCTGATCTCCTGCAGTTCGAGGTTCCGGTTCTGGAGTTCCTCGTTGAGCGTCGTCAGCTCCTCGTTCGTGCTCTGGAGTTCCTCCTTCGCCGTCTCGAGCTCCTCGTTCGTGCTCTGGAGTTCCTCGTTGCTTGAGAGCGCCTCCTCGTTCGCCGCGCGCAATTCCTCGTCGGCGGCCTCGTGCTCCTCCATGAGGCCGTGCAGCGAAAGCTTCGTGAGCGCCAGCTCCTCGCGCAACTGCGCGATCTCCCGCTGCGCCGCGGTGCGCTGGCCGGCCTTGCCCTTGGGCACCGCCGCCTCGACCTTCGCCGCCGTCTGCTCGAAGAAGACGAGGAAAAACCGCTCCTCGGACGGCGGCACCTTGAAAGGGATCACGCGGATGTCGGCCGAGATGGTGCGGCCGTCCGTGCGCACCCGCACGCCTTCGCGCGTCGTGGGCCGGTTCAGCTTCGCGGCCCTCGCGATGAGCGGGCGCAATTCCACCGAGAGGCCCTGCCGCGCCATCTGCAGCAGGTTCAGGTTTGCGGTCCCCGGCCCGTGGCCGAGATAGAACTCCGTGCGGCCGCGGAATTGCAGGATGTCCATGCGCGAATTCACCACGACGCCATCGGGTGCAAACTCGCTGAGCACGAGCGCGTCCGCGTGTTTCCGGATCTCGCCGAGCACATTTTCCGAGCCGCGGCGGCCCGTCGCCGCCGCCGGGACGTCGCGGCCCGCGAGTCCCGCGACGAATGGCGGCAGCCGCGTGGCGAGCGGCTCGGACACCGCGCGCTTCGCATAGATGCGCTGCTTCGCATCCAACAGCTCGAACAGCTCCGCAAACCCCGCGACGGACTCCGCCGTGCCCAGCAGCAGGAAGCCGCGCGGATTCAGCGCGTAGTGGAAAATCGGCACCACTTTCCTCTGCATCGGCGCGCCGAAATAGATGAGCACATTCCGGCAACTGATGAGGTCCACCTTGGAGAAGGGCGGGTCCGCCACGACGTTCTGCCGCGCAAAGACACACAGGTCGCGGATCGACTTTTCGACGCGGTAGCCGGCGTCCGTCCTCGCAAAAAAGCGCCGCAGCCGTGCGGGCGAGAGGTCTCCCTTGATGCTCTCGGGGTACATCCCGGAACGCGCACGGTTCAGGATCGCGTCGTTCACGTCCGTCCCGAACAACTGGATCGGCCACTTTTTCCCGGCCGTCTCCATGAACTCCACGACCGCCATCGCCAGCGAATACACTTCCTCGCCGGTCGAGCAGCCCGGCACCCAGATGCGGATGGATTCGTCCGTGGACTTGTGCTTCACGATCCTCGGGAAGATTTTCTTTTTCAGGATCTCAAACGCCTTCGGGTCGCGGAAAAAGCCGGTGACCGAGATCAGCACATCCTGGAGCAGCGCCTCCAGCTCGCCGGGATTCCCGCGCAGCAGCCCGCCGTACTGCGCGAGGCTGTCCGATTTCAGGAGCACCATGCGGCGGGTGATCCGCCGGCCCAGCGTGTTCGGCTTGTAGTGAAAAAAATCGATTCCCGAGTGCGCCTTGAGCAGCGAGCAGACCTGCTTGAACTCCGCGGCTTCCGCCGGGAACTGTCCGGGCCCATCCTCGCCACGCGGAAGCAGCGCGGAGGGATGATGGCTGATGCGCACCAGTTCCGCCGCGATCTCCTCGGGCGAAAGGATGAAGTCCGCCGCGCCGCTCGCGCTCGCCGGCATGCCCGAGTGCTTCGCGGTCCTCTCGGTCTGGGCAAAGGTGATGCCGTTCGCCGCCTTGATCGCCTCGAGCCCGTCCGCTCCGTCCTGCCCGGTGCCCGAGAGGATCACACCCACCGCGCGGTGCCCCTGATCCTCCGCCAGCGCCTTGAAAAAATAATTCACCGGCAAGTGCGGTTCCGTCGAGTGGCCGCGCGGCGACAATTTCAGCACCCCCTTGGAAATGCCGAGCGTCTTGTTCGGCGGGATCACATACACGTGGCCGCGCTCCACCGGCATCCCGTTTTTCGCCTCCACGACCGTCAGCTCCGTCACCCGCGCGAGGAGGCTCGCGAGCGCGCTCGGCTGCCCGGGGTCGAGATGCTGCACGAGCACGAGCGCCAGCCGCGCATCGCCCGGCAGGTGCCGTACCAGTTGCGTCGCCGCCTCCAGAGCCGCCCGCCGAGGCTCCCACGCCCACGATGGGAAACGGTGAATGGGTCTTCGTGGGCCCTGACGCCGCGCGGTGGGGTTCCTCGCTTCGATTTCTTCATCGCCATGGGACCCGCAGGCTGTCCGTTTCGGACAGAAAGGCAAGCGCAGCGCGATTCGCGCGCACCTCACCGGCAGCCGCACCCATTCCATTCCCGGCTCTCCGCTTTCGTGCTACGTTGCGACTCGCGAAAACCCGCGCCATGCAGCCGACCGTCTCACATTGCAAATCCTGCGGTTCCGATTTCGAAGGAAATCAGGAGCGTTGCCCGTCCTGCGGAAAAAGGAGTCCCCGCGGCCGGCGCGATTTCCTGCTGAAGTGGATCGCAGTCTCCACTTTCCTCATGGCGCTGGCCCTCATCGCCTACGCACTCACCCACTCGCACGTCGTGGACTGATCCGGGGCGCTCGGCGGCTGTTCCGCCTACGTCTTTTGCTCCGCAAGCCCCCCCACGCTCGACTCCACCGCACGCCGGAGCTGCAGCAAATCGAACGGCTTCGGAATGATGTATTCCACGCCGAGACCGCGATAGATCGCCTCCGCTTCCGGCGAGAGGTAGCCGGACATTACGACCCACTTTCCGCGGAACCCGGCGAGTTGCAGCCGCTTGATCAATTCCGACCCCGCCCAGCCCGGCATCATGTGGTCGGCGATGACGATCTCGAAGCCCCGCGTGTTCGCCTTGAGGAGTTCGAATGCCTCCTGCCCGTCGTAGATGGCATCGACCTGATAGCGTTCCCCCAGCGCCAGTGTGACGGAGGTGGCGGTATGCGACTCGTCGTCAACGACGAGGATCTTGGTGGGTGGGGAGCCCATGGGTCTTGCGAGATTACCATCCGGGCCCCGCTTCACTAGCGGGAATGTGACGCAACATCGCGCCCCGACACCTCCCGTCAGAGTACAGGACAGCGGGCCAGCCGGCCGCGACCGGGGGCCGCCCCCGCGGGACCGCTTTTAGCAGGTCATCCACATTTCGCACAAAGAACATCCGCCCGCGATTTGCGCCGCACCGCCCGATTCCCCCCTGGCGATGCGGCGCATGGCTACCGACGAATCGGCACCATTCATGGCGCGACCGACGTTAGCGCATCGGCCACCCTCAAACATGCGGAGGGCTCCGATGCATTCAGCGCCGATCAATCAGCCGTGATTTCTGCACCGTCTGGTTTGGCGGATTGTTCTCGGCCAGCGGCACGTCGCCGCGCGCGGCCCGCGAAGGCGCTTCCCCGTCGCTCAGCGGCGGCGGGTCGTAGGGCTCGGCTTAGGTCTCGGTGTTGTTCACCCACGCGGGATTTCGCGGTGACCCAGGTTTCCCGCCCGGGGAGTGGAAGGATCGATCGAGGGGCTTCATGCCTCATACCGTACCGCCCCCCATCTCTACGGACAATCGGCCCGAGTGCTCAATCGCCTTAAGGAGCGCACCGAGCATCAGTCGGGATTTTTCCTACGCGAACATACTCCCAATTCAGGGCCGTCGGCGGCGGCTTATTCGAGTGGGCGATAGACGACTTCCTTCACCACGGCGCGCGGGAAGTCGAGGGGCTGGCCTTCCAGCGTCGTGCATTTCACGCGGTCGTTTTCGATGTGGAGATCCTTCACGGAAACGAGGCCGCGATTGTGGAAGCGGAGGCGCGGGAAATGGTCGGCGACGGCTTCCTTGCTGCCGGGGAAAAGAATCCACGCGACGCGCTTGCCGGGGAGTTCGAGCGGGCCGGCATCGGAATCGACGGTGACGAGGTCGCCCGCGATTTTCTCGATCGCGCCCGCAAACTCATCGCCATTCACGAGGTGGACGACTGGCAACGGCGCGGCGGCCTTTTCGGGCTCCGTCCCCTCCCCCGCAGCCTCGGGCTTTTTGGCAGCCGCGGGAGGAAGCGGCCGCGGCGGCGGTCCGACTGCCTGGTCTCCCAGAGGCTCAAGGATTTTGCCGGGCACGGTGCCGGCGGACAGGCCGTCCCACGGCGAAAGCCAGATGCGCGAAATGCGGTTTGGCCTGCCGGTGCCCGCGCCGGTGGACATCGGCGTGAGGGTGAAGCCGCCCACCTCGAGCGCCTCGGCGGCTTCATCTTCCTTGAAGGGAATCTTTCCGATTTCGCTGCCGGCCATGAAGACGCGGAACGTTTTCGCGGGGCGATCCAGCACCACCGTGACGCGGATGTTGCCGCCTGCGGCGTCGATTTTTTCCTCCACCTGGAAGCGTTTGCCCGCGCCGGCGAAACGGTTCAGCCGCACGGAGCCGGGATTGAAATACACATTCACGCGCCCGCCGACGGAATAGACGGTGAAAGTGCGCTCGTCCTTGGAATTGAAGAGCTGGATGTTGAATGCCGGGGAGCGGCCGGTGTTGGCGATTTCGAAGTCCAGCGCGTACGCGCCATCGTACGCGGGCCATTTGTGCGCGAGCATCGACTGGCTGCCGCGGGACGTGCCGGTGAGCGTGTAGCCGCCGTCGTGGTAACTCCATGGCGGCTCGCCTTTCGACAGGACGTCCAATTGCTTCCGCGGGATGCCCGTGCGTCCGGGACTCGGGCCTTCATTCCAAAGCTCCGATCCGGTGGCCCCGTCGGCGAGGCTGGCAGTGACTTCGGCGCCGAGGTAAAGGCTGCGCACGGCGGCGAGCGGGATGGCAAGTGCCGCGGCGAGGCCGGTCTTAAAAACGAGCCGGTCGCCCGCGAGCGACACGACGTCGCCCGGCAACCAGTCGCCATTGCCGAGACGCACCGCGCCGGAGCCCGTGAGCGCCGCGCTTTCCGGCGATTCCGCGGGCGGGGCAAAGTAAACGCCGGCGACGCGGGCGCGCGGGAACTCGATCGGCACCTTCGATGCGGCGATTTTCCAGCGCAGGATGTCCCCGCCGATCGGCGTGAGCACCTTGCCCTTCATCTGCGTTCCGTCGGTGAGCGTGAGGACATCCAGGCCCTTCGCGGAAGACTCGGGCTGGCCGGGCCGCGGCGGATACTCCAGCTCGCGCAACGCCGAGAGCGGCAGCGTGAGCTGCGAGCCGAAGCGCGTGGTGACCGTCATCGACCGGCCGTCACCGCTGAGCTTCGTGGCGGAAAATTCGCTCCCGTTTTTCAACCGCAGCAACGCGACGGGCGCAGGAAGGTCCTTCGGCGCGGCGGCAGGCGCAAAGCGCACGTAGAGCGTCTTGTCCCGCGGCGCGGTGCCGCCCTCGTTGGCGAAGACGATCTCCCGGCCGGTGATGCGTTCGATCGATCCATTCATCGCGGCGGCGTTGCCTGCGAGCACCTGATCAGCCGCGGGCGCGGCGGGCTCCGCTCCCTTCTCGGGTTCCTTGCCGTCCCATGGCAGGATGCGCAGGCGCCCGAGTTCCATCGTCGCGCCGGACGTGAAAACATTCGGCGAGAACGTGAAATATCCGCCGGCCTTGCCCGCATCCGCCGGGCTCATCTTGGAAAGCTTCCACTCGGCGCGCTTGACGCCGTTGGCGTAAATCAGCGCCCGGCCAGCGACCCGATCCACCAGCAGCCGGTAGCGGATCGTCTCCGGTTTTTCACCCGCAAGCAGGCGCACGCCGCCCTGGAGCTGGGAGTTGTATTGGTTGTATCGCCGTCCGTCGTAGTGATTCCCGGTGATCTGCTGGGGACTGAACTGGACCATGAGCGCGCCGACCGAGGACTGGCTCACGCCGGTCGAAAATAGCGTGATGCCGAAATGCTGGAGCTGCGGCGCAAAGGTAACATCGAAGGACAAATCGATCGGGTCGGGCATCTGCTCGAAATTGCGGCCGATCGGCCCATTCGTGAGGCAGCGCAGCAATCCGTCCTTGAATTCCCAAACCCCCGAGCCGTTCCGCCCCGTGGACCAGCCCGAGAGGCCCATCGGCCCGTCGTACATCTGCGGAGCCTGGCTGTCGGAAAGCGTCGCGCACTGCGCCTGCTCCCTCGGGATTTCCAGACGCTGCCCGCCGGGCAAAGTGAGCGCGATTTTGCCATCCGCCATGGTCAGCGCATCACCGCCAAACCAACTGCCATCGCGCAGCTGCAGGTGGACTTTCGTGACGCCGGGCGCGGCTTTCTCGCGCTCCGCAAAAATCAGGCTCCGGATTTCATTCTCCAGCAGTTCCACGTCCGGGACTCCTTCGCGTTTCAGGATGAGGCCCTTCGCCGGATCGAGGCCCTGGATTTGCCCGGTGAAACGGTTCCCGTCACGAAGCAACACGGCGTCCTTCTCGCTCTGTGCGCTGCCGCCGCCCGCACTCGTCGAACTGCGCGTCGCGGTGTTGGTGGTGGCCCGGAAAACCACGGCTCCCGGCACGGCCTCCGGCGCATTTGCGGCGGCAAACTGGATCACCGGCGGCGCTTCCGGCGCGGCGCCCAGCTTTGCCTTGAGCTCGACGTCTTTTCCATCGCGCCGGACGGTGAGCTTCACCACCTGCTCCGGCCTCACTGCGCGGATCATTTCCCGCAATTGCGCCGAGTCCTTCGCGGCCTTGCCCTCGAAAGTCAGCACGCGATCCCCTTCCTTCACGCCCGCCTTCGCGGCGGGGGAATCTTCCAGGACGCTGAGGATTCCCACGCCGGCGGCTGTCGCTTTTGCATCCGCATCGTCGGCCGGCGCGGCCACAGTCGTGTCGAGCGTCACGCCGAGATAACCCGGCTTCGCGGCGCCTGCCGCGAGCGGGTTCGGGACCAAAATGGACGGGATGCCGGGGAAAAAGATCACCGGCGGCAGAGCGGCATTTGGCCTCGCTCCCGCCGCCTGTGCGACTGCGACACCCGCCTGGATCTGCGCACCACCGACCTGAAGCTGAAATTGCGCGCCGCCATTGAACTGGATCTGTCCGCCACCCTGGATCTGGATTTCCACCTTCGCCGCAGGCGGCGGCTGCACCGCCGGTGCGGGTGCAACCTCCGCTGCGAGTCCGGACGTGGCGAGTGACGCCAGCATGAGGAGGGCGTGGATGCGGGAATGTCTGGGTTTCATGGGGGCGATGCCGGGGATTGATGACCGGACAACAGGGGGCGGCGATCAGATTGCATGTTCACTTTGAATCCCGCACTTTGAAACCACGAAATGAAGACCGACCTGATCCACCTCGCCGTGAACGGCACGCTCATGCGCGGACTCGAACTGAATGGAAATCTGCTCGCTGTCGGCGCGGAATTCGTCCGCGAAGACGCGACCGTGCCTGCCTATCGTCTGTTCTCGATCAACGACCGCCATCCAGGGATGTATCGCGTCCGCGAGGGCGGCGTCGCGGTCGCGGTGGAAGTGTGGGCCGTCCCGCCAGCCGGACTTGCCTCGGTGCTCCTGGCCGAGCCGCCGGGCCTCACGATTGGAAAGGTGCGGCTCGCGAGCGGCGCGGAGACGCTCGGTGTCCTCGCGGAGCCGATCCTCTGCGAAGGCCAGCGCGAGATCACTTCGCACGGCGGCTGGCGCGCCTACTGCGCCGCAAAATAACCGCGCAGTTCCTCAGCCGCCCCCGGTGACGCGGCGGATGGACGGCATCTCCATCCCGGCGGCCGCGTAAAGAATCTGCCGCGCACGTGACAGCCGATCACGGAGCGCCACGCTGTCGGCGGCGACGATCTTCACGATCCATCCGCCCGCTGGCAGCGAACTGCAGCCGACCCACGCGACGTCCGAATCATGAAGCGATCGCAGCGCATCCACCGGCGGCGAAAGCTCCGGAGCCACGCACACGACGCTCGCGTAATACGCGGACTGGAATCGCGCGCGCAGGGCGCCCAGCGCACTTTCGCCAGGCACGAGCCGGAACCGCTCGCGAAGGACGTGCGTCGCGCCGACGGAAATATCGGTCGCAAATTGCAGCTCTTCATACGCGAAGACTTCGCCCGATGCCGTCCGCCCCGGCGCGATGCTCTCGCACCAGAGCAACGTCGCACCTTCCGCCAAGCAAATGCGCGTGCGCTGCCGGTAGCGCGTGCGCCGTTGCGGGATGAGGTACTCCGGGAAGCAGTCGAGGCACCCGCCGCTCGCGACGGTGAATTCCTGCACGAGTTCCGCATGCCCGCCGGTCATCGCGTGCAGTCGGCTCGCACTCGGCGCGGTGAGCAGCAGCCGGGCGCCCGGCTCCACATCCACATTCACATTCACACGGTCGCCGGAGAGAAACCCCGGCGACGGACTCGCGAGATTCACGACCAGCCAGCCCGCGTCGTGGTGCGGCTTGCTGATGTGGAACGGCGCGGAAAACGACTGCCGCCTAAGCACGGTGCGGCCCGCGTCGTCCGGACACACGAGGAGTTCGAGATGGCCGTGCAGGCCGCTCACGGGGTGAAGAGAACCTCGCGGCGCAGCCAGGCGAGCAGTTCGTCCTTCCCCTTCCCCGAACGCAGATCGGCGAAGATGAACGGCCGCTCGCCGCGCTGGATTTTCGCGTCGCGTGCCATGACGCCGAGGTCGGCGCCGACATACGGTGCGAGTTCGATCTTGTTGATGAGCAGCAGATCGCTGTGGCGGATCGCGGGGCCGCCTTTGCGTGGGATTTTGTCCCCTTCGGCGACGTCGATGACGTAGATGAACGCATCCACCAGTTCCGGTGAAAACGTCGCGGAGAGATTGTCGCCGCCGCTTTCCACGAGGATGAGCCGCGCATCCGGGTGGCGGCGCTCGAGTTCCTCGATGGCGGCGACATTCATCGAGGTGTCGTCGCGGATCGCCGTGTGCGGGCAGCCGCCCGTCTCGACGCCGAGGATGCGATCCGCCGCGAGCGCCTCGCTGCGCGTGAGAAACTCGGCGTCCTCGCGCGTGTAGATGTCGTTCGTCACGACGGCCATGGAGAATTCGTCGCGCAGCCACTGGCAGAGCCGCAGGACGCACATTGTTTTGCCGGAGCCCACAGGGCCGCCGATTCCGATTCGCACAGGTCGTTTGTTCATGAGATGAAAAGCCGCTCGTCCGCAAACTCGTGGCGCATCGAGGCGATTTCGAGCAGCGGGTCGAAGGTTCCCGCTCCATCGCGTGTCACCGCGAGCGATGCGGCGATGGTCGCCTCCGCCCGCGCGAGCGCACCGCGGAGGACGCGCTGGCAGCCGTCCTGGCCGATGCGGATCAATTTCAAGGACGCGCTGCACACGCCGGCGACACTTTGGTAAAACCACGCCCCGAGCGCCGCGGAGATCGGGAATCCCTCGCCCGCCGCCTGCACCGCGCAGACCATGAGGTGATGCCCGTGCGCCTCGCCACGCGCGACCGCCGCGGCTAACTCCGCGTAGCGCGGCAGTTCATTCACCGCGCGCAACGCCGCAAGCCGCCGACGTCCGATGGTCACGCTCGCCTCGCGGGCTTCCTTCGCGAGCTTCCACGCGGATATCTCGCGATCCACGGCGCACAGGCCCGGCAGATCATCGGCGGATTCGTGAGCGAAGCGGAGATACGGCAACTCCAGCGCGGCGAGCGCAGGGAGCAGGTGTTCCGCCACAAACAGGCGCAGCCCATTCTCGTCACGCACGCCCGCGAGCCGCGCGTATTCCTCAAAGCCCAGCGAGTGCGCATATGCCCCCGTGGGGAAGAGCGCGTCGCTCGTCTGGAGAAGCGCCGGCAGCCACGCGAAATCAGGATTCATGGCCGTGAGTTTTCGCGAATGGGACAAACACCCGCTCGCAGGCGATGAACGGAATTTTCTCCCGCTCGAAAAGCTGCCGCAGCGCCGGATCATCCGGCACGCGGATGCAGTCGTCGGTGACCTGGATGGGGAAGTGCAGGTTTCCAATCGTCCACCCGAGCCGCGCGACAGGCGCCGCCTTCGCGATGAGCGCGACTTCCAGCACAGGCTCCGCCGTTTGCTCGATGCAATAAACGGCCGTCGGCGCGGCAAAAAACACCGCGCCATCCCCGAGCGGCCCGCTGAGGTCGAAACCAAACTCCTCGCCGTCCTCGGCAACTCCGCGCCAGCGGCGCTTCGCGAGCATCTGTCGCTCGGCGCGCAAAGCGATGCGAGGAAGCGACGGAACCTCGGCGAGCGCGGCGTGGATGAGCGTCATGCGCTCAGAACAGGAAATACCGCTGCGCCATCGGGAGCACGCTCGCGGGCTCGCAGGTGAGCACGCGGCCGTCGGCGCGAACGGTGTAGGTCTCGGGATCGACCTCGATGTGCGGCGTGGCGTCGTTCCAGACGAGGTGCTTCTTCGTCACGTTGCGCGTTCCCTTCACGGCGACGAGGCGCTTGCCGAGCTTCAGCGAATCGAGTGCGCCGCTTTCCAATCCGGCACCGCTGACGAACGTGACACTGGTCGAAAATTTCGCGCGGCCGTGCGCCGCAAATTGCGGGCGGTAGAACATCGGCTGCGGCGTGGGGATGCTCGCGTTCGGGTCGCCCATGTTCGCCATCGCGATGAGGCCGCCTTTCAAAATCACCTCGGGCTTTACGCCGAAGAACGCGGGCTTCCACACGACGAGGTCGGCGAGTTTGCCGGGCTCGATGCTGCCGACTTCGTGCGCGATGCCGTGGGCGATGGCGGGATTGATCGTCGTCTTCGCGATGTAGCGCAGCGCGCGAAAGTTGTCGGCGGGGAAGTGGAACCGCCAAGGCGCCAAGACGCCAAGATGGGAAGATGTGGTGCCAACGACACTGCTGCCTTTCTCTTCCTTGGCGTCTTGGCGTCTTGGCGGTTCCAAAGTGCCAAACTGCACCTTCATCTTGTGCGCCGTCTGCCAGGTGCGCGTGATGACTTCGCCGATGCGGCCCATCGCCTGCGAATCGCTCGACATGATCGAGATCGCGCCGAGGTCGTGCAGCATGTCCTCGGCGGCGATGGTCTCGGGGCGGATGCGGCTCTCGGCGAACGCGACGTCCTCGGGGATCTTCGAGTCGAGGTGATGGCACACCATGAGCATGTCGAGATGCTCGGCGATGGTGTTCACGGTGAACGGCCGCGTCGGGTTTGTGGACGACGGCAGCACGTTCAGCTCGCCGCAGACGCGGATGATGTCCGGCGCGTGGCCCGCCGCCTGCGCCTTCGCTGTGGAAGGTGTGGATCGTGCGGCCCTTGAACGCGGCGAGCGTGGCTTCGAGGAAGCCGGCTTCGTTCAGCGTGTCGGTGTGGATGGCGACCTGCACGTCGAGTTCGTCCGCGACGCCGAGGCAGCAATCGATCGCCGCGGGCGTGGTGCCCCAGTCCTCGTGCAGCTTCAGGCCGATGACTCCCGCGCGCACCTGCTCGCGCAGCGGCTCGGGCGTGGAGCAGTTGCCTTTGCCGAGGAAGCCGATGTTCATCGGGTATTCGTCTGCGGCTTCGAGCATGCGGCGGATGTTCCAGATGCCGGGCGTGCAAGTCGTGGCATACGTGCCGTGCGCAGGGCCGGTGCCGCCGCCGATCATCGTGGTCACGCCGCTCGCGAGCGCGTGCTCGATTTGCTGCGGGCAGATGAAGTGGATGTGCGTGTCGATCGAGCCCGCCGTGACGATGCAGCCCTCGCCCGCGATGACCTCCGTCGCCGCTCCGATGATCATCGTGATCCCCTGCTGGATGCCGGGATTCCCCGCATGCCCGATGCCGACGATGCGCCCGCCCTTGATGCCGATGTCGGCTTTGATGATGCCCTGCACCGCGTCGAGAATCAGCGCATTCGTGATGACGAGGTCGAGGCACTCCGCGTCGAGCGCCGTGGACGACTGGCCCATTCCGTCGCGGATGACTTTGCCGCCGCCAAATTTCACCTCATTCCCGTACCCGCCGCTCTCCGCGATGAGGTCGCGCTCGACCTCGATGAAAAGCTCCGTGTCCGCCAGTCGCACACGATCGCCTACCGTCGGCCCGAACATGTCTGCATACTGGCGGCGGGTGAGCGTGAGTGGCATGGCTATTTGGGTGAACCGCCAAGGCGCCAAGACGCCAGGAGATGCAGGCGACAGAAATTGTTTCCTCCTCCAGACCTTGGCGTCTTTGCGTCTTGGCGGTCACTCATATTCAGTTCGAGCAGATGACGCGTTTGATGCCGTCTTTGATGAGTGGGACATTAAAGTTAATGAGCAATCCGAGGCACCGGCTGCTCAGTTTGAGGTAAGTCAGCATCTGTGCCTTGTGGACGGGGAGCAGGTTTTCGACGGCTTTCAGTTCTACGATGAGCTTGCCCTCGACCAAAATATCGAGGCGGAGACCTGCCTCGATTTTTACGCCATCGTAAAGCACCGGCAGAGCGACTTGCCGATCCACTTTCAAACCGCGCTTGATGAGTTCGTGCGCAAGGCAAACTTCATACACGCCTTCGAGCAAACCCGGCCCGAGTTCCGTGTGAACCTTGAACGCTGCATTCACCACGGCTTTTGCCAGCACGTCCAACTCCTCTTCGGGCTCCTCCCTTGGCGTCTTGGCGTCTTGGCGGTTCATCAAAGTTTCCCGTTCACCTTCGCGTTGAGGCCAAAGACTTCGCGCGCACCGCTGAGCGCGACGAGTTCCACGTCACGCGTGTCGCCCGGCTCGAAGCGGACGGCGGTGCCGGCCGGAATGTTGAGGCGGAATCCGCGCGCGGCTGCGCGGTCGAAGGCGAGCGATTCATTCACCTCGTAGAAATGGAAGTGGCTGCCGATCTGGACTGGCCGGTCGCCGGTGTTGGCGACTCGCACGACTTTGGTCGCGAGCGTGAGATTCGCCGGGAGTCCCGCGGGATCGTCGGCGACGATGATTTCTCCGGGGATCATCGCTGACAGGTTGAACCGCCAAGACGCCAAGGCGCCAAGATGGCAAAAATGCCAAAAGGCGTGCCGTTGCCCGAAAATCTTGGCGTCTTGGCGTCTTGGCGGTGAAAAATCATGTTTAGCGGATCGGATTGTGAACCGTGACGAGTTTTGTGCCATCGGGGAACGTGGCCTCCACCTGCACCTCGTGGATCATTTCCGGGATGCCTTCCATCACGTCGGCGCGTGTGAGGATGGTCGTGCCGTGACTCATCAAGTCCACCACGGAGCGGCCATCGCGGGCGCCTTCCATGATCTCGTAGGAGATGATGGCGATGCTCTCGGGGTAGTTCAGCTTGAGGCCGCGTTTCTGGCGGCGGCGCGCGAGGTCGGCCGCGACGACGATGAGGAGCTTCTCGGTATCGCGCGGCGCAAGGTGCATCGAGTTAGAGGACGCCGAGCCCGATCAGGACCGCGACGGAAAGGATCGCGGCACCTGCTGCGCGGATGACGCGCTGCTGCGCAATGCGCTGAAGTGCGAGACCGCCGCTCACACCGAGGACGTGCAGAAGCGCGGTCGCGAGGTGGAAGCCCATCACCGTCTGAAACCCGGCGGCGTTTGCGGGAATCTCGCTGCCGTGTGCCTGGCCGTGAAACAGCGCGGCGACCGCGACCGCAGCGGCGCTCGCTCCGAGCGGAAGGCGCGCGGCGAAGGCAACCACTGCGCCCAGCCCGATGACGCTCGCGAGAATCGCCGGCTCCACGAACGGCAACCGGAGCCCGTTCATTCCCATCGCAGCTCCCGCGGCCATCGCGCCGACGAACGACAGCGGCAGCAGCCACAGCGCGCGCTTTCCGAGCTGCACCGCCCAGAGGCCGACGGCGACCATCGCCAGGATGTGGTCGAGCCCGGTGAAAGGATGCGCGAGGCCCCAGCCGATTCCGCCGACCTCCGCGCCATGCCCAGGATGGGCGTGGGCGAGCGTGGGGACGAGTGCAAGGGCAAGGGCGAGGCGGGCGTGTTTCATGCGGGCAGGTTTAAGCGAATTCGCGTGGAAATGTGAACCACGAACACGTGCGACCGCAAAGATGCCGCGTGGCATGAAACGGCGCGGAGCAGAAGATCGGCGAGATCATACGGTGAGATGCCGCTTCACCACTTCATCGGTCAGCGCTGCGACAGGCCCGGACGCCACGACCGTGCCGCGATCCATGATCGCGAAGACGTCGGCAAGCTCGCTGCAAAAATCGAGATACTGCTCGACGAGCAGGATGCTCATCTTGGCTTCGCCGTGGAGCCGCTGGAGCGCGGAGCCGATCTCGTCTCCGAGCCTCGTTCCCTCGGGCTGCTGCCTGCGGAGCTGGTCGATGCATTCGGCGAACCGGTTGAACATCGCGGGATGTTTTTCGACGCCTTCGCGCAGCAGGACGGTGATGGTTTCGCTGACCTCCGCCAGCAGCGGCGAATCCGGGCGTTCCCTCGTTGCGATAGCGTCTTCAGCGACTGGTTGATCTCGGCAAGCAATGCCGGGCTCATTGTGGTGGCCGCCGCGGCGGAGGAGCTTAATGGCATCGCCGATCTGGTCGATGATGTTGGGCTGAATGCCTTCGGTCGGCTCGTCGAGGATGAGGATCTTCGGCTCGGTGAGCAGCGCGCGGCCGATGGCGAGCTGCTGCTGCTGGCCGCCGGAGAGCATGCCGCCTTTGCGCGGCAGGAATTCCTTCAGGATCGGGAAGAGGCTGAAGACGCGGTCGAGGCTGCCGTTCGATCTTTTTGCCGAGCGCGATGGCGCCGATGTGCAGGTTCTCCTCGACGGTGAGCTGCGGGAAGATGTCGCGCCCTTGCGGGACGTAGCCGATGCCGGCGGCGGCGCGCGCCTCGGAGGAGAGCTTGGTGATGTCCTGGCCGTCGAGCGTGATGCGGCCGGCGCTCGGCTTCATCACGCCGGTGATGCTGCGCAGCGTGCGAGGTCTTGCCGACGCCGTTGCGGCCCATGAGGCAGAAGACCTTGTGGTCCGGCACCTCGAAATCAACGCCGCGCAGGATGCGGCTGCCGCCGATGGAGAGTTCGATGGATTCTACCTTCAGCATGGTTCAGTGGGTGCGGGCCTTCCGGCCGAGATAGACTTCGATGCACGCGTTCGTCGTTCTGCACTTCATCGACCGGGCCTTCGCAGAGGACGCTGCCCTGGTGGAGCACGGTGACTTTGCGGCCCGGCGGCGATCTGCCGGACGAAGACCATGTCGTGCTCGATGACGACGATGGTGTGCTTGCCGGCGAGGCAGAGGAGCAGTTCGCCGGTCTTGTGCGTTTCCTCGTCGGTCATGCCGGCGGCGGGTTCATCGACGAGGAGCAGCTTGGCGTTTTGCGCGAGGAGCATGCCGATCTCCAGCCACTGCTTCTGGCCGTGCGCGAGCGCGCCGGCCTTCCAGTCGCGCTGTTTCGTCGAGATTGATCGTCTTGAGGATCTCGTCCATCCGGTCGCGTTCGGCGCTGTTCGGCTTGTGGAAGAGGCTCGCCCAGACGCCGCGGCTGCCCTCGAGGCTGAGCAGCAGATTTTCCCAGACCGTGTGGTCGGTATAGACCGTGGGCGTCTGGAATTTCCGGCCGATGCCGAGCCGGTAGATCTGGTACTCGTTCATCCGCGTCACGTCGTGCGCGCCCTCGAATTCGATCGTGCCCGTGTCGGGCTTGGTGCGGCCGGTGATGAGATCGAGGAAGGTCGTCTTGCCCGCGCCGTTCGGCCCGATGACGGTGCGCAGTTCTCCCTCATCGAGGTAGAAGTTGAGGTTCGTGATGGCCTTGAAGCCGGCGAACGCCTTGTTCACGCCCTCGGCGGCGAGGAGAAATTGTTCGTTGGGTGGAATCGATCTTCATGGCTCCACGGCAGACTTGTCGGACAGGGCGGGTTCAGGCTCGCCGGCTTTTCGTCTGGCAAACACGCCGCGCAACTGCGCGGGCAGGCCGACGATTCCCTTGGGCATGAAGAGCACGACGAGGATGAACAGCACGCCGAGGATGATGAGCCAGTAGATCGGGATAGGCGCGCGTCGCCCAGCTCTTCAGCGCGTTCACGCTGATGGCGCCGATGATCGGGCCGACGAGCGTGCCGCGTCCGCCGACCGCGCACCAGACGACGGCTTCGAGCGATTTCTCCGGCGTCATCTCGCTCGGGTTGATGATGCCGACCTGCGGGACGTAGAGCGCGCCGCCGAGCGCTCGCGATGACGGCGCACGACGACGAAGATGAAGAGCTTGTAGTTCGCCGCGGCGTAGCCGGAGAAAAGCACGCGCGTTCTCGCGAGTCGCGGATGGCGCGCTGCACGAGGCCGAACTTCGTCGCGCGTGAGCCAGCGGCAGCAGCGCATAGACCGCGACGAGCAGCGACCGCCGTGGCGATGTAGAGGCCGCGCTGCGTCGCCGGCGTCGCGCATGTCGGCGCCGAGGACGCGCTTGAAATCGGTGAAGCCGTTGTTGCCGCCCATGGTCATGTCGTTGCGGAAGAACATGAGCGCCGCGCCGTAGGTGAGCGCCTGGGTGAGGATGGAGAAATAGACGCCCTTGATCCGCGAGCGGAAGGCGAGGAAACCGAAGACCAGCGCGAGCAGCGCCGGGCACGAGCACGACCATGAGCAGCCGCGAAGCGGAAGGACGTAGAACGGCTTCCAGAACGTCGGCAGCAAGGTGTGCCCGAGGAAGACCATGAAGTCCGGCAGCAGGTTCGGATTGTTGCCGGACTTGAAGTACTGCCCGTCCTCCCCGATCATCAGCATGAGGTGCATGCCGAGCATGTAGCCGCCGAGGCTGAAAGAAGAGCGCCTGGCCGAGGCTGAGCAGGCCGGTGTAGCCCCAGAGCAGGTCGACGCGAGATCGCGAGCAGGCCGTAGCAGAGATATTTGCCCCAGAGGTTGATCGTGAAGTTGCTGACGACGCCCGCGGCATTCAGCGCGGGCAGGACGACCACGAGAATCACGGCGATGATGGCCGCGATCAGGAGTTCGATTTTGGAAATATTGCGCTTCATTTTTGGGTCGTGGCGCTCAGCCTTCGAGGCTGCGGCTCTTGGTGACGAAGAGTCCCGCCGGCCGCCATTGGAGGAAGAGGATGATGCCCACGAGGACGAGGATCTTTCCGAGCACGGGATTGCGCAGGATTTGCTGCAGGCTCTGGTCGACCACGCCGATGCCGAGCGCGCTGACGACCGTGCCGATGATGTTGCCCACGCCGCCGACGACCACGGTCATGAAGGAATCGACGATGTAGTTCTGGCCGAGGCCCGGGCCGACATTGCCGATCTGGCGAGAGGAACGCGCCGGCGAGACCCGCGAGGCCGCTGCCGAAGGCGAAGGTGAGCATGTTCACCCGCTCGGTGCGCACGCCCATGCAGGCGGCCATCTGGCGGTTTTGCATGACGGCGCGGATGAGCAGGCCGAGCGGAGTTTTCGTGAGCAGCAGCGCAGGTGCCGAAGATGATGAGGACGGCGAAGCCGATGACGAAGACGCGGTTCCAGCCGAAGATGACGTCGTTGACGGTCCAGTTGCCGCTGAGAGCCAGCGCGGGCTGAATAGACCTGCACGTTGTTCGCGCCGAAGATGAGGCGGAAGAGCTGCTGCAGGACGAGCGAGACGCCCCAGGTGGCGAGGAGCGATTCCAGCGGACGGCGGTAGAGGAAGCGGATGACGCCGCGCTCCAGCGCGATGCCGACGAGCGCCGCGCATGAGGAAGCTGAGCGGGCAGCGCGACGAGGAAGTAGCAGTCGAGCGCGCTGCCGGTGAGGTCCATGCCGCCGGGACGGTGAATCGGCATGCCGAAGGGCGAGAAGTGCACGAGCCCGGCGCCGAAGATGCCCTGCACGACGTAGGTCGTGTAGGCGCCGACGGCGATCAGTTCGCCGTGCGCCATATTGATCACGCCCATGAGGCCGAAGGTGATGGCGAGGCCGATGGCGACGACGAGCAGGATGGAGCCGAGCGAGATCCGCGGAAGCCGGTGCCGATCGCGTTGACCATCTTGACGTGCGATTCGACCGACTTCAGCGCGGCTTGCGCGGCCGTGACCACCTCCGGCTCGCCTTCGCTGTCCTTGATGAGCTGCTTGAGAAAGTCGCGGCTCGGAATGGAGCCGAGCGCCTTCAGCTCGTTCACCGCGGCGATCTGCTCGGCGGGCTCCTCGGCCTTGAGCTGGATGAGCGCGACCGCCTCGCGGTACGGCGCGCAGGACCTTGGCGTCCTTCTCGGTCTTCTCCGCGGCGTCGCAACGCGCGGGAGCTTCTCCACATCCTGGGCCATGCCGAGCGTGCTGATGGCCTGGATGCGCTTCTCGCGGTCCGGGTCGAGCGAGCGCGAGAAGATCGAGCACGCGTCTTCATCGCGCCGCGGAGATTCGGAGTCGTGCTCCGCAGTATCGACATCGGCCGCGACGAGCCGCAGCGGCTTTCCGTCCGCGTCCTGAGCAGAGGCTTGCCGTCATCCACGCGGAACGCCGCCTGCGCGTCCTCGCCGTCCTTTTCCCCGCCGAGCGTGACCGGGATTTTCTGCTGCCGTCGCGCCTTGTAAATGAAAATGCGCGTCCTCCTTCCACGCGTCGAGCAGCGCGCGGATGATCGAGTCATCCGCCCGGCCGATGAGGCTGCTGATGAGCGCGACCTTCTTCTCGTCGTCCTCTTCGACGAATCGCCTGCGCGATGATCTGCCGGGGCGACTGCACCTGCGCACGCAGCGAGGGGCCGGCAAGCAGGACGAGCAGGGTGATGAATTGCAGGGCACGCGATGCGGCCGCAGAAAATGTCATTGGGTTCGAGATGCGGGGCGGGTCCGTCATAGCGAACCCGCCCCGGCGATTTCGTGGCACGCGGGCTGTGGCGCCCGCGCGTGGAATGTTCGCTTACTTCTTCTTCGGCTTGGCTTCCGCCGTCTTGCCTTCCTTCGGCTTGAAGGTGCCCTTGAGGAAGGGCTCGCCGTAGACGTTCTCGTACGTCTTCAGGATCTTGAACTGTCCGTCGGCCTTGGTTTCGCCGATGTAGACGTTCTTCGTCAGGTGATGGTTCTTCTGCGTGGTGACCTTGCCGCCGGGGCCGTCGAAGCTGATGCCGCTTTCAAGCGCGGCGACGACCTTGTCCACGTCGAAGCTCTTCGGCCTTCTCGACCGCGGCTTTCCAGAGGTAGACGCCGTCGTAGCTCAGCACCATCGGCGAGCAGGTCACGCGGCCTTCCTTCACGATGCCGGGGACCGTGCGTCGTCTTCAGCCAGGCCTGGAAGTCGGCGACGAACTTCTTGTTCGCCGGCGACTTGATCGACTGGAAGTAGGTCCAGCAGCCGAGCTGGCCGACGAGCTGCTTGGCCGGGCAGGCCGCGGAATTCATCTTCCGAGATCGAGAAGCGAAACGACCGGGCAGGTCTCGGCGGTGAGACCGGCGGCGGCGTATTCCTTGAAGAACGGCACGTTGGTGTCGCCGTTGAGCGTGCTGATGACGCAGGCCTTGCCGCCGGCGGCGAACTGTTTGATCTCCGCGACGATCTGCTGGTAGTCGGTGTGGCCGAAGGGCGTGTATTTGCCCGCGGAGATGATCTTGCCGGACTCGTCCTTCTTGAAGCCGCCGCCGATGTTTTCGAGCGGCACGCCCTTGCTCAGGAGATACTCGAGCAGCACGAGGTTCGTGGTCTGCGGATAGACGTAGTCGCTGCCGAGCAGGTAGAACTTCTTCTTGCCCTGCGCGAGGTAGTAGTCCACCGCCGGCGTGGCCTGCTGGTTCACGGCTTCGGCGGTGTAGAAGATGTTCTTGGAGAGCTTCTTCGCCCTCGTATTGCACGGGGTAGAAGAGCAGGCCGTTGTTCTTCTCGAACACGGGCAGCACGGACTTGCGGCACACCGAGGTCCAGCAGCCGAAGGTCACCGCGACCTTGTCCTGCTCGAGGAGCTGCTTCGCCTTTTCGGCGAAGAGCGGCCAGTTCGAGGCGCCGTCGACGACGACGGGCTCGATCTTCTTGCCCATCACGCCGCCCTTGGCGTTGATTTCGTCGAAGGTGAAGAGCAGGACGTCGCGGAGCGAAGTCTCCGAGATGGCCATGGTGCCGCTGAGGGAGTGGAGGACGCCGACCTTGACGGTGTCCTGCGCCGTGGCGACCTGCAGGGTCGCGGCGCAAAGGCCGGCGACGAGGATGGCAGGCCGGAGGGTGTTGGTTAGTTTGCTGAGCATGTTGGTTGTTTTCGGGTTCGGTTGTTACGTGCGTGAGTCGTGAGGTTCGGGCGCTGGCGGCGCGAAGCAGCGCTCCGGAAATCCGGGGGCTGCGAAGCGTGCTGTTACTTTCTGCTCATGTCCTTTTCGCTCGTGGTTGGATTGGGTTTTTGGCGCCTGGTGGACGCTCGCCTCGCGGCTTAGCACGGTGCATGCCAGCGCATTGTTCCGGGAGCTTTCCGAAGTCATCCGCGACGCGCTCAACAGATTGGAAAGCGCGGGAATTTTTTCTCGCGCCGCGTGAAACGGAGCGGACCTCCCCCACTTCGGCGGCTCCTCCCGAGTGAACAATATTTGTCGGTGTGGCTGATTCACCACACACCTCCCGGAGTGCTGGCGAAAACCCAGCACCTCCTCGCGAAGCTGCAATCCACAACCCGATCTCCGTCGGCTCCTACTGCGGCAGAGCGCCCTTCCAAGGCACCGCCCGGAATTTCAAGTTGAGCCCGGGCACCCATTCACCGAAGCAGTAGCTCATCCGCCGCCCATCGTTCCCTCCCGGGCATCGCCAAAAGGCGCGGGATAATTCCATCGCCATCACCCGTGCCCGGCCGCCGCACAATCCCACTCAAACGAATCGCGATGTGCTATCTCTTCGACGTGCTGCCCACGATTGGAAAAATTTGCGGCATCACCGGCCCGGCGACCAGCGAGGGCATCGACTTCAGTGCCACGCTCCGCGATCCCGCAAAGCCCGCGCGCAGCGAGATGATGTTCGCCTACCGCAACGTCCAGCGCGCCATCCGCGACGACCGATGGAAGCTCATCCGCTACCCGCAGGTGGACAGGACGCAGCTCTTCGACCTTCAGGCCGACCCGCAGGAAATCACGAACCTCGCCGACAAGCCCGAGCACGCCGCCAAGGTCGCCGAACTGACTGCACTCCTCGAGAAAGCGCAGCAACAGTTCGGAGACACCGCGCCGCTCAAGGTCGCCAGCCCCAAGCCCGCCGAGTGGACACCGCCGGCAAAACCCGCGAAGCGCGTGAAGCAAGCCGAGGTGCCGGGCAGCCAATAGGATGCCTGCCGCGAAGCGCGGGCCTCGCGCTTTTCACGACGCGCAGCTCCATCGCGCAACTCTCCGACACCCGCGCTAGGCCGGCACGCCGAAGCGGTGATTCGCCTCGGCCCGGTCGATGCCGAGCGACCGGCAAAGATGGTTGCCGGTGAGGATGCCGGCGGCGGTCTTGAGCATTTTGTCAAAGTCCGCCTTCGGCAATGCGGTGCCCTGGTGGAGCACCTCCTTGATCTTGAATCCGCGCTCGAGGAGCTGCGTGAGGAACTCCTCACACGTCACGGGATCGTCCGTCAGGTAGTGGTGCGACTGCTCGTGGCCGTGGAAGGGAATGGCATATTCGACTTTGTATTTTGCGAGCATGGGATTGGTGGGGTTGAGGTTTGATTTTGGCGCATCCACCGCCGGGGTCGCGAGCCTCTGCAAGGCCGTGCCGCAATCGGGGAGGATGTTCGGTTCATGGGGAGCCTTTCTTCCATAAAGGACCATACATTCGGGCACCGGTCGAGGCTGCGCGGCACTTGCCCAACGCTGGGCGAATCTTGCGCGGTCGCCGTCCTCTCAGCCTGTGCGCCATGCGGTGCGACGGAGAAATTGCCGGCCGCGCCGGGCGCCCTCGAGAATCTGCCCCGGTTCGCCGTGCCCGGCGATTTCCATCATGAGCGAGCCGCGAAAGTCGTGCTTTCGCAGGAGTCCGAGGACGTGTGGCCACGGGACCGCGCCCTGCCCTGGCGGAAGGTGGTCGTCGTGTTGCCCGTGGTTGTCGCTCGCGTGGAGCATGCAGAGATGGTGCGAGAGTTTCTGCACCGCGGTGTCGAGCTCGCCGGCGAGGTGCGCGTGGCCGGTGTCCAGGCACACGCCCGCATCGGTGACGGACATCGCGCCGAGGATCCAGAGCATGTCGGCGGTGTTCCCGAAAAGGAGGTGCGGGAGCTTGTTTTCGAGCACGCAGCGGATGCCGAGCCGGTTGCAGTGCGCGGCGACTTCGCTCAGCGAATGGGCGACGTTCTCGAGCCGCTGCACGCGCTCGTCGCCGTGCGGGAGGCGGCCGCGTTCCGGGCCCGGATGAATCACAAAGTGCCGGACTCCGAGCACCGCCGCAGCCTCCGCGGCAGTGATCACTTCGCGGACGGACGCGGAGCGCTGTCCGGCGTCGAGCGAGCTGATGTCGATGTGCTCGGCAAATGGGGCATGGAAAGAGTAGGCACTGATGCCGAGTGCATCGAGGCGCTCCGCGACCCGACGCACGCAGGCGATGTCATGGTAGTCGAGGTGCGCGGGGAACGAGCAAATCTCCACGAGGCTGAAGCCACCCGCGAGGATGGCATCAAGGCAGTCAAAGATGCTCTTCCGGTAGAAACAGCCGGTTGAGAGGCCGACGGGCCAGTCGCTCATGTTTTCTCCTTTCCAAGAGTGAACTGCGGAAACGCAGCAGGTTTTCGTTGCAGTGCTCGACAAAGCAGATGCCCTCCTCGCGGGCCGACGTGCAGTTGAAATCGACGAGGTCATCCACCCCGGCGAAGAAGAGACCCGCAAAGACGCGGGCGAAGAAATCGGCGCGCGTCGCGGGATCGTAGCCGCGCCATTGGTCGCCCCATCCGTGGTCGCGTTCGTATTTCGAGCGCAGCAGCCCGGCGATGTGCCGCGGATGCCATCCGAGCGCGAGCAGCACGCGAACGACGCGCTGCGCGCAGCCGGGCCGGAGCAGCAGGTCGTTGGGACGTTCGAGGATTGTGCGCGAGCATGGCGAGAGCGCCTCCAGCGGGAGCGTGTCGTACGTCTCGGGCCACAGCGCCGGGGCCTCGTGCTCGGTGGAGTAAAATTCCGCGTGAAACGCCGCCAGCCGCGAACGGCGGTAGGCCCCGACAAGCTGCTGCATCGGCAACGAGGCATCGGGGATCTTCGTCGTGGACGTCGCCGCCAGCGAGGCGGCGGCGGCCGGGTCGTGCCGGACCGCGAGCGCCTCCGCGACAGTGAGGCCGCCACTGGGGATGACCACGAAGGGCCGGATCCGGCGGACGAGCTCGTCGCCGATGTCGGCACGCTGCTGGTCGGGTTTCAGATAGACGCTGAACGGGACGCGGATCACGCGCGAGCAAAGCGGGTCGGCATACTCCGTGATGTCCACGGAGATCATCTCGCGGCCGTGCGGGCCGCGACCGGTCTCGATCGCGCCGAGTTCCACCGGGAGTTCGCACTTGGGCGCGGCGCGCCGCTTGATCTCGTGGGCGAGGAATTCGATCACCAGGCCGAGCCCGGCGAAGGCAGCCCCGAGTTCCGGGGTGACATGCTCGCCCGTCGGCGCGCACTCGGTCGCGTAGAGGCGCTTGAGCGAAGCGGAGACATGGCCGAGATCCGCGAGTTCCCTGAACGCCGCGCAGTCGCGGGTGATGCGCCACACGAGGTGGTAGCCGCGGCCGGTCATGAGCCTGAGCGGTTGAATGCCATGCGAACCGAGCACCTCCGCAGCCGCGGCAATCACCGACTCCTGAAGGGCGAAGATGCGTTCCTCGTTCAGGAACGGATACGCCGGATCGTCGAAATTCACGTACTCGGTGTCGAGGTGGCAGATGAGCGATTCGCGATCCCACAGCGAGCGGTTCAGCTCGACGCCACGGTCCATCCAGCTCCGCAACTCATCGACCGGCAGCGCCTCCCGGTGGCGTGATCCGTCCTCCGTGCCGACCGCGAGAAACACGGCAGGGCGCTCGTCGTGCGCGGCTTCCCCGAAGAATTCGCAAATCCGCGCGCGCACATTCTCGTCGCGGCAAAACGCGTGTCGGGCTTCGGGTGTGAAGTTCATGGCTCGGTTTTCCCTGCGGGTGGCCGGGTTTTTCCGGCGCCCCAGGCGGGAGTTCTTCCCATTGAAATGTAGGCGCGCTGGTTTGCGGCGTCTTTGCGTTTCTTGCCCGAAAACGCCCGCAGCTTGGCGCACAAGATGCCCGCCCCTCGCGCTCCGGCGAAATCGGGAGCCGGCTCAGAATTTTGACAAGCGCCGTATTGCGTCGCTCGATAAACACGGCGATACTGGCTGCGCAATGAACGATCTCGGCAACCCGATGCCCACCGCCAATCCCGCGAAGCCCAAGCCCGACACTTCGGCATGGAAGGCAATTGTCCTCAAATATCAGGAGCCCTCGCTGCCGCGTGCAATCTGGCAGCTGGTGAACACGCTCGGCCCCTACGCCTTTCTGTGGTACCTGATGTATTGGAGCCTCTCGGTCTCCTACTGGCTCACGGCCGCTTTCGCGATCCTCGCCGGAATGTTCCTCGTCCGCATCTTCATCATCTTCCACGACTGCGGGCATGGCTCCTTCTTCAGATCGCGGCTCGCCAACGACGTTGTGGGTTTCATCACCGGAGTGCTGACGCTCACCCCGTACTACCACTGGCGCTGGGAGCATTCCATCCACCACGCCAGCGCGGGACACCTGGATCGCCGCGGCACGGGAGACGTCTGGACGATGACCGTGGAGGAATACCTGAGGTCGTCGCGCTGGAAGCGCTTCGCGTACCGGCTCGCGCGGAACCCGTTCGTGCTTTTCGGCATCGCGCCGATCTACCTGTTCGTGATCTCGCAGCGTTTTTACGTCTCCAAGGCCAGCCCGCGCGAACGCTGGTCGGTCCGCTGGATGAACCTCGCGGTCCTCGGCGTCGCCGTGGCGCTCAGCGCGGCATTTTCGATCGGCCACGGCTGGGCCGTCGGGATCACGGCCTACCTCCTCATTCATCTGACCATCGTCATGGTGGGCGGCGGCGTGGGCATCTGGATGTTCTACGTGCAGCACCAGTTTGAGGACGTTTATTGGGAGCGGGAGGAGAACTGGGACTTCACGGCGGCCGCGCTCGAGGGCAGCTCCTTCTACAAGCTGCCGAAGATCCTCCAGTGGTTCTCGGGGAACATCGGATTCCATCACATCCACCACCTCAGCCCGAGGATTCCCAACTACAACCTCGAGCGGTGCCACAAGGCCGACCCGCTGTTCCAGGACGTGAAGGCGATCACCTTTTTCTCGAGCCTCAAGTCGCTCACCTACCGCCTGTGGGACGAGCAAAAGCGGAAGCTGGTGGGCTTCGGTCACATCAGGCACCAGCCGAGAAAGCGCGACACCAGTCCGGCCGAGAAGCAGCCGGTCGAGACTCGCGGAGAGACATCCCCGAAGGAGCGCTGAACGGCTCGCTCCACGGATGGAGCTGGCGGGCAACTGGCGGGGGATTATCGGCAAATGCGGAGATGCGCGGGATGCTGAACGGGCGTAGGCTTCCCTGCCATGAAAACGAATGGTCTCTCCCTGGAGGCGCCCTTGCGCGACGGGGTGAATGCGAACGTGCAGATCCCGATTGGCGCGGTGACGCTGATGGGCGAATTGCAGATCCCCGAGGATGCCGCGGGGCTCGTGATTTTTGCACACGGGAGCGGCAGCAGCCGGCACAGCCCGCGAAACCAATACGTCGCCCGCGTGCTGCGGGAAGCCGGCACGGGGACGCTCCTTTTTGACCTGCTCACGGCAGAGGAGGAAGCCATGGACGACCGCACCGGGGAATTGCGGTTCGACATTCGCTTCCTCGCCAGGCGGCTCGTAGCGGCCACGCGTTGCGTGAGCTCGTACGCAGAGGCGCAGCGGCTCCCTGTCGGCTATTTCGGATCCAGCACCGGTGGTGCGGCCGCGCTGATGGCCGCTGCGGAGCCCGGCTCCGAAGCGCAGGCGGTGGTGTCGCGCGGAGGGCGCCCGGACCTCGCGGGCGATGCGCTGCCGCTCGTCAAGGCGCCGACGCTCCTCATCGTCGGCGGGGACGACCGGGAAGTGCTGCAACTCAATGAGGAAGCCTACGTGCAGCTGCGCTGCGAAAGGCGGCTCGAAGTCGTGCCCCGGGCGACGCACCTCTTCGAGGAGGACGGCGCGCTCGAAAAAGTTGCGCGGCTCGCGGCCGCGTGGTTTCGGCAACACTTTGAGAAACGACGATGAACGGGCGATTCCATGATCGCGTGGAGGCAGGCCGGTTGCTCGCGGAAAAGCTTGGCCAGTATGCGAACCGGCCCGGCGTGCTGGTGCTCGGGCTCCCGCGCGGCGGCGTGCCGGTCGCCGCGCAGGTGGCGCAGGAACTGAACGCACCGCTCGACGTTTTCGTGGTTCGCAAGCTCGGCACGCCCGGCAACGAGGAACTGGCGATGGGCGCCATCGCGACGGGCGGCGTCCGTGTGCTGAATCCGCAGGTCGTGGATTCGCTGCACATCCCGGACGGGGTCATCGACGGAGTCGAGGCGCGCGAGCAGCGCGAACTTCATCGCCGCGAGCAGGCCTATCGCGACGGTCGCCCGACGCCGGAGGTGGAAGGCAGGACTGTCATCGTGGTCGATGACGGCATTGCCACCGGTTCGACGATGTTCGCCGCCATCGCCGCGCTGCGGATGCTGAATGCCGGCCGCATCGTCGTGGCGGTGCCGACAGTCGCGGCCGACACCTTTGCAGCGATCGACCGGGAGGTGGACGAAATGGTGGCGGTGATCGTCCCGGAAGATTTCCGGGGAGTCGGGCAATGGTATGAGGACTTCTCGCAAACGACCGACGAGGAGGTCCGCCAGATTTTGGCCGGGACCGAAACGCGGATTCGCGGCGCGAATCGATAAAGCCACGGGCAGAAATGCGCTGGCAAGCCGTCCGCACTTTGGACCGGGGATGTGTGAGAACGGCCACGCCGGCTGGCCATTCTTGCGCACGGTGAACGCGTTCCCTCAGGCCGGCGCTCACGCGTTCCGCAGCTCTCCTCTGGCAAATGCTCCATCCGGCTGTTTGGCACTGACTTTGCTAAGAGCCGTCGGCCATTCCCAACCGACCTCCATGCACGCCATTTTGATCCTCAATCCCGCTCCAAGTCTCCCGGACATCCGTCCGGAACGCAGCCCCTCCACCATGCTCATTGGCGCCCGGGGATGTTGAATTCCCGCTCCCGGCATTCCGCAGACACGCGGATCGATCTGAGGATTTCCTGCGCAAGGCCCACCCGGTTCATCGCCATGCCGACAAGCACGCCCGCCCCTCCGGAGCCGCGTTCGTCGCACTGAGCGCCCGGCCATTTTCCCTGAAACCCAACCAACAACCCAACACGCCAACCATGAAACTCAAATCCACCATCCTCGCGCTCTTCGTCGCCCTCGCGACGACGCTCAACGCGGCGACGCTCAAAATCGGCTACTCCGACTGGCCGGGCTTCACCGTGCTCGAAGTCGCCAAGCAGAAAGGCTGGTTCAAGGACGCCGGCCTCGATGTCGAGCTCGTGTGGTTCGACTACCTGCCCTCGCTGGACGCATTCTCCGCGGGCAAGATCGACGCCGTCACGGCCGTCGGCACCGATGCGCTCGTGAACGGGGCGAACGGCGCGAAGAGCAAGATCATCGCGCTGCTCGATTACAGCGACGGCTCGGACATGATCATCGGCGCGCCCGGCGTGAACTCGATCAAGGATTTGAAGGGCAAGAAGATCGGCATCGAGGTCACGCTCGTCGAGCACCTGCTCCTGCTGAAGGCGCTCGAGGCAAACGGCATGAAGCAATCCGACGTGGAACTCGTGAAGACCGCGACGAACGACACGCCGCAGACGCTCGCTTCCGGCAAGGTCGCCGCCATTGGCGCGTGGTATCCCGTCTCCGGCCAGGCGCTGAAACAGGTCGCCGGCTCGAAGAAACTCTTCACAAGCGCAGAGGCGAAAGGCCTCATCTTCGACGTGCTCGCGGTGAGCCCGACCAGCTTTGCCAAGAACAAGGAGGCATGGACCAAGATCGTGGGCATCTACTACAAGTGCGTGGATTACCTGCAGGACCCGGCAGACCAAGGATGACGCCATCAAGATCATGGCGGCGAAGGTCGGCGCGGATGTCGCGGAGTACGCCACCAACGTCCCCGGCACGCATTTCCTGACGCTCGCCGAGGCAAAGGCCGCGTTCAAAAAAGGCCCGGGGCTCGACTCGATCTACGGCTCGATCGCCGTGGGCAACAAATTCAACCTCGATAACAAGGTCTACAAGGTCTCGCAGAAGCCGGAGAGCTATCTGTTGCCGAGCGTCGTCGAAGGCCTGAAGTAACCGGCACGGGCGAGGGCATGGCGAATCGCGACTGGCTGGGATTGAAGAGCGAACTGCCGCAGCGGCGGAAGTTCGCGCTCGTCATCCTGTCGTTCGCCGTGCCGCTCGCGCTGTGGTGTGCGGTGAGCTACGTGCCGTGGCTGTGGCATCCGCATGTCCGCGTCACCGCGCCGGGCGACGTGGACTATTTTGTCGAGGACATGGAGCTGCCGCGCGCGGACTTCCAGCAGGAGCTGGAAAAGGTCCGCGCGGCGGGCGGCACGTTGCCGGAGGGCATCCGCGTGAATCCCATCTACCTGCCCGCCGCCGCACAAGGTCGCCATCGCCTTCTACACCGCGTTCACCACGGAGCCACGCCTGCCAAATGAGCCGTGGCTGCACGAAAGCCTCGGGCACAGCATCCGCACGATCCTGTCTGGCGTTCCTGCTCTCCTCGCTCATCGGCGTGCCGCTCGGCATCCTCTGCGGCACGTACCGCTTTTTCTCGCGGCTGCAGGAGCCGTTCATCGAGTTCTTCCGTTACCTGCCCGCGCCGGCCTTCGGAGCGCTGTGCGTGGCGATCCTCGGCATCGATGACGGGCCGAAGATCGCGATCATTGTCATCGGCACGTTCTTCCAGCAGGTGCTCGTGATCGGCAACACCGTGCGCAAGGTCGATCCCGCGCTCATCGAAGCCGCGCAGACGCTCGGCGCGCGCGGCTGGCGGCTCGTGCGGCGCGTCGTCATCCCGGCGTCGATCAGCGACATCTACACGGACATGCGCATCCTGCTCGGCTGGGCGTGGACTTACCTCATCGTCGCGGAAGTCGTCGGCACGATGTCGGGCATCACGTTCTTCATCAACCAGCAGGCGCGCTACCGGAACTTCGACAACGTCTATGCGGCGATCTTCATGATCGGCATCATCGGCCTCACGAGCGACATGCTGCTCGCGGCGCTGGGCAGGGTGATTTTTCCGTGGAAGCGGCGCGGCGGCGGCTCGGGGAAAACTCTCCTCGAATGGATGCGCGAGCCTGGCTCCGCGTTTTCAAAGCCAAAGCGCAAACCGGCGCTGGCTCCCGCGGCCGCGACGGAACTCCCGAAGGCCTGACCCATGTCGCTCCACTCGCTCGAACTTCCCGATTACCGCGAACAGGCGCCCGAGGTCGCCGCGCGCTTCGCGAAGATCCGCCAGCGCCCCGTCGTCCTGAGCGTGCGAGGCCTGCGCAAGGACTTCGGCGCGACCGGCAGCGCGCACACGGTCTTCGACAACGTCTCGCTCGACATCCACCGGCGCGAATTCATCACCGTCATCGGCCCGTCGCGGCTGCGGAAAATCGACCTTCATCCGCATCGTCGCCGGGCTCGACGACGCGACCAGCGGCGAGATTCTGCTCGATGGCAAACCCATCCACGGCCCCGGCCCGGACCGCGGCATGGTCTTCCAGGGCTACACGCTCTTCCCGTGGCGCACGGTGAAGCAGAACGTGATGTTCGGCCTCGAAATGCGCGGCGAGGGCAGCTCCGCCGCCGAGTCCGAAGCCCGGCAGTGGCTCGACATGGTCGGCCTTTCGAAATTCGAGAACTCCTACCCGCACGAGCTGACCGGCGGCATGAAGCAGCGCGTCGCCATCGCCCGCGCGCTCGCGAACGAGCCGCGCATTCTGATCATGGACGAGCCCTTCGGCGCGCTCGACGCGCAGACCCGCGCGCAAGATGCAGAGCTACCTGCTGCAGATTTGGAAAAAGGTGAACGTCACCATCCTCTTCATCACCCACGACCTCGATGAGGCCGTGCTTCTCTCCGACCGCATCCTGGTGCTCGGCGTGAATCCCGGCGGCGTGCGCGAAGTCATCGAGAATCCCGTGCCTCGTCCGCGCAGCGCCGGGCAGATGCTCACGCCGGAGTTCCTCGCCGTGAAGCACCGGCTCGACGAACTCATCCACGGCCCCGTCGCCGAACAGGAGGAGGAAAAGCTGCCTGTGATCAAACTGACTGACGCGGGCGACGAAGTGGAGTGACCTTTCAATCGCATGCCAACCGAACCCATCCTCTTCGAAGAACTTCTCCCCGGCGGCGGCCTGTGGTCGTGGGTCCTGCGACGCCACACCACGCTCCGGCTCACGGACCTCGAAGGCGGCGCAAACGTCGGCCTCATGGCCTGGAACGCCGACGCGCCGTCCGACCGTCTGAACATCCCCGACACGCTCAAGGCGCAATACACCGCAAAGCTCACTCGCGGCCACGTGCTGATGAGCGACATGGGCCGCGCGCTGCTTTCAATCACCGCCGACACCTGCGGCTGGCACGACCCGCTCGGCGGCCACGGAAACGCGGCGCTCGTGCGTGCGAAATACGGGGAGAACGATTACCAAAAGGCCCGCAACGACTGGCATCGCAACGCGCACGACAATTTCCTCATCGAGCTCGGCAAGCATGGCCTCGGCGCGCGCGACCTCGTGGCGAATGTGAATTTCTTCAGCCGCCTCGACGCGGACGACGGGGGCCGGCTCGCGTTTCACGCCGGAAACTCGAAGGCCGGCACGACCGTCGATCTGCGCGCGGAGATGAACGTGCTCGTCGTCCTGAACACCTGCCAGCACCCGCTCGATCCGAATCCAAGCTACGCGCCAAAGCCGATCCAACTCACGCTGCTCAAGACGCCGCCGCCGGGCGCGGACGACTACTGCCGCAATTTTCGCGGCGAGAACCAACGCAGCTTCATCCTCACCGAACGCTACTTCGCATGAGCACCCTCATCTACACCGAGAGCGCACTCGACCCCGCCGACGCGATCTACGATTTCACGCTCCCCGCCGGCGACGGCTGGATGCACGAAATCAAGCGCGGGCAGACTTTCCGCATCGTCGATCTCGAAGGCAATCAGGCCGCGGACACGCTCTTCTACAACGCGCACGACATGAGCGACCGCTACACCGCGCAGGACACGATCCGCGCGCAGTCGGCGATCTATCTCACGACTGGCACGAAGCTCATGTCGGGCGAAGGCAACGTGCTGCTGACCATCACCGCCGACACATGCGGGCGGCACGACACGCTCGGCGGCGCCTGCGCGACGGAGAGCAACCAGGTCCGCTACGCGCTGGACAAACGCTGGATGCACGCCTGCCGCGACACCTTCATGCTGCAGGTGCATGCGCTGGGGCCGCGGCGCGTCGAAGGCGGACATCACGCACAACATCAACTTTTTCATGAACGTGCCCGTGACGCCCGACGGCGGGCTGTCCTTCGCCGACGGCGTGAGCGCGGGTGGCCGGTACGTGGAGATGCGCGCGGAGATGGACGTGATCGCGCTCATCTCGAATTGCCCGCAGCTCAACAATCCCTGCAACGCCTATAACCCGACGCCCGTGCGGCTGCTCATCTGGAACTGAACCGGAATGTTTACGAAAGTCCTCATCGCCAATCGCGGCGAAATCGCCTGCCGCATCATCCGCACACTGCGAACGCTCGGCGTCGCATCCGTCGCGGTGTATTCCGAGGCGGATCGGCACGCGATGCACGTGAACCTGGCGGATGAAGCCGTGTGCATCGGCCCGGCACCGGCGCGGGAGAGCTATCTGAATGCGGACGCGCATCCTCGAAGCCGCGCGGCAGACTGGCGCGCAGGCGGTCCATCCCGGCTACGGATTCCTCAGCGAGAACGCGGACTTCGCCGAGGCGTGCGAAGGCGCGGGGATCGCGTTCATCGGGCCGACGGCGGAGCAGATCCGGCGCTTCGGGCTGAAGCACACGTCCCGCGAGATCGCGGCGAAATGCGGCGTGCCGCTGCTGCCGGGCACCGGCCTGCTGGCGACAGTCGAGGAGGCCGTCGTCGAGGCGGAGCGCATCGGTTTTCCGGTGATGCTGAAGAGCACGGCGGGCGGCGGCGGCATCGGCATGCAGCTCTGCGCACACTGCGGACGAGCTGCGCGAGAAATTCGAGACGGTGCGCAGTCTCGGGCGAAGACAACTTCAAGGACGACGGGCTGTTTCTCGAAAAGTTCGTCGACCGTCGCCCGGCATGTCGAGGTGCAGATCTTCGGCGATGGCCGCGGCAACGTGATCGCGCTCGGCGAGCGCGATTGCTCGACGCAGCGGCGCAATCAGAAGGTCATCGAGGAAACTCCCGCGCCGGGCCTCAGCGAGGAACAGCGCGCCGCGCTGTGCGAGTCGGCGGTGCGGCTCGGACGCGAGGTCGGCTACCGCTCGGCGGGCACGGTCGAGTTCGTCTTCGATGCGCAGGCGGGCGCCTTCTATTTCCTCGAGGTGAACACGCGCCTGCAGGTCGAGCACGGCGTCACCGAGATGGTCACCGGGACTCGATCTCGTCGAGTGGATGCTGCGCCTCGCCGCCGGCGAGCCGCCGGATTTCGCGAGCCACCGGCACGAACCGCGCGGCAGCTCGATCCAGGTCCGCATCTACGCGGAAGACCCCGGCAAAAACTTCCAGCCCAGCTCCGGTCTGCTCACCGAGGTCAGCTTTCCCGAGAACGCGCGGTGCGATCACTGGATCGAGGCCGGCACGGAGGTATCGCCATTTTACGATCCGCTGCTCGCCAAGCTGATCGTCCACGCCGACACGCGCGACGCGGCGATCTCGGCAGCTCGGCGAAGCGCTCGCGGCGACACGCATCGAGGGCATCGAGACCAATCGCGATTACCTCGCGGCAGGTCGTCGCGAGCGCGGCGTTTCGCGAAGGCGACGTCTTCACCGGCATTCCTGCGCGACTTCCCCTATCGCCCGCGGACCATCGAGGTGCTCGACGGCGGGCACGCAGACGACCGTGCAGGATTACCCCGGCCGGCTCGGCTACTGGGCGGTCGGCGTGCCGCCGTGCGGGCCGATGGATTCGCTCTCGTTCCGTCTCGGCAACCGGCTGCTGAACAATCTCGAAGGACGCCGCCGGTCTGGAGATGACGATGACCGGCCCGACGCTGCGCTTCAACGTGCCGACGACCATCTGCCTCACCGGCGCAGACATGCGCGCGAAGCTCGACGGGCAGCCGGTGCCGTACTGGCAGCCGGTCGAAGGTGAAGCCGGACAGACGCTCGCGATCGGCGCGGTGGATGGCCCCGGCGCGCGGACGTATCTCACGGTCGCGCGGCGGATTCGATGTGCCGCAGTATCTCGGCAGTCGCGCTCGACCTTCACGCTCGGAAAATTCGGCGGCCACGCCGGGCGCGCGCTGCGCGCGGGCGATGTGCTGAAATTGCGCTATCCCGACGCGCCCGAGGTCGAAGGACTGAGCCTGCCGCTCGAACTCGAGCCGCACCTCACGCACGAATGGGAAATCGGCGTGCTCTACGGCCCGCACGGCGCGCCGGATTTTTTCACCCGCGAAGACATCGCGACGTTCTTCGCGACCGAGTGGAAGGTGCATTACAACTCCGCACGCACCGGCGTGCGGCTCATCGGGCCGAAGCCGCAGTGGGCGCGCACGCGACGGCGGCGAGGCCGGGCTGCACCCATCGAACATCCACGACAACGCCTACGCCGTCGGCGCGATCGATTTCACCGGCGACATGCCGATCATCCTCGGGCCCGATGGACCGAGCCTCGGCGGATTCGTCTGCCCGGCGGTGATCGTGCAGGCGGAGCTTTGGAAAGTTGGACAGCTCAAGCCCGGCGACACCGTGCGCTTTCTGCCGTTGAGCGCCGAGGCCGCCGCGGACTTGCGACGGCTCCAGGATGCCGAGATCGCACAGCTCGCAGCGCAGCCCCACGCCGCGCCCAGAACCCATCGCCATTCCCGCCGATGCCGCGCTCCGTCGCGACCCGGCGCGCGACGGTCTGCCGGCGATGATCTTCCGCCCGCAGGGCGACGATTACCTGCTCGTCGAATACGGGCCGATCGTCCTCGATTTCGAACTCCGCTTCCGCGTCCACGCGCTGATGACGTGGCTGGAGCAGCAGCACATCGCCCGGCATCATCGATCTCACGCCCGGCATCCGCTCGCTGCAGATCCACTTCGACGCACGCAAGCTGTCGCGCGCGCGGAACTGCTCGACGCTTCTCGACCCGCGGCGAAGCCGAACTGCCGCCACTCGACGACGCTCGAAGTGCCGACGCGCATCGTGCATCTGCCGCTCTCGTGGGACGACCCCGCGACGCAGCTCGCGATCGAAAAGTACATGGCCAGCGGTGCGCCCGGATGCGCCGTGGTGCCCGAGCAACATCGAATTCATCCGCCGCATCAACGGGCTCGACTCCATCGAGGACGTGAAGCGGATCGTCTTCGACGCGAGCTACCTCGTCCTCGGCCTCGGCGATGTCTATCTCGGCGCGCCGGTCGCCACGCCGCTCGATCCGCGGCACCGGCTCGTGACGACGAAATACAATCCCGCGCGCACGTGGACGCCGGAGAATGCCGTCGGCATCGGCGGCGCGTACATGTGCGTCTACGGCATGGAAGGGCCGGGCGGATACCAGTTCGTCGGCCGCACGATCCAGATGTGGAATCGCTGGCGCGCCACCGCCGATTTCGACGGCAAGCCGTGGCTGCTGCGGTTCTTCGACCAGATCCGCTTTTACCCGGTCACCGCCGACGAGCTGCTGCACCTGCGCGAGGACTTCCCGCAAGGCCGCCATAAGGTGCGCATCGAGGAGACGACCTTCCGCCTGCGCGACTACCACCAGTTCCTGCACTCCATCGAAGGCGATGCCTCGGCCTTTAAGGCGAAGCGCGAGGCCGCCTTCGCGGCAGAGCGCGAACGCTGGCATCAGGCCGGCCTCGATGCCGTTCCCGCCGAGCCGGAGCCGGAAGTGATCGAGGAACAGCTCAGCATCCCGCCCGGCGTGAGCGTGGCGCGCGCACCGCTGCCCGCAAACGTGTGGCAGGTGCTGGTGCAGCCGGGCGCACGCGTGGCGGCGGGCGACAAGCTCGTCGTGCTCGAAGCGATGAAGATGGAAATCGCCGTGACCGCACCCGAGTCTGGCGTCGTGACCGAAATCCTCTGCACGCCCGGCAAGCAGGTATCTCCCGGCCAGGCGCTCTGCCTCATCGAAAGCGGTCAGTGACGCTTTGCATGGCACGCGTCCGCCGTCGCATGACCTGAGCTCGCGGCGAGGCGGAACATCAGGACTCTGCATTTGCGCCCCAGTCCCCGGGTTGATTGAATCAGCCGTCATTCCCCTGCCCTCGCCCCATGAACCCGCTCCCCATGCTCGCAGCGCTTGCCGTTTGCACCGTCGCCGGAACCGCAGCGGAGCCGTTTCGTAAAACGCTCATCAGCACGCGCGACAATGTGCGCGTGGATGAAGTGACCATCAGCGGCAAGGAGGTGACGCCCAAGCAGCCCGGTTGGTCGGTGAAGAAGCTGACGCTCCACGGCGGCAAGCAGGAGGGCGTGGATGTCATCGTCGTGGACAACGGCGCGCTGCAATTCACGGTGATCCCGACGCGCGGGATGGGCGTGCTTTCGGTCACGCGGGGCGACGTGCGGCTCGGCTGGGATTCGCCGGTGAAGGAGGTCGTGCATCCGCGGCACATCAACCTGCAAAGCCGCGGCGGGCTCGGTTGGCTCGATGGGTTCAACGAATGGATGGTGCGCTGCGGACTCGAGAGCAACGGCCATCCCGGCACGGACAAGTTCATCAACAACGTCGGCGACGAGGCGACGATGGACCTGACGCTGCACGGCAAGATCCAGAACATCCCTGCGAGCGAAGTGGAGGTGGTCGTGGATCGCGAGCCGCCGCATCGCATCCGGATCCGCGGGCGCGTGGACGAGCGGATGTTCTACGGTCCGAAGCTGGAACTGCAGACGGAGATATCGACGGAGCCCGGCGCGGGCGCGTTCCGCATTTCGGACACGATCACGAACCGCGGCGCGGAGGAGCAGGAGTTTGAAATCATCTACCACGCCAACTACGGCCCCCCGCTGCTGGAGGAAGGTTCGACCTTTCTCGCACCCGTCGCGAAAGTCACGCCGTTCAACGAGCACGCCGCGAAGGAGGTTGCAAATTACGCACGCTACGCCGGACCCACGGCCGGGTTTGTCGAGCAGGTTTATTGCATCCGCCCGCTGGCGGACAAAGACGGACGGACGCTCATCGCGCTGCAAAACAAGGCGGGCGACCGCGCGGTCTCGATGAGTTTTTCGGTGAAGGAATTGCCCTATGTATCGCTGTGGAAAAACACCAATGCCGTGGACGAGGGCTACGTGACCGGATTGGAGCCCGGCACGAATTTCCCGAACAACCGACGCATCGAACGCAAGCTCGGCCGCGTGCCGAAACTCGCGCCCGGCGCGAGCCACATCGCCACGATCGACTTCGCGGTTCTCACCAGCGCGGAAGAGACGCGGCAGCTCGCCGAGCGCATTGCCGCGATTCAATCCACCGCGAAGCCGGTGCTCGAACAGCAACCTGAAAAGAAGGACTAACGAGTGGCCGTGAACGCCCCCACCCCCAGGATTCTCTCCTGCGGCGAAGTGCTGTGGGATCTGTTTCCCGAAGGCGCGCGCTTTGGCGGCGCACCGGCGAACTTCGCCTGCCATGCGGCGATCCTCGAGCGGCGCGGTATCGATGCTGAGCGCGGTAGGCGAGGATGCTCGCGGCGACGAGGCGCTCGCGATTCTGAACGGCTTTGGCATCGACACGTCTCTCGTGCAGCGCATCGCCGATGCGCCCACGGGCAGCGTCGGCGTCAGCGTGGATGCGGCGGGCAAGCCTACGTTTGAAATTCACGCCGGCTCGGCATGGGATCGCATCGCGTGGACGGACGTGCTCGATGCGCGCGTCGCGGAAGTGGACGCGGTTTGCTTCGGCACGCTCGGGCAACGCGGCGCGACCTCGCGCGCGACGATCCGCCGTGCCCTCACGCTCGCGAAGGCGCGCGGCATTCTCCGCGTGCTCGATGTGAATCTGCGGAGGCCGTTCCACGATGCCGCGCTCATCCGCGAATCCATCGCCCTGGCGGACGTGCTGAAACTGAGCGACGACGAACTTCCCGAAGTCGCCCGGGCCAGTGACATCGCGCTGGATCCGGAACCCGCGACCACGCCGCGGGCCTTGCTCACGCGTTTCGGCCTCGACCTCGTCGTCATGACGCGCGGCGCGCACGGCGCCCTCCTCGTGTCCGCCGCGGACACGGTCGATCAGCCGGGCATCCCGACGAAGATCGTGGACACCGTCGGCGCCGGCGATGCGTTCACCGCCGCGCTTGTCCTCGGCCTGCTGCGCGGCGAGCCTTGGGGAGTCATGCTCCGCAAGGCCTGCGAAACCGCAGCCGCCGTCTGCGCACAATCCGGTGCGGTCCCGTTGATTCGCTGAGTACGGGAGACCCGGTTTCCACTTCGCGTGGTTCGCGAATCGCGCCGGCAGGAGAGCCTTTCCGCTGAAATCCATCTGGCATTGGCGGGGCGGTTGACTCAATCCTGCGGGCCTTGCGGCGCTGTCGCCTTCAACCCCTACCCCCTCGACGATGAAAACATTCCTCCTCGCAATCCTCGCATGCGCGCTCGGCTTTCTGACAGCTTGTGACAAACCGGCTGACATGGGCGCTCCAGGTGACTCGAAGTCCGCGACGAAAGGCACGATCGGCGTTTCGCTGCTCACGCTGGACAATCCGTTTTTCAAGGTCATCGGCGACAACATCGACGGCCGAGGGAAAGAAGCGCGGCTACGACGTGATCGTGGTGAGCGGCGACAAGGACGTCGCGAAGCAGAGCAACCAGATCAAGGATTTCATCGTGAAGAAGGTGAGCGCGATCGTGCTCAGCCCGTGCGATTCGAAGTCCATCGTGCCGGTGATCCAGGAGGCGAACGCGGCGGGCATCCCGGTCTTCACCGTGGACATCCCGTGCAACGAACCGGGCGTGAAAATCGTGACGCAGGTCGCGACGGACAACTACGGCGGCGGCAAGGAAGCGGCCGCGGCGATGATCGAGGCGCTGGGCGAGGCGGGCGGAAAGGTTGCCGTGCTGCATTTCAAACAGGCCGAGTCGTGCCAGCTCCGCGTGAAGGGATTCCGCGAGGTCATCGACGCGCACAACGCCAGCGGGAAGGCGAAGATCGACATCGTGACCGAACTGGAGAGCGGCGGCGCGAAGGACGTAGGCTACAAGGCGGCTGAGGACGCGCTCCAGGCGCAGCCGGACTTGCGCGGCATCTTTGCCATCAACGATCCCGCGGCGCTCGGTGCGCGTGCGGCGCTGGAAAAGGCGGGCAAGGCGCAGCAGGTCGTGATCGTCGGGTTCGACGGCCAGCCCGAGGGCAAGCAGGCGATCAAGGACGGGAAGATCTACGCCGACCCGATTCAGTTTCCCGACAGGATGGGCGTGCAGATCGTGGATGCGATCATCCGCCACTCGAAGGGCGAGGAACTGCCGCCGCAGATGCTCATTCCGACGAAGCTGTATCGCCAGGCGGACGCGAGGAAGGATCCGGAACTCAAGTAGCACGGTCATGGCGCAACCGGACAATTTCCTCCACGAACTCACCGGCTCGATGTCGCAGGGCGCGGCGGGCAATCCGACCGTGGCGATGATCGAGGCGGCGTTTGCGCACCACGGGCTGCACTGGCGTTACATTAACATGGAGGTGACGCCGGAAGACCTCGGCGCAGCTGTGCGTGGCGCGAAGGCGATGGGCTTTCGCGGGTTCAATTGCAGCCTGCCGCACAAGGTCACGGTGATCCCGCACCTCGACGGGCTCGGCGAATCCGCGGCGGTGATGGGCGCGGTGAATTGCGTGGTGCGCCGCGGCGAAAAATTCATCGGCGAGAATACCGACGGGAAGGGTTTCCTGAAATCGCTGGAGGCGGCGATCGATCCGAAAGGGAAGTCGGTCGTGCTCTTCGGCGCGGGCGGCGCGGCGCGCGCGATCGCGGTGGAACTCGGCCTCGCGGGCACCAAGACGGATCACCATCGTGAACCGCTCCGAGACGCGCGGCGCGGAACTGGTCACACTTTTGCGTGACCGGCTGAAGCTCGACACCGAACTGGTCGTGTGGACCGGGGACTATGCGGTGCCGGCGGGAACGGACATCGTCATCAACGGCACGGCGATCGGCCTTTACGCGCCCGAGGCGCGGCTCGCGCTGGACCTGAATTCGCTCAAGCCCGGCATGGTCGTGGCGGACGTGGTCTTCAGCCCGGTCCGCACACGATTCCTCGACGACGCCGCAGCGCGCGGCTGCCGTGCGATCGACGGGCTGGGCATGCTCGTGAACCAGGGCATCGTAGGCATGCAATACTGGACGGGCATCACTCCCGACGCGGACGTGATGCGCCGCGCGCTCGAATCCGCAATGGGTGTATGAGCGCCGCGGTGCCGCTCATCGAGATGCGCGGGATCGTCAAGTCGTTCCCCGGCGTGAAGGCGCTGCGCGGGGTGCAGCTGAGCCTCGGCGCCGGCGAGGTGCTCGCCTTGCTCGGTGAAAATGGCGCAGGCAAGAGCACGCTGATGAAGGTGCTCGGCGGCGCGTATCGCGCGGATGCCGGCACGATCCGCATCGGCGGGCAGGAGGTGAATTTTCACTCGCCGCAGGATTCGCGTGCCGCGGGCGTGGCGGTGATCTACCAGGAGTTCAACCTCATCCCCGGCCTCACGGCGTGTGAGAACATTTTCCTCGGCCAGGAGCTGACGCGCGCGGGGTTCGTCCAGCGCGGGCTCGAGCGGCAGCGGGCGGCGGAACTGTTTGCGAGGCTCGGCGTGAAGATCGATCTCGATACGCCGTGCCGCCAGCTCACGACCGCGCAACAGCAGCTCGTGGAAATCGCGAAGGCGCTCGCGTTTGATGCGCGCATCATCGTGATGGACGAGCCGAGCGCGGCGCTGACCAGCAATGAAGTCGAGCGGCTCTTCGCCATCATCCGCGACCTCAAAAAGCACGGCATCGGCGTCATCTACATCAGCCACCGGCTGGACGAGATTTTCGCCATCGCCGATCGCGTGACGTTCCTGCGCGACGGCGAAAATGTCGGCGAGCGCGCCATCGGGCAGCTCACACGCGGGCAGATGATCGAGCTGATGGTCGGGCGCGAGCTGAAGGACGAGTTCCCGCGGCGCGAAGTCGCCATCGGCCCGCCACGGTTGGAGGTCCGCGGGCTGTGCCGCGGGCGCGCGGTCCGCGATGTGTCGTTTCACGTGCGCCGGGGCGAGATCCTCGCGCTCACGGGGCTCGTCGGGGCGGGGCGCACGGAAACGGTGCGGCTCATCTTCGGTGCCGACCGCCGCGATGCAGGGGAGATCCGGCTCGACGGCAATCCGCTCACGCTCCGCGATCCGCGCGAGGCCATCGCCGCGGGCATCGGCCTGCTCACGGAGGATCGCAAGCTGCAGGGTCTCGTCCTCGGACATTCCGTGCGCGAAAATTTCGGCCTGCCGAATCTCACGTGGCTTTCACGGAACGGGTTCGTCCAGCGTCGGCGCGAGCGGGAGGAATTCGGGCGCTACGTGGACCTCATCCGGATCAAGATCCCGAGCCAGGAGCAGCTCGTGCGTAACCTTTCCGGCGGCAACCAGCAGAAGGTCGTCCTGGCAAAGTGGCTCGCGCGCAATTGCTCCGTGCTCATCTTCGACGAGCCGACCCGCGGCATCGATGTCGGCGCGAAATACGAAATCTACCTGCTGATGAACGAGCTCGCCGCGCAAGGGAAGGCGATCGTGATGATCAGTTCCGAGATGCCGGAAGTCCTCGGCATGGCCGACCGCATCCTCGTGATGCACGACGGCCGCGTGACGGGCGAAATCTCCAGCGCACGGCAGGCGACGCAGGAGCAAATCATGCACCTCGCAGTCGCATAATCCGATGATGCGCAAACTCGCCCATTTCTTCTCGGAGTACGGAATGCTGTTCGTGCTCGTGCTGTTGTGCGCATTTTTCAGCGTTGCGACCTACAGCGACCAGTCGCCGACCGGCGACGTCGCCGCCAAACAGCTCGCCGCGTCCATCCATCAGCGATTTGGAAACGCGTCGCGGGTCCTGATCGTCGCAGGCAGCCAGCCGGACGACGCTGCATTCGCGAAGAAGCTCCACGCTGAACTGCTCCCTACCGTTCACCTCGTCGTTTCCGTGCAGGGCGAACCGAAGGACGCCCGCGACGCGCTGCAGAAGCTCGCCGCCGAGGGTGGGAAGCTCGACGTGATTGCCTGCACGCAGGCCGCGGCGGCATGGCTCGTCTTTGCGGATCTGAAAGGCGACTTCCCGACGCTCGGCGATCCGCAAGTCATCAGGCCGACGAGCTACAAGTGGCCCAATTTTCTGAAGTCCGAAAACCTGCTGAACATCGCGAATCAGATCGCCGTGATCGCGATTGTCGCGATCGGCATGACGCTCGTGATCATCACCGCCGGGATCGATTTGTCCGTCGGCAGCCTCATCGCGCTCTCGGCCGTGCTTGGCGCGCTGTTCATCCGCGACTTCGCCGGCGCGGTGCATGCGTCCACGACGGGCATGGTGCTCGCGTGCGTGGCGGCGGTGATTTGCTGCGGGCTGGTCGGCGCGTTTTCCGGCGGAATGATCACGCTGTTCGGGATTCCGCCGTTCATCGTCACGCTCGCGATGATGCTCGTGGCCAGCGGCCTCGCCTATCTCCTCGCGCAGGGGCAATCCGTTTACCAGGTGCCCGAGTCATTCGTGTGGCTCGGGCGCGGCGCGGAGGTGTTCAGCATCCCGAACGCCGTGCTGCTCATGCTCGTCCTTTACGCCATCGCGCACGTGCTCATGTCGCGCATGAAGCTTGGGCGCTACATCTATGCCGTCGGCGGCAACCGCGAGGCCGCGCGCCTTTCCGGCGTGCCGGTGCGGCGCGTGCTCATGTTTGCATATGTCGCGAGCGGAGTGCTCGCCGGTCTCGGCGGCGTGATCATGGCTTCGCAGCTCAAGAGCGGCTCACCGACGTACGGGAACATGTATGAGCTGTATGTGATCGCGGCGGTCGTGGTCGGCGGCACGAGCCTGAGCGGCGGCGAGGGCAGGATGCTCGGCACGCTCATCGGCGCATTCACCATCGCCGTGATCCAGAACGGGATGAACCTTACCAACGTCGAGAGCTACACGCAGAAGGTCGTCCTCGGCCTCGTCATCCTCGCCGCCGTCCTGCTCGACACGCTGCGCCACCGCGGTTGGCGGCGGGCGGAATAGCGCCACGACGCTGCGCACCGTGGCGGGCGCGGGAAAAGCGCGTCTCAGGCCCGGCCCGGTTGCGTCACTCCGTTCACGACATTTTCCAGCGGCTCGCCGCGCACGGCCGCGAGTGCGATGCGGGCGGAGGTCGCGCGCATTTCGAGTTTCGATTCCACGCTGCAGAACGCGGCGTGGCAGGTGACGATGAGATTCGGCGCGGCGGCTTCCTCCGTGGTCTTCAGCGGCTCATCCTCGACCACGTCCAGGCCGGCTCCGGCGATCCGTCCCTCGCGCAGCGCGGCGAGGATGGCGGTCTTTTTGATCACCGCCCCGCGCGCCGTGTTCACCACGAATGCGCCCGGCTTCATCAGCGCCAGTTCGCGCTCCGCGATCAGGTGGCGCGTCTCGTCCGTCAGCGGGCAATGGAGCGACAGCACGTCGGACGTCGCGAGCAGTGTGTCGAGCGTCCGCACGCGCGTGAGGCCCACGGCCTTGTCCGCGCCATTCGGGAGATACGGATCGTGGAAGACGACCTTGAATCCCAGCGCCTTTGCGCGCAGCGCCGCCGCGGTGCCGATGCGACCGAGCCCGACGACGCCGAACGTCAGCTCGCGCAGCCGCCGAAGCCTTGGCTCCACGCGGATGACCCAGCCGAGCTGCTTTGCCTCGCGGTCCAGCGGGAAAAGCTGGCGGCACAGCGCCATCGTCAGCGCGATGGCGTGGTCCGCGACCTCCTCGGTGCCGTAGTCCGGCACGTTGCACACCGCGATGCCGCGCGCGCGCGCCGCGGCGATGTCCACGGAGTCAAAGCCCACGCCGTTCCGGATGAGCGCGCGGCAATTCCACAGCCGCGCGATGCCCGCCGAGGTGATAGGCGTGTTGTGCCACACGATCAGCGCATCCGCCCCGCAGATTTCGTCCGTGAAATCCGCATCGCTCCCGCACAGGTAGCGCCGGACTTCCGCGGCTTCGCCGATCACCGCCCGCTCCGCCGCGGATTCCGGATCGCCGAGCGGCGACTTGGCCCAGTCAATGATTCCGACGAGCGGCTTCTGCGAGGTCATGGGTTTTGGGAATGGGGCTGCGAGGGCAGGCAGGGGCATCGGGCGACCCTCGTACCCGTCGTGAGACGATAGAAAAAGAATTCTTTCGCCCCGCTCGTGAAGTCGATGCCGTCCGCGCCGGGCTTGGGATTTTCCGGCATCGGGTCCTTGCAGGGGAATTCGTAGCGATAGCCGTCGAGCGCGGCGGCGACCTTTTTCAAATCCTCGGCCCACGCACCGGGGCGGCGAGCAAGGCGGCGGCGAAGGTGAGGCGAATGACGGGGAGGCGGAGTCGGCTCTCGGCAGGGGAAGGTTCAGTGCGGCGATCCGAATTTCAACTTCCCGCTGGCTTCTCCGCGGCACCACTCAGCGGGCTTGCGGGGATCTCCACGTGTTCCGGTAACGTCGTAGTTGCCCTCCTCGACATCCGCCGCAAACACCGCCGGCTTGCGTCGCGTCGCGGCCGGGCTTTTCAGGAACCCAAAGCCGCGTCTCGCATCGTATGCCGTCTGCGGTGCGACGCGCGTGTAGCCCGGCTGCGCCTTGCCCGGGCTGAAATCAAGCTTCCATTCGGCGGCTTCCACCGCCGCGCAGGTGATGAGGAATGCACCGGTGATGACCAAGCCGCGTTGCAGCCGCCGTCCGGAGGTGAGGAAGGGTCGGGATGTCACTCGTGTTCGCAGCAATTGTTTTTTGCCTGCCGTCGCCTACAGCTCCGCGATCTTCACGTTCCGATACTCGCACTTCATCTCGACGCCGCCGTGGATCTGCAGTCCGAGCGGGGCCGCGCCGGAAAATTTCGCATCGGTGTACTCCGGATGCCTTCTTTCCATTGATCCAGCACGTGAAAGTGTCGCCCTTGGCCTGGATTCGGAAAGTGTTCCACTCGCCCTCGGGTTTCATGAGCGTCTTCGCTTCCTTGGCCTGGCCGGCCTCGGGATATCTGGCTTTGCCGCCCGTGTAGAAGGATCCCGACATGTCCACCCGCAGGCTGCCCGAAACGCCGAGCTGGAGCTGAATCTTCGGATTCCGCATCTCGAGGCCGGTATCCACCCCGCGGTCGGTCGTGGCCTTCCAGCGCACGTCGAACTCGATGACGAAGTCCTTGTACTCTTTCTCGGTCCAGAGGTAGTTGCCCTTCTTCGCCGCGTCGTTCTCGCCGATGAGGACGCCATCCTCGACGCGCCAGAATGCCTTCGAGTCCGCGGCCTTGAAGCCGGCGAGATCCTTGCCATTGAAAAGCGGTGCGAGCTTCGGCTCGTCAGCAGGACTGGCGACTGTGGCTGCGAGGGAAACGATCAGGGCGAGAGAGAGGGGGCGAAGGTTCATGCGAAGTACACTTCCGCTTCCCACAGCTCGGGAGAAGCTCATTTTCACCCAATATCAAATCGCCGCGAAGAGCGGCGTTTCGCCGGCAGCGCACTGCGTCGGCTTCACGGATCTCAGGTGCCGCAAAAGGTGCGGCAGGCCGGAGTGCCTGGAGGCGGCGGGTTCAGCAGTTCGGCGGGCTGGCCGGTTTCGTCGTAGGGTTTGGACAGCGCGGCATGGAGGCGTTCCAGCGGTGCGAGGTCGTTCGTGTTGGCGGCGGCGAGGGCGGCTTCCACTTCGTGATTGCGGGGAATCACCGCGGGGTTGTGCGCGTTCATGAGCGCGAGCACTTCGTTCCAAGGCTGTGGCTGACGGGCGAGGCGCGCGGCCCAGCTTTGCTGCCATGCGGCGAACGCGGCGTCCGCAGGAAGATCGGGCGCGGCGGTGGCGGGCGGGCGCAGATTGCGGAAGGTGTGGGTGTAGTCGGCGCGGGCTTCGTGCATCGCGCGCAGGAGTTCCTCGGCGAGGGCACCGTCGTCCGCTTCCTCGGTGAAAAGGCCGAGCTTTCCGCGCATCGCAGCGAGCCAGTGGCGGCGATAGCGGCCCTCGAAGGACTCGAGCGCCTCGTTCGCGCGGGCCACGGCGGTTTCCGGATCGGGATGCAGGATCGGCAGCAGCGCCTCGGCGAGGCGGGCGAGATTCCACGCGGCGATTTGCGGCTGCTGCGCGAAGGCGTACCGGCCGTAGCGATCGATGGAGCTGAACACGGTCGCCGGGTCGTAGGCATCGACGAACGCGCAGGGGCCGTAGTCGATCGTCTCGCCGGAGAGCGCCATGTTGTCGGTGTTCATCACGCCGTGCACGAAGCCGACGCGCATCCATTGCGCGATGAGCGAGGCCTGGCTTTCGAGCGCTGCGTCGAGGAGCGCGAGTGCCGGGTGTTCGGAATCCGCGCGGTCGGGAAAGTGGCGTCGGAGCGTGTGGTCGGCGAGCACGCGCAGGGACTCGATGTCGCCGAGCGCGGCGAAGAATTCGAACGTGCCGACGCGGATGTGGCTGGCGGCGACGCGGGTGAGGATCGCGCCGGGGAGCGTCTGCTCGCGGAAGACCGGTTCGCCGGTGGCGGCCACGGCGAGGCTGCGCGTGGTCGGGATGCCGAGCGCGTGCATGGCCTCGCTGATGAGATATTCGCGCAGCATCGGGCCGAGGGCCGCCCGGCCGTCGCCGCGGCGCGAATAGGGCGTCGGGCCCGCGCCTTTCAACTGGATGTCGAAGCGATCACCCGAGGGCGTCACGTGTTCACCGAGCAGGATGGCGCGGCCGTCGCCGAGGCGCGTGAGGTTCCCGTACTGGTGCCCGGCGTAGGCCTGCGCGATGGGTTCGGCTCCGGGGAAAATTTCATTCCCGGTGAAGGAGGCAGCCGCGTCCGGGCCGTCGAAGGCCGCGGGGTCGAGCCCGAGCGCTCGGGCGAGCGGACGGTTGAAAATGACGAGTCGCGGCGCGGCGACCGGCGTCGGGTTCACCCGCGTGTGGAATGCCTGCGGCAGGCGTGCGTAGGAATTGTCGAAGCGCCAGCCGGCGTCGGCGGAGACAGGTGCGGAGGTCGTGGACATGGAAGCGAGCGGGCCAACCAATCATGGATTCGGCGGAAAGACAGCCGCGGCGTTCGGGGAAGCCATTTTCTGGGGGGGCGGAGAGAACGGCACCTTCATGCCTCCGCTGAGTCTGTCCCCAGAAACAAGAGCGCGCTCCTCCCGTGTGCGGGCCTTGCCTTCCGTCGCCGGAGACGGTGACATCGCCCGCCATGCAACTGAACCTCGATGGACAGAAGGTCGCCGTCATCGGCGCGGGGCGCGGCATCGGCCGCGCGATTGCCGAGGGCTTCGTGGCGGAGCGGTGCGAGGTGTGGACGTTCGACCGCGACCCGGATGCGGCGCCGTTCGGCCATGCGAACGTCACCGGCGACGTGACGCGCTACGAGGAGGTGCGCGCATTTGCCGAGCGCACCGGCGAGGTGGATCACGTCGTGTTTTCGGTCGGCGCCGGCTCGGGGAAATTCGGGTTCCCATTTTGGAACCTGGAACCCGCGGACTGGGCGCGCGTGCTGGAGATCAACCTCATCGGCGCGGTGAACACGGCGCATGCCTTCGCGCCGAAGCTCATTGCGCGCGGCAAGGGCTCGATGCTGTTTCTCGTCTCCGTCGCGGGCCAGATCGGTTCGCAGACCGACCCGCCGTACAGCGCGGCAAAGGCGGGCCTCATCAATTTCACGCAGTGCGCGGCGAAGGATCTCGCGCCGCACGGCATCCGCGTGAATGCGCTCTCGCCGGGCATGGTGAAGACGGACCTGAACCAAGCCGTCTGGCAGGCCGGGCAGGCGAATCTCCCACCATCCGCGCGGCAGGATTACGCAGTCTGGGCCGAGGAAAAAATCCGCAAGGTGTCACCGCTCGGACGCTGGCAGACGCCGCCGGAATTCGCCGCGATGGCCGTTTTCCTCGCCTCCGATCACGCGAAAAACATCACCGGCCAGACCCTCAATATCGACGGCGGCCAGGTGATGCACGCCTAGCGGATTGGACCGCTTTTTTGGGTTGCATGAACATGACTGGTTTTAGAGCCTTGGCGCCGCAGGAACTTAACCGGGAAACCAAACCATGAAAACTTCGCGCATCCTCCTTGCATCCATCCACCTCTTTGCGGCGTTCGCCGTCATCGCCCACGCCGATGACGGTTTTATTTTTTCCACCACGGGGGATGGCCTGAGATGGCGGGCGCCTGTCACGTGGCCCTCGGTTCACCTGCGCATCACCGGCGACAAGATTGCTCCTTTCGAGCAAACCGTCGGTTCATCGAGCCAGTTTTCGGTGCCTCTCAGCGGACCGGGCGGGCCAGCCCTGCCGGACGGGGTTTACAAGTGGGAAGTGGTCGGGCAGCCGGTGATGAGCCCGGCATTGGCCCAGAGCCTCTCCGCCGCCCGAAAAGCGGGCAACGACGCCGCAGCCGCGAGCATTCTGGCTGCCGCAAACCTGCCCCAAGGCGTCCGGACCTCCGGGGCGTTCAGTGTCCTCAACGGGAAGCTCGTGCCAGCCGACGCGGAGGAGCCTGCCGCCCAGCAAGCCGCGGCGCCCGCCGGGAATCTTGCCCAAAGCGGTCCGCTCATTCCTCTCTCCGGCGTCGTAGCGCCGGATTCGGTGACCAATGACGACCTGATCGTGATTGGCAGCCTCGCGGTCGGTCAAGATGCCATAAATGGCGAAAACTTCGGATTCGACACTTTCCGCCTGAAGGAAAACAACCTGCGCATCCATTTTGACGACACGAGCAACACCGCCTCGTTTCCCGCCAACGACTGGAGAATTGTCATCAACGACACCACCAACGGAGGTGGCAGTTTTTTCGCCATCGAGGACTCCACTGCCAACCGGACGCCCTTTAAAATCGAGGCGGGCGCCAAAACCAATGCCCTCGTCGTCGACGACGCCAGTCGTGTGGGCATTGGCACTGGCACCCCTGTGGTGAACCTGCACATCGTCACTGGCAATACTCCGACCGCACGGCTGGATCAGGACGGCTCCTCCGGGTTTACGCCGCAGGTTTGGGACATGGCTGGCAATGAAACCAATTTCTTCATCCGTGACGTCACCAACGGTTCGAGGCTGCCCTTCCGGATCCGCCCCAACGCGCCGACGAGCAGCATCGATATCGCCGGTAGCGGCAACGTGGGCTTGGGAACGTCCGCTCCGGCGACAAGACTCCACCTGCAGTCGACTAACACTGACATCGCACTCCGCATCCAGCAGACCGCTGGGACCGTTCCTTCGAGTTGGGATTTTACCAACAACTCAGCAACGGGACGCCTGAATATCACCGACGACACGACATCCATGCGGATCCCCTTCAAGATGGGCCCCGGTGCGCCCAATAATCTGTTTCGGATCGGCATTCCCGCCGTGAACACCGTGGAAGTGAACGGCACCCTGACCGTGAATGGGACCTTCAACAACCTGTCGAGCCGTGAGTTCAAGAATATCGTGCCGGGCGTCGATAGCGCTTCGGTTTTGGAAAAAATCGCCAGCCTGCCGCTTTTCACATGGTCGTACAAGGATAGCAATGGGGAGCGCCACTTCGGCCCCGTGGCCGAGGATTTCTATGCGCATTTCCAGCTCGGGACGGATGAGAAACACATCTCGCCAAACGACATGGCGGGAGTCGCGCTGGGCGCGATCAAGGGCCTCCATGAGCAGCTCCGGGAGCGGGATGCCCAGATCAAGACCCTGCGCCAGAAGAGCGACACGCTCGAACAGCAGATGAAGGCGCTGACCGAAGCGGTCGAAGCATTGAAGGTGGGAAGCCCTACGAAAGCCTCGCCCTAAAGCGGCGTTCGCGCTGATGATCGCGCATGGAAAGTGGGAATGCGGCGTGCATTTGCTGACGGGCGTCGCGCTCGCCTGGCTGGGAGCGGGACAGCTGGGCGCGCAGAACGCGGTCGATCCGATCCTCGGCTCGATCCGGCAGCTCGAGGATAAGAGCGATCCCAAGTGCCATGCCACCGCATCGCGGCTGGAGAACTTCATGTTCGGAACGCCGCTCACCGACGCGGTGCGTTTCCAGAAAAACGGGTATCTGAAGGAGTTCATCCGCGGCGCATGGGCACGGGCTTCGGAGCTTGCCCGCGAGCAGAATGCGACGGAAATCGACGCGGCGGTGATGACGAAGGCCTTCGCCTCCGAACCGGAAGTCGTGGAGGAAAAAGGCGAGTTCGTGGTCAAGACCTCGCCGGCTCCGATCCGCATTGGTTCGCGTGACAAGCGCCAGTATTCCAGCGTGGCTTACGCGCTTCGCGCCATCCTGGCGGTCCAGCAGGAGGCTTCGCTGAGCGAAGGCCGCCTGTCGCTCGTGCCGCTCAAGCCGGAGGCCGTCGCGGCGCTCAAGGAGCGGGCCGACATCTATGTGCTCGCTTTGCTCAATCTCGCCGATCGCCATGCGCGAAAGGAAGTTCGCTTTGAGATCGGCCCCGGGGACATGGAGCAAGGCTGGAAGGAACTCGGCCTGACGGGCACTCCCGCGCCAAAGTCCGGCCCGTCGAAGACCGGCAAGGATTCGCTGCTGCGGGCCGTCATCACCCAGAAAGTCGCATCCTTTGCGGCTTACAATCAGGTTTCCAACGAGCTGTTTGTGCGGAACCTCCAGGTCTATTTTGCCAAGCGGCGGTGGCCGGAAACGGCGGAGCAGGGAAAGCAGGTGAAGGATTTTTTTGTAAATGCAGTCGTGGGTTTTGGCGCTGCACTCTACGAAGCGGCCCAGGAGCGTGCGCGGACCCGGGGCGACACCCTGGTGAGGGAGGAGGATGTCTTCGACGCAGTGCAGCGTTTCACGCCCTATAGCGTCAACGAATACGAGGATGTGGTCTTTTTCCCACGCTTGGAAAAGGAGCGGCTGACGATCGAGGCGTACGACTTGGATTCATTCCGGGACAGCGGGTTCCACTGGACCTATCTCGGTTTCGCGCTCGATGACATGGGAGGCAAACTGGCGATCGATGCGGATCCCTTCGCGGCTGAATTGCTCTCCGAGTCCATCGCGCAGTTCGGAGTGCTGCTGCTTCGGATGGCCGGCCAGGTCGCGATCGATGCCTCGCAGGAGAGGCTCTCGATTTCCGCCTTTGAGTCCGCGATGACCGAGATGCAGCGGCGCATCGTTCTGCACGGCGAGGCGCCGCTCCGGAAACCCAAGGAAGTGGCAATCGCGTCTTCTGCGACGCCGCGCGAATCGTCCACGGGGGCCAGGTTTTTTTCCGACGTCACGACTGAGGCTGGGATCCAGTTCGAGCACCGTTCCTCGGATTGGCTCTCGCGTCTCCTGAGAGGCTATCTGACGAAGCCGGACGGGAAAGGAGTCATCACAATCCCGCCGGCCTTTGGAGGTGCCGGACTTGCCGCCGAGGACATCGACAACGACGGCGACATCGACCTGATCGTTCTCAGCGGAGCCGGCAACCGCCTTTACCTGAACGATGGAAAGGGCGTCTTCACCGATGCGACCGCGACCTCAGGGCTCGACTGGCGCCGTCCGGACGGTCACCCCGGCGAGCCGCGCCAGCCGATCATTGCCGACTTTGACAATGACGGCATCCAGGACGTGCTCATCACCTACGTGGACGATGCCCACCGGCTTTATATGGGGCTTGGGAATGGCCGGTTCAAGGACGTCACCGATGGGTGCGCCCTCGGCGGCCAAGGCGTGGTGGGCGGCCCGGTCACCGTGCTCGACGTGGACAAGGATGGCCTGCTGGATATCTACCTCGGTTACTTCGGCGATTATCCCCGCGGGGTGCTGCCGACGCTCGCGCGGCGCAACCGGAATGGCTTGCCGAACAAATTGTTCCGAAATCTCGGGGGCATGCGCTTTGAAGACATTTCCGAAAAAAGCGGGACGGCCGACCGGGGCTGGGCGCAGTCGGTCGGGCATACCGACTTCGATGGGGACGGATGGCAGGACATCATCGTGGGAAATGATTTCGGGGTGAACGTGTACTACCGGAACCGGCACGACGGCACCTTTGAGGATGTCGCCGAAAAAATGGGTGCCTCCAAGCCGTCCTTTACCATGGGAATCGGCATCGCGGATCTGAACCGGGATGGCATCCCTGACATCTACATCGCCAACATCGTGACGATGAACAAGGATCAGAAATATGTCCTGCCCACCGAGGACACGGTCCAGACGTTCGACCTGCGCAAGCTGGCGAACATGCGCGTGGTGGAAGCCAACGACCTCTTCATCTCGACGCGCGGCGCAAGCGGGCTTCCCCGTTACGAACTCTCGAATCTGGTGGACCGGGGCTATTCCTCCACGGGGTGGTCGTGGGGCGCGGATTTCTTCGATTTCGACCACGATGGCGACGAGGATCTCTACGTGCTCAACGGCATGAACGACTTCAACGTCTATGGCCGGGAAAACCCCTATTACACGGACCCGCACAGCGATCAGAAAGTAGCGGTCACCTTCCCGCCCAGTCAGCGGGAAAAGAATGTGCTTTTCATCAACGACGCCGGCCGGTTCCAGGACGCGAGCGATCAGAGCGGGCTCGACATCCTTTCCAACTCCAGGAGCGCCGCCTACTTCGACTTTGACGGGGATGGCGACCTCGATATCGCCATCAACAACTATCACGGACCGGCGGTCCTGTTTCGCAATAACACCAATTCCAGAGCCGGTTCATGGCTGAGCATCCGCCTCACCGGCGACCCCAAGCGGGGAGTCTCCCGCGACGCGATCGGCGCCACCGTCCTCGTCAGCGGCGAAAAACTGAAGAACATCTGGCGCGAAGTCCACACGACCACCGGCTATCTCACCGGGCACCCGAAGGAGCAGCATTTTGGCGTCGGCCACGAGAAGGCGCTCTCCGCCGAAGTGCGCTGGCCCGACGGTCAGGTGCAGCGCTTTGCCGACGTGAAACCCGGGATGCGCTACCGGTTGGTTCAAGGCCAGAAACTCGAGGCCTCGACACCGGACGATCCGCGTTGATCCTCTCCCGCAAACATCGCGTCGCGGAGCGTTGACGAGCCCGCCGCCGCGATCCGGACCCAGTCAAAATCGAGGATCAGCGTGCACGGTTCATCGATGGAAATGCCGCCGGCGTCGGGGGATTCGGCGCGTTGGTCCGGCGAGCACGCACGCCCGTCCGATCAGCGCTTTTCGTAGAGCAGGAAAAGCCCCGAGTGATCCACCTCGCCGTGGCCTTCCTCGTGGACGAATTTTTCCCACTGCGCGCGGCAGTTGTCCAAGGTCGGCGACTTGAACCCGAGCGACTCCGCGAGTTCGCAAATGAGGCGCACGTCCTTCAGTTGCAGCGAGGAGCGTCCGCCGGGGGCGAAATCCCGCCGCGCCATGCGGTCGCCGTGCAGGTTGAGGATGCGGCTTTCTGCAAACCCGCCGAGCAGCGCCTCGCGCACCTTCGCGGCATCGAGGCCCGCGAGTTCCGCGAGCCGCAGCGCCTGCGCGACGGCGTCAATCGTCTGCGCGACGATGAGTTGGTTCGCGAGTTTCGTCACCTGCCCCGAGCCGGCTGGGCCAAGGTGCGTGATGCGCTTTCCGACCGTCTGCAAAATCGGCAGGGCGCGCTGAAATGCCGCTTCGGTGCCACCGGCCATGATGGTGAGGTCGCCCGCCTCCGCGCCGACCTGACCGCCGGAGACCGGGGCATCCACCCACGTGACGCGACGCGCAAACTCCTTCGTCTCCGGCACGCCAGTCGTGCCGAAATCGATGATCATCGCGCACGGGCTGAGTCCTTCGATGAGACCGCCGTCGCCGAAGACGACCTTCTGCACGACATCGGTCGTCGTGAGGTTGATGCAGATCACACCGTCGCCGACTTCGCACGCGAGTTCCGGAAGCGTCGCCGCGCGCTTCATGCCGAGCGCGACCGCAGCCTCCGCGGACGCGTCGCTGCGATTCCACACCACGACGTCGGCTCCGACCGCGTGCAGATGCCGCGCCATCGCACGGCCCATGTTGCCGAGCCCGGCGAATCCGATCTTGTGTCCTGAAAGTGGCTTGCCCATGAGCAGGCGCGCAGTCCACACCGGGACCGCACGCATTGCAAATCACGTTCCCTCGACCCACGCATGAAAGTCATCATCACCGGCGGCGGCGGCTTCCTCGGCTCGCAGCTCTGCCGGAAACTCATCGAACGCGGCGCGCTCACCGGCCCCTCCGGCTCCGCGGAGAAAATCGACGAGATCGTGCTGCTGGATGCCGTCTTCCCCCGCCCTTCCATCGATCCCCGCGTGCGGCAAATGAAGGGTGACATCAGCAATCGCGACACCGTCTTTTCCGCCATCGGCACCGACGCCGCGACGGCGATCTTCCACCTCGCGTCCATGGTCAGCGGCGAATGCGAAGAGCGTTTCGACGACGCCCTGCGCGTGAATCTCGACGGCGGACGCAACGTCTTCGAGGCCGCCCGCGCGGCGGCCGGACGTCCGCGCGTGGTCTTCGCCAGCAGCATCGCGTGCTTCGGCGGCGAGGCCATGCAGGACCCGAACACCGATCGCACGAAGCTCGCGCCGCAGACCACCTACGGCATGACCAAGGCCATCTGCGAACTCATGCTGAACGACCACTCGCGCAAAGGTCACTTTGACGGACGCTCCGCGCGGCTGCCGACCGTGATCATCCGCCCCGGCAAGCCAAATGCCGCCGCGTCGGGCTGGGCCAGCGGGATGTTCCGCGAGCCGCTCAATGGCGAGCCGTGCCTGCTGCCCGTGCGCCGCGAGCAATGCCATCCGATGACCGGCTACCGCACCGTCATCGAATCGCTCATCGCGCTGCACGAGGTGCCCGCCGATCGCTTCCGCGACGACCGCGCCATCGGCCTTCCCGCACACCGCGTCACGCCGCAGCTCGCCGAGTCCGTCCTTCGCGAAGTCGCCGAGGAACGCGGCCTGAGCCTCGGGCCGATCAAGGATGCCTTCGACGCCCGCATCCAGGGCATCGTGGACAACTGGCCCGTCGCCGTGGACGGCTCGCGCGCCATCGCGCTCGGCCTCCCGTCACCGCCTCCGCTGAAAGACATCGTCGGGCAATATCTCGAGGACTTCGGGAAACGGTAACGTTCCTCCCGGAGCCGGCGCAACGCGGGGGCGGACTCACGCGATGGACGAAGTTTTTAATTCCCGCGCGGTGGCAAAATGGTGCATTGGAGAGGACCGATGCGGATTTTCGTCCCCACAGAAACCGACCCCTCCGAACGCCGGGTGGCGATCGTCCCGGTCACCGTGCCGAAACTCGTCGCGCTGGGCGCGCAGGTGGAAATCGAAGCGGGGCTTGGCGAGCGCATCCATTTTTCCGACGAAGAGTACCGCCTGGCAGGTGCCACTGTCGTCACCGACCGCCGGCAGGGCCTCGCTTCCGCGGACATGGTGCTGCGGCTCGGCAAGCCCGCAGCCACCGAGCTCTCGTCGCTCAGGCGAGGCTGCCTCCACATCAGCTTTCTCGATCCATTCACGGATGTGGAAATCGTGCGAAGTCTCGCTGCGGCCGGCGCGAGCGCGATTTGCATGGAGATGATCCCGCGCTCGACGATCGCGCAGAAGATGGACGCGCTGAGTTCGCAGGCGAGCCTCGGCGGCTACGTGGCGGTGCTGCTCGGGGCGAACCGGCTCGACCGCATTTTCCCGATGATGATGACGCCCGCCGGGACGATCCCGCCGGCGAAGGTTTTCATCATCGGCGTCGGCGTCGCCGGCCTCCAGGCCATCGCCACCGCGAAGCGGCTCGGCGCGGTGGTCGAGGCGTTCGACACACGGCCCGTCGTCGAGGAGCAGGTGAAATCGCTCGGCGCGAAATTTGTGAAAGTGGACCTCGGCGACACTGGGCAGACGGCGCAGGGCTACGCGAAGGAACTGACGCCCGAGCAGCTCGCGAAACAGCGCGAGGTCATGGAGCTGCGTTGCGCGCAGGCGGACCTCGTCATCACCACCGCGCAGGTCTTCGGCCGCAAGGCGCCGGTCATTTTGACAACCGCCGTGGTGGAGAAAATGAAGCCCGGCAGCATCGTCGTGGACATGGCGGTGGAGACGGGCGGCAACGTCGAGTGCTCGCGCCTCGACGAGGAAGTCGTCGTGAAAGGCGTGCGGGTGCTCGGCTACCGGAACCTCGCAGGGCGCGTCGCCCGCGCGGCGAGCTCGATGTATTCCAGCAATCTCGCGAACCTCGTGGAGCACTTCTGGGATCGTGAGGCGAAAAGCTTCCGCCTCGATCCGGCGAACGAAATCCTGAAGGACTGCCTCGTCACGCACGGCGGCGCCATCGTGAACGAACGCCTCCGCGCACTCTCCAGTTCACAGCCCGCAGCCGCCATTTCCCCATGAACTCGCTCATGTCCGGCCTCTACGTCTTCGCCCTCTCGGCGTTTCTCGGCTACCTCGTGATCTCGCGCGTGCCGCCGCTGCTGCACACGCCGCTGATGTCCGCGACGAACGCGATCTCCGGCATCTCGCTCGTCGGCTCGCTCGTCACCGCAGGCGGAGACCACGGCGTGCTCAGCACGGTGCTCGGCGTGACGGCGGTCGCTGCCGCGACGATCAATGTCGTGGGCGGATTCTGGATCACCGAGCGGATGCTTCGGTTCTTCCGGCGAAAGGAAACGCCACCGGCGAAGCAGAAGGAGTAGGCGCGCCATGCACGATTACTTCGTCGAGTTCAGCTACCTGTTCGCGTCGGTCTTCTTCATCATCGGGCTGAAGAGCCTGAGCCACCCAGACACCGCGCGCCGCGGGATGCACCTCGCGGAGATCGGCATGCTGCTGGCGATCATCGGCACGCTGCTGCACAAGGACATCATCTCCTACGAGTGGATCGTCGTCGGCCTGGTCATCGGCGGAACCATCGGCGGAATTCTCGCGCAGCGCGTGGCCATGACTGCGCTGCCGCAGCTCACCGCGCTCTCGCACGCCTTCGGCGCGCTCGCGGCCACGCTCGTCGGCATCGCCGAGTACGCCCGTCACGGCGCGGACATCGGGGCGCCGAAGATGATCGCCATCGGCATCGAGGTGCTGCTCGGAGCGCTGACGACCACCGGGAGCGTCATCGCGGCCGCGAAGCTGCACGAGCTCATGCGCGGCCAGCCGATCACTTTCAAAGGCCAGAACTATGTGAACCTCGGCATCCTCGCAGTCGCGCTCGGCGCGCTCGTGGTCCTGCTCTTCAGTCCCGGCGCGGCGTTCGCCTTTTACCTCATGCTGGCGCTCGCGCTGATCTTCGGGCTCATGCTCGTGCTGCCCATTGCCGCCGCGGACATGCCGGTCGTCATGTCGCTGCTGAACGCCTACGCCGGCCTCGCCGCGACCGCGACCGGCTTCGCCATTTCAAACAACGTGCTGATCATCGCGGGCACGCTCAACGGCTTCTCCGGCTTCATCCTCTCCGTGCTCATGTGCCGCGCGATGAACCGCTCCATCACCAACGTCATCTTCGGCGCATTCGGAAGCGCCACCGGCGCCGCGACCGCATTCGCAGGCGGCGAGGCCCGCGAAATCAATCTCGAGGACGCCGCGACGCAGCTCGCGTACGCGCGGCAGGTCGTCTTCGTCCCCGGCTACGGCATGGCCACCGCGCAGGCGCAGCACGTCGTCCGCGAGCTGGCGTCCGTTTTGGAAGAGCGCGGCGTGACGGTGAAATATGCGATCCATCCCGTCGCCGGCCGCATGCCGGGCCACATGAACGTGCTGCTCGCCGAGGCCGACGTGCCATATTCGCAGCTCTACGAACTCGAGCAGATCAACTCCGACTTTCCCAACACCGATGTCGCCATGGTCATCGGCGCCAACGACGTGGTGAACCCCGACGCCCGCGACAATCCCGGCAGCCCCATCGCCGGCATGCCGATCCTCGACGTGGATCGCGCGCGCTCCGTCATCGTGCTCAAGCGCGGAAAGGGAAAGGGCTTCGCCGGAATCGAGAACCCGCTCTTTTTCAAGCCGAACACCGGGATGCTCTACGGCGACGCGAAGGGCTCGCTCAGCAAGCTCGTGCAAGCTGTCGAGCAGGCGTAGTCCGCAACGAGCGCGCGCTTAGGTTCCGCGGTAGGAAGCGAGCACCTCCGTGCGGGTCCACCGCTGGAAGAGGCCGCGGCTGTCCACGGGATGAAAAGGCAGCACGTCCGAGTAGCCGGGAATGATCACCTGCACGACAGGAAACCCGATTTCGGGATCGGTCAGGTCCACGACGATGAAGTCCTTTCCCAGCGTCTCGCAGATGTCGCGGGCGTGGATCGATGGTCGGGACGACCATGCGGTTGCGAAGCACGGTGATGTGCGCGCGCCGCTCGAAAATCTCGTGCGCGGCGTGGATGATCGCTTCCTCGATGTTGTTTCCCGTCGCCTTGCCGTTCGGGCCACCGATGAGTCGCACGTATTCCAGCGGCACCTTCAGCGTCCGCTCCTGGATCAGCGAGTAGCCGTCCACCCAATGAAACGCATCGTCGAGTGCGCGGATGCGATCGAGGACCGGAGGCGTCGCAGTGGCGATGTGGCCGAGCAGGGATGCGATCGGCAGCGCGTCCGGCACCTCGTGCTCGCGTGCGCCGAGGTAGCCGGGCAGTTCACCGGTCGCGCGTGCGGTGAGCCATTCCGCGCCCTCGGCGAGCGCGCCGGCGGTGCTGCACGCGGGCGTGACGCCTTTGCGCATGGAGCGGAAGTCGAGTGCCTTCGATGAACATCGCCGTCCAGTGCAGATGCTCGGAGAGCGTTTCCTCGTGCAGCCAGAAGTCGTGCCGCGGACGGATGAGGGCGTCGAGCCGCGCGATGGTCTCGGCGGGATCGACGCAGCGATCGTGCGCGAGCTTGAGGCGGGACTGGAGCTTCATTTGGAAAAGTCCCGATGGATCGCATCGGCTGCTGCGAGTCCTTCGGCCACGCAATGGCTCACGGACGCGCCGCCATTCACGAGAGCGCCGGCGGTGTAGATGCGGGCGGCGTGGCCGGAAACCGCTGCACGGACGCCGTCCTCGACCTGAAGTTCCATCGCCTCGATGACGAGTCCCACGGGCAGCACCGTTTCCGTGTGCAACTCCGCATGACGGATGCGCACTCCGCGCAACTCACCTTTCTGATCTCTCTCATGGCGATGAGGAAGAATGGCGAGAGAAACATGGGGGCGGCCTGATCGGAATACGACCGCCTAAGGCCCGGCACTGTGCGGGCCAGCGCTCATGCAGGCTGCTGCCAAATCAAGCATCGCAGCAGCATTTGCAACCGGACTGCACGCGGCAAAATCCCAACTTGGCACCCAACGCCACACGCCGTCCGAAATCCGCCACGACGTGATTCTCCCAACCCGCGCTTCCCCTCACGACGTCGGAGGCTTTTCACCTTCCTGCCCGAGGCGATCTCCGCTAGTGGCAGGAATGCCGGACAGCACCGCTCCGAAACCCGCGCTCAGCCAGACCATCGGGGGCTGGCAGATCCTGTTTTACGGCCTCGGCTCCATGCTCGGCGCGGGCATCTACGCGCTCATCGGCAAGGCGGCGGCGGGGCTCGGCAACGCGACGTGGCTCGCCTTTCTGATGGCGATGATCGGCGCGATGCTCACCGGCCTTTCGTATGCGTGCGTGGGCGGACGCTATGCGAAGGCCGGCGGCGCGGCCTACGTCACGCAGCGCGGCCTGCGCAAGCCGCTGCTCAGCTACGTGGTCGGCATCGCGGTGATGATGAGCGGCCTCACCAGCATGGCCACCGGCTCGCAGGCGATCGTCGGGCAGTTCAGGGAACTCTTCGGCGTGGCACTCGATGACACGACGAACAAGCTGCTCTCCATCGGCATCGTCTTTCTCGTCGGCTGCGTGATCTACCGCGGCATCCGCGAGAGCATGTGGCTGAACATCGTCTGCACCGTCATCGAGGCGGCCGGCCTGCTTTTCATCATCGCCGTCGGCGTGCGCTACTGGGGCGGCGTGAACTACCTCGAATCGCCCGGCGACACCGCTGGCCGGCGGCGCGGGATCGGGCATCACGCTCGCGCTCGTCATGCAGGGCGCGGTGCTCACGTTCTATTCGTTCATCGGGTTCGAGGACATCCTCAACGTCAGCGAGGAGGTGAAGAATCCCTCGCGCAACGTGCCCTTCGGCCTCATCGGCGCGATGATCCTCGCCACCGTGCATCTACATGGCCGTCGCCATCACCGCCGTCTCCGTCGTGCCGTGGCAGGAGCTGGCGAAAAGCGACGGCGCCGCTCATGGAGGTGGCCCGGCGTGCGGCGCCGTGGTTCGTCGGCATCAAGCCCGTCTATCGGCTTCATCACCATCTTCGCCATCGGCAACACCGCGCTGCTCAACTACCTCATGGGCTCGCGCCTGCTCTACGGCATGAGCCGCCAGGGCCTGCTGCCCGCCGTGCTCGCGAAGATCCATCCGAAGCGCCACTCGCCGCACGTCGCCGTCGCCGTGCTCTTCGGCATCGTCTCGCTGCTCATCCTCAGCGGCGGCGTGAAGCAGCTCGCGGAATCCACCGTGCTGCTGCTGCTCTCGGTCTTCACGGTCGTGAATGTCTCGCTCGTCGTGCTCAAGCGCCGCCCCGGCGAGCCGCGCGGCGGATTCGAGCCGCCGCATGATCGTGCCCGTGCTCGGCGCGCTGGTCTGCGCCTCGCTCATCGTCGTCCGCGTGCAAAGTCGCGCATCACCAGCGCCGACACCGCGCAGCGCACCGCGCCGCTCATCGCCGGCGCGATCATCCTCGATCAGCCTCGTGCTCTACACGGTGCTCAAGCCGAAGACCCAGGTCGCCGATCCCAGCCTCCGGCGGACGGATGGGAATCGCAACCTAGACCGCTCGCATTGTCCGGTTAGCGTGAGTGCCAGACTTCACCCACGTCCCCGTCCACTCCATGAATCCCTCTCCCCGCCTCCTCGCCGCCACGTCACTGCTCCTCACCGCGCCGGCTTTCGCGCAGCAGCGCGTCAGCCGGCCGGCAGATGCCGTCATCGTCCGCAACACCGCGGAACTGCGCGCCGCGCTGCAAGCGCTCAAGCCCGCGACCATTTTGAAAATCGCGCCGGGCGAATACCCCGGCGGCCACTCGGTGCAGGGCGTCGAGCGGCTCACCGTCGAGGCGCTCGATCCGAAGAACCCGCCGCACTTCAAGGGCGGGAACACGGCGTGGCAGTTCTCGCGCTGCGACGGGCTCACGCTGCGCGACGTGCGCGTGAGCGGACAGCAGGCGCAACGGCATCAACCTCGACGACGGCGGCCAGCTCGACCGGCCGGTGAAAGGCATCACCGTCGAGCGCGTCGAGATCTCCGACATCGGGCCGCGCGGAAACCATGACGGCATCAAAGGCTCCGGCCTCACCGGCCTGACGATCCGCGACTGCACCATCGCCGGCTGGGGCGGCCAGGGGATCGATCTCGTCGGCTGCCACCAGTCGCTCATCACCGGCTGCCGGTTCATCGGGAAACCCGGCTTCACCGCGACCGCGGGCGTCCAGCTCAAGGGCGGCACGTCCGGCGTCATCGTGGAAAAGTGCCGCTTCACCGATGCCGGCGAGCGCCCCGTGAACGTCGGCGGCTCCACCGGCATGGCGTACTTTCGCCCGCAGGGCGCGAAGCACGAGGCCAGCCGCATCATCGTCCGCGAAAACATCATCGAAGGCGGGCTGTGCGCCGCCGCGTTCGTCGGCGTGGATGGCGCGGAGTTCACGGGCAACACGATCCTGTTTCCCACGAAATGGATCTTCCGCATCCTCCAGGAGACGACCGCGGAGGGCTTCGCGCCGTGCCGCAATGTGCTCGTGAAAGGCAACCGCATCGTCTTCCGCCGCGCGCAGGTGCAGACGGACATCAACATCGGCGGCGGCACCGAGCCCGCGACGTTCCGTTTTGAAGGCAACCACTGGTTTGCCGAGGACCGCCCCGGCGCGTCGAAGCCGCAGCTCCCCGTCGCGGAGAAGGACGGCATCCACGGCACCGATCCGCGCCAGGCTGCTGCGGCTCCACCTCGGCGGCAGTGAGGGATCCGCAAGTTTGGAAATACTTCAGCGGCGCACTCGGTCGCACGCGATCCGCGCTTGGCGTCCAAGATGTAGCGGCCGGAAATTTATAGTCCTTGTGTTGCAAACGGCGCGTCGCGGTAATGCGAAACCGCACAACACCAAATGCATACAAAACAACTGGCCGCCCTTCCGAATGCCCCCGAACTCCGCTTCCGCGGCATCCTGAAACTCTTCGTGGCGATTGCCGCGTTCCTGGCCGTTCTGAGTCCTGGCGACATTTTCGCTCAGAGCATGGTGAAGAAATTCGTGATCATCACTTCGGACGCGTGCAACGGGGAATTTTCCTGGACCAGTGAGGCTCAGGCCATACGGGATCTGAAGGGCGAGTGCGCCAAGAGTGCGGCCCGGAAAAAGGACGCGATGGCCCGCCAACTCGGGACCTCATATCTCCTTTTCCAAGGAGGTGAATTGGATGCTGATTCGCACATGCGCACCTTCAAAGGCGTCAGCAAAGAGACACGCTACAAGGCGCTGCAGGGTCGATGGCTTACGAGTCATTATTACTACGTAAAAAGGTAATCGGGAGTGCCTGCGCCAGCGATCCTGGCAGCTCCGAGATTCCAGCCAGTCACGTGCTCAGGCGGCGGCGTTCCTCAAGGTACGCGCGCACGAATGACTCCAGCGGCTGGTCTGTGCGCACGAGGCGGTGCAGTTCACCCCCGACCTCATGCCGGGCGACATCATCGGCACCGACGTGCTGGAGACGAATTCCGCCACCGGCGAAAAGGAGTTCCGCTTCATCCGCGGCCCCATCTTCTGCAACCTGCTCCTCGCCGACGAAATCAACCGCACGCCGCCGAAAACGCAGGCCGCGCTGCTCGAGGCGATGCAGGAGAAAATGGTCACCGCCGGCAACACCTCCTACACGCTCGAGGAGCCGTTCTTCGTGCTCGCGACGCAAAATCCCATCGAGCAGGAAGGCACCTACCCGCTCCCCGAGGCGCAGCTCGACCGCTTCATGTTCAACATCTGGGTGGACTACCCGCTGCCGCACGAGGAGGAGGAAATCCTCCGCGCCACGACCGGCGGCGCCCGCGTCGAGCCGAAGCCCGTGCTCACGCAAGCCGACGTCCTCCAGCTCCAATCCGTCGTCCGCAAAGTCCCGGTCTCCGATCACGTCATCAAATACGTCACCCGCCTCGTCGGCGCGACACGCCCGCAGAGCGAAGGTGCGCCGGAAGTCACCAAGACCTACGTGAGCACCGGCGCCGGCCCCCGCGCCGGCCAGTATTTGATTTTGGCGGCAAAGGCCATGGCCATCCTCGAAGGCCGCATCCATGTGAGTTGCGCCGACATCCGCCGCGCCGCGCCGCCCGTGCTGCGCCACCGCATCCTCACGAATTTCGCCGCCGACTCCGAGGGCCTCACGCCGCTGTCGATCGTGAAGAAGCTCATCGAGCAAGTCCCCGAGCCCGGCGCGGAAGCCTACGTCACCGCCGCCGCGAAATGAGGCTGGCTCGACTTCGTGGCGAAACGTCCGGGCCGCCTCACTTCACGAGCCAAAGGCGCGCCACGCCGCCCGGCTGAAAACCGGCGGCTGCGCCATCGAGCGTGAGGGTGACCTTGCCGAGATTGCCCGCCATTTTCGCCACCAGCACGCTGCCTGTGACCGGCGCTGCTGGTCGGCTTGCGATCCACTCCGGCGGGAGCGACACGGACCTTCTGCCCGGCCTTCAACTGACGCGCGATTTCGCCGCTCTCCTGGAAAAGCGTGAGGTCCAGTGCGCCGCCCTCGATCCTGTCCACGTAGCCCGGCGCGCCTTCCTCGGCGATGCGCTTCGCGTGAAGCGCCTTCTGCGCGTCCTGAAATTTGAGCAGGCTCGCGTCGTCGAGAAACACGTTCCAACACATCTGCACCTTGCCCTTTCCGACGCCGTGGGTCTCGGTGCGGAGTTTGTCGCCGACCTTGATGTCCGCAAACTTCGCAGGCTGCCCGTCCTTCCAATACTTCGTCTCCGCATCGGTCGAAATGACGATGCCCTTTTCGCGGACGTAGCTCTTGTCGGCGTTCGCCTGCGTGACAGTGAGCGCGCCCGAGCCCGCGTCGATCGCATCCACGTGGAAGTACTCCTTGTGGCCGTTCATCATGTTCATCTGGTCCTGGATGTAGGTCAGCCACGTCCACTCGCCGTTCGCGGCTTCATGCATGCGGAAAATCGCGCGGGCGCCGATGCGGAAATCCTGCAAATCGCCGAACGACGCGTGATGCAGCAGTTCCGCGTAAGGCAGCACCGTAAAACTCATCACCTCGTCGGTGCCTTCCTTGCGAAACTTCCCCGTGCGCGTTGCGAGGTCGACGCTGATCAGCTCACCCCAGATCCGCCGCATCGCATCCGTGGGGACGATGACTTTGCCGGGGCTGATTTTCAGCACGGGCTTCGCCGGAGCCGCCGGATCAGCGGCGAGGAGGAGTGTCGGAAAGAGCGCGAACGCGGTGAGGAGTGAGGTGATCGTTTTCATGGAGAAAGGCGGCGGTGAAATCGCCGGGGAAGCGGGGCAAAGCAAGAACAAGCGAGGCGGGAATGTGGAGTGGGATTATCCGGGACCCGGAGCCGGAAAGGGTGATCCGCGCACGCCACCGCACCGTGATGTGTGGCTCCAATCGCAACGGTTCCATCCGAGGCGGTGATCGAAAAACGGGGACGCCCAGCCGCTCGACGCGCTGGACGCGATCGCCGCCGCACGGTAAACGCAACGCGCATCCATGCCTGACCGCCTGCCAGAAAAAATCCTCGAACGCACCATCTTCGCCAGCCGCTGGCTGCAGGCGCCGCTTTACCTCGGTCTCATCGCGGCGCTCGGCGTCTACGTTTACCAGTTTTTTGTCGAGCTTTGGCACATCATCGCCGTGGTTCTCCACTTCACGCACGGCGGCATCGATCCGCTGGCAGGGGTCGATCCCTCGACGAAGATCATGCTCGGCGTGCTGGGGCTGATCGATGTGGTGATGATCGCGAATCTTCTCATCATGGTCATCATCGGCGGCTACGAGACGTTCGTCTCGCGACTGCATCTCGACGACCACGCCGACCAGCCCGAATGGCTCAGCCATGTGAACGCCGGCGTGCTCAAGGTGAAACTCGCCACGGCGCTCATCAGCATTTCCTCCATCCATCTGCTGAAGACCTTCATCGAAGTCCGGGCGCCGGGCATCACGATCAACGACTCATCGGTCATGTGGCAGGTGATCATCCATGTGGTCTTCCTCTTCTCGGCGATCCTGCTCGCGTGGACGGATCGCGTGATGCTCGCCGGATTGAAGTCCACGGCAAAGCACTAGCCCCGCGGGCCGCTCTACTCCACGGGTGGCCAGACGACGAGCACCGGGCGCCGGCTGCTTTGCAGGACGGCGAGCGAGACGGAGCCGAGCGCCTTGGCGGTGAAGCCCGGACGCGTGTGGCTGCCGATGCAGATGATGTCGGCGCCAAAGCGTTCCGCAGCCGCGCAGATCGCCGCGGCGGTTTCCTGGTGCTCGGTCACTTCCACCTCTGTCGTGATGCCGCGCGCCTCGTCTGCGTGCGGCGTGAGGGCGCGCAATTTCGCCTCAACCTCGGCCTGCGAGGCAATCGCGCTTCCGATGGTGGCGCCATGCGCGGCGGGCTCGACATTATGCACCAGTCGCACGGTGCCGCCGGGGGCGGTGATTCCGTATGCGTAGCGGGCGGCGAAACCGTGCGGCTGACCGATGTCCACCGCGACGAGCACGCGCGGACATTCGCGCACCCGCGGCCCGGTCACCGGTGTGGCGGCGGGCGTGGGCACGCAAGCCACGCTCATCGACGCATGGCGGAGGATGCCTCGCGAGACCGAGCCATGCCGCAGCCGGCTGAGTCCGTTCCATTGATGGGTGCCGATCACAACGAGATCGGCCTGCGCCTCAACCGCCATCTCCAGAAGCGGCGCATCGGCACGACCGGCGTTGCCGCGCACGCAGACGCGAACATTTTCCCCTCCGAGCAGGCGGGTGACTTTTTCCTGCACATCCCGCTCGAGCATCCGCTGAATCTCAGGAGGATTCTCGCAGAGCCCCACGGGGCCGGTGATGCCGAGCCGGTCGGCTTCGTCCGCGGGCCAATCCACGTGCCCCGCGATGATTTCGCACGGCCCGATCTCCCGCAGCTCCGCGACCCAACGCAGCGCGGCATCGGAACTGGCGCTGAAATCCGTACCGACAAAAACTTTCAGCGTCCGCGATCCGCCCGCCCATTCCACGAAGGGCGCTGCATCGCGCACGACGAGCGTCGGCACGGATGACGACCCTGCGATTCGCGCGGAGGCGCTGCCCAACAGCAGTCGCGCAGCCCAGCTCGATCCCTTGGTGGATGCACCCACGACGACGAACTGCGCGCCTTGCCGTGCGGCAAACTCCGCGACGCCATCATCCGGCACACCGCGCAGCAGCTTTTCCTCGAAGATCAGGCCGAGGCCACGGAGACGTTCCGCGTGCTCGGCGAGCGGCGGACGGTCGTCGTTCATCAGGCGGTTGCGCATGTGCTCGGGAAACTCGCCGCGCTCGTCCACACTGTGTGCAAGGATGAACGGAACGCCGAGGCGTCGCGCGAGTGCGTGGGCGACGGCGGCCGCCCCGTCGGCATTTTCAGAAAAGTCGGTGCCGCAGACGATGGGGCTGGCTGGGGTGGCTTTCATATGTGCTCGGTTGGCAGATCGGCTTTTGTTGCAGGATTTGCAGACCGCGTGCGCGCCCTGCGGGCATGCACGAGCGATGCAATAATCGAAGTCGCGAGGATGAGGGCGACCACGCCGAGAGCCGGCAGCGTTTCGATTTTCAAAGCGGTATGGCCGAGCAGCATTTTCACGCCGATGAAGCTGAGCACCGCGCCGAGCCCGAGCTTGAGGTAGTGGAACATCCCCATCATGCCGCCGAGCACGAAGTAGAGGGAGCGCAGGCCCATGATCGCGAAGACGTTTGAAGTGTAGATGATGAAGGGGTCGAGCGTCACCGCGAAGATGGCGGGGATGGAATCCACGGCGAAGATCACATCGGTCACCTCCACGCAGACGAGCACGACCATGAGCGGCGTGGCCATGAGCCGCCCATTGATGCGGACGACCAGCTTGTCGTCGTGGTGCCCGCTGCTCACTGGCACGAATTTGCGGAACCATCGCACGATCGGGTTATGCTCGGGATGCACTTCCTCGTCCTTTTTGAAAATCATCTTCAGCCCGGTGAAAATAAGGAACGCGCCGAAGATATAGAGGATCCAGTGGAAGCGGCTGATGAGCGCGACGCCCGCGAATATCATTATCACCCGCATGACGAGCGCCCCGAGGATGCCCCAGAAAAGGACCTTGTGCTGCCACTGCGGAGGCACCGCAAAGTACGAGAAAATGAGCGCGAAGATGAAGACGTTATCCGCGCTCAGCGAATACTCGATGAGGTAGCCGGTGAAGAATTCGAGCGCCTTTTGCGGGCCGCTGAAATACCAGACGCCCGCATTGAAGCACATCGCAAGCGTGACCCAGACGCCGGTCCATCCGAGCGCCTCCTTGAAGCCGACGACATGCGCCTTGCGGTGAAAGACGCCGAGATCCAGCGCCATCATCGCGATGACGAACAGCGTGAAGCCGCCCCAGAGCCAAAGCGGGTCCACCGTCATTCAGTTTTCCTGCCCCGCCGCGTGCACACGCGAGGAAACGTCCTCCGGTGTTTGCGCCAGCACCGATTCGAAAATGTGGGTTCGTCGCATGGCGCGAATGGTTTCAGGCATCCGTCCGCCGGGTCGGCGTCTCTGCGCTGCCGGCTTTGCGCGCCTTGAAAAGTCCGATCAGCATCGCGATGGATGCGGCCAGCATCAGCGTGATGAGACTCGCCGCGAATTGCTTTTCCGCCTGGCCACCGGCCACCGCGATCCACCCCGCGCTGGCCCGCCAGACAAAGACGGCCGCCAGCAGGCCGGTGGTCGTCATCGCCGCGGGAAGGCTCCAGCGGGCGCCACGCGCGCCCATCACGCCCCACAGGATGGAGAGCGCTCCGAACGTGCCGCCGGACATCAGCGCCGTCTTCGCCTTCTCCGGATTCGACAGAAACCCCGCCAACCCCATGAGTATCAGGAAGCCGCCGTAAAAAACCAGATAGCCAGCCGTCCTGGCGTTCATTGCCGCTTCTCCCCCGGCGCCAACGTGCGCCGCTTGTCCACCCGCCGGGTTTTCCGCTTTCGAAGCTGGCGGGCAAGTTTGTCGCTCACCTTGTCTATCGCGGCGTAAAGGTCGCCGTCCACGTCGGTGGCGTGGATGTCCGGACCGGCAATGGCGAGGTGGACCTTCACGCAAAACCTCCCACCGGCGACCGCGCTCTCGTCATGCACGAGGACTACATGCGCTGCGAGGATGCTGCTGGCGATGTCCTCGAGACGCATGATTTTCTCCGCGACATAGGCGTGAATGGCGCCGCTGAGGCGGACGTTGCGTGGACTGAGATGGATTTGCATGCCGGGTGGATTTCGAGGGTTTCAGCTATTCGCGCCGACCTGTGAGGAGCGGCAGCAGATGTGCAAGGAAGTACACCAGCGAGGTAACGAATGCGGCGACGTAAGTCCATGCCGCTGCGTCGAGCACCTTGCGGACGCCGAGCGCCTCATCGGCAGTGCCCACGAAGCCCATGCCGCTTAGGATCGCCTTGGCGCGGCGCGAGGCGTCGAATTCCACCGGCAGGGTGACGAGGTTGAACAGCATGATGATGCCCCAGGCCACGGCCATGATCATCAGTCCGGTGTAGCCGGAGACGAGGCCGGTCATCATGCCCAGCAAGGGCAGCCACATCACGATCTGGCTGGCAAAATTCGTGGCGCCCACGGCGGCCATGCGCCATTGCAGCGGCGCATAGGCGATCTGGTGCTGGATGGCGTGACCGCATTCGTGCGCCGCGACTCCCAGCGCGGCCGCGGAATCGCCGTGGTAATTCTGCGACGAGAGCACGAGCCGCTTGTGCGTCGGATCGTAGTGGTCGCCGAGCAACTGCTCGTGTTCGACGATCTCCACATCGTGAATGCCCGCGCGCTCCAGGATCTGCGCGGCGACCTCCGCGCCGCGCACACCCGAGCTCACGGGCATCTGGCTGTACTGGTGATAGACCCGTTTTACCCGCCACGCAGCTCCGAGCGAGATGGCGAGCGTGAATACGAACAGAAGGATGAAGAGTGGACTCATGGCGGGATGATTCCGCATCCACCCGACTTCGACAAATACGATGTTCCTTCCATACCGTTCGTTTTTTTGGAAGTCTCCGTCGCGCATGGAATGGCTCAACTATCATCACCTGATCTACTTCTGGACCGTGGCGAAGGAGGGCAGCCTGAAAAAGGCTGCCGAGAAGCTCCACGTCTCGCAGTCATCCATCTCCGCGCAGGTCAGCGCCCTGGAATCAGCACTCGGCGAAAAGCTCTTCCGTCCCAGCGGGCGCACGAAGGTGCTCACCGAGATGGGGCGCGTGGTGATGGGTTATGCGGAGGACATTTCCTCCCTCGGCCGCGAACTGATGAACACCGTCAAGCACCGCGCCGGCACGCGGCCGATCCGATTCCACATCGGCGTCGCGGACTCGGTGCCAAAGCAGATCGCCTACGAAATCATCCGGCCTGCCTTTCAGCTCCAGCCTCCGGTGGAGATGGTCTTGCGCGAAGGAAAGGTGGATTCCCTCCTCGCGATGCTCGCCTCTCAGCGCCTGGACATCGTGCTCGCCGACGAACCCGCGTCGAGCACGCTGAAGTTTAAGACATTCAACCATCCCCTCGGCACCAGCGACGTGACTTTTTGCGCAACGCCGGCCCTTACGGCAAAGCTCCGCAGGAATTTCCCGCAGTCACTCCACGGCGCTCCGGCGCTGCTCCCGGCGGAGCACACCGCTTTCCGGATGGCCTTGGAGACATGGTTCGATTCGCTCGGCATCCGTCCGCGCACGGTCGCTGAATTCGAGGACACCGCCCTGATGAACCCCGCCGCAGCCGATGGCCTTGGTTTCGTCCCCATCCACACCGTGATCGCGAAGCGGGCCGCCCGGCAAAACGGATGGAAGGTGATCGGCCGGGTCAGCGAATGCACGGGGCAGTTCTACGCGATCACCGCCGAGCGCAAACTCAAGCACCCGGCCATCGTCGTCATCACCGAGCACGCACAATCCAGACTCTTCGCCTGATCCGGATCCGGACTTTCGCGGCAAAAGCCGGTGTTTCGATCAGAACGAGATTTTCGTCCCGAATACGAAGTTCCGTCCGGGTTCGTTGATGCCGGAGCCGTGGATGCGGTAGTCCTCGTCGGTGATGTTTTCGCAGGCGGTGTAGAGGTTGAGGTTCTTGCACGGACGCCAGCCGAGGCGCACGGAGCCGATGGCGTAGCCGGGCGTTCCTCCAGTCGGGATGCGCTCGGTGTCGGTGCGGTCGGAGAGCGAGAGGCGGGACTGCTTCGCCGCGAGGGTCGCGACGCCCTCAGCCCACCATCTTGCGTCCTCACTTTCCCAGCGGATGCCGAGCTGCGCGGTGAGCGGCTGGATGCGCGAGGAGGGATAAGTGCCGATGCGTGCTGCCGTTGAACTGCTCCGTCTCGCCCTCGGACCATGTGAAGGTGCCGAACGCCTTCCAGCCGCGCGCGAACATCCACGACACGCCGGCCTCGACGCCCTGCACGTAGCCGTCGCCGCTGTTGATGCGCTTCACCTCGGGGCTGCCGTCCACGGTCGCGCCGGTGCGGTAGCGGGTGATCTGATCCTCGATCCACATGTGATAGAAGGACGCGTAGAAGCTGACTGTTTCCGTGGAGACCTTCGTGCCGATCTCGAAGGAGAGATAATGTTCGGGGTCGAGATTCGCCACGGGCGTTTCGATTTCGCCGCTGCGCGCGATGTCGAACGACGTGAAGTCGCTGAGGTTTGGCGCGCGGAATCCCTGCGAGAGGCCGGCGAACGATGTTCCACTGTTTCGTCACGTCGTACTGCGCGCGGAGCGAGAAGGTGAGCGCGTCGAATTGCTCCGTGAAGCTGGCGATGTTGAGCCGGTCCGTCAGGTCGGTATCGATGACGCCGGTGTCCGCCTGCGCCCACGTCCAGCGTGCGCCGGGGATGAGCTTCAGGCGCTCGCTGATCTTGATTTCATCCTGCACGTAGATGCCGAGCAGGTCGTAGCCGGAGTCGTCGGCGACGGGGCCACGCGGCTTGATGGAGCGCAGCGAGCCGTTCGCATTCCAGCTCGTGCCCCAGCTCTGCACGAAGTCGTGGTAATACTCGACGCCGTACGACCACAGCCCGACGGATGACGGGCTCTCGAAATTCACGAGCACGCCGAGCTGGTCATCGCGGAAGCCGTCCACGTCGCGCCGGCCGGTGCTGCGGATGCGATCCTGTTCCTCGCGCTGGCTGTGAATGGAGAGCGTGAACGAGGCCTTCGAGAGCCAGTCCGCGATGTCGCGCGACTCGATGCGCATGTAGGCGAGTTCGCGGAGCTGGTCGAAATCGCGCCGCTTGTCGGTGCCGACGGTGGTGCCCTCCCAGCTCTTGCCGTAGATCGTCGAGTGCCAGCGCGGCACGTTGTTTTGCTCGTCGCGCTGGAAGGCGAAGGTCACGTCGGTGTTCTTCGTCGGCCGCCACAGCATGGTGAAATCGCCGCTGATGCCGCCGTAGCCGCTGTTCGACTGCCTGCCGGTGCCGTCGCCCGCGCGGAGGTCGCCGAAGTCCTTGAACGTCAGCCCGCCCGCGATGCCGAGGTGCGGCGAGAGCGCGAGAGAAAATTCCCCGCGTGCCGTGTGCGAATTTTCCGCCGTGGCGTAGCGATACTCCATCGAGGCGTGCGCCTCCGGCCCGGTCGCCGCCGTGGATCGCGCCGTCCCGCGGGCTTGTCCTCCGGCCACGAGATGAGCGGCGGCTTGCGCGGGATCGCATTCACCGTCCCGCCGATCGCGTCGCTCCCGTAGAGCACGGACGAGGGGCCTTTCACCACCTCGATCCGGTCGATCGTGTACCGATCCATCGTCCCCCAATACTGGTTCGGCCCTTCGCGAAAGACGGCGTTGTTCAGCCGGATGCCATCAATGAGCGCGAGCGTGCGGAAGCCCGTGAAGCCGCGGATGAACGGCGAAGTCTGCCCGTAGCCGGTGCGCTGGAGCATCACGCCAGGGGTCTCTGCGAGCGCATCGGGAAAGGTCCGCACGTGCCTGCGCCCGAGGAAATCCGACCCGCCGATGACGTGCGCCGTGTACGGCACGTCGAAGAGCGAAGCCTCCGATCGGGTGGCGGTGATGAGGGTTTCATCGAGGATGCTGAGCTTCAGCGGAGCCGCCGGATCCTGCGCGCGCGCGGCGGTGAGGGTGGCGAGACAGGCGATGGTGATGCGAAGTCGAGGCGACATGAAGGGGTGGTGGGGTTGCAAGGTGTCGCGCCCTTAGCCAGAGCTGTGCCAACGGAAATCGCAAGCGGTTGCATCCACGGCGGCAGGCACTTGGGTGGATTCAGAATTCCGCCCATCCGACGGGAGGAATAGAAAGTATTCGCCTTGCACCACTTTCAAGAACAGAAAGTGACCGCGCATTTTCCCGATGTCCCGCAGCCTTTCCTCCCGCCTCGCCCTGCCATTCGTGGCGTTTGTCGCCGTGGGCTCAACCGCACTCGTCGCGTGGGTGCAGTTCGAGGAGACCCGCGAGTCCCGCGCCGCATTCCTCGCGACGGCAAATGCAAACGCGCAATTTGTCCGCAGCCAGCGCCTGCCCGCGACGGAGCGCACCGCGCAGGCCTTGGGCGAAGTGCTCGGGGTGGAGGCGTATTTTTGGCGTGGCGGCGATCCGCTGACTGCGGTGCCCGATCCCACCCGGCGGCTCGCCACACCGGAAGGTGCGGCGCTGGCCGAAGCGATGCGCCTCCCCGCCGGAGCCGTGCGTGCGAGCCACGAAGCGGAAAGCGTGCGGATGCCGATTGATGAACACGCAAGCCTGCTGCTTTTCCGCACCGGGCCGGACGGCGGCGGGCTTTGGCGGCCGCGCACGTTCGCAGTGCTCGGGGCGTTCTGGCTGCTCTCCGTCGCGCTCGCGTGGGCGCTGGCAAATGGAATTGTCGGCCCGCTGCGCAGCCTCGCGCAACGCCTCCCGCGCATCGCCGACGACGCCTCCGAGCCCGCGCTGCCGGAGTCCTCCCGGCCCGACGAAATCGGCCAGCTCGCCCGCGCGTATCTCGAAACTCGCGCCGCGCTCACCGGCGAACGCGCCGCCCGCCAGCAGGCCGAGCGGCTCGCGACGCTCGGGAAAATGGCCACCGGCCTCGCGCACGAAATCAACAACCCGGTCACCGCGATCAAGCTCCACGCGCAGCTCCTCGAAGGCGAGACGTCCGCATCGCAGCCGGTGCGCGATTCGCTCGGCATCATCATCGCCGAGGCGGCGAAAATCGAGGGCCTCGTGAGCCAGTGGATGTTCCTCGCGCGCCCGCAGCCGCCGCAGACTTCGCGCTGCGACCTCGCGGAAATCGTCGCCGCCGCCGTCCGCACGCACACACGGCCCGCGGAGCATTCCGGCGTGAAGATCGTGAACGAAACCGCCGCTGGCCTCTGGGTGAATTGCGACGCACGGCGCATGAGCCAGGCCGTGGGGAATCTCATCATCAACGCCATCCACGCCACCGCCGCGCACGGCGGCACGTTCACCATCCGCAGCCGGGAAAGCACGTACACCTCCGCATTCCGCGAGATCACTTTCACCGACACCGGCCCCGGCTTCAGCGAAGCCGCCCTCGCCCGCCACGCCGAACTGTTCTTCAGCGAAAAGGAAGGCGGCATGGGCATCGGCCTCAGCGTCACCTCGGAAATCGTCAAAGCCCACGGCGGCGAACTCCGCGTCGAAAATGTCGCCGGCGGCGCACGGGTCACGATCCTCATGCCGCGCGCCGGGAATGCGAAATCAGAAATCGGAAATCAGAAATCCTAAATGGCCGCCGTTCTCATCATCGAAGACGAATCCTCCCTCGCCGCCGCGCTCGCCCGCGTGTGCCAGCGCCTCGGCTGGCAGGCCGAACTCCGCGCGAGCGGACGCGCCGGACTCGATGCGCTCCGCAGCGGCGAGTTCAGCCTCGCCATCCTCGACATCGGCCTCCCCGACCTCAGCGGCCTCGATGTGCTCGCGGAAGTCCGCAAGCGCGCCATCCCGATCCCGATCATCGTCATCACCGCGCATGGCAAGCTGGAGAACGCCATCGCCGCGCGCCAGCTCGGAGCCGCCGCCTATCTGGTGAAGCCGCTCGATCTGCGCGAGGTCGAGCAAACCATCCGCCACGCGATCTCCGCGGCTGCCGCAGGGGAAGGCACGCCCGGTGAGCAAAATCGGGAACCCGAGTTGCTCGGAAGTTCACCGGCGATGCAGCGCGTCTTCCTCGAGATCGCCCACGCCTGCACGACCGATGCGCCCGTGCTCCTCTCCGGCCCCACCGGCACCGGCAAGACCCTCGCGGCGCAAATCATCCACCGGCACAGCGCCCGCCGCGCCGCGCCGTTTGTCGCGCTGCATTGCGGCGCCCTGCAGGAGCAGCTCCTCGAAAGCGAACTCTTCGGCCACGAACGCGGTGCATTCACCGGCGCCGTGACCGACGCGCGCAGGCCATATCGAGCGCGCCCGAGGCGGCACGCTCTTCCTCGACGAGATCGGCGACATCTCGCCCACCGTGCAGGCCAAGCTGCTGCGCTTCGTCGAGGAGCGCGCCTTCACGCGCGTCGGCGGACGCGAGGACATCCGCGTCGAGCTGCGGCTGATCACCGCGACCAACCGGAACCTCCGCGAGGAAGTGAAGGCCGGACGTTTCCGCGAGGATCTCTTTTACCGCCTCCATGTCCTGGAGATCGAAATGCCCCCGCTGCGCGAGCGCGCCGCCGACATTCCCGCCCTCGCCGCGAATTTCCTGCGCTCCGCGCAGCGACCCCTTTCCGCCGCACCCGAGACCCTCGCCATCCTCCAGCGCCACGACTGGCCCGGCAACCTCCGCGAACTTCGCAACGTCCTCGAATACGCCGCCGCCGTCTGCACCGGCACCGTCATCCTTTCACAGCACCTCCCCCGCGAACTGCGCGAGCAAACGGTCCGCGACACTTCCCCCGACGCGCGCCTCTCCCCCGTCCTCGCCGGATGGCTCGATGCGCGCCTCGCGGAAAAATCCACCTACCGCGACATGCACGACGCCCTCGAAGCCCTCGCCCTGCGCCATCTCCTCACGCGTTTCGACGGCAAGCCCACCGTGCTCGCGCGCGAGACAAAAATGAACCGCGTCACGCTGCGGAAGAAGTTCGCCCGCAAGTAGGTTTTCTCCGCGACGCGTCCTGCCGCCGTCACGCCGGGCGCGCAGCTCTACGGCACCGTCACGCGGATGTTGCGGAACCACGTCGGGTCGCCGTGCTCGGTGAGCATCAGTTTCCCGCGGCCGGGGGCGAACCCCTCCTTGTTCTTGAACTTGCTCTTCGCGATCGCGGCCTTCCACTCGTCGGATTTCGTGTCGGCCGAGGAGCAGAGCTTTCCGTTCAGCCAATGCTCGATCTTGCCATCCTTCGCCACGATGCGGCTGCTGTTCCATTCGCCGATCGGCTTGAGGATCTTGTCCTTCGCGGAATCGATGATGTCGTAAATGCTGCCCGTGTTGTGGCTCCCGCCCTTGAGCCCGTCGGCGTGCTTCTGGTCGTCGATCATCTGATACTCGATGCCGAGCCACTCCTTGCCGCCAACTTTCGTGACCCAGTATTTGATGCCGTTGTTGCCGCCATCAGCCAGCTTCCAATCCCACTCGAGCACGAAATCCGAGTATTCCTTTTCGGAAAGCAGGTTGCCGCCGCCCTTGCCCGCGAGATGAATCACGCCGCCGTCTTCCACGACCCAGCCGGGACCGGGCTTCTCGCCCTTCGCATCCCGGAAATCGGCGAGCGTGAGCGTGACGGTATCGGCGACGGACCACGCGGAAGCGCAGAGCGCAAATGCCACGGTGAGGAGAAGACGGGAGGTTTTCATGGAGGAGTGGGTTTGGTATTTGAACGGGGCGCATGCGCCCATTTGAGACGCGTCGCGGGAGCGCGAACGTTGCGAGTTTGCCTGCGCGTGGCGAGTCTCAAAATGGAGGACGGACGCAGCCGCGCGGCTGTGCGGGCAGCCGTGGAGGGAGGCGGGCCGGCGCTGCTTTGGCTTGTTCCCGCGACACCGACGCAGCACGGTTCCTCCGCCCGGCCGCGCCTGCAGCCTGCGCGCCTTTTCATCCTCACTCCATCGACCGAACCCCATGACCGCCCTACCACTCCGCAGAATCCTGACGGCACTCTGCCTCCTCTCGTTCACGCTCGCCGCAGTCGCCGCGCCTCCGGCGAATGACACCCCTTCCCTGCTCTCGAACGGAACGTTTGAAACCGACAGCAAAGGCACCGGATGGCCCGACGGATGGTCGCGCCCCGCCGGCAGTTCGTGGGAAAAGGAAGGCGACACGCGTTTCCTGCGGCTCCAACTGTCGAAGCCCGGCGACACGGTGCTCGTGTATCGCCTCGTGAATCTTCCGTCCCCGCCGCCGCCGGCATTGGAATTCCGCCTGCGCGTGCGCTACTCCGACATCAAGCGCGGAAAGAACGCGTGGTTCGACGGCAGGATCATGGGGCATTTCAAAAATGCGGAGGGCAAGGTGGTGAAACCGGATCCTTCGACGCCATCGTTCACCGGCACCTCGAAGGGCTGGGTGGACAAGAGCTACATCGTGAAAGTCCCCGCGAGCGCACGTTCGCTGGAGCTGATGCCCTGCCTTTTTCAGGCCGCCTCGGGCACGCTGGACTTCGCGCGGATCGAGGTTTTTCCCGCGACTGCGGATCAGTTGCCCAAGCCCGAGCCCGTCATTCCCTCCGTGGCAATGACTCCTGCGAATCCCGCGTCGCTCCCCCCCGAACTGCACGTCTCCGGCGCGCAGATCCTGGCCAAGGACGGCAAGCCCGTGTGGCTCCAAGGCCTCTGCATCGACAGCCTCGAATGGTCCGCCGGTGGGGAAAAAATCCTGGTCACCGTCCCGGTGGCGATCGACCAGTGGAAGTCGAATGTGATCCGGCTTCCCGTGCGCGAACACTTTTGGTTTGGGCGTGGCCCTTGGCAGAAGAAAGGCGAGGGCGGAATGGCTTACCGGAAGCTCGTCGATGCCGCCATCGAAGCTGCGGCCGCACGCGGTGCGTATGTGGCGCTGGACCTGCACCGCTTCGGCGCGCCGATGGCGAAGGACGTGGAGTTTTGGAAAGACGCCGCGCTTCGCTACAAGAACCACCCGGCGGTGCTGTTCGAATTGTTCAACGAGGCACACGGCATCTCGTGGAAAATCTGGCGCGACGGCGGTTCGCTCAAAGGCCCCGCCAACAAAAGCACCGACGTGAACGCCGCGGAAAACACCGAAGAAACCGAAGGCGACGTCTCGACCGGGATGCAGGCATTGCTCGATGCCGTCCGCTCCACTGGCGCGCGCAACATCGTCATCGCCGGCGGACTGGACTGGGGCTACGACCTCTCCGGCGTGGTGAAGGACTACGCGCTCACCGAACGCGAAGGCGGAAACGGCATCGTGTATTCGTCGCACATCTACCCGTGGAAAAAAGACTGGCAGGGAAAGACGCTGGATGCCGCCGCGAAGTATCCCGTCTTCATCGGCGAAGTAGGCACGCCGCCGGACTGGAAGAGCTTCCAATTCATCCCCGAAAGCGGACGGACCGAAGACCTCAGCAAGCCCGATTGGGCAATGGACATGATCGGGCTGATTCAAAAGCACAAACTCCACTGGACCGCGTTCAGCTTCCACCCGAAGACCGGCCCGATGGTCATCCAGGATTGGGATTACACGCCGACCCCGTACTGGGGCGCGTTCGTCAAGGAAGCGCTCGCCGGCAAGGTGTATGAAATGAAGCGGATGCGCTAGGAACCTTCCGACACGGCGCGAAATCTCCCACCGACATGCCGAGCACCGCCACGCATCGCCCACGCATCGTCGTCCTCGACGGACACACCTTGAATCCCGGCGACCTCGATTGGCGCGGGGTCGGGGCGCTCGGCGAACTCACGGTCCACGAGCGCACGGACGACGATGACATCGTCGCGCGCGCGACCGGTGCCGACATCATCTTCACGAACAAGACGCCCGTGACGGCCGCGACCATCGCCGCGCTCCCCGGGCTCCGCTTCATCGGCGTGCTCGCCACCGGCTACAATGTCGTGGATACCGCCGCGGCGAAGGCGCGCGGCGTTCCCGTCTGCAATGTCCCCGGCTACGGCACGGCTTCCGTCGCGCAGCACGTCTTCGCATTGCTCCTGGAACTCACGCAGCAAACCGGCCACCACGCGAAGACCGTGCGCGAGGGCCGCTGGAGCGAGTGCGCGGATTTCTGCTACTGGGATTTTCCGCTCGTCGAACTCGCCGGCCGCACGCTCGGAATCGTCGGCTACGGCCATATCGGCGGGGCGGTCGCGCGCATCGGCGTCGCGTTTGGCATGAAGGTCATCGCGAGCACGCGCAGCCCTCGCAGCGAGGAAGGTGTGGAGTTTGTTTCCACGGACGACGTCTTCCGGCGCGCCGATGTCGTCACGCTGCACTGCCCGCTCACCGACGCGACTCGTGGCCTCGTGAATGCCGCGCGCCTTGCGACGATGAAGCCCGCCGCATTCCTCATTAACACCGGCCGCGGCCCGCTCGTCGTCGAGCAGGAACTCGCCGACGCGCTCACCGCCGGACGCATCGCCGGCGCGGGCCTCGACGTGCTCTCCGTCGAGCCGCCCCAGCGCGACAACCCGCTCTTCGGCGCGAAGCACTGCATCATCACCCCTCACATCGCCTGGGCCACGCACGCCTCGCGCTCGCGGCTCATGGACGTGGCGGTTGCAAATCTCCGCGCCTTCCTCGAGGGCAAGCCGCAGAACGTCGTGAACTGAGCGATGACGCGGAATGTCCTCATCACCTCGTCACCCTTCGCCGACCCCGGCGCGCGCGTAAGCGAGGCCGCAGCCCTCAGTGGGTGCTGAATCCCGAGGTCTTCGATTCACCCGCGCTGCGCATGTCCTTTTCCAAATGAAGACCAATCCCGTCCGTTCAAAACTCAAGCGCGGCGAGCCGAGCACCGGCACATGGCTCAACCTCGGCGATTCCACCGCCGCGCAGCTCATGGCGCGCACCGGCTTCGACTGGCTCACCGTCGAGATGGAGCACTCGCACGTCAGCTACGAGCACGCCGCACGGAGTTTTGCCATCATCGCGGCTTCGGGCTGCGTGCCGCTAGTTCGCGTGCCAGTCAACACGACGGAAAGCATCAAGCGCGTCCTCGATACCGGCGCGTGGGGCATCATCGTGCCGCTGGTGAATTCACGCGCCGAGTGCGAAGCCGTCGTGCGCGCGGCGCGCTACCGGCCGGTCGGGCAGCGCACGATCGGCGGGCAGCTCGGCCCGGCTAATTTCGCCACCGACTCCGCGACGTACTTCGCGCGCGCCAACGACGAAATCCTCGTCGTGGTGATGGCCGAGACCGCGGACGCCGTCGCGAACATCGACGACATCCTCAGCGTGCCCGGCATCGACGCCGTATTCGTCGGCCCGAACGATCTCCACGCCTCGCTCGGTGCCGCGCCCGCATTCGACAGCGACCTCCCCGCGTTCAACGACGCGCTCGCCCGCATCCTCGCGAGTGCAAAAAAGCACGGCGTCGCGCCCGGCATCCACGTCCCTGACGCCGCGCAGGCCCGCCGACGAATCGCGGAAGGCTGGCAGTTTATCGCCATCGCGAGCGAAGTCGGCATGATGCTCACCCACGCCGCGCAGCTCGTGAAAGACCTCGGCCTCGGCACAGCGGCGGCAGCCGTAAAATATTAGCGGTCGGCCCTGAATGCGCAAAGTCTCCGCTGTCAGGCACCCGGCCGCAATCCACTGCTCGTTTTCGATGGAAAGCGCCCCAACGTCCGGAATTCCCGCTGCCGCTGCGGACAGGGTCACTCACCGCGCCTCGCCATAAAGCAGCAAGCACAGTTGTCGCACGAGATCGGGGCGTGGACACCGCCGGTCTCAGCCTGCACTGGGTGGATCCTGGATGAGTTGCAATCTCCCGCCGTGCAGCGCGACTTTCCCATGCGTCCTCCATTTGATTACCAGATATGCGACCACGAACGGAAACACGAGAAACACGTGGAAGATGTATCTGGAATGCTGCGCAGCAACGAACAGAAACATCAGGAACGTATGGAGTGCCACAGGAACCCCGATCAACAACACCCTGAAATTACGAGTGATGTACGAAGCCGCGACGATGGAAAGCAACGAAATCCAAAGGTAAAGGGCTGGTCGATAAAATATGGATTTCAGGATTGGCTTTGACGTATTTTTGACCAACCACCTCAGAAAGCTTTCGCACCCCGGCGCGAGATGCGCCAACTCGATGCCCATTTCATTGCGATCGATTGCTTCCGGCACTTCATTTACATGTACCCCATATGTCCATGCACCGCGTGGCTCAAAAGGCTGCCAGATGATCGATGCCATTTTTGGACGGTATCTGGCCAAGAGCGGCCAGTTTTTAAGCCAAACCCTTTTCCAGACCTCGCTGATCTCTTTCTCCCGCGTGAAAATTCGCGCCATTCCCGGCGTGTAGATGATGGTGTCAGGAGTATAAATATTGAACCACCCCCTCCATTCCTCCAACGGCATTATTTCCCTGATGAATTCCTTCTCCGCCTCGGATAACTGGCCGTTCTTGTAGTATATCACCGACAGGTCGATGCATTTGAGTTGCACCCGGTTGTATTGCTTGTTTCGTACGACCTTAAACGCGTCGTACACCGGCCATTGGACGAAGACTACAATTAGCGAGCCGATCACCGCCGCAACCAATACCGATCTCCAGAAGCGAACATAGCACACCAGCACGGCCATCAGCAGTCCCAAGGCCGGGAAGATTCCTTCATGCCGGCACAGGCTGAGCAGTGCACTTCCAAGAGCCAAAATCAAGATGCTGCGCTTTTTTTCCAGCCATGCTCCGCCTGATTCGACAATCCGGATGCAGCATCCGCTCAAAAGGAGAATCAAAACTCCGAAAGGGATGTCCTTCTCGAGCGTCACGAGATTCGCTCCGACCATCGGAGAAAGGGCGAGAACAGCCGAGATGGCACCGAGCAGCCACCGGGGCGCCTTCAAACCCTCAAAGGTCGAGAAAAGGAAGTGAAGCACGCCACCGAAGAAGATAATCTGTGCAAGACCGACCACGCCGGGAGTATTCCAAAGGCGCGCCAGGAGAGAATAAATGATGGGGACAAATCCGGTGTGCAGTTCATCAATATTTCCGTAAACCGCACCACCCCACATATATAGCGAGTCGGCATTCATCATGCCCGGGAAAAAAGCCATCCACCAAACCAGGCAGGATAGCACAGGGACTATGGAATAAACCCATGCCAGGGTTTTCGGTCGGCTTTTTAACTGTATTTCGTCCATCTGCAATGGGCCACGATCGATACCAATCAAATTATCGCTGGCTGATGTCGGATTTCGGAATTGATGTCAATCCGGGCTTCGCGGGGGAGGACTCCAAAAATCGAATTGGCCCGGCTATCGGGGGCGAGTCCTTGGGCGACCGGCGGGGCTCACTTCGGCTTCGCAACGAGCATCACCGGGCGGAGCAGCCCGCCAAGCGATAGGTCCGTAATCTGTGAATGATCGACGCGCACGGCGATGGTGTTTTCACCGGGCTTCATGGCGGCCGTCACGTCGAGTTCAAAGGGCGATCGAGGTTTGGCCATTCCCTCGCGTGGCGGCTTCACGCCGGGCGCGACCGCTTTTTGCGCGTTCTGATACTGAGCAGGCACGGCGATTTTCTCGCCATTCACATAGACCTCGGACTTTCCGTCCACTTCGGTGAAAAGGAGCGCGAGGTTTTCGTGTTCCTGCGGCGCGACGAGCTTCGTGCGATACCATAGGACAGTGTTCTTGTCGTATCCTTGCGCATCGAGCGTGGTGCTGAAGGTCGCGACGAGCGGCCATGCGTCGTCCTTGAATTCGGCCCGGTGGAAGCCCTGCTCGTTGCCATCGTCCGCCTCGTCGAAGCTGAAGCGCCAGCGGTCGGGCATGACTTGCAGCACACGGTTCGGCGCGGCGGTCAGCGCCGCACCCTGGAGCACCTGCGCGCTGAGGAAGCGCTTCAGGTACGACGTCGCGTATTCGCGATTCGCAGTGCCATTCGCGATGAGCGACTGCAGGCGTTCGACGGTCGCCTCGTATTCGCGCTTTGCGGCGGCAAAATCACCGCGATTCATCGCATCGGAGATCGTGCGATAGGCGCGCGCGCTGCGAAGGCCCTCGGCGTGCAAGGCGACGCGCTGCTCGTATGCGGCGTCGCCTTTTGCTGCCGCCGCCGCTTTTGCGAACAGGCCCTCGCAGTGCGCCAGAAACTCCGGCGTGTAGATTTGCCCGAGGCCAAAAAAACTGCCGGCGTGCGATTGGAGCTGCTGTTGCGCCGCGTCGAGCCCCATCCAGTACGCCTTCATGTGCGGCGCGGCCTTGGGGCCGTAAAATTTCACCCAGTAATCCTCCATGATCGCCGCCGCGTCGGCCCGTGGATCGTACGCGAGGCGCAGGCTGAGATAGATCTGCGGGCCGTAGATGTGCCAGTTCGAGAGCACCTCGATCGTCATGTAGGACAGGCCCTTGTCGGCGAGGTACGGGAACTCCTTCCGGCACGCGCTGAACTTGAACATGGGCAGCGTGCCGTCCGCGAGGTTGTACATGTAGTTGTAGTAGCCGAGCCGGCTGGCCACCGCGGCCCATCCTTGCGTCATCTGCACCTGCTGCTCGCGCGAGGTGCAGCCGGGATGACCGATGGGATGCAGGCGGCAATAGCGGATCGGCGCGATCATCGCGCACATGTTTGGCCCGAGCTGGCGCGGCACCGTCGGCGGCTGCGTGTAGTCGGCGTAGCAGTAGAAGCTCAGCACGGACGCGGGATGCTCCTTCGCCACGCGACGTCCGACCCAATCGAAAAAATCGAGGTAGCGGTTCGTGACAGCGACCCGTCCGCTCGACGGCTCGAACGCCTTCGGATCATCCTGCGCCATGCATGCCGGGCACTGGCAATAGCCTCGGCCATCCGTCGGCGAGAGCGAGGGGTGCCGCGTTCCTTTTTCAATGGCCGCGATGACACCCTGGGCGAAGTGCTCGCGCAGTCCTGGATTCGATGTGCAAAGCCATCCGCCTTGCTTGCGCTGCCCATCCGCTCCCATCGCGAAGAACTCGGGATGCCCGGCAAACAGCGATGGCGGGACGTAATTTCCCCACGAGTGCGAATGCCCGAACGGCTCGCCGCCCGCGCCGTTCCACGCCTTCCACAGGCGGGCATTCCAGCTCGGCCCCTTGGGATTCCGCCACTGTAAGCCGGGCTTCGCGGTGATGTTCATCGCCTTGACGGAAAGCGTGGTCGAACGCGGGAAGACTTCGCCGAGCGGGCCGTCCATCAGATAGCGGCACCCCAGTTCCTCCAAAAAGCGGCATACTGCCGTCAACGTCGCTGCGTCATTCTGCCCGCCGACCAGCACACGCCTTTCATCCGCCAAGATGCGCAACCCTTCGTGGCTCGCGCTCTCGATGTCGTCGAGCTTCAGCCCGGCCGCCACCGCGGCCCTGCCGACAAATATCGCCGGCGAATCTTCGGGTGCCTTGTCGGCGACTGGCAGCTCCACGTCGGTGATCTTTTTCACCCACTCGACCAGCGTCCGCACCGCGAGCGCCTCGTCGGTTTCGGCACCTTGCCTTTTCCGCGCTCCTTTGCCCTTTGCCGGCGGTGCTTCAGCCGCAGGTGGCGCCGCGATCACGATCGTGGCGAGAGGCTTCCCGTCGCGAACGAGATCCAGCGCGTGCGTCTGAACCAATGAAGCGACGAGGGCGCAAAGCGTGACGGCGAGCAGCGAACTTTTCATGGGCGAGGGGGGGACAATCGGACGGTTTCCCGATTGGCTCCCAAGCTGCCTCAGATCGTGGACCCGGATCAATCCCTCTCACCAGCGATAGCGCCGCATGCAGCAGCATCTCGGCGCGGGACGGAATGCAGTCATCCAACGCTTCCGTCGCGCCGTCACTACGTGACACTCGTCCCGTTGCCCGGTCACGGGATGGCCGTGGCTGATTACACGCCTTCGCTGCGGGTGCGCCGAGTGCGCCGCCGCTCACGGTAGCCGATCAGCGCGCACAGGGCGATCGAGCCGATCAGGGCCGACGTGGCAGGTTCCGGCACCGGGACGATTTCGTACGAGCCGGCGTCGAATTGCAGCGCGTTGTAGCCGCTGCCAAATCCGGCGAACGAGATGTCCATCTGGCCGAACGAGCTGGTGAACTCGCTGGTGAGACCGGCGAAGATGAGCCGGTCGTGAAGGCCGTCCACCCCTTCGCCGAATCCGCTCCCGTTCCAGTTGCCGCTCCAATTTTCGATCGTAAGCGTGGTGCCGCCGGTGTGCGTCCCCAATCCCGCGAAGCTCAGGAGGCCCGCAGCCCCGGTTCCGAAATCGAGCGTGGAATTGAGGCTCAGCGTCAGCAACCCGAGGCCGACGGTCGGCGTCGCTCCGCCGGAGCCTTCGCTGGTGCCGGCGAGGCCGGTCTGCAGCTTGCCGCCATTGAGGATCACTTCGGCGACGTTGTTGATGACGTTGTTTCCGCTCAGGAGCAATGTGCCACCGGTGTTCACCTGGATGCTTGCCGTCCCGCTGAGGCTCCCCTGGACATCCATGATGCCCGCGGCGATCACAGTCGCGCCCTTGTAGTCGCTTTGCGAAGTGACCACCATCGTCCCCGCGCCCGCCTTGGTCAGCGGTTCAAAGGGATTGGCAGCGGCGCCCGTGATCGGACTCGCGACCGTGAGCGTGGTTCCCGGGGCGGTCTCCACCGTGTTCGTCTGGGATGGCGAGAGATCCAGCGTGATGCCGCGCGTGGGCGCGATGGCCATGTCTGCCGTGGTCTGCAGCGTGCCGCCGATGAAGCGCAGCGAATCGGGACGCGGGTCGATGTGGACACGTCCGAGGCTGGTGTCCGCGGCCACGGAAAGTCTGCCCTCTTCGAGGATGGTGCCGCCCTGGTATTCGTTCACGCCGTTGAGCGTGAGCGTGTCGGCGCCCTTCTTGTAGAGGGTCACCGAGCCGTTGATCTGGCCGTCGTAGCTGCTGGGCGTGGCGGTGTTCACCGTCAGCGTCTTGACGCCAAAACCGCTGTTATTGATCGAGCCGCCGGGACCGGTGAGGCTGGCGATCTCCTGGTTGTAGCCGTTCAGATCGAGGATGCCGGACGAACCTGCACCGCGCGTATTCACGCCGGTGGTCACGGCCAGCGCGTTGTCGCGACCGATCTGGATGATGCCCGCATCCACGATGAGGTTGTTGAACGTGTTGCTGCCCGCGAGCTTGATCACGTCCTGGCCGGTCTTCGTCAGGTCAAAGTTGCCGGTGATGTTGCCATCGATCACGAGGTACGAGCCGCGCAGGCCGACGTTGCTCGGGTCGAGGTTCGTCGTCGTGTTCAGCTTGCCCATGTCGTAGAAGATGCTGTTCGCGCCGTTCGAGACGCCGGCGGGATAGATCTGGCCGAGGAAGGAATTGGCGGTCAGGTTGATCGTCACGCCTTCGCGGATCGTCTGGATGATCGCGAACTCATCGTAGTCGAGCGGCTGGTAGCCCATGATGGAGCCGCCGGAGAGATTGATGGTGCGTGAAGACGGAGTCGTCACATCGGTGAAGATCTGCAAATGCACCCCGTCCGGCAGCGTGTAGGTGCCGGTGGAGCCGCGAGCGTCGCTCACCGCCCAGCGCTCGATGGAGCCGGCTTCCTGCTGCAAGGTCGCGGTCGGGACGAAGTTCGACACGGCGATTTCCATCGCGGCCGTCGAGCGCAGGTTCGCGGTGATGAAGCTGTTTCCGAACGCGCCATTGTGCGTCACGCGCACCGTGCCGTCGCCGACGCTGAAGGTGTGCGGGTTCAAGGCGGTGCCCGTAAAGGAGGCGCTGTTGTCGCCGAGGGTCAGGACGCCGTCGCCGCTCATGCGCACGTCGTAGAGGCCCTGGTTGTTCAGGCCGCCGACGCCGCTGCCGGCACCGAGCTGCACGCCGCTGGTGGAGCCGGGGCCGAAGCTGGTGGCATCCACGCTGATCATGTAGTTGTCGTACAGTGTCACCGTCCCGGTGCGGATCGTGTGGCGCGAGCCGTCCGACTGGAAGAAGACGATGCCTTCATGTCCGCCGCCGGTGGTCTTCAGGTCGATGGCGGGAATCTGATCGAGCCGGTCGTTCGCGGCGACGGACCGGATCTGTCCCATGTCGTTGACGGTGATTTTGCCGCCGCTCCACGTGAAGAGGTCGGGCGTGCCGCTGTTGAACTGGTAGCGCACCTCCGCGAGCTGAACGTGTTGTCGTTGTCGGTCATGTGCGCGCCGTTGAGGATGACCTCGCCGGTGCTCGCCGCGCCGGGTGTCTGGAAGCGCAGGAGGCCGCCATTGACCACCCAGTTGCCGGTGAACTGCGGCTGGTCGGTGTCGATGCTCAGCGTGTTCGTCCCCGACTTGGTGACCTGGCTGGCGTAGATCTTGCCGTTGATGGCCAGCGTGCCGGTCGTGACCCAGATGAGCGCCTCGCCCGTGCCGTCTCCGGCGGCTCCGAAGTAGAGATCGGGATTCAGCGTGGCCGTGAGATTGCTGCCGACCATGAGGCCGCCGCTGCGGATGGTGATCCTCCTGAACACGTTGTTCGTGCTGTTGTTGATATTCCGATCCGTGCGCAGCGCCCAGACGTCGAGATTGATGCCCAGCGTCGCGGTGGCGGATTGGAGGTTGAGGATCTCGGTGCCGTCGTTGAGCGAAAGCGTGCTGCCGGTGAGGGTGCCGCCCGACGAGGTCTTGTAGTTCGCCGGCACCGCAGAGGTCGAAGTGTCGGTGAGGATCTGGAAGCCGTACGTCGCGTCGTACTTCAGGAACTGGTTGTCATTCCGGCTCACGATCCACGGATCGACCATGTTGTTGTTCACCGGGACCTGGCCTGCGGTGGCTCCGACGCCGGAAGTCACGATGAAGTGATCCGTGTTGACCGTGCCGGGAACCCCGAGCAGCCCGGCATCGTGGCGGAGACTCAGCGTGCCCCACTGGCCGATGCCCGACGCGACTTTGCGGAAGATATTGCTGGTTTCCAGTTCGGCGCCGAATCCCGTGGTGCGCCGGACGGTGACTTCGGAGCCGCCGCCGACGGTGATGTCGCCGACGACTTCCCGGTTTGCCGCATGGTCGGTGTTGTCTCCGACCATGTCGATCACCGCGCTGAAGAGCGTGATCGGCGCGGTGTCCGCCCAGCGACCGCCGCCGCCGATGGTGCCGCCAGCCTGGGTGCCGGTGGTGCCGCTGCCGGTGAAGGGCGTGTTATTGTCGAAGCGCAGACGCGAGCCGCCGTGAAACACCCAGATGTTGGCGTTGGTGGTCGCGCTGTTGGCTGCGGTGCCGGAGGCGCCTTCGATGCGGACCTCTCCGAAGACATCCACCTGCCCGGTGCCCAGCGGCGTGCGGAATGTGGTCCCGGTGCTGACCGCGCCGCCCTGCAGCGACAGGGCGACCCCGCGATACCCGCCGTCGCGATGGCGGGACCGGGTGAGCAGCGTGCCACCGTCGTAGGTGTTGTTGCCGTTGGTATTGAAGGTGATGGTGCCGTAGCCCATCACGGCATCCATCACGCCGATGATCATCTTGTTCTCGGTGCCAATGCCTCCTGCCGCGAACTGATCCGCGCCTGCCGTCGCCGGCTGAAGCGTCATCGTAGCCGTGCCGCCGCCGATCCGGAACTCGCGACCTCCCGTGCCCCAAGGCGTCACGCTGTTCGCAGTCAGGTTGCCGTTGCCGTCGCCGGAGCCGATAAACCAGTTGGCAAACACGCCGCCGTCGCGCGTCGCCATGAGCGGATCGGCCGAAAGGCTTTGGTTGTTGTCGATGCCCAGCACGCCAAAGGCCGTGCCGCTGATCACACCCGGGACTGCCAGCGCGGCGGTGATGGAATTGAAGTTGGCGATGGTGCGCGTGCCGATGACCGGGAGCGCCGTGCCGCTGGTGAAGACCTTCGTGAGGCCGGTCGTCCCGAGCTGCGAGGTGCTGCTGAGCGAAAGTGCGGACCCTGCGAAGAACTGCACCGGACCCGTGCCGAGCGTGGCGTTCGTCTGGGCCATCCGGGTGTGGCCCTGGAAGTTGTTGTAGCCGCCGGAAAACGTATTGGCCACGTTGTTGTTGAAATACATGAAGTACTGGCCGGCCTTGTTGAGGGTGCCCGTGCCGCTCACCAGTCCGTTCAGGAACAGGTCCGTGCTGTCCACGCGGAAGAACGGGCTGCCACTCACCACCACCTGGCTTTCGATGATGATGTCATCCCCGAAGCTCGCGGCCTGGAAGATGACGTAGGGGCTGTTGGTGGTGCGGAAGAAATTCCCGCTCGGCGAGCCGTTCACGCCGATGGTGCGGTTGGCCGCGGAGGCACCGCCATTCCGATCAGTGATGAAGGTCACCTGTCCGTTCACCGAGATGTCCTGCCCGGCGGCTGTGAAGACGCTGGAGTTTCCATTCTGCGCCATGCGCACGATGCCGAAGTTCAATTCAATGTCGCCCGTGCCGCCGACGTCCGAGCCATTGACCGAAGTCACGCGCCATTCACCCGCATTCAGCGTGAAGCCGCCGGTGAAGCCGGTGTTGGTTCCGTCAAAGCGAAGCACGCCGCCGCCCGTCTTCACGATGGGCGCCGCGCTGGTGATGTTTCCCTGCAAGTTCCAAGTCGCGGTGTTGACGTTCATGCCCACGGCGCTCGTGCCGCCGATGGTCGTCGTGCCGAGCACGTTCGTGTTGGAGTTGCTGTTGTTCATCCGGATCAGCGTGCCCGCGGGCCCGTCCGTGCCGAGGATGTTCAGGTTGTTGAACTGCACCGCCGTGGTGGTGGCGGCTCCGGTGTAGCGCTCCGCCTGGATCTGCGCGTAGGGGACATTCGCCGCGACGGTCACATCCAGGTTGAATGTCGTGGTGGTGCTGTCGTGCCGCAGGCGCAGGTCGGCAAACTGGTTGCCATTGAAGTTATTCGCGTAGTCGGCACCGAGGATGATCGCGGTGGCCGTGCCCACCGTGCCCGCATCCATCGAGGTACAGGCGTCCGCCATTCATCTGGATGGTGCCGGTGATGGCGTTGGCGTTATTGGTCAGTCTGGAACCCGCCGGGGCCGTCAAAGGTGAGATTCGCGGCCGTGACGACGCCGCCGAAACGGGAGTTCGGCGTGCTGTGGCCGCCAAAGACGATGCCTTCCACCGGCGTCGTGCCGTCGCCGAAGTAGATGTCCGTGGTGTTGAAGTTGACACGGTTGGAATCGTCGCTGCCGAGGATGAGGCCGCCGCTGTGGATGTTGATCTGGCCGCCGTTGAAGATCATGTCCTGCGTCCCGCTGAACTCGTCCACCCGCAGCGCATAGACATTGTAGGTGCCGGTGAGCGTGTTGTTGCCGTTCGCCGAGGAATTGTTGGGGTTGAACTGTTCGACGGATGTGGACGTGGCCGCACCGAAGAAGGCATCGCCGCCGACAGCCGCGTTCGCCGCGAACGGCGCATTCTGATAGCCGAGGTTGATGTCGTAACTGAGGAAGTTCCGGCGTGTCTGATTGATCATCCACGGGGCCACGATGCCGTTTGTGAGCGTGGGCGTCACCGCGTTGAAGAGCTTCATCGATTCCAGATTCACCGAACCGAGCTCGTTCGCATTCTCACGCACCGCGAGCGTGGCCTGGCCGCTGCGGACGATGTCCGCGACATTCAGGCTGATCTGGCCGTTGGTGCCGTTCCGCTCCAGGGTGATGCCCGCCCCGCTCTTGATGGTGACGACGCCTACGGTTTCCTGGTTCGCACGACCGCTGCTGATTGATCAGGTTGAGCCCCGCGCCGTCGAGGAGGAGCGGGGTGGTGTCGCCCAGCTTATTCTCGGTGGCCTCGGTGCCGAGATTGCTCTCGTTCAGGCGCGACGTCATGAAGCTGTCATTCACGTCCATGTTGTAGTCGAGGCGCAGGTTGCCGCCGGGGCGGAGGTTGAGCGTGTTGACCTGCGCGCCGGAGTCATCGGTCAGGCGTCCGGCCCCGCGGAGGGTGAGGCGGCCATACACGTCGAACACGGGCGATGCGCTGTTGCCGGTGAGTTCCAGCAACCGCGGCGATCGACCCGGCATCCGCCACGCGGAAGACGGTGGTGTTGCCGGTGTAGCTCTGGTCGCCGTAGATGCGGATGCTCGCACCCGAGCCCGAGGGCGTGGCACCCGGGAAAATGGGTGCTTTTCCGAGCTCCACGGAGGCGGTCCCGGTGAGCACGTTCGAATTCACGATGGTGAGGGTGCCGGAATTGCTGCCGCTGAAGATGTAGCGGTTGTCCACGGTCGCCCCGAGGGTGTCCGCGGTGTAGAAGGTATTCGACACTGCGGAGATGCCCCACTGGCCGGAGCCGAGCCGGGCGAGGTTGATGGGCGTGGTCCAGAGACCTTCGCTCAGCCCGAGTGCGATGGAGCCGTCCGTGAGCGAACGCAGGCCGTAATCGGTGAGCGGCGCATCCGTGAGCAGGTCCACGCGCGTGGTCGAGCCGCGCTCCGAGCCGTAGATGCGGACTTCCTGGTTGTTCCCGGGATGGAGGACGTTCGCGGCGGTGAGGATGTTCGAAGGCGCGGTGATGCGGATCGCGGAGCCCTGGTTGACGATGATGTCGCCCGTGCCGGCGTTGGACGTCGCAGTATTCACCAGCGTGATGCCCGGGGAGCGGATGTCATCCAGCCCACGGGTGCCGAAGATGAACGTGCCACCGGTGATGACCACGCCGCCGCTCCACGTGGCGCTGTTGTCGCCGCCGATGGAAAGATCGGAGCCGCCGATTTTCGTTCAGCGTGTAGCCCTTGCCACCGTCGGTGATGGTGCCGGCGAGGACGAGCTGGCTGTCCGTCTGGATCCGGGCGTGGTTCGTCAGCGTGATCGTGCCATCGAAGCGCGGGATGAAATTGTTCGATTGGTTCGTCAGGAAGCGCTGCACGTCCAAGGTCAGGTCATTGAAGACCAGCAGCTTGTTCTGACCGGCGCCGGTCGCGCGATCCGTGCGGAAAATGGAGTCGCCGCCCTGGTGGACGACGTTGTTGCCGATGTTGATGCGCTGCTGGTTGCTGGTGCTGTCGCCGATGGCCAGCGCCGTGAACTGGCCGCCGCGCAGCAGGATCGTGGTGGACTGCCGGGATCGGCCGAGGTGTTGGTCGTCGGCGTGGCCCACGAGTTGTCGTTCACCCACGCGGCGACGGTGCCGCGCGTGATGTCGAGCGTCTCCAGCGTGTTCGGCTTGTTGCCGTTGATGTTGCTCAGCGTGAGCGTGCCCGCGCCCGCCTTGACCAGCTTGGAACCGGCGGTGCCGAGGATCTGGCCGTTAAATTCCTGGCTGCTGTCCTCGCGGCCCACGGTGAGCGTGTTGCCGCCGAGGATCAGCGTGCCGGCGGAGAACTGGAACGAGTTGCTCGGGTTGAGCGCGGAGAGGTTGCCGAACTCCTGGTCAAAGCCGCCCAGGTCCACCGTCGTGCCCGGGGACATGATGAGGACCGAGCCGCTGGTGCCGGCCAGATTCGAGAAGAACGGCAGCACATTCGCCGCGGTGAATTTCAGCGTGCCGCGGTTGAGCTCGATGTTGCCCTGAAACTGCTGCACCGCGCCGATCTCCAGCGTGCCGGCGCCGAACTTCGTGAGGACGGTGGTCAGCGTGTTGTTGGAGTTGTTGCGGAAGTTCCGGATCGGGACGTTCAGCGAGGAGATTGCCGCGTCGTCCACGTAGAGCGAGAGGGCGGTGTCCTCGATGTTGATGCGCGAGCCCGCGGCGCCGTTAATGTCGGCGCCGTTGTTCAGGATGATGCCGCCGCCGTTGGCCGGCGTGGCGGTGTCTCCGACGAGCAGCCGGAAGCCGCCGAGATCGATGTTGGTATCCGTGCGGAACGCGAAGACCCCGCGGTCGGCCGTGAGCGTGCCGCCAACACCGGTGGCGTCGAAGACCTGCGTGGAGCCGGCGACGGTGTCGATGTTGCCCGTCGCGCCGCCATAGGCGTACGTGCCCACGCTGGTGGCTCCGCCGGTGATGTAGTTCGCGGCGTTGTTCGTGCCGGTCGTGGTGTGGACCGCCCAGGGACCGACGATGCCGTTCACATTGGCGAGCGCGGAGGTGAAGGTGAAATTTTCCTCCGTGCCGAGCGCGCCGCGGACGGGGACAAAGCTCACCGTGCCGGCCGCCCCGCTGCGGACGAGCGAACCGAATCGCAAAGTCGTGGTGAAGGCGTCCGCCGCGAGGTCTTCGACCCCGACGCGGGCACCGCCGGACACCGTCAAGGCACCCGTGCTGGTGGTGGTGGAACTTGCTCCCGCCAGCCCGCGCAACTGGACCTCCGCATCGAGGATCGTCATGCCCCCCGTGCCGAACGGGCTGCCGCTGGTCGCCTGCGCGTGGCCGATGAGGATGCCCTGCGTGACCGTGGTGAGGCCGGTGTACGTGTTGCCGGTCCCGGTGGAGGGATTGAGGATCACGGTGCCGTTGCCCAGCTTGTTGATGTCGAAGCCGCCGCTGATCACGCCGGTGAAGGTGGTATCGCCACCGACGAAGGACGAGAGCGCCATGCCGCGCGTGGAGAGGCTCACATTGCCGCTGAAGGTCTTCGCGCCCGCGTCCAGGCCGCCGAGGGTCTGCACGTTGCCGGTGCCGGTGTTGATGAAGTTCCGGCTGATGTTGCGGACGCCCGACGCGAGGATCTCGGAGAAGACATTGTTCCGGAAGGTGACGGTCGAGGAACCCCCACCGAGAGCAGCGTCATCCCCGAGGACGATGTAGCCGTTGGAAATCGTGACGGTGCCCAGGAATCCCGGGCTGGCCGCATTCAGAACGAGGGAACCCTCGTCATGCTTCTCGAGGGCGATCGTGCCGGCGCCGGTGATCGGGCCGGTGATGGTCGTGAGCGCTCCGCGGGTGCGCAGGCTGATGGAGCTCGTGAGCGTAAGGCTCCGGGGATTTCGATCCTGTAGCCGTTCGCACCGTCGAAAAACAACGCGCTGCTGCCCGAGCTTCCGACCGTGTAACCCCCGGCATGCGAGATCGTGAGATCGGGCAGGATGACGGTGACATCCTCCGAGCCCGCAGTCGTCGGGCCGACCGAGATGACGCGCGAGGACTCCGGCATTGCCACCGGTGCCGGTAGTCATCGTGGCATTGGCGATGAGTGTGCGGACCTGCGCCATCGATGCGGAAATCGATATCGGAAATGCGGTCGCTGTTCGTGTTGAACTGCAAGCTCGATGCAGGTGAACCGGCGGCGCCGACGTGCGTGAGGACCAGGCGGCCCTGTTGCACGATGGTGTTGCCGTCATAGGTGTTGTCGGCGGTCAGGATGAGCATGCCGCCGTTCATCTTTTGCAGCGTCTGGGCACCCGTGGCCTGGTCACCGATGATGCCGTTGACGGTCACGAGGCCCCGGTCCGGGGTGTAAACATTGTCGCTCCCGATGAGGAGGGAGATGGTGTTGGCCGAGTTGGCGAAGTTGATGTTGTTGACGGCCAGGTCGGTGAAGTTGTTGCCGATGCTGAAGACTTGCAGCGTCCGGTTGGCGTCGAACGTCAGGTCGCCCATTTGCGTGGTATTGAAACCGCCGCCCCCGAGCGTCGTGGTGCGGATTGTGCCTGTGCCACCGATGACGCTCACATTCCGAGCCGCATACTGCGTGCCGACCGAGCCGCCGAAGTTCCCACCCGCCACGTCGAGCCGGAGTTCGCCCGAACGGATGGTGATGTCCGCCGTGCCGGTGCCCAGCGCCGCGTTTTCGCCGACCTGCAGGATGCCGCCGCTGCCGATGGTCACCGTGCCGGAGAAGTTTGGCTGCGCCTTCGGGATGTAGATGGTGCCGTCCGTGTAATTGCGGTCCGTATTGTCCGGAGCGCCGATGATGAGCGGGAAGGCGCCCTGGAGCACGTCGGCATTCGCGATGGTGAACACTGCGGAGTTGTTGCTGTTGCCACCGAAGCGGTAGGCCTGGACCGCACCGCCCGAGGGCGAGAGGGTCGTGCCGGTGAAGACGGCGCCGCCATTGTCCGCGCCAAACCAGACCTCGACATTCGGCGCGACCGCAAAGATCAGCCCGGGGATGTCCGCCTGGAAGTTGCGGTTGCTGCCGAGGATCACGGAGATACGGCGCGCCTGGCCGCTCTGGTTGTTGGCGATCAGGAAATTGTTCCCGCCCGTGTTGGGAATGCCCCCGGTGGCGGTGAAGCTGTTGAAGGTGATGGTCGGATTACCGAGCGCGTCCAGGCCCGTGCCGTAGCCCGGCCCGAGGTCGAGCGCCGCAGGCGTGTCGTTGCTGATGTTTTGAAGGATGACCACCTGCCGTGAGCCGATGTTGCCGGGGCCCTCGATGTAGAGGAGGCCGCCCTGGTTGATCTGAATGTCGTTGCCCGCGACGTTTGCGCCCGCAGTGCCGGTGCCGCTCAGCCAGACTTCGCCTTCGCTGATGATGGTGCCGCCCTCGTAGCTCTTGGGCGTGTTGAAGATCAGTTCGCCACCGCCGCGCTTGACGATGCCGCCATTGGTGATGTCGCCCGAGATGATGCCCATCACCGCGCGGTTTCCGCCGGACGCGCTCCCATCGAGGCGGATGTAGCGCTGCTCTCCGCCGAGATCGAGGGCATTGACGAGCGTGGCGACATGCGTGGCGTTGCCGCCATTGAGCGTGAAGACACCGGGATTGAACGTCGCGCTGCCCCACGTGACCGCGGAGCCCATGCCGCCGAAGTTGATGTCGATCGGCGCACCATAGGCCGAAAATCCGGACCCGGTGCCGCCGAGGAACTGCACCTGCCCGACTCCCGTGCCGAGGGCGCGCGTGAAGTGGCCGTCGTTTTCGTACGTGCTCTGGTTGATCGCCGACCCGCCGAAGGTGAGATTGCCCGAGCCGAGCGCCACGGCTTTGGAGCCGATGACCCCGCGGAACTGGCCTTCGTTGATGAACGTGGTGCCGGTGTAGCTGTTGGCGGTCACGAAGGAAGCCGTGCCGCCCCCGGTCTTGACAACCGAGACCTTGTTCAGGCCGTTATCCGTGACGTCGGAGATGATGGTGCTCGAGTTCGTGCCGATGAGATACAGCTCGTAACTGCTGGCCGCACCCGCGGTGAGGAAGGGCACGGAGATCGTGTGCGTGGTGTTGCCGGTCGTGATGACGCCGCCGGCGTCCACGATGAGCGTCGTCCCCGGGTCGCCACTGAGCGTGCGCGCCGTGGTGCCCGCCATGTTCAGCGACTGAACAGTGCGGTTCGCGGTGATGGTGCGGTTGCCGCTGGTGACCTTGATGTTCTGCCCCGCTGCCCAAGTCCCCTCCGCGGTGTCGATGGCGTAGTCTGCATTGCCCAAGGTCGCATAACCAAAGCCACCCAAGGTGGTGTCATTGTACTTCAGGAATTCAGTCTGCGTGGTCGAACTGCCGAACCCGTAAGCCCAGCCGCCGACGAAGGCCACATCGCCAGTACCCTCGATGGCGGAATTGAGGATCCTGTATTGCGCTCCGGCACCGATGCCATTGGCCGCGCCACCATCGCCAGACATGCGAAGTGTAGTGCCAGCGTTGCGGGCGAAGCTGGTCAGCGTGATCGTGTGAGCAGCACCGCTCGTGGTATCCCGGAGATCGATGAGCGCGTCGCCTGACGTGAGCGTCACGGGGCCGACCACTTCATTCCAAACCGTGGTGTTGGTATTGTTGAACGCATTGTTTTCCAAGCGGATGCGCCCGGCGCTCAGGAAGATTGGAATATCGTCATCGACCTGATTCTGAAAGGCGGCCCCACCCGTCGTCTGGGTCGCGAGCATCTGCAGAAGGCCATTCTTAATCGTGATCGACGAGATGTTCTCGTAGCCGTTGACCCCGGTGGTCACGCTGGAACCCTCCGCACGAAGTTCACCCAACTCCGATAAAATCGTGCCGCTCACGGTCGACGCGGTGTTCGTGATACGAAAACCGCTGAGGCCGTAGTGGACAATGTTGCCGGTCCCGGTGACCACGCCGGAGAGGGAGACAAACCCGATGCCGCCCGCGCGCAGCGTATACCCTGGCGTAGCGCCCATGGAAAATGCGCCACTGAGCGTGAACGTGCCCGTGAGGTCCGCTTGAATGCGCGCATCGTCGGCGAGGGTCACGGCACCGTTGACCGTCGTGCCGTTCGCACCCATCAGATTGCGCAGCGCGCCGTTGTTCCGGAAGCCGTTGCCGCTGATCGTGACGATCTCCGCCGGGTTGCCGATGGCGCCCGAGCCGTTCGCATCCGGTCCGAAGGCGAGCGTGCCGCCGGCAGTCACCACGGTCTCGTTGCCGGCCCCGATGGCACCGAGCACCGCGCCATCGTTGGCGAACGGCACGTCAAGGATCATGCCCCCGCTGATCGTCGTCACGCCCGTGTAGGAACTCGTGCCGCGAAGGACCAGTGTGCCGTCGCCCGTCTTGCTCAGCCCGCCGCCACCCGAGATGTTGCCGGTGGAGACGACGAGACCCTCGGCGACATTGATGTCCCCCGAGAATGAATTCGCCCCGGAGAGCACCAGCGTCCCCGTTCCGAGCTTGGTGAGACCGCCGGTGTTCGTGCTGTCGATGATGCCGAACATTTCCACATTCTGGCCGTTCGTATCGAGTTTGATGGATGCGGCGCTGTTCTTGATGACCGGCGAGTAGTCCGTCCCCGTGGCGCTGTCCGCCGTGTACTGCAGCGTGCCGCCGCCGAAGGTAATGACGCCCACGGTTCCCAAGGCGTCCGCGCTGCCTGCACGCAGGATGCCGGCGTTGATGAAAGTGTCGCCCAGGTAAGTCGCCATCCCGCCGAGCACCAGATTACCCGCGCCCGACTTCGTGAGCGACCAGAAATTGCCACCGTCATCGATATCCGAAAGCACCGTGAGCGTCTTGCCCGCGGCGACATTCCAGTCGTTGTTCCCGCCGAGGAGGACAGAACCCCCGAGCCCGCTCCGGATGGTCGCCGACTCGTTTGCGATGATGCCGGTGTTCAGCGTGAGGCTGTACGTGTCCGTGAAAATCGTGTAGGTCCCGCTGTTCGGCGTATTGAACGTGAGACTGCCCGCGGTGACGGCCGACCCGAGCGCCACGGTGCGGGCGATGCCCGAGGTGCCGCCACCGAAGATCGCGTCGTCGGGAGTGGCGTTGTTCCATGTCGTATCGCCGGCGCCCGTGTTCCAGTTTCCGATGCCGTTGGCCCAGATCTGATACTGGTTGGTGGTGAAACCGAGATTGCCGTCCTGAACTGCGGCACCGTCCCCGGTGAGAACATCCCATATCAGCGAAGCCCCCCGGGCCGGCGCGACCGTGGTCGCCAGCATGACAGAAGCCGCGAGCAGCGCCGCGGAGCCCGCAAGGATGCGACTGCAAACCGGCTTGCGAGATTCGAACGCCGGCTGCTTTTTGTGTTTGCGGCTCGTGCGGAGGTTGAGGCGGTTTGCTTTCATTGGATAAGGAGGGTTGGGTTCGCTCGGAGGGGGAGATTGCGTGATGAGAAAATGGGGGTTTGCTCGCAGATGCTTCAGAGGGGCAGCACGTGCGCGCTTCCCCCCGCGCAAGGCGGGCATTCGATCGGGCATCGCCGTGCTCCGGAGCCGCGCGGACGTACGCGGTTGATGCGGAAATTTATCACGCGCAGGCGGGAAGTGCTGGAGGGGGTCGTTTTCATTCGGGAGTCAGTGCTGACAGCCCGAGAAATAGGCCACGGACGCCAATCCGCGCAAAACGATCACAAGACCCCAGAAACCGAGGGCCGGATGGCTAATCAAACGACAAATCCGTGGCAGTTTTTACGACACGAATGTCGTGTTGCGAAGCCGCTCCGCGTGGCTCTGAAACACGGGACTCCCGGCCTCATCAGAGGGAATGCCGCCCACTCGCCTGCCAATCCTACGGAAACCACCGTCCGGACTCACGACGAAGGCGCGTCGTCGAAACATTCGCCGCAGCGTGCGGGAACCGGCGGCGGCGATTTGGAAACTGCCGAGGCCGGTCCGTGAATGCGGGTCGAAACAACCATCCGCAGAGCCCCTGTGACAATCGCGAAGGCGCGTAGGCTAGACGCCTTCCTAATTTATTATCTCACACGGGGAAAGTCGTGTGCGGCATCGCCGTGAGCCGTGAAGTCGCCTCCTGCGTCGGGTGCACCCGCGCGTCCTACCGCCCTTCGAAAACGCGGGCCGGGCCCGGGCGCCGCAGTCACTCCTCCAAATCCTTCACCCAGTTCGCGGCGACGGAATACAGCTGCGTGGCGCTGCCGACCCCGAGCTTCTCCCGGACGCGGGCGCGGTACGTCTCCACGGTCGAATTCCCGAGGTTCAACGCTTTCGCGATGTCCTTCACGCTATGCCCCCGGCCGATGAGTTGGAAAATCTCCAGTTCACGGTCGGTCAGCGCCTCCACCCCCATCTGGGTCGTCGAAGCCGAGCCCGAGGCCATCCGTTTCAGCAGGCTCGATGTCACCTCGGCACTCAAATAAATCTCGCCGGCCAACACCTGCCTCATGGCCTTCATCAGCTCGGACGCCGGCTGCGATTTGTTGATGTATCCCCTGCCGCCAGCCTGCAAAACGCGCTCCGCGTAGAGCGACTCCTTGTGCATGGACAATACGAGCGTTGGCAGCTGGATCTCCTGCGAACGGATATCCTTGAGAAATTCCAACCCCCCAGGCCCGTCCTTCAGGCTGATGTCCACGACGGCGAAATCCGGGCTGGCCTGCCGGATGATCTCCATGGCATCCCTGATATTGTCCACGGCACCGCATATCTCCATGTCCGGTTCCTCGGTGATGATTCGCGCAATCTGGTCGCGAAACATGGGGTGATCCTCGACGAGAAGCACTTTGATCTTTTTGGCGTCCGTTTGCTGGTTTGATGGACTCATGGGCTGAGAGTGTTGGTTCGTCGCTTAGCTCCGGCATCGTCTGAAAGCAAGCAGACGACCCGCGTTCCCCGGGGGATGCGGGGAAGCAATTGAATCAGGGCCCCCATCTGCGCGGCCCGGTAATTCATCGTGCGAAGGCCAATTCCCCTCGTCATGCCCGATTCGGGCCGGACTCCGATACCGTCGTCCGCGATCTCGAGTTCGACCCGCCCTCCCGCTGTGGACAGTTTCACGGCGATGTTTCGCGCCTTGGAATGTTTGATTGAGTTGCTCACTGCTTCCTGGGCGATCCGATAGAGGTGCATCGCCGCCTCGGGTTCCAGTCTTGCCGTGTGCCCGGATTGCGAAAAAGTGACCCGGACGCCCTCAGCCACGATGGTGCTCATCGATACGAGTTCATCCAGCGCCACAGGAAGTCCTTCGCTGCCCATCTGGACGGGAAAAAGTCCGTGCGCAAGCCGCCGGGTCTCCGTTAGCGCTTTCCTCACGTAGCCTTCCGCTTCGCGGCACTTGGCGGCTTCGTCCGGGCGCTCCGGGGCCAGTCGTTTCGCCAGCGACTCCATCGCGAGCGCGGTGCCGGAAAGCAACTGGCACACTCCGTCGTGCAATTCACGGCCGAAATGGCGCTGCTGTTCCTCAAGCTCGTTCAAGATATCCCTCCGAAGCTCTGCTTCCCGCTGCAAATCCCTCTGAACCGCTCCTGCCCTCTCTCGCTCGTACGCCTCCAAATTTCTCAGGAGCGCCGCCCCGAAAGCGACGAAGAGCAAGTACGCAGTGCGGGTGACGGTCACCCACGCAAACGCGATTTCGGAATGATAAGGGTGGGAGCTCCAGTTCCCCAGCCACCAAACCGACGCAGACGCCAATGCGAACGCCACCGCTACCCGTCGGTTGACCGCGTAACCAACCACGAAAATCGGCAGCCCGTAAAAAAAGAACATGCTGAATTCCCATCCGGTGATAAAATCGAGCGTGCCGATGCCGAGCGTGGCAACCGCCGCCAGCACGACCACCCAACGTTCGGGTAATTTTCGGAAATCGGACAGCCAGGACATCTGCGCTTGATGGAACAAATGGAGTGGTTCTGCAATCATTCCCAGCTTGGGAGAGGCGTGCGCATCGATACCTTGCCACGTCTGGAACGGTTTGCGCATTCGAGCTTAGTGGGGCACCAGGATCGTTTTGGCAAAACGAAGCCCGTGTCGTAAACATTGCGACCAACTTGTAGCGTTAGCGACCGTCGCGTGATGGGTTTCTACGGCCTGCCGATCGTTTTGCAGGCCACGCTCCCGTAAGCGTACTTGGGGTTTAACACCATTTGCCATGGACACCCCAAGAACCGCCCCATCCCGATCCGAAAACGCCCCCCCCGGTCCCGAAACGCCGCCAACCCCCTTCGTCCGTCGCCTTCGCCGTCCCAAGGCGGTTGCGCTCGTGCTCGTCATCGTATTCGTAGTCCTGCTCAGCGGACTCATCGTCTCCTTCTTTGCGCGTGTCGCGACGGACCTCGGCTCCTCCCGCTCCTACGCCGAAGGCGTGGCGGTCCGGCAGTTGGCCGACTCCGCCGTGAGCGTCGTCATGGGCCAGATCCGTGCGGCCACGAGCCTGCCGAACGCCGCGTGGGCATCCCAGCCCGGGATGATCCGTACCTATCGCAGCGCGACCGGACAGCCCGGACCCGACGCGGCTGTGTTCTTCAAGCTCTACTCGTCAAACAACCTGACCCTCTCAGGCGCAGATATCGCGAATTTCGATCCGACCGTCACCGACCAATCCCTGTCCTCCAGCGCCGTCGAAGTCCCCCTCGGAATCGGCGGCTGGCGGCAGCAGCCGGCGTTTTTCACCGACCTCAATGAGCCGGTGGAAGTGGCTGACCCGGAAGCTGGGGCGGGCATCAGCAAGACCATCAAACGTTACCCCATTTTCGACCCGTCGGTCGCCGCGATCTACAACCCCGGCAGCCGCCCCGCCAAACCCGCATGGAAGGTGGAAGGATGCGAAATCGCCCTCTCCGCCAGCGATCGGACGGGAAACGATGCCCCCATGCCAGTCCGGTGGATCTACATCCTCGCGGACGGCACCCTCACGACCCCCGTCCCCCTCACCCGGCCCGCGAACGGAACCTTGGGCTTGATCGCGACATGGTCCACCGTCGGGCCGGATGGCACTTCCAAGACGGGCGTCCCGACAAAAACCAACCCCATCGTCGGGCGCATGGGCTTCTGGACCGATGACGACTCGTGCAAGATCAACCTGAATACCGCGGGCGGATTCGTGCTCCCGTCCGGCGTGGACGAAGACGTCAACCTGAACTACACGAAGCCCACCAAGACGCTGCCCGAAAAGAACCCCGGTTACTATGCGGGCTCCTTTTGGGATACGCCGCGGGTGCAGACGTATTTCGACCGGGGCATCAATAACACCAATGTCGAAAACTACCGCGGCGGGCTTTCCAACTCCCAGCCCGGGCGGAACGAGTTCCAGCGCTACCCCGGCCATCCCTCGACGACCTCCCTCGGACTCGTGTTCAAAAATCTCCTGCCGGGCGTCTCGACGGGCTTCAGCTCGGCCAAGCTGTACGCGATGACCCCGCGCCTCATGCCCGGCGGTTCGAAGAATGGCAACGCCCGCCTTGAGACCAAATTCGACCTGCCGTTGCCAATCAAATCCCGCTACACGGCGAGCAAGCCCGGCACGGCCGGCTATCATCTCTTTGGCTCCGTCGATGAGCTCGCCTTCACAACCCTCAATGGCGAACGGAAATCCGTGGAGGATGCCATCAACGAATGGGTGGCAAGCCAGCCCACGCCGACCGATGGCTTGCCGCCAGAGGTCCCGCTGCAGGAGGGTTCGCTCACCCCCGATATGGTGGACAAAGTGCGCTTCTTCCTTACGGCAAAGGGCCGCTCGCCGGAGCTGAACCTTTTCGGCCGTCCCCGGGTGGCGATCTGGCCGGTTCCCAGCGCGAAACGCGAAGCGCTTCTTCAGAGCTACAACATCCGGAATGCGAGCGACGATTTCATCCGCTTCTGCGCGACAGTCGGGCGGAACAGCGATCCGACGACGCAGGCCGTCACCCGGCAGGGCGAATTCATCTTCGACCGCGAGGATCCCTATAGTTCCACGGTTGATTTCAACCTGCCCCGCAATCAGCAGGTTTTCGGCTATCTGCGGGAACTCACCTCGTCCTCCGGTGGCCAGATTCCCGGGTTCGGCGGCAACTTCGAAACGAAGTACGCCAACGGCGCCGGCGGGCGGGATCAGATATTGACCGAGATCTTCGACTACATCCGGACCATCAACCAGAAGGACGGCTCCCGGGAACGGACGATCGACGAAAAAACCGTCGCTCGCTCGCTCGTGAACAATCAGCTCAAGGCCGCCTCCCGCTACGCCCCCCACGCCATCGTGATTCCCACGCGCACGACCTTCGCTGGCAGGAAGGTCTCAGGCTTTGGCCGCTATCCCACCATCTCAGAAGCCACGTTGGTATTCTACAATGGCGGCTACACGTGTCAGCCTAAGAAGGGAAGTGACCTCGAGAAGGCGGACCTGCCGGACGGCGGGTCTGCGCGGACTGGAGGAAACAACGCCCTGGTCACCATCTATGACCTGACAAAATCCCCCGGCGATCCCCGGGATCCCGCGTCGGCCCAGGCGAATCTGGATCGTACATCCGACTGGGCGAAGGCAAATGTCGAGCGATGGACCGGACAGCTCATCCGCGCGTTCGTGATATTCGAAACGTTCAATCCCATGCAGGGCTACGCGCCGGTTGATAACTTTACCAACATCAGCCTGGTGGACACCACGAAAGTGGGAACCGACGGGAAGCTGCAGCGGTACAATTTTGCTGACACCAACAAGGGCTTCTTCGTCCACGAGCTGAAGATCAACGGCCAGTTTGCCATCCAGACGGCCGGGTCGGGCGGCGCAAAGCCCATCGGCATCGGCGCCGGCACTAGCGGCGGCACCATCAAGAACTCATTCACCCGCACCTCGGGCGAAACGTGGGGAGGCCGCAATTTTGGCGGAATGGAAGGCTTCTTCCACACGATGCAGGACGACATTTCCTCCATTCCTTCCGCTGCCAACTATTATGCATTCCAGTCCAGATGCGAGGATCTCGTCCGCGACGGCGTGCGCGTCGGACTCGAAGACAAGACGTTCGACTTCTTCGGCGGCGACATGGACCTGTTCATCCGTTACGAGGACAAGGCCGGCCACAACGAACAGATTCAGAAAATCACCCTGAACTTTCCAAACGCCAAGGGGTGGCCGTTGCCGACCCCGTCGTACCGCCTCGATACCGGGGGATTTGACAATCGGAATCCGGCCTTTGACAGCAACGGGGCCGACTCATGGCACGCGTGGGGCACATACTTGAAAAAGCACAATCTGCCCAGCGGATGGGGAATGGGCTACAACTTGCCTTCGAGGATCGCATGGAGCCGGGAGCACTCCTACAATCCTTGGACGAAATTCGACAAAAACGGAAAGCAGGTGGGGGACGGCTACCGCTACGCCAATCGTTTCCTGCAGATCGTCCAGCCAGGAGATACGATCCGCAGTCTCGTGGTCGGCGGCGGCGACCCGGCGGCGGCAGACCCGCGGATCGGTGCGCTGCAGCAGGAAGGCGGGACCATGCAGCCACATCCCGACTATTTCAGCACCACCAAGCGCCGCGCCGAGACGCTCCGTTACGCCAGCGGGGGGTTCTACTTTGATCCATCGACGCCCACGTATGCGGAGCCGCCGGAAAGTTCCACCCAGCCGACCACAGGCTCGTTCATCCCACTCGCCGGCACGAAGTACAAGCCTGGTTACGGCCCGGATCTGGTGCGGACGGATTCCAAGGGGCAACCGTTCGTGGCTAAGCGGTCTGACGGCCAGCTCGCCGATTTTGACACAGGCATTGGCAGCTTTCCGGACGGCGCATTTGCCGGGAAGGCCGACGAAGGCAATGTGGCCGAGTATTGGCAGGACATCTGGGGCGTGTGGCACTATGTGGAGCCCTACTTTACGACATGGGTCTATGATCCGCCGCTCGACACCTATTTCTCCCCAAATCGCCAGGTCCCGGGGCCCGTGATGTTCGGCTCCTTGCCGGCACCGCACAAAGATTGGTCGAAGTCCGGTTGGAAGACGCTGCTCTTCTGCCCGAACCCCGCCGGAGCCGGCCATCCCGGTGCACAGTCGCCACCGGACCACCTGCTGCTGGACCTTTTCAACATGCCGGTGGTCGAGCCCTATGCCATCAGCGAACCGTTTTCCACCGCGGGAAAGGTGAACCTGAACTACCCGATGGTGCCATTCAGCTTCATCAAGCGCACGACCGCCCTGCGCGCCGCCCTGCATCCCCTTCGGGTGACTGCCATCCCGCAGTTCTTTGTCGATGGGAGCAAGCAGTTCCGCTATAAGGGGCAGGATAATGTCGAAAACTTCCGCTATCTCGTGGATCGGGATGAGACGCTGAAGGCGTTCGACGATTACTTCGACCAATACAAGAAGAACAGAAGCGGCGGCTTCTTTAAGTCTGCCTCTCAGATCTGTGAGCGCTACCTCTACCCGAAGGGCACGACCGTCGATGGAAGCTCGGTGAAATTCACGAAGGGCGAAGGGCAGATCAAGGCGTTCTGGGAGAAAAACCAGCTCACGGGCGACAACGTCCGCGAGAAGCCGTACGCGGACCTCTATCCGCGGATAACCACGAAGTCGAATACCTATACCATTCACTACCGCGTCCAGACGCTGCGCCAGCGAAAGTACACGGGAGATGCCAAAGGCGAAGATGCCTATTATCGCACTTTCGATGAAAGCCGGGATCGCGTGCTGGCTGAATTCCGCGGCAATACGACGATCGAGCGCTATCTCGACCCCGAAGATCCGCGCTTCCAGCCCTCATACGTCCCGGCCAAGGACAGGATCGATGTCGAGAAAAAGTCCCTCGAGGAGGCTTACCGGTTCCGGATCATCTACAACAAGCGCTTCTCACCTTGGTAGGCCTTGGAGCCGCCGGGCGCATGGAAGCGCCACCCGCAAAGCACCGGCAGGACGGGCACCAGCATCCGTTTACAAAACAGCGACGCCTCTCACAGGCCGCGTGTGCATTGGGCGATCGTTCGCGCGTGCTCCCAGGTCAGCGGAGCACGGATGCTGTATCCGTTTCCTGCCCTATTTGCGCCCGACGCGGCTGCGGACACCGGTGAACCGGCGGCGCTCGCGGTAGCCGATGAGCGCGCACAGCGCGACCGCGCCGATGAGCGCCGTGGTCGCGGGCTCCGGCACAGGGACGATCTCAAATCCGCCACCACCGAAGGTAATCTGGGCGCCGCTGCCGATGAAGGTGCTGCCGGCATCCGAGAAGAACAGGATGTTGTCGAGTTGGCCGCTGCTGTATCCGCTGTCAACCGAGAACAGGAACCGGTCCTGCCCGTCGCCGATGGTTCCCATGTCGGTGTCGCCGATATTGTAGAACGGCCCCGTCCAGTTGAAGACCCTCAGCGTGCCCGTGAACCCGGCGTTTGCGTTGGTGAACGTCAGCGCGTTGCCATTGACGTTGGTCCCGAAGTCCAGCGTGGATGTCCCGCTGAGCGTGAGGCTCATGAAGGTCTGGTTCTGGCCGGAGACGATGTTGCCAATCTGCGCCGTCCCGTCGGCGACGGTCAGCGTCGCCGCGCCGCCGCCCACGATGGTGCTCGCATTGTTGTTCATCAGCAGCGTGCCGCCGCTGTTCACCGTCACCGCGGACGTTCCGCTCAGGGTGCCGGTGACCTCCAGCGTGCCGCCGTTGACATTCGTCGCCGCGGTGAATCCGCTGTTGCTGGTGCCCGAGATGGTCACGGTTCCCGCTCCGACCTTGGTCAGATCCGCAACGCCGGTGCCGGTGATGGCCCCGCTCACGTTGAGTTTGTCACCAGCGGTCGCCGCTCCGATCGAGCTCGCAGTCTGCAAGGTGACCGGGCCGCCGACGGATGCGCTGAGTCCCGTGCCCGTCAGCGCGCCTTGCGAAGCCGAGCCGGTGCCGTTCAGGAAGATCGCCTCGCTGGCGACCGTCACGTTATTGATGTCCAGCGTGCCGCCCGCGCTGACCGTGGTGCCGTTCGTGGCTGCGCCGAGGCCCGCCGCGTTCGCGACGCTCAGGACGCCGCCGGTGACGGCCGTCGTGCCGGAGTAGGTGTTGACCCCGCTGACCGTCCAGGTCCCGGTGCCAGCCTTCGCCACACCCGTGTTATTCGTTCCGGTGAGGTTGTCCACGATGGCTCCGGCGATTTCGCCGGTTCCTGCGGTGGAGCCTTGCAAGGTCAGGGTCTTGTTCGCCCCGGCTCCCGTCGCGGTGAAGTCGCTCGTGAACTTCACAAGGCCCGTGCCCGACTGGTCGAGGGTGCCGCCGCCGGTGGTGCCGGCGAGGTCCACGACGCGGTCGGTCGTTTCGCCTGCGCCGGTGTAGATGAGCGTGCCGGTCGTGGCTGCCGCACCGAGGCCGATGGTGCCGTTGGCGACCGAGTTGGGCGCGCCGAGGTTGCTGCTGGCGCTTGGTGCCGGGGTGGCCACGCTGTTGATCGAGCCGACGCTGATGGCACCGTTCTGGATGGTCGTCTTGCCGGTGTAGGTGTTCGGACCCGACATCGTCATCGTGCCCGTGCCGGTCTTGGTCAGCGAGTTCGTCACGGTGGCCGGGGTCCCTCCGCTCATGATGCCTGAGTAGACGGTGCTGCCGCCATTACCGCCGGTGGTCAGCAAGCCCGGGATGGACGGAGTGAGGCTGCTCAGGGTGACGAAGCCGCCGCCCGCGAGGGAGCCGATGGTTTCGGTCTGGCTGTTGACATCGAAGGTCGCGCCGGCATCGACCGTCAAGGCCGAGCCGTTCGGGATCCTGTCACCGGTCGTGCCGAGCTGCAACGTGCCGCTGGCGACGGTGGTGGTGCCGCCGTAGACGTTCGTCGCGGTGGTGAACTGCGTGACGCCGGGGCCGCGGGTCGTCAGGTTGAAGCCGCCTGAAATCGCGCCGCTGACGGTGAAGAGCGTCCCCGCGCTGGTCGCGGCGATGGTGCTGTCCGAGGCCATGATCACCGTGCCGGACTGGATGGCCGTGCCGGTGCCGTTGAGGGCGCCCATCAGATCCGCCGGGCCGTAGCCGAAGGCGGCGAGGTTGCCCGCCGTCGTGTCGCCCGCGCCGTTGATGGTCACGCCGATTTCTGCGCTGGAGGCATTGCTGATGTTCAGCGTGGCTCCGTTCGCCACCACGGTCGTGCCGGCGGTCGTGCCGAGGCCGAGCGCATTGGTGATTGAGAGCGTGCCGACATTGATGTTCGTGATGCCGGTGTAGCTGTTCGCACCATTGAGGATCAGCAGTCCGGTGCCGGTCTTGGTCAGCGTGCCGGTGGTGGTGCCGATGATGGACGAGATGGTCGTATTGCCGGTCCCGGTGACCGTGAGTCCGAACGTGGCACCGGAGAGCGTGCCGGGGTTCGACAGCGTGAGCAGGCCCGCGTCGGACTGGATGGTCGTGTTGCCGGACAGGTTCACCAGACCGCCGTAAACGTTGTTGCCGCTCAGGTTGCGCAGCGCGCCGTTGCCACCGCTGCCGGTGCCGTTGAGCGTGAGCAGTTCGTTCGGGTCCACCGCGATGTTGCCCGAGAGCGCGAGCGTGGCGCCGCTGGAGACCTCCGTGCGGGTGCCGGCCGTGGCGTCGGCGGTGCCGAGGGCGTCGCCGTTGGTGATGCTCAGGATGCCCTGCGCGACGAGCGTCGTACCGGAGTGCGCATTTGCCGCGCTCAGGACGAGGGTGCCGGTGCCGGACTTCGTCAGCGAAGTCGCCCCGCCGGTCACCTTGCCGGCGAGCGTCAGCACGTTGCCGCTGGTGACTGCGATGGTCGGGGTCGCGTTCGTCAGGGCGATCGGCGTGTTGAAGGTCGCCGTGCCGGTGGCCGCGCTGTCGGTGATGGCCGCCGCATCAACGATCGTCAGCGTGAAGCCACCCGTATTTTGCAGCACGATCGTGGACGCGTCGCTGATTGTCAGGCCGCCGATGCTCATGTTGCTGCCGAGCACCATGCTGCCCTGGTTCGTGGCGCCGGTGGCGGAGAGGGTGACCGCCGTGGACGATCCGGGGACCTGCCCGGTGGCCATCGTGCCCGCGGCATCGGTGGTCCAGTTGCTGTTGGCCGAGCCATCGGACACGGACCACACGTTGGCACCACCCGCGAAGCCGCCCTTCCAGAACGCACCGGTCAGTTCGGCTGCGGGGAGGGTGTCCAAGGTCACCAAGGTATCAGTCTGATTGCTCAGGAGCATCGGGAGGACCGTGAAGTTGGTGTTGTTGTAAACATTGCCGATCATGTAGCTGCCGGAGCTGCCGTTCGACGTGGTGAGGCCGCCGGAAGGCGCGCTGATCACGGTGTGGGTGCCGCCAGGAGCCGAGCCGGTGATGCCATAGACATCGATCGAGGTGATGCCTGCGTGCGAGGCGAGTGCGCCGGTGTTGAGGGCGAGCTGGCTGCTGAAGGCCCCGGAGCCGACTTCCATGCCGACACGCTGCGTTGCGCCGCTGAAGGTGAGGACCGTGCCGCTGTTCGCGCCGAGGGTCAGGATCTCATCGGCGTTGATGCCCGTCCGCATGTTGAAGGTCGCGCCGTTGCCCACCGTGAGGCTGCTGGTGCCGCTGATGCCGTCGATCACTCCCGCCGTGGCGTGGGTGACTTCCAGGATGCCGCCGCTGACCACCGTCGAACCGACGTAGGTGTTGATGTTGCTCAGCGTCAGCTTGGTCGAGCCGGTCTTGGCGAGGTTGATGTTGTACTGGATGACGCCGCCGTAGATGGAGTCGAGCGTCGCGCCGCTGCCGACGGTGAGGGTCTTCACCTCGGTCGAGCTGTTGGTCACGTAGCCGCTGCCGGTGAGGTTCGTCGTCGCGGCGGTCAGGCCGGTGGAAGGCGAGGTCAGGCGGCCGATGGTCTGGTTGAAGCCGTTCAGGTCGAGGACCGAGGCGCCCGTGGTGCTCACGTCGCCCGTCGTGGGCAGCGAGTTGTTGGCACCGATGCGGAGCATGCCCTGGAGGAGGTTCGTGCCGCCCAGGTAGGTGTTCGCGCCGGAGAGCGTGACGGTGTCGTAGCCCTGCTTGGTCAGCCCGCCGGGGCCGCCGATCGCGCCTTTGATCTCGAGGATGACGCCCCTGGCCGTGTTGCCGAACGGAGAGAACGGATTCGCCTGCACGCCGTTGTCGTAGCCGTTGATGCCCTGGTTGATGTTCTGACCGAGGAACGAGTTGCCGGCCAGCGTGAAGGTCACGCCGCTGCCGAGGGTGCGATAGACCGCGAACTGGGTGGCGTTGGCCGCAATGCCCTGGTCGTCCACCTTCACGAAGCCCTCGATGGAGCCGCCATTCATCGTCACCGCCACGGTGCCGGTCTGGTCGTTGTTAATCTGAAGCGTCCCTGCGCCTAGATTGATGGCTCCGGTGCGGGCGCCATTCACACTCCAGCGCTCGATGCCGCCATCCTCGTAGGTCACCGTGTTGGTGACGCCGCCCGCCGCGAAGATGTCGAGGACGCCGAAGCGCTTCACATTCACCGCGCCCGTGCCGAGCGAGGCGGTGTTGAAGACGCCGACCTCTCCCTGCTCGATGCTCACGTTGCCGGCAAAGGTGCTCGCGCCACGGATGTAGAGTTCCGCATTGCCCCACTTCTTAAAGGTCTGGTCCGCGCTGCCCGAGAGGCTCGCGATGGACAGGCCGATGCCGGAGCCGGAGGTGAAGTTGTTGTTAATGGACGTCTGGCCGATGTTCAGGATGGCGCTCGCGTTCGCACCGACCAGCGAAACGTCGCCGACCTGGAGCAGCGCGCGCTGCTGGTTGGCGGTGAAGGCCAGTTGCGCGTCGTGCAATGCACCGCCCGTGGAGGTGATGACCACGTTCGAGAACGAACCGGCGGCGCCGAGCGACTGGGTGCGATCCGCCGCGCCGGGGGTGTAGTTGATCAGGGCGTTGTCCGTCACGAGCAGGTTGCCCATGGAGTAGAACTCGTTGAGCGCGCTGCCCTGGTTGGCGTTGAGCTGGAGCGTGGGCGTGCCGGTGGCGTTGGCGTGGAGGGCCACGGTGTTCGTGGCCGTCGCATTGCCGAGGGCGCCAAAGACGTTGGCGACGATCGAGCCTTCGTTGACGTTCCAGCCGTTCGAGTAGCCGTTTCCCGGGCCGCGGGCCGCGTCGCTCTGGTCCTTGGCAATGGTGATCGAGGAGGCACCGAACTTGGTGATGCCCGCCGCGCCGACATTCTGGATGTCGCCGTTGATGGTGAGCCCGGCCTGGCTGAAGATCAGCGCTTCCTTGCCGTTGAAGTTCAGGTTCGGGTTAATCACCGCCGCCGCGTAGGCGAGGATGCCGCCGCCGCGCCGCACCCGCCTGGTTGAGCGTGATGGTGTTGAACTGGCCGAAGGCGTTGTTGACCGTGAATGCACCGATGCGGAAGGCGAACGTGGAGACATCGCCGGCCAGCGTCGTGTTGGCCGTCACGTCATCGATCCGCGTGTTGTTGTTCCCGCCGAAGTTCGTGCTGTTGTAGGTGACGTTGATCAGCCGGTTCGTGCCGCCGCCCGCGTCGGTCAGGAAGGACTGGCCGACTGCGTTGATGAAGCCGTTCACGATGTAAGCCGGCAGCATGTTCACGCCACCGCCCACCGTCGCAGGCAGGCCACCGGAGGCCACGAAGTTGTCGGTGTTGCCCGCCGTTCGTGCCGAAGGTGTCGCCGGGCACGAAGACCATCGTGCCGGTGCCGACACGGGTCAGGGAGGCAGCGGTCAGGACAGTTGCGTGTGGCAGGCACGCCGGGGTTGATGATGCCGATCCGGGAACCCTTGTCGAAGGTGATATGCCCCGACCGTTTCGGTGATGCCGACGTGGCATTCTGCGACTGGAAGAAGAGCGACGAGCCGTTCAGCGCGATGGCCGCGGTGTCGCTCCAGCGGTTCATGTTGTTGCCGGCGGTGATGCCGTTGCCGTCGAGGCTCAGCGTCGAGCCGGGGTGGAAGACGTAGGTGTTGGCGTTGTTCGGCCGAGCAGATCGCCGGGCGTGTTCAAGGCATTGCGGAACTGGCCGTTCACGCTGACGGCGCCGAGGAGGCCGAAGACATCCACCGTGCCCGAGCCGAGCGGCGTGTCGCCGAGCGTGACGCCGGAACGGATAAACAGCGAGCTGCCGCGGCTGACCGTGGTGCCGCCGGTGTACGTGTTGTCATTGTTCAGGAGCACCGTGCCCTGGCCGTTGACGGCCAGCGCGCCGACGAGGAGCCGGTTTGCGCCGGTGAGGACGTTGGCGGTCCCGACCACCGGGCTGAGATCCAAGCGGTTGGTGGCGGAGTCGTTTGCGCCGAGGCGGTAGGTGTTGCCGTTGCCAGCGCCGAGGGCGTTGGCCGTGTAGGCGATGGTGCCCTGCGAACCGAGGTAAAGGCTGCCATCACCGATGCTGCCGGCCGCGAGGCTCAGGGGATTGGCGTAGGTCGCCTCGATGCGCAGCGTGCTGTTGGTCGAGGCGGGGTTGATCAGCGCGGCGAGTTGCGCCGGCGTGTTGGCCGCCAGGATGCGCACCGTGGCGAATCGCGCCACCGAGCCCATGGCGAGGACGCTCTGTCCCGATCCGGTGTCGATGTTCGTGCCCGCTTCGAGGCGGATGGCACCTTCCGGATTGATCTGGATCTGGCTCGTGCCCGCCGTGGCCAGCGTGCTCGCGCCGCCGAGGTTGCCGAAGCGCATCAGACCCTGGTTGATGTAGATTCCGCCCGTGAAGGTGTTGACGGCATTCGGAGCCGCTGAACCCGCGAGCCGGTCGTCAAACCAGATCTCGTTGCCGCCATTCTTCACGATGTAGAGGTTGCTGCCGCCGTCGCTCACGCCGCTCAGGACTGTGCCGAAGTTGCCCGTGAAGGTCGGCGTGCCGCTCAGATTCACGGCATTGAAACGCGTCGAGTAGTTGTTGCCCTGATTCACCGTCAGCGTCTGGCCGCCGATGTTCAGGGTGTTGAAGGCCAGCGTCTTGTTGGATGCACCGATCGCGGACGACCGGTTCGACGTGATCGTCGTGCTGCCGACGATGTTCAAATTCGGGACGTCGGCGAAGAGGTAAGTGCGGTTGGTGCCGGTCGCATCGCCATCGACCCGGAGGCTAAGTGCACCACCGAGGATGGTGATGTCGCCCGAACCGAGCTGGCTGAAGAGAACGTTGCCGCTGGAGGTGCCAAGGCTGGTGGAATTGCCGCCCACCTGAACGGTGCCGCCCTGAATGATCAGGCCGCCGGTGTTGTCGCTGGTCGTGGTGTAAACGGCCGCGTCCAGACCGAGGTTGAGCTGTCCAGCGGCCTGCTTGATGATCGTGGCTGAGCCGGTCAGCGCCTGGTTGCTCGTGACACCGCCGAGGGTCAGCGTGTTATCGAGCCGGAAAACCGCGTTCCCCACCGGGCCCAGATCGGTCGTGCCGTTGATCTGAAGCTGGTAGGTATTGCCCGAGGTGAGGCTGAAATTCTGGCCCTGGTCTCCGGGCGCACCGCCGAACGTGAGCGTGCCGGCGACCTGCATTTTCGCGCCGGTGAGCGTCGTGCTTGCGGCCCGATCCACGTTCACCGTGACGAGCGCGTTGCCCGCAGCCAGCACGATGCTGTTGTTGAAGATCTCGTTGGTGACATCCCCGCGGAAGCCCAGAGTGGCGGCGTAGCCGTTGACGGTGATGACACTGCCGTTGCCGCCGTTGTTCGATGTGCCGGCGGTGGTGTCGCTGTCGCGGATAAAGAGCTGACCGCGGTTCAGGGCGATGGGGCCCGTGAAGCTGGTGTGATCCGAATCCAGGAAGAGCAGTCCGTCACCGGTCTTCGAGATGGCGGTGGCGGTGATCTTGCCGGTGCCGGTGGCGACGCTGTCGGCCACGTTGTTGGCCAGCGTGCCGATGATCATGTTGCCGACTTGGTTTCCGATATACAGCTCGCCCGTCGTCGTGATGGCCGTGGTGATGGTGTTGGCCACGTTGGAAATCAGGCCGCCGCTGCCGATGCTGAGGATGCCGGCGTTGGTGCCGGAGATGTTGGCGTCGGCACGGACGCCCCAGGTGCTCACCGTCACGCCGTCGGCGATGGTCGCCGCCGCATTGACCAAAAGGCGCTCGTTGGCGAGGAGCGGGTTGGTGACGAGCGCGCCGCCGATGGCGCGGTCAAAGCCGGCGTTGACGAAGCCGAAGTCGCTGTAAGTCACGAACTGGACATCGGTCTGGTTCCAGATCCACGGCGTCATCATGCCGTTGGCGAGCGTGGCACCGGAGATGTTCGCGAGCTGCGCCGCGAGGTTGGCGCCCGCCACGGTCACGCGTTCATCGCTGCCGAGCTGTCCGGCATTCTGCGGATGGATGGACACCTGGCCCTGGTTGAGGCGGGTGAGGCTCGCCATGTTCAGTTCCGTGATGCGGCCGGTGAAGCTGCGGTTCGGGATGATCAATGAACCGCCATCGATGCTGACGGCACCGACGACTTCGCGGATGTCCGCGGCGTTGCTGCCGACGAGGCGGAGGATGCCGCTGTTCAGGACGACGGGCGTGGCGTCGCCATAGCGGCCCTGGGCCGAGATGCCGTTCGCGAGCAGGTCAAAGTCATTGCGAAGCTGGATTTCGCCGCCCTGGCGGATCGTGGGCTGGATCGCCGTGGCACCGTTGAAGAACCGGCCGCCGGCACCGCCCACGGCGAGGGCGCCGAAGGTCTCGTAGCTCGGCGACGTCATCGTGCCGCGGATTTCCAGGACGCTGCCGCGGTTCACCAGCGTGGTGCCGGTGTAGGTCTGGTTGCCGATGATGATGGCCGTGCCCGCGCCGTTGCCCACGGTGACCGAGCCGCTGTTGGTGAGCGGCGCGCCGGTGACGAGCGAGGTCTTCGTGGAAGCGCCGAAGGTCACATCGCTCAGCGCATTGTTCGTGAAGTCGCTGCCGATGTAGATGATCGCGCCGCCGCCCGCGAGGCGGACGACCGAGTCGGTGTTGTTGCCACTGCCCGCACCGAAGTTGTACGACTTGCCGGCTCCGAGCGAGGCGGCGTTGTAGCTGCCTTCGAGGAAGGAGCCGTTCGTCGTGGAACCGAGGAACCACGTGCCGTCGCCGATCTTCCCGAGGTCGATCGTCTGGCTGTAGGTGGAGTTGATCGCGAGAACGCCCGCGCCGGTGTTCAGCGCGCGCTGCATGTTGCCATCGAACGCGCCGCCCGCCTGCGGGACGCGCAGGTGGTAGTCGGCGAGCGCCGTGTTGTCGCCGATGCCGATGACGCCGTAGGTGTTCAGGTTGCTGCGGACATCCACGAGCTGGCCGCCGTTGACGTTGCCGATGCCAGTAAAGCGCAGGATCGCGCCGGGCTGGATGGTGACATTGCCCGCTGCGAGCGTGGAGGTGGTGTTGAGTTCGCGGGTGTTGCCCCGGAAGTTTGCAAAGTAGGTGTTGCCGGCCGCAAGCACGGTGCCGCCCGTGGCGGTGTTCGCGGTGGTGTTGATTTCCAGGTTCGCGCCGCCCTGCTTGAAGAGCGTGCCATTGCCGCTGACCGTCCCGCTGAGGGTGGTGGAGGTGAAGTTCAGCGAGAGGTAGGCGTCATTCGTCATGGTCATCCCACCCGCGATCTCCAACGAAAAGTTGTTGGCCCCATTCAGGCTCAGGAAGTTGGTGCCGAGCGGTCCGCCGAACGCGATGCTGCCGATCTGCACCGTGTTGTTGTTCGCCGCGTTGCCGCTGCGGACGTCAATGACGGTGTTGATGCTGCTGATGAAGTTGCCGCTGCTCATCGTGGCTAGGGAGCCGTTGACGAAGTTGTTCCCGGCAAAGACGGACACGGTGGACGGGTCCGAGAGGTTGTCGTTGTCGGTACGGAAGTTGATCGTGGCTCCATTGAGCGTCACGGTCGCCCCGGTGCCGAGCTGGTTCGAGCCGCCCTGCGACCGGCGCACTTCCAAGGTGCCTTGCATCACGTTCCACGCGCCCACGGCATTCGGGGCGGATGGGTTCGAGCCGCTGCCCGTGCCGGTGTTGGTCAGGTAGAGCGCGCTCGCGCCAATCTTGGTGATCGTCTTGCCGCTCGCGTTGATCGTGCCGCCGAGGACAGCCTGCTGCGCCACGTTCAGCACGGTGTCGCCGGCAAAGGTGGTGTCGTTGCGCACGAGCAGGCCGTTGGTGCTGCCGCCCCCAAACGTGAGGACCGGGGCGTTGATCGTCAGGCTGTTCACGGCCTGGAAGCCGGTGGTGCTGTTGGTCGCAATCTGGCTGGTCGTGTTCGCCGAGCCGAAGTTGTTCAGCGCATTGATCGTGAGGTCGTAGCCATTGCCGGGGCCGATGGTGATGACATCGATGTTGTCCTGAACCTCGTTCGGCGCGATCGTGTTGCGGATGTCGAGGATGCCGCCCGCGAGGTTCACCGGACCCGTTCCGAGCGAGTTGAAGGAGCCGATCTGCAGGCTGCCCAGCGGGGTGTAAAGGCCGGAGGCGCTGGTGATGTTGCCCGCGTTGATCGTGGTGCCGCCATTGTAGTCGTTGTTGTAGCCGAGGATGGCGGTGCCGATGCCGCTCTTGACCAGCGCAATGTTGCCGGTGATGAGGCCATTCGAGTTGCTCGTGACGCCCGTCTGCGTCGCGATGGTCAGCGTCGCGGCGGCGCCGGTGTTGATGATGCGTCCCGTGGCGGCCGTGGCGGTCGTCTGTCCGCCGAGGGCGGCGATGGTCAGGTTCTGGCCGTTGATGTCGAACTCCGCGCCGTCCATCGGGGCGATATTGATGAGGCCGCCGCTGGGCAAGCTGCCCTGGCCGGCGAATTGCACCGAGCCGTCGTTGATCTGGATCGTCCGCAGGGCGGTGCTCGTCGGCGCCATCACGTTGCCGGTGCCCGAAATCAGCAGATCGCCGAGGCCGGACTTCGTGAAGTTCGTCGCAGTGAAGGAGCCGGAGAGCGTGTGCGCCGTGCTCGAGGCCGCGGTATATACCAGGGCTTCACCCGGCGCGGCGGCGGACGCCCCGAAGACGAGGTCCGTGCTGATCGTGACACCTGCATTGCCGCTGGCGGTGTTCGGATTGAGGATGAGGCCGCCGCTGGCAATCGTCAGGACCTGGCCTGGCGAGGTGATGCTTGCGCCGGTGCGGACGGCGTTCACCGTCTGTGGCGCGACTTGGGAGCTGTCCGCCACGGCCGACGCCGGGACGATCGCGTTGCCAGCCGCCGTCGTGGCGAAGACGGTGCTTCCGTCGCCGCCATTGGCCGCGCGCAGGGTGAAACCCGTGGCGCCGGAATTCTGGACAAAGTCGAGCTCGAAGGTCGAGGGGTTGCGCACCACGATGGTGGGCAAAGTCAGCATGCCGTTCGTGTTCGTGAACGTGGAGCCCGTCGCGAACTGCTCGGTCCCTCCGAGATTCGCCAGCACGGACGGGACGATGACGATGGCGCCCTGGTTCACGCGGGTGAGCGCGGTGGCCGTGAGCTTGGTCGAAGTGGCCGCGTTCTTGGCGAGCTGGATCGAGGAACCCGCCCCGTAGGTGACGGTCCCAATGGTCAGGGCCTGGACACCGGCGGTGCCGACGAGGCTCAGCGTGCCGTCAAAGATGTCCACCCGGTTGCCGAAGGGCGTGCCGCTGAGGGCCGTCGTGCTCACGACGCCGCCGAAGGTGCCGGAAGGCAGGTTGGCCGCTGCCGCCGCGGGCGAGCCGCCGATGACGATGCCGTTCAGCAAGTTGGTCCCGTTGTTCAGGGCCAGCGTTCCTGCACCCTGCTTGCCGAAGGAGAACCCCGTGCCGGCGACCTGGGTGTTGATGGTGAAGAGCCCGTTCGCGTCGCGCACATCGATGAAGCTCGTGTTCGTCGTGGTGATACCGAGGATGTGGTTGCTGCTCGCCGCATCCCAGAGGACGGGAGTCGTCCCGAGGAGCACCAGCGTGCCGGTTCCAGTGAGCGTGATGTTCGTCGCCGTCGTGGAGATGCGGCCGAGGTTGGCGTCGTTGAAGAAGCGCAGCACACCGGCGCTGATGACGACCTGGCTGTTGCCGGCACCGGTCGGGAAGAACGTATTCGTGCCGCTCAGTTCCAGCGTGCCCGCTCCAATCTTGGTGAGCTTGCTGCCTGCGGCGCTGCTGTTGCTCAGGACACCGGAGAATGCAGTGACCCCTTGGCTGGCGAGAACGTTGAAGTTGCGCGTGCGGAGGGTGCCGTCCGAGTTCAGGTTGAGATCGCGGGTGAAGGTCAGGTTGTAACGCCCGCCGAAGGTGAGCGTGGTGTCCGCCGCAGTGGTGAGCGCGCCCAGCGCGTTGACAACGACACGGTCCGCGCCGAAGGCAACGATTTCGCCGCCCGCGTTGGCATTGCCCGCGCCGAAGGTGAGCGTGCCGGTGCCGAGCGGGCCGCTGAGGATCGTCGGGTTGTTCGCCGGACCCGTGTAATACGTGTCCGCGTTGAGCTGGAGGCGGCCCGACGAGAGCGTGGTGCCGCCGCTGTAGGTGCTGGTGCCGAAGCCGTTCGAGTTGGCGCTCAGGCGCACGACACCCTGGACGTTGGTGTTGCCGATCGTGATGGCACCCGCGCCGCTGATGGATCCCTGGATGTCGATCACGCCGCCGCGGAAGGTGCCGTTGCTGGTCGAGACGTTGTCGATGAAGAGCGTCTGGCCGGCGGTCGGAATCGCAATGTTGCCGGTCACGACCGAGTTGTTGATCGTCTGGCCGCGCAGCAGGAACACGCCGGTGCCATTGACCGTCGTGAAGATGAGGTCGCGAGCGAACGTGATCTGGCCCGCCAAGCCAAGCTGGCCGGCGGTGTTCGTTCCGTTGTTGCCGAAGATGATCGGCGTGTCGCTCATGCCCAGCGCGCCGGCCACGTTCGGATCCGCGGACACGTCTCGTGCCCACGAGCAGGATGCCCTGGTTGACGGTCGTCGTGCCCTGGTAGGTGTTCAGTCCGTTCAAGATCAAGGCCGAGCCGCCGATCTTGATGATGTTGCTGCCCGGTCCGCCGGTGATCGACCCTTCGAAGGCGAGATGATTCGTCTGGCCGATGTTGAAGGTGCGCGTGCCGCCCACACCGCCGGGGGCGAGGTTCACGGTGCCGGTGAAGGTCGCGCTGTCGCCACCGCTCGTGCTGAAGCCCGCTCCGATGAAGTCCACGTTATTCCTGATGGTCGGGACGTTGCCGAAGCTCAGGTTGCCGCCGTTGAGCCGCAGCACGTTGGTCGCACTGCCATCACCGAGCGCGAAGGCGTTGTTGATCGTCAGGGTGCCGCTGTTGGCGCTGACGTAGCCCGTGTGGGCCAGGTTCCGTGCGTTCAGGGTGACGGTGCCGATGTTGCCGTTGATGTAGTGGGATCCGTTCGCATCGATGTCGGCAGTCAGTGCGCCGCTCTCGATTCCGCTGGCTCCGGTGAATTGGTTTTCGAAAACCGCGAGTGTATTGGTGCCGCCGCCGAACTGCAGGTTGCCCTGGTTGCCGCCGCCGCCGATGCGATAGACGCCGCCGCTGCCCGCGCCCAGAGTCTGGCCGAAGTAAATCGAGCCCACCGAGGTGCCCAGCCACATCGTGCCGTCGCCGATGGTCGCCATGTTGAGCGACGAGGTGTAGGCGTTGATGTCCAGCGCGAGCACTCCGCCAAACGGCCCGGTCTTGACGACATTGAGCTGCCCGGCTCCCGCGCCGAAGGCCGGCAGCGCGCCGTTGTAGGCCACCGCGATGCCCGCGAGGCCGTAGTTGTCGCTGTTGAGCGTGACGGTGTTGCCCGCAATGTTCGAGAGGTCCGCGATGCGCAGCATGCCGCCCGGATTCACGGTGATCGGCCCGGTGCCGAACGGCGTGCCGGTGCGCGTAAGGCTGCCGACGATGCTCGTGGCGGTGTTCGCCGTGGAGGCGTTGACGATGGTCCCCGTGTAGTTGTTCGCGCCGCTGGCCATGAGCACGGCTGCGTTGCCGAACTTGATCAGGTTGCCGCCGCTCACCTGCCCGCCGAGCACGATGCCCGAGAACGGAGTGAAGCTCACGTTCAGGTTGTTGTTGGTGCCTGCGAGGCTCGTGGTCCCGTTCACGTAGATGCCGCTGCCGCTAAACGTCGCCGTCACCGCGCTCTGGGCATTGATTGTCCCGATGTTGGCGATGGTCAGGTTGTTGAAACGCTGCATGACCGCCTGGCCGTTGTTGGTAATCGTCGCGTCACCCGCAAAGGTGATGTTGCTGCCGAGGTTGGTCGTGGCACGGACGTTGGATCCCAGCACGTTGGCGGCGCTGTCGGTCCGGTTGCCGAGCAGGCCGTCGATGGCGAGCGTGCCGCCGTTGAGGACGACCTCCTGCGAGTTGATCACGCTGAGCGAGGTGCCGTTCGCGCCGAGGGCATTGAGGAGCGTCAACTGACCGGCATTGATGGTGACAGCACCGGTGATTGCGTTGACGGAATTGATCTGGATGTTGCCGCCGCCGAATTTGGTGATGCCGGCGGCCGTGATGGTGCCGGTGATGGTGTTGAACGTCGTGTTCGCGCCGCTCGGGCTGTAGAGGACCGCTTCCACCGGAGTCGCCAGCGAGCCGAAGACCAGGTTCGGGTTGACGTTGACCGTGTAGGTGCTGCCGCCCGAGTTGTTCACGCTGCCCATGATCAACCCGCCGCTGGCGATGGTGATCGTGTTGTTGGCGCCGTTGGTGTTGATGTTCAGCGTCGAGTTGTTGTTCGGGCCGCTGCCTTGGAAGATGCGGAGGGCGTAAACGGACGGGTTGTCCTGCAGCGTGATGGCGGCGGTGCCGTTGAAGCCCGTCTGGAGCAGATCGACCGTCGCAGTGCCACCCGTCATCCCGGAAGTCAGGTTGATGTTCGCACCGCCGGTGGTCTGGACGTTCGTGTATCCGACCTGGTAGGGGCTGGGCGTCGTCGTATCCACGAGGCTCTGGAACCCGCTGTCCACTCCGGTGACCGGGCTGTAGGTCATGAACTGGTGCTCGGTCTGGTTGATCATCCACGGCGACACCATGCCCGCCGTGGCGATCCCGGCGGTCACATTCGCCCCGATCGTGGTCCTGCCGGCCAGGCTCACCCCGCCGGCGACGGTGATGCGTTCAAAGTTGTTGTACGTGCCCGTGGCCGCCAGTCCGCCCGGGATGCCGAGGGTGTTGGCGCTATTGGTAACGGAGAGTGTGCCGCCGGCCGAACGGGTGAGCCCTCCGAGAATCAAGGTGGCGGAACCCGAGCCGGACGGACGGATGACCGTCAGGACGCCGCCCTTGCTCACGTTGACCGTACCGATGGTCTCCTGGGACGTCACGGCGGTCGCGCCGTTGAAACGGAAGGTGCCGCCGTTCAGGTCCACTCCGGTCGTGTTGTTCCATGCGCCCTGGCCGCCGGCGTACTGGCCTGCGAAGTCGTTGATGATGATCGCGCCGCCGGGACGGAGCGTGAAGGCATTCGAATTCAGCCCGGTGAGCCCGTTGACGAACGAGCCGGTGCCGTTGTAGCCCTGCGGGTCCGCGGCGAGCTGGACGGTGCCGAAGACTTCGACCGCTCCGGTGCCGAGCGGCGTGCTGCCGCCGGGGGCCGCGCCGGTCTCGAGTTCCAAGATCAGGCCCTTGGTGACGAGCGTACCACCCGAGTAGTTGTTCGAATTGCGGATGCGGACGGTGCCGCCGAGGTTGGTCAGCGCTCCGTTGTTTGCATTGCCCAGCAGCGAGCCGATCTGCACGGAGGCAGTGCCGGTGAGCACATTATCCGAGCCGCCAAAGCTGAGGATGCCCGACTGGCCGCCCGCGATGCGGTAGGCGTTCCCCAAGCCCACGCCGAGGGTCGGTGCCAGGTAGTTGGCTTCCGTTCCGAGGCCCGAGGCGAGGAAGGAGTCGCCGGCGCCGACGGTGGCGAGATTCAGCGCGGTGCTCCACATGGGCTGGCCGAGGAGAAGCGCAGTGTCGTACCTGCTGGCGAGGCCGGCGAGGATTCCGGCAGCCGGGGCGAAGTTGTTGTCCAGCGTCACCGTGCCGACGTTGTTGACGGCGCTGAGGACGCGGAGATTGGCAGGCGTGCTGATGCTTCCATCCCCCGCGATGCGCAGGGTGGCTCCGGGATACACCCGCACGAGGCCCGAGCCGAGCGGCGTGCCGGTGGTGCCGGTGATCTGCACCGCTCCGGACTGGATGTTCAGGCCGCCACTCCACGTGTTGGCCGTGCCGGAGATGATCAGCGTGCGCAGTTCGTTGACGGCGCCGCTCGTCTTGTTCAAGGCACCGCTGCCCGCGATCACGCCCGCGAGTTCCACCACGCCGCTGGGACCGTTGCTCGGCGTGTTGATCGTCGCATAGTTGCCGAGGATGTTGGTGCCGTTCTGGACGAGCAGCCCGTAGCTGTTCGCGCCGGTGACGGTGAGCGTCTGGTTCGTGAGGTTCAGCGTGCTGAACTGGATGTTGTTGCCAATGTAGGTCGCATTGCTGAGCCGGTCCACGTTGACGGTCGCCGGGCCGCGGACGTTGACGTTCATGCCGTCCGTCGCCTGGTTGCCGAAAACGATGCCGAACTGGCCCTTGGTGCCGCCGCCATTGCTGCGCAGGTCGAGCGTGCCGCCGTAGAGATTGAGATCGCCGGGCGTGCTGCCGGAACCGCCGCCGAGACCGGTGACGCTCAGCACCTGCAACGTGCCCTGGTAGAGATTCGTGCCGCCGACGTAGGTGTTCACGCCGGCGTCCGGCTGGTCCTGCCGCGCGGCGGTGATGGTGAGGGTGCCCGTGCCCATCTTGTTCAGCGTGGTGGATCCGACGGTGTCGAGGATGCGCCCGGAGAAACTGGTGCTGGTCGTGCCATTGACGGTGAGCTTCCCGGCCGTGGCGCTGGTGTTCGTGACAAACCCGCCCGAGCCGCTCTGCGAATTGCTCAAATCGCCAATTTTAACGTTCTGGCCGTTCAGGTCGAAGGTCGCGCGGCCATTGAGGTTGAGCGACGTCTGGAGCGAGTCAAACCGCCCGCTCGCGCCCATCTGGACCGTGCCTTCCTGGACGTTCAAGCCGTTGATGCTGTTCGCGCCGAGGAGCAAGGTGGTGCCGTTGATGAGCAGCGTGCCGGGGCCGAACTTGGTCAGGCTGTTCGCCGTGATCGCGCCGGAGAGCGTGGTCGTGCCGGTGCTGCCGACGTAGATCAGGCCTTCGCCGGAGAGGTTCGATCCGACGACGGCGGAGGAAGCATCGAAGATGATGTTGCTGCTGATGGTCGGGCTGGTCCCGTAGGTCAGGATGCCGCCCTCGCCAGAGACGTGGGTCGCGCCGACACTGGTGATGCGCAGCGTGTTGCCGGAAATGTTGCTGTTCGTGCGGAGCGCGAAGGCGCTGGCGTTCGCCGTCAGCGTCTGGTTGCTCGTGATGTTGCCGACGGTCGTCGCCGTCGCGCTGTTGATGTCCGTGAATCCGAACGCCGCGAGCGGCACAAAGCCGTTGACCGCATCATTGGCCAGGAAGTTCGGCGTGCCCGCCGCATCCACCGTGATGATGCTCGGCGAGAAGATGCCGTTGATGACCGCCGAGGCCCTGGCGACGCCGAGGACGCTCGTGGAGATGACGCGCGCATCCGCGCCTGCGGTCGTCGTGCCGAGCGACAGGCTGTTTGGCTCGATGACGAGGGTGCCGAAGCCGGTGCGCGTCAGCGTGAGGGCCGAGAGCACGACGTCGTTGGTGCCGCCGTTGGACAGCGAGAGATGCGCTCCGCCGCTCATCGCGATCGAGAGATTCGCCGCGGAACCGGCGTTGATGACCGCATTTGTATGGGCCAGCTCGAGCGTGCCCGCGCCGAGATTGAGCGCGAGCGCCGTCGTCGGGATGCCGGTGTTGGTCGAGGTGGTGACCGTGCCGCCGTTCAGGCGGAATGCGGTGAAGGTGTTGGCCGCGTTCAGCACGAGCGTGCCGCCGCCGGTCTTCGTCAGCGTGCCGCTCAGGACGCCGTTGGCGAGCAGCGTCGCCCCGGTGTTGATCTGGATGTTGCCGAAGTCCGCGCCGGCGCCAGTGATCGCATGGTTCGTCGCGAAGCTGTCCGTGATGCGCAGCGTCGCGCCCTGGTTGGCGTTGGCCGTGGTCGGGTTCACGCCGGTGATGGTGATCGTCCCGTTGGTGACCGTGTCACCGAGCTGGCTGTTCGCGCTGACGAGCACCGTGCCGCCCGTGATCGCGAGCGTGCCGAAGCTGTTGTTGCCCTGGAGCACCAGGTCGCCGAAGCCGATCTTCGTGAAGCCCGCTCCCGCGATGTTGCTGCCGGGGGCCTGGGTGAGCGTCTTGCCATCACCCACGTCGAATCCGCTCCCGGTCGAGGTCAGAGCGGTGACGTCATTGGTCAGCGTGTAGTCGAAATCCCACACGCCGAGCAAACCGCCGTTCAGCATGATGTGGGAGGTCGCGGGGAGCGCGCCCACCGTGCCCACCACGAGCGTGCCCTGGTTGATCTGCGTGAAGCCGGTGTAGGTATTCGTGCCGCGCAGGCCGAGCGCGCTCAGTGCCGGTCTTGATCAGGCTGTTGAAGCTCGTGCCGACCCCGTCGGTGATGTTGCCGGTGATGATTGCACGGGCGTTGACGTTGTTGACCGTGATCGTGCGCGCCGAGCCCTGTGCGGTGCCGAAGGCGCTGCTCGAAAGGCTGACATTGCCGGCGAGGAAGATGTTGACGCCGTTCGTGTCGATGATCGCGTCACCGAGGAAGGTGACGTCGTTGGCGAGCGTGATGTTGGGCGCGAGCCTGGGCAGGCCCAGATTTCCATTCGCGCGCAGCGTGCCGCCGTTGAACGTGATCGTGCCGGTGCCGAGCGCGCCGCTGTTGCCCAGTTCTACGAGCTGGCCGAGATTGATCGTCGAGCCGCCGGTGAAGCTGTTCGGGGTGTTCAGGAGCACCGTGCCGCCGCCGAGCGTGACCGCGACGGACTGCGCCTGGATCGTGTTGCTCACGACGCCGAACTGGACGCTGGCCGTGCCGGTGAGCACCGGGGAATTGATCGAGAACGAGCCGCCGCCGCCGCCGATGCGGTAGGTGTTGCCCGCCCCCACGCCGAGCGTGGTGGCCGTGTACGCCGAGAGGGCCTGGTTCGAGAGGCCGCCGCCGAGGAAGCTGTTTCCGTTGGTCGTGAGGGTGGCCTGGTTGAGCGCGGTGCTGAAGCCGGTGACATCGATCGCGACCACGCCGTCGTAGGTCGGATCGGAACTCACAAAAGTGACCGCGGGCAGCGCGCCGACATACTGCATGTTCAGCACGCCCGCACCGGCCTGATCGCTGTTGATGGTGAGACCGCCGCCGACGTTGGCCGCGTTGCTGATGCCGATGGCCGCGCCCGGGCTCACCGTGATGGTGCCCGTGCCGAACGGCGTCTGGGCCAGCCCGTTGAGCGAAACCAGAGCGCCCTGGTTGACGGTGACCGCCGCGCTGTAGGCGGGAGAGTCGCCGCCGATGCTCAGCGTGCCCAGGCCCCACTTCTGCAACGCTCCCACGCCGGAGACCCCGCCGAGAATGGTCATGTTGCTGTTGGTCGCTGTCTCCGTGTTGATCGAAACCGGACCGTTGAACGTGGCGCTGCCGTAGTTGACAAAGGCGTTGTTCGTCACGCGAACGACCACCGGGGTGTTGAACGTGTTGTTCGCGTAAGGATTGACCGTCAGCTGATTGTAATAGGAGCTGTTGCCGCCCACGTTCGAATCCGCGTTCACCACCACGGTGCTCAGATAACGGGCCTGCCCCTCAGAGTACATCTGGCCGCCATTGAGGATGATTTGGTTCCCGTTGATGTAGGGGTTCACCGTGCTGCCGCCCAGTGCGTACTGGTTGTTCAGGCGGAACCAGTTCAGGCCGCTGACGGTCACATCGCCGGTGAGCGTGCCGCGGTTGTCGGCGTCGAGCCGCATGTCACCGGCGCCAAACTTCGTGATGCCGGTGGCCGTGATGGGACCGGTAAAGTTCGTCGTGCTGGCGGTGTTGGGATTGTAGATGACGAGTTCACCCGCCGTTGCGATGGGCGTGGTGAAGGTCTTGGCACCGGAGCCATTGGTGACGATCAAGCCGCCGCTGACAATCGTGAGCACATGGCTCGGTGTGAGGGTCACGCTCCCCTGAGTCAGCGACGCCTGGTTGGACATCGTGATCGTGGAGGCACCGAGGGCGGTAATCACCGCACCTGCCGGGATGCCGGTGCCGGTGATGGGCTGGCCGACGCGGAGCGTGGCGATGTTGGCCCCGCTGACACCCGTGATGATATTGGAGCCCTGCGTGCTGGCACCCGTGACAGTCGCGGCGTTGCCCGTGGTGATGGCCGAGTCGGTGCGCAGCGCGTACACGCTTTGACTGGCGGTGAGCGCCTGGGTGACGCCGACGATGTCCACTGTGGCCACGCCGGTGGTCAGGCCCGTGAACGTGTTGGCGGTCGTCAGGCGGTTGCTGTAGGCCACCTGCCCGGCGCCCGGCGTGGCGATGCTGAGGAGCGGCTGGAGACCGAGCGTGCCGCCCTGGTTGCTGAGGAAGGTGAGATTCGTGCCGTCCACCATCCACACCGGGGCGATGCCGCCGGTGGCACCTGCGCCGTTGTTGGTCGTGCCGGCGTTCGCGCCAAAGGTCGGAGTCGTCACGAGCAGGCGATCAAAGGCGGCGGCGCCGTTGAGGCTGCCCTGCGCTGTCATCACGCCCGCCGCGATCGTGGCGGCGGCGGCGCTGGTGACCGTGAGCGTGCCCTTCTGCGAGCCGCGGACGATGTCCGAGACCTCGAGGACATTCGTACCCGAATTCTGGCGGCTCAACTGGATCGTGCCGTTGTTGAGGCCGACGGTGACCGCGCCGATTTTCTCGTAGGTGTCCTGGTTGTTCGTGCCGACAAGGTTGAAAGTGCCGCCGTCGAGCGTGACGCCCGTTGCATCGGCCCAGCGGCCCTGGGTGCCCGAGCCGGCGAAGACGCCGGAGTTGTTGTCCAGACGGATCACGCCGAGGTTGCGCAGGACGTAGGTGTTGGCATTTCCCAGGGCGGGAACGTTGTACGCCGAACCGTCGCCACCGCGGAAGATGAGCACGCCGCTGTTACGGATTTCCACCACGCCCGAGCCGAGCGGCGTCGCTCCGCCAGGTCCGGGCGCTCCGCCGGTTTCCACGACGAGGGTGCTGCCACGGTTGATGAGCGTGCCGGCGCTGTAGCTGTTCGAGTTCTGGATGACCACCGTGCCCGTGGAGTTCAGGGGAGCCACGAGGCCGAGGGTGACCGTAGGGATGGAGCTGCCGATCTCGACCGAGTTCGCACCGGAGAGCACGTTGTCCGAGCCCGCGAAGGTGAGGGCCACGTTGCTGGCGCTGTTGGCACCGAGGCGGTAGCGGCTGCCGTTGCCGGCGGTGAGGCTGCTGGCGAGGTACTGCACGCCGGCGGTGCCAAGGCTCGCGCCGTAGGCGCCGAGGAACTGGTTGCCGTCGCCGATCTGCGTCATGTCGAGCGCCGTCGTGAAGGTCGGGATGCCGATCTGCACCGTGCCGCCGAAGGCGTCATTCTGCGTGGTCGCAGTCAGCGCGCCGGTGCCATTGGTCGGGCTGAAGTCGCCATCGAGCACCAGTGCGCCGAAGCCGGCCGTGCTGCTGAGGATGTTCACGCCGGCTGCACCCGTGGTGCTCGACGAGGCCGCGATGCGCAGGTAGCCGCCCGGATTCACGATGACCATGCCGGTGCCCATCGGCGTGCCGGTGGTGCCCGTCACCTGGACGGCGCCGCCGGTGAAGATGTTCGTGCCGCCCGTGTAGGTGTTCGCAGTGCCCGTGATGCGCACGGTGCCGGTGCCAGTCTTGTTGATGGCAAAGGCCACACTGCCGGTGTCCTGGATCACCCCGGAAAGCTCGACGACCGAGCGCCCGGCAAGGGCCGCAGCGGTGGTGACGTTGAAGACCGCTGCATTGCCGCCGGTGACCGTGCCCGCGAAGCGGATGTTCTGGCTGTCCGTGGACGGCGTCGAGGTAAAGACGGTGTTGCCCACCGTGAGATTGCCGAACTGGAAGTATTGATCCAGGAAGCCGGTGCCGCCGATGCCGCCGTTGTTGTCGGTCACGATCGAGGTGCTGGTGCCGTTGACGATGACGCTCAGGCCGATGGTGTTCGGATTGCCGATGATCGTGGCCAGTCCGGGGCCGACGCCGCCGGCGAACAACTGGAGGTTGCCCCCCTGCAGTTCCAAGGTGGTGGGCGTTCCGGAAGCGTATCCGCCCAAGGCGGAGGGCGTATTGAGCAACACATTGCCCGACCGCAGCACAAAGCCGCCGGTGAAGGTGTTGAGATTGGACTGCGGGTTGCTGCCGCCGCTGTTATGGCTGCCGTTGAGCTGCAAGGTGCCGGTGCCGCCCTTGATGACGCGGACCGTGCCGGCGCCATCCTGGATGGTTCCGTTGAAGACCGAGTTGTTGGTCGCCTCGACGATGAGCGTTCCCGCCGTGGCATTGGTATTGGTGATGATGCCCGCCGATCCGGTGAGGCGCACCGACCTTCACGTTCGTCCCGTTCAGGTCGAGCGTGCCGGCGTCGTTGAGGACGATGTTATGCGAAGCCGGCTGTGCGGTCGCACCGCTGAACTGCACGGCGCCGGACTGCACGGCGAGACCGCCGCTGATGCGGTTGCTGCCGCTGAAGAGCAGGGTGCCGGGGCCAAACTTGGTGAAGCTGTTCGCGACCACGCTGCCGCTGAGAGTGGGCGTGCCGCTGGTGAAGCCGGTGCTGGTGTACACCACGCCTTCGCCATAGTTCAGGCCATTGAGCTGGGTGGCGCCGTTGTTCACAAAGCCGAAGAACAGGTCGGAACTGATCACCGGGGCCGCGCCGCCCGCGCCGTTGATGAGGATGCCTCCGAGCTGGACCTGGTTGCCGGTCGAGCCGTTCGCCACAATTCGCAGGACTCCGCCGGAGACGTTGGCCGTGGTCTTGAAGGCGTAGATGCTGTTCGTGCCCGTGAGAACCTGGGGGGTGGTGATGTTGCCGACCGCAGTGGGCGCAAGCGCGGAAAGGGTCGTGACCGGCGTCGTCGGCGCGCCGGTGAGGAAGCCGTTCGTCGTGTTGTAGGTCACGAAGTCCGCATCGCTGTTCGGCGCACCGTCCGCGAGGCGGACGATGACCGGGGAGACGATGCCGTTGAAATTCGAGGAGGCCACAGCCACGCCCAGAAGCTGCGTCGTCGCGAGCAGCCGCGCACGCTGGCCGGCGGTCGCACCAAGATTGGCCGTGGGCTGGATGACCATCGTGCCCTGGTTCGTGCGCTGGATGTTGCCGAAGGTGAACTGGTCGTTGAAGGCAACGCTGTTGTTGATGTCAAAGATGCCGCCACCATTGATGTTCAGCGTGCCGGTGTTGCCCGTCGCGTAGTCCGCCACGCCGGCATTCGTGATGCGGATGGTGCCGCCGTTGAGCGTCGTGGTGCTGTTGGTGCCGAGCGGGGCGGCCCCGGCGGTCTGCAGGACCTCGATGACGCCCGCATTGGCGCTCCATGGCGTCGCCGCGGCGTTCGTCACCGTGAGCTGGAGAGTGCCGGCCCCGACCTTGTGGAGCACGCCCGTGCCCGCCGCCGCGACCGTGCTGGTGACCGTCTTGTTGGCCGCGACCTCGATGGCGCCCGTCGTGCTCATCGTGATGACCCGGTTCAGGTTCGCGATGTTTTCCGTGAAGCGCAGCATCGGCGTGCCGCCGGTGCCGTAGTTGGCGCTCGCGTTGATTGAAGACAATGGCCCCGGGCGTCGCAGTGTTGCCGAGCTGGTTGTTGCGCAGAGGCGCTCACCACACCGCTCATGATGGTCAGGCCCGCAAAGCTGTTGTCGCCCTGCAGGACCAAGGTGCCCGAACCGATTTTCTGCAGAGCTGCCCGCGCCCTGCCAGATGCTGCTGCCATCCTGGGTGAGGATGCGGCCCTCGGCCACGTCCACGTTGCTGGTGGCGAGGAAATTGAGGTTCTTGTTCAGCGTGAACGACGCCTCCCACGCGCTGAGCGTGCCGCCATTCATGTTCACGTACGGATTCGTGCCGAGCTGGTTGCCGTCCGTGATGGCGATGTTGCCCGCGTTGATCAGCGTGATGCCCGTGTAGGTGTTCGCATTCGTCAGGCGCAAGGCGCCCACGCCGACCTTGACCAGGCCATTGTAGGCGCTCGCGCCATCGCTGATGACGCCGGAAAAGGTGACGATGCCGCCCTGCGCCTGGGCGTAGGGCGCTTGTGTTCACCGTGATGGTGCGCATCGAGCCGCCCACCGCGCTGTTCGAGAGACCGACCGCGCCGCTGAAGGTAAGGTCGCCCGCCGTGCCGTTGAAGGCGCTGTTGAAAATCACGTCTCCCGCAAAGCTGATGGCATTCGTGACCGTGCGGCCGCCAGCAAAGCCATGGAGGCGCTGCATTGCGTCGCTCTGGATCGTGCCGCCGTTGAAGATCACGGTCGCTGGCGCCAAAGGCATTGGCATTCCCGATCTGGACAGTCTGGCCCTGGTTGATGAAGACGTTGCTGGTCGCGTCGAGGTTGTTCGACTGGTTGAGGACCACGGTGCCGCCGCCGTTGACCATGCCCACGGACGCGCCCTGGATGCTGTTGTTGATGGCGCCAAACTGCACCGTCATGCCGGAGCCGCTGAGTTGGTTGGCCCATTCATGTTCAGCACGCCGCCGCCGCCGCCGATGCGATAGACGCCGCTGCTGTCCGTGAGCGTGCCGGTGAAATTCGCAGCCCCGCTGGCCGTCACGCCGGTGCCCGCATTGATGCCCGCGGAACTTCCGAGGAAGCTGGTGCCGCTGCCGATGGTGCCCTGATTGATCGCGGTGTCAAAGCCGAGCACATCCACGGCGATGACGCCGTTGAACGGGCCACCGTTGGTGCCGTTGTTGAACGTGATGGCCGGGAGCGCGCCGCTGTACGCGAGGCCGACGACACCGAGTCCGGTGAGGTCGCTGTTCACCGTGAGACCGCCGGTGACGGTGTTGGTCGGATGCGCGAGACGGACGGTCCCGCCCGGGTTCACCGTGACGAGCCCGGAGCCGAACGGAGTGTCTCCGAGGCTGCCCGCGGTGGAGACGAGGATGCCCTGGTTGACGACGGTGCCGCCGCTGTAGTTGTTCTGCGCGACGGTGGCCGCGGCGCCCGCGCCATTGGTGAGCACCAAGGTGCCAGGGCCCCATTTCTGGATGGCGCCCGCGCCGGTGACCTGACCTTGGAGGAAGGTGGCGTTCACACCGCTGGTGGTCGTGAGGAGATTGAAGGCGGCACTCTGATTCAGGGTGACCGTGCCCGTGTAGACCTGGCCGCCGGTGAGGGTCAGCACGGTCGGATCGGGAGCGCCGCCGGTCCGCGCGGCAAACGTGAGGCTGCCGAAACGGGGAAGCGTCGGCGTCGTGTTGGAAAGGATCGCCGAATCATTGATCACCGTGATTGCGCTGAGGAAATTGCCCGCGGCGGCCGTCGATGGGCTGACGTCGAGGGTGCCGCCCGCAAGGCGGATGGCGGGCGCGTCCACCACATACGGCGTGGTGGTGGCCGCGGTGGTGTTTGCGCCGAGGCGGACACCGAGGGCGTTCGGCGTGGCGAACCGCAGCGAACCCTGGTTGATGGTCACAGTCCCCGTCAGCAGCGGAGTCGCGGCGACGGTGCCGCGGCTGTCGCCCGTGAGCGAAAGGGTGCTCGTGCCCGCCTTGGTCAGCCCCGTGGCGTTGATGCTGCCGGAGAGAATCTCCACGAACGCGCCGCCGTGGGAGTCCCAGATCATCGCCTCACGGTTGCCGGCGGTGCCGAAAATCCAGTTGTTCGTGTGGGTGCGGTCGGCTGTCAGTGTGCCCGTAAAAATCAACCCGGCTGGATCGCCCACGGGGGCGCTGGCGCCGATGGTGATGGCTCCGGTGCCGGTGAGTCCAAAGTCGCCGTTGACCCGAAGGGCGAGCGCATTGCTGCCGACGATGGCGGCGGTGGCGGTCTGGTTGACGGTGTTCGCAGCCGTCGAGGTCAGGATGTTCGTGGAGGCGTAGGTGATCGGAGTCACACCGCCAGTGGCATTGTAGCCGACAAAGGTGGTCGCACCGGTGTGATCCACCAACCACGCCGGGAGCAGCGCCGGCGTGCCGATGGCGCCGCCGTTCAGATTGGTGATCATGAAGCGCGTATCCGTCGCGCCCATGGTGCCGCCGGTGGTCACGAAGCCGAGCGAGCCCGCGTTGGAGCGGTTCAGGTCGGTGAGGTTGATGCGCGCATTGTCCGTGGCGGCTACGCCGCGGGAGATTTCGATGAGGTTGCCGCCCTCGAAGTTGATCGTCGCGAGATTCTGGATCGTCGTCTGCGCGGCCGTCGTGGAGCCGAGGAAGCGGAAGTTGCCGCTGCTGAGATTCAGCGCGGTCGTGCCGGCCAGGCGGGGCTGGGTGGCGCTGGTCGTGTACGCGTTGTTGTTCAGCACCAGGCCGACATTCTGCCCGACTGCATTCGTGAACGCGGTGTTCATGATGTTCACCGGGTTCGTGAACGTCTGCTGCGGCAGCGTTGCGGCGACATTGTAGGCACCGCTGAAGAGCAGCTGGCCAAACAGATTCACCTGGCTGCCCTGCGGGATGTAATCCTGGACGTCCGCCGTGCTGGTGATCTGAAGCGTGCTGGCGCCGCCCGCGAAGCGGTTCACGGTGGTGGAGCCGGTGTAGTTGTTGCCGGTGCCGCTCAGGGTCACGGTGCCGTTCATGCCGCCCGTTGCTCCGACGATGTTCGATACCGTGTGGCCGATGATGATGCCGTTCGTGATTCCGTTGGCGAAGGTCAGGTCGCTGGAGATCGTCATCACCGTGCCCGCGGCATTGTTGGTGCCGAGCCGCAGGATGCCATCCGTATCCGCGGAGATCGCGCCGCTGTAGGTGGCCGTGGCGCCGGCGCCCAGCCAGAACCGGCCGTTGCCGGCGGCGTGATTGCCGAGCTGGCTCATGTCCACCGCGTTGGTGATCGAGCCTTGGTTGGTGCGCAAGGCGGCACCGATCACGGGGCTGGTATAGATGCCATTGGCCGAGGTGCCGATCGCGAAGTTCGCACCCAGTTCGAGCACGCCGGGCGCATTGCCCGCCGTGGTGGTGCTGGTCGGCCCGGTCGGGCCCTGGGAAACATTTACGACACTCCCCACCGTGGACTGGATGGCGATCTGCGAGGGGCCGGTGAGGTTGCTCGTGTCGCTGATCCGCAGAATCGCATTCGGAGCGATGTAAACCGCACCCGATCCCATGGTCGCGCCGGTGCCGCCGGCAAAGTTCAACTGGAGCACGCCGGCGAAGACATTCGTGCCGCCGGAGTAGTCGTTGGCGGTGGCGGAGGTGTTCGCGAGGACGAGCGTCGCGCCGCCGACCTTGTTCAGCGCACCCGTGCCCGTGATCTTGCCTCCCGTGGCGCTGCCCACGTTCACAGTCGGAGTTCCGTTGCTGATGGTCGAGACTGCGCCGGCGAGATTCAGGTCGCCGGAGAGCAGGAGACCGAAGCCGTTCGCCGCCGTGACCAGGAGCGTGTCGTTATTCAGCGTGAGCGGGCCGCTGATCGTGTGCGTCTGGTTCGAGCCACCGCCACCGATGGCGCGATCCACGTTGATGATGGAGTTGCCGCGGATTTCGAAGGTGTTTGCCACCGTCAGCGCGGTGTCGTTGAGGATATCGAACTGCGCGCCCGTGTTCAGCGTGATCGTGCCGGAAGTCCCCGCGGCGGCAGAGCTAAGGCTGACGGCCAGACGGCCCGCGTTGATCGTGACGCCGCCGTCGAAGGTGTTCACCCCGGACAACTGCACGAAGCCCGCGCCGTCCTTGGTGATGCCCCTCGTGAAAATCCCGTCGTCGATGACCCCGGTGATGTTGATCCCCTGCCCCGCAAGCGCGTTGTTGATGACGAGGTTGCTGTTGAGCGTGACGCCGGTGGAGATGGTGTCCATGCCCGCGAGACTCGTGATGTTGAGACCGCCGTGGTTCTTGAACAGCAGCGCCGAGCCGCTGCTGACATCAAAAGTCAGCGAGCCGCCGCCCGCCGCGAGCGTGTAAACGCTGGAGCCCAGCGCATCGCCCAATTGCAACGTGCCGATGGTGATCGCGGCAGTCATGTTGATGACCTGGTTCGCCGTCAAATCCGCCAGCGAAAGGATGGCGATGTCGTCCTGCGCATTCGGGAAGCCCGTGTTCGGCTGCCAGTTTGCGGTATCATCCCACGCAAACGGACCGGCCCCCGTCGGGAGCCACGAATAGGTCGCGGCTTCGGAAGGAAGTGCGCTCAGCGTGAGCAGCGACGCGGCGACGGCGGCAATGGAACCGGCGAGTGCAGAAGGCTTCCGAGTTTTTTTGCCGGCGCGCTGTTTTTTCTTATGGAACGCGCGGAAATTGAGGTGGGTGGTTTTCATCTTGATCGGCTCGGTAACGGTTATTCTGCCTCTGGGTGGATAATTTCTTGACCCGACTGCGAGATGCAGCGGGTGGAATGCGAATCCTGGCCTGCCGTACACGGGGGAGCGGACGAAGCCGGATACAGGCGGGCACAGGGGGACGGGAGACGCACACCAGCATTAAGCGGATCGTTCTGCCGTCTGGCAAAAAGCTCCAAGTGTAGTGAAAAACACTACCCGAGTGCGATCGGAGACCGGCATTTTGCCTGCCCGCCCGCGGGCAGAATGATAAAAAACGCTGTTTCGCGCTTCAGCCCGCCTCGATCAGGCCGAAATCTACCGTCTCGACCTCGGACTCAAAGGTTTCGCTCCACCATCCATCTCACCGCACACTGGTAGAGCGCTCCCGCATTTTTGAGTCCCAACTTTTCCTTAATCCTTTGTCGGTAATTGTCCACCGTACTGACTCCGAGATTTAGCTGCTCGGAGATCTCGCGCGAATTCATTCCCTTGCCCACGAGTTGGAAGACTTCGACCTCCCGGTCGGAAAGCAGATTCATCCCGGTCGTCTCCACGGATTTCTCAGTCTGCCCGAGCCTTTCCAGAATCGCCACGGTCATCCGCTCGCCGAGGTAGATCCCGCCGTCCATGACCTTCCGGATCGCCGCGACCACCTCGTCCGGGGGCGCCTGTTTTGAAATGTATCCCCGCGCACCGGCGCGCAGCACACGTTCCGCGTACAGCTTCTCCTCGTGCATCGAAAGCACCAGCACGGGAAGCGCGATGCCCCGCGCCTTCACGTCCTTGATCAACTCCAGCCCGCTCGATCCCTCCAACGTGATATCCACGACCGCCGCATCCGGCTGCGTGCTCTCGATGATCTCCATCGCGTCCTTGATGCTGGCGGCCTCGCCGCACACCGTCATCCCCATATCCTGCCCGATGAGCTGCACCAGCATCGCTCGGAAAAGCGGGTGATCCTCGACGATGAGGATTTTCTTTTTTTCAACGGCGACGGAGTCGGTCATGGTCAGGGATCTCGGTTGGTGGCCGCGCGTCGGGCACCTCGCAGGAGACGATCGTCCCCTCGTTCGGCTTCGATTCGACCTTCAGTTCGGCCCCGAGAGCACGCGCACGGTATTGCATCGAACGCAAGCCCATACTTCTCGCGCCGCTTTTCAGGGAATCCATGCCTTTCCCCTCGTCCGCGACGACGAGCCGCAACGAGTTGGCACCCTTGGTCAGCGCGATGGTGATCAGCTTCGGCCTGCCATGCTTCAAGGCATTGGTCATCGATTCCTGCGCGATCCGGAAAAGGTGCATGGCGACTTCCGGATCTTCGACACGGGTCTGACCGGTTTCAAAAAATGAAATCGAGATTCCTGTCAGCGCCGCCGTGGTCTGGGCCAGATCCGCGAGCGCCATCGAGAGACCCGTGCCGTCCATTTGCACGGGAAATATTCCCCGCGCGAGCCCGCGGGCGAGTGAGATGGCATGGACCGCCATCTCGTGGATCTGCTCGGCTTTGTCCGCCTCCGGCTGCCCGCGTTTGCGCAATTCATTGGCCATGAACGACGCCGCGTAGCTGATCGCGGCGAGGTGCGGGCCGAGGCCGTCGTGCAGATCCTCGCCGATGCGCCGCTTTTCGTGCTCGCTCGTCCGGAGAATCTCCCGCTCCAGCTCCCGCTCGTGCTCGAGCCCGCGGATGCGCATCCTGTACAGGTCGCGCCGCTCCTTCGCCGCGGCCACGGCGACGACCAGGACCGCGAAGTAAAACAGCCGGCTCGTGCCCGCGAGCGCAAAGCCCCATCCGGTCTGGTACGGATGATTGGGAGTATTCGCGACGAACCAGACTCCCGTGCAAAGCAGCGCAAACAGGAATCCCATTTCGCGGCCGATCCTCCGGACCACGAGCACCATGGGAAGCGCATAGAGCACGAACAGACTCCACTCCCATCCGGTGAGGTTGTCGAGCCACCCGACCACCACCACCAGCACCGCGCTCACGGTGACGACGAGCCATCGCGGCTGACGGTCGATAAATTCGCCAAAGGACATGGAGCACCCATAGGTGCTCACACGAAAGACAACAAGGACGGGCTGCCTCGATGGTGCGTCGGCTCGCGCAAGGACTGCATCCTGCCGGTGCACGGAAAGTTATCCCTAATCGCACGCCGCGCGGCGGCTACTCATTGGTGAACCGCCCCACACGACCCTCCCCCGTGACGATTCGCCTCCCTTTGAACAACCGATCAGCAGCATCCCGCGCGGGCGGGATTGTCATTTTCATGGCGCGGACCGCCGCGTGGTGCGTGGCCGTCTCGATGCTGGCACTCGCGGTGAAAGTGCGCGCCGCGGAGCCGCTCCATGCGAAAATCGACGCGCTGATCGCCGCAGCGCATCCCGGCGGACAGGCGCCCATCGCGGATGATGCGGACTTTCTGCGCAGGACCTATCTCGCGCTGCACGGGGTCATCCCGACGGCGGCGCAGGCGCGCGCATTTTTCGCGGACACCGCGCCGGACAAGCGCGCGAAGCTCGCGGAGACGCTGCTCGCCGACCCGCAGTTTGCGCGATGGATGGCGGTGCGCTTCGACGTGATGCTCATGGAGCGCCGCGCCGAGGTGCAGACCAAGGAGGCGCCGTGGCGCGAATGGCTCGAGCAGTCGTTTGCGGCGAACAAACCGTGGGACGAGCTGGTGCGCGAGATGATCGCCGCGGACGGCTCGGACGAAAAAACGCGCCACGTCGCGCGATGGCTCCTCGAGCGCGAAGCGGACCCGAACGCCCTCGCGAAGGATGCCGGGCGGCTGTTCCTCGGCCGCGACATCGCGTGCTCGCAATGCCACGATCACCCGCGCATCGACGACTATCTGCAGCGCGACTACGCGGGCCTGCAGGCGTTCTTCAGCCGCACGTATCTCTTCCGGCCCGACACGAAAAAGCCGGGCCTCGTCGGCGAGCAGGCGGCGGGCGACACGACCTATCTCTCGGTCTTCACGAAGGTCGGCGGCGGCACGAAGCCGCGTCTGCCCGGCGAGGCTGAACTCACGGAGCCCGCGGCGGGCGAATGGACGGTGGCGCCTGATGCCAAGAACAAGGCGTTGCGCCCGGTCCCGAAATTCAGCCGCCGCGCGCTGCTCGCGACGGCCCTTGGCGACGGGCATCACCCGGCGTTCCGGCGCAACATCGCGAACCGGCTGTGGGCGGTCGTGTTTGGCCGCGGACTCGTGGAGCCGCTCGATCTGCATCACTCGGCGAATCCGCCCGCGATTCCGCCGCTGCTCGATCTGCTCGGCGACCAGATCGCAGCGATGAAATTCGACATGCGCGCCTTCATCCGCGAACTCGTGCTGACGCAGGCATTCCAGCGCGCGCTCGATCTGCCGGATCCGTCGGCGGAGGTCGCCGCCGCAGCGGCAAAGCTGGCGGAGTTGGAGAAGCAATCCGAGAAACTCGCGCTGGCCGCGCATTCCGCGGAGGAGCGGTTCATCGCGGAGCAAAAAGCGACCGCCGACGCCCAGCGTGCAGCGGCTCCTGCGCTGGCGGAACAATCGAAGCTCGATGCCGCGGCCGCAGCCGCGAAGAAGCCGCTGGACGACGCGCTCGCGGAACAGAAAAAATCCGAGGACGCGCTCGCAGCGCGGCGCGCGCAGGACAAGGCGCTCGCCGATGCGGCGGTGACGTCGGGCGAGTCGCCCGAGATCGTCGCGGCGGGAACGCCGGCTCCGGCAAAAGCCGTTCCCGTCGCCGCTGCCGAGAAGGACGCGGCCGCGAAAAAAGCCACCGCGGACGCAAAGGCGAAAGTTTTTGAAACAGCCCGCCAGGCGGCTGTCGCAGCGAAGGCCAAAGCGGACGCAGCCATGGCGCAGCTCGCAGCCCGGCAGCCGGCACCGGACGAGGCGGCCGCGCGCAAGGAGTCCGAGCGAATCCAGGCCCCGCAGCTCGCGTCGGAGGCAAAGGCGGCAACCGCATGGCGCGAGGCCGTGACTGCCAGCCGCGCCGCGCTGACGGCTGCCGAGACGCTGGCGACCGCGAAGAAGGCGGACGCAGACGCAAAGGCGAAGAATTTCGAAACAGCCCGGCAGGCTGCCCTCGCGGCCAAAGGGAAGTCGGAGACGGCCACGGCGCAGATCGCAGTCCGTCAGGCAGCGCTCGACAAGGCGGGCGCGCAGAAGGAATCGGATCGAATCCGCGCGAAGCACGCCGCGCAGCTCGTCACGGAAGCGAAGGCGGCGATCGCGTGGCACGAGGCCGCGGGCGCCGGGCGCGCGGCACGGCAGGCGGCGGCGAAAGCGGACGACGCTCTCCGCAAGGCGAAACGCAAGGCCGACCAGCTGGCAGCCGAAATCGCGAACGCACCCGCGAAGATCGCAGCGTTCGAGAGCACGTCCGCAGCGGATGCGCAGACCGCGTCAAAGGAGATCACCGACGCGAAGGCGGCGCTCGCCGCAGCGACGGCCGGGTTTCCCACGCTCAAGGCGCAGATTCCCGCGCTCGAAACGGCTGCGAATGCAGCGCGCGCAAAGGCGAACGAAACCGAACACGCCGAGGCCCAGGCCCGCGAGGCGGTCTCGGCCGCGTGGGGTCATGCATTCGCCTCGATGGAACTTCTCCCGCTCGCGCCGGAGCAGCTTTGCTGGTCGCTGATGCAGGCGACGGGGCAGCTCGATCCGCTCCGCACTTCCGCCGAGGCCGAGTGGGACAAGAAGAACAAGCTGAGCGACGCCGACAAGGCGAACCCGGCAAAACAGGCGGAGCGCACGGCGGGGATCAACAGGCTGTTCCGCGAAAAGCTGCGCGGTCAGGAAACTCAGTTCGTGAAATTTTTCGGCGGAGCCGCCGGGCAGCCGCAGTCGGACTTTTTCGCGACTCCCGAGCAGGCGCTCTATTTTGAAAATGGCGGCGTGATCCGCCAGTGGGCCGCCAGCCTCGCCACGCGCGCCGCCGCGCTGCCGGACGCGAAAGCGATGGCCGAGGAGATCTATCTCGCGACGCTCACCCGCCTGCCCGACGCGACCGAGGTCGCCGAGCTCGGGGCCACGCTCGCCTCGCGCCCGCCGGAGCAGAAGGCCGCTGCGCTCGGCGATTTCGCATGGGCCCTCCTCGCCTCGCTTGAATTCCGCTTCATCCACTAACCCACTCCACTCCATGAAACCCTGCAACTACTCCTGCCAGACGCTCGACCACGTCCTCAGCCGGCGGCGCTTTTTCCAGACCCTCGCGGCGGGCGGCGCGGCCGCTGTGCTGCCGAATTTCGGCCTCTTCACGTCGCCGACCGTCGTGGCCGAAATGGCGCGGAAACAAAAGCGGATGATCGTCATCAACATGGCCGGCGGCCTTTCGCAGCTCGAAAGCTGGGACCCGAAGCCGGGCACCGCGACCGGCGGGCCGTTCCGCGCGATCCCGACTTCCGTGCCGGGCATCCACATTTCCGAGCTGCTGCCGAAGACGGCGAAAGTGATGCATCACCTCGCCCTGGTGCGCAGCATCAACACGAAGGAGAACGACCACGGCAAGGGCGCCTACGTCATGTCCACCGGGCGGCACAAGACGCCGGCGCAGGATTATCCCGTGCTCGGTGCGGTGATGGCGCGGGCGCTCGACGCCGGCGGCGGCAGCGCGCTGCCCGGGCACATCGTCATCTCGCCAAATGGCAGCGGCGGACGCAGCGCCGACTCCGCCTACCTCGGGCCGAAGTACGGAAGCGTGACACTCGGCGGCGCGAAGCCGCCGCAGTTTTCCGAGCGCCCGGCGAGCCTCGCCGCGGAGGCCTCCAACTGCGCGAACGATCTGCGCAGGAAAGTGAACGATCGCTTTGCGCTCCGCAGGCGCACGGCGGAGACGGACGCGTACACGCAGAGCTTCGAGCAGGGCCTGGAGCTGATGAAGCAGCGCGACGTCTTCGACATCACGAAGGAATCGCAGAAGGATCAGGAACGCTACGGCTCGCACGATTTCGGCCGCCACTGCCTGCTCGCGCGACGGCTCTGCGAGAGCGGCGTGACCTACGTGCGCGTGACGCACTCGAACTACGACACGCACTGCGAGAACTTCAATTTCCACTTCGAGCAGGTCGGCGAATTCGACGGGCCGTTCGCGACGCTCGTGGGCGATCTCGCCGATCGCGGGCTGCTCGAGCAGCACGCTCATCGTCGTGCTTTCCGAATTCGGACGGACGCCCCGCATCAACGCGAACTACGGCCGCGACCACTGGGGCACGGCGTGGAGCATCTGCCTCGGCGGCGCGGGCATTCATCGCGGCGCGGTCATCGGCGAAACCGCTGCCGATGGCACCTCGGTGAAGTCACGGCAGGTGGATGGCGGCCATCTTTTCCACACGTATCTCGCGGCGCTCGGCATCAAGAGCACGGGGCATTTCAATGTCGCCGGACAGAAGATGCCGATGGCGGATCCCGCGTTTGAGCCCATCGAAGAACTCCTCGCCTGATGCCCGCGGATCCCAAGCTGGCGCACGTCGCGAAGGAACTCCCCGCGGAAGCGCCGCTCATCGCGTGCCGCTTCGATCCGACGGGGAAGTTCGTCTTTGGCACGGCTGAAAACCGCTCGATTTACCGATGGGACCTCACGGACGGGAAACGCACCGCGCTCACCGGCCACGACTCGTGGGTTTTCGATGTCGCGGTCACGAGCGACGGTCGCACGCTGATCAGCGCGGGCGGCGACGACACACTGATGTGGTGGCCCATCACCGACGAAGCACCGCAGCCCGCGAAAAAGGTGAAGGCGCACGACGGCTGGATCCGGACTCTCGCGCTGAGCCCCGATGGCAAATTGCTCGCGAGCGGCGGAAACGACCGCATGGTCCGGACATGGAATCCGCTCGACGGGGCGAAGGCGGGCGAATTCGCCGGAGCCGGGCGCGACATCTACAGCGTGCTTTTTCATCCCGGCGGCGAGTGGATCCTCGCCGGTGATCTCGACGGAAAAATCCACCAGTGGGAGATCGCGCACGGGCAAGCTCGTCCGCACACTCGATGCCTCGCCGCTGCACAGCTACAATGAGGGCCAGCAGGTCCACTACGGCGGCGTGCGCGGGCTCGCGTTCAGCCCGGACGGAAAGTCACTCGTTGCCGGCGGGCTTCACAAGGGCACGAACCCGCTCGGCAATGTGCAGCAGCCGCTCGTCGCTCCGCTTTGACTGGGAGACCGGCAAGGTCCTCCGCAATCACCTGACTGACGGGACAAACAACGAGCGCATCTGGAGCCTGCAATCCCATCCGCAGGGATTCCTCATCGGCTGCATCGGCGGGCAGAAAGGGCAGCTCATTTTCTGGAACGAAGCTGAGGAAAAACCGTTCCACACATTCGCGCTGCCGAACACGGCCCGCGGCATGTCGCTCGCGAGCGACGGCCTGCTCGTCGCCACGGCCCACCACGACAGCAAGCTGCGGATCACGAAGCTCGCGGCCAAGGCGTAGGGGCGCTTTCGGACAGCCCGACAAGGTCAACCGCAGACTGCCGCGGCTGTCGCCTCGTCGATCATCTCCCGGCGCTGCGAAGGCTGCGTCCAGCGCCATTGCGCCTCGGCGTCGAGCGAGGAGATGGGATCGAAGAAGAGGAAATTTTTTCCCGGCTTCACGCCCGGTGCGCTGAACGACGAGACGCCGGTCTGGCGGTTGTAGTAGTCGGCGGTATGCACGTCGCGCTTGCCGCCGCCGCCGGGGGCGTCGAGGACGAAGGCCGGCGTGTTGAAGCCCGCGGTCGTGCCGCGCACGTGGCGTTCGATGTTTTGTGCGACATGGAGCGGCGTGCGGAGGTCCTCCACGCCGGGCACCATGTCGTGCACATAGACGTAGTACGGGTGAACATTGATGTAGCTGAGCCGGCGCACGAGGAGCGTCATCGCCGCGGCGGTGTCGTTCACGCCGCGCTGGAGGACGGTCTGGCAGCGCACGGTGATGCCGCGTTCGGTCATGAGGCCGAGGGCGTCCTCGGTGAAGCCGGTGATTTCGTTCGGATGGTTGAAATGCGAATGCACGACGACGTCCTTGTGCAGTTTGCGGCCGAGTTCCACGACGCGGGTGAGCGCATCGAGCCACGCGGTGTCGGTGACGATTTTTTGCGGGAGCACGCAGAGGCCCTTCGTCGCATAGCGGATGCGGCGGATGTTCGGCATGCCGAGCAGGCGGCGGCCGATCTGCTCGATGTGCTCGGCCTTGAGATTGTACGTGTCGCCGCCGCTGATCACGATGTCCTCGAGCTGCGGCTGCGATTCGATGTAGGCGAACGCCGCATCCCAGCGCCCGGCCCCCGCGCCGAGCTTCATTTTCTCCACGACCTCCGTGTCGTTTCCCACCGCGTAGCTGCGCGTGCAGAAGCGGCAGTACACCGGGCAGCTCGGCTGCGGGAGGAAGAGCGCCTTGTCCGGGTAGCGATGCGTGAGGCCGGGCACGGGCGAATCCTCGCGCTCGTTCAGCGAATCGAAGCGCAGCATCGGATGATCCGGCTCCTGCTGCGAGCGCAGCGGGAGGAATTGCGTGCGGATGGGATCGGTGAGCGGCGCGGACCAGTCCGCGAGCGCGAGGAGGTAGGGCGAAATGCGAAGCGCCATCGGCGCATGGGCGATCCCGGCTTCGAGGTCGCTGTAAAAAATTTCCGGCACGAGCGTGCCGAGGGTCTCCCGCAACTGGCGGGCGTTGGTGACTGTGTGGCGCTGCTGCCACTGATGGTTCCCAAACTCGGCCGCGCTCACCTGCGCCCAGGCCGGAATGTCACGCCAGAATTCATCGCGGCGGAGGTCGCGATGGCCCAGTCCGGCGTGGAGCTGGGTTCTCGGAGCGGAGTCCGCGGGGGGGTCAACGTGGTGCGTTTCGTGGATGATGTGGGAGTCGAGCATGGTGGTTTTGGAAAAAGGTAAGTGGCAGCGCGGAGAAGTGCCCGCACGGGGCTCCGCACGCCGGGAAAAATCAATCCATCCGGAAAGAGGCCTGCGGTAGCGATGAAGCCAAAGGTTTCACAGTCACTGAATCGCGCGGATGCTCGGCTTGGTTGCCTGAGACTGCAAGCCCATCTTGCGCCCGGAACCGGGCCCGCGCGCGGGCAGCAGGCCGCACCGGCGCCGGTTCACCCGAGGATGCCGGGGACCACGTTGCCCTTGAGATTCGTGAGCCGGTAGTCGCGGCCTCCGTGGCGGTAGGTGAGCTTTTCGTGATCCAGGCCGAGCAGATGGAGGATCGTCGCGTGCCAGTCGTGGATGTCCATTTTCCCGTCGGTGACGTCGTAGCCGTGCTCGTCGGTGGTGCCGTAAATGTGGCCCGGCTTCACTCCGCCGCCCGCCATCCACATGCTGAACGAACTGACGTGATGATCGCGCCCGTCGCTGCCTTCCGCGTGCGGCGTGCGGCCGAATTCGCCGGACCAGATCACCAGCGTGTCCTTGAGCAGCCCGCGCGCGTCGAGGTCCGTGAGAAGGCCGGCGATGGGCTTGTCCACCGACTTGCAGAGCGCCGGCATCCGCTGCGTGTGATTGAAATGCGTGTCCCAGTCGCCATGCGTCACCTCGACGAAACGCACGCCCGCCTCCACCATGCGGCGCGCGAGCAGGCACTTCCGCCCGCAATCGTCGGTCTCCGTCTCGCCGATGCCGTAGAGCTTCAGCGTCTCGGCAGTGTCCTTGGTCAGGTCCATCACCGCGGGCATCTCGCTTTGCATTTTGTACGCGAGCTCGAAGGACTCGATCGCGCCCTGCACCTGCGGGTCCGCGCCTTCGCGCGCGAGACGTGCGCGGTTGAACGACTGCAGGAGGTCCAGCTCCGCGCGTTGCGCGGCGGGCGGCAGAACGGGAGTGAGGTTCGGAATCACCGTGCCCGCGATCGGCTGGCCGTCCGTGCCGATGGGCGAGCCCTGATGGATGGCGGGCAGAAATGCGTTGCCGTAATTCAGCGGTCCGCCAAAGCACGACGGCGGCGTGATGGTGATGAAGCCGGGCAGGTTTTCGTTGAGCGAGCCGAGCCCGTAGTGCGTCCACGAGCCGAGCGAAGGCCGCGCGCCCTGCGTCACCCCGGTGTGCATTTTCAAATACGCCGGCGCGTGCGCCTGCAGATCCGTGACCAGCGAATGGATCACGCACAGCTTGTCCGCGTGCGACGCCATGCCGGGCACCAGCTCGGACATCCAGTGCCCGCTCTGCCCGTGCTGCGCGAATTTCCAATCCGTGCCGCGCAGCGTCGTGCCGGGGCGCCGCCCGGGCTTGCCGGCGTCGGCGTTGAGCCGCGGCTTGTAGGAGATGGTGTCGAGGTGCGACGGCGCGCCTTTCATGCAGAGGAAAATGACGCGCCGCGCGCGGGCCGCGATCCGCGCGAGATTCCTCACCTCCGCCCCGCCTGCCAGCGCGGAAAATGCCAGCCAGCCGAAGCCGAGCGCGCCGGTGCGCAGCGATGCGCGTCGTGTGAGTGGACGGTCGAAAATCGTGCTCATGGGTTTACAGAAAGCGAAACTCCGCGCTGCCGAAGAGCGCGCGGCAAAGTCCCGTCCACGCCGCAGTTTCATCAGTGGATTCGCGCGACTGGATGAACTGGCGTGCGGCCTCGGCCTCCTCCGCACGCGGCGGCCTGCCGAGGACGAGCATGCACGCGAGGCGGAAGCGCGCATCGAAGCCGGTGCCCGCCGCGCACACGCGCCGTGCGAGCAGCGACGACTGGCGCGCGACGAACCCGCTGTTCATGAGGAAGAGCGCCTGCGCCGGGACGATCGTCGTTTCGCGCGCGCCGACCACCGCGCTGGCGTCCGCGCTGTTGAAAATCGCGAGGGTGGAATGCGGAAGGTCGCGCGCGACCGGCAGGTAAATGGAACGGAAGTCGCCCTCCGCCGTCGTCACCGCCTCCGCTTTCAAGACGGGGAAGCGCAGCCCGTCGATGGGGCCCTGGCCCGTCATCGCCAGCAGCGATCCGCGCCGCGGCGTGAGATCCAGCGTGCCGCTCGCGGCCAGCATCGCGTCGCGCAGGGACTCGGCGTCGAGGCTGCGGACGTTGGCGCGACGCAGCATCACGTTGTCGGGATCGATCAGCGAAGCCGCCGCTTCGGCGGGCGCGCCGCCGGGACCGTCCGCGCGCGCGAGCTGCCAGGCGCGGCTCAGCACGATTTCGCGCACGAGCTTTTTCACCGACCAGCCCTCCGCCACGAACCGCGTCGCGAGATGATCGAGCAACGCCGCGTGACTGGGAGCCGATCCCGTCCTTCCAAAATCATCCACGCTCGCGACCAGACCGCGGCCGAAGAGCCAGTGCCACGCGCGGTTCACAAAAACGCGCGCCGTGAGCGGGTTCGCCGGGGAGGCGATCCAGCGCGCCAGTTCCAGACGGCCGCTGCTGTTTGCCGGAATGGCGATATTCCTGCCGCCATTGAGAAACAGCGGCACGCCGCGCGCGACCGGATCCTGCTCCCGCGCGATCTGGCCGCGCGCGAAAAGCGGACTGTCGCCGACGGTGCGGAACGCCAGTTGCGGCGCGAAGGCGAACGAATGCGGCGGTGCCGGCGGCGCACCGGCCGGCGGCTTCTCGATCACGCCCATGAGGCGCGGCTTCAAGGCGCCGTTCGGGCGGAAGGCGCGGATATCCACCTCGATCGCGCGGGCGCGGAAAAGCAGTTCCTCGAGCACGGTCCCGTCCTTCGTCATCATGCCCTGGCGCGGCGCACCGTCGCCGCTCGTGGCCATCGTCTCGAAAAAGGTCTTCATGATCGCCGTGTGCTCCGCGGTGAGCTGCGCGAGCTTTTCCGGCTCGATGCGGCGTTCGATCATCGGCAGGCCCAGCGAATCCGGCGCCTCGATGAACGCGGTGCCCATGCGCCCCTGCGCGCCGCCGGGCGTGCCAAAGCGCGTCTCGCTCGACAGGAAAATCCCCGCGAGGGCCGTGTAATCCTCCTGCGTCACGGGATCGGCGCGATGCTCGTGGCAGCGCGCGCACGCGATGGTGAGCCCGAGGAAGCCGCGCGACACCGCGTCGATCTGCTCGTCGGCCAGATCGACGGCAAACTGGGTGCTGTTCGTTTCGAGGAGTGATTTCGGGCCGATTGCCAGGAAGCCCGTGGCGACGAGATTCCGCGCTCGCTCGGCGACGCCGGTGTCCGGCAGCAGGTTGCCCGCGATCTGCTCGAGGATGAAGCGGTCAAACGGCTTGTCCTCCTGGAATGACTCGATCACGTAGTCGCGATACCGCCACGCCTCGGACTGGATGCCGTTCACATCGCGGCCGTTCGTCTCCGCGTAGCGCGCCACGTCCAGCCAATGCCGGCCCCACCGCTCGCCGTATTGGCGCGTGGCGAGCAATTCGTCCACCACCCGTTCCAGCGCGCGGGGATCGTCGGTCGTGGCAAAGGCGTCGATCTGCGCCGGGGTCGGCGGGAGCCCCGTGAGCGCGAAATGCACACGCCGCAGCAAAAGATACCTGTCCGCATCGGCGGCGGGCTTGAGCTGCTTTTCCTCCAGCGACGCGAGGATGAAGCGGTCGATGTCCGTGCGCGGCCACGCTGAGTCCTTCACCTGCGGCACCGGCGGCGCCTGCACGGGCTGAAAGGACCACCATGTGCGCGCCTCCTGCGACAGTTCCCTGGCGACGCGTTGCGACGGACCGCCCGTGCGCGGATCGGGCGCACCCATCCGCACCCAGCGCTCGAAATCCGCGATCACCGCATCCGGCAGTTTCCCGCCCTTGTCCTTGGGCGGCATCGACAGGTCGGGGTCTTCGTAACGGATGGCCTTGATCAGCGGGCTTTTCTCCGGATCGCCCGGAATGACCGCAGGCCCGTGCTCGCCGCCCCTGAGAATTCCGTCCTTCGTGTCCAGCCGGAGGTCGCCCTTGATCTTGTTGCTCGGCGAATGGCAGCCGTAACATTTCTCGGCCAGCACGGGACGGATCTTTGCTTCAAAGAAGCGCACCTTTTCCGCCGCCGTCTCCTCGGCCCCTGCCGGGACGGCCGCAAGCACTCCCGCCAATGCGACCACGCAACAAATCCCTCGGCCCGAGCAGGGCTCAAATGGCCGGATCAATTTCCGCGAAAGCCAGCGGATCACGTTCATGAATGCCATCCAACGCATGTGCGCATGAAGTATCTGCAACGAACTTGCTGCTGCAAGGAGTTTGCTTTTTCCAATCGAACCAATCTCCCACTTGTCAGTGGGGGCAGGAAGCGCCAGCGTGGCGGAACACCATGATGCCCGCGACCCGGTTCCGACCCATCCGTCATTCCCTGTGGATTCTTGCTGCCGTGGCCTTCGCCATCGTGCCCTCCGGCTGCGACAGGGCACCTGCCCCCGGCGGCGCGAGCCAGTCATCGGCCGGCTACACGCTGGTCCACCAGTTGATGGCGCGAAATACCGACTTGGTCGACATGCAGGGCAGGGTCGTCCATCGCTGGAAAAGCGAGAATGGGCTGGCGGGTGGCGCCCGGATGCTGCCGAACGGCGACCTCATCCGTTCCGTGCGGTTGGACAACAACCCCTTCACCATGTCCGCGCCCGGGATCACCGGGATGGTCGAGCGGATCGACTGGAATGGGAAACGGGTGTGGGCGTTCGTCCATGCCGAAAAAAGGAAGATCATCCATCACGACGTGGAAGTCCTCCCGAACGGGAACTTCCTGCTGATCGGTGCGGAGCTGAAAACGGAGGAGGAACTTCTCGCCGCCGGCCGGGACCCAGCCCGGATGCGCGGCGACATCTTGGCGATCGACTATCTCATCGAGGTCGCCCCCACGGGAGGCTACGGGGGCAAGATCGTGTGGCAATGGAACGCATGGGATCACCTCGTCCAGGATCACGATCCCGCGAAGAAGAATCACGGCGTGGTTGCCGACCATCCGGAACGGATCGACCTGAACTACATCGAAACCCCGACGCCCCTGACCGGCTCGCGCCTGCAGGCCCTCCAGTCGGTCGGCTATGTCGCCGGCGGAAAGAAGAACGCGGCGGAAGAGCCGCAGTCACCCGATTGGACGCACGCGAACTCGGTCTCCTATAACGCCGAGCGTGATCAGATCATGCTCACCATGCGGAATCTCGGCGAGATCTGGGTCATCGATCACAGCACGTCTACCGCGGAAGCGGCGGGGAAATCCGGGGGTCGCTACGGCCGCGGAGGAGACCTGCTTTACCGCTGGGGGAACCCGCAGGCCTACCAGCGCGGAAAACCCGCCGACCAGAAGCTCTTCGGGCCGCACGATGCGCATTGGATTCCCGCCGGCCTTCCCGGGGCGGGCAATGTGCTCATTTTCAACAACGGCGAAGGCCGCAGGGATGGCGAACATTCGGCCATCGAGGAAATCCAGATTCCGGCCGCAGGCGACGGGAAGTTCAAGATCGATGCCGGCAAGCCCTACGGTCCGGATGCACCCGTGTGGCGCTACGTTTCCAAACCGAAGACCGCGTTCTATTCCTCGTTCCTTTCAGGGGCGCACCGGCTTCCCAATGGCAACACGCTCATCTGCTCCGGCATGCAGCGCAATGTCTTCGAAGTGGATCCGGCGGGCAATACCGTCTGGAGCTACCGCGTCGAAACGGATGGAGACCCCGCGGCTCAAGATCCGTCCCACATGCCTCCACCGCCGGCAGGACCCGGGATGCCTGGAGCGCCGGGTGGGGGTGGAGGCCCGCCGCCACCGCCGCTCATCACGATACTGGACATCAATGGCGATCGCTCCATTGACGCCGCCGAGACTGCGCAGGCTTCCACGCGCTTGAAGATGCTCGATCGAAATGGCGACGGTGTCCTGTCGCTTGAGGAATGTCTTCCGGCACCGGGCGGGCCGGGAGGACTGCTGGGCGGTCTCTTCGGAGGGCCACCGGGAGGACCGGAAGGCCCGTCAGGAGGCGATTCCGGACGGCCTCCGTTGCCGCCGATTTTTACGGCGTTCGACAAAAATGGCGACGGCAAGATCGACGCTGCCGAGATCACCCAGGCACCGGCGAGTATGGCGAAACTCGACCGCAACGCGGACGCGAAAATCAGTTTCGAGGAATGTCTGCCCATGGGAGGCCCCGGCGGCCCGGGAGGGCCGGGAGGGCCGATGGCAGCGCCCGGCGGTCTGGCCGATCCGCTGGGAGCCGGCGCCCTTGGCGATCCTCTTGGAGCCGGTGGTCCGGCAGGGCCCGACAGCGGGCCACCGCCGCCGCCGCTCATCACGATTTTGGATATCAACCGCGACGGGTTCATCGACGCCGCCGAAATCACCCAGGCCGCCACGCGCGTGAAGATGCTCGATCGGAATGGCGACGGAGTGCTGGAAATCGGGGAATGCCTCCCGGCACCGGGTGGGCCGGGTGGGCCCGGAGGACTTGGAGGTCCGCAAGGGGATGATTCCGGACGCCCGCCGTTGCCGCCGATTTTTACCACGCTGGACAAAAATGGCGACGGTAAGATCGACGCGACGGAAATGCCCCAGTCACCTGCGGGCTTGGCGAAGCTCGACCGCAACGGTGACGGAAAGATCAGTCTCGATGAGTGCCTGCCCATGGGAGGTCCGGGTGGCCCGGGCAGTCCCGGCGGTCCGTCCGGGCCAGGCAGTTCGCCACCGCTTCCTCCGATCATCACCATTTTCGACCCGGATCGGGCTGGCACGATACCCACGACATCCATCGCGCGCGCCGCGGAGCTCTTGCCGAAACTCGACCGCAATGGCGACGGCAAGCTCACCACGGACGAATACCTGCCCGGCACCGGAAACCGTGACAACGGCTCCCGACCCATGCCTCCAATTGTCACCGCACTGGACGCGGATGGCGACGGCTCCATCGATGCGAAAGAGGTGGCCGGCGCTCCGGCTGCGCTGGCAAAGCTCGATGCGAATGCCGACGGAAAGCTCAGTCGCGACGAATACCTGCCGGGTGCCCCGGACGGCGCGGTAGGCGCGCTTCATGGCGGCCTGTTCCGTGCCCAGCGTTTTCCGACGGACCACCCCGCCTTCAAAGGACGCACCCTCACCCCGCTTCCCTAGCGCCGGTGGCGACGCTCGCTCTGCCGCGCTTGGCGAAAGTGTTCCAGAGGCGCCCCGCTTGGTGACACCGTTCGCTGCTCCCCACGTCCAGATTCTCCGTTGTCCCTCTGAAAATTCCCGCGGAGTGGTGGATCGTGTCGGACTCGAACCGACAACCTAGTGATTAAGAGTCACTTGCTCTACCGATTGAGCTAACGATCCTTGGTGAACGAGGGCCGGGAAGTTATGCGTCCACGGCGGCGGCTCAAGTTCTTTTTTCCGCGGATGAAAATGAGGAGCGATTTTTTCCTCAGAGCAGATGCTGCGCGTCCACGTCCACGGTGACGAAGACGTCCTCGGGGAACGTGAGCTTGTCGAGGACGTCGCGGAGGGCGCGGCTGAGTTTCAGGATGGCGCGCGTGCGCAGCATGAGGTGGAAGCGGTAGTTGCCGTGCGATTTTTCCAGCGGCGCCGGCGCGGGCTCGCCGAGCGTCGTGCCGGGCGGGAGCGTCGTCCTTGAGCCGGCGGTGCAGCGTCTCGGTGGAAAATCGCGCGCGCTCCTGATGCGGCGAGCGCACGGTGATGAGGACGAAATGCGTGAACGGCGGGTAGTTCCACTGTCGCCGGAACTCGATCTCCTGCTCCCAGAAGCCCTCGAAGTCGTGATGCCGCGCGAACTGGATCGCGGGGTGAAACGGCGTGAAGCTCTGCACGAAGACCTCGCCCTCGACATCGCCGCGGCCCGCGCGCCCGGCGACCTGCGTGAGGAGCTGGAAGGTGCGCTCGCCCGCGCGGAAATCCGGCAGGTGCAGCCCGAGGTCGGCGTTGACGATGCCGACGAGCGTGACGTTGGGAAAGTGCAGCCCTTTCGCGATCATCTGCGTGCCGACGAGGATGTCGATCTTGCCGGTGCGAAAGGCGCCGAGCGTGTCGCGGTAGGCGTTCGCGCCGCTGCATCACGTCGGCGTCCATGCGCTTCACGACGGCCTTCGGGAAAAATTTCGCCACGGCGTCCTCGACCTTCTCGTGCCGGTGCCGGTGTATTTGATGCCGGGATCCTTGCACTCGGGGCACTTCGTCGGCGCGACGGCGTGGTGGCCGCAGATGTGGCAGACGACGCGGCTCGCCGCGCGGTGAAAGGTGAGCGCGACGGAGCAGTTCGGGCATTCGCAGACGTAGCCGCACTTTCGCGCAGATGCAGCGAGGTGCGAGAAGCCGCGGCGGTTGAGGAAAAGGATCGTCTGCTCCTTTTTCTCGAGCCGCGTCGTTGATCGCGGTGATGAGCCGCTCGCTGAGGATCGGCGCCGATTTTTTTGCGACTCCATCCGCATGTCCACGATGCGGATGAACGGCATCTTCTTGTCGTCCACGCGCAGCGTCAGGCGGAGCAGTTCGTACTTGCCGGCTGACGGCGTTGTGGTAGCTCTCCAGCGAAGGCGTGGCGCTGCCGAGCAGCACCGCGCATTTCTCCATGTGGCCGCGGAGCACGGCGAGGTCGCGCCCGTGGTAGCGCGGCGTCTCCTCCTGCTTGTAGGTGTTCTCGTGCTCCTCATCGACGACGATGAGGCCGAGCTTTGCGCACGGCGCAAAGATCGCCGAGCGCGCACCGATGACGATGCGCGCGCGGCCGCTGCGGATCTTGTGCCATTCGTCGTGGCGCTCGCCTTCGCTGAGGTGCAGTGCAGCACGGCGACCTCGTGCTGCGTCGCGGCGAAGCGCGACTTGAAACGCTCGACGGTCTGCGGCGTGAGCGAGATTTCCGGCACGAGCATGATCGCGCGTCTGCGCCGCGCTCGAGCACGAGCTGGATCGCCTGGAGATAAATCTCCGTCTTGCCGCTGCCGGTCACGCCGTGGAGCAGCAGCGGCTTCGGCGCGGGGTCGGAGCCGTTCGCCGCGATTGCGGATTGCACACGCGCGAAGACGACGGCCTGCTCCGCGTTCAGTTCGAGCTTCGCGTTCGGGACGAAGGTTTCCGTGCCATGCGGATCGCGCTCCACCGTCTCCGGTTCGACGGTGAGGATGCCCTTTTTTGCGAGCGCCTTGATCGTCTGCGGCGCGACGGAACACTGCTCCGACAGAGCGGCGACGGCGATCGGACCTTGCGCCGCGCGCAGCGCGGCGACGACCTCCGCCTGATTCGGCGCGCGTTTGCGGATCGTTTCGATTTCCTCATCGGAAACCTCGCGAGCGAGCCGAGCGACGAGCCGCTTCTTGTGCTGGATTTCCGCCTTGCGAATCACGCTGGGGAGCACGGTTCTCAGCGCGGCCTCCAGCGGGCAGCAGTAGTAGTTTGCCACCCATTCAGCGAGGCGGATGAGCTGCGGACTGAGCGCAGGCTCGTCGCTCACGAGCTCGGAAATCAGCCGCACTCCATCGGCCCCGGTCGTGTCCGAAATCCCGACGATCGTGCCGAGCATCACCCGCGTGCGCACCGGGACGCGCACGCGGCAGCCGACGCCGGCCGTGTCCGCCATCGCCGCCGGGATTTCGTAGTCGAACGCACGCCCGCCGGAGTCATCGACGAGGACGAGGGCGTATTTGGGCATGACGTGAGAATGCAGACCGAGGCGGCTTTGTCCAAGGCGGAGCAAGCAACGCTTGCGCGCAGTGCCCACTGCCCGGCTGCAAAACCCGGCGCATAATTCTGGCATTCCGCGCCGACGCGCCTCTAATCGCCGACCGTGAAACGAAACATCCGGCGCATCCTCGTCGCGGTCGTGTGCGCCGTGAACATCGCGCTCGCCGTGGTGCTCTGGCGTTCCGGCGATCCGGCGTACCGGCTGCAGGAGCTTCTGGCGCTCGGGCGATTTTCCGAGCACGACGACCTCATCGCCCGCGCAGCGAAAAGGCACGGCGTGGACCCTCTGCTCGTGAAGGCCGTCGTCTGGCGGGAGAGCCGGTTTCACCCTTCGCAAGTCGGTGGTGCCGGCGAGCGCGGGCTCATGCAGGTCGGCGAGGCTGCGGCGCGCGACTGGGCCGCGGCACGCAAGATCGAGGTCTTTGTCTATGCGGATCTTTTTGACGCCAAGACGAACCTCGAAGCCGGCACGTGGTATCTCGGCCGCGCGCTGGAGCGGTGGAAGGATCGCGACGACCCGGTTCCGTATGCGCTCGCGGAATACAATGCCGGACGTTCCCGCGTGGAGAAATGGGCGGCGAATGCGGACTCCGCGGGCGAGATGTTGCGCGAGGCGTCGGGGACCACCACACGCCAGTACGTGGACGATGTGATCCGCCGCTATCAGCGCTATCTCGCGCAGGCCCGGTGAGCTAGATTCGTGGCGATGGCCGCTCCCCGCGAACCCACGGATCTAAAGGCGAAACTTGGCGATGTGCCGCACAAGCCGGGCGTGTATTTGCACCGCGACCGATTTGGCCGCGTGATCTACGTCGGCAAGGCGCGGGATCTCCGCAAACGCCTGAGCCACTACTTTGCGCCCTCGCGGCTCATGCGCGCGGATCCGAAGGTGCGGGCGCTGATCGAGGCGATCCATGACTTCGACTGGCACGTCGCGGGCAGCGAACCGGAGGCGCTGCTGCTCGAGGGCAAGCTGATCAAGGAATACCGGCCGCGCTACAACGTGAGCTTCCGCGACGACAAGCGCTTCCTGCTCGTGAAGGTGGACGTGAACGAGGAGTGGCCGCGCTTCCGGCTGACGCGCGTGAAGAATCCCGACGACGGCGCGCGGTATTTCGGGCCGTTCGCCCATTCGGGCGCGCTGCGGCAGACGCTCACCTTCATGCGGAAAAGATTTGGCGTGCTGACCTTCGGGCGCGGCTCGCCCACCGAGCGCGAGCGCAAGTCGAGCACCTACCAGGTGCCTATGAAGCTCGCGGAGACGACGCCGGAGCAGTACGCGGAGCGCGTCGCGCTGGCGTGCCAGTTCATGGAGGGCCAGTCAAAGGAACTGCTCACGGGACTCGAAGACGAAATGCGCGCGGCAGCGGCGAAGCTCGATTTCGAACGCGCCGCGGAGCTGCGCAACATGCTCGACGATCTGCGCAAGACCACGAAGCCCATGACGCGCTACACGACGACGATGCGCCACCGGCTGAAGCTGCCGGGCGCCATCGCCCCCGCCGCGGATCTCGCGGAACTCGGCGAGGCGCTCGGCCTCGCGGGGCCGCCGCGGCGCATGGAGTGCTTCGACATTTCCAACATCAGCACCACGCACATCGTCGCGAGCATGGTGTGTTTCATCGACGGTCGTCCCACGACCCACCTCTACCGGCGCTACCGAATCAAAACGGTCGAGGGCCGGCAGGATGATTTTGCGAGCATGGCTGAGGTCGTGCGGCGCCGTTACACGCGGGCGCTGCGGGAGATTTCGGAGACCGGCACGCAGGGAGCGGAGACGGAAAGCGGAGTCGTGCAGGAAGTCGTGGACTACTCGTATTCGCAGGAGGCGAATGTGGAGATCGCGCGGCGCTTCGCGAAGCCCGGCGAAGTCGGGACGCTCCCGGATTTGATCATCGTGGACGGCGGCAAGGGGCAGCTCAGCTCAGCATGCGCGGAATTACAGCAGCTCAGGCTTTCCGACGTCCCGATCATCGGGCTCGCGAAGGAGTTTGAGGAAATTTACCGGCCGGGCGTTTCGCTGCCGCTGCATCTGCCGCCCGATAGCGGCGCGCTGAAGCTGCTCCAGCGCATCCGCGACGAGGCGCACCGCTGGGCGAACGGCTACCACCAGTTGTTGATGAAGCGGCGCATCGCCGAGAGCATCCTCGACGACTGCCCCGGCGTGAGTGATTCGCGCAAGCAGGCGCTGCTGCGGAAATTTGGGAGCGTCGCGCGGATCCGGCGCGCGGGCGCGGAGGAAATCGCGAAGGTCCCGGGGATCGGCGCGCGGCTGGCGGAGACGATCGTGCAGTTTTTGAAGGAGCGAGGCTAAATTTCGCGCGCAATGAGAGCCGTGATCCAGCGTGTCCGTTCCGCCTCGGTAAAAATCGCCGGCGAGGAGGTCGGCGCAATCGGGCGCGGGTTGCTGGTGCTGCTCGGAATCGAGGAGACGGATGCCGCCGCGGACATCGGGTGGCTGGCGGGAAAAGTGGCGGGGCTGCGGCTGTTCTCGGATGCCGGGGATGCATGGAACCGCAGCGTCGCGGAGGATGGAGGCGAGGTGCTCGTGGTGAGCCAGTTCACGCTTTTCGCGAGCACGAAAAAGGGGACGAAACCGAGCTGGCACCGCGCCGCAAGGCCGGAGGTGGCGGAGCCGCTGTGCGAGGCGTTTGTCCGGCAGCTCGGCACGCTGCTGCCGGGGCGGGTGAAGGCCGGGAAATTCGGCGCGATGATGGCGGTGTCGCTGGAGAACGACGGCCCGGTGACGCTGTGGCTGGACACGCGCCAGCGCGAATAGCGCGACCTTCAGTCCGTCGCTCCGCCTCCGAACGCTGATCTACGGCAGCTCGCCGTCGAGCTTTTTGAGCCAGTCGGGCTTCTCGACCTCCTCGAGGACGATGTTCGGGCCGACGACGGTGACGCGGCGCCCGTTGGGATACTGGTTCGACACCGGATAAGGGGGCGCGCTGTGGCGCTCGACGGCGCGGATGTCGTAGCCTTGCTCGCTTTTCTTGAAGCGCCCCTCGGCGATCCATTCCGAGATCAGATCGCCCGTCGCATCAGTCACGGTGAACTTCGTGTATTTTCGGGGAACCGAGCCTTTGTCGGATTTGGTGGTCTCGCAGCCGGCGAGGAAAATGAATGCGAGGAGCAGGGCGTACTTCACGGCGCGGACACTGGCAGCGGTGTGCGGGCGGCTCAAGCAATGAAAGTGATCGCCCGAAAAAGCGAACGCCGGCCCGGGTCTCCCCGGGCCGGCGTGTCACTGCGTTTGCGGTTGCCCGCGGGTGGTTACACGGCCTTGTCGCCCGTCTCTTCGGTGCGGATGCGCACGGCCTCGCTCGACGGGCGCGACGAAGACTTTGCCGTCGCCGATCTTGCCGGTCTTGGCGGCCTTGACGATGGCGGCGACGGCCTGCTCGACGAGGCCGTCGGCGAGCGACGATCTCGATCTTGATCTTCGGCAGGAAGTCCACGGTGTATTCGCTGCCGCGGTAGATTTCCGTGTGGCCTTTCTGGCGGCCGAAGCCTTTGACTTCGCGTCACGGTCATTCCCTCGATGCCGATTTCGGCGAGGGCGTCTTTCACTTCTTCGAGTTTGAAGGGTTTGATGATGGCTTCGATTTTTTTCATGGAGTCTGTTTGGTTGGTTTTGTTTGAAGAGTGCGGCCCGGGCTGTCCAGCTGCGAACAGCCGGACCGCGTTCCCCTGCATGAATCCTTAGAGGACGTAGCCCTCTTCCCGTGGTCGGTGAGGTCGAGGCCGGCGGTCTCTTCCTCCGGCGTCGGACGCAGGCCGATGACCGCTTTCACGATGAAGGCGATGACCGCGGTGGCCACGACGCTGAGCACGATGGTGACGGCGATGGCCTTGAACTGCTCCATCATCAGGCCTGCCTTGAGGCCGCCGACCACGCTGTTCGCCTTTTCGTCGGCGAGGACGCCGGTGAGGATGGCACCGAGGGTGCCGCCGACGCCGTGGACGCCGAAGGTGTCGAGCGCGTCGTCGTAGCCGAGCATGTTCTTCAGGAAGACCACGGCGAAGTACGGGATGATGCCGGCGAGCGACGCCGATGATCATCGCGCCGTTGGCGTTGACGAAACCGCACGCCGGCGTGATCACGACGAGACCGGCGACGATGCCCGAGCAGAAGCCGAGGACGCTAGGGTGGCCGCGGTGCATCCATTCCAGCGACGCGCCCAGACGAAGCCGGCGGTGCGCCGCGGCGAGCGTGGTGGTGGTGAAGGCGTTCGAGGCGATGGCGTCGGCGCCGAGCGCGGAGCCGGCATTGAAGCCGTACCAGCCGACCCAGAGCATGCCGGTGCCGACCATACAAAGCACCATGCTGTGCGGGGCCATCTTCTCTTTGCCGAAGCCGAGGCGCTTGCCGAGGATGATGCAGAGCACCAGCGCGCTCCAGCCGGAGGTCATGTGCACGACGGTGCCGCCGGCGAAGTCGATCGCCTTGATGCGCGGCGTCCGGATTCAGCGGGCCGCACATGAAGCCGGTGGTGCCCCACACCATGTGGGCGAGCGGGAAGTAAACGACGAACATCCAGAGGGCGACGAAGAGCAGGACGGCGGAGAATTTCATGCGCTCGGCGATGGCACCGACGATGAGCGCCGGGGTGATGATCGCGAAGGTGAGCTGGAACATGGCCCAGATGGAATCGCTGATCCAGTGGTAGCCCGCGCCGACATTGCCGGGCTCGACGCCCTTGAAGAATGCGTAGGCTGAAGTCACCGATGAAGGCGTTGCCCGCGCCGAAAGCTCAGGCTGTAGCCGCACGACCCACCAGAGGATGGTGACCAGGCCGGCGATGCCCAGGCACTGCGCGAGCACGGAGAGGACGTTCTTCCTCCGCACCAGGCCGCCGTAGAACAGCGCGAGGCCGGGCAGCGTCATGAAGAGCACCAGCGCGGTGCTGGTCATCTGCCAGGCATTGTGACCGGGGCCGGGGCCGGCGACCTTGGAAGCCACGCCTTCCTCCTTCTTGGACCGCTCGCCATTGTTCATGTAGGCCTCGATGTCCGCCAGGCGCTGCTCGATGGTCGGGTCCTTTTTGGGTTCCTCGGGCTTCGCAGCCTCCTCCTTCTTTTCAACGACGGGTGCTGCAGGTGCAGGGTCCTGCGCTCGCAGGTTCGGTGCTCCGAGCGTCCCGAGCGCGACGGCGGCCGCGATGGCGAGACTGGAGATGATTTTGGTCAATTTCATTCGAGTGTTTGGGATGTTGTTGGTTTGTTGATGCCTCACTCCCCTCCCCCGCTGTCGAAAAGCGCCCATGGGGCTGGCGCTCGCGCGATTTCCGGGTAAGTCAGTTGGCAGCGCCCCGTTAGCAACGCCTGTGCCAACGCCTGCCACGGCCCCGCTCCATCAGAGGAAAAAAGTTCCAGAGCCCCACATTTCGCGCATTTTCTGCGTGGCTAGAAACGTCCATCCCTGTCCCGTTTGTGCAAAAAACGACAGGGGCGCCCAATCAGCTCAAGCCGGAGTCTCCGCCTTCACGCACCGCCTTTTAGAAGCCCTCACCTTCCACCGCAGTGGTCGCACTGCCGACCACGCGTGGACGCGCCTCCCCACAAACGGCACCGTGATATTCACGAAACGTTCGCGCCCCCCCGGGCGCTTCGCTCCGCACGCCGCAATTCCCGCCTACCGGCGCGGCTGCCGGTAGAGGGCGTTGATTTCCACCGGCGTGAGCGCGCGTTTGTACACCCGCACTTCGTCGATGATGCCGTCGAAGTTCTGCCATGTCCCGTCGTCCACCGCGCCGACGGTCGTCCACATTTTCTCCACCGGATAGTTCACCGTCTCCTCGGTCAGCACTTCACCTCCGAGTTCGCCATTCACGAAAATACGGAGGGCAGATTGGCTGGCCGAGATCTTTCCGATCGTGCCCGCCACGAAATACCACGTGTCGCGGGCGAGGGCCTTGGAAGAAGCGACACCGACGTGCTGGCTGAGCATCGGCGTGCCCTTTGGTGAGAGATAAATCTCATTTTCGACGACCACAAATTTCACCCCCTTCGTGGCCGACCGATCCGAGCGGATCTCCATCCTCCCGTCGTTCAGGAGATGCAGCACCCACGAGTCGCGCCCGAACTGCGAGTCCCCGTGAAAAACGATCTGGCTGCCCCACCTCCGCGCAATGCCCGAATATTTCACCCACGCGGAAATCGTGAGATTCTCCGTCAGATCGAGCTTGGGATTCGCAGGCACAGTCATCGAGTCCCAGCGCACCTTGCGCGCGGAGGATGGATTCTTCCGCAGCCGGATCGCTTTTCCGAAAAGCCCGTCCACCATCTGCACGCCGCCATTCATCACGCCGTTGAGCTGGTTACCGCTCGCGTCGGAGCCGTTCCCCTGGTCGAAAGTCCAGCGCGCCACGAGGTCGGCCGTCGCGGGTTCCGTGAACGCCTGCCCCGCCGCCGGAACTGCCGCCGCCGCATACACCGCAAGCGGCGCCGGCGTGGTGGAAGTCCCCGCCTTTGTAGTTGCCGTCACAGTCGCCGCCTTCGCCGGCTCGATGGACACCTTGCTCGCCACCGCGACCTGCTGGATGCTTTTCACCAGCGGATTTTCCGGGCTCAGCGGGTCGCCGAGCACGCGCGCAAGTTCCGCCAGTTCCTCCTTCACCGGCGTCCCCTCGATCACGACCGGGTAAAGCACGATTCCATGCACGCTCACGTCGCCCTTGATCCGCCGGATGACGATGCGCTCGGCCGTCGGGTACTTCTTCAGCGGGATGACAAAGGTGTCCGTCGAAACCTCGTTGCCCACGTCCACGATATTGCCAAAAAGATCCACGGCCACCACCTGCCCGGTCGCATCCGCGAGCTGGATGGCGATGTCCGCATTCTCGTTCCGGTCGAACAGGATCGTTGCCACGAGATTGTGTTTCATCTTCTCGCGATCGATCACGAGCGTCAGCCGTCCGGCCCCCTCGCCCGCCCCGGCCCCGACCTCCCAGCGCCCCGGTTCATCCAGAAAGCGCCCGCCCTGCTGCTCGATGCGGCTCAGCCACGCCGGCGTTTCCTTGCCTGCGGAAACCTCGCCACTTCCAAATCGCGAATCAAAATTCAGCTCCACAGTCTCCGGTGCAGCCGCGGAAAGCGCAAACTGGAGGGCGGCCCCGAGGCTGAGGCAAATGGCGATGATGCGCATTCGGCGAAAGTCCCAGCGCCGACAACACCCTTCAAGCACCAATCCGTGCCGCTCCCGCGAGGCGTTCATGCATCGTCCGGATGCCGGAGACGCAGCAGCGGGCGCACGGCCAGCCAGAGCAGCGGCGGCACGAGCACGCTCAGCGCAATCGCGAGCCGAGGCCGGTCCTGCCCGGCCGCGCCGATCGCGGCATAGACAAATCCCATCGGAACCGCGCCGCACCCCAGCGCCGCGGCGAAGATGCGCAGCGGCATCCGGGTCAACCCCGCGAGGCACGAGATCACCTCCGGCAAAAGCGGCAGCCATCGCGAAGCCGCAACCAGCCACGGACCGCTGCGCTGGAAGAGCGTCTCATGCCGCGTAAGTTCCGCTTCCCCGGCGAGTCGCGCCGCGATGCCGCGCCCAAACGCCCGGCAAAGCCCGTAGCCCGCCATGCCCGCCGCGAACGAACCGACGACACTGATCATCCCTCCGATCAGTGGCCCGTACAGATAGCCGCTGGCGGCCATGACGGCTGTCGCGGGCAGCGGCAAAACCAGATCCGAAACGAGCAGCCCGATCACCGCGAGCCAGCCCCACCGGCCGCAGCCCCGAATCCACGCGATCGCCGCATCGCCGGTGAACCATTCCATGAACTGGCCTCCCCAAATGACAAAAGGGATGCAGAGCACGATCGCGAAAACGATGGCGGTGACGAGCAGGCGCATGGCGTCCGCAACCTCGTAGGGATCGCGCCGCGCAATGTCACGCCGCCGCGGATGGCGGTTCATTTTCAAAATCAAAGTCATCCTGAACTCGGGCAGGACGCGGCAACGGATGGCCGCGCGCCGTGACGGGTTCCGCTTGCCGGGAGACCGCTGCGTCTGGGAAAGAGCAGCGCGCGCAGACACCGCACCAGGATGAACATCACCGCCAATCCCCCGCCAGCCGCCGGCCACGTGCGCTGGGTCGTTTGCGGCCTGCTCTTTCTGGCCACGGTGATCAACTACATCGACCGCCAGGTCATCGCGCTGCTGAAGGGGCCGTTGCAGGGGGAATTCAAACTCAGCGAGGTGGACTACGCCGCGATCGTCTTCAGCTTCCAGTTCGCGTACGCGATCGGCTTCCCGCTGGCCGGGCGCATCATGGACACGCTCGGCACGCGGCGCGGATTCGCGCTGGCCGTCGGCGTCTGGAGCGTCGCGGCAATGGCGCACGCCGCCGCGCATTGGTTCCCCGGATTGCAGATGCCGACACTGCTCCTCAACCCGCCGTCCATCGTGATGCTCGTCGGCGCGGCGGCGGGCTTTGCGGTCGCACGCTTTGCGCTCGGGCTCGGCGAGGCGGGAAATTTCCCCGCGTGCGTGAAGACCGTCGCCGAGTGGTTCCCGCGCCGGGAGCGGGCATTTGCCACCGGCATCGTCATCTCCGGCGGCAACGTCGGCGCCATCCTCGCTCCGCTCACCGTTCCCTGGATCACCGTGCAATGGGGCTGGCAATGGGCCTTCGTCATCACCGGTGCCATCGGCTTTCTGTGGCTCGCACTGTGGCTCGCCGTCTATCGTGCGCCGGGCGAACACCGCAGCGTCTCCGCCGCCGAGCTCGCGCACATCCGCAGCGACCCGCCCGATGCGCCGGGCAAAGTGCCATGGCTCCGGCTCCTCCCGCACCGGCAGACATGGGCGTTCTCCCTCGGCAAATTCCTCACCGACCCCATCTGGTGGCTGTATCTGTTTTGGATCCCCGATTTCCTCTCGCGCAACCACGGCCTCGACATCACCAAAATGGGCCCGCCCATCGTGATCATCTACCTCGTCTCCGACGCCGGGAGCATCGCCGGCGGCTGGTTTTCCTCCGCGCTGATCAAGCGCGGCTGGACCGTGAACGCAGCGCGCAAGACCGCCCTCCTCGTCTGCGCGCTCGCCGTCATCCCCATCGTCTTCGCCGCGAAGACCACCAATCTCTGGGTCGCCGTCGGCCTCCTCTCGCTCGCCGCCGCCGCGCATCAGGCCTGGGCCGCGAATCTCTTCACCGCCGCCTCCGACATGTTCCCGCGCCAGGCCGTCGGCTCCGTCGTCGGCATCGGCGGAATGGCGGGCGGCATCGGCGGGATGCTGATCGCACTCGTCGTCGGCCAGATTCTCGAGCGCACCCGCAGCTACGACTCCATTTTCATCATCGCCGGCTCCGCCTACCTCGTGGCGCTGCTGGTCATCCACCTCCTCGCCCCGAAGATGAAACCGGCGGATGTGTAAGGCCTCCCGCCACCGGCGCGGCTGCTGCGAGAACGGGATGCAGAGCACGAGGGCGAAAATCACGGCAGCCGCGAGCAGGCGCGTGGCTTCGGGAAGCTCCTGCCGCCGCCTCCCCGCGATGTCACGCCAGCGGCAGCGCAGCGCCGGCCCGGCTCAGCGCATCGTGAAGACGCTGCACAGCGGCGGCTCCGGGATGCACCGTTCCATTTCCCATCTCCTCGACGAAATGGCATGAAGCGTAGCCGGTCGCCTTCCTCTCATATTCCTCCACCCACTGCCGCCGCGTGGGCAACTGCTCCGGCGCAACCGGCCACACGCCGGGCCTCGGTCGCAGGTGGTCGGTGATGCCGATGCGCCACGGCTTCGGGCTCACGCGGGCGCGGAAGCAGTGCTGATTCCCGCACATCCGCACATACACCGGGTCGGTCCCCAGCGCCGCGAAGAACTCCGCCACCGCCGGCTCCGCCGGGTCGAAGGTCCGGTGCATCGCCAGCACACGAAATCCCGCCGGCGTCCGGTAAAGCCGCAGCCGCCAGTCGGGGTGTGCCGCCGCAAAAGCCGCGATCCGTTTCCGCGCGCGTTTCTCCGCGCCGCCGCTCGCGCGGTCCCGCGCACGGTGGAGCACCTTCGCAACCTTTGGCGCGAGCAGCAGCGCCACGGCTGCCCCGATGAGGCCCGCCTTTACGGAATGCCGGCTCCACCCCAGCCCGATCGCCACCACGAGGAAGAGCAGCAGCACCGCGCAAGTCATGCGCACCCCCGAAGACCCGGTGAAATCCACATCCGCAAAAAGCACATCCGGCGTATTCAGGCACTGCGCGCCGTAGCTGTTGCGCGTGATGATCACCCCGCCCTCCCGCCGCAGGATCTCCTCGCGGATGGGCACTCCGGCCGCGCCATTGTAGGGCACCTTCGGCTCGCGGCGATCGATCGCCTCGCCGGTCGCCACCCGCTGGAAAGCGTCCTTGGCCCGCGCCACCGCGAGCGCCTGCGCCTCCTCCTGGCTCACATCGGACCAGCCAAAGCGCCGCACCGTGATCTGCTTTTTCCCCGAGCGATACTGGATGCGTTCTTCAGCCCAAAATTGCGGGACTATCATGCCATCCCACTACCAGACCCGTGCGCCTCACGGCGAGCGCGTGCTTGAAACCTCAGCGAAATTCCGAGGATGAAGCCGCGGGAGGAACCACGGATGGAAGAATTCTCCTCTGCAAACCATCCGTGGCATCCGTGCAATTCGCGGTCAAATATCCGCCCCATCCTTGTGCGGGTGACCGTCGTGGATGTCTCTGTTTTCCCGCCCCGCCTTGTAGCCCTTGCAATACCCATCCGACTCGTCCACCGGCTGCCTGTTTTTCAGGTCCACATCATTCGCGCTCTCCCCCGTGCCCCAGCCGAAAAGCCGCTGAAAGAGGGGCATCAGCCTGCTCGCCTTGATCTGCTCCAGGAAGTACACCTCGTGCTCCTTCTCCTTCATCCCCATCTCATAGAGCATCGCATCGTGCTCCGTGATGCCCAGCGAGTGAAAGTGCCGCATCATCACAAAGTATTCGCACACATTCCCGCTCTCCAATTTCCCCGCGAAAAAGAACGGCATGAACCGCCCGATGACATGGCAGCTCGCCGAGATGATCCGCCCGATGACGTGCAGCTTCACCTCCAGCCAGCGCGACACCGGCACCTCGTAGCGCCGCATCAGCCCCAGCACATTCTCGCGGTGCTTCCACTCATCCGCCTCGATCTGCCGCACCGCCCCCTTCGCCGCCGGATCCCGCAGCGAACGCGCATGCCCGATGTACGCAAACGCCGCCGCCTTCTCCCCCGAGTAGGCCCTCTGCAAAAGTTTCACCAGCGCGGGATGGTCGAGCTTCATGACGCCTGAAGCCTGATGCAACGAACGTGGCGCGACAACCCCCGTTCCCCGTGCGCTCGATCATACCCGCCGTTTCCAATGTCTGTCGTGACGCGCAGCGCGGAGAACCGCGGCCACGATCACTGTCCGCTCAGCCTCCAGCACTTCGTAAATAATGCGGTAGGGGAAACGGTCGGGGTATCGCCAGCGGATGTCTTCGCCGGGTGTCGATGGCTGTTCAGCAGCGGGTTGTCGCCCAGCGCGTCATAAATCCGGAAGACTTCTTCGATGAATTCCGCGCCGAGCCCCGCGCGCCGGTCTTCATACCACGTGGCAGCCTCGGCCATGTCCCGCTCCACTTCGGGGCGGAACTCCACACGCCAGTTCATCACGGAAACCGGGAACGCAGGCGGGCCTTCATCTCGTCCAGAGGAACGGCCGAGTCCGGATTCCGATGATGCTCGGCGAGGCGTTCCTCCACCAGCTCCACATCCTCCGCCAGCAGCCCCGGCTCATCCAGTTCGAGCGCGCGACGGATCTTCTGCGAAGCTCATGGCTGGAAGCTAGCCCGCGTCCGCGTCGGTGCCAGCGGGAAATGCGGGGTGAGTGCGAAGTGAACGTGTATTCCCAAAGGAATAATCAGTCTGTCCCCGCTTCTGGTCCCCGCTTCTGATTCTCGGCAGCAGGCCCGCTACAATGCAGAGGATCGGGATGAGAAGGCGCATCGGTGAGTTGTGACCAAAACAAGCATCCGTGTTCTGGCAAACGCCAAACGCACCCCTTGCGCAAACGGTCGGCTTCCATAATGTCCGCGGCCCTATGAGTACGACCACTGCACCGGAGAAACATGAATTTCAGGCGGAGATCGCGCAGCTCCTCGATCTCGTTGTCCATTCGCTTTACACCGACAAGGAGATCTTTGTCCGCGAGCTGATTTCCAATGCGGCGGATGCTTCGGAGAAGCTGCGCTTCCTGAAGACGAGCGGGCAGGAAATCACCGAGCCCGATGCGCCGCTGAAGGTGACCATCACGACGGATGACACGGCGAAGACGATCACCTTCACGGATGCGGGCATCGGGATGTCGCACGGGGAGTTGATCGAGAATCTCGGGACCATCGCGCATTCCGGATCGAAGGCTTTCCTCGAGCAGCTCAAGGCGAAGGCCCAGGCTTCGGGAAGCGGGGCGGTGGATGCGACGCTCATCGGGCAGTTTGGCGTGGGCTTTTACTCGGCATTCATGGTGGCGGACAAAGTCACGGTTTACTCGAAGAGCTGCCGTCCGGGTGAGACGGGATGGAAGTGGAAGAGCGACGGAAAGTCGGGCTACGAGATCGAGGCTGCGGATGACCTTTGCCGCGCGGAACGAAAATCGTCCTGCATCTCAAGGACGATGAATTTGCGAAGGCTTACCGCATCGAGAGCATCATCAAGCGATACTCGAACTTCGTGCCGCTGCCGATCGAGGTGAACGGGAAGGAAATCAACACGGTGCAGGCGCTGTGGACGCGCAACAAATCGGAGATCAAGGACACGGAATACGACGAGTTTTACAAATACATCGGGCACGACGCGGAGGCGCCGCTCTACCGGCTGCACTTCAATGCGGACGCGCCGCTGGCGATCCGCGCGCTGCTGTTCATCCCGTCGAAGAACCTCGAACTGGCGACCTTCACGCGCGAGGAGCACCACGTGGATCTCTATTGCAAAAAGATCCTCATCCAGTCGCGCGCGAAGACGCTGCTGCCGGAGTGGACGCGCTTCCTGCGCGGCGTCGTGGACAGCGAGGATCTGCCGCTGAATATTTCGCGGGAGACGATGCAGGACAGCGCGCTGGTGGCAAAGCTGCGCGAGGTGCTGGTGAAGCGGCTGCTGAAATTCCTCGACGAGGAATCGAAGGCGGACGCGGACAAGTATGCGCGCTTTTTCAAGGAGCACGGCCACTGCCTGAAGGAAGGCGTGGCGAACGACTGGTCGCACCGCGATGCGCTGGCGAAGCTGCTGCGCTTCGAGTCGAGCGCGACCGAGGGCGGGAAGTTCACGAGCCTCGCGGACTACGTTTCGCGGATGCCGGAGGAGCAGAAGGAGATTTACTTCCTGAGCGCCGCGAACCGCGAGGCGTGCGAAGCCGCGCCGAGCTACGAGGTGTTCCGGGAGAAGAAGTGGGAGATGTTTTTCCTCACCGATGCGCGCGACGAGTTTGTCCTGGAACAGCTTCGCGAATTCGACGGCAAGAAGCTCGTGGCCGCGGAAAAAGCGGACGTGAAGCTGGAACGCGAAGCGAAGGGCCTCGATGAGGACACGGCGAAGAAGCTGGCGGAATTCATCAAGGAAGCGGTCGGCGAACGCGTGGGCGAAGTGCGCGTGTCGAAGCGGCTCGTGGGCAGCCCGGCCATCGCGCTTTCCTCGGACAGCGAGATGACGGTGAACATGCGCCGCATGATGAAGGCGCTCAACCGCGACGGCGAGGCCGGTCCGGAGCCGAAGCCGGACATTGAAATCAACCCCGACCACGCGCTCATCGTGAGCCTTGAGAAGATGCGCAATTCCGACGCGGAACTCGGCAAGGCCGTGGCGATGCAGGTCGCAGACCAGGCGCTCGCCGCCGCGGGATTGCTGGACGATCCGCGCACGATGCTCGGGCGGATGACCGGCCTGCTCGAAAAACTCTGCGCGAAGCCGTAGGCCGTTCACCAAAGGCGACCCGGCGCTCAGTAGTTGACCCCGGTGCGTCCGGGCTGTCAGATTGGGAACGACCGCCCTGCGGTTCCAACAACAACTACACACCCTTATGAAACAATACATCATCATCGCCGCCATTGCCGCGCTGGGCTTCACCGCCTGCGAGAAGAAGGACGTCGAAACAAAAGCAAAAGAAGACGTCCAGAAGGCCATGGACAAAGCCACTACAGAGGTGGACAAGGCCACCAAGGAAGCCAAGGAAACGGTGGACAAGGCGACTCAGGAAGCCAAGGAGACCGTGGACAAAGCCAAGGCTGAGGCGAAAGAAGCAGTCCAAGCCGCTGCGCCTTCGGCCCCGGTTCCTTCCGCGCCCGTTCCTTCGGCACCGAAGCCTCCGAAGCCTGCGCCGACCACCGACGAGGTGATCAACGCTCCGCCGGACGCCGCTCCCGCACCCGCGCCGAAGCCCCCGACTCCCCCGGCTGGCAACTAAGCGACGCATCCCAGATTCCCAACAAGACCCCGGCTTCGAGAGAGGCCGGGGTTTTCTTTTTCGACGACGAACGTTCTCCGCCGGCCGGAGAGCGGGACGCGCCACCGCCGCCGGGACGCCCCGCTCCGGTTCACTGACAACCGATGCCGCAGGCGCGTCACGAAAGGTTTGGGACTTTTTGTTTGCACAAAGCGGATGCGCCGCTAGTTTGCGCGCCCCATTTTCCGCAAAAAGCCATGAAAGCCGAAATCCATCCCGAATACACCGATACCACCATCTCCTGCGCATGCGGAGCCGTCATCCACACCCGCTCGACGCGCAAGACGCTGCAGGTCGGCATCTGCGCTTCGTGCCATCCATTCTTCACGGGTGAGCAGAAGTTCGTCGATACCGCAGGCCGCATCGAGAAGTTCACGAAGCGCTTCGGCGGCACCGAGCTTCGCCGGAAAAAGGTCGCCAAGGCCTAGCTCCGCAGATCCTGATTTTCGCGACGGTGGAGGCGCCATGTGCGGCTCCACCGTTTCGTTTTTTGCCACGACAAAAGCGCCATGGACTTCACGCCATTGATGGATCGCAAGCGGGATCGCTTCGCCGAGGTCGAGGCTGCCGTGGCCGCGCCCGGTCTCTACGACAACCCGAAGAAGGCGCAGGAAATCCTCCGTGAGCACAGCCGCCTGAAGGAGTCGCTCGCGCTGTGGGACGAATTCCAAAAGCTGGAGCGCGAAATCGCCGACAGCCGTGAACTCGCCAAGGGCGACGACGAACTCGCGGAGATGGCGCGCGCGGAGCTGCCTGACTTGGAAGCCCGCGTGGCGAAGCTGGAGCGTGAGGTGCAGTTTTCGCTGCTGCCGCCCGACCCGAATGATGACCGCGATGCCATCATGGAAATCCGCGCCGGCACGGGTGGCGATGAGGCGGCGCTTTTTGCCGCGGACCTGCACCGCATGTATTCGTATTACGCGGAGACCATCGGGCTGAAAATCGAGCCTCTCGAGTCCTCGCCCAGCGACTTGGGCGGCTACAAGGAAATCATTTTCAAGGTCACCGGTGAAAACGTGTTCCGGAAGCTGCGCTTCGAGAGCGGCGTGCATCGCGTGCAGCGCGTGCCGGCGACCGAGGCGCAGGGGCGCATCCACACGAGCGTCGCGACTGTCGCCGTGCTGCCGGAGGCTGAGGAAGTGGATTTTGAACTCAAGCCCGACGACCTCCGCATCGAAGTCTGCCGTTCCGGCGGCCCCGGGGGGCAGGGCGTGAACACGACGGATTCCGCGGTGCAGGTGATGCACATTCCCACCGGCACGATCGTCCGCTGTCAGGACGGACGCAGCCAGCAGAAGAACAAGGAAAAGGCGCTGACCATCCTGCGTTCGCGCCTGCTGGAGAAGAAACAGCGCGAGGAGGCGGAAAAATACGCGGCGCACCGCAAGAGCCAGATCGGCAGCGGCGACCGGTCGGAAAAAATCCGCACGTATAATTTCCCGCAGAACCGAGTGACCGACCACCGCATCGAGCTCACGCTCTACAATCTCGATCGGTTCATGGAAGGCGACCTCGGCGAAATGCTCACCGCGCTCCAGGAAGCGGACCTCGCCGACCGGCTCGCCGCTGCGAACGCCGGGAACTGAGGCAGCGCCCGCGCGCCGGGATTGTCGCCCACCGAAAGAGCCGGCTCGAAGCACTTTTTGCCGCCTTCGGTCGCGTCGCCCGGCAACAGACGAGCCGGCGAAAATATTGGACCAATTTCCGGATTGCGCCCGAAGCGATTGAGCATAAGTTCGCGCCCCTTTTCTTCCAACACGCCATGATCACCCAACTCGACCAACTCAAGAAACTCACCAAAGTCGTCGCCGATACGGGCGATTTCGAATCCATGAAGGCCTACAAGCCGCAGGATGCGACGACGAATCCCTCGCTCATCCTCGCCGCCGCCTCCAAGCCGGAGTACGCGCCGCTCGTGGACAAGGCCGTGGCCGACCGCAAGAACAGCGGCCTCACCGGCGCCGCGCAGGTGGAGGACGTGATCGACAACATCCTCGTGAATTTCGGTCTCGAAATTCTGAAGATCGTCCCCGGCCGCGTGAGCACGGAGACGGATGCGCGCCTGTCATTCGACAAGGACGGAAGCATCAAAAAGGCCCACCAACTCATCGCAATTTACGAGAAGAACGGCATCAGCCGCGACCGCGTGCTGATCAAGATCGCGAGCACGTGGGAGGGCATCAAGGCCGCCGAGGTGCTCGAAAAGGAAGGCATCCACTGCAACCTGACGCTCCTCTTCTCGCTCGCGCAGGCGATTGCGTGCGCCGAGGGCGGCATCACGCTCATCTCGCCTTTCGTCGGCCGCATCCTCGACTGGTACAAGGCCTCGACGAAGAAGGATTACGCTCCGACCGAGGACCCCGGCGTGGTGTCGGTCACGCAGATTTTCAACTACTACAAGAAATTCGGCTACAAGACCGAGGTGATGGGCGCGTCGTTCCGCAACAAGGGCGAGATCACGGAGCTCGCGGGCTGCGACCTGCTCACCATCAGCCCGGCGCTGCTCGGGGAACTCCAGGCCAGCACGGAGCCGATCGTGCGGAAACTCGACGCGAGCGCCGCGAAGGGCATGGACATCGCCAAGCGGCACATCGACGAAAAGACGTTCCGCTACGAGGTGAACGATGACGCGATGGCGACGGAGAAGACGGCGGACGGCATCCGCAAGTTCGCCGCGGACATCGTGAAGCTCGAGCAGCTCGTCGCGAAGAAGCTCGGCTAACGAGCCTCCACGCGTAACCGCTCCAGCAAAGGGCGGTGGTCGAAAAAACCTGCCGCGCCCGGTGGTGCCGGGATCGTATGCCCGTCGCCGAGCCAGATGCGGCCGGCGTGCAGAGCCGCGAGCGCGTCGGCGTTGAAGGCAAAGTATTTTTGCGGCCGGGTGCCGCCTTGCAGTGCGACGAGTGCGGTCATGCCCCAGTGATCCATCGCTGTGCGCGCGACCCACGGGACGGCCTCGTGCGGGACGACGGCGCGCGGGTCATTTGCGATGTCGTTTTCAAGCCGCACGACGAGCCGGTGCCAACCGAGTGACTGGAGTGCGATGACGACGAAGAACACGGCTGCCGAAGCGGGCGCGAATGCGAACGAAACCGGCTTTCCCGGCACGCGACGCGCGGCGAGGAATGCAGCGATGAGGAACGGGAATGCGAACGGCACGACCCACCGGCGGTAGTTGATCGCGCCCGCCCAGCGCTCCGGCACCGCAGCCCACCACGCCCACAGCACGCCCGTGGCGGCAAGTGCCAGCAACCCCGCGCGCTGCGCGCCGCGGCCACGCGCGAGTGGCGCAAGGGCGGCGAGCCACATGGCGAGCATCCCGTAGAGCGGCGGGCCGACCACGCCGTCACACCATGTCGTGGCGATCTCCGACCACGACATGCGCTGCGCCGCGTAGCTGTCGTGCAGCGCACCCGACCAGTTCGGGTTCGAGATCCACAGCACCTTCGCGATTGCAAGTGCGAGCAACACCGCGAGTGCCGCCACTTTTGCGGACTGTGCGCGTCGGAATTCCGGCTGCGATCGGCCGACCAGCCACGCCGCGATCAGCGCCGCTCCGAGGAGCAGGATGCCCGCCTGATGAGAGAGTTGGAAAAGGGCGAGCACGCCGAGCGCACACGCACAACGCCGCGACACCGGCACGAGCGCGCCGAGGAATACCGGCCAGAACATCGTCTGCTGCCAGATGCTGTCGTTGATCACGAACGCCTGCCCCGGCAGTCCCGCGAGCGCGACGCCGAACGCAGCCCATACGATCAGCTCCGGCCGGTTCCGCCGCACGACGAGCCACGAGATCCCCAGGCTCGCCGCCGGAGCGGCGATGAATGGCAGGCCGAATGCAAACGTGAGCGCGGTGAGATTATCCGTCGCGCTGCTCAGCGCGACGCAGGGCCACCACAGCAGCCACGAGTGGAATCGCGTCTGGTAAAAATACGGCTTCTGCTCCACGAGGCTGACGGCGAGCTGGTATGCGCCGTCCCACACGAGCGGCAGGCCGCAGACGCAGGCGATGATTGATGCCGCGACGAGCAGGCCGCACGTCAGCCACACCGCGCGGGCCGCGCTCAATGGTACTGGACGGTGTCGAGGTGGATCTTCGGCGCGAGCATCGCGATGAAGTTGCGGATGGCCTGCTGCGATCCTTTGCGTGCGGCTTCGTTGTCCTTCGGATCCTTCTGGGGCGGCACGATCCCGCTCACGAGGATGAATGCCCAGCGCTGGTTGACGCCACGGAAGAGCCGGTCCCGATTATCGATGGCCCAACGTTCCCAGTGGCCGTTGCAGACCTCATCTTCTCCGACGAACCAGTAGAACGCCTGCAGATCGAGTGTGACGGGGCTTTTTTCCGCCTGGATGAGACGGCTGCAGCGCAACTGCGTGACGGGGAAAGTCCCGCGCGTCGGCAGCGACACGGCAAAGGTGTCGCTCTCCCGCCGGGCCCATCCCTGCGCATCGAGGCAGCGCTCGGGGCGGTGGATGCTCGTGCTCATATCGCGGCCGGAAAGGACGATGGTGACGGTAATTTCGTGGTCGCCGAGATTCCGGTAGACCTTGCGGATGATGCGGGTGCCGGTGGCGACACCGAGGCCGAAGCGTTCCTTGTCGGTGATTTCCCCGTCGGTGCCGATCCAGTTGGCAACGTAATCCGGCAGTTCCATGCGGATGCCGGTGGGTTGGTTGGGGCTTTTCGGGAGAAGGAAGACGGTCGCAAACCCGAGCGCCATGAACGCGAGCAATGTGGCAAGCCGGCTAGTAGTCATAGTGCAGCGGCTTCTTGGGCTTCGGTGCCTTCCCGGGTGCCGGGGAAGATTTGGGAGCGGCCGACTTGGCCGGCTGCGCGGCAAACCATTGCTCGAAAAGCGCACGCCAGTCGCGATTGATCAGCGATCCAAAGCCGGCCATCGCGGCGACAGCCACGGGGAAGAACACGAGGCCCGAGTAGTCGTGGTAGCTCTTTGTCGCGATCTCGGGACTCACAAACCGGGCGAAGAGGACGACGGAAAACACGCGGGCGAAATTTCCCAGCACGGCGAAAATCAGCGAACTGCCGAAGAGGATCACGCCCCGCACAGTCCCGCGCATCACAAAGTAGGCGTAAAGTGCGGCGATCGTGCTCATCGCCATGAGCGACCGGATTCCCGAGCAGCCGCCCGCGACCTCCATCGGCGGAAACCTCCCGTCGGCTGACGTGATGCTGCTGCCATCCACAAGGATCGGGATGCCGCAGATCGAGGAAAGAATCTGGATGGCCTTCGCCGTGAGCACCTGCAGGGACGCGGTGCCCTGCACGACTCCGCCGAGCGGCGTCATGAAAAGGAGAAAGATGCACGGAAAGAGAACAAGCCGGCTGATCGGCACGCCAAAAAGAAAACGCGTGATCCCGTAAAACAGGAACGGCAGCGCAAAAATCGTGTACCGCGCCTCCGTGCAGCGCACACCCGCGACATAAAGCAGCACGCCAGCTCCGACAAACCACAATCCGGAATTGCTGCCCCGCTTCGGCAGCACGGCGATCTCCTTCCATCGGAAAAGGACGAGCAAGACGGATACCGGAAGGATGAACCAGCAGTGCTCCTGATCGTTTTCCGCATTCCACCCGGCCGAGATCCAGTGCGCGGCACTGATTTTCATCCCCACGAATGCCTTGATCCCAAAGTAGGCGTACCCAAGCACACCGATGAGAAGGCCAAGCAGCACCGTCTGCACGGGATTTTTCCGGCACCATCGGAACAGCGCGGCAAGCAGCCTAGGGACGTCGGGAAACAACGTCCGGTCCGCTTCGCGAACCGGTTCATCGAGATCAACGATGGGTTGTGAGGTCTCTGCCATCGCGGCGAACCTACCGCATACCAGGCGTCCTTCAACGCACTTCTCGGGTGCCTTCGCAAGGCGTCAACCCCTCCCGGCGCGACGGCGCCGCGGTCAAAGGGCGAAGCCGGCGGACTTCGCGTCGCGATCGAACATCCGCACCGTGTCCAGCGAGAGATCCGTGAGATCCATTCCGGCCATCTTGATCGCCTTGGCCAGGATGTCGTGCTGGACGGTCACGATGTGCGCGCCGCACGCGTCGGCCTGGAAGATATTGAGCACTTCGCGCACGCTCGCCCAGAGCAGTTCCGCCTTCGGGAGCGGATTCAGGATCTCCAGCGACTTGCGCATGACATTCACCGGATCGCGCCCCGTGTCGGCGATGCGACCGGCGAAGACCGACACGACGGATGGCACCTCCGGGTTCAGGACTGCGGCGACTGCGCGCACCTGCTCGACGGAGAGGATGGCCGTGACGTTGAGCTGCACGCCCTCCGTCGCGAGGTCGCGGATGAGATCATACGACGGCGCACCCGCGGGATTCATCACGGGGATCTTCACATACACATTGCCCTGCCACGCCGCGATCTTCAGCGCCTGCCGCCGCATCTCGGCGAAGTCGTCCGAGAACACCTCGAAGGAGATCGGCTTGTCCTTTACGGTCTGCAGGATGTCCTTCGCGAAGCCCTCGTAGTCCCGGATGCCGCTCTTGTTCATCAGCGTCGGGTTGGTGGTCATTCCCTTGATGAGCGGATTCGCGTAAAGCTGGACCATGCCGGCCTTGTCGGCGCCGTCGGCGAAGATTTGCACGCGGAGATGTTTAAGCGAGGTCATTGGGGCTGGGCTGTGGCACGCGCGGACGGCTCAAATTCCGCACATGCCGCTCCCTTAAAGCAGGCGCGGTGCCCGCGGCCCTGAACATCTCGCCGCAGGCCCGAACGTCAGGCGGGAAGCGGTGGCCGCCCGCCTCAGATCACCTGCTTCGTTCCCTCGAAATCGAAGCGGAAACGCACCTCGCGTCAGGCCGGCCTGCCGCATCGCATGCCGCAGACGCGTTCTTGTCCTCGGCGTAAGAACATCAGGAATCCGCCGCCGCCCGCGCCGATGAGCTTTCCGCCGAGCGCGCCATTCGCCATCGCAAGGTCGTACCATTCGTTGATCTGCGGGTTGCTCATCCCGCCGGAGCGCTCCTTTTTCCGCTGCCAGTGCACGTCCATCAGCCGCGCGAATTCGCGCAGATCGCCGGACTCGAGCGCCTCCTTGCTCTGGAGCCCGAGCTCCTTGACGAAGTGCAGATTGTCCACCATCGCCCTGTCCAGGCTCTTGGTCCGGTCGTTCTGCTCCTTCAGGATCGCAGACGCCGAACGCGTGTAGCCGGTGAAGAACAGCAGCAGGTTGTCCTCCAGATTGAAGAGCGTCTCCTCGTCGATTTTCACGCGGCAGGACCTCGACCTTGCCGCCCGGGAGAAAATGAAACGAGGTGAGGCCGCCGACCGCCGCGATGTACTGGTCCTGCTTGCCGATCGGCTCGTCGCAGCTTCTCGATCTCGATCTCGCAGGCCTGCGCCGCGATCTCCGCCGGGACGCACGATGTTCTTTCTGTAAGCGTGCAGCGCCTTCAGCAGCGCGGTCGTGAAGCTGCCCGACGAGCCAAGCCCCGTGCCCGCCGGGATGTCCGCCATCGAGGTCGAGTTCCAGATATGCGCGCATCCACACCGACGCAGCTTCAGCGCTTCGCGGATGATCGGGTGCTCGAGCTCGTCCACGCTCTTCACGCGCTCGAGCTTCGAGTACTTGACGATCAGCTCGTGCACGAAGGTCCGGTGCAGCGTGATGTAGACGTATTTGTCGATCGCCGCCGCGATGAGGAAGCCGCCGTGCTCTTCGTAGTAGGACGGCAGGTCGGTGCCGCCGCCGCCGAGGGAGATGCGAAGGGGTGAGCGTGTGATGATCATGCGTAGCCGCTCTTTTTGTAAATCGTCTCGACGATACGCAGCGCCGCCGCGCGCTTCGCGCAAGCCCGGGGTTCGGCGCGCGCCCGAGGCGGATGTCTTCGATGAAAGCCTCCGCACTCCAGCCGCCACGACTCGTCGCCGCGCGGATACTCGAAGATCGTCGTCTCCGGCGGCCCCATCTCCGGCAGCATCTTGTAAAAGTGCAGCCGCTCGACGCCGTAGCTGCCGCCGAGTCCTTCGATGTGCAGCTTCCCGTCGCGACCGTAGATTTCGAGGGAGAACAGATTCTTCCACTCCGTGCAGCTCACGTGCAGCCACGCGGTCTGGTCCTGCGCGGTGCGGAGATTGAGGAACGCGTTGTCGTCCACCGGCATGTCCCAGAAGTAGGTCGTCGCGTGACCCGTCGATGCTCGTGAAATCGCCGAGGAACCAGCGGGCGAGATCGATCAGATGCACGCCCTGGTCGATGAGTTCGCCGCCGCCGGAGAGCTTCGGATCGGCGCGCCATTCGCGGTCGTAGCCCGACCCGTCCGCCGTGCCCGTAGCGCCCGCGGAGAAACATCAGCGGCCCGAGCGACGCCGGAGTCCGCAAGCTCGCGCGCCTTTTGCAGCGCCGGGTGGAAGCGGTGATTGTATCCCACGCGGACAATCACGCGCTTCTCCTCCGCCAGCACGCGAAGCGCTTCCGCCTCGTCCGCCAGGAATGCACCGGGCTTCTCGACGAGCACGTGCTTGCTGGCGCGGATCGCGTCCCCGGTCAGCGGGGAAAGGGCGGAGTTCACCGTGGAAACGATCACCGCATCCACGTCCGCCGACTTGAAGACCTCCGCCGGATCCGTCACCGCGCGGCATCCCGGCACCGTCGCGGCAAGCGACTCAGCCCGCCCGCGATCGAGATCGCACACGACGGCGAGCGAGCCCGCCGGCAGGCACGCCGCGCGCTTTTTTCCAATCAGCCCGCAACCGATGATCGCAAATCTCACCGCGCTCATTGTTCCCACTTTTTGCCCCGGTCCTCGGGCACGATTCGCCGCAGTGTGTAGATGTCGCCGAATTCGTCGCTTGTGCGTGTGCAGCGTCGCTCCACGGGTCCCACTGCGCGGAGATGAGCCGCCCCGTCACGCCGTCACTGTCTCTGCTGCGCGAGGTATGCGCAGAGATTTGCCGCGAGTCCTGGCGGCGTGGCGCCATCCTCGGCCCACTTCTCATTCTTCGCGTAAAATGCCGCGCCGACTTTCTCCGGCCCGGCGTCGAGGACCTCCTGCGATCATGCGCGTCTTGAGCGCGCCGGGCGCGACGGCGTTCACGTCGATGCCGTGCGGCTTCAGCTCCTCGGCCAGCGTCTCCATCAGCCGCACGACCGCCGCCTTCGACGCCGCGTAGGCACTGATGTTCGGCAGCGGATTCGTCGCGCCGCCACCGGAGATGATGATGATCTTCCCTCGGGCCGCGGCCTTGAAGTGCGGGATCAGCGCGCGGCACGGCAGCAGCACGCCGTAGAGGTTGATCTCAATCGCGCGCGCCCACTCGGCAAATGGCACCGTCCTCGGTCGGCCCCATCGGGCCGTAGACGCCGGCGTTGTTCACGAGGATGTGGATGGCACCCATCTCCGCCAACGCGCCGGCGACCAGCTCATTCACCTGCGGCTCGTAGGAAACATCGCACGTGCGCGCGAGCACCTTCTGCCCGGCTGCGCGACCGCCGCGAGTTCCGCGCGCGTCTTCTCGAGCAGCGCCGCGTCCCGCGCGCAGATCATCACGCTCGCGCCTTCGCGGACGAAGTTCTCCGCAATGGCCCGACCCAGGCCCTGGCTGCCGCCGGTGATGAGCGCGTTGAGTCCCTGGAGTTTCATGTGGCTTTTCCCACGGAGAAGTAACGGAGCCCCGCCGTCGCCGGCAGCACGGAATTCACAAAACGATTCGCATCAAAAATCAGCGGGCGGCGCATCGTGGGAATTAATTCCGCCCACGGCAGCGCCTTGAATTCCGGCCACTCGGTGCAGACGACCGCAGCGTCCGCACCAGCGAGTGCGCTGCTGGGATCGGGCGCCATCGTCGCACGCCGCGAGGTTGGCGGGCAGTTGCCTTGCCGCCGGATCAAACGCGCGGACCTCGCACCCTTCCGCGAGCAGCCGTTCGCAAAGCTCGACCGCATGCGCTGCGGCGCAGCGTGTCCGTCCCCGGCGTGTAGGTCAGCCCGAGCACGGCGACCGCGACGCCGCGCAGCGCGCCGACCTCGTCCTTCAGCCGGCGCAGCGCCCAGCCCTTGTGCCGGTCGTTGCTCTGCTTGATGGCCGGGATGAGTGCGAGCGGCTCTCCGCGGCTCGCGGCGAGTTGCGTGAGCGCCACCACGTCGCGAGCGAGCGTCCCGCCTGCGAACGCCGCGCCGGGTCCGAGATACGCCCGCTGCCCGATGCGGATGTCGCTCTTCAGCCCGGCCTCGACCTCCTTCGCATCTGCACCGGTCAGCTCGCAGAGCCGGGCGATTTCGTTGGCGAATGTCATCGACAGCGCGAGGAACGAATTGAGCGCGTGCTTGGTCATCTCCGCCGACTCCGTGCTCATCCAGATCACATTCGCGCAAAACGGGCGGAACAACTCGGAAAGCAACGCGCGATCCGCTTCGTTGCGGCAGCCCGCGACGATGCGCTCCGGCTCGTTAAAAACCTTCAGCGCTCCGCCGAGCCGCAAATTCTCCGGCGAGCATGCGAAACGCAACGCCGGAAATTCCGTCTCGAGCCGGCGACACGTCCCGCCGGCAGCTGCGACGAAATGAGAAACAGCGCGTCCGCCATTTGACGCAGGAACGATTCGCCGGATGCGCTCCATGACAAACTCCGCGTCCGACTCATCGTCGTCGTTCACCGGCGTATCGTAGGTGACCCACACCACGTCGGCATCCGCGCACGCCGTGTTTGCATCCGTGGCAAAGTCCAGCCTCCCGCTGCGCAGCCCGTCGCGGGTGAGGTCCTCGAGGCCCGGCTCGAAGAGCGGCGGCCTTCCCTCGCGCAGCGCCGCGATGTTGCCCGCGTCGAAATCGAGCCCGATCACCGCGAAGTGCCGCGCGCAGCAGGCCGCCGTCACGCACCCGAGATGCCAGAGCCCGAGGACGGCGATCTTCATCGCCGCGTGAGCACCCACTGGTTTTGCTGCAGCCACTGCAGCGTGCGCACGATGCCCTGCTCGATGCGTGAGCTTCGGCTGCCAGCCGGTGGCGCGGATTTTTGCGGTGTCGAGGAAGATGAACGGGTTGTCGCCGATCCAGCCGCGCTCGCCGCCGGTGAATTTCAGCTCCGGCTTGAGCCCGAGGTGCGCGCAGATCCAGCCGATCGAATCGGTCACCTGGCAGTACTCCGCCGTGCCGAGATTGTAGATCTGCACGCGGTGCTTCGCCTTCTCCGCCGTGCGCGCGTTGACGACATGGAGGATCGCATCCACGCAGTCCTGCACGTAGAGATACGACTTCCGCTGCGTGCCGTCGCCGAGCACGGTGAGGTGATCCGGGTGTTCGAGCAGCTGCTTGTAGAAATCGAACACGTGCCCGTGCGTGTAGCGCTCGCCGAGGATCGACACGAAACGGAAGATGTAACCCTCGAAGCCGAAGCCCTCGCAGTACGCCTCGATCAGATTTTCACCCGCGACCTTCGACGCGCCGTAGAGCGAAGTCTGGATCGGGAACGGCGCATCCTCCGGCGTCGGGATCACCGGCGCCTCGCCGTACACCGAGCCGGTCGAGGAGAACGCGATGCGCCTGATGCCGTTCGCGCGCATCGCCTCGAGCACATTGAAGGTCGCGATGGTGTTCTGCTGCAGGTCGCGGCCAGGATGCTCGGTGCCGAAACGCACGTCCGCATTTGCCGCGAAATGAAACACCATGTCGCAGCCTGCCATCGCCTTCGTCAGCGCCGCCGCATCGAGGTTGTCCCCTCGGTGGAGGACGAACCCCGGCTGCTTCCTTGCCGGCTCCAAGAACTCCTCCTGCCCCGCGGAAAAATTATCCCAGCCAACGACCTGAATGCCGAGTGCGAGCAACCGGTCCGCCATGGTGCTGCCGATGAATCCGGCGACGCCTGTGATGAAAATTTTCTCCATGAACCGCGCGAGTGTCGGCGGGGACTTTCGCGGTTGTCCAGCGAACAAACGCAGCGTTCGCCCGTCGCGTGCCTACGGTTTGCGTTCGCCGCGCACCTTCGCCTTCTCCTCGCCGTATTTGTAAAAGGGCTCTCGGAAAAGGTAGAGCAGCCAGTGCGCAAATCCGGCGAGCGGCGAATGGTAGCCGAGCCAAGCGAGGAACGCGCTGTTAAAGCAGGCCAGCCCCGGGTAATCGGTCCACTTGCGGGTGAGGAAAAACGGCTTCCGTTGGAACTTCGCGATGTCGTCGTTGATGCGAATTTCCTCGAAGGGACACCACCAGCCGCGCGATCTGAAGTGCCGCAGGTAGCTCACCCGCTCCTCATCGATCTGCATCAGCCGGCAGCATGCACGGTCCGCGGCGACGAGATCGTTCGACCCGAGCACGACATTGAAATCCACGACATCCCCGAGCATCGGCCCGGTGCGATTCAGCCCGTAGCGGCCGTCGATGATCGAGTAGGCATTCGGCAGGCGGCTGTTCAACTGGTACATGACCTCTGCAAAGTAAGGATGCAGCTTCAGCCGCACGTTCGGTTCCTGGATGCAGCCCCACTGGTTCTTGATCGACATCGAGACCAGCGTGTTCATGTGGATCTTCGGGACTGGCAGCGTGATGAACGCATCAATCTCGTGCAGGAGCAGCCGCGGCACCGGCACGCGCAGCCGCCGCCAGCCGGCGCGCACATCGATCCACTCCGGCTCCGTGAAGCTGAGATTGATCACCTCCGCACCGGCCTCCTTCGCCATTTCGTAGATGCCCATTCCCTTGAAAACCTCGTCCATCGAGAAGCGGTTGTAGCCGCCGCTGTCCGCCTCGCCGATGACGACGCGGTAGCCGTGGCGGATGAGGCACAACGTCACCGCACGGAGGCAATCCAGCGAGGTCATCACGCCGGGGCGGAACTCGGGAAATGTGAGATTCGGCTTCAGGAAAACCCGCGCCCCGGGCGCGACGTTCTCGAAGAAACCGATCTGCGCGAGCGTCTCCTCGATCACCGGTGCGTAGCCGCCGGCTTCGAGGCTCTTGATGAATACGACGGGCTGTTTGCTCATTTGCGCTCCAGGCATTCCTGATAGACGCGCTCGATCCTGCCCGCCATGTCTTTCAGCGCGAAACGGTCGGCGATCCTCCGGCGTCCCGCCGCTCCGAAACGCCGCCGCAGTTCGCCATCGCGCAGGAGCGATTCCAGTTTCTCCGCGAGCGCCACGGCATCATCCGGTGGCACGAGGAAACCGGTTTCGCCGTCTGCCACCTGCTCGGTGGAGCCGCCGATGTTCGTGGCAATCACAGGCAGGCCCATGCACATCGCCTCCATGACCACGCCGCCAAATGGCTCCGGTTGCGCGGACGGCAGCACGAAGATGTCCATCGCCGAATAGGCGGGACGCGGATCGGGGAGTTCGCCCGTGAAAATCACGTCCGCTTCGAGGCCGAACTCGCGCACGATTCCGTGCAACGCGGCGAGATGCGATTCGTTGCCGGGGAACGGCGCGCCGACGACGAGGAATTTCGCCCGAACCCCGCGCTGGCGGAGCAACCCTGCGGCGCGCAGCAAGACCTCCTGCCCTTTTCGCCGGAGTTTGATCCGCCCGACGCAACCGACCACCGGCCCGTCCCCGAGCGCGTGCTGCGCGCGAAATTCCGCGCCACCCTGACGGTCGCCGCGTTCGAATTCCGCGATGTCGAAGCCGTTGTTGATCACCGTGACTTTCGCGCGATCGTTGAACTGCCCGGCGATCGCCTCCGAAACGGCGATGATGCGCACGGCAAAAACGCGCATCCATTTTTCATGGAAGCGCCAGAAGCCGCGGAACTCCTGGAACCAGTCGCGGATGTGCCAGACATGCGGCAGGCCCGCGAGCCAAGCCGCCGGGCCTGGGGAGAGGATCACGCCGGTGTTCGAGTGGACGAGCACGATGCGTTCGCGCTTCAGGATCGCGAGCACGCCCAGCACCGAGCGCGGGATGTTCAGCAAAAAAAACGGCAGCCGCCAGGACTTGAGGACTGCGCGGTCGATGACGCTGAGCGGCGGATAGACGAGCACTCGCACGCCGGTAGCGCGCAATTGCTCCGCGAGCGGGCCCTCGGCGGGCAGCATCACGAACGGCTCGTAGCGCTGCCGGTCCAGCGTGCGCAGCAGCCGCAGGAGCGAGCGGCTCGCGCCGTAGATGTCGGCGCTGTTGTGAACGTAGAGAATGCGGTCCGGCATGGTTGCTTACTTCGAGCGGTGCAGATTGCGCACGTAGAGGAATTTCCCGCTGCCGGAAGCCGGGATGTCCGGCACGCGGTCGATGGCGAGTTGCGCGCCAGGGCCCAGCACTTTCCCGAGATCGTCGCGGATGCGCGCCGCTGTCTCACGAAATGCATCGTCGGACAACGAACCGTCCATCTGCATCGCGAGCGAATAGTCCGCGGCGCCGTGCTGGACGAACTGGAATTTTCCAAGCGCGCCCGCGTTGTGGACGACGCCGACCAAATGGCGGATGAAAATGGGGCTCACGTACGCGCCGTCTGCGGCTGTGATGAATTCGGAGATGCGGCCCTCGACGCGTTCGAGCAGCGGCAGCGGCGAGCCGCAGGGGCAAAGGCCGTCCTTCAGCGCGCCCATGTCGCCGATCTCGTAGCGGATGATCGGGAAGCGGCGGTTGTTCAAGAGCGTCACGAGAATTCGGCCCATCGTGCCGGCGGGCACTGACTGGCCGTGGTCATCCACGATCTCGAGATGCACGCCGGTTTGGTAAATGTGGAAGCCACCCGCAGCGCATTCGCAGGCCATGTCCGCGCATTCGCGGCTGCCGTACTTGTTATGAACGCGCGCACCGAAGACCCGGCGGATGATGTTGCGATTCTCCTCCGTCACGGTGCCGGCGCAGGCCATCACGGACTTCAGCGGACGCATTTGCATCCCCCGCTTCTCGATGAAGCGCGCGAGCTGCTCGGCGGCATCCACGTAGGCCATGAGGTGCATGAGCGATGAGCCATTGATCTCCTGCGCGTAGGCCATCATGCGCGCTTCGTCCATGAGGAAGGCATTGAGCGGACGCGCCTGGAGCAGCTCGGTGAGGATGCGCTTCTGTGCGGAGTCCTTCGCCTCGCTGATGTCGCGCATCGAGCCCCACAGCATGAAGAACGGCGTGCCGAGGGCGAACCCGCACAGATGCTGCGAATACAACCGGCCAGCGCGGCCCCAGTCGCGGAAGTCGCGATCGTGGATGACTCGCGTCGGCGTGCCGGTGGAGCCGCCGGTCTTCACGTCGACCCACGAGTAGCGCCGCTTTCGTTTCTCGCCGCGGTATTCCGCGAGCAGCGAGGGCTCCATCATTTCCCCGAAATGCGCATGCACGTCGTTTTTCCGCAGCACCGGAAACGCCGCGAGCTCCGCGCTCTGCACGCGGTCGCGATAGTACGGCACATTTTCCACCGCATGCCGCAGCAGCGCGGTGAGGCGCTCGTGGTGGACGTCCGCGAGGCGCGCGGGAGTCCATTTTTCCACGTCGAGAAACTCGCGGTAATGCGTGCGCAAATCCGAGCCGAGCAGGTCGTGGCCGATGAGGAACGCGTGCTTTCGCCAGTTCATTCCAGTTCGATGTGATCCCGCCAGCCGGGCGGAGGGAGAAAGCGCCGGAGCACCGGAATGGCGTCGATGCCGCGGTCGCTGCGCTGCCCGTTCAGATCCACGGCGAACGCAGCCGGGTCGAAGCCGCCGAATGCCGCGTCCGGGAACCGGCGCCAGTTCGCGAGCAGGCGGATTTTCCGGAAATCGAAACCCATCATCCTGGCCATCGCAAAATCGACGAGGAACGGATTGCGCGCCGCGAGCATCACGCCGGCCTGCACGGGCAGCGGCTGCAGCGGGCCGTTGCCCTCGCCCGCGACGATGCCGTCCATGATGGAAACAAACTGCCGCTGCGGATCGGCGCGGAGCGGACCGCCATGGGCGTGGGCGAAAAGAATGATGCGGTTCAGATCGTACACCATGCGCCAGATCGAGTCGTTCCCGTACCACGAGCCGGAGCCGACATAGAAGGTGCCGCCGAGATTTTCCTTCGTGCCGACGGTCTTGATTCCCCGGAGCTTCTTCACCACCTCCCATCCGCCCTTGAGCACCTTGAAAAGCAGGCGCGATTTTTTTTGGAAGCGCTCACGCAGCCGGGCCTGCAGAAGCATCCAGCGCGACACGTTTTCCGGAAATTCGTCGCCGCCGGCCGACGGGAGTCCCAGCTGGTGGTGCACGAGGTAGGCCTTGGAGCCGTTGATGCCGACGAGATTCTTGAGCGCGCCGGTGACGCCGGTCTTCTGGTGCGTCTTCATCTTCGGCAGATTGATGACGAGGTCGGCCTCGAGCACGGTGCGTGCGATGAGGTAGCGGTGCTGGCCCTTGCGATGCACGCTCACGGTCTCGGCGGGATCGTAGTCGGAGACGCGGAAGGACGCGGCGTTGTGGCTGACTTCCTCGAGGAGGCTCGAGTCGTCGATGACGATCTCGCTGTAGCCGAGCGGGTCGCCGGGATGCGCCGTGTCGAGTTCGAGAAAACCGCCTTCGGGCCGCCAGCGTTCGCGGCGCAGGTCGAGGAACTGGATCGCCGGCTGCGTGTGGCCGCGATATTTCCCGATGAGCCGATCCACGCCCGCCTGCGCGAGCAGCGCGGACCAGTCGCACGTCTGGAGCGGCACGTCGCCGATGGTGAGCTTTTCCAGCCGCGGATATTTTTGCAGGCACGCCTGGATGCACTGGTCGATCAGCTCCGTGCTGGTGACCAATGCGGCGATGGGAAATTCCGCGTGCTCCTGGTGCTTCACCCAGTTCGGCTTGATCATCACCTTGCGGAAGTCGCCCTCGGGAAGATTGCGCAGGATGAACGCAGAAGCCTCGTCCGGACGGGCGATCAGCACGTCGAGGAAAGGCGGTGTCGCGGCGCGGTTCACCGGCTCCATCGGAAGGAGGGTTTCGCGACGTGAAAGGAGGTACGCGCGGACGGATCGAGATAGACGGAATAGTCGAACGGCGCGTGGCGGTAGGCGCCGTGGAGCAGCTTGCGCAGCCGGTAGTGCGCGAGCACGGCGAGACGCAGGGCCCGCGCCCAACCGGGTGCGGAGGCGATGAGTTGCGCCTGCTCCCGCACGCCGCGCTCGGAGAGCATCATGTTGGAACCGTGGTCGAGGAACGTGGAGGTGATGCGCGGGAGGATGCCCATCGGCACGCCGGTGTCGATCAGGCGCATGACCCATTCGCCATCGCCGATCGCACAGCGGTCGGGATTGAAGAGCAACCCGCGGTCGAGGATCGCCTGTCTCCGAAAAAAGGTCGCGCAGGTCAGGATCGCCAGGTTGCCGCTCACCCACGTGTGGATTTTGCCGGGCAGGATCGCCTTCCGCAGGCAGAGGCACCGTCCCTGCGCGTCGATCACCAGAGCATGGGCAAAGGCCACATCGACGGCCGGATTTTCGTCGAAGTATTTCCCGACGGCCTCCAGCGCCCCCGGGAGATACTGCTCATCGCAATTCAGGTACGCGGCGATTTCGCCGCTCGCGCGCTGGAGGCCGCGGTTGATCGCGTCGTACATCCCGGTGTCCTTTTCCACGAAGAGCCGGAAGGCGCGCGCAGGGTCGCCGCGCTGCAGCCCAGCCGCCCACGCCTCCAGCTCGGGGCCGGTTCCGGCATCCTGCACGATGTGCTCGCTGGTCACGCCTTCCTGATCGGCGACGGAAGCCGCCGCCAGTTTGAGCCAGGCCAATTGTCGAAAGCTGGGGGTGATGATCGAGAACTTCGGCCGCATGCGCGCGGCTACAGTGAGCGCGCACGCGGAATCCCGCAAGGCGGCGCTCGCCGCCAGCCGGATGGATGGCGATAGGCGCGCCTCTTTGCACTTTACTGGCCGCACGGGCTGTCCCTACCGTCCGCGCGCCTTTCACAGCCGATTCCGGGTGGCCTTTCGTGCGCTCCGGTCGCACAACGGCCCAACCCATCCATGAGCGTCGCATTTGCCACCGGTTCCGCGGGTCTGATCGGCTTGAAATCGGGCTCCCCGGTCCTTGCTGCGGATCCGGATGTGGCGCAAGCCGGGACCGGCGATGGATGCCCTCCAAGTGGCCGATGATGCCTGTCCCGGATAGCCCCACCGCTCCGGCGCGGCTCCAGCTTCTTTCGATCGTTATCCCGGCCCGCGACGAGGAAGCCTGCATCGCATCCACGGTCGAGCACCTTCACGTCGAGCTCGATCTCCGCGCGGTGCCGCACGAGATCGTGGTCGTCGACGATGGGAGCAGCGACAAGACGTGGGATGTCCTCCAATCCATCAAGGCCCGCATTCCGCAGTTGCAAGCGATCCGGAACGAAGGACCGCACGGCTTCGGGAGGGCCATCATCGCCGGCCTCGGTCACTCGAGGGGCGATGCGATCGTCATCATGATGGCGGACGAATCCGACGACTGCCGGGACGTGGTGCGCTACTGGGAAAAGCTCAACGAGGGCTACGACTGCGTGTTTGGCAGCCGGTTCGTCAAAGGCGGCGGCGTGATCGACTATCCGCGCTTCAAGCTGCTCGTGAACCGGCTCGCGAACTTCTTCCTGCGCGTGCTTTTCAACATCCGGCTCAACGACACCACCAACGCGTTCAAGGCGTATCGCCGCACCGTCATCGAAGGGTGCCGCCCGCTCATCGCGCCGCACTTCAATCTCACCGTCGAGCTCCCGCTGAAGGCCATCGTGCGCGGCTTCTCGTGGACCGTGATCCCGATCACGTGGCGCAACCGCCGCCACGGCGAGGCCAAGCTCAAGATCAAGGAAATGGGCAGCCGCTACCTCTTCATCTGCCTCTACGTGTGGTTGGAAAAATACTTCAGCCGGGGCGACTATCGGAAGCAGCCATGACCGGGAACGAACCGACAGAATTGCGCGGCATCTACCAGCGTCGCTTTGAAAAAATGCGCGACTACCGCAAGCGCGTCTGGGAGGTGCTGGTCCGTGAGAAATTCCAGGCCTGCGTGAAACCGGATGCCACGGTGCTCGACCTCGGGTGCGGCTACGGCGAATTCATCAACCAGATCCGCTGCGGGAAAAAATACGGCATGGATCTGAACCCGGACTCCCGCAAAAATCTCGCTCCCGACGTGGAGCTGCTGGAGCAGGATTGCTCCACGCGCTGGCCGTTTCCGGACGACACGCTCGACACCGTTTTCACGAGCAACTTCTTCGAGCACCTGCCCGGCAAAGCGGCGCTCAAGGCCACGCTCGACGAGGCTCATCGCTGCCTGAAACCGGGAGGCCGGCTCATCGCCATCGGTCCCAACATCAAATACCTGCCCGGCAGTTACTGGGATTTTTGGGACCATCACCTTCCACTCACGGAGCTCTCCCTGTCGGAGGGGCTCGCCAGCTGCGGCTTTTCCATCCGCGAATGCGTGGACCGTTTTCTCCCCTACACGATGGTGAACGCCCGCGAGCACCCGCCGATTTTCGTCTCCCTCTACCTTCGCCTGCCGATCCTCTGGAGATTCTTCGGCCGTCAGTTTCTCATCATCGCGTCGAAGGAACCCCCGGGCCAGCGCCCCACATTCTAAAGTGCAAATGCAACCGCAACCAAAGGCGGGCTCGCCCGCCGTCGAAGTCTCGATCGTCATTCCGTTCTTCAATGAAGAGGACGGCGTGGAGCGGCTCATGGAAAGGCTGCGCGCCCTGCTGGCAAACCAGAATCCGCAGTGGCAGCTCGTGCTCGTCAACGACGGGAGCCTGGACGACACGCGGGACCGTTTGCTCACGCGGCTCCGTGGCTTCGCAAATTGGAAATACATCCAGTTGAGCCGCAACTTCGGCCAGCAGGCGGCCTACCGCGCCGGCATCGACGCGAGCGACGGGAACGCCGTCGTCCTCCTGGATGCCGACCTGCAGGACCCGCCGGAACTCATCCCCGAAATGGTGGAACGCTGGAAACGAGGCGCGAAGCTCATCACCGCCTGCCGCAAGAGCAGGGCCGAGAAGGGCCTCCGGCGGCTGTTCTTCGAGGCGTTCCATTTCCTCTTCCATCGCATCACCGGCGGCGTGATGCCAAAGGACAGCGGCACCTTTGGACTGATGGACCGCGTCGTCGCAGACCAGTTGCGCAGGATGCCCGAGCTGAACGTCTTCTTTCCCGCCCTGCGCTCCTGGGTCGGCTTCAGGCAGGAGATCGTCTGGTACGATCGCGAAGCGCGGGAGGGAGCGCCGAAGCAGTCCATCCGGCGACTTTTCAGCTATGCTTGGAATGGCATCACCAGCTTCAGCACCGTTCCGCTCCGGCTGATTTCGGTGCTCGGGCTGCTCGTCTCGATTGTCGGGTTCGGCTACGCTGGCGTCCTGATCGTGATCCGCTTCATGCAGACCTTCGGTTACTTTCCGGGACTGGTCGTGCAGGGCTTCACCACGCTCGCATCGGCGACGCTCTGCCTCGGAGGCATCCAGCTCCTGTGCCTGGGCATCATGGGGGAATACCTGACCAAGATTTACACCGAGGTAAAACGGCGCCCGCCCTACGTGGTCGAGGAAGTCCTGGAGTCGCCGCGCACCGATGAATCCTGAGGAATACGAGCGGCTCGAGCGCGTCGAGGGGGAGCATTGGTTTTATGCGGGCAAACGGAGGATTGTGCTCGAGAGCCTGCGCCGGCTCGGTGCGCTGGGCGCGGGAAAGGTGCTCGTCGATTGCGGCGCGGGCACCGGCTTTTTCGCGCGGGAAGCGGGCCGGGAATGTTCCGTGATCGCCGTCGATGATCACGAGGAGTCCCTCGCGATCGCGCGCAAGTACCTCGGCGACGATCATGTCCGGAAAGGCTCGTGCACCGCCCTGCCGCTCGCCGATGCCAGTGCGGACATCGCCACGGCGCTCGACGTGATCGAGCACATCCCCGACGATGCCGCCGCAGTCGGCGAAATGTTCCGCATCCTGCGGCCCGGCGGAACGCTCATCGTCACCGTGCCGGCATTCCAATCCCTCTGGAGCGACTGGGACGTCGCACTGCACCACCAGCGGCGCTACCGCCGGAAGCCGCTCCGCGACCTTCTCTCCGCGCGCGGCTTCGAGGTGCTGCGCTGCGAATACGTCAATGTCCTCGCATTCCCGGCCGTCTGGATTTTGCGCAAGTGGCGCACCTGGTTTCCGGGCAGGGAACCGGGCGCGACGTTGCGGGCCGAGGAACGGATCCCGCCCGCGTGGCTCAACGGGCTGCTAATGGCGGCATTCGTCCGTCCGGCATTGCAGACTGCGGTGTCCTTTCCATTCGGCGTCGGACTGCTCGCAGTCGCCCGTAAGCCGTCAAACCCGTAACGCGTGAGCACCACCGCAAAGCTTTTTCTTCTCGTGGCGCTCGCGCTTTGCACGCTGATGCCGAGCACACAAAGCCTGTGGATGGACGAGGCGCAGACGTGGCGCCTTGCGTCGATGCCCTCGCTCAGCGCAGTCGTCGCGGACTTGCGGCAGACGCAGGCGTCCGAGGCGATGATGCCGCTCGGGATGTTTTCCGCGTGGATCTCCGCGCGCGTCTTCGGACTGGGCGAATGGCAGATGCGGGCGCCAAACATTTTTTGGGCCGCGGCGTCCGTCGTCGCATTCGCCATGATCGGACGGCGGTGGAAAGCGCCGTGGAGTCCCCTGCTCTTCGCCATCCAGCCCTTCCTCTGGTTTTACGCCAACGAAGCGCGGCCCTACGCCCTCCAAATCGCGGCAGGCGCGTGGCTGCTCGCCGGGTTGGTCGCGGCATTCGACGAACGTGCGATCTCCGCGAAGACATTGCTCATTGTCTCGGTCGCGTCGTGCGCGCTCGTCGGGACGACCCTTTTCGGCATCCTCACGGCCGGTCCCGCGATTGCGATCCTGGCGTGGTTCGCGCGGCGCGAGCGGTGGGCGCTGCCGGAGAAATGGAAGCTGTGCGCCACCGTCGTCCTGATCTGGTTTGCAACGCTCGGGGTCTATTACCTCTTCGCGATCCTGCGCGGCGCAGCGGGCGCGCGCCTGTGGGCGGTGGGAATCCAAAACATCCTCTTTGCCCTCTACGAGATTGGCGGCTTCGGCGGCCTTGGATTCGGCCGCACGGAGATCCGTGAACTCGCGCAACTTGGGAAGCTCGCGACGATTCTGAAATGTCCCTGGTGGGGCATCCTCGCGTCGGGATTGCTGGCGGGCTCCTACCTTGTTGCGGGCCGCTGGCTGCTCATGCGTTTGAAGCAGCCGAAGGTGCGAGACGTCGCCATTTCCGTGGCGCTGATCGCTGCCCTCAGCCTCGGTGCGCTCGCAGTGCTCGCGCTCGTGGTGCATTTCCCATTTTGGGGCCGCCACGCGGCGCCGGTTTTTCCATTCGTTTGCGGGCTGCTCATTTTCTCCATCGCCCACGCTCCGAGGCGGCGCGGGCTTGCCGCGATCGCGATCGCATGCCTCTGCCTCGCGCTCGCCGTGTCCACGGTGCAACTGCGGCTGGCCCCGCAACACCGCAAGGACGATTACCGCTCTGCGGCCGTGCTCGCGAGGAAGGGCCTGGAGGACAATAAGGAAGTCTGGTGGAGCGCGGACCGCGAGACGGCCCGCTACTACGGCGTTGCATTCCGCGATCCCGAGCGGCCCGGCCCGGGCGCATTCTACGCGAGCGGGAGCAGCCGCGGCATGCTCAACACCCAGCCGTTGCCCGATCTCATTCTCATGTCCAAGCCGGACGTCTTCGATCCGAGCGGAACGCTGGCCGGCTACGTCGCCGACAATCAGTACCGGCGCGAGCAACGGTTCAACGCATTCGAGGCGCTCGTGAAACCGCCGCCTCGCTAGGGCGGTTTCTGGAAAACTGCAGCCGCCGACGGCAGGAGGCGGGCACTTTTGAGATGCCTATTACAGAGGGAAAGCGTGCCCGCCTCGTTCCCTCGTCGGCTACGAAATAAAGTGAACCGCGCTAGCGGGATTCCTTTCGCCGATAGGCCGTGAAGCGCCCGTCGCTTTCGACCACCTCGAACCCGGCGCCCGTGAGCCAGTCGTCGCTCTCAGCCTTTGGAACCGCGGCACCTCGGAACCTGGCGAATGCGCCCGCCAGCCCCGATGGCGCAGGCTGCGGAGACGTCACCACGGCCACCTTCGCCCGCTCCATCGCCAGCCCACGGATTTTCTCCGGCGTGCCGCCTGTCCAAACGAAAGCCGGCCGGCCGGAGTAGTAGGCCGGCACGGGATTGTACGGGTAATCCACCATGTCGAAGCGATGGTTCGGCCGGAAGAGGATCACCTCTCCCGGCCCGGAGTGATCGCGCACCCACTGCGCAGCCTCGAAGATTTGCCGGTCCTGCTTGAACAGGTAAAACCAGACTGGAATCGGCGGCACGACCACGAGGAGCGCGATGATCGGGATCGCGACCGCCCGCATTTTCGCAACCCAACCCAACGCAAGGAGCGCCTCAATCCCGATCCCGAAAAGCGCGCAGAGTGGCGCCACTGCCGGAAGGTTGTAGTAGCTCTGGCTCGAGCCCGCGTTGCCAAACCAGATCAGGTAAAACAGTGCGATCGACACGAGCCACACGCCGAGAAGCCCGCGACTCCTCGTGCGGATGAACGTCCAAAGTCCCATCGCCGCAGCCAGCGCCGCCGGTCCGGAAAAGACGAAGGCGCCGAGATACCCGGCGAGCATCATCCACGGCCTCGCTTGAAAGCGGCTGCCCAGCGGACCGATGAAACCGCGCAGGGCTTCGCCCGAATTCCACTCGGGCAGGTACGCGGAATTGATCGAGTCCACGTAGCCACTCCAGGCCTTGAGCGCCGCGACGGTGAGCAGGCCTGCGATGATGGTGCGCGGCATGACCAGCGTGCGCCATCCGTGACGGAACGCGACCGCCGCTAGCAGGAGATAGAGGTGCGCAAACTCGGGCAGCTTCACCAGCAATCCGACCGCTCCGACGGACGTGAGCGCGATCCATCGTCCAAGACCGGGCTTTTCGTCATGGCGCAGCACCAGGACGACGAACGCAAACGCCAGCGCCTGCACGAGCATCTCGGGCATGAATGCCTGACCGTAGAAAACTTCCAGCGGCGCGATGACGAAGAGCAGATTCGCCCAGAACGTCTTTGCCCCGCCGAGCATCCGGCGCCAGATCGCTTGCAGAAGGACGAAGGAGAAAGCCCACAGGACGATCGATGTCACCTTTCCGCTCAGATCGAGATTTCCCGTGAACCAATGCACGGCCATCACGAGATAGTTGTAGAGCGGCAGCTCGAGGATGAAGTGCGCATCCAGATCGCCCAGCCACGGGATTTTCGCCGCCAAGGGGAAGCCCGGCTGCCCGATGAGGCTCTCCGTCGCCGCCGCTGTCTGGCACTGGCGGAGCAGGTGGGCATCCACCAATGGCTGGTTGAGGGCCACGCTGCGCAGGAGGATTCCCAGGATGAGGAATACCCAGAATGAGCGCGCCGATTTCATCGAGGCCAGGACCGAGGAGCCGCGCGGACTAACTGGAAATCTCCAGCCATTGCGGATTTTCAGCCGCGTGGATGGCGATCTCCTCCAGCGTGTCCTCGATGGAAATTTCCGGACGCCACTGCCACTGGCGCTCGGCGAGACCCGCATCCATTACCATCCACGGAATGTCGAAAGGCCGCTCCGCTGCATCCACGCCGACTCTGTGTTTTCCGAACCGGCGCTCGCACCATCCGCTGAGTTGCCGCAGCGACATGGCGCGAGCGGCGCCGCCCGCCACGTTTTGCATCCGGCTCACGGCACGGTGCGGGTCGCGGAGTTGCGCGAGGACGAGGCGCCCCAGATCGCGCGGGTGCAGGCAATCGCGGACCTGATGTCCCTCGCCGCCGAAACCGATGTATCGCAGCGGACGGCGCTGCGCCCACGAGTGAATCCAGAAACTGAAGATGCCCTGATCCGCGCGACCGAACTGCCCCGCGCCGGCCAGCACGCCGCAGCGGTTGATCCACACCGGCAGGCCGAAGGCGGCCCCGTATTCCAGCGCGAGCTGCTCGGAGCAGAGCTTCGTGCTGCCGTAGAGCGAGACCGGCGCATCGGTCGGGAAGCTCTCCCCCACGCCGGCAGCGGTGACACCGGGTGGGAGCGCGCGCCCTGCTTCGGGGTGAAATGCGTCGCCTTCCACCCGCACCGGCAGGCTGGCGAGCGGCGGAATGGAATACACGCGGCTCGTGCTCAGCAGCAGAAAACCCGCGCAGTGCGCCTTGCAGTATTCGAGCATCTGCACGGTGCCGCCGAGATTGTGCTCGATGATCTGCCGACTGCTCGTGCGCCCGTCCACGCCTGCGAGCACGCTCGCGTTCGCCGCTGCATCGATGACCCAGTCGGCCGGCGGGAGCGCATCGATGTCGCTCTGCACGCGGAGATCGGCATGGGAAACCTTCACGCCAAGCGCTTGCAGCTTCCGCCGGTTCGTCTCGCTGCCTGGACGGATGAAATTGTCGAACCCGCAGACGGTGATGGAGGAATCCTGTTCGCGAAAATGGCGCGCCAGCGAACTGCCCACGAACCCGCAGATGCCCGAGATGAGAACCTTCATCGGCTCGGCCTTATGAGTTCCAAGTCCAGCGGTCGGCGCATTTGCGACGCTGTCTAGGCGAGGGTCAATGTGCGGTCAAGTGCCCGGCGCTTGTCGCCCGGCGCACGCTCCGGTAGCTTCGCACACCAATGTCCCCCGGTTCGCTTTGTCGCCGCCCGCTCAATGTAGTGACCGCTTGCCGTGCGGCGGATGTGCGCATCCTGCGCCTGGCTCTCGACGGCTTGCAGCGCTTTGTCCCCTTCCGGAAACTGCACGTCATCACGGCGCGGTCGAATTTCTCGCGCTGCCGCCGCGCCCTCGGAAATGATGTGGAGTTGCTCGATGAAGACGCGCTGATCCCCGGCATGACCTTGCAGAGTCTTCGCGGGCTCGCACTGCCGGGTTTTCCGAAAGGCGCAGGCTGGTACTTTCAGCAGCTCCTGAAGTTTGCGTTCGCTCTCCGCGAGCCGGCCGACGATTACTGCCTCATCTGGGACGCGGATACGGTTCCGCTGCGCGCGCTCGAGTTTTTCGACACGGAAGGCCGGATGCTCCTGACCACTGCGGAGGAAGAGCACATTCCGTATTTCGAGACGTACCGAAGGCTGCTGGGCGAGGAGCCGCGGCGGGAGTGTTCCTTCATCGCGCAGCACATGATCGTGCAGACAGCCGTGCTGCGTGAAATGCTGGCTACGATCGAGGGCAGGCTGCCGGGCCACGAAAATTGGGCGTGGGCGATCATGAAAAATCTCGCGGGGAGCAGCACGAATCTTTTCAGCGAATACGAGATGCTCGGCCATTACACTAGGAACCACTTTCCCGAGCGCGTGGCTTTGCGGCAGCTGCCCTGGCTGCGCGATGGTTCGCGGGAGATCGGGGGAATGCCATCGGCGGCGGATCTGGCGCGGCTTGGCGGGCGGTACGCATTTGCCGCCTTCGAATCCGGGCAGATGCCGCTGCGCCGCTTCGTCCGCACGCTGCGCGGATGGCTGGGTGGACGCTGACAGGCGGAAGCGCTGCGTCCCGTCAGCGGCCTTGCGACACGCGCTTGCGAAGCGCCTCGGGCATGACTTGCAAAAGGAGCGCGCACAATTTCCGGGGCAGAAACCGGCCGAGCAATTCCACGGGCTGCATCCGCATCGCCCGCAGTCTGCGCGCGGCGGCAGTGCGGCTCGCGGCGGTCGGCAAGTCGCGGAGTTTCACCGCGGTGAGCAGCCCCTCGACGCTGATGTCGTGGAGTTCGACTTTCCAGTTGTCCAGCAGCTCGAGGTAGGGCCGCAGCCATTTTCCCTTCCGGAGTTTGGCGTCGTGCGCGAGCAGTTGTCCGCCGACCGGGATGCGGTCGGCGAGCAGTTGGAACTCCGTGATTTGCTCCATCGGGTTGTCGCCGCCATCGAGAAACGCGATATCGACGCACGCTTCCGCGCCGAGTTCCTTCAGCCACTTCGGGATCACATCCTGCGAAAAACCGAAGAGCGGCGTGAACCGGTGCGCCGCCTCGGGAATGGCCTTGCGGATGTTCTCGATCATCCGGTCGTAGATGGAGCGATCCGCTTCGACGCCCCACAGGCGGCCCTCGCCATTCTGTTGCAGCGCCTTGAGAAAATGCAGCGTGCTTCCGCCCCCGAGCCACGTGCCGATCTCGATGACGATCCGCGGTTTCCGCGGCGCGTCGAGGATCGCGGCGGTGAGGATGCACCGCTCCTCGGGATTGAGCTGGCCGGAGATTTCGACGGCGGACATGGGGCGCGCTGGGTTACGGATTCCGCGCGGCACCGGCAAGCACTTCGTGGTAAATCTCCACGTGCCGCCGCGCGATGACCTCCGGATGGTAGCGTCGCCGCATCTCCGCGGCAGCGGCAGTCGGGCGGGGCGAACCGGCGCGCAGCCACGCAGCGATCCTTCCCTCCAACGCATCGCGATCTTCCAGTGGGAAAAGTTCCGCGCCTTCCACGTCGGTTGCGATGTCGCGGAGTCCGCCGACATCGGTCCCGAAGAATTTGAGATTCCTCGCCAATGCTTCCGCCGCCACGAGCCCGAACGCCTCCTCGCTTGGGACATGGACCAGCACCGACGCGGCATCCATTGCCGCAATCAATTCGGCGAGCGTTTTCATCCCAAAGTGCCGCGCAAAACCTGCGGCTCCGGCTTCGCGGATGCGGTTCAAAAACCGCGCGGCGTAAGGATCAGCCGGATCCGCAGCTCCGAAGAAATGGATTTCAAAATCCAATCCCTCGCCATGCAGCCGCTCCGCTACTTCGAACAATTCCGATTGCCGCTTGTAGCCACAGATGGTGCCGATGTTCAGAAGGACGGGTCTCGGCGGACGCACCGCCGTCGCCGGAGTGTCGAAGAACCCGGCGCGCAGCGCGTTCGGGACACGCCACGTCCGCCGGGCACGGGGACGGACCACGGATTCCGTGTACGCGGAATTGCAAAAAACGCCGCCCGCCCTCGGCAGCGCAAAATTTTCGAGCCGTGCCGCCAGCCAGTAATAACCGCCGAAGCGCGCGCGGACGTGCTTCGCCACCTGCGCCATGTTGCCATGGATGGTAACCACATTCGGGAAGCCCGAGAAGACTGCGGCCAGCGCGCATTCCCGCTCGGTCCCCTGGCCGTGAACGATGTCCGGTTTTAGTTCGCGGAGTTTGCGGCGGATGGCACGGATGCAGCCCTGATAGCCGGTGCGCAGCCAGCCGAACTTGGGGACGTGGAGCAGGTGAAACCACGTGTTGTCCGCGATTTTCTCCGGCGATCGCATCGGCCGCTGGGTGCAGGAGACGACATGCACTTCCAGCCCCGGCTGGCCGGCCAGCCCCTGGATGACCGCTTCGATCGCCGGGCCAAACTGCGGCTCGGGCAGTTCGTAATTGCGAAGATGCTCGCGGTTGTCCGTGGTGAGTATGGCCAGGCGCATTCGCCTGCGAGAGTGGCAGCGGGTTGGGAAGTCGTCAAAGGGCGCGTCGTCCGCGCTGCGACCACGGGCGTTCTCCGCCTGCGGAGGCCGTGCGGAATGACCTGCTGGGGAGCCGCTCCACGCAGAACGATCCACCCGCGCACAACGGAGCCGGTGCCGGCAGGGAGCCAGCGCAAGCCCGGAGCGGCTTAACTCGCAGCGGTTGGAGGGCGTTGCGGCTTTCGCTTCATACTGCGGTAAAGTAGCGCGATCAGGAGATGGTGCAGCGGACCAGCCAGGGCCATGAGCGGCTTAAAAGTCCGCTCGGTGCGCCATTGGTCCCGGATCGTCACGGCGGTCCCGCGGAGGAATGAGTATAGACCGTAGCGAACCGGGCGGGCGCGCAGGCGGCTCCAAAATTCCGGCCACTCCGCACTCTGCCAACGCCAGCGCGGGAGGTCGAGCGGGCTGCCCAGCAATGACTGGGCGATGACGCGCCGCCAAACGGAACCTTGCCGGCGGACGAGAATGTTTTTCAGCCCATAGGATTTTCTCACCGGCTCGTGCCGCAGGACCAACGCCAGCGGCTCGTAGCGACCATCGGGAACCGGCACTTGCTCGGCCATGCCGAAGAAACGCACGCGCCGCCGATGGATGAAAAAAATCCGCCCTGCCGGCCAGCGCCGGGTGACGGCGCGCACTCCGTCCCAAAGCGGCCAGATGCAGGTGTAGCCCGACACGTCCGCCGGCGGCTCCGGCGCTGCCCGACAACCCTCCAGCCACATCTTCATCTCCACGCTGGGATATTCGTCCGCATCGAGCCGGAGAATCCAATCATGCCGCGCTTGCGACCACGCAAATGGCCAATGCGGTTCCTGCTGGAAACAGCGCGGGCCTTCGAAGAAACGCCCGCCGTGTTTCACGACCAGCTCATGAATGCTGCCGGGCCTGGGCGGCACGTTCGGCTCCCTGTAGACAGGGATCGGCGGTGTGCCGGGATCGATTCGCGAAAAATCGAGGGCATTTGCGCCGGGCGCAGCGATGACGGCAGGTTTTTCCGGTTCGGGCTGTTCCGGCCCGTCGTGAACCACGACGAGATCGTCGTAAAGGCCGGCACTTTCCTGAAGCAAGCGGGCGAGAAGCTCCCGCTCCCGGCAAATGCACACGACGAGGGAAATGGGACGCATGATCAGATGGGATGGAGTCAGGGACGCGCGGACAGTTCGCCGGTGGTGCGCGCGCATCGCTCAAAGCACTCGAACAAAATCCGCCGCATCCGGGCCGCGTCGAACTCGGTCCGGGCGCAGCGGACAATCTCGCCGCGGAATCGCGCCCACGGATCGGGTTCTGAAAGCGCGTCCGACAATCGCTGCTCCAGCCCGTCCTCCGACGTCGCATCGCAGCACACGCCGATGTCGTAGGCGCGGGCCATTTTCATGACGCTGCATCCCGGATGCCCCAACGTGATGAGCGGCAGACCCGCGGCGAGACACGTGATGAATTTGGTCGGAAAGCTGAACCGGTTGTAGCGGGGGTTCCCATCGGTCAGCGCCATCGGCGAAAAGCCCCAATCGCAATCGCGCAGCCGCTGCGACAACTCCGGCTCCGCGAGATTTCCGTGTTCGATGATCCACTCCGCATCGAACCATGGCCGCGCGGCATACGAATGCGCGCCAAAGAGGTGCATCTCGATCCGCCGTGGCTGCGCGGCCTTCACCCGCCTGAGGGCCGCGACGAAACGCGCGAACACCTCTTCGACGACGATGGTCCCGGCGTGAGCGATCCGAATCGCGGAGCGTGGCGCGGACTGTTTCGTTTCCAGAAATGCGAAGTCCTCCGGCTCGAGTCCGGCGTGCAGCATCTGCGAGGCTTCGCAGCTGGTCCGCTCCTGCAAATCGGCGATCATCGGGTGCGAAGTTGCATCCCTCGTCGTCGCGGTCGCGTAAAGCTTTTCCGCCGCACGGGCGAGACGCTGGCAGCGTTCGGTTCCGAAGCGCGGAATGTTGCCGCCGACATCCACGAAGTCCTGGACGGTGACGTGGAATCCAACGCGCGCAGCCGGCAGGACCGAGGCAAGCGGCAGGACCGCCCAGTTGTGGGGAATGACCCAAATCACATCCGGTCGCACTTCCCGGATCGCCGCGCGGAGATGGCGCGCAGCCCACCGTGCCCACACGTTCTCAAGGAGCCATGATTTTGGGAGGATCATCCGATTTTGCGGATACAGTTTTGCCGGAATGCGCGCCACGCGGTGAGCCGCAGTTTCCATTCGGAAGCGTTGATCCCTTTCCGGCAGGCAACTCCACCATGCGAGACGATCCACGGGCCAATCCTTCAACATCTGGCGGACCACCGCCGGGCCGCCGCCGGATGCGTTCGGCGGAAATTCAGTGGCGACCAGCAGTTTGGGCGCTGGCATGGCTCAGCCTTTCACCGCGATGATGTTGCAGCCGTCGCCGAATCCCGCGGCGGCGGCGGCATCGAGCAGCTTGCGCTTCCACCGGCTGTCCGGCGTGTAGCCGTGCAAGGTGCGGCAGGAAAAAATCGAGAAGCCTTCCGCCCGCAACAGACGGCGCATCTGCGCGGCAGTGAACTGCCAGAGGTGCGAGTCGAGGCACCATGTCCCCCATTTTTCACGGAGCATGAATCGCGGGAGCGAAGCGTAGTTTGGAAAGGCCAGCATCAACTGGCCGCCGGACTTCAAGAGGCGATGCATCTCGCGGAGATAGGCCACGGGATCGGGGACGTGCTCGATGGTGTGCGAGCAGTGGATCACATCGAAGACTTCCGGCTTCTCCCATTGCCCGATCAGGCTCCCCTGCCGCGTCTCGAAGCCGAGCTGCGCGCAGAGCCCGGCGGCCCATTTCGAGTGATCGAGTCCGGTGGCTGCAAAGCCCATCGTCTGTGCGAGCCTGAGCGCGCGCCCGGTCGAGCATCCCACGTCGAGAAACGTGACGTCCTTCTGGCTGAACTGACGCAGGCGCGCCGTCATCAGATCGGCGAAGTGGCTCAGGCCGTGCGGATGGATCGCCTGCCCCTGCCCGGCGTAGGGGGCGTGGTAGTCCTCCTCGTATTCGTCGGTGATCCCCGGCATGCGGCGGCGCACGCCGCATTTGCCACAGCGAACGATGCTGACATCGCGCACCGGATCGCGCCCGAGCGTCCACTCCTTGAAATGATGGATGCGCCGGAAACGCCCGCTCCCGCAGATGTTGCAGACTTCGGCTGCATAGGCTTTTTCGTGCATGGAAGCGTCGCTCGTCATCGAGCTATATCCCAGGAGATCATCGGGCGCGCACTCACGTGACCCGGGCTACAAACAGGAGACCCGGAGAAAGACCCGGCATCTTGCGGCCCAGCCATGCATCCACACGCGCCGGGGCTGTCTTCATTTTTTTCATGAAGAACTTCGCCACCCAGAAGCAAACGCGCTCCCAAAAATAACCGTTCATCCGGAACGATACTCCGCGCACGTCGGTGACGCTCAATCCTTCCTCGTTCAACAATCGGGACATGGACCTTATCGTGTAGAAGCGGACGTGCCCTGTGAGTTCCGTATCAGGCGAGGGGTAATGCAGCCACTCGAGCGTCCTCCCGAAAGGAACGGCCATCCTCACGAAAAGCGGGACCGCATTTGGGACAGTCACGATCAGCGTGCCTCCCGGCGCCAGTGCATTTCTCGCGAGGCGAATGGCGTTTCTTGGATCGAGAAGGTGTTCGCAGACCTCGCTGATCACGATCACATCGAACTTGGACGAAAATGGGAGGGCATCATCGTTGTTCAGATCGACTCGCATGACTCTCAGGCCGGCGGCGACGCAAACCTCCACCGCGCCCGCCTCATATTCACAGCCGAAGACCTCGTGATGTTTCTGCAGGCGCTGAATCAGTGCGCCACGACCGCAGCCGATATCGCACAACTTCCCCGCCGGCAGGGCGGTCAGGATTCCTTCCAGGGTCATAAAACGCGAATCAGTCTCAAAATAGTCATCGGATGGATCGAGGCTCGCGGCCATCCTGACGTACGTCTTTGTGAGATAATCCATTCTAGCGTTGGGCGGTACCGGTTTGCCCGAATCCGTAAACCGGATGCGCAGAGAGGTCGAGAAGTTCGCTCTTCACTCCGCCTCTGGACGAGCGCGAAGGAAGCGCTTCCGCCATTGATGAAAGCGCACGCGGCAATGAAAGGGACGCAGGGCAATCTGCTCACGCAGCGAGTGGCCGAATTGATGCGCATCGAGATGGCGAGCGGCAGCCTGCGCATTGGCCAGATCCGCCGCGATGCGCGGGTTGTCGCACCCGGCGATGGTTGCGTTCAGCGCACCTTCGAGGCGATCCAGCGATGCCTCCGGATCGGCGAGCCGGCGGATTCGGAGCTGCGCCTGGCGACCCAGTTCCGCGCGCAAGCCGCGATCCGCTGCGAGGGTCAGAATTGCGCGGGCCATGGTGGCCGGTGTGCTGGCGATGAAGCCGCACGCGCCCGGTCGGACCAATTCGATCTGTGCCTGATCCCCCCAGGGCACGGAATTGGCGATGACCGGTTTGCCGTAGTTCATGGGTTCGGCGATGCCATAGCCAAAACTTTCCCCGATGCTTGATGTGTGCAACACGGCATCGAGGCTCGCGATTGTCATTCGCAGTTCGTGAAGGTCGCCTGTCGCAGGGAGAATGGCGAAGCGGTCGCGATCCGGCGATCCGGCGAGCGCGCGCGTCACAGCCGGCGGCGGTTCCCGGAGCAGGAGCTTGATGCGCGGGTTCTTTTGGAGTGCGAGCCGGAAGGCGCGCAGCGGGAGATCGGTCCACTTGTTCGGTTCCGGTCGCGATAAACGGCCGAAAAGAACCTCATCCCTCTCGATGCCGTGCGATGCACGGAAGCTGTCCACTGCATCGGGGGCAGGGGCATCCTCCGCATCCAATGGATAGATGGCGACGCTCGCTTTGCGGAAATAGTCTTCGTCCAGTTTCCGAAAACTGCGCCGTGCGGCCTGCACGCAACTCGTCCACGAAATAAACAGACGGAAATCCGTCCACCGATCCTCGCCGGGATTGTCGAGTTGCCCGAAGATGTTCGTCTGCACGACGGGGATTTTCGGGAGGCTGGCGAGCGCCTCGCCAAGCACGTCGCCCTCGTGCGGATGCCCCGGCGCGTGTGCGTGAATGACGCCGGGTTTCCGATCGCGCAATTCACGTGCGATGGCAGCGGGTGAGCGTTCCACCACCTGCACGGCGATTCCCGCGTCTTCCAATTCACCTCTGCGCGGTCCGTCGCACAATGTGAGCACGGCGATGTCATGCCCGCGCTCTCGCAGGCCATGTGCCCAACGACAGGCCGCCTTTTCCGTGCCGCCGAGGCCGAGGGCGTTCAAAAACGTCAGGATCTTCACAGTGCCGGAGATGGGCGGGTGTCACTCGCGGGGTTCGATCGTTCGAAAAGTTCCAATGAGGTGAAGCGATCCTCCTGCAACGTCCGCGTCCGGTCGAAACCGAGGCTGCGGAGACGTTCCTGACACGCAGACCGGTCGCACTTGTCGTGATGAAACTCAAAGATGGCCACGCGCGTCCGTCGCAGCAGATCGGGATAGTTTTGGATGACGTCCCATTCCGAGCCCTCGATGTCGCACTTGAAGAGATCGATGGAATCCCCCGGCGGCACAAGTGTGTCGAGGTTCACGAACGGGACCTCGATGCCCTTGGCGGAATCGTTCGTGGAGAGCGAAGTCATCGCGTGATAGGCGGCCCCTGCGATTCTCGCGGCCCCATCGAGTCTTCCCGCCAGACCATGCACGGCGTGGTGGCGGCCCTGTAAAGCCGGCGAAGCAGCGAGGCGCTGAACGAGCTGGGAGTACGTCCTCGGGCAGCCCTCGATACACGTGATTCGGAAGTTCCCCGCTTCCCGTTCAGTCTTTGCCAGCAGATGCGCCACCCGGAGCGCGAAAAAGCCGACGTTCGCACCGATATCCAACACCTTGAGCGAGGCACCCGCGCCCTTTTGGGCGATGGCCGCCTGAATGGCAGTGTCGTATTCGTTATCGGCGAAAATCGCGGTGTAGATGATCCAATCGGCCCAGCTTTTCACTTTGATGTGCACGCCCGTGGTGAGGAGGAGTCCGAGGTCGAGCCGCTGAAGGATGAGTTCGTGGAGCCTGTTTTTCAGATTCCACCGGATAGCACGGAGCTTGTTTGCGAGACGGACACGGAAAGACATAGACTCTTATCAATATTGGTCAGGTTCGGCGGTAGCGGGATGCCAGATACCCGGCGACCAACGTGCCATGAAGCACAGCCAGCCCAGCCGGAACCCCTGTCGAGCGGGGCACCGCGCGCCAGATCGCCAGAAAAAGCAGTGCGACGGCACCTTGGCAGGCGACCATTTTCCAAGTCGCAAGCGCGCGCCATCCACCGCCCCCAATGAGCCGGATGACATACATGTCTTGGGCGATGTCGCCGAGGCGCCCGAACAGGTAACCCCATGCGACCCCGACCATGCCGGCCACATTCCACCCGACATAAATGCCGCCCGCGGTGAGGAGGCCCGTGGCGATCTGAAAGGCGCTCAATGTTCCCATCCGATCAAGAGGTCCCATCTGCGAGGCAGAAATGCTCGCGACGGCATTCAGACAGGCGCCCACGATCAGGATCGGGAAGACGGTTCCCACTGCAGTCCCGACCTCCTCCCCGAGCCAAAGTCGCAGGAGGACGGGGTACCAAACCGCCGTCCACAGCGCCACATGCAGATACCACCCGAAGACGAACGAGAAGCACTCATTATACACCGTTGCCACGGCGGATCCGCGCCCGAGCGAGATGCTCGTATTGCAGAAAACCGGCCCCATGATTGCCCCGCTCAGGCCCTGTATCCTCGCACCCACATTTGCGGCGATGTTATAATGGGCAAAGCTGGCAGCAGGCGCGATTTTTCCGACGATGAGGCGATCGATAGAACCAAACAGCGCCCCGGAGACCAGCGAAAGGACCGTCCTGCCCGTGAAGGACGACATTTCCCGGGCCCGCAGCCCGGAACAGGAGGCAATGTCGAGACCGAGGCCGTAACGTTTGCGGGCATGAAGGCCATAGACAGCGAGTTGGAGCCCGGCGACAGCGGTGGCCCACAAAATGAGCACCATCGGATTGCGCGTCCATCGCGCGAGCACAAGCGCGACCGCGAGTTGAAAAAGCGTCAGTGAAGTTCGCGCCACGCCGATGAATTTGTAGTCGAGGTGGACTTGGGACAGGATGTTCCAAAACTGCCCGTAACAGGAAAGAAAGAGGCCAAAACCGGCCGCGGCGAACGACCAGCGAAGCAAGTCCCTGCTTTCCGGATCCACGTTGAACCACTGCGGCCCAAGTCCGATTCCCAGCGCCATGAACAAGGCAGCCATTCCCGCCAGGAGCGGAATCGCGATGGCGTTCGCGGTGCCCCAATATTCGCGGATGGCTTGTTTGTCGCCTCGCCCGAGGGCGATTCCGATGTAGCGCCCGACCGCCACCCCGAAACCGAGATCCATGAAGCCAAAAATGCCCGTGAAAGTGAGCACGTACATCCAGAGCGCATACTTCTCCGGACCGAGGAAACGGTAGAAGAGCGGCACCGATATGATGTTCAACGCGGTCACCACGAGCAGTGGCAACATGTTCCATAGAGTCTGGCGCTTGAGGCTCACCGTTTTTTGGAGCCTCCCGAGAGGCCATTCTCCGGCCCGGCTTTTTCAATGAAGCGCAGCCCCGAACGACTTTGCAGGCCGGTCGAGAATCGGCGCATCATGGTTTGGCAGCAGCCGCTTTCACAGCAGTTCCACGCGCCGCCGGCGGACCCACGGGATACGTCCCCTTGGGGTTGAAATGTTCGACCGTGAGTTTGCCGCCGGAGGCAGTGAGCCGTTCGATGACGACATCGCCCTCAAACTCCACCAGCAAATCGGGTCCCTTCACGACGAGCTTTCCCGGACGCGGAGGAACCACGGGAGAGCCGTTGACTTCCTGAAGCAGCGCAGTGCCATCGGCCTTGAGCGTAATCCGCCGGCTCCCGTTGGAGCCGTAGTTGACAAACCATGTGCCAAAGATTTTCGGCGCCTCGGTGGCCACGATGCTGCTCGACTTGAGGGAGTCGATCTCGTCCTGCACGGCGGCAGCCCCGCGCGCGTCCCCGCGGGCGCCGAGCGTGCGCTTGAGCACATCGAGCCTCGATCCGTAACGGTCGCGGATGGGCCGTGTGGCAAACTCGATTTCCTTGAGATAGGTCCCGCGCGCCTGGGCGAGTTCCTGGGGTTCGTCGTCTGCTCGGACATGGTGCGGTGCGGCGCTCAAGACGAGCAAGAGTGCATGGAACAGGGCCGGGATGCGGGATCTCATAAGGAGCGGATGGGTTTCGCTGCAATCGTTGGTGTTGGTGGTGTTATGAAGCGGCAGCAAACAGGGTGGCGCATCGCTTGGCGGACGGTTCTTGCGTTCAGATTATCGGAGCAGACTGGAGTGCCCTCCGGGAGCCGCCTGGCAGCGCCAGTTCGCCGCCGTTTCCCTGCGCAACGCCCGTCGCGTCGGGTGTGCCGAGCAACTTCACCCGCGCACGGTCGATCACCCGGAGCAATCCGGCTGCAAAAAATGTTTCCGCCATATTCGAGTCATAGCCGCCAGCCACGAAGATGAAAGGCAACGGCGCGAATACCACCGGCATCCCGACGAAAAGTGCCACGGGAAACAGGGCCGTTCCGTGGCACGCCCGGATCAGGCGGTAGGCCCGCACCGTCAGCAACAGCATGAGCGGGAAAAACAAGGCAAGCCCGACCAGGCCTGCGTACCGGATCGTGGAGAGCGGTCCGCTGTGATAAGTGCCCACGATGAGGAACGCCTCCTGGCCGACGCCGGTCACAAAGCCCGTCGGGGACTGCATGATGCCGAGTTCGTAGCGCGTAAAACCGAACCCGTCGCCGAGCCACTTGTTCCGGATCCATTTGTCATCGACGAGGACCATGTTCCACATCTGGTAACGCCACTCGCTGGATGCCCGCGCGTCGCTCGCCGCTTCGTAATCCCAATTGCCAGGAAAAAACGAGAGCGCCCGCTGCGCCGCAAGGGGCAGTTGGAAAAGCCGCCCATGCCCAATCGCTGCAAACCCCACGAAAATCAAGGCGGCCAGCGCGAAGACGGCGATGTCCTGCTTGCGTTTCCGGAAATACGAGGAAAGGCCGATATACACGAACACCGTCAGGACTCCGCTGCGATAGCCCGAGAAAAGGACGCAGGTCATGAATGCGATCGCCGCCAGGAACCTGATCAAATGATGCGGAAAGAGAAAGCTGAAGGGCGTGAAGTAGGAAGTGAGCACCTGCATCCCCTTGACGCCTACGGCGCCCAGCAACGGGCGCCTTCCGAGCACATCTTCATTGATGATCTGGCCCGTCTCATACTCCGGCGGTGCGAATGTGGAATAGAACATCCCCAGACGCGTCGCCATGGATGGCCAGACCAGCGTGATGAGGTTGCCAAGCGAGACAAAGGCTGCACCCGCCAGCGCAAAGATCGGAAGCAGCCGCACCTTCCCCAGATCCACCGGGACACGCTTGAGCACCGAGAAAGCGAGGAAGGCGATGAAGATGTCGAAGTACGGCCGGCCTCCCACCATCGTCGAGCCCAGCCAATCGACGCCGACGGGGTTGCGCGCGTACACCGTCACCAGATAGCCGAGATTGAGGAGCACGAAAAAATCGACCAGATCGAACTCGGGTTTGCTGCGGAGGAGCTTCAGCGCGTAAAACACCAGAAAACCGACGGTGGCGACCCCGACGGCGATGTCGCGCACGGAAAGGGGCACGCCCGCAAACGGAAGCCGCCCCGTAAGCTCCCAGCACAGCGGGATCAGCAGCCAGACTCCGGTCCGCCAGAGGACGATCGTGGCAATCGTCACGACACCGAGCGCGATCAATCCGAGCAGCTTGAACTGGCCGCCACCGATCAGGCTGCCGCAGAGAATCGCAAACGCGCACGAGAGCACGATGGCGACGGCGGCGCTGACGTACTGGAGGGTGCGGTCGAGAGACATCGAATTGGGGATATTACAAAAGATCGCCCGCATGGAAAGGGCGACTCTGAGCGAATCATCCCGCGAGGCGGAATGCGATCCGCGCGTCAGCGCGCTATTTTCGCTGCGCCTTCAGCCACGTGAGTGCGGAAAGTTCACCGTCGCTGCGGTTCCTGCGGAGGTATTCGGCGAGGAGTTCCCCGTTCTGGCTCTGCAGGACCCACTCCAGACCCGCCGTGAGATCCTTCACGTTCTGCTTCTGCGTTTCCATTTCCGCGAGGCGCTGCGCGGGTACGACGGTGAGCCATGCGGGCTGCGAATCGGCGGGCAGGGCCTTGAGGGCGCGGGCTTCCATCGAGACGCCGACGAGCTGGCCGATGAGCGTGCGCGAAGCCTCCGGCGTGGCGAAGGTGCGGCCGAGACTGTACGTGAGCCGGAGCGCGTCATCCGCCGCGGCGGTGTCGCCGGCGTCGGCTGCCGACTTCTGCCATTCCATGAGGCTGCGGGAAGACTGCTGCGCGGCGCCCATGTGCGGGAGCGTCAGGCCGGCCATCGCGAGGAGACTGGCCTCCACGGAACTGACCCCGAGGTCTTCGTAGAGCAGTTGCGCGCTGTCCATGCGCTCGTTGGCGTAGGTGTAAAATGCGGGGCGTTCGAGCGCGGCGCGGATCTCGGCGACGGCCTCACCGGTTTGCTTCGCCTTGAAAAGTTCCTGCGCGGAAAAAATCCACGGCAGCGGATTGTTCGGATCGGCGGCCTTGAATCGCTCGATGAGCGCCATGCGCTCCGCGTCCGGCTGGTAGGTCTCTCCAGGCTTGCGGATCCGCACTTGCGGGGACCGACTCGATCGCCGCCATCAGGACAATGGGGCTGTTGGGAAAAAGCTCGAGCGCGCGTTCGAGCAGCTGGCGGTCGCGGGTCACGCCGAACGCCGCGACGAGGTTCGCCGGGGTCTCGCCGTGCTTCGCGAGGAAGCGCGTGATGTCCTCCGCAGTGGCTTTGGGGATCGTTTCGCCAAAATCGTCCCGAGTTCATCAGCGAGGCGAAGCGCTTCCAATTCACCGCCGGCGTCTTTTCGGCGGAGCCGTGGAGCCCGGCGAAATGGAATTCTGCGCGACGCTGCCCGACGCGTGCGTGTCGCCCATTTTGTCCGGCGGCAAATCATCAGGACCGGACGTTTCCGGACCTGCCGACAGAAAAAAATACGCGCACGCCGCAATGGCAGCGAGCAGCGCGACGGCGGCAACGACGCGGGCGTTCATGGGAAGACTTTGCCAGCCGGGACGCGGTTCGTCGCGCGGTTTTTTCGGGTGGAGATCAGTTTGCACCGGCGGCGGGAACCGGAGCGGGCGTCTCTTTCCAGAGCACGCGCTCGACCCAGTCGCCGAAGCGCTCGTTGCCGCCGAGACGCTCGGCTTTCCAGCGCGTGAAGAGCGACTTCAGCTCGGGGATGATCTCCGGGTCCTTCACGAGGTCGCGCCAGACCTTGTTGATGCGCGTGCAGTTTTCATTGCCGCCGAGCCAGAGCTGGTAGCGGCCGGGGCCTTTGCCGACGAGGCCGATCTCGGCCATGTAGGGGCGCGCGCAGCCGTTCGGGCAGCCGGTCATGCGGATGATGATTTCCTCGCCGGCCATGCCGAGTTCGCCGAGCGTCTCGTCGATGCGCCCGAGCAGCGTCGGAAGGTAGCGTTCGCTCTCCGCGAGGCCGAGGCCGCACGTGGGCATGCTCGGGCACGCCATGCTCGCGAGGTGGATGGCGTTTGCCTGGTTGTCCACGGGGATGCCGTGCTCGGCGAGCAGCACGGTGATCGCGGCCTGGTCGCCGGGCTTGATGTTGGCGAGGATGAGATTCTGCGAAGGCGTGAGGCGCACTTCGGCCTGATATTTTTCCACGATGGCACGCAGCGCGGTCTTCTGCCGGCGCGCCGGGGACGTCCTTGATGCGGCCGGTCTCGACGTAAAGTCCGAGGAACATCGAGCCGTCGAGCGCCTCACCCCAGCCGAACGTGTCGCCCTGCTTGGTGAATTTGAACGGCTTTGCGTCGGGAAGTTTGTAGCCGATGCGATCCTCGAGTTCCTTGCGGAACCACTCGGCGCCCTTTTCCTCGAGGACATACTTGAGCCGCGCGTGCTTGCGATCCGTGCGGTCGCCAAAGTCGCGATGCACGGTGAGCACGCCGCGCGAAACTTCCACGAGCTGCTCGGGCGTGACGAATCCGATCACGTCCGCGATGCGCGGGAAGGTCTGCGTGAGGCCGTGCGTGCGGCCCTGCCCGCCGCCGACGGTGAGATTGTAGCCGATGATTTTTCCGCCCTCCTCGATGGCGATGTAGCCGAGGCAATTCGTGAGGATGTCCACGTCGTTCAGCGGCTGGAGCGCGAAGGCGGTCTTGAATTTGCGCGGCAGGTACGTGCGGCCGTAGAGCGGATCCACGAAGTCCTTGTTCTCCGGGGCCTCGAGGTTGAGCTGCACGCCCTCGACCCAGATCGAGTGATACGCCTTCGTCTTCGGCATCAGCGCCTCGGAGACGCGCGTGGCGTCGGCGAGGAGTTGCGCATGCTGTGCGCTCGCGACGGGCGCGGGCGGGCTCATCACGTTGCGGTTCACGTCACCGCACGCGGCGACCGTGTCCATCATCGCGGCGTTGATCTGCTTCATCAGCGGCCCGAGGCCGGATTTTACCACGCCGTGAAACTGAAAGCTCTGCCGCGAAGTAATGCGCAGGGTGTCGTTCCCGTACCGCGTCGCAAGGTCGTCGTAAACGAGGTAACCCTTCGGTGAGAGCACGCCGCCGGGGATGCGCCCGCGGATCATGAAGATGAATTTTTTGCCCGCCTTGCGCAGATCGCGGTCATCCTGCTGGTAGATGCCGTGGAATTTCAGGAACTGCTGATCGTCGTCGGAAAAGCGATCCAGCGCCGGGTCCGCGAGGGTGGCGGCGAGGGTGCCCGCGAGCGTCGGGATCGCGGTTTTGATCTCCTCGTTGTGCGTGGGTTTCTTTTCCTTCGGTGCGGCGGGCGTGGTGGCGACAGCGGTTTCGCTCATGGTCTTTCGTGCGTTTCGGTTTGGATAAATGCGGATATTCTTCGATCCGGGGCGCGCACTGTGGAGCACATGTGCGGGTAGCGCAAGGGCATCGAACCCCCGGTCTGCCATGAAATTTCGGAGCGCGCCGTGCGTCAGTGCAGCAGCAGGGCAAAGGCTCCCGTGAGCGCGACTGCATGCAGCCACACCATCAGGACTTGCATCCGGCTGTATGCGCGGGAGCTGCTGTTCTCGCTCGGCACATCGGGATCGGGCCCGAAGAAGCGTTCAAAATTCAAGACGAGATAGCCTCCCGCAAACAGCGTCAGAACGAACAGGCCGGTGAAGATGATTTGGATGAAGAGAAGTGGTTCCTGATTCATGCCTCACGCTACCGCCACTGGAAATCCCGGCCAGATGCAGATCGCGTGATTTCCCACCGGTACAGATAGGGCGCTCCGCTACGCCATCGCCTTCACCAGATCGCCGAGGATTTCCACGGCGCGTCCCAGTTTTTCGGACCACGCATGGCCGCAGTTCAGCCGGATGAAATTCGGAAAGCCCTGCCGGACAGAAAACATCGGACCCGGCGCGATGCTGATCTTCTCCGCCAGCGCGCGCTCGTGAAGCCGCAGCGCGCAAACACCCTTCGGCAGCCGGGCCCAGAGCACGAATCCGCCGCGTGGTCGCGTGAGCCTGACACCCTCAGGAAATGCCGCCACGACCGCCGCACTCATCCGTTCAATCTGATCGGCGAAATGGCGGCGCAACGCACGCAAGTGGTGATCGTAGCCGCCGTTCGCAAGGAACTCCGCGATCGCGAGCTGCGGCAGCGTCGCCGTGGCCAGCGTGCTCGTCAGCTTGAGCGCTTTCACCTTTTCAAAATACCGGCCCGGAGCGACCCAGCCCACGCGGTAGCCCGGTGCGAGCGTCTTGGAAAACGAACTGCACAGCAGCACACGCCCGGCGCGGTCGTATGATTGCGCGGTGCGCGGACGCGAGCCGTCGTGAGCAAGATCGCCGTTGATGTCGTCCTCGATCAGCGGCACGTCGCGGCGTGCGAGGATTTTCACCAGCCGCTGTTTGGCTGCGTCCGGCATGAGCGAGCCGAGCGGGTTGTTGAAATTCGGCGAGGCAAGGCACGCGGCGATGCGGTGCTTTGCCAGCGCACGCTCGAGCGCGTCGAGGTCCATGCCGTCGCGCGGATGCATCGGGATTTCGAGCGCCTTCAGCTTCAGCTCCTCGATAATCTGGAGCACGCCAAAGTAGGCCGGCGACTCCAAGGCCACCATGTCGCCAGGCTTCGTCACGGCGCGCAGGGACAGCGCCAGCGCCTCCGTGCCGCCGCAGGTCGTGATGATTTCCTCCGGCGAAAGATTCCCGCCCCAGTCCAGCGACCGCTTCGCGATCTGCCGGCGCAGCGCCTCCGATCCCGGCGGCATCTCGTAGGCCAGGCCGCGCGCACCCGCGCTGCGCGCCACCGCCGCCATGATGCGGCCCAGCTTTGCCACCGGCAGCACCTCCGCCCCCGGATACCCCGCGCCCAGCGGCACCACATCCGGCATCCTCACCGCATCGAAAACCCGCGCCTGTAAACTGCCCACCGCGACCGTCGCCGCAGCATGCGCGGGCCGCGAAACGCCCGGCTCCAGCGCCCGCTTCCTCCATTGCGTGCGCACAAAAAACCCCGACCTCGGCCGCGCCTCGATCCACCCGCGATCTTCGAGCGAAAGATACGCCTGTGCCGCCGTCGTCACGCTCACACCATGCTGCGCCGCTGCACGCCGCACCGACGGGATACGCTCCCCCGGCCGCAGTGCGCCCGTGCGGATGAGCTTCTCGATCTTCGCGGCGATCTGCTCGTAAAGCGCCGGTGAGCCTGCGGGCGGAATCATCGTCGCAGTCTAGCCACATCTGCGAAAGACCACAGCTTTACCTTTGCCGCGCGCCATGTAGCTTGCGCGCCCTTTTCACCACCGCAACACAGGCTCCCACGCGCCATGCTCACCAGCGCCCAGATCCGCCAGCAGTTCCTCGATTTCTTCCGCGAGAAACAGCACACCATCGTGCCGAGCTCGTCGCTCATGCCCGACTCGCCGAACCTGCTCTTCACCAACGCCGGCATGAACCAGTTCGTCCCCATCTTCCTCGGCGAGCGCACGGCGGATGTGAGCAAGTGGGGCGGCGCCATCCCCGGCAGCGACACGCGCGCGGCGGACACGCAGAAGTGCATCCGCGCCGGCGGCAAGCACAACGACCTCGATGACGTCGGCCTCGACACGTATCACCACACGTTCTTCGAGATGCTCGGGAACTGGAGCTTCGGCGATTACTTCAAAAAGGAAGCCATCGCGTGGGCGTGGGAACTGATCGTCGAGCGGTTCAAATTTCCGCCGAACCGCGTCTACGCGACCATCTATCAGCCCGATCCGGGCGACCCGGCCGAGCGCGATCAGGAGGCTTGGGATCTGTGGGCGGAGAAATTCCGCAGCGTCGGCCTCGACCCCGCCGTCCACATCGTCAACGGCAACAAGAAGGACAACTTCTGGATGATGGGCGAGACCGGCCCGTGCGGCCCGTGCAGCGAGATCCACATCGACCTCACCCCCGCCGGCGACACCACGCGGCGCGCTGGTCAACAAAGGCACCGCCGAGTGCATCGAGATCTGGAACAACGTCTTCATCCAGTTCAACGCGAACCCCGACGGCACCTTCACGCCGCTCCCCGCGCAGCACGTCGATACCGGCATGGGCTTCGAGCGCCTCACCTCGATCATCCAGGGCACGAAGAATTTCACCGACTTCGCCAACGCGAAAATCTCCAACTACGAGACCGACATCTTCCGCCCGATCTTCGACGAGCTGGAGAAAATGAGCGGCCACCAATACGGCAGCACGCTCCCGCAGCCGAACGCCGCCGGGCCAGATCATCCCGACGAGCGAGCAGGAGAAAGTGGACGTCGCCTTCCGCGTCATCGCCGATCACATCCGCACGCTCAGCTTCGCCATCGCCGACGGCATCCAGCCCGGCAACACCGACCGCAACTACGTCCTGCGCCGCATCCTGCGCCGCGCCGTGCGCTACGGCCGCTCGCTCGGCTTCACGGAGCCGTTTTTCTACAAGCTCGTCGACGTCCTCGCCCGCACGATGGGCGACGTCTTCCCCGAAATCCGCGCGAAGCAGAAGCACGTGGAGGAAGTGCTGAAGCGGGAGGAGGAGGCGTTCAACAAGACGCTGGATCGGGGAATCGAGCTTTTCGAAGATGTGATCGAGCACGCATTGATCGGTGAAGTCAGTTGCAGATCGTCGACCTGCTTTCGAGGTGAACTCCCCTCGATTGGAGGCGTAAAGACATGGCTCTCAGCCCGTTGGACGGTTGGATGACACTCCGAACGGGGTCTGCGAGACGCGAAGCTGAGTTCGCAGAACGACTGCGGACTTCGGGAGAAAGTTTCGTGGCGAGTTGCAGAACGGAACGCCGACGTTGCGGAAAGTCGCGAAGCATGGCTGACCAGAACGTTCGCGGCATCGCAAGTTGCTTCCGAGGTGCGATTCGACATTCCCGGTTCATTGCCTTCAAGCTCTACGACACCTACGGCTTCCCGCTCGACCTCACCGAACTCATGGCCCGCGAGCGCGGCCTGACCGTGGACACGGCCGGTTTTGAAAAGCACATGGAAGAGCAGCGCGCCCGCGCCCGCGCCGCGCAGAAGAAGACCAGTCATCGAGCTTTCCGAAGTCGAGACGAAGAGCCCACGCACTTCCTCGGCTACGATCACGACCACACCGGCGCCGATGTGCAGGAAGTGCTTTCGGCTGAAGGACAAGCACCGCCGTCATCGCTCGAACAACTCCGTGTGCTACGCCGAGATGGGCGGGCAGGTCGGCGACACCGGCGAGATGACCCACGGCGGCAATGTCCTGGCGCATCGCCAACACGCAGAAGAGCGGCCACACCTGGCTGCATTTCCTCGACGAAGCCGATGCGCCCGCCGTCGGCGAGCACGTCACGCATCGAGCTCGACCGCGCGCGCCGCGGCGCCATCCAGCGGCACCACACCGTCACGCATCTGCTGCACTGGGCGCTGCACGAAGTCGTGAGCAAGGAGGCCACGCAGAAGGGCTCCTTCGTCGGGCCGGACAAGCTGACCTTCGACTTCAACAGCGCCGCGCTCACGCCCGCGCAGGTGCGCGACATCGAGCGGCTCGTGAACGAACGCATCGTCGAAAACGCCGCGCGTCTCGTGGATCGAAGTGCCTTACGCCGACGTGCGCGGGCGCGCCGACATCATGCAGTTCTTCGGCGACAAATACGGCGAGACCGTGCGCGTCGTGCAGATCGGCGGCACCGCCGCGTGCGCTCGACGGCTACTCCATGGAACTCTGCGCCGGCACCCACACGCGCGCGACCGGCGAGATCGGCCTCTTCCGGATCGCGAGCGAAGCCGCCATCGCCGCCGGCGTCCGCCGCATCGAAGCCGTCGGCCGGCCTCACACGCCTACGACCTCGCCACCGCCGACACGCAGCGCCTCCACGCGCTCGCCACGAAGCTCGGCACGCCGCTCGCCCGAACTCGAAAAGCGAATCGAAGGCATGCTCGCGCAGCAGAAGGAACTCGAGAAGGCGCTCAAGTCCGCCCAGCCAGCGCGAAGCCGCCGGCCGCGCGAAGGATCTGCTCGCCAACGCGCAGACGATCAACGGCACCCCCGCGATCATCGCCAATCTCGGCGGACGCCGACGGCGACACGCTGCAGACCGTCGCCGACGCGCTGAAGTCGCACGGCTTCCACGGCGTCATCGTCCTCGGCGGCAGCGCGAACGGCGCCGTCGCGCTCGTCGCGAGCGTCGCCACGGACTTCACCGCGAAAGTGCAGGCCGGGAAAATCATCCAGCACCATCGCCCCGCTCGTCGGCGGCAAAGGCGGCGGCAAACCCGACAACGCCCGCGGCGGCGGCAAGGACCCGAGCAAGCTCGACGAGGCGCTTGCACAAGCGGTGACGATGCTAGGGTGATTCAGGGTTCGCCAGCCACTCCGTTTCATCGCGATCTGTTTCTTTCATGCGACACGTCATCGCTCTCGTCGGATTTCTCCTCCTGACCTTTCTCGCGCCCGTCGTCGGGTTGCTGGGGAAGCCGGACGCATGGTTTGCGAATCTCGCGAAGCCGTCATGGAACCCTCCCGCCTGGGTCTTCGGGCCGGTGTGGACCGTCCTTTACGTCACCATCGCAGTATCGGCGTGGGGCATGTGGAAACGTGCCGGCTGGCACCGCGCCCACGCTGCGTGGCTCGCGCAGCTCGTGCTCAACGCCGCTTGGACTCCGGTCTTCTTCGGCCTGCACCGGCCCGGCCTGGCCGTTGTCGTCATCGTGGCGATGTGGTTAGGCATCGCGGGAACCATCGTCGCATTCGCAAAAGTCGAACGATGGACCGCGTGGCTGCTCGCGCCGTATCTCGCGTGGGTCACATTCGCGACCGCGCTGAACATCGCCATCTGGCGGCTGAATCCGTGACGCAACTGCGGAGCCGGGCAAGCGACGTTGCGATCTGCACTGGCGCCGCGACGGAAACCGCGCTAGCTACACGCCCCTTTCCAATGACCCGAGTCTCCGATCTTCACGTAATCGCGAACACCGCGCTCCCTTCCCCGAAGGAAATGAGCGAGGGAATTCCGCGCAGCGATGCGCACGCGGCGTTCGTCTGCGACTCGCGCACGGCCATCGCGCGGACGATCTCCGGCGCGGACCCGCGCTTCCTGCTCATCGTCGGCCCGTGCTCGATCCACGATCTGAAAGGCGGGCACGAATACGCCGAGCGGCTCGCGAAGCTGGCCGCCGAAGTGCGCGACCGCGTGCTGATCGTGATGCGCGTCTATTTTGAAAAACCGCGGACGACCGTCGGCTGGAAGGGGCTCATCATGGACCCGCACCTCGACGGCACGAACGACATCCCGGCCGGGCTGCGGATCGCACGGAAATTCCTGCGCGATGTGCTCGATCTCGGCCTGCCGACGGCGACCGAGATGCTCGACCCGATCACGCCGCAGTACATCGCCGACCTCACGTGCTGGACGGCCATCGGCGCGCGGACGACGGAAAGCCAGACGCACCGCCAGATGGCGAGCGGACTCTCGATGCCGGTCGGCTTTAAGAACACGACAAGCGGCGCGGTGACTCCGGCGATCAACGCGATCAAGGCGGCGACGCAGCGCCAGACTTTCCTCGGGATCGACGAGCGCGGGCGGGCCAGTGTGGTCAGCACGACGGGGAATCCCGACTGCCACGTGATCCTGCGCGGCGGCGACGACTCGCCGAACTGCGACGCAGCATCCGTGAACAAGGCGCTGGCGGCACTCGCGAAGGCGGGACTGCCGGCAAACGTGATGGTGGACGCGAGCCACGCGAATTGCGCGAAGGAATGCGAACGGATGCCGGCGACGTTCCGCGAGATCCTCGCGCAGCGCGCGGGCGGCGCGAAAGGGATCATCGGCGCGATGCTGGAGAGCAACCTCGTCGCTGGCGCGCAGTCGCTCGGCAAGGATCGCAGCGCGCTCACCTACGGGCAGTCGATCACCGACCAGTGCATCGACTGGGCGACGACCGAGAAGCTCGTGTTCGAAGCGGCGGCGCTCTGAGCGAAGACAGCGCGGGCGGGGCCTGGAAAACCGCGGGCAGCGAGACGAAACGGGCGCCGAGCCGCCGGCGCAGAAGGCGGCAAAAGCCATGCAAAGGCCACGTGTCACTCCTGTGATGAGATTGAGTCTTAAAAACATTTGACACCGAAAGCGACTGCGCTACACACGGCGCCTGCGACTGAGACTTAGTCGCATACAACACACAAAACCACGTAACACACACGCAAGTTCATCTCATGCAACGTCCATCCACCCTCGCCTTCACTGCCATCGCCAGCCTTCTGCTCTCGATGACTCCAGGCACCGCTCACGCGGACAACCGGCCATTCACCTACACGTATGAAGCCACGACGGCTCCGAAAGGCTCGATCGAATACGAGCAGTGGGTGACTTGGAGAGCCCGCCGCGGCGCGCCGGGCGACATGAACCGGTTCGATTTCCGGCATGAGCTGGAATTCGGCATCACCGACCGGCTGCAACTCGGCCTCTACCTTTCAAACTGGCGCGTCGTCGAACAGCGCGGCACGACGACCACCATGTGGGACGGCGTCGCAGTGGAGGCGATCTACAACCTGACGAACCCGACGACCGACTGGATCGGCTCCGCCCTCTACGGGGAGATCGTCGTCGGCGATGAGGTGTTCAAACTGGAAGGAAAGCTGATCTTTCAGAAGAACTTCGGGAAACTGATTGCCGCCTACAACGCCACGCTCGAGGCGGAATGGGAAGGCTCGGGGCTGCGCCACGACAAGGGCGAGTTCAAGCAGTCCGCGGGCGTCAGCTATGAGCTGACCCCGAAATGGAGCGTGGGCGCGGAATTGCTGCACGAAGTGGAATTCGACCGCTGGGGCCCCGCGGGCGACCACGCGGCGTACATCGGGCCGAACGTGTCCTACCGCTTCAAGCGCGGCTTCGTCACCACGACGATGCTTTTCCAAGCCACCGGAATCCGGTCCGAAGCCGATGTCCAGACCCGCCTCATTTTCGGCATCCTCTTCTAGCCTCACCGTGCGGATGCGGCGCGGCGGCGTGATGTTCCTCACGTCGCTCGCGCTCGCATCGTGCGTGAGCCTGGAGACCGCCGTGCCTCCCGTCGCGACGCTCGTGGCGCACGGCAGAAACACCGCCACGCTCGAAGCCGGCCGCCGCACTTATCTGGGCGTCTGCGCCGACTGCCATACGGCGCAACCGGTGCGCGACTTTTCCGCTTCGCAGTGGCCGGCGATCATCGCGGACATGTCCGAGCGCTCAAAGCTCTCGCCGGAGGAGCATCGCGCCGTGCTGGCCTACGTGCTCGCAGCGGCGAAATAGGACCGCGCGAGATTTCGCAACCCGCTCTCGACCTCGCGGGGTGGAGATGCTTTAACCCGCGCGCTTCAATTTCAAAGTACACACCATGCCATACAAGACTTGCACTGTGCCGACCGGCGAGAAGGTGACGATCCAAAAGGGAAAGCTCCTCGTTCCGGAAAATCCGATCATCCCATTCATCCGCGGTGACGGCACCGGGCCGGACATCTGGGCATCGAGCGTGCGCGTCTTCGACGCCGCGGTGGAAAAGGCCTACGGCGGAAAGCGGAAGATTTCCTGGATGGAAGTCTTCGCGGGCGAGGAGTCGTTCAAGCGCTTCAACTCCTGGCTGCCCGACGACACGGTGCATGCGTTCAAGGATTTCCTCGTCGGCATCAAGGGCCCGCTCACCACGCCCGTCGGCGGAGGCATCCGCTCGCTGAATGTCGCGCTGCGGCAGATGCTCGACCTCTACGTGTGCCTGCGGCCCGTGCAGTGGTTCACCGGCGTGCCGTCGCCCGTGAAGCACCCGGAGAAAGTGGACATGGTGATTTTCCGCGAGAACACGGAGGACATCTACGCCGGCATCGACTTTGAGGCCGGCGGCGAGGCCGCGACGAAGACGCTCGATTTCCTCGCGCAGAATTTCCCGAAGGAATTCAAAAAAATCCGCTTCGGCCATGAGGCCCCGGAGTTTGTCGGCATCGGCATCAAGCCCGTGTCGAAGCCCGGCACGGAGCGGCTCGTGCGCTCGGCGCTCCAATACACCATCGAGCAAAAACGCAAGAGCCTCACGATCGTCCACAAGGGCAACATCATGAAGTTCACCGAGGGCGCATTCCGCGACTGGGCCTACGCGCTCGCCAAGACGGAATTCGGCGCCGAGGAAATCGACGGCGGCCCGTGGTGCAAAATCCCCGAGGGCAAGCCCGGCGCCGGCATCGTCATCAAGGACTCCATCGCCGACATCGCGCTCCAGCAGGTGCTCACGCGCCCGACGGATTTCGACGTCATCGCCACGCTGAATCTGAACGGCGACTACCTCAGCGACGCGCTCGCCGCGCAGGTCGGCGGCATCGGCATCGCGCCCGGCGGCAACATCAACTACCTCACCGGCCACGCCATCTTCGAGGCCACGCACGGCACCGCGCCGAAGTACGCCAACAAGGATCAGGTGAACCCCGGCAGCGTCGTCCTCAGCGGCGAGATGATGTTCCGCTACCTCGGCTGGAACGAAGCCGCGGACCTCATCATCAAGGGCCTCAACGGCGCGATCGGCAGCAAGCGCGTGACCTACGATTTTGCCCGGCTCATGGACGGCGCCACCGAGATCAAGTGCTCGGAGTTCGGCACCGCCATGATCGAGAAGATGTAGCCCGGCGGGATTCGTGTGAATTGACGCAGGGGAGTTTGCGTCCACCTTGCCGCATCCGCATGAAACGGCTCCCCCTCCTCCTCGCCACGGCCCTGCTTCTGGCGACGGCCACCGCCAGCGATCAAATCCGCGACGTGCAAGGCGTGCTGAAGGCGCAGGGATTCTATTACGGTGAAGTGACCGGCACGGAGAGCGCCGAGACCGGGAGCCGCGATCCGCCGCTTCCAGATCCGCAACGGCATTTCCGTCACCGGAAAGCTGAACGCCGAGACACTCACCGCGCTGGGCCTGGGACGGAAAAGGATCGCGACGGCCGAGCCCGCTCCGACGACGCGCCCGCCGCCCAAGCCCGCGCAGCAACCCGCCCCGGTCGCCGTGGCGCAGAAGCAACTGAACCCTCCCCCGCCCGCGGAGCGGCGCATGCAGAAGGCTGCCGAGCCGGTCGTGCCGATGAAAAGGCCGCGCGAGCTTCCTCCCGAAGCCGAAGCGAAGGTCGCGGTGCAGAATCCGCCGCGACAGCGTGAGGACGAGCGACCTGTCCGTGATCGAGCCGCCGACTCCCGTTGCCGCCGGCGGTGTCCACGCCGTTCACGACGATGTTCCGCGACACGCCGTATGCCGCTGCGCCGCGCGATGTCCAGATGAGCGTGATCCGTCGCGCACAGGCGATCATGGCGTCGCGGCGGTTCTATCGCGGCCCGATCGATGGCGTCGCAGGGCCGGCCACGAGCGAGGCGATATTTCTTTTCCAAGACGATGCCGATCTACGCCGCACGGGACGTCTCGACCTCGATACACTCGACGAGATGAACCTGCTCCCGCAGGCGCCGCGCGCGAATCCGCTGCTGAAGCCCTTTTACAATCCCAACCGTCGCCGCGATTCCTCCGTGTCCGACGATTACCGGATCCGCTGAGGTTATTTCGTTTCGGGAAAGCCGACGCTCTGCAGCTCGGCCCACACGCTGCCGACCTGGACGTCGGCGGAGATTTTCAACATCAGCCGGTCGCTGTCGTCGGAAATCCACGCGGTCGCCTTCTTGAATTTTTTGTGCGGCGTGAGGCGGTAGTCGTCCGCAATTCCACTGAGCTGCAGGTCGCATCGGATCGCGTTCCACTCGCGCCCAGCGACCGTCAGCCGTTCGCGCCCCGTGACCGTCGCCGTCGCCAGGTAGGGCGCGCCGCCGGGATACACGCAAAGCTTCACCGAATCGCCCTGCGCGAGCGCCTGGCTGCGGATGAAGAACACCGCGCTGTTCAGGTCATGCACATCCGGAAAAACGAAACGTCGCGGAGCGCGCTGGACGGCTTCCGGCGGAATCTGCGTCCGCGTCTGCACCGGCCCGTCCGCGAGGAAATCCACGGTGGTCGTCACCACTTTTTTTTTGTACGTCTCCGTCTGCGTCAGCTTCACGGGGCGGAAGGTCACAGGGTCGAATGCCGCCGTGGCCTTCGCGTCCATCTTCCACATCGTCCGCGCGACGCCCGTGGTCTTCGCGGTGAAATCGAGCACGCACAGCCCCTCGGGCGACATCGCCATGGCCACGATCCGCCTCCGCCGCGGTGATCCCGCTCCATCCAAACGCGTAGCGGAAAACCGCCGGGCGCATCTTCCCGAACGGCCCGGGCTTTTTCCAAATCTCGTCACGCCAGTCGGCCTTGGAAACGGACGCTGAAATGGCCGCGGCCACCGCAAGCGACGGAAGCGCGACGCCCGTTGCCCCGATGCGGCCCGGCGTCTTTGAACGGGGCAGCAAAAACTCCACCGCATCCGCGGACACCCAACCGCGCTGACCGCCGGGCAGACGGCAATACACCCATGCGCCGTGCTCGCCAATCACGCGCAACTGGCTGCCGCCGCGCAGCACTTCGCCCGCCGCGGAATGCTCCGCGGGCTCGGGATGCACATTCGTCCGGTCGGCGACGACGATGGCCACTTGCCCGCGCTCGGCAGACATCCAGTATATCGCGCCGCCGTATCCCGCAGCGGCCGCCACGCCGAGCACCGACGCCCAAAATGCCGGGCCGGTCTTTTTCCTCCACATCTGCGATGCGGCGATGAGCATGAAAAGCCATGCACCGCCGAGCGCGAGCGCAGTCGCCGTTGTCGGCGAAAACCACGTGAGCGCCTTCTCCCACCACGCCTGCTCAAGCAGCCGCGCCCCGGCTTTTTCCCGTGTGAGACGGAGATTCGCCACGGCATCCGGCAGGCGCGGCCGCAGCACGAGCGCGCGTTCGTAGCTCAGCGCGGCCGGGCCGAGCTTGCCGAGCCGGTAGCACGTGTTGCCGAGATTATAGAGCGCGTTCGCGTGCAGCCCGCCCGCGAGCGAGCGCTCGTAGGCGCGCAATGCGGCGGCGAAGTCACCTTCCGCATACGCGCGGTTCGCCACGGCAAAATCGCCCTCGGGCCCGGCGAACGCGCGGGTGCAGAGCGACACCGCGATGAACAGGCAGAGCCATGGAATCCGTGCCAAGCCGCTCATTTCCTCGGGCTCTTTTCAAAGTCGGCGACCAGTGCCATCACCCGATCCCGCTCGATTGTCGCTGATGCGATCCGATTCCCCTCCTGCGCCGGCGTAGAGCAGCTCGGTGCGCTCCTCGAAAATTTCGCGCAGCGACTTCGCCGTCTCCGCGTCCAGCTTGCGCGAGCCGAGCAGCGCGTCCGCGTCATCGTCCGGCTGCACGCCGCCGTTCTCCAGTTGCACCTGCATCCGCATCGCCTTCACCGCCGCGTCCAGCACCTCGGCGCGTCCGGCCGCGCCCCTTGCCTGCGCGAGCAGCGCCGCCCGCTCTCGCCGCAGCGCCGCGATGCGCGCGAGGTTTTCATCGCTGCGGCGGCGGCGCCACACGAGGAACGCAAACGCAACCGGCACCGGCGCAAACATCACCGAAAAGAAAACCGCGGGCGAAAGCGACGGACCGAACGTCGCGCTCGCCGGACCGAGGTCCGGAAGGTTCGCCAGGATGTCCCGCTCCGCGGGCGCCTTCGGCTCCGCTTTCGGCGACTGCCGCGCGTGTCGTCTCGACGGATGCAGGCGCGACCGGCTTCAACGGCTCGCCCTCGACGGTGAGCGGCGCCGGCGCGCTCTTCAGCGTCACGTACTTTTCGCCCTCGGGATCAAAATAGCTGAACGCGAACACGGGCATCGTCGTTTTCTTCGCCGTCGGCGTCACCGGCAGTTCGAACGTCTTCACGCCCTCCGTCCCCCCGTTCTCGCTCCCTTGGAAGTTCTGCTTCGCGGAATACGTCGTCCATCCTTCCGGCTCCGCGAGCGGCGGCTGGCCGATGCGATCGAAATTCCCGCTCCCCGTGATCGTCAACTTCATGCTCACCGGCTCGCCGATCTTCACGCGGTCCGGCGTGCCCGTCGCCGCAAACTCAAACTTCCCGATCGCGCCGGAAAATCCCTCCGGCCGTCCCTCGACCGGCAGCGGCTGCACCTGAATCTCGAGCACCGGTGCAGTCACGCTCATTTCCTGCGTCTGCCCGAAGCGCGGCGCGAAGAAATCGAGGCGCGACTGGTTGCGCCCCATTTTCGACACCGCAAGATTCACCGGCACGGGACCGATGCTCAGCTTCCCGGCCCTCGCGGGCGTCAGCACAGTGGAAAATGACACGAGGATGTAGCGCTTTCCGGCCAGCTCCACCTCGCGCTGCGACGGCTTGCCGAGCGGCTGGATGCTGAACCCGTCACCATTGAGCGCCGGGCTGCTGCGCAAATCCCATCGCGCTTCCGTATTGAGATAAAGCCGGATTTCGAGCGGCGCCACTTCGCCGACATAGAGGTTCCGTTTCGGCAGCGAAATTTTTGCGAAGGCCAGATCGCCCGCCTCGTTCGCATTCTCACCGGGCGTCACCGTCAGCGTCGCTGGCAGCGTCTTCAGCACGTTCCCGCCCACGCGCACCTCGAGCGCCGGGATCGTGAACTTGCCCTCGCGCTTCGGGATGAGCGTGTAGGTGTAGGTGACCCTGCGCGACACGTTGCCGTTGATGAAGCTGAGCTGGCTGCTCTGGCTCGTGCCGCGAAGCTCGAGCCCGTCCACGGCGGGCGCAGGCGGACTGTCCGCCGCGGATTCGCCCTCGATGATCAGGTCATACTCCACCGCCTCGCCGACGCTCGCAGTGCTCGACGACAAAACTCCGCGCACCTTGGACTCCGCGAACGCCGCGCACAGCGGCAGCAGCATCGCGAGCAGCGTGGCGAGACCGATCCGGAGCCGGGGAAAAATGTGACGCGTCATCGTGCTGGCTACCAATTCTTGAAAGGCTTGCTCGGGTTTTTCACGGGCTCGTCCTTCGGATCGAGCAGCCGCACCCGGCGGTCCACGCGCTTCATCGCCTCGAGAATCTGCGCCGCGTCCTTCTCGGTCATGCGCCCCTCCTGCGCGGCCTGCGCCGCCTCTGCGGCCTCCGCCGCGGGATCCTGCTTCTCGGGGTCTTGCTGACCCGGATTCGCCGCCTTCACCTCGCCGGACTTCTGTTTGTCGTCCGCGCCATCCTTCGGCTGCGGCTGCGGCTTGTCCCCCGGTTTTTCATCGGGATTCTGCTGCTGCGCATCTTTCTTCTCGGCGCCGGGCTCGTCCTTTCCATCCTTCTGCTGCCCGTCGGATTTTTGCTGCTGCGAATCCTTCTTCTCCTGCCCGTCCTTCTGCTGGTCGTCCTTGCCGCCGTCCTTCTTTTCCTGCTCCTTCTTATCGTCCTTCGGATCCTTGCCAGAGCCATCTTTCTGCGAAGCGTCGGGATTCTGCTTTTGCGGATCATCCTTCCCGTCCTTCCCGTCCTGTGAGGAGTCCTGCTTGTCCTGATCCTTCTTCTCCTGGTCCTTCTTCTCCTGGTCCTGCTTTTCCTTTTCGTCCTTTTTTTCGTCCTCCTTCTCCTTCTGTTCCTCCTTTTCCAGCTCGGCGATGAGCTTCGTGACGATCTCCCGGTTGTGCTGCGCGTCCTCGTGCTTCGGCTCCGACTTCAGCACCTCGTCGTACTGCCGCACCGCATCCTTCAGGCTGCCAATCTTGTCCGCCTTCTTCTCCAGCGCCACCGCGCGGCGGGCGATCGTGTTGGCAAGATTGTAAGCGGCGCGGTTCTTCAGTTCCGGCGGCGCGGTGCCCAGCGCCTTGCTGAATGCCGCCGCCGCCCGCGCGTAATCTCCCAGCTCGTATGCCGCAGCGCCCGCATCGAAATGCAGCTCCGCGCCGTCCCGTCTCTTCAGCTCGCTGTCGAATTCCCCGAGCGAGCCCGCGTAGTCCTTCGCCTCGAATTTCTCAAGGCCCGCGTGGCGCGCCTCGGTGCGCGCCGCGAGAAGCACGAGTGCCGCGGTCGCGACCTTCGTGAGCTTCGCGACACGCCGCGTTTCCCCCAGCAGCAGGCCCGAGGCGATTGCCGCAAGCGATGCCGCAAGCGGCCACTGGTAGCGCTCGATGGGCACCTTTGAGAATCGTGCGTCTGTTTCGCGTTCTTTCATTTTGCCGAGGCCGTCGCGGACGATTTGCTGCATCTCCGCCGGACCGCTTCTGAGCGCAACGTAGAAGCCCCCGCCCGCTTCCGCAACTTCCCGCATGCGCGGCTCGTCGAGCGTCGATCTCACATACTGGCCCCGGTCGTCGCGCAGGAATTCCGTGCCGCCGCCCGGCGTCGGCACCGGAATCAGCGAACCTTCGGGCGAGCCGAGGCCCACCGTGAAGATGCGGAACCGATCCTTATGCTCCCGCGCCGCCTCGATCGCATCCGCCTCCAGCTCCTCGCCGTCGGAAAAAATGATCAGCGCCCGGTGCTCGCTCTCGCCCTTGCCGAATGCCTCGTCCGCCGCCTTGATGGCCTCGGCGAGATTCGTCCCGCCGCGCGGGATGATTTCGGTGTCGAGTTCCTGCAGGGTCTCGCGCACCGCGCCGAAGTCCGACGTCAGCGGCGCCTGCAAAAACGACGAGCCGGCAAACGCAAGCAGTCCGACGCGGTCCCCTTCGACCTGGTTCAGCAGATCCTCCGCGGCGAGCTTCGCGCGGGTGAGGCGGTTCGGCAGGAGGTCCGTCGCGAGCATGGATTTCGAGGTGTCGATCGCAAAGATGATGTCGCGTCCGCTCTGCCTTTTCTCCTCCCACGTGAAGCCCCACTGCGGCCGCGCGAGCGCGACCAACGCAAGCCCGACACCGAGCAGCAGCAGCGCATAACCCCAGCGCCGACGCGCAAGGCTCACGCTGCCCGCGAGCCTCGGCTGCAACCGCGCCGCGATGAGCCGGTCGAGCGCGATGCGCCGGGATTTCTCCGCGTGGAAAAGCAGCGCGGCGAGAAGCGGCAGCGCTGCCAGCGCCCACAGGAACAGCGGATGGGCAAAACGCATGTCGCTCACGGCACGGTCCTCCAGAGCGTCTGCGTAAGGATTGCATGCAGCGCCGCGAGCGCCACGCCCGCGCCGATGAACCACTGGAAAATGTCCTTCCAGTCCGTCTTCCGCTTCAGCTTCACCTCGGTCTTTTCCAGCTTGTCGATTTCCTCGAAAATCCGGTTCAGCGAATTGGTATCCATCGCGACGAAGAATTTCCCATTGCCGATCTCCGCCACCTTTCGGAGCTGCCCCTCGTCCACCGTCACGTTGATGGTCCGGTAAACCTTGTTGCCGAAAAAGTCGCGCCCCACCGGGAACGGCGCAGTGCCGTTCGTGCCCGCGGCGATGGTGTAGATTTTGATGCCCAGCGTCTTCGCGGCCTCCGCAGCGGTCGCGGGCGGGACCGTCGTCACCGTCTCGTCGCCGTCGGTGAGCAGGACGATGATCTTGCTCTTCGCCTGCTTGTCCTTGAGCCGGTTCGCCGCGCTCGCCAGCGCCGAGCCGATGGATGTGCCGTCCTCGACGAGGCCCACGCGGAGCCGTTCGAGATTCTTCAGCAGCCAGTCGTGGTCGAGCGTGAGCGGGCTCACGAGATAAGGACGGCCGGCAAATGCGATGATGCCGATGCGATCATTCGGCCGCCCCTCGATGAAGCGCTTCGTCACGTCCTTCACGACCTCGATGCGGCTCGCGCGGTCATTTCCGAGCGTGAAGTCCTCCGCCTGCATCGAACCCGACACATCCAGCTCCAAGATGATGTCCACGCCGCTCGACTCGATCGTTTCCTGCGTCTTGCCGAGTTGCGGCCGGGCGAGCGCCACGACGAAACACGCGAGCGACGCGCAAATGATGAACGAGCGGAATCCGCCAGCGCCCGACCGGCGCTGACGCGCAAAGCCACGCAGCGGCTGGATGAACGAAAACCGGATCGCTGGCGAAGGTCCGCGCCCGCCCTGAAGCCACGCAATGACGGGAATGAGAATCAGCGCGAGCAGCCACCACGGCTGCGCAAAGCCATACGCGTCGAACTTCATGGCCGCGCCCCCTGCACAAATGCCGCCGCGGCGCCGAGCAGCTCGCTGTTTTCCTCCGCGTGCGCCTCGACGCGCGCAAACTTGAGCATGTCGCAGCGTTCGAGGAACGTCGCGAGCAACGCCTTGTCCCCTTCGGAAAACCGCGCCGATTCCGCGATGCTTGCGAGGAATTCCGGCGATGTCTGCGTCGTCGCATGCAGGGCAAACTGTCCGCTCACGTACGTGCGCAGCACGTCGGAGACCCGCACGCTGAACGCGTAGGGATCGAGTTCGCGGATGTGCGCGCGCAAATCCTCCAGCGCACGCAGCGCGATTTGCCGCGGCGTCGGCGGAGGCGCGGCGGGCTTGCGGCGGACGAGCCACACGATGAACCACACGAGCAGCGCGAGCGCGATGACCGCACCGATGCCAATCGCCCACCACACCCACGGCGGCCACGGCACGTCCACCGGCGGCGCATTTTCGCGCAGACCCGCAAGCGGATCGGGCACGGGCGCTGCCGGAGGCGGAGCGGATTGGATCGCGGCGAGGATCATCCCATTGAGAGCCGGTGCTCGCGCGTGCTGAAGAAGCGGCGCAGCGCGGGCACGTAGTCCTGGTTCGTCTGCAACGTGATGGTGTCCACGCCGAGGCGCCGGAAGCCGGACGGCAGATCATCATGCCAGCCGCCGACCTCGCGAGGCGTAGCGCACGCGCGTCTTGCGGTCGGAGGTGTCCACGAGCACGCGCTCGCCGGTCTCCGCGTCCTCGAGGACGATGCGGCCCACGTCGGGCAGTTCGAGTTCGCGCGGGTCCACGATGGTCATCGCGACGAGGTCGTGGCGGCGCGCGGTGACGCGCAGTTGCTTGCCGTAATCCGGCGCGTGGAAATCCGAGAGCATGAGCACGACCGAGCGGCGGCTCGTGACGCGGTTGAGAAATTCCAGCGCGCCCGCGAGGTCGGTGCCGCGGCCCTTTGGCTCGAAGAACAGGATCTCGCGGATGATGCGCAGCGAATGTCCCCGGCCCTTCCCCGGCGGGATGAACAGCTCGACGTGATCGGAAAACAGGATGCAGCCGACCTTGTCGTTGTTGCGGATGGCGCTGAACGCAAACACGCACGCGACCTCCGCGGCGAGTTCGCGCTTGCTGAGATGCACGCTGCCGAATTCGCCCGACGCGCTCACGTCCACGACGAGCATCACCGTCAGCTCGCGCTCCTCGGTGAATTTCTTGATGAACGGCATCGCCCATGCGCGCCGTGACGTTCCAGTCAATCGCCCGCACGTCGTCGCCCGGCTGATACTCGCGCACTTCCTCGAAGTTCATCCCGCGCCCCTTGAACGCGGAACGGTACTGCCCGGAAAAAGCCGTCTGCACGAGCCCACGGGTCTTCAGCTCGATGTGGCGGATCTTTTTGAGAATGTCGCGCGCGCTGTCCATGCGCAGTTCCTACGGCACCGGAAGCGTCGCGAAGACCTTCTCCACGATCTTCTCGCTCGTGAGGTTTTCCGCTTCCGCCTCATACGTAATCGCCACGCGGTGGCGCAGCACGTCGAGGCCGATGCTTTTCACGTCCTGCGGCGTCACGTAGCCGCGGCCGCTCAGGAAGGCGCGCGCCTTGGCTGCGAGCGTGAGGGCGATGGTCGCGCGCGGGCTCGCGCCCCAGCGGATGAGGCCGGCCATCTGCAGCTTGTAGGCGGCGGGCTCGCGCGTGGCGAAGACGATGTCCACGATGTAGTCCTTCACGCGGTCGTCCATGTAGATGCTGTTCACGAGTTCGCGGGCGCGGATGATTTGGTCGGGGTCCACGACGGCGTTCACGTTCAGCTTCGGCGCGCTCGTGCCCATGAGGTCGAGGATTTGCCGCTCCTCCACTTTGCTCGGGTAGGTGATGTTGAGCTTCAGCATGAAGCGGTCGAGCTGCGCCTCGGGCAGCGTGTAGGTGCCTTCCTGTTCGAGCGGGTTTTGCGTCGCGAGCACGAGGAACGGGTCGGGCAGCTTGAACGTCTGATCGCCGATCGTCACCTGCCGCTCCTGCATCGCCTCGAGCAGCGCGCTCTGCACCTTCGCGGGCGCGCGGTTGATTTCGTCCGCGAGGATCAGGTTGCGAAAAATGGGGCCCTGCTTCGTGGTGAACGCGCCTTCGCGGGGATTGTAGACCAGCGTGCCGATGAGGTCCGCCGGCAGCAGATCCGGCGTGAACTGGATGCGCCGGAAGCCCGTGTGAATCGCCGCGGAGAGCGTCTTCACCGCGAGCGTCTTCGCGAGGCCGGGCACGCCTTCGAGCAGGACGTGCCCATTCGTGAGCAGGCCGACGAGCAGGCCATCCACGAGATATTTCTGCCCGACGACCACGCGCCCCACCTCCTGCTGGAGGGCGGTGACCCAATGGCTGTGTTCCTTGACGCGGTCGGTGATTTCCTGGGTGCTGGTCATGTGTGCGCGGAGTGAGAGGCGGAGTGAAAGGGGCGTTTTGTCTAAATGGAAACGACGGTGCGGGGAAGCGCGTTTGCGGCAATCCCCCAGACCGCGGCGCGAGGCAACTGGTTTGAACCGCAATTACGCCGAGGCACGAAGGAACGCGGGGCCGACCAGCCGGCCAAAGGAGGAGATCGATCCTACTTTCCGCTCGACGGCACCGCAGGCGCTCAGGCTTCCCCGAGCAGCTCCTTTGCGGCGCGATTGCCGCTCTCGACTCCGCCGCACATGAAGCCGGAGAAATCGGCGCTCGTGTGTTCGCCGGCGAAGAGGAGGTTTCCGTCGAGCTCGGGCGTGGCGCAGTGTTCCAGCATCGCGGTGTACTGGCCGACGAGCGGGCACGTGTAGGAGCCGAGGACGAATTTCTGCGTCGGCCAGTGCATCATGATGCGCTTGCCGAGATAGTCCGCTTCCATGCCGGGGAAGATCTTGTCGAGCTCCTTGAGCGTGGTGTCGAAACGGGTGTCGGGCGAGGCATCCGCCGCGGTCTTGCCGCCGAGGAAGTTCACGATGATGCCGGCCGGGCCCTCCTGTCCGCGGCTGCACTCCCAACAGGCCTGGAAGGTCTGGTCGGTGTACGCGCTCCCGTTGTTCACCGGGTTGGCCTTGCGCCAGAGGCGGCCCTTGAAGGCGAGCATCGCCTTCGTGTTGTTGCCGTAGCCGAGTTCCTGGATGGCCTTCAGCTTCTCCTTGCTGAGCCCGAGTTTCTCGATGCCGGCGACGCGGCCGCCGCGAAGCATGGTGAAGGGCAGCGTGCAGATCGTCTTTGCGAAGGTGGCCTCCTTGTAGCCTTTCGGCGTGTCAAAGGTGAGCTGCAGCTTGCCTTTCACCGCGGCGATGGCGGTGAGCTTGTGCTGCATGTGGATGGTCACTTTCCCGTCGAGCGCTTTCGCGAGCGCCTCGATGATCCGGCTGTTGCCGCCCGCGATGCGCTTGGATTCATCGCTCTCGCCGAACATCTCAAAGCCGTCCTTTGTGTCCGGCGAAAGGTAGGTAATGAGGTTGAGCGCCGACTGCTCCTTTGTCGCGCGGCCGTACTCGATCTCATACGCGACATCGATCATGTGGATCACCCAAGGCTCCACCTTGCCCTTAAAGGACTGGAGGTATTCGTGGATGCTCATCAGGTCGAATTTCTTCGCCTTGTCGGTGTAATTTTCCTTGTCGTCCTCCAGCCCTTCCGCGTCCTCCGCGAGCTGTTTTCCGAGGGGCTCAAAGGCGGGGATCAGTTCCTTGTCGGTGCGGATTTTGCCCTCGAAATGGTAGTACTCCACGCCCGGGTCGCCCTCCTTGAGCTCCTGGATCTCGACGCCGAGTTCCTTCGCCAGTGCGATCAGGTCCTCGTGGTTGGAATCCACCAGTTCGCCGCCCAATTCCGTGAACATGGGCTTGCCGGCATTCTGGTCGGCCGGGATGAATCCATCCAGCGTGAGGATGCGCCCGCCGAGCCGGTTGCTGCCTTCGAAGAGCTCGACCTTCGCACCCGCCTGCACGAGCCGGAGCGCGGCGGTGAGCCCGGCGACGCCGGCACCGATGATGGCGACCGGGGCCTTTGGCGCCGCGGCGCGGCTGGCCCCGGCGGCGAGCAGTGTGGCGGTGACGGCGGCCGCGGATCTCCCGAGGAATTGCCGGCGGCTCAGGCCGGCCGCGTGCGGGGCGGCGGATTGGCGGAGGGCGCGGATGAGTTTGCGGAGGAGTGGCGTGTGTGGAGTCATACCGTGGTGGTTGGTTGTGAGTTGGGTTTTGGGAAAAGCGGGACCGGCGTGAGCTTCAGGGCAGGCGGAGATTTTTCGCCGTGAGCTCTTTTTGCAAGGAATCTGCGACGGGCTTGGGGAGGAAAATCTGGTCGCCGGCGAGGGCGAGGTAGGTGCCCGATTCCGTCGCGACCGCAGTGCCGGTGGAGTCTTCGAGCAGGCGATTCACGAGGCCGTTGGCGTGTTTCGATTTGGCGGGGATTTCGGCGAGCGCCGCAGTCCGGACCGACTGCGCATCGCAAAGGATGACCCCCTGGAATGCGACCATGCCGCCCAGGATGAGCACGTAGATGAGCAGGATGTGCTTTGGGAGGACGACGCGCCGCTTCTTCAGAAACCGATACAACAGCAGCCCGGCCACCGCGCACACCGCGATGATCAGCACCGCGGTGATCAGCCTCGGCAGGTACGCCGCCGAGACCTCCGCGCGGAATGCCTCGTCGAAGACCGCGGTGAAATCAGGCGCCTCTTTCATGGTGTCGGGCAAAAAAAGGGAGGCGGCCATCGCTGACCGCCTCCCTTTGTTGCAATTGGTTTACTCGTCGTTGAACGGTCCGACGATGAAGAGCAGCAGCTTGTGCAGCGAGAGGATCTGCTGCTTGGTGAGCTGGTAGGCGTCGAGCGTCAGCACCAGCTTGCTGGAGCCGGGCGTCTTCTCCGCCGCGCCGCCGACGAAAGTATCCGTGTATTCAATCGTGCCGGAGAGCGAAGGCACCGTGTTGTCCACCGCGAAGAACGCGTCCTCGTCGCTCAGCTTCTTGAAGGCGTCGGACTCCGTGGTCTTCGGCCGGTTCGCGTCCTCGTTCCAGCGCAGGTTGAATTCATATTTGCTCTTGCCGTTCGATTCGCGCTGCGGGTCCTCCACGAATTTGATCGAGCCGGTGATCGTATCCGCCACGGCCTTCCCGTCGTACATATAGTTCATCTTGATGCCGTTCGTGTAGTAGTTGCCCGTGTCGTAGTCGTACACGAGGTCGCCATTCACCGTCGTCTCCGCGTAGGCCTCCGCCGGGCCGGCCGGCAGCACGAGTCCCTCGAAGCGCAGCGGGTCATTGCCCTTGCTCTCGATCTTCACCGTCTTGCCGCCGATGTTGCGCACAAAGGAGAGCGCCTTCTGGCCCGCCGTCTTATCCTTGCCGGCTTTGCCGTAGTAGGCCCCGCGCGCCTTGGATTCAAATGCGCGCGCCTTGCCCACCTGGTTGATCGCCATGCGCACGCCCGACGGATCATACTTTCCATCCGCGCCGAGCGCCACGTTGCCGACGAGCACGCCGACGGTCTTTTTCTGCGCGGGATTTGCGGGATTCAGCACGCTCACATTCACTTCGAATCCGAGGCCCGCCTCCTGAGCCGTCTTGTAGCCGCCCCATTTCGTGAGGTTCGGCAGGCGGACGATCTTCCCGCTGAACTCCGTCGTCCCCGCGACGGTCAGCGCCATCGTGTAGGTGTCCTTGACGCCCGGCTTCGGCTTGCCTTTGTCGTCCGTGTTTTTGCGCGACGCGTAATCAATGTCCATCGTGCCGCTGATGGCCTTGGGCAGGTTCAGCTTTTCCGCTTCCTGCGCGCGCGCCGGGAGCGGGCTGAAGATCAGCGCGCTGAGCGTCGTTACCAGCGCGAGGAAGGTGCGTGTGCCTTTGGGTGGGGTGGTCGTGGATTGCATATCGTGTGTTTGGTTGATTTTCAGTTCGGAAAATGAGGAAACCGCTGGCACCTTCAAAGAGCTGGGGCTGGATCGCGCATAGCCGCACAGCGCATCGGAAAGGTGCCGCGATGCTCAGGCCCACGGGTTTGCAACGCAAGGAGAAAGAGGAAGGAAGAAGGAAGCACGTGGCAGGATGCGCCAGCCACCGGCATGCAAAAGGCACGGCTCGCTTTGCCGGGGGATTTCGTTTCTCATTCGGGAATGAGTGAAGTCGCCACATGGATTCGGGAATGCGATGAGGCGCTGTTCGCGCGGTTTCTCGACCGGCATCCGGGCGTTTCGTTTTCAAATGCGCGACGCGGAGCGGTGGATCTCGAAGCGGCGCGGGGCGTCTTGATCACCGGCGGGCCGGACATTGCGCTGGAATTCCACGCCGAGCCGCCGCGCGAACACTGGCTCATCCGCGATCCCGACCCCGTGCGCGACAAATGGGAATTTGAAGCGGTGCGTTTCGCCTACGAGCGCCGGCTGCCGCTTTTCTGCATCTGCAAAGGCGTGCAGGTGCTGAATGTCGCGCTCGGCGGCACGCTGCACGTGGACATTTCCGGGCACGATCTCCCGGAGATGAAATCGGCGAACGTGCAGCCGTTGCGCCATGCGGGCGGCGTGCGGCATCGCTTTGAGAAGGTGAACAGCTCACATCATCAGGCGCTGGATCGCGTGGCGGACGCGCTGGAGGTCGAGGCCTGGCATGCCGGGGACGGGATCATCGAGCAGGTGCGGCTCCGTGATTATCCGTGGGGGATCGGCGTCCAGTACCATCCCGAGCGCGACCTGATGTATGCGAGCCTGTTCGACGATTTCTTCGGGCAACTCGCACGCTGAGCGCGGAGCCGGGAGACGCGGGCAAAGCCGGGTTGACACACTCCTTCGCGAGGATAACGGTCCCGCCATTCAGCGTCGCTGGATGCCCCCCACTCCCGCGTCCAACACCGGAAACTCCATTCCCTGCCCATGAAACCTCGCCACTTCACCCCGGGAAAATCGCGCTGCATCACATTCCTCGTCGCTCTCGGAGCCTGGCTCGCCGCTCCGCCGGAGACATCCGGGCAGGGCTGCGTGGCGGTGCGCGGAGGCGGGCAATGTTCGCTGACGGGAAGTTTTTTGACAGGCGATGGCGCCGGCTATCCGAAGCCCGGCGACTGGCTGGCGTCGCTGAGCTACCGGTTCATTCATTCCGAGCGCCTTTTTGCCGAGGACAGCGAGTTTACGGCTCCCTCGGCGTTCGATGCGCAGCCCATCGCCAACTCGCACTTCGTCGACCTCTCCGTGCTGTACACGGTGACCCCGCGGTTCAGCGTCGGACTCACCCTGCCATTCACCTACTCGGTCCGCTCGACGAAGTACGAGCACGACGGCCTCACCCGCCGCGACAGTGAGGCAGGCGGGATCGGGGACGTCCGGCTCACGGCCTACTATTGGCTGCTGGACCCGGAGAAGAGCCCGAAAGGGAACATCTCGCTCGGAATCGGCCCGAAGTTTCCGACGGGCGACTACAATGCGCAGGACACCTTTTACACGGCGACCGGCGCGGTGAAACGCGCAGTGGACCCGTCCATCCAGCCGGGCGACGGCGGGTTCGGATTTTCCGCGGACATCCTCGCGTTTCGCGAGCTCGGGCCGCGATGGCAGGCGTACTTTCAGGGGTCGTACCTTTTCAATCCGCAGGACACGAACGGCGTGCCCGTGACCGGCGGCCCGCCAAACATCCTTTCGGTCACTTCCATCGCGGATCAATTCAGCGCACGTTTCGGCGCGTCGTTCGCGCTCATCCCGGAGTGGGGCCTCTCGGTGACCCTTGGGCCGCGGATCGATGGCGTGCCGGCGACGGATGCTTTCGGCGACAGCAACGGCTTCCGCCGGCCCGGCTACGCCATCTCCGTCGAGCCCGGCATCACGTGGATGAAAAACGGATGGACGGTCTCCCTCACCACGCCTGTGGCGCTCTACCGGAACCGCATCCAGAGCAACGAGGACAAGCGCATCGCCGCCATCACCGGAACTCCGCACACGGGCGATGCCGCGTTTGCCGATTATTTCATCACCGCCAGCATCTCGCGGCGGTTCTGACCGGGCCGGTTTCCGCGGCAAGGCACGTCAGCCTCGAACAATTTTGACCGTTTCCGGTCTTCACGATGTCCACAGACTGACGTGCAACCGCTGAATCGAAACGCGTGAAAACAAGGCCGTATGGAGCCGCCAAAAGTCATCCCGCACGCCACGCCGCGGCTGGCGGCTGAACCCGGAAAACGGATTCCTCAGCGGCGGCGCGGGAGATTCCGCCACGGCTTCACGTGCACCTTGGGCGGGGCGGGCTTTTCATCGGCCGGCTCGATCGGTGCCACCTCGGCGACGTAGATCATGTGGGCGGCGCGCTTGGCGCGGTCGTGGGCCTTGGCGGGATAGGCGGTGGCCTTGAAGCCGTGGCGCTTCAGGCTCTGCACGAAGCCGGGCTCGGGACATGCGGACCAGAAGGCAACCTCGCCGCCCTCGCGCAGCGAGCGGGCGATGAGGCCGAAGCCGCGGCTGCCGTAGATGCGCGAGTTCTTTTTCTGCACGAAGGAAGTGGGGCCATTGTCCACGTCGAGGAGTATGGCGTCGTAGCTGGGCTTCGGGGCCTGGAGGAGGACATCGAAGACATCGCGGGGGATCACTTTCACGCGGGGATCGTCGAGCAGCCTGCCGTTCACATTGCCGAGGAATTCGCGGTTCCACGCGACGACTTCGGGGAGCAGTTCGGCGACGTGGACGGTGGCGTCGGGGCCGACGATCTCCAACACGCGCTGGAGGCTGTAGCCGAGGCCGAGGCCGCCGATAAGCACGGCGGGGTTCGCATGTCCGCGCAACCGGCGGCAGGGCAGCTCCGCGAGCGCCAGTTCGGAAGTCGTGGAGGTGGTGCTCATGAGCTGGCGGCCGTTCAGCTTCAGGAAATATTCGCCGTCGTGCTCGTGCAGGGTGAATCGCGAACCGTCGGGGGTGTGGGTCTCGGCGAGGGTGCGGAATGGTTTCACGATTGGTCAGCGGATGGATTGCGCGGGAGGAATAGACGCGCCGATGGGAAAGGCACGCGAATACGTCGCACCGATCCGCTGCCGCCGACAGGGGGAAGATTTTGGAAACGCAGAGGCGCAGAGGCGCGGAGGAAGAACAGGCGTGCTCGGACTCGGAGCCGACGACGGCAGAAGGCGGGCACTTCTCTGCCGCCGTGAGCCCGGAGTGAAAGGATAGCCCGCCTCCTGCCGTCGGCGGCTACGGTGTCCAGTCCTGCATCGCTCTCGCCGCGTCTCCGCGTCTTTGCGTCAAATTCGAAGCCCTGCCCGCCTTCGCTACTGCTCGCTGGGCGGGCGGAGGAAGTCGATCTTGTCGCCGACCTTTTTGCTCTCCCAGATTTCCTTCATCACCATCACGTCGTATTCGCGCTGGGCGGACTCAACCCACACCTTCAATGAATAGCCGGTGTCGGCGGTTTTTTCGGTCACGCCTTTGCGGCTCACGGTCATGAGCGTCTCGCGCAATCCGGGCTCGGCCTTCGCGCGGATCACGCCGGAGAGCATGTTCTTTGGCGGCTGGCCGGATTGAAAAACGGCCGCGATGATGAAGCCGAGCACGAGGAGCGCGATGAGCACGCCGATGATGACGTCGCGGCGGTTCACGCCTTTGACCACGAGGTGCGGACGCGGGGCGGGCGCGGGAGCCGCGGTCTGCGGCGCCGGGCTCGCCGCCGTCGCGGGTGCAGGCTTCGGCACCGGGTTCGCTTCGGGTTTGGACTCGGGCTGCGGGGCTGGATTCGGGTTCACGAGATTGGAGGGGTTTCCGCAAGCGGAGGATTTTCCGGAGCGGGCACAGCAATGTTACGCTCCCACACGTAGCGTTTCAAGATAACCTTCGACGCGGCGGTGAGCGGCACTGCGAGGATCGCGCCGAGCAGCCCGCCGAGCAGCAGCGACCAGAGGAAGACCGAGAAGATGACCGTGACCGGGTGCAGGCCGACGCGTTCGCCGACGATGCGCGGCGTGACGAAGAGGCCATCCACCTGCTGCACGATGGCAAAGACGCCTGTGACCACGACGGGGAAGACCCACCACGCCGCGCTCGCTGGCACCAGCCAGCTCCCACCTTGCACCGAGGCAATGATGACGGCGGGAATCCAGCACAGCGTGATGCCGATGTACGGGATGATGCCGAGGAAGCAGAGGCCGAGGCCGATGAGGATTCCGAAGTCGAGGCCGACGATGCCGAGCAACGTGCCGGTGGCGATGCCGTTGATGGTGCTGACGACGAGCTGGCCTCGGAAGAATGCGATGAGGTAGCTGTTCACCTCGGTGAGGCACGCGACCACCTCGTCCTTGAACTTGCTGGCCCGCAACGGCACGTACTTCGTCCACGACGCGGCGATGTGCGGGGACTCGGCGAGGAAGTAGAAAAGATAGAGCGGGATGATGATGAGCGAGAGCAGGAAGCCGAAGATGCCGAGGAACCCGCCGAGGCTCGAATTGAAGAATCCCCAGACGGTGTCGAAGATGCGCGGCAGCGACTTGTTCAGCCATTCGCCGGTGCTGATGTTGCGGATGACCTCCTCGGGGTTTGGCACCGCGGCAGCCTTTGGAGAGACGGGCTTCGGGACGGCTTCGACGGGCGGTGGCGCAGGCGCGGCTTCGGCTGCCGCCGCAACCACGGGCGCAGGCGCAGGCACCGGCGCAGGCACCGGCGCAGGCACCGGCGTGGGAGCGGGTGTTTCCGCCCCGACGGGATTCACGGGCGCGGGTGCGGGTGCGGGCTTTGGCTTTTCCGGTTCGGCGGGCTTGGGCTCGGGCAGGGGCGCGGGCTTGGTGATTTCGTAGAGCTCGTCGGGGATGACGCGGAGCCCGTATTTCTCGCGGATGTCGAGGGCGAAGTTGGAGATGCCCTTCCGGACGGTCCGCGTGATGTCGGGGACCTTTTTCGCGAGCTTCGCGGTCTGCCCGGAGATTACCGGGAGGATCCAGAACATGATGCCGGCGAACGCGAGCGAGGTGACCACGAAGACCGCCGTGACGGCGCGGCGGCGCGTCGTCCCGAATCGCACGAGCCGCTCGACCAGCGGTTCGAGCAGGTAGGCGAGCACGCCGGCGATCGCGAAGGGCACGAGGATCGGCTGCAGGTAGGCCATCACCTGCGAAAAAATGTAAATGAACCAGACCGCGAGCGCGAGCGTCGCCGCTACGGAGACCGTGGCGAGTGCAGTCCACATCGTCTTGCGCTGCCAGGGCGTCGGGAAACGGAGTAAGCCGCCCACTTCATTCTGTGGCACTGGCGGCAGTTCCGGCGGGTTCATCGCGGGGACCGTGCGCGGAGTCGCCGCGGGCAGCAAGCACAAGTGCGTGACGTTTCCGCGGCGCCGCGATCCCGCCCGCCCGGGCGTGGCCGTCCACAAAGCCGCTCGCCTTTTCCCGCATCGCGGGCATCTTGCCGGGTCCATGCAGAATCCGTCGTCCCAGCGCGCCTTCACGCTCATCGAGCTGATGCTGGCGATCGCGATCGCGATCGCGGTGACGGCGCTGGCGGTCCCGAACATGCGCGGGGCGGCGGCGGAGCGGCGGCTCAACGAGACCTTTGAGCGCTTCGACGCGCTGGCGCGAAAGGCGCAGCTCTACGCGGTGCGCGAGCAACGCTCGTGGACGCTCATCTTCGACCCGGGGCAGATCTCAGTGCAGCCGGATGAGCCGACGCCCGAGGAGCGCGAGGCCGGCGGCAGCCCGCTCCAGGAAGTGCTCACGGCCGGCGAGGGCGAGAGCTACGCGCTCCAGCGGCATGCGTCGCTGCTCGCCCCGAAGGACACTTTTGCCGAATGGACCTTCTGGCGCAGCGGCACGTGCGAGCCGGTCATCGTGAGCTATGACGGCCCCGATGGCACGTGGTCGGCGCAATACAACCCGCTGACGGGGCATGGCGAAATCACCGATCAGGTCGTCCGATGAATGCGCTGCGCCGTTTATCCCGAAAGACCGGGGGCTTCCTGCTGCTGGATTGCATGCTGGCGGTGGCGATATTCGGCTTCGGCGTGATCGCGCTCGGACGCTCGGTGGAAAACTGTCTGCGGGCCGAACGCTTCCGCCGCGAAGAGGGCCTCGCGCAGCGGCTGCTGCAAAATTACATGGTGCAGATCGAGACCGAGGCGCTGCCGCTCGCGGACCAGATGACCGAGCAGCTCAAGGGCGCGTGGACGGGCATGACGCTGAACATCACCCGCGAGCAACTGAAGCTCCAGAACGAAAAGGATCAGGAGCTTTTCGGGCTCTACAAGGTGACGCTCGACCTGAGCTGGAGCACGGGGACCGAGGTCATCCACCGCGATCTCTCGTTCATCCTTTATCCGAGGCAGCGATGAGGACTCTCCCGCACCGCAGGAATGCGTTCACGCTGATCGAGGTCATGCTGGCCGTGGCGATCCTTTCGCTCACCACACTTGGCATTTTCCGCTTCGTGCAATCCACCGTGCGCGCCGTCGCCGCGTCCGTGGAGGATACCGAGGAGCAGCTCGCGGTGGACCGGCTCGCCGCGCTGGTGCAGGAGGAACTCTACAGCCTCCCCGTGCGAGGCCAGACGAACATCCAGGGCGAGGCCATCAAGCTGAACGGCGTGGATTTTGACGCCCTCGAATGGCGCTCGCGCGGCGGAGCGGGGCTGATGACCACGGCCGCCACGGGCGAGTACCGCGTGAAGCTGCGCATCCAGCCGATCGAGAAAAATTCGAACAAGTATGAGATCGGCTTGTGGCGGCGGCCCGCGCTGCTGGACACGGCGGGGGGTCTCGTCGCCGGCGGGAGCGACAATGACGCCACATGGGTGCCGCTCCTGCAAAGGGCCGGGTCGCTGCGCCTGCGCTACTGGGATTCGCGGCTCGGCCAGCTGCTCGACTCGTGGCGCGACCCGACCGCGCGACCGTCCTTCATCATCATGAGTGTCACGCTCGAGGGCGAGGCCGTGCCGTACGAGGCAGTGCTGCGCATTCCGATTTCCGCCGTGCAATGATCGCGCCTCTCCGCTCCCGCCGCCGTGGCGCCGCGCTGCTCATCGCGCTCATGGCGATCGTCATCCTGTCCAGCGCGGTGCTGACCTGGTCGGCATACATCCGGCAGACGATCAGGGTCTCCGGCGAGACCTTCAACGACACCGAGGCGCGGGCGATGGCGCACAGCGGCCTGGCGCTCGCGATGCACCCGCTCGCCAACAAGGAGACGCCCGTGCTGGCGATGGAGGAGGAGAACGATCCCGGTTTCCGCGTGCGGCTGGTCAGCGAGGGCGCAAAGCTGAATCTCAACTTCCTTTTCGCCGGCGAAGACCAGCGCAAGCAGGACATCTTCCGCAAATGGCTGGAGAACCGCGGCATCGATTACCAGGCGCGGGACCACATGATCGACTGTCTCCTCGACTGGGTGGATGCGGACAGCGTCCGTCGTAACAACGGCCAGGAGGACGGGCCGAATTACCACCCGCCGAACCGCGGGCAATTCCTCACCGTGGACGAACTCGCCGAGGTCGCCGGCACCGAGCCGCTCACTTCGCAGCCGGGCTGGAAGGACGACCTCACCGTGTTTTCGCAGGGGCCGATCGATCTCTCGGCCGCGGACAAGCACATCCTCCGCCTGCTCCCCGGCGCGGGTGACGACGGGATCGACCGCTTTCTCCAGTGGCGGCGCGGCGGCGACGAAATCGACGGGACGATCGACGATCCGGTGATCCAGAAGCTCGAGTCGGTGCAGGGATTCCTGGGGATGAGCAAGTCGCAGTGGAATGCGCTGGGCGGGCTGATCACGCTCCGGGACAACACCTGGCAGATCATTTCCGAGGGCTGGTCGGGAAAAGTCGTTCGACAAGTGACCGTCGTGGTCCGTAAAGGAAGCCAGAACCCTCAAATTTTGAACTGGAAAGAATGAAGCAAAACGGCGCACTCGCAGCGTTCCTCGGCCCGGATGCCCACGGCTGGCGTGTCAGCGTCGGCGGTGGCGCGGAGCAGAGCGTCGCCACGATGGGCGAGGCGGTCGCTTCCTTGCCGGCGCATGCAAATGTGGAGCTCGCTCTGCCGTGCCAGTCCGTCCTCATCGAGCGGCACAAGCTGCCCTCCACCGACAGCGCGGAGCTCGCCGACATGCTCCAGCTCCAGCTCGAAAAGACGCTCCCCTACCCGCTCGAGGACGTGAGCCACGGCTTCGAGGTGCTGAGCCAGACCGAAAATGAAAGCACGGTGCTCACTTTCGCCGCGTCCCGCATGCAGCTCGACGAGCTCTGCGCGCCGATGCGCGAAAAGGGCCACATCCCGGGTCGCATCACGCTCCAGGCGCTGCGCGTCGCGGCCTCCTGCCCGGAGACCGGCCACATCCTCGCCATCTGGCCCGAGCAGGAACAGACCGCGTGCGCCATCATCACCGACGGCAAGCTCGCGTGGGCACAGCCCATCGCCGGGCTCGGGCCGGATGCGGTGCTCACGGAATTGCCCGGCCTCCTGCTCTCTGCCGAGCTCCAAGGCGTGCCCACGGAATTTTCCGAGATCCGCGTCGCCGAGGAAACAGCGGGCCTCGCCGAGGCGCTGAAGGCGCAGTTTGGAAAACCCGTGCTCCCCATCGGCGCGCTGCCCGGCGCGAAGGCCGCGCTCGATCTGCTGCCGCCCGCGTGGCAGGCAGACCTCCGCCGGCAGGAGCGCGGCGACAAGCTGAAGCAAAACCTGGTCATCGCGGGCGTCCTTTACCTCGTGCTGGTGGCCGTGGCATTCGGCTACCTCGCGTGGATGAAGCGCGAGGTCCAGACCGCGCAGGGCGAACACGACGCGATGAAGCCGCGATTTGCCGGCATCGAAAAACAGATGGGCCGCTGGGATTCGCTCGCGCCGGTCATCGAGCCGAAGCGCTACCTCGTCGAGGTGCTCCACCAGCTCACGAAGGCGTGGAAGCAGAATGACAGGCTCCAGTTCACCTCGCTCACCTTCGGCCCGCGCGAATGGATCGCGAAGGGCGAGGGCACGACGGATGCGCGTTTCGACCTCGTGACCCGGCTGAAGGCGAGCAAGGAATTCGACGCCTTCGACCTCCAGTTCCCGCCCGAGCAGCCGCTGAAGGACGACCGGTTCTCATTCGTCATCACCGGGAAACCCCACTGAGCATGCTCGCCACGATGAACAAGCGGGAAAAGTTTCTCCTCACCGTCACGGCCGTGGTGGTCGGCGTGCTGGTGAACTTCTATCTCGTCAAATTTTTCCTCGCGAACCGCACCGACCTCGCGCGCCAGCTCGCGATGACGCAGGCGAAAGTCGATACGCTGAAAAAGCGCGAGTCCGAGCGTGAACTCTGGTCGCGCCGCGACGCGTGGCTGAATGAAAAGCTGCCCGTCCTCGGCGACCCCGATGTCGCGAGCAAGGCGTTGCGCGAATCCATCCTCGAGCTGGCCAAGAAGCATACCGTCACCCTCGAGTCGCCCGCGCCCAGCAACCCCGTCACCCGCCCCGGCCACATCTCTCTCGCGGTGAAGGTCGATGCGAAGGCGCCGTGGGGCGCGATGTTCAGTTTTCTCCATGAGCTTCAGGGCCCGGAAGAATTCATCGCGATCGAAAACTGCGAAATCAAGGTGAACCGAGACGACAAGACGCAGCTCCGCGCCTCGCTCACCATCGCCCGCTGGTACGCGCCAAACTAGCGTCGCCGCCGCAGCGCTTGCCCCCGTCCCCGGTCCGTGCGAGCTTCCGCCGCTGCCATGAAACCCCTCGTCATTTTCCTCGCCCTCTCCGCCGCGGCCAGCGCGGACGACATCATCCCGCAGGCGCTGCCCATGGATCGCTACTCCGAGACCGCCGCGACGTCCCCGTTCGTCCTCGAGACGAAATCCACCGAGGCGCCGGTCGTCGAGAAGGTGAATCCCTTTCAGAATCTCTACCTCAGCGGCATCGGGAAGGCGGACGGGAAGGATTACGTCCTGATTCAGCGTCTCGGTGAGGATCGCCCGATGCGCTTCATCGGGAACGAACCCGGCACCGATGAACTCGCAGTGAAGTCGGTCCTGATCGGGAATAATTTCCGCGAGACCAAGGTCGTCCTGCAAAAGGGAACCGAAACGGGCGAAGTCAAATTCAAGGAAGACTCGCTCAGCGCGCCGCCGCCCGCCGCTCCGGGAAATCGCCCGCCCGCGGCGTCCGGCCAGTTCCAAAAACCCGCAGGCATGCCCATCCCTCAGCCACAGGCCCAGACGGTGCGTCCGCCGCAATTTGGCACGATGACACAGGTGCCGCGGCCTCAGGGGGCCGTGCCGCTGCCACAGGCCCCCAAGCCGCCGAGCATCCCGCAAACCCCCGGTGCGCCGAAGGGGCGGCTCCGCGTGATCAATAACTGATCGCCGTCACTGCCCGCGCCCGGCGAGCTGCTCCCACAGGGCGCGCTCCTTTTCGCCGAGGCTCGTCGGAAGCAGGACCTTCGCCTCCGCAAACAGATCGCCGCGCACGCCGGGGCCGGATGGCAGGCCGCGGCCCTTCAGCCGGAATTTCTGCCCCGGCTGCGTGCCCGCCGGGATCTTCATCTTCACCGCGCCGTCTGGCGTCGGCACCTCCACCTCGCCGCCGAGCACCGCGGACCACACGGGGATCGGCACCGCGCGGATCAAATCGAAACCGTCCGTGCGGTACTCCACATGCGGCGCGATTTTCACGAGCAGGAAAAGGTCGCCCCGTCCCCCGCCGCCGATCCCTTCGCCGCCCTGGCCGGCGAGCCGGATCTTCTGCCCGCCCCGCACGCCCCGCGGGACATTCACCGTCACCGTCTCCGCCCGGCCGCCGCGCTCGAGCGTGAACGCCTTGCGGCCGCCATGCAGCGCCTCCTCGATCGTCACGGGCAGCTCCAGCTCCACATCATTCCCGCGCTGCGCAAATGAGCCGAAGCCCGGCTTCCGCTTCCGCCCGCCCCCTCCACCGAAAAACGCCTCGAAGAAATCGCTGAACGCGCCGCCATTGCCCCCGCCGAAATCCATTCCCCCGCCCTGCTGCCATTCCGGCGGCGGACCCTGGTGGCCCGGCCGGTTCCAGTCCGCGCCGAGTTCGTCGTAGCGCTTCCGCTTTTCCGGATCGCTCAGGACCTCGTTGGCCTCGTTGATCTCCTTGAACTTCGCCTCCGCCGTCTTCTTGTCCTTCGCGACATCGGGGTGATGCTGCCGCGCGAGCTTGCGGAAAGCTTTTCGAATTTCGTCCTGCGACGCCGTCTTCGCGACGCCGAGCACTGAATAGTAGTCCTTGAACTGCACACGATGATGAAAGCGAACGCGCGGATTCAATCAACCAGACAAATCGCGCCACTCGCGGACGCACCAGTCGGTGCTTGTTCACATAAGGTGCGGCATTCAGTTTCCGCCGATGAAGTCGTTTCTCCGCTTCGCCGTCGCAATCATCGCCACTTTCACCTGCAGCCTCGCCGCAGTGCCGGACGAAATCCGGCAGGACCTCGGCAAGCTCGTGCCCGAGACAATCCGGCTCCTTGAGGCGAAGGAATACGCCACCGTGCTCGAGACGCTCGTGCCGCCGGATGACTTCAAGAAGATCACCTCGGAGCTGCCGCTCGCCGAGTTCGCCGCGAAGTTTGGTGAAAAAAAGGCGGCGGAGCTCCTCGCGGTGATGAAGATCGTGAAGGATCAGAAGCCGAAGCTTTCCGATGACGGAAATATCGCGACCGTCAGCCTCCCCGAGAGCACCGAGTTTCCGAAAAAGGAAATCGTGTTCGTGAAAATCGAGGGCCGTTGGTTCATCAAGAACTGATGCGTTCCCGCACGTAGCCACTCACGGCTGCGCGTAGCGCCGGGCGAAGCGGCCACAGGCGCCCGGTGGAATTCCGGCTTCGCCGGCGACAAACCCAAAGCTCCGGGGGCGGCGCAGGTTTCAACTCCCATGCGTATCCCACTGTCCCTCCTCGCGGCGCTCGGCATCCTCAACGGCAGCATCTTCGCCGCCGAGGCGCCGGCAACGAAACCCGCCGACCCCGCTGCCCCGAAACCCGCCGCGCCGAAGCGCGTCGATCCCGTCCTGCCCACCCCGACCGCCGCGGATGTCGTCTACGGGAAGCACCCGAAGCAGGTGCTGCATTTCTGGAAGGCCGAATCGGACAAGCCGACGCCGCTGCTTTTCTACATCCACGGCGGCGGCTGGCAGGGCGGCAACCGCACGAGCGTCGCTGGCATGCTGCCCATCATGCTGAAGGCGGGAATCTCCGTGGTTTCCGTCGAGTATCGCTTCATCGCCGAAGCGACGGCCGACGGCGAAAAGCCGCCGGTGAAAGGTCCGCTGCACGACGCCGCGCGGGCATTGCAGTTCGTGCGCAGCAAGGCGAAGGAGTGGAACATCGACAAGACGCGCATCGGCGCGAGCGGCGGCAGCGCGGGCGCGTGTTCCTCGCTGTGGCTCGCATTTCACCCCGACATGGCGGACCCGAAGAGCAGCGATCCCATCGCGCGTGAATCCACGCGGCTGTTTTGCGCGGCGGTGACGGGCGCGCAGACGACGCTCGATCCGAAGCAGATGAAGGAATGGACGCCGAACAGCAAATACGGCGGCCATGCGTTCGGCTTCAAGGGCGACGCGGCGGCGAAGCTTTCGCAGTTCGACGAGTTCCTCGCCAAGCGCGACACCATCCTGCCGTGGATCGCCGAGTATTCGCCCTACGCGCTCGTCACGTCCGACGACCCGCCGATCTACATGCACTACAATGCGCCGCCCGCGATCGGCCAGGAACAGAAGGACCCGACGCACACGGCCAACTTCGGCGTGAAGCTGCAGGAGCACTGCAAGGCGAACGGCGTGGAATGCGAACTCTACTACCCCGGCGCTACCGACGCGAAGCACACGACTCCGCAGGACTACCTCATCGAGAAGCTCAAGGGCGCTTCCGCGAAAAAGTAGCCGGTTCGCTTCCCGAGCGTCCCTCGCCGTGAACGCTGTTCGTGTGAACGCACGCCGCTCCGCCACTTCCATCGCGGCGTTGCGACGTGGATTCCTCGGCTCCGTGGCCGTGGCATTCTTCGCCGCGCTGCTCCCGCTGCATGCCGCCGCGCCGGCGAAACCGAACATCGTCCTCATCTTCGTGGACAACCTCGGGAACGGGGACCTGCGCTGCTTCAATCCCGCGACACCGCACCGCACGCCGAACATCGATCGCCTCGCGGCGGAAGGCACGCGCTTCACGAGCTTCTATGTCGCCAGCGGTGTCTGCACGCCAAGCCGCGCGGCGCTCATGACTGGCTGCTACCCGCGACGCCTCGACATGCATGTGAGCGACCGCGGTGCCGTCGTGCTCCAGCCCGTCGCGCGCAAGGGACTCCATCCAGACGAGACGACCATCGCCGAGGTGCTGAAGTCCGCGGGCTATGCGACCGGCATTTTTGGAAAATGGCATCTCGGCGATCAGCCGGCGTTCCTGCCCACGCGTCAGGGCTTCGACGAGTGGTTCGGCATCCCGTACTCGGACGACATGACGAAGGACAAACGCCCCGACCGAATGGCCCGAGCTTCCGCTGATGCGCGGGGAAAAGGTGATCGAGGCGCCGGTGGAAAGGGATTTTCTCGTGAAACGCACGACGGAGGAAGTCATCGCATTCATCGAACGGAACAAGTCGCGGCCATTCTTCGCCTACGTGCCGCACACGATGCCCGGTTCCACCGCGCATCCGTATTCAAGCCCGGCCTTCCGCGGCAAATCGGCGAATGGCGAATACGGCGACAGCGTGGAGGAACTCGACTGGAGCACCGGCGAAATCATGGCCGCGCTCAAGCGCCTCGGCCTCGACGCCAACACGCTTTTCATCTGGACCAGCGACAACGGCGCCGTGATGCGCAACCCGCCGCAGGGCAGCAGCGCGCCCTACAGGGGCTTCGGCTACGACACGAGCGAGGGCGCGATGCGCATGCCCTGCGTGATGCGCTGGCCGGGGAAAATCCCCGCCGGAAAAGTGCAGGACGCGCTCTGCTCGACGATGGATCTGCTGCCGACCGTCGCCCAGTTCACCGGCGTGCCGCCGCCCGCGAAGCCGATTGATGGCCGCGACATCCGCCCGATCGTCTTCGGTGCGGCGGATGCGAAGTCGCACTGGGATGAAGACGGCTTCGGCTACTACCGCCGCGGCCAGTTGCAGGCAGTGCGCGCGGGCCAGTGGAAGCTCTACCTGCCACTGGAGACGAAGCTCATCGAACAACGCCGCCAAGACATATCCCGCACCCGTGCCGGCGGAACTTTACGATGTGCGCTCCGACCTTCACGAGGATCGCGAAGTTTCCGCGCGGCATCCCGACGTGGTGAAGCGCCTCACCGCGCTCGCGGAGAGGATCCGCGGCGAAATCGGCGACGACGACAAGCCCGGAACCGGCCAGCGACCCGCCGGGAATGTGGAGAATCCGGTACCGCTGCTTTTGCAGGACGCAAAGCCGCCGCGCTGATTCGCGGGCCGCTACGCCAGACCGGGGCCATCGCCGGAATCGAAAGGAGGTCGCCTCGATGGCAAATAAACGCCACCGTCCGGGGTGAGTTCCCTGCGCCACATGTCCCGCAAACACCTTCCCCTCCCCCTGACCCCGTTCATCGTGTCCGCGCTCCTGCTGGCGGCGACCGGTCATGCCCAGACGACGCCCGATTTCCAGCGCGACATCCGGCCCATTCTTTCGAATGTCTGCTTCAAGTGCCACGGGCCCGATCAGGACGAGCGCAAGGGCGGCAAGACGGGGAGCGGACGGGCTGCGCTTCGACACCGAGGATGGCTCGCGCGCGGACCTCGATGGTTACTTCGCAATCGTGCCCGGGCATCCCGAGAAGAGTGATTTGATCGCGCGCATCACCACGGACGATCCGGATGACCTGATGCCGCCGCCGAAGTCGGGAAAGAAGCTTTCGCCGCGCGAGATCGAATTGCTCACGCAGTGGATCAAGGCCGGCGCGAAATACACGAAGCACTGGGCCTACGAAAAGCCGGTGCGGCCGCAGTGCCGGAAATCCGTAGTTCGGAATCCGGAATCCGGAATCCCATCGATGCATTCATCCTCGCGCGGCTGGAGAGGGAGAAGCTCTCGCCGCAGCCGGAGGCGGATCGCCACGCGCTGATCCGCCGCGTTTCGCTCGACCTCACGGGGCTGCCGCCGACGCCGGAGGAGGCGGATGCCTTCGCCGCTGACAAATCACCGGACGCCTATGGGAAAGTCGTGGACCGGCTGCTCGCATCGCCGGCCTACGGCGAGCACTGGGGCCGCGCGTGGCTCGACCTCGCGCGCTATGCCGACTCGGCGGGCTATGCGGACGATCCGCCGCGGACGATCTGGGCGTATCGCGACTACGTCATCCGCGCGTTCAATTCGAACATGCCGTTCGATCAGTTCACCATCGAGCAGCATCGCCGGCGACCTGCTGCCAAACCCGACCGAGGACCAGCTCATCGCGACCGCCTTTCATCGCAACACGATGACGAACAGCGAGGGCGGCACGGACGACGAGGAATTCCGCACCGCCGCGATCGTGGACCGCGCAAACACGACGATGTCCGTGTGGATGGGCACGTCGTTCGCCTGCGCGCAGTGCCACACGCACAAGTACGACCCGATCACCAACGCGGAATATTTCCGCCTCTACGCATTCCTGAACAACACGGCGGACGCGGACAAAAAGGATGAGTCGCCCGTGCTCAGCTTCATGACCGCGGAGCAAAAGACGCAGCGCGCGCAATGGGAGGCGGAACTGGCGGCGCTCGATGCGAAATTCAAGACGCCGCCCGCGCCGGTGATCGCCGGTGCGGCAAAATGGGCGCGCGAATTTCCCTCGAAGCTCGACTGGCGCTCGCCGCAGCCAGCCGCGGCAAAGGCGAAGTCCGGCGCCGCGATGGAAGCGCAGGCGGACGGCACGATCGCGGTGCCGAAGAACGATGCGAAGAAGGACACCTACACGGTGGAACTTCCGTCGCCGCTCGACGGAGACAATTTCCGCGCTCCGAATCGAATCACTCCCGGCGGACACGCTGCCCGGCAAGGGTGCGGGGCATGGCGGCGGGAATTTTGTCGTCACGCGCGTGCGTGCGACGGTCGTGCCGCCAGCCGGGACCAAGGGGCCGGTCGCGCGCTTCGTCCGCATCGAGCTGCCGGGAAAAAAGAAGATCCTCCAACTCGCGGAGGTCGAGGTTTTCAGCGGCGCGAAGAACGTCGCGCTTGACGGTGCGGCGACGCAATCCGGGACGCTTGCGGATGCGGAGGCGAAGCGGGCGATCGATGGCAACACGGCTGGCGAATACGCGAAGGGCTCCGTCGCACACGCCGCGGAAGGCGACGATCGCTGGTGGGAGGTGGATCTGAAAGCCGACTACCCGCTCGATCGCATCGTCGTCTGGAATCGCGCCGAGCTGCCCGAACGGCTGAAAGGATTCCGCGTGGTCGCACTCGACGCGAAGCGGCAGCCCGTGTGGGAGCGCGCCGACAATGACGCGCCGGCGAAGAGCGTTTCCTTCGCCTTGAACGGGAACCGCGAAATGGCATTCAGCGCCGCAGTCGCGGATTTCACACAAGCCGACTTCGACGAGCAGGGCGTGCTGTCCGACGCGCCGAAGGACGCCAAGCCGAAAGCCGGCAAGAAGCAGCCGGGCTGGGCGGTCGGCGGCGCGACGACGAAGCCGCACACGCTCACGCTCCTCGCCATCGAAGCCCGTGGATGCGCCGGCCGGTTCGCGCATCGTCGTGACCATCGAGCACGAGTCGAAGTTTGAGAAGATGACGCTCGGGCGCTTCCGCATCGCCGACGACGTCCGACCCGCGCGTCGCCGCGCATGTGCGCACGCCGGTGGACGTGCTCGGCATCCTCGCAGTCGCCGCCGAGCAGCGGACTCCCGCGCAGCGCGAGCGCCTGAAGGATTACTACGCGCGGCAGCTCGCACCCGAGCTGAAATCCGAGCGCGACAAACTCGCGGCGCTGCGCAAGCAGATCGACGGCATGATGCCGGTGACGGTGCCGATGTTCCGCGAGCTCGCCGGCGACCAGCGGCGGAAGACGAAGATTCAACTGCGCGGCAATTTTCTCTCGCTCGGCGACGAGGTGACGGAAGGCGTGCCCGCGGCATTTCACCCGCTGCCGAAGGACGCGCCGATGAACCGCCTCACGCTCGCGCGCTGGCTGGTGGACGAGAACAATCCGCTCACCGCGCGCGTGGTCGCGAACCGTTTTTGGGAATCCATCTTCGGCATCGGCATCGTGCGCACGAGCGAGGAATTCGGCGCGCAGGGCGATGCGCCGTCGCATCCCGAACTGCTCGACTGGCTGGCGACCGAACTGGTCCGCGAAAAGTGGGACATGAAGAAATTCCTGAAGCTGCTCGTGACTTCCGCGACGTACCGCCAGTCGTCGAAGGTCACGCCTGAACTCGTCGAGCGCGACCCGGACAACCGGCTGCTCGCGCGCGGCCCGCGCTTCCGCATGGGCGCCGAGATGGTGCGCGATCAGGCGCTCGCGGTGAGCGGCCTGCTTTCGCGGAAAATGTTCGGCCCGTCGGTGCGCCCGCCGCGTCCGAACATGGGACTGAGCGCGGCATTCGGCGGCGGCCTCGACTGGGAGACCAGCGCCGGCGAGGACATGCACCGCCGCGCGCTCTACACCGAATGGCGCCGCACCGCGCCGTATCCCTCGATGGTCACTTTCGACGCGCCCAACCGCGAGGTCTGCACGCTGCGCCGCAACCGCACGAACACGCCGCTCCAGGCGCTCGTGACGATGAACGACCCGGTGTACGTCGAGGCCGCGCAGGCGCTCGCGCGACGCATGGTCGCGGGCGGCTCGACAGCCGAGGAAAAGGCGCGTGCCGGCTTCCGGCTCACGCTCACCCGCCCCCCGACCGAGAGGGAATTGCGACGCCTCATCGCGCTTCACGAGAGCGTCCTCGCGACCTACCGGCAGGATGAAAAGAAGGCGCGTCGAGATGGCGACGAATCCAGTCGGCCCCGCGCCGAAAGGCGCGGACGTCGCCGACCTCGCCGCATGGACGACCGTCGCGAACACTCTGCTGAATCTCGACGAAACCGTGATGAAGCGCTGAACCCCATGAATCCCGAACTCGATCTCCTTCAGGCGCAGACGCGCCGCCATTTCCTCCAGCGCGCGGGGCAGTTCAGCCTCGGCTCCATCGCGCTGAATGCGCTGCTCGGAAACAACGCGATCGGCAGCACTGCCGCAGTGAATCCACTCGCGCCGCACAAGCCGCATTTCGCGCCGAAGGCGAAGCGCGTCGATCTACCTGCACATGTCGGGCGGCGCCGCCGCACCTCGACATTTTCGACTACAAGCCGGAGCTGGTGAAGCACGACGGCGAGGACTGCACCGGACCCGTTCATCAAGGGCAAGAAGTTCGCGTTCACGACCGGCATGCCGAAGCTCATGGGCACGCCGCGCACGTTCGCGCAGTACGGCAAAGGCGGGACGTGGATGTCCGATGCGATCCCGAATTTTCACGGCATCGCGGACGAGATCTGCGTGGTCAAATCGATGTTCACCGACCAGTTCAACCACGCGCCGGCGGAGCTGCTGCTCTACACCGGCTCGCCGCGGCAAGGACGGCCGTCGCTGGGTTCGTGGGTCACCTACGGCCTCGGCACGGAGAATGAAAACCTGCCGGGCTTCGTCGTGCTGATCACCAGCGGCGTGCAGCCGAGCGGCGGGCAGGGGCTGTGGGGCAGCGGTTTCATCCCGTCGGTCTTCCAAGGCGTGCAGTGCCGATCAAAGGGCGACCCGGTGCTGTACGTGAGCGATCCTGCCGGGCATGGATCGCGACATGCGCCGCAAGACGCTCGATGCGCTGCGCGATCTCAACGAGGTGCAGGCGCGCGAACTCGGCCATCCCGAGACGGCCACGCGCATCGCGCAGTACGAACTCGCCTTTCGCATGCAGACGAGCGTGCCCGAGGTGATGGACATCTCGCGCGAACCGCAAGACGATGCTCGACGACGTACGGCGCGAAGCCGGGCGAGGCGAGCTTCGCCAACAACTGCCTGCTCGCGCGGCGCCTGCTCGAACAGGGCGTGCGCTTCGTGCAGCTGTTCGACTGGGGCTGGGACTTCCACGGCACCGAATGCCGAACGAGGACATCACGCGACGGCCTCACGCGCAAAATGACGCGCACCGACAAGCCCGTCGCCGCGCTGATCCGCGATCTGAAGCAGCGCGGCCTGCTCGACGACACGCTCGTCGTCTGGGGCGGCGAATTCGGCCGCACGCCCTTCCGCGAAGGCCGCACCGCGAAAGGCAATGTACTCGGGCCGCGATCATTTCCCGGACGCGTTTTCGATCTTCATGGCCGGCGGCGGCATCAAGCGCGGCATCAGCTACGGCGAGACCGACGAACTCGGCTTTTCCATCGCGGAGAACAAGGTCCACGTCCACGACCTGCAGGCGACGATCCTGCACCTGCTCGGCTTCGATCACGAGAAGCTCACCTACCGTTTCCAAGGCCGCGACTTCCGGCTCACGGATGTGCATGGGAAGATCGTGAAGGGCATCCTCGCGTGAAGCGACCGGGCTTCGCGGCGTCTGCCGATCTCCGAGAACATGGGCCGAAGTCGGATTTAAACGCAAAGGCGCAGAGCGGAATAGGGAGGCCCGCAGAGGGGAATGAAAAACATCTCTCCGTGTCCCTATCTATTTTCTCTGCGCCTCTGCGTCTTAAAAATGCGTCTCGGTCTGCCCTAAGATGACCGCGCAGATTGCGTCCATTTTCACCAACACTCAGATCCCATGAACCACACAAAAGTCCCCTGTCTGCTTCCCGCCATCCTCGCGCTCACGACCGCCACTGCGCTCGCGGAGGTGAAGCTGCCGCCTGCCATTTCCGATCACATGGTGCTTCAGCGGGAAATCGCCGCCCCGATCTGGGGCACGGCTGCGCCGGGCGAAGCGGTCAGCGTTTCCATTTCCGGCCAAACCAAGACCACGAAGGCGGACGAGAAGGGGGCATGGAAGGTGAAGCTTGATCCGCTGAAGGTCGCCGAGGGGCTCACGCTCACGGTGAAGGGGACGAATACGATCGAGATCAAGGACGTGCTCGTGGGCGAAGTTTGGGTTGGTTCGGGCCAGTCGAACATGGACATGCTCGCGAAGAGCTACACCGCGGGAGACCCGGTGCTCGCGAAGGCGGTGGCGGAGACTTATCCGAAGCTGCGGCTGCTCTCGAAGGGCCGCAAAGGCTGGGAGGAGGCGACGCCGGAGAACAACCCGAATTTTTCCGCGCTGTTGTTCTCGTTCGGTTTCCGACTGCAGCAGGAGCTGAAGATTCCCGTCGGCATCATGGTCGGCGCGGTGGGCGGCACGCCGTCGGGCTATTGGCTCACGGAGGAAATGTATCGGAGCGATGCCGCGTGCCAGGCCCAGGTGAAGCTGTTTGCCGCGAACTACGATTTCGACGCGGCGAAGAAGAAATACGACGAGGATCTCGTGAAGTGGAAGGAAGCCGCCGAGCTGGCGAAGAAGGAAAACAAGAAGGCGCCCGGTGCGCCCCGCCCGCCGAGCAAGGCCGGAGAATCCGGTGGCAAGATCGGCAACCTTTACGAGGCGCACATGCGGCCGTACGTCGGCTACGGCATCCGCGGCGTGCTCTGGGATCAGGGCGAGAGCGGGACGGCGATCACGGGCGTGGATCAATACACGCTCATGGGCGCGCTCATCCGCGGCTGGCGCAAGGCGTGGGGCCAGGGCGATTTCCCGTTCCTCTACGTGCAAAAGCCGAGCGGCGGCGGACCGGCGTGGGACTACGAGGATCCCGTGACGAAGAACGCGAGCAAGCTCGTCCCGCAACCTGCCGCGACAAACGGCGATGGCGCCTACCGCGAGACGCACATCAAGATCGCCAGCTACCCGAACACCGCGATGGTCACCGCCAGCGATCTCGGGAGCGGGATCCATCCGATGAACAAATCCGGATACGGTGCGCGCGCTGCGCGCGTGGCGCGGGGTTTTGTTTACGGCGAAAATGTCGAATACTACGGCCCGGTGTACGCCTCGCACAAAATCGAGGGCGGCAAGGTGCGGATCCAATTCACGCACACCGGCAAGGGTCTCGCCGCGCGCCACGCCGACAAGCTGCAGGGATTCGCCATCGCGGGTGAGGACAAGAGATTCGTATGGGCCGATGCGGTGATCGACGGGGACAGCGTGGTCGTCTCCAGCAATGCCGTCGCGAAGCCCGCCGCAGTCCGCTACGCGTGGTCCGGGAATTTTCCGTGGGCGAATCTTTTCAACAAAGACGGGCTCCCGGCGCAGACTTTCCGCACGGACGACTGGAAGTAGAGCGCACGCGCCCGAACGCGGCCTGACCTCGTGGCGCGCCGCGGGCGGTTTCGCTTCTCCGCTTGCAGCGGGTGAGCCTCTGCGCCGTCATGCTCGTCGCATGAAGATCGACTCGCATCACCACTTTTGGAAATACAGTGCCGAGCAATATCCGTGGATCGGCGACTCGATGGCTGCGTTGCGCCACGACTTTCTGCCGGAGCATTTGAAGGCGGAGATTGCGGCAGCGGGGATCGATGGCGTGATCTCCGTGCAGGCCCGGCAGAGTGTCAGCGAGACGGAGTGGCTGCTGTCGCTCGCGCATGGGAATGATTTCATCAAGGGCGTCGTCGGCTGGGTGCCTCTCGCGGAGGCAGGCGTGAGCGAGGTGGTCGGAAAATTTGCGGCGAATCCGAAACTGCGCGCCGTGCGGCATGTGGTGCAGGACGAGCCGGATGATCGGTTCATCCTCGGCGCGGATTTTAACCGCGGCGTCTCCGTGCTGAAGGACTTTGGCCTTGTGTACGACATCCTGATTCTCGAGCGACAGCTCGCGCCGTCGATCGAGTTTGTGGACCGTCATCCGCAGCAGATGTTCGTGCTCGATCACATCGCGAAGCCGCGCATCGCCGAAGGCGCCATCGAGCCTTGGCGCACGGATATCCACGAGCTTGCAAGGCGGCAGAACGTCTTCTGCAAAGTCTCCGGCATGGTGACCGAGGCGGATTGGAAGACGTGGAGCGCGGAGGAACTGCGACCGTACTTCGATGCCGTGCTGGAGGCGTTCGGCCCGAAGCGGCTGATGTTCGGCACCGACTGGCCCGTATGCCTCGCGGCCTCCGGTTACGCGCGATGGGTGGATGTGGTCCGCAAGTTTGCGGCAGAGCTTTCCGCCGAAGAGCAGGATTGGCTGTTCGGCAACACGGCGGTGCAGGCTTACAGCCTCTCGCGCGGCGAACCGGCTTGAAACCACCACAGCGCCCGCATCCCGCGCCTCGATTGCTCAGATGACCTCGCGATATACGTCCGGGTGCGGGCGCGAGATCACGACGGCATTCACCAGCACTCCAGCTTCGGCGATGACGGCGCGACCGGCGGCGACGGCAGCCTGAACGGAACTCACATCGCCAGTCAGCGTGCAGAACGCCTTTCCTCCGAGTGCCATCGCGAGGCGGACTTCGAGAAGTTGCACATCGGCGGCTTTCGCAGCGGCGTCGGCGGCCTTGATGAGCGTGGCAACATTGAACGACTCGAAGATGCCCAGCGCGCCGGTCGGCTCGACCGGTGTGGTGCGGCCGATCGCGGTGAGCACGCTTGGATGCAGGTTCGCGATGACGACGTGGTCGATGAGGCAGCCGCCCGCGACTTCGGTCGCGGTGGCGATGGCGGCCTCGACGCTCGCGGTGTCCCCTGCGACGAGGACCATGTATTTCCCCGAACAGATGGAACGCGAAAGCATGAGCTTCACGTTGCCCGCCTTGAGCGCGGAGTCCGCGACGCAGAATCCGGACGCGATGCTGGAAAGTTCGATGAGGCCTACGGACTTGTCGTTCATTGCTTGGAAAGCGTGATGCGATCCGCAAAGACCGCCGTGACGGTTGCCGCGAAAGGCGCATGGATGATCGCGCCGAGGGCATTTGGCGCGGGTTCGGAAATGGGCTGCCCGGCTTTCACCAACTCGCCGGCTTTCACGAGCGGCACGGTGGGCCCGCCGGCGCTTTGTTTCAGCGGGAGGACGACCTTCTTCGCCTCGACAACGCCCGCGCGGAGCGGCGCCTGGCTGTCGTATTGCTCGATGTGCATCTTCTTCATCAGCGTCTTGATCGGCACGTGCCGTCCGTCGCGCATCGGGTGGACTTTGATGTCCGTTTTTCCGGTCCACTTGAAATTCTGCTTCCGCAACACGGCCTTCGAGTCGTCGCACGCTTCCTTCGGATACAGCTCCTCGGGGCACGCGTAGAGCGTGCAAAGGCCGCACGAACAGCAGAGCGCGGCCCATTCGTTAAAGCGCTCCGAGCCCGTGCCGGTGAACGCGAGCGTGCGCATGACCTGGTGCGGCTCGACCTGGTAGCCGAGCAAAAAGCGCGGGCAAAATTCCGTGCAGTAACGGCACTGGTCGCACGCCGACTTGCCGATCGCGGCCTGTGTCTTCGCGGGCTTGAACTTCTTCTCCATCACGTGATGCGTGCGCGGCAGGATGATGGCGCCGGTGCTCGTCTTCACCACGGGCCGGTCAAGATCGTCGGTCGTCTCCCCCATCATGAGTCCGCCGATGGCGAGCACGGGATCATCGCACGTCGCACCGCCCGCGGCCTCGATGCACTCGCGGTAACTGATTCCGATCGGCACGGTGAGCGATACCGGCTCACCGACCGCGCCGGCGATGGTGATTGTCTTGTGCGTGACCGGCTTTCCGTCCACAGCCTGCGCGATGTTTGCGAGCGTCTCGACGTTGTTGACGATTGCTCCGACGTGGATCGGCAGTCCCGCGGGCGGGATGAGTTTCCCGGTGACGGTGTAAACGAGATCGTACTCGTCGCCCGCCGGGTAAAAGTCACCGAGCAACTGCACCCGCACGCGCGTCCCCTTGCATGCATCCTCGATCGCTTCGACGGCTTTCTTCTTCTTCGCCTTGATGCCGATCACGCCTTCGTTCGCCCCGGTCGCAGCCATGCTCAGCTCGACGCCTCGGACAACGTCAGCCGCGTAATGTTCCATCACTGCCGCATCCTTGTGCAGCAGCGGCTCACACTCCGCGCCGTTGGCGATGATGATCTCGGCCTTCGAGCCGAGCTTCACATGCGCCGGAAATCCGCCGCCACCCGCACCGACAACACCAGCGAGCCGGACTTGATCGACGAGTGACATGCCCTGCGCCTACTTTTTCAGATTCGCGACGATTTCGTCGGTGAGCTTCTGCACGAGCGCTTCGATCTCGGCATCGCTCGATGGCGACGCCATTCGTCATCGGATTGAACGGCGTGACCGGCGATGAGCAGCCGTGCGAGCCGCACATCTGCGTCCACGGATCGACTTCGCAGAGGCCGGCGGGCTTGAGGTCGTAGCGGTCGTCGGGGAGGCCGAGGCTCTTCTTGATGTTGAGCAATTCGGGCAGCTTGTCGCACGGGATCGACGCGCTGCCGGGAATGGCCTGCGCGAGGATGACCGTGCGGCAATACGCGTCGGTGATCTCCATTTTGAAATACGCGTCCTCGACCGACTTGCCCCAGCAGATCACGCCGTGGTTGCCCATGAGGATGGACTGGTGCTTCGGCGCGAGCGGGAAAATCTCCGCGGCGATCTCCGGCGAACCGGGCGTCTTGTAAGGCGTGTAGGCGACCGTGCCGACGAACACTTCCAGTTCGGGAATCAGGCGCGGCGGCGGCTGCATGCCCTTGATGGCGAATGCGCCCGCGTGGACCGGATGCGCGTGGCACACGCTCACGGCCTCGGGCGTGGAATGGAAGATGGCCATGTGCGTGGTGATTTCGCTGGAGCGCTTCCACGTGCCGCCGAGCTGCTTTCCCTTGCCATCGACCATGCACATCATGTCGGGCGTCATGAAGCCCTTGCTCACGCCGGTCGGCGTGCAGATGAAGCGATCCGGGCCGAGCCGCGCGGAGATGTTGCCGCCGTTGCCGTCGCAATATTCGCGCGCCCAGATGCGGCGTCCGATGTCGCAGATCTGTTCCTTGATCGTCGTTCGCTTCCTTCGAGGCGAAAAGGCGACGTCATCCGCGCTGTAGGCCGGATGCTCCGGCGGCAGGCGCGGGTGCAGCGGCGCGTGCGTCACCGCCAGGGCGACTGCGCGGCTCCGTCGTAAACGACCTTTATGCCCGCCTCGGTGAAGATGTCCTTCGCGCCGGGCGTGAGGCGCGTTTCGCCGTTCTGCCGGAATTCCTTCGCGCCGGTTTTGACAAAGTCTGCGGCTTCTTTTTGTGCGATGAGTTTCATAGTTTATTCCTTGTAGAAAAATTCGTCGACGAGCGCGGCGCAGTAGGCGTCCACGGGGGTTGGCTTCTCGAATGGGCACGCGGCCTCGCGGCCTTCGCTGATCGCGATCTGCTGCCCGACGCCCGCGCCGAGCTGATCGTAGACGACGATCGCCGGGTCATGCTTCTCGCGCCGCCGAAAGTGTCCGTCTTCCACGGCAGCGTCAGCAGGAGCCGCTCGCCGATGTATTTCTTCGAGCGCACGGAAAGTGTGACGCGGCCGATGACGGTGCCCATTCTCATAGCGCGAGGCTCCTCTCCGGATCGATGATGCCCATCACGGACCAGCGCGCCGGACTGCGTTCGTCGCCGACCATCTTGCGCGCCTCGCTGCCGTCGCTGGAGATCATCACCTTCTGCCCGATGCCCGCGCCGAGGGAATCGAGCACGATCTGCGGTGCGAGATCCGGACTCTCAGGGATCGCGATGAGCAGCCGCCAGCCATCGAGGCTTTTGTGCTTCACCGTCGATGTGACGTGTCCCTTGATCGTCGCTAAGCGCATTGGGGCATTTAGAAAAGGTTCAGGTTTTCCACCATCACGCAGCGGCGCGAGCGGGTGAACGTCATGGGCGTGGTGACGCCTTCGCCGGTCGGCGTGGCGACGCTGAAGCTCAGGAAGCCTTCGCCGCCGAGACCGAGGCCGGTCATGCACGGGCCGTTCTTGATGAATAGCGTGGTGTCCACGACCTGCGCCATCTTGGTGAGGTTGCGGATGTTCTGCGAATGCATGATCGCCGTGTGCTTGTAGTTGTGTTCGGCCTTGATCGCTTCCGCGATGGCGACGTCCACATTCGGCACGCGCACGACGGGGATGAAGGGCATCATCTGCTCCTCATCGACGAAAATGTGGTCCGCCTTCGTCTCGCCGAAGAGGAGCTGCGTGGACGGCGGGACGTCGAGGCCGATGGCCTTCGCGAGCACCGCGGCGTCGCGGCCCACGAGGTCGCGGTTCACGACCGGATGCGGGCAGCCCGCGCCTTTTCCCTGCGGGAAAACGAACGCCTTTTCCGCGAGCGCCTCGATCTGCCTGGCGTCGAGTTGCACGGCTCCGGCGCGCTTCAGCGCGGCCATCAGTTTGTCCGCGACGGCTTCGACGACGAACACTTCCTTTTCGCCGATGCAGAGCAGGTTGTTGTCGTAGCTCGCACCCTGGATGATGCACTTCGCTGCGTGATCGAGGTCGGCGGTTTCGTCGACGACGACCGGCGGATTTCCGGGCCCGGCGCAAATCGCGCGCTTGCCGACTTTCATCGCCGCCGCGACGACCGCGGGGCCGCCGGTGACGCAGAGCAGCCGCACCTTCGGGTGCTTGCACATGATGTCGAAGGTTTCGAGCGTCGGCTTCACCACGGTGGTCAGCAGGTCGCTGATGCCGGTCTCCTGGAAAATCGCCTCATTATAGCCGCGCACCGCGAGCGCCGCCACGTTGCACGCGGCGGGATGCGTGTTGAAGACCGCGGCATTGCCGGCGGCGATCATGTTGATCGCATTGCCCGTGAGCGTCGGGACGCTGTGCGTCGAGGGAGTCACCGCACCGACAACTCCCCACGGCGCGAAATCCACAATCGTCAGGCCGAAGTCGCCGCTGAAAGCCATGCGCTCGAGGAACTCGACGCCGGGCACGAGGTCGCCGCAAATCTTGAGCTTCTCGATCTTGTGATCGAGGCGGCCGATTTTCGTCTCGGCCATTTCGATTTCGCCCCACTCCTTCGCCTTCGCGACGCACATCTTGCGGATGACATTGATCGCCTTGCGCCGCGCGGACACGCCGAGTTCGCGCAGCTTTTCAAAGGAGCGATGCGCCGCCTCGCACGCGTCTTCCATTTTCTCATACACGCCAAACGCGGTCTTCGAGGAAGGCGCGGCCTTTGTCTGCGAGGCGAGGCGGGCGAGCACTTCGCTCACCACTTTGGATACCAGTTTTTCGTCAATCATTGCCATGTGAAGTCAGTTTAGAAGTTGGCCCGCGAAAGACGCGAAAGGACGCGAAAATTTCGGGGAGATGTTGATGGAATTCATTTCGCGCATTTTCGCGTGTTGCGCGGGCACGAAGTCACTGCGCTTTGAACAGGATGTGTTTGCCGACATCCACGGTGTCCACGATGCCGATCACGACGGCATCCACGGGCGAATCCTTGTCGTCAGCCGCGAGCCGCGCGGAGCTGCCCTGCACGATGAGGACGATTTCGCCTTCCCCCGCGCCGAGGGTGTCCGTGACCACGAGCGTGCTCGTGCCGGGCTTCCATTCCTTGGCCGTCGGCGAATCAATCACAAGCGGACGCACGAGGAGAAACTTGTTCCCCGTCATCTTCTTGTTCTTCTTCGTCGCGACGACGCTGCCTTCTACGCGGGCTAAAATCATGGTCTGAGTTTGTGCCCGTGAAATACGCGGAAATTGCGAAATGGATTCAGGCAAAAGCCCCGCCCTTTTCGTGTCATTTCGTGTGTTTCGCGGGTGTCAAATTACTTCGCCTTCGGGAGCACTGCGACGAGATCGCCGTGCGGGCGCGCGATGACGCTGATGCTGACGATTTCGCCGAGGCCTTGCGCGGCGATCTTGCCGGCTTCGGTCGCGGCTTTCACGGCGGCGACATCGCCGGTGACGCAGACGGTCACCATTGCGTTGCCGACCTGGGTGATGGGGCCGACGAGTTCGACGTTGGCGGATTTGAGCATCGCGTCCGTCGCTTCGACGAGTGCGACGAGGCCGCGGGTTTCGATGAGTCCGATTGCTTGTTGTGCCATATGATTAGTTGAATGTTGAGGGTTGAGTGTTGAGAGACGCGCGAGCGAACTCCGGTTGTTTGGTTAGTTGCTGGTTGAAAGTTTTGCCCACGCGTTGCGGGCGATGATGATTTCCTCGTTCGTCGGAATGACGCGCACTTCGATCTTCGAGCGCGGCGTGGAGATAACGGCTTCGTCGGCGCGCGTGCGGTTGTTTGCGTCGCGGTCGAGTTCGAGGCCGCAGAATTCGAGGTTCGCGCAGATTTTCTCGCGGAGGATCGGGTTGTTCTCGGCGATGCCTGCGGTGAAAATGAGGACGTCGGCGCCGTTCAGCTCGACAAGGAACTGGCCGATGTATTTGCGGATCGCGGCGACGAATACATCGAGCGCGATGGACGCGTCGGCGTTGCCTTTCGCGGCTGCGTCGAGCAAGTCGCGGATGTCGCCGGTCGCGAGGCCGGAAAGGCCTTTGAGGCCGGACTGCGAGGTCAGCGCCTTTTCCACGGCATCAATGCCGAGGCCGAGGTCACGGGCGAGGTAGATGAGCGCGAAGCAGTCGAAATCGCCCACGCGGTTGTTTTGCGGCAGTCCGCTCTGCGGCGTCATGCCCCAGCTCGAATCAATGGCCTTTCCATCGCGCACTGCGGCGATGGATGAACTGCCGCCGAGGTGGCAGGAGATGATGCGCAGCTTGTCCGTGCCGCGCAGTTCCGCGCAGCGCTGCGAGACGAAGCGATGGCTCGCGCCGTGGAATCCGTAGCGCCGGATGCCGTATTTCGTCTCCCATTCGCGCGGGACCGGGTAGCGCACGTTTTCCACCGGCACCTCGTCGTAAAATGCGGTCTCGAATGTGCCGATGCACGGGAGCTTCGGGTGCGATTTGTGGAAGCTGCGCACCGCCGCGACGTACGGCGGATTGTGCGCAGGCAGAAGCGTGTTGATTTCCTCCATCGCGCGTAGCACGGGCTCCGCGAGCACCTGCGTGCCCGAGATACCGCGGGCCATCACCGGCTTGAAGCCGACCGCCGCGAGTTCGCCGAACCCGCCGAGCATTTTTTCGACGAGCGCGATCGCTGCACCGTGGTCGGGCAAGGCGGTCGTGCCGCTTTGCTCCGGCTCGCTGCCGATCTGCGCCTTCCACGGCGACTCCGCGCTGCCGATCCGCTCCACGCCACCCTTCGCCAGCACGCGCTCGGAGGGCATCTCGATCAAGCGGAACTTGAACGAGGTGCTGCCGATGTTGGCGACGAGGATTTTGTTTGGCGTCATGGATTTGGCCCGCGAAAGGCGCGAAAAAGCGCGGAAGGAGGTTTGTTGTCAGTTGGCGATCTGTTCCGGAAACCTTTCGCGATCTTTCGCGTGTTTCGCGGGCACAGATGCCCGGTGTTTACTTCGCGGGTCCGTTCACCGGCTTTCCGCCGAGGAATTTCCCGAGACCGTGCAGGTCGTCGTGCGGACGCGGGATCACGTGGACGGCGACGACTTCGCCGATCGCGGTCGCTGCGGTCGCGCCAGCTTCGACGGCGGCCTTCACCGCGGCGACGTCGCCTTTCACAAAGACGGTCACGTAGCCCGAGCCGACTTTTTCCCAGCCGATGAGTTCCACATTCGCGGCCTTCGTCATTGCGTCAGTTGCTTCGAACTGCGCGACGAGACCCTTGGTTTCGATCATTCCGATTGCTTGTCCAGCCATAGTATTTGAGAGGTAAAAGTTGAGTGTTGAGAGGCGTGTCTAGCTGGTGAAAAACTTCAGCAGCTCCGGCGTGGGCCGGGCGATGACGTGGGACGCGACGAGATTGCCGACGCGCTTGGCCGCTTCCTTCCCGGCTTCGACTGCGGCCTTCACACTGCCGACGTCGCCGCGGACGATGGTCGTGATCAAGGCCCCGCCGATCGGGATGGATTTGACGAGTTGCACATTCGCGGCCTTGACCATGGCATCACTGGCTTCCACCAGGCCCACGTAGCCGCGCGTTTCGATTAGTCCGATTGCTTCGCTCATTTGTTTTTAGTTTTGGGTTAGAATTCGACCCGCGGAATCCGCGAAAGGCTCGAAAGGGTTTGGTTGTTTGAAAGTGTCGTTCGCTGCTGCTGTCGCGCGTCCGTTGTGGGGTTGATTCAGTATGGAAAAATTTCGCGTCGTTTCGCGTGTTTAGCGGGCTGCTAGGTCTTGATCAGTTCGACCTTCGTCGCGCGTTCGAGATCGCAGGCATTCGCCTCGTCGGTGTCAATGTGCACCTCCAGCTTGAAGCTCGGATCCACGCGCACGATCATCTCGTCAAAGCGCGTGTTGCACATCGGCGAGGTGACTTTCATCGTGATCCGGTCGAGGTGCTTCACTCCGTAAAATTTTGCATCGCCCGGCGACATGTGGACGTGCCGCGCCGCGCGGATGATTCCGTTTTTCATCTCCAGCATTCCCTTCGGTCCCATCACGTATCCGCCGGGGGTTCCTTCGATGTCGCCCGACATCTTTACCGGAATATCCATGCCGAGCTGCACGGCGTCCGTCAGCGCGAGTTCGATCTGCGTGAGATTCCGGCACGGTCCGAGGATTCTCATGCTCGGGATGACGCGGCGGCGCGGCCCGATGAGCGTCACCGTCTGCTCCGAGGCAAACTGCCCTTCCTGATAAAGCATCTTGTGGACGGTGAGCTTCGCACCCTTGCCGAAAAGCGTCTCCAGATTCTCCGGCGAAATGTGCATGTGCCGCGCGGAACTGTTCACCACGAGCGTCGGCGCATTTCCCGCCGGCACATTTTGCCCTAGCTGTTTCGCCATGGAAGCGCGCACAAGGGCCTCGATGACGGGGCGGCTGGGGGCGGTGGTGGAACTCATTTTTAGAGGGAAAACTTATATGACTGGACGCAATCATATAAAAATGCGCGGCTTGGTCAATGGAAAAGTTTGCCTTTTTTACGCACGTGTCCGGTCATAAAATATGGACCGGCATTTCTTCGCTCTCCGACTCCGCCGGAGGCGTGCTTTCCTGCGCCGGGACAGCCCGTGCTGCCGCACCCCGCCCGCCCGTCGCGGTGCGCTGGCCCTCGCGCAGCGTGATTCCGGCTTTCGCGAGGCGTTCATCGGCGACATCCGTGACCAGCGCATCCACCCGCTCCCACGGCACGAGGAAATGGGGAGCCTTCCGGTTCAGCTTCGAGCCATCAATGCAGAAGACCGCCCGCGTGCTGCGCTCGAGGACGACCCGCTGCTGGTCCACGATCGCCGCCTGCGAATTCCAAATTCCCTCCGGATCCATCGCCTCCGCGGAGAGGAATGCCGTGTCGAACTTCCAAAACTCCAGGCTCTTCTGGGCCGTCTCGCCGAGCAGCGTGGACTGCAAATGCAGAAGCTGGCCCGCGACCATGGAACACCTGCACATCCGGAATCGCCGCCAGCATTTCGCCGACCGGCAGATTGGAAGTCACGATGGTCACCGGCGTGACCGGATGGTCGCAAAACGCCTCCGCCACCGCACAGATCGTCGTCCCGGAATCCAGGAAATAAGTCCCGTTCGGCTCCATGAATGACAGGGTCGTCCGGGCGATTTTCGCCTTCGCCTGCGCGGCCCTGCCCTGCCGGTCGCGGAATGAAGGAAACCGGTCATTAAACTCCGCCAGCGCCCCGCCGTGAGTGCGCTTGATCTTCTTCTCGCTGACTAGCGCCGCCAAATCCCGACGAGCCGTCGCCTCGGAAACTCCAAGCCGGCGGCAAAGCTCCTTCACCGGCAGATAGCGGTGCTGCCCGAGCAACTGAGCAAGCCGCTCACGCCGCGCCTGCACGATATGAAAGGGAACCTTCACGCGCTACGATCGCGTTTTAATGACCGATGTCAATTATAACCGAAATTCTGCGATGAGCGGAAAGGAGCACGCCTCATCCGATGGGTGAACGCGATCCTGTTGGCAAATTCACGAGCCCTTTCGCTTGTCTCCATTCCTCGGTCCTCATCTTCAGATTTTGGGTGGCCGGTTTCGCATGGGATGGATTCATCTGGCCGTCGGCTGCGGCAGTCTGTCCGCGATCTTCCCTGCTATCTTCTGCGCGAGGATCTGGTGCCCCTCGGGCCGGAGGTGCGCGGTGTCCATGAACAGCGGGGCGAAGTCCATGGGCGAAAGCGCGTCTTTCATGGAAAGGATCGCGACGTCGGGTGCGGCGAAGGATCGCGCGAGGTCGTCGAGGCCGTTGTCGTCGAGCGTGGCGTCCTTTCCGCTGCCGCGCATGCGGACTTGCGTGACGAGCAGCATCGGCACGCCGGCCTTGCGACAGGCGGCGATGTCTTCGGCGAGGAAGTCCTTCACGCGTTTCTGCCATGTGCGGATTCGCTCGTCGTCCATCGAGGCCACGGTCTCGGCGGCGGCATCGTTCACGCCCTGCTGCGCGCGGATTTTTTCCGGCAGCAAGGCCCAGAAGACGCCCTCGGTCTTCATCTCGTGGAGCCGCCGGATGAGCGCGCTCTGCATGAGTGTGTTGCCGGGCTTCCAACCTTTGTTGTCCTGACTGCGCCGCCATTCTCGCTCGTCCTCGTACTCGTTCGAGTTGTTCACGTGGCGGATCACGAAGTCCGGCCGGTAATCGAGCGCCTTTTGCAGGACGATGTGGCAGCGTTGCGCGCCGTAGCCGGGGAGGCAGAGGTTCCAGCCTTCGGCGGAAATGCCGCGCTCCCTCAGCAACTCCGCGAGCCTCGTCGAATAGGCGTCCGCCAGCGATGGGCCGCGTGGAACGGAGTCGCCGACGACCATGATGCGGGCCACTCCTGGCGGCTTCCGTTGCGGAAAATGTTGCGGCAGGAACTTGCGCCCACCCGCGCGGACCAAGTCTAGCGAGCCGTCCGCATTTTCGTGAAAGCCCGCGGTCGGATGGTAGCCGTAATCGAAGCGGCCCGACAGGCCGCGCGAGTAAAAGGTGCGCATCCCGAGTTCGCCGAGCACGAGCATCGCGACGACCAGCAGGAACGATTTGGTGAAGGTGCGGCGCATCAGAATTGGAAGTAGATGAACTCGACATCGCCGCTGGTGCTCGTCGCGATGGCGAGGAACATCAGCACGTAAACGAGACTCCGCGCGACCCACGGCCAGTGGTCGATTTCCACCTCGTCCTGCGCGCGACGTGTCGCGAATTGCAGCAGCGCCAGCGGCACCGCGTGGATCGCGAGCCACAGCGCGGGCGAACGCCATCCGACCACACCGGCCTGCACCGCCGCGGGCAATGCCTCGCCGATCGCCGGCTTCCACAGCCCCGATGCGCCCGCACTTTCCCAGTGCGTGAATGCGACGAACCAGTCGCCGAGCTGCGCGAGCGAGTTGCTCCGGAAGATCGCCCAGCCGACGAGCGTGAGCGAAAACATCACCACCGTCCCGAGCGGCACGCGCCAGCCGCTTTTCGCCGACTCGAGCGCGCGCAGCGGGGCGACGAGACGGTAAATGATCAGCAGCGCGCCGTAGTACGCGCCCCAGAGGATGTAGGTCCAGTTCGCCCCGTGCCACAGGCCGGCGAGCACCATCGTGAGGCCGAGATTGCGCAGCGTGGCGAGCTTGCCGCCGCGATTTCCGCCGAGCGGAATGTACACGTAATCGCGGAACCACGACGACAGCGTGATGTGCCAGCGCCGCCAGAAATCCGACGGCCCCTGCGCGAGGTACGGGTGATGAAAATTGTCCGTGAGCCTGATGCCGAGCAGTTGCGCGGAGCCGCGCGCGATGTCCGTGTAGCCGGAGAAATCGCCGTAAATCTGCACCGCAAACGCCAGCACGCCGAGCAGCGCCCACTGGCCGTTCAGCGGCGTGTCGGGCGCGAATGCGTAGCTCGCGAGCAGCGCGCAGTTGTCCGCGACGAAGACCTTCTTGAACAACCCGAACAGCAGCAGCCGCGCGCCGCGGTGAAACACCGCCGGGTCCCACACGCGCGGCGTGGCGAATTGCGGCAGCATCTCGTGCGCACGCTCGATGGGACCGGCGACGAGCTGCGGGAAGAACGACAGGAACGCCGCGAACAGCGGGAAATCCGCGACCGCCTTGGCGTCGCCGCGATACACGTCGATCGTGTAGCTCATCGCCTGGAAGGTGTAGAACGAAATGCCCACCGGCAGCAGGATGTTCGGCAGCGTCCAGCCCGCATTCCAGCCGAACGCCGCGAGCGCGTGGACGAGCGTGTCGGCGAAGAAATTGAAATACTTGAAGAAGCCAAGCACGACGAGATTCGACCCGAGGCTCAGCAGCAGGAACGCGCGCCGCTGCTTCGCTTCCGGGAGCCGCCAGAGCAGCGCATACAGCCCGGTGAAGAGCACCGGCAGCGCGATGGCCGGCGTGAGGTGCTCCCACGAGACGTCGTGACCCTGGAATTGCAACGCCTTGCACACCAGCATCCACGCGGCGGGAATCGCCGTCATCCCCGCGACCTTCGTGAGCGCGACGCGCTGGCGGTTCATCGCGGTCGCCGCGAAGTAATCCACAATCGTCGTCGTGAAATGCAGCGCGAGAAAACGCGCATCCCAGAATCCGTAAAACGAGTAGCTCGCCGCGAGGATCAGCCAGATCCGCCCGCGCCACGGCAGCCGCCAATAGAGCGCGAAGACGCTCGCGAGAAGGACGGCAAATTCCCACGAGGTGAAAGACATTGTGCGCGAGGTACAGCGGCGCTTGGGGGGTTGTCCATTCGCAAGATCAGCCCCGCCGGGGTGAAAAGTGAGGCGTCTCCCTTCCCACCTCCCGCCCGCGGCACCGGGAGCCGGAGGGATGCCGCTTTTCCACCCCCTGCTACGGCACCGGCGGCACCGCGGGCGGCGCGGGCTGCTGCGGGTGATCCTCCAGCAGGCTCTGCTGCATGTAGAGCGCCAGCTTCTCCGGCTGCCGCGCAAACATCTCCGCGATCTTCAGCAGATTCAGCATCAGCATGAGCTGCAGGTTTTCCCGCGCCAGCTTCTTGCCCTCCTGCGTCGTCGTCTTCGCGCCCGCCGCCGCCTCGCTCGCGCTGTAGGCCGCCATCCAGCCCGCGTGCAGCGCCGTCGCCTCCGCCACCAGCGGCGCGCCGAGGTCGGCCTGGTGCGCCGTCACCCCGTTCAGCAGCGTCTGCAGGTGGTTCTTGAGCTGATCATCCGTGCTGGAGGAAAAAAACCGGCCGCCCCAGCGGGAAACACTCCGTCATCTCCGGCGAATTCTGCCCGAACTTCATCACCACCGCGCCATGCAGCTTCGCGATGTCGCCTGCCAGCCCCGCGCGGAATTCGCCCTTCGCCGCCGTGCGCGCCTTTTGCACGCCCAGCTTCACCGTCTCGCTCGTCAGCGACGATGTCAAAATTCTGCATCGCCGTATCCACCGCCGCGATGGTCCCATTGAGCTGGCCGCCGATGGTGTCCGCGGTCGCGCGCCCGAGGAATTCGATGGTGAGCGACGAGAGTTCGCCGCTGGAGATGCCCTCGTCGTCGAGGGGATTCGTGCCGATGCGATGGAGGTCGAGCATGGGAGGGAGTGGGTTTGGGTCATACCGCGAGCCCCCGGGGTTTTGCCGCCGGACGGCGGGAGCCCGCTTAGGTTCCGTCTGGCTATCGCGCGCTATAGCACTGGGTGCCACATCGCGGCAAGGGAAAAATCCAAAGATTTTCATGGCCTTGATTTTCAGCCTCAAAAGAACAGAAAAGTCATCCCTCGCTCCCGAGAGTGCCATGCCCAAAACCAGGCAGGCATCCCGCGACGCCGCGAGACTCATACCCAAAATACAGGCGGCATCCTGCGACACCGCGAGGCTCCTACCCAAAACTCAGGAGGTGTCTCGCGACGCCGCGAGGCTCACTCCCAAAACTCAGGAGGTGTCTCGCGACGCCGCGAGGCTCACTCCCAAAACTCAGGAGGTGCCTCGCGACGCCGCGAGGCTCACCCCCAAAACTCAGGAGGTGCCTCGCGACGCCGCGAGGCTCACCCCCAAAACTCAGGAGGTGTCCTCGCGACGCCGCGAGGCTCACCCCCAAAACTCAGGAGGTGTCTCGCGACGCCGCGAGGCTCACCCCCAAAACTCAGGAGGTGTCTCGCGACGTCGCGAGGCTCACCCCCAAAACGCTGGATAAATTTCGACACCCCCCGCCGCCCCCATGAAAAAGCCCCATTTCGCCCACTTTTGCCCGCAACCCCCCCTGAAATCCCCACCCCTTGGACGGACACGCTCCGTCGTGTCCCCATTCCCTCCCCGCCGCGCCCCCATCCCCGCCCCATCCCCGCCAGAGCCTGTCATGCACTTTGCTGGCGAATGAAGGCAATCCTGGAGGGAGGGCCAAAGGCCCTGTACAAGCCCGCCCAGCCCTGGGTATCGCGTGGATCCAGTCCAGATACGCCTGCTCGGTGCGGATGGAATAGTGCTTCCCGCGCAAAATGCGCCGCACCTCATCGGGAAGTTTCGGCTTGCCTGCCCCACCTTTGGGCGAAAAGGTTTCGCGCATGGCTTCCCTTTGCCGCACAGCCACCCCCGACCGCAACCGTTTTAGACGAAACCCACTTTCGCCTACTTCTTGTTAGGCGTTTCTAGCGTTTCCTGTGAATGAGCGATGCGAAGCAACCCGACCTTGAGCACGATGAGTTCTGCATCACCCTCTGCTTCTCCGGCGACGACATTGACCCGCCAGAGATTACTCGGCTCATCGGCTCGCAGCCCACTGACTCCGCACGCACCGGCGATCCGAACGCCCGTCTCAGCGAGCGCACAGGACGCTCTTACACTTACCCGCGCGGCTTTTGGAGTTTGTCCATGGAGCGCAGCTCGCGCGATATCGAGAAGCAGGTTTCCGAGCTTTTCACACGACTCACGCCAGACCTTGCGGTGTGGAGTTCACTTAGCACACGCTACGAGGGGCATCTGTTTTGCGGCGTCTTCCTCGCGTGGTTTGGTCACGGCTTCGGCATGTCTCCGGCATTGCAGCGCCAGCTCGCAGACCGCAATCTTGCCATCGAGTTTGACATCTATCCTGAATACGACCGAAACGCCTGACCCCCAAGTTAGCTTTGAGTCATGGCGGAGTCAGTGGGAGTCCGAGTAAGTCGTCCGTCGCCATGACCTCAAAGGTAACCGTGGTTGGACAAGCCCGCGGTGAAGTTACCGCCGGCAGTCGCAGGCACGCTGGAGCTTCTTGCGGATTGCTTTTGCGTCTGGCCGGCCCGGTCGGCGCCTTGGGTGTCTTGGCGGGAAGAAGCGGCGGTGGAGTGCGCCCTGCAAGTGCGCTGTGCCGCGCGGGCGGGTGGCTTTGATGGTGCCGATCCGTTCCCGCATTGGTTGATGAGGTATCCCGGCGGGGTGTCCGGGCAACGCTCCGCCCTCTCCGCCATGGGGGGAGTTTTCCGGGATGCCATGGAACCGCGTGCTACGCGGATGGGGTGCTGTGGATGGCGTGTTCATCCGGCGGGTGTTGCCATGGGGGTGGTGCGCGGGCGGGACGCATCCGGCGCATCCAGCGCGGCGGGCGCCTGATGATTTGCAGCAGGGTCATCTCGTTGCCGCAGCAGGGGCACACTGGCTTGGGCGGTTCGAGGGGCGGCGGCTTGGGCGCGGGGCGGGTGCCGAGGATCCGGTGCAGGCGTTCGAGCTTCAGCGTCCATTCTCCTATCCGTGCATGGCCGCCCTCGCGGGCGGACAGCACCATATGACGGATGCGTCGGGTGAAGCGGAACGGGGCGCGGTCCAATTTGATGATGCCTTCCGGCATCACCCTTCGGGCTGGCCTGCGGCCAGTCTATCTCGCTCCGCTCGATGATGGCGTCGCACTTCGTGCGGACCGAGTGCCGGTCAGGCTGCGCTTGCCGCCGCAGGCGGAGCCATCGGCGTAGTCGAAGGGCAAGCGGATGCCGAACGACCGAAGGGTGGGCGCGCGGTGGGCGCGCGGGCTACTTCGAGTAGTAGCGCACGTAGTCCACCGTCATCTTCACCCTGCTCGTCGTGCGGTCGCCGTAGCCGCCTTCGGGGATGGCCCACGACCACAGCTTGTCCTCCACCTCCGTGCTCAGGATGATGAATTGCGGACGCCGCGAGACCGGCCCCGGCGTTTCCCAGAGCATCTTGTCGTCGATGAAAAAGCGGTAGCCCGACTCGCTCCATTCGCAGCCGTAAGTGTGGAAGCCCTTGTCGAGCCCGAGGTCGGGCGTGAGCAGGCCGGAGCCATTCCGGTGCGCGCCGTAGCCGTCCCAGTGCAGCGTGAAATTCACCTTTCCCGCCATGCGCTTGCCCTCGTGATCCGTTTCGCGGTGCTCCACAAAATCCACCTCATTCCCCGCCGTCCCCACATTGCCGATGTGATCGCCCATGAAGGGCAGCAGCATCGGCTCCGAGATCGACCAGAAGACCGACCATGTCGCCGGCGCGTCCTGCCACCGGATGCGCGCCTCGTAGTAACCGAACGACGGTTCAAATTTCCCCTTCGTGGAAACCATCCCGGTGTAGTGCTTCCCGCCCTCGGTGTAGGTCGTGATGATCAACTTTCCGTCCGCGATGCTCACGGCATCCGGCGTGTTGATGGCGTCGCGGCGCTTGCCCGGACAGCCAGATTTTCCACTTCGCCGGGTCGAGCTGCGTGCCGTCAAATTCATCCGCCCATTTCAACTGATACCCCGGCGGCGGTTCCGCGGCAGCGAGGGTGACGATGGCGAGCAGCAGTGCGAGGGGTTTCACTTTCCGAGTCGTGCGCAGCCACGCGCCCGGAGTCAACCCGCGGCGTGCCACGGCTGGACAAGACGCATCCCGTCGCCGATGAAAAGTCCGTCGCAATGAACGTCCACGGCACCCATTACCGCACCATCTGGCAAAAGCCCGGCAGACGACCGCGTCGTCGAGATCATCGATCAGCGCGCACTGCCGCACCGGTTCGTCATCGAGAAAATCTCCACCGTCGCGCAGATGGCCGCGGCCATCGCGGAGATGCACGTCCGCGGCGCGGGGCTCATCGGCGCATCGGCCGCCTGGGGGATGTATCTCGCAGCGATCGAGGCAGCGCGCAGCCGCGCCTTTGACAAACGCCTCGCCGAATCCGGCGCGACGCTGAAAGCCACGCGCCCCACCGCCGTGAATCTCGCCTGGGCCGTGGACCGCCAGCTCGCCGCCATCGCACGCGGCTCGACGGCGAAGGAGAAGATCGCCATCGCGCGCGAGACCGCCGTTTTGATCGCCGACGAAGACGCCGCCGCCTGCGCCGCCATCGGCCGACACGGGCTGCCGCTCCTCCGCGCCATCAGCCGCAGGAAAGGCGGCGCGCCGGTGAACGTCCTCACGCATTGCAACGCCGGCTGGCTCGCATTCGTGGACCACGGCTCCGCCACCGCGCCCATCTACGCCGCGCACGATGCCGGCATCCCCGTCCACGTGTGGGTGGACGAGACCCGCCCGCGCAGCCAGGGCGCAAAGCTCACCGCGTGGGAACTCGGCCAGCACGGCGTCCCGCACACCGTCATCGCCGACAACACCGGCGGCCACCTCATGCAGCACGGCATGGTGGACATGTGCATCACCGGCACCGACCGCACCACGCGCACCGGCGACGTCGCGAACAAGATCGGCACGTATCTGAAAGCGCTCGCCGCGCGCGACAACCGCGTCCCCTTCTACGTCGCGCTGCCGTCGTCGTCGTTCGACTGGAAAATGCGCGACGGCCTGCGCGAAATCCCCATCGAGGAGCGCGGCTCCGAGGAAGTGAAATTCGCCGACGGCCTCACCATCGGCGCCAACGGCAAACCCGGCCGCCACGCCGAAGTCCTCGTCGCCCCGCCCGACAGCCCCGCGGCGAACTACGGCTTCGACGTGACGCCTTCGCGCCTCGTCACCGGCCTCCTCACCGAACGCGGCCACTGCCGCGCCACGGAAAAGGCAATCCTCGCGCTCTTCCCCGAGCACGCAAAGTAGTCCCGCGCTTCAGCGCATCACGACACGTGGATGTCAGCACGCGTGCAGTTGCCTGCGGATATCGCAACCATGGGTGCGTAAGACGCGCTGAAGCGCGGGACCATTCCGTTACCGCAACTCCACGATGCGCTGACCGCTGTCGAACGCCTGCTGGATGAAGGGCCAGTCCTCGGCAAAGCGGGCGAGCAGCGCGGCGTTCCGGCAATTGCCGATGCGCACCCAGAGCAAGCGGCCCGTGTCGCTGTCGCGATTTGCGAGGTGAAGAAAATCCTCGTCCTTGGAAACGACGATGCGGTTTTCAGCCGCGGCACGTGCCCAGATCTCGGTATCGGTAAACGAGTCAGGGCTGAGGTGCAGGACGTGGACCGCATCCGCGTCCTGCGCCGCGAGCCAATGCGCGAGCGCGACGGGCAATTGGTTGTCCACGAGCAGCCTCACGCTGCGGTGAGCACGGCGTGATCCGTCTGGCGCGCGGCGTAAAGGAGAGCGGCGCGAATGTCATCCTCTTCGAGGAAGGAATAATCGGTGAGGATTTCCTCGTGCGAAGCGCCCGCCGCGAGGAGTTCCAGCACATCCACCACGCGGATGCGCATCCCGCGGATGCAGGGGCGTCCGCCGCACTTGCCCGGTTCGATGGTGATACGGTCGAGGAGCGACATGTGCGGAGGCTAGCCCGATTGTTGCGGGAGACAAGAGCGCTTCCGCGCTTCGTCTGGCTTGAAGCACCGCACACACCGGCTACAACTCCGGCATGGGTCCCCGCACACGTGTGTTGATCGGCAGCGTTGCAGTTTTGCTCGCGTGGACGCTTGGCTACGGCATGGGCGGCGGGTTTCGCATCGGCGGAAATGGCGCGGCGGACGACTCGTTCGGGGATCAAGGCGCGGGGCGGCACATCCCATGGACACGCGAGCGGCTGATCGATTCCATTAAGCCTATAGGCAAGGAGCCGCACAGTATGTCTGCAGTCCGGTTTGCGATGAAGCTCACCGAGCAACTGGGCCCGAAGGATTTTCCGCTCGCGCTCAAGGTCGCCGAAGAGATCAAAGATCAGCTTGCTGGGAACGAACGGGTTTTCAACCAGGTGGCGCTCATGCGTTGGGCGGAAATGAAGCCTGAGGCAGCCGCGGAATACCTCAAGACCAACGACAAAATCGGCCCCGAATACCTTTCTGATAGTGATGCGTTCCTCGCCGTCTGGGGCGCTGCGAATCCCACCGCCGCGATTGCCTGGGCGAAGACGCTTCGCGCGGACCAACGGCGGGGTGTCCTCAAACAAATTCTAGTGGCGACCGGACGCCGGGATCTGGATGCAGCCATTGCCCTTGCGCGGGCTCATACGCCTGAGTTGCTGAACGCTGGCACTCTCGGTGTGAACGACGGCACTCTCGGTGAAGCGTTCAGTAACACGCTCATCAGTATGACGCTCATTGATCACGACTCTGAGCGCATCGCACGCACCCTCGCTCCGCTCGGCATTTCAAACGCGTTCCATCTCGCTACATCAAGGTGGGCAGTGAAAAATGTCGATGAGGCCATGAAATGGGCGCTGGAACTCACGGACGAAAAAGTCCGCACCCAAGCATTGAAGGCCGTCTGGCAGGGATTCGCCGAAAGGGATGCCAAGGAAGCTGCGCGCCAGTTTGCGAAGAACGCCGCTGACGCTCCGTTCATCGAAGGCGTAAGCAAGGACATTGCGACGAAGCTGGCGTGGACGGCTGCTAGTTGGGCTGCCATCTGGGCTGCCACGCTCCAGCAGCCCAAGGCGCGGCGTGAAGCCTTCGAAGCACTGGGGTCGCACTACGGAAGCATTGATGCCGCCGCGGGCGGTCGGTGGCTGGAGACGCTGCCTGCGGGAGCGGATCGGGACGGTGCAATCAAAGTCTTCATTCAGCGTGCCAAATCAACCCACCCAAGAGAATCAGCCGAATGGGCGACGGCCATTCAGGAACGTGACGACCGCCGTGATGCTCTGCGCGAGGCTGTCGAGACTTGGTTTACCAAAGACCTCGGCACTGCTCTGGAATGGCTCCAGACGTCGCCCAAACTTTCCGACGAAGATAGGCGTGCCCTTTTGAAGAAAAAATAACTGGCAGGTGCGGTGACACGCTAATCGCCGTATCCGCCTGGATGCCTCACATGCCAGGCCCAGGCGCTGGCGATGATCTTTTCCACGTCCTGGAATTGCGGTTTCCAACCGAGTTCGGCGCGGACTTTTTCCGAGGCGGCGATGAGGCGCGGCGGGTCGCCGGGGCGGCGCGGCTTTTCGAGGACGGCGATTTTTTTGCCGGTGACCGTTTCGCAGGCGGCGATGATTTCGCGGACGCTGGTGCCGCCGCCGGTGCCGAGGTTGTATTTCGCGCTCTGCGGGGCGGTGAGGGCGAGCATGTGCGCCTGCGCGAGGTCGAGGATGTGGATGTAGTCGCGGATGCACGTGCCGTCGGGCGTGGGGTAGTCGGTGCCGTAGATTTCGACGTGCGGCTTCTGGCCGAGGGCGACCTTGAGGACGTTCGGGATGAGGTGCGTCTCGATGCGGTGATCCTCGCCGAAGGTCTCGCTGGCGCCGGCGGCGTTGAAGTAGCGCAGCGCGACGTAGGTCAGGCCGTGGATTTCGGAATACCAGCGGAGGATCTGCTCGAAGATGAGCTTGCTCTCGCCGTACGGATTGATCGGGCGCTGCGGGACGGTTTCGTCGATCGGGATCTGCTCCGGCACGCCGAAGGTGGCGCAGGTGCTGGAGAAGACGAGGCGCTTGCAGCCGGCGGCGTGCATGGCGTCGAGGAGGTTGATGCCGCCGTGGACGTTGTTGCGGAAATATTTCGAGGGGTTCGTCATGCTCTCGCCGACGAGGGCATTCGCCGCGAAGTGCATGACGGCGTCGGGCCGCACTTTCTCCAGCGCATCCTCGATGTCGCAGCGCTGCTGGAGGTCGCCGGTGATGAGCACCGCGCGGGAATCCACGGCTGTGCGGTGGCCTTCGGTGAGATTGTCAAAGACGGTGACGATGTGGCCGGAGTTGAGGAGCTGTTCGACGCAGATGCTGCCGATGTAGCCGGCGCCGCCGGTGACGAGGATTTTCATGGTGCGCCGGGTTTACCGCGCTGTCGCGAAGTCGGAAAGGGCAATCAAGACCGTGCTTGCCTCGCAGGATGACGCCGCTAGAACGGGCGTCCCTCAACCTCCAAGAACTCACTTTTATGCCAGAACGCATCGGATTTGTCGGAGTCGGCCGCATGGGCGCAAACATGGCGCGCCGCCTCAAGGACGTGGGTTACCCCGTCACCGCCGTCTATGACATCAACACCAAGGGCGCGCAGGAACTCGCCGCCGAACTCGGCGCGGAAGCCTGCACGAAGCTCTCGCGCGTGACCGAACTGAGCGACGTGATCATCACCGTCGTCACGGACGACAAGGCGATGCTGAACATTTTCACGAACAAGAAGGACAACCTGCTCATGGGCGCGAAGGGCCGCACGTTTGTGAACTGCGCGACCATTTCCCCGGCGACGCACGTGCAGGTGGAAAAGCTCGCGAAGAAGGCAAAGGCCGCGTCGCTGGAAGGCTGCATGGCGTCGAGCATCAACCAGGCGCGCGCCGGCACGCTCTACCTCATGTGCGCGGGCGAAAAGGCGACGTTTGAGAAATTGAAGCCCATCCTCACCAAGCTGAGCGACGAGGGAAAACTGATGCGCTACATCGGCAAGGCCGGGCAGGCGGCGCAGGTGAAGGCGCTCGTGAACATGGTCATGAACATCAACACCGCCGGGCTCGCCGAGGGCCTCGGCCTCGCGGATGCACTGAAGCTGGACCTCAAGGTCGTCAGCGAAGTCTTCAGCCAGACCGGCGCGAACAGCCGCGTGCTCGTGACCGACGGCGAGGACATGATCAACCGCGACCATTCGTGCTTCTTCAGCGCCGCGCACGCCGCGAAGGACAGCGGCATCGCGCTGAGCCTCGGCAAGCAGCAGAAACTCAATCTTCCCCTCGCAGCCGCCACCTTCGCGCAATACTCGAAGATGGTGAAAACCGGCCTCGGCGCGCTCGACAAGAGCGGCATCGCCGAGCTGACCTTCAAAGGCCGCGGGCCGAAGAAGAAAAGATGATCGGTGATAAGTGAAAGGTGCGGAGCAGGCCCCTGACCACCTCTCACGTTTCACTTTCCAGCTGTCACCCCACAGTTCCCCCGCCGACTCGGCGGATCCTCAAACAACCAACAACCAAACAAAAAACACATGAGCTACGTTCCCATGATCAGTTCCGGAGTCGCCGGCCCCCTCGGCGCCCTCCATCTCCCCCGTCTCTGGCTGAAACTCAGCCTCGAAGCCGCAGGCAAACTCGCCGCCGGCTACCCCGGCCTCGGCAAGGGCTACGACCAGATGACCTGCGACCAGCTCGGCTTCGACGGCGCGGCCGCGACGGAGTTCGTCAAGACCAGCAAGCCCAACTATCCGCAGTTCGAGGCGTGGGTGCGCCAGAACGGCAAGAAGCTGACGAAGGCCGACATCCAGCGCCACAACCTCGCCATCCTCGGCTATTGCCACGATGACGCGACGCGCAAAGGCATCCTCACCGCGAGCGGCCTGCCCGACGACGGCAGCGTGCTCCCCGGCGCGATCGACCTGAACAACCTCGACGACTGGCAGGAATTCCACGCCGCCGTCCTCAAGTAAGGCGCGAGCCCACGAATCACAAAAGCCGGCGCGGGAAACTGCGCCGGCTTTTTTTTGATCAGCCGGGAAGCTTCACGCTGAACGTCGCACTCGTCCCTTCCTCACTTGCGGCGGTGATGCTGCCGCCGTGCGCATGCACGATGGCCTGCGCGATCGCGAGGCCGAGCCCGGCGTGCCCGGCGGAGCGCGCCTGGTCCGCGCGATGGAAGCGCTCGAAGACATGCGGCAGGTCCGCCGTGGAAATGCCGGGGCCTGTGTTATGGACGGTGAGCCCGGCGCTGCCGTTCTCACGCGCCGTGGTGATGCGCACCGTGCCGCCATCGCGGTTGTATTCGATGGCGTTGGCGAGCAGGTTCGTGACGACCTGGGCGATGCGCTCTCCATCGCAGCGGCACGGCGCCGCGGTAAACTCTTCGGAGATCGTGATGGCTCGCTTTGCCGCGAGAGGGCGGATCAACTCCGAGCAGTCGGCGGCGATTCCCGCAAGGTCGCACTCTTCGCGGCGCATGGCCTCCTGTCCCGCGTCGAGCCGTGCGAGTTCGAGCAGGGACTCGATGAGGCCCCGCATCCGCTGCGTGGCGCGCTGGCAGGCTTCGATCGTCTCGCGGTATTCCGAGGCAGGGCGCTCGCGAGCGAGGGCGGCCTGCGTCTGCGTGAGCATCACGGCGACGGGCGTGCGCAGTTCGTGCGCGGCATCGGCGGTGAAGCGCGCCTGCTGCGCAAACGCGGCGTCGAGCCGTGCGAAGGTTGCGTTCAGGACGCCGGCGAGCCGTCCGAGTTCGCTGTCCGTCTCAGTCGTGCTGATGCGCTGTGAGAGATCGCCTGCGGCGATTTTTTCCGCCGTGGAGGTGATGTCGTCCACCGGCTTGATTGCGCGCGTCGCGAGCCACCACCCGCCGATCATTCCCGCGGCGAGGACCGCGCCGCCGATGGCAGCGAGGACTGCGGCGAACGTGTGAAGCTCGGTATCCTCCGCCGCGATCGTGCGGCCCACGAGCACACAGTCCACCGGTGCGGCGAAGAGGAACGACTCGCGGAATTCGCCGCGCGTCCGCACGGCGGCGTCGCGGCTCCGCGGCTGCGGGATGTTCGCCGGCGCGTTCGGCGACCGCAGCACCGGCTCCTTGCCGCGCAGCCAGACGGCGAAGTAATGCCCCGCGCCGTCGCCGAAGAGCGCGGACTGCTGCGGGGTGAGCCGGACCTCACCGAGCTGCGGCGGCCCCGGCGCACGTTCCCTGCCCGGCGGCCCCGGGCGGTTGGCGGCGCGCAGCGCGACGACGAGCGTGGAGACGCGCACCTGCAATTCCTCGTCGATCCGCCGGAAGCGCCGCGCCTTTTCAAAATGGAATGCGGTGAAGCCGAAGCCGCACAGCACGGCGACGAGCAGCGCGCCATACCAGAGCTGCAGCCGCCAGCGGATGGACATTGGGAAACGCATCACGTATCGATGCAATAGCCGTGGCCGCGCCGCGTGGCGATGAAGTCGTGGCCGAGCTTCTTGCGGACGTTCGAGACGTGGACATCGAGCAGGTTCGACAGTGAATCGTCGTTCTCGTCGAAGAGATGCTCGTAGAGCTGCGTGCGCGTGACGACCTCGCCGCGGTGCAGCGCGAGGAATTCCACGAGCGAATACTCGCGCGCGGTGAGCACGACGGGCTTCTTCTTATGCAGGACGGTGCGCGCCGCAATGTCCACCGTCACATCGCCAATCTCGATCACCGAGCGCGCCTCGCTCGCGCTGCGGCGGATGATCGCGCGCAGCCGCGCGAGCAGTTCGGGGAGGTCGAACGGCTTCACGAGGTAGTCGTCCGCGCCCGTGTCGAGGCCGCGCACGCGATCGGCACTGCGATCGCGCGCGGTGAGCAGCAGCACGGGCGTCTTTTTCTCCACGCGAAGGCGGCGCAGCACCTCCCAGCCGTCGAGGCGCGGCAGCATCACGTCGAGCACGATGGCGTCGTAGTTCACTTCACGCGCCTTGTAGAGCCCGTCCTCGCCATCCGCCGCCGTGTCCACGGCATAGCCCTCCTCGCGCAGCGCGTGCGCGAGGCCGCGCAGGAGGTCGGGCTCGTCTTCGACGATGAGAATGCGCATGGGGTGAGTGTCGGCGCGGCACCTTAACGGGAGATGAAGCGCGTGAGAAAGGCGGAGCGCGGAAAAATTTGCGGGGCGCGTGCGTGCTTCACCTTGCCTTAAGGTGCGCCTTTGCAACCTGCGCGCATGAAACGAAGCCTCCTCCATCTCGCAGGCCGCGCGCTTCTTGCGTCGCCGGCATTTTTCCCCGTCGCCGGGTCGGCGCACGACGCGAACGGCGAGCCGCATAGGGCATACGAAACACCCGCGGGGTCGCCGGTGGTTCTGCTCGCGCAGGCGGATGCACAGCAAGATCGCACGCAGGTCGGCGCGCGCAGGATGCGGACGAACCGGCCCGCGCAGGCGGCGGCGTTCGAGGCGTTCGCGCCAAAGGTGAACGTGCGGTGGGACGAGCGGTTTCTTTTCGTCGAGGGCAACGGGCTGCCGTCGCACAACATGATGGTGGGCATCACCGCGTGGCAGCAGCAGGTGCCGCTGCCGCAGAATTACTCGGGCGCGAATGCATGGCAGATTCCGCTCGTGCCGGTGCCGGCGAAGGAGCCTGCGTCGATCAAGGACCGCTTCCTGCGCGGGGCGATCGCGCTGGCGGTGAATGGCGTTCCCATTTTCAATCCGCAGAACAACCGGGGCGAAGTCTCGCAGGAGATAGGCGAACTGGACGAGTGGGGCGGTCACTGTGGGCGCGCGGACGACTATCATTACCACGCCGCGCCGCTGCATTTGCAGGCGGTCGCCGGGAAAGGCCATCCCATCGCGTTTGCGCTCGATGGCTATGCGATCTACGGCCTCACGGAGCCGGATGGCGCGCAGCCGACGGGGCTCGATGCGTTCAACGGCCACACGACTCAGGCGCTCGGGTATCATTATCACGCCTCGAAAAAGTACCCGTACGTGAATGGCGGATTCCGCGGCGAAGTCGTCGAACGCGAGGGCCAGGTGGACCCGCAGCCGCGCGCGAATGGTGTGCGCGAGGCATTGCAGGCTTTGCGCGGCGCGAAAATCACGGCCTTCGAGAGCACTGGCGCGAACAGCTACAAGCTCTCCTACGATGTGAACGGCGACAAACGCGCGGTGCTCTACTCGATCAATGCGGACGGCACGTTCCCGTTTGAATTCCAGAACGGCAGCGCGGGCACGACGAAACAGGTTTATACGCTGCGGCAGCGTGGCGGCGGCGGTGGCGGGCCGCGCCCCGATGGCGAGCGTCCGCCTCGTCGCGCCGGTGAACGTCCCGGCGGCGGCGGGGATCGTCCGCCTCGTCCCGAAGATGGTCCCGGTGGGCCGCCTCCGCGCCCAGGCGGCGGCGGTGAACGCCGCGGCGGCCAGCAGGAGGCCGCCTCGCATTTCGGCCCCGATGCGATGAAAAAGCCGAGCGCGACTTTTGTCCTCACCAGCCCCGAGATTTCTGCCGATGGAAAACTGCCGATCGACTACACGGGCGACGGCAGCGGCGCGACTTTGCCCCTCGCATGGAAGGGCGCGCCCGCGGGCACGAAGAGCTATGCGCTCCTCATGGATCACGTCGCGCCGGGCAATATGATGAAGCACTACTGGACGATGTGGGACATCCCCGCGGGCACGACGAGCCTTCCGAAAAACGTGAAGGGCGTCGGCAAAACCGGCGCGAGCTTCAAGGGGCAGATCGGCTACGAGCCGCCGCATTCGCAGGGGCCGGGTGCGAAGACCTACGTGCTCACGGTCTATGCGCTTTCGTCGCCATTGCAGATCACGCAGCAGCCGCGTGAGGTGAACCGCGACGTCCTGCTCGCGGCGATGAAAGACAAGGTGCTCGCGAGTTCATCGCTGAGCGTCGTCTATTCGCGCAGCGGCAATGCGCAGAGTGAAGGCCAGCGCCCGCCGCGCCGGGAGGGCGGGCCGGGTGCCGATGGCCAGCGCCCACCGCGGCGCGAGGAGGGCGGCAACGGTCAACCACCCCCGCCTCCTCCGCAGGCGCAAGTGCAGGAGCAGCTCATTTCCGCGGCGCCGCAATTCGCCGCCGCGGATCAACCGCCACAGCCTCCGCAGCCCGGCGAGCGTCGTTCGGGTGGGCCGGGCGGAAAAGGTGGCGGCAAAGGCGGCCCGCCCGGCCTCATCAAGCCCAGCATCGCCGACACGATGAAGCTCAACGTCTATGCGGACAATTGGTTCATGCTCTACGTGAATGGCGCCTCGTCGCCGTGGACCCGATCCAGTTCACGCCGCACAACGTCGTGAGCGTGGATTTTCTCCCCGAGTATCCGATGACCATCGCGGTGATGGCCAAGGACCCTCTGCTCTGCTCCCCCGCTCCCGTCGCAAACCTTCACGCGCAAGCCCCATGAAACGTATCCTCGCCGCACTTGCACTTCTCTGCCTCGCCACCGGCGCCTTCGCGGCTGCGCCGAATTTCGTTTTGATCCTCGTCGATGACCAGGGCTGGAGCGGCACCTCGGTGCCGATGATTCCCGGCAAGGACTTCAGCCGGACGCCGGGATTCCAGATGCCGAATCTCGACCGGCTCGCCGCGCAGGGGATGGTTTTTTCCCAGACGTATGCGGGTCATCCGAAGTGCGAGTGCTCGCGCGCTTCGCTGCAAATGGGCCGCACGACGACGAGCCTCAACGCCATCACGAAACAATCGCGCACTTGGAATGCGCCGCCCGCCGACTCGCTGGTGAACACACTCAAGCGCGCCAACGCCGGCTATCGCGCCGCGCATTTCGGCAAGTGGCAGTGGCCTACGCCGCCGGAGAAATTCGGCTACGACCTAAGCGACGGCGTCACCATGAATGAGGACGGCGACACCACCGATCCGAACGATCCGAAGCAATCCTTCGGCATCACCCGGCGCGCGCAGTCCTTCGTGGAGCAGCAGGTGAAGGACGGGCATCCGTTTTTCCTCCAGCTCTCGTATTACGCCGTGCATCAGCAGCCGCAGGCGCTCGCTTCCACGCTGAAGAAATATGAAGGCGCGGGCGCGGGCGGTGGCGGTGGCCGCGGCGGCAAAGGAGGCGGGCCGATCATGGCAGCCATGACCGAGGATCTCGACACGTGCATCGGCGTGCTTTTGAAAAAGCTCGAAGCCCTCGGCATCGCGAAGACCACCTACATCATCTACACGTCCGACAATGGCGGGCGTTCCCAGGCACTGAAGGGCGGCAAGACGGTCTGCGATGAGGGCGGCATCCGCGTCCCGATGATCGTCCACGGTCCCGGCATCCGCGGCGGCACCCATTGCGCCGAGCCTGTCGTCGGCTACGACATTTTCCCCACGATCCTCGACATCGTCGCGCCGGGCTTCGCGCTGCCGAAAGGCATCGAGGGCGGAAGCTGGAAGCCGGTTCTGACGGGCGGCGGAACGGGCAAGGTGAAGCGCCCGATCGATCGCATGGTCTGGCATCACGACGTGGAAATCGAACACCCGCAAACCGCGATGCGCAAAGGCGACCTCAAGCTCATGCACTACTGGGATACGAAGGAGGATTTCCTCTATGACCTCGCCGCCGACCTCGGCGAACGCAACGATCTCGCGAAGGCGAAGCCCGAAGTGACCGCGCTGTTGCTTGCCGAACTCAAGGCGCACGTGCGCGCGGGACTCGGCGAACAGAAGTTCGCCGCGCTCGAAGGAGGCAAGTTCGAGGCTGGCGGAGGCCGCCGTGGCGGCGAGGGCAAAGGCGGCAGGAAGAGGGGCGCCGCACAATGAAGACGCCCATGACCACCCTCCATCGCATCGCCGCTTCCGCGCTGATCTTCGGCGTGGCCCTGATCGCATTTTCCGCGGACGACAAGCCGCGCGGCCCCGGTGGAGGGAAGCGCCCGCAGGACGCACCGCTGGACGACGCGCGCTTCCTTTTCAAAACCGAAGTGCCCGCGCATCCGCTGGACGTGGTGCTTGGACGGCCGACGACAAACTCCGTGACCGCGAGCGTGCTCGCATATGCGGAACGGGAGGGAATCATCCAGTATGGCCCGACGGCAGGGAAACCGGTGGCGAAGACCGCGGAGTTCGCGCTGAAGGCCGGCGAGCCTTTGGAAGTCGCGATCACCGGCTTGCAACCCGACACGCAGTACTTTTACCGGCTGAGCACGCGCGAGAAAAGCGGCGCGTGGACGGGCGAGCCGGAGCACTCGTTCCGCACGGCGCGGCCTCCGGGCGGCGCGTTCACGTTCACGATGCAGGCAGACCCGCATCTCGATTACAACACCGAGCCACAGCTCTATCTGCGCTGCCTCGCGAACGCGCTCGCGGACAAACCGGACTTCATGATCGATCTTGGCGACACGTTCATGACGGACAAGCACCGCACGCGCGGCGGTGCCGCGGCGCAGTATCTCGCGCAGCGCCATTACTTCGGCAGCATCGCGCACAGCGCGCCGCTTTTCCTCGTGCTCGGAAACCACGACGGCGAATCGGGCCGCTGGCTTGATGGCACGGCGGACAACCTCGCCGTGTGGTCGAACGCGCAGCGCAAGCGCTACTTTCCCAATCCGCTGCCCGACACCTTCTACACCGGCAACGTGACGAAAGACGCGCACGCCGGTTTGCTGCAGGACTATTACGCATGGGAGTGGGGCGATGCACTGTTCGCAGTGCTCGATCCGTTTTGGTTTTCCAAACGCGAGCGCGGCGGCGGCGACAACTGGTCGAGCACGCTCGGCCGCGAGCAATACGACTGGCTCGCCGCGACGCTCACGCAGAGCCGCGCGAAGTTCCGCTTCGTGTTCCTGCATCACCTTGTCGGCGGCTTTGGCAAGGATGCGCGCGGCGGCGCCGAGGCCGCGTCGCTTTTCGAATGGGGCGGGCACGACCCGGACGGAGCTGATGTTTTCAAGACGAAGCGCCCCGGCTGGCCGATGCCGATCCACGAACTGCTCGTGAAGAACCGGGTGAACGCCGTCTTCCACGGACACGATCACCTGTTCGTGAAGCAGGAACTCGACGGCATCGTGTATCAGGAGGTCCCGCAGCCCGGCCACCCGCGCTACGACAACACGCGCAGCGCCGTGGAATACGGCTACAAGAGCGGAACGCTGCTCGGCAGCTCCGGCCATCTGCGTGTTCGCGTGTCGGGAGAAAAGGCGACCGTGGAGTACGTGCGCGCATTTCTCCCGGCCGACGAGAATGGCGGACGCAGGAATGGGGCGGTTGCGTTTGCTTACGAAGTCCGGCCGCGGTGATCGTTCGGAGTCCTCTGGCAGCCCGCTTCCGTTCGTTTATCCAAGGAACGCCTGCCACGCGAGCCGCAGCGCGAGCGCGAGTGCCACGGTGATGAACAGCGGCTTGATGACCCGCGCGCCGTGCGTGATGACCAGTCCGCTGCCGAGCCGCGCGCCTACGAGTTGCCCGACGATCATCGCTGCGCCGACGTCGAAGCGCAGGCACCTGGAAAATGCGAATGCAGCGAGCGCGGCGAGGTTGCTCATGAGGTTCAGCGCCTTCGTCGTGCCGGTCGCGGTGCGGAGATTTTGCCCGAGTGTGAGCACGCACGCGAGCATCCAGAACGAGCCCACGCCCGGACCGAAGAAACCGTCGTAGAATCCGAGCAGCGTCCCGAACAGCAGTGCGAACGCGACCCTTCCGAGCCGTGCCGGACGCGGAGTGTCGCCGAGTCCCGGATTGAGCGCTGTGTAAATCGCAACGGCCACCAGCAGAGCCGGCACCACGCGGCGAAGGATCGCCGGGTCCATCACGGCTGCGGAACACGCACCGGCAGCGGATGCGGCAAAAGTGATCCCCGCAGCGAGCCGAAGCCCGCGCCATTGGATGAGTCCTGCCCGCATGTAGCGCGCGACCGCCAGCAGCGTCCCACACGTGGACTGAAGCTTGTTCGTCCCGAGCGCGATTTGCGGAGGGAGTCCCGCCCACACGAGCGCCGGCACGGAGATCAATCCACCACCTCCCGCGATGGCATCGATGAACCCTGCCGCCGCACCGGCGACGGAGAGCAGGAGGTAATGCCACCATTCGAGAGTCACGCACGCAGTCTTACGGCGGGCGGCGCGTGACTGGCACGCACCGATGTGCTAACGGATCTCCCGTGCAACTCCTCCAACAGCGCTGCCTCGAAGTCACCCGCCGCCATTTCCTGCGGGACTGCGGCGTGGGTCTCGGAAAGATCGCGCTCGCCGGCCTGCTCACGGATTCACTCGCGCGGGGAGCGTCGGTCCCGGCGGATTCGCTCGCGCCGCGCCAGCCGCATTTCAAGGGGAAGGCAAAGCGCGTCATCCATCTCTTCATGGCGGGCGCGCCGTCGCAGCTGGAGCTGTTCGACTACAAGCCCGAACTCGCGAAGCTCGAGGGCAAGCCGCTTCCGCCATCGGTGATCGGCGGCCAGCGCTACGCATTCATCCGGCCGGATGCGGCGGTGCTCGGCCCGTGCTACAAATTTGCGCGTCACGGAAAATCCGGCGCCGAGCTGGGCGAGACACTCCCTCATCTCGCGAAGGTGGCGGACGAAATCTGCCTCGTGAAATCGGTGAGCACCGACCAGTTCAACCACGCGCCCGCGCAGCTTTTCTTCAACAGCGGCTTTTCCCAGCCGGGGCGTCCATGCCTCGGCTCGTGGGTGCTCTACGGTCTTGGCGCGGAGACGCAGGAGCTGCCGGCATTCGTCGTGATGAGCACCGGCAGCGGGCTGAGCGGCGGCTCGGCGCTGTGGTCGAGCGGATTCCTGCCGACCGTCTATACCGGCACGCGCTTCCGCAATCAGGGCGATCCGATTTTGAACCTCGGCAATCCCGACGGCGTGGACGCGAGGCTCCAGCGCGACACGATCGATCTCATCCGCGCGCTGAACGAACGGCAGCTCGCGCAGGTCGGCGATCCGGAAATCGCGACACGCATCGCGAATTACGAGATGGCATTCCGTCTCCAGACGAGCGCGCCGGAACTGATGGATCTGCGCAATGAGAGCAAGGAGACGCTCGAACTTTACGGCTGCGATCCCACCAAGGCGTCGTTCGCCCGAGCGTGCCTGCTCGCGCGGCGTATGATCGAGCGCGGCGTGCGTTTTGTGAACATCTACCATGAGGGATGGGATGCGCACAGCGACGTGGCCGGCAACGTGAAGAACAACTGCGCGAAGACCGACCAGGCCAGCGCCGCGCTCGTGATGGACCTCAAGCGCCGCGGGCTGCTCGATGACACGCTGGTGATCTGGGGCGGCGAATTCGGCCGCACCCCGATGGTCGAGACGAATCCCTCGCTCGGCCGTGCGCTCGGCCGCGACCATCACCCGCAGGCGTTCACGATGTGGATGGCCGGCGGCGGCATCCGCCCCGGCATGAGCTACGGCGCGACGGACGACCTCGGCTTTCACGTCGTGGAAAATCCCGTCCACGTCCACGACGTGCAGGCGACGATCCTGCACACGCTCGGCTTCGACCACGAGCGGCTCACGTATCACCACGCCGGCCGCGACTTCCGCCTCACGGACGTGCATGGGAAGGTGGTGAAGGCGATCCTCGCCTGAGCGGATCACGCGCGGTCTTGCCTGCGCACCTGCGCTTGCCATAAGCGAGGGCATGACAAAACGCATCGCACTCCTTTTCGCCGGGCAGGGCGCCCAAGCCGTGGGCATGGGCCGGGATCTCGCCGCGCAGTATCCCGCAGCGGGCGAGCTTTTCCGCGAGGCGGATGCGATCCTCGGCCGTTCGCTCAGCGGCATCGCCTTTTCCGGGCCGGACTCGGAACTCGTAAAAACGGCAAATTGCCAGCCCGCGCTGTTTGTCCACGGCCTCGCCTGCCTCGCCGCGTTGCGCTCTGAAATCAGCGAGCTGCCGGTGCACATCGCGGCGGGACTTTCCCTTGGCGAATTCACCGCGCACGCCGCGGCGGGGACGTTCGCATTTGCCGACGGTCTCCAGCTCGTCGCCGAGCGCGGACGGCTGATGCAGGAAGCCTGCGAACGCACGACCGGTGCGATGGCGGCGCTCATCGGCGGCGACGAATCCATCGTGCGCCAGATCGCCGCGGAGTTCGGCGTGGACGTGGCAAATTTCAACAGCCCCGGCCAGATCGTGCTCTCGGGCGAGGATGCGAAGATTGATGCGTTGCTGGAAGTCGTGCGCGACCGCGGGATCCGCAAGGCCGCAAAGCTGAACGTCGCCGGCGCGTATCACTCGCGCCTCATGCAGAGCGCCGCCGACGCACTCGCGCCGAAGCTCGTCTCGACGCCGATGCAACCGCCAAGATTTCCCGTCGTCGCGAATGTCTCCGCGCGCCCCGTCAGCGATCCCGCCGAGCTCCGCGCCGCGCTTTCCGCGCAGGTCACCGGCTCCGTGCGATGGACCGAGACGATCGAGTTCCTCGTGGATGTCGAGAAGGTGGAGCTTTTCCTCGAGCTCGGTCCCGGCGGCGTGCTCGCAGGACTCGTGAAGCGCACCCGCAAGGACACGCCCGTGCTCAGCATCACCGATTCCGCCTCCCTCGCCGCCGCGGTCGCCGCGTTGCGCGGGCCGGCCTAACGCGCCGCCGCCTTCCCCGCCTCAACGACGTGGACGGTGATGCCGAAGAGCTTCCACTTCGACGCCTCGCGCACGTATTCGAGCTTGAAATCAAGCTTCCGCGGACTGCCCGGGATGCTGGCCTGAAACACGGTCGCATCGAACGTGCCGTTCATGCTCAGGACGCCGTCGGAATTCACACGCGCCGGCTCGGAGAGAATCATCTTCGTCCCCTTGATGGGCGAGAGATCGACCTTCGCATCGACGGCCGCTGCGAAAGCGTTGCGAAACGCCGCGGCCGTGACGCGGTTTTCGTCGTTGAACGGATCCTTGATCGCCACACGCGATGCCGTGGACCCGCCGTACGTCACGTCGAGCGGATCCCGTCCGCGAAATTTCCATCGGTCCGACGCCGACGCGTACAGCGCGGTGAAGTCGCCGCCGTTCTGGATGGCTTCGTTGAAGAGGAGCAGCGTCTCTTCCGCGAGTTGCCGGAGCTGCGGCTCGGCGGGGACATCGAGGGCGCTCGGCTCCAGGATCTCCACCGACCTGGCTCCGAGCGTGTCGCGCGAACGCGCCGCGACGGCGAAGACATCCTCCCCGGCACCGCCTCCCGCTCCGGTGTCCGAGCGCGCCTCCATCAGCCGCCACCTGCCATCCTCCATCGTGAAAACGAAATTGAGCGGGAGCTTGCCGCCGTCCTTGAGGGTGAAAATCCCGCGCACCGTGGCGAGTCTGCCGTGGCGCTCGGGCTCGCCCCATTCCGCACCGCTCGATTCGGACAGGCCCAGATCGCGCACGCGCGCCTCGAAGTAGTTCGCCGAGCGCGTGAACCGGAAGGCCGGCGAAGCCTCCTGATAAGCCTCGGCAAATCGCTGCTCGGAAAACATCCGCCCCATCTCCTCGGCGGCATCACGGGCCGTCCTGCTCCGGTCCTCGCAGCCGCAGAGCGCTGCGGCGAAAATCAGCGCCAGCGTGCTGAGGAATCGGTTCGGGAAAATCTGGTGCTGCATCGGGGGCAAACTCACGCGGTCTCTACCGGCTCCATTCCAGCATCCGCCGCAGCGGCAACTCGGCCCGCGCACGGACCGGCTCGGGGAGGACGATTTGCGGCTGCAGGTTCAGCAGGCATGCGTGGAGTTTTTCGAGGGTGTTCATCTTCATGTAGCGGCAGTCTGCGCACGCGCAGTGGTCGGTCGGTCCGGCGATGAAGTGCTTGCCCGGAATCTCCCGCCGCAGCCGGTGCAACATCCCGCTCTCGGTGACGATGACAAACGCCTGCGAGGGATGCTGCTTGCAGAAGGAAATCATCTTTTCCGTCGAGCAAACCTCGTCCGCCAGCAGCCTCACCGCGCGTGTGCATTCCGGGTGCGCGACGACCGGCGCGTCGGGCCACTCGGACTTGATGCGGTCGATGGATTTCCGCGTGAACTCGACGTGGACGTAGCAGTTCCCCTTCCACAGATCCATGTGCCGTCCGGTGTGCTCCATCACCCACTGGCCGAGGTTTTCGTCCGGGACGAAGAGGATGTTCCGATCCTTCGGCACGCGTTCGACGATCTTCGCGGCGTTGCCGCTCGTGCAGATCACGTCGCTGAGCGCCTTCACCCCCGCGGAGCAATTGATGTAGGCCACGACGTAGTAATTCTTGTCCGCGTGCGCCTTCAGGTGCGCCTCGAGCTTGTCCGCCGGACACGAGTCGCTCAGCGAGCAGCCGGCATCCACATCCGGAAGCACCACGGTCTTCGTCGGATTCACAATCTTCGCCGTCTCCGCCATGAAATGGACGCCGCAGAATGCGATCACCTCGGCTTTCGTCTCCGCCGCCTTGTACGCCAGCCCAAGCGAATCGCCGACAAAATCCGCCAGCTCCTGGATTTCCTTCACCTGGTAGTTGTGCGCCAAAATGACGGCGTTGCGCTCGCGTTTGAGCGCTTGGATTTCACTGACGAGATCGAGACCGGCGACTGGCATGCCAGAATCTACGTCCGGGATCCCCGCGGCTCAAGGCCCGGTTGTCGCCGGCGCTTCCGTGCGCGCTTCAGCAGGACTCGGCTCACGCCCCGATGGGGTGCCAGGTCGTCTTGAATTCGATGAGCTCGCGAATCTCGTAAAGGCCCTGCGCGTCGTCGGCGAACCAATCGACGGACTCCTCGGCTTTGTGAAGGCGCACACGCTTCACGCTTTCTGCCGCACCGAGCTTGAGCCGCTCGCGATCCGCTGCGTTCGCCAGACCGCTGATCGCGCGGATGTGTTCGTGCGTGGCGAAGGTGGGAATCAGTTCGCTGCGCAGTCCGGTGAGCAGGTTCACGACACCGCCCGGCAGATCGCTGGTCGCGAGCATCTCGCCGAGCAGAATCGCCGGATACGGCTGCGCCTGCGAAGCGAGCGCGACGACCATATTCCCACTCGTGATCGCGGGCGCGAAGAGCGAGACGAGCGCGAGCAACGGCGCTTCGTCCGGCGCGATGACGCCGACGATGCCCATCGGCTCGGTGACGGTGAAATTGAAATGCGGCGAAGCGACCGGGTTCACGTTGCCGAGCAGCTGCTCATACTTGTCCGCCCAGCCCGCGTAGTGGATGAGCCGGTCGATGCTCGCCGTCGACTTCCCTCGCGGCGTCGGCTTCGCTCGCGCCGCCGAGCGCGATCGCCTCGCGCCATTTCCGCGCTGCGCGCCTCGATCATCTCGCCGAGCCGGTAAAGGATCTGCCCGCGGTTGTAGGCCGTGCGTTTCGCCCAGCCCGGCCCGGCCTTCGCCGCGGCCTCGACGGCATTGCGCAGATCCTTGCGCGTGCATTGCGGGATGTTCGCGAAGAAATTCCCGTGTGCGTCGTGCAGCGCGAAAGACGCGCCCACTTTCCGAGCGGATGAACGCGCCGCCGACATAAACCTTCGGGGTCTTGGTGATGGGGAGTCGTGCGGCCATGGTGGGTCAGACGAGTTTGCAGTAATCGAGCAGCCCCTGCCGGCCGCCTTCGCGCCCGAAGCCGCTTTCCTTGTAGCCGCCGAACGGCGACGTCGGATCGAATTTGTTGAAGGTGTTCGCCCACACGACGCCGGCCTTCAGCTCGGTGCTCATCTTCAGAATGCGCGAGCCCTTGTCCGTCCACACGCCGGCGCTCAGGCCGTAGGCCGTGTTGTTCGCCTTCTCGATCGCCTCCTCGACGGTGCGGAAGGTGAGGATGCTGAGCACCGGGCCGAAGATTTCCTCGCGCGCGATGCGATGGCTCTGCGTGACGTTCGAGAACACGTCGGCCGGAAATAGAATCCCTTCGTCGGCAGCCGGCACGGCGGGCTGGAAAATTTCCGCGCCTTCCTTCACGCCGCTCTCCACGAGCTCGCGTGATCCGGTCGAGCTGCTCCTTCGAGTTGATCGCGCCGACGTCCGTGTTCTTGTCCAGCGGATCGCCGACGCGCAGCACCTGGATGCGGCTCTTCAGCTTCGCGAGCACCGTCTCGGCGACGCGTCTCCTGCACGAGCAGCCGCGAGCCCGCGCAGCAGACATGGCCCTGGTTGAAGAAGATGCCGTTCACGATGCCCTCGACCGCCTGGTCGAGCGGCGCGTCGTCGAAGACGATGTTCGCGGCCTTGCCGCCGAGTTCCATCGTCATCTTTTTGTCCGTGCCCGCGAGCGAGCGCATGATGATCTTGCCCACCTCCGTCGAGCCGGTGAACGCGACCTTCGCGGCCAGCGGATGCGTCATCACCGCCGCGCCGGTCTCACCTGCGCCCGTCGACGAAATTCACCACGCCCGGCGGCAGTCCGGCATCCTGCAGAATCTCCGCCAAACTTCAGCGCCGTGATCGCTCGTGGTCTCGGCAGGCTTGAGCACGACGCGTGTTCCCCATCGCCAGCGCCGGCGCGATTTTCCACGCGAGCATGAGCAGCGGGAAATTCCACGGGATCACCTGCCCGACCACGCCGAGCGGCGCGACGCGGCGACCCGGCGCGACGTAGTCGAGTTTGTCCGCCCAGCCGGCGTGATAGAAGAAATGCGCCGCCGCCATCGGCACGTCGAAGTCGCGCGATTCCTTGATCGGCTTGCCGCCGTCCATCGTCTCCGCCACGGCAAATTCCCGCGCGCGATCCTGCAGCAGCCGCGCGATGCGGAAGAGATATTTGCCCCGCTCGCGGCCCGGCATCTTGCCCCACGCGCTGTCGAACGCCTGCTGCGCCGCCTGAAACGCGGCATCCACATCCGCCGCGCCCGCGAGCGCGATGTCCGCGAGCTTCTGTCTCGTTCGCCGGGATTGATCGGAGTCGAAATACTTCCCGCTCTTCGGCGCGACGAACTTCCCGTCGATGAACAGGTCGTAGCGCGTCTTCAGCTTCGGATCCGCCGTCTCGGGCGCGGGATCGAATTCCCACAGATCGCCGAAGATGAGTTCGCGCGCAGACTGGCGGCGGGCGGCTGGTCGTTTGCGGGGCGGCTTTGGGCATGGCGTTCAGTAGCTTTCCGCGGCTTCGCTGAAGACATACGGCGCCTGATACGCACCGGTGCTTTCCTTCTCGATCTGCCGCAGCAGATCGTTGAGCAGCGAGACTCGCGCCGAAGCGGTAGCGCGTGTTGTTCAGCCACGCGTCGCCGAGCGTCTCCTTCACCGCGACGAGAAAGTGCAGCGCCTGCTTCGCCGTGCGGATGCCGCCGGCGGGCTTCATCCCGATCGCGATGCCGGTCTCGAGATAGAAATCGCGGATCGCCTCGATCATCACCTGGTTGTTGCCGAGCGTGGCATTGAGCGAGGTCTTGCCGGTGCTCGTCTTGATGAAATCGCCCTGGCCGCAGCACGCGCATCGCGAGGAACGACGCGGCGCGGATGTTGTCGTAGGTCTCCAGTTCGCTCATCTCGAGGATCACCTTCAGCGTCGCCGTCACCGCACGCTTCGACCACCGCGGCGATCTCGTCCTGCACCAGCGCGAATTCGCCCGCGAGAAACGCCCCGCGGTTGATCACCATGTCGATCTCATCCGCGCCATCGGCCACCGCCGCGCGCACCTCGGCGAGCCGCGTCTTCAGCGGCGCCTGCCCGGACGGAAATGCCGTCGCCACCGACGCGATCTTCACCGTCGTCCCCGCGACGCGCTTCGCGCGCATGCCGCACCATCGCCGGATAGACGCAGACCGCCGCCGCGCTGCGGGACGTCGCATCCGTCGTGCGGCGTGAGCGCCTTCTGGCAGAGCGACGCGACTTTGCCCGGCGTGTCCTTGCCCTCGAGCGTCGTGAGATCGACCATCGAGACCGCGAGCTTCAGCCCCAAGAGCTTCGACGCTTTTCTTGATGCTGCGCGTCGTGTACTTCGCCACGCGCTCCTCGACGCCGACCTGCATCCACGGTGCCGACCTCTTCAACGAGGCGGCGGAGCGCAGCGGGGGAAATGGGAGGCATCCCGGCACGCTATGCGGCCATCCGATCCCCACAATGCAAAATAAGCCACCGCAAGCCAAGGTAGGGAGGTCTCGCCGAGGCCGCCCACGCTGAGTCAAAGACGGGGCGCTTTCGCCGAAAGCGCCCTACCCGCGCGGGTGGAATTTCCGGTGCACGGCCTTTAGCCGGCTCTGATCGACGTGCGTGTAGATTTGCGTCGTCGAGATGTCGGCATGGCCGAGCAGCTCCTGGATGATGCGCAGATCCGCGCCGCCGCCGAGCAGGTGCGTGGCGAAGCTGTGCCGCAGCAGATGCGGATACACGCGCGTTTCGATGCCGGCGCGCTTTGCGGTGCCCTTCACGATCTGCCAGAGGCGCGAGGTCGTGAGCGACTTGCCGTGGTGCGAGAGGAAGACGTGGCTGCCGGTGCGCTTCGAGACGAGCCGCGGGCGCTCGGTGGCGAGATACGCGTTGATGGCCTCGCACGCCTTCGTGCCGACGGGGACGATGCGCGTCTTGTTGCCCTTGCCGGTCACGCGGATCATGCGGTTGTCGAGGTCGAGAGTTTCGAGGCGCGCGCCGGTGAGTTCGCTCGCGCGGAGTCCGCTTGCGTAGAGCAGCTCGAGCATCGCGCGGTCGCGCAGGCCGAGCGGCAGCCTGGTGTCCACGGCGGCGAGCAGGCGTTCGACGAGCGGCTCGTTCAGCGTCTCGGGCAGGTAGCGCTCCATGCGCGGCAGCGGCAGGACATCGGCGACGTCGTGCGGGATGCGCGTGCGCACCGCGAGCCAGCGGAAGAAGATTTTCAGCGCGACGATCTCCAGCTTGATGCTCGATGCGGCGAGGCCCGCGCGTTTTCGCTCCGCGAGAAAATCCTGCAAGTGCGCGAGCGTGACGGCGGCGGGCTCGGCGAGCTGCTTGCGCTGCGCCCACGCGGCGAATGTCTCCAGCGAGCGGCGCGTGGAGAGCTGGTAGTTGTCCGAGAGCCCGCGCTCGGTCGCGAGGTAGAGGATGAAGTCCTCGATGTCCGCGCGCATCACGCCGCGGAGTGAAGAAACGCGGTGAGCGGGCTCGTCGCGCTTGCGGTGACGCCGCGCGCGGCGAGTCCCGTCTCGTGCGCCTCGCGCCCGGCCTCGACGGCCATGCGAAATGCGCGCGCCATCCGCACCGGGTCCGGCGCGATGGCGATGGCGGTGTTCACAAGCACGGCAGCCGCGCCCATTTCGAGAGCTTCGGCGGCCTGGCTCGGTGCGCCGATGCCGGCGTCCACGACGACAGGCACGGTGCATTGATCGAGGATGATCTCGATCTGCGCGCGCGTCTCGATGCCGCGGTTGCTGCCGATGGGTGAGCCGAGCGGCATCACCGTCGCGCAGCCCACGTCCTCGAGGCGCTTCGCGAGCACGGGGTCGGCATTGATATAGGGCAGCACGGTGAAGCCTTCCTTCACGAGAATCTCCGCGGCCTTCAGCGTCTCGATCGGGTCGGGCAGCAGGTAGCGCGGGTCGGGATGGATCTCCAATTTCACCCAGTCGCTGATGCCCGCCGTGCGAGCGAGTCTCGCAAGACGCACGGCTTCATCGGCGTTCATCGCGCCGCTCGTGTTTGGCAGCAGCAGGTATTTTTTCGGGTCAATGAAATCGAGGATGTTCGCAAACGGGTCGCCTTTCCCCGACAGGTCCGCGCGGCGCAGCGCGACGGTGACGATCTCCGTGCCGCTCTCCGCGAGCGCGTCGGCCATGGCCTGGTTCGAGGAAAATTTCCCCGTCCCGAGCAGGAGCCGCGAGCGGAAGGTGCGGCCGGCGATGACGAGCGGTTCAGTGGGCATGTCGAGGGAGACTACACGCGTGGAAAAATTCGCGCACGCGGAAAGCGGAACGGTGTGTCTCGGGGAGCGCGGGCGCCTCGCCTGCCGTATTCCGCGCCTCGCGGAATACACCCGGATGCCCAAGGCCAACCGAAAACAAACCGACGCCCAGTGTGCCGCGCGGGGCGCACGGCACGGCGCGCGAGGGCGCGCGCGCTCCCCGAGACACGCAGTCCTGCTCCTCGCGCACGCTCACAGCCGCACCGGCACATCGTGCGTGGCGAGGAAGCGCTTCACGTCGCCGACGGTGTAGGTGCCGAAATGGAAGATGCTCGCCGCGAGCACGGCATCCGCGCGGCCTTCGCCCAGGACCTCCGCCATGTGCTCCAGCGAACCCGCGCCGCCGCTCGCGACCACGGGCACGCCGACGGCTTCGCTCACCCGGCGAGTGATCACGAGGTCGTAGCCCTGCTTCGTGCCGTCGGCGTCAATCGAGTTCAGCACGATCTCGCCTGCGCCGCGGCGCACGGCTTCCTCGGCCCACTCGACGGCGCTCCACTTCGTCTCCTCGCGCCCGCCTTTCACGAAAACCTTCCACACGCCGGGCGCGGTGCGTTTGCAATCAATGGAGACGACGATGCACTGGCTGCCGAATTTCTCCGCGCCCGCCGTGATCAGCTCGGGCGTGGCGATGGCGCTGGAGTTGATGCTCACCTTGTCCGCGCCGGCCTTCAGCATCGCGCTCATGTCGTCCACCGCGCGGATGCCGCCGCCGACGGTGAGCGGCATGAAGCAGCACGACGCCGTGCGTTCGATCACCTCCACCATCGTCGCGCGGCCATGTGCGCTCGCGGTGATGTCAAAAAAAACCATCTCATCCGCACCCTGCTCATTGTAGCGCTGAGCGAGCGCGACGGGATCGCCGACATTGCGCAGCCCACCCTCCTCGGCGCGGCCGAATTGCACGCCACGGGTGACTTTCCCGTCGTGGACGTCGAGGCAGGGGATGACGCGTTTGGTGAGCATTATTGGAGTTTGCGTGAAAAGGGTCAGTCTCTAGCCTGCGCGGCGCGCGTATTCAACTGTATGAGCGAAAATCCCCATTCACCCACCCCGAAGAAGGAGGTGATTGCGCCGCATCACGAATCGCTCGCGGAGGAATTTGCCGACGACCCACCTGTCTTGGCGCCCAACTACGGCGAGGCGCGCCTTTGGCTGGTCGCCCGCGATCCTTACAGCCTTTTTGCCTATTGGGATTTTCGCCCGGCGGAACACCCCGAAGCCACCGGCGCGGATGGCCGCACGCGTTTCTCCCTGCGGATTTATGGCGAGGACGGTGCAGTCGAGATGGTCATCGAAATTCCGGCCGGCACCGGCCACACCTTCATTACCGCGCCCGCGCCGGACCGCGGTTACTTCGCCGAGTTGGGTTTTTTTGAAGATGCCACCTGGTGCTTCCTCGCCCACTCCGGCAACACGCGGACCCCGCCCGAACTGCCCGGCACGGAAACTCCGGCGACATTTGTCACGATCCCGGCTGCTGTCAGTCTCGAAAAAATCGCTCACGTGCTCGCTCATGTCGCGCTGCCCGGCGAGAGCCTCGCGGCAACCACGGCACGCATCCAGGAGGACGCCCGGCTGCATCGCGACTGGACGCCCGAGCACGAGCGCCTCCTCGCGGAAATCTTCGGCGAAAATACGGCCAGCGCCGTGGCACCATCCGCGAATCCGCTGTCGCTCACCCGGCGCATCCAGCTAAAGCTCACGGATGCTGCGACGGCGGCTGCACCCTGCGCGCCCATCCCCGCTCCAGTCGTGGGTGACGCGGGTGAAGGCGCTTCTTCGCACACTGCGGGCCAGCTTGCGGGAGGGCAGCCTCTCAGCCGAACTTGAAAATCATACCCTCCTTCATCACGCGACGGCGTTTCATTTACGGCTGCCTCGCGCTCGGTGCGGGTGCGGCCTCATGGACGCGGTTCATCGAGCCATGGTGGTTCAAGATCGCGAACCATACGGTGCCGCTCGGCCTCGGCGGGGAGCCCCTGCGAGTTTTGCAGCTCTCCGACATGCACGCGGACCCGATGCCTTTGTCCTATCTGGCGAAGACATTTCGTGCCGGCCTCGCGCTGAAGCCCGATCTGATCTGCGTGACGGGCGATTTCATCACCGAGAAATTCGACCTGTGGAACGAATACGCCGCGCTCCTTGCCGAGCTTTCCGCCGCCGCGCCGACATTCGCCGTTCTCGGAAATCACGACGGCGGCAAATGGGCTTACCGCCCCGGCTGGCACCATGGCTACCCAGACACGAAGCCCATCCGCGCGATGCTCGACACCGCACGGATCTCGCTGCTGCACAACCGCCGTGAGCGCCTCGCAATCCGCGGCCACGCGCTCGACCTCGTGGGCCTTGGCGACTGGTGGGCGGATGAAATGAATCCCGGCGCCGCATTCTCCGGCTGGAAGCGCGAGCCGGGCGTGCCGGTGATTCTCCTTTCGCACAATCCCGACACGAAGGAGCGCCTGCTGCCATTCGGGTGGGAAGTGATGCTCAGCGGTCACACGCATGGCGGGCAGCTCTCGCTCCCATTCGTCGGCGAACCGTTCGCGCCGATCCGCGACAAGCGTTTCGTGCGCGGCCTGTATCGCTGGGAAGATCGCTGGCTCCACGTCACCGCCGGAGTCGGCGCACTGCACACGGCGCGCTTCAACTGCCGCCCCGAGGTGAGCCTGCTCACGCTCACTTAACCGTAGCGCAGCGCCTGGATGGGATTGAGTTTCGCCGCCTTCACCGCGGGAAAAAGGCCGGCGACGATGCCGACCACGACGCTGAAGGCGAAGGCGAGGAGCATGCTCTCCGCGACGATCACGGGTGCATTTTCACTTGGGGAAACGCTGACGATGATTTTGATCAGCAGGGCCGAGGTGAGCAGTCCCATGAGCCCGCCGATGATGGCGATGACCGTGCTCTCGACGAGGATCTGCGTGAACACATTGAAAAAGGTCGCGCCGATCGCCTTGCGGATTCCGATCTCGCGCACGCGCTCGGTGATGCTCGCGAGCATGATGTTCATGATACCTATCCCGCCCGCGATGAGACTGATCGCGGCGATGATTCCGCCGCTCATGCGCGCGTTGCGGATCGCCTGGTTGATGCTCTCCAGGTTGTTCTCCTGCGTGGCGAACATGAAATCCTCGATGCCGTTGTGCGTGGCGAGAAGGACGTTCCTCGCCTGGCCGAGCGCGGCATCCATTTCGGCGAGATCGGTCACCTTCAGGTCGATGTCACTGAGCGTGGCATCGGGAACGTTGTTTGTGCCGCTGGCGGCACGGAAGCGGAGCCACATCGTGTTCATGGGGATGTAGGCGGTCAGGTTCTTGCGCTCGAAGGCCCACGTGCTCCCGCTGCTTCCTCCGCGGTAGCCCGGGCGGCCGCGTTCGACGAGATGCTTCTTCGCCTCCTCTGGATGCGCTCGGGCCAGCTCGCGTTTCCGGCGATCCTGCTCGCTCTCGTAGTGCTGGAACATCCCGACGATGGTAAAGACCTGATGGTTGATCTGGATGTGTTCGCCCAACGGCACGACCTCGCGCCCGAGCTGTTCCGGCGAGCCGAAGAGCGCGTCGCGGATGCCGGTGCCGATGACGCAGACGGCGCTGGCGTTCTCCTCGTCGATCTCGTTGAAAAAGCGGCCGTGCTCGAGGACGTGGAGATTCATGTCGAGCACGACGGGCCACACACCGACCAGTTCGGCCGGCTTCATCCGAACTTCACCGCGGGAGAGGATTGCCTTTTCCAGCGCCATCTCCGGCGACACCATGCGGATGAGCGGTGCGCTCCGCTTCAGCGCCTCCACGTCGCGCAGCGTGCGGCCCGGCGCCTGGTCGGCGAGATGGCTCTGCCAAACGGGGACCGGCGCCTCGCGGGTGAGCGCCTTGTCGAGTCCGCCGAGCGCGATCATCGCCTCCTTCATCCCGTTCTCCATGCCCTTCACGATCGCCGCCATCGCCACGAGGCTCGAGACGCCGAGCACGATGCCCAGCATCGTGAGGAGCGATCGGAACTTGTGCGCGAAAATCTCGCGCAGGCCGACGATGATGGCATTCAGGAAGGACACGGTTTTCTTTTTCTGAAAAAGCCGCCCGTCGCGCAACGGCGCGCCTAGCTAGCCGTAGCGCAGCGCCTGGATGGGATTGAGCCTGGCCGCCTTGATGGAAGGGAAGAGCCCCGCGAGGACGCCCACGCCCACGCTGAACGCGAATGCCAGCGCCATGCTCTCGACGGTGATCACCGGCGTGTTCTCCGTAGGCGACATCGCCACGAGGATCTTCACGAGCATGCTCGACGCGAACAGTCCCGCCAGCCCGCCGATGATGGCGATGACCACACTCTCCACGAGAATCTGCGTGAACACATCAAAGAACGTCGCGCCGATCGCCTTGCGGATTCCGATCTCCCGCACGCGCTCCGTGATGCTCGCCAGCATGATGTTCATGATTCCGATGCCGCCGACGAGCAGGCTGATCGCGGCGATGATGCCGCCACTCATTCGCGCATTGCTGATAGCCTGCGTGATGCCCTCCGACCAGTTCTCCTGCGTGCGGAATGAAAAATCCTCGATGCCCTTGTGCGAGTGCATCAGGACGTTCTTCGCCTGCTGCAGCGCCTCGTCCATTTTGTCGATGTCCGCGATTTTGATGGAGAGCGTGGAAAGGCGCGGATCGGGAACGAACTCGGCGGTGGCCGAACTGCCGCTCTGGCTGCTGCTGGAACTCGAGCTGCCGCCGCCGCCGCGACTCCCGCCGGATGAGGAACCGCTGCCGGACGAGCCGGTGGCCGCGCGGAACCTCAGCCACATCGTGTTCAGCGGGATGTAAACCGTGTTGTTCTTCAGATCGAAGACGAAGCCGCCCGGCGATCGGCTGCCGCTCTTGCTCCCGCTCATGCTTCCGAAGCCGCGGCTGCGCTCGGGGCCACCCTTTGTCTCGGCGGGCTTGTCCGTCTCCATCGAGCGCATTTTTTTGTCCTGCTCGCTCTCGTAGTGCTCGAACATGCCGATGATTTTGAACCGCTGGCTGTTGATGTTCAGAAACTCGCCGACGGGATTGATCACGCGCCCGATCTGTTCCGGCGAACCAAAGAGCGCGTCGCGGACCGCGGTGCCGATTACGCAGACGTTGCGCGCGTGCTCGTCGTCGAGGTCGTTGAACATGCGGCCGTGTTCGATGACGTGCTGGTTGAGTTCGAGTGCATTGGGCCAGGTGCCGAGAAAATACCATGGATTGTAGCTCTTCACGCCGCGCGAGAGGGTGATGCTGCGGACGCGCATCTCCGGGACGACCATCGTCACCAGCGGCGCGCTGCGGATGAGCGCATGGACGTCGTCCATCGTCGTGCCCACCGCCTGGTCGGCGAGGTGCTGCTGCCACACGGGGATGTCCTGTTCCTCGACGCGCACTTTTTCCAATCCTCCAATGGCGATGAGCGCCTCCTTCATCCCGTTTTCCATGCCCTTCGTCAGCGCCGACATGGCCACGAGGCTCGAAACGCCGAGAATGATGCCGAGCATCGTGAGGAGTGAACGGAATTTGTTCGCCCAGATTTCCTTGAAGCCGACGGCGATGGCGTTGAACCAATTCATCGGAACGCGGAGCGCGGAACGGGGAACGCGGAAGGAAGACTCCGCGCAGAGCGCATGAGGTGATCTGAAAGGTGAAACAAAAGGCGCATTCGGTTCTGCGTTTGTCAGGCGTTCGGCTTCGGCTTTTCCGCGTTCCCCGTTCCGCGCTCCGCGTTCCTGGGGCCTTGTCGGGCTGTGTTGATCGAGGCGACCGCGATGGCGACAAGTTCGTTGGATTCCCTGAGCAGGTTTGCGGACTTTGCTGCGGCTGTCTTTCCGCTCTCGGTCAGCAACTCGATCCAATAACCGGATTCGTCGGCTTCCTCTTCGACGATTCCCATTTTCGAGATGAAGTCGGCATTGGACCTCGCACGTTTCGCAGTCCGGTAGTTCGCACCCGCAGATGTGCCGGACCGCAACAATTGTCGCCCGAGAATCCGCGCGGTTTCATCCTTCGGAAGGCCTTCGACAAACGAGATGACTTCGAGCGCGAATTTCTTCGTTCGTTGCTTCAAATCTGTTGGCGGCATGGCTGGATCAGGTGCTCGGTTCCGAGTTTTCCGCGTTCCCCGTTCCGCGCTCCGCGTTCATCATAAATTTCGGCCCGGCGTTTTGGCCGGCGAGCCTGGCATCCACGCTGGCGGCGATCTTGCCGTCGCGGATTTCGATTTTTCGTGGGGTGACAGCCGCGATTTCCGGGTCGTGCGTGACCAGCGCGATCGTGCGGCCGCGGTGGCTCAGGTCGTGGAAGAGCCGCAGGATGGTCTCGCCGGTGTGCGAGTCGAGGTTGCCGGTCGGCTCGTCGGCAAAGACGATTTTCGGATCGTTCACCAGCGCCCGTGCGATGGCGGCGCGCTGCTGCTGGCCGCCGGAAAGTTCCATGGGCCGGTGCTTCGCGCGGTTTTCCATTTCCACCAGCCGCAGCGCCTCCATCGCGCGGTCGTGGCGCTCGCGGGCGCTCGCGCCGGCGTAGATCATCGGGAGCTCTACGTTCTGGAGGACGCTCAGCTTCGGCAGCAGATTGAAGAACTGGAAAACGAATCCGATTTTCTGATTCCGGATGCGCGCGAGCTGGCGCGACGAGGCGGTGGAAATCTCCGTGCCGTCGAGCTTGAAGCTGCCTTTCGTCGGCGAGTCGAGACATCCGAGGACGTGCATGAGCGTGGACTTTCCGCTGCCCGAGGGACCGATGATGGAGATGAATTCGCCGCCCTCGATGTCGAGGTCCACATTGTCGAGGGCGCGGATTTCCTCGCCACCGAGGTGGTAGATCTTGCTGACGCCGCGAAGTTCGATGAGGGCCATGTTCCGAGGGCCTAACCCGGAGCCCCTCCCTTTCCGGGTCCGGATCCCCCGGGCCGCGGCGCGCCCTTTTCTCCTCCACTCTTGTCGTCGCCCTTTTTGCCTCCCGGTTTCGCCGCGGCGCCGAATGCCTGCTGCACCTGGCCCGCGTCCTCCGACGGCGTGACGAGCGAGACGGTCTCGCCGCCCTCCAGTCCTTTCGTCACCTCCGCAAAGTCGTAGTCACTCACGCCAATCAAAATCGGAACACGCACAAATTTGTCGTCCTGCTTCACGTAGGCGAACCGGTCGCCCTTGTCGGTGAACACCGCGGCGAGCGGGATCGCGACAACGTCGTTGGCAGACTGGAGAGGAATGTTGAGGTTCGCCGTCATGCCCGGGCGCAGGCCGGACTTCTCGTCGTTCTTCACGATGATGCGCGTGGAAAATCCCTTGATGCCGTTCTTGATCGTCGCCTGCGGCGCGATGCGATCGAGGCGGCCCTGGAGCTTGAGCCCCGCCACGGCTTCGACTTCGATCTCGACCTTCTGGTTCACCGTCATGCGCGTCACGTCGGCCTGGTTGATGTGCGCGTTGATGATGAGTTCGCTAAGGTCGGCGATGGTGAGCACCTCGGTGCCGCTGTTCACGCCGCTCGCGCCGGACACGGCCTGGCCGACGGACACGGGGCGCGTGAGGATGGTGCAGTCAAAGGGCGCGACGATCTGCGTCTTCACGAGCTTGTCCTCGACGAGCTGCAGCGCCTTCTCGGACCGCGCGAGGTTGTTCTTGGAAATCTCATAGGCGTTCTTCGCCACCTCCAGTTCGTTCGCGGTGTTGTCGAAGACCTCCTTGGAAACCAGCTTGCTGTCGAAGAGGTCCTTGTTGCGGTTGAAGCTCAGCTCGACTTTTTCCATCGCGAGCCGCGCTCCGGTGACCTGCAACCTTGCCCCTTCGATCTCGATCATCCGCTGCGCCTTTTCGGTCTGGAGATCCGTGTCATCGAGCGCGAAGAGCAGTTCGCCCCTCTTGAGCTTGTCACCGATGTCCACCGTCAGCGTCTCGATGCGCCCGCTGACCTCCGGCCGCACGGAGACCTGCTCCGCCGGGGTGATTTCGCCTGCGGCGCTGATCGCAAAGTTGATGTTGCGCGTGCCGGCGACCGCCGTGGTTGCGCGCGAGGGTTTCTTTCCGTGCTCAGCGGCGGCCGATTTCTTCCAGAACATCACCGTCTCCGGCCATTGCCGCGCGGCGAAATACGTCCCCGCGAGAATCACTGCCACAACAAGCCATAAAATCGGGCGCTTCATCGTTGGTTCGGAGTGCGGATGGGGTGAGTGATTCTTGGGTGGCTGCGCGCGGAGCGGAAAGAAACAGCATTCCCGCCGGGAGACAAGCCCGACAGGGTAAACCCGGCCCCCTGCCGGATGTTGCGCGGCACAGGAAAGCCTCAAAGAAAAGTCGGGATGAAAACCTCGGGAGTGTTCACGCTTTCCCACGTGCGCAAACTCGCGCTTCCGCCGAGGCCTGCGTGCCGGTGCCACAAAAAATCAGAACCTTCCCATGAAAAGAACCATCCACGCGCTCGCCGCACTGCTATTCCTCCCGCTCGCCGCGCTCCGTGCCGCGGACGCGCCGCTCACTTTCAACGACCCGAAACCGCAGCGCTACGAACTCACCGCGCGCGCCAGCGCGATCGATCCGCGCACGAATCCGCACCCGGCGATCGACTTTGTCTTCGAGAAAGGCGGCAAGCCCGCGGACACTGAGAACGCCTCGGTGGACACCCGCGTGAAGCCCCAGGGCAAGCTCGTCATCTGGCTCATGGGCCACAGCGCGCCGCTTTTCGAGCGCGTGAACAGCTACGGGCTGCACGCCATCCGCGTGCACTACGCGAACGGCTGGTTCGGGAAATTCGGCAACATGTCGCCGGGCGACGACGGCCAGCTCCTCGGGAAAATCCGCCTCGAAGCCGCCACTGGCGAGGACTTCAGCCCGCTCGTGGAAATCCCGAAACCCGACAGCATGATGGAACGCTCGCTGCAATTTGTGAAATGGCTCGCGAAGGAAAACCCGCAAGGCCGCTGGGATTGGTTTCTCACGCCGGACGGAAAGTCGCTGCGATGGGATCGCGTGATCCTCTCCGGCAGCTCGCACGGTTCCACGACGGCGGCGCGCTTTGCGAAGCACACAAAAGTGGATCGCGTGGTGATGTTCTGCGGCCCGCGCGATCAGCTCGAAACATGGCAGGGCCTGCCCTCGGCGACGCCGGCGAACCGCTACTTCGCATTCAGCCACGTGCTCGATGGCGGCTGGTCCGGCGGGCACTACTGCCGATCGTGGGAATTGCTCGGGCTGCATGAGTTCGGCCCGATCGTGAGCGTGGACAAGACCGCCGCGCCGTATGGGAACACGCGCAGGCTGACCACCGCCGCCGACGTAAAAGGCGACGACAAACGCGCGCACAGCTCCGTTACACCCGGCGGGGCAGCAGTGAAGGATGAATCCGGAAAATTCAACCACGAGGGCGTCTGGCGCTACCTGTTCAATCAGCCCGTCGAGAACACGGGTCAGCCCGTGCCCGCGGATCCGGATTGCCTGAAGGATCTTCGCAATGCCGCGAAGCCTCAGAAAAAAAAGTAGCTCACTGAGAACACCGGCCGATCGTTCTCGCGATCGATCCGAACGCGCGCTGCACGTTCGCAGAAGGAAGGAATCTGCGGGACGAGCTCCGAGCCGATTTCCGCCCTGACAATGGCGCCGCCAATGCGCGACGCGTCAGCATGCAGCGATGCGCAGAAAAAATGTCGCGCTCATTTTCCGGGTAATGCGCGTTGATCAGTGGACGCCGCAAACTCGAACGAAGAACACACGAGCCGCATGTCGCGAATTTCGCGCAAACTTTCGGCGAGAAAAATGCGCGCATTGGCACGGAATCGTACTCGTAAAAACGCGCGGTTTCACTCGTAGATTCTAAGATTTTCCTCTTGTCGCGATCCGACGCCGTGCCTATCAACGCCCTCGTATGGCAACCAAACCCAAAAAATCCACCCGTAAACCGAACGCCGCATTCATGAAGCCCGTCCAACCGGACGCGGTCCTCGCTGAAGTCGTCGGATCGAAACCCCTCCCGCGCACCGAACTCACCAAGAAGCTGTGGGTTTACATCAAAAAGAACGGCCTGCAGGACAAAAAAGTGAGGACCCAGATCAACGCCGATGACGCGCTGAAGGCAGTCTTCGGAGGCAAGGCGAAGGTCTCGATGTTCGAGATGACCAAGCTCGTCTCGAAGCACGTCAAGGCGTAACGCAGGCGGCGCATTCGGCGGGCGCCAGTCCTCTGGCCCTTCCGCCGAAACGTTGCGCATGATGCCGCCGGCGTGCCGGGTCTTAGAGCGAAGCATGGAGCTTTGCACAAGCGGCCCGAATAACGCACGCCGAGCGCCGGGACTCCCTCGTACCAAATATAGAGGCACTCTCACTGCCGTTCCCCCCTAGTGGTATTGACGCTGCCGGCAATTCCGGCGGAGCGTTGAATTCCCTCGGGGGCGGACCCCACTTGATGGCATCCTTCAGTGGAGGGTCGTGCGTGGGTGCTCCTCGCTGTCCGGCGGGCGCTTCGCAGTAACGCGGTTTGCCGTTTACTGTTTGATCATTACCGCGCCACGGCAAAGCCGAGATCAGTTCACAAGGCGCAGCACGTGACCCGGGGTTTCGCCAGGGACGAGCTGCACAAAGTTGCTGCGGCCTTTCCACTGATAGCGCTTTCCGGTGAGGAGGTCCTCCACTTCATACGCCTGACCCTCCTGCAACCCGAACTCTTCGAGCGGGACGAGGACAGTCGTCTCCTCCGTGTACCACGCGTTCAGGCTCGCTATGATCAGCAAGTGATTGCCACCGGTGCTCTTCGAATAAGCCAGGACGAGTTCGTTGCCGGTCTGTTGGAATTGGAGATTCCGCGCATCGTGAAGCGCAGGGTTCTCCCGGCGGATCCGATTCAGCACCGTGATGAGCGGCTTGATATTCCCCGGCGCATTCCAGTCGCGGCCTTTGAACTGGTATTTCTCGCTGTCTAGATACTCCTCACGCGCGAGCTGCTTGTAGTCGCCGTCGCATAGTTCGAGAAATTTCCGCACGTCCCCTGCCGCATCCCACGGATTCGGCGCCACGCCGGCGTTTTCGCAAAGCTCGAATCCGCTGTAGATGCCGTACACCGGTGAGAGTGTCGCGGCGAGGATCGCTCGCACCATGAACGCGGGACGCCCGCCGAATTGCAGATAGCTCGGCAGAATGTCCGGCGTATTCGGCCACAGGTTCGCGCGCATGTATTCGGCCGACGGGCTGTGCGCGAGCTCATCAAAATACTCGGTGATGCCCCTCTTCGTGTTGCGCCACGTGAAGTACGTGTAGCTGTGCGTGAAGCCGACCTTCGCCAGCGCGCGCATCATCTTCGGCCGCGTGAAGGCCTCGCTCAGGAAAATCGCATCGGGGAATTTCCGCTGCACGCGGCCGATGAGATACTCCCAGAAGTGCACCGGCTTTGTGTGCGGATTATCCACGCGGAAGATGCGGACGCGGTGCTCGCACCAGAACTCGATGACGCCGGCGAGTTCCGACCACAGCTCCCGCCAGCCCGGGTTGTGGTAGTTCATCGGATAGACGTCCTGGTATTTCTTCGGCGGATTCTCGGCGTATTTGATCGTGCCGTCCGGGCGTTTGAAAAACCACTCGGGGTGCTCATGCACATACGGGTGATCCGGCGAGCAGTTGATGGCAAAATCGAGCGCGACTTCCATGCCCCGCGCGTGAATCTCGGCCACCAGCCAGTCGAAATCATCGAGCGTGCCGAGTTCCGGCGCGACGTCCCTGTGCCCGCCGCCGTTCGGACAATCCTGATGGCGGTTCCCGATCGCATAGGGCACTCCGGGCTCACCCGGTTGGCACGTCACCGAATTGTTCCGCCCCTTCCGCGCCGTGACTCCGACCGGATGGATCGGCGGGAAATAGATCACGTCGAATCCCATCGCGCGCGCGTCATCCACCCGGCCCAGACACTCGCGGAACGTCGAGCCCCGATCCGCATGCCCTTCGGCGCTACGCGGGAAAAATTCGTACCACGCGGAAAATCCGCCGCGCTCGCGGTCCACCCACACCCGGGGATGACGCAGATCGGGCTTCGCCGTTTCCGGGACGAGCTCCTGCGTCTCGGCGAAGGCCAGCACGAACTCCGTGCTCACCGACCGATCGCCGTACAGCCACATCAGCGTGTCGAGTTCGGAATCATGGACAAGGTCGTTCACGTGTTCCGACCCGGACTTTTTCATCTCCGTCGCGACACGGCGCAGCCAGTCGGCGTCCGCCTTGTTCTTCCGGAGATTCGCGAGCCGCGCCGCTTTCTCGATGATGCCGGCACCCTCGAGTGTCTCGCTCTGAAGGTCCGGCTGCCGCGCCTCGAGCTTCATGTGCCACTCGTGCTGCCAGGATTTCCAAGTGTCGCCCCACGCCTCGATGGTGAATTCGTGCGGTCCCATCTCCAGCACGGTGAAACTGCCTCCCCATTCATCCCGGTTAAAAGGATCCGTGCATTCCAACACGGCCTCGTGCCAGCGCTTCACGCCGACCTTCCGCCACTTCAGCACCGCGCTCATCACGTCGTGCCCGTCCTTGAAGACGTCCGCGGTTACCTCGACCGACTCACCCACCACCCGTTTGATCGGGTAGCGTCCGCCATCCACGAGGGGACTGACATTCTCGATCACAACGGTGCATGGCCTCGGTTTCATCGGCGGAGGTTCCCAAAGCCGAGCCTCGCTGCTCAAGGGTAATCCGCGACCGCATGCGCGCCCGAAAGCGTCACTCGACGATCACACCCGGCGGCGAATAGCCGATGCGCCGGCCCTTGCTCGTAATCTCGACCGCGTCGGCGTCCTTGAGCTCGATGAAGTAGCGCCCGGCGGGAAGCCGCAGCGGCTTCGCGGTCGGGTAAAGGTAGTCTTCGAACAGCGCCTGACCGCCTGGACCCGTGCGGATGATCACCCACGTTTTGCGCTTCGACTCGAGAACGGTCGTGTTTGCATTTGCAGCGAGCGCGATCTCGTCCTCGTCGGTCGGAGGATTTGCAGCAGGAAGTGCGGCCCCAGGCGTGGCTCTCGACACGATGCGGGGCTTCGGAGGACTGAGGTCCGCCAGAATGTCGGAATCGTTCGCTGAGAGTTTCGCGACGGGGGAAATCGGCCGCGCGCGCGGAATCTCCGGCTCCACGGGAGCAACGGCTGCACCGTCATTTTCCGGCGTCGAGATGACACGCGGACGCGGAGGAGTCTCCTCGGGAGGCAGAACCGGTGCAGCGGGAGCCGGGGCCGGGGTCGCGGCGGGAATATTTGCGAGGGGTTCAACGGATGTCCCGGCCACGGCGCGATCCGCAGCCTTCGGCGGAGTCGGAGAGGGCCCTTCGCTGAGCCGGTTCACGTTGTTCCAGACGATGAAGGCGACCACGACAAAGACAACGATGCCTCCGAGGACGAGGAGAGGCAGCCAGGAACCCGACGATTTCGGCGGCGGCGCCGCGCTGAAAGTCAGCTCCGGTTCAGCCTTCGTCTTCGGCTGCTCGGCCGCCCGGTTTGTCAGGTACTGGTAGCCCTCGACTTTCATCTGCGTCGTCGTGTCGATCATCGCTGCGATGGATTTCAAATCCACGCCCAGAAATTTCCCGTACATGAGCAGGAAGCTTTTCGCGTAGGCCGCGTTCGGAAATTTCGTGAGATCGCTGCTCTCGAGCGCGCGGAGAAATGTCGAACGGATGCGGACTGCGGCCGCCGCCTGCTCGATGCTCAGGCCGCGGTCAGTGCGCGCCTTTTGCAGATGCTTTCCAAAATCGTGATCCATTTTCAGACGTCCGGCTGGCGGAGAATTTCACGCGGTTTCGCGCCATCGCCGGGACCGACATAGCCGCGGTCTTCGAGGATGTCGAGGATGCGCGCAGCGCGCGTATAGCCGAGTCGCAACCGGCGCTGGAAAAGCGACGTGCTCGCCTTTCCCTCCTGCTGCATCACTTCGAGGCATTTCTGGACGATCTCCTCGTCCTCGTCGCTGACATCGTCCTCCTCGTCAGTGTTGCCGATGGATTCGAGCTTTTGGTGAATCTCGGATTCAAAGCACTGCTCGCCCTGCTCGCTGACGAACTTGACGATGCGCTGGACCTCGTCGTCCGTGACGAGCACGCCCTGCGCGCGGACAAGTCGCGAGGTGCCCGGCGGGCGATACAGCAGATCGCCCATGCCGAGCAGCCGCTCCGCGCCGTTCTCATCCAGGATCACGCGCGAATCGAGCGGGCTTGCGACCTGGAATGCGATCCGGCATGGCACATTCGCCTTGATGACGCCGGTGATGACATCCGCGCGCGGGGTCTGCGTGGCGATGAGCATGTGGATGCCCGCGGCGCGCGCCTTCTGCGTGATGCGCGCGATGAGCAGCTCCACGTCCGCCGGCGCGGTCTGCATGAGGTCGGCCAGCTCGTCCACGATGATGACGATGTAGGGCATCTTGTCCGGCACCACGATGCCGTCGTCGCGCGGGACGCTGATGCCGAGCTCGGCCTGCTCTGCGCGATTCAGCTCTTCGCCGACGGTTTCGCGGTCATTGTCCGGCGTGCCGTACTGCTCCGAATCGCCGTTCATCACCCGCTCCTCGCCGAATGCCTTTCCGAGGATGTCCGAGCTGCTGGCAGTGTCCGGCTCGATGTTCGGATCAATCAGCACAGGGGCCCTTTCCGGGGCCTCGGCGGCCTTTGCCTCCGCCTTGGCATCGGCGATCTCGTCGAGTTCCCGCTGCGATTTCGGAATCGGGCGCGCGTTGAAGCTCGCCATGTTGCGCACCCCGCATTTGGCAAAAATCGCGTACCTCTTTTCCATTTCGTTCACCGCCCACTTCAGGGCGAGCAGCACCTTTTTCGGATCCGTGACGACGGGAACAACGAGATGCGGCAGCGTGTTGTACATCTGCATCTCGACGACCTTCGGGTCGATCATGATGAGCCGCAGATCCTCCGGCGAAAACCGGTAGAGGATGCTGGCGATGATCGAGTTGATGCACACGCTCTTGCCCGAGCCGGTGGTGCCGGCGACGAGCCCGTGCGGCATCGCGGCGAGGTCGGCGATGATCGGCTTGCCATACACGTCCTTGCCGAGCGCGAGCGGGATTTTTCCCTTCGAGTTATGAAAGTCGTCGCTCTCGAGCAGCTCGCGAAGCGTCACCATCTGCTTCCGGGAATTCGCAATCTCGATGCCGACGGTGTCCTTGCCGGGAATCGGCGCCAGGATGTTGATGCGTTCGGCCAGCGTCGCGCGCGCGATGTCGCGCTCGTAGGTGGCGATCTTGTCCACGCGGACGCCGCGCGCCGGATAGACTTCGTAGCGGGTGATCGTCGGCCCCTTCGTGATGTCGCCCGCAGTGACGACGATGCCGAATTCGCCGAGCGTCTCGATGATGCGGTTTTGCACCGAGAGCAGTTCCTCCGGGCTCGTCACCTGCCGCGTGGAGTGATCCACGGCGTCAAGCAGATCGAACTCCGGAAGCCGGTAATTCTCGCTGGAGATGGCCTGGAGAAGCTGGACCTTTTCCTTCTTCTTTTCCTTCTTCGCCGCAGCCGGCTGCGGTGCGCCTGCATCAAAAATCTTCGGTGCCGGCCGTTCGGGCTCCGGCTCCTGCGCGGCTTCCTTCTTCTCCTCAAGCGGAAGCAACTCCACCTGCTCCATCCTGGCCGGAGCGCCATCTTCGCCGGAGCGGCGACCGATGTCCCGCTCCATGCGCTTGCGCTCGCGGTCCAGCTTCCGCTGTTCGAGGGCAATGCGCTGTTCCTCGCCGGCCCGCTCGAGGTAACGCTTGCGCCGGGCGTCGAGCCACGTGCGGGGAAGGGCGACGAGATGGCGCGCGACCGCGACCGGGCGCAGGCCGGTCATGAGGATGATGCAGACCACGTAAATCAGCAGCAGCACCAGGATCGCCGCAGGGCCGAAGATGGTCCCGAAGATTTTTCCGCCGATGAAATCGCCGATGAAGCCGCCTTCGCTGCCGATGTTCAGCTTCGCGCGATCGATGATCGACCAGCCGAGCACGTGCATCAGACTCGCTCCGCTGACGACAAAGCCTGCCGTCCACAGCGGCCGCAAGGCGATGCCCATCTGCCGGCCGATGGAGGTCACCACTCCGTATCCGATGAGCGACGCGGCGAGGAGATAGCTCGCCGCACCGAGCATGGTGTAGCTGAGGAAGGCCATGATGGCACCGAGCGAGCCCACGTAGTTTTGGGTCGCGTAGGCCGATTTTTCAACGCGTGCACTGCGCAGCCACGCCGGCACATCACCCGGCAAGTAGGAGATGAGGGCAAGCAGGAGGAGCACTCCGAGGACGAGGAGTGTCAGACCGATGATTTCTTGCAGCGTGCTGCTGAGTGGTTCGCGGCGGGTTTGCGCCATTTTCAGTTCGCAACCTTAACGGCTCCACGCCGCGTTTCAATGCGCGACATTCGCCACAGCATCCGGCCTTCGGACCGGAAAACCGGAGCCACAGCGGGGGCAGCGACCCGCGCAGCGTTACGAGCGCTTGCCAAGAATCTTCAGCGTCTCAGAGGTTTTCTCCATTTCCTCCAGCTTCAGAAGCGTGGCAGCCTGCTGCTCGATCAGCCTGGCGTTCGCGGCCTTGATGGCCTTCAGCATGTCGAGCGGCGGACCGTTCGGGATGGGCGCGATCGGGACGATTACCGGTGCCGGAGCGGGGGTCTCGTCCTGCGAATGAAGCCCGGTGCGGAACCCGATGAGCGCGGCGGCGATGAAGAGGAAAGCGGGGACGCGTTTCATTTCTTGCCACCTCCCCGTGACACGTAAATGCGGGCGATGCGCAGATTTTCGGCGATGACGGCGACCTTCTGGTCAATCGCCTGCTGGTTTGCGGCGATTTTGGCATGCTGGCCGGCGATCTCCGTGACGAGCTGGACGAGGGCCTGTTCATCCCCGGCGGCCTGGCCCGAGGACGGGGAGGGAAAGGACAGCGCGCCGAGCACGACTGCCGCGAGGCCCCCGAGTAAAATGATGGGTTTGGGCTTTTTCATTACCTCTGACCCTAGCGGGAACGGTGCCGGGATCCTCTATAATTAAAAAAAGTAGCGCCTTGGCATCCGCCTTGCTAAACTCTATTTTGAGAAACTTAGGAACCCCAACTCCAACCAACATGGCCGGCCTCTCCCAACACCAATCGCTCAGTCAGTCCCAAGTCCTCGCACCGCAGCTCCAACAGAGCCTGCAAATCCTCCAGGTGCCGATGCTTGAGCTGCGCACCCTCATCCAGCAGGAACTCGACGGCAACCCGACGCTCGAAATGGAGGACCACGAGCCGAAGACAGACGAGAAAGTGCGCGAGGCGGAGGAGTTTGACGTGGAATTCGACCGGTTGTCGAAACTCGACGACGAGTGGCGCGACTACATGGCGCAGAGCACGAACTACGTCCGCCGCTCCACCGAGGACGACGAGCGCCGGCAGTTCTTCTTCGATTCGCTCACCAAGAACGAAACCCTTCAGGAGCATCTGCTCGATCAATTGCGCGGTTCCGATCTCTCCAAGGAGGATGTGCAGCTCGGCGAATTGCTCATCGGCAACACGAATGACACCGGTTTCCTCACCGTCGCGCCAGAGGAAATCGCGGCCAACACCGGCCTCGAAATCGCGGACCTCCAGCGGGTCCTCGAAACCATCCAGACATTTCACCCTGTCGGCGTCTGTGCGCGCGACCTCCGCGAATGCCTGCTCATCCAGCTCAAGCGCATCGGCAAGGAGGGCAGCCTCGAATGGCGCATCGTCTCGAATTACATCGAGGACCTCGGAAAAAAGCGGTTCCCTGAGATCGCCCGCCGCTGTGGCACGACCGTGGACTGCATCCAGCGCGCCGCGAGCTTCATCGCCACGCTCGACCCGAAGCCGGGCCAGATTTTTTCCGCGGACCCGAACAACTACGTGCTGCCCGATGTCACCGTGGAAAAGGTCAGCGGGGTCTGGCAGGTCCTGCTCAACGGCGACCAGATCCCGCACCTGCGCATCAGCAACACTTACAAGGACCTCATGGCGCAGACGGCGAACAAGGAGGACGTGCGCGACTACATCCGCGACAAGATCCGCAACGGCAAATTCCTCATCAAGAGCATCCATCAGCGCCAGCAGACGATTTCCAACATCGCGCACGAAATCGTGAAGCGGCAGACGGAATTCCTCGAGCGCGGCCCGAGCGGGCTGAAGCCGATGACGATGGTGCAAATCGCGGACATCGTCGGCGTCCACGAGACCACCGTGAGCCGCGCCATCTCCGGCAAATACATGTCCACGCCGCACGGCGTCTTCGAGATGAAGTATTTCTTCACCCCCGGCTACCAGACCGCCGGCGGCGAATCCATGAGCAACACGAGCGTGAAGGGCGTGATCAGCGACATGGTGAAAAATGAGGACGGAAAGAATCCGCTCAGCGACAAGGAAATCGTGGACCTGCTTGAGAAGAAGGGCATCCCGATCGCCCGCCGCACCGTCGCGAAATACCGCAACGAGCTGAACATCCTCCCGAGCAACATGCGGAAGCGCTACTAGCCGCGGGCGCCTTCCTGCGGGTCACTTTTTCTCCCGCTCCACGACCCAGCGCGCCCAGTCGGGCGACTCGGTGATCTCCGCGACGGCACCAGGCATCCGCTGGATGCGGATGGCCGCCTTCCATTCCGCTGCGAGTTTCAGCGCTTCGCCCGGGCCGATCACGCTGCACGCCGTCGAGATTCCCGCCGTGAGCCCGTCCTTCGCGATCACGCTCACGAGGCTGTGATCGGTCATCGGCTGCCCGGTCCGCGGATCGATGATGTGCGAGTAGCGGCGTCCGCCCGCCTCGAGTCGCTGGTTGCGATCTCCGCTCGTCGCGATGGCCGCATTCGCAATCTCGACGACCACCGGCGAAGGAGCCGCCGCCGCATCGTCGAGGTCGAGCCCGACGACTTCGATGCGCCAACCCTTCCTCCCCGGCGGCGGATCGCCCGCTGAAATGTCACCGCTGCCCGCCACCATCGCGCGCGGGCAGCCCTCCTTGCGCAACACCTTCAGCGCCTCATCGCACGCGTAGCCCTTCGCGATCGAACCCACATCGAGCCGCATGTCGGGCGCGAGCAATTCCACCGTGCGCGCCCTTTCATCGAGCCGCATTTTTTTCCAGCCCACACGTGCCGTCATCTCGGCCACGAGGTCCGGCGCCGGCAATTCGTGTTTGCGCCGCGCCCGCCGCCACAGGCTCGTGAGCGGGCCGGAGGTCACGTCGAACGCGCCGTCTGTCCGAGCCGCGAGCGCCTGCGCCCGCGACAGCACCGCCCACAATTCATCACTCACCTTCACTGCCCGGCCCTGGCCCGAAGTCCGTGAGAGCAGTGTCAGTTCGCTTTCGTCCTCGTAGTCGCTGAAAATGCGGTTCAGCGCCGCGACACGCGCAAAGCCGGCCTCCGCCGCGCGCTTCGCCGTTTCCTCGTTCCCCGCATATAGCGTAATCCGGAACGGCACGCCCATCTCGGCCTTTTCAAAGGCGAACTTCTCCAGGGTCTGCTCCGCGCACCGCGCTGGCGGAGTGCCGAGGAACAGCGCAACCATCGCGCACCAAGTGAACGCCGCCCGGAGCATCACAGCAGCGACATCTGCGGCGGCATTTCGTCGAGCGCCTTTTTCGCCGCCTTTTTTCCGCGCGGCTTGCCGTGCTTCGGCGGGGCGGGCGCTTCGGCGAGCGTGGGTTTGCCTTCGGCGTTCAGTTCGTGGTGTTCGAGGTTGCTCAGGATTTCCTTCGCGCGCGCGATCACTTTCGGCGGCAGGCCGGCGAGGCGGGCGACCTGGATGCCGTAGCTCTTGTCCGCGCCGCCCCGGATGATTTTGCGCAGGAAGATGATCTGATCGTTCCACTCGCGCACCGCGACGTTGTAAGTTCTTCACGCCGCTGCGCGTGATTTCGAGTTCGGTCAGCTCGTGGTAGTGCGTGGCGAAAAGCGTGCGGCACTTCATCTCGTCGTGCAGATACTCCGCGACGCTCCACGCGATGCTCAGGCCGTCGAAGGTCGAGGTGCCGCGGCCGATTTCGTCGAGAATCACGAGGCTGCGCGCGGTGGCGTTGTTGCAGATGTTCGCGGTCTCGTTCATCTCGACCATGAAGGTGGACTGCCCGCGCGAGAGGTCGTCGTTCGCGCCGACGCGCGTGAAGATGCGATCCGCCAGCCCGATCTCCGCGCTCTTCGCGGGAATCCACGAGCCGATCTGCGCCATGAGCACGAGCAGCGCGACCTGCCGGATGTAGGTGCTCTTTCCCGCCATGTTCGGGCCGGTCAAAATGAGCAGCCGGTTCGCCGTGTCGTCGAGCGCGACGTCGTTCGGCACGAATTTCTCCTCGACGAGCGACTGGTCGAGCACGGGATGCCGCCCGTCCTCGATGCGGATGCGCAGGTCGTCGGAAAGCTGCGGGCGGCAGTAGCCGAAAAGCCGCGCGGTTTCCGCGAGCGCGCACAGCACGTCGAGCGTCGCGACGGCGGCGGCGGTCTGCTGGAGCGGCGCGAGTTCGCGCAGCACCTCGTCGCGGAGTTGGACGAAAAGCTCGTATTCCAGCGCCTTCGCCGCGCTCGTCCGCACCGAGGATCTTGCTTTCGACCTCCTTCAGCTCGGGCGTGATGAACCGCTCGCCGTTCGCAATCGTCTGCTTGCGATGCCACGTCGGCGGCACCGCCGCGAGGTTCGATTTCGTGACTTCGATGAAGTAGCCGAAGACCGACGTGTAGCGGATTTTCAGCGACTTGATTCCCGTCTCATCGATGACCCGCTGCTGGAGCTGCGCGATCCAGTCCTTGCCCGCGCGCGACGCGGAACGCAGTTCGTCGAGCGGCGCGTGCCAGCCGTCGCGGAACATGCCGCCTTCCTTCGTGTGCGCCGGCGGCTCGTCCACGATGGCCTTCGTGAGCAGCTCGACGATGTGCGGCAGCTCGTGGAGCTGCGTGAGCAAAATCGCGGCAAGCGAGTGCGGGGATTTCTGATTTCGGATTTCGGATTTCGGATTTGGCGCAAGCGGATCGCCGGCCGGCGTCTCGCCTTGGACGTTGGATGTTGCGCCAAAGAGCGTCCCCCCTTCCTTGCGCACCAGCGCTTCGAGGTCCGCGCGGAGCTGCGGGATTTGTTCGAGCGAAGTGCGCAGCACCTGCAGGTCGCGCGCATTCCCGCCCGTCTGCGTGAGACGGCCGACCGTGCGTTCGAGATCGCGGATGCCCTTCAGCGTCTCGCGCAGATTGCCGAGGATGAACGGCTCGCCAAGCAGGTCGCCGATGAGGCTCTGCCGCTCGCGCAGCACGGCGAGATCGCAGAGCGGATGCAAAATCCAGTCGCGCAATTTCCGCGCACCCATCGGCGTGTGCGTGCGGTCGAGGCAGCCGAGCAGCGCTCGTGTCGCGCGCACCGCCGCGGCTCTGCGTGAGTTCCAGGTTCGCCTGCGTCGCGGCGTCCACGATCATGAACTGCGAATTGCGGTACACCGTCAGCCGCGAGACGTGGCTCACGCGAGCGGCGCAGCTCCTTGAGGTATTGCAAAATCGCGCCCGCGGCACTCTGCGCGGCGTGCATCTCGGCGCAGCCGAAGCCGTCGAGCGACTGCACGCGGAAATGTTCGCGCAGCGCGTAGTACGCCTGCTCGGCGAGGAAGGTGTAGCCCTCGCGCGGCTGGATGCGCCCCGCGTCGCGGTAAAGCGCGGCGTGTCTCCTCGGCCACGAGCACCTCGGCAGGCTGCACGCGCGCGAGTTCGTCGGCGAGTTCCTTGTCGTCCGCCAGCTCGGTGAGCGCGGAAATCGCCCGTCGTCAGATCGATGAACGCAAAGCCGTGCCCGCCATTTTTCCCCGGATGGATCGCCGCAAGGAAATTGTTCCGCTTCGCATCGAGCATCTGCAGATCCGCGATCGTCCCCGGCGAGACGATGTGCGTGACCTCCCGCTGCACGATCTGCCCCGGCCGCGGCTCGCTCGTCTGATCGCAGATGGCCACGCGCTTCCCCGCCTTGATGAGCCGCCGCACATAGTTCTCCTGCGCGTGATGCGGGATGCCGCACATCGGCGTGCCGTTCCGCTGCGTGAGCGCGACATTCAGGATGCCCGCGGCCACCTTCGCGTCGTCGAAGAACATCTCGTAAAAATCGCCGAGCCGGAACAGCAGCAGCGTATCCGGCGGCAGGGTGCGCCGGATGCCGTGGTATTGCTGCATCATCGGTGTGAGCGTTTCGGCCATGTCGCGCGAGCCTAGCCCCCGGATGCGCGCCCGCAAGCCACGGCCTCACGGAAGCGAAAAGTAAACCGCCCGCGTGCCAGCGGAGTGCGGTTCGAAAATCTCCGCTCGCAACCCTCCCCCGCCCTCACTTGCCCGCCGCCGAGTCATCCCGCGATCCCGGCCCGTCGTCCGTTCCGTAAGCGAACGGCTTCGTGCTTACGGTTTCGAGGTGCGCCGCGAGCATTTCACGAAAGCGCGGCCCGGTGTCCGGCCCATCGGTCGGCTTGCGCAGTCCGCCGATGAACCTTTTGCACGCATCCCGGAGACCCGCGTTCCAGCTCTCCGTGGATGCGCCCGCACGGTCCAGCGCGTCCTTCAATTTCGCCGCGTCGATGTCTGCGGGATCGCGCCGCGCGTGCGTGCGCTTTGCGAGATAGCAAAAGAGCCCGGTCGCGCGGTCCAGCAGGATGTAGGGAAAATTCTCACCTCGGAGCGGGCCGACGGTGACTTCCGTCCCGGTGCGGGACATCCATGCGGCAGCACTGCCCGCGACGCTGCCGAACCATCCGCGCTTTTCGGCGTCACCAGCCGAGAGGCTCACCTTCGGCTGCGCGACCTTCTTGCCGAGCATCACGGCTGCGATGCCGCCGGTGAGCGCGCCCGCCACACCGCCGATGGAGGCTCCCACCGTCGTCGGGATGCCGGAGGGCAACGCAAGTTCGCCATGCGCACCGATGATCGCGCCGCCCTTTGCGCCGAGCGCGCCTCCGCCGAAGGCGCCGCCGCCGGCGAGCGCCCACCACGGCAGGCCGAACACGCTCCACGTCTCGTCGTTGAAAAGACCGTCGCCAAATGGAGCCGCGGCACCGGCGTGCATGTCCACTCGCTTGTGGCGGAAAAGCTCGATGAGCCTGTCGTGTGCGTCCTTCTCCTTCCGGACGAGATCGTCCCGGAAGCGCCCCTTCAATTCCTCGATTGCGGCCGCCTTGTCGCCGAATTGCTCCGGCAGCAAAAATTTTCCCACGGTGTGCGTGAGCGATTCATCGAGCAGCTCGGTCATCACCTGCGCCGCCTCGCGCAGGCGGTTTTTCCAATCCGCCTCGATGGCGACCGCGGCTTCGCGCAGCGGACCCTTCCAGCGATCCGCCACGGCTGCCATCGCTCGCAGGAGTTCCGCGCGGTCGTGCGCGGAGGCGGTGTGCGCGTTGAACTGATGCACCGCGCCGAAGTGCTGGCCGAGTTTTGCGCGCCACGTTGCTTCGTGCGCGGCGGGCGCGGTCGGATTCAGCACGGCGAGGCGCGGATGCCCGGTGAGGCGCAGCAGTTCCATCTCCGCCTCATGCACGCGTTCGAACGGGCGAGACGTGTCCACGACATAGAGAATGGCCGCGCCATCGAGCAGCGGACGCAACATCTCGCGCTCGGCGGAGAACGAGCCGTCCTTCGCGTGCCGGGCCGAGAAGTCCCTGAACACCGCGAGCGGCTCCGACGAACCGCGGATGTCCTTTTCGATCTCCGCGAGCATCTCGCGCGGATCCTGAAATCCCGGCGTGTCCCAAAGCTCGAACGATCCGAGCCGCGACTGGAAAGCCTGGCATTCGCGAGTCATCCCCGGATCGCGTCCGACCCAGATCTGGTCGTCCTCCACGAGCGTGGCCGCGACGCTCGACTTGCCGTGATTCACGGCCCCGACGATGGCAAAGGTGGGCGTGTTCATGCGGACGGCAACGTTTCCAAATCCATGTCGAGGCCCCGCGCATCCGCCCACCGCTGCCACAGCGCCTGGCGCGAGCGGTCCCCGAAAAGCAGCACGACGCACGCGCGTCCCTCGCAGGCCGCAGCGATCTGCGCGAGCGTCTTGCGGATTCCCTCGATCGGATCGGTGCCCGAGGGAATCACGACCGCGACCGAATCGGTGGAGTTCCGTACCGCGTCGAGCGCCGCAGTGTTTGCGTCGGCGAAATCAATTTCCACGCGCTCGGTCCGCGAGACCGTCCCGCCGAGTGTCTGCGCGATTCCCGCGCGCAAAGCCGCGTCGGCGATGTCCGCGCCCTCGGCGAGCAGCACGAGCCAGCCGCCTTGCGCGTACTGGCGCGGCGCGTGCGTGCGTGCTTCCGGCAGCGCACCGGATGGCGGCTGCGCGGCCGGCGCGAAAAGCGGGCCGACAAGTTTCCTGCCCAGCCAGCGCGCATCGCCGTATTCGAAGTCGAGCCGCGCGAGCGCGAGGCGTCCGTTCCATCCCAGCAGCGCGATGAAAAGCGCGCGCAACGCGACGCTGTACACCGCGAGGCAGCCGATGAGAAACGGCCACCACGCGCGCGTCGCCGCGGGATCGAGCGCCGCCATTCCGCCGACGTGCGTGAACTGCGAGCCACGGATCGCCTCGAGCGTCGGGACGCCGGACGGAAACGCCCACACCCACGGAGCCGCGAGAAATCGCACGACGGCGTGCCACGTCTCCGGCGACCAGCCGACGGTGCTTTGCCAGCCGAATGCGAGGTCGGTGAACACCACGCGCATCCACAGAGCGAGCAGCGCACCGATTCCGAACGCGCAGGCGAACCGCTGCGTGAGCCCGAGCAGCGGCCATTTTGCGATCGGGAGAAAACGCTTGCCGTGCCTCTCGATCATGCCGCTCCACGCCTCCCACGCGTGGCGTTTCCGGCCCGAGAGTCGCGAGATGAGATGAAAAATGCGGCCGCCGAGGATACCGAGCCCGCCGTGATCTTCCATCGCGATGGCGAGGAGGACGGCGAGGCCCGAGAGGAAAAGCGGCAACGCAACCAGCAGCGACAGGAACCAGAAAACATTCACGGGCTCCTTGCCAAAATAATGCAGGTAGCCGCCCGCGCTGATGACGCCGAGCACACCGCCCGCGACCCACATCAGCGCGCGGGCGAATCGGAACGCCCGATCGATCTCCGCGCCCGCGGGTGCGGACGATTGTTTCCTGCGCAGGTCCAGCCATTCGCGGAACAGGACTCGCGGCGCGGCGGTTTCCAGCGGAGCGCCCAACTGTGCGCGTAGCGTCTTGCCTTCGTATTCGAGCACCGCATCCGCATCGGCGCGCTTTCTCGCGGATTCCAGTTCGCACTCGAAATCGAGCACGTCGCCGAGCGACCAGCGATCGCTGCGACTTGTGGTGCGATGCGGTGCGCTCATTTTCCGCCCCCCGCTCGCAGGCGTCTGGCGCGGCTCCACCACCACAGCGCGCGGGCGAGCACGAGCGCGGCGACGGAAGACAGGATGATGCCCACCGGCGTGCGGAATTGCTCCGCGATCCGCTCGATGAAACCCGGCGCGGCCCCGTCGCCAAGCAGGCGATCAATGGCGACGATCGCGGTCGCGGTCGCGGTGGCGGTGAGCAGGATCTTCGGATGCTTTTCGAGGTATCCGAGCACCTTGGCCGGGGCTTTGCCGATGCGCGTGAGGAGGCTCGTGCGCTCGGCGGCGGGCAGGCGCGCGAGGTCGTCGCCGAAGCGCGCGAGGCGGATCGTGTCGGGCGTGGAGAGTTTTTTCGCGAGGGCGCAGCCGTCGCGGCCGAGCTTCGACGCGATGTCCACGCCGACGCCGGGATGCTTTCCGGCCACGATGAGCGCGTCTTCGCCGATCTCGGTGGCGAGGCGCGCGACGAGCTCCGGTTCGCGGGCCGCGGCGCGCATGGCACCTTCGGCAAACTCGGCGGGCACCTTTTTCATGGTCTGCGCCATCACCGCGGGCGCCTCGCGAAATGCCCTGAGCGACTGCGCGCCGTACTGCTCGGCGTAGCCCGCGACCTCCAGTGCGAGCTTCTCGCCGCCCTCGGCCGCGGCCTTTTCCACGATCTCGCGCACGCCCGCCTCGCCGCCGATCTCGGCGAGGTCTCGCCCACCGCGCTCGCCGAGTTTTTCGGCGAGGTCCCTCGCAATCTTCCGCGCAATCGGGCCCGCTTGCGCGAGCGCGGCGGGGAGGGAGGAAAACAGGATCGCGGCGGCGGAGAGCGCGTGCAGGAGGCGGGGGAGCTTCATCGGAAGTCGGCCTTCTGAAGCTCGTCAAAGAGCGCCTTGCGATATTTCCCGGAACACTCGTGGGCGGCCTGCGTGAGCAGCGCCTTCAGCCCCGACTGGCCGCCGGTGCCGTTCACGAGATCGCGTTCGAGATCATCGAGGAAAGCCATGCATTGCGCGGACAGTTTCTCCCTGAATTTTTCGCTCATCCACCAATCAACGATCGCCCCGACCGCAATCCCGACGCCGAATCCGATGATGGTGCCCAGCGGCCCTGCTGCCGATCCGCCGCCTCCGCCGGCGGTCGCGCCCGCCGCTGTCGCGGAGCCGGCGGCGGCGGTACCCGCCACCGATGCCGCCGTGAGCCGCGCGACGATGGCGGTCCCGAGCGCGCGCGCCGCTTCCTCCGCGACTACGCTGCCGACGAAGCCCGCCGTCCCGATCGCGACGCTGTCCTTTCCCGCCTGCGCCGAGAGGCCGCGGCCCGCCGCGAATGCGCTCTTCAAATACTGATCCATCGCCACCGCGGGAACCTTCAGCGGGCTGTCCGGGTGACCGATGGTCAGCTGGATCTCGCCTTCGAGCCGGTTGTGGCTCGCCTCCGTCGCTTCGACGAAGACCTTGATCGAGTCGTCCAGGCTCCGCTGGAGGCTTTGCTCGCTGATCACCGCCACGCGGAATTTTTCATCCGTGTAGGCCCGCACCGCGACCGCCTTCGCCTTGTCGCCCCAGAATCCCGTCCACGCGTCCTTGATCGCGCGCCCGACGATCCCAAACCGCGTGCCCCACTCGGTGATGTCCTCGGTGAACCTCGGGACGCCCCGCCGGAATCCGTTGAAGTGCTCGTGCAGCCGTGTGAGCGCGAGGTCCACGGCCTGCTGCTCGCGCGTCTCGGCGGAATCGATCAGCGGCGAAATCTGCAGCCGGTAATATTCCGCAAAGCGCGCGGGATCCGGACCCGCGCGGTGCCGCGTGGCGATGCTCCATGCGATCCAGACGAGCCCCAGGCCGAGCAGCAGCGCTGCGGCTTTCCAAGGTAAACCACGGGGTGTCATTGCGAATCCATAGCCACCGGCGGTGCCTGCCCGCAAGCCGCGGGCTTTGGGTGGGGGAGACTCACCGGCATTTCAGTTCAGCCGCACGAAGTCGCGGAGGAACTGGAACCAGATGAACATCAGCCCGCGCCAAGTGTAGCGGATGGCCCCGTCCTTGCCGCGCGCGAGGATGCCGGCGGTGACGTTGTGCGCGATCTGCGCGGTCTGTTCGGCGTGGAGCTGGGCCGCGAGTTTGGCGGGATCGGTGGCGGAGAGTTCCTCGGTCAGGACGTTGTGCTGCGCGAGAAAGGCGCGATGGCTGTCGAGGAGTTGAGTGAATGTCTTGTCGCCGTCGGTGCGGTTCGTGCGCCATTCGGGTGCGAGCTTGAGATTGAGCGCGAACGGATAATTCCACGTCGTCCAGATCGTCCCGTCCGCCGCACGCGAGATGAGCCGGAGGTAGTAAAATGCGAAATTATCCTGCTCCACGAGACAGATGACCGCCTGCATGCGCTCGTCCGACTTGTGAAAGACGCGGAAGAACTGCCGCGCCTCGTCCCAGTCGCGGCCGAGATCGCCGCCGTGCTCGAATCCCTCGTCCTCGATTTCCCCGGTGAGGTCGTCGAGCGCGGGGAACATTTCGCGGTGCGGCGGCGTCTTGTGGCGGAGCTCGGCGTCCACCGGCATCGCGATTTTGCGCACGCGCGTGATGAGCTCATACCACGGCCACACGAGCCAGAAGCTCACGAACACCAGGCCCATCGGCCACCAGCCGGTGAGCAGCCAGCCGGCGAGAAACGAAGTGCTGAGGTAGCCGAGCACGCCGAGCTTGTGCAACAGGACGCTGCCGGTCGTCCGCAGCGCCACGCTGAGCGCGAGGACGCCGAGGATCAAAAAGAGATCGGCCATGCTCATGGCTTGATTCCGTGTCGGTCGATGAACGCCTCGAGCTCCTCGGGTCCGAAATCCGGCAGCACGGCGCCCTGCCGCGTCACGAGCGTCGGCGTCTTTGTCTGTTTGGAAATGCGGATCATCTCGTCGTAGTCGTCGCGATCCGCCTCCACGTCGATGAGTTCATAGCCGTAGCCGTGCGAATCCAGCCATTCACGCGCCGCAACGCACCACGGGCACCAGACTTTGACGAAGAGTTTCATTTTTTCTTGGCGGCCTCGGCGTTTGCCTTCCAGCGGGCAGAAAAGCCGTTGATGTAGGTTTGCAGCGTCGCCCGGTAGCGGTCGATCGCCGCGGGCGTCTCCTTGTCATTCACGATCGCGGCGTGATTCCCAGCCACCACGAAGGTCGCCCCGGCGAGACGCAGGATCAATTTGGTGTGCGCATCCTTGTAGGCGACGACCGGGAAGCAATCGCCCTTGTCCATCGCCCAGACCGAGCCGTCGGTGAGTTCCACGTTCAGGTCTTCGAGGAGGCGCGCGTAGAGGACCACGCGCTCCGCTGCCCCCGCTTGTACGGTGCAGAATGCCAGGAGGAGGATTGCCAGGAGCGCTTTCACGTCCGCGAATCTGCCCTGCGGCCACGGGAAAATCAATCCGTCAGCGCTGGCTGGCAAAGGGCGCCGGTTCCTGCGACAAGCCGCCCATGCCCGCGCCAAGCCTGCCTGCCAACGTGACCGTAGTTGATCATCCGCTCGTGCGGGTGAAGCTCGCGCGCCTCCGCGACGAGCGCACACCTTCGTCGGAATTCCGCACAAATGCGCGCGAGCTGGCCGCGCTGCTCGCCTTCGCCGCGACGCACGACCTTCCCACGGTGACGGAGAAGATCCGCACGCCGCTCACCGAATGCGATGGCGAGAGGCTCGCGAGGCCTCTCGTAATCGTGCCCATCCTCCGCGCGGGGCTGGGAATGGCGGAAGGCATCCTGCCTTTTTTCGGCGATGCCGGGGTCGCGCACATCGGCATGCGGCGCGATGAGACGACACACCTACCCGCGTGCTACTATTTCAATGCCCCGGCGAACCTCTCGGAGGCCGAGGTGATCCTCGTGGATCCAATGCTCGCCACGGGCCACAGCGCCGGCGAATCGATCACGAAACTCAAGGCCGCCGGGGCGCGGCACATCCGCTTCGTCTGCTTTCTCAGCGCGCCGGAAGGCATCGCGTACCTCACGTCAGCGCATCCCGACGTGCCGATTTTCACCGGCGCGCTGGATGCGCGACTGGACGAGCGCGCGTACATCGTCCCCGGCCTCGGCGACGCGGGCGACCGCTACTTCGGCACCGTGCCCGGCTGACGGTTCGCGGCGTAATACGCGCGCAGCCCGGCGACCAGCGCATCCGCATACTCGCGGAAAATGCTGCGGCGCATTTTGCCCGCGACCTCGCGCTCGCCCTCGTAGTCGCCGGCCTGGATGCGCGCATAGGTCTCCGCGTTGTTCATCCGGTACGGTTCGAGATACACCACCGGGCATTCGAAAATCCGGTTCGCGAGAAGGTTCCGCGCCCAGATGTATTCGTTCGCGCCCGTGCGCACGGCGTTGCCGGTCATGTAGGCGAAAGGCGGGAGCGCCGTCGCCTCGGCGAGCGCCGTCGCGACGGGCCGCGCGGCGGCAGCTTCCTCCGCGTGGATGCGGCTCAGCAGGCGGTACAGCATCCCGAAGCGCTGGTCGTCGAAGCGCAATTCGCCCGCGCTGTAACAGCCGTTCACCAGCACGTGCAGATCGTTCCTGTCCGTGAAGACCGGATTCGCCGGATCGCTCCAGTCGTCCGCGTTGAAATGAATGCACACGACGAGGTCCGGGCGGATTTTGTCGTTCACCTTCCGCGCCCGCTCGTGGATTTCCGCGATGCGGTAAAACATCCGCTCCGCCTGCCACTGCACCGTGTTCATCTTCAGCGGATCGCGCGCGCCGTCGTAGTTCTCCCGCGCGCCGGTGACGCCGAGCAGCTCCAGCTCCTTCCGCGCCGCGGGGCGCAACGCATCCACCGTGAACGGCGACGACGGAACCGCGCTGTCCCGCACGAACTCCACTTCCGCACCGAGCGCACCCAACTGTCCGGCGGCCAGCTTTGCGACCAGCAGCGTCATGTCGCCCTCCTGCACCGGCGCTTCGTTTTGCAGCTGAAAGGACCGCTCCTCCATCAGCGCCCAGTCCCCGCCGATGTGCCCCGGGTCCAGCGCGAGCCGCACACCCGCGAGCGGCCGTTCCGGGGGCGCGGGCGCAAGCTGCGCCGCTGGGTTCCACGGGCGCGGGGGAGCCTTCGCGGCGGCCGCGTCCTTTGCGAAACGCAGCACGAACTTCGCCGGCGGAGTCAGCGTCGTGAAAATCACCGCGTCCGTTTCGCGCACCTCGATCACCCCTGCCGCCGCGCCGCCCGGCGCATACACCGCGTCCAGCAGACGGCAAAATTCCTCCTTCGTCATCGTCTCCTGAAATGCCTCCAGCCGCGTCCAGTCCGGCACCGGCGCGAGCGGCGTGAGGCGCTGCGCGAGCGCCGCGTGGCACACGAGCACCAGCGAAACGAGGGGGGCAAGTAGGGGCAGACGGAACGTCACGGGCATCGTCATACTCCGCGTCCGAGCCGCGGTCACGTCGCCATTCACGGTGCCCGCCGCAAGACACCCGAAAATCAGGAAAGGAATGTTGAAACGCGGAGGCGCAGAGACGCGGAGAGGAGAACGGAAATGGGCAGGCGTTTCGCGACCACTTCTCCCTCTGCGTCTCCGCGTCTCTGCGTTTAAAATGAACTCCCCGTGCCCCTCGCGTCCTTCATGGTGACAAAGCCGCGCGCTTCCGCCATCGTCGCCGGCAATGTTGAAGCTCCTTTTTCTTGGCGATGTCGTTGGCGAACCGGGCCGCAAGGCCGTGATCGAAACAGTGCCCCGGTGGCGCGAGGAGCGCGGGATCGATTTCGTCGTCGTCAATGGCGAGAACTCCGCGAACGGCCGCGGCATCACGCCAAAGATTTGCACCGACCTCCTGCGCGCGCGCGTCGCCGTCATCACGAGCGGCGACCACATCTGGGATCAAAAGGACATCATCCCGCACCTCGACATGGAGCCGCGCCTGCTGCGTCCCCTCAACTACCCGCCCGCCACGCCGGGTCGCGGCAGCATCGTCCTCGACACGCCGAAGGGGAGGGTCGCCGTCATCAACGTCCAGGGCCGCACCTTCATGCAGCCGCCGCTGGAAAATCCCTTCCTCGCCATGCAGGCTGAGGTCGATCGGCTGCGGCAGGAGACGCCCGTCATTTTCGTGGACATGCACGCCGAGACCACGAGCGAGAAAATCGCCATGGGCCGCTTCCTCGACGGTCGCGTGAGCGCGGTCGTCGGCACGCACACGCACACTCAGACGGCCGACGAACAGATTTTCCCCGGCGGCACCGCCTTTCTCTGCGACGCGGGAATGTGCGGCCCGCAGGTGAGCTGCCTCGGCCGCGAGATCGAGCCCATCATCCACCGATTCCTCACCGGCCGCCCCATCCAGTACCCCGTCGCCGGCGGCCCCGTGAAACTCCACGGCGCGATGATCGAGATCGACGAATCCACCGGCCGCGCCCTGAAAATCGAGCGCATTGCCGAGGTCTTCCACCCGTCGCACGGCTGAGGCCGGCCGACGTCTCGGCGAGGCTCAGTTGTCCCCCGCGCCCTTTTTCTTTTTGGCGGGTTTCGCCGGCTGCTCGTCGAGTTTCTTTTTCAGCTCCTCCAGCACGGTGGACTCCTGGCGCTTGAGCCACGTCTCGTAGCCCTTCGTGCGGCCGCCGAGGTATTTCAGCGCCTCGAAGTCTTCGCCTTTCCCGAGTGCGCGCGGATCGCCGTCCTCCTTCAGCAGGCGCATCATCGTGTAGCGCATCTCGTCGAGCACGGGCGCGAGGGCGAGGTCGTTCGCGAGGTTGTTCACGCATTCGGGGTCGCGCTTGATGTCGTAGAGTTCGTCCGCCGGACGCTTGCCAAACGCGAGGTCGTAGAAATGTCCGCCGAGCGCCTTCACGACTTCCTTCGACGGGCCGGGGTCGCAGTTGCCGAAGTCCGTCTCGGGATTGCCGACCGGCCAGCGCTCGGGGTGGAAGTTGTGGACGTAGAGAAAGTCCTTCGTGCGCAGCGCGCGCACCGGATAGCCCAGGTCGTTCGGGCCGCCCGATGTCGTGGCGCTCCTTGCCGGCGAGCATCGTGTCGCGGTTCTCGATCCAGCCGGATTTTTCCGAGCGCAAAATGGCCGCAAGGCTCTTGCCGGTCATCTGCGGGTGCGGCTTGAGGCCGGCGAGTTCCAGGTACGTCGGCGCGAAGTCGCGCACGTTGACGAAATCCTCGACGACGCGGCCCGGCTTGATCCCCTTGCCCCAGCGCATCGCGAGCGGGAGATGGAACCCATCCTCGTGGATCTGCCCCTTCACAAACGGAAACGGCATGCCGTGATCCGAGGTGACGACGACCAGCGTGTTCTTCGAGCACGCCCGCCGTCCTCGAGCAGCTTCAGCGCGCGGCCGATCTGCGTGTCGCCCCACTCGACCTCGACGGCGTAGTCGAGCAGGTCGCGGCGGACGATTTCCGTGTCGGGCAAAAATGTCGGCACCTTCGACGTCCTCGAGCTTCTTGCCGAGCCGCACGCCGGAATTCCATTCATAGCCGCGGTGCGGCTCGTGGAATCCCATCCAGAAACAGAACGGCTTCGCCTTGTCCCGCTGCTGGAGGAATTCGCCGAAATTGCCCGGATAGTCGTTCTTCCCGATGCCCGCCGCGATGACCTCCTGCGTGAGCTTGTCGAAGGACGGCCCCGCCGGATTGCGCGTGCGCTTGGCCTGCGTCTTGAAATCGCCCGGCCCCCAGCCCTTGCCCGTGAGCCCGACCGTGTAGCCGGCTTTTTCCAGCAGATCGGGATAGACCTCGAAGTCCGCGGGAAAATATCCGCCGTGCGACACCGCCTCCTTGAGCTGCCACGTGTTGCGCCCGGTGAGGATGCTCGCGCGGCACGGGCTGCACTTCGGATTCGACGTGAAGGCGTTCTTGAACAGCACGCCCTCGCGCGCGACGCGGTCGAAGTTCGGCGTCTTCACCCAAGTGCAGCCGTACGCGCCCGCGTGCGTGCTGCCATTCCAGTCGTCGAAGATGATGAAGAGGATGTTCGGCCGCGCGGGCCTGCCGTCCGCAGCGAGCGCAGGGCGTACAGCGATGCAGAGCGTGGTGAAAAGGAAGGCAAGGGCTGCGAGGGGGATCTTTTTCATGGCGAGATGGGAACAGCGAAGAAGGCACGGTTTGCCCGCGCGTGACGAGGTCTCAGCGGCCCGATGCCGGGGGAGTTGCGGCGATGAAATCGACGATTGCCTTCCGCACCGGGTCGCCGGGTTTCGGGATGTCGTTGGCGATGGAGCCGTGATTGCGATCCGGGATTTGGCGGAAGGTGACGCGCGTGTTGCCGGCGCCTTTCAGGACGGCGACGAGGTATTCGTTTTCCTCCGAGCGCGCGGCCATGTCGTGGTCGGCGGCGAGGACGAGCATCGGCGGCGTGTCCTTCCGGCAGTAGTGAACGGGCGCGGCTTCGTTGGCGATGATGGTGAGCTTACCGATGCCGAATTCCTCGCGCACGGTGTAGTGCGTCATCGTCTGCCCGCTCAGCGGGATGTAGCCCGCGAAGGAATCCGGCGTGAGGCCGTGCGGCTTCAGCCAGCGTGTGTCCATCGCGAGCATGAGCGCGAGATATCCGCCCGCGGAGTGGCCGCTGATGAAAATTTTGGCCGGATCGCCGCCATGCTCCGCGATGTGCGCGCGCACCCACGCGGCCGCCGCCGCCGAGTCCTCGACGTATGCGGGATAGATCGCCTTCGGACTCAGGCGGTAGTTGACCGCAGCCACCGCGATGCCATCCACAGCGAGGGCGCGGGCGATTGCGGCGGAGCCGTCCTTGCTGCCGGCCTTCAGCGCGCCGCCGTGAAACCACACGAGCGTCGCGAAGTTTTTCCCGGCAGGCGGAAGGTAAAGGTCCAGCTTGCAGCGCTCGGCTTCGTATTCGCTGAGCGTTTCGCCGGCCCTGTAGGCGAGATTGGCGATGACTTTTGGTGCTGCGGCCTCCTCGGAATACGACGGCACAAGACAGGCCAGATGGATAAGCACGCCGCCCAATGCGGCAAACCGGGGGAAGCATTTCATGCGCGGCAGAATGCATCCCCACACTCTTGCTCACAATGAAGATCAGCAGATGCCGATTGGGTCCCAGGAAGCGTGTACGGCGGGGCTGATTCACAAGAGTAGAGGGTCATGGGGCCGAAGGATACGAAGCACGTGTAACTCTCGCGTTGACGAAATGTGCCATTTTTGGCGTCCTCCGCGCCACGGTCGCGATGGTTCCGCCCGGTGCGGACGCGTTCGAGGCCTGAAACAAACAAAAAACCCAGAAAACAACCCCATGAAGAAGCTCGTATTCACCCTCACGCTCGCCTGCGCCCTCGCGCTCGGCGGCCAATCAGCCTTCGCAGAGGCGAAGAAGAAACCCGCCGCGGCAGCCGATGCCCCCGCCGAAAAACCGAAGGCTGGAGACACCGGAAAACCCAAGGCCGAAGGCGACACTGCCAAGCCGAAAGCCGAGGGCGATGCCGCCAAGCCGAAGCGGGAAACGGTCTCCTATTTTGGCGACGTCGCCGCGGTGGACAGTGCGGCCAAGACCATCACATTGAAGGCGAAGGACCCGACCAAAGGGCGCGTGCTCAAGGTCACGGATGCGACCAAAATCGTGAAGGTTACCGGCACTGCCGAAGCACCGGCCGCATTGTCGGACGTCACGGTCGGTGCCTACATCACGGGCAGCTACAAGAAGGCCACCGACGGATCGCTGGAGGCTTCAAAAATCAGCCTCGGCAAGACGAAGCCCGCAAAGCCCGAAGGCGCGGAGAAAAAGCCGGAAGGCGACGCGAAGAAGCCCGCTGAAGCGAAAAAGTAGTCTCTGCGGAATCTTCCGCACTTTCCAAAGACCGGCACCTGCGCGAGCGGGTGCCGGTTTTTTTGGGGGCGCTGAGCGTAACCTTCATAAACCTTCTCACGCCCCGCGAAAAATCGGAAAATGGCCGCCGCACATTATTCCGTGCGACCGCCCGGGTCCTGATCCTTTTTCAACAAGCGAACGCGGGTCCGCCGGCCTCGCTTCTCCAAGGCTACCGCTTCAGCAGCGCATCCGACTCGCTGAGCTTGAAGCGCGTGCTGACGACGGAATGCTTCTCCGGACCGGGCTGATATTTCACGTAGGTCGTCGCGACGATGGTGCCGTCGGGCAGCAGCTCGACGCCGGGATAGCCGCAATCGCTCACGCGCTCGGCGTAGCTGTGGAGGAGCTTTACGCGATACTCGCCGGGCGTCGATTTCCGGATGTCGTCGTACGTGCCGACCCACGCGACAAAGTGGCCGCGCGTCGTGCTGCCTGGCGCCATGTCGCGGAAGGCGACCACGAAACGTCCGTCCGGTGTGAACACGCCGTTGTGCCGGTCGCCGCTCAGGCCCCACGGCGTGTCGGTCGGCTTGCTCCATGTCTGGCCCTCATCTCGGCTGAACATCATGAGACTGCGGCCGGTGTGCGTATTCTCGCGCATGATGCAGCAGAGCTCCGCGCCGTCGGGCGAACGGAAGACGAACGGCTCGCACGGGTTCTTGCCCGCGACGGATGCGACGACCGCGGGCTCGGACCACGTGAACCCGCCGTCGGCCGTGATTGTCTGGATCACTTCGAGCGGTGCCTTGTCCGCGCCGCCCGGCCCCCGGTGGTAGAGGCCGAGATGGCGTCCGTCCTTCAGGCGCACCACGCTGCTGAAAGTCATGACGCACGGGAATCCGAGCGGCGGCATTTCCTTCCACGTCTTGCCGCCGTCCTCGCTCATGATGCTCGGCATGCCCGGCCCGCCGCGTTTTCCCAACGCCGCAGAAAACACCCACAGCCGCTCCTTTCCCGCCGCATCCACCATGCGGTAGATGCTCGGGCAGTTCTGGTGCTTGGAGAATCCAGGCGGCAACTGCGCATCCATGCGCGCCCACGTGAGGCCTCCATCTTCGCTGCGCGCCATCGGCCCGGCCGCGCCCCCGTGATTGACGCACCACACGGCGAAAATCGTCTTCCCATCCGGCATCAGCAAGGTGGTCGGATGGCCCTGATAGACCGCCTCCGTCCCCGCCGCGATCACGACCTGCCGCTGCTTTTCCCCGGACAGATCGACCGTCGGGATGTCCGGTTTTTCCGCGCCGCGCAAAATGGAACCACAGAGCGTGGTCGCGATGAGGCAACTCGCGGCGAACCGCATCGCACGAGGGGAACTGGGGAGCGTTTTCATCATGGATCAGCCTTCGCTCCGTACCAGCCGGATGTCGATCTCGCGGTCCACGAACTTCCATTCCTCCGTAGCTCGCAGCTCGGACACCATGTCCTCGAAGGCAGTGGCATCGGCCTTCGTGTAATCGAAAAAGGTGAGGAAATCGAACGGCTCGCTCCCGCCGAGATCGCGGCAGTGATGCAGCCGGCGCGCGACGCCCGGCAGATACTTCAGGCCGGTCTGCACGTGGTGGGAGCGTTCCTCGAAAATGGCCCGGCGCTCGTCCTGCGTGAGCGCCCACCAGCTTGCGTTTTTCCGGATCGGGATCAGCGCGGCGTGCGCCGCCTCGGGCCGGCCGATGGCGACCTGCTTCGCGACGAGCTGATCCTTCTCCGCGCGCGTCGCGTAGCGTTCGTTGCTCGTCACGCCGCGCAGCATCCACTGGCCGCCATCCGGCAAAATGGCGACCGGCGCGTTGCCGATGCTGAGCCGCTTTACTTCCGCGAGCGGTTCACCGGCGACCGCTTTGTTTTTGATGACCGACCACTCGCCGGCGTCGCCGCCCAGGAAGGTAAACAATCGTGGATTCATCGTGCCGTTCATTGGATTTGTTTTCATCCGCTTCACAAATCTACGGCGATCAGAGACCCCCGCGCACGCCCCAAAACGGCCAGGCTGCGTTTTCCGGCTAGCCTGCCGGTACGGGCAGCGCTTCCACGGCGAGCGGCGTGGGCTTCCTGCCGACGCCACGCGCCCACTTGAGCACGGGTGCTTCGATCCAGCGCCAGCTCGCCATGCCCGCCAGGACCGCGAGCACCGCCGACGCCGCAAAATAGGCGAGGAACCCCAGACGCTGCACCCCGCCAGCGGCCAGCAACTGCTGCAGCGGAAACGCGTAGATGTAGATCCCGTACGAGAAGTCGCCCCACTTCTCCACCTTCTGAAAAGGCAGCCGGTGCGCGAGCCAGAGGACGAGGTAAGGCAGCGCAAAGGGCCACACGAACACGAAGCACTTTGCAAAGCACGATGCGACGAGCAGCCCCAGCGCGACGCCCGCCATCCATCCACGCCAGCGGAGCAGTTCGCGAAATTGGCAGCATGTCATTCCGGCCAGAAATGCGAGGTAGGCGGAGCGGTACAGCGGCAGGTGGAAGCCGTAGGTGTTCGTGTTTTCCAGCGCCCGCGACAGCGGATGGAGCGTCTCGGGATTCCGCAGACCCACGGCGTGAAGGACGAAGACCGCCGCGAAAAGCACTGCCCCCGTAAATTTCCAACGCAGGCCGCGGGCGAGCGCGACCACGGCCAGCCAGACGTAGCACATCATCTCAGGCGCCAGCGACCACAGCGAACCGTTCACCGAATAGTTGCCCGGATTCTTCCGGAAAAGGTCCGTGATGGAATATTGGGTGACGCGGATGCCGCCATTCGCGACGAGGAACGAAATCGCGGAGTCCGGTCCGACGACGAGGCTGTCCCAATAGTCCAGGACATCCGAGTGGTTCCAGAGCATCACTGCCGGGGCGAGCGCGAAGACAGTCAGCAGATGCATCGCCGTGAAGCCCGGCAGGATGCGCGCTGCGCGGTTCAGCCCGAACCGCCACATCGGCGTGCGCTGGGCCGACGCGGTGATGAGCCAGCCGCTGATCACGAAAAAACAAAGCACCGCGACGATGCCGATCTGCGCCTGCCCGCCGGTCGCCCTCATGAGCGGATCCTCCCCGAAACCACCCAGCGGAAACGAATGCGAGAACACCACCGCCAACGCGAAGAAGAGGCGGAGAAAGGTGAAGCTGTTCTGGCGATCCATCCGCCAAACCTTAGCCAGTCGCGTGCCGCCTCGTGGTCAGGCGTCGCGAATACTGCGACCCTTCAGGCGCACAGGCCTGAATAGGAACGCCGCACCGTCCTACGTGACCTCGAACTTGTGAACCTCGACCGCATTCTTTCCCGCCTTCACGATCGGGCGCGGCTCCGGTTGGGCAAAGCCATTGAGGTCCACGGCGCGCGCGCGGAATTCGTATCGGCCGGGTTTCAAATCCATCAGCGTCGCGGACCACGAGATCATGCTGTAGCGCAGCGGCCACGTCGCGGGCTGGCCGGTCTTTGGGTCAAAGCCGAGCACGTCCTTTGATGAAACGCCCGTCGGAAGGACGGACGACCAGTCAGCCGGCGGCTTTTCGAGTTCGGCCGGCGTCCACCGGGCGGCGCGCCACGTTTCATCGTCCAGCAGCACGGGCTTTGCGCCGGGCTCGACGCGACGCAGCCACCATTCGACCCGCTGCAAGCCCGACAGCCCGGCGAGCCCGAGGCCGGTCATGAACACCGGCCTGCCCGCGGGAAATTTCTCCGGCGCCTGGTCGATGTATGCCGCGGTTTTCAGATGCGACTCGGGATCGTTGTTCGCGTTCGCGTAGGTGTCGTTCGCCTTCCAGTCATTCGTCACCGCGATGCGCTGGAGCCACTTGATGGATTTGAACCCGTGCGCCCACGGGATGATCATGCGCACCGGCCCGCCGCGCTTGAGCGGGATCGGCTCGCCATTCAGCCGCCACGCGACGAATGGCGGCAGCTCGCCCGGCGCCGTCTCCATCGCCTCGGTGTAGCTGAGCGACGACTGGAAAATCTGCTTCGGGTCGTTGTTGTGAAAACCCCAGTAGTAGATGCGCCGCACGTTGCGCATCGGCCCGCAAAGCCGCAGCACCTCGCGCAGCGGCACGCCTTCCCACAGCCCCTGACCGAGCGGCTGGGCGATGTTCAGGCACTGCATCGCCTTCAGAAAACGGACGCCGTGCGTTTTCCCCAGCCCGAGGAGCGCCGGGAGATCGAGCGCGGTGCCATCCTCGAGCGTGAACTGTTTCCCGAGGCTCGCGGGCTCCTTCACCACTTCGCTCGTGAAAGGATCCGCGACGATCTCCAGCCGCCACGTCTCCGCCGTGAGCCGCGCCTGCACGAGCGCATCGCCGGTGAGCGTGTGCGGCTTCGGGTTCCCGCGCGAGACGTCGGTGAAGTCGGCGGCCTTCGTGAGAAGAGGATGCGGTGTGGGCGCGGCGCCTGGCCCTTCCGCTGCCTGCACGCCTCCTGTGAAGCCGCCCGCGAGCGCAGTCGCCGCAAGCGTCGAAGTCGTGCGCACAAATGCGCGGCGTGAAAGTGGTGCTGGTTCCTGGGGGATTTCCATGGGGCGCGATTCTGGAGTTTGAGGGGACGGGGTCTTTGAGGGCGAAGGATTCCCAAATGCAACCCCGGAGCAAAACCCGTCGTGGAGTTAAAACGCGGCACGTACCACGCCGCACGTCCGCGGCGTCTCCGCGCACACGCCTCGCCCGCAGGTGAAATGGCTCGTCCGCGGGCACAAAAAAAGGGCGACCCGGAGGCCGCCCCTTTTGTGAGTTTGTAACTTGGAGGATCAGGATCCTCGCGGCGTCTTAGTTTGCTCCGGCGGGAGGCGCGGATGCGGCGGGCGCTCCGCTGCCGGCGGCTTCGTCGCGCTCTTTCATCGCGGCTTTGCGCGAGAGCTTGATTTTGCCGCGCTCGTCCACGCCGAGGACCTTCACCCAGATCATGTCGCCCATCTTCACGACGTCCTCGACGCGGTTCACGCGGCGGTCGGCGAGTTCGCTGATGTGGCACATGCCGTCCTTGCCGGGCAGGATTTCGACGAAGCAGCCGAATTCCTTAATGTTCACGACCGGCGCGTGGTACACTTCGCCGATGGTGACCTCCTTGGTCATGCCATTGATGATCTGCTTCGCGCGGGCCATCGCCTCGGGGTTGTTCGAGTAGATGCGGATGCTGCCGTCGTCCTCGATGTTAATCTCCGCGCCGGTCTCGGCGACGATGCCTTTGATGGTCTTGCCGCCGGGGCCGATGATGAGGCCGATCTTGTCGGGGTTGATTTTGATCGTCTCGATGCGCGGCGCGTAGGGCGACATTTCCGTGCGCGGCGCGGCGATGGTGGCGGCCATGACGTCGAGGATCTTCATGCGCAGGTCGCGCGCCTGGAGGACGGCTTCGGTCATGATCTTGTGGCTAGACGCCGGGGAGCTTCAGGTCGAGCTGGAAGCCGGTGACGCCTTCGCGCGTGCCGCAGAGCTTGAAGTCCATGTCGCCGAAGTGATCCTCGCTGCCGATGATGTCGGCGAGCGTGGTGTAGCGCTTGAGGGTGTCGCCCTCAAACTCAGTCACGAGGCCGACGCTGATGCCGGCGACGGGGGTCTTGATCGGCACGCCCGCATCCATGAGCGCGAGGACGCCGCCGCAGACGGAGGCCATCGAGGTGGAGCCGTTCGACTCGCACACTTCGCTGCTGATGCGGATGGCGTACGGGAAGTCTTCCGTCGAGGGGATGACCGGCGCGATGGAACGCTCGGCGAGTGCGCCGTGGCCGATTTCGCGGCGGTTCATGCCGCCCATGCGGCCGGTTTCGCCGACCGAGAAGGGCGGGAAGTTGTAGTGCAGGATGAAGGCCTTGCTGGTCTCGCCGCCGGTGTAGCCGTCCATGTCCTGCGCTTCCTGCGTGGTCGCGAGGGTGAGCGAGGCAGAGGGCCTGCGTCTCGCCGCGGGCGAAAAGCGCGCTGCCGTGCGAACGCGGGAGCAGGCCGGTCTCGGCGCTGAGCTGGCGGAGGTCGCCGAGGCCGCGTCCGTCGCAACGCGACTTGCGATCGAGGATGGCGACGCGGAAGGCCTTCTTTTGCAGGTAGTCAAAGGCCTGGCTGATCTCGAAGGGCGTGGCCTCCGGGAACTTCGCCTTGATGGCCGCGCCGACTTCGTCCTTGAGCGCGTTCACCGCCTTGCTGCGGGCGACTTTGCTCGGGGTGTAGAGTGCGGCCTCGATGCGGCTGCCCGCGACTTCGTAGGCGACTTCCATCACCTCGTCCTTCACGGTGAAGAGCGGCATTTCGCGCTTGGCCTTGTTGACCTTCGCCGCGAGTTCCTTCTGCGCGACGCAGAGTTTCACCGCTTCGATGTGGCCGAATTCGAGGGCCTTGATGAAGTCCGCCTCGGGGATTTCGTTGCCCGCGCCTTCGATCATGATCACGTCGTTTTCCGTGCCGACATAGACGAGGTCGAGGTCGCTCTCAGCGCGCTGTGCGTGCGTGGGGTTCGCGATGAACTCACCATTGATGCGGCCCACGCGCACGGCACCGACGGGGCCCGCGAACGGGATGTCGGACACCATCAGCGCGGCGCTCGCGCCGTTGATGGAGAGCATGTCGGGGTCGTTCTGACCGTCCGCGCTCATGAGCGTGCCGACGATCTGCGTGTCGTAGAGGTAGCCCTTCGGGAAGAGCGGGCGCAGCGGACGATCCGTCATGCGCGCGGTGAGGACTTCCTTTTCGGTGGGACGGCCTTCGCGCTTGAAGTAGCCGCCGGGGAACCGGCCGACCGCCGCCGCCTTTTCGCGGTATTCGACGCTGAGGGGGAACCAGTCCTGGCCCTCTTTGATCTTCGTCGCGGAGACCGCGGTGACGAGGATGATGGTTTCGCCGCAACGCACGGTCACGGCTCCGTCGGCGAGCTTCGCGAGCTTGCCGGTTTCGATGATGATGGGGGTGCTGCCGGAATTGGCAGTCACATTTTGGATGCTCATTTTGTTTTTGAAATGCCATCCGGCCTGCCGTGGAAACGCGTCTCCCGGTTCGCAGTCCCAAAAGCGCCGGCTCGAGGTTCCGTCCTCAATCTTACTCTTAATCCTAATCTTAATCCCCTCGCACCCGAATGGCCGGGAAGGGATTAAGATTAAGAATAAGATTAGGATTAAGACCGAAAGGCTGAAGCTGGGGCTAAGGACTGAAACCAGAAACCGCGTGGCGGCGAACCGTGTGGCGATTGTTTGGTTTGCTCTGCTCACCCTCCGCCCGGTTTCGGCGGTGGCGGGGCTATTGTTTGTCTGACCGGGTAAAAGCATTCGCCCCGGTGCGAGGACCGGGGCGAAGTGTGGAACTGGTCTTGAACCTACTTGCGCAGATTCAGCTTATCGAGCGCCGCCTGGTATCGCGGAGCCGCGGTGCGCTTGAGGTAATCAAGCAGCCCGCGGCGGCGTGCGACCATCTGGAGCAGGCCGCGGCGCGAGGAGTGATCCTTCGCGTGGGCCTTGAGGTGCTCGGTGAGGTGATTGATGCGCTCGGTCAGAACGGCGACTTGCACGTCCGCGCTGCCGGTATCTTTCTCGTGCAGGCGGAGGGTGGTGATGGATTCTGTCGTGGCCATGATTTTTTAAAGAGCTAGGAGTTTGTGGTCTCGGTTGCGGGAGTCGGGTCTGCCGGTGCGGCAGCTTCCGCTGGTGCGGCTGCTGGCTCGGGAGTCTCTGCCTTTGCGGCAGGCGCTTCCGGGGCACCGCCGCCCTTGGTCGGCCTTGGCCTGAAGGACGCGGGCGAGCTGGCTGGCCGGCTCGTTGAGCAGGCGGACGAGCTTGCTCGCGGGCGCCTGGAGGACGCCGAGGAGCTGCGAGAGCAGGACGTCGCGCGAAGGAAGATCGGCGATGGCCTGAATCTGCTCACTGCTGACGATGAGGCGGTCCACCACGCCCGTGCGGATGGTCGGCTTCTTGAATTCCGCCGTGAAGTTCTTCAGGACTTTCGCGGCAGCCGCGACGTCCTTTTCGCCGGTGACGATGGCGTTCTGGCCGCGGAGTTCGCCGAGGTCGGGCAGACCGGCTCCCTTCGCCGCGAGGCGCAGGTAGCTGTTCTTCACGACCGAGCAGCGGGCGCCGGCCTTGTCGAGGCGGGTGCGCAGCTCGGAGAACTGGGTGACGTTGAGGCCGGTGTAATCGGCGACGAAGATGAAGGGCGAGTCGTTGAGTCGCTTGTTGAGGTCGGTAACGATGGATGCTTTTGCGGGATGCATGGTGTGGGTCCTCGGTTAGGCGAGTTTCAGGAACTGTGCGGCATCCACGGTGACGCCGGGCGTCATGGTTGCACTCAGCGTGATGTTGTCAACGAAGCGCCCCTTCGCGGTCGCGGGACGCGCCTTGATGACGGCGTCGATGACCGCTTTGCCGTTCTCGACGAGCTTCTCCAGGTCAAAGCTGAACTTGCCGACAGGCACCGCGATGTTCGCGTTCTTATCGAGCTTGAACTCGACGCGGCCCGCCTTCACTTCGCGCACGGCCTTCGCCGTGTCTTCGGTGACGGTGCCGGTCTTCGGGTTCGGCATGAGGCCGCGGGGTCCGAGGACCTTGCCGAGCTTGCGCACTTCGGCCATCGCTCCGGGCGTGGCGACTGCGACATCGAAATCCTGGAAACCACCGACGCACTTCTCGATCATGTCCTTGTAGCCGACGAATTCCGCACCGGCGGCCTTCGCGGCCTCGGCTGCAGCGCCTTCCGCGAAGACGAGCACGCGGACGGTCTTGCCCGAGCCATGCGGCAGCGGGCAGGTGCCGCGGACCATCTGGTCGGATTGCTTCGGGTCCACGCCGAGCCGGAACGCGAGCGTCACGGTCTGGTCGAACTTGGTGGGAGGCATCGCCTTCAGTGCGGCGACTGCTTCAGTCAGCGGATAGACTTTCTTGTCATCGCGCTTTTCCGCGGCTGCGCGGTATCTTTTTGAACGGTGTTGAGCCATGTGTTTTTGCAGTGCTGGCGGGCGGTTTTGCCCTCCTGCGGTTGATTGTTTTCCCCGTCTCCACCGGCGTCATTGCCGCTGGAAAAAGGGCGCGCACTCTAATTCACGCCCCCTGTGTGTCAACCGGGAATTCTCAGCAATGCGGGGCTCGGTGCCGGCGTCAGCAGGGGCGAGAGCGGGTTGCCCGTTGCCCTTCGCGTTTGGCGACATGAACCGCAGTTCGAATTCCGTCCCCTTTTCATCCGAGCGCAGCAGCCGCACGTCCCCTCCCTGTGCGGTCGCGAGTTCCCGGGCGATGCTCAGGCCGAGGCCGTGGCCCGCCCGCGACTCATCCCGGTCGCCCCGGGCAAAGCGGTCGAAAATCCACGGCATGCGTTCCGGCGGGATCGGGACGCCGCTGTTGGCGATGACGATGAACACCCCATCGCGCCGTTCGCCGGCCCTGACGCGGATGACGCCGCCATGCCGGTTGTACTTCACGGCGTTCTCGAGGAGGTTCAGGAGGATTTGCTCCGTCCGCTGCGGGTCCGCGATGGCTCGGAGGGCCTGCGGCAAGTCCCGCTCGATCCGGATTCCCTGATCCGATCCCAGCACTTCCGCATCCTCGATGCACCGGTCGATGATCGGGAGCAGGTCCGTATCGCTCGCCTGCGTCTGGATGCCGCCGGCGTCCGCCCTCGCCAGCAGGAGGAGTCCTTCGGTCAATGACGAGAGCCGGCGCGTCTGGTCGAGGAGGTCTTGGAGGACTTCCACCTGATCGGGCCGGAGATTCGAATCGCTGAGCAGCGACTCGATGGCCGCGCGCGCGACGGTAATCGGGGTCTTGAGCTGGTGCGATGCATCCGAGGCAAAGCGCACCGCCTGCAGGTAACTCCGCTCCAGCCGCTCGAAGGTGTTGTTGAGCACGTTCGTCAGCAGCCGGATTTCATCCCGTGCGGCAGGGACCGGCAGGCGCTGGTGCAAATCCTCGGCGCTGATTCGCGCCGCGGCCTCTGTGATCCTGCGGACCGGTTGCAGCGCACGCCGCGCGACCCAGTACCCGCCGAGGACACTCAGAAGTGCCGCCACCGGCAGCGCCGCGAGGCTCGCGTTTTTCACACGCTCCAAGGTGAGCTCCGTGGGCTTGAGCGGAAAGCCGAACACCACCGTCAGCCCGCCCTCTTGGTAAGTCGCGACCTGATAGGACTGCTTCCCGATCATCGCATGGTGCGGCTCCGCGGGCCCGCCTCGCATGGTCCGCTCCTTCAGGCCTTGGGAGCGATAGAGGAGCTTTTCCCCTGGGCCGAAAATCTCGATGGGAAACGTGCTCACGGAACGCGGCATCATCTCCTTGGTGACGGTCGTGAGCTTGTCTGGCGCCCCCCCCGACTGGTGTTCGAGTTCCAAAAAGACATCCTTCACCGTGCGTTCCATGCGTGCCTCGACGTAGGACATCAGCTCCCTGTCGAGCACCACGGTCGTCACGATCACCGAGATCCCCATCGTGAGCGCGGCGAGCAGGAACGACCACAGCGCCACCTTGGCTGTGAGCGGGAACTTCTTCATGTTCCGGACGGCCCGATCATATACCCGGTGCCGCGCACCGTCTTGATCAGGCTCACGGGAGAATTTGCATCCACCTTCGTGCGCAGCCGCTGGATGTACACGTCCACGGCGTTCGTGTCGTTATCCAGCGCGCTCTTCCACACGTGCTCGCAGACTTCCGTCCGGGTGACCGCCTTTCCCGAGTGCAGCATGAGGAAATGCAACACCTCATACTCGCGCTGGGAAAGGTGGATGCGTTCCCCGGCCCGCGTGACGATGTGGGTGGTTTCGTTCAGCACCAGGTCGTCCACGCGCAGGAGCGGCGAGGCGTCCTCGCCCTTGCGCCGCGTCAGCACATTCACGCGCGCCAGCAGTTCCTCCATGGAAAATGGCTTCGCGAGGTAATCATCCGCGCCGCGGTTCAGGCCGGCGATGCGGTCCTTCACGTCCCCGCGCGCCGTGAGGATGAGCACCGGCGTGCTGATGCTGCGATCGCGGATCCCGCCGAGAATCTCAAGCCCGTCGCGCCCCGGCAGCCCGAGATCGAGGACGATCACGTCGTGCGGCTCGCTCGTCGCCGTGGCAAATCCCGAATCGCCATCCGCGATGGCCGTGACCGCGTGACCCGCGCCTGTCAGCGCCTTGGTCACGTAGGATGCAATCTTCGCTTCGTCTTCGATCAGGAGAACTTTCACGTTTCAGGGGTGCCGCAAAATGCCGGCCGCCCGGCAAATTGCGAATGAAATCGCCTCCCCGCAACGGAGCGACGGGCACCCGATGCGCAACGGTGCTTCCCGGATTTCAGGCCTCGGCTTGGGGACCGGCTGGCACTTCCAAAGGAGCGCCCGCCGCCGCCTTCCAGCAGATTGCCAGATCAGATTCAGTCTCGAGGCGTTGCATGACGTGCTCGATTTCCCGCATCAGCGCCGGGTTGTCCTTCGCGCTTTCGACAAGCCGGCCTGTAAAATACCGCCTGCCTTCCTCGTTCAGTTTGGAGAACCGGTCGATGGTCTGCGTGAACACCGCGCTCCGGTCATTCGCTTCTTCGGTCATGGTTGGTTGATCCTGGTTGGGTTTGGGTTACCTGCCGTCCGTCATGCCGCCATGCGGGCCCTGGGGAAAATTGCGGCCAGAAGACGCGCCGAAAGCGGCAGCCGTTTGGCGGGTTTCGATTCCGGCCGGGGAAAGACGGCCAAGGGACTCTGCGGTGCGACGGGCGCAACCGGGAGCGGGGCTTCCTTGGCAACGATGACCGGACTTTCCACCGCGGGCGATGGAATCCGTTCGGCGGCGAAGATGGGGGCAGCCGTCGCAACTTCCGGAAGCGTGCAATGCCGCAATGCGGGGTCGTTCTCGATGTCATGCAGCACGCTCTCGACTGCCGTCATGATTTCGGGCCGGTGAAATCCCGCGCTGACCAGCCATCCTGCAAAATAATGCGCGCCGATCTCGTTCAGTCTGCTCACGCGTGAAACGAGTTCCGCGTTCGTCTGGGTCGTGTTGGTGTCGTCCATAGGTTGCGCATCTCATCGCAACAATCGTGCCGAATACTTCGTCTTTCATTACAGTTTTCCGAAGGCGAGAGGTCCCCGCGATCGCCCGCCGTTTTTTTAGCGAATGGCTTCACCTTTCTTTTACAACTCCCGAACGGCTCGCTGACAACCCGCCCGGCCCCGCGCGCTACGCTTCCACCATGAAAATCACACATTCACTCGCCAATGCGGCGCTCGCCCTCGGAATCCTCCTCCCGGTCTGCGCCGCCGAATCCACCAAACCCGCCGCCGGCCAGCCCGTCGTGCAGCTCGCCATCCTGCTCGACACGTCGAACTCGATGGACGGCCTCATCGCGCAGGCCAAGACGCAGCTCTGGAACATCGTCAATGAATTCGCCACCGCAAAGCAGGACGGCAAGGCGCCGCGCGTGCAGGTCGCGCTCTACGAATACGGCAACCAGGGCCTCGACCGGAGGAAGGGCTTTGTGCGGCAGGTCGTCCCGCTCACCGATGATCTCGACAAGCTCAGCGAGCAGCTCTTTTCGCTGAAGACCAATGGCGGCGACGAATACTGCGGCTGGGTGATCCGCGACGCGGTGAAGGGACTCGAATGGGATTCCTCGCCGAAGACCTACAAGGCCATCTTCATCGCGGGGAATGAGCCGTTCACGCAGGGGCCGGAGAGCTACGTCGAGTCGTGCAAGGGCGCGATTGCGAAGGGCATCATCGTCAACACCATCCACTGCGGCCCGGAGCAGCAGGGCATCGAGGGAAAATGGAAGGACGGTGCCGCGCTCGCGGACGGGCGTTTCCTCGTGATCAATCAGGACGCGCGCATCGCGCACATCGCCGCGCCGCAGGACAAGGACATCGCCGTTCTCAACTCAAAGCTGAACAGCACCTACATCGCCTACGGACGCGGCGGCTTTGAGGGCAAATCCCGCCAGGAAACGCAGGACGCCAACGCGGCGTCCGCACCCGGCGGCTCCACGGTGCTCGCCGCGCGCGTCGCCTCAAAGTCATCCTCCAACTACAGCAATGCGCGATGGGATCTCGTGGACCGCGCCAAGGAGAAGGACTTCGACATTTCCAAGCTGAAGGACGAGGAAATGCCCGAGGAAATGCGCAAGCTCGGCGTGGAGGAACGCAAGGCATTCATCGCGAAGAAAACCGCCGAGCGCGAGGCACTGCAAAAGGAACTCGGTGCCCTCGCCACGGAGCGGGAGAAATTCGTCGCGGAAAAGATGAAGGAGGCGGGCAAGGACACCACGCTCGGCGCGGCCGTCACCGGTGCAGTGCGCGAGCAGGCGTCGAAGAAAGGCGTGGTCTTCGAGAAGAAATAGGCGGCGCGTTGTCTGGGCGCGCTCGCCGAGCGCGCCCTACGGCGGTAGGGCGGCCTCGCCGAGGCCGCCCTCTTCTCTTTCCCGCTTCAAACTTCCGCTCGCCGGATGGCGCCCCGTGCCCTACAAGGCCGCGCCATTTTTATGCCCACGAAGTCCTCCAGGAAAGACATGCCGATCCTCGCCGCGAAAAAACTCCTCGTCGCCAACCGCTCCGAGATCGCCATCCGCGTCATGCGCGCGGCGACGGAACTCGGCCTGCGCACGGTCGCGATTTATGCGGAGGAGGACCGATTTTCCATGCACCGCTTCAAGGCCGACGAGGCGTACCGCGTGGGCGAGGGCAAGGGGCCGGTCGGCGCGTATCTCGACATCGACGGCATCGTCGCGCTCGCGAAGGAGAAGGGCGTGGACATGATTCATCCCGGCTACGGATTTCTCTCGGAGAATGCGAAGTTTGCGCGCGGCGTGCGCGGAGGCGGGCATCACGTTCGTCGGGCCGCAAGCCGGAGCTGCTCGACCTCATGGGCGACAAGGTCGCGGCGCGCGCGCTCACGCAGAAGCTGAAAGTCCCCACGCTGCCCGGCACCGAGGATCCGGTGAGCGATCGCGAGGAGGCGCTGAAGGTCGCGGCGCAGATCGGATTCCCGCTGATCATCAAGGCGGCATTCGGCGGCGGCGGGCGCGGGATGCGCGTGGTGCAAAAAGCCGGGCGACCTCGATGCGCTGCTCGACGAGGCGCAGGGCGAGGCGGAGCGCGCGTTCGGCAACAGCGCGGTCTTTTTGGAAAGCTACATCGGCCGCGCGAAGCACATCGAGGTGCAGGTGCTCGGCGACCGGCATGGCAACGCGGTGCATCTGCACGAGCGCGATTGCTCGGTGCAGCGGCGGCATCAGAAGGTCGTCGAGATCGCGCCGAGCGTACGGCCTCGCCGACAAGGTGCGCCACGAGCTGTGCGACGCCTCCGTGCGCATCGCGCAGGAGATCGGCTACGACAACGCGGGCACGGTCGAGTTCCTCTTCGACCTCGACACGGAGGAGTGGTTCTTCATCGAGATGAACCCGCGCATCCAGGTGGAGCACACGGTGACGGAGCAGATCACCGGCATCGATCTCGTGCGCTCGCAGATCCTCATCGCGCAGGGCCACGCGCTGCACAGCGAGACCGGTCGGCATCCCCGCGCAGGACAAAATCCCGCGCAATGGTTTCGCCGTGCAGTGCCGCGTCACGACGGAGGATCCGGAGAACAAATTCACGCCGAACTACGGCAAGATCATCACGTATCGCAGCGCCGGCGGCTACGGCGTGCGGCTCGATGCGGGCATGGGCGACGCGGGCGCGGTCATCACGCCGTTCTACGATTCGCTGCTGGTGAAGATCACCACGAGCGGGCACGACCTTCCACACGGCGCTGGATCGCATGGATCGCGCGCTGCGCGAATTCCGCATCCGCGGCGTGAAGACGAACATCTCCGTTCCTCGAGAACGTGATCAACCACCCGACCTTCCGCAGCGGACATGGCGACGACGACGCTGATCGACACGACGCCGGCGCTCTTCGACTTCAAGCCGCGCCGCGACCGCGCGACGAAGCTGCTCAATTTCCTCGGCAACGTCATCGTCAACGGCAACCCGCACGCCAAGGGCTACAAGCCCGCGCAGCCGCTCACCGCCGCGCCCGTGCCGAAGTGGGACGGCCGCGTGGAGCCCGCGGAAGGCACGCGCCAGCTGCTGCTCGAACTCGGGCCGAAGAAATTTGCCGAGTGGACGCTCAAGCAGAAGCGGCTGCTCGTCACCGACACGACCTTCCGCGACGCGCACCAGTCGCTCATGGCGACGCGCGTGCGCACCGCGGACATGCTCGCCATCGCGCCGGCCGTGGCGCGGCGGACGCCCGAGCTTTTCTCCCTCGAAATGTGGGGCGGCGCGACCTTCGACACCGCGATGCGCTTCCTGAACGAAGATCCGTGGCAGCGTCTGCGCTCGCTGCGCGCGACGGTGCCGAACATCTGCTTCCAGATGCTCCTGCGCGGCGCGAACGCCGTCGGCTACACGAGCTATCCGGCGAATGTCGTCGCCGGTTTCGTGAAGCACAGCCGCCGAGGCGGCATGGATATTTTCCGCGTCTTCGATTCGCTGAATGATCTCGCCGAACATGAAGGCCGCGATGGAGGCGGTGCAGGAGACGCACGGCATCTGCGAAGGCGCGCTCTGCTACACCGGCGACATCCTCGATCCGAAGCGCACGAAGTATTCGCTGAAATACTACATCGCGCTCGCGAAGGAGCTGGAGAAAATGGGCGCGCACATCCTCGCGATCAAGGACATGGCCGGCCTCTGCCGCCCGTACGCCGCGAGCGCGCTCGTGAAGGCGCTGAAGGACGAAATCGGCATCCCCGTCCACTTTCACACGCACGACACGAGCGGCATCAATGCCGGCTCGCGTGCTCCGCGCGAGCGACGCGGGCGTGGATGTGGTCGACCTGGCCATCGCGAGCATGAGCGGCAGCACGTCGCAGCCGAACATGAACAGCGTCGTCGCCGCGCTGCAAAACACGCCGCGCGAGACCGGGCCTCGACCTCGATACGCTCAACGAATTCTCCGACTACTGGGAGCACGTGCGCGACTTTCTACGCGCCCTTCGACACCGCGCCGAAGACCGGCAGCGCCGAGGTCTATCTCCACGAAATGCCCGGCGGCCAGTACACGAATCTCAAGGAGCAGGCCGCGAGCATGGGCCTCGGCCATCGCTGGCCGGAAATCGCGCGCTGCTACCGCGAGGTGAACGAGCTCTTCGGCGACATCGTGAAAGTCACGCCGTCGAGCAAGGTCGTCGGCGACATGGCGCTGTTCCTTTTCACCCGCGGCATCAAGCCCGCCGACGTGGTGAACCTCGAACCCGGCAGCATCGCATTCCCCGAGAGCGTGCTCGACATGCTCAGCGGCGGACTCGGCGAGCCGATGGGCGGCTTCCCGAAGGACGTGGTGCGCGCCGTCCTCGGCGACAAGAAGATCAAACGCACAAGACCCGAGCCCGTGAAGCTCAAGGACACGCGCGCCGAAGTCGCCACGAAAACCAAGCGCGACGAGAGCGACGACGACCTCTACTCGCACCTCATGTATCCGCAGGTCTTCGCGGACTTCGCGAAATTCCAGGCGAGCTTCAGCGACGTGAGCTGCCTGCCGACGCCCGCATTTTTCTACGGCCTGCGCCCCGGCGAGGAAGTCGCCGTGAGCATCGAGGAGGGCAAGGTGCTCTTCATCAAACTCATCAACATCGGCACGCCCGACAAGGACGGACGCCGCGTGATCACCTACGAGCTGAACGGCCTGCCGCGCGAAGCCACCGTGCTCGACAAGAGCATCTCGAAGGAAGTGAAGATGCGCCCGAAGGCCGCCGCCAGCGACCCGCTGCAAATCGGCGCGCCCATCCCCGGCATGATCACGGTGCTCGAAGCCAGCGTCGGCAAGGCCGTCGCCAAAGGCGACAAGCTCGCCACCCTCGAGGCGATGAAGATGCAGACGAACCTGCTCGCCCCCGCGGACGGCACCGTCGCCGAAGTGCTCGTGACGGTCGGCGAAGCGGTCGAGGCGGGGGATCTGATGATCAAGCTGCGGGCGTGAAGACGGGGAAAGCCGCGTTGACTTGGGCGATGCCCGTTCGTAACGTGCCCTTGTGAAACATTTCACAAAGTCCGACAAGAACGCCTCCGACGTATCGAAAGGCGTGAACAAGACCGCGGCACTCAAGCAGACCTTCGAGCTGATCAATTCCGAACTCTACGCGGTGGAGGAACGGATCCGCGCGCAGGCGCGGGCATTCGACCCGGCGGTCGAGGGCTACGTGGCGTATGCGGTGGAAAGCAGCGGAAAGCGGCTGCGGCCGGCGCTCGCGCTCATCGCCGGCGGTGCGACGGGCAATATCGGGCCGGACCATTTTGACCTGGCGGTGGTCGTCGAACTCATCCACGCCGCGACGCTCGTGCATGATGACATTCTCGACAGCGCGGATACCCGCCGCGGCCAGCCCACGGCGAATGCGAAGTGGGGCAACGCGCTCTCGGTCCTGCTCGGCGACTGCCTTTTTGCACACGCGCTGAAGCTCGCGAGCGGATTCCGCAGCAGCGAGATGATGCGCCGCATGGCCGAGGCCGCGAGCGAGGTCTGCTCGGGCGAAATCATCCAGACGCAGCGCCGCTTCGATCTGAATCTCTCGGTGCCCGACTACTACCGCATCATCGAGATGAAGACCGGCGCGCTCTTTGCAGTGGCGACGGAGCTCGGCGCTTTCCTGAACGAGGCGACACCCTCGGTCATCGCCGCCATGCGTACCTTCGGGCTGAAGTTCGGGACGGCGTTCCAGATTTACGACGACGTGCTCGATCTCGCGGGCAATGAGGCGGGCGCCGGAAAGACACTCGGCAGCGATCTGCGCAAGGGGAAGCTCACGCTGCCCATCCTCTATCTCCTCCAGCACAGCGAGCCCACGGACCGCGCGCGCATCTGCAAAATCATCCTCGGCGGCAATGACGACGAGATCTCCACGCTCGTGAAAAAGGCGATCGAAACAGGCGCGGTGAACAGCGCCGTGGTCACCGCCCGCCGGATGCTGCGGGAGACCGAAGTGCAGCTCAAGGTCGTCCCTGCGAACAAGTACCACGATGCGCTGAAGGGATTGATCGGCACGCTCGACGGGATGCTCGGCCAGTTTGCCGAGTGAGCGGGCGGCCGCTAAGAATCGCGTGCGACCGGGTTTGACTCCGCCGGGGACGTCACGTTCCCTTTCCGCCAGCGCTCCTTTCATGAAGCTCCCCCTCATCCTCCTGTTCGCGTGCAATGCGCTCGCGCTCGCCGCCGAGCGGCCGAACGGCTTCCTCGGCATCCAGTGGGGAGCCTCGCCCGAGGAGGCCAAGCGCGTGCTGCAAAAGCGGCCCGGCGTCGTGTTTCCCGGAAAATGCCGACGACTACCACATCGAGCTGACCGGCGGCACTTTTGCGGGTCAGCCGGTCGCAAAATGGGTGATCGAATTTCCCGAGCGCAAGTTCGCGCTCGGCAGTCGTCACGCTCAAGACCGAGGGCAACGCAGGCGAGCGTTTACAAGGAATTCCGCACCCAGCTCGTCTCGAAGTACGGCTCCCCGACGGTGGACAGGAAAACCGGCGGCACCACCAGGACGAAAGCCCGCCAGCCGCAGGCCGCCGGCACCACGGCCATCTGGAAATTCACGCCGACGATGAAGGACAAGAGCCAGCGTGCTCATCTCCGCGGAACTGATCGGCGGAGACGCGAAAGGGGCGACGAAACGCAGGGCAGCGTCACCATCAAATACGTGAATGAAACGCTCACTGGAACCGCGGCGGTGGCCGCGGGAAAGGGCACGGCGAAGCCTTCGCTGCCGCCGGTGAAGAAGGAAGAACTCTGAGCCGGGGGCGAATCGCGGGGAGCATGGGCACGCTCAAAATCAACGAACTGCCCGAGCAGGAGCGGCCCCGCGAAAAGCTCGCCGCGCAAGGCGCAGCCGCACTGTCTGACAGCGAACTGATCGCCATCCTGCTGCGGACCGGCATTCCCGGCGCAAACGCGGTGGACATCGGTCGGCAGCTCATCCTGCATTTCGGTTCACTCGCCGCGCTCTCCCGCGCGTCGCTGCCGGAGCTGGCAAAAATCAAGGGCGTCGGCCCCACGAAGGCCGTGCAGCTCGCCGCCGCATTCGGCCTCGCCTCGCGTCTCGCGCAGGAGGCCCTCGCCGGCGTCGCGCTCGACTCGCCGGGCAGGATTTTCGACCTGCTCGGCGCGGAGATGCGCCAGCTCGGCAAGGAAAGCCTCCGCGTCGTCCTGCTGGATGCGAAGCTGCGCCTCCTGCGCACCGAGCAGGTCTCGCTCGGCAGCCTGAACGAATGCCTCGCGCACCCTCGCGAAATCCTCCGCCCCGCCATCCTGCACAACGCGCATGCATTCATCCTCGTCCACAACCACCCGAGCGGCGATCCCTCGCCGAGCGACGCCGACCGGCGCGTCACGCTCCGCATGGCCGAGGCCGCGCGGATGTTGCAGGTGAATTTCTTCGACCACGTCATCATCGGCAGCCCGGCGCCGGGCCGCGTCCCGTACTTCAGTTTCCGCGAGGCGGGCATCATCTGAGCTGGGTGCGGAAAGTGGAGGTTGGCATCGCGCCCGCGAAGCCCTAATCCACCGCGAGCCGTGAAGATTCACCCGACCGCAGCCATCCACCCGCAGGCCGTCCTCGGCACGGGCGCCACCGTGGGCCCGTTTGCCGTCATCGAGGAAGGCGCGCAGCTCGGCGAAGGCTGCATCGTCCACGCGCACGCGTTCATCGGCGGAAACGTGACTCTGGGAAAAAACTGCACCGTCGGCCACGGCACGGTGCTCGGCGGAGACCCGCAGGATTTTTCATTCAAGCCAGAGGTCCGCAGCCGCGTCACCGTCGGCGCCGGAACCAAGATGCACGAATACGTCACCATCCATCGCGGCACGACCGATGGCAGCGAGACGGTGGTCGGTGAAGGCTGCTTCCTCATGGGCGGCGCACACCTCGGGCACAATGTCCGCGTCGGCAACCGCGTCATCATCGCAAACAACGCGCTGCTCGGCGGCCACGTGCAGGTCGGGGACGGCGTGTTCATCGGCGGCGGCAGCGTTTTTCACCAGCACATCCGCGTCGGGCGGCTCGCGATTTGCCAGGGCGCGTCCGGCTTCAGCAAAGACATCCCACCATTCGTCATCGCGGCGGATATCAACGGCATCGCCGGGCTGAATGTCATCGGCCTGCGCCGTGCCGGCTTCGATGCAGCGGCGCGCGCGGAAATCAAACGCGCCTTCGACATGCTTTACCGCTCGGGGAAAAACGTCTCCCAGGCGCTCGCCACATCCCGCGATGCGGAATGGACCGAAGCCGGCAGGACATTCTGGGACTTCGCCGCCACGGCAAAAAAGCGCGGCCTCTGCGACTGGCTCGGCGGCCGGCGCGACGCTGGCGGCAGCCCCGCGGAGCCGGCCTAGGCCGTCACTCCATCCCGAGCTTCTCTTTCCCCGCCGCCGAGATCATCGACGGCGACCACGGCGGATCCCACACGACCTCGACATCCGCGCTCGCAACTCCCGGCAGCGTGATGATCCGCTGCCGCGCGTCGCCCGCGATCGTCGGGCCCATGCCGCAGCCATGTGCGGTGAGCGTCATCTTCATCGCGATGCGCTTGCCCTTGCCCGACTCGTCGTCGGTGACGGCGACATCGTACACGAGCCCGAGGTCCACGATGTTCACAGGGATCTCCGGGTCATAGACCTGCCTGAGCTGCTCCCACACGCGCTCGATTTCAAAGACGCCATCCGCCGCCTCGTGCTCGACGACCTCGCGGCCGATTGCATCCGCATCAGCTCCCTGAAGCCGGAAAAGCCCTCCGTGATCCGGCGCCATCACCGTGAAGGTGCCGCCGAGTTCCTGCGTGATCGCCACCTGCGTCCCCGCAGGCAGCAGCCTCGGCACGCCCTCGGGGATCTTGATCGCGGTGATGTCGCGCGTGAGTTCGATGTAGCCGTCCATGTGTGTGCGGAGGTTAGGCGAAGAGCACTTCCACGTCGCGGGACTTCTGCTCGATCAGCTCGGTCATCCGCTCGCGCGCCAGCGCGTAGTCGCTGCAAATCCCGTGGAGCATTTCGCCCGCCTCCTCAAATCGCCCGAGCTGCCGCAGCGCCTCGGCGCGGAAGAGGATGAACTCATGCTCCCCGTCCTTCAGCAGCTCCACGAGCTTCTCCAGATTTTCGATCGCCTCGGGGGTCTTCGGGTAGCGCCCCGTCCCCTGCTCCCGCCGGTGCTTGTCGTTCGCGCGCCACCACGCGAACACGCGCAGCTCGGTCTCCTGCTCGGGATGCACCGCCATGCCGGTTTTCAATGCCTCAAGGTAATCCTCCTCCCCCACCGGCTCCAGGTAGGGCAGCTTCTTCCACTCCTCCTGCTCGGGCGTGGCCGGCTGGGTTTCGTCGATCATCCCCACTGGCTCGCACTCGGCGGACCACATCAGCTTGCCGCAGCCCCGGCAGCGGGAAATGTTCGGCTGCGCGGGTGTCATCGGCATTTCCTGATAGCCGTCCGACCACGAAAGCGAACCCGTGGGGTCGGGAGTGGCCACCGTGAAAAGCCGCGCGAGCGTCTTGCAGTGGGGGCAGGCGAGGACGACATCTGGACCTTGGAGCATGCCGGGAAACTGCGCGGTGCCCCGCCCCCGTGCAAGCAACACTTGGCCGAGTTCAGCCGCGCCCGCCCGCGTCTGGCAGCCTCCGTGATTGAATGTCCCGCGCCGCCGCGCAATCTCCGCGCGCATGTTCCCCAAAATGATTTCGCTGTTCGGGCTGGCGGCATTTCTCGCATTCGCGTGGCTGCTCTCGAACAACCGCCGCCGCTTCCCGTGGCGCACGGTGCTCTCCGGCCTCGGACTGCAACTCGTCGTCGCACTTTTGATCCTCAAGACCGGGGTGGGCCTCGCGGGCTTCGGAGCCGTGCAGGGAGCCGTGAAGCGCCTCGGTGATTTTTCCGATCAGGGCGCGGCCATGGCCTTCGGCCCGCTCGCCGATGGTGCAGTGCTCAAAAGCGCATTCGGCGAAGGCAACGCCTACGTCTTCGCCGTCTCGATCACCGCGACCATCATCCTCGTCTCCGCGCTCTCGGCGCTGCTCTATCACTGGGGAATTCTCCAGCGCATCGTGCAGGCGATGGCTTGGGTGATGCAGCGCGTCATGGGCACCAGCGGCAGCGAGAGCCTCGGCGCCGCGAGCAACATCTTCCTCGGCCAGACCGAGGCCGCTCTCCTCGTGAAGCCCTACATTCCGAAAATGACCGCGAGCGAACTCATGGCGCTCATGTCCGCCGGCATGGCGACCATCGCCACCGGCGTCATGGTCGTCTATCCGAAGCTCGGCCTCGACGCCGGCCACATCCTCACCGCCTCCGTGCTCAGCGCGCCCGCCGCATTGCTCGTCTCGAAAATCATGTTCCCCGAGATGGACCGCAGCGAGACCGCCGCCGGCGCTCCGATGCGCGTCGCAAAGACCGACGCCAACAGCCTCGATTCCCTCTGCCGCGGGACGAGTGAAGGCGTGATGCTCGCCATCAACGTCATGGGCATGCTCATCGCCTTCGTCGCCATCGTCGCGCTGGCCAATGCCGTCTTCGGCGGCGTGCAGGGCTGGCTCGGCGTCGCGCCGGAAAACCAATTCACCCTCCAGACGCTCCTCGGCCATCTGAACGCCCCGTTCGCATGGCTCATGGGCGTGCCGTGGAAGGACTGCACCATCGTCGGCCAGGCGCTCGGCGAGCGCATCGTGCTGAATGAATTCATCGGCTACATCTCCCTCTCGAAAAACATCGCCACGCTCGACCCTCGCTCCGTCACCATCGCCACCTACGCGCTCTGCGGCTTCGCAAATTTCGCCAGCATCGCCATCCAGATCGGCGGCATCGGAGCCATGGCCCCCACCCGCCGCCACGACCTCGCGCGCCTCGGCCTCCGCGCCATGATCGCCGGCCTGCTCGCCTGCTACATCACCGCGACCGTGGCGGGGATTTTGATCTAGGCGGCGCTCACGCAGCCCCGTCCGGCGCGGGTGGCTGCGGAAAGCGCCCGAGCGGTGCGACGAGGTTGCCCGGAAGTGGCCAGACCTTTTCCTGGATGCGCGCGGCGAGGTGCTTCGAGGTCGCGTAGGCGGCGTGCATCATCTCCATTTTTGCGTCGAGATTGTCCACATAGTGCAGCGCCCACGCCTCGGGAGTCTTTGGCACGACGGGGCTGCCGAATTGCAGTTCGCCGTGGTGGCTCGCGAGCAGGTGCAGCAGGTGCATCCGCACGTCTTCGCACGCGGGATCGAGCGGCAGCCAGCCGGCCCACTCGGGAGCCTGCTGGAGTTTGCGCCAGAGGGTGTTCACGAGTTCGATACCGATGGTGATGTGGCCGAGCAGTTCGCCGCGTTCGTCGAAGGGCATCGTGAACCCTTCGGCGGGCATCTGGTTTTCCCAGAGCTTTCCGCAGTCGTGGAAAAGCACGCCGGCGGCGAGCAGGTCGCGGTTCAGCGCGGGATAGGCGGATGCGATCGCCATCGCCGAGCGCATCATCTGCGCGACGTGCTCGACGAGGCCGCCGCGGCGCGCGTGGTGGTTGTTGCGCGCGGCGGCGGCACGGCGGAAGCGGCTGCCGAATTCCGCGAAGAACAGCCCGCACAGCGCCGCCAGGCGCGGGTCGGCGAGGGCGCGCGTGGTGTCCTCGAGGTATGCAAAGTCGGCGGCCTGCTTGCCGCGGAGCTCGGCGGGGCCCTCCAGCAGCGCGGCCAGTTCCTCCGGCGTGAGTTCGCGGACGGTCCAGCCCTTTGCATCCATGCCAAAGCCGGGGCTGGCCGCAAACTCGCCCGCGATTTCGACGAACATCCCGTGCCGGGCGTTTTCGCAGAACTCAAACGCCGGCGCATCGCTCCATGCGCGCAGCGTGAGCCGCCCCGTGGCATCGGCAAAAATCGCGGTGTAGAACGGCTTGCCCTCGCGGGTGTCCTTGCGGTGGAGCGACTCGATCTGCGCATGCACGCAGGCCTCGATCCGGTTGTTGGCGGCGGCGTGCTTGAGCTGGCCGATTGGCAGGAGGTCCATGGGTGTTTGATCGAGCGCGGGGACGCTGCCTGTCGAGCAGGAAAGCGCGTGCCGGACGCGCGCACCGTTGCGGTGCTTGGCGGCGTAAGGCGTGGCCGAAAGCCTTTGCAAAGCCCCGTGCGCAGACTAGGGATGTCCGCCCGTTTCCCCCGGCGCCATGCAGTCCCCCGCCCATTCCAAGTTTCATGCTTCCCGCGCGTCGGGTTTCAGCCTCGTGGAGATCTCGCTTGCCCTTGCGATCGTCGCGATCGCGCTGATCGCGCTGGTGGGGATGCTGCCTTCCGGGATGAGCAATTTCCGGGCGGCGATGGACGCGCAGACGGCGGGCGAAATTTTCCAGCGGGTGATCGCCGACGCGCAGGAGACGGACTTTGACACGCTGCTCGCGAGCAAGGTGGAGACGGGCGGGACGGGCGGGCAATTCTACCGGCTCGCGCTGCGGCATTTCGACGAGCAGGGCACCGAGGTGAAAGTTGCAAATCCGGATGCTCCGACGGCCACCGAGGCCAAAACGATCCTCTACGCGGCCCGCGTGCGCGGGACGATGCCGGGCGATCCGGATCCGCGGAATCACTCGGACAGTTTTGCCACCTCGCTGCCGGGTGTTGCGGCGCCGCGTTTCAACCCGCGGGATCTCACGTTCCTGACCGTCCAGATCGCCATCACCGCCGGCTCACGCCAGATCGCGCCGCTGGTGGATCCGGCAAGTTTCCTCATCAGCCCGACGCTCGCCGCGAAGTCCGCGATGTCGGTGCGCACGTACGCGGCCATCGTTGCGCGGAACGGATACCGCCGGTAGCCATGCGATCCTCCGGACGGAAAAACACCGCCGCTTTCACGCTCGTCGAGGTGCTCGTCGCCGCGGCGATCCTCGTGGCGATGGTCGGCTTTCTTCTCACCGTCATGGACCAGACGGCGCGGATCTGGTCGAGCACCTCGGCGAAGGTGGAGCAGTTCCGCGAGGCGCGGAATGCTTTCGAGCGCGTGAGCAGCCGGCTCGCGCAGGCGACGTTGAACACGTACTGGGACTACGACAATGCGACGGCACCGACGCGTTACGAACGCCGGAGCGAACTGCGTTTCATCGCCGACAACGCGGCGACGCTCCTCGGAACCAGCGGGACCACGAGACGGATGACGCATGCCGTTTTTTTCAACGCGCCGATGGGTCTCGCCGCGACCGACGGCAACCGCGGGCTCTCGAACGCCCTGAATGCGCTCGGCTTTTTCGTGGAATTTGGCGACGACACCTCGCAGCGCCCGAGCTTCATCACGCCCGACATGATCGGTCCGCGCTGGCGCTTCCGGCTCATGGAGTTTTCGCAACCGACGGAGAAGTTCAGCCTCTACCAGTTCACGAATGGCAACCCGGGGGTGAAGACGACCGCGTGGTTCACGGGCGACGTGAACAGCACGGCCTCCTCGGGGATGAAGCGGGTCGTCGGGGAGAATGTGATCGCGTTCATCCTCACACCGCGCCTCGCGAAGGCCGAGGAGACGCCGCTCCAGACCAATGCCACCCACTCGCCGCTCGCGCCGGCCTACAGCTACGACTCGACGAACACGAGTTCCAAACCGCAGCTCAACCCGAGGAACCAGCTCCCGCCGGTGATGCAGCTCACGATGGTCGCCATCGATGAGAAATCAGCGGAGAGGCTCGACCTCGACTCCGCCAAGTCGGACGTGTTCGGAATCGTGAGCTCCAACCTTTTCAAGAACACGGCGAACTTCACCGCCGATCTCGCGACACTCGAGACGACGCTCGCACAGACGAAGGTGCGCTACCGGATTTTCACCACGAACGTCCACATCCGCGCCGCGAAATGGAGCCGGGAACAGGCCAACTGAACGCGACCGCTTTTTCAGGAGGGCACCGGCGACGGGCCATCGCGCTCGTGCTCGTCCTCAGCTTCGTCGTGCTGATCGCGGCGGCCATCGTCGGATTCTTCGCCAGTGCCACCTCCGCACGACGCGAGTCCGCAGGCTACGCATCGGGCATCGCCGTGAAGCAGCTCACGGACATCGTGACGAATATCGTGATGGGCCAGATTTCCGACGGCACGAGGAGTTGGGAAATCCCGCCAGCCTCACCGGCCGCGAAAGGCGGCGGCGCGCGGCTCACGTATTCGACGCAGCCGGGGCTCATCCGCACCTACGACGACGCCGGGGGACGCGGGCGGATCTTCAAATTGTACTCGTCGGATACAATGGTCACCAGTCCCGGCGGTGCGTGGAGCGTGAGCGCCCAACTCGCGAACGAGGTGCCCGCGGACTGGCCGGGCCAGCCCGCGATTTTCACCGACCTGAACCAGCCCGTGCTCGTCGAGAATCCGCTCGGCAAAATCAAGCCCGCGGGTTCGACGCGATCGTTTTCCGCAGCGTACCCGATTTTGGATCCGCTCGCGTTCATTCCGAGCGCCGGGACCAGTGCGGGTGTCCAGGGATTCGATTTGCGCGGCATCCCGGCTTACAAAGGCGGCAGCGGGCAGCCTCCGATCAGCGAATCGGACGACCCGACGGCGGGGGCCGCGACCGGCCTGACGAGCAACCCGGCGCCCATGCCGGTGCGGTGGATCTACGTCCTGCAGGATGGCACGCTGACGGTGCCCCCTTCCGTCACCGGGACCACGCTGAGCGCCGACTGGTCGGCCCTGCCGGCGGACAGTCCGCAGCGGCCCACGAAGGCCAACCCGATCACCGGCCGCATCGCATTCTGGACGGACGACGAGACGTGCAAGCTCAACGTGAACACCTCCGGCGAGCCGACGCCGTGGGACACGCCGCGCGCGATCACTTTTCAGGATCTGAACTACGGGCGCTTCCAGCCGGCGCAAAAGGAATTCCAGCGCTTCCCGGGACACCCGTTCAGCACGGCGCTGAGCCCGGTGTTCTTCCCGGGCACCGCGCTCACGGCGGCGCAAAAGGAGGACATTTACCGGATCATCCCGCGTCTCGGCACGGGCGGCACGCTCGCAGCCACGCGCGCGATCCCGGCGGGTGCCACTTCCGGCGACCCCTCGGCCATCAATCTCGATTCGGACCGTCTCTATGCGAGCGTTGACGAGTTTCTTTTCGCACCGCCGGCATCGGGCGCGGCCGCTCGTCCGGAGAATCCGCCGAAGGATCCGGCTGGCACGCCCTCCACGCTCCCGCAGTTCAAGGAGCGCCTGAAACGTGCGCGCTTTTTTCTCACCGCCAGCAGTCGCGCGCCGGAGGTGACGCTCTTTGGTACACCGCGGATCAGCCTCTGGCCCGTGCCGATGAATTCCACACTGCGGACCACTTTCGACAGCCTCGCGGCATTCTGCTCGACGGTGGGACCGGGCGGCACGGCGCTGCCGTTCCATTTTCAGCGCACGGATTCCACGAAGCCCAGGCCGGACTACGACAACATCCCGCGCAACCAGACGCTCTACAAATACCTCCAGACCGTCACCGCGCAGCCGGTGCCGGGATACGGCGGAAATTTCAAACAGAAGTGGGGCGATGATCGCGATCAGGTGCTCACGGAAATTTTTGACTATATCCGGAGCACGAACCTGCGCGACCCGGTGCTCGTGCAGCAGGGCAAGGCGCGCTTCGCGGATAACGGCCAAGTCTCGCCGATCCAAATCGGCGACACGCAGGGGTTCGGGCGGCTCTTCACCATCTCGCAGGCCGGGATGCACTTCATCTGCAGCCAGGAATCGGACGCCGGAATCCTTAACGGCAATGCCACCCCGAACGACAAGCTGGGCGCCGGCGAGCGCATCGTGAACACCTCATTCCTGTTCGAGCCGTGGTCGCCCTCGCTCGGATTTTATATGATTTTTGAAAGGCTGTTCTTCGATGTGCAGTTCGGCACATCGGGATTCACGGTCGATGGGGAGCCGCTGAAAATGCGCGCGGGCGGCAAGGCGCTGAGCAACACCATCGGCTCGGGCTGGCACAATAACGGACGGGAGCACGGCGGTTCCGGCGGCCTGCGCGGGCCGATGCAGGCCTTCGGCGGCGGCGGCTACCAGTGGATCAGCCAGGCGCAGGCGACGCTGCCGGATGGCAAGACGAAGGTCACGGGAATCAAGGTGACCGGGGACACGTTCAAGTTCGTGGGCGGCGACGTGACGATCAAAATTTACTCCACCAACAGCGCGGACGCGGCCTCGCTCGTCCAGACGCTCACGCTCCGCATTCCGGACGGGACCTTCCCCGTGCCGAAATTGGTGCGGACTGGAACGGTCCGCATACCGCGGAGGCAGTCGCGACCCAGACTGAAACGTGGTGGACCTTTGGCGGCTTCACGCCGGCCGGCAAGGCGGCAGTCTCCGGTCGCTACAGCAATCTCGGCCAGGTCCCGCATGCTCCGGGGACGGAGTACGCTGACCCCAAGCGACGCTGGGCGAACAGCGGCGGCGCACCGGGATTCAAGATTGGCGGAATTTTCCGCGACGAGGATGTCGTGCGGACGATCGTGCCCGACCACGGCGACATCCGCCTCATCGCTGCGAAACGCACCGTTCCGGCGACGGACTTTGTGAAAGTGCGCGACACCGAGTGGAACAGCACCAGCGATCGCATGGTGCACATTTTCACATCGTCCGCGGGCTCGCACTTTCTCTACGGTTTTGCGAATGAACCCGGAGATCGCCCGGGCGGCGCGGACCGCGCGAATCCCTCCGGCGGCACGCTGGGCGGCATCCCGGCCGCGGCGGCGGACGACCAGCTCACCGCTTCCGCGCTCGTGAAGTATCACTACTCCCGCCTGCCTGAAATCCGGCCCGGCGCGGGGAAGATTTACAATCGTTGGAACGACTACGACAATGGCGTCTCCACCTGGAGCGACGGCTCGTACATCAACAAGCCCGACGAAGGGAACTTCACCTCCACGAATTCGCCCTTCACGTACTACGCATGGAACACGGCGGCGGATTCGGCCGGCACATTTTTCTCGCCGAACCGCCTGATCCCCTCCGCCGGCATGCTCGGCTCGCTCCCCACTGGCGTGAAGCGCAACCGCCCGTGGGAAACGCTCCTCTTCCGGCCGGAAACGCGGACCAGCAGCGGCAGCCCGCATCCGGGAACGCTCGCGCCGCGCGACCACCTCATCATGGATCTTTTCTGGATGCCCATCGGCGAGCCCTACCCGATCAGCGAGCCCTTCTCCACGGCGGGGAAGGTGAACCTCAACTACGAGATCGCGCCGTTCAGCTACATCCGCCGCACCACGGCGCTTCATGGCGTGATGAAAGCCGAGGAACCGCTCGTCCTGCCGAACGAAGCCGCAACCATTTACAAACTCTGGGATCACGAGACGAACGATCATCCATTCCTGCTGCCGAGCAACGGGTCGAACCCGGTTGCGGATCCGACGGTGAAGGCGGACTGGACCAAGGCCTACAACAAGCAGGCTCCCTTCGACCGCTTGCGCCGATCGATCGACGTGGAGAAGACGCTCGCGCAGGCGGACACCCGTTTCGCGAAGGGCGACGCCTTCCGCTCCGCGACGGAAATTTGCGAGCTTCATCTCGTCCGCGACGGCGAAAGCCTTTCCGACTATCAGAGCGGTGCGGTTTTTCAAAAGGCGCTCATCACCGGCGACAACACCCGCGAACGTCCGTACGCGAATCTCTACGCGAAGCTCACCACCAAATCGAACACCTTCAACGTCCACATGCGCGTGCAGCTCCTGCGCAAACACGCCAGCGCCGACACCAATCACGCCGTGTGGAACGAAGACCTCGACGCCGTCGTCGCCGAGCATCGCGGCTCGGCGCTCATCGAACGCTACGTGGACGCGTCGGACCCGAACCTCCCGGATTTCGCCACGAAAACGGATGCAACACTGGACAACTACGCTAGGTTTCGCATCGTCAGCATCAACAAGTTTGCCCCCTGAACGAACATGAGAACCCGGCCATCAAGCGACAGTCCACAGACCGCATTTTCGCTTATCGAACTGCTCGTCGTGATCGCCATCATCGGCATCATCGGCGCGTTCGCGGTGCCCGCGGCGGGGAATCTTCTCAAGGGCTCCTCGCTCACGCAGGCCGCGAATCTCCTCACCGACCACACGGCTTCCGCCCGCCAGCAGGCGCTGACGAGGAACCGCACCGTCGAGGTGAGGTTTTACAGCTTCATCGATCCCGAGCAGCCCGGGGAAACCACGCCCTACTTCCGCGCGCTTCAGTACTTTGAAATCGCAGAGGGTGGCATCCTGAACGCTGTCGGCAAAGTCGCGCGGTTTCCGGACACCGTCATCATGAGTTCGGACACGACGCTTTCGAGTCTCTTCGGTGCCCTCACCCCGACGAAGGCCGGCGCGAAAGACCCAGACCTGCCGCGCGGCGTGAAACAGAACTACTCTTACGTCACCCTCCGCTTCCAGCCCGACGGTTCCACTTCACTCTCCCAGACCGGTCCGACCACAGCCGGCGCGAACGGACAATGGTACATCACCGTCCACCTGCTGAACGACCTCGGACGTGCGACCGGCGGCAACCCTCCGCCGAACTTCTTCACTTGGATGATCGATCCGGTGAGCGGGAGCACGAAGATCCTGCGGCCCGGTTTCAAAAAGTAACACCGGGCCTCAACCGCTTACGGGAGCGGCTTGATGAGGATGCTCTTGTAGTGCACCTCGCTGATTGGGTCATGCCCCTGGAGGGCGATCGTGCCGTGGCTGATCATCCGGCCCGGCATGCCCTTCGGCGGCGTCCAGTCTTCCGGCTGCGTGAAATCGCTGATCACCTTGCCGTTCACCTTCGTGACGATGCGCTTGCCCTCCACCTTGATCTCCATCGTGAACCACTCGTCGTCCTTCGCCGGCGCGGTGAAATTATCCTGCACCGCATACACGCCCGCGGTCTTCTTTGGATCCTTGTGCGTGTTGTTCACCTGGATTTCGTAGCCCTTCGACGGCCAGCCGGTGTCCTGGAACTCGGTGTGGATATAGACGCCCGAGTTCGCGCCGGGCTTCGTGAGGATCTCCAGCTTCAGCTCGAAGTTCTTGAAGTCGTGGTTCTGCACCGGGCCGTCGTAAAAAAGGTGCGAGCGGTCGCCCTTCACGATGAGAATCCCGTCCTTCACCGAGAATGTGCCGGGCTTGTCGTTGGACTTCCACCCGTCGAGCGACTTGCCGTCGAAAAGTGGGATCCAGCCGTCCTTGTCGGCAGCAAGGGAGACGGCGGCGAGGCTGAGTGCGAGGCAGGAAATGAGGAGGGTTTTCATCGGAGGGCGACGCTAGCAGGCCGGATCGCGCGAGGTCAACGCCCGTAGCCCGAGGTGGAAAACTGGGTCCCCCTTCGCGCCCTCTCAGTGGGCTTCCAGGTAGGACTCCCACTCCGGCGGCAGCGGCGCGCTCTCAACGCCATCGGCGATGCGGCCTTCAAACTCCGGGTTGAACTGCGTGGTCGTGCCGTAAACCATCACCGCATCCCGCGCGCCCTCGGCGCGCAGCGCGTGCGCGACACCGGCAGGGATCACCACGCCCGCGTTGTTCGCCCCGCGCTGGTCGTCGCCCTCGATGATGAAGCGCATCACCTTCCTCGGCATCCCCGCGCGCTCGTCCACGAAGATCATCTCCACATTTCCCTCGATGAAGAACATCGCGTCCCACTGCTCGCGGTCGTACGGGCGGAGCGAGAAATTCTTTGGCTCATCGATGAACAGCCGGCGGAACCAGTCCTCAGCCTTCGTCCCGTCCGGGATGTGCGGCGGATGGATGTGGAAACCCTTCGCGGTGCCCGCGAACATGCGCGCCGTCGCCCACTGCCGCGGCCACAGCCCGATGGCGTGCAGCGGCCCTTCGCCCTCGCGCGCGAACTCGCCGAAGAAGCCGCGATGCCGCTGCGGGAAAATCCGCCTGCCGAAAATCTCCACGCCGGGAATCCACGCCGCCTCGAGTTCCGCGCGCTTCGCGATCGCCTCGCCGGCCTCGATGCCAGTGGTGCCGAGGCGTTCCGCCGGGGATTTCTGCGAGTAGTCGCGCTGCCCGAGGCGCGCGGCAGCGATGGGATTCAGGCCTTTCCAGAGTGGATTCATGCCCCGTGAAGTTACGCGGCGGGCAGGCGCGAGTCGAGCGCAGCGAAATCAAAAGCAACCCGCGCGCAGATCCCGGAACGCCGCACTCAGAAAATCGAGCATGCGCGAAGGCGTCAGCGATTCCACGCTCTCGCCTCCGTGCGAGATTGCGAGTTCACTCGCGCGCCCGCACAGCCATGCACCGAGCCGCGCGGCGTCGAAGGGCCGCACATGCTGGCCGATGAGTGCGGCGATGACTCCCGTAAGCACATCACCCATCCCGCCGACCGCCATCCCCGGCGTGCCCGTGGTGTTGAAACTCAGCTGTTCGCCCACCTTCCCGACGAGCGTCCGCGCGCCCTTCAGCAGCAGCGTCGAAGGATATCGTTGCGTGAATGCAGCCACCGTCTCCCGGCGCGGACGCTTGATCGACCCGGGAGCCAGCCGCTCCATCTCGCCGGGATGCGGCGTGAGCACGCGTTCCCCCGCAGCTTCGCCGAGCGCCTCGCACATCGGCGGAAATCGCATTCAGTCCGTCCGCATCGAGCACGAGAGGCTGCGCAAGCTTCCGGACCAATGCGGCGACATCCACCGGCGGATGCGCGCCGAGACCGGGGCCAATCGCAAAAACGTCGTGCTGCTGCTCCAGCAATTCCTCCAGCACGGGTAGCGGTCGCACCATCACCTCCGGCGCGGCCTTCACCGCGAGCGAGTCCGCGACATCGCGCGGCGCATAAAGTGTCACGAGCCCCGCGCCCGCGCGCACACAGGCCGCCGAGCACAGCACCGCCGCACCGAGGTAGCCGCGCGATCCTGCGACGATTCCGACGCGCCCGAAGTCTCCTTTGTGCGTGTCGAAATCGCGCCGCGGGAGCAACGGCGCGAGCGCATCCGGGGTCGCCACCGCTGCGTCCGCGTCAGTGGCGTCGAGCCGCCTGGTGAGTTCCGCGCAGCGGCAGAACGCTCAGGCGGCCGGTGAAATTCGCCGCCGCATCCGCGACGAGTCCGCATTTCGCGAAGCCGACGGACAGCGTGTGATCCGCCACGACACACGCCGGGTCGGCCTCGCCGGTGTCGCCATTCAGCCCGGTGGGAATGTCGAGCGCGAACACCGTCGCATTGCTGCCGCGTCGCCGTTGGTTGATGGCGCGCGTGATTCCGCTCAGCGGGTCGCGCAGCCCTCCTTTCGCGCCGATGCCGAGGAGTCCGTCGAGCACCACGAGCGGCTCGCCGGGGATCGATGCAAGCTGCCCGATCTCCGCACGCCGGCACCCCGCGGCGGCGGCAAATTTCGCCTTCGGCAGCGCGCCCCACTCCGCATCGGGATATGCCGCGACCAGGCGGACATCCCAATCCCACAGCGCGAGGTGCCTCGCGGCGACGAGCGCATCACCGCCATTGTTCCCTTTTCCAAACACCGCGACGCAGACGCCAGGCCTCGGAAAAAACTGGCGCACCGCGCGCGCGATTTGCAGGCCGGCCTCCTCCATCAGCGCATCCGCCGACACGCCTTCGGCGAATGCCCGCTCCTCGAGGGCTTTCATCGCGGCACAGGTGAGGATCATCGCGTGGGTGGCCGCCTTCGGCGAAAGTTCAGCGATAGCGCGAGATGATCACGGACGCGACCGCATCGGCCAGCCGCTGGCGATACGAGGAGGAGGCGACGCGCGATGCCTCGCCGCGATTGGTGAGAAAACCGAGCTCGCAGAGCACCGCGGGAAACCGCGTTTGCCGCAGCACGTAGAACGGCCTCGATCGGCAGAAGCGCGCCGGGGCTCCGGTGGCAGAGACGACCTTTTTGAGGATCGCGTCGGCCAGCCGTCCGCCTTCACGGCTGTTGTAGTAGTAGATTTCGATCCCGGTCGCGTCCTTGTTCGGTGCGCCGTTGAAGTGGATGCTCACGAACACGGCCTTCGACTGCGCGTTGGCGATCCTGCACCGATCCCCGAGCGTGACGTAGTAATCGCCCTTCCGCGTCATCACCGTGCGCAGCCCTGCCTTGCGCAGTGCGACATCGAGCCGCTTTGCCACGTCGAGTGCGTAGCCCTTCTCCGGCACGCGCTGTCCCGGCATGCCGCCACGGTCGTGGCCGCCGTGGCCCGCATCGACCACGATGACCGGCGCAGCGGAGGCCATGCATGCGAGAAAAAGCAGCGCGGCGAGGCTGGCGACCACCATCGCGAAAGCCGGGCGAAACTTCCGCTTGGCAGCGGGCGGTACTTTGGTAGTTTCCACGGCCCTGAACGGTGGCTGTAGCTCAATGGTAGAGCTCCAGATTGTGGTTCTGGCTGTTGCGGGTTCGAGTCCCGTCAGCCACCCCAGGTTTTCTTTTGCGTGCCGTGGAATCATCGGTGAGGTCCGCGGCGCCGCCTATCGCGACCAGGTCGGCTCCGAGATTTTTCCCGCGCCGCTCACGAGCGTCGTGCGCGTGCCGGTCTGCGTGTCGAACAGCACCAGCGAGCTGCCGGAGGCAAAGACGAGATGCCGCGAATTTGCGCCCCACACCGGGCCTTCGCCATCTCCCACCGTGCGCACGGCGCCGCCCTGCAGGTCGAGGATCGCGACCGCAAACGAGCCGCCACTGCGCGTGTTGAAGGCGACCTTTTTGCCGTCAGGCGACCAGCTCGGCGCGGTGTTGTAGCCGAAGCCCGTCGAGAGCCTCGTCGGCGTGCCGCCGGAGGCGGACACGCGGTAGAGCTGCGGCGAGCCGCCCTCGTCGCTGCTGTAGATGAGTTCGTTGCCGTCCGGCGACCACGTCGGCGAACTTTCCACGCCGGCCGTGCGCGTGATGCGTCTCGGCGAGCCGCCGGCGGAGCCGGTCACGTAGATTTCCGGGTTGCCGTCCTTGCTCAGCGTCACCGCGAGGCGTCCGCCGTCGGGGGAAAATTTCGCGCCGCTGTTCGTGCCGGGATATTTCAGCACGCGCGTCCGCGAACCGCTGCCGAGCGAGATGCGGTACACGTCCGCGTAACCGCTCTGGTAGCCGGTATAGACGAGCGACTGGCCGTCCGGGCTCATGCCGGGCGAAACGCTGATCGAGCCGTCATGCGTGAGCTGCACGAGGTTCGAGCCGTCGGCGTCGCAGGTGTAGATTTCCTTTTTCCCGGTCCGCGTGCCGACGAATGCGAGCTTCGTGGAAGCGATTCCGCGCGCGCCGGTGAGCGCCGCGGTGATGTCGTCGGCAAAGTGATGGATCGCCGTGCGCCCGCCGCCCCCGTAACTTTTCGAGAGCGCGGTCTTCCCCTCGCGATCCACCACCGTCCCGCGCAATTCGCCGGCCGACGTGGCATTCGCAGTGAACTGCGCCTGGTCGGCGGGCGTGACGGTGAAATACCCCGAGTTCACGAGGTCGCGCCGCAGCGTCTCGAGGTCGCCGCCGGCGAGCCCGGTGATGGCGATGTTCAGCTTGGTGCTCTTGACGATTCGGATCTTCGGTTCGTCCTGTGCGAACACGAGTGCGGGAAGCAGGAGAAGGAGTGCGGCGATGGTGGATTTCATGCGGGAAAAATGGTCGGATGTGTTTTGCAACGGACGGGGCTCAGAGTTCGAGGATGAACGCAACCAATTCGTCGAGCACCCCGTTCTTCAAAATTTCGGCCGGCGGGCGCTCGACCTTTTTCACGCGCAGGAGCGCCTGCTCGATGGACTGGTCCACCTCGAGATTCCCGGTCGGCTTCACGAGCCTGAGCGACTCCACCGTTCCGTCCGCCGAGGCGCGCAGCCGCACGTGCGCCTCCACCTCGCGGCCGCTGCGGACGACGGTGAGCGGCTGCTCCCATTCGCGGTGAAACTGCTGCTCCACCTTCTTGAAATAGCCGAGCAGCAGCGCCGCCGATCCGCCGGGCGCGCCGGGGCCGCCCTTCGTGCCGGCATTCGTCGCATCGCCGGCGCCGGAAGGCGCATTGCCCTTGCCGGTCCCGGCACCATCCGGCTTTGCGGCGGCGTCAGTGATCTTCGGCGCGGCGGCCTTCGCGCCGGGGCGCGGCGTGGCGACCTTGGCGACGTTCGCCGTGGACGCGGGTTTTGCGGTCGCGGCTTTGGCGACCGCGGGTTTCGTCGGCGTGGCGGTGGGCTTTGGCTTGGGCTTCGGCGTCGCCGTCGGCGCTGGCGTGGTTTTCTTCGGCGTGGGCGTCGCGGTGGGTCTTGGACGGGGTGTCGGTGTGGGCGTTGGCGTCGGCTTCACCATTGCGATGTCTTCGAGCTCCTTCGGCGCGGGCAACGGTTCCGGGGTGGGTTCCGGCGGCGGATCGGGCAGGAGCGGGGGCAGAATCTGCGGCTCCGGCGTTTTTCCCGTGGGCGAGGTGTCGCCGCTTTCGGGCAGCGCGAGCACGGCGGCGGAACCGAGTTCGCCACCGCCGTCGAGCCACGTGATCGGCTCCGGCACGTGGCGCTTGAAAAACAGCCGCCCGCCCACCCACACGAGCAGGATGACCACGACGTGCGCGCCGAGCACGCGCAGGAAATTCCTTCTGAAACTCCCCTCCTCCTCACCCGACAGCGACAGCCGTTCGTTGCGCATCGGCGTCACTCCTTCGATGTCTGCACAAAGCCGACACGCTTCACTCCGGCGTGCTTCACCGCGTCGAGCACCTCGGAAAATTTCTGCACCGGCAGGTCGCGATGCGTGCGGATGAGCACGCCGAGATCCGGCTGCGCTTCGCGCGCGGCGGCGAGTTTCGCGGCGAGGGCATCGAGCGTCACGGGCTGCTCGTTGAACGTGATCGCCCCGTCGGCGTGGATGGAGACCGTGCGGACCGTCTCCATGTTCACCGGCTCCTTCGCCGCCTCGCCGCTCGGCAGCACGAGGTCGGTGCTGTTTTCCATGAGCGGCGTGGTGATCATGAAAATGATCAGCAGCACGAAGGCGAGGTCGAGCAGCGGCGTCACGTTCAGCTCGCTGAGCGTCTGAAGCTGGTGGCGGTCGGAAAAACGGCGCATGGCGTCAGGGCAGGCGGCGGCGTTCGCTGTGGTCCACGTATTTGTGCTCGATGGCGCTGGAGAGCTCCGCGCCGAAGTTGTCCAGCTCGACGATCATCCCGCGCAGCGTGGTGATGAGCCAGTTGTAGCCGAACATCGCGGGGATCGCGACGAGCAGGCCGGTCACCGTCGTGATGAGCGCGGCGGAGACGCCCGGCGCCATCGCGGCGAGGTTCGCCTTTCCGGCGGTCGCCACGTCGCTGAAGGTGTCCATCACGCCCCACACCGTGCCGAGCAGGCCGAGGAAGGGCGCGCCGCTCACGGCGGTCGAGAGCAGGACCATCTGCGCTTCGAGCTTCAGCGCAGGTCTCGCCCACGCAGCGTTCCATCGCGGTCTGCACCATGCGCATCTGCGCGGGGGAAATCCGCGGCGCGGTCTCCAGGCGCTGCGGCGAAGGTCTCATCCACCTCCGCGGAGCCGAGCATCTGGAAGCTCAGCTCGCGGCATCCGGCCTGGTACACGGCAAAGACCGGTGCCCCGGCGAAACGCGCGCCGCTCTGGTACAGGCTCAGCGGCTGGCGGTCGGCGCGGAAGGCGTCGAGGAAATCCATCCGCCGATCCTTCGCGCGGTTCAGCATGCGGAACTTGGTGATCATCACCGTCCATGAGAGCACCGACGCGAGGAAAAGGGCGACCAGGACGACGAGGCCGGGGATCGTGGAGTTTTCGAGCGCATAGATGAGCCCGCCGCCCTCGGCCAGAAACTGCGGTGGAAGAAACACGAACGAAATCACGCGCGCCGTCGGTAACACAACGATCCGCCCTCGGCAAACGCTGTCTGCCTCGCGCCCCTACCGCCGGTGCAGGCCGCCGGTGAGCTTGAAGACGGCGATCAGGATTCCGTAGATCACCGTGCCGATGACCAGCGCGATCATCACCATCACGATCGGCGGGATGAGCGTGCTCACCACCTTCACCTGCTTGTCCAGCTCGCGCTCGTACACGTCGGCGATGAGGTTCATCGTGTCGGGGAATTTCCCCGTCTGCTCGCCCACGCTCATCATGTCCACGAACATGTCCGGGAAGATTTTCTGCTGCGAGAGCGCGGCGGAGAGCGTCGCGCCGTCCACCACCGCCGCGCGCACCTGCACCATGCGCAGGCGGATGTATTCGTTCCCGGCGATGTCCTCGAGCAGGTCGAGCGCGCGCAGCAGCGTCACGCCGTTCGCGGTCAGCGTGCCGAGCGTGCGGGCGAACTGCGCGTACAGCCGGTAGCGCGGGATGCGGCTGAACACCGGCACCGTCCATTTGAACCGCCCCCACGTCACGCGCCCCGCGGGCGTCGCGATGAATCCGCGGAAGAGCACGTATGCCCCGGCGATCCCGGCGAGCGCGATCCACCAGAACTGCATGATCGTGTTGTTCAGGTCGATCAGCAGCCGCGTCACCGTCGGCAGCTTCGCGCCGGTGTCTTTGAAAAACGCGGTGAGCTGCGGCACCATCACGTTCATGAAAACGAGGATCAGCGCGATGCCGATGATGATGAGGACGGCCGGGTAAAGCAGCGCCTGCTGCACGCTGTCGCGCATCGCCTTCACCTCGCCGATGTGGATCGTGAGCCGCCGCAGGATCGTGGACAGCGAGCCGGACGCCTCGCCCGCGGAGACCATGTTCACGTAGAGCGGGGAAAAGACGCGGGGAAAATCGCGCATCGCCTGCGAGAGGCTGCCTCCATCCACCAGCGACTGGTGGAGCGACTTCGAGAGCGCCTGGAGCTTCACGTGCTTGAGGCGCTTTTCGAGGACGTTCAGCGCCTCGTCCAAGGTCATGCCCGGCGTTCAGCAGATGCGCGAGCTGCTCGCTGAAGAGATACTGCTGCGCGTACGTCAGCTTCATCGAGCTGCTCGCCGGCGCGACGCCCCCGCCCTTGGCCGGCTTGCCCGCATTGCGCGGCGCGGGCTTCGCGGGCTGGGCGTCGGGTTTCGTCGCGAGGGTCTTGGAAGCGGAAGTCTCCTTGCCGCCGTTCGCGCCGCCCTTTTGCTGGGGTGCCGCCGCGGACGTGGCGGCGAGCTGCTTCGCGGCGGGAGCCGGCTTTGCGCCGGCCTCGACGGGCTGGACGCGGATGGGCACGAAGCGCTTCTGCTCGACCTGCGCGATCGCCGCCGCGCGGTCGTTGGCCATCACGGTGCCATCCACGAGCTGCCCCTGGGCGTTGCGCGCGCTGTATCGGAATTCAGGCATGAGTCATTGCGGCCCTCTGAAGCTCAAAGGCAACCGCGAAGGCTTGCGGCCCCGCATGGCGGGGGGAGAGGCGGCGGCGGAAGCACGTCCCGTGACGCACGGGGCGGTTCGCTGCGCAGGTGAGGCGACGGTTCATCGGCGTCGAATACCCAGAGGTGGATACCTCCGGTGATGTCTTACAACCAGAATCCGCACCGAATCGCCGACAATCCGAAACAGAAAATGGTAAGGGAAGCGATACAGGTTGGCGCGCCGAAGATCGCGTACGCGGACGGAAAACGCTTCGGGCCGCTCCGCCGCCTCCAACAGGAAGCGCCGCAACTCGCTGTAGAAATCGTCCGCAAGCTCCGGGTTGGCGACTCGCTCGTAATACTCCATGATCGCTTGGACATCGGAGCGGACCTTCGGATGCAGGACAACCCGCATCAGGGTCGGCGAGCACTGATCTGCTGGTCGAGTTGCTCCAGGGTGATGCCCATATCGGGATTCGCGTCGAACTCGGGCATCACGGCGCAATGCTTCCGCAATGCCCTCGTCTTCGTCGTCGAGGACGGACGGAAGTGATCGGAGCAGGTGGACTGCGAGGACGGCCCGCTGGGAATCGGGCAGGTCCAATGCGGAGTTTTTCGACTTCGGTGATGGTGGCCATGGCGGGAGTGTAACGCGGGGTGATTTCAGGGCAAGCGCGCGAAGTCGCCTGCCACCCGGATTGCGGTGCCCTCTGGAAGCACAAAGGCAAGCCCGAAGGCTTGCCTTTGCCTGCTTCAAAATGAAGGCCGTCGCTATTCCCGGCGCCTGCGCCGCACGCCGGCCGCTGCCAGTGCCGCGAGGCACCACAAAGCGACCGTCGAGGGCTCGGGGACGGCAGCCACCGTCTGCAGTTGGACGGCTCCGATCGTCCGGAAATGCCAGCCCCATTGTAAATCGAAGTAAGCGCAGCGTTGCTCGCCACGTAGCTGATCCCGCCAGATAGATGCCACCGAGCGAAGTCTTCGCGATCTCCGATATCCGGATCGTTGGCGCGGTCGCTCCATCGGTCGCCGGGAAAATCCAGTTCGCCGTAAAGGCTGGTCCTGTCGCGAATGGCTCGTAAAAAATCGCCTGCTCCGTGACGGTACTCAAGGCGGTGCTGACCGATGTGTTGTCCGTCGCCTTCAGTGACCCACATGTACATCTGCTGATTGCACGCGATAAAGGAGGGGTTGGCAACGATACGTTGAAGACGGAGGTGCCTGGAAGATACCTGCAAATCCGACCTGTACCAGTGCCGACTTGGGTCTGAGCCGAACTCACGAAACGGCGTGTTCAGCGCGCGACATTCGCCCCGTCGGCGAAGCAAGCACTGCAATCGATGCGTCGGAAATGGGAAAATACCCGATCCGGATGTAGTTGCCGACTGCGCGAGGGCCGCCGTGGAGCTGTCCGCAAAACCGGTCGTCGACCCTGTGCACTCCAGTTGACTGTGGCACCGTGAGCGGCGACGCCGTGAAGACGCAGGCGGCGAGAAGGTGAGCTTCATTCATGCAATGAAATCAGGGAGGAGTGGCGGAGCAGACGAGACTAGAACGTGGCCGGATGTTGAGGAGCGACCCAATTGAATGGCGCGCCGTTTCGCTTGATGAAGAGGGCGGCACCCGACCGGGATGCGAAGTGGTGCTCGCGTCGACCCGCGATGTCCGAACTTCCTCCAGCCGTCCCCGGCAAGCCCGCCGCTCGTAGTAATAAGGTGCGGTAGCCGGCACGTCGCCGCATTCCAGAGGAGCAATCTGATCGCCGGACGATGGATCCGTTGCCGCGTTTCACGCCAGTGCTCCGGGGAATCCCGGTATACAAACCGGAAGCTCGCAAGCGTCATTCCCGACGCGTACACATTGCCCAGCAAAGAGTAACCCGTGACGACTGGAATCGAAGTCTGGCCGGTTTTGACGGCGCCGCTGACGACAATGTTCACCGCCGCGCTCTGCTTGCGCTGAATGAGAAGGCCGTCATCCGGATAAATGACCGTATTGCTCTGATCGCCTGACGGTGCCGAACTCCTCCAGCCCGATCCCCGCAAAATCCGCCGGTCGAGTAGTAGTAGGTGAGAACCCGCCAGTCCGGAGAGCTGAATCTGATCCGGCGGAGGACGACCGGAGCCCGCCGCTGAGTCCGTTTTGATTCGTGGCGCCGAAGACGCCGGCGATCGTCCAGTGCGGGCGAATCTTGTAGGTGGCGTTAGCCGGTGCTGGTGCCCGAGGAGCGGACCGCCGAGGGTCAGCGTACTTGGCGTGCAGCGTTGGTGGCAAGGATGTCGTAGGTCGTCCCAGCCGCCGGCCCCGAAGTGATCTCGACGAAATGCGTGGGGGCCGCCCCCACGGTGGTGCTGTTATACAGGTTGTCGGTCCAGGTCGCGTTCGGGTCCGCGAGCGTGGTGGAACCCCCGGCGGACGTTGTCGTCGATTGAAACGCGACTGCTTTCATCAATCCGAGCGTCGCGAAGGTGTACTTCGGCGCGGACGCTGTGCCGCCGCCGGCGATGGACATCGTCAGGAAACCCACGGGTTCCGTGACGGCGGTGGTCTGGGCTTGCGCGCACGGTGAGCGTGAGGGCGGCGATCGCCACGACGGCAGCAAGAGGCCGGATGAGGGATGCGTTCATTTTCATCGGATGGTGTGGTTCTGGTTCTGGAAGTTCAGAAATGCGAGGGGGCGGATTTCAGATGATTTCCGCCTCGCATCTCTAGTCGAATTGCGGACGGGCACAACATTTTTATCGTCCGCTTTCCGTAAAGTTTCGTCCAGACGCGGAGGGTGCGGTCCCTCGGTAGGGACGGCTCGCCGAGCCGTCCCACGAATCCGGGCGCGTTCAGCCGCGTCAGGACTCGTCCGAGGCGCGTTCGGAAGGGCGGCGGGGCGGGACCCGTCCGAGAGGGCGGAGTGCGGGCGGGGAGATGGGGCGCGTTCGGCGAACGCGCCCTACCTTGACCATCGCGGGCGGGTCTGCTTTTGTCTGCGGCGTGATTTTCCTGCTGACCAGCCGACTTACGCTGCTCCCCGGCAACTGACCGGTGCCCCGGTATCCGGTGGCACCCTGCCGGGGAGCTGTTTGCTTGCGCGCAATCCGCGCGATTTGCGTAATCGGCTGGCGCTTCTTCCCGGGCGGCGGGAGTGGCCGGCTGCTCGACCTGCCCGCCGCCCATTTTCAAAAATCACACACCCATGCTCCCAAATCCTTCCTCCAAATACCGCGCGCATCCGCCGGTGCAGCTGCCCGGCCGGCAGTGGCCTTCGCGCACGCTGACGAAGCCGCCCATCTGGTGCTCCGTGGATCTCCGCGACGGCAACCAGGCGCTGGCCGTGCCGATGAATGTGGCGCAGAAGCTGGAGCTCTTCCAGGCGCTGGTGCGGTGCGGCTTCAAGGAAATCGAGATCGGTTTCCCGGCGGCGTCGAACACGGAGTTCGCGTTCAACCGGACGCTGATCGAGGAGGGCCGCATCCCGGAGGACGTGACGGTGCAGGTGCTCGTGCAGGCGCGCGAGGATCTGATCGAGCGGACCGTGGAGTCGCTCATCGGCGCGAAGAAGGTGATCATCCACCTCTACAACAGCACGTCGCCCGCGCAGCGGCGCGTGGTGTTCGGCAAGACGAAGGACGAGGTGCGCGAGATCGCCGTGCGCGGCGCGCAGTGGATCCGCGACCGGCTGCCGCGACTGGAAAAGGGCGGCACGGACGTGCGGCTGCAGTATTCGCCCGAGAGCTTCAGCGCGACGGAGGTGGAATTTGCGAAGGAAATCTCCGAGGCCGTGATGGACGTGTGGCAGCCGACGCCGCAGCGCCCGATGATCCTGAACCTGCCCGACACCGTGGAGGTCGCGATGCCGAACGTGTACGCCGACCAGATCGAGTGGATGTGCACGAACATCCGCAACCGGGATTCGCTGATCGTGTCGCTGCACACGCACAACGACCGCGGCACCGGAATCGCCGCGACGGAACTCGGCCTGCTCGCCGGCGCGGACCGCGTCGAGGGCACGCTTTTCGGAAATGGCGAGCGCACGGGCAACCTGGACATCGTCGCCGTGGCGATGAACTGCTACATGCACGGCATCGCGCCGGGGCTGGATTTCTCCGACCTGAACGCGCTGATCGAAATCTACGAGCGCTGCACCGGCATGACCGTTCCCGCGCGGCATCCGTACTCGGGCGAGCTGGTCTTCACGGCGTTCAGCGGGTCGCACCAGGATGCGATCAAGAAGGGACTCGCCGAGTGGGAAAAGCACCGTCGCGGCGAGCATTGGGACGTGCCGTATCTCACGATCGATCCGGCGGATGTCGGCCGCGAATACCGCGAGGTGATCCGCGTGAATTCGCAGAGCGGAAAAGGCGGCGTGGCGTACTTGCTGGAGAGCGAATTTGGCATCGAGCTGCCGAAGGACATGCAGCGCGAATTCGGCCCGCTGGCGAACGACGAGGTGGACCGGCTCGGCCGCGAAGTGAGCGCCACGGAGCTGAAGGGGATGTTCTGGCGCGAATACATCGAGCGCACGAAGCCGTGGGAGCTGATCCATTTCCACGCGGACGGAGTCGATGGCGTCTTTTCCTGCCGCGCCTCCGCGCGCCGCGCCGCCGCCGAAGTGCAGCTCACCGGCGAGGGCAACGGCCCCATCGCCGCATTCGTCCACGCGCTCAACGCCGCGGGCGTGCCGAAGTTCGAGGTCGCAAGCTACCGCGAGCAGTCGCTGAGCTCCGGCACCGAGGCGAGCGCGCTGGCCTTCATCCAGATCCAGCTCGCCGACGGCCGCACCAAATGGGGCGCCGGCGTGGACACGAACGTGGAGCTGGCCGCCATCAAAGCCGTGCTCAGCGCGGTCAATCGTGCTACCGCATAGCCATGTCCGCGCTCGCCCAAAAGCTCGCCCGCATCGCTGAACTGCGCAGCGAGATCGACGCGATCCGTCCGCTCTCGCGCGAGATCGAGGAGCGCGTCATGCAAAAATTCCGCCTCTGGTGGACGTATCACTCGAACGCCCTCGAAGGAAACGCCCTCACGCTCGGAGAGACCGAGACATTCCTGATGGAGGGCCTCACCGCGAAAGGCAAACCGCTCAAGGATCACCTCGACATCCGCGGCCATCACGCCGCGATCGACTACCTGCTGGAGTTCATCCGCCAAAAGGAAACGCTCACCGAGGCCATCATCCGGGAGCTGCACAAAATCATCCTCGTCGAGGATCATTACGTCGAGGCGGAGAACGCCGACGGGCAGCCCGTGCGGAAACTGATCCGCGTCGGCGAATACAAGACCGAGCCGAATGCGCGCAGGACGACGACGGGCGAGCGGAAATTCTACGCGAATCCGACGGAGACGCCCGCGCGTATGCGCGACCTGATCGCCGGGTATCGCGAGGACTGCGATCGCGATGAAAAACACATCGTCGAGATTGCCGCACGCTTCCATCACGAGTTCACCGCAATCCATCCATTCGACGACGGCAACGGCCGCATGACGCGGCTGCTCACCAATCTCATCCTCATGCAGGCGGGGTTCCCGCCGGTCGTCATCCGCACGCAGGAGCGCAGCGCTTACATCTTCGCCCTCTCAAAAGGCGATCAGGGCGAACTCGAAGACATCACGGTCTTCATCGCAGACCATCTCATCGAAGCGATGGAACTCTACCTGCGCGGCGCGCGCGGTGAGGAGATTTCCGAGCCGACGGATGTGGACAAGGAGATCGCGATTTTGAAACGCGAGATGCAGCATATCGAAGCGGCGAGCCCGCGCGATGCGACCAACACAAGACGCATCGTTTCAATGCAGGTGATTCCAGCTTGGGAACGAATTGGTCCTAGGCTCGCGAGCCTTGGCGAGTTGTTCGCGAATGCAAAAGTGAACGTAACCGTTTCGTGGGGGAAAATCGGGCGCTCATCGAGTCACGAGATCCAGAAAAATCTGCCGGGACTGATTTCCGTTTCCGAAATCGAGGGCAATATGACATCCGACACTTGGTTTCAGCAGATTCAGTTTAACGTGGTGCTTCACGGTTTTACTCGCTCAGGCACCCGCCCATTTGATGTTCAAGCGCAATTCACCTGGTTGTTCGCCGAACTGAAATACTCGCTCATGCTCAATGTGAGCCTCCAAGGCCGGCCGACAGAACTTGAGCGCATCTACAATGAGGATATTCCGAGCGATGTGTTGTCGAAAGCGATGGATGCTTTCTGTTTCTACTTCGTTGAAGAAGTGAGGAAGCAGACCAACGGAAAGATTCAGCGCTAAATCGCACGGACCGGGCCGACAGATTGTCGGCCCCACGTTCAAGCCGCGGTGAACTTCGCGCAAAACGCGCCGTCCACGGCGTCGATCCACGGGCGGACGTGGCGCGTGGTTTCGAGGCGCAGGGCGGGGATCGTGCGGGCGGCTTCTTCGGCGACGTGCTCGTTTTCCTCGGGCTCGAGGGAGCAGGTGGAATAGACGAGCGTGCCGCCGGGCTTCAGCAGGCCGGCGCAGCGACGCAGGAGGGCGAGCTGTTGCGCGGGCATGCGGAGGAAATCCTCCTCGCTCAGCCGCCAGCGGACGTCGAGGCGGCGGCGGATGACGCCGGTGTTGCTGCACGGCGCATCGACGAGGATGCGGTCGAAGCTGCGCGGCGCGAGCTCGGGGGATTCCTTCATCGTGTCGAGGACGAGCGCGCGGACGTTCTGCACGCCGAGCCGCGCGCAGTTTTCGCGGAGGCGCACGACGCGGCTTTCCCACAGGTCGCATGCGGTGATGCGGCCTTCGTTGCGCATGAGCGCGGCGAGATAGGTCGTCTTGCCGCCGGGTGCGGCGCAGGCGTCGAGGATGGTTTCGCCGGGCTGCGGATCGAGCATGTCGCAGGCGGCGAGCGTGCTCGGATCCTGCACGTAGCAGAGGCCGCGTTCGAGCCAGTCCGCGGGGATGCGCGGGGCGCTGAGCGCGAGCGGGTGGAAAGGGTGCGGCTCGGCGCCGGGCAACGCGGCGAGGAGTTCGTCGCGCGTGGTCTTGAGCGTGTTCGCGCGGAGGAGGACGGGCGCGGGGGTGTTGTTCCAGTCGGCCAGCGCACGCGCGGCGTCGGGGCCGAAATTGGCGGTCCATTTTTCCAACAGGAACTCAGGATGGCTCGTCCGCACATCGAGCGGCGCGCCGGCGAGCGCGGCGTCCAGCGCGGGGCGTTCGCGGCCGGCGCGGCGGAGGATGGCGTTGACGAGTCCGCCGGCGCGGCGCGAGAGCGAGACGGTCTCCTTCACGATCGCGAATGCGGGCATGCGCGTGTGGAAAAGCTGGTAGAGGCCGAGGCGGAGGACGGCGCGGGTGTCGTCGTCCACCTCGCCGTCGCGCAGGCGGGCGATGAGGAAGTCGAGTTCGGTCAGGCGGCGGAGGACGCCGTAGAAAAGTTCGGTGACGAGCGAGCGGTCGCGGTCGTCGAGCTTCGACGCGGCGAGACGCTCATGCAGGAGGTCGTCGGCGTGCGGGCGCGTGCGCTCCCAGTCGGTGAGCAGCCGGTGTGCGGTGGAACGGGCGCTGGCTGCCACGGTCTTGCCGGCGGCCTAGCTCCCTACCTGCCTTTTCAGGCCGGCGACCATGGCGCGCACATGGGGATACTTCTGGCGGGGGATCAGCACTGCGAGGCTGACCGGGTAGCTGCCGAGCTGGAGAATTTCGATTTGCACGTAGCGGACGCCCCATCGGTTCATCTCGGCGCGGGTTTTCTTGTAGAGATCGATGGTGTAGCGGCCCACGAGCGCGCTGCCGTAGTCCTCGATGGTGTAAACATCACCCGTCGCGACGATGCGGAAGCGGGTGCCCGCCGGCAGCCAGCTCCAGTCGGCGGCGGCGCTGTGGACGGGCTTCAGGTAGCCGCCGATGGCGGTCACGCGTCCGCCGGGCTCGCTGTGGTGGTAGGCGGTCGTGCGCACATACATGAAGCGCGTTGCCTTCTTGGTGATGGCCCGATCCGGCTTCGTGGCCAGGCCGCCGTCGCTGCCACGGGACACGGGGGTCTTGGCAGGCGGCTTCGCGCTGGTGCACGCCGTGAGGACGGCTGCACTGAGCAGGATGAGGCAACGGATGAGGAGCAGGAATCGCATCGAAGGGCCTGCTCTGTAACGAAAGAATCGTGCCGAGGGAACAGAAAAGGCAGCCTTGGAGATTCAGGGACCGCTCGTCGTACCTACCGGAGAAAACGCCCGAGATTTTCCTGCTCCCACTCGATCGAGCGGCGGTAGTGGCGGAAGCGGCGTTCCTTTTCCAGAAAGCCCTCATGATGCACGATGCGGCGGCCCGCGCTGTCGTGGCGGTCGGGTACAAAGGCGTGGAGCATCTCGTGAAAGACGACGTATTCGAGATACCACTGCGGCACGAATTGCCGGTCGAGCAGCGGGTGGATGCGGATGGCGCGGTCCTCCTCCTGGATGCTGCCGAAGACGATGTAGCTCTTCGGGCGCTCGCGGCGGCGGCGGCCCCAGACGATGGAGTAGCCGCGGAGCCGGTTGCGAAAGTAGCGCGCGTTGATCTTGTCGAAGATGGCGCGGAGATCGAAATAGCGGCCTTCACCGGGGAACTCGAACTGGCGCTGGAGCGGCGTCCGGACGGTGGCCAGATGGCGCTTGCTCACCCGCTTTCGCGCCCCGGCCTTCGTGACTGGGCGGGAGGTGGACTTGCGCTGTGGTTTTCGCTTGCTCATGGCCGGGTTGTTGGCGTTGGACAACGAAACGTGAGGAACGTTCACCCGGTTCACAAGAGTTACGTGCCGGGCGGAATTGATTGTCCGGACTCGCCCAAAAGCTGCTCCAGCCGGGCGACACGGGCACGGAGCTTGTGGAGGCTGTGTATCTGCGCGACATGCTCCTTCCAGTCCCGTGCAGGGACGGCCGGGCTACCCATATACATTTGTTTTGCTGGCAATGACTTGCTGACTCCAGACTGCGCGCCGACGATCACGCTATCACCGATTTCGACGTGTCCGACAGTGCCAACCTGACCCGCCAATGTCACGTAGTTCCCCAGCTTCGTGCTCCCAGAGACGCCGGTGAGCGCACAGAGGATACAGTGCTTCCCAATGACCACATTATGAGCGATTTGAACCAGATTATCGACCTTGGTTCCCTCGCCGATCCATGTCCGGCCAAACCGTGCCCGATCCACGCTCGAATTGGCTCCGATTTCCACTTCGTCATCGATCTGGACGATGCCGATCTGGGGAATTTTGACGTGGCGACCGCCCTGAAATTCGTAGCCAAACCCGTCGCCACCGAGCACCACGCCGCTGTGGAGGATGACCCGGTTGCCGATTTTGCAGCGAAATCCAACGGTCACGTGCGGGTAGATGTGGCAATCGCTGCCGATCTGCGCCGCATGCCCGACATAGCTGTGCGCGCCGATGATCGTCCCCGAGCCGATGGTTGCCCCTTCCTCGATGACGGCATAGGGCTGGATGCTCACGTCCGCGCCGAGCTGCACGCCGGGGGCGACGATGGCCGTCGGGTGGACGCCCGGCGGGAAGCGCACCGGCGGCGGCGCAAATCGCTCGACGACCTTGGAAAATGCGAGCGTCGGGTTTTCGCAGAGGATGCGCAGTGCGGGCACCTCTTCGGTGAACGCTACGGGGACGAGCGCGGCAGTCGCCTTGGATGCACGGAGCTGCGGGAGGTACTTGGGATTGCCGAAGAAGGTCACCTCCCCCGGCAAAGCCTCGGCCAGCGCGGCGGCACCGGAGATCTTCGCGGAACCATCGGCCCCGGACGCAAGCTGGCCGCCAACGAGGGCGGCCAGCTCCGAAACGGTCATATCCACGGCGTGGACTACTTCTTGCCCTTCGGGTCCGCGGGCTTCTCGGCGGGGGCGGAGCTCTTCGGACGGTCGGCGTTGAGTTTGTCGATGATCTCCTTGGTGAAATCGTAGCTCTCCTTTGCGTAGAGGATCACCGGGACGTTGTTGATGCTGTTGCCCGAGGTGTCGAAGACCAGGTCGTAACCGATGGACTTCACCTTTTCGTCCACGACCTTGCGGATTTCGTCCACGATGCCGTTGCGGATGCGAAGGGTCTGATCGGCGAGCTGTTTCTCCTTCTCCATCTGGTAGGCTTGGAGTTCGCGCATCATGTTCTGCCATTCGGCGATCTTGTCGTCACGCTCCTTGGTCTTGCCCATCGCCCTCTCCTTGCTGAGTTCGGGCTTTTTGATCTCGTCGTTGAGCTTTTCGATGCTGTCCTGGAGTTCCTTGCGCTTCTCGTTGCGTTCATCGAGGTCGCGCTTCAGGACGGCTCGGGTTTCGCTCATCTTGGTTTCGGCTTCCTTGGTGCGCCAGTAGGACTCGAAGACTTTCTTCATGTCCACGGAACCGAGTTTGAGCTCGGCCCGCGCGGTGCCCGCAAAAGCGAGCGAGAGGACCAGGGAGAGGATGGGGATGATCAGGTGTTTTTTCATGTGCAAAGGCGTGTATTGACCCGCAAGGCGCGGGTCCGTTCAAAACTTGTAACCGATATTGAACTGAAACTTGCCGCCCGAACCGTTGTAAGGGTCGGACTGGAGCGGGATGCCGTAGTCGATTCGGATGGGGCCGATGGCCGGGATTTCCAAGAGCAGGCCGATGCCGTAATCGCTGTTCAAGCCGCCGGAGCCGTTGGGGTCTTTCTTCGCGCTGAAGTCGTAGGCGCTGCTGCTCACAAAGCCGGCATCGAAAAAGAACGCCATGCGCACTTTCTCAACGATCGGTATCGTGTACTCCGCGGTGAACCGCGCGAGGGACTGGCCGCCGATCGGTTCGCCGCCGCTGACGGTCTCCTTCGGGCCGACTTCGCGATAGGTGAAGCCGCGCAGGCTGTTCGCGCCGCCGAGGTAGAGGCGGTCGTAAACCGGCACGCGGCTCCCGCCGGACCAGTTGTCCACGCCCGCGATCTGGGCTTCAAAGGTCAGGATCGTGTCGCCGGGCAAGGCGATGTATTTCGCCGCATCGATGTCAAAGCCGTAGATGCTCTCATCGCCTCCGAGGAATCCGCCGGCCGCATACACCTGGGCATCCACGCGCCATCCTTGGCTGGGAAGGTACACCCGGTTGCGCGAGTCGTAGGTGATGCCGGTGCTGACCTGACTCTTCAGCACGGGACCCGCGTCCCGAAAGAACTCCGAGGTCGGCGACAGCGTGGACGAGTAGTTGTGCAGCTCGATTTGCTCGAGTTTGTACTCGAGCCGGAACGCCGTGAATTCATTGACCGGCTTGCGCATGAAGACACTCCCGCCGTACCGGCGTTCGTTATACACGGCGCTCGTGTAGCTGGCGTCGCGGTAGTAGAGTTCCGTGCCGACCGAAAACTTCCGGTCGAGGAAGTAGGGCTCGGTGAGGCTGATGATGAAATCCTTGCGCGTGGTGCCGTACTGGATGCGCGTGCGGAACTTCTGGCCTCCGCCGGTGAGGCGCGGCCAGTTGGTGATGTCGAAATTGCTCTGCGTCAGCTCGACGAATCCGAGCAGGTTGTCGATCGAGCTGAAGCCCGCGCCGAAGTTGAACGAACCGGTCTGGGTCTCGGCGACGTCCACATTCAGGTCGCGGCGACCGGGGACTGAGATCAGCGGTTCCGCGGGGCGCACTTCCGTGCGGGAAAAGTAACGCAGGTTTTCAAGGCGCTGCTTGCTCGCGTCCATGCGGACTGTGTTGAAGAGGTCGCCGGGCGCCAGCGCGAGTTCGCGGCGGATCACCTTGTCCTTCGTGCGCGTGTTCCCGGAGATGTTCACCTTGTCCACGTAGTATTGGTAACCCTCTTCGAGGCGGAAGCTGACATCCACCACGCCGGGACCGCCGGGCGTGGGGCTCGGAATCACCGCCAAATCCAGGAAGCCTTTCGCACCATAGAGGTCGCTGATGATCTTACGGTCCGCGGCGAGCGCCTGGGGCGAATAAATCGCGCCGGGCTTGAGCGTCAGCTTCTGCGTGATCTCGTCGGCCGCGAACACCCGTGCCCCGATGACCGAAACCCTCCCGACGTGGAACAACGTCCCCTCGGTGATTTGGAAAGTGACATCCACCTTCGTGTCATGCCGCGAGACGACCGGGCTCCGCACCTCGACCTGGAGGTAACCCTTGCTCTGGTAAAGCTCGCGGATGGCGCGGACGTCGTCCTGCAGTTGCTCGCTGTTCAACTTGCCCGCCGTCGAAGAGAAGACGTTCATGATGCCCTTCGGCTTGGTCTTCACGACCTTCAGGAGTTCCGAGCGCTTCACCGCGTTGTTTCCCTGAAACGCAACGTTGTCGATCTTGGCCTTGGAGCCCTCGTTCACGTCGAAAATCGCCCGCACCGCCCCCGGCTTCCCGGTGTTCTCGGTGCGATAGCGCACGTCGATGTCGCCGTAGCCTTTGCCCTGGTAGTATTCAATGATTTTCTGACGGTCCGCCTCGAGCGCGGATTCGCTCGCCGGGCTGCCTGGCTTCGAGGAAATCTCGTCGCGCAACTTCGAGGTCTTCACCTTGGTCGCGCCGTTGATGATCACTTCGGCGAGCGTGCTCTTCGTGGCCACGACGACGATGACCTTCACCCCGTCCCCCTGCGGCTCACCGAACATGCGGACGTTCGTCAGGTTGCCCGTCGCCATCAGGTTGCGGACATCGTCCTCGGTCACGCGGGGCGAGTAAGGGCGGCCCACCTTGGTGCGCATGTTGGCGAGCACCTTATCCTTGGAAACCGACTCCGGCCCGACGAACTGGATCTCGATCGACCTCACCAGCGGCATGTTCGGGGCTTCCTGAGCCGGAGCCGCCGAAGGCGACACCAAAAATGCGAAAATGCTGAGGAGGCCTTGGAGTAAAATGCGGAGCTTCATGATGGATTTTGGCGCGCCGACGAGTGATCGCTCGGCGCAAAGCCGGGTATTAGCCGGAGTGCAGGGCGGAAGGTCAAGCTGGCTTTTGAGGCCCGCCTGCACCGGCGCGACGGCGCGCAGGCGTCACTTTGGGCCCTTGGAAGGGCCCAGTTTGTATTCGTAGCTGTCCACGAGCGCCAGCCAGCTCGCCTGGATGATGTTGTCGCTCGCGCCGACCGTGCCCCAACTGTCGTGCCCGTCCGTGCTCGAGATGAGCACGCGCGTGCGGGCGGCCGTGCCCTGCTGGCCGTTGATGATGCGGACCTTGTAGTCCTCGAGCGAGATGTCTGCGATTTTCGGGTAGAATGGCGTGAGCGCCTTGCGGAGTGCGGCATCCAGCGCGTTCACCGGGCCGTCGCCCTCGGCGACCACGTAGGCGTCCTGGTCCTTCACCCGCAGCTTCACCGTCGCCTCGCACTTGTCCCATGAGCCATCGGCAGTCCGGCGGAATGAACAATGGTACTCGCACAGTTCAAAGAGCGGCGTGTGCTGGCCGAGCGTGCGGCGGATGAGCAGCTCGAACGACGCCTCCGCGGCCTCGAATTCGTAGCCCTCGGATTCGAGGCGCTTCACCTCGGCGAGGATCTTCGCGACCTCGGGCGCACCCTTGGCAAATTTGAAACCGACCTCCTCGGCCTTCACGATCACGTTCGACTGCCCGGACATGTCCGAGATGGTGATGCTGCGCGAATTTCCGATGAGCGCCGGATCCACGTGCTCGTAGCTGCTCGCGAGCTTCTGCACCGCATGGACATGCTGCCCGCCCTTGTGGGTGAAGGCCGCGGTCCCGACGTACGGCGCACGGATGTTGTGCGGCACGTTCGCGAGTTCATCGACGAACAACGACAGCTCGCGCAGCCGCGTCAGATCGGGCACGAGGTTCATGCCGAGCTTGAGCTGGAGATTCGCCATCACGGTGATGAGGTCGCAATTCCCCACGCGCTCGCCGTAGCCGTTGATCGTCCCCTGCACCTGCACCGCGCCGGCCTGCACCGAGGCGAGCGCATTCGCCACGCCGAGCCCGCTGTCGTTGTGCGTGTGGATGCCGACGGTCCCCGGCCCGAGCTCCGCGAGCACGTCGCGCGTCGCCTTCGCGACAAACTCCGGCAGCGAGCCGCCATTCGTATCGCACAGCACGACGAGGCTCGCGCCGGCGCCATGCGCGGCCTTGAGCGTCGCGAGCGAGTAAACGGGGTCGTCCCGGTAGCTGTCGAAAAAATGCTCCGCGTCGTAGAGCACCTCGCGCCCGTGCTTTTTCAGATACGCGACCGTGTCGGCGATCATTGCGAGATTCTCCTCCAGCGTGACTCCAAGCACCTCGACGACCTGGAGCGGCCACGTCTTGCCGACGATCGTCACCGCGGGCGTCTCCGCATCGAGGAGGATGCGCACCTGCGGGTCGTCTTCCACCTTCATCTTTCCGCGTCGCGTCGCGCCAAAGGCGGACACCTTGGCGTGCTTCCACGTGCGCTTCCTCACCTCGCGGAAGAACTCCGCGTCCTTCGGGTTCGAGCCCGGGAAGCCGCCCTCGATGTAATGCACGCCGAAGGCATCCAGCTTCTCCGCCACGCGGATCTTGTCCGTCACCGAGAACGAAATCCCCGTGCCCTGCGTGCCATCGCGGAGCGTCGTGTCGTAAAGAGTGAAGGCCTTGGTGCTCATAAAAAAGGGCGCGCACGCTATGGCAGCCACCGCCCCCAGTCAACCGTGACCCCGAAACGGCAAATCCCGAACGCTCCGGCCCTTGGACGGTCGGACGGGTGGAAAATCAGCCCCTCTCCCGGTCGTCGCAGGGATATTGCCGCGGAAATCCGCGCTACTTCTTCAGCTTTTCCAACTCGGCCACGTAGTCCTTTGCCGACGTTCCATTGTAGCCGACCTTTTTGAAGAGTTCCTTCCCGTCCGCATCGAGCACGATGATGGTCGGAAAGCCGCGGATCGCGTATTTCTTCGAGAGCTCCTGGTTGGCGGCCTTGAGTTCGGGCGTCTGCGGCTTGCTCTTCGGGAAATCCAGCTCCACGAGCACAAGGTTTTCCTTGGCAAACTTGTTGAACTCCTCGGACGTCAGCACCGTCTTGTGCAGATTCTTGCACGGCGGGCACCAGTCGGAACCGGTGAAGTCCATGAGGACCATTTTCTTCTCCGCCTTGGCCTGCGCCATGGCCTTTGGGAGATTGGTCAGCCAGGCTTCTTCCGCAGCGCAGAACTGCGAGGTGGCGAATGCGAGCGTGAACAGGAGGGCGAGCGTTTTCATGGGAGGTGATGGATTGGGTTTGGTGAACGGATACGCTGAATGCTAGCAGATCGGCCTTCCGATGGGAGCGGATTGTTCACGGTGCTCGACCCGGGAAAACGGCCCCGTCAGCGCACTTCGTCCTGCTCGCGCTTCCGGGCGGGCATGATGGAGCACGCCTCCTTGCATCCGAAGATCCGGGACAACGTGCGGCGGTTTCGCGCGATGAGGTTGTACACCTTCTCCGCTATCCAGATGACGCCCGGCACCCAAAGCACCAGCGCCAGCGGCAGCAGCAGCGGCAGCCGCATGCCGACAAACCGGATGCAGCGCGCGCCGCGGAAGATGCGCCCGTCGCGCGTCACGCAGTGCATCGCGGCGAGGAGCTGCTCGCGATCGACGTTCGGCGCGGCCTGTTGCGCGCGCGGGTCGGTGAGCGGGATGAGCGCGAGCGCGTTGAACCAGTCCAGCCACGTCAGCACCCGCATCTGGAAGATGCACAACGGGCATTCGCCATCGTAGAGAACGAGGGTTTGTTTCACGGGAGAAGGCTACACGCTGAGGTGCCCGAGCGCCAGCAGCCCGTAGAAAGTGTATTCCGCGTCGAGCGCGTCGTCCGCCCAATGCCCGTGGAATCCGCCCTCCGCGCTCCAAAGCGTGTCCACGAAATCGAGGCACTTTTCGCGCAGCGAATCCGGCAGCGGACGGTCGAGGCACGAGAGCGCGTGCAGCGCCGTCGCGGTGGAAAGCAGGTCGGGCACCGGCGCGCCCGGCACCGCGAGCCAGCCGCCATCTTCGTGCGTCTGCGCGAGCAGCCAGTCGCCGGCCGCGGCGCTGATCGGCATCCCGAGCTGATGCAGGAGCGTGATGGCCGCCGCCGTCGCCGGCACCGTGCCCTGGCGCATCCCGCGCACATTGCCCCACGCGCCGTCCGGTGTTTCGAGAAATTTCAGGCACTGCACCATCCGCAGCGGTTCGGGCAGTTTCGCGCCGAGATCCTGGTACGCGCCGAGCGCGACGAAGCACCCGTAGGCGTTCCCGTACGGCGCGCCGGGCTTCACGTCGTAGCCACCGTCGCCGGTGCGGAATGCCTCCAGCCGCGCGAGGATCGCCTCGGAAACACCATCCGCTCCGCTTTCAAGCCCGACAGCCGCACGGCATCGCGCCAGCGCGCCGAGATGCACGAAGTCCAGCCCCGCGCCATCGCCGAAGCCGCGCACAAACGGCTCCACGCGCGCCGCCGGAATCTCCGACTGCAGCGCCTCCAGCCCGCCGAGCACGAAGATCGTGTAATACAGATCCGGCCGCCCCGCGCGGTCCGCCCCGCCGCCTTCCGGCGTGACCTGCTGCAGCAGGAAATCCCGCACCAGCCCCGCCGATTCGCCGAGCGTCTTTTGCGCGACCCGCGCAATCTGCAGCATTTGGAGACGGAGACTCATGCGCGTTGGCTAGCGGTTCGCGACGGCGGCGTCAAAGCGTCGGACCTGACGAATCGGCCGAACCATCCATCTCAAACCTTGAACACCACGCCATCCACCATCTGCACGATGACCGCGTAGAGCGACCGGTGCGTGCACCAGCGGACGTCCTCCCGCCGGTTGTCGGCCATCAGCTCGCGCCCTTTCCGCGAATCGTGCAGGCAGTGCAGGACATCCTCCTGGTACTTCCGGAAAACCGAGGCCGTGATCCTCGCGGCGTCCGTATACTCCGCTTCCTGGAAGTAACTGCACACCATCCCGGCGGCGAAAAGATCCTCGAGCGCCGGTTCGCGCACGGTGCCCGCGCAAACGAGCAGCAGATTCGCGGGATTGGTCTCCCGCAGGTGCGCGACGAGCGCCCCCATGTTCAACAGCGAACCAACGAGAACCTTCCCGGCCTTGGCACACGCGCGCAGTGCGTTGCTCGCGTTGGTCGTGAGCGAGATGATCCGGTCCGCCGACGGGTTGCGATATTCGAGCGGCGAGTTGCCGAGATCGAAACCGTCGAACCGGAGCCCGTGCCGCTCACCGGCCAGCAGCGCGCCGGGCAGGAGACTTTTCACCTCCTGCGCTTCCTGCATCGACGTGACCGGGTAAATCGCCGTCACGCCATTGGCCAGCGCAGTGACCATCGAAGACGCCGTGAGGAGCACATCGAAGACGACGGCAGTGCTCTGGGTCAGATCGAGCCCGGGCAGAAGGTCGATTTCGAGGGGTGAAAGTGCCGCATCGATTTTCATGGCGTTCGTTTTCGTGCTCCCGCTCCTTGGAGCAACCCCGGCAGATTGCACCAGGCGTCGCCACGAATGGAAGCCTCCTCTGCCGGCGCTCCTCCCGGAAACAAAGACGCCCCGGCTTTCATACCGGGGCGTCTCGAATTCAGAATGCGCGTTTGTTTGGCGCAGCTTCGCGCCTAGACCGTGTAGGTGCTGCTCGACACGTCGCCGCCGCGGCCGGTCCAGTTCGTGTGGAAGAACTCGCCGCGCGGCTTGTCCACGCGCTCGTAGGTGTGCGCGCCGAAGTAGTCGCGCTGCGCCTGGAGCAGGTTCGCCGGCAGGACGGCGCGTGCGGTACTGATCGAAGAACGCGAGCGCGGTGCTGAAGGCCGGCACCGGGATGCCTTTCTTCGCCGCGGTGGCGACGACGTTGCGCCAGCCCTTCTGCGACTTCTTGATCTCGCCGCGGAAATAATCGTCGAGCAGCAGGTTCGAGAGCTTCGGATTGTTGTCGTAGGCCTCCTTGATCTTGCCGAGGAAGCGCGAGCGGATGATGCAGCCGCCGCGCCACATCAGCGCGATGCCGCCGTAGTTCAGGTTCCAGCTGTACTCCTTCGCCGCGGCGCGCATGAGCATGTAGCCCTGCGCGTAGCTGACGATTTTCGAGGCGTAGAGCGCGTGGCGGATGTCCTCGATGAACGCCTTCTTCTTCTCGGGATTCGACGCGATCGCCTTCAGCGCCGGGCTCGGGCCCTTGAGCTTCTTCGCGGCCTTCACGCGCTCGTCCTTCAGCGCGGAGACGCAGCGCGAATACACCGCCTCCGCCATGAGCGTGATCGGGATGCCGAGTTCCTGCGAATTGATCACCGTCCACTTGCCGGTGCCCTTCTGGCCGGCGGTGTCGAGGATCTTGTCCACGAGCGGCGCGCCGTCCTCGTCCTTCTTGGCGAGGATGTCGCGCGTGATCTCGATGAGGTAGCTGTCGAGGTCGCCCTTGTTCCACTCGGCGAAGACCTCGTGCATCTCGTCGGCGGTCATGCCGAGGCCGTTCTTCATGATGTTGTAGGCCTCGCAGATGAGCTGCATGTCGCCGTATTCGATGCCGTTGTGGACCATCTTCACGTAGTGGCCCGCGCCGCCTTCGCCGACCCAGTCGCAGCACGGCACGCCGTCGTCCACCTTCGCGGAGATGCCCTGGAAAATCTCCTTCACGTGCGGCCACGCCGCCGGCGATCCGCCGGGCATGATGCTCGGGCCGCGGCGCGCGCCTTCTTCACCGCCGGACACGCCGGTGCCGATGTAGAGCAGTCCCTTGCTCTCGCAGATACTTCACGCGGCGGATCGGTGTCGTCGAAAAGCGAGTTGCCGCCGTCGATGATGATGTCGCCCGCTTCGAGGTGCGGGATGATCTGCTCGATGAATTCGTCCACCGGCTTGCCCGCCTTCACGAGCATCATCACGCGGCGCGGGCGCTTGAGCTTCGCGACCATCTCCTCGATGGAATGCGCGCCGATGCACGTTGCGTGCCCTTCGCCTCGTTGGCGAGGAATTCGTCCACCTTCGCCGTGGTGCGGTTGTACGCCACGACGGTGTAGCCGTGGTCGTTCATGTTGAGGATGAGGTTCTGGCCCATGACGGCCAGACCAATGAGGGCGATGTCAGCTGTAGGTTCCATTTGTGGGAGGGCGATTCAAAGGCAACGGATTCGCGGAGACAAGGCAAAGGTAGGGCGGTTTCGCCGAAACCGCCCACTCCGAGGGCACACGAATGCCCTCGCGCCGCCAAATGCCCAAACAGCCCCGCGGCTTCCCCGCGAGCTATTCCGGCACTGAAAGTCCCACGACATCCCCCGCATAGCCGGTGAGTTCGAGGTAACCGTGCCCATTCACCGCACGGCCGTCGCGCTTGCCCCGAACGTCGATCATCCCCTCCCAATACGCCACCGGCTCAAGCGCGAGTTCCTGCGCCTCGACGGGTGTCGTGACTTCCAGATCGATCCCCAGCGGCGGCACTTCGACACGCCAGCCGATCGGATATTTGCCCCGCGTCTTCGCGCTCTCCCAAAATTTCACAGGCGTCAGCCGCAGTTCATCGAGCTTCAGATGCCGCACGCTGCCATCCTTCGCGATGAACGACCCCGACGACGCGCCATCCACCGAGCCGTCCTTCTTTCGCAGCCGGTAGAGCATCAGCTCAGTCCCGTCATCGAGCTGCACGCTGAACCAGTCCCAGCCCGACTGCCCCGGCGCGAGCTGGTTCGTCGCCCATTCGTGGTCAAACCAGCTCTCGCCCTCGACCGGCAGCTCCTGTCCGCCGATTTTCAAAGTCCCGCGCGAGCGCATCCGCGTGCCGGAGTAATATTGCGACGCATGCCCCGGCACATCGGCCTTCGTGCTCAGGCCCGCCTCGCCGTGCAGCGCCCACGGCTTCGCGCTTTCCAAGCGCAATTCGAGCGAACGTCCATCGTCGCTCGCGTTCAGTTGCATCGCGCCATCCTTGTCGAATGCCAGCGACCAATCGCCGAGCCACGCGAGACGCACTTCGTTTTGCAAATCACCGAAGCCCGCCTCGCCGAATGCGCCGCGCAAGAGCTGCTGCGAAAAATGGAACTGGCCCGCCTTCACATCGGTGATCGTGAAATGGCCGAACTTCAAATCATCCATCACGAACCGCGACTTCGCCGCATCGCGCGCTCCGGGCGCACGGACGCCGTGCCGGAAAAACGTGACCTGATACCCGAAGCGCCGCCCATCCGCCGCGCGCAGATTGCCGGTGAAATACCACCACTCCGTCTTGAAATCCGGATGCGCCGCATGGTCGCGCGGCCACTCGAATTTCCAACCGGGCTCGGCTCTTCGCCAGCCGGGAGCATCATCGGCGCACGCAAAGAATCCCAATGCAAAAAGGATTCCCAAAACCAGCAGAACCGCCCGGAAAGCACCGTTGAGCTCTCCGGGGAGCGCGGGCGCCCCGCCCGCGCTCCCCGATGCAGATCGGTCCTGTTTTGATTGTTTCATTCTTCGTGCAAAGCCTCCGCGATTTCCTCCCGTTGCGCCAGCCGCGCGGGCCACCAGGCGGCGGCGAGCGAGGCAGCGAGAATCCACACCGGCGTCCACGCGAGCGCGGCCCATGGGATGTCCATGTGGATCGTCCAGCCGAAGAACGCCGGATTCACGACCCACGTGAGGACCATCGCAAGCGGAATGCCCGCCTCCACGCCGAGCAGCGCCGCGAGCAGGCCGAGCAGGCCCGCCTCCGTGAGCACCAGCGCGCTCACCCAGCGCGGCGTCGCGCCAAGCGCGCGCATCAGCGCGAGTTCCCGGCGGCGCTCAGTGACCAGCGTCGTCATCGTGAGAAGCACGCCCGCGATCGCGACGATCATCGCCACGGTGCGCAGCACGTGCGTCACGGCGAAGGTCTGGTCGAACACCTTCAGGATCCGCTCCCGCAGTGCGCGCGTCGTGTTCAGCGCATATTCGCCCGCACCGGCAAACGCCGCGCGAAACGCGTCCTCGAACGCCGGCACGTCCGTGCCCGGCTTCAGATAGACCGCCGCCGACATCACGCGATCATCGTCCCAATGCTTCCGGAACATCGCGCGGCTCATCACCACCGCGCCCTGGTCGCGGCTGTAATCCGCATACACCCCGGCGACCTCCACCTCGACCGCGCCACGCGGCGCTTCCAGTCGCAGTTTGTCCCCGGCATTCACGCGGAACTTCCGCGCGAAGGGCTCCGTCACCACGACCGCATCGCCCGCAAAAACGCGACGCCATCGCCGCGCGATCGTCGCCTTGCAGGAAGGTCAGGTTATTCCGGTAAACGCCATCGAGCACCACGAGCGACGCGATGCTGCCGTTCACGATCGTGTTCATCTCGCGGAAGGTATCCGCGCCCGCGACCTCCGGCCGCGCGCGCAGCCAGTCCACGGCGGATTGCGGGAGAAAGGATGTCATCCCCAGCGTTTCGTTCGCTGCCGGTGCGATGAAGAGATCCGCGACGATGCCCTTCCCGATCCACGCGTCGAGCGACTGGCGGAAGGAATGCGTCATCACCACCAGCGCCACGTACATCGCGACCGCCGCCGCGAGCGCCGCGACGGTGATCGCATTGCGCCGCAGCCCGCGCGTAAGCCGCCGCGCGGCGAGGATCGCGACTGCCTCGCCCGTGCTGGTGATCCCTCCGGTCGAGGCGGACAGCTTCACCCACAACCGCGACATTTCCGCCGCGCCCGAGAGCACCATCGGCGCAAAAAGCGAGGCCGCGACCAAAACGAACAGCGCTGCGCCGAATGCGAGCCACGGCGGCCCGGCCGTCAGCGAACGCCACGCGCAGAGCGCCGCCGCACCGCAGGCCACGAGCGCCCACTTCCACCAGCCGCGCGCACGATCGCTTTCGCCCCGCTTTTCCACGCCGCGTCGCAGCGCATCCACCGGCTCCACGCGCGACGCATCCGCCGCCGGACCCCACGCGCCGAGGATCGCCGCGGCGATGCCGTAGAACGCGGCGACCGCAAACTGCCCCGGCTCCAGCCACAGCCGGTCCACATTCACGAGCGCGTAGAGCGAAGTCACCGTCTGCTGCACCGCGCCCGTGAGTTTCTGCGCGAGCAACACGCCGCCGATGGCGCCGAGCAGCACGCCGGGCACTGCGTAGAGCAGCGCTTCGCCGAGGAAAATCACGCGCACGCGCCACGCCGGGAGGCCGAGCGCGCGCATCACGCCGATCTGCGTTCGGCGCCGCGCGACGGAGGTCCACACGGTGTTGTGAATGAGGAACACGCCGACGAGCAGCGAGACCATGCTGAGCGCCGAGAGGTTGAGCTGGAACGCCGCGATCATCTTCCCCATCTGCTCGCTGCGCTGCCGCGGCGGACCGATGCTCAAGCCGGGGGCGATGCGCGACAACTGCTCCGCCGCCTCGGAAATTTTCAGCGGATCATCGAGCAGCACTTGCAGCGAAGTCACGCGCCCTGGACGCGCGAGAAGCTCCTGCGCCCAGCCGATGTCCATCACCGCGAAACGCGAATCCGTCACCGGCGCGTCTCCGGCGTCGAGGATCGCGAGCACCTTCAGCGTCACCGCGCGCGTGTTCACGACGGCGTGAATCTCCGAGCCTTCGCGCAGCCGGCGCCGCGTGGCAAATTCCCGCGTGACCGCCACGCCGCCCGGCGTGCCCAGCCAGCGCCCGATGTCGAACCGCCCCGCATCCGCGCGCAGCTCGAACGTCCGAAATGCCGCGCCGCTGATCACATCAATGCCGGTGAGCCGCAGGTATTCGCCCGGCCATTCCGGCAGCGCGGCGACCGCCTCGATCACGCCCGTCACCGCCGCCACGCCGGGCGTGCGCTCGACCTGCGGCCACAGCGTTTCATCCACATCGCCGCGGATCTCGAGATGCGCCTTTCCCGCGACGAGATCCACCGCGCCGGTGAACGCCCGCGTCGCACTTTCATTGGCGATGCGGATGGCCAGATACACCGCGATGCCGAGCGCGATGCTCAGCACATTGAACAGCGCAAGCAGCCGGTGCCGCCGCACGTAGCGGGCGACATTCCACCAGAAGATGCGCAGGAAGGGCGGCATTGGCTGCGGACGATACGCGAGCGGGCGGAGAAATGGCGCGCTATTTTGTAGCCGACGACGGCAGGAGGCGGGCACTTTGATGTTTCGTCCACACGGAAAAGATCAGCCCGCCTCCTGCCGTCGGCGGCTACGAATGTTGCCAATTCCGCCCGCTTCCCGCATCGTCCGCCATTCCATGCCGAAGCCTTTCTTCATCACCACCGCGATTGATTACACCAACGGCGCGCCGCACATCGGGCATGCGTACGAAAAGGTGCTCGCCGACGTGCTCGCGCGCTATCACCGGCTGAAGGGCGACGAAGTCTTCTACCTCACCGGCGTGGATCAGCACGGGCAGAAGGTGCAGCAGAGCGCGGAGAAGGCGGGCGTCGAGCCGCAGGAATTTGTGGACGGCATCACCGGGAAATTCACCGCGCTGTGGGAAAAGCTCGACGTGAAATACGACGCGTGGGCCGCGACGACGGACCCGCTTCACAAGGATTGCGTGCGCGCGAATCTGCAAAAGCTGTGGGACGACAAGGATCCCGCGACCGGGCAGAGCCGGTGGATTTACAAGAAGACGCAGCGCGGCTTTTACAGCGTGCGCCAGGAGCAATTCCTCACGGACAAGGAGCGCGGGCCGGACGGGCAGTTCGGCCCCGAGTGGGGGCAGGTCGAGGAGCGCGACGAGGAGAACTTCTACTTCCGCCTCACTCAGGCGCCAGCCGCGCCGGGGCAGGACCCCGCGACCGGCCTGCCCGGCTGCGACCCGAAGCAGTGGCTGCTCGATTTCATCGACAAACGAAGCGCGGACGGAAAGCCGTTCGTCGTCCCCGATTTCCGCGTCGCCGAGTTGCGCAACGCGGTGGAAAAACTCGAAGGCGACCTGTGCATCTCGCGCCCCGCGTCGCGGCTGAAGTGGGGCATCCCCTTTCCTGAGAGCTTCGGCGAGGGCTTCGTCACCTACGTGTGGTTCGACGCGCTGGTGAACTACATCAGCTTCGCCCCCGGCCACGATACGGATTTCACCGCCAAGACGCCAAGGCGCCAGGAAGACGAAAATTCTTCCCCGCTTGGCGTCTTGGCGCCTTGGCGGTTCAACGATTTCTGGCCGCCGCTCCACGTCATCGGCAAGGACATCCTCATCCCCGCGCACGGCGTCTATTGGCCCATCATGCTCAAGGCGATGGGCTTTGCGGATGAGGAAATGCCGACGCTGCTCGTGCATGGCTGGTGGAACATCGCCGGCGCGAAAATGAGCAAGAGCCTCGGCAACATCGTGGACCCCGACCTCCTCGCCGACAAATACGGCCCCGAAGCACTGCGCTACTACCTCATGAGCGACATCGCCACCGGGCGCGATGCGGACTTCAGCGAGGAAAGGCTCGTCAGCTCTTACAATGCGGCCCTCGCAAATTCTCTCGGAAACTTGCTCAACCGCTCGCTGAGCATGGCGGGGAAGTATCGGGAGGGGCGCGTAGTGGATGCGAAAGTGAGCATCCCCAGCCAAAGATTAATTGTAGGGCAGCAACCGGACCCGGTAGAAATCTCGGTGCCTCCGGCTGGGCAAGACATCATAGATTTTCGCCGAGAGATTCGATCACAATGCAACATCTACCCGACGGCGATGGACCATTTTCAAGTTCAGCAAGGGATCGCAGACGCGCTCGATATTGCGCAGCGGTGTAATCGGCTCATTGATGATGAAGCTCCTTGGAAACTGGCCAAAGACCCGAAGCAAGCTGACCACCTCGACACAGTCCTCTACTCGCTCGCCGAATCCCTCCGCATCATCGCCATCCTGATCTGGCCGGTGCTGCCGGATGCGGCGCACGGGATTTTTGACCAGCTCGCCTGGAAGCTGGACGAGGCCGGCAAGGACACGCGGTTCCGTCTCGCGGATGCGGTCTGGGGCGGTCTGCCGGACGGGCATGTGCTCGGCAAACCCGTCCCGCTTTTCCCGCGCATCGAGGCTCCGGCTCCGGCGGCGGAGAAGTAAACGCGTAGACGCAGAGACGCAGAGAAACATGTCAGGCTGACACGTTTTCTGTCCGCACCTCCGCGTCTCTGCGTCTCCGCGTTTCGACCATTTTCACCAGCGGGGACTGGCGCTTCCGCTCGCGGATGATGGCCGGGAGGGCGGCGGGGCTCCGCAAGGTAGGGACGGCTCGCCGAGCCGTCCCGCGCATCCGGCGAACCCGGCGAATGAACCCGCGGATCCGGCCGCACATGAGACAGGGCGCGTTCGGCGAACGCGCCCTACCCTGTTCAGGAGTTCCGCCTTGTGTCGGCGGGAGACGCGGTGATGCTCACCTGTGCCCCGGATGAACAACGCGACGAAAGTCCTCCTGCCCCTCGCCTTCCTGCTCGCGGGGTGGAGTGCCGGGTTTTTCATGGGCGGCGGGGCGGGCGGGGAAATGGGCGCGGGGCGATCCGCATCGGACGCGGCGGGTGCCGCGGGCGGGCAGCGCGGGAGTTCGCACACGGAGGCGGACGGAATGCCCGGAGGCAGCGGCTACACCCGCGACGCAAACCTGACCCCCGAGGAACGGCGCGGGCGCATGCTCTCGGGCCTGCTCGCGGCGATGCAGCAGCCGAATGATCTGCGGAAATTCCGGAGCATGTTTTCCGCAGTGGAAAAGATCGGGCCGGAGGACATCCAGGCGGCGCTCGAATTCGCGAAGAAGCGGCCGGGCAACGAATGGGGCGGCGTGGTGTCGATGATCGTGGCGCGCTGGGCGGAGTTCGACCCGCAGTCGGCGGCGGCGTACGCGCTCACGATGAAGGGGAGCAACCGGTGGGAGCGCGACTTCGCACTTTCCACCGCCGCCAGCGAGTGGGCGCGAAAGGACGGAGCGGCGGCAAAGGCATGGGCGCTGGGGCTGCCGACGGGCAAGGAGCAGCAGACGGCCGTCGCGGGCGTGGCATCCGGCATGGTGCAGGTGGATGCGAGCGCGGCGCTCGCGTGGGTGAAGTCGCTGCCGCCGGAAATGCGTTCGATGGATGTGTATCAGAAGATTTTTTCCGACTGGGGCGGGCGCGATCCGCAGCTCGCCTCGGCACAGGCGCTCTCGCTGCCGATGGGCGAAGGCCGCCAGCAGGCGCTGCTCGCGGTGGCGAGCCGCTGGGCGGAAAAGGATCCGCAGGCGGCGATGGACTGGCTGGAGCGAATCCCGGAAATCGGCACGCGCAGCCGCGCCATGGCCACGGCGCTCGGCCGTTGGGCGGAGACGGACCCGGAGGCGGCGATGAGCGCCGCGGAAAAAATGCCGGCGGGCGAATCGCGCAAGCAGGCCTTTGCGAACATCCTCCAGCAGGCGGCGCAGAAGGATCAGGAGCAGGCGATGCGGCTGATCGAGAAACTCCCCGAGGGCCAGGCCCGGGCGGACGCCGTGCAGCAGGTGGCGAATCAGCTCGCTTGGCAGAACCCGAAGGCCGCCGCCGAACTCGCCGCGACGCTGCCCGCCGGAAGCAACCGCGACGAGACGCTGCGCAATTCGCTGCGCAACTGGTCGCGCGAGGCGCCGGTGGAAGCGCTCGCATTCATCGAGAAAAACATGCCGGCCGGCGACGCGCGGCGGCAGGCTTCCAGCGAGGCGGTTGCGACGTGGGTGCTCAGCGACCCGCACGCGGCGCTGGAATGGGTCATCAAATCGCCGGAACTGAAGTCGGGCGACTACGGCCACGCCGTCTCGAGCTGGGCCGTGCAGGATCCGCAGGGCGCGCTGGCGTGGGCGAAGAGCCAGCCGGAAGGCGCGCAGAAGCAGGCGTTCCTCGCCGGCGCGGTCGGCGGGATCTCGAACAATGACCCCGTGCAGGCCGCGCAGCTCTTTGCCACGCTCGCGCCGAGCGATGCGCAGAAGGCCACGGCGGGCCGAATCGCCGGCACGTGGGCGCGGCAGGATCCCGTGGCCGCCGCGCAGTGGGTCGTGCAGATCGCCGACCCGTCTGCGCGCGAGGCGGCATTCCCGCAGGTCGTCAATGCGATGGCGCAAAGTGATGTCGCGCGCGCCGCCGCGTGGCTGGAGAAACTCCCCGCCAGCCCGGAGCGCGACGCCGCCGTCACCGCGTACGCCGGGACGGTGACCGCGCGCGATCCCGAGGGCGCGGCGAGCTGGGCCGCGACCGTGGGCGACGACAACAAGCGCGAAAACGCCGTGCGGGGCGTGTACCAGCAGTGGAAGCGCTCCGACGAAACCGCCGCAAGCCGCTGGCTCGCGACAACGCCCGCACTTTCCGACGACGCGAAAAAGCGCATCTCCGGGAAGTAAACGCCGCGGCGAACTCAACGACACCAGCGCAGTCAACGTTGCGCTCAAAGCGGGCTGATTTTTCCGAATGTGCTCATCACCGCGCTCCAGGCATTCCTCACAGCCGAGGCGCTGACGGAGATCGCGCGGGTCAGCTCGGAGAATGTCGTGCGCTTCGGCGAAGGGCAGCCCTTCCTCGACGACTTTCAGCTCCGGAGGCTACAGGCCGGCCGGATGGCGGACGACGGCGCCGTTGAGGGGACGGCCCTTCGTGGTCCACTTCGGCCCCTCGGCGCCAGTGCCCCAGCCGGTGTCGAATCGCAGGCCGGCGACGACGAGAAAGACGTGGCCGTTGCGCGCATAGACATTGATCCACCGGCCGTGCCCGCGTGAGCCGTAGCGGCGGAATGCGCTGGAGGTCGTCGGCTGGTCGAGCAGCCCGGCTTCGCAGAGCACGTAGGAGGCTGCGCCGGAGCAATCGTACGCATTCGAGAGTCCGCGCGTGTGTCCCGCGCCGTAGCGGTAGGGCAGCCCGGCGATGCGGTTGCCGGCCTCGATCGCCGCGTGGACGGCGCGCGGCGCAGAAGCCGGCGCGATGGCCTGGCCGCCGTAAAGGGTCGCCGTTTTTCCGGGAATGGGCTTGTAGGCGTAGCGCCTTGGGCTGGAGCCGGCGCAACCGGAGAGAAACGCAAGGGCGAAGAGAGATGGAAGCAGGAGGCGGAGCATGTGCGGGCGTATCAAATCAGTTAGCAAAAGTCATGCGCGGATTGCCATCCCCGCGGCAAAATTTCCAGCGCGCTCCGGTCACGGGGCCTCGGCGAGCCGGGCGCGGTAAACTTGGCGCGCATGCTCGTACGCATCGCGGGCGTCACCGAGTTCGGCGGGCGCGATCAGCTTTTCCTTTTGCGACCAGCATTGGTCCACGGATTTCAGGCACCATTCGAGGCTGCGGCGTTCGCGCACGGGCTTGTCGCCGACGATCACCAAGATCGGATTCGTGTGCGACGACGGAAGGATGCGCAGCGCGACCCAGCTGCTCCGCTGGATCGGAACGTCGAAGTTCACGTCGCGCAGCGTGCCGTCGGCGGAGATGTTTTTGCGCGCGACGGAATGGCCGTTGACGAGCACTTCCACGGCACCTCGCGGCTGTCGCCGATGCGTGCGCGCTCGACGTCCCAGTAAGATCTTCTGTTCGAGGTCGCCCTGCCGGATTTCCGGATCGCGCTTCTCGTTCAGGCGGGCCGCGACCTTGGCCGTGAGCTTCACCGTGCCGGGCTTGGCAAGCCGCAGCTCGCTGCCATTTTCGCCCATCGCGACGTCGTTGGCCTTGAACTCCATGCAGGTGACTTTTTCCATCGCTCACGTAGTTGCGCCCGACGCGGATGCCTTCGCACCAGTCGTCGTAGTTGAGCTTGCCGTCGAGCTTCACGTAGCTGCGGCCGAGGCCGACGCGTTCGCCGTAGATGCACGGGAAATCCGTCTCGCCGCTGATGCGCGTGCGGAAGCCGGCGTTGAGCGTGTGATACCAGATGTTCAGTTCCCACAGGCTCGGCGTGTCGACCATCGAGAGGAAATCCACCGCGGGCACCAGCTTGCCGTCGGGGCCGGGCACGTCGTGCGTCACGTCCACGATGTATTCGTTCGCGCCGATGCCGTTGAAGGGCGGGATGATGTAGTTCGGCAGTTCGTGCGTCGCGGACTTGATTGCGCCGGCCGCCTTTGTAGGGAGCGTTGCGCGCGGGATCGTCCTCGGCAATCGGCTGCAGGCCCCAGCCGCTGTGCGCGGGGCCGCAGAGCGCGCCCTGCTTCTTCGCCCACTTCAGCGTGTTCAGGCAAAGCGTGGGCCAGTGCTCGGTGGAATCGCCGCCGGGATACATCTGCTCGCGCAGGCGCAGCAGGCAAAGGTGGCCGCTCTTGTGCGAGCCGAAGCCGCTGACTTCGATGTCGTAGCGGAGGAGGTACGGATACTGCGAGACCTTGTCCTCCTTCGCCGGTGAAGAACTGCTTCTGATAATCGAAGCACGGCCCCCACGTGAGGTTCGCGCCGATCTTCAAATCCTCGCCGCTGGCAGTGCCGCGCCATGTCCGGCGCATGCACGCCCTTCGGTCGGCATTCGAGTAGTGCGCGCAGCCCGCGGCGTGGATGTGATGATCGCCGCTCCACCAGCCGAGCTTCGCGGGATCGATCCATCGCTTCACCTGAAACGACAGTCTCGCGTGTGGCGGCGGAAATGGTGACGTCGCGCGTCTCTGCGATGGACTCCGGGCCGCGCTGGAACGTCGATCGTCGTATTGCCCGTCCGGCAGCCGCACCGTCTCGCCGTCCTCGCGATAGATCTGCGGATGAAAGCAGAAGTCCGGCGCGATGCGTTTCGCCTGCGAGGGATACACGCGCTTCGCCTGGTCGCGGATGAGAAAGGACGCGGTGCGTCGGCGCGCCGTGTTCGTCGCGCACGCGGAGCGTGACCGCGCGCGCCGGGCGGCAGTCGAAGAGCACGCTCGCCGTCGTTGCGGAATCCGAGATCCTGCGTGCCCTGTCCCACGTCGAATGAAAAGCGCGCCTCGCGCTTTCCCGCATCGCGGCTGAAAATCGAGACGAGCGCGTATTCCACTCCGAGCCCGCTGAGCGCGGCCTTCATCGGCGACTTGGTGAAGAGCTCGATGTCCGTCCACCGCTCCGCGAACGGAGGCTCGCCGGCCGGCTGGGGCTTTTTTCCCGCGGTTATCCCGACGGAATTGTAAAGAGCCTGGGCCTGCGGGCTGCGGATGCGCAGCGGCGCGGTGACGCCCGCCTCGTTCACGACCTTCACGAGAAAGAGCCGCCAGCCCTGCTCGACGGCCACGGCCTTTGCCGGACCCTGCGCGGCCTTCACGCGCATCTCCGGATTGATGTTCACGACGAACAGCACGCGCGCATCGAGCAACGCCTGGATTTTCGCCACGGCCTCCGCGCGATCCGGCAATCGTGCCGCCGCGTCCAAGGCTTCGCGCTGCGCCGCAGAAAATGGCTCGCCAAGAAACTCCGCCGCCTCGAAGACGCGTCGCGCCTGCGCGGCGAGCGGCTGCAATTCCACATCGGTCACCACCGGGGCCGGTTCGGCATGGAGCGCCGCAAGGGCGCACAGCAGGAGCGAGAGGGGGACGCGCATGGGGGAGTCAAGCCCCGCCCCGCGCAAACTCTAGGCCATTTCCCGCCCGGCTCAGACCATCTCGAGCTGTCCGCGACAGAGCCACATCAGCGCCTTCACACCGAGTTCCGGAAGATTGAAGGGCTTGCCGACAAAGTCGTTCCCGCCGCTGAGGCTCGCCTTTGCCTTGTTTTGGAAAGTCGCCATGCCGGTCAAGAATACGATCGGCGTGCGCTTGTACTGATCGATGGCGCGCACCTTCGTGCAGAGCTCGAAGCCGTTCATTTCCGGCAGGCCCACGTCGAGGAAGATGAGATTCATCGGCGACTTGTTCAGCTTCTCGATCGCCCGCGCCGGGGATTCCGCGCATTCGTTTTTCAGCCCGGCGAGCTGGAGCGCGGAGGTGATGAATTGCCGCGCGCCGTCCTCGTCATCCACCACGAGCAGCGAGGCCGCGCCCGGGTCGGTGAGGCGCGAGAGACACTCCGGCTTGGAGATCGACGCGAGGAAATCGAGCGCCTGTCCCACGGTGCGAATCGTGGAGGGATTCAGTTGCTCGGGCGTCTCGTTCAAGCCGTGCAGCAGCATGTCGAACGAACCCGCGATCTGCGCGAAAGGCTTGTACGGGAGCAGCGCGGTCTTTTGGGCAAAGGCGTGCGCGAGGTTCCACAGCTCGTGCAGTGCGGGCAGTTCGGGCGGCGTCTCGGCGATGCCCGGCAGGCAGTGGCGCATCCGGTTGATGCTGTCCACCGCGTTCGCAAAAATGGCATCGACCCAGAATTCGTCGGCCTTGAAGAGCTGCTTGTCGGCGGCCGCGCCGAGGCCCGGCATGCCGAAGCTGCTGCGGATGGCGTCGATGATGCACGCGATCGGACTCGGCCCGGGGGCGATGGCCTGCGTGGCACCGGCCTCCGTCGCCTCGTGGGCGACCTGGCCGAGGAGGTTCGGGAGGATCAGGATGGGCAGTTTCGCATTCTCCGGTTCTGCACGGAGGGCGTGGATGAACTCCAGCGGGTTGCCTTCCTGAAAAACGACATCGAGCAGCACGAGGTCCGGCTTCTTTTCCACGAGGATCTGCGCGGCCTTGCCCATGTCCCGGGCGGCGAACACGGCAAAGCCGTTCTCCTCGATTTTCTCCTGATAGAGTTTCAGCAGGAGCTTGTCATCGACGACGAGTAGGATGCGCTTGGAAGTCATACCGGTAGGGCTGTGTGTTTCTGGATTTGGCAAGGGTGCGAGATGCAAGGATCGTGCCGTCCGGCGAACGAATCCTAACTGCGGACGGCCGTGCGCAAATCCGCCAAGGCCACCGGACCTTCAGCCCGGGGGGCCGCCCCTGCGGCACCGAGACCTACCGCTCGCGCATCAACACCGCCTTCGCCGCGGCCAGCTCCTTCAGCTTGGCCTTGCTGACCCTCGGGAAATGCAGGTCGAGCGATTGCAGCGTCTCGATGATCGCCGACGCCACGGCCAGGCGCGTGAACCACTTGTTGTCCGCCGGGACGACGTGCCATGGCGCGTCCTTCGTCGCGGTGTGGCGGATCATGTCCTCGTACGCCTCCATGTATTCGTCCCAATGCGCCCGCTCCTTCACGTCGCCCGTGGAGAATTTCCAATTCTTCTTCGGCTCATTCAGCCGGGCGAGGAACCGCTCGCGTTGCTCGCCCTTTGAAACGTGGAGGAAAAACTTCCGGACGATCACCCCGTTCCGCCCGAGGTAGCTTTCAAACGCGCGCACGTCCTTGAACCGCTCCTTCCAGATGTCCTCGGTGACCAGCTTCGGCGGCAGCTTTTGCGCTGCGAGAAATTCCGGATGCACGCGCACCACGAGCATCTCCTCGTAGTACGAGCGGTTGAAAATGCCGATCCGGCCGCGCTCCGGCAGCGCCTTCGTCGTTCGCCACAGGAAGTCGTGATCGAGTTCCTGATCGCTCGGCGCCTTGAAGCTCGTGACCTCGCAGCCCTGCGGATTCACGCCCGACATCACGTGCTTGATCGTGCCGTCCTTCCCCGCCGCATCCATCGCCTGGAAAATCAGCAGCAACGCCCACCGATCCTGCGCGTAGAGCTTTTCCTGCAAATCGCTGAGCAGCTGCACGCTCTCCTGGAGCAACTCCGCCGCCTTGTCCGGCGACTTCAGTTTCCCGGTGTCCGCCGGATCCACATCCTTGAGCCGGAATTTCTTCCCCTTGGTGACGCGATACGGTTTGGCGAGGTCTGGCAGGGATGCATGCATGGCGTTCGGGAGTTCCTGCAAAAGGCTACCCGCTTCAGCCGATGCAGCCGATGGAAATCTTCCCCGGTAGGGCGGCTTCGCTGAAGCCGCCCCGTTCTCCCGGCAAAAGCGGGCGCGCTCGGCGAGCACGCCCTACCGAATCACCAAGCCCGCTCGATCGAGCGGCGCTTCCACAGGAACTCGAACATGTTCCCCTCGTGCGGCTGATCCCACGAGATGGCCATCGTCGAGATCGGGCCGATGTTCAGGCGATCGATTTCCCCGAACGCCTCCAGTTCGCCGATGAATTTCGCGTCCTTCGTGATCGCCGACACCGCAAGCGAGTAGCCGATTTTGCCGAGCATCTCGGACTGCGGGCACTGCACGACGCTGGCGTACGGGCAGAGGAATTCCTTGTTCGACAGCGGGTGCGCGAAGCTCTCGCAATGCACGATCGTCGGGCGCAGATACACGCCGCCCTCGAACTCCACCCTGCGCGGGCCGCCGCGGTACTTCGCCGTCGCGTCGGTCGCGCCAGGCGTCTTCAGCCCGTCCTCGATTTGCGCGTCAATGAAGTCGGCCATCTTCACATTCGCGAAGCCGGAGAGCCGCGCGTTCGGGTCGTCGTTCCTCGTCGGCTGGATCGGGCCGAGCTTCTGCGCGAGCGCGTCGGCGATTTCGGCGGCGTATTTCGGCACGACGACGGCGCTCGCATTGATGCACGAGCGGCCGCCGTTGTCGCTGATCGCCCCGGCGATCACGTCGATGTAGTCGCGCCAGTTCTCGATGCAGTCGTCGCCGATGATGAATTTGCTCCAGCCCGGCCCGTGGAGCTGGATCGCCGGGTTGTTCGCGTACTGCGCCATCGTGTTTTTGTCGCCGAAGATGAGCGCGCGCCCGCAGCTCTTCAAAATTTCGCCCGCACCCTCGTGGTCCGTCGGGTAAAAGCCGAATGCCTCCGCCGGCACGCCCGCCGCGATGAATGCCTGGATGAGCCGGAACGGCGTCCACGGCTCGTCGCGTCCGGGCTTGATGACCACCGGCGTCTTCAGCGCGATGGCCGGGAGCCAGAGCGAATTCACCGCGGGCGAATTGCTCGGCATCACGAGCCCGAGCGCCTCGCACGACGGGAAAAAGGAGAGCTTCGTGCCGAACTGCTCGCCGAATCCCTTGTCGATGATCGTCATGTCGAGCCCGCGCGAGAGGCCGTTCAGGATCACGTCGAGATGCGTGAGCGCGTAGTGAATCTTGGTCATGTTGCGCCGCACCATCACGTGCGGCAGCCCGCTCGTGCCGCTGAGCGTCGCGACGTATTCATCCGCCGACTGCGTGTGCCCCTTGTCGCCGAGCGGCAGCGTGCCGTTCAGGAAAAACTCGCCCGCCTTCGCCGACATCGCGATGAGTTCCGCGACGGTGAATTTCTTCAGCGCCGCCCGCGCGTCGCCGAGCTTGCGGAAGTCCTTCCGCAGAATGCCCGCGTTGATCGAGGACACGACCGCCTTCACCTCGCCGGTGCGGTGATCCTTGATTTCGAGCTTGTCGAGGCTCTCGTAGCTGCGGCCGAGACGGAGGACGGGAAGATGCGGGACGGTGCTCATAGCGGGTAGGGTTGTTGGAAAGGGACGCGATTGATACGTGAGCGTAATACCTGTGGCAATGGCTTTTTCTCCGTAGCCGCCGACGGAAGGAGGCGGGCTGTCCGAATGGCGAGCAACGAATGGCCGATGGGGCGCTAAATGCCGCAGGCCGCAGGCCACCTTCGTCATTCACCATTTTTTGATCAGCCCGCCTCCTTCCGTCGGCAGCTACGGATCAACGTGCTTGGATTCCAGCCGCTCCGCCGATCATCCTGCCCCGTGATGGAAATCCGCCCCGCGACCGAAGCCGACATCCCGCTGCTGCGCGATCTCGCGCAGCGCATCTGGCGCGAGTGCTACCCCGGCATCATCACCTCCGAACAGATCGAATTCATGCTCGGCTGGATGTACAGCGAGGAGGAAATCCGCAGGCAGCTCGCTGCGGGGATCCCGTGGGCGGTCGCCGAGCAGGACGGCAAGGCCATCGGCTACCTTTCTTACCAGCCCGAGCCGGACGGGCGGGTGAAGATCAGCAAACTTTACGTGCTCCCCGCCCGGCAGCGGCAAGGTCACGGGCAGCGCCTGCTCGCACACATCTGCGAGCAGGCGCGTGCGCTCGGAGCGCGGGAAGTGTGGATGCAGGTGAACAAGCGCAACGAGCCCGCCATCGCCGCGTATCTCAAGGCGGGTTTCCGCATCGAAAGGGAGGCGGTGTTCGACATCGGCGGCGGCTTCGTGATGGACGACTTCCTGATGGCCAGGGCGCTGTGAGCATTCGCGCGGCCGTCCTGATCGCGGTTGGCTTTCTCACATCGCCGCCTATCGTGCGCGGCTCATGAATGTTCTCTGCATCGCCGCGCTCTGGATGTGCTGTTGCATCCCGGTGTTTGCAGAGGGGACCCCGCTCGCGCAGGCGGTGGGGGAGGGAAAGTTGGTCGCGACGATCTCAGGAAACGGCCGCGACTCCGCGATGCTGAAGCTTTCCAACGCAGGCTCCGATCCCCTCACGGTCACCCTCCCGGCCGGCTCGGTGCTCGATGCAAAAACCGGCGAGCGGCAGGTGACGCTCCGCACCTTTACGACAAAGCTCGACGCGGGCACATCAGCGGAAGCCGTCGTTCCGACTGCGGCGCTCGCGCTGAAAAATGCACCGGCGCAACATTCGCTGACGCTCGGCGGCACCCCCGAACCGCGGCTGGCACCCCTGGTGAAGCTTTTCGCGGATCAGAACGACCTGCCGCGCGGGACGGCGCAGCTCGCAGTCTTCATCCTGCTCGAAAACATCCAGTGGCCGGCCTGGCGCGCATGGGCCGCTGCGGCGACCGGCAAACTCCCGCCGGAAGCCCCGACGCCCGCCGAGGTCGCGCAGGCCGTGGATGCACTCGCGCTCGTCCGCCTCGCAGCGCCGGAAAGCAAACCCGCAATGCTCGCGAGCGAAGACTTGAAGCGGCTCGCACTGCGCAATCCCTGGGCGCGCGCGAAGGCGATGGGGCTGTACAGCCTCACCGTGGAGGACGCGCTGACGGGCGACCCGGGGCTGCCGCCCGATCTCAAGCAACTGCTCCACACCTCGCCGAACGACAATTGCCCCACCTGCCGCCTGCGGCAGCGGATGGAAGCGGACATCCCGTGAGGGCGGGCGGGCGTTCGCCCTTGTAGCGCGACGGGCTAGTTGATAGCAGGGCGCTCGCTTTACCCGCCACGCACCCACCCATGAGCACCAATATCGAGTCCACACTTGTCGAGAACCGCGTCTTCAAGCCTGCCAAGGCCTTTTCGAAAAAGGCGCGCATCAAGTCGCATGGCGCAGTACCGAAAGATGTGGAAGGAGAGCATCAAGAAGCCGGAGAAATTCTTCGCGCGCGAGGCGAAGGAACTCACGTGGCAGAAGAAGTGGACGAAGGTGCTCGACTGGAAAGTGCCCGAACGCGAAGTGGTTTGTCGGCGGCAAGCTGAACGTCTCGGAGAACTGCCTGGACCGTCATCTCGGCACGGCGCGCGCAAAACAAGGCGGCGATCATCTGGGAAGGCGAACCCGGCGAAAAGCGCGTGCTCACCTATCAGCAGCTCCATCGCGAGGTCTGCCGCTTTGCCAATGTGCTCAAGCGCAACGGCGTGAAGAAGGGCGACCGCGTCATCATCTACATGCCGATGATCCCGGAGGCGGCGATCGCCATGCTCGCCTGCACGCGCATCGGCGCGATGCACTCGGTCGTCTTCGGCGGATTCAGCGCGGAGCGCATCAAGGACCGCGTGCATCGACTGCGGCGCGACGCTCATCATCACCGCGGATGGCGGCTACCGGCGCGGCACGATCGTGCCGCTGAAGAAGAACGTGGACGACGCGCTCAAGAGCGGCGACACGGCCGGTGAAGACGCGTGATCGTCTTCCGCCGCACCGGCGACGGACATCCACATCGAGGAAGGCCGCGACGTGTGGTGGCACCGCGAACTGGAATACGTGGACGCGAACTGCCCGCGCCGTCGCGCTCGATAGCGAGGCGCCGCTTTTCATCCTCTACACCAGCGGCTCGACGGGAAAGCCGAAGGGCATCCTGCACACGACCGGCGGCTACCTGCTGCACGCCTACATGACGTGCAAGTACGTCTTCGATCTGCGCGATGAGGATGTCTACTGGTGCACCGCCGACGTCGGCTGGGTCACCGGCCACAGCTACATGGTCTATGGCCCGCTCGCGATGGGCGCGACGTCGCTCATGTACGAAGGCGCGCCGAACTGGCCGGAGAACGATCGCTTCTGGAAGATCATCGAGGACTACGCGCGTCACCGTCTTCTACACCGCGCCGACGGCGATCCGCGCCTTCATGAAATGGGGCGACGAGTGGCTGAAGAAGCACGATCTCAGCTCGCTGCGCCTGCTCGGCACGGTCGGCGAGCCGATCAATCCCGAGGCGTGGATGTGGTATCACAACGTCATCGGCGGCGGGCGCTGCCCGATCGTGGACACGTGGTGGCAGACCGAAACCGGCGGCCACATGATCACGCCGCTCCCCGGCGCGACGCCGACCAAGCCCGGCACCGCGACGCTGCCGTTCTTCGGCGTCGATGCCGCGGTCGTGGACGACGCGGGCAAGGAAGTCGGCGCCGAACGAGGGCGGCAAGCTCGTCATCCGCAAGCCGTGGCCCGTCGATGCTGCGCGGCATCTGGGGCGACAAGGCGCGCTACAAGGAGACGTACTGGAGCGAGTTCAAGGGCATGTATTTCGCCGGCGACGGCGCGCGCCGCGACAAGGACGGCTACTTCTGGATCGTCGGCCGCATCGACGACGTGCTGAACGTCGCCGGCCACCGCCTCGGCACCGCCGAAGTCGAGAGCGCGCTCGTCTCGCATCCGTCCGTCGCCGAGGCCGCGGTCGTCGGCCGGCCGGACGAGCTGAAAGGCCAGGCCGTCGTCTGCTTCGTCACCGTGAAGACCGGCATCAAGACGAGCAAGGAGCTCGCCGCCGAGCTGAAGAAGCACGTCCGCACCGTCATCGGCCCCGTGGCCACGCCGGACGAAATCCGCTTCACCGACGCGCTGCCGAAGACGCGCTCCGGGAAAATCATGCGCCGCCTGCTCAAGCAGATCGCCGCCGGCGAAACGATCAAGGGCGACACCACGACGCTGGAGGACCTCAGCGTCCTCGCCAAGCTCGCGCACGGCGGAGGACTGAGGGGCCGGCTGGCTGCCAGGATTGCAATTCGCCCTGGCGGCTGCGGCCCATTAACGATCGCAATGCAGATCGACGCCCGGGAATTGCGGGATTTTGTTCTTCCTCCCGGACGACGGGCTTCGAGCCAGAGACAAACGCCCGGTCGGTGAGCGGTTGGCCGGCAAAGTGACTCCCTGACCCTCCCCATGCACGCCATCAAAAACATCGGCTATCTGACCGACACGATCTTCCACGATCGCGATGGTTTTGTGGAGGAGCACGCGGACTTTTTTTCGATGCGAACTCCCACCAACCCCACGTTCTGGTTCGGGAATTTCATCCTGTTCAAGCGGGCGCCCATCGCGGGCGATTTCGACGGATGGATGGAGATTCACCGGCAGGTGTTTGGCGGCACGCTGAATCATGCGACGTTTGGTTGGGATGAACCTGCGCCGGGCTTCATCGACGAGTTCATCGCCGCAGGCTTCCGGACCTCGAACGGGTTGGCGCTCTCGATGTCCGCCTACGACGGAGGCGCGGCGATCAACCCGGATTTGACGGTGCGACAGTTGAGGGGCGCATCCGATTGGGAGGCGATGGTCGGACAGCAGATTCAAATCGATCGCGAAGACTTTCGTTACCCCGAAGACAGCGGCTTTTTTCGGCGGACACAGATGGCGTCGCTGAGAGCCATGGCTGAGGAGGGACACGGCAATTGGTGGGGTGCCTTCGCCGGAGGCGAATTGATCGGCGGAATGGGGCTCTACTTCGATGCGGCGCGAACCGTGGGTCGTTTTCAATACGTGACCACGCGTGCGAGTCATCGTCGCCAAGGTGTATGCACGACGCTGCTCGACCGCGTGGTGAGGCATGCCTTCGAGACCGTGAAGGTGAAGCACGTGGTCATCTGCACCGGCGCGGGCGACGCGAATCCGGCCATCCCCACCTATCGAAACTTCGGCTTCTGCGAAGCGGTGCGCAGCTATGCGCTGACTCGGCGCGATGAAGTGCCTTGAGCGCGTGAGCCCGCTCATATGCCCGCGAAATGGGCACCTGTTTCCCAAAAACCTAAGCAACCAACTTGGATTGCAAATTGCGAACCACCAGGGACCCCGAAGCCCCGCAATTGCAAGGCTCGTTCAGCGCTTCCGCAACAGGCAGCGCGAAGGCGCGCCGTCGCCTTTGTCGAATTTGATCGGCAGGCAGAGCAGGTCGTAGTTGCCCGGCTTCACCTTCGACAGGTCGAGGCCCTCGATGATCCACACCTCCGCGCCGAGCAGGATGTGGTGCGTCTCGATGCCGTCTTTGTAGAAGCCGCCGACGCTGAGGTAATCAATGCCCACCGTCTGCACGCCCGCAGTCCACGAGCACCTGCGCCGCCTCCTTCGAGATATAGACGAAGTCCTTGTCGAACTCAGGCTTCTTCCAGCTCACCGCCGAGTTGCGCGTCTTGAAGATGAGCCGCTCGCCCTTGCGCGGCTTCAGCTTCTTCAGCTCGGCGGGCTTGATGGCCTCCTTGTCCTTGATCTCGACGACGCGCGCCGGGCCGATGACGGCGTCCCACGGCAGATCGTCCATCGTCTTTGCGCCGTGGAGAAAATGCAGCGGCGCATCCATGTGCGTGCCGGTGTGCGAGCTGAAATTGACGGCCGTCACGTTGCACACGTCGCCCTTCGCCGTGCCGACGTGCATCGAGGTGAATGTCGGCGGATTTCCCGGCCAGCCGTGCATGGCATTGGAGATGGGAACGGAAACGTCGAGCCAGGGATTTTGCTTTGCCATAGGACGGAAGCTCAAAGCGCGTGGCTCGAAATTCAAAGCTCAAATTTCGGGCGAAGGCCGTCCCTTAGAACTGGATCACGTTCTTGATCCCCTGCGCCTTGCCGGTGAGCAGTTCCCGGTGCGCGCCGATGTCGTGGCGACCGGTGATCAGCGCGTTGAGGGCCGCAGGCCAGCGCTTCTTGAATTCCCCGAGGTCGCGGACCGCCTCCGCGAAATCCTCGCGGCTCGCGTTCACCGTGCCGATGATCGCCTGGTTCTTCAGCGTGATGTTCCGCATGATGTTGTCCGCGTACACCGGGATGGCGGGCTTCTGCGACGGGATGCCGGTGAAAATGAACACGCCGTTGATGCCGAGCACGCGCATGAGGTCGAAGGAGACATCCCCCTCGCCGACCGCCTCGTAAACGAGGTCGATGCTGCCGATGTGCTGCGCGAGATCGTCCACGCCCATCTTCACCGAGGAAATGTACTCCACGCCGATCTGCTCGGCGATGTCGGCCTTGAAATTCGGCTTCGGCGAGCGCGAGTAGGTGAACACGCGAAAGCCCTCGACGAGCAGCTTCATCGCGCCGAGCAGGCCGATCGGACCCGCGCCGAGGACGACCGCGTTGCGCCCGTGGCCGCGGCCCTTGCCGTCGCGGTTGTGATGCTCCCAGCCGGGCACGCGCTTCTGCACCAGCCACGCCTGCGAGAGACCTTTCTCCGCGATGGTGAGCGGCTCGGCCATCACCGCCACGTCGCGCAGATCCGGCGGCACCAAGGTGAGATACGGTTCCTCCTCGACGAAGAACTCCGTCATGAATCCGTGGAGCTGGTTGATCCCGCGCTCCGTGAACTGCCACGTCGCGCAGTAATCCTGCCGGCCATCGCGGCACGGCCCGCAATTCGGATCCGGGCAGGGCCGGCGCACGCTCGGCACCACGAGATCGCCGACCTTGAATTGCTTCACCGCCGACCCGACCTCGACGACTTCGCCGAGGCATTCATGGCCGAGCAGCAGGTAGTCCGTTCCCGCCGGTCCCTGGCCGTAGGCAAACGTGCAAATTTCGCGATCCGTGCCGCAGATGCCCACCTCGATTGTGCGGATTTTCACATCGCGCGGGGAGGAAATCACCGGCTCGGGATGCTCGATCATCCGCAGCTCCCGCTGCTTGGGAATGACACCGACGCCTTTCATCAGTTTGGGTTTCATCGTGAATATTTTGGAAGGTGGAGCCCGGTTGCGACAGTGCCATGGGGACCGGCTGCAAAGGAACATATCACCCGAGAATGTCGCGAGCACAATTTTTGCGATCTTGCCCGTCCTGCGGCGACATTCGCACGCTTCGGCGGGACGCCGCCCGGGCTTTGCAGTTGACTCGCCGCAGCCCGGCAATTTTCCTCGCGGACCGCTGCTCCAACTGCCCCGGAGGGCACGGCCTGCGTTCCCGTGCGGTGACTCGCGCGCAGCCGTCCGCCGGGGCGCATCGAAACCCATCCCACGTGCAAATCGAACCCTTTGGAAAAACCGCCGCCGGCGAGCCGGTGGACGCATTCATCCTCACCAACCGCCACCACAACCTCCGCGTGAAGCTGACCAACTGGGGCGCGTGCCTCGTCGAGATGCACACGCCGGATCGCGACGGCGCGATGGCGGACATCACGCTCGGCTTCGACACGCTCGATCGCTACCTCGTGAAGCATCCGCATTTCGGCGTGACCACCGGGCGCTTCGCAAACCGCATCGCGCGCGGAAAATTCACGCTCGATGGCGTCGCACACCAGCTCGCGACGAACAACGGGCCGAACCATCTCCATGGCGGTCCGACGGGATTCCACGCGCGCGTGTGGAGGGCCGAGCCGCTCGCGGAAGGACACGGCGTGCGATTTTCGTACACGAGCGCCGATGGCGAGGAAGGCTTCCCCGGCACGCTCACGGTCGCCGTGACCTACACGCTCACGGATGACAACGATCTGCGGCTCGATTACGAGGCCACGACTGACAAGCCGACGATCCTGAACCTCACGAACCACGCCTACTGGAATCTCGCCGGTGCATGCGAAGGCGACATCCTCGGGCACGAGGTGACGTTGAATGCGACCCGGTTCATCCCCGTGGACGCCACGGGCATCCCGACCGGCGAAATCTCCGCGGTCGCCGGCGGGCCGATGGATTTTACCACGTCAAAGACGCTCGCGAAGGACTTCGCGCAAATGACCGGCACGCCCGGCGGATACGACCACTGCTACGTAATCGAGCACGCCAGACCCGGCGCGTTGACGTTCGCTGGCGAAGCGTATGAGCCGCGCAGCGGACGCGTGCTGAAAGTCTCGACGACCGAGCCGGGCATCCAGCTTTACACGGGGAATTTCCTCGATGGCTCCGTGATCGGCAAAGGTGGGAAGGCGTGCAAAAAGAACTATGGCTTCTGCCTGGAGACGCAGCACTTCCCCGATTCGCCAAACCAGCCGTCCTTCCCGAGCACGGTGCTGCGGCCCGGCGAGACTTTCCGAAGCACGACGGTGCATCACTTTTCCACGCGCTAGCCGGCGACTACACGAGCACGCGCTCCGGGGCGACGACTTCGCGGCGCTGCGTGAGCCTCGCGATGAGGCGGTCCCAGTGTTCCTGCCCGGCGATGATCTCGATCTCCACACGGAGAAAGTAGATCGGCACCTCGGGCTTGTCCGCGCCGCCGATGCACGCGGGAAAACGGACACCGTCCTTTTCCGTCGTCACGATGAAGTCCGCGTCGCGTCGCGCGCAGCGGGCGACGAAGTCCGTCAGTTCCTGCCCGCGGAAGCGGTGATGATCCGCGAAGCGCGTCGTGATTTCGAGGTTTGCGCCCAGTTCGCGCAGCGTGCGCTCGAAGCTCTCGGGCCGCGCGATGCCGCTGAGCACGCCGAGGTATTTGTCGCGCAGGTCGGTGAGCGGGCGCCGGTCGGCGGCGTCGTAGATGTTCTGCAGATACACCGGCTTGTGGACGCATTCGACGATGTCCGCGGTGCGGTTGTATTCGCGGATGCGCTTGATGAGCGCGCGGCTCTCGCCGGGCACGGCCTTGGTGATGAGGATGCAGTTTGCGCGGCGGAGATTTGCGGGCGGTTCGCGCAGGGTGCCTCGCGGGAGGAGGAATTCGTTTCCAAACGGGGCCTGGCGGTCGATGAGGCAGATGTCGAGCCGGTGCTCGATGTCGAGATACTGCATCCCGTCGTCGAGGATGAGGATGTCCGCCTTGTGCTCCGAGACGGCGATCGCGCCGGCGCGGGCGCGGTTCTTGTGAACGAGCACCGGCACGTCGCCGAGGCTGCGCGCGAGCATGAACGGCTCGTCGCCGGCCCACGCGGAATCGAGCAGCAGCTTTTTCCCGTCATGCACGACGCGCGGCTTGAACTTGCCGAAAAATTTCCGCCTCAGCCGGCGCAACACCGGGAGCTTCCGGTTCTTGTAGCCGCGGCTGAGGATCGCGACGTTGCGTCCGCCGTCCTTCAGTTCGCGCGCGATGCGCTCGACGACGGGCGTCTTGCCCGTGCCGCCGACGGTGAGATTCCCGACGCTGACGACCATGACGCCGAGCTGCCGGCCTTTCCGGATGCGCATGCGGCAGAGCCAGAGCCGGAACTGCACGCCACCGCGGAAAAGCCACGAAAGCGCGTAAAGAAACCAGCGCAGGAGCATCGCGCGCTTCCCGAACCGGCGCTCGAGGATGACGTCGGTCGCGAACTGCTCGAAGCGATCGAGATTGTCACGAAACGACATCTTCGTCCCCGGCGTCGCGGGTGCCTTCGTTGTCCGCCGTCGCGATGATGATGTGCGAGCCCGGCGGCGCCATGTCGAGCATCGCCGTGGCGATGGCGTCCGGATCGACGTTTGCCACGCAGCAGATCGTGGAGCCGCTGCCGCTGAGGAATCCGCCGAGTGCGCCCGCCCTTTCGCCGGCGGCGATGGCCTTGGTAAGGAAAGGGATCAGCGGCTCGCGATACGGCTGGTGAAGGCCGTCGGCGAAGCAGCCGCGGAGCAGATCGTAGCGCCGGTTCAGGAATGCGGCCGTGATCCGGCAGGCATTTGCCACGCTCGTCACCGCGCCTTTCCGGGGGATCGATTTTGGGAGAACCTCGCGCGCCTCCGGGGTGGAGATTTCGAAATCGGGAATCAGCAGGATGAATTTCAGCGTGTCATCCACATCGCAGCGCAGCGTCTCCGCGCCGGAGCGCGCGACGGTGAAACCGCCGAAGGCCGCGGGCGCCGCGTTGTCGGGATGGCCCTCGAGTTCGGCGCACAGTTCGTAGAGCCGCTTCGGCCCGAGCTCCGAGCCGCTGAGCGCGTCCAGGCCGTGAAGCACGCCGAGCCGCACCGTCACACTGCTGCCGAGTCCCCGCGCGCGCGGGACTTCGCCCTCGATGCTCCACTGAAAGTCAAAGGGGTCGAGCCCGTTCGTTTTGAAAAAAAGATCCGCCGCCTCGGCGACGATCTTCGGGTGCGCTCCTCCCTCCGCGCGCCGCACGGTGACACGGTTGGAAATGCTCAGCGCGACGCCGAGGCAGTCGAAGCCGGGGCCGAGATTGGCCGTCGTCGCAGGCACGCGGGTGGTGACGCTTTTCATCGCCGCCATGAAACCGCCGCAAGCGCCATGCGGTCAAACGTCGAATGCGGCGCCCCACATCTTAAAATGGCACCGCGTTTTGAATCCCAGCCGCCGCATCGCATGCTCCGCAGAGGCAGACAGGGCGCTGCGCCGGGGTTTGACCCGTCGTCGGCCATCCGCTAAATGTCAGCCCATGCACGCCAAGTCCCTCGGAACCACCGTCGCCGAGATTGTCGAAAAAACGCCCGTCTTCGACATCCACACGCATCTTTACGACCCGGCGTTTGGCGACCTGCTGCTGTGGGGCATCGACGAGCTGCTCATCTACCACTACCTCGTCGCGGAGTCGTTCCGCTGGATGGATGTGCCGTATGAGAAATTCTGGGCCGCACCGAAGCAGCAGCAGACGGAGTGGATCTGGAATGAGCTTTTCCTGAAACACTCGCCCGTGAGCGAATCGTGCCGCGGCGTGCTCACGGTGCTGAACAAGCTCGGGCTCGACGCGAACAAGCGCGACCTTCCCGCGCTGCGAAAATGGTTCGCGGGCTGGAAGCCGGAGGACTACGTCACGCGCTGCTGCGAGCTGGCGAATGTGCGCAAAATCGCGATGACGAACTCGCCCTTCGACGACACGGAGACGCCGGTTTGGGAGCGTGGGTTCACCCGTGATCCGCGCTTCGTCGCCGCGCTGCGCATCGACCCGCTGCTCGTGGACTGGCCGAATGCCGCGAAGCGGCTGCACGGCTGGGGCTACAAGGTGAACGCGGACTTCTCCGGCCAGACCTTTGCCGAGGTGCGCCGCTTCCTCGCCGACTGGACGAAGAAAATCGACGCGCAGTACTGCATGGTCTCGCTGCCTCCGGAGTTTGCCTTCCCGGCAAAGACGGATGCCGCGCAGATCATCGAGCACGCGATCATGCCGCACGGGCGCGAGCACAACCAGGCGTTCGCGCTCATGATCGGCGTGCGACGCGCCGTGAATCCGCAGCTCCAGCTCGCGGGGGACAGCGTCGGCACGGCGGATGTCACGGCCGTGGAGCGGCTGTGCGCGGCGTTTCCGGAGAACAAATTCCTCTGCACGATGCTCGCGCGGGAAAACCAGCATGCGCTCTGCATCGCGGCGCGGAAATTCCGCAACCTGCACGTCTTCGGCTGCTGGTGGTTCATGAACGTGCCGAGCATCATCGAGGAAATTACGCGCATGCGGCTGGAGCTCATCGGCCTCAGCGTGACACCGCAGCACAGCGACTGCCGCGTGCTCGACCAGCTCACCTACAAGTGGGCGCACAGCCGCCCCATCATCGCAAAGGTGCTCGCGGAAAAATACGACGACCTCGCGGCGACCGGCTGGCAGCCGACACGCGAGGAGATCCAGCGCGACGTCCACGGCCTGCTCGGCGGGGCGTTCGAGGAATTCCTCGCCCGCAAGTAAGCCGGCGCACACGCGTCGGACGCAGGCCTATTGCGGGTTCACCTGCACGCCATTCGCCGGAAACACGCGAAAGATTCGCAGCGGATGCCCCTGCGGCTCGCCGTCGCGGATGATGGGGTTCTCAAAGACCGGCCAGAAGCTCCGGATGTTGCCTTCGATGACCCTGACCGCCTGATCGTGGTATCCCGCGCGGCTCGTGCTGGGAACCGAGCTGTCGAGCACGATGTAGCGGATGTTCCCCGCGGTGAGGTGCGCGAGAAGCTGCTCGTCCTCGAGGAAGCGCTCCAACGGCTTCCCTGCCGGCGTCGCGCTTGCAGATTCCACAAGGGTCTCGCTGCCGCGCTCAACACTGATCTGCCGCGCAGCGTCGCCCATCGCGATTTCCGAGATCAGCATCCCTTCCCCGCGCGGGTCCGAAACCACGAGCACCCGCGCCGGGCCGTGCGCTTCGTCGATGAGCGTATGCGCTATGGGGGCGAAGCCGTGCCACTCCTTCCTCGGCCAGTCGAGCAGGCTTGGCGGGAGCGCGAGCAGAAGAAGAAGCACGAGCCAGAGCGCCCTGCGCCGGGAACGGTCCGCTTCGGGCATCGTCCCCGACTCCACTATCCGGGCCAGCGACACCGCACCGCGCGTGGCGAGCATCGCCAGGGCCGGGGTTGCGACGACGAGGAGGCGCACGTCCGGGACGCCCACTTTCATCCACCGCGCAAGCAGCACGCCCGCGACGAGCGCTCCCATCGCAATCCAGAGCGTGGTCGCCTGCGTGCCCGGGCCGCGCGGGATCACCAGGCCTGCGACCGCAAAAGCCGCGGCTGCGATGCCGAGGACAAACGCACACTCGGTCAAAAAATGCATGGCGGACTGCGGGTCGCCGGGGCGGAGCTTGAAGGCCACCGCGAGGGCGAGCGCCAGCACGCATCCACCACCGAGGATGACCGCCACCCCCAACCATCGGCCAACCCGGGCAAGGCGCGGTCCAGGTGCGTCGATCAGACGCGCCCAGAGCACCAAGGCCCCGGTAAAAACAAACGCCCCGAGCACCCCGGGCAAGAGCGTTTCGTACGATTGCCTGACCACCGGCGCGGCGAGCCACAGCACCGAGGCCACCACCCCGGCCCAGTCCCCGAGCTCGCGACGCACGGTGCCGAAAATCAGCGTGGCCGTGGCCGCGGCGAGCATGGCCATGAAGAGCAATGCGGCGACGCGCGAGGTGCCGAAGACGAGCATCCATGCGCCTTGCGCGACATCGAATGCCGACGTCCGCCTGAGCGCCGAGATCGGCTCGCCCACTGAAATCCCGCCTCCCGCGCGTGCGCGTTCCCACGTGCGCAGGGCCGAATCATGCACGCGGATGCCGCTCACATAGTGCGCGGCAGCGTCGGGATGTCCGCCAAACTCACTGTGGAATGCGCCATCCGCCCATTGGAAGAATGCTGCCACGTCGAATGCGACGACGAACGCGATCAGGAGGCGCACCCACGGGCGGATTTTCTGGGGAGGAGCAGGGTCGGTGGACATGGAGTGATGGGAGGGAAATGCGCGGCTGCCGCGAGCGTCCGCCGCGACCGGCACATTTTCAATTCACTTCAAGTCGCCGCCCGGCGCGCCCGTGTCCAAGGGTTTCTCCCGACCCTAATCGCGGCAACCGTGGCGCCCCGCAGCGTCCGGGGACGGCGGGACGGGATCCCGACGACCGGAAACGATGGGACAAATATGGGGCCGCGGGCCCCGCGCTAGATGCTGGCGGCCGAGTATTCGTAGCCCTTCCGATACGCCTTGCGCTTGATGTAGTTGTTCGCCTCGGGGTGGTTGCCGACCTTGAGGGCCGCCGAGTCCCATTCGAGGCGCTTGCCGGGGAAGCGCATGGCGAGGCCGCCGATGAGCGTGAGCTCGGTGAGCGGGCTGGAGTAGTCGAAGTGGCCGGCCCAGGCGTCTTCCTTCCCGGCTTTGATGCACTCGGTCCATTCCTGTTGCGGATTGCCGGGAGTGCGGCTGCGGGGTTCGGTCTTCGGCGTCGGCTTGGCGAGGAATTCCTCGCGGCGCTTCAGCGGCCAGATCTGCGGATCCTTCGCCTGATCGTTCTTGTTAAAGATGATGCCCTCGCTGCCGACGATGAACCAGCCGCCGGGGGAAACGTTGCCGCTCTTCTCCGGGTTCTTCTCGTTTTTGAAGGCTTCCTTCAGATCGATGATCTCGGGGAAGTCCGGCAGGTAGGGCGTGCCGTCGGGCTTCTTGCCCTCGTACCATGTGAGCGTCACGTTGCCGTGCGAATTGCCGGGGAATTCCATTTTCACGACCGAACCGGTCGGCCATGCGATGTCGGTGAGGTCGTCCACCTGCGTCGCGGTGACGAAGCTCGGCACGCCGAGGCCGAGGGCCATCGAGGGCGCATCAATGAGATGGCAGCCCATGTCGCCGAACGCTCCCGCGCCGTATTCGAGGAAGCCGCGCCATTTGAAAGGATGGATGGTCGGGGAGTACGGGGCGTCCGGCGCCTGCGCCGAGCCAGCGCTCCCAGTCGAGCGTCTCGGGCACGGGCGACGGGGTGATGATGGCGCTCTTGCCCTGCGGCCAGATGGGGCGGTTCGTCCACACGTGGACTTCCTTCACCTTGCCGATGGCGCCGGCGGCGATCCATTCCTTCACCACGCGGTTGTCCTCGTAGGTGTGGCCCTGGTTGCCCATCTGCGTGATGACTTTTTTCTTCCGCGCGCCGAGATGGAGCTGGCGGTTTTCCCAGAGCGTGTTCGTGAGCGGCTTCTGGATGAAGATGTGCTTGCCGTGGCTGAGCGCGTGCATCGCCGCGGGATAATGCGCGTGGTCCGGCGTGCTGATGGTGACGGCGTCGATGCCCTTCACCTCGTCGAGCATCTTGCGGAAATCGGTGAACGCCTTCGCGTCCGGATACTTTGCCTGCGCTTTTGCGAGGCGGGTCCTGTCCACGTCGCAGATGGCGACGATCTCGTTGTTCTCGGCGGCGCTGGAGGTGTCCGACGCGCCCTTGCCATCGATGCCGATGCAGGCGATGGCGAGTTTCTTCGACGCGCCCTGCGCGAGGAGGAGGTTGGGGAACATGCTGGTCGCCGTGATGGCGCCGATGCCTTTGATGAATGAACGACGGGGGATGCGTGGATGGATCATGATGGGAGTGGTATGGAGGTGAGTGGGTAGAGCATCATCTCCAGCGTGTGGGAAGCTTAGAACGCGGGGCGGACGGAGGGAGAATCAGAGTTTGATGCCGAGTTTCTTGAAGCCGTTCTTGATATCCGCCTCCAACGCCGCAGGGTCGCGTCCGTCGAAAAGGATGCCCAGCTTTTCGATTCCGGTGTCCTCGGAATGCTTCGCCTTCGGCTTGGGAAGGTCGCTCGGGAAAGTGTAGCTGCCGTCGCCATTCATCTTCACCCTTGGGTCCTTGAAGAAGCGATCCCACTCGTCGCGCGCCTCGGCCATGGCGTCGAAATATTTCAGGAAGCGCGTCCCTTTCCCATCCCCGTCGAGGTGGCAGAAGTAATAGACGAGGATGTAGGACTGGTAATAGAGCAGGTGCTGCGAGTGCTGCGCCGAGGAAAGGCTCTCCCAGTTGTCGCGCTTCATCGCGATGTGCTCGCCGAACGGGCGGAACTCCGAGGTCAGTGCGCGCTGGCCCGCCGCTTTCGCGATGTACTCCTTCAGCCCGCGCGCATGGGAACCCGCGAGGAAGCGCCCGGCGTTGTACGGGAGGCTCTCGGTGTATTCGGCCGTGCCCTCGATGATCCACTTCGGCAGGAAAGGCAGGAAGTCGTGCATCATCTGGTGCGTGACTTCGTGCACGATCGTGTCGCCGCGATAGTCCGGTTTCTTGAACCACGTCTTGCCCTGCAGCTGGAGGCCGAGGCTGGGAAACGGGATGCGGAAGATGCGGTCCTTGGAAAAATAGACGCCGCCGGAATTCACCGGGCCGCCGTCGGCAAAGTAGTCCTCGCGCGTGACGTAGAGCCTCGCCTGATAGTAGCCGAGGTCCGCAGGCGGCTTCGGATCGATGGCCCACGGGAGCGCGGAGACCAGCGAGCGGGTCGCCTCGAAGGTCCGCGCGACTTCCTTCATCACACTGCCCGCGAGCTTGTCCTGCGAGACGAACTCGAACGACTGCGACTTGTACACGTAGCGGCGCTTCGCGGCGTCCTGCTCGCCGAGTGTTATCTCGATGGTGTTCGGCGGCACCTCGACGATCGCCGGCCACGCGCGCGGCTTTGCGGCGGAAGGTGCGCCCGGTTTGCCGTTGGTCGCTGCCGCTGGCGCGGCGGGAGAGGTTGGCACCGGGGGATTCGGCGGCGCAGCCGCCCGGATCGCCGCCTGATCAGCAGCCGAGAGGAGATTCACCGCAAACTTCGACGTCTGTCCGTTCGCCAGAAGCAACGTCACGTTCCCGCCATCCATGCTGACGAACTTCGCCTGGAATTTTTGCCCGTTTGCCGCGGTCCAAACGCGCATCGCCTGCGCGTGGCTGCTGCGCGTCCGCGCAGAGTGGGAGGAACGAAAATGCGGCGACGGCGACGGCACGGAGCACTATCTGGGGAACCATGAGGCGCGAGGTAACAGGCGCGTGGAGTCGGGTCAATCGCGCGCACTGCCGTCGGCGCGTCGGAAAGGAGGCATTCAACGCTGAATGCAGTGCACGCCCGCGTCCTGCCGTCGGCGGCCGCAAAAGATCACACGTGGATCGCGTGTCCGGCGGCGACTTCGGCGGCTTCCTTCACGCCCTCGCTCAGCGTCGGGTGCGCGTGGATGGTCGCCTCGATCTCCTCCCACGTCGCCTCGAGCGTGATGGCGAGGCCCAGCTCGGCGATCATCTCGGTCGCTTCCGATCCGATGATGTGCGCGCCGAGGATTTCGCCGTGCGGCTCGCCGACGATCAGCTTCACAAAGCCCTCGCTCTCGCCGATGGCGCGCGCCTTGCCGCTGGCCATGAACGGGAACTTGCCGATCTTGAATTTCTTGCCCGCCTCCTTCGCCGCGCGCTCCGTGAGGCCGATGCTCGCGACCTGCGGCTGGCAGTAGGTGCAGCCGGGGAAAATGGTGACCTTCTTCGGCTTGAACTTCGCATCGAACATCCCCTCCACCGCCTGCACCGCCTCGAAGCTCGCGACGTGCGCGAGCCACGGCGGCCCGATGATGTCGCCCGCGGCGAACACGCCCTTCACGCTCGTCTCGTAGCGGTCGTTCGTCTTCACGTAGCCCTTCACGAGTTCGAGCTTCAGCGCGCCGCCGGGCAGCACGGGCTGGATGCCGATGGCCACGAGCACCATCTCGGCCTCGATTGTCTTTTCCGCGCCCGCCGCGTCGGCCACGGTGATTTTCACGCCGCTGTCGCCCACCTCCGTCTTCGTCGTCTTGTGGCCGAGCAGCGACGTGATGCCCTGCTTCGCGAACGACTTCTCCAGCGCCTGCGACACCTCGGTGTCCTCGATCGGCAGCAGATTCGGCAGCATCTCGACGATGGTGACCTTCGTCCCGAACGCGTTGAAAAAATACGCGAACTCCACGCCGATCGCTCCCGCGCCGATGATGACGATGCTCTTCGGCTGCGCCGGAAGTGCGAGCGCCTCCTTGCTCCCGATCACCGTCTTGCCGTTGAACTCCAGTCCCGGCAGCGGCCGCGATACGCAGCCCGTGCCAATGAGGATTTTCGCCGCCGTGTGCACCTCCTCCTTGCCGTCCGCCCCTTTCACCTTCACCTCGCCTGCCTTGTCGAGCGACGCCTCGCCTTTGATGGAATCAATCTTGTTCTTCTTGAACAGGAAATCCACGCCCGCCGCGCCCTTGTCGGACACGACTCGCGAGCGCTTGATGATCGCGCCCCAGTCGTAGCTGAGCCCGTCGATCTTGAAGCCAAACTCCGTCGCGCGGTGCTTCATCGTGTGGAAGAGCTCGGCGTTTTTCAGCAGCGCCTTGGTCGGGATGCAGCCCCAGTTGTTGCAGGTGCCGCCGCCGCGTTCCTTTTCCACACAGGCGACTTTCTTGCCGAGTTGCGCCGCTTTGATCGCAGCGACGTAGCCTGCGGGTCCTGCTCCGATGACGATGAGGTCGTAGTTGGCCATAGAAAAAATGAGAGCCGCGACCATGCGGGCGAGGGCGCGCAGGCGTCAAACGGCTTTTTGCCAGCGCTGCCCTCGCACGCCGTCGGCGGCGTGGTCGGGCTTCCGAGTTCGAGGTTCTTCGCACGATCGCTAAAACTCATCCAACGGATAGAAACGATCCGGAGACGGCATAGGTGATGCTTTTATGGCGGCTATGAAACGCGCACCTCGCTCCCCCGGTTTTACCCTGATCGAAATCATGATTGTCGTCGCGATCATTGCGTTGCTCGCGACCATCGCCATCCCGAACTTCCTGCGCGCCCGCAAGCGCGCGCAAGCAACCCGGATGATGGATGACCTCCGCCTGATCGACAACGCCATCGACCGGTACGCCGCGGACAACTCGAAAGCCGGCGGGGCACCCGCGTCGTGGGAGGATCTCCAGCCGTACCTGAAAAAGAACATCGTCCTCTATCATTCGATGGGCATCGACCTCCTCGGCAACCCCATCAACGACGGCCCGCTCTTTCACCGTCGATCTCATCCCGAAGGTGAACACCAGTTCCTTCTCGACACTCTCAGACGTGGCGCCTCGCGACTTTTGGGTGCCCTTCGATCCCCAGCCGTAACCGCGGCGCACTCAGCCGAGCACGCCCCGGATCGCGGTGCGCAGCGAATCGCTGGAAAAGGGCTTCTGGATGAAACTGGCGAGTCCCTTTCCCGCGAAGCGCACGAGCGCCTCCTGCTCGTTAAAGCCGCTCATGAGAACCACCGGCACATCGCCGCGCAGGCTCCTCATCCCGGCGAAAGTCTCCGCGCCATCCATGTGCGGCATCGTCAGGTCGAGCAGCACGAGCACAAACCGGCCGGGGTCCGCGCGGAACACCTCCAATCCTTCCCGGCCGTCGGCCGCGAGCACGGACTCCATGCCCATGTGGGTCAGCATCTGCGCGACCGTGGAGCGGATGGACGGCTCATCATCCACGACCAGGACCGTGCCATGGCCGCGCCAGTGGCTGGAAACGGCGGGCTCTTCCGGCGCGGCCTCCACCGGCCCGCTTGCAGCGGGAAAGAGGAGCCTGAACGTGCTTCCACGGCCCCGCTCGGAACTCACCTTCATCGCGCCGCCGTGCCCGCGGACAATGCCCAGCACGGCCGCGAGACCGAGTCCGCGCCCGGCGAACTTCGTGGTGAAAAACGGATCGAAAATCTTCGCCTGCACTTCCTCGTCCATGCCGCAGCCGTCGTCGGAGACCTCCAGCGAGACGTATTCTCCCTCCGGCAAGCCGTACGGCATCATCGCTGCGGCCAGATACGCGCGGTCAACGCGGACCACGCCCGTGGTCACGTCGATCACCCCGCCTTTGTCGCCGATCGCATCGGACGCGTTGATCACGAGATTCATGATCACCTGCCGGAGCTGCGTGGCGTCCGCCTCCATGGGCGGCACGTCCTTCCCGGCGGAGAGCCGGAGCACGGCCTTTTTGCTGATGGAGATTTGCAGCATCGGGGCGATTTCACCGATGAGCTCGCCCAGATCGATGCGGCGCACCACGAACCGTCCCCGCCCGGAATACGCGAGCATCTGCTTGCAAAGATCCGCCGCGCGCAGGGCGGCCTGGCTGACCTGATCCAGGCACTCATGCACCGACGAGCCCGGCGCGACCTCATAAAGCGCGAGGCTCGCGTTGCCGAGGATGGCGGTGAGGATGTTGTTAAAATCATGCGCAATGCCTCCGGCGAGCACGCCGAGGCTCTCGAGCTTTTGCGTTTCCTGCATCTTGCGGGCGAGCTGCTCGCGTTCGGTCTTCGCGCGCCGCCGTTCCGTGACGTCGTGGGCCAGCACCACCTCGGCGCGCCGTCCGTCGAAATCCATCCCGTGCGAGGTGATCTCGACATCGATGAGCGAACCATCGCGTTTGCGGTGGCGCCAAACGCCCGCCTCTTCCAGCCCGCCGGTCACCGCCGCGACATTCGCCAGCAGTGACGGGACATCCCCGGGCGGGCGGATGTCCTTGATCGTCATCGCGAGGAATTCCTCCTCGCTGTAGCCGTAGTGCGTGACGGCTGCGGCGTTCACCGCGAGGAAACGCAGCGTTTCGAGATCGTAGGCCCACATCGGATGCGGGTTCGCTTGAAAGAGCGTGCGATACCGCGCCTCGCTGTCCCGCAGCCGGCGTTCCGCCAGCTTGCGCGCGGAGATGTCCGTGACGCTGCCACGCACCACCGCATGGCCCCCGATTTCCATCCGCAGCAGCCGCACTTCGCACGGGATGTCGCATCCTTCGGCGTCGCGGTGCATCCACTCGAAGACAGGCTTTTCGCCCGCCATCGCCTGTTTGAGGAACTCCATCCCTTTTTCGGCCGAAGGCCGGCCATCCGGCTGCATCGGCGGGCTCAACTCCATCGGCCCCGAGCGCAAAAGTTCGTCGATCGACCGCTTGAACAGCCGTTCGGATGCGTCGCTGACCAGCAGGAAGCGTCCCGTGGTCATGTCCAAAAGCTGGATGGCCTCCGGCGCGTGCTCGATGATCTTGCGGAAGCGCTCCTCGCTTTCGCGCAAGGCCGCCTCGCCCAGCTTGCGCCCGGTGATGTCGGTCACGATGCCATCCATCCGGAGCGGCTTGCCGCCGGCGTCGTTCACGATCCGACCACGATCGTGGACCCAGCGCACCGCGCCGTCGTCGCGGACGATCCGGTATTCCGCATCGAATTCCCCCATCTCGGGCACTCGTTGGAATGCGCGCACCACCGCCTCCCGATCCTCCGGGTGGATCATCGCTACCCATTTCAGCGGATCGGCGATGAACTCGGACGCCGGCCGTCCATACATGGCTTCGACCGCGACGCTCAAGAAGTTCAGGGCCTGCCCGTCCGGCGTGCTCGACCAGACCACGTCCTCCATGGAGTTCAGGATGCTGTCGAGTCGGCTGCGGCTGTCGGTGAGGGCCATCTCGGCCATTTTGCGCTCGGTGATGTCGCGCTGGATGCCGAGGAAGCCGGTCATCACTCCGTCGTCATCGCGCACCGGCGAGACGAGCAGCGCGTTCCAGAAAATCGTGCCGTCCTTGCGATAGTTCAGGATCTCGCCGTCGAAATAGCCGTCGCCGTGCAGCGCGGTTTTCAGCCGTTCCACCGTTGCCGGGTCCGTCTCCGGGCCTTGGAGAATGGCGCAGCTTTTCCCGAGCAGTTCCGCCTCGGTGTAGCCGGTGAGCCGGGTGAAGCCGGCATTGGCAAAAGTGATCCGCCGATCATGTCCCGCGAGCAGCATTCCGAGCGAGGCATCGCTAAGCGCGCGCTCGAACAGGGTCTGGATCCCGACCGCGCGGAGCCGCGCGAAGTGAAGCGCCGTGATCACCCAGCCGAGCAAGGCGCTCGTCGCCATGAAAATCCACAATACGACGACCTGCTCGATGGGCTCGGCCCGGTGGAAGGGACCGCGACCAGTGGCCGTTCCATAGGCTGCGATGGCCGGTAGCAAGATCAGCGTGAGCGATGTGCCGATCGACCCAAAGCGCAGCGCCGCCCACGCGACCGTCGACAACGGCACAAACGCCAGCGCCCAAGGCTGGCCGTTCGGCCCACGGTTCAGGACGAATACGCCCCAGGCCGTGAGAAAAGTCACCCCCAGCCAGCTCAGAAACTCCCATCGCCGGACAACGATCCCGCGCCATTGCCTGCGGGCGAAGGCGAGCAGGAGCGGCGCAGCGGCGATGACGCCCATCGTGTCCCCGGCCCACCACGTCAGCCACGCGGCGAGGCGGTCATCCGGCAGCATGCCGGAAAGCGAAAGGTTTGCCACACCGATGCTCGCGGAAAGCAGCATGCCCAGCGCGCCGCCTGCCGCGAGGAGCAGGATGTCGCGCTTGCGATCGAACGCGGGGTGGATGCCCATCCGCCTCAGCGCCCAAGCGGCCAGTAACGGTCCCAGCGTGCTCCCCACCGTGATGCCAGCCGCAACCCGCCACGGGATGCCGGTGGCGAAATTTACCAGGAACGCCCCGAGCGCGACGCCCGGCCAGCATCCGTTACCACAACGCAAAAGCCCCGCCACCGCGATGCCGGTGGGCAGCCAGAGGAGCGTGACATGCGAACCGACCGCCGGCAACTGGAGCCCGAACCAGCCGGTGACAAAATAGGCCGCCGCCAGCGAAAGAGCGCGCAGCGCGGTTCTCAAATGGTTATTTTTGGGAAGAGTGCCACCGAGGTTCATGCCGTAGGGGTCAGAGCCATGCCGAGGTGCATCCTCTAGGAACCGACCGGGGGATGTAAACGATCGTTTCGTTACAGTCGTGCAACGAGCTGGCGGGCGTCACATCGGCACCCACAGCTGGAAATCTCGCGCGCCTTTGCTCCACAAAAAAACAGGCCGGTTGGGACACAACCGGCCTGTCTGAGAATTGGGATGAAATGGAAATCCCGGGGACTACCTCGGCGGTGGCGGCGGATTTCCCTGCGGCTCGCGATCGCCGCGCGGCGACGGGCGGTCGCCGGGAGGATGCGGACGCGACTTCTCATGCGGTCCGCCGTCGCGGTGCATGCGATTTTCGCTCCGGTCGGAATCCCTCCTCGGGGGCGTCGGCGGGCGCGCGTCGCGCGAATCGGGACCGGGACCGCCACGCATGTGCTGCGAACGGTCACCGGATGTCGTGCGATTGACGAGACGCTGCATGCCGTCGCGCAACTCCTGCACCTGGCGGGTGAGCACCATCACTTGATGGCGAAGTTCTTCCATTCCCGGAGGGCCGCTCCGCGGTCCGTGGGGCATCGGGCCGGACCCGGGGGAGCGGTGGGACGCCTCCGGACGGTCACTGATCGACGGGCGGCGCGTTTCCGGGCGCGCGGCTGCGCTCCCCGTCGCGGGGACCGCCTTCGCGCATTTCAGGACGGCGGTTCCAAGGTGCCAGGGCGCCCGGTTGCGGGCGGCGGCCTTCTTCACGGCGGACATCGGGCTTCGGCGGCTCAGGCCGGCGGCTTTCCTCGCGGCGGGCGTCGGGCTTGGGTGGCTCGGGCCGCCGACCTTCTTCGCGGCGGGCATCGGGCCCGGGGGCCTCGGGGGGGCGGCCTTCTTCGCGGCGGATCTCAAGCCGGGGTGGTTCGGGCCGGCGGCTCTCGGTCGGGCGGCCCTCGGGGTTTTCACGGGGACGATCAGCTTCGCGGCGCGGCTGGTCTGGCGATTGGGAATTCGCGGCACCCGTGAAACACAGGGCGGCGAGCATGGGTAGGAGGAGTTGAGCTTTCATCAGGTTGTTGCGAACACCGGACGTCGCAGCGAGTTGCAACGAAACTCCGGCTCCTGCCAGCACCCGCCATTCTCGCGCGCCGCTAGCGCGGGAAAATTTGGGCGTTCGGCAAGTGTCCGAAACCTACGCGCAGTCGCACCGCACACACGATTTCAAGCTGTCCCCGCCGGTCAACTTCCGCTATCAGTTACACCGTAACCTCTACCTTTACTCCCATGAAACCTCCCACTCCGGTCCACAAGGCGATCAACGAACAGATCAAGAACGAGCTGCAGGCGCACTACAACTACCTCGGCATGTCCGCGCATTTCGAGGACTCGCCCTATCTGGGTTTTGCAAAATGGATGCGCATGCAATCCGCGGAGGAGCACGGGCACGCGATGCGCCTTTTCGATTTTCTGCGCGAGCGGAACGTGGCGATCGAGTTGAGCGCCATCGATGCGCCCAAGACCACATACGGCCCGCAGCCGCTGGAAGTGTTTGAGATCGCACTGGCCCAGGAACAGGGCGTCACGCGGCAGATCAATCACCTCTACGATCTGGCGCTCAAGGAGAAGGACTATTCCACCCTCCCGTTCCTCCAGTGGTTCCTGCAGGAGCAGGTCGAGGAGGAAAACACCGTCTCCGACATCATCGACCGGCTCCGCCTCGCCGGCGACAATTCTGCGGCGTTGCTTCGCCTCGATGGTGAGGCGCCCCGGCTTGCCGCGGCCCGCGCTGCGGCCGGGGCCAAACCGGGGGCCTGAAGTGCGTGGACGTCGCGAAATGTCCGTTCGTCAACATGTCGAAACTGAACGCCGAAAAATATGAGTGACCACATCTACAAGAAAATCGAACTGATCGGCTCGTCCCCCACTGGCATTGAGGACGCCGTGAACAACGCCGTCTCCCGCGCGGCGAAAACAGTCCGCAACATGCGTTGGTTCGAAGTCAGCGAAATCCGCGGCCACATCGAAGACAACAAGATCGGCCACTGGCAGGTGACCGTGAAGATCGGATTCACGCTCGACGCGTGAAACGGTGACGCCGCGGTAAAGGCCGGCCGCACGGTCGGCCTATCGCCAATCAGGCCGCCGCAGCCACGCGGCGGACCTTCTCCGCGACCTCGGGAACGATTTCCAGCGCACGCGCGACATCCGCGGCCGTGTTGAAGCGCCCGAATGAAAACCGCAGGCTGCTGCGGGCACGCGTGTCGTCGTAGCCCATCGCGCGGAGGACGTGCGACGGCTCGTGCTGGCCCGTGGTGCAGGCCGAGCCCGCGGAGCAGCAGATGCCGCGCTGGTCGAGCAGCATGAGCATCGCCTCGCTCTCCACGCCGCTGAACGCGAGGCTCGTCGTGTTCGGCAGCCGGTTCACGGTGTCGCCATTCACCTGCACTCCCTCGATTCGCGAGAGAATGCCGGACTCGAAATCATCGCGGAACTTTTTCACCACCGTCGCCTCGTGATCGAGATGCTGCGCGGCAAGTTCGCACGCCTTGCCGAGCGCGATGATGCTCGCCGTGTTCTGCGTGCCCGCGCGGCGTCCGCCCTCCTGGCCGCCGCCGGTCATCGACGGGATGAATTTCGTCCGGCGATTCACATAGAGGACGCCGACGCCCTTCGGCGCATGCAGCTTGTGGCCGCTGAGCGAGAGGAAGTTCACCTTCAGGTCGCTGACCTTGAACGGCACCTTGCCCACGGCCTGCACGGCATCCGTGTGAAAGACGGCGCCTTTCTCGCGCACGATGTCGGCGATTTTGCCGGTCGGGAACATCACGCCGGTCTCGTTGTTCGCCCACATGATCGAGACGAGTGCCGTCTCGTCCGTGATGGCGCGCTCCAGCTCGCCGAGATCGATCTGCCCGTCGGAATTCACGCCCAGCCACGTCACGGGATGCCCACGCTTGGCGAGCAGCTCGCACGTCTTCATCGTCGCGCTGTGCTCGACGCGCGTGGTGACGATGTGCCGCCGGTCGCGATCCATCGCGAGCGCGGAGGAAATCGCCGCATTCGTGCTCTCCGTCCCGCAGCTCGTGAAAAGCACCTCACCCGGTTCGCAGCCGAGCAGCGCGGCGACCCGCTCCCGCGCGGTCTCCAGCGCGTCGTTCACCTTCTGGCCGAAACGGTAGCCGCTCGACGGATTGCCGTAGAATTCGGAGAGCCATGGCAGCATCTCGGCGACGACGGCAGGGTCCACCTGCGTGGTCGCGTTATTGTCGAGGTAGATCAGATCGCTGGCGGTGCTCATGGCAAAGGACGCGTAACGTAAAACGCAATCCGGCGAGAGCCAAGGCAACTTTGCTCGGCCGCCCTACCCCTTCGCGACCGGGAACGCCCACTTGTGGTACACGATGAATTTCAGCCAGCTCAGGCAGAGCTGCGTGGCCACCACATCCAGATCGAGCGGGAACCGGCCGAGGTTGAGCGCGAGATGCGCGTTGATGTGTTTGAAAAGCGTGAGCAACGCCGTGGACATCACGTAAAGCATCCCGACCGCCGTGAGGTAACGCGCGAGCGCGTCGCGTTTCCGCGAGTCGGTGCGAAAATTCACGAAGTAATTCCAGCAGAAGAAAAACACGGTGCCGACGCCGATGCTGCACGCGGAGATCTGCCAGACCGGCATGTCCGTGTGCATGCGCAGGTATTTGAAAGGCGTCGCGATCAGCAGGTAGTTCACCCCCGAGCCGGCGAGGAACCAGAACATGCGCCAGCGCAGCGTGCGGCTGGGCTTTGCGGGTTCGGTGGCGTTTTCCATCGGTGCGACATAGGGCATCGCGCCCCGCTTGCCAACCGCGTTGCCGTCCCGTCCGCAGCGCAGGAAATGGACACAGGCTGCCGGCTGCGGCACTGGCCTCCGTTTCCACCCTGATCGGATCGCGGCCTGACGCACGAAGAACAAACCGCTTCACTTTTGCCACCCCACTGCCATGGTCAGCACTGACTTGAAATGACGGCGCAAAAGCCAATTTCTAGCGACGCCATCGCAGCGAGTTTCAACAAGGCAGACCAATCCTCATCCACCCGACCAACCATGGAAACCCACACAAAAACGAATTCGAACCGCAGCCTCATGAGCAGCCTCCTGCTGGCGATCGCCATTTGCTTCACCGGATGCGCGGCGCAGGAACAGGTGAGCCGTGAAGCCCATGCGGCACTCGCCCAACTCGTGAGGCAATCACCGGGCGCAGCGGTGCTGGCGTCCAAGGCCAAGGGAATCCTCGTGTTCCCGGACGTGTTCAAAGGAGGCTTCGTCTTTTCAGGACACGAGGGCGACGGAGCCTTGATCCAAGGGGGCGAGACCACTGGTTACTACAATCTGGCGGGCGCGTCGTTCGGATTTCTCGCGGGCGTCCAGGTGTACTCCTACGCTCTGTTTTTCATGACCGACGAGGATCTGGAATATCTGAACCAGACCGGCGGATTTGAAGTGGGCGCCGGCCCGAGCGTCGTGGTGGCGAATGCAGGACTGTCCGGTTCGCTGAGCACGAGCACGGTGCGGAAGGGCATCTACTCCTTCTTCTACAACGAGCAGGGCCTCATGGGTGCCCTCGACGTGCAGGGCTCGAAAATCACCCGGCTCCGCCGCTAACGAGCGAAGGCGAAGCGCCCGGTTTTTTTCTTGCCACCTTTGCGCGTTCGCAACCACGTTCCCAACGTGAAATCTTGCCTCTCGTATCGTTGCCTTGCCTCCGCCGTCCTCGCCCTGTTGGTCGCGGTCGTCTTCAGTTCCTGCGGAACGATCTCTGGAATGGGCCGGGATTTGAGATACCTCGGGAACGCTGTCGATACCGCGGCACGCTGACCCTTCATTTCAGGCAATCACCGCCGGCCGGACTGACTGGCTTCGGCGCACCGCAGGGTCCGTTTTCGGAAAAGGCGGGCCATCCTACGCCCTCGGCTCACGGGCGCGCGAGCGATCCCAACCGCCCGGCACGGGCGCTCACTGCCGTGGCTGCCCACACCACTGCCAGCAACGCGGCACCGACGACCGCCATCGCGGCGGCGATCGAAACATCCAGCCACAGGCCGATGTGCATCCCTATCACCGCGCTCAGCGCGGCGTGGAGCGCGGAAAGCGCGAGCATCGCGGGCAGGCGGCGCGCGATCAGATACGCCGTGGCGCCGGGAAGGATGAGCATCGCGACGACGAGGATCGCGCCGACTGCGCGGAATGCGCTCACGACGACGACCGACAGTGCCGCCATCAGCGCGTAGTGGACGAGCGCGGGGCGCATGCCGAGCGTGGCGGCGAGCGCGGGATCGAATGTCGTGACGAGCAGCTCCTTGTAGAAAACGGCGATCAGCGCGAGGACGAGCAGGCACACGACGGCCATGATCACCACGGACGACGGCGCGGCGGCGAACAGGGTCGCGGCAGCGGGGTTGCCTTCCATGCTCACGAGCGCGAGTTCGCCGAAAAGCACGCAGTCGGCGTCGAGGTCCACATGCCCGGCAAATCCGCTGATGAGCACGACGCCGAGCGCGAACATCGTCGAAAACACGATGCCCATCGCGGCGTCCTGCTTGATGCGCGAGTTGCGCTGGATGATTTCCATGAGCGCCGCAGTCACCAGCCCCGCGCCGAGCGCGCCTGCGAACATCACGAGCGGGCTGCGCGAGTCTGTGAGCAGAAACGCAATCGCGATCCCAGGCAGGATGCTGTGGCTGATCGCGTCGCCGACGAGTGACATGCGGCGGAGGACGAGGAAATTTCCCAGCACGCCGCACGACAGCGCGACGAGGAATCCCATGAGCACGACCCAGCCCCAGATGGAGAAGTCTTCAGTCCACGGAGCGACGACGATGCGGTGCCAGTCGAAAGGCGGAAGCGTGAGAAGTGAGACGTGAGCGGTGAGACGTGAGAGGTGCTCCACACCCGGACCGCTTACGATTTCAGAAAGGCCAATCATACTTCTCACGTCTCACGTCTCACGTCGCCGCCCACCCGCGGGATCTCCCGCCCGTGCGGATCGCGCTCCGGGAAATCGAGCCGCTGTTCGAGTTCGCGCACGGTTTCCTCACCGAGCAGGTGTTCGATTTCCTCCGCGTCGTCGTGGACGTGGTCAGTGCGGAAATTGGCTCGCTCGGTGAGGTACAGCTCCCACAGGCGGTGGTTGCGGATGACGGTGCGCGCGACACGCATACCCTCGGGCGTGAGGCGCACCTCGGGACCTGCAATCGCAAAGCCGTGGCGTGTGAGCGCCGAGGCTGCGCGACGCGCGTTTGCGGGCGAACTGCGGCTGCGCGCGGCGAGTTCGTCGCACGAAACTCCGTCGCGCTGGAAGCCGCCATGTTCGAGCACCTGGTAGATCGCCTTCAGTGTGTTTTCCCGTGCCACGCGACGGCGGCGTTCGCGTGTGCGCCACCAGCGCGCGAGCACGCCGTGGCGCGGGGCGAAAAGGAATGTGACTGCGAAAATCGCCGATGCTGCGAGCACCATGCACGGGCCGGTGGGAAGGTTGCTGCCGAGGAAGGACACGAACGCGCCCAGCCCGCCGGCGAGCATCCCGAGCAACGCAGAGAGAATGAGCATCCGGTGCATGCGGTCGGTGAGCAGATACGCGGCAGCGGCGGGAATGATGAGCATCGCCGACACGAGCACCGCACCCACGGCTTGCAGCGCGACGACGACGGCGGCGGCGAGCAAAAGCATGAGCAGATTGTGCAGCAGCCGCACGGGCAGTCCGATGGTGCGGGCGAAGACGGCGTCGAAGCTCACGGCGAGGAATTCCTTATAGAACAACGCAAGGATGAGCACCGTCGCGCCGGTCGTCGCGGCCATGAGCGCGACATCGCCGCCGCCGAGTGCCGCTGCCTGGCCGAAGAACACGCTGCCGATGCCGCTCTTGTCCGCGCCGGGCAGGCGCTGGATGACGCCCATGAGGCAGAGGCCGATGGCAAAAAACACCGAGAGCACGATGCCGAGCGCGGCGTCCTCCTTGAGCTTCGTCGTGCGTGTGAGCCAGCCGGTGACGAGTGTCCCGAGCAGCCCCGCGACCGTCGCGCCGATGAAAATGGCGGCGGGATCCTTGGTCATCTTCCACAAAAATCCGAGCGCAACGCCGGGCAGCACGGCGTGGGAAAGCGTGTCGCCCACGAGCGCCATCCGCCGCACGACGAGGAACGCGCCGAGCAGCCCGCAGCTCACGCCGAGCAGCAGCGAGCCCGCGAGCGCGAGCCGCAGCGACGGATCGCGGAAGGTGAAGAAGCGGAGCGCCTGTTCATAGGCATTGCTCCCGACGACATCGCCGATGCGGGCCGCTTCCGCCGGAACGGCGAGGAGGACGAGCAGCAGGAGCGTCGCGCCGAATCCGCGGGTTCCCGGAGCACCTGCCCTTTTCATTCCCGGTTCTTCACCTCCTGCGCGACTTCCGAGAGGATCGTCAGCCGCCCGCCGTAGGTTTTTTGCAGGAGCGCGTCGGTGAAAACATCCGCGGTCTCGCCGAATGCCACGACGTGCATGTTGATGAGCAGCAGCATGTCGAAATATTGCCGGGCGCTCGTGAGGTCGTGGTGGACGACGAGGATCGTTTTCCCGCGCGCCTTCAGTTCGTGGAGCAGGGTGACGATGGCGGCCTCGGTCGTGGCGTCCACGCCGGCGAATGGCTCGTCCATCAGGTAGAGGTCGCTCTCCTGCGCGAGTGCGCGGGCGAGGAAGACGCGCTGCTGCTGGCCTCCGCTGAGGTTGGCGATCTGGCGATCCGCGAAGGGGAGCATGCCGAGTTTTTCCAGGCACTCGCGCGCGATCTCGCGGTCGCGCGCGTCGGGGCGGCGGCCGAGGCCGAGGCGTCCGTAGCGTCCCATCAGCACGACATCCATGACGTTGACGGGAAAATCCCAATCCACCGACTCGCGCTGCGGCACGTAGCCGACGCGCCGCAGCGCGCGCGAAGCAGGTTCGCCAAAAATTTTCACCCATCCGCTCACGGGCGGGACGATGCCCATGACGGCCTTGATGAGCGTGGATTTTCCTGCGCCGTTCGGCCCCATGATGCCGACGATCCGGCCTGGCGGCACTGCGAGGTCCACGCGGTAAATCACCGGCCGCTTGTGGTAGGCGACGGTGAGATCGTGTGTTTCGAGCGCTGGCGTCATTTCAAAATCTCACACTCAGCGTGAGGAACGGATTGATGTCCGTCGCCTGGCGCGTGACTCCAAAGTAAACGCCCCCATCCAGCAGGACATTGTCGGACAGCGCCCACTGCAGCCCTCCGCCGATGGAGACTGCCGGGTGCGATTCGTTTTCGCCGGCGTGATACGCGCCGACCAGTTCGACATAGCCCCAGAGCCGTTCAAGCAATGGCCGGGTGAACGAGGCCACCGTGATCCACTCCGCGTGATGGCCGCCGCCAGCGGCATGCTCGCGGGCGTTGAGTTCGAGCCGGGCATCGAACGACCAGTCCGCCGGCAGCGTAGCGGAGAAATAGGCGGTGAAGCCTCCCTCGACCGCACCGTTTCCAAGGCCATCGGACGCCGTGGGCAGCTTGAGCGACGGCATGATCGCACACGCAGTCGTGCCGCCGTCATTGCCCCAGAGGTTCGCCTTCACCCGCAGCGTGACATCGCCAAACCCCTCGGCAACTTCGCCCATGCCCGGCGCGCTCGTGCGGACGCGGTTGTGAAGCGGCGTGGTCAGCGCGAATTCGATCGAGTTGCTCAGCCCGACGCGCGTGTTGATCGAGGCGAACGACCACGCATTGACGTGGGTGGAGTCCCTGCCAGGCGTGTGGCGGTCCCGGCTGAAATTGAAGAGGTCCGCATCGAACTGGACATGGCCGGCGTCCACGGTGAAGGCGTTGTCCGTCGCGAGCGGGCGCATCTGTTCACGCGGGGTCGGCTTGAAAAGGTGGTAGCCGCTCTTGTCCTTCGCGGCGGGATCGCTCGCGAGCAATGAACCGCCGGCGGCGAAAAGGATGAGTGTGCGTTTCATTTGAGAGCTTCGACGATGGTGTTGATGTTCTGTTTCAGCATCCCGACGACCGTACCCTCGTCGTACGTCTCGCCCGCGACGGTGTGGATCTTGCCCGGAGTGCCGAGGGCGTCGGAAAAAAGTTCGCCGCCGATTTTCGCGCCGCTGTCCTTGCTGATGCGCTCGATGGCCGCCTTCGGAACGCTGCTTTCGACGAACACCGCCTTGACCTTCTTCTGCCTGATGAAGTCGGTCACCTTCGCGATGTCGGCAAGGCCGGCCTCGGTGACGGTCGAGATGCCCTGCACCCCGATCACTTCGAGCCCGTACGCGCGGCCGAGGTAGTTGAACGCATCGTGGCTCGTGATCAACGTGCGTTGCGCGGCGGAGAGCACCTGCACGCGTTCCTTCGCCCAGCCGTGGAGCTTCAGCAGCTCGGCGCGGTGGTCCCCGGCGCGCTTCGTGTATTCGACGGCGCCGGCGGGGTCGGCCTCGGCGAGCGCCTTCGCGACGGTCGGAACGCAGAAGGACCACAGTTCCGCATCGCCCCAGACATGCGGGTCCGGATGGCCGCCGGCGTTATCGGGATGCAGGAGCCTGTCGGCCGGGATGCCTGCCGTGACGGCGACGACCTTGCGCCCGCGCTCCGCGAGACGGTCAAAGAGTTCCGCCATCTGCCCTTCGAGCATCAGGCCGCTGTAAAAGACGAGCTTCGCCCGCTGCAGCTTCGCGACGTCAGAGGCCGTGGCCTTGTAAAGATGCGGGTCCACGCCGGCACCCATGAGCGCCTCGACCTGCACACGCTCGCCGCCGATCTGCCGGACGAGGTCGGCGACCATCCCGGTGGTGGCGGTGACGTTCAGTTTCGGCTGCGCCGCTGCGGGCAGCGCGTCGAGGACCGTGGCTGCGAAAAGGAGGAAGACGGCTTTCATGGCGCGTTCCGTAGCCCGCGGCAAACCCGCCGTCAACAAAGGAATTAGGCGGGACTAACATTCTTTGCCAAACCGCAGAAAGCTTGCCTCCCTTGACTTCCGGGGCGCCACGCGGCTACGGTCCCCGCCATGCCCGCCAAGCCGAAGGCGAAAGCCACCCCCCGCAGTTCCGCCGCAGTGGAGGACTACCTCGAGCGCATCCTGGAGCTCATCAATACGAAGGGTTACGCGCGCGTGGTGGACATCGCGCAGAGCCTGAAGATCTCCCAGGCGAGCGTGACGAACATGATCCAACGGATGGACGCGGACGGGCTGCTCAAATACGAGCGCTACCGCGGCATGGCGCTGACGGCATCGGGCGAGGCGCTCGCAAAAAACATCACGCGGCGCCACCGCATCCTCACGGATTTCCTGCGGCTCTTCGGGCTCGATGAGGAGCTGATTTACCACGATGTCGAAGGCATGGAACATCACGTGAGCCCGCCGACGCTGAACGCGATCGAGGCGCTGACCGCCCAGCTTCGCAAGCAGCCCGCGCTGGTCGCGAGGGTGACGAAATAGCGGAGCGGGATTGCGCCGACGGGGGAGTTCCGATACAGGGCGGCCACATGAAATTGATCCGCTTGGCCGGGGCGCTGCTCCTGCTTCCGTATTTTGCCGGCTGCGTTTCCACCGTCGGGCCGACCCAGGCCCAGATCACAAAGGCGCGCGCGGGGATGCTGGAGGAAATCAAAAATGAACCGCCGGGCGCGTATTTCGTCGGGCGGCGCTACTACAAGACCGAATACAAGTTCTGGGGCTTCGTACGCAAATCGGGCGAACCTTGGAAGGCGGCAAAGCTGGTGATGCTGAACGAAAACCAAAAGCTGGCGCCGGACCGCGCGGGCGGGAAGCTCGGCTCGGACAATAATTACGAGTACAAGCTCTCCGGCTATTTCTCGGGCGACACGGTCTATGAGCCTGCGAGCAACGGCTTCTACCCCGAGTTCGTGCTGAAGGGCTACGAGCTGAAAACGTCAACTCCCGCGCCCATCTACAAAGAAGCGGGCGCGACGGACCCCGAGCGCCGGATCATCGCGATCCCTTATTGAAGCCAGCCTACGGCGCGTTCGCTGGAGGCAGCGGCGGAACAACGACGGGCTCCGGAGGTACGCTGAGCGGGATTTTCTCGCTGAGCAAAACGTCGAAGACATGCGAGATGAGGCCGCGATAGTGCTGCTGCACGATGGCGTCCGGCGACTCCTTCTGGAGGGTGAGGAAGTCGGCGTAGTCTTCCTGAAGCTTCAGCGCGAGCAGCGTCCGGAGCTGCGTCGTCGCGTCGGGCGACGGGTCGGTCGTGCCGGCGGCCATCGCGAGAGCGCGAGCCTCGCTGTCCGAGGTGAGCTCCTCGACTCGGCCCTTCAGTTCCTCGACGCGGCCCTCGAGCTGGGCGACGAGGCGCTTCAGTTCGTCGGGGCTCAGGTTTGCCTCGTCGTGGGAAATGACGGGCCGATCCGCGTCGCGGCGTGATCGGCGGCCGTCGTCGTCGCCGCGGCGCAGGCGCGCCTGTGCGGCCGCGAGTTCGCTGCGAAGTCCGGAGACGTAGGAGTCGAGCTGCTTGATGGCCGCGCTGAAGTTGAAACCGGGCTGTCCCCTGGACTCCTGTTCGCGGGAAACGTAGGCGGGCCTTTCCTTGCGGTCGTTCCTTCCGCCGCGGCGGCGGCGTCCGCCCTCCTCCTCGGCCGCAGGCTGGTCCTCGTCATCGTCGTCGTCCTCTTCCTCCTCGTCCTCATCGTCGTCCTCCGCGTCGAGCGCTTCGAGTCGTGCGATTTTCTCGGCTTCGCGCCAGGCATTGATTTCCTGGTTCACTGCCTCGACCGCCGCCTGGTCGCCGCTCTCGGCGGCGAGGCGCGATTTCTCCTCCAGCTCCGGCGGCAGCGGCGTCTCGACCTCGGCGGCAGGCTGTGCGGCCGAATCGTCGCCTCGCCCGCGCGTGCGGGGTTCCGGGGCGGCATCCGCCTTCAGCGCGGAAAGGATGGCCTCGGGAAGTTCGGGGACTTCCTTGCGCAGCGCGGACTGCCATTTTCCGCCCCACCGCCCGACGGCGCGGGCGACCATGCCGATCAGGTTTTCGTGCAACTGCCCGAGCCTCGCGCCGCCGTAGCGCAGCACGCTGAGCTGGGTGATGGGCGCGTTGTTCACGTTGAACGTCGAAAACACGACGGCGGAAAGGATGGCGGTGGCGTCCTCGGGAGGCAGATCGGCGAGCGCGAGCTGGAGCACCCACGGCTTGCCGCGACCGATGAAGACGTTGCCGATGAGCTTCGAGTGCTCGGGCTTGAGCGCGCCGGTCTCGCTGTTCCACATGCTCCGGCACGTGGCCGCCGCGACGCGGACCGCCTCGGGCAGTTCGACCCTCGCGAGCGAGCGCGCCATGCTCAGGCGCAGGCGGTAGCCGTTGTCGGTGTCCATCTTTGCCAGGCCGTCGAGGACGGTGGCGCGGGCTTCTGCGGGCAGATCCTTCCACGCGTTTTCGATCGCGCGGACGCCGAGAATCCACGGCAGTTGCGGCATCGCGGCAAGCGCGGCGGCGATTCCGTCCCCGCCTTCGAGCAGGCAATTGTGCATCAGGCGCGTCGCCTTGTCCTCGTCGCCTGGCGAGAGGCGGTTCGTGTTTCCGGTCTGTGAAAGTGCGGCCAATTCCGCCTTCGGATCGCCCGGGGGCTGCTCGGGCGCGGCGGGATCGCCGGTTCCATGCTCAGGCAATCCCAACGCGGGCGGATTGTCGGTCAAGGCGAGGTTTGCCGGCTCCGGCACAGGGGAAGGTTGGGGAGCGGACGCCTCGGGCGTCGATGGTGGCGGCGGTGTGGGAAGGTCTTTTGCCATGGGTGAAGAAAGTTGGCCCTATCAATGGCGGCGCGTTCCCCGGTGGCGAGTGCTTTTTTTGCCGCAGACCGATGGTGGGCCTCCTTTTGGCTTTCCCCGACGCGGGGCGCGTTCTACTTCCTGTCCTCCACTTTTTCAAAATCCCAACTCAAACAGCCATGGCCAAGACGATCGCAGCACCCGCCGACGAAAACAAGGTAACCGCCGCACGGAACAAGAACCTGGAGATGGTCCTCCAGACCATCGTGAAGGAGTACGGCGACGGCGCGATCATGCGGCTCGGCGATTCCACGCACATGGACGTGGAGAGCATCCCCACGGGAAATATTCTCATCGATCGCGCGCTCGGCTGCGGCGGGCTGCCCCGCGGACGCATCGTGGAAATTTTCGGGCCGGAAAGCTCGGGCAAGACGACTCTCACGCTCACCGCAATCGCGCAGGCGCAAAAGCGCGGCGGGCTCGCGGCGTTCATCGACGTGGAGCACGCGCTCGACCCGCAGTATGCGAAGAAGCTCGGCGTGAATCTCGACGACCTGCTCGTCTCGCAGCCGAGCAGCGGCGAGGAGGCGCTGCGCATCGTCGAGACCCTCGTGCGGTCGAACGCGCTCGACATCATCGTGCTCGATTCCGTCGCCGCACTGGTGACGAAGCAGGAACTCGAAGGCGAGATCGGCGACAGCACCGTCGGCGCGCAGGCACGCCTCATGAGCGCCGCGATGCGCAAGCTCACCGCGCTCATCTCGAAGGCGCGCACGATCTGCATTTTCACCAACCAGATCCGCGAGAAGATTGGCGTGATGTTCGGCAACCCCGAGACGACGCCGGGCGGCAAGGCGCTCAAGTTTTACGCGAGCGTGCGCATCGACATCCGCCGCATCGGCGCGATCAAGACGGCGGACGGCGTGGTCACCGGCAACCGCACGAAGGTGAAAATCGTGAAGAACAAGGTCGCGCCGCCGTTTTGCGAGTGCGAGTTCGACATCATGTACAACGAGGGCATCAGCAACACCGGCTCGCTCCTCGACCTCGCGATCGAAAAGGGAATCATCGAAAAGCGCGGCTCATGGCTCAGCTACAACGGCAGCCAGCTCGCGCAGGGCCGCGACGCCGCGAAGGAAATCCTGAAGGCCGACTCCGCGCTCTACGATGGGCTCTACGCGGCCGTCAAAGTGAAGCTCGACGAGGACGCCGCCGCGGCGAAGTAGATCCGCTCGGGGACGGCGCGCGGCATGCGCGCTGGAGAATCCGCCGCGCGACGATTGCGGCGCTTGCGTCGCGTGCGCCGCTCGCAATCAGACCGCGCTGCACCCAGGAGTCTCCGAGTTTCCGGCAGAGCGCGCGGACGAGTGCGCGTGAAACCACCGGCTCCGGCAAAGGCTGAAGGCCGGTCCGGAGTTCCCGCCCGCTCACTGCTGGCGAGACTTCGGCCACCAGTATCCCTGCCGGCTCCGGCATTCCGACAGGTTCGGGTTGCGGCACGGGTTCGGCTGCGGTTTCCGCTTCGGACGGCGCCGCCGGAACGGGCCCGATGGAAGGCCACAGCGCATCCAGGAGCTGGTTCATCAGCGCGACGGTGAGATCGCGCAGCGAGTCCTCGGAAAGCAACGTGTCAGCAAGCGCCTTTGCGTCCGGCCCGGCGGTGTAACTCGCGGTGACGTGGATTTCAAAATCGCCCGCCATCCAACGCGGTGCGGGCTCGTCACCGGCAAGATGCCGTGCAAGCCGGGCGACAAAACCCGTCGCTGCCTGCTCGCTCCAATGCTTCCGGATTGCTGCGTCGCCCAGCATCGCGGGAAGCAGCGGGACGATGATTTCGCCGTGCAGCTCGTCGTCCGGAATCGCGATTCCCGCGCCCTCCGGCGCCGCCAGCAACGCCGAGGAGTCATCGAGCAACCGGCGGAAAAGTTCCTCGTGGCGGCTCATCTGCGCGGACGGGTCGCGAGGCCTGGATCCCAGTCCGGCTCAGGCCACCACGGCTTTTCGCCGAGCACGTAGGCGCCGAGAGTGTCGAGGTGGATCACCGGATTGGCGAGGATGCCGCCGACCAGTTCCTCGACGTCGGCGAGGTTCTTGGTCTCCGCCTTTGCCTGCGCGGCGGAATCGATGCCCGCCTGCTGCCTGGCCTTCAGCCGAGCGCGCGAGCAGGCCGAAGTGCGCCGCGGCGGCCTGCTGCGCCTTTTCGCGCGCGGTCTTCAGCATGCCGCCTCTCGTGACCGTGGCGACGGCCTTCTTTCCCGAGCCTCTGACATGACTTCCGCCACTCCGTCTCGCCGAATTTTTCCCGGATCTGCTGCGGCGCGTTCCTTTCCGAGATTGCGGTCGATCTTGTAGTGGTAGGGACGGTTGCAGAGCTCGACGAATTTTGCGTCCGCGGCGTCGCCGTGCTCGTCGAGCCACAGCTCGGCGATGAACTCCGGGAAACCAGCCGCGCACGAGCCGGAGCAGCGAGCCGCGACGGATCGTGTCCCACTCGGACGCGACGAGCGCCTTTTCCACTGCGGCGAGATCCACGTTCACCTGCACGAGCGCACGGAAGATGAGCGTCGGCTTTTTCACGCCGGGCGCGTGACGCCACATCGCCCATGCGCGGCCGCGGTCGTCCCACGAGAGCAGTTCGCGGCAGCCGTCCACGGCGGAGTGGCCGGGGCGGAGGAAAGTGCAGCGTGAGATCCTCGATGACGACGCCGCGATGCACGCTGAACTGCACCGCAAACATCGCGGCGAGCGAGTCGAGCTTGTCGGCGGGGATGAGCGGATTGCTGTCGCGCTTCATGCGGAACTTGAACGAATTCGTCTCCTCGTCCCAGCGTTCCTCGAGGCCGAGATTGCGCTGGAGATACGCGCTGAAGGCCTTGCCAAAATCCTCCGCGGCGGCATCCGCGGCGGCGAGGTCGCGCGAAAGCGGGCTCTCGGGCGAGAGGCTGTGCATGCCGTCAATCACGTCCTGCTCCTCGATGCTCGCGCGCTCCTTCACCACGGCTTCGGCGAGCGCGGGGATCGCATCGAGCAGCGCCTGCGCTCCGCCGAGAAATGCGCGCTCGCGCAGCTTCGGCAGCTCGGTGTCCACGAGGTGCTGGAGGTCGGAGATGCTCGCGGCGTAAAGGCCGAAGCCCTCGGCGAGCACGCGCCGCCACGCCTCGTCGAGCGCGACCGCGTCGTCCTCGCCGGTGACGAAGACGATGCACGGAATCGCGCCCGTGCGATCGATCCGGTCGAGGCGTCCGAGACGTTGTTCGAGGCGCATCGGCGACCACGGCAGGTCGTGGAAAATCACGGCCTTCGCAAACTGGAGGTTGAAGCCCTCCTCGCCCGTCGCGTCGGTGATGAGCACGCGCGAGGCGCGGTCGCCGGCGAAGTCGGAGAAAAGTTCGCCCGCCGTGCTGCCGACGGTGCTCGTGCTCGCGACCTTCACGCCTTCGCGTGAAAACAGCGTGTGCAGGCGCTTCGCGAGGTCGGCGCAGAAGCGCGCGTTCGGACAGAAGACGACGTATTTTCCATTCGGTCCGTCCTTCGCAGCGCGCCGGCGGAGCGACTCGGCGATGAGATCGAGACGTGCCTCGGCGATCTGCCACGCGAGCTTGTCGTCGGCGAGACCGGCGAGGAGTTTCACCTCGGCGTCGGTGGCCTTCGTCGCCTTCGCGACATCCTTCACGAGCGTCGAAAGTTTTTCCGGTTCGGCGGAGATGGCCTCGGCGAGTCGCACGTATTCCTCGGCGGCGACGGTGCGGAGCTTGTCGTCCTTTTCCACACGCTTGCTCGCAGCGGCGCGCCACTTGTCGAGCGCTTCCCAGAGGATGACATGCGGCTCCTCGTCGAGTTCCATCTCCACACTCTCGACGACATCGCGCACGAAGCGCTTGTGTGCGCCCGCGAGCCAGCGGCGTCGCGTGCGCAGCATGCGGCGATGGATGCGGTACGTCTCGCTGATGTGCAGATGCAGCTCGTGCTGGATCGCCTTCGCATCCGCACCGGGCTTTGCGAGCGCGGCGACGAATTCCTTCACGGTCGGATCATTCGGCAGCAGCGACGCGAGCTTGCCCGCGTGCAGTTTCACGAGCGCGGGCACGGTGGCGCTGCGCAGCGCGAGGAAAGCGCGGCCCAGCTCGACGCGGCGCGCGGTGCGTTCCTTGAACTCTGCGAGCTTTGCGACGGAATAATTTTCCGGGTCGAGCAATTCGAGCAGCGCGAGCAGGTCGTCGTCGTGATGCAGCACGGGCGTGGCCGAGAGCAGCAGCAGGTGCTTCGAGGCGTGCGCGAGCTTCAGCGCGTTGCGCGTGATCGGCGATGCAGGCAGTCCGTGGCGTGCGACGACACGGTGCGCCTCGTCGATCACGAGCACGTCCCACGGGCCCTCCAGCAGCTCCTTGTCCTTCGTAAAATCGGTGTGCGCGAATACTTCCACGTCATCGAGTTCGAAGCGCGAATCGAGTTCCTCGCGCCACTGCCGCACGAGCGCATCCGGCGCGACGACGGCGATGCGGGCATCCGGCGCGTCGAGCTGGATTTGCCGAAGAATGATGCCCGCCTCGATCGTCTTCCCGAGGCCGACTTCATCCGCGAGCAGGTAGCGGATGACGGGATCGTGCAGCACGCGGTCCGCGACCTCGGCCTGATGCTGGAGGATTTCCACCTTCGATGAAATGAGCGCGGGCAGCCCGTGCGCGAGCTGGTTTTGCTTCAGCAGCTCGCGCAGCAAGTCGGCGCGCTGCTGGAAAAAGAACGGCGTCTCCTGCGCGAGTTCCGCGAGCACGACCGCCGGATCATCGCCTGGCAGATACGAGCGCACCTGGAACGCATCTTCGCGCATCTCGGTGAGCGTCGTCAGGCCGGGGAAGTGCACGAGGTAGCTGCGCATCGGTCCGAGCGTCTGCTTCGGCGCGACAATGCGACCGTAGCGCACGAGGCCTTTTTCCGAGTGAAAGACGCGCGTCTGGCTCGGGAGAGGCGGGTGGACGATCTGATCTACGGGCGCGTCCCGTTCGACGAAATTCACGACGTCCGTGTGGAAGCGCAGCGTGACTTTCGGACCCGAAACCGCAGTGACTTCCGCGAAGCCCGCGTCGCGCCGCGCAGCCGCGAGCACCTTGCAGCCGACCTGCGGCTTGAAGCGAATGACCGGCGGCGGAGGCTCGGCTGCCTCGACCGGCTTCGGAGCGGCGGCCTTCTTCGCCGGCTTGGCCGCTTTCGGCGTTTTCTTGGCGGTCGGCTTGGCAGGTTTTTTCGCGGCGGGCATGGGGAGAAGGTTTCTGAGTCGCGTTCTACTCCGGAAAATCGCGGATGCCAATGGCGCTCACGTCGCCTTCTCCTGACCGGCCGGGCTGGCTTCACGCATAGACGCGAGTGCGCAAAGGATACGACAGCCTGCTCGCTGCGGCGTGGCGCGACCCATCAACGACCGGGTTCGATCCCGATCACGCGGCGCGCCATGCGAGTTCGGTGACCTTGCCGTGCCCGGCGTGCTGCGTGTCGTGGGCGTGGAGGCCGAGCGATGCACCATTTTCGCGGAGCTTCAGGTCCACCCAGCCGGTGGCCTCGGTGGTTGCGAACGGATACGCGACCGCCGGGAGATTCACGAGGTGGAGGCCGTCCTGCTCGGCGAAACGCCACGTGTGCGTGTGGCCGAAGAAGAGCGCCTTCACGTGGCGGCGCGGGAGAAGGACTGCGAGCAATTCCTCGGCGTCGATGAGGCCGGTCTTTTTATCCGGATTCGCGGAAATGGGGTTGTGGTGGACCATCACGAGAGCGGGTTTCGCACTATGCGCGTCGAGGGCCTTCGCGAGCCACGCGCGCTGCTCGTCGCCGAGCACGCCGGGCGTCTTGTTCACCACGTCGAGCGAATCGAGCAGGAACCAGTTTGCGCGCGCGCCCTCGACGACGGCGACGTGCCGGCTCGCGAGCGGCGGAGCGGCGGGGACCGCATCCTTGAGCGCGGTGCGGAAAATATCGCGGTCATCGTGGTTGCCGAGCGTGACGTGGATCGGCAGGCCGGCTTCGCGCAGCGGCGCGACGAGCGCGGAGAAAGTGGCGTAGTCCTCGGCGAGACCCGTGAGCACGGCGCAGTCGCCATTCACAAAGACACCCGCCGGCCGCGACGCGAGCGCGCGCACGCCTTTCACGGCGGCCTCGAGATGTTCGGTCATGTTCACATTGCGCAACACCGCGGCGCGGTCGCCGGCAATGTGCGTATCCGAAAGCAGCGCCCAGAGGTCGGGATCGGCGTTGCTTTCCGCCGCACGGAGGTCGGGAAAAGTCAGCAGCCCCGCGCCTGCGGCGATGGAACGGCGGAGAAATGCACGGCGGGAGATCGGGGGGAGATGCAGCGGCATGGAACGCCCATACCTGCCGGCGGGACTTCGTGCAATGGCGCGATGCGCGTGGGGAGCCGAAGGTCCGCGGCTGTCGTGGATCGAGCGACGCGCCCCGGAGCCGGCGCGCTTAACCCGGCTGCGAGGTGTAGCTGCCTTCCACCCGCTTCGCGACGTCGAGGTAGCCGTAATCCACCTCGTAGATTTGCTTCAGGCAATCGATGTACTCGTCGCGCTTGCCCATTTTTTCCAGGACGATCGCGAGACGGTAGAGGACGTCCTTCTTGGTCGTATCCATCACCGTGGTCTCACCGGCGGCGTCCTTGAATTGCTTCACCGCGAGGTCGAGCATGCCTTTTTCGACGTAGCACTGGCCGAGCAGGTTCATGGCCTTCAGGCGCACGTTCGGATTTTGCTTGGAGCGCTGGAGCTCGGGGATGGCGTCGGTAAACTGTCCGGCCTTGATCAAGACCTCGCCGAGCTCGTAGCGGAGCATGAGATCCGTCGGGTTGTCACCGACGCGCTTCCTGGCGACTTCGAGCGCGGAGGATTCCCGCTGGCGGCGGAGGTCGCTGAGTTCATCCGCAAACGGGCGGGCGTCGGGATCGTTGGGATCCACCTGCGCGAGCCAGTCCTCGAGCACCTTGATGCGGCGCGCGGTTTTCTTCGCCGCGAGGTCCGTGCACTTGCGTGCGATGTTCGGATCGCCACCGGCCAGAATCCCATTCGTGTGGGTGTAAAACCAGATCGCGTTGTCGAGGTATCCCTCGGTTTCGTCGTCGGGAGAGGAATTCGCCAGCGCGGCCTCGAACCACTGTTCGTAGAGCGACGCGATGCGCTTGGCGACGTCCACGTTGTTCTGGTTTTCCTCGAACTGCGGATAGAGCTCGGTGACCTGCTGCGAGATTTGGTCGGACGTGCGGACAATGCGCGACTTGTTCTCGAGCGCAATGGCCTCCTCCTTCTTGTTGATCAGGTCGCGGAAATTCATCGAACCACTGCTCTCCGCCACTTCGGTCCAGCGCCCGGACTTCATCGTCGCGGAGGCCGAGGCGTCCTTCGCCTTCTTGTTCGCCTCCAAGTCGGAGGGGTTGATCTGCACGATGCGGTTATAGACCGCGACGGCCTTGTCGTTTTCCCCCATCGAGATGTACTGGCTGCCGAGCTGGTGGAGCAGCTTCGTGTCCTTGGGATTCGCACCCACGAGGGTCTCCAGCGCAAACGCCGCTGTCTCCGGCAGGCCGGCCTTGTTGGCAGCCTCCCAGAGGAGCTGGTTGCCCTGGGCGCTCTTGGGATCCGTCGCAAGCGTCTTCTCCGCAAGTTCCATCGCGGCGAGCGGGTCTTTTTTCAGCGTGGAACCGGCGGTCATGCCGAGCGTGGTTCCTGCGAGGGAAAAGCCGGCTTTTTTTCCTTCCACGCCCGCGAGTGCCGCGGCGCGGAGGAGTTTGCGCCCGTCGAGGAAGCCGGGGACCTGCTTCAGGACGGATTGCATGAGCTGGATGGCGTACCCGTGGTTGCGGATTTCGTTTGCGTGTCTTGCCTTCTGAAAAAGCGCGCGTTGCGCCTCAGTAAGTTCGTTCTCGTGGATCGTAGCCATGGTCTGGGGCTGGAGAATCTAGCACCCAGGTCCGCAGATGCGCAAGAGTTCGCGCACAGCCATTTTTGAAAAATGAAGGCGCGTTTACCCGCGCCGAGGCTACTTCTCCGCGGGAGCCGACTTTTTTGAAGCGAGGCCAAAGACCGTCTTCAGCGATTCCACTTCCTTCTGCGCGTTGCTTCCGAAATTTGAAAAGCCATGTTCAAACACGACGATGAAGCAAAACGTCGAAGCGACGAAAAGCGCGAACCAGAAGATGGAGCGTAAAAGGGCCATGAAATTACGCAAACTTCTACCGCAGGTTGCGTGCTAGGACAATTGATTTTATTCTTATCACGCCAGCTCCTTCGCTCCGGAACCAACACCACATTTTCCTTGCGGGACCTCCGGTGGGTGGCATGGTTCGCGCATACCAAAGCCCAACGGAACCCCAACCCAGCACCGGACCATGAACCTGAACCGAACCCTCTCCCTCCTCGCAACGACGCTTTGCGCATTTGCCTTCCTTTTCACGACCGCCACGGCGTCTGCCGCGCCGGCCAAACCCGCGGGCACCGTCAAGGCTGAGGGCAGTGTGACCGTGAAGATTAACGGCAAGACGGCGGGGAATGGTGCCGAAGTGAAGATTGGCGATTACCTCGAGACGGGGAGCGAGAGCGTGAATGTGCTGCTCGTTTCAGGTCAGGAATATGTCATCGACCCCGGATCGAAGGTGCGCTTCGTGAAATCCGCCAACGGCGCGGTGGCCATCCTGGTGCTCTACGGTGGGATTCATCTAGTGGGCTCTGAGTCAGAGTACGTGGATCCGCTTCCTTGGCTTGCTGCATTCGCGAACGGGAATTCCTCGTTCCCGAGCATCGGCGGAGTCGGCGGGAGGACGATCAGCACCGTTCTCCCGGGCGGTCAGGTGATCTACACCACCGTTTCGAACTAACCTGACGGCAGCGCCGGACACCGGGTGGCAAGCGTGGGTGGAACGGTCGGCGGCTTCGCGCGGTCATGGAACCCAGAGGGTAGTCGGCGCTGACCGGGATCACGGGCGGCCCGCCTCGGTTCCGCATCCGGGTGCATTCCTGAAAATCGGAACGCGAACATCGCTCCACCAACTCCGACGATGAACGCGCTCCACGCCACCCTTATCCTCGCGGCCATCGCCGTGGTGCAACTGCTCTTCGGCGGCGGCGACGGTACGCGGCTCATCTACACGCTGCCGGGATATCTCCTGCTCGGGCTCTCGGGATTGCTCACCGTGTTTTCGTTTTGGAAAGCGCCGGCACGGATGAATCGCGCATGCCTTGCGACCTCCGTTCTTCTTGCCCTCTACCTGTTTGGGCGGATCGCGCTTTCCCCGTCGCCCTGGCTTGCGAATTTCGACCTGTTCGCTGCGATGGCGGCACTGCTCGTTTATTTTGTCACCGCGCTCTTCGTCGTTCGGAACGGAGCCCGTCGCGTAATCGTGTACGGGCTGCTGTTCCTGGCGCTCGCGCAGGTGGCCGTCGGGATTTTCCAGTTCGCCCGGGACGCCGGTTTCAATCCCATGGTCAGCGATGGCCGTGCGGACGCTAGTTTCCGGGCATCGGGCTTCTTCATTTCGCCCAATCACCTCGCCGGCTTTCTGGAGGTCACATTCCTGCTCGCGACGAGCTTCTGCTTCTGGGGCGGATTCAGGGCGCGCGGCAAAATATTGACGGGATACCTCGCGCTCGTCTGCCTCGGCGGGCTCGTCCTCACAGGCAGCCGGGGCGGCTATCTGAGCGCAGCCGTGGGGTTCGTGGTATTTGCCGGCCTCAGCGTGTGGACGATTCGCGCGCGGCTTTCGCAGGGGCTTCTGCCACGCCTGATCGGAATCATCGCCGCGATCGTGCTGATCGGCGGCAGCCTCGCCTGGGTCGCGGAACGCAGTTTCGCCATCCGTGCGCGGGCAAACACCGTGTTTGTCTCGTCGGACATCCGGTTCCAGCTCTGGGAAGCCGCGTGGAAGCAGTTCCAACTCGCGCCTGTATTTGGAACCGGCAGCCGCACGTACATCTACTACGGCCGCATGTTCCGCACGCCTCAGGTGCGGGACGATCCCGTGTTCGCCCACAGCGACTGGCTGCAGACGCTCGCGGAGTACGGCATCGCAGGCATCCTCCTCGTCATCGGCTTCGCGGCGGCGCATCTGCGGCACGGGGCGCAGCGTTGGTTGAAAATGGCCGATCGCCTTTGTCCCGTCTCCAGCAGTCCCGCCGACCGGCACGCGCTGGCGCTGCAAATCGGAACCCTGAGCGCCATCGCCGCGTCCCTTGTCCACGCGTTCGTGGATTTCAATCTCCACATCCCCGCCAACATGCTCGTCACGGCGTTTCTCTTCGGCATCCTCGCCACGCGCCGGACGCCCACCGAAGAGCGGACCGGCTGGACGGCCCGCGCGATGCACGCGATCCCCGCGGGCCTCGGCCTATGGATGCTCATCGCAGGCGGCTCCCGGTTCCCGGCGGAGCTGTTCGTGGAAAATGCCCGTGGAAAATTCGCGACCGGGCAGGTCGGACCAGCCCTGAAGGATGCCGGCAAAGCCCTCCGCTGGGGTGCGCAAAATCCGGAGCTGTATTTTCAAATCGGCGAGGTGCAGCGCATTCTCAACCACACGCTTGCATCCCAGGAAATGAAGGAGGCCACATTGGAGGAAGCGCACGACGCCTACGCCAAGGCCCTCGCGATTTATCCGCAGGATGTGAAACTCGTGCTGCGGAATGCGTGGGCGCTGGGCCGCATGGGGCGCTTCGAGGAAGCGGAGCCCCTGCTCGCCCGGGCGAAGGAACTGGACCCGAATTCACCGGTGGTCTGGACGTACTCCGCCCTCCACTGGAAATTCCGCAACAAGCCCGCAGAGGCGCTCGCGGATTACCGCAAGGCAGAGCGGCTGGACTGGAGCGTCATCGCCCCCATCGCGTCCGAGCTCCACGAAAAGATCGATCCGGCGGAGCTGGAAAAGCTCATCAAGAGCAGCCCGCCCGCCGAACCAAACTGACGCGCGGCCGGCGCCGCGTGTGAACATGGCTCGACGGCTCACGCGCGGCGCGCCATGAGTTCCCGCACCGCCCGTTTTCATGGCCCGCAGCATCCTCGGAATCTCCGCCTACTACCACGACAGCGCGGCTGCGCTCATCGTGGATGGCGAGGTCATCGCCGCAGCGCAGGAGGAGCGCTTCACGCGCATCAAGCACGACGCGGCGTTTCCTTCACGGGCCGTCGAATACTGCCTGCGCGAGGCCGGCATCGCGCCTGGGGCGGTGGACTACGTCGCATTTTACGAAAAGCCGCTGCTGAAATTCGACCGGCTGCTCGACACATTTGTCGCGCGCGCGCCCGCGGGGCTGCAATCGTTCATGATGGCGATGCCCGCGTGGCTGAAACAGAAGCTCCACCTTCCTCGCGAAATCAAACGCTCGCTCCACGGCGCTTACCGGAAGCGCATCGTCTTCCCGTCCCACCACGAGAGCCACGCGGCGAGCGCGTTTTTTCCGTCGCCATTCGACGAGGCCGCGATCCTCACGCTCGACGGCGTCGGCGAATGGGACACGGCGACCATCGGCATCGGACGCGGCGGAAAAATCGAGATGCTGAAGGCGCTCCACTTTCCGCATTCGCTCGGCCTTCTCTATTCCGCGTTCACCTATTTCTGCGGGTTCCGCGTGAACTCCGGCGAGTACAAGCTCATGGGCCTCGCGCCATACGGGGAGCCGAAATACGCAGACCTCATCCGCACCGAGCTGCTCGATCTGAAGCCCGACGGATCGTTCCGGCTGAAGATGCGGCATTTCAATTTCGCAGGCGGGCTGACGATGACGGGCCGCTCGTTCGCCACGCTGTTCGGCGGTCCGCCCCGCGCATTCGAGAGCGCGATCACGCAGCGGGAAATGGACATCGCCGCGAGCATCCAGAGCGTCACAAACGACATCGTCCTGCGGATGGCGCGCTGCGCAAAGGCGCTGACCGGCGCGAGGAACCTCTGCCTCGCCGGGGGCGTGGCGCTCAACTGTGTCGCGAATGGCGAACTGCTGCGCGCCGGGATCTTCGGCGACATCTGGATCCCATCCGCCGCAGGCGACGCGGGCGGCGCGCTCGGTGCGGCGCTCTTCGTCTCGCATCAATTGCTCGGCACGCCGCGCACGACGACCCCCGGCGATTCGCTGAAAGGCGCGCTCCTCGGGCCGGCGTTCAGCGACGCGGAGGTGCGCGCTTTTCTCGATGCGAAGGGCGCGAGCTACCGCCACCTGCCGACCGAACCGGAACTGCTCACCTCAGTCGCGGCGGCGTTGGAGGAGGGAAAGGTCGTCGGCTGGTTTCACGGGCGGATGGAATTCGGCCCGCGCGCGCTCGGGGCGCGCAGCATCCTCGGCGACCCGCGGAACGCCGCGATGCAGACGCGGATGAACGTGAAGATCAAATTCCGCGAGAGCTTCCGCCCCTTTGCGCCGAGCTGCCTGGCCGAGGATGCCGCCGCGTGGTTCGACCTCGATCGCGAATCGCCGTACATGCTGCTCGTCGCGCCCGTGCGCGAGGAACACCGCCTGCCGCTGGACAACGCGCAGCGTGCCCTCATGCGCGACCCGGACCTCCGCAAGCGCGTGAATGTCCCGCGCAGCACGTTGCCGGCGATCACGCACGTGGACTGCTCGGCTCGCGTGCAGACGGTGAGCGAGGCCCGCAACGGCCGCTATTACCGGCTGATTCGCGAATTCAAGCGGCGCACCGGCTGCGGTGTCCTCGTGAACACGAGCTTCAACGTCCGCGGCGAGCCGATCGTCTGCACGCCGGAGGACGCTTGGCGCTGTTTCATGGCGTGCGACATGGACGTGCTCGTGCTGGAGAACTGCGTTCTGAAAAAGGAGGACCAGCCGCAGGCAGCCGCGGGCGAGCGGGAGCGGCACCTGAAGGAATTTGCACCCGACTGATTCCTGCGCGACCAGTAGGTCTTCCCAATGCTCAACCCGTTCCATGAAGTCGACTGGAACCCTGGCACCGCCGGGAGGAGGGCATTTGCAAAAAGCCTTGTCATCGGGCTCCCGCTGGTCGCGCTCGTGCTCGGCACGCTCGGCTGGTTCCGCGCACACTCGTGGCCGGTGTGGACGTGGTGGCTCGCGGGGATCGGCCTAGCGGTCGGGGCCGTGCTGTGGCTCTTGCCGCAAATCGCGCGGCCATTTTACGTCGTGTGGAACGGGCTCGGGTGCTCCATCGGCTTTGTCGTGAGCAATGCCGCGGTCACCGCAGTCTATCTCCTCGTCATCACACCGATCGGCCTCGTCCTGCGGCTTTGCGGCCGCGATCCGCTGCGGCGCCGATTTGAGCGGGAGCGCGCGAGCTATTGGGAGGATGCAAAAAAGCCTGGCGACTCCGGGCGCTATTTCCGCCAGCATTGATCCATGAAGGACGATCCCGGCGATTTTGAAAAAGCTGCACACTCACGGCCGCCAGGGCTATGGCGCGAGCTGATCGATCTGCTGCGGGAGAACAAGAAGTGGTGGCTGGTGCCGATCCTCCTCGCGCTGGTGGTGCTCGGGGCGCTCATCGCGATCGCGGTGGTCTCGCCGGGAGCCGCGCCTTTCATCTACACCCTCTTTTAGGCGGCAAAATCCCGGCGCTCCCGAGAAAGAAACTTTGACTAACCGGGGCGGACTTTCGTCAATGGCAGGGTTCACCGTCGGGATGCCCGCCGGGAAGATTCAACATAACAACCAAATCAGAAAACCCAGATGAAACTCAAAAACCTGTTCACCCTGCTCGCCGCATGCGCCATCGCGTTTCCGGCATTCGCCGAGGAAGACACGCCGCTTACCAAGGAGATGGAGAAAATCAGCAAGGCGCTGAAGGCCATCAACCGCAACATCGCCGACGCCGGCCAGAAGGACGCGAACCTTGCGAAGCTCGCCGAGGCGAAGACCGCCTGCGCCGCATCGCTGAAACTCGAGCCTGCCAAGACCAAGGAAGTGCCGGCGGGCGAGAAGGAGAAATTCCTGAGCGGCTACAAGGCCGCGATGGAGGAAGTCGGCAAGAATCTCGACGCGCTGAAGGCCGCGATCGAAGGCGACAAGACCGAGGATGCGAAGGCGCTCATCGAAAAGCTCAACAACGACAAGAAGGAAGGCCACAAGAAGTACAAGTCCGAAGACTAGGATCTTCCGAAGCAACCGGTTTGATTTTCGGGGGGCGGCGCGCTTGACCGTGCCGCCCCTCTTGCTTGTACACCCAAATTGCCGCAGACTTTATGGCATGACCCGCAACGAATTGCTGGACCTCTACTTCATGGACGCCAGGGCGAAGCTGATCGACATCGCCGCATTCCTGGACCGCGTGGACCGCGGCGACGAGGATGCGGATTTCCGGCTGGCCGCGTTTCGCAAGGCGCTGGGTGAACTTGCCAACGACAAGCCGGAGCGGGCGCGTGGCGTCCTCGTTTCGCTGAGCGATCCGACGCAGGAGCCGATTGAAAAAGCGCCGGGCAAGGGCGCGGTCGGTGCGTGGGCGGGCAAATCGAACTGATAACGCCATGCGCTACATCGAACCTCACGGCCACATGGTCTCGCGGACGACGGATGACTATCAGGCGATGGTCCTCTCGGGCTGCAAGGCGGTTTGCGAACCGGCGTTCTGGGCGGGCTTTGACCGCAGCGGCGTCCAGGGATTTTACGACTACTTTTGCCAGCTCACGGATTTCGAGCCGAAGCGCGCGGCGAAGTTCGGCCTGCCGCACTACTCGTGGCTGTGCATCAACCCGAAGGAATCCGAGGACATGAAGCTCGCCGAGGAGGTGATCTCGATCATCCCGGAATTTCTCAGCCGGCCCAATGTGCTCGGCATCGGCGAAATCGGCCTGAACAAGAACACGCGCAACGAGCTGAAAATCCTGGAGCAGCACATCGACCTCGCGGCGAAGTACGGGCAGCTCATCCTCGTCCACACGCCGCACCTGGAGGACAAGCTGAAGGGCACGCGGCTGATTCTCGATGTGTTGAAAAACAACAGCCGCATCCTTCCGAAGCATGTCATCATCGACCACGTCGAGGAACACACGGTGAAGATGGTGCTCGATACCGGGATGTGGGCGGGCATGACGCTTTATCCCGAGTCAAAGTGCACGCCGGCGCGGGCGATCGACATTCTGGACAACTACGGCGCGGAGCGCATCTGGATGAACTCGGCGTGCGACTGGGGCGTGAGCATCCCGCTGGCGGTCCCGCGGACGGCGCTGGAGATGCGGAAGCGCGGCTGGGCCGAGGAGCGCACGGATGCCGTGGTGTACGGAAACCCGCTGCGCTTCATGTCGCAAAACCCCCGCTTCCGCATTTGACGAACGGCAGATTGCCCCTTGGCAGTCAGAGGCTCCGCGCTACCCTTCCGGCTGTGATTCGCCGACCCTTGCACCTTGCCCTTTGCGCGCTCATGGCCGCGGAGGCTTCGCACGCCCAGGAAGTACCCCCACGCCCAGTGGTGCGCGCTTACCCAAAAGCGGCGACCGTCCCGCCCGCCGCGCTCATCGGCGGCGGGGATGCTCCAAAGCCGGTAGCCGCGCCCGCGATCGCCGAGACACCGGTCGCACCGCCGCCGGTCGCACCGCCGGCTCCGGACCTCGGGCTTCAGCCGACTTGGGAGACGCAAAAACTGGCGCGCAATCTCATCTTTTCGATCCCGGCCCCGCGCGGCCAGATTACGGACCGCAACGGAGTCCCGCTCGCGCAGACGCGCGTGGCGTACAATCTCGCGATCCAGTTTCCCACGCCTCCGCAATTCACCGACGCGGAGGCCGCGCGCTTCATCGCCGAGCAGGTGCGTCGCGCAGGGGAGCTCACCGGGCGTGCCATCACCGTCGATCCCGCGCGCTCGCTCAAACATTACAAGGACCGCGGCGTGATGCCGCTCGTGATCGCTCAGGACCTGAAGCCGACGGAGCTCGACCGCCTGAAGCGCGCCGATGCGCCGGGGCTGACGGCCTTGCCGACGTATCTGCGGACGTATCCGCACGGGACGCTGGCCGCGCACATTCTCGGCTTCGTGGGCCGGTTCGGCGGTTTCCCGAGCGGTGAGATCGAAAACAACGAACTGCTCTGGCCCGACTTCGAAGGCCGCGACGGGATCGAGAAATCCTTCAACACGCAACTGACGGGCAAGCTCGGAACGATGCACGTCTCGTACGACGCGAAAGGACAGAAGGCGGCGGAGAAGATCGTCGTCCCGCCGCGCCCAGGCCAGAACGTCGTGCTGGCGCTCGATCTGAAAATCCAGCAAGTCGTCGAACGCGTCCTGAGCACATCCCCGGGGAAACGACCCTGCGCGATGGTGGTGATGGACCCGAAGACGGGCGAGATCCTCGCCATGGCCTCGGCACCCACGTTTGATCCGAACATCTACGTCCCGAACGTCTCCACGGAGGTGATGGATAAGCTGACGAAGGATCCGTTCAATCCGCTCTTCCCCCGCGCATTCCGCGCCGCGTATCCGCCCGGCTCGATTTTCAAAGTCGTGACCGGTCTCGCCGCGCTGAACGACGGACACGTGGATCCGGAGGACGCGTTCGGCGGGGAAGCCTCGATCAAGATCGGCGGGAACACGTTCCGCAACTGGAAGAAAACCGACGTCGGCCCGCTGAATTTCGTCGAGGCGTTCATCCAGTCTTGCAACACGTACTTTTACAAGATGGGCCTGAAGTCCGGGCACGTACCCATCCTGGATTATTCGAGCCGCCTCGGCCTCGGCGCAAAGACGGGCATCCCGCTCTCCGCCGAGGAGCCGGGAAACCTGATGACCACCGAATACATGCTCAAGCAGCACAAGCGGCGCATCATGCCGGGCGACATCGCGAACATGAGCATCGGCCAGGGCGACACCCTTGTGACTCCCATCCAGATGGCATCGATGATGTCCGCCATCGGAAATGGCGGGACCGTTTTCCAACCACGCCTCGTCCTGCAGGTGCAGGATCTCGATGGGAAAGTCACCTTCGGCTACGACACGCGCGTCCGGAATCAGATCGATATCCACCGCGACACGATGAAGGCGCTGCGCGTGGGACTCGATGGCGTCGTGAGCAACCGCGGCGGCACCGCCGGACGCGCGGGAGTCCCCGGCTTCAAAGTCGCCGGCAAGACCGGCACCGCACAATGGGGCGCTGGAAAAAGCGAAAAGGTCGCGGCGTGGTTCGTCGGATTCGCGCCGCTCGAACGCCCGCAGTATGCTTTCGCCGTGCTCTACGAGGGGAAACCGCGCGACCACGACGTCCACGGCGGCACCTATGCAGCGCCGATCGCCGGCCGCGTGCTGAAGGAAATCCTGAAGCCCGAGCCGAAGGAGGAAAAAAAGAGCAGCGCCAAGAAGAAGCGCGTGGTCGAGGAAGCCGACGAGGAAATGGACGCCGCCGCTCCGCGCAAACGCAAACGCAGCGTGGACCCCGACAACGGGAATCAGTGATCGCGGATCGCGAGTCCGCCTCGCGGGCGCTTGTGCGCAGGATTCATTCTGGCAGAAGTTGCGGACGATGACGCGCAAAGTGACCATTCACCGTCTCGCGGAAGGCATCACGCCGGGACCGTGCGAGGATGAAGTGGTGATTGAGGAGCCGCTCGAAATCCGGATCGAGGGAGCGCCGGTCGCCATCGCCATGCGCACGCCGGGCCAGGACGAGGAACTCGCAGCGGGCTGGTTGCTGAGCGAAGGGCTCGCGGGTTCGCCGGCCGACATCGCGGCGATCGTCCCGAAACCCGGTGGCGATGGCCAGCGCGCGGCGATGGTGGACGTGATGTTGCGCGACCCTGCGGGCTTCGACGCCGCGCGGCACCGGCGCAGCCTCGTCACGAATGCAAGCTGCGGGCTTTGCGGGGCGGCGACCGTGGATCAGGTGCTTCGGGATTTTCCGAAAGTGACATCACCTTTTGAAATCGCATCCGGATTGATCCTCAAAATGCCCGCGCTCCTCTCCGCGGAGCAGAGCGCCTTCCGACGCACAGGCGGCGTCCACGCCTGCGGGCTTTTCGACGCCGCAGGCCGCATGCTCGCGCTGCGCGAAGACGTGGGCCGGCACAACGCCCTCGACAAACTGCTCGGCCGCGCGCTGCTCGACGGGTTGCTCCCGCTTTCACGACACGTCATTTTTCTCAGCGGCCGCGTCTCCCTGGAGATGATGCAAAAGGCGCTCGCGGCGGGGGTGCCGCTGGTGGCTGCCATCGGCGCGCCATCCTCGCTGGCGATCGAACTGGCGGCGAAAAGCGGCCAGGCGCTTGTGGCGTTCATCCGCAGCGGAACGATGAATGTTTACGCCGGGATCGAGAGACTTCGCGGAGCGGGCAGGCATCAGTAGCCCAACCAAGCCCACCCGCCCCGCTTGGAAATCAGCTCATCGAGAGAGGTGCCTCGGAAAGTTTCAACACGCGGCCTTCCGGGTCGCGGAAATTGGTGAACGGCCCGACCGTCGTGACGATGATCCCCTGCCGGCGCAACTCGGCGAGCAGCGAGTCCTGACGCTTGAGGACGAGGCTCAGGTGAAAGTAGCTCACCATCTCGCTGTTCTCCGCGGGGCGCAGGCAGATGGGGATTCCGGCGAGATCCATGGTGCAGAAGTGCCCGTATTTTTCCTGCACGACGCGTGCATTGAGGAGGTTAACGTAGAAGTCGCGGACCGCGTTGTACTGGAGGGTAAAAATCGTGATGCCGTAGCACTTCGGCTGCGCGACGACCGCACTGGCCGTGGCCGTGTCGCGGTCGTGTTCCGAATCAGTGTTGAGGCGAGAGAGGCTTAGCATGGGACCCGATATAGCGAAGGGTGTGCCAATTCCATAACTTCTATAATTAGAATAAACACAGCACTCGTCCGTTGCGCAATTCTCACTTTCCACCCGCTGCAACCCGACCGGGCGCCCTACGGATTCGCCGCGCGCTTTTTCTGAAAATACTCCGGGTACTTGCTCCGGAGCTGGTTCTCCAAACGCTTCATGTCGGCCGCGTTGCCGAGCTTCGTTTGAAGTTCGAGCGCACGCTCCAGCGCTCGCGGGCTGACTTCGTCATCATCGATCGTCACCGGGATCGTCTCGTAGATTTGCAGCGCCTTTGTCGCGTTGCCGCGACCGGCCTCCACATCGCCGGCACGCAGGCGCAACTCGCCATTGTACCGGCCCTCGGTCGCGAGATTCAGCCCGTCCTTCACGGTCTGCTCGGCGCCGTTCCAGTCCTTCAGCAAAAGTTGCGCGTCCGCCTTTTCGATCATCCCCGCGACGCGCGGCACCGGGTCCTTCGCCGAGGCCAGATAGTCGTCGAAGCTCGCGACGGCCTCCTTGAATTTTCCCATCTTCACCCGGCTGCGCGCGAGCAGCAGGAAGTCATCGCCGACAGCCTCCTTCCGCTTCACCAGCTCCGGGAGGAATTTCTCCGCGCGCTCGTACTGCCCGCGCTCAAAACTTTTCTGTCCGACCCAGCGGATCACATCGCTCGGAGTCACAGCCTTCCCGCCGTTCGCCTTGTAAAACTCGATCTCCTTCTCCGTCGCCTCGATGTCCTCGAGGTTGTAAAGGCACGCCATGAGCGCCAGCGAGCTGCGCTCGAAAAACTGCTCCTTGTCCAGCTTGCGCGCCGCATCGAGGTGCGGCGCGGACTTTTTGTAATTCTTCGCCTCGAACGCCGTGCGTCCGATCCAGTAATTCGCCTTCGCCCGCGCCGCCGACTCCGGAAATTCCTTCAGCAGCATCTCAAACGCGTCCGCCATGCGCGCCTGATCGCCGAGCTGCCCGTAAATCAACGCGAGATTTTCGAGCCCGAACTCGCGCTCCCTCGCCTTCGGGTGTTTCGAAACCAGCACCTCAAAATCCTTTTGCGCCGCCGAATATTGCCGCAGTTGCATCAGCGCCGAACCGCGCTGCGCGAGCGCCGTCGGCACTTTTGGATGCGTCGGAAACTCATTCAAAAACGCCCCGAACGTCGCCACCGCCTTGTCGAAATGCCCGAGCTGCATCCAGCACCATCCGAGCTTGAACGTCGCCTCGCCCTTGTAGTTCGCCGGCAGCCCCTTCGTCTTGGACACCACGATCTCGTAAATCGGAGCCGCGTGCTCGAAATCCCCCGCCTTGAACAGCGCCTCCGCCTTCATCAGCTGCACGCGCTCGACCTGCGGCGCAGTCGGGTTGTCGGTCAGGAACGCATTCACCTCGTTCAGCAGCCGGTCGTCGCCGGCGTCGTAAAGCATCACCAGCCGCGCGTAGCCGGCATCGCGCGCCTGCTGCGTCGCGGGATATTCCTGCGCGATCTGCGCGTACGTCGCGAGCGCCTCCTCGCGCTGCCCCAATTCGCGCTGCGCATCTGCCACGGTCACCAAAATGTTCAGCTTGCTCTCGATCTTGATGCCGGCCCCGGCGCCAGACTGATACCGCGCGAGCACGCCCTTGTAGTCCTTCTTGTCATACAGGAGCCGGAAGCCCGCCACCGCGATCGTGTCCTTCCACACCGCGATCTCCGGCATCGCCAGCGCCGCATCGAAAGTCTTTGAAGCCTCGTCCGGCTTCCCGAGGTCGAGCTGCAAAAGCCCCGTGCGCGCCAGCGCCTCCGCCTTGATCTGTGCGTTGCTCGTCTCCGCGGCGAGCGGCTGCAGCCATTTCAGCGCCTGCTCGCGCTGGCCCTCCTCCGAATACATCCGTCCCGTCGAGAGACGGCTCGCATCGCGGAACGGATTGTTTTCCACGATCTTCGCGAGGTCCTCGTACTGCTGCCGCGCCTCCCGCTTTTGCGAAAGCGCCTCCAGGCAGCGGCCCACGTAAAACCGCGATGCATAAATCAACGTCGGCTGCGTGAGCCGCACCGACGCCTTGCGGTACGACTGCAGCGCATCGCGGTAATCCTTCTCCTCGGTACTGCATCGAAGCCAGCCGGTACGCCGCATAGCCGAGAAATTCACCTGCGGTGAAATTCGAGAGCAGCGCCCCGTAGTTTGCCTTTGCATTGTTGACCGCACCCGTCTGCCGGTAGCACTCGCCCAGCCGGTAGTATACCGCCTGCCGGTCGAGGGCCGGCGCCTTCGTAAATTGATCGAGGTACCGCTCGTATTCTGCCGCCGCATCCCGCCACAGCTTTTTCGCGTAAAAGCCATCCGCGTACTGGAGCTGTACCTGGTCGGCGGTCGTGGGCGCGCCAGCCCGGCCCACCACGATGTCCCCCGGCTCCGGCAACTCGCTTCCCAATGGACGCGGCGTCTCCGGCATCGTCCTCGGCTGCGGAGGCCGGGGCGTCGCAGCCGCGGGTGCGGCTGGCGTCGGGCGTTTCACCGGCACCGCCTTGGGAATCTCCGGCTCGGCCGGCTCGGCGCCGGGGCGGAACGGCTTCAGCGGAATCGCGCGCGGCACTTCCCCGTCCTCGGGCGCGGCCGGGGCGCCCGGGCGGAACGGCTTCAGCACCTCATCCTGGCCGATCGCCACCGCCGAGAACGCCGCCGCCAAGGCGACCGGCAGCACAAATGGGAGCCTGCGTTTCATTCGGGCCGGCTCACGGGGAAGGCGACATTCCAGATGCCCGCACCGCGGCAGACATCGAGCACCCGCGCCACGTACTTGTAAGGGACGTTTTCGTCACCGCGAAGGATGATCGCGTAGTCGGGATTGATCTTGGCGAGGATTGCCATCTTGTCGCCGAGCTCGTCGTAGCTCACCGGCTTCGTGTTCATCACCATCGAGCCGTCCGCCTTCAGGTTCAGCACCGTCTGGTTCACATCCAGCACCGGCTCCTCGCCGTGCTCCGCTGTCGGCACCTTCACATCGAGCTCCATTTCCTTGCGCGCAAAATTCCACGTGAGGATGAAAAAGCACAGCAGCACGAGCAGCACGTCCACCATCGGTGCGATCTGAAAGCCCATCACCAGCGGCTCTGCGCGCCTGCGAAGTTTCATCGGTGCGGGTCGGGGCTAAAATTCCTCATCCAGCGCCGCGCGCGACGGCTCGCGCTTCTTGTAGTTCAGCGCGATGAGCCCCACCACGTGCGAGCCCGCGACTTCGAGATCCGAGATCAGCCGCTGCACCTTGTTGCGGAAAAGCGCGTAAAAAATGAATGCCGTGACGCCCACCACGAGCCCCACGCCCGTGGCGACGAGCGCCTCCGAGACGCCGCTCGCCAGCGCCCAGTCGCGGTTCTGCCCCACGAGTCCCCTGCCGAGACCGCCGAAGCTTTTGATGATTCCGACGACCGTGCCGAGCAGCCCCACCATCGGCGAAAGCGTCCCGATGTCCGCGAGATACGTCACCCGATGCTGGAACGACGCCGCCTGCGAGCTGGCCTCGCTCTCCGCGATGCTCTTCACCACATCGAAATTCGCACCCGGATTCTTCGTCGCAAAATCGAGCGTCCGCTGCACCACGCGCGCCACCGCCTCGCCGTGCCGGCTCGAAATCGCCAGCAGCCCGAGGTAGTCGCGCTTTTTCAAAAGCACATCCGCGGTGTTCATGTAGTGCGGCGTGAGGATCGCCGAGCGCCGCAGCGTCGCCAGGAAAACGAGCACCAGCATCACCGTCAGGATGCTCAACACACCGAGCGGGATCATCGCCCAGCCGCCGGACTCCACGAGCGTGAGCAACGTCATCTCGCTTTTCGCGGGCTGCGCCGCGGGAACGTAGCCGGAGCCCGGCTTTGGCGTCCTCGCCGCTTCGGTTCCGGGGACGCGCGTCACCGCGCCGTCCGCCGCCGTTGCAGCCGCGGGCGGACGCGGTCCTCCCGGCGGATTTCCGTCCGCCGGCGCCTGTGCGCCCAACTGCGAAAGCCCGAGCCAAATGACCGCCATTACAGATACGAATGATTTCATGTAAAACTGAGCGCGGACTGTAGCTTCCCCGCCGCCGGATGCAACAAGCGACACAGAAAGGTTGGGAGCCGAACGTCGTGGGTTGCTATCGCTCGGCGGAGTCGGGTTGAAGCAGGATTTCCGGCGCACGAAACGCCGAGCCGTTTTCAGTCTGCCATGCAGGAGCAACATTCAACCGTCAACTCACCGAGCGCTTGCGCATCCGCGCCCCGGCGTGCAGACGGTGGGCATGACTTTTCTGGCCATCGAAATCGGCGGGACGAAGCTCCAAGTCTGCGCGGGCGGCGCCGACGGTTCGATTCTGGACCGGCGGCGTTTCGCGGTGGATCGTGCGGCTGGCGGCGAAGGCATCCGCGCGCAAATCGCCGGCGCGCTCCCGGAGCTCATCGCAAAATGGAAACCCACAGCGATCGGCGTCGGCTACGGCGGGCCGGTGGATTGGAAGACGGGCCGCATCAAATGTTCGCATCACGTCGCAGGCTGGGACGATTTTCCGCTCGGCGACTGGCTGCGCGAGCGCGCGGGCATCCCGGTCTTCGTCGAAAACGACGCGAACGTCGCCGCGTTCGGCGAGGCTTTGCACGGCGCTGGACGCGGAGCGTCGCCCGTATTTTGGGTGAACGCCGGCAGCGGCGTCGGTGGCGGGCTCGTCGTGGACGGGCGGCTCTACCACGGCGCGCTGCCCGGCGAGATGGAGATCGGCCACGTGCGGCTCGAACGCGACGGCACGATCGTCGAGGACCGCTGCTCCGGCTGGGCCGTGGATCGCGCCGTCGCCGCAGCCGTGGAAAAGGAACCGCGGAGCGTGCTCGCACGGATCGCCGCGGAGTCGAAGCCGGACGCGCGCTGCCTCACGCCGGCGATCGCCGCGGGCTGTCCCGTCGCGGACCGCATCCTCACCGGCGCGACGGACGAACTCGCCTTTGCCCTCAGTCACGTCGTGCAGCTCCTGCATCCCGAGGTCATCGTAGTCGGCGGTGGCCTGAGCCTGCTTGGTGAGCCGCTGCGCGAACGCCTCGCCGCCGCGCTCCCGCGCTGGGTCATGGCAGCCTTCGCCCCCGGCCCGCGCGTCGCACTCGCCGGCCTCGGCGAAGAGTCCGTGCCCGTCGGCGCGCTCGCGCTCTGCCGCGCGGCGCAGTAGCCGCCGACGGCAGGAGGCGGGCACTTTGAAAAGGGAAACACGAAAGGAAAGTCGGCCCGCCTCCTTCCGTCGGCGGCTACCGTGAGTCCGCATCCCCTTCTCGACAGCGCCGCGCCTTTCACCGAAAAGTGCCGGATGCTCGACTGGCTCGAAGACTATATCACTGCGCAAAAGAAGGCGCTCGACACCATCAAACCCGCGGACCTCGTCCCGCTCGTCGCCACCTTGCGCGAGGCCCACCGGGCTGGTCGCCGCATTTTCGTGGCGGGCAATGGCGGTAGCGCGGCGAACGCCTCGCACTTTGTCACCGACCTCGGCAAAAATTCCAGCGAGGCCATGCCCTCGCCCTTCCGCGTGCTCTCGCTCACGGACAACACGCCGTGGATCACCGCCATCGGCAACGACTACTCGTTCGACGACGTCTTCCTGCGCCAGCTCAAGAACCACGGCGAAGCCGGCGACGTGCTGCTCGTCATCAGCGTGAGCGGCAATTCGCCGAACCTCGTGAAGATTCTCGAATGGTCGAAGCAAAACTGCCTGAAAACCATCGCGCTCGTGGGCGGAAAACGCGGCCGCTGCGCGGAACTGGCCGACCAGGTCATCGTCGTCGGCGACACGCACTACGGCCGCGTCGAGGACGTGCAGATGAACATCCTGCACATGCTCTGCTACGTCTTCGTTGAGCGCGAAGACGCACGGTAGGGCGCTTTCGCCGAAAGCGCCCCATTCCTCAGGCGCAGGCGCCCGGCGAGCAGGTCCATCCCCACTTTCCCCTCGCCCAACTTCCCCGTTTCGCGAAACTCGCGCCGCATGAAAACCCTCCTCGCCCTCGCAACCCTCGCCCTTTTTTCCATGAGCACCATCGCCGCCGACGGCCCCGTCTGGCACATCGTCCACTTCAAGTTCAAGGCCGACGCCACGCCCGCGCAGATCGCGCAGGTGGAAAAGGATTTTGCCGCGCTGAAGGGCAAGATCGAGCTCGTGCAGTCGCTCGAATGGGGCACGGACATCTCGCCCGAGAAGCTCAGCGACGGCTTTACGCACTGCTGGGTGCTCACTTTCAAAAACGAAAAGGATCGCGACGCCTACATCGTGCATCCCGCGCACAAGGATTTTGTGGCGACCCTCGGGCCGGTTCTCGAAAAGCCGTTCGTGGTGGATTTCATCCCGAAGAAATAAGGAACTCCACTGCCACCCCCCACGAGCATGACCGAGATTTTTGTCCATCCCGACCCGACGCAGCTCGCCCATTGCCGGACGATCCTGGAGGAAGCCGGGATCGAATGTTTCATCAAAAATGAGGAGACGAGCGACCTCATTGCGGGCCTGCCCGATCCGCTGCGGCAGCCGTCCCTGTTTGTGACCAAAGACGCCGACGCCGAGCGTGCGCGTGCACTGCTGCGCGAAGTCGCCGGTGCTGAAAAAAGCAACGCGCCCGAGTGGAAATGTCCGAAGTGCGGCGAGATCGTTCCGGGGAATTTCAGCTCGTGCTGGAAGTGCGAGACCCTGCGGCCCGAGTGACCCGGTAGGGCGCTTTCGCCGAAAGCGCCCCGTTTTGCTCTTCGAGAGTTCCGCCGCCTCAAAAAGTGGGCGGCCTCGGCGAGGCCGCCCTACCTATGCTCCAGTCGCTGCTCGGTACGCGGCCGCGTCCTGCAGCACGTCGCGCTCGGCGGGACTCGCGGGCTCCAGCTTGAACATCCAGCCCTCGCCGTACGGGTCCGTGTTCACGAGCGCGGGATTCGCGCTGAGGCCCGCGTTGGCTGCGACGACCTTGCCCGAGACGGGCGCGTAGATGTCGCTCGCGGCCTTCACGCTCTCGACGACGCAGACGACTTCGCCGGCCTTCACGACCTTCCCGACTGCGGGCAGATCCACGAAGACGACATCCGTCAATTCGTGCTGGGCGTGGTCGGTGATGCCGACCGTGCCGTCGGCCCGGAGCCATTCGTGGGACTTTGCGTAGCGGAGATCGTCTGGAACTTGCATGGGAAGTTGAGAGATGAGTGGTGAGAGTTGAGAGGAGGCTTTCGTTTTCGGAAAATGTGCGGCGTGTTTGGAGAAGAAAGAGCCGGGCGTCGAGTCGCGACTCTCAACGCTCAACTTTCACCTCTCAACCCGCTCGATGGAGCGGTTTCTTTTCCACCTGCGCGGGAAAACGCCGGCCGCGGATGTCGATCTCGATGGCGGTGCCGGGTTTTGCGAATTCGACGGGCAAGTACGCGAGGCCGATGCCTGCGCCGAGCGTCGGCGAAAGCCCGCCGCTGCACGTCTCGCCGATCTGCGCGCCGTCCTTCCACACGCCGTAGTGGCTGCGCGGCGGCGGCGCTGCGCCCACCATTTTGAAAGCTGCAAGGCGCTGATTCACGCCGTTCGCCTTTTGCTGCGCGAGCACCGGGCGTCCGATGAAGTCGCCCTTTTCGAGGTCCACGAAAAATCCTAACCCGGCCTCGATCGGCGTACGCTCGGGCGAGAGATCGTTTCCATTCAGCGGATAGCACATCTCCAGGCGCAGCGTGTCGCGCGCGCCGAGCCCGCAGGGCTTGATTCCAAATTCAGCGCCCGCCGCGAGCACGGCGTTCCAGGTGCGCACGCCGTCCGCCGCTGGGGCGAACACCTCAAAACCATCCTCGCCCGTGTAGCCGGTGCGCCCGATGAAAAGCGGCACGCCGCCGACTTCGAGCTGCACGATCCCGTTGCGCGGCGGCGCGGTTTTTCCACCGGTGAATTTTGCAAACCACTCCGCAGCGCGCGGCCCCTGCACGGCCAGACCGGCGAAATCGTCGCTGCGATTTTCCAGCGTCACGCCCGCGGGCACGCGCGGCTGCAGCCATGCAAAGTCCTCGTCGATTTTCGCCGCGTTCACCACGAGCAGCCACTCGGCGTCGGCGATGCGGTAGATGATCAGGTCGTCGATCACGCCGCCGCGCTCGTTCAGCATCAGCGTGTATTGCCCGTGGCCGACGGCGAGCTTGCTCACATTGTTGGTGAGCACGCCGTTCAGCCACGCCTCCGCGCCCGCGCCCTTCGCAAAAAACTGGCCCATGTGCGAGATGTCGAAGACGCCGAGGGCTTCCCGCACGGTGCGGTGCTCGTCCATGATTCCCGTGTACTGCACCGGCATGTCCCAGCCGCCAAAGCCGATCATTTTTCCGCCGAGGCGGACGTGCTCGGCGTGGAGTGGCGTGCGTTTCAAATCAGCGGCGTCGGACATGGCGCGCGGAGAGTTAAGGAGCGCCCGGGAGGTGTCAACGCCCGCGGGTTTCCCGCTCCAGCCACGGCACGAGCCGCGCGGATGCGATGCCGAGCGCCGCGCCGATGACCAAGCCCATCGTGTGCGCGGCGTTCGCCACCGGCCCCAGGAGCCCGGTGTAGCAGAGCACCATCCACATGAGCATGAGCTGCACGATCTGCGTCGGGAGCTGCCAGTTCTGGCGGAGGTCAAATTTCCCCTTCATCCAAAGGAAGCCAAACAGCCCGTAGTTCACGCCGGACATCCCGCCGAAGCGCTGCGTGCTCCAGAGATACTCCGCGAGATTCGAGCCGATGCCGATGACCATGACGAGCGCGAGCAGTTTCGCCGCGCCGAAACGCGACTCGATGAACCGCCCGAGCTGCACGAGCCACATCATGTTGAAAAGGATGTGCATCACGCTCCCGTGGATGAAAATCGGCGTGATGAGCCGCCACACTTCGCCCGCCTTCACCTCCGGCAGAAAGAGCGAGCCGCCGCCCGGCAGCTCGCTGATGTAGGGCAGCCGCGAAATCTGCACGAGCTGCGTCACCTTCACATTGGCGAAGAAGTCCGTGTAAAAGGTCATCGCCACGCTGATGACGAGGAGGACGATGGGAACCCAACCCTGCGACAGGAAGTTCCGCTCGTAGCCGACGCGGGCCTCGTCAACCACCGTGGAACGGCGGCGGCCCGCGGACTTGACCAACTCTGCACGGATCGCCGACGCCTTCGCAGCAGCCTCGCGGAATTCCGGGCCGTCCGGCGCGGAGCGGAAAAGTGCGAACAGGCGCGCGGCCTCGGCCATCTGGTCGTCCTCATGCACCCAGATGGAAACCGCGCCGCCGTCCTCGGGCTCGACGGTGCTCTCGATCCCGCGCGATATGAGCGCATCCTGAAATTTCTGCGCTTCCGCTTCGCTGGGCAATTCTCCGACTGTTCGCATCCGCACGCTTTAGCAGCGCATTCCGCACGGCACAAGTGGCGGCATGATTGCGCCCGCGCCACGTTTCGTCTTGGCTGCGCGCGTGTTCGATGTGCTTTACCGGCGTTTGGTCCGGCCAATCCTTTTTCGCTTCGATGCCGAGCGGGTGCATCACCTCGCGATGGCATTCCTCCACGGGCTCGGGCCCGTGGTGCAATCGGCCGCGCGCGGCGCGGCACCCGACCCGCGGCTGGCGCGCGAAGTCTTCGGCCTGAAATTCCTGAATCCCGTCGGTCTCGCGGCGGGCTTCGACAAGAATGCGCTCGTCCTCCCCGCCTGGGAGGGCCTCGGCTTTGGCTTCGCCGAAGTGGGCACCATCACCGCGAAGGCGCAGCCGGGAAATCCGAAGCCGCGCCTTTTCCGCGTCCCGGAAATCTCCGGCGTGATCAACCGCATGGGCTTCAACAACGACGGCGCGGATGCCGTCGCCGCGCGGCTCGCACGGCTGCGGGGCACGCCGCAGTGGCCGCGCTTTCCCGTCGGCATCAATCTCGGCAAATCCAAAGTCACGCCGATCGAGGAGGCGACCGGCGACTATCTCGATTCGTTTTCCAAGCTCCGCGACCTCGGCGACTACTTCGTGCTCAACGTCTCCTCGCCGAACACGCCCGGCCTCCGGACCCTGCAGGATCGGCCCGCGCTCGATCAGCTCTTCTCCGCGGTCCAGGCGGCGAATGCTTCACGCAAGCCGATGCTCGTGAAAATCGCACCTGACCTCACATGGGAAGCCATCGACGACGTGCTCGCGCTGGTTGAATCACACCGACTCGACGGAATCATCGCGACGAATACGACCATCGACCACAGCGCAGTCCCCGAGCACCGCCGCCAGACCGGCGGCCTCAGCGGCGCGCCCGTCCGCGCCCGCTCGACGGAGATCATCCGCCACATCACATCGCGGACGAAAGTGCCCGTCATCGGAGTCGGCGGCATCTTCAGCGCGGATGATGCGCGGGAGAAATTCGACGCGGGCGCCGCGCTCATCCAGCTCTACACAGGCTACATCTACCGCGGCCCCGCCCTCGTCGCCGAGATCCTCCGCACGCTGCATCCGTAGCCGCCGACGGCCGGAGGCGGGCCGTTCGAACGCAAAAAGGAAATCAGCCCGCCTCCGGCCGTCGGCGGCTACTAATAGGTTTCCACCGGCGAGCGTTTGCCGTCCTCGGCGCTGCGCTGGGCGGCGCGCTCGGCGCCCAGAGTGGCGACTCGCAGATCCCACACTTCGGCGTCGCGGCGGCGGAATTCTGCCTCGTCCCACGGGTCGGCCGGGGCGAGCTTGCGCTTGAAGGTGGCGACATTCGCCAGCGCCCGATCGAGTTCGGCATGCGGGACTTTTTCGAGGAAGGCGTGCGCCTTTTCCACCATCTCGACGCGGTGGCAGATCATCGCGATGTCGTTGCCGGCGGTGATGGCGAGGTGGATGACTTTCTCGAGCCCGGCGTCGCCGAGTCCATATGGATTCAGGATCGCGCCCATGTCGAGGTCGTCCGTCATCACGAGTCCACGGAAACCCATCTCGCCGCGCAGCAAGTCCGTGATGATTTTTCGCGAAAGCGAAGTCGGCACGCCGCTGTCGTCGAGCGCGGGGTAGAATGCGTGGCCGATCATCATCGAGTCCACCGAGTTCGCCGTGCCGGGCGCGGAGAAATGTCTGAAGACGGCGAGCTCGTGCGGGTCGAGTTCCGCGCGCGGGAGCGGGATGGTGGGTAGCTCGTGGTGCGCGTCCGCGGGTGAGCGCGAGTAGCCGGGAAAATGTTTGCCGCAGCTCGCGATGCCGCCGGCGCGGAGTGCGTCGTTGAATGCGCCGGCGTTGCGGATGACCTGCGCGGCGTCGTTGCCGTAGCAGCGGCCGCGGAGCGAGTTGTCGGCCTCGTCGTCGAACGAAATGTCGAGCACCGGGCAGAGGTCGAGATTGAAGCCGAACATGCGCAGCAGCCGCGCGGTGATGCGCCCGTGATCGCGGATGAGCGCGAGGTCGCCCTTGTCGCGGAAATTGTTCGCGTTCGGCGGCTCGTTGCCGACGAGCTTCAGGCGCGAGACGCGCCCGCCTTCCTGGTCGATGGTGATGATGGGCTCGGTCGCGGAAACGTCGCGGAGGTCGTCGCAGAGTTTGCGGAGCTGCGCGGGGGACTGGATGTTCCGCCCGAAGAGGATGAACGCGCCGGGCTGGATGCGGCGGAAGGTCGCCGCGGTCTGCGCGTCGAGCACGGGACCGGGCACGCCGGTCATGAGGAGCTGGCCGAGAGTGGACATGGGATGACTGGTGACTGGTGGCTGGCGCGCGGGCAAGCGCGGAGGCGGGGCTTGCAAATGCGGGCAGGCAGCCCGATACGTGCCGCCCATTTTTTCAATGTCGCTCCAACCATCCGAGATTAATCGCGAAGAGGTGAAGCGGCTCGCTGGGGAGTTTGAAGGCGCGCCGCTCACGGAGGTATTGCGGTGGATCTGGGGGAAGTTCGGCGAGCGCGCGGCCATCGGCACGAGCTTCCAAGGTGCGGGGCTGGTGATGATCGATCACGCGCTGAAAGCCGGGCTGAAATTCCCGGTGTTCACCCTCGATACGAATCTGCTTTTTCCCGAGACGTACGAGCTGAAGGCGCGGCTGGAAAAGCATTGGGGCATTGCCATCGAGGCGCTGCAACCTGAACTCAACGTCGAGCAGCAAGCCGCGGAGTACGGAGCGGAGCTCTGGAAAAAGGCACCGGATGTGTGCTGCACGCTGCGCAAGGTGGTGCCGTTGCAAAAAAAGCTGAGCACGCTCGCCGTGTGGATCACCGGCCTGCGCCGCCAGCAGAGCGACACGCGGGAAGGCGCTCAAATCCTAGAGCTCTACCACTTCGACGTGCTGCGGGACCTTTACATCCTGAAGGCAAATCCGATGGCCAACTGGAAGCGCGAGGCGGTGTGGGAATACCTCAAGGCGAACGGCATCCCCTACAATCCGCTGCACGATCGCGGCTACCGGAGCATCGGCTGCTGGCCGTGCACGAAGCCGACCGACGCCGGAGAGAACGAGCGCGCGGGACGCTGGACGGGTTTCGACAAGGCGGAATGCGGCATCCACACCTTCCTCGGCGACAGCATTTGAAGGTGTTCACGGTCGCCACACTGGCCAACGTTCGACGGTTCCTGCTAAGAAGGGCATTGATCGTTGAATTGAAACTGGCAGCCCCATGACGCGCGTTTTCCTCACTCTCCTCCTAGTGGCTTTGCTGCCGGTCGGCGGTTTGGCACTTGCGGCGCCGGCGAAGCCGCCAAGCAAAGGTGAGAAGCTCCGGCTGGCAGGAGAGGTGTACCGGATTTTCGAGGCGAAGTGTGCGGACTGCCACGGTGCGCACCTGCCGAAGCCGAAGGGGAAATTCGGCCATGTGCTCGACTTGAAACGGATCGCGGCAAACTCCGACTACGTGGTCCGCGGGGAGCCTGTGAAGTCGGAGCTCTTCCTGATGGTGAAGAACGACGAGATGCCCGGCGAGGATGCCGACGTGCCGCCGCTGACCCCGGAAGAAAAGAGGACGGTCGAGGCATGGGTCCTGGCCGGGGCGCCGCACGAGCTGCCCGCGGGATTTTTTCCGGCGAGCGCCGGCCCGGAAAAAAAGGCCGAGCCGAATGTTACGTTCGTCCGGCGGCTCATGAACTGGCTTGGAAAATTTCATCCGCTTTCCACGCACTTTCCCGTCGCGCTGCTGATGGCTGCGGTGATGGCGGAGGGGCTGGCGTGGGGGCTGAAGCGCGATGAGTGGATGCTGCTGGTGCGCTTTCTCGTGGTCATCGGCGCGATCAGCAGCGTGCCTACGACGGTGCTGGGATGGATGGCGGATTTCCCGCTGCTCGGCGGCAGCGAACTCGCGACGATCTACCGGTTTCATCAGGTCCTCGGGACGGCGACCACCGCGTGGGCGCTGGTCTGCGCGGGGCTCGTGTGCATTGCGGAATGCGAGGAGGGCTCCGTGGCGCGGCGGCGTTTCCGCGGGGCGCTGCTCCTTGGCGCGTTGCTCATTGCCGTGGTCGGCTTCCTCGGCGGGGCGCTGAACGCCGGCGGGCTCGGGCATTACAAGTTCTGAGCGGCGCGAAGCGGGCGGCACGATGATGCGCTCGACACGCAGCGCGCGCCTTCCCATTTTCGCGGCCGCATGAAACGAATCCTCTCCGGCATCAAGCCCACCGGCGCGCCGCACATCGGCAATTATTTTGGAATGATGAAGCCGGCCATCGAATGGCAGGAGCAGGGCGAGGCATTTTATTTCATCGCGGACTACCACGCGCTCACGAGCGTGCATGACCCGAAGGCGCTGCGCGACAACACGCGCGCCGTCGCGCTGGATTTCCTCGCGTGCGGGCTCGATCCCACGAAGGCCGTGCTCTTCCGCCAGAGCGACGTCCCCGAGCACACGGAACTCGCCTGGCTCCTGAGCTGCCACACGCCGATGCCGATGCTCGAGAATTGTCACGCCTTCAAGGATCACCTCGCAAAGAGCAAGACGCCGAACCACGGCCTCTTCGCCTACCCGGTGCTGATGGCCGCGGACATCCTGCTCTACGACTCGAACATCGTGCCCGTCGGCCGCGACCAAAAACAGCACGTGGAGGTGACGCGCGACATCGCCGGGACGATGAACCGCATCTACGGCGACGGCCTTTTCGTCATCCCGGAACCGAGCATCCTCCCGCAGGTCGCGACGATTGTCGGCCTCGACGGGCAGAAAATGTCGAAGAGCTACAACAACACGATCGGCCTCTTCGAGGACGAGAAGCCGCTGCGGAAAAAAATCATGTCCATCGTGACCGACTCGACGCCTGTCGAGGCGCCGAAGGATCCCGCCGGTTCAAGCATCGTGGCGCTCTACCGGCTCTTCGCCGACGAGGCGGACGTCGCGAAAATGGAAGCCGATTTCCGCGCCGGCGGCACCGGCTACGGCGACTTCAAGAAGCGCCTCTTTGAAGCGCTTTGGGAGTTTTTCCGCCCCATGCGGCAGCGCCGCGCGGAGCTGGCGGCGGACCCGGCAGCCGTGGACGCCGTGGTGAAGGCCGCCGGTGAACGCGCGCGCTCCGTCGCAGTCCGCACCATGGATCGGGTCCGTGCCGCCGTGGGTCTGCGGTAAGGAATTTCCTAAGAGACTGTGTAAAAAGTCACTTGGCGAGTCTGCGCAGCATGATGCGGGAGGCTTGAATGAGGATCATCGCCTGGCTGGAGGCGGTTTTGGTTTCGTAGTCGCGGGCAAGTCTGCGCGCCTGCATGAGCCATCCCAAAGTGCGTTCGACGATCCACCGCTTGGGCTGGACTTGGAAGCCTTTGGGGGCGGGGTCGCTGCGTTTGATGATGTCCAGGCGCAGGTCCGGATGGGCGGCGTGCGCGCGCAAGTCTGCGGCGAGCGTGCCGCCCGCGTAGCCTGCGTCCGCCCACAGCTGTCCGAGCCGTGGCTGGGTGCGCAGCACGGGCGGGAGCACCTGCAGGGATCCGGCGCGATCGGAGACATCGGCACCGGTGACCACGACGCCCAGGATGAGCCCCAGGGTGTCTACCACCAGATGCCGTTTTCGCCCTCGGATCTTCTTGCCCGCATCGTAGCCTCGCACTCCGGGGTGGTTAGCCACTTTAACACTCTGCGCGTCGAAGATCGCAGCGCTGGGGGCTTTTTTTTCGCGCCTTTCCCGCGCACGGCCTCGCGCAGCTGATCGTTGATTTGCACCCAGAGCCCGTTCTCCCGCCACTTGGCAAAGTAGTAGTAGCACAGCCGCCACGGCGGCAGGTCATGCGGCAAGAGCCGCCACGCGCACCCGCTGCGCACCACGTAGAAGATGGCATTGAGCACCAGCCTCCGGTCGTGGCGCGGTGGCCGCCCAAGCTTCGCCGGCACGTTCACCAGCGGGCGCAACAGCTCCCATTCCACTTCATTGAGGTCACTCGGATACGGTTCTTGGTTCGGCATCCCAAGCTTTCCACCCCATTCCTCCAATTCGTAACAAGTACTAAAATGACCATAGTGCAGACTTTTTGCACAGTCTCTAAGGCCGCCGGTGCCTCCTGTTGATCTTATTGAAAGGAGGGAAACGCATCTGCATGTGATACGCGTCCGTAAATTCGGCTTGCGCCGCCCCGTATCGCTTCACAGATTCAAAGCTCCCCTATCTGCCTCGCATCCCACGCATCGTGGGATGGCTTTCGAGGCCTGAAAAACAAAGAAAGAAAAACATGCAAGAGAACGCCGGACCGAGGATGCCCTCCGAGCCGATTGCCTCTGAGAAAGTGACGATTGACCGAAAGGTCTTCTTCATCGACCTCAAGGAGAACCAGCGTGGTCGGTTCATGAAAATAACCGAAGACGTTGGTGGGCGACGCGACACGATCATGCTCCCCGCGGGTGCCTTCAAGGACTTCCTTGAAGCACTCGCACGCCTGGTCGAGTACGAGTCCAAATTGTAATCTGCCCCAAGATGTCAGCCGCGGGAAGCCCGTGGGCCTGATCGAAAGCCCCGGCCAATTCCCCTGGCCGGGGCTTTTTGTTCAATCCGGGGCCTTGAAGCCGAGCACCTGGCGGACGGCGGCGGTAACGGACGCCGCAGTGACTTCCCGCATGCAGCGGAAATCAATCGGGCACTCGCGCAAAAAGCACGGACTGCACTCGGCGCGCTTTCGCACGATGACATGGCCGGAGCCGAGCGGACCGGTGAGCGCCGGTTCGGTGCTCCCGAAGATCGCGACGGTCGGCACGCCCAGCAATGCTGCGAGATGCATCGTGCCGGTGTCATTGGTGAGAAGCGCATCGCTATCACGCAGGATGCAGATGAGCTCGGCGAGCGTCGTTTCACCGCAGCGATTTTCGACATTCGGAGGATTCTCGCAAAGCGTCGCAATCTCCGCGGCCACCGGACGATCCTTCGCCGTGCCGACGAGCTGCCAGCGGCACTTCACGGAATCGCTCACCGCCTGCACCACCTCGGCGTAGCCCTCGGGCAGCCAGCGTTTCGCGGGTCCGTACTCGGCGCCGGCGCACACGGCGATCCGCACGGGCTGGCCCGGATCGCGCAATCGTCCCGCGCCCGCCTTTGGAAAACCGAACGAGGAATCCGGCTCCGCACGCGCTCCGACGAACTCCGCCAGCTTCAGATAATGGAAGACCTGATGCGCGCCCGGCGCAATCGCAGGCTCGGGTTTCTCCTCACGAAAAACCTCCGTCATCAGCGCCGAACGCCGCGCATGTCCGGGATAGCCGACGCGGCGGGGCACGCGCGCGAGCCACATTTCCAGCCCGGTCCGCAGGCTGTTCGGGAAGACGACGCCGGTCGTGAATCCGCGGCCGCGGATCAGCTTCGCGACCCGGAAAACGTGGGTCATGCCCGAAAGCTTGCGCAGCAATCCCCTGCCCCGCGGCGCCGGGAAAGGGATCACCTCGTCCACCTCCGGCACGAGCCTCCACACATCGGCGAGCTTTTCCGGCGTGAGCACGGCAACATGGGCACCGGCCAGCCCTTGCTTGATGGCGCGCACCGCCGGCACGCTCATCACAGCGTCTCCGAGCCAGTTTGAGGAACGAATGACGACCCGCTCCATCACTTGTCTTTCCAGAACATCGTGCGGAACGGATGCTCGTCCGTGAGGTTTCCCTGCACGCCGCCGAGGCGTTCGCTGAAGAACATGATCACCACGTAGTTGAAGAGCGGACAGATCGGCACCTCGTCGCGCACGAGGATCGTCTCCGCCTCGCGAAACAGAGCGAACCGCTTTGCCTGGTCAGTCTCCGTCGCCGCGAGCGCGATCAGTTCGTCGTAGCGCTTGCTGCTCCAGCCGCAGTTGTTGTTGCCGCCGCCGGTCACGAACATGTCGAGGAAGGTGTTCGGATCCTTGTAGTCGCCGACCCACGACGAGCGGCAGAGGTCGTAGTCCAGCGCCGAGAGGGTGTTCAAATAGACGGCCCATTCCTGTTTCGAGAGCAACACGGAGATTCCCAGTTCGCGCTTGAACATCGCCTGCACCTCGACGGCGATCTTTTCATCCGTCTCGCTCTTGTTCGTGTAAAGGTAACGCACGACCGGAAAGCCGGCGCCGCCGGGAAAGCCGGCCTCGGCGAGCAGCTTCCGCGCGGCGTCCGGATCGCGTTTGATGCCCGCCGGCGGCTGGTAGCCCGCGGTGCCCGGCGGCACGAACGCATCGGCGACCGGCTCGCCCGCCTGTGTGACCTTCTCGGTGAGCAGCGTCTTGTCCACGACCATCGAGAACGCCTTGCGCACCCGCACGTCGTTGAACGGCGCGCGCTTCACGTTGTAGCGGATGAAGTAGGTCGCGAGGATCGGCGTCGCGTGGTAGTCGGGCCGCTTTTTCAAGTCCGGCACGAGCGAGGTCGGCACCATGGATTTGTCGAGGATGAGGTCGGCCACGCCGCTGAAGTAAAAATTGAACGCCGTGTTCGGAGTCGGCGCAGGCAGGATATCCACGGTGTTGAGCCGCACGCTTGCAGCGTCCCAATAGCGCGGGTTGCGCGTGAGCCGGATGCGGTCATTCAGCCGCCACTCGGTGAAAAGGAACGGGCCATTGTTGATGAGGACTCCCGGCCTCAGCCACGACCCGCCGGTCTTTTCCGCCGCTTCCACGCTCGCGCGATGAATCGGCATGAGGGTGTAAAACGCGCAGAGGTCCACGAAGAACGGCGTCGGGTTTTTCAGCTCGACCGTCAGCGTCTGCGCATCCGGCGCGCGGATGGCGACGGAATCATCCGGCGGACGCGATGCGCTGTCCTTCGCCTCGCCGTACGCCTCGGCGCCGCGGATGTAGTAGAATTGGTATTTGTACTCCGCCTCCGGTTCGCGGAGCGCGCGCAGCCAAGACCACACAAAGTCGGCAGCGGTGATCGGATCGCCGTTGCTCCACTTCGCTCCGCGGCGCAGGTGAAACGTGTAGTGCCGCCCGTCGGGCGAAATCTCCCAGCGGTCGGCAACGCCCGGCTCGGTGTCGCCGCCGACCGTGTAGCGCGTGAGCCCCTCGAAGAGTGAGTAGGCGATCCGTCCCTCGGGCTGGCCGCGGATTTTTGCGGGATCGATCGAATCTGGCTCGCCTCCGTTGATGACCACCAAGTCCGCCCGGTCCGGTGGTCGGCCGCAGCCGCAGACCAACGTCAGCACGAGGAAAAATAGGATCAGTCGGCGGGCGGATGGATTCACGCGGGCGCGCACGGTGCACCAAGAGGTTGAGAGTTGAAAGTTGAGAGTTGAGAGGCGCGATGACCGTTCCTGTCCGGGCTCCCAACCATCAATGTGAAATGTTGGCCGGTGAGTGTGATCCGGTTTAGCTTTCGCTTTTTCCGAGCAAAACTGCTGCCGCGTTGCTATTCACCTTCGCCCGGATGAATCCTCTCGAAAAGCGTCTCAAATACAAATTCCGCAATCCGCTCCTGCTCGCGGAGGCGCTCACGCATCCGTCGCTCGGGCATGAGACGCAGCGGCATCACTTTGACAACCAGCGTCTCGAATTTCTCGGCGATGCCGTGCTGCAGTTGATTTTTACCGAATGGCTTTTCGATCACTTTCCGAAGTTCAGCGAGGGGCAGTTGACGAAAATGCGGTCGGGGCTCGTCTCGCGGGAAGGACTGAAAGTCCACGCGGAGCGTCTCGACCTCGGCCAGCATCTGATGATGGGCCGCGGCGAGGAAACTTCCGGCGGCCGCGAGCGCAGTTCCGCGCTGGCTGACGCCTACGAGGCGCTCATCGGCGCGATCTACCTGGACTCGGATTACGTCACGGCGCGGCGCATCGTCATCACCGAGGCGCGCGAAGACCTGGAAACCCTCGATGTGGATCCGCCGGATCAAAACCCGAAGGGCCAGCTCCAGGAGGTGCTCCAGGCGATCTCACCGATCAGCCCGGTTTACCCGATCCTCTCCGCGGAGGGACCCGAGCACCAAAAACATTTCGTCGCACAGGTGACTTGGAACGGACTCGATCTCGGCGAAGGCAAGGGCCACAGCAAGAAAGACGCGGAGACCGCGGCTGCCCGCGACGCGCTGAAAAACAGGAAGTGGGTGACGGCCGGTTTCGCACCCGATCCGCTCGCCCGAAAACCTGCGAACAAAAAACCAAGAAGGGCCAACAACTGACGAACAACATGGCTTCCGCCCATTTTCACGCAACGCTTCGGATCGGGTGGGGTGGTTCTTCACACACGCCGTTCAGCGGGGAACCCGCATGCAGCCTGCGTGGAACGTCCGTCGCCGGAGTTCTTCACACTCTTATTATGAATAAGGATCTGCGACGGGATTTAAAACAGTACCGATCAAGGTGTGAACAACCCGTCACGACGGCATGAAAACCCAGCACTACATCGCGGTCGATCTCGGCGCGGAAAGCGGGCGCGTGATGTTCGGAACCCTGGCCGAGGGGAAACTCACGCTCGAGGAAGTGCATCGTTTTCCAAACGGGCCGGTTCGCTTCCGACAAACGGTGCGCTGGGACGTGCTCGGGCTGTGGGAGGAGATTAAGAAGGGCTTGAGAAAGGTCGCCGCGCGCAAGGTGGCGGTCGCGGGCATCAGCGTCGATTCGTGGGGCGTGGACTACGTGCTGATGAGCGGGAGCGATCCGCTGCTGCGGACGCCGTTCTGCTATCGCGACGAGAGGTCGAGAAAGCCGTTTTCAGAACTCGCCGGGACGAACAGCGCGGAGATCTACCGGGAGACGGGCGTGCAATTCATCGAGATGAACACGCTGTGGCAGTTGCTCGCGGAGAAGGAGAACGTCTCCGGGCTCTTCGGGCTGGCCGACAGTTTCCTGATGATCGGCGACTGGTTTCATTTTCTCCTCGCGAATCGCATCGCACAGGAGGAGAGCAACGCCAGCACGACGCAGCTCTGGAATCCCGTTCAGCGCGCGTGGAGCTCGAAGTTGATCGACCTTTTCGGGCTGCCACGTCGCATTTTTCCGGCCGTGGTCGCGCCGTGCACGCAGCTAGGGACATTGACGCCGGAATTGCAGGAGGAGACCGGTTTGGGGGCGATCGAGGTGGTGGCCGGCTGTGTGCATGATACGGCCGCCGCAGTCGCCGCGATCCCGGCGGAGGGAAAAGGATGGGCCTTCCTGAGCAGCGGCACATGGTCGCTCCTCGGGATGGAGCTGCCGGCCCCGCTGATCAGCGACGCCGGACGGGCCGCGAACTTTACCAATGAAACCGGTGTCGGCGGGACGTCGCGCTTTCTCCGAAATGCGAGCGGACTGTGGATCCTGCAGGAGTGTCGCCGGCTCTGGGCGCGGGACGGGCAGGAGTTCGACTATTCCGAACTGACGGCGCTCGCCGCCGCCGCCGAGCCGTTCCGGTCGCTGGTGAATCCGACCGACACTGCGTTCCTGCGGCCGGACAACATGCTCACGGCGGTCCGCGACTTTTGCCGGGCGAGCGGGCAGCCGCATCCGGAGACGCCCGGGCAGTTCGCAAGGTGCGCGCTGGAGAGCCTGGCGGCCCTTTATGCCCGTCTGCTGGAGCAAATGGAGGCCGTGACCGGGCAGCGGGTGCAAACGCTCCACATCGTCGGCGGAGGCAGCAGGAACGCGCTGCTGAACCAGATGACCGCCGATTCCATCAATCGCACGGTGGTCGCCGGGCCGGTCGAGGCGACGGCGATCGGCAACGTGCTCCTGCAGGCGCTCACGCTCGGGCACATCGCCAGCCATGCGGAGCTGCGGCGGATCGTGAAGGAGTCATTCCCCGTGGAAGTCTTCAACCCACGCACCGCCGACCGGTGGAGCGAGGTACACGGGCGCTTCGCGAAGCTGGTTTGAGGGCTTTTTGGACGGGCTGAAAGCAAGGAGTTCAAAAAACTTCCGTCCGCAGAGAGCGGTGCAACGCTCGCCGGGCGCGTGTATTACGAGGACAGCAGGAATGTCAGGCACACATAAACGAAGAAAGTTCTTGTCGCAAAGGCCGGAGTCCCTATTCTCGGCCTTGTTCTGGGGGGAACAGCGGCCCTCCGGTTGCCAATCGGCGCCGGGGGGCCGCACTTTTTTTGCCATTAAAGGCCGCTGGCCGGCCCCGGGGCAGTTCGCGACTTCCCTTTCCCGCTGTTCTGTGGCTGGATCCCCTCGCCATGAAACTCGGGTTCGTCTCCGCAATCCTCCCCGAGCTTTCGCTCGACCAAGTCCTGGCCTTCGCGAGCGCTGAGCGGTTTTCGTGCATCGAGGCGATGTGCTGGCCGTCCGGAAAGGCGGAACGGAAATACGCCGGGGTCACGCATGTGGACGTGGAAGGATTCACGAAAGCGCGCGCCGATGACGTCAACGCGCTCTGCGCACGTCACGGCGTGAGCCTCACGGCGCTCGGCTACTACCCGAATCCGCTCGATCCGGATCCCGTCGTCGCCCGGCGCAGCATATCGCATTTGAAAAAGGTCATCGTCGCCGCGGAGAAGCTCGGGTTGAAGACTGTGAACACCTTCACCGGCCGCGACTGGACGAAGAGCGTGGACGACAACTGGCCGCGCTTCCTGAAGACGTGGCGGCCGCTCATCGCCTACGCCGAGGATCACGGCATCAAGGTCGGCATCGAGAACTGCCCGATGTTCTTCACGCGCGACGAATGGCCCGGCGGCAAAAATCTCATGACCACGCCGGTCATCTGGCGCCGCGCATTCAGCGACATTCCGTCGAAGAACTTCGGCCTCAACTACGACCCTTCGCATTTTGTCCTGCAGCAGATGGACCCGGCCAGCCCGTTGCGGGAATTCCAGTCGAAGCTCTTCCACCTTCACGCCAAGGACGTGAAGATGCGCCGCGACCGCATCAACGACACGGGCATCTTCGCGCATCCGTTGGAGTGGCACCAGCCGCGCATCCCCGGCTACGGCGACATGGACTGGGGGAAATTCATGAGCGCGGTCATGGAGACGACCTATCGCGGCCCCGTGTGCATCGAGGTCGAGGACGACACGTTTGGCAAAACGCTCCCCGGCCGGAAGCGCGCAATCCGGGTGGCGCGCGAGGTTTTGCTGCCTTATTTTCAAGCCTGAGATCCCCGCCAACCTCAACCCACGAACAACCCCATGAAAACGACGAAACTTCCCGCCTCCCGCCGTCCCGCGAAAGCCAGCGGAAACGGCAAATCCGCCTGGCTCGCCAAGACGCGCCGCATGCTCGTCAACGGCCAATGGGTCGCCGCCGCATCCGGCGAGACATTCCCCACATTCAATCCCGCGACCGGCGAGGTCATCTGCGACATCCCGTCGGGCGGCAAAACGGACATCGACCGTGCCGTGAAGGCCGCGCGTGCGGCGTTCGACGGGCCGTGGAGCAAGGTCACGCCGTCCGAGCGCGGACGCATGCTCTGGAAGCTCGCGGATCTGCTCGAGAAGAACCTCGAGGAATTCGCCGCGCTCGAGTCGCTCGACAACGGCAAGCCGCTCGCCGTCGCGCGTGTCGCCGACATGCCGCTGGCGGTGGATCTCTTCCGCTACATGGCCGGCTGGGCGACGAAAATCCACGGCCGCACCTTCCCGATCTCGAGGCCGGCCGGTCAGTTTTTCACCTACACGCAGCGCGAGCCGATCGGCGTCGTGGGGCAGATCATCCCGTGGAATTTCCCGCTGCTCATGGCCGCGTGGAAACTCGGCCCGGCGCTCGCCACGGGCTGCACCGTCGTGCTGAAGCCCGCCGAGCAGACGCCGCTCACCGCGCTGCGACTCGGCGAGCTGTTCCAGGAAGCCGGCTTCCCCGACGGCGTAGTGAACATCGTCACCGGCCTCGGTGAAACCGCCGGCGCCGCGCTCGCCGCGCATCCCGGCGTGGACAAGATCGCATTCACCGGATCGACTGAGGTCGGCAAGCTCATCGTGAAGGCCGCCGCCCACGACCTGAAGAAAGTCTCCCTCGAGCTCGGCGGCAAATCGCCCAACATCGTGCTCGAAGACGCTGACCTGGAGACGGCGATCCCCGGAGCCGCCAGCGCGATCTTCTTCAACCACGGCCAGTGCTGCTGCGCCGGTTCGCGCCTGTACGTGCACAAGAAGCACTTCGACAAGGTCGTCGAGGGTGTCTCCGCGGCTGCGAAGAAAATCAAGGTCGGCCCCGGCCACGCTCCCGATACCGACATGGGCCCGCTCGTTTCCGAAGAGCAGCTCAACCGCGTGATGGGCTACCTCCGCTCCGGCCAGAGCGAAGGCGCGAAGCCCGTCATCGGCGGCGGGCGGCACGGCGACCGCGGTTATTTCGTCCAGCCCACCGTGCTCGTGAATGCGAAGCCCGGCATGAAGGTCATGGACGAGGAAATCTTCGGCCCCGTCGTCTGCGCCGTGCCGTTCGCGGATGTTGAAGACGTCCTGGCCACCGCGAACGACAGCATCTACGGCCTCGCCGCCGCGGTCTGGACGAAGGACGTGACCAAGGCGCACCGCATCGCCGCCGGACTCCGCGCCGGCACCGTCTGGGTGAACTGCTACAACATCTTCGACGCCTCGCTGCCCTTCGGAGGATACAAGCAATCCGGCTGGGGCCGCGAAATGGGCGAGGAAGTGCTGCACCTCTACACCGAGACAAAGGCCGTCTGCATCCGGGTGTGACACGCGCGCCCATTTTCCGGTAAAGCGCTGCGCCATGAAGTACACCTATGAGCAGCTCGCGAAGATGATCGACCACTCGCTCCTGCATCCGACCATGACGGATCAGGAGCTGGACGACGGCTGCCGGGTCGCCGCGCAGTACGGCGTGGCTTCCGTGTGCATCAAGCCCTACGCCGTGAAACGCGCCGCGGAGCTGCTGAAGGGCACCGGCGTCCTCGTCGGCGCGGTCATCGGATTCCCGCACGGCAACAGCGCCACGGAGAGCAAGCGCTACGAGACCGCGCTCGCGTGCAAGGACGGCGCCGCGGAAATCGACATGGTCATCAACATCGGCAAGGCCCTCGGCGGCGACTGGGACTACGTCGGGCGCGACATCCAGGCCGTCTGCGACGAGGCCCACGCGCATGGCGCGAAAGTGAAGGTCATCTTCGAAAACGACTACCTCACCAAAGGAGGTGCGGGACTCGGCAGCGACGATTTCAAAATCAAACTCTGCCAGCTCAGCGAACGCGCCGGCGCGGATTGGGTGAAGACCAGCAGCGGCTATGGCTTCGTGAAGCAGCCCGACGGCAGCTACAACTACAAGGGCGCCACCGAGCACGACCTCGCCCTCATGCGAGCCAGCGTCCCGGAAAAAGTGCAGGTCAAGGCTGCGGGCGGCGTTCGCGATCTCGACGGCCTCATCAAGGTCCGCGACCTTGGCGCCACGCGCTGCGGAGCGACCGCCACCGCAGCGATGATGGACGAGTACCGCCGCCGCGAAGCTGCGGAAAAAGCAGGAGCCACGCAATCCGCCACCGCGGGAAAGATCGGCAGCGGAGGATACTGAAGAGGCCTCGCTTCCGTCGCAGTGACACGGCTCCCGCGCGAGGTCGCTGCGCGGGAGTCGGGACGCCTACTTCACGTGCTTGCGCAGGAAGTCCACGATGGGCTTCGGGTCCTTGAGCGAGTGCGGGTGGTGGTTCACGCCGGGCTTGACGATGACTTCGATGGTGCCGCCCGCCGCGCGATATTTTTCCGCGAAGGGCTTCGTGTTTTCGTCGTAGGGCACCACGTCATCCGCATCGCCAACGACGGCGACGATCGGGATGCCGGCCTTCGCGAGCGCCTCGGCCTTGTCGAGCGGGTTGCCTTTGAAGTCCTTCGCGGTGTCCTCGGTGAGGCCGTAGATGTCGAGCGCCTGCTTCCAGCAGGTCGCGCTGCCTTTGCCCTTGCCTTTGCCGCCGGGCCACGAGCGGATGTCGAGCACGGGGGCGTCGAGGTAAAGTGCGGCCGTTTTGCCCGGATGTGCTGCCGCGAAATTCACGGCGTAGAGCCCCCCGCGGCTGAAGCCTTCGAGCACGGCGCGCTTCGAAAGGCCAAAAGAGCTGACGGCGCGCTCGTAAAACTCGTCCATGAGCGCGACGGACTTCGGGTCGCCATACATGTCGCTCACTTTGAAAAAGGCGACATGCCAGCCGGCATTCAGCAGCGCGATGTCGCCCTGCGGCTCGTGGCCGAAAAACTCCGTGCGCCAGATCCACGGCTTTCCGGGCGCGGCATTCGCGGGCTTCACGACGAGACCGGGCCGGCCATCGAGGGAGAAGTCGTGGCGGACAAATCCGTTCCACTGGGTGGGAGGCGGCGCATCCGCAGCGCGTGCGACGAGGGTGAATGCGAGGAGGATGAGGAGGTGGCGCATGGGGTGGGATTTTCTCAAAACGGAACCGCTCACGCTTCACGCGGATTTTGCAGGGCGGCGATTTTTTCCATGACGCGCTCGCTGAGGCGCTGGAAGACGATGCGCGGATCTCCGCCGGCGTCGGACTTGGTGAAGTGGATCGGCTCGCCGACGACGATGGTCACGGGTCGGCTGCGGGGAAATTTTGCGCCTCGCGGGAAGGCGTCGAATGCGCCGAAGATGCGCATCGGCACGACGGGCGCGAGGGTCTTGGCGATGATGAAACCCGCGCCAGGCTTTGCGGGTTGCAGGCCGCCGTCGCGGCTGCGCGTGCCTTCGGGGAAGACAATGGTGCAGCCGCCGTCGCGGAGCACGCGGATGACGGCCTTGAGCGCCGAGACGTCGGAGCCTTCGCGATCGACGCCGATGACGTTGAGGTGCCGGAGAATCGGGCCGACGATCGGAATGTCGAAGAGCGTCTTGCGCGCGAAGTAGTGGATCTCGCGCTTGCAGGAGATGCCGGCGAAGGGCGGGTCGAGGAAGCTCTGGTGGTTCATCGCGAGCAGCGCGGGGCCATCCTCGATGATGTTATCCTGCCCGTACACGCGGAGGTCGAAGAACGACTGCGCGATGAATTTCGAGAGCTGGTAGCCGGCGGCGTAGGTGAAACCCATGGGCGCGCGCCTCGCTCAGATGCCTTCCGGCAGGGCGAGGTTCTTGAGTTTGAGCCTGCCGATGATTTCGCCCACGACGCCGTCGATGGTGAGGTGCGAGGAATCCACGACATGCGCGTCTTCGGCGATGATGAGCGGGCTCATGGGCCGGGACGAATCCTGCCGGTCGCGGGCCTCGATGCGGTCGGCGACGCCCTGCTTCAGACGGCGGGCGGCGCGGACCTCGAGCGAGGCGTCGATGTAAAACTTGTACGGAGTCTCGGGGAAAACCGCGCTGCCGATGTCGCGGCCTTCCATCACGACGTCGAAATCCGCAGCGGAGGCCCGCTGCATCGCGACGAGCGTCTGGCGGACTTCCGGGATGCTCGCGATGGAGGAGACACTGGCGTTCACCGCGGCATCGCTGAGGTGCGGCGTGGGATCCGTGCCATCGAGAAGGATGGTGCTTTCCCCATCGGCGAAACCGCACTCGATCCGCGTGGCTTCGAGGAGCGCGCGGACTGCGGCGGCGTCCGTCGGGGCGACGCCGCGCGAGACGGCGAGCCAGGTGACGGCGCGGTACATCGCGCCAGTGTTCACGTAGCGGTATCGCAGCCGGCGCGCGAGAGCGAGGGCGACGCTGCTTTTTCCACTGGCAGCGGGACCGTCGATGGCGATGACCACGTGCGGCGGCATGGTCACACCGGGCGGAGCGAGGAAATCACGGGGATCTCGGAACGCGTGGACTTCGCGAGCTTGCGGAGCGTTTCGTAAAAGCCCGGGTAGCTCGTGTTCACGCAGTCGGTGTCCTTGATGAGCGACTCGCCCTCCGCGAACAGCCCGAGGATGGCGAAGGCCATGGCGATGCGGTGGTCGCCGAAGCTCTCGACTTCCGCTCCCTGAAGCGTGGAGCCGCCTTCGATTTCCATTCCGTCCTCGCGTTCGTCCACCTGCACGCCGAATGCGCGGAGGTTCCGGGCGACTGCGGCGATGCGGTCGGTTTCCTTCACGCGCAGCTCGCGGGCGTCCTTGATGACGGTGCGGCCTTCCGCGAGCGCGGCGGCGACGGCGAGGATGGGCAGCTCGTCGATGACGTTCGGGATTTCCGAGCCGCCGATCGTGGTGGCGCGGAGCCGGGCGCCGCGGACTTCGACGGCGCCGACCGGTTCGCAGTCGGAGCTTTCGACGATCTCGCTCACATGCGCGCCCATGCGGATGAGCACGGCGAGCACGCCGGTGCGCGCGGGATTGAGGCCGACGTGCCGCACCATGAGATGCGAGCCGGGATGCGCCGCCGCGGCGACGAGCCAGAAGGCCGCGCTCGAAATGTCGCCGGGGACGGAGAAATCGCGGGACTCGAGGGTCTGGCTGCCGTGGACGGAAACGGTCAGGCCGTTTTTGCGCGGGCGCAGAAGGTGCCACGCGAGCATTCGTTCGGTGTGGTCGCGCGACTGCTCGGGCTCGGTGACTTTCGTCGTGCCTTTCGCAAAGAGCCCGGCGAGGAGCACGGCGCTTTTCACCTGGGCGCTGGCGACCGGCACGGTGTAGCTGATGGCCTTCAGCGGGCCGCCTTCGATGACGAGCGGCGCGCAGCCGCCGGCGCCCTCGGCGGTGATTTTCGCGCCCATCTGCGTGAGCGGATCGATCACGCGCCGCATGGGCCGCCGGCTCAGCGACGCGTCGCCGGTGAGGCGGCAGCGGAATGGCTGAGCGGCGAGGATGCCGCACAGGAGGCGCATCGTGGTTCCAGAGTTGCCGCAATCAATGTCCACGGCCGGTGGCGTGAACTGGCCGCGCCGGCCCTCGATGACGACGGTCGTTTCGTCGGGGCGCGTGATTTCGATGCCGAGCTGCTGGAAGGCCTTCATCGTCGAGAGGCAGTCCTCGCTCGGAAGGAAGCCGGTGACTTCGCCGCGACCGTTCGAAAGCGCGGCGAGCATGATGGCGCGATGCGAAATGCTTTTGTCGCCGGGAACGGTCAGTTCGGCGTGGATGCCGGAGGCGGGTTCGATTTTCCAGTCTGGCATTGTCTATTTTGGGAAAGTGATGCGGTCGCGTGTGGCCCGGGCGTTGGCGAGAAGGTCGAGGATGTCCTTCCCATCGCCGGAGCGCGCGAGGGTGTGGCGAAAATCAGCGAGCTTGGCAATCAAAGCGTCAATCGCGGGGAGCACCGCCGCGGCGTTTTCGCGGAGGATCTCGCGCCACATCGCGGGCGGGCCTCCGGCGACGCGGGTGGTGTCGCGGAAGCCCGGGCCGACCACGCGGAAGGCGTGCTCGTTCCGCTCCGCGACGGTATTCACCAAGGTCGCGGCGAGGAGATGCGGGAGATGGCTGACAAGGGCGACGCATTCGTCGTGCTCCGCCGCGGCGAGTTCGACGACACGGCAGCCGACGCTTTGCCAAAATGCGGATACTTCCGCGAGCGCCACGGCATCGCTGTCCGCCTCGGGGGTGACGATGCAGGTTGTTCCGTCAAAGAGGGTCGCGCTCGCGGCGGAGAGTCCGGTATTCGCGCTGCCCGCCATCGGATGGCTGCCCACGAAATGCGCACGGTCCTGGAAAACCGGCCGCAGTCCGGCGAGCACGGGGCCTTTGACGCTGCCGACGTCGGTGACCACACAATCGCGCCGGAGATGCGGTGCGATGGCCTTGCCGAGTTCGGGCATCGCGCCGACGGGGACGCAAAGCACGACGAGATCCGCGTCTTTCACCGCAGCCGCGACATCCCCGGTCGTAATGTCGGCGCAACCGGCGGCGACAATCTCCCGCACCGCCTCGGGCCGTCGCGCCCAGAGCGTCACGTGGTCCGCGCCGCCGCGGCGCAACGCGAACGCGATGGAACCGCCGATGAGGCCGGGTCCGAGGATTGTGATGCGTTTCATCCGAAAAAAGACCCCGGCTTGCGGTGCAAAACCGACAAGCCGGGGGCGGGAATCAAAGGTTCGAAGCTGCGTTACGGCCTACGGCGGGACGAGGAAGGTGCGGCGGCTGTAGGGGCATTCGGCCTCGGTGCCCGGAGGCAGGCCGCGGACGTCGATGAGGCGGCCCTGGGAGTCGTAAGGGCTCTTCACGTAGCCCGGCTTGCCGTCCACCTTGATGGCGTATTCCGGGTTCGAGGGAGTGGGCGGCGCGGGAATGTTGTGCTTCGGCGCGGGCGTGGGGTCCACGACCTCATCGCGCCTTTTCTTTTCCGGCGGAAAGGCCTCCGGGTCAGTGGCGTCCACAAACCTCGTCGGCGGGACGTCAGTCGTTCTCGGCCCCTGCGCCGGCAACTGGCGGGCCCTGTTCTTGTCACACGCCGTGAAGCCCACCGCGAGGGTAAGCGACAGAAGCGAAAGGATGGTTCGTTTCATAAATCTCGCGTCCATCTAGTGGATCGTGGTGCGGATGGCAATGCTAAATTCCCAGCATTTCGAACCGCCACCGGAGCGGCGGGGCAATCCGGAGTTGGCCACGGACCGCGCGCCCGCTATCGGCATGCGGATGTCAAAGTCGCTCGCATGGACGGTCTGGGCGGTCACCGCGCTCCTGCTCGGCTGCTTTTTCGTCTGGCCGATTCTCACCACGGTGCAGCGGGCGTTCTTCGATCCGAGCGGGAATTTCACCCTGCTCGCCGTGCGCGAGGTCTTTGCGAACCGCATCTACGTCGAGGGGCTGATGAATTCCTTCCTGCTCGCGCTCGCCTCGACCGCCCTCACGCTGGTCATCGCGATGCCGCTCGCATTCCTCAGCGACCGGTTCGATTTCATCGGAAAAAAGGCGCTCTCCGCGCTGCTCCTCGTACCGATGATTTTGCCGCCCTTCGTCGGCGCCATCGGTGTGCGGCAGATGCTCGGGCAATATGGCGCGCTCAATTCCGCGCTCACGCACCTCGGCGTGCTCGACCCGGGCATGACGATTGACTGGCTCGGGCGCGGGCAATTCTGGGGCTGCGTGATCCTGAACGCGCTCCACCTTTACCCGATCCTCTTCCTCAATCTCACCGCCGCGCTCGCAAATGTGGACCCGGCGATGGAGGAAGCCGCGGAAAATCTCGGCTGCACGGGCTGGAGGAAATTCCGCCGCATCACGCTGCCGCTCATCATGCCCGGGCTCTTCGCAGGCGGGACGATCGTCTTCATCTTCGCGTTCACGGAGCTCGGCACGCCGCTCATCTTCGACTACTCGCGCGTCACGAGCGTGCAGATTTTCTACGGCATCAAGGAAATCTCCGGCAACCCGTTCCCTTTTGCCCTCGTCGTCGTGATGCTTTTCGCGACCGCGCTGCTCTACGCCGCGAGCAAGCTGCTCTTTGGCCGCAGCGAGGCGGCGATGTCCGGAAAGGCGGGCATCGCCGGGACCACGCGCACGCTCCGCGGTTCGGCAGGGTGGCTGTGCGCCATGGCATTTGCGGGCGTCACTTTCCTCGCGCTCCTCCCGCACATCGGGGTGGTGCTCGAATCGTTCTCGAAGGACTGGTACCGCACGGTGCTGCCCACGCAATGGACCACGCAGCACTACGAGGCGGCGCTCGGCCACTACCTCACCGTGCCGAGCATCATGAACAGCCTGAAGTACGCGAGCCTCGCCGTCGTCGTGGACATCGTGCTCGGCCTCGCCATCGCCTACGTGATCGTCCGCACGAAACTCCCCGGCCGGCAGATGCTCGACACACTCGCGATGCTCCCGCTCGCCGTCCCGGGCCTCGTGCTTGCCTTCGGCTACATTTCGATGACGCAGCCCGGCCGCTTCTTCGAGGTGCTGAATCCCGGCAAGGATCCCACGCTGCTGCTCGTCATCGCGTATTCCGTCCGCCGACTGCCTTACGTCGTGCGCAGCGCCGTCGCCGGCCTGCAGCAGACGAGCGAAACGCTCGAGGAAGCCGCTCAAAACCTCGGCTGCCCGCCGCTGCGCACGCTGCGGCGCATCACCTTCCCGCTCATCGCCGCCAATGTCCTCGCCGGCGGCCTCCTCGCGTTCAGCTTCGCGATGCTCGAGGTCAGCGACTCGCTCATCCTCGCGCAAAAGCAGCAGCACTTCCCTATCACCAAGGCCATCTACGAGCTGTTCCAGCTCATCGGCGACGGCAAATTCCTCGCCGCCGCTCTGGGCGTGTGGGCGATGGTCTTCCTCGGCCTCACCATCACCGTCGCGAGCCGCATTTTGGGAAAGAAAATGGGCGCGCTGTTTCGTGCGTGAAGCGGAACGCAGCCGCGCATGTCAAAGCGCTGGCATTTTTCCGTAGCCGCCGACGGCAGGAGGCGGGCTGATCGGAATCAGCCTGCGCTTTGACAAGCCCAGCCACGGGAGCGCGCCGCCGAATTGTCACTTGGGTCACGCGCCGCAATCTGTTCCCATCCCCGCGATGAAAAAACTCTTCGCCGAATTCCTCGCCACGCTCGGCATGGTCTTCGCGGGCACCGGTGCGATCGTCGTGAACGACCAGACCGGCGCACTCGGCCACAGCGGCATCGCGCTGACCTTCGGCCTCATCGTGCTGGCGATGATTTACTGCTTCGGCGACATCAGCGGCGCTCACATGAATCCAGCCGTGACCATCGGCTTTGCCGCCGCAGGGCGCAGCGGATGGCGGACGGTCCCCGGCTACATCACGGCGCAGGTGCTCGGAGCGTTCGCAGCGAGCGGCCTGCTCAAGTTCCTCTTTCCCGCCAGCGCGCGCCTTGGCGCGACGCTGCCGTCGGGCGCGGTGTCGCAGAGCTTCGTGCTCGAAATCGCGCTCACGTTTTTCCTGATGCTCGTCGTGCTCAGCGTGAGCACCGGCGCAAAGGAGAAAGGCGTGACCGCCGGCATCGCCATCGGCGCGGTCATTGCGCTGGAAGCCATGTTCGCCGGGCCGATTTGCGGCGCCTCGATGAACCCCGTGCGCTCGCTCGCCCCGGCGCTCGTCAGCGGTCATATCGAGCATCTCTGGCTCTACCTCACTGCGCCCGTCCTGGGCGCGCTGCTCGCGATCCCCGCCTGCTGCGCCGTCCGTGAACCCGGCTGCTGCCGCGCCACCTGAGCCATGGGCGCATCCTCCGAAGCACCGCTCGTCCTCATCCTGTGCACGGGAAATTCGTGCCGCTCGCACATCGCGGAAGGCATCCTGCGCGCCGCCGCCGCCGACACGCTGCGCGTCGCGAGCGCGGGGTCGAAACCCGCAGACTACGTGCATCCGCTCGCCATCCGCGCGCTCGCCGAGATCGGCATCGATATTTCCGCGCACCGCTCGAAACACCTCGACGAATTCCTGACGGAAAAGGTCGAGACCGTCATCACCGTCTGCGGCAATGCCGACCAAGTGTGCCCGACGTTTCCCGGCCAGGTGAACCGCCACCACTGGGGATTCGACGATCCCGCGCACGCGACCGGCACCGAGGAGGAGCAGTTCGCCGTTTTCCGCCGAGTGCGGGATGAAATCGCGCGCACCTTCCGAGCCTACGCCGCTGGCCGGCTCGACGAGGCGAAGCGCCGCACCTGACAGTGATCCGGTTTTCATCCGCGGATTGTGCAAAGTTTCGCAGATGAAGCAGGCGGACCGGAGCATCGACAGTGACGGATTTTCCGGTGCGTTCCTCACTCAATGTCGCGCCCTCCGTGCATGAAAAATCTGCGGATCACTTCCGCGCCGCGTTACGCCCGCGGGTGCGCGTCGTCGTAGGCTTTCTTCAGGCGCTCGGTGGTGACGTGCGTGTAGATCTGCGTCGTCGAGAGGCTCGCGTGGCCGAGGAGCGACTGCACGCTGCGCAGGTCCGCGCCCGCGTCGAGCATGTGCGTGGCAAAGCTGTGCCGCAGTTTGTGCGGTGAGACCGTCAGCGGGATTTCGGCGAATGCGAGGTAGCGCCGCAGCGAGAGCCAGATCGAGCGCGTGCTGATCCGCTTGCGCGACTTGTTGATGAACAGCGGCCCCATTTCCACCCGCGCCGCCTGCCGGTATTTTTGCAACGCCTCCAGCGCCGGCGCGCCGACGGGCACGATGCGTTCCTTCCGGCCCTTGCCCATCACGCGGACAGTTTCGTTGAAGATGTCCACGTCGCGCACGGTGAGCGAGGCGAGTTCCGCGAGGCGCAGGCCGCTGCTGTAGAAGAGCTCGAGGATCGCCGCGTCGCGCTGCGGCATCCACTTCGGCGCGCGATCCGACTTTTTCATCGCCATCGGCGCGGCGAGCAGCGTGTCGATCTGCTTGCGCGAGAGCACGACGGGCAGGCCGCGATCCAGCTTCGGGAGCTGCACCTGCTTGAGCGGGTTGTCCTTCAGTCCGTGGCGCTCGGTGAGGAAACGGTAGAAGGTCCGCAGCGCCGCGAAGTGCAGCCGCACCGTCGGCTTCGCGAGCCCGGCCTTCATCTGTTCGAAGAGGTAGCGCCTGAAATGATCCGCGCGCAGATCCTTCCAAGGTGGCTGGGCGACACTCTTGCGGAAGCTCTTGAGCGCATGCCGGTAGTTCGTAAGCGTGAGCGGCGAGACGTTGCGTTCGACTTCGAGGTGTTCGAGGAAAAGCTCGGTGAATCGGTCGGCTGGCACCTCGCGAGTCTCCCGGGATCCTGCGCGCGTGTCCAGCGGGCGCATCGCTCCGTTTTTTGCCGATGGCGTGAATCAAGGTTGGAGTTCCCGCATGGTTCTGCGCGAAGGTATCCGTCGCATGCCGCAGGTTTACCACTCGTCGGCCCCGGATTTTCCGCAGTTTGCAACGCCGGACCGGCGGTTCACACCCCTAGTGAACATTTCGTCAAATAATACGTGTAAGTAGCAATTGACTTCGCACCTTCCGATCCTTACCTAGCCGCTCCTCGCTGCGAAAACCACGCGCCTTTCTTCTCCCATGAAAATCCGTCTCGCTCCTTCCATCGCACTTGCCGTCGTCGCTTCGCTGACCCTTGCGCACGCCGCAAAAAAGCCTGCAAACGCACCGGAACCCGCGGCCACCGTCACGAGTACGGCCGGTGCCGCCGGCTGGTTCAACTGGCGCGGTCCGGCGCAGAACGGCTCCTCGCCCGAGACCGGGCTGCCGGACAAGGTGGACGCGGACAAGCCGCTGTGGGTCGCTGATTTTCCGGGGCAGAGCGCGCCGGTCATCGCGAACGGGAAGCTCTACATCAACGGCCGCACCGGCGAAGGCGCGAACCTGCGCGAGGGCGTGAGCTGCTTCGATGCGGAGACGGGCAAGCTGCTCTGGCAGCATCTCGAAAACGACTTCCTGAGCGACATCATCTATCTGCGCTACGCGACGGGTTCGCCGACGGTGGACCCCGAGACGGGCAACGTCTATGTGCAGGGCGCGCAGGGCCTGCTCTCGTGCTTCACCGGCGACGGCAAGCTGCTCTGGCAGCACTCGCTCATGGAGGAATATGGGCGGCTCACCTTCCCGAATGGACGCACGGCGACGCCGGTCATCGACCGCGATTTGGTCATCACGCGTTGCATCACCAGCGGCTGGGGCGCGAATGGCCCGGCGGCGGATCGGCTGCTCGCGTTCGACAAGAAGACCGGCGATCTCATCTGGCTGACCTCGCCGGCGGACCGTCCGCAGGATCCCACTTTCTCGCCGCTGCAGCTCTCGTGGTACGATGGCAAGCGCGTGTTCTTCACCGCGTGCGGCGATTCCTCGATCGCTTGCGTGAATGCGCGCACCGGCCAGCCGATCTTCCGCTTCCCGGCGGCAAAGGCGGGCGCGAAAGGCGGCATCAATGGCGCAGTGCTGCGCTACAAGGATTCGCTGCTCGTCGCGCACGAGTCGGAGAATGTGGACACCAGCGAAGTCGGGCGCACGGCGTCGTTCCGCATCCCGGCGCCGGACGCTGAGCCGAAAGCCGTGGTTCCGTCCGCGTACCCGGTGCCGCCCGGGATGAAGATTTTCTCGCCGAAGGAGCTCGAGCAATGGCGCAACCCGCTGGGCAACCTCGGCTCTTCGCCCGCGCTCGTCGGCAACACACTCTACCAGGTGACCGGCGTCGGGGAATTCGCGGCGGTGAACGCCGACACCGGCGAGGTGAAGTGGAGGAAAAAGCTCGGCCCCGAACAGCGGCAGTCCTCGCCGTTTGCCGCGGATGGGAAGGTGTATGTCGCATTTTACATCGCGGCCGGCATCCAGGCTGCGGGGGAAGGCGACGGCGGCGACGGAGAGCTCTACATTTTCAAGCCCGGCGAAAAGGACGCGGAAGTGCTCTCGAAGACCCGGCTCACGGGCCGCTGCTTCGGCTCGCCCATCGCCTACAACGGCAAGCTCTACGTCCAGACGGACAAGAAGCTCTACGCCTTTGGCAAGAAGGGCGACAACGCGGGCGCGAAGGCCGTCGTGTGGAAGGACGAAGCGTGGCCGGAAATCAGCAAGACCGCCGCTCCGGCGAAGCTCCAGATCATCCCCGACGAAGCGCTGCTCCGCCCCGGCGCGAGCGTGCAGGTGCGCGTGCGGTCGCTGGATGCGAACGGCTTCACGATCAACGAAAACGTGGATCTGAAGTCGGTGAAGATCGACAACTACATCCCGCCGACCGCGCTCGTGAAGGCGAAGATGAACGGCAAGTTTGATGATGCAGGCAAGCTCACCGCCGACGCCACGCCGGTCAGCAGCGCAGGCGCCTTTCAGGCCGTGCTGCTCTCGGATGAAAAGGTGACGGGGACGATGCGCGGCCGCGTGCTGCCGACGCTGCCGATGAAGGCGGATTTCGAAGGCACCGAGCTGAACGAAATGACCGGCCCCGGCCTCGGGCAGGAGCCGGCGCCCGTCGAGCCCGGCAAGCCCGCGCCTCCGGCGGGGCCGACGAACTGGAACGTCATCGAGGCGCCCACCGCCTTTGCCTATCCGCCGCTCGCGTGGATCGGCGCTCGGTTCCGCTTCGAGATTCGCAAGGCTCCCGGCGACGGCTCGCTCGCGCTGTGCAAGACGATCGACAACAAAATCTTCCAGCGCGGCCAGGCCTTCATCGGCCACGCGGACATGAAGAACTACACCATCGAGGCCGACGTGATGACCGAGGGCAACAAGCGCAAGATGTCCGACATCGGTCTGATCAATCAGCACTACCTCGTCGTCCTGCGCGGCAATGCGCGTGAGATCGAACTCAGCAGCAACCTCGAGCTCATCAAGGAAGCGAAGCCCTTTGCCATCACTCCCAACGAATGGCACCGCCTGAAGGTCCGCGTGGACGTGGCCAAGGATGGCAGCGGCGTGGTGAAGGCGAAGGCTTGGAAAAAGGCGGACCCGGAGCCCGAGGCCTGGAACATCGAGTACAAGCACGCGCACGCGCACACGAACGGCGCACCCGGGATTTTCTCCCTCTCGCCGCAGGAGCAGCGCGCGTGGATCGACAACATCGAAGTGAAACCGAACTGACCCGCCACATTCCCAACGACACGACAACCCAACTCAAAATCGAACCCATGAATCTCTCCGTCCGTCTGTTCACCGCCGCCGCGTTCGCCGGCATCGCCTTTACCTCCGTAGTCCGTGCCGACGACTGGCCGGGCTGGGGCGGCAGCGATCCGGGGCGCAACATGTATTCGCCCGCGAAGGGCATCCCGGCGCAGTTCGACCCCGGCAAGTTCAAGAAGAACTCCGAGGAGATCGACATGGCCACGACGAAGAACGTGAAGTGGATCGCGAAGCTCGGCTCGCAGACCTACGGCAACACGGTCGTCGCCTACGGCAAGGTGTACATCGGCACGAACAACGCCGGGATGCGCGATCCGCGGTTCAAGGACGACAAGTCGGTGCTGCTCTGCCTCGATGAAAAGGCGGGCGATCTCATCTGGCAGTTCACCGTGCCGAAGCTCGCGAGCGGCAAGGTGAACGACTGGGAATACCTCGGCTATCTCAGCGCGCCGTTCGTGGATGGCAACACGCTTTACTCCGTCTCGAGCCGTTGCGAAGTCATCGCGCTCAACGCCGACGGCCAGAAGAACGGCAACACGGGCACTTTCAAGGACGAGGGGAAGTACATGCCCGGCCCCGGCAAGCCTCCGGTCGAGGTCACCGCGAAGGACGCGGACATCCTCTGGAAATACGACATGATGGACGAGCTCGGCGTGTTCCCTCACAACGCGTCGAACAGCTCGCCGCTCGTCCTGGATGGCCGGGTGTACGTCTGCACCAGCAACGGCCAGGACTGGTCGCACGTGAACATCCCCTCGCCGCAGTCGCCGAGCTTCATCGTGCTCGACAAGAAGACCGGCGCGCTCATCGGCGAAGACGACGCCGGGATCGGCCCGCGCATTCTCCACGGCCAGTGGACCTCGCCGAGCGCGGGGAAAGTGGATGGCAAGTGGCAGGTGTTTTTCGGCGGAGGCGACGGGTTCCTCTACGGTTTCGACGCAGTGCCCGTGAAGGAGGGCGACACGGACACCTTCAAGACCGCGTGGAAATTCGACTGCGTGCCCGGAGGAGTACAAGAAGGACAAGACCGGCAAACCGTACAAATATCCCGCGCCGGAAGGCCCGAGCGAAATCATCGCGACGCCCGTCGTTTACAAGGACAAGATCTACGTCGCCGTCGGCCAGGATCCCGAGCACGGCGAGGGCGTGGGCCGGCTGCGTGTGCATCGATCCGAAGGGCCTCAAGGGCGACGTGACCAACACGAAGGGCGCGCTCGTCTGGGACTTCAAGGACATCAAGCGCAGTATCAGCACCGTCGCGATCGATCCCGCCAATGACCTGCTCTTCATCGGCGACTACAGCGGCTTCGTCTATTGCCTCGACGCGAAAACCGGCAAGCACCACTGGACGCACGACACGCAGGCGCACATCTGGGGTTCGCCGTTTATCGTGGATGGGAAGGTGTACTTCGGCAACGAGGACGGCGACCTCTACGTCTTCGAGTCGTCGAAGGAGAAAAAACTCCTCAACCAGGTGAACATGGGCGCGCCGATCCTCGCCACGCCCATCGTGGCGAATGGCACGCTCTACATCAACACGCAGACGCATCTCTACGCGATCGCCGAGGGCGCGAAGCCGGAGGCGACGCAGAAATAGCCGCGCGGCTCCGGACCCCACCTCATGGACAACCAGACCTCGGCCGGGCTTACGCGCACGCAGTGGCTCATCTGCATCATCGCGTCGATCGGCTTTGCCTTCGACATCTACGAGCTGCTGATGCTGCCGCTCATCATCAAGCCCGCGATGGCCGCGCTCAGCGCGCCGCTCGTCGAGCAGATGGTCGCGGCGGGAATGCCGCGGCCGGAGGCGATGGCGCAATGGCTGCCGGGCGGCGAGAGTATGTGCACTGGGCGCGGATGCTCTTCTTCGTCCCGGCCATCGCCGGCGGCGTCTTCGGTTTGCTCGGCGGCTATCTCACCGACCTGCTCGGCCGCCGGCGCGTGCTGACCTTCAGCATTCTGCTCTACGCCTGCGCCGCGTGCGCGGCGGGCTTTGCGCACGACGCTGCCGCAGCTGCTCTTCTTCCGCTGCCTCGTCTTCATCGGCGTGTGCGTGGAATTCGTCGCCGCGGTGGCGTGGCTGGCGGAACTTTTCACGGACGCCGCAGCAGCGCGAAAAAGTGCTCGGCTACACGCAGGCATTTTCCTCGCTCGGCGGCATCCTCGTCGCGCTGGCGAATCTCGCCGCGGCCAAATGGGCGCTCAGCCTGCCGGCCATCCACGGCGGCCACGAGGCGTGGCGCTACACGCTCATCTCCGGCGTCATTCCCGCGCTGCCGCTGATCCTCATCCGCCCATTCCTGCCGGAGTCGCCCGGTGTGGCAGAAGAAGCGCGACGCCGGCATGCTCAAGCGCCCGAGCATCGCGCGAGCTGTTCAGCCCCGCGCTCGCACGCACGACCATCATCACCACGCTGGTCTTCGCCGCCAGCTACGGCATCGCCTTCGGCGCCATCCAGCAGCTCCCGCAGATCATCGGCGCCGCAGGCGCGTCGGCACGCCCGGCGGAGCGCGGACACAAGGAAATCATCGCCACGGCCAAAGCCGCCGTCGGCAAGGCCGTGGCGGACGCCAAGGCCGCCGGCAAGCCGGAGCTCACGCCCGCGCAGAAGCGCCAGATCGGCGGCAACGCCAGCGACGAAGCCGTGGCGAAAGTCTCCAGCGCGCAGGAAATCGGCGGCCTCGTCGGGCCGCGTGCTCTTCGCCGTGCTCGCCACCGTCATCGTCAGCCGCCGCGCGCTGCTGCGCATCTTCCAGATTCCTGCGCTCCTCTTCGTGCCGTTCTTTTTCTGGTGGATCTCCGGCAACCTCGGCAGCGACACGCTCGGCTTGATCAAGGCGGGCATCTTCGTCGCCGGCCTGCTCACCGTCGCGCAGTTCTCGTTTCTGGGGAAATTACATCCCGCTCGTCTTCCCGCTGCACCTGCGCGGCACGGGCGAAAGCTTCGCCGCCAACATCGGCGGGCGCGTCATCGGCACCGCCGCCGCGTGGTTCACGATCACGCTTTCCGAATCCAATCCGCCGAGCGCGGCGAAGATCGCCGTGATCGGCGCCATCGTCGCCGGCACCTACGCGCTGATCGGCGCGCGTCCTCACCCAATTGCTGCCCGGAGCCGAAGCCAGGACACGACGAATGACGACTCACGCCGATCCGCCTGCGACGCGAGCGTCCCAGTTCACCTTCAAACCCTGATCCTTCATGCTTCAACCCGATGCAAACCCAGCACACCCGAACAAGCCCAAGCCCAACTCGAAGCCCATCTCCAGGAAATCATCGCGTGGCATTTCTCGCCGGAGACCGGCTGCCCGTTCTGGCTCGATTGGGCGAAGAAGAACTTCGACCCGCGCACGGAGATCAAGAGCTTCGCCGACATGGTGAAGTTCCCGCACTTCGAGGACGAATGGCTGCGCGACCTGCAGCCCGAGGTCTGGGTGCCGGCGGAGTTCAAAGGCAAACCCTTCAACATCTTCGAGACCGGCGGCACGACCGGCATGCCCAAGCAGCGCATCGGCTGGGAGGACTACAAGACGGACTACTCCGAGTTCTCGCGAGAAGATCTCCGACGAGCATTTCCCGCGCGGCGGCGCGTGGCTGATGATGGGCCCGACCGGCCCGCGCCGGCTGCGGCTCGCCATCGAGCATCTCGCGCATGTGCGCGGCTCGTCGTGCTACTTCATCGACCTCGACCCGCGCTTCGTGAAGAAGCTGATCTCGAACAAGCAGTTCGACGTCGCGAAGCAGTACATGGAGCACGTCGTCGATCAGGCGGCGATGATCCTGAAGCACCGCAAGGTGAGCGGCCTTTTCACCACGCCGAAGCTCCTCGAGGCGCTCGCGGAGAAGGTGGACATCTTCGAGGCCGGCATCCGCGGCGTCTTCTGCGGCGGCACCACGATGCTCCCGCAATACGTGCGCTTCATCGTCGAGGAAGTGCTGGAAAACCGCATCGGCTTCTACCCGACCTACGGCAACACGCTCATGGGCCTCGCCGCCAGCGTGCCGCTCACGCCGGAGGACAATTTCTCCATCACCTACTACGCCCCGCAGCCGCGCGCCGTGCTGCGCGTCGTCGATCCGAAGGACACCGCGAAGACCGTGGACTACGACACGTGGGGCCGCGTCGAACTGACCACGCTGACGAAGGAATTCTTCATGCCGCGCTTCCTCGAGCGCGACGAAGCGCTCCGCCGCAAACCGCGCGCGCCCTACGCGTGGGATGGCGTCGCCGAAGTGCGGCCGTTCGGCGCGATGGAGAAGACGATCGTCGAGGGCGTTTACTAAAAGCATCGGCTGTCGACCTCCGAGGCAACTCCGCTCTTGCCAGCGTGCAGGTCCGTGCGGATATTCCGCGCCCTTTTTCCACCCGTAAAAAATCCCGACGAATCCGACGACTATGGCCAACGCTAACGACCTCCGCAAAGGCATGTGCATCCGCTACAACAGCAACCCGGCCATCGTGCTGGAGATCATGCACCGCACGCCGGGCAACCTGCGCGCGTTTGTGCAGGTGATCATCCGCTACATCGGCACGGGCAAGAGCGCGGACATCCGCTTTGGCTCGACGGACAAGGTAGAGCAGGTCGAGGTGGAGCGGAAGAAGCTGGATTTTTCCTACAAGGATCACGGCGGGTATCAGTTCATGGACCCGGAGACTTTTGAGACGATTACGTTCGACGAGTCGTTCGTGGGCGACGCGAAGGACTACCTCTCGGAAAATCAGCGCGTGGAAGTTCTCTATGTGGAGGGCAAGGCGGCGAGCATCGAGCTGCCTTCGACCGTCTTTCTCACCGTGACGGAGTCCGCCGAAGGCGTGAAGGGCGACAGCGCGAACAACGTCCAGAAGCCCGCCGTGCTGGAGACGGGAAAGACGGTCACCGTTCCGCTCTTCATCAAGGAAGGCGAGAAGATCAAGATCTCGACGGAGAACGGCGAGTATCTCGGCCGCGCGTAGCCGGTAGGGCGCTTTCGCCGAAAGCGCCCACGCATCGAGGCGGAAATTCCCCCTCGCGCTCGCATCGGGGCTGCAGCATTTCGCTCGCCTCTCGGCTCGGCGCGCTGCGATGGTTTGCGGATGCGTCTCCTCCTTTCCGCATCCCTCGCCGTTTTCGCCCTCACAGCAGGCCCGTGCATTTTTGCAGCGGATGACTTTGTCGAATCGCCCGATCACCGGGTGAACGAGAGCATCCCGCATGGGACGGTCACGCCGATGCCGCCGTGGGAATCGAAGGTTTTCGACGGCACGGTGCGCGACTGGTGGGTGTATGTGCCGGCGCAGTTCAAGCCGGACGGCTCGGCGGCGGTGATGGTTTTCCAGGACGGGCACGACTACGTGAACGTGAAGGGCAACTGGCGTGTGCCGGTCGTGTTCGACAACCTGATCGCGAAGGGCGAGATGCCGCCGACGGTCGCGATTTTCATCAATCCCGGCCACGACAAGACGAAGGAAAAGCCGCAGAGCGCGTGGAAAGGGAGCAACCGAAGCCTCGAATACGACAGCCTCGGCGACCGCTATGCGAAGTTTTTGCTCGAGGAGATTTTGCCCGAGGTGGAGAAGCAATGGCCGCTGACCAAGGACCCGGAGATGCGCGCGATTTGCGGTGCGTCGAGCGGGGGCATCTGTTCGTTCACAGTCGCTTGGGAGCGGCCGGATGCGTTTCGCAAGGTGCTCTCGACCATCGGCAGCTTCACGAACATCCGTGGCGGAAACGCGTATCCGTCGCTGATCCGCAAGACGGAGCGGAAGCCGGTCCGGGTGTTCCTGGAGGATTCGAGCGGCGACGTGAACAACCAGTTTGGCAACTGGCCCATCGCAAACCAGCAGATGCATGCAGCGCTCAAATACATGGGCTACGATGTGAAGTTCGACTACGTCGAGGGCTACGGGCATAACTCGAAGCACGGCGGCAGCATTTTCCCCGATGCGCTGCGCTGGCTGTGGCGGAAGGAAAAGCACGTGCCGGTGATCGACACGAAGGGCGACCTCGGCGGCGACATGACGCTGCACCGCCTGCTCATCGAGGGCGAAGGCTGGCAGCCGGTGGTCGAGGGCCTCGCGTTTTGCGACGGGCCAATGAGCGACGCGGACGGAAATTTCTATTTTTCCGACATGAAGGGCGACGGCGCGGGCATCTATAAAATCTCGCCCGACGGGAAGAAGACGAAGCTCTCGGATGAAGGCGTGAGCGGGCTGAAGTTTGGCCCCGATGGCCGTCTCTACGCGTGCCAGGGATCCAAGAAGCGGCTCATCGCGATCGATCTGAAAAGCGGCGCGATCGACGAACTCGCGACGGACGTGCAGCCGAACGATCTCGTCGTGGACTCGAACGGGCACATCTTTTTCACCGAGACGGGGAAGAAGCAGATCGTCTTTGTGAATGCGAAGACGAAGGAGAAGCGGATCGCCGACGCCACACTGAATGAAAAGGGCGAACCCGCGACGAAAGCGGACACCGTGGTCAATGGCGTCAATGCTCCGAACGGCATCACGCTTTCACCCGACCAGGGCACGCTCGCGGTGAGCGATTACCGCGGCGCGAACGTGTGGACGTTCCGCGTGAACGCCGCCGGCACGCTCGACGCGAAGGCGCCGTACATGACCATGCGCCTGCCGATCGATCCGAAGGGCGAGTTCAAGCAGGCCCAACCGCCGCCCTACAATCCCGCGAGCGGCGGCGACGGCATGTGCAGCGACGAGCAGGGCCGTTTCTACGTGGCGACGACGCTCGGCGTGCAGGTATTCGATCCGACCGGCCGCATGTGCGGCGTCATCACGCGCCCGCAACCCGACAAGCCGCTCACGAGCTGCACGCTCAGCGGCGAGGGCCGCGCGTATCTCTACGTGACGAATGGCGACAAGATTTTCCGCCGCAAGGTCCAGGCGACGGGGAGCATTTTCTACGTCGCGGGGAAAAAGTAGCCGACGACGGCAGGAGGCGGGCGCACTGAAATACGGAGCTCGTAACGCCGCTTGTGGGAAAAAATCAGCCCGCTTCGTTCCCTCGGCGGCTACGCGCAAGGGCCGCGCCTTCGGCGCGATTCTCGTCGAATCGCGCTCGCCTCATTCACCCGCGCTTCTTCGGGCGGTTCATCGAGAGGATGCTCGTGCCGCGCGTGATGAGGCTGCCGCCGACGATGAGGCGGCGGACGGGCTTGCCGGTCTTGGGATCGTGCGTCAGGGCGGGGTCGCTCATCTTTTGGACGAACTCAAACTGCTTCGGCTTCTCGCCGGGTTTCTGGGGGATCGTTTCGTAGAGGTAGGTGGCCATGCGTCCACTGTAGCCGACGACGGAAGGAGGCGGGCAAACAAATTTCAGCCATCGGGAGCACGATGCCTTTCAGCATTCAGAAGGGAGTGCGTCTTTCCGCGCTCGCGGGCGGATGCACCTACCTTTGCGCAAGAGTCGTTGCCCGCTTGCCGGCGCGCGCCGTGAGGGTAGCATCCCCGCCATGGTTATTTTTCTGAAGCTCCTCATCGCTGTCGCGTCGGGCTCGGCGATCTTCGCGCTGCTTTGAAAATGGCGGCGTTCCGCTATTGGCGCGATCCGGCCTGCCTCGCGGCCTGCGCAGCCTACGCGGCGAATCGCTGGCTGCTGAAGCCGCACTTCGCGCTGGGGCCTTTCATGCGCGGGCATTTTGCGGACTTCCTGCTCATTCCTGCCGCGCTGCCGCTCGTGATCTGGCTTCAGCGGCGGTTCACGTTGCGGAGGCACGACCGTATGCCGACGGGCGGTGAAATCCTGCTGCACCTCGCGATCTGGGCCTTCATCGCGGAGGCTGTGGGGCCATTTCTCACGCATCGCGGGACGGCCGATTGGTGGGATGTGGCCGCGTATTCCGCGGGTGCGGCGGCGTGTTACGTTTTCTGGAGGTGGCGAGAAAACCCTTGCCGCGGGGCGCGAACCCCCGTAACTCCCTCTCCTGATGCGCCGCAAAAAATGGCGCGCCCCCTTTCGTGACGGTCGCTCGCGCGGATGGGAACGGAGCCGCCAGCGACCCAGGCATGAAAGCCGGTTGCAGGCGCGGGCGACACGACAATGAAATGGGCTGCCCCGGTGCTCCACGGTGTGCGGACCAACGCTGACAAGACCATCCAACTCCAATCCATTCGAATCAATCAACGGATCCGCGCGAAAGAAGTGCGTGTGGTCCTCGCGTCCACGGGGGAACAGCTCGGGGTGATGAAGCTCCAGGACGCGCTGCGGAAGGCGATGGAACTGGGCCTCGACCTTGTGGAAGTCTCGGCGAACGCAGTGCCCCCGGTCTGCCGCATCGTGGACTTCGGCAAGTTCAAGTACGAGCTTTCCAAGCACGAGAAGGAGAAGAAGTCGAACGCGGCTTCGAAGATGAAGGAGATCAAGTTCCGCGTGAACATCGGCACGCACGACTACGAGACAAAGTTGCGCCACGCCGAGGAATTTCTCGATAAGGGCAACAAGGTCCGCATGCTCCTGCAGTTCCGCGGGCGCGAGATGGCGCACCAGGAGCTCGGCATGGGCATCATGGCGAAGATTCGCAAGAACCTCGAAACCATGGGCCACCCCGAGGCCGAGCCGAAGCTGATCGGCCGTAACATTTTCATGACCCTCGTCCCGCTGCCCGCCGGAAAACGGAAGCGCCATTTCTTCGGGCCGCACGACATGACCCTCATCGATGAGGATCGGGACGATGAGGACGGCGACGGCGGCGAAGAAGCGGAGAAGAAGTAGCGGGGCTTTTGAATGCCGGAGCCTGTGTGCTTCGGCGTCGGTAACGGAGGAGACAGATCCGAGCACGCCCCCCGTCGCCTCTTCCGGCCCATTCGCGGTCTTGTCTCCGAAACCCGTGGCTTTCTGAAGAGCCTTATGCGGGCGGAATGAACTACGGCACGCAATGAACAAGGTTTCGGCGTGGCTTTGGAACGGGTTTCCCACGCTCCCAGTGAGGCATGGACTCACGAGACGGCATGCTGCTTTCGGGCACACAGTGGAGCGTTTACCTTCCTCACCTCAGGTCTTTAGACACTTCAAATGGTCCTCAATTTGATCATCTGGAAGTTTCCTCTTGATTCCAGATACGAGTTATCCCAACTATCTCGGTCGGCTTTAGATGAAACTCTCCAAAAAAGGCGAATATGCACTCCGGGCGCTGCTCGACCTGGCCATGGCCCAGGCGCTCGACCGCACTCTCGTGCCACTGAGCGCGCTCGCCGAGGCGCAGCGCATGCCCGCCACTTTTCTGGAGCAAATCCTCGCCGAGCTCCGGCAGGCCGGCATCCTCTCGAGCACGCGCGGCAAGTACGGCGGCTATTCTCTCGCCCGACCGGCCTCGGAAATCCACATCGGCGAAATCGTCCGGCAGATCGATGGTCCGCTCGCGCCCATCGGGTGCGCGAGCGTGACGGCCTACGAGCGGTGCTCCTGCCCCGACGAGGCTCACTGTGGCCTGCGCCTCATCATGATGGACGTTCGCAACGCCATCTCGAATGTGCTCGACCGCTACACCCTTGCGCAGCTCGCGGAAGTCACGCTCCAGCACCTCCGCCGCGACGGCCTGGTGCCCAAGGTCGTCGAGTTGGTCCGTCACCTCGATCTTTCCACCCGCGCAAAGGTCGCGGCGCAAAAACGGCCGGAACCGGTCGAGCCGGAGTTTTGCATCTGAAGACACGCCGCGCTGAGGCACCTGAAAGCGCAACGCGAACCGCATCATGAACATTTTCCGCCGCCATTTCATCCGCACCACGGTCGTTGCGTCCGCCGCGTTTCTCGCCGGATGCAACCGGGATGAGGCTGGCAAGGATGGAGGCCAGCCCGTGCTGCGCGTCGGATTTTTTCCGAACATCACGCACGCGCCCGCGCTCGTCGGCTACCACGAGACGCAGACGAAAGGCGCGGCGGGCTGGTTCGAAACGCGGACGGGCGTGAAGATCGAATGGTACGCGTTCAACGCCGGCCCGGGCGCCATCGAGGCGCTGTTCACCGGTACGGTGGACATGACGTATGTCGGCCCGAACCCCGTCATCAACGGCTACACCCGCGCGCGCGGCATGGACATCCGCGTGCTTTCCGGAGCGGCCCGCGGCGGAGCGGCGCTCGTCGTCCGCAAGGATTCGCCGCTGAAAAGCGCGGCAAATTTCCGCGGCATTAAAATCGGAACGCCGCAACTCGGCGGCACGCAGGATGTCGCGGCGCGCGCGTGGCTCATCGCCGGAGGGCTCACGATCACGCAGCGCGGCGGCGACGCCGATGTCATCCCCACGGCGAATCCTGACCAGCTCGATCTGTTCATGCGCGGCGATCTCGACGCGGTATGGACCGTCGAGCCTTGGGTCTCACGCCTTGAAATGGACGCGGGAGCGCAAATTCTCGTTCAGCAAAAGGACGAACTCACCACGGTCATCGCCACCAGCAACCGCACGCTCGAACGGAAGGACGAGCTCGTGAAGAAGTTCATCGCCGCGCACAGCGAGCTCACCGCGAAAATCACCGCCGAGCCTGCCTGGGCCAAGGAGTCCGTCTCCGCTGCGCTCAAAAAGGCGACCGGCAGGCCGATCCCTGCGGCACTGCTCGATCACGCGTGGCCGCGCCTCACCTTCACCACCGAAGTGCAGCCTGCCGACTTCGCCCGCTTCCAGCGCGATGCGAAGGCCGCCGGGCTCCTGCCGATGGAGGTCGACCTTTCCAAACTCTTCGCAAAGTAGCGCCAGAATCCTTCGCACAATGAGCCTCGCATCCGAACTCGCAGCGCCGCCGCCGGCCAAAATCCGGCTCGCCGGCGTGAGCAAAAATTTCATCACCAAGCGCGGCACCGTCCACGCGCTCGACGACATCAACCTCGAAATCGGCGAGGGTGAATTCGTCTGCTTCGTCGGTCCGAGCGGCTGCGGAAAGAGCACGCTCCTGCGCATCGTCGCCGCGCTGGAGCGGAACTTCACCGGCACCGCCGAGGTGAACGGCAAGATGATCATCGAGCCCGGCCGCGACCGCACGGTCATGTTCCAAGAGCACGCGCTTTTCCCGTGGCTCGATGTCATCGGCAACGTGCTCTTCGGCCTGAAGCTCAAGCCCGGGCTGACCAACGCGGACCGCGTCGAAGTCGCGCGCTATTACCTGCACCTCGTCGGGCTCGACGGCTTCGAGCACGCGAACATCCACGAACTCTCCGGCGGCATGAAGCAGCGCGTCGCACTCGCCCGCGCGCTCGCGCCGAACCCGCGGGTGCTGCTCATGGACGAGCCCTTTGCCTCGCTCGACGCCATGACACGCGAGCAGCTCTACGGCGACATCCAGAAAATCCACGCCGCGCGGAAAAAGACGATCCTCTTCGTCACGCACAACGTCCGCGAAGCCGTCTGCCTTGGAGACCGCGTGCTGCTCTTCTCGCCGCGCCCCGGGCGCATCCGCAGGGACTTCAAAGTCACGCTGCCGCGCCCGCGCGAGTTCAATGACGTGGCGATGGCTTCCCTCGCCGCGGAGATCACCGGCGAACTCAAAACCATTCTCGCACCCGCCAAATGAAACCATTCTTCGCCGCGATTGCATTTTTCGCCGCACTCCTCGGCGCGTGGGAGTACGCCGCCCACCACACCGGCGTTTCGCCAGTGCTGATGCCCGCGCCTTCCGACGTCTGGCATTATCTGCTCGGCGCCGGAAAGGATGGCACGCTCGCCGAGGCCACCATCATCACCATGAAGCGCCTGCTGCTCGGTTACGTCGCCGGCATCGGCATCGGCATCCCGGTCGGGATGCTCTCCGCGCGCTTCAAATTCCTGCACAACACCGTCGGCGTGATCGCGCTCGGCCTGCAGACGCTGCCGAGCGTCTGCTGGGTGCCGCTCGCGCTCATGTGGTTCGGGCAGACGGAGAGCGCGATGCTTTTCATCGTCATCATGGGCACGGTCTGGGCCGTCATCCTAGCGACGGAAAATGGCATCCGGCAGATCCCGCCGCTCTATCGCGAAGCCGCGGCCACGATGGGCTCGACCGGCTTTCATCTCTGGCTGCGCGTCATCGCACCGGCGTCGCTGCCGTACATCGTCAGCGGCACGAAGCAGGGCTGGGCCTTCGCGTGGCGCTCGCTCATGGCGGCGGAAATCTACGTCACCATCCTCAGTGGCTTCGGCATCGGCTTCATGCTGCACCAGGGCCGCGAACTCCACGCGATGGATCAGGTCGTCGGGCTCATGCTCGTCATCATCGTCATCGGCTTCCTCGCCGACAAAATCATCTTCAGCCCGTGGGAGCGCTTCCTCCACCGCCGCTGGGGTCTCTCCAACGCATGACCGCCCTCGAGCTTCTCGACTACGCCCTCCCTGCCAGCGCGCCGGACTTTCCACGGGAAATGCCGCGCCAGTCGCTGCGCCAGCTCCTGCTCCCGCTCTTCCGCCTCGCCGCGGAATCCTCCCACGCGTGGAAGGCGGAGTCCGTCGGGCACTGGGACGTGGACGGCGTGCGCCACTGGATGCCGCGCCTCGTTTTCAAGCGCCCCGGCGAGACGCCGGAGACGAAAGTCGGCATCTTCGCCGGCGTCCACGGCGACGAACCCGCCGGCGTCCTTGCGCTCTGCGATTTTGTGCGCGCGCTCGACGAATCCTCGGAGCGCGGGCACGGCTACGAGCTGCACGTCTATCCGCTTGTGAATCCGACCGGCTTCGAGGACCGCACGCGCCACTCGCGCAGCGGCAAGGATCTGAACCGCGAATTCTGGCTCGGCTCGCCGGAGCCCGAGGTGGCGCTCATCGAAAAGGAAATCCTGCGCGAGCGCTACGACGGCTATATCTCGCTGCATTCCGACGACACAAGCGAGGGCTTCTACGCGTTCGCGCGCGGCTCCACGCTCACCGAGCACCTGTTGCGACCCGCGCTCGCCGCCGCCGAGGCCGCGCTGCCGCTCGACCGCCGCAGCGAGATCGACGGCTTCCACGCCGAGCAGGGAATCATCCACACCGCCTACGACGGCATCCTCAGCGCGCCTCCCGGAACACGTCCGACACCGTTTGAAATCATCCTCGAGACGCCGACGGACGCGCCGATGCATCTCCAGCGCGCAGCATTCGTCCGCGCGCTCGTGGAAATCCTCGCTCACTACCGGCGCTTCATCGCCTACGGAGCCGACCTCTAGGGCGCATCACTTTTCCGCCGGCACACGGCGGGGATCATTTTTTGAATCACGCCAATGACCGACCTGGACCCCGTAGGTGCGCTGAGGCGAACACGCGCCCGGACACCATGATCGCGAAACACTTCCTGGCCGGCGGCATCGCGCTGCTCCTGCTGCCCGCGTTTGCAGGCAGCACGGAGGACAGGACCAAAGCAAAACCCGATTCGGGAGATTCGGCGTCCACGTTCGCAAACGGCCTGCTCACCCTGGACATCGAAGAGCGGCTCCGCTTCGAGGCGCGCGACAATAACCGCGACTTCGACAAGTCCGTGAACGATCCGCGCGACGACGGCTGGGTGCTCAGCCGCTTCCGCCTCGGCCTCGCGATCAAACCCTCCTCGTGGCTGACGGTCTACGCTCAACTGCAGGACGCCCGGGAATGGTTCTCCTCGCGTGGAAACGTCCCCGGCATCAACGGCGTCGAGGGCGGCGACCACTTCGATCTCCGCCGGGCGTCCCTCGAACTCGGCAATCTCAAACAGTTCCCGCTTAGCTTCACCATGGGTCGCATGGCCTTGGACTACGGCGACAGGCGTCTCATCGGCGACAGCCGCTTCAGCAACCTCGGCCTCAGCTTCGATGGGGTGAAATTGCGCCTTCAGACGGACCGGTTCTGGGTGGACGCCTTCGCCGCGCGTCCCGTCCAGATGCGCGGGAATGAATTCAACGACAGCGACAGCGCTGACAACTTTTTGGGCATCTACGGCGGCACCGATGCGCTCGGCGTTCAGACCGCCGAGCTGTACCTTCTCTACCGCGAAAAGTCCGACGCGCAGCCCGATCTCGACCCGGCCAACAGGACGAATGCAAACGGCGCCTCCCGCGGCGCCGCCCAGCGCATCGCCACCCTCGGCACGCGTTGGAACTCTAAAGACGGAGCGCTCCACGGCTTCGACTACGGTGCCGAATTTGCGTGGCAATTTGGCGACGTCTGGACCGGCGAAAAGACCACGCCAAGGCTGCGCCACCACGCCTTCGCACTCGCCATGCGCGGCGGCTACACGTGGGAGGATGCGCCGTGGAAGCCGCGCCTTGGCTTGGAGTACGACTTCGCGAGCGGCGACAGAAACCCGAAGGACGGCAGCAGCCAGTCCTTCCAGAATCTCTTCCCGTCGAACCACCAACACTACGGCTTCCTGGATGTGTTCGCGTGGCGAAACATGCACGATGCCCGCCTTTCCTTCGGCGTAAAGCCGCGCAAGGATCTGGAATTCACGCTCGACTACCACGCGCTCTGGCTCGCCGAGACCACCGACTATTGGTACACATCCAATGCCAGCAGCACCATCCGCACGGTCACTCCCGGCGGGGCAGGCAGGGACGTGCGCACCATCGGAGCGAGCAACTTTGCCGGGCACGAGATTGACTTCACCGCCACTTGGAAAGTGAACAGGCACGTCAGCTTTCTCGTCGGCTACAGCCACTTTTTTGCCGGCGACTATCTCCGCGACACCGGTGCGCACAGCGACGCCGACTTCGGCTACGTGCAGGCCACGCTGCGATTCTAGACGCGAAGGTTCAGCGCTTCACTCTGCGCAGGGAGCTCGGCGGCCGGCTTTGATCGTGCGGGACCATGACGGTTGAAAAGGGTGCGCGAGTCACTTGCTGCCCGCTTCCCGCCGCTCATGGAGCTTGGTGAAAATCGCACGGATCTGCTCCACCGTGCCGAGGGCGAGGACGACCTCGTATTCGAATGTAAGGCCGGGCTTCAGCGCGAAGGTTTGCAGTGGCGCGATGTAGGAGCAGTTGCCGACCCCTGTGTCGCGCACGCGGTAGGTGGTGGCGAATTCGGCGTGAGGAAACCAGACGCCGAGCCCCTGGCCGTCGGCATCCACCCACGCGGCCCACGGCTCGCTGAAATGCACGATGGCGTCCTTTGCGCCCGGCGGGCCGGGTTGCCTGCGCACGGGCGGCGCGCCTGTCCACGCGGGAGTCCCTTTTTCGCAGAATACGAGCGTGTCGTAACGCGGCATGACGAAGACTGCGGGAAGCTCCTGATGCGTGGGCTTGTGTTCGATGGTGCCGGTGAAGGTCATCCGATACTTCAGCCGCGCGAGGCCGCCTTCGAGCGTGAGCCATTGCTCGAAGAGCATGTCATCCACATCCGAGCCGCTCGCCCACTGGCGCGGCTTCGTCTTCACGTAGAGCGAGTCCTTGGTCGCCTTTTTCTCCAGTACGATGGACGGGACGCCCTTCCAGCTTCCGCCCTGCACCGGGTTGTAGCGCCACGGCTGGCCGTTCCACTCGGAACCGTCCCGGTCGCCGTAATAGGACTGCTGCACGTAGCGGCCGTGGTCGAATGCATTGAGCAGATTCGCAGACGTGTGCGAGTGCGAGAACCAGCCGATGCTCCCGCCCGCGTCCATGTTTACGCCTAGGCGGATGTGGCCATTGTCGAGGTATACCCAATGCTCCTGCGCGCGGAGCGCGGACGCTGTCGCGAGGAGGCAGATGAGGAAAATGAGTCGGCGCATCATGGGATCCTCTACTTGCGGCCGGTCGCGACGATGGAGCGGGCTGCCCCGTTTGCGCCCACGATCACCTCGACTTCCATCGCCGCCTTGAGCCGCGTGAAGGATGCGGACGCGCCGTTGAGCGTGACCTTCGTGTCGCCCGTCACCGCGAAGCTCCGGGTGCTTCCGGTTTCCCGGTCGCGCATGGAGAACGACCGCTTGCCGAGCGCGGACAACCTCCCGCGCACCGGTCGCGGGGCCTCGGGCTTTGGCGGTTCCGGTTCGGGTTCCGGCTCCGGCCTGGCTTCGAGCGCCAGCAGTTCCGCCTTTGCAAAGAGATGCTCGGCGAGATTCGTTTTTCGCGTGGCGATGCTCTGCCGGAAACACTCGGCCGCTTCCGCAGGCTGAGCTGCAAAAAGCCGCGCCATCCCCGCGAAGTACCACGCTTCGCACCGCTGATCCCGCACTTGCGATCCCTCCCCTGCCGCGGCCAGCAGCGCCGCCTCGTCGATCTCGCCGAGGAGAAATGCCCCCAGCGTGAGGAACCAGTCGCCCGGCTTGGACGCCGCGAGGCTTGCCAATCCGGCGCGCAGTGCGTCGCGGGCCTCGCCGGCTTTTCCGAGCCGCACCTGCAAGACGTATGCATAAAGCCGGCCGTAAGGCTGCGGTTGCGGCTGTCCGGCCGCTGCGTCGAAGTCCGCCCGCGCCGCCTCCCAGTCCTTTCGCAGGTAGTACGCGATGCCGCGGTTGAAATGGTACAGCGCATTTGCCGGTTCGATCTCCAGCGCGCTCGTGTAGTCCGCGATGGCCGCGTCGAAATTTCCCGTGTCGGTGAGGATGTTGGCGCGGTAGTAGCAGGCGAGCGCGTGCTTCGGATCGAAGTCGATGGCGCTGCTGAAGTCCTCGAGCGCGCCTTTCACGTTGCCCTTCGCTCTCCGGAGGATGCCGCGCTGCATGTACGCGCGGACGAATTCCGGGTTCAGCGCGAGCGCCGCCTCATAGTCGCCGAACGCCCCGTCGAAATCGCCAAATGCACTTCGCGCGATTGCCCGATCGGCGAAGGCCTCCGTGTCCGTCGGGTTCCTGCGGAGGTGCGCGCTCAAGGACACGATTGCCGGGCCGAAAAGCCCGGCCTTCAGGTATGCCATCCCCTGCCCGAGGTCGTCCGGCTCCTGCTTCTTTTTTTTGCACCCGGTTTGTGTGACCGCCAGCAGGAGGCACAAAAGAATCGCGAGCCTTGAAAGCGCCGTCCTCCATCCCGCACGATCTCCGGCCGCTGCGGAACCCTCCATCGCGACCGGTCGGGATTGGCGGGCGTGTCGCATCGGTTGCTACGCGGGCTTCTTGCGGTTCGCAGCCTCCGAGCAGGCCTCGGCGACGGCATCGAGATCCGCGAGGAAGCGGGCGCGGCGGGCTTCCGGGAGGACGGTGAGCGCCTCCTCCTGCAGCTTGCGGGCGACTTCAAATGCGTCGGTGAAGACCCGGTGGCCCTTTTGTTCCAGCCGCACGCGGCGGGCGCGGCGGTCGGTCTCATGCGGGTGGCGGGAGAGGAGCGCGGCCTTTTCCATGCGGCTGAGGATCGACGTGATCGTATTCGGATCGCTCGCCATGAGGTCGGTGATGGTCTGCTGCGTGAGCCCGCGCACGTCGCCCTCGTGCAGCCAGCGCAGGATGCTGTACTGGTCGGGCGTGATGCCGAGGTGCGCGATGCGGTGGCGGAAAGTCTGGTTCAGCGAATACCACGCGCGGCGCAGCAACGGCGGGAGCCGGCGGGCGGATTCCTTGCTCGTGCCCTTGTCCATGATGATGCGGGTCAGGCCGGGACGGCCCTGCGAAGTTTTGCGGCGATGTCGCCAAAGCTTTTCGCGACGGCACTCCCAGGCTCGGCGATGACAATGGGCGCGCCTTTGTCGCCGGCTTCGCGGGTCGCGATGTCGATGGGCACCTGTCCGAGGAGCGGCACTTTCAGCCGGTCCGCCTCGCGCTGGCCGCCGCCGCTGCCGAAGATGTCGTAACGCTTGCCGTCGCTGGGGCAGAGAAAATGGCTCATATTCTCGACGATGCCGAGCACGGGGACGTTCACCTTTTCGAACATCGACGCCGCCTTGCGCGCGTCGATGAGCGCGACCTCCTGAGGCGTGGTGACGATGACCGCGCCGGCGAGCGCGACGGTCTGCACGATGGTGAGCTGGATGTCGCCGGTGCCGGGCGGCAGGTCGAGGATGAGGTAGTCGAGCCCGTCCCAGTTCACCTGCCGGAGAAATTGCTGCGTGTATTTCGTGACCATCGGCCCGCGGAGGATTGCGGGCGCGGCGTCATCGAGCAGAAACCCCATGCTCATGAGTTTCAGCCCGTGGCGCTCGATGGGGATGATGCGGTTGTCGTCGTCGGCCAGAGGTCGCTCGTTCGCGCCAAACATGATGCCGATGCTCGGGCCGTACAGGTCGCAGTCGCAGAGTCCGACGACCGCGCCGGCGGCGCTCAGCGCGCAGGCGAGGTTGGCGGCGACGGTGCTCTTGCCCACGCCGCCCTTGCCGCTCGCGATGGCGATGACGTGCTTCACGCCTGGAATGGACGTCTGCGGCAGCGCGCCGCCCGCCGCAGCGACCTGCTGCGGAGCGTGGATGTCCACGCGCACCGTGACATTCGTGACGTCCGGCAGCGTGCGGATCGCAGCCTCGGCCTCGGCCTTGATCTGCGCGGGAATCTTCGCGTCGCCCGCGGTGATGGCGAGCTGGACGGTGACATTGCTGCCCGTGATGACGATGTCCTTCACGAGGCCGAAGCTGATGATGTCGCGACTGAAGCCGGGATATTTGACCGTGGAGAGTTGCTGGCGGATGGCGTCGGTGGTGGGCATTGTTTGGAAAGTGGAGCGCTGTGCGCGGCCGGGTTGCCAGCGTTCAACGGAACACCGGCCTCTGACCACTGAAAATTATTCCTCGGGTGCGACGATGAGGTCGTTCGTCGCCCGCGCGAGCGCGAGGATGGCGCGCACTTCCTCGAGCGTCGGCGGCGCGCCCTCTGGCTTGATGGCGAGTTTGCGGACCCCGGCAAGGTTGTCGCTGAGCGCGGTCCAGAGCTTCGTCTTCTTTAGCGAGGGATTCAGCGTCGAGACGCGGTCGGCGAAATAGTCGAGCAACGCCGGCTGTGCGAGGAGCGCCGCGCCCTGCTGCGAGTAGCGCGACGACAGAATCCCGGATGTGATTTCCAAGCCGCGCCACCAGCCGCCGAGCGCGACGAGGTGCGCGATTTCCTCATCGCGGAGGGCCATCATCCCGGCTTCGACCTCGCGCTGCGTGCCGGCCAGCTCGGTGCGGACGCCGGTCCAGTCCTTGAGCAGCGCCTTTTCCAGCACGCTGCGGCTGTGGCGCGTGACGTGTTCGCCGACGCCGAGGCCCTTTGCCTGACGCAGGAGCACGCGCGCGATGGGCTCGATGCGCGACTGCTTTTCCGCGACGACGGCGAGGAATCCGTCGGCGATCACGGTGCCGGTGGAAAGCGCGAGCCGGGCGCGGTCGCCGGGATTCTGCTGGGGCAGCGCGCGCTCCACGGCCTCGAAAGGCACGGGCTGCAGCGTCTCGAGCGCCTTCAGCAGGACGGCGATGCTCGGCGTGGTGTATTCATTGATGCCGAGCTCCTCGCGGACGTGGTCGGAGATGATCGCGGGAGTCTGCGCAGGCGCCGAGGCGATGGCGAACGCCGCGAGTGAAAGCGCGACGACGGTGCTGCGATGGACGGAGTGGCGCATTTGCACGGTCAGACGGCGGCGCCGCTCCACTTGAGTTTCTGCCGGAGGACGTCGAAAAATGAAACGCCCGGCAGCATTGCGAGCGGGAGCTTCTGTGACGCGCGGGTGATGCGAATGGTGTCGCCGCGTTCGAGGCGGTGGGTGGAGCGGCCGTCGAGCGTCACGAGCACATCCGGGCTTTCGTCCGCCGGGGTGATGGTGATGGGCGTGCCGTCATTCACGATGACCGCGCGGTTGGTGAGCACGTGCGGCGAGATCGGATTGATCACGAAGACGCCGCTGTCCGGCTCAAGAATCGGTCCGCCGGCGGCGAGGCTGTAAGCCGTGCTTCCTGTCGGGGTGGCGACGATGAGGCCGTCGGCGTTGTACTCGGTGAGCACGGTGTCGCCGACGCGCACGGCGAGACGGACGAGGCGCGAGACTTCGCCGCGGCTCGCGACGGCGTCATTGAGCACGGTGCCCGTGTGGAGGACCGCACCCGCGCGGAGGATCTCGACTTTCAAAAGCGTGCGCTCGCTGAGCACGTAGTCGCCGGCGATGATCGCATTCACAGCCCGCTGGTGCTCGGTGGCGCCGACCGTGGTGAGGAAGCCCAGCGTGCCGAGATTGATGCCGAAAAGCGGGCGCATTTTCGGGCCGAGCGCGTGGAGCGCATCGAGGATCGTGCCGTCGCCGCCGAGGACGATGAGCAGCTCGCAAAGGTCCGCGAGCTCGGGCTCCGAGAAGGATTTTTCCGCGCCGATCAGCCGCGCGGCGCGGTGGTCGAGGTGGAGCTGCACGGGATGCGGCGCGAACTCGCTCACGAGCGCGGCGAGGAGTTCGCGCGCGCCGGGTTTGCTGTCGTTGGCGATCAGGCCGAGGTGGCGCGCAGACATGCGAGAAATTCCTTGTTGCCCTCGCCGCCGAGGATTGGGGATTCGATGTGGCCGCACCACTCGAGCCGCACGACGGTGCCGTCGGCGCACGGAGACGCTGGCATTTTCTCCACGAAATCCCGGATGCGTGCGACCGCCGCCTCGTGGAGCGCCGGGTCGCGCACGATCCCGCCACGGCTTACCTCCTCGCGGCGGAGTTCGAACTGCGGCTTGATGAGCGGGACGATCACGCCGTCATGAGTAAGCACGCCGAGCGCTGGCGGCAAGATGAGGGTGAGCGAAATGAACGAGACATCCGCAACGGCGAGCGCGATGGGGTCGGGAATGTCGGCGTGCGTGAGATTGCGGGCATTGAGTTTTTCGCGGACGACGACACGCGGATCACTTCGGATGCGCCAGTCGAGCTGGCTGTGCCCGACATCGATGGCCCACACTTTCGCCGCACCGTGCTGGAGGAGGCAGTCGGTGAAGCCGCCCGTGCTCGCACCGATGTCGAGGCACGTGCGGCCGGTGGGAGCGATGCCGAAATGCGCAAGCGCGGCTTCGAGCTTGAAGCCGCCGCGGCCGACGTAGCGCTCGGGCACCGCGACCTCGATGGCAGCATCGTCGGTGAACTCCCGGCTCGCCTTGTCCACGACATGCCCGGCGACGCGGACCTGCCCGGCCATGATGGCGCGCCTGGCCTTTTCGCGGCTCTCGAAAAGGCCGCGTGCGACGAGAAGCTGGTCGAGGCGTGATTTCAGACGGAAGCGCGGGAGCCGCGGGTTACTCCTGGTTCACGGCGTCGATCACCCGTCGCAGGCGGCCGAAATTTCTGCGGCGCGGCTGGAAGACGAGGCGCGGGAGGTGCGCGAGATCCGGTTCGCCGGCTTCCTCGGGCAGAGGGCCGCTTTGCACGAATTTCCCGCTCGCGAACACATCGTCGAACTCCGTGTCCATGTGCTCGATGAGCTGCTGGGAAAGCGGGCGCTGCAGCCGCATCACGAGCCGGCTGCCGACCCAGCGCGAGCTGTGGAAGTTGTGATAGAAGCGCGCGATGTGCTCGACGGCGCATTCCACCGACTCGCAGTGGTGCAGGAAATGGAAATCGTCCGCCGAGATGAGGTGCAGCTTCAGCAGATGGCCGCGGAGGAAATCGAGCCACGTCTGCCAGTAGGTGCCGCCGGGCTTGTCCACGAGCACGACGGGGAAGATGCGCGCCTTGCCCGTCTGCATGAGCGTGAGCACCTCGAAGCCCTCGTCCATCGTGCCGAAGCCGCCGGGGAAAAGCGCGATGGCGTGGGTCTCCTTCACGAAATTCAGCTTCCGGGTGAAGAAGTAGTTGAAGCTGATCAGCTTCTTGTCGCCTTCGATCGTCTCGTTCGCGGACTGCTCGAAGGGCAGCCGGATGTTCAGCCCGAAGCTGTGCTCGCGGCCCGCGCCGCGCTGCGCGGCACCCATGATGCCGTCGCCGCCGCCGGTGATGATCATGTATCCGCGCTCGCGCATCGCACGGCCGAAATTTTCCGCCGCCTTGAATTCGTCGGCATCCTCCGGCGTGCGCGCGCTGCCGAAGACCGCGACCTTCCGGCGGTCGCGATACGGAGCAAAGACTTTCACCGCGTAGCGCAGTTCCTTCAGCGCGCGGTTGTGCATCTTCAGGTCGGCGACGCTCGTGTGGTCGCATCCCATCTTGAGCGCGGTGACGATCATCTCCTCGACCAGCTCGCGCGGCTTCTCCGTGTGGATTTCGTCCACGAGCTGCCGGATCTTTTCATCGATCCGGGGGTCGCCGAACGTGGGGTTGCGGAGTGGGCGGGCGCTCGCGTCGGCGGTGGGGTCTTGCATGAATGTTTGGGATCACCGCCACCCTAGCAGCGTCCGCGCCGCTTGTGCGCGGGAAAAATGCCGCCGCGTGTTTTCCGAGGTCGTGCCGCGCGGGATGCCGCCAGCGTGTTCATCCGCATGCACGAGCTCCCGAGGAGCTCCGCAAATGGGATCCTGTCGCCGTAGCTGCCCTGCCTGCAGGCTGGCCAGCCGCTCCCGGACACGCCGGAATTCACGACCGTTTCCGGCGAGGTGCCTTTACAGGCCCAAAACGCGGCTCTTGTCGCGGAAGGCGGCGACCTGCGTGCGGCTGGCGAGCTCGGTGAGGCGTTTGTCCAGGTAGTTCGCGGACTGCGTGGCTGCCTTGCCGAGGTCGGTCGTGGGGCCGACTTCGGTGGCGATCTGCCGGAGAATCGGCAGTGCCTCGGCGCGCTGCGTGTCGGCGAGCGCCTGCACGGCGGCGAGCCGGTAAACCGGATGCGTCTGCGGCTGGAGTGCCCATTTCGGGAGCATGTCGAGAGCGATGTCCGGGTAGAACCGGGCGATGCCGAAGAGCGCGTAATGCCGGGTGCTCGGGCTGCCCTCGAGCAGTTCATGCTTCCAGAAATCCCATTCGCGATCCTCGCGGATGCCATAGTAGCGCTTCGCGGCCTCGCGGCTGAGCGGCTCGATCATCGCCTCGATGCGGAGCTGCGGGTCGAGCGCGATCGCACAGGTCTCCATGTTTGCGCCGCAGTCGCGCAGCGCCGCGAGGGCCTCGAGCAGGTCGGATGTTTCCACGCGGAAGGCGTCCGTGTTGTGCTCGTCGGGGGCAGAGGTCGCAAATTTCGCCAGGGATTTCAGCGGAAGGTTTTCGGTGAGAGCGAGGACGACGGTCTGCATGGCCTGCGCCGAGATCGCACCGTGCTCGGCGGCCCATTTGAGGAAGCCATCCACGCGATCCGCGGTGTGGTAGGAGAGCTTGTAGGCCAAATCGCCGACGGTGTTCGAGGAATTGAGCGCGGCGGTCGCGAGGTCCAGCACCACGGTGCGGGCGGGCATGAGTTCGGCGGTGGCTGCGCGCGTCACCACGACGCGGTTGCGTCCGCCTTCGAGCACCTGGCCCGCGGCGATGCTGACGCGGATGGGCGTCGGGCTGTTGTTGCGGAGCCTCGCGGTCATCCGTTCGCGACCGTTGCCGCGGAGCGTGGCTTCGATGGTGCCCTGCTGCACCGCTGCGAGGATTTCCGTCTCTTCAAATTCCACCGCAGTCGGCTTGGCAGGTTCCGCGGACGGCGTCGCCTCCGGCTGCGCGGCTGCGACCATCGGGGCGTCGGGCAATTTCAGGAGATCCGCCGGGCCGGAAGCCACGGGTTCCGGGAGCGGCTCGGCCGTGGAATCCTTTGGGTGCTGCGGAATCTCCAGCGCGGGTGCCGTAAGCGAGACGAGGTTCGTATCGCGTGCGGTGGACAGGGAAACCGCGGCGACCAAGGCCGTCTGCTGAAGGCTGGGAGCGTCCACGGGGATTTGCGGATAGACGAGATTCGCGATGCTGAAGCCGCACCAGCCGACGGCGGCGGAGAGGAACAATGCACCCAGAGCTTTGGAGGAGTTCATGCCGCGAAGGAGACGCAGGGGCCGTGCCAGCGGGGCGGTTTTTATCAGCGGCCGCGACTACGGCTTTCGCGGGTTCTGGCCACGCGAGGTCCAGCGTCTCACGGTGCGGCGTTCCCGGTATCCGATGAAAGCGACGACGGCGAGAGCGCCGAAAATCGTCGTCGGCTCCGGGATCGGGACGACTTCGTAAACGCCGCCCCCGCGGTCGAAGGCGATCGCGCCGGGCCCGAACCCCTGAAAGCTGATGTTGCGCAGGAAATTCTCGCTGACCGGGCCCGGGCCGATGAGGAATTGATCCGGGTTGTTGGCGGTCGCCGCGGTTCCGGTCCAGTTGGTGACGTTCAGCGTGCCGCCTGTCCACGAGGCGGATGAGAATTGGAGCCGGACGTTGTTGCTGGTGCCGAAGTCCATGCTCGAGTCCGCGGCGAGAATCATCGCGCCGAGGTTGTCGCTGTAGCCGCCGGTTTCGAGTTTGCCGCCGTTCATGATGATGTCGGTGGTCGCCGGGATCTTGTTGGCGCCGCCAAAAAGGAGCGTGCCGCTCGTCAGCCGGACCGTGCCGGGGTTGAATCCGCCGGCGGCCGAGGGGTTGACGGTGACGGTCTTGGCCGGGTTCGTGAGATTGATGTCCAGCACGCTGCCCGCGCCTCCGCCGGTCACCGGGCCGGTGAACGCAATGCTGTTGGAGCCGGTGATGCGGTTGCCTTCGACCGGGTTCACGACCATCGGGTGGGCGAGCACGCGGGCGTCGTTGTTGGACGCGAGGGCGCCGCCATTGAACGCGATGGTCTGGTCTGGGCCGGGCGTTCCGAAGGCGAGGTTGTTGCCCGCGACGAGGGTGCCGTCGCTGAGGATCGTGTTCCCCGTGTAGGTGTTCGCGCCGGCGAGCGTCAGTGAGCCGGAGCCGGTTTTTTCAAGGTCACCGACGCCGGTGATGGTGCCGGTGAAGTTGGAGCTGCTGCCATTTGCCCCGATGGCGAGCGTGCCACCGCCGGTAAGCTCGGTGCCAAAGGTGATCGTGCCCGCGCCGGAGAGCGAGCCGAGCGTGTCGCTGAAGTCATTCAGATCGAGCGTGGCGGTGGCGGCAAGCGACAGGCCGGGGTTGCCGTCGAAGGTGTGGTCGCCCGCGATTTGCAGCGTGCCGTCGTTGACCGCGAGAGTGCCGGTGAAGGTGTTCGTGCCGCCGAGGACGAACAGGCCCGGGCCGTTCTTGGTGAGGTTTTTGCCGGGGCTGGTCTCGCCGATGCCGCCCACCATCGACAGAGTGCTCGCGCTCGCGACGGTGACGGAGGTGTCGCCGGTGAGCAGGATCGCGCCTTCGGAAACATTTTCGCCGGACAGGCTCTGGAGGGCACCCGCGCCTCCCACGCCGATGCCAGCGAGGAACAGGCTTTCGGAATGGATGTCGATGCCGACGGCACCGGAAAAAATGAGGGAGGCGCCGCTGCGGACGTCGGTTTCATTCCCGGTGCCGGCGGCTCCGAGGGCGGTGTCGGAACCGACATTCAGCGCGCCGGCCATGACGACGATGCGGCCCTTGAAGGAACTCGCGCCGCTGAGCGTGAGCGTTCCTGCATCCGTTTTTTGCAGCGTCCCGGTGCCGGAGATTGCGCCGGTGGAAACTGTGTTCCCCGCGCCGCTGACAGTCATCGTGCGCCCGCTGAGGTCGATGCCGCCATTGAGCGTGAGGGTGGTGCCCGCCGCGGACCCCGTGGTGGCGTCGGCGGTGAACTGAACCGGGCCGGCCCATCCGGCCGCGCCGGAATCCACACGGAGCGCGCCCGCGCCTGCGCTGCCCATGCCGGCGAGGGAGAGCGGCCCGGTGTTCACGGTGACTCCCGGGGCGAGGACGATCTGCGCGCCCGCCATGACGAGCGAATCTCCCAGCGCGCGATCGTCGAGGACGAGGATGGTGCCGCCCGCGACAATCAGCGCCCCGGTGAACGCGCTGTCGCCGGAAAGGCTCCACGTGCCGTTCCCGATTTTTCGGATGCTGCCGGTGCCGGTGATGTCGCCACCGAATGCGAAACTCGTGCTGTCGCCGACGGTCAGCGTGCCCGAGCCGATGGCGAGCGTGCCTGCTCCGGTGACGACGGCCACGGTCTGGCTGTAGCCGGCGAGATTAAGGCTCGCGCCTGCGGCGATGGTGACCGAGGTCGTGGCGGGGAGCGCATCCGCCGCGCCGAGCAGGAGTTCGCCACCGGCGATAATCGTCGCGCCGCGGTAGCTGTTCGCGCCGGAGAGGGCGAAAGTTTCACCGGCGACTTTCACGATTCCGCCCGTGCCGGAGATGACGCCGCCGAAGCTGGAGGCCAGGCCATTGCCGCCGACCGTGAGCGTGCCGCTGCCGAGCGTGAGCGAACCGGTGCCGGTGAGCGAGCCGAGCGTGGCGCTGAGGCTGTTCAAATCCACGGTGCCCGCGGCGCCGATGTTGACGGCGGATGCGAGCGTGATGCCGGCGGGATTGGCGAGCCGCAGGGTGCCGCCCTGGACGTTCGTGGCGCCGGTGTAGGTGCCGGGACCGGTGAGCTGCAGGATGCCGGTGCCCGTTTTTGCAAAGCCATATGCGCCCGAGACCGTGCCGACAGTCGTGGTGCCCGCGGTGACGTTGAAGGTCGCATTTCCCGCGAGGCTTGCAGCGGAAAAGCCGAGGGTCGCACCGCCACTCGAGTCGAGCGAGAGGGTCTGCGCGCCGAGGCTGAGATTGCCGAGCGAGAGCAGCGGCGCGCCGGTGGTGAGCGGCGATGCGGCGATGGAACTGTTGGCGAGCAGCGAGATGGCGTTGCCGAACACGGTGTTCGCATCGGCCCGCAAGCGCAGCGTGCCGCCGGCGAGGGCGACGGAACCGGTGCCGAGCGAGGCCGTGTTGCGGAGTTCCACCGTGCCGGCGGCGAGCTGGAGGGTGCCGACGAAGCCCGCATTTGCCCCCGCGAGGACGAGTGTGCCCGTGCCGGACTTGTTCAGCTGGCCGGAGGCGCCGGCGAGCAATTGGTTTGTGCCGCCGACGGTGAGAGTTTGCGCGGCCGCGACGTCGATGGTGCTTGTGAGCCCGGCCGTCAGCGTGAACTGCCGCGCGGAGCCCGCGGTGAATGTGCCGGTGATCGCGAGGGTGCCGCCGCTGAGGAAAATGCCGCCGGCGACCGCGCCGAGGCTGGCGTCCGACGCGACCGCGACGGTCCCTTCATTCAGGTGGAGTCCGCCGCTGAAAGTGTTCACCCCGCTGAGCACGAGCGTGCCGAAATCGGATTTCACGATGCTCACCACGCCATCCCCCGCATTTCCATAGATGCCGTCGGTGCCGGCGTTGTTGATGATGCTGGAAGCGATGGTGAGCGTCCGCGCGGTCTCGACGGAGACGAAGAGCGCGCCCGCCGCGGTGCCGCCGGCGGTGAGGCGTCCCGCGCCGGAGATCGTCGTATCCGGCGCGGATTTCTTGATGAGTCCGCCGCCCGACAGATTGAGGGTGCGGGTGGAGGCGGTGTTCAGATCGACGAGCGCGAGATTCGTGAGTTGGAGGCCGCCATCGGTCGTCGTGCCGGCATTCGTGAGGGTGTACGCTCCGAGCGGCGAGGCGCTGCTGAGCTGCACGATTTTCGCGGGGTCGTTCACGTTGATGCCCGCGCTGCCCGTGTAGTACGCGCTGTAGGCGCGGACTCCATCGGCCTGGTATTCCGCAAAGTCGCTGCCCACGCGCGCCCAGCCGCCGATCAGTCCGTTCGCCTGACCGGTGATGTAGATGTGCGGACCGTAGAGCCCCGCGCCGAGCGTGCCGCCGGTTCCCGCGAAGTTCAGAGTGGTGCCGGTCACGAGGCCGCCGATGGCGCTGAAGGTGAGCGCGCTGCTCTGCGTGGCGGTGCCGTTGTGGACCACGGTGACATTCGCAGGACCGACGAGGAAGCTGAGCACGCCCACCGTTTCGGTCGTGCCGTTTGCGTCGGAGATGAGTTTCAGGTCGCCGCCCTGGATGTTGATGGCCGCGGTGTTGCCGATGCGGTTCAGGTTCTCGCCGGCGGAATTGTCCAGCACGAGCGAGCCGCCGGTGCGGATGGAGACGTTCGACACGGCCGCGGCAGTCCCCGCCGTGCCCGCGAGCACGAGGTTTCCGCCATTCACGCTGATGCTGCCCGTGAAGGTGTTCACGCCCGTCATCGTGAGCGTGCCGGTTCCCGCCTTCGTGAGACCGCCGGTGCCCGATACGACGCCGGAGAAAGTGGAGGACGTGTTGTCGCCGCCGGCCGTGAGCGTGCCTGCGCCGAGCGTGACGCTCCCCGCGCCGGCGAACGATCCGATGGCCGTGGTGAAGCCCGCCACGTTGAATGTCGCACCGGCTGCCACATTCACGCGCGAGGTGGCCGGAGCGGACAGCGAACTGCCGAGGGTGAGCGTGCCCGCGTTCACTTCGGTGCTGCCGAAGTAGAGATTCGAGCCACCGATGGTGAAGACGCCGGTTCCGGTTTTCGTCAGGCCACCGCTTCCGAAATTGCCGCCGATGGTGCCGGTGAAAGTGGTCGAGGTGTTGTTCCCGCCGGTGGTGAGACGCCCCGCGCCGAGGAGCACATTGCCCGCGCCGGAGAGTGAGGCGATCGTGTCGTTGAAGTCGTTCAGGTCCAGCGTCGCGCCCGCGGAGATCGTGACGGCGCTCGCATTCGGAAGCGGCTCATTTGCGCCGAGCCGCAACGTGCCGGTGCTGACGGTCGTGGCGCCGGTGTAGGTGTTCGCGCCGGAGATGAGGACGGTGCCGGCGGTGTTTTTCGTGACCGCCACCGCGCCGCCGAGCGCCGCCGTGACTGTTCCACTTTGAAGCGTGAAACCCGAGGTGCTCGTGAGCACCGAGCCCGCGCCGCCGAGGATGGAGCCGCTCGTGAGCGTCACCGCGCCGACGCTGTCGGTGCGCCCTGTGCCCATGTCGATCGTGCCGCCGCTGACAATGAGCGCACCGGGGCCGATGACATTGCTCGCGCCAAATGCGAGCGTTCCGGCGTTCACACTCGTCGTGCCGCCGTAGGTGTTCGCGCCGGAAAGGATGACGGTGCCCGCGGTGTCCTTCGTGAGTCCGACCGCGCCCGCGAGGATGGCCGTGACGGTGCCCGCGCGGACTGTGAATCCCGACGTGCTCGTGAGCGTCGCGGTGCCGGTGCCGAGGATCGAGCCGCTCTGCAGCGTGACGGCGCCGACCGTGTCGGTGAGGTTCGCACCGAGATCGAGGCTGCCGCCATTGACGGTGACCGTGCCGGTGCCAATCGCGTTGCTGGCGGAAAAGGCGAGCGTGCCCGCCGAGACGAGAGTCGCGCCGGCGAACGTGTTTGCGACGCCGGACTTGCCGATGCGAATCGTGCCTGCGCCGGTCTTGGTGATACCGCCCGCGCCCGAGACGAGGCCGGTGAAATTGACCTCGCCGCCCGTGCCCTGAGCGAGCGTGAAGCCTGTGCCGAGCGTCAACGCGCCGCTGAAGGTGTTCACGCCGGTCGTGTTCAGCCCGCCGATGGTCCGCAGCCCGGTGCTCCCGGCGGGGACGATGATGGCATTGCTCACCGTGCGCCCCGAGGTCCCGGAGAAGAGGAGACTCGCGGGTGCGGTGCTCGTCGTCAGCACATCGCCGACGGTGATGGTGCCCGTGCCCGCCGCGCCGTTTGAATCGAGGACGACGATCCCGTTCTGGATGACCAGTCCGCCGCTGAAGGTGTTCGCGCCACCCAGCGTGAGCGTGCCCGTTCCGGCCTTGCTCAGGACGGAACCGCCGCCACTGATGACCCCGGCAAATGTCGTGTCCGGATTCTGCACCGTGAGGGTGAATGAATTTTGCAACGATGCGGCGCCCGTGAACGAAAGGTTGTTCGCGCCGGAAAAGGTGGTGTTGCCGTTGAGGAGCACGGTGTTCGCCAGTGTCCGCGCCGCGCCGCCGGCCTGAATCGCCCCGCCCCGCAGCGTCAGCGTGCCGGTGCCCGCGGCCGCATTGTTTCCGACCACCGTCGTGCCCGCGCGGAGATCCAGTCCGCCGGTGAAGGTGTTCGCCGCATTGAGCGCCATCGTCCCGGTGCCGAGTTTGCGCAGGTAGCGCCCGTTGCCGCTCACCACGCCGCCCAGCGTGAGCACGCCCGTGCCCCCGACGGTCATCCGGATGCTCGTGGTCTCCGTGACTGCGCCGTTGATCGTGAGATCGCTCGTGCTGTTGAACGCCAGGTTGCGCTTGGTGAACTGCACCGCATTCGCCAGCGTCCGCGCCCCACCCGTCGCGGCGAGCGTCCCGCCGTTGAAGAGCAGAGTTCCCGTCCCGAGCGCCGTGTCCGAACCGATGGTGAGCGTGCCGGTCTGGAGCGTGGTCGTCCCGGAATGGGCGTTGTTCCCCGAGAGCGTCAGGTTCCCGGTGCCGGTCTTGAGCAGCGAAAGCACTCCGGTTCCGTTTTGCAGGGTACCGGCAAATGTCGTGCTCGTGTTCAGGCCGCCCGTCGTAAGGGTCGCCGCTGCGCCGGTGTTCTGCACGAAGCCACCGGCAGCTCCGGCGAGCGAGCCGATCGTGAGGCTGTTTCCGCCGAGGTCCAGCGTTCCGCCGGCGTTCACGGTGACCGCGGAGTTCGCGCCGAATGCCTGCGCATTGCCCGCCCGCAGCGTGCCGCCATTTACCATCGTGGAACCCGAGTAGGTATTTTTTCCGGAGAGCAGCAGCGTGCCCGCTCCCGCCTTGATCAACGAGTTCGCCGTCGTGCCATTGGCAAGTGTCCCTCCGAGCGTGAGCGTGCTGTTCGCCGCCGCGACCGTGATCGTGCGACTCGTCCCCGCCGCGGTGCCGAGCGTCGCGTTCCCGGTGCCGAGGTTCAGGTCATGCGCCGTCCCGATGCCGCCGCCCGCAAAGGTGAAGTCGCCATTGATCGACACGCCGTAGTTGCCCGTGGTGATGGCCGCGCCGCTCGTGTTGTCGATCGTGGTGCCGCCATTGATGGTGAAGATATTCCCGGTGTTCCCGAGCGCCGCTGCCGAATTGATGTTCAGCGTTCCGCCCGCGAGCGTGAAGGCCCTGCCTCCCCCGCCGAAGGTGTTCGCCCCGCTGAGCGTCAGCACACCGGCGCCGGATTTCGTGAGGAGAAAGTTGCTGCCCGTGATCGCCGAGCTGATCGTCAGCGACGCACCTGCAGCCGTGTCAAAATTTCCGTTCGCCGCGAGCGCCAGCGTCAGCGTTTGCGTGCCGTTCCGGATCGTGAGCGAGCCGTTTGCCGCGACGTAGATGAGGTCCGCCGCCGCCGAACCCGGCACCGTGTTCACGCCTCCGCTGAGGGTCAGGATTCGTGCGGCGGACCCGTTGTTGGCAATGGTGAGCGCCTGCGTCGCGTCCAGGTCGTTCAGCGTCCCGACGCTCAGATTCGCACCCAGCGTGAAGGTGGTGACGTTGTAGATCGCGCTGGTGAAGGTCGCATCCCATGCAATCCCCGGCGTCCCGCCGCCAAGATAGCTGCTTCCGGACGCCAGATCCGTCGCCGTGGTGAGCACATCCTTTTCCACATTTGCCGCCGCCCGGTCGCACACCATCAGCAACTGGGCGACGAGCAGCCACACCGCTGCGAGAACGTGCCTCACGGTCGCCAAGAGCGGGCGCTCGTGGGAACACGAGGCACTGACCTGATTGCTAACCTTATGGGATACGCTGCGCATTTGCGGGCTGGACCCGATTAGCAGCAGCCATACCAAGCTATCATCGGAGCCTGGTCGGAGCGAGGGGGCCGGTTTTTTCAAAAATATTCAAACGCGCTCAACCCGCCATCGCCTGGCTTGATGTCAGGCCTCTTGCAGAGGGAAATGCTGCGACCGGATGGGGAACGGGACCTGGTCGCGGTAACGGTTCGGAGGGGCTTGAAGCGGTCACCCGATGCGCAAATGGAACGCATGCTGCTTTCTCATCGGTGCATGACCGCTTCCAACACCCCATTGTGCTTCCTGATCATCGACGACAACCCGCTGCTGAACCGTTCCCTGAAGAACTATATCGAGGCGCAGGGCCATCGCTGCACATGCCTGCTCGACAGCACCATGGCCATCGAATGGCTCGACGATAACTCGTGCGACGCCGTCCTCTCGGATATCCGGATGCCGGAGATTGACGGGCTCGAGCTCACGAAATTGATCCGCGAGAAACACCCGTCGCTCCCGATTCTGATTTCGACCAGTCTTGGCTATGACGAGGAGCTCATGCAGACGGCTCTCAAGGCCGGCGCTGATGGGTACATTAGCAAAGTCATGGGACCGAAGGCGCTTCTGATGACCTTAGTCCAGACTGCCGGCCGGCGGACTTCTCCCACTGCCCGGATCGCAGCCTGAGTCTGCGTTAGCGCTGGTTGGGGGACTCCCGGGGAGGGATGGAGGCCCCTCTTCTGCTGGGGCGTTCCGGCATGGCGCGTGGGTATTTATCGCGGCGGGTGCTTCCGGTGGGCCGGTGTAGTGGACCGGTTCGGAAAAATGAAGAAAGTTAGAATTATTATTCTGAGGGAACGGAGGCTGCTATTCAGGGAGTCCATGAACAAACCTCGTATCCTCATTGTTGACGATGAACCAAATGTCTCCCGCCTGGTGGCGACCCACTTGGAGAAAACCGGACTGTATGAAGTCCGCACCGAGAGCCGTTCATTTGCGGCCGTAGCCGTGGTAAGGGAGTTTCGTCCGGACTTGGTGTTTCTCGACGTGGACATGCCGGGCAAGGACGGCGGTGATGTCGCCTCCGAGATCCAGGCCGATCGCGGGATCGCGAATACGAGGATTGTCTTTCTCACTTCGCTCATCGCGCCGAGCGAGGCCGGGAAGAAGGCGACGATGCGGGGCGGATTCCGATTCCTATCGAAGCCGACGAGCCCGGCTGTTCTGGACGAGACGATCCGGGAGATGCTGGCGCAACCCGTGCAGGCTGCGGCCTAGGTTGCCTTAGCCTGCGCATCTGCCCTATGACGGAGGACACTCTTCGAAAGGCGCGGATTGTTCTGGTGGATGACTGCGTGAGCAGTCTCTGCCTGCTTGAGAACGTCCTGAACCGGCTCGGTTACCGCAATGTCTGCAAGTTCAGCAATCCGCTGGAAGTCGTTGCGGAGGTTTCCGCGCGGACCCCGGACCTGATCATCACCGACCTGCTGATGCCGGAGCTCGATGGGTTCGGGCTGATCACGCAGATTCGCGCACTCCACCCGCAGCAACTTGCGCTGCCGATCATCGCGGTCAGCGTGTCGAAGGATTCCAAGCACCGGCAAAGGGCCTTGGCAGCCGGGGCCACGGACATTTTGCACAAGCCGCTCGAACCCACGGAAATCCTGATGCGGATCCGCAGCGTGCTGCGCAGCAGGTTCCTTTTCGCCGAACTCGGGAACCAGAATGTGATCCTGGAGGAAAAGGTCGCGGAGCGGACGAGGGAATTGCGCGACAGCCAGCATCAGGTCGTCCAGCGGGAGCGCTTCCGTGCCTTTGGCGAAATGGCCAGCGGAGTCGTGCATGATTTCAACAACGCGCTGGTCTCGGTGATCGGATACAGCGAATTGCTGCTCGGGGACGAGGACGCGATCCGCAATCCGGACACGGTGCGGGAGTATCTCCGGATCATGCATACCGCTGGGCGGGATGCGACGCACGTCGTGGGGCGGCTGCGCGACTTCTACCGGCCCCGCGAGGAGTCGGATGTTTTCGCGGCGCTGGATTTTAACAAGCTGGTGCAGGAGGCAATCGCGCTCACCCAGCCCAAGTGGCGGGAGCAGGCGCAAAACCGCGCGGTGAAAATCGAGGTGGCGCTCGAGCTGGAAAAGGTGCCGTACATTTCAGGGAGTGGCCCGGAGCTGAGGGAGGTCCTCATGAACCTGATCTTCAACGCCGTCGATGCCATGCCGCAGGGCGGCGCCATCACCATCCGTTCGCGGCAGGATGCCGGGCAGGTGGTGATCGAGATCGCCGATGCCGGGCTCGGGATGACGGAGGAAGTGAGGCAGCGCTGTTTCGAGCCGTTCTTTTCGACCAAGGGCGAGGAGGGCACGGGGCTGGGGCTCGCGATGGTCTTTGGCATCGTCAAGCGGCACGACGCGCTCATCGAGGTCGAGAGCGAGCCCGGCAAGGGCACCACGTTCCGGCTGCGGTTCCCGGTGCAGGATGGACTGGAGGAAGACCTCACCGCGGGCGGAGCCCGGACGCACACGAGCCTCCGTGTCTTGGTGGTGGATGACGAGCAGGTGGCGTGTGATGTCGTCGCAAAGTACCTTCGGAACGACGGCCACCACGTGGAATGCGTGGCGAGCGGCGAAGACGCACTCGCCCGCCTCCACTCCGATGGGATCGACCTTCTGCTCACCGACCACGGGATGCCCGGCATGAACGGCGTCCAACTGATCGATGCCGCGCGGGCGTTCGGTCATCAGCAACCTGCGATCCTCATGAGCGGCATGGATCTGGATTCGCGGGACAAACCCGAGTTTGCCCACGGGTTCCTCCGCAAGCCCATCCGGCATCGCGAGCTTCAGAAGCTCGTGGCGGACCTCTCGCGGAACTGAACCGGCGGTGCGGCCCCGTTGCTGCCGAGCGGCAATCCTCAGGCCTGTTTCACGAGGTCAGCTTGCCGGCTTGCGTTCAGGACATCCCGGACCGCGCCGAGCAGGACACTCGCGGTGAATGGCTTTCCGAGGAATGCGGTCGAGTCGCAGTCTTCGGTGGCATCGCGTTTGTTCAATGCTCCGGTCACGAGCATGGTGGGCAGGTTCGGGGCGATCCGGGAGAGCGTCCGCACGAGCAGGCGGCCATCGAACCGCGGCATCCGCTCGTCGGTGATGACCAGGCGGATGCTATCGCTGTTCTCGCTGTAGCGTTTGATGGCCTCGATGCCGTCGCAGGCCTTGATCGTGCGGTAGCCGAATTTCTCCAAGGTCCTGGCGGTGGCATTCAGCGTCGCCGCGTCGTCATCCACCATCAGCAGCAGTTCGCCATTACCCCGCGGCAGGTCGGCAGAGGTCGGATGCTCGGAAAAAGCGGGGACCTCCGCGGCGAGGGCGGGAAAGAAAACCCTGAAACAGGAACCGGATCCCAATTTGCTTTCGACGGAGATGAATCCCTCGTGCGTTTTCAAAACGGTCTGCACGGTGGCCAGCCCGAGTCCGGTGCCGTGGCCTTCCTGCTTGGTGGTGAAGAAGCTGTCGAAGATCCGTGCGAGGACCTCGGGCGCGATTCCGATTCCGGTGTCGGCGACGGTTGCGCAGACGTAATTCCCGGGCCTCGAACCTTCGATGCCGATGCAATCCAAGTCCGTCAGGGTCACATTCGCGAGGGAAACGCGGAGTTCCCCGCCTGCGGGGATCATCGCATCGCGGGCATTGACGCAGAGATTCATGAGGACCTGATCCAGTTGCGAGGGACTGCCGGAAACGGTCCACAAATCAGCCGGAAACTTGGTCTTGATCGCGATGTTCCGCGGCAGGGTTCCGGAGAGTATTTTCACGCTCGCCTCTGCAAGGTGGCGCAACTGCACCTCCGCCTTCGCCTTCCCCGCGCCCCGTGCGAAGCCGAGGATCTGGCGGATGAGATCTGCACCGTGATGCGCGGAGGCTTCCAGCATGTCGAGCGACTCATTTCCGCCCTCGTCGTGGTTTTCCAGCCGCAGCATTTCGATGCTGATCATGATCGGAGCGAGGACGTTGTTGAGGTCGTGCGCGATGCCCGTGGCGAGCGTCCCGATGGTTTCGAGGCGCTGGGTGCGGAGGAACTGCGCCTCGAGCTGCTTTTTTTCCGTGAGGTCGGTATTGATCGTCAGGATCGCCCTCGGATTCCCGGCATCGTCACGCAAGAGCTTGCGGCGGCTGTCCACGATGATCGCCTTCCCGTCGCGGGTCACGCAGGTGACTTCGGCGCGCGAGGTCTCCGTGGCAAGGAGGGCCGCGTGCCCGGCCTCCTCGTTCGCTCCTTTCGCGAGCAGCTCCGCGGCGCGCTGGCCGATCGCTTCCTCGCTGCTCCACCCGTAGAGCTGCTCTGCGGCGGGGTTCCAGTAGGTGATGCGTCCGTCGAGATCGCAGACAAAAATCGCATCCGGCGCGAGGCTGATCAGTTCCGCCTGCTCACGGATCCGGTCGGTCGCCTGGTGGAGCCGGCGATACCGGTTCAGGCGTGTGATGGTGCGGATTCGCCCGCGAAGTTCCATTCGGTTGAACGGCTTTGAAACGAAATCGTCCGCGCCCGCCTCGATGCCTTCCATTCGCGACGCCTGGTCGTCCAGGGCCGTGAGCATGATGACTGGCACTTCGGCCAGCCGTGCATCGGCGCGCAGCCGGCGGCAGACCTCAAAGCCGTCCATCCCGGGCATCATCACGTCCAGCAAGACGAGATCCGGCGGAGTCTCGGCCGCCATGCGCAACGCGGTGGCCCCGTCGGCAGCCTCCAGGAGGTGATATCCTTCCATGTCCAGGAGCGCGCGAATCGTCTCACGGTTGGCCTCGATGTCATCGACGATAAGTACGGAAGCTGGGGTCATCGGGAAGGGCTCTCTAACGCTGTGTGTGTCCGCGTGCCATGCATTTCACCGGCCGGCCTTGCGGGAGTGATGGCGCCGGGCCACTTGAGCTCGACGCAGACCCCCGGTCCGGCGTGCCGGTTGGACAGGCTGCACGTTCCGCCTGCCTGCCAGACCAGTGCGAACACGCTCGCAAGGCCGAGGCCCATGCCGGGCACTTCGCCGGTGTACTGTTTCTCGCCTTGGAAAAACGGCACGCCCGCCCGCGCCAGATGCTCGGGGGAAAGGGTCCGCCCATCATCTCCCATCGTGAGGCGGATTCCGCCGCTGCCCGCGAGCGTTGCGGAGACGTGGATCGCCGGCGCGCCGTGCGGATGAAATTTCCGCGCGTTCTCCAGCAGCTCGAAAAGCACCCACTCCATGGATTCGGGTGCGCACGGGATGCTCGCCGTGCGTGCATCGTCGGCGATCGAGACCGAGACATCCGCCAGCCCGAGTTGCGCAGCCACGCGCCGGACCATTTCATCGAGTCCCGCAATTGCGAACGTCTCGCCGGATGTCGCGCGTTTGGAGAGGTCCGCGAAGCGCAGCACGTCATCCACCGCCCTCGCGAGCTGGGCCGCGCCTTCCCGCGCCACCACGGCGAATTCCAAGATGTCCTTCGCCGCGAGATCGGGGGCGTCGGCCAGCACCTGGAGGCTGCCGCACAATCCGTTGAGCGGCGTGCGCAGCTTGTGCGCGACCATCGTCTGAAAGGAGCGCTGGTCGCGCCGCGTGGCGATCCGCTCGGTCACATCGCGCAGCCAAAGCAGCCTGCCGCCTGTGTGTTCGCGGATGGAGACCTCGAGGGAAAACGCGCGCGCCTCCGGCGTCTCGGGCCGGACGAGGAGGCCCGCTGCATTCGCGGTGGGAACATCCGGCCAGTCTTCCCAAAACGCAGCGGGATGGCAGGCGAAATCCCTGCTCGCGGCGGCGAGGAATTTTACCCGCGCGCCGTCGCTGCGAACCGGTGCCAGCCCGAGCCACAGCCGCGCGCACGTATTGGCAAAGAGAATTTCATCGGCGCCGTTCACGAGCACGTAGCCGTCCCGTGCGTGCTCGACGACCCATTGGAATTGCGTGCGCTGTTCGTGGAGCCGGCGGTAGCGGTTCAGGCGCGTGATGGTGCGCACGCGCGCGCGGAGCTCCGCACGGTCAAAGGGCTTGGTGACGAAGTCGTCCGCCCCCGCGCCGATCCCGCGCAGGCGCGACTCCCGGTCATCGAGCGACGTCACGATGAGGATCGGGATCTCGGCAAACCGCGGATCGTTCCGAAGGCGCGTGCAGACCTCGAAGCCGTCCATTCCCGGCATCATCACGTCGAGCAGGATCAGATCCGGCTGCACCTCCGCCACCTTCGCCAGCGCAGCCGGGCCGTCGGCGGCGTAGTGCAGCTCCCACTCGGGAAAATCGAGCACCGACTCCAGCGTCTGCCGGTTGGCTTCGATGTCGTCCACGATCAGGATGACGGATTCGGTCACGGGGACCGGGGAGCGGGATGCCGGGATCATTCCATGTCAGGCATTTTCAAATGGCGGCGGATCTGCGTCACAAGGGCCCGCAGGCTCACGGGCTTGCTGACGTAGTCATCCGCACCCGCGGCGAGGCAGCGCTCGCGGTCGCCGTTCATCGCGAGGCCGGTGAGCGCCACGATGGGCGTGCATTTCATGGAAGCGTCCGTGCGGAGTTCGCGGATGGCCGTCAGCCCGTCCATGAGCGGCATGTGGATATCCATGAGGATGAGCGCCGGCTTGCACTCCCGCGCGAGCTTCACGGCTTCCACGCCATTCGCGGCATAAGTCACCCGGTGGCCGCAATCCTCCAGATAGCCGCCCATCATCTCGCTGTTGGCACGGTTATCCTCCGCGAGGAGGATCAGCGGTCCTTCCGTGAAGATGGGAGCGGGAGCGGGAGCGGGCGAAGCTGCGGGGACCGCCGTGCGAATCAACGATTCCTGGACGAACTGCGCGAACTCCGCCTCCGTGAAGGGCTTCCTGAGATGTCCCGCCGCCCCGAGCGCCCGGGCCCGCTCGGGCTCATTCACTCCGGATACGATCAAGACCGGAATGGCGTGCGTTTGCGGGTGTTTCCGAAGCTGCTTCAGCACCTCCCAGCCGCTCTTGCCGGGCAGGTTGATGTCGAGCAGGACGACGTCCGGCCGCTCGCGCAACACTGCCTCCACGGCCTCGTCGCCCCGTCCGTGCAGGATGCTGCGGAAGCCCAGGTCGCCGAGGTAGCGCCCGAGCAGCGCGTACATTTCGGGCTCGTCGTCGATGAGCATCGCCCTCGGCGCGTTGCGCGGCGTCCGCGACGGATCGTCCGTGGCGACTTTTTCCTCCAGCTTCGACGGCAGCGTCACGGTGAAGCGGCTGCCGCGGCCCGGATCGCTTTCCCAAGTGACGGTGCCGCCGTGCAGATCCGCGAGTTTCGCCACCAGCGCCAGGCCCAGGCCTGAACCCTCCTGCGTGCGATTCAGGCCGGAGTCGATCTGTGCGAACGCCTGGAACAGCCGGCCCGAATCCTCCGGCGCGATGCCGATGCCGGTGTCCCACACGATGAAGCGGACCACGCCTTCGGCCTGCGGGGCGCTCACGGTGAGGCCGATCCTGCCGCCTTCCGGCGTGAATTTCACCGCGTTGCTCAGAAGGTTCACCAGGATTTGCTTCAGGCGCTTGGGATCCGCCGTGATGCTCCCGGCGCCCACCTGGTTCTCGAGCGAGACGTCGATTTTTTTCTTCATCGCCTGCGTCCTCACGAACATCAGGCTCGACTGGCACACCTCCTCCACCTTCACGGGCTCCGGGTGCAGTTCAAATTTCCCGGCATCGATCTTCGAAAGGTCGAGGATGTCGTTGATGAGCGTGAGCAGGTGCTGGCCGCTGCTGAAAATGGTGGTCACCGAGCGGTTCTGGCGCGGCGTGAGCGATTCGCCGTTCTGTTCGAGCATGGCCTCGCTCAGGCCGAGGATCGCATTGAGCGGCGTGCGCAGTTCGTGGCTCATGTTGGCGAGGAATTCGCTCTTGTGCCGGCTGCCGCGCGCGAGCTCCGCATTCGCGTCCACCAGCTCTGCCGTGCGCTCGGCCACGCGGCGGACGAGCTGCGCGCGCTCAGCTTCCACGGCCAGCTTGGCCTTCCGGAGTTCGGCCGCCGTGTCTTCGAGGGCCGTGATCGCGCGCTGGCGGGCGATCTCCGCCGCGGTCCGCACCGCAAAGAGGTTGAGAACGGACTCCACCTGCTGCGGATCCCGCATCGGACGCCGGCTCATCACGACCAGCAAGCCCAGCGACTCGCCCGCAGCGTCGAAAAGCGGGATCCCTGCGAACGATGCGATGCCCATTTGTGCCAGCAGCGCGGCCTGGGGAAATTGCCGCTGCACGTCCGAAGGATAAATGCACAGTTCCCTCCCGATGATGTGTTCGCACGGCGTGCCTGCCGGGTCGTAAGTGAAGTTCGGCGCGAATTGATCGCCCGCCCAAATCGACAGGACCTCGACGGAATCGGGGCGTTCACCGTGGACGCGTCCGACGAACGCAAACTCCAGCCCAAGCGTTTCCGCCAGCCGCCGGGACACGAACCGGAAGAACGCATCGTCTGTCAGTCCGCCGGCCTTGGTGGAGAGCGCACGCAGGACTTCCTCGGTCTGCTTCTGCGCCGTGTTGTTGAAGACCGATCCCACGTAGCCGGTCGCTTTTCCATCCATGTCCACCATCCGGGCCGCCTCGGCGATCACCCAGACGACGGTGCCGTCGTTCTGCAGGAAGCGGAATTCCGAGCGGTACGGCAGGTTGTCGCGCACGGCCTCGTTCCACTCGAGGACCGTCCGTTCGCAATCCTCCGGGTGAATCGCCAGGTGCCACCCGTCGCCGAGTGATTCGTCCTCGGAAAGCCCGGTCATGATGCACCAGTGCCGGTTCACGTAGTTCACGCGGCCGTGCTCGTCCGCGCGGAAAATGCCCGACGGCGCCACGCGGGCCAGCGAGCGGAACGATTCGGTCGATTCGCGGAGCTGCTCCTGCATCTGCTTCACGAAAGTCACATTTTCGTGCGCCACGACGACGCGCTTGGGCCCGTCGGGCCCAAAACGCGTGATGCGGCAAAGGAACCACCGCTGCTGCGTGGGCGAATGGCAGGCATACTCGACGAGCACCCCATTCGTCTCCCCTCGGAGCACGGCGCGGATTCCATCGGCGACGCGGGCCGCTTGCTTTCCGTTTTCGTCATGCGTGGAGTCGCAGACATCCAGGTAGTTCGTCCCTTCGCGCAGGTTTTCCTCGTCGCCCTCCGTGGCCCGGGCGAATTCCTTCCACGCCCGGTTGGCCGCGATGATGACGCCGCGCTCGTCGAGAATGGCGATGTGGGTGCCCAGTGCGTCGAGCGATGCCTGCGCGAACCGTTCCCTTTCGCCCAGCGCCTGCTCAGCCTCTTTGCGAAGGGTGATGTCGGTGTTGATGCTGAGGATGCCGGAGGGCGCGCCCGTTTCGTCGGTGAGGAGGTTGCAAAACGATTCCACGACGATCTTCCGTCCGTCCTTGCCGCGGTGGCGCAAGTCACCCCGCCATTCGCCTTTCCTGGCGACCTCCTCGATGGAGGGACAGGAGTCCGACCGGGTGTTGAGGAGCAGATCCGCCCGGCGTCCGTAAACTTCCTGCCGCGTCCACCCGTAGAGGCGCTCTGCCCCGGCGTTCCAGTAAAAGATCCGCTGGTCGTTGTCGCGGGCGATCACCGCATCGCGCACGCTGGAAAGCATCGTCGCCTGATTGGCGAGCCTCTCCCGTGACATGCGGAGCATCTCTTCGGCCTCCTTGCGCTTGGTGACGTCACGGGCCGCACCGGCGATCCGGTAAACTTCGCCGCTGTCATTCTTCACCGGCGACGTGCGCACGTGCACCCAGCGGATCGTCCCATCCGGGCGGACGATCCGGTATTCGTCCTCCCATCTGCCGGTGGCGTGATGTGCGAGCGCCGAGTCGCGGACGCGGTCACGATCTTCCCCGTGAACGGTGTCGAACCACGCACCTGGGGATGCCTGCACCTCGGCACAGTTCCGGCCCCACAACGTCTCGTAGCTCGGCGAAAGGTAAAGCAGCTCGCGTTTCGACAGATCCCACAGCCAGAGGACCTCCTCGATATTCGCGCTCACCTGCCGGAAATACTCCGCGCCCTCGGTCAGCCGGGCTTCCGCTCGCTCAGGCGCGGCGACGTCGCCCCACGACGGTCCGGCGTCGGCGTCGGATGCCCGATCGTTCCCAAGGGCGGTGAGCCGTTCGGCGTTTTGCGACGGAAAATGTGCGTTCAAGCAAACTTGAGATAGCACTTGGAGTGCCATCGCAGGTGCGCCTGCCGCCCGTCACAAGTCACCGGTTCGCGCCCTCCATTTCCCGCGCGCCGGCCGGACCGGCCGTACCGCTTTCAGCAGCGGGGCTTAATCGAGAAACGAGCAGACGTATTCGCAGATTCCCTCGGCGACCTCGATGTCGAACCCGCTGTTGGCGGGGACATCGAAGTGAGTCCCCTCGCCATAACCGCGCGTCGAACCATCCCCGTCCAATTTCACCTGGCAGGTGCCTGCAGTGATCTCCATGCGCTCCGCCTTGCCCGTGCCGAAGTGGTAGGTGCCGGGGTAGATGAGCCCGAGGGTTTTCTTTTCCCCGCTGGGAAGGAGGATGGTGTGGCTGACGACCCGGCCGTCGAAATACACGTTGGCCTTGGCGATTGCGGTGACGTTGGGGAATTGCATCGCCGCGCCGGTAACAGGCCGCGCGGCGCGACTCAAGGATTCGTCTTCCGGATCTGCACGTCGGAGAATTGCCCGGTCGCCAGCTTGTCGCGGACGTGCGAGCAGACCGCGAGGCCCACGAACGCCGTCGCTTCCATCCCGGCGAGCGTCTCACGCCCGACTTCGGTCCACGCCTTGCCGTCCGCGGAATCGTAGGCGGTGACCGTCGTCCCCTGCCGCGTGAGTTTGAGCCAGTGCGGGGGCGCGATGTTGGGTTTTCCCTTCGCCGTACTCGGCTTGCCCGGCGCGGCGCGGCCCACGAACTGGAGCTCCTTGCCATTATACGCGAACACCCCGGCGCTGCTCGCATCGCGCGTCAGGGCTGAACGGATCATCACGCCGAACTTCGCCGACGCGCCGGGCGCCTGCACCGACACCACCCGGGCGATGATTTCGCAATTCCCCGCGACCGGCTGCCACATGAATTGGAACGCATCGGCATTTCCCCAGATGTCGGCACCGCTGCCCTTGATCGTGAATTTTCCATCCGCCTCCGAGAACTGCGCGCTGCCCGCGGCGCCCGTGTCGCCGACGGGTCCGGAGATGAAATCCGTCTTCGGTGAAAACCGCATCGCGACATTCTGATCGGCGCCGTAACCCGCCTTCGCCTGATCCGCGGCATCGCCCACCGCGAGTTCATGGATGCGGGCCGTCTTGTCCGCGGGCTTGCCGGTTTCCTTGGAAATGAGCACGCGCACCTGTTTCGCGGTGAAAGGCGGCACCACGCGGTCCACGATGGCGCTGCGGTTTTCCTCGACGGCGTCCACGTCGGCCCACGCCTTGCCGTCGTCGCTCCGCTGCAGCTTGAACGATGCGAGGTTCTGGTCCGTCTTTCCGTCGGTGATGGACGAGGTGGTGAGCACCCAACGCGAGATGTTCCGCGGCGATCCCAAGTCCGCCGCGAGCCATTTCTGGCCGCTCCCGCCGAGGCTCCAGCGGGAACCGGTGTCGCCATCCACGGCCTTCTCCGGGCCCTCGTTTTTGTTGGATGCGCTCGCGTAGGCCTTGGCCTTGTAGGCGAAGTTGCCCTTGTTTTTCTCGGCGCGCATCTCATCGAAGCGGCGCTCCGCCTCGGCGAGGATGTGCTTGGCCTGCGGGTGGAGTTTGCTGTCCTTCGGCAACCTTCCCGGCAGGCCGCGCAGGGCGCCGAGCGCCTGCATCTGCTCGCGTTCGTTCCGCGCATTTTTCCACGCGTCGGCGGCGAGGTTGAAGGTGGTGAATTCGTTCTGGTACGGCCTTGCGAGCTTCCGGTAATCCGCGAGCCACGCCAGCGAGGGGCCGGGTGCCAGGCTGGTGAACTGGCTGAAAAGCGGGCCTGCATTTTCCACGCTTCCCAGCTCGTAGTCGCGCAACGCGAGGAACAGCGTGCCGAGCGCCTCATGGTTCGTGGGATTGAAATCCGCCGCCTGCGCCGCCGGGATGACTTTCCCGCCTGCAAGCGCCGGGCGGATGCGTTCCACGAAGAATTTCCGCAGCGGTGTGGAGCTGTCCGGCAGTTTGTTGATCACCTTCGCCGCCGCCTCGCCGCCTTCGGAGAACTGGACGGCCAGAGCTTCGTGGATGATCGCCCACGCGTGCTGCCTCGACTTTGCCGGGGCATTTGCACCCAGCGCGTTGAACGCCACTCCCGCCTGCTTCCATTTTTCGTCCATCAGGAGCTGCCTCGCGCCGGCCCATCCCGGGCCAAACGACTCGATGGTTCCGGCGTCCACCTCCGCCTCGTCGCCGCGCATGGCCTTCACGACAAAAAAACCGCCGACGATCAGCCCGAGCACGAGGACCGCGAACATCACCATCGTGAGCGTGTTCATCGCGCGCTTGTCGCCCGCGTCCTCGAGCACCACGCGCGCCTTGCCGGGACCCGCGCCGCCCTTGCGCTTGCCGGCCATCGCCTCGTCGCGGGCAAACTGGAGCTGCTCGATGAACTCGTCGTAGCTCGCCGGCCGCTCCTCGCGGCTCTTCGCGAGCGTGCGGTTGACCACGTAGGCCGTGGCGTTCGACACGTCCGGCGCGAAGGTCTGGACGCTCACGGCCTGCGTAGTGAGGTGCTTCAGCGCCACGTGCGACGCATCTTCGGCCTCAAAGGGCGGACGTCCCGCGATGGCGTGAAAAAGCGCCGCGCCGAGCGAGTAGATGTCACTGCGGAAATCCTCCTGCTGCCGCTGCAGCCGCTCGGGCGAAAGGTAGTAGGGCGTGCCCCAGATGTCGCCCGTCCCCGCCGCCTCCTGCTCGTGAAAAACCGCAAGGCCGAAGTCCACGATCTTCGCCGAACCGTCGCCGCCGAAGAGGATGTTGCCCGGCTTCACATCGCGGTGGATCAGCCCCTTTTCCAAACCCGCCCGCAGGCCCTGCGCCACTTGGATCGCCACCTGCAGCGCGCGCGCCTCGGGCACGCGGCCGAGCTGCTCCATCTGGTCGTCGAACGTCCCGCCATCCACGAGCTCCATGGCGAGGTAGACGTTTTCGTCCTCCGTGCCGAACGAATAGACGCGGATGACATTCGGGTGATTGATGGACGCCGTGAGCCGCGCCTCGTGCTCGAACTTCTGCACAAACTCCGGGTCGCCGCCGTGCTCGAGCCGCAGGACCTTCAGCGCGACGTGCCGGTCGAGGTTCTGGTCCAGCGCGCGGTACACCGTCCCCTGCCCGCCCTGGCCGAGCACCCCGAGCAGCTCGTAATTCTTGAACTGCCGCCGCACGTGGATCTGCTCCCCGCACACCGGGCACGTCCTCACGGCAAATAGCGACGCTCCCGTGATATCGAGAATCGAACCGCACGCCGTGCAAGGCTCAGTCTGTTCTAGTGCCATTGGGGTTGGAGCTGGGAATGACGTAGCACGCGCGCAGCCCGGGGGAAAGCTCCGCGACACGCCTGGGGTGTTTTATCTCCCGGAAAGCCGGCGCCATGCCTGCGTTTTCAACCTCGACGATGACCGCCCCCATCTGTCATTCGGGGCGCCCCATGCCCTCCGATCCCCAGCGTTTGAGCGACCTCTCGCCGCAACAACTCAAGAGCGGTCTCGCCGCATGGCTTGGCTGGCTTTTCGACGGGCTCGACATGCACATCTTCACGCTCGTCGCGGTGGCGTTCGTGGCGATCCTCGTCAATAAGGACACGTTTCGCTCGGACTTTGCGGCGGCGGACAAGGACGGCGACAAATTCCTCTCCGCTGCCGAATGGGCGGTCCCGGGCGGACTCGCGGTGGCTGACAAGAACGGCGACGGCCGCATCAGCCGCGAGGAATTCGACGTGTACACCGCGCGGCTCCACACCGGCGACGCGGAGGTGAAGGAGAAGGCCTCGTGGATTCAGGCGGCATTCCTCATCGGCTGGGCGCTGGGCGGCGCGTTCTTCGGCCGGCTCGGCGATCTCATCGGGCGGAGCCACGCACTTTCGCTCACCGTGCTCACGTATGCGGCGTTCACCGGGCTTTCGTTTTTCGCGGAGACGTGGTGGCAGCTCATGATCTTCCGCTTCCTCGCCGCGCTCGGCATCGGCGGCGAATGGGCCGTCGGCTCCACGCTCCTCGCCGAGACTTGGCCGAAGAAGTGGCGCCCATGGACGGCCGCCGTGCTCCAGACCGGCGTGAACCTCGGCGTCGTGCTGGCCGTCATCGCCGGCAACCTCCTCGCCGGCGAACATCCCCGGTGGATTTTCCTCATCGGCGTCGCCCCCGCGCTCCTCGTCTTCTACATCCGCCGCCACGTCCCCGAGCCGGAGACATGGAAAGCGGAACATTCCCATTCAGCCAACCCGAGCGTGCTGGATCTTTTCCGCGGACCGACGCGCCGCATCACGCTCGTCAGCATTGGCATCTGCGCTTTTTCGCTCACGGCGTGGTGGGCGTTCATGTTCTGGCAGACGCAGCATGTCCGCTCGCTGCCCGAGGTGCTCACGATGACGGGATCCGCCCGCGACAGCCTCGTGAACACCACCTTCGGCTGGGTCATCGGCATCAGCATCATCGGCAATTTCTTCGCCGGCCTGCTCGCGCGCCTGCTCGGCTACAAAGCCGCGATCCTCCTCATGTTCGGTGGCTTTGTCGTGACGATGAGCGCCGCATTCGGCACCGAGCATTCCGTCGCCGCATTGACCGGCTTCTGGCTTCCCGCCGTCGGATTCTGGAGCGGGGTCTTCGGCCTTTTCACGATGATGCTGCCGCCGCTTTTCCCCGTCCTGCTGCGCACGACCGGCGCTGGCTTTTGCTACAACATCGGCCGCATCGCCGCCGCCGCGGGAACCATCTTTGCGGCGCAAATCACGCAGGGCGGAAATTACCGCCAGACGCTTTTCTACGTCGGTTTCCTCTTCATTCCGGCGATGCTTTTCACATTGCTGCTCCCCGTTCCGCGGGATGACGCTTGAGCCATGCGGCTGCTTTTCATCTCGCACCTTTTTCCGGACGGGAACGACCCGTGGCGCGGGCTCGAAAATGTGGCCATGCTGCAAACGCTGGCGAACCGCTGGGAAATCCGCGCCGCCGTGCTGCGCCCCGTCGGCGCCTGGTCCAAGCACGCCGGCTGGCATCCGCGCGCGGCGGATGTCGCCTTCCGTCCCGAGTTCGTCGCCACCTCCACCCTGCCGCTCGTCGGCACGCGCTGGAACGCTCCGCCGCGCGGCCCGTGCGCTCCGCAAGCGCCTCGTCCTTCTCCGGCGGGACTGGCCATTCGACGCCGTCCTCGTCGCTACGCTGCTCCCGGATGCCTGCGTGGTTTCGCGGCTGGCGGATGAATTCCAGTTCCGGTTCGTCGTGCTCTCGCTCCAGGACGAGTCGGCGCAGCGCCTCGGCTCGGGAGGCGCGCGGAAAATCGTCGCATCGCATCTCAGGCGCGCGGCGGGTGTCGTCACCGACAGTTCCGCGCTGAGCGAATTGCTTTCCAAATCCGCATTCCGCCAGGATCGGCTGACGCTCGTCTCCACGCACGAATCCGCCGCCGAGGCGTGCCACCGCCTGCTGCTCCCGGTCCGCGGCTGAAGGCTACACGCTCGCGGCGCGAGTCGGCGATCGCGCTCCGGACCATCAGCATCTCGCCGATGTTTTCCATCGTGAAAAGGCCGACGAGCTTTCCATCCTCGTCCGTCACCGGCAGCACCGGCACGCCGCGCTGCTGCATCATCTTGAACGCCTCGTCGAACGGCGTCCGCGGATCGCACGATCGGAAAATCCTCTCGCATCACGCCCAGCACCGGCGCCTCCGGGCCGGACGCCCGCAGCGCCGTCACCAGCTCGGTGCGGGTGAAAATCCCGCGCAGCGTGCCATCCGGATCGACCACGGGGAACTCGTGCTGCGAAGTGTGCAGCAGCACATCCGCAGCCTCGCCGAGACTCGCATTGCGCGGCAGCGACTTGAATGCAGTGACCATCGCGGCCGAAACCGACAGGCCACGGCTGAGGAATTGCATCTGCGACGCGCCCGCCTCGCCCGCGGCCGCCATGTAGACGAAAATCGCCACGATGATGAGCATGGGATTTTGCGGCAGCCCCACGACATTCCCGAACAGGCCGACAAAGCCGAGGGCGAACGCGATCGCCTGGCCGACCCGCGCGGCGACCTGCGTGGCGCGGTGATGCCCTATCCGCATCGCGAGCACCGCGCGCAGCACGCGCCCTCCGTCCATTGGAAATGCCGGGATGAGATTGAAGAGCACCAGAATCACGTTCACCGCCATCACCTGCTGGACGAGCGTGCCGCCGCAGATCGATCACGCCACCCTCTCCGTGCGTGCCAAAGAGCGTGAGCGCCAGCCACAGCGCGGCGGCGATGACCACGTTCACAATCGGCCCCGCGAGCGCGATGACGATTTCCTCGCCCGGCTTTTCCGGCATCCGCTCGATGCGCGCGACGCCGCCAAAGGGATACAGCGTGATGTCCGGCGTGCGGATGCCGTAACGGCGCGCGGCCAGTGCGTGGCCGAACTCGTGCAGCAGCACGCAGAAGAAAACGAGGCACATGAAAACCGTCCAGTGCAGCGCCTCGGCAGCCCCGCCGGCCTGGTAGTTCGCCGCCGCCAGCCACGCGAGCAGCAGGAAAAATGTGAGATGGATCCGGACTTCGGTTCCGGCGATTCGACCCAGTCTGAGTGCCCAGCGCATTGCGGTTTCACGTCGCCCACGACGCTGCGGAAGTCAAACCGCGACGTGACTTTCTCCGGAAAAGACGAAACGCCGCCCCGCGAACGGGACGGCGTTTCTGATGAACCTTTGGGACTTCTCCGAGTCCCCTTAAAGGCTGGAGCGTTACTTGGTCGGGACCGTGGCGATCGTCTGCAGGATGCGGCTCGGCGATCTTGTACGGATCGCCCTGCGAGTTCGGACGGCGGTCTTCGAGGTAGCCCTTGTAGCCGTTGTTCACGAAGCTGTGCGGGACGCGGACGGACGCGCCGCGGTTGGCGACGCCGTAGTTGAATTTGTCGATCGACTGCGTCTCGTGCAGACCGGTGAGGCGCAGGTGATTGTCCGGGCCGTACACGGCGATGTGCTCGTTCTTGTACTTGTCGAACGCCGCCATGAGCGCCTCGAAGTATTCCTTGCCGCCGACTGTCGCGCATGTGCTCGGTCGAGAAGTTCGCGTGCATGCCGGAGCCGTTCCAGTCGACGTCCTTGCCGAGCGGCTTGCAGTGGAAGTTCACGTCCACGCCGTACTTCTCGCAGAGGCGGATGAGGAGGTAGCGGGCGACCCACATCTCGTCGGCGGCGTTCTTGGAGCCCTTGCCGAAGATCTGGAATTCCCACTGGCCCTTCGCCACTTCGGCGTTGATGCCTTCGTGGTTGATGCCGGCATCGAGGCAGAGGTCGAGGTGCGTGTCGACGATCTCGCGGGCGATGTCGCCGACGTTCTTGTAGCCGACGCCGGTGTAGTATTCGCCCTGCGGCGGCGGGAAGCCGCCACCGGTCGGGAAGCCGAGCGGCACGCCGTCCTGGTAGAGGAAATATTCCTGCTCGAAGCCGAACCAGGCGCCGGGATCATCGAGGATGGTCGGCGCGGGCATTGGTCGGATGCGGGGTGTCGCCGTCCGGCATCATGACTTCGCACATGACGAGCACGCCGTTCTTCCTGGTGCGTGTCGGGATAGACCGCCACGGGCTTGAGCATGCAGTCCGAGCTCTGGCCCTCGGCCTGCCGGGTCGAGCTGCCGTCGAAGCCCCACATCGGGAGTTCTTCGAGCTTCGGGAAAGCTGTCGAATTCCTTGATCTGGGTTTTGCCGCGGAGGTTGGGGACGGGCTCGTAGCCGTCGAGCCAGATGTATTCGAGTTTGTATTTCGCCATTGTTGTGTTGGTTGTGGTGTCTGTTTTTGAGCGGCCTGCGCAATTTGTGACCGCTGATGTTGTTGGTTTTTACCCTGTTACAGGGACGGGTTCGGGCGCGTCTCAGAATTGAGCAATTGGAGTGCCAAATTTGAGACTAGCAGGTCTGATACCACCAAATTCCAGCCCACGGTCAAGGCGGGCGATCCGCAAAAATACGTCAGCGATCCATGCTTGCCGGATCGTGCCGGATGCGCAGGCTCTGGCGAAATGCGTGACGTCAAAGACACACTGCGGGCGCTGGTGCGAATCAGCTACGATGGCCGCGTCTTCAAGACGTTCCGCGGACCGAAGGCGGAGGAGCGTTTCGACACCGAGGTCCGCGTGCTGCGGCATCTGGAAGAACGCGGCTGCCCGTTCGTCCCGCGTCTGCTGGAGGTCCGATCCGGAGGAACTCCGCATCGTGACCACGAGCTGCGGCTCGCGCGTCGAACATCTCGACGATGCGCGCGTCCCCGAGCTTTTCGCCGAACTCCTCCCCTACGGCGTCCGCCACGACGATGCCGACATGCGCAACGTCACCTACCGCCAGTCCGACGGGCGCTTTTGCCTGATCGATTTCGAGTTCGCCACCATCCTGCCCGGCTTTGAGTCCCCTCCCGATGGAGCCGCCACCTAAAACCGCCCCGCGCCTCCGCTGGTCCGGCCTCTCCGATCGCGGCAAGGTGCGCAAGAACAACGAGGACTCGTTCCTCGGCCTGCAGTTCGACGCCCACGAGGCGCACTTGCTGGGAAAATTCGGCGAGGCCTCGCTGGAAAAGGCCGATTTCGCTTTCGCCGTGAGCGACGGCATGGGCGGCGCGATGGCGGGGGAATTTGCCAGCCGCATCACGGTGGAAAAGATCACGCGCCTCCTGCCGCCGCGCGTTCAAGCAGGCCGCGAGCGGCATGGAGACGGGCTTCGCGCGACGTGCTCGCCGAGCTCTTCACCCAGATCCACCGGGCGCTCACCTTCCTCGGCGAGAGCTACGAGGAATGCGCGGGCATGGGCGCGACGCTGAGCCTGTGCTGGTTCACGCCGGGCTGGATGTATTTCGGCCACGTCGGCGACAGCCGCATCTACTACCTGCCCGCGGCCGGAGGCATCAAACAGCTCAGCGAGGACGACACGCTACGTCGGCTGGCTCTTCCGCAACGGCAAGATCAACGAGCGCGAGGCGCGCAACCATCCCGCGCAAGACTGTCCTCCAAAAGGCGCTCGGCGCGGGGCATCGTTCGTCGACCCGCAGGTCGGCGCGCGTCGGCTTGTGAAAGCGGCGACATGTTCCTGCTCTGCACCGATGGCGTGATCGACGGCCTCTTCGACAGCGGCATCGCCGACTGCATCCGCGCGCCCGAGCCCGCCGACGCCGCGCTCAGTCCCGCGCAGCGCCTCGTGAAGGCCGCCCTCGAACGCTCCGGCCGCGACAACACCACCGCGATCGTCGTCGAGGTGCTCTGACTCCGCCGCGGGCTTGCACTGGCATTGGTCCGTCCATACGTTCCGCGCCCTTTCATTTTGCCATGAGCCAGCCACAGACAGCCATCACCCCGACCCGCGAACAGGATTTCCCCGAGTGGTATCAGCAGGTCGTCCGCGCGGCGGACCTCGCGGAAAATTCCGACGTGCGCGGCTGCATGGTCATCAAGCCCTGGGGCTACGGCATGTGGGAAGACATGCAGCGCGCGCTGGACGGAATGTTCAAGGCGACCGGGCATAAGAACGCGTATTTCCCGCTCTTCATCCCGCTCTCGTATCTCGCGAAGGAGGCGGCGCACGTCGAGGGCTTCGCCAAGGAATGCGCGGTGGTGACGCATCACCGGTTGGAGTCCGACGGCAAGGGCGGACTGCGCCCCGCGCCGGCGTCGCAGCTTGCGGAGCCGCTGGTCATCCGGCCGACGAGCGAGACGATCATCGGCGCGACTTACGCGAAGTGGGTGCAGTCGTACCGCGACCTGCCGATCCTCATCAACCAGTGGGCGAATGTCGTCCGCTGGGAAATGCGGCCGCGCGTTTTCCTCCGAACGGCGGAATTTCTCTGGCAGGAAGGCCACACCGCGCACGAGACGGAAAAGGAGGCCCGCGAGGAGACCATGCAGATGCTCCGCGTGTACGAGACCTTTGCGCGCGACTGGCTCGCGCTGCCCGTTTTCACCGGTGAAAAGAGCGCGGGCGAACGATTCCCCGGCGCTGTGGAGACGCTGTGCATCGAGGCGATGGTGCAGGATCGGAAGGCGATCCAGGCCGGCACGTCGCATTTCCTCGGGCAGAATTTTGCGAAGGCGAGCGAGCATCCAGTTCATCTCGCGCGAGAACAAGCACGAATACGCGTGGACGACGAGCTGGGGCGTGAGCACGCGCCTCGTCGGCACCGTCGTCATGGCACACGGCGACGACGACGGCCTGATCCTGCCGCCGCGCATCGCGCCCGATCAGATCGTCATCATCCCCATCACGCCGAAGCCCGAGATGCGCGAGACCGTCATCCCCGCCTGCGAGGCGCTCGCGGCGGAACTGCGCAAGCAGACCTACGCCGGCGAGCCCGTGCGCGTGCACGTGGACAAGCGCGACCTCGGCGGCGGCGTGAAGAGCTGGGAGTGGATCAAGAAGGGCGTGCCGGTGCGCGTGGAGATCGGCCTGCGCGATTTGGAAAAGGGCTCCGTCGCCGTCGCGCGCCGCGACCGCGGGCACAAGGACAAGACCTTCCCGGCCACCGCCGATTTCACTTCCGGCATCGCCGCGCTGCTGCAGGAAATCCACGACTCGCTGCTCGACCGCGCGACGAAGCTGCGCGACGCGCATACGGTGAAGATCGAGACGAAGGACGAATTCATCGCATTCTTCACCGCGAAGAATGCGGACAAGCCCGAGATCCACGGCGGCTTCGCATCCGCGCACTGGGACGGCTACGGCGGAGACCGAGGCCGAGATCAAGGAACAGCTCAAGGTGACCATCCGCTGCATCCCGTTCGACGCGCCTCACGAGGACGGCAAGTGCGTCTGGAGCGGCAAGCCGAGCACGCGGCGCGTGATTTTCGCGAAGAGCTACTGAGCGCCTCGCAGCGCAGCTCTCCGGAGCTGCGCTACAAGTCTGGGGCGCGTCACTTCGCCGGCTTCGCCGCGGCGACCTTCGCCTTCAGCTCTTCGAGGAATGTGGGGGAGTAGCCGCCCCACTGGTTGATGGTCTTCCCGTCCGCATCGACGAGCACGAGCGTCGGGAAGCCGTTCACCTTGAACTCGCCCTTGAGCTTCGCGTTCTGATCGGCGGTTTGCTTCGGCAGCTTCTTTCCCTGCGGGAAGTCGATGATCACCGGCACGAGGTTTTCCTTCGCGAACGCCTTGAAGTCGGGCTTCGCGAATACCTCCTTGTCGAGCTTGATGCACCAGCCGCACCAGTCGCTGCCGGTGAAGTCGAGCAGCACGAGTTTCTTTTCGGCCTTCGCCTGGGTGAGGGCCTTCTTGTAGTTGTCCGTCCAGCCCGTGGCGGCGAACGAGACGTGGGAGACGAGGAGGAGGACGCTGAGGAGGCTGAGGAACTTTTTCATAGGTGGGATGAGACTGGTCCTGCGTGCCGGCCGTTCAAACCAAAAAAAGCGCCGCGGGCGAAACCGCTGGCCACCGTTTCTAGCCGAACTTCAATTTTCCTGAGGCCGCGGCGAGGGCGATGACGCCGCCGACCGCGATGACGCCGCCGAGGACCGTGCGCCGCGTGGGGCGATGTCCGTCCATTTTCCAGACGAGGAATTGCGTGATCACCGGCACGGTCGCGACGACGGGCATGAGGATGCCGGTCGGCGTCGTGGCCACGCCCCATTGGTAAACGGCGACGCCGACGCCGGGGCCGGCGAGCGCGTTCGCGACGATCCACGGCCAGGCGCGCGGCCAGGCGCGGGGTTCGCGGGTTTCCGGGGTGCGTCTGGCGATCAGGTAAAAGACGAGTGCGACGAGGATTCCGGGGACGAGGCGTTCGTAGGCGGCGGTTGCGCCGGCGATGATTCCCTCGGTGACGCCGTGCGGCTGGGGATAAAATGCGCTCGCCTTTCTGCTCAGCACGGAGCCGAAGCCCTGCCCGGCCGCGGAGCCGAGCCCGCACAGCACGCCGATCCAAAAGGCGCGGCGCGGGATGGCAATCCCTCGGTCCGGCGCGAGGGCAAGGGCGACTCCGGCGAGGATGACGAGCGCGCACGCGATTTCCGCCACGCCGAGACGCGTGTCGAGCCAGAGCCATTCGGTGATCGCCGCGAGCGGGGCCGCGAGGCAGTGCGTGAGCAGCATCGTGAGCCGCGGGCCGATGCGCGAAATCGCGCCGAACATCGCGACATCGCCGAGGCCAAATCCGATGAAGCCGCTCGCGACGAACCACGGCAGCGCGGGCCCGCCGAGCAGTTCGCTGCCCGGCGGTATGCGCGCAAAGCCCGAGGAGCACGGCCGCGACGAGCAGCCGGGCGAGATTCGCACGCGCGCCGCCGACGATCCGCGCGGAGCGCGCCGCGCAGATGGCGGAGCAGCTCCACAGGAATGTGGTGAGGATGGCGGGCAGCATGGAGCCGCGGAGTTAGCGACAGCGGCGCGCGAGGGCCAAGGACAAAGCCGAGCGCTTCCCGCGTTGACCGCGGGCGCCGGAGCGGCGTTTAATGCGGCATGTCCGAGCCGAAAAAACCCGCACGCGAGCCGGAGGCCATGAAGCCGGTGAGCGACCTCGTCCAGAAAGCCGCGGAGGAAGTCCGCAAGCAGCCCGTGAAGTCGCTCGTATGGGCGTTCTTCGTCGGCATTTTCCTCACCATCTTTCCCATCGGCCGCATCCTCGGCCTGTTCACGGGCATCATTTTCGGGCTGCTGCGTCCGGTGCTCCTCCTGCTCGGGCTGGTGAAAATCTCCGAGGTCCTCAACGAGAGGAGAAAGTGATGGACCCGGCGGAAATGGCCCGGCGTGCGAAGGAGGCCGCGAGCGAAATCGGCGACTTTGCCAGACGCGCCGCCGCAAATCCCGTGTCCGCATTGCTCACCGCGCTGGCGGCGGGCTTCGTCTTCGGGCTGGTGCTGCGGGCGTTCGAGCGTCCGCGGCGCGAGGAGTAGCGGCGCTTCGCTCGAACGCTCGGCGGAAGACCGCCTACGACGCGGCGGAAGAGCGCCTGGACATCCGTGGCGTCCATGTCGCAAAGGTCGAGCGCAGTCTCGCCGCGGGCCGAGGCGGTCTTGAGCTGCTCGGAGATTTGTTTCACGGCCGGAGCGGCGTAGTATTTCATCGAGCCGACGGTCTGCTCCGTGCCGAAGATGACCACGAGGATGCAGTTCTCGTCGATGTTCAGGATGAGCGTGCTGTAGGTCTCGCCCTGCTGGTACATGCTGGTGAAATTGTGCTCGTTGACGAGCTGCGCCATGAACTGCGTGGCGTTGTAGGCGTTCGAGCCGAGCGTCGCGAGCGTCGTGGTGTCGAGCGCCTCGGCGTTGCCGTACTGGTGGATGAGATACCCCGCCTTCTCGACGACCATCGTCAGCATCGCCTCACTCTTCCGGACGAGGTCCGAGAGGACCTTGTCGAAGAATTGCATGTCTGCCTCGATCAGTTGTGGAAAAGCCATGTGGTAAACGTGGTACGGGCTGCGGTTACTTGTTGAGGTATTTGTGGATGAGCAGCTTCGTGATCATGTTCAGCGTCTCGAACACGCCGTCGCACTTGTTCGCGCTCGCCTCGAAGAACGGGACATGCACCTCGCGGTTGTTCAGCACGTATTCCATGTACTCCACCGGGGCGACCTCGCCCATGTCTCGCTTGTTGTACTGCATGACGTAAGGGATGTCCTCGAGCGAGAGGTTCAGCGACTTCAGGTTGTCCTGCATGTGGCCGAAGGTCTCGATGTTCTCGCCCATCTTGTCGTACTGCGAGTCGGCGACGAACACGATGCCGTCCACGCCGCGGAGCACGATCTGGCGCGTGGCATTGTAGATGACCTGGCCGGGCACGGTGAAGAGCGAGAACTTCGTCTTGAAGCCCTTGATCGTCGTCGCCTCGAGCGGGAAGAAGTCGAAGAACAGCGTGCGGTCGCTGCTCGTGGCGAGCGAGGTCATCTTCCCTTTCTGCGTGGTGTCCGGGACCTGGACGTTGGCGTGGACCTGTTCGAGGTTCGTGGTCTTGCCGCTTTTTGCCGGACCGTAATACACGATCTTGAGCTGCAGTTCCTTGGTTGCGCGATTGATGATTGCCATGATTGAGGGCTGTTACGAGTTATGGGCCGCGAGCTGGTTCGCGAGGTTGCCGAGGTTTTCAGGGAGCCTTTCGCCAGCGCGACCGAGGGTTCCGAAGTAGATCTTCCCGCGCCGTGCGATGTGACACGGCCCGTGCTCGGTCTGGATGGTGATTTCCAAGGCGGCGCCGAGCTGCATCTCCGTGGTGTACTTTTCCAAGCGTCCGAAAATCTGCGGCATGAATGCCGCAAACGTGTCCGCTGAAAAGCCGGGCGGAAGCTTCTGCGCGATGGCCATTCCCTCATCGAGGCCGACCACGGCGCCTGCTACTCCGGGCAAGTCGCAGGCGAGCCGGACGATTTCCGCCGGGGACGAAGCGCTCGCAGTGAGAGGCGTGGCGGCTGGTTCGACGACCGGCTCTGCAACAGGTTCCGCGATCGCTGCGACCGGCGCGGGCTCTTCCTCCATCGGGACCGCCTCCTCGCGGACGAGTGTGAATTTCAGCGGGGCGCCGACTGGTTCCGGCGCGGGTGCCGCGATTTCGACAGGCGGTTCGACGACAGCCGGAACGGCTTCGGCGACCGGCGCGGGCGCGGCGACGGCTGCGGGTTCCGCTGCGGGAGCGATGACGGGAGCCTCGGCTTTTGCCGGCTGCCCGGCGGAAGGGCCGAAGAAGTCCGGCAGGCTGTGATCGATCTCCGCGGCTTCCCGGCGCTTCGTTGCGCCGGTCGCGGCGACAAAGGCGGGCGCCATGATCCTCAGCGGGAAAACCAGCTCGAAGTCCTCGGGGATGGCCGCGGCCGCGGTCAGTCCGGGCTTCAGCCACATGCGCACCTGCGACCAGGGAAATGCGACGCGGCCCTTTTGCAGGCCGGCGCTCACCGCGGGTGCCGGGATCACGAATTTCGTGTCGCCGGAAACGTGCGACAGTGCGCTGCGGATTCCCTCGGGCCAGGCTGATGCGAGCTCGACAAACGAAATCACCAGCTCGCCATTGGAGACGGCCGCGGGCGTCGCGCGCGGCTTCGGGGCGCTCGCCGGCGCCTGCGGTTTCGGAGTGCTCACCGGCGCAGGTGCGACGGCGTGGCCGTTGCCATTGCCGTTACCATTGGCCGGAATCTCCGATGCGGGCGCGATGCCGGGCATTCTCACGATCTTCGGCTGCTCGACGCGCGGCAAGGGAATCTGCACCGGCTGCGGCGCGGGTGCGGTCGGCTTTGGGGCTTCGCTCCGCTGCGCTTCGGCTGCAGCGGCAGCGGCTGGCGTCACGCTGCGCGTATTGCCGTTCTTTCCAAAAAGTCCCGCGACGTCATCCGGGACATCATAGCGGCGCTGGTCGCTGCGCCGTCCGAGCCGGGCGGCGTCCACGCATTTGAAAACCTCGGCGAGCGGGACATCCACCATCTGCTTGTCCTCGACGGCCGTTTTTTTGAACGTCCCCTGCGGCGCCTGGCGGAGCAGGCTCGCGAGCGACATCTTCACGGCCCCGGTCGCGAGTTGCTTCAGGATCGTATTCACGGGCAGCACGATCTTCACGCTGGGATCCGGCATCTGGTTGACGATGGCGCGCAGCTCCTGCGGCAGCTTCTCGAGAATCGCGCGCAGCGGGAGTGAGGCGACCTCGACTCCGCCGCCGACCGGTTTCTCCGCGACACGCGCCACGGGCACCGGAGCCGCTGCAACAACACCGGGCGCCGCAGCGACCGCCGCCGCCTCATCCTTGCCGAACATCCGTTTGAGAAACTTGAACATCATGGTTGGAATTTTCGAAAAGGACTAAGCAGCCCAGATGCCATCCCGAGGTAAGACTGAGGAAATGTTTTTGGGGCCCGCTCGGCCCGCGCCTTGCTAACGAAAGATGTCCGACACCTCGCCTCTCACTCTGCAGCCTCACCTCATCCGCACATCAGCCCCATGGCCACGCGCCAAAAAATTCTCATCCTCGACGACGAGCAGGACCTCCTGGAAATCTACCAGGAGATCCTCGCACGGCTGCCCAGCCAGCCGGAAATCCGAACCGCAAGCGCCGGGCAGGACGCCATCGCGATGCTCGAAAACGAGCCTTTCGCACTCCTGCTCGTCGACCTGAACATGCCGCAGATGGACGGCTTCCAGGTCCTCGCCATCGTCCGCCGCCGCTTCCCCGCGCTGCGCACCGTGGTGATGACCGGCTCCACCGAGGACGACCTCCGCGCCCGCGCCTACCGCGTCGGCGTGGATCTCTACATGGAGAAGCCGAAGACCGGCCGCGAGATCATCTTCTTCGTGGACTGCATCGAGAGCCTCCTCGAGCGCGAGAGCCAGGGCGGCTTCCGCGGCGTGCAGAGCAAGACGCTGATGGACATCATCCAGATGGAATGCCTCACGCAAAATTCCTGCGTGCTGAAAATCACGAGCGCGCTCGGCGAGGGGCGCATCTGGATTCAGAAAGGCGAAATCGTGGATGCCGCCGTGGAGGACAAGGTCGGCAAGCCGGCCATCGTCGAGATGATCGGGTGGAAGGCCGGCAACTTCGAAGTGCTTCCCGCGGGCCTGCCGCGTCCGCGCACCATCTTCGTCCAATACGAAAGCCTCCTCATGGAGACCGCGCAGTCGCTCGACGAGGCGGACGAGGCGAACGCAGCGGAAAACCAGACGCCCGAATCGCTCCTCAGCGCATTCTCGCGCTTCACCGGCGTGCAGTTCGCGATGGCCGTGGAACTCGGCGAAGGCGAAAAAATACGAGCACTGGGGATGCGACGATCCCGCGCCGCTCGCCGTGTGGATTCACCAGACTGCGCACGCCTTCAAGCGCCTCGGCACCGAGCTCAAGGCCGGCGAGCTTCACGACATCCAGGCGTTCGGTTCGCAGCGCAATCTCGCCATTCTCTCCGCCGACGAGGAAGTGCTCGGCATCGGCTTCACCCGCGCGCTCGCCGTGCAACAAGTCCGCGAAACCCTCAGCCAGATCGAAATCACGATGGGCGTCCTAAAACCATTTGTCCGAACCACCGTTCCTGTCGAAGCCGGACGCATGCCCTCGGGCTGCTTCGCCGTGCATCGCGAAGGGGAGATCATCTGCAGCACGCTGCCGCATTGGTTTTCCACCAAGACCGCGATCGAGATCGGCCGCGTGGTGCTCGCCTCGTTCCGCATCGCGGCCGAGACGAATGTCGCGCTCAACGAGCTCTCCATCCACTACAGCGGACTCACCGTCGTCGCCCGCGACCTCCGCGGCGGCGCCCTCATCTTCCTCACCCCGAACGCCACACTACTTTGCCCGCAAAGCACCGCCCACGCACATGAACTACAAGAACCTCGAAGACTTCATCCTTCACCTCGAGACGCACATCGAGTGCTGGAAGCAGTTCAACTCCTTCGTCACTCTCGCCCGCGACAAGAAATTCACCGCGGAGGACGAGGCGCAGTTCCTCGACCTGAAGAGCCTCATCACGCAGGGCACGGAAATCATCCAGGCCAGCGAGGTGAAAGGCGGCCTGCGCAAGGAGGACGTGCTCCAGCTCTTCGCCGGCGCGCCCATCGCTCCGCTACCTCGCGGAAATGAGCGACAGCATCCCGACCGTCGAAGGCCAGTGGCACCGCATCTACCTCCACCTGCAAAGCCTGCTCGGCCAGCTCAAGGTCCAGCAGAACAAGCAGTCCGAGAAAGCAACGAGCGGCTGGAGCCTCTTCGGGCGAAAGTAGCGCGCAGCGCACGGGCCGATCACCGGTAGCCGCCGACGGCAGGAGGCGGGCACGCTCGTCTTCGCGCCGCACGTGTATTCTGCCGGTGCAACCAGTCTGCCCGCTTCCTTCCGTCAGCGGCTACTTTTCTGACACCCACTGCACCGCGTTCTTCAGCAGCGTCTGATACGCCTGCAGGTCGTGCGCGCGGGCATCGTGGCCGAGCGTGAGGCCGACGATGCGCGCCTTCGGGTGCTTCACCACGAAGACCTGCGGGAAAGCCTTCCCGGTTTTCGGGCTCGTCGCTTCGGCGAGCACTTCGATCGCGTTGCCCGCGGGGTCGGCGTTGTAGTTGTAGAGTTCGTCGGTGATCTCGAAACTCGCAGGCACGCCCTTCGTGATGGGGTGCGCGGCGTTCGTCACTTTCACCGTGAAAGGCCCGAGCGCGTCGTGGCCGCGCGTGCCGCCGCCGACGATTTGCAGATTCCACTCGGGGAAGTTTTTCCACGCGTACCACGTGCCGGGATGATGCGCGACGATCGCGCCGCCGCGATTGGCGTAGTCGATCAGCGCCTTCTTCGTCGCAGATGAAACGGGCTGGTTTGCGCTCCACACGAGCACGTCCACGCGCTCGAGGATCGCCGGGACGCCGTTCGCATTCTGCGTGAAGTCCACCCAGCCGCACATGCGGCGCGAGCGTGGCCTTGTCGGTGCCGCCGAAGAATTTCACGAAGTCGTGCGAGCTGCCGCCGCCCACGAGCAGCACGCGCGGGCCGTTCGCGGGCTTCGTCGCGGGCGGCTGCGGGACTGCGTCGTCGAACTGCGGCTTGAAGTCCGCGTCTTCATCCGCCTTCACGGCCGCGCCGCGCTCCGACGGCCGCCCTCCCGCTTTTCTTCGCAGGTGCAGGCGCAGGCGTCGGTACGGTCGGCAGCGGCGCATTCGCATCCGCCAGTTCCGCGGTGATCGCCACGAGCGTCGGCGCGGCGCTCGCTGCCGAACGACTCGAGCACGCACCTTCTCGATCGGCGCCGTGCGCGTGAGCTGCTTCGCTAAAGCAGCGCATCTGGTGGTTGTTCGACGAGCACGTCCACCCACTTCGAGCCCGGCACATCCGATGCGGTCGAAGTAGTCGGCAAACTCCGACGCCGTTCTTGCACACGATGCTCTCCTTCTGCCCGTCGGCGTAGTACGCACGGTGATCTTCAGCACGTCGCTCGTGTCGCCGTTGTTCTGGAAGCCCCAGCCCGTCACGCCGCCGAGGAAATGCAGCCGGTTCGCCTTGAAGCCGCCGAGCTTCACCTCGACCTTCTGCGGCATCGTCTTCGCGCACGCCGTCGGGCCGCCCTTCAGCACGATGATGTTCATCGGCGCCTTCTCCGGCGCGACGATGTTGAAGGGCACGCCCTCGACATTCACCGTGCCCGTCTTTTCGAAGACGAACGAGTCGCCCTTCGTCTCCGGCTTGGCGTAGAGGCCGAGCGCGGTCGTCGCGGTGAACGCGTCGCGCAGGTCGACGCGTGCGGAATTTCCCGCCATCGACGCTCTGCATGTAGGCGATGATGTCGCGCAGCGCCTCGCCGCCGAGGCCCTCGAAGCCCTCGGGCATCAGCGAGCGGCCGGTGTTCACGCGGGTCTTGATGTCCTGCGACCTTGATCTCCTGCACGCCGGCGAGGCTCTTCAGCGTGATGGTCGCGGGATTTTCCGACGCGATGACTCCGGCATACGCCTGCCCGTCCTTCGTCTCGATGTTCCATGCGGTGAAAGTCGGATCGACTTCCGCGTTCGGGTCCACGATGGCGCTGAGCAGTTCGCCCGCGCCGTGCGCGCCCATGCCGGTGAGGCCGGGGCCGATGTCCACGCCTGCGTCGCCGAACTTGTGGCAGATCGCGCACGTCGTCGTGAAGAGCCGCCTTGCCCTTCGCCGCGTCGCCGGGCTGCTCGACGGCGGCGCAGCAGCTTCGCGATGGCGTCCTTCTTCAGCTTCGCCATCGGGTTCAGCTCGTCGAGCATCTGCGTGGCGCGCTTGCTCACGGCGCGGTCGGGATGCGTGCGCAGGCGGCGGCGCTGGCGGGGCCGAGCGTCGTCACGTCGATCTGCTTCGACTGTCACCGCGTCGAGGAAGGCGAGCGCCCACTCGGGCCGCTTCAGCAGCGTGTCAAAGGCGACCGTCTGCGCGTCGGCGGAGAGCTTGCCGTAGGCCGACGGCGAGCGCGGTGCCGACGGAGGCGTCGCCGGTCTCGCCGAGCGCGGCGATGAGCTGGCGCTTGAACGCGCGCGCTGCCTTCGCGCGCGAGCTGGCCGATCACCGCGGGCAGGATTTCGCGCGTTCACGTGCGAAGGCCGATGAGGCTGTTCGCCGCGTCGATGCGCGCGTCGTCCGCGGCCTTCGTGTCGGCGAGCTGTGCGAGCAGCGCGCCGGTGAGCTTCGCGACCTCGCCCTTGAGCGCGCCGGCCTTGTCCCACTTCGCCGCGAGCGGCAGCGCGCTTCCGCTCGCGCCGCTGGCGAGGAGTTTGCCGAGCGCGGAGGAAAGTTCGGGCGTCATCGCGGGCGTCGGCCTTCAGCGAAGTGCCGAGCGTGTCGAGGATGCTGCGCTTGAGCGCATCGGCGCTCGCGGGCTTGGCGCGCGAGGGCGACGACGAGCTTCGCTGCGCTCTTCGCGCGGCTCGTGAGATTCTGCGCGAGCGCGCTGACGAGCGGCGCGAGCGAAGCGGCATCCGCGCTGTCGAGCGCCGCCGTGATGACCGCCGCCGGATTGCGCGAAGCCGCGCCGACCGCCGCGCTGCGCTGGAAGTCGTCGTCGAGCTTCGGCCACGCGGCGATGATGCGCGCGATGCTGTGCTGATGCTCTGCGCCGCTTCATGCGCGCGGTCGCACGATGCGCGCGCGAGGGCGCGCGACCGCGATCGGACCTGCAGCGTCCGGTCAGTCGGTCAACGCAGCGGTCTCCAGCGTGCTCGTTCGTGAGACATTCGCGTGATGCCATGCCCTCGCAGAACGAGTCGCGGCAGTTTCGGCGGACCAGCGCGGTGCGGCGAGTCCGCCAGGTCTTTGTCCGCGAGGACCGAGTCCATTGCAGCGATCAGCGCTCGGCTTCCCGCTGTGCGAGTCCGAAAGTGCGGCGATGCGTGATCGGCGACTGCGAGGATCGATCGCGAGCTTCGAGCTGCTGCTAGCCGAAGTCTGTCTCGGTGCTCCGCATATGTCGCGTCTGCCGCCGCATCGCGGCTTGAGTCGGTCTGGACGTTCCACGAGCGAGCCGCGCCGCAGTCATCCGCACCGCGCTGTTCGGATGCTCCAGCGCCTTCGACGAGTTCCTCGACGCCGGCCTTCGACAAATCCGGCACCGCGATCTTCTTCGCCTCCTTGTGATCGATCTTCCAGATGCGCCCGAAGTAGTGGTCGCGGTCGGGGCGCACGGCGGCGTTGACGTTGTTGTGGTCGGGGCCGCGCGTGTCGTTGTGGATCACGGCCTGGTTGTAGAAGTCGCCGACGTACATCGCGCCGTCGGGGCCGACGCGCGACCTCGATCGGGCCGCCACCACATGTCCTTGCTGCGCACGAACTCCGTCTCCTCGCGGCCCGGCAGCTTGTGCGCGGTGTAGCTGCTGCCCTGCGGGCGTGAGGCGCTGGTGGTGCGATGATGTTGATCGTCGGCTCGGTGGTGAAGTAGTCGCCGTTGTATTCCGCGGGCCACGTGCCGCCGTCGTAGATCACGCAGCCCGCCGCCGCGGTGAAGTCGCCCACGCAATCGATCTGCACGTAGGCGCAGCTGGTCGTAGGCGATGCGCCGGGAAGCTCTTCTGCGACGGCTCGATGACGTTGTGAAGCTCGTCGTGTTGCCGATCTTTCCGCGCGCCAGCGCGTACTCGGGCAGCACGGTCTGATGAGCAGCGTGCCGCTCGTCGGCTGCGTCCACATCACGCGGTTGTCGCCGGTGATGGTGAGGCCCCAGGTGTTGCCGCCCTTGAGCTCGAGTATTGCTCGATATGCGAGCCATCGGGCCGGAAGCGCACGACGCCGCTGCCGATGCGTGCCCTGCGTTTCGTGCCTTCGCCATTCTTCACGTCGCTCGAGCCGCTGTAGCCGTGCGTGGCGTAGATCCAGCCGTCCCAGCCCCAGCGCGGGTTGTTGATCACCGCGTGCGTGTCGCCGGTGCCGAGGCCGGTGTAGAGCTTCTCGACCTTGTCGCGCCTTGCCGTCGCCGTCGGTGTCGCGGAGGAAAAGAATGTCCGGCGCCTGCGTGACGATGACGCCGTCCTGGTGGAAGACGAAGCCGGTGACGAGATCGAGGCCCTCGTAGAAGACCTCCTTCTTGTCCATCACGCCGTCGCCGTCGGTGTCGGTGAGGATGCTGATCTTGTCCTGCGCCTTGCGCTCCTGCACGCCGGGCGTCGGGTCGATGCCGCCGTGGTCCTTCCACTCCTTGCCGCGGTAGTCGGGCCGCATCCCGCGCCGGCCATTCGGATACTCCGGCGTCTCCGCGACCCAGAGCCGGCCCGCGGGGTCCCAGTCGAAATTCATCGGCTTGCGTGATGAGCGGCTCGGCGGCGACGAGCTTCATCGTGAAGTCGGGATGCACCTCGAGATTCGCGAGCGTGTCTGCCGGCTTCTGCGGGCCGCCCGTCGGGATACGTGAGCGCGTCGAGATTTCCTCCGGCTTGCACGTATTCATCGAGGTTCGCGCGCTTGCCCGCCCACGCGATGCCGCGCAGCAGGATCGGCGCGATATTGCGGCAGCTCGAAGGTCTCGAACGAGATGCCCCGGGATGCTGACGAACGCGCGGTAGCTCGTCCTTTTCGTAGGCCCACATCTGCGGCTGGATGTCGTAGATGTGCACCTTCGCCGCCCTCGGCCGGCTTTTTGCCTTCCTTCACATTCGGCGTGTAGCTCGGCGGCGAGCACGCGCGCCTCGGGCTTGACGTCCATGTCGTAGTAAATCTCGTCGTCGAGATGGAAATTCGACGCGCCCTGCGTGATCGGATGGCCGCCGCCGAGGTATTGATTCTCGGTGTAGTAGAGGTCCATCGGGCCTTCCTTCCACTTCGTCTTCTTCGGCACCCACGCGCCGCCGATCGATGTCGCGCCACCAGCGCCGGATTCGTGAACGACACCGCCGCCGTGTGGATGACCACCAGCCCGCCGCCGCGCTTGATGAAATTCGTCGATGCATCTTCTCCTGCTCGGGGGTAGCGTTCGCCGCCATCCTGCGCGTAGGCCACGATCACCTCGGTCTTCGCCGACCTGCTCCGCGGTCGGCCAGTCGTCGCGCCATCCACCTTCATGCCGCGCTCGGCGAGCAGCGTCTTCCACTCGGCGAGGAAGCGCGGATGCGCGTGGACTCTCCTGCCCGCGATTCTTTTCCCGCCGCGAATGAAGACTCGCAGCGGCTCGGCTTGGCTGGCGACGGACAAGGACGAAGAGGAGAGGAGAGGGCGAGGCGTTTCATGGGATGTGAAGCTGGAGGGCGAGGAGTGGGCCGCGGCGCGGCAGGAGAAACCGCCACCATGCCCCGCGCCTTGGCCGGAGAACATCCCGAAAAACGCACGACGAGCTATCGCGGACGCACACGCGAGCCGCTGCGTGATTGACCGCACGGCGGTCCGGAATCCAGTCTGCCAAGGCACCCGATGCCCAGGCAACGAGCCCAACTTTCCGAAACGCACCTCGTCGGTTCGGGAACGCGTGAGGTGGAAGGTGCGGGCGCAGGATTGTCCGCCGCTGGCGGGGCACCACATCGCGCACGTCGGCGTGGCGGATGCGGCGGCGCCTTACGAGATGGTGCGGATGGATTTCAGCGGGACCTATCTGCTCTCGTGCTTTGCGGGCCGCGGGGAGCATCCTGCTCGATGGCCGCTGGCAGCAGTGCCGCGAAGGCTGGGCCTGCCTCGCACCGCCGCATGCCTTGCTGGCCTTTCGGGCGGTGGCGGGCTCGCGGTGGAAATTCACCTGGGTGCGCTACCAGCAGCCGCCGGAGCAGCGGCCGATCATCTCCTCGTCGTCACCGGCGCTGGCGCGATTCGATCCCGACGCCGATCCGCTGCGCGGTGGAGGGGCTCGCCGCCGAGATGAGAGTCGCAGGTCGCACCGATGGCCGTGACGCATTGGGTCGAGCTGATCCACACCTACGTCACTGCGCTTTGCGCGGCCCTGGCAGACGCGACGACCGCCTCGGACATCTGTGGGAATACGTGGCCACCCGCCTCGGCGAGCCGTGGTAGTCTCGACCGCCTCGCGCAACGCTGCCACCTGAGCACGCGAGCATCTGCGGCGCCTTTGCCGCCGGGAACTGGGCCGCTCTCCGATGAATCAGGTGATCTATCTGCGCATGCAGCTCGCGGCGAAGCTGCTCGCGATGACGACGACAAGGTCGAGACGATCGCTCGCGAGGTGGGCTACGAGAATCCGTTTGTCTTCTCGACCACCTTAAAAAAGTGGGTCGGGTGGCGTCCGAGCGAATATCGGGCGCGGCACCGCCCGTAGGAAAAGCGTGTCGATTACGGTATTCCTGTTTCCGCCGGCGCAGCGCGGCTGCCTTGCTTTTCCTTGAGGACGTAGGGCGGCTTTGCCCAGCCGTGCGGCGCGGGCGTGGGTGACCGGCGACCGGCAGCGGGAGGCGGGTGCGGCAATGATGCACCAGCGCGCCGACGAGCAGCGCGGTGAGGATGAAGACGACGAGTTTGATTTCGTCGCGCGTCACTTCTTGAGGGCGGGGGCTTTCACGCGTTCGCAGCGGAATTTGTCGCGGATGGCGGAGCCGAAAAAATGTCCCTTCGACTCCGGCGGCGAGCAGGCGCCGGTGGATTTCCTCCGGCACGCCGAGGTAGCGGTAAATGGCGCCGGAGTGAAATTCGATCTCCAGCAGCCGTTTTGCCGGATGATAGCCGACCGATGCGAGGACGGTGGATTGAACAGGCTGCCGTTCGATTTCGCCAGCCTCCGCGTGGAGCTGCAGCGCGAGCAGCGAGACAAGGATGACCCGAGAATCCGGCGAAGCCCTGCCGGCTCGTTCACTCCGCGAAAGCGCCACACGCTGTTCATGACTCCGATTCCTCCCGGGTGGCGCGCCCGACCGCGCCCGGCTGCTAGTTGTCGTCCAGTTCCCGATGTCGTCCTCGGTGCCGGGCTTCCCGTCGGGGCCGGCGCTGTACACGTCGAAGCTGTTCACGTTATGCTTTCCCGGCGAGTCGTAGAAGATACTCCCTGCCCCACGGGTCGAGTTCGATCTTGTCCTCGCGCTGGCTCCATTTGCGAGGGATGGGTTCCGTGGTCGGCCTGACGACGAGCGCCGCGAGGCCCTGCTGCGAGGTAGGCGGCCGGCCGTTGGTGGCTTCGTAGAGCGCGAGATCGCCGGAGAGCTTGTTGATGTACATTTCCGCAGTTCCCCGCTTGGAGTCGTTCATCGCCGTCCGCACGTTCGGGAGCAGCACGGCCATCAGCGCGATGACGATGATGATGACGAGCAGGATTTCGATGAGGGTGAAGCCGGCGCTGGAATTTCGTTGGAGGCGTTTCATTGGCGGGCAGGGGTGAGGATGTAGTCGAAATGTTTCCAATTATGCTTCAGTTGCAACTCGACATTGCGGACCGCCACGCTGCCGCCCTCCTCGGCGAGGCCGATGTTCACGCTGTTGAGCCCGGCGCGCAGGAGGTGGCCGGGGATGACGAACTGCGCGCGCACCCAGCCGGTGTATTGGAAGCGCATCGAGAGCCCGCCATTCCGCGACTCGCCGCGGAAGCCGGGGTCCGAAAGGTCCGGCCAGTGGATGCTGGCGACGCCGGCGTCGCCTTCGTTGGCGGAGACGACCGGCGGCGCGGCGAGGTCCGCATTCAGCACTTCAAAGGTGACCACCGCCGTGAGCGGCTGGCCGGCGAGCTGGAATTGCCACTGGGCGGCGCTTTCTCCGCTCGGCGAAAGGCGGACGATGTCGGTGTCCACGGTCGCCTTCACGCGGCCGAAGAGCTTCGTGTCCTGCTCGGAGGGCTGGGCCGCGGGCGAGATTGCCGAATGGGTCCTGCACTTCCGTCGCGGCCTGGAAGTCGAGCGTCTGCCGGGTGGTCACGTCCTTCAGCGAGGACGCGAGAACTCCGCGGATGCTGCTGCCGTCGCCGGGCACGTCGATGTCGACATAGTCCGCGCCCTCGAGCGGGACGACGAGGCTCTCGCTGGTCGGCAGTCCTGCGCCGACGCCGAGCGTTGCCGAACGGAAAAGTTCGCGTCCGCTTTCCGTCCACGCGGTGACGACGGGCTGCATGCCGGCGATGTCGTCGAAAAGCACGCGCAGCAAAATCTCGCGGTGCAGCGACGGCATGCGGCGGAGGCGGAGGCGGTACACCGTCATCGGCGGCTCGCCGTCCTTTGCCGCGACGGGTTCATTTTGAAAGGACTCGAACCAGATCGGCAGCGCGGGCTTTGCGGCGCCCGGCTTTGAGAGGAGATGCAGATCCAGCCAGACGGAGAAGGGCGTGGGCGGTTCGGCGAGCACCCCGGCTTCCTGCGCGGTGGCCATGGCGGCGGCGCATGCGAGTGCGAGGATGGGGCGGAGAAACATGGGGCGGGACGTTACGGCACCGCCATCGATTGGCAAGCCCGGCGGGACGGCGGAGTCAGTTTCCGCGGGCGGAAAATGGGGCGTTCTGCGCGTTTGGCGTTTGAAGTTGAGCCGCCCGCAGGGCTTCGTCAAAGGAGCCGGTGGTTTGCATGACCGAGGTGCCCGCGGCAGGCCAAATTCCAGAGCCAAACGCTCAACTTTTCAGAGGAAGCCTGAGACGTCAACATGTCCTCTGCACCCAAGCAGTCCCGCTTCAGGGTTTTCGCTCGACTCGGAATGCGGATGCAGGCATCACTCTCCGCGATGAAATCCTTCCGCATTCTCGTTTCATTCACCGCGCTCGCGCTCGCGCCTGCTCCACCATCAGGAACCGGGCGGTGGCGGCGGAGGCGAGGAGGGCGACCACGTCTCGGGCACCGCGCTCGGGACTGCGTTGCCGGAGCGCACCGAGGGCGCGTCGTTTCTCGGATCGAATGTGGATCGCTCGCGATTTTCGCCGGTGCATTTTGCGTTCGACAGCTCTGCCATCGGCGCGGGCGAGCGCCGGAAGCTGCAGGCGGTCGCGGATTTTTGCCGCAGCGAACACAACAGCATCATCATCGCCGGCTTCACCGACGAGCGCGGGACGCCCGAATACAACCGCGGCCTCGGCGAACGTCGCGCGCTGACGGTGCGCGAGGAATTGATCCGCATGGGCGTCTCGGGCGGGAGGCTGCAGACCGTGAGCTTCGGTGCGGAGCTCCCCGCGGATGCGGGCTCGAGCGAGTCCGCCTGGGCAAAGAATCGCCGCGCGGAATTCGGCGTCGTCCGGTAGGGCACGATCTGCGAGTGCGCCCAGGTTATTCTTCGGGTATGCGGGTTCTTCCGTCGAACGCTCCCCGCCTATTTTCCGAGCACCCAGCCAAGCCCGCGCACGAGCCGCTCGATGAGGTCGTCGTTGTGGTGGCCGGGTGATTCGTAAAATGTGACCGGCGATTTCCGCTCGCGCAGCACCTCGTGGATTTTTCGCGCGCCGATGTTCGCGCCGAATTCATCGTGCTCCGCGCCGTCGAGGTAGATGCGCTGCGCCGGCGCGAACGCGTCCGGCCGTTTCGCACGACCGTGAGCGGATCGAGATCGAGCCAGCGCTGCCACGCCTCGGCGCGGAATTTGCCGCGCCCGTCGTAGAGCCACTCAAAGCGGCCCGGCTTTCCGGCGACCGGCGCGTAATTTGCGCAAAGGCCCATCACCATGTGCGCGACGCCGTCGCCAGGGAGGCGCGCCTTTTGCCCGGAGGTCATCGCGCTTTCGAGTTCCGCCTGCGTCACCGCGCGCACCGACGGCTGCGAGACGATGGGCTTGTGCGTCACTTCAAAATCGCTGTCCGGCGAGAGCGCCACGACGGCGGAAAATTGCGCCTGCTGCTACATCGCGAGCATCAGCGCGCCGTAGCCGCCGCTCGAATGCCCGGCGATGATCCGTGGAAACGCAGCGCCCTTCGCGAGCGGATACCGGGCGCTTCGACGGCCGGCGCGATTTCCTCCGCGACGTAATCCGCGTATCCCCGTGGCGCCGGAGTTCAGGTATTGGCTGCCGCCGTAGTGCGAGCGCCCATCCACCACCGCGATCCGCACGGGAACCCCGGCGCGCGCCAGGCGATCCACCGCAAATGCGAGCCAGCCGCCGCGCCGCGCGATGATGTCTTCCGACGAACCGCCCCAGCCCGGCAGGTAGATCACCAGCGGCAGCCCCATGTCGCGTGTCGTTCCGTCCGGCACGAGCACCGCCACGCGGCGCGCAACCGGATCGCCGAGCGGATTGCCCTTCAGCTTCGCGCTGCTGACTTCCATGACTTCGAGCTGCGCGGCGGAAAGCAGGGCCGTGGAGCATGCGGCAAAAGCGGCGAGAATCAGAGCGTGCGCGAGGAGTCGTGGAGAGTTCACCCGCCACCCATTACAGAAGCGCCGCGGAAACGGAAAGCGCATCGATGAACGGCCCGCGGGTAGAATTCAGCGGCGCACATTCCCACGGACGCCGCGATGGATCGCGGTCGCGCCCAAGCCGCGCTACGCGGTCATCCGCGGCGCGAACAGACCTTGGGCCGGATTGTCAGGCGTCGGCTACGCGAGGTGCAGGTCGGACGCTTCGAGGAAGCCTTCGAGCTGCCGGATGCGCGTCGGGTGGCGCATCTTGCGGAGGGCCTTCGCCTCGATCTGGCGGATGCGCTCGCGGGTGACCTTGAACTGGCTGCCGACTTCCTCGAGCGTGCGGCTGTAGCCGTCGACGAGGCCGAAGCGCAGCTCGAGCACCTGGCGTTCGCGCTCGGTGAGGGTGTCGAGCACGTCGTTGATCTTTTCCTTGAGCAGCGAGATCGCCGTCACGTCGCACGGATTCTCGGCGGACTTGTCCTCGATGAAGTCGCCGAAGCTCGTGTCGTCGCCGTCGCCGACGGGCGACTGGAGCGAGATGGGCTGCTGCGCCATCTTGAGCACCGCGCGGACGCGCTCGACGGGCAGATTCATTTCGTCGGCGATCTCTTCCGGCGTCGGCTCGCGGCCGTATTCCTGGACGAGCTGCTTCTGCACGCGCATCAGCTTGTTGATCGTCTCGATCATGTGGACCGGGATGCGGATGGTGCGCGCCTGGTCGGCGATGGAGCGCGTGATGGCCTGGCGGATCCACCACGTGGCGTAGGTGGAGAACTTGTAGCCGCGGCGGTACTCGAATTTCTCGACCGCCTTCATCAGGCCCATGTTGCCTTCCTGGATCAGGTCGAGGAACGACAGGCCGCGGTTCGTGTATTTCTTCGCGATGGAAATCACGAGGCGCAGGTTGGCCTCGACCATTTCCGTCTTCGCACGGAGGGCCTTCTTCAGCCACTTCCGCAGGTGTCCGAATTCCGCGGCAAAACCCTCGGCGCTCATCCACATCATCGCCTGCTGCTCCTTGAGCTTCCCGGCATAGTCCACCTTCGCCCCGCCGGCCGCACGCTGCTGGTGCTTCTTCGGCTTGTTCACCTCGTGCTCGAGCGCGTGAATGACGCGGTTCTTCTCCTCCGCGAGCGTCACGAAGTCCTCGGTGACCTTCTGCTTGTAGAAAAATTTCGGGAAAAACTTCTGCACCGCTGGTGCCGCTTCACGAAGTCCGCGTAGCTCTTGCTTCTTGTTCGTGCCGCCGTGCGCGAGGTAGTGTCTTGTACGTTCGCCGCGTTTGCTCGCCGCTTCGAGCTGCTTCATCAGGCGCGGCAGGCCTCTTCATGTAGCTGTCCCGGCTCTCGATTTTCTTGTCGAGGATGACGCGGTCGAAGCGCTCCTCGGCCGTCGATGAGCTTCTGGCCGAGCTCGAGGTAGCGCCGGACGAAACCGAACTGGTGCAGTGCTTCTGGACGTTCAGCTCCGCGTCCTCGATGCGCATCGAGATCTCGACTTCCTGCTCGCGGGTCAGCAGCGGCACCTGGCCCATCTGCTTCAGATACATCCGCACCGGGTCGTCGAGGATGTCGAGCTTCTCGGTCGGCTTCTCGGGTTCCTCGTCTTCCTTTTGCTCCTCGTCTTCGGGCCGACCTTGTAGCTGTCCACCTGCGCCGCATCGATGATGTCGATCTCCATCCCGCGGAGCCGGTTCATGATCAGCTCCATCTCATCCGGGTCGCTCACGGACTCGGGCAGATGCTCGTTCAGGTCATCAAAAGTCAGGTAGCCCTGCTCCTTCGCGAGCTTGACGAGTTCGCGCAGCTTCTCGGCGCCTTCCTGCGTGTCGAGGATGCTCTGGCCCGGGCCGAGCTTCGGCTTCGCGGGGGTCTTCAAAAGTTCGGCGAGCTTCGAGCTGAGCTGGCCATTTTTCCCGGCGGAACGCTTCGACTGCTTCGACTCCTTCGCAGGCTTCTCCGCCTTCGGTTTTGCGGGGGCCTTGGTCTTTTTCGCCTTGGGCGCGGGCTTGGCTTTCTTCGCTGCCGGTCTTGCCGCTGGTGCCTTGGCCTTTTTCGTCCCGTTACTTCTCGGTGCTTCTTCGTGGCTTTGTCAGATTTGGAAACGGCTTTTTTGATTTTTTTCGGCATATCCACGAAGGAATTTTGATTACATTCTCGCCTTCAGCGCCCTCGGATAACCTCCGGAACCGCGACGGAAAAAGGCCGCGGAATATGGGGAGCACACCTTGCAACGTCAAGTGACTCCTTCCAGAATGTTTTCCGACCGTTAAGCAGCCGGCTTCGGCGCGCGCGGGGCGGGCAGCGCGGCGAGCTGGCGGTGCACGTCGAGCACCTGCGCGTGCAGCCGCCCCATGTCCTCGATGGCGAGACCCGTGCATCCGCAATTGCGCCTCCACCGCCGGCGCTGGCGCAAAAGCACCCGGCGCTCCAGCTCGTGCCAGCGATCCTCCGCTACCACCTTGGCCTCCAGCGGCACTTCGCGTTCGAGAACCGTGGAGAGCGCGGCCTCCTCGCCGGGTTCGAGCGTTGCCAGCCACGTGTTCACCGACGCCGGCTCATCCATGCGGAAATCCGCATCCAGGATCTTCACGAGGAGCACCAATCGGGCTGGCCGTCGTCCAGCACGCGTTCGCAGGCCTGCGCCTGGAGCCACGCACGCGCCGCGGGGCTTCGCAATGCCAGCAGCGCGAGCCGTACCTCGTCGGGTCGAGCGTCACTTCCTGCAGCGCTGAGGCTCCGGCTTTCCTCGCCAGTGCCGCGCGCGGGTGCGCGTTTCACGAGGAACTCGCGGAATCCTGCGGCTCGCCTCCAGGCGCATCGCGGCGTTCGTCAGCACAGCCTCGCGCGCGATGCCGTCGGGCAGGAAGCGATGAGTTCCGCGAGCTTCCGCGCCGCGGCGATTTTCCCGCGCGGCGTGCCGGTTCCGGCGTCGGCGCCTGGCGCCTCGTCTGGTAGTCGAAGAGATCCCTTGCCGCAGCGACCCGCTCGCGGAAAGCGTCGGCACCCGATTTTCTGATCAGCGAATCCGGGTCCTCGCCCTGCGGCATCTCCGCGACGCGCACGGCCAGGCCCTGTCCGAGCAGATGCGGCAGGGAGCGCTCCGCCGCTTTTTCGCCGGCCGCATCCGCGTCAAAGCACAGCACCACCTCCTCCGCGTACCGCTTCAGGATGCGGGCCTGGCGCTCGGTAAACGCGGTACCCTGCGGCGCGATGACATTTTGCACGCCGTGCTCGAACGCCGTGATCAGATCGATCTGCCCCTCGCAGACGATGGCCTGCTTTTTGTCGATCAGCGCGCGCTTCGATTTGTGCAGGCCGAACAGCACCGCACCCTTGGTGAAGAGCGGCGTCTCGGGCGAGTTCACGTATTTCGCGGGGCTTTGCTCCGCCGAGAGGACGCGCCCGCTGAAGGCGATCGACCTCGCCCGTGTCGTTGCAAATCGGAAACATGATGCGGCCCCGAAACCGGTCGTAGATCGCGCGCGCTTCGTCGCCCTCGAGAAGAGGCCGCTCTCCTTCGAGCTCCTCGTCCGAGTAGCCCTGCGCGCGCGCATGGTCGAGCAGGGCGTCCCACGCATCCGGCGCGTAACCGATCTTCCAGCTCTTCGCGACGTCGGCGGAGAAGGCCGCGCTTTTTCAAGTACTCGCGCGCCGGTTCCGCCGATTTGCCGCGCATGAGCTGCTGGTGGAAAAACTCCGCCGCCTCCGCATGGAGCGCGAGCAGGCGCCGCCGCAGATCCGCCCGCTGGTAGTCCGCCGCCGTCATCTCCGCCTCGGGAATCTTGATGTTCGCGCGCTGGCCAGCTTCCGCACCGCCGTCGGAAAATCGAGGTGCTCGTAATCCATCACGAAGCGGAACACCGAGCCGCCCGCGCCGCAGCCGAAGCACTTGAAGATCTGCCGCTGCGGATTGACGTTGAACGACGGCGTCCGCTCGTGGTGGAACGGGCACAGCGCCTTGTAGGCCGGGCCCGCGCGCTTCAGCGGGAAATACCAGCCGATCACCTCCACGATGTCATTCGCGGCGGCGATTTGCTCGATGATTTCCTGCGGGATTTGCGGCATTTCTGCAGCAATTGACGAGCCTTCCCCGCGGCGTCTCAAGCACGCCACCGCCCGGCATCACGGCGGGGTTTCCTTTTCCCGCGGACCGCGCATAGTCACGCCAGATGGACCACGATCTCGGCAAAGCGACCGATGCGATCCTCCGCTCTTACGAGACGGGCGGCGGCATCAACCATGTGGACGGCGCGAACCTCCCGTCCAAACGCGCGGTCGCGGCGATTTGCGAGGACCTGCTGCAGCTGCTCTTTCCCGGCTTTCACGACGCGGAGCCGATCCATTCGCAGCACCTGCCGCGCGTCACTTCGCATCGCGTTTTCACGATCGCGGAGCGGCTCGCGGAGGAGGTTTGCAAGAGCCTGCGGCTCGGCGAGCCGAATTGCCCGAACGAGGCGCGCGTTGAAAATCACGCGCGATTTTCTCGAGCGGCCTTCCGCAGGTGCGCGAGCTGCTGAAGACGGACGTCGAGGCTGCGTTCCAGGGCGATCCCGCGGCGGCGGCGTCGGACGAAGTGATCCTGTCGTATCCGTTCATCGAGGCCATCGCCATCCAGCGCAGCGCGCACATCCTCTACGCGCTCGAGCGTGCCGCTCATCCCGCGGATGATGACGGAGTGGGCGCACAGCCGCACGGGCATCGACATCCATCCCGGCGCGCACATCGGCTCGCACTTTTTCATCGACCACGGCACCGGCGTGGTCATCGGCGAGACGAGCGTGCTCGGCACGCATGTGAAGCTCTACCAGGGCGTGTCGCTCATCGCGCGTTCGCTGGCCGGCGGGCAGGCGCTGCGCGGGCAAGAAGCGGCACCCGAGCATCGAGGACAACGTGACCATTTACGCCAACGCCACCATCATGGGCGGCGACACCGTCATCGGCGCGGGCTCGACGGTCGGCGCGAGCGTCTTCCTCACGCACAGCGTCCCGCCGCGCTCGCTCGTGCTCGCCGAGGGCCAGGGCGTGCGCGTGCTGGAAAAGGACCGCAAGGTCGCCGACGACTGGATGATTTAGCGCCGCACGCCGGCGCGCTCAGAAGTCGCTGCTTCGCAGCCACGAACCGTAGAAGAAATCCTTTTCCTCATTCGATACGGAGGGGACCAGCCAGTCCTTCTTGAAGACCTCCCGCGTCGTGCGCTCGTCCTGCGTCTCCCAGCGCCGCCTCGCGAGGCGCTCCTCCTTCGACGCGCAGCCGCCAAATGCGAATGCAAGCGACAGCATGGACATTGCGAGCAGGAGGCGCGGGGAAAAGTTCAGACTCATGGGAGCCACCGACGATGTCCAGCATTCCTGCCGCGAGTCATTCGGAATCTTCGGCACTGCGTGGGACGGCGCGGCAAAACGATTCGCCATCCGGCGCGGATGGGCGGATGCTGCGGGCCGATGATTTACCTCGACCACAACGCCACGACTCCCCTCGCGCCCGAGGCGCTGGAGGCGATGCGGCCGTACTTCGATCGGTTTCACGGCAATGCGTCGTCGATCCATGCTGCGGGCCGCGAGACGCGAGCGGCGCTGGATGATTCGCGCGACCGGCTCGCGGCGCTGCTCGGGGCCAAACCGCACGAGATCATCTTCACCGCCGGCGGCACCGAGGCGAACAACCTCGCGCTGCTCGGCCTCGCCCGTGCGCACGCTGGGCGAGGGAAACACCTCATCACCTGCGCGACGGAGCATCACGCGGTGCTGCATCCGCTGGAGCATCTGCGAAAGGCGCGAGGGTTTCCGGCGTCACGTGCTGCCGCGTGGATTCCGCGGACTGCTCGACCCCGCGGATGTGCGGCCGCGCTGACTCCGGACACGACGCTCGTCTCGGTGATGACCGCGAACAACGAGACCGGCGTGCGCCAGCCCGTGGCGGAGATCGCCGCGCTCTGCCGCGAGCGTGGCGGGCTCTTTCACACCGATGCGATCCAGAGCTTCGGCAAGGAGCCGCTCCCCTGCGATGCCGACGCGCTCTCGCTCGCTGCGCACAAGTTCTACGGCCCAAAAGGCGCGGGCCTGCTGCCGCTACGCAGCGGGATTTCGATCGAGCGCATCGCATTCGGCGGCAGCCACGAGGGCGACCGCCGGCCGGGACGGAAAACGTCGCGGCCATCGCCGGCATGGCCCGCGCCGCGGAACTCGCGGCCGCGGATGCCGACCACGAGGCCGCAACGGCTCGGCCCGCTCCGGGAGCAGCTCTGGCAAGGCATCCGCGCGGCATTCCCCGCCGCCATGCGCGACGGCGACCCGGCGCTTTCGCTCGCCGAACACGCTCAACGTCAGTTTCCCCGGCCTCGACGGCGAGAGCGTGCTCATCAATCTCGACCTCGCCGGCATCTGCGCATCGAGCGGGTCCGCGTGCATGGTCGGCAGCATCCTGCCGTCGCACGTCTTGCTGGCGATGGGCGTCGCGACGTGAGTCGCGCAGGCGACCGTCCGCTTTCCGCTCGGGAAAGGAACGACGCACGATGAGGTCGCCGATGCCGTCCGCCGCATCGAGGGCATCTTCGGCGCAGCCTCCGCGAAACGCGGCCCTTGCGCGAGCGTCGCGCAACGCGCAGGGTCGAAGATCTTCCTGCGCCAGCGCGATCGCAGACTCGACCCCAGAACCGATCCTCCCAAGGACGTCGCCGCCAGCGGGATTTCCAACGAAGTATCGTCCTCTGTGACGGCCGCACTTGATTTCGGATTACAAATTGAAACCGCGCGAAGCAGGCTGATGCAGGGCTGGCCTTTAGCGAAGCCGGCCATCGAACGCCTGGTCACTCGAGACACCACACACCATGAGCGCAATCAGATCATCACACTACTGGAAGAACGACCCGGCCCATCTCCGCAAAGTCAGCCGACGCCGAATTCCTCTACGCGGCCGGCTCGCGGCATCGGCCTGACCATGGCGACCTGTTCTCAAGCTGCGCGCGATCGAGACCGACCAGGATCGCCGTGCGACCGCCGATCGGCTCGATCCACATTCACCTGCCGGGCGCGGCGCCCACCAGGAGACGTCGATCCCGAGCACCTCGCGCGCATTGAATACGTCGGCCTTCGGCACCAGCTGGACAACTACCGATCCCGGCGTGGAAGCTCTCGCAGTATCTGAAGGAGACCGCGAAGATCGCGGACAAGATCACGGTCGTCCGCTCCATGACCCACGGCGAGGCCGCCCACGAGCGCGGCACGCACAACATGTTCACCGGCTACCGCCCGCGCCCGCGCTCCAGTTCCCTCGCTTCGGCTCCGTCATCTCGCACGAGCAGGGCTCGCGCAACAACCTGCCGCCCTACGTCTGCGTGCCGAACATGCCGAATGACATTCGCCGGCACCGGCTACATGAGCAGCGCCTACGGCCCCTTCAGCCTCGGCGGCGATCCGGCGGACAAGGGCTTCACCGTGCGCGACCTCAATCATGCCCAACGGCGTCGACGACAAGCGCTTCGACCGCCGCCGCAACCTGCTGGGCACGGTGGACGAGCATTTCCGCACGCTGGAGAAGTCCGACTCCCTCGACGCGATGGACAGCTTCTACCAGGCGGCCTACGCGCTCATCAGTTCAGCCGAAGGCCCGCGAGGCCTTCAACCTCACCGCCGAGCCCGACAGCATGCCGCGACGAATACGGCCGCAACGACCGCCGGTCAGCGCATGCTGATGGCCCGCCGCCTCGTCGAGGCCGGCGTGCGCTTCGTCTCCATGACCTACGGCGGCTGGGACATCCACGCCAACATCCAGGACGGCATCACACGGCCAGCTGCCGAACTTCGACCAGGCCTTCGCCGCGCTCATCACCGATCTCGACCAGCGCGGCCTGCTCGACTCGACGCTCGTCATGGTCACGTCCGAGTTCGGCCGCACGCCGAAGATCAACAGCGACGCTGGCCGCGACCACTGGCCGCGCGTTTTCACCGTCGTCCTCGCCGGCGGTGGGTTCAAGCGCGGGCACATCCACGGCTCGTCCGACCCGACCGGCTCCGAACCCGACCGAAGATCCGCTCACGGTCGAAAACATGGCCACGACCGTCTATCATCAGCTCGGCATCGCGCCGGAAAAGAAACTTGATCGCGCCGGGGAACCGCCCGATCGACATCGTCCGCAATGGCACTGTCGTTTCCGAGCTGCTGGCCTGAGCAGCGCCAGCGCAACTTCGACCGCCGCCACACCGGGAAACCGGATCGGCGGTGGTTCCGCTTCTCCAGCGGAATGCGGCGCCCATTGCTCCGGGCCGAAGATCGATTCAATCACTCCGCTCCGCAGGAAGGCGACGAGGTCGAGAAGTTCTGGCGGTGAAGAAGCGTGCGCTCGAGCTGCGCCGGCATGAGCGGACCGCAGCGTGTGCATGTGCGATTTGCGCGCGCGCGACGGATGCTCCTGGCCCGCGCGTTTGCGAGGACGACTCGTCGGTCGTTCTCGTCGATCACGCCGAGCAAGACTCGCGTTCGCAGGTGTCGATCGCCACGGGCTCGATTCGCGCACCATGGTCGCGTGGAAGGATGGATCGAGCGATCACGCTTGGTGCGGATTTCTTGCTCGATGGTGTGAGTATCGGACCGATGGTTACTCGATGTTCCCAGAGCACGATGGCACACGACGGCAGCGTCCTTCCTGCTCGAAGATTTTCCGTCCCTACGAGCGGCGACACCTTTCGCGGTGACCAGCGCGGCAGCGTGTCGAGGTGCGGCGGCGGCGTCGTCTCGGTCGGCCAGGTCGCGGAGCCAGGCATGAGTCCGTCACGCCTTCGGAGGGATCGCTGCTGAAGAGCGTGCGGGTCTCGCTTCGCTAACTCGCCAGCGATGCACCGCTATCGACGCGTTGGCCGCAGAGGCGTTCCGTATTCGAAGATCGTTCGCGCGGCGAAATGCGCGGAGCATTTCGCCAAGTTCGAGCGGCGCCTGAGCGCACCGATGGCCGGAGCGACGGCGGCGAGCGGCTGAGTCGACGATCTTCGCCACGAGCAGGCGTACCGCTTCGATGCGCGACGAGAAAGTACGCGTCGCTGCCGGCACGCCGAGGAGGAGGAAGCGGAACTTGCACCGGAGATCGCGGCCCCGACATTCCAGCCCGGCGCTGAGCGCCTTGAGCCGCGATGTAGTGACGCCTTGCGCTCCGCCGCGAGACCGACGCAGCGGTCGGCGGAGATCTTCAGGTGCGCAAGTCTGCCAATCGGCGTCGAGCACGAGTGGAAGGTCGGGCGGGCCGGATTCGTCAGCGCGGTCTTCAGCGGGCAATACGATCGGGCCGGCGGCGATCCGGATCGCCTGCCGATGAGAGTGCTACGCGATTTTGGGGCGCGCGCGGGGATTCAGCGCTTCGAGAAGCGGCGCCACGATCTCTGCCCACCGCGGAGTCGGTCGATGGCCGCCTCGTGATCCGCTCGATGATGCGGAGTCGTCGATGGACTTGCCGGCCGGATCAGGCGCGAATGTTCGGAGTCTGCGCGGTCCAGATCCTTTGCGGCGCGTGAGGATGTCGGCGGACCGACCTCGGCGAGTGGAGAGTCGTTCGCATCCAGCAATCGGGAGCATCTACACCACCGGCGAGCGGCGATGCGTCCACCTCAATTCGAGGACAGATCAGCGCACGACGTGGTCACGCCGTTCCGCCGTACGCACCGCAGTTCAGCAGCATCACCATTTCCCACGCGCGACAGCGCAGGCATCGCCTGATGTCGAGCGGACGTTCGATTCAGCGGCTCGAGCGATGCAGGGCGCAGTACGTGTCGCGGGCTGAGCTTCTGGAAGCGCGACCAAGCGCGCCCGCGGCGGCCAGGCGCAGCGCCTGCATCCCGATGGCTGACGCGTGCGCCAGGGTCTTCCGTCCCGGGCTGCGCGAGCGAGGCGGAGCGCATTCGCCGGCGTGCGCGACGGTCTCGGATCGGGTCCGGCGAGCGCGGCGGTCAGTTCTTCGCGTCGCCGCTGCGCGCGCTTGCCATGTTGCGGATGCGGCATGCCCATGCGGTTCGCTTTTCGCGAGCGGACCTTTGGGCGGATGCGGTAGATGGCGCCTTCTCGACGTCCGGCTTCGCGACGAGGGAAGCGGTACGGCCGGAGCGGAACCAGCCGCCGGTGTCCACGACGAGCAGCGAGCCGTCACGATCCTCCAGCACATCGGTGATGTGCACATCGGGGTTCTGCGATCTTCAGAAACTCGCGCGACGTGACGCTGTATGTCGCGCCGGAACGCTGCGACTTCCATGCGCGTGACGCGCTGCGTGTTGAAATGCGTGACGAAGAGATTCCCGCGCCAATCGGATTCAGCGCGCCTGAGCGATAGAAGGTGCAGCCGCGAGACCGCGACATGGCCGAAATTGTAAAATCGGCGGCAGCAGTTCGCCCGTGCGCTTGATTCCGCGACCGCGTCACCCTGATCCTCGCGCGGATACACGCCGCCGCGCAGCCAGTGGACGAGGCAATCGCCGCGCGGCGTGCCGTAGAGAGGTTCACCGTGCCGAGGATTTCGCCGTCGGGCGTGAAATCGATCTCCACCGGATTGTCCATCCCGCCACCCGAGTGCATCTGCACGTCCGAGCCGTCCGGTTTGCACGACCAGATGCCCGACGCCTTGCCTTTGCGGACGGGATTCCCGCCGTTGTCAAAAACGTCGTGCCCCTTGCGCCCGTGGCACCAGTAGAGGCCGGCCGTTCGGATGCACGAACGGCCCATGGATGTCCGCCGCATTTCCCGTGAAGTCGAAGCCGCGCACGATCATCTCGCGCTTGTCCGCCACGCCGTCGCCGGTCGTGTCCGTGAGCCGCCAGATGCCCGGCGGCGAGGCGACGTAGAGCGAGCCGCCGAGCCACGCGCAGCCTTGCGGGAAAGTCATCTTGTCGGCGAAGACCGTGGACTTGTCGTAAACGCCGTCGGCATTCGTGTCCTCCAGCATCAGCACGCGGTGCGGCAGCTCCTTTTCCAGCCCGGCCTTGTTCAGATTCACCCCGGACGAATCACCGACAAAAAGCCGCCCGAGATCATCCGCCGTCGCCATGATGGGATGCCGCACCAACGGCGCTGCGGCGACGACTTCCGCAGTGTACCCGTCCGGCAATTGAACCGGCGGCATCGCGTAGTCGAACGGTTTCGTGTTGTCTTTCGCTGATGCTGCGGTGGTGAAGCGGATGGCAACGCAGGCGAGCGTGCTTGGCGCACGGCAGCCGAGAGAGAGGTTCAGGCGCATGGCTGGAGGGGTCGCTTGGGCAGATGCCGATGCGTACACCGCGCCGCCACGGCAACCTTGGGCTCTCAAACGGGACGAATGGTGCTGGCGAGCGGATAGGCAGGACCCATCGGGCTCATCACGGCTGGTGTACGGGCCCGGTTCGAGGAGCGAAAGTTGCCGCTCACGGCACCCGTCGGCGCATGACGCCATTCGTGCAGGAGCCCGGCTCGGACGCTCAGCCGAGGTGCCGAGGGCCTTGAGGAGCGCATCCGCGTCGGGGTGGTGGTGAGTGTCAGCGTGGCTCGGACGGGCTTCGGCTTGAGCGAGGGCTTCATCGGTCGAGCAGCGCGCCGGCTTTCGAGGAAGGCTTCACCTTCGGGATCTTCGGGTCGTCAGCGCGATCGGCGATGCGCTCAAGGTCGGCAGATCCATTTTCGCAGGCCGTGGTGACGAGTTCGGGAAAGTTTGCGATGCAAGGGGAAGGACGCGGGATCGTTAGATGTGACTCTCCGGGCATCACGCACAATGCTGTAACGCGGCAGCGTCGATCACTTCACGTGAACGGCGTTCGTCCATTCGCGGATGTTATGCGAAGTCTTGGCAACAATTGGTAATCGGGGCGTTGTCGGACGGCTTCCAGAAGCGGTTTGCAAGCCGCGTACCGCGCGGCGTTCTATTTTAAAATCTTGATACCATCGGGCGGCTAAGGGTGCGGCGTTTCTCTTGGTTTCGCGTTTTCACCGACGCAGAGAATCGGCGTAGCCGACGAGCAGAGCGGTCGCGAGAAGCGTATGACTTGAGCATCGGAGTCGACGGACGCGAACGGGGCTTGCAGCATGACGTTCGTAAAGTGAGATGGATCGAGGTTCGTTAAGGTCTGTCGAGCCACACAGACAGCAGAGCGAGGTCCGCGGGAGTGACACCGCTGATCCTAGAGGCTTGGCCGATGGTTTCCGGTTGAATTTCAGCCAACTTGTGTTGCGCTTCAAATCGCAGGCCACGTATCGAAAGGTAGTCCAGGCCGAGGGGAATCCGCTTCTCTTCCTGACGTTGAAGCCGGTCAATCGCGATGTTTTGCCGAGCGATGTAGCCCTCGTATTTGAGGTTAATTTCCAAAGCCCCCCACAGTGAGTCGGCATAGCCCGGACGGACCGACTCCGGGAGGGTTGATGCAACGTTTTCCGGCCGCCTCAGCCAAGCGGCGATCTTCAGGCCTTCATAGGATGCGGACTCAGCGAACTCTTTAAGGCGCTCGAAGTCCGCCATTTTTTGTCGGGTCCGCTCCCATCGCTCGTTGTCGACCAGCCCACGGGTGCGTCCTACCGGCGTGAGGCGGAAATCCGCATTATCATGCCGAAGAACCAACCGATGCTCGGCACGGCTGGTAAACATCCGGTAAGGTTCAGGGGTGCCTTTCGTGACGAGGTCGTCGACGAGCACGCCGATGTAGGCGTCGGCACGACCGAGGATGAATGGCTGCTTGCCCTGCACTTTGAGCGCTGCATTCGCTCCTGCCATCAGCCCCTGCCCGGCGGCCTCTTCATATCCAGAGGTCCCGTTAATCTGTCCGGCGAGATACAGGTTCGGGATGAGCTTGGTCTCGAGGGTGTGCCGGAGCTGAGTTGGCGGGCAGTAGTCATACTCAACTGCGTATCCCGGCCGCATTAGTTTCGGCATTCTCAAGTCCTGGCACCGTCCGGATGAAGGCGAATTGCACGTCGATTGGGAGGGATGTGGAGACACCGTTGATGTAGTATTCGAGCGTGTGCTTCCCTTCGGGTTCCAGGAAGAGTTGATGCCGTTCCTTTTCGGCGAACTTGACAATCTTGTCTTCGATCGACGGACAGTAGCGAGGTCCGGTTCCTTCGATCCGACCCGAATATAGGGGAGACTTGTCGAGATTGCTCCGAATGATGTCGTGGGTTTTCGGGTTGGTGTAAGTCACCCAACACGGGAGTTGTTCCACGTGGAACGTCTCGTCCTTCCAGTGATTCAGTGAAAATATCTCGTCCGGACTTCTTCGACAGGCGCTCAGGCAGGAAGCTGAATGGCGTCGGTGGATCGTCACCGAGTTGCATTTCGCACTTGGTGAAATCGATCGTCCTGCCATTCAGCCGGCATGGGTGTCCCGGTTTTGAAGCGTCCGAGTTCGAGCCCCAACTCGCGCAGCGAATCACTCAAAGTTGATACAGTGTCTCCCATGCGCCCTCCTGGCTGGTTTCTCAAGCCCACATGTAGCAGCCCGCGCATGAAGGTTCCGGTCGTTACGACGACCGCGCGGCAGTTGATTTGCATACCCATGTTCGTCTGGATTCCCGTGACTCCATCGTCGTCGCGGAGGATGCGAATTACGTTCGCCTGCATCAGATCGAGATGCGGTTGCTCTTCCAATTCCGCCTTCGCCCGAAACTGATACGCCTTCTTGTCGCACTGCGCCCGTGGTGAGCGGACACTTGGGCCTTTCTTGGAATTCAGCAGTCGAAACTGAATCGCCGTCGCGTCGGTATTCAGTCCCATGAGACCACCCAAAGCGTCAATTTCCCGGACAATCTGTCCCTTGGCCTGACCACCGATTGCCGGATTGCACGACATCTGCCCGACCGTGTCGAGCGACTGGGTCATGACGAGTGTCTGTGCCGTTAGCCGAGCCGATGCCAGAGCCGCCTCAATGCCGGCATGGCCTGCCCCGATGACGACGACATCGTAGGTTTTTGGGTGGATGAACATGTTCAGACCTTTGCGATTTGCCGGATTAGTTTCGATGGTGCAAAAATCGTTTGGTGTTTGTCGGCAGGCATTTACGCCCTTTGGAGCAAAGTCCCAATCGTAAGTTGCGCGATGGGTTGAGTTTCTGTCAGAGTGAGTCGGAGATGACAAGCTCGGCTCGGTCTCGATGCTCGATACTGAAGGGTCGCGGAAATTCTTGCAATTTTGGCTGCTCCCCGGTTCTCGATCGCCACCTTTATTGTTCTACGTGGAACATTAACGATCTGAGGATCCCGGCCTTCGATCGAGGCAGGAGTGCAGAGAGTTTTGCGCGATATTTGTGACTTTGCAGGTTAACACTCACGATTTCCATGTTCTCTGAAAATTCTGACAACACTTGTCGGCATGCCCCGCAGGGCGTGACGGGTTCTTTGGAGTCTGCGACGATCACGATCCGGCGGAAGGTGCGGACTCCGGCGGCGACGGCCGCGAAGACGGCGTTCCGCTCCGCGCAGACCGTCAGGCCGTAGGAGATGTTTTCGACATTGCAGCCGGTGAAGACTTTACCCGCCGTGGACTCGAGAGCCGCACCGACCTGAAAATTCGAGTATGGCGCGTACGCTCGCGAGCGAACTTTGCGGGCGGACTTTTCCAAGGATGCCAAGCTGTTCACCTTTGTCATATTAGAAGCGATTACCTGTTTGCAGTATGTGATACCAGATGCTTATGATAGACGCCCGAGGGCGAGGACTCGGGCGGTGTCCGTTTTGAGAGGCCAGGCGATGCCGCGTCGGAGGATGGAGCGTGCCTATTTGCACGCAAGTCCACGGACTTTGTTGTTGCAGAATCAAGACAGGTGCACAGCATGGCGGCGTGGTTTCAAAGCCTCCCAAGTATCGTGGAAAACTCATCGCTGTCGAGGGGCTGGATGGTTCGGGGAAATCCACGCAAATCTACCTTGTCAAACGCTGGCTCGAGCTCTCGGGCGCGCGTGTGTTTTTCACCGAATGGAATTCATCGAGTCTCGTGAAGCCTTCGACGAGCAAGGGGAAGACGAGCCGTTTGCTGACTCCGACGACGTTTTCGCTCATCCATGCGACGGATTTTGCGGATCGCTACGAACGGCAGATTTTTCCGCTGCTCCAAGCGGGATACATCGTGCTCGCGGACCGCTACATTTTCACCGCATTTGCGCGCGATGTGGTGCGCGGCGTGGATTTTGACTGGGTGGAGCGCCTGTACAGTTTCGCCGTGCAGCCGGATGTGACGCTCTATTTCCGCGCGCCTCTGGAAGTCGCGCTGGGCCGAATCCTCGACGGGCGGCCTGAGTTGAAATTCCACGAGGCCGGCATGGACCTCGGCTTGAGCGCCGACCCGTATGAAAGCTTCCGCATTTTCCAAGGGCGAATCCTCGAGCAGTATGAACTGCTCGCTCCGCGCTACCATTTTACGACTGTGGACGCCACGCGCGACATCCACGACCAGCAGGCGGAGGTGCGCCGCATCCTGCTCGGGCAGTTGAAGCTCTCGGATTACATCAAAAAGAAAGGACGCCGCTCGTAATCCGATGCCAGCACCCATGCACAAGCCGAATCTCCCCGGTCGCATCATCCGCACCTTTGGCAGGCCACTTGCGGAAATGGGATCGTCGCGCCTCGTCGGGCGGCTCTTCGCGATTGAAGGCGCCGACGGCTCGGGGCGTTCGACAAACATCAAGGCCCTCAGTGAGTGGCTTGAATCCCGCGGCTATGCGGTGCGGCACATGGGCCTGCGCCGGTCGCCGTTGCTCGCGCAGGACATCGAACATGCGAAGCAGTCCCGGCTCCTCACGCGCACGACCATGGCGCTGCTCTACGCAACGGATTTTTACGACCAACTCGTCCACGAAATCATCCCAGCGCTCCGGGCGGGCTACATCGTCCTGGCTGACCGCTACATCTACACGCTCATGACGCGCGACATCGTCCGCGGGGCCGAGCCGGAGTGGACGCGCAATCTTTACAGCTCCGCGCTCATCCCGGACGCCGTCTTCTATCTCCAGGTGGATCCCGAGGAGCTTGTCCTGCGCAACTTTGAAAAAAACGCGACGCTCGACTACTGGGAGAGCGGCATGGATCTCGGGCTTTCGCGCGACATGTTCGAAAGTTTCCTCGCGTACCAGGGGCTGATCCAGCGTGCGTTCAGCCGCATGCAAAAGCGGTACGGATTCACCATCGTGAACGCGAACCGAGACTTCACCAAAATCCAGCGCGAACTCCGCGCGCATGTCGCCAAGAGCCTCGGTGCGGCGAAGTGATGCGCGCATGGGCGCGAAAGCTGCATCGATCCCCGATTGAAGGGTTGCGCTTTGGTCGCTGCCCCGTAACATCTGCACGACGATCAGCCGCGGCTGCGCGGGGTCATAAATTTTTACACTGACGAACCGCAACTCATGGCCACCGCTGTCACGCCCACCGACTTTTCCAAGGCTCCGATCAACGCCAAGCTCTCGGCCGCGCAAAAGCTCAAGCTGCTCACCGAGATGGTGCGCATCCGCCGCTTCGAGACCGAGTCGAACCGGCAGTATCAGGCGAAAAAGATGGGCGGCTTTCTCCATCTCTACAACGGGCAGGAATCCGTCGCCGTCGGCATGCGTATCGCTCATGGGCGACGACGACCACGTCATCACCGCCTACCGCGACCACGGCCATGCTCTCGCAGTCGGAATGACCATGAACGAGTGCATGGCCGAATTGTTTGGCAAGGCCACCGGCTGCTCGAAAGGGCAAGGGCGGCTCGATGCATTTCTTCGCGCCGGACAAGAACTACTGGGGCGGCCACGGCATCGTCGCCGGCCAGACGCCGCTCGGCCTCGGCCTCGGCTACGCGCTGAAATACAAGGGCAGCAAAGGCGCGGCCATGTGCTTCATGGGCGACGGCGCGGTGAACCAGGGCTGCTTTTACGAGAGCCTGAACATCGCGTCGCTCTTCGAGATTCCCGTGGTCTACATCATCGAAAACAACGGCTACTCGATGGGCACGAGCCTCGCGCGGAGCTCCGCCTTCAAGAGCTGCCTCGCCGAGCGCGCCGAGGGATTCGCCATGGCCTGGGGCAAGTGCAACGGCGACGGACATCTACGAAGTGCGCGCCAACGTGCAGGACGCCATCGACCGCGCGCACAACGAGAGCAAACCGACGCTCCTGGAAATTTCCACCTACCGCTACTACGGCCATTCCGTCGCCGATGCGAAGCACAAGGGCGGCTACCGGCAGGCGGAGGAAATCGAGTCCTACAAGGAAAACCACGACCCGATTCAGCACTTCAAACGGCGGCTCATCGAGGAAGGCGTGCTGACGGAGGCGCAGTTCGAGCAGATCGACGAGGCGGCGAAGGCCGAGGCCGAGGCAGCGGCGGTGTTCGCGGACGAGAGCCCGCTGCCGACGGAGGAAAGCATCACGCAGGACGTGTATTTCGAGGTGGACCGGCAGACGGAAGCGGGCCGGACGGGGCGGCATTTCTTCAACGACTAGCACCCGCAAAAGTCAGCGACCGACGCTTCACGGGCATCGTCATGAACTCCCGCAAACCCGCCATCGCCATTTCGTTCCTGATCGTCGCGGTCGGCATCGCGTGGTTGCTCAATGCCATGCGCATCGTGCCGGACATTGACTGGGTTTGGATCATCGGCCTCGGCGTCTCGGGAATTTTGCTGCTCACCGTCACGCGGCTCGATCGGTTCAATTTTGTCGCGGGACTCAGCCTCATCGTCAGCTCCGTGCTCGCGGTGTTGCGGCAGACGGGAAAAATCACCGTCAACGTCGAAGCGCCCGTCCTCTTCATCGCCGTCGGAATCCTGCTGCTCGTCGCCCAGGTCCTCCCTTTGCCCGCCGCCTCGGCGAGCGACGAAAAACCGGCTGCGCCCAGCGGCCCGCCGAAGCCCTGAACACCCACATTTTCACCACGAAGAAACTCATGCCACAGATCACCTACCGCGAAGCACTCCGCCACGCACTCGACGAAGAACTCACGCGCGACCCGAATGTCGTCGTGATGGGCGAGGAGGTCGCCGAATACGACGGCGCATACAAGGTCACCGAGGGCCTTTGGAAAAAGTGGGGCAGCAAGCGCATCGTGGACACGCCGATCAGCGAAGCCGGCTTCATCGGCATGGGCGTCGGCGCCTCGATGCTCGGCATCCGCCCGGTGATGGAGCTGATGTTCTGGAGCTTCGCCACCGTCGCGTGGGATCAGATCATCAACAACGCCGCGCAGGTCCGCTACATGAGCGGCGGCCTCATCAACTGCCCCATCGTCATCCGCGGCCCCGCGAACGGCGGCACGAACGTCGGCGCCACGCACTCGCACAACCACGAAAGCTTCCTCGCGAACGTCCCCGGCCTGAAAGTCGTCTGCCCGTCCACCGCCTACGACGCGAAGGGCCTGCTGAAGACCGCCATCCGCGACAACGACCCCGTGATGTTCATGGAGAACACGCTGCTCTACGGCGAAAAATGGGAAGTGCCGGAGGAGGAATATCTCATTCCGCTCGGCAAGGCGGACATCAAGCGCGAGGGCACCGACATCACGCTCATCGCGCACGGACGCGCCGCGCTCACCGCCTGCACGGCCGCCGACATCCTCGCCGCCGAGCACAACATCAACGCCGAGGTCATCGATCTCCGCAGCATCCGCCCGCTCGACGAGGACGCGATCTTGGAAAGCGTCCGCAAGACGCACCGCGCGGTTTACATCGAGGAATCCAAGCCCTTCTGCGGCGTCGGCGCGCAGATCAGCTCGATGATCATGGAAAAGATGCTTCGACGAACTCGACGCCCCCGTGCTGCGCATCACGAGCCTCGACGCCCCGGCGATCTATTCGCCCGAACTCGAAAAACGCCAGCTCCCGCGCCCGCTCGACGTCGTCGAGAAGGTGCTGAGCATTTGCTGATCAGGCGTCCGCGGCTTCACGCGGGCGTATCCGCCTTGAACGTCCCAGTGCCGACGAGCCGCTCGAAAATCGGCGATGCCATGAGCGTCGTGACCACCGCCATGATCACGAGCGTCGCGAAAAGTCCCTCGGAGATGATGCCGCGCTGCAGGCCGATGTTGATGATGATCAGTTCCATCAGTCCGCGCGCGTTCATGAGCGTGCCGATGCCGAGCGCCTCGCGGTTCGAGATGCCGGTCGCGCGCGCGGCGAGCCAGCAGGCGACGCCTTTTCCGAGGATCGCCGCGACGAGGACCGCGCCGCACATCAGCCACAGGAAGCCCGAGTTCAGCAGGCCGATCCGCGTGTTCAGGCCCGAGTAGGTGAAGAACAGCGGCAGCAGCAGCGCCACGGCGAGCGGCTGAATCCGCGCCACCAGATCGCGCGTGAATATTCCGCGCGGCATCGCGGCACCCATCAGGAACGCGCCGAACACCGCGTGCAGCCCGATGAGATCCGTGAACCACGCGCCGAGCGACATCAGCGCGAGCCCGACGACGAGGCCGGCATCCGTGAGTTCGCCATCCTTCTGCATCCACGCCTGCGCGCGGGCCAGCAGCGGCTTCACGAGGAGGAGACACACGCAGCAGATATGCGACACCGCCGCCGATGTTCACGAGCGCGTGGCTCATGTCGCGGTCGAAGCTCGCGAGCACCACCGCGAGCAGGCACCACGCAGTCGCGTCGTCGATGGCGCCCGCGCCGATCGCCACCGTGCCCATCGTCGTGCCGGCGAGCTTTTTGAAATGGATGATCCGCGCGAGCATCGGAAACGCCGTGATGCACATCGAGGCTCCGAGGAAAAGCATCGCCTCGGTCAGCGTCGTCCGCTTCGGGAAAAGCTCGGTGTAATGGAAAAACACCCACGCCGAGCGCGCCGCCGAGGACGAACGGCGCGACCATGCCGGCGACCGAAACCGCGATGGAGCTCTTCAGCCGCGTGCGGATGATGTCCATGCGAAATTCCATCCCGACGATGAACATGTAGAGCGCGAGACCGAGCTGCGACGCGGGAAAAAGGTAGCTCTGCGTGTCGCGCGTCGTCTGCGTCTTGTCCCACGGGAAAAGCCACTCCTGCCACTCCGGCGCGAGCGAGTCCGAAAAGCGACGGCCCGAGCAGCACGCCCGCGATCATCTCCGCCACGACCTGCGGCTGGCCGAAGCGCACGGCAATCGCGCCCACGATCCGGCAAAAGAGCAGGATGACCGCGAGCTGCAGGAAGAAGTGGATCGCGAGCTGCGTGTTGTTCATCAGAGCGTTCAGATTGCCCGGGAGCTCCTGATACCGGAAATCCAATCTTGCGATAGCGGTCATGCTCCGGCGCTATCAACTCATGGAACTCCGCCACCTCCGCTATTTCCAGGCCGTCGCAGAGGAACTCAGCTTTTCCAAGGCAGCCCGCCGTCTGCACATCGCGCAGCCCGCGCTGAGCCGGGCGGTGAAGGAACTCGAGGAGCGCATCGGCGCAGTGCTCATGCTTCGCAACCGCCGTGCCGTCTCGCTCACCGAGGCAGGTGCCGTGCTGCTGCATGAGATCGGGATTCTTTTCCAGCGCGTGGATGACGCGGTGAAAAAGGTGCAGCGGACGGCAAACGGCGAGGAAGGGGAGTTGCGCGTCGGCTACATCGGCCCGCCGACGCAGGCATTTCTCGGCAGGCTGCTCGCGGAATTCCGCCGACGCTATCCGCGCGTCTCGGTGATCCTCGAGGAACGCACGCCGGAACGCGTGTGGGAAATGGTCGCGCGCGGCCGCCTCGAAATCGGCCTGACACGCCCGGTGCTCGCGCAACACGCGCACGGCCTGCAAACCACCGTCCTCCGCCGGGAGCCGTTTCATTGCGTGCTTCCCTCCGGTCATCCGCTCGCGAAAAAACGCACCGTGCCGTGGCGTGCGCTCGCAGGCGAACCGCTCGTGATTCTCGCCCGGCGCGAAGGCGTCGGTCTCCACGACGCGATCCTCACGGCATGCCAGCGTGCAAACTTCACACCGAAGCTCGTCCACACGCCGAGCGTCATCCACACCGTGCTCAGCTACGTCGAGGCGGGCGCGGGCATCGGCATCATTCCGGACAGCGTTGCTTCCGTCGGCGACGGGGGACCGCTCATTTTCCGCCCGCTCGTCCCGACGCAGGCAATCGAACTCGTGATGGTCTGGGCCGGCTCCTGCCCGTCTCCGACCGCAGCAGCCTTTCGCGCGCTCGTCGCCGAATGGCTGAAAAACCGGAAGCTATGGACAAAATGAGCGCGCAAAACTCGCAGCCGATCGATTGCCACGTGCATCTCGTCGGCAATGGAAAATCCGGCAGCGGGTGCTGGCTCCGCCTCGGTGCGACGTGGTGGCAAAAGGGGCTCGCCAACTACATGCTGCGCCACATCGGCCTCGGGGAAGTTTCGCTGGATGCGCCGGATTTCGACGAACGTTACGTCGCGCACCTCCTCCGGCTTGTGAAGGAATCCTCGATCTCGTCGGTCGTCTTGCTCGCGCAGGACGAGGTCTTTCATCCTGACGGCACGAAGATGGAAAACACGGGCTCCTTTCACGTGCCGAACGACTATGTGCTGCGGCTCGCACGCGAGCATCCCGAATTTCTCGCCGCCGTGAGCATCCATCCTGCGCGGCCCGACGCGCTCGCCGAACTCGATCGCTGTCTCGCCTCCGGCTCGGTCATGCTGAAGCTCCTGCCGAACTGCCAGAACGTGGACTGCAACGATCCGCGCTACCGGAAATTTTGGGAGCGAATGGCCGACGCGCGCCTGCCGTTGCTCGCGCACACGGGCGGCGAACACACGGTGCAGGTCATCAACGCCGCCTACGCCGACCCGCGCGTGCTCACGCTCCCGCTCGAATGCGGCGTCACCGTCATCGCCGCGCACTCCGCGACGAAGAGCGGCATCGGCGACCCGGAGTATTTCCACGTCTTCGCGGAGATGCTCGCGAAGTGGCCAAACCTCCATGGAGACACGAGCGCGTGGAATGTTCCGCAGCGCGGGCGCCACGTGAAGCGTTGCGTGGGAAACAACGCCGGCCTGCTCGGCGAGCGGCTGCTGCATGGCAGTGATTTTCCTGTGCCGTGTTCCGGGCTTTGGGCGTTGCTGCGCGGGGCCATCTCCTTCGCCGACTGGCGGCGCTGCAGCAAAATCACCAACGTCATCGAACGCGACTATCAGCTGAAGCTCGCGATGGGATTCTCAACTGAGCACTTCACGCGGGTTCATTCGCTGCTGCGCCGGTAGCCGACGACGGCAGGAGGCGGGCTGACTTTATCCCGCGCTCCTCGTTTCGCATTCCGCGTTTGGTCAGCCCGCTTCCTGCCGTCGTCGGCTACTTCGTCGGATCTTTCCCGAGGAGAAATGTGAGCAGATCGTTCAATTCCGCGGGAGGGATGACCTCGCCAAAGGTCGGCGACATGAGCGAGGTCTCGGTCTCCTTTCGCTCGGCGATGTCGGCTTTTGCGACGCGCGTCTCCTGGCCGGCGGCATCGGCCAGCACCAGTTGTTCGCCTTCCTCGCGCCGCGGCAGGCCGGCGACGACGGAGCCGTTTTTCAACGTCAGGACATTCATGCGAAAGGCGCGGTCCACGTTGCGGTTTGGATCAAGGATGTCTTCCAGCAGACGCTCAGGCCCGCGTCCGCCGATGCCGTCGAGCTGCGGGCCGAGCAATCCGCCTTTGCCCTCGATCGCGTGGCACACGGCGCAGTTGCGCGCGAAAACGTCCGCGCCACGGGCGGCACTCGCCTTTGAGGAATCGTAGGACGCGGCACGCGCGGCGATCATCCGATCGATTTCGGCATTGGCACTCGGCAGGTTGGCGGTGAGCTTTGCGATGCGCGCGTCCAGGTCGGGAATCTTTGCCGCCTTCAGCCGATCCACGAGCGGCTTGTCGCGGAGCAAAAGCGCGGGTGCCTTTCCATCCGCGCACGCTGCGAGGAGCAGTTCGCCGCCTTCGCGCGAACTCGCGAGCACGGTCGCGAGCGACTGCTGCAAGCGGCGCGGCGCGGCGCATGAGCGCGGCGGCGATGGCGTCGAATGATTTCACCTCCGCGAGCGCGAGCGCGAATTTCTCGCGCAGCGGCGCAGGCGCCGCGGTGTCGGTGACGACGGCGGCGATCTGCGGGAGCAAATCTCTTGCACCTGCGCCGAGGAGCGCGCGCGCGGCGGCGGCGCGGGTGTCCGCCTCCGTCGCGGCGCTGAATGCGATCTTCGTGAGCACGGGCTCGAAGCCCGTGAGCTTCAGCGTGCGGATGAGGTCCGCCGCCGTCTGCATCCGCCGCGATGCGCCCTGTGGCTCGGTGAGCCTGAGCGCCAGCAGCTCCGGCTCAAATCGCGCAACGGCGAGCCACGCGTAGGCGCTGCCGGTGTCGCCATCCGTGATCTCGACGAAGCCGCACCGGCCCTCAAACTCCGAAAGATCCCACGTCACCTTCTGCGCCGTGTCGTTTCGCGGCGGCGCGGCTTCGCGCAGCACGGTGCCGCCCTGGATGTCGCGCAGACGGATGAAGTTTTTTTTCCCCGCAGGCTTGCCGGGGGAGCCGTCATGCCCGCAGAGGAAAAAGCTGAGCGACTCGGGAAGCATGAATGCGGACGAGCGCACTGCGCCGGTGAGCTTTTCGCCTAGGGGGAAGCTGGACATGAACGCGGCTGTCGTTCCATCGGCGCATTTGCGCTGCTCGAAGACCCACGGATTTGCGGACGCCGGGGGACCGTCCACGGGCGAGTTCGTCCACACGGCTGCGGACTCGGCTGGCGCGAGAAGCGCGGTGACCACTTGCGGTCCCCACGAGCGCAAAGTCGCGCCCGGCGGGATGCCGCGCTGATCGAGCGCGGAGAGCAGCGCGCTGAGACCCGCGGCGAGCTGCTCGGGATCGCGTCCGAGCTTTTTTTGCGCCAGCGCGAAGAGCGATTCGAGCTTCGCGGAGGGGAGATTGCGCGCGAGCGTGGGAACGTGCTTTGCGAAAAGTGCGCCGGATGCGTCCTCCTGGTTCTCGAAGAACTTCATGCGGAATTCCGCCGCCGCTTCGCCGGATGCGGCGAGCAGCATCTCCAGCACGAGCGCGCGATCTTCGGCGGTTTGCCTGTCGAGCGCGAGGCCCGCGAGGACGGCGGGATCGCGGAGCTGGTTGCGCAGCGCGATGCGCGTGGCGTGGATGAGGTGGTCGTCGTCGCGCCTGCGTCGTGCGCAGCAGCGCGAGCAGGGGAGCGACGTTTTCGGCGGCGGGATGCGCGGCGATGGATTCGGCGGCAGCGCGTCGAACGAATGGATCGGGATCGGCGAGGGCGGTGCGCAACGCGCTCTGGATTGCGGCAGTCTTCTGCCGTTTTCCGTCCGTTGGCTTTTCGGAGGACTCCCCGCCGCCCGCGGTAAGCCGCAGCTCCCGCAAAGCAGCGGAGGACTGCCGCAGTCCAGAGCCTTCGGCTGCGGCTTTCGTTGCGTGGATGCGGACGAGGGGATCGTTGTCCTGCATCGCTGCGAGGAGCGTCGCATCGCCGAGCGCACCGAGACGGGAGAGCGCCCACACTGCGTTCAGTTTTTGGAAGGCGTTCGTCGGTGTGGAGAGCGCGGCGTTGATCGCGGGCGAGCGCGTCAGCGCCGTAGCGGTCGCACAGTTCGTTCAGCGCGAGCGTGCGGCGCGTGGGATTTGCCGAGCCGAGTTCGGGCACCCAGCCGGCGATGTCCGTAGGCAGCGGGCCGCGGTTCACGAGCGGCGCGCCTTTCTCCCCGCGATAGACGATGCGCCAGAGCCGCCCGCGCTCGCGGTCGCGGCCGGGGTGGTTGAGCGGCACTTCGTAGTGGCCGATGATGCGGTTGTAGAAATCCGCGACGTAGAGCGCGCCGTCCGGGCCCCAGCTCAGGTCCACGGGGCGGAACCACGGATCGTCGGTGCGTCAGGAAATCCGGCATCTCCTTGCCCTTCGACGACGAGCCGTGCCAGGTGATCGCGTCGTGGTTGATGCGGCTCGTCTGCACGTTGCCGACGAACATGTGGTCCTGCCATTCCGCGGGCCACGCGGGATCGCAGACGTACATCGGCGCGCAGATCGCGGTGCTGCCGTGCGAGTGCGTGATGGTCGTCGGGCGCAAAGCCGAGGCCGTCGTGCGGCTTGCCGAAGCTCGGGTAGTACGCGCCGCGCAGGAGTTGGTAGATCGGCGAGCTGTGGCAGTCGGCGCTGAAGAGATTCCCGCGATCATCCCAGCACAGGCCGAAGGGATTCACCTGCCCGAACGTCCAGCCCTCGACGCGCGAGCCGTCGAGCCGGATGCGCCATGTGTTGCCGCTCTGGATTTTCAGCTCGCTGCCGTCGCGACCGCGCAGCGTGCTCTCGTTGTTGAAGCCGTGCGTGCCGTAGAGCCAGCCGTCCGCGCCGCGGCGGAACGACGAGAGGTTGCCGTGCGTGTCGCGCTCCCAGCCGAGCGGGCCGTAGAGCACCTCGCGTTTGTCCGCCTTGCCGTCGCCGTCGGTGTCCTCCATCAGCCAGATGTTCGGAATGCTCCACACGACGCATTTCCACGTCACTTTGCCGTCCGAATTTTTGCGACCGGAAGGGATACAGCCCGGTCGGGATGTTCAGCCCGTCGGCGAAAATCTCGACCTTCCGCGCCCGGCCATCCGGCGCGAAGTCGGAGAAAATCGCGCACGGTGTCGCGGCCCGGCGATCCGTCCTTGATCGCGAATGGGTATTCGCGCGACTCGGTGATCCACAGCCGGCCGAGCGCGTCCCACTGCATGTTCATCGGCTTGCGCAGATCGGGCTCGCTCGCGACGAGCTGGATTTCAAATCCCGGCGGCAGGTGAAACGTCGCGCGCTGCTGCTCCGGCGTGAGCGGCTCGGTGGGGCGGACGAGTTCCGCGAAGGGATCCTTTTTCTCCGCTGCGAGACTGGGGAGGGCGAAAATGGCAAGGAGTGGGAGGGTGCGGAGGTTCATGCGGGCGATGTCCTGCGATTCAATCACCCGCCGCGCACAAACTCAGCACAAAGGTGCTCCTGGGCTCAGGCCGCCGGCATTTCTGCTCGCCTTCACGACCGCGGGGCCGTAGCGAGGAGCCATGCCGCTGTTCCTTTTCGAGCCAGACCGCCGGGTGTCGCTGCGCGCGTTTTCTGCACTGGCGCTGGCGGTGATTTTTTACCTGGCCCAGTGAGGTCCTCGAGGTCGGTTTCCGGCCGAAAGCTCCTGCTGGACTAACGGGAAAACCTGTTGCACGGTGCTGATCCAAGTACCGGTCGCGGTGGCGAAAAAGTCGCGGCGACTTTCATGTCCTCAACCTGATGCACCTCTCCCGTCTTATTCCCGCCATCGCCCTTCTGGCTGCCCCCGTTTGTCTGGCACAATTGCCTCCGTCGCTGATCAAGCCTGGGCAACCAGTCGCACCTGCGCCGGTCGTCCCCGCACCCGTGGTGCCGGTGGCGCCTGCAGCCCCGGCTGCGGACGCAACCCCGGCGGCTCCGGGGCTCCCGAATGCGCTGACCCCCGAAGAGCAGGCGCAGGGCTGGATCCTCCTTTTCGACGGCAAACGGCTTTTTGGGCTCCGCGGTTTGCAGCGGACGGACCCGCTTTCGGCAGGCTGGAAGATTCAGGACGGCGAACTGAATCTGCCGAAAGAAGTGAGGGACATGGAGAAGATGACCGGCGGCGACATCATCACGCTGGATTTCTACTGGGATTTCGACTTCCGCTTTGAATGGAAGACGACCGTGGCTGCGAACAGCGGCGTGCGATACATGATGGTCGAGCGCGTCGGCGAGATTCCCGTCGGCTTGGAATATCAGATCATCGACGACGTGCATAACAGCATCAGTCTCAAAGGCGGGTTGCTGCGCCGCAGCGGATCGCTGGATAACATCCTGCCGGTGGGCGCGAACGCGAAGCTGCGCACCGCGGACCCTCTGAACCGGGTCGGCGACCCGTGGAATGAAGGGCGCATCCTCGTGCAGGGCACGCGTGTCGAGCACTGGATGAACGGCGAAAAGGTGCTGGAATACGGGCTCGGCCCGCAGCTCAAGAAGATCGCCGAGGCGAACAAAACGCGCGTCCCGCTGACTTACGGGCAGAAGAGCCGGACCCGCATCGCCCTCCTGGATCAGGGCACGGAGATCGCCTTTCGGAATTTGAAAATCCGCCCGCTGGCTCCTCAGGCGATGGTGATTCCCGGCACGGCACGTCCCGGCGGCACGGTGCCGAATCCGCTGCTCATCCCGCGCAAGTAGCCGGCCAGCTGCCGGGCTTTGCAGCGGACGGGAGCGCCGCGGTGCAGTTCACTTTCCGATCGAGATGAGCTGCGAGTGGGTGCGGACGTAGAGGCGCCCGCCGCTGACCGCGGGCGTGGCGTAGCTGTTCTTCTCGTCGAGAGGGAAACGCTGGATGAGGTGGAACTTGTCGTCGGCGGCGAGCACGACGAGTTCGCCGGAGCGCGTCACATTGTAGAGCCGTCCGCCTTTTCCGCCGACGCAGATGGGGCTGGAGTAATACGGCCCCTCGGCGCGCTCGCTCCAGAGCTGCTCGCCGTCCGCGGAGCGCACGCAGGTCACGGTTCCGTTCTCTTTCCACAGGAAAAGCCGGTCGCCAGCGACGACGGGCGTCGGGACGTAGCCGCCGATGCGGACGATCTCGTAGGCCTTCGCGGGCTGGCTCGTGGCTCCGCCTTTGATCACCTGGACCTCGCTCGCCGCCTGGCCCTGGCCGCATTGCGCGACGATCATTCCTTCATGCGTGACGACGGGCGATGCGACGCAGCGGAGCTTGAAGATGTCCGCGATGCCCCAGAGCCTTTTGCCCGTCGCGGGGTCAAAACCGAGCAGGCCGTTGTCCGTGCTCAGACTGACGAGTTGCAAGCCGTCCTTGCCCGCGAGGAAGCACGGCGTCGAAATGGCGTGCTGTCCTCCCTTGAGTTCGTTTTTCCAGAGCTGCTTGCCGGTCGCCGCATCCCACGAGGCGATGAATGAACCGGGCTCGTCCTGGCTGCTTTGCAAAATGACCTGGCCTTTCTCCACGATGGGCGACGCTCCGGCTCCGTGCTGCGATTTGAACGGCCCGAGGTCCGCCTTCCACACCTGCTTGCCGTCAGCCTGCGCGAGCGCGATGAGCTCGCTGTGGTCCGGCCCGGCGATCCAGACATAGACGCGCTCGGCGTCCACGGTGCATGAGGGGCTGGCGAAGCTGTTGTCCGCGTGCTTGCGGTAGATGCCCGTGGCGTATTCGCGCTGCCATTGGATCTTCCCGTCCTTCGCGCCGACGCAGACGACGATGCGCTTTGCCTCGGCATCCGGCGCGGCGGCGGGTGTGCATGTGACGAAAATGCGGTCGCCCCACACCACCGGCGATGAATGCCCGGTGCCGGGGAGTGCGCAGCGCCAGTTGATGTCCGTTGCCGCGAGCTGCTCGGGCAGATTTGCCTTGGCGTTGCCGGAGCCGTTCGGCCCGCGGAAGCGCGTCCATTCCTGCGCCTGCGCGGTGAAGGTGAGGGCGACGATGGCAGCGGGGAGGAGATGACGGAGAACGGGGGTGCGCATATGCGAAGTGGGGTTGGGACGTGAGGGGGACGAGTTGAGAGGCGAACGGCGCATTCCCGCAAGCACGGAAAGTTTGCGGCGTGTGTCGGCCCAGCGCGTCCACTTGCGCTCGCGGCAACGGCCCGCTAGCCTCCGCAATGCTTCCGCAGCGCGATTCGATCCTGTCGCTCCTCGCCGACGAAGACTCGGACACCGCCGGGCTCGTGCAGAATCAGCTCGTCGCGCGGGGCCCCGAGGTGCTTGAGGACATCCGCGACCTCCTGCCGGACGCGACCGGACGCGCCGAGCGGCGGCTGAAGGAAATCGTCGCGCAGATCGCGGGCGATGCGGCGGAGAAGAAATTCGGATCCCTGTGCGCAGCATTCGGTCCCGGCAGCGACATCGAGGATGCCGCATGGACGCTGGCTGCCGTCGTCGCGCCGGGTGAGGATTTTACGGAAGAACAACAGCGGCTCGACGAATGGGCCGCCACGCTCGCGCGCAGGCTCGTCGGAAAGGAAACCGTGATCCAGCAGTGCGCGGCGGTGTCGGCGCTGCTCGGCACCGAGCTGGGTTTGCGGGGCAACGAGGACAATTATTACGCCGAGGAAAATTCACTGCTCCCGCGCGTCATCATCCACCGGTGCGGAAATCCGATCACGCTCTGCCTCGTTTACATGGCCGTATGCAAGCGCGCGGGCCTGCACGTGGAAGGCGTGGGGTTGCCCGGGCATTTCGTCGTGCGTCTGGGCGGCGTGTTTTTTGATCCGTTCCACGGCGGCCGCCGCCTCCAGCTCGAGGACTGCCAGAAGCTGCTCGAAAGCCAGCGGCTCGAGCTCCAGCCGCATCACCTCCAGCCGTGCAAACCGCACGTGATGCTCGCCCGGATGCTGAACAACCTGCTCCACGCCGCGGAAACCGGCGACCCGAAGCTGGGCGAGAAGCTGCACGGCTGGCTGCAGATTTTGCAAAAGGCGACGGTCTAGGGCGAGGCGCGGCACACGGGTTCATGCGAGTCGAAGTCATCAACACCGGCACCGAGCTGATGCTCGGCGGCACCGTGAACACGCACCTCGCATTGCTCGCGCGCGAGCTGTTCCCGCTCGGGCTGCGCGTGCAGCGGCAGGTGACGGTGCCGGATGGCGAGGCGATCCGCGACGCGCTGCGCGACACATTTTCAAAAGCCGACATCGTGCTCGTGACCGGCGGTCTCGGGCCGACGACGGACGACCTCACGCGCGACATCGTCGCGGACCTGCTCGGGCAGAAGCTGGAGCACGACGAGGATATCTGGGTCGCGATCCAGGAGCGCTTCCGTCGGCGTGCGCTGAAAGTCGGCGACCGGATCAAGCTCCAGGCGCTGCGTCCGCGCGAGGCGGCGGTGCTGGCGAATCCCCACGGCACCGCGCCCGGGTTGCACATTCCGCCGGTGCCGGCACTGGGATCGCCGCACATTTTCCTGCTGCCCGGCCCGCCCCGCGAACTCCTGCCGATGGTGCGCGAAAAACTGCTGCCGATCCTCGCCAGCCTGCTCCCGCCCGGCGCCGTGCAGGAGATGCGCGGCTTCCGCGTACTCGGGATCGGCGAATCGGTCGTGGAGGAGAAGGTCGGCGAGGATCTCATCGGCATGGGACTCGAGGTCGGCTACTGCGCGCGGCCCGGCGAGGTGGACCTGCGTATCATCGGCCCGGCGGCCGTGCTCGACCGGGCGGAAACGCTCATCCGCGAGCGGCTGGGCAAATGGATTTTCACCAGCGACGAGCGCGAACTTTCGGGCGTCGTCGTCGAGAAACTGACCGCGCTCGGAAAAACCGTCGCGACCGCCGAGAGCTGCACGGGCGGCTTCGTGGCGAACCAGTTCACCAACGTCGCCGGGGCGTCGAAGGTGTTCCTTGCGGGCTACGTCACCTACGCCAACGAGGCGAAGACCGCGGCGCTCGGCGTCGATCCTGCACTCATCCGCGAACACGGCGCCGTGAGCGAACAAGTCGCGCAGCAGATGGCCGAAGGCGCGCTGGAAAAGGCGGGATCGGATTTTGCGCTGGCGACCACCGGCATCGCCGGGCCGGACGGCGGCTCGCCGGGGAAGCCCGTGGGCACCGTTTTCGTCGCGCTCGCCGAACGGGGCCGCGAGACACTCGTGCAGCACCACCGCTTCCCGACGGATCGCGAGACTTTCAAACACCTCGTGTCACAAACGGCGATGGACCTGCTGCTCCGCCGCCTCGACGGCCGCGACCCTTCCGTGACCGAGAATTTCTCCGCCGGTGACGGCACCTGCGGAAGGAAAATCTAAGCCGCGTCCGGCCCCGCCGCGCCGCATTTCTGCGCGGCTTTACTCGCGCCTTGTTCGCTGTTCACCTGTCGGCGCCTTCTCGCAAGGCACGCTTACGAACCCGCAACACCCACGCACCCCGCCAAAATGGACAAAGACGCAAAGGCCTTCCTCTTCGACCTCCTCGCCACGCCAAGCCCGACCGGCTTCGAACTCGGAGGACAGCGCAAATGGGCCGCATACGTCCGCAGTTTTTCCGATCGCGTGGAAAATGACGCCTACGGGAACGCGTGGGCGACACTCGACGGCCGCAACCCGAAAGGGAGGCGCATCATGCTGGAGGCGCACGCGGACGAAATTGGTTTCATCGTGAAGCACATCTCGAAGGAAGGCTTCCTCCGCGTGGATCGCGTCGGCGGCAGCGATACGGCGACTGCGCGTGGCCGGCGGCTCGACATCCTCGGGGACAAGGGCGTCGTCCGCGGCATCATCGGCAACACCGCCATCCACCTTCGCAAGGACAGCCTCGCCGACGAGAAGGCGCCGAAAATCCACGAGCTGTATGTGGACGTGGGCGTCTCATCGGACAAGGAGGCGGCTAAGCTCGGCCTCCGAGTCGGGCATCCCGCAGTGTATGCCGACAATGCCGAGGAGTTCGGCCCGCACCGCATCGTGGGCCGCGCGCTCGACAACCGGCTCGGCGGTTTCATCCTCTCGCAAGTCCTCGCGCGCCTTTCCAAAAACCGCGCGAAGCTCCAGAGCACCGTCGTCGCCGTGAACGCCGTGCAGGAGGAAATCGGCGGCCACGGCGCGAAGATGGCCGCGCACCGGCTGATGCCTGACGTGGCCATCGTCCTTGACGTCACGCACGCCACCGACACGCCTGGCATCGATCATTCCGTGCATGGCGAGGTGAAATTCGGCGCCGGGCCGAGCATCACGCACGGCACGTGCAACCACCCGAAGGTCATCAAGCGCATCATCAAGGTCGCGGAGAAAAACAAGATCGTGCTGCAGCACGAGAGCAGCTCGCGCTACAGCGGCACCGATACCGACGTCATCTTCAACGTGAAGGAAGGCATCCCCAGCGCGCTGATTTCACTGCCGCTCCGCTACATGCATTCGGTCGTGGAAATGGCGGACCTGCGCGACGTGGAAAAGACCATCGAACTCATCGCCCGTTTCGTCGAGAGCGTGACGGATGACGATGATTTCGCGCACAAGCTGTAGCTGGTCGGCTCGCAAAATTTCTTCTTCGTCTGCTGCAAGGCCAACATCCACCGCAGATCGGCACTGGCGAGGATGGGGGCTGGTCCCAAATGGAGTCAGCGGGAAGCGGGACTGAGTGCTCTGCCGTCCATAAATCAACGGACCCAGCGTATCCAAGCTGCAGGATTCGTGATCCGGACGCCGGTTACTGAGAATCGATAATAGCCACCTTCAACAGGCGGTTATCGATTGCAAAGCCCGCTGTTCGTAAGGCGCGAAGGTTGACTCGAAAGCGAATCTTGTCCTCGGCAGGAGTGAATTCGATCATGCCTCCCCGTGCGGTGAATTTTTCCGTCTCGCCGACGGTGAGGGTCTTGGTGTCCGCGAATGAACGGAGTATTTCCTGAATGCTTCCACGCTCGGAGTTGCTGATGAAAACCATCTGTGCGCCGCGCAGGTCGGCGGAATCCCGTGCGCGCTTGATCGCAAAGGGCATCCCTTCCCCCCGTTGGTCCCCGAGCACCGTGTCCAGGACGTTGCCGAACGGGTCGTCGCCGAGGATGCCAATGGTGAAGACCTCATTCGCTGGGGAGGATGCCCCGGCCGGCCGGCGCACAAATCGTGCGAAATAGACGAGAAACGCCGCCTTTATTTGGTACTCGTCTGCGGCAGAACCAGTCGCGCGCAGGAGAACTGGCGGAACGGGATTCCCAACTTGAGCATCCGCCCGCTCCGCAGTTGGGGCCGTGAACGAAGGAGGCTGTGAGTCCGGGGTGACCTCACTCGGAGGAACGGATGCGGGCACAGCTCCGATGGCATCGGTGGCCAGACCCGCCCGTGACGCACGTTCTGGCATGGTGTCTTCTGCCTTGCGAGTGGTGAGAGGCGACCCGGACTTTGAAAAGGAGACCGTGCGGGCGGGAGAAACGGGAGGCGAGTCCTCCGACAGTGGTTTCAGTGCACCACCCGCAGGTTTTGCCAGCCGGTGAGGGAAGATGTCCGCGAGGAATGCTGCAGCGACCAGGGCGGTAACGGCGGCCAGAGTGGCGATGGCGAATAACCCCCGACGCACGTTTAATCGTAACCGTGCGATTTCCGCTTCCGCCTTGGCCAGGCGCTCGGCCTCGCCCCGTCGCTCCTCCTGCATCCGGAGTTGTGCCTCGATTTCCGCGGCGACACCGGGACGCAGGAACGGATCTCGATCAGGACCGAACATGAGCGAGGCTTGCACCCGTGGGGCGTGCGCACAAGCCCATTCAAAAGTACCGCGAGCGGTTGGCCGTGATTGCCGCGGTTCCGACGACGCCACGCCTTGACGCTCGCGCCCGCGCCGCGCAAGGTCCGCGTGCATCGTGATCGACGCGATTGCAGGGAAATCCAGGGACTTTATGCGCAAAACAAAAATCATCGCCACACTCGGGCCGGCGACGGAATCGGCCGAGATGCTCCGCAGCCTCATCGAGACGGGAGTGAATTGCTTCCGGCTGAACATGAGCCACGCGTCGCACGAATGGGTCCGCGCCATCGTGCCGCGCATCCGCAACGCCGCTCGCGAGACGGGGAAAATCGTCGGCATCCTCATGGACACGCAGGGGCCGGCCATCCGCACGGGCGACCTCCCGGCGAAGCTGAACCTCAAGCCGGGCGACATTTTCGAGTTCACCGTGCGCGGCGAGAAGAGCGAGGAGGAGTTCAGCGCGGACGTGAACTACGACGGGTTGATCGACGACATCGGCGTCGGGGACGTGGTGCTCGTGGACAACGGCGTCATCCACATGAAGGTGCTCGAGAAACTCGGCAACCGGCTGCGCTGCGAAGTGCTCACCGAGGGCATCATGGGCTCGCGCCGGCACATCAATCTGCCCGGCGTGAAAGTAAACCTGCCGCCGCTCACGGAGAAGGATCTCGCGGATGTCGAGCTCGGCGCCGCCCTCGGCGTGGACTTTGTCGCGCTGAGCTTCTGCCGCGAGGCGAATGATGTCCGGGTGTTGCGCAAGGTGCTCGATGAGCACGGCAGCAGCGCGCGCATCGTGGCGAAAATCGAGGACCAGCTCGCGGTGAAGAACATCGCATCCATCATCGATGCCACCGACGTGATCATGGTCGCGCGCGGCGACCTCGGCATCGAGTGCCCGATGGAGGAACTGCCGATCATCCAGCGCCGGATCGTGAAGCAATGCCTGGAACTCGGAACGCCGGTCATCGTCGCGACGCACATGCTGGAGAGCATGATCGTGAATCCCGTGCCCACGCGCGCCGAGGTGACGGATGTCGCCAACGCCGTCTTCGAGCAGGCGGATGCCATCATGCTCAGCGGCGAGACGACTATGGGGAAATATCCCATCCATTGCGTGAAGGTCCTCGACAAGGTCGCCGAACGTATTGAGCGGTCCGGCGGCCTCGGGCTTGCGGACCACGCAGTGCTCGAGACGGATCGTGAGAAGACAGTCCGCAGCGCCGTCGTCCTCGCCAACAGCCTGCCGGACACGAAGATCGTCATCTTCACGCGCCGCGGCACGATGGCCGCGTTCGTCGCCGGGCAGCGCCCGAAATATGCGCCGATTTTCGCATTCACGCCGACTTGGGAGCTCTGCCGCAAGCTCAGCCTGCATCGTGCCGTGGAGCCCATTTACATGCCGTTCGAGATCACTCCCGAAAAAACCATCGCCGCCGCGGAGCGCTATCTGTTGGAAAAGGGCATCGTGCAGCGCGGCGATCATCTGGTGATCGTGAGCGACATTTTTGCCGGGCAGGACCGCTTCGACAGCATCCAGCTCCGGCGGATGCCGTAGGGGCGGCGCCATTCGCCTGCCCACGCCGGGAAGCCCGGAGCGCTATTTCCCCGAAGCCCGGAGTTTCGCGATGAGATAGGCGTCGATGTTCGCGTGCTTCACATCCGGTGCGCCGGGATAGACGAGCTCGCAGTCCACGCCGGCGCTCCTGCACTTTTCCTGGAGCTTTACGCCGTAGTTGGCGGTGTGCGTCGGATCCTTCTGCTCCTCGCCGAGCGCTGGCGGCGCCCCATAGATGAGATACACCGGCGGATCGTCGGCCGTGACGTGCTCGATCGGCGAGTATTCCTTGATCCACGGCAGCACCTCTTCGCGATGCGCGAGGAATTCCGCGAAGCGCGTGTCGCGCGTCTTGATGTCGTTCGGGTCCATGAAGCCGAACGCGTGCCCGCCGTAGCGGCTGTTCGGCGTCCATTCCTTGAGTTGCGCGGGTCGAGCGAAGTCTGCGCACCGGTCACCGCCGCGCACCACAGCCGCGTGGATTCACGCGCGATCGGGTCGCTGCTTTTCGGATCCGCCAGGTCCTTGTGAAACGCCAGCCACAGCGACGAGCACGCGCCCGCAGAGCCGCCGCTCGCGCCGATGCGCTGTTTGTCGATGTTCCACTCCTTCGCCTTGCTGCGCACGAATTGCAGCGCGCGTGCAGCGTCCTCCAGCGGCGCCTTCACCGGCGGCTTTACGCCCGCAAGTTGCGCTTGCCACGAGTAGCGGTAGTTGATCGAGACAACCGAGATGCCGGCGGCGAGATACGGCCTCACGCCGGCCCCGGTGCGCCCGCCTTTGTCGCCTGCCACCCAGCCACCGCCGTGAATGAAGAAGAGCAGCGGAGTGGGCTTGTCGGATTTTGCCTGGTAGAAATCGAGCACCTGCCGCTCGTGCGTGCCGTAGGCGACATTCGCGAGCGTCGGAACGGGGAGCGCCGGGGCTGCGACGGCACCCGCAGGCTGGACGGCCGGTGTGTCCGCGGCAAATGCGCTGCTGGCGAGAAGGGCGAGGAGGGAGAATGGGAGTCGCATGGGAGGTGAGACCTGCTTTGCACCGGTAGCTTGGGGTTTCTCGATTCAAAAAAAGATTCGCGCGTTGCCCGGCGCACGTTCGGCGCGGCCGGCCCCGGTTGGGAAATATTGGCCGTGCCGCCGCACGAGCGGCACAGCGGTTGCTAACCTATGCATCAGGATGATAGCAATGAGAACCACGACATGTTCAAACTGTGACCACGTTTTCCTGAGCTACGCTTCAAGTTGCCCGGAGTGCGCCTGGGCGCGCCCGCGGCGAAAGAAGCGCAGGACGGGCCGGGTAGTCGCGATAGGTGTTTCGATGGTGGCGCTGACAATGACCGCAATCACCGTCCGGAAACTCAAGACCGCGAGGGAGGACCTCCTCGCCCGGCAAAACGAGTCGGTTTTGGTGATGCCCCTGCTGCCGGTGCCCTTGAAAAAAGCGCCGCCTCCAACGGCATCCCGCACGAGCCCGGAACCTCTGATCAACATCTCGATTGTCGCCGGTGCCGAACAGCACACGGGACTTTCAGGATTTTAGTTTGACGACGCCCGGATTCCAGCGGCTCAGGCCGCAGCATTCATGAAGCCCGGACGCAATTGCCGTCATGGCGCTGGCAGCTTAGGTGCTTCGTAACACGCACCGTCCGCATCGAATAAAGCAACCTCTCAAAACAGCAAAGCACAGTGAAAACAAAAACCATTTACCTGCTATTCGCCTGCATATTCACAGGCATTCTCGAACATTCCGGAAATGCCGCACTGATCACCAACGGCAGTTTTGAGGACGGCGGCGGATCCTTCGGCGGATGGACTGTCGCCGGGACAGCGGTCATCACCGCAAACCAATTTGGCACGCCAAGCGATGGCGCGGCGCAGGCTTTCATCAGCAACAGCGCTGGCTCTGTGACTTCTGCCGCGCTGTCCGCATTCTTTGGCGGTGCCACCCTGCCCGGTAATGCACGCGGCGTTGCGACCGAGGGTTCAGGAATCAAGCAAACCTTTACCTCCACCGGTCCTGTCCGATTCTCCTTCGACTATAGGTATCTCACCCAGGAAAATATAGGCTCTGGGTATGACGAGGGCTTCTACTTCATCGACGGCGCGGTGTTCTCGCTCGCGAATTCGACAGCCGCCGGCCTCATCGCGATCGACCGCTACACCAATGGTACACCGTACAGGACCGTGTCGCTGACACTCTCAGCCGGGTTGCACACAATAGGTTTTGGAACTTACGACACTGGCGACGCGAGCGGAGACTCGGCGCTCATCGTCGATAACATTCAGGCCGTCCCCGAGCCTGCAACGCTTGGGGTGGGACTCGGTCTGGCTTTTGCCGCGCTGTTCCTCCGCAAGCCGCGCCGCGCCCGCGGATAGAGTCGGGCGTGGGGATTGGCGCGCCCTCAACGCCTGCGGAAGGCCGATCAGGCCAGCACCTCTTTGATCACATGCCCCTCGACGTTGGTGAGCCGGCGTTGCACGCCGTTGTGCTCGAAGGTGAGGTGCTCGTGATCGAGGCCGAGCAGATGCAGGATCGTGGCGTTGAAGTCGTAGAGCGGATGAATGTCCTGCACGGCCTTCTGGCCGAGCTCGTCGGTGACGCCGTGGCTGACGCCGGGCTTCACGCCCGCGCCGGTCATCCAGCAGGTGAAGCCGTCCGGGATTGTGATCGCGGCCCTGCGCGCCTTTTTGGAACAAGGGCATGCGGCCAAACTCGGTGCACCAGACGACCAGCGTGTCCTGCAGCAGGCCGCGCTGTTTCAGATCGCGGATGAGCGCGGCGGCCGGCTGGTCGAGGATCGGCGGCGTGCACTGTCGTATTGCTCCTTGAGCTTGTTGTGGCCGTCCCAGTTCAGCTCGCCGCCGCTGGCGTAGGCGCCGTTGAAGAGCTGCACGAAGCGCACGCCGCGCTCGATCAGCCGCCGCGCGAGGATGCAGTTCTTCGCGAAGCGCGGCCTTGTTCGGATTCGTGCGTGTCGTCCGCGCCGTACAGTTTCAGAATGTGCGCGGGCTCGGTGCTGAGGTCGCTGATCTCCGGCACGCTGAGCTGCATGCGCGCGGCCAGTTCGTAGCTGGCGATGCGCGCGGCGAGTTTGCCGTCGCCGGGATGCTCCTCGAGATGCCGCGCATTCATCCGCTGCAGCAGCGCGCGCGCCGCGTCGTCGCCTGCGACTGGAAACGCCGCGGCGGCGCGAGATGGCGCACCGGTTCCTTCGCGCTCATCGGTCGTGCCTTGAAACGCCGCGGGCAGGAATCCCGGGCCCCAGTTGTTCGACCCGGCCTGCGGCACGCCGCGCGGATCGGGAATCGCGACGTACGCCGGCAGATCCTGATTCTCGCTGCCCAGCGCGTAGCGTGACCCACGAGCCGAGGCTCGGAAAGCCATCGAGCACGAAGCCGGTGGAGAGAAAATTCTCCGCCGGGCCGTGCGTGTTCGACTTGCTGGTGAGCGAGTGCACGAAGGCGATGTCGTCGGTCAGCTCCGCGAGATGCGGAATCATGTCGCTGACCCACTTGCCCGTCTGGCCGCGCTGCCGGAACTCATACTGCGGCCGCGCGAGATTGCCCGCCGGTCCCTGGAACGTCACCGCCGGCCCGCCGGGCAGCGGCTTGTCGTCCCACTTGATCAGCTCCGGCTTGTAGTCCCACGTCTCGAGCTGGCTCACCGCGCCGGCGCAGAAGATCACGATCACGTTCTTCGCCTTCGCCGGGAAAGTGCGGCGCGCGCGGCGCATACGGCCGCGCCGGATCGATGACGCGACGTGCGTCGGCGCGGCGAGCAGGCCATCGCAGCCCGAGCAGATTCGTCAGCGCGATGGAGCCGAGCGCCGTGGCGCTGCTGCGAAAGGAAACGCCGCCGGTCGAGCAGATGCGCGGCCGGCGGCGGAGAGATGTTCGGCGCGGTGGCTCATGGCAGGAAGAGGAATTCGTTGCTGTTGAAAAGCGCGCGGCAGAGCGTCGGCGAGGCCGTGCTCGCGGACGACGGGTTCGGCATCGCGCGAGTTCCTCGGCGTCGGGATCGCGGCTGAGCGCGAGCTGGTAGGCGCGGCGGATTTGCTGCGCGACGTCGTCGCCGGCTTCCGCTTTCACGCGCGCGGCGAAGGCCTCGGATTCGTCGAGGGTGAAGCGGCTGTTGAAGAGATTCAGCGCCTGGATCGGCGTGGTGCGATTCGCGGCGGCGCGCGGTGCTCTGGCCGGCATCGGGACAGTCGAACGCGCCGAAGACGGCCTCGCGTTCGCGGCGGACTTTGTGCGCGTAGATCATGCGGCGCAGGCCGTCGCCGGTGAAGGACTCGACCGGGCGTGAAGCCGCTGAGGCCGCCGCGCTTGTCGAAGAGATCGAAGCCGCGGCCATACATCTTCAGGTTCGAGCCGGCCGCTGACGGCGAGCATCGAGTCGCGGATGGTCTCGGCTTCGAGACGGCGCGACGGGAAGCGCCAGAGCAGGCGGACGTCGGCATCAACGGTTGCGGCCGACGGCAGGACGCGGAACCGTTGCCGACGGCCGACTGCCGATACGTCGCGGACAGCACGATCAGCCGGTGCATGTGCTTCACCGACCAGCCGGAGCGGATGAACTCGCTGCGCGAGCCAGTCGAGCAGTTCGGGATGCGAGGGCTTCGTGCCGTTGCGGCCGAAGTCGCTCGGCGTCTCGACGAGGCCGGTGCCGAAGTGGCCCTGCCAGATGCGATTCACCATCACGCGCGCGGTGAGCGGATTCTGCGGACTCGCGATCCAGTCGGCGAGCGCCTTGCGGCGCTCCTGCTCGGCGGTGTCGCCTGGCAGCTTCGATCGTGCCGAGCGCGCTGAGCACCGCGGGCACGACTTCGTCCTTCGGCTGCTCGGGATCGCCGCGATTGAGCAGGTGGATGTGCATCCGGCTTGCGGAATGTTCCCGGCGAAGACCTTCTGTCCCGTTCTGCGCGGCGTTCACCTTCGCCTCGAGCGAGGCCTTCTGCTTGCATCAGCGCGCGTCGCCTCGGCCGCTTCATCCTTGCCGAGGCCCTTCGTGGAAAACGCGACGCGGCTTTCGGTCGCGCTGTGACCAGGCTTTCGCCGGTCGTCTGAATCGGCGACGGCTTCGCCACTCGCCCGGTGCATCCGGCGACCTCGATGACGTAATCGATCGCCAGCCGGTCGGTGAATTTCCCCTCGCGGTCGCGGCCCCAGACGACGCGATCGATCATCGTGCTCCTGCGGCAAACTCCAGCATCACCCAGCCCTTGCCCTTTCTCGTTCGACATCCAACTGCGCGAGTTGCCGTACTGGCCGTCGTTGATGTGCCGCAGCTCGTGGCGGTCGGCGACGACGGTGTCGCCGGAGGACGTGGCCGTGGCGCCCTCGCTGGCGAGCGCGACGTTGCGGCCCGCCGATGTCGAAGACCTCGAGTTCGTCGATGCACGGCTCCAGGTTGTTCGTCTCGCGGATGGTGAAGCGCACGCGCTTCGCCTTCACCGGCGCAAAGCGATCCGTGTTCACGCGCGGCGTTCACCAGGCGGACGCTCGACGCCGGACTTCGCCAGCGGCACGAAGCGCGCGAGCTGCTGATCGATCTGCGGCGATCTGCGCTTCGAGCTGCTTCGCCTCCGCGCGCGCCGCCTCGGCCTCCGGCGTGCGCAGCTCGCGATCGCCGTACTCCACGCCGGCGACGAAGGCCTGCATCGCGTAGTAGTCGCGCTGCGGAGATGGGATCGAACTTGTGGTCGTGGCAGCGCGCGCAGCCGACGCTCAGGCCGAGGAAGGTCTGGCCGATGTTCATCACGATCTCATCGAGCGAATCCTGCCGCGCGAGCCGCTTCGAGGGCTCATCCTTGCCGATCTGCCCCGGCAGCAGCACCGACGCGGTGACGAGAAATCCGGTGGCCGCATCCTCGCCCAGCGCATCGCCGACGATTTGCTCGCGGATGAAGCGGTCATACGGCGTGTCGTCGTTGAACGCGCGGATCACGTAGTCGCGATACGGCCAGGCGTTCGGCCGCTCGGTGTTCACCTCGAAGCCGTGCGTGTCCGCGTAGCGCACGACGTCGAGCCAGTGCTGCGCCCAGCGCTCGCCGTAGCGCGGCGAGGCCAGCAGCGCGTCGACCACCCGCTCATGCGCGTCGGCGCGCGTGTCCTCTAGAAAATCCGCGACCTGCTCCGGCGTCGGCGGCAGGCCGGTGAGATCGAACGACACGCGTCGCAGCCAGGTCACGCGATCCGCCTCCGGCGCGGGCTGCAGGCCCGCCGCCTCCAGCCGCGCCAGGATGAATCGGTCGACGCCATTCCGCGGCCACGCCTGGTCCTTCGTCTCCGGCGGAGCGGGATCGGCAAGCGGCTTGAACGACCAGTGATCGCGCTTGTCTGCGAGCTTCACGAGGTCCACGCCATCCGGCCACACCGCGCCCTGATCGATCCACGCCGTCAGGGTCGCGATCTCCGCGTCGGACAGGCGCTCGCCTTTCGGCGGCATCCGCTCGTCCTTGTCGTCGCTCGTCACCATCTGGATCAGCGGACTCTCCTTCGCCTTGCCCGCGATGATGTCCGGCGCGTGGTCATCGCCGCCCTTGAGCGCCGCCGCCTTCACATCGAGCCGGAGCCCGGACTTCTGCTTCTGTCTCGCCGTGGCACTCGTAGCAGTGCTTTTCGAAAATCGGCCGCACATCGCGCACGAAGTCCACCGGCGCTGCGTACAACCCGGCAGCACAGGCAAACGTCAATGCAATGAATGTGCGCCGGGGGAGTTTCATCGGTTGTCGTGGGTCCTTCCCTACAGTGAATGCGGGTCGCCGCACGTGCTTAGCCCATGACTGCGCGCGTTCCCAAAAAAGCGCGGGGACCGACCTTTGTGCCCCGCGCGGATTTTCCCCTTCGCAGCACCAAGCCGGCGTGAACTCGACGCGTGAAAAGCCCCGTCGCGTTCTCACGCGGCGCGAGCAATCGTTCGGCTGCATTTGCGCCCCGGTTCAAAAACCGACGCGCACGCTGCGCTCAAATCCCCAGCGAAGCGAGCAGGGCCTTGTCGATCTGGCCGGTGATCTCGAGGTTGTTTTCCTCTTGGTAGGCGCGGATCGCGGCCCTCGTCTTCGGTCCGATTTCGCCGTCCACCGAGCTGTCGTAATATCCAAGCGTCTTCAGTTTTCGCTGCACCTGCGCAGTGGTGGAATCGGCCTGAGAACGGACCACGCGCCTGCCGGGATACGGATACGGCAGCGGAGGAGGGAGGAGCGGAGGACGAGGGGGACGAGGAACAAATGGCCCGCCGGGGAAACCAGGGCCGCCAGGGCCGCCGGGGCCACCGGGAGGCTGTGCAAACGAGAGGTCTGAGAGCGACACGGTCACGAGCAAGGTGGCGACCACGGAGATGGATGCGAATCGTTTCATGACTCACCTTTAGACGCTTTGCGATTGTGGTCAATTGCATTGGCTGCGCCCGGATCTGACAACCGCCGGGCACCTGCTGGCAGCGGAGCAGATTCCCGTGCCGACGTGGCGGAGCGTCCCCGCGGGAAGAACTTCCAACAGTCCGAGGACATCCATGAAGATCGTGGCAGGGGGCAATTGAATGTGATGCCGCATGAGCCCGAGGCCAGCCGTACCGTGGTGAATCCGGGAAGGAAGAAAGTGCGCCGCGCGTCGGAAACCTTGCGGTCCCGCGCGTGAATCGGAAAAGTGAAGGCGGTCATGAAACAAGTCCTCCCCATCTGCGCCGCCGTGTTGTTTGCCCCCTTGACCGCACTTTTCGCGACCGGGCACGGCGTGTGGCGGGACATTCCCGGCTCGGGGCAAACGCCCACGGGACGCGTGCTTCTCTCGTGGTTCTCCAGCGGCGGCGATGAGTTGCAGGCTCGGAACACGATCCATTTTTGCGCCAGCGATGACGGAGCGAAGACGCTCGCGGAGCCTCGCACCAGCGATGAACCGCTTCACACGAAACTTGTCCCGCCCGGCTGGGATTCAGCGCTCGCCGGCGATGTTGTGATGGAGCGGCTCGTCAATACTTCGGCTTCGCGGGTGAAGGGCGCACACGACGCGGAATTTGTCTGCGTCGGCGAGCGCGCCTACGTCGTGGCGGAGGCGAATGACGTGAAGGCGGGCGAGAGCGCGGGGTGGCCATTCATCTATGCCACGATGTCGGTGGTGAATCTGAAGACGCTCGCGGTGGAGAAGGTGATCGACTTTGCGCGCAGCGAGCAGCGGTTTGAAAACGAGACGCTGCCGGTCGGTGCGTGCTTCGTGCCGCGCATCATCCAGAAGGACGCGGAAACGCTGCGCTGCTACTTCACGAGCGAGGATCCGGGGAAGCGGCAGTCGCAGATGTGGTATCGCGACTTCGATCTGAAGTCGGGCGAGTTTGCGGCGACGATCTACAAGGCGAAGCTCAAGACCGCGGCGGGCACCTTCGATTTGCAGCCGCAGCATTTTCATGCGGATGCGGCGGCGCAGGGTTTCGCAAAACGCCGCGGTGGACTCTGTCGTTCTTCATCTTCGATTCGTTCAAGCGGTTCGATGGCCGGACGTACGTCGGCCTTGAACAATTTCTCCGGCAAGCAAAACGCGCTCGCGGTCGTGCATGACGACCTCGCGACGTTTGAGGTCATCGGCCACTACAACGAGCCGCAGTCCGAGCAACTCAGCGAGTCGGCGGTGAACCGTCTGCCCGACGGCACATGGATGGCGATCTGCCGCAATGACAAAGGCAACTATCACTTCACCACGAGCGCGGACGGCAGGACGTGGAGCGTGGGCAGGCAGATGCCGCATGTCCCGAACGGCGCCAACTCGAAGCCGACCTTCGACAAGTTCGGTGGCGTCTATTACCTCGGCTGGCAGGAGGCGACGCGCATCCAGAATGTGAGCCGCAGCGTGTTCAACATCGACATCTCGCGCGACGGCCAGACGTGGGAACGCAAGTATCGCTTCGAGTCACCGAAGTCGTTTCAGTATCCGACCTTCCACGAGCACGAGGGCGCGATCTGGCTCGCGGTGACGCAGGGCGACAGCGACACGAGCCGCAAGGAGCGCATCATGTTTGGCAAACTGGAGGACGTGGGCCACTTCGAGTCGCAGGCGGGAAAGACGCGCACGCCGCTGCCGCCGTCGCCAGCGGGCGCTCTGTCCCCGCTTTAATCCCACGACTGATGCACCGCTTCCTCGCCTGGTTCAACAATCTCTACCCCGTGTGGCTGGTCGCCCTCGCGGTCATCGCGTTCTTTAAGCCGGAGACGATGCTGTGGTTCGACAAGCCGTGGATCTTCTGGTCGCTCGCGGCCTCGATGCTCGGCATGGGGCTCACGCTCAGTCTCGATGACTTCAAGTCCATCGGCCGCATGCCGGGAAGCGTGGCGCTGGGATTTGGCGCGCAATACACGCTCATGCCGCTGTGCGGCTGGATCGTCGCCACGGTGCTGCGGCTCGAGCCGGGACTGGCAGTCGGCATCATCCTCGTCGCGAGTTGCCCCGGCGGCATGGCGTCGAACATGATCAGCTATCTCGCCCGCGCAAACGTGGCGCTCTCCGTGGTGCTCACGCTGTGCTCCACGGTCATGGCCTTCGTCTTCACGCCGATGTGGACGGGTTTCCTCGCGGGCAAATATGTGCCGGTGGACAAATGGGAGCTGTGCCTGTCGGCGCTGAAGCTCACCGTGGCCCCGGTCGTGCTTGGCGTGCTCATCCGCTGGAGGCTGCCGCGCACGGCGGATAAAATCGGCGCCTGCGGTCCGACGATCGCCGTGTTGGCATTCACGCTTGTGAGCGGCGGCATCGTGGCGGCAAGTGCGGACGCCATCGCGTCGAGCTTCGGCACACTCGCGCTCGCCGCCTTCCTGCTGCACGTCATCGGCTTCAGCGTCGGCTACGCAGTCACAAAGGTACTTCGCTACCCCGAGACCGTGGCCCGCACCGTGAGCATCGAGGTGGGCATGCAAAACGGCGGCATGGCCGCGGCGCTCGCCCGGCAGCATTTTGCCGCGATGCCGCTCGCGGCCGCGGCCTCGGTGTTCAGCGGCGTGATGCAAAACATTCTCGGCGGCCTGCTCGCCTCGTGGTGGAAGTCGCGCCTTCCCGCGGAAGGCAATCCGAAAGTGCGATGAGCCGGCACGACATCCACTACTGGAAATGCGATCGCCCTGCCGCGTTTCACGGCACGCATGAGCGCGGTGCGGCGGATGCGGAAATCGAGCGGCAGCTTCGCGAGACATTGCAGAATCATTTCGCCGCGAAGCACGTCGAGCTGAGCCCCGGCGCGGGTCAGGGAAATCATCTCACCTGGAATGCCGATATGGACGGCGTGGCGATGTTCGTGCGCGTGGAGAATGGGCCGGAGCAGGATGATCATCTGGAAATGGAATCGGCTGTGCTCGATCGGGTCCGCGCCACCGGCGTGCCGACGCCGAAGTTTCATGGCGGTGGATGCGAGCCGGACAAAGGTGTCCTTCGCGTGGCAGGCGATGGAGCGCGTGAATTTCCCAGATCTGAATCACTGGCACAAGCAGGGCACACTCGATCAGCCGCGCATCGCCTTCGACATCGGTGCAGCCGTGGCGCGCTGGCAGTCCATCGAGCCGCTCGGATTCGGGCCGTTCGACCTCGCGCGCTGGCGTAGGGCGGACACTCCTGTCCGCCACACCGGCCGGCCGACGGAGTGTCTGCCCGCTCACGGGCTACCACGCACGCTACGAAGACTACTTTCATCTCCGCCTCGCGCGGCATCTCGGTTTTCTCGTCGAGAGGAACTTCCTGAGCGCCGAACAGCGCACCGAGATCGAGCAAGCCATCGCCGCGCATCGCGCGCTGCTTCAGCTCGAGCAAGGCTGCCTCGTCCACAAGGATCTCGCTCTTTGGAACATCCTCGGCAGCGAGAACCGCATCGCCGCGTTCATTGATTTCGACGACGCGATCTCCGGCGACGCGATGGACGATCTCTCGCTGCTCGCCTGTTTCCACGACGCGCCATTTCTCACGCGCGCCTTCGAGGGCTATCAAAGCGTCCGTCCGCTCCCCGACGAGCATCGCCGCCGCTTCTGGCTGCATCTGCTGCGCAACATGATCGTGAAGGCCGTCATCCGCGTTGGCGCGGGATACTTCGATCGCGGCGACGGCTTCTTCCTCATCGGCTCCGGCAGCAGCGGCGCGGACTTGAAACGCACCACGCACGCGCGAATCGCGCTCGCACTCCGCGGCCTCGCAGCCAACGCTGACCTCTCCATCCTATGAACGCCACACCAGCAAGCCTCGGCACCTGGCTCTCCATCGGTTCGCCCGTCGTCGCGGAACTCGCGGCGCTGTCCGGCTTCGACTGGGTGCTGTTCGATCTGGAGCACGGCAACGAATCGGAAGCCGCGCTGCCGAATCAGCTCCGCGCGCTTCGCGGCAGCCGCACGCGCGGCATCGTCCGGGTCGGCGCACCGCACGCGGATCTCATCGCGCGGGTGCTCGATTGGGGCGCGCACGGCATCATGGTGCCGCATGTGAATTCCGCTGCCGAGGCCGCGCGCGTCGTGCAGTCCGCGCACTACGCGCCGCGCGGCCAGCGCGGGCTTTCGCGCAGCGTCCGCGCGTATGACTACGGGCTGAATCCGCCGGGCGACGCGATGCCCGTGCCGCTCATCATGGCGCAGATCGAAACCGCCGAGGCCGTGACACGCGCCGCGGAGATCGCGCGCGTGGATGGCATCGATGTGCTGTTCGTCGGTCCGTCCGACTTGCAGTTCGATCTGAAACACCACGCCGAGTCTCCGGCGGGAGACTTCGCGCAATGCCTGCGCACCGTCGTCGCCGCTGCGAAGGACGCCGGGAAAGCCGCCGGCATTCTCGTGCGCGACGTGGCGGATCTTCAGCCGCACCACGATCTCGGTTTCACCCACATCGCGGTGGATGTGGACATCGCCATTCTGCGCAAAGCCTACGCGCAAATCCTTTCCAAACTCCCTCGGTAAATCATGAAACACGCACTCCTCATCCTCACCCTCATCGGCCTTCACGCCGTCGCCCAGGACAAGGCCATGCTCGACCTCTCGCTCGAGCCGCCGGTCATCAACACCAAGCCCGGCCCCGAGTACGACGACCAGGTCCGCCCCGGCAACATGATCATCGGCATCGACCGCACGCCGAAGGGCCGGCTGTGGGCCGCTGGGTCGGCAATGGCGACTAGCCCGAATGGCTTCTTCATGCTCGCGACCAGCGATGACGACGGCAAGACGTGGTCGAAGCCGCGCGTCGTGATCGATCCCCAGGATGGGGAACTCAACGGCGTGCGCTACGAGCGTCGCGCGCTCGTCGGCAATCTCTGGACCGATCCGCTCGGCCGGCTGTGGTGCTTCTTCGATCAGAGCCTCGGCTACTTCGATGGCCGCTGCGGCGACTGGTACATCCGCTGCGACGATCCCGATGCCGCCGAGCCGATGTGGACGAAGCCCGTGCGCTTCGCCGACGGCTGCACGCTGAACAAGCCGACCGTGCTCAGCAATGGCGACTGGCTGCTGCCGGTCTCGCTCTGGACGCGCGACCGCATCGCCGGCCCCGGCACGGACAAGGAGGCGCACCAGGATCTCGACGCGATCCGCATGGCGAATGTCTTCGCCTCCACCGATCAGGGCAAGACGTGGACGCGCCGCGGCGGCGTGGCGTTTCCCGAGACGGACTTCGACGAGCACATGATCGTCGAGCGCAAGGACGGCAGCCTGTGGATGCTCGCGCGCACGAAGGACGGCATCAGCGAAAGCACCTCGACCGACAAGGGCGCGACGTGGAGCGAGCCGCAGCCGTCGGCGATCCAGAATCCGAGCGCGCGCTTCTTCATCCGCCGTCTCGCCATCGGCAAACTGCTGCTCGTGAAGAATGGCCCGATCAATGTGCGCCTGCCGCGCCGCTCGAACCTGAAGGCCTTCCTCTCCGACGACGACGGCAAGACCTGGGGCAAGGGCTTGCTCATCGATGATCGCGCGGAGGTCTCTTATCCCGACGGCTTCCAGGCGCCCGACGGCACCATCCACATCCTCTATGACTGGAACCGCCACACCGACGCGGAGATCCTGCACGTGAAATTCACCGAGGAGGACATGCTCAAGCAGGCGGAGTCGGAAAGCTCACGATGGACCCGAGGAGATCAAACGCCGGGCGAAGGTCGGGAAGATGCTCGTGAACAAGGCCTACGCGCCGCATCTGCCGAAATCCATCACGCCCGATCCGAAGTGGACCGCGCAGGCCGCCGAGGACGCGAAGCAGGATTTCAAGAGCATCCCCTACGACGGCGTGACGCCGAACAAGATGGTCTGCGACACCACGCTGCGCGAACTGCCCGACGGCTCGTGGATTCTCTTCATCCTCGCCGGCGGCGACACCGAGCCTTCGCCGCTGAACTACACCGGCGTCACGCGCAGCACCGACAAGGGCAAGACGTGGACGCCGCTGGAGCGCTTCGATGTCGGCTTCCCGCGCGAAGGCAAGACGATCGGCCAGGGTCCGACGGAACTGATGATCCTCGGCCAGCGCAGCACGCTCTTCTTCTCCACGCACTCGAAGCACTGGGCGAACGACTGGCGCTCGTGGTTTCTGACCAGCGACGATTCCTTCAAGACCTGGAGCAAGCCGCAGGAAGTGCCGGGCCGGCTGAAGGAGCGCACCTTCATCCGCAAGCACATCGTCACGCAAGGACGGCCGCATCATGATTCCGTTCCAGCATTACATCGGCCCCGACGATGAGCAGGACAAGGCGCCGCTCGACCGCGCCTTCACCAATCCGCGCAACGGCGTGCTCATCAGCAGCGACGGCGGCAAGACGTGGAGCGAGCACGGCAACATCCGCCTCACGCCGAACAGCCGCTACTTCGGCTGGGCGGAGAACGATCTCTTCGAGCATCCCGACGGCCGCATCACGATGATCATCCGCGCCGACGGCCTCGGCGGCATGCTCTACAAAGCCGGAGTCGAAGGACGGCGGCAAGACGTGGCCCGAGTTCGCCAGCCTCACGCCGATCCCGAATCCCGGCAGCAAGACCACGCTCTACACTCTCGGCGGCGACACCGTCGCGATCCTGCACAATCCGAACAGCAAGCACCGCAGCCCGATGGCGCTGTGGATCAGCTTCGACGGCATGAAGACCTGGCCCTACCAGCGCGTGCTCCAGCAGGAGTCCGTCGATGGCCCGAAGGGCCGCATGAACTACCCCGACGGCTTCGTGAGCAAGGACAAGCAGTGGCTGCACTTCGCCTTCGACGACAACCGCCACCGCGCCGTGCACTACTCCGCGAAGCTGCCTCCCATTCCTCCGCAAAAGTAGCGCACCGCGCTGCGAATCCCTCCCAGCTGCCCAACGTCGCTCCGCAAGCGAACGCCACGCGAAGCCCTTCTTCCGATCCCGATGCGCGCGACATTTCTTGCTCATTGATTCCAAGCTGCGGGGTTCCCTGTTCGTCCACGTTGGCCGCAACAGGTTCGCCCTTTCCCATGATCATGAAACACCTCCTGCTCCTCCCATGCATCCTCGCCGGCTTCGGTGCGCCTTCCTCGGCAGCCGAGTCATTCATCGTCCAGGACGGACGGCCCCGCGCTGAGATCGTGATCGCGGAGAAACCGCAGCGCACGGTGCGGGTCGCGGCGCAGGACTTGCAGACCTACGTGGAGAAAATCTCGGGTGCAAAACTGCCGATCGTCACGCAGCCGGGCGGCACGATGCCGGTGAAGTTGTACGTCGGGCGCAGCGCGGACACCGACCGGCTGAAGGTCACTGCCGATGGACTGAAGGACGGCGCGTATCGCATCGCGACGGGCGCGGACTGGATGGTGCTGATCGGCGACGACACTGAGTTCACACCCATCGAGCCTTTTGCGAAGAACAACGGCGACATCCCGCGGGCGCAGGCGGAGTGGGAAAAGCTCACGAATTCGCATTGGGGCATGCCGGGCCCGGGCTTGTACAAGAACCGGCTCAGGCTGCCCGGCGACACCGGCAAGCCGGACGGCGCCACCACCGCGAAAGGCGAATCGCTCGAAATCTGGGGACTCGATGAGCGCGGCAGCTTCAACGCGGTGTCCGGCTTCCTGCACAGGCTCGGCGCGCGCTGGTATCTGCCGGGTGAAATCGGCGAGGTGCTGCCGTCGTTGAAGACGATCCCGCTGCCGAAGCTCGACGAGACGGTGCGCCCGGACTTCGCGCTGCGGCAGTTTAATTTCCGCTTCAGCACCGCCGGTCCCGAGACGGCGATGTGGGTGATGCGCCTCGGCACGCGCAACGACGAGAGATTGCAGATCGCGCACGGCATGGCGGGGATGACGGGCAACGATGCGATCTTCGCCGCGCATCCGGAGTGGTTCGCGCTCTACGGCGGCAAGCGCGACTACAAGCCCGGCTACAGCAAGAACCAGCTCTGCTATTCGAATGAGGAACTCTTCCGCGAGACGGTGCGCTGCGCGCGCGCGCAGTTCGACATCTACAAGTTTGAAAGCGTCTCCATCATGCCGCCGGACGGCTACACCGCGATCTGCCAGTGCGAGAAATGCAAGGGCAAGGACTCGCCCGAGCGCAACGAGCGCGGGCTGCTCTCCGACTATGTGTGGGACTTCGTCAATCGCGTGGCGAAGGAGGTCGCGAAGACGCATCCGCACGCGAAGGTGCTGAACTGCGCGTATGGCGTCTACACGCTGCCGCCGCTGAAGATCGAAAAGCTGGAGCCGAACGTGCTCGTCTGCATCGTCGGCGGACGGCGTCCCATCAACAAAGGTGGCGGCAAGGGCGAAGGCGAATCCGCCCCCGAAGCTCTCCGCGCCGCGTGGGCGAAGAAGACCGACAATCCGCTCCTCATCTTCGAGAACTATCCGTTCACCGATCGCGGCTGGTATCTGCCGTCCTTCGCGCCGCACGCGCTCGGCGAGACAGTGAACGCCACCAAGGGCATGTCGCAGGGCGAGGACATCTGGCTGAGCGTGGGCAGCGACTTTGAAAAGGCCGGCATCGGCTTCAATCACTTCCTGGTCTATTTCACCGCGCGCATGTACTGGGGCGGGAAGAACGCGGATGTGGATGCGATGTTCCGCGAGTACTGCCGGCTCTTCTACGGTCCCGCCGAGCGAGGAGATGCGCGCCTTCTTCACCTACTGCGAGCAGAACTGGAGGCGATGGAGACGGACAAGGCGAAGGCCGATGCCGCGCTCGCGCTCTTTGCCAAGGCGCAGTCCAAAGACCGATGCCGCGAGCATCTACGGCAGGCGGCTCGGCTTGATGGACGACTTCCTGAAAGGCCTGCGCATGAAGACGCAGCAGCTCGGGCAAAAGCGCGGCCCGGTGCCATTCGTGCGCCTCGTCGGCGACGCAAAGGACATCGTGATCGACGGCAAACTCGACGACGACTATTGGCAGAAGTGCCCCACCGCCGCGACGGGCCGCCTGCGCGAATTGCAAACCGGCCGCCAGCCGATCTTCGGCACCTCGTTCAAAGCCGGCTGGCAGGGAAACAGCGTCTTCTTCGCCATTCGCTGCGACGAACGCCCCGGCGAAAAGCCCGTCAACACCGCCACGCGAAATGACGACCAGGCGCTGTGGTATGGCGACGCCGTCGAGATCGAGATCGCGACGGAGACGCACTCGTATTACCAGATCGCGATCAGCCCCTCGGGCGCAGTCGTCGATCTGGATCGCGGCGCGCCGAAGGGCCAGTGGTTCGCCTGGGATTCGAAGGCGGAGGTCGCCACGCACATCGCCGACGATCACTGGACGATCGAGATCCGCATCCCGGTCACGCAGGATGAAAACGATCCGCTGCATCAGGTCATCGGCCGCAAGCCCACGCAGAGCCTGCCCTGGCACATCAACATCTGCCGCCAGCGCATCCGCGAAGACGGCACGGAACTCAGCGCGCTCTCGCCCACCGGCACCGAAGGCTTCCACGAGCCGATGAAGTTCGCGCATTTCTACGACGGCAGATCGCATCAGTTCGAGGCCGATCCGAGCGTCACGGATTTTGTCATCGCCCTGCGCGAAGCCGGCAAGCTGCGCAAGCCCGCCGAAGCGCTCCCCGCCTACCTCGCGCTGGCCGAAGGCAAGCTCACCGACTTCCAAAAATCAGCCGCTCTCGAACAGGCCGCCGCCGCCGCCTCCGCGTTGAAGGACTACGCGCAAGCGGACGCGCTCGCCGCGCGCATCCCGATCGCGGCGGTGCAAAAAACCGTGCGGATGCAGAACCTCCTCGCGCAGTCGAAGGCTCCGGAAGTCGTCGCGCAGTTTGCCGGGGAGGACATCGCCAAATGGCCTTTCTGGAAGCGCGGCGATGGCTATTTTGCGAGAGGTCGCGCGTTTGGCATCACGAAGGACACCCAGCAGGCCGAAGCCGATCTCGCCCACGCCCTCGAATGGCTCACCGATGCGCGCACGCGCAAGGCCGCGGAGCAGAGCATCGAGTCCCTCAAATCGCCGAAATGACGACGGAGCGCTTCATCTTTCCGCCGCCCCGTTAGAAAGTTGCCGGGCAACTCCTCCCCGCTGAATCAATCCTCCAACCAGAACCCATGATGATGAAACCCACCGCGCCATTCTCCGTCGCCACCCTCGTCCTGTGCTTGCCAGCGCTGCTTGCGTCCCCGCTCCTTGCGGCGGGAGACGATGGCAAGCTGCGCATCATCGTCTTCGGCGCGCATCCCGATGATGCGCAATACAAGGCCGGCGGCACCGCGGCAAATTGGACGAAGCTCGCCTGATCCACCGGTCAGTCCCCGAGCGCACCCTGCCTCCCTCCCACTATACCGTGAAACTCATCCTCGCCCTCTGCCTCCTCGCCATGCACGCCTTCGCCTCAGACCTCGTGCTGCTCAGCGATGGAAAGTCGGACTACCAGATCGTCATGCCGGACAAGCTGCCGAACGCGGCGCTGACGGAGTGCGTGAATCAAACGGCGCGGCTCCTGCAGACCGCTTTCAAGGCGAACGGGGCCGACGTGGATGTCGTTTCCGAAGGCAAGCGCGACCGTGCGAAGCCGGCGCTGTTTCTCGGGAACACGCGGTTCGCGCAGGCGAGCGGCATCGAGGTGACGAAGCTGCGCGACTGGAGCTACGTGCATCGGGTGGTCGGGAGCGATGTGATCATCGCCGGGAACGACCAGCCGGCAAGGGGCGAGACGCAGGACAAGCGGCGGCCGAACTGGGATCGCGTGGGCACGGCGAAGGCTGTGGTGGACTTTGTGCGGCAGTTCATGGGCGTGCGTTTCCTGTATCCCGATCTGCCGGGCTACACGCCGGTGAGCGGCGCGGCGAAGATTGATTTGCTGGCCTCGCCGGCGATCGAGTTTCTGCCGATGAAGACGATGGCTGTCCCGGCGGACCTGAGGGTGGAGAAGACGCCGCTGCTCCGGGTCAACACGGCGCATCCGGCAGGCGGTGGGTTTTACGATCTCGCGCACAATCGCTTTCCGCGCGTGGATGAGATGTTCGGCGGGCACACGTGGGAGCGTGCGGTGCCGGTGGAGAAATATGGCGCGACGCACCCGGAGTACTTTGCACTCGTCAGCGGCTCGCGGGTGAAGCCCGAGGGCGGCAGGGCGCAGTATTGCCTGTCGAATCCCGACGTGCAGGAGCTGATCTATCGCGATCTCGCGTCGTGGCTCGACCGCGGCTATGCATCGGTCGATCTCGGCCAGCCGGACGGCTTTCGCGAGTGCCAGTGCGACAACTGCGCGAAGCTCTACGGCACGGGCAAGGACTGGAGTGAGAAGATCTGGATCTTCAATCGCAACGTGGCCGAGCGGCTCGTGGAATCGCATCCCGGCAAGGACGTCACGATGATGTCCTACATCCTCACGGCGGTGCCGCCGAAGACCTTCAAGGCATTTCCGGCCAACACGTGCATCATGCTCACCGGCACGAACGACGAGGACATTGCACCGTGGCGCGGCATCGAGGTGCCGCGCGGCTTCACCGGCTACATCTACAACTGGTGCCCGAACCTCGGCACGCGCTACACGCCGATGCGCACGCCGGGGTTTATCGAGACGCAGGTGAAGCGGCTCGCGGCGAATCGCATCCAGTCGCTCTACCGCGACGGGCCGGGGCAGTTGTTCGGGCTCGAAGGGCCGGTGTATTACGTGATGGGCCGGATGTTCGACGATCCCGCGCACAACGCGGCGAAGGATCTCATGCCCGAGTTCTGCGAAGCCGCCTTCGGAAACAAGAGCGCCGCGTTTTACATGCGCTCGTTCTACGATCAGCTCTACCACGCCATCGCGCTCTACTCGGATCACATCGGCACGCGCTGCGACGTGTGGACCTACCAGCCCATCGAGGGCCGCGCGCGAAAGACCGTGCAGGATCCGTTCCAGCTCATCGCCTTCCTTTACACGCCGAACCTCCTCGCCGCGCTCGAGGCCGATCTCACGCAGGCGGAGAAGGCCGCGCCCGCCGGGAAGGCGAAGACGCGTCTTGCGCTCGTGCGCACAGAGTTTGAATACGTGCGTCATCTCGCCCGCGTCGTGCATTTGTATCAGGCGTATCAGATGCAACCCGATGGCGGCTCGCGCGACCGCCTGCTCGATGCCATCGACGCGCGCAACGCCTTCCTCGCCACGCTCTATGAAAAACGGGGCAACGGCGCTCCCGCTGGCAATTGGTCATACGTCCTATTCCCGTTTCCCGGGCACGACACCCACCACCTCCGCCTCGCGCTACGACGGCTACCAGGAGCCGTATGCCAACACCTGCCTGAACTGGGACACCAAGGCCATGCGCAGCGCTCCCGTGCCCGGCAAGAAGCGCCTCGCCGTGGCGCAGGCCAGAGGACCGGTCACGCTCGACGCGCCGCAGTGGCGAGCAAGCCGCCGCCCACGAACTCACCGTCGTGCCGCCGCTGAACAAGCTGCCGCGCAAGACGACGCTGCGGCTGCTCTACGACAAGGCGAATCTCTACATCCGCGCGGAGAGCGAACTCGAAGCCGACGGTCCCGCGGAGTTCCCGAAGTGGAACCGCGATCGCGTCCGCTCACGAATCAGGAAGCCTTCGACCTCTACCTCCAGCCGCAGACCGCGCGCGACATCTTCTACCGCCTCACGCGTCGGCGCGAATGCCGATTCGAAATACGACGCGGCGAGCGGCTTCATCACCGACGCGATGGACCCGCGCCACGGCAAGGACGATCCCGACCTGGAACGGCGAGTGGCAGGCCGAGTCGCGCATCGATGCGAAGGAGCATCGCTGGCACACGCTCGTCACGATTCCGTTCAAGACCCTCGCCGCCGAGCCGCCGGCGCCCGGGCGTGACCTGGCGGGCGAACTTCGCCCGCTATCACCGACCTGCCGCGCGAGAAAGTCGATCGCTCCATCTGGTCCTCCTCGATCAGCAGCACGAGCATGGACGATCGCTCCGATCTTCGGAGAGATCGTGTTCGAGTAGAGCGTCCCGCCCGGTTTTCCCGAAACACATCGAGCCCAAATTTCCCCCCGACACCAAAATCATCCCCGAATTACCATGTACTGCCTCCGCCTCGTCCTCGCGCTCACACTGCTCCCGATCTCCGCGACACTTCATTCCGCTGAGAAAGCCCGTGCTCCGCGCCGGCGCGGCGGCGGTGGACATCACGCCGAAGGAGTTTCCGCTGAACATGCCGGGCGGCTTCAGCGCGAACATGGCGGACGAGCGCGCACGACCCGCTGCACGCCCGCGCGCTGGTGCTCGACGACGGCACGACCACGCTCGCGATGGTCGTGGTGGACAATCTCGGCGCCGGGCCGGACGTGCTCGATGAAGCGAAGGACATCGCGTCGAAGAAGACCGGCATCCCGGTGGAGAAAATGCTCATCTCCTCCACGCACACGCACAGCGCGGCGCCGCTCGAACACGCGCAGCGAACCGGCGGCGGCCTATCGCAAGCTGTTCGTCGAGGGCATCGCGGATTCCATCATCAAGGCGCACGCCGCGCTGCGGCCCGCCGCCGTCGGCGCCGCGGCGCATCCGCTGCCGGAGGAAGTCTTCAACCGCCGCTGGTTTCTCAAGCCGGGCAAGATGCCGCTGAATCCCTACGGCAAACTGGACAAGGTGAAGATGAATCCCGGCACGAGTCCCGACGTGCTCGATCATCCCGCCGGTCCGACCGATCCGGACATCACGATCATCTCCGTGCAGGATGCGAAGCGGAAGCCGCTCGCGCTCTTCGCCAACTACTCGCTGCACTACGTCGGCGGCGCGCCGCAGGGACAGATGTCCGCCGATTACTTCGGCGAGTTCGCGCGGCTCATGCCGTCGCGGGTGCGCGGCGACGAGAACTTCGTCGCGATGATGTCGAACGGCACCTCCGGCGACATCAACAACATCCCCTTCGGCGTCACGCGCCCGCCGCGCGAGCCGTTCGAGCAGATCCGCATCGTCGCCGCAGAAGGCCGCCGACACCGCGTGGTTCGCCCAGCGGAAAATCGAGAAGCACCGCTCCGACGCGCGCCTCGGCATGTTGCAGCGCGAGATCACGCTGAAATATCGCCGCCCGACCGACGGAGCAGGTCGCGGACGCGAAGGCCGTGGTCGCGATCAAGGACAAGGACGCCATCGAGAAGCTGCCGCGCCTCGCGCAGAACTACGCCCGCAGCACCGTCGGCGCCGCCGAGCGCCCGGAGGAGACCATCACCGTGAAGATCCAGGCCATCCGCATCGGCGACCTCGCGGTGTGCGGCATTCCGTTCGAGACCTTCGTCGAGATCGGCCTCGACCTGAAAAAGCGCAGCCCGTTTCCGCAGACGATGGTCATCGGCCTGGCCAACGGCCGGCACGGCTACCTGCCGACGCCCGAGCAACACCAACTCGGCGGCTACGAGACCTGGCTCGGCACGAACGTCGTGCAGGAAGACGCGTCCGTCATCCTGACGAACAACCTGCTGGAGATGCTGGGCGAGCTGAAAAAGGCGGAGTGAACGACTGCCATGAGACCGAACATTTCCGCCATCTCCGCTCTGCTGCTGGCTTCGTTCGCATCGCTCCACGCTGCGGATGAACCCATCGCCATCGGCTCGCGGCGCGAGCTGTTCGTGGACCGGTTGCTCGTGGGCGAACTGAGGAACGCCGCGCTGAAGCTCCACGAGCCGCGGCTTGCGGAGGCGCTGACGAATGGCGCGCGGCCGCACGGCCATTACGCCACGGTGCTGAAGGCGGAGGACAAGTTTCAGTTCTACTACCGGGACGACAAGGATCCGAAGGTGACCTGGAAGACGCACGGCATCGAGGGCTACCACGACGGCGAGGTGACGCTCTATGCGCAGAGCAAGGATGCCATTCACTGGACGCTGCCGAAGCTCGGCCTCTTCGAGCACCCGAGCTTCCCGGCGGGCAATATCGTGCTGATGGACGAGTTTTTGGTGAACCACAATTTCACGCCATTCATCGACACGAAGCCCGGAACGCCCTCGGACCAGAAATACAAGGCGCTCGGAGGGCTCGCGTTTCAGCCGCATCAGGTGGCGGTGCGCGACAAGCGCGGGCCGGGCGGGCTGAAGGCATTCGTTTCACCCGATGGGATTCATTGGAAGAAGCTCCGCGATGAGCCGGTGGTTTCGGAGGAGTGGGGCAAGTATTTTGACTCGCAGAATTACGCGTTCTGGAGCGAGAGCGAGCAGCGCTACGTGTGCTACTTCCGCCGCTTCATCAAGGGCTATCGAGGCATCGCGCGCACGACGTCGGAGGACTTTGTTCACTGGACGCCGCCGGTCGAAATGCCGGCGAACCTGCCAGGCGAGCACCTCTACACATCGTGCACGCAGCCTTACTTTCGCGCGCCGCACATCTACGTGGCGATGCCCACGCGCTTCATGGACAAGCGCGGCGCTGCGACGGACATCCTTTTCATGACGACGCGCGGCGGGGGCGCGTATGACCGTGAGTTTACGCAGAGCTTCATCCGTCCCGGCCTCAGCAAGGATGGCTGGGCGAACCGCGCGAACTATGCGGCCATCGGCATCCATCAGACGGGTGACACCGAGATGTCCATGTTTCTCACGGGGGGCCGGCGCTACACGCTGCGGCTGGATGGGTTTGTGTCGGTGAATGCGCCGCTGGCCGGTGGTGAATTCATCACGAAGCCGCTCACCTTCTCCGGCAGGCAGCTCGAGATGAACTACGCGACCAGCGCTGCGGGTCAGATGCGCGTGGAAATGCAGGACGGCGAAGGCAAACCGCTGCCCGGATTTTCGCTGGCAGACTGCGAACCGATCTGGGGCGACCACATCGCGCGCGTCGTGAAGTGGAAAGGCGGCGAGGATGTCGGCTCCCATGCGGGCAAGCCCGTGCGGCTGCGTTTTGAGATGAGTGACGCCGACCTTTTCTCGATCCGTTTTGCCGATGCCGACGCGGCTCGCTGAGCGTGCGTGTTCGCTGTTCCTTTCCGCGGTACGGGCTGCTAGAAGCGCGGCATGCCTTCATTCGATATCACTTCCGAAGTGGACAAGCAGGAGCTGGACAACGCCATCAACCAGGCGCGGAAGGAGCTCGCGAACCGGTTCGATTTCAAGGGCTCTACGGCGAAGATCGAGCTCGATGAGAAGGAGTCGAAGATCAAACTTTCCGCCGAGGACGCCGGCCGCCTGAAGAGCCTGCAGGAAATCGTCATCGGCAAGCTCTCGAAGCGCGGCGTGGACCTCCGGAATGTGGACCGGAAGGATCCGGCGATTTCGCCGCTCGGGCACGCGACGCAGGAGCTCGTGATCAAGCAGGGTCTCGATGGCGAGAAGGCGAAGGAGATCATCAAGGCGATCAAGGAGCGCGGGCTGAAGGTGCAGAGCGCGCTGCAGGAGCGGCAGATCCGCGTGACGGGAAAAAGCCGCGATGACTTGCAGGATGTGATCGCGTTCTGCCGGGCGGGGGAATTCGAGGTCGGGCTGCAGTTCGGCAATTTCCGCGACTGATCGCATCCATTTTCGATGCGCAGAGGCGGGAGCGCGGAGCCCTGCGGTGAGAAGCACATCGGCGAAACGACAGGTGTTCAGTTGGAAAGCCGACGGGCATTTTCCCACGGACCGCAAGCCTCGCGGCACCGGAGCAAATCGAACGCGCCCCCGATGCGCGCGGCGGGCCGTGAGGCCATGCCCCGGCTTCATCGACAGCTGTCCCCATCTGCCGCAGTCGCCGATTGCCTCCCGGCCGCGCCGGCGCAGGGACCGGGCGCGTCCGACGCGCCCGATGGGAGTGATTTAAGCGCAAACGAAGGCGCGGCGTCCATGGGGTGAACGCACAAAAGGATATAGGGTGAAAACCCCATATCGTTCCGCTTGCCGAACGCTCCGCGATCGGGGCAATCTGATTCAGGTCGATGTGGTTGATTGCGAAAGGCCCGCGCGCTGCCACTCCCCCGGAAAAGGACGAATGACAAACACAAGCACCCCAGCACGAGCAGTGACAGCGCGGATTTTGATCGTGGACGATCACCCCGGGGTGGCGCTCGGCTACGGATTGGTTTTTCAAAAGCGCGGCTACGAGACGCGCACGGCGAAAAACGTCACCGAGGCACTGAAGATGTGTAACCGGCAGTGCCCGGACATCGTGCTGGCGGATTTGCACCTCCCGGATCGGGACGGCGTGGCGCTGCTCCATGCGTTGCGCGATGAGCATATGCGCGCCCGTGTGGTGCTCATTACGGGCGACGAGAGCGACCGCGTCATCCGTGCGGCGACGCTGGCGCGCCCGGACGGGTTCGTTCACAAGTCCGACTCGATGGAGGAGATCGTGCAGACGGTGCTGACGGTGGCCGGAGGGGGTACGGGCTTCACGCCGCGCATCACCAAGGCCGGACGCACCAGGCCGCAGAGCGATGCGGAGGCATTCCTCACCGAAGTGACGCCTGCGGAACGCGAGGTATGGGTGCTCGTCGCACAAGGCCGGACGCTGAAGGAGATGGCCGAGATGCTCGGCAAATCCGAGAGCACGCTGGACAACCAGCGCACCCGGCTCATGCGCCGGCTCGGCGTCCACAAATCCGCGGAGCTGACGCGGCTGGCGGTCGAGGCGGGACTGATCTAGGCGCGCGGAAAAACTTCGCGCGGCGCGTTTCTTCCGCGTATCCGCGTTCGGGATGAGCAAGCCCATTTCCGTCCTTGTCACCGGCTCATCCGGAAGAATCGGTCGCGCCGCCGTGGCTGAACTGATGCGCCGCGGGCACATGGTGCGGGGATTTGATCGGACGCCCACTCCAGGCCTGGAGGATTGCGTGATCGGTGACCTGACGGACCGTGGGGCGCTGGATCATGCGATGGAGAAAATGGAGTGCCTCGTGCATCTCGCGGCGACGCCGGACGACGCACCCTTTCTCGAAAGCCTGCTGCCGAACAACATCACCGGGCTTTTCCACGTGATGGAGGCGGCGCGCTGCGCGGGCGTCGGGCGGGTCGTGCTTGCGAGCTCGGGGCAGGTGAACTGGTGGCAGCAGGCCACGGGGCCATTTCCCATCCGGCCCGAACACCCGACGAGCCCGAAGGCGTGGTACGCGGCGACGAAGATGTTCATGGAATCGGCGGGTCGCACCTACGTGGAGATGCACGGGATGAGCGCCATCATCGCGCGGCTGGGCTGGTGCCCGCGCGATCTCGGCCAGGTGGCGGAAATCGCGGCGAGCGAGCTGTTCCGCGACGTCTATTTGAGCCCGGGCGACGCGGGGCGGTTCATCGCTTGCGCGGTCGAGGCAGCCGCCGGAGGTGCGCCATTCCGTCGTGTACGCCACGAGCCGTCCGCTCGTGCAGGCGCGGTTCGATCTCGGTTCCGCGGAGCGGGATCTCGGCTACGTGCCGCAGGAGAGCTGGCCGTGCGGGAGCGAGGATTTTTGATCGGCGGAGGCTGCGCCATTTCCCGGGCTGCGACGCGGGGACAACGGGAAGCGGAAGGAGGTTGTCGTCGGCGACCTCAGCCACGGCAACCGGATGACGCTGGCCTTGCACGAACAGCAATCTGCAGCCTCCGGAATGACAGCCGGCGCAAATTTTTGTTTTTTGTGTTCCCATTCAATCGACGTTCGCGTAGGGAGTCGCGCGCTGGCCGGGTTTTCCCTCCGCACCCGTCGTCCAGCAGGGAACCAACAAACCAACATGGTCAACAAACGAGATAAAGCCGAGGGAGCCAAGAAAGTGGCTGCCACCACCGCGCCTAAGAGCCGCGTTGCAACGAAATCGAAGGCCGCGACCCGCGCTGCGAGTGCCGCGCCAGTCGTGAAGGCCCCGCCAGTCGTCAAAGCCGCCAAGCCGGCGAAAGCGAAGACTGCGAAGCCCGCCACCATCCGCCAGGAGGACGTCGCGTTCCGCGCGTATCTCATCGGGGAAAAGCGCCAGCAACTGGGGCTTCCTGGTGACGCCCTTAGCGACTGGGTCGAGGCCGAGCGCCAATTGCTCGGCGAGCGCGCGACCCACGGGGTCAACTAGACCGCTCCCTCCGGGGAACTGCACAGCAGGCGGGTGCCCGCCTGCGTCATCATTTACGCGTGGTGCGGCCGCGTGCGCGCATCGTGCTGCCGTCAACCCGCGCAGCCGGGATCCGGCTGCGCGCCTGAGTTTCGCCTTTCACACGCCCTTGGCGTGCGATAGAAGCGCTGCCGCCCCCATGTACTCCACCGTCGTCGCGATCCTCATCGGCATTCTTGGCGGGGTCGTCGCGGCCCTCTGCGGCGTCGGTGGCGGAGTCGTCATGGTGCCGGCTTTTGTGCTGCTCCTGAAGATGGATCAAAAGGGTGCCGTGGCCACGTCGCTCGCCGCGATCGTGCTCACGGCGTTGTGCACAAGCTTCAAGAATCACGCGAATGGTTTCATCCTTTGGAAAGTCGCCGTTCCGGCTGGAATCGCCGGGGGTATCATCGGATGGCTGGCGGCAGACTGGTTGAAAAAGCTTCAGGATGTGACGCTTACGAGAATTTTCGCCACGCTCATGATCGCCTTCGGCGTTCAGATGTGGGTGCAGTCCATTAAGAAGAATGACTTATCGAAAGCAGATGACATCAGCGGTTTCAGTCACGGATAAAAAAAACTAAAAATAGACTTGCGGCTTTTTGGGAGTGCGTTAATGTCTGTCCAGCGTTCGGAAGCGGATGCGAAGATTTATAAACTGTTCTGGGGGGAACATCGGCCCTCCGTAGCCAATCGGTTGCGGGGGGCCGAACTCTTTTCAAGGGGTGCGAGGGGATTTCGATAAACCGGAGGTTGCACTCTTTGCCGGTGCGAGCAATGCTCCGGGCGACGTGAAAGCATCCGCCAACCACCACAGGTCATGAGGATTGGGCTTGTTCGCAGAGGCTATTCGGCGAGCGGCGGGGCGGAGGCTTATCTTTTGCGGTTTGCGGCGGCGGCACGCGCGGCGGGGCACGAGCCGGTGCTCATCTGCGGGGCTGAATGGCCGGAGGGCGCCTGGCCGCACGAGCGTGTCGTGGTGGCCGGGAAAACGCCGGAAGGGTTTGCGGATCGGCTGGAGGATCGCCGTGAGAGCGGGGGGTGGGATGTGCTTTTCAGCCTGGAGCGCGTGTGGGCCTGCGACGTGTATCGCGCGGGCGATGGCGTGCATGCGGCCTGGCTGGAGCGGCGGCGGGAGTTTGAGCCGCCGTGGCGCGGCTGGTTCCGCAGCCTGCAGCGGAAACATCGCGAGATTCTGGAACTGGAATGCGCGCTCTTCACCGGCGGCGCGCGGCGTGTCATCGCGAATTCGCAGATGGTGAAGGACGAGATCATCCGCTTCTACGGCACGGCAGCCGAGCAGGTGCATGTGGTCCACAATGGCGTCCCGACCCACGCCGCGGAACCGGGAGCGCGGGAGGCCCTGCGCGCGGAACTCGGAATCGCGCCGCAGGAATTCGTCGCGCTGTTTGCCGGGACCGGATGGGATCGCAAGGGACTGCGCTACGCCATCGCCGCGGTGAAGGCGCTGAAAAACCCGGTGACGCTGCTCGTGGCTGGGCGCGGCGACCAGCGCGGGCTGCCAAAGTCGGGCCGGGTGAAATTCCTCGGCGCGCTTCCGGGCGAAAGGCTGCGCGCGGTAATGGCGGCGGCGGATGTCTTCATCCTGCCGACGCTCTACGATCCGTTTTCCAACGCGTGCATCGAGGCGCTCGCCGCCGGGTTGCCGGTGATCACCACGACCGCGAACGGCTTTTCCGAAATCCTCGAACCAGGCGTGCATGGCGACGCAGTCGCGCCCGGCGACACGAGGGCGCTCGCGACGGCGCTCGCGGCGTGGGCCGATCCGCAGCGCCGCGAGGCTGTGCGTCCGCGACTGCTGGAAAAGGCGGCGCGCTGCTCGGTGGAGGAGAACCTCGCGCGCACGCTCGAGGTGATCACCGCCGCTTCGTAGCCCGGCGGCACCGCGATTTTCCTCTGCGCGAAATCTGCGCAATCTGCGGATCCCGCCTGCATCGCCTCTTGCCGAACAGCCGGGGACGGCTAAGAAGGCGCGCCCCGCACGGGTTAACCACCCGCTTGAGGCCGACGAAACTCCCACACTTGAAGACCAAACTCCTCCTCTGCGCGCTGCCTCTCGCCCTCGGGCTCGCCGGCTGCGACCGCAAAACCGCCCGCGTCTATGACGCGCCGAAGGATCGCCCTTTCGTCCCGCAGAAGGAGGAAGCCCATTTTGAGGGCGACGGGCACGACCACTCGCCCAAGCCCGCGGCGCGCGCGGATGAGAAAATCTGGCGTCCCGCGCTGACGTGGACGCTGCCCGCAGGCTGGAAGGACGCGGGGCCGGACGCTGCGAATGTCGGGCGCTTTGCGGCAGGAGACGCATCGGTCGCGATCACGGCGCTGACTTCGATGGAGGGAAAAGAGACCATCCTCGTGAACATGTGGCGGCAGGTGCGCGGCGAGGAGCCGCTGGAGGAAGCGGAGGCCGCGAAGCTCCTGAAGGAAGTGCCGGTCGCGGATGGGAAAGGAAGCATGTTCGAGTTCGCCGACGCGCAGGGCGAAAAGCCGAACCGCTTCGTCGTCGCGTTCACGCATCGGAGCGAGGGGAGTTTGTTTTTCAAAATCCAAGGTCCGGACGCCGCGGTCACGGCGCAGAAGCCCGCGTTTTTTGAATTCCTGAAGACGGTCCGCTTTGCCGAAGGCGCCGCACCGGCTCCCGCATCCGCTTCCGCGGAACGGCGCTGGCCGGGGACCGTGCCTGCGGACTGGACGCAGGTCGCGCCGGGGCCGATGCAGCAGGCGAAATTTACCGTGCCGGAAAAGGACGGCGCGAAGGCGGACGTGGCCGTGAGCGTCTTCCCCAGCTCCACGGGCGGCACGGTGGAAAATGTGAAACGCTGGCGCAAACAGATCGGCCTCGCAGACATCCCGGACGCGGAGATCGCGAAGCTCGCCCAGCCGCTCGCCGGCGCGCCGGAAGGCTCGATCATCGTCGATTTGAAAAACGAAGCGCGCTCGCTCACCGGCGCGATCATCCCTCTCAGCGGGCAGTGGTGGTTCTTCAAGCTCCTCGGCGACGCGCCCGCCGTCGCATCCGCGCGCGAGTCGTTCATCGCATTTCTCACCAAGGTCCACTGATGTCATCGCTCTGGAAATTTCTCACTTCGGTCCGCCTCACCATCTGGCTGCTCGGCATTTCGGTGGCGCTCGTCTTTCTCGGCAGCATCGCGCAGGCGCCGGAGGGGCTCTGGAATGCGCAGGTGCGCTGGTTCAAGTCCTTCGTGGTGATCCGCCACGCGGGCGATGACTGGTGGGTGCCGCCGATTTTCCCCGGCGGACATCTGCTCGGCACGCTGCTGCTCATCAATCTGCTCGCCGCGCACTTCAAGCGGTTCCAGTTCAACTTCCGGAAATTCGGCATCCACCTCACGCACCTCGGCATCATCGTGCTGCTCATCGGCCAGCTCATCACGGACAAGACGGCCGTCGAGAGCTTCATGAACTTCGAGGAGGGCGAGGCGCGCAACTTCACCGAGCATCACCGCGACGCGGAGCTCGTCTTCCTGCGCGACAAGGATGCGGATAATGACGAGGTCATCTCATTTCCTGAATCCATCGTGAGCAAGAAGGGCGAGCTCAAGCACGAGAAGCTGCCCTTCACGGTGCGCGTGCTCGAGTTCGGGGTGAACGGCGAAATCCTCAGCCTCGATTCGCTGCCGAAGGCGGCGGAGAACGTGAAGCGCGCGCTCACCACGCTGGATGCGAAATTTTCCTCCGCCGAGGCGCTCGTGCCCGTCGCCGAGGCGGACAGCGCGAACATGGACCGCGTGATGGTCTGGCGGCGCGTCCTGAAGGCGATGGGCGAAAAGCCCGGCGACCTCGTGGCCGACGTGAAGCGCATCGCCGCCGATCCGAAGCGCGGCGCCGAGCTGCTGGCGAAAGTGAAGGCGCAGTTCCGCGCGGACATGCTCGGCGCGTTCGAGCAGATGGGCGAGCGCGCGCGGCGTTTCGGCGCGCCGCGGATGGGCAGCGAGATGGGTTTTGTCGCGGAACTCGAATCCAAGGGACTCAGCGCCGATGCCGAGGCGCAGAAGCCCGCGGCGACGAACGGCTCGGGAAAATTCGCGCACATCGTGCCGCGCCCCGAGGTGAAGGACGACAAGCTGGGCCGCAATTTCCAATACGCCGTGATCGAGATCCTCGAAGGCGGCAAATCGCTCGGCACATGGCTCGCGTCGTCGCGGCTGAACCCCGGCGAGATCGAGGCCGGCGGCCAGAAATGGCGCGTGGCGATGCGCAACGAGCGCTACTACCTGCCCTACTCGGTCCAGCTCGTCCGCGCGAAGCAGGAGGTCTATCAGGGCACGACGCAGGCGCGGGAATTCGCGAGCCGCGTGCAGATCAGCAACCCTGAGACGAATGAAAACCGCGGCGCGGACATCACGATGAACAACCCGCTGCGCTACGAGGGACTCACCTTTTACCAGAGCACGATGGACCAGGGCGAACGCGGCCCCGGCACCGCCGCGCTGCTCGAGGCGCTCACCGGCCGGCCGCGCTCGGAATTCACCGGCATGGAGCAGCAGGAAGGCGGACGCCGCAGCGGCCTGCAGGTCGTGGGAAATCCGAGCATGCTCGCGCCGTACACCGGCTGCCTGCTCGTGGGCTTCGGGATGCTCTGGCAGTTCCTCTTTCACCTCACCGGCTTCCTCGCGAAGCGCGGTGGGCTGCCGCCGCCGCACTTCGGAGTGGCGCATCCGCTGCTCCCGCTTGTGCGCCGTGCTCATCATGGTGCCGGACATTTTCCTCGGCTGGGTCGCCTGGAAAAACGGGACGCTCTTCGCGATGGCCGTCGTCGCGGTCACGCCCTTCATCCGCCTCATCCTCGCGTGGCAGGTTTGGAAAGGGAAATACCTCGTGTTCTCGATGGTGCTCCTCCTCGTGCCCACCGTCCTCGCGATTCCCTTTGCCCTGAAATACCAGGAGACGCACGGCGCGATGCTGTGGCCCGTGACCATCGCGCAATTCGCCGCGTTCCTCGGCATCGCCTACGTCGTCTTCCGCAACCGCCCCAGCCTCACTCCCGCGACCGCATGAAAAAGTGGCTCCCTCTCATCATCACGCTCCTTTTCGCCGGCTGGTACGCCGGAAAGGTCCGCGTCCCCAAAAACACGGATTGGGCCATCGCCGACTTCGGCCGCATCCCGATCGTCATGGACGGACGGCACATGCCGATGGATTCGCTCGCGCGCACGGTGCTCACTCTGCTGCGCGGCAAGCAGGAGGCGAACTACGAGCCGTGGAAGGGCGCGTTTGACAAGCCGCGCATCGTCACCGCGACCGAGTGGGCGCTGGAGTCCATGGTGCAGCCCGAGGTCGCCGACACGCGCCCGGTCATCCGCATCGACAACCCCGACGTGAAGGGCCTCTTCGATCTGCCGCAGGAAGCCGACGCTTCGAAGCAGACCGACGGCAAACATTTCTCGTGGTCGCAGCTCCAGCCGAAGTGGGAGGAATTCATCTCGGAGGTGCGCCGCGCATCCGCGAAGGAAGCCGACAAGCAGACGCCCTACGAGCAGGCGCTCATCCGCCTCGCGAGCGGCGCGCAGGCATACAGGAAAATGAAACTCACCTTTGGCCCCGCGGCCAGCGGCGACCTCGCGAGGGGACTCGCGGAATACAAGGAGCGCATCTCCGCGTGGCGCGAGGCCTTCAAGGCGAGCATGCAGAATCAGGAATATGATCAGATGGCCTACGGCTGGGGCGAGGAGCAGCGCACCTCCGCCGCGCTCATCGCGCCGCGCAAGGGCGCGGAGAAGGCCGGCGCCACGAAATGGGCCAGCCCCTTCGAGGAAGTGCTCGCGCTCGAACGCGGCGAACCCGCGCCGACGCTCGCCGGCTACGCCGACATGGCGAAGGCATTCCGCGCCGGTGACCGCGCCGGCTTTGCCGCTGCCGTGCGCAGCCATCTCGACAGCATCGCGTCGAAGGAAGGCTTCGCCGCCGATCTCAAAAAGGCGACGCGCGAACAACTCCTCAGCTACGCCGCGCCGTTCTACTACGGCATGGTCATCACCGTGGTCGCAGCGCTCTTCGCCATCGCCTCGTGGTTCAGTTCGGGAGGGCTGGAATGGGCGCGCCGCACCGCCGTGCAGCTCATGCTGCTCGTGCTCGTGATCCACACCGCCGGACTCATCGCGCGCTTCGTGATCGAGGGCCGTCCGCCGGTCACCACGCTCTACACGTCCGCGATTTTCATCGGCTGGGCCGCCGCGATTTTCGGCCTGCTGCTCGAGCGCATCTATCCCTTCGCCATCGGCGTCGTCGTCGCCGCGGCACTGGATTTCTGTTCGCTCTTCATCGCGCACTATCTCCAGGTCCAGGACGGCACGACCTTCAAGGTCCTCCAGCCCGTGCTCGACACGAACTTCTGGCTCGCGACGCACGTGGTCATCGTCACGCTCGGCTACGCCGCGACATTTTTTGGCGGCTTCATCGCCATCATCTACGTCATCCGCGGCTCATTCGGCGGGAACCTCACGCCCGACCTCGCCCGCGCGCTTTCGCGGATGGTCTATGCGGTCATCTGCTTCGCGACGCTCTTCAGCTTCGTCGGCACCGTGCTTGGCGGCTTGTGGGCGGATCAAAGCTGGGGCCGCTTCTGGGGCTGGGACGTGAAGGAAAACGGCGCGCTCATGATCGTGCTCTGGAACGCCATCCTCCTCCACGCCCGCTGGGGCAGCGTGCTCGACGAGCGCGGCCTCATGTGCTGCGCGATCGGCGGCAACATCGTCACCGCGTGGTCGTGGTTCGGCGTGAACAACCTCGGCATCGGCCTGCACAGCTACGGCTTCACCTCCGGCGTCATGATCGCCCTCGTGATCTTCGCCGCCTCGCAACTCGCCCTCATCGTCTGCGGGTGGATTTTCTGCCGCCCGCACGTCGGTTTCGAGGCGAAAGCCAAACTCGAGCCGCAGGCGGCTTGACCGCGGCGCACGCGCTGTTACCGACGACGCCCCATGCCTGATCCGATCCGCGAATCCGAATTCCTTCCCGTCGAAGTCACCCGCGACACCGTCCTCGCCGATCCGACCGGCAATCCCTTCAAGCTCGTCGTGGACCCGGTCATGCGCATCAAGCTGCGCCGCGCGCTGTTTGATCTCATCGAAAATCACGACGAGGAGCTGGCCAACTACGTCAGCGACGGCCTGCTCGCGCTGGAGAGCTACAAGGAATACATCGAAATCTTCGCCAAGAGCCTCCGCGAAAGCATGGCCACCCGCGAAGGCGTCGCCTATCTCCTTCAGGCCTGCGGCTTCCACATCAACCCAGCGGAGATCAACCTGGCTCCCGAGACGCGCTGGAAGATCCATCGCTGAGGGGCCGGCCCGCGTTCGCTGCGGGCGACGCATTCGTGGTTGTCGAAAGTGATCTGGCCGAACGGCGCAATCAGCCCCCGAATTTCACGCCGGCCTTTTGCACCTCGCGATAGGGCAGAAGCCAGATGAGCGACTCGTCGTGCAGATCCACCACCTGGATGCGGTTTCCCCACGGGTCGCGGAAATCGCAGCGGAAGCCTTTGATCAGTTCGATGCCGTATTTCCCGGTCAGCTTCTCGCGCACTTCGGCGATTTGTGTGTCATCGCGCACCATGATGCCGAAGTGATGGTCGCCCTCCACGCGCGGCATTCCCTTCCGCTCGAACATCGCAAGGAACTGATGCTCTCCGAGCTGGAAAAACGCATCGCCTTCGCCGCCGTCGAGCTTCTTCAGACCGAAGACATCCTCGTAAAACGCCACCGCCTTCCGGACATCTCCGACTTCGATAGCCACGTGGTTGCAGCCGTAAACTTGCACACTCATGGGATGAATTGGTTGGCCGCCCGGGTGGCGGTTTGTCCTGCAAGGAACACGATTTCTGTTCCGTCGGCAAGATCGCCAGTGAAGCTCGCAGCGGCGGACCCGTTCTTCCGATGAGCGCGCGTTGCGCCGCCGCATTTGAAGGCATTTCGCGCACGCCGGCCCGCTCGCTTTCCCACCGCAAATCTTCCCGCTCGCCAACTGACAGCCGGTGGGCAAATCCTTGCAATACTCCGCCATGAACCGCTCCCGCATCACATCGCTCCGCACACCTTCCATCCTCGTCGCCTTCGCGGCCATCGCCGCGGGCTCGCTCGCGTGGGCGTTGCATGAAAAAAACGCGGGCCCGCAGCAGTTCGAGATCAAATTCAAGCTCCCGCCGCCAAAGCCCCTCTCGCCGGAGGAGGCATTGAAGTCGTTCAAGGTCCCGAAGGGCTTTCGTGTCGAACTCGTCGCGGCGGAACCGATGGTGGAAGTCCCGGTCGCGCAGAGCTGGGATGAGCAGGGCCGCATGTTTGTCTGCGAGATGCGCGGCTACATGCACGACGTGGAGGGCAAGGGCGAGGATCAGCCGATCGGCCGCATCGTCATCCTCGAGGACACGGACGGCGACGGGAAGATGGACAAGCGCACCGTCTTTGCCGACGGGCTGGTCCTGCCGCGCGCCGTGGTGTGCGTGAATGGCGGCGCGCTCGTCTCCGAGCCGCCGGTGCTGTGGTTTATGAAGGACACGGACGGCGACGGCGACGCGGACGTGAAGGAGCAGGTGGATCCCGACGTACGGCTCCCGCGGCGGCCAGCCGGAGCACATGGCGAACTCGCCGACGCGCTTTCTCGACAACTGGATCTACTCCGCGAACCACGGCATCCGCTACAGGCTCAAGGATGGAAAATGGACCTCCGACGGCTCCGGCCGCCGCGGGCAGTGGGGCATGACGCAGGACGACTACGGGCGTCCCTATTACAATTTCAACTCCGACTTCCTCCGCGCGAATTTCGTCGCGGAGACGTTCTACAAGCGCAACCCGAACTTTCCCGCGACTGCGGGCACGGGCGTGCAGCTCCTCAAGGATCAGACCTGCTGGCCGTCGCATCCGACGCCGGGCGTGAACCGCGGCTACGAGCCGAAGCAGTTGCGCGAGGACGGCACGCTCGCAAAAGCCACGGCGACCTGCGGGGCGGGCATCTATCGCGGCGGGCTTTTCCCGAAGGAATACGTCGGCAACGCTCTTCATCCCCGAGCCCGCCGGCAATCTCGTGAAGCGCGTGATCGTCGACGAAAAGGACGCCGTGCTCACCGGCAGGAACGCATACGGCGCGAACACGGAATTCATGACCTCGACCGATGAGCGCTTCCGCCCCGTCAACGCCTACACGGGGCCGGACGGCGCGCTCTACATCACGGACATGTATCGCGGCATCATCCAGCACAAGGGCTTCCTCACGCACTACCTCATCGCGAACATCAAGGACCGCAAACTGGAGGAGCCTTTCGACAAGGGCCGCATCTGGCGCATCGTCCCCGACGGCGCGAAGCCGAAGACCGTGAAGCTGCCCGCGGACAACGAGGGAATCGCGGATCTCCTCGGCCACGCGAACGGCGTCATCCGCGACACCGCTCAGCGCGTGCTCGTGGAGAAAAAGGACGCCACCGTCGCGCCCGCGATCGGGAACATCGCGACGACCAGCAAGAACCCGCTCGCAAAGATCCACGCGCTCTGGACGCTCGAGGGCATGGCCGCGCTGACCCCCGAGGTCGTCACCGCATGCCTCGAGGACAAGAATCCCAAGGTCCGCGCCACCGCCGTGCGCGTCGCCGATCGCACGCTCGCTCCCGCGCTTGCCAAGCTCGTGAACGACCCCTCCGTGGACGTGCAGATCGCGCTCGCGTTTGCGCTGGGCGGATATCCCGAGACGCAGGACGCCGCCATCGCGCTCGCCCGCCGCTCCGGCGCAAACCCGCTCGTCCGCGAAGCCATCCTCTCCGGCCTGCGGGGCCGCGAACTCGAAGTCCTCGAAAGCATGATCGCCAAGCCCGCGCCCGCGGAGATGCTCGGCGCGCTCGCGCAGGCCGTGATGAATGAGCGCCGTTCCGCCCGCGTGAAGAAACTGCTCACGCTCATCGCCGCCCAACCGGCGAACGGCCCCGTGCAGATCGCCATGCTCCAGGGCGCATCCGGCAAAACCACGGCGAAGACAGCGCCGAAGATCAAGCTGCTCTACCTCGATTCCGAATCCTCCGAGATCGCCGCGCTCGCGGCGACCGCAAACGCAACGGCCAAACCCCTCGTCGCCGCAGTGGACGCGCGCGTCGCGTGGCCGAACAAGCCCGGCGTCCCGCCGCCGCCGGTCATCGTGCCGCTCACGCCCGACCAGCAGAAGCTTTTCGAGGGCGGCCGCACCGTTTACGCCATGCTCTGCACCGCCTGCCACCAGCCCAACGGCACCGGAATGGACGGGCTCGCCCCCGCACTCGTGGACAGCGACTGGGTGCTCGGCGATCCCACGATTCTTTCACGCATCATCCTCCACGGGCTCAGCGGTCCCATCAAAGTGAACGGCCAGACTTGGAGCCTCGACATGCCGCCGCTCGGCCCCGCCCTCAACGACGAGCAAATCGCGGGCGTGCTCACCTACATCCGCCGCGAGTGGGAGCACAACGCCTCGCCCGTCAGCATCGCCGACGTGGCCAAGATCCGCGAGCTGCACAAGACCCGCACGAAGGCATGGACGGAAGCCGAACTGAAACCCGCCTCGAAGAAACCGGCCGCCGAGAAACCAAAGCCGGTCGCGAAGCCCGCCAAGAACTGACGCGCAGGGGCGCCCCGGCACATTCCCCCGATGCCCGCGCAGAGCCCCACGCAGGACGGCAGGCCCACCCTGCGTGTAGCGTCGGTGCAGTTTGAAAGTCAGCCCGGCGAGAAGGACGCGAACTTCCGCAAGGTTGAGACGTTCGCGGAACAGGCCGCCGCGCAAGGCGTGCGGCTGCTCGTGTTCCCGGAGTGCTGCATCACGGGGTATTGGTTCATCCGCAATCTCACCGTCCCGCAGCTCGCGGAACTCGCAGAGCCGATCCCCGACGGGCCGAGCACGCGGCACTTGATCGCACTCGCGCGCAAGCACGGCATCACCATCGGCGCCGGCTTGGTAGAGGACGCGGGTGGCGGCGTGTTTCACAACAGCTACGTCGTCGCGCTCCCCGACGGAACGTGGCATCGGCATCGCAAGCTCCACGCCTTCGAGCACACCTCCATCCGGAGCGGGAACGATTACACGGTGTTCGATTTGCCCGATGGTTTCCGCGTCGGCGTGCTCATTTGCTACGACTGCAATCTCGTCGAAAACGTGCGCATCACCGCGCTGCGAGGGGCGGAGATTCTCATCGCACCGCACCAGACCGGGGCCGTGCGGAGCCGGAATCCGAACCTGATGGGAATGATCGATCGCCGCCTTTGGGAAAACCGGCGCTCCGATCCCGAGGCGATCGAGCGCGAATTCCGCAGCGACAAGGGTCGCGGTTGGCTCATGCGCTGGCTGCCCAGCCGCGCGCACGACAACGGCATCTTCCTCATCTTCAGCAACGGCGTCGGCGTCGATGACGACGAAATCCGCACCGGCAACGCGATGATCCTCGATCCCTACGGCCGCATCCTCGCCGAGACGTGGAAGGCGGAGGACGCCATGGTCATCGCCGATCTCGACGCGCGACTGCTCACCGATGCGACGGGCAACAAATGGATCCGTGCCCGGCGACCCGAACTCTACACGCCGCTCACCGTGCCCACCGGCATGGAGTGCGACGTGCGCACGCTGAAGTTTGAGGAGTAGTGCCGCCCGTAGGCCGGCACTGCCGGGTCAAATCCCCAGCGCGAGCAGCAGCGAACCGTCGATCCTCGTGGAGGAACCCAGCCCGTGGCGCATGCGGAAACTGCGGATCGCCCCCCGTGTGCCGGGACCGGCGTCACCGTCGATGGAACCGGTGTAATAGCCACGATTTTTCAACGCCCGCTGGACCCGGACGACGGTCGATTCTCTCGAAGACCTGCCACGATAGTGGTGAGGGGGCGGTGGTGGTTGCGGCGGCGGGATCACGATGCGCCCACGTGGAACCGGAAAACCGGAGCCGGGCTGCCCCGGGCCGGGAGGCGGGCTTGCCGGTCCGCCAGCGGGCGGCGGCTGGGCCAAAGCCACGGTCGCCATGGAGGCAGCCGCGACGACCGAGACGATGCGAAGCAAACGGAAGGATGTTTTCATGCGATGAATATACTACAGGCCGAGCGCACGCAGAAGGCTGGAATCGATCGCCGAAGAGGGCTCCATCCCCTTCTCTTCGCGGAAAGCACGAATGGCGGCACGCGTTCCACTCCCTGCATCTCCATCGATCGCTCCGGCATAATAGCCGCGCGTCTTCAATGCGCTCTGAACTTGGACGACAGTCGTATCCCGCGAAAAACTCGAACTCCGGTAAACCCGCGAACTCCCACGGTAGTAAGGCGGTGGAGGTGGCGGCGGCGGGATCGGAACCACGAGGCGAAAGCCGGATCCGCCCTGCATCGGACCACCTGATTGCGGGCCTTCCGGGCCACCCTTCTTGCGCTGTTTGCCTCCCTCGTCACCCCGCTGCCCCGGTGGGCCGCCACTGGCCGGTCCGCCGGATGGTTGGTCGCCTTTCTTTGGTTTCTTTGCAAAGGCCGCCGGAGTGACGGCCAAGGCACCTGCGATGGTGACGATGGAGAATAAGCGGAGTGAGGCTCTCATGGATGATTACAGACCGAGCGCACGTAACAGGGTGCCATCAATCCTCGTCGAGTATGAAAGTCCGCTATCCCTCCGGAACCCGGCAATCGCGGCCCTGGTGCCACGGCCAGCAATTCCATCGATAGCCCCGGCGTAATAGCCGCGATTTTTCAACGCTCGCTGGACCCGCACCACAGTCGAGCTCGTGCCTGAATAGTAGCTCGAAGAGCGATGGCGATAATGCGGCGGGGGCGGCGGTGGAATGAGCCGCTCCAGAATCGGGCCGGGTCCGGGTCCAGGGCCGGGCCCGGGTCCGGGGCCTCCCGGGCCGGGACCTCCTGGCCCACCGCGTCCTCCGGGCGGCGGTTGCGCAAAACTCACGGGAAGAGTGGCGACGAGGGTCAGTGCCGCCACGACGCAGGAAAAACGGGATACTGTTTTCATAAACAGGATTCGAGACTCGCAGCCCGACTGGCTGCATAAAATTGCCGCCAGCCGGAATCGCCCTCACGTGGAGCACTCTCGACTTCCTCGGCGAATCTTTCGTTCCGGCGACCCTCCATTTTTGCTGCTTCCACGCTCCGATTCTTGGAACATTCCAACGCTCCTGCCATGAAATACATCCTCGCGCTCGACCAGGGCACCACCAGTTCGCGCGCCATTCTCTTCGATCACGCCGGCACCATCGTCGCCGTCGCGCAGAAGGAGTTCCGGCAGATTTTCCCGAAGCCCGGCTGGGTGGAGCATGACCCGCAGGAGATCTGGTCCACGCAGGCCGAGCGTCGCCGCGGAAGTCGCTGCAGCAAGCGCGAGCGCTCACCGCGGGCGACATCGCCGCCATCGGCATCACCAACCAGCGCGAGACGACGGTGGTCTGGGATCGCGAGACCGGGCAAGCCGATCTGCAACGCCATCGTCTGGCAGGACCGCCGCACCGCGCCGATGTGCGACAAGCTCAAGAAGCAGCAAGCTCGACCGCGTGATCCGCAAGCAAGACCGGCCTCGTCATCGACGCCTATTTCTCCGGCACCAAGGTGCAGTGGATTCTGCAGAACGTGCCCGGCGCCACGCGCCAAGGCGAAGCGCGGGCGAGCTGGCCTTCGGCACCATCGACTCCTGGCTCGTCTGGAATCTCACCGGCGGCAAGCGTGCACGTCACCGATGTCACGCAACGCCTCGCGCACGATGCTCTTCAACATCCACACCGGCGATTGGGATGACGAACTGCTCGAAGCTCTTCGGCGTGCCGCGCTCGATGCTGCCGGAGGTGCGCTCGTCGAGCGAGGTGTATGGCGATGCGACGCTTCTCGGCGCGTCCGATCCCCATCGCCGGCATCGCGGGCGACCAGCAGGCGGCGCTCTTCGGCCAGGTCTGCACGCAAGCCCGGCATGGTGAAGAACACCTACGGCACCGGCTGCTTCATGCTGATGAACACCGGCACGAAGCCGATCGCGTCGCAGGAACAATCTGCTCACCACCGTCGCCTGGCGCATCGGCGAGCGCACGGAGTACGCGCTCGAAGGCAGCATCTTCATCGCCGGCGCGGTCGTGCAATGGCTGCGCGACGGGCTCGGCATCATCACGTCCTCCGCGCGAGGTCGAGGCGCTCGCCGCGCAGCGTGCCGGACACGCGGCGGCGTCTATCTCGTGCCCGCCTTCGCCGGGCTCGGCGCGCCGCATTGGGATCAGTATGCGCGCGGCACCATCGTCGGCCTCACGCGCGGCACGCACGAAGGCGCACATCGCGCGCGCCGCGCTGGAAGGCATCGCCTTTCAGGTCGCCGACGTGCTGCACGCGATGGAAGCCGACTCCGGCATCAAGCTGAAGGAACTGCGCGTGGATGGCGGCGCCTGCGCGAACAATCTGCTCATGCAGTTCCAGGCCGACCTGCTCGGCGTGCCCGTCGTGCGCCCGAAGGTCACCGAGACCACCGCGCTCGGCGCCGCCTATCTCGCCGGCCTCGCCGTCGGCTTCTGGAAGGACCAGGCCGAGATCGCGCAAGCAGTGGCAGGCGGACCGCCGCTTTCACGCCCGCGATGAAACCCGCCGCGCGCAAAAAACTCGCTCGCCGGCTGGGCAAAGGCGCTCTCCCGCTCGAAGGCGTGGGAAGATCGGGAGCCGTGAACCGCGACGAATCCGTCGCGGCAGCTCGCTGACGGTTCCGCCGTGTGGGACGTGCTCGTCATCGGCGGCGGCGCAACCGGCCTCGGCACGGCGGTGGATGCCGCCGCGCGCGGCTACCGCACGGCGCTGCTCGAGCAGGGCGACTTCGCCAAGGGCACCTCCAGCCGCAGCACGAAGCTCATCCACGGCGGCTTCCGCTACCTGCGGCAGGGCAATGTGAGCCTCGTGCGCGAGTCGCTGCGCGAGCGCGGGCTGCTGCTCCGCAACGCGCCGCACCTCGTCCACGCGATCCCGTTCGTCCTTCCGGCATACGGCGTGTGGCAGAAATTTTTCTACGGCGCGGGCCTGAAGATCTACGACCTGCTCGCCGGCAGGCTCGGCCTTGGCAAAACGCGGCTGCTCTCGCGCGAGGAAACGCTGCGCCATCTTCCCACGCTCTCACCCGACGGGCTGACCGGAGGCGTCCAGTATTTCGACGGCCAGTTCGACGATGCGCGACTCGCCATCTGCCTCGCGCAAACCCTCCACGATCTCGGCGGCGTCGCGGTGAATTACTGCCCGGTCGCCACGTTGCTCAAATCCAACGGCCGCGTCTGCGGCGTGGTCGCGCGCGACACGGAGAGCGGACGCGAACTCACGATCCGCGCCCGCGTCGTGATCAATGCGACCGGCGTTTTCACCGACGCGATCCGGCGGCTCGATGAACCCGCGGCGAAACCGATCATCACCGCGAGCCAGGGCGCGCACATCGTCCTCGACCGTTCGTTCCTGCCCGGCGACAGCGCGCTGATGGTGCCGAAGACGGACGACGGGCGCGTGCTGTTCGCGATTCCGTGGCACGGGCATGTCGTCATCGGCACCACCGACACCCTGCGCGAAGACGCGCCACTGGAGCCGCGCCCGCTCGCGGAGGAGATCGACTTTTTGCTGGAGCACGCCGCGCGTTACCTCACGCGCGCGCCGGGAAAAGCCGACATCCTCAGCGCCTTCGCCGGCCTGCGTCCGCTGCTCGGCAAAGCCGCGCTCGGCGCAGACTTCGCGCATCTCCCGCGAACACGCGCTGCTCGTCTCGCCCTCCGGTCTCGTCACGATCGCAGGCGGCAAGTGGACCACCTACCGCGCGATGGCGGAGCAGACCGTGGATCGCGCCGAGACCGTCGGCGGCTTGCCGCATCGCCCGTCGCGCACACGCGACCTCCCTCTGCACGCCGCCAGCGGCGCCGCTGCCACAGAACCGCGGCTGAAATGCTACGGCGCCGATGCGGCGAAGCTGGACGAACTGCTCCGTTCATCGCCGGAATTTTCCCAGCCATTGCATCCGCGCCTTCCGAATCTCGCAGGCGAAGTGGTTTGGGCCGCGCGCCACGAAATGGCGCGCACCGTCGAGGACGTGCTGGCGAGACGATTGCGCGCGCTTTTCCTCGATGCCCGCGCCGCGCTCGAAATGGCCCCGGCAGTCGCCGCGCTGCTGGCGAAGGAACTGGGAATGGACGCAGCGTGGCAGGAGGAGCAACTGCGCACCTTCCGCGAACTCGCCCTGCGCTACCTGCCGGACGGGCTAGGCGGCTGAACAGAAAACCGTCGGCAAGAAACTGGGGCGCCGGTTAGACGTCAGCGCCCCGCTTTCCGCGTCCAGCGGCAGAAGCTCCCGCTCGGCACCGGCAGCGTGTCGGCGTCGCCGCGGAGGAGCATTTCGCCGTGCTCGATCGCGCCGCTTTTGCCGAATGCCTGAAGCAGCAGATGATGCAGCGAGATGGGCGTGAGCTCCGGCGTGTGGCAGGAAATGAGCGACGCCGAGCGGCTCTTCCGAGTGCAGTCGCGAGAGCACGTCGAGCAGGTTCGGGAGATCGTTTTCGATTTTGAAAATCTCGCCCTTCGCGCCGCGGCCGTAGCTCGGCGGGTCGAGGATGAGGAGGTCGTAGCGCTGCCCGCGGCGCAGTTCGCGTTCGAGGAATTTCGTCACGTCGTCCACGATCCAGCGGATCGGCTTTTCCTGCAGCGCATTGAGCGCGGCGTTTTTCCGCGCCCACTCGACCATGCCCTTCGAGGCGTCCACGTGGCACACTTCCGCGCCCGCGCGCGCGGCGGCGAGCGTGCTGCCGCCGGAGTAGGCGAAGAGATTCAGCACGCGCGGCGCGCGGCCGTGCCGCGTGCGGAATGCGGCGCAGTCCTGCGCGATGCGCTGCCACTGGTCGCGCTGCTCGGGGAAAATCCCGAGATGCCCGAAGTCCGTCGAGCTGAGCTGGAATTTGATCCCATCCACCTCGATCGCCCACGTCGCCGGGAGCTTCTCGCGACCCTGCCAGCGGTTGCCGCCTTCGCGGGAGAAAGTCGCCGTCGCCGTGCGCCACGCGTCTGGCTTCGACGGCTCCCAGACGGCCTGCGCGCAGGGCCGCGCGAGCACGATGCTGCCGAAGCGTTCGAGCTTCTGGAACCCGCCGCTGTCGAGCAGTTGATAATCGGAGCCGTGCTGTGCGATGCGCCCTTCATGCCAGAGCCGCCGCATTCGGCAAGCGCCGCCAAAGGCACGAGGCGGCGAAACGCCTGGCGCCGCGCTTTGTCCCCACGATGCAATGGGCTGCCGGGTTGAGTCTGTCAGTCGCCCCATTCCCTCCATGAATCTCCGCCCCCTCGTCGCTTCACTTGCCGCCGTATCCGCCGCCTCCGCGCTCATGCTGGTCGCCGCTCCGCCGCCGGGAGCCACGCCGCCTTCGCCGCCGGCTCCGCCGAAGTCGCTCGCGCCGCACGTGCCGGCGGAGTGGAAGGCGGGCACGGCGACGGCGGTGGTGACGCCGCAGAAGCTGCTGTGGATGGCCGGCTATGCGTCGCGGAAAAAACCGGCGGAGGGGAAGGTGCAGGATCTTTTTGCCAAGGCGCTCGCGCTGGAGGATGCGCAGGGGAACCGGCTCGTCTTTGTCACGCTCGACCTCATCGGCGTGCCGCAGTCGTTGCGACGTGCGGTGGCGGCGAGGGCGGAGAAGGAATTCAAGCTGCCGCCGGCGAATCTCGTGATGAATGCGTCGCACACGCACAGCGGGCCGTCGTTTCGCGGCAGCCCGGTGACGGAGAAGGATCTCGAGGATCCGAAAATCAGGGACGCGTGGGAATACACGCAGAAGTTGAAGGAGGACATCGTGGGCATCATCGGAAAGGCGCTCGCGGAAATGCAGCCGGCGCGGCTCACCTGGAACCAGGCGCGCTGCGGGTTCGCGATGAACCGCCGCCGCGACTACACGCTGCCGGCCGGGCATCCGAATGCGAACAAGGCGCCGAACCCGAACGGCCCGGTGGATCACGATGTGCCCGCGCTGCGCGTCGAGGCGCCGGACGGGACGCTGCGCGCGACGCTCTTCGGCTACGCGTGTCACAATACGTCGCTCGGCTTTTTCAACTGGTGCGGCGACTACGCGGGCTTTGCGCAGGAGTATCTGCAGGAGCATCGCCCCGGCTTTACCGCGCTGTTCCTGATGGGCTGCGGCGGCGATCAGAATCCGTATCCGCGCCGCAGCGATGTGGTCCCCGGCGTCACCGACCTCGAACTCGCGATGCAGCACGGGCGCTCGCTTTCGAACGCCGTCGAGATGGCGCTCTCGGTGAATCCGCGTCCGGTGAGCGGACCGATCCGCGCGGCGTATGAGGAAATCAAACTCGCCTACGCAAAGCCGGACAGCCGGAGCACGACTATCCCGTGCAGGTGATCGCGCTCGGAAAGGATCTCACGTTCATCACGCTCGGCAGCGAGGTCGTGGTGGACTACTCGCTGCGGTTCAAACGCGAGTTTGCCGGCGACGCGGGCGTGTGGGTGGCGGGATATTCAAACGACTACACCGGCTACATTCCGAGCCTGCGCGTGCTCAAGGAAGGCGGCTACGAGGCCGCCGCGGGCTGGGCCGAGGACGTGGAGGATCGCATCGCCACGAAGGTTCACGAACTGCACAAGAAGGTCACACAGCCATGAAGATTTCCCGACGCACGCTCCTGAAACGCCTCCCGCTCGCCGCGCTCGCAGGCGGGTTTTTCATCCATGTCCGCGCGCAGCAGGCGAAGGCGATCTGGGTGACGGGCAACCCGACGATCGACAAGCCGCGCGAGATCGCGCTCGCGCTGCTGAAGCCCGACGCAGGCGCAGATCGAGCACGCGTGGGAGCTGCATTTTGCGTCGCGTCGTGTTCGAGTCGTATGGCTTTGCGCCGCGCTTTGCGGTGGATGGCGAGGCGATCAATGCGGCGATGCAAGGACGGGCGCCTCGAGCGAGGAACTGACGGACCTGCGCGAGGCGATGATGCATGAATCGCGGCGCGACCAATGAACGCGAGCGCAAGGAGTTCCTCGACGCGTTCCAGGCGGCGGGCGTGACGTGCATTTTCCAAAACGCCGGCGAGGAGGGCAACGATCCGCTGCGGCTCATCAAGCGCCTCGCGCATTTCACCCAGGCCACCGACCTGATGAAGCCCGCGCTTTCGAAGGTGGTGAACGCCGACGAGATCGCGGCGCTGAAGAAGGCGGGCCATGTGGGACTCTGCTTCACCGGCAATGGCGTGCCGCTGCCGCATGCGCTGGGAGAGCGTGCGCGATGAATTGCGGCTTCGTCCGCATCTTCCACGAGCTGGGCATCCGCATGATGCACCTCACCTACAACCGCCGGAATCCGCATCGGCGACGGCGCGGGCGAGCCGCACGACGGCGGGCTGAGCGACTTCGGCCACGCGGCCGTCGCGGAGATGAACAGGATCGGCGTGATCGTGGACGTGGCGCACAGCGGATGGAAGACGCGCCGGCGGATGCCGCGAAGGCCTCCGCGAAACCCATGGTCGCGAGCCACACGACCTGCGCGGATGTCTACAAACACTTCCGCGGCAAGCCGGACGACGTCATCAAGGCCATCTGCGACACCGACGGACTCGTCGGCATGTGCTGCATCCCGCGCTTCCTCGGCGGCAAAGGGCGACATCACCGCGCTGCTGGATCACCTCGATCACGTCATCAAGAAATTCGGCGCCGAACATGCCGCGATCGGCTGCGATGTCGCCTATGTCTCGCGTTTCGAAAAGGAGGAGCGCGCGAAAATCCGCAAGCGCGCCGACGGCTCCACGCCGCTCGGCAGTGCGGGCGGCCGCTGGGAGCACCTCTGGCCGAAGGACGATTTCGAGACCACGCCGGAGGCGGAGCAGAGCATCGCCTGGACGAACTGGCCGCTCTTCACGCTCGGCATGGTCATGCGCGGCCACAGCGACGACGCCATCCGCAAGGTGCTCGGCGGAAACGTGATGCGCGTGCTGCAGGCGAATACGCCTGCGTGAACCCAAAGCAATCCATGGCTGCCACCCGGCTCACGCGTCCGAATTCCGGGACGTGCACTGCCGCAGTACGTTGCGGCGCGCTGAAGCGCCGCACGACTTTGGCGCGGCGACCCGATCGGCCTCTGGGGCAATTCGCACATCAGCGGAGGAGCGCTCGACCGTAAGCATAGCGGCAGAACCACCGCCGATCCCATTTCCACACAAAAAAACGCCCCGGCTGTTACACCGGGGCGTCTTGAATTTTGAACGCGGATTCCGCGTCAGGCGAAGCCTTGGGAGGCTTGCTTAGTAGCGCTGGTAATCGCGACGGCCACCGCCGCCACCACCACCACCGCCGCCGCCGAACGAGCGGCGCTGTCCGCCGCCACCACCACCACCACCGCCGCCGCCGCCTGCTTCACGCGGGCGGGCTTCATTGACGGTGAGGGCGCGACCGCCGACCTGCTTGCCATTGAACATCTCGATGGCCTTCTTGGCTTCATCGGCGGTGCCCATGGTGACGAAGGCGAAACCGCGGGATTTGCCGGTCATGCGATCCTGCATGAGGGCGGCTTCCGTGACGGTTCCGGCTTGCTTGAAGAGATCTTCAAGTTCGATTTCGAGGGTCTCAAAGGAGAGATTGCCCACGTATAGTTTGCTGTTTGACATGTGTTTGTTTCTGCAACTTGCGGAGTCTTCTGCGGCTGTTTCCGATGATCGGATTTCAAACTGCCAAAGGAAGCTCTGCGATTAACACCGCACTGCAAACACAACTAGCAATCTACCAACGCCCAAAGGGGCTCTGAACTTGCGAGCGGGACTAGATACGGGGTCGCCGGTGACCGCAAGGGAAATCTTTTGCGCGGAATTCAGGCGGGCTCCGAACGGGCGCAATTAACCGCGGCGGGCGCGGAGAGCGCGGCGGTTGCCATTGGATCCCGGGTCTGCCGCGATGGCCGCAGGTGGCAAGCGGGTCATTTCGCGAGCTTGCGGAAATGGCGGCGATGGTCGGCTAGGCGTTTCCGGAGTGCAGTCCGGAGTTCGCCGTGCGGGTCGGTGTCGCCGGCAGTCGCGGCTGCCACGCACAGGCGGGCCATGCCGAGGGAATCCGCGACGCTGACGTATTCCGATGCGATGCGATCGCGGGCGCCGCAGTTGTGGTAGTTGCCGAGCGCCACGCACATCGCGGCGGTGCGGTAGCCGAAAAGCGCGTAGGCGGTGGCCTCGCAGGTGCCGCCCTGCATGAGGGCGCGCTGATGCGGGATGCCGGCGCCTTTCGCCGCGGCCTGGAGCTGCGCGGTCGCGGCGGAGTCGAAGATGCTCGTGCGATCGCCGACGCGGATGATCGGGCCGCCGCCGATGGTCACCGGCCCGCCTTTCACACTGCTGGTCTCCAGCGAGACGACGGTGACGCCCTTAGGCAGGCGTCCGCTTTTCGCGAGCTCGATGGCGCCGATGAAACCCACCTCCTCCGCGCGGGTGAAAAGGCCCCACGCGGAACATTCCGCGCCGGCGTGTTCGAGTTCGCGCAGCGCGGCGACGATGGCCGCGCAGCCGATGAGGTCGTCGCACGCCCGCGAGCGGATGCGTCCGGTGCGGACTTCGCAGGCCGGGAGATCCCACATCCGGAATGCGCCGAATTTGCGCGTGGGCGGTTTCTTTTTCCGGTAGCGCTCCGGCACGCCGCCGAGAAATTCGCGCCCGACGTACGCCGGATGGTCCATGTGTGCGGCAAAGGCGAAACGCGCCGCGGCCTTCCCGCGCCGGTAGTGCGCGAGGAGGTTGCCGTAGCGATCCTCGACGAGCCGGACATGCGGGCAGTCCGAGAGCAGCGCGCGGATTTCGCGCCGGACGGCGTCCTCGTGGAAGGGCGCGGTGGGTTGCGCAAGGATGCGGCGGGCGATGGCAAGGATGTCGGCGGTGTCCATGGTTTGCAGTTCTCGATTCTCGTTTCGCAGTAAATCAGTATTGAGTCTGCCCGCACGCTCCGAAAACACCTTGCACGTTCAGACTGAGCCGCGACCAAACCCGCCGTTTTCCTTTTGAAAAAAATCCGCCACTTTCTCGAGACCTCCCTCTGCCGGCTGCTCGCATGGTGGATCCCGCACCTCACGCGGCGGAGCTGCCTCCACCTCGCGAACGGGCTCGGGACCGTCGCATTCATGCTCGACCGCCGCGGGCGCGCGGTGGCGCTGGCGAACGTCGAATGCGCGCTCGGGCCGTCGCTCACGGATGCGCAAAGGCGGGATATCATCCACGAGAGCTACCGCAATTTCGCGCGGACAATGGTGGACCTTTTCTGGTCCCCGGCGCTCGCGCGGCCGGAGAACCGGCACTTCCTCCGCGTGTACGGCTGGGAAGCGCTGAACGAGCGCGCAGCCCGCGAAAAGCGCGGCGTCATCTACGTCTCGCTGCACGCGGCGAACTGGGAATGGTCGAGCCTCGCGTGCAGCTTCGGCGGCCCCGGCGCCATCGCCGTCGCCGAGCATTTCAAAAACCCGGGACTCGACGTGCTTTTCAAATCCCTGCGCGAAGTGACCGGCCAGACGATCATCCCGCAGGAAAATTCGATGCTGCGCATGCTCCGCACGGTGAAGCGCGGCGGCCGCACCGCCTTCCTCTGCGACCTGAGCGTCCCGCCCTCGCAGGCCGCGACCATCGTGCGCGCATTCGGTTTGGAAATGAGCGCCAGCATCCTCCACGCGGTGCTCGCGCAGCGGGCCGATGCGATCATCGCCTGCGTGGACACCTATCCGCAGCCCGACGGTTCATGCGAGGCGCACGTGAGCGTCCTCGAATGCCCGCCCGCCGCCACGCTCCGCGAAATCGCGCAGGCATGCTGGGATCACTTCGAGCCGCGCCTGCTCCGCGAGCCCGGGCTGTGGCTGTGGCCCTACAAACATTTCCGCCACAAGCCGCACGCGACCGCGGTGCGGTATCCGTTTTACGCGAATGAATGGGACGCGTTCGACATCCTCCGCGCCGAATCCGCGCGGACGGGCGAGCGCGTTTGACAAAATGACTGGAACCGCCTTTCCTCCGCCCGCAATGAAACACCTTCTCACCACCATCCTCGCTCTCACCGGGATCGCCTTCATCGCTGGCTGCGCAAGCGTCGGCGGTTCTTATTCCGTCAAGGCCTACGCGCCGCACGATCCGTCGGCAGTAAGGGTCAAGGTCTCCACTTCCACGCAGAACGTCTACGTGATGGAAGGCAACCGCATGCTCATGGCGATCCAGGGCTGTGTCGGGGCCAACGGCGCAACCGGTTCGGGCACCTACCGCATCATGGAAAAGATCAAGGAGAAGCGCCGCATCAGCCAGCCGGATGCCGGCTACCCGATGGCCTACTGGTGCGCGTGGAAGCCCGCCTACGGCTTCCATGAAGGCTTCGTCCACCCGCGCCCGCGCACCCACGGCTGCATCCGGATGCACAAGGAAGCCGCCGCCCGGTTCTACGCGCTCGTGCAGATCGGCACGCCGGTGAACATCGCCGCCACCCAGCCGGAGGACGCCACCTACGGCAACAGCGTCCGCAAGCTCGACCAGTCCCGCGACCCCGATCCGCCGCGCTCGCAGATGATGGCGGCGAGCTGGTTCAAGGATCCGGCAGGCCCGCTGCTCATCAAGGAGTAGCCTTTCCAGGCCTCGTTTTTCAAAGGCGTCCGCGACGTGAGTTGCGGACGCCTTTCCTTTTTCAAAACCGCAGCTACGATTCACGCCCAATGTCCACGACCACACCAGCGCCAGCTCCCGCCAAACGCGTCAACCTCCGCACGCCCGATGTCATGGCGGCCGTGCAGTCCCAGGTCGAGTCGCACTACCGCAGCGCGGTCGTCGAGCGCATCCGCGCGAGCGGCGGGACGCTCACGGTGGACGGCGTCACCGTCCATCTCGCGAAGCAGTTCGGCTTTTGCTACGGCGTCGAGCGCGCCATCGATCTCGCCTACGCCGCGCGCAAGGTTTTTGCCGACAAACGCGTCTTCATCCTCGGCGAAATCATCCACAACCCCGAGGTGAACCGCCAGATCGCCGACATGGGCGTGGTCAACATTCTCGACAGCAAGGGCGAGGCGAACGTGGACGACATCGGCCCCGAGGATGTCGTCATCGTCCCTGCGTTCGGCACCAGCGTGACGACGCTCGCGCGGCTGAAGGAACGCGGCGTGCCAGATCGTGGACACGACGTGCGGAGATGTGATGAGCGTCTGGAAACGCGTGAAGCAGAACGCCGCTGAGGACATGACGAGCATCATCCACGGCAAGGCTTCGCATGAGGAGACACGCGCCACCGCGAGCCGCGCCGTGCATGAGAGCAAGGGCCACTACCTCGTCGTCCTCTCGCTCTCGGACACCGACTTTGTCTGCGACTACATCCGCAAAGGCGGCGACCGAGAGGCATTCCTGAAGCGCTTCGAAGGCGCCTACAGCCCCGGCTTTGATCCCGACAAGCATCTCCGCCGCGTCGGTGTCGCGAACCAGACCACGATGATGCGCGGCGAGACTGAGGAAGTGCAGAAGCGCATCATGGCCGCCGTGCGCGACCGCGACGGCGAGACGGGGGTGAAGGACAACTACCGCTTTTTCGACACCATCTGCGGCGCCACGCAGGAGCGGCAGGACGCGCTGAAGGACATGCTGCAAAAGAAGATGGACCTGCTGCTCGTCATCGGCGGCTACAACAGCTCGAACACCTCGCACCTCGCGGAAATGGGCGAGGCGTTGCTGCCCACGTATTTCATCCGCAACGCCGGCAAGCTCGAGTCGCGGGATCGCATCGTGCATTTCAACCAGCACGCGAACAACGAAGTGACGACGGAAGGATGGATGCCCGCGGCACCCGCGACCATCGGCATCACCGCCGGCGCGAGCTGCCCGAACAATCTCATCGAGGACACCATCCTGCGCACCTTCGAGCTCTACGGCATCCCGCGCGAGCGGGTGCTGTCGTAAGCCGCGGCGGGGCTACGTTGCGCCGAGCCCGCCGAAAAATTTCCGCAGCCGCGATGAAACGGTGGCAAAGCTGAGGAAGGAAAGGGCGCGCTTTTGTGATTCCTGGACTGCGGCGCACCACGCGGCATCGTCGCGCAGCAGCGTCCCGGCATCGGCATCATCGCCGAAGGCGAGCTGATCCACCGCGCCGTTTCCGCCGATGCACGGCATCCTGCACAGCAGTGCGTCGCCCGCGACCTGCCCGGGCACGGCGCTCGCGTCGAGCTGGAAGACCACGCGGCATTTCGCCATCTCGCGGAGGTAGTCGGGGTAGGGCAGCCGCTCTTCGATCACACGCAGCGATCCGAATTCGAGCGCGTCGAGTTTTTTACGTCCGGCGCGCCCGTCGAGGTTGAAGACCGTCACCGGCTCGCCGAGCGAACTCGCGCGCAGCAGCGCCGAGGCATGGTTGCGCGACGGTACATCCCATTCGCGCGTGCCGATGAAAATGCCTGAGCGCTCCACGAGCGGGCGCGAAAAATCCCAGCGTGCGTCATCCACGGGATACGGCGTCGGGATGAACTCCGCTGCTTTTGCCCCGGCCGCGCGATAGAGCGGCACCAGCTCCGGCGTGCTGCTCAGCGCGCCATCCGCCAGCGCGCAGAGCTCCCGGAAAAGCGCGAGGTTCGTCGCGGAACCGAGCTGCTCGGCGACCTGGTGATGCCCGCTTTCCTTCCACGAAATCGCGACGATGCGGCCGGCGGCCTTGAGTGTCTTCAGCGCTGCGAGTGCCGGCTTCAAATCGCTCCGCAACAGCAGCAGCACGGCGCGCATTTCCGCGGGGATCGCCCTCACGTCGCGGAAAAATCCGCCGCGCGTGCAGGCGGCGTAAGCGTGGTAATTCACCGGCGCGTGGCCGCGCAGATCCACTGCGCCGGCCCCGTCGGGGAAGCGCTGCTCGCGGTCGCGGCCGCCGGGATTGAACACTGCGAGTTGCATGTGGCGCGCAGCATCGCCGAAAGCCGCGCGCACTTCCAAGCACAAGCGTCGCGCGCTCCGCCCTTGTCAGCGCGCCGGCGCGGCAATACCACGCGGGCATGCTGCGCATCCCCGCCCTCCTGCTGCTCGCCGTTTCGTTCCTCCGTGCGCAGGATCCCGATGTCCTCGTCTATGGCGCGACGCCCGCGGGCATCGCCGCAGCCATCGCGGCTGCGGAGGCTGGGGAGAATGTGCTGCTCGTCGAACCGACGGACCGGATCGGCGGGATGGTCACGTCCGGGCTTTCCCACACGGACTTCCGCACCGTCGAGGGACTGACCGGCGCGTACCTGAAATTCGCCAGGAACGTCGAGCAGCACTATCGCGAGGCGTTCGGGCCAGACTCACCGCAGGTGCGGGATTCGTGGCGCGGCGTCTTTGCGGAGCCGAAGGTGAACCTCGCGGTCTTCGAGAAGATGATCGCCGCGCAGCCGAACATCACGCTCTGGAAAAACCGGCGCGTGTTCGGGGCACGGATGTCAGGAGATGCGGACGGCAGCTCGATCGGGCTCGTCGCACTCATCGAGAACGACGGACGCACCACGCTGACGGTGACGGCGGACTACTACATCGATGCGACGTACGAGGGCGATTTGATCGCGGCGGCGAAGGTGCCGTACCGGGTCGGACGCGAAAGGCGCGACGAGTATGGCGAATCGCTGGCGCCGGAGCAGGCGGACGCGCAGCTCCAGGCCTACAATTTCCGGCTCACCGCCACGCAGGATCCGGCCAACCGCGTGATGCCGAAAAAGCCGAAGGGCTACCAGCGGGAGGATTTTGAGGGAGTGCTGCCGCTGTTCAAAAGCGGGAAGCTGAAGACGGTTTTCGGCTATCCGGGCGGCTGTCTTTACAAGGCGCAGACGCCTCCGCTGCCGAATGGAAAATATGACCTCAATGACGTGTCGGGCGGCATCGTGCGGCTGTCGCTGCCCGGCGAGAACCTCGAATGGCCCGATGGCGGCGGGGGTGCGGCGGTGCGCAGCGCGCCGGAGACGGCCGTGATTCCCGAGGTGCCCTTTTCGCCCACCGGCCTCGCGCAGGCGCGCCATCGTGTCTTCGACACGCACCTGCGCTGGAATGTGGGACTGCTCTACTTTTTGCAAAATGATCCCGCCGTGCCTGCAAAGGTGTGCGACGAGGCGCGTTCCTGGGGCTGGTGCCGCGATGAATATGACGACAACGCGCATCTCCCGCCGCAGCTCTACGTCCGCGAGGCGCGCCGGATGACGGGCGCCTACGTCTTCACCGAAAAGGACACCGAACATGCGCCGGATGACGCACGGGCCGTCTTGCGCACAGATGCGATCGCGATGGGCGATTACGGTCCGAACTGCCACGGCACTGCGCACGAAGGCTCGCGCTTCGGCGGGAAGCACACGGGCGAATTTTACAAACGTGTGTCGCCTTACCAAATCCCGTACGGCGTGCTCGTCCCGGTGAAGGTGGAGAATCTGCTTGCGCCCGGACCGGTGAGTGCGTCGCACGTGGGATTCTGCGCGCTGCGGCTGGAGCCGATCTGGATGTCGCTCGGCGAAGCGGCGGGCCATGCGGCGCACCTTGCGCATGCCGGCCGGAAGACCGTGCAACGCGTGTCCGTCCCCGAGCTTCAATCGCGCCTGCATTCCAGCGGCGGGGCCACGATCTACGTGAGCGACGTGCTGCCGGGGCACGCGGATTTTGCAGCCGTGCAGTGGTGGGGGACGGCGGGCGGCCTGCACGGTCTCGCGCCGATGCCGGCGACGCCGGGGGAGCGGGGGGAAAACCTCCACGGCCAGTACTACGAGGCGTTCCCGAATCACGCCGCGGAGCTGGAGCGCACGCTCGACGAGACGACCGCCGCGAAGTGGACGGCGCTCGCGCAGAAGCTGGGCATCGCGACTGACGCGTTGCCGAAGGCGGACGGAAAGGCGACCCGCGGCGAGTGGCTCCGGAAGGCGTGGGCACTGAAAAAGTAGCCGCCGACGGCAGGAGGCGGGCTGATCTGACGGGATGACTTATGCCCGCCTCCTTCCGCCGCCGGCTACATCAGCATCAGCGCGGGCGACTCGAGCAGTTTCTTGAGTTCGGAGAGGTAGTTCGCGCCGACTGCACCGTCCACCACGCGGTGGTCCGCGCTGAGCGTGATGCTCACGCGCTGGCCGACGACGATGGCGTCGCCGGGACCGACGACGGGCTTTTTCACGATCGCGCCGATGGCGAGGATGAGCGCCTGCGGCGGATTGATGATCGCGCAGAACTGCTCGATGCCGTACGCGCCGAGGTTCGAGACGGTGATCGTGCCGCCGGCGAATTCGTCAGGCTTGAGCTTCTTGTTGCGGGCGCGCGTCGCGAGGTCTTTGACGGCGTCGCTGATTTCGCGGAGCGACTTTTTCTGCGCGTCGCGAATGACAGGCGTCACGAGTCCTTCCTCGACGGCGACTGCGACGCTGAGATTTACCGCGGCGTACTGGATGATCGAATCACCCGCAAAGCTCGCATTCACCTGAGGGACCTTTTGCGCGGCGGTCACGACTGCCTTGAGGACGAAATCGTTCACCGTGAGCTTCTGCGTGCCGGAGGCTTCGGCGGCGGTGTTGGCCTCGGCGCGCAGCTTCATGAGCGGGCCGGCGTCCACCTCGATGGTGAGGTAGAAATGCGGGAGATGTGTTTTGCTGGAGAGCAGCCGTTCGGCGATGATGCGGCGCATTCCGCTGAGCGGGATGACCGTGTCGTCCGCGCCAGCCGGGACTGATGCGATGGTCGGAACCGAGGAGCCCCCGCCGCGGGCGATGCAGGGGCCGTCTCCACGTCGCGTGCGAGGATGCGGCCGCCGGGACCGGAGCCGCGGAGTGCGGAGAGATTCACGCCTTTGGAGGAGGCCATCTTTTTCGCGAGCGGCGACGCCTTTACCCGGACGCCGGAAGTGGAGGTCGCTGCGCGGGAACCGGTGGCCGGGGCGGCGTGCGTGGCCACGGCCGTTCCCGCGGCGGGAGCGCCGCTTGCGGGCGCGGGAGCTCCGGCGGCTGTAGCGGCGGCCGCCGGTTTCGCGGCGACCTCGGGAAGGGCGCCATCGGCGGGCGCCTGCTCATTCTTTCCGAGCAGTGTGGCGATGGGCGTGCCGCACGGGACCTTCTGTCCGGCGGCGACGAGCAGCTTGTGGACGGTGCCGTCGTCGAAGGACTCGATCTCCATCGTTGCCTTGTCGGTTTCCACTTCGCCGAGGATGTCCCCGGTGGCCACCTTGTCGCCTTCCTTGACGCGCCATTTGAGGAGTGTGCCCTCCGTCATCGTGTCGGCGAGCTTCGGCATTTCGATATTTTTGGCCATGGAGAAAGTTGGTTGGGCGCATCCACGCCGGCGGGCGGGAAAGCGGGAGGCATTTAACGCGAATCGCGCGCTTGGGAAACAAAAACTCGGGGAGGGCGTGCCGGCGCGGCGTTGCGGGAAAGTGCTGTTCACCGGCGTGAAAGCGCGTTTTCCTGCGCGGCGTGAATGAACCCACTGCCGCGACGGGTGAGCCTTTGATGCCGACGATCGAGATCGAACAGCAGGTGATGTTTTTCGACACGGACTGCGGCGGGGTGGTGCACAATCTCGCCTACCTGCGGATGATCGAGACGGCGCGGACGCTCCTCGCGGAGCAAATGGGCCTCGGCATGGTGGAGATGGCGGGCCGCGGAATCTACCCGGTGCTTCTCCGCACGGAGGCGGACTATCGCCGCCCGGCGAAACTGAGCGACCGGCTGCTCATCCGCGGGCGGATGGATCGCGTGGAACGGGCCCGGTTCTGGTGCGCGTTCGAGGTCGTTCGCCCGTTGGACAATGTGCTGATGGTAAGCTGCCGGCAGAGCCTTGCGCTCATCCAGATGCCCGCGGGAAAGCCGCTGCGGCTGCCCGAGGACTGGGCGTCGCGCTTCGCGCATCTGCGCGCGCCGTGAGCCGCGCGCGCTACCGCTGGAGCTGATCCTGCAGGAACTTCACGACCTGCCGGATTTTCTCGTCGGTGGTGATGCGCTCCTTCACGAGGCGATGCGCGTGCAGCACGGTGCCGTGGTCGCGTCCGCCAAAGGAATCGCCGATTTCCATGAGCGAGGACTTTGTGAGTTCGCGGGCGATGTACATCGCGATCTGCCGCGGGAAGGCGATGTTCTTCGGGCGGCGCTTGCTGGTCATGTCCGCGATGCGCACGTCGAAGTGCTCGGCCACGCGCTTCTGGATGTTGTCGATGCTCACGCTGCGGCGCGCCTCTTCCTGGAGCAGATCCTTCAGCAGGATTTCCACGCGCTCCTGCGAGGGAGTGCTGCCGGTCAGGGAAATCAGCGACGCGACCCGCATGAGCGCGCCCTCGAGCCGGCGGATGTTCGTGCGGATGCGTTGCGCGATGAAGTCGATGAGCTCCGGCTCCAGCCGGATTTCGAGCGCCGCGGCCTTTTTCTGCAAAATCGCGGTGCGCGTCTCGACATCCGGCGGCTGGAGCTCGGCGGTCATGCCCCACTCGAATCGGGAGACGAGACGTGGCTCGAGGTTGTTGATTTCCGCAGGCGGGCGGTCGGAGCTGAGGACGATCTGCTTGTGGCCGTCGAAGAGCGTGTTGAACGTGTGGAAAAATTCCTCCTGCGAGCGTTCCTTGCCGGCGAGGAACTGGATGTCGTCGATGAGCAGCACATCGACCTGGCGGTAGCGCTTGCGGAATTTCACGAGCGTGCCGTTCTGGATGGCGTCGATGAACTCGTTGGTGAAGCGCTCGCTGGTGACGTAGGCGACTTTCGCGCCCTTGCGCGTGGCCATGACCTCCTGGCCGATCGCATGCATGAGGTGCGTCTTCCCGAGACCGACGCCGCCGTAGAAGAACAGCGGGTTATAGACTTTTCCCGGCGTCTTTGCGACGGCGAGACACGCGGCGTGGGCGAACTGGTTGTTCGTGCCGACGACGAACGTCCCGAAGGTGTTGTTCGGGTTCATCCCGCTGGCCACGACCTTTTCCTCCGCCTCCTGCTCGGTCATCACCGCACGGGCAGGTGCACGGCGGACCTCCGGTTCGGGCATGCTCCCGGCACCGTCGCATACGAAGCGGACTTCGAGCGGGGATTTCAGGACGAGGAGCACGGCGGCGCGCAGGGAGCCGATGTAGTTGTCCTCGATCCAATAGCGATAGATGTCGTTCGGAACCTTCAGGCTGATCTGCTTGGGGCTGATTTCGAGCGGTTCGACCGCCTTGAACCAGCGGTCGAAAACCTCGGGAGAAACCTCCGAGCGCAGGGCGTCGGAGATCTTGTCCCAGAGGGGTTTCACGTTGAGAGCTTCAGGCTTCTTATCCACAGGCATTTAAAGGGAGGAATTAATTTGGAAAATCATGGACCTTCAGGGAAAAAGCCGCGGGATGTTACGCAATCGAAACGGCGAAGCGTTCCACGGAAATGTGGTGCCGCTCGTAATCGATTCGGGTAACTGGCTTTTGTGGAAGGACTTCGAAAGGCTGTAGTTGTGGAACGCAGATACTTACTTTCTCCTGGCGCGAAATCCCCCCGGCCTTCGGTGACGAAGCCGTTACGGAATGTCTGGGATTGGATTTGCAGGTCTTGTTCACAACTTATTAACACCGGGATTGCTTTCGTCCGCAGGTGCGGTCGGAGTCTGAAAACCATGCTCTCTGCTGCCAAGATTTTTCCACCGAAGCGGTCGAACATTTTTCGGAAGAAAATGCTTGCTGTGGCCGGGAGTCTGGAAATTTGCAGGGTTGCAGCGTCGTGTCGGCTGAAAGTGACGGTTTCATGCCGGTTTCAGGGCGATTCGGTGTCGCGAAATCCGCCACATGCCTCTGGAAACTAGCAGCCATGCGCCTTTTCGGGCTGTGCGTCCCGGGTCCGAAAACAGAGGGCGATAAAGAACGTGACCATGGTGCCCGAGAAAATCCACCACGGGAACTCCAGCCTCGGCATCCACGCCGGGCGCGGCAGCCCGGTGCCGCCGAAGAGCGCGGCGACCGAGGCGTCGAGGCCGCTCAGGTACGTCACGGCGATGAATCCGGCGGTCATCGCCACGGCGTTCCCGGCGTCGTTCCCCCGGCGGCGCGTGAAGAGGCCGACGAGAAACACACCGAGCAGCGAGCCATACGTGTAGCCGAAAATCCCGAGGATGATCGGAATGATGCGAAGCTTGGGGTTCATCGCGCTGACCCACGCGGTCGCGAGCCCGACGGCGATGAGCAGCACCGCGAAGAGGACCGTGCCGAGGCGGAAGACGCGCACGCGGCCCGCCTCCGTGGCCGGCTCGCCGAACCAGCGGAAATGGAAGTCGCGCACATAGGAGGTCGCGAGCGAATTGAGCGCCGTGCTCAGCGATCCCATCGTGGTGGCGAGCACGCCCGCGAGCACGAGCCCGCGCAGGCCGCCGGGCATCGCCGTGAGGATGAAATGCGGGAACGCCTTGTTCGGCACGGCCATGCCTTCCGCCGTGCGCGGCAGCAGCGGGTCCGCCGTCACGCTGTAATGCACCGCGAGCAGGATGCCGATGCTCAGCACGCAAAACTGGATAGGCACATCCACCAGCCCGCTGACGATCGTCGCGAATCCGCTCTGGCGCTTGTTTTTCGCGGTGAGCATCCGCTGCACCATGTCCTGGTCGGTGCCATGCGTGGCGAGCGTCACAAACGTCGATCCGAGAAATGCCGCGAACAGCGTGTACTCCTGCTCCAGCACGTGCTTCACATTTCCCCAAAAACCGAGGCCCTCCTGCGTCCCCAAATCAATGACCTTCGCGCCGAACAGATGCGGTTTCGCCGCTTCCCAGCCGCCAACATGCCCGATGAGGTAGTGCAGCGAAAACGCGAGTGCGCAGATGAGCACGATGATCTGCAGCACGTCCGTCCAGATCACCGCGCGGATGCCGCCGATGGTCGTGTAAATCGCCGTCGCCACCGCGACGAAGACAAGCGCGCCCGCCGTGAGCCAGAATTCCCGCACCGGCGTCGCTGCCACGCCGGGATGCGCGAGGTTCCAGATCATCACCAGCAGCACGGTCGGCACCCAGAGCCGCGTGCCGCTGGCGAGCAGCCGCGTGACGAGGAACACCGCCGAGGCCGACCGGCGCGTCCGCGGCCCAAAGCGCATCTCGAGGAATTCGTAAATGCTCACGACGTTATGCCGGTAGTACGCAGGGATGAAGACCAGGCTCACCACCACGCGCGCGAGCAGGTAGCCGATGATGAGCTGGACGTACGTGTAGTTCCGCAGCGCGAAGCCCTCGCCCGGCGCGCCGAAAAACGTGCCCGCGGAAATCTCCGCCGCAAGGATGCTCGCCAGCACCGCCCACCACGCGATCTGCCGGTTCCCCAGCGCGAAGCCTTCCACCGATTTCGTGCCCCGGCTCATCCAAAGCCCGATGCCGATGACCATCCCGAAGTACGCGACGATCACGATGGCATCGAAAATAAGGGCGGTGCTCATTTTGGTAAAGTGGACGACGGATCAACCGTCACACGCGGGCGGGCTCGACCACCGCGGCGGCGATCGCGCGTTGGAGGACCTTGGAATTCCGTCCGCTGGCGTCGTACTTTTTCCGGCGCTCGGGCGGCAGTTCGTCCGGCGTGACTTCGATGTAGCCGCCCTTTTGCTGGAAGTAATTGAACGCCTGCGTCGAGAGCGCGAAGATGTGCTTCATCCCGCGCTGCGCTGCCAGCTGCTCGGCGAAGGCCATCATCTTCCGGCCAAAGCCCTGCCCCTCGTGGCTCTTCGCGACGTAGAGGCACGCGAGCTCGGATTTCTGCGCCTCGGGGTAATCATGCACGGCGACGCACGCGACGAGCTGCCGGTCGATTTCCAGCACCCAGTAGTCGTCGAGCTGCGCGAGAAGGTCGGCCCGCGTGCGCTTCACGAGTTCCGCGTGCTCGACGGACGAGCGGATGAGGATGAGCAGCGCGCGCACGTCCTTTTTGAACACGCGCCGGATCTGCTGGTAGTCGTTGCCGTAGATCATCGTGCCCACGCCCTCCGGGCTGAACACCTCGGCGAGCAGCGCCTCGTCCACGTTGCCGTTGAGCAGATGCACGCGCGGCACTCCGTTGCGGCAGGCGCGCGCGCCGTGCTCGAGTTTGGAAATCGCCCCCGCATCGGTCGGCAGCCGGCGCTTCTTCACGAGTTCGTCCGCCTCCGCGATGCTGAGCTGGCGGATGAGTTCGCCGTTCACGAGCATCGCGTCCTGTGCGCCGAGGTAGATGATTTTCATCGCCTGCACCGCCTGCGCGACCTCGACGGCGATCGCGTCGCTGTTCACGCGGAACGTGCGCCCCTCGCCGTCGAAACCGATCGGCGGCACGACGGGAATCACGCCTTCGTTCAGGAGCAAATGGAGCAGCTTCGTGTCCACGCGCTCGACCTTGCCGGTGTGCAGAAAATCCACGCCGCCGAGGATGCCCGCGGGATGCGCGATGACCGCGTTCGCGTACGCCGCGCGCAGGTCCACGCTCGTGAGGCCCTGCATGATGTCGTTCATCAGCGTCGTCGCCGCGTCGAGCGAGACCTTCAGCGTCGCCTCGTCGGTGATGCCCGTGCCGTCGCTGTTCGTGAGCTTCACCTTGCGCTCCGCCGCGAGCCTCTCGATCTGCGAGGCCGCGCCGTGGACGAGGATCACCTTCACGCTCAGCGAGCGCAGCACCGCGAGATCGAGCAGGATGTTGCCAAAATTCGGCGACCCCGCGATCTCGCCATCCACCGCGATCACGAAGATTTTTTCCCGGAAGCGGGGGACGTAGGTAAGGATGCCGCGAAGGTCGGAGACTTTCATCAAGGTCGTACGGTTTGTGCGCCACGCTCGGGCGCGTGTGAAGCCAGAACTCTGCGGAACGTGAGTACCACGGAGTGGATGAACATCGAATTTGAACGCGGAGGCGCGGAGGAGATGGAGAGCAACGGCGCGGACCGTGGATCTCACGCTGTTGCATCCTCCGGTCCACGCTCCGCGTGAAGATGAATCGACCGGTCCTCAATTCGCCGTTCCGTCACGTCCCCGCGCTTGCCATCCCCCGCCGCTCCATGCGTCCCTCGGCGGGTGCAAGACACCCGATGGTGGCGCCGATACACCGAACTCGCAGTCCTCTTCTTTCTCCACGCGATGGCGATGGGGATGTGGTTCGTGCCGCTCGGATCGGTCCTCGATGCGGCAGGCTACGGCGACGTCCACATCCTCGGCTTCGCCGTCAGCGTGAAGGCGCTCGCGTTCGCCACCAGCGGCATCTCCGCATTCATCTCGCCGCTCATCTTCGGCGCGCTCGCCGACCAGCGGGTCGCGCCCGTGAAGCTGCTCCGGTTCCTCGCGCTCGCCACCGGCCTCGCGATGACCGCGGCCTCCACCGCCATCAAGTTTCACGCGAGCCCGTTCGTGCTGCTCGTGCTCATCCAGCTCCACGCGCTTTTTTCCACGCCCACGTGGAGCATCTCCACCACCATCGTGTTCGCGCGGCTCGCAGACGCGGGGCGGGAATTTGGCCCGCTGCGTGCCATGGCCACCGTGGGCTGGATCGTCGGCTGCCTCATCATCTCCGCGCTCGGCGCCGACCGCACCCCGCTCGCCGGCTACAGCGGCGCGCTCGCATGGCTGGCCGTGCTGCTCTTCAGCTTCACGCTCCGCCCCATCGAGCCGGCTCGCACGCCCGGGCGGCTGAATTGGAAACAGCGGCTCGGCCTCGACGCCCTCTCCCTGCTCAGGAACCGCGACCACCGCATCGTCTTCATCACCGCCGCGCTCTATAACATCCCGCTCTGCGCCTTCTATCCGTATTCGCCGCGTCACCTCCGCGAACTCGGCCTCGACCACACCACCGCGTGGATGACGCTCGGCCAGATCACCGAAGTCATCGCCATGTTCAGCCTCGCCGGCCTGCTCACGCGCTGGCGGCTGAAACCCATCTTTCTCATGGCCATCGCATTCGGCGTCCTGCGCTACGGGCTCTGCGCCTTCGACGGCCAGATGTGGCTGCTCGCCGGCATCACCATGCACGGCTTCGCGTTCGCGCTCTTCTTCATCACCGCGCAAATCTACCTCGAACAGCGCATCGAGTCCGCATGGCGCGCTCGCGCCCAGGCCCTCTTCACGCTCATGTACAGCGGCTTCGGCAACACCCTCGGCTACCTCGCCTGCGGCTGGTGGTTCGCCGCGAGCACCGCGGGAAATGTGACGCACTGGCCGAAATTCTGGGGCGGCCTCGCCACATCGGTCGCTGTCGTCTTCCTGGTCTTCGCCTTCACCTACAAAGGCCGCGGCGCAACAACCGCCGGACAACTGTAGCCGCCGACGGAAGGAGGCGGAAAAGCGTCCCGCACAACAGATTTAGATCACCTCGCCCACGAGGTCATACACCTGCGTGCCGGTGATGCGCACGTTCACGAATTCGCCGACGGGCGCGGGCTTCTTCAGCAGGATGCGGCCGTCGATGTCCGGCGCGTCGGTCTCGCCGCGGGCGATGAGCGGCTGGTCCACGACGGCGCGGACGGTCTTGCCGACCTGCGCCTTGCTGATCTCGGCGGCGATTTTCTGCTGGAGCTTCATCGCCTTCTTGAAGCGCGCCTGCTTCACCTTCGCCGGGAGCTGGCCGTCCATCTTCGCGGCGCGCGAACCTTCCTCCTGCGAATACATGAACACGCCGAGCCGCTCGAACCGCGTGCGCGCGATGAAGTCGAGGAGGTATTCGAATTCCTCCTCCGTCTCGCCGGGGAAGCCGACGATGAACGTCGTGCGAATCGCGATGCCGGGGATGCCGGCGCGGATGCGCGTGATGAGATTCTCGATGTGCTCGCTGCTCGTCTCGCGCTTCATGATTTCGAGCATCCGCGGGTGGATGTGCTGCAGCGGCATGTCCACGTAGCGCGCGACGTGGCGCGTCTTCGCGATGCACTCGATGAGTTCGTCGCTCCAATGCGCCGGGTGCGTGTAGAGCAGGCGGATCCAAAAATCGCCGTCAATTTTGTCCAGCTCCTCTAGCAGATGCACGAGCGTGACGCCGCGCGACGGGTCCACCTTCTGCCGCGGCCCCGCCTTTTCCGCCCACAGATCCATGCCGTAGTAGGTCGTGTCCTGGCTGATGAGATTGATCTCCTTCACGCCCTCCGCGACGAGCCCGCGCACTTCCGCGACGACGCTCTCGATGGTGCGCGAACGATGCCGCCCGCGCATCTGCGGGATGACGCAGAAGCTGCACGGGTGATTGCACCCCTCGGCGATCTTCGTGTACGCCGTGTGCGGCGGCGTGAGCCGGACGCGCGGCGTGTCCCAGTCGGGGATGTACACCGGCTTGCGCGAGACGAGGTTCAGCGGCTGCCATTCGTCATGCAGGAGCACGTCGGCCTTCGCGGCTGTGATTGGTGAAAGCGCGCTTCCTTTCCGAGAACCGGGCACTGCGGGCTGAGCCTGAGGTCCATTCCGTCCAAGCACCTGCTCGATGATCCCGCCGACATCCTTCACCTGATCGAGGCCGATGAAGGCATCGACGTCGCTCTTGAATTCCGTCGCCAGCTCGCTGCTGAAGCGCTGGCTCATGCAGCCGGCGACGATGAGCTTCTGGTTCTTGTGCTTTTTCTTCAGCCCCTTCGCCTCGTGCGCCTCGATGATGGCCTCGATGCTCTCCTCCTTCGCCGAATCAATGAACGCGCAGGTGTTCACGATGAGCACATCCGCCTCCGCCGCGTCGTTCGTGATCTGCATCCCGTGCGCGAGCACGTCGCCGAGCATGATCTCCGCATCCACGAGGTTTTTCGCGCAGCCGAGCGAGATCATCCCGACCTTTGGGATGTGGCGGGCCGCCTTCGCAGCGGGTGAGGTCTTGGCGAGTGTGGTCATGGAAAAGGACCGCCATCATACATGAGGAAGGCGTTTGCGCCAGTGGCGCGGCGGTGCGCTCAATTCCACAGCGCCGACGGCAGGAGGCGGGAATTTCAATGCAGAATTTGCGGCGCACTGCGGGGAAGCCCACTCAGCCCGCCTCCTTCCGTCGGCGGCTACGAGGACTTGCACCACCACACGCTTGCCGCCGAGCGGTGCTGAAGACAATCATCCGCGCCACATGATCGCAGTCGAAGGCCTCACCAAACTCTACGGCGACCTCCCCGCGGTCAGCGACCTCAGCTTCACCGTCCGTCCCGGCGAAGTGATGGGGCTGGTCGGCCCGAACGGTGCCGGAAAGACGACCGCGCTGCGCTGCATCGCCGGCATCATCCCGGCCACCCACGGTCAGATCGCCATCGATGGCCACGACCTCCGAGAGGATCCGCTTGGCGCGAAAAAGCTCCTCGCATTTTTCCCCGACGAGCCGCGCCTCTTCGACTACCTCACCGTCCGCCAGCACCTGGAATTCACCGCGCGGCTCTACCAGGTGCGCGATGCCGCGGCGCGCAGCCGCGAGCTGCTCGACGCTCTGGAAATGACGGAGAAGGCCAACGCGCTCCCGACCGAGCTTTCGCGCGGCATGAAGCAGAAGGTCGCGCTCGCGTGCGGCTTCCTCCACCAGCCGCGCGTGATGTTCTTCGACGAACCGCTCACCGGCCTCGACCCGCTGGCCATCCGGCGCACGAAGGACCTCATCGTGAGGCAATCGCGCGACGGCGTCGCGGTCATCATCAGCTCGCACCTGCTGCATCTGCTCGAGGAAGTGTGCAGCCACGTGCTGATCCTGAAGCGCGGGAAAAAGATCGCCCACGGCACGCTCGACGAAATCCGCACGGAGTTCCGCGAGGGCGGGAAGGATTCCACGCTGGAGGAAATCTTCATCCGCCTCGTCGGGGAGGATGCCGGTCAGTGACCGCCGCATGAACGCGCTCGCGTATCTCGTCACGCGCTCGTTCGTGAACGGCGTGCTTTTCCGCCTGAAGCGCCTGCGCCAGCCGCGCTACCTGCTCGGCGCGATCCTCGGCGGCGCGTACTTCTATTTCTACTTCGGGAAAATCCTCGGCGGCGCGCATTCTCCCATCGGCCCGGGGGCGACCTCCGGCTCGGGGTTCAGCGTGGAAGTCGGCGCGGCGATCCTTTTCGCGGTGACGCTCGTCCTTTCGTGGATCCTTCCCGCGTCGCGTGCGGCCATCGGTTTCACGGAGGCGGAGATCGCGTTCCTTTTTCCCGCACCGGTCAGCCGCCGGACGCTCGTGATCATGCGGCTGCTGAAGGCGCAGTTCGCGCTGCTGTTTTTCTCCGCGTTCATGACGCTCATCACCGGTCGTTTCCGGCTCGGCGCCGAGGCGTGGCTGCGCGTCGGCGGCTGGTGGGTGATCCTGAACACGCTCAACATGCACCGCATCGGCGCGTCCTTCGCGCTGCAGCGGTTGCGCGAGCGCGGGATGTCGGATTGGAAACGCCGCACCGGCGTCCTGCTCGCGATCCTCGCGCTCGCCGTCGCTGTGGAGTTCACGCGACGCAGCCTGCCGCCCCCTCCGGAACTCGCGACCGCGGCCCGCGGCGGCTTCGACGCGATCGCGGACTACGTCCGGCAGGTGCTCCACGTGGGCCCGCTCCCGTACTTGCTCGCGCCGTTCCGGCTCGTCGTGCAGCCGAACTTCGCGCACGACGCCGCGACTTTCCTCCGCGCGTTCCTCCCCGCGCTCGCGATCATGGTCCTGCACTTCGTCTGGGTCGTGCGTGCGGATGTTTCGTTCGAGGACGCTTCCATCGAGGCGGCGAAAAAGCGCGCCGCATTCCTCGCCGCGCGCGGTCGCGGCGAGACGGGCACGCAGAAGGGCAGCGGCAAGGCGCGCTCGCCCTTGTTCCGGCTGCGGCCCACGGGCTTCGCGCCGGTCGCGTTCATGTGGAAGAGCCTCCTGAAATCCGGCGGCCGACGCATCATCTCGCGCTGGGCCTTCCTTTTCGCGGGGCTCGCCGCAGGCGCCTGGATGCTCGGCGAGGCAGGGGAATTGTCGCAAACGCTCCTGATCATCGCGTTCGTGATCGGCATCGGCTGCTACATCACGCTGCTCATCAGCTTCGTGATGATCGGCCAGCACGCCGCGTCGCAGCTCCGCCAGGGCATCGCCGCGATGGACCTGCTGAAGACCTACCCGATTCCCGGCTGGCAGATCGCGCTCGGCGAACTCATCGGCCCCGTGACACTCGGCACGCTCATGCAGTGGTCCGCTCTCGGCACCGGCGTCCTGCTGCTCCGCGTGAAAGGCCCGGACCTCGCAGGCATGCCGGACCTGGTGTTCTACGCCGCTGCGGGCCTCGCGCTAGTCCTGCCGATTTTCAATCTCTCGTGCGCCATCCTTCCGTGCGCCGGCGCGCTGCTTTTCCCCGGCTGGTTCCGCCCGCAGGAAAACACCGCTCCCGGCCTCGAAAACACCGGGCTGCGTCTCGTGCTCGGGATCGTGCAGCTCCTCGCCATCGTCGCCGCGCTGCTCCCCGTCGCGCTTTTTGCCGCAGTGGCTTGGTACGCGGTGGGAAAATTCACCGACGTCGCGGAATGGCGCGCACTCGCTGCGGGCTGCACGGGGTTCGTGCTCCTCACGATGGAGGCCGCCCTCGGCATCGCATGGCTCGGCTCGCTCTACGACAAGTTCGACGTGAGCGAGGAGTGAGCGGACACGTTACGGGCGAGAGATTTCCTCCCCGTCGAAGACCAGCTTCGTCGTCGTCACGTCGAGCAGCGGGCCGAGTTCATAGACGTTCGTGTAGCCGTAGGTCGCCAGCGCGACATAGGTGGAGATGTTCAGCGATGCGGGTGGCGACTTCGCGGCGAGCGAGACGGGTGCGCCACGGAAGTTGTTGTTGCAGTAGATGAGCACGCGGGTCGTCTTTTCCGGGATCGCCTTCGCGAGCGACTCGGCGGTGAAGTCAGTGAATGGCAGGCTCACCGCTCCCCGGACGTGCCGCAGCCGGAACTTGTCCGCGCTCCGGGCATCGAGCACGACGGTGCCCGGCTCGGCGGCCATCGCGGCGAAGTGTTCCTCGGTCAGGCGCCTCTTTTCGCGGACAGGCTGCACCTCCCGCGCGATCCGGAGGTATTGCTGGAAATCGATCAGCTCGTTCGGGATTGGTCGTGTGGCGGCGAGTTGCAGGCGCGGGGGTTTGTCCGCGGCGAGGAGTGAGGCTGAGAGCAGCAGCGTGAAGATTGCGACAGTGGATCTCATTGGCGTGTGACTTTGCGGGTTTTCAGATCGAGCGCGTATTTTTCGCCGCGCTCGTTGGTGACGACGAGCGCACGGCCTTTCATCTCGAGTGAAGTGATGAACACATCCTGCACGTCGCGCTCGAGGGCCGGGTCAAAGCGCACCTCGTAGATGCGCACGCGCCACAGCTCCTTGCCGGAGTCCGCAGCCGCGGCGATCACGAAGCCCATCGCCTCCGACGGCGCAGTGTAGCGGACACCGTCCGCGACCACCGGCACGACCTCGCGCGGTGCAGAGCGTTTGGCGAACGCCGGTGCGATGCAGCAGAGGACGAGGGCGCACACGGCCAGAAGGGCGGATGACCTATTCATAGACCTCGTAGAGTTCGTTCCCGACCGTGAACTGCACATTGCGCCCGAGCGCGAGCCACTGCGCGGACTCGGGTTTGTTCGTGAGCAGGTCGAAGTATTCCTTCGACGCAAACTGCACGCGGTTGCGCTTCGCGTCCGCCTTCATGGACTGCACGTCCGTGTCGCTCCAGTTCGCGCCGTTCTGCGCGAAGGTCTTCCCGTTCACCCAGCGCGTCTCCTGTTCGATGTTGGCGAGCGTGGTCTGCACTTCACCGGCGGTGCCGCGCAGCCTGGGCAAGGCCTTGCCCGCGTAGCCGCCGGAGACGACGGTGCTCGCCGCGGATGCGTCGGCAGGCGCGGCGTTGCCGGCGATGACTCCGCCGAGCGCCTCCGTCTTCGCCTTGTCGAGCGCGACGCCGGGAGACCTCGCCTCCTTGAGCGATTGATTTCCCCGGCCCGCGAGCGCGCCGTCGTAGCCGTCCTTTTTCCCGCTCAGGTCGCCCCAGCTCTTCCTGTAAAGTGTCTGCGCCCCCTCGTCGCGGTCGAGCATCTGCAGCGAGCGCTGCGCCACCGGCACGCCGCGACGCGCCTCGTCCTCGACGATGAGGTAGCTCGTGTAAGGCGTGACGATCGCGTAGCGCCGCGCGAGGTCCACGATCTCGTCGCGCAGTTCCTTGTTCTCCCCGCGCAGGCGCACCTCATCCAGCAGCCAGCCCACACGTCGCAGCGCCCAGAGCTGCGCGATGAAATCGTTGCCGGATTCGCGTGCGGAAAATTTCGCCCGATGCGTCATGCGCTTCGGCACACCGTTCAGCGTGCCGTCGAGCACCAGATCCGCATCGCCATCACCCGAGTAGCCGCCCCGCGAGCACGAGCTGGTCGCCGCGGAAAAGATCCGGCAGCGGATTCGGATAGAGCTTCGTCACGCGGACGCCGGCGGGAAATTCCAGCTTCAGGTTCGTCAGCAGCGGCTCTTTGATCTTGGTGAAAAAGTTCGAGACCTTCACTTCGAGGTCCTCCTCCGGCAGGACGAATTGCGACGCGGCCCGCGTGCGCTCGGTGATTTTGTCGAGCAGGTGCGTGTTGATGTCCGTGCCGATGCCGAAGCAGAAAATCCGCGTCGCCGCGCTCTGGTCGCGCGCCACCTGCGCCACGATGCGATCCTCGTCCGTCTCGCCGATGGTCGGCTTGCCGTCCGTGAGGAACACCACCATGAACGGCCGCCCCGCGCCCGGCGTTTTCATCTTCAGCGCGCGCTCCAGCGAATCCGCGATCGCCGTCCCGCCGATGGGCTTCACGCCCTTGATGAACTCATTCGCCTTGTCCCGGTTCGCCCGCGTGGCATCCGCGAGCTTCTCGAAGAACGGCTCGCTCTCCGTGGAAAATCGCACGATTTCGAAGCGGTCCACGTCGTTCAGATTCTCGACGCAAAAGGTGAGCGCCTTCTTCGCCTGCTCCAGCTTCTTGCCCGCCATCGAGCCGCTCGTATCGAGCACAAAGACGACATCCTTCGGATTCACATCCTTGCTCTTCATCACATCCGCGCCCGGCGACGCGAGCAGCAGGAACCACCCGTCCTCGCCCTCCTTCTTGTGCGTGAGCAAATGCACGCCGACCTCCGTGTCCGCCGTCGAGTAGAGCAGTTGAAAATCCGTGTCCGGCCGCGTGTTCGATGCCTCCCATCCGACCACCGCGCGCTTCTCGCCGTCGCGCTTGATGTCCACCGAATGCGACGGCGAATACAGCGCCTTGATCGGCGCGTCCTGGTTGATCGTCACGCGCATGCTCACCGTCTTCAGCGGCTGCGCGGAAAATTTCTCCGTGTTCAGCGGGTAGAGATAAGTCGCGAGCCCGCCGTCCACCTTCAGCAGCTCCGTGTACGCGAGCGTCACCTTTTTCCGCGAATGCGGCTCGATGGGAAAGATGCGCACGCGGAACGCCGCGCGCCCGGTGTATTCGAGCAGCGCGGGATCCTTCTGCCGCCGCACGATGTCCTCGTAAATCGCCCGCGCCTTCGCCGCATCGAGCAGCTCCGCCTCCACGTCCTTGTCGCCGATCCGCATCGTGAACTTGTCGAGATGCGCGCCTTTCGGAATCGGGAAGATGTATTCCCCCTCGAGGTTCGCATTGTTCGGATTGAAAAACTCCTGCTCCACCCGCGTCACCGCCTTCTGCCCGGTGATGTCCACATCCACCTTGTGAAACGTGACCTCCAGCGGCGCGAAGATGTAAGGCCGCGGCGGCGGCATCGGCCGCGGAAAAGGGGGATGCGGCGGATGCGGCGGCGGGAAAGGCGGCGCAAACGGCGGCGGATTATGGATGATGATGAACCCGTCCGCCCGCACACTGCCGACAAGCGCGAGGAACGCCGAGAGGATGGCGAGGAGTGTTGCTTTCATGCTCCGACATTGCCACGCGGGCACGCGTCACGTGTCACGGCGCAGTCTGCCGTTTGTCAAAAAATCGTGACGCCGCCCGCCCGCGATCCGGCGAGCGTTGCCATCCTTGGCCGCCGCGGAGCGCTTGGGAATTGGCGGAAATTCCAGCTAAGTCATCCCGCACAAGAGCCATGACCGACCTCATGCAGCGAATCCTCGGGCGCAAGCGTGCCATGCGCCGCGAATTGGCCGCGCTTCAGGTGGGGGAAAAGCTCCGCATCCTCGCGCAAATGCTCGAACGGGACCGCAAGATCGCCGCCAGTCGTCCGCCGAAGCCCGCCAATCCGCCCCGTCCGCCGCTGACTCAGTCCCGCGCCGCAACCCCGAGGCACCGCGCCGCGCCCACGACGCACCGCGGCTGAACCTCAACCGCACGCTCGCCGATCCCCACAAGCATCCTCGCCGGAGCCCAAGGCCCCCGATCGCCACCCCGAAAGCCCCGGCGAGCCACCCCAAAGGGTCCCCATCGGGTGCCCGAAGGGTGCTGATCGCCACCCCCAAGGCCCCCGCCGACCACCCCGGAAGCTCCCCATCGCCACCCCGAGGCTCCGATCGACCACCCCAAGGGGTCCCCCCTCGGAGGCATTCAAGAGGCTGGCTGGCATGGATTTCCGGCAGATCGCGCCCCACGGTCGTGTTCCACCACGGTGGCAGGCCCGGTGAACCTGGAACGCGAAACGAGGCCGGAGGCGTCGAAGGAAGATAGCCGGTGGCGGCGCAACGCCTGTGAGCCTTTGCGTGCCGAGCCGTTCAGCACTCCTCCGCGCGCGCGGGGATAACGGGCGTCTTTCGGTAGGCGAGGGGGCAGCAGCAGACGACGCCGGTAACCTTTGTGACGACGGCGACGAATTTGCGGAAGTCGCCCGAGTCGTCGTATTGGCGGAAGTAGGAGCGGGATTTTCCGGGGAGGGCGTCCCACCACGGCTGGACGGCATCGCCTTCGATGAGGCGTGTCTCCCCGGTGACATAGACGGTGCTCTCGGCAGCGAAATCGGGATGCGAGAACATCCATTCGGTGTGCGGGTTCTCGCGGAGATTGGCGACTTTCTGCGTGGTGGGTGCGGTGATGGCGAAGATTTCGTCGAGATAGCCGGTTGTCTGGAAGTTCATCCACGTGGCGTGCGGGCGACCCTCTTTGTCGGCGGTGGTGAGGATGCCAACGCAGCAATCCTGGACGAGTTGCCATGCCAAACGCGCAAGTGCGGAATCGGTTTTCACGCCATCAATTTTCCACGCCACGGCGCCGGGGCACTCCGTCGGTTGCCGGATGCTCACCATTTTTTGAGCAGAATGAAGTGGCGGGCCTTTGTGCACTTGGTCTGGGGATCCTTGCTAGGCCTCAAGGGACTTTCCATTTGCCCTCGCCAGGGGGGCGGGGCATCTTGCGCGCCCTTTTCACTCACCAAACTATGACGCTCACGGAAAAATTGCTCGCCCGCGCCAGTGGCAAGGCCCGGGTCCAGCCCGGCGAAAATGCCTGGGTCAATGTGGACATCCTCATGACGCACGATGTGTGCGGGCCGGGGACGATCGGGGTGTTCAAGCGCGAGTTTGGCAAGGACGCGAAGGTGTGGGATCCGAAGCAAGGTCGTCATCGTCCCGGACCATTACATTTTCACGGCGGACTCGATGAGCAACCGCAACGTGGACATCCTGCGCGACTTCGTGCGCGAGCAGGGGCTGCCGTATTTTTACGACGTGATCGACGACCCGAACGGGCACTGGCATTTCGACGCCTCGAAGGGGCAGCTCAAGCAGCAGTACGGGAAGAATTTTGCGGGCGTCTGCCACACCACGCTGCCGTGGAAGGGCCACACGCGGCCCGGCGAGGTGCTCGTGGGGACGGATTCGCACACGTGCATGGCGGGGGCGTTCAACCAGTTCGCGACGGGCATCGGCAACACGGACGGCGGGCTTCGTGCTCGGCACGGGGAAAATCCTGCTGAAGGTGCCGGAGACGATGCGCTTTTTCCTCGAGGGCCAGCTCGCGCCGGGCGTGATGGCGAAGGATGTGATCCTGCACGTCATCGGCGACATCGGATTCGACGGCGCGACGTACCGCGCGATGCAGTGGGAAGGCCCCGGCGCGCTGAATCTGACATGGACGACCGCATGACGATCACCAACATGGCGATCGAGGCGGGCGGCAAGAACGGCATCTTCCCTTACGACGAAAAGTGCGGCGCCTACGTGCGCGAGCGCGTCGCGGAGAACGGGACGAAGGCGGACTTTGAGCCCGTGGAGGTGGACCGCGAGCAGTCGTTCGTCTTCGACAAGACGTATGACCTCTCGAAGCTCGAGCCGACCGTCGCGTGCCATCCGGACCCCGGCCAGCGCAAGCTCGCGCGCGAGATGACCGGCGTGAAGCTGGACCGCGCCTACATCGGCTCATGCACGGGCGGAAAGACGAGCGACTTCCTCGCATTTGCCCGCGTGGTGAAGGGCCACAGCGTGAAGATTCACACCTTCGGCGTGCCCGCGACCACGAAGGTCGTCGCCGAGCTGAAGGAAGCGCAGATGGACGGCAAGAGCGTGTGGAGCATCCTCGAAAATGCCGGCGTGCAGATGACGGAAAATGCGTCGTGCGCGGCGTGCCTCGGCGGGCCGCAGGACACATTTGGCCGCATGAATGAGAAGGCGCTCAAGTGCATCAGCGCGACGAACCGCAATTTCCCCGGCCGCATGGGCCACAAGGAATCGCAGGTCTTCCTCGCGTCGCCCTACACCGTCGCCGCCAGCGCGCTCACGGGTCACATCACGGACCCGCGTGAAATGTTGGCGTGATGCGATAGGATAGGTGTTGTGAATTCGTTTTCGACACCGCCGGGACTTCGATTGGCACTCGCGGGCGCCTGCGCGGCGCTGCTGATGGGGTGCGAGAGCACCACGCCAGCGAAGGGCCACGCGTATTACGCCGTGAGCGCGAAGCAGGCGCAGGTGTACCGCTTTGGCCCGGCGCAGCCGACGGGCGCGGATGCGCTGCTCAGGCAGGGCCAGCGGGTCATCATGCTCCGGCAGGAATTCGGCTACAGCCGCGTGATGACCGATGACGGCCTGACGGGCTACGTCGCGAACGACCTCATCGCGCCTGCGCCGCCGCCGGAAAAGCCACGGACATCGCCCGGCATTCTCGCGTGGGGAAACCTGCCGCCGCTGCCGTCACGGGGAACCGCCATGCCCGGCGTGAGTTCGGCGAACCGCGCGATTTTGCAAGGCACGCCGCTCTTTGGCGGTGACGAACTGCCGCCTCTGCCGGACGCGGGCGAGCGCCCGAATTTCCGCACGGGGAAGCCCAGGCCCGGGTTTCGGATCAACGTCCGTGGTCCATCTGCGCCGCCCGCGGAAAATCCCCCGCAGTGACGGATGCGATACGCGGGCGTTCCTGTCCGCATGTCGAGTTTGCGGCGGAACGAAAGGTCCGGCGCAGCATTCAGCGCCCGCTCCGGGCGGGAGCCGGGTTCAGTTTCCCGACGGCGCGGGAGCCGGTGCCTTGGGTGCCTCCGCTGGCTTCGCCGGCGTGGTGGGCGCGGCAGGCGTGCTTTCGGCGGGTTTCGCGTCGGGCGTCGCCGGCGGTGTGCCGGGTGCGGGCGCGGGAACTGGCGCGGGAACGGGCGGCGTGGTGGCGGATTCGGGAACGGCGGGCTTCTTCGCGGCCTCGACTGCGGCAGAGGCGGCCTTCGCGGCTTCCTCGGCGGCCTTCTGCTTGTCGCGTTCGGCCTGCTCCTGCTTCTGCTTGGTGAGGAATGCCTCGGTGATGCCCTTCCGCTTGCTGTCATGCGTGCCGAGCACGGCGATGACCAGGCAGAGCACGAGGAAAATGGAACCCATCCAGCGGGTCAGGGTGGCGAGGACGTTCGTGGTCTGCGCGCCGAAGATGTTGCTCGTGGCATCGCCGCCGAACGCCGCACCGAGCCCTTCGTTCTTGGGCCGCTGCAGGAGGACCAGCAGGATGATGAGCAGGCAGACGATGACCGTCACTGCGGTGAGCAAATTGGTAATGATGCCGATCCAGTTCATAAAAAAAGGGGCGGGAATATGGGGGCTCCTCCCGGGCTTGGCAACGTCAAAGCCCGATTTCCGGGAAGATAGTTTCCCTTTTGACGGAGGAGCCCCATAGTGCGGGGCTATGCCATTTCGCGAACTCGGTCTCGGAGAGAAGATTTTCAAAGCCATCCAGGAGGCCGGTTACACCGAGCCGACGCCCATCCAGGCGGCGGCCATCCCGCTCGTGCTGGAAGGGCACGACCTCATCGGCATCGCCCAGACGGGCACGGGGAAGACGGCGGCCTTCACGCTGCCCATCCTCGCAAAGATGTCCGGGATGCTGAATGACGGCCTCCCGCGCAAGACGCGGACCCTCATCCTCGCGCCAACGCGGGAGCTGGTGGTGCAGATCGAGGAGAATGTGCGCGCCTACGCGAAGCACCTGAGTCTGCGGATGGCGACAATCTTTGGCGGCGTGGGAGAGCGTCCGCAGATCGATGCGCTGCGCTCCGGGGCGGACATCGTGGTGGCGTGCCCCGGTCGCCTGCTGGATCTCATGGACCGGCGGTTCGGCGATTTTTCCAGGCTGGAATTCCTCGTGCTCGACGAGGCGGACCGGATGCTGGACATGGGCTTCCTCCCGAGCATCCGCCGCGTGATCCGCGCGCTGCCGCAGAAGCGGCAGACGCTCATGTTCTCCGCGACGCTCTCGAGGGAGATCGAGTCGCTGACGCACGAGTTTCAGCACCACCCGAAGACGGTGCAGATCGGCCGGCGCTCGAATCCGGCGGAGACGGTGACGCAGTTTGTCTACGAGGTGCCGGGGCACCTGAAGCCCGTGCTGCTCACGCATCTCCTGCAGGATCCGAAGATGGACAGCGTGCTGATTTTCTCCCGCACCAAGCACGGCGCGGACAAGATCGCGCGGCGGCTGGAGCAGGCGGGTGTGAAATGCGGCACGCTGCACTCGAACCGCTCGCAAAACCAGCGGCTGAAGGCGCTCAATGAATTCAAGGCCGGCACGGTGCGCGTGCTCGTGGCGACGGACATCGCGGCGCGCGGCATCGACGTGGACGGCATTTCGCACGTGGTGAATTACGACTTCCCGATGCACGCGGAGGACTACGTGCATCGCATCGGCCGCACGGGCCGCGCGCACGCCGTGGGCGACGCGATCAGTTTTGTGTCGTCCGACGATTACGGGTCGCTGAAGTCGCTGGAGCGTTTCATCGGCCGCGGCATCGTGCGGAAAAAGGCCGAGGGCTTTGACTACAACCAGCCTGCGCCGCCGAGGCTGCCGGAGGCTCCGCGCGGTCCCCGCGGCGGTGGGCAGAATCGGGGCGGACAAAACCGCGGGCAGCAGAACCGTGGCGGACAAAACCGCGGCGACCAGTCGCGCGGCCGCGGCGGACAGGTCGGCTACCGTTTCCGATAGGCCGGCCTTCGCATCGGCGCGGCGGGATGACGGAGAGATCATTTGCAACTGGCGCCCGGTCCGCTTGTCTCACGGCGGATGAAGCGCCTGACGGTCAGTGTTGTTCTCTTGCTGAGCGTGGCCGGACTGCACGCCGACCCGGAAAATGTGAGCGAGTTGCTGGAGAAAATCCGTGACGAGCACCATGTGCCCGGGCTCGCGGGTGCGGTCATGGACGAGGGGAAACTTGTCGCGCTTGGCGTGTGCGGGAAGCGCAACGCGCAGCGCGCGGCACCGGCGACACTCGACGACATCTGGCACCTCGGTTCCTGCACGAAGAGCATGACGGCGAGCATCGCGGCGATGCTGGTCGAGGATGGCCTGATCTGCTGGAACACGACGCTCGGTGAGATTTTCCCCGACGAGAACGAGGAGATGGCCCACGCGTGGCGGGACGTGACGCTGGAGCAACTGCTCGTGCACCGCGGCGGCGCACCGCACGCGGCGCCGAAGGACCTGTACGCCGAGGCGATGAAGCAGGAGGGCGAGCCGAGGCAGCAGCGCTGGGAATACGTCACCGGCCTGCTCCACCATCCGCCCGCGAAGCCGCCGGGGACCCAGTGGATTTACAGCGACAGCGGCTACGCGCTCGCCGGGGCGATGCTGGAGCGCGCGAGCGGCCGGGCATGGGAGGAGCTGATGCGCTCGCGGCTGTTCGGGCCGCTCGGGTTGAAAAGCGCAGGCTTCGGCCCGCCTGCGACGCGGGGGAAACTCGATCAGCCTTGGGGGCACCTCGGCTACGAGCCGCCCTTCAAGCCCGTCCCTCCGGGGCCGGATGCGGACTATCCGCCGGCGCTGGGACCGGCGGCCACCGTCCACATGAGCATCTCGGATTTTGCGCGCTACGCGCAGTGGCACGTCGCGGGCGCGCGCGGCGACGGCACGCTGCTGAAGCCGGCGTCCTTTCGCAAACTCCACACCCCTCCGCCGGAGCAGGAATACGCGATGGGCTGGGCGGTCACGAAGCGCCGCTGGGCCGGCGGCACGGCGCTCATGCACAATGGCGACAACACGATGTTTTACGCGGTGATGTGGCTCGGCCCGCGGGAGAACACGTGCTTCGTCGCGGCGTGCAACGCGGACTGCCAGGATGCCTCGGAGGCATGCGACGAGGCGATCCAGATGCTGATCAATAGGTTCTGAGCGGGCTTCCCCCCGAGGCCGCTTCCCGCTAAGCGTGGCGCGATCCACCGATGGGACTCACCACCCAGACTTACGACATCCTCACGCGGCTCGCCGTCGGCAACGGCGCGCTGGTGTATCGCGCCGTGGACAAGGTCTCGCACCGGCAGGTCGCGCTGAAGCTTCTCGTGCAGGAGGGCGACCTGGATCACCGCTTCCACGTCGCGGAACTTCTGGCGGATTCGAAGAAGCTGCAGCAAATCACCGGCGCCCACGTCTGCCAGCTCCTCGACGCCTACACGGACGACGACGGTCCGGTGCTCGTTTACGAATTCGCGAGCGGCCTCAGCGGCGGCGAGTTCCCCTTGCAGCGCAAGCTGGACGCGGCGCAGGCGGTCGATGTCGCGGCGCAACTGATCAGCGCACTGCGCTCCGGCGAGCGGCAGAAGACCCCGCACGGCGACGTGAAGCCGTCGAACATCGTCTTCGTGGATCTCCCGGACAAACGGCCTTTCACGATCGTCCTCGACTGGGGCCTCACCGCGTATCGCACCGCGATGGCGGATGACTCGCTGGCATTCCTCGCCCCGGAACGGCTTGCCGGCGCCACGGCGTCGCATCGCGCGGATCTTTTCTCGGCCGGCGCGGCTGCTCGTCTTTCTCTACACGGGGAAAATGCTCGTCACCGGCACGAACCGCGAGGAGCTGCAGGCCGCATGGAAAAAGGCGCGCCCGGCGGTGCTCGCGGAACTGCGGCCCGACCTGCCGGCGAAGCTCGTGCAATGGGTCTGCAGCCTGCTCGAGTTGGCCCCGGAAAAGCGTCCCGAGTCCGCAGTCGAAGCGCTCGCGACCCTCGCGGCGTTGAATCCGCCGCCGCCGCCGGTTCCGCCCGAGACATTCCGCCCGCGTCCCACGCCGCCTGCATCGGGACTCCCGAAGCCGCCGCCGCTGAAGCTCGCGAAGCCCGCATCCGGAATCCGGCAGCCCGCGTCCGCCGCCCGCCGCCGCGCCCGCACCGGCGACTTCGGGCTGCAGCGCCAGCCGCCGGCCGGCGAAGCGGCGGCATCCGGCGGCGACGCCAGCGGCGCCGCCGAAGCCTCCCGCGGCTCCGCCAAAATTGTCCCACGTCGCGATGACGGTCGGGCTGTTCCTTTTCCTCGTGACGCTGATCGTCGGTGCCATCTGGTTCCTCTTTTCCGGCCGAAGCCGGAAGAGATGAAGTATCCCGGCGAGGAACACGCCGCCAAATCGCGGACCGGTCGCGCCAGCACGGACTCCGGCGCCTTCCGTCGGGTCCGACATCGGGAAGAAATACACGCCGCCCACCGGCGGCGACGCCGCAAAGAAGCCGACGCAACCGCCCGCCAAAGCCGGCCGAAGACTTCCAAGCCCGACCCAAAAGCCACGCCGAAGCCCAAGGCCACGCCAAAACCCAAGCCAAAGCCCGCCCCGCGCTAAGCCGGCGCCGCTGAGCCGCAGCCGAAATAATCCGCCACTCCGAGGGCGCGAGACCCTCGACCGTGAACTCCCCGAACCGGCTGCGATGCAGCCGCACCACCGGGCAGCCGAGGCTGGCAAACATCCGCTTCACCTGATGGTAGCGGCCCTCGATGATCTCCAGCCGCGCCTCGCGCGGGCCGAGCACTTCGACGCGCGCCGGCAGGCATGGCTTGTCCTCGCCCTCGAGCATCAGTTCTCCGCTCGCGAAAATCTCCGCGATGTCCGCCGGCAGATCGGCGGCGACGTTCACCTCGTAGATTTTCGCGACCTTGTGCTTCGGCGATGTCCACCGGTGCACGAGCTCGCCGTCGTCCGTCACGAGCAGTACGCCGGTCACGTCCTTGTCGAGCCGGCCGATGGTGGTCACCGCAGGGTTGCGCGCGAGCCAGCGCGGAGGGAGCAGATCGTAAATCGTCGCGCCTTCCTCGGCGGAGTCGTGCGAGCAGACGTAGCCCGCGGGCTTGTGCAGCAGCGCGAGGATGCCGTGCGGGTGCTCCACCGGTTCGCCATCCACCAGCACGTTGCCCGGCGCGGCCTTGTCCGACGGCGATTTCGCGACTGCCGCGCCCACGCGGATGCGGCCCGCCTTTATCCACGCGCGCGCCTCGCTCCGGCTGCAGTAGCCGAAGCGCGAGAGCAGCGCATCGAGACGGAGCAGCCCGCTCACACGCGTTCCTTGAACGGCTCGAAGCCCAGCTCGAAGAAGTTCACCGAGTTCTCCATCACGTGGACGAGCGAGCCGATGAATGTCTCCCACTCCTGGTCGTTCACGAACTGCGTGTCCCACGCGACGAAGACGCAGTTCGGCGCTGCATTCGATACCTCGATGAGCACGCGGACGTCCTTTTCCCAATCGGGAATCTTCACGTAGCCGAGCGCACACGGCTTGTGGACGAGCGCATTGTGCGAAAACTGATCCAGCCAGTTGTCGCGCTCCTCCTCCGTGTCGAAGTTCGCATGCACGTGCGTCGAGAGATGCGACACGGTCTTCTTGTCGAACTTCATCAGCGTGTAGAAACGCGTGAGCGTCTGCTGGATGATCGTCCAGTCGCCGGCCGTGCGCGCGTTGCGAACGCCGAGCTTCACGCGGTCGGCGGTGCGGTTGAGCGTTCCGTTGTCGCCGAAGAAAACCGCCTTCAGCTCGTAGTCGAAAAGGTCGTCCACTTTCCGCAGGTGGATCTGGTCCGGCCGGAGCGAGAGGCCCGTCTGCGGGTCGCAGATCTTCGCGGCAAATTCGTCCAGCTTCGCGCTCTGGTAGCCGAGCGGCGCAGGGAACGGCACATCAACGGCGACGCCAAAAATTTCAATCGGGAGTACTTCCATGGAGCGCGGAGCGTAGCGGGATCGGCGCGGATGCAAAACACGGAATTTTCCGCCCGCCCGAATCCGTCATCCACTCCGCGGATGCATTCGCCACGGCGTGGTGGACACGGCGCGCGAATCCCGATGCGTGGCACGTGTGTCCTTGCCATGTGGCGTGCGGGCGATTTTAACGCTCGGTGATGGCAACCATCCGACCGCGACGTGCTGGCATTCTCATTCCGACCTTTGCGGTGCGGACCGAGGACGATCTCGGCATCGGCGACATCGGCGGCGTGCGCGAAATGGTGGACTGGGCGGCGGAGACGGGTCTCGGCTTTTTGCAGTTCCTGCCGATCAATGCGACGGGAAGCGACAGCAGTCCGTACAATGCGATCAGCTCCGTCGCGCTCGACTACCTGACGCTCGAGCTGAACCCGCGAACGGTGCCGGAACTGGATGCGGAATTTTTCAACGAAACGACGGCCCGGCTCGGTGTGGCGCAGCTCCGGGCGGGTCCCGTGCAGTACGTGCGCGTGCGGGAGCTGAAATGCGACCTGCTGCGCCATGCGTTCGGGAGGCTCGGCGCGAAGTCGGAACGCGCGCGGGAATTTGCGGCGTTCCGCGAGGCGGAGGGCGCATGGCTGGAGGATTTCAGCCTGTTCCGCGTGCTGATGGAGGAGAATGGCCACGAGGACTGGACGAGCTGGCCGGATGCGCTGAACACGGCGGCGAAGGCGCGCGAGTGGCTCGCGGCAGAGCGTCGCAAGGACAAGCGCGAAAGATGGACGCGCGGCTGCGGCTTTCACGCGTATGTGCAGTGGCTCTGCTTCAGCCAGTGGCGCGCGGTGCGGGCGCACGCGACTTCGCGCGGCGTGAAGCTGATGGGCGACGTGCCGTTCGGCATCTCGTGGTGCAGCGCGGATGTGTTTTTCCAGCCGGAGCAGTTCGACCTCGAATGGTGCGGCGGCGCTCCGCCGGAGACGTATTTCAAGGACGATGTCTTCGTGCAGCGCTGGGGGCAGAACTGGGGAATCCCGCTCTACCGCTGGGACGTGATGGAGGCGGACGGCTTCGCGTGGTGGCGTCGGCGGGTGGGGAAGCTCACCGAGGTGTTCGACATTTTCCGGATCGACCACGTGCTCGGCTTTTACCGCATCTACAGCTTCCCGTGGCGGCCGAAGCGCAACGCGGAATTCCTCAATCTCTCCGAGGAGGAGGCGCGCGCGCTCACGGGCGGAAGGCTGCCGCATTTCCAGAAACATGCCGACGACACGCCCGAGCATTGCGCTGCAAATCTGCGCCGCGGGCGACCGGTATCTGCGCATGATCGTGGAGGCCGCCACGCCGTACGAAGTCGTGGCGGAGGATCTCGGCCTCGTACCGGACTATGTGCGCCCACACCTGCTGAGCCTCGATGTGCCGGGCTTCAAAATCTGCCATTGGGAGTCCGACAAGCGGGGGAACGTGATCCTCGGCGCGAGCTTCGACAACTGCTCCTTCACGACCTACGCGACGCACGATCACGAGCCGATGAAGACGCACTGGGAGCACCGCCGGCGGGAGGCCAACGATCGCGATGCGCCCGACCACTGGCTCGGGCACAAGGAACTGCGGCTGCTCGCGTGCTTTTCGGGACTGCCGGTGCACGAGGGCCACTGGCCGCCGTATGACGACATGATCCGCCACGCGCTGCTCGAGGCCCTGCTCGCGAGCAATGCACGCTACGCGGCATTCATGCTGCCGGACCTCTTTGCGCTGGAGGAGCGTTTCAATGTCCCGGGCATCGAGAGCGGCCTGAACTGGGCGGCGCGGATGCCGATGACCGTCCGGGAAATGCGCGGGCAGAGCCCGTGGAAGGAAGAGTGCGAGTGGCTCGCGACGGCGATCCGGCGCACGGGACGCAAGGACTGGGCGGGCCGCTGACCGCTGGACTCCGCGGCGAGGTGCGGCTTACTTTTGGGCAAATGAACACCGCAGTCCTCGCTGAATCCGTCGCCGACAAGGTGCTCGCCGGCGGACGCATCACGCGCGACGACGCGCTGGAGCTCTACCGGCTCCCGCTGAATGAACTCGGCGAACTCGCGCACCGGCGGCGCAACGCGGTGGCGGACGCGAAGGCCGTGACCTACATCGTGGACCGGAACATCAACTACACGAATGTGTGCAACGTGTACTGCAAGTTCTGCGCGTTCTACCGGACGGAAAAGGATGACGACCACTACGTGCTCTCGCTGGAGCAGCTCGACCAGAAGCTCGACGAACTGACGGCCATCGGCGGCGTGCAGATTCTGCTGCAGGGCGGGCATCACCCGAAGCTCGGGATCGATCATTACCTCACGATGCTCGCGCACATCCGCGCGAAGTATCCGCACATCAATATCCACGGATTTTCGCCGCCGGAGTTCCAGCACTTCGCGGAGGTCTTCAAGATGCCGCTGCGCGAAGTGCTCACGAAATTCATGGAGGCCGGGCTCGGCAGCATCCCCGGCGGCGGCGGCGAGATCCTCGTGGACTCGGTGCGCGAGCGGATCGCGCCGCTGAAGTGCAAGAGCGACGCGTGGCTGGAAGTCATGCGCGTGGCGCACGGGCTCGGGCTGAATTCGAGCTGCACGATGATGTTCGGCCACGTGGAGACGGTGGAGGATCGCATCGAGCATCTGCAGCGGCTGCGCGACACGCAGGACGAGACGGGCGGCTTCACGGCGTTCATCTGCTGGACCTTCCAGCCCGAGCACACAAAGCTCCGCGCGGAGCCGGTCGGCAGCAGCGAATATCTGCGGATGCAGGCGCTGAGCCGCATCTTCCTCGACAACATCCCGAACGTGCAAAGCTCGTGGGTGACGCAGGGCCCGCGCATCGGCCAGATCGCACTGCGCTACGGGGCGAATGATTTCGGCAGCGTGATGATGGAGGAAAATGTGGTCTCCAGCGCGGGCACGTCCTTCCGGCTGAACGTCGAACAGATCGAGCGGCTCATCCGCGAGGCCGGCTTCGAGCCGCACCGTCGGGACAACTGGTACCGGCTTCTGAGCTGAGATGGATCCGCAGAGCGCAGATTTTCGCAGAAAGAATCGGGAGCTGCAAAGCAGTGAAGGGTGTGAAGACGGGCGACTGACTTCAAAATCACCCCGCGCAAATCTGCGGATGTCTCTGATGCCGCGGCTCACATCGTCTCCGTCAGCGCCAGCCACGTGTGCGGGCCGAATTGCGCGCGGGCTTTTTCCGAGAGCGCGGGTCCGCCGGACTTTTCGCGGAGCAGCGCAAAGACGGTGCTGCCGCTGCCGGACATGAGCGCGCCGGCGGTCTCCGGTTGTTCGAGCAGCCAGCGTTTCATCTCGGCGAGCTGGGCGAATTTTTCGAACACCGGCCGTTCGAGATCATTCACGAGCGTGACGCCCGTCGATGCGTCTGCGGCGCGTAGGGCACGCCGGGGATTTCGAGCGAATCGCGCCAGCGCTGGTAGGCCCACGGCGTGGGCACGCCGAAGGACGGCTTGATGAGCAGCAGCGGAAGCGGGCGGGGGAGCGCGGCGGGCTCGACGATTTCCCCGCGGCCGCGGCACCACGCGGCGCCGCGTGCGAGGAAGAACGGGACGTCGCTGCCGATCCCCGCGGCGATGCGCGTGAGTTCCGCGTGCGGGAGTTGCGTTTCGAAAATCGCGTCCAGCGCGAGGAGCGTGGCCGCCGCGTCCGAGCTGCCGCCGCCGAGGCCTGCGCCGTGCGGGATTTCCTTTTTCAAAAAAATGCGCACGTCGGGCCGGGTGCCCGCGGCGCTGCAGAACGCATGCACCGCGCGGACGACGAGGTTCGTGCCGTCCACCGGCAGCGTCGTGTCGCTGCACGCGAAGTCGAGCCCTGCCGGCGCGGCGCTCGATTTCGAGCGTGTCGCAAATCGTGACCGGCGCCATGAGCGTCTCGATTTCGTGGAAGCCGTCCTCGCGTTTCCGCAGCACGCGGAGCGAGAGGTTGATCTTCGCCGGGGCGGAAAATTGCATGGCTTATTGCGCCGTGGCGCGGCGCTTCAGCAGTCCGGTGAATTTCGATTTCCCGGGCTGGACCCGGCCCGTATCACCGGCCTGCCCCTCGAGCCGCAGTCCGTGATTTGCCCAGTCGAAGATGCCGCCTTCGAGCACCTGGACGCGCGAGTAACCGCGTTGCACGAGGCTCACCGCGACCGGAAATGCGTCGTCCCCGACAGCGTCGTAGATCACGAACGAATCCTCCGTCCTTTCCGGGAAATCCGAAGGACTCTGGCGTGTCCGAGACGGCCATGTGTCGCGCGCCCGGCAGGTGGCTGTAGTCATACTCGGCCTGCGGGCGCACATCGATGATGACCGGCTTCGGCCCCGTCGGTTTTCGCGAGCCAGCCCCTGAGTCCTTCCGAGTCGATGCGGCGGATGGCGGGGTAACGGTCGCGGAGGTCTTCCTTTGTCCGTTCCCAGCGCCACGGCAGGTAGGCGAGCCACAGCGCGAAGGCCGACGCCGCGAGCAAAGCCAGTAGCGTGACGCGAAAAGGCGTGAAGCGCTGGCGGGCGGCGCGTTTCTTCATCACTTAGAACTTCACCGGCGCCCTGCGCTTCGTCGGGCCCGACTTGTTCTCCACGATGTGGGTGACGGAGCCGTCGAGCCGTATCCGCATGCCGATCTCCTTGTCGCCTTCGAGCATCATCGGCCGCGACCAGCTCACGACCCACGAGTTTGTGCCGCGAAGGAGCGAGTCCTGTTCGAGCACGATGGAGACGATGTGGGGCGCGTCCTTCCCGCGGGTCAGCGAGGTAATCCGCCGCGATCTTCGCGACCTTGAGGGCGTCGATCCGCGGCGCGTCCTCGGCGTGGGCGGCCGGCAGAAGGGCCAGCGCGCCGAGCACGATGGCGGCGCACTTTGCATGGCAGGAATGGAAGAGGGATGCGTGTTTCATTTGCCGAGTGATTTCCTGATTTCCGGGATCGTCCCGGCGCTGCCGAGCAGCGTGTTCCGGCTGGCGATGAACTTGGCGTATTCGTCCATGAAGATCTTGCCCGGCGGGCGGAAGTCGAACTCGGCCGGCTTGTCGCGGAAAAATTCGCGATGCACGCGCGTCCAGACGAGGCGGCCGTCGGTGTCGATGTTCACCTTCGTCACGCCGAGCTTCGCGGCGGGGAGGTATTCCTCTTCGTTCACGCCGCAGGCGCTCGGGTCGAGCTTGCCGCCGGCGGCGTTGATGCGCGCGACCTCCTCCTTCGGCACGGACGACGAGCCGTGCATGACGATCGGCACGGGCGGCAGGCCCGCGGCTTTGATGATGTCGCGGATTTTCTCGATCACGTCGAAGTGCAGCGACTGCTGGCCCTTGAATTTGTAGGCGCCGTGGCTGGTGCCGATCGCCGCCGCCAGCGAGTCGCAGCCGGTCTTCTGGATGAACTCCACCGCTTCGTCGGGATTCGTCAGGCAGGCGTTGCCTTCGTCGACCACGATGTCCTCCTCCACGCCGCCGAGCATGCCGAGTTCGGCCTCGACGCTGATGCCCTTGGCGTGCGCGCGATCGCACGACGCGCTTGGTGATCTCGATGTTCTTCTCGAACGGATCGTGCGAGGCGTCGATCATCACCGAGCTGTAGAAGCCGGAGTCGATGCAGTCGTAGCACGTCTCCTCGTCGCCGTGATCGAGATGCACGGCGAAGATGGCCTCCGGGAAAATCTCCTCGGCGGTGCGGATGATCGCCTCGAGCATCCGCTTGTCGGTGTACTTCCGCGCGCCCTTCGAGATCTGGATGATGAACGGCGCCTGGCTGTCGATGCAGCCCCGGAACAGGCCCATCGTCTGCTCGGCGTTGTTGATGTTGTAGGCACCGATGGCGAACTTGCCGTAGGCGACCTTGTAGAGCTGCGCGGTGGTGACGATCATTCCCGCAAGTGGAAGTGCATCGCGCGCATTCCGGCAAGTGCAGAGTGAACCGAAACCGGCGCGGAAAACCGATGCCGCTCCTGTGGCGACAACAAAAAAAGTGCGGTCCCGGGCGGATTTCGTGTTGCCTGCAATGTGCGGAAACGCGTAGTCAATGCGCCCGAAACCAGCACTCCACCCCTACCCAACTATCATGAAAACACGATTCAGAACACTCATCGCAGCAGTCTCGGGCCTCGTCCTTTGCGCGTGCGCAAACCCCTACGCCAGCCAGATCGCCGCGCTCGACGCGAACTATGCCGCCGGCAAAATCAGCCGGAGGAGCTATGTGGCCCAGCGCAACGAGCTGGAAGTGCAGAAGGCTCAGGTGGACCGTGAAAACGCGGCGCTTGCCATTGGCGTAGCTTCAGTCGGCACCCAGATCGCCGGCATCGCCACGCGTCCCAGCGGCGGTGGTGGGGGCGGACCTCGCGGTGGTGGTCCCGGCGGCGGCGGACGCCCCCCTCGCTAACGGATTGACACTGCCACATCGGCAATCCTGACATTCGACGCCCGCGTTTGGCCCGTGCCGAGCGCGGGCGTTTTCTTTTCCGGAACCCGGCGGGTCGCGCACGCGCAGGGCTCGGCAGCCGAAACGCCGACGCGTGCACGGGCATCGAAGGATTGATTTTGTTCGTGCAAGCCGCGCGACGGACGGCATAAGAACCGCTCTTTCCGGCGGGCCCGCCCGCCCAAATCATATCACTAGCCACCATTCCATGAAACGCCGCCATCTCCACGCGCTGTTCGCGCCTGTCATCACCCTCGCCATCGCCACCACTTTTGTCGCTTGCGACAAGAAGACGGCTGACCAAACCGCAAAACCGCCGACAGCCCCGGGTGAAGCACCCGGCGCTGCGGAGAAAATCGTGGAGGCGGTCAAGGAAGTCGTCGCGCCAGCGACCCCGGCGGATCTTGCGAAGATCCGCGACGCATACGGCATCGCGGCACAGCTCCCGAAGGACGTCGAGGCTTTCTCCGTGAACCTCCGGCTGCACGATCTCTGGGTGAAGCTGAGCAACAGCAATTGGTCGGCGGTGCTGGTCAATCTGCCCGTGCTCAAACAGGATCCGAAATTCCAGCAATTCCTCCAACAGTGGAACTCGCCCCAGGCGGCGAAGGCAAAGGATATTCTCGAAGCCCTGCTAGGCAACGAGATCGCCGTGGCATACCCGGCCGGCTTTACGGAAAAGGCGATGCCGTGGATCGACCTTTTTGCCGAGGTGCAGGGACTCCAGATGCAGCGTGCCATCATGACCGCGATGAGCGGCGGCCGCCCGCCGGATTCGGCGAAGGTGCTCCGTGAAGCTGCGCCCGAGATCGTCCCCGCGCTGGTGAAATGCGACTTTCCGCCGATGTTGATCGCCCTCAAGGCCGCAAAGGCGAAGGCGGACATCGACGGCGGTATCGGCATGGCGCTCCAGCAGCTCGGCATGCGCCTGCCTCCGGGCGTGGGAATCGGCAAATTCAAACTCGCCGACAAATATGACTTTCAAAACGTCACCCTCAACGCCGCGAAGCTCATCGAGGCGATGCAGGAGGAGAAGATCCGCGCGCAGCTCGCGGACATGCTCGGCGACGAAGCCAAGGCCAAGCAGGCTGTGGAAGCATTGAAGAAAAAGACGATCGAAATCGCATGGGGCTGGGTGGGCGACTACCTGTTCGTCTCCTTCGGCGCCGACCATGCGCATCTCAAGTTCGCCGGCAGCGATGCGGACAGCGCGCTCGCCATCCCCACCGTCGCGCGCCGCGCCGCGCAGTTCCTCGACAAGAAGCCGCTCGGCCTCGGTTACGCGAGCGCCGGCATGTTTGAAAAGCTGCACGGCAAGCTCGAGTTTGCGGACGCGTTCAAGAAGATCTCCGATGAACTGAACGGCCTGCTCAAACCCGAGCAGATCACCGCCATGCAGGCGGACGTGACGCGCATCGAAGGAAAGGCGCAGGCCCTCTACGCCGCGAAATTCGACCCGATGGTCAGCGTGAGCTTCTGGGAAGGCGGCATCCGCGGGGAAGGCTTTGGCGGGACGCGCCAGACAGCGTTCGACACCTCCAAGCCGCTCACCTTTGGCTCGCTCCTGTCGAAGTCTGTGTTCTTCTTTGCCGACGGGCGTTGCAACCCCGCCAATGAAGGAAAGTACGCCGACCTGATCGAGGAAAGCGCTGCGACCCTCTGGAGCTGGTACGAGAAGTACGGCCGGACGATGGTGCCGGAAAATGAACGCCAGGGCGCCGCGATGATCGAGGCCATGGGCGTTCCGATGGTGAAGGATTTCTGGGCCGCCTGCCGGACCATGGCGAAGGCGCTCGGCGACGAAACCGCCTTCGTCCTCGACCTGAATGGCAGCGTGCCGAAGATCCCGAATCTCCCGCCCGCGTTCGCCGACGGGAAAGTGCCGCGCATTGCCTGGGTGGCGGAGTTGAAAAACCGCGCCGGCGTGAGCGAGGCATGGAAAGGCTTCGACAAGATCATCAAGCAGGTTGCCGCGTTCGCACCGGGCGGCGCACCGATCCCCGCGCCGCAGTTGAAAACGGAAGGCGACGTGGAAATCCACTTCATCGAGCCGCCGATCCCGACCGACGACTTCCTGCCGCACGTCGCGATCTCGAAGGATCGCTGGATCCTCAGCAGCTCGCCGAGTCTCACCAAGGAAATTTCCTCGAAGGCGTCGGCCACCGGCGGAGCGCCCATGGGCAGCGAATGGCGCCTCCAAGTCCCCGCCGTCTGCGACCTCGCCGAGGCATGGCTGAAGGCCATCGACAAGAATCCGGCCGTCTTCATGCGCAGCAGCTACGACCAGCGGGAATTCGCAAAATTGCGCCCCACGTTCGGTGACTTGGTCCGGCTCGGCCGCGGCATCCAGTCCCTCGAATGGCGCGTCTTCAGCGAAGGCAGCGAGACGAGGAACAGCACCTACCTCAAGCTCGAGGACATCAAGTAATCCGCGCTCAGTAGCGCAGCACCCGCGCGAGAAACGTGCGGCATTCAGACGACTCCGGCGCGCCAAACAGGCGTTCCGGAGTCGCTTGTTCCACGACCTTTCCTTCAGCGAGAAAGACGACCGCGTCGCCCACCCGGCGGGCGAAACCCATCTCGTGCGTGACGAGGATGAAGCTCCGCCCCTCGGTCTTCAGCTCCTCGATCAGTTCGAGCACCTCTGCCGTCATTTCCGGGTCGAGCGCCGAGGTTGGCTCGTCGAAAAGCAGCAGCCCTGGCTGCGCGGCGATCGCCCGCGCGATGGCCACGCGCTGCTTCTGCCCGCCGGAAAGTTCCGCCGGCCTCTTCATCGCGTGTGCGTCGAGGGCGAAGCGCCGCAGCGTCGCCATCGCCGTCTCCCGCGCCTGCTCCGGCGTGTGGCCATGCACCTTCTCCAGCGCGAGCGTGATGTTCTCCAGCGCCGTGAGATGCGGGAAAAGATTGAACGCCTGGAACACGACCCCCAGCCGCCGCCGGTGCGCCCGCAGCTTTTCCTCCGACGAATAATCCACGACCTCGCCATCGAACGCCACGCTCCCCGCGTCCGGCGCCTCGAGCCCGGCGATCGTCCGCAGCACCGTGCTTTTCCCGCCGCCGGATGGCCCGATGAACACGACCGCGCGCGCATCGCCGAAGTCCGCTGTGACCCCGTCGAGCACCGTCTTCCCCGCGAAAGCCTTCCGAACGCCATCCAGCCGCAGCTTCATCGTGCTAGGTCGGATTCGCGCGGAGGGTTTCAGCGATGATCTCGTCGCTCGTCCGCCCCTCGGCCTCGCCCTCGAAGTTCAAAATGATCCGGTGCCGCAGCGCCGCGAGCGCGCCTTTCGCGATGTCCGCCTTCGCCACGTGGCACCGCCCATCCAGCAGCGCGTAGATTTTCGCCGCGAGAATCAGCGCCTGCGCGCCGCGCGGGCTGGCACCGTAGCGGACGAATTTCTTCGCGAGCGGCACCGCGCCCGGATCGTCCGGGTGCGTCGAAAGCACGAGCTTCACCGCATACTCCTGCACCTCGCGCACGAGCGGCACCTGCCGCACCACATCGCGCAGCGTCAGCACCTCCGCCGCGTCGTTCACGACCTTCTCGACGTGCGGCACGGCGGCGCTCGTCGTGCGATCGAGGATCGCGTGCAGTTCGTCGCTGCTCGGGTAGCGCACCTTCACCTTGAAAAGAAACCGGTCGAGCTGCGCCTCCGGCAGCGGATACGTGCCCTCCATCTCCAGCGGATTCTGCGTCGCGAGCACGAGGAACGGCTTCGGCAGCGCGTGCTGTTGGCCGCCCACCGTCACGTGCGCCTCCTGCATCGCCTCGAGCAGCGCGCTCTGCGTCTTCGGCGTCGCGCGGTTGATTTCATCCGCGAGCAGCAGGTTCGCAAAAACCGGCCCTTGCCGGAACTGGAACATGCGCCGCCCGTGCTCGTCCTCGTGGATGATGTTCGTCCCGACGATGTCCGCCGGCATGAGGTCCGGCGTGAACTGGATGCGCGAAAACTGCAGGTTCACCGCCTCGCCGAGCGTGCGCACGAGCATCGTCTTGCCGAGCCCCGGCACGCCTTCGAGCAGCACGTGCCCGCCCGTGAAAAGCGCGACCAGCACGCTCTCGATCACATCATCCTGCCCGACGATCATCTTCCCCATCTCCTGCTGGATGCGGCGGAACGTGGTGCGAAATTGCGCAAGTCGTGGTTCGAGGGATTCGCTCATGGTTGGAAAAAGTGTGCGGCTATTGCTTCGGCCGGATCGCCTGAAAGTAACGCCTGATGAGGAAGCGCGCGCCAAGCGGGATATTCTCCTGCGTCACCGCGTCCTCCGCCGCAGAAGACGCCGCGTCGTAGAGTTCCCGGTAGCGCCGCTCCGCCTTTTCGTCGCCCGCCGCCGCGCTCGGAATCAGCACGGAAAGCGACTCGCCATCCGCGAGCTGCCCGGTGGCCTGCTCCTTGCGCGCCGCGTCTTTCGTCGCGGCGGACTGTGCGCCGAACGGATCTTTCGTCGTGTCCTTGTCCCCGTCACTTCCCGGTTTTCCCGATGGTGAATTGAGACCGTCATCGGGCATCTCCCCCGGCCTTTCGCTGCTAGCGAAATTCAGCATCGCCACCCTGCCCTCGCCGTTCGGGTCGCCGTCCTTGGGCTCGCCCGGTTGCGGCCCACCGCCCTGCGGTCCGTCTCCCTGCTGCTGATCCTTCAGGTTCTGCAACGCGCCCAGCAGCCGCTTCAAATCCTCGTCGGTCATCTTTTTCTGCGCGCCTTGCTGCTGCCCGCCTTTTCCTTCGCGCGCGACAGCCTTTCCCTGCTGGGCAAGTTCGTTCAACGCATCCGCGATCTGCTTCATCAAATCCTGCCGTCCGCCCGCCTGCTGCTGCAATTTCTCGATCTGCTTCGACACCTGCTCGCGCCGTTCCGCGAGATGATCGAGCGCCTGCTTCAAGGTGTCATTCACCTGCTCCGCCGATGGCGCATCCTGCTCCGCCGCAGTCTGCGCGAGCTTCTTCGCTGCGCCCGCGAGATCGCCGGACTGCATGTCCTTCGCCGCACCGCGCGTCTGCTCGTGCTTTGCGAGCGCCCCGGCGAGCGCCTTCAGTTCCTCCGGCGTCGCAGCCTCGGGCCGGCGGAGCTGCTTCACGAGTTCCTCGAGGTTCGCCAGTTCGCGCAGCGCCGCCTTGCGCGCGTCCTTCCCGTCCGCGGCTTCCGCCCGCATCTGCAATGCACTCTGCCGCAGCCGCTCCGCGATCCATTTCATCTCCTTCTCGTTGGTTTCGTTCGCCTGGATTTCCGTGAGCTTCGCCATGCGTTCGATCTGTTTCACCGTGTCGGAAATCGCAGTTGTCTCCTCGGCCGCGCGCTGATCCTTCGCCGCCGCGGCATTCATCGCATTCCACCACAGCAGCGCGAGCATCGCGACCGGCACCAAAATCCACGGCAGCTCGCGCGGCAGGCGCACCGGCATCAGCGGACGCAAATTGCGCCCGTGCGCAAAGCCGGCGATTTCCTTCATCGCCAGCGACTCCAGTTCATTCGCGCCCGACTTCTCCGCGAGCCGCAGCCCGGTGACGAACCGATCCCGCGTCGCGCCCGCGCCGTCGAGCGAACGCGCCACGCGCTCCAGCCGCGGAAAATTCAGCACTGCGATCACCAGCGCCGCGAGCGCGCCGAACACGAAAGGCCACGTGAGCACGATCGGGATGTCCGCCAGATTCGGACGAAAGCCTCCGCCCCACCACGCCACAGCCGTGAGCAGCACGAGGATGCCGAAGAAAAAGAGCGCGGCCCGCGCCGTGCTCCTCAGCAGATCGCCCAGCGCCATCCGCCACCGCAGCGCGCGGAGGGTGCGGAGGATTTCAGCGGCAGGAGTCATGGAACCCCGACGCTAGACGAACCCGCAGCCCATGCAACCGCCCGCTGACTCCCTCTTGCCCCGCGCGCCCCGTCCGTGCGATGGATTCGCCCATGCAAATTCCCGTCACCGACCTCACCCAGCGCCCGCCGCGCAGCGTCCGCACCCGCCTCGGCGGCTATGCGCTGCTGCCGCGGATGCTCGACAAATGCCGCGCCGAACTCGCCGGCACCGCGGGCTCGTTCCATTACGCCTGCCCGAACGACCAACGCATCCTCACCTTCCTCGGCATCGACGCCGACGCGCTGCGCACCGAGGTCGCGAGCGGCAAGGGTGACGGCGAGCTCCTCGCGTGGATCACGTTGAACCAGCGCAACCGCTACACCCCCGAGGAAATCGAGACGTGGAGCAGTTCGATGGACAAGCGACGCCCGTCGCCGGAGGACCGGGAGAAATTCGATCAATATCTCGCCGAGTGCGGTCCGAACCGCTGCGACATCCAATGCTGGCCCGAACTGCTCGACCTCGACGACTTCGTCTCCTACGGCGGCAAGGCTTGAGCGTCAGGCTATGGCACGTTGCATGAAACAAGCGCACTTTCACGAGTGCGAGCGGTCGGGGCGATAGCGGCAAACTGTCAGGCAAGGCGCTGATTTTCCGTGCCGAGTGCGGGCGGATGGTGTCGATTCCCCGGCTCTCAAAAAATGCTGACCATTTCCGCCATTTCAAAATCCTTCTCGGGGCGTGTGCTGTTCGAGGGTGCTTCTCTGCAGGTGAACCGTGGGGACCGCATCGGGCTCGTCGGGGCGAACGGGGCGGGGAAGTCCACACTGTTCTCGATCATCCTCGGCGAGGATACGCCGGACGACGGGCGCATCTCGATGGAACGCGGGATCACGTTCGGCTTTCTCCCGCAGGAAAGCGCGCCGGTGGGCGGCGAGACGGTGATCGATCTCGCGACGGGCGTGACGCCCGAGTTGATCAAGGCGCGCGAGACGATGCGCCGCTGCGAGGCCGCGGGCGACACGGAGAGCGACGAATACCACGAGGCGATCGGCGATTTTGCGGAGAATGACGGGCACTCGATCACGGCGAAGGCGAAGCGGATTCTCTCGGGGCTGGCATTCCGCGAGAAGGATGTGGACCGCCCGGCGGCGGCGCTGAGCGGCGGCTGGATCATGCGCGCGCACCTCGCGCGGCTGCTCACGCAGGAGCCCGACTTGCTGCTGCTCGACGAGCCGACGAACCATCTCGATCTCGAATCGCTCGTCTGGTTCCGCGAATATCTGCGCGGCTATCCCGGCGCGATCGTGATGATTTCGCATGACCGCGATTTCCTGAACCAGCTCGTGCGCGACATCGTGGAGATCGCGCGCTGCAAGCTGCACCGCTACCGCGGGAATTTCGACGCCTACCTCGCCGAGAAGGCCGCGCGCGATGTGCAGCACGCGGCGGCTTACGCAAATCAGCAGCGCGAGATCGATCGGCTGCAGGATTTCGTGGACCGCTTCCGCGCAAAGGCGAGCAAGGCGTCGCAGGCGCAGAGCAAGCTGAAGCAGATCGAGCGCATGGACCTGATCGAGGCGCCGCCGGATGCGGATGCGCGCGTGCGGTTCAGCTTCCCGCAGCCGCAGCGCAGCGGGCACCGCGTGATCACGCTCAAGGACGTGGACTTCGCGTATAATAAAAGCGCCGATGGCAGTGGCGGACTCACCGTTTACACCGGGCTGAATTTCGAGGCGGAGCGCAGCCAGCGCACCGTGCTCGTGGGGCCGAACGGCGCGGGGAAATCCACGCTCATCAAGCTGCTCGCGGGCATTCTCGAACCGCAGCGCGGCGAGCGGATTCTCGGGCACAATGTGCGCGCGGGATACTTCGCGCAGAATCGCGTGGAGCAGCTCAACATGCGGCAGACGGTGCTCGAGGCCGCGCAGGATTTGGCGTCGCGTCCCGGCGAACAGGCCGCCCGCTCGGTGCTGGGATCGTTCCTTTTCCGCGGCGACGATGTGTTCAAGCCGGTCGCCGTTTTGAGCGGCGGAGAAAAGTCGCGCCTCGCGCTCGCACGGCTGCTGCTCGATCCGCCGAATCTCATCCTCATGGACGAGCCGACGACGCATCTCGACATCCCGAGCATCGATGCGCTCATCGGCGCGCTGGAGCAGTATGAGGGCACGGTCATCTTCATCAGCCATGACGTGCATTTCATCCGCCGCGTCGCGAGCACCGTGCTGCACATCAGCGCCGGCCAGCTCACGCCCTACGCGGGCGACTACCAGTATTACCTCGATAAGACGCGCGCGACTTCCGCGAAGGAGGCGCTCGTGGCCGGCGAACAGCTCCACGATTTCCAACCCGCCGCCGCTGCGGCGGTAAAGCCGAAGGGCCCAGGCCTGAAGGAGATCAAGGAACGCGAACGCGCCGCCGCCAACGAACGCAAGGCCGCCGCGCAGGCGAAGCGCGACCGGGAAAAGCGCGTGACCGAACTCGAACAGAGCATCGCGACGATGGAGGGACGCCAGCGCGATCTGACGCAGCTTTTGCAAAACCCGATCGTGCATGCGCCCGGCAGGCACAGCGCCGAATCTGTCGCGGGAACTCACCGAACTCACGAGGAAGCTCTACGGACCAGCAGGCCGAGTGGGAACGCGAACTGGCGCTGATCGAGGCGGATGCTTCGCCGGCGACGCGTGAGCGGTAAGTGGGCGCGCTCGGCGAGCGCGCCCTGCCGTGGCAGGGTGGCCTTGCCGAGGCCGCCCTGTTCTCACTCCACGAACTCCAGCTCGCCCAGCTCCGGCACGAAGCCGAGCTGCTGGCCGCGGCCGAGGAATTCGCGGATCGCGGCGCGGCCGGTGTCGCCGTAGTCGAGCGTGTAGTCGTTCACGTACATGCCGATGAATTTGTCCGCGAGCGTCTCATCCATGTCGCGCGCGAGCGGCATGGCGTGGGCGACGCCGGCGGCGCGGTGGTCGAGGCCGTAGCGGATGCTCTCGAAGAGGATGCGGTTGATCTCCGAGCGGTCGGCGGGCGCGATGTCCTTGCGGATGACGTTGCCGCCGAGCGGGAGCGGGTAGCCGGTCTCGGTCTTCCACCACGCGCCGAGGTCGAGCACGAGGTCGAAGCCGTCGCGCGCATACGTGAGCTGGCCCTCGTGGATGATGAGGCCGACGTCCGCATTTCCCTCCTCGATGAAGCTGAAGATTTTGTCGAACGGCACGACGACGTGCATGGGCTCGGTGTAGAGGAAGAGTTTCAGCGCGAGGAATGCGCTCGTCATTTTCCCCGGCACGGCGATGCGCTGGTGGCCGAGCCAGTCGCGGATCGCGCTGAAGTCGGTGAGGTCCGGCAGCGCCTTGCCGCGGCGGACGATGAGCATCGGGCCGTAGCCGTCGCCCATGCTCGCGCCGCAGGGGAGCAGCGCGTATTTGTCCGCGACGTGCGCGTAGGCGTGGATGCTGATGGCGGAGATGTGCAGTTCGCCGCGCGTGGCGCGTTCGTTCAGCGTCTGGATGTCCTGGAGGATGTGCTCGAAGCGCCAGCGGCCCGTGGGGATTTTTCCCTCGGCGAGCGCGAAGAACATGAAGGCGTCGTCCGGGTCGGGCGAGTGGCCGAGGGTGAGTGTGGTTGGTTCGGACATGGTTGAAAGTTTACGAAAGTGCGCGACCCGCGGTTGCGCCGAGCCACACGCCGAGCAGGCAGAGGCCCATCGAGAGCGCGACATTCAGCACGGCGAGGCCGGTGTTGCCAGCGTGGAAGAGTTCGAGCGTTTGCAGGCTGAATGTCGAGAACGTCGTGTAGCCGCCCAGGACTCCGACCATGAGAAAGTAGCGGTCGAATTCGCCGGGACCGTTTTCGCGCAGATTGCCGAGCAGGCCGATGAGGAAGCAGCCGGTGACATTCACAAACAGCGTGCCCCAGAACGGCGCGCCGGCCTTGTGCCCGATGACGCTGCCGAGCCAGAACCGCAGCACGCTGCCGAGCGCGCCGCCGAGTGCGACCATGAGGTAGGTCATTTCGCCATCAGCCCGCGAGCCTTGAGCCACAGCTCAGCGCGGCCGGGCCAGTCGCCGGGGGCTTGCGTGGCATTCGGGCGCATGCCGAAGCCGTGGCCGCCGGTGGAGTAGATGTGCAGTTCGGCGGAGACCTTCGCCTTTCGCAGCGCGAGGAATGCGAGCGTGCTGCCCTCGGCGAGCGAGCCGGGATCGTCGTAGGCCTGCGCGAGGAAGGTCGGCGGCGTCTTGGCGGTGATGTGGATTTCGGGCTTCAGCTCGGTGAGCGAGCCGTCGGCGAGGATGTGCCACGCGTAGCAGAGCATGAGGAAATCGGGACGGCAGCTCACCTTGTCCGTGGCGTCGGCGGCGGGGTAGAGGCGCGACTCGTCGTTCGTCGCGGCGATGAGCGCGACCTGGCCGCCGCGCTGAAGCCGAAGAGCCCGATGCGATCCGGCTGCACGCCGAGGTCGGCGGCCTTCGCGCGCACGAGGCTGATGGCGCGCTGCGTGTCCCATGCGGGAAATTCCCACGACTTCGCGAGCTTGTTCGTCGGGCAGCGGTGCTGGAGCACGGCGGCGGCGAAGCCGCGTTCGCGGAACCACAGCGCGAGGTCGGAGCCTTCGTGCTCGGAGGCGAGGACGCCGAAGCCACCGCCGGGGACGATCACGACGGCAGCGCCGTTCCTTTTCTCCGCGGTGGGAAGGTAGAACTCCAGGCGCGGCTCGGAAACGTTCGTGAGCCGCGAGATGGGCGTCTTGTCCGTCGGCTTCGGGCCGGTGAGGATCTCGGGGCCGGGTGCGGTGAAGTCGCCGGGCGGATTGCCGTCCCACAGCTTCAGCACGCGGTCGGGCTTCGGGATTTCGGCACGGACGAACGTGGTGAGCAGTGCGAGGAGGGCGAGCGCGGTTTTCATGCGGCGCGAATGGAGCGCACATTCGCGCGGAGGCGGCAATGCTTTCGTGGTCTTGCGAATCGAAAACAGAGGTCATCCTGAGCGCAGCGAAGGATCCCGTGAACTGCAAGTTGGACGTCCGGCCCGGATTCGACGGGGTTCTTCGCTGCGCTCAGAATGACCGTGATTCTGAAAGCATTCCATTCATCTCCCCCGCAACGAGCGCGCGCAGGCTTGGCAAAGTTGCGCGCGTGCTTTCCGATGCGCGCATGAGCAGCACCCACCTCCGCCATTTCGCGAGCGACAACTACGCCGGCTGCACGCCCGAGGCTTGGGCGGCGATGGACGAGGCGCGGCACGGCCACGCGCCGGGCTACGGCGACGACGAGTGGACGGCCCGCGCGGCGAATCTCATCCGCGAATTGTTCGAGACGGACTGCAGCGTGTTCTTCGTCTTCAACGGCACGGCGGCGAATTCGCTGGCGCTCGCGAGCTGCTGCCAGAGCTACCACAGCATCCTCTGCCACGAGCTCGCGCACGTGGAGACGGACGAGTGCGGCGCGCCGGAGTTTTTCAGCAACGGGACGAAGGTGCTGCTGCTGCCGGGGGAGAACGGCAAGATCGATCCCGTCGGCATCGAGCGCACGGTGAAGAAGCGCACGGATCTCCATTTTCCAAAGCCGCACGCGGTCTCGATCACGCAGAGCACGGAGGTCGGCACGGCTTACTCGGCGGCTGAAATCAAAGCGATTTGGGCGAAGACGAAGGCGCACGGGCTGAAGCTGCACATGGACGGCGCGCGCTTCGCGAACGCCGTCGCGAGCCTCGGCTGCTCGCCGAAGGAAATCACGTGGCAGGCGGGCGTGGATGTCCTGTGCTTCGGCGGCACGAAGCAGGGCATGGCGATGGGCGAGGCGGTCGTGTTTTTCAACCGCGAGATGGCGCACGAGTTCGAATACCGCTGCAAGCAGGCCGGACAGCTCGCGAGCAAGATGCGTTTTCTGAGCGCGCCGTGGGTCGGGATGCTGAAGGATGGCGCGTGGCTGAAGCACGCCGCCCACGCGAACGCGATGGCCGCGCGGCTCGAGACGGCGCTGCACGGCATCCCCGGAACACGTCAACTTTTCCCGAGGCAGGCAAATGGCGTCTTTGTCGAACTCCCGCTGCCTGCGATCGAAAAGCTGCACGCGCGCGGCTGGCGATTCTACACATTCATCGGCGCGGGCGGCTGCCGCTTCATGTGCTCGTGGGACACGCAGCCGGAGGATGTGGACGCGCTCGCGGCGGACGTGCGCGCGGCCCTTGCGTGAGTTTTTGACAAGGCTGCATAAAGACCCTATAAGGCCCGTATGAAAACCCTCACAATCACCGAGGCGAAGAAAAACCTCGGCGCATGGCTGAAGGCTGCCGGGCGCGGCGAGGAGGTGGCCATCCTCTCCGGCGCGGATATCATCGCGCTGCGCAAGGTGGAGATTACGGCCGTGGACCACAGCTTCGCCGCTGCCGAATACGGCGCGACTCCGGAGGAGCTCGAGCGATTCGAGCGCGCCGTGGATCAGCATTTTGCCACCAGCAAGAAGGCCGGGCGGTTGATGACGCTGGAACAGACAGCCAAGGCCCTTGAAAAAGCCCCTGCTGATCGACGCCGCCGTCTTTGAGCGGCTGGAATCGCTCGTGCGTGCCGAGCGGGCGGAGTGCCTCCTCGCGCTGCATGAACTGCGAAAGACATTCGGCCAGCCGCATGTCCACGCAGGCATCGGCATCCGCAAACTGCGCGCGCGGACCTTTGAGTGCCGGGCGAATCTCGCGCTGCGTTTCCTTTTCCAAAACCGCACGGACTGCCTCTACGTCTTCGCGCTCGCCGATCATGATGAAGTGCGCCGCCTCCTGCAAGACAGGGCAACTGGACTGAGTGCTGCGGACTCTGAATTCGACTTCCCTTTGTGCATCGTGGAGACTCCGCCCATGCGCACGCTGCTGTTCCTCCTCGCCCTCGCGCTCGCTGCGCGTGCGCAGATGCACCCTTCGCTGCCGGAGCCGGGGACGCTCGACGGGCTCGGGGTGAACATTCACTTCACCGAGCCGCTGCCGGGCGAACTGGAGATGATCCGCGCGGCGGGGTTCCGCTGGGTGCGCATGGATTTCACGTGGGCGGCGACGGAGCCGGAGCCGGGGCGCTACGACTTTGCGAAATACGACTCGCTCCTCGCTGCGCTCGAAAAGGCCGGGCTGCGCGCGTATTTCATCCTCGACTACGGGCATCCGAAATATCGCGGACGCGGGCGACAAGCAACCCTTCACGAGTCGCGCGGGCACGCAGGAGTTTCGCGATGCGTTTGCGAAATGGGCCGTCGCCGCCGTCGGGCATTTCAAGGGGCGCGGCATCGTGTGGGAGCTTTGGAACGAGCCGAACATCGCGGGCTTCTGGAAGCCGAAGCCGGACGTGCAGCAATACATCGCCCTCGCGAAGACCGTCGCCGCCGCGCTGGAAAAGGCGGGCCTCCGCACGAAGGTCGCGCACCTTCCCGCCCGGCACGAAGCGCGAGGCCGCGGGCGAATGCCTCGTGGGCCCCGCGACGAGCGTCATTGACCTGCCGTTCCTCGACGCCTGCTTCGCCGCCGGGCTGCTCGAGGTGTTCGACGCCATCAGCGTCCACCCCTACCGGCAGGGCGCGCCCGAGAGCGTCGCCGAGGAATACCGCGCGCTGCGCCTGCTCATCCGCCGCCATTGCGCCGCCGACGCGCTGCCGCTCGGCACCTTCGACCCGTCGCGCCCGAACCCCGCGCGCCGCATCCCGATCCTGAGCGGCGAATGGGGCTGGTCGGCCGCGTGGCCGTCCCTCGGAAAGGACGAGGCCGCGCGCGAGGCCACGCAGGCGAAATACCTCCCGCGCATGTTCCTCACGAACGTGGCCAACGACATCCCGCTGAGCATCTGGTATGACTGGCGCGACGACGGCGACGACCCGAAGGAAGCCGAGCACCGCTTCGGCATCGTCCGCCGCAAACCGGACCGGCGCACAGCGAAAGCACGTTTCGACTTCACGTCAATGGTTTTCGCCGCTCGCTACGGCGATGAAATCATGTCCGAGATTGCGGGATGCATTTGACGCAATGCGGCTATCGACCGCGTTTTGACATCCGGCGAATACTCCTTCGCACGCTGCAGCGCTCTCAGTCAACGCGGTGCTCCACCTGAACACGCGACGGCTGTATTCAGGTCCGCAAAAACTTTGAGGTCATCGGCTTTCAGTCGCTGACGATGCCTCGAGAGATCAGGTGAGCATCGAGATGCATCCGCGCGAATGATGGTTTCTCAGCCGCTTATGGCTGTGCTTGCGTCAGCAAGTCGGTTCCGCTGCGTTTCACGGTCCTCGCTTGAGAGACGCTGCTCAAGAACGTCGGCTGTGCAACCGCCGACGCTTTCGGCGTCAGATTCGACCGAACAAGTCACGCCTCGATCTTCAGTACTCGAACCATCGGCAGCCCGACGCGATTGCTATGCCCGCCGCGGGAGAAGTTCCACCAGCGCAACGAGCGACCCTAGAGCGATGCACTACGCCAAAGTGATGCGCATTTCCGCATCCGATCCAGCCGGATCGTGGAGTGAACGGCTCGACTCGACGAAACTCATTTGCTTTTCACGAAAGCAGGGCTGTCGGACCTTTCGATGTTTTCATCTAACGGCGCAGTCTCGAGCGATCGTGAAGAAACGTGACCATCGCGCCAATCGCGGGACCGCGCGTGACACCGTTTGGTCGCACTTGTGCTCCGCGCCATAAACGCCGGCCGAAGCGCAGATGGCGCGATGTCATGCGACACTACCAACAGCGTCGGTGTAGTTCGTGCGGAACGGACGCATTTCCAGTTTACGATCGCTCGAACTCGTGTTGGCTGCACGCTTTCGAGCAAACTGTTTGCAACGCACAACGCGAACACACGTACGGTGATCGCCGACCAACGCAATGGTGACGATTCATGCTGGACAGGCTGAACGAGCCAGCTCTGTTCGGAGACAGGAGTGGGCGCCGCGCGCAAGTGCGTCAGCCCATGCCATTGCTCGTGACCTCGGCGAGGACGCGACTGTCGTTCACAGGCACCAATAAACCTTTATTCTTCAGCCAGCGTTGGGATGCCGCCGGGTTGGCCGAAAATCGCATAACTGCGGACATCGCATGCCGGCAGCGCCGGCGAATTCGGCTGCGGGGACGCCGAGCGTGGGGCTGCGCTACCGGTTCGGCGCGGGGTGGAAATTTGTCCGCATCGAGCCGAAGGACGCGGCGGCGCGGAAGATCGAGGGCGAGCCGGGGGCGTTCGGCATCTGGGTGCATGGGGACGGGCAGGGCGGCACGCCGTGCATCCGCCTGCGCGATGCGACGGGGCAGGTGCACCAGGTGCGCGGCGAGCCGGTGTCGTGGAAGGGCTGGCGCTACGTCACGTTCCCGCTGCGGCCCGCGGCGGACAGCGGGCAGACGATGATCCCGCTGCCGGATGCCGGCGCGGAGCAGCGCGTGTCGTGGGGCCACTGGGGCGGGGCGAATGACGGCGAGGTGCATCTGCCCATCGAGTGGGATTCGCTCTTCCTGCTCGATGGCAACCGGCGCGCAATGGAGGGCGAGATTTTCCTCTCCGCGCCGACGCTGGTGTATTGAGGGCGGGGGTTCACTGCGAAGGGCACAATCGGGACGAAGCGGTGACTGGTTATGGGCTGATAAGAGCGTGCCCAAAAGTGCGAATGGCGAAAACGGCTGGCGTTCACGCCGCCGCGTGGCAGGCTTCGGGCATGACCAAGGAAGCACTCAGCCAGGCCATTCACCGGGTTCCTTTTCAACCCTTCGTTCTGCGCCTTGCCGATGGACGGGCGGTCCGCGTGCCTCATCACGATTTCATCTCAATGCACCCGACCGGCCGCACCGTAATCGTGTATGGGCGGGATGAGGACTTGGAAATCCTCGACGTGATGCTGGTCACGGGCTTGCAACTGGCCGGCAAGGCATCCAAGCGGCGGCCGTAATCGCGGGTTCCAGCGCCGGTGGAAGGCCGGGCCACACCAGCAAGAGCGCCTCGCCACGAAGGGCCGGAGGGCGGGTTCAAGTGAATCACGCCGCGGCGATACATTACTTTCCCGTTTCACATTCCGTGCGCCTGTGTTTAGAACGCACGGACTATGGGACGACAATGGCTCCAAGCAAAACGTGAAGTCGCGAATCTTCGCAAGGGCGCGGTCGTGGGCAAGCTGACCAAGGAAATCGCCGTGGCCGCGAAGCTCGGCGGCGCGGACCCGGACTCGAATGCGCGGCTTTTTGCGGCGGTGGAAAAGGCGCGGAGGAATTCGGTGACGCGCGATGCGATCGAGCGGGCGATCAAGAAGGGCGCGGGGATCGGCGGCGAGAAGATGGTGATGGAACACATCGTTTTCGAGGGCTACGCGCCGCACAAGGTGGCGCTGATCGTGGAGGTGCTCACGGACAACAACAACCGCACGGCGCCGGAGATCCGGAATCTTTTCAAACGCGGGCAGCTCGGTGCGCCGGGGAGCAACAAGTTTCTGTTCGAGCACGTGGGGCTCGTGGAGGCGCACACGGACAAGCTGGATGCGGACGCCGAGGAGGCGGCGATCGAGGCCGGAGCGAACGAGGTGGAGCCGCTTTCGCACGAGCAGAACGACGACATTCCCGGCGGACAAGAAGGGCGCGCGGTTCATCACGGACCTGAAGGCGACGGCGGCGGTGTCGAAGTGGCTCTCGCAAAACGGGTGGACGGTGGTCACGAGCGAGCTGGGCTATGTGCCGAAGAATTGCCCGGAGCTGAGCGACGAGGATCGCGCGGACGTGGGTGAGTTTTTGCAGGAACTCGATGACCACGACGATGTGCATCGCGTGTGGGCTGCGATGAAGTGACGGCGGGCGCGGGCGGGATTTTTTGAAACGCGGAGACGCAGAGCCGCGGAGAAGGAAAGGACTGGGCTGCTGTGCGGCGATTGGTTGCTTGCGATCTTTTGCGGGCCAATGGGGTTTCAGCCCCTATTGCATTTTCCTCCGCGTCTCGGTGTCTCGGCGTTTCAACCGGAATCGCATTCGGCCGTGATTTTCGCTCACTCCTCGCGCAGCGCTTTCACGGGGTCGAGCTTGGCGGCGAAGCGGGCGGGGATGTAGGCGGCGAGGACGCAGATGACCATGGCGGAGGTGCAGATGACCACGACGTCCTTTGCCGTGATGGCGGAGGGGATGCCGCTGAGCTGGTAGACGGCGGCGGGGAACACGTCTTTGTGCATCACGCTGATGATGAGCTGGCGCGCTTCGTTGCGCCACGTGAGGATGGCCCACGCCATGAGCAGGCCGAACGCATTTCCAAAAATGCCGACGACGAAACCTTGGCCGACGAAGATGTTCACGATCTGCGAGGGCGAGGCGCCGAGGGCCTTGATGACGCCGATCTCGCGCTTTTTCTGGACGATGACGGTGATGAGCGTGTTCGAGATGGAGAACGCGGCGACGACGACGATCATCATGAGGATGAAGGTCATCATCACGCGTTCCTGCACGACGGCGTCGAGGCGCGTGCGGTCGGCGTCCATCCAGGAGGAGACGGCAAATTCGGGGCCGAGCTTTCCCTGGAGCGCGGCGCGGTGGCGCTCGGCCCAATCGGCGTCCTGCGTGCGGATGGAGATGCCGTGGACGGCGCTTTCAAAATCGTAGATCTCCTGTGCGACGGAGAGCGCGGTGACGACCATGCCGGAGTCGAACTGATAAACGCCGCTCTCGAAAAGCCCGACAACCTCGAGCTCGACGGGGCGGACGAGGGCCTTGATGTCGCCGAGCGTTTTTGCGTTCGGGTCCTTTTCTTCGAGGCGCTTGAGTTCCTCGGCGACCTTGGTGAGGTTGCCGGGACCGTGGAGCATGACTTTGCCCCCGACCGCGACGCCGAGCGAACGGGCGAGTTCGCGGCCCATGATGCACTTTTCGCTGTCCAGTTCGTAGCGCCCTCCGGGCTGGATGAAGGCGCGCATGTCCACGAGCTTGAGTTCGCCATTCGGCTGGATGCCGCGGAGGGACGCGCCGACGAAGCTGTTGTCGAACTCGAGGAGGATCGGCCCCATGATATAAGGCGAGACGCCGAGGAAATTCGGGATTCTCCTTTTCCAGCCGCTCCTGCAGCGCCTCCCAGTCGTCGATCGGCCCGATGGCGCTGCTCACGCGCAGATGCGGCTCAAAGCCGATGAGCCGCTGGCGCAATTCGCGGTCGAACCCGGACATCACCGCGATGACGACGATGAGGCACATGATGCCGAGCGCCACGCCGAGCACCGAGAGCACGGTGATGACGGAGACGAAGGTGCGCTTCGGCTTCAGGTAGCGCACTGCGAGGAAAAGGCTGAAAGGCAGCTTCACTTTGGAAAGAGCGGGCGCGGACGGTGGGGGAACCGGCGCATGACGTCAATCGCAGTCAACCGCGGAAAAATTCACGAAAATTGGGTTTGACATGCCGTTGCGCTCCGATTTTCTTTCCGATACATGAAGAAGATCCTTTCCCTCCTGATGTGTTTCGTGTTCCTCCAAGCGGAAACGTTCGCCCTGCGCGGCGGGCCTGGCGGCGCCGGCGCGCAAGTTTGCGGTGCATATTCCGGGGTGCATGATTGAGACTTCAGGGGGTATCGGACATCGGATTGTTCCTGCTCAAGCGATGAAAATGGAGCATCGCATGGCCAGGTCGATTTTCTTCGTGCCATCACCACCGGCACTGCGATCCACGGTGCATTCAGTATGACTCTGACACGTATTTGGGAAACATTACAGGCATCGTGACACCTCCGCGGCGGAGCGAAAGTTTTATCGGGTATTCAGTCTGGAAGCGCCACTACCGGTCACGCATCGGCACGTTCCGTATCGGGCCAACTCAATGTTACAGCGATGCAGGCAGCATGAACTCGCGACTTCCCCAGGACCGTCACGGGCACGGCTATCTTCGAGGACGGTGTCGGTGGCACTCGGACCGCCAAGTTTGCACCGATGCGAGGTGCCTTCGGTGACTCATTCCGAATGGCTGGCATGACATCCTCCTGAGTGACCGTTGGCGGGGCTTTGGGCAGCTCACTGTCAAAGGCGTAGGCAGTCCTTGTTTCTCTGCCTCCGTCGCCCGGGCGGCAAGGGTTCCACTGAGGGTCGAGAAGCACCTTAGATCGGTCACTGCCTATGGCGGTCTTACGCGAGCGGCGAGAGGGATGACGCTCTTGGAGATTGCAGTGGTGGTGGTCGATCATCGCGCATCCTCGCGTCCATGCTGCTTCCGCTCTTGAGGAGTTTCATGCGAGCACGTCGCAGATGAGGCAAAGTGCCTCGCGAATCTGCGAACCCTCTACGTCGGAGCCAGCGGGCTATCTTCAGGCAAACGGCTCGTGGCCCCAAATCCCGAACGAGCTCATCGTCTCTGAGCCAAAGACGTATGCCCGATCCTGGGTCACGGCGCTGCTGCCGTATGGGCGTGCCCACATGCCACGTGGATTTGTCCCACCTTGCAGCGCTCGTTCGGTCTTCCAGCTCGGAGCATTGAGAAGGATGAAAACTACCGGATCGACTACATCGGCGTCTCCTTCGACGACAAGCCGTCCAGCCCCTATCCGGAAAACCGTATCCGTGGTTTATCGAGAAGGCGGGCTTCCACGGCCGCGGCAATCTGCTTATCCTTTCCAACGGCACGACGACGTCCCTGTTGGATTTGACCGGCAGGACGCTGATCAAAGTGAGCGCTCCTCCAAACTCGGCATGCCGGCGAACTTGCAGGACGCTGTTAGCGGACTGCCTCCGTTGCGCTGGCCAGCGCCGGCGACGGCATGAAAATCCTCGTAACGGGCGGAGCCGGCTTCATTGGCTCGCACTTTGTCGAGAGGAGCCTCGCGCTCGGCCATGCGGTCGAGGTGATGGATGACTTCAATGACTTCTACGCCCCGGCGATCAAGCGGGCGAATGTCGCGGGCTTTGCGGCAGCAGGTGCCGGTCCACGAGCTGGACATCCGCGATGGCGATGCCGTGCTCCGCGTCGTCAAAGCGGGCGGGTTTGACTGCATCGCGCACCTCGCGGCGCGTGCCGGCGTGCGGCCATCCATCCGCGACCCGAAGCTGTATCTCGACACCAATATCACCGGCACCTTCAACCTTCTCGAGGCTGCGCGGCAGGGAAATGTGCCGCGCTTTGTCTCCGCGAGCAGCTCGAGCGTGTACGGAGTGCTGAAGACGCTGCCTTTCCGCGAGGATCTCGCGCTGAATCAAACCATCTCGCCCTACGCCGCCACGAAGCTCGCCGCGGAGCAGCTCTGCTCGAATTACTCGCACCTCCACGGAATCCGCACGGTGAGCCTCCGCTTTTTCACCGTGTACGGCCCAGGCAGACGGCCCGGATCTCGCGATCCACTCGTTCACGCGGGCGATTCTCGAAGGAAGGCCGATCGCGCAGTTCGGCGACGGCTCGACGCGGCGCGACTACACCTACATCGACGACATCGTCGACGGAATGGTCGCGAGCCTGAGCTACGAAGGGCAGCAGTGCGACGTCTTCAACCTCGGCGAAAACCAGACGACGACGCTCAGCGAGCTCATTGCGCTGATCGAAAAGGCCGTCGGGAAGAAGGCGATCATCGAGCGAAAGCCCGAGCAGCCCGGCGATGTGCCGGTGACCTTTGCGGACATCACCAAAGCGCGCGCCGGGCTGGGCTACGACCCGCGGACGAAGATCGCGGAGGGCATTCCGAGATTTGTCGAGTGGTTCCTGCGCACGCAGGTGTAGGACGCGCGCTGCGTAAGGGCGGCACGGCGCTTCCATTTTCGCGGTGAACGTCTATTCACCTCGGAAGCATGGCGACACCGCAGACAGCCGTTGAACTTCTTCAGGAGCTGATCCGCATCCCGAGCGTCAACCCCGAGGGCGACCCGGGGACGGAGCACACCGGTGAGCAGGCAATCGCCGAATGGCTCGCCGACTGGCTGCGGCAGGAATTTCCCGCAGCGCGGGTGGAACTGCGCGACGTGCTGCCGGGCCGACCGAACGTCGTCGCACGCTTCGCGGACAGTGCTGGAACGAAACCCCGGCTGCTCTTTGCGCCGCACACGGACACGGTGAGCGTCGGCGGCATGACCATCGAGCCCTTCGGCGGGGAAGTGCGCGACGGGCGCGTGTGGGGCCGCGGCGCGAGCGACACAAAGGGCACGATGGCCACGATGCTCTGGGCGCTGCGCTCGATGCGCGAACGGCTGCCGTCCCTCGGCCACGAAGTGTGGTTTGCGGGATTGTGCAGCGAAGAGGCCGGGCAATACGGGGCGCGCACGCTGGCGGAGCAGGAACGGTTCGACTTTATCGTCGCGGGCGAGCCGACCGGGCTCGACGCCGTCGTCGCGCACAAGGGCGCGCTCTGGCTCACGCTCAGGACCCGCGGCCGAGCGGTGCATGCTGCCGAGCCGGAGCGCGGTGAAAATGCGATCTACAAGATGGCGAACGTCCTGCGTTGTATCCGCGACGACCTGCCTGCGGTGCTCGGCACCGCCGAACACCCGCTGCTCGGCCGCACCACGGTCAGCGCCGGCACGGTGAACGGCGGGAGCAAAATCAACATCGTGCCCGATTCATGCACCGCCGAGGTGGACATCCGCTACCTGCCGGGCGACGAGACGATCCTGCAGAGGGTCAGCGCCAGACTTCGCGAGATTTGTCCGGATCTCGAAATCGAAAGCACCAGTTCGCGCCCGATGCTCACGGACGCATCGCACCCGGTGATTCAGCTTCTGCAAAAATGCGGCTCGGCGTGCATCGGCTCGCCGTGGTTCAGCGATGGAGGCGTTTTTGCCGCCGCGGGAATGGCCGCGATCGCGCTGGGCCCCGGATCGATCGCGCAGGCTCACACCCGCGACGAGTGGATTGCAGTCGAGGACCTGGAAAAAGGCGTCGCGTTCCTCAGCGACTTCATCTCGCGGCTCTAGGTGCCGCAGCGTGGGCTACTTGGCCTTTTTCGCGGCCTTCGCTTTTGCGGCCGGCTTTTTCTTGTCGTCAGCGGGCTTGCGGATGTTCTCTGCCTTGGCCTGCGCGCCGACTTCGCTGAAGACCACATGGACGGTGTCGCCCACCTTGAAATCGGCCAGCTTTTTCGCCGCGCGCTGTCCGAAGACCGTGCCGGGATAGATCGCGAAAATGCGCGTTCCCTTCGGCCCCTGCACCGTGACGCTGGTATCGCTGATTGCGGTCACCGAGCCTTCAAAGTCGGTGTTCTTCTTCATCGGCGCAGCGGGCGACGAAGCGGTGCATGCGAGGAAAAGGACGGCGGCGAGGAACTGGAGAGGACGGGTCATGCGGCGGATTCGTGTCAGGACTGCACGCGCGCGGCAAGCCAAACGCCGGACCTACAGCTTCCGGTCCGCCTGCGCGCTCCGGAGGTGAATGGTCTTGCGGTCCAGATCATGGACGGCCCGGATGTACCGCACAGTCTTGCTGCGCGAGCGCATGAGGATGCTGTGTGTGATCGCCTTTCTGCCGACGAGCTTCACACCCGGAAGCAGCGTGCTGTCGCTGATCCCGGTCGCGCAGAACAAACAGCTGTCGCCCCAGACCAATTCCTTGCAGTGGTAAACGCGGCTCGTATCGGCCTCGCCGACGGCAGCGATCACCTCGGCGCGTTCAGCCTCGTCACGCGGGTGCATGCGGAGCAGCATTTCGCCACCAAGGGCGTTCAGCGCCGCGGCGGTGAGGATGCCTTCGGGCGATCCACCGATGCCGTAGTAGAGATCCACGTCACTGTCTGCGAGCGACGGGGAAACGGCCGCGGTGATGTCACCATCCGAGATCAGCCGGAGCGCCGCGCCGGCCTTGCGCACGGAGGTGATGAAGTCGTTGTGCCGATCGCGCTTGAGGGTCATGACGACCAGTTCGCTCACACGTTTCCCGAGCGCCTCGGCCACGCGGCCCAGCGTGAGCGCGATCGGGTCATCGAGCAAAATCTGCGGCATCCCGCGCTCGATCGCGCGCACCACGGCCGGGCCGTAGGCGAGCTTTTCCGAGTAGAAGGCGGGCAGATTCCGCATGACGTGCGGGCTCTCCGCTGTCGCGTGGCTCGCGGCCATCACGGAGATGCTGTTTGGCAGGCCGTAGGCGATGTTCGTCGTGCCGTCGATCGGGTCGAGTGCGATCTCGAAGCGCGGTGAGCCGGGCCGCCATGTGCCGAGGTGGTCGCCGAGAAAGATGCCGGGCGCATTGTCCTTCTGCCCTTCGCCGATCACGACTTCGCCGCAGATGTCCACGAGGTCGAATACGCCGTAGATCGCATCGCACGCCGCGCCATCCGCCTTTTCCTTTTCGCCCCGCCCCAGCCACGAAACGGAATTCAGCGCGGCATTTTCCGTTGCGCGCACAAACTCGAATTCAATCGTCCGCTCCGGGTCCGTGGCAGTCAGGGAATTCATCCGGGTGCCATCCCATCGCAGAACCCGACGGCGGTCAATCCCGCGGGCAACTCCCGGAAACGGAACCGCCCCACCAGCCTTGCGACCGGTGGGGCGGAGAGTGTTTCGCTCTGAGTAGCCTCAGTTGTTCGCCGCGATTGCCGCGATGTCTTCCGCGTCGAGGCTCGACGAGAGCAGGTGCTCGATCGGGTGCTCACGCTTCCGGAGCGCGCGGCGCAGCTTCGCAAGGGCGATGTTCTGCAGCTGGCGGATGCGCTCGCGCGTCACGCCAAATTTCTGGCCGACTTCCTCGAGCGTGCGGGCCTTGCCGCCGTCGAGTCCAAAGCGCGAGTTGATGATCTTGCGCTCCCGGGCGTCGAGGACGCCGAGCAAGTCGGTCACCTCCTCCTGGAGGTTCTTGTCCGCGAGATTTTCCGCCGGGTCCACGGCCGTGTCATCGCCGACGAGTTCGCCGAATTCCGTCCCGTCGTCGTCATTGATGGGCGCATCGAGCGAAGCCGGGCGGATGCTCACCGTGCGGAGTTGCGAGAGCTTTGCGGCGGAAATGCCGACTTCCTCGGCGAGTTCGTCATCGGTGGGTTCGCGACCGAGCTCTTCGCTCATCGCCATCGCGAGGCGCTTCACCTTCGCGATCTTGTCCACAAGGTGGACGGGCAGGCGGATGGTCTTGGACTGGTTCGCCAAGGCGCGCTTGATGGACTGCTTGATCCACCAGGCGGCGTACGTGGAGAGCTTGCCACCCTTGGCGGGGTCGAAACGCTCGACGGCCTTCATGAGGCCGATGTTGCCCTCGGAAACGAGGTCCAGCAGCGGGAGGCCGAGATTGCCGTAGTCATGGGCGATCTTTACGACCAGCCGCAGATTCGCCTTGATCATCTTGGCACGGGCCTTCATGTCGCCGCGCTTGATCTTGGCGGCAAGTTCGATCTCCTCCTGCGGGGTCAGGAGCGGCGTCTGGCCGATCTCCCGGAGGTAGATTTTGAATCCTGAATCTGAATCGTCGTATTTGGACATGATGTTGGCCTCTCTGTTATTGCAATTATAAGCACCTATCGTGCGGTTTGAAAATCGGCGCTCTGGATAAGGGTGGGTTCAAATGCTATTCGTGTAACTGCATTGTATGGACGCATTCTACGGAAAATTGTTCAAATGATTCAAGGATTTATTTATCAGACGTGGTGAGTAGTTAACCCAATGAACAAACCTTGCTTTGAATCCATCTGACGTAAAACGCATCCACATCATTCAAAATTGATTGCGGGTCGTGCGGCTCCTCATCTCTGGAAAGGGGCACCTTTGGACGCGAAAACCTCCGTGTACCCGTCTCATCCCGGACAGTCTGGCCGGGTTCCCGTCATCGACCCCGACGCGTCTGACCTTTGAGGTTCACGGTTCGATTTCGCGATGCAGGCCGATTTCAAAGACCATCACAGAAGGATTCGTGTCGCTGGCCTTTGGCTCCAGATCGAGCGCCCGGTAGGCCGCTTCCAACCTGCGGGCGTCGCCGCGCAACTCCGGAAAGACGGCGGCAAGGCGCTGCTTCGTCCAATGCCGGGCGAGGCCCCGCTCGACGGGATGAATCTTCGGTGCGAGGCCCAAGGCGCGCTGAAAGAAGGAATACAGTTGCATGGCAGTTCCGGGTTCAACCGCCGCTGCCCCGGTTTTGTTTGGCTAAATCGAGTCCGTCGCCAGCCACGCCCGCAGCCTGGCCGCGAGCGCGATGGCGTTTGCGCTGGCGAGAATGACCATCGGTTTCAGGGACCGCGATGTGACGCCGGACACGACCTTCTTTTCCCGCATCGCAAAGGCCATCAGCCACGGTCCGACGAACCACGCCGCCCAATTCATCCAAGGGACGCCGGACGGATTCTTCGCTTCGCCGGAATGCCAGACCCACCAGCCCCGGACGAATCGCCCCGGCCACTCGAGATTGACCACCGTGAGCAGGACCAGGACTGCGGTGATCATCGCAACCGCGGCATGGCTCGCGCGGGGCCGGATCCGCAGCACCACCTCGCGGGCGCTCATCACGAGCACCGCCCAGAGGAGGAGCCAGCCGGCTCCCACACCGAAGAATTTGGGCCCGAGAGCCTCCCCGAAGTAGAGTCGTCCAAACGGCAGGCCGGTTTTCGCATTCAACAAACTCAGGACCAGCGCACCCCCGGCGGAAAAGGCCAGCCATGCGCGTGCCGTCCGCAGCCCGTGGGCGCGAGTCAGCACGAGGTGGAGGCTCATCGCTGCGAGGGAAAGCCAGATGAGATCGGCATTGTTCGCCAGCAGCAGCACCGCATCGCGAAGGTCCGCATTCGGGGGAAGAGGCCCGCCTTCGACAAAACCGAGCGCATACGCCCCGAGCGGTGCGACCCAGACCACCGCGAGCCAGAGGGTCGCGATGAGAAAGACGCCCCACAACACCGCGACGAGGGGTTCGAGCGAGCGGGAGAGGAGGGAACGCGGCATCCCGCGGACTCTGCCCGCAAGGGAGCCGCTGCGCAAAATGTTAGTTGCGCCTTCCAGCCCAGAGGTTAAATGGTGGGATAATGACTTTTCAAGAGTTCGGCCTCTCTGAGGCGGTTGTGCGCGGCGTTGAATCAAAGGGCTACAAAAACGCCACACCGATCCAAGAGCAGGCGATCCCCCTCGTCCTTCAGGGAAAAGACGTCATGGGCTCCGCCCAGACAGGCACCGGCAAAACCGCGGCCTTCGCCCTTCCCATCCTCACGATGCTCGGCGGCCACGGCGCACTTCGCGCACTCATCTTGGAGCCGACCCGCGAGCTTGCGCAGCAGGTCCACCAGTCCTTCATCGCATACGGCAGCGACACGGGCATTCGCACCGTCATCATCCACGGCGGCGTCGGATACGGCAGCCAACGCGAGGCGCTCGCAAATGGCGCGGACGTCATCGTCGCGACTCCGGGCCGGCTTCTGGATTTCATGGAAGACGGCACCATCAAGCTCGGCGACATCCGCCACCTCGTGCTCGATGAAGTGGACCGCATGCTCGACATGGGCTTCCTCCCCGACGTCTCGCGCATCATCAAGCAGACGCCGAAGGAGCGGCAGACGCTTTTCTTCTCCGCCACGCTTCCGCCAGAGCTCGAGACGCTCACGAAGTGGATCCTCCGCGATCCCATCGCCATCGAGATCGGCCGCCGGCAAAGCGCCGCCGACACCATCGCCCACGCACTTTACCCCGTCGCGAAGGACCAGAAAATGGAGCTCCTCCTCGCCATGCTCGAGGCCACGAATTTTCAGAGCGTCCTCATCTTCACGCAGACGAAGGTCGCCGCCGACATGGTCACCAGGCAGCTCGCAAAAATGAACCACAGCGTCGCCGCGATGCACAGCGACCGCAGCCAGGGCGAGCGCACAGAGGCCCTCGCGGGATTCAAGAGCGGCAAATACGAGGTGCTTGTCGCCACCGACATCGCCGCGCGCGGACTCGACATCGCCGGCATCAGCCACGTCATCAATTACGACGTGCCGCTGCACCCCGAGGACTACGTCCACCGCATCGGACGCACCGGCCGCGCCACGAATACCGGCGACGCGTTCACCATTTTCACCGCGGGGGAAATCGACGCCGTCCGGAAAATCGAGCGCTACATCGGCACGAAGGTGGAGCGCAAAAAACTCGAAGGCTTCAAATACGTGTACACCGCGCTCTTCGACGAAGCCTCCCTCAAACCCGGTGGCCCCGGCAAAGGCGTCCGCACGCTCACCGGCTACAGCTTCGGCTGGCGGAAGTAGGCGCTCCCTCCATCCGGTCCATGCGCGCTCGCCGAATCATGCATCGGTGAAAGGCCCGGCGCCTTGCGCAGAAAGCTTCTCGCGCACCGTCACGCCATCGAGCGTGGCGACCTCCGTCTTCGCCTTCAGCGCCATCGCCGACGCAACACCCGCAGCCTCTCCCATCGCCATCGCCGTCACCGTCACCCGCGTGGAGGCATGCGCGCCGCGCGTGGCGGAATGGCAGCGGCCCGCGACGAGGAGGTTCCCGATTTCCTGCGGCACGAGCGAGCGGAACGGAATGTCGTAAGGCTCCGGCTGCACCTTCTTCGGATCGAAGTCATTCGCGCTGCCGACAACGGTCTTGTTCGGATGCAGATCGAGATACCAGCAGCCTGTCGCAATGGCGTCGTCGAAGCGGCGGCCTTTCATCAAGTCGTCCTCGCCCAGCACATGCTGCCCGATGATCCGGCGCGACTCGCGCACGCCGATCCACGGATACGCCTCGAGGAAATACGAATCCGCAAACGCCGGCACATCCCTCTTCCACGCGCGGAACATCGCGTGCGCATCCGCGCGGCCCTGCATCTCCGCGCGCGTCAGGTCGGAAGCGTTCGTCGGATCCGCCGGCACGCGCACGCCATGCACATAGATCTCGTTTTTCCCGTACAGGAACATCACGCCCGGCCCGTAGTAGAACGGCAGCTCGCCGCGCTTCTGCGCCTCCGCGAGCGACGCACGGCACAGCGGACTGATGCCCGCTTCATTCCGCACGTTGCCGATGCGGAAGTGCAGCGTGAGCGGCTGCACCTCGGCATTCTGCTCAAACGGCGCGCCCGCCCACGCGGCGACATCCGCATCGCCGGTGCAATCAATCACCGTCTTTGGCCGCACCGTCACGAGCCCGTCCTTGTTCGCCACCGTCACCGACTTGATGCGCCCGCCGTCGCTCTGCACGTCGCATACGAACGAATTGAACAGCACGGTGAGGTCGCGCTTGTGCTCCTGAAAAAGCCGATCGAGCAGCAGCTTGAACTCAAAAGTGTTCGCAATCGTCGGATTGTGCTTCGCCACCGACTTCGCGTCCGGCGCGCACACGCCGGACTTCGACAGCAGTTCCAGCGCGATGCCGCGCACCACGACGCGCTTCGTCGTGATGTGGGCGATGCCGTCGAAATACGGCAGCCCCACGCTCGTGATGATGCCGCCCGCAAACGGCGCCTTCTCCACCAGCAGCACCTTCGCCCCCGCCCGCGCCGCCGCGAGCGCCGCCGCAGTCCCCGCGCAGCCCGCGCCGCACACCAGCACATCGGTCTCGATGGTGCGTGAAGACTTTGCCTTCAACTGCTCCGCACCACGCGCGGGTTGAATCGCGCTCGCAGCCGCGGCGGCGGCGGAGGCTTGGATGAAATGGCGGCGCGTTTGTGGTGCGGTGGATTTCATGGCGACGTGATTTGGAAAAAATTGCAGATCACTTCAGGTGATTGCGGAGAAACTTCTCCACAACCGAGAGGCGTTCCGCGTCAAAGAACTCCTTCCCGCCATGGACGCTGCCGGGCATGGCCACAAATTCCACCGGCCGTCCGGCCTTCCGGTAAGCGACCTCCAGTTCGCGCGACTGTTCGATGGGCATCTGCGGATCGGCATCTCCGTGGATGAGCAGCAACGGCGGGACTTTCGCACCCACATGCGCGACGGGGCTCGCGAGTCTCGCGAGCGCGGCCTTTTCGTCGGGTTGTCCGCCGAGGAGGAGTTGCAGGGCCGGCACGCGAACGATCAGGCCGTGCGGCGTGGATTGGCTCAGGATCGTCTGCAGGTTTGATGCACCGAAGAGGCTCACGATCGCCTGCACGTCGGAACTTTGATCGAGGTGCGCGCCGAGTCCGCCTTCGAGTTCCGCATTGCCATTCGAGGTGCCCGTGAGCGCCGCGAGATGCCCGCCGGCCGAACTTCCGGCGACGGCGAAGCGCCTTGGATCGAACCCGTACTCCGCCGAATGCGCGCGCAGGAAACGGATGGCCGCCTTGATGTCGTGCATCTGCGCGGGCATCGGCGCGACCGTCGAGAGCCGGTAGTCCACGCTCGCCACCGCAAAACCCTGCGCGATGAGTCCGCCGAGCGGCATGTCCAGCTTCGACCCCGCGCGCCATGCTCCGCCATGGACCCAGATGATGAGCGGATGCGGTCCCGGAGTCCGAGGCAGGTAAATGTCGAGACGCTGCTGTTCATGCCCGCGTTCAACATATGCGATGTCCTTCGGCGCCCGGGACGCTTCCTCGGCAGGACTGATGCACGGAAACAATGCGACGGCGGCCATCGTGGAGAGCGATGTGCGGAGAAACGTGCGGAGAAACGTGCGGAGGTTCATTTGAAATGGGAATTGCTTTAACACGATTCCGGCAGGTGGTCCTGTGGGAGCGGTCCCATCGCAGGAGTCGCCGCCGCGCAACAAACCAGAAACATTCATTCCGCCACGGGCGCGAGCGGGATCTTTTCGAATCGTACGAATTCATTCAACGCTGCCACGGCATCCGCACGCGTCGCTGGCTTGCGTGCACGGAGGACCTCGCGCGCAGATGCGGGCGCCCTGCCAATCACGCCGTCCCACTCGCCATCGGTGAGCAACTTTTCCGGCTGAAAGAAGACGCTGTCGGCATCCGCGCTCCAGATTCCGGCCACCGTGAAAAGGTTCGCGGCCTCGAATGCCGGATGCCCCGGCGGCAAATCGTGGTACGGCCACAGCAGCACGCCCGGGCCGCCGCTTCCTTGAACGAGGTTGCGCTGGATCTCGCGCACCCGCCGGGCATCAGCCGCAATCGCGCGCGGCTCGATGGAATCGCGCAGGCACAGCGCCGCGAGTGTGGCACACGCCTGTCCGGCGAGCATCATCTGCCCGTGCAACCGCAGCGCCGATTGCACGACGCTGCTGACACCGATGTTTTTCCCCGCACCGAGCAGCCCGTCCATTTCCACCGGAATGAGGCCGCGCAGCGGGAACATCGCGCGGTCCGTGTCCGTGTGCCAGCCGCGCTCCGGTGTGTGGATGTATTGCCAGGGGCCGTTGCAATCCGCGGTGAGGAATTTCCGGCGCGTGGGGTGGAAATCGATGTTGAACTGGAATCCGAACACGGCGTCACCCGGCATGCGCTTCGCCCACTTCGGCTCACGCGTGGCGGCGCGGATGTCGCGCTCGGTGAGCATCGTGAGCGCTTCGAGCCGCAGGCCTTCGCGGATGTAGGGCTTCGGCGGCAGCTTGTCAGCCGTGCCGAATTCATCCGTCAGCGCCATGTAGCGGAACGACTGAGGGAAGTCGCCGACACGGTCATGCACCTTCGTCTGCAAGTGATACAGCATCCCGAGCGCGTGCTGTTTCACGTCGTCGAAAATGATGCGCCTCTGCGCGGATGAGAGCGTCGCGATGTTCCTGCGCGAAGCACCCGGCTCCGATTTTTCCAGCGCATCCACGACGCGCTGCGGGAGCTGGCAGAGCGGGTAGTCCTGCACGGGCCAGTTGAGGAATGTCGCCTCGGTGCCCGGTGCGAAGCCATTGTGCCAGCGGTCCACAAGCCGACGGTGGGTGTAGATGCTCCAGCCGCTTTGCGAGTAAATGCCCGCGCTCATGTCGCTGTCCACCCACGGCGGCGTCTTGTCGAGCGCGGCGAAACTGCGCGGGTCGTAGCTCGCGGGCTTTGGAATCGTCGAGTCCTTCCCCGCTTCGCGAAGCACGATGCACCACGAAAGCGGATTCATTTCCTGTGCTCCCGCGTCGTCGAACTTTTCCGGCGCGCTCGGCTCGTCGAATCGCGATCGCAAGTCCGGCCCCGCGCCATATCTTGCGCCGCTCAGCCGGATGACGTCGCCCCAGTCGCTCGCATCCACCGTCAGCCGCGCCTTCACCGTGAGCTTCGCGCCACGCCGCCCAAACTCCACCGCGGCCACGCGCTCTCCCTCGATGTTCACCTTCACCGGCTCCCACCCGCGCTCGATGCGCAGCGCGCCGCCCGTCACGTGCGGCTTCAGCAGCTCCTCGAAAATCTGCGCCGCCGCCGCGGGCTCGATTGTCTCCGTGCCGCAATACGCATTGCCCGGCGACGCCTTGCCATACTTCGCCGTGTTGTGCGCGTGGATGCGCCCGATCATTTCGAGGAAAAGCCCGCTGCGCGGAAACCCCGTGCGCTTGCCCATCACCGTCGTCCACTCATCGAGACAGCCCACGCCCTCCGCGCTGAACTGCCCGCCGAGCCACTCGATGTCGTTCACGAGCACGATGCGCTTCACCCCGAGCCGAGCCGCCTGCACGGCCGCAGCGCACGCCGATTCATTTCCGCCGACGATGAGCAGATCGGCTTCGAGCACATCCGCAGCCGCGGCAAACAGCGATGCGCACCACAGCGCCACGGTGCCGAGTGCCGTCCGCACGAACCGCGCCCGGACGCACAGCGCGAAACTCATTTCGCAGGGGTGGCCGCCGGCGTGAGCTTGCACGACTGCCACGCGAGGAAACGCCACTGCCCGCTTTCCTCGCGCCACACGCTGAGAAAGCTCAGCAGCATGTCGGCTTCGCCATTCGCGTGCGACCTTCACATGCGCACGACCCCTCATCAGTGCAATGTGGGGCGAGGGAAAGGAGAAGGAACGATCCTCGTATTCCAGGCGACAGATAGCGCGTCCTGCCCGATGTCAGCGCATCGATGAACGAACGCTTCGTGTCCACCGCACCACTCGAATGCGCGTAGCGGAGTTCCTCGGAAAAGATCGCGCGCCAGTTTTTCCCGATCGGCGGACTTCATCGCTGCGATCCTTTCGAAATCCACAGTTGTGAGCGATGTAGTGCGCGGGTCCTCGCGCACCTGCGCGCAACACGAATGCGAGCACGATCGCCGCGAGAAGAATCACCCGCAAAAGGAGCGCGAACATTAGCTCAGGCTGAGTGCGCCGCCCTCACACAGCTCGACCTTCCCGAAGGTCGTCAGCCCGGTATGACCCATCGCGTGTGCGATCGTGATCCAAAGCCGGTTGTGCGCCACTTTGTCGACCGTGAGGGAACGGCCCATTCTTAAGCCCGGCGCGCCGCCGACGAGCACGAGCGGGATGTCATCGAGGGTGTGTGAGTTTCCTTTGCCGAGTTCGTTCGTCCAGACGATGAGCGTGTTATCGAGCATGGACCCTTCGCCCGCCGGCTCGGGAGTCTCGGAGAGCCGCTTCGCGAGGTAGGCGAGTTCGCCGCAGAACCACTGGTTTATCTTCAGGAATTTCGCTTGTGCGTCCTTGTTGGAATCGGGTTCGTGCGAAAGCGAATGGTGCCCTTCTTCCACGCCGAGCCATCGCATTTGCGCCTGCCCTACACTGCGCATGTACTGAAGCGTCGCCACGCGGGTCATGTCGTTGCTCAGCGAATTCACGAGCAGATCGATCTGCATCCGGGAAAGCTGCGGCGTGTTGTCGTTCACGATCTCGATGCCCGGATCCAGCGGCGGCATTTTGTGGGTGAGATGCGCGTCCGCGGGCGTCTTCAGCTCTTCCTCAAGATTGCGGACCAGTGTGATGTGCTGTTCGAGCATCTGCTTGTCCCGCGCACTGAGCTTGGCTGCTACGCGTTTCAAATCCGCGCCCACGTCATCGAGGATGCTCACCATGCTGTCCTTGTCCTTCATCTGCCCGTAGAGCTTCTCAAACATCCGGTACGGATCATCAACGGGCGCGACGGGTTGGTTGCCGCCGAGATAGCTCATGCGTGTCCAAGGATCCGCGCGGTTCGGCACGGCAACGCCGAATTCCACCGAACCGAAGCGGGTCTTCGTCTCGGGTTTCTGCTGGAGAAAACTCCGGATCTCCTGATCGATCGAAATGCTGCTCGCCCATCCCGCCGGATTGCCGCCGCCGCCCATGATGTTGCCGGGCAAAAGCTCGGAGCAGGTGAGCAGGCAGCTCATGCCACGCATGTGGTTGTCGCCGTCGCCGCGGACTTTGTTGCACAGCCGATGCAGCACCAGGGTGCGCTCCTTGAAGGGAGTCAGCGGCTCAAGGATGGATTTGAAAGTCAGCTCCCCCGCGTGCCTCCCGGCCAGAACTGATCCGGCAGGGTGCCATTCGGCGAGAACATGACGATCAACCTCTGCCGGCGCTGTGGAAGCGGCGCACCCGTGAGGGACGGCAAACCTGCAAGGAAAGGAAGCGCGGCTGCGGAGACACCGAGGTTGCGGAGAAATTGGCGGCGATTGAGATGCTTCATGGTCAGTGTGCTGGTGCTCGGATGGACGGCAAACTAGCGCGGAACCGGTGAGTTTTCCGCGACTTTCTGAGCGGGTGAAAGTGCGTGCATCGCCGCGACCGTCGCGATGTCAGCGAGCAATTTTTGAATGTGGAATCCATTTGCCTCAAAACGAGTTCGAAGCTGGTCGAGAACCTCTTCCCCAATGCAAGCGGGGATTGTTTCACCGTGTGGAAAAACAACTGGCGCACGAATGCACGTGCGCACTCTGGCTGCCCACCGTGTAGTCGGCGATGTCCTTTGGACCGGTGAGCCGGACCGTGTGGCCGTCATCGGTGTCGAACTCCGCGAGCGTGTCCACCGGTTTCTTGTTGTCGTTCGTCCGCCAGCGGCCCGATGCGTCGTAGCTTTCGAGACTGAAGCCGAACGGATTGATCATGGAGTGACAGGATGCGCAGTCGGTGCTCTTCGTGAGCTGCGCGACTTTTTCGCGCATCGTGAGCGTGGGGTCGAATTTCTGATTGTCGAACGACACGGCGACCGACGGATTCTTCAGCGAGAGGCCCACGATGTTGCGGCTGAGAAAGACGCCGCGATGAATCGGCGAGGTCTTTCTGCTGTAGGACTGCGCCGCGAGCAGGTAGGGATGCGTGATGATTCCCACGCGCTGCGTGTCGAAGCTCACGCGCTGGAATTCGTCGCCCTTCACGTCCTTGCCGTAGTATTTCGCGAGCCGTTCGTTGAGCCACAGGTGGTCCGCATTGATGAGCTGCCGGTAGTCGGACGCGTCGCTCCACACGATTTCATCGATGAACATCCAGAGCGACTCGCGCAGATCGGAGAGCATCGTTTCGTCAAATCCGGGGAACGCCTTCGCATCCTTCGCCGCGCTGTCCGCGCGTTCGAGCTCCAGCCAGTGCTGGAAAAAGTCGCGCAGTTTCGCCTTCGCGCGCGGATCGTCGACCATGCGGTGCGATGCGGCGGCGATTTGGTCGCGGGTCTTCAGCTTGCCCTCGGCGGCGGCGCGCGCGAGCTGCTGGTCGGGGATGGAATCCCACAGCGTGAGCGCGAGTCGCGAAGCGGCGGCAAAGTCGTCCGCCCGCCCGTCATTCGACAGCTCGGGATACAGGAAACGCGGCGACTTCAGCGCGAGGAGCACGACCCGTTTCACGCCGCTCTCGGGCGAGGGCGCATTGTCGAAAAGGTGATCCACGAACGCCTGCCGCTGCTCGTCGTCGAGCGGACGGCGGAATGCGCCCTCGACGAAGCGCCTCGAAAAGTCCCGCAGCTTCGCCGCGCGATCCTGCGCGCCGACCTTCGTTCCCGCGAGGCCGTCGAGATTCGCCACGACATACGACATCACCTCGATCGCGGCGCGCGTCGTCGCCTGGTCCCATTCCTTCGAGATCGTCGTCCCGCGCTCGTAGCCGTCGCTGCGATCATCCGCGGGGAACTGCGTCGCCACGACCATCGTCGCCGCGCGGCCCTGCGGCTCCAGCATGGATTCCGGCACGATCTCCTGACGGCCGTGCGGCGGCTTCCAGTGCAGTTCCACGGACGCGCTCTTCTCCTGGAATTTGAGGTGCTCCAGCGAAATCGGATACGCCCGGCCGCCGAGCAGGAAGATGCTCTTCTTTTCCTCGCGCACCGTCGGGCCGGGCGTCACCCACGCATCGATCAGCGGCTCGCGCGGATTGTTCACATAGAGGCGGACACCATTCTCCGTCTTCACGATGAACTCATACATGCCCGTCTCCGGGGCGAAGATGGAGCCATCCCAGCGCGTGCTGAAATCATCCGGGCGCAGCCGGTAGCGGTCCGGACTCTCCGCGCCGAAATGGAATGCGATCACCTTGTCCGTCTGCTCGTAGCTCGTGCGCTCCTTCTTGTTCCGCTCGGCACGCTGCGCGTCGCCCCTCGGCTGCATGATCGGGCCGACGAGCACCGGAAATCTCCCGCTGTAACGAGCCTTCAGCCCGTGCGTCTTGCCGAACGGCCGGTCGAACCCGCCCTGGAAGCGCCCGATCAGGTCCGCGACGGAATTCTGATACTGCTCGACGGTGAGCCGCGACAGGTCTTCGCGGATGGGATTGTTCCGCAATTGAGCGGTCGGCGAGTAGAACGCGTCGAAAATGTATGCCGCGACGTCATCCGCGTCCTTGCCGACGCACGAGCCCTCCTTGTCCTCGGGCATGGACTTCGAGATATACTTGGCGAGCGCCGGGACGTTGCGGCGCCCCACCAGCGGCTCGTCGTGCTTTCCCGCGACGCCCTCGCCCGTCTTGCCGTGGCAGCTCGCGCACATCTGGCGGTAAACCTTCGCGCCGGGATGCTCCGTTTTCGCATCTTCCGCCCATGTGCCGCCGGCTCCAAAAAGAAGAACTGCGGCAGCCGCAAACGCGGCCTTCGGGAAGGTCGTGGGAATACTACGGTTTTGATTCATTAAATGCACGCACCGCCAACCGTGCGGCGCAGGTGATCCTTAGAGGCAAAACGCAGCTATTCCACGACGGGTTACGGGCCGGTTTTTTCCAGGGCGGCGACATTCGCGGAATCGTGCAGCGCCTTCATCTCCGCATCGGTCACCGCGCGATTGAAAACCGCCAGCCCGCCGAACCGCCCGATCGTCGCCTCGCGGAGCATGGAGCCGACTGCGTAGCGCGCGCCGACGGTGAAGTCCGACCCGCCGCCCGGCTTCGTCTGTGCGTGCTTTGCCGGGTCGTAGCGGAAGATGCCGCGACCGTGAAAATACGGGTTCATTCCGCGGTCCCCTCCGTCCGGCCCCTCCTTCGTGAAATACGGATCCGTCCGCTTGTGCTTCACCGGATCGAGCTTCAGCTCATCGAGCCGGCCATTGATGTAGGCCCGGATGTATTTCGAGTCGTAGGTGAAGCCCAACGTGCACCATTTCTCCGTCGGCACCTCGCCCGCCGTCACCGCGTAGTCCGCGCACCACGGGAACGCGCTCCCGTCCGCGCGACGCGTCACGCCGCCTTCGCTGGAAATGTGCGGCACCAGCTTGTTCGGCCCTCCGTAGGTCGGCATGTTCATCAGCATCGCATACTGTCGCGTCCCCGTGTCGTCGTTCGCCCCTTTGCCCTCGCTCCACATCCCCGCGATGGTCCGCGACTGCTGCAGATTCACGATGCGCACCACGGCGAACATCGAGACCTGCGCATCCTTGCCGCCGATGTTCAGGTCGCCCGTCTCCGCGTAGGGAATGTGGAAATACTGCTTCCCATTCAGGTCCGCCGCGAACCCCGAATACGGCCCGCCCTCCACCCGCGCAATCGGCCCGCCCACCTCCGTCAGGCCATGCTTCTCCTTCGTCCCCGATGACACACGCGCCTTCCCGGCCTCCTCGCCGAACGTCCAGAACGCCACCAGCCCCGGCATTTTCTCCACCGCCAAGACATCCCCCGGCGGCGCCGCGATGCCGGCAGCGGAGGAAAGTGCGAGGACGAGCGCGAGCAGGGATTTCATGGCGTGGTGAAATGACCCTCTACCCTACGTCCCCGCCGGTGTCACTTCGCCTGTCGCTTCCGCTGGCGAGAGGAAACGGAGCCGAATCATGGGAGCCCGAAAATGGCCCGGGACTTGGGTACTGGGTTTCGGGCCGAAAAAAAATCGGGCAACGTCGCGGACGGGGCAAAAGAACCGTAGTCGCGTGCTGCTGTCGGCTACCTCGCCCCCGGCAGCGTGTCCGCCCCGTTCCCCTCGCGCACGGCGAGCGCGGCGAGTGTTTGCTTGAGCTTCTCCTGCTCTGCGGGATTTGCGGGCAGCGCAACCTTTTGGAAGGCAGGCAGGAGTTTTTCCCAGACGAGATCCAGTTCGGTCTGCATCTGGCCGGTCTTCGCGGTGATGGCGATGACGGCGTCCTGTTCGGGCATCACGAGGCAGATCTGGCCGTCGCGTCCGTCGCCGCGGAAGGCGTTGTGCTGGCAGCGCCAGAACTGGTAGCCGTAGCCCTGCCGCCAGTCGGGATTCATTCCGCTGCGGCGCCTTGTCGTTGTCCACTTGCTTGGAGGTTGCGTCCTCGACCCATTTTTCGGGCAGCAGTTGTTTGCCGTTCCACTTTCCTTTTTGCAGATAGAGCTGGCCGAATTTTGCGATGTCCTCGGTGCGGAGGAAAAGGCCGTAGCCGCCGAAGTTGAAACCCTCGGCGGTCGCGCCCCACTCGGGGTTCTCGATGCCGAGCGGCTCGAACAGGCGTGGTTTGAGAAAATCGAGCACGCGTCTGGCCCGTGGCCTTCGTGACGATCGCCGAGAGCATGTAAGTGCCGGGCGTGTTGTAGCGGAACCAGGTGCCGGGTACGTGCGGGACGGGATGCGCGAGGAATTGCCTTCACGGAAGGGCCGTCCTCGATTTTGAATTTCGGCTCGGTGTCGTGCCCGCCGCTCATCGAGAGCAGGTCGCGCACGCGCATCGCCTTGAGATTTTCGGACGCATCCGCCGGAGTCTCGGACGGGAAAAATTTGAGCACGGGATCATCCACTCTCAGTTTCCCCTCCGCGGCCGCGAGCCCGACGGCGGTCGAGGTGAAGCTCTTGCTGAGCGACCACAGCACGTGCGGCTTCTCCGCCGACTCCGGCTTCCACCAGCCCTCGGCAATCACGTGCCCGTGCCGAACGAGCATGAAGCTGTGCAGCGTGTGGATCGTTTTGTGCGCCGACTCGACGAACTCGCGGATCGCTGCGGAGGGAACGCCCTGCGCCTCCGGCGTGCTGCGCGGGAGCGGGGCGCCAGCGATGGCGTGGGCGGCGAGGAGAAAAAGAAGCGGGGCGAGGCGGGCAGGAGTCATGCGCGCTTGATGGCCGCAAACTTCCCGCGTGTCGCGCGGAAACAGCGTGACGAGCCGCCGCAAATGCAAACCGCTCACATCGGACGCCGCGTCCCGGAACACACCCCGTTCACGCGCCGGGTGCTTCGACCTTCACCTCGGTCTTGATCGAATTCGCGATGAAGCACTGCTCGTGGGCGGCGTGGTGGAGGCGGTCCAGATCTGCGGGCGTCGGCAGCTTTTCGCCGCTCCATGCGATGCGCGGGCGGAGCGTGATGACGCTCACCCACGGCACGCCGCGCTCGTTTTTCGACATCACGCCCACGGCCTCGTCCTCGTAGCGGTCGGCGGTGAAGCCTTCGCGCGAGGCGAGCCAGACGAATGTCAGCATGTGGCAGCTCGAAATCGAGGCCACGAACGCCTCCTCCGGGTCCACGCCCGCGGGATTCGACCACGGCGCGGGCACGACGGATGGCGCGGGCGAGGCGGGCACGGTGACGCCGCCGTCGAACGTCCACGTGTGCTCGCGCGAGTATTTCCCTTTTGCAAAATCCGGCCCGGTGCGGGTCCAGCGGATGGTGGCGGTGTGGTTGGACATGGGAGGGACGATACCGGATGCCCGCTATCGCCAAGGCTCTCCCGGGCGCGATGCGGAGCGGGGCTTGGAAGGCACGCATGCGGCGGCATGGCTCCTGCTTTCTCACCTTTGCAAATTCCAAGCAACATCACCAACCAACCGCCCGCCGATCGGCGGGGTCGCTTCCCGCGCAGCGCTCGGAGGAGCGGCCTTCATGCGGAGACATCCGCAGTGTCTGCCCGGCTCGATGCAACCCTGCCATTTATGACACCAGCCCCGATCCCCGCCAATGAAACCGAGCGTCTTGCCGCCCTCGCGCGGTACGACATCCTCGACACGGAGGCCGAGCTGGAGTTCGACGATTTCACCTGGCTGGCTTCGCAGATCTGCGGGACGCCCATCGCGCTCATCTCTCTGGTGGATGCCGAGCGGCAGTGGTTCAAGAGCAAGGTGGGACTCGATGCCAGCGAGACTCCGCGGGAACTCGCGTTTTGCGCGCACGCCATCCATGGAACGGAGCTTTTTGAAGTCCCAAATGCGCTGGACGACGGGCGCTTTGCCGACAATCCGCTGGTCACGGGCGCACCGGACATCCGTTTTTACGCCGGATCGCCGCTCACCACGCCGTCTGGATTGCGGCTCGGCACGCTGTGCGTCATCGACCGGGTGGCCCGGAACCTCACTGCCGAGCAGCGGGAATCCCTCGCCCGCCTCGGGCGGCAGGTGGTCGCGCAACTGGAACTGCGGCTCGCCAAGAAGGAACTCGAGGAGCGGCTGGCCTCGCAGGAAAAGGCGGAAAAGAAAATCAAGACACTGCACGCCGACTTGAAACGTCACGCGACGCAGATCGAGCAGGCCAATCGTGAACTGACGGATTTTGCCTATGTCGTGTCGCACGATCTGAAGGCGCCGCTTCGCGGAATCGCCTCGCTGGCCGGCTGGCTTTCCACGGATTACGCCGGGAAGATCGGAGCGGAGGGACAGGAACAACTCGGATTGATGGTCGGTCGCGTGAAACGGATGAATGCGCTGATCGACGGCATCCTGACTTACTCGCGCGCGGGACGTTCGCGGGAAGCGCGCGTGGAAATGGACCTCGCGAAGCTCGTGCCGAACGTGATCGATCTGCTCGCGGTGCCGCCGCACATTCTTGTGGAAGTGACGGGCCCGATGCCGCGCGTGATGATCGAGCCTACGAAGGCGCAGCAGGTTTTCCAAAACCTGCTCAGCAACGCGATCAAGTACATGGACAAGCCGCAGGGCGTCGTCCGCGTGGGCTGCGAGGCGGACGGGGAGGAATTCTGGCGGTTCTCCGTGTCGGACAACGGGCCGGGCATCGAGGAGAAATACTTCGAGAAGGTCTTCCAGCTCTTCCAGACGCTCGCTCCGCGCGACTCGGTGGAAGGCACCGGCGTCGGGCTCGCCCTCGTCAAGAAAATCGTGGAAACCGAAGGCGGCCGTGTGTGGCTGGAGTCCACCCCGGGCGAGGGCACTGCCTTCCACTTCACCCTTCCGCAAATGCCCACCTTTGCGATCTAAACGGCTGAGAAACCACACCCATGAAACCCGACCAGGCACTGCTTCTCGTGGAAGACGACAGCATCGACGCGATGACCGTCCGGCGCTCGCTGCGCGAATTGGGATCGCCCAATCCCCTGCATCACGTCACCGACGGCGAGGCAGCCCTCGCGTTTCTGCGCGACCCCGCCAATCCGCGGCCGGGGCTGATCCTGCTCGATATCAACATGCCGCGCATGAACGGCATCGAGTTCCTGGAGCATGCCAAGAAGGACCCGGACTTGTGTTCCATCCCGGTCGTCGTGCTCACCACGTCCAAGGAAGACACCGACCGCTTCAACTCATTCAGCAAAAATGTCGCCGGCTACATGGTGAAGCCGGTGGACTACGATCAGTTCGTCGAGGTCATGCGGAAAATCCGCGACTACTGGATGCTGAGCGAATCCGCCAACTGAACCCGCCCTGTCATGTCGAACCCAATTTCCATTCTGCTCATCGAGGACGACATCGTCGATCAGATGGCATTCACCGCACTCGTCGAGAGCGAAAAGCTGCCGTATCAGGTGCAAATCGCAGGCTCGGTCGCCGAGGCCAGGCAGCTCCTGACATCCTGCCTGTTCGACCTCGTCATCACCGACTACCGGTTGCCCGACGGCACGTCGTTTGAGCTCTTCGACATACTGGAAAACAGGCTGGTGATCTTCGCCACAGGCGCAGGCGACGAGGAGACGGCCGCGAAGGCCCTGCACCTCGGAGTGCGTGACTACCTGATCAAGGATCCCGAGCGCAAATACCTGAGACTTCTTCCCCACCGGGTGAATTCCGTGATGCGCCAAGCACGCGGCGAGAAGGCCCTGCGGGAAAGCGAAGAGCGCTACCGGGAGCTTTTTGAAGGCGCGAGCGATCTGATCCAGGGCGTCGCGCTCGATGGCTCGATCCTGTTTGTGAATCGTGCGTGGAGGGAGGCATTCGGCTATAGCGAGGAGGAGGTCCGCGGGCTGAAGCTGATGGACATCATCCATCCGTCCTCGCTCGCCCATTGCATGGAGGCCTTCCACCGGGTGATCCACGGAAATCCCGCCCGCGACGTCGCAGCGACCTTTGTGACGCGGGAAGGCAAGGAGATCATCCTCGAGGGCAACGCCGACTGCCATTTCGTGGACGGCAAGCCCGCTTCGACGCGGGCGATTTTCCGCGACATCACGGAAAAGAAACGTGCGGAGGAAGCGCTCCGCCTGGCAAACGAGGAACTCACGCGCGCCCTCGCCGAGGTGAAGCAACTCGAGGGACTCCTGCCGATCTGCATGTACTGCAAAAAAATCCGCGACGACGACAACGACTGGCAGGAGGTGGAGACGTACGTGCGGCAGCGCACGGAGGCGAAATTCACCGACGGAATCTGTCCCTGCTGCCTGGACCAATGGAAAGAGGCCTACGACTCGGGTGCGACGACGTTCGGAGCGCGCACGATTTAACTTCGATAGGTGAGCGGCGCTGAGATCGCTCGGCCTGGTCACGGCAGCAGACGTTTGCTCATCCGGACGACAGGCAATTTCAATCCGCCGCGCATCGGCACCTCGTAGCGCTCGACGACCGCGTAGGCAGAGCTGGCATACAGCGGTTCGCCGGCGAGGGTGGCGACGAGTTCGGCGGAGCGGAAACCGTTCTTCACGACTGCTTCCTCGCACGCCGCAAGGATCGCGCGTCCGATCCCGCGCCTCGCAAAATCCGGATGCACGAAAAAGGCGCGGATCCGTGCCGGGTCGCGCGCCGGATCGATCAATCCGTCCTCGCCGGAACGAGCGCGATCGCCGCCGAAGACCGCCTTGCGCCGGCTCCATCCGCCGCAGCCGACGATGTGCCCCGCATCTTCCACGACAAAGTAAGTGCCGTCCGTGATGAGCTGCCGATCCACGCCGAAGACCGGCCCGAGCGCGGCCTCCATCTGCGCGGGCGAGTAATGCGCGGCCTGGAGCGCACGGACCGAGAGCGGGATGAGTTCCTCCAGCGCGGGAACGTCGTCCATCCGGGCCGGGCGCAACGTCCAGTTCACCGGGCAGCGGTCCTTTAAACGGGGAGGCTCTTCCGCAGCATCGCCGTCATTTCCTGCTGGCGCTGCTCCACAAACTGCGCGGGCCTTCGCCGCCTTCGCCTTTGCGGCGGCGGGATCCTTTGCGAGCGCGAGCACGGTGTCGGCGACGCGCGCAAGTTCGTCGTCCTTGTCCAGATCGAAGAGCCAGTCACCGAGCCCGATGTCGCGCCACATGATGCCCTTGCTCGTCTGCTCCGCCCAGCGGCAGACGATGGCGGGGATGCCGTTGCCGATGCACATGATGGGCGAATGCATCTCGTGCCCGAACAGGCCCGCGCTGCGGCGGTACGTGCTGAGCGCCTCGTCGGTGAGCCAGTAATTTTCGCGCCAGACGCAACGCGCGCGGATGTCATCGGGCAGTTTGTCGAAGAGGTTCTCCTTGTTCACCGCCATCTGCGTCTCGTCCTCGGGGCAGAGCAAAATCTTGAGGTCGGTGTTCTTGATCACGGCGGTGATCGCATCGCGCAGCGGCTTGCAATCGTGCTCCTTCATCTCCTCGTTCCGCGCGTGCTTCTTCTCGTCGAATGCGGCCTTCTTGCTCGCGACCTTCCAGTACGGCGTGTAGCGCAGGCGCGGGATGCAGCAGAGGAATTTCCCCTCCTCCAGTCCGTTTGCTTTCAGGAATGCATCGGCCTTCGCGTCGTCGCGCAGGTCCGTGGCAAATGCACCGTCCGGCCCGAACTCCATCACGGGGCTCGTGCAGCCGCGCTTCTTCGCGAGGTCGAGCGAGACCGAGTCGCGGAAGTACACGAACTTCGCGCCGCTGAGCAATTGGACCGTCTGCGAAATGACACCGTCGGGCGTCGCCTTTGTGGATGAGGAACTGGTCACCGGCAGCGTGATGCCGAAGACGCCGTACGGCTTGCCGGTTTCCTTGGCCCACTTCGCGAGTTCCCGCTCGCCGACGAGCGACGGGCCCGATCCGTGGAGCATGAAGTCGCATTCCGCGAACGCGGTCTTCTTCTCCTCCGCGTCCTTGAGGATGATCAGCTTCGGAAAGCGCGCGCGCAGCATTTCCTCGACGCCGTTGCCCACGCTGCTCGGCCAGAGGCGCACCTCGGCCTCCGGCAGATGCTTTTCCAAGATCGCGAGCACGCCCGGCGTGTGCGCGATGTCGCCGATGTTCACCGTCTGCCACGACGAGCGGAGCAGGATGCGCGGCGCGCGCTTTTCGGCGGAGAATAGATTCGGGGCGAGCGCGGCGGCCGTGATCGCTGTGGCGGATTGGGTGAGGAAGGTCCTGCGGTTCATTTGGTGAGGGATGGCAGTTTGTCGCTGATTGGGGTTTCGCCGCGAAGCAATTTTCCACCCGCGCCGGTCAGGCGGAGGTAGAAGTCGGAGGGCAGCGATTCGTAGGTGATGAAATGAGACTGATCACTGACGGGCGCGTCGTTCGTGCATTTGAAAATGGCGGTGCCCTCGTCCACCTCGTCGAACATCGCGACGTAGATCATCTCCGCGCCGGCGCGTTTCGCGGCGGTGAATTGCGACCAGAGGAATTCGCCCTTGCGCCGCGGGATGGAGTCGGGCGGGCCCCCGTGCATGTTGTGCCAACTGAAGCCCGGGAAGACGACGGGGAGGTAGTCGAGCTTTGCCTCCGCGCACCACGCGAGGTCGGGCTTCAGGAATTTCTCCTCGTGCCGCGCCACGCCCGCGGCGTCGCGATAGCGGCCGACGGTCCACGGGCTGACGACATCGGCGAGCTTCAGCACGTCGTGCAGCGCAGGATCGGCGAGCGCGTCGTTCTTCAGCTCGCGCCAGTGCGTCGGCACGCCGAGCATTACGGAGCAGCCGTCCTTTTTCAAAAACTCCACGAGCTGCCTTGTCTCGGCCAATGTGTATTTCCGATCGTCGCTGAAGCCGACGCCCCACACGGCGACGAGCGGCTTGCCGCGATGGCGCAGGTACGCGGGGCTGTCGGTCACGTGCAGTTCGGCGCGCAGCGAACGCCAGTCGTCCATCACCTGCTGCATGCGATCCGCGCGGAGACCGCTGAGGTCGTACATCACGACGAAAGCGCGCCCGGCCTCCTCGGCACCGTCGCGGCAGTGGGAGAGCACGGTGTTGTTGTGCCGGAGAACTTTCGGATCGCGGAGATCCGCGGCAAAGCGCTGCACGAATGCGCCATCGATCCCGTAATCGCGCATCCATTCAAAATGCCGGAGCACGGTTTTCCTTTTGAACGAGCTGAACACCTCGGCAACGCGCCCGTCCGCATGCTTGAAGCCGGTGGCGAAACGCTCGTCCGCATCGAGGTCGGAGACATCGGGCCACAGATCGATCTTCGCGTTGCCCGGCGCGAACGGCCCGCGGCCTTTGGTCCAATGCACCCAGCCGCGCTCCGCGCCGTCGCCTTCGCAGTTGAACCAGCCCTGATAGCCGCACATCACTTTCCCGGCGAGAGTGCCCGCATCCACGCGCGGCGCGGCGGCAGTCGCGATGTGGCCGAGCGGGAGGACGAGAAAAAGAAGTGCCAACAGCACCCGCAGAAAGCTGCGCGATCCGCAGGCGACTTTTCCGTGGCTCGCTAGGCCTTCGCCGGCCCGCATGACTCGCGCTCGATGAGATGGGGACCGACGGTCATCCGGATCGAATCAGTCGGGACTCCCTCGCGGATCTGGCGGTCGGCCTCTTTCACGGCCAAAGAGGCGAGGGCATCCACGGGCAGCACGACGGCGCTCACCGGGATGCAGGCGTCGATCGGCCCCGAGTGATCCGCGAAAGTAATGACGCTCAGCGCACCCGGCACTTCGATGCCGTGTCGCTGGGCTGCGGCGAGCGCACCGGAGGCCGCATTTTCCGAGAGGCAAAGCAACGCAGTCGGCGGGGATGGGCGGGTGCGCAGCTGCTCCACGGCTGCTACGCCGGCTTCAAAATTCAGGTTTCCTGCAAAGACGTTCTCCGGCGCGATGGTGAGACCGAGATGCCCGGCAGTGTCGCTGATGGCCTGGCTCATCTCCATGAGCCGCGGATCGTGGCTGCCAAACGGGCCGCTGACGATTCCGATGCTGCGGTGCCCATGCCGGGCGAGCAGGCCAATCGCGAGATCGGCGGCAGCGTTGTAATCCGGCAGCAGGCAGGTCGTCCCAGGGAGGTGTGCGGTGTGCCCGAGAAGGATGGCGGGGAGGCCCCGCGCATGCACGACACGGCAGATCGAGTCATTGCCGCTGCCGACACAAAGGATCTTGGACGCGGTGCCGTGTTTCAGCGGGGCGGGAAGGTCGGTCTCGATGGAATACTCGTGCGCTTCGGAATACAGGATCACCCCGATGCTTGCCGGCTGGACCGGGATTTGGGCCATCAACGCCGCTGTGAGACGCGCGACGAACGGATTTGCGATTCCACCGGGGATCTTGTCGGAGACGAGCAGGCAGGTTTCCCCGAGTTCGGGGTAAATGCGGACGACAGCGCGGAGGTCGTTCGGCACGTAGCCAAGGTCGCGGCAAATCTTGAAGACGCGCTCGCGTGTCTTCGGGCTGACGCGGATGCCGTAGTCGCGATCATTGAGGAGCGAGGATATCGCTCCTTGGGAAATACCGGACGCGCGTGCAATGTGGGCCATCGTCACGGACTTGGCACCGCCATTGCCACGCGAAATGGAACCTCGGTTCTGTGGCTCCCCCCGGGCGCTGTCGCCGGTGAAACCCTCGCTGGGCACGCTCATGTGTTATTATTAAGCCCACAGCCGCCGCCTTACAAAGACAAATAATGACCCAATCTTGACAGTTTGCGGCATCTCCAAAATCCCGGGCTGCGAATTACCGTTTCGCGCACGGACTACCGTGCGGCGAAAACAGCCGCTATTCGTCCGGCAGCACCTGCTTCACGAGCCGCGCCACGCCGTCCCGGGCAAAATCGCTCGCGGGGTACATCTTCTGGGCCTTGAGGTAGTGGGCAAGGCTGGAGCCGACCTGGTCGCGCTTTTCGAGGTCCTCCGCGCTCCGGATGACTTTCACAAAGTCGCTCGCACGCGTGGTCATGTCCGCCCGCTGCTGGTTAAGCTTTGCGTCATCAGGGAATTCCGTCCACGCGCGCTCGAGGCCCTCCCACGCGCCGGCGTTGTTGCCCGTGCGCGACATCTCCTCGGCACGCATCAGCGAAGCCTCGATGGTCTCCATGTTCTTCATCACCTTTTCGAGCGTCTGCTTGCGGTCGGGATTCACCGCCACGGCCGCGATGAAGCGCACCTTGTCGTTCCAAACCTGCCGGAAATTCCGCTGGCTGATGAGCTGGTCGAACTCGCCCAGCGCCTTCTGCACGATGTCACTCTGGCTAAAAAGTTTTTCAGTCGCCTCCTTGAATTCCGGATTGTTCGGCCACACCTCGGCGGCGTCGGTGAGCGCCTTTTCCAGCGTCGGCTTGTCGTTGTTCAGCGCGGCGTCGCGCGCCTTGGCGATGAGCATCCGCGCCTGCACGCGCGCGCCCTCGATGGCCTGCGTGGGCTTCGAATCGTCAAAGTCATTTGCAACCTTCTTCAGGTCCTTCACGAGTTGCTCCGCGCGGCCGTAGTCGCGCACGTCGATCGCCGACACGAGCTGGTAGCTCTTCTGCGCAAAATCGAGGCACTTCCGTTTCTTGTCGCGCAGCACGAGCCGCACCTCGGGCATGTACTCGCCGGTCACGAAGACCTCCTGCATCCGCATCGTCGCGCCATGCATTTCATTTTTCTCGAGCAGGTAATCGAACGCCTTCACGCCCTCGCGCACGTCGCGGATCATCTCGTTCGCCATCGAGTCGATGATGCTCACCGTCGGCGGCATGCCCGTGCTCTTGGCAAAAAGATCCGTCGCGTCCTTGCCGAGGTTCAGCTTCGTGTCGCCGTCCGTGAAAAGCGCCCGGTAGAAGCGCGTCGCCATGAGCACATGCTGGAAGCGCCGCTGGAGGAAGAACTGGACCATCATCGCCTGGAACTCGACCTTCGCCTGCAGCTCCGAGAGCTCCTTTTTCACCTGGTTGGCCTTGATGCTCGCGAGGCTCTCCGTGAGCCGCCGCGTGTAGCTGGCCGTCTGCGCATCGGTCTGGTTCGCGGGGTTGATCGCGGAGCCCGTCTTCGGCGCCGCAGCGCCGCCCTTGCCGGTCTGCGGCGTCGCGGGCTTCATCCCCTTTTCCGCATTCACGACGCCGATGTTCCATTCGAGCTTTCGCGCAGCTTCCTCGAGCGCGTCGTTCGCGGTCGCCAGCCGCGCCACGTTCCGCTGCGCCTGCCAGACCGAGTACACGGCGTCGGCGAGCGAATTGCACAGCCGCGCATCGATGTCGTACTGCCCTGCGTACGGCAGCAGCCGGAAAGCCGCGTCGATATTCTTCACCGTGGCCTGCCCCGGCGCGAGCAGTCCCAGCACCCGGTCGATGATCTGCCGGTACGCCGCCTCTTCCGCATTCGTGGCCTCGGGCGCGTTCAGGAATTTTTCGAACCGCGCCTGAAAGATCCGGTTGTTCGTCACATTCCAGTTCTTGCCGTTGAAAGTCATCACCTCCGTGCCGGGGTCGAGCACGGGAATCTCCTGGCCAAAAGGCGACCCCGGACCGGGCTTTTTTGCGCCAGCGGGAGAGCCGCCGCCAGCCGGTGCAGCGGCGGGCTGGCCTCCGCCGCCGGGCGCGGGAGCATCCGGCACCTGCGCGAAGGCCGTGCAGGCGGTCAGGATCGAAAGGGCGAGGATGCGGCGGGATGCTGGGGTAGCCATAGGAGGAGGAGCTCGCGGAAGATACCCAACCTCCGCCCTGATGCAACGACCGCGCGGCTCAGAGACTGTGCAAAAAGTCTGCACTATGGTCATTTTAGTACTTGTACGAATTGGAGGAATGGGGTGGAAAGCTTGGGATGCCGAACCAAGAACCGTATCCGAGTGACCTCAATGAAGTGGAATGGGAGCTGTTGCGCCCGCTGGTGAACGTGCCGGCGAAGCTTGGGCGGCCACCGCGCCACGACCGGAGGCTGGTGCTCAATGCCATCTTCTACGTGGTGCGCAGCGGGTGCGCGTGGCGGCTCTTGCCGCATGACCTGCCGCCGTGGCGGCTGTGCTACTACTACTTTGCCAAGTGGCGGGAGAACGGGCTCTGGGTGCAAATCAACGATCAGCTGCGCGAGGCCGTGCGCGGGAAAGGCGCGAAAAAAAAGCCCCCAGCGCTGCGATCTTCGACGCGCAGAGTGTTAAAGTGGCTAACCACCCCGGAGTGCGAGGCTACGATGCGGGCAAGAAGATCCGAGGGCGAAAACGGCATCTGGTGGTAGACACCCTGGGGCTCATCCTGGGCGTCGTGGTCACCGGTGCCGATGTCTCCGATCGCGCCGGATCCCTGCAGGTGCTCCCGCCCGTGCTGCGCACCCAGCCACGGCTCGGACAGCTGTGGGCGGACGCAGGCTACGCGGGCGGCACGCTCGCCGCAGACTTGCGCGCGCACGCCGCCCATCCGGACCTGCGCCTGGACATCATCAAACGCAGCGACCCCGCCCCCAAAGGCTTCCAAGTCCAGCCCAAGCGGTGGATCGTCGAACGCACTTTGGGATGGCTCATGCAGGCGCGCAGACTTGCCCGCGACTACGAAACCAAAACCGCCTCCAGCCAGGCGATGATCCTCATTCAAGCCTCCCGCATCATGCTGCGCAGACTCGCCAAGTGACTTTTTACACAGTCTCTCAGACCTTTTTCACGCCGAGCGCCTTCAGCACACCCTTGTCGCCGACCTCCACCTTGAACAGCAGCCGCTGGCCTTTCTGGATGTTCACGTCGCGCAATTCCGCCGGCACGATGAGGCTCACGGGCTCCCCGTCGATCTCGACGGCAATGAGGCGCGCGCTTTTCGAATAGTGAAGCTGTTCTGCGACGACGCCCTCGAGCCGGTACACGTTTCCGCGGAGCGAATTCGAGTTCTGCATGTAGTCCGCCGCCGGAAATGGCGCGAGCGCGCGAAACGGATCCGACACCGTTCCCTTCAGAGCCCAGCCGCCCACGATCGCCGCGACGGCGACGGCCGCCGCGATGGCGAACCACGCGGGATTGACGGATGAGCTGGCTCTGCGACCCATCCGCGGACGCTAGGAAACGACATCCGCATTGGCAAAAGGATTCGCGAACCGCGCAATCCTAGACAGGCGGCCATCGGCGGATATCGTTTCGGTGTGCGTGAACCGGACACAACGTCAACCACCCTCGCGGGCAGCATTCTGATCGCCCATCCGGGGCTGCTGGACCCGAATTTTCACCGATCCGTGATCATCCTGCCGGACCACTCGGTGACGGACGGCAGCTTCGGCTTCATCTTGAACCGCCCGACCGGCCGCGTCATTGGCGACCTGCTCGCGGACAAGCCGCTCGGCCAGCTCGCGCGCGTGCCGGTCCTCAACGGCGGCCCGGTGAGTCCGGACCAGCTCGTCTTGGCGGCGTTCCGATGGCACCCGGGGACGAATGTGCTCGAATGCCGCCACCACATCGCGCTCGAGGAAGCCGAGCAGCTCGTCACCAAGCAGCACCACACCGTGCGCGCATTTGCGGGCTGCGCAGGCTGGTCCGGCGGGCAGATCGAGGCCGAGCTGGCGCAACGTTCGTGGCTCGTGAAAAAGGCGGACCAAGAGGACGTGCTGGAAGTCTCCCGCGCGCCGCTCGTCTGGCGCGACCTCGCGAGCAGCTTCGGCCCGTGGTTCAAGATGGTCGCCGAGGCCCCCGACGATCCTTCACTGAACTGACCGCGCGGGCACCCGCCGCTGTCTGCGCTACGGCGTCACCTGCACGCGATAGAAGCGCTGGGGACCCGTCGCACCCGCATCGAGGAACGCCCGCACGGTTCCATCGCCCGCCTGTGCCGTGCCGATGTTCGTCCACACCGGCGCGCTGAGCGAATCGGCGCGCTGGAGTTGATACGAATGTCCCGCGTACGTCCGGGCCGACAGGGTGAATGTAGTCCCGCTCATGCTCGCCTGCGCTTGCGACAGCGAACTGGAGTCGATCACCACGCCGTTGTTTTCAAAATCCGCCGGCAGCACCTGCGCGCCCGTGAGCAGGTCGATGACGCCGTTGTTCACGAAGTGCCCGCCCGCGTTCAGCGTGGCGCCGCCGGTGAAACGCATCGTGCCGTTGTTCACCACTTCTCCCGTGACGCTCAACGTGCCGCTCGTGCAGGTGATCGTGCCCGCGTTCGTCAGATCGCCGGTGATCGTGCCGCGGCCGGTGAGTGTCGCGGCCGCACTCACTGTCACCTCGGAAGTGGTGATGCTTCCGTTGGCGAGATCGAGCCTCGCGCCGGCGAGCACCTGGAAGACCGCGCCGCCATTCGCCAGCGAACCGCTGATGCGCAGCGTGCCCTGCTCGACCGTCGTCCCACCATTCCAGGTGCATGCACCGCTGAGCGTCCACGTGCCCGCTCCGGTCTTCACATAGTTCGTCGTCGTCGCGGTGTTTTGCTCGGCGACGGTGCCTGCGAAAATCACGTCGCCGCCCAACGGTGTCTTGGCGCCAATCCGATAGGTGAAGTTGCGCCCGCCGGTGACGCCGCCCATGAGCACAGACGAGGAGGTGCCCGCAAGTTCGCCAATCTCGATCGTCGTGCCGGCACCGCCATTGAGGATGCCGGTGTAGCAGGCATACACTTTGTCGCCGAGGTTGACCGTCGCGAGCGGGAAACCGGGAAAATTGTAATCCGTGCTCATGCGGAGATCGCCGCTCGTCGGGGTCCCGCCACCCGGCTCGGCATTCCCATCGGTCGTGACGTTGATGATGCCCGTGAAGGCCGACCAGTTGCTGTAGAGATCGGTCCGGATCCACGGCACACGGAAGTTCAGCGTGCCGCCGCCGGTGAGCGTGCCGTAGAGGTCGCAGCGCGAGTCGGCATTGAACGTGCCCGTCTGGCCTGCAGGGACGGCGAGCTTGAAGGTCGCGCCGTTGTAGGTGCTGAGGTTCGAAAACATCGAGAGGGTGCCGCCATTGAATGTGATCGCGCCGGTGCCGAGGCCGTAGGCGTTGGCCGAGTCGTTGCCGAGGAGGATCGTGCTGCCTGCGCCGATCGTGGTCCCGCCGGTGAATGTGTTTCGCCACGAGTAGGTGAATGTCGCGGCCGAGTTCGCCGCAGTCACAGGCTGTGAAAACGTGAGCGTCGTGCCGCTGATCGCGGTGATGGTCGTTCCGACGGCGACGCCGTTGCCACTGACGGACATGCCCGCGGCTAGCCCGGTCGCATCCGTGACGGTCACGGAGGTGCTGTCCGCCGAGTTCGTGGAAGCGATGCCCACCGACGCGGGCAGCGTGATCGTGAGCGTGCCCGTGCCGCTCTTTGCGAGGACTGCGTCGCCCGTGATCGCCCCGTTGCCGCTGAAGGTGTAGTTCTTCGCGCTGCTGTTGCTGACGTTGATTGTCCGGGGCTGGACAAGGCCGGAAATCGCGACCGCCGCACTCGGCGCAGCATCGTCAAACGTGACGGCGTCGACGTTGAGAAAATTCGGCTCCGCCAGCGTTCCACCCGTCCACCCGTTCGCGGTGGCCGAGGTGTCCACCTGCCAGAGATTGCCCGCGCTGCCGCTCCACGTGAGCGCGACGGCGCTGCCGGTGACCTCCAGCCACACGTCGCCGCCCGCTGTGCCTCCCGCGTTGCGTTTCACGGTAAACTTCTGACGGGTGCCGGTCGTTGGCATGTTCGACGCCAGGCTCACGCTGGTGATGTTGAGCGGCCCCGTGCCGGGGTTGTCGATGAGCATGTAGTTGCCGGCTCCGAGCACGCCGTCCACCAGGTTGATTTGAAAGTATTGACTGCCGGAAAGGGCCGCCGTGCCGTTATTGGCGATCACGATCTTGTCGTTCGTGCCAACGGGATTGCTCGTGAGGTCCAACGTGTAGGTCGCGGCTGCTGCCGTGAGGCCATTGACGGTCAGCGCACCGGGTGACGCGCCGGCATTTGCTCCCGGGGCGATAATTCCACCCGAGGCGACTGTGAGGGTGTTTCCAAGAGCGCCGTTGAGGGACAAGGTCGCGCCGGATTGGACTGTCACCGGCGTGTTGCCAAGCACACCGTCCACCGCCAGCCGTCCTGCGCTGACGGTCGTCGCGCCCGTGTAGGTGCTCGTGCCGGCGAGCGCGAGCGTGCCGGTGCCGACCTTGTTGATGTTCGTGACGCTGCCCGAGCCGCCATTGACGATGGCGCCGGAGAAGGTCGTGTTCGTGTTCAGCCCGCCGATGTTGTAGGTGCTGTTCGTGGTCCCGGTTTGCGTTCCCTGAAGCTGAGTCGCCGTGCCGGTGGCTGAAAGCGAGCCGATTTCGATGGGTGTGCTCGTGGTCCCGTTGCGGTTCATGAACTGGCTGCTGCCGCTGCCGAGATCAACCGCCACGGAAGCGCCGCCGAACATCGTGTTCGAACTGCCGCCGTTGAGCCGGATTTTGACGTTCCCCGTTCCGAGTTTGATCGATCCGGCGAAGCCGGTCCACGTGCCCGAGAGACTCCACAGATGCGACGATGTGCCATTGACGGTGACCTCCTGCGTTCCCGTCCAGTTCCCCGTCATGGTCTGTTGCGACCCCACCGAAATGATGGTCGGAGCATTGAATTCCAACGCATTCGCGGTGCCGCTGGCCAGAGTCAGCGATCCACCATTCATGGACATTTTCCCGGTCCCGCCCGCCGAGAAGTTGCTCAACGAGAGCCAGCCCTCGTCCACGGAAACGGACGAAAAGCTGTTCGGCCCCGCATCGCTGAGCGTCAGCGTTCCGGCCCCGCGTTTGATCAGCTCCCCGGTGCTCGCGATCGCTCCCCCGGGGCCGCTCAATACATAATCGCCAGCCGTCACTGTGACGCTCCCGGGCTGCTGGCCGCCGCTGACGGTGACCGCCTGCTGCGCCACGCCAGTCTCGTCGAACGTGACGCGGTCGCCGGACGAAAACTCCACGGTCGCGCCGGTTGATTGTTGGATCCAGTTGGATGCGGTGCCGTCCCACAGGTTGCCCGCGCCCTTCCAGACGAGGTCGCGCGGCAGCGCGTTGGCCGCCACCACCATCGCAAATGTCTGCGTCCATGTGCTGCCCTCCGAATCCGTGACGGTGAACTCGAAGCGCGCACGGCCCGGAGTCGTCCCCGCGGTGAAGGTCGCGATGGCGTTGCCCGCGCCGCTCAGGATGACGGAGCCCCCGACGACATTTGCCACCGTAAAAGCCGGCGACGACGAAAACCCGCTGGAAAATTTCCGCAGATCGATCGTGAGCACGCTCGGCGAGCCGGTGAGGCTCTTCGGCAAAGTCCCGTGCGGGATCGCGAGGAAGTGCAGATACTCTTCGAGCCGCGTGTAACCGGCCGGCGTGGCCGCGGGGAAAAACGTCGTCCCGGTGATGAAGCCGCCGCTGCTCGCGAGCGCCGTCGCGTGGTCGTCCGTGCTGACACTCCATCCCAGCGCCGTCTCGTAGTAATCCGGCATCCCGTCCCGATCCGTGTCGGCCGGAGCAGCCGCCGTCTTCAGCGTGCCGAAGCCGCTGTTGCTCGCGCCGGTGTCGCTTTCGCGGGTGATATGGAAGCGGGTTCGAGTGACGAGCTTGGTGAGAAGAATGGTGTCCACCTCGTCACGGAGCGTGCCGGTGTAGCCCGCATCCAGCCGCAACGCGCCGGCATTCGAGACGATTTTTTTGTAAGCAGTCAGCGCGTTGTCGGTCGAGACGCCCGCTGTGGAGCCCGCGATCGCCGACGCGGACTGCGTGTAGGAAGATCCCTCCACGATGGTGTAGCCCTTGTCAGTGCCGTTGAGGATTCCGTCGCCGTTGTTGTCGGTCAGATTGCCGCTGAGATGGACGGTGAAGTTCGGCAGTCCGTTCGTCGCGAGCGACGCCTTCTCGAGCGCCTTGCTGCGGATATTTCCCGGCGGGCAGATGAAGTAGTTCCCGATGACGTTCGCCTTGTAGTTCTGGACGCTCGTCGTGTCCCCCATGATGAAGCCGATGTCCCAGTCAAAGGTCACATTGTTGATCCATTCGAGCAGCCCGGTCGGGCGCGACTTCGGATTGCGCGTGTGATTGTGCGCCCAGAGGTTGTGATGCGCTGTCGCGTGGTTTTGATCCCAGAGGCCGCCGCACGAGTGGCTCTCCAGCCCCCACGCATTCAGCGAATATTGCAGCGTCACGTTTTCCGGCGGACTGCCAAAGCTGGACATGTTCTCGTCCGTGCTGAACTGCATCGAAACGTGGTCGAGAATTGAGTTCAACGAGCCGCTGTCGAGGTCCACGCAATCGCCGCTCGCGCTCTGTTTCCCGTAGCGGAATCGCACGTGGCGGATCACGATGTCGTCGCCGGAGATGCGGAAGAAGTTGTTGTAAAAACCAATCCCGTCTCCCGGCGCGGTCTGGCCGGCGATGGTGACTTTCGAAGCGGTCATGCGCGTGCCGTTCGATCCGCTTGGAAACCGGATGTAGCCGCTCACGTCGAACACAATCGTGCGTCCCGCGCTCGGCACCGTGGCGATGCCCTCCGCAAACGATCCCGTGCCCGAAGCGTTCAGGTTCGTCACATGATACACGTCCCCGTTGCGCCCGCCGACTGCGTAAGCACCGTAGCCCTCTGCGCCGGGGAACGCCGGGATCGCGCCGTGCGCGCCGGCGGCGCACGCGAACAGGACCGCGATGAAAAGGCGCGCAACGCGCCGGCTGTTGCGCAGAGGGGAAAAATGGCTGCTGTCGTCTTGGGGAGGCATGGACAGCCACTCATTCCAAAAACCACGCGGCGGTTAGCAAACGAAGTCAGGCCAGTTACGGCCGCCCCTGCTCGTAGATGTGCCGGATTTCCTCAGCACTGAGTGCCGTCGAAAGCACCGCCATTTCATCCATGCGACCGTTGAAGTTCGATGGCGGATCCACGCGCTTGGGCGATTTCGCCCGCGCCCACTCCGGATCGCCGGGGCGCTCCAGACGGGTGCCGATGTCTGCCGCGGAAAGTTGCAGCGGCCCACGCGCGCTCATCACCTTGCTGCCCACGGGTTCACCGTCGAGATAGTGCGTCACCGCGCCGGTCCCGCCGTCGAAGACACTGGCGACAAGAATCCACGAGCTGAAATTTTTCGGACCGACAACTGGCGGCGAGTGAAAAATGTCCCAGCCGCCTTCCGTGGTGGCCGCGGCCGGACGAATTCCCAGACCGATCGCGCCGTCGCCGTAAAGATACCAATGCACTTCGCCGGGCTGGAAACTGTGTCCCATTACGAGCGAGTTCTGCTTCGCATGAAGGCTCCCGACACGCACCCACGCGAGCAGCGTCAGCGACTCAAACTGTCCAGAAAGCGCGAACTCCAGCCGGTCTTCCTCGCGCTGGAATGTGAGCGCCTGTTTTCCCGGCCAGCGCCCCTCGGCGGGTTTGCAGCCGACGACCTTCGCGTCGGAACCATTGGGTGCTCGCAGCGCTCGATTCGCGATTGCAGCGTTCGAGGCCTCGTCGAAATCCAGGTGCAGCACGGTGGCGGGGTGCCCATCAAGTTGCCGGCTTGCCATCCTCCATGCGCCGAGCCGGTCGCCCTTTTCGGCAAGCTCGCGGCGCGCAAGCTCGCCCTCGCTCAGGAAGGAAAATGGCCGCGCGGAGATCGTCGTGGCTGCGCCACTCTCGATGCGCACGGCCTGATTCTCGCGCAAGTGGGCGGCGGATCCCGGCGTGGCCGCGTTGAGAAAATCAACCTGCCCTGCAAAGACGTGCAGTTCGCCGATGCCAGCGAGCGCCAAGTCGCAGCCAAACTCCGTGCCGATGTCCACGGCAGTGAACTGCGGCGTCTCCACGGAAAAACCGCGCGCCGACTGCGGGACATGCGCGCGAAGTTTGCCGGCGCGGAGCGAGCCCGCGTTGTCGCCGCGCACCTCAAACTCCGCCGGCCCTTCCAGCACGACACGCGCGCCGCGGTCAAAAACCAGGACGACCGCGCCCTTTTTGAGCCGCAGCCAGCCCGGCTTGAGGCGGGCACCGGGAGCCATCGCCCCGGCGCTCCACTTCGCGCCAGCGGCTTGCGCGAGCGTGGCGACGGCCCCTGGGTTCCATGGCCAAATCACAAGCGCGAGCAATACGACAGCAGCAGCCGCGGCGATTCCCACCGCCCATCGCACGAACGGAAAGTGGACGATCCTTTTTTCACCAGTCCTCGCTGCCGGAGTCCTCCGCACCGTGCGTGTCACCGCCCGCGGCATCGGCGCGATGCGACGTTCCGCCTCCGCCGCCTCGCGCCCTGTTTCTTCCTCACCCCATTGCCTGAAAAGCCCCTGCCACTCCGCCGTCTCCCAAAATCGCTGCCGCGCCTCCGCGTTTTCCCGCAGCACCGCCTGCAGCTCCGCCTTCTCTTCCGCGGCCAGTTCACGGTCGAAATAGCGCTCCATCAGCATGGCAAACCGCTCTTCGTTCATGGCGTCGCTCCTTCCGCAGCCAGACGCCGCTCAATGCATTCGCGCAGGACAGTCCGCGCGCGCGACAGTGCCACCTTCACCGCGTTCGCCGTCCAGCCCATGAGCGGCGCGATCTCCCGCGGCGGATGCCCATGCTGATAGGCGAGTGCCATCGCGCGCCGCGCCTGAGGGGCCAGCCGGTCCATGCAGGCCGGCAGGTGGCGCGAACGCTGGTCATTCGCTGAAAATTCCGGCGCAGCCTCCGCGAGCATTTCAATGAGATCCGGATCGAATACCAGCGGTTCGCGACCGGCGTCGCGGAACGACGCGAGCAGCCGGAAACGCGCGATCGAAAAAATCCACGCGCGAAAATTTGTGCCTTCGCGGAAGTCCCCGGCCTTTTGCAACGCGGTCAGAAAAGTCTCCTGCACCAAGTCATCCACGCGGTGAAAATCCGCCGTCAGCCCGAGCAAAAATCCACGCAGCGGCACGATGTGCTGGACAAAAAGTCGCTGCACGAGCGCGGTCTGCTCTGGAGTCGGGACAGCCATTGGGTTCGCCCTTTAGTCCGGCTGCGGGCGGATCGTTAGCAAACAGAATTCCGGCCGCCGCGAGACGCGACAGCGCGGAGTGGACAGCGCCGGGAGGCGGGTTAAATGAGGCGCATGCTTCTCTGGCGCGAAAAGATCCCCGATTTCTGGCTCCCGAAGGTCCGCTCGGACCTCGGCGCGGTGCTCGTGGATCACGCGCATCTCGAGCGCAAGGCCGCGACCTCCGCGCTGAACATGGAGAAATACGACGAGCTGTTCGACCGGGTCTCGGAGCTGAACGCGATCGCGATCGAGGAGCTGCAGCATTTCGAACTGGTCCTCCGGCTGCTGCGCGAACGGGGCATCCCGTTTGCCTCGGCAAAAAAGAGCCCGTGGATTTCCGGCATGATGTCGCAGGTGCGAAAGGGCCGGAAGCAGCAGGTGATCGATCATCTTGTCGCGTGCGCGCTCATCGAGGGGCGCTCATGCGAGAAATTCCAAATCCTCGCGGAGGCCGTCCGCGATCTCGATCCTGGTCTCGCCGATTTCTACGGGAGCCTCGTGGAGAGCGAAGGCAACCACTACGCGACGTATCTGATCATGGCGCGGCACATCGACGAGGCGGAGGCGGACCGGCGGCTGGACTTTTTTCTCGATCTCGACGCGCAGCTCATCCGCCAGCCAAACCCGCTGCCGATGCTGCACTGAAGCACCGCCGCCGCTACAGCACTTCCTCGATCCGGCGCTGCCGTTCGCGCGCGTCTGCGTATTCGCGGGCGGCGGCCTTCCTCGGCTTCACGGGGTTGGTGAATTTATGCGCGGCGATCGGGTAGCCGAGCTTTTCGAGGACAAAGACGGTCGCGCCGCGGAGGGCGGGGTCGCACTCGCCGTTTGAATAGACGGCGCGGCCGAGGACATTCGCGAGGCGCTCCATGCCGCTCGCGGATTTTTGCGGGCTGCCGCTGGCGATCAGTTTCGGCACGCCGGACCCGTTTTCGCTGAGCAAATCGACGATGCTCGCGATGCGGTGATACGTCGCCTCGGTGACGGCCTGGAGCAGGTCGAGCGCGGTGGTGCTCTGGCGGATGCCGTGGATGGTCCCGGTCGCATCCCCGTTCCATGTCGGCGCGCGCTCGCCGTTCCATGATGGCAGGACGACGAGCCCGTGCTGCGGGCCGGGCCGCGTGGCGAGGGCGGCTTCGAGATCCGGGCCGTCGGCGAGGCGCAGTTCGCGCAGACACCATTCACGGAGGTTGCCGGCGTTGCGCACGGTGCCGTCGACGAGGTGGCGGCGCGCGTCCACGCGGAAGCAGCACGTCCCGAATGGCGCGACCGGCGCGCCATCCCGCGTCACGCGGACCGCGGCGCTGCCCGCCAGATGGATTGCCGCGATTCCGGGATGCGTGGCGCCGCAGCCGAGGCTGACGGCAGCGCCATCGCCGACGCCGGGATACCACGGCACGCCGCGCAGCTCGGGAAATTCCTGCGCGAACTGGCCGGCGACCGGCGTGGGCTCGTCGCTGATCGGGCGCAAATTTTCCGGCGAAAGCTCGGCGGACTTCAGCATCCCGGCGTCCCATTTCATCGCGGCGGGATCGAACAGCCCGGTGCCGGTGGCCATGCCGATGGCGCAATTCGCATTCCCGGCGAGCCGGAGCTGGAGCCATTCGGCGGGCGACATCCATTGGCGGACCCGCGCGAAGAGGCGCGCCTCGACGCGCTGGAGCCACGCCATTTTCGCCGGCCAGAAATCCGCGCGCAGCATGCATCCGGTGTGGGCGTGGATTTTCCGTTCGTCGAATCGCTTCCGCAGCACTCCCGCCGCGTCGCGGCAGCGCGTGTCGGCCGAGGTGATGATCCGCGTGATGGCCTCGCCCTTGTCCGTGCAGCCGACCATGCTGTGCCACATGCACGACACGCCGATTCCCGCGATGGGGCGCGTGCGCAGCGCGGCGTCCGCACGGCGTCCGTGGAGCGTCTCGGTGATGCACGCCCGCACCGCGCCGAGCATGGCGCCGGGCTCGATTTCCGACATGCCGTCGCGCGAGGTGAGGAGCGGGTAGTCGTGTTGCGCCATCGGGGCCGCGCGGCGCGCGGTGATGTCAAACCACGCGGCACGGCTCGACGAAGCGCCGATGTCGATTGCGAGGATGAGCGGCTCAGCCATGTGCGCGGCACGATGAACCGCGGGGGCGCCACGACGAAAGCAGGAAATTTCCGGCGGCACTTCCGGCTTCCATTGCACGGGCAAGCCAGACACTTTTCCGCGAATGCCAGCCGAAGCGCGCATCATGAAGACTTGGATCCAGCAGAAGGGACTCATCCCCGTCTTTCTGCTCGGGTTCTCGCTGTGGTTCCTGTGGGACGGCCTCATCGGCTATCCGCGGAGCAACGAGCGATGGGACGCCCATGAGCGGCTGAAGGACAAGTCCGGCGAGTGGGAAAAATACGCCGCCTCGCGCGGCTGGACGACCGAGCCGCCGCACCGGCGCTTCGAGAAAGGGGACATTGTCGGCCAATTCGTCTGCGCCGGGGTTGCCGGGGCGATCGGGATTTTCAGCCTCATCTTCTGGCTGCGTGCGAGAAAGCTGGTCATCCGCTCCGATGACGAGGGGGTCTTCACGCCCTCCGGTACGCGCGTGCCATACGGGAGCATCACGCAGATCGATCGGCGGCGCTGGAAATCCAAGGGCCTCGCGACGGTGTTCTATTCGCTCAACGGCTCTAAGGGCCGCTTCGTCCTGGACGATGCGAAATACGAGCCGACCGCCCTCGACACGATCCTCGAGGACATCCAGCAGCACACCACCGGCCAGGCGAAAGTGGACGAGTGAGCCCAAGTGCTGAAAGCAGCACGCCCGGGACGAGTCGCGCTGATGAACTCACGTCGGCCGATTGAGCACGCCGGGATGCACTCAAGGGAAAAGCCCGCCCACCGCCTTCTCCCGGAAGGCGAAGATCTTCGCGAGCCGCGGCTTCACGAGAAATGGATGCACGAGATCGCCCAGCGGACTGAAGGGCAGGACGTAGGTGACCCTGTCCGTGATTTCGACGCGACCGCCGTCGAGCGGCCTGAAGTGATGCTCGTGATGCCAGATGCGATACGGGCCGATGCGCTGCTCATCCACGAAGAGCCTCCCCGGTTCGACGTGCGTGATCTCCGTGAGCCATCGCACCGGGATGCGGAGCAGCGGGCGCACGCGGTACTCGATCATCATGCCCTGGTGGATGCGCTCCGGCAGCGCGCTGAGGATCGTGAAGTCGAGTTCCGGCGGGGTGATCTTCGCGAGGTTGCGCGGGTGGGAAAAAAAATCCCACGCGCGCTCGATGGTGGCCGGGATGATCTGAGTGGCGTCTAGCACGTGGATCATGTTGGGGACGGAGGATTTTACGCGAGGCCGAACCTGGGAAGATCAATCGCTCTGCGCGGCGATGCGGATCATCACCTCATTCCGGCGCATGAATACGGGTGTCCACGGCGGATCGTAGTAGGCAAACGTCGCATCGCCCTTTGCCGCAATCCGCTGCGACTCCAGCCATGCCCTCAGCGTTTCCTCCGCTGGCGAGCCGGAGAAAGGTCATGGCGACGGGCAGGAGGATGAGGGGCGCTTTGGGACGTTTCATGGTGTGGTGGTAAAGTCTGTGGGCAGCCCGACGTGTCCCCATCCCGCGCGTTCCCTTTCGGCATCGGCGATTTTCCTCAGCACCTTGTGGTGCGCATATTTTCCGAGGACGAGACGCAGCGGCGGCGACTTGGATTCGGCGGCGGCGAGAATGGCTGCGGCTGCCTTGTCCGGATCACCGGCCTCTTCGCCATCCATCGCTTCGAGCACGCGCAGGAATTTTCCACTCGTGGAATCGTAGGCGGCGATGCGGCCTCCCGCTCGCTCCAGCGAACGCGCGACGAAGCCGGTGCGGAAGGGGCCCGGCTGCACGATCGTGACTTTGATCCCGAGCGGCTTCAGCTCGGCGGCGAGCGACTCCGACGCGCCTTCGAGCGCCCACTTCGTCGCGCCGTAGATGGAAAAGCCGGGGTAGTTCGCAATGACTGCGGCTGCGGAAATATTCACGATGTGGCCGCTGCCCTGCGCACGGAGGATCGGCAGCGCCGCACGGATGACTTCCAGGGCGCCAAAGAAATTCGTCGCGAAGTTACGGGCGATCTGATCCGTGCCGAGTTCCTCGAACGCACCGACGAGGCCGTAGCCCGCGTTGTTCACGATCACGTCGAGCCGTCCGAAAAACTCCGCCGCCTGCGGGATCGCTGTTTTCACCTGCGCGGAGTCCGCGACATCGAGCGCGAGTGTCCGGCACGTGCCGGGGTGTGCGGTGGCGAGGTCACCGAGCCGCGCCGGATCGCGCGCGGTGGCGATGACGCGCTGTCCGCTCGCGAGCACCGCCGCGGCGAGCGCGTGTCCGATGCCGCGCGAGCAGCCCGTGATGAGCCAGACGCGTGAAGATTCCGTTCTGTCGTCCATTGGAAAGGAGGTGTTGCTTTTGATCTGCGGGATGAAGGGCATCAGGCGGCCTTCTCCGCGTAGCGATCGAAGCGATTCGAGAGGATGAAGAACGTCGGCGCCCACAGTCCGACGAAGATGCCGAAGCGCTCGGCATGGGCCTGCGTTTCCTGCGCGGTGCCGCCGGTGAGAAACCAGATGGCGATGGAGCCGAGAATTGAAGCGAAGCCGAGGACGAAGCAGAGGTTGCTGACTTGTTTGAGTTGGGTCGTTTTCATTGGGTGTTGTTGTTGGGTTTGGATTGGAAAATTGCCGGTGCCGCCCATGCGTGTGCCGGGCGGCGGCTCCGCACGTGATGAAGCAGGTGCGAGCTGGGCGTTCATTTTGGCGGAGCCCCCGAAATCACGCGGTCAATCTCGCCGAACAGCTCCTCCGCCCCGGCATCGCTGGCCGGGCCGCTCACCTGCTTCACGATGCGGCCTCCGCGGTCGATCAGGTAGATGTTCGCGACGCCCTTCTTGTACCCGAACTGCTTCACGACATCGCCATTCCAGTCGAGCATCACCGAATAGGTCAGCTTTTTGCGGAACGCGCTGCGGAACATGTTTTGGAACGCCTTGGGAATGATCGAGACGTCCGCGATGCCATCAATGTCTATGCGCGTCTCGTAGCGGTCGCGGATGCGCTGGATCCATGACGCGAGCTGCTCGGATCCCTTGTGATCCGCGACGGTCATCACGGTGACTTTCGCCTTTGGAAAACGGAAGCTGCGCGGCTTCGAGTCCTGGTCGGTGAGCTCGAAGTCGGCGAGCTTCACGACCGGTGCGGTGAGGGCGGCGGTGTGCAGGGCGAGGAGTGCGAGGAGCGGGAGTTTCATGGGGCGTGTGCGGGAAAATAGGAGCGGCCCTTCCATGTGGAGGCCCGCTTGCGGAGGGAGCGGATGAAGGCGAACCACTGGATCGCGACGAGTGCGACGATGCCGAGCGGATGCAGAAGCGCGCCGAGGATGGACTGGCGGAAGCGCACGACACCGGCGAGCCGCGGCAGAAATGAAGCCGCCGTGCCGATGGCGGCGAGAGTGAGCACGGGCGGGGACGCGGCGATGGCGAGCAGCAGCAGCGGGACGACCTGGCCGCCGAGGAGCAGGAGCGTCGCAGGCAGGATGAGCCGCGGGGAGCCGAGTCCTTCGTGGGCGTTCTTGGCGAAGCCGTGCCAGACCTCCGACGCACGGCGATACATGCGGCAGTGGAAGGAATCGGTGGCGTCGAAGAGATCCGTCTTGAAGCCGTGCGCACGAAAATTGCGCGTGAGCGCGACGGCGTCGTGGATGCGGTCGGGGATCGCGGCGTGGCCGCCAGCGCGCTCGTAGGCATCGCGCCGCACGGCGAGGATCTGGCCGCACGCGGCGGCGAAGCGCGGGTCGGCGGACTTGCGCATCCGGTCGATCGGCAGGAAGCCGAGCAGCACGAAATGGATCAGCGGGATGATGAGCTTCTCCGTGAAGCCGCGAGTCCATTCGCGGGGCACGCCGCTGACGAGTGCGGCATCGCTCTGCTCCGCAAATTCCGCGAGCCGCGCGAGCGAGTCGCGGCGGGCGACGCGCACATCGGCATCCATGAAGACGAGGAGCGGATGCTGCGCGAGTGCGGCGAGCTGGTGGCAGGCGAAATTCTTTCCGCACCAGCCGGCGGGGAGTGGCTGCGCGGTTTCGAGGCGCACGCGCAGGCCGGACGCCGCGAGCCGCCGGACGATGTCGGCGGTGCGATCGGTCGAGCCGTCGTCGAGGACGATGATTTCGAAATCCACTCCCACGCTCTGCAGGACGGACCGCAGCGCCGACGCGATGTTTGCCTCCTCGTTGCGGGCGGGGATGAGCACGGAGCACGCGACATGGGAAGGGCGGCTTTCCAGCCGCCCACCGTCTGAGATGGCAGGAAAGCCGCCGCTCCCAGTGCTTGCTTTCGCGGCGTCCGGCAGACGCGCGTAAAGGCGGAGGTTGCGGAGGAAAAGTGTGGCGGGAATGACGGCGAGCACGCAGCTCACGGCGGCGAGAATGGTGATCACGACGCGGCCTCGGGTTGATGATCCGGCGCGAATTTTTCCCCGCGCAGCCGCGCGCGCAGCCAGCGCCAGGCGTCGTAGATTCCGCCAACGCCGGACTTGCCGCGATTGAGCGTGAGCCACTCACTGGCATCACGGCGGCAGGAACCGGCGGCAACTTTTTCCTGCGTGGCTTCGAGTGCGCCCGTGAAGATTCGCGTCCACTTTGCGACCGGGCGGGCAGGTTCGTTGGAGGGGATAATTGGCTCGCCGAAGGAGACGAGGATTTCCGGACGTGGTTCGGTCCAGAATGCGTATTCGATCGCGAGCGGGACGAATGCGGCATCCGGCTCGCGCGCAGCGAGCGCGCCGAGGCCGTCCTGCAGGCGGAGCGGGCGCTCGCGCACGTCGGCGAATCGGCCTTGCGGCGAGAGCCACACGGCGTTGCGCGGGTCGGCGAGGAGAGCGTGCGTGGTCCGCAGGAACGTGCGCGTGCCTCGCAGGCTTGGATCGACGCCGAAAAATCCGAGGCGCTTGAAGATGCCGTACCGCTCCAGCATGGCGGCATCGATCGGGCCGTAGGACGGGCGCGAAGGGAAAAGTTCGCGGGCGAGGAGCAGGCAGACGATCGGGTCCCACCACGACGGGTGATTGAAATAGACGATGAGCGGACGCGTGCAGTCGCGCGACGGCTGGCCGCTTTTCAAAATGCGGAGCGCGTGAAAGTCGCGGCGGATGCGGCGGCGGCAGTACGCGATGAAGAACTTCATCACGGCCGCGGAGATGTGTGGTGCGGCGGTTTTCATCGCACGGTTTCGAATTCGCGCGCGGAAGGCGACGGCGCGGATTTTTTACCGAAGCCGTCGCGGTCGAGCGTGTCGGCGGCGATCCAGCCGGACATGAGGACCATCGGCATGCCGGGGCCGGGATGCGCGGCGCCGCCGGCGAGGTAGAGGCCGCGCAGATCGGGGCTGCGGTTGCCGGGCTTGAATGCGCCGAGGAATTTCCCGTGGCTGGCGAGACCGTAGATCGCGCCGTCGAGCACGTGGTAGCGGTCGTGGATGTCCTGCGGCGTGAGCGCGCGCTCGAAGACGATGCGCGATTCGATGTCGGGCATTTTGCCGGTGGTCTTCAGCTTTTCCAAAATCACGCGGCGATACTCGGGGAGCATCTTTTTCCAGTCGTGATGCGGACGCAGATACGGCGTGTGGACGAGGACGTAGAGCGCTTCGCCGCCGGCGGGCGCGGTGCCGGGCTCGGTGCAGGTCGTGGCGGCGAGGTAGCACGTGGGGTCGGGCGCGGGCTCGCCCTTTTTGTAGATGAAATCGAACTCCTCGTGCGGGTCGCGGCTGAAGACGAAGCCGTGATGCGCGAGGTGTTCGTAGCGTTTGTTGAGCCCGAGGTAGAGCACGACGCCGGAGCACGCGGGCTCGTAGCCGCGGCGGCGCTCGAATTTCTCCGCGACGGGGCCCTGGATCAGCTCGCGATGCGTGCGGACGGAATCGCAGTTCGACACGACGGAGCTGAGTGCGATCTCTTCGCCGGAGTCGGTGCGGACGCCGGTGACTTCGCCGCCGTGCGACAGGATCTTTTCGATCTTCGTGCCGACGCGGAATTCGACGCCGAGTTCGCGCGCGAGTTTTTCCAGCGCGAGCGGGACGGCACGCGTGCCGCCCATGGGATACCACACGCCTTCGCTCGTCTGCATGTGCGCGATGCCGCAGAGCACGGCGGGCGAGCCGTAGGGTGAGGAGCCGACGTATTGCGTGAAATGATCCACCATCTGCGCGACGCGCGGGTCGGGCGTGTGCTTGCGCACGGTGCTGGCGACGGAGCGGCCCATGCGCATCGCGAGCACGTCGCTGAGCATTTTTGGATCGAAGGACGCCTTCCAGTTGAACATGTCGCGCAGGCCGCCGATCGGCTTGTAGAAAAAGTGACGCTGCGAGATGTCGTCGAGGCGCTCGCTGAACTTGATGAAGTCGCGGTAGCGTTCGCCGGAGTTTGTGCCGGGCGCGAAAGTGTCGAGCGTCGCGGCCATCGCGTCGGGATTTTGCGCGAGGTCGAGCGATGAGCCGTCGTCGAAGAAGCAGCGCCACTGCGGATCGAGGCGCACGAGATCGAGGTAGTCCTCCAGGCGCGCGCCGGCGTCGCTGAAGATGCGCTTCAGCACCGACGGGATCGTGACGATGGTCGGGCCCATGTCGAAGCGGAAGCCGTCACCGCGGAGCGGCGCGGCCTTGCCGCCGAGCCAGGTGTTGCGCTCGAAGAGAACCACTTTGTTTCCGCGCGCGGCGAGCACGCAGGCTGCGGAGAGGCCGGCGAGTCCGCCGCCGATGATGCCGATGGGTTTCATGGTCGTGTCTTTCTGGTTTTGATTTTGGTGAGCAGTGCGCGGAAGAGATCGCGGATCGCGGCGAAGCGGCGCGTGCCGTGCGCGGCGCGGATGTAGGCGGAGAAAAGTCGCGCGTCGCCGGGCGCGGGTTCGTCGAAGTGCGGATGCGCGCGGCCACGGCGGACGGCGACGACATGCGGGAAGGTCATTTCAAGCAGGCCCTCGTCGCCGCGCGTGGTGCCGAAGCCGCTGGCTTTCACCCCGCCGAATGGCATGCGCGGATCGGCGGTGGGGACGATGAGATCGTTGATAAGCACGAAGCCAGTCCTGATCTGCGCGGCGAGTGCGCGGGCCTTTGCGACATCGCGGGAAAAGATGGATGCGCCGAGCGCGAAGTCGGCGTCATTCGCACGAGCCACCGCCGCCCGCTCGTCGCCCACGCGCTCGATGGGGAGGCGAGGGATGCGGGCAATGGAAAGGCGCAGGAGAAGATCGTCAGCGACGGATTGCACGACGACGAGGCGGCGCGGGGCGATGCAGGTTTCGCCGCCATTCAAAATGGTGCCAAAGCGGATGGCGCGGACGACGAGATCGAGGTCGGCATCCGCGAGGACGATCACGGCATCCTTGCCGGAGAGTTCCATCACGGCGGGCGTGGCAGTCCCGGCGAGCATGGCGAGGACGTCGCGCCCATTTTCGGAGGAGCCGGTGAAGATCACCTTGTCCACGCCGTCCGCGATGGCGCCGCGGGCGGCTTCGACGCTTTCGGGCAGGATGCTGAAAAGCGCAGGAGGCACGCCGGCTTCGCTGGCGAGTTGCGCGAAGGCGAGCGCGACGTGGCGGGTGGCTGGTGCGGGCTTGAGCAGGACGGCGTTTCCCGCGGCGAGCGCGTGGAGCGAATGCACCGCGGGCAGGAACAGCGGGTAGTTTCCCGGCCCGATCACGAGCACGAGGCCGAAGGGCTGGCGCTGCACTTCAAAGGTGACGCCTCGCATCCAGAACGGGCGTCCGCGGCGTCCGCATCGCCGGAGTGCGAGCACGCGCGCGGCATTTTTCTCCAGCCACCGGCAGGCGTCGGCGAGCGGGAGGACTTCGGAGACGAGCTTCTCGGCGAGGGGACGATCGCTCACGGAGGCGGCGGCGGCGGCGAGCGAGTCGGCATTTTCCGCAACGAGGCGGCGCAGCGCGCGGACGACAGCGAGGCGTTCGCGGATCGGAGACTGCGCCCAGCGCGACTGGGCGGCGCGGGCTTCGGGTCGGGCACCGCTGTCCGATTGGGTGCGTTGTGTGAGGGTCGCGTTCATCATGCGGGTTCGAGATTGGCGGGGACGATTTCAGGCAGCGGCGCGTCTGCGGATTCGAGTCCGAGGTCGGCGAGCAGCAGGCGCGAGCTGATGCGTGCGCTTTCGAAAATCACGGGCAGGCCGCTGCCGGGATGCGTGCCGCCGCCGACGAGATACATGCCGTCCACGTCTTCGAAGCGGTTGTGCGGACGCAGGTGCAGCATCTGGCCGAGGGTGTGCGAGAGGTTGAATGTCGCGCCCTGGTGGATCTCGTATTTCGAATCCCAGTCGTCGGGCGTGACGATGCGCTCGAAGCGAATGCGCTTCTCGACATCGGTGAAGCCGGCCTTTTCGATCTGCCGCAGCATTCTTGCGCGGAAGCGCCCGCGCTCGCGCGACCAGTCCACGTTCGCGTGCTGGTGCGTGACGGGCGCGAGGACGTAGAGCGCGCTCTGGCCGCGCGGGGCTAGCGTGGGGTCGGTCACGCACGCGTTCTGCACGTAGAAGGACGGATCTTCGGAGAGCACGTGCTGGTTTTCGATTTCGTCGAGGTTGCGCGTGTAGTCTTCGGCGATGTGGATGCTGTGGTGCGGCAGGTCGAATTCTCCCTCGACGCCGAGATACATCATGAAGGTCGAGCAGGAGAATTTCTTGCCGGCGATCTTGCGGTCGGTCCAGCGGCGGCGCAGGCGGTCGGGGACGAGGCGCTTCATCGCGCGGGCAAAGTCGGCGTTCATCACGATGGCGTCGGCCTTTTCCACGCCGGAGGCGGTGCGCACGCCGACTGCACGGCGGCCCTCGAAGAGCACTTCCTCGACGGGCAAGCCGGTTTGGATTTCCACGCCGAGCCGCTCGGCCACGCGGGCCATCGCGACGGTCACGGCGGCGCATCCGCCGATGGGATGGAAGACGCCGTATTCGTATTCGAGGAAGGAGAGAATCGAGAACAGGCTCGGGCAGCGGAACGGCGACATGCCGAGGTATTTTGACTGGAACGAGAACGCGAGGCGGATGCGCGGATCGCGGAAGAAACGGCCGAGATACGTGTCGAGCGACTGATGCGGACGGAGCATCGGGAGCAGCTTGAGCATCCGCATGTTGATCATGTCCTGCCATCCGAGGAAAGGCGTCTCCAGGCACGGCTCCATGCGCGCGAGCTTCGTGCGGTTTTCATCGAGGAAACGGCGGAAGCCGGGGGCGTCTCCCGGTGCTATCGCGGCGATCTGCTGCTCCATGCGCGCGATGTCGGGCGTGGCGTCGATCTGCCCGCCGCCGCCGAAGATGATGCGGTATTGCGGATCGAGCCGGACCATTTCCACCTCGGCGCGCAGCGAAGTGCCGGCGGCGGCGAAGATTTCCTCCAGGACGCGCGGGTAGAGGAAAAAGGTCGGACCAAGGTCGAACTTGAAGCCGTCCTCCTCGATGGACGAGGTGCGCCCGCCGACGGTCGGGAGGCGCTCGATGACTTTCACTTTCACCCCCGAAGCGGCGAGCAAGATGGCGGAAGCGAGGCCGCCGGGGCCTGCGCCGATGATGATGACTTCCTTTTGTTTCATGGTGTGCGTGTGCGGTGAGAGTGGGGTCAAAATTTCGTCTTCACGCCGCAGGCCCGGGCGATGCACCAGCCGCGCGCGGCCTCGAATGCGACGAACACCGCGGACCCCGTGAGCGCGATGCCGGCGGTGCGGGAATGCGGCCAGGTGACGACCGCGGCGACACCGAGGACGAGGGCTCCGATGCCGCGGATGATGCGGCCTTTGTTGTCAAGATTTGGGCGGAGGAAGGACATGGGATTTGGGAGTGAAGGTGACGTGGCGATGTCCTGTATGTCTAAGTTATGTCTCAGTTTTGTCAACACAAAGTTCGACAAATTTGCATTGTGTCGAATTTTCCGCTTGTGCATGTCGAAGTATCGTCTATGTATCGGCCGTCCAATGGCTGCCTCTTTTCCCATCCAAACCGTCGCTGAACGCACCGGCTTGACGCCCCACGTCATCCGCGCCTGGGAGCGGCGCTACGGCGCGATCGAGCCCGAGCGTTCCGCGGGGAAGCACCGGCTGTATTCCGAGGCCGAGATCGAGCGGATCGCGATGCTGCAACGCGCGGTGCGCAGCGGACACAGCATCGGAAAAATCGCGAAGCTGCCGGCGGAGGAATTGCTCGCGCTGATCGCCAAACAGCCGGCGGCGGCGCGCAGCGCGGCGGTGCGCGGCGACGACGATCCGGCGGCGGCCTTGCGCGATGAATCGCTGATCGCGATCGCGCGTTTCGACGGGCCCACTTTGCAGGGCATCCTGAACCGGGCGCTGATGCGCTTCGGGCACATGGGCCTGCTGCGGCTCCTCATCGCGCCGCTCGCGGAGGAGGTCGGCGAGCGCTGGCGTTCGGGCGCGCTTACGGCGGCGCACGAACATTTCTTCACGGCGGCGGTGAAAATTTTTCTCGGCGACCTGACGCGGCAGCTTTCCGTGGGGCCGGGCGCGCCGTGCATCGTCGTCACCACGCCCGCGGGGCAGCTCCACGAACTCGGCGCGATCATGGCCGCGGCGGCCGCGGCGAATCTCGGCTGGCGCCCCATTTACCTCGGACCAAATCTGCCCGCGCACGAGATCGCCGGCGCGGCGGCGCGCAACGAAGCCGCCGCGGTCGCGCTCAGCATCGTCTATCCCGACGACGACGCGTACCTCGCCCGCGAACTCACCGAACTCGCGCGGTTGCTCCCCGAGGGCACGCGCATCCTCGCCGGCGGTCGTGCCGCGCGCGGATACTTCGAGGCGCTCATCCGCATCGGGGCGCTCTTTGCCGAGAGCATCGAGGAATTTGGCAACCAGCTCGACACCGTGCGGGGCACTCCGCCGCGAAAGGCGCGTGACTGATCGCGGTGCGGGCAATGCCAGGCAACCGACAAGATTTATGAACCCTGTGACCGACGCTGAAAAGGAACTCGAAGCCGAGATCGCGCTGCTGAAGCGGATCGGCCAGGGCGACCGCGTGAGCTTCGAGATGCTCTACGACCGCTTTTCGCGCGTCCTTTTTTCCACCGCCTACCGCGTGCTGAACAACCAGGAGGCCGCCGAGGACGTGCTGCAGGATGTGTTCATCCAGATCTGGGAAAAGGCGCCGCTCTACGATCCCGCGCGCGGCAAGCCGATGACGTGGGCCATCACGCTCACGCGCAACAAGGCCATCGACCGCCTGCGCTCCGCCGTGCGCCGCAGCCGGCTCCAGGATGACATCGAGCGCGAGGCCTCGACGTTCGAGCAGTTCGACGACCGGAGTTCCTTCGACGCGCTTGCATCCGAGGACACGGGCAGGCAGGTGCGCGAGGCGATCCAGAAGCTGACCGCGGACCAGCGCGAAGCGATCGAACTGGCGTTCTTTTCCTCGCTCACGCAGATGGAAATCGCCGAACGGCTGAACGAACCGCTCGGCACGATCAAGGCGCGCATCCGGCGCGGGATGATGCGCCTGAAGGAAGTGCTCAGGCCGGGAGCGTGACGCGCGCTAGGCGCGCGGCGTGCCCGGTGAGTTCGCGCTCGCGGGCGACGAGCCAGAGCGGCCGGCCCGCGTCGTCGAAGATGGGCGTGATGGCGACCTCGACCCAGTATGGCGTGCCGTTCCTGTGATAGTTGAGGATCGTCTCGCAGCACGGGCGGTGTGCATGGACCGCCTCGCGCATCCGTGCCGCCGTCTCGCGATCCGTCTTTTCACCCTGGAGGATCGGGCCGAGTTTTTTGCCGCGCAATTCGTCGAGGCTGTAGCCGCACATCTCGCTGAAGGCGGGATTCACCCACTGCACAAGGCCGTCCGGGCCGGACACCACCATGGCCGGTTGCACGGACTGCTGCTTGCGGCCGTCCACGATGCCGGCGATGCGCGCCTTCAGTTGCGGCGAAGGCGACGGACCGCCGGGCGGATGGCTGGCCAAGGTCACGGCGGTGCCGACCTCCGCGAGCCCTGCGACGAAGTTGCGGAGTTCATCGTGGAATTCGAGGACGAGCTCGAACGGCCCACGCTCCTGCTCGGTCATGGTGCCGGAGACATAAAGTGCTGCCTGGTCTTGCAAGAATTCGCTGAGCATCTGGAGGCGGGTGAAGGACGGGTGTTGGGTGCCGAATCGCTCGCTATACGTCGCGAGGCCGCGGCCGGATTCATTTTGAACGTCCTTTTTGAGGTGGTGCGAAGTGTGGGGCGCTGCCGCCGTGCCTCTCATGGTCGGTCGCAGCGGGTCCGGGGCGCAATCCCGCCAACCTTTCCTCCGAACTTCTTGCCACGCACCGCTCCGGTTGCTGAAATCCGCGCCCCTTTAACTTTAACCCAACACCTCAAAACACACATCCCATGAAATACGGCCTCAACATCCGCCAGGACGGCGCACTCGACTTCCTCTCGCTCGGCGCGCTCGTGCATCGCCTCGACCCCGGCGTCATCCCTTTCCGCAAGGCCTCGCACTGCGACATCCACGTGAGCGGCGGTGAATTCAACTGCGCGGCGAATCTCTCCGACTGCTTCCGCCTGAACACCGGCGTCGCCAGCGCGATGGTGGACTACCCGATCGGCGACCTCATCGCCGAGCGCGTGCGCGCGATGGGCGTGAAGCCGTTCTACAAGAAGTTCAAGCACGACGGCGTGCGCGGGCCGAACATGGCGACCGTGTATTCCGATCGCGGCCAGGGCGTGCGCGCCCCCGTCGTTTTCTACAACCGCAGCAACGAAGCCGCCGGCCAGCTCAAGCCCGGCGACTTTGACTGGAAGGCGATCTTCGACGCAGGGCGTGCGCTGGTTCCACTCGGGCGGAATTTTCGCCGCGCTCTCCGAGACGACCGGCGAAGTGATCATCGAGGCCATGAAGGCCGCGAAGGCCTCGGGCGCGGTCACGTCGTTCGACCTCAACTACCGCCAGAAGCTCTGGGACATCTGGGGCGGCCACAGCAAGGCCGTCGAGACGCTCGCGCGCATCGTCGAGCACGTCGATGTGCTCGTGGGAAATGAGGAGGACCTGCAGAAGGGCCTCGGCATCGAGGGGCAGGACGTGGAGACGAAGGGCAAGCTCGACCCGACCGCGTTCTTCAACGTGATCGAGAAGGCCGTGAAGAAATTCCCGAAGGTGAAAGTCGTCGCGACGACGCTGCGGGAAGTCCACTCGACGAACCGCCACACGTGGGGTGCGGTCGCGTGGATCGACGGCAAGACTTACCAGTCGCCGATGTGCGAACTCGACGTCATCTGCCGCATCGGCGGCGGCGACGGCTACGCGGCGGGATTCTTCTACGGCCTGCTCACCGGCGCATCCGAAGAGGAAGCCGTGAAGCTCGGCTGGGCGCACGGCGCACTGCTCACCACCTTCCCGGGCGACACCACCATGGCGACCGTCGAGCAGGTGAAGGCGTTCGCCAAAGGCGGCAGCGCCCGCGTGCAGCGGTAGGCGTCTTTTGCTCCGACGGAGCTTTTCTTGAAAGGCCGCGCAGTCCGGGCGGAGACGCCCGTGCTCACCCGCGCTCCGCCGCATGCTAGCGCTGCGCGGCTTTTCCGCCTTTCAGGAAGTGCTCCAGAAACGCGCACATCTGCTCCATCGCCTCTGGCGTCGGGCCGTGGCCTTCGCGGTGTGTCATGGCCACGCGATTCGGAAAGCCGAGCAATTCATAGAGCGCCTTCGTGTGGTTCAGCGCGCGCCAGTGCCACGGGACATCCTCCGAGCCGCCGGAGACGAGGAAGGGCCGCGGCGCCATGAGCGCGTGCAGGTCCACGAGGCTTTCGCCGGACTCGAACATCGTCTTGTAGAGGCCGGTGCGCGGTTTGTCGGCGTTCGGCACGCCGCGCGGGCGGAGCGTGCCGGCCTCCCAGCCGAGATACCACGGCTCGTAGTAGTTGATGTTGCCATTGCTCTCATCGAAGACGATCCCCGGGTCGCACCACACTGCGGCCGCGAATTTATCGTAGAGGCACGAGGCGAACATGGACCACTTTCCCCCGTATGAATGGCCGATGATCCCGATGCGCTTGGGGTCCACATTTTCCAAGCCGGCGAGCGCGGTGTGGCAGTTGGCGGCGACGTACGCGAGGTAGGTGAGCGGCTGGATTTTCAACTCGTTGCCCGCCGCGATGAGCAGTTCGCGCGTCTCCATGCCCGGGTGGTCGAGCGCCCCCGGCGTGCCGATGCTCAGCGCGACGAAGCCGCGCTTCACGAGTTGGTATGCAAAGTCGCGCATCTGCGACTTCGGGTTCAGACCCACGGCGGTTTCCGGTTCGTAAAAAACGGCGAGCACGGCAGGGAACGGCCCGGCGCCGTCCGGCAGGAGCAGGTAGCCGTCGCCCTGCCGAGGCCCGGGGCCGATGTCCACGCGCACCTTGTGCTGGGTGAAATTTTCGCGTCGTTCCGTCGAGCGGATTTCGATGCGCGGCTTCTCCAGCAGCGCGGGCCACGGGCCGAGGCGCTCGTGCCATGACTTCAGGATTTCCGCCCGCCGCGCCGGCCATTCGGGGGCGGTTCTCACCGTGCTGCCGTCGGCGGATTTCAGCGGCGAACGGTAGTCGCCGAAGTCGCCGGCGAACTCGGCCGGCGGCGAAAAGAACGGAGCGAGCTGGGGCGGCAGGACGGGATCGGCACGCAGCAGGGCGGGGAGCGCGCAGAGGAAAGCCGGCAGCAGTTTCGCGAGCGGGGATTTTTTCATGGGAGGGACGGCAACTGAACGCCACGGCAGCAAAGCGGGCGAGCAGTTTGGCGGAGCTTGCGACAGAATTCGATGGGCCGCTTGACAAGCCGTGCCCCGTCGCTAGGCTCCGCACCCCTTTTCCAAAAGAAGACCACACTCATATGGCCAATACCAAATCCGCAGCCAAACGCGCCCGCCAGACCAAGGGCCGCACCGACGCCAACAAACGCGTCACCACGACCGTGAAGACCCAGCTCCGCCTCATCCGCGCCGCTGTCGCTGCAGGGAAGAAGAGCGAGGCGCTCGCCTTGCTGCCGAAGGCTGCCTCCGCGCTCGATAAGGCCGCGAAGACGGGCCGGATCCACAAAAACAAGGCGGACCGCCACAAGGGCGACCTCGCCCGCCAGCTCGCCGCGCTGAAGTAACGCGGACCCATTTCACGAAGGGCGGTGTCCGCACGGGCACCGCCCTTTTCGTTTTTTCGCGAGGCCTGATTACTCGGCGTTCCGCTGTTTCACGATGCCGAGCACCTGGCTCGCGCGATCGATGGGCGCACGCAGCGAACCTGCGGGCTGGGCGGCTGCAGGCTGAGGTGCGGCGGGTTGGACGGCTGCGGCCTTGTGGTGCGCCTCGTCGATGCGAGATTGCGGGGTTTGTTTCTCGCCGCTCCGCCCGTAGAGGAGATAGACGATGGCGAGGACGACGATGATCGAGACGATTCTCATGCCCGCTGCCAAAGCATCGCCCGCGCCATGAAAATCGCGCTGTTGCATTACACGGCGGCACCGGTTGTCGGTGGGGTCGAACGGGTGATGGAGGAGCACGCGCGCCTTTTCGCCCGCCACGGCCACCGCGTGACGGTGCTCTGCCAGCGCGGCGGCGGGCCGGATGCGGTGCGGCTCCCGGAAGAGCTCTCCGTAGATGCGCAGGCGGAGGCGCTGGCAAACGCTCTCGCCGGCCAGGATGTCGCCTTCCTCCATAACGTGCTGACGATGCCGTTTTCCCCCGGGCTGACCGAGGCCTTGTGGCGCGTGATGGACGCCCTGCCGCGCGTGCGTTTCGTCGCCTGGGTTCACGATGTCGCGGCGTGCAATCCCGACTACCCGGACACGGCGCCGATCTTTTCAAGGGCGCATCCGCGGTGTGAATACGTCGCCGTGTCGCCGCTCCGCGCGCGGCAGTTTGCGGAAGTCACGGGAACGCCGGCGGATCGTTGCGCCGTGGTGCCCAATGGGATCGATCCGGCGCGGGTGCTCGGGCTTCCGGGAAATGTCGCGGAGTTTGTGCAACGGCACGAGCTTCTCGACGGTCGCATCCTGCTCCTGCATCCGACGCGGCTCGTGCGCCGGAAAAACGTGGAGCTGAGCATTGCGATTGGCAGGGAATTCGCGAGACGCTGCACACCGGCGACGGTGCTCGTCACCGCCGCGGATGATCCGCACAACGAGTCGTCGCATCTCCTCGGCGGGCAGCTCCGGTGCGAGGGCGGGGAGGCGGGCGGCCACCTGTTCGTGGGCGATCACCTCACGGTGGGCGACGGGGAACTCGCCGGGCTCTACCGGCTTGCGGACGCGCTGCTCTTTCCCAGCCGGAGCGAGGGCTTCGGCCTGCCGCTGCTGGAAGCCGCGATGCACCGGCTGCCCGTTTTCTGCAGCGACATCGAACCGCTTTTCGATCGGCTTCGCGAGACAGCCGTGCTTTTCCCGCCGGACGCGGAAGCCGGGCGGGTCGCGACGATCATCGGGGAGACGCTGGCGGCTTCGCCGGCATTTCGGGAACGCAAACGCGTGCTGGCGGAGTATGGTTGGGATGCCATCTACCGGCGGCACCTCGCGGGCCTGCTAGCCGCGGGATGAGGGATTTCCCGAACGTTCGCTTGCTGCCGCTTGCTCCGCGTGGGACCATCTTTTCAGCCGCTCAAATGCCGAGCCCACCTTGTCAGGCACCCCGCCCATGAAATCCGACAACATCGAACAAGAGGGCCACCTCTTCAGGTTCCTGATGGAGAACATCCCGGATCGGATTTACTTCAAGGACCGCGAGAGCCGGTACATCTGCGTCAATGCCGCCATGGCGCACCTCTTCCATCTCACGGGGCCGGGCGAGGCGGTGGGGAAAATCGACTACGATTTTTTCCCGCACGACGATGCGCAGCGGATGTTCGAGGACGAGCAGCGCGTCGTGAAGACAGGCGAGGCGATTCTCGGGAAGGTGGAGAAAAAGGTCCTCCCGGACGGGAGCACCGGCTGGACGCTCACGACGAAGCTCCCGTTGCGCAGCGCGGACGGGGAAATCATCGGCACGTGCGGCATGTCGCGGGATATCACCGCGCTGATGGCGGCGGAGACCGCGCTCGAGACGGAACGCAACCGCCTCAAGGAGGTGAATTCGGACCTCGCGCGCAGCCAGGCGTTGTTGGAGCGCAAGCTCGCCGAACTCGAAAAGACGCACGACGAGCTGAAGGCCGCGCAAAAGCGGCTCATCGACGCGGAGAAGGCGCAGTCCATCGCGCGCCTCGCGCTCGGCGTCGCGCACGAGGTGAAGAACCCGCTCGCGATCCTGAAGATGGGCGTCGATTTTTTCTCCAGCCAGCCCGCCGTGCATGAGAGCGCATCCGTCGTGGCGAAGGAAATGAGCGATGCGGTGCTGCGCGCGGACAATATCATCAGCGAGATGATGGTGTTTTCGGATTCGGGGGACCTGAAGCTGACGCCCGTGAATGTCGCCGCGTTGATCGACGTGGCGCTGAAACCTTTCGAGCCCGCGCTTGGCGCGGCAAAAATCCGCGTCGAAAAACGCTACGCGGCTGACATGCCTGCGGCGCGGATCGACGAGAATAAGATCAAGCGCGTCTTTTCCTGCCTGATTGAAAACGCGCTTCACGCAATGCCGGATGGAGGAACGCTGACGATCCGCCTGGGCCTCACGCACATCGCCCCTCCCGGAGTCCTCCCCGACCAAGGCAACCGCTCGCTGGCGCACTCCGGCGTGCGGCGCATCGGGGTCATCGTGGAATTCGATGACACGGGAACGGGGATCCCGGCGGACAAAGTCGCCAACATCTTCGATCCGTTTTTTACGACCAAGCCGACCGGCCAGGGCACAGGGCTCGGCCTTACCGTGAGCAGGAAGGTGGTCGAATTGCATGGCGGCACGCTCGACATCTCAAACCGCGGCACGGGCGGCGTGTCTGCGAAAGTGCTGTTGAAAGTTTAGTGCCGTTCACCGCGCTTGCGCCCACGGTGGCGGAGGCATAGCAAGAAGGTGATGAAATCTCCATCCAAGGAAGCGATCGATTCCCTCGCACGTGCGGACCACGGCGATCCATTTTCCATCCTCGGCATGCACGAGGCTGACGGCGGGCTGGCGGTTCACGCCTTTCGCCCGGATGTGGCGAAGCTGGAGGTCGCCGAGATCGGCGGCAGCGCGCGGATGTGGCCGGCGGAGCGCGTGACGCAGGACGGCTTTTTCAAGGCGGCGATTTCCGGGGTCACCCGACCCTTCCCCTATGCGCTCCGGTGCACGGCGCACGATGGGACCGTGTCGGAACAGCGCGATCCGTATTCGTTTGGCATCCTGATGGGCGAACTCGACCTGCACCTTTTTGCGGAAGGTTCGCACTGGGAGCTGTGGAAGAAACTCGGCGCGCACATCGAGGAGCATGATGGCGTCATCGGGACCGTTTTCCGCGTGTGGGCGCCGAATGCGAGGCGCGTCTCCATCGTTGGGGATTTCAACCAATGGGATGGCCGCATCCATCCGATGCGGAAGCTGATCCCGAGCGGCGTCTGGGAGCTGTTCCTCCCGGGGATCGGCGAGATGACCCACTACAAGTTTGAGGTCTTCGACCTGCACGGCTTCCTGCACGTGAAGACGGACCCGTTCGCATTTTTCGGCCAGCACGGCACGCAGACCGCCGGGCTCGTGTGGAAGATGGACAAGTATCCGTGGAACGACGCGGTGTGGATGGAGAAGCGCGCACAGCGCGAGTGGAACCGCGAGCCCGTCGCCATCTACGAGGTGCATCCCGGCTCGTGGCGCCGCAAGGACGGCAACGCCTTCCTCACATGGCACGAACTCGCCGACCAGCTCGTGGAATACGTCGTGGACATGGGCTACACGCACGTCGAGCTCATGGGCGTGGCCGAGCATCCGTTCGAGGGTTCGTGGGGCTACCAGATCACGGGCTACTTCGCGCCGACGAGCCGCTACGGAAACCCGGACGACTTCCGCTATTTCGTGGATACCTGCCACCAGAATGGCATCGGCGTCATTCTCGACTGGGTGCCCGGCCATTTCCCGAAGGACGCGCACGGGCTCGCGCGATTCGACGGCACCGCGCTCTACGAACACTCCGACCCGCGGCAGGGCGAGCATCAGGATTGGGGCACGCTCATCTTCAACTACGGGCGCAACGAGGTGCGGAATTTCCTCATCGCAAACGCGCTCTTCTGGTTTGCCGAATATCACGTGGACGGCCTGCGCGTGGATGCCGTGGCGTCCATGATCTACCTCGACTACTCGCGCGAGCACGGCCAGTGGGTGCCGAACATTTACGGCGGCCGCGAAAACCTCGACGCGCTCCACTTCATCAAGCTCTGCAACGAAGTGTGCTACCAGCGGCATCCGGGCATCATGACGATCGCCGAGGAGAGCACGGCGTGGCCCGGCGTCTCGCGGCCGACTTTCCTGGGCGGCCTCGGCTACGGCTTCAAATGGAACATGGGCTGGATGAACGACACGCTCGCCTACATGGCGCTCGATCCGATCTACCGGCGCTTCCATCACGGGAACGCGACCTTCTCGCTCGTGTACGCGTTCCACGAGCACTTCATCCTCGTGCTCAGCCACGACGAGGTCGTGCATGGAAAGGGATCAATCGTCAGCAAGATGCCCGGCGACGAATGGCAGCAGTTTGCCAACACGCGCCTGCTCTACGCGTGGATGTACGCGCATCCGGGCAAGAAGCTCCTCTTCATGGGCGGCGAATTCGGCCAGCGCGGCGAATGGAGCCACGAGCGAAGCCTCGACTGGTGGGTGCTCGAATTCGGTCACCACAGCGGCCTGCGCGAGCTCGTCCGCCACCTGAATTACCTCTACAAAAATGAGCCGGCGCTCTTCGACAACGACGACTCGTGGGACAGCTACGAGTGGGTCGAGCTTCACGACGCCGACAACTGCGTCCTCGCATTCCTCCGCCGCGGGCGCCACGGCGCCGCAGTGGTTTTCGTCCTGAATGCGACGCCGGTCGTGCGCCACGGCTACCGCATCGGCGTGCCCTCGACCGGCTTCTGGCAGGAAATTCTGAACACCGACAGCGAGGCGTACGGCGGCAGCAACGCCGGGAATTTCGGCGGCGTGCATTCCGAGCCGATCTCCTGGGGCGGCCGCGCGCAATCCATCTCGCTTACGCTCCCGCCGCTCGCAGTCATCGGGCTGAAGGTTTCGTAGCCGCCGGCAAACGATAACGGAGCGGATTCCGGATCGGAAATGCAGGCGGAGCTGCGCGCCAGCCGACAACGGTAGCCGCCGACGGCAGGAGGCGGGCACGCTTCTCCGCGGGGCAGCCTTTCGCGAGCGCGCGTTACTTGCGCGGCTTCCGCTTCGTCTCGCTCCCTGCCTTCAGTGGCGCCACCGCACCCACGATCGAGATCACCTTCCCGTCGCGCACCCGCGTCTCCAATTCATCGCCGGCGGCGACATCGCCGGTCGAGCGGACGAACCTGCCGGCCGAGGTCGTCGTGATCGTGTATCCGCGGCCGATCGTGTGCTCCGGCGAGAGCAGCCGCAACATCGCGTCCACCCGTGCGAGCCGATCCTTCTGCCGGTGCAGGCGCTGCTGAAAGCGCGCGCCCAGCGTGTCCGCAAGACCCGCGAGCCGCTGCCGGTGAAGCGCGAGCACCTGATCGGGCCGCTGATGCCGGACGCGCGAACCGAGCGCATCGAGCCGTTGGCGGATCTCCGCGAGCCGCGATTCGACTCCTCGTCGTAACGCCTGATCGGCAATGTCCAGACGCTGCGCGGACTGCTCGAGCTTCCTCGCCGGCTCCCGGAAAAGCGCGCTCCGCAGCAAGCCGGCAAGATGCAGCCGGGCCGTTTCGATTCCGGCAGTGGCGCGACGATTCAGAAACGCGGCGCGCTCCGCGATCATCCGGAGCAATTCGGCGGTGTCCGGCACGATCAGTTCCGCCGCAGCGCTCGGCGTCGGCGCGCGAAGGTCCGCGACGAAATCCGCGATCGTAAAATCAATCTCGTGGCCGACCGCCGAGACCACCGGCAGCGCGGATGCGGCGATGGCGCGTGCGAGCCGCTCGTCGTTGAACTCCCACAGGTCCTCGATGCTCCCGCCGCCGCGCGCGAGCACGATCACATCCACCGGCGCGATGCCGCGTTCGGCGAAGACTGTTCAGGTCGTCCAGCGCCGCAGCGATCTCCGCCGCCGCGCCTTCGCCCTGTACGCGCGCCGGGCTCACGATCACCCGCAGCCACGGCGCACGACGGGTGAGGACATTCAGCATGTCGCGCAGCGCAGCGCCCGTCGGCGAAGTCACGATGCCCACCGCTCGCGGGAATTGCGGCAGCTCCCGCTTCCGCTCCGCGTCGAAGAGCCCCTCCGCCGCGAGCTTCCGCTTCAGCGCCTCAAACTTCGCCTGCAGCAGTCCCGCGCCCGCCGCCTGCACGATGCTCACCGTGAGCTGATACTGCCCGCGCGCTTCGTACACGGTGAGCCGCCCCTTCGCCTGCACGAGCATCCCGTCCTGGAGCGGCACCGCCTTTCGCCATGCGCCTCCGCGGGCAAAGAGCACGCACGAGAGCTGGCAGGCCGCGTCCTTCAGCGTGAAATACTGATGACCGCTCGCCTGCTGCCGGAAATTGGATACCTCGCCTTCGATCCAGACCTCGTCGAACGCGCTCTCGATCACCCCGCGCACCGCCTTCGTGACTTCCGTCACCGAGAAAATGCGCGGCTGTGCGCGCACCGGTTCCGGTGTTCCAAAAAGGTCGGCAGTCTGATCTGGCATTGCCGCAAAGCTAACGCCGCGCCGATGAATCGCGAGCAACAAGGTAGGGCGCTTTCGCCGAAAGCGCCCCATCTCCCTTCCTCCGGTCCTCGATTCGGAAGCCGGCGCGAAAAAGCATGGGCGCGCTCGGCGAGCGGGCCCTACCGGTTGCGATACGCCCGCGCGAGCAGCGTGATGGGGTGCACGATCTCAAGGTCGGCACCGCGGGCCCGCACGCCGGCTTCGAGCTGCACCGAGCAGCCGGGATTCCCGTTCGCGACACACTTCGCGCCGGTCTTTGCGATGTTGGCCATCTTGCGGTCGAGCAGCTTTGCGGACATCTCCGGCTGCGTGATGTTGTAAACGCCCGCGCTCCCGCAGCACCACGAGGACTCGGGCAACTCGACGAGCTTCAGGCCGGGGATCAATTTTAGAAGTTCGCGCGGCTGTCTCGTGATTTTCTGCCCGTGGCAAAGGTGGCAGCTCTCGTGGTAGGTGACGGTTTGCTCCGCGCCTGCGCCGGTTGGCTTCACCGTGCCGATCGCAGCGAGAAATTCGTGCACATCCTTCACCTTCGCCGCCCACTTCCGCGCGCGCTCCGCGTAAAGCGGGTCGTTGTGCAGCAGGTGGTCGTAGTGCTTCAGATGCGAGCCGCAACCGCCGGCGTTGGTGATGATGGCGTCGAGATCTCCGAGCGATCCCGCGCTGCGTTCCATGGCATCGATGTTGCGCCGCGCCATGTCGCGCGCGGTGTCCACCTCGCCGTTGTGCCCGTGCAGCGAGCCGCAGCAGTGCTGCATGCGCGGCGTGATGACTTCGCAGCCGTTGGCGAGCAGCACGTCCACCGTGTCGCGGTTTACGCTGGAATACGTGAGGTCCTGCACGCAGCCGGTGAGCATGCCCACGCGCTTCCGGGCGCCGGGCTCTGGCGTCTCGACCTCGGCGATGAGGGCGTCGGAAAAATCCGCCTCCACGCGAGGTGTGAGCGGCTCCAGTTCGCGGATGTTTTTCGGCAGCAGCCGCAGCAGCCCGAGCTTGCGCACGAGCTTCTCCAATCCGCTCGCCTGGTAGATCCGCAGCGCCCTGCCGATGGCCCGCAGCAGCCACGGCCGCGTGAAGACTCCGCGGAGCATGATGCTGCGGATCCAGTTCCGCTTTTCCGTGTTGAGGATGCCCGCGCGCTCGATGTCCGCGCGTGCCTCCTCAAACATGCGCGTGTAATCCACGCCCGCGGGGCACGCGGTTTCGCACGCGAGGCAGCCGAGGCAGAAATACATCTCGTCGCCAAACGCCTCGGTGATATCGAGCCGGCCCTCGGCGACATTCCGCATGAGCTGGATGCGCCCGCGCGGGCTGTTTTTCTCCAGCTTCGTCGCGTCGTAGGTCGGGCAGGTCGGCAGGCACAGCCCGCAATGGATGCATTGCGAGAGCACCCCGAAATCGAGGTCCTTCAGGTAAACCGGTTTCGCGCCGGGCGAGGGCGGGAGCGGCGTTTCAATGGTCGGCGCGTGCATAAGGGGCGACTCAGTCGAAAATTTTCCCCGGATTCAGGATGCCGAGCGGGTCGAGCGTGTGCTTGAGTTGCTTCATCAGGTTGAGGCTGGCGTTCCCGATGGCTCGCGGGAGAAACGGCTTCTTCGCGAGGCCGACGCCGTGTTCGCCGGTGATGGTGCCGCCGAGGCTCACGGCGTAGTCGAAGATTTCCTGCATCGCGAGTTCGACGCGCGTCATCTCGGCCGTGTTCTTTTCGTCGGTGAGGAAGGTGGGGTGGAGGTTGCCGTCGCCCATGTGACCGAACGTGCCGATCTTCAGGTTGTGCCGCGCGCCGACCTCCTGGATGAAGCGGATCATCTTCGACAGTTCGCTGCGCGGGACGGTGGCGTCTTCGAGAATCGTCGTCGGCGACATGCGCGCGAGCGCGCTGAATGCCGAGCGGCGCGCGCTGGCGAGGCGGATGGATTCCTCGGGCGTCTGCGCGATCTGCACGTCGGTGGCGCCGCACTTTCTCGCGATTTCGACCATCTGCGCCGCCTGATCCTCGACGGCGGCGGCGTGGCCGTCGGTCTCCATGAGCAGGATCGCCTCGGCATCGAGCGGGAGGCCGATTTTTGCGAAGTCCTCGACGCACTTGATCGTGATCTTGTCGAGGAACTCCAGCGTGCAGGGGATGATCTTCGCCGCGATGATCGCCGAGACAGTGTCGCTCGCGCTGTCCATGCGGGCAAAGGTCGCGAGCATCGTCTTTTTCGCTGCGGGCTTCGGCACGAGTTTGAGGAGGACCTTCGTGATGAGCCCGAGCGTGCCTTCGCTGCCGACGAAGATGTCCTTCATCGAATACCCGGCGACGTCCTTCACGCATTTGTTGCCGAGCCAGACGACGGTGCCGTCGGCGAGCACGACTTCCATGCCCATCACGTAGTCGCGAGTGATGCCGTACTTCAGCCCGCGCAGGCCGCCGCTGTTTTCGGCGACGTTGCCGCCGATGGTCGAGATTTTCATCGAGCCCGGATCGGGCGGGTAGAGCAGGCCCACGCTGTCGGCGAGGTCGGTGACCTTCTGCGTGATGACGCCGGCCTCGACGAGGATCGTGAGATTTTTTTCGTCGAGTTCGATCACCTTGTCCATCTGCGCCGTGCAAAGGACGATGCACCCGGCGGACGGCACGCTGCCGCCGGAGAGCCCGGTACCGCTGCCGCGCCCGACGATGGCGATGCGGTTCGCCGCCGCGTACTTCACGATGGCGACGATTTCCTCGGTGGTCCTCACCATCACCACGACCGCCGGCACGCCGCTGATCGCCGCGGTGCCGTCGTAGCCGTAGGAAAGCAGGTGCTCGCGGGAATGGAGGACGCGCGCGGGTTCGAGAAGGGGAGTCAGGTCGGCGACGAGATTCGGCATGGCGTGAGCCTTGTTAAGTGGCATCCGTGGGGCAGGGCAAACCGTATCCTTTCACGTTTCGCCGTGGAAATGAAGGTCTTCCTCTCTTGCGCCCCCGCGTCATGGCGGCCTCTGTCCGTTCGCGCGCGTGCGTCGCCCATTTTGGCGTCGATCACGGTGCGAAATTCGGCACGCATGGTGCTGATGTGTTAACCGTATGTCTGTCCGACCGATTCATGCCGTCGTGCCTTCCGAGGCGACGGGGGTTCCGGCCTTTGCCCGGAAAATGTCTGCCTTGCGCAGGCGGAAGGGATTGATCGGCCTTGCGCTGACGGAGGTGCTCGTGGGCATCGGCATCATCACGCTCACCTCGGCGACGGCGCTCTGGGCGCTCGGTGCTGCGAACCGGCTGGCGACCGTGAATCGGAATTTCACCGGCGCAAAAACGCTGATCCAAAACAAAATCGATGAAGTGCTGTCCATCCCGTATCCGTCGAGCACGGTGCCGCCGGTGCTCAACGCGGGATCCGTAAACGAACTCGTGACCGTCAATCCCGGCCCTCCGGCCATCACGGGAACGATGACAACGAACGTCCAGTTGACCGATCCCGCGCTCAACCTCCGGGAGGTCAAAATCACCGTGGCCTACCCGTACAACGGCACGGTCTATTCGCTGTCGATGGCGACGGTGCGCTCACCCGACTAGCCCATGCTCCGCAGTCTTTCCCGATTCCGCCGCGGCTTTACGATCGTCGAAATGGCGATCGCCGCCGCATGTGTCGTCATCGCGGGCGGCACCGCCTTTGTGTTCCTCCAGTCGGCCACGACGCTTTTCCTGAGCGGCCACGCGGCCAACCGCTCGAACCAGCTCGCGTACCTGACGATGGACCGCCTGGCGCGCGACGTGCATTCGTCCATCGAGACCCCGGCGCTGGTGGATGCGGATGGCGCGACGATCACGCTGACGGGCTCCGCGCCGGTGAGCGCGGCGGGCATCCGGTTCCGGATCTATGCGGGCGGACCTTTCCAGATTCCGGCCGCGACGGCGGCCGAAGCGACGATCGTCGTCGCCAACACCCTGGCAAGTCCGCAGATGCCGAGGGCGGGGCAGCTCCTCGCGATTCCCTCGGTGCCGGTGAATGGCATTCCGCAGGACCTGTTCGCGAGAGTGGCCACGGTCGGTGCGCCGGGAGCGGCGACCACCGTCACGCTCACCGGGACGCTCGGCAGCTTTGCAAATCCGACGGTGACCTCCGGTCCGTTCGTTGCGGCAAATACGCTGGCGCACGTGGTGAATGACGTCGCCTACATCGTCGCGCCATCCGCGTCGTCGGGGATTCCCGAGCTGCGCTTTTACCCGCGCGCGATGAGCGTGGCTGCGAACGGCGGCGCGGCCTTCAATGATCCCGCCAACTTCGCCGTCGTGACCGTGAACATGGCGGCTTCCCCGCAGCCATTTTCGATGGCGCTCGGGGACAAAGGCGTGGGGATGAATCTCACCGTGCAGGACACCGAGCACTCGAACCGGGTCCAGAGCGGCTTCATGAAGAACTTCAGCATCGGAACCCCCGGAACCCCGGTGCGGATTTTCCCGCGGTCCATCGGCCTATGAAATCCCACCGTCCCGGCATTCACCGTTCGCAGCGGGGCAGTGTGCTCATCACCGCCATGGCGGTCGTCATTGTCGTCGGCGTCGCGGTGGGCGCGGCGCTTTCGCTCTCCTCGAATGTGGCGCGCAACTCCTACCGCTCGCGTCAGCGTGCGGCGGCGGAAAGCGTGGCCGATGGTTCGCTGGAGGTGATGTATGGGAAATGGTGCGCCGCGGGACGGGCTGCGATTCAGGGCAACCAGGGGCTGCCGACGACGGCGGACCTCGCCGCGATCTCCGGCACCGCCAACGCGCCCGGGCCCGGGAGCAGTCCGCCGTACGCGGATTTTGCGGGCTACACCTTCACGTCGTACACCCTCGAGGCGCTCGATGCGGCGGGCGTCCCGGTGGGCACCGGCGTGCCGGCCAGCACGTTGATCCCGGTGGCCGGGCGGCCCGGTTGGATGTCGCGCGCGTACAACTATCTCGCGCGGGCGACGGTGAATGTGCCGGTCGTCGGCGGGACCGAGAACGTCGCCGTGGGGCGCCGTTTTCAAAAGGCGGATGCGCCGATTTTCCAGTCGGCGATCTTCTTCGAGGGGGCGCTGGAGATTCACCCCGGGCCGGACATGAACATCACCGGCCTCGTGCATACCAATACCGACCTGTACGCGAGCACAAGCGGCTCGAACCTCACTTTCAGCCGCAACGTTTCGTTCGGCTCCTCCTACAGCGAGGGCGTGGCGCCCGGGGACTCGCGGACGACGCTCACGGTCGCGCCAAACTACCCCGGCGGGAAAAGCTCGCAGCTCAACAAAGTGGATCGCATGGAGCCGCTGGGGATCGATCCGGCGACGGCCTTCAACACGACGGACGCGAACCCGAACAACGACAACTTCCGCGAACTGATCGAGCGTCCGGGCGCCGGATTCACCGACCCGCCGGAGATCGCGAACCTTCGCTTTTACAACCAGGCGGGGCTGAAAGTCCTCCTCGATACGAGCCGGGCCGCGGCCGATCCGCTGCGCGTGCGGGTTTACAATGGCCGGGGCGTCGAACTCACGCCGGCGGGCGGCGCGTCCGTGGTGAACGTGCTCAACGCGGTGAAGGCCGCCGTGAGCGCGGGCGAAGTCATCCGCGACAACCGCGAGACGAACAACGTGCTCCTCACGAGCTTCGACATGTCGCAGCTCTCCAACATCATCACGCAATTCGCCACGCTCTCGCCTCCTTCCAGCGGGAACCTCACCAGCCAGGCCGTCAACACGTACAACAAGGTCATCTACATCGCCGACGTGAGCGCCGACCCGAATGGCGGCACTTCCGCCGTGGACGCCACGGCCGCGCAGGCGGAAAAGGCCGTGCGTCTCCGCAACGGCGCGATCCTTCCCGACGACGTGACGGTGGCTTCGGAAAATCCCGTTTACATCCAGGGCGATTACAACAGCGGCGGGCCGACGGCCTCGGTCGTTTCCAATGCCGCCAACTCCACCAGCCCGCTCTCCGCCTTTGAAGATCCCACCGCGCCCGGCTACACGCGGAAGGCGTGCGCGGTGCTCGGCGACGCGGTGAACATCCTCTCGAACAACTGGAATGACGGGAACTCGACGGCCAGCGTCGCCTCCCGCGTCGCGACGAACACGACGGTCAACGCGGGCATCCTCTCCGGAAACGTCCCGACGAACCACTACGGCGACGGCGCATACAGCGGCGGCGCCGAGAACTTCCCCCGCTTCCTGGAGACTTGGAGCGCGCAGTGCCTCACCTATTACGGCTCGATGGTCTGCCTCTTCGACAGCAAGCAGGCCAACGGCGCGTGGGGGGCGAGCAACGTGTACAGCCCGCCGACCCGCCGGTGGTACTTCGACCAGAATTTCCTCCTGAATCCGCCGCCCGGCACCTTGCAATCCACGACCTATTCACGCGGGCGCTGGGTGCGTTACTGAGTCGCCGCCATCCGGATGAATCCCGCACGTCGCACCGTGAAAATCGCACTGGCCGCGCTCCTGGGCGCGTCGCTCGCGCTGCCTGCGCGGGCGATGGTCGAGTTTGTGCCCGAGTTCGTCACCACGAAGCTGGAGGACGGATTCCAGAATCTGGAAGTCATGCTCCGGGACGGAAGTTCGCGCGTCATCTATTGCCCGCCGGCCGGCTGGAAGGCGGAGCCCGGCGCGCGCTACCTGCGGTTTTACCCGCCCGGCGCGTCGCAGGCGGATCTCATGATCGAGGCGGACAAGGCGCCCGCCGGCCGGGTGCTGGATGCGGCCGCAGCCGAGGATTGCCGCGCGCGGCTGAAGTCTTCGCTTCCCCGCGAAAGTTCCAACGTCGTCGTGGAGGCGGACGAGTCGAATCCCGGCCTGGTCGCGAACTGCCCGACCTTCGGCACGACCGTGGCCTACACGAGCGGCGGCGCGCGCTATCGCAAGCGGACCCTCTTCGTCTTCGCGCACGATTCCGAGATCCGCTTCAGCTTCGTCGCGCGCATCGCGGACTTCGACCGCCTCTACCCCGCGGTGCGCCGGAGCCTGTTTTCCTGGCGCTGGGAAAAGGCGCGGTGACCGGCGCGGCGCGCGCACTTGCGCACGCCGGGCAAATGCGGCATCGAAGCGGCGATGAACGACAGCCGCCGCATCGAAGTGAACCTCGGCCCGCGCAGCTATTCCGTGCTGATCGGCAGCGGATTGCTCGCCGGGCTCGGCACGCTTTTGCGCGCGGAAGGCCTCCGGCAGGCCGACGCATTCGTCATCACGAACCAGGACGTCGGCGCGCATTACTTCGGGACCGTGCGCGCGTCGCTTGAGGCGGCCGGCTTCGCCCGGATCGTCCGGCACGACATCCGCGTGGGCGAGGAAGGCAAGAACTGGGACGAATTCACGAAGACCTGCGGCGCGCTGCTTGAGAATTTCCCGGATGCCGGGTCCGCGCCGCTCGTGCTGCTGCTCGGCGGCGGCGTGGTCGGCGACCTCGGCGGGTTCGCGGCCGCGGTGTTCCGGCGCGGCGTGCCGTTCGTCCAGATCCCCACCACGCTCCTCTCGGCGGTGGATTCGAGCGTGGGCGGGAAGGTCGCCGTCAATTTCGGCGGCGTGAAAAACATCATGGGCGCATTCAGCCAGCCGCGCCTCGTCGTGTGCGACCTCGACACGCTGGGCACGCTCGGCCCGCGCGAGATTCGCAGCGGCATGGCGGAGGTCATCAAATACGGCGCGGTGTGCTCGGCGGAACTTTTCGCGAAGCTCGAACACGGCGCGCTGGAAAGGCTCCTCGCCCTCGACCGCGCGGTCCTCGCCGACATCGTCGCGCAATGCGTCCGGCTGAAGGCCGACGTCGTCGAGCAGGACGAGCACGACAGGCTCGGCATCCGCAACGTCCTCAACTTCGGCCACACCGTCGGCCACGCGCTCGAGCTTTCCGCCGACTACACGCTCACGCACGGCGAAGCCATCGCCATCGGCATGGTCGCCGCCACGCGCATGGCCGTGCGGCTCGGCACCGTCGGCGCGGAATTCCAGGAGCGGCTCCTCGCGCTGCTCGGGCGCGCCGGCCTGCCGCTCAGCTTCCGGGGCGAAGGCGATGCCCCGGCGCTCTTCGACCGCATCCTCCGCGCCCTGCAGATGGACAAGAAATTCCGCGACGGGCGGAACCTCTTCGTCCTCCCCACCGGCATCGGCTCCTGGGCCCCGCACGGCAACGTGGACTGGGCGCTCGTCCACGACTGCGTCCGCTCCGTCCTCGCGGAATAATCAGTCCGGCCCCTTTCACAAAAACCAAGTGCTAACCAACGCACGCATATCAGCCGACTAACCGCAGGGGACCAGACACCCGCCTGACTCGCCGCCCCACTTCCCCGGCCACGGTTCCCAGCCCTTCAAGCAACGTTACTTCCACCAAGTAATGAAGAATCCCCTTTTTCCTCTTGCCAACAAGACAGCCATATCAACGACCCCAAGCTCAGCGACGGCGGAGGCTGGCGCGGCCCGTGCATGGCGGGTGGAAAGGCGGCGGCGGAAGCACGGGCCGTGACAGCCGGAGCCGTTCGCTGCAGCGCATGGTTAGGCGTTAAGGTTGGTATTTGATTCGCCTGTTTCTTGACTGCGAACTGGCGTCCGGGAAAGGGAGTGGAGCACTCCGATTGCACAAAGCGAGAAGTGCCACCGAAGGCCGAGCGATTTTGTAGAAGGGCGTCTCCTGAACTCGAAGTAGATGCCGACGGCGTCCGGCAGTCGCGGTCGACCAACGACTACGCACCGGTCGATGAGTGCACGCCTGCGCGAAGTTGGGACGACCACGAGCGGCGGCAAAGGCAAGAAGTCACACCAACGACTGCACCGGTGATTGTCAGCGAACGAGACTGCTGAACACGAATCGTGACGGCGTACCAGCACACAGAGAAACAAGAGCAATGCAATGGCTAGGACTAGTGCTTTCGGATTCATAGAATAGCGCCTGAACGACCCCAAGCTCAGCGACCGCGGAGTGCGGCGCGGTAGCTGCATGGCGGGCGGAAAGGCGGCGGCGGAAGCAGGCGGCGTGACGCACGGAGCGAGTTCGCTGCAGCGCAGCCGGAGCCGTTCGCTGCAGCGTCTGTTTGGGTATCCGCAGAACTTACGTAAGTCTGCGATTTCATAGAGCGTTACGCGATACATGGAATTTGGTGGTAGCGCAAGATTCCGTTAATTCACCGGGCGATTTGCATGGAATTTGTCTGGAAAGCCGCCTCAATCACAGAGGAGACGGGGAGCGGATGGGGACGCTAAGGTTTGCTGAGTTTTCGGAGTTCTGCAACTAGCCCGTCCTTGTGCTGTACACGTCTGATTTCCGCAAAAGGTAGTGAGCGATGTAGTGGCAATTCGGACAGAGCGTGATCAGGTCTTCAGCCCTGTTTTCTCCGGCTGCTTCCGTTCGCTCAACGGATCCAAGTGGTGGGCCTGCACAATCTGATCGTCGTAATGAAACTCACAGGCGACACAAGTGAAGCGATCTCGCTTCTTGGCGCTAAGAACCAACTTGCCGCTTCGCCGGAGTCGGTACCCTGCATCTCCATCCTCTCGCCCTCCAGTTCTCCGGCGTCTTCTTCATCCCGGAGTTCTGCCATCACGGACGCCGTGCGCTGGTCTCGCTTAGTATTCTTCCCGATCCATAATGGCTTTACATCCTCTAAATAGAAGAACCAGCGGCGCTTCCTGTCGGAATCGTCTGTCACTCCATGGTAGTCGTAGAGTTTTTCCCGGATACGGCCGATCCGACGTTCTCGATCCAGGATTCCCTCCTCGGCGATGACGTGGGCGAATACGGATACGATTTGCGTCTTATGATTTTCGGAAACAATGGCCTCGTATCGATCCGGAGAAGCCAGATGAAGAAGATATATGATAGATGCTGCATTTGTTTTCCGTGAAGAACTCAGACTCGGAGTCAATCTCGCCGTAGATCGCGTCGTAGGCCAGCGTCTCGATCATGAGTTTCGCTTCTTCCACGGTCTTGAGAGTGGGATTCTCCGCCACGACTTTGAAAATTCGGCAGATGGAGAGAATTTCGTGGTACTCATTTGTCAAGTGCCACATTCCAGGATTGGCGATAGTGTGTTCCCCACTGAAGAAGTATCGGGTTCCTGAAACAATCTCGCGATCCGCGAACCAGCGTAGAGCATAGGAACGTTTTACTTCACCCGAAATACTGCGAACTGGCATGCACCAGAGATATTCCAAGTTGGCAAACAAACGCTTCGTGTTTGAGGCCGCGCCTTGAAACTGTTGTTCCGCTTTCTCGTCAAATGACGCTTTAGACACATCGAAACCTTCGACAAACCTCGACTGGATCTCGTCGAAAGCGGCAGTGAAGTCGAGCGGCTCGTTGCTAACGGTGATGTAGCTCCTGTGATCGATAACGACGCTCTGCAGGAACTCGTCAAACACTCGGTAGGAATGATACTTCTGCCAGTTCACAGGTTAAGGAGTTCTAGGTCCGGCAATGAATCGCGCGCCGAAATGCTCACGTGGCCATCACGCTGGAAACGAAACATGCAAAGGGCCTCCGCGCATTTATCACTCACTTTCGACGGAAACCGTGATGCAGCCATCGGGCAACTCACTGCCATCTGGCAAAGTCAGTCTCGAAAATAAGGCTTTCAGGCGCTCGACCTTCTGCGAGCGCTGGGAATGTGCACAGAAATACAAGTCGGTTCCCGGAACCTGAGTATAGCTGTAGGGTCTGTTCTGCGCGTTATTCATAAAGTCCGATGCCGGATTCGTTGACAGCGGAAATCTCACAATTGGCATCTCCATCAGCTGATCCCGCATCGGCTTTTTAAACGTATCAAGAAGAAGTTTCAGAAGCTCAACAATCGTATCGGTATCATTGTTCTTTCTAATTGTTTGTTCCGGCCTATCGATGTCGAGAGCACCCCAATCGATCACCACCTTTATCCCCTCCCTTCCACCGTTTCGGTCTTCTTGCGACTCGCCGTATGGTTCATCCGGAAAAAGGTCACCGGTGGGAACGCGAGCATCAGCATAGATACGAGCAATATAGTCCTGAAAGTGTTGGGTCAGGTTCTGTAAGCCGGCGCGATTCACGTGGCATTCGGGACAAATTAAAACACCATTCTTGAGAGTCGTTTCTCCTCCGGCGGTATGCTCAAGGATATGGTGAATCGTCGCATCACGGAATGCAACTCGGCGGTCCGGTCTTGAGCATCTAGGATTCTGGCATAGCCCTCGATCACGATTCCAAATCACCTCGCGCTCCAGTGAATCGAAAAGACGATTAGGGTCCCGCAAAACAAACCTAATTTTCGGGTAAATTTCGGACAGCATGAATGAGTGCCTGATGCGAATTATCTCGGCGGTATCTGAGCCTGATCCGGACAGGAGCCGACCGAACCGCTCATGGTGAGGAAGCGATTCACGGTTTTCCCTGTGATGCAACCGCGCTGCTGCAACCTCCTGCTTGAAAGCAAGAAAGGCATCCACAACAGTCTCCTTCCATTCGTTGGTATAATTACCCTGATCAAGCGTATCCACCAGCATCGCAAAATGAAATGCCATCTGGAATGAAATGGGACCAGCCTCCTTCAGGCTACTGAACTTCGGAAGAGCAACAACCCGATCAAGCAGATCAACAACTCGCTTCGCGCCCGGGTCGTCGAGAGGAAGATCAAGATTATCGAGGTAGAAGTCATTGATCGTTTTGCCCTTGAGGTCGACAAAATCGATCTCCGAGCGCTCCCGAAGCATGACGGTCATCGCCAATCCCGCGAAGAATTTGCGCATTTCGGCATGGCCGTCGACGTAGTGCTCCCCATCAGCCACTGTGAGTCGCTTGGCGCTGGCTTTCTTGAACTGATTAAAGAACGCTTTGGGGTGTGAAAGCCGATGGCCAGGCTTGCCGGCGTGTTGAATCACAAAGTTTGTGAAATCACCGGGCCAGGCGTCTCGCTTTTCTTGTGCTGTCAATGGAGTGCCCGCCTGCAAACGAATGAAAAGGTCTCTTACTTCATTCCGCTCTGCGGTGATCTCTACGACGAGCAATTCGTGATTAAGAAGTCTGTTTCGGTCTTCATGTTCGAGTTCTTGAAACTTCTTTCCGGTCCATGCTGGAAGGAGCGACGCATCGACCGGAACGATAGTGCCCGGTCGTGCTCTTTTGGGATCAGGCAAGGAAAACTCATTCTGAGAGTAGGCTACGATTGAGGCGAGCCGCTGCTGTCCATCCACTAACACAGCGCGCTGGGATGAAAAGTTCGACGTCATCCTCGCCAATCCGGCACATCCACAGTGCAGCCCGAGCCGTGTGCAGCCAGTATCAGTTCCTTTGCGATCTCGTAGAACATCTCTCGCGTGGGAACGCCATGCGACGTCTCATCACCGCTCGCGCCTTGCAGGCAGTAATATACTGGCAGCCAGCCTGGAAGTGCATCAGGAGCCAGGAGCTGTTTGAGCACTGACGTTTTGCCCACACGTCGAACACCATCGAGAATGAGCACCGTGCCGGGGCCGGTTGGTCGCAGTGAGCGGCGGATTTCGTCGAGCACATCGTTGCGACCAAAAAACAGATCGCGATCGCGTGCGGAAAGTGAAGTGCCAGTGATGTATGGCGAGACATCAAGCCGTCTCGATTTCACCTCTGTGCTGAGAGATTGCACATCCACAGCCAGCTCAAAGTTTCCACTGCAGGGCTGTTCGTCGAGCCGGACCGCCTTCCACGCGAAGTGGAAGATTTTCTGCCCTACAATTTCCGGCGTCCACAAATGCGGCCACTGGTTCGTTCCCTGCGCTGGTAGCAGAGGCCACGGGCGTGTCGCTGACGCCCCGGCGCCACTCGGCAGATCGAGCGTCACTCGTTTTAGAGGCAGCGGACCTGCGTTTCGCACGGTCACTGTGAGTTCCACAGGTTTGCCTACGGTTTCCGCGAACTGATCCATCGCCACGAAAAGGTTTCGGCGATTCTCACCGGTTCACAGTTGATGAAGACGCTCCGGCGTGAGTATTTCCATCCGCTCTTCGGCATCGGCAAGGCGATACCAATCGGCGCCCTGGACCGTCCGTCGGCTCAGCTTCTCGTGACGCGCCCGGTTGAGGGAACCCTGACTTTTTCTGACGCCGCCCGCGATGCCATCGTGGATCTGTGCGGCTGCCAGCCGTTTCTAATCCAGCACCTTTGCAGCGCAGTCTTCGACATTGCTGCTCGCGATGGACTCGAGAGCCTCACGACGGAGCACGTTGAACAAGCGGTTACAAAGTGGCTGGAGCGCGATCAGCATTTCGCCATCGTCCTGAAAAGCGACGTAGATGATCCACGTCGGCAATGCGTGCTCTTCGTCATCGCCGAATTGGAGCGCCGAGGCGTCGCGGTCACTTTCGAGATTTTACGCGATGCGCTCGAAGAACGCGGATTGGCCGGCGACGCGGAGCTGACGAATCATCTTCAATACCTCGCCGACGCCACGGTCGTGAGCTGTGAAGGAACGGATGATCTCAAGGTCTATCGCATCACGATTCCTCTGCTTGCGCGCTGGCTTGCCCGGCAGGATGCCGCGCTCTACCTCGCCCGTGCGCAACGGTTTGACGAAGGACGACTATGAGTGAAACCGCCTATCAAGTCTTCGGTTCGGGCCGACCGGCGTTGCTCGGTCGCGCTTCCGAAGTAGCGTCAATTCGCCGCCAGTGGCAAAACACCAGCATCAACGTCATTGGGCCGAAATTCTACGGAAAGACGGCAATGTTGCGACATCTCTCCGGCCTCGCCGGGCAGGATGGATTCGACGATGTGGTTTATTGGAACGTTCGCGACCAGGTGCCGGAAACGCGCGCGCAATTCTTTGAACTGCTTCATGGGCTCATGAGCAAGCAGACGAAAAATGCCTCCGCCATGCTCGGCGAACCAAAGGAAGAAGACGGGTATTATCAGGAAATCAAAGACGCCGTGGAGGAGATGCAGAAGGACGAACAGCGCCTGCTCATCATCATGCAATCTGTCGATGAGTTGCTGCTCCGTGGCGACAACATCAGCCCGAATCTTTGGGACAACCTCGCCCACTTTGCCGGTCAATGTGGTGTGCGTTTTGTCCTCAGCAGTAGGAAGAAGCTGATTGACTTGGTGCCATCCGAGAGCGCGAAGCTGTCCGACTTCTGGCGCAAGTTTGGGCATATTGAGCCGCTTGGAGCGTTCGATGAGCGCGATTGGGACGCTGTGATCTCTCCGCTCACCGCCCGCGGAATCTCGCTCGATACGAGCGCGCGCAAGGAACTCGTGAATTGGACTGGTGGCATTCCACCGCTCGCCATCGGGCTCTGCGCCAAGCTCGACGATAATTCGGATGGAGCGAGGCTCGGGAAAGCCGAGGTAGATAGTGCGGCGAAGGCGCTCGACCGCCGCTACCTCGATGAGTTGTGGAAGGACTTGCCCGCTGATGTGCGAGAGCGTCTCAGCGAGCTTGCGGACAAGAAGAGTTTGCCGCGAAGCCAATGCGACATCGCGCTTGCCGATGAACTCCAATCGCGCGCGCTTGCGGATGAAGACCACGGTCACTTCAAGCTCACCAGCCGACTGCTAATGGAGCACGCTCAGCGGGTCGGCAGCGTGCTACCGGAAATGCGGAGGCTGTTCGGCACTGCGGAAGTGTATCTGCCGAACGTGCGGCGCGTCATTGAGATGCGAATCGCACAAACCGCTAGTCTGCATCCTGACATCAAATCGCACTTCAACGCCATCCTTCAGCAACTCGACGATCCCGATGCTGCGATGAAAATGCTGTGCGGCATCTACGACCGCTGTGCTGACCTGGTCATCAAATTGGATTTTCCGGAAGGCAAGATCGATGGAAGCTGGGTGAGCGACTGGGAAGCGCGCGGAAAATTGCGACCAGAAAACCGCGATGTGGACGGCGAGATGCTTAAAGGAAGGGTCCCTAGCCATCGCGGTGCGCGGATGAAACTGCTTGGTCTTCTGCGCGACGACAAAATACTCGGCACCTCCAAGGCGAGGTCATCCACGCTCTGCCTGCTAAACGGTCTGCTCGATACTTCGAACTATTGCCGCCACGCCTTCGAGGTAGGTGAGACGGTGCCGCTTTCATTCGCGTGCGCGGCGTTATTCTCCGCGCTCGAACTCTGCGGGCAGCTCTCCGAGGATTTGAGGAAATAACGGCCCACGACCATGAGCTTCGGCGAGGGCGAAGCTGCCGGAAAATAACTTTCGACGAAATTCTACGGCTTCACGATCCGCTTGATGCCGTCGGCGCAGCGCGACCTTGAAACCATACAGGCACTCGACGGTGACGAAGACGCGATTGCTCTGCGTCTCGGTGTAGCGCAGGTAGCCGAACGTGAGGCCGGTCTCGGGATCGGTGACGGCACCGGCTTCGTCGTATTCGGCGGCGGGCACCAGGTAGCGCATGGCGACGGCGAGGCCGCTCGGGTGCGCGGCGAAGCCGATGAGCTTCTCGCCGTTCTCCGGCAGGATCACCGTCTCGTGCAGATCGAAGCCGGCGAGGCGGCGGATCTGCGCCTCGACGATGCCAGGCTGCGCGACCTGCGGGACGAAGCCTTTCGCGACGACATCATCGCCGAGCAGATTCGTGTAGTAGGCGCCGTCGAGAATCAGCGCGCGGTCGGTGACGGGCATCTTCACGGCGCTGCACGCCTCACGGATCGCGAGGAGCTTTTTGTAGTCGAACGCGCTGGCCGCGAGCGCGGGGATGACGGGCGCGCCGTAGTTCGCCGCCGTGATCTCGCTGAAGATGTCCTGCAACACGTCCTGCGCGAGCTGCTTCACCGCGGCGGAGACGAGCGTGTCGAGCACGTTGAACGCGGTCTCGCTGGCCTCGCGCGCCGTGAGATGCACGGTCTTGAACTTGTGCCGCGTGAGCTGCACCGGGATCACGCTCACGGTCGAGTCGGCGTTCGCGGTGTAGTTGCCGGCGAAGTCGCTCGATTGCGTCGGCGTGCCGACGAACGGGACGCGCACGGTGTCGAGCTTCTCCGCCGGATCGGGCGAGAAGTTGGTGGAGAAGGCGCGCATCGGCGTGAGCGCGGCCGTGAACGGCTGGAGCGCGCGCTGGGCGACCTTGATGTCTTGGACGTTGGTGAGCGTGTTGGGCATGACGAGGTGCGGTTACTGAGCTTTGAGGATGGCGGCGCGCTGCTCGGCGGTGAGCGAGCGCCAGAACGCGGTTTGCGCGCGCGGGATCGGTGATGGCGGCGAAACGGGAGGCGAGTGCTTCCGCAGAGTCGTCGTCGCTCGGCGCATCCGTGGCCGGCGATTCTGTGACGGGCATCGAGCGCTCGGTGGCGTGCTGCGCGGCGGCGCGTGCAAATTCGCCGGGCGTCATGCAAACGAGGCCCTCGGCTTTGGCGAGGGCGCGCACGGCATCGACCAGGCGACTGTCGGCGGATTCGCCGAGCGTGAGTGGAGCGGTGAAACGCGGCTGCTCCTGCGCGGGCAAAAGAGCGACGACTGCGGCGAGACGGCTTTCGAGTGAGATCATTGCCCATCCTCCGCTGTCAAATCGTTGGCTCCGCCGATCAGCACACTCGCCAGTTCCAGCGGCGGTTTGTCGCTCGTGCCATCGCTCGCCCACAGCAGACGAGTCGCGATGCTCTCGGCGCTCTCCACGGCCAGCCGCGCCTCGATGACCGAAGGGTGCGCGATCCTTGGACGACATCACCGGCTCGGCCACTTCGCGGCGGCGGGCGTGCTCGGCGCGCAAAGCCTCCAGGGCACGGTCCATCGCGGGTCGGATGATGCGGGCGGCCTCCGCGCTGATGCGTCCGCGCAGCGCCGCGCAGGCCCGCCGCAACGTGGCGTAGCGCGTGCCGGTCAGATCCGCGTCGGCGGTCACGAGCAACTTCTGCTCAGTCTCGGCGGTCGGATTGTCGAGGAACGCGGTGAACGCGGCTTGCTGCTCTTCGGCGACACGCGCGGCGGCGTGCTGGCGTTCGCGATTCGCTCCAGTGCTCCCATTGCTTCTGCAGGCGATGAACGGCGGCGATGTCGTCCTCGCTCAGCAGCGGGACGTTCAGGGCTTTGGTCAGGGACAGGAATTCGATGTGCATGGCGGTTTCGGGTTCGAGGTTCAGAGCATCGGGTTCACCGCGGGCGCGGCCTTGCGCGACGGCAGGCGCTTGAGTTCGGCCACTCGTTGCGCAAGGAAGAGCGGCTGCGGCGTGCCGCCCACGTCGAGCGTGGCGTCGGCCAGGAGTTCGGCGTCGCGCATTCGCAGGAGCAGCGTGTTGCGGGAGCGGCCCGAGAGTTCGCCGAGGCGGTGGAGCGTGACGTAGGCGGGTTTGTTGGTCGGTGTGGTCATGGCGTTTTGCTCCTCGCGCTCGTGTCAACGCGAAGCACCGCCGCCCGACGGACCCGCGGCGAGAAAGTCGTGCCGGAACGACTTTCGCCATTCCGCGCCCTCGCTCATGGCGCGATGAACGGCAGTCCTGGCATCAAAACCCGGTGTCGCGAGCCTCGTTCAGCCTGCGTCTCCTGCACCACGATGCACCGTGCGGAAAATGGGACGCTTGGGACGCTTTTTCAGAACTCCCCCATGCACGTGTGCCTGCGCATGTGCGCGTCCGCGCCCGCGCGCGCCTAGCGCGTAGGTTCCAAAACGCCGTCCCAAGCGTCCCATTTTCAACGTCGTTCATCTCCATGCAGGTGACAGGATGGGCCAAACGGCGGACGTGATCTTTCGAGCCGACGAATCGCCCCACGCTTTGGCCCATCCCTTCACACCCAGCATTTCCGGCAGCGCACGACGAAAAACGTCACCGCCAGCGCCACGACGCGAGGTGTAAAGCGCGTGACGAAAAACGGGGTCACTTTACACCTGCTCTGCACCGCGATGAAGTGCCGCTGAAAGCCCGCGAAGTAAGCGTTTATCAGGCTTTGGAGGCCACGAAGGGCGCTGCGGAAGGGGATGATGGCCGTGAAAAAAGTGGGAAGTGAAAAAACAGCTTCCTCATAAGAAA
>CAVYKI010000004.1:0-140983 GCA_963769025.1 uncultured Verrucomicrobiae bacterium
GCGTTGATCGTCGTGGTCCCGCTGTAGGTGTTCGCCGTGGAAAGCGTGAGCGTGCCCGCGCCATTCTTGGTGAGCCCGCCGGTGCCGCTGAGAGTGCCGGTGTGGGTGGTGTTCGAGCCGCCCGTGACGGTCAGCAGATTCCCGCCATTCACGATGTTTCCGCTGAAGCTGAGATCGCCGGTCGCCGCATTCCATGTCTGCGCTGTGCCGAGGGTGATCGCGTTGGTGATCGTCTGCGTGTTGCTGCTGTTATTCGTGATCCCGCCGCCCCGGACCGTGAGCGTGGAGCCGCCGACCGAGCCGAGCGTAAAGGCGCCCGCGCCGCTGTTGAAGGCGAGCGAGAGGATGTTCCAGTTCGCATTCATGTCCGGCGTGAGCCGCGTGTTCCCGGCGAACCGCACGTCGGCGGTGCCATCGTTCGCCGGCGCGCCACCGGTCCAGTTGGTGCCGGTGCTCCAGAGATTCCCCCCGCTCCCCCCATTCCACGTGAAAGTCGCCGCCTGCGCCCGAGGGCATGCAAGCGGGAGCAGATGGGCGAGGAGCAACCCCGCAAGCAGGGTCCGATATGGCGATGGCGATGGCACTATGTCGGGCCGACTAAGAGCAGCATCGGTGCCGCCCCCTATTTTGTTCTGCCGTCGAGGCTGCTTCTCGATGGGGGAGCGGGCCCCGAACCGGCCGGACCAGCTGGCCTCCGGTCAACTTCGCCACAGCGGGGCGAAGCGCCTGCGCTCGCGCCAGCCGAGGGTCAGCAGGAGGGCGGCGGCGCCGAAGATGGTCGCCGGCTCGGGGACCGGGGCGATGGTGGCGACCGCCTCGACGGTGTTGCCATTCACGGATTTGAATTCCGCGCCGTAGAAGGTGCCGCCGATGTTGAAGAGAATCTGGTTGGTGCTGCTCCCGGCGGCAAACGGGGAGTCGGTGAAGAGCAACTGGTCGGTTCCGCCGGCCACGCCGTTCGTGCCGCTCCAGTTGAGGATGGTGAGCGTGAAAGTGTCGAGGTCGCTGGCGCCATCGAATGCCAGCACGCTGCTGCCGGTGCCGAAATCGAACGTCGAATCCGCGCTGAGCGTCACCTTGCCCACCGCCTCGCTGAAGCCGCCGGTGTCGAACGTGCCGCCTGCAAGCGCGATCTCCGTGCCGTCGCCGATGCGGTCGCTGCCGGCTGCACTCACGCCGAGCATCACGGTCCCGCCCGTGTTGACGGTGACCTTGCCCGTGCCGCCGAGCGCGCCGTCGGCATTCGCGGCGAGCGTGCCGACATTCACGGTGGTCGCGCCCGAGTAGGTATTCGCCCCGGTGAGCGAGAGCGTGCCCCCGCCATCCGCGGTCAGCCCGCCCGTGCCGCTCACCACGCTGCTGATGACCGTGTTCGAGCTGCCGGTGACGGTCAGGAGATTTCCGCCGTTCGCGATGTTCCCGCCAAAGTTGAGATTGCCGGAACCCGCGCTCCATGTCTGCGCGGCGCCGAGCGTGATGGCGTGATTGATGGTATCGGTGCCATTGCCGCTCTTGGTGATTCCGCCGGACTGGATCGTCAGCGTGAAGTCCCCGGCCGAACCGAGCGTGTAGTCGAAAGAACCGCTGTTGAAGCTGAGCGAGAAAATGTCCCAGTCCGCATCCATGTCCGGAGTGAGCCGCGAGTTCCCGTTGAAGGTGACATCGGCCGTGCCGTCGTTTACCGGCGCGCTCGACCCGGCCCAGTTGGCGGTGTCGCTCCAGAGGTCGCCCGAGGAACTTCCCCCGTTCCAGTTAAAGCCCGCGGCGTCGGCGCGCTGGGGCGCTGCCAGTGGCAGCAGGGTGAGGAGCAGGGCGGGGAGGTGGCGTCGGAGTCGGGAATGACATGGCATAAGAAATTGGAAGGCTTACCGCGCGGAGAGACCCCCCGTGCCTGCGATCAGCTCGCGCTCTTCCGGCTTGAGCCGGGCGAGGTTGATGTCGCGGACCTGCGTGCCCGCGAGCGCCTGCTCGCCACATGCGGCGAGCACCGCGGCGTAAACGGCATGCGATCCCGGCTTGGCGCTCCGCCAGTCGGTCTCGATCCCGTCATAGACCTTGCGCGCCGCGGCGGCATCGCCATTCCGCAGATGCGCCAGCGCCAGCGTGGTGCGATAGGCGAGCATGTCCGGATAGCGGTTCACGAGCTGCTCCGCACGCTTCAGCGCCGGGCCGGTGTTTTCATTCAGGAGCAGATCCAGGTAGGCCAGATCGTTCTGCGGCTCGAACTCATTGGGAAACCGCGATGCGAATTCCTTCATCTGATCCCGCAGCTTCCGCGTGTCGCCGGCCTGCTCGGTCAGCAGGATCAAACCCAGGTAGCCCGCGCGCTCGGCGCCGGCGATGCCCGTGAGCAGGCGGTAGGCCTTCGCGGCGTCGTCGCGCATGCCGAGCCGCTCCGCATATTGCGCGACGTAGAGCAGGGTCTTCGGGTCGGCGCTCCGCATGGCCTTCATGACGTCGGCCCAGTGGTCGCGGGATTCCGCTTCGCGTCCCAGCGCGAGGGCGGTGCGGACTTCGTAAAGGTTCCGGATGGTCGGATCAATGGGCAGCGATGCCTTGCCTGCGAGCAGCAACTGGAGGTCCTGCCAGCGCCCGAGATCGGCGAGCGCATCGACGTAGATGAGGAAGAGATCCCTGTTTCCCATCGCAGCCGCCAGCGGGATGAGGCGCATGACGCGACGCGATTCCTGCTGCTGGACGAGCCAGCGTGAGATCGTCGCAAGGCGTGCGGGATCGCCGTCGCGGACGGAGGCGATGAGGTCGTCGAGGCTTTTCTCGCGGCGCGCCGGCTCGGCCCGCAGCTTCCACGTCAGGCCGAGCAGGCGCAGTTCGTCTCCGGCGAGCGGATGGCTGCCGAGGCGATTGCCGAGCCGCCGGGCCTCATCGGGCGAAGGCGCGGGCTTGCATGCTTCGTTGAGCAGCAGCAGCGCTTCGATCCCGGCGCGATCGTCACGGGCCGCGATTTCCCAAAGGTGTTGTTTCGCCTCTGCCTGCTGCCCTGCGTCGGGCGCGGCCGCCGGGAGCAAAAGGAGGCGGGCGAGGAGCAGCTTTGCGTCGCCGCTCTCCCGTGCATCGCGCGCATGGGCCAGCGCCTCGCGGGCAAACCCGGCCGCCCGGCGCCGGTCGCCGCAGCGCCCGTGCCACTCGGAGGCGAGGAGCAGCGTGTCGAAACGGTGCGCGGACTGCGGTGCCTCCAGCAGCGCGACGAGATGTTTTTGCACCGCGGTGAGCTGCCCGCCCCGCAAGGCGAGCCGGATCAGATCCACGCGATCCTGCGGTGTGCCGTCCGGGGATTGGATCAGCATTTCCAAAAAGGCGATGGCCTGGGGATCGGCGCGTTCGCCCAGAAGCCGGGCGGTGGCGCGGGTGATCCGGGTGTCTTCCGGGGCGAGCGAATTCGCCGCGTGGAGCGACTGGTAGGCATCCGTCCACTGTCCCTTTGCGCCCTGCTGCTCCGCTCGCTCGATCAGCCGCCCGGCACGCCACGCCTTCGCCGCGCGGTAGGCGGGCTTCCCCGTCACCAGCACCACGAGCACGAGTGTGGCCGCCGAGATGCCGATCAGTACACGGCGCGATATTGGGAAAATGGTCATGGGCACTTGCCGCGGGCGGAGCCGCGATTACCGGCTGACGACTGGCTGCTTGGGGGTGAGGAGCGGTTCGTTGGAATAGTTGCTGGTGCCCGCGTCGCCGACGCCGGAGGCCGCGCTCGGGCTCTGGATTTTGCGCATGAGCGTCGCGGGGTCCGAGAGCAGGGCGGCGTTCACCGCGGCCTGCAACTGGGCAAATGAAAGGCCGGGCAGCGCATCGAAGGCCGTGCGGGCGATCGCTTCCGCGAGCGTCATCGGCGTGCCGTTGTCGGGAAGGGGAGGCGGGGCGTCTTCCCGCGCGCCAGGTCCCAGCCTGCGGCTCGCGGCGATGGTGATGACGATGACATCCTCCGAGGGCTTGCTCACCCCGTCGCTCGCGAGCGCGGCGCCGGGTGCCTGGCCCGGTTCGCGGCTGTCGGCCTGCTTGCCGTCCGGACCGCTCTTGTAATCAGGCGCGGACCCCTTCGCCTTCGCTGGCGTGATGCGGCGGTACGTCACCTGTTTCCACGGATTCGGGACGGCGGAGGTCGCCGCGGTCACGATCTCGGGAGCTGCGGCTTGCGGGGAAACGCGCACGGCGGCGTCCACGATCGGGAGCACGCTGTCGGGCGACGAGCGGACGGCCTTGAAGACGATCGTGGAGATTTGCTTTGTCGCAGGATTGGCGCCGAGCGCTCCGATGGCCGCGGCGACGCGTGCGCCGTTCTCATCCGCGGCGGCCGTGGCGGGCGGCGGGGTTCCGGGTTTGTCGGTTGCGAGGGTGGCACCGCCGCAAAGGCAGAAGCTCAGAAAGGTGGAAAGGAGTTTTTTCTTCACGGCTCAAGGCAAGAAAGCATTTTCCCGGCCAACAAAATAATTTGTCTGCACGGGAGGGCATGGCACCGCTCCTGCTTTCTCATCCGTGAGATTTTGAAAGCCCACATTTCCCAACACTCCCGTTTTCCCGGAACGCTCTGCTCCTTCGCGCTAGCCTGCCTCGCAGGTGCCGCGGTGCATGCGCAGGACTCCATCCGCCCCTCAGCCATCAGCGCGGCGGCCGCGGATACCCGGCAGGGCGCGGCGTCCACGCCTCAGAGCAATTTCATGCGGCTGGGCCCCGTCGGCGTGGATGTGTCGGCCGGGGTGGGACTGGAGTTCAACGACAACGTCGGGATTTCCGAAACGAACCGGAAGAGCGACTTCATTTTCCGTCCCAATGTGAATGTGGACACCCAATGGCAGGTGAGCCCGCTGAACACCATCCGGCTCGGCATCGGCGTGAGCTACGCAAAGTACTTCAACAATCCGAAGCTCGACACCCAGGCGCTGCTGCTCAGCCCCGGGACGCAGCTGACCTACGACATCTACGTCGGCGAGCATCTGCGGCTGAACCTCCACGACCGGATCCAGATCACGCAGAACCCGATCGACGAGACTTCGCTGAGCAACGTGCAGCGCTTCGCGCGCCTGCAAAATTCCGCGGGCATGACCGCCTTCATCCGGTATCCGGATTGGGATTTCGTCCTCGGTTACGACCACTTCAACTACAACACGCTCTCTTCCGAGTTCAATTACCTGGACCGGACGGAGGAGCAGTTCTTCGCCAGCGCGCGGCGGCGCGTGACGGACGCGCTGGGCGTCGGCGTCGAATCGAGCGCGGCGCTCATCAATTACTCGGAAAAGGTGAACAACGACGCGACGTCGTGGACCGTGGGCGGATTCGCCGACACGACGCTCTCGGAATATTCCAAGATCCGTTTCAGCGGCGGCTACCAGAAGCTGCAATTCAACGGAAACGGCACGACGGGGGACCGGAGCAATTTCGGGAGCTGGTATGCGAATGTCGCCGCCGCGCAGCGCATCAACCAGTACTGGAGCCACACCATCTCGGCCGGACGCGAGGGCCGCCTCGGCCTCTCGGTGAATTACGCCGACTACGTCTTTGCCCGCTACGCCGCGACATGGCGGATGAACGCGGCGATGACCTGGAGTTTCGACGCCTTCGTCGAGGACGCGAAGGAATCGGGCGGCGCGAACCTGAATGCCGAGCGGGCATTCCGCTGGGGCGGCGGTGTCGGGCTCGCGTGGAAAATCGCCAACCGCATGACGCTCGGCCTGCACTACACCTACGTGGACAAGGACTCCGACCTGGCGCTGCGGAGCTATTTCCAGAATACCGCCACCATTAGCCTCAACTACCAGTTCTGAGACATGATCCCCCGACTCTTCCATCTCTGTATCGCTGCAATGCTGACGCTCGGCGCGCCGGCGCGCCTCCACGGCCAGGCTGCCCTGCGCGAGCGGGCCGAACTGCCTTCCGCGGTCGGCATGGTCGCCGGCACCACCTCGATGGAGGCGCTGGATAACAGCCGCAGGCTCGGAGCCGGCGACCGGCTCAGCTACCGCGTCGTGCAGGAAAGGCGCGCGCCACTTTCGCTCATGGTCACCGATGGCGGTGAGGTCGAAGTCCCGCTGATCGGCCGCGTGCGCGCGACCGGGCGGACGTGCAGGGAACTCGCCGAGACGATCAAGCCCTTGCTCCAGCGTGAATATTTCATCCGTGCGACGGTCATCATCGGCCTGGATGCCGCGAGCTCGAAATCGCGCGGCACGGTGTATGTGAGCGGCCAGGTCCGCGCACAGGGGGGCGTCGAGCTCCCGCCGGAGGATCGGCTCACGGTGAGCAAGGCGATCCTGAAGGCAGGCGGCTTCGCCGAATTTGCCGACAAGCGGAAGGTGAAGCTCGTCCGCGCCCGGTCCGGTGGCGGCGTGGAGACCACCGTCGTGGACGTGGACGCGGTGCTGACCAAGGGACAGATCGACAGGGATCCATTCATCCAGCCGGACGACCGGATCATCGTCCCGCAGAAATTCATCAACCTCTAATTCCCGATGCCAGGCCCTTCTTCCCAATCCGGATCCGATTCGGCGATCGCCAGCCGTCACATTCGCGCGCGGTTCATCCGCTACCGGATGTTGCTGCGCAAATACTGGTGGGTCGTCGCCTTCGGGGCGGCGCTCGGCGTCGGCATCGCGTCGTGGTTCATCGCCGCTCAGAAGGCGGTGTATGTCTCCACCGCGCGGATGATGGTGAGCGGAAAAATCAACCTCCCGGATGGCGGTACATTCTCGGAGGAAATGTCGCATTTCATGAACACGCAGGGCGAGCTGATGAAGGACGAGGCCGTGCGCAACCGCGCCGAGGGCCGCGTGCGGACGGCGTCGTCCGACGCGCACGTCAGCCCCGTCGCCCTGACGGTCGCGGCGATTCCGCAGACCTCCATTTTTCTGCTCACCGCCGTCGGCGCGGAGCCGAACTACACCCGGCAGTTCCTTGACGCCATCCTCACCGAGTACATCGCCACGCGGCGCGAGATGCGCACGCAAAAGGGCGAGTTTGCCGCGGGTGCGATCGACGAGGAAATCGAGCGCGTCACTGCCGAACTCCGCAAGGAGGAGGACCGGATGCTGTCCTTCCAGCGCGAAAACAAGACGGGCTTCCTCGAGCAGGAAGGCAATGCGGCCGCCGCCTATCTTTCAAAGCTCAACACTCGGCTCGCGGAGCTGAAGAACGAATCGCAGCTGCTCGACCTCCTCGAGGTGGACCACCAGATCGCCCGCGACCGGAAGGGCGGGGCAGGGGATCCCAGCGACCTTCGCGAGGCCGACCCGCGCATGTCGGCGGGCGGCGGTCCGATGCTCGAATACGAGCGTGCGCGCCAGAAGATAGAAATGTTCCGCGCCGAGCGCGCCAGCTATGCGCGCGATCTCATGGCGAAACACCCGATCATGGTCGAGCTCGACGAACAGATCGCCCAGCAGCAGCACCTGCTCGACACATTCCGCAAGCAAAGCACCGAGGACCTCAAGCGCCGCCGCGACGCCGCCACCCTCGAAATCCGCAATCTGGAAACTACCATCACGGACTGGGAGACGAAGGCCGGCGCGAACAGCGAACGGCTGAACCAGTACGCGGGCATCCAGACCGGCATCGCGCGGTTGCGCACGCAGCTCGAGACGCTCGGAAAATCGAAAGGCAACATCGAGATCACCCGCAACGTGGATCAGGAGATCATTTCCATCCGCCAAAAGGCGAGTGCCGCGGTGCCGAAGCGCCCCGGCTTGCTCGTCACCCTCGCGACGGGGCTCGGCCTGGGCCTGCTCGCGGGCATCCTCGGCCTGGTGGTCATCAATCCGTTCGATGACCGCATCGACTCCGTCGTGGATTTCCAGTCCTCCTTCCCCGATCGCCTCCTCGCGACCATTCCGAAGGTCTCCATCGAGGTCGGTGCAGTGGATGTCGCCCCGCTCATGCCCGACGACGAACGGCACACCTTTGTGGAATCCATGCGTTCCATGCGATCGTCGCTCTTCTTCCTCCCGGTCGAGGGGCCGGCGCCGAAGATATTCCTCGTCACCAGCGCCGCGCCGAACGAGGGCAAGAGCACCGTCGCGATGAATTTCGCCATCACCATGGCGATGTTCGATGTGCGCGTGCTGCTCGTGGATGGCGACCTGCGCCGCGGAGAACTGCATGCCGCCTTTGATCTCCCGAATGACACCGGCTTTGGCGATGTGCTCACCGGGGACTGCTCGCTGCAGCGCGCCGTGAAGCCCACTCGCATCCCCACGCTTTCGCTGCTCACCCGCGGAACGACGGTGATGAATCCCGGCGAGCTTTTCCTGAGCTCCGACACGGACCGTTTCCTGAAGGCCGCCGCCGCGCAATACGACTACGTCATCATCGACAGCGCGCCGGTCACCGCCGCGGACGACACCTCGTGCCTGGCCCCGAAGGTGGACGCCACGCTCTTCGTCTTCCGCTTCGCCGCATCGAGCATCCGCATCAGCACCAAGGCGCTCGACACGCTGCGCGAGCGGCAGGTGAATGTCATCGGCATCGTGTGCAACGCCGTGGACGAGTCGCTGCAGGACTACTACTACTACCGCTACTCGGAATACGGCAGCAACACCGACGCAGGAAAGGGCAGCCCCAAGCTCCGCATCAAGAACGGCGGCAAATCCGAAGGCGCCCGCGCGGCGTAGCGCTACTCACTCGCGAATCTCGAAGCCGAGCAGGCCGGGGGGCGGCGGGACGACGGCGACGTCCACCTTTTTGATGTGGCTCTTGAGCTCACTTTCCTCGATGGCCTCGATGAACGCGTCCACTTCCTCCGTCTCGCCGTTCGCCTGCATTTCGACGCGGCCGTCGGGCAGGTTCTTCACCCAGCCGGTGACGTCGTAGCCGCGGGCGAGATTTTTCACCGACCAGCGGAAGCCGACGCCCTGCACGCGGCCCTCGAAGAACACGTGGCGTCCCGTCATGGCGCGTCGGGCAGGGAGCGGAGGTAATCGGCGGCGACCTCGGGCCAGATGCCGTTCACGTGGCAGCCGGTGGCCGCGGGCAGCGCGTCCGGCGGATGCAGCACGGGCGTGATGGTGATGTGCCAGCGGAAATCTTCGTCGAGCGACGCCCAGTCCTCCGCGGATGCGACGCGCGAAGGGGCGGTGGTGAGCGTGAGGTGGTAGGGCGGATGGTTGATCGCGCGGTTGAGCCTTCGCAGCGCGAGGCCGAGGGACTGCGCGAGGCTGTCGGACTCCCCGTGCGTGATACGGTGGAAATCCGCGCCGTTCCGCTTTGGCCAGATGGCCAGTTCGAAGGGCGCTCGCGCCGCGTACGGGCAGAAGGTGAAAAAGTCCCCATTTTCGTGCACCACGCGGCTCGCGTTGCGGCGCTCGTGCTCGATGATGTCGGCAAACAGCGAGCGCTTCCTGAGCGCGAAGTGGTCCTCCGCGTGGCGGATTTTCCGGCGCAGGGAAGGCGGCACGATCGCCATGGCCACGATCTGGCTGAGGCTGTGCGCCACGGTCTGCCCGGCGGCACTGCCGACGCTTTTCAACACGGTGAATGAACGCAGCCGGTGATCCCGCATGAGGTCCTCTATCCGCACGGCCCACGCGCGGATGACCTGTGCGATGGCGCCGGCGGGAAGCTCGTCGAGCGTGCGCGAACCGGGATCCTCGATGACGATCTCGTTCGCGCCGACCGCGTCGAGGTGCTCGTAGAGGCCGTCCGCCTGCGGCTGGCTGTCGCCTTCCACGCGGAGGACCGGCAGCCGGTTTGGCACCACGCGCACCTGCCAGCCGGATTCGCCGGCGGAATGATGCAGCGCATGCGCCGCGAACGTTTCCAACCCCGCCCGGAACGGGCTCTCCGCGAGGACATCGTTGCGTACCGAACGCGTGGACGGCGGGAACGCGCGGCTTTCGTTAAAGATGGTCCAGTCCCGCGTGAGTGGGTCTAGGCGGAGTTCTGTTTTGTCCATGGGCGGTGCGGGAGGCGACTGCTGTCTGTGGAAGCACACGGTGCGCCGGAGGGGAAGCACAGAGTCGCGGTGCTTCGTGACTGTTGGACGGAGCCGGTGGCGGATTTTGCTGTGTGGTCAAAAACGGACAGCTGGGCGCATGGGAAACCGATGCGATTTTGGTGCGAAAAAGAAAAGTTCCCCTCTGTACACGCCCCGCAACCGCACGTTGGCACAACGGGTGCTAAAGGACCGTCTGTCCATGCAAGTGGACATCCGAAATCAATCACAGGGAGGCAGCCCGGCCAGTTACAGGGGTTGCTGCAACGGTCCGGGGGGAACCGTTGCGGCAGGGTCTGGCCGGGTTGCCGAACTGTGATTCGCGAGCGGAGCGACGGGCCTTGAAAGTGGAAGGGAAATGCCCGCCGGGCGCGACTTTCCCGCGCCCCGCCGTTCAAGCACCGGCACCCGGAGCCGAACGCTTCACTCCAGTTCCTTCTCCAACCGTTCGCTGAGCCACTGTTTGATCATGCTCTGGTAGTTCAGATAGCGGGAGCGGGCGATGCGCTTCAGGCGCGCGAGCAGGCGCGGGTCAAAGCGGAGCGTGATGGTCGTGCTTTCGCGGTTGTCGGCGCGGAGGAGCGCCTGGTTCATCAGGCGGACGTCGATGCGCGTGTCCATCCAGAACGCGGCCTCCTCTTCCTCGGACTCGAAGCGGGGGACCTGGCTCCATGCGGCGATCGATTTCATGTGTCAGATCAGTTCGGCGGTCTTGCGCTCGAAGAAGGATTGCTCCTCGGGCGTCATCTCTCGGGCGAGGATGCAGCGGATCTTTTTTCCGTCGCTCCAGAAGAGGGTGAAGATGGGGCGGCCCTCGACGCTCTTGCCCAGGTTGAAGTAGCGGGCGTGGCCCGTGCCGGCGATTTCCACGTCGGGCATGAGGCGCAGGCTGAAGGGATCCTCAAAGGACTCCTCGATTTCGCGCGGCGTGAGCTTCCTCAGGTCGAAAGGGGAATCCAGCCAGTCAAATTCCATCGGAGTCGGGAGTGGGAAGTGGGGAGTGAGGAGTATGAATGGAGAGCGCGGCCCTCTTCGTTCCCGCGACGGCTCCGAATCGAGGCTTGCACTCCGCGTTCCGCACTCCGCACTCCACACTCATTTCGGACGCTGGATGATCTCCACCTCGTAGCCCTCCGGCGCGTCCACGAAGGCGATGATGCTGCCGGTGCTCGTCTTGGTCGGTCCGTCGGAAAGCGGGCTGCCCTTCGCGGCTGCGTGGCGCGCGAATGCCTCGAGGTCTTCCACTTCAAAGGCGAGGTGCGTGAGGTCCGGGCCGACGATGACCGGGCCGCTTTCGGCGAATTCGCAGATCTCGATGAGTTCCTCGCTCTCCGGGGCCTTGAGAAAGACGAGCTTCGAGCCGCGAGGCGAGACCTTGCGGTCCACTTCCTGGAGACCGATGACGTCCCGGTAAAAGGCGATGGTCTTGTCGAGATCGGTGACGCGGTAACGGGTGTGCAGGAGCTTGGTGACCATCTTATGGAAAGGGCTGAAAGTTTGCCCGTTATCGTCGCGGGAGCGCGGTGCGGCAACGCAAATGTGGTCCGTCCCGGTGCCGCAGGCCCGTCCCTATTTTTCGAGCGTGACCTGCACGTCGGCGATTTCGCAAAAACCCGAGTATTGATCGAGTTCGAACTTGAACTCGATGATCGCGAGCGTGGTCACATCGAGCGACTTGATGGACTTGTCCCGGAAGCGGACAGGGAAACTCTTCTTCACCGTCTTCCATTGCGCGCTGTTGCTGAATTTCTCCGTCTCGTAGATTTCCTCGTGGGCTTCGTCCTTCACCGCCTTCATGCCGCGTCCGGCGACGGTGAACTTGGTCGGCGTGTTTTCATTCGCGCCGAGGTAGCCGACGGTCGCCTGCCCGTCGCGGATGCCGGCGCCCTTCATCGAGAAGCTGAGTGTGTAGTTTCCGCCGACCTTGAGCGGGGTAAGCGTCTGGCGGATGACGAACGAATTTGTGACGCGTCCGCCGGCGCTCCAGTTGGCCGTCATCGGATACCACTGGTCCCACCAGTAGCGGAAGAAATCCACCGAGTCCGCGCCGTCCACGATCAGCGGGGTCATTTTGATGACCTTGTTCGGCGAAGGATAGTAGCCGGACTTGAGAACCTTTCCGCCGGCGGGGCCCGCGGTCTCTTGGACCGAGGTGTAGGCGTAGAGGTTGCCGCGGGTGGAACCGGCGTCGACGGTCCAGCTCGCAGGAAGGCGGATGTCGTTGCTCCAGAGGTTCACGCCGGGGATGTCGGTGGCTGGGCCGAATTTCGACTCGGTCTTGGTGCCGATGTTCAGCGCGATCGCGATGCGGCCATTCGCCTTGCCGATGAGCAGGTCGAAAAGGCCGTCGGCATTGTAGTCGCAAGCGTGCGGCGCGACGGCGGTGCCGAGTTTTTCCGTGCCGCCGAAGGAAATCGTCTGCACGAGCGGCAACTCGACTCCCGGTTTCCATTTGCCGGGATTCAGGTAGGCGCCCACCGTGCCGAGGCGATCGCCCACGAGCACGTCGAGTTCGCCGTCGCCGTTGAAGTCCGCCACGGTCGGGACGAGCTGTTCGCGGCCGTCGCCGTAACAGAGGTAATGGCGGTGCTCGTCGGTGAACTTCGGCGCGGAGCCGCCGGACTGGTTCAGCAGCACGAAGACGGAATTTGCCGAGTAGGAACCCTCGCCGATGAGCAGATCGGGCCTGCCGTCCTTGTTCCAGTCCACCACGCAGGGCGCGAAAAGATTGCCCCACGGCTTCGCACCGACACTCACCCGCACGCTCGCGTATTTGTTCGGCTGCGGAAACGCCGGCGCGCTGGAACTGCCGGTGTTTTCCACCATGAAAACGTCACCGGTGTAGTTGCCGATGACGAGGTCCGGCGTGCCGCGCCGGTTCCAGTCGAAGAGCGTCATCTTCGGGATGCTGTGCGGCCACGTCCAGTAGCCGCTGCGGTCCCAGCGCTCGTCCTTTGCGACCTGCGGCGGGAAGATGGGCACGACCTCCGCGGTGGTGAACTTCGGCTCCGCCGGCGTGCCGCTGTTGAAATAAACCCGGACGATCCCCGTCGGATCGCAGCTCACGATGTCCGGCCGTTTGTCGCCGTTCATGTCGGCGAAATACACGGTCACCGGCATCTGGAGGCTGCCCACTTTCCCGCTCTCGGTGACCGCGTAGGCGGCGACCGGATTGCCCGCGAGGAAGTCCTTCGCATCGACGCCGTCCCAGAGATTTTCCTGCGCGGTGAACTTCGCAAAGTCGCCGTTCACGACCGCGTTGCCGCCCGGCGCGGGGACGGGCGTCTGGGCAAAGGCGGACGCCGCGAGCGCGATGCAGCCTGTGAGGATGGCCCGGTGGTTCATGCGGAAGGTCAGGGATTCCTCATGCTCGTCTGCACGAAGCGCGTGTGCGCCTCCCACCGCGTGAGCAGGTGGATGATGATGTTCGTGCCGAACTTGTAGGTGTCCATCAGCGCCTTCGGCTCGACGTTGCGGAAGTAAATGTTGCGCCGGTGCCACATCGCTTCGTTGATCGCCACGAAGCGGCGCTTGTCGTCGCGTGACATGTCAAAGTCCCCGTTTTCATCGAGCCCGAACTGCCACATGTCGCCGTAGTCGTTGGCCGTGTAGATGATCGCGATCTCATTCGCGAAACCCTTCAGCCCGTAGATCGGCTCCTTGTAGAAATTCATCCCCGGAACGACGCCCTTGATGTCCGTGTAGTAGGTGTTCGTGTAGATGGGATGGTTCGCCGGCAGCGGTTCCCACTTGTGATTCAGCTCGGGCAGAATGCGGAGCATTTCGCGCCGGAATGCGATGTCGAAGCGCGAGCGGTTCCCCGGCAGCGAGCTGTCGCCCCAGATGCAGCCGCCCGAGCGCAGATACTCGCCGAGGTTCACGACTTCCTGGTCCGTCAGCACGAAATCACGGTGCCCCGTGAACCAGATGAAGGGCGGCTTTTTCTCGAAAATCTCGTTGCTCGCGAGGTCGAGCGGGATCGGCTGCGGGTCGGCGTGGATCTTTTTGTGCGAGAGCCGGGAGATGATGTAGAGCAGGTTGTGCAGGCTGCCGCCGCGGACGGTCTCGCCGTCGAGCCACACCGTGGAATCCCAGTCCCCGCCCGCGTATTTTGCGAGATAGGCGGTGAACTCAAACGCGCGGCTTTTCAGCGGCTGCCCCATCATCGCCGATCCGCCCTTTGACCAGCGGCCAGAAAACGCCGCGATGCGCGACGCCTGCGCCTTGCTCAGCCCCGAGCCGATGGGCGCGCCCGCCGGGGCGGTGGCGGGCGTGGTCTGCGTGGTCTTCAGCGAGATGTTCGGCGCTGCGATCGACGCCATGGTGAAGCTGTTCGTGGATGGCGCGGAGGTGGTGATGGTCGCCATTTGCGCCGCATTCGTGGACGCCACGGTCGCCGATGCCGCCGCCGTGGAAGACGACGAGGTCGCGGTCTGCGAGAGGTCGGGATTTTGAAGCTCCATGCTCAGCTCCGGCACCGGGAGCGCGATGTCGTCGGTGATCATCCCGCCTTCCGAGGCCATGAAATCCGGCGGATCGGAGTAACGCTGGTAGAGCACGGTGCCGCCGAGGGCGAGGACCAGGATCAGGTGCATCACCCCCGAGAGCGCCATGTAGCGCGCCCCATGGGCCCACGCGAGGATGAGCTGCGCGAAGGATCGGCGCTCGGTTTCGGGGGGATCGGGGTCTGCAGTCATGAACGGGGTGCGTCGCGGGGGGACACTGACGCATTTGTCACACAGACACTACACCGAAGAATGGCCCGGCTTTGAAAAAAAGAGCGCGCCGGATCTGCGAGGGAAGCCCGCGGGCACGGCGTGCCGGGACAAACTTTGTCATTGAGCCGCGCCGCCCCGCCTGCGGAGGATGGCGAAACGTCCATGATAACTCTCGGCATTGATAGCGGCACGCAGAGCACCAAGTGCATCGCCCTTGACCTCGGCACCGGCAAAATCGTCGCCAGCGCGTCGCAGGCCTACGGCATGGTGCCCGGCCTCCCGCCCGGCCATCTCGAGCAGGAGCCCGAGGTGTGGCTGAAGGCCGTGGACCAGACTGTGCGGTCGTGCATCGAGCAGCTCGGGAAGCGGAAGGATGACATCAAGGCCATCGGCGTCAGCGGCCAGCAGCACGGGTTCGTGCCGCTGGACAAAAAGAACAAGGTCATCCGCCCCGCGAAGCTCTGGTGCGACACGTCCACGACCGAGCAGTGCGCACAGTTCGAGGCCGAGTTCGGCGGTGCGGAGGGGCTCATCAAGCTCGGCGGAAATGCCATGCTCCCCGGCTACACCGCGCCGAAGATTCTGTGGCTGAAGCAGCATGAGCCGAAGAATTTCAAGGCACTCAAGACCGTCCTCCTCCCGCACGATTACCTGAATTTTTACCTCACCGGCGAGCGCACGATGGAATTCGGCGACGCCAGCGGCACCGGCCTGCTCGACGTGCGCGCGCGGAACTGGTGCAAGCCGCTCGTCGATTTCGTGGACGAGGGCCTCGAGGAATGCCTGCCGCTGCCGGGCAGCTCGCGACGCGCCATCGGCCTGCTCACCGACAGCCTCCGCGAAGACTGGGGCCTCGCAAAGAGCCCCGTCGTTTCCGCCGGCGGCGGCGACAACATGATGGGCGCCATCGGCACCGGCAACGTGGAGCCCGGCGTCGTCACCGTGAGCCTCGGCACGAGCGGGACCGTCTATGCCTACAGCTCCGAGCCGGTCGTGGACCCGGACGGCGAGGTCGCCGCATTTTGCGACAGCACGGACCGCTGGATGCCGCTCGTCTGCACGATGAATGTGACCGTCGCCACCGAGCAGGCGCGCAAGCTTTTCGGCTGGTCGCACGAGGAGATGGACAGGCACATCGCCGGCGCGCCCGCCGGAGCCGGCGGCCTGTTTTTCCTCCCGTATCTGAACGGCGAGCGCACCCCGAACCTCCCGCTCGGCAAGGGCGTCCTCTACGGCCTCACGCCCGAGACCATGCAGCCCGGCCACATGGCGCGCGCCGTGATGGAAGGCGCCACGCTCGGCCTCGCCTACGGCCTGAACCGCTTCCGCCAGCTCGGCATCGAGCCCGCGGAAATCCGTCTCACCGGCGGCGGCAGCCAGAGCGCCGCGTGGCGGCAGATCTGCGCGGATGTCTTCGGCGTGCCCACCGTCTGCCTGCAAAGCGCCGAGGGAGCCGCGCTCGGCGCCGCGCTCCAGGCCGCCTACGCCTTCGCCGCCGCCGAGGGCAAGCCCGTGCGCTTCCGCGACCTCGCGAAAAAGCACGTGAAGCTCGACGAGTCCACCCGCTGCAAGCCCGACGACGGCAACAAGGAAACCTACGCCCGCCTCCTCGCCAAACAGAGCGACCTCACCAAGCGCCTGCACGCAGCGGGGTATCTGTAGCCAGGTTGTCCAAATGAGTGATTCGCCGCTTCACGAAAGGCTCGACGAAATCGTGCCTCGGCTTGATGAAGTTGTGGCGTTCCGCGAAACATTGGACGCAGAAACTGACCGAGGTTGTGCGCTTATGTCGGCGGCTTATCTCGATTCTCAGTTAGAGCAGCTTATTCGGGTGAGCATTGTGGATGATGAGGATGTAGCTGACGAGTTGCTTTCCCAATCGAAGCCGCTCTCGTCATTTTCGTCGCGCATCGACTTGGCATACTTGCTTGGCCATGTTGGCAAAAACGTGCGGCGCGACCTCCATCTGATCCGCAAGATTCGCAATGATTTTGGCCATACTTCCAGCCCGCTCGACTTTGGGCATCCTCCCATCGCCGCGCGATGCCGGGAGATGTATCATTGCTTTCTCGCTGATGCCGATCCTCCACGTAAGCGTTTCACGAATACAGTGATTTCAATTTTAGCGTTCATTCATGGTCCGATCCGTTTCAGCAATCGACCTCCTTTGAAGTCAGATGTGCCGATGACTCCGGAGCGTCGCAAACGTGTGCTAGGGTCAGTTGATGCGATTGGAGAAGCAATCGAACAACGGAAACGCAAAAGGACAAAAACCTAGTTGGGGTCTGCGGTAAACCGAATGAGCGCCGCATTCACCATCGTGATTTAGAGTTCTTATCTACCTTGACATGAAATTCGTCATCGCCGGGACCGGGGCCAGTGGCGCGATTTATCTCCAGCGGCTGCTGGGGAAAATGGATGCGCGCACGCATGAGGTGCATCTCGTCCTGAGCACGTTTGCCAAGCAGGTCATCCACGAGGAAATCGGCGAACTGAAAATCCCCGAAGGCGTCCGCCAGCACGGCGACCGCTCGATGAACGTGCCGTTCGTGAGCGGCTCCACGCCGTTCGATGCGATGGTGATCGTGCCGTGCTCGATGGGCACGCTGGGCCGCATCGCCGCGGGCACGAGCGACACGGCGCTCCTCCGCGCGGCGGATGTTTTTTTGAAGGAGCGCCGCAAGCTCATCCTCGTCCCGCGCGAGACACCGTGGAATCTCATCCACGCGCGCAATGTGACCACGCTGATCGAAGCCGGCGCGCTCGTGATGCCCGCGAGCCCCGGCTTCTACAGCCGCCCGCAGACCGTCGAGCAGGTCGCGGATACGGTGGTGGATCGCATCCTCGATCACCTTGGGCTGCCGGTGCCGGGGGCGTTCCGCTGGGCGGTGGAGGGCGAGTGATGTTTGCGGGCGGATGTCGCGCGTGCGACGAGGCTGTGACTGGTGCGCGGGTTCACGCTTCGGACGATCGGGCGCTTTCCGCGTGCGCAGTCGGCAGTCACAGCGGCGCCGTACGCCGCCGCCCGAGTCCTAGATCCCGAAAAGCGAGCTGAGCTTTCTTCGGAATCCCGCGGCGTATTCCTTGCGCTTTTGGGCCACCATGTGCGGAGGTGTCTGCGCGGCGAGGATGCCTTCGGTTTCCAATTTCCGGTGGGCCAGGAGTTCGCTGAGCCTTTCCGCGAGCCCCGTGTTTTCATCGAGCAGCGGCTGGATGCCGGCGCGGTCGATTTCCCACACCTCGCAGTCGGTCTGCGCGCGGACCGTGGCGCTGCGCGTCTCCCCCGTGAGGAGGCACATCTCCCCGAATGCCTCCCCGGCGCGCAGCGTGGCGACGTGCGTGTCGCGATGGTCCGCACGCACGATCACATCCACCTGGCCGTGGAGGATGACGAACATCGAGCAGCCTTGCGCACCTTGGTGAAGGATGTTTTCCCCGCGGCCGAACCGCAGGATCCGCCCGCATTCGAGGAGCCGGCGTTTCTGGTCTTCATCCAAGGGCGCGAACAGCTCCTGGCTGGCGATCGCGTGGTGTCCTGGCGAGGACGCGGGCTTCGCGGCGGGGGCCGGGCGGCGGATTTCCAAGGTGCGGATGGGATACGGGATGCTCAGGCCCGCGCGGCGGGCTGCGTACCAGATGTTTGTCCGGATGGCGTCTTCGATGTCATTGCAGCGCCGCTCGTCATCGAGGCTGTATTTGATTTCATAGATGATGGCCGAATCCCCGAAATCGCGCAGGGCGACCTTTGGCGGCGGTGTGTCGAGCACCCCCGGGGCGTCCACGGTGGCGCGGGTCAGGAGGTCGCGAACGACGTTCGGCGGGGCGTCATACTCGAAGCCGACCTTGAGGTGGTTCGCGTGGACCTTGGTCGGATAGCTGAGGTTGATGATCGTGTGCGTGACGACCGCCTTGTTCGGGATGTCGAGATAGATCTCGTCGTTGGTGCGGAGCTTGGTCGAGCGCCAGTTCAGCTCCATGACTTCGGCGCGGTGATTGTCCAGGATCAGCCAGTCGCCGACACGGAAGGGTTTGCCGATTTGCAAGGCGATCCCGGAGACGATGTTCGCGAGCGTCTCCTGCATCGCGAGGCCGATGACGATCGCGACGATCCCAGAGCCGGCGATGAACGTGTCTACCCGAAGCCCGTACGTCAGCTTCAGCACGAGCGCGAGCGCCAGGCAGAAGACGGCGAATCCGAACACCTGCTGGAGAAGCTTGGGAGCCTCCGTTCCATGCCGCTTCGCGAACCAGCGCTGCCAGTAGAAACATTGGAGCAGCTGGATTGCCGTGATCACCCCGAGCACCAGCAGCGCTGCCTGGAAATGACGGATGCCCACTGCCTGCCAGATCCTGGTCGGGTCCTCCGGGCTCGCTGCGGAAGCCTGCACGGCGTAAAGCACGCGGAGCGGCACGTAGCAGGCGAGCGCGATGCAAAAGATCTGAAAAACCAGCCCGAGTGGCGCCCCGTATTTCCGTTTTAGAAAACGCCCGATGGCGATCGCGCCGAGATAGATGAGCGGGGCAGCGCACAGTGCCAGGATCGCCGCAGGGTGACTCGTGACGGATGTCAGGCTGGAGACGGTGAACACGGGCCACTGCATAGCCTCAGTCTGCGCCGTTCGTCGAGCGCCGAGCGCTGCGGCGCGCCGTCACTGCTGCGCGAGGAAGATTCTTTTCTCGCGGCGGCGGGCGCAGAGGCCGCCGGGAAGGTTCACCTTTGCGCCGCGTGATTCGAGCAGTCCTCGCACGGCTTCGACCTCCGCGAAGCCGACGGTTCGGACGTTGTGACGCTGGAGCCAGAGGTGGATGAGCCGCCGCTGAAGGGCGAGAGGCAGCGAGCGGAGCAGGGGAGTTTGCAGCACGTCGGGCGCGCCGCGGAGTTCGGGCTGGGCGGAAAGGAATTCATCCTCGGCGCGCAGCAGCTCCGTGGTGCGCAGGAGCGCGGCGCGCACGTCGCGGCCGAGCGCGGCGGTGAGCGCGGGAATCGCCGCGTGCCGCAGCCGGTTGCGCGTGAAGCGAGGGTCGGCGTTCGATGCGTCGTCGCGGAACGGCAGTTTGTGGCGCGCGATGTATCCGTCGATTTCCTCGCGCCACGTGCCGAGCAGCGGGCGCGCTACGAGCAGCGCGGTGCCGTGCATTTCGAAAGTCGAGACGGCGCTCATCCCGCAGAGCCCGGAGGGGCCGGCGCCGCGGAGGAGATTGTGCAGGAAGGTCTCGACCTGATCGTCGGCGTGATGCGCGAGAAAGATGCGCGGGCACGCGCGCCCGATGGCGGTGCGGGCGAAAAATTCGTGGCGTGCATGGCGCGCGGCGGTCTCGATGGAAAGGCGTCCGCCGCTCGCGAGCGTGGCGACATCGGTGGAGCCGGTGATGCATTCGACGCCGAGCGAATCGGCAAATTTGCGGACAAATGCCGCGTCTTCGCCGCTCTCGGCGCGCAGGCGGTGGTCGAGATGGACGGCGATCAGTTTTTCAAATCCGTGCGCGTGCAGCCAGTGGAGCAGCGCGATGGAGTCGCGCCCGCCGGAGACGGCGACGAGCTGCGGATCGCCGGGGGGAAACGCGTCGGGGATGGCGAGCGTCGAGAGCGGTTCGGTGGCGCGGCGCACGGCTTTTGCGGAGGGGAAAAGTGGGCGCTTTCGGCGAAAGCGCCCTACCCGATGACGATGTTCACGAGGCGGCCGGGGACGACGATGAGCTTTTTGATCGTCTTGCCGGCGAGGGCTTCGGCGATTTTTGGCGCGGACTTGGCGATGGCTTCGATGTCGGCCTGCGTGGCGTCTTTCTTCACGACGATTTTGTCGCGCACTTTGCCGTTCACCTGCACGGGCGAGTTCGATTTCGTCCTCGATGAGCAGCGCGGGATCGTAGGCGGGCCACGGCTGTGTCGGCGAGCGAGCGTCGTGCCGCCGAGGATGGCGCTGCAGTTCCTCGGTGAGGTGCGGGGCGAAGGGATTGAGCACTTGCAGCAGCAGCGCGGATCGCGGCGAGCGGGCGCGGGGTCGCGCCGGATGAGCGCATTCGTGCAGACCATCATCTGCGAGATGGCGGTGTTGAAGCTGAGCGTCCTCGATGTCTTCGCCGACTTTCTTGATCGTCGCGTGGACGACCTTGGCGACCGCCTTGTCCATCGGCACGTCCTGCACGGCGGCGGCGCGCACCCACTCGCCGGCCTGATTTTCCTCCATGACCAGGCGCCAGACGCGGGCGAGGAAACGGAAGACGCCTTCGACGCCGTTCATGCTCCACGGCTTCGTCGCTCGAGCGGGCCCATGAACATCTCGTAGCAGCCGCAGCGCATCGGCGCCGTATTCGCGCGATGACGTCGTCGGGGTTCACCACATTGCCGCGCGACTTGGACATCTTCTGCGCCGTCCTCGCCGAGGATGAGGCCCTGGTTGACGAGCCGCTGGAACGGCTCGGGCGTGGAGACGTGGCCGAGGTCGAAGAGCACCTTGTGCCAGAAGCGCGCGTAGAGCAGGTGCAGCACGGCGTGCTCGGTGCCGCCGACGTAGAGATCGACGCCGCCCGGGCTGTTGCTCGGTCGTGCTGCCCATCCAGTAGCGCTCGGCGTCCTTCGCCGACGAAGCGCTCGGCGTTTTGCGCGATCGCAGTAGCGCAGGTAATACCAGCACGAGCCGGCCCACTGCGGCATGGTGTTGGTCTCGCGCGTGGCGGTGTCGGTGTAGCGCGACCCAGTCGCGTCGCCTTGGTCAGCGGCGGCTCGGGGGTGCCGGTCGGCTTGAAATCGGCGAGCTCGGGCGGGACGAGCGGGCAGTTCGCTTTCGCTGAAGCGCGCGGTGCCTGCCGTCTTCCCAGACGATGGGGAACGGCTCGCCCCAGTAGCGCTGGCGGGAGAAAAGCCAGTCGCGCAGCTTGAAGTTGATCGTCTTTTTGCCGAGGCCCTGCGCTTCGAGCCAGGCGGATGATTTCGGCTTTCGCCTCGGCGGTGGGCAGGCCGTCGAGCGGACCGCAGTGGATGGCGAACCCTTCGCCCGCGAAACATTCGAGCGGCTCGGCGTCGCACACGCCGCCGCCGCCGAGTCCGAGGCGCGGCGTCGGGCGAGACGACTTCGCGGATGGGCAGAGCGAACTTTCTCGCGAACTCCCAGTCGCGCTCGTCGTGCGCCGGCACGGCCATGATCGCGCCGGTGCCGTAGCCCATCAGCACGTAGTCGGCGATCCAGATCGGGATGCGCTCGCCGTTGACGGGATTGATCGCAAACGCGCCGGTGAAGACGCCGGTCTTGTCCTTCGCGAGTTCGGTGCGCTCGAGGTCGCTCTTGCGCGCGGTCTTTTCGCGATACTCCTCGACGGCGGCGCGCTGCTCCTCGGTGACGATTCGATCGACGAGCGGATGCTCCGGCGCGAGCACCATGTAGGTCGCGCCGAAGAGCGTGTCGGGCCGCGTGGTGAAGACGCGTGATCTTTTCCGCCGCGTCGGCGACGCGTGAAATGCACCTCCGCGCCTTCGCTGCGGCCGATCCAGTTTCGCTGCAGCAGCTTGATGCCCTCCGGCCAGTCGAGGCCGTCGAGTTCGTCGATCAGCCGCTGCGCGTAGGCGGTGATGCGCAGCATCCACTGGCGCATCGGGCGGCGCTCGACGGGATGGCCGCCGACTTCGCTCTTTCCATCGATGACTTCCTCGTTCGCGAGCACGGTGCCGAGTTCGGGGCACCAGTTCACGGGCGCTTCGCTCACGTAGGCGAGGCGGACGCTGTCGGCGTCGTCGCCATTGTAAGTGGCGATCGGCTCGGCGCGCTGCGTCTCGGGGTTGAACCACGCAGCCGTAGAGCTGGAGGAAAATCCACTGCGTCCACTTGAAGTAGCCGGGATCGGTCGTGTTCACCTCGCGCTCCCAGTCGTAGCCGAAGCCGAGGCGCTTGGAGCTGGCCGCTTGAAGTTCGCGACGTTCTTCGCGGTCGTCGACGCGCGGGATGCTGGCCGGTCTTGATCGCGTACTGCTCCGCGGGCAGGCCGAAGGCGTCCCAGCCCATCGGGTGCAGCACGTTGAAGCCGCGCATCCGCTTGTAGCGCGCCGATGATGTCCGTGGCCGTGTAGCCCTCCGGATGGCCGACGTGCAGCCCCGCGCCGCTGGGGTAGGGGAACATGTCGAGCACGTAGTATTTCGGCTTCGCGGCATCGAAGCCGGGCTCGCCGGGATTCGGGGTGTGAAAGGTCTGCGCTCTCCTCCCAGCACGCGCTGCCACTTGGGCTCGAATTGGTCGAAGGGAAATGGTTTGCGGCGCTCGTTGCTCATGGTCGAAAGGGCGCGGAATGTGGCGTCCCGGGGCTGCGTCGGCAATGAAGGAATCGGAGTTGCGCCCGGGACACGGAACTGGACACTGCGCACGCCCATGCCCCGCCTTCTCATCGCCACAAAGAACGCCCACAAGACCGAGGAGATCCGCGCCATTCTCGGCGGGACATGGGAGGTCAGCGACCTCACGGCGCATCCGGAGGTGCCTTCGCCGGAGGAGACGGGAGTGACTTTCGAGGAAAATGCGCGCATCAAGGCCGAGGCTGCATCGCTCGTTTTCCTGGGGATCGTGCTGAGCGACGATTCGGGGCTGGAGGTGGACGCGCTCGGCGGCGAGCCCGGCGTGCAGAGCGCGCTGTATGCCGGGACCCATGGCGACAACGCCGGGAACCGCGCACGGCTGAAACGCGAACTGCTCGCTTTGCGGAAAAGCGGAACCGTGGACGGCGCGTTTCCGGTGCGCGATGGCGGTCGCGCGGGCCGGTCGCACGGAGGCGGCTTGCGACGGGCGCGTGGAGGGCCGTGTGATTGCGGAGGAACGTGGGACCGGGGGCTTCGGATATGACGGGATGTTCATTCCGGAGGGCTATTCCGAGACGTTTGGGCAACTTTCGCCGGAGGTGAAAAACACGCTGAGCCATCGTGCTCGCGCCCTGGCGAAGATCGTGGAGTTCCTCGCCAGATGCGGCCTCGTGAATGCCTTGGGAGGTCGCGGAGGTTCTGATGTGGCGAAATTCACCCGTCCACACATCGCGCGGCACAGGCTGAAGCTTCGAACAGGGATAAAAGACGGTGTCGCGCAAGACCGCATCCTCCTGGAAACTCGGACAGAAAATGCTCCGTTCACATTTTTGCACCCAATGCTTCACGGGCGGACGAATTCCGTGCGTGACAATCGCGTTACAGCAAAAGCAAGGTGTTGCAATACCCGGACACGACCAGTAGTAATCCCGAAATATCCCCCTCCCGCCCGCCTAGGACCGTTCCTGATTTTTCCCAACCATGAAGTCGCTCAGTTTTTATCATCTCCTCCCTAGCAGCCGGAATGCCTCCCTCGCAATAATTGTGGTTGCGGGCTGTTCCTGGGCTAATTTGACCTTTGCGCAGGATACGGCCCCGGGAGCGGCTCCCGGAGGGGTCGATGCGACCGCGACCACGGAATCGGGCACTGCGCCGGATGCAGGGACGAGCGAAACCAAGCAATCCCTTCCGAACCGGTGCATCCCCCCGCGGCACCGGTGCCGGCACTGGCCGCAGTTCGCCATTTGCCTACGACAGCGGCGATACGGACACATCGCGCTCGAAAACGCGCAAAGTGAGTGCCATCAATGAGGACGCCGAGACCGAAAACGCGGGAGCACAGGGGACAAGGGAAGAGGGAACCGAATCCCGGTTTATCGTTCCCGGACTTTACGGGCGCGGACCGCAGGTGGTCACGCCTGGGCAGGGGCAATATGCGCGGCCAAAGTTCCGCTATGGAGTCTCTGTGGGCATCGGGTACGACGATAACCCGAATCAGTCCACCTCGAACGCCACGACGGCGGTCGCCACGCCGCGCAGCCGGAGTGGTTTCACGTGGGTGAACGGACACTGGGACGCCCAATGGCTGAAGCCGCGGACTGCGTTTACCGTAAACGTGGAGGCCGGTGGTGACTTTTACTGGGACCGGCCCGGCAACAGCTCGGACTTCAACGCGCGGCTCGGGATGATGTATGTCCATAAGGTCGATCCCCGCACGCAGGTTTCTGCCAACGCGAGCCTCGCATTCCTCTCGCAGCCGGATTACTCGAACATTTATTCACCGACGAACCAGTCGGCAGGCGATTACTTCACGGGCTCCACGAAATTCGACCTTAGCCACCGTTGGACGCCGCATTTCAGCACGATCACGAGTGCTTCCGTGAACCTCCTGAAATATGTCAACGAAGGCGCCGCGACACTTTCCAACAGCTACTGGAGTTTCATTTTCGGCAACGAGTTCAGGTTCCAGTCTTCCCCGCGCTATACGTGGGTGGCCGAGGGACGCTACGGGCTGGATGAGTATGTCTCCAACACAGCGCTCAATGCGCAGACGGCCTACCTCCTTGGCGGTCTGGACTGGATCGCATCGCGGCGCGTGACGGCGACCTTCCGCAGCGGCGCCTCCATCCGCAGCTACGACGCCGGGGGCAGCAGCACTGCTCCATACGCAGAGGCATCCGTGAACTATCGCGCCGGACGCCATTCCACACTCAGTGTCAACGGCCGGTACGGATTTGAGCAGGCGACGAATGCGGGCGACGAGAATCTCTCCTACCGGTTCGGCCTGCTCTACCAGCGGGCCTTCACTTCGCGTTTCTCCGGCAATGCCGGTGTCAATTTCATCCACACCGATTACGAAGCGCGTTCCGGCACGAGCAGCAGGTCGGATGTCTATGATTTGAATGCGGGCCTCCAATACCGGCTGAACCGCCACTTCACACTCGGGCTGAGGTACAATTATACCTTGCAGAATAGCACGAGCGGGTCGGGGAGTTACGACCGGAACCGGGTGCTTTTCTCCGCCCAGTACCGAGTACCTAGGCGAACGCCGGGGATTCCCGCGGATGGCGCGCAATCTCCCGTTGCGAACGGGCATCGTGCATGGTTACGTGAGTTCCCCATCCCGGCAATATTTCGCACCGTTAATCCCCACCTCACATGACTGAACCCACCGAGGCAAAGCTTCACTTTTTAGACTACTGGCGCGTCGTCAAACTGCGCCTTGGTTTGATCCTGCTCACCTTCTTCTTGGTGATGGTATCGGCTGGCGTTTACGTCTTCTTCCTTCCCCGCCAGTACTTTTCCCAGGTGACGGTCGAAATTAAACCCGACACCTTAAACCGCGGGACCGACGTGAATTCGGCCGCCTCGACTGGGAGGACCGACCCTCAGTTCCTCGCCACTCAGTTCCAGGTGATAAAGAAGTCGGAAATCCTCAATCCGGTCATCGAAAAACTCGATCTGGTGAAAAAACTGTCGCCTCCGGGAATGACGATGCCCATGCAGTGGGTCACCGAGGTTCTCTCGCGGAGTGTCGTCGTGGCGGAGCAGAGGAACACGACTCTGATCGAAATCGGCGTTTACAACACCGACAGGCAGCTCGCCGCCGACATCGCGAATACGATCGCCATCACGTATCGGGACAAGCGCATCGAGGAATTGCGCAAGAACATGGACCAGACGCTCGCCGAGATGAAGGACGAGCTGAAAACCAAGGAAGACGAGATGAACAAGCTCTTCCAGGAAGCGTCGAAGATTCGCCAGGAGGACAACATCGTGGACCCGGATCCCGAAAGCTCGAACGCTGTCCTCTCCATCAGCTCCGAAGGAGGGCTCCGCGGCATCGAGTCACTTTCCATCGAGAAGCGCGCGCTCGTGGATCAATTTCGCAATCAGCTCGCACGCATCGAACTGCTCAAGCCCGAGGAACTGATGGAGGCGATGCGGATATTGAACATCAGCGACCAGACCGTGGAGAAGACGCTCCCGCTTTTGCAGGATGCGAAGGCCGAGGAGGCAAAGTATTTCAGTGCGGGGCTCGGTGAAAACCACCCGCGGATGAAGTCCCTTCGCGCCCAGCGCGAGGTTTACTCCAAGCAGCTCGATGACCAGCTCGAGAGCATCCGCCGATCGCTGAAGACCAAGCTGGCCATCGAGGAAAACACCCTCAAGACCTACGAGGAGCAGATGAAATCGCGGCGCGATGTGCAGATTCACGAGAAGACGGTGATGAATCGCTACGTCGAGAAAAAGTCCGCCTACCTGATGACCAAGCAGCTCCTGCTCACCATCCGCCAGCGGTACGACGCAGCGCGGTTCGACAACATGATCTCCCAGGTCCCCGTGAAGATCTGGCAGCGCGCGCTTCCCGGCCTGTATCCGGCAAAGCCGAGCGTGGCCCTCTATATGGTTCTCGCAGCCGTCGTCGGTGTTCTGGCGGGCATCTCCCTCGCTTTCTTCGTCGAGTATCTCGACACCTCGGTGAAGACCGTGGACGACATCGAGCGGCATCTCGGGCTTCCCGTGCTCGCGGTCATCCCGACCGACATCGTCATTCTCCTCAAGCAAAAGCGCGACACCGCCGACGCCGAGGCCTACCGCATCCTGAAGGGCAACATCGAACTCAACCTCCCCGACCGGACGGCGAACACCTACACCCTCGTGTCCGGAGGTCCCGGCGAAGGCAAGAGCACCACGCTTTCCAACCTCGCCTACACCTACGCCAAAGGCGGCGCAAACGTCCTGGTCGTGGACGCCGACCTTCGGCGGCCCTCGCAGCATCGCTTCTTCGATTTGGACAACAGCGTCGGCCTCGTGGACTACCTCCATGGGCGCCTCACCATCGAGGAAATCACCAAGCCTTCGCGGCTCGACAATCTCTCCATCATCCCGAGCGGCAATCTTTCGATGGAGGATGTCGGCATCCTGAATGGCCCACGGATGAGCGAACTGATCCGCCAGCTCAAGCAGCACTACGACATCGTCTTCTTCGATTCGCCGCCGATCCTCGGCGTCTCGGACGCGAGCATCCTCGTCTCCGAGGTGGATAATACGATCATGGTCGTCCAGTACCGCCGTTTCCCGCGCAACATGCTCCAGCGCGTGAAGACCACCGTCACCCATGTCGGCGGCAACCTGATCGGCGTTGTCCTGAACAATGTGGACGTCCGGCAGGACGACTCGTACCGCTACTACTCGAACTACAAGGACTACTACGGCCCCAAGCGGCCGCAGCTCGAGGCGCCCAAAAAGCCGGAGGCTGCCGCCACGACAGGGGACAACGAAGACGCATACTAGACCATGAAGCGAATCCTCCTCTGCCTGCTTTCGTTGCTCGTCCTCGTCTGCCGCAGACTTACGCGGACACCGCGTTCCGCGACGGAGACGTCTTTGAAATGCGACTCAGCGGCCCCCCCGAGGAATTCACCCGTGAGTTCAACCTCGTGCTCACCGTGGACGAAGGTTCCGTGAATCTTCCCACTCATCGGCCGCATCCCGGCGCGCGGCCTTTCGAGTTCGCAGCTCGCCACCGTCATCGAGACACGCCTGAAGCAGGCGAAGATTTTCACGATCGCGAATGTCAACATCACGGTGAACACGAGCCAGAATCAGCGCACGATCATCGTCGGCGGTTCCGTGCGATCGTCCGGGCGGCAGCAATGGTTCGAGGGTCTTACGCTGACAGGCGCCATCAGCGCCGCAGGCGGCCGCGGGGATTTCGCGGGCGACGGCATCAAGGTCATCCGGGCTGGCAAGGCAGCGCGGTACAGCTGGAAGACGCTCAAAAGGGATCCCGCGAGCGATCCGAAGAGTCCAGCCCGGCGACATCGTTGACGTCGAAGGGGACTAGCCTGCCGGTCTGCGCGGATTATTCCGCGAGCAGGTCGCGGTGCTTCAGCAGGTAGCCGATGCCGGAATAGAGCGTCAGCACCAGCGTCACGGCGGCGAGCGTCCAGCCGCCGTAGTGCCAGGCCTGCCACCACCAGTCGGCCACGCGCAGCGAAACCCAGCCCGCGCGTTCCCATTCCATCATCGCGAGCAGCAGGAGAAAATACCCGGCGGTGAGGATCTGCCAGAGCGCCTTGTGCTTTCCGAGACGCTCGGACTGGAGGATCACCCCGCGGCCCGCTGCGAGAAGCCGGCAGCCCCGTGATGAGGAATTCCCGGCCCACGATCACGATCGCCACCCACGCGGGAATCGCCTTCAGCGGCACGAGGCAGATGAAAGCCGCGGCGATCATCACCTTGTCGGCGAGCGGGTCCATCAGCTTTCCGAAATTCGTCACGATGCCGAGCTTCCTCGCGTAGTAGTCCGTCGAGATAGTCCGTCGCGCTCGCCGCGAGAAACAGCAGCAGCGCCGCGGTGTAGGCAAAGCTCCAGCCGCCTGTGTCGCGCTGCGGCCCGGCGCGTGCAGTCTCCTTCCACTCCGGCCCATCGTCATCGCCGCGACGAATGCCGCCGTCATCACGAAGCGTGAGATGGTGAGTTTGTTCGGGATGTTCATGCGGTCGGCCTCCGCAGGCGCGGGCCGCGCAGTGTCACCGCCGCGCGCTTTCCCACAAACCAAAAATGAAACTGATTGCCACGACGTCGGGTGACCGGCGCGCTTGTCGCACCCGCCGCGCGACGCGTAGCTTCGCGTGATGCCGCCCGGTTGCCTCGCCTTGATTTTGCACGCGCACCTCCCGTGCGTGCGGCATCCCGAGCATGAGGAATTTCTTGAGGAGGACTGGCTCTTCGAGGCGATCACCGAGACATACCTGCCGCTGCTGGATGCGCTGCACGGGCTCGCCGACGCTGGCACGCGCTTCCGTCTCGCGATGTCGCTGACGCCGACGCTGGGGCACATGCTTTGCGACGAACTGCTCCGTTCGCGCTACGAGCGGCACCTCGATCGGCTCATCGCCATCACCGAAAACGAACTGCAGCGGAGCAAGGGCCGCCGTGCGGAGCAGCAGGCCGCGCGCTTTTACCTGCTGCGCCTGATGCGTGCGCGCGAATGGTGGACGCACCGGTGGAAGCGGGATCTCGTCTCCGCGTTTCGCGCGCTCCAGGAGAGCGGGCATTTGGAAATCATCGCGTGCGCCGCGACCCACGGCTACCTGCCGCTGATGCTCCGGACGGAGTCCGTGCGTGCGCAAATCACACTCGGCATCGACGCATACCGCGCGATGTTCGGCTGCGAGCCGCGCGGAATCTGGCTCCCGGAATGCGGCTGGCGACCGGGCGTCGATCGCATTCTCGCGGAGGCGGGCATCCGCTGGTGCGTGCTCGATTCGCACGGGCTGATGCTCGGCAGGCCGCGCCCGCAACGGGCAATCTACGCGCCGGTGTTCGCTCCGGCGGGCGTCGCCGCATTTGGCCGCGATCAGGAATCCGCGCGCCAGGTGTGGAGCGCGACCGGCGGCTATCCGGGCGATCCGTGGTACCGCGAATTTTACCGCGACGCCGGCTGGGACATGCCGGAGGAGGAGTTCCGCCGCTTTTTCCCGGACGGTCCGCGGCGCTTCACGGGGTTCAAGATGCACCGCGTCACCGGCGCCGAGCCGAAGCAGTGCTACGACCGCGCGATGGCGCTCGGCCGCGCGCGGGAGCACGCTCGGCATTTTCTCGATGCGCGAATCCGCCAGCTCCGCCACGTGCGCACATTGATGCCGGTGCCGCCGGTCGTCGTGAGTCCGTTCGATGCCGAGCTGTTCGGCCATTGGTGGTTCGAGGGTCCGGAATGGCTGGCGGCGGTCCTCGATGGAGCCGCGCGCGTGCCGTCGGACATCCGGCTCGTCACGCCCGGCGAATACCTTCGCGAGTCCGACACCCACGAAGTGATCGAGCCCGCGACCTCCTCGTGGGGCGACGGCGGATTCCACGCCGTGTGGCTCGATCCGTCGAATGCGTGGATTTATCCCGAGCTCCACGCTGCGGAGGAGAAGATGGTCTTCAGCGCGCGCCATTTTTCCAGCGGAGCCCCGGCCACGGAATTGGAAGAGCGCTGCCTGCGCCAGCTGGCGCGCGAGCTTCTCCTCGCGCAGTCGAGCGACTGGGCGTTTCTCATCCGCAACGGCACGGCACGGGAATATGCCACGCGCCGCGTGCGCGAGCATCTCGATTGGTTCGTCCGCCTGCATTCGCAACTCCACGCCGGATCGCATCGACACTGCGCTCTTGGAAAGTTGCGAGGAACGCGACAACTTCCTCCCGCGCCTGAACTGGCGCATCTATGCCTGACCGCCGATTCGCCCCAGTTGCCTTGCTGCTCGCCCTCGCCCTCGGCGCGTTCGCGCAGGAAAGCGTGCCGATCATGTTCCTCCCGCCGCCGATGGAGGGCACGCTGAGCATCGGCATTTACAACGGCGCGGGGAAGCTCGTCCGCGTCCTCCATCACGAGGCCGCGCAGGAGGAATTCAAGGTCGGCGAGAACGGACTCGTGACGCGATGGGATGGCCGCGACGACGCGGGCCAGCCTGCGCCGCTCGGGAAATACAGTGTCAGCGGCTGGATGACGGGCAATCTGGGTGTCGAGGGCGTGGCCTTTCACGGCAATGACTGGATCAAGGAGGAGTCGCCGCGATTTGTCCGCGTGCTCGCGGTGAAAGGCGTGGGGCGCGACGAGGTGCAGGTCACGTTGCGCACGGAGGACGGCAAGGAGGAGACGCTCGGCTGGAAGCTTTCGCGTCCCGGCGATCCGCCCGTGCCGAATGATGTCGAGGCGGCCATCGAGGATGGGAAACTGATCGTCCGTCACGCCGGTGAAAGCGCGCCCGTGCTGTTCGCCGAGGGCGAAAGGCCGCTCACCTGCACGACCGGAAGCGGTGGCCGGGTCTGGGCGATCGTCGAGACGCCCGCTGGCCGCGAGGTCCGCGCGTATTCGCCGGACGGCGAATTCCTCCGCCGCCTCCCGTATGAAAAAAACGAGCCGCAGCCGGTGCAGATCGTGGCCTCGCAGTGGAGCGAGATGATTTTCCTGCTCGATGAAAATGCCAGCGAGCAGCGGCTCCGCTCGCTCGCGCTCGGCACATCGGACCAGCAGTCCGCCGCCACCACGCAGGCGCCGGCGAAGTCCGCGTGGCGCATCACGTATCTCAAGCGCATCATCAAGTCGGACACCTTTGACGCGATCGCCCCGTTCCTCGGACGCGCGAAGGCCACCCAAATCCGAGCCCGTGGTGAAATTCCAGGTGCGCGCAAACCCGCTGCTCGGCGAACGCGAAGCCGGAGATTGCGCTGAAGATTGTCGTCGATGCGGAGGGCGCGGTCTTGAAAACGGCGGACGACCTTCCGCTCTCGCGGCTGACGATGGCCACGAACTTGAAATGGGCGACACTCGTGAAGGACGGGACTTCACTCGCGCTTTTTCAGGGCGACGGCGTCGTCGTCGAGGAATTCAAAATCGCACATCCCGAGAACCTGATGGCCTTCGACGCCGGCGATGTGGAACTCCGCCCGCCCGGCACCAAGCCGCGCACATCGGCCAGCGCTCCCAAGCGCAAGAAGCCGCTGCGCCCCGGCGATGATTTGTAATTCACGCATGAGCACGCCCAATCCCCGCCGATTCGTCACCGCCGCAGAGAAGGTGGATTTCCAGTCACCGTGGACCATCGAGGAATGGCTCTCCCGCAGCGACATCGTGGACAACGAGCAGCTCATGCTCGTCCGCGCCAACATGGAGCCGGGCCGCATGCCATCCCTTCCACACGCATCCGACGCGCGAGGAACTCATCTACATCATCTCCGGCCGCGCCGAGCAATGGGTCGGGCGCGAACATCGCACGCTCGGTCCCGGCGAGATGGCGTTCATCCCGATGGGCGAACCGCACGGCACCTACAATCCGTTCCGCGAGCGCCTCGTCTTCCTCGCGATCCTCTCGCCGTCGAACGCCGCGGAGCCGGGCATCGTGGACGTATCCACCGAGGAGCCGTGGGCCTCGGTCCGCGCGGGCTTTCCGCCCTGCACGTAGCCGCTACTCGGGCGCGAGCACTTCGTCCCAGCTCTTCAGCCCGACGATGGGCAGGGCAAACCGGAATGCCTCCTCCTGCGCCGGCGTGCCCGCCGCCTTGAAGCACTCGTAGATTGGGCGCTTCGTGTCCGGCGTCGCGATGCTGTCCGGTTTGCGGCGCCACAGTCCGAGGTTCAGCCCGCCTTCGTGTTGGTGATCCACGTGCCGGTGCAAAATGAACGCTTCGATCTCCGGCAGGCGCGCGATCTTTTCCCACGCGTAGCAAAAGCCCGCGGCCTGCTCGAGGTCGCCGCGCTCCGTGCCGTTCGAGTGAAATCCCTGCTCGCTCAAAATGATGCTGCGGCGCTGGCCGCGAAAGAGCAGTTCGGGCCGCCGGAAAAATGCGGCGAGCTGCTCGAGATTTTTGAACGTGATCCGCTTTGCGTCGGGTGATTGCGGCGCGGTTTTGTCCAGCCATGTGCGCGGGTTCCCGAGGTTTTCGGGATATGGATGATGCGCGAGATGCCAGTCGAAGTCGCCGCCCGTGCGCGCCACCCGCGCGAATTCCTCGATGAAGTAACGCCCCGGCATCGAGCGCCAGTGATCTGCATCGGGATCGATCGTCCAGAAATGCGTGAGCGACATGTACACCCGCGCGCTGCTGCTCGCCCTGCGAATCGCGGTGTGCGCCAGCCTCACCTCGCGCTCGTATTCCGCGACCGCCGCGGAGCGCGGCATGCGCCCGAAATTGTGCCACTGCCAGTGCACGTTCACCTCGTTGCCGATGATGTAGCCGACGACACGTCCATGCTCGTCGTCCGCGCGCGAAAACCAATCCGCGAGAAACTCGAACGCCGCGCGCCAGAGCCGCGCACCCTCGGGCGTCGAGAGATTCGGTGCGGCGATCCCGTTCTGCAGTTTCGTGTCGCGTCCTGGGTGCAGCATGCGTCCGTCGCGCTCGGCATTTTGCGAATGGATGCCCAGCATGATGAGATACACGTTCACGCCAGCGTCGCTGAGGCGCTTCACGCCGAGGCTGTCGAGGTAGCCGCGGCGGAATGCAAACGTCTCGCCGTCCACCTTCCACACCGGGCTGCCCGGCTTTTTCTCCCAGTCGAACAGCGCGCCCACGCTCACATTCAGCGTCGCGTGCCGGATGCCAAGCGCGAGGGCGTCGTCCGCCATCTGCACTTGGATGCCTTTCTTGCTGCCGGGCTGTGGGAACGCCCGCGTGTCGCGCGAGATGGTGCCGAAGGCCTCCACGTAACGCGCCGCACCCACGGGCACGCGGCCAAGCACCCCGTGCGGTGTGAAAGCAACGAACCCGCTCGCGAGCCTGTCATGCTTCCTGTCAAAGCGGGGAAGGCTGACCTCATCCGTCGCGTCGCCCTTCCAAACCACCCGTGCAGCCGCTGCATCCGTGAAGGTCTGGTGAGGCTGGAGTTCCGCGATCTCCACCGGTCCGGACAGCCCGCGCAGCTTCAGCAGCAGCCGATCCCGCTCCGCGCGCACGGTTGCCACGCCGCGCGCGCCCGCTTCCTCGACAGCCGTTCGCGCAAGCACGCATTCGCCGGAAGTCGCGGGGAAATCCAGCCTCAGCCGCCAGCCCGCGCCCATCGGCGGCAGCGGCACGCAGACGTGATTCCAGCCTTCTCGCATTTGGAAATGGACCGACTGCCTCTCGGTGTCCGGCCCATTGGAATAGAAAACCTGTCCCCAGCCTGCCACCGGACTCCGAACCGTCGCTGTGAAGATCAACTGGCCCGTGCCGGAGTAATCCCCGCGGGGCCCGTGCATGAAGGGGTCCGCGCCGGAAATATTTACCACGAGCCCCTCGCGTGACGGCGTGAGCGCGCCGATGTCGTGCGCGGCGGTCCAGCCTTGCGCGTCCTTTTCATCGGTAAAATCGAATGCCGGAAGACCGGCAATCACCTGCACCGGCAGGAATGCAAAAAGCAAAAACGTGATGAGCTGGAGCGGGTGCGCGACAGTCGGTTTCATTCGCCGGCATTTCGCAGGGCTCGGTGTCGTCCGTCAAAGGCGGACCGCGCAAACTTTCCCTCGACACCCTCTGTCGTGCGAAGCAACTTTCCGCCGCTTTATGTGCAGCCGTAGCTCAACTGGATAGAGCGTCGGTCTCCGAAGCCGAAGGTTGTGGGTTCGACCCCCGCCGGCTGCACCAGCTTACTCCCGGTCGAGTCCGTTACTTGCCGAGTCCGAGTTCCGAGGTGCGGTGGAGTGTCAGGCCGTGGGCCTCGGCGACTCCGGAATGGGTGACTTTGCCGTCGAAGACATTCAGCCCGCCGAGGAGGGTCGGATCCTTTTTAAACGCACCGGGGATGCCGTTGTCGGCGAGGGTTTCGATGTGACGGTAGGTGACGTTGGTGAGCGCCTGCGTGGCGGTGCGCGCGTAGGCGGCGGGCATGTTGGCGACGCAGTAGTGCGTGACATCTTCATCGACGAAAACGGGATCGAGATGCGTGGTCGGGCGCGAGGTTTCCGCGCAGCCGCCCTGGTCGATCGCGATGTCCACGAAGACGCTGCCGGGTTTCATGACGCGCATCATTTCGCGGTTGATGAGCTTCGGCGCCCGCGCGCCGGGCACGAGCACGGCGCCGATGAGCAGGTCCACCTCGGGGAGCATTTCGAGGATGTGCGCGGGGCTCGAGTAGAGCGTGTGCGCGGTGTGGAGCGTGATGTCGAGGAAGCGCATGCGCTCGAGATCCACGTCGAGAATCGTCACGTCCGCGCCGAGTCCCTGCGCCATGCGCGCGGCGTTCACGCCCGCGGTGCCGCCGCCGATGACGACGACCTTTCCCGGCAGCACTCCGGGCACGCCGCCGAGCAGCACGCCGCAGCCGCCGGTGTGCTTTTGCAGAAAATATCCGCCGACGAGCACGCTCATGCGGCCGGCGATTTCGCTCATGGGCTCGAGGAGCGGGAGGCGGCGGTTCACCTCGACGGTTTCGTACGCGATGCCGGTGATTTTCGAGGCGAGCAGCGCCTCGGTGAGCGGCTTGCTCGCGGCGAGGTGGAGGTAGGTGAAAAGGATCTGCCCGGGGCGCAGCAGCGGCCATTCGTCCTTGAGCGGCTCCTTCACCTTCACGATGAGGTCCGCGCGCTCGAAGACCTCCGCGTGCTTCGCGACGAGCTCCGCGCCGGCGCTGGCGTACTGTTCGTCCGGAAAACCCGAGCCGGCGCCGGCGCCTGCCTCGACGATGACCTTGTGTCCCGCGGCCCGCGAGCTGGTAGGCGGCGCTCGGGAGGAGGGCGACGCGATTTTCCTGCGCTTTGATTTCCTTGGGGACGCCGATGTTCATCCGAGAAGTTTACCACGGCGGCGCGCCCGCTGCGAGAGTTGCATGAGTGCAGCGCTGGCAAAGTGCGCGGATCGGGTGAATATGGGTGGATGACCGCAAATTCCGAACATCCCGAACTTCTCGCGCCTGCCGGCGGGTGGGACTGCCTGCGTGCCGCCGTCGCGAACGGCGCCGACGCGGTTTACTTCGGCCTGCCGCGGTTCAATGCGCGGCTGCGGGCGGACAACTTCCGTGACGAGGAACTGGCGGACGTCGTGACCTTCTGCCACCGGCACGGCGTGAAGGCGTACGTGGCGTTCAACACGCTCGTTTTCACCGGCGAACTCGATGCGGCGGAGGCGATGCTGCGCGATTGCAGCCGTGCGGGGGTGGATGCGCTCATCGTGCAGGATGTGGGGCTCGTGCGGCTCGCGCGGAAAGTGACGCCGGAACTGCCGATTCACGCGAGCACGCAGATGTCGATCACTTCGCCGGAGGGCGTGGAGTTTGCGCGCGAGCTGGGTGTGGAGCGCGTGGTGCTGGCGCGGGAACTGTCGCTGCGGGATCTGGAAAAATTCAATGTCGAATCCCGCGAGACGAGCGACGGTGGCGGAGATTCGCCTGCCGGGCGTCATCCGGCTTTGCCACTCGAAGTCTTCGTCCACGGCGCGCTCTGCGTGGCCTACAGCGGGCAGTGCCTCACCAGCGAATCGCTCGGCCAGCGCAGCGCGAACCGCGGCGAATGCGCGCAGGCGTGCCGGATGCCGTATGAGCTGATCGTCGATGGCGAGCTGCGCGACCTTGGCGACAAGCGCTACCTCCTTTCCCCGCAGGATCTCGCCGCCGTGGAGGAAATCCCGGCGCTGCTTGAGCGAGGGGTGACGAGCTTCAAGATCGAGGGCCGGCTGAAGGCGCCGGAATACGTGGCGGCGGTCTGCCAGGTTTACCGTCGCGCGCTGGACGCCGCGCTCGCACAGCGCGAGCACCGCACCGCGGAGAGCGAGCGATATCAGCTCGAGATGACGTTTTCGCGCGGGCTTTTCACGGGCTGGATGCACGGGGTGGATCACCAGCGGCTCGTCTCCGCGCGATACGGAAAAAAGCGCGGACCCTTCGCGGGAGCGATCGCGCGCGTGGGCGGGGAGAGCGTGGAGTTCGACGCCGCCGTGCCACTGAAGCCGGGTGACGGCATCGTGTTCGACACCGGCGGCGACACGAACGACGAGCAGGGCGGGCGCATCTACCAGATCAAGGGCCGCCGATATTACTTCGAGCACGACCGGATTGATTTTTCCAAGCTCAAGCCCGGCGACCGTGTTTGGAAGACCGACGATCCTGGGCTGGACAAGCAGTTGCGGCAGTCTTTCACGGGCCGCATCGAGCCACGGCGAAATCCGGTGAATCTCGTGGTGCGCGGCGCGGCCGGCGAGCCCATGGAAGTGGTGTGTGAATCGCCGGCGGGCGCGGTCAGCGTGAAGTCGGCCATGCCGCTGCAGACCGCGCGCACGGCGCCGATAACGGACGAAAAGCTGCGCGAGCACCTCGGGCGATTCGGCGAGCATCCGTATGCGCTTGGCGAATTCCGCAACGAACTCGCGGGCGAGGTCATCCTTCCCATTAGCGAGCTCAACCGCGTGCGTCGCGAACTCGCGTTTGCGATCGATGCCGCGAACCAGCGACAGCGCGGCGAGTCATCGCAAACCTGGAGGCAAGTCTTCGGTTCAGAAGAGCAGTCGCCGGGCACCGCTCATCAGCCGCTTTCGTCCCTCGCCGTGCTCTGCCGCACGATGGGGCAGATCGAGGTGGCGCTCGGCTGTGGGGTCACGCGTCTCTACGTGGACTTCGAGGATATCCGTCGTTACCGCGATGCCGTGGCGTTCGTTCGCGAGCGGGGCGGTGCGCAAATCATGCTCGCAACGCCGAGAATCCAGAAGGCGGGGGAGCAGGGCTTCTTCAAACTGATCGAAAACGCGCAACCTGATGGCGTGTTGATTCGCAATCTCGGCGCGATTGACCATTTCCGCGATCACACGCAGCTGCGCCGCATCGGCGATTTTTCGCTGAATGTCGCGAATCCGCTGACTGCGCAGCATTTCATCGGGCGCGGACTGGAGCGCGTGACGATCAGCTACGATCTGAACATTGAGCAGGTGAACGAGCTGCTTTCCGCTGCGCTCGCCGGAGTGGTTCGAGATCACGCTGCACCAGCACATGCCCATGTTTCACATGGAGCACTGCGTTTTCGCGGCGTTCATGAGCAAGGGGACGTCGTTTCTCGATTGTGGCCGGCCTTGCGACCGGCACCGCGTGCATCTGCGCGACCGCGTGGGCATCCAGCATCCGCTGCGCGCCGATGTCGGCTGCCGGAATACGCTCTTCAATGCCGTTGCGCAGACGGGTGCGGGGTTTTTCGATTCACTCCGCGGCAGGGGGCTCGGGCATTTCCGGGTCGAGTTGCTCGAGGAGGATGAGGCGGAGACGCGGCGCGTCATCACCGCCTACCAGGCGCTCCTCGCGGGCGAGCGTGACGGCACCGGACTGTGGCGCGAACTAAACGCGCAGAGCCAGCTCGGTGTGACGAAGGGTACGCTCGAGGCAAGGTGAGCGGGAACTCCCAGCGCCGAGTTGCCGTCGGATACGACGCGACGATGCGCACCCGTGCTTCTGCGGTGCGCAGGTTTGCGAGTTGCAGGACTTTGTCGCGGGACGTTTCCCCGGAAATGAGCGCGATGGCGCTATGGCGGTTTTTTTAGCGACAAATTCCAGCAGCGCCTCGTTTGCCTTTCCCTCCACCGCGGGTGCGGCGACCTTGATTTTCACTGCGTCACGGTGTTCGCCGACCACCTCGTTGCGCTTCGCATTCGGTGATGCGGAGCTTCAGCCGGCTTCACGCTCAGGGCTTCACGTAAACGCCGATGAGCGGACGTTTGGAAGGCTTTAGCGTGGTGAAGTCGCTGACGAAACCGGTCTTTGTCCGAAACTCGACGTGTCCGGCACCTTTTCCGCCATAGACGAGCACGCTGCCGAGCGGCGCCTTGAACGGGTCGCTGCAGGAAATCTTCCGGAAACCGTAATCGTTGGTCAAGTTCGGCCGCGGCTTCCTTGGCGTAACCGGTCTTGGGCCGGGAGTCCACGACACCGGCGTCGAGCAATGCGTTCTTCACGTAGCGCCAGCAGGTGCCGCGGGAGTGGGCAAAGGCGCGCGCCGAGGCGATTTCCGCAGCGCGGAGCATGCGGCTGTCGTAATTGCGAGTGGATGCGAGCGAACCGAAGAAGGAGAGGCTGCGCGATGGCGGCGCGACCGCTTCGCTCTTCTTGTAAAGGGATTCGACCGGCTGAAGCTTTGCGATGTCGATCTTCTTCGGCGGAGTCTTCGCGTAGGACGTTTTCGATGCGGTGCGGGTGCTCGCCGTCTTTTGTGGTTGGGGCGTTTTCTTCGACGAGCTCGAGGTGGAGCTCTTCTTGCTCTTGCTTGGCGCGGTGGCTGCTTCCACCTGAGCAGCCTGAAGGACCAGTGCGGCTGCGGCTGCGACAACGAAGAGTCTGATATGGCGGAATAAACGCATCAAAAGGGCAATTTCGAGGCCGGAGGCTAGCGTTCTGGTTCAGGTCGTCAAAGCATTTGATCGGCCTTGCGGAAAATTGTTCCCGCCCCCATATCCGCACCGCTACGGTCCGCGCGTGCAATTGGAGACCCCATTGGCCGAACTTGAAGTGGTGCCGCCGAACCGTGCGCGCCAGCTCGAGCGTTTCGGCCTGTCGACGGTGGGCGCGCTGCTCATGCACTTTCCACGGCGCTACGAGGATCGCACGCAGTTCGACCGTTTCCCCGCCGAGACCGGCGACCGCGCGGTGTGCGTGTGCGGCATTGTGAAAAAGGCGACGCTGCGGCGGATCCGCGGCGGGCAGCGGATGTTCGACGTCTTGCTGGAGGAGGAAAACGCGGGTGCGTTCGGCGGGCGGCTCGTGTGCCGGTGGTTCAATTCGCCGTGGGTGGAGAAAATGATCGCGCAGGGGCACACGCTCGTCGTCCACGGGCGGCCGAAGCTCTCCGGCTCGAATGTCGTCATCGCGCATCCGGAGTTCGAAGTCGTCGAGGACGACGCGGAGCAGAGCATCCATCTCAAGCGCATCGTGCCGATCCATCGCCGCGACGGAGGGGCTTTCGCCGCGACTGCTGCGGCGGATCATCTGGGACGTGCTGGAGCGGCTGGAGGACGATGTCGTGGAGCAGCTGGTCCCGCCTGCGCTCGACCGGATGCCGCGCGCGTGGGCGCTCCGGCAGATGCATTTTCCAAAATCGTGGGAGGATCTCGCCAAGGCGCGGAAGCATCTCGTGCTGGAGGAATTTCTCGCGATGCAGCTCGCCGTGAGCGCGAAGCGCGCGGAGCTGAAGTCCGAGCGCGGCGAGCCGCACTGCGGGCCGGGTGAACTCATGCGCCGCCTGCACGGTTCGCTGCCGTTTCCGCTCACCGGGGCGCAGCAGCGGGCCATCGCGGAGGTCCGCGACGATCTCGCGTCGGCGCGCCCGATGAACCGCCTGCTCCACGGCGACGTCGGCTCCGGCAAGACGCTCGTGGCGATGAGCGCGATGCTGCTGTGCGTGGAGGCAGGCTTCCAGGCCGCGCTGATGGCGCCGACGCAGATCCTCGCCGAGCAGCATTACCTCAATTTCCGCCGCCTGCTCGAACCGCTCGGCATCCGCGTCTCGCTGCGCACCGGCGCGCGGCGGGAGGACTCGGCGGACATGCCGCTGTTTTCGCCTCAAGGCGAAGGCGACGATTCACAGCCGCAGATTTTCGTCGGCACCCACGCGCTTCTGTATGAAGGCGCGGGGTTTTCGCGGCTCGGGCTGGTGGTGATCGACGAGCAGCACAAGTTCGGCGTCATGCAGCGCGCGCGGCTGCGCGATCAAGGCGACGGTGCCCGATGTGCTCGTGATGACCGCGACGCCGATCCCGCGCACGCTGACGATGACGCTTTACGGCGACCTCGATGTCTCCACGCTCGATGAAATGCCCGCCGGGCGCGGACGCATCGTCACCGTCGTGCGCGTCCGCGGAAAAGCTGCCGGACGCGGTGAAATTCATCCGCGAGCAGCTCGACGAGGGACGGCAGGCGTACATCGTCTATCCGCTCGTCGAGGAAAGCGAACGGCTGGAGGCCAAGGCGGCGACGGCGGAGTTTGCGAAATGGCGCGAACTGCTCGCGCCGATGCAGTGCGAGCCTGCTCCACGGGCGCGTGCCGCCGGAGGAAAAGGACGCCATGATGGCAGCGATTCCGCCGCGGCGAGACGAAGGCGCTCATCGCCACCACGGTGATCGAGGTCGGCATCGATGTGCCGAATGCGAACATCATGCTCATTGAGAACGCCGAGCGCTTCGGCCTCGCGCAGATCCACCAGCTCCGCGGGCGCATCGGCCGTGGCGCGCACAAGAGCTACTGCGTCCTCCTCACGCACCGGCAGACGATGCCGAGGCGCTCGAAAAGCTCCGCATTCTCGAGAAGACCGGCGACGGCTTCGAGATCGCCGAGGCCGACCTGCGGCTGCGCGGCCCGGGCGATCTGCTCGGCACGGCGCAGAGCGGGCTCGCGCCGCTGCGGCTCGGCGACCTCTTTGCCGACGCGGACCTGATGAAGCTCGCCCGCAATCACGCCTTCCTCATCTTTGAGCGCGACCCGAAGCTCGAACTCCCCGAGAATGCCGGCTGCCGGACATTGCTCGCCGAAAACCGCCGCGCCATCCTCTCCCAAGTCAGCTGACCATGCTCGATCCCCGCCGCCTTCTCCTGCTCCTCGTCATCGGCATTCTCGCCGGCTACGCGTGGTGGCGCTACGACCACCGCGACACACGGTACGTGAAGGAAAAATTCACGCCGGTGACCAAGCCGAAGCTCAGCCTCGACGACGTGAAGGTGCTCGCCGCGATCGACGCGGAATACACGAAGCTCGTGCAGTCCGTCGTGCCGGGCGTGGTGAGCATCACGAGTTCGCGCACCGTCACGCAGCTCGCGCCGCTCACCATCGAGGATCTGCTCATTGGCCGCCAGCGTTCGCAGCGCGCGAAGAGCACCTCGCTCGGCAGCGGCGTGATCGTCTCGAAGGAAGGCCACATTCTCACGAATCACCACGTCATCGCCGGAATGACGGAGATCCGCGTGCAGCTCACCGACGGGCGCAATTTTCCCGCCGCGTTCATCGGCAGCGATCCGGCGACGGACATCGCGGTGCTTCGCATCGAGGCGGCAAAGATCGAGCCGCTGCCGCTCGGCGACAGCGATCAGCTGCGCGTGGGGCAGCAGATTTTCGCCGTGGGAAATCCGTATGGACTCGAGGAAAGCGTCACGCGCGGCATCATCAGCGCGAAGGGCCGCCAGACCGCGAGCGACATCTCGATCGAATACATCCAGCACGACGCCGCGGTGAACGAGGGGAACTCCGGCGGCCCGCTGCTCAACGTGCACGGCGAGATCGTCGGCATCAATTCCGCCATCTTCAGCCGGACCGGTGGATGGCAGGGAATCAGTTTCGCCATCCCGGTGAACTCCGCGCGCCGGGTGCTCGAAGCGATCATCAACCGCGGGCGCATGGTGCGCAGCTATCTCGGCGTGGTGATGCAGGAGATCACGCCGGCGCTCGCGCATAATTTCGGACTCGAGGACATGGATGGCGCGATCATCACCGAAGTGTCACCGGAGACGCCGGCTGCGCGTTCCGGACTGCGGCCTGGCGACGTGGTGCGCACCATCGACGGCAAGCGGGTGAAAGGCGTGCAGCAGTTGCGCCAGATCATCGTCAGCACCGATGTCGGCAAGGAATTGGAAATCGGTTTCATCCGCGGCGGAACTGAAATGACGACGAAGGCGAAGGTCGCCGAAATGCCTCCGGAAGTGAATCTCATGACCCCCGGCCGCTGACGATCCGCGATTCCGGATCACAATCGTTTTACAACCCCCCCAGAAAATCCTGACAACCCCCGTCGCCTCCCGGCGAGACTCCCCACCATGAAAGCGATCCGCACCATCCCGATTCTCCTCTCCTTTTTCCTCCTCTCGCTCTCGGTCCACGGTGCGGGAAAACGCGATGCGCAATGGAAGGAGGTCCAGGTCGCCGAGAACCAGGGACTGCCGAAGACGGCCATCGAGAAGCTCGGGCCGATCATCGATGCCGCGGTGAGCGAGAAGGCGTGGCCGGAGGCGATCAAGGCGATCGCGCGGAAGATCGCGTTCGAGGGGCAGATCGAGGGGAACAAGGCGGAGGAAAAAATCACGCGGATGGAGGCGGAGATCGCGAAGGCGCCGAAGGAAATGGTGCCGGTGATGGACGCGATTCTCGCCAACTGGTATTGGCATTACTTCCAGCAGAACCGCTACCGTTTCCTGCGCCGGACGGCGACGGCGGAGGCGCCGGGCAAGGATATCACGACTTGGGATCTGCCGCGGCTCTTTGCGGAGATCGACAAGCAGTTCACCAAGGCGCTCGCGGCGGCGGATGAGCTGAAGAAAATCCCGGTGGCAGACTACGACGAACTGCTGCTGAAAGGCACGGTGCCGGACAGCTACCGGCCGACGCTGTACGATTTCATCGCGCACGAGGCGCTGACGTTTTACGCGTCCGGAGAGCAGGCGGCGTCGAAGGCGGAGGACTCCTTCGAGCTTGCGGCGGAGGGCCCGATCTTTGCGACGGCGGAGGAGTTTCTGAAATGGGAGCCTGCGGCGACGGACACGGACTCGATCACGCTGAAAGCGGTGAAGCTTTTTCAGGACCTGATGCGCTTCCACGCGGAGGATGCGGACAAGTCGGCGCTTCTGCATGCGGATCTGTCGCGGCTGATTTTCGGGAATAACCGGGCCTTCGGCGAGGAGAAGGCGACGCGCTACAAGGCGCGCGCTGAAGCATTTCGTCGATCAATGGGCGGACCACGAGATTTCCGCATGGGCGCGCTTTGAATGGGCGCATGTGCTGCACAAGAGAACGAACTGGTGGAGGCGCACAAGATCGCGAAGCAGGGCGAGCAGACCTACCCGAACAGCATCGGCGGAAAGCTGTGCTTCAACCTCGTGAGCAGATCGAGGCGAAGTCCTCGCGGATCGAGACCGAGCGCGTGTGGAATGCGCCGCTGCCGACGATCGACGTGCATTACCGCAATCGTGACGGAGATCCATTTCCGCATCGTGCGGCAGGATTGGGCGGAGCGGATGAAACGCGGCAGCGATCGCCCGGAGTGGATGGAACAGAATGAGCGCAAGTCGCTGCTGGGGATGAAGCCCGAGCTGGAGTGGTCGGAGAAGCTGCCTGCGACGGACGATTTCCGCGAGCGTGTGGAGCAGCTGCCGGCGCCGAAGGATCTGAAGCCGGGCTACTACTTCCTCATCGCGAGCCACGACAAGGGATTCACGGACAGGAACAACGTCGTGTCCTTTTCAGACATCTGGGTGAGCGACCTCGCGCTCGTGATGCGGTGGCATTACGGCGACGCAAAGCTCGGCGGATTCGTGCTCGATGCGCGCTCCGGCGATCCGATTCAGGGCGCGAACGTGCAATTCTGGCCGCGGAACAATCAGGGCAAGTATTTCGCAGGGGAAAAGACCACGACGGATGCGAATGGCGCTTCTCCGGCCAGCCGGGGCTGAACGGAGCGGTCTTGTGCACGTCGACTTTCAAGGAGCAGCGAACTCGCGACGGGGAACGACTATTCAAATCATCGGAACAACCCGAGGCCGGACGTATTGATGCAGACGATCTTTTTCACGGATCGCTCGCTGTACCGGCCGGGGCAGACGGTGCAGTACAAGGGCATCTGCATCCGCGGCGGATCGGGACAAGGACGACTACAAGACCCTCGGCGGGCAGACGCTCACGGTGGTTTTTCAGGACGTGAACGGGAAGGAAATCGCGCGGCAGGCGCACCAGGCGAATGACTACGGATCGTTCAGCGGGAGCTTCACCGCGCCGCGCGACCGGCTCGCGGGGCGGATGATGATCCGGGTCGGCGGACGCGCCGGCGGGCGGTGCGTCGTTCAACGTCGAGGAATACAAGCGGCCGAAATTCCAGGTGACGCTCGATGCGCCGAAAGACCGCGGCGAAGCTCAATGCGAAGGTCGAGGTGAACGGCAAGGCGACATCGTACACCGGCGCGGCGATCGGCGGGGCGCAAGGTGCGCTACCGCGTCGTGCGCGAAGTGCGGTTTCCGATCTGGTGGGGCGCATGTTTTTGGTGGCGGCCCATGCCGTCGAGCCCGAGCCAGGAGATCGCGCACGGCACGGCGATGACGAAGGACGACGGCGCGTTTGCGATCGAGTTCACCGCGAAGCCCGATGCGTCGGTGTCTGGAAAAGGACGAGCCGACTTTCCAATACACGGTGTATGCCGACGTGACCGACACGACCGGCGAGACGCGCTCGGCGCAGCGCGCGGTGAATGTCGGCTACACGGCGCTGCAAGGCATCGCTCGCCGCGGACGAGTGGCACACGGATGAGAAGGCGGTGGAGATCCGCATCGCGACCGAGAGCCTCGACGGCGAGGGCCGGAGCGCGAAGGGCGTGGTGAAGATTTACCATCTGCAAGCAGCCGGACAAAGTGATGCGTCCCTCACTGTCCGGCCCGAGGCCGATGCCGTATCGCGGGAAAGTCACGGTGGCGGCGGGGACAAGCCGAAGCCCGATCCGGCGAATCCGAATTCATGGGAACTCGGCAAGCTCGCGGCGGAGCGTGATTTTGCGACGGACGGCGCAGGGAAGGGGATCGATTTCCGCAAAGCTCGCCGCCGGGCCTTACCGCGCGATGCTGGAGACGAAGGACGCCTTTGGCAAAAAGGTCACCGCGCAAGTGCAGCTCCACGTGCTGAAGCTCGACAACAAGAGCCTCGCCGTGAAAATCCCGAACCTCGTCGCCGCGCCGAAGTGGACGCTGGAGCCGGGCGACGGAATTCATGGCGCTGTGGGGCACGGGCTACGACGCAGGGGCGCGCATTCATCGAGATCGAGCATCGCGGGAAAATGCTCCAGGCGTTCTGGACGGAACTCGGGCTGGCGCAGCAGCAGGTGAAACAGAAGGTGACCGAGGCGATGCGCGGCGGCTTCACGCTGCACGTGACGATGGTGCGCGAGAACCGCGCCTATCTCACCTCGCGCCGCGTGGACGTGCCGTGGAGCAACAAGAAGCTCACGGTGAAATGGGAGCACTTTGTCTCCAAGCTGGAGCCTGCGGCGAAGGAGACGTGGACCGCGGTGATCACCGGTCCGGATGCGAAGAAGGCCGTCGCCGAGATGGTGGCGGCGCTCTACGACCAGTCGCTCGATGCGTATCTCCCGCACCACTGGCAGCAGGCGTTCGGCGTGTTCCGGCAGGATCACTCACGCGCTGCAAAAGCAGTTCGAGAATTCGCTGAAGCAACTCCAGCACCTGCAGGGACGGTGGCCGATGGCGCAGCAGTCCGTGCCGGTGACGCTACCGCAGGTATCCGGAGGCGATTTCCGCGAACATCTGGAACGCGTATTTCGGGCATGCGCAACCGGGGGTTCGCGCCATGGCCGGCGCGCCGATGCCGGCCACGGCCGCGCCGATGGCAGCGGCCGCCGCGCCAATGGAACGCAGATGATGCGCAAAGGGCGAAGGCAGTGAATGCGATGCGCAAGGCCGCACACCGCCGGCAGCGACAAGCCGGACGCAAGCGACGAAGGCGGCGCCACCGCCCGCCGCCTCCCGGCCCCGATTTGAGCAAGGTCTCGGCGCGGAAGAATCTGAACGAAACGGCGTTCTTTTTCCCGCAACTCCTCGCGCGCGATGACGGCTCGGTGGCGATGGAGTTCACGATGCCGGAGGCGCTCACGACTTGGAAATTCATGGGCTTCGCGCACGACCGCGATCTGCGCTCGGGCTTCATCGAGGACAAGGTGATCACCTCGAAGGACATCATGGTGCAGCCGAATCCGCCGCGCTTTCTGCGCGAGGGCGACGTGCTGGAATTCACGGTGAAGGTGTCGAACCAGTCCGCCGACGCAAGCAGGCCGGCACGGTGCGGCTCACGCTCGCCGATGCGCGCACGGGCAAGCCCGTGGACGCAGCAGTTCGGCAACACGACCGACCGATCAGACGCTTCGATCTGCCGGCGAGGAAGTCGCGCAGCTTCTCGTGGAAGCTGAAGGTGCCCGATGGCGCGGACCCGCTGAGCTACAAGGCCGTCGGCTCGACGGGCCGGCTCTCGGATGGCGAGGAAGGACTGCTGCCCGTGCTCTCGCGTCGCACGCTCGTGACGGAGTCGCTGCCGCTGCCCATCCGCGGAGCGCAGACGAAGAAGTTTGAGTTCACCAAGCTGATCGAGTCCGGCAAATCGGACACGCTGAAATCGCAGAGCCTCACGGTGCAGATGGTGTCGAACCCCTCGTGGTATGCGGTGATGGCGCTGCCGTACCTCATGGAGTTCCCGCACGAATGCACGCGAGCAGACATTCAACCGGCTCTACGCGAACTCGCTCGCGCGCCACATCGCGGCGTCCGATCCGAAAATCCGCCACATCTTCGACCAGTGGAAAGGCACGCCAGCGCTCGACAGTCCGCTGGAGAAAAACCAGGACCTCAAGTCGGTGATCCTCGAGGAGACGCCGTGGGTGCGGCAGGCGCAGGCGGAGAGCCAGGCGCGGCGGAATGTCGGCATTCTCTTCGACGACAACCGGCTCAACGACGAGACCGCGCGGCTGCTGCGCAAGCTCGGCGAACAGCAACTCGGCGACGGCATGTGGCCGTGGTTCCCCGGCGGTCGCGGGAACGAATACATCACGCTCTACATCACCACGGGCTTTGGACGCCTGCGGCATCTCGGCGTGAAAATTGACACGACGCCCGCGGTCAAGGCGCTCGGCTCGCTGGATCAATGGATCGACCGAACACGTATCGCGAGATTCTGAAACACGGGCACAAAGACGGCAATCATCTCAGCCCGACGATCGCGTTCTATCTCTATGGCCGCAGCTTCTTCCTCGGGGAAAAACCGATCGCGCCGCAGCACAAGGAGGCCGTGGATTATTTCCTCGGCCAGGCGCGCAAGTATTGGCTGAAGCTGGATCGCCAGTCGCAGGGGCACCTCGCGATTGCGCTGAAGCGCTTCGGCGACAAGCCGAGCGCCGAGGGCATCGTGCACTCGATCAAGGAATTCTCCGTGGAGAACGAGGAGATGGGGATGTTCTGGCGCGACACCGAGCAGTCTTGGTGGTGGTACCGCGCGCCCATCGAGACGCAGGCGCTCATGATCGAGGCCTTCGACGAAGTGATGAACGACGCGAAGGCCGTCGAGGACTGCAAGGTGTGGCTGCTCAAGCAAAAGCAGACGCAGGATTGGAAGACGACGAAGGCGACCGCCGATGCGATCTACGCGCTGCTGCTTCGCGGCGACAACGTCCTCGCGTCCGACGAACTCGTGCAGCTCACGCTCGGCGGCGAAGACGATCAAGCCCGAGAAGGTCGAGGCCGGCACCGGCTTCTACGAGCAGAAATTCGTGCGCGGCGAGATCAAGCCCGAGCAGGGACACATCACGCTGAAGAAAGTCGACAAGGGCGTCGCGTGGGGCAGCGTCCACTGGCAATACCTCGAGGACATGAGCAAGGTGACCGCCTACGAAGGCACGCCGCTGAAGCTCACGAAGACGCTTTTCACCCGCCAGCTCACGAAGAAAGGCCCGGTGCTCGAACCCGTGAAAGGCGCGGTGAAAGTCGGCGATGAACTGGTCGTGCGCATCGTCCTGCGCACGGATCGCGACATGGAATACATCCACCTCAAGGACTACCGCGGCAGCGGCACCGAGCCGGTGAATGTGCTCTCGCGCTACAAGTTCCAGGACGGTCTCGCCTACTACGAGACGACCCGCGACACCGCGAGCCACTTCTTCATCGATTACCTGCCGAAGGGAAACTACGTCTTCGAATACATCACACGCGTCGTCCACAAGGGCCGCTACCAGACGGGCTTCGCCGACATCCAGTGCATGTATGCCCCGGAATTCAACAGCCACTCGGAAAGCATCTGGGTCGTGGCGGAGTAGTTCGAGCGCCTGAAGAACGCCAATCAACACGTTCGCTCCGGCTTACGATGGCCGGTGGGATTTCATTGCCGACAAGATGGGGCAACCTTTCGCCAATCGGCGGCAAGCCATGCCGCTTGGAGCGACGGAGTGTAAGCTTATGAAAACGCGATTTGTTTTGATTCCGATGGTCGCGGCCCTCGTTGCGCTGACCGGCACATGGTTCAGCCACGCACAGACCACGAACGAGGCCACGACGAGAGAAATCATGAAGCTCAAGTTGGACTACGCCCAGAGCCTCCTGACCGGGATCGCCACGGAAAACTACGACCTCATTTCCCTCAACGCGGACAGCCTCAGCAGACTCAGTCAGGCAGCGGCGTGGCGTGTGCGTCAGACTCCGCAGTATGAATTGTTCAGCGCGGAATTCCGCAGGCACGTGGAAGCCGTATCCAAGGCTGCCAAGGATCGAAATCTGGACGCCGCGTCGCTCGCATATGTCCAGATGACCCTGAGCTGTGTTCAGTGCCACAAATACATGCGCGGCGCGAAGACGGCGAGTCTGCGGTAGGCTGACAAGCGGCTGCCGGGATTCTGTTTGAATCGCGACGCAGCGACGGGTGCGAAGGACGAGGCAGGCACTTCGCCTCCCTTTTTTCCCGTAGCGGATACGCCTGCCCTGTCTCGACACTGGCAGCGTTGCACACCGCGGCGCTCCGATGCCTCGCGGGGTGCGCCGCGATCATGCGGATCCGAAAAGTGCGATCGCAGATCAAAACGGACGGCAGCACTTGCGGTTCGCTTCTCGGGATATCGTGACTTGTTCTCGCCGGAGCGCGCATCTTCCATCGTGCCCCCTATCCTTTTTCCATGAATCGACGCTTCCTCTCTCCGTTCGTTGCGATGTCGTGCTGGCTCTCCTGCGGTATCCCCGGCGCGGCTGACGGCGCGGATTTCCCCGCGATCTTCAACACCGAGAAGACGCCCGGCGGGCCGATGCCGGCGGAGGAGGCGGCGCGCACGATGGAACTGCCGCCGGGATTTTCGTGCAAGGTCTTCGCGGCGGAGCCGGATGTGCAGCAGCCGATCGCGATGGCTTGGGATGCGCGCGGGCGGCTGTGGGTCGCGGAGTGCTACACCTACGCCGAGAATCCCGCGCGCTGGAACACGGACCTGCGCGACCGCATCGTGATCTTCGAGGACACAGACAATGACGGGCGTTTCGACAAGCGGACGGTTTTCTGGGACGAAGGCGTGCGGCTCACGAGCATCGAGCTCGGCAATGGCGGCGTGTATGCGCTGTGCGCGCCGAACCTGATTTTCATCCCGGACAAAAATGGCGACGACAAGCCCGATGGTCCGCCGGAGGTGCTGCTCGACGGGTTCAATTTCAAGACGATCGGCCACAACATCGTGAACGGCCTGCGCTGGGGGCCGGATGGGTGGCTCTACGGGCGCCACGGCATCACGGACACCTCGGCCATCGGCGCGCCCGGTACGCCGGGCAAGGATCGGACGCGCATGAACTGCGGGATTTTCCGATACGATCCGGTGCGACGGAAATTCGAAGTCGTGCTCCATGGCGGCACGAATTCGTGGGGCATGGATTGGGATGCAAATGGCGAGCTGTTCTGGATCAACACGGTCATCGGTCATCTTTTTCACGGCATTCCCGGGGCCTACAATGATCGGATGTTCGGCACGCACCTGAATCCGCACGTCTATGAAACGATCAGGCAGACGGCCGACCACTACCACTTTGACCAGGGCAAGGAAAAGTGGGCCGACATCCGGAAAGGAATGAGCAGCACGACGGACGACACTCGGCGGCGGACACGCGCACGTGGGTTGCGTCATCTACAACGGCGGCGTGTGGCCGAAGGAGTACGCGGGACGGCTCTTCACGTGCAGCCTGCACGGGAACCGCATCAACATGGACATCCTGGAGCGCGAAGGCTGCGGCTTTGTGGCGAGGCACGGCGCGGATTTCATGAAGTCGAAGGACACGTGGTTCCGCGGGATCGATCTCAGCACGGGGCCGGATGGGAGTGTGTTCGTGATCGACTGGAGCGACGCGGGCGAGTGCCATGACAACGACGGCGTGCATCGGACGAGCGGGAGGATTTTCAAGGTCAGCTACGGGGCGGACCAGCCGGCGCGGACATTCGACCTCTCGAAGATGGACGACGCGGCTCTCGCGAAGGAAGCCGCCGCGCATCCGGGAAACAACTGGTGGCCTCGGATGATCGCCCGTGTCCGTGCGGACCGGGGCGCGCAGCCCGCGTTGCCGGCGGAACCGAAACTCGCGGATGCGAGCAGCAGCGACGGCCTCGTCCGTCTTCACACCGCGAGCGCGATGCAACGGCTCCCGCTCGAAGCGCGTTTTCCATTCGCCAGCGCGCTCGCCTCGCACTCGGAGGACGCGAACGACCGGCAGCAGCCGCTCATGATTTGGTACGGCATCGAGCCCGCAGTGACGGCGTATCCGGACAAGGCGATTGGGCTCGTGATGGCGTCAAAGATTCCCACCGTGCGGCGGCTCGTGACCCGCCGGCTCACCGAGGAAATCGAGAAGACGCCCGGACCGGTGGACTCCCTGCTCGCCGCCGCGCTGGAGGACGGAAATGCGGACGCGCGGGAGGACATCGTGCGCGGGATGAGCGAGGCGTTGAAAGGCTTCCGGCAGGTCGCGAAGCCGGCGCACTGGGATGAGTTCGCGAAGGCGGCCGGCGCCGGGCAGGCCGACATGGTCCGCGATGTCTCACTCGTTTTCGGAAGCGGACGCGCGATGGACGAACTCGTCGCGCTCGTCCGAAAACCGATGGCGATCCGAATGCCCGGCAGAGCGCCTTCGCGTCGCTGCTGCGGAATCCGCAGCCGGAACATTTCCCGCTCGCACGGAGCATGATCAACGACAAGGTCCTCGGCACCGCCGCGCGGCTCGGGCTCGCGAAGTTTGCCGATGACGACGTGCCGAAGACGCTGCTCGCCGCATGGCCCGAGCGAAGCCAGGAGTGGCGCGCCGCCAACGTCACGACCCTCGCGTCGCGCGCTGCGTGGGCGAAGGAACTGCTCGCCTACATCGCGAAACATCCGGCTGCGCGCGGCGACATCACGCCATTCCACGCCCGGCAGATTCGCAACCTCGGCGATGAGGGAGTGAACGGGCAGCTCACGAAAGTCTGGGGCGAACTGCGCGACACGCCCGAGGCACGGAAGGCGGAGATCGCAAAGTGGAAGTCGTTGCTCACCGCGGACTCGATTGCGAAAGCGGATGCCGGCAAAGGCCGGGCGCTTTTCGCCACCGCGTGCGCCTCGTGCCACAGGATGTATGGCGAGGGCGCGGCCATCGCCCCGGAACTCACCGGCAGCGACCGGCACAACCTCGATTACCTGCTGGAAAACATCGTCGATCCGAACGCCGTGGTCCCCGCCGACTACCGCATGACTGTCGTGAAACTCAAGGATGGCCGCACGCTTAGCGGGGTGCTCCCCGAGCAGAACGATCGCGTCGTCACCGTGCAGACGCCTGCGGAGCGCGTGGCGGTCCCGCGGAGCGACATCGCGGAGATGGAGGCGCTGTCGCAGAGCTTCATGCCCGAGGGCCTCATGGCCGCGCTCGGCGAGGAGAACGCGAAGCACCTCATCGCCTACCTGATGGGCAACGGCCAGGTGCCGCTGCCGAAGTAGCGGGGCGGGAAGCTCCGAAGGTGGCGCGCTGGGGAATGGGCGGACGAATTGGCGTCGAACGGCGCTTGCGGTCGGGGCCGTTCCCGCGACATTCCGGACCGTTTGACACCCCTCAGAACAATCCTTTTCCGGCTGGGCATCCTGCTCGGCCTCGTGCGCGGCGCGGTCGCGCAGGAAACGCTCGCGGACTGGCTGAATGCGCCAGACGCGCGGCTGGCCGACCCGGTGCACCGCGCGCAGGTGGTGGAAAAGGCGCGCGCATTTTCCGGGCAGCGCAAGGCGGCGGCGCACGCAAAGGCGGCGCAGCTCGGGCTGCCTCTGCGGCGGGTGCTGCCGAATGGCCGGGTGAGCGAGCTCATGGATTTCAAGGGGGAACGGCCGCTCTATTTCATCACGCACAATGTCAGCGCGGCGATCTCCTCGGGCGCGAACCTGCTGCAGGCCGCACCCTACTCGATGAATGGCGCGGGGCTGACCGTCGGCGTGTGGGACGGCGGCGGTGCGTGCTCCACGCATCAGGAATTCGGGACGCGCGTCACGATCCTCGACGGCGGCGCGCTGGTGGATCATGCCACGCACGTCACGGGGACCATCGCGGCGGCGGGCACGGTCGCGTCGGCGAAGGGCATGGCGCCGGCGGCGCGCGTGGACTCGTATGAATGGACGAGCGACAAGAGCGAGATGACCGCGCGCGGGGCATCGTATCCCGGGGAAGCGGGGAAGATCTACCTCAGCAACCACAGCTACGGGTTCATCAGCGGCTGGAATTACACGGGGCTCAGCTCGCCACGCTGGAACTGGTACGGCTCGGGCACCACGGTCGCGAGCATCGAGCCCGATTTTGGAAAGTACGACACTAATGCGCGCGACACGGACTCGCTCGCCGCGGGCCTTCCCTATTACCTGATCTTCCGGAGCGCCGGGAATGACCGCCAGGATAACCCCGTCGCCGGCGAAGGGGTGTCGCTGACCACCGGCACCACGAGTGCCGTCGCCTACGATCCGGCGGCGCATCCGGCGGGCGATGGCGTTTATCGGAGCGGCTACGACACGATCGGCTACGACGCGGTGGCGAAAAACGTCGTCACGGTCGGCTCCGTCGGCGACGCGGTGAGTGGCGGCCTCCGGCAGGTGGCCAACGCGTACATGTCGTCGTATTCCTGTTGGGGGCCGACGGACGACGGGCGCATCAAGCCGGACCTCGTCGCCAACGGTGAGTCGCTTTACTCCGCATTTTCCGGGGCGAACAATGCGTACGGAACCTACAGCGGCACGAGCATGGCCACGCCGAGCGTGACGGGTTCGGCCGCGCTGCTGGTCAATTGGTGGAACCAGCTTTTCCCCGGGCACGTGATGCGCGCGAGCACACTGAAAGCGCTGCTCATCCATACGGCGGATGATCGCGGCACCCCGGGGCCCGACTACCAGTTTGGCTGGGGGCTCATGAACGTGAAGGGCGCGGCCGATCTCGCGCAGGCTTACAAGAACAGCCCCGGCACACGGCGGATCATCGAGGATCAGATCACGACGACCGCCACCGCGCGCAGCTACAGCTTCACGTGGGACGGCAGCAGCCCGATCCGCGCGACCCTTTGCTGGACGGATCCCGCTGGAAGCGCGACGACCACGAGCGACCTGCGCACGGCGCGGCTCGTCAACAATCTCGACCTGAAGATCAACGGCCCGACCGGTACGCTGCATCAGCCGTATGTGATGCCCTTCGTGGGAACGTGGACGACGGCGAATTTTTCCGCGGCTGCGACCACGGGGGTGAACAACACGGACAATGTCGAGCAGGTCCATGTTTCCGCACCGCCCACGGCGGGAGTGTACACGGCGGTCGTGACGTATTCGGGGGCGCTTACGAACAGCGCCCAGAATTTTTCGCTGATCCTCAGCGGTGGCGTGGCCAGCGCGACCGCCCCGGCGCCGACGGCCTCCGCGATTTCCCCAATCGTGGGAACCACAGGGACGATGGTCCTGACGCTGACCGGCGCCGGGTTCATGCCTGGTGCCAACGTGAAGCTCACGAAGAGCGGACAGGTGGACGTGCCGGCGACGGGGCAGGAAATCATCGGGAACAGTGCGAAGGTTCGCGTCAATGTGAACGGCATGGCCGCGGGACTGTGGAATGTGGTGGTCACAAATCCTGACGGGCTGGGTGTGACTCTCCCGAATGCCTTCACCATCGTCGGGCCGATCTGGCAGGAGGATTTCGAGAGCGGCGCAGCGGGATGGACGCACAGTGCCTCACCGACGTACACCATCGACAACTGGGCGCTGAGCACTGCGAAGAGCCACTCGGCGACGCAGTCGTATTTTGCCAGCGGGCCGGCGTCGAAAAATATCGAAGATCTGTATTCGCCAGTGTTCGCGATCCCGGCGGGATCCTCGAATCTTCGGCTCACTTTTTACCACGACTATGATCTGCAAAGCACCCGCGATGGCGGCGTGATGGAGTTTTCCATCAACGGCGGCACGTGGTTTGATGTGATATCACCCAGTTCCGGCGCGGCGTTTTCCACCGGCGGCTACAATGCCACGCTCGCCAATACCAACCCCTCCTCTTCCCGCAACCCGCTGGCCGGACGCCCGGCGTGGACCGGAGTGAAGACGGGCTTCTCGCAGGTCGCCCTCGATCTCACCGACGCGGCCAAATACGCAGGGAAGAACCTGCAGGTGCGCTGGCGGCTTGCCACAAACGCCAGCACGGCCAGCAACGGCTGGTACATCGATGACATCGCCCTGGCGGGGGCCACATCTTCGAACCTCTCGCCGAGCATCGTCACTTCCGCCGCTGCGACTCCGTCGCCGGTGCCGGGCACGAGCACGGTTCTCACCGTGGAAGCCAGCGACGACGGCGGTGAGCCTGGTCTCACCTACACTTGGTCGGCCACGGGCGGCACATTCCAGCGCCCGGTGACCTTTAGCGAAAACGGCACCAACGCCGCCAAGACAACCACCGCCACCTTTGCGATCGCCGGTGACTATACGTGCACGGTCACGGTCCGCGATGCGGCGGGGCTCACGGCTACCGACACCGTGGATGTCACCGTCGATCAGACAGCCACCAGCATCGCCGTCTCGCCGTCCAGTGCGACCGTTCCCTATGGTGGCACGCAGGCGTTCGGTGCCAGTGTGCTCGATCAGTTCACCGATCCGCTGGCTGTGCAGCCGGGCGTCACGTGGAGTACCAGCGGTGGAGGGAGCATCAGCGCGGGAGGGGTCTTCACGGCGGGAACAGTCGGCGGCCCCTACACCATCACCGCCACGAGCGGCAGCATCAGCGGCACCGCCAGCGCCACCGTTACCAAAGCCGGGGCGGCCGTGACGCTCGGGAATCTCGCGCAGGCCTACACGGGGACGGCGAGGACCGCGACGGCCACGACCACGCCCGGCGGTCTTGCGGTGAACATCACGTATGACGGCTCCGCGACCGCGCCGGTGAATGCCGGCAGCTACGCAGTGGTCGCGACGGTGAACGATGCGAACTACAGCGGCAGCGCGAGCGGGACGCTGGTCGTTTCGAAAGCGGCTGCCAGCGTGACGCTCGGCAGTCTCGCGCAGACCTACACGGGGACGGTGAGGGCGGCGACTGCGACGACCACGCCGAGCGGCCTTGCGGTGAACATCACCTACGACGGCTCCGCGACGGCACCGGTGAATGCCGGCAGCTACGCGGTGGTCGCGACGGTGAACGATGCGAACTACAGCGGCAGCGCGAGCGGGACGCTCGTAGTCTCGGAAGCCATCGCGACTGTGACGCTCAACGATCTGGCGCAGACCTACACGGGAACAGCGAGAACGGCGACGGCGACGACCACACCGGGCGGTCTTGCGGTGAACATCACCTACGACGGCTCCGCGACAGCGCCGGTGAATGCGGGGAGCTACGCCGTGGTCGCGACGGTGAACGATGCGAACTACAATGGCAGTGCGAGCGGGACACTGGTGGTGTCGAAAGCCACGGCGACGGTGACGCTCGGCAGCCTCACCCAGACGTATTCCGGCACAGCGAGGGCGGCGACGGCGACGACGTCGCCCGGTGGGCTGGGCGTGAGCTTCACTTACAACGGATCAGCGACGGTACCGGTGAACCACGGGAGCTATGCAGTTGCTGCGACCGTGAACGACGCGAACTACACCGGCTTTGCCAGCGGGACTCTGAACATCACCGGCCAGCCGCTGGCGGACTGGAGCGCCCTGCACTTTACTCCTGGGGAAATCGCGGCGGGCCTCGCCGACGACATCGCCGATCCCGATGACGACCGGCTCAGCAATCTCGCGGAGTACACGCTCGGGACCGATCCGCGCGTGCCCAACCCGCATCCCGGCTTCACGCTGGATGGCGACGGCCTCACGCTGACATTCACGCGGCCGAAAGCGTTGCCCGACGTCGGCTATTTCGCCGAGTGCGCCTCCGACTTTGGAACGTGGGATCCGCTCTCGCTCGAACTCCTCGCCGATGGTCCCGTGCAAACCCTCCGCGCGCGCGACCCGCTGACCTCCGGCGATCCCGCGAGCCGCTACATCCGGCTACGCTTCGAGCGATAGCACCGCACCGCGACGGAAACGGCTCTTGACCCTTTCCGTTTTCTCCGGCGAATGGCGGCTCGCATTTCCCCCATGAAAGCACTCGTCAAAGCCAAGTCTGAACCCGGTCTCTGGCTGCAGGATGTCCCGGAGCCGACGATCGGAATCAACGACGTGCTCATCCGCGTCCACAAGACGGGCATCTGCGGGACGGACCTGCACATTTACAAATGGGACGCGTGGGCGCAGAAGACGATCCCGGTGCCGATGGTCGTGGGGCATGAGTTCGTCGGCGAGGTCGTGGAGGTCGGATCGAACGTGAACGATTTCCACAAGGGCGACATCGTCAGCGCCGAAGGGCATGTGGTGTGCGGGCGCTGCCGGAACTGCCTCGCGGGCCGGCGGCATCTCTGCGCGGACACGAAGGGCATCGGCGTGAACCGCACGGGCGCGTTTGCGGAATACATCAGCGTGCCGATGACGAATGTGTGGCATCACCAGCCCGGCGTGGATCCGGAGGTCGCGGCGATTTTCGATCCGTTCGGCAATGCGGTGCACACGGCGCTGAGCTTCGACCTGCTCGGCGAGGACGTGCTGATCACCGGCGCGGGGCCGATCGGCTGCATGGCGGCGGCGGTGGTGAAGCACGCGGGCGCGCGCTTTGTCGTGGTGACGGATGTGAACGACCACCGGCTCGGCCTCGCGAAACGCATGGGCGCCGACGTGACGGTGAACGTGACGCGGGAGAAAATCGACGACGTGCAGCAGCGGCTCGGCATGCACGAGGGATTCGACGTCGGGCTGGAGATGTCGCGGCGATCCGTCGGCGTTCCGCGACATGATCGGCCACATGGCGCACGGCGGAAAAATCGCGATGCTCGGCATTCCCACCGAGGAGATCGCGATCGATTGGAACAAGGTGGTTTTCAACATGCTCACGATCAAAGGCATCTACGGCCGCGAGATGTATGAGACGTGGTACAAGATGACGGTGATGGTGCAGGGCGGCCTGGACATCACGCCGATCATCACCCACCGGTTTCATTTCACCGAGTTCGAGAAGGGCTTCGAAGTCATGAAGTCCGGCATGAGCGGCAAGGTGCTGCTCGACTGGAAGTCGTGAGCGGCAGTTGCGCCGGTAATTTCGCCCATCCGTCGGCAGCGTAATTTTTGGAACCCCGGCGGTCTCGGCGGATTCAAGGTGCGGTGCATGGATTTCGCCGCGCCCGCCGCGCCCGCCGCGGTTCAATCCTCCGCCCTTTTTAAAATGGCGCATCCGTGCGTGCGTCCCGGCTCTTGACAGCGCCAGCCTGTCCGCAGAGCGTTCCGGCAGTTCTTTGTCAGTGCTCAATGGCTCCGCGGGTGCGGAGCCAGCGGGGGACCCACTTCGTTTGCCACAGGGCGAACTCGGGGCGCACGGCGCTACACGCCGGGAGGACTTCATGCCTCCAGCCCGACAGCTAACCTCGTCAGCAGCCATGGAGAGGCAAACGGACGGATCCTCATGCGTTTGGATAACTCTCGTGTTCCCGACCTCCCGGAACGCCCACGCATCCAAAACATGACCACCTCCGCATCCAACCGTCCGCGCAACGTGGACGCGCCCCGCGCCGCCGCGATCCTCTACGGCGACTGGGGCACCAGCAAAGCATACGTCATCGGCCTCGCCTTCGCGGTCGCGGGCTACAGCTCGTTCTGGCTCATCGCCGCCATGTGCGTGCTCACGACGATCGTGGGCATCAACTACCTGGTGATCTGCCGCCACTACCCGGACGGCGGTGGCGTGTACGCCAGCGTCCGGGGCCGTTCGGAAGTGGTCGCGATCGTCGGTGCCTTCCTGCTCATCGCGGACTACGTGGTGACGGCCGCCATCAGCGCCCTCTCGGCATTCCAGTACCTCCACGTCCCGCACCCCGAATATTTCGCGGCGGGCGCCATCACGATCATTGGTGCGCTGAACTACTTCGGCCCGCGTCACACCGGCGGCCTGGCGTTCCTGATCTCGGTGCCGACGGTGATCGTCGTGGTCACGCTCGGGGCGTTCGCGATTCCCCACCTCGGCGACGCAATCCACAACCTCCAGCCGCTCACGGGCGGCTTTGGGCACAACTGGAACGCGTTCGTCGGCATCGTCCTCGCGCTCTCAGGCGTCGAGGCGATCGCAAATGCGACGGGCGTGATGAAATTGAATCCCGGCAGCGAGGGCCGGCCATCCGTCTCGAAGACGAGCACTCCCGCGCTGGTATGGGTGATGGTCGAGGTCTGCTTTTTCACCGCACTGCTCGGCCTGGCGATGCACGCCCTGCCGGGCCTCGTCTCGCAGAACAATGAAGTGGATGCGCCGGGCGCGGAAAATGTGCGCGACTACATGCTGCACTACATGGGCCAGAATTTCATCGGCCATGCGCTCGGGGCCACCGCGGGAGTCATCGCCGGCTGGACGGTTAGCATTGTCTTCGGCCTGCTGCTGCTTTCCGCGGTGAACACCGCCATCGGCGCGCTCGTGTCGCTCACCTTCCTCATGTCGCGCGACGGTGAGCTGCCGCCGCAGTTTCAGCGGCTGAACAAATTCGGCGTACCGACGCTGGGGCTGATTCTCGTCACCGCGATCCCGCTCGGACTCGTCATCGCCGTGAGCGACATCTCGGGGCTCGCGGACCTCTATGCCGTCGGTGTCGTCGGGGCGATCGCCGCAAATCTCGGTGCGAGCTCGACGGACAAAAAGCTGCACCTGAAAAAATGGGAGCGGGTGATGATGTTCGCGACGTTCCTCGTGATGCTGGCCATCGAGATCACGCTGTTCGTCCACAAACCGAATGCGCGCGTTTTTGTCGTAACCATGCTCACGGTCGGACTCATCATGCGGGGCCTCGCCGTGGAGGCTGCCACGCGGCGCAAACAGCGCGCGGAAGCCGCATCGGGTGCCGTCCCCGCACCCATCGTGCCCGCAGGCGAGCTGTCCGGCACTCCCATTCTCTGCGCCGTGCGCGGCATTGGACGCACGCTCGATTTCGCAGTCGAGGATGCAAAAAGCCTCTCCCGTCCGCTCTATCTCCTCTTCATCCGCGAACAACCCGTGGTGACCACGGAGGATCGCCGCCGGAAATGGCAGGATGACCCAGAGGCGCGTGAGATTTTCGAATACGCCTTTGCCAAGGCCGGCGGCCATCCGGTGCTCCCGTGCTATGCGGTGAGCGACGCGACGGATGCGACCATCGTGGACATCGCGGCGACCATCGGCGCGAACCGTCTCATCCTAGGCGCACCTCGCCGCGGTGCGCTCGTGCGCCTGTTGCGAGGCAACCTCATCCGGCACGTCTCGGAGGAACTCCCCGAGGACATCGGCATCGTCGTGTACGTGTGACGCGGCGCGGCGCGGAGTCGCCTATTGAATGCGCGGTGCCGTCAGTGCAGCCTCTGCACCATGCTTGGCCGGTTCAAAGATCACCTTACGCAGCAACTCGACGCTATCCGTGACGCCGGGACTTGGAAGGGCGAGCGTTTCATCGCCACGCCGCAGGGCGTGCGCATCCAGCTCGCCGACGGGCGCGAGGTGCTGAACCTTTGCGCCAACAATTACCTCGGCCTCGCGCAGCATCCCGAGGTCCGTCGCGGCGGCGCACGCGGCGCTCGACCGCTGGGGCTACGGGCTTGCGAGCGTGCGCTTCATCTGCGGCACGCAGGGAGTCCACAAGCAGCTCGAAGCAGAAGCTCAGCGAGTTTCTCGGCACCGAGGACACGATCCTCTACGGCTCGTGCTTCGATGCGAATGGCGGCCTCTTCGAGACGCTGCTCGGCGCGGAGGACGCGATCATTTCCGACGAGCTGAACCACGCCTCGATCATCGACGGCATCCGTCTCTGCAAGGCGCAGCGGCATCGCTACAAGAACAACGACATGGCCGACCTGGAGGAAAAGCTGAAGGCCGCGAGCTGGCGCGCGTTTCCGGCTCATCGCGACGGATGGCGTCTTCTCGATGGACGGCTTCATCGCGAACCTCGCCGGCGTCTGCGATCTCGCGGAAAAATACGACGCGCTCGTGATGGTCGACGATTCGCACGCCGTCGGCTTCATGGGCCGCACGGGCCGCGGCACGCACGAGCACTGCGGCGTGATGGCGCGCGTGGACATCCTCACCGGCACGCTCGGCAAGGCGCTCGGCGGCGCGAGCGGCGGCTACACGAGCGGGCGCAAGGAGATCGTCGAACTGCTCCGCCAGCGCTCGCCGCCCGTATCTTTTCAGCAACACGCTCTGCCCCGAGCATCGCCGGCGCATCGCTGAAAGTGCTGGAGATGCTCGGCGGCTCCACCGCGCTGCGCGACAGACTCGCCGAGAACACGCGCTTTTTCCGCGAAGCGATGACGCGCGCCGGTTTCCAGCATCCTGCCCGGCGAGCACCCCATCGTGCCCGATCATGCTCGGCGACGCCGCGCTCGCCACGAAGTTCGCCGACGCGATGCTCGCGCAGGGCGTGTATGTCGTCGGCTTCAGCTATCCCGTCGTGCCGCAGGGCCAGGCGCGCATCCGCACGCAAATCTCCGCGGCGCACAGCCGGGAGGATTTGGAGTTTGCGGTCGGTGCATTTTCCGCGGTGAAGAAGGAACTCGGCCTCTGAGGCGGAACGGCGAAGAATGGGCTCCGCGCCGCGAGGGATGAAATCCATTGCGCTCTCTCCAAGGCGGTCCCTATCCTCCCGCAATGCTGCAGACCAGTGATGTCGCGCTCGCTGAGCCAAAAAATGACGGGCGGCGTGAGCGCTACTTGAGCGCTTTCCGTTGGATGCTTCTCGCCCGGATTTCCGAGGAGAAACTGGCGAGTCTCTATCGTGGCGGGAAAATCATCGGCGGCGTCTTTCTCGGCAAGGGGCAGGAAGCGCTCAGCGCTGCGCTCGGCCGTCGCGCTTCGCAAGGGCGACATCTTCGCGCCGCTCATCCGCGATCAGGCCGGACGCTCGCCTTTGGCGAAAGCCTGCTCGACTGCACCGCGCACCTACATGGGCTCGCGGCTCGGGCCGATGCGCGGCCGCGATGGCAACGTCCATCGCGGCCGACCGCGCGAAGGCTACTCGCGATGATCAGCCACCTCGGCGCGATGATCTCGACCGTCGCCGGGGCGTTGATGGCGCGGCGGTTTCAAGGCGCGACCGACGTCGTCGGCGCGACCTGCATCGGCGACGGCGGCACCTCGACCGGCGCTTTCACGAGGGGCTGAATCTGGCGGCGGTGGAAAAGCTCCCGCTGGTCGTCGTCGTCGCGAACAATCAATACGCCTACTCCACGCCGACCTCGCGGCAGTTCGCCTGCGCCGATCTCGTCGATCAAGCGCCATCGGCTACGGCGTGCGCGGTCACAACGTCGACGGCACCGACCTCGGACGCCTGCTTCAATGTGGTCGGCGAAGCCGTCGCCCGCGCGCGCGCCGGGGACGGGCCGCAGCTCGTCGTCGCGGCTCTGCTGCGGCTCGTCGGCCACGGCGAACACGACGACGCGCATTACGTCGAATCCCGCGTTGAAGGTCTCGCCTCGGCCGCGACTGCCTCGAGGTCGCCCGCGGGCAGATCACCGCCGAGGGGCTGGATGACAGCCGCGGAACTCGACGCACTCGCGCGAGAAGCTTTACGGGGAGGTCGAGGCGGCATACGCCATCGCCCTGCGCGAACCGCGCCCCGGACCCGAGCCATGAGGACTGGTGCGCGCTCTCGACGAAGTCACTCTCCGAGGGGCACGAATGACCGTGGTCCGCGCCTCAGATTTTTCATCACGCTGATGTCCATCACCTACCTCGAAGCGATCCGCGAAGCCCAGGCAAAGCGCCTCGCCGACGATCCGCGCGTCTTCATCTACGGCCAGGACGTCGGCGAATTTCGGCGGCGCATTCAAGGCCACGAAAGATCTCGCGCAGGAATTTCCCGGCCGCGTCCTCGATTCGCCGATCAGCGAGGACGCGCATGATCGGCTCGGCCATCGGCGCGGCGATCGAGGGAATGCGCCCGATCATCGAGATGCAGTTCGCCGACTTCTCGACCGTCGGCTTCAACCAGATCGTCAACCACGCCGCGACGCTGCACTGGCGCACGCATGTCCCGTGCCCCATCACCGTGCGCCTGCCGAGCGGCGGCACCGCGGGCGGCGGGCCATTTCACAGCCAGAGCATGGAGGCGCTCTACGCGCACTATCCCGGGCTCATCGTGCATGACTCCCGCGACCGTCGAGGACGCCTACTCCATGCTGCTCGAGGCCGTCGCCATCGATGACCCGGTCATCTTCTGCGAGCACAAGTATCTCTACTACCACCTCAAGGCCGACGCGCTGCCGACCGAGGCGCTGCCGACGGCAAGGCGCGCATCGCCCGCCCCGGGCGCGACGCCACGATCGTCGACCTACAGCGCGATGGTCCACGAGGCGCTCGCCTGCGCCGAGGAGCTCGCCGACCGAGGGCTGGGAAATCGAAGTCATCGATCTGCGCATCGATCAAGCCGCTCGACACCGACACCGTGCTCGCCAGCGTCGCGCGCACCGGCCGCCTGCTCGCGGTCGGCGAGGCGTTCCCGTGGGGCGGCGTCACCGCCGAGGTCGTCGCCCGCGTCGCCACCGAGGGCTTTGGCCTGCTCGATGCGCCGCCGATGCGGCTCAATGCGAAGGACACGCCGGTCCCATATCACCCGAATCTCTGGGGCACGCACCGCCCCACCGCGCGCACCATCATCGCCGCGATGCGCCAACTGCTCCACGCCTGACCCACTTTTCATCCATGCCCCGCATTCCCATCATCATGCCGCAGCTCGGCGAATCGATCGCCGAGGCCACCATCGTCCGGCTTCCGTTCACCGTCGGCGACGACGTCGAAGCGGACCAGGACATCATCGAGGTCGAGACGAACAAGGCGACGATGGGCGTGACCACGCCGTGCGCGGGCAAGCATCGCGGAATTGCTCGGTGGAGCTGCGAGCAGAGCTATCCCGTCGGCACGACGCTCGGCTACCTCGAGGTCACCGAGGAGGACGCGACGCGGCGTCGGCGTCGATGCGCCGCCGCGCTCGAAACCGGCCCGGCGAAAATCGATGGCGTCGCCCGAGCCCGACCTCGCAGCGTGCAGCCGACCGTCCGCGGTCTGCCCGTGCCCGCGCACGCCGCCGGCGCCAGCTACATGTCGCCCGCGGATGAAGGCGCGCATGAACGAACTCGGCCTGCACGCCGCCGATCTCGCGGGCATCGCCGGCAGCGGCGCGGCGCGGCCGCGTGACCATCGAGGATCTCGAGAAATTTCTTCACCGGCTCGACGAGCACAAGCAGTCGCCCGCCTCCTCGCATGCGCGTCGCCGTGGCCGATGCGATGCGCCGCTCGTGGACGCGCCCGCTCGCCACCGTCGGGCGTGCCGGTCCGCATCGATGCCGCTGCTCGCACACCGCAAGGCGAGCGAGCCCAAGCCCGGCCCGGCGCTCTACGCCCTGCGCGCGCTCGCCATCGCCCTCGGCGAAAACAGCGCGCCCGCCGGCCGGCTCGTCGGCGACAAAATCGTGCATCCCAAGGCGATCGATGTCGGCTTCGCCGTCGAGGCCGAGGACGGCGTGCTCGTTCCCGTGCTGCGCGAATGCGGACAAGACGCCGCTCGCCGAGCTGCTGCCGCGCTACAACGAACTCGTCGAACTCGCCCGCCAGCGCCGCCTGCCCGCGAGCGCGCAGGGCGGCAGCATCGCGACCGTCACGAACTTCGGCACCTTCGGCCTCGAGTGGGCCACGCCGATTCCGCTGCCGGAGCAGACGCTCGTGCTCGGCACTCGGCGCGGGCCGCGTCGTGCCGAGCTGGGACAAGGAAAAGAACGAGTTCGTCCCGGTCACCGAGGCGGAGCTCACGCTCAGCTTCGACCACCGCGTGCTCGACGGCGGCGCCGCCGGCCGTCTGCTGCGGCGGATCGTCGAACTCCTGCAGCAGCCGGAGAAACTCTGACGCGCGCTACGGCTTCGTCTGATCCGTAAACGCGGCGAGGTCGCCCTTCACGCCGGCCTGCTTGAGGATGTCGAACACGGCGACCATCGTCCCCCAAGGGGCTTGCTCGTCCCCCGCGAGCGCGAGGCGCGGCGGGTTGGGAAGCGCGAGGAGCCTGTCGAGCTCACCGCGCAGCTCCGTGAGCTCCACCTTTTTTGCGCCGAGGAAAATCTCCGCCTTGTTGGAAATGGACAGCTTCAGCGCCTCGTCGCCCTTCTCGGCGATCACGGCGGTCTTCGCCTCCGGCAGCTTGATCGTCACCGCGGGCTGTTCGCTTTTGAACGTCGTAGTGACGATGACGAAAATCAGCAGGATCGCGAAGATGTCGATCAGCGAGACGATCATGACCTCGGGCTTCCTCTTGCGGCGTGCGAGGAAGTTCACGCCTGCACCTCCGAGGGAAATTCAAACGAGCCGCGCTTGCCCTTTTGGTTGTAGCACTTCGTGAGCAGGCCGGAGATGAGCAGCTCCATGTCTGCCGCAAGGTTCTCGACCTTCTTCTGCAGCAGCCCGTGCGCGATGAGCGTCGGGATGGCGATGCCTAGGCCGACGATCGTGGTGCTCAGCGCCTCGGAAATGCCTCTCGCGATGGCGTGCGGGTCGCTCTGGCTCGCGCTCCCTCCGAATGCGCCGAACACCTGCACGAGCCCGGACACCGCGCCGAGCAGGCCGAGCAGCGGCGCGATGCCGATGATGATTTCGAGCACGTGCAGCCCATGTTCGAGCCGGCCGACTTCGTGCCGCGCGACAGTCTGCACGGCGTTTTGGTTTTCGTCCTTCGGCTGGTGGAGATTCGACAGGCCGACCTGTGCGATGCGCCCGAGTATGGACTCGTCATTGCGGACGTAGCGCGTGAGGCGCACCACGGCGTCCGGCGTGTCATTCGGCGCGAGCCGTTCGATCTCCCGTTCCAGTTCCTCCGGCACCACGAGGTGCCGCCGCAGCCCTAGACCGCAGACGATGGCGACGGTCACCGCGATGATGGAACACGCGAGCAGCGGGATCATGAAAAACCCGCCGCCGTGGAAGAAGTCGTAGATTTGGCGGAAGGAGGCGGCGAGGAATGGAAACGCGATCATGGGTGGTCAGAGAATGGTGAAGGTGAAGGGAATCTCAAGCTGGCCGTCCGTGAGCGCACCGGCGGGCGGGGTTTCAAATTGCGTCTCGCGGACAAACTGCTCGCAGAACTTTTCAAACGCTTCGTTCGAAGTGTTCGCGACGACGGCGAAGTCCGTCACCTTGCCATCGGCGTCGAGCTTGAAGGTGACCTTCATGTTTCCCTGCGAAAACTCGGTCATCCGTGGCTCTAGCGCGGCGGCCCAGCGGGCGGCGAGTGCGGCTTTGACCTTCGGCATGTAGGCGGTGAGCAGTTTTGCGGACCCGGCGCCTTTGGGATTCTTCGGCGTCGCTTTCGTCTTGGTGCGTGAGTCGGCGGCCATGGCGGGAGGATGCGTGGCCAGCAGCGCGGCGGTAAGGAGAAGGAGAGTGCGGATGAACATGTGGGGCTAGAGAAGGTGGAAACTCATCGGGTAATCGAACGTGCCGTTGCGCAGCGCCTCGGGTGGCGGCGGATCGAACTCCGCTTCGCGCACGCACTGCTCGATGAGCGAGGCGTGTGCGGGGTTGGAAGTATTTTCCTCCACCCGGAAGCTCCGCACCTTGCCGCGCGAGTCGAGGGTGAATGTCACCGTGATTTTTCCCGTCTGGAGCAGGCTCATGCGCTGCTGGATGTAATAGTTCCACCTCGAACCGACGGCGGAACTGACGGCTTTCCGGTAACGCCCGAGCGGCGTTGCGACGGAATCCACGCCATCCTCGCCCTCGGGCAAATTCGTCCCGTTCACTTTCGTGCGGCGCATTTGCGGCGAGTAGCCGGGGTTCGGGACCGGCCGCGGCTGGTTGTTTTTGAACTCGAGCTTTGCAGCCACGATGACGGATTGCGGGCGCGTGGGCGCCTTCGCTTGCGTGTCCTGCGGGGTGGGTGTCGGGAGGTGCGCCGGTGTCGGGCGGGCGGTGGCGAGCGGTGTCGGTTTCGGTTCCGGCGTCGCGGTGGGCTTGGGCGTCGGCTTGGTTTCCGGCTCAGGCTGCTTGTTCGCCATGTCCTTCGGCGCATTCGGGTCGATGCGGCGATTCAGATACATGGGAATCTGGTCCTCATTTGCCTCCTGCACGGAGAGGATATTGGGCGGAGGAGCTGCAGTCGCGACGAGCATCGGCGTGGGTGTCGGCGTCTGGACCGGGCGGGGCGTGAGGCGCGGCAGTGCGGGAGTCGCGGGTTCGGGCGGCGTCTGCGCATCGGGGTCCACCGGCTTCGGCTTGAAAAGCGGCGAATTCTCCGGTCGCGGAGGCTCCGCGGGATCTTCCGGTTTGCCGAGACTCACCTCCCGGTTGGCCAATTGCGTGAACGGCATGTTCTCGAGTCCATCGAGCGTCGGCAAAGGATCGGAACCTGTGCCGCGCTTGCGGCTGCCGGCGACGCTGTCCCGCCAGCTTTCGAGCAGCGCCTTGGTGGAGGTGTTCTTTTTCCGGGCGAGTCCCTCGACGTCGATGTACTCGCGCTGCTTTTCGGGAGGGAGCTGCGCAAAAAGTTCCTTCAGCAGCTCTTCGTCCTGTTTGGCCAGTTTTTCGGGCACAGGCGTCGGCTTCTCCGCGACCTTGGGCGGGGGCGTCGGCGTGTAGAGGACGATTTCGAGTTTCTTCGGCTCAGGGGTGGGTTTTGGGGCGGGGAGCAGCGAATACCGCGTGAGCAACTGCCCGACGAGCGGCAATGCCATGAAGAGCAGCAGCACGAACGCGTGGACCAGCAGCGCGATGAGGACAGCGAGCGGCAGCTTGATGCGGTCGGGAAATGCGACGAATGCATCAAGCCATCGGCGGAACACGGTCGGGCTGGACTCGGCTGGGCTCAAAGGCTGCGGATAATTCCGCCATCCATCGCACCAATCGCGCCAAAACGCGAGAGTTGAGCACACCACTCGATTTGATCCGTCCAGCCCCGTGCGGCGAGGGCGCGTCCATTTCGCGCGGCGCGCAGGCCGTCCAGCGGCGTGGCGAACTGCCGGGCGGTGGCGAGCGCGGATACGGCGGCGTCGGTCAGCTCAGCCTCGGGGAACTCCGCCGCGAGCAGTCCGGCGGCGATGGCATCCTCGAGGGCAAATGTCTCGAACGTCCCTGCACACACGAGCAGCACCTCGGCCGTGCGCGTGCGCGTGAGTTCGTCGCGGAGCGCGGCGAGGTTCAGCAGCGCGCCGACGAGCACGCGGCCGGCGCGCTCGCAGGCCCGGAGGGCCAGCGTGCCATTCGTGGTCGTGCTGATGATCCGCTTTCCGGCGAGCGCCGTGTATTCGAACGGATTGTTACCAAGGTCGAAGCCTTCGATGCGTTCGCCGTGCCGCTCTCCTCCGAGGAGCGCATCGGGCATCCGTTTTCGCAGCTCGATCGCCTCTTCGATCGTCTTTGCGGGGAAGATTTCCGCGGCGCCATTTGCCAGCGCGGTGGTCATGGACGACGTCGCACGGAGGATGTCGAACACGACGCACGTCGTGGCGCTGAGGTCGCGCTCCGGCAGGCGGCTGATGTCGGCGGGGGTGAGGGCTGCGTCGAGTTTCATTTGGATTTCCGGCCCCGCGGCTGGGTCGTGCGCGCGTGGTGAAAGAGATACTGCTGCGCGTAGCCGCCGTATGGGCCGAAATAGCGCGCGGAGAATTCCCGGAGCCGTTTCGGTGTCACCTTGCGTTTCTTTGCAAAGTAGATGCTCCGCAATACGCGCTCGATCCACACATCGATCGGGAATGCAGCGAGCCGTTCAAAGCTGAAAAGCAGCGCGCAGTTTGCCACCTTCGGCCCGACGCCGGGCAGACGCTGCAACGCTTCCGCTGCCTCGCCGTCGGGAAGGCGGGCGACACCCGGGAGGTTCACTTCGCCGGAGGCGACCATGCGCGCCGCACCGAGAAGATTTTTGGCGCGGTAGCCGAGCGCGCATGCGCGGAGGTCGGCCTCCTCCAGCGCGCCGAGCGCAGCCGGCTCGGGATAGGAAAACAGGCGTTCTCCATTCCACTCGAAGGCGCGTCCGTAACGCTGCCGCAGCACATGCGAAATCTGCGCGATGTGGACGACCGCCTTTTGCGCGCTGGTGATGAACGTGGCCACGCATTCCCAATGCGGCTGCCGCACCAGCCGCAGTCCGCGGCATGTCTCCGCGGCCAGGGCCATCGCAGGATCGTCCGGGAAAGTCGTGCGCATCTCCGCGAGCGGATGATCGAGCGCGAAGTAGCGAGCCGCGGTTTCCTCCATGCCCCGAGGGACGAGCAGCATCCCGCCGCGCTGCTCGGCGTAGCACGGCGAATCGCCGATCATCCCCAGCCAGCCCGCGCCATGCCTCCGCCAATGAAAGACCTGGCCGCAGCCGAGCGTCAGTGAGAGGTCGAATTCCGGCGCGGCGAGTTCCGCGAGCGCACGGCTCATTTCACGAAGTAGCTCAGACTCTCGAGCTGGATGGCGAGATCCACGTTGTTCACGGCGATGCGTTCCGGCACATGCAGCACCGCGGGCGCGAAATTCAAAATGGCCTGCACGCCGCATTCGATGAGCCGGTTTGCGACCTGCTGCGCGACCTTGCCGGGCACCGTGAGGATCGCCAGCTTCACGCCCCGGTCGCGGATGAAAGTGGCGAGCTGTTCCATCGGGAGGATGGGAATGCCGATGTCCCGGGGACGTTTGCGATCCACGTCCTCGTCGAATGCCGCCACGACCTCGAATCCCTCGCGCGCGAATCCGCCGTAGCGGAGCAACGCCGTGCCGAGCTGGCCCGCGCCGACGAGGATCACCGGTTGCAGTTTCGCCATCCCGAGGACGCCGGTGATGGCCGTGCTGAGTCCCTCGACATTGTAGCCGAGCCCCCGCGTGCCCCATTGCCCGAAATACGTGAGGTCCTTGCGAAGCTGCGTCGGCTTCACCCCCGCTGCCGTGGCGAGCGCGTCGGAACTGACCGTGCTGACCCCATTCTCACGCAGCCGCTGAAGCGCCCGATTGTAGATCGAAAGACGGTAGATTGTTTTGCGGGGGATGTCGGCCTTTTGCATCGGCTTGTGAAATTGTGTGTGAAATTAGCAGAAGGTCACCGTCTCGCCAGCGGAATGCGGCGATGACTTCGCACCGCGAGACCCGGCGTCCAGGCGCTGGACGCCATTCAAAAACGAAGATCGTTGTTTGCTCCGCAGCGCGCGTCCGCTATTTCGCGGCATGAGCAATGTCCGACCCGACCGCACCATCGAGCACGACTGGTCGCCGCGTCGTGTCCCGGAGAATGTCACGTGGGGCGAGGGCTTTTACTGCGAGAGCGCGCAGTGCTTCCTGCATTTCAAGGGCAGGCGGCAGCCTGCGATCGAAATCGGAAACCACGTGAGCATTTACGCGGCCTGCCAGTTTGCGGTGGCGGCGGATGCGCACGTGACCATCGGGGATTTCACGCTGCTCGTCGGCGCGCTGATCACCTCGGACACGCGCGTGGAAATCGGCTCCCACTGCCTCATCTCCTGGGGCGTAGGAATCGCGGACAGCGACTTCCATCCCGTCGGCGCTGCGCAGCGGATGATCGATGCGGAGGCGCTCGCGCCTTACTTTGAAAACAAACCCGCGCGCCCGCTCGAAGCGGTGCGCTCGAAGCCGGTGAAGATCGGCAACAACGTGTGGATCGGCATGAACGCCATCGTGCTCAAGGGCGTGACCATCGGCGACAATTCCGTGGTCGCCGCCGGGGCCGTCGTGACGAAGGACGTGCCGGCGGGCACCATCGTCGCGGGCAATCCTGCGCGGTTTGCAAAGAGGGTTCCGGAGTGATGAAAAAAAAGCGCATCATCGTCATGGGCTTCATGGGTGGCTGTCCGATCGCGGGCGTCATCTGGCAGCACATCCACTACATCGTCGGTCTCCAGCGCCTCGGGCATGAGGTGTACTACATCGAGGACTCCGCGCGGTATCCGTACAATCCGGTCACGTACGAGGAGAATGAAAAGTACGGATACGCCGCAGAGGTGCTGGATCGCCTCGCGAGGCAGTTTGGATTCGAGCGGCGGTGGAGCTACTGCGCGCGTTTCATCCCCGGCGATCCCACCGCGGGGATGTCGCTGAAAAAACTGCGCGAACTTTACCGCACCGCCGACGCGATCCTGAACGTGTGCGGCGCGCAGGAATTCAACGAGGACCTGCTCGTCTCGCAGAACATCCTGTACGTCGAGAGCGATCCCGGGGTGGAGCAGATCCGCGTGGATCTCGGGGAGAAAAAGACGCGCGCCTATTTGAAGCGTCACCGTGCGCTGTTCACGTTCGGCGAACTTGTCGGCACCAAGGATTTTCCCGTGCCGGTGCATCGCTTCCGCTGGATGCCGACGCGCCAGCCGGTCGTCACGGATTTCTGGAAGACGCGCACCGCGCCGCCCGCGAAGGCGACCTTCACGACCATCGCAAACTGGAACACAAGCGGTCGCAAGGACATGAAGTGGCGCGGGAAAAAGCTGCTGTGGAGCAAGTCGCTGGAGTTTCTGAAATTCGTCGAGAGCCCGAAGCGCGCCGGGGAGACGTTCGAGATGACGACGAACATCGGCGATGCGGACACGCGCGCGCTTTTCCTGAAGAACAAATGGCAGCTCGCGCCGCCGGACGACATCAGCATCCACTGGGACAAATACCGCGACTACATCCGGCGCTCGAAGGGCGAGTTCACCGTGGCGAAGGATCAATACGTTCGCCTTCGCACCGGCTGGTTCAGCGACCGCACCGCGTGCTACCTCGCGAGCGGGCGGCCCGCCATCACGCAGGAGACGGGTTTCACGAAAATCTACGGCGGCGACAAGGGGCTACTCGCGTTTCAGACCGTCGAGCAAATCGTGGAGCACGTGCGCGCGATCAACGCCGACTATAAGGCGCACAGCCGCGCCGCATTTGAAATCGCGGCGGAGTATTTCGAGGCGACGAAGGTGCTCGCCGATCTGCTCGGGCGGGCGGGCGTCTAGGGAGTTTCGCCGCCGATGCTGCTTCGGGCCGCCATCTCATTGCTTGTCAGCGGCGCTGCGTTTGCGCAGGGGACGAAGGCCGACTACGGGCGGTCCGCGTCCCTGGCCAAACGGACGGAGGGCAAGGTTTTCCGCACGAAGGTCGTGGCGCACTGGCTGCCCGGCGGGGACTCGTTTTGGTACCGCATCGAGGTCGCGCCGGGAAAATTTGAGAACGTGTTTGTGGATTGCGCGAAGGGCGAGCGCCGCCCGGGCTACGATCCCGGCACCCGGGATGTGTTGCCGGTTGCCGCGATGGCAGAGCCGCGCCCGAGCAGGAACGGCGGCGATGATGCGGTGCTCACCTTCATCAACAGGACGGACGCCGATGTGGTGTGCTGGTGGATCAATACCGCTGGCGGGAGGCAAAAGTACGGGACGATCAAGCCCGACGGGAGTTTTGCGCAGCACACTTTTGCAGGGCACGTGTGGGTGGTGGAGACGGTCGCGGGCGAGCGGTTGGGCGTATTCGAGACACCGGACGGCGGCGGGGAGGCGATCATCGATGGCTCGCGCAAAGACGCGAAGGCGAAAGGTGAGGAGAAGAAGTCCGCGGAGATGGATCGCGAATCCAAAAGCGACGCTCCGAAGCCGCCGTGGCGTGGTTTCATCCGCGACCACAACGCGTGGGTGAAGCACCGCGATACGGGCGACGAGGTGCAGCTTTCCCGCGATGGCAAAAGGGAGGATGCGTACCGGGAGCCGCTGTTGATTTCCCCGGACGGCAGGCGCGCGGTGGCGATGCAGGTGGAGCCGGAGCAGGAGCATCCCGTGCACTTTATCGAGTCGTCGCCGAAGGATCAGGTTCAGCCGAAACTCCACACGCACCAATACCTCAAGCCCGGCGATCGGATCCGGCGCGAGCGGGTGCGCCTTTTTGATCTGGAAAAGCGCACGCCTGTCGCGATGGACGATGCGCTATTCAAGAACCCGTGGGACATCTCCGACCTGCGCTGGCAGCCGGATTCCTCGCAGTTCACTTTCATCTACAACCAGCGTGGGCACCAAATCCTTCGCGTGGTCGCCGTGGATGCCGGGACGGGAGTGGCGCGGACGCTGGTCGAGGAAAAGTCCGAGACCTTCGTGGATTACTCGCAGAAGACCTGGTTCCGCTGGCTCGACGCGACGGGCGAACTGCTTTGGATGAGCGAGCGTGACGGGTGGAATCACCTGTATCTTTTCGACGCGAAAACTGGCGCGCGGAAGTGCCAGGTCACCAAGGGCCCGTGGGTCGTGCGCGGTGTCGAGCGGGTGGACGAGGAGAAGCGCCAGCTGTGGCTGCGCGTTGCGGGCATCAAGCCGGAGCAGGATCCGTATTTCGTCCACTTTGCCCGCGTGAACTTCGACGGCAGCGGCTTCACGCTGCTCACCGGGGGTGACGGCACGCATGCCGGGCGCAAGGGCGGCGACGGCAGCGGCTTCGCGCTCTCGCCGAATGGCCGCTGGCTGCTCGACACGTATTCGCGTACGGACATGCCGCCCGTCACCGAGTTGCGCAACGCGGAAACCGGCGAACTCGTGTGCGTACTCGAAAAGGCGGATGCAACGGCGCTGACCGACGCAGGCTGGACGATGCCGGAGCGCTTTGCCGCGAAGGGGCGCGACGGAACGACGGACATCTTCGGCATCATCATCAAGCCGTCCAATTTTGATCCCGCGAAAAAGTATCCCATCGTCGAGCAGATCTACGCCGGCCCGCACGGGTATTTCGTGCCGAAGGAATGGGGCCGCCAGCAGGGGCAGCACGCGCTGGCGGAGCTTGGCTTCATCGTTGTCCAAATCGACGGCATGGGCACGAACTGGCGCAGCAAGGCCTTCCACGACATCGCATGGCGGAATCTGAAGGACGCCGGCTTTCCGGATCGCATCGCATGGATGAAGGCCGCAGCCGCGACGCGCCCGTGGATGGATCTCACGCGCGTGGGGATCTACGGCGGCAGCGCCGGCGGCCAGAACGCGCTCGCCGGTTTGCTCCACCACGGTGACTTTTACAAAGTCGGCGTGGCCGACTGCGGCTGTCACGACAACCGGATGGACAAGATCTGGTGGAATGAGGCGTGGCTCGGAGAAGTCGGCCCGTGGTATGCGGAAAATTCCAACGTGACCCACGCCGCGAAGCTCACCGGCAAGCTGATGCTCATCTTCGGCGAGATGGATCGGAATGTGGACCCCGCCTCGACGATGCAGGTCGTGAACGCGTTGGAAAAGGCGGACAAGGATTTCGATCTGGTCGTGATGACGGGGAGCGATCACGGCGCTGCCGAGTCGCCGTACGGAAGCCGCAGGCGCGCGGACTTTCTCGTGAGGCACCTGCTCGGAGTCGAGCCGCGGGCCCGCTGAGCAATTCCCCGATTTACTCCGCGCGCCGCGGTCGCCTAATGTCGCGGCACGATGAGACTCCCCACGACTCGCAGTTGCCGTTTTGCGGATCCATCTGAACGCAATCCGCCATGGAACTGATCCACTCACTCGGCTGGCAGGAGCTTTCCCTCCGCCTCGGCAGCGCCGTGTTCGCCGGCGCGGTGCTCGGCCTGAACCGCGAATTGCGTGGCAAGCCCGCCGGACTGCGCACGAACGCGCTGGTGTCACTCGGCGCGGCCTTGCTCGTGCTTGCGTGTGTCGGCGTGACATTGGGTCCGGACAGCGTGCACCGGGCCGATGCCATGAGCCGTGTCATGCAGGGCATCATCACCGGCATCGGATTTCTCGGCGCGGGCGTCATCCTTCGCGATACGGGCGGCACGCAGGTGCATGGCATCACGACTGCGGCGACCATCTGGCTGACTGCGACGCTGGGCGTGCTGTGCGGCGCGGGGCTGTGGCTCGTGGCGCTGCTCGGCGTGGGGCTTACGCTCGTGATCCTGATCCTGGGAAGGCCGCTCGATAAGTTCCTTCATCGCAGATTTCCGAAGCTCACGAAACACGACCGCCACGACGTGCCGCCGCATACCTGAGTCATGGTCGAAATTGGTGCCATCGACTCCCACACCGGCGGCGAACCCACGCGCGTCGTCGTCAGCGGCGGGCCGGAACTGGGGAGCGGAACCGTCGCCGAGCGGCTCGACGTCTTTCGCAGGGAGCACGATCGTTTCCGCTGCGCCATCGTGAACGAACCGCGCGGCTCCGAGGTGCTCGTCGGCGCGCTGCTTTGCGAGCCGTCCGCGCCCGATTGCGCGACCGGGGTCATCTTTTTCAACAATGTCGGTTTTCTCGGAATGTGCGGCCACGGCGCCATCGGAGTCATCGCGACACTCGGGCACATGGGCGCGCTTTTCGCCGGCGAGCATCGCATCGAAACGCCCGTGGGCGTGATCACCGCGACACTTCACGCAGACGGCTCTGTGTCGGTCGGAAATGTGCCGAGCTACCGGAACGCGAGCGCGGTGCGAGTGGCCGTGGAGGGAATCGGAAACGTGACCGGCGATCTGGCGTGGGGCGGCAACTGGTTCTTCCTCGTCGAGAATCACGGGCTCGCGCTTGAAGCCGGGAACATCGGGCGGCTCACCGATTTCGCGTGGCGTGTGCGCGCTGCGGTGAATGCGCAGGGTTTCCCCGAGGTGGATCACGTCGAGTTGTTCGGGCCGCCTGCGGGCGGCGGGGATTCGCGGAGCTTTGTGCTTTGCCCGGGCAAGGCGTACGACCGTTCACCGTGCGGCACCGGCACGAGCGCGAAGCTCGCGTGCCTCGCTGCGGATGGCAAACTCGCCGAGGATACCGACTGGACGCAGGAGAGCGTCATTGGCAGCAGGTTTGCTGCGCGGTTCCGGTGGATTGATCGTGCGAAGGGAATCATCGCGCCGGTCATTACTGGCCGCGCGCACATCACTGCCGAGACGACATTGATCCTCGATGAGGCGGATCCTTTTTGCTGGGGCCTGCAGCCGCCGCAGTGAGCAAGCGCCTCGTCATCATCGGCGGCGGCGTCATCGGACTCTGCACGGCATACTACGCGGCAAAGCGCGGGCATCGTGTCACGGTGCTCGAACGTCTGCCGCAGGAACGCGGCGGTTGCTCTTTTGGAAATGCCGGAATGGTCGTGCCCAGCCATTTCATCCCGCTCGCAGCGCCGGGAACGGTCGCGCTTGCTCTCCGATGGATGTGGAATCCAGAGTCGCCGCTCTACATCAAGCCGCGTTTCGATTGGGAGCTTTTCTCGTGGGGCCTGAAATTCCTGCGCGCCTCGACACGCGCGCATGTGCAGCGCGCGGCACCTGTCATCCGCGACCTTTCGTTTGCGAGCCGCGCGTGCTTCGGCGAACTCGCGGAGACGCTTGACTTTGGCCTCGCAAAAAAGGGGCTCATGATGCTCTGCAAGACACAGCATGCGCTCGACGAGGAGGCAAAGATTGCCGCGCTCGCCAATGAACTCGGTGTCCCGGCGGAAGTCCTCGATGCGAAGGCTGCCGCGGCTCTCGAGCCGGGCGTGACGATGAATGTCGCGGGAGGTGTCTATTTCCCGAAGGACTGCCACCTCTCACCGGGTCGGCTGATGGCTGCGCTGCAGCGCGAACTGGAAGACGTCGGCGTGGAGTTTTGTTTTGAAAGCGCCGTCACCGGCTGGAGGACGAATGGCAGACGTATCGAGGCGGTGACCACGAACGCGGGAGACTTTGCAGCTGATGAATTCGTCCTCTGCGGCGGCGCGTGGTCGCCGTCGGTCGCGCGAGATTTGCTCGTCCGGCTGCCGATGCAGGCGGGGAAGGGGTACTCGCTCACGCTCACGCGGCCGCGGCAGATCCCGGAGATATGCGCGATATTTTCCGAGGCGCGCATCGCGGTCACGCCGATGGCTGGAGCGAATGCGGAGAACGCGACGTTGCGCTTTGGCGGGACGATGGAGATCGCGGGGCTCGACGAAGGCATCAACGCGCGCCGCGTGCAGGGAATCATCAATGCGGTGCCGCGCTACTATCCCGATTTCACGGGCGAAGACTTCGCAGGCGTCCAGCCGTGGAGCGGCCTGCGGCCCTGCTCCCCGGATGGGCTGCCGTACGTCGGGCGTTTCGCGGCTTACGACAATCTCTCGACGGCGACCGGCCACGCGATGATGGGGCTGAGCCTCGGCCCCGTGACCGGGAGGCTGATGGCCGAGGTCTTGTCCGGCGAGAGTCCGTCGCTCGATATCGCGCTGCTCTCGCCGGATCGCTTTGCGTGAGCGTGCGTGCGCTACAGTCCGAAAGCCCGGAGCGTCGCCGGCAGGTCGCCGAGGTCGTCGAGCAGGACGTCCGGAGTGTGCGGAGCGAGCTTTTCCCTGCGGAAAATCCCGGTGGCGACCGCGACGACACGGGCTCCGATTGCCCGGGCGCATGAGATGTCGTGAGGCGTGTCGCCGATCACGAACGTCCGCGAAAGGTCGCACGTGTGGCCGCGCTCGCGGGCGCGGGCGAGTGCGAACGGGCCGAGTTCGTCGCGCAGGTGATGGTCGTCGGCGTATGCGCCGAATTCAAAATACTGCCACACGCGGTAGTGGGAGAGTTTGTGCTCGGCACCGCGCGCGACATTGCCGGTCAGCAGCGCGAGCACCACGTCCGTGCGCTGGCGCAGCAGCGGCAGCAGAGTTTCCACCCCTGGGAGCAGGCGGCCCTGCGCCTCCGGAAGCAGAACCGGGAGGTGGCGCAGATAGTTTCCGAGGAGCGCGGCAATTTCCGCATCCGTTTCCGGGCGGCCGTATTTGCGGAGCAGTTGACGCGCGATGCCGGTGTCCGTACGGCCCGCGATTTCGATTTCGCGCAGGTCATCCTCGACGCCGAAAGTGTCGTGCGCAGCCATCCGCAGGGCGCGTTCGCCGCAGCCGCCCGTCGTGAGCAGCGTGCCGTCGATGTCAAAAAGGAGCAGGGTCTTTTCCAAGGCGCGTGGTTGTCGGAGCGGCGGGCCGCTTCGTCAAGGCGCGAGCGGATGCCTTGCGCGAACTGCCGCGCGTGGCGATAACGTGGCGCATGAGCCGAATCCCCCTCGCACTCCTCGCGACCAGTCTCGTCGCATTTGCTGAAACACCGCGAACAACGTCCCCGCCGCCGGCGGTCGCCGGGCCGGAAATCCCCGGCCCGCAGGCCGACGGCACCGTGCTGCTTCCGAACCAATGGTCGCTGCGCCCGGCGGGGAAGCAGATTGTCGTCGGCGATTTCCCGGCGAGCATGGCGATGCATCCCGAGGGGAAATTCGCGGCGATACTGCACTGCGGTTACGGGCAGCATGAGATCCAGATCCTCGACACGGCGGCGGGAAAAATCATGTCGCGCGTGAATGTCGCGGAGGCGTTTTATGGCATCGCGTTCTCGCCCGATGGATCGCGGGTGATTTGCAGCGGCTCGGGGGACGAGGTGCTGCATGTGTTCAAATTCAAGGACGGCTATCTTGGCGAGCCGACCTCGATCACCCTCCGGCCGAAAGCGGAGCGCGGAGTGCCGTGCGGGCTCGCAGTGTCGGCGGATGGCGCGACGATTTACGTCGCGAATGTGTGGGGGCAGACGGTGAGCCGCGTGCGGATTCCCGCGGGTGGCGGTGCGGCGGAGGTCACCGAGCTTGCGCTGGCTGCACCCGGCGTGATCGGCAAGGTCGCGCCGCGCGTGGGCGCTCCGACGGATGACCCGAGCATCACCAAGCGGGCCGAGGCGATCCTGGACACGACCGGGACAGATGCGCCTTTCCCGTACGCGTGTGTGCTCGATGAGAAGCGCGGGCGGCTTTACGTGAGCCTTTGGGCGCAGGCGCATGTCGCCGTCATTGATTTGAAGGAGTGGAAGGAAATCGCGCGCTGGAATGCGGAGGAACACCCGAATGAAATGGTGCTCTCGAAGGGCGGTTCGCATCTCTTTGTCGCGAATGCGAACCGGAATTCCGTCTCGGTGATTGATGTCGAGACCGGCAGGACGGTCGAGACGCTCGTCGCGGAACTCACGCCGAATGCGCCGCCGGGCAACACGCCGAACTCGCTCGCGATTTCACCGGATGGTGAGCGGCTGTTCGTCGCGAATGCGAACATCAACACCGTCGCGGTGTTTGAAATCGAGAAGCCCGGCCACTCGCGTTCGCTCGGGTTCATCCCGAGCGGCTGGTATCCCACGAGCGTGCGCGTCGTGAAGGACGGGAAACTTCTCATCGCAAATGGCAAGGGCATGGTGAGCCGCTCGAACCGCCACCTCACGCAGCCCGGCAGGAAGAGTCCGCCGGCGGGCGTGACGGAATACATCGGCGGCATTTTGCAGGGCACCCTGAGCATCGTTCCGCTGCCGGAAGGCGAGGAGCAATTTGCGACCGAACTGAAAAAGCTGAGCGCGGTCGCGTATTCCTGCATGCCGAAGGCAGCGTCGCGCATTGATGAAGCGGCGCTGAAGGGGAATCCGATCCCGCGGAAGGTCGGCGATCCGTCGCCGATCCGATATGTGATCTACATCGTGAAGGAGAACCGCACCTATGACCAGGTGCTCGGCGATCTCGGGCGCGGGAATGGCGATCCGTCGCTCTGCATTTTCGGCGAGGACGTGACGCCGAACCACCACGCGCTGGCCCGCGACTTCGTGACGCTGGACAATTTCTACGTCGAGAGCGAGGTGAGCGCGGACGGGCACGAGTGGAGCATGGGGGCGTACGCGACGGACTTCGTCGAGAAGACGTGGCCGCTGAGCTACGGGCATGGGTCGAAGAAATTTCCCTATCCGAGCGAGGGCGTGTTCCCCATTGCCGTGCCGGCCGGCGGATACCTGTGGGACCGCGCGGCGGAGGCGGGTGTGAGCTACCGGAGCTATGGGGAATTCACGACGAGCCCCACGGCGAAGGGCCCCGGCAAGGCGAAGGTGAAGGCGCTTGAGGGGCACTTCGATCCCGAGTATCACACGTTCGACATGAACTATCCGGATGTGAAGCGCGCCGAGCGGTTCATCTCGGAACTGCAGCGTTTTGAAAGGGAGGGCGAGATGCCGCGGCTGCAGATCGTGCGTCTGCCGAACGATCACACGAGCGGAGCGAGCCCCGGCAAGCCGACGCCGACCGCGCACGTCGCGGACAATGACCTGGCGTTTGGGATGCTCGTCGAGGCGGTGAGCAAGTCGAAGTTCTGGGCGAAGACGGCGATTTTTGTCGTGGAGGATGACGCGCAGAACGGGCCGGACCATGTGGACGCACATCGCACTGTGGCCTATGCGATTTCGCCCTACACCCGCCGCGGCGTCGTGGATAGCACGCTGTATTCGACGGCTTCGATGCTGCGGACGATGGAACTGATCCTCGGGCTGAAGCCGATGTCGCAGTTCGACGCTCTGGCGATGCCGATGTTCGCGAGCTTCCAGGAAAAGCCGGACCTCCGCCCCTACGAGCGCAAGATGCCGAAGGCGGACCTCAGCGAGATCACCAAGAAGACTGCGTGGGGCGTGAAGGAGACGAGCACGATGGACCTGTCGAAGGAGGATGCCGCGGATGACTTGCTGCTGAACGAAGTCATCTGGCGGAACGTGCGCGGTGCGGACAGCCCGATGCCTTCGCCGGTGCGTCGGGCGTGGGTGCTGGCGGGGGATGCGGACGATCCGAAATAGGGCGCGTCAAAGACCGACCGCAGCCGCGCGTTTCAGATCGCGGTCACGACTTCAGGCCGGGATGACGGGCTTCTCACTCTTGACCTTCACCTCGGTGCGGAGGTTGCGGCCGCCGCGGCCGCTCCACCAGAGCACGATGGGGGCCGCGATGTAGATGGAGGAGAAGGTGCCGACTACCACGCCAATGAAGATGGTGAAGGCGAAGTCGTTCAACACCGGGCCGCCCAGGAAATAGAGGGCGGCGAGCGCGAGGAGCGTCGTGCCGCCGGTGAGGATGGTGCGGCTCAGCGTGTCGTTGATGCTGCGGTTCATGATCTGCATGATGCTCCCGCTTTCACCGTTTCGGATGCCTTCACGGATGCGGTCAAAGACGACAATGCTGTCGCTCACGGAATAGCCGGCGACCGTGAGCACTGCGCCGACAAAGATGAGCGAGATCTCGTGCCCGGTGAGGGAGAAGATCCCGACGGTGATGAGAACGTCGTGGATCACTGCGACGAGAGCCGAGATGGCGAAGGATACCTCGAACCGTAAGGCGACGTAGATCATGATCCCCAAGAGGCCGAGGCCGAGCGCGATGAGCGAGCTGTGCATGAGTTCGTCTCCGACGACGCTGCCGACCTTCTCGGTGGCCTCGGTGCGGAATTTCGCCTCGGGGAATTTTGCCTTCAGGTGGGATTCCACCGTCTGGCCGGTGTCGATGGGCGAACGGACGGTGAGGAACTCGGCGGTCGCGGATTTTTCCGTCTGCACCACGCTGTCGGCAAGCTTCAGCTCGTCGAGCGCTTCGCGGACCTTAGAGTCGCTGACCTTGGGACCCTGTGCCTCAAGCACGAGGCGGTCGCCGCCGCGGAAGTCCACACCGAAATTCGAAGCTCCCCTCATCGCGAAACCCACCGACAGGGCGGCGATGAGGATGACCGAGGCAGAAATGGCCACCCGGCGCTGACCCATGAAGTTGACATTCGTCTTCCCGATGAGGTCCGCCATGGTGATCTTCTTCAGGATGTTGAAGTGGAACATCCAGAGGAACAGATTGCGCGTGATGACGAGCGCGGTGAACATCGAGGCCACGATGCCGATGGTGAGCGTGACGGCGAATCCCTTCACCGGACCGGTGGCCTGCCAGTAGAGGATGGCGGCGGTGACCAGGGTGGTCACGTGCGAATCGAAGATGGCGGAGAATGCCTTGCTGTAGGAGGTGTCGAGGGCGGCCTTGAGCGACTTCCCGGCGGCGATTTCAGTGCGGAGGCGCTCATAGATGAGCACATTGGCGTCGATCGCCATGCCGAGGGTGAGGATGGTGCCGGCGATGCCCGGCAGGGTGAGCACGGCGCCGAACATGGCGAGGATGCTGAAGAGCAGCAGACCCTCGATGGCCAGCGCGATGAGGGCCACGAGGCCGGCCAGCCGGTAATAGAAGAGCACGGCCACCCAGATGAGCAGCATGCCCACCACGCCGGACCAGATGCCGCTGGAGATTGAATCCGCGCCGAGCGATGCGGACGCGCTGCGCTCCTCCTCGATCTTCACCGGGTTTTGCAGCGGGTTCAGCAGCGAACTGGCGAGTCCGCGTGCTTCCGCCTCGGTGAATTTGCCGGTGATGCGGCAGCCGCCGCCGGCGATGCCGCCATGCACCTGCGTGGTGGGGGCGGAGATGATCTTGTTGTCCAGCACGATGGCAAAGCGATCCGTGCCGACGCGCATGGCCCGCGTGAGTTCGAAAAATTTGTCTCCCGCCTCCTTGTCGAACTGGATGCTGATGAACCAGCCCTCGAGATCGTAGCCCGCGTATGCGGACTTGATGTGATCGCCCGTGATGTCGGGCACGCGATGGACGAGCAGCTTGCGCTCCGCAGCCTCGGGATCCTTATCCGCCTTGAACGGCAGAACCGTCCACGTTGGATCGAGAATCCTCTGCTTTGCCTCAATGGCGGGCAGCAGGGCGCTGCTTTCTGGATGCACCATCCGGAAGTCCAGCTTTGCCACCTCCTGGAGCTGCTTGCGCGTGTCTTCGAGTTGCTCGGGTGCAAGACCGGGAATCTGCACGAGCACCCGGTCGCCTCCGGACGGCGTGATGACCGGCTCGCCTGTGCCCATCTTGTCCACGCGGGTCCGGATCACCTCGACGGCCTGATCGAGCGCCTCACGAGTGACGGGCCGCTTTTCCCCCGTGATCGGGTCCTCGGCAGGCTGAATCCGGATCAGGAAAGTGGTGCCGCCCTTCAGGTCGATGCCGAGCGGAATCCGACCCTTCTTTTCGATCTTCTCCCTCCCGGTCTCGGGATCGATGATGACCTGGCCGGTCACGGGATCCTTTGCGATCACGTCGAACGGCGGATAAACGAAGACCACACCAATCGTGACAGCGAGGACGGTCAGCAACGTCCCGAGGATGCGCTTTGCCCTCTCCCCATCGGTGATGAGATAGGCCAAGCAGAGGATTAGCAGTACGAGGCCGTAGGCGAACGTCGCGTACGGATGGGTGAGGGATTCGAGGAACTTCATGGCAGGGGTCGGGGAAAATCAGGCTGCGGGAGCCGCTTCCTTCGGGAGGACGACGACGACGGACGCCTTGTCCACGGTCAGTTTGCAATTGTCATCCACCTTCAGCACCAGCGTCGGGCCGTCCTTCACATTCGTCACCACGCCGTGGATGCCGCCATTGGTCACCACCCGGTCGCCCGTCTTCAGCCCCGCGATGCGGGCGATCAGTTCCTTCTGTTTCTTCTGCTGCGGGCGGATCATGAACAGCCACATGATGACCATGATGGCGCCGAACCAGATGAAGGTATTCCACATCTGGAGGCTCGGATCGCCTCCCGGTGCCGGTGCCTGCGCGAGGATGTGGGTCAGTGGGATATTCATAGAGTAAAAAAGGGCGCACAGGCTATGCGGCTCGCGGTGATTGTCCAAGGTTTTCCGTGGCCCCGCTCGCCTGCGGACCGTGCGGGAGCATCAATGTCGCCATTCCGGCCCTGGGCGTCGCCTCGGGCGTCGTTCGGAATACGCGATGGCGCCGCCGATCATTTCCCGGAGTCCTTGCCGTCGGTGAGCCATTCGAGGTTGAAGCGCGCGAGCGTGAGCGCGGCGCCTGCGAAGCCGGGCTGTGTGCCGCGGCCGTAGAAGCAGAGGATGGTGCCGGCGTGCGTGACGGCGATGTCGCTGTACATGCTCGGGCCGGGCTCGATGGGTTTGTTGACGGTCCACGTCCGGCCTTCGTCGTAGCTGAGCTTCACGGAGACGTTCTTGCGGTCGCGGTTCTTGCCGGGCTCCTCCTTGCCGTCGGCGCGCGAGAGGTTGTCGGGATTGGAAAAGAGGATGCGGTTTTTGCCTCCGGTGGCTGCGGTGGAGAAGCGCACGATGCCGGCCATGCAGATGGGTTCGAGCAGCGCATCGTCAAATTTCGGCGTCGCTCCAGCCGGTCGCGCCGTCCTTGCTCGTCGTGACGAGGCGGCGGTGGGCCTTGGATTCGCTGCGCACGTTCAGCATCACGCGGCCGTCGGCGAGTTCGATGGCGACGGTTTCATTCGGATTGATCCATTCCTCGGTGCAGGGAATGGCGATGTCGCCGGCGTGCCAGGTCGGCGCCGTGGTCGTCGCTGAAGATGGTCGCGGTGACCGACGGGCGGTGCGCATTGCCGCCGGTGCCGGTGGAGAGCCACACGGGAACGACGAGGCGGCCGGTGCGGAGCTGGATGCTGTGGTCGGGGCCGGTCGCGAGGACCTTCCAGTCGTAGGCGGATCTGAATTTTTCAAACGTGCCGGTGATCTCCACCGGCGCGCTCCAGCTCACGCCGTCGTCGGTGCTGCGCTGGTAGAATGCGCGCATGTATTCGAGGCAGAAAAGCATGTGCACCGTGCCGTCGCTGTCGGCGATGAGGACGGGGTTGTTGTACGTCACGTCGTTCGGATCCACGTTTTTCATCCGCAGCGAGAAGGGATTCTTCGCCTTCGGGCCCGGCACGTCGGCGATGCTCTTTGGTTCGCTCCAGGTCTTGCCGTCATCGGTCGAGCGGCGGAGCAGGATGCGGATGTCGTCCCAGTCGCCGCCTTTCCTGCGCGCCTCGCACCACGCGAGCACGGTGCCCTTCGCGGTCACGACGATGCCGGGGATGTGGTAGATCTTATATGCGGGATTGTCGCCGACCGTGAAGAGGTCGAGCTTTTCGATGAAGGGCTCGGCGGCGGTGGCTGCGACGGCGAGCAGGGCGAGGACGGCGATGAGGCGGGATTTCATGGCGGAGCAGCGTGTGCGGACGGTTGGGGTTTTGACTCGGAGACGCAGAGAGGGGATGGAGAGGCAGGCGGAGGAAAGAAGAAAAATGAGTCCCGCGATGACGAGCGGAAGGGCGTCGCGTTACACGCACTGCGCCTTGGACTGCGGCGGCTTGCCGCCGCTTTGTGGTCGGCGAGCCTTGGCGAACGTGGGGGGGCATCGGGACACACGGGATCGCTCGCCATCTTCTCGGCAAGCCTCGAAGCGGAAAGCGGCGGCAAGCCGCCGCAGTCCAGGGCGCCAGTCGCGCGTCACCACTCGCCGCCGCGCTTGAACTTTGCCTTCGCGTTCTTCCCAAACTGCGCGGCGGCGGCACCGATGCCGCTGAGGATTTCCTGCAAGCTGAAGCCGGCCGTGTCGCGGGCGGCGGGGATGATGGTGTCGCACTCGTTGGCGTCCATGAATCGCGCGGCATCGAGCAGACCCGCCTGTTCCTCGGGCGCGACGACGAGGAAGCCGTGCTTGTCCGCGTGGATCAGATCGCCGGGCGACACCTTGCGGCCAAAGACCTCGACCTCGCAGCCCCAGCGCACCGGATGCGAGAACGCGTGCCCCACGCACATCCGCCGGGCGAGCGCCTTGAAGCCGGCGTTGGTCATTTCATCGACGTCGCGAATCGCGCCGTCGGTGATCGTGCCGACGCAGCCGAGCGCGCGGTGGATGTTGCTGTTCACCTCGCCCCAAAACGCGCCGATCATGCGCGGCTTGTCGAGGTCCTGCACGACGACGATCTTCGGCCCGGGCGCCATCGCGACGTATTCGCGATACTCGGTCCACGCGTTCGGGTTCGTGTCGCGGTGCGCCTTCTTGCTCGGCTCAAAGACGACGGTGACGGCGTAGCCGACCATCGGGCCCATCTGCGGCATGAAGTCGCGCGTCTCCTCGAGATTGAACGCATCGGCGGCGGGGTCGTGTTTGGTGATTTGCTCCCAGCCGTTGTAGATGGTGGGCGTATTCCAGCGTTTGAGCTGGAGGAGGTCGGCGTGGGAAAGGCGCGCGGGGGTGTCGTTGCTCATGGCTGCGCGCATTCGTCCACATTTCCACAGCACCGCACAAGCCGGAGGTCCCGCTGTTTTCACTCCCCGGGTTCCCAATCGGCGGCCTGGCAGCCGGGCCTTACTTGGCCTGGAGGGCCTTCAAGGCATTGAGCCCGCCGGGGGCGCTCGCAGCGCTCGTGGCGGCTCCGCGGGTCGCCTTGCGAACGGCGTTGTCGAATTCCTTGTCCATCGGATGGCCGCTGAAAATGAGCGCGCCGGTCGTGTCGAAAATGAACGCGTGCGGGATGCCGCTGAATTTCACGGGTCCGCTGACGCCGCCGGTAATCGTATAGGCGAGCTGGTTCTTCTTCACCACCTGCTTCACCTCTTCATCGCTTGCGTTCTGCGAGTGCGCTCCAAAGACGACCATCTTGCTCTTCTCGCGTTTCGCGATGGAATTGATGTGCGGGAGGCTGGCGATGCACGGGCCGCAGTGCACGCCCCAAGCCTCGATGAGCACGGCCTTACCTGTTGTGTCCGCGAGGCTCGTCTGGGGGCCCGTGATGAAACTGCCCAGTTTGAACTCGCTGAGCGTGTGCGGCGGCGCGGAACCCGCGGATTTCTTGGTGTCGGCGGCGATGAGCGCGCCGCATGTGAGCAGGAACGTGAGTCCGATTCCGGGAAGGGTTTTCATGGCGGCAGGGAGGGTGATGCGTCCGCGTACCGGGTTCAAGTCACGATTCCGTGCATCCTGGGCGTGCCCCGCTGCCCGGCAGTGGTGGCGGAAGCGGGCCGCTCCTCTCGCGGGACGCAGCCCCTCGGAATTCGGATCGTGATTCCCGCTAGGCGTGCTTGCACTTCACCCACTTGCCGCTCTTCGCCGAGGCGAGCACGGCGTCGCAGACGTATTGCGTCTCGAGCGCGTCGCGGAAGGTCGGCGGGCAGGGCTTGCCTTCGCCGACGGCGCGGATGAAGTCGGCGACCTGATGCGTGAAGGTCTCCGCGTAGCCGATCTGCAGGCCGGGCACCCACCAGTTTTTCATGTAGGGCTGGTCGCCGTCGGTGACGTGGACGCTGCGCCAGCCGCGCACGATGCCTTCGTCGCGGTAGTCGAAATATTGCAGCCGGTGCAGGTCGTGCAGATCCCAGCGGATGCAGCCGTTTTCGCCGTTGATCTCGAGCGTGTAGAGCGCCTTGTGGCCGCGGGCGTAGCGGGTGCGATCTCGAAGAGCGCGAGCGAGCCATTTTCGAAGTGGCCCATGAAGGTGCAGGCGTCGTCGATCTTCACCTCCTGCATCTTGCCGGTGAGCGGTGTGCTTGCGCTTCTTGATGAAGGTCTCGGTCATCGCGGTGACGTCCGTCGATGCGGGCCGTTCAGCCAGATCGCGGTGTCGATGCAGTGCGCGAGCAGGTCGCCCGTCACGCCGCTGCCCGCGGCCTTCGCATCGAGCCGCCAGAGGCCCGCGCCGCCCTGCGGGAGGTCGGCGGAGATGGTCCAGTCCTGGAGGAAGTTCGCGCGGTAGTGGAAGATCTTGCCCGAGCTTGCCGGAGTCGATGATCTGCTTGGCGAGCGTGACGGCGGGGACGCGGCGGTAGTTGTACCAGACGGTGTTCGGCACCTCGGCCTTCTCGATCACCTTCACCATTTCCTCGCCCTGCGTGCCGTCGAGCGAGAGCGGCTTTTCGCAGAGCACCATCTTGCCGGCCTTCGCCGCGGCGATGGCGATCTCGGCGTGCGAGTCGTTCGGCGTGCACGATGTCGATGGCGTCGATGTCCTTGCGCTCGATCAGCTTTTTCCAGTCCGTCTCGGTCGATCTCGAAGCCCCAGTTGTCCGCGTAACGCCTTCAGCTTCGCGCTCGTCGCGGCCGCAGACGGCCTTGAGCACGGGCGTGAGCGGGAGGTCGAAAAATTGCGCCGCATTGTGATAGGCGTTGCGCGTGCGTGCGGCCCATGAAGCCGTAGCCGACGATGCCGATGTTGAGGGTTTTCTTTGCCATGGGAGTGGGTGGGTTTTGGGTTTGAGAGGGGCGGGAGTTCAGCAAAGCGCCGCGCGTGTTGCAATCGCCGAGCGGCATCATTTTGCAGGATTGCGCGGGAGCGCGGGCGGCGGGGGGAAATCTCACGTTTGGCAGGCGAGGCGGGGTTTGCGTGCCGGGGACTCCGTCACGAAAATCTCGCGCTGCAGATGAGTGCCGGACAAACCTGCGGCTTCAATGCCGATTTCCGTTTCGACGATCTCCGCACACCACGAACCACATGCAAAATCTTAACCGGACCGACATGCCCGCGCCGATGCCGGTGATCGTCGGTGCCCCGCGCTCGGGCACCACGCTCCTGCGGCTGATGCTCGATGCGCACCCGGACCTCGCGATTCCGCCGGAGACCGGATTTTTCTGCGGGCTGCCGGAAGCGGGCGGGCCTTCCGGATGCACGCGGGAATGGTTCATGGATTTCATCACGACCTGCCCGCCCGGCGCGCCCGCGTGGGGCGACTTCGGCGTGTCGGCCGACGCTTTGCGGGAGAGCCTGGAAGCGATCCAGCCGTTCAATCTTGCGGATGCTTTTCGCTGCTTCTACCGGCTCTACGCCGAGCGGCACTCAAAGCCGCGCTCGGGCGACAAGACTCCCGTCCACGCCCTCCACATCGCTGCCATTGCGCGGTTGCTGCCCGAAGCACGCCTCGTCCATCTCATTCGCGACGGGCGCGACGCCGCGCTTTCCATCCGCCCGCTCTGGTTTGCACCGGCGCAGGACTTCGCCGGGCTCGCGGCGCATTGGCAGCACATCGTCCGCACGACGCGCAGCCAGGCAAGGGAGTGTCCGCACTACCGGGAGGTGCGGTACGAGGACCTCATCCGCAAACCGGAGCGGGAGCTGCGGGCGCTCTGCGAATACCTCGAGCTGCCATTTGATCCCGCGATGCTCGCTTATCACGAGCGCGCCGGGGAGCGCCTGCGCGAACATCGGGATCGCAGTGCAGCCGACGGGACGCTGATCGTCTCGCATGAGACTCGCAGGAGCACGCACGCACTCACGTCGCGTCCGCCGGACGTCACGCGGATCGGCGTGTGGCGCTCGGAGATGCCGCCGGAAGCGCAGGCCAAATTCGGCGCGGTGGCAGGCGATCTTTTGCGGGAACTCGGCTACGGCGACTGATAAACGATCGCCCCGTTGCATTGGGGAGTTTGCACCTTATGGTGCGCGTGAATGACCGACATCGAGTTTCCGTGGCAGCAACGCAGGGCGGCGCTCGTCGTGGCTCATCCGGGGCACGAACTGCGTGTGCATCATTGGATGGAACTGGCGCGGCCGCTCGTACTCGTGCTCACGGATGGCTCGGGCCGCACGACGCAGTCGCGCCTTTCCTCGACGACGCGAGTCATGGACGCGACCGGGGCCAGGGCGGGGGAAGTGTACGGCCGTTTCACGGATGCGGGGATCTACGCGGCGGTGCTGAACGGCCGGCAGGAGGAGTTCACGGGCGTGATGCGCGAGATGGCGCGGATCTTTGATGGTGAGGGAATCGACTATGTCGCGCACGACGCGATAGAGGGCTACAATCCGTCGCACGATCTTTCCTGGCACCTCGCCGGTGCGGCGACCGCGCTGGCGCGGAAAATCAGCGGCCGCGAGATACGGCGCTTTGATTTTTTGCTGACCGGGCGGCCCGATCAGTGCCCCGCGGAAGCGCAGCCGGCGGCCATTTGTGTCACGCTCGACGATGCGGCGCTCGAACGGAAACTGTCCGCCGCGGAGACGTATCCCGAGCTGAAGACCGAGGTGGACGCCACGCTCGGAAAATTTGGGAAGGCACCGTTTGCGGTGGAATGGCTGCGGCCCGCACCGGACGCGGCACCGGATCTCGCGGACCTGGATGAAATTCCATTTTACGAAAGCCACGGCGAGGCGCGCGCGGCGTCGGGCCATTATTCGGACGTGATTCGTGAGCGGGAGCATGTGCTGCCGATCGCCAGGACGCTGTGGAGAACCGCCATGGAAGGCTAGGGGCATGCGGGTTCTCCTGACCAACAATACGCTGGGTGCGCGTGCCGGGTCCGAGATGTACGTGGTGGATGTCGCCCGGGAATTGAAGCGGCTCGGGCACGAACCGGTGGCCTACAGCCCGAGTCTGGGCGCGGTTGCGGAGGTGCTCCGCGAGGCCGGCATCCCGGTGGTGGGAAATCTCGCGGAACTGCCATTCCGGCCGGATGTGATTCACGGGCATCACCACCTCGAGACGATGACGGCGCTGGCGTCGCTGCCCGGCGTGCCGGCGGTTTACTTTTGCCATGGCGCGAAGCCACTCGAGGAAATGCCGCCGGTCTTTCCGCGGATCCTGCGCTACGTCGCGGTGGACCTGGCGTGCCGGGAGCGCGTGGCCCGCGAGACGGGAACGCCGGAGGAGGCGATCCGGATGGTCCTGAATTTTGCGGACACCGGCCTGTTCAAGCCCCGGCAGCCGCTGCCCGAGCGCCCGGCGCGCGCGCTTGTCTTCAGCAACTACGCGACGGAGGCGAACTACCTGGCGCCGGTGCGCGCCGCGTGCGCGCAATGCGGCATCGAAATCGACGTGAGGGGCCAGGGCGTAGGGAACCAGACCGACGAGCCGCAGAAACTGCTCCCGCAATACGATCTCGTTTTTGCAAAGGCGCGTGCGGCGATCGAGGCGATGGCGGTGGGGTGCGCAGTGGTGTTGTGCGACGGGACGGGGCTCGGGCCGATGGTCTCCACTGCAAACTTCGCGGAACTGCGGCCGGACAACTTCGGTTTCCGCACGCTGCGCGATCAGCCGACGGTTGAAAACGTGATGGCGGCGATCCGCGCTTACGACGCGCGGGATGCGGAAGCGGTCGGCGAACTCGTGCGCGCTCAGGCAGACATGAGGAATGCCGTCGGCGAAATCGTGCGGATTTACGAGGAAGTCGTCGCGAAGAACGCCGGACGTCCGACCGATGAAGTTGCGGAATTGCGGGCGGCTGGGGCGTATTTGCAGACGCTCGATACGGTCATCAAACACGTGCCCTTCAAGACGCCGATCATCGTGCCTGCCGAGATGATTCCGGATGCCGTCGCTCTCCCGCCGGTCGTGAAAAAGTCGTGGCTGGAACGACTGCTGGGCAAGCCGAGAAAGCGGCCACGCACGGTGGCCGGTGCCGCCGGGCGGGATGATCGCGGGTGAACGCTTTCCGGCAAGCCCGGCTCGCTCCGCGGAGGGGCGGCCTGTGATCGCCGGGGCTTGCAGCAAGCGCGGTTGCGCGGCTTCATCATGCGCATGCGCTCCACGTTGCTTCCCGCCGTGTTCGTCCTGTGTTTCCAAGCGATCGTCTCCGCGGCCGATGTCGGAGACTACGGTGCCATCGGCGATGGCGTGGCGGATGACACCCATGCGATCCAGGCGGCGGTGGACGCGGGGGAGGGGAGCGTCCGTTTCGACAAGGGCATCTACCGGCTGACAAAGACGATCACCGTGAAGCTCGACGACCTTGGCCCCACTTCGCTCGTCGGCGATGGCACCGCGCGAATCGTGATGGCCGGGGCGGGTCCGGCATTTCACATCATCGGCACGCATGGCGGCACCGCGGACCCGGCTTCGGTGAAGCCCGAGGTCTTCGAGCGGCAGACGATGCCGATCGTGGACGGGTTGCAAATCGTGGGCGCGCACGCCGAGGCGGATGGCATCGAGGCCACGGGCACGATGCAGCTCACGATCACGCGCGTGAACATCCGCGACTGCCGCCATGGCATCCGCCTCACGCAGCGCAACCGCAACGTCATCATCTCAAACAGCCACGTGTACAAAAACCGCAGGATCGGAATTTTCTACGACGCGGTGAACCTGCACCAGTCGAACGTCACCGGCTGCCACATCAGCTACAACGCGGGCGGCGGCATCGTCTCGCGCGGCGGCGAGGTGCGGAACGTTCACATCACCGGCTGCGACATCGAGTCGAACATGTCGGCCGACGGGCCGCCTTCGGCGAACGTCACCCTCGACAGCCGCGGCGGATCAATCGCGGAGGTCGCCATCACCGGTTGCACGCTCCAGCACACGGGCAAGGCGCCGGGTAGCGCGAACGTCCACATCATCGGCCCCGGCGACGACAAGCGCGTCACCTCCGAGTCCGGCGAAGGCAAGACGCGCGAGGGAAACATCAGCATTTCGAGCAATGTCTTCAGCGACGTGCGCATCAACGTCCACATCCAGCACGCGCGCGGAGTCGCGATTCTCGGCAACACCTTTTGGGAAGGCTTCGACCACGATCTGCTCGTGGAGAGCAGCAGCGATATCGCCGTGACCGGCAATGTATTCGATCGCAACCCGCGCTATGCGCTGTGGCAGAAGGAGGCGCCGAAGCAGGGGATTCTCTTCCGTGACAGCGCGGACTGCACGCTCAGCGGCGTGCATATCAACGGCGTGCGCGGGCATCCTGCCGCGCTCCATTTGAAGGACTGCAGCCGCTTCCTCATCACGGGCTGCAGCATCCTCGACAGCGACGGCGCCGGCATCCTCCTCGATAATGTCCGCCGGTCGCGCATCGGCGCGTGCCTGATCGACGACGCGAGGCGCAAGGGTGAATACCGCGGGATCCACGAACGCGGCGGCGGAGGCAACGTCGTGGACGTTCGCTGAGCCCCGCTACTTCTTCGGCTCGAGTTTTCCGAGCAGGTAGAGCTTCGCGAAATCCACGATGCCGTCGGCCACCTTTTCGGCGACGGCGTTGATCGAGTCCTTCATTCGGAAATCCATCCCGAACTCGAACTGCACGGCGCCGATGCCGGCGTGTTTGCCGTAGGTCTGCACGATGTGCCCGCCCGTGAAGCCGGCGGCCTCAGCGCTCGTGTCGGTGGGCTTCATGCTGATGCCGCGCGCGTTCAGCAGGCCGGCGAGGCTCTGCGGACCGGCATGCACTTTCGCGCCGAACAGCTTTGCGAGCATCGCGTCGGTGCCCCCGTTCTGCGTGCCGCGAAATACGGTGTCGCGCGCGGAAGCCTGGCCGTGGACATCGATCAGCAAGCCGCGGCCGAAGTGCGTGTGCACGTCGTCGCAGAATTTCGCGAGCGTGCCGCGGTAAAGGTCGTACACCTCGCGTGCCCTCGGGTGCTCGACGGCGATTTCCGGCGGGCGGTTCGCGTCGATGTATTTTCGGTGAAACCGGGCGATGACGAAATGCGGCTTCTTTCCCAGGCGCGATTCGAGCGCGCGTGCGATGGCCGCGGTGAGCAGTTCGGTGTTTTCGTCACGCCCGGTGAAGAACCCTGCGCCTCCTTTTTTCATCCCTTCGCCGACGCGCACCGGCACGCCGGGAATCGGCAGCAACCCGCCATGCGGCGCGGACAGGATGATCGGCAGGTCGCCGTGCTGGACGGAGATGAAATCGGCTGCGGCGAATTCCGTCCCGTCTGCCGCAATCGCGGCGATGCGAAGCAGCGGCGCGGCGATCAGCGCGGCGATGGAACGTCGAAATAATGCGCGCCTGGAGAGGGGCCGGGGGAGTGCGCAGGCAGGACGGGAATTGCTCACGGTGGTGTCGTGTACCGGCAATGCGCCGGGGCGTGAAGCCATTCTTCGCGGCCTCGACTACGCCGCCTTGCCGGGCGGGAGCGTGAGGTAAAGCGCGGCGGCGCCGGCTCGGCCCGAAAGGGTTGAGTCGAGCACCGGGATCGGTTCAAAGCCGGCGGCTTTCAGCGCGAGGTAAGTCTCGGCGGCGTCCTTGGCGACCGGCAGTTCCGGGACGGCGAGTTCGAGGGCCTTGCTCGCGGCGCCGGGGGCGACCGCGTCCGGCCCGTGGACCGTCCAGCCTGCGCCTTCGAAGATTTCCTTGAACCATGCGGCGTGCGCGCCGGCGATGGAATCGCCCGCGGGGATTCGAATGGTGATCTCCTTCGTCGTCACAGTGCCCAGATTGTGCGCGAGGGCGCGGGCGCGTTCCGGTGAAAATTCCTGCGCCTGATCCGTCGCGCCGGCAACCCATTGGAGTTTTTTCCGGTCGATGACAACTTCCGGGCCGGGCGTCGCGGCGGGCGTGCCTGCGAGGGTTGCTTCGATCGCGGCGACCCGCGCTTCGAGGGCTTCGATGCGGGCGTGATCTTTCGCCGGGTCTGGTGCGGGGGCCGGGCGCTGCTTCTTTGCCGGCTCCGGCTCGGGAAGGTTCTCGATGATCACCACCTCGCGGCATTTCGGGCATTGGACCCGACGGCTGCGCGGGGACGGCGGCGTCTTGATCACGGCCCCGCACGATGGGCAGGTCACCTCGCGGTTGTCGGGCGGAGTGTAAGTCTTGACCATCGGGCGCTAGGAAACCGCCCCGGGATTCGCCATTGTCGCTTCGCTCAGAAATGCAATCTCGTCCTCGCTGAGTTTCAGCGCCGCCGCGCCGCCAGTTGCGGACGCCTTGCGGACCGGCGGCGTCTCCGCTTCATCGCCCATGTCCGCCCAGCGAAGACCCGCAGACCACCTAGGGACGCCGATCTTTTCGCTACAGACCGGGCAGACCACCGAACGGCCTTCCCAACGCGCATCCGCTCGGAGCCGGTGGTTGCACGAGCTGCAAAGGAACTTCACTTCCAGATCGAGGACCTCGGGCGGGAAGACGGGCGGGCAATGCGAGAGCCGGCTTGTGAGACCCACGGGCCCGGGCACCGGTACAGACCGCGAGCAGGACGGGCATTCGACGATATTTTTCGGCGAATCCGACGGGGCGTGGAGCGCGGTCCCGCAGATGACACAGAAGAAACGGATCGTGGGCATTGGGATGAAGCTCGAATCTGGGCGCGGGAGAAAACGCCCATCGGGCTTGACTCTGGGAGAGTGTCACGCCATTACTAGCGGTCAAGGTGAAACTATCACCACCACATCTTGTGGTCGCCACTCGCGAAACCAATCTCGCCACCGCGAGATTTCGGCTGCCTCCACCACCCATCCCATGACCAGTCCCGCGCCCTCTCCCGCCATATCGCACACCACCACCCCACCGCGCCTGATTGGGCAGGCGCAGGCCCAATTCATCGAGCAGACTTTCGGTGAATTCCTCGGCGAAGCGCGCCCGGACGATCGTTCCGTGGGCGCCCGCCGCGCCGAGCTCGTCCGCTGGATTCACCACCGGCTGTTCGAGGATCGCGTCTCCGTCTCCACCGTGCGTTCGGAGTTGCAGAAAGCCCGCAAAAACACGCGCATGATCGCGGTGACGAGCGGCAAGGGCGGTGTCGGGAAAACCACCTTCTCCGTGAATCTCGCGGTCGCGTGCGCGCAGCTCGGGCGAAAGGTGCTCCTCTTCGACGCCGATCTCGGCATGGCGAACGTCCACATTTTCGCCGGCGTAAATCCGACCGCGACGCTGCTCGATGTGGTGGATGGCCGCTCGGCGCTCGACGATGTGATCACTCCGGGGCCGTGCGGCGTTCACCTGATCTGCGGTGCATCCGGGATCGGCCGCATGGCGGAACTCGGCGCGCCGGTGCTCGAAGCCCTCGGACGCGAACTGCTCCGCGTCGCCTCGGAATTCGACGTCCTCATCATGGACACGGGCGCGGGCATTTCGACGGCCGTCACGCATTTCCTCGCGCTCGCGCAGGACACCGTCGTCGTGGCGACGCCGAACCTCGCGTCCACGCTGGACGCGTACGGCGTCATCAAGCTCGCGCACGAGAGCCAGCTCGCGACGCGCATCCACGTACTCATCAACCAGGCCGAGAACGAACACCAGGCGGCGCGCGTGATGGACCGGATCGCCGGCTGTGCAAACCGTTTCCTGAATTCCTCGCTCGGCACGCTCGGATTCCTCGAGCGCGATCCGTCCGTCGAGCAAGCCAACCAGAGCCGGCGCCCGCTCGCGCTGACCGATCCAGGCAGTCCCAGCGCGCTTCGCATCGCGGCGATCGCGGCGCGCCTCACCGGTCAGGAAAATCATCCCGGAGCCTCGGCAGACGGGCACGCCGCGGAGCACGCCGCGGCGTGACGCACCACTCGCTTTTCAACCCGCCATCCACAACGCCATGACGCCACAATCCCAGCCACACGACCATTCGCCAGCACAGCCATTCCAATTGCCATCCTCCGGCGGTGATCCGCTGATGGACCTCATCGGTGCCTCGCCAGCATCCGCGGAGGGTCCGGACATCGTCCAATTCGCACCGGCGGGAAATTTCGTGAGCCAGTTCGGGCTGAAGGAAAACCCCTTCGCCGACTGCGTGCATCCGGCATTTTTCTTCCGCACCGACAGCCACGCGGAGGCCTACCGCAGCATGATGCTCGCCGTGGATTTCCGCGCTTCGCTCGGCCTCGTCACGGGCCCCAGCGGCACGGGCAAGACGCTCGTGAGCCAGTTGCTGCTCCAGCATTTCGACGAGGCAAAATGCCGCGTCGTGCTCGTGCTCGTCACGCCCGGCCTCAGTAAGACGGGGCTCCTGCGCGAGATTCTCTCCGAGCTGAACCTCGCGCTGCCCGTCGGCATCCCACGCGTGCAGGATCTCGTGAAGCAGCTCGGCAACCACATCATCGAGCTGCACGAGCAGGGCCGGCGCCTCGTCGTCATCGTGGATGAATCGCATCTCCTCTCGGCGGACTGCCTGCACGTCATCCGCACGATCAGCAACATCGAGACGCCGCAGGAAAAACTCACGACCTGCCTGCTCTTCGGCGAGTCGCGCCTCGCGAGCCGCCTCGATCACGCGAGCTACGCGTCGCTGCGCAACCGCATCTACATGCGCAGCGAGCTCCAGCCGCTCACGGTTGAGGAGGTCGCGCAGTACGTGAAGTTCCGCCTGATGACGGCGGGCCGTCTTGACGACCTCTTCACCGAGCCCGCGCTCAAGGCCATCCACGAACACGCGGGCGGCATCTGCCGCAGTGTGAATAAGCTCGCGATGCTCAGCCTCATCGAGGCCGCGGACCGGCACAGTCCCGTCATCGACGACACGATCGTCCACGTCGCGGCAAAGCGGATGTGATGTCTGCCCATCCTCACCCTGCCGGCCGCTCGAAGACCGATCTCCGGCGCGGCCGTTTTACTCCGTCGAATCCGGTGGCGCCGGTGCGCGTCGCCCATTCGGCGCCGAAGGCGACCACCCACGCCGAGCAGGCGCTGCTGTTCAATGAGGCTGCATTGCCGGAAGCCAGTGGCGAGGCGCGTCCCGCCCGCAAGCCGCGCTGACACGGCCGTCGGCGTACCGTGCGGATTTCCGTTCCGACGGAAAGGCTACCTCGCGGTGGAGTTCTCGATCCCGATTTCGTCCAGCCAGCAGTTCGCGGATTCCTTTCCGGGGCTGCTGAAGCCGAGCCAGTCGATCTTCTCCATGTGCGTTCCCGCGAACGGGAGCTTCTCAAACCGCAGCGGCTCTCCGCCGGGCAGCGTGAGCGCAAGGTCGAACGTATTCTCGCGGCCCTCGCCGAGATTTGCGGTGAGTTCCACGTGCAGCCACGCGTTCGCCGGGTAGTCCGCGAGCTTGCGCGCGCCGATCATCAGCGCGCCCTTTTTGAATTCGATCATCGGCCCGGTCTGATACGCCTTCCCCGCGAGCGGCGTGTTGTCGCGCCACTCGTGGATGAGGTGGTAGTTCGCGTCCAGCTTCACATCGAATGCGACGCGCGTGGTGCCCTGCTCGTGATTCGGGACGTAGTAAAAGTGCGGCTCATACGCGGCCGGGAGATCGGCGTTGTCGGTCAGTTGCAGGCAGTGTGAGTCTTTCGAAGCGCCTTCGCCGACGATGCGGATGATGTCGCCCTTTTTGTAGTGCCCCTGCGTCTGCGAAGGTTTGCCGCCGACAGGCGTGCCCTCGAAGCCCTCCGCGAGTTTCAGTGGCAGCGGCTTGGGCTTCATGCCGTATTTCATGGGGCCGAAATCCTTCGCCGCGAGCTTGCGCCACGCGTCATCCCCCGTGACTCCGGCGCTGCGCCAGTCAAACGGCTTGAAGCCCAGCTTCAGCGCGGGCGACTCGGGGCGCAGCGTGTAGTCGCCCTTTTCCGCGGCGACGAAAAGAGGATCGGCGAGCACGCTCTCCGCGTCCTGTCCGAGGAAGCGCCACTCGTCCCAGGTCTTGCCCGCGAAGTCGAACGGTTGCCCGCCGGTCTTCCAATACACGTTGCGATTCAGCTGCACGCGGCCGTCGAGCCAGTTCTTGTCGAGCTGGCCGAAGAGCTTCCCTTCGCTGAACAGCACGATGTTTTGCTCGAATGAAAACGCCATGAATTCCTCCGGCTTGCTGCGCCGGATCTGCACCTCTTTTTGAAACGCAAAGATGTTGTTCCGGATGATGTTTCCGCGTCCGTAATGCTGATGATACCCGCCGTCCTGCGTGTCGTGGACGAGGTTGTTTTCCCACACGATGCCCGTGCTGCCCTCGTCATTGTACATGCCCCAGCCGCCGTAGCTCGCGCAGCCGATGTCGTGCATATGGCAGCCGCGAATCACGGTGCCCGGCTGCGGCCCGAGCGTGTACACCGCGCCCATGTCGCTCAGCTCCGCCCAGCCGAGGTGGTGGAGGTTGCAAAACTCGACCGTGTTGCGCGCGCACGGAGTCGGCTTGTAGCCCCAAGTCCAGCCGATGCTCACGGCGCTGTAGAAAAAATCACCGATGTCGCAGTGCCGCAGCGTGCAGTCGCTCGCGTGAAAAATGACCGCGCCGATCCCGGCAGGGAACACGCGTCCACCGCTCTGGATGATGCAGTTTTCCACGAGCACATGGCTCGTGTGGTCCGGCCCGTCGTTCGACACGGCGGGGTCGCCGATTTTAACGCCTGCCGCGCCGAGGTCGTGGATGTGGCATTTCCGCACGGTGATGTCCTTGCACCCGCGGCGGAACCACAGCGCGTTCGTCATCGTGTGTGCGAATTCGCAATCCTCGAACGTGATGTCCCGCGCGCCGTCCGCCTCGATCGCCGCGATGAGCAAAGACTCCGCCTGACCGAATGCCGCGCCGTCCGGCGGAGTGATCCACGCCTGATGCTGGAAGCTCAGCCCGCGGAAAGCGAGCTTGCTCACGAACTCGTTCTTCTTCGGATCGCCGCGCAGCACGATCCACTGCGGCGCGACCGGTGCGCGAACGTCCGTCACCGTCTCGCCCTTGCGCGGGATGTAGAGCAGCTTGCCGCTGCGATCCACGAACCACTCGCCCGGCGCATCGAGCGCGGCGCGGTAGTTTTCCAGCCGCATGTTGTGGTACGGCGCGAGCGAGAAAAACGATCGCCGTTGCCCGCCGGTGAATTGCAGCGTGCCGTCGGCGTCGGCGTTCGCCAGCCGGTGGCGGTTGATGTCCCACGTGAAATACACCAGCACGTTCACGTCGCGCTTTTCCTCGGACGAAAGCCCCGCGAGGTCCTTTGCATACTGAGGTTCGATGCTCAGCAGCGTCTTCCCCGCGTCGCCGGTCGGTTTCGCATCGCCCGGCGGTTTTTGCGGCTGGCCTGTCGCCTGGATGAAGCCCTCGTTCGGCGTCCGTGCCCGCTGCGCGCGCTTGCCGTTCACCCACAGTCCCTCGAAGCGCCACGCCGGGTCCACCTGCGCCGTCCACACCCCGTCCTTCATCGCGCCGTCGATCCTTTGCCCGCCGGTGAGGATCACTTTTGCCCCCGGCGCCGCCTCGTAGATCACGCTGCTGTCCCGCGGCTCAAAGACGACCGGCTCGGCAATGACATACGTGCCGGCGGCGAAAAGCACGCGCGCATCGCTCGTATCGCCCGCGTCCCGCGCCTTGCGCACGGCGTCGCGCGCTCCCGCGAGGGATGTCTCGGCGCCATCCTTTCCGTCCGGCGATACGCGCACGGTGAGCGCGTGCGCAGAATGTGTCGCAATCGCGAGGATGCAGGAGACGACCGCGTTGTAGGTTCGCATGCGGCGTTTCTACACGGCGTCACCGCTGCGCGACAATGGCGGGTATGGTCTCCGTCGCTCCACATCCGCTCAACTTTCGCCCCATGGCGATGCCCACTTTCCTGAAAAGTGGCGGAGAGAGAGGGATTCGAACCCTCGATACGGTTTAACCCGTATGACGCTTTAGCAAAGCGTTGCTTTCGACCACTCAGCCATCTCTCCGGTTGCAGTGGTGCGGCGGAGTAAAGCGGCATGAATTCGGGGCGTCAAAGGGTTTTCCTCCCGCGCGATTTCGCCGGCAAGCTACGGCCCATTTCATATCACGGGAGGTGAAGGTTCAGTCTTGCCCTTCGCGATTTGATGTGGTGAAAGCCGCACGTGTACGCCCGCTCCGCTCCTCCTCGCGAAGGTCGTAGTGGCGGGCTTGCGCACTGAGACAAATCGCAGCCCAAAACCAAATCACGGAGATCCAGAGTATGGCACCTCGGAAAAAATCAGCCCTCACCACCCCCAAGGCAGCCTCGGAGTCGGACTATCCCGGGTCGCAGCCGGATACGGCTCCAACTGCGCGCACCGCGTCCCTTTACGAAGGAACCGCGTGCATCATCACCTGTCACGATTATGGCCGCTACCTCGCAGCCTGCCTCGAATCCTGCCTGAAGCAGACGGCGCCGTTTGCGAGCATCGTCGTCGTGGATGACGCGAGCAGCGACGACACCGCGGAGGTGGCGCGTCGCTTCGAGGCCCGTGGTGTGCGCTACGTGCGGGGCGAATGGCGGAACTACAGCGCGGCGCGCATGGCGGGAGTCGAGGCCGCTCCACGCACGCCGTTCCTCCTTTTTGTGGATGCGGACAATGTGCTCGCGCACAGCTACCATGAGCAATTGCGCGCCACGATGAACGAGCCGAACCTCGGCGCGGCCTACGGCCACCTGCTGCGGTTCGACGAAAGCGGAACGCTCGGCTTCAGCGTGAGTGTGCGGCCTTTCGACCGGGATGAGCTGCGCCGCGGAAATATCGCGGATGCGTGTTCGCTGGTCCGGCGCGAAGCGTTCGACCAGGTCGGCGGCTGGAAGACCAACAGCTTCCTGACCGACTGGATGATGTGGCTGGATATGACGCGCCACGGCTGGCAGCTCCGCCACGTGCCGGAGGCCGTCCTGAACTACCGCGTCCACGGCGCACAGATGTCGCACGTCCGCTACGGCAACTGGGACATCCACGTCACGCCGCTGCGGATGTCCTGCATGGTCGCCATCGTGACGCTTTTTTCCGGGCGGCGCTGGGCGCTGGACCGCTACTTCGACTGGCTCGACCAGATCGACTGGCAGCGTGAGAACCTGCACATCGTCGCGCTCGACAATTCCAACGACCCGGAATTTTCCCGAGAGCTGAAGGCCCGGCTGGCGGAGCGCGACCTGGCCTACAGCTATGCGCGGGACCGCAGCCAGGCGCTGACGGAGGTGGGTGCGGCGGACTTTGCGGGCAGCCGCGAACAGCGCAGCCGCCACTCGTACACGCTGGCGACACACCTCGCGCGGCTATACTCCGTGGCGCGCCAGCACGTGCCTGACGGTGCGGATTTCATCTGGTGCGTCGAGGACGACATCGAGCCGCCGCCGGGTGCGCTTCATGATCTGTGCAAGGGGCTCCTCCGTTTCCCGAAAGCCGGCGCCATCACCGGTTGCGCGCGGTCCCGGTTCGAGGATCAGTGGATCCTGTGGCGCAATGGCCGCGCATTCACCGAGCCGCCGCAGCCGGAGGAATACACGCCCGTGGACGCGACGGGCTTCTACTGCACGCTGCTGCGCCGCCCGGTGTTCGACGCGCTCGCGTTTCGGCCGACGCGCGACTGGTCCTTGAAGAATTGCGCCTACGACTGGGCGGCCATGCACGACATCGTGCAGGCTGGCTGGGAGGTGCGTGCGTCGGGCAGCGTCCGTTGCAAGCACTGGCAGGCCGACGGCAGTTTCCTATGAGTCCTGCCGCAGGCCTTTTCGACAGCGTCGCCGAGATCCCGTTGCTCGCCGCGAGCCTGATCGATCTCCCGGGCAAAGCCGTGCTGGCGAAACTCTGCGCCCGCGCGAAGGTGCGCACGGTCATCGAGGTGGGGACGTTTCTCGGGCTTGGCTCGACGACCGTCTTCCACGACGCGCTGCCGCCCGATGGCCGTTTGTATTGCGTCGATACCTTCTCCGTAAACATGGTGCGCTACCAGCGGCCGCAGGATCCGCATTACCACGCATTCCTCTCGAACATGAAGCAGAAGGGCATGAGCTCCAAAATCGTCCCGGTGCGCATGACGTCGCTCGAAGCCAGCCGCGCACTCGCCGTGACGGCGGATCTGATTTTCATCGACGGCGATCACAGCAAGGCCGCCGTGCTGGCGGACATCGCCGCGTGGCTGCCGCACGTGCGGCCCGGCGGCATCCTTTGCGGCGACGACTACCACACCCCGCAATGCCCCGATGTCGCGCCGGCTGTGCGGCAAGCGATGCCGGGGCATCAGGCCGACGGTCGCATCTGGTGGGTGGAAACTCCCGTGAACCAATGAGCGGCATCGACGGCCGCGTGCTCGGTGAATTCAAGATCCTGACCAAGATCGGCCAGGGCGGGATGGGCACGGTGTACCTCGCCGAACAACCCGCGCTGAACCGCCGCGTCGCGGTGAAGGTGCTGCTCGCATCCCTCGCGAGCGATGCGGATTTTCCGAAGCGCTTCAAGCGCGAGGCCATGCTGGCGGCCAGCATCAATCACCCCGGCCTCGTGCAGGTCTATGCCGCCGGTGACATCGAGGACATCTATTACATCGCGATGGAATACGTCGATGGCGAGTCCCTGCAGCGCCGCCTGGAGCGCGAGGGCCGCATCAAGCCCGAGGAGGCGCTGGACATCATCCTCCGTCTCGCCCAGGCGCTCGACCATGCGTGGCAAAAGGTGCGCCTGATCCACCGCGACGTGAAGCCGAGCAATGTGCTCCTTTCCACCGACGGCGATGTGAAGCTCGCCGACTTTGGCATGGCCAAGAACGCCGAACTCGACAGCACGCTGACCTCGACCGGCATGCACATCGGCACGCCGCTCTACATCAGCCCCGAGCAGGCGCGCTGCCACAAGGTCCTCGATTTCAGCACCGACATTTACAGCCTCGGCTGCACGCTCTACCACATGCTGTGCGGTCGCACCCCTTACAGCGGCGAAGCGGCATTCACCGTCATGCTCCAGCACGTGACCGAACCCGCGCCGACCATCCGCACCCACATGCCGGAGTGCCCGCCGGCCATCGTGAAGCTGCTGGACCGGATGCTCGCGAAAGATCCCGCGTCGAGGCACGCAAGCTACGCAGAGTTGATCGAGGAGTTGAAGCTTGCGCGCGGGAACATCGGCAAGCCGCCGAAAAACCTGCGCCGCGCCCACCTCGTCGCAGCGCTAGCGACCATCGTGATCGCTGTGGTCGGGTGGTGGAGTGTCGCGAAGATGAAGGCGCCACCGGCTCCGGCGACGTCGCTGGCGGTCGCAGGATCTCTCACCCCAGCTCCGACGAAGCCCGTCGTGCCGGCAAAAGACGCGGCTTTTCTGGAGGCCGTGGCGGCGCTGCCCGCCGAGGCGCAGGCCCGGCGCGTGCTCGAGAAGCTCAAGGAGCTCAATCCTGGCTTCGAACCGGAAAGCGCGACGTACGTGGTCCGGGATGGCGTCGTCGTCGAACTCGTGCTGAGCATCACCGCGATCAGCGATCTGGCACCTGTGCGTGCGCTCGCATCGCTTGAGCGGTTGCGCCTCGGCCAGCCTGGCCAGACCGGCGCCCTCGAAAGTCTCGAAGCCTTGCGCGGCCTGTCGCTCACCTGGCTCGAATGTCACAATTCCCCGATCGGCGACCTCGCCCCGCTGCGCGGGATGCCGCTCACGTGGCTTGTTTGCCCCGGCGCGCACATCACCGATCTTTCCCCGCTGAAAGGCAGCCCGATCGAGGCTCTCGGGATCAATAACACAGGCGTCACCAGCCTCGAAGCCCTCGCCGGCCTGCCACTCAAATTCCTGAACTGCGGCTACAACCCAATCCGAGATCTCTCGCCGCTGGCCGGGATGCCGTTGATCGACCTGAATTGCTCCCATACCGAGGTGCGTGACCTCACGCCTCTCAAAGGCATGGCTATGACGCGGCTGATTTGCAGCCACGCTTCCATCGAGGATCTGAGCCCGGTGGCGGAGATGCCGCTCAAGGAACTGGACTGCGATTTCCGGCGCGAACGCGACGAAAAAATCCTGCGCGCCATTCCCACGCTCGAGAAAATCAACGGCCTCGCCGCTGAGGATTTTTGGCGGAGCCTGTAGCGCACCGCGTTTAGCCTCGCGCGCCGCGGTGACGGCAGATCGCAGGACGTTATTGCCGGGGTGAGCAAAGGTCTCGGTCCCGGATTCGGATCCGCCAAACTTAAAACGGAGTGCGCCGGCTGGAAATCTGCGCGGCTCCGGGCGACTGAATCTGGACTCCGACGCTGCCGTGAAGAATATCGTCGTCGTGCGATCCTTGCCGGGCCGCGCAGCCGGACAGAATGAACGCAAAGCCGATTGCCACGAGGGGAAGCAACCGTTGGCTCACAGCCTTTTCGCGACTAGTTCTTTTTTGCGGTCGGCGCGGGTCCACCGCTCTTTTTTGCCGCCTCCCAGCGCGCTTTCATTGCAGCTGCCAGCTTTGCCCTCACTTCGGGAGACATCTTGCGTTTCTTTTTCGCTGGAGCTGCTGCTGCTTTGGGCTTTTCCGGAGCCGCGACCTTCGCCTTCGCGGCGGCTGGCGCTTTGTCGCCGGCCTTGACCTTCGCCCAACGCTTTTTCTGAGCCGCCCTGATGTTGGCAATGGCCGTGGGTGACAGCTTGCGTCGCGCGGTTTTGGCGGCCTTGGCAGGCTTGGCGGCGGGTTCTGCGACACGGGATGCTGATTGCGGCTGGCTGCCGAGAATGGCTGCGAGTTCCTTTTCGAGTGCCGCGATCTGTTCGGCGAGCTCGAGACCGCGCTGCCATTGAGAGAGGGTGGGGATATTCATGGGGCTGACAGGTATTGCCTAACTGAAAAATAGCAAGCGGCGTTGCAAATGCCCGTGCATGGCCTTGCTTGGAGTGCGGCTGTGAAAGGAGGTTGATTCACTGGGCCGTCCAGCCGCCGTCGATGACCACATCGGTCCCTGTGACGAAACCTGCATCTTCCGAGCACAGGTAAAGCGCGAGCTTCGCGATCTCCTCCGGTTTGCCCCAGCGGCCGAGCGGGATCTTTGCGAGGAATTGTTCCCGCAGCTCCGCGTTTTGCATTAGCGGTACGTTGATTTCCGTGTCGCACACGCCGGGGCTGATACCATTGACGGTGATTTTTTCCCCCGCGAGTTCGAGCGCGAGCGCACGGTTGAATCCGAGCAGTGCCGTCTTGCTGGCTGAATAGGCGGTGCGGCCCGGCAGGGAGATGTGGGACATCATGGAGGTCATGTTGATGATGCGCCCGTAACCTTGCCCGGTCATCATGGGGACGAATGCGCGGCAGAGCAGAAACACGCTGGTCAGGTTGGTGTTCAGCACGCTGTTCCACTCGGCGAGTGTGAAGTCGGTGACGGGTTTGCGGATGTTGATCCCGGCGTTGTTAATGAGGATGTGCAAGTGGGCGCCGATCCGGGAGGCGAATGCATCGTGCACACCGGCGACCTGAGTTTCGTCGGTGACGTCGGCGACGAAGACCTCGGCGTTGCCGCCGTTGCCCCGAATCTCCGCGGCGACATCATTCAGCTTCGGTCCGTCGCGGGAGACGAGTGCGACGGTCGCGCCAGCCTCGGCGAGGGCGAGCGCCATCGCCTTGCCAAGGCCCTTGCTGGCTCCGGTGATCAGTGCGGTTTTGCCGTGAAGTGGTCGAGTCATGGCCGGACAATACGGAGTGAACCTGCCGACGTGACACAAAAAACACGCTGGCCAGCCCGGATGCTGGCGGGCAACGTGCGGCAGTGAACGCGCCGTCGAGACAGTCCCCGCCAAGCCGGACGGTACCGGACCGCTGTGCTCCGGCCGCTTTCTGCGAGATACTCGACATCGAAAGGAGACAGCGGTGTCCGAACTCCTAGTCAGGGATCGCTGGTATGCGCTGATCGTCGCCGGGCCGAGCGGCTCGGGAAAGAGCGTGGTGGCCGAGCATGTCGGGCGGGAGCTCAGCCTGCCGGTGATTGATGCCGACGATTACCATAGCCGGGAAGCGGTGGAGCTCATGAAGCGCGGGACGCCGCTTGCGGACGAATATCGCGAGAGTTGGGCGGAACGCATCATCGGCGGGATGATCGCCTGGCGTCGGCGCGGTGAGAGCGTGGTCATTGCATGCTCGTGCATCCGCCGCCGCACGAGGGATCGTTTTCGCACCTATGTGAACGAGGCGCGAATCGTGGGCGGTCAGGTGGTCATCGCATGGCTGGATGTATCGCCGGAGGTGCTCCGGACGCGCCTTCTGCGCCGGGAGGAGGAGCAGACGCACTTCTTCCCTGCGTCGCTGCTTGGCTCTCAGCTCAATGCCGCGCAGCCCCCGGATCCGCAGAGCGAACCCGGGGTGATACGGATCGCAGTCGGACCGGAGGCGCCCGACGCTGTCGCTCGAAAGGTTTGGGAATCCGTACCGGCACTTCATCCATTCGTTGCCCGCGCCTGACACCGCGGTGGTCAAACGCACGAGGAGGGGCGGATGCCATCAGGAACCGTCTGGATGAGTCCAGACGGATGCCTTCACCCACACATGGGGACTGCGACTTCCGGCGCGTCAGAATGTACGGCTGCGGCCGAAGGACTCCGCGCTAGCTTGCCAGGCGGTAGTGTCCCGGGCCGACCTTCTTGATATCCTTGAAGTTCTTGCCGGTGGTCGAAAACCACACAAACAGGTTGCGGGGGTTCATGCCAAATTGCTTCGCGAGATCACCGACGCGGGCACCGTCCTTGCCAGCGGCCTTCAGCGCGTCCTGAATGCCCGCTGACAGCTCACCGCGCTTGGATCCGACGGACTTCAGCGCCTTGGGAGCCGCCTTCGCAGGCGTCGGGGCCGCAGGCGCCGCGGCGGGCACGGGTCCGACGAGGCGGTAGCGGCCCTTTCCAGCCTTGCGGATCGCGGGAATGGTCTTCCGCGCAAATTGAAACCAAGAATGAAGGGCTTCGGGCTTTGCGCCAAGTTCCGCCGCAAGGTCCCGCACACGCATGCCGGCTTTTCCGGCCGCGCCCAGCGCTGCGAAGATGCGTCCTTTCAATTCACCCCGCGGGGCGCGTCCCGGTGTCACTGCCGGGGCCGCTTTGCCCGCGACCGGCGCGGCTTTTTTCGCGACCGGAGTCGCAGCGGTCACTCCGCTGTCGGAAAATAGTGCGTTCTTGATGCGTTCCAGGCGGGCCAGCACTTGATCGAGCTTGCCTTGCAAGGCGGCGCGCTCTTTTTCAATGCTCATTGCTTCTTTGAACAGGTCGATTCGGGATGGTGAGGACATAGGGCTGGATGCTTCATCCATACTCCCGATATTCTCAAGTATTATCTTGCTAGCGTCAGATTGCGGCACGTCTGGTGGCTTGGTGTGCGCGGACGGCGGAGCGGGCTTCCTGCCCGCGGGACAAGTGCCTTCCCGGATGTGGATCACGATTCCTTTGCAAAAACCTCCGCCAGCGCTATCGTCCCCAGCCTCTATGGAAAAACGAAACTTCAGCAGCCTGATTCTTGCCCTCGTTGCAATCGGCGTGCTCGCTGGGTGCGCAACAAAACCGCCGCCGCCGCCGCCCACGCCAACCCCTGCCAAACCCGCTCCGCCCTATACCTGGAATGACACCGGCGCCACCGGCGACCCGAGGATCGTGGTGAACGTCTCGAGGCAGCGAGCTTACTTCTTCCGCGGGAACGAATGTGTTGGCGACACGCGGTGCAGCACGGGCAAGAAGGGTTTTGCAACGAAGCTCGGTGCTTATGCCGTGACGCAAAAGAACAAGGACCATGTCTCAAATCTATACGGCAACTTTGTCAACGAAGCGGGAGAGGTCATCCAGCGCGACGTGGACATGAGCAAGATGCAGGTTCCGGAAGGCTGTTCGTTCCAAGGTGCGAAGATGCCATACTTCATGCGCTTCACAGGCGGATACGGGCTGCATGCCGGAAAAGTGCCGAACTACCCTGCGTCGCACGGTTGCGTGCGGCTCCCGCGGGTGATGGCGGAGCGCTTCTTCGTGAATAGCAGGATCGGCACGCCAGTCCTGGTTGAAGAATAGGCGGCGCTGGGGGCGGAGTGCCACGTCCTCGCGCCGTGCCGGCTTGGACGGACGCCGCGAGCGGGTGAAGGCCGACGGGCGCGATGCGGCGGGGCTGTGCCAGCGGCTGTCGCGCTTTGTGAACGGCAACCGCAGGGAACTGGCTGTCATCAGCGTGGAACGTGGCGCGAATCCGCAGCCTGACCGGCACTCGGTCCGCACGAAGTGCGACGCCATATTCGAGCGGAGCGAGAAAGACTGGCCGCAGGCCAGCCCGGAGGGTGACGCCGGGAGGCGTCATCAAATTGGACCGCGCCCCGTTCCGCTTCACCCGCCGCATCCGTCATACGGTGCTGTCCGCCCTGCGGCCAGGCTCAACTCAGTTCACCAAACTTCCATCTTCACCACTTTCATAGGGGGTGGGCGTTGCGGTCATTCGGGATTAAGTGCTGCGATAGCTGCCTCATGCAGCCACGCGCGCTGATAATGCTCGGCGTAGTAAGCGGAAATATTGTCGTCGCCGCGATTGAGGTTGCGTCGCTGCGCCTCCTCGATGTCGCAGGTGATGCCCTGCATCTCGACGCCGTTGCCGATAGCGCGCATGGCGTCGATGAGTGCCTTGGTGGGCTCGAAGTCAGAGCCGATAAGCTCGGTGACGATGTGCCGTCGCTCGTCGATGGCCTGGCTCGCGATGATCGGTCCGATAACGTCGAGAAACTCTGCGAAAGGGCCGGGAAAGTCGAAATACTCGCCACGGCTGAGACTGAGAAACACCTCGGCGGCGTCCACGAGAACATAGCCGGACGAAAAGCGTTGCTTGCGGACGGTGGTCTTGCCGGCGGCGGGGCCGCCCATGAGGATGACAATGCGCGGCTGAGTGCCGTTCGAGAGTGATGAGTCGTCGAAGTAACGGTCAATCTCGGCACTGATGTCGAACTGGAAGACGCGTTCTTCTGGCATGGCTTTCAGGATGCGCGAGCAACGGCTAACGCACCCAAGCTCAGCGACCACGGAGCGGTTCGCTGAGTCGCCGTTAATCGTGGGGTGAACATTGCTGCGGAGCGTATCGCTTCGCAGTGCGAAGATCAAATCCCATGAAGACGAAACTCCAACCCAAACCACCAACCAAGAACCCGAAGTATTCCGTCTATGCCGCCCTCGATTTGCACAGCGCCCGCAGCGTGCTCGGCGGCATGGACCATGACGGGAACGAACTCGGCCAGTCCCGGTTCCCGACCGATGCCGAACATCTCACGCAGGCCGTGCGCTCCCTGGGCGGCACCGGCGTGTGCCTGACCATGGAGGCCAGCTCGCTGACCCGCTGGGCCGCGGGGCTGGTGCGGCCACTCGTCGAGCGGCTCGTCATCTGCGAGCCGCGGCGCAACCGGCTCATCGCCGAGGACCCGAACAAGAATGACGGGCAGGACGTCACCAACCTGTGCTTGCTTCTGCGCATCAACCGGCTCAAGGAAGTCTGGATGGGCGACGACCGCCAGCGCCAGATCCACCGCGAACTGGTCTATGAACTCCTGAACTGGCGCGACGCCCAGCGCGAACTCAAGGCGCTGCATCAAAGCCCGCTACCGGCAGTGGGGCGTGCTGCGCGTGGAGGGCACCGGCGTCTTTTCGCGCACGCAACGCGAGCGTTATCTCAGCCAGCTCCCCGGCGAGGAGGAAAGGAGGATGCTGCTGCGCGTCTATGCCCAGCACGACCACGCCATCGACCAATGGAAGAACACCCTGCGCGAAGTGCTGCCGCGTGGGCCGCCAGTTCTGGGAGGTGGGCGAGTTCAAAAAGATCCCCGGCATCGGCATCATCGGCGCCCACGTCTTCAGCGCCATCATCGAGGACCCGGCCCGCTTTGCCACCCGGCAGAAGCTCATGAAGTATGCGCGGCTGGCGATCACCGGTCGCAGCAGCGACGGCAAGCCGCTGGGCTACGAACGGCTCGAACGGCGCGGCCACCGCGAACTCAAGACGCTGAGCTATCACGCCTGGCGCACCGCCTGCCGCAGCACCACGCGCGACAACGCCGTGCAGCGCTTCTACCGCGCCAGCCTCGAGCGCACCCACGACGTGCGCCACGCCCGGCTCAACACCCAGCGCAAGATCCTCGCCGCCATGTGGCGCATGTGGCTCAAACGCGAGGCATGGAAGCCCGAACTCTTTTTCACAGCCACCGACCCGGACGCGACCGCGACCGGGCGAAGCCAGCCTGAGAACGCCGGCCCGCGTAAAGAGGCACCGCCTCACGCGGCTCAGGGTTGACGACCCCGGCGTCCGCAGCGCAGCGGACTGGGAAAACGCCGGCCGCACACACCCGGCCATGCGCTTGGGCGGTCTCGATTCAAGGGGGGAACTGCCCCCGCGGGCCCAGCCCCGATTCGCATGAATGGTGCGGCCGGCGACATTTCCGCCAGTTCCCCAAGGATGACCCTGGGCGGCCAAGTCAGCAAGTCAGCAAGCTAATAAGCTGACGAGTTAGCAAGTGAGCACAAAGGCCAGCTTCCAAAGCCTGCATGGAACCCCGACACGTCATCGCAGTCCGCCGTCCCGCCGCAGACGCCCGTCCCGCCAGCACCCCAAAGGCACTCCGCCCATCACATCGCCCGGACTCCGGACGACAAACCCCGATAGTCATCAAAGAAAAATGACGCCACTAACGGGGCGCGTCCCCCCATGCTTTTATGACTTGATTAAAAGCCTGCAGCGCATGGTTCGGCGTTGCGGTCACTTGGGATTTTTGCGTCGCGTCGCTCACGGAACAATGCGCAATCTCGCGATTTTGCCGTCTCGAAGTGTGAAGGTGTAGTGAAGCGGAATCGGACTTCCGGGAAAATTGCCGCTGACGGTGGCGGTAACGACCGTATCGTTACCCGCATGTGACAGGTCGGTTACTTTGGCAATTGGTTTGGCTTCCGCAGTGGCGCGTTCAATCCATTCTTTGATGGCGGTGCCGCGATGATCCTTTGATTCATCGGTGACGTGGGCATCGGCGGTGAACAGCGAGAGGAAATCTGCAAACTCTCGTGTGTTGGTGGCGTGGAAGAAGGCAGCGATAACCGGTGGGAGTAATACGTTCATGGCTTTCTTGTGGATGTTAGTGTCGAGCGAATTCTTGTTCGTTCTGTGGTGGAAGCGCGAGCATCGCCTAACATTTTGATTGAGCCGCAGGGGTGCGGCATATCCACGCGATCTAAATGCGGCATTTGCGGAGTGGAGCGGGGGCGGTTTACTCGGGCAAGCGGAAGTTTTTCCGGCTGCTGGAGGCCGTCGGCGCGGGGTGGAAGGGTCGTCGCGCTCGGCTCGTTCGGTGTGCTTGTTTCGATCGTGCAGGTTAATCCGGCCCGCACGCCCGACACCGTCCGCGAAACTGACGCGGGCTCATTGGTCGGGTTTCCGGGAGCGTGTTTGGATTGGGGTTTGCGTGATTTTCGGAACGTCTGATTCCACCGGCTCCCGGCCGGCGCATGGGCGCGCTTTTTTTACTCGCACCGGGAGGGCGAAGCGTTTCGAGTCGGAGCATGAAGCCCCTCCTGTTTCTCCTCGTCGTGTTGTCCGGTTCGCGTGCGTTGTCCGAGACCATCGTGGCCGATGTGGTCGTGTATGGGGGCAACGCGGCCGGGGTGGCGGCGGCGTGCACGGCGGCGCGGCTGGGGAAGACGACCGCGGTGGCGGAATTCGGGCGGCACATCGGCGGGCTGACCTCGGGCGGGCTGGGGTGGACGGACATCGGGAACAAGGCGGCGATCGGCGGGTTCTCGCGGGATTTTTACAAGCGGCTCGGCAAGCATTACGGGAAGCCGGAGGCGTGGTACCTTTGAACCGTCGGTGGCGGAGCGGGAGCTGCGCGCGCTGCTGGAGGAGTCGAAGGTGCCGGTGAAGTTCAATCAGCGGCTCGCAGGCGTGAAGAAGGACGGCGGGCGCATCGTCGGAGATCACGATGGAGGACGGGACGGTGTACCGCGGGAAGATGTTCATCGACGCGACCTACGAGGGCGACCTGATGGCGAAGGCGGGCGTGAAATACATGGTCGGGCGCGAGGCGAATGCGCGCTTTGACGAGACGCTCAACGGCATCCGCGACAAGACGCCGCATCACCAGTTCGTCGTGCCGGTGGATCCGTACGTGAAGCCGGGCGACCGCGAAGCGGGCCTGCTGCCTTTCATCTCCGCGGAGCCGCTCGGCACGCCCGGCGCGGGCGACGCGAGCGTGCAGGCGTACAATTTCCGCCTCTGCCTGACGAAGAAGCCGGAGAACCAGCTGCCCGATCGAGCCACCGCCCGGCTACGACGCGAAGCAATACGAGCTGTTCGGCCGCTACTTCGAAGCGCTGAAGGCGGCGGACAAAAAGGCGACGCTGCGGATGTTCCTGAAGATCGACATGGTGACGCCGGAGAAGACGGACATTAACAACAACGGCGCATTTTCCACCGACTACATCGGGAAGAACTATGAGTATCCCGAGGCCGACTACGCCACGCGCGAGCGCATCTGGAAGGAGCATGAGAACTACATCCACGGGTTCCTCACCTTCCTCGCGACGGACGCGCGCGTGCCGGAGGACGTGCGGCACGAGATGAGGCAGTGGGGCTTTCCGAAGGACGAATTCCAGGACACCGGCGGCAGGCCGCACGCGATGTATGTGCGCGAGGCGAGGCGCATGCTGAGCGACTATGTGATGACCGAGCGCGTCTGCCGGCAGGTGGAGAAGCTGGACGACTCGGTGGGCCTCGGCGCCTACAACATGGATTCGCACAACTGCCGGCGCATCGTGCGCGACGGCCATGCGCATAACGAGGGCGACGTGCAGATCGGCGTAAAGCCGTATCCCATCAGCTACCGGAGCATCGTGCCGAAGCAGGCGGAGTGCGAAAATCTCTTCGTCCCCGTGTGCCTCAGCGCCACGCACATCGCATACGGGAGCATCCGCATGGAGCCGGTCTTCATGATCATGGCGCAGAGCTCCGCCACGGCCGCGTGCATGGCGATCGATGCGAACATTCCCGTGCAAAAGGTGGAGTACGCGGCGCTCCGCGAGCAATTGCTGAAGGACGGCCAGGTGCTCGTGTGGGACCCGAAGGCGTCCGGCCAGACCCGCGACCACGCCGAGGCGCCGAAGCTGCCGGGCATCGTCCTCGACGACACCGACGCGAAGCACGAAGGCGAATGGCTGGAAGGCGGCGTTTACGGTTCGCAGCACGTCGGCGCGGGCTACATCCACGACGCAAACGAAGGGAAGGGGAAGCTGAGCGTGAAGTGGACCGTGAAAATTCCGGAGGACGGGACCTACGACATCATCCTGCACTTCCCGCCGAATCCGAACCGCGCGACGAATGTGCCCGTCACCGTCGAAGGCGCGGACTCCAAGGAAATCGCGGCCAAGGTGAACCAGCGGGAGAAATCCGGCGCCGCGAGCCTCGGCAAACGGCAGCTCAAGGGCGGCAGTTCGCTGACCATCACGCTTTCCAACAAGGACACCGACGGCTTCGTCGTGGCGGACGGCGTGCAGTTGCTGAAAGTCCCCTGAGTCCTTTGTGCAAAGGTGGTGCATCGGTACCACCGCTTGAGCATTTGGGAGTTCTGGACCATCGTTCGCGCCAACATGAAACGTCTCGCGCTGTACCTCCTCCTCGCAGTGGCCCTCCTCGGTGTCTCCCAAGCCGTCATCAAGCGCGACTCGATGGACGTGCTGCGCGAAAGCCAGGAGGCATTTGAAAAGCGCGACTTTGACCGCGCGGCGAAGCTCCTCACGGAGGCGATCGAGGCGAATCCCAAGCTGGTGCCCGCCTACGTGCTGCGCGGTCTCGCGAATGCCTCGCGCAACAGGTTCGACGACGCGATCGCCGACTACTCGAAGGCCATCGAACTCGCGCCCGAGGACGAGCGCCCGCGGCTGCTGCGCGCGGCGATCCACCAGATCCGCAAGGAATACGACAAGGCGATCGCGGACCTCGATTTCGCGCTGAAGAAGGAGCCTGGAAACTCGGAGCTGCTCGCGACGCGCGGAATCTGCCGCGCGCAAAAGGACGACGACGAGGGCGCGCTGAAGGACTTCGATGCCGCGGTGAAGGCGGACCCGAAGAACGTCCATGGCTGGCAGCTCCGCGGCTCGGCCTACTCGGAGAAGGGCGAAAAGGACAAGGCGCTCAGCGATTTCAAGGAGGCCATCACGCTCGACCCGAACAACGCCGCGACCTATCTCTACCGCGCCCACCTTTACCTCGTGGAATCCGAGCCGGAATCGGCGCTCTCGGACCTCGAGGAAGTGATGCGCCGCGCGCCAGATTTCCCCGGCGCGGCCAATGACTACGCGTGGACGCTTGCGACAAACCCGAAGGACTCCGTGCGCAACGGACACAAGGCCGTGGAGTTCGCGAAGAAGGCCTGCCACGAGACGGACTACAAACACGCGCCCACCGTGGACACGCTGGCCGCGGCCTACGCCGAGGCGGGCGATTGGGAGCAGGCGGTGAAGTGGCAGCAGGAAGCCATCACGCTCGCTGAGAAAACGCACCCGGACGACGTGAAGGGCATGAAGGAGCGGCTCGCGCTCTTTAAGGAAAAGAAGCCCTTCCGCGAAGTGCCCGTGCGCGACAGAAAGCCGAAGCCGTAGGCGGCTGGCTCGCCTTTGTTAAACGCAGAGACGCAGAGACGCGGAGGGAAATGCAGTCGGGATCAGAGCCGCGTTGATGAGGGGCCGCAGTGTGGCTTCCGCGGTGCGACGTCGTGCATTTTCAAAAGCTGTCTCTTACCTCTGCGTCTCCGCGTCTCTGCGTTTTCCCATGTCCATTCTTTGCGCAAGTCGGGCTGGGCAGCCCGAAGTCACGCCTCCACCGGCACGAGCTTTGCGACTTCCTCCACAAGGCCCGGGACGCTGAGGTTCTCCGCGAGGCCGTCGTAGTTCAGCAGGACGCGGTGCGCGAGGACTTCGGGTGCGAAATGGCGGATGTCCTCGAACGCGACATGCGCCCGACCTTCCGCGAGCGCACGCACGCGCGCGGCGCGGATGAGCGCCTGCACGGCGCGCGGCGATGCGCCCCATTTCACGAATTTCCTCACCGTGTCGCCGCTCTCGGTCGCCTCGGGATGCGTCGCGAGGACGAGGCGCACGGCGTAGTCGCGCAACGGATCGGCGACGACGACTTTTTCGAGCACGGTGCGGAGTTCCATGATGCGGTCGCCACTCATGATGCGCGGAACGTCCGCGTTGCCGCCGAGCGTGGTGCGGCGGACCATTTCATTCAGCTCGGCGCGGTTGAGGAAAGGGACGTTGAGCTTGAACATGAAGCGGTCGAGCTGCGCCTCGGGGAGCGGATATGTGCCTTCCTGTTCGAGCGGATTCTGTGTCGCGAGCACGAAGAACGGCGGGCGCAGCACGTGCGTCTGCCCGCTGGCGGTGACGCTTCCTTCCTGCATCGTCTCGAGCAGCGCGGATTGCGTCTTTGGCGTCGCGCGGTTGATCTCATCCGCGAGCAGGAGCTGCGTGAAAATCGGCCCGCGTCGGAACTCGAACTGGTAGCGCCCGTCCGGTCCCGCGCTCATGACCGTGGTACCGATGATGTCCGCCGGCATGAGATCGGGGGTGAACTGGATGCGGCGGAAATCGAGGTCGAGAGCGCGTGCGAGCGTCTTCACCAGCTCCGTCTTGCCGAGCCCCGGCACGCCTTCGAGCAGCACGTTGCCGCCAGCGACGATCGCGGTGAGCACGCCGTCCACGACGCGCTGCTGCCCGACGATGACGCGCCCGACGCTGTCGCGCAGCCGCTGGAAGTCATCGCGGAATCGTTGTGCTTCGGCCTGGAGTTGTGCGGTGTCGGACATGGGTGTGGGTCGGTTGATTGTGGATCACTTCTCGCCGTCTTGTCGCTTCCGTTTCCGTGCGAGGAGGCGCTCGGTCGTGGATTGCTGATCGTCGGCAGCGGCGGGTTCGTCGGGTTTCGGCTGTGGCTTTGAATCGGGATCGGCGGGCCGCGTGACTCCGCCTGCCTTCGCCGGAAGGATGACGGGCTTCGGTCGCTCGGCGGGCATGGTGGCGGCCTGCACTTCCTTTTTGCGCTGAAGGAGCGCGCCCATCGTCTCAGTCGAACCGGCTTTTCTGCCGAATCCGAACCAGCCTTTGATCACCTGCCAGTCGAGCTGCACGCGCCGCAACCCGACATCGAGCGGGATGAGGCACGCGAGCGCGATGAGGAACCAGTCGAAGACCGGCCGCGAGCTTTCGCGCGTCGAGCGTGGCGGATGAAAGAGGTCGATGTCGGAAGGCGACAACACGCGGCCGCCGGTGCGCTCGGCGATTTGTTTCAGCGCGATCGGGTTGCTTTTGAAGCGCAGGTATTCCGGCGAATACGGCACGGCGAATCCGCCGAACGCCTGCTCGTTGCGCTTCACCGTCTTCTCGCCTGTGCCACTGATGCCCACGCCGACGGCGGCGACCTGATACCGGCCTTTTCCCGAGAGCGGAAATTCGCCCTGGTACCGCCGCGGTGCGACTTGCTTCAGCGGCACTTCGAGCGTCTCGCCGCGCGGACCGCTCACGCGCGCCTTCAGTTCGAGGAAGCTCTCGACCTTTGCGAAATCCTCGACGGTCACGATGCCCTGGCTGCCGGACGCAAATGCCGACATCGTGAGATCGCTGCGCTGCTCGACGCGCGACACTTCGGTGGCGAGCTGCTTCACGAATGCGCGGTATTTTTCCCAGCCGACCCAGTCGCGCGCCCAGTTCGGCGCGAGGTCGCTCGTCCACGCGGCGGTCGTGCCGAGGCCGTAACGCCACGTCGCGAGCACGGGGTCCGGCGAATCGCCCGCGGCTGTCTCCTGGGCGTCTGGCGGCGCCTTGAGGACGACGCTCGCGCGAGGCTTCGGCGTCGTGAGCACGAAGCCGTGCAACGGCGGCAACGCGTCGATGCCCTTGAGGATGGGCGAAGGGAATTCGACCTGCGCGCTGAACGTCTTGTTCTGCAGCATCGAGCGCTTCAGCGTCTTCGCCTCCTTAATGAAAATGCTCGGGAGCTGTGACGGGTCCTGCGGGTAGTAAAAGCGGCCGCCGGTCTTCTGCGCGATGCCTTCCATGAGGTCCACCGTCTGGCCGCCGTGCGGATTGATCGCCACGGTGGAGACCGTGATTTTCTCCGCGAGAAACTGATCGAGCAGCGCGGGTTGCGGCGGCGCGGGATCGCCGTCGGAAATGATGATGCAGTGCTTCATCGCCGCGTCGCTCGCCTTCAGCCCCGTGAACGCCATGGACATGATGTTGTGAAATGCCGGCATGTCCTCAGGGCTCGCGGCGTTGATGAGCGGGATGAGTTTCGTCTCGAACTGCTTCGCCTTCGTGAGCGGGAACACCCACTGGTCGCCCTTCACGAGTTCGAAATCGAGCAGGCCGACTTCGTCTTCGCCGCCGAGCACGCGGATGGCTTCCTTCGCGATGCGCTTCGCCCACGTGTTGCCCTCGGCGAACTCGCAGGTGTGCAGGATGATCGCGAGCGCGCCTTTTGGCAGCACCTTCTTCTGCGTCACGTCCATCGTCACCGGCAGCGCGTCCTCGACGACGCTGCGGTGATAGCCGCCGGGGCCGAATGTCTGGGAACTGCCGAGCATGATGAAACCGGTGCCCTGATTGTACACCGCATCGTGCAGCGCCTGTAGTTGCACGGCGTCGAAGCCGTCGGCGGGCGCGTTCGGGATGATGATGAGATCGTACGGCAGCAGCGAGAGCGGGTCGCGCGGGAACTCGTACGCCATGCGCACCTGCACGATGCGCTCGCCCTGCTTGAGCGCGGCGACGAGCGATTCCCAATCGCGCGCATCGCCGCGGGCGTCGGTGACGACGAGCACCTTGCCCTCGCCTTTCAAAAACAGGTCGCCCATCGCGACATTGTTCTCCGCCCACGAGTCGTCGCCCTTCGCGGTCTCAATGGTCGCGACGTACTCGTAGTAGCCCGGCCCCCGCTGCGGCAGCGGCAGCGAGAAGCGGTTCTTCCCCGCCTGATACTCGACCTCCCTTTCGAAGATGTTCTTCCCGTTCTCGGCGAAGCGCAGCTTGCCCTTGCCGGCCTGCAGCGAGGAAAGCAGCACGGTCGCCTCGTAAGTCTCGCCCTGTTTCACCACGCGCGGGAGGTCCAGCCGTTCGAGCCAGACCTCCTTTGCAAAATCAAACGCCACCGGCAGCACATCCACCGCGACGCCGCGCGATTTCAATTCATCGAGCACGGCCGTGACGTTGCTGTCCGTCTCGTTGCCGTCGGAGATCACCACCACGCGCCCCTGATTCCCCTCCGGCAACATCGCCGCCGCGAGGCTGAGCCCCTTCGCGAGGTCCGTGCCGTCGCGGTTCACGCGGGAATTGATTGTTTCAAAAGGGAACGACTTTCGCGGCGGCAGTTCCACCGCCGCGTCGCTGCCGAACACCACCAGGCCCGCCTCGTCCTTCTCCGGCTTCTGCGCGACGGATTTCAAAATCCACTCCATGGACTTGTCCGAGATTTTCTCGCCCATCGAGTCCGACACATCGAGCGCATAGACCATCGAGAGCGTGTCCGACTTGCGCACCGCGCGCGGCTCCGCCAGCAGCGCTGCGAACGTGCCGACGAGCAGCAACCGCGAGATCAGCGCCGCCTGCGAGCGCCACCCGCTCAGCCCGCTCCAACCTGCAAAGTGCATCCACCAGATCCACGGCGTCGCGAGCATCAGCCAAAACGCCGGCTTCCACGTGAACCGCACCAGCCCGCGCAGCTCGCAAACGATCGCTGCGGTCGCGAACACCGCCAGAAACACAAGCAGCGGCAGCAGCGCGAGCAGCGTCACCGGACGTCGTGCGGTCGGGAAGAAACTCTGGAGGACGCGCTTCATCCGTGCAGGAAATCGTCAGCGTCCGGCGATGTGCGGCCCGTGGTCACAGTTGCAGGGATACAATGCGGCGGTTCATCGTGTCAGCCACGGTCACGCGCATCCGGGAGTCCATGGTGAGGCCCCAAGGTGTCGCGAATTCCGCGTCGCCCCGTCCGGAACTGCCATAGCGGCCGAGCAGCCGGCCCTCGGTCGAGACGCGCGTGAGGCGGCCCGCGCCGTATTCGATGACGTAGAGCGTGCCATCGGGCGCGAGCGTGATGTCGTAGGGCAGGTTAAAAGCGGGAGGCTGCGTGCCGCCGAGCGGTCCGATGAATTTCCCCGCGTCGCTGAAGACGAGCACCCGGTTGTTGATGGCGTCGGCGACGAACACTTTCCCCTCGTGCCAGACGAGCCCGCTCGGTCGCTGGAACTGCGCCTCACCCGTGCCGGGGCCGCCGAATTCGCGCAGCCATTCGCCCTCGCGCGTGAAGACCTGCACGCGATCGTTGCCGCCGTATTCGCACACGTAGAGATTTTCCGCCGCGTCCTTGCAGATGCCGACCGGGTAGATGAATTCGCCGCGTCCCTTGCCGTGCGTGCCGAGCGTCTTGAGCACGCGTCCCTGCTGGTCGAACCACACGAGCCGCCGGTAATGCGTGTCGCACACGACGATGCGGTCGTCCTTCAGCCACACGATGCCCTCCGGTTTCCCAAATCGGACATCGAGCATTTTCCACTGCCGCAGCAGCGTGCCGTTCGCGTCGTAAATGAGCACGCGCCCCGCGGTGTCCATCACTGCGAGCTGGTCCTGCGGTCCGGCGGTGAGACTGCGGGGCGTCGGCTGCAACGCGCCGTCGGCCGGGAGCATCCACGAGCGCGAGGATTTGACGGTGATGACGGGTGCCTCGCTGCGCTGCTTGCAGGCGGAGAGCGAGAGCATCGCAAAAAGGACGAGCATTGCGGTGAATGCGAACCGCTGTGGATGAGTGGGAGCAGTCGTCACGGGGTTTCGTTTTCTATCCCAAGGTGAATCTGCGCCCCCGCCGGGAGGGGTCCTGGCGGACGATGAATGAACATCCGGACGGTGCCGTTCGATGCCCGGAGTTCCGTCTCCGCATACGTGCCCAAGAATCGCGAGGACACCACACTGGCACCGGTGTTGGCGGGCGAAATCGTCAGCCGCTCCGGGCGGATGCAGCGCGCTGCGGGCCACGCCGCGCCGAGCCACGCGGCCGCGTCCGCGGGGGTGATCCAGTTCGCGGGGCCGAGGAAATTCGCGAGTTCCTCAGAAGCGGGGTGGTCGTAGAGCTGCGAGAGTTTTCCGGTGAAGAGGACCCCGCCATTCCGCAGGCAGATCGCGTGCTCCGTCTCGGCGAGCGCGATCTCCGCCGAGTGCGTGGCCAGCACGAGCGACGCTCCTGTCCGGGCGACATGCTCCCGGATGGCACGCCAGTATTTTGCAGCGCGCGCGGTGTCCACGTGGGCCAGCGGCTCGTCCATCACGATCACCGGTGCCTTTTGCGCCAATGCGCGCGCCACGCTGAGGCGCGCCGCTTCGCCGAGGCTGAGGGTCCCTGCGCGGGCCTCGCCGGCACCCGCGAGATCGAATGCCCCGAGCAGCGCATCGCGTTCCGCTTCCGACGCGCCGACGAGCGTGAGATGTTCGCGGACGGTGTGCGCGTGCCATAGCCCGTGATCCTGCGGCACCCATGCGAGGCGCGACGGGGCGCGAACCGCGCCACCGTGCGGCTTGTTGAGGCCGGCCAGCACTTCAATGAGCGAGGTTTTGCCCGCGCCGGACGGTCCCAGCAGCGCGGTGCGTCCGGGCGGGATTGCAAGGTCGATCGGCTCGCGCGGCCAGAGGGTCGGCGGGCCGAAGAAGCGCACACCGGAAAGTTGCCAGAGGGAATCAGCGGACACGGCGGGCGACATAGAGGCGCAGCAGGAGGCGGGTCAACCCGAGACACAGCAACGGCGTGGCGACGGCTACGAAGAGCGTCGCCGAAAGCACCGCGCCCTGCCCGTAGTGCATGAGATTGAAGATGCGCACGAACACCGTCGTGAATTGCGGCGGCGCGAGCAGCGTGCTCGCCGTGAAGTCGCTGTACGCGACTCCGAAGAGCAGCAGCACCGCGCCCGCCGCCGGTCCGCGCGAGAGAGTCCATTCCGCCGGGCGTGCCCCGGTGCTGCGCGCGATGTGGAGGGCCGTGCGGTCGGTGCCGGCGGCAAGCAGTGCGCGCAGGAGCAGTGCGAGTGGCAGAAGTTGGAGCACGATGGTGAGCACCAGCGGGAGCGCAGTGCGGCCAATCGCGCCGGCGTGCTGTGCCGCGGCGGCCACGAGGAGCGCGAGCAGCAGCGGGCCGAGCAATCCGGGAACGGCGATCAGGATCGCCATTCGCCGGCCCGCAACTGCTGCGAGCAGCCACGCGAGCAGTGCGCAGGTGACCGCGAGCACGAGACTGTTCGTCATCTCGCGGGCGAGCGTGAGGTTTTGCATCCACGCCGCGAAGCCATCGAACCCCAGCCGCAGGACGAACCACGCGGGCAGGACCACGAAGAGGATCGGCGCGGCGGAGTATTGGAGCAGCGCCGCCCGTGAGCTGTGCAGGAGCCGACGCTCGCGCACTTTCCTGCGCGGCTGGAGAGCGCGGACGCAAAGGAGCAGGAGCGCGATGACGCCGAGTTCAACGCAGAGCGCGGGCAGTGCGAGGCGAAGAGATTGGCCGAGCGCGAGCCCGCCGATCTGCGCATCGAAAAGCGCCACGGTCCACGAGCGGATGCCCCAGCTTGTCGCGAGATCGAATTCCTGGAACGCAAACAGGAACACCACGCCTCCGGCGAGCCACGGCGCTGCGCCGAGCTCGCGCATCCGCCAGCGCCAGCCGCCGCCGTCGGCCAGCCGCACGCAGTGCGTCGCCGTCGCTCCGGGGCCGGGATTTGCGAACCACAGGGCGAGCGCCGCGATCGGCACGAAGCGCGCCCAGAGCATCGCGCAGTAGAAGATTTCTCGCGCAGCCGAGCCGCCCGGCCAGCGTGCGACCGTCGGCAACCACCCGTAGCCCGCGAGCATGGCAGGCGTGAAAAAGACGAGTGCCGTCGCGGCGAATGCGGTTCGGACGGCAAGGGGCGACAGCCCGCGCAGCCATCGGAGCGCAGCGAGTGCGGCAGGTATTGCGAGCAATGCGATCACGCACGCGCGCAGCGCCGCAAGGGCAGTGGGGTTCGCGAGAGTCATGCGGTGCCGTCGCGGGACGGGCGGTCCGTCATCGTGCGGAATTTCATTTCAGGTATTCGCCCTTCAGCCATGCAAGGCATGTATTGCGCGCTTCAAGCAAGCCCGTGAGCGGATAAGCCTGCGCGGCGTGCGCGCGGAGGGCGCGGACCTCGGCGGGGAGCTGCGATTCGTCCACGGGGCCGAGCGGGATCTGGCGCGACTTCGAGCGCGCGAGGGCGAGCTCGGTCTGCGGCGAGAGGAGGAAGTCGGCGAGCTTCCTTGCGTCTGCCGCGTGTGGCGCGCCGCGGATGATGGCGACGGTGTTGGGAATGCAGATCGTTTGTCCGCTATCGAGCCGCACGGGATGCATCGTCACCGGCTTGCCGTCGTCTTTTGCCTCGAAAAAATCATCCGTGTCGGTGAATGCGGCGTCGCACACGCCCGCGGCCACGGTGTCTTTCGATTGCGCATTTCCCGGCACTTCGCGCAAGCCGCGTCGGCGTGCGTCGGCGTGCCATTGCTTCAAGCGGGTCGCGCCCCACTCGTGCCACAGCACGGTGTAATGCGTGAGTGTCGTGCCATAGAGCGGCTTCGCCATCGCGAAGCGGCTGAGGTCGCCTTCGTGCAGGCGGCTGTCGCTCCATGCGGGCGCGTCCTCTTTCTGGATGACCACGCGCAGCCGTGCGGCGAAGCCGGTCCAGCGTCCGTCGGGATCGCGGAATTGCGCGGGGATGCGCTGCCAGCCCGTGCCCTTGTGCGGTTCGAGCAGTCCGCGCGCGGCGAGGTCGAGCGTCCCGAGCAGTTCGTTGTTCCAGAAAATGTCGCAGCGCGGATGCGCGCCCTCGCGGACGATCTGCTCGGTGAGGCCGAGGGACTTCGTGGCCTCGGTGTCAAACTTTACGACGACCGGGATGCCGCTCTGCCCTTCAAAGTCGCGCAGGATCGCCTCGGCGAAGCCCGCGTCGTGCGCGCAATAGACAGTGAGCCGGTCACGGTCGAGCGCCTGCCAGACGAGGAAGCCGACGCCGAACAACGCCACAAGAAGGAGATAGCGTTTGGTTTTGCCGAGGTCCTGCACGCGGGAGCTTTGGCGGAACGGTTGCGGCGCGGCAAGTGCGCGAAGGGCGGCGTCCGACTCGCGGTCCGCGCGGGCACCCCCCCGGCTACGGCCTTTTCTCCGGGAGCCTGTCGAAGTATTTCTGGATCGCGCCGTGGTATCCGGGCGGCACGCGCTCGTTCCGGATGGCCTCGGCGACGCCCTGTTTCACAGCGCGGATCGCGTCGTTGTAGTCGCCGGCCTTCCTGCCAGTTTCACCGACGCCTTCCTCCTTCCATTCCATGAGCAGCTTGCCCGCGCCGAGCTGGATTTTGTCCTTCTCCTTCTTGAATTTGGACTCCGCGCTTTCGTCTTCGCCGACCGTGCCGCCCTGTCCGATGCCGGGGTTCGGGCCCGATTTTCCACGTCCGCCCTGGCCTTTGCCCTGTCCGTCCCCGGTGCCTTCCCCCGCTTCCGCGATGCGGCGCATCGCTTCGTCGTAGAGCTTTTGGTAATCCTGCTGGCTGTTTGCGCCGGCGTCCTGCGCGTCCTTGCCGTCGAGCTTGCCGAGCTCGTTGAGCTGCTTCGCGGCGGCGAGGTTCTTCAGGGCGTCCTCGAGGTTTTCCATGTCCTTGAACATCTCTGCCATGCGCTGCGCTTCCTCCTTGCTGAGGTTCAGCGACTCGTTCGCCGCGTCGAGGGCGTCTTTGGAAAGGCCCTTGCCCTTTGCCATCCCGAGCTGTTCCGCGGCACGGGCGAGCGCTTCGTTCAGCGCCTTGTCGCCGAGCTGTTCGCGGAGCTGATTCGCCATCTGGCCGAGTTCCTTGGCGAGCTTCTCGAGTTGCTCGTTTTTCTCAGCGCCCTCCGGTTGTTTCGCGATTTGCTCCATCTGCTGGCGCAGCTTTTCCATCGCCTGCTTGAGGCCCTCGGCGTCGCCTTTTTTTAGCTTGTCGAGCAGTTCCTTCATCGCCTGCCGCTGCTGGGTGTCGCCAAATTGCTGCGCGGCCTTTTCCAGCGCGTCCTTTGGAATTTGCGCGGCGGCCTTCTTCCAAAGCTCGCTGAAATCCTGCGCCTCCTCGTTGAGCTTCTTCGCATTCAGCTCGCGCTCCTGCGGTTTCACTTCCTTGAGCGTCTTGTCGAGTTTTGCGAGCGCCTGATCGACCTGCTCGGAAAGCGTATCGCCTTTCTCCTTCAGCTCCTCCTTGCGAATGGCAGTGATCTTTTTCGTCTCCGCCAGCCGGGCTTCCTGCTTGGTCACCTCGTTGCGCTTCTCGTCCATCTTGAAAGGATCGAGCCGTGGCAGCCACACAGCGCCTGCGACCAGCACGGTCAGTGCGAGGGCGATGTTGCGGGCGCCGGGCAGCCAGTTCAGCGGGAAAAGGCGTGGAGCCTGGAGCGTCGCGGCGCGTTCCTCCGCCTGCGAGAGGACGATGTCGCGGTACTCGCCGGGCGATTTTTCGATGAGCGCGGCGGTGAGAAAGAGTTCCTTGCTTTGCGCCCGCGCGTCCAACGTCCGGGCAACGAGCGGTGGTGCGGGCTTGCGCATGAGGATCACGGCCACCGCGAGCGCGAGCGCGGGGACGGCGCAGACCGTGAGCGGCGTGAACCACGCATTCGGCAGCAGCGCGAGCAGCCGCGCGCAGAGCAGCGCAGCGAACATGAGGGCCGAGAGCGCGAGCGCGGAGACATGGAGCCGGCGGCCAAACGTGGCAGTCTGCATCCGCATGGCGGCGGAGCGCAGGAGACGGTCGGTGGCGCTGGGAATCACAGGCAGAAACCTAGGGCCGCCCGCGTCGGCGGGCAATGTCGCTTTGCCAGCCGTGCAACGCATCCTGCGGGGAGGCATTCGACACTTCCTTCTGTCCATGCGCACCGCCGCATTTTAGCTTTTTCTCATGACCGCTCTCTCCCACATCGCGCCCGAAGGGACAAATCTTTCCACGACGCAGGCCCGCGAATTCATCGCGAAGGCGTGTCCGCCTGACGAATTCCGCGGGAAGAAAGTGCTGCTGATCGTCCCCGACGCCACGCGCACGTGCCCGCTGGACGTCATGTTCGCCGGCGTCTTTGACCAGATCGGCGGCGTCACCGCGGCGCTCGATGTGATGATCGCGCTCGGCACGCACCAGCCGATGAGCGAGGAGGCGATCTGCGAGCGCCTCGGCATCACGCTGGAGGAGCGCCGCTCGATTTTCGGCAGCGTACAGCTTCTTCAACCACGAGTGGGACGACGAATCGCGGCGCTGCGGAAAATCGGCAGCATCAGCTGGAGGAAAGCGCGCGAGCTGAGCGGCGGGCTGCTCGAGATGGAAGTGCCGGTCGAAGGTGAACGCGCGCGTCTTCGACTACGATCAGCTGCTCATCATCGGCCCGGTGTTTCCGCACGAGGTCGTCGGATTCAGCGGCGGGAACAAATACCTCTTCCCCGGCGTGAGCGGTCCGGAGGTGCTGAACTTTTTCCACTGGCTCGGCGCGCTCGTGACGAACCCGATGATCATCGGCAACAAGTGGACGCCCGTCCGCAAGGTCGTGGATCACGTCGCGTCGCTGGTGACGGTGCCGAAGCTCTGCTTCTGCATGGTCGTGCGCCCGGCGATCACGCGCACGGCGGCGGCGCGGCGCTCTTCATCGGCGACCCGGAGGGCGCGTGGGATGCGGCGAGCGAGCTCTCGAAGCGCGTCCACATCACCTACAAGGATCGCCCGTTTCACACCGTCCTCTCGTGCGCGCCGAAGATGTACGACGAGATGTGGGTCGGCGGAAAATGCATGTACAAGCTCGAGCCCGTCGTGGCCGACGGCGGCGAACTGATCATCTACGCGCCGCACATCCACGAGATCTGTCCGTCACGCACGGGCAGCTACATCCGCGAGATCGGCTACCATTGCCGCGACTATTTCATCGACGCAGTGGGAGCGTTTCGCGCACATCCCCGCGGGGTACATCGCCCACAGCACGCACGTCCGCGGCATCGGGACGTATGAGGACGGCGTGGAGAAATGCCGGGTGCAGGTGACGTTCGCGACCGGGATTCCGGAGGATGTGTGCAAGGCGATCAACCTCGGCTACCGCGACCCGCGCAGCATCAATCCCGCGGACTACGCGAATCGCGAGGACGAAGGCATCCTCTACGTCCCGAAGGCGGGCGAGATGCTCTACCACCTCAAGCAGCGCCCGGCGTGGGCGCGGGAGATGTAGGTAGGGCGCTTTCGCCGAAAGCGCCCTTTCAGTGAAGCCGTGGCGACCACGGAATTCTTTTGAGTCAGGCCGTTGTGGGCGCTTTCGGCGAAAGCGCCCTACCCTCGATGCGTCCTCGCGCCCAATGCGCGTGCTCGGCGATGAGCGGGTCGGGATCCTGTGCGGCGCATTCGAGCGCGGGCAGGTCGTCCGCGGTGCCGGTGTTGCCGAGCGCGACGCACACATTGCGGAGGAAGCGCGCGCGCTTGATGCGCTTGATGGGCGAGCCGCGGAAGAGCGTGCGGAACGCCTCGTCGTCGAGCGCGAGGAAATCGCGCAGGAGCATCCCGACAAACTCCCGCGCGGCAAAGCGCGCCTCGTGGGATTCCTGCGCAAAGCGGTTCCACGGGCACGCGTCGAGGCAGTCGTCGCAGCCGTAGATGCGGTCGCCGAGCAGCGGGCGGAGATGCTCGGGGATGGGGCCCTTGTTTTCGATGGTGAGGTAGGAAATGCAGAGGCGCGCATCGAGCTTCTGCGGCGCGGTGATCGCGCCGGTGGGGCAGGCGGTGATGCAGCGGGTGCATTTGCCGCAATGGTCGTGGGACGGCTCGTCCGGCGGGAATTCGATCGTCGTGAGGATCGTCGCGAGGAAGAGCCACGTCCCGAGCTTCGGGTGGATGAGCATCGTGCTCTTGCCATGCCAGCCCGCGCCGGCGCGCGCGGCAAAGTCGCGTTCGAGGACCGGGCCGGTGTCCACGTATTGCCGCTGCCTGCCGCCGTGAGTCTGGAGCCATGCATCGAGCTCCCACAGGCGCGGCTCGATGATGTCGTGGTAGTCGTCTCCCCAAGCGTAGCGCGCGATCCGGCCGGCGGCGGAGTGCGGCGCGAGGTCGCGCTGCCAGTAGTTCATTCCGAGCACGATGATGCTGCGCACGCCGGGCAGGACGAGTTGCGGGTCGGTACGGCGGTCTGCGTTTCGCGCGAGCCACGCCATGTCGCCGTGTTTTTCCTCGCCGAGCCATTCGCGAAACTCCGCAGCGTGCGGCGGCTTTTCCGCGGAAGCCACGCGGCACACGTCGAATCCCCGCGAGCGTGCCTCCGCGAGGAGTGCCGTCTTCAAATCCGTCGCGTTCATCGGCCTTCAGGTCCGTGTGGGCTTCGGCCAGCGGAAGACGTTGCACGCCTCGTCCACGATTTTCGCGGTCACGTCCTCGTGGCGCAGCCGGGTGCTGTCCACTTGGAAATGCGCCACGCTTTCGTAAAGCGGCTGGCGTTCGGCCATCATGTCCAGCACGCGCTTGCGCGGATCCTCGACCTGCAGCAGCGGGCGTTCGGAATTTCGCGAAACGCGGCGGTAGATTTCCTCCGGGTCGGCCTTGAGCAGCACGACTAGTCCGAGCGCGCGCAGCAGCGGGATGTTCCCTGGCACGGTCACGATTCCGCCGCCGGTCGCGAGGATGTGCCCCTGCAAACCGCGCACGGAATCAAGCGCCGCCGTTTCGCATTCGCGAAAATGCGCTTCGCCGCGCTGCGCGAAAATCTCGGGGATGGTCATGCCTTCGCGTTCCTCGACGAGCTTGTCCGTGTCGAGAAACCGGAACCGGAGTTGCCGAGCCAGCATGCGGCCGACGGTGGACTTGCCGCTGCCCATGAATCCGACGAGGACAATATTCTCCGGCAAATCCGGGTTGTTCGTTGCGTCGGTCATCCGCGCAACATTCCGCGAGGCGCGCCGGGTGACTAGGGGAAAGTGAGCGCCCTGCCTGATGTATGCGGTCCTGATGGCGGAAGCGGGGCATGCGAACATGGGATTTGAGAAACACGCGCGCATTTGCGATAATGTGCGCATGGGATCTCCAAAGCGCATTCTCGGCGTCGAAGGCGGCGGCACCAAGACCGAGTGGATGCTGCTTTCCGGGGAGGCCGACGAACACCGGATCCTGGACGAAGGCAAGCTGCCGGGCTCGAACCTCCGGCTCATCACCGACGAGGCGCTCATGCGGCTTTTTTCGGTGCTGCCGAAGGACGTCACCCACGTCGGCGTATTTCTCGCGGGCTGCGCCACCGAGCAGGATCGCGCACGGTTGCGCGGGCTTGCGGAGAAGGCGTGGCCCGGGGCAGTGCTCGCGATCGGCAGCGATCGCGACTCGGGGCTTGCGACGTCGTCGGGTGCGGAAGACGGCATCGCGGTCATCGCGGGCACGGGCGCGGCGGTGTACGGGCGGCGAGGGGACCGTTTGGAAAAGGCGGGCGGCTGGGGGCATCTCCTCGGCGATCGAGGCGGCGGCTACGATCTCGCGATGCAGGGGCTTCGCGTGGTGCTGACGCATTACGACATGAACCAAAAGATCACCCCGCTGGCTGAGGAAATCCTGCGCGCGCTGGCCCTGAACCGGCTCCCGGACCTCGTCGGGTGGGTGATGCAGGCCGACAAGATGAGCGTGGCCCGGCTCGCTCCGGCGATTTTTCACGCCGCAAAAAACGGGGAGCCGGAAATGATGGCGACGGTGCAGGCGGGCGCGGACGTGCTGGCGGAATTCACGCGCGCGGTGGCACAGCGGCTGGATTTCGCGAATGCGCCCGTGAAGCTGATCGGCGGCATCTTCACGCATCACCCGGAATACGTGGCGCGTTTCAAGTACCGGCTGGGCATCCTGCTGCCGGATGCGGTGGTGAGCGTGTGCGGGACGAGCGGCGCGCTCGGCGCGGCGTGGCTGGCGGGCCGGGAGGCTGAAATCCGGAACTGGGAATACGGAAGGGATTTGATCGGAATGGGTGCCGTGGCGGACGACGCGCCCGACCTTGCCAAGGCGACGACGGAGCAGGCGAATCCGCGGGCGGTGAATCTCGAGGAGCGGTCGACGGCGGAACTCGTGGACCTTTTTGCGAGCGAGGAGGACTGCGTCGCACGGGCGCTGACGGCATGCCGGGCGGAATTGATCGCGGCGATCGACCTCACCGGCACGGCGCTGCTGGCCGGCGGCAGGCTTTTTTACATCGGCGCGGGAACGAGCGGGCGGCTCGGCGTGCTGGATGCGAGCGAGATTCCGCCGACGTTCGGCGTGCCGCCCGATCTGGTGCAGGGAATTGTCGCGGGTGGTTTCACGGCGCTGCACCGCGCCGTGGAAGGTGCGGAGGATCAGCCGGCCGCGGGCGCACTCACGCTGCTGGATCGCGGCGTGCGCGCGGGCGATGTGGTCTGTGGCATCGCGGCCAGCGGCCGCACGCCCTTCGTGCTCGGCGCCCTGGCGCGTGCCCGCGAACTGGGCGCGCGGACGATCCTGCTGACGTGCAATCCCGAGCGGCATCGCGCGGAGCGGCCTTGGGACGTGGAGATCGATCTGCCGGTCGGGCCGGAGATCATCACCGGCTCGACCCGGCTGAAGGCGGGCACGGCGACGAAGGTGGCGCTGAACCTCCTTTCGACCTGCGCCATGATCCGCCTCGGCCACGTGCGCGGCAACGCGATGGTCGATCTGCACATCTCGAATGCCAAACTGCGCGACCGCGGCGTGCGGATCGTGAGCGCAGCCCTCGGCCTCGACTACGCAGAGGCACAGGCCCGCCTGGAGCGCGCCGGGTGGAATTTGCGCGCGTGTCTGGACTCGAAATAGCCGGGGCTCCCGCTGAGGCTGGGAAGGCCGAATAATCATCTGGCGATCCTCACTCACCACTCGACACCCGCCGCGCGCCGCTTTTCACTCCGCGCCACATGAAATCAGGTCCGCTTGTCGCTGTCATCATGGGCAGCAAGTCCGATTGGGAAACGATGAGGCACGCCGTGGAATTTCTCGAAAAATTCGGGATTCCCCACGAGGCGCGCGTCGTGTCCGCGCACCGCACCCCGGCGCTCATGGCGGATTACGCATGCGGCGCGGCGGGGCGGGGGATCCACGTCATCATCGCGGGTGCGGGAGGCGCGGCGCATCTGCCGGGGATGGTCGCGGCATTCACGCATCTGCCCGTCCTCGGCGTGCCGGTGCAGAGCCGTGCGCTCAAGGGGCTGGATTCACTGCTGAGCATCGCGCAGATGCCTGCGGGGATTCCGGTCGGCACGCTCGCGATCGGCGAGGCGGGTGCGAAAAACGCGGGCCTGCTCGCGGCGGGCATCATCGCGCTGCACGACGAGCGCGTGCGCAAAAAGCTGATCGCATTCCGCCGGAAACAAACTGCCGACGTGAAGGCCCAGAAGCTTCCATGAGCGACGGACGGACGATTCTTCCCGGAGCCACGCTGGGTGTCATGGGCAGCGGGCAGCTCGGGCGCATGTTCGCCATCGCCGCGCGCCGCATGGGCTATCGCGTGCATACGTTTTCGCCGGACTACGACACGCCGACCGGGCAGGTCGCCGACCGCGAGGTGACCGCGGGCTACGGTGACGAGGCCGCGGTGCGTGATTTCGCGAAAGGGATCGCCGTGCTCACCTTTGAATTCGAGAACGTGCCCTCTCAGACCGTCGAATGGGCGTCCGAACACTGCCCGGTGCGGCCTTCCGGGAAGGTGCTGCACATCTGCCAGCACCGGTTGCGGGAAAAGGAATTCCTCGCCGGCGCGGGCATTCCCGTCGCGCCATTCCGGAAAATCGAGAGCGCAGCGCAGCTCGCGTCTGCCGCGGCGGAAATCGGAATGCCCGGCGTTCTGAAGACCGCGGCATTCGGCTACGACGGCAAGGGGCAGCGCAAGCTCCGCGCCGGCGACGATCTCGCGGAGGCATGGCGGCCGTTCGAGGGCCAGCCGGCGGTGCTGGAAAAGTTCATCACATTTGAACGCGAGATATCGGTGATCGTCGCGCGCGGGATCGATGGCTCGGTGACGACCTGGCCCGTGTGCGAAAACGAACACGCGAATCACATCCTGGACGTGACCGTCTGCCCGGCGCGCGTGCCGGATGCCGTCGCCGCGCGTGCAAGCGAGCTCGCGCGTTCCATCGCTCTCGCGCTGGATCTGGTCGGCGTCCTCGCGGTGGAGATGTTTTTGATGAATGACGGCGGCATCGTCGTGAACGAACTCGCGCCGCGTCCGCACAACAGCGGGCACTTCAGTTTCGACGCGAGCGTGACGAGCCAGTTCGAGCAGCAGGTGCGCGCGGTGTGCGGCCTGCCGCTCGGGAGCACGGAGTCGCTGCGCCCCGCGGCGATGGCGAATCTGCTCGGGGATCTGTGGGCCGGCGGGGAACCCGACTGGGCGGCGGCGGCTGCGTTTCCGGATGTGAAGATTCATCTCTACGGCAAGACCTCGGCGAAGCCGGGGCGGAAAATGGGGCACCTCACCGCATTCGGAGCCACGATCGAGGAAGCCGCCGCCACGGTCCGTGCCGCCCGCGCGGCGCTCCCGCGCAAGCCATGAAGACGCACACGGTCCCCACCGCCACGCCCTCGCAGATCCAGGACGCCGTCGAGTCCGCCGTGTATCTGCTCAGCGGCGGTTTCCCGGTCGCACTGCCGACGGAGACGGTGTACGGCCTCGCGGCGTGGGCGACGAATCCCGAGTGCGGTGCTGCGGGTTTTCAATGTGAAGGATCGGCCGAGTTTTGATCCGCTTATCGTGCATCTGCCGGATGCGGACTGGCTGGACGGCGTCGCGGCGATTCCCCCGCGCGATCGTCCGCTGGTGGACCGGCTCGTGAAAAGATTCTGGCCCGGCCCGCTCACGCTCGTGCTGCCGAAGAAGGATTTGATCCCAGACGTCGTGACCTCCGGACTCGAGACGGTCGCGGTGCGGATCAGTGCGCATCCGGTTTTCCGAGAGGTGATTCAGGCGTTCGGCCAGCCGCTGGCGGCGCCGAGCGCGAACCGCTTCGGACGCATCAGCCCGACGACTGCGCGGCACGTGGCGGAGGAACTTGGCGGCAAGATCCACATGATCGTGGACGGCGGCCCGACGATGCACGGCGTCGAGTCCACGGTGATCACGTTGCGGGAGGACAGCATCTGGATTCTCCGCAGCGGGCCGGTCACCGCGGAGGAACTGCGGCCCTTCGCCGCGCACGTGTCGGTCGCGAACCGCAGTTCGCTGCCGAATTCGCCGGGGCAATTGAAGAGCCACTACGCGCCGACAACGCCGCTGAAGCTCCTGAAGCAGGGCGTGCAGCCTGTGGCGGATGGCGCCGTCCGCACCGGCCTGCTCGCGTGGTGCAGCGACGATGATACCGAGGGTTTCAGCAACGTGGAGATTCTCAGCCGCACCGGCGATCTCAAGGCGGCGGCGGCGTCGCTTTTCGCGAAGCTGCGGCGGCTCGACAGCGCGGGGCTCGACCTCATCGTGGCGGAGGCGGTGCCGGAGGAAGGCCTGGGCATCGCGATCATGGACCGTCTCCGGAAGGCCGCCGGACATGGCTGAAAAACTCCCCCGCACAGGCAGGGCGACGGCGATCGTGGGTGCCGCGGTGATGTGCTCCCGGTTGCTCGGGCTCGCTCGGGAGATTCTGTTCAACGCGCTCTTCGGCACGAAGACGCTGCAGTATTTCATCACGGCTTTCCGCGTGCCGAATCTGCTGCGCGACCTGTTCGCCGAGGGGGCGCTCTCGACGGCGTTCATCACCGTCTTCTCAAAGAAGATCGCCACCGAGGGCGAGCCGTCTGCGTGGAAACTCGCGAACCGCGTCGCCACGCTCACGCTGGTGGTGATGGGCCTCATCACGCTGGTCGGGATGCTCTTCGCGCCGCAGCTCATCGGCGTGCTCGCGGGCGGCTTCACGGGCGACGACGCGAAGCTCACGTCGCAGCTCACGACGGTGATGTTTCCCTTCATCCTCATGGTGTCGCTCGCGGCGCAGGTGATGGGGATGCTGAACTCCAAGCACGTCTTCGGCTGGCCCGCGATGGCCTCGTCGTTCTTCAACATCGGCAGCATCGCCGGCGGGCTGACCCTCGCGTGGTGGATGGATCACGGCTTCGGCCGGCATGCGCTGTTCGGGCTGGCGTGGGGGACGCTCATCGGCGGGTTTCTCCAACTCGTGATCCAGTTTCCCTCGCTGCGCCGCATCGGCTACCGGCCGCGGCTGGATTTCAATTTCCGCGACTCGGGCGTGATGGAGGTGCTGCGCACGATGGCGCCGGCCGTGGTGGCCGCGAGCGCCGTGCAGGTGAACGTGATGGTGAACACGAGCTTCGCGACGCACTGCGAGGACGGCGCGGTCACGTGGCTGAACAACGCGTTCCGCCTCATGCAGCTCCCGCTCGGCGTGTTCGGCGTGGCCATCGGCACCGTGACGCTGCCGTATCTCTCGCGCAGCGCGGCGCTCGGGAATCGCGATGAATTCCGCGGTTCGCTGGCCCGCGGAATCCGTCTCGTGTTTTTTCTCACCGTGCCCGCGAGCGTGGGGCTGTGGATGCTCTCGGAGCCGATCCTGAGCGTCATCTACCAGCATAACAAAGTGACGTGGACGGACATCGAGCAAAGCGCCGCCGCGCTGCGCTACTACTCGATCGGCCTCGCGGCGTACGCGGGGATGAAGGTGCTCGCTCCGGCATTCTACGCCATCGGACGGCGCAAGACGCCGATGGTCGTCAGCTTCTTCGCCATCGGCCTCAACCTCGGGCTGAACTCGCTTTTCATCAGCCTCGGATACGGACACCGCGGCCTCGCGCTGAGCACGGGCTGCGTCGCGCTGTGCAATTTCTGCCTGCTCTACTGGTTCATGCGAAGGGAGGTCGCGGGCATGGAGACGAGGAAGCTGTTCCTGTCGCTGGCAAAAATCTTCCTCGCGAGCGACGCGCTGGCGCTCGTGTGCTGGGGTGGAAAGTGGCTGTTGCTCGAACGCTGGGAGACGATGGGGTTCCTCATGCGCACGAGCGCCCTCGGCCTCACGATAGGCGTCGGTCTCGCTGCGTTTTGCGCGGTCGCGTCGATGCTCGGGCTCCGGGAAATGCGCGACATCCTCGGTGCGGTCCGCGGGAAGCTTTCGCGCCGCGGCGCGCGCGGCGGATCGTCAGGCGAGGAAGCGCCCTAGGATCGGCCGGAGCTTCGCCACCGTCTCCGCGGGCCAGATGCTGCGGTCGGTGATGAGTGCGCAGTCGAGCGCGCGATGTTCGGGCCAGTCGGCGTCCGCCGGGATGTGCTGGATCGCGCGGGCGATGATCTTCTTCGCAGCCGCGGCGTTCGCGTGGAGGTGCGCGATGACGGCATCCGCCGTGACGGGCTCCTCCTCGATCTTCCAGCAGTCGTAGTCGGTGATCATCGCCATCGTCGCCATCGCGATCTCGGCTTCGCGGCAGAGCTTGGCCTCGGCGAGATTCGTCATGCCGATTACGTCGAAGCCGAGCTTGCGGTTCGTCTCGCTCTCGGCGCGCGTGCTGAACTGCGGGCCGTCCATGTTCACGTAGGTGCCGCCGTCGTGGGCCTGTGCATCCCGCGGCTTTTGCTTCGCGGAAAAGAATCTCCCGGAGGGAAGTGGACAGCGGCTCGGCGAACGCGACGTGTCCGACGATTCCGCCGCCGAAGAACGTGTGGATCTGGCTCGTGCGGTCGAAGAATTGGGACGGGATGACGATGTCCTCCGGCGCGTATTTTTCCTGCAACGAGCCGACCGCCGTGACGCAGATCACGAACCGCACCCCGAGCGAGCGCAGCGCCCAGATGTTTGCGCGGTGCGGCAATTCGTGCGGCAGGATGCGGTGCCCGCGCGCGTGCCTCGGGAGGAAAAACACCTGCCGTCCTTCGAGCTGTCCGCCGATGATGACGTCGGACGGCGGGCCGAACGGGGTTTCGACGCGATGCTCCGTGATGTCGGTGAGGCCTTCGATCTGGTAAAGGCCGCTGCCGCCGATGATGCCGATGTGTGCTGGTTCTGACATGCGCCGAGCAAAGCAGACCCGGGCGCTCCGGGGGAAGGGCGGAGTTATTTTTCCGACGCGCCCTTCAGCAGCGCGATGAATTCCTTCATGCCCGGCGGGCGCGGGCGGTTGCGGCTGACGATCGTTGCGAGCGGGCGTGTCATCTTCGGCGATTCCACTTCGATCGCTGCAAGCTGCCGGCTCGCGACTTCCGCGGCGACGGTGCGCGCAGGGACGATGGAGACGCCGCTTCCGATTTCCACCGCGCGCTTCACGGTCTCGATGTTGTCGAACTCGGTGACATGCGTGACCTTCACCCCGGCCTTCCGCAGGTAGCGGTCCGTCATCTTGCGCGTCGGCGTGTCGGGCTCGAATCCAATGAAAGGCTCGCCGGCGACGGCGGTGAGCGCGATGCGCTTTTTGCCCGCGAGCGGATGCTTCGGATGGCAGATGACGACGAGTTCGTCCTCGTCGAAAATCTCAAACATAATGCCCGGGCGCTTTGAGGGGAACGAGACGAGTCCGATGTGGGCCTCGCCGGATTCGATCATCTCGTACACCTGCACGGAGCGGCGGTAATCCACCTGCACCGCGATGTCCGGATAGCGTTTGCGAAACACCGCGAGCCGCGGCGGGAAGCTCGTGGAGGCCGATGCTGAAAATCGAGGCGATGCGCAATTCGCCCGAGAGCTCGTTTTTCAACTCGCTCAGCCGTCCCTCGAACGCGCTCCACGACGCGAGCATCTCCTTGCACGTCGCGTAAAAGGCGTGTCCCTCCGGCGTCGGCGCGACTCCGCTGCGGCTGCGTTCCAGCAGCGCGCAGCCAAAGCGCGTCTCGAGCGCGCGCACCTGCTGGCTCACGGCGCTCTGCGTGATGCCATGCGCCGCTGCCGCCTTTGAAAAGCTGGCGGCATCGACGAGGTCGCAGAAGACCTTGAGAGAATCTACGTGCATTTTGAAAATCGCTTGGGCAACAAGCGCGCGACCATGAACCCGAGCGCTGAAACCGGCGAACAAAATCCCGGCGGATCGTCCATCGAGAGCCGCCTGGCCGCCGTGCAGGACCGAATCGCCGAGGCTGCGGCAAAGGCCGGGCGAGATGCCGGCGAGGTCACGCTTGTCGCGGTTTCAAAGACGCACCCGCCGGAGTCCGTGAGCGCGGCGCTGGCCGCGGGGAACTCCATTTTCGGCGAGAGCCGCGTGCAGGAGGCGCGGGCAAAAATCCCGCTCGTGCCGGGCCGCGCACGCTGGCATTTCATCGGCCATCTCCAGCGCAACAAGGTCCGCCACGCGCTGCCGCTCTTTGAGCTCTTCCACGGCGTGGACTCGCTCGACATCGCCCGCGACATCGAGCGCATCGCCGCCGAGGACGGTGCGCGGCCGAATGTGCTGCTGGAGGTGAATGTCGCGGGCGAGGGGAGCAAGTTCGGCTTTTCGCCGGAGAAGCTCCGCACGCAGATCGAGGAACTGCTCGACGCTGAAGCGTCTGACCATCGAGGGCCTCATGTGCATCCCGCCGCCACAGCCGCGTGCGGAGATGGCGCGCAGGTTTTTCACCGCGCTGCGCGAATTGCGCGACCAGTTGGAGAAGGAATTCCGCATTTCCCTGCCGCAGCTTTCGATGGGGATGAGCGGCGATTTCCCCGTGGCCATCGAGGAAGGCGCCACGCTCGTGCGCGTGGGGACGGCGATTTTCGGCGAACGCAGCGGCAAGACGTGGAAGCCCGAGCCAGGTGCTGCGAGCTACGACGACTGACGAGTGGCGGGTGGCGTGGCCAATGGTAGCCGCCGACGGAACGAGGGGGCTGATCGGAATGCAGGAAGATGCTCGCGACCCTATTTGCACTCGCTCCCCGTAATCACTTGCCACGCCACCCGCCACCCGCCACTCGTCATCCCCATGCCCGAACGCCTCCTGCCCGTGAATGTCGCCGTCATCGGCGGTGAAATCGCCATCGCCTGGAGCGACGGGCGCGAGTCGTATCTGCCTTTGCAAAGGCTCCGCGAGTCCTGCCCCTGCGCCGCGTGCTGCGGCGAGCCGGACGCGATGGGCAACGTCGTGAAGCCGCTGGTGCAGCACTCGCCCGCGAGCTTTGAACTGCGCGGCTGGCAGCCTGTCGGCGGCTACGCGCTCCAGCTCACATGGGGCGACGGACATTCCACCGGCCTCTATTCCTTCCCGTATCTGAGACGGCTGGCAGACGGCGGATAAACCTCCAGACGAGGGGACTGGCCGCTGGCTTACGCGCGCCTGCGCCGCCGCAACGCTGCGACCCCGACGCACGCAATGCCGAACAGCGCCGTGCCGGGCTCGGGGACGGCCTCGATGGTGAGGCTGGCCGAATCCACGAAGCCGGGGTTACCCCCCAGCGGTGCTGCGTTGTAAGTGACTTGGGATACAAGCCAGCTCGTGTTGACGGGGATGGCTCCAGTTGCCGTGATTTGTTGCCACGTCGAATCGTCACCATCGAGCGTGAGGCTTCCATAAATGGTACTGATTTGGTCGGTATTGAAGTTGGTCCCGCTCAAAAAAGTCAGGCTTACGCCGGCTACAGCCCCGGTCACCAGATCTGAGGTATTGAACAGGGCGTTGAGGTTGACGATTGCGCCGCCGGAGATGATGAGACCTGCGTACAGACTCACATCGGTGACTTGGGCGGTTTGGTAGGTGCCTCCGCTTCCAGTCATGCTGAGCATCTTCGTGCCCCCGGCCGGGGTGACGCCGGTGGTGGCAAGGGTGATGGTCGCCGCTTCAGCGCCCCATTCGCCCTGATTGGCGACGAAATTGGAGAGCACGGTGGAAAAGCCGGACAGCGGATTGTTCTCGAAGCCGGGATCAACGATCAGGCTCGCTTGGGCCGTGGTCGCCGCACAGAAGAGTGCGAGGATGCGGGTGTGGATGTTGGGTTTCATTTGGATGGATGGTTTCGGGGGTTGTCTATTTCTGTGTTAGCGATGGTTCAGGCTGGGAGACTTCGCGCTGCCACCGCCGCAGCGAGAAGGGAAGGGGGTGAAGGAGGTTCATGGAGGCGGCAAGTCGTGGGCCGCACCGCACCGGCGCAGACGATGGCTTGGAAAAAGCCCGCCCCGGTGAATCCGTAAAATGCCACCGCGGTGCCTCAGCGGAACTCGCGCACTACCCCGGGAGAACCCGGCCCACCGCGCAAGCCCCGGCAATTCGCCAGAGAAGAAATCTTAAGAAGACGGGCGGGAGAATGTCGCCTTCGCGTCACGTAACAAGATCAATAAGGAGTTAATTTCAGGCATGCTTGTGCGTGTGCTCTTCGAAAGGGCCCGGCGAGCCGTTGCTGCCGTTGCAGGAGCGGTGCATCTTGGAGGTCGTGGAGCGCGGCGGCTTGACGCCGCTCAGGCCTCGGGCGGGCACGTGCGGCCCAAAAAGCAGAGTAGCTCTCCAGAGCTGCGACGCACTTGTTTGCGGAGGGAAGAAGATCGCAGTTCTCAAGAGCTGCGCTACGGGCACGCGGCAGGGCGCGACAATTCGCACGCTCGGCGATGCGAAGGAAAAGCGGCGTCAACCCGCCGCCTCCCAAAAGGCTTGAGCCAATCCCACCGGGAAAAAAACCAATGCGGACGTCGCAGGCGTTTCGCGGCTCTTGCGAAAAGGTTTCGGGCGTGCTGTTGTGCCAGCCCATTTTCCCATGAAACCACCAATCCGCATCGCAGTCACCGGCGCCGCCGGCCAAATCGGCTATTCACTCCTGTCCCGCATCGCGTCCGGCGCGATCTTCGGGCCGCATCAGCCGGTCATTCTGCACCTCATCGAAATCGAGCCCGCGCTGCCGGCGCTCGGCGGCGTGGTGATGGAACTCGATGACTGCGCGTTTCCGCTGCTGAAGGGAATCGTGGCGACGGCGGATCTGAATGAAGGATTCCGCGGCGTGAACTGGCGATGCTCGTCGGCAGCGTGCCGCGCAAGCAGGGCATGGAGCGCAAGGATCTGCTCGGCATCAACGGCAAGATTTTCATCGGCCAGGGCAAGGCCATCCAGGCGAATGCGGCGAAGGACGTGCGCGTCCTCGTGGTCGGAAATCCGTGCAACACGAATTGCCTGATCGCGATGAACAACGCGAAGGACGTGCCGGCGGACCGCTGGTTTGCGATGACGCGCCTCGACGAGAACCGCGCGAAGACGCAGCTCGCGAAGAAGGCGGGCGTGGACGTGACCGAGGTGACGAACCTCGCCATCTGGGGCAACCACAGCTCGACGATGTATCCCGATTTCTACAACACGCGCATCGACGGCAAGCTCGTGCCGGACGTGATCAAGGACGAGGCGTGGCTGAAGGGCGAATTCATCACCACCGTGCAGCAGCGCGGCGCGGCGATCATCAAGGCGCGCGGCCTGAGCAGCGCCGCGAGCGCGGCCAATGCGGCGGTCGACACGGTGCGCACGTTGCTCGCGCCTTCGGCGGCGAACGAATGGAACAGCGTGGCGGTCTGCTCGCGCGGCGACTACGGCATCGAGAAGGGCCTCATCTGCAGCTTCCCGATCCGCGTGCCTGCGGCCGGCCAGTGGGAGATCGTGCAAGGCGTGCCGGTGAATGACTTCAGCCGCTCGAAGATCGACGCGACGGTGAAGGAGTTGCAGGAGGAGAAGGCGCTCGTCTCGGAATTGCTTCCCGCATAGTTGCCGCCTCGCGCCGCCGCTGTCCAACGTCCCGTTGGATTGGGCATTGGCGCTGTTGGCGAGGTTTCTGTCGGCTGCGCAGTTGCAGCATCTGCGATGGTGGTTCCGGCAGGAACGCCCGCGCCGCGCTTGGATCGTGCCCGGACTTGTTGCCCTCCGGCTTACGGTGGGACGAGTGCCGCGGTGCCTCGCCGTCCGGCGTGTCCGGCAGGTGTACCGGTATTTTTTCAGGAAATAATCCACGACCTCCCGGTTGTGGTGCGGCTTGTTCAGCTTGCGAAGCAGCTCGCGCTCGTCGGGCTCCACGCGCCAGCCGCGGATGACGGGCTTGATGTGCGGCTTGATGGTGTCGCGCACGGTCGCGGAAAACGACGTGGGTCGTCCGCCGTCCGGCGCATGCATCCAAAGCGTGAGATAGCCTTCCGCGTAATCGGAGCCGGTGTCGTGGGACGTGTAGCGGAACGTGAGGCTGCGCGGCCAGTCGTCCTCGAGCAGGTGCGAGTGGAAGGAATGCCACGAGGATTCCCTGCGGGCTGAAATTGCGGCCGTTGAATTCGAGCGCGCCATTGCGCCAGCACAGTTCGACTACGCCGACTTCGATGTGGCCGTCGCGTTGCCGGACGATGTCCACCCAGTCGTCGCAGGCCTGCTTTCGGAGGAGATTGTAGCGGGAGATCGACGCCGTGGTGATTTTGGCTATGAGCAGCCCGGCTGCGATGATGCCGACCCCGGCCTGGATGCACGCGAAGAGGCGCGTAGCCCAAGCGGCTGTAAGTCGCCGTAGCCGATAGTGGATTGGGTGACGATCGAGAAGTAGATGTAGTCATACCAATGCCTCGCGGCTTCGGACATGGGAGAGGTGAGCCCGTGGCCCGGCCAGCACGCCGTAGATGATCGCGAACAGGAGATTGGCCCCCATGTTCACCGCGAGGATCGCCCAGAACGAGACGCGGTCGAGCAGCAGCGGTGAGGTGCCGAGCGCCATGGCGCGGCTACTTCAGCGTCTGGAGATACTTCAGGGTCTGCGGGATTTGCTTCTCCGCATCGGGATGCTCGTCCTCGATGAAGTAGTGCTTCACGCCGGCCCTCGCCGCGGCGCTCAGGACCGCGGGCCAGTTGCCCGGGCCGGTGCCGAGCGCGACGCTCTGCTCATTCGGCGCGTGGCCGGTGTAAACGCCGGTCCGCGCGCCTTTCGCGATGTCTTTCAGGTGCATGAGCTGCCAGCGGCCCGGATACTTGCTGAGCAATTTCACCGGGTCCGCGCCGGGGTGCGCGACCCAGAAAACGTCCATCTCGAAGCCGACGAATTTCGGGTCCGTCTTTTCCATGAGCACGTCGAGGAACGTTTGTCGGAGCCTTCGGCGACGGGCTTAAATTCGTAGCCGTGGTTGTGGTAGGCGAAGGTGATTCCCTCCTTGGCAAAGGCCTCGCCCGTTGAAGTCCGCGGCGGCCTTTTCCGTGCTCTCCATCCCGAACATCGCCGGCACGTGCGGAATCCACGGGCACGCGACGTATTTCAGCCCGAGCGCCT
>CAVYKI010000005.1:0-22215 GCA_963769025.1 uncultured Verrucomicrobiae bacterium
TGTTTGTGCTGATTCTTTGCGCCGCTTCATGCTGCGCTGTTGTCGGCACGGTGGTGAGCGCGAGGGCGCGCAGAGCTGCGATTCGGACTGAAGCGTCCGGGTCAGCGGCCAACGCACCGACGGTCTTTCCATCGTTTTCGTTCGTGATGAAATTCAGCGTGATGCCATTACCCTGTCCGAAGGAGTAGGCTGGCAGCTCGGCGAGATTCAGCGCGCTGCGGCGAACCGCCGGGTCTTTGTCCGCGAGGACCTGAGTCCATTGCAGCATCAGCACATCGGCATCCCGCTGTGCGAGAACCGAAAGTGCGGCGATGCGTGATTCGGCGGGCTTCGAGGTATCGAGCGCGAGCTTGAGCAGTGACTGATAGCCGAAGTTTTTCTCGATGATCTCCGCATATTGCTCCTGTTCGCCTTGCCGCCACATACGGTCGCGCTTGGGTAGCGGGTTTGGACGTTCCATGAGCGATCGCGCCGCATTCATCCGCACCGCCTTGTTCGGATGCTCCAGCGCAGCGACGAGTTCTTTCACCGAGGCTTTCGACAAATCCGGCACCGCGATCTTCTTCGCGTCCTTGTGGTCCATTTTCCAGATCCGCCCGAAGTAGTGGTCGCGGTCGGGGCGCACGGCGGCGTTGACCTTGTTGTGGTCGGGGCCGCGCGTGTCGTTGTGGATGACGGCCTGGTTGTAAAAGTCCGCGATGTAGAGCGCGCCGTCCGGGCCGACGCGCGCCTCGATGGGCCGCCACCACATGTCCTTGCTGCGGACGAACTCCGTCTCCTCGCGCCCCGGCAGCTTGTGAAACGTGTAGCTGCTGCCCTGCGGCGTGAGGCGCGCGTGGTGGATGATGTTGATGGTCGGCTCGGTGGTGAAGTAGTCGCCGTTGTATTCCGCGGGCCACGTGCCGCCGTCGTAAATCGCGCAGCCCGCCGCCGCGGTGAAGCTGCCCACCCAGTCGATCTGCACGTAGGCCATCTGCTCCCACGACATGAGCGGGAAGGTCTTCAGCGACGGCTCGACGACGTTGTAGCTCGGCGTGTTGCCGATTTTTCCGCGCGCGAGCGCATACTCGGGCAGCACGGTCTGCATGAGCAGCGCGCCGCTCGTGGGCTGCGTCCACATCACGCGGTTGTCGGCGGTGATGGTGAGGCCCCACGTGTTGCCGCCTTTCGAGCTGTATTGTTCAAATGCGGAGCCATCGGGCCGGAAGCGCACGACGCCGGAGCCGATGCGGCCGAAGTGCTTCGTGCCATCGCCATTCGTCACGTCGCCGGTGCCGCTGTAGCCGTGCGTGGCGTAGATCCAGCCGTCCCAGCCCCAGCGCGGGTTGTTGATGACCGCGTGCGTGTCGCCGGTCCCGAGTCCCGTGTAGAGCTTCTCGACCTTGCGCGCCTTCCCGTCTGGCCCGGCGTCGTGGATGAAAAGAATGTCCGGCGCCTGCGTGACGATCACGCCGTCCTTGTGGAAGACGAAGCCGGTGACGAGTTCGAGGCCCTCGTAGAAGACCTGCTTCGTGTCCATCACGCCATCGCCCTTGCTCGACGTGAGGATGCTGATTTTGTCCTGCGCCTTGCGCTCCTGGATGCCGGGCGTCGGATCGATGCCGCCGTGGTCCTTCCACTCCTTGCCACGGTAATCGGGCCGCATCCCGCGCCGCCCATTCGGATACTCCGGCGTCTCCGCGACCCACAGCCGGCCCGCGGGATCCCAATCAAAATTCATCGGCTTCGTGATGAGCGGCTCCGCGGTGACGAGCTTCATCGTGAAATCTGGATGCACCTCCAGATTCGCGAGCGTCTGCTCCGGCTTCTGCGGCCCGCCCTCGGGATACGTGAGCGAGGAGATTTCCTCCGGCTTGCAAAACTCATCCACATTCGCGCGCTTCCCCGCCCAAGCGATCCCGCGCAGCAGGAGCGCGCGGAAATTTGGCCGCTCAAACGTGCTCCACAGATGCCCCGGGATGCTCACGAAGGCGCGATATGGCTGCGTGCCGCCTTCCGCCGTGCGCTCGTAAACCCACATCTGCGGCTGGATGTCGTAGATGTTCACCTTCCCGCCCGCCGCGGGCTTTTTCCCCTCCTTCACGTTCGGCGTGTAGCTCGATGCGAGTACGCGCACGTCCGGCGAGATGTCCATGTCGTAGTAAATCTCGTCGTCGAAATGGAAGTTCGACGCGCCCTTCGTGATCGGATGTCCGCCATCGAGCCGCTGGTTTTCCGTGAAGTAGAGATCCATCGGCCCTTCCTTCCACTTCGTCTGCCCCGCGACCCACGAGCCGCCGATGATGGATTTCCAATACGGCGACATGTCCGGCTTGTTCGCGACCGAAGCCGTGTGAATCACCACGATCCCGCCGCCGCGCTTGATGAACTTCTCCAGCCGCGGCCGCTGCTCGGGCAAAATGTTCCCGCCATCCTGCGCATACATCACCATCACGTCTGTCTGATCGAGCTGCTCCTCGGTGGGAAATTCCAGCGCCCCGTCCACCTTCATCCCGCGCTCCGTCAGCAGCGGCTTCCATTTTTCCAAAAAGCGCGCGTGCTCATGCTGCTCCGGCCCATGCGATTTTTTCCCGCCGCGGATGAAGACTCGCAGCGGCTCTGCGGCTTGCGCGCTCGCGATGGACAGGACGACGGCGAGGAGTGTGAGGATGCGTTTCATGGCGGTGCGTGTGGTGATTGGGGAGATGCCCGCGGTGCTGGCAGGGCGATCGCCCGCGAGCATCCCAGCGCGTCCGTCCAAATGCCATTCAGAATTGGCACGCGCGCTATGGACCCTCGGCTCCCGCCGGTGCGGCGCGGCTGCCCTGCTTTTCCTTGAGGACGTAGGGCGGCTTCGCCCAGCCGTGCGGCGCGGGCGTGGGTTGACCGGCGACCGGCAGCGGGAGGCGGGTGCGGCAGTGATGCACCAGCGCGCCGACGAGCAGCGCGGTGAGGATGAAGACGACGAGTTTGATTTCGTCGCGCGTCATTTCTTGAGGGCGGGGGCTTTCACGCGCTCGCAGCGGAATTTGTCGCGGATGGCGGAGCCGAAAAAATGTCCCTTCGACCCGGCGGCGAGCAGGCGCCGGTGGATTTCCTCCGGCACGTCGAGGTAGCGGTAAATGGCGCCGGAGTGAAATTCGATCTCCAGCAGCCGTTTTGCCGGATGATAGCCGACCGATGCGAGGACGGTGGATTGAACAGGCTGCCGTTCGATTTCGCCAGCCTCCGCGTGGAGCTGCAGCGCGAGCAGCGTGACGAAGATGACCCGGATAATCCGGCCGACTCCGTCGTTCACTCCGCGAAAGCGCCACACGCTGTTCATGACTCCGATTCCTCCCGGGTGGCGCGCCCGACCGCGCCCGGATGCTAGTTGTTCGTCCAGTTCCCGATGTCGTCCTCGGTGCCGGGCTTCCCGTCGGGGCCCGCGCTGTACACGTCGAAGCTGTTCACGTTATGCTTTCCCGGCGAGTCGTAGAAATACTCCCTGCCCCACGGGTCGAGTTCGATCTTGTCTTCGCGCTGGCTCCATTTGCGAGGGATGGGTTCCGTGGTCGGCCTGACGACGAGCGCCGCGAGGCCCTGCTGCGAGGTAGGCGGCCTGCCGTTGGTGGCTTCGTAGAGCGCGAGATTGCCGGAGAGCTTGTTGATGTACATTTCCGCAGTTCCCCGCTTCGAGTCGTTCATCGCCGTCCGCACATTCGGGAGCAGCACGGCCATCAGCGCGATGACGATGATGATCACGAGCAGGATTTCGATGAGGGTGAAGCCGGCGCTGGAATTTCGTGGGAGGCGTTTCATTGGCGGGCAGGGGTGAGGATGTAGTCGAAATGTTTCCAATTATGCTTCAGTTGCAACTCGACATTGCGGACCGCCACGCTGCCGCCCTCCTCGGCGAGGCCGATGTTCACGCTGTTGAGCCCGGCGCGCAGGAGGTGGCCGGGGATGACGAACTGGGCGCGCACCCAGCCGGTGTATTGGAAGCGCATCGAGAGCCCGCCATTCCGCGACTCGCCGCGGAAGCCGGGGTCCGAAAGGTCCGGCCAGTGGACGCTGGCGACTCCGGCGTCGCCTTCGTTGGCCGAGACGACCGGCGGCGCGGCGAGATCCGCATTCAGCACTTCAAAGGTGACCACCGCCGTGAGCGGCTGGCCGGCGAGCTGGAATTGCCACTGGGCGGCGCTTTCTCCGCTCGGGGAAAGGCGGACGATGTCGGTGTCCACGGTGGCCTTCACGCGGCCGAAGAGCTTTGTGTCCTGCTCGGAGGGCTGGGCCGCGGCGAGATTGCCGAATGGGTCCTGCACTTCCGTCGCGGCCTGGAAGTCGAGCGTCTGCCGGGTGGTCACGTCCTTCAGCGAGGACGCGAGAACTCCGCGGATGCTGCTGCCGTCGCCGGGCACGTCGATGTCGACATAGTCCGCGCCCTCGAGCGGGACGACGAGGCTCTCGCTGGTCGGCAGTCCTGCGCCGACGCCGAGCGTTGCCGAACGGAAAAGTTCGCGTCCGCTTTCCGTCCACGCGGTGACGACGGGCTGCATGCCGGTGATGTCGTCGAAAAGCACGCGCAGCAAAATCTCGCGGTGCAGCGACGGCATGCGGCGGAGGCGGAGGCGGTACACCGTCATCGGCGGCTCGCCGTCCTTTGCCGCGACGGGTTCATTTTGAAAGGACTCGAACCAGATCGGCAGCGCGGGCTTTGCGGCGCCCGGCTTTGAGAGGAGATGCAGATCCAGCCAGACGGAGAAGGGCGTGGGCTGTTCGGCGAGCACCCCGGCTTCCTGCGCGGTGGCCATGGCGGCGGCGCATGCGAGTGCGAGGATGGGGCGGAGAAACATGGGGCGGGACGTTACGGCACCGCCATCGATTGGCAAGCCCGGGGGGACGGCGGAGTCAGTTTCCGCGGGCGGAAAAAGGCACGTGGCTCAACTCAGCGGCTCTGCGTGCGCCGCGCGATCCAGCGCGAGGCCGAGGTCCTGCCGGGAGTAGGGCTTCGTCACCACGTCGAGCACGCCGAGCTGCGTGGCCGCGGAGGCGGATTCGCCGGGCCGCCGGCATTCTGCCAGTCCATATATTCGATGATCGGCGAAATGGCCGGCACCTGTTCCTGGAAAACGCGGAGCATTCCCCCGACCTGAGTGACCGCCCACGGCTCGCTCGGGTTGCGCGTGAAGAGGATCAGGATGTCGTTCCGCGAAGCATCCGCCCTTTTGTGGACGGTCGCAGCCGGCCCCGTAGGGCGGGAGCGAACTGCGGCTTCCAGAGGAAGAGCGGCGATAAGTTGTGAGGGACAGCGCAAGCGTGCGGCGGAAAACGCTGCGAAGCGCCCGCATTTGGGGTTCCAAGTGGACTCAAGGGGGAATGCGAATTCTGGGTTACGGGGGCTGACATCGGTTCCGTAGCTTCAGGGTTCTCGCAGATGTCCTCGTTTGGGAACCGCTGCGGTCGCGGCGGATGAAAGCGACCGTGCATGGCGATTGCCGCGCCCCAAGGGCCGGACGAGGACCGGCGCCGGATTGCGGTCAAATGCGGACATTCCCGGGTTTTCGCTCGACTCGGAATGCAGGATGCGGGCATCAGTCTTGGCGATGAAATCCTTCCGCATTCTCGTTTCATTTTCCGCGCTGGCGCTCGCCGCCTGCTCCACCACCAGGAACCGTGGAGGCGGCGGCGGTGAGGAGGGCGACCACGTCTCGGGCACCGCGCTCGGGACTGCGTTGCCGGATCGCACCGAGGGTGCGTCATTTCTCGGGTCCAATGTGGATCGCTCGCGATTCTCGCCGGTGCATTTTGGGTTCGACAGCTCGGCCATCGGCGCGGGCGAGCGCCACAAGCTCCAGGCCGTCGCGGATTTTTGCCGCAGCGAACACAACAGCATCATCATCGCCGGCTTCACCGACGAGCGCGGCACGCCGGAATACAACCGCGGCCTCGGCGAACGGCGCGCGCTGACGGTCCGCGAGGAATTGATCCGCATGGGCGTGTCGGGCGGGAGGCTGCAGACCGTGAGCTTCGGAGCGGAACTCCCCGCCGACGCCGGCTCGAACGAATCCGCCTGGGCAAAGAATCGCCGCGCCGAATTTGGCGTCGTCCGGTAGGGCGCGCGCGCCGGGCGCGCCCATTATTTTCGTCCGGTCTCCGAGGTCGCTTCCGGCAAAAGCACCCCGGCTTATTTTCCAAACACCCAGCGAAGCCCGCGGACGAGCCGTTCGATGAGGTCATCGTTGTGATGCCCTGGTGATTCGTAAAACGTGACCGGCGATTTCCGCTCGCGGAGCACCTCGTGGATTTTCCGCGCGCCGATGTTCGCGCCGAATTCGTCGTGCTCCGCGCCGTCCATGTAAATGCGCTGCGCCGGCGCGAAGGCATCCGGCCGTTTCCTCACGGCCGTGAGCGGATCGACATCCAGCCAGCGCTGCCACGCCTCGGGGCGGAATTTCCCCTGCCCGTCGTACAGCCATTCGAAGTGGCCCGGCTTGCCGGCGACCGGCGCGTAGTTCGCGCACAGGCCCATCACCATGCGCGCGACGCCGTCGGAAGCCAGGCGTGCCTTTTGCCCGGCGGTCATCGCATTTTCCAGTTCCGCCTGCGTCACCGCGCGCACCGACGGCTGCGAGACGATGGGCTTGTGCGTCACTTCAAAATCGCTGTCCGGCGAGAGCGCGACGACCGCGGAAAACTGCGCCTGCCGCGACATCGCGAGCATCAGCGCGCCATAGCCGCCGCTCGAATGCCCGGCGATGATCCGTGGAAACGCAGCCGTCTTCGCGAGCGCGTAGCGGGCCTCGACCGCAGGCGCGATTTCCTGCGCGACGTAATCCGCATACTCGCCCGTGGCGCCGGAGTTGAGGTACTGGCTGCCGCCGTAATGCGAGCGCCCATCCACCACGGCGATCCTCACTGCCAGGCCCGCGCGCGCCAGGCGATCCACCGCAAACGCGAGCCAGCCGCCGCGCCGCGCGATGATGTCCTCCGACGAACCGCCCCAACCTGGCAGATAGATCACCAGCGGCAGCGCGGTATCGCGCGTCGCCCCGTCCGGAACCAGGACGGCCACGCGGCGCGCAACCGGATCGCCGAGCGGATTGCCCTTCAGCTTCGTGCTGGTGACCTCCATGACTTCGAGCTGCGCTGCGGAAAGCGGAGCCGTCGTGCAGGCAGCGACAGAGGCGAAAATCAGAAGCAGCGGGGAGCGTCGGGAAAGGTTCACCGCATGCATATGGCAGAATCGCTCCGGAAACGGAAAGCGGATCGGCGGAAAGTCCGCGAGGATGCGGCTCGTGGAAAAGCCATCGCGCCCCGCCGGCTGTGCGCGAAAGGTCCTCGTGGATCGCAGCGCAGGAGCCGCGCTCCACGGCACGCATTAGCGCGAGCGGCGGAGCGTCCGCCGGGCGTCTCAGCGCAGCCTACGCGAGGTGCAGGTCGGACGCTTCGAGAAAGCCCTCGAGCTGCCGGATGCGCGTCGGGTGCCGCATTTTGCGGAGAGCCTTCGCTTCGATCTGGCGGATGCGCTCGCGGGTGACTTTGAACTGCCGGCCCACTTCCTCGAGCGTGCGGCTGTAGCCGTCCACGAGGCCGAAGCGCTGCTCCAGCACCTGGCGCTCGCGCTCGGTGAGCGTCGTGAGCACGTCGCGGATCTTGTCCTTGAGCAGGCTGATCGCCGTCACGTCCGCGGGATCTTCCGCGGTTTGATCGGGGATGAAATCACCAAAGCTCGTGTCGTCGCTGTCGCCGACGGGCGACTGGAGCGAGATGGGCTGCTGCGCCATCTTGAGCACCGCGCGGACGCGCTCGACGGGGAGGTTGATTTCCTCGGCGACCTCCTCCGGCGTGGGCTCGCGGCCGTAGTCCTGCACGAGCTGCTTCTGCACGCGCATGAGCTTGTTGATCGTCTCGATCATGTGGACCGGGATGCGGATCGTCCGCGCCTGGTCGGCGATGGAACGCGTGATCGCCTGGCGGATCCACCACGTCGCGTAGGTCGAAAACTTGTACCCCCGGCGGTACTCGAATTTTTCAACCGCCTTCATCAGGCCCATGTTGCCCTCCTGGATGAGGTCGAGGAACGACAGGCCGCGGTTCGTGTATTTCTTCGCGATGGAAATCACGAGGCGCAGGTTGGCCTCGACCATTTCCGTCTTCGCGCGGAGCGCCTTCTTCAGCCATTTCCGCAGGTGCCCGAATTCCGCAGCAAAGCCTTCGGCGCTCATCCACATCAGCGCCTGCTGCTCCTTGAGCTGGCTGGCGTAGTCCACTTTCGCCCCGCCGGCCGCCCGCTGCTGGTGCTTCTTGGGCTTGTTCACCTCATGATGGAGGGCGTTGATGATGCGGTTCTTCTCCTCCGCGAGCGTCACAAAGTCCTCGGTGACCTTCTGCTTGTAGAAAAATTTCGGGAAATACTTCTGCACCGCCTGGTGCCGCTTCACAAAGTCCGCGTAGCTCTTCGACTTCTCGTTGGTGCCGCCGTGCGCGAGATAGTTCTTGTACGCCTTCGCCGCGTTCTGCATCGCCGCATCGACCTGCTTCATCAGCCGCGGCAGCCCCTTCATATACTTGTCCCGGCTCTCGATTTTCTTGTCGAGAATGACGCGGTCGAAGCGCTCGCGGCCGTCGATCAACTTCTGGCCGAGCTCGAGATACGCCCGGGGGATGAAGCCAAACTGGTTCACGTGCTTCTGCACGTTCAGCTCGGCGTCCTCGATGCGCATTGAAATCTCGACCTCCTGCTCGCGGGTGAGCAGCGGCACCTGGCCCATCTGCTTGAGATACATCCGCACCGGGTCGTCGAGGATGTCGAGTTTCTCGTTCGGCTTCTCGGGTTCCTCGTCCTCCTTTTGGTCCTCGGTCTTCGGGCCGACCTTGTAGCTGTCCACCTGCGCCGCATCGATGATGTCGATCTCCATTCCGCGGAGCCGGTTCATGATGATCTCCATCTCGTCCGGGTCGTTCACGGACTCGGGCAGATGCTCGTTCAGGTCATCAAAAGTCAGGTAACCCTGCTCCTTGGCGAGCTTCACGAGCTCGCGCAGCTTCTCCGCGCCTTCCTGCGTGTCGAGAATGCTCTGTCCCGGGCCGAGCTTCGGCTTCGCGGGCGTCTTCAAAAGCTCGGCGAGCTTGGCACTGAGCTGGCCATTTTTCCCGGCGGAACGCTTCGACTCCTTCGCAGGTTTCTCCACCTTTGGTTTTGCAGGGGCCTTGGTCTTTTTCGCCTTGGGCTCGGGCTTCGCTTTCTTCGCTGCCGGTCTTGCCGCTGGTGCCTTGGCTTTTTTCGTCCCGTTACTCTTCGGGTGTTTCTTCGTGGCTTTGTGGGATTTTGAGACGGCTTTTTTGAGTTTTTTCGGCATATCCACGAAGGAATTCTGATTACATTCTCGCCTTCAGCGTCCACGGATTACATCCGGGATCGCGACGGGAAAAAGGCCGCGGAATATGGGGAGCACACCACGCAACGTCAAGGGACTCCTTCCAAAATGTTTTTTGACGGTTAAGCAGCCGGCTTCGGAGCGCGCGGGGCGGGCAGTGCGGCGAGCAGGCGCTGCACGTCGAGCACCTGCGCGTGCAGCCGCGCCATGTCCTCCAGCGCGAGGCCCGGCATCCGCAATTGCGCCTCCACCGCCTGGCGCTGGCGCAAAAGCACCCGTCGCTCCAGCTCGTGCCAGCAATCCTCCGCGACCACCTTCGCCTCCCGCGGCACTTCGCGTTCGAGCACCGTGGAGAGCGCGGCCTCCTCGCCGGGATCGAGCGTCGCGAGCCACGTGTTCACCGACGCGGGTTCCTCCATGCGGAAATCCGCATCGAGAATCTTCACGAGGAGCACCGAGTCCGGCTCGCCATCGTCCAGCACGCGTTCGCAAGCCTGCGCCTGCAGCCATGCACGCGCCGCGGGGCTCCGCAACGCCAGCAGCGCGAGCCATTCCTTCGTGGGGTCGAGCGTCACCTCCTGCACGCGCTGGGGCTCCGCGTTCTCCTCGCCCAGTGCCGCGCGCTGGGGCACGCGTTTGACCAGCACGCGCAGATCCTGCTGGCCCACTTCCAGCCGCATCGCGGCGTCGCTCAGCACGGCCTCGCGCGCGATGCCTTCGGGGAGAAACGCAATCAGCTCCGCCAACTTCCGCGCCGCGGCGATTTTCCCCCGCGGCGTGGAGAATTCCGGCACGCGGACCTGGCGCGCGATCTGATAGTCGAAAAAATCCTTCGCCGCCGCGACACGCTCCCGGAACGCCTCCGCGCCGGCCTTGCGAATCAGCGAATCCGGATCCTCGCCCTGCGGCATCGCCACCACGCGCACGAGCAGCCCCTCCGCGAGCAGTTGCGGCAGCGAACGCTCCGCCGCCTTTTCGCCCGCTGCATCGGCGTCGAAGCACAGCACCACCTCGTCCACGTAGCGTTTCAAAATCCGCGCCTGCCGGTCGGTGAATGCCGTGCCCTGCGGCGCAATCACATTCTGCACTCCCGCTTCGAACGCCGTGATCAAATCCACCTGTCCCTCGCACACGATGGCCTGCTTCTTGTCGATCAGCGCGCGCTTCGACTTGTTCAGCCCGAAGAGCACCGCGCCCTTTGTGAACAGGAGCGTCTCCGGCGAGTTCACGTATTTCGCCGGGCTCGCCTCCGCGAAAAGCACGCGCCCGCTGAATGCGATCACCTCGCCCGTGTCGTTGCAAATCGGGAACATCACGCGCCCGCGGAACCGATCGTACATCCGGTCGCCCTCCTCGCCCGTCGAAAACAGCCCGCTCTGCTTCAGCTCCTCTTCCGAATAGCCGCCGTCGCGCATCGGCCCGAGCAGCCCGTCCCACGAATCCGGCGCAAAGCCGATTTTCCAAGACTTCGCCACCTCGGCGGAAAGGCCGCGCTTGGTCATGTAATCGCGCGCCGCGTCCGCCGATTTGCCGCGCATGAGCTGCTGGTGGAAAAACTCCGCAGCATCCGCGTGGAGAGACAGCAGCCGACGTCGCATGTCGGCGCGCTCGTAGTCGGCCGCCGACATCTCTGCCTCGGGGATTTTGATGTTCGCCTTTTCCGCCAGCTTGCGCACCGCCGTGGGAAAATCCACGTGCTCGTAATCCATCACAAAGCGGAAGACCGAGCCGCCCGCGCCGCAGCCGAAGCATTTGAAGATCTGCCGGTGCGGATTCACGTTGAACGACGGCGTGCGCTCCTGATGGAACGGGCACAGCGCCTTGAAAGTCCCTCCCATCCGCCGCAGCGGAAAATACCCGCCGATCACCTCGACGATGTCATTCGCCGCGGCGACCTGCTCGATGATTTCATTCGGAATCGGAGGCATTTTCTGGAGGCGATTGACGAGCGTTGCGCGCGGCGTGTCAAGCGCGCCACCGGCCCTTGTCACCACAGGGTTTCCTTTTCCCGCGAACCGCGCATAGTGCCGACAGATGGAACACGATCTCGGCAAAGCGACCGATGCAATCCTCCGGTCTTACGAGACGGGCGGCGGCATCAACCATGTGGACGGGGCAAACCTGCCGTCCAAGCGTGCGGTCGCGGCGATCTGCGAGGACTTGCTGCAGCTCCTTTTTCCCGGCTTTCACGATGCCGAGCCGATTCATTCGCAGCATCTGCCGCGCGTGACTTCGCACCGGGTCTTCACGATCGCCGAGCGGCTCGCGGAGGAGGTCTGCAAGAGCCAGCGCCTCGGCGATCCGAATTGCCCGAATGAGGCGGCCCTGAACATCACTCGCGATTTTCTCGGCGGTGTCCCGCAGGTGCGCGAGCTATTGAAGACGGACGTCGAGGCTGCCTTTCAGGGCGATCCCGCGGCGGCGGCGTCGGATGAGGTGATCCTGTCGTATCCGTTCATCGAGGCCATCTCCATCCAGCGCAGCGCGCACATCCTCTACGCGCTCGGCGTGTCGCTCATCCCGCGCATGATGACGGAATGGGCGCACAGCCGCACGGGGATCGACATCCATCCCGGCGCGGAGATCGGCTCGCACTTTTTCATCGACCACGGCACGGGCGTCGTCATCGGCGAGACGAGCGTGCTCGGGACAAACGTAAAGCTCTACCAGGGCGTGTCGCTCATCGCGCGTTCGCTCGCGGGCGGGCAGGCGCTGCGCGGGCAGAAGCGGCACCCGAGCATCGAGGACAACGTGACCATCTACGCCAACGCCACCATCATGGGCGGCGACACGGTCATCGGCGCGGGTTCGACGGTCGGCGCGAGTGTTTTCCTCACCCACAGCGTGCCGGCGCGTTCGCTCGTGCTCGCCGAGGGCCAGGGCGTGCGCGTGCTGGAAAAGGATCGCAAGGTCGCGGACGACTGGATGATCTAGCGGCGTGCGGCCGGCGTGCTCAGAAGTCGCTGTTCCGCAGCCACGAGCCGTAGAAGAAATCCCTTTCCTCATTCGACACGGAGGGGACGAGCCAGTCCTTCTTGAAGACTTCGCGGGTCGTGCGTTCGTCCTGCGTTTCCCACCGCCTCCTCGCGAGGCGCTCCTCCTTCGACGCACAGCCGCCAAATGCGAATGCAAGCGACAGCATGGACATTGCGAGCAGGAGGCGCGGGGAAAAATTCAGGATCATGGGAGCCGCCGACGATGTCAGCATTCCGCGGCGAGTCATTCGGAATCTTCGGCGGCGCGTGGGCGGGTGCGGCAAAACGATTCGCCATCCGGCGCGGATGAGCGGATGCTGCGGGCCGATGATTTACCTCGACCACAACGCCACGACTCCGCTCGCGCCCGAGGCGCTGGAGGCGATGCGGCCGTACCTCGAACGCTTTCACGGGAATGCGTCGTCGATCCACGCGGCGGGCCGCGAGACGCGCGCGGCGCTGGATGATTCGCGCGACCGGCTCGCGGCGCTGCTTGGTTGCAAATCACACGAGATCATTTTCACCGCCGGCGGAACCGAGGCGAACAATCTGGCGCTGCTCGGGCTCGCCCACGCGCATGCTTCGCGGGGAAAGCACCTCATCACCTGCGCGAGCGAGCACCACGCGGTGCTGCATCCGCTCGAGCATCTGCAAAGGCGCGAGGGCTTCGGGCTCACGGTGCTGGGCGTGGATTCGCGCGGGCTGCTCGACCCCGCGGATGTGCGCGCCGCGCTGACGCCCGAGACGACGCTCGTCTCCGTGATGACCGCGAACAACGAGACCGGCGTGCGCCAGCCCGTGGCGGAGATCGCCGCGCTCTGCCGCGAGCGTGGCGTGCTCTTTCACACCGATGCGATCCAGAGCTTCGGCAAGGAACCGCTCGCCTGCGACGCCGACGCGCTCTCGCTCGCGGCTCACAAATTCTACGGGCCGAAAGGCGCGGGCGTCCTGCGGCTGCGCGGCGGGATTTCGATCGAGCGCATTGCATTTGGCGGCAGCCACGAGGGCGACCGCCGGCCTGGGACGGAGAATGTCGCGGCCATCGTCGGCATGGCCCGCGCCGCGGAGCTCGCGGCCGCAAATGCCGCCCACGAGGCCGAACGGCTCCTCCCGCTCCGCGAGCAGCTCTGGCACGGCATCGTCGCGGCATTCCCTGCCGCCGTGCGCAACAGCGACCCGGCGCTTTCTCTTGCGAACACGCTCAACGTGAGCTTGCCCGGGCTCGACGGCGAGAGCGTGCTCATCAACCTCGACCTCGCGGGCATCTGCGCATCGAGCGGCTCAGCGTGCATGGTCGGCAGCATCCTGCCGTCGCACGTCTTGCTCGCGATGGGCGTGCCGCGTGAACTCGCGCAGGCGACCGTCCGCTTTTCTCTCGGAAAAGGAACGACGCACGCCGAGATCGCCGCGGCTGTCCGGAGCGTCGGGGGCATCTTCGCGCGGCTCCGGGAAAATGCGGCCCTTGTCTGAGTCGTTATTTTGACCCCGAAAAAATCATTAACTTTTCCCAAAGGACCATGTCGCAGTGGGATTTTCCAACCAAGCAACCGTCCAATGTGGCGGCCTGCAAACCGTTTGGATTCTGATCGAAACCCGGCGGAAGCAGGCTGTTGCATGGGCTGGCCTTCAGCAAAGAAACTGCTATCAACCACCTCACACTCCAAAGAACACCACACATCATGAGCGACAACAAAATCATCACTTGGAAAGACGACCCGGCCCATTTCCGCAAGGTCAGCCGGCGTGAATTCATCTACGCCGGCCTCGCTGGCGGCATCGGCCTCACGATGGGCGACCTCTTCAAGCTGCGCGCGAACGAGACCGACCAGTACGCCGCGACCGCCGAATCGCTGATCCACATTTATCTCCCCGGTGGCTGCGCCCATCAGGAGACGTGGGATCCCAAGCACCTCGCGCCGATCGAATACCGCGGACCGCTGGGCACCGTGGACACGCCGATCCCCGGTGTGAAGCTCTCGCAGTATCTCGAGAAGACCGCGAAGATCGCGGACAAGCTCACCATCGTCCGCTCGATGACACACGGCGAAGCGGCGCATGAGCGCGGCACGCACAACATGTTCACCGGCTACCGCCCGTCGCCCGCGATTCAGTACCCGTCGTTTGGATCGGTGATCAGCCACGAACTCGGTTCGCGCAACAACCTGCCGCCTTACGTCTGCGTGCCGAGCCAGCCGAATGAATTCGCCGGCACTGGCTACCTCAGCAGCGCCCACGGGCCGTTCAGCCTCGGTGCCGATCCGGCGAGCGCCGGCTTCACCGTGCGCGACCTGAACATGCGCGCCGGCATCACCAACGAGCGCTTCGACCGCCGCCGCAGCATCCTCAGCACGGTGGACGAGCATTTCCGCACGCTGGAAAAGAGCGACGCGCTCACCGCGATGGATGGCTTCTACCAGGCGGCCTACTCGCTGGTCTCGAGCCCACAGGCCCGGGAGGCATTCAATCTCGCTGCCGAGCCGCAGAAAGTCCGCGAGGAGTACGGCATGCACGACGCCGGCCAGCGGATGCTCATGGCCCGCCGCATGGTCGAGTCCGGAGTCCGTCTCGTCAGCCTCACCTACGGCGGCTGGGACATGCACGCCGGCATCTCAAACAGCATGCAGCGCACGTTGCCGAAGTTCGACCAGGCTTACTCCGCGCTCATCAACGACCTCGACCGTCGTGGAATGCTCGACAAGACCCTCGTCATGGTCAGCTCCGAATTCGGCCGCACGCCGAAGATCAACGCGAACGCCGGCCGCGACCACTGGCCGAAAGTGTTCTCCGTTGTCTTCGCAGGCGGCGGCTTCAAGCGCGGCTACGTCCACGGCTCGAGCGACCCGACCGGTGCCGAGCCGGCCGAGGACGGCCTCACGGTCGAAAACATGGCCACGACCGTCTATCGCTGCCTCGGCATCAACGCCGACAAGCGCCTGATGGCTCCCGGCGATCGTCCGATCGACATCGTCCGCGGCGGTGTCGTGGTGCCCGAGCTGCTCGCTTAAGCCAGCGCCAGCCCAAACTCTCAACCGCCGCCACTGGGAAACCGGTGGCGGCGGTTTGCTTTTCGCGGCGAAAATGGATCTCCGATGGAATGGGAGCGGCGATTTCCAAATCGCCGGGAACTACGCGGCGTCACGCCGACCGGTTCGGTGGCAGGAGAAAAGTAAGAGGATTTTGAAGTCGCCACTCCGAGTGCCATGCGTCCAGCGTAAGCCAAAGGTAGTGTGTGAGTATCTCACTTAAGAGTCCGCAAAAAGGCGACGAGATCGAGGAGTTCCTGCTGCGATAGCGTTCGTTCCAGGCCCGCCGGCATCAGCGAAACCGGGAGTGCGTGCATCGCGGCAATCTGGGCGCGCGAGATGGGGTGCTCCTGGCCGGCGCCGTCCACGACCACGACATTGTCCGGCGTCTGCCTGCGAATCACGCCAAGCAACGATTGGCCGCCCGCAGTGTCGATCGCGACGGGCTCAAATTCCCGCACGATGGTCGCGCTGGGAAAGAGGATGGACTCGAGCAGATCCCGCTCGGTGCGGATCTGTCCGATGGCGCTGAGGTCCGGACCGATGAGGCCGCCGGTCTCGCCGACGCGATGACACACGACACACGTGCCTTTTCCAGTCTCGAATACCTTCCGTCCTTCGGCGGCGACGCCCTTCGCGGCGACCAATGCGGGGAGCGTGTCGAGGCTGCGGCGGCGGGTGTCATCAGCGGCGGCGAGATCGCGGAGCGCGGGGATGAGGATTTCGTACGCCTCCGGCGGATAGCTGCTGAAAAGCGTGCGGATTTCGCTTTCCTGTGCGGTCGCGAGCGATGCCGCGGATTTCAGCGCATTCGCGAGGAGCGTGCCTGTTTCGCGATCGTTCACCCGACGAAATGCGCGGAGCGCTTCACGGAGTTCGAGCGGACCGAGCGTGGCGATCGTCGGAGCGACGCCGGCGAGCTGAGGTTTCGACAATTTCGCGGCGCCGAGGAGGCGCGCGGCTTCGATGCGCGAGGATACCGACGCATCGCCGCCCAGCACGCCGAGGAGGAGCGTGAAATCATCGTCCGAAATCGCAGCGCCGGATTTCAGGCCGGCGCTGAGCGCCTTGAGGCGCAACGTGAGCGGACGCTTTCCATCCGCAGCGAGGGCGCGCAGTGCGTCGGTGAATTCGTCGGTGCGGAGTTTTGCAATCGCTTCCAGCACGAGTGATAGGTCGCCCGGTCCCGCTTCGGCCAACGCGGTTTTCAGCGGAGCGATCCATTTCGGAGCAGGCGGCAATGCGGATGAACTGGCAATGAGTGCCAATGCAGTCCTGCGCGTGGTCGCATCGGCATTTTCGAGAAGCGCGGTGACGATCTGCTGCATGCCCGGCTCGGCGATCTGGGGCCTCGAGATCCGCGCGATGAGTTTGAGGTGTTCGGACGAGATTTTGCCGGCCCAAATCCAAGCGGTGAGATGCTCCGCAGTCTGCGCAGTCCATTCCTTTCGGTGGGCGAGGATGTCGGCGGCCGCGCTCGCAAGCGGTAGGTCGTGCGCGTCCAGCATCCGAAGCGCATCGGCGACGGCGAGCGGCGATCCGTCCATTTGATCGAGCAAAATCAGCGCGCGTCGCTGTAGCGCAGGGTTCGCGGCGTCGCGCAAGCGGGCTGTCAGCGCCTTGCCGTGCCCCGCGCGCAGCAGCGCGTACATCGCCTGGTGTTCGATCGGTCGCTCGACTTCCGCGGGCTGGAGCAAATGCAGGAGCGCCGACTCGGTTTGCGGGCTCAGTCGGGGCAGCGCGCCAAGTGCGCTCGCCGCGGCAAGGCGAACGCCTGCATCCCGATGGGTGAGCGCGTGCGCGATTGCAGTCTCGGCTTCGGGTTGTGCGAGCGACGCCAGCGCATTCGCAGCGGCGCGCGCGACGGTCGCGTCGGGATCGGCGAGCATGGCAGTGAGTCGCTTCGCATCGCTGCCGCGCGCACTTTGCCAGACTTCCCGCACGCGTGCCCCGCCCCACGGCTCGCTTTTCGCGAGCGGACCCTTCGGGCGGATGCGGTAGATGGCACCGTGGACGTCCGGCTTTGCCACGAGCGAAGCCGGGCAGCCCGCACGGAACCAGCCGCCGGTGTCCACGACAAGCAGTGTGCCGTCACGATCCTCCAGCACGTCGGTGATGTGCATATCCGGGTTCTCGATTTTCAAAAACTCGCGTGACGTGACGCTGTAAGTCGCGCCGGAACGCTGGATTTCCATGCGCGAAACGCGCTGCGTGTTGAAATGCGTGACAAAAAGATTCCCGCGCCAGTCGGGATTCAGCGCGCCTGAGCGATAGAAGGTGCAGCCCGAGACCGCGACATGGCCGAAATTGAAAATCGGCGGCAGCAGGTCGCCCGTGCGTTTGAATTCCGCGACCGCGTCACCCTGATCTTCGCGCGGGTAAACGCCCCCGCGCAGCCAGTGGACGAGGCAATCGCCGCGCGGCGTTCCGTAGAAGAGATTCACCGTGCCGAGGATTTCGCCGTCCGGCGTGAAATCGATCTCCACCGGATTGTCCATCCCGCCACCCGAGTGCATCTGCACGTCCGAGCCGTCCGGTTTGCACGACCAGATGCCCGACGCCTTGCCTTTTCGGATGGGATTCCCGCCGTTGTCGAAAACGTCGTGGCCCTTGCGCCCGTGGCACCAGTAGAGCCGGCCGTTTGGGTGCACGAACGGCCCATGGATGTCCGCCGCATTTCCCGTGAAGTCGAAGCCGCGCACGATCATCTCGCGCTTGTCCGCCACGCCGTCGCCGGTCGTGTCCGTGAGCCGCCAGATGCCCGGCGGCGAGGCGACGTAGAGCGAGCCGCCGAGCCACGCGCAGCCTTGCGGGAAAGTCATCTTGTCGGCGAAGACCGTGGACTTGTCGTAAACGCCGTCGGCATTCGTGTCCTCCAGCATCAGCACGCGGTGCGGCAGCTCCTTTTCCAGCCCGGCCTTGTTCAGATTCACCCCGGACGAATCACCGACAAAAAGCCGCCCGAGATCATCCGCCGTCGCCATGATGGGATGCCGCACCAACGGCGCTGCGGCGACGACTTCCGCAGTGTACCCGTCCGGCAATTGAACCGGCGGCATCGCGTAGTCGAACGGTTTCGTGTTGTCTTTCGCTAATGCTGCGGTGGTGAAGAGGATGGCAACGCAGGCGAGCGTGCTTGGCGCACGGCAGCCGAGAGAAAGGTTCAGGCGCATGGCTGGAGGGGTCGCTTGGGCAGAATGTCGATGCGTACACCGCGCCGCCACGGCAACCTTGGGCTCTCAAACGGGACGAATGTGTGGTTGGGAGCGGATAGGCAGGACCCATTGGGCTCATCACGGCTGGTGTACGGGCCCCGGTGATAGACGAAAGTTGCGCCGGCACCCCATCGGTGCTGACCCCGCAGGACGGCTCAACGCTAGCCGAGGTGCCGAGTCTTGAGGAGCGCATCCGCCGTCGGGGGGTGGTGAGTGTCACCGCAGGGCTCGGATCCGGGCTTTCCGTTTCGAGGAATTCCTCGGGTCGGCGAACGCGATCGGCATTCGCTCAAGGTCGGCAATCCATTTTCGAGGCCGTGGGGCCATTCGACAAAGTTTGCGATGCAGAGGAAGCGGGATCTTAGATTGCCGGGCACGAAATGTGCCAGTATTGCGCACTATTCGCGCTCCAGCGATGTATGCGAACTGAATAATAACGGGCGTTGTGGCGCACAAAGCGGTTTGCAAATTATATTATAAAATACTGATAACAAAAATGATAGGAATTCTTGTTAAGGTCTGTCGAGCCACACAGACAGCAGTGCGAGGTCCGCGGGAGTGACACCGCTGATCCTAGAGGCTTGGCCAATGGATTCCGGTTGAATTTCAGCCAACTTGTGTTGCGCTTCAAATCGCAGGCCGCGTATCGAAAGGTAATCCACGCCGAGGGGAATCCGCTTCTCTTCCTGACGTTGAAGCCGGTCGATCGCGATGTTTTGCCGAGCGATGTAGCCCTCGTATTTGAGGTTAATCTCCAAAGCCCCCCACAGTGAGTCGGCATACCCCGTACGGACCGACTCCGGGAGGGTTGATGCAACGTTTTCCGGCCGCCTCAGCCAAGCGGCGACTTTCAGGCCTTCATAGGATGCGGACTCAGCGAACTCTTTAAGGCGCTCGAAGTCCGCCATTTTTTGTCGGGTCCGCTCCCATCGCTCGTTGTCGACCAGCCCACGGGTGCGTCCTACCGGCGTGAGGCGGAAATCCGCATTATCATGCCGGAGAACCAACCGATGCTCGGCACGGCTGGTAAACATCCGGTAAGGTTCAGGGGTGCCTTTCGTGATGAGGTCGTCGATGAGCACGCCGATGTAGGCGTCGGCACGACCGAGGATGAATGGCTGCTTGCCCTGCACTTTGAGCGCTGCATTCGCGCCTGCCATCAAGCCCTGCCCGGCGGCTTCTTCATATCCAGATGTCCCATTAATCTGCCCGGCCAAGTACAGGTTCGGGATGAGTTTGGTCTCGAGGGAATGCCGGAGCTGAGTTGGCGGGCAGTAGTCATACTCAACTGCGTATCCCGGCCGCATTATTTCGGCATTCTCAAGTCCTGGCACTGTCCGGATAAACGCGAATTGCACTTCGATCGGCAAGGATGTGGAGACACCATTGATGTAGTATTCGAGAGTGTGCTTCCCTTCGGGTTCCAGGAAGAGTTGATGCCTGTCCTTTTCGGCGAACTTCACAATCTTGTCTTCAATCGACGGACAATAGCGAGGCCCGGTCCCTTCGATACGACCGGAATATAGGGGAGACTTGTTGAGATTGTTCCGAATGATGTCGTGCGTTTTCGGGTTGGTGTAAGTCACCCAACACGGGAGTTGTTCCACGTGGAACGTCTCGCCCTCCCAGTGGTTCAGCGAAAATGCTTCGTGTGGCTTCTTCGACAGTCGTTCAGGCAGGAAGCTGAATGTCGTCGGTGGATCATCGCCGAGTTGCATTTCGCATTTAGTGAAATCAATCGTCCGTCCGTTAATCCGGCATGGGGTACCGGTTTTGAAGCGTCCAAGCTCGAGCCCCAATTCGGACAACGAATCGCTCAGAGTTGATACTGTGTCGCCCATCCGCCCTCCTGGTTGGTTTCTCAGTCCCACGTGCAGCAACCCGCGCATGAAGGTGCCGGTAGTCACGACGACGGCTCGGCAGTTGATCTGCATACCCATGTTCGTCTGAATCCCCGTGACTCCATCGTCGTCGCGCAGGATGCGAATCACATTGGCCTGCATCATATCCAAACTTGGTTGCCCTTCCAATTCCGCTTTTGCTCGAAATTGGTAGGCCTTCTTGTCGCACTGCGCTCTTGGTGAGCGAACACTCGGCCCCTTCTTCGAGTTCAGCATCCGAAACTGAATCGCCGTCGCGTCGGTATTCAGGCCCATCAATCCACCAAGTGCGTCAATTTCCCGGACGATCTGACCCTTGGCCTGACCGCCAATTGCAGGATTGCACGACATTTGCCCCACCGTGTCGAGCGACTGCGTCATGACAAGAGTCGCAGCATCCAACCGCGCGGAAGCCAGCGCAGCCTCAATTCCCGCATGGCCGGCACCGATGACGATGACATCGTAGTTCTTCGAATGGATGAACATTCTTGAGGTGTGTGGTAGGTGGAAAACTGTACGGCCTAAGACGTTATAACGTGGGTATTCGATTTTGTCGGGAACTTACGCATATTGCGCTAATTTTGCTGCATCGCCAGATCCTTAAGGGAATGGTCGGTGCGGACCGCGCCTGATATGCTGTGTCGAGGAGCAATGGAAGGCCTTAAATCAGAAGTTGCGCGATTGGTTTTTGGCGATCACGGGGAAGGTTGAAGTTTGAAGCCATTGACCTGTTTTTCTGCGGGAACGACAACCAGAGTGGGCGAGGCGTTCGTGCATTCAGTCTTAGTTGTCTTGTTCTATTTCTCGAGGCAGTGTCCTGAGAGTTCTGCAAAAAGAAAGTGGGTCATGGTAGGGACGGGAGCGGACCAAGCAACCCGAACCCCAAAACGACCATGACCCGAAAGACCGATAAGCGGAACCTGCCTGAACTCAAAGCCTTGATAGTGCAAAACCAAGACATGATGCAGCCGCTGGTGGAGTGGCTGCTTCAGCAAGTGCTTGAAGCGGCGATGAGCGAAGCGCTGGGTGCCTCGAAGAGCGAGCGGGCTGGGCCATCGCAGCGGCTACCACCCGCGCCGCCTGGTGACCCGTGTGGGCACGATGGAACTGCGCGTGCCGCAGGACCGGGCGGGGCGCCTTTCCACGCAGCTCTTCGAACGTTACCAGCGGAGCGAGAAGGCGCTCGTGGCCGCACTCGTGGAGATGTATGTGCAGGGCGTCTCGACGCGGAAGATCAAGACGATCACCGAGGAGCTGTGCGGGCACGAGTTCAGCGCCTCGGCCATCAGCGAACTGAACGTGAAGCTGGACGGGGAACTGGAGCGCTTTGCGCGGCGGGCGCTGGAGGTGGAGTTCCCGTATCTCATCCTTGATGCTCGCTACGAGAAGGTGCGCGAGGAGGGCGTCATCCGCTCGCGGGCCGTGCTCGTGGCCATCGGCATCGACTGGGAGGGCCGCCGGCAGGTCCTCGCCGTGGAGATCGCCGGGAGGGAAAGCGCCACGAGCTGGCGCGAACTGCTGCGCTCGCTCAAGGCGCGCGGCCTGTCCGGCGTGCGCCTGACCATCAGCGACGAGCACGCCGGGCTCAAGCGCGCCCTGGCCGAAGTGCTCCCCGAGGCCGCCTGGCAACGCTGTTCTTTGCTGTCGCCACTTTTTTGTTCTACGTGGAACATTAACGATCGAGGATCCCGGCCTTCGATCGAGGCAGGAGTGCAGAGAGTTTTGCGCGATATTTGTGGCTTTGCAGGTTAACACTCACGATTTCCATGTTCTCTGAAAATTCT
>CAVYKI010000006.1:0-695985 GCA_963769025.1 uncultured Verrucomicrobiae bacterium
CCTTCCACGAGGGTGTTGGTCAGCGATGTGGTCTCCATGCGATTCGCCAATTGGATGATGTTGTTCGAACCGGTGGTTATGCTTCCGTTGCTGTCCACGACCCAGGCCGGGGACTGCGCCGAGCCTTCCGTGCCCAGTGCCGTACGAATCGCCGAGGCGTAGATGGTGCGCCCGGGGTCGCCATTCAATGGCGGTTGTGCTGGTCGAGTTGCTGCGGACGCCTGCCGCACCAGAGGCCGCCAGTGTCATACCAAGTGGAGCCGAAGCCCGTGAAAACGTTGTCCGACAGGAGGCTGCCGATGTTGGCGATGTTGAGGATGTTCGCCGTGGCATCACGAAACGTGACGCCCGCGCCGACATTGAGCGCCACCGTGTTCGAGCCGCCGAACTGCTGGAAGAACAGCACGACGTCGCCGGGGGCGTAGTTGGGATTCTGCGCCATGGCAGACGATGCGGAAAGCGCCACGCCGACTGCGGCGGGATCGCTTTGGATAGGATGCTAGTGGATTTCATTACTTGCTTAGTTGTGTTAGTTGCGCGCCCGGTGCCCGCCGCCTGCCGGAGCAGGCGGGGGTTGCTGGTTACGCGGTGAGCTTAGGTTGGAGTTGGCCCCGGAGCCGCCTGCGCTTGGGACGCTGGTGACCACCGGGTATGTCTGTTTATCAGACAGGCACACGAGCCGCCGACGGCTTTCACGGACAAGAAGTGTGTCGTAACGTTCACGTGCCGAAGGTTACGGGAGCGATAGTTGAGTGAACTCCCGCATACGGGAATATGTCGCCGCGTGTCGGAACACGCACTCGCATGGGAGCGCGGCGTGAATGCTGTGTTCATGAGCATTCCGAGGCGCAGCGCAATGCGGAGGCGGGTCTTTGTCACAGTGCGTTTGCGGAAGGGGAATGTTACAAAATCCAGACAAATGCAGCGAAGCCTAGTCATGCTGCCGGCGATGCTTGGGACCGGTTCCGCTGCCGCTGCTTGCGCGGAGCAGCACATCACTTGCAAATCCGCAAACTGCCGCCGGTTTGGATTTTGTTCCATGATCATCTTTCGACAAGCTAAACCCCGTAATCACGCATTCCGGACGCGGCGGCGGCGGACGAGACCGAAGATCGCCGAACCCGCCAGAAGGGCGACGGTCGCGGGCTCAGGGACCGGTTACGAAACGCTGCCCGTCTGACTGATGATGAAAGTGCCCTCGTAGGTGCCTTCGAGAGCCGAGTTGCCGGGTTCAACGACCGTTCCGACGGGGGCCGTGGTGGCGAGAATGCGGTAGAGGTCGAGCGCGCCTTCCGCATCTCGCCGCCGATGGTGCCGAAGGTGCCGGTATTGAACCTGCCCATCGTACCGCCCGGAAAGACACTGAACGAAACTGTCGGATTACCGTTAATGTTAAACAGGTTCTGGTTGTCCACGAATGAAGAGCCCGTGCCTTCCAGGAGGGTATTGGTCACGACGCCACCTCCAGGCGGTTCTGCATCTGGATGATGCCGTTCGAACCGGTGGTCATGCTGCCACCGCTGTCCACGACCCAAACCGGCGATTCCGCTGTGCCATCCGTGCCGACCCCCGTGCGGGAAGCCGCCACGTAAATGGTCCGGCCAGGAGTCGCCATTCACCTGTGCGGTGGTGCTGGTTGAATTGCTGCGTACTGCGGCGAGACCCCAGAACATCGTTCGGGTCGTCATACCAGTCGGCGGGGTAGGCCGCCCCGGCGGGAGCGGTACCGGTCAGCGTGCCGCCGATATTGATGAAGTTCAGGCTATTTGCCGTCGCATCGCGGTAGCCATAGGCCGCACCGAGGTTCACCGGTACGGTTTGGGAACCGCCAAACTGAATGAAATAGAGTAACAGGTCACCCGGTGCAAAGTTGGGGTTCTGCGCACCGGCCGGTGCGACTGCGAAGCCGGTCACTGCGAGCGCCGTAAGCGCGGCTTTGTTAAATGCGGTTTTCAGGACGTTGGTCTTCATGGAGTAGTTGGTTTTCGGCAGGCAGGCCGCCGTGTTGCAGGGTTTGTTGGTGAAGTTAGCAATGGCACGGTTCCAAACCTTCCCTATGGCTATGCGCCATGGGATTCCACGGAGGAGGACGCCTTATTTCTCTTACACCCAGCCTATGCAGGAAGGGTGGAGGCTACGTGGGTTTGGATCCGTTGTTCGACTGCCGTGACTTTCGCGGATTGCGCCCCTTTCTGGCAACTTGCGGACGTAACGTTACGGTGTCGCGACGCGGAAGGCTATAGCCGCCAAATTGCCCGGCTAATCCGCTTTTTGTGTCGCCAAGCCGTAACACTAAGCGCGATTAAGACGCGGGAAAGCAGCGCGGAATCCGTGGCCGCCGCGTGGGTTTGCCTCCCGGAAAAACGCGACGTGGCGCCGCGGGGAGTTTCCCGGAATGTCACCGGGCAGACGCAGTTTCGTCACGCACGCGATGCTGAATCGAAAGCCTATGCCGCCAATTCACCCGCACCTTTCACCCGGCGCTGCTCTCGTGCAGCCGCGCCGCCATATTAGCTAAGACGGGCTGGGATATGAAGAAACCAAGGAGTTGTAGACGCATTGGGCGGTCTGGATGCTGGTGGCTCTCGTTCTGGGCGCAGACTTCGCCTGGCCGCGGCTGAAGGCGCGTTACCAGCGCTGGAATGCCGGCCAGTGGGTGCGGCAGGCGGAGGAATGGCTGGGCGGAAAGGATTTCCAGCGCGCCGTGCTCACTGCGCGGGCTGTGCTCGCGGTGGATCCCCAGAATGTGAGTGCGACCCGCATCATTGCCAAGGCCCTGGAAGCGTCCGGGGCACCCGAGGCGGCGCAGTGGCGAAACCGGCTGGATTCCCTCGATCCGGGCAATGTCGAGAACCTGCTCGCGCGGGCCGCCGACACCATCAAGGCCGGGGACATCGCGGCGACCGAGCGCGTGCTCGGGATGCTCCCTCCGGGTGCCCTGGAAACCGCGGCCTGCCATGAAATCCAGGCGCAACTTTCCACGGCAAATCGGGACACAGCCGCCGCCGAGCAGCACTGGGCCGAGGCGGTCCGGCTGGATCCGAACAGGATGCTACCGGCTGCCCTCGCGACCTTCCGAATGCGCTTGCGGGATGCCGCATTCCGGGATGACGCGCTGGCCGTGCTCACGGAGCTGAGCGAGCAGTCTCCGAGGAATCTCCAGGCCATCCGCCTCCTGCTGGACGACGCACTGCGGCTCGAAGAATGGAAGCGGGCCGAACGCCTTTCCAAGATCCTCGCCGAGGCCCCCGCCGCGACCTTTGGCGACAAGCTCATGAAGCTTGCGTCGCTCCGCAGAATCGGCACGCAGGAGGCGCCCGGCTACCTCAGGAGCTGCGCGATGGCGCGCTCTCCAAGCCGGACGAACTCTACACGCTCCACGTGGATGAATGAGAACAAACTCGCAATGCTCGTCTCGGAAGCTGGACGGCGCGCACGCTGCCGCGGGATGTGACCGGTGCGCCGCCGGTCTGCGTGGCGGTCGCGGATGCGTATGCCAGGTCTTCGGAATGGCGAAGGCTGCGCGAGTTTCTGGAGGATTGCACATGGGGTGATTCCGATAACCTGCGCCGCATCTTTCTCTTCCTCGCACTCGAACGGCTGGATGAACCCGAACTGGCGCAAGAATGGAAGGACGGCCTCGCCGCCGCCCGCAGCCGGAGGATTCCATGCAGCGCATCGAAAGGGTGGCGCGCATCGCCGTGAACTGGAGATGGAACAGCGGGCGGAGCAGGTCATGTGGACGCTCGCCGCTTCGCCCGGCTGCCCGCGCTGGGTGCTGACACCCTCTGGGGCGTCCTGGAACCGCTCGGACACCGCGCAGTTGCAAAAGCTCGCGGGCATCCTTGCCCAGGCCGATTCAAAATCCGCCATCGTCCGTAACCGCTACGCCTTTTTCACCCTGCTCATCCGCTCCGAGGCCGGCAACCCGCACCGCGAGGCGGAAAAGCTCTTCAACGAAAACCCCGGCAATGCTGCCATCGCCATCACGCGCGGCCTTTCGCTCCACCAGCAGGGCAAGCACGCCGAAGCCGTCGCGGTGACTGGCAGCTTGCCGTCCGAAGAACTCCAGAAGCCGCAGGTCGCGCTCTACCACGCCATCTTCCTCACCGCCGCCGGATCCGATGAGGCCGCCGAGTTCCTGCCCGTGGCACAGGAATGGAAGATGTTTGCGGAGGAAAGGGCGCTGCTGGAGCGGGCGCAACTGGCAGTCACCAAGGCGGCGGATGAACTGAGTGTCGCTGAAGCCACCAAGGCGGCAAAGGCATCGCGAGCTGCAAGGGAACTGGAGGCTGACAAGGCGGTGGAAGCGGCACGGGCCGCAAGAGCTGCACAGAGCGCGGGTGCCGCGAAATGAACAAGGCTTTGGAAACAAAAATTAGGCCAGGATGCCGAATGGCACCAACACGTCTCGATTCGTAGAATGAAATCCGGGTGTCAAGCCGTCGCAGTCGGCACCTCGCGTGTGCTCCCAAGAATTGTCATGCCCGCAAGATGCCGCTCAAACCGAATTTGAAAGAAAACCCCGACTAGCTTGCGCTAGTTCGGGTCTGTGCGGACTAAATGAGGCCCGCTTTCGGAAGGAACAATGGCGATTGTGGCCGACGATGATGTGGTCGGTCACATGGATACGGAGGATTCGTCCGGCTTCGACGAGGGTTCGTGCGATTCGCCGGGCCCGCTTGCGAAGGCGTGGGGTCGCCGCTCGGATGATTGTGCATCATCACGACCGCGAACGCCGCGCCAATCACTGCGGCACGGAACACCTCCCTCGGATGGGACATCGTTTCGTTGAGGCAACCGATGGAAACGAGATGATGCCCGCGAATCCGCAACTTCACGTTGAGCAGCAGGACGGCGACACATTCCACGTCGGGATTGAAGTGGGGGGCGATCGCGATGTGCCTGCGCCAGTATCCACCGCCTGTTGCGGAATCTCACACGCCGGTAGATCGTCTGGTGCGGTTTCCCGCAGCGAGACAATCTTCCACTCATGCGCGCCTTTCGCCTTTGCCGGCATCCGTTGCGACGGTTGCCACGGGAACAGGTCAGGCTGGTGTCATCGCTTCGCCTCCTTTCGCGCTTGCTGCGCTCGCTTTTGCCGACAACTCTTGCGATTCAGAATGTCGATCTCGAGTTGAAGCTATCGGACAATGATGGGCGGCGGGACGGAACCGGACGTGCTTGTCGAACAGCGTCGTGAATTCGCCGCGGGGGCTGGTTCACGAGCACGACGGCGGCGGACTCGGTGACCCGAATGACTCTGCCGAGTTTGCCGTCAATCCGCACATAGTCATTCACGCGCAGCCGGAACGGATGGCGGAGCGGCGGCTCCCATAGGGGCAGCACGGCTTGTTCACCGTTGGTGCTCATGGCGGGCCTCCCCGGATTTGTTCCAACTCCGCAGCGCTCAAGTTGCTCCGGCTGCATGTCCGGTTCGCGAAAGACGAACGTCTTGACGAAGCAGAGCTTCGACAGACGCGCAGCGATTTCACCGCGCGCCGCTCTTGCCGGCGTCATCTTCATCGAGCATGAGCACGATGCGGCTCTGCGGGTTCACTGCCGCCGCGATCAAGTTTCTCCTGCGTGCGGTGACAAAGAACTTCCCATGAGCGCCACAACACGGCGAATGCCGTGCTGCCACAGCCAGATGCAGTCGAAGAATCCCTCGACGATATACAGCGGTGCCGTCCTGCGGCTCGCGCATCGCGCGGTGGAGATTGAAAACCTCCTGCGCTTTGCGAAAGCCCGGCGGCAGCTTGTATTTCGGCGTGTCCTCGTCCGGCGGCGTGCCGGGCCAGCGTCCCGCGTAAGCGACAAGCTGGCCTTCGGCATTGTGAATCGGGACGACGATGCGCCCCGTCATGCTGCCTTTCTGGCAGTAGCCGAGGCCGAACTCCGCGATGGTCTCCGCGCTCAACCCGCGCTCCGCGAGATACGGATGCGCGGTGTCGAGATTCTGCAACGCGAAGCCGAGCGGCTTGTTCGGACCGTCCTCGTCGGGACTCGGCGATTTCGCTTTCGCTGCCTTCGGTCGGGGCTCCGCTTTCGGCGGCGCCTCCGGCGTGGGCGGTTCTCCGGCGTCCTTGGCAGGCCGCGCCGGCTTCTCCTGCGTCGGCAACTGAAACCAGTCGCACAACGCGAGCGCCGCTTCGCGGAGGGAACACCCCTCCTTGCGCGCGACGAAATCCAGAACGTTTCCGCCACCCTTGCAGGTGCCGAAACAATTCCAGCAGTTCTTTTCCAGCGAGACGCGAAACTGCGTCCGGTTCTCTCCCCCATGAAGCGGGCAAGGCCCGCTGAGGCTGTTCCCCGAGCGCTTGAACGATTCGGCAAGGCCGTAGTGTTCGAGCACCTGGAGCATGGAGACGGCAGCCTTCACCGCCTTGAAGTCCACGAATCGGGACATGGCTTTTCCTCCTGTGAAGGTTCATGGGTGGCCGCGCGAAGTGCCCGGCTGATTCCCATTCCTGATTCTATCACAGACGCCCGAGAAATGGAAAAGACCCCGACAGACTTTCATCGGTCGGGATCTTGTGTTGGATCATTGCCAGTGCTCGATCCGGCGGCGCACGTTTTCGCAGTGCCACGCCTCTTTTCGATCAGGATGAAGCGCCGTCCGCAACTTCGCGCGGCGAATCCCGTCGAACCTGATCCGGCAAAGGTGTCGAGCACGATGTCGCCGGGATGCGAGTATGCGCAAATGAGCGGCAGCAGCGCCGCGACGGGTTTTTGCGTGGGATGCGAGGCGCACCGGCGCTGTTTCGGCTTTTGCTTAGCTTTCGATGACTTCGATGGCCACACCGGCGGCTTCGAGAAGGTCGTAGTAACGCGCTATTGTTTGCGTCTTTGCCCGCGGCCATTTCGCTGGTCTGCGAAGGTAAAAAGCACGCGTTCTTCCGCCCGTGAGAAGGCCACGAAAAAGTTGCACTCTTCCTCGGCTGGATTGCCCTGCGGATGGTGAAAGGCGAAGTCTTCCAAGCCGAGAACGATGACGGTGTGAAACTCAAGACCCTTGCTCTTGGCGATCGTCATGATCGGGATGCTGTTCACTCCGAGAAAGATCATCGAGCGCCGCGCTCCAGTTCGGATTCCGTCCGCGCGTCTCCGCCAACGTCCGCGCGCAATCGCGAATGGTCTTCTCGAAAAAGTCGCCCTGAATATATTGCGGGTGCAGACGGCGGAACGTGGGCTGGTCAACGAAATCAATCATCGCACGGATCAACTCGAGCACTTCCTCAATCGTCGTCGCAGCGGCGAGAGGTTCGCGAAGCGAGCCGATCATTTCGACGAGTTCGCGACCGAGGCCGGTGGCCGAAGTTTCGTCTTCGGCCAGACCTCGTGCTTGCATGAGGATGTCGGTAAGCGCACTCCAACTGGCTGCATCCCGCGGCTGGCTGGAGAGTCGGAGAAAGGCGCACACCATGGCCGTCAGAGGTTCGGCGAGCAGGTCTTGGAGGTCGTTCTCCACCCGGCTTTGAATTTGCCGCTCTGCCAGCGCCGCACGCAGAGCTTGGGAGAATGAGTCCGCAAGTTTCCGAACGAGGATGCAGATGTCGGCAGCCGCGAGACCGTCGGCCTGCATCCATTCCTCAATCTTTCCCGCGAGATATGCAGCCTCCGTCGCGTCATCTGGAAACACCAATAGCCGACACTCACCATCGCCATCGGCACCGTCGTTAGCCGCACGCGGCATCGAGCTTTGAGGGTCGATGGATGCGATGAGGTGATGCTGGATAGCCACGAGGCGCGGGGCGGAGCGATAGTTCATCTCCAAGTCGCGCGGGCGGGCATGGAATTCGCGGCTGAACACGTCGAAGACGCCTTCCAACGCACCGGCCCAAAGCATGATGCGTTGCTTGTGGTCGCCGACCGCAGTGAGCACCGCATCCGAGCCGTGGAAAGCGGTGTGGAGAAGGCGATACTGAACCCCGTTGGTGTCCTGAAATTCGTCGAGGAATACGAATGCGTAGGTGGCCCGCAGTGCGTCCCGGATTGCAGGGTTGGAGCGCAGAAGTAATTCGGCGAGACAGCCGAGCATTTGAAAATTCACAACTGACTTCTCTCCCTCGTGCAATGCGTGCTGCCAGAACACCCAACGCCCTTTGGCTGCCGCGTCCGCGTCTGGCGCGAGTTCGCCTGGAAGTTCGCGTCCAACCGCGTGTTTCTTGAAAAACACCCCAGCATCCACGCCTTGAAGTTGTCGCAGTGAGAGACCGGTTTCCGCGCCTGCCAGCGCATTGACCCGCTCTCGCAAGGGGGCTTTCTCGAACGTCGCGAAGTCGATCAAGTAGTCAGCCGTGGGGCGCAGTGCTTCCGGCAAGGCCAGACGGAAACGATCTACAAGGCTCTTCGCGAACGCATCGAAAGTGAACGAATTGAAGCGTCGCGCGAGGGAAGCGCCACAGCGCAGGGCCACGCGCTCGCGGAGATTCTTCGCGGCGTCGCGTTTGAAACTGATGGCGAGGATCGCTCGCGGTGCGGGGCAGAGACCGGTTTCCAAAAGGTAGCTCGCACGCTGCGCGAGCAGTTCTGTCTTTCCCGCGCCGGGACCGGCGATGACCAGAGCCGTCTCCGCGTCACGCACCGCCGCCTCGGCCTTTGGCTCCAGCGCGGTCACGCCTTGCGGAACCCATTCGGCGGGGGAAATGCGCCGGCTCATTGCTCGGCAGGCGGCGGATTGAGAGTGTTTTCGATTCGATGAATCAGGCGAGTCAACACCTCCGGCGCGTCTTCGACGAGTTCATCATCTTCGAGCTGATTGAGGGCCAGCAGATGCGTGGACGGTTTTCCGCGTCCAAGGAAAAGATACGAATACCAGATGAACGCGTGCTTTTCGTCGTCGGTGTAGGTCTGCCCGTCCCCACCTTCCGCTTTGAGGACCGCGCGGCCTGCCCGCAAAATCCGGCGGGCGTAAGCCTCCGCTTCTTCCGGTATCTGTGGCCCGCCTCCCTCGTGTGCTGTGGCGTGGTATTCCTCGGGAAACGCTTCGAGCATCACGAAATCAAGGTCGAGCGGCGCGGAGAAGAATACGCCGAAATTCTCCAGATGTTCGATCCAAGTGGCCATGTTTTCGACATCCGTGACATCCCACTCAGCCATCTCCTCCAGTTCTTCATCCGAGAGCACACTGCCTTCGGAGTCGGCAAGCAATCTCGGGCGGAGCAACGGTCGAAAGGTGAGCAACTGCGTGATGGCGTAATGGATTCTGCCCCACCCGCCTCCGCTGCGTTCGCGATCGAGGTCAAGCAGCGTCACATGCGGGATGCCCAAGTCCCCCAGTAGTCGCCAGAAATGATTTACATGGCGGCCACCGAGCGGCACGACAGAGACGAAACGGCGATCCAGTGGCAAACCGAGCGCAGTCGCAAGGCGTGGAAGCACGATCTCTTCGCTGTCTCCCTCGCACAGCACCACGAGGCTTGCGAAGTAAAGTTCTGGAAACGCGCGGACGGCTTCCTTCACGTATTTATGGACCTCGCCCTCGTCCGCGTTGGGCAGGCGAATCGCCCGCACGGCCGCAATTCCGGTCTGCGAATCGAGACGGAAGTGCCGCACTCGCTCCGGTGCCACGCGACCCAGGATCGCTGGCGACTGGCTGCTCAGGAGCACCTGCGCATTCGCGCGTCCTGCGAGTTGATGTAACAACGTGAGAATCCGACCGAGATAGTGCGGCGCGAGATGATTCTCCGGCTCCTCCACCGCGAACACCGTCAACGCAGGCAGCGCACCTTCATCGAATTCCAACACCGGTTCCTCGCCGCCTTCCTCTGCTGCTTCACGGGCGGCCTCCTCAATCGCGAAACGTGCGCCGACCAGCGAAAAGTAAAACAGCGACCGGAGCCCGTCGCTGAGACGCTCCAGCGGTTGGGCACGCGCCCCGTCGCTGGGGCGAAACATCGCTTCCACCTGCCGGAGCAAATCTTCAAACCGTGCGCTCAGCGGCTGCAACTGCACGTTCTGATAAGCCGCAAGCTCGTGCAGCTCCGTCCATTGCTCGACGATGGCTGCCTCGATTCGCTGCACGCCTGGCTCGCCGCGAAATGCTGTCTGCACGTTCGCGGCAGCTTCCTCCGCGGTCTCTCGCGTAGCATCGGACCACTGCACCGCCTTGAGCAGCGGATGAATCAACGAACCTGCGACATGGCGCAAATGCCGCGCCGGATCGCGCGTAGCCGGAACGTAGAGAACCTGAATTCGCCCGCGGTCGAAGCTGTTCATCTTCACCTTGTCGTCGTCGGTCACTTCCTCCTCCGCCGTGCGAATCCATGAAATCGACTCCTCGATTTCACCTTCGGGCTGGTGCGAGGATCGCCATGTCCCCTCCAATCGAACCCGGCAAAATGGCACCTCGTCGGGAGCCTCCACGACCATCTGATTGAAACACTCCGGGACTGCGCCCACCTCGCCCTCCGCCAACTCTGGAAACTCCAGCCGGGCCTCGACATAAAGCGATAGCTCGTCCGGTTCGTCCTCGTCCTCAGCCGCTGGCGGGACGTGAAAGTCGGTTCGGGTCAGCCTGCGTTCCGCTCCCGTCCCGAAAAGCCGCACCAACGCCTGAAGTGCAGCCGTTTTCCCAGCTCCGTTGGTGCCAATGAACGCGGTGAGGTCATCGAATTCCAGCGTCACCGCGTTTTCTCCGAAGCATCGGAAGTTGCTTAGCGTTAGCGTGCTTATTCTCATATCCTGATCGGTTTAAGCGAAGCCGCTTGCATCCGCATTCCGAATCAAAATTTGGTCTCGGACATGACAAACCAGCCGCACACGCATACCCGCAGTCTGGCCGGAAAACAGTGGCAACTCCAATAAAATACCGGGGATGCGGTCGTGTTCCAGCGAGAGTGGCACGATGGTGTTGCGGATCACGCCACCAGTTAAACGGCGCTAATGAAAAGGACGGCGAGCTGTCATCTGAGTCCAATCCACAATTCACCATTTCCGCGTATCGCGCGACTTCAAAGCCGCACGGGCAGAAATGGAATCCGACCCTTCCGAATTCTGCGCGGATCGTTGTCTTGGCAGGTGAGCCATCGTTCAATCTTCGCCTCAACGTTCGTGCGCTTGGCGGCATATTTTTCGCGTGAGAGGGCGATGAGTTTTTCACGTCTGCCGACGTGGTGCTCGATGGCGGCAGGGTTTGCGCGCGGAAGGCTTCGCGGGTTTGACCGTCATCGGAAAGACGCGCGATGACTTCGAAGCGGTCGAGCCCGACGAAAGTCTCCAGCGCATAGGTCTTGCCAAATTCTCGTTGCAAGACCTCGGCATCGGCATTGCCGACACGGAAGGAAATGAGGGAGCCGACGTTGCCAAAGACTGCGCTGCGCACCGGGAGCGGCACCTGCTCGATGTATTGATGTGCGAGCGCGAGGCAGAGGCGGTATTTGCGCGCCTCGGATAGGATGGAAGTGAAGGCGTCGGTGGTGAAATTGTGGAATTCGTCGAGGAACAAAAAGAAGTCGCGCCTCTCGTTTTCGGGCTGATTCACACGGGCCATCGCGCCGAGTTGGAACTGCGTGGTGAGCAGGCTGCCGAGAAGGTTCGCCTTGTCCGCGCCGAGTTTTCCTTTCGAGAGATTGGCGATGAAAATGCGGCCGGTATTCATCATAAACGGAATGCTCACTTTGGTGCGCACCTGGCCGAGAATGTTTCGGACAACGGGGTTGAGCAGGAATTGGCCGAGCTTGTTTTGAATCGGCGCGATGGCCTCGCGCTGGAAGCGCGTGTCGTATTGCTCGTATTCGTCCGTCCAGAATGCGCGCACGAACGGGTCGCGCACTTTCGCCACGATGCGGCGGCGATAGTCGGCATCGGTGAGCATCCGATTCACGCCGAGCAGGGAAGTGTTCGGACAGTCGAGCAACGCGGCGATGGCGTTGTAGAGAATGTATTCGAGACGCGGCCCCCACGAGTCCCGCCAGATGCTCTTGAATGCGCCGACAATGCCGCTGGCGACAAGATGCCGGTCGTCCGGCGCGACGTTGGCGATGAGGTTGAGGCCGATGGGGAAGTCGAGGTCGCCGGGATTGAAATACACCAAGTCGTCGGCGCGATGCGGAGGGATGCAGTCGAGGAGTTCTTCGGCGAGGTCGCCGTGCGGATCAATCAGTGCCGACGCCGTGCCCGGCGGCAATGTGCTGCACGATGAGATTGCGAAGCAGCGTCGTTTTTCCCGAACCCGTTTTTCCGATGAGGTAGAGATGCTGCCTGCGGTCGGACAGCGAAAGGCCGACGGGATGAACCCCGCCCCAAATCTCGCGCGTGCCGATGTGTGAAAAATGTTCGTCCATGATGCCGGAGCCAGCCGCCACTCCTGCCTGCGAAGGGATCATTGCCCCGCGCTGCCGTGTCGAAGTTCAGCTTGGGGCAAAGATGATTCACAGACGAGACGTTGGTCTTCAATCGCAACAACGCACGGGGGCGAGCGATTGAGGTAATGGAAGCTGGCTGCGACTTCCGACGCTTACGTTGCCGTTCGCCGGGAAAAACTGATGTCGCTCTGCGGAATTGAATGAACATGCCGCGTGAGGAGGGAATCGAGAAACGGGGCGGACGACACGAGAACGTCAGCGAATGCGGCGAAGTGGAAGAGTCCGGCGGCACTGACTTGGGAACTTGCACAGTTCTTGATGGAATCGAGGCGCGCGGCGGAGGTGGTGACAGTGAGCACCTGCACGCGAGTCGCATTGAATCGCTGGCGGAAAATGTTCGTGCGCCAACTCGTTTCGTAAGCGGTGAGTTTGCGAACGATGGAAGTGCGGTGCTCGTTGGCGCTCCGCACAGGCATCGTGCCGCGGTCGGCTTCAAGGCAGTAGAGAACGGAATCCGTCGAGCCGTCCGCCTGTGTGCGCTCCAGTGCAAACACGGCATCCGGGATGACTGTGGTTCGCTCCACACCTCGCGCAGTGATGCTCCAACGCGCGGCGTCACCACGCGCCAAATGCTCAAGCTCCTCGGCGTGGCGAAGGCGGACATCGCCACGCGCACGACACGCCGTTTCCAGTGCCACAAGAATTTCGGAAATCATCAGCGCGTGGTCGAGAAACAGCCGCGTCGCGGATCGGTTGCGGGCATTCCAGTCGAGACGGACGGGCACCGAAGTTTCCGTGCGGAGCAGGAAAGCGGCACCGCGATTTCCGAGTCCACAGACCATCGCCTGCGAGCCGCCGCGATGGAAATAGTCGAGCTGGCAAAGCGGGCGCTCAATGTAGCCGTGGTGGTAGAGCTTTTGCAGCCGGCGAAGAAGCTGCTGCCGACTGCCACCGAGCAACGCGGCGATGTGATTGGAACGCAAGAAGCGATGGCGACGGAGCAGACGCAAAATCTCCACGTCGCGCGGAGTGAGTTCCATCGTCGGAAAATTTTCCGCCCGTCGAAAACGTGAATGTCTCGGGAAGGCCATGCGCTCATTTTACCAGAGGACGGGCGAAGCTCCAAAGGCGTGCCCGTGCGCGTCGAGCGATAGCGGACGCGGGGCAGTGGAAATCAGAGCGGGGCGCGATTTCCTTTTCCGGCGGCGCGGCGAAGGCGATAGCCGCGCCATGCGCGAAGTCGTCGTCTGCCCGGTAGGGTGGACGAGCGCGATAGCGAAGTTGTCCTTTACGGAAGTAGTTCCCCCAAGGTTGTCGGGTGGTGGCCGACTTCGCGCGGTTTGGTCAGGCCGTAGTGGCTAACGGAGGCTGACCCGATAGCCGGAGGAAATCGCGCGAAGTCGGGCGCTGCACGACAACCTTGGGGGAGACAGTTCACGCGGTCGTTGAGCCGCGAATCAGCCGCGCGAATTCAGCGCGGAGCTACATACCATGTATGTAGGGCCATTTGCCGGGAGCATCCGCCCGGCTGTCCGTGATAAAGGACAGGGCTATTTTCCGGCTGCCTTGGTCGCGTCGCGAAGAAACTTCCAAAGTTCCACGTCCAGCGCCTCCGCGATGCGGAGGAGCGTGTCCATCGTCGGCTTGCGAATCTCGCGCTCGACGAAGGAAATCATCGAGAGTGAAAGGCCGGATTTTTGGGCAAGCACGGTCATGGACATGCCGAGTGCTTCGCGGCGCTTGCGCAGCAGGGCAATGAGGGCGGAATGGATGCGGCCCCGTGACGGTTTTTTTGACACGGGCGCGAGACTACCGGAGAATTCAGTTGACGACGGACTTTACTATAGTAAATCTTTTCACCATGAACATCACACGACGCATCGGCCCCGACCCGCACGCCAACGGAGTGCAAACCTCGTCGCTCCAAGGATGCCCCGACATCCTCGAACTCGAAGACGGTGACTTCGCCGTCATTGGCGTGGACATCACCGAAGCCGCCATCGGCAAGCTGCGCTTCGGCGCGGGCTGCGGGCCGGATGAACGCATCATCCGAATTCCGCGCAAGACGCTGGTGCTGGCGAAGGCGGACATTCCCGAGAGCATCTAGCCGGAAAAGCGTCAGCGCGGTATAATCCGTGCATGGGAATCCTCGGATGGATTGAGGCGCACGGATTCGGTTTTTTGCAGGCGGCGAGCACGCTCGTCGGCTTTTTCGTCGCGGCATACACAATCAGGACGAACACGGTTGAACGGAAAATCGGCAACCTGTTTGAACTCACGAAGGCGCACCGCGAAATTTGGTCGCGGCTCTACGAGCGAAAGGAATTGGAGCGCGTGCTGATGGAATCGGTGAATCTTCGGGATGAACCGGTGTCAGTTGAGGAAGAATTGTTCGTCCATACGCTGATCCTGCACCTGCGAACCGCGTTCAAGGCGCGCAAACTCGGAATGCAATTCGATGATGATGCGGTCGCCGCAGACATCCGGCAGTTTTTGAGCCGCCCGATTCCGAGTGCGGTGTGGAAACGCTCAAGATTTTTTCAGGACGCCGATTTCATTGAGTTCGTCGAACGCTCCATCGAATCCCGAAATGGCGGCAAAAGGTCAGCGTGATTGCGTGTCGCCAAATATATGTTTCGCGACATCGCTTCAAAATACGGCTCAACAAGGCCGTATTTTTTCGTACCGCTGCGAGTGCAACGACACGCATTCTTGACGTGACAGACAAAAGTAAAAGGCCAGATGGGGTTGCCATCTGGCCTTTGGGATGCGGCTAGTTTCTCTCACGCCGCGTTGGGCAGTGCTGGTTGCTCCGTCGCTTCGCTGGCTGCGGGTGAGGCGGGTGAGACCATCGCTTCCCTGCCGAGAACGAAATCGGCAGCGCGTCCCGCCTGGTTCGCTGCCTGCACAATCCAGCGCCGATGCTCCTGCACGCGCAGTGTGTCGAGCCACCCTTGCAGGTAGGCGGCGGATTGCTCGTGCTCGTCGCGCACAATCCCGGCCTCCATGCCGAGAAATGCCGCGCCCATTTCGGCAACGAGTTCCTCCTGCGAATACGGCTTTGCCGCCGAAGCCGTCGCTTTCGGTGACGCCTTTGCGTGCGAGCCGCGATTCGTGGCCGGTGGAATGAATCAGCTCGTGAAAGAGCGTGAGGTGGAATTCCTCCGGTGAATTGAAGCGCTCGAACGCGGGCATCTCGATGGTGTCGGTTCCGCGACGGTAGCACGCCCGCGTGGTGCGGCCTTCGCGGATGGTCGGTGGCTGCGGCATCTGCGCGACGATTTGTTCGGCGCGCGCGATGCGCTGCGAAGGCGTCGAGTTGCGGCCCGCTTTCGGCGGGCGGAAACTCGATGCCGTCAATCTGCGCGGCGTTGAAGACGCGGTAGCTCTTGAGAAAGAGCGTCGTCTTCTTGCTCCTCGCGTGCCGTCGCCGTTCTTCACGCGCTTTGTCGTGAGCGGCCGAATTTCATCACGAGCGCGCCGTGCTCGCCTTTGCGAACGCAGCCGCCGCGTTCCTGCGTCTGGCGGAAGGTCATCCACCACGGCGACGGGAAATGCAGCAGGCCGAGCAGCAGGACGTTGACGCCCTGATATTCGCGCCCGGTGTGAAAGTTCCGCGGTCTGCCGGTGGTGCGATTCCACGGACAGCGCCACGGAACGATGCCGCGCTCCAGGTGCGCGAGGATGCTGTCGGTGACGAGTTGATACGGATCGGTGCGAGCCGGTTTGTGGCTCATAGGTCGGTGCTCCTTTCTGTGTGGGTTGTGGTTGCGAGGTGAAGCCAACCTCGGAGTGAGATGGGCTTCATCCCGGCAACCACGGGCACCGTCCTTCCACCATCCATCCTACCATACCGCTCCGCCTGCCGCACCAAACCGGAGTCAGAATCGAATCACCGGCATCTCGGGTTCCAACACGAGCAGTGCGTGCCGCACTTCTTCATCGCACAGCAACGCAACCACGATGCACCAAAGCCAGTCATCAAGAAGTTATCCACACCGGCTTCCCTTTTTTCAAAGTTTGTTTCTTTTTATTCACTGTATTATTACACTGTATTATTATGTGGAAGTTTTCTTCCTGACCTCCCACGAAGACAACTTCATACCCCCCATGAAGTTTTCTTCCTACCCCCTGCGCGGTTATCCACACGCCACCGGGTGCTGAGTTCAGCCGTCAACTCCGCGGCCTGCTTTTCGAGATGCCGCATTTGCTGCGGATTTGGCATGTGCGTATTTCCCCGACGAGCGGATGGTGCGCTCGTTTTGGTTCACGATGGTGATGTGGATGTAGCCCTTCTCTTTGAGTGATCCGATGTGGGTGGAAATTTGCCGGGCACTCATTCCGAAAAAGTCTGCGAAGTAGTGGTTCGACGCAAAACAGCCCCGCTCGTTGTCGAGGCTGTGGATTTCCACGAACAGGACTTTCTCCATGAGCGAAAGCTCCTCGGAGAGCCAAATCTCTCGCGGTATCCAGACTCCCTTAAAATCGCGCTCCATACGTTCCATTGACCCATCATACCGCACTCTTTCGGAATTCGGAAACCGGGCCATCTGTGGATATGTCCGCCGGTTTTCCGTGTTAGAATAATGGGGCTTGAGGGCACACGCGGCTCCGCCGGTCGGCGGTGACGCGGATTATCAGCTAACGGAACAAATCATGGACAATCATCATTCCTCAGATTTCGGAAACCTTCCGAACTCTTCGGAAACTTTCGGAACGATGCCGAATGCTTCGGAACCTTTCCGCACGGTTCGGAACACTTCGGAAAAGACGGAGAATCACACCGCCACGGTGCGCGAAGTTGCGCGGCTTTTTGAACAGGCGGGGGTGCCCCGCACGGAACGAAGCATCATCAACTGGTGCCGTCCAAACCGGCAGGGCGTCGCGCGGCTCGATGCGTTTTTAGACGAAAATGAGGGGCGCTACTACATCACGCCACAAAGCGTGACACGGGCAATCGAGGAGGAGCGGGCAAAGCAGACTGCGGCGGGCAGCGCTCCGGTTGCGGAACCGGAGATGCCGAAGCGTTCGGAAACGCCGCCCCGGCAAGATGCGGGAAGCAGCGACCGGGTGAAGGAACTCGAACGTCAGAATTTTGACTTGTTAATTGCGAATCGCGGAAAGGATTTCATTCTCGAACAGTTCCAAAAGGAGCGTTTGCGACACGAGGAGCGGCTGGTCGGAATGAGCCGCTATGTGGGCGAACTCGAAACGCAACTGCTTCAACTCGGCGGTGCCCCGCGCGGGGACCGCAGTCTTCCGCAAGCTTCGGAAGAGTTCGGAGCCACGTCGCACCGTGCGGAGACGACACGGAATGCCGAGAGTTTTCCACACGGAGGGGTTGCACTATAACGCATGGCGTTATACCATCAGAAAGTGATTCAAGATTTCCGATGCAAAGAGACGGAGAAAATTTGGAAGGGCAAAGGCTCGCGCCGGTTTCCAGCCGACATTCAGCGAGTGGCCCTTCGCAAGCTCACGCAACTCTCGGCAGCGGAGAAATTGGATGACATGCGGGTGCCTCCTGGCAACCGGCTCGAAGCCCTCAAGGGCAATCGGGCGGGCCGGCACAGCATCCGCATCAATGACCAGTGGCGCATCTGCTTCGTCTGGAAGGACGGGCAAGCGCACGATGTCGAAATCGTAGATTATCATTAACCCAAAATCATCACCATGAGCATCAACCTCGAAAACATGACGCCGGGAGAAATCCTCCTCGAAGACTACATGAAGCCGATGGGGCTGACGCAGAACGCGCTCGCCCGCGACTTGGGTGTGCCGCCTCGCCGGGTGAATGAAATCATCCACGGCAAGCGCGCCATCACGCTCGACACGTCGCTGCGGCTTGGCCGGTATTTCGGCCAGTCGCCGCGTTTCTGGCTGAACGTGCAAACGGAATGCGACCTCCGCAACGCGAAGCAGCTTGTGGAACGCATCGCGCGCGAGGTTCACCCGAAGCTCGGGATGGTGGCTGCGTAGCCTCGACGGTCATGTTCTTTAGACACAGCGGGGACTCCTTTCCGGGGCTCCCGCTTTTCTTTTCGGAGCCGTTGGAGGGCGCTCAACAGAGAAGATCGGCCTACAAATACCCAACATGAAAATGCGAATGAGTCACCTGTTGGTTTCGCCGGTTGCGGCTTCCGGGTCGTAGCCGATGAAGGCGACAATTTTGAGTCTCGACTTCGGGCTAATCGGACTGCGATTGTGTTCCCATCTCTCCACAGTCTGATATGCTACGCCAAGCATTTGAGCCACTTGGACATTCGTCAAATTCAGGTCAACACGTGCCCGCCGGAGGTGTTCGCCGAGCGTCTGAGGATGTTCTGAGACTGCTTTTTGAATCCGCCGATACACCGAAACCACTGGAAAACGTGCGACAATCGTCCGGCTACAAATAGCCAACAGGGCGCACGCTGGCTGCTTCCGGCCTCCGCCTTCCGCCACCATGCAGCCAGCGCGCCGCGCTCCGCAGTCGCTGAGCTTGGGGTCGTTCGGCGACTTCGCACGTCTTCACTAAATGGTCACTCGCCTTCTTCCCGGAACAGAGCCATCAGCCGAGCCACCGGTTCGGCGCTTCTTCTATATCCAGCAGCCAGCAGACGGCACCCTCGACTCGATTATGACCGGTATCATGCAGCAGGCGATGGCGGCAGGCGAGACGCAGGCGGCGATACTCGGCGAGTGCGCCACGATCACACTTCCCGATCATACCGTGCTCCAAGGCGTGTCATTCAAGACCCAGCATCCGGCGGTCGAGTCAGCCATTCAGCGTTTCTCTCAGCAGCGGCACCTTGTTTTTGGCGAGGTTATCGGCAGCGCGCTACGGCTCGGCAGCGGCGAGTCTATTCCGCTTCATCTTTGCACGGCAGCCTTCACGGATTAGTTTGCCATGCCGCAACCAACGTCGCCGAACCATGCGCTGCAGGCTTTTAATCAAGTCATAAAAGCATGGGGGGACGCGCCCCGTTAGTGGCGTCATTTTTCTTTGATGACTATCGGGGTTTGTCGTCCGGAGTCCGGGCGATGTGATGGGCGGAGTGCCTTTGGGGTGCTGGCGGGACGGGCGTCTGCGGCGGGACGGCGGACTGCGATGACGTGTCGGGGTTCCATGCAGGCTTTGGAAGCTGGCCTTTGTGCTCACTTGCTAACTCGTCAGCTTATTAGCTTGCTGACTTGCTGACTTGGCCGCCCAGGGTCATCCTTGGGGAACTGGCGGAAATGTCGCCGGCCGCACCATTCATGCGAATCGGGGCTGGGCCCGCGGGGGCAGTTCCCCCCTTGAATCGAGACCGCCCAAGCGCATGGCCGGGTGTGTGCGGCCGGCGTTTTCCCAGTCCGCTGCGCTGCGGACGCCGGGGTCGTCAACCCTGAGCCGCGTGAGGCGGTGCCTCTTTACGCGGGCCGGCGTTCTCAGGCTGGCTTCGCCCGGTCGCGGTCGCGTCCGGGTCGGTGGCTGTGAAAAAGAGTTCGGGCTTCCATGCCTCGCGTTTGAGCCACATGCGCCACATGGCGGCGAGGATCTTGCGCTGGGTGTTGAGCCGGGCGTGGCGCACGTCGTGGGTGCGCTCGAGGCTGGCGCGGTAGAAGCGCTGCACGGCGTTGTCGCGCGTGGTCTTCCCCCGAAAAAGTGGACGCGGCGAGCGCAGCGATTTGTTTGGTTAGTTTAGCGAGGGTTTGAGGTTTTGGAAGTAAGAGTCGAGGAAGGCGTGAGGGGATTGGTAGCCGAGGGAGCTGTGGCGGCGTTTGCGATTGTAGAAGGTTTCGAGGTAGTCGAAGACGGCAGTGGCGGCGGTGGCCTTGGTGGCGAAGGGCGCGCCGTCATCGAGGAGCTCGCTCTTGAGGGAGGCGAAGGCGCTTTCGGCGAAGGCATTGTCATAGCAGTAACCTGCGGCGCTCATGCTTTGGCGGAGGTGGTGGCGGGCGAGGAGCGCGCGGGTGGAGGCGGCGGAGTATTGGCAGCCGCGATCGGAGTGGAAGAGGGCGTCGGGCGCGACGATGCCGGTGTCGAGCGCACGGCGCAGGGCGCCGGTGACGACCTCGGTGTGGAGGGAGTCGGCGAGTTTCCAGCCGAGGATGGAGCGGCTGAAGAGGTCGAGGACGACGGCGAGGTAGAGCCAGCCTTCGCGGGTGGGGATGTAGGTGATGTCGCTGACGAGGTGGGTGCCGGGCGCGGTCGGCGCTTCGGCCTTGGCGAGCAGGTTGGGCGAGGGATGGGCGGCGTGATCGGGGCGCGTGGTCTTTGGCCGGAAAGGCTTTCTGGGCCTGGCCCGCAGGCCGCCCGAGCGCATGAGGCGGGCGACGCGATTTTCCGAGCAGGCAAGGCCGAGGCCCCGGAGTTCGCGGGTCATCCTGGGACTTCCGTAGCAGCGGGTGTGGCGGTCGGCGTGGATGGAGTGCATGTGGGCGAGGAGTTGCGCGTTGGCCTCTTTGCGCCGGCCCGGGGCGCGTGCGGCCGCGGCGTGATAGCCGCTGCGCGAGACGCCGAGGGCCTTGCAAAGTTCGCTGATGGGAAAGGAGTGCCGCATGGAGTCAATCAACGCATACCGCTCTGCGGCTCCTCGGAGAGTATGCTCATGGCTTTTTTTAAGATCTCACGCTGGCGGCGCAGGTATTCGACCTCGCGTTGCAGGCGGCGGATCTCCCCCGCCGCATCGGCAACGGGCGCTGCGCTGCGGCCTTTCGCCTGCGGCGAAGCGGCCTCCGCTCCGCGCCCATTGCCGAGAGCCCGATCCCGCCAGGTGCGGAGCGAGTTGGCGGAGATCCCCATTTCGGCAGCGACGCGCTTGAGCGGCCGCCCGCTGCTGAGCAGCAGGTTGACGGCTTCCTGACGGAAGTCCTTTTCATAGATGCGATGTGTTCGTGGCATGTTTGCAGTTCTTTCTGACGGTCCTGCGCCTTCCCTGTCCACGGAATCGGGGGAACTTTAGCTACTCATTCGATTGAGATGCACACCTTGCATCGGATGGGAACCCCAGCTCGCTTCCTTTATGGAAAGCCATTAGCAGAAGCCGGCCTAACCCCTATGAAAGGGGTCAAGATGGAAGTTGGGTGAAGTGAGTAAATGGTTTGCTTGGGTTTGGCCGGGCGGCGCATTGCCGGGGGCGACCGGGTCTGGGTTGGGGGTTGGGTGAGCTTGGGAACGTCTGACCCGCTCGCTTCGCCCGTATCGCCCTTCGGGTCACGCTGCGCGGGATCTTCCGCGTGGCTCCGCCGCCGGGGTTCCGCTTCGAGGGACGGGGCTGAGGGATTCGGCTTTCGTCGCGAGCGGGGTTGGCCGGTGCGCGGCGGGTGTCACCGAAGCTGGGAGAGATGGGAGGGGCGGTTTCCGGCCCGGGGTGGCGAGCAAGGGCGTTCTCAGGGTGAGCAAGCACGTTCAAGCGTGCCGGTGCGGGGCGTGCGAGTCTCCGGGCCATGTGGATCGTCCGTCTAGCACTGCGAAGGCCGCTCACGTTTGTCGTGGCGGCGCTTTTGCTGTTGCTGATGACGCCCTACGTGCTGATCCGCACGCCGGTGGATATTTTTCCCTCGATCAATATCCCGGTGATCTCGGTCATCTGGCAGTACGCGGGGCTGAACGCGCAGGAGATTGAGCAGCGCATCCTCTACAACCACGAGCGCTCGCTCTCGGCGACGGTGAACGACATCGAGCACATCGAGTCGAACAGCTACAACGGCGTGGGCATCATCAAGGTCTTCCTCCAGCCCGGCGCGAGCGTGGATGGGGGCGTGGCGCAGATCACCGCGGTGGCGCAGACGATCCTCCGGCTGATGCCGCCGGGGCAGACGCCGCCGCTGATCATCCGTTACAACGCCTCCACGGTGCCGATCCTCCAGTACAGCCTTTCGAGCAAAAAGCTGAGCGAGCAGGAGGTCGCCGACCTGGCGCTGAACCAGGTGCGCATCGGGCTCGTGAATGTCCCCGGCGCGCAGATCCCGTGGCCCTACGGCGGGCGGCTGCGGACCGTCGTCGTGGATCTCGATCTCACCGCGCTGAAGGCGAAGAATCTGCGCGCGCAGGACATCGTCGATGCGGTGAACGCGCAGAACCTGATCCTGCCCAGCGGCACGGCGAAGATCGGCGACACGGAATACAGCATCGAGACCAACAGCAGCCCGCGCGTGCTCGAGGACCTGAACAACATCCCGGTGAAGATGGTGAACGGGGCGACGATCTACCTGCGCGACGTGGCGCAGGTGCGGGATGGGTTCAATCCGCAGACGAACATCGTGCGCATGGACGGCCAGCGCGGCGCGCTCATCACGATCATGAAGAGCGGCTTTGCCTCCACGCTCGATGTCGTGCGGCGCATCAAGGCGCAGATGCCGCAGGTGCTGAGGACGGTGACGCCGGATCTCGACGTGAAGGAATTTGCCGACCAGTCGCTGTTCGTGCGCGCGGCGATCAGCGACGTGGCGAAGGAGGGCGTGATTGCCGCGGCGCTGACGGCGATCATGATCCTGCTGTTCATCGGTTCGTGGCGCAGCACGATCATCATCGCCCTTTCCATCCCGCTCAGCGTGATCGCGTCGCTCATCACGCTCAGCGCGCTGGGGGAGACGATCAACCTCATGACGCTCGGCGGGCTCGCGCTGGCCGTCGGCATCCTCGTGGATGACGCGACGGTGGAGATCGAAAACGTCCACCGGCAGATGGCGATGGGGAAGCCGCTCATCACCGCGATCCTCGACGGCGCGCAGGAGATCGCGCAGCCGGCGTTCGTGAGCACGCTGTGCATCTGCATCGTCTTTGTGCCGATGTTTTTCCTCACCGGCGTCGCGCGGTTCCTTTTCGTGCCGCTCGCGGAGGCCGTGGTGTTCGCGATGCTCGCGAGCTACGTGCTTTCGCGGACGCTCATCCCGACGCTGGTGATGTGGTTCTACCGCAACTCGCCCTACCACAGCCACGAGGCCGGGGACGAAACGGACGAAGCGCCGCCGAGCGGATGGAGCGCGCCGTTCGTCCACATTCAGCGCGTCTTCGAGCGGGGCTTCGCGGCTTTCCGGAATGGTTACCGCAGGCTGCTCGGCGCGGTCATGGAGCGCCGGGGGAAGTTCGCCGTCATCTTCCTCGCGGGCTGCGTGGCGTCGTTCGCGCTCGTGCCGCAGCTCGGGCAGGACTTTTTCCCGCAGGTGGATGGCGGGCAGTTCCGGCTGCACCTGCGCGCCCGCAGCGGCACGCGGCTCGAGGAGACGACGCGGCTCGTCGAGCGGGTCGTGCATACCATCCGCGAAGTGGTGCCGGAGCACGAAATCGGCGGCATCCTCGACAACATCGGCATCCCGTTCTCCGGCATCGCGCTGAGCTACAGCAACAGCGGCGTCATCGGCACCGGTGACGCGGACATCCTCGTCTCGCTCAACGCCGGACACCGGCCGACGGACGAATACGTGCGTGCATTGCGCGCGCGGCTGAACCGCGATTTCCCGAGCACGACATTCTACTTTTTGCCTGCGGACATCGTCAGCCAGACGCTCAATCTCGGCCTGCCCGCGCCATTCGACGTGCAAATCTACGGACGCGACCAGACCGCGAACCGGGCCATTGCAGCGCAGCTCGCCGAGAAGATCCGCCGCGTGAACGGCGCCGTGGACGTTCGCGTGCAGCAGCCCGCCGACCAGCCGAGGCTGACGGTGAACGTGGACCGCGACAAATCCGCCGAGCTCGGCCTGAGCGAGCGCGACGTGGCGAGTTCGGTGCTGCTCAGCCTGAGCGGGAGCGGCCAGGTGCAGCCCACGTACTGGCTGAACACGAAGCTCGGCATCCAATACACGATCAACATCCGCGCGCCGGAGCACGCAATCGATTCCATCGGCGCGCTGGAGTCGATCCCGATCAGCGGCGGGCACGCGGGGGAAGGGGACGGGCAGATTCTCACGAATGTCGCGACCTTCGAGCGCGGGCAGGGGCCGCCGGTGGTCTCGCATTACGACGTGCTGCCGGTGATCGATATCTTCGGCGGCGTGAGCGGACGCGATCTCGGCGGGGTGGTGCGCGACATCCAGCCGCTCATCGAAGAGGCAAAGAAGGATCTGCCGCGGGGCAGCTTCATCGTCGTGCGCGGGCAGGCGGAGACGATGAAGAGCAGCTACATCGGCCTCGGCATCGGCCTCGTGGTCGCGATCGTGCTCGTGTATCTGCTGCTCGTGGTGAATTTCCAGAGCTGGCTGGACCCGCTCATCATCATCAGCGCGCTGCCCGGGGCGCTCGCGGGCGTGGTGTGGGCGCTGTGGGTCACGCACACGACGCTCAGCGTGCCGGCCCTCATGGGCGCGATCATGAGCCTCGGCGTGGCGACTGCGAATTCCGTGCTCGTGGTGAGCTTTGCCCGGACGAATCTGCGCGAAGGTGTGCCGGCCGTGGACGCCGCGCTCAACGCGGGATCCACCCGGCTCCGCGCCGTGCTGATGACGGCGCTGGCGATGATGATCGGCATGCTGCCCATGAGCCTCGCCCTTGGTGAAGGCGCGGAGCAAAACGCCCCGGTCGGCCGCGCGGTGATCGGCGGCCTTCTGCTAGCGACGATCGCGACGCTGCTTTTCGTGCCGGTGGTCTTCGCCATTTTCCACCGCAATACCAAACACACTCCTCCGGCGCCGGAAACCGATTCCACCCGCGAGCCGGAACTCGCCCTTCACTGACCCATCATGAATGCCCGAACCGAATCACTCGACGGCCCGACCGGTGCGCGACTAGCCTCGGGCGTGCCCGAACCATCGGAACCCGCCGGAGCTTCTTCGCATCCGCACGCCGCCACGCCCGGGCCGAAGCCCTCCGGGCCGCGACTTGGCCGTCTGCTTGTCATCATGCTGATCGTTGCTGGGGTCGCGTTTGCCGTGGGGCTCATCCCGCGCCTGAAGGAACGCGCGACCGCGAAGAAGGAGACGCGCGAGCTGGCGTTGCGGACGGTGGATATCACGTTCCCGGCACCCGCGAAGGCTGCGCCGCCGCTGCAGTTTTCCGGTGAGGTGAAGCCGCTCGCCGAGGCGGCCATCCATGCCCGTGCGAGCGGTTACGTGCGGCGCTGGCTCGTGGACATCGGCGCGCACGTCGAGCAGGGCCAGCTCCTCGCCGAAATCGACACGCCGGAGATCGACCGCGATCTCGCGCAGGGGCGCGCCGAACTCGCGCAGGCCGAGGCCGCCCGTGCGCTCGCGGAGACGACCGCGAAGCGCTGGAGCGAAATGCGCACCGCAAAGACCGTGAGCCCGCAGGAGGCCGACGAAAAGATTGCCGATCTCGCGCTCAAGAAAGCGATTTTCGACGGTGCGAGCGCCAAGGTGCAGCGGCTCGAGGAGATGGTTCACTTCAACAAGATCACCGCGCCCTTTGCCGGGACGATCACCGTGCGCACGCTCGACGTGGGCCAGCTCGTGGGCAACGCCGCGGGCCGCGAGCTTTTCCACATCGTGCAGGCGGACAGGCTGCGGGTGTTTGTCCGCGTTCCGCAAAATTACGCGCGCGCCGTGACCGTCGGACAGACGGCGGAACTCGTGTTCACGGAGCTCCCGGGGCGCACGTTCGACGCGAAGGTGGTGCGCACCGCGGGGACGATCGATGCGTCTTCGCGCACGCTGCTCACCGAACTGGAGGTGGACAATTCGAAGGGCGAGCTGCTCGCCGGGAGCTACGTGCAGGTGCGCTTCAAGGACGCAAGGCTCGACGCCGTGCTGTCGATTCCCGCCAACGCGCTGCTTTTCCGAAACGAAGGCACGATGGTGGGCGTGGTCGGCGACGACAACCGGGTCGCCATGAAAAAGGTCGTCATCGGCCGGGACTTCGGGCCGACGGTCGAGATCGTGGAAGGCGTCACCGCGAAGGATCGCGTGATCCTGAATCCGCCCGATTCGCTGGTGGACGGAGCGGAGGTGCGCACGGTGAAGCAGTCCGAAGTTGAAAATAAGTCCGCTTCGTCGCCCGGGTTGCCGCATTAAAGCGCATCGTTCAGGTGCCGGCGGCGTGGGAGCCGAGGCAGTTGCTCGCGGTGATCCATTCCGCCACGGGCACGCCGCCGATGAGGTGCTCCTGCAGGATTCGCTCGAAGCGCTCCACGGTCACCGTGCCGTACCACACGCCTTCGGGATAGACGACGAGCCACGGTCCGCCGGTGCAGATGCGGAAGCATTGGGCCTTCGTCCGCATCGCGCGGAGATCGGTCTCCTTCACGCGTTGCTTGATGTATTCCCAGACGACCTGCGCGTCGGCGGGCTCGCAGCAGTCGGGGCCCATGCAGAGAAAAACGTGCCGCTCGGCGCCGGCGATGGCGGCTTTCTTGAGTCCTGCGCTGAGGGGATCGGCCATTGGCGAAACGCTACGGCATTCCGCGGGAGACGGAAAGTATTCGTAACGATTTCCTTTCTGCGGGCGTCTGGGAGCGCAATCCCATGATCACCAAACTGCTTCCCGCCCTCCTCCTTTTCACGAGTATCGCCGCTGCGCAAAACATCGAGCAAGTGTCCGCCGAGCAGGCGGGCAAGATCGCCCGGAAAGTCACGGCCGCTCTCGGCTCGCCCTCGGATGCCCCATTTTCCGTGGATGCGGATGTGGAAAAGTCCGGCGGGATCAAGGGAGCCGGCGAGATGGGAATGCTCGCGGTGCCGGACAGGAAACTGACGCCCGAGGTGCTCGCCGCCGCCGGGAAGGAAATCACGGCGCTCGGCCACCTGTGGATGCGCAGTGTCGTGCCCGTCGTGAGCAATGTCGCGGCGGACCCGGCGGCGCTGCGCACGGTCGGCGTGACCGACAAGGACACGGAGGCGAAGGTGGAGGTGTATTACCTCGGTGTCGCGAAGAACGATGCAGGCGGGCTCGAGCTTGGCCTCTATACGAAAACCAAGGAGCCGATTTTGAAAGTGCCGTTTGTGAAAACGGATGCGGCCCCTTCTTCGACGCCGATCGCGCTCGATGGACACAAGGAGGGAGAGAATACGGGCGTGCTCGTCGTCACCGTCTTCGGCAGTTACAAGGCGGACGTCATCGTGACCAAGCCACGGCAGTAGCCGGGCGGGAGTTCTGGCGGTGCGTTGCCCCGGGAATTCGGGCTACGGCTGCTTTGCCGGGACGACGAGCTTCTGTCCCTCATACTCGAGGGTGACCGCCGGTGTGCCGGCTGCCGGCGATTTCGACGCCGGGGTCGCGGGCGAGGGGATTTGCAGAAAGGTGGGCGCTCGCTGCAGCACGCGGTCGAGCATTGCCTCCTCCTCCGGGAGCAGGGGCCAGTGCTCGCCAAGCTGGAGATACTCCTGTGCCTTGGACTGACGCTGGGCCGCTGCGAGGAAGAGGCCATAGTAGATGGCGAGCGAGGGTTCGCGAAGTTTGGCGGCGGGGAGTTTCTCCATCATGTCGGAGGCGGCGCGCGGGCGTCCGAGCTGAAAGAGCGAAAGGGCGTAGGTGGATATCACCGACGGGTTCATTGGGTTTTCCTTGTAGAGAATTTCCGCGGCCTGGTAGGGCGACCCTTCGTCGTTTCGCTTCAGCAGGGAGAGGAAAATGAAGTTGTTGCGGGCAGAGACGCTCTTCGGATTGGCGTTGAGCATGAGCCGGGCGATTTGCCGCAGCCTGTCCGTGTCGCCGCGCTTGAGCGATCGGCTCCAGAGCGACTGAAGCACCCACGAGGGACTTTGGACGCTGGTGTTTGCGATGCTCCAGAGTGCTTCCTCGGCCCGCTGGTCCCAGCCCCATGAGGTGGCGGCCCTTGCGAGCGTCTCCATGCGGTCGAGACGGCCTTCCGCCGCCGTCATCGCGCTTCTCCAGATGCTGCCGGTTCCGGAGCGGTCGCCGGATTGATCCATCGCCCACGCGAGGGTGGCTAGCCGGACATACTCCATGTGCTGCCAATTCGATCCGTCGAGCACCCTTTGGAGTTCGGGCCAGTTCTTTGCGACCGCATAGGCATCGGCCACAGCGATGGACACCGGAGGGCGGGAGACGATGTCCGCACGGATTTTTGGCAGCAGCGCCGGAACGTCCTTCGCGTAACCGTTGCGATTCATCCAAATGATCAATTCGTAGGCGTAGTCGGGCCGTTCCGTGACTTCCGCTTCCAGTCGGGCACGCCAGATTGCGAAATCAGGATCCTGCAGGGTTCGCAGTGTCGAAAGGCGGAGGAGCTTGTCTGCGAAGGGGGCTTTCGGGGCGTCCGCGAGAGCGACCGCGAGTTCCCTGGCGCGGACAAATTCGCCGTGGCGGATTGCGTCCGACAGGAGAGCCCGCATCGCCGGAACCTTTTCGGTGGACGTGAGGCGGAGCTGATTCAGGAGCTCGAGTGCATTGGTCCGTTCGAGGGCCGAGCCGAGCCTCAGGCGCGCCGCGGCCATGTTGAGTTTGAATGCGTCGTCCGCCGGGTTGAGTTTTGCGGCTTCCGACCAGTGAAACTCGGCCTTCACCGCATCGCGTTTGTTCAACGCCACCACGGCCGAGAGGTGGTGAAACTGGGCGGTGTCGTGATCGGCATAGGGGATGCCGCGCAGGATGCGACCTGCGGTCGAATAATCGCCGTTGCGGATGGCTGCGGCCGCCCAGCCGAGCGAATTTTCCAAGTCGTTCGGCGCAAGCTGGCCGAGCTTTGCACGCCACTCGAATGCCTGTGGGGAATTCAGCGCTTCATGCGACTTCGCCATGATCCGCAGGGCCTCGGCATTCTGCCAATTGAACACGAGGGCGTTTTTCGCATCGAGGATTGCGTGCTTGTAGTCCCCTTTTTCAAAGTACGCCGACGCTCGTCCAAAGTGCTTCTTCTCCCGCCACTGGTGGTAGTAGGTCTTCGCCGGACTGGCGCCAAACCACGCGCCAAATGCCACCGCGGCGACGAGAAATGTCGCAACCCAGATCCGCGTTTTCGGGATCCGCCGCCGCCTCGTCTTTTCCTTGTGCCATCCCCGGAATGACTTCTCCGCGATATGGTCCACCAGGTTCACCCGGCGCCCGTGACATTCCTCGCAGCAATTATCCAGCGGGAGGAGCCCTCGGACGTTGGGCAGGTATTCCTTGCCGCAATCCGAACACGTCTGGCACCCGCCGGCTTCCTTCCGTGGTGCGGGGACGATGTCCTTGGGGACGAGGTGAAATTGGTCCGCAAGGCGCTCGATGAGGCGTGCGCGCCGGGCACGGCAGCTATCGCAACATTCGACCTCCCCGGTCGCGTCCGACCCGAGCTGGTAACGGGCCCCGCAGTCCACACAAATGCGCCGGCCAGGCTTCACGGCTCGGGCTGCAAAATGGAAGGGGTTGGACATGGGGAATTTCAATTAGAGCAGCTTCCCGCTCGGAAGCAAATCTGCTCACTAAAACGCGCCCACCCGGTTGTGCGAGGCGACCGATGTGCGCCGCTTTTAGGTCGTCACGAGGGCGACGGTCCGGCGGCGCAATCTCATCGTGGTGCCGAGCGCCAGCAGACCGAGTCCCATGGCAACTCCGAAGGAGGAAACCTCGGGGACTACGACCACGACATCGTCGATCAGGTTGCCAGCAGGGTCGTTTCCACCGATGAACGAGAGGCGGGTGTCGTTCTCCTGCGCGACTGCGTAGAACTCGTAATAAGTCCAGTTGGTCGGGACCGGGATCGCTCCGGGGATGGGTGGAGTTCCTCCGGTGAGGGAGACGCCTCCGGAAATCGGCTGCCCGGCCGTGTAAGTGCCGCCCCAGCGGACGTCCATATAATTGTCGAGGTTGTCCGGCGCCTTCTGGTTGGCGAGATAAAAACTGATCTTGTAAGTGGTCCCGGCAACGGTGCCGAGCACAGCCTGCGAAATGTAGCCGAGGCCTTCACTGGAAATGCGATTTGGGAAAACAGCGGCAAGACTTCCAGTGTTCGGACCGCCGGTGTTGATGTCGAAGTATGCCGCGTCATTCGTTGCGAGAGCATTCAGATTTGCATCGTTATCCGGACCCCGATCCCATCCGGCAAGGCTGCCCGTAAGCAGGGCGGCGGAACCGCCTCCGGCCGCAACGCCGCCGCCGTCAGAAAGCTGAAAAAGGCCATCCTCAAAGCCGCCGTTAGTGACGAGATTCGCACTGGCGGAAGACAAAAGCAGCACGCTGGAGCAGACGATGGTGGCTACGAAGCCGAGCGTGGGCGAAGGGTGTCTTGAAGGGGGGCGCATAAAGTTATCGACATCTTAAGCACGAGGGTTCGGACACTGGCAAGGATAATTTTAGTAATTGTGCATAATCCTGATGGTGTGTGTAAACCCGTGCGGCACAGGGGAAGACTCGGCCCGGTGCGCGATGTGGACCAATCCGTACGCGACTACCGCTGTCATTCATTTACGGGTTTTTATCATCAGCGGCTGCTGGAGCGGAGGGTTTGCCTGGGAGTTCCTTCTGTTTTGAGGCGGCGGCTATCGCGCGATCGAGCAAGGCTTTTTCCTCCGGGAGCATGGGGGACCCCGCTGAGAGCTTTAGGTATTCCTCCGCCTTTTCGTTCTCCCCTGCGGCGAGGAGGAAAATCGCGTAGTAGAGTGCGACTTGCGGTTGGCGGACGTCCTCCGCTTTGAGCATGGACATGAGTGCCACAGCTTCCGCCGCCCTGCCCTGCTGATACAGGGAGAGGCCGTACGTCGAGGCGACCAGCGCGTTGTCGGGGTGTTCACGATGGAGGCGTTCCGCCGTGCGATGCGGATGCCCCTCATCAGTTCGAGTGAGAAGGGAGAGGAACGCGTAGTTGTTCCTCGCGGCGATGCCCTTGGGATCCAATTTTGCGAGGACGGCGCTCAACTTCTGAAGTTGTGCGGTTTCCCCGCGCTGATTGGCGAGCTTCCAAAGGGAATCCGCCACCCACTGCGGACACTGCGGGCGCGCCGTGAGCGGCCACATGATTTCCTCGGCGCGCCGGTCCCATTTCCACGTCAGGGCGAATTTCGCCAGGCGTTCCATCGCGTCGGTGCGCGAACGCGCGGCGGCGACGGCGGCCGTCCATTCGCGTGTGGCTTCGTCGGTTTCCCCGAGGCGCTCCAGTGCGCAGGTGAGAAAGGCCCTGCGCAGATAATCCGTCGTGGACCATGTCGAGGAACCGGCGAGTTCCCGCAGCTTCTTCCAGTCGCCGGTTTTCGCGTATGCTTCCGCCACCGTGAGGCCGAGGGGCGGTTTCGAGATGGACTCCGCGGGCAGGTCGCGCGCCCACTCGGTCACCATCATCGAAAGATCCTTGCCGTTCATCCACATCAGCAGGGCATGAAGGTTCGCGGGTTCGGCCAGCGCGCCGTCCCGCAATTCCAGAAGATACGGCCCGGAGCGGGGATCTCGAACCTGCCGGAGCGCGTCGAGCCGCGTGAGCTTGTCGTAGAAGGTCGAGCGCGCATCCGCGACGAGCGCATCCGCCATCGCACGGGCCTTGGCCGCGTCGCGGGTCCGGAGTGCGTCCGACAGCAGGAGGCGCAGCGCCTCCACGCTCGCCATCGGTTTCGCCCGCAAGTCCTCCAAGGCACCGAGCGCCGCGTCGCGGACTCCAGGTGCCCGCGATTCGAGGCGGATGCGCGAAAGATTCACTTGATGCAGGGCATTCGCCGGTTCCATGCGGCAGGCCTCGGCCCAGTGCTTTTCCGCGGCCGAGACGTCCCGTTTTCCCAGCGCGATGAGCGCGGCCAGATCGTGGAATCCGGCACTGTTCCGATCCGCCGGGGCCAGACCGTTCATCATTTGCTCCGCCGACTCGACGCCTTTTGTTTTCAGCGCGGCCCGCGCGCGCGCGAGGATATTCTCGGGGTCGCCGGGCAGCAGCATGTCGAGCCGCGTGCGCCATTCTGCGGACGCAGGAACGCCGAGCGACTCCAGCGACTTTGCGATGATGCGCGTGGCCCCGGCATCGAGCGGGCTGTGCTCCAGTGCCGCGTTCGCGCTCAGGACAGCGCGCCTGAAGTCGCCCTTCGCGAAAAACTCCGACGCGCTCCGCACGTGACGCTGCGCATTCCACTCGCGGTAGCGGTGAACGGCGCGCGGCCACGCGAACATGCCACCGGCGATCGCGACAAACGCAAGCCCTGCAACCCACGGCCAAATACGGCGAGGCTGGCTCGATCGGCGTTCCTGTTTCTCGGACGGAAGGGATGACATGGGTAAAAAATTTGAGGGCTGGCATTTTGCCGGCGCGCAGCAGGGTCAGCGGCCGGTCTGCGTGCCTGCACTCGCGTGCATCACCCTCGCGCGACGCTAAGCATAGAGGTTTCGCAGGCAAGCTTCCGCTGCGCCGGCAGGTGGTCGCGGTTTGGGATGGCGGCCCGTGCGCGAAAGGAACATCGCGCGGAGTGCAGGTCGCAAGACCGAGGTTTGCCTTGGCTTTCCGCGCTTCTGTGGAAACGTCGCCCCGATGAACCACCGCTGGCGCGGGTATCTTTGGATTTCCCTCCTCACCTTCCTCCTGCTCTGGGCCGATGTGGTCCGGAACCTGGGTTCATTTTGGTCCACAAACCCGCAGTACGCATACGGCTGGACGGTCCCCGCGCTCGCGCTCTTTCTCCTCTGGGAATGCTGGATCACCCGGCCTGCCCCGTTCCCGGCGCGGCGACGCGGCGTGGCATTTCTGCTCGCAGCGACCTTTGCCGCATTTCTGCTGCCGACGCGCCTGGTGCTGGAGGCCACGCCCGACTGGCGCCTCGCGCACTGGGCGCTCGTGGCGGAAGTCGTCGGCCTCTCGCTCTGTGCCGTGTACCTCACCGGCGGTCGGTCGTGGCTGCCGCACTTCGCATTTCCCATCGCATTCATTTTTGTTGCCGTGCCGTGGCCGGCGAGAATCGAGCAGGGGCTCATCCAGACGCTCACCGAGTGGGTCTCGTCGCTCACCGTGGACGGGCTGAATCTCTGCGCCATCCCCGCGATCCGGCATGGCAACGTCATTGAAATCAGCACCGGCATGGTCGGCGTTGAGGAGGCATGCAGCGGCGTGCGTTCCTTTCAGGCCACGCTCATGGCTTCGCTGTTCCTCGGGCAACTCTGGAGTTTTCCGTTCCGTTCGCGGCTGATTCTCATCGGTGCCGGTGTGGCGTTCGCCTTTTTTTGCAACGTCATCCGCGCCCTGCTGCTTTCCTTCGTCGCGGAAAAGCACGGCCTCGCCGCCATCGATAAATGGCATGATCCCGCCGGCTTCACGATTCTCGGCGTCTGCTTCGCCGGGCTCCTCGGCCTCGCATTGATCCTCCGGCCCAAGGTCGGACGCGGCCTCGCCGCCGCGGAAGGTTACGAGCCGCACCGGCTTCCTGGCGCATTTGTCGCGGCGCTCGCAACGTGGATCGTCATCGCCGCCGTCGGCACGGAGTGGTGGTATCGGTCCGCCCCTCCAGGCACCTCGGCATGGTGGCGCGTCGACTGGCCGGAGCACCAGCCAGGGTTCGCGGAAATTCCAATCTCGCCCGCCGTGCGCGAGTTGCAGTTCGACACGGGCAGGCAGGCGCGCTGGCGGGAGGACGACGGTTCGCGGTGGACGATGTTCCATTTCCGCTGGCTGCCGGGCCTTGCAGTCTCGCGCGCCTTTGCCCGCTGGCATAATCCGGACATCTGCCTGACCTCCGCCGGGTTCAAGCGCGTCGCCGAATACGAGCCCACGGTCATCCGCCGCGGCGACATTGAACTGGCCTTCCGGACCTACCGCTTCGACGCCCGCGACCAGATCAACTACGTGTTTTTCTGCGTCTGGGAGGATCGCCAGGAACCCGGCGCCACGCCCGGCCTCCCGGAAGAATGGACGGCCGCGGCCCACTGGCGTGCGGTGCTCCAGCGCAAACGCAACCTCGGTCAGCAGGTGCTCGAGGTCGCGATTGCCGGCATCGACGACGAGCAGGCTGCGCGCGCCGCATTCGAGCGGAAAATCACATCGTTTCTGCGTCCGGATTCGCTCCTCCCCGCTGTGGAAATCCCGGACACCGCGGCGACCGGCACCACCGCACGCTGATACGCTAAACCGCCAGCCGCTCGCTTGTCTCCGCCTTCAGGATGTCCTCGATCGTCTCGCGGCGGCTGATGAGTTCCAGCGTGCCGTCCGGCTCCGACCACACCTGCGGCGCCTTGCCGATGGAGTTGTAATTGCTGCTCATGGCGTAGCCGTACGCACCCGCATCGCGGAGTGCGAGCAGGTCGCCGCGCTCTGGCTTTGGCAGCAGGCGCGGCACCAGTTCCTCATCCGCGCCGCCGCGCGTGAAGACGTCGCCGCTCTCGCAAAGCGGACCCGCGACCACGATCGGTTCGCGCGGCTGGTTCGGGTCGTCGTGTTCCTTTCCGAGAATCTCGATCTGGTGGTAGCTCCCGTACATCGCCGGCCGAACGAGGTCCACGAAGCCCGCGTCCACCATCGCAAACGTCGCGCCGCTTCCCTTCGCGTTCGACTGCGTGCGCTTGATGTCATGCACCCGCGTCACGAGCGTGCAGGACGGTGCCACATAGTAGCGCCCCGGCTCGATTTCCAGCCGGAGATCCCGCTGCGCCGCCGCGCTGATGCGCTGCTGGCAGGAGGTGAAAAGCTCGCGCAGCGGCTCGATGGGAACCTGCGCATCGCGCTCGCGGTAATTGTGCGGGATGCCGCCGCCGAGGCTCACGCCTTCGAGCTTCGGGAAGTGCTTCGTAAGGTCGCGGAACTCCACCGCGAGGCGCGTGAGATTCTCGTGCAGCTCCTCAAATTTCGGCCCGCTGCCGATGTGCGCATGCAGCATCGTCACCGAGAGCCCGGCTGCCTCCGCCGCATCCTTCACCACCATCAAGTCGCTGTGCCAGATGCCGTGCTTTGACGACGGCCCGCCCGTGTCGCACGTGTTCACATGGCCGTGACCAAAGCCGGGATTCACGCGGATGCTCACCGGCCCGCGGTAGCCGGCCGTCGCGAGCTGCCGGATCATGTCGGGCGATCCGACGTTTGGCAGGAGCTTGTTTTCGAGGACAACATCGAGCGCGTTGTCGCGAAAGACATCGGCGGTAAAGCACACGACCGGCGGGTTGTTCCCCGGCGCGTGACCGGCGCGCAGCGCGCGCAGCGCCTCGTTGCCCGACACCGCGTCGATCCAGATCCCCGCCGCCGCCATCTCGCGCAGGATCTTCGTCGCCGGGCACGCCTTCATCGCGAACCGCGCCTGCACATGCGGCGCGCTGGTGATGAATTTGATGTCCGCAATCCGCTGGCGGACGACTGCGGCATCGTAAAACCAAAAGGGCGTTCCCACCTTGTCGGCGATCTTGCGGATGAGTTGTGCGTCGAGTTTCATCGGGCCGCGGAGAATGGCGCGGCGCGCCGGACGGTCAAGCCGGTCTCACGCCACGTTCGCATTTGCCGAACCTGCTCACACCGCGCATAACCTTCGCCATGCGCCTCCTTTTCCTCCTCGCACTCACCTCCGCCGCGTTCGCCGCAGAAGACTACCCGATTGGTCCAGACTCGCAGCCGCAGGCGGGCGTGCCGCAGGGCGAGGTGAAAAAGTTCACCTTCGAGACCAGTAAGCTTTTCCCCGGCACGAAGCGCGACTGGTGGCTCTACGTCCCGAAGCAATACGACGCCGCGAAGCCCGCGTGCGCGATGGTGTTCTTCGACGGCGGCGGCTTTGCGAAACCCGACAGCGGATTCCGCGTGCCCGTCGTGTTCGACAACCTGATCGCGAAGAAGGACATGCCGGTGACGGTCGGCATCTTCATCAGCCCCGGCACCATCCCCGCGACGCAGCCGGGCAAAAAGGACCGCAGCAACCGCAGCTACGAATACGACTCGATGGGCGATCGCAACGCGCGCTTCATTACCGAGGAAATCCTCCCCGAGGTCCGCAAGCTCGTCAAACTCACCGACGATCCCGCAGGGTGGGGGACATGCGGCACGAGCAGCGGCGGCATCGCGGCCTTCACGCTCGCGTGGGAAAAGCCGGATCAGTTTCAAAAGGTGATCAGCTACATCGGCAGCTTCACAAACATCCGCGGCGGCTACGACTACCCCGCGCTCATCCGCAAGACGAAGGACAAGCCGAAGCCGCTGCGCGTCTTCCTGCAGGACGGAACCGCCGACCTCGACAATCTCCACGGCCTCTGGCCGCTTTCGAACAAGGACATGGACTCCGCGCTGACGTTCGCCGGCTACGATCACAAATTCGAGCTCGGTACCGGCGGTCACAGCGGAAAGCAGGGCACCGCGATCCTGCCCGACGTCCTGCGCTGGCTGTGGCGCGACTACGCGAAGTAGCCGCCGACGGCAGGAGGCGGGCACTCGTCGAACGCCAAAGTCGGAACGCGGAATGCGGAATGAGATCAGCCTGCCTCGTTCCCTCGGCGGCTACTTTCCAATGCAGAACTGCCCGAAGATCACGCCGAGCAATTCCTCGGTGTCCGCGCGGCCGACGATGTCGCCGATGGCGTCCATCGCCGCGCGCAATTCCTCGGCGATGAACTCCGGTGAGAGCGCCTGATCGAACGCGCCGAGAGCGGCGCGCAGAAAGTCACGCGCCTTTTCGAGGCACGCCTGATGCCGCGCATTGATCGCCGCGCTCCAGTCGCCCTTTGCCGCGCCGCCGAGCGCCTTTGCCTCGATCGCGGTTGTCAGCGCGTCCATGCCGTCGCCGCTGGCGCACGAGATGCGCACCGCATCGACTTCGCGCCATCCCGAATGCACGCCCAGATCGCTCTTGTTCAGCACGAGCAGTGAGCGCGGCGCGCCGGCGAATGACTCCAGCGCGAGCCCGGAAAACTGATCCAGCGGCGCGCGCTGCGCCTCGGCGAGATGCAGCACGAGGTCCGCGCGTTCCATCGCCTGGCGCGTGCGTTCCATGCCGGCCTGTTCCAGTTCGCACGTGCTGTCGCGCATGCCCGCGGTGTCCATCAGCCGCACCGGGATGCCGCGCACATTGATCGTCTCCTCCAGCACGTCGCGCGTCGTGCCGGGGTGATGGCTCACGATCGCCCGCTCGTAGCCGAGCAGCCGGTTCAGCAGCGACGATTTTCCGACATTCGGCGGACCGAAAATCACCGTGCGCAAACCCTCGCGCAGCACCTTGCCCTGTCCCGCCGTCGCGAGCAGCGCCACGACATCCGTGAGGGCTACTTCGATGCGTCCGCGCAGCGCCGCGCCCGTTTCGGGCGAGATGTCGTCCTCGGGAAAATCGATGTACGCCTCCACCTGCGCGAGCGTGTCGAGCACCGCCGCGCGCAGGTCGCGGATACGTGCGCCGAGGCGGCCTTCGAGCTGCTCATTCGCCGCACGCAGCGCGAGGTCGGTCTGCGCGCTGATGACGTCCATCACCGCCTCCGCCTGCGTGAGGTCCAGCTTGCGGTTTAAAAACGCACGCTGCGTAAACTCGCCCGGTTCCGCGCTCCTCGCACCCGCGCGCAGCAGCGCCTCCAGGATGCGCCGCGAGACGAGCACGCCGCCGTGGCAGGAAATCTCAACGACATCCTCGCCCGTGTAGCTCGCCGGCGCTCGGAAGACCGTGAGCAGCACATCGTCCAGCCGCGTGTCTCCGTCGAAAATGCTGCCGAACTGCGCGACGCGTGCGGGCAGTTCGGTCGCGCGCTTCTTTGAGCGAAAAACCGCGTCGGCAATCTCCACCGCACGCGCGCCGCTCAGCCGCAGCACGGCGATCGCACGCTTCGCCGAAGGCGGTGCTGATGGCTGCGATGGTTTCGTTCATTCCTGGGAGAAAAGCAGCGCGGTTCGCATTCTCCAAGAGGCTTCGTTCGTAGCCGCCAAGGGAACGAGGCGGGCTGATCTCCATCGGGCATCGGTTCGCCGAGATTCAGCGTGCCCGCCTCCTGCCGTCGGCGGCTACTGATTTAGCGCCCGCCGCTGCGCCCGTCGCCTACGGCAACTGCCGTCCGATTTCCTCGACGCGGTAGCCGAAGCCCGTCGGGCCGAGCGTGGAGAGATCGAGCACTCCGCCGCGGCGTCGGTACAGGCCGGGGTGGATTTTCACCTCGGGCAGCGACGCGTCGGGGGAAAATTGCATCCCGTTGCTCTCGACGCCCATGATGGTGCCCGCGTGCGCGGCGAGGGTGACGTGCGGGATTTGCGCGAGCATCGGATTCGTGAGGTCCTGCACCATGAGCGTCATGCCGTTGGCGCGCGCCCATGCGAGGCTGAGCAGCGCGCCGGTGAGCGTCTTGCACGTTTTCAACGCGACGCCGCTCCAGCCGAGTTCGCGGCCGAGACGGACGAAGCGCCAGTCGTGCGCGCTTTCGTCGAGGAAGAGCGGCTTGCGCGCGCTGACGCTGCGGACGTCGATGCGGTGCGCCTCGAGGTCGTACGGGAATGGCTGCTCGATGTAGAGCATCATGCCGTAGATGCGCGGGTGCTCGACGAGGAGGCGGTCCAGGATTTCGCAGACGTAGGCGGGGTCGGTGACGGTGCAGTTGAAGTCCGCGGTGAGCCACTCGCTGCCTTCCTCGATGGCGATGTTGCCGATGCGGACGATGCGGTCAAAGTCCCACGCGGCGTCGGTGCCGCGGAGTTTGATCTTCAGGCACTTCAGTCCGTCGGTGCGAATCCAGTCGCGGAGCACGACCGGGTATCCGTCGTCCGGCTCGCTGCCGGTGCGATCGGAATCTTCCAGCGGATCGAGCCCGCCGACGAGGTGCCAGACGGGGAGGCGCGTCTTTTTCGGGCGGAGAAAATGCGGCGGGTGCAGCCCGGCGAAGCGCGCGTCGCCATCGAGGAAATGCGCGAGGTCGGCGGAGAGGAATTCCTCGCCGAGCGTCTCGAAGACGGGGCGGCCGACGAGATTCCCGAACGCGTCGTGGATGGCGAGGTCGAAGAGCGAATGGCAGACGAGCGCCGCGAGGTGCGGCATGGGCTCCGAGTGGCCTGGCGTTCGCGGTCGCGAGGAGCGCGTCTAGGCGCGTGCGCTGGAATGCGTCGCCGATTTCCATCGGGTGCCCGCTTTCGCCGAATGCCGGAAGTTCACGCGCAAGCACTTCGCAGAAATCGCGCATCCGCGTCTCGCGCTCCTCCCACGGCAGCGGCGAAGGCCACACCCACGCGACGCTCAGCGGAGTTTCGCCCCAGCCCTCGGCGGTGCGGCCGGCGCGATCTTCCACCGTGACGCGTGCCCTGGCGCAGACGGAGCGGGAGACGGTCTGTGCGCCGAATTTCAGCGGGACGCGAAGCGTCGTCGGGAGGTAATGGAGGGAGACTTCACGGACGCGGATGTCGGAGGGTTTCGGCACGCGCGGAGGCTGACGGACAAAAGGGAGGCGTGGCAAGCGGGACGATGACGGCGCGTGATCGCACCGCGACGGCCGGAATTATTTCGGTGCCTCTTGCGGCGTGTCCGAGGGGACTGGAGGCGCGGGTGGTGCGGGGATCTTTTCAGCGGTTGCAGGCGGCTCTGGCAGCGGTGCGTCATCGTCGGCGGGAAGTCCGGCGCGTTTCCAGCCCTCCTGCGCCGCGAGTTGCTCGCCGAGTTCCAGCGGCCAGCGGGGATTTTCGAAAAGCTCGGGCAAGGTGACTTGCAGCTCTTTGATCCGCTCGACGAAGACGCCGTTTTCCGGGGAATTCGGATCGGCGATGGCCGGGTAGCGGCGCATCAGCTCCACCTTGGCGAGCCTTGTGATTTCCGCGGGCGTTTCCTTCGACATGCCGGTGAATGCGACCATCCCGGAATCGATTGTCACCTCATGTTCGCCCGCCTGGAAGGTCACGGTTCCATCCGAGAGTTTCTTGAACGGGAACTGGCCGCCGGCGCGGATGACGAACCGTTTTCCGCCGATCCGGATCTGGGCGTCCTGCGTGACGCGGATGAGCTTTCCGGCGGCCGGGTCGGGCGCGGGCGGAGTCAGTTCGTGGATGACGTCATCCTCCGGCGGCATAGGAATCTTTTCCACCGGAGGAGCGGGAGCCTTTCCCACCGTGGGCACCGGGAGTCCGTGGGGGTATTCGTCAACGGGAACGTCGGAGGGCTTTGCCGGTTCACCGCCGAGTCCGGCCTTTGCAGCGCGGTCCAGCTTTTGCACGCCGCGGTCGATGAACGGCAGCGCCGCGGCGAACAGTGCGACCGCGCCGGTCCCGATCAGCCCCCCGTGCGGACGATGGAATACGCGCAGACGGAAGAGCACCCACACGAGCGCAAAGGTCCCGAAGCTCGCCACGACCGCGCGCAGCGCCACGTGACTCGGGAGGTAAAGTCCCATCCAGAAAATCAGCAGCGCGCTGAGCAGCAAGCCGGCGCCGAGCGCGAGATTGGTGAGATCGCGGGGAATCCCCTCCGTTGCCGGTTGAGGGCGGGCGGGCATTTCCGCGGGAGGGGCGCTGATGCCGGAGCCGGGCTTTTCGGCTGGCTTCTCGGGAGTGGCGTGCGGGGTGTCTTGGGTTGGATTCACTAGCCGGGCACGATGCCACGCAACGGCGGCTTGTCGCTACGAAAGTGTCGCGGCGCGCTTCGGCGCGGCTCAGACCCAATTGATGTCGCGGTGCTCGATCCCCGCGAAATTTTCGAGGCTGATCAGCAGCGCGCGCATCGCCCGTACGAACTCGTCGGCTTCGTCCTTGATCGCATCGACCTTCCCGGCGCGCGCGGTCATCTCGAGCATTTTTGCCGCGCCCCACGCGTCGGTGGCGTTGAATGCGCCGACCATTCCCTTGAATGCGTGCGCCGCCTTCGCGATGGCGTCGGTGTCGCCGTTCTGGATACCCTGGGCGAGATCGGCGAGGAGCCGCGGTGCGTCATTTTCGCGGCAGAGGATGATGACTTCGCCGAGCATGGCCTTGTCGCCGCCGAGGTTGTCCATCAGCGCATCGGGGTCAAAGAGCGGGCGTATCGGCGCAGCGGCCGGCGGGGGTGTCGCGGGAGCTGCCTTCGCGGCGGCTGGCGGCTGAATCGGCGTGGCGGGCTCGGGCGCGACGCTGCGGATCGGCGCCGGGAGCGGAGCGGGTGCCGGGGCTGGAGCTTTCACTTCCGGTGCGGCTGGCCGCGGGTTCAAGCGGGGATCCGGCATCGGCGCGCGTTCCTGCTGGGACTGCGCCGTCGGCGCGGAAAAGACGGCGGACGTGGGATTGGTGGAAGCGTTCTTTGCCGCCTGCGCGGCGAGGAAGGCTTCACCGGTCGCACGGTCCACGAAAAGGTGCGGGATGAGCTGCGACATCGCGCCGATGAGCTCGGGCTGCCGCACGGGTTTGGAGACGTAGCCGTCCATGCCCGACTTCACGCACTCGTCGCGGACGCCCTTCAGGACGTTCGCGCTCAGCGCGAGGATCGGCGTGCGCGTGATGCCGCGCATTTTCTCCAGCTTGCGGATCGAGGCGGATGCCTCGAAGCCGCTCAGCCTCGGCATTTGCAGATCCATGAGGATCAGGTCGAAGTCCTTTTCCTTGTACGCTTCCACGGCTTCGGCGCCGTCGTTCGCGAGGGTGACCTTGTGGCCCCAGCCCTCGACGTTGAGCTTTGCGAGGCGCTGGTTGACGGCGTTGTCCTCGGCGATGAGCACCTCGAGCGGGCGCTGCTCCGGCACGTTGCCGTTCTTCGGCACGGACATTCCGGAGTCCTTCTTCTGATCCTCGAGCGCCTTCGCGACGGCCATGCGCAGCGAGCGCGCGGTGACGGGCTTGATGAGCGTGGCGCGGATGGCCGCGTGCTGGTAGCGATCCATCTCGCCGAGGCGCGTGGAGGAAACAAGGAGGACGACGCGCGTGGAGGCGAGTTCCGGGTAGGTGTCGATCGCGGATGCGAGCTTCACGCCGGGGCTCTCAGGCCGCACGGCATCGGCGACGAAGAGATCGTAGGGCTGGCCCTGCGCCTTGGCGCCGCGCAGCTCGCTGAGCGCGCTGGTCACGTCGCGCACGGTGCGCGCATGCATCTGCCAGTTGTTCAGCAATTCGGCGGTGATGCGCAGGCTGTTCGGATGCGCGTCGAGGACGAGGACGCGCAGGCCGCGGAAAGCCGCCACGGTGACGTCCTCCTTCGGTTCCTCCGCGTGCCGGTAGGTGAATTTCGCCGTGAAGCGGAACACGCTGCCGCGGCCCACTTCGCTTTCCACCTTCACGTCGCCGCCCATCAGCTGCACGAGCTGCTGCGTGATGGCGAGGCCGAGGCCCGTGCCGCCGAAGCGCCGCGTGGTCGAATAGTCCGCCTGGTTGAACGCCTGGAAAATCGTCCCGACCCGATCGGCGGGAATGCCGATGCCGGTGTCGGTGATGCTGAACGCGAGCTCCGCGTTGCCATCCACCCAGCGCGAATTCTCGACGCGGACGATGATCTCGCCGCGCTCGGTGAACTTGAGCGAATTGCCGACGAGATTGACGATGACCTGGCGCAGGCGGTGCGGGTCGCCGACGACGATGTCCGGCACCTCGGGGCGGATGTGCAGCAGAAGTTCGATGCCCTTGTTCTGGGCGCGCGGCGCGAGCGTGGTCACGGTCTCGCCGAGCAGTTCGCGGAGGCTGAATTCCGTGCGCTCCAGGTCCAGCTTGCCGGCTTCGATCTTGGAAAAATCGAGCACGTCATTCAGCAGCGCGAGCAGCGAGTCGGCGCACGAGTTGATCGTCTCGAGGTAGTCGCGCTGGCCGGGAGTCAGCTCCGTCTGGAGGGACAGCTCGGTCATGCCGATGATGCCGTTCACCGGCGTGCGGATCTCGTGGCTCATCACGGCGAGGAATTCGCGCTTGGCGATGTTCGCCTCGCCGGCCTTGAACGCGAAGGATTTCACCTGCTCGCTCGCCTTTTCGAGCTGCTCGTTCATGCTGAGCAGGTCGCGGTTGTTCATCATCAGCCGCTCGCGATCGCGCCGGCTCACATCGACGACGCGGCTGAAAGCCTCGGCCAGTTCGCCGATTTCGTCGCTCGCGTGCGGGGAAGGCCAGATCCTCGCGTTTTCCCTCCGCGACCAGCGCGGCCTGCAGCGAGAGTTCGCGAATCGAGCGGGTCGTCCCGAGCACCATCTGGATCGCGACGAAAACGCCGCCGACAAGCCCGGCGCCGCCGCCGAGGAGCAGAAGTTGGGATGTCCTTTCGGAAAGGTCGGCGTAGCGCATTCCGAACGCTGCGACCGCGATCACGACATTCGGGATGATGAGCGCGAGCGCCGCGAGGAGCAGCCGTTGCCGCACGCCCAGGCGTACGCCCACACTTTCGCGGACGTCGTCGGCGGGACGCGGCGCGATCGCGGGAAGAAGGTCGTCCGGTGAGAACGAGTTCTTCCGGCGGTTCTTGGCCAGCTGGGGTTGTGGTTGGCTTGGCAGGACTACGGTGGGCACAGCCATCCTGCAAAAGCAAACGGCGCGCCACATTTGCGCGTGAGGCCGCCCCTGATGCACTCCCTCGGGGCGAAACATCCGCTTTGCGAATCGCAGCCGCGTCCCTATCGTGCGCGTCCAGTCTGACACCTCATGCCCAATCCTCCTGAAAAGCCGGCGACGCCCGGCGCGGTCCTGCTCATCGGCAATTACACCCAGGCGTCGCAACGCCACGAGGCCGCGAGCCTGCTGGAGGAACTGGCCGACCTCGTGAAGACGCTCGGCCTCCCGATCGCGGCCTGCGAACTCGTTCAGCACCGCGAGATGCACGCTCGATATCTCATCGGCAGCGGAAAGGCGGAGGCGATCGCGGAACGGGCGAAGGCGGAGAAACTCGGGGGCATCGTCTTCGATCACGATCTGTCGCCGAGCCAGCAGCGGAACTGGGAGGAACTCGCCGGCATGCCGGTCATCGACCGGCAAAAGGTGATCCTCGATATTTTCGCCCGCCGCGCCCGGACCCGCGAGGCGCGGCTGCAGATCGAGCTCGCGCAGATCGAATACGCGCTGCCGCGGCTCACCGGCGCGTGGACCCACCTCGGCGGCCGCATGGGCGGCATCGGCGGAAAGGGCGAGGGCGAGAGCCAGCTCGAGCAGGATCGCCGCCGCATGGGCCGCACGGTCGCGCAGCTCAAGCGCGAACTGGTCGAGGTGCAGAGCGCGCGCGCCACGCAGCGGAAGGATCGCCAGCGCACGCCGGTGCCGAATTGCGCCATCGTCGGCTACACGAACTCCGGCAAATCCTCACTGCTCCGTCGGCTGACCGGCGCGGATGTGCTCGTCGAGGACAAGCTCTTCGCGACGCTCGACACGACGACGCGGAAGGTCGCGCTGCCCTCGAAGCAGCCGCTGCTGCTCACCGACACCGTCGGCTTCGTCCGCAAGCTTCCGCACCGGCTTGTCGAGGCGTTCAAGGCCACGCTCGAAGAGGCGGTGCAGGCGGATTTTCTCATCCATCTGCTCGACGCGAGCGCGCCCGAGGTCATCGAGTTTCACCAGACGACGCTCGACGTGCTGCACGAACTCGGTGCCGGCTCGCAGCCGGTGATCACGGTCTTCAACAAGGTGGACAAGGTCGCCGACCCGGCGACGATCCACCGCCTGCGCGTGCATTTTCCCGAGGCGCTCTTCATCTCCGTCCACACGGGCGAGGGGATTCCCGTGCTGCTGGAAAGAATGACCGAACTCGCCGCGCCCGGCACCGTCACGCGTGAGTTGCGGATTCCCGTCCGCCGAGGCCAGCCTGCTCGCGCGGCTGCACCGCGAGGCGCAGGTGCATGAAATCACCTACGACGGCGGCGATTCGCTGGTGACCGTCACGCTTTCCAAGCGTTTCGCCGAGGAGTGCGCGCGGTTTGTCCAGCAGCCCACGCCCGCGGCCAAATCCCGCAAGAAATCCGCGGGCGATAACGTTTTTCGGGACATTGGGCCCGGAAAAAGCTATCGCAAAGCTGCGTCCACCAAAATGCGTAAAGCCCAACCACGCGCATGAGTTTCCTCGACCGTTTCAAGCGAAAGCCGAATCCGGAGGAACCCGTCGCGCCCATTCCGGAGCAGAAAAAAACCGAGCCCGCGAAGAGCCCCGCCCCTACGAAAGGCTCCGCTGCCGGCCAGCCGGCTGCCCAGAAGACTCCGCCGGCCGCGGATGAGGTCCGCCTCGAACTTGGTGACTTCCTTCACCGCATCCCTGCGCAGCTCCTCCTGCCCGGGCCGCACGATCTGAAGACCGAGCTGAGGTTCGACATCCCCGAACTTTCGCAACGGATTGCGAGGGGCGAGACCATGCTCAACCTCGCTGAGATTTACCGCAGGTTGCCGCAGATTTTCCGCTCCGAGGTGCTCGAGGGCGACAATGTCGAGATCCGCTTCCCTTGGCAGAAAATCGCGAAGCTCGTGACCAACGTGAAGAGCACCTCCGGCGGTGCCGTGACCGAGCAGCCTTCCGCCGAGGGCGCCGGACCCGCGCTCGCGGAGAAGCTTCGCGCGAACAAGCCGGCCAAGCCGGGCGCGAAGACCGGGAAAGATGCGCCCGCTGCTCCGCCGCCTGCGCCTGCGGGCCCGGTGCTGCCGGGACGCGGAGGCGCGGGGCAGGCCTCGTGGTTCTCGCGGACCGGAACTGACAAGCCATTGGAAAAGTCGCCGCAGTTTCCCGCACAAAAACCGGCCGCGCCGGATGCGGGAGCGACGCCTGCACCTGCCGCAGCAGCGGCAAAGCCAGCCGAGCCAGCGCTCCGCCTCACGCCGGCGGCGGCTCCTGCCGAGAAGCCCGCGGCAACCAAGGACGATTTGCAGCTCAGCGATCTGCCCGAGGACATCCAGCGCCGGGTGGCGGTGATCCGCGGCGATTACGAGCGGCAGCTCGCGGATCTGGAAAAGCAGCGCAAGGCGCTGGCCGAGGCGCGCGACCGCTCCGCGGAGGAGGCGGAGAATTTGCGCAGGGATCTCGAGAATGCCGTGAACCAGGTCGCGGAGGGCAACACCGCCGTGTCCATTCGCGCCGACCTCGCAGGCCGCGCGAACAAGGAGCGCGAGAAGATGCAGGAGGAGCTGAAGGCGAAGCACGACGAGATCGATCGGCTCAAGGGCGAGCTCGCGAAATTTGAAAGCGCCCCGCAGGCCCCCGTGGTGGCGCCGGGCGCGCGCACGAAAGGCGGGTCCGATCGCGCGGTGGAGGAACTCAACCGCCGCATCAAGGCCCTCGAGCAAACCCAGAAGCAGACCGCGCTGGAACTCGCACGCGAAAAGGAAGCGCGTTCGAAGGCGGAAAAATTTCTCGCCTCCGCCGACAAGCGGCAGGAGGACACCGCGAACTACATGGAGTCCGCGAAGCAGGAGATGCGGAAGGAGATCGAGGCGAGCGTCAAGCAGCGCGAAGCCGACATGCGCAAGGCGCTGAAGGATCTCCAGACGGAGGTGGACGCGCTCCAGGAACACAACGAGACCGTCAACAAGGACCTTGAGGCGGCCCGCCTGCGCGCCGCGCAACTCGAAGTGAAATTTGCCGACGCATCCGCGCCGGTGGAGCAGACGGCGGCGCTCCACGCCCAGACGGTGGAGCGGCTGGAGAAGGAAATCGAAGGCTACCGCGATCGCCTGAAGCTGCTCGTGCAGGAGCGCGATGCCGCCCGCGTGGAAAAGGAAAAGGCCGGTCGGGAAGTGCAGGCGAAGATCGACGCGGAGGCGAAGCAGGCCAAGGAGCGCGAGAAGGAGCGGGCCGCGGCCGAAAAACGGATCGAGGAAGCCGCGGCGCGTGTCGCATCGCTCGAGCAGCTCGCAAAGGCGAAGGATGGGGAGATTCGCGAGCTTCAGGGTGCGATCAAACAGCGCGACGCGGCCGGCAACCAGCTTGCCGAGCTGCGCGGGCAATACGACGCGCTGCAGGCGCAGCATGCGGAGGCTCATTCGCAGTTCACCCGCGAGCGCGAGGCGATCCTCCAGGAGCGGCAGCAGCTCGCGGGAACGCTGCGCGAGCAGACCGCCTCGCTCGAGCAGCAGCTCAAGGCGCTCGTCGTCGAGCGCGATCGCCTGCGCGGCGAGATGGAAGCCGGCAGCGTCCGTTTCAACACCGAGATCACGGGGCGCGAGCAGCTCGCGGCGAAGATCCAGGCGGAGCACGCCGCGGCGATCCATGCGCGCGACACGCTCACGAAGCAGCTCGCCGAGTCCGAGCGCGCATTCAAGGATTTGCAAAAGCAGAACGCCCGTCTCGCAAAAGCGGGTCAGGGGCTGCTGGCGGACCCGGTTCTGAAATCGGAGCTCGACCAGCTCCGCAAGCAGCTCGCCGCCGCCAACGAAGCCGAAAAGGTCGCGGCGGAGGCGCAGCAGGCGGCGGAATCCGAACTCGCGCGTCTTCGCGAGGAGCGCCAGAACGCGCTGGCCGGCGTGGCCGAGGAGCGAGCCACCTCCGAACGCCTCGAAGGCCAGATGGCGAAGGTGCAGGCCGAACTTGCGAAGCTGCGGAACAAGCTCGACAACGTGACGCGCGAGCGCGACGAGGCCGAGACGGAGATGCAGCGGGTGGCCATTGCGCTTGCAGCGCTGGAGAAATCCGGAAAACAGGACATCACCAAGCTCACTGCGGAACGCGACGCGGCGCGGAAGGAAAAGGATCTGATCGCGGAACAGCTCGCCGAGGCACGCGCGCACCACGAGCATCTGAGCGGATCGCTGGACAGCACGCGCCTGTCGCTGGTCACCGAGGTCGAGAAAACGCAGGACAAGCTCGCGAACTGTGCAGCGCCTGCATGAGCAGACGGAATCCCAGCTCGCCGCGGAGCGCGAGGAGCACGCGGAGAAACTGGCGGCGCTCCAGACGAAGCACGGGCAGTCGCAGGAAAGTTTTTCCTCGGAGCTCGAGAAAATCCGCAAGGAGCTCGCGGGCGCGTACGCGAAGATCGCGTCGAGCGAACAGACCCTTTCGGACACGACCCGCTCGGCCAATCAGGAGCGTGCGGCGCTGTTGAAGGAGAAGGCGGAAATCGAGCGGCGTGTCGCGGAACTCCAGAAGGCGATGACGGAGGCCGGACGCAGGGCCGGCGAGCAGGAAAAGGTGCTGAGGGCCGCCGTGGAGGAGATGGAACAGCGTCTGGCAAACACGGAGCGCACCCTTTCCGAGGCAAGGCGTGCGTCGGACGCGGAGCGGGCCGCGCAGGCGAAGGCGAAGGCCGAACTCGAGCGCCAGTTGGCCGAGACGCAGGGTGCCTTCGAGGAGGCGCAGCACGCGGCGCAGAGCCAGCACGCATCGCTTTCTTCCGAGCGGGATGAACTCCTCACCCGGCTGGAGTCCACGCTCCGCGCGCTGGAGGAGACGAAGCATTCCGCCGATCAGGAAAATTTTGTCCTTTCGCAGCAGCGGGGCGAACTCGAGCGCAAGCTCGCCGAGGCGGAGGCCGCCCACGCGGAGGCCGTCCGCGCTGCCGACGAGGAGATGGCCGGGATCATCGAGGCGAAGGAGGAGCTGGAAGTGCGGCTCCTCGAGACGAACCAGACGATCGAGCACGAGCGCCACGCCGCCGAAGCCGCGAAGGCGGAACTCGAGCGCAAGCTCACGGCACTGACCGAAGCCTCGGCCGAGGTAAAGCGCGTCGCCGCCGAGGAACACGCAGCGCTTCAGGCGAACCTTCAGGATGTCCTCAAGACGCTCGACGAATCCCGTCGTGCCGCGCAGGAGGCGCAGAACGCCATCACCGCCGAGAAGGCCGAATTCGAGAGGCGGCTTGCGGAAACCGAGAAGGCGCTGGCCGAGGCCAAGCGGCAATCGGCGGAGGAATACGCGTCACTTTCCAAGAAGCACGATGAACTGAAGGCGAACCTCCAGGAGGTCACCGCCGCTTTTGATGAAGCGCGCCGCACCGCGCGGGAGGAGCAGGCCGCGATGGCCGCGGAGAAGGCCGAGCTTACGCGGCGGCTCGCGGAGACCGAAAAAGAGCTGGCCGAGACCACGAGAGAGTCGGCTGAGAAGTATGCGGCGCTTTTCAAGAAGCACGAGGAGCTGGCGGGCAATCTGCAGTACGTCACGGAGGCGTTTGAGGAATCCCGGCGCAACGCGGAGAAGGCGCAGAGTGCCCTTGTCGCGGAAAAGGCCGCTCTCGAGAAGCGAGTGATCGAGGGTGAAAGCCTGCTGGCCGAGACGAAGCGGGTCGCGGGCGAGGAGTACGACGCGCTTTCCAAGGCGAAGAAGGAGCTGCAGGAACGGCTCGCGGAGAGCGTCCAGAGCCTCGTGGAAATCCGGCGGGCCGCGGCCGAGGAAGTCACCGCGCTGAATCACGCGAAGGCCGAGCTCGAGCACCGTCTTGCGGATGTCGAAAAGGCATTCGCGGAGGCGCAGCTCGCGGCTTCGGAAAAATACGAGGCGATCGCGGCGGAAAAGGCCGCGATTGAAGCGCGTTTCGAACAGACCGAGAAGGCGCTGACGGAATTGCGTGCGGAATCGACGCAGACGCAGGAAAGCCTGTCATCCGCGAAGGCCGGGCTGGAGCAGGCGCTCGCGGAAGCGCAACGCAAGGCTGCGGAGGAACGGAAGACTTTTGAGGGGCTGAAGGCCGCGCTGCAGGGGCGGCTCGCCGAGCAGGAACATTCGCTGCAGGAGCTGAATGCGACCACGCGGCACGAAATCAACCAGCTCGCCGCGGAGAAGGCGGAACTGGAGCGTCACCTCGCCTCGACCGAGCAGACGCTCGCCGACACGCGGCTGACGACGGACAAGGAACACGCCGCGCTGGCCGCGACGAAGGGCCAGCTCGAAGAGCAGCTCGGCGAGACGGAGCGGACGCTGGCGGATGTCCGCAGGAGTGCGGCCGAGGAACACGGTGCGCTCACGGCGGCGAGGGACGGATTCCAGCGCAAGCTCGCGGAGACCGAGCACGCCCTCGCGGAGGCGCAGCGGCTGGCCGCCGATGAGCACACGGCGCTCGTCGCGGCGAAGGAAGATTTGCAGCACCGGCTCACCGCGACGGAGAGCAGCCTCATCGAGGCCCGCCGTCTCGCGGCGGAGCAGCATGGGACGCTTTCCGCGGAGCGGGACGAATTGCAACGGCGGCTGGGGGAAACGGAAATCGCACTCGCGGCGGTCCGCGGGGAAATGGCGGCCGCGATGCGGGCAGCGGAAGAGCGGCATTCGCAGATCGCGGGCGAAAAGGCGGATCTCGAGCAACGTCTCGCGGCCTCCGCTCAATTGCTCACGGACACGCGGCAGGCGTCGGAACAGGAGCACGCGGCGCTGGTGGCAGCGAGGGATGCCTTGCAGCGCCGGTTCAGCGAGACCGAGAGCGACCTCGCCGAGGTGCGACGTCTCGCGACGGAGGAACACGGCGCGCTTTCCGCGCAGAGGGACGCCCTGCAGCGGCGCATCGGCGAGATGGAGATCACGCTCGTCGAGGCGAACCGTGACGCCACAGAGCATCAGGCGACGCTTGCAGCCAGGGTGGGCGAACTTCAGTCCCAGCTCGCGGCGAGCCGGCATGAACTCTCGGTGGCGAGGCAGTCCACCGGCGCTGAGATCACCGCGCTTGGGGCGGCAAAGTCGGATTTGGAAAAGAACCTCGCGCAAGTCCGCGAGGAGATGGCGAACTCGGCGCGGGCGATGGATGAGCGGAACGCGCTCCTCGCGGCCGAAAAGACGGACCTCGAGCAGCGACTCGCTGCGACGACGCAAGTGCTCGCGGAAACTCGGCAGGCATCGGAAAGCGGACACGCGGCGTTGGTGGCGGTCAGGGACGAATTGCAGCGCCGGCTGGGCGAAACCGAGGGCAGGCTCGCCGATGCGCACCGGGCCGCTGCGGAGCAAAAGGCGACATTCGAAGGCAAGGCTGGCGAGCTCGAGTCGCAGCTTGCAGCGAGCAGGGCGGAACTTTCCGGAACCCAGCACGCGCTCGGCGGGGAGATCGCGGAACTGTCGGCGGCAAAGACAGGATTGGAGAGGACGCTACAGCAGGTTCGCGATGAGATCGCGCTCTCGGGCCGCGAGATGGATGAACGGTATTCGCAGCTCGCGGAAGCGAAGGCGGGCATCGAGCAGGCGCTCGCCGCGGCGGAGCGGAAGGCCGCGGAGGATCGCAAGGGATTCGACGGGCTGAAGGCCGCGCTGCAGCGCCGTCTCGCCGACCACGAGGAGTCGCTGAACGAACTCACGGAGATCACGAGGAGCGAAATCAATCAGCTTTCCGCGCAAAGGGCGGAACTCGAAACGCGCCTGGCTTCCACGGAGCAGTTGCTCGCCGACACGAGGCTGACAACCGGCGCGGAGCAATCCGCCCTGGCCGCCACGAAGGGTGAACTGGAGACGCGCCTTGCCGAGACGGAGCGGACGCTGGCCGAGGTCCGCAGGAGCGCGGCGGAGGAACGTGGCGCCATTTCCGCGCAGCGGGATGAACTGCAGCGGCGGATCGGCGAACTGGAGGGCGCCGTCGCCGAGTCGAACCGGATCGCAGCGGAGCAACGGGCCAAGCTCGAAGGCACGACTCGCGAACTCGAGGCGCAGGTCGAGTCTGGCCGTCAGGAACTCGTCGCGGCGAGAGACGCACTCGGCGGGGAAATTTCCGCGCTCAGCGCGGCAAAGGCGGATCTGGAGAAGAGCCTCGCGCAGGTCCGCGATGAGCTGGCGCTTTCCGGGCGCGGGATGGACGAGCAAAATTCGCAGCTCACGGAAGCGAAGAACGCGATCGAGCAGCGGCTCGCGGAGACAAGCCGGACGCTGGCCGAGACGCAGCAGGCGCTCGAAGCGACGCGCGGGGAGCTGGCGGATTCGCGGCGGCAGATCGACGAGGGACAGGCGCGGCTCACGGCGGTGAGGACGGAATTCCAGCGGCGGCTGGCCGATGCCGAGCACACGCTCACGGACCTGAACCGTTCCGCTCGGGAGGAAATCGCGGCGCTCGTGGCATCGAAGGAGGAGCTCGAGATCCGCCTCACGGAAGCCAGCCTCGCGATAGGGAATGCACAGGTGGCTGCGGACAGGGAACGCGCGTCCTTGGTCGCGGAAACGGAATCGCTGCATCGCAATCTTGCAGAATTGCAGGAGGCGCTCGCCACGACGCAGCAGACCGCGACCGGCCGGACTTCCGAGCTGACGGCGACGAAGGGCGAACTGGAAACGCGACTCGCGGCGTTGCAGAGCGCGTTCGATGCTTCCAGGCAGAGTTTTGCCATGGAGATTGCCGGGCTTGTCGCCGCTAAGTCGGAGCTCGAGCGAAATCTCGCGGAGTCGCACCAAGCGCTCGCGCAGGCGCAGATGGCAGGCGGCGCACACTCAGAACTAGAAAGCCGTCTGGCTGCGACAGGCGGGCAGCTTTCTGCGATGCAGCAGCGCCTGGAGGAAGCCACGCGTGCTGCTGAGGAGGAACGTGCCGCCTTTGCCACGCAAAAGTCCGCGCTCGAAGATCGCCTTCAGGGCGCGATCCTCACGCTCGAGGAAGTTCGCAAATCGGCTGCCGGTGCCCAGGCCGCGCTCGCCGCCGACCGGGACGGAATCCAGCGCCGGCTCATGGCCGCCGAGGAGACGCTTGCGGAACTTCGCAATTCGTCTGACACCGGCCGGGCTACCCTCCTCGCTGAAAAGGCGGACATCGAATCGCAGCTCGCGCAGGCATTGCTCGCCACCGCCGAAGCGGAGGCCCGTCTGCAGGCTGCCGCCGGGGCCGAGTCCCTCACGGCAGCCGTCCGCGCGGAGCGGGACCGCGCCGTGGCGGCGCTCGATGAATCGCAGCGCAGTTTCCGTGAAACCATCGCCGCCAATGCGCGCGAGACGGAGCACCTTCGCATGGCAGCCGACAGCATCCGGGCCGAACTCCTCGTCTCGCGCAAGATGCAGGTGGAGGTCCTGACCACGCTCGAAAAGGAACGCGAACGCACCGCCGCCGAGCGGGCCGAACTCGAGCGGAACCTCGCCGCGGTGGATGACGCCCGGCAGCAGCTTTCCGCGGCGCTGGCCGAGAGCGAGCGCTCCGTGAAGGACCTCGGCCAAAAGCTCGGCGAGGCGACCCGGAGCAACGGCCACACTGCCGAGCGGCAAAAGGCGGAACTGAATGAGATGAGTGATGCCTTGGAAACGGCGCGCCACGAGGCCGAGCAGTTACGGATGAAATTTGGCGCGGCGCAGGATGACTTCATGCGCCGCCTGCTCGCGCTCGAGGATAAGATCAATCTGGTCAACGCCGACCGGCAGCGCGTCGCGGCCGAGGCCGAAGCCGAACGGCAGGCTCATGCGAAGGAGCTCGCCGCCGTGGCGGAAGAGGCGCGACTGGCCGCGGCCGTGCGTGATGAGGCGTTCGCAAAGGCGGAGGCCGAGCGTGTGCGCCAGGTGGAGCAGATTGCCCGCGAACTCGAAGAAGCCCGCAGTGACATCGCGGCGCTCGAGGAGGAAAACGCCGCTGCGAAGGCGGGCCGCGAGGCCGTCGCACGTCAGCGCGACGACCTCGCCCGGCGCATCGCCCGCATCACGGACGAACAGAAGCGCATCCTTGATGACCTTTCCGAACCCGATCCTTCCGAAGCCGGTCAGCGTTCCGTGCGCCCGACCGTGGTGAAGCCGCACATCGTCGAGATGTCGGATTCGGATCTTCTGCCTTCGCAGAGGGAGCGCGTCATCAACCTGCCGCCGGCGCGGCCCGCGTCCATCGCACCCCCGAAGGTGCGGACAATCTAGCTCCCCGATTTCGGGAGAAACGCGGCCCGGGCGGCTTCGAGCGCGGCGGACTGCACCTCGCGCAGAGTCACGCCGGCACGCTCGGCAACGGCGCGGCAGCTCTCAAACTCGGGCGCGATCTGCAGAAGGCGTGTGTCCTTGAAACCGAGCTTCACGGTCACCTCGCCGTGCGGCGGTCTTCACCGTCTCGAATCGGCGCGTGAGTTTCAGCCGCTGGATCTTTTCGACGCGCAGCCCGAATGCGGTCGTCTCGGCAAAGATGATGTCGGCGAGCGGCTGGATATTTTCCTCGTCGCACAGGACCGACAGCATCACCCCGGGGCGATCCTTTTTCATCTGCACCGGCGTGAACCACACATCGAGCGCACCCGCTGCGAGGAGCTGCTGCATCACCGAGCCGAGCACCTGCGGGGAGACGTCGTCGAGGTTCGTCTCGAGCTGGGTGACCGTGTCGGTTTCGTAGCCGGGCATTGGGTGTGGCCGGTTGGGGGTGGGAAAAGCTACGCCAGTTCGCCGAGGACGGCGCGCAGGACGTTCGGACGGTTTGCGAGTTCGCGCGTGCCGAGGCCGTAACCGATGCGCTCGACTTTCATCGCGGGCATGAGGCCGAAGTTCGCGCCGAATTCCGCGACGATCCCAGCGCCGGTCGGCGTGATGAGTTCATGCGGCTCGTCTATCTGGCCGACGGCGATGCCTTTCAAAATCTCCAGCGTCGCCGGCGCGGGCACCGGGAAAATCCCGTGCGCGCATTTCACGGTGCCGTGGCCGTCATTGAGCGCTGGAGACGAAAACCTTCTCCACGCCGAGTGCCTCGATGCCGACGCAGGTGAGCACGATGTCCGCGATGGAATCGAACGCGCCGACTTCGTGAAAGTGGACGCTCTCCGGATCCATGCCGTGGATGCGGCCCTCGGCTTCGGCGATTCTGCGAAAGATGCCGAGCGCGTGCTTTTTGACAAACGGCGAGAGATCGCTCGCCTCGATCAGGTCGCGAATCTCACTGTGCGACCGGCCGTGCTCATGCTCGTGTTCATGGCCGTGCTCATGCGAGTGGCCGTGCTCGTGGGAATGCCATGCTCGTGGCTGTGCTCGTGGGAATGTTTGTGCTCGTGGCATGTTCGTGCTCGTGGCTGTGCATCCTGCACAGTGCTCGCCATGCTCATGTTCGTGGCTGTGGGAATGCGTGCCGTGGTCATGCTCGTGCGTGTGCTTCAGCGCGGCGTGTTCCTCCTCGTGCGTGTGGCCATGTGCATGCTCCGGGTCGTGGTCGTGCTCGTGATGGTGGTGGACGTGAGCTTCCTCGCCGTGCTCATGCGTGTGCCCATGCTCGTGGCCGCCGCTGCATTCATGTCCGTGATCGTGATGCGTGCTGCCGTCGTGGATGTCGAACTTCACGCCCTCGATCTCCTTCCGCTTCGCGCGGTCGTAGTGCATGTGGAAGTCGCCGAGGTTCAGCTTGCTCAGCTCCCATTCGAGCGCGCTGGGTTTCACGCCGAGGTCGATGAGCGCGCCGACCATCATGTCGCCACTGATGCCGGAGATGCAGTCGAGGAAGAGAGCTTTCATGCGAGGGAGTTTGTCAGGATTCGTGCGGTTGCAAACAGCGAACTCTAGCGCGCGATCGGCGAGCAGTTCGGACTTCACCGCGGGAAGGCTCAGCGTCTTGTCGTAAAGCGCCTTGCCGATGATGCAGCCGTGCAGGGAGGGGATCGTCGCGGCCTGCAGCACATGCGCCGCCGTGCCGACTCCGCCGCTCGCGATGAGCTGCCCGCCGAGCGGGACGATGGCCGCATTCACGCGCTCGGTCTCGGGAAAGTTCGGCCCCTGCAGCATGCCATCCGTCGCGATGTCGGTGTAGATGATCGTGCCCGCGCCCGCCTTCACGGCGTTGCACGCGAGTTCGAGCGCGCTCTGCCCGGTCTCCTGCGTCCAGCCTTTCACGCTCACGATTCCGTTTTTCGCGTCGATGCCGACCGCGATGCGCTCGCGGCCAAATTCGCGCGCCATTTCGCGCGACGAACTCGAGCGACTCCGCCGCCTTCGTCCCGAGGATCACGCGCGCCACCCCCGCATCAAGCGCGCGGCGGATCGCCTCCACGTCGCGGATGCCGCCGCCGAGTTCACACGGAATGCCGACGGCGGCCGTGATGGCGCGGACGGATTCGAGATTCTGCTGCTTGCCGGAGAATGAGGCGTCCAGATCCACGATGTGCAGCCAGTCGCCGCCCTCGCTCTCCCATTGCCGCGCAAACGCGGCGGGATCGGACGAGTAAACGGTTTTCTGGTCGGCGCGGCCCTGGCGCAGGCGGACGACCTGGCCGGACATGAGATCAATGGCGGGATAGAGGAGCATGAGCCGCGAAGAAGTGGCGGGGAGATCCGCGCATGGCAAGTGCGCTCGTGCGGATTTTGGCCGCGGCTACTTCCAGAGAGGGTCCATCTGTTCCGCGTTCCATTTGTCCCACAGCGCGGAGAATTCCGCCACGCGGGCGGGTTCCTTGGCGGCGCGGTTGTTCGATTCGCCGATGTCCGCGGTGAGGTTGAAAAGCTGCCAGGCTCCGCCGTCGCGGATGAGCTTCCAGTCGCCATGGCGCAGCGCGTTCCTTTTTCCGACGCGCCAGAACAGCGTCTCGTGCGGACGGGTTGTGGATTCACCGGTGAGCAGTGGAACAAGGCTGACGCCATCCAAGGGAGCGCCTGCCGTGGCGGGCGCGCCTTTTGTGGCCGAGGCCGATGCCACGTTGAGCGCGGTGGCAGTGAGGTCGGTGGCGACGACGGGCGCATCCAGCACGCGCGCGGGCACACGACCTTTCCAAGAAACAATGAACGGCACGCGGATGCCGCCCTCCCACAGCTCGCCTTTGCCGCCGCGGAGCGGTGCGTTGCTTGACGTGAGTTCCTTGGTCGGCCCGCCGTTGTCGCTGAGGAAGACGACGAGCGTGTTTTCCTCGATGCCGCTCGTGCGGAGTTGGTCGAGCACGCGGCCCACGCCGTCGTCGAGCTGCGCCAGCATCGCGGCGAAAATGCGGCGATGGATGTCACCGATGTGCGCGAACTTTTGCATGTAGGCATCCGCGCCCTGCAGCGGGCTGTGGACGGCGTTGTAGGCGAGGCAGAGGAAAAATGGCTGCGCCTTGTGCCGCTCGATGAATTCGCATGCCTCGCGTGTGAATGCGTCGGTGAGGTTCGCCTTTTCTTCCACCGGCTGGCTGCCGCGGAGCGTCGGATTGTCGGCATCGTAGTCGGGCTCGTGGTGCCCCATGTGCGTGCTCCACACGGTGCGGCCATCCGGCGAGATCCAGCGTCCCTGCGCGCCATTTGGCAGCGCCTTGCGGCGCAGCCATGTCGTCACGCCTGTCCACGGCGGCTGCACGTAGTAGTGCCCCTCGTGCAGGAAGCCGAAGAACTCATCGAACCCGCGCCGCTGCGGATGAAACGGCGCGGTGCCGCCGAGGTGCCATTTGCCCACGAGCGCCGTGGCGTAGCCGGAATCGCGAAGGCGATCGGCGACGGTCCTCTTCTCTACCGGCAGCCCGATGCCTGGAGCGGCGTTCTTCGCGCCGATGGGATTGAATTCAAACCCGAACCGCGTCTGATAGCGCCCGGTCAACAGCGCCGCCCGCGACGCCGCGCAGAACGGCGCGGTGACGTAGCCATTTGTGAACCGCGCCCCGCCCGCCGCGAGCCGATCGATGTTCGGCGTAGGAATCTCCCGCCCGCCGTAGCAGCCCGCTTCGCCGTATCCGAGATCGTCGGCGACGATGAAGACGATGTTTGGGCGTTCCTGCGCAGCGGCCACGAGCGAGATGTCGCCGAGGCAGCCGAGGCAGGCAAAGATCGTGAAAATCTTCACGGATCAAAAGTCAGACGAGGTCGGTAAGCGTCCCGGTGCTGTCTGAGAATTTCTCCTGCTCCACGCCCATCTTCTGCGCGACGGAGAGCAGCACATTTGCGAGCGGCGGATGACTTTCCGGGTCGTGCGCGATGTGCTGGCCGTGCCTGAGCCCGTAGGCGGCGCCGCCGGCGACAATGAGCGGGAGGTTTTTCGGCGAGTGTTCGCCGCGCGGGCCGCTGTTCATGCCGGAGCCGTAGACGACCATCGTGTGATCGAGCATCGGGCGGCCGCCCTCGTCGGTGGACTGGAGGAAGGTGAGGAAGCGGCTGAGTTTCGAGAGGTATCCGCGATCGACGGTGGCGAGTTTTTCGAGCATCCCGGCATCGCCGCCGTGGTGCGAGAGTTCGTGGTGGTTTTCGCCGCCGATGCCGACGTCCGCCCGCCTCGCGCGCCCATTCGAAAGTGATCACGCGCGTGGTGTCCGTGGCGAAGGCGAGGTAGCTGAGCTCCAGCATGACATCGAGCCACATCGGCCGGTCGTGCGCGTCGCCGGGCTTGCTGTTGAGCTGCAGCCCGGCGGATTCGACCTTCGGCTTCGGCACGTCCACCCATTCCACCTGCCGCTGCACGCGCAATTCGGTCTCGCGCACGGAGGCGAGGTATTCGGCCAGCTTGGCCTGGTCGGCGCGGCCGAGCTTCTTTTCGAGCGCCTTCGCCTCGGCGAGGACGTCGTCGAGGATGCTCCGCTTTTCGGCGTAACGCCGGAGCGTGGCTTCGCGCGAGGCGGCGTCGTCGGGGACGAAGAGGCGCTCGAAGAGCCGTTGCGGACTGTTCTCGGCGGGGAGCGGCGTGCCGTTGCGATCGAAGGCGAGCGTGTGGCTGTGCAGCGCGGCGCCGGTGCCGGACTGATCGCCGATCTCGAGCGACGGGAAGCGGGTCTTCGCGCCGACCTTTTCCGCGATCACCTGATCGACGGAAATCGTGTTGGTGTAGTCCTTGCCCGGCACCGCCTTGAGATCGGCGCCGGTGAGCCATGTGTCGCCGCCGCTGTGGCCGCCGGTGCATCGCGGATGGCCGAGCCCGGTGAGCACGCTGAAATTTGCGCGGTGCTCCTTCAGCGTCTCGAGCGTGGGCGAGAGCTTGTAGTCCGCGGCCTTTCGAGCCGGGCACCCATTCGAGGATGTTCACGCCATTCGAGACGTAGCAGAAAATGGCGCGCGGCGTGGGCTTCGTGCCCGACTTCGCGCAGCGGCCTGTAAGTCGAGGGCGCGGCGTGAATCGCGCGCGGCAGCATGGCCTCCAGCAATGGCAGCGAAAGCGAGACGCCGAGGCCCCGCAGCGCGGTGCGACGGGAAAGGGGGGTGTGAAAGATCGGGTTCATGGGCGTGGCGGGTTTACTTGGTGGCGAAGGCTTCGGACGTGGCGATGGCGGTGATGAGCGAGCGCAGCGTGTAGCGGTCGCGCTTCATCTGCGCGACGAAGCTGCGGATCGCGGGGCGATCGGAAAAGCCGAGTTCGCGCCCGAGCGCGTACGTCGTGAGCTGGTTGGCGAGCGCCGTCGAGGAAGAGATCCTCCTTCTTCAGAAGCTGCTGCTGCAGCCCTTCGACGCCTTTGAACTCCGTGCCATCGGGCATCTTCGCGCTGGCGTCGATGACGGGGTCGTTCTTGTCGATGCGGCCATTGTAGCCGTGGCCCTCCTGGTCGCGCCATTCGCCGGTGGCGTTGAAATTTTCCAGCGCGAGGCCGAGCGGATCGATCTTGTCGTGGCAGCGCGCGCACGACGCGGCCTCGCGGTGAATCTGCGAGGCGCTGCCGCACGGTGGCCTTGTCGATGCCGGGCACCTTGGACTGGATCTCGCCGACATTCGCCACCGGCAGCCCGGGGTCGGTGCCGAGCAGCGTCTTCAGCACCCACACGCCGCGCACGACGGGCGAGGTGCGCGTGCCGTTGGAGGTGATGCTGTGCATGGATGCCTGCGTGACGAGTCCGCCGCGATGCGACTCCGGCGGCGCGGGCACGCGGCGGATCGCGTCGCCCTTCACGCCGGGGATGCCGTAGAAGCGCGCGAGGCGTTCGTTGATGGTGACGAAGTCGCTCTTGATGAGGTTGCGCGCATCGAGATCGCCGCGGAGGATCTCGCGCGAAGAAGCCTTCCGTCTCGCGCACGATGGAGAGTTCGAGATGCCGGTCGTATTCCGGGTACAGCGTCTTCGACGGCGGATTCGCGCCGACCTTGCGCAGCCCGAGCCACTGGCCGGCGAAGTTTTTCACGAAATCGCCCGCTCGCGGATCGGCGAGCATGCGGTTCACCTGCGCGCGCAGCACGGCGGGCTTGGCGAGTTCGCCCGCTGCGGCGAGGCGGAAGAGTTCGTCATCCGGCATCGAGGACCACAGGAAATAGGAAAGCCGCGACGCGAGTTCGTAGGGAGTGAGCGCGCGCGGCTTCGCCTGCGGCGCCTCGGGCTCCACGAGGTAGAGGAAATGCGGCGAAGCCAGCACGGCGGCGAGCGGCACCTTGATCGCCTCGGTGAACGTCGGCTTCTCCGCGCGATGCTTCTCGAACAGCGCGACCTTCGCATCCACCTCGGCCGCGTTCACCGGGCGGCGGTACGCGCGCGCCATGAAGCGCGTGATCACTTCCCGCGCGTACGCCTTCTCGTCCCTGTCCTTGTTCGGCGACGCGAACAGCACGCGCTGGTGGCTCGGCGGCGGCCAGCTCGCATGGACCGGACCTTCGAGCTCGATCCAGTCGATGAGCAGCGTGGGCCGGGCGAACTCGTCCCTCCCGGTGAATGCAGAAGTTCTCCAGCGCCCGCGGGATGCTCGTACGCGTAGCTGAAGCCCACGCCGGCCTTCTGCGTGCGTGAAGTGCGCGCGCACTTCGTACACCTGCGGCGCGCTCTCGGGCGCCGCGATGTCCATCTCCGCGATCACCTCGCGGCGTGCCGCCGAGATTCTGCGTGATCTTCACCCGCGGCGGCCCGTAGTCGTAGCTGCGATGCGTGGCGAAATGCTCGGAGCGTATTTTCAAAATCGCGGTCGTGATACGCTTTGCCCTTGGGGTTCTTCGCCATCTGCTCGTCGCGCCGCTTTTCGAGAAGCGGCGTCACCGAGGCAACGACCTCCTCGCGCGTCGGCACGCGGCCCGCCGCGCGGAAGCGGATGACGTACTCGCCTTCCACCGGCACCTCGAAATCGCGAAAGCCCACGCCCTTGTCCCAGGACTCGTGGTGGATGACGGTGAAGCCGTTTTCCGTCGGGTTCTTGCCGTCGTTGAGCAGGATGTTGTTCCCGTCGCGCTTCACCCGGTAGCGGTCCCGCCCAGTCGTGTTTTCCTCCGGCTCGAAGCGCCACTTGATGCGCCGGCGGCTGCGCGCCCTCGACCAGCGCGCGGTCGAGGATCTGCCGCGCCGTCGCGTAGTACAGCTCCACCTGCATCGGCGACATCGTGAGCGCCTGGCCGATGTTGTCGAAGCCGCCCGCCGGCGGATCTTCGGGAAATTTCTCCGACGGCATGAAAATCCACGCCCACGAGATCGCGGATCGTGTTGTCGTATTCCGCGCGGTTCATCCGGCGCAGCACCACGCGGGTCGAGCGCTTCGCCATCTCCCCGCGCGCCAGTTCGCCGTCCAGCCATGCGGCAAATTTCGCCGCAGCCTCCGGCGTCGGCTGCTTCTCATCCTCCGGCGGCATCTCGTGCGCGTTGACCGAGTTCACGACCTCCTTCCACTTCGTAACCGCGGACGGATCTCCGAAATCATTGGCCAGCGTGTCCAGCCGCAGCTTTCCCTTCTGCTTTTCCGGCCCGTGGCACGAGACGCAGTGCTCCTTGAGGAATGGCTGGACGATGTTGCTGAAGCCCGCGTGGTCAGGCTTCAGAGGTTGCCCGTCCTGTGCGGAGACATTGGCGAAGTGGGCGAGCGCGCAGGCGACGGAGAAAAGCGGGAGACGGGGGTGCATTGACGAATCAGTGGAGGTCGGGCGTCCTTGCGCTGCCGGTGAAAGCTTCGCATGTCACGCTGGCTCGCCGTCCGCGCGCGAGCGCGTGGGTGGCGGGCGAATGCGCGATGCGCCATGTGGAAAGGGAGGAGTTCAACGGCTGTTCGTATGCACCCGGCAGCGGGTGAATAGAAGGACGTTTCACGCGATCAGATCCTTGATCGGCTGCCCGCCGAACTGGCTGAGCTGCTTGAAGCGGCCGGCGTGGTAGTAGGTCAGCTTGTTGTCGTCGAGGCCGAGCAGGCGCAGCAGCGTGACGTGGAAATCGCGGACGTGCGCCTTGCCCTCGACGGCCGTCCATGCCGAGTTCGTCGGTCGCGCCGATGGTGTGGCCGGCCTTGCAGCCGCCGCCGGCGAGCCAGATGGTCATGGCCTTCGGATTGTGATCGCGGCCGTAGGCCGTGCCGCCGCGCACGCCGTTGTCGGGCGTGCGGCCGAATTCGCCGCACCAGACGATGAGCGTGCTGTCGAGCAGGCCGCGCTGCTTGAGGTCGGCGATGAGCGCGGCGATGGGCTGGTCCACGCCGCGGACGAGATTGCCGTGGGCGCGCTCGATGTAGTCGTGGCTGTCCCAGGTGCCGTTGTAGAGCTGCACGAAGCGCACGCCCTTCTCGACGAGCTTGCGCGCGAGCAGGCACTTGCGGCCGAAGGCATCCGTCGCGTCCTCGCCGATGCCGTAGATTTCCTTCGTCTCGCGCATCTTCCTTGCGAGAGGTCGAGCACCTCGGGCACCTGCATCTGCATGCGGAAGGCGAGCTCGTAGTTGTCCATGCGCGCGGCGAGTTCGTCGTGGCCGGGATGCTGCGCGGCGTGCGCGGTGTTGAGCTTGGCGAGGAGATCGAGGTTCTGCGCGCTGGTGCTCCGCGCGTGACGCCCGGCGGGCGGCGTGAGATCGAGAATGGGCGAGCCTTTCGCGCGCAGCGGCGTGCCCTGGAAACTCGCGGGCAGATAGCCGTTGCTCCAGTTCGCCGCGCCGCCCTGCGGATAGCTGACCTCCGGCAGCACGATGAAGCCGGGCAGGTCCTGATTCACCGTGCCGAGGCCGTAGTTCACCCACGCGCCGATGCCCGGGATCGCCGCCGAAACGGTTGCCGCAGTTCATCTGATACATCGCGGTCGGATGGTTCACGCTGTCCACCTGGCAGCCGCGGAAGAAGCAGAGCTCGTCCGCGACGCGCGCGAGGTGCTCCCAGTTCTCCGCCATGTCCGCGCCGCTCTGGCCGCGCTTGCGGAACTTGAACGGGCTCTGCACGTAGTAGCGCTTGCCGCTTTCCATCGCGGACTTCTGTTCTGCCGCTCGCGCACGAACTCCTGGAGGTGCAGTTCCGCGAGCTTCGGCTTCGGATCGAAGGTGTCGATGTGCGACGGCCCGCCTTCCATCATCAGGAAGATGCAGTTCTTCGCCTTCGCGGGAAAATGTCCCGCCTTCGGCGCGAGCGGATTTCTCTTTTCCTCCGCGGCGAGCAGCGACGTGAACGCCACGCTGCCGAGGCTCGCGCCGAGCCAGTAGAGGAACTCGCGGCGTGTCGGCGCATGCAGCGCGCGGGCGCCGGCGCAGGGGAAGAATGGCTCAGTAGACATAGGCAAACTCGTTGGAGTTGAGCAGCGCGAGGCAGACATCCGCGAGGGCGCGCGTGTGCGCGGGGACATCGGCGGGCTGGAGGTCGGGGACGAAGTCGGCGTAGGCGTGCAGCTTTTCGTCGAAGGAAAACTTCTCGCCCGTGTTTTCCTCGACGGCGTCGCGGCGCACTTCGAGCGGCGGCTTCATGGCGACGGGTTTCGTGTCGCCGAGCAGCGATTCAATTTCGCGCCAGTGGGCGAGGCAGGTTTGCAGTTCATCGGCATTTGGTGGACGCGAGAATGCGAGCGTGAAGCAGCGCGTAATGGCCTCGCTGTCGCTGTGCGTTTCCTTCACGGCGCGATTCGCCAGCGCCAGCGCGCGGGACGTGCGTGGCTCTGGCCGTTGAAGAGGCTGAAGACCTGCGGCGTGACGGTGCGAGGCTTCGCGGCGCTCGCAGGAAAAATCCGGCGCGGGCTCGTTGAACACCTCCAGGAACGGGTCGGGCAGGCCGCGGACTTTCAGCGCGTAAATGCGAGCGGCGATGGCGCTGCTCGGGCAGCGGATTCGGCACCCACGCGGCGGCGAAGGTGCCCATGACCTGGCGCGGCTGCAGCGCGGCTTCGAGATTGATCTCCGGACGGTTCGGAATGCCGCCGAGTGCCGGATTCAGTTCGCCCGTCGCGGCGAGCATCGCGTCGCGCAATTCCTCGGCGGTGAGCCGGCGCGGCTTGAAGACGGCGTAGCTCGTCCCGGCCGGATCTTTTTCCGCGAGCACCTTGCCGTCTGGATGCGTCGCGCTGCGGCGATACGCCTCGCTCGTCATGATCAGCGGTGCAGTTCCTTGAACGACCAGCCTTTCTCGACAAACGTTGCCGCGAGCCAGTCGAGCAGTTCGGGATGCGTGGGCTTTTTGCCGGTGCTGCCGAAGTTGTTCGGATTGCCCGCGATCGGCTGGTCGAAATGCCAGAGCCAGATGCGATTCACGATGGCGCGCGTGGTGAGCGGATTGTCCGCGCTCGCCACCCAATCGGCGAATGCCTTCCGACGGCCCTCGATCGAACCCGGGACGGGGAACGCGGGACGCGGAGTGATCGCAGTCGAGCACGCTGAGCGTGCCGGGTTCCACCTTCGCGCCCTGCGCGAATGGATCGCCGCCGGTGAGGATGTAGCGTCTCCTCGAGTTCGCCCGTCGGTCATGCGGTTCTGCGGGCATCCGCACCGGCGCAGTGACGCGACTTCACGTCCGGCGTGCGGCCGTCATAGACGGCGAGCGCGAACGGCTCGTAGCGCTCCAGCTCCCACCTGAGCCGTTCGAGTCCTTTGCGTGCGATGCGTTCGTTGCCGAAGTCCTCGGGGTGCGAAGCCGACGAGCTTTGGCGGAAACTGATCCTCGGGGACACCGAGCTTCTTCATCGCCGCGCGGGCGGACGTCGAAGACACCGCCAAAGGCGCGCCGCTTGCCGCCGGGTTCCTGCGGGCGCGCCTGCGCGATGGCCGCGTTCCACTTCGCCGGGTCGAGGCCCTTCTCCGCAAACCACTTTTCGGCGTTTCCCACGAGCTTCTCGTCGAGGCGTTGCAGCGTCGCGAGGTATTCCGCGCGGCGTGCATCGAGGTAGGCTTTCTCCTCGAAGCCGGTGACATTTTCCTCCGGCAGAAAAGGCGCGGCCCGCTCGCTGAGCTGCGTCGTGGCGAAGACGGCCTGCACCGAGTAGTAGTCGCGCGTCGGGATGGGATCGAACTTGTGGTCGTGGCAGCGCGCGCACTGCAGCGAGTGCGCGAGGAAGGTCTCGCCGACGCTGTTCGTCACGTCGTCGAGGAAACGCTGCCGCGCGACCTTCGCCACTTCCATGCCGGTGAGTTCCCACGGCCCCATGCGGAGGAAGCCGGTGGCGATCGAGGAGTCTGAGAGCTGGGAGTTCGCGGGTTGCGAGGCTTCAGCAAGTTCGTCGCCGGCGATCTGTTCGCGGACGAACTGGTCGTAGGGTTTGTCGGCGTTGAACGAACGCACCACGTAATCGCGGTAGCGCCACGCGTTGCCGCGCTCGTAGTCGTTCGCGAAACCGCTCGTGTCCGCGTAGCGCACCACGTCGAGCCAGTGCTGCGCCATGCGCTCGCCGTAGTGCGGCGACGCCAGCAGTCGCTCGACGACCTTTGCAAATGCCTCCGCGTCGGGTCGCGAATCCTTCACGAAGGCATCTACCTCCTCCGGCGTCGGAGGCAGTCCGATGAGATCGAAAGTCGCACGGCGGATGAGCGTCACGCGATCCGCCGCGGGCGCGGGCTGGAGACCGGCGGACATCCTGGCGGCGATGAAGGCGTCGATGGGATTCCCGATTTCGGATTTTTGATTTTTGATTTCCGGCACCGCAGGCTTCCGCACGGGCTGATACGCCCAGAGCCCCTCCGGCTTGTATTTGCGGTTCGTCCACTCCGGCGAAAGCCCGCCGCTCGTCTTCACCGGGATGCCGTCCTCCGCCGACCACTTCTCCGCGTTCGCCTTCGCGATGGCCTGCATGCGCGCTTCGTCCGGCCACGGTGCACCGCCGGCGATCCACTCTTTGATCCAGCCGACCTGCTCCGCGTAGAGCTTGTCCGCTTCCTTCGGCGGCATCGGCTCCCAGTCGTCGTGCTTTCGCGTGACAGCGAGATAGAGCGGGCTTTCCTCCGGCTTTCCCGCGACCAGCGCGGGCTTTTCGCTGTCGCCGCCTTTGAGCACGGATGCGCGTGTGCGCATGTCGAGCCCGCCTTTGATCTTCGCCTCGTCCTTGCCGTGGCATGCGAGGCATTTCTCATGAAACAGCGGCGCGATGCGGCGGACGAAGAGCGCCTCCGCGTCATCGGCAAGGACGAAGTGCGGCAGGACGATCACAAGCGCGCAGAGGAATGGGGCGGGTCTCATGGGGACTGTCAGAATGCCAACTACATTACGGCAGACTGTCCGGCTTGCAGGTTGTAAAAATCTCGTTCGCGCAAAGGCGCTGAGAGGCAAGGGAGCAGCGTCGGGTCGGGGGATGGCGCACGCCGGAAAGGCAGGACGCTTCTGCCACATTGTCCCGCCGCAGTCGCGCTGCGGGTCACTTCACCAGGGTCAGCAGGATCAGCCGGACGTCCATCACCGACTTGCCGGGGACGCTGAGCGCCTTGAGCGTGAGCAGGCCGCGGCCGGGTTTGAGCGCGAGCGTGCCGAGCGGGAGCGGCTTGAAGTCCTTCACGTAGGACTCGGACGCGCGCGGCGCGCGGTCATTGTCCTTGCCGCGCAATGCAGGATCGTGCGGCACGCTCACGACCGCTTCGGTGCGGTCGCCGTTGAAGCTCAGCTCGACTTTCGATCCCACATCCGCCGCGGGGCACGTGTAATAGACGACGGCCTCGTATTTGCCCGCAGTCGCGACCTCGATGTCCCAGGTGATGCTTTCGTCGGCGCTCGTCCAATTCGTGAAGAACGAGCAGTTCGGCGCCTTAGCGCTGCGTTTCACGCCGCCGTGCGGGATGCCGTCGCGCGCGGGGAGTTGCGTGATGGGAAACTCCGGATAGCCGACGGTGAACGGCTTCCGCTCGTTTTTTCTCAGTCCGGGGAGCACGTCGTCCCTGTATTTCGCGGCGGCCTTCGCGAGTCGCGCGGCCACTTCGGGGTGCTCCTTGGCGACATCGTGATCCTGCACGGGGTCGGCGACCATGTCGAAAAGCTGCCCGGCGTTATCGAGCCGGTACTGCTGCGTGCGGACGCTGACTTTCCCCGCCCAGTGGGAGAAAATCATTCGATCCATCCATTCAACCTTCGGCGAACCCGTGAGCAGCGGCTTGAGCGACAATCCGTCGAGGGGTTTTTCGGATGTGACCTTGATGCCGCAGAGATCCGCGAGCGTGGGAAGCAGGTCCACCGCGCCGGCGATTTGTGTCACCCGTTTGCCCGCGGCGATCTTCCCCGGCCAGCGGATGACGAAGGGCGAACGCACGCCGCCCTCGTCGGTCGCACCTTTCTTGCCCTTCATGTCGCCATTCCAGCGCCACGTGTTCGGCCCGTTGTCGCTGAAGTAGATCACGATGGTGTCCTCTGCGAGTTTCAGTTCGTCGAGCCGGCGCAGGATGCGGCCCACGTTCCAGTCGATATTCGCCGTCATCGCCAGCGAGGCGCGCGTGTCCACGATGTCTTCCTGCTGCGGATTGCGCGCGCGCATTTTCAGGTCCGCATTTGCGAGCGGCGCAAAAAATTCATCCGGCACCTGCGCAGGCCAGTGAGGCGTGTGGTAGGGTACGTAGCAGAAGAACGGTCGCTCCTTGTTGTCGCCGATGAACTTCAGCGCGTGGTCCGTGAGATCATTCGTGAGGAAGCCCTTGCTCGTGACGAGCCGTCCGTTGTGCTCCACCGGCGCGTCGAAGTAGTCGCCCCAGTGCCCCGAGCAGAAGCCGTAGTATTCGCCGAAGCCGCGCCCGCGCGGGTGATACGGATACTGCATCCCGTTGTGCCATTTCCCGAACGCCGCCGTCGCGTAGCCCGCCGCGGTGAAAGTGTCCGCGATCGTCTTTTCCGTGAGGCTCATCCGCTCGCCACCCTCGGAGGTGCTCCAGACGCCGCTGCGCGGATGCCAGCGCCCGGTGAGGAACTCCGCACGCGTCGGCGAGCACACGGGGCACACGAAAAACCGCTCCAGCACCGCGCCCTTCGTCGCGAGCGAATCGATGTTCGGCGTCGAGATGTTCGTGTTGCCATTGAAGCTCAGATCGCCCCAGCCCTGATCGTCGGCGAGAATGACGACGACATTCGGGCGTGTGTCATCGGCGGCCATGGCGGCAGATGCGATGAGGAAAAAAAGCAGCGCGAGGCGGGGGAGCAGTGAGTTCATGCGGGGGGTGGCAAGCAAAGCATGTCTGTTCGACTGCGAACAAGCTTTGCCGCGCGGTCCCGCGGCATTTCACAGCGGGCTACGCTGCGCGAGAGTCATCCTCTTCGTCTTCGATCCGAACCATGGCTGTAGGCGTTCCTTCGCGGAATGCAAAGGGGGTGACTGGGTATTTCGCCCGGCTATTTTCCGTCAGGATAGAAAATCACCTCCTTCACGTTCTCGTCGGCGACGTGGTTTCCGGAAATGATGTTCGACTTGTTCCGGCCACGGACGCGAAACGCGGTGGTAACGGAGTCTGTCACCGAGTTGTCGCTGGCGAGGATTTCCGCATCCTCCGCGGAGAGGGCATGACGCCAGCCGCTCACGGTGTTCCCGGTCATTTCCACGTGCGCTCCCGGGAGTGCCCAGACGCCGAAGTTCGGCGGGCCTCCTTTGCTAAGCTTGACGCCTTCAATCCGGTTGCCGATGACGCGAATCGTCCCGGCCACGCGGATCGCCGCGACACCGCCACCCCGGAGGGTGTTGTTCGTAAAGAGCGCGGTCGCCCCCTCGAACACCATCACGAGCGGTGGCATGTCCTTGGCGCGGGCAATTTGGTTGCCGCTCAGCGTGACCGTCCATCCTGAATTGATGCCGACGGCGACGGCGAAGTTTTCGAGAATGCGGTTGTCGCTCAGCACGGCGGTGTTTTTTCCACTGCCGGAAAAGCCGATGCCCGCTGCCTTATTCGCATGGCAATGGTTGCCGGTGACCTGCGTGTCGCTGCCGGTCGCGAGGCCGATGCCCGCCTCCCCGTTCTCAAAGCACTCGTTGCCCAGGATCGAGGGACGCGCCTGGTCGCGGGCACCGATCCCGGCGAGCACGTTGCGAAAGCAGCGGTTGTTGCTAATCACCGGCTCGGCCTTTTCTTCCACGCCAATGCCCGCCATGCCGTTGTCGTGGCACTCGTTTCGCTCGATGATGGGGCGCGTGTTGGCAGCGGTGCGGATGCCAATGCCCGCGCGGCGGTTTCCGTAGCAGACATTGTTGCGCACCGTCGGGCACGCCCCCTCGCTCACGCCGATCCCTGCGCGGATGTTGCCGTGACAGCGGTTGAACTCGACGAGGGGACTCGCGTTCTCATGGCCGATGCCGGCGTAGAAATTCTCGAAACAGGTGTTGCCCCGGATGACGGCCGTGGAGCCGCTCATCGAGCCGATGCCTCCGCCCATATTGCGGTAGCAGATGTTCCCGAGGATCAGCGGCGCGCACCTGCGGCCATCCACGCCGGCGATGGCAATGCCTGTGTAGCCGGAGTGGCGGACAATGTTGTGCCGCACCACACAGTTCACGCCGCGGATGCTCACGCCGGCCACGCCAGGCGCGCCGATGTGCTCATGCGCCTGCTCGTTCCCCCGGGTCTCGAAATGCCTCTTCCACTCGGCGTCGTCATAGCGGCCTGCGTTGGCAACGGTGAATCCGTCGAGCACCGCACCCTCCGCCATGTCGACGCCCGGATGTGCGTCCTGCGTGCCGCCACCATCGATCACCGTCGCCTCGGCGCGTTTCAGTCCGAGTGTCCCCTGGGAATCGTCGCCGGCGCTCCGAAGCGTCACCTTCTCCTTGAGCCGCACACGTTCGGGATAGGTGCCCGGATCGACGACCACGGTGTCACCGGGATGCGCCGCATCCACGGCGGTCTGAATCGTTCGAAAATCCGCGGGGACGCGCAACGTGGCTGCCTGCAATGGGCACGCACCGACGATGAGTGATGGCACCGCGAGTAACGGCCAGCGGCGAAGCCAGCCCATTTTTCCGAGTCGTGATGAGATTCGGGGCACCGGGGTGAGGTCGTTCATGCCAGAGCCACCCGACCAATTTTGAATCGTTAGCACGGAACCGCGAAGCAGCCAATAAAACGGCGAAACTCTGCTCAAAAGGCGCGGCTGAATTCCCCTGTTGTCGGGTAACCGCTTCCCGGGAAGCACCGCGCTTCCGCCTGAGCCTCAGCGAGGGGCGTCGCGCAGCTGCGCTCTGTGTTCGTTTGCTGGCGACCAAGCCGCGCGTACGGCTCCGTTTAAGCCAGCCTGGCGCGGTAAGATTGCAGGCGGCAGCGAGGCTACTTTGCCTTCTTCGGCTCTTCCCGCGCGCATTTGCAGAGCCACTCCTCGCTTCTTGCAGCTCCCGCAGACCTTCGTGTCGTATTGCAATCGGGCGGTGACGGCCTTGGCCTTCGCGTTGTCCTTGAATTGCACGATCAGCCACTCGCCGGCCTTCACGATGGGGACGACGAAATGACCGCCGTCTTTTTCCACGGCGAGCTTCTCGGGCTTTGTGCCGGTCGCCGGCCGGTGGCGGTGAGCATCTGTTCGCCGAGCGCGACGGGCTTCATGTCCTTGTCGAGCAGCGGCGATGTGGAACTTGCCGCCCTTGACGGTGACTTCGCCGTGCATGGTTTCGTTCTTGGAGAACTCGAGGATGCGTCCGCCGTTCGGGCCGACTTCGACTTCGCCGTGCGCGAAGGCTGCGGCGGTGAGGGCGAGGCTGCCGAGCAGCGCGAGGATGTGTTTTTTCATGTTGGTTTGTTTGTGTGTGTTTGCTTTGCGGTCCGGGTGAAGGTGACCGCGCCGTGGCGTCCAGACCGCCGCCGCGGCGCGGAGAGTTGTCAGTGTGAGGCGGGCGCTTCGTTCGTCGATGGCCCGCCGCGCGGCCTTGCGGCCGAAGGTGTAGAAGACCGTCGGGCGTGACGCCGAGGCCGAGCAGCGTGCTGGTGATGAGTCCGCCGACGATGACGACGGCGACGGGATGCAGGATTTCCTTGCCCGGCTGATCGGCGGCGAGGACGAGCGGGATGAGGCCGATGCCGGCGGCGAGCGCGGTCATGAGCACGGGGACGAGCCGTTCCTTCGTGCCGCGGATGACCATCGCCTTGGTGAAGCCTTCGCCCTCGTGCTGCATGAGGTGCAGGTAGTGGCGAGATCAGCATGATGCTGTTGCGCGCCGCGACGCCCGCCGACGGCGATGAAGCCGACGAGCGTGGCGATGCTGATGTTGTTCAGCTTGAACTAGGTGAAGACGAGCCCGCCGACGAGCGCGAGCGGGATGTCGCAGAGCACCTGGAAGGCGAAGAACGGCGTGCGGAAATAGCCGTAGAGCAGGAAGGCGATGACGACGAAGACGACCGCGCTGAGAGATGGCGATGCGCTGCGAGGCTTCGCTTCTGCGCCTGGAATTCGCCCTCGTAGCGTGATGAAGTAGCCCTCGGGCAGCTTCACCTTCTCGCGCGACTTCGCTTTTGCAGCTCGCACGACGAGCGTGCTCGACATCGCGCACCGTCGGCTTGATGGCGATGGCGAAGCGGCGCTGGCTGTTTTCGCGGAAGATGACGTTCGGTCCCTTCGCCTCGCGCACGTCGGCGACGAGCGAGAGCGGGATGCGCTGCAGGCCGCCTTCGCTGTCGTGACCTCGATGGGCAGCTCGGCGAGTTTCTCCGGCGATCTCGCGCCACTCCAGCGGGCAGGCGGATGACGAGATCGACGGTCGCGCTGGCCTTCGCGCAGCTCGGCGACGTTCTCGCCGCCGAGCAGCGTGGAGAGCTGTTCGTTGAGCTTGCCCGGCGTGATGCCGTAGGCGGCGCGCGCGGTCGCGGTCCGCCTCGATGCGGAGCTGCGGGATGACGGATTGCTGATCGAGCTTGGCGTCCTCGAAGCCGGGGATGCGTTTTCGCGACGCGCCTGCACCTCGATGCCGAGCTGCCGCAGCTTGTCGAGGTCGGGGCCGAAGATCTTGACCGCCACCGGCGCGGAGACGCCGCTGAGCATGTGGCCGATGCGGTCGGCGAGCGGCCCCATCACCACGCTGAAGGTGCCGGGCACGCTCTGCACTTTCTTGCGCACGTCGGCGAGGATCTCCGCGCGGCTGCGCTGCGGGCTCGCTCTTTTCGGTCGCGGAAATCCACGTCGAACTCCGCGGTGCGACACCGGCACGACATGGTCGCCGCGCTCGGCGCGCCCGAGACGGCGGCCCGACCTTTCGCACTTCGGGGACGCTGAGGAGCTGCTGCTCGATGCACGTCGGAGATCTTGTTCATCTCCTCGAGCGAAGTGCCCGGCGCGGCGGTGGTGGCGACGAGCGCGGTCTCCTCCCGGAACGCGGGCAGGAAGTCCTTGCCCATCTGCGGATAGAGCGAGGAACGCGGCGACGACCATCATGCCGACGACGCCGAGCAGCAGGAACGGCTGCGAAAGCCCGAAGCGCAGCAGCGTGTGTTCGAGCAGCCACTTCATGCCGCGCGTGACGAAGCCGTCCTTGTGCGCGTCGCCTTCCTTCGGCCGGAGCAGGAACGAGCAGAGCACCGGGAATGACCGTGAGCGAGACGACGAACGACGCGATCATCGAGACGATGGTGGCGATGGCGATGGGCGCGAAGAGCCGGCCCTCCACGCCGCTCAGGCCCGAGCAGCGGCAGGAAGACGAGGATGATGAGCAGCGTGGCGTAGAGGATGGAATTCCGCACTTCGCCGGAGGCGCGCGCGATGACTTCGAGCCGCGGCTGCGGCTGCGGCAGCGCGGCGTTTTCGCGCAGGCGGCGGAAGACATTTTCCACGTCCACGATGGCGTCATCCACGACCATGCCGATGGCGACGGCGAGGCCGCCGAGCGTCATCGAGTTCACGGAGATGCCGAACCATTTGAAGACGAGCATCGTGATGGCGAAGGACAGCGGCATCGCCATGAGCGTGATGAACGTGGTGCGGAAATTCAGCAGGAAGAGGAAGATGACGATCGTCACCATGATCGCGCCGTCGCGGATGGCTTCCTTGAGGTTGCCGATGGCGTGCTCGATGAAGTCGCCCTGGCGGAAAAGCAGCATCGGTCTCGACGCCCGCGGGCAGCGTCGGCTTGCAGCTCGGCGAGCGCCTTCTCGATCTTCGCCGTGAGCGCGCGCGTGTCGAAGCCGGGCGCTTTCGTGATGCTCATGCACCACGCCGGCGCTTCGCCGTTCACGCTGCGCGTCGCCGCGCATCGGCTCGACGCCCCACTCGACGCTGCGCCACGTCGCCGATGCGGATGCGGGCGGTCGCCGACCTTCTTGACGACGGTGCTGCGCGATGTCGTCGAGCTGCACGGTCATGGCGAGATTGCGCACCATGATTTCCGTCGGTGCCGGTGTTGATGAAGCCGCCGGTCGAGTTGCTCGCCGCCTCCTTCGCGGCGGTTTCGAGTTCGTCGAAGCGTGACCTCGTGCGCCGGCCATGCGGTACGGGTCGGGCTGGACCTGCGATCTGCTTGACGCCGCCGCCCATGTTCAGGACTTCGGCGATGCCGGGGATGCTTTGCAGGCGCGGGCGGATCGTCCAGTCCGCGAGCGTGCGCACGTCGCGCGGCAGCGATCTTGCCGTCGCGGCTGCGCACGCCGACGAGCAGGATTTCGCCCATGAGCGAGGCGACCGGCGTCAGGAACGGCTGCACGCCCGTCGGGCAGCGTGCTCGCGCACGCCCTGCAGCCGCTCCTGCACGAGCTGCCGCGCCTTGTAGATGTCCGTGCCCCAGCCGAACTCCGCATAGACGAGCGAGAGCGACACGTCGGAATTCGAGCGCAGCCGCGTCAGCCCGGCGACGCCCATGCAGCGCGCTCTCGATGCGGCTGCGTGACGCGCGTCTCCACCTCCTCCGGCGCGAGGCCCGGCGCTTCGGTGAGGATGATGACGGTCGGCTTCGTGAGATCCGGCAGCACCTCGACCGGCAGTTGCATCGTCGTCTGCACGCCCGATGACCATGAGCAGCAGCGCCAGCGCGAGGACGATCGCGCGGTTGTGCAGCGACGAGGCGGATGAGCTTGTTCAGCATGGCCTAGTGCGATTCCGCTTTCGGGGCCGCGTGCTCGGCGCGTCGTCCGCCTTCGGCTTGCGCAGCATCGCCACGACGAGCAGCACGAGCAGCAGGCCGTTCGAGGCGAGCGAGAAAGATCGTGAGCGTCGAGAGCCGTGCCGCCGTGTGCGTGGCCGTCGCCGCCGCTGCCGCGCGGCGCGCCCGCTCTTCTGTCCGGCGGTCATCTCGCAGCCGTCCTCGTTGTGCTCGTGGCCGTGCGCGGCATCGAGCGCCTCCTTCAGCGACACGCTGCCCTTGCCGGCAAAGCCGAGCGAGTAGGCGCCGCGTCGTCACCACTTCATCGCCCGGCGAGGAGGCCGCCGGTGATTTCCACGAAGCGGTCGTTCATCGCGCCGACCTGCACCGGCATGCTCACGAAGGTGTGCTTGAGCGAGTCGTCGTAGTGCTTGACGATAGACGAAGCGGTTGGCCGCGTCGCCTTGCAGCGCGACGCGCGGGACGCTCATCACGCCCTCGCGTTTGCCGAGCACGATGGAAAACTCCGCGCGCATGTCCGGGCGCAGCACGCAGCCTCGGGATTCTCGACGTGAAAGGCGGCCTCGAGCGTGCCGCTCTTCGCATCCGCCTCCGCGCCGAGATGCGCGAGCGTCGCCTCGAAGGTTCGTCCCGGCACCGCCGTCACGCGGATGTGCGCGGTCTGCCCGGCGCGCAGTCTTGCCGACGAGGTGCTCGGGCACCGCGGCGACGGCGTGGACCTCGGCGAGATCGATGATTTCGACCAGCGAATCGTCCGGCGTCACCGGCTGTCCGGGCACGACGTTGACCGCCGAGACCATGCCGCTGATCGGCGCGGTGAGCCGGATGGACGGCGGCGGATCGCCGGGCTGCCGGCTCTCGATCACGGCCACCTCCGCGCCTTTCTCGATCGCGCGTGTCGATGTGCGCGCTCACGCTCAGCACGCGCCCCGGCACGCGGCTGCTGACCACCGCGCGATGGCCCGGCGCCACGCGGATGCGGCCGAGCGCGAAGACCGTTTCCTCGAAGTCGGTCTCCTCGGCTTCGACCGTTTCGATGCTTGAGATTCTTCACGCCGGTCTCGTCGAGGATGACGGTGTTGGCGGCTTCCTCGGGCGAAATCGGCGGCGCGCAGAGGCGCGAATGCGCAGCAGCGCGGCGGAGAGGATGGTGAGTTTTCTGATCATGGATGGAGGTCGAGAGTGGGATTCAAAGGTTCACGCCAGCGGTTTTCAGCAGGCGCATGGTGAGAAAGTAGAGCGCGACGGTGAGCGCCAGGCCCGCGCGCGAGCGCGGGCCAGAACGCCACGCCTCGCCGCAGCAGCCACGGCACTGCGAGGAACATCGGCAGCGTCGGCAGGACGAACAAGAAGGTGCCGGTCATGTGCCGTCCGATGAGTGCGGTGTCGCGCGTCCCCGCGTAGAGCCAGATGAGCGCGAGCAGCGAGACGAGCGGGAGCGAGTGGACGATGCTCGCGGCGGTGTTGTTGCGTTTCGCCAGTTCCGAGACGGCGACGATGATGCCGCCGCTGACGATACCCTTGGCAATGAGGAGTGCGGTGTTCATGGCGTCGTTCACTTGTGGCTGGCCGATTTCGGCGCGAGTGCGGTGGCACCGGTGGCGGCGAGGTAGCGCGTTCGGGCCAGATGGTAGTCGCGCAGGGCGGTCACGAGCTGCACTTCGAGTTCAAAGCGCCCGCCCCGCGCGCGGACGACCTCGGTGAAGGCGCTCTGCCCGATTCCGTACGAGTTCCGGCGCTGCTCCTCGATTTTGACCGCCTGCGGAATGAGATCATCGGCGATGGACGCGACGACCTTGGCCAGGCCGGCCATTTCTCCGCGGGCACCGGCGACTTCACCGCGGATCTGCACCGCGAGGGCGTCAAGTTCCTTGCCGGCACGCGCTGCGGTGGCGTTCGCCTCGCGGATGCGGCCCTCGTTTGCGTTCCAGAGCGGAAGCGGCAGGCTGAACTTCAGCCCGACCATCGTGTCGCGTTCAAATCCCTGCGGCGCATCCTCGGTGCGCGCGTGCTCGGCGGTGAGTCCCACGCCGATGTCGGCCCATTTGTTCGCCATTGTGAGCGCCGCGCTTTCCCTCGCCGCCGAGGCACCGTGCTGCGCTGCCTGGTAATCGCCGCGCCTTTCCATGTTCACGCGGCCTGGCGGGGTTCCGGCGGGCATGGGCAGTTCACCGCGAATCTCGACCGGAGCGGGCGCTGTCACGCCGAGCAGCGGGCGCAGTTCGCCGAGCAGCGCCGCCTGTTCGCTGTCGAGCAGCAGGAGCGCGGTGTCGAGCTGGCTGCGCTCGAGCTGCACCTGCGCCGCATCGACCTGCGAAGCCTCGCCCGAAGCGACGCGCCTGGTCATGAAGTCGCCGAGTTCGCGGCTGGCGGCGATCTGTTTCACGCGTACCGCGCGCTGCTGGCGAAGCGCGAGCAGTTTCACCGCGAGCGCACGCGCATCTGCGGCGAGCCTGCGTTCCGCGTCGCGGACCTCAGCCTCGGCGGCGGCCAGTTGCGAACGGGACACGGCCTTTTCCAGCCGCAGGCGCCCGGTGAGCGGAAACCGCTGCATGAACTCCAGCCGGAAGCCGCGCTCCGGCATGCGGACGTTCTGCGCGTATTCGAAATCGAGTTCGGGATTCGCAAGCCGCCCCGCGCTGTCGAGCCTGCCGCGGGCCTCCTCGATGCGGAGCCGTGCGGCGGCGAGTTGCGGGTTGTGCCGGCGCACCTGCTCGTCCACGCCGTCGAGAGTGAGCGACAGGCCGCCGCTCCCCGCAGCAATGGCGGCGATGGGCAGTGCGAACAGAAAGCTGAGGAGGTGGAGTTTTCGGAAAGGCATGATTTTGAAAATTGCGGGTGGATGCGAGCGTGCGCAGACGTGCGGACACGCGGGATCCGGCGATGGGCCGGGGTGATTAGGCTGACGCCGCAAGATTCGCCGTGCCATCCGGGCACGACGATGCGCGTCAGGCGTCAGGCGATCTGAGGCGGATGATCGATGCCGAGCGGCACCGCATCCGGGGGGAATTCATCCGTGTGAGACAGGAAGCCCGTCGGGACGAATGCCGCATCGGCCGCCCACAGTGTCCCAGCGGTGAGCGTGGTGAGGACGACGTGGCAGATGCACTGGCAGCCGTCACCTTTGTCGGGGGCCTGATCGTGGTCATCGGGAGCGCAACCGGAGTGTTCCGTCTCCGCCGGCCCGTGCGATCCGCAGCACTCGCCGAAAACATCCACGCCGAATCCCGTGAGCACGAACAGGGAGACGATGGCCAAGAAAACGCTGGAGCGGAGGAATCGCAAGACGGGCGGAGGTAACGGGCAACTCGTCGTTGTGTCAAGGGACACGTCCGGCTTGTCCGATGATCAGCGGGCGAATGCGCTCGCGCGGCCTAGAGCTCCGGCAGGCAGCTCAGTGCCGGGTAATCGGGAACTGCTTCCTGAGCAGCGCCGCCGCTTCCGCCTGGGCCTTCGCGAGGGCGGGGGAGTCGATGGCGTTCTTCATTTCGTGCGGGTCCGCGGCCGCATCGTAGAGTTCGCGTGCGACGGGTTCGCCGGTCTTCCAGTCGCGCCACTCGGTGTAGCGGACGCTGGCGGTGCGGACGCTGCAGCCCATCACGGACGGCTGGCCGCCCGGCTCGCGGTCGTAGTAGGCGGGGCGCGGGTGCTGGGTGAATGCGGCGGGCTTCAGTGCGAGCGAAGGATCGTCGAGCAGCGGCGCGAGGTTTGTGCCTTCGAGGCCATCGGGCCTTGGCAGTCCGCAGAGAGCGGTGAGCGTGGGAAAAAGATCGAGCAACTCGGTGGGCGAGGATGTGCGTTTGCCGGCGCTTTTCATCCCGGGCGTTCCGATGAAGAACGGCACGTGCGCATCCAGCTCGAAGTTCGAAGTCTTCCCCCACAGCGTGTGCTCGCCGATCTGGTAGCCGTGGTCGGCGACGAACGTGACGATGGTGCGGTCGCCGACGCCGCTCGCGTCGAGCGCGTCGAGCACCTTGCCGAGCTGCGCGTCCATGTAGCTGATGTTGGCAAAGTAGCCGTGGCGCATCTCCGCGGCCTGTTCGGGCGTGAGCCGCTTCTGGTCCTTCGCAGGGCCGAGGATTTCGGTGCTCTGGTGAAAGGCAATGTCCGGCGCGCCCGTCGGGCGGGGTTCGGTGTGTGCGTCGAGCGGCGGGAGCTTTGCGCGGTCGTAGAGATCCCAGTATTTCTTCGGCGCGTTGAAGGGCGCGTGCGGTTTCCAGAATCCGACCGCGAGGAAGAACGGCTCGCCCGTTGACTTCACCTGGCCGAGCACCCGCACCGCCTCGGCGGCGACGCGACCGTCGAAGTACGCCTCGTCCGGCACGTCGCGGCATTCGCAGAGGCCGTTCTTCGCGTAGCCGAATCCCGACACGGTCGTCGCGAGGTTCGGCGGCAGCGGGCCTTCCACCTTTGCGACATCCTCGCCGTGGTTCTCGTAGTGGAGGAATTCCGGCGCGCTCCACGAGCGCGGATCGCCGTGCACCTTCGTGTGCCAGTTGTGGAAGATTTTCCCGACGCAGCGCGTGTCGTAGCCGTGCTCCTTGAACCACAGCGGCAGCGTCGTCACGTCCGGGTTCAGCTCGCGAAAGTGCGTGCCATTGTTCCAAATCCGCAGCGTGTCGGGCCGGAGTCCGGTGAGGAAGGACGAGCGCGACGGATTGCAGACGGCCTGCTGCGTGTAGGCGCGGTCGAACTGCAGCGAGCGCTTCGCGAGCCGGTCGAGGTTCGGCGTGTGCGCGGGCGATCCGTAGCTGGCCAGCTCCGCGCGGAAATCGTCGGCGACGATGAAGAGGACGTTCGGCTTCTGCGCGGCGGTGGCGGTGGCGCAGATAAAAATGAGAAATGCGAGGAGGCGGGGAAGCGTGTTCATGTGGGACACGAAGGAAAGCACGGGCGCACGCACGGGAACAAGCCTTGCCGCCTGAGCCCGCAAATCGAGTTGTCGGGGTGCGCTCTCCATGCTTTGGCATGTGCATGGAAGCGGCCATCCTCAACAGCCGAAAGTCATGTCCCCAATGCAGAGGGGACTTGAGGACTGTCGCATTGGGCTTGGTGATCGTTGAGAAGTGTCCCGTTTGCGATGGGATGTGGGTCGGTTACGAGTCCTTCGTTCGGATTTGCAAGGATTCCGCCAGTCGCAATGAGATGATGTCGGATCTGGCGCCTGCCGCATCCTCCCCCAACCGGGCGGATCCAAATTGGCGTTACCGACCGTGTCCAATCTGTGGTGATTTGATGTCGCGGATAAACTTCGCTGATATTTCAGGAGTGATCGTTGATGTCTGTCCGCGGCATGGGGTCTGGTGCGACCGGGACGAGATCCGGCAGATCGTCAAGTTTGTCGAATCAGACGGCTTTGAGCGGTCGCGAAAGTTTCGGAATGAAACGGAGAAGGAACGCGCGCGGAGCGACGTGCTATGTAGCGCACTTCGTGCGATCGCCACTCAATGGAGCTACCCCGGATGGTAGCCGCCGCTTTTACTCCGTAAAGTCGGTGTCCGGCTTCGTCAGGTCGAGTTCCTTGATCCACGCGTTGCGGTAGCGCACGTCGTGGCCTTCGCACTGGAGCTTCAGGCCGCCGGGCGTGTCGGTGATTCCCTTGCCGCCGTCGTTGCCGCCGTCGATGCCGGACTTCGGGCCGCCCCAGACCTGGTTGATGGCCACGTTCGTGTGGACCTTGATGCCGTTGAAATACATCGAGACGAGCGGCTTCTCCACGAGCTTGCCGTCCTTGAAACGCGCGGCGCGGAACGTGATGTCGTAGGCGTTCCATTTTCCGGTGCCGGCGTAGGCGTGGTAGGGCGACTCGGTTTCGTTGATCACCGCGCCCATGCCGTGCTTCGTCTTGTCGCCGTCGAGCACCTGGATCTCGTAGCGGTTCTGCAGATACACGCCGCTGTTGCCGCGCGGCTTCGCGATCCAGAATTCGATGTGCAGCCGGAAGTCGCGATACTGCTTCTTCGTCACGATGTCCGCGGTGCCGAACTTCCCGCCGTCCGCGACGCGGTCGTCGGTCATCACGGTTGTGCCCTTGTCCTTGTCCACGGGATCCTCGACGATCTTCCACTTGATCGGCATCGCGGACTTGAAGCCGCGGCCCTTCCCAATAAATCCACTTCTCATCGAGCATCGCGCGCGAGCCATCGATGATCACTTCGGCGCCCTCCAGCGGCTTGGCGCCGACGCCGGTTTCAGCGAATGCGAGGGGCGCAAAAAGCGCGCCGGTGAGAATGACGGATGCGAGAGGGATGCGGGGGATGTTCATGTGGGCGTAGTGGGAGTGCATCGGCTAGCGGGAGAGCGGAACAAAAGCGACTCCCATGTTTGCGGGTTCAAAACGGCGCATGAATCGCGGTGGGCGTCACTTGAAGTCCGCCCGCACTTCGGCAAAATCGAAGTTGCCCACGGCAAAGAGGCTGCGGGCGAGCACTTCGATTTTCACACAGCCTGGCGGCAGTGTGAAGGTCCGGCGGAAGGTGTGCCAGTAGGGTGAGTTGCCAGAAGCAACCACGGCGGCGGAAATGTTCGCGCCTTTGGCGTCCTTGTAACGCAAGGCCACTTCCACCGCGGCGTTCTTCTCGGTCTTCAGGTTTTGCGGCTTGCCACGCATTCTTCCATAGACGTTGACCGAGACGGCCTTTGGGGGCACGGCGAGTTCCTGCGAGACGCCCGCGTTGGCCGGTTGCGCGCTGGAAAGGCGCAGGAAGGTTTCCTTGCCGTCGTTGAAAATCACACCGCCGGCGTTGGGATACGCCGGCTTCCAGCCCGCCGGGGGTTGGCCCACCGGCAGTACACTGAATTTTCCGTTGGGCAAGTCGTGCTCCGACGGTTTGGGATCGGCTGCGTGAGCCGGAGTGCATGTGAGGGCCGCAAGCGCTGAGAGGGCGAGGAACGTGGTTTTCATGGAGGAAGAGGCTGGCGAAACAGCGTGCATGAAATGCCATACGGCGGTGACAATTTTGCAAACGAATTGTGACGGCAGGACGAGGCGGCGCGCAGGAGAATCGACAACCGCGCGCAGGTCGCCGACATTCCGCCATGCCCAAACCGAGCACCGTGAGTGCGCCCGCCGAACTTCTTGCGTATCTCTTCGCCGCCTGGCCGCAGGAGAAGAAGAAGCAGATCCGCACGTGGCTGAAGTTCCAGGCGGTGACAGTGAACGGGCGGCCGGTGACGCAGTTCAATCATCCGCTGAAAAAGGGCGATGTGGTGGCGGTTCGCACGGACCGGTTTGCGGTGCCGAAGACGAAGCTCGGCGCGGGGATGAAGGTCTATTTCGAGGACGCGCACATCATCGTGATCGACAAGCCATCCGGCCTGCTGAGCATCGCGAGCGAGGCGGAGCCGGAGAAGACGGCGTACTTTCAACTCACGGAATACCTGCGCCTCGGCAATCCGCGCGCGAAGGAGCGCGTGTGGATCGTCCACCGGCTCGACCGCGAGACGTCGGGGCTGATGGTCTTTGCGAAGACGCCGCTGGCGAAGGAGACGCTGCAAGGCGGCTGGGATCGCGTGGAGAAAAACTACGAGGCGGTGGTGGAGGGGCGGCTGCCGCAGGAAGCGGGCACGTTCGAGTCGGACCTCAACGAGACGAATCCCTTCAAGGTCTTCAGCGCGCCGCCGAGCGAGCTCACGCGCCATGCGGTGACGCATTACCGCGTGCTGGCAAAAAGCGAGTGGCGTTCGCTCGTCGCGCTGACGCTGAAGACGGGACGCCGGCACCAGATCCGCGTGCATCTCGCCGACGCCGGCTGCCCGATCGTCGGCGACGAGAAATACCACGCGAAGTCCAACCCGGCGAAGCGCCTTGGGTTGCACGCATGCGGCCTGCGCTTCCCGCATCCGGAGACGGGCAAGGAGATGAAATTCGAGTCGCCGCTGCCGAAGGATCTCGCGCGCCTGGTGCCGCTGGCGAAACCCGCGGGCTAGACCGTTGCGTGTCTCGCCGATTCCGGGATGAGGCAGCGTCGGCTGGAGTTCGGCCGCCTGTTTCCCTCCGCGTCTCTGCGTCTCCGCGTTTCAAAAAATGGAGCCGCGAGGCTCCCACGGGAGCCTATTTCGCCTTCGTCTTCGCGGCCCGTTTTGCCGGTTTCGCGGGTTTCTCCGCCTTGTCCTTCGCCGTCGGCGCTGCGGCCCCGTCCTTCGCCGGAGCCTTCGGCTCGCGCGCGGCGAATTCGAAGCCGACCTTGCCGTCCTCCTTCAGCACGAGAAACGCCTTGAACGAACGACCAGTGCGCGCGCTGACGAAGCCCGTGAGCAGCGCGGTCTTTCCGTCCTTCATCAGCGCCGCGATGTCCGAGCGCGTGAGATTTTTGCGGAGGATCGTCTTTCCGATCCGCACCTTGCATAGGTTCGTGGCGCGCTGGTCGCACTGGAAGACCTCCGCGGCCTCGAAGATCTGTCCGGTCGCGCACATGCGGCACTTGCAGACGGGCTCCGGGTTCACCCACTCGGGCTGCGTGCCGTCGCCTTCGTCTTCCTTCTTAAAGTCGAAAGTCACCTTCCATTCCTCGCGGTCGAGCTTCAGCGGGGCGGAAAATGCGCGGCCAAATTTGCTGCGAAAGCCCTCGAGCGGGCCGACCTGACCTTCCGTGAGGAGCTTCGTGACTTCGCTGCGTTCGAGTTCGCGGCTCGCGACGGTTTTCCACACGGTGAGGCCGCAGCCTGGGCACGTGTAACTCTTGAAGCTCTCGGCAAACGGCGTCGCGGCGCACTTCGGGCACACGACTTCGAGCGGTTCAAAATTTCCCTGAATCTCGCCGCCCTGGTGGTTCTTCACCTTGTTCACGATGTCCGTCGTGAGGCGCGCGGATTTCGTCCATGAACTCGACGCGCGAGAGTTTGCCGCGCTCCATCTGCTTGAGCTTGAATTCCCACTCGCCGGTCAGTCGCCGGCTGCGTGAGGCTCTCGGCGTCGAGATTGCGCAGCAGGGTGATCAGCGAGAGCCCTTTTGCGTGACGATCAGTTCGCGCCCCTCGCGGATGAGGTAGCCCTCGTAAATCAGCCCTTCGATGATCTGCGCGCGCGTCGCCGGCGTGCCGAGGCCGCGCTCGGCCATCGCCTCGCGGAGTTCCTCGTCGTCGACGAGTTTGCCCGCGCCTTCCATCGCGGAAAGCAGCGTGCCTTCGTTGTAGCGCGCGGGCGGCTTGGTGAGGCTTTCCTTCACCTCGATGGCCTCGGTCTGCGCCTGCTCGCCGGGCTGCGACGGGGACGACGGCCTTCTCGCTGTCCGTCGCCCTCGGCCTCGCGGCCGTAGACGGCCAGCCAGCCGGGATCGATGATGATCTTCCCGTCGTCTTGAACGTCTCGCCCTCGACCGTGGTGATGCGCGTCGTGCACCTCGAACTGCGCCGCGGGATAAAACACCGCGATGAAGCGCCGCGCGACGAGGTCGTAAGATCTTCTGCTCCGTTCTCGCTCGAGCCCTGCGGCACCGTGCCCGTCGGCACGATGGCAAAGTGATCGCTGACCTTCGCGTTGTTGAAGATGCGCTTGTTCGGCTGCACCCAGCCGCTCGCGCAGCGCCTTCTTCGCGTGCTCGGCGAGCGAGCGATCCTCGAAAGCTGCCCATCACGTTCTTCGCCGTCGCGAGGTGATCCTCCGGCAGGTAGCGCGAATCGGTTCGCGGATAGGTGAGCGCCTTGTGCTTTTCGTAGAGCGCCTGCGCGATTTGCAGCGTCATCTCGCGCGGGAAATCCGAAGCGTCCGTTCGCTTCGCGCTGCAGCGTGGTGAGGTCGTAGAGCAGCGGCGGAACTCTGCGTCGTCGGCTTCTTCTCCTCCTCGATCGTGCCCGGCTTGCCCGTCGCACTTCGCGACGATGCGCGTCGGCCTGCGCCTTGTCCCAGATGCGCTCGGCTTCGCGCTGTCTTCCTCGGCCGCCTTTCTTGAAATGCTGCGTCGAACCAGCGTCCGCGATAGCTGCCCGGCGGCGACGCCGAAATCGCCGAACACCTCAAAATAGGCGCGCGGCTGGAAGGCGCGGATCTTCTCCTCGCGCTCGACGAGGATGGCGAGCGTCGGCGTCTGCACGCGGCCGGCGGTGGTCTTCTGGAAGCCGCCGCCGTGCGAGTTGAAGGCGGTCAGCGCGCGCGTGGAATTGATGCCCACGAGCCAGTCCGCCTCGCTGCGCGAGATCGCGGCGTCCGCGAGCGGCTGCATCTCCTCGTCGCTGCGCAGGTGCGCGAAGGCCGTGCGGATCGCATCCGGCGTCATCGATTGCAGCCAGAGCCGTTTGATCGGCTGCTTCGCGGCCGTCGCGCGGATGATGTTGCGGAAAATCAGCTCGCCTTCGCGGCCCGGCGTCGCAGGCGTTGATGATTTCGCCGACGTCCTTGCGCTTGATGCAGGCGCTTGAGCACCGCGAGGCGGCTCGCGTTCTTCTCGATGGGCTTCAGGTCGAAGTACTCCGGCAGGCTGCGGGAGGTTTTCGATCTTCCACTTTCCGCGCGCCTCGCTGCCCTCCGGCGCGGCGATCTCGAGCAGATGGCCGACCGCGCAGGAGATCACATACTTGTCGTTCTCGTAGAACTCATCGCCGCGTCCCGGCTTCATCCCGAGCACCCTCGCAAGGTCTTGTGCGACGCTGGGCTTCTCGGCGAGGACAAGTGTTTTCATAGGAAGGTCTGGCTGGCGGGGCGTGGGGAGTTAGGCGGTCAGCGGTGATCGCGCAACTGGAAAAATTTCACCCATCTCAATTCTCGCGAGCAAAATTTGGCGGATGAACGCGGCTTGAAACTGCGAATGCGATGTTTCCGAAATGCTCCTTGCCGGGCGCGGTGCGGGAACTGATATTCCGCGCTCCTTTTTCCAAAATGTTGCAACCACCTCTTCATGATCGCGGCGTCATCGCCCGCTGGCGGGAGTTCCTGCCGGTGAGTGCGGCGACCCCCGTCATCTCCCTGAACGAGGGCTCGACTCCGCTGATCCATTCGCCGCGGCTGAGCGCCATCGTGGGGCGGGGGAGCGAAGTGTATGTAAAGTACGAGGGACTGAACCCGACGGGGTCGTTCAAGGATCGCGGAATGACGATGGCGATCTCGAAGGCCGTTGAGTCCGGCGCAAAGGCGGTGATTTGCGCCAGCACGGGCAACACTTCCGCTGCGGCTGCGGCGTACGCAGCGCGTGCGGGCATCACGAGCATCGTGCTGCTGCCGGCGGGGAAAATCGCGCTGGGCAAGCTGGCGCAGGCGTTCATGTACGGTTCGAAGGTCGTGGCCATCGAGGGAAACTTTGACGATGCGCTGCGGCTCGTGCGCGAGATCGGCGAGACGGAACCGATCGCGATCGTGAATTCCATCAACCCGTTCCGGCTCGAAGGGCAGAAGACGGCGGCGTTCGAGATCATCGAGACGCTCGGCGATGCGCCGGATCTGCACATGATCCCCGTGGGGAATGCGGGCAACATCTCGGCGTACTGGATGGGCTACCAGGAGTTCAAGGCCGCCGGCCGCTCGAAGAAGCTGCCCGTGATGACCGGCTTCCAGGCCGCGGGCTCCGCGCCGATTTTCCACAACAAGGTGATCGACAACCCGGAGACCGTCGCGACGGCGATCCGCATCGGCAATCCCGCGAGCTGGGACAAGGCCACGGCGGCGATGCGCGACTCCGGCGGAGCGGTGGACATCGTGACCGACGCCGAGATCCTTGAGGCGCAGTTCTGGCTTGCGAAAAACGAAGGCATTTTCGTCGAGCCAGCGAGCGCGGCGAGCATCGCGGGGCTGATGAAGTGCGCGGGCAAGGAGCGGTGCTCCGCGTGCCCGCTGCCGCGCATCCCCGAGGGCGCAAAGATCGTCTGCACCGTCACCGGCCACGGCCTGAAGGATCCGGACGTCGCGCGGGATCGCATTTCGGGCATCGTCACGGCGAGCGCGGACAAACGCGCCATCCTGGACCTCCTCGGCAGCTAGCCTTTCCCCTTTTTCAATAATGAGCACCTACAACTGGATCGAATCAACGGCGTGGCAACTTCAGTTCTTCGGCCTTCCGAACCGTGTTCCGTGGCCGGCGGACGCGCAGAAGCCTGACGACCAAAAGGGCGAATTCGACATGCCGACGCTCCTGCGCGGCGTGGAGACGTGCGTGAGCAGCGAGCCGACGGTCATCGGGCCGTGGCGCGGATTCCTCGCGGCGTCGGAGCATTTTCAGGAAATGACGGAGGCGCTGGAGGATCAGGAATACGCGCGTGCGTCGGAGCTGCTCACGGCGATCGACAAGGAGCATCCGGGTTCGGCATACGGGCTGTTCCATCAGGCATACGTCCACCGGCAGAGCGGCAATGACCAGGAGGCCGTGCGCCTCTACGCGGATGCGTCGCAGAAGGCGCCTGGCGTGCCTTTCATCTGGAACAATCTCGGCGCGATGCTCGCGGAAAATGGCCAGCGCGACCAGGCTGTGCAGGCGTTCAAGAACGCGGTGAACATCAACCAGAGCGACGCCGTCGCCCTCGAATCGCTCGTGCAGCTCAAGGCCGCGGTGAAGCTGCTCCGCGACCAGAAGGATCCGAACTCTGCGGTTTACGTGCCTGTCGAGCAGTTCCGCGAAATGGCCGCCGGGCAAATCGATCAGCTCGCCGCGAACCCCGACCAGCTCGTCGCATTCGGCGAGCAGATGCTCCGCGACGGCGTCATTCCCGATGTCGGTGTGAAGGCGCTGGAAAAGGCGGACTCGGTGAAACCGAACGACCCGCGGATCCTCGCCGCACTCGGCGCGGGCTACCGGCTCACCGGGGCCTTCGACAAGTCGAAGGCCGCATTCGAAAAGTTCACCGCCGCGCGTCCGGACGATGCGTGGGGCTTCTTCAACATCGCGCAGACGTGCAACGCCTCCGGCGACAAGGCGGGCGAACGCGCCGCGCTCGAAAAGACGCTCGAACTCGACCCGAACATCCAGGCTGCGCTGGGCATTTACTTCGATCTGCAGTCAGACCACGGCCCCGGGAAGGAGAAGGCGCTCGTCGAATTTGCCGAGAAGCGCGGCGCGTGGATGCCTCTGCTCCTCGCGAGCAGTGTCGCACGCCAGCGGGACGACATCCCGGCGGCGGTCGCGCACGTCGCGAAGGCCTTCGAGCGCAACCCGAACTCCGAGGAGGTCCTGCTCCAATATTCCGCGATGCTCGGCGACGCCGGCGACGCGGCCACGCTCGATTTCGCGATCCTGCCAGCAGTTTCTGGCGGGCGCTTTTCGAAGCGGCTCGACTGGAATTACGCGCAGTCACTCAAGCAGGTCGGCAAGACCCAGCAGGCCATCGAGGCGCTGCGCCGGGCGCAACTCGGCGACGCGCCGGATGACTTCAAGGCCGCCGCCGCCACCGCGATCGAATTTTGGACCGGTCTCCGCGCGCAGTCCGGCGAGATGCTCGAGGTGCACCGAGGCGGATCGCTGCTGCGCCCCATTCTTCTCTCGCTGGAAGACGGCGAAGGCGGCGTGCTCATCCACCCGCGCGCGCCGCTGCCCGCGCACCACAAGTTCCCGTGGCGCGCCCGCGAAAACGGCGGCACCGAGGCGCGCGTCCGCCTCCAGCAGGGACAGGCCGGCCTCGGCGCCACGCCCAAGCCGCTCGGCGTCTTCGTGGTGAAAAATGTCACGCCCGCCGCGGACGGGCCGACAAACATCGACTGCCGCGTCGAAGCGACGCCCGACGGCCGCCTGCTCTTCAGCGCCGGCCAGGACGGCCGCATGCTGCCTGTCGAGTGGGCCGGACTCGCGTAAGCCGGGTGTCCGCGAATTGACCGGCAGCGCCGGGGCTTTGCGGCCTTTTCCTACGCCGCGGAACGCAATGCATTCACTCCGGCTCCAACGCCCGGAGCGCGTGGCAGGCGGCAGTGCAAATCTGCGGATTCGCAAGTTCGGCGATTGCCGTGATGAGCGCGCTGTCCTCGCCTGCCGCCCTCATCTCCGTGAGCATCTGGTCAAACGCGATGCGTCGGACGGAGTCCGGGCACTGCTCCAGGCGAAACAGCCATTCGCGCAGGTGCGCGTGATCCCGGATGGCGTGGACCAGCGTGACCACTTCCTCGGAGATTTGCCCGTCGTCCATTTGCCGGAGTCAGTTGAAGGTGCTCAGCTCCAGCTCGGCTTCCTGTTCCTCGGCGATTTCCTCCAGCGGGGCGAAGCGTTCTGACTTGAAGGCGAGCTCCTCGCTGCCTTTGTGCGTGGGGTCGGGCGGATTGACGAGTTCCTCAAGCAGGAGCGCGATGGTCGCGGAGTCGGAGCCTCGCATGGTCTCGCGGCGCAGGCACACGTCGCGGATGGTGTAGGTGCGGCCTTTCACCGGGAGCTGGTTGAAGAATTCGACGACCCACTTTGGAAAGCGATCGTCCACGCAAACTACGCGCTGGCCTTTGATCATGAGTTGAGGGTTTGAAAGTTGAGAGTGTGAGCGGCGGGGGCGACGGCACGTTACGCGCGCCGCGCCGCGCATACCAACTCCCAACTTTCACTTTGAAACCTCAACTTTCCGTTGACCCGGTGGCACGACGCCCGTAACAACGCGCCCTCACTTTTCTCACCACACCTTTCACCGAACATGGGCAAGCAATACAACAAAGTCGAAAAGAAGCGCCGCCGTCTCAATTACCTCGTGCGCCGCAAGGCGAAGGCGGCAGCCGCAGGCAAGGGTGGCGTGAAGGTTCGCGCGAAGCGCCCTGCCAAGAAGAAGGCCGCAGCCGCGGCGTAGGTCTCCCGGCGGATCGGGCTGCTGTCCGGATGAGGGCAAGCCATGCGCTATCTCCTCGTCGATGCGCACAGCGTCATTTTTTCGTGGCCGGAGCTCCACGAACTGCACGGCGCAATCGGCTCGTCGCGCGTGAGGAACTGACGCGGAGGCTCACGGCGTATCAGGACGCGACGGGTGTGCGCGTCGTGGTGGTGTTCGACGGGAAAGGGGCGCGCGCGAATTCGGAGAAGATGCCGGGTGGCATCCAGGTGTTCTATTCCGGCGGAAAGGACTCGGCGGATTCCATCATCGAGCGGCTCGCGGCGAAGTATGCGGGCGAGCACGAAATCACCGTGGCGACGAATGACCATCTCGAGCAGCAGACGGTGATCACGTTTGGCGGGCTCGCCATTTCCGTGGAGGCGTTGCGCAAGGAACTCGAATCGGCGGACCGGGATGTGACGCGGGAGATCCGCCGGCTGCGGAAACGCTGAGGCGTTCAGCGCGCGGCGGCGTGCGCGTTTGCTCCCGCCGATCAGCCGCACGAGGAGCTGGCTGAGGACGACCTCGGTTTCCGTCGGGGCGGAGACGAGCGTCACGTTTGCGTCCAGGCACGCCTTCAGCCCGGCCTGCAGTTCCGGCAGCGTGAAATTGCGCGCGCCAGCCGCGGCGAAGCCGAGCGAAAAGGCGTTCAGCTTGCCTTCCTTCGTCCGCGGCAGATGCGCGATGGCGGCGGCGGGGAGGCGTTCGAGCGTCGAGGTGAAATGGAACGGATTCGACGGCGCGGCGAGCTTGTGCCGGACGAGGAGATCCTTTGCGAGGAGGAGGTTTCGGACGGTGGGGATGATCGTCGCGAGCAGGATGCCGATGGCCTTTTCGCCGTTGAAAAGGAGCTGCTGGAGGAGTTCCAGCGCCCGCTGAAGCTGCCGCGCGGAGATCGCATTGCCGAGTTCGAAGATGACGCCCGCGCGCGACATCGGCGTGAGCATGCGGACATCGTCCTGCGTCACGCGGCGGTTGTCCTTGCCGAGGTAGAGGTCGAGCTTCTCCAGCTCGCTCGTGATGGCGTAGCGGTCGCCGCCCGTGTAGAGCGTGAAAAGCTCGATCGCGTCCTCGTCGAAATTCAGGCCCTGCTGCCGGGCGAGGTCGCGGCAGAGGATGACGGCATTGCCGCTCCCAGCCCTGCTTGGTGGAATCCAGCCGGTCGAAAGTCTGCATCTCGCGCGATCTTGTCGAGCGTCTTGTAAAACGAGCGCCGCTTGTCGATGGCGCCGCCGCTGAGCAGGAATCGCGTGCCTTCCGGCAGCCCGCGTTGCAGCAGCGCCGTGAGCTTTTCGATCGCGTCCTTCGTGGCCTGCGCGCCGCCGGTGCGGTCGTCGGCGAGGAAGTTCGCGTCCTGCAGCCACACGAGCTTTGCGCCGCCGAAAAAGCCGTACGTATCCAGCGCCTCGATCGTCTGGAAAACCTTCTGCGCCGCGTCGTCCGCGTTCATCGCCTGGCCGTTGATGACCTCCTTCCCGAAGTCCCCCGGCGGCGCGAGCCTTTCCGCCAGCTCCCGCGCCACGCGCTTCACCTCGAAATCGTCCGTGCCGAGGATGGCGTGGATGGGGGCGGCGTCGTTTTTCAAGGCGTGGTCGGGATGAGTGGCGATGTCGCGTAGCTCTTAAACTCGCTCTCGACCGCATCCAAGTTCAGAAAGCGGTTTCCGAAGTGATTCCGCGCCGCCGTCTCGAAGAGCGCGCCCTTTCCCATCGCGTCGAGGAACGCCACGAAGCCCTTCTTGTCCGCCGCCGAGAGGAACCGCACGAGCTTCTGCGACTCCTCGTAAAATGCGGCCACGTTCTCCACCTCCGCCGGGTACTCGCTCGCGGACGTCAGCTCCGCGAGCGGGATGTACAGCCACCGCTTCACCGGGCTGGCCTGCGGCCGCGCGTTGTATCCGCGCGCGCGGTAGAATGCCGCGCGGCAGCGCGACGCCGCGTATTCCGCAAAGCCTTCGTTCAGCCACAGCGGGATGCCCGGGCCGAAAAAGCGAAACAGCACCAGATGCGTGATCTCGTGCGGCAGCGTCGCGTTGTCCGCCATCGGGCCGGGCTTTCTCAGGATGAAGAGCGCGCCCTCGCCGTGGATGCCGCCGGTCCACGGATCCAGCCCGCCGAACTTTTGGAACGCCTTCCAGTCGGCTGCATCGTCGAAAAGGAACAGGTGGCACTTCCGCTCCCATTTGGTCGTGTCCCGGCCGAGTTCCGCCGCGATCACGCGGTAGTAAAATTCCGCCTCCACCGAGACCGACGACGCCGTCGGGCGGTCGAAGAAATGATAGACGAAATGCTCGGTCTCGCCGTGCTTCCAGTCACTGGCGCGGACTGTGCAGCGCCTTCTTCCCGAGCGCCGTCAGCGTCCGGTCCGAGAGCTTTTCAAACGCAACCTCCGGCAGCCCGCCGGCGGATGTCTCCTGCCCAGCGCAGACGCAGGCGACGAGGAAAATGAAGACGGGCAGAAATCGCATCCCCGCCAGAGAGGCAGCCCCCGTGCCAGCGGGCGGGATTCCGGCCGCTATTCCTTCGTCGAACAGATGCGTCGTAATCCTATTCCGTCGGGGCGAACGGGCGGGGGTACGAAGATCGACAGACGACGACGCAGGCTTGCGCGGCTTTGCGGGACTATTTCCGCGGCACGGCGAAGACGACGCAGACGGGGGCGCGCCGGAGACTTGCGCGGCGGGGGTGAGCTTTCCGGTCGCGGGGTCGATCTTGTGCGAGGCGAGGCTGTTGTCGTTCTGGCCGGCGGCGACGAGCCATCCGCCGTCGGGCGAGATCGCAAAGCCGCGCGGCACCTTCACGTTGGCGGGCGCGTTCTGCACGAGCGTCACCTTCCCGTCCGTCGCCGATGGCAAAGACGGCGATGCTGTCGTGGCCGCGGTTCGAGACATAGACGAAGCGGCCGTTCGGGTGGCAGAAGATCTCCGCGGTGCTGTTTTTCTGCGCGTCCGGGGCGCCTTCGGGCAGCGTGCTGAGCGTCTGGATCGGCCTTGAGCGTGCCCTTCTTCGCGTCATGCGCGAGGACGCGTGATCGCGCTCGTCATCTCGTCGCACACGTAGGCAAAACCGCCCTTGGGGTGAAACGCGAGGTGCCGCGGGCCGCTGCCGGGCGGGACTTTCCCGCTCGGCGGATCGTTCGGCGTGAGCGTGCCCTTCGCGGTGTCGAAGCGATACACGAAGACGTCGTCCGTCCCGAGGTCGCAGGCATAGACGTAGTCGCCGCTGGGTGTAGATGGAATGGGCGTGGGGCGCCTTCTGGCGCGAGGCGTTCACGCTGCTGCCGGTGTGCTGGACGAAGCCCGACGCGGGCCCGACGGAGCCGTCCTCGCGGATCGGGAGGGCGGCGACGCTGCCGCCGCCGTAGTTTGCCGCGAACACCGTCTCGCCGCCGGGATGCACCGTGCACATGGCAGTTCCCCGCGCCCTTGGTGGATTCGTCGTTCAGGTGCCGGAGCGAGCCGTCCTTTTCGATGGCAAATGCGCCGACGGTGCCGCCGCCTGCTCTCGATCGCGGCGTAGAGGAATTTGCCGTTCGGATGGACTGCGAGGAAGCTCGGGCTCTTCGCCTCGGCCGCGAGGACGGGGGCGGTGAGCGCGCCGGTCTTCAGGTCAATGCGTGCCGCGATAGATGCCGAGGCTGCCGCCGGGCTTCGTGTAGGTGCCGATGTAAAATTCCGCCACGTCTGCGGCGGAGGGGGGCGGCGAAGGAGCCGAGGAGGAACGGGAGGGCGATGAGCGTGAGGGTCAGTTTCATGAATGTGAGGGGTGTGGATGGGAACGGTCCGGCGCGGGTTCGCTATTCGAGGAGGCGGCGGATTTTTTTGCGGGCGTGGTCGAGGGTGAATGGCTTCTGGATGAAGTCAACCAGCGGGTCATTTCCGAAGCGGCTCGCGACATCCTGCGTGCTGTATCCGCTCATGATGAGCACGCGCAGATCGGGCCGCAGTTTGCGCAGTTCGCGCAGCGTCTCCTCGCCGTCCATCTGCGGCATCGTGAGATCGAGAAAGACGAACTGCACGTCCCCGAGCGACGGGAACAGCGCCAGCGCCTCGCGCGCCATTGGTCGCGGTGATCGTCTGGAACCCGAGGAATTCCAGGAAGCGCGTGGCGACATTCCGGACGGTATCCTCGTCGTCCACGACGAGGACGAGCCCGCTGCCGCGCCAGTCGTCGGCCGGCGGGCCGGCAATCGGCGGCTGGCTCCGGCGACCTCGCCGGTGGCGGGGAGCAGCACGCGGAATCGCGTTCCGTGTCCCGGCTGGCTCGCGACCGTGAGAGCGCCCCGGTGGCCGCGCACGATCCCGAGCACCGCGGCGAGCCCGAGGCCGCGGCCCGGTGAATTTCGTCGTGAAAAACGGGTCGAAGATCCGCTGCAGCACGTCCGGCTCCATGCCGCAGCCGGTGTCGCTCACTTCAAACCAGACGATAATTTCCCTCCCTCGCATCCGGCGAGGCATTCGCCTTTGCGAGCTCCGCCTGACTCAGCCAGCCGGTGCCGGTCGAGACGCACACGGTGCCGTCGCGTTCGCCGAGCGCCTCGCTCGCGTTGATGACAAGATTCATCACGACCTGGCGGACCTGCGTCACGTCTGCCAGCACCGCCGGCAGCTCGGGTGCGGGCTTGAAATCGAGGCGCGCACGCTTGCTGATCGAGATGCCGAGGAGGTTCATCGTCTCGCGGACCAGCGCATTCATGTCGAACGCCTGCACGTCGAAGCGCCCCTTGCCGGAATACGCGAGCATCTGCCGGCACAGGTCCGCCGCGCGGCTCGCGGCCTTCTCGATCTGGTCGAGAAAGGCGTGCGCCGCCGAGTCCGGCGGGAGCTCCGCGGCGGCGAGGCTGGCGTTGCCGAGCACGCCCGTGAGCAGGTTGTTGAAATCGTGCGCGATTCCGCCCGCGAGCACGCCGAGGCTTTCGAGCTTTTGGGTCTCCTGGAGTTTCGCCTCGATGGCGCGGCGTTCCTCCAGCGCCCGCCGGCGTTCGCTGATGTCCCGGAAAAATCCATGCACGCGGATGCCGTCGCCCGTGTTCTCCGCGTTTGCGTTGAACTCGAAGGTGGCGACGCGGCCGTCGGCGCCGGCCATGTCCATCTCCACGTTTTGGATGCGGCCTTCCACGGGCAGCTTCGCCAGCGTCTGCGCCGCCAGTTCGTGATGCCGGGGCGCGACGAAATCCAGATAGTCGTGCCCGACCAAATCCGCCTGGTCCTCCGCCCCGAGGAATGTGAGGAACTTGTCGTTCACCGCGACGATCCGGCCGGACGTGTCGAGCTGCACGTAGCCGGTGTTCGTCGCGTGGATGAGCGTGTTCAGCAGCCGGTCCGAGGCCTGCAGCTTCTCCAGCGTCTCCACCGTGTAGGTGATTTCCTCCGCGAGCCGCAGGTAGGAACGCACGGAGCCGTCGGGATTCCGGAGCACCGAGTTCCACCACAGGCAGTGGATGACGCGTCCGTCCTTCGTGAGATTGCGGCAGCGCAGCGTATTGTGATCCTCGTCGCCACGGTCGAGCCGCCCGAACGTCTCCGCAGTGAACGCGGTTTCATCCGGGTGGATCGCATCCAGTTCCGCCAGCGTCCGGCCGATCGCTTCGCGCGATGTCCAGCCGAACATCTTTTCGGCGCGACCGGCCCATCGCGTGATCCGCGAGCTGGCGTCCATCTCGGCGACGAGCAGCAGCGAATTTTCCAGATGCTGCGTAAGCCTCAGGCGCGCGTCCGCGAGTTCGTCGGCGGCGCGTTTCATGTCCGTGACGTCGCGGGCGATCGCGATGAGTCCCAGCAGGCGCCCGCCGGTGTCGCGGAGCGGATACTTGCTCGTGAGGAACCATCCGGCCCGGCCGTCGGGATACTGGAAGCGCTCCTCGCGATTCACGATCGCCTCTCCGGTGCGCAGCACCTGCAGGTCGTCATCCAGGTAAGCCCGTCCAAACTCCTCGGGAAAACCAAGGTCGGTCGTCCGGCGTCCGAGCACCTGCTCATCGGGATATCCTGTCAGTCTCTGGTGCGCGCCGTTGACCATCACGTAGCGCGCCTCGGCGTCCTTCACGATGATGATGTCCGGGATTCCATCCATCACCGTGCGCAGGAGGTGGCGCTCCTCGGAGACGCGCTCGAATTTTTTGCGCCGCGCCGTGACATCGCGCATGCTCAGCAGCGTGCGATCCTCCCCGAGCGGCAGGGCCACCACCTCGCATGTTCCGGCTTCGCCGCCCTTGCGGAGAAAGGCCGTCTCGCCGTGCCATTGTGCGTTGCTCGCGAAGACCTGCTGGACGGCCGACGCGAGGCCCCGCACGGCGTCCGCGGATTGCAGCGCGTGAACCGACATCCCCTGAGCCTCGTCGGGCGACCAGCCGAAGACTCGCGTCGCCCCGCTGTTCCATTCGAGGATGCTGCCGTCCCGGCCCGCGACAATCACGGCTTCCTCCAGCAAATCGACAAGCGACTCTGTCGGCGGGCGTGTTGCCGCGATGCGCGTTGGCTGGCTGGATGGGGCGGGCGTCATCGGAAGGCTCGGTGCGGCGCAAGAAGCAAACGGACTTACGCAGGAATGCAAGGGTGGACGCCCCGCGGCGCAGATGCCTGCCGGCTGACGTGTGGGATAATAGCGTTTGAACGTTCCGTCGCTCTGGGTGACTAATGGGTCGCATGCAATCCACCGCTGCCAGCCTGGTCGGGCTTTTCGTCGCCATTGCGATGAGCTTCGGTTCCTTGTCACTGCTGCCGGCAGGGGACTGCGGTGCGCGGGAAGCGCAACGTGCTTGCACGTGTTGCGTTCAAACCGCGTCAGACGGCTGCTGCGCTGCGCCGGAAAACCGCGCGCCCGCGCAGGAGCCAGCGGCGCCTTCCACCTCCGTGTCCGGGCAATGGCAGCCCGCGGCGCTCGCCCAGCGGCATCCGGTCGCGATTCTGCCCCCGGTGGATGCAGTCATTTTCCCGTCGGAGAAAGCCGGCCTTTGCGCCCGTGCAGACGGGCACACTTTCCAGTCGGTGAATTGCGTGTGGCGGGTCTGAGAATGCCTTGACGCCAGTGGTGTGCCCGGACGCGGCGAACGCCGCGCGGGCTGGGTGAACGTCAACGCAATTTCCCAGACTCATGAAAAAACTTCTCATCCTCATTCTCATCGCTGCCGCCGCCTTTGGCGGATGGTGGTTCGGCAGACACGGCCATTCACACGTCGTGACGCCCGCCGGACGCAAGGTCCTCTACTACCAGAGCTCCATGCACCCGTGGGTGAAAGTCCGACAAACCGGGCCGCTGCACCATCTGCGGGATGGAGCTTGCGCCTGTATTCGAGGGCGACGCCGGTTTCGATGCCGACTCGACGCTCATCACGCTGACCAAGCAGGGCGTCACCGTCACGGGTGTCGAGACTGCGCCCGTGGTGAAAAGGACCATCCGGCGCACCATCCGCGTCGCGGGAATGGTCGATGACGACGACAGCACGCATCGCCGGCTGAGTGCGACCGCGGAAGGGCGCATCGAGAAGCTCTTCGTCAATTACGTCGGCGCCGAAGTCACCGCCGGGCAGCCGCTCGCCACGATCTACAGCCCCGCGTTGCGGAATCTGTTTGCCGATTACCCGCTCATCGCGCGCCAGCCAGCCTCGCCCCAGCGCGACCAGCTCATGAAGAGCATCCGCGAACGGCTGCTGCGCGTCGGGCTTTCGGTCGAGGAGCTCGATGCGGCTCTCGCATCCGACAAGATCCCCGTGGAGCTCAAGGTATACACGCCCATCACGGGCACCGTCGTCTCGCGGAATGTCTATGAAGGCCAGTACGTGAAGGAGGGCGAGATGCTCTTCGAAGTCGCGGATTTTTCGAAGATGTGGTTTGTCTTCGACGTGTATGAGCGCGACCTGCCGTGGGTCCGCATGGGCGCGGAGGTCGAAATCACGACGCCGGCGTTGCCCGGACGCGTGCTGAGCGCACCGATCACGTTCATCGATCCGAATCTCAACCCCGAGACGCGCAGTGCGCGCGTCCGCGTCGTGCTCGAAAATCCCGTGACGAACGAACCCGGGAAGCATCGTCACGAACTGCTGCACAAGCTCTACGCGGAAGGACGAATCAGCTCCGAGACCGCGTCCACTCTCACCGTGCCGCGCAGTGCGGTGCTGTGGCCCGCGGGGAAGCCGATCGTTTACGTGGAGAAAAGCACGGGCGTCTATGAGCCGCGCGAAGTGCAGGTCGGCGTCGCGGGCGATGACCTTTGGGAAATCGCCGGAGGTCTGGTGGAATGAGCGCGTCGTCACGAGCGGTAATTTGCTGCTCGATGGCCAGTCGCAAATCAATCGTCCGCCCGAACCACCGGGCACAAGGCGGCATTCGCTGATGAGCCCAGCGGAAGGCGGCGCTCGATTTCTTTGCCACTCTGTCCTCACTTGGCGAGGCACTCGCCGCCGACAAGCCCGCGGATTTCCGGCAGTCGCCGCGCAGCTCGCCGTACTGCGCGCTATGCTCGTGCGTATTCGGCGAGCGCGCGGAGAAGCTTTCACTACTCGCGAAGCTGCCGGACACCGGCGACCTCCCCGCGCAGCGCGAGGCATTCTACCCGCTTAGCGAAGCCGCTGCCGAATTCGCCTTGGAATTGCGCCGCGAGGACGACGGATTCGACGCCGTCAAGATCTTCGCGTGCGACATGGCAAAAGGGAACGTGCCGAGCGCTCCCAAGGAACGCGGGCGCTGGATCAATTTCAGGACAAGTTCCGGAATCCATGGTGGGGCGCTGAAATGCTCGAATGTGGCGCGGAGGTCCGGCCATGATCCCGAAGCTCATCGAGTGGTCGCTGCGGAACCGCTTTCTCGTCGCCTGCGGCACGCTGCTGCTCGTCGCGCTCGGCATTCCGCGCTGCTGCGACGCCGGTCGATGCGATCCCGGATCTCACCGAAAACCAGGTCATCGTCTTCGCCGATTGGAAGGGCCGCAGCCCGCAGGAAGTCGAGGATCAGGTCACCTATCCGCTCTCCACGCGGCCTGCAGGGACTCGCGGGCGTGAAGGAAGTGCGGGCGCACCTCGCATGTTCGGATTCTCGCTGATCACCGATCATTTTCGAGGATGACGTGGACACCTATTTCGCGCGGACGCGCGTCCTGGAGCGCCTGAATTTCCTCGGCGACAGTGCTGCCCGACGGCGTCACGCCGCAGCTCGGCCCGGACGCGACCGGTCTCGGCTGGGTGTATCAATATTATCTCGACGTCGATCCCGCGAAGGCGCCGGACGGCGGCTATGATCTCGGCCGAGCTGCGCGTCGCTCCAGGATTGGTATATCCGCTATCAGCTCGCCAGCGTGCCGGGCGTCGCGGAAGTCGCCAGCATCGGCGGCTTCGTGAAGCAGTATCAGATCGAGGTTTCCTCCACCAAAATGCGGGCCGCCGGCGTGACGCTGATGGAGGTGATGACCGCCGTGCAAGACGCAATCTCAATGTCGGCGGAAAGGTCATCGAGGAAAACGGCATGGAGTTCGTCGTGCGCGGCATCGGTTTGGTGAAGAGCACCGAGGACCTCGAACAGATCGTCGCTGCACGAGCGGTGAAGGGCACGCCGATTTATCTCAGGGACATCGCCACCGTCGCAGATCGGCGGCGATTTCCGCCGCGGCGCGCTCGACGTCAATGGCCACGAAGCGGTCGGCGGCACGGTGGTGATGCGCACCGGCGAAAATGCCAAGGCGGTGATCGAGCGCGGTGAAGGAAAAGATCGCGCAGATCGCTCCGAGCCTGCCGCCCGGCGTGACCATCAAGCCGTTCTACGATCGCAGCGAACTCATCGACCGCACCATCGACACGCTCAAGCACGCGCTCATCGAGGAAATCATCCTCGTCACGCTCGCGCACATCATTTTCCTCTTGCACTTCCGCAGCATCCTCATCGTCACGCTGCCGCTGCCGGTCTCGATCCTGATCTCGTTCCTCCTGATGAAGCAGTTCGGCATCACCTCGAACATCATGTCGCTCGACCGGCATCGCCATCGCCATCGGCGTGCTGGTGGATGCCGCGATCGTGGTGACGGAAAACGTCATCCGCCATTGCGAAGAGGCGGAGGAGGAAAGGGGCGGCGCCTCACCGCGGCGGAAACGTGGCGACGTCACGCTCGGCGCGTCGCAGCAGGTCGGCCGGCCGATCTTCTTCGCGATGGCCATCATCATCCTCGCCTTCGTGCCGGTGTTCGCGCTCACCGGGCAGGAGGGGAAACTCTTCCATCCGCTCGCCTTCACGAAGACCTTCGCGATGATCGGCTCCACCCTGCTCGCGGTGACGCTCGTCCCGGTGCTCTGCTCGCTGCTCGTGCGCGGCCCGTTCCACGCGAGGAGCGACAACTGGTGATGCGTTCCCTGCTCCGGCATCTATGATCCGGTGCTCGACTGGGCGCTGCGCCACCGCAAGACCGTGCTCGCGCTCGCCGCATTGCTGCTCGTCGCCGCGCTTACGCTCGCGCTCGGACTGCCGCGCGCGGTGCTCGCGAAGCTCGACGGCTGGCCGCGCGCGCAGACTGCGTTCGCGGGATCGGCAGGGAGTTCATGCCGCCGCTGAATGAAGGCAGCCTGCTCTTCATGCCGGTGTTCATCCCCACGACCGAGCCTCACCGAAGTCAAGCGGGTCATGTCTTGGCAGGACACGGTGATCGCGGAGACGCCCGAGGTGCTGAGCGTCGCGCGGAAAACTCGGCCGCGTGGAAACCGCGACTGATCCCGCGCCGGTCGAGATGATCGAGACCACCATCATGCTGAAGCCGCCGGAGCGAGTGGCGCGCAGGCATGACGCTTGCAGAAACTGCAGCGCCGAGCTGACCGCAGAAGCTCACGCAGGTGCCCGGTTACGTACCGGGCGCGTTCCTCCAGCCGATCGAGAATCGCCGATCCTGATGCTCTCCACCGGCATCCGCGCACAGCTCGGCGTGAAGATTCTCGGCGACGATCTCGACACGCTCCAGCGGCTCACGTCCGAGGTCGAACGCGTCATCCGCGAGGTGCGCGGAGCGGCGGTGTTTCGCCTCTGCGCGTGCAGGGAAAGCCCTATCTCGAGATCGACATCGATCGCGAAGCCGCCGGGCGCTACGGCCTGAGGGCGGAGCAGCTCTTCGCCGTCATCGAGGCCGGCCTCGGCGGACGCAAGGTCGCGACGACCATCGAGGGACGCGTGCGTATCCCGATCCAGGTCCGCCTCGCAGCGCGAGGAACGCGACGACATCGAGCGCATCGGCTCGCTGCTCGTCGGCATGCCGAATGGGAAGCACATCCCGCTCGCACAGGTCGCCACGATCCGCCGCACGAGCGGGCCGAACGAAATCCAGAGCGAAAACGGGCGCCTGAAAAGCTACGTGCAGGCCAACGTGCAGGACCGCGATCTCGCCGGCTTCGTGAAGGAGGTGAAGGCGCGCGTCGAAGCCATCCCGCGTCCGCCCGGCGTGAAGTTCGAGTTCGCCGGCGAATACGAAAACCAGATCCGCGCTCATCGAGACCATGTGGCTCGTCGTTCCCTGCGTTCTCGTCGTCATTTTCCTCCTGCTCTACATCGTCTATGGCAGCGCGAAGGAAGCCGCGCACGTCATCCTCGCCGTGCCCTTCGCGCTCACCGGCGGCGTCTTCCTGCAATATGCCCTCGGCTACAATTTCAGCGCCGCCGTCGCCGTCGGCTACATCGCGCTCTTCGGCACCGCGATCCAGACCGGCGTGGTCATGGTCGTTTATCTCGAGGAAGTCGCTGGAGCAAAAGCGCAAGGCCCTGGCGCCGCCTTCACCCGCACCGACCTCATCGCCGCGGTGAAAGAAGGCGCGCGCCTGCGCCTGCGCCCCAAGGTGATGACCGTCGCCACCATCGTCGCCAGCCTGCTGCCCATCATGTGGAGTTCCCGCACCGGCGCGGAAGTGATGAAGCCCCTCGCCGCCCCCGTCATCGGCGGCATGCTCAGCAGCCTGCTCCACATCCTCGTCGTCACGCCCGTCATCTTTGCATGGCTGCGCGAAAGGGAATGCCGGGGTGAAGCCGCGGGCGAAAAGTAGGGCCGCGCATTCGCATAGGAAGACTTCCCCAAAAAACTGTTGCCAAATGAGCGTGAATATTCAGTAAATCCCCACTGCATCGATTTGGCCCCCCAAATGAACACTGACACGGCACGGCAGCGTCTGAGAGGGGACGGAGGCGAGGAAGGCTCCGTCCGAGTCCAGCCACCCTCCAAGTCGTCACAGTTTGGCAACGTGGCCACCTCGAACGGAAACATCGCCGGGAAAACCGCATCTCTCGGAACCCGGACGGGCGCCATGGATTCGCTGCCATTCACCATTTCCGGCAGGGCCGGAAGCATGAAAATCCAAACCGGAACCATCGGAGCCCAAAACCGAACCATGGAAATCCAAACCCGCACCATGGAAACCCCAAACCGAACCATTTTCACCTCGCCAAGCATCGCAACGACCCCACCCGAAAGCCGCGAAATGTAAATCCAACCACTTCCACATCAACCATTACCGCCACCATGCCCGACCAACCCTCCACTCCGCCCCCGGCAGCCACTCCAGCGCCCGACGGAAAGACCCGCGCCAAACGCGCCGAAGTCAACCGCGCCACCCTCAACGACATTTTCCTCGCCGACAAGTGCGCCAAAGCCGCCGCCGAGGACGAAAACATTGCCACCCTCTCGGGACGCGACTGGACCGCCCAGGAACAGGCCGGCCTCACCGCCGGAGTCACCCTCGCCGAAGACCTCGTCCGCAAAATCAAAGCCGCCCGTGCCGGCAAAAAGACCCGCACCCAGACCGAGACCGCCGCCCGCGAAGAACTCCTCGCCGCCCTCGACCCCATCCTCACCGGAGCCAAGCGCACCTTCCCCGACCGGGCCGGAGAGCGCACCCTCTTCGGAGTCGGCGAAAACATCGCCAACTCCACCACCCACAGCCTCTGGCGCCTCGCCCGCGACACCCACGAAAACCTCACCCCCGGCGAAGGCGAAGCAGGCTACCCCAGCCCCGCCAACTACACCCTCAAAGGCGTCCTCCCCGAAGAAATCGACCGCCTCGGCGACCTCGCCCAGAAATACAAGGACGCCGACTTCGCCCAGGCCGAAGCCAACCTCACCGCCGCCGAACACCTCGACCGGCTCAACCAGCACATGGACAAAAAGCTGAACCCCCTCCGCCGCGAACTCCAGCTCACCGCCGAACAAGCCTGGCCCTACCGCGAATCCACCAACCGCAGCAAACGCCTGGCCTTCGGCCTCCCGGGCAACCGGCCGATGACGGAGTAGCGCCCGCGCTCGATCGAAGCCACCCACGGTCTTCCGGCCATGAAAGCCGCCGCCCGCAAACCGAACCGCAAGGCCGCTAATCAGCAGCCTGCCCGCTGCATGACCCGCGCACTCGCGCGAGGCCCGCGCCGTGGGTAGTGGCAAGGGCAAGTTCGCACGGGGTCGCCTTCCTGCGCACGCTGAAAAAATGACCGCGTATGCCGGACACTTCAAGGTGGAACGCCTGCAAGATCACCGATGATGGGAATCACCGCGCAGCAGTCGAAGTATTCGACCGGTTTCGCCGAAATCCGAATCCTCTGGACGCCGTCAGCGCGTCGAGGTCTTCAATTCGCCCCGCCAGCTTGAGCGTGCGGGCGTGATCATTGGGGGCAAGTCCCCACGTTGATCCGCCTGCTCGAACAGGAAGTCCGCCTCGGCTACTGGCCGCGACGCCGAGTTCGACTGGCGCGACGCCGTCCGCACCGCATGAGAACACAGCGCCGAGCACGGCCTCACCGTGCCATCCGCGGAAACGGATCTTTTCCACGTCGCCATCGCCATCGAAACAGGAGCCGACACGCTCCTGACATTTGACGGGGAGCAAAGAAGCTCTCGCGGAAGCCGCAGGCGTGCGAGTGCTCCCGCTACGTCCGACTGCGGTGAGAAATAGACGACTGTTTGGTCTGCCCCTTTCACCCTTGTTTCACTCCAAGATAATCTCAACTTGTCCAACGTGAAGATTTCCTGGCCTGACGAGATGACACTCGCTTTGATTTTCGGAGAGGGCGATGATTCTGTTGCGGACATTGTGCTGTCATCAGGACAACAACCGTGTCCGTCGTATGCATTGGGATACAGGCGGACCAGTGGAGTATCTATGAAGCGAGGAAATTAAAGTTCGCCACGATGGTCGAATTAGGCAATTTCCGATGTCTTGTGGCATACGTCGAGAGTGCGCTTGGCAGAACTTCCGAAGGCATCTGCCCTCTTGGAGAACAGCCCGATTGGTAAATGTGGACAGCGTCCATGAATCAGGTCGCTGGGGGCAGAGTGAAAAGATCTGCTCGCGGAGATCAGACCCAAGTCCCTTGAAGTGATATCCGCCAATGTTCGAGGTCGCCTTTTACTCGGCTCGAGCGATCACTTTGACTGGATGGTCTATGACCGTTATCCTGTAAAAGCCCGACGGCGTGAAGACCTCATTTACATCCAATAAAATAGGTCGATATGCCGAAAACGTCCATACGCCTTGCGCCGGGTTTACTACATTCCTGGACAGTATGCGACAGACCGGAGAGTATCCGTCGGTGGTACGCAATCGCGGATTGCACGCCGGTAACGCGAGGGAGGGTGTCCAATTTCGTAGCCTCATCGGAATTTGTCAACGGCAGCAAGTCGACTCGATCTAGGTGGCTCAACGTGAGATCGCGTGACGACCACAATTGGTGGGCTCAACGCCTCAAGGTCGACTCGCGAGAGCGGCTCTCGGGACAATCGTTCACCCGAGGACTCACATCGCTCTCGAGGATATGCCGAAGCCGCGCATCAGATTCATCGAATGGGGCCACCGTAACCTCCAGTCGGTCAAACGGGTCGAGTTGTTTCCATTAAGAATTGGGCTGAGAATAAGATAGCGGACCAAAAATTTCTCACTCCTACGGCGCGTTCCCTACTCGAGGAGGACGTACAAGCCGTTATTGATGCACTCATCTTTTTTGATGAGAAACTCCCTTTTATTCACGGAGCCGATTGGCGCGATAAGCTCCTGAGAACCCTGCAATCCAGAATTGATCACTCCACACTCGCTCCCTATCTTTCCAAAGGCGAGGAAGCTTGGTTAGTTCAGCGGAATCAGCCGGCGAATGAGATACTCCTTCTTGAAATTTCTCATTATGGCACGCTCTTCAAAGCACTCGCCGAGTGGCTTCCATTACCCCCTACTCGCTAATTCGTGGGAGAAAACCGTGCTAGATGCGAATCTGCCCGGTGCCGCGGAGCACGTATTTGTAGGTCGTCAGTTCCTCCAGCGCCATCGGGCCGCGGGCGTGGAGCTTGTCCGTGGAGATGCCGATCTCCGCGCCGAAGCCAAATTCGCCGCCGTCGGTGAAGCGCGTGGAGGCGTTCCAATAGACGGTCGCGCTATCGACCTCGGCGAGGAAGCGCTCGGCGGCTGTTCGTCGCGGTGACGATGCCGTCGCTGTGATGCGAGCCGTGCTCTTCGATGTGCGCGATCGCTTCGTCCGGTGAATCCACGACTTTCACCGCGAGGATGAGTCGAGAAACTCGGTGCGGAAATCCTCGCTCGGTCGCGGGCTTCGTTTTGCCGCCGAGCAGTTCGACGGCTGCGTGCGTCGCCGCGGACGTCGCACGCAGTTCACCCTTTTCGAGCAGTGCGTCGCCCGTCGTCGCGAAGAATTTCGTCGCCACATCGCGATGCACGAGGACAGTCTCGATGGCGTTGCAGACGCCGGGGCGCTGGCACTTGGCATTGATGCACGATGCTCTCCGCCATCGCGAGATCGGCGTCCGGTCCACGTACATGATGCAGATGCCGTCGTAGTGTTTGATGACCGGCATGCGCGCGTGGCTGACCACGGTTTCGATCAGCCCCTTGCCGCCGCGCGGCACGATCACGTCGAGGTATTGGTCCATCTCGCACAGGTGACGCACGGCTTCGCGGTCGGTCGTCGGGGATGAGCAGCACGCGTCGCCGGGCAGGCCGGCCTGCGCCGCGCCGCGGCTGAGCGCGGCGGCGATGGCGACGTTCGAGTGGATGGATTCGCTGCCGCCGCGGAGGATCGTGGCGTTGCCGGTCTTCGTGCAGAGCACGGCGGCGTCGCTGGTCACGTTCGGGCGCGATTCGTAGATGATGCCGACGACGCCGATGGGGACGCGGACTTTCTGGATGCGCAGGCCGTTCGGGCGCGTCCAGTCGCGGATGATCTCGCCGACTGGATCGGGCAGCGCGGCGACCTCGCGGATGCCATCGGCCATCGCCGCGAGGCGCGTCTCGGATTGAGCGTGAGCCGGTCGAGCATCGCGCCGGAAAGCCCGTCGGTCTTCGCACGGGCGACGTCCTCGGCGTTGGCGGCGAGGATGGCGTCCTGCGCGGCGACGAGTTCGTCGGCCATCGCGAGGAGGCCGGCGTTTTTCTGCGCGGTCGTGCACTGGCGGAGCTGGCGCGCGGCGGCCTTTGCGCGTTTGCCGAAGTCGAGGATCTGGTCGTTGAGATTCATGGGCGATGCGATTTTCTACTGCGCCTGCAAGGGGACCAGCGGCGGGAAATAGGTGCCCGCGGGTTTTCCCGAGGCTGCGCGGATGATCTGGCCGGCTTTCCTGCCGCTGGCGATCACGGTCGGGATGCCGGCCTGCACGGCGGTGCGAACGGCCTGGAGCTTCGAGGCCATGCCGCCGACGCTGAGGCGGCCTTTTTCCTGACGGACGAATTTTCCAACCTCATCCACGTCATCGACGCGGGTGAGCGTGCGGCCCTTGGAGTCGAGCAGGCCGTCCACGCTGGTGAGGAGGACGAGGAGATTTGCGTCGGCGAGGATGGCGACCTCGGCGCTGAGGTGGTCGTTGTCGCCGAATTTGAGCTCTTCGACGGCGACGGTGTCGTTCTCGTTCACGATGGGAATGACGCGATTGGCGAGCAGGCGGCCGATGGTGTTGCGGATGTTTGCGTAGGCGATGCGGCTGTTCAGATCCGAGTGTGTGAGGAGGAGCTGCGCGACGGGCATGTTATGCCGTGCGAAATGCCCGGAGTAGCAGGCCATCAGGCATCCCTGGCCGACGGCTGCGCAGGCCTGGCGCGTCGCGAGATCCTCGGGCCTCGACATGAGGCCGAGCGAGCCGAGCCCGGCCGCCACCGCGCCGCTGGAGACGATGATGACCTCGTGTCCCGAGCCCGCCAGCACGGAGACTTCCTTCGGCGATGCGCGGCAAACTGCCGCTGGTCGAGGTTCGTGCCCTTGGCGGTGGCAAGAATCCCGGAGCCAAATTTCAGGACGATTCGTTTGTATGCGGTGGCGGGCATGAGGCGCCGGTAGATAGCGCGGCGACGCGGAATGTCGAACGAGGAATCACTTCTGCCAACTCCGGTCTTTCCCGTCGGCGGCGCCTCATGCTATCAATCGCTCCATGAGCAAACCAACCCCAGCCACGCAGGCCGCGCTCGACACGGCAAAGCTGATCGAGTCCGTCGCGCAAAATGTCCGACTGGTCGCGGAGGCCGGCGATTCCGCGACTTATGCGGAGAGCATCACGCAGCTCGCGGAAGGCGGGCACTGGACCGAGATCGTGGATCGCTTTTACAAGACGCTGGCCTTCGGGACCGGCGGGCTGCGTGGCCGGACGATCGGCCGCGTGGTGACGGCCGCCGAGCGCGGCGGGGCGGAGGCGGTCGAGCGGCCCGCGCAGCCGTGCGTCGGGACGAATGCGATGAACTATTTCAACATCAGCCGCGCGACGCAGGGGCTCGTGGCGTATCTGCACGAGTGGTTCCGGAAGAAGAAGCTCCCGGGGCGTCCGAAGATCGTCATCGCGCACGACCCGCGTCATTTTTCCCGCGAGTTCGCGGAGCTGACGGCGAAGGTCGCCACCGACCTCGGCTGCGATGCGGGGCTCTTCGAGGGGCCGCGTTCGACGCCGGAGCTTTCCTTTGCCGTGCGCCACACGAATGCGACGGCGGGCATCGTGATCACCGCGTCGCACAACCCGCCGCATGACAATGGCTACAAGGCGTACTTTGCCGACGGCGCGCAGCTCGTGGAGCCGCATGCCGGGGCGGTCATCGCGAAGGTGAACGCCATCAGGACCGACCGCTACAAGCCGCTGCCGAAGGCGAAGCAGGGCAAGCGCAGCAAGCTCGGGCGGGAGGTGGACGAGGCCTACATGAAGCGGCTGGAGACGCTCGTGCTCGACCCGCGATGGTGAAGGCGGCGTCCGGCCTGAAGATCGTCTTCACGAGCATCCACGGCGTCGGCGGAGTCATCACGAAGCCGATGCTGGAGCGGCTCGGTTTCCGGTTCACGGTCGTGCCCGAGCAGGATGCGTTTGACGGGCGTTTCCCGACGGTGAAATCGCCGAATCCGGAAAACGCCGAGGCGCTCGCGATGGCGATTTCGCTCGCCGGAAAGGAGCTGGCGGATGTCGTGATGGCGACCGATCCCGACTGCGACCGGATGGGCGTGGCGATTCGCAATGCGAAGGGCGAGATGGAACTGCTCACCGGCAACCAGATCGGGTCGCTCATCGCCGCGTATCGGGTGCGGAAGCTGATCGACCTCGGAATCATCACCGCTGCGAACGCCGCGAACTGCGCAATCATCAAGACATTCGTGACCACCGATCTGCAAAAGGCGATCGCCGCAAAGCACGGCCTGCGCTGCGTGGAGACGCTGACCGGTTTCAAATACATCGGCGAAAAGCTCGGCAAGTACGAGGCTGCACTGCCTGCGGCGGCACGGGCAAATTACCGGAAGCTCAGCGAGAAGGAGACGCGGGATCTTCGGCTGAAGCACTCGACCTACTATGTCGCCGGCGGCGAGGAGAGCTACGGATACAGCGCGCATGATTTTGTACGCGACAAGGACGGCAACGCCGCGGTCGTGATGTTCGCCGAGGTCGCCGCATGGGCGAAGTCGCGCGGGCTGACGATCGACACGCTGCTCGACGAAATCTACGCGGAGTACGGATTTTACTGGGAGAAGAACGGGACGCTCACTTTCGAGGGCGCGGACGGTGCGGCGAAAATCGCCAAGCTCGCCGCGAGCTACGCCAAGACGCCGCCGAAGGCCATGGACGGCGCGAAGGTCACCGGCGCGCGGGACTTCATGGCGAAGACTTTCAAGGACGTGGAAGGCGACGTGATTCCGAAGGAAAAGATGGTGATGTTCGATCTCGCCGACGGAAGGCGGGTCGCGGTGCGACCGTCCGGCACGGAGCCGAAGATCAAATTCTACCTTTTCGTGAGGCGCGATCCGAAGGGCGCGCGGTTCGCGGCGGCGGAACTCGGCGCCGTGAAGACCGAGGCGCGGGCGTCTCTCGATGCGCTTTGGACGTGGATTCAGGCGGACGTGAAACAACGCCTCTAATCCTCCCGGTGTGGCTCGGTAATCGCTTAGACAGGCACAACAACTGACTCCAATTCATGGGACGTGAAATCAATCTCGACGGAACCGAAATCTCGGTCATCAAGGCTCTCGGCATCGGGGGAGGCGAGATCGACGGCGGGACGCTGATATCGCGTTGCCAGGATCTCGAAATCGCCGAACTGATCGACACGATCCGCGGACTCATGATGCAGGGCTACGTGGATGCCGACTCGAATTCATTTTACGACGCGGAGGAGATGGAGGACGTGAACTTCCGCGTGAACTCCGGCTACTCGAAGGATCTGAAGGAAGCGCTCGACCCGCAGCCCACGGCGAAGAAGAGCAAGCGCGTGCGGCGCGAGTAGCGGCGGCGCAACATCGCGACTTGGCAGCGGGAACGGTTGCAGGGCATCTCGGTGCGGTGACGAATCAATCCACGCCCGCCAACATCCCGCATCTTGCACGCTGGTGGCCATGGGCTGCCGGCGGTGCTCAGCGGCGTGTTGCTCGTGTTCAGTTTTCCGCCGTCGGACATCGGCGGATTTGCCTTCATTGCACTGGTTCCGCTGCTCATGGCGGTGTGGATTCCGCAGGGCGGAAAAAGGCGCGGGCTCTTCCATTTCGGTCTCGGCTACGTGACGGGCCTTGTCTTTTTCGCGACGACATTCCGGTGGCTGTCCGAGCTGGCGCCGCTCTTTCACGCGCCCGTGCTGAACGGCCTGCCGCTTCTCTTCGCGGCCTACCTTGCGCTTTTTCCAGCCACGTGGGCGTGGCTCGCGGGCTGGATCGCCGGCGCGTCACTTCCGCCCGGTGCCGCCGCCGGATCCGCTTCTCCCGTTCGAGCGTCCGGTCCTGCTGCTATCCACACGCAATCTCGGCATCGCCATCTTTTGCGCAGCCGCGTGGGTCGCGCTGGAATGGACGCGCGGATGGCTGATCTCGGGCTTTGGCTGGAACGCGCTCGGCGTCGCGCTGCACAGCGAACTTGCGCTCATCCAGATCGCTGAGTTCACCGGCGTGGGCGGCATCAGCTTCCTCCTCGTGATGTGCAATGCGATCGGTCTCATCACCGTCCTGCGTGTGCGCGCGGAAATCGGGCGCGTCCGGTTGCGGCCCCACTTCGACTTTGCCATCACCGTCGCCCTGGTCGTCTTCGCATTCGGACTACGGCGTCCGCGTGCTCACCCGTGCGCCGGGCACACCCGAGGACGGAGTGGCGCTGAAGGTCGCCGCGGTGCAGCCGAACATTTTGCAGGAGTGGAAATTCGACCTCGGGCGCTGGCCGGAAATCTTCGAGCGGATGCGCTCGCTCAGCGACCTCGCGGCGCTGACCGCGCCGGATGTCCTGCTGTGGCCCGAGGCCTCGGTGCCGGGCGGGATGATGGGCGATGCGGACACGGTGGCATTCATGCGGGAGCGCGCCGCGCTGGTCCCCGCGATGATCGTGGGCACGGATGACATGAACCGCGGCGCGATCGGCGAGGATCACAACAGCGCCGCATTCATCCGCACCGGCGAGAGGGAGCCGCAATTTTACGACAAGCGGCAGCTCGTTCCCTTCGGCGAATACCTGCCGTTCCGTCCGCTGCTCGGCGGCATGCTGGGAAATCTTGTGCCGGGTGACTTCAAACCGGGAAAGGCGCCGGGCGTATTTTCGCTCAAAAACCCGGCGCTGAAGCTCGGCCCGCTGATTTGCTTTGAGGATACGCGTGCGGACATCACGCGCGAGCAGGTAAGGGCGGGCGCGCACGTGCTGGTGAACCTCACCAATGACGGCTGGTTTGGGCAGACGGCGGAGCTGGCCCAGCACATGAACGACGCCATCTTCCGCTCGATCGAAAACCGCCGGCCGATGGTGCGCTGCACGAACAACGGAATCACCGCGTCGGTGGACAGCTTTGGCCGCGTGGACCGCTGGCTGGAGCCATTCACGCAGGGCGCGGCGACGCGCCGGATCATGGTATCGCAATCGCCGCCGGAGACATTTTACACGCGGCACGGCGCGGTGTTTGCCGTCGGGTGCACGGTGCTGGTTGCGCTCGCCGGCGGCGCGGTTGCGTTTTCGCGCCGCGCTACTCGCCGCGCCGGAGGAACTCGACCTTCGCGCTCAGCTCGGGCGTGAGGAAGCGGTCCGGGTTTTCGATCTGCACCTTCACCTGCAGCGTGCCCTTCTGGCGGCTGGCCTCGGGCGCGATCTCCGTGACGGTGCCTGCGTAAACTTTCTCCGGCCATGCCTCGGGGCTGACTCGGCAGCGCTGGCTCATGGTGACTTTCGGAAGGTCCGCCTCGCTGATGTCCACCTCGACCTGGAGATCGTTCGGGTCGGCGAGCGAGAGCAGCGCATTGCTGGGGCCATGCGTGGTCGAGCCCCCGAAATTCTGCGGCGTCACCAGTTCGCCGGGATGGGAAAGTTTCTCGAGGATGACGCCGTCGATCGGCGAGCGGATCACCGTCCAGTCGAGCCACACCTGGGCCAACGCGCGCGTGCCCTCGAGCTGGCGCACTGGGCCTCGGCGGATGCGACGGCGAGCCGCGCCTCGTCCTCGCGCTCGGCTGTTTCGTTGTGGGTGAGCCGGAGCTTTCGGACGCGGTCGAAGTTGATTTTCGCGCGTTCCACGCGCGACCCGCGCGGCGGCGAGCTGGCCCTCGATTTCCGCGACGCGGGCCAGTTGCTCGGAGTCGTCCAGCCGCACGACGATGTCGCCCTTCTTCACGCGGTCGCCTTTTTTCACGCCGATCCACTTCACCTCGTTCATCGTGCGCGGACTGATTTCGATCCGCTCGCGATTGATGATGTAACCGCTGACAGTCAGGACTGCGTCGCCGGCCTTCGCGGGCTTTTCGCGCGGCGGAGTTGCGATGTTTGTTTCTGCGGATGTGGTCGCCCGCGTGCCATCGTGGGCTTCCTTGCCCCCGGTGGTGCGTGTGTCCGAGGCCCACGGCTTGGCAACATACAAGGCGACGGCGGTCGCGAGGATGACTGCGAGAATGATGAAGCGAAACGAGCCCTGCGAACGCTGGCGGCGGTTCTCCGAGATTTTGATGGTCTGCAACTTGGCCGCGTCCATTGCGGGCACTGTAACGCGGTTCAGACCGCCTTCAATGCCTCGATCACCGGCATGCGCGATGCGCGCATCGCGGGCAGCAACGCGCCGAGCACGCCCACGACCGCGGCGAAGACGAGGCCCTTTGCGATGACGGACGGGGTGACCGTCAGCTGAAACACGATTTCGCTGAACGTCTGGAAATTGAACGTGCCCGTCTTGTAGCCGTTGACCGCGAGCGATGCGGCGCCGCCGATGACGCCGCCGACAAAGGCGAGGCACGCACCTTCGAGCAGGATCGCGCTGACGATGGAGCGCCGGCGGAAGCCGAGCACGCGTAGCGTTCCGATTTCCCGCGTCCGCGCGCCGACGCTCGCGTACATCGTGTTCATCGCCGCGAGGACCGCGCCGACGGACATCACCGTTGCGATGACATTCCCTGCAAAGCGGATCGGCCCGGCGGTCTTCGTCTGCTCGGCGTAGTAGCTCGTCTCAGCGACGACGCGCACGGTGAGGCGGCGGTCGTCCTCGAGGCGCTGTTTCAGCCGCACACCGGCAGCCGCATCCACCGGGCGGATGAGGAGGCTCGCATAGTTGGCGCGGTTGAAAATTGCGCGCGCCTCGTCGGAGTCCATCCACGTCTCCGAGTCGAACGCGCTCCCGCCGGCATCGAAATGGCCCACGACCGTGAGCGTCCGGGTGCCGAGTCTGATTTCATCGCCGGGATTCATCCCGGTGAATCTCCGCGCGAGGCGGGCGCTCACGGTGACCTCGCGTTTGCCGGGCGAAAACCAGCGGCCTGCGACGAGCGTCACCTGCGGGCGGAGCGACGGGCCGTTTGGCGACACGCCGCGGAAGATGACGTTTGCGCCGCCCTCGGAGCCGGCGGCACGCTGGAGGTAGGCGGCGACGAGCGTGTCTGCGGAAATGAGCGGCTTGCCGGCCTCGTCGCGCGCGATTTCCTCCGCGTATTGGATCGAGCGCAGGTCATCGAGGGTGATCTGGCTTGTGGATTCGGAGTCCGCGCCCTTGCGGACGACGAGCAGGTTGCGTGGGTCGCCGGTGGTGCCGCCGGCGGTTTCGAGACCGGTTGCCAGCGCCTGCATGAGGATCCACACAAAGACGACCGCCGCGACTCCGAGCACCGTAGCCAGCGTCGAGCGCCATCGGATGAAGACGTTGCGCAGGCTGTATCGGAGCGGCAGTGCCATTTCCGCGATGCGGGACGCGCTGCCGCCGCCTTATTGCGGCGGCGGTCCGGGCGGCGGCGTTCCCGTGCTCTTGAACGTCTGGAGCGCCGCCTTGTCGCGCTCGGTGCGCTGTTCGAGCACCTGCTTGAGCGTGTTCACCTGGTCGGGCGAGAGCGTCTTGGCCGCATTTTGCAGGACACGGGTCTGGTAGTCCTGCTGCTGTTTTTCCCATGCAGCGAATGTCGAATCGTCCTTGAGCAGATTCAGGACGGTGCCCGGGTCGTTCTTCGAGGGATCGAACGGATTGGCCGGCGAGTTTTCCCGTTCGGTTTGCATGAGATCGATCAGCCCCTCCTTTTGCGCCTCCGCCAGCGGCGTGCCGGCGGAGTTGAATTCGTCCGCGAACTGGTTGACGGCCGTGCGTTCGGGCACCGACCCCTCGTATTCGCTGAACTGGTCGTAGCCTGCATCGCCGAGCGTGGCCTTGAGCTTGTCGCCAAATTCGCCCTCGACGGCCTTGAGCCTCGCCGCCGTCTCCTCGGCACTCCCTCCCGTGGCGCGTGCCGTGACGATCGCGGTCTGCCGGTCCGCCAGCAATCCCATGAGCACCGTGGTGTCCTGCGGGGAAAGTTTCATCTTCTTTGCAAACGCGGCGTATTGCGTGCGGACCCTCGCCGCGGACTGGGTGCGGAACATCTTCTGTCCCTCTGGCGAGTTCATCATCGCGATGAATGCGCCCATGTTCGGCCTCCTGGGATCCCCGGGGCCGCCGCGGGAGGGGCGCCGTCGGGTCCGGCTTCCGGTCCGCGCGGCTGCTTCGCCTGAACCTGCAGGCGATCGCGTTCGCGCGTGAGGCGGTCCACATTCTCCCGCAGGGGATCCGTGGCGGCGAGTGCGGCCTTTTCACCGGCGAGCGCGGTGTCCCGCTCCGCGGTGAGTGCGGCGATCCGCGCGTCGCGCTCGGCGAGCTGGCCATGGTAGCGGAATGCAAACCACGAGCCGCCCGTCGCGGTCAATGCGAGGAGGACGATGAGGATTCTTCTTGATATGGTAGTCATTGGTGATCTCCGGCCGGGCGTGGGCCGGCGTCCCGCGTTCATCGGCACTTGCTTGTCGTGAACGCCCTGGTGGAAGCAAAGGGATTGTTCATGGAACAGCATCCCTGAGAGGCTATCGGGCGTCAAGTGTGCCGCGGATGCTTGCGTGCATGCGCTTCTTCGCGATGCTCCGGCGATGTTTCGCCTTTCCGCCGGCCTCGCCCTCTTTCTCTCGTTGCCCTGCATGCGGAGGATCGGTTCGTCGTGGACGACGAGGCATTCGAAGCAACCGCCACCGCCGCCGCCACCGCGCTGCACAAGCAGGGAAAACTGGTGTCCCTCAAGAAACTCCGCACGCAGCTCAAGCGCGCACACTGCGAACTGGCGTTGCCCGAGCCGCGGAAGGAAAAGCTCCGCCCGCCGGAAATTTACCGCCTCGTCCGCACCAGCACCGTCGTCGTGGCGACATTTTACGAGTGCACCGAGTGCAGGAAGTGGCATTTCGACAGCGCGTCCGGCTTCGTCGCCGCGGATGGCGTGGTGAGCACGTGCGAGCATGTCGTGAATTTCGAGGACGACGAAATGAAGGACGGATTCCTCGTGGTCGCGGATGCGAAGGGGCGCGTCTTTCCCGTCACGGAAGTCCTCGCAGCCAATGCCGATTCGGACACCTGCCTGCTCCGCGTGGCCGGCCTCGATCTGCCTCCGCTCCCGCTCAGTCGGACGGCCCAGGTCGGCGATCCCGTCTTCTGCCTCAGCCACCCGGATGGCAACCACTGGATGTTCACCGCCGGGATGCTGTCGCGCTTTTTCATCAACCGTGAGGCCGCCACCGACGGCGACAAACCGCCGCAGAAAACGCAGGTCGCGCCTTCGCTCTACATCAATGTCACCGCCGAGTATTCACCCGGCAGCAGCGGTGCGCCGGTCGTGGATCGAAAGCGGAAACGTCGTCGGCCAGGTCGAGAGCATCACCTCCAGCATCGAGGACGAAGGGAGGACGGCAAAACGGTCTCGGCCAGTTACGGCATGCCGCTCCGCTCGTGTGTCGCCGCGGAGGAGATATTGAAGCTAATGCGTTCGGCGGAAAGTCGGGAAAAGTGACCTCCGCCGCTTACTTAAACGCCGCCATTGGCGCAGGCGGCTTGATGGCCTGCCGGTCTGCCTCAATCAACTTCCGTTCTGCGATGCAATCGGTGCATTGATACACCAGCGCGCTCACAGGTTCGCCCAGGGAGGAGCGCGTTTCCCGGCGGAGAACGATCCGCTCCGCGCCGAAACGGGAACCGGGCCGTCGCCGCCAGATGCTCGGACGCCACTGCCGGCGACCAAGCCCAATGCGCTTCCGTCAAAGACGATCGGGAACTTCGCGGACGTTGCATTTTCTCGACGATGCACCGGGCATGATGTCGTTGGCGGCGTCGGTAGCGAGGTGCCGCGGGTGCGGCGACCTGCCCGACGGAGATGCTGCGCCGCGATCCGACGCATCGCTGTGCTCGCTGACGGTGATGCGACCCGCGGCACGCCGAGCGTTCGCCCTCGTTCCCGGGTCCGGATAGCAGTCCCTGCGTCGGAACTGCCGCCCGCCGGTTCGCAGGACGGGCGCACCAGCATCCCGAGTGGTGCGAGAGATGGAGGATCAGGCGCGCATGGGACGTGGTACGGGAACTGCCTCGGCAAGGTAGCACACGATCGGCGTGGCCCTTGCGCAATGGGTATCTGCCGGACGGCGCCGTCGACGGCGCGTCCTGCCAAGGCAAACACCCCGCGCTGGCCGGGCACACTCCGCGCGGGGTGTGAATGCTCTTGCTGGCGGTGTCGTGCCTAGACGACCGCCGTCTTGCCGGGGATGGCGCGCGGATACATGCCGTTCGGGCCGGGCTTCGGACCGGCGTCGGCGTCCCAGGCGAGGTTCTTCGGGAAGAGTGTCGATCTTCGAGTCGAGCGCGGCGTCCCACTCGAGTTCCTTGCCGGAGTAGGTGGCCATGCGGCCGAGGATCGCGGTCATCGTGCTCTTCGCGCCGTACTCGGCTTCGTTGTACGGCTTGTTGTTGCGGATGCCGTCGAAGAGATCGTCGTGCTCCTGCTGGTACGGATCCTTGGCGCCCTCGGCCTTGTAGCGCCACTGGTTCGTCGCCGTCAGGATCTTGTAGCCGCTGATCGTCGGCCGTGCCCTTGGTGCCCTGCGACATGCTCGGAGACGTTGTTCCAGCAGCCGGGCTGTGGCGGCACTAGCTGAAGCAGAGCGAGCCGTCCTCGTATTCGAACTCGCACGGCGAAGTGATCGAAGATTTCGCCGTAGTCCTTGCCGCCGCGGACTTCGCGGCCGCCCATGCCGCGGGCCTTCACCGGGATGGCCCTTCTTGACCCAGTTGATGACGTCGAGGTTGTGGATGTGCTGCTCGCCGATGTGATCGCCGCAGATCCAGGTGAAGTAGTACCAGTTGCGCATCTGGTATTCCATCTCGGTCAGCTTGCGGCCGGCTGCTTCTCGAGATCGGCGCGCTTTTTCAGCCAGGGGCGCTGGCCGTTCCAGTAGGCGCGCATCGAGACGATGTCGCCGATCGCGCCGTCGTGCAGCCGCTTGATCGTTTCGAGGTAGCCGGCCTGGTGATGGCGCTGCAGGCCGACGCCGACCTTGAGGTTCTTCTTCTTCGCTTCCGCCGCGGCGGCGAGCACCCGGCGCACGCCGGCGGCATCGGTCGCCACCGGCTTCTCCATGAAGACGTGTTTGCCCTGGCTTGCACGGCTTCCTCGAACTGCATCGGGCGGAAGCCGGGAGGCGTGGCGAGGATGACGACATCGGCCGGCGCGATCGCCTGCTTGTAGGCGTCGAAGCCGACGAACTGGCGCTCCTTCGGGACAGCCGACGGTCGCCGTGCTTGCCTGCAAATTCGCGAGCGAGGAGGCCATCCGGTCCTCGTGGACATCGGCCATGGCGACGAGCTTCACCGGCCCGAGGTTCGAAGTGCTGAGCGCCTGGTTGGCCGCGCCGGAGCCGCGTCCGCCGCAACCGACGAGCGCGAGCTTGAGCTCATCTCCGCCCGAGACGCCGAGGGCAAAGCGGGCAGGGGAGAGCGCGCCGACGAGTGCAGCTCCTCCGAGCGCCGCGCTGCCGCGCTGGAGAAAGCTGCGGCGGGTGAACTGATCCGGGGTGATGATTCTGGGTTCCTGATTCATGATGGGTTGTGGGTTTCGATGGAGTGAAGGGGCGCGAGCCTAGAGCATTTCGAGCGGGCTTGGCTACGCCCGAATGACCGGGGGCCGCGGAATTTCTTTGCTGCCCTGACTTCGGAAACGATGACAAAAACGCAAGTACCGCCGTCCGCCGGAAATGGAGCGATCGCGTGCGACAGCGCCGGTTCCATGGGTGAACCAATGTGCTTTCAATCGCTGTCGATGGAGCATGAAAAACGCGGCTTGCGAATCGAGCCGGGAGCCGTGACACGGGAAGTGCCGTTTCTATGAAGACACTCGTTCTCGCTGCCGCCGCTTTGGTTTCCACGATCGCCAGCGCCGCCGAAACGGCGTCCCCCGCCGGGGCCTTCGATCTTCAGAATTGGAAGCTCCAGATCCCCGGGCCGAAGGAGGTCAGACAGCTCACCGGCTATTCCTCCGGATACTTCTCCCTGAACGAAAACCGCGAGATGGTCTTCAAGCTCGACGCCGCGGAGAAGGGGGACGACGCCCAACACCGAGTACGTCGGTTCCGAACTGCGCCACCTTCCGGAATGGCGGGTGAACGAACCGCACAGCCTGGCCGCCGAGGTGAAGGTCTCCTCCCGTCTCGATCCGGACAAGGTCACTGTCCTGCAGATCCACGGCATCGGGAAGACGGCGGCAAGGGCCCGCCGCTCGCTGCATCGCGCTCGCAGAAGGGCGGCCTTTTCGCCGGACGAAGACGGACAAGGCCGGCAAGCGCCACCTGATTCCGTCCTGCTCAAAAAGGGTATCGGCACGGACTGGTTCAGGTCGAGATTGGCATCGCGAACGGCCAGCTCGAAGTCACCGTGGACAACGAGCGGAAGCTCAGCCGGGACCTCGCCTACTGGAAATTCCCGAACTACTTCAAGGCAGGCTGCTACCCGCAGGCTACCAAAGGCACCGTGGAGGTCGTTTTCCGGAAGCTGACGGCGAAGTGAGCAAACGTGGCTGTAGTCGTCGCGCCTGCGTAGTCGTGGAAAACGAGCTCGGCCGGAATGGCCATCCCAGCCGGGAGACGGTGGTGGAGCGGCCTTACGGGCGGCTTCCGAACCTGGGGTCGTGCATTGGTTCCTCCGGCGGTGGCGTATAGAGTCGGATGCGCGGCGTCTCCTTTTCCGGCATGGGCTGCACGACCCCGCTCATGTCGTCGCTGGCTGTGATGACCAGATGCGCAGTGAGCCACACGGCGGCGCAGATGAGCAGCACGCAGAGCAGCTTGCACCCGACCACGGCGGGTGTGTTTTCATTTGGGCGCCAGCAACGCGGACACGTTTTGCGTGTCCAGCTGTACTGTGTCCGGCAATTTTCGCAGCGGGCGTTGAACATTTCCTGGTAGCGGGCCCCTCCTTCGCCCTCAGACTTACAAACCCAGATCGGCGGCGTTTGTTACCGGTTTCCTGAAGGTTTCTGTCCTAAATGTTGCGGTCGCGATGCCGGGGCCGCTGCGATGCAGGCGCTATCTTGGCTTCGGCCACTCCACGACGAAGCCGCCCACGTACTTCGTCGCATCCGGGGTGCTTTGCAGCATTTCCTTCCACGCGAAACCCTTCCCGCCCACCGGCGCGAGCGTGAGCCATGCGGCGCCGCTCAGCTCGGCCTGCCCGGCTCCCAGTCGGTGAAGGTGAACGGCTTGCCGGTGATCCACGTCCACGGGCCTCCGTTCTCGGTGCGGATGCCTCCCAGCCAGACCTGGTGCCCCCGCCTCGGCATCGCCGTTGCGCAGATCGTGTTCAAAACATCGCGCTCTCCGGCACTGCTGATGGTGGCGAGATTCCTCCCATGGCCTTGGCTCGCGCCGCGGCTTCCGTCCACGAGACTTGCTCCTTTACGAGGAGGTAGCGGTAGTTGCCAACGCGCGCGCGTCCCTTGCACCCGGCCGCGCCGGGAGGGTGTTGGCGCCGCGCCGCCAGCGGATCGCCGCGGCGGGGATCGCGAGGCCGAGGATTGCGACGACGCTGAAAATGACGGTCATTTTCCGCCGGCTGCTGCGGGTGCCGCCCGTCGTCGCGCGCTTCGCGACCGTGCGCTTGAGGATTGGCTCGATGGCATTTCGCAGCTCGGTCGCGCTGCCGTAGCGGGCCGCGGGATTCCGCCGGAGCGTGCGGGCAAGGATGAGGTCGAGCTGCTTGTCGAGGCCGGGACGGCCCGGGACGGCAGGACGTAGCCGGGGAGGGGGATTTTCCCCGTGAGCATGTAGTAGAGCATGACGCCGACGGCGTAGATGTCCGCGCGGTGATCCACTTTCGCCGCGTCCGTCAGCGCCTCGGGTGCCATGAATTCCGGCGTGCCCATCGCAACGTGCGTCATCGTGAGCGACGCGGTCCCGGGAGCGGTGCATTTTGCGAGGCCGAAGTCGGCGACCTTCACGGCAACTGGCTCTCGTCGAGCATGATGTTCGAGGGCTTGATGTCGCGATGGATGATCCCGTGCGCGTGTGCGCACGCGAGGGCGTCGCAAACCGCGACGGTGATGCGCAGTGCCTCGGAGGGTTCCAAAGGTCCACGCTCCTTGACCAGCCGATGGACGTCGGTCCCGTCCACACATTCCATGACGAAATAAAGCAGCCCGCCGGAGGTCTCGCCCGCGCCGTACACGGAGACGATTCTGCCGTGCCTGAGCTGCGCCATCGCGTTGCCCTCGCGCTTGAACCGCTCGGCGAAATCCGAGATGCCATCGTCAGCTGTCGGCGGGAGGATTTTGATTGCGACGAAGCGGTTGAGGCTCCTGTGCCAACCCTTGGCACCGCGCCCATTCCACCGCGCCCGAGGAGGCTGCGGATTTCGTGATCCGGAAAATCCGCCTGGAGCTCCTCCGGCGACGGCGGGTCCCAGTCGCCGGGCCCGCTCTTCCTGCAGGCGATGCCAAACATGGCCCCAAGCGCCGCCTCCGGCAGCGCCGTCCCCGGAGACGGCTCATCCGTGCCCGGCGCGCTGGCGGGCTCCGGTGGGAGGCTGCGTTTGTCTTGGGTTTCCACGTGCGGTGTCATCCGGGGGACGACGCCTCGAGCAGCTATCGAAACGGCCCGCGAAACGCAAGCGCCCGGCGCGGTCCGGCGGGCTATTTCTGCTGCCGGACCAGATCGGCGAAGCGCGCGAGTTGGTCGGCCTCCGCAGCGCTGCCTTCCTTGCGGAGCTTCTGCGCCTTCGCTTCGAGTTTCGCGACTAGGATGCGCCGTGCGTCGTCCGTCCCGGCTGCGAGCCTGGAGCGGGCTTCCGCGGAAAGTTGCGACAGCTCCGCTTCCACGCTCTGCCACGCGTCGCGCGCCTTTGGCGAATCGATGGTGCCCTCCGCAAGCCGCGTCCACTGCTGCGGCAGCAGGTCCGTTCGCCCGGTCCACCCGTCGCGGACAAACCAAAACACGCCGGCCGCGAGCACCACCACCACGGCAAGCGTGATCATTTTCAGAAGCCCGCGCAGCAGCAGCGAGAAGATGAGCAGCGCCACCGCCGCGGCACCGCAGGCGAGCACCTTGTCGGTGAATAAATGCCGCCAGCCGTCCACACTCGGAGCCGCCGCCGCGACGTTCGCGAAGCAGACGGCGCAGAGCGCGGGGAGGACGGAGCTGACGGCTTCTCCGCCGGGCAGCGCCTGCCGCCCGGGAGTTTTGGCTGGTGAAGGGTGAATGGTGGCCTCGGGTTGAATCTCGAGACTCGATACGCGATGCCACGCCCTTCCGGGTTCTGAACGCCGCCACCGCACCCACCCACACGGATTCACCAGCCTTCCTGCTTGAGGTAGGAGGATTTGATGATCCCGATGTTCGCGGACCGGCATCCGCGGATCCTGGCTGCCGGGCTGCATGTCGCGCATCCATGCTCAGCGGGCGGACGCTGCCGTCGAGGAACGCTGCCAGTGCATCGCGTCCATGCCGGAAATGCATGGTCTTCTGCGTCGGATCGAGCAGGTAGAACTCCTCGACCATCGGCTTCTTCGCCGACGCGGGCGCCTGGAAGGTGTTCACCTGCGCACAGGTGGCGAAGACGATCATCTGCGCCGGATCCTCGACGCTAAGCGAATTGCGCGGCGCTCCCGGTGGAATCGGCGACCAGCGCGACGTTGTAGCCGTAGCCGTAGTTTCCGTTTTGGTAATTCGGCTTCAGCCGCGGGCTTGAACGCCAAGGAAGGCGGGGTCGGTCTTGACGCCACCCGACGCGCTTCGCGTTCCGCCCGAGCGGTCCCCTCGAATAATCGCAGGTTCGTTTTCCCTCGGCCATTTTCGACGAGGCGGTCGTCTCGAAACCAAACCACCACTGCATCCACCGTCTGGCTCCACGCCCTGCCGATACGGCCAGGGAAGGTGCCTGTCGTGGTCCTTGAGGTAGAGGTGCCCCGCCACCATCAACTGGCTGAGCGAATGCGCGCTGATGGCCCGTGCGCTGGCCATCTTTGCGCGCGATGACACGGCCATCGATCAGCGCGCTGAGGATGGCAATGATTGCCACCACCACGAGCAGTTCGATGAGTGTGAAGGCCTTCTTCACGGCAGCGCGATTCTAGACGCGCCGCCTCCTGACGAAAGCGAGCACCCCGCCTCCGGTGAGAAGCAGCAGCGCAGTCGTCGGCTCCGGTACCCAGTAGCGTGACGCCGATCTGATGAATGGTCATGTCGCCGATGAGCGCGGGCGTGGACGGGTAAAAGGAATTGTAGCCATCCGCGTAGGCCATGATCGCGAGCGAATCCACGGCGAAGCTCGGACTGATGAATGACAAATCCAGCGCAGGCAGGCCGGTGTCCAGAAAGGCCAGCGACGAATCCTGCAGGGTGAGAGTCAGCAGCTCGGTCGCCGCCGTGTAATTCAGTGTCGCGATGAGCAACGTGGCCTGCGGCAGCTGATCGATGGCCTGCATTCCATCAGCGAGATCGGAGTCATTGCCATACGACGCCGCGAAATTGCCGAATGCATCGCCGCGGCGATCTGCGCGCCGAATACCGAGGGCGTCAGGGCCGTCCGAAGTCGTACGTCGGCGACAGATTTGGGTAGTAGCTGAACTCGACCGTGCTGAACACGTTGGATGAGCCGGGTGCCGGATAGAATGGATCACTCGGGCAAGCCCGGTGCGATTCCCCCCCGTGACCGAATGATTCACGAGGCCGAACGCGAACCTGCATGAACTCGTTGTCCGGGGCGCTTTGCGTGACGTTGGTGAAGCTGAAGCGGGCCGTGAGTGTGAATTCATCCGTGCTGGTCGTCGCGCTGGCCGGAATCGGCAAATCCAGGGCGGACCGTCGGCTTTGAGGACATCCACATGCACGCGCAGGGTGCTCTTTCCGGTTAATCCCACACAAACTGACCGTTCGAGTTATCGCCCGCCCCGAACGTCCAGCCATTGGTTGAACGGGTCGGTCGAGAAGTCCGAGACCACATTGATGGCTGTCGAGACGCGCAGCCAACGCAAGCGTGAGGACGCCGGCACCGGCCAGGATTAGTTTTCTTTTTCATGGTTGGTCTCTGTTGGTTGAGAGAGACCAGGACACGACACGGCGCAGAGCGCGCCGCGGCGAGCAGACTGATCCCTCATTCTTCTTTTTTGCGAAGAAGTTTTGCCGCGCGCATCCGCACACGCGGCGGCGCGAATGAGAGCGGATCGGGGAAATGTTCTGGCTCCTGGCTTGCGGCACCGCCCGGCTTTCGCCCGCCAACCTTCTCCCCGCCTTCACCTCCGCTGTCGCGGAGATTGGCACATGGGGAGTCGTATCCAGTTACAGCAGCGCAACTGCTTCCGATTTTCACGGAATTCCTTCCACCGATCCGCTAACGTTGAACTCGCAAAGAACTGAGCCCGCGTTGAACAGCCAGCGGCAGCGTGCGGCAAGCAAAATTTCGGTCAGCGTTTTTTTCCCCGCGCCGGCTTTTTCCCCGCGTCGCGTCGCGCTGGCCCGCAGGCGGTGAGTTGCGACACGATGTCCTCCAGCGCCGCGAGGCCAAAGCTGATCTTTTTGAAGAACGACCGGTTGTGTGGGACGAGCACGAAACGCGGATGCCCCGACCATAGGACGCGCAGCCTGCGGTCCAGTGCCACGGCCTGCTCGGTGGTCTCGTTGCGAATCGGATTTCCGCCCTCGATGCTGGCGCCTCCGACCGCAGCGGACTCAAAAAAGATGACGGCATCGTAGCGCGCCAGCTCGGCGTCGAGGGTCGTGCCGCTCGCCTTGAAGCCTTCCTTCCGTCGAGCCGGGCGGGAGTGGGCAGAGCCATCCACCGTGCCGCGGTCGCAGAGCAGGATGCGGTCGGGGTAGCGGGCTCCCTGCACGTCCTCCAGTCCGCGCTGCAGATGGAAGATCGCCATATCGCAGCGCGGGACGCAGGCGCTGCGTGCCGGGAAAGCCACCGCTGAAAAGCAGCGTCGCCGCCTCGGGCACGAACACCACGCGCTCGCCGATCTCGCGCCGGAACAAATGGCCTGCGGTCGTCTTCCCCCCGCCGGGACCGCCGGTGAGGACGATGCGGCAGCGTCCATTTTGTGAAGGATTCATGCCGGAGGATAGCGTCCGCCGGCGATCCGCTGCGAGAAAACTCGCGCCGCGCCGCGGCTACTGCGGCTCCTTGTGCACGAGGCGGACGATCACGCTGTCGCCGGACCACGTCGGCGGATTCGCCTCGTCCCACATCTTGAACTGCGACCAGTAGGCATCCCACTCGCCGCGGCGGATCGTGCAGATCGCCGCGCCGTGCTCCTTCGAGGAACGCCCGCAGGCCGCCCGCCTTTCCGACTCCGTCCATTCCGGCGATCACCGGGATGTCGTGCTGCGTCCAGTTGAACGCCTTTTCCCTCGTCCCGATCACGACCATCGGCAGCCGCGTGTAAAAGTGGACGCCGCGGACTAGCACCTTGCCGGCGAGCATCGGTTCGTCTGGCCGGAGCTTTCGCATAGCGTCCGCGACCGGGCGCCCGGAGCTGAACTCCTCCACCTTGTCCTGCGTGATTACCAGCGCGCCGATGATCAGCGCGGCAGTCGCCGTCGCATTGACGCCGATCCACACGGCGAATTTGCCACGCCAGAGCGCGACGAGCCCGACCGCCAGCAGGCCGGCAAACACGAGCGCCGGAGTCTGAAACGGCTGCGACTGCTTCACAAATGGTGCGGCGCAGCAGAGGCCGATCTGCACGATGGCGAGCAACAGCACCACGACGCGCTCCTTCGTGTCGCGGAATCCCTTCGCCAAAAGATCGTCCAGCACCACGCCGATCAGCACCGCGACGGGGACGAACACGAAAAAGAAATACGATGGCAGCTTCGACTGCGCGCAGGTGAGGAAGACAAAGCTCGTGATCAGCCAGCTCCAGAAAAAGACGAGCCGCGGATCGTGGCGGATGCCGCGCGCAGCCCGCGAGAAGGCCATGGCGAGCGCCGGGATCCACGGCAGCGAACCGCCGATAAGGATGCCGAAATAATAATAGAAATGGCGGTGTGCCTGATGCTCGGCACGGAGAAAGCGCCCGATGTTTTCATGCACGATGAAATGATGGAGGAAGCCCCAGCCGTGCTGAACCGTCATGACGACGTACCAAGGAATGCCGATGGCGAGATACAGCGCGATCCCGATCCACACCGCGCGGCCGCGATACGGATGGGGCCGTTTCGTCACGAACGAAAATGCCCCGGCCGCCAGCAGCGTCACGATCAGCCCGAGCGGGCCTTTCGTGAGCATGGCGAGGCCGCCGAGGACAAAATGCAGGATGATCCATCTGGCCCGGTTCTTCTCATCATCCACAGCGAGCCAGTAGAAGAAGAGCGCGCCACCGATGAAGAGGGCCAGTGAGATGTCGGTGAGCATGAGTCGCGACATGATCGCGTACTCCAGGCCGCTCCCGAGCACGACTGCGGCCAGGCAGGCCGGCGCGCCGGTTGAAGACGCGCGTGACGAACCAGTATATGAGGAAGACGAGCAGCGTGGCCGGCAGCGCGGAAGGCACGCGTCCGGCCCATTCGCTGATGCCGAAAATTTTGAACGAAGCCGCGACGCACCAGTAATAGAAGATCGGCTTCTCGAACTGCGGCTCGCCGAAAATCTTTGGCGTCAGCCAGTCATTGCCCTCGACCATCTCCCGGGCTGTCACCGCGTAGAAAGGCTCGTCCGGGTCGATCAGCCCGATCCGCCCAAGCCCCGCCCAAAAAATCAGCAAACTCAAAACGAGGAGGAGGAGGAGATCGCGTGTTTTCAAATTTTGTGGTGTGGCTAAGAGTGGAATATGGGCTTCGTCCGGAAACGGGCGGGAGGAGTCTCGTTTCAGGCGCTGCGCGTCAATGCGGAAACGCCCGTTCGCCGCAGCCGCGCCGCTCCACCGTGCATCCGGACGCTGGTGTGATCCGCTGAAAAATTACGGCTGCTGTGCGAGCGTCCGTTCCAGCCACGATGCGGCGAACGCGATCTCCTCATCGGAAATGCAGAATGGCGGGGTGAAGCTGAGCACATTTGCAGACGGTGAATCCGCAAGGAGAATGATGCCGTCCTTCAGCGCGCGCTTAACGACGGAAAGCGCAAGACCGGTCGCCGGGACGTTGCTTCCGCCTTCCGTCAGTTCCATGCCGAGCATCAGGCCGACTCCACGAACGTCCGCGATACACGGCGAACGAATGGACTGCAGCGCGGTCTTGAATGACCTGCCTCTCGCTCGGACCGCGCGTGCCATTTCCGGATCGCGATGCAGCGCGATCGATGCCAGGGCCATCGCACATCCAATCGGATTGCCTAGAAAGGTGCTGGTGTGCAGCGCTTCGCCGGAGGAAACCGGCCATGCATCCATCACGTCGCCGCGGCCCACGCATGCGCTGAGTGGAAAACCTCCGGTGAGCGCTTTTCCCAGGCAAATGATGTCCGGTGCAACTTCCGAATGCTCGCAGGCGAACAATTTCCCGGTGCGGTTGAATCCCGTGAGTATTTCATCCGCGATGAGCAGAATCTTATGCTCGTCGCAGACCTGCCGCAGGAGCCGCAGGAAATCCCGGGGCGGCACGACGCAACCGCCCCGGCCTTGGATCGGTTCGACGAGGATGGCCCCGATTTCGCGCTGCCGGATGAGGGCATCGATTTCCCCGCGCAATTTTTCCAGGCACGTCGTGGAGCAATTGGGAAAATCGCGGCCATCGAGCCGGAAACCAGCGGTCACGTCGTACGGACAGCGGAAACATCCGGGATACGGGAGGAGCGCGGCGAAATCCCTGAGCTGCGCGCGAAAAGGCTCGCGGAAAAATTGAATGCCTCCCGCTGCCAGTGCGCCGAAGCCCAAGCCGTGATAGCCCCCGCGAAATGCAATGACGCCGGGTTTTCCCGAATGCAACAGCGAGGTCTTCAATGACGCCTCGACCGCTTCGAATCCGGAATTGCACAGGATGGTCTTCGCACCACCCGCCCCCCATCGCTCAAAGGTGATTGCACTCAATTGCTCACAGAGCTCCGCCTTCCATTCCGTAGGATGCACGTCACCCATGGCGTGCATCAATGCAGACGCCTGCGCTATGAGTGCGTCACGGATCTCCGGCCGCGTGTGACCGGTGGCCGCCACACCGAAGGCCGACGTGAGGTCCAGAAAGCGGTTGCCGTCCGCATCCCAGACATTCGCGCCCGATGCGCGCTCCCAGAAAATCGGCCAGTCTTCCGCGGTGAACGTGACATTCCGGGACTCAAAACGTCGGAGCTTCGCGGCAAGGGCGCGCGAACGGGGGCCGGGAATATCGCCTTGGATTTGTGGGAACACGCCCTGCCTTTCGGCAAAATGCGTGCGAAACGGAAGCCCGAACCGCACGCGACGGAGAGATCGCGCTTGCCAGCTTGGAGCGCGCACCTAGTCTGCCTCGCCCAACCTTGGTACCAAGCAACGCATGACATTAGGCAATCTCCTTTCGAAAGAAACGATCCTCCCGGAGATGCAGTCGACCGAACGGTACGCGGCCATCGCGGAACTCGTCTCGCTGCTAGTGGCGCATGGCCAGATTGCCGAGGCAGATCGAAAGGATGTGCTGGCCGCCCTTCGTCGGCGGGAGGAAACGATGAGCACCGGGATCGGCTTTGGGATCGCGATTCCACATGCGTCGAGTGACAAGGTCACGAAGGTGGTCGCCGCCTTCGGACGGTCCTCGCAGGGAATCGAATTTGAGGCGTTGGACAATTCGCTGGTGAAGTTTGTAGTCCTTTTCGTGGTGCCAAAGGATCAGTTCCAAACGCACCTGCGGACGCTCGCTGCCATCGCAAAGTTTCTCAATGACCGCTCGGTCCGCGAACGTCTCGCGACTGCGCCCACGGGACCGGACATCTTGGCGGTCTTTGAGAATAATCAGCCTGCGTAGCTCCGGTGCGCGCTTCGCGGGAATGTGCCGTGCGGGACTGACGCCCAAGCCGCAGCGCAGCCCAGCGTCGCTTCCTTTTCTCCATGGAAACCATCCAAAGCATTCTCGCTTCCCGGCTCATCGCCGCCGTGGGCGACACCGGCGGAACGGAAGTCACGGTCCAGCCGGCGACGGACGCCCGTTTCGGCGACTACCAATCCAACATTGCGATGCAGCTTGCCAAGGCACGTCGCGCAAATCCCCGGCAGGTAGCCGCGGAAATCCTGGAGCGGATCGCGGTCGAAGACATTTGCGAGACGCCGGAGATCGCGGGCGCGGGGTTCATCAATTTTCGCATGAAGCCAGCGATGCTTGCTGCGCACTTCATCGCGCTCAGCGCCGAAGAAAGGCTCGGCGTTCCCACCGTTCCGCAGCGTCGGATTGTCATCGATTTTTCTTCGCCGAATGTCGCGAAGCCGATGCATGTCGGGCATATTCGCAGCACTTTTCTGGGCGATGCCCTCGCGCGAATCGGCAGGTTCCTCGGTCATGTCGTGTTGACAGACAATCACATCGGGGACTGGGGTACACAATTTGGAATGCTCTGCCTGGCGTGGAAGACCCTGCTCGACAAGGACGCACTCGCAGCAGACCCTATCGGAGAACTCGAACGCATCTACAAGGCACAGAATGAGCGCTGCAAATCCGACCCCGCGCAAATGGATGCGGCGCGCGGCGAACTTGTAAAGCTGCAGGCCGGCGATGCGGAAAATCTCTCCATCTGGCGTGAGATGATCCGGCTTTCGCAGGTGCAGTTCGACGCGATTTACTCGCGGCTCGGGATTCATTTCGATCGTCACGCTCGGCGAGTCATTTTACAATCCGTGGCTTAAGGAAACGGTCGCGGAAATCGTCTCGAAGGGAATTGCCCGCGAGAGCGACGGCGCATGGTGCGTCTTCAGCGATGGCACACTTGCGCAAAAGGACGATCCGTTTTTGATCAAGGACGAGAACGGCTGGAAGGATCCGCGCCCGCCCTCGTGCAGAAAGCCGATGGTGCTTCGAATTACACCACCACCGACCTAGCCACGATCGCCTACCGCATCCGCGAATTTTCGCCGGACGAAATCATCTATGTGACCGACGGACGGCAGCAGCTTCACTTCCGGCAGTTCTTCGCCGTCTGGCGCCGCTGGCAGTCTGCGAGCAGCGTGAAGCTCTCGCACGTGTGGTTCGGCAGCATCCTCGGCGAGGACGGCAAACCATTCAAAACGCGCAGCGGCGACACGGTGAAGCTCGCCGATTTGCTCGATGAAGCGGAGGATCGCGCCGCAAAAGTGATCGCGGAAAAAAATCCTGAAATGCCCGAAGCCGAGCGTCGGAATATCGCGCGCATCATCGGCCTCGGCGCCGTGAAATACGCCGATCTGCTCCCGAACCGGCAGGGCGATTACGTTTTCTCGTGGGAGAAAATGCTCAGTTTCCAAGGCAACACCGCGCCGTATTTGCAAACGCCTATGTGCGCATCCGCTCGATTTTCCGGAAGGCGGAAATGAATCCGGCAGCCGTCCGCGCCGGTGCCGCGGTATTCACGGAAGCCCGCGGAATTTGCGCTCGTGAAAAAGCTCGCGCAGTTCGGGGAGGTGCTCCCTTCCATCTTGGACGATCACCGTCCAAATCTGCTCTGCAATTACCTCTTCGAACTCGCAAACGCGTTCACTCATTCTTCGAGGCGTGCCCGGTCCTGAAAGCGGCAGAACCGGTGCGCAATTCACGGCTCGCTTTGAGCGACACCACGGCGCGTGTCCTTGCCAAGGGTCTCGATCTGCTCGGCATTTCCGTGCCTGAACGCATGTAGCGCGAGCCTTTCATTCGGCACGGACGAGGCAAATTGAGTTGGAAGGAGTAATCCATCACCAAATCATGATGCGTCACTTTGTTGCTTGAAACAATTGACGCTCACGCTCTTATTTCCCCAGCCATGCACCCTCTCGAAGCTCTCCTCCGCCAGCGCATCGCCATCATCGACGGCGCGATGGGCACGACGATCCGCACTTACGGGATGACGGAGGCGGACATTCGCGGGCGAGCGGTTTCGGACTCGAAGAAGGATCTGCTGAACAACGGCGACATCTTTTCGATCACGCAGCCGGCGATGATTGGCGACATCCACCGGCGCTTCCTCGAAGCCGGCGCGGACATCATCGAGACGAACACGTTCTCGGCGACGAGCATCGGGCAGAGCGAGTTCTTCGTGGAGGATCCGCGCGAACACGGCGGGCGGAAGGATCCGGAGTTTTACCAGAAGATCATCGAGGACAAATTCCTCAACGACCTCGCGTGGGAGATCAACTGAGAGCTCCGCGCGGCAGTGCCGCGAATGGGCGGATCGCGTCGGCGAGCAAGACGGGCAAGCAGCGCTTCGTCGCCGGGCGCGATCGGGCCGCTGACGGTGTCGCTTTCCAACTCGCCGGATGCGGACGATGCGGGCTTCCGCGTGGTCACGTTTGATCAGGTGAAGGCGGCCTACACGCATGCAGATCCGCGCGCTGATCGCGGGCGGCTCGGACATTCTGCTGGTCGAGACGATCTTCGATTCGCTGAATGCCAAGGCGGCGACTGGTGGCGGTTCAGGAGGTCTTCGAGGAGGACAAGATGATCCTGCCGATCATGATTTCCGCGGCGGTCGGGCGCGGCGGCGAGACGATGATCTCCGCGCAGACAGTCGAGGCGTTTTGGAATGCGGTCACGCATGTGAAGCCGCTCTCCATCGGGCTGAATTGCTCGCTCGGGCCGGACCTGATGCGGCCTTTTCTCGAGGAACTTCGCGACGAAGGCGGACGCGTGCGATTTCGTGCTATCCGAACGCCGGTCTGCCGAATCCGCTGTCGCCGACCGGCTTCGACCTGGAGCCCGCGGACATGGGCGCGCTTCCTCGGCGAATTCGCCGACAGCGGCCTCGTCAACATCGCCGGCGGCTGCTGCGGCAACACGCCCGAGCACATCGCGGCCATCGCGAAGGCGCTCGAGCGCCAGCGCGAACCGCCGCGCGAGCGTGCACGAGCGGCTCGGAGCATTTCGTCGCCTGCGAGACGAAGCCGCTGCGGCTCTCCGGCTCGCAGCCATTCACGCAGCAGGTCGGGCAGTTCCTGATGATCGGCGAGCGCACGAACGTCGCCGGTTCGCCGAAGTTCGCGAAGCTGATCAAGGCGGGGAACTACGAGGACGCCGTGGCCGTCGCGCGGCAGCAGGTCGAGAACGGCGCCAACGTCATCGACATCTGCATGGACGAGGGCATGATCGATGGCGTCGCGGCGATGACGCGCTTCCTGCAGCTGCTCGGCAGCGAGCCGGAAGTCGCGAAGGTGCCGTTCATGGTCGATTCGTCGAAGTGGGAGGTCATCGAGGCCGGCCTGAAATGCCTGCAGGGAAAAGGCATCGTGAACTCGATCTCGCTCAAGGAGGGCGAGGAGGCATTCACGCGAGCAGGCGCGGCACATCTTGAAATACGGCGCGGCGGTCGTGGTGATGGCGTTCGACGAGCAGGGACAGGCGGCGACTTACGCGGAGAAAATCCGCATCTGCGAGCGCGCCTACCGCATGCTCGTGGATGAGGTCGGCTTCCCGCCGGAGGACATCATTTTCGATCCGAACATCCTCACCGTCGCGCACCGGCATCGAGGAGCACAACAACTACGCCGTCGATTTCATCGAGGCGACGCGCTGGATCAAAGCGAACCTGCCCGCACGCGAAGGTGAGCGGCGGCGTGTCGAACATTTCGTTCAGCTTCCGCGGCAACAATCACGTGCGCGAGGCCATGCACAGCGCGTTCCTTTATCCACGCGATCCAGGCCGGGCATGGACATGGGCATCGTGAATGCCGGGATGCTCGAGGTGTACGAGGAGATCGAGCCGGAGCTGAAGGAACTCGTCGAGGACGTGCTGCTGAACCGCCGCCCCGACGCGACCGAGCGGCTCGTGGATCTTGGCGAGAAGTTGAAAGCCGCCAGCGCCGGCACGACCGCAGCGACAAGAAGGTCGAGGAGGAATGGCGCAAGGGCACGGTCGAGGAACGCCTCTCGCATGCGCTCGTGCAGGGCATCGACGCCTACATCGACGCCGACACCGAGGAGGCGCGCGCGAAGCTACGGCAAGCCGCTCACGGTCATCGAAGGCCCGCTGATGGACGGCATGAGCGTCGTCGGCGATCTGTTCGGCGCGGGGAAAATGTTCCTGCCGCAGGTCGTGAAGTCCGCGCGCGTGATGAAGAAGGCCGTCGCGTATCTCACGCCGTTCATGGAGGCCGAGAAGGCCGCGATGGCCGCGCGCGGCGAAGCCGTGAAGGCGCAGGGCAAGGTCCTGCTCGCGACGGTGAAGGGCGACGTGCACGACATCGGCAAGAACATCGTCGGCGTCGTGCTCGCCTGTAACAACTACGAGGTCACCGACATGGGCGTGATGGTCGCGTGCGACAAGATTCTGGCGAAAGCCGTGGAGATCGGCGCGGACCTCATCGGTCTCAGCGGTCTCATCACGCCGTCGCTCGACGAGATGACGCACGTCGCCCGCGAGATGAAGCGCCTCGGCTTGAAGCTGCCGCTGCTCATCGGCGGCGCGACGACATCGCGCGCGCACACGGCGGTGAAAATCGCGCCGCACTACGACGGCACCGTCGTGCACGTCCTCGACGCCAGCCGCGCCGTGCCGGTCGTCAGCTCGCTGCTGAGCACCGATGGCCGCGCGGATTTCGTCGCGAAAAATGCGACTGATCAGGAAGCGCTCCGCCAGCAGCACGCGGGCAGCGCTGCGAAGCTCGTCACCATCGAAGAAGCGCGCCTGAAGGCACCGAAGCTTGAGTTCAGCGATCTGCCGCAGCCGGAATTCAGCGGCGTGCGCGTGCTGGAAAATTTCCCGCTCGCCGAGCTGCGCCCGTTCATCGACTGGACGCCATTTTTCCACACGTGGGAACTGCGCGGCGTTTATCCGAAGATCCTCGACCACGAAAAATACGGCGAGCAGGCGCGCAAGATTTTCGCCGACGCCAATGCGATGCTCGACCGATTCATCGCCGACGGCTCGCTCACCGCGCGCGCCGTGTACGGCTTCTTCCCGGCAAACCGCACCGGCGACGACCTCATCGTCTGGACCGACGAGACCCGCGCGAGCGAGCGCACTCGCCTGCACCACCTCCGCCAGCAGGTCGCGAAGGACAACGATAACCCATACCGATGCCTCGCCGATTTCGTCGCAGACGAAGGGCAGCGATCACGTCGCGGCCTTCGCCGTCACGACCGGCTTCGGGCTCGACGAACTCGTGAAGAAATTCAAAGCCGATCATGACGACTACAACGCCATCATGGCCGAAGCTGTCGCAGATCGTCTCGCCGAGGCCTTCGCCGAATGCCTGCACAAGCGCGTCCGCGACGAGTGGGGCTACGGCAAGACCGAGATCGCTCACCACCGCCGATCTCATCGAGGAAAAATACCGCGGCATCCGCCCCGCGCCTGGCTATCCGGCGTGCCCGGATCACACGGAAAAGCAGACGCTCTGGAAGCTCCTCGACGTGGAAGCGAAGACCGGCATCAAGCTCACCGAAAGCTGCGCGATGTGGCCCGGCAGCAGCGTGAGCGGCTTCTACTTCGCGCACCCGGAGTCCCGTTACTTCGCCGTCGGAAAACTCGGCAAGGACCAACTCGCCGACTACGCGAAGCGCAAAGGAATGTCCCTCGCCGAGGCGGAGCGCTGGCTCGGTCCGTGGCTGAATTACACGCCGGCATAGCGAACGCGCCGGCCTAGCCGCCGACCGCGACCGCGTTTGCCACTGCGTAGTGTTCGCTGTGGCTGAGGCTCAGCAGCACCTGGGCCACGCCGAGCCCGCGGGCGGTGTCCGCACCGATTCCGCTGAGGACAACGTGCGGGGCGCCGCTTTCCTTGCGGCAAATCTCGATGTCGTGCCAGTGAAGCTGCGCGCCGATGCCGGTGCCGAGCGCCTTGGACACGGCCTCTTTTGCTGCGAACCGCGCGGCGTAGCACCGGGCCGGTTCACGCTGGGGCGAGCAGTAGGCCTGCTCCGCAGGGAGAAAGAGGCGGTCGAGGAGCGACTGCCCACTCCGTTCCATCGCGGATGCGAACCGCGCGATTTCCACGATGTCCACGCCGATGCCGAGCACGCTCATGGCGTCAGGCATTCATCGAGGCGAGCATCTCGCGCACGGCTGCGTCGAGCCCGGAGAAAATGGCGCGCGACACGATGCTGTGGCCGATGTTCAGCTCGACCAGATGCGGCACCGTACGAATGAGCGCGATGTTGGTGTAATTGATTCCGTGCCCGGCATTCACCTGCAACCCGAGGCCGCGGGCAAAGACCGACGCCTCGTGAATTCGCGCGAGTTCCTCGCGCTGGGCGTTGCTGGTCGCGTTCGCAAATGCACCGGTGTGAAGCTCCACGATCTCCGCGCCGAGCTTGTGCGATACCTCGATCTGTTCGCGCGACGGCTCGATGAACATGCTCACGCGGATGCCCGCGGCCCGCAGCCGATCGACCGTGGGGCGAAGGGCGTCGAATTGCCCGGCGACATCCAGCCCTCCCTCGGTGGTCACCTCGCGGCGGTTCTCCGGCACCAGGCAGACTTCGGCGGGCTTCACGCGCAACGCGATTTCGAGAATCTCCGGCGTGTTGCCCATCTCGAGATTCATCTTCGTCGTGAGCTGATCGCGCAGGCGAAAAACATCCGCGTCCTGGATGTGCCGACGGTCGGCGCGCAGGTGGATGGTGATGCCGTGGGCGCCCGCCTTTTCGCAGACCGCTGCTGCGGCGAGCACGTCCGGCTCCGCATTATGTGCATCGATGCCGCCGGCGTAGCGCGCCTGGCGCAGCGTGGCGACGTGGTCAATGTTGACGCCGAGTTTCATTCGCGGCGCGGTCGCTCAGTGCCTGAAATGCCGCACTCCCGTGCAAATCATCGCCATCTGGCGTTCGTTCGCGGCGGCGATCACCTCGGGATCCTTCACGGAGCCGCCGGGCTGGATCGCACAGGTCGCGCCGGCCTCCGCCGCGGCGATGAGGCCATCGGGAAATGGGAAGAATGCATCGCTGCCCACAGCGCTGCCCGCGAGGCTGAGGCCCGCGTCCTTCGCCTTCCAGATCGCGATGCGGCTCGAATCCACGCGCGACATCTGGCCGGCGCCGATGCCGAGCGTGCGATCCTTCGCGGCGTACACGATCGCGTTGCTCTTCACGTGCTTCACGACTTTCCACGCAAAGAGCATCGCTGCCAGTTCGTCAGCGGTCGGTTTGCGCGCGGTCACCACCTTCGATTCGATGTCCGTCTCGGGCGACGAATCGCGGCCCTGCACCAGCACGCCGCCGACCACGCTGCGGATGAGGAGGTCGTCCTTCGTCTGCACCGGGCTGAGCATTCGCATCAGCCGCAGGTTCTTCTTCTTCTGCAGCAGCGCGCGCGCATCGGGCTCGAATTCCGGGGCGATGATCACCTCGCTGAAAATCTCGCTGATCGCGCGGGCGAGCGGCTCGGTGAGCGGGCGGTTGCAGATGATGATGCCGCCGAAGGGCGCCTGTTTGTCCGTCGCGAACGCCTTGTCCCACGCCTCGCGCAGATCCGCGTCGCTGCCCACGCCGCACGGGTTGGTGTGCTTCAAAATGGCGACCGTCGGCTCGCTGAATTCCTCGATGAGCTCGGCGGCGGCAGTGATGTCCAGGATGTTGTTATACGAGAGATCCTTGCCGTGGAGCTTCTCGAAATGTTCGTTCCAGCGCCCGTAGAGCGCGGCGGTCTGGTGCGGGTTTTCGCCGTAGCGGAGTTGCGTAACGAGCGGCTCGCTGATGCTGAAGGACGAGGGGCACTCCTTCTCCTCGTTCAGGAAATTTGCGATCGCCCCGTCGTACTTCGAAGTGGTGACAAAGACCTTGATGCCGAGCCGCTCGCGGAGTTGCAGCGTCGTCTCGCCGTCGTTCGCCTTCATCGCATCGATCACGTCCGTGTAGTCCGCCGGGTCCACGACCACCGTCACGCTCCGGTAGTTCTTCGCCGCGCTGCGGAGCATCGACGGGCCGCCGATGTCGATCTGCTCGATGGCCTCCTCCAGCGTCACGCCTTCCTTCGCGACCGTGGCTTCAAACGGATACAGGTTCACGACCACGAGATCGATTGGCTCGATGCCGTGCTCCTTGGCCTGCGCCACGTGTTCTGCATTGTCGCGGAGATGCAGCAGTCCGCCGTGGACCTTCGGGTGCAGCGTCTTCACGCGTCCGTCCATCATCTCGGGAAAGCCCGTGTATTGTGAAATTTCGATCACCGGGATTTTCTCCGCCTGCAGAAGCTTTGCCGTGCCGCCGGTGGAGATGATTTCGACTCCCATCGCGGAGAGTTCCTGTGCAAAGGCGACTAGGCCGGTCTTGTCCGAAACGGAGATGAGCGCGCGGGTGATTTTCATCGAAGGGCGCGGAGGCTATCAGCGACGGCGGGTGGGTCAAGTGGCGCGCTGGAAATGGATGCCGGCCTTTGCGCGCACTCGCGTTGCGTCACGCGTCCTAAGCTGCGCGACTGGTGCGGATACCCTCGGCAGGAACCTTCCCGCCCGATGAACATCCCTCGCATGACCCGCCGTCACTTTGCAAAAGGTGGAACCCTTTTGTCCCTCTCCATGCTCGCAGGCATCCGCTCGCGCGCCGAAGCGCCGCCGCGGATTCGCGTGCTCGACAGGCGCGTCATCAGCCAGCAGCCGGAGCATTACTGCGGGTGGCCGACGGTGGCGTTACGCGCGAATGGTGAACTGTGGGTGACGTGGTCCGGCGGGCGCGAGGCGCACGTGTGCCCGTTCGGGCAGGTGCATGCGATGACTTCGCGCGACAGGGGAGAGACGTGGACGTGGCCGCGCGTGCTGCATGATTCTGCGATCGACGATCGCGACAGCGGGTGCATCGAGACGGCGAAGGGCACGCTGCTTGTCACGACGTTTTCGTCGCTCGCGTACGAGGACATTTTGGCAAAGGCAGAGAAGGAGGGAAAGTGGGACGGGGCGAAGCTCGCACGATGGAAGGCCGCACACGACGGCCTGAACGCGGACGAGCGGAAGTCGGAGCTCGGTGCATGGCTCCTGCGCTCGACTGACGGCGGCCTGTCGTGGTCGGCTCGCATCGATACGATCGTGAACAGTCCGCACGGGCCCATTCAGCTCAAGGACGGTCGCCTGCTTTACGCGGGGAAACGGCTGTGGGATAATACGAGGGCAATCGGCGTGTGCGAATCAAAGGACGACGGGCAGACGTGGCAGTGGCTCGCGGACATCCCGACCCGCGCCGGCGACCTGGTGGTACGCGGATACCACGAGCTTCACGCCGTCGAGGCGCAGGACGGGACGCTGATCGCGCAGATTCGGAATCACAACACGGCAAACGCCGGCGAGACCTTGCAGAGCGAGTCGCGCGACGGCGGAAAGACGTGGAGCGAGCCGCGCAGCATCGGCGTGTGGGGATTGCCTTCGCATCTGCTCCGCCTGCGCGATGGGCGGCTGTTGATGACTTACGGGCATCGCCGCGCGCCGTTCGGGAATCAGGCTCGCATCAGCGCGGACAACGGAAGGTCGTGGAGCGAGGCGAGGGTCCTCTCGGACGATGGCGTGGGTGGCGATCTGGGTTACCCGAGCACGGTGCAGTTTGACGACGGCACGCTGCTCACCGTCTGGTACGAGAGCATGAAGCAGCACCCGAAGGCCGTCTTGCGGCAGGCGAGGTGGAAACTGGAGTCATAGCCTAAGCCTCGAACTTGTAGCCGAATTCCCGCACCGTGCGGATGTGTCGCGGCTTGGCGGGATCCTTTTCGATTTTGTTTCGCAGGGCGTTCACGAAGCGGTCGATCGAGCGCGGCGTGACCGCGGCGTCGTAGCCCCAGACGGTGTTCATGATGAGGTCGCGGCTGAGCGCCTGGCCGGGGCGGCTGGCGAGGAAGCGCAGCAGTTCGAATTCCTTGGGCGAGAGCGGATGCTCCTTGCCCGAGCGCGTGAAGGTGCGCGCCTCGCAGTCGAGCTTGCACTCGCCGAACTTGTAGATTTCCGACCCGCTCTGCTTGTGCCGGCGGAGGAGGACCTCGGCGCGGGCGAGGAGTTCTTTGATGGAAAAGGGCTTCGTCACGTAGTCGTCTGCGCCGAGCTTCAGGCCGAGGACGATGTCGCTTTCATGACCTTTCGCAGTGAGCATGAGGATGGGCATCGTCAGCTTTTCCGAGCGGATGAAGCGGCAGACTTCGTAGCCGTTCACCTTCGGGAGCATCACGTCGAGGAGGATGAGGTCCGGCTTTCCGGCGAGCGCGGCCTTGATGCCCGCGTCGCCGTCCGTCGCGGTGAGGACCTTGTAGCCCTCGAATTCAAAATTGTCCTTCAGCCCGCGGAGCATCGCGGGGTCGTCTTCGACGATGAGGACGGTCGTGGTCGTATTCACGCCAGGGGGATTTTCACGGTGAATACGCTGCCTTTTCCCAGCTCACCTGCAACGGTGATTTCGCCCCCGTGCGCCTTCACGATCCGGCGCACGATGGCGAGGCCGAGCCCGGCGCCTTCGCGGGTGCGCGAGAGCCGCTGGTCCACTTGGTGAAATGGTTCGAAGATCTCGCGGCGCTGATCGGGCGCGATGCCGATGCCGTTGTCCTCAACGACAAACGCGAGCATCCCGCCTTCCGCTGTTGCGCGAACGGTGATCCGCTTTTCATCGCCCGTGTACTTCAGCGCGTTGTCGATGAGGTTTGAGAGCACCTGCGCGAGCGCCTCGCGGTCGGCGTGGATATCGGGGAGGGATTCGGGCACATCGAGTGCAAACGAACACGCCGGCGCCTTGATGCGCTCCGCGAACGGTGCCGCTGCGAGGGTGGCGACCGTGTGCGGCGCGACGGGTGCGAGATCCAGCGCCGGAGTGCCGCGGTCGAGCCGGGAAAAGGCGAGGAAATTTTCCGCGATGCGCCGCAGCCTGTCGTTCTCGCCGGCGATCAGTTCGAGGTATTCCCGGAGTTGCTGTCCGTTGCGGTATCGGCCCTCCCGCAACGTGTCCACGAACATGCGCAGCGATGCGATGGGGGTGCGCAGCTCGTGCGCGACGATGGCGACGGACGTGCTCTTGAGCTCCTGCAGGGTGATCTGCCTGCTCACGGCCCTCGCTGCCGTCGCTGCGATCGCGAGCACAAGCAGCGTCGTGAGCACGCCGGTCGCGATGTAGATGCGCTGCTGGGCGGCGACCGCTTCCTCGATCAAGTCCTGGCTGGCGAGGAAAAGCTGCACGCGGCCTTCCAGCCCGGCGGGGGTGCGTTCCTGTGCGAGCGGCTGGCCCTTGGGGGACTCCTCCCCGGCGAGCGTGCGGCCCGCAGGATCCACGATGCGGATGCTCACGGATGGCTCCGCAAACTCCCGGATGTGTGCGCGGAGCCGTGTCGCGCGTTCGGCGGGCGGGCCTTCCAGCGGCGGGGCGGAACGCAGCGCGCTGGCGAGCAGTTCCGTCTGGAATTGCTGGATGCGTGCGAATGCGTCCGTGCGCTCGCCCTTGAGCGCGGCCGACATGAAGCTCACCATGAGCGCGGTCGGGATCAGCGGGACGAGCACGAGGAGGAGGAGCAGCGCGCGGAGTTGCTTGGGTCGGATCTCGTGCGCGGTCATGGAAAAGGCTTCATACGCGGCCCGGCGGAGAAATGCCACCCCGCTTCCCGCTGCTCCTTCCGCTTAAAAAGAAGCAGGCTCCCATCGCTGGGAGCCTGCTGTGATTTTGTAACTCTATGCGTGCGCGATTCCGTCATCCCGGAAGGCCGGGACCTCGTTTGCGCGCAACGGATCCCGCCTAGCTGCCGGGCTCGGGTGCCAGGATCTTCGCGTCGGTTCCGAGCCATTCATCCGTGGCGGTGAGGATGTTGGCTCCACTGAGCGGGCCTTTCACGAATGTCGCGGTTGCCGAGGTGGTGTCCATTTCCTTGCCGCTGACCGGGCGCGCGCTTCCGTCGCAGAAGCCGATGACCGCGTCCGTTCCACCCCAGACTCCGCCTTTGCTGCTCGTGGCGGAAGTATAGGTGAGGTCGGCCGCGGACTTGGTCGCGGTCGCCACCAAAGGCCAGCGCGGATCGCTCGTCTCCGAAAGTCCGAGGATGTAGAGCCAGTCGTTTTGGCCCTTCTTGAGAAGTTTCGCATCGGCTGCCGTGGTGTCATTTTCAGGGACCTTGCAGTAGGCGGAGAGCTTGTTCAGGAAGACCTTCTTGTTCTGCGCGTAGGGCATGATGTTTTCGAACGCCTTGTTGGAGAAGTCACCCTCCGCAAGCGCTGTTCCGGGCGTCCCGGCTGCATCGACGGTCGTCGTCGGGAAGTTGCCGTCGTTCGCGCCGGAATACATCCGAAGCGAGGTGACGATCTGCTTGCAGTTGCTGACCGATTCCGTGATGCGGCCTTTCTTCATCGCGCTGGTGAAGACGGGCATCGCGAGGCCTGCCAGGATGGCGATGATGGAAATGACGACGAGCAGCTCGATGAGCGTGAAGCCGCTCCGATGGGAGGGACGGGGAGTTTTCATTGGTATTTTTGGTTTTGGGTTGTCGCCGGTGCCCGCGGGATTGCGTTTACCTGCGAGCGAAGTGGAGCGGATGCATGTTACCGAAATGTTACGGCAACGTTCGCTGTTGGTGATTTGTAGCGCACCCGGAACCGCCTTGCTCCGGCCCAAAGCAGCGCCTTGCACTTTGCGGAATTTCCGCGCTCCATGTCGCCATGATGCGCATCTCCACCTTTCTCACAGGCATTCTCACCTTCACGGCGGCCATCGCCCTTCATGCAGACGATGAAATCCCCGTCGGCGAGTTCGCCTCGCTCACGGGCGGCAGCGCGAGCTTCGGCCAGTCGTCGCACAAGGGGACGCAGCTCGCGATCGACGAACTCAACGCGGCGGGCGGCGTGCTCGGCAAAAAGCTGAAGCTCATCGCCGAGGACGACCAGTCGCTCGCTGGCCAGCCGGCGACCATCATGCGGAAGCTGATTTCGCAGGACAAAGTGGTGGCCGTGCTCGGCGAGGTCGCGTCCTCGAAATCGCTCGAAGCCGCGCCGATCTGCCAGCAGAACAAGGTGCCGATGATTTCCCCCGCCTCGACGAACCCGAAGGTGACCGAGGTCGGCGACTACATTTTCCGCATCTGCTTCATCGATCCTTTCCAAGGCACGGTGATGGCGAAGTTCGCGCTCGGGAAAGGATACAAGAACGTCGCCGTGCTCACCGACGTGAAGCAGGACTACGCGGTCGGCCTCGCGGAGTTTTTCACGAAGCACTTCACGGCCAGCGGCGGCACGATCACGAAGGAGCAGAAGTACTCGACCGGCGACAAGGATTTCAAGGGACAGCTCACCTCGCTCAAGGCCGGCGAAGCCGGACGCGATCTTCGTCCCCGGCTACTACGGCGAGGTCGCGCTCATCGCGCGGCAGGCGAAGCAGCTCGGCATCAAGGTGCCGCTGCTCGGCGGCGACGGCTGGGTCGGTGATTCGCTGCTGAAGGTCGCGGGCAACACGCTCGACGGCTCGTTCTTCTCCTCGCACTTCTCCGCCGAGGACAAGACGCCCGCGGTGCAGGAATTCGTGAAGAAGTACCAGGCGAAATACGGCACGGTGCCGGACGACATGGCTGCGCTCGGTTACGACAGCGCGATGATCCTCGCCGACGCGATCAAGCGTGCGGGCAGCACCGATGGACCGAAGCTGCGCGACGCCATCGCCGCCACGAAGGAATTCAAGGGCATCACCGGCATGATCACGATCGATGAGAAGCGGAACGCGTCCAAGTCCGCCGTCATCATGACGATCGAAAACGGCGCGATGAAGTTCCTCGAGACGGTCGCGCCGTAGTCTGCGATTGCCATTCGCGCGCCGGTCGGATTGTTTCGCGGGCCAACGTGAGCGAACAAGCGATTGAGTTCATCCAGCAGCTGATCAACGGGCTTTCGCTCGGAGCGATCTACGCTCTCATCGCGCTCGGCTACACGATGGTGTTCGGCGTGCTGCGGTTCATCAATTTCGCCCACGGTGACATCTTCATGCTCGGGGCGTTTGCGGGCTTTTACGTGGGGCCGCGGGTGATGTCGTTTTTTGGAGACAAGCCGAGCTACGGTGGCGCCGCCATCGTGCTGCTCGCCGCGATGCTGATCTGTGCCGCGCTCGGCATCATCATCGAGAAGCTTTGCTACAAGCCTCTGCGCGAGCGCCCGAAGATCACCGTGCTCATCACCGCCATCGGCGTGTCGCTGTTCCTGGAGAGCTTCGGGCAGTACATCTTCGGCGCGAGCCCGAAGGCATTTCCGACGCTCATCGAGGACATCGCGATCGAGCTGCCGGAGTCGTGGGGCAGCCTCACGGCCCTGACGGTGACGACCGGGCAGGTCATCGTCTTTGGCACCACGTTCGCGCTGATGCTGGTACTCACGATCATCGTCCTGAAAACGAAGATCGGCACGGCGATGCGCGCCCTCGCGTACAATCCCACGGCCTGCGCGCTCATGGGCGTGAACAACAGTTTTGTGATCTCGTTCACATTTGGGCTCGGCTCGGCGCTCGCGGGAGCGGCGGGCATCCTTACCAGCATCCAGCAGCCGAGCATCGATCCGCTCATGGGACTGCTGCCCGGCCTGAAGGCGTTCGTCGCCGCGGTGCTCGGCGGCATCGGAAATCTCGGCGGCGCGGTGCTCGGCGGCATCCTCATCGGCGTCGTGGAGACGCTCGTCGTCGGCTATGTTTCGCCGACGTATCGCGATGCGGTTGCATTTGCCGTGCTCATCCTCATCCTCCTGCTGCGGCCGGTCGGGCTGCTCGGGAAAAACGTGCGGGAGAAAGTGTAGCCATGTTTGAGCGCACCAAAATTTCGCTGGTCCTCACGCTGATCCTTTTCGGCGTCGCCTCATGGGCGCTCGGGCATTACAAGGTGCCGGACGACTCGGGGAACATGGTGACGCTGATCGAGGCCTACGCGTACTACTACGACATCCTCATCGGCATCGGCATCGCGATCGTGCTCGCGGCGAGCCTGAACCTCGTGAACGGCCACACCGGGCAGTTTTCGCTGGGGCACGCGGGCTTCATGGGGATTGGCGCATACTTCGCGAGCATGGTCACGCTCGGCATCCAGATTCCGCTTGTGCCGTATCCGGAGTTTGCCGGAGCCACTGCGTGGATGGCGGCATTGAAAGGGATCGGGTGGGTGCTTTCGCTCGCGGTGAATTCCGTGCTCAGCCTGCTGAATGCCTGGGTCGGCGCCGCGAACCAGTTGCCGCACCCGGTGCAATTTGTCGCCGCGCTGCTCGTCGGCGGCCTCGCTGCGGCGGTCGCGGGGCTGCTCGTGGGCGTGCCGTCGCTGCGGCTGAAGGGCGATTACCTCGCCATCGTCACGCTTGGCTTCAACGAAATCATCCGCGTGGTCATTCAAAATGCCGAACCGCTCGGCGCCCAGCGCGGCCTCGGCGGAATGACGCTGACCACGAACTTATTTTGGACGTTCAGCACCGCGGCGCTGACGATCTACGTCGTGTGGAATCTCGTGCACTCGACCTACGGCCGGGGATTCATCGCCGTGCGCGATGACGAGATCGCCGCGGAGGCGATGGGCATCAATACGACCAAATACAAGGTGCTCGCATTCGTGACCGCCGCATTTTTCGCGGGCCTCGCCGGCGGTCTCTACGCGCACTTCAAGCAGTTCATCACGCCGGACGGCTTCGGATTCATGAAGTCGGTGGACATCGTGGTGATGGTGATCCTCGGCGGCATGGGCAGCACCGTCGGCGTCTGCATCGCGGCCGCCTTGCTGACGATTCTGCCGGAAGCGCTGCGCTTCTTCGCGCAGTCGGAGGCGCTGGAGAAAATGACGCATTTCTTCACGGGCGGAATGTCCCCCGAAAGTCAGGCAAAGGCCTTGGAGCGCGTGCAGGACCTTTTTGCGAACCGCATGATCTTCTACTCGCTCCTGCTGATCATGATCATGCTGCTGCGACCGCAGGGCCTGTTCGCCGGATGGGGCAGAAAGGCGGTGCGCAAATGAAACCGCTCCTGCTGCTCGACAACGTGACCGTGCAATTCGGCGGTCTGAAGGCGGTCTCCGACGTGAGTTTCCACGTCTGCGAACGCGAGCTTTTCGGCCTCATCGGACCGAATGGCGCGGGGAAGACGACGATCTTCAACGCGGTCACCGGCGTCTATCAGCCGACCGGGGGGAGGATCACGTTCGACGGCCGGGAGGTCGCCGGACGGCAGCCTTATGCGATCACGAAGCGTGGCATCGCACGGACTTTTCAAAACATCCGGCTCTTCGGCTCGATGACCGTCTTCGACAATGTGCGGTGCGCCTGCAACATGCACCTCAACCACGGCATCTCGCATGCGCTGTGGCGCGGGAAAAAAGTCGCCGCGGAGGAGAAGGACATCGAGGGACGCGTGATGGAACTGCTCGGCATTTTCGGTCTCGCGGCGCAGTACGAGTGGCCGTGCCGGAGCCTGCCGTACGGCGACCAGCGCCGGCTCGAAATCGTCCGCGCGCTCGCGACCCGCCCGAAGCTGCTGCTGCTCGACGAACCGGCCGCCGGCATGAACCCGGTGGAGAAGGTCGAGCTGATGAAGCTGATCCGCTTTGTGCAGGAGAAATTCGGCCTCGCGGTGCTGCTGGTGGAGCACGACATGAAGGTCGTCATGGGCATCTGCGAACGCATCGCGGTGCTCGATTACGGGGAGAAAATCGGCGAGGGCACGCCCGCGGAAATCCAGAAGAACCCGAAGGTCATCGCCGCGTATCTCGGACAGGAGGCGGAGCATGCTTGAGCTGACCGACCTCACCGTGGCTTACGGCGGCATCACCGCGCTGCAGGGCATCAACCTGACCGTGGAGGAGGGGACCATCGTCACGCTCATCGGCGCAAACGGCGCGGGCAAGACGACGACGCTGCGCGCCATCAGCGGCCTCGTGCGGGCGAAGAGCGGGCGCATCACTTTTGAGAAGGAGGACATCACCAACCAGCCGCCGCACTGCATCGTGAGCCGGGGCATCGCGCATTCGCCCGAGGGACGGATGGTTTTTGCGAATCTCACCGTGCGCGAGAACCTGCGGATGGGCGCCTACCTTCGCCGCGACACGTCGAACTTCGCGAAGGATCTGGAGTTCATCTTCACCATTTTCCCGCGGCTCAAGGAACGGCTCCGCCAGACGGCCGGCACGCTCAGCGGCGGCGAGCAGCAGATGCTGGCCATCGGCCGCGCGCTGATGAGCAAGCCGAAGCTGCTCCTGCTCGACGAGCCGTCGCTCGGCATCGCGCCGTTGCTTACGCGGACCATCTTCGAGCAGATCGTCGCCATCAACCGCGACCTGAAGATGACCATCCTGCTCATCGAGCAGAACGCCAACCTCGCGCTGCAGGTCAGCCATTACGGCTACGTGCTGGAGACCGGGCGAATCCTGCTGAACGACAACGCCGCCAACCTGCGGGCCAACCCTAAAGTGCGCGAGGCGTATCTCGGAGGGTGAGGTTTCGGAATTCCGCTGCGGCGTGCCCGGGAGTTACGGAAAATTTCGTTGACGGTCCGTGACGGCACTCTAGTTTCGCCGCCCCGCAAGCTGAACCAAATTACCGAACACACGCAGCCTACGTTGAATGCTGAGCGATTTCAGCGGGCAACGTGGGCTTTTTAGTCCATGGCAGTCGAACTTTCCTACGTCCTTCTCACGCCTTACTCGATCCGCAAGTCGAGGACCGGCGGCATTGTCTCGCGCCTTCTTTCCCGCACCGGGCTGGAGCTTGTAGCGGCGCGCCTTTTTTCGCCGAGCGCGGAACTGGTCGAGAAATACGCTGCGGGGATGGTGACGGACGAGGACCCGACCCACCGTGCCGCGCAGGAGACGATTCAGAAGTATGTGCGCAAGCATTTTTCCGCGAAGGAATCCGGCACGAAGCGCCGGGTGCTGATTCTCGTCTTCCGTGGCGAGGACGCAGTGAAGAAGGTGCGCGAGGTGGTCGGCCACATCCTGAACGAGCGCACGTCCGGTGAGACAATCCGCGACACGTTTGGCGACTACATCACTGACAAGGACGGCCGTGTGATTTATTTCGAACCCGCGGTGCTCACTGCGCCGGATGTGGCGAGCGCGCGCGCGGACCTGAAGCTGTGGGCGGAATACTCCGACAGCGATGGCGGGTTGCTGGAAAAGGCGATTGATTATCCGCCGACCGCGACCGTCCAGAACACGCTCGTGCTCATCAAGCCGGACAACTTCCGCTTTCCGAATGCGCGCCCCGGCGGCGTGATCGATCTTTTCAGCCGCACGGGCCTCTACATCATCGCGTGCAAGGTCCACCACATGAGTGTCGCGCAGGCCGAGGAATTTTACGGCCCCGTGCTCGCCGTGCTGCAGGACAAGCTCCGCGGTCGCGCCGGTGAGGTCGCGAAGAAGGCGCTGGAGCCGTTGTTTGAAATGAAGTTCACCCCCGAGGTGGAAAAGGCGCTTGGCGAAATCCTCGGGCCGATCAACGGACGTGAGAGCTGGGAGGACATCGTCGAGTTCATGAGCGGCCGCCGCCCGAGCGAGTGCCCCGCCGATCTCCGCGACCAGCCCGGCACGGAGAAGTGCCTCGCGCTGATCTACCAGGGGGAGGACGCTGTGCGAAAAATCCGCGAAGTCCTCGGCCCCACGGATCCTGCGAAGGCCCCGCATGGAACCATTCGCCGCGAGTTTGGCCAGACCATCATGGTCAATGCCGCGCACGCTTCCGACGCGCCGGAGAATGCGCAGCGCGAGATGGGCATCATCCGCATCGAGGAGAACAATTTCCGAACCCTGATCGAGGCATGGCTTGCCAAAAAGTAGGCCGCCCGACCGCAACCGAAAACCGACAAACTGAAAACACCAACCATGGAACTCGCTGAACGCGCCACCATCCTCACTCCGTCCCTCACGCTCTCCATCGACAGCAAAGCCAAGGCGATGAAAGCCGAGGGCATCGACGTGTGCAGCTTCGGCGCGGGAGAGCCCGACTTCGACACGCCCGACCACATCAAGCAGGCCGCCTCGGCCGCGCTGACCGCGGGCTTTACCAAATACACGCCGTCGAGCGGCATCCCCGAGCTGCGCCAGGCGATCAGCGAGAAGTTCAAGGCCGAGAACGGCATCGAATACTCGGCCAACCAGATCATCGTCAGCAACGGCGCGAAGCACTCGTGTCTCAATGCGATCCTCGCATGCGTCGGGCCCGGCGATGAGGTGATCATTCCCGCGCCGTACTGGCTGAGCTATCCCGAGATGGTGCGCATCGCGGGCGGCGAGCCGGTCATCGTGTCCACCAAGGAATCCAACGGCTGGAAGATGACCGCCGAGGAATTCGAGGACGCGATGTCGCCTCGCACGAAGATGGTCATCATCAATTCGCCCGGCAATCCGACCGGCGCCGTTTACACCGAGGAAGAGCTGCGAGCCATCGGCGAGGTCGCGCTCGGCGAAGACATCCTCATCCTCAGCGACGAAATCTACGAGAAGCTCACTTACGATGACGTGAAGCATGTCTCCATCGCCGCGCTCAGCAAGGAACTCTACGACCTCACCATCACCGTGAACGGCTTCAGCAAGAGCTACGCGATGACTGGCTGGCGTCTCGGCTATCTCGGCGCGCCGGAGCAGATCGCGAAGGCGATCGACGCAATCCAGAGCCACTCGACGAGCGGTGCCACGAGCTTCGCTCAAAAGGGAGCGCTCGCCGCGCTCAAGGGCGACCAGCAGCCGGTCGAGGACATGCGTCAGGAGTTCGACATCCGCCGCCAGTACATGGTGGACCGGCTCCAGAAGATCAACCGCGTGACCGTCGTCGTGCCGCAGGGCGCGTTCTACGTCCTCGCGAACATCAGCGGGCTCGGCCTGAGCTCCACGAACTTCGCGGACCGCCTGCTCAGCAAGCATCATGTGGCCGTTGTCCCGGGCGTCGCCTTCGGTGATGACCGCACCGTGCGCCTGAGCTACGCGACGAGCCTCGACATCATCAAGCAGGGTCTCGACCGGTTCGAGGAATTCTGCCGCCAGCTGTAGTCCTCGGCCGAGCCAGCATTTCAAGCGCCGCCAGTCGTGAGATTGGCGGCGCTTTCCTTTTCCCGTTCCACGGCTTCGAGCATTCGCAGCGACTGCACCGCCGCGCGGACATTGTGAACGCGGAAAATCAGCGCCCCTCGCAGGAAGCCCGCAGTGATGCACGCGACCGTGCCCGCATCGCGTTCCGCGGGCGGCAGTCCGAGCACGTCGCCGATGACGGTCTTGCGAGAGACGGGCAGGAGGATCGGCCGGCCGAAGCGATGCAGCCGTTCGAGATCCCGATAGATCCGCAGGTTGTCGTCGCGCTGCTTCGCGAAATCGATTCCTGGGTCGAGGACGATGGCTTCGCGCGCCAATCCCGCATTCTCGGCGAGCGCGATCCTTTCAGTGAAGAACTTGTCCAGACTTTGCATCACGTCTCCATAGCTGACATGCGTGTGCGGAATCTTTGGCGTGCCGACCGTGTGCATGATGAGCAATGCCGCGCCGGTCCCGGCGCAGATGCGCGCATTCTCGTCCGACGGGAGGCCGCCGATGTCATTCAGGATGTCGCCTCCAGCCGCGAGGGCGATGCGCGCGACCTCGGGACGCCAGGTGTTGATCGAAAGGGGAATGCTCGCATCCCAGCGCTCGATGAAGCGGACGAGCTGCGCGGTTTCCTCAGCGGCGGGCAGCGCCTCGCGGTTCGTCCGAGCGCTCTCGGCGCCGATGTCCACGATGTCCGCGCCTTGCGCGACGAGCTGGTGCGCATGGGCGAGCGCAGCGTCGATTTCCGTGATGCCATCGCCGGAGAATGAGTCCGCGACGAGGTTCACGATGCCCATCACGAGCGCCGGACGCGGAAACTGAAACGTGAATCCCCGCGCGACCAGCTTCATGGGAGCGGCACCGCCGAGCGTTTCCGGCGGGCGAAACGCAGCGTGTGCGTGTAGCCGCAGCCCTTTGCCAGCGCGATGGCCTCCTCGAATCCTGCACCGACATCGGCAGGGGTGTGTGCGTCGGAGTTGATCAGCAGCGGCACGCCGGCCGCGTGCGCGAGTTCGAGAAAGCCGCGTGCAGGATACACCTCGCGGCAGTCGCGCCGCAGTCCGGCGGTGTTGATCTCAAACGCCATGCCCGTCTCTGCGAGTGCCGCGACGGCCGGCTCGTAGAATCTCCGCAGGTCTCCCTTTGGAGTGATGCCGAATTTTTTCGGCAGATCCGGATGCGCGACGAAATCGAAGAGCCCGCTCCGGATGCACATCCCGTAACAGATCCCAGTAGTCGCTCCAGATTTCCTCCGCGTGCGCCTCATGCCGGCCGACGTATTTCGGGTGATCGACCTCCCAGCCTTTTCGCAGGTAGTGCACGCTTCCGATCAGGTAATCCCACTCCGCCATTCCCGCGAGTTCCTCGATCCACGCTTCCTGGCCGGGGATGAAATCGCATTCGAGCCCGAGCTTGATGTTGAGCTGCGGAAACTTGGCGCGCGCGCTCGCGACTTCGTCGAAATATTGCGGCAGATCCTCGCGCAGCATCCGCCAGTCGTCGAAATACTGCGGCATGGGATTGTGGTCCGCGAAGCCCAGCTCCCCGAGGCCGCGCTCCACGGCCACGCGCGCATATTCGCCCGGCCATCCCTCCGCGTGGCGGCAGAGCGGCGTGTGGGTGTGATAATCGGCGAGCGCGGCGAGTGGTGTGGCGGGCACGGGCGCATGTTCGCACGGTTGCCCCGGTCAAATGCCACACAAAATTCACTCGTCACCTCCCCAAGTCGCCACGACAGTTCGGGCCATGTTGCGTTTCGTAGAGACAGTTTATGAAAAGCTGAAACGGCACCCGAAGCGGATCGTTTTTCCGGAAGGCACCGAGCCTGCCGTCGTGCGGGCTGCCGGTCGTTTTGCCCGCATGGGTCTCGGTACGCCCGTGCTGCTCGGCCAGCGCGCCGATGTGGAGAAGGCAGCCGCCGCCGAGAAGGTCGATCTGAACCACGTCGGGATCGTGGATCCGGCGAAGTCGTCCGAGATGGAGACATTCATCCCGCGGCTCGAAAAGCTGAAGCGCTACCGTGACATGGGTTCCAGGCAGGCGCGCGAAATCCTCTCCCAGCCCAATTATTTTGCCGCGATGATGGTGCAGTACAACCTCGTGGACGGACTCGTCGTCGGCGCTGGCCTCACGCCCGTGAGCACGCTCCGCCCGCTCATCCAGCTCATCAAGCCGCTGCCCGGCATCTCCACGATCTCGAGCTGCCAGATGCTCGACCTCAGCAACAAGCGCTACGGCGAGCGCGGCGTGATTTTCTTCGCCGACTGCGCCGTCATCCCCGAGCCCACGGTGGAGCAGCTCGCGCACATCGCCATCGAGACCGGCAAGGTCTGCCGCCAGCTCACCGGCAACAAGCCGCGCGTCGCCTTCCTCAGCTTCTCGAACAAGGGGGGGTCGCAGATCCCTGCGGTGCAGAAAATGGCCGCCGCCACCGCCCTCGCAAAACAGCGTGCGCTGGAGGCCGGCCTCGAAATGGAGATCGACGGTGAGATGCAGGCCGATGCCGCGATTGTGCCGGACCTCGCGGCCATCAAGGCCCACGAAAGCCTCGTCGCGGGCAAGGCCAACGTCCTCATTTTCCCCGACCTGAATAGCGCGAACATCTCCTCCAAGCTTGTGAAGCATCTCGCCGGCGCGGAGGTTTACGGTCAGTTCCTGCTCGGTCTCTCGCGCCCGTGCGCGGACGTCTCGCGCGGTGCGACGGACGAGGAAATCCTCGGCGTCGCCGCCACCGCCGGCCTGCTGGCGATACAATACCGGACGCTTTACCCCGAGCAGTCCGCGAGCTGAGGGCAGGGGCTGATGAACAGTATCACCAAGCGGCTTTTCATCGCCGCCACCCAGCAGAACGACGGCAAGACCACCGTCTCGCTCGGCATCTTCGGCGCGCTGCGAAAACTCCAGGGGCGCATCGGATTCATCAAGCCCGTCGGCCAGCGCTTCGTGGAGATCCAGGGACACAAGATCGACGAGGACACGGTGCTCATCGACCAGACGTATGGCATCGGCTCGCCGCTCGAGGCGATCAGCCCGATCTCCGTGGAGCCGGATTTCACGCGGAAATTCATCCAGCAGGCAAACTCCGATCTCCTCGTCCGCCGCATCCAGAATTCCTTCGACCGCGCGGCGTGGGAAAAGGACTTCGTCATCATCGAAGGCACCGGCCACGCGGGAGTCGGCTCGGTCTTCGACCTTTCCAATGCGCATGTCGCAAAGCTTCTCAACAGCAAGGCCATCCTGATCACCCGCGGCGGAATCGGACGGCCCATCGACGAGATCGCGCTCAATCGCGCCTTGTTCAAGGAGGAGGGCGTCGAACTGCTCGGCGTGATCCTCAACAAGGTGCGTCCCGATAAATTCGACCACGTGACGGAGTTTGCCCGCCGCGGATTCGAGCGGCTCGGCATCGAGCTGCTCGGCGCGATTCCCGCCGATCCGCTGCTCACGCACCCGACGCTCGGCGAGGTCTGCAAGGCGGTGAACGGCGAACTCATCAACGCGCGCGCAAGCTCTCGCCGGCTCGTGCGTCACGTGCTCATCGGCGACATGGGCGCGGCCCACCTGCTCACTTTGTTCCGCCCCGGCACGCTCGTCGTCACGCCCGGGGATCGCGGCGATGTCGTGCTCGCCGCACTTTCGCACACCAGCAGGCACCCGCGGGGAATGTGCGGCCTCGTGATGAGCTACGGCTATCAGCCGCCCGAGAGCGTCATGAATCTCCTCCGCGAAAGCGATCTGCCGGTCATCACTTCGCCGCTCGACAGCTACAGCATCGCCAGCACGCTGCACTCCATGACCGTGAAAACGCTCCCCGGCGACAACGAGAAGATCCAGCGCATCCAGAGCCTCGTCGAGCAGCACGTGAATGTCGCCCGGATCGTCGAGAAGCTTTGACCGGGACCGCCGACCAATTTTTTTGAAACGCAGAGACTCGGAGACGCAGAGGGAGGCAAGACCGGTTCGGATATGCAACCCACGGTGGCTTGCGGTTCCGACCCTTCTTCCTCTGCGTCTCCGCTTCTCCGCGTTTCATCGATCCGTGAGCGTCCATCGTTGCGGCTAAGGTGAAGGACCGCGCGTGGTGGAGAGAGCAGTGTCACGCATGTTGCGCATCCTCTTCATCCTCGCCGTCATCCTCGCGCGCCCCGTTTTCGGCGCGGAGGCGGATGCGCGCCCCGTGAGTTTCCGCACGGAGATCGCGCCGCTGCTGCAGCGCCGTTGCGCCGCGTGCCACTGCGAGGAGAGCGCGAAGGGCGGATACCGGCTCGACACCTTTCAGCTCCTGCAAAAGGCGGGCGACGGCGGGGATGCCCCGCTGATCGCCGGCAAGGCGAAGGACTCCCCCCTTTTCAAATTCCTCGTCGCGAAGGACCCCGAGGACCGCATGCCGCAGAAGGCCGACGCGCTTCCTGATTCCGAAATCGCGCTCATCGAACGATGGATCAATGCCGGAGCCGCCTACGACGGCGGCGATCCCGCGCGTCCGCTCGCCGAACTTTTGCGCGAGACGTTCCTTCGCCCCGCGCCTGCGCGCTACGCCCGCCCCGTGCCCATCACCGCGCTCGCATTCAGCGGCGACGGAAAGCGCCTCGCGGTCAGCGGCTATCGCGAAGTCTCCTTCTGGGATCCCTCGACCGGCACGCTCGTCCGCCGGCTCGGCGGGATGCCCGAGCGCATCAGCGCCCTCGCGTGGCATCCGAGGCGCAACCTCCTCGCCGTCGCCGGCGGCACGCCGGGCCAGTGGGGCACCGTCGCGGTCGTGGATGCTTCGCATGGCTATGCCGTCCGCTTTCTCTGCGACCTCCCCGAGATGGCGCTCAGCGCCGCCTTTGACAAGGACGGCACCACGCTCGTCGCCGGATGCGGCGACCGCACGATGCGCCTCTTCGATGTCTCCACCGGAAAGCAGACCCACATCCTCCGCCAGCACGCCGACTGGGTGCAGGCCGTCGCGTTCAATCCCGGCGGCACCCGCCTCGTCTCCGTGAGTCGTGACCGCACCGCCCGCGTCTTCGACACCGCGAAGTGGGAAATCAGCGCCACTTACCAGGGCCACGACTCGCCCGTGCTCGCCGCCACATTCACCGCCGACGGCTCGCGCATCTACACCGCCGCCCGCGGCACCGGCCACGTGTGGCATCCCGAGCAGGCGAACAAGCGCGGCGACATCCTCGAACTCCACGGCGACGTGCGCCAGTTCGCCGCCGGCACCTTCGGCGTCGCCGCCGGATGCGGCGACGGCGCAATCCGCATCTACCAGGCCGACGGCAAACTCCCCTGGCTCACCCTCACCGGCCACCGCGACGCCGTGCAGTCGCTCGCCGTCGCCTCGCGCAGCGAATGGATCGCCAGCGGCAGCGCCGACGGCGAAGTCATCATCTGGAGCCTCGACTGCGCCACATGGCTCACCCGCTTCACCGCCGTGCCGAAGTAGTGCGCTGAACTACGCGAAAATCGCGGAGATCGGTTCCCCGTCCGCTGCATGCACGGGGCGCGCGTCGGCGGTGCGGAGCTCCGTCTGCGGGTCGATGCCGAGCGCGGTGGTAGATCGTCGCGGCGAGGTCGTCGGGGCGCACGGGGTCCTCGGCGGGATAGGCGCCGTTCTTGTCGCACGCGCCGTAGACGAAGCCGCGCTTCACGCCGCCGCCGGCGAGCAGCGTGGTGTAGCACTGCGGCCAGTGGTCGCGGCTCGCGTTCTTGTTGATGTTCGGCGTGCGGCCGAATTCGCCCATCCACACGACGAGCGTGTCGTCGAGCAGGCCGCGCTCGTCGAGGTCGTTGAGCAGCGTCGGCAGCGTCTGCTCGGTGATCGGCAGGTGATACTTCTCGATGATGGGGAACATGCGCGTGTTGTCGAAGCCGTGCGTGTCCCAGCCGCCCTCGGTCGTGCTCTGCCCGCCGATGCTCGGTCGAGAAATAGACGGTGACGAACTTCGCCCCCGCCTCGACGAGCCGCCGCGCGAGCAGGCAGCTCTGGCCGTAGGTCGTGCGGCCGTAGGCGTCGCGCACCTTCGTCCGGCTCGGCGGAGAGGTTGAACGCCTCGCGCAGCTTCGGCGACTGGAGCATGCCGATCGCGCGGTCGTAGTAGCCGTCGAGCCCGCGCGCCTGCGCGGAGTAATCCAGCAGCCGCGCCTGCGCGTCGACGAGCTTCTGCAGCTCGCGCCGCGCCTGCAGCCGCTCGAACGGGATGCCCTCCGGCAGGCTCAGCTCCGGCAGCGCGAAGTCGGCGCAGTTCGGGTCCTGCGGCACGAGCAGCGGGTCGTGCGCCTTGCCGAGGAAGCTCGCGTGCTGGCCCGGCGTGACCGAGCCGTCGCTGATGACGTGCGGGTACGAGACCGCCGTCGGCATCTCGCCGCGCACCGGGCGCGAGCTTGTCGACGACCGAGCCGTAGCCGGGGAACAGATCGAGCGAATCGCGCAGCCGCTGATCGTCGCTCGGCGGCGCGTGCCCGGTCAGCGCGTAGTAGCCGGCCGAGTTGTGATTCTTCATCGTGTGATGCATCGAGCGGATGAGCGTCACCTTGTCCATCATCTTCGCCGTCTTCGGCAGCTTCTCGCACACCTGGATGCCGTCGCGCCTTGCTGGAGATCGGCTTGTGCGGCCCGCGGATGCCCTCCGGCGCGTCCGGCTTCATGTCGAACATGTCGACGTGCGACGGCCCGCCCCACTGGAAGAGAAAGATGACCGACTTCGCCCGCGGCTTGATGCGCTGCGGCTCCTCAGCGCGCGGAGCAGGCCGCGGCATGTTCAGCCCGAGCAGACCGAGGCCGCCGACTTTCAGCGCGTGGCGGCGGGAGATCGCGGTGTGGAAGCTGGAGCAGGCAAACGGATTCATGGTCAGTGGCGGAAGAGGAATTCCTTCGCGTTCAGCAGCGCCCAGGCGACGTCTTCGAGCGCGCGGCGCTTGTCCTTGTTGGAAGCCATGTGTGATTTTGCACGCTCCATCTCCGTGGCGGAGGGCTCGCGTGAGAGGGCCGCGAGATAAAGCTCGGTGATGATTTCCGCGTCCGGTCGCGTGGTTGCGAGCAGGGCGCCGATGCGGTTGTCCTTCCGTGTGAGCAGTTCGTGGATCACCGGGCCGCTGAGGAGCTGAAAGGCCTGTGCGACGGTCGGTTCGTTCGTGCGCTCGCAATCACTGGCGATGAGGCGCGGCGGCTTGCCGAAGGCGAGCGCGAAGCGATCGAGGTTCGTCTTGATCGGGTGGTAGTGCTTTCGACCCTCGGGAATCTCTGCGAGCCGCGCGGCCTTCGGCCAATCGGGAATCTGCAGCGGTGCGGCGAGCGCGGTGCTCATGGAGTCGAGGATCTGCTCCGCGCCGAGCCGTCGGATGAGCGCGTGGGAATAATTCGCCTCGTCGTCCATGGTCGCCGCCGTCGCTCGCGAGCTGGTAGGTGCGCGAGGCCATGATGGTGCGGATGGCGTGCCGCAGGTCGTAGCCGTGCGCGGCGAAATCCTTCGTGAGCGCATCGAGCAGCTCGGGATGCGTCGGCGGATTGCTGGCGCGGAAATCGTCCACCGGGTCCACGATGCCGCGTCCCATGAGCTGCACCCAGATGCGGTTCACCTGCGTCCGCGCGAACATCGGCGAACGCGAAATCCAGTCCGCGAGCGCCTGGAGTTCGTCGCGCTCCGGTGCGGTCTTCGGCGTTTCGCCGCCGAGGAATCGCGGCCTGTGCCCGCTGCCCGGTGCGCGGGTTCGGCACGCCGGGCGTGCCGGCCTTCATCAGCACGATCTGCTCGCCCTTGAACTCGCGCGTGTCGCTCTTGTCCCGCTTCTTGTTCTCCACGATCTTGTAGTCCACGCGGGAGAAGAGGCTCGTCCAGTCGTAGTAGTCGTCCTGCGTCCAGCGCTCGAACGGGTGGTTGTGGCACTGCGCGCAGTTGAGCTGCGTGCCGAGGAAAACGCGCGCGGTGTTCTCGGCGCGCGTCACGGGATCGCGGTTCGCGCGCCACCAGTTCGCCGGCGGATTGGTGTAGGTGCTGCCGCGCGCGGCGACGAGTTCGCGGGCGAACTGATCGAGCGGCTTGTTCGCCGCGATGGCGTCGCGAATCCAGCCGTGGAAAACCGCCATCCCCTGGCTGTCGAGCTGACGCTCCTCGATCTTCAGCAGGTCCGCCCACTTCAGCGCCCAGAACGTCGCAAAGTCCCCGCGCTGCATGAGCGAGTCCACGAGCTTCGCGCGCTTGTGCCGGTTCGGCGCTGCGAGTCGCGTCGGCGAAAATGCGCGCACTGCCTCCGGCGTCGGCACGATGCCGAGCAGGTCGAGATACGCGCGGCGGAGGAACGTCGCATCGTCGCACAGCCCGGCGGGATTCATCCGCAGCGTGCGCAGCTTTTTGAAGACGTGCTCGTCGATGAAATTGGCCGCCGGCGGATTGCTCCACGTGAACTCCGGTCGCGCCGGCGCGAACGCCAGGCTGACCGGCACCTGCTGGTGGAGGAAGCGCACGAGCACGTTGGTCTCTCCGAATTGCTCGCGCGTGACCGTGCCGTCCACGCTCACCTTCACGCCGAGATTGTTCGGCTCGAAGACCGTGAGCCGCGTCACATCCCGCTTCGTGCCGTCGGAAAATGTGGCGACCGCCTTGAGCTGCGCCGTGTCCGCCGGCTCCACGAGCACCTCCGCCCTCGGCGTGACATCCAGTTTCGTCAGCCGCAGCGCCGCGCCGGAGTCGGGCGCGCCGTCGCGGATCCAGCGCAGGAAAATGTCGTATTCCGGCGAAGCCACGTCGAACCGCTTGCCGCCCTCGTGGGCGACAATGCCCGTGGCTTTCAGCAGCGCGAGGCTCTGCTCGGGCTCGACCATGTTCACGCGGCGCCCGCCTTGCTCACGCGCGAGCGCCTGCCAGTCGAGGTCCGGGTCCTGCCCGCGCAGCGAGAGCTTGAAGGCGCCCTTGCCGACCGCATTTCCGTGGCACGTGCCCGCGTTGCAGCCCGCCTTGCTCAGCACCGCCATGACATCCGTGCGGAAATCCACGCCCGCGCCGGGCGCCGGAGCGCAGAGCACGGCCGCGAGCAGCGATGCGCGCAGGAGGTTTGGGAAAAGGGGAGTCATTCGGAGGCAATCAAAGAACCCCCGGCCCGAGGCAAAGGCTAGGGAGAATGTTTCGCTCGTAGCCGCCGACGCAGGAGGCGGGCTGATTTGCAAATTCGCTCGCGCCGTCCGTGGTCGAAAATGCCCGCATTCTGCCGTCGGCGGCTCCATGCTTTCTCCTTTCCACGCGGCGCCGCCCGTGGAGAGTCGCACGACTTCCGGAACCGTGAACAAACGCTATCCAATCTGGCTCATCCGCGCTTCGTGGCTCGCGGTCATTCTCTGGGCCTCGACGATCTTTTACCTCAGCTCCCTGAGCGGGCCGGACATCGAGAAAATCGGCATCCACCTTTGGGACAAGGCCGCGCATTTTCTCGCATTCTTCAGCGGCGCCGTGGTGCTCACCTGCGCGCTCCGCTTCTCGACCGGCTGGACTTGGTTGCGGATCGGTCTTGTCGGCACCCTCGCCATCGCGGCGTATGGCGCATCCGATGAATACCACCAGCTTTACATCCCGCGCCGCTCGGGCGGCGATGTCCTGGACTGGCTTGCCGACGCGCTCGGTGGCACGTTCGGGAGCGCTTTGACCATCCTGATTTATGCCCGCTTCCAAAGATCGCATCGCCCGGCTCCGGCGGGAAATTGAGGACCACGACCGGCGCTACTACGTCGAGGCCCGCCCGACGATCAGCGACGCCGCCTACGACGCGCTTTACCGCGAACTGCGCGAACTCGAGGCCGCGCACCCGGAACTCGTCACGCCCGATTCGCCGACCCAGCGCGTGGGCGGCGCTCCGTCGAAGGGCTTCAAGCAGGTGCGCCACGCGATGCCGATGCTCTCGCTGGAGAAAATCGAGCCGCCGACGCTCACGGGCGCGGATGCAGAGCTGGAATTTTCCAAGCGCGTGCGACTGCAGGACGAACGCACCGTCGAGGAATTGAGGTGGTTTGATCAGACGATCCGCAAACAGCTCGGTGCGGAGAAAGTCGGCTACGTGATGGAGCCGAAGGTGGATGGTGTCTCGATTTCCGTCCACTACCGCGACGGTCTGCTCGCGCTCGGCGTCACGCGCGGCGACGGTACGACGGGCGACGACATCACCGCGAATCTCCGCGCGGTGAAGGCCATCCCGCTGCGGCTCGACATGCCGAATCCCCCTGCGCTGCTCGAAGTCCGCGGCGAGGCGTACATGCCGGTGAAGGAATTCGAGGCCATGAACGCCGCGCTGGAAGCCGCGGGCGAGAAGACGCTGCCGAATGCGCGCAACGCCACGGCGGGCACGCTCAAGCAGCTCGACTCCGCCGCCGTCGCGAAGCGCCCCGTGCGCGCCGTCTTCTACGCCGTCGGCGCGCTCGACGGGATCAGTTTTGCCACGCACGGCGACACGCTGCGCGCGCTGAAAAAGTTCGGCCTGCCGGTTCAGGAAGTGTGGTGGGAATGCGCCGACATGGAGGAAGTCATCGGCCGCTATCAGAAGGATGTCGTCAGCGATTACGACGAGTCGCGCGACCTGCGGACCAAGCTCCATTACGAGATCGACGGCATCGTGATCAAAGTGAACGACCGAGCCGCGTGGGAACGCATCCCCGCGAAGGCGAAGGCGCCGGGCTACGCGATCGTCCACAAGCCGGTGCCATGGATTTCCGGCGCAATCACGGAGCTGCTCGGCATCACGATCCAAGTCGGACGCACCGGCGTGCTCACGCCCGTCGCCGAGCTGAAGCCCGTCTTCGTGCAAGGCTCCACCGTCTCTCGCGCGACGCTGCACAACGACGACGAAATCAAGCGCAAGGACATCCGCATCGGCGACACCGTGATCATCCGCAAGGCCGGCATGGTCATCCCCGAGGTGCTGGAAGTGCTAAAGTCGAAGCGTCCCGATTCGGCAAAGCCGTTCGATCTTTCCGAATACGTCGGCGGAAAATGCCCCGCGTGCGGCGGGCCGATTTCCCGGTTGCAGGTTTCGACAGGCAAAAAGACGGAAGTCGCATGGCGCTGCGACAACATCGCCGGTTGCCCTGCTCAACTCGTGCGCCGCGTTGAGTTCTTCGGCCAGCGCAGCGCGCTCGACATCGAGGGCGTCGGCGGGGTCGTCGCAGAAAAGCTCGTCGAACGGGGGTTGGTGAAGTCGCCTCTTGATCTCTTCGACTTGCGGCTCGAACAACTCGCGAAGCTGAATCTCGGCACCGACGACGAGCCGCGCATCTTCGGCGAGAAGAATGCCACGAAAGTCATCGAAGGAATCCAGCGCGCAAAGACGCAACCGCTCGCGCGCTGGCTGCACGCGCTTGCGATTCCCGAAATCGGCGCGGAGACGGCGCATGACCTTGCGAAGTTTCACGGCGATCTTGAAGCCGTCGCGACTTCGGCAGTGCTGCGAGACGTGGTGGAGTTGGATCGCTTGAATGCTGAAGCCTTGCGGTTCAGTCCTCAGACTATAGCCAATAAATCAAAGCCGACTGATGAGAAAGTGAGGATGCGCAAGACTTGCGATGAACTGAGAGCGAAAGCTGATGTTGTAGGCAGTCGTTTGGTGAGTTCGGGTTTTGCAAGTCTTGCGAAAGGTCCCTCAAAACATGCACGAGATGTTATCACCGTTGTCGGGCCAGTTGCCGCCCGTGCAGTCGTAGTTTGGTCTGAGAGCAAAGTCGGACGCGATGTTCTAAAGCGATTTGGCCAACTCGGCATACGTCCTGTCGGCGGCGCTTCGTCGGAAGTTGATTCACCGTTTACTGGCAAGACATGCGTGCTCACCGGCACACTGGAAACAATGAGCCGCGGCGAGGCGCAGGAGAGGATTCGCGCACTCGGCGGCAATGTGAGCAGCAGTGTGAGCAATAAGACCGATTTCGTCATTGCTGGTCCCGGTGCGGGAACAAAACTCGATGAGGCGCGAGAACTCGGAGTACGCATTCTGGATGAACCGGAGTTCTTGAAGCTACTTGGGACGAATCCGGTGAAATCTAATCGTCCTCAAGGTGAACTTTTTTGATATGGGCCTGATCTACTTATGAAACTCGTTATTCTGGTGAAAAGCAGCAGCGGCGATCCATACCGCGTGAACATCGACGGTGATGAGAGCGGCATCCGGATTTTCTGCCATTGTCCCGCGGGTAGTCTTACTCAGCTCTGCAAGCATAAGGTAGCAATAGCCAAAGGCGATTCGACGATGATTGCTGATCCTGGGCAGGGAGAGGCACTTCGCGAAATGCAGAGTTCGCCATTCTACCCAGCGCTGAAGGCACGGGCAGAAAGCTACGAGGCAGCAATGTCGCTCTTGGAAAAGCGGAAAGCCGAAATCCAAAAAGAAGAGAAGGCGTTGAAGGCGCAGTTCGCCCGAGAGCTCCTGCGTGGAACAAGGACGCCCGAGAGCTGAGGCTGAAGTTCCAGTGGGTTCATGCGGCAGCCCAATTTGAACCGGGAATGGTGGAGTTCACTTTGCGTGTGGGCTGCGAGCGTGTAGAGCGCAGCGGTGCCGAAGTCTGACCTTCCCATTTACGAACTCGAATCCGCCGTTGTGGACGCGCTCACGGCGGACAACCGGCTCATCCTGCAGGCGCCGACTGGGTCGGGGAAATCCACGCAGATTCCGCAGATCCTGCTCGACCGCGGGCTTGGGGGGAACGGGCAGATCATCGTGTTGCAGCCGCGGCGGCTCGCGACGCGGATGCTTGCGGCTCGCGTGGCGAGCGAGCGCGGGCAGCGGCTCGGGGATGAGGTGGGTTACCAGATCCGGCTCGATCGCGTGGCGTCGGATCGCACGCGGATTCTGTTCGTCACCGAGGGCGTGCTGCTGCGGCGGATGCTGAACGATCCGAATCTGCGCGGCGTTTCGGCGATCCTTTTCGACGAGTTTCACGAGAGGCACCTTTACGGCGACATCACGCTGGCGCGTGCGCTGGGGCTTCAGGAAAAGCAGCGGCCCGACCTGAAGCTTGTGGTGATGTCTGCGACGCTCGAAACGGGCGTGCTGGAGAAATACCTCGCACCGAGCCGGACGCTCACGAGTGCGGGGCGGACGTTTCCGGTCGAGATGGAATACCTCGAACGCTCCATTCGCGCGGATGAATTCCCGGTGTGGGATGCGGCGGCGAACGAACTTGAGAACCTCGCGCCGCGCACGAGCGGCGACGTGCTCATCTTCATGCCGGGGGCTTACGAAATCTCGCGCACGATTTCGGCGGTTCGCGCATCTGCAGTGGGACGGGATTTCATCGTGCTGCCGTTGCACGGCGAGCTGCCGGCGAATGAGCAGGACGCGGCGGTCGCGCGGTATGAGCAGCGGAAGGTGATCGTGAGCACGAATGTCGCGGAGACTTCGCTGACGATTGATGGCGTGCGCGTCGTCATCGACAGCGGGTTGGCGCGCATCGCGCGGTTCGATCCGAACCGGGGGATCAACACGCTGCTCATCGAGCGCATCAGCCGCGCGAGTGCGGAGCAGCGCGCCGGGCGGGCGGGGCGCACGGCGCCGGGTGTGTGCATGCGGCTGTGGACGGAGCGCGAGCATGCGGATCGGCCTGCGCAGGAATTGCCGGAGGTGAAGCGGCTCGATCTCGCGGAGGTCGTGCTCACGCTGAAGGCGGGCGGCGTGACGGATGTCGCCAATTTTCGCTGGCTCGAAGCACCCGAAGCGAAGTCGCTCGAACGCGCGGAGACTCTCCTGCTCGATCTGGGTGCGACCGACAGGTCGGGGCAAATCACCGAGCTTGGCCGGCGGATGCTCGCCTTTCCCGCGCACCCGCGATACGCACGGATGCTGCTCGCTGCGCATGAGCGCGGGTGCGTGCCGACGATTTGCCAGGTCGCGGCGATCACGCAGGGGAAGCCGATCCTCCACCGTTCGCAGGGCAAGCAGCAGCAGAATGACCGGGAGGATTTGCTCGGCGGTGACGGGAGCAGCGATTTCTTCGTGCTGCTGCGCGCGCTGCGGCTTGCCGAGACTTCCAATTTCAATCCGCAGCGGCTGCGTCCGCTCGGCGTGAATGGCATCGCTTCGCGCGAGGCGCTCGCGCTTTCCAAACAGTTTCTCGACATCGCTCGCGCAGAGAAACTCGACACGGAGCCGCGCGATCCGAGCCCGGAGAATACCGCGCGGTGCATTCTTGCGGGATTTCCGGATCAGGTCGGCGTGCGGCTGGATCGCGGGACGTTGCGCGTGCAGCTCGTCCACGGGCGGCGCGGCGTGCTGGCGCGCGAGAGCGTGGTGCAGGAGGCGCCGCTGCTCGTCGCGAGCGAGGTGCGCGAGGTCGAGAGCCGCGACGACGTGCAGACGCTGCTCACGCTGGCGACGGCGGTGAAGGAGGAGTGGCTCATGGAGCTGTTCCCCGAGGCGTTCAACAAGACGACGGAGTATTTCTACGACACCACGCAGCGGCGCGTGATGTCGCGGAAGGTCACGCGTTTCCGTGACCTCGAAATCCGCGCCGAGCGCAGCGACGACGTGCCGAAGGAGCAGGCTGCGTCGCTGCTGGCGGCGGAGGTGGAGGCGGGGCGTTGTCCGCTGGACAACTGGAACTTCGACGTGGAGCAGTGGATCGTCCGGCTGAACAAGCTCGCCGAATGGTGCCCGGAATACGAACTGCCGCCGCTCACGCAGGCGGACCGGCGCACGCTGCTCGATCAGCTTTGCCTCGGGGCGATGAGCTACCGCGAGATCAAGGATCGCGCCGTGTGGCCGGTGTTGAAGTCGTGGCTCTCAGCCGCGCAACTCGACCTGCTGGATCGCATGGCACCGGAACGCTTCGACCTGCCCGGAGGGCGGCGGGCGAAAATCACCTACGCCGAGAATGCCCCGCCGACGCTCGCGGCGCGCATCCAGGATCTCTACGGCGTGGACGGCGACCTGCGCATCGCGGGCGGCAAGGTGTCGCTCGTCATCCAAGTCCTCGCTCCAAACCAGCGGCCGGTGCAGGTCACGACGAGCCTCTCGAACTTTTGGAAGGAGAGCTACCCGAAGCTGAAGCAGGAACTCTCGCGCAAGTATCCGAAGCACGAGTGGCGGTAGGGCGCTTTCGCCGAAAGCGCCGGGGCGTGCGCGGAAAAGTGGGCGGCCTCGGCGAGGCGGCCCTACCATGAAAATCAGCGCGTGATTTTGCGCAGGTATTTTTCCGAGCGGAGGAAGAGCGTGCCGTTTGTCACGGCGCAGGTGGCCAGCGTGGGCTCGCCGATTTCGTTCTTCGCGAGGAGTTCGAAAGTTTTGCCGGCCTTCAGAACGTAGGTGATCCCGGTTTCGTTCTGGAAATAGACGCGTCCCTCGGCTGCGAAGGGCGAGGCGGAGAATCCGCCGCCGAGGCGTTCGCTCCAGTGGATTTCTCCGGTCTTTGCGTCGGCGCAACTCGCGATGCCGGCGTCGGAGACGAAGTAGAGTTCGTCGCCGAGCACGAGCATTGAGGCGCTGTGCGGGACGGCCTTGCCGTAGGTCCATGCGACGTTTGTTTCCGTGGCGTCGCCCTTCGCGCCGTCGGGGCGGACGGCGAGGAGCACGGGCTTGTTGAAGCTGGAGCTGACGAAGATGAGGCCGTGCGCGAAGACGGGGCGGGGGACGACGGAGTAGCCTTCGCCGTAGGTGGCGCGCCAGATTTCGCGGCCGTCGAGCGGGTCGTAGCTGCCGACAAATCCGCTGCCGGGGAGGATGACCTGCGTCGCGCCGCCGATGGTGATCGGGAGCGGGGTGGAGAAAGAGAACGGTTTTTGCGCCGTGGTGTTGCGCGGAGTTTTCCAGCGGACCTTGCCGGTGGCGGTATCGAGCGCGGCGACGAACGGATCCTTCGCGCCGTCGCAACTGAAGATCAACGCGTCGCCGACGAGCGCGGGCGAGCCGCCGTTGCCGTGGACGGGCGCGTAGCCCAACTCGGTCTGCTTCCAGACGATCTTGCCGGCGAGGTCGAGCGCTGCTGTGCCCATGTGGCCGAAGTGAACGTAGAGCCGATCGGCGGTGACGATTGGCGTGCCGCTCGCGAGCGAGTTCTTTTTGTGCATCGCCGCGGCGGCTGCGGAATCCGGCGTGAAGATCTCCGTGTCCCAGAGCGTGCGGCCGTCCGCTGCGTCGAGGCAGAGCGCGTGGAGCGTGATGCCGCTCGTGCTGTCGCCCACGGCGGTGGTGAGGTAGAGGCGGCCTTTCGCGAGCACCGGCGAAGACCAGCCCTTGCCGGGGATCTCCACTTTCCACGCGACGTGCTGCGTGTCGCTCCACTCGATGGGCACGCCGGTCGCGTCGGAGACGCCCTGGCCGGTCGGGCCGCGGAATTGCGGCCAGTCGGCATCGGCGGCATGTGCGGTGACGAAACCGAGCACGACGAGGGCAGCGAGGGAGCGGAGAGGACTTTTTGGATATTTCACGGGCGAGGAGGGGTAGGTGGCGGTGTGCGGATTGCCAAGTCGCGGGACACGGAATGCTTTGTGCGAATTTTTATCCTCACGAACCCGCTCGCCATCGCCAGCGGCATGGCTACAACGCCGCGGAATGCTTTCCCTGATCATCCCGCTCTACAACGAGGAGGACAATGTCGCCCCGTTGCAGGACGAGCTTGCCGTGGCGCTGAAGGGGCATGAGTACGAGCTGATCCTCGTGGACGATTGCTCGACGGACAAAACACTGGAGCGGATCCGGCGCGGGCCGGGCGTGCGCGTGATCGAGTTTGAAAAGAACACCGGCCAGAGCGCGGCGATGTTCGCGGGCTTCATGGCGGCGAAGGGGGACATCCTCGTGACGATGGACGGCGACATGCAGAACGACCCCGCGGACATTCTCCGCATGCTCGACAAGGTGGGCGAGGGCTTCGATTTCGTGGTCGGCTGGCGCAAGCAGCGGCAGGATAATCTCTCGAAGAAAATCAGCAGCCGCATCGCGAACTTTGTGCGGAGCCGGTTCACGCGCGATGGCGTGCACGACACGGGATGCTCGCTGAAGGTGATGCGGCGCGAGTGCCGCGACGCGCTGTTTCTTTTCCGCGGGATGCACCGCTTTATCCCGGCGCTCGTGAAGGGGCAGGGCTACAAAATCACCGAGCTGCCTGTGAATCACCGGCCGCGCACGGCGGGCGTGAGCAAGTACGGCTTTGGCAGCCGGGCGTGGAAGGCGACCTGCGACATGCTGGCGGTGCGGTGGTTTCTTTCGCGGCAGTTGAAGCTGCGGATCCGGCGCGAGTCGTAAGAAATCGCGAGCCGCATAAACATTTTTCTTGGTAACCGCCGCGGAAGTGTTACAAAGCCGTTACAGAGAAAGAAAACTTTCCCCCTAGTAAATAAACGCGGCCCGAAGCTCGCCCAGTGCTACGGGCCGCGTTTCCTTTTCTGGCAAAAAAAAATCTCTCGGAGCGGCGGGTGGGGACGGATACGAAGCGGTGCATGCTGAACGATATCGAGCGCACGCTTTTCCACGAGCAGACGATCCTGCTCCGGCTCGATGAACTTGGCGCGCAAATCACGCGCGATTACGACGGACGCGACCTCACGGTGATCGCCGTGCTGAATGGCAGCATCCTTTTCGTCGCGGACCTCATGCGGCGCATCCAGCTCGCGCTGCGGCTGGATTGCCTCAGCGTCTCGAGCTACCACGGCGGGACGGAGAGCTCGGGGACGGTGACTTTCGACCAGACCTCGCTGCCGGACGTCGATGGGCGCCACGTGCTCATCCTCGACGACATCCTCGACACCGGGCGCACGCTTCACGCCATCCGGCGGCGGCTGAATGAGGAGGCGAATGCGCTGAGCGTGCGCATCTGCGTGCTGCTGCGAAAGGAGAAGGTGCGCACCGAGGAACTCGACGCGGACTACGTGGGTTTCGACATCGGCGACGAGTTCGTCGTCGGCTACGGGCTCGATTACATGGAGCAGTATCGGAACCTCCCGTTCATCGGCGTGCTGAAGCCCGGCAGCCTTGCAGCGGACAAGGTGTGCGCTTGAATGACGCCATGATCGACCCCGCCATGTTCGTCTTCCGCAATCCCGAAGCCTCCGGCACGCCGCCGCTGAGCCAGCCGAGATCCGAACGGACTTCGGATGAGTTGGAGATGCGGGCCGACATCGAGCGGCTGTATTTCATCACCGAGGCGCTGTGGCGAATCCTGAAGGAAAAGCACGGGCTCGATGACCTGGAGATCGTGCGGCAAATCACGACGATCGACATGGAGGACGGCAAGCTCGACAGCCGGAAGGCGAAGACCCCGCCGCAGCCGTGCCCGAAGTGCAACCGCGTCCTCGGCAAGCAGCGCACAAAGTGCATGTATTGCGGCGAACTGATCGTCGTGAATCCGTTCGAGCGGTGATGCCAGCGGTACAGCGCGCAGTCCGCGCATTTGCGAACGCGTAACGCCGCAGCCGCCGCGCGGGTTCCCTTCCCGCTGCATCTCTGCATTGAGAGCGCAATCCCTTCACGCCCTCTAAGACTTCTCCGCTTCCGAGCTTGTGAATGGGACATCTCCCCGGGGCGGCAACATGGCAGCTTATGAAACGAATACTCGCGGAACTTTTGAGCCGAAACGTCATCTCCGACATCACCGTCATGCGGTGCTTGCAGGGATCCTGCTTTGTGACCGCAGGTTTGGTATTCGGCTACGGCATCTGGAATCTCGCCCATCTCGACCTGAGTGCGGCGCAGATATTGTTGGGGATTGTGTGGACCACCTTCCTCCCGCTGATGCTTGCCGGCAGCGGTCTGCTGCTCCCGATGCTCGCGAAGCGAAAGGACGAGCAGAGCTGACGGGAGCGCGCGCGTAGGGGCAGCGGTTTGTGGAATGTGACGCTCCCGTCCCGCGTTGCCCAGTCGCGGGCGGGTTAAAGCAAACCGCCAGGCATCCTGGCGCGTTCCAAGAGGGCCGGATCCTGGGAGGCTGCGCTGAGCGCCGGCTACAACTGCCCGTAGAGGATCTCCAGCGTGAGGGTGCAGTAGGTCGTCACGAGCACGCTGTTGTTTTCTTTCCAGCGCGGCGTCTCGTTGAGCCACGAACCGTCCTGCTGTTGCAGCTTCATGAGGCGCATCGCGAGTTCGCGCCTCCAGTCCACCTTCTTGCCGCCGATTTCCATCTCGGTGATGCCCGCGGCGGTGAGGCCCTTGGCCATGAGGTGCAGGTAGTAAAAGTAGCCCTGCTGTTCGAGGCCTGGATTTTCAGCGAGGGTGTAGTTCTTCTTCAGCCATTCGACGGCGGCGGTCACGCGCGGGTCGTCCTTTTTCACGTCGGCGTAGATGAAGCTGAGCAGGCCGGCGTAGCTCATCGAGCCGTAGCTGCGCAGCGCCTTGCCGCCGCCTTCGAGGGTCGCTTCGCCGGCGTTGCTGTAGCCGGGGTAGTAGATGAAGCCGCCCTTGTTCGCGGGGTCGCCGCTCGCCCACTTTTCCTTGTTGTGGGAGGGCAGGTTCTGCGTGCGGGTCACGAAATCAATCGCGGCCTGCCAGTCCAGGTCCTTCGTGCCGGGTTTGTCGGCCACGAGATGCTTCGTGGCGCGGAGTGCCTCGAGCGCGACGACCGTGTTGTCGAGGTCGGGATGCCCGCGCTTCGGGCTCGCGCCGACGCTGCCGTAGCCGATGCCACCGTCCGTCTCCGGCTTTGCCATGCCGCTCGCCTGCTGGCCGACGACGTAGGCGCGGGCCTTCACCAGGGTGTCGAGATCCTTCGGCTCATTCGCGCCATTCAGCGCGAGCAGGCAGACGGACGTGTTGTAGTTCGCGAGGCCGGAGTCCTTGTTATAGATGCCGCCATCCGGCTGCACGAAGCCGCGCAGGTAGGCGTATCCCTTTCCGAGAAAATCCGCCTTTGCAAAACGCCCGGTGGGTTCGCGCTGGAATGCGATGAGCGGGAGCGCCGTGAGCGCGGGATGCAGCGTGTCCTTGCCGAAGCTGCCGTCGGGATTCTGCTGCATGCGCAGCCATTCCAGACCGCGTTCGAGGGAGTCGCGGATTTCGTTGCGGAAGGAGAGGTTCTTTTCGTCCTTCGGGAGCGGTTCGTTGGCGGCCTGCGTCCATGCGGCAGCTCCCAGGATCAGTGTGGCGGCGAGAAAAAGGCGGCGTTTCATTTTGAGGGTTTTTCCTTGGGTTCGAGTCTGATGGTAAATTCCACCGGCGTTCCGACCGGCGGCACGGCCTCGGTTTTGACGAACCAGATATGGTCGTCGTTCGATCCGGAGCGCGGATTGTTGATGAGCGCGCCGGGGAATGTGACCATCGCGGCGAAAGTCCCGTCCGCCTGCGCAATGAATCGGTTTTCGTAAAAATAGCTGCCCGTGTAGAGCCATGGGCCGTCTTCGGCACCGACGTTTTTCCCCGGCTTCTTCGGCGGGAAAATCCTCCGCATGATCCAGCGCTCCGGCGGCACGGTCTGTTCCTTTCCGGACTTGTCCGTCCATTTGACGCTCAGGAAAATCCGGTCACCCGTGAGCTTCGGTGCCTTCGCGAGGTATTCGGCGTCGATCCTGGCCGGTTCCTTTCGGTCCAGCTTTTGCGCCATGCCTTTTGCGCCGAGGAGGAGCATCGCCATGTGGACATCCTGCGGCGCGGCGTCGCTCACGAACAGGCTCTCATGCACCGGCCCCTGCGTCGTCACGAGCAGGTATTCCAGCAGCCCGTCGTCCATCTGCACCTTCGCGGGGAAGGTCACCGTCCCCGCGTTCTTGTCGAGCTGGACGGTGCCGACCTTGAAGATGCCCGGTGCGATTTCCTTTGGCGGCGAAAACTCCGGTGGCGGCTGCGCGAGCAACGTCGCGGGATTCGCGAGAAACGGAGCAATGGAAAGAAAGGCGATGGCGATTCGTGCGAGCATGTTCGGGGTGCACTGAAACAAAGCGGAGTTTCAGCGGCGGAGCAACATCGGTTCGGCCCACGTGCCCGTGCCTTCCGCGCCTTCGATGCGCAGCGTGAGGCTGTCGGCACCCGGCACGGCGCAACGCAGCACCGCGGGCGGATCTCCGGCGGCGAGCGGCGCGCTGCGGCCCGCGAGCTTGTTGTCGGCATAGACGGTGAAAGTGAGCCGCTGACCCGCGGGCGTCCCGGCTCCGGCGGCGACGAGCGCGAAGAATGTGCCCGAGCCCGGCGCAGGCTTCCACCAGACCGTGGCGCCCGCGACGCACTCGAAGCCGGCGGCCACCGTGCGGTTGCCGAGCTTCAGCGCGCCGCCGTCGAGGGAGCGGTTTGCCGAAAAGCAATTCGCCGCGTTCCGGCCTGGCGCGGGGTCCACGCGCGTGGGTTTGATCTCATCCAGCGGCAGCAGCCGCGTGGCGCTCGCGCGGATCTCCACGAGTTCCGCGAGCGGAATCCGCAATCCGTCGTACAGCGGATGCCGCAGCGCGATGCCGCCGCCGTCGCCCGCGAGCACATCAAGCGCGGGGTAGATGCTTCCGTCGCGCGTCGCCACGTCGAACGCCGCCGGTTGGGCCTTCACCTCGCGCAGGATGAGGGCCTGCACGTCCTTCGCCGCGAAAGTGCGCGGGCCGAAAATTGGGTTCAGCACCTTTGCTGTCGTCGCATCGCCGCCGCGGGGTGTGCCTTCACAAAAATCCCCGCCCGGCAGCAGCGCGCCCGTCTTTCCGCGTGGCATCTGCGCGACGAGTGTCGCGCCAAACGGCTGGTAGATCGCCCACGCGATGTCCTTTGAAGGGATCGCGATGCGCTTCTTCTCAAAGCGCACGAGTGGCTCACCGAGCGACGAAAACGTGCCCGCGATCCGCCCGCCGTTCACGAGCAACACGCCCGGCTGGAATTCCGGCGTCGCGGTCGCGAACCGCGCGCGGAGGATCCCCGAAAGAGGCAGCTTCACCGTCGCGGCCGAACCGCGCACGACAAGTCCGCGGTCGATGCTCAGCTCGCCTTCGTGAAGTGCGCCGTCGATCGTGACTACGGTGCCCGCACGCGCACCGATCGCGAGTGCCGCCAGCAACGCCGCCAGCAGTGGGTTCCGGAGCCGCATTTTCAAAGACGCGACCATCACCGCTGGTAGAGCGGGATGTAGTGCCACGGCATCGCGAGGATCGTCGTGTAGCACGCGGTCGCGTAGATGTTCCCGACTTCGCGATCGTCCCAGGAGCATTGGTCGCCGCTTCGGCGCACCTTTGGGAGCAGTTCGCCCTTCATCAGATCGTACCAGCGCCGCCAAGTGTCGCCGCCAATCATGTATTGCGCCGGGCCTGCGTAATTCGCGCCGTAGGTCCAGTGCCTGCGCTCGGTGCTGCGGGTGAAAAGGTAGTCGCTGCCGGGCTTCACGAGCGGGTCCTCGTAGTGGCCGCAGACCTGCAGCGAGTAGATCGCCGCCGCCGTCCGCGCAAAGCCCGCGCCCCATTGCCCGGCCTGATACGCAAAGCCGCCGCCGGGCACCGAGCAGCGTCGCACGTAATCCACCGCGTCATCGATCGTCTGCTGCGGAACGTCGAGGCCGGCATTTTTCGCCGCGCGCAACGCGACGACCTGCAGCACCGTGACCGAGATGTCCGCGTCGCCGGGGCGTGGCTGGTAGCGCCAGCCGCCCTTCGTGCGGTCGCGGTCGCTCTGCGTCGTGACGATGAGGCGGATGGCCCGCTGCAGCTTCTCGCGGATGATCGGGTTCCGCGACTGCCCGTACAGCTCGCCGAGCGCGATGGTGGCGATGCCGTGGTTGTACATGTATTTCGAGCCATCGACGCCGCGGTAGGTGCCGTCCGCGCCGATGCTGTCGAGCAGGAATTCCAGCCCTGCCTTCACCTGCTTCGCGTACTCGCCTTCCTCCGGCAGATTCCCCGTCGCCATGAAGGCCATCAGCACATAGCCCGTCATCGCAACGGGATGGTCCGCGCGCCGGTTGTCGCTCGCGTTCCAGGAACCGTTCACGTTCTGCTTGGTCGCCAGCCAGCGGAGCGCGCCGCGCAGGATTTCCTCCGTCGGCGCATCCACGACGACCGCGTCCTGCGTCGCGGGCTCCGCCGCGCGCGCGGGAAAAAGCGCGAGCGCGCCGAGCACGGCGGTCGCACACAATTTGCGGAGGGACATGCGGGCACGCTACACGCCACCGGCGCATCGGCCAGTCTCAAGTCCCGCCGGTGAACGCACGCTTGGCCGCGCGCCGCTTTGCGCTTATCGGTTCGCGCCATGATTTCCTTCCTCCAGCGCACGCTCGCCGTTTTGTCCTGCTGCACGCTCGCCGTCAGTGCCGCCGACTGGCCGGAATTTCTCGGGCCGAAGCGCGACGGGACCTCGCCGGAGACCGGGCTGCTCGATCGCTTTCCCGAGGGCGGTCCGCGCGTCGTCTGGCAAAAGGACACCGGCACAGGCTACGCGGTGCCGAGCGTGCGCGATGGCGTGCTCGTGCTGCACCACCGCACCGGCGGCGAGGAGATCGTGGAGGCGATGGACGCCGCGACGGGTGCAGCGCTCTGGCGTCACAGCTATCCCAGCTCTTACCAGGATCCGTTCGGCTATAACAACGGCCCGCGTTGCGCGCCGCTGCTCACGGCAGACCGGTGCTACACGCTCGGCGCGGAAGGCGTGCTCAAGTGCCTCGATCTCAAGTCGGGCAAGCAGATCTGGCTGCGGGTGACGCAGAATGATTTCGACCTGCCGCAGGCGTTCTTTGGCGTCGGCAGCTCGCCCGTTCTGGAGGATGGAAAACTGATCGTGCAGATTGGCGGGCAGCCGGACTCCAACATCGTCGCATTCGACGCCGCGACCGGAAAGACCCTCTGGCAGAATGGCGGCGCGAAGACGTGGGATGGCGCGCTCATGCACGGCTGGCCGGGCGAGCCGTTTGTGCAGTGGAACGTGGGGCACCCCGCCTTTCAAAAAACCGCGAGCTACTGCACGCCGGTGCTCGCGACGATCCACGGACGCCGCCACGTCCTCACCGTCACGCGGCAGGGGCTCATCTCGCTCGATCCCGCGACCGGCGCGCACAATTTCTCCTTCTGGTTCCGCTCGCCGCGCGAGGAGACGGTGAACGCGATGACGCCCGTCGTGAAGGGCGACCTCATCCTCATTTCCTCCGCCTACTACCGCTCCGGTTCCGTGCTGCTGCGCGTGAAGCCCGACGGCAAGGGCGTGGACGAGGTCTGGCGCTCGATTGCTCTCGAAATGCACTGGTCGCAGCCGAGCCTCGTCGCGGGATACCTTTACGCCTTCAGCGGACGCAACGAGCCCGATGCCGTTTTCCGCTGCGTGGAATTTGCGACCGGCACGGTGAAATGGGAACGCGACGAGCGCTGGCCGAACGCGAGCCACTCCAAGCTGCGCGCCGGCGAGGCACCACCGAACGTCTTCGGCCGCGGCTCGACGATTTACGCCGACGGCAAACTGTTCGCCCTCGGCGAAGCGGGCCTGCTCGGCCTTTTCAAACCGACCCCCGACAAGGTGGAGGAAATCTCCCGCTGGCAGGTCCCGGGCCTCACCTACCCGTGCTGGGGCAATCCCGTCCTCGCCGACCGCCGCCTCTTCCTCCGCAGCGAAGAGAAGCTCATCTGCCTCGACCTCGCCAAGAAGGAGTGAGCCTCTGAAAGGCGCGGTGCGTTTGGCAGAACCGTCACTTTTTTCCCATCGCCGCGGAACTGCGGACGCGTATCGTGAATGGCAACCTTCACGCAGCACTTTCCCATGAAACGCAATTTCCCGCGCATTGCCGCCATTTCCCTTCTTGTGATGTCCGCAGTTTTGGCGGCGCGGATGCTCACTGCGCAGACCCGGCAGCCTTCCGGCGCTGTCGCGGCAGTGCAGTCGGTGCCGGTGGCGAAGGTTTTGCCGCCGCCGCCCCCGCCAACGAAGGAGGAAAGGCACCGCAAGAACACGGACGCATTTTTCGCCGGGCCCGTCGTGCATCTGGAGTTCAAGTTCAAGCCCGAGGAGTGGGAGAACCTGAAGAAGGACAACCGGCGCTACGCGGAGTGCACGATGATCGAGACCGCGCCGGACGGGACGAAGAAGGAATACAAGGATGTCGCGGTGAAGCTGAAGGGCGCGGCGGGGAGCTTCCAGGGGCCGGACCAGAAGCCGGGGCTGACCGTGAACCTGGACAAGTACAAGGGCGCGGAGCGGTATCACGGGATGGAGAAATTCCACCTGAACAACGGCGCGCAGGATGGGAGCCTGCTGAATGAGTTCATCGGCAGCGAGATGTCGCGCGCGGCGAAGGTGCCGGCGTCGCGCTGCACGCATGTGGTGGTGAAATGGAACGGGCGCGACACGGGGCTGTATCTTTTCAAGGAGAGCTTCACGAAGGATTTCCTGAGCTACTTCTACGAGAAGACGGACGGCTCGCTCTACGATGGGCATTTCATCGCGGAGATCGACGGCGCCCTCGAGAAGCAGCAGGGCGGCGACAAGTCGGACACGCGCGACCTCAAGGAGCTCGCCGCGGCGTGCAAGGAGGGCGATCCGAAGGTGCGCTGGCAGAGAGTTTCCGAGCGGCTCGATGTGGACGAATACCTGCGGAGCCTCGCGATGGAGACGTTCCTCGCGCACTGGGACGGATACAATTTCAACCGCAACAACTACCGCGTCTATTTTGATCCGAAGACGGGGAAGGCGAATTTTTTCATCCACGGGATCGACCAGATCTACGGCGATGCGAACTGGCCCGTGATGCGCGATCCCGGCTCGCTCGTCGGGCAGGCGGTGTGGAGCAATCCGGAGTGGAAGGCGCAGTACCTGAAGGTCGCGAAGGAAATCTACGAGAAGGTGCTGAAGCCGGTGGATTGGGAGGCGCGCATCACCGCGCAGGGGCAGAAAATCACGGAAGGCCTCGCGCGGACGAATCCGCAGTGGGCGAAGGATTACCAGGGACACATCAATGGCGCGCGCAGCCGTGTGGCGGCGCGGCTGGCGTCGATCGGGAAGCAGTTTGGCGACATGCCGAAGCCGATCGAATGGACGAATGACACCCTCAAGCTAGGGCCGAAGCAGTGGAACGCGCAGGGCGGCGGGGCGCTCGACGAGCAGAATGTGGACGGCAAGCATTGCCTCCACATCCGCGCGGATGGCGCAGCGAGCCCGTCGTGGCGGCGGAACATCGCCCTGCCGCCGGGACGCTATCGTTTCGAGGCGATGGTGAAGACGGCGGATGTCGCGGCCGGGGGCGACGCGAGCGGTGACGGAGCCGGGCTGCGCATCAGCGGCGGTACGCGGACGGGCGTGAACGGACTCACCGGCAACGCCGCGTGGCAGAAGCTCGGTTTTGAGTTTGAGGCCGCTGGCGCGGAGGTGGTCCTGGTGGCCGAGCTGCGTGCGGCAAAGGGAGAGGCGTGGTTCCAGACCGAGAGCCTGCAGATCGTGAAGATGAAGTAGGACTTCTACGGTCCCTCATGAATCCCCGCATCGTCAAATTCGCCCTGCTGTTTGGGTTTTGGCTGCTCGGCGTCATCCTTGGCGCGGGCTTGGTGGATTTGCTTTGGGCGCGGCGGGACGGCGACAGCATCCGCAGTCTCACCATGAATCTCGGTGTGCTGCTCCTTGCGACCGTGGTCCTTTTCGCCGTCGCGCTCAGGAAGCCGAAATCCGGCCAGTAAGTTTCCGGTGCGCGATCGGTATCAAGCGCAGGGAGGCAGAAAAACGGAACGGAAAGGCAGATTTTGCTTAATCGCCATCCCCCGCGTCTCTGCGTCTCTGCGATTGAAGACCACGCAGGGAAGCGAGGCTGATGCGGAGGCTCTGCTTGCGCGGCTGCGCGGGCATGCGCATCGTGGCCGGATGTTTCTCCGACCCCTGCTCCTGCTTGCAATTCTTTCGGTGCCCGGCTTCGCCGCGGATGGTGATGCCGCGAAAGAGACGCGCTTTTTGAAGAACACGCGGCAGCTCATCTACGAGGGAAAGCGGAGCGGCGAGGGATACTTTCAGCCCGGATGGAAATCGGATCATTTTCCAGAGCGAGCGCGAGGAGGGGAATCCATTCTACCAGATCTACTCGCTCGATCTGGAAAGCGGGCGACTCGACGCGCGTTTCGCCGGGGATGGGAAAGACGACGTGCGCGTTTTTCCAGCCGCGGCACGTCGCGGGTGCTCTTTGCCTCGCACGCACGACGATCCGGAGACGGCGGCGAAGCAGAAGGCGGAGCTCGATTTCCGCGCGAGCGGGAAGCAGCGGCGCTACTCGTGGGATTACGACGCGACGATGGAGATCTATTCGTGCAACGCGGACGGCACGGACATCGTGAATCTCACGAAGGCGCCGGGCTACGACGCGGAGGGGGCGTTCTCGCCGGACGGGAAGCAGATCGTCTTCTGCTCGCTGCGCTCCGCATTTCCGCTCGGAAAAGCTCACGCCCGAGCAGCGCGCGCGCTTCGAAAAAGATCCGGCGTACTTGGGCGACATCTACATCATGAATGCCGACGGCTCGAACGTGCGCCGGCTCACGGAGGCGCCGGGCTACGATGGCGGGCCGTTTTTTTCGCCGGACGGGAAGCGGATCGTGTGGCGGCACTTCGATGAGAGCGGGATGATCGCGGACGTGTGGACGATGAAGATGGACGGCAGCGACAAGCGGCGCATCACGGACTTCAAGAGCATGTCGTGGGCACCGTATTTTCACCCGAGCGGGAAGTATATCATCTTCACGACGAACAAGCTCGGCTTCGAAAACTTCGAGCTGTTCATCGTCGATGCGGAGGGCGCGCGCGAGCCGGTGCGCGTGACGTTCACGCCGGGCTTCGACGGGCTGCCGGTCTTTTCGCCGGATGGGAAAAAGCTGTGCTGGACGAGCGGTCGGACGGGCGACGGGAAGTCGCAGCTCTTTCTTGCGGACTGGAACGACGCGGCGGCGCTGAAGGCGCTGGCGGAAGCTCCCGTGCGCGTGGCCTCGGTGGAGGAGCGGGTGCAGGCGCTCGAAGCATCCGTGAATTCCGTGGCGGCAACGCCGCCAGCGGCGACTCCGCTCGGCGGGGTGGTGGTTCATCCGCCGGCGGGATCGTTCACGCCGCCGAGTGTCGGTCCCATTCCGCTGAAGCCGGAAATTTCCGCCGACGACATGAAGCTGGAGGTCGGCCTCCTCGCCGACGAGCGGCACGCGGGCCGTGCGACGGGGAGCGACGGGCGCGAAGCTCGCCGCGGAGTGGTTGGCGCGATTATTTCAAAACGGCCGGTGCTGAAGCCGCTGCCTGGGCAGCAGTCGTTTTTCCTGCCGTTCGAGTTCAACGCGGGCGAGCGGCTCGTGCCGGACAGGAATGCGCTGGCGGTGAACGGGACCGGGCTCGCGCTTGGACAAGGATTTCCGCCCGCTCGCCTTCAGCGACAACGGCGAGGCGGAGGGCGAGGTGGTCTTTGCCGGCTACGGCCTGAGCGTGCCGGAGGGCACGGGGCAGCAGCGCTACAACAGCTACGACGGGCTCGATGTGAAGGACAAGGTCGTGCTGCTCCTCCGCTACGTGCCGGAGGACGTGGAGCCCGCGCGCCGCGCGCAGCTCAATCGCTACGCGCGGCCTGCGCTACAAGGCGATGATGGCGCGCGAGCGCGGCGCAAAGGCGGTGCTCGTGGTGACGCGGGCCGAACTCGCCGAATGCCGGCGAACTTCTCCCGCTGACCGGCGACGGAAGCAGCGCGGGCAGCGGGCATCATCGCGGCGTCCATCAGCGGCGAGTCGCGGACGCGCTTGCTCGCGCCGAGCGGGAAAAATCTGAAGGATCTGCAGAACGGCGCTCGACACCGAAAATCCGCATGCGGAAGGCGGATTCGTGCTGCCGAAGGTGAAGGTGAAAATCGCCGTCGGCATCGAGCACATCAAGCAAGACGGATCGCAACGTCGTCGCGCTGCATGCCGCCGGCGGCGACGGACGAATACGATCGTCGTCGGCGCGCACTACGATCACCTCGGGCTCGGCAGCGGCAACTCTTCGCTGGCGCGCGCCGGCGAGGAGGAAAAGATCCATCCCGGCGCGGATGACAACGCCAGCGGCACCGCGGCCGTGATGGAACTCGCGGCGTCGCTTGCGCGCGGAGCGCGCGCGAGCCGGAAGCTCAAGCGCGGCATCATCTTCGCGCTCTGGAGCGGCGAGGAAATCGGGCTCATCGGCTCGCGCGGCCTTCGCCGAGAAGCCGCCGGTGCCGATCTCGAGAAGATCGTCGGCCTACATCAACTTCGACATGGTCGGCCGGCTGCGGGACAACAAGCTCACGCTGCAAGGCGTCGGCTCGTCGAAGGCTCTGGCGGCGGCTGCTCGAGAAGCGCAACGTCGCCGCGGGCTTCAACCTCGCGCTGCAGGAGGACCCGTATCTGCCGACCGACATCACGAGCTTCTATCCGAAGCGCATCCCGGTGCTGAATTTCTTCACCGGCGTCGCACGAGGATTACCACCGCCCGACGGACACCGCGGACAAGGTGAACTACGACGGCCTCGAGCGCATCGCGAAGTTCGCGCAGCGCCATCATCCGCGATGTCGCCAGCGCGCCGGAGCGGCCGGACTTTTCGCGCGTCGAGCGCAAGCGAGCAGGGCGGCGGGTCGCGCGACACGCTGCGCGCGTATCTCGGCACGCATCCCCGATTACACCACCGAGGTGAAAGGCGTGAAGCTCAGCGGCGTGCGCGGCGGCAGCCCGGCGGAGAAAGGCGGGCTGCAAGGCGGCGACGTGATCGTGGAATTTGGCGGCGCAGAAAATCGCGAACATCTACGACTACACCTACGCGCTCGACGCCGTGAAAATCGGCCAGCCCGGTGAAGGTGATCGTCGAGCGCGAAGGCAAGCGCGTCGAGCTGAGCGTGACGCCCGAGGCGCGGAAATAGGCATCCGCGGCGGGTCTGGCCGCCTGTTTGTGTCGGTCGTGCGTGGCGCAGGTGAAAGCTGACGGCCGCGCCTACCGAGCCAGCACCCGCCATTGGCGGAGAATCCAGTTTTTCATCCGCGCGGCTGCTCGGGCTGGAAGGCTGATTTTATCAGCGTCCGGTGCGCGCGGGGCCCCCGGATGCCGCCACATGTTGGCGGCATGGAGGAAAAGGGCAGTTGACCCGCTTTCCGCGCAACCCGTAACATCCGCGCCCTACAACAACACCCTCACACCTTGGACTTAAAAGAAATCAAAGAGCTCATTGCGCTCATGAGGAAAAATGACCTCTCCGTCTTCAAAATGGAGAGCGAAGGATTCAAAATCACCCTGAAAAAGGGGAACGATTACCAGCCCGTCGTCCACACTTCGCACGCCGCCCCGCAGGTGGGCTATTCCGCCCCGGCGGCTGCGCCTGCCGCTCCGGCCCCGGCCGCAGCTCCCGCTGCGGCAGCGGATAAGCTGAAAGACATCAGCTCCCCGATGGTCGGCACTTACTACGGGTCGCCGTCGCCGGATGCGCAGCCATACGTGAAAATCGGCCAGGAGGTGGACGAAAGCACCGTCGTCTGCATCATCGAGGCGATGAAAGTGATGAACGAAATCCGGGCGGACGCGCGCGGCACCATCGTCGAGATCGTCGCGGAGAACGGCAAGCCCGTCCAGTTTGGCCAGGCACTTTTCCGCATCCAGCCGAAGTAAGGCACAGCAGTTGAGAGCGCGCCGCTGAGTGTCTGGAGGACCTCCTCCCTGACCGCAGCGTCCGAAAATCTCTCAGCCCTCAAGCTTCAACTCCCATCATGTTCAAGAAAGTCCTCATCGCGAACCGCGGCGAAATCGCCCTGCGCGTCATCCGCGCCTGCAAGGAGCAGGGCATCAAGACCCTCGCCGTTTATTCCGAGGCCGACGTGGATTCGCTCCACGTGCAGCTCGCCGACGAGGCCATCTGCATCGGCCCCGGCCCGAGCAACCAGAGCTATCTGAAGATCGACCGCATCATCAGCGCCGCGGAGGTCGGCGATGCGGATGCGATTCATCCCGGCTACGGCTTCCTGAGCGAAAACGCGCACTTCGCGGAGGTCTGCGCGAGCTGCAACATCAAGTTCATCGGGCCGCCGCCCGTCTGCCATCCGCTCGATGGGCGACAAGAACACCGCCCGCGACACCGCGCGGCGCGCCGGGATGCCCGTCACGCCCGGCAGCGACGGCATCGTCGAGAGCGAAAAGGACGCGATGGTGATTGCCCGCAAGCTCGGCTACCCGGTCATGATCAAGGCCACTGCCGGCGGCGGCGGCAAAGGCATGCGCCCCGCGCACAACGACGGCTCGCTCGTCCAGGGCTTCCGCGCCGCGCGCGCCGAGGCGGAAAAGGCGTTCGGCAACGGCGCCGTGTACATCGAGAAGCTCATCGAGAACCCGCACCACATCGAATTTCAGATCATGGCCGACATGCACGGCGACGTGGTCCACGTCGGCGAGCGCGATTGCTCCATGCAGCGGCGCAACCAGAAGATCATCGAGGAAACGCCGTCGCCGATCATGACGGACGCGATCCGCGAACGCATGGGCGCGGATTGCGTGAAGCTCGCCCGCGAGGTCGGCTACGTCGGCGCAGGCACCATCGAGTGCCTCATGGACAACAAGGGGAACTACTACTTCATGGAGATGAACACGCGCATCCAGGTGGAGCACTGCATCACCGAGGAGGCCTACGGCGTGGATCTCGTGAAGGAGCAGATCAAGATCGCCGCAGGCGAGCCGCTCTCGCATTTCGTGCAGCACGCGAAGCGGAAGTACCACGCCATCGAGTGCCGCGTGAATGCCGAGGATCCCTATCAACAATTTCCAGCCCTCGCCGGGCCGCATCGACCTCTATTACGCGCCGGGCGGACGCGGCGTGCGCATCGACAGCCACGCCTACGCGGGCTACACGGTGCCGCCGTATTACGACTCGATGATCGCGAAGGTCATCGCCATGGGCACCACGCGCGACAACGCCATCGCCCGCATGCGCCGCGCGCTCAGCGAATACATCATCCGCGGCGTGAAGACGACGATCCCTTTCCAGCAGACGATCATGCACGACCCGGATTTCGTCCGTGGAAAATACGACACGAGCTTCGTCGGCAAGATGATCGAGGCGCGCAGCGGGGAGTTCCGGAAGCAATAGGCGCCGGCTTCGGCTGCGGCGCGGGCAATCCTGCCCGCGGAGGCTGGCGCGCGGACAGGATTGCGCGCGTTACGATCCCGCGTAGGCGTCGCGGAGGATTTGCATCGTGTGCCGGATGGGGATGTCCGCGCCCTGTTTTGCGAGGTGCAGCTTGAGCTGCGTGAGGCAGCCGATGTTGCCCGTGGCGACGACATCCGCGCCGGTGGCGGCGATGGCGCGCGCCTTTGCCGCGCCGAGGCTCGCCGCGATTTCCGGCTGGTCGATGTTGTAGGTGCCCGCGCTGCCGCAGCAGAGGTGGGGGTCGGGAAGGTTGATGAGTTGCGCGCCGGGGATTGCGGCGAGCAGGGCCCGCGGTTCGTCGCGGACGCCTTGGGCGTTCAGCAGGTGGCACGCGTCGTGGCAGGCGATGCGCAGCGCTTTTCCTGAATCCGGAATCGGCGCGAGATCGCCGAGGCGCGCCAGGAAGACGGTGGCGTCGAGCACTCGGTGGCGGAATTTTTCCGCGGCATCCGCCAGCTCCGTGCCCGCGAGAATGAGGTGGTATTCGTGCATTCCCGAGCCGCAGCCGGCGGCGTTCGTGAGGATCGCATCCACGTCGCCGGGAAAGGCGGCGAGATTCTGCCGCGCAAAGCGCTGCGCGGAATCGATGTCGCCGACATGCCACGCGAGCGCGCCGCAGCACGCCTGCCCGCGCGGGATGACGACCTCGATGCCGTTGCGCGTGAGCACTTCGATGGTCGCGGTGTTGATGTCCGGCTCCAGCACCTGCTGCGCGCAGCCCGCGAGCAGCGCGACGCGCCCGCGGCGCTTGCCGATCGCGGGCGTGACCTCCGGCCATGTCTGGCGGGGCGGCACGTGCTCCGGGATCAGGCCGAGCATTGCGCGGAACGATTTTGGAAACAGCGGCGCCAGCGGCCGCGCAAATTTCCCGGCCCACGCGGCGACGCGAAAGCGGCCCGGATGCGGCAGCGTCGCGGAGACGATCCAGCGCCGCACGCGTTCCATGAAAGGCCGGTGCCGCTTTTTCTCCGCGAGCGCGCGGAACGGCGACAGCAGGTCGCGATAGGCCACGCCGCTCGGGCACGCAGGTTCGCACGCGAGGCAGCCGAGGCAGCGGTCCACGTGCGGCAGCGCGTCGGCGAGCGGGAGGGTGTTTTCGAGCACCTGCTTCATCAGCACGATGCGGCCGCGCGGCGTGTCCATCTCCTGACCGAGCTCGCGGTAGGTGGGGCACGCGGCGAGGCAGAAGCCGCAATGCACGCACGACTCGATCGCGCGTGCCATCGGCGCACCGAGCGGGCCGTGGGCTTCGGGTTGGATGGTGTGCAGCACTGCTACTTCTCCACTTTTGGCGAGGCGTTCGCGGGCTTTTGCTCGATGAGTGCGAGGATGCTGCGCGCGGAGGCGCAGTTCTTGAACACCATCTGCAGGTTTTTCTGCTGCCCGTTTTCCTGTTCGTAATAGACGCTGTCCGTGCTCGCGACCATGCCCACGATATTCCCGCGATCGTCGAACACCGGCCCGCCGCTCGACCCGCGCGCGTAGTCGGCGGTGATGGCGAGCGCCTCGACTTTCCCGCCGGGCTTCCGCAGCAGGAAACGCCTCGCGACGATGCCCGCGCTCAGGGAGAAAAAGTGGCTGTTCGGGTGACTCCACACGCCGACGGGGGTGCCATCCGGCGCGTCGGCAGTCAGCGGCAGTGCGGTGAAGCCCGAGCCTTCGCACCGCAGGATCGCCACGTCCGCCACCGGGTCCGTCGCAAGCAGTTCCGTCACCGCGCTCATGCGTCCGTCGCCGGACATCACGACGAACGCCTCCTTGTCCGGACTGGCCACGACGTGATGATTCGTCACGAAAATGCCATCGCTCGAAATGAAGAACCCGCTCGCGCCGCCGAGGTGCCAGCGTGTGCATTTCTTGCATTTGAAGAGGCTCCCGACGATCGCGACTCCAGGCCGCACACGCGCTGCCGCGGCGGGAAGCGCTTCGCTTTTCTGCGCCAGCGGCGCGAGCGCGACATGGCAGCGGCGGCGGCTGAATTGCGCACGGAGATCGGCCGTCTTCACCGCCTTTCCCGAATCGATCAGCGCCTCGCCAAACTTCAGCAGTTCGCCTTGGAGGCGCTGGTCGTCCACCGGTTCGTCGGTGAGCGCGGCGCGGCCCGCGGTGGCGAGGGCCAGGAAAAGGAGGAGCAGGGTTTTCATGGGAGGCGACGGAGCATCTGCGATTATTTCCGCACAGGCCACACAGGATTTCCATTCCGGCGCGGCGCGAGTTTCCATTTGCCACCACTGGCTTTGGCGCGGAGGATGCGCGACTTTTTAACCAACCCGTATGAGCAATCAACGCCGCGTCGTCGTCACTGGAATCGGACTCCTCACACCTGTGGGGAATGACCTCGCGACCTTTTGGAGCAACATCACCAACGGCGTCAGCGGCGTCGGGCCTATCACGCAGTTCGACGCGACGGCGTACGACTGCAAAATCGCGGGCGAGGTGCGCGGCTTCGATCCGGTGAAATTTTTCAAGGTGCCCAAGGACGTGCGCCGTGCGGACCGCTACACGCAGCTCGCCGTCGGCGCGGCGCGGATGGCGATGGAGGACGCGGGCTTCACGGATCGCGTGACGAATGGCGAGCGCTTCGGCTGCATGATCGGCAGCGGCATCGGCGGCCTCGCGACGCTCGAGACGCAGCACACGATTCTTTTGCAGAAGGGGCCGGGCCGGCTGTCGCCCTTCGTGATCCCGATGCTCATCAGCAACATGGCCAGCGGTACCGTCTCGATGGAGTGGGGCCTGCAGGGGCCGAACTACGCGACGACCAGCGCGTGCTCCACGAGCGCACATTCCATCGGCGAAGCGTGGCGGATGCTGCGCGAGGGGGACGCGGACATGTTCGTCGCTGGCGGGAGCGAATCCACGATCGTGCCGATGGGCGTCGGCGGATTTTCGGCGATGAAGGCGCTCAGCACGCGCAACGACGAACCGGCAAAGGCGAGCCGTCCGTGGGACCGTGACCGCGACGGATTCGTGATGGGCGAAGGCGCGGGGGTCGTCGTGCTGGAGGAACTGGAAGCCGCGAAGAAGCGCGGCGCGAAAATCTACGGCGAAATCGCCGGCTACGGCCTGAGCGCCGACGCCTACCACATGAGCGCCCCGCTGCCCGAGGGCGAAGGCGCCGCCCGCTGCATGACGATGGCGCTGCGCAAGGCCGGCCTGAACCCGACAGACGTGGACTACGTGAACGCCCACGGCACCTCGACGCCCATGGGCGATGTGTGCGAGACAAAGGCCATCAAGCTCGTCTTCGGCGAGCACGCGAAGAAGCTGCAGGTGAGCTCCAGCAAGAGCATGACAGGCCATCTGCTCGGCGCCGCGGGCGTGGTGGAGAGCATCGTGTGCATCAAGGCCATGCAGGAGGGCGTCATCCCGCCGACCATCAATCTCGACAACCCCGGCGAAGGCTGCGACCTCGACTACGTCCCGCACACCGCCCGCGAGGGAAACCCCCGCGTGTCCATCAACAACAGCTTCGGCTTCGGCGGCCACAACGCGACGCTCGTGCTGCGGAAGTTTGAGGGCTGAGCCGCGACCAAGGTGTCGGGGTCAATTTTAGGCCGACGATCGAGGGAGCTTGCCGCTCCGATTCCGACGGACGCTGCGCCCTTCTCGCTTGAGGCAAACTGAGCGAAGTGCTTCCAATTCGAGAATGACGGCTGGACGATTGAAGTCAGCTTGGGGGCAGGTGCGCTCAGGAACTGCCGGGCTTTTGCGCGAGGGTTTTCGCGTTGCTCCGTTGCTCGTCCTGCTGCTGCTCATCGGGATCGGCATTCAGGGAAAGGCTTGTCGCGCGATTGCGCCGCCGATCTACGACCCGTTGCATTACATCGAAAAGGGGCAGCGATTTTTTTCGGAAATCCGCGACGATCATTTCCCGAATCCGCTGGAGGTTCAGCCGGTATTTCGTCCGCCTGGACACATCCCTTTCTTTTTTCCGACGGGTTATCATGGCATTCAGACTTATCTGTTCTGGGCGATGTTTTCGCCATTGGCAGTCTGGCTGCTGGCGCTGTGGGTGGCGTTTCGGCCAAAGCTCAAGGGCGAGGTGAATGATGGAATTTCCCTGAGCTTGTGCGCGGGCCTCGCGGCGCTGCCGTTGTTCTTTCATTTCGAGGTCAACAATAAGGTGTCCGCAGTCTGGGTGGGCCAGTGGGGTCTGGTGGATACCCTGTGCGCGGCGATTTCCGCTCTGGCGGCAGGCTTGCTGGTCCGCGGCGTGCGCGATCGCAACCTGCTGCTCACGAGCTTGGGGTGGGGGGCGGCTGCCTACACGGCTTTCATCAAGCCCGCCGGGTTGATCGTCATGCTGGCCATCGGTGGGATTTGGTTGATTGAGGTGCTGCTGCAAAGGACCGCTGGTGAGGTGCCGGTTGCGCCGCGAAGAAGCCTCGGCAGATTTGTACTCGTCTCGGCACTTGCCGGCTGCGCGATCTACGGAGCGTGCGTGGCGCTCTGCCTCGCTTCGAGTTATCTTTCGCGGGCAAATCTTTCGATGGGTTCAAACGCCACTGCGTACTTTCGAAAGGTAATGGCCGGGCGTTCGCTGGCGCAGGTGCTCGTTCCCTTCATTCGACCGACCTTCGGCTGGCATTGGTTCGTGCCACTCGCGCTTGCGTTCGGTGCCGGTTTGATCGCAGCAATTCGCAATTTCCTGAAGCACCGCCGCCACGCGCTGTTGGTTCGGTTGATCTCCGGGGCGCTTCTGCTCCTCGCTGGTTGCCTTTGGTGGTTGGGCTTTGCCGGGCCGGAGGTGCGTTATTGCTACCCGTTCATCCTGATCGTTCTGGTTTGGCTCGGCCCAGAAATACTGCCGAGTCTGCAGCGGGTCTCACTGCGCGTCCGGCGGGGCTTTGTCACCCTGTGCCTGTGGTCTCCTGCCGCGCTGGTTGTGCTCCTGTGGATGGATGCTCCGTCACGGACGGTCCAGCACGCGCTGGGCGTCAATCTTTCAAGCGGCGGTTACGCCGAACTGGTAGCCGAAGCCAACAGGATCATCGCCGAAACGGAAGCGACCGGGCGCTCGCCGTGTGTGTATTTGATCGAAGGAGGCATGCTCGGCAAGATGGTCTACGCGATCGACTACCTGAAGGCGGTGGAAAATCGGCGTCCACCGGCCATCCGATGGGTAAATCCGACGGACTGGCTCCGAGAGCCTGGGGTTCGGTATGCTGATGCCGAGAAGTCTGATTATGTGTACTGCCGGAAAGTGGGTTGGTTGGTGTTGCCGCCTGGATCCAAGATCAACGACTATCGCACGGAGCTCGGCGTCTTCGGCGCCTGGTTGCAAACTCTGGGGACCGCACAGGGGGTGGAGCCTACCAACAACGGCGAAACGCGCATCCTGAAAATCGTGGACCGCCCAAAATTTCAGGCGGCGTACCAAGACTTCGCCGCCATGTATGGGCATCGGCCTGAGTTTTGGAAGAACAACCCCGAGTTGTTTCCGCCCAAGCGGTAAGCTGCTTCGCGGGCTCTCAGTCACCGGCCTTGTTCCGGTGGAGGTTGCCTTCCTTGCCGTGATGTACTGCGTGGAGGAACTCAGCGGGCGTCTCGTCTTCGCCAAAGGATCTGGTGGTTTTGACTCCCTGCATGTGCCCACGGCGCGGGCACCGAGCTTCGGCAAATTTCGGCCGTTCGCTGGCCCGGCACCGCATCCTCGCGGAATCAGAAAGGCTCATTGTTCCGTTGTCTCCCGCATACGCGCGGAAGATTTATGAAGAAACTTCTTGCCGGGTGTGGGGAGGGGGGCTAAACAGCGCGTCCCATTTTCTCCGCGCTCTGGCGTTACTCACGCGCACCGCGGTTCTGGCGACGGGCTTCACAGCCCCGAGTTGGCACCGCAGGACGTGTCGCCAGATGTGAAGGAAACGGGAAAAGTGCGGAAAGTGAGAATAGTGCTTGCCAAAACTTGCCCTGCTCCTAGTTTCCGCGCCCCGCCGCAGGTGGCTCGCACCAAACCACGGCGGATTTGTAGTCCTTCACGGGATGTCAAAGGGTCCAGTCGGACCGGACTTTGGAGCGAACGTTAACCACAATTTTTCAATGCCAACGATCAACCAGCTCGTCCGCAAGGGCCGCACGCAGGTCAAATACAAGTCGAAGTCACCGGCGCTCAAGAACTGCCCGTTCCGCCGCGGCGTCTGCCTGCAGGTGATGACCCGCACGCCCAAGAAGCCGAACTCCGCTCTCCGCAAGGTCGCGAAGGTCCGGCTGACGAACGGCTTTGAAGTGATCGCCTACATCCCTGGTGAAGGCCACAATCTGCAGGAGCACTCGATCGTGCTCGTGCGTGGCGGCCGTGTGAAGGATCTTCCCGGTGTCCGTTATCATATCGTCCGCGGCACGCTGGACTCCCTCGGAGTCGAGGGTCGCCGCCGCAGCCGTTCCAAGTACGGTGCCAAGCGTCCGAAGGCCGGTGCAGCCGCCGCTGCGGGTGCGAAGAAGAAGTAAGCTAACCAATTTTACCGCCATGTCACGTCGTCGTCGCGTCATTCACAAGGAAGAGAAACTGGACAGCCGTTATGGCTCGCCTCTCGTCGCCCGCCTCATCGGCACGGTGATGAAGAGCGGCAAGAAGTCGCTCGCCGAGCGCATCGTCTATGACGCCATCGAGCAGAGCCGCCAGGGCAGCGATGCCGTCGATCCGCTCGAGACGCTGAACAAGGCCATCGAGAACGTGAAGCCGCGCCTCGAAGTGAAGAGCCGCCGCGTCGGTGGTGCCACCTACCAGGTGCCGATGGAAGTCGCGCCCGCCCGTGCGGTGGCGCTCGCGTTCCGCTGGATCGTCAATTACGCCTCGGCCCGCAAGGGCTCCTTCAAGAAGGCGCTCGCCACCGAACTCAAGGAAGCCGCCGCAGGGCAGGGGAACGCGATCAAGAAGCGCGACGACACCCACAAGATGGCGCAGGCCAACCGCGCTTTCGCCCACTTCCGCTTCTAGCCCCCGACGAAACCAAACTCTCGCCGCGCTACCCATGTCTTCCGCCGTCGCCGCAAAACCAGCATCCAATCCGAACTCGCCTGATCGTGCGTATCCGCTCGAGAAGACGCGCAACATCGGCATCGCCGCGCACATCGACGCCGGCAAGACGACGCTGACCGAGCGAATCCTTTTCTACACCGGCATGATCCACAAGATCGGCGAGGTGCATGAGGGCACGACCGCCACCGACTGGATGGAGCAGGAGCGTGAGCGTGGCATCACGATCACTTCCGCCGCGACGACCTGCTTCTGGGAGCAGCAGCAAGCAGGAGGGCGTGCTGAAGCTTTACGAGGCGCAGAAGATGCGGGTGAACATCATCGACACCCCCGGTCACGTGGATTTCACGGCCGAGGTGGAGCGCTCGCTCCGCGTGCTCGACGGCGCGATCTGCGGTGTTCTGCGCGGTCGCCGGTGTGCAGCCGCAGTCCGAGACGGTCTGGCGCCAGGCGACGAAGTATGGCGTGCCGCGCATCGCGTTCGTCAACAAGATGGACCGCACCGGTGCGAACTTCGACAACGCGCTGAACGACATGCGCACGAAGCTGAGGGCGAATGCCTGGCCGGTCCTGATCCCGATCGGCGCCGAGGATCACCTCAAGCGGCCAGATCGACATCATCAACCAGCAAGGCCGATCGTCTATCTCGACGACGACAAGATGGGATCGACCTACGTGGTCGAGGAACTCGACGAGGCGCGGCAAGGCCATCGCTGACGAGGCCTACGCCGTGATCTCGATCGCCGCGCTGTGCGATATCGATGACGAGATCGGGCACGGCGTTCCTCGAGGAGAAGCCGATCAGCGCCCGAGATGATCAAGCAGGCCATCCGCCGCGCTGACCATCGCCAACAAATTTGTCCCCGTCGTCGGCGGTTCCGCCTTCAAGAACAAGGGCGTGCAGTATCTCGTGGACGCGGTCATCGACTATCTCCCGTCGCCGCTCGACATCCCGCCGCAGCAGGGCATCAATCCCGACAACCTCGAGGAGAAGATCCCCGCGCCGCCGGACGACACCGCGAAGTTCGTCGGCCTCGCGTTCAAGCTCTGGAGCGATCCTTTCGTCGGCAAGCTCGTGTTCTTCCGCGTCTATCGCGGCAAGCTCAAGCAAGGGCGACACCATTTACAATCCCGCGCACCCGCAAGAGCGAGCGCGTCAGCCGCCTGATTCAGATTCAGGCCGACAAGCACGAGGATATTGATACCTGCTACTCCGGCGACATCGCCGCCATCGTCGGCCTGCGGAACATCACCACCGGCGACACGCTTTGCGACGAGGACGTCGAGATCATGCTCGAGCCGCCGTCCTTCCCTGACCCGGTCATCAGCATGTCCGTCGAGCCGAAGACCAAGGAGGACCAGGAAAAGATGAGCATCGCTCTCCAGCGCCTCTCTGAGGAAGATCCGACCTTCCGCGTCCACACCGACGAGGAGACCGGCCAGACGATCATCGCCGGCATGGGCGAGCTCCACCTGGAAATCATCCGCGACCGCATGCTCCGCGAGTTCAAGGTCGAGGCCAACTCCGGCAAGCCGCAGATCGCCTACCGCGAGACCATCACCAAGCCCGCGAACGGCGACGGCAAGCTCATCAAGCAGTCCGGCGGCCGCGGTCAGTATGGCCACGTCATCGTCGACGTCCGCCCCGGCGAGCGCGGCAAGGGCATCATCATCGAGAACAAGGTTGTCGGCGGAACGATTCCGAAGGATTACATCCCGGCGTGCAAGAAGGGCATCGAAGAAGCGGTGCTCAACGGCGTCCTCGGCGGCTACCCGGTGATCGATGTCGAAGTGGACATCATCGACGGCAGCTACCACGACGTGGACTCGAACGAAATGGCCTTCAAGATGGCCGCGATTTTCGCAGTGAAGGACGCGTTCAAGAAGGCCAAGTCCATTCTGCTCGAGCCCATCATGAAGGTCGAGAACACCACTCCGGAAGACTACCAGGGCGACATCATGGGCGACCTCAACCGCCGCCGCGGCGTGATCCAGGGCATGGAGTCCAAGAATGGCCTCTGCCTCATCAATGCGCGAGGTGCCGCTCGCCGAAATGTTCGGCTACTCCACCGCCATCCGCTCACTTTCCAAGGGGCGCTCCAGCTACTCGATGGAGCCTTCCCACTTCGAGCAGGTGCCTGAAAACGTGAAGGCCGCTGTGCTCGACCAGAAGGGCAAATAACTCACACACGCCATGAACGGACAACGCATTCGCATTCGCCTCAAGGCATTCGACCACCGCGTGCTCGACGCATCGGCCATCGACATCGTCGAGACCGCCAAGCGCACCGGCGCCCGCGTCGCCGGTCCGATCCCGCTCCCGACCCGCATCGAGAAATTCACCGTCAACCGCTCGCCGCACGTGGACAAGAAGTCCATGGATCAGTTTGAAATCCGCACCCACAAGCGCCTGCTCGACATCATCGAGCCGACCGCCAAGACCGTGGATGAGCTGCAGGAAGCTCAACCTGCCCGCCGGCGTGGACATCACCATCAAGATCTAACCAGCGATGAAGATTGGACTATTGGGCAAGAAACTCGGAATGACCCGCGTCTATGACGACAAGGGTTGCGTCACCGCCGTGACGGTCATCGAAGCGGGTGGCAACACCGTGCTCCAGAAGAAGACGATGGAGAACGATGGCTACAACGGCCTCCAGGTCGGCTTCGACATGCAGAAGGAGCACCGCGTCACCAAGCAGATGCTCGGACACTTTAAGAAGGCAAACTCGGAGCCGAAGCGCTACATCCGCGAGTTCCGCCTCCCGGACGGCGTGAAGCTCGACGAGGCGCTGGATCTGAGCGTGAATCACTTCGCCGTCGGCGACGTTGTGGACGTCATCGGCCAGAGCAAGGGTCATGGATTTCAGGGCGTCATGAAGAAGCACAACATGGGCGGCCAGCCCGCTTCGCACGGTCACATGATGCACCGCCGGAATGGCGCAATCGGCAACCGTTCGACCCCCGGTCGCGTGTGGAAGAACATGGGCATGCCCGGTCACATGGGCGACGAGCGCATCACGGTGCAGAACCTGCGCATCGTGCAGGTGAACACGGATGATAACTGCATTCTCGTGAGCGGTGCGATCCCGGGCAAGCCTGGGTGCTACGTCGTCATCCGTCCCGCGAAGAAGGTGAAGACGGTGAACCCGGAGACCCTGAAACAGGCGGCAAAGAAGGCGTCCAAGGCGGCAGCCAAGAAGTAAAAATGAGCGCTACTATTCTAACTCCCGAAGCGGCGAAGGCCGCGAATATCGAGGTCATCACCAACGGCAAGTACACCCAGGCTGTGCACGACACCGTGGTCGCCTACCGCGCAAACCGCCGCAGCGGCACCGCGAGTGTGAAGACCAAGGCCACCGTGAGCGGTTCCGGCGCGAAGCCGTGGAACCAGAAGGGCACCGGCCGCGCCCGTGCCGGCTACAAATCGAGCCCCATCTGGAGTGGCGGCGGCGTGGTCTTTGGCCCGCATCCCCGCTCTTACGCGAAGAAGGTTTCCAAGAAGACCCGCCGAATCGCGCTGCGCAAGGCGCTGAGTGCCCGCATCCTCGACGGCGATGTGCTGGTGGTCCCGAACTTCGTCGGTCGCAACGCCGAAGACGAAGGAATTCGTGAAGCTGATCGGCGGAATCTCGCCGGAGGCAAAGACGCTGATTATCGCCAGCGACTTCGACGAGAACACGCGTCTCGCCGCCCGCAACGTCCAGCCAGCCTGCCTGACCAGCGCAGCCGACGTGAACTCCGAAAACCTGCTCGCCTTCAAGAAGATCGTCATCACCAACGACGCTCTCGCTCAACTCGCTGAACGCATCAACAAATGAACGAGCCATACGACATCATTCAAAACGTTCACCTGACCGAGAAGAGCAGCATCCTCTCGGAGAAGGGGAACCAGTACGTGTTCCGCGTGCAGCCGACGGCGAACAAGGTGCAGATCCGCCAGGCCATCGAGAAGCTCTTCAAGAAGAAGGTCATCCGCGTGAACACCGCTCAACTGCTTCGGCAAAGCCAAGCGCGGACGCACCGCAGCATCCCGGTCGCACGAGCGATTGGAAGAAGGCCATCGTCACTCTCGCGCCCGGCGACAAAATCGAACTCGCCTAAAGGAGACACACCATGGGACTCAAAACTTTCCGTCCGCTCACACCGACCAACCGCTTCAAGATTCTTCCCGACTTCGCCGAGATCACCAAGAAGAAGCCCGAGAAGAGCTTGGTCGAATCCAAGCCGAAAACCGGCGGCCGCAACAACACACGGCCGGCATCACGACGCGTCACATCGGTGGCGGTCACAAGCAGAAGTATCGGATCATCGATTTCAAGCGCAAGACGCGCGGCGTCGTCGCCAATGTCATCGCGATCGAATACGATCCGAACCGCACGTGCCGCATCGCGTTGCTCGAATACCCGGACAAGACGAAGGCTTACATCCTCGCTCCTGTCGGCCTCGTCGTCGGTGACAAAGTGAGCGCCGGCCCCGGAATCGAAGCCGAAAGTCGGCAACGCGCTGCCCCTGCAGGAAATCCCGCTCGGTGCATCGATTCACAACGTCGAACTCGCAGCCGGGCCGCGGCGGACAGATGGCGCGCAGCGCCGGTGCGCAGGTCATCCTGAACAACCGCGAAGGTGATTTTGCACTGCTCAAGCTGCCCTCCGGCGAAATCCGCCGCGTCCACGTGAAGTGCTACGCGACGATCGGCCAGGTCGGCAACGTCGAGCACATGAACGTGAGCTCCGGCAAGGCAGGACGCAGCCGCTGGCGCGGTGTCCGCCCGACGGTGCGCGGCATGGTGATGAACCCGGTCGATCACCCGATGGGTGGCGGACAGGGCAAGTCCAAGGGCGGTGGCGGACGCCATCACCCGATGAGCCCGTGGGGCCAGCTTTCGAAGGGATTCAAGACCCGCCGGAAGCACAAGCCGAGCGATCGCTTCATCCTGCAACGCAAGACCGCAACGAAGAAAGCAGCACTCTAACCGACCATGGGACGCAGCCTCAAAAAAGGACCGTTTGTCGAGCAGCACCTGCTCGAAAAAATCGACAAAATGAACGCCGCACCGGTGAAGAAGCCGATCAAGACCTGGTCGCGCCGCTCCACGGTCATTCCTGACTTCGTCGGGCACACGTTCCTCGTGCACAACGGGAAAGTTTTTAACTCGGTCTTCGTGACCGAAAACATGGTGGGGCATAAGCTTGGTGAATTTTCGCCCACGCGAATCTTCAAGAAGCACGGTGCCCATACCGCCAAGGTAGCGAAGTAGCGGAAACGGCCGCGTGCCGGATTCTCAGCAATGAAATCCATCGCGTCCGCCCTGCTATCCATCGCCCTTCTCGCGCCACTCGCGAGCGTCGGCCAGTCCGACGAACGTTCTTTGCCAACAACAGATTCTGAATCCTCCGAGGTGACGGCACTCGTCGCCTTGGAAAAGCTCCTTGCTGAAAATCGGAAGCTGCGCGCAGACGTGGAGGATGCCAGGAAACTGGCCGCCGCCACCACCGCCGAAGCCGAGATTTTCAAGCGCCAGGTGCAGGAACTCGCCCTTCGAATGGAGGCGCTGGGAACCAGCACGGCGGATCCTTCGAAACTCGAGCAGAGGCTCCTTCAGGCGGTCCATGACCTCCAGATTAGCGAGCGCAGCCGGAAAGCCTTGAGCACCCAACTGGTGCGCATGGCCGAACTGGCCCACGCGTTTCTCGAAAACCCGGATGCCGAGGCAAAGCTGGTCTTCCAAACCGAGCTGAAAAGCGCGGAGGAAATCCTCGTGAAGGCAGCCGTCGGTGATTTTGTCGCGCTTGAGCAAAAAGCGATGGAACCTGCTGCGGACCTGCAAAACGGGAAAGTCAGCGCAGTGAAGCCTGAACTGGGCTGCGTTGTCATCAACCTCGGGACCAAGCACGGCGTCAAAGTCGGCATGCCCTTCCAAGTGCGCCGCGGGACCCGGTTGGTTGCCACACTCAGGGTGGTGGATGCCAGGCAGGGCTTCGCAGGCACCGTGATTCAGAATCTCGTTTCAGACAAAGACCCAATCAAACTGGGAGACACCGTGAAGGTGGACGCCCAAATCAACTAACTTTTTAACAACAACCAACGCCACTCACTAAATGGAAGTAAAAGCCATCCAAAGATTCGTGCGCATGTCGGCCTTCAAGGTCCGGGATGTGACTCGCGAGATTCAGGGCCGCCCCGTAGCGGTCGCGCTGGATATTGTGGCGTTTAGCCCGAAGAAAGCCGCATTTCTCGTCCAGAAGACGCTCAAGAGCGCCATCGCCAACGCCGAGAACAACCACAACCTGCGCGCCGACAAGCTCGTCGTGAAGGAAGCGGTCGCCGGCGAATCCACGACGATCAAGCGCTTCACCCCGAAGGCCCGCGGAAGCGCGGGTCCGATCCGGAAGCGCACGAGCCACATTTTCATCACCCTTTCCGACGAAATCACCGTCAAGCAGCGGGAAAAGAAGAGCGGCAAGTCGGCTTCGAAGAAGGCGGCCAAGCCGGCAGCGAAGAAGTCTGCCGCGAAACCCGCAGAGCAGTCCGCTGAGAAACCTGCAGAGAAATCCAACGAATAACCATGGGACAGAAAACCAATCCAATCGGCTTCCGCCTTGCGGTTAACAAAGACTGGCGCTCCAAGTGGTTCGCGAGCCGCAAGGAATTTCCTGAATTTCTGGCGAGCGACATCAAGATCCGCACGTCGCTGAAGGAGAAACTTCGCCTCGCCGCGGTATCGAAGATCGTCATCGAGCGCGCTTGGAACAGCCTCCGCGTGACCATTCACACCGCCCGTCCGGGTATCGTAATCGGACGCAAAGGTTCGGAAATCGAAAAGATGACCGAGGAAATCTCGAAGCTTTCCGGCGGCAAGCAGGTGAAGATCGACATCATCGAAATCAAGGCACCCGACCTCGACGCGCAGCTCGTCGCTGAGAACATCGCGATGCAGATGGAGCGCCGGATCAGCTTCCGCCGTGCGATGAAGAAGGCACTGCAGACTACGATGGAGCAGGGTGCAAAGGGCATCAAAGTCCGTTGCGCCGGCCGTCTCGGTGGTGCGGAAATCAGCCGCTCTGAATGGTATCGCGAGGGAAGCATCCCGCTACACACGCTCCGCACGCCCATCGACTACGGCTTCGCCGAGGCGAGGACGACCTACGGAATCATCGGTGTGAAGTGCTGGATCTGCAAACCCGCCGCCATCGTCCAGGAAGAAAAGAAGGCCGTGACTTCGGGGGAAAGAACCGAATCCGCCGAGCAGCAGCCTGCTGCCTGAACCAATTAGCAATTTTTTACCGGAGGAAAACCAATGCCTTTGTTGCCAAAACGTGTGAAGTATCGGAAGACCCAGCGCGGCAGTCGCGCCGGAAAGGCTTCCCGTGCCATCAATCTTGATTTCGGTTCGTTTGGACTGCAGACGCTTGAGCGCGCCTGGATCACCAACACCCAGATCGAAGCAGCCCGTGTCGCGATGACCCGCAACATGAAACGCAAGGGCAAGATGTGGATCCGCATGTTCCCCGACAAGTCGGTGACTGCGCGCCCGCCCGAGACCCGAATGGGCAAGGGCAAAGGCCAGCCGGAATACTGGGTGGCCACGGTCCGCCCCGGAAACATCCTTTTTGAAATCGACGGCATCTCCGAGACGCTCGCACGCGAGTCGATGCGACTGGCCGCGGACAAGCTCCCGGTGCGCACGAAGTTTCTGACGCGCCACAACTAATCGCCGAGCATGAAGAACAAAGAAATCCGCGAACTGACGCCCGACGAATTGCGGGCCCGCAAACGTGAGCTGCGCGAGCAGATTTTCCACCTCCGCCTCCAGCAGGCTGGCGGACAGCTTGAGAAGCCGAGCGAACTCCGGTCGCTGCGCCGCGAAGTCGCACGCATCGAGACGGTGCTGACCCAAAAAAACAAGACCGCGGCAGCTGCCGCCAAGTAAATCCATTCCATGAGCGAAACTGCAACAGCTGAAACGCCAAAACGGGCTCTCCGCAAAGACCCGCGTCGGCGAGGTCGTGTCGAACAAGATGCAAAAGACCGTGGTGGTGAAGACGACCATGCGTGTCCCGCACCCCAAGTTCGGCAAGATCATCAAGCAGCGTCAAAAAGTTCTACGCGCACGACGAGGAGCAGAAAGCCCAGATCGGCGATCTCGTCCGCATCGTGGAGACCCGCCCGCTGAGCAAGCTCAAGTGCTGGCGCGTAGTTGAAATTCTCAAGCACTAACCGCAGCGCCCCGATAAGGGCCGCAATATTCCTATGCTACAAATTCGATCCAGACTCGACGTTGCCGACAACACCGGCGCCCGCATGGCCAAGATGATCGGCGTCATTGGCAAGCCGACGCTCAAGCGCGCACATCGGCGACGTCATCACCGCGCACATCCGCGAAGCGCAGGCCGGCGGACAGGTCAAGAAAGGGCGAGGTCGTGCGTGCAGTGGTCGTGCGGACGAAACAGGCGATCCGCCGCGAGGACGGCAGCTACCTTCGCTTCGACAACAACGCGATCGTCATCATCGACAAGGATGAAAATCCCCGCGGCACCCGCATCTTCGGCCCCGTCGCCCGTGAACTTCGCGAGAAGAACTTCATGAAGATCATCTCACTCGCTCCGGAGGTCCTCTGAAATGTCCAACCGTCTTAGTTTCCACGTCAAGAAGGGTGACAACGTCACCGTGATCAGCGGCAACCACAAGGGTGCCAGCGGGCAAGGTGCTCGCCGTCCTGCCCAAGAAGCAGCAGGTGCTCGTCGAGGGGGTGCGCATCATCAAGAAGCACACCCGCAAGAGCCAGGACAACCCGAATGGTGCCATCCTCGAGCGCGAAGGTCCGATTCATGTTTCCAACGTCAAGCTTCTCGAAAACGCGGAGCCCAAGAAAGCGGACTCCAAGAAGAAGCGGAGTCCAAGAAGAAAAAGTAAGCCATGCCAGTCGAACTTCTACGAAGAATACAAAAACCGCGTAATCCCTGCGCTCAAGGCGACGCACGGATACACGAACATCAACCAAGTCCCGAAGGTGGACAAAGTTGTGGTGAACACTTGCGTCAATCTCAACCAAGGCGATGCGAAGCAGGCGCTCGAAGACGCGAAGAACGAACTGGCAACCGTCACGGGACAGAAGCCGGCCGAGACGCGCTCCAAGAAGGCCATCTCCAATTTCAAGCTCCGCAAAGATCAGGCGATCGGCGCCAAGGTTACGCTTCGTGGCCGCCGGATGTATGAATTTCTGGAGCGCCTGATCAAGACGGCGCTGCCGCGTATCCGCGATTTCCGTGGTGTCAGCACCCGCGCCTTCGACGGAAATGGAAACTACACACTCGGCGTCTCCGACCAGTCCATCTTCCCTGAAATCGAACTCGATCGCATCAAGCGCAACATTGGCTTCGATGTCACCATCGTCACCACGGCTCGGACCGATGCGGAGGCAAAGAGCCTCCTGACCGAACTCGGGATGCCATTTTCAGACAAAGCCCGCCTCAAGCGCGCGCAACAGGAGCAACAGCAGGAGAAACCGACCGCTTAACCAGACATGAGCGCACTCACCGATCCCATCGCAGATTTCCTCACCCGCCTTCGCAATGCCTGCGGTGCAGGCAAGACCGAGGTCCTCGCTCCCTACTCGAAGATGAAGGCGGAAATCGCCCGCATCCTGAAGCAGGAGGGCTACATCTCGAACTTTGAAGTCGAGACCGGCACCGGGCCCAGGACCACAGTTGAAGGTGGTCAACAAATTCGTCAACCGCGCCCCGGCCATCACCGGCCTCAAGCGTGTATCCAAGCCCGGTCTCCGCCGCTATGTCGGCTCGACCGAGATTCCGCGCGTCCTCGGCGGAATCGGCATCAGCATCCTTTCGACGTCGAAAGGTCTGATGTCCGGTCGTGAGGCCAAAAAACAGAACGTCGGCGGTGAATTGCTGGCGTTCGTCTGGTAAAGACTATGTCGCGAATCGGAAAAAAAATCATCGAACTGCCGGCCAAGGTGAGCGTCAAGATTGGCGCTGACGGCGCGGTCAACGTCGAAGGCCCGAAGGGCAAACTCGCTTGGACGCTGCCGAACGGTGTCACCGGTAAAGTCGAAGGCACGAAGGTGACCGTCGCGTGCGACTCGCACGCAGCTCGCGCGCTTCACGGCCTGAGTCGCGCCTTGATCAACAACATGGTCATCGGCGTGGCGGACGGATACGTGAAGGAATTGGAGATTCAGGGCGTTGGCTTCAAGGCCGCGTTGAAAGGCAATGTGCTCCAGCTCAACCTCGGGTATTCGCACGACATCAACCATCGCGATTCCCGAGGGAATCAAGGTTACGGTGACCGACAATACCAAGGTTCGCATCGAGGGCATTGACAAGAAAACTCGTGGGACAGGTGGCCGCCGATGTGCGCAGCTATTACCCGCCGGAACCCTACAAGGGCAAGGGTGTCCGCTATGTCGGCGAGAAAATCATCCGCAAGGAAGGCAAAACCGTCCAGTAAGCCATGGCTAAGAATATCAAGAAAGAAAGCATCCAGATGCGCCACAAGCGCATCCGCAAGATTGTATCCGGCACCGCCGAGCGTCCGCGCCTCGCCGTGCATTTCAGCGGCAAGCACATCTACGCGCAGGTCATCGACGACAGCGTCGGCAAGACCATCGCCAGTGCCAATACGACCGAAGCCGACCTCAAGACTCAAAAGCCGAAGGCCAACGCGGCTACCGCCACGACCATCGGCAAGTTGGTCGCCGAGCGGGCGAAAGCCAAGAGCGTCGAGAAGGTTGTTTTTGACCGCGGCGGCTTCATCTATCACGGAAAAGTGAAGGCGCTGGCTGATGCTGCGCGCGAGGGTGGTTTGCAATTCTAATACTATGGCTGCCAATTCAAGACCCGATTCCAACCGCGGCCCCAGGGGCCGTCGCCCGCAGCAAGCCCGCACGCCCTCGGAACCCGTGGACCGCGGCACAGTGCTCGAAGGCGTCTTCGCCGGACAGCCGCAGGCTGAGCTGATTGAAAAGCTCGTTTTCATCAACCGTTGCGCCAAGGTCGTCAAAGGCGGACGTCGCTTCAGCTTTAGCGCACTCCTTGTCATTGGCGACAAGCAGGGCCGTGTCGGCGTCGGATTCGGCAAAGCGAATGAAGTCTCGGAAGCCATTCGGAAGGCCGGTGACAAAGGCCGGAAGAATCTCAAACGTTTCGCCATCAGCAGCACGACCATTCCGCACGAAGTCGTCGGCAACCACGGTGGAGGCCATGTCATTTTGAAGCCCGCGAGCCCTGGAACCGGAATCAAGGCGGGCGGTGCAGTCCGTGCCGTGTGTGATGCGGTGGGTATCAAGAACATCCTGGCCAAGAGCCTGGGTTCCTCCAATCACGCGAATGTGCTCAAGGCGACGCTCGATGCACTTGCGAAGCTGCGGCAACGCGATGCGGTGATGAAACTTCGCGGAATCGCCCCGAAACCCCAAGAGTCGAACTAGCACCAACCAGGGATCTCCGAGGGTTGCGACCGCCAACCTGAAAGCGTAACGCGGAATACCCAATCCGAGAAAACCAAACGATGAACCTCTCCAATCTCAAACCCCGTCCAGGTGCCAAGCACCGCGTGAAACGCCTCGGCTCCGGCGAGAGCAGCGGCAAAGGAAAGACCTCCGGCAAGGGCCACAAGGGCCAGAAGGCTCGAAGCGGCGGCAGCATCCGCCTTGGCTTCGAAGGTGGCCAGATGCCGCTCATCCGCCGCGTCCCAAAGCGTGGATTCAACAACGCCCATTTCAAGACGCTTTGGGCGATCGTGAATCTCGATTCGCTCAACCGCTTCGACAACGGCGCTGCCGTGGACGAGAACGCGCTTCTCGAGGCGAAGCTTATCCGCAAGCCATTTGAAGGCGTGAAAATCCTGGCATCCGGCGAATTGACAAAAAAGCTGTCCGTGGTGGCCGACAAGGCGAGCGCTGCTGCCAAGGCGGCCATCGAAAAAGCGGGCGGATCCCTCACGCTGAAGTGAGGACGCATGACGAGGCACTGTGAGGATGGTCGTAACTGTCCCCCGAATGGCCTAGCTGGCCAAGCAAAGGTTCCTCCAAATTTCGCCGAATGATTTCCGCCTTTTTTAACATCCGTAAGATCCCGGAGCTCCGGAACCGCGTGCTTTTCACGCTGCTCATGGTGCTGCTCTACCGGGTGGGATGTGCGATCACGTGTCCAGGCGTAAATGCAAGCGTACTGAAGCATTACTTTGTGGAGAGGATGAGTGGCGGTGCGGAAGGCGGCGGTGCCATGGCACTGTTTAATATCTTTAGCGGTGGTGCGCTCGAACAATGTGCCGTGTTTTCGCTGGGGGTGATGCCCTATATCAGTGCGAGCATCATGATGCAGTTGCTGACGGCGGTGGTTCCTCAGCTAGGTAAGCTGTCAAAGGAAGACGGCGGGCGCCAGAAGATCAGCCAGTACACGCGGTATGTCACGATCGTCCTCTGCGTATTTCAGGGATGGCTGATGACCAAGCAATTCGTTAGTCCGTCGGACTCGATTCTTCCCGGAATTAATGAGACGATGTCGCATTATGGACCGCTGGTTCCAGAGGCAGGTTTTTGGTTTGAACTCGTCTCGGTGCTCAGCCTGACGGCGGGAACGATGCTGCTGATGTGGCTTGGCGACCAGATCACCGATCGTGGCGTCGGCAATGGCATGTCGCTGATTATCGCGGTCGGCATTGTTGCGCGCCTGCCCGCGGCGTTGGTGCAGGCTTGGAAGACGGTTGTTCCGACGGGTGCCGGTGTCGCGAATGTCGCGCCGATGAAGCTCGTTCTCATGCTCGCGTTTCTGGTGCTTGTAATCGCAGGCGTAATCTGTCTGACGCAGGCCCAGCGCCGCATCACGATTCAGTATGCGAAGCGTGTCGTTGGGCGGAAGGTGTACGGCGGAGTCGCCCAATACATGCCGTTGAAAGTCAATTATGCGGGCGTTATGCCGATCATCTTCGGACAGGCGCTGCTCGTGTTTCCGGCGACGATGATCACGATGATCGCGCCTGACAACGCCACTGCCAAGCAATTCTCCGAAGCGCTGAACTCGGGATGGCCTCATTACGTTATCTATAGTATCCTGATTTTCTTCTTCAGCTACTTCTGGGTGGCAACTCAGTTCCAGCCGCAGCAGATTGCCGATGACCTGAAGAAGGCGGGCGGGTATATCCCTGGGGTGCGTCCCGGCAAGCCGACGGCTGATTTTCTCGACAATGCGATGACGAGGCTCACCTTTGCCGGAGCCATCTTCCTGCTCGTGATTGCGCTGTTGCCTGACATGATCAGCAAACAGGCAGGGATCCCGATGCTTGCTGCCCAATTCTTTGGCGGCACCAGTATCCTGATCGTCGTTGGCGTCGTGCTCGACACCATGCGCCAGATCGAAACGCATCTGCTGCAGCGGCATTACGATGGTTTTCTGCGCAAAGGAAAGCTCCGTGGTCGTTTCGAGCGTTCGCCCGAGCAGCGCGGAGAGGTCATCGCGAACACAACCCTCGTTTGGCTAGCCGTAGCTGTCGCCCTCGTTATTCTTGCCGGCATCGTGGCATTTTTGATGAGCCGCTATGCACGTTAGCCGGAGCCTGGCATGCCAATGAGCCGGCGTCTCCCGCGTCATTCACCCCGACGATGATTCCCATCAAGTCCGAGCGCGACATTGAAAAGATGAGGGAGGCCTGCGCCAGCGCCGCCAAGGTACTTGATAAATTGGGCTGTCTCGTTCGCCCTGGTGCGACCACGGGCGAAATCGACGAAGCAGCCGCCGACTTCGTAGCTGACGAAAAATGCCGCAGTGCCTTTCTCGGTTATCGAAACTTTCCCGGCAACATCTGCATTTCAGTCAATGAAGAAGTCGTCCACGGGATCGGCGGAACCCGTCGAATTCAGTACGGCGACATCGTCAAACTCGATGTTGGCGTCATCAAAAACGGTTGGGTGGGTGACACCGCCAAGACCGTGCCGGTCGGAGCAATCAAGCCCGCATGGTCCCGTCTGCTCGCGGTGACCGAGGATATCCTCGATCGCGTGATTCCGATGGCCACGGCGGGACTCCGCTTGGGTGACATCTCGGCGTTTATTGAGGACGAGGTCATTGCCAACGGCTACAATGTCGTCCGCGAATTTGTCGGGCACGGCGTCGGCCGCAACTTGCACGAAGAACCGCAGATCCCGAACTTCGGGCGCGCCGGCACCGGGCCGCGTCTGAAAGCGGGAATGACCCTCGCGATTGAGCCGATGGTAAATCTGGGCGGTGCCGCAGTCCGAACGCTTGAGGACGGATGGACGGTCGTGACCGCCGATAGTTCGCCCAGCGCGCACTTCGAGCACACCGTGCTCATTACCAAGGGCGAAGCGCAAATCCTCACGTGGCGCGAGAAGGTTCTTGCCAAATAGCATGGACCGTCTCCCCAAGATTGCTGTTCCGCCCACGTCGCTCAGGAGTGCAGTCGGGAAAACCTCCAGTTCCGTGAATTCGCATCTTGCCACGTTGCGAACTTCTGTTAGAAATACCCAGAACGGCATCACTGAAGACCGGTCAAGAACCGGTGCAAGTAAGCCGTGTAGCGCACGAGGCGCCTGCTCTCAAAGTTCAGGCACCCCGGGCGATTTTTTGTCCTCTCGAACGAAACCAACGAACTCATTATGAAAGTCAGAGCATCAGTCAAACGGCAGTGTGAAGCCTGCCGAGTCGTGCGGCGCAAAGGCGTCGTCCGGGTCATTTGCAAAAACCCACGCCACAAACAGCGTCAGGGCTAATCTTAAAATACACCACCCATGCCACGAATTCTCGGCGTTGACATCCCAGGCGACAAACGAATCGAAGTGTCGCTCCCATACATCTACGGCATCGGGCCGAGCAATGCGAAAAAAGTGCTCGAAGCCGCGAACGTGGAACCCAACCTCCGCGCGAAGGATCTGACGCCGGAACAACTGAACGCAATCATCCACGCGATCTCCGCCCAGAAGATCTTGATCGAGGGCGACCTCCGCCGGGATCTCCAGCAGAACCTCAAGCGCCTTCAGGCGATCAACTGCTACCGTGGCCTCCGCCATCGCCGCGGACTGCCCGTGCGCGGCCAGCGCACGCAGACGAACGCCCGCACCCGCAAGGGCCCGCGCAAGACCGTCGGCGTCCAGCGGGCGAAGGATGCTCCTGCTGCCAAGGCATAATTATCAAACCTCACCGAATTCCGAATCATGGCTGACACCGAAAACACTCCCGCGCCCGACACCCGCTCCGGACGCGCCCGCCGCTGCCGCAGCACCCGCTGCCTGCGGAGGTCGAAACCCAAGGCTGCAAAAAAGGCCGCTCCGAAAAAGAAGGAAGGCGCAGCGGCCGCAGCTGCCGCCGCCGCACCTGCGGTGGATCTCTCGCTCGACCTGAACGCCGGCATCGAGCCCATCAAGGTCGTCAAGGCGAAGGGCAGCAAGAACGTCGCGGTCGGCATCGCGCATGTGCTCGCATCTTTCAACAACACCGTCGTCAGCATCACCGACCAGAAGGGCAACGTCCTCGGTTGGTCGAGTGCCGGCAAGGTCGGCTTCAAGGGCTCGCGCAAGAGCACTGCCTACGCGGCGCAGATGGTCGCGCAGGATGCCTGCCGCCAGGCCATGGGCCACGGCGTGCGTGAAGTCGAAGTCCGCGTGAAGGGCCCCGGTTCTGGCCGCGAATCCGCCATCCGCGCCATCCAGGCGGTCGGGTTGGAAATTTCGATCATCAAGGACGTGACGCCTGTGCCGCACAACGGCTGCCGTCCGCCCAAAGCCCGCCGCGTTTAATCCTCATCCTGTAAACTCACATGGCTCGTTACACTGGACCCAAAGACAAAATCGCACGTCGCTTCGGCACGCCCATTTTCGGCCCCACGAAGTATCTCGAACGGAAAAACTATCCGCCCGGCATGCACGGCCCGAAAGGCAGCCGCCGCAAGACCAGCGAATACAGCATCGCCCTCGCCGAGAAGCAGAAGCTTCGTTACCAGTACGGCCTGCTCGAGCGCCAGTTCCGCCTCACCTTCGAGGCCGCCCGCAACACCCGCGGCGTCACCGGTGAAATCCTCCTCCAGCTTCTCGAGCGCCGCCTCGACAATGTCGTCTATCGCCTCGGCTTCGCAAACAGCCGCAACGCCGCGCGCCAGATGGTCGGCCACGGCCACGTGCAGGTGAACGGCCGCAAGGTGGACGTGAGCAGCTTCTCCTGCAAGCCGGGCGACGTCGTCACGGTGAAGGAAAAGCCGGCCTCGCGCCGCCTCGCCACGAAGAACCTCGAACTCACGCAGATCGCCCCCGTGCCGGACTGGCTCACGGTGAATAAGGACGCCTTCACTGGCACCGTCACCCGCATCCCGACCCGCGACGAAATCGCGCCGATCGTCAACGAGCAGCTCATCGTCGAGCTTTACTCGAAGGCCTAGTCGGAAGCATTCAGGCAAATCTCAAAAACCCCGGTGTCATCATGGCACCGGGGTTTTTCTTTGCTCACTTCATCGTGGCGGAGATCACGTCCAGCCATTGCTCAAAAGAGTCGGCATTCCAGTTGTTGCCCGGTTTGAGCCTGCCGGTGGGATTGTAGGCCCACGGTACACCGCCCCACCAGCTGAACCATCCCTTGCCAGGCACGTTGGCCAGCGGGCTGGCAAATTCGTAAATTACGAACTCCGTTCCCGGCGGGAATTCAGCAACGACGGGCAGTCGGGGAGTTTCGCTCATGGAGACAGCGACCGGCGCCTGTCGTCACGCTCAGTTCCCCGGTTCCGGCCCCTCCGCGCGGTCCTCAAAGCGCGCGTATTCCTTGATGAATGTCAGCGGCACGTCGCCGGTCGGGCCATTGCGCTGCTTCGCGATGATGAGCGTCGCCTTGCCCACGGCTTCGGCCTTCGCCTCGTCGGTGTCGGCGTAATATTCTTCGCGGATGAGCAGGCCGACGACGTCGGCGTCCTGCTCGATCGTGCCGGACTCGCGGAGATCGCTCAGGCGTGGGCGGCCCTTGCTTTCGCCGGTGCGCTGCTCGGGATTCCGGTTGAGCTGCGCGAGCACGACGATCGGGATGTTCAGTTCCTTCGAGAGCGCCTTCAGGCCCGAACTGATCTCCGCGATCTCGAGCTGGCGGCTGTCCTTGGCGCGGCTGCTCGTGCTGCGGAGGAGCTGGAGGTAGTCGATGAAGATCGCCTGGATGTCGTGCTGGCTTTTCATCCGGCGCGCCTTCGCGCGGAGTTCGAGAATGCTAAGACTGCTTGTGTCATCCACGAAGATCTTCGCCGACGCCAGCCGGTGTGCGCCGTTGGTCAGGGCAGGGAAGTCGCGCTCGCTCAGGAAGCCGTTGCGAATCGACGAGAGGTTCACCCGCGCGATCGAGCACAGGAGTCGCTGCACGAGCTGCTGCGAGCTCATTTCCAGCGAGAACACCGCGACCGGCTTGCCCGTCTCCACGGCAATGTGCTCCGCCATGTTCATTGCGAACGCCGTCTTTCCCATCGAGGGCCGCGCCGCGATTACGAACATTTCCGCGCCGTGCAGCCCGTCCGTCATCTGGTCGAGCTGCTTGAAGCCCGTCGAGAGCCCGCCGATCTTTCCTCGGCTCTCGTAGAGCTTTTCGATGTCCCCGATGGCCTTCATCACCATGTCCTTCAGGCTCGCCGCCTTGTCCTTGAAGCGCTCCTTCGCGATGGCGAAAATCTTCGTCTCCACCTCGTCGAGCAGACCCGCCGGATTGTCCTGTTCCTCGTAGCTCCGGGCTGAGTACTCGTTGCAGACCTTGATGATTTCCCGCAGCGTGAACTTCTCCAGCAGGATCTCGATGTAGTAGGCCGCGTTCGCCGCCGTCGGCAGATAGGTGAACAATTCGTTCAGCCCCGCCGCGCCGCCCACCTGGTCCAGCTTGTTCCGGTCGCGCAGGTATTGCGCGATGGTGATGAAATCGATCGGCCGGTTCCCATTCCACAGCTCCAGCAGCGCCTCGAAAATCTCGCCATTTGCCGGGATGTAAAAGCTCTCCTTCTTCACCCCGCTCTCCACCGCGATGCCGATCACTTCCTTCGGCGATAGCAGGATGGAGCTCAGGACGCCCTTCTCGGCGTCCGGCGCCTGTGGGAATTCCCGGTGAAAATCCGGTGGATAAGTGACCTTTCCCTTCAGGTCACTCCGGGGCTTGCCGCCCCGGCTCTTTTCAGAACCCGGATTCCCTGGTTTGGGATCCGCAGCCATCGGAGACTACTCCTTGTGCTTTGCCTTCGCCTTGGACTTGAAGCCGCCCACGGTCTTCTCCGTCTTCGGGCCTTCCTCGGCCTCGGGCTTCGCAGCCTCCACCGGCGTCTTCGACCCGATGGTCACCGCCACCGTCGCGGTGATGTCATGGTGCAGCTTGATCTCCACATCATGCTTGCCGGAATCCTTGAGCGCCTTGGGCAGCACGATGCGATGGCGATCGATCTCGATGTTGCCGCCGAGTTCCGCGCGAATCTTGTCCGCGATGTCCGAAGCCGTCACCGAGCCGAACGCCTTGCCGGTCTCGCCCGTCTCCAGTTCAAACGTCAGCTTCAGCTTGCCGATGCGCCGCGCCAGATCCTGCGCCTCGTTCAGCTCCGCCGCCTCGCGCTCGGCGCGCTTCTTCTTCAGCACGTTGATGCGATGCACGGCGCCGGACGACTTCTCGATCGCCTTGCCCTGCGGCAGGAGGAAATTGCGGGCATACCCGGACTTCACTTTGACGAGATCGGCTTCTGCGCCGAGATGCTCGACTTTCGCGGTGAGGATGACTTCAGTGGTAGGCATGGTGAAAAGCGGTTGGTTTGCGGTTGGAAAAAGGGTCGCGTAGATAGTCCTGCCGCGGGGCCATGTCAAAGGCCATTTTGCCTTTTCCGACGGTCGCTGCATTTCTCCCCTCGCCGAGTCGTCCGGCGGCCCTTCCAGTGCGCGGCAGATGCCACCCTGCTAGAATCTTGACCAGGGCCAACTCGCGTCGGAAAGGGAGTCGTCGCCGCAGCCGGGGACGGAATCGAGGTTGATGGAGATCTCGATGAGTTTGCCGTGCTTGAAAATGTAGGTGTTGCGCAGGACACGGCCTCGCTCGCGGTCCTGCATGATGACTTTCTTGTAGAGGGCACACCAGTATTGCTTTTCGCCGCCGCGCACGGCGGTCCGGGCCGGTTTGCCGAGTTTTTCCACCACTTGCTCGCGGATCATGCCGATGCGGATGCCGTTCTTGGTGGCGAGTTCGATCTTCCGTTCCTCGGTGGCGGTGCCGGGGTTGTCCTCCGGCTTGCGGCCGAAGCGGGCGACTTCAAAGCCGCAGTCCCGGACCATGCGACGGTCTTTGGTGAGGGTGATACTCTTGTGCCCGCCGTCGCAATCAACCGTCTTGTAGAGATAGTAGCCGCTTTCGGGGTCGTGCCAGCAACGAATGGCGAGGGCGGGGGCTTCGGTGGACATTCCGCCGACGGCGACCGTGAGATTCGCGGGCCATGCCGCGAGCATGAGGACAGAGAGGAGCGCGAGGATCATGCGCCGTAGGATTCACGCGCCCCGGCGATGCGTCAATCGCCGGCCTGTGCAAGCCCGGCTAGTGCGGGCGCGGCGGCGTGGGCACCGGGTTTCCGCGCAGGAAATCGGCTGCGCCATTCTGTTGCATTGCCTCGTCTCCCCCTGCCCGGCGTTGCCGTTGCGCCTTGCAAGGGCCGGGTCGGTCAGCTTGGGTTGTGAGGCGTCGCCACCCTCCCCATGAAACCACTATTCTTCGCACTTTTGCTGTGTTTTGCACCGGTCGCGTCAGGCTCCGTGCTTCGGCTCGATTCGATTTCGTTGCCGTTGTATCTGCACGGCTCGGAAGCGGACCCCCGGATCTCCATCGTGGCGGTTCCGTATGTCACATTCTATGCGGATCCGGAATGGTGTTTCTCCGCGCTCTCCAAACCCTTTGTGCCGCCCACGGATGGCACTTGGAAGCCGCACGATGTGAACCTTGCGTCCGTGTATGGCATCGTGGTGAGTGGCACCTACAAGGATAACAACATGGACATGGTGGTGACCATCGATGCGTCGAAGGCCAGCGTGCCGGAGGGATACCCTTTCACGATCGAGCAGGTCATCACCGCGGTGGATACGTGCGTGAAGCTCGCCTATCCTTCACGCCCGGCGGATGAAGGTGCGCTCGAAATCGTGATTACGCGAGCAAAGGCAAAGTCGAAGCCCAAGAAATGACCGCGACGGCGGAGGAGCGGGCGTGCTGGCGGCGGGATGGAGGCGGAAGCCGGCCTACACGCCGTCCGCGAATTTCTGCATCGCCTCCTCCTGCTTCGCGATGCTCTCGACGAGGCGGAGCTGCGTGCGGCAGCGGTCGAGGTTATGCTGCGGGCGGTGGACGCGGAAATAGGTGTCGCCTTGCAGGTAGTCCGTGAGGAAGCGCAGGGCGAGGGTGAAGGTGATGAGCCGTCCGCTGATGGCGATGAGCGCGCGTTCGTTCTTCGTGAGGAATGCGCCGGCTGTGCCGAGGTAGCCGCGGGCCAGCGCCTTGAACATCGGCATCTGCATCCGCACCTTCGAGAGGTCGGTCTCGTCCTCCAGCGTCGGGCTCGTGGTGGTGCGGATCATGTCGCCAAAGTCGTAGAGCGGGCTGCCGGGCATCACCGTATCGAGGTCCACGACGCACATCGCCTTCCGCGTGTCGGTGTCGAGCATCACGTTGTTGAATTTCGTGTCGTTGTGCGTGATTCGCTCGGGGATGCGTTTCTTCGCGAGCGCGGTGAGCACGGTGTCCACGATCGGTTCCAGCGACAGCGCCTGCTCGATCTCCTTCTTTGCGGCGGCGGCGCGGTTCGCCTTGTCGGTTTTCATGGCGGCGAGCAGCGCATCGAAGCGCCGCCGCGTGTTGTGAAAGTGCGGGATCGTCTCGGTGAGGCGTTTGCCTGGGAGGTCCGCCAGCAGGCTCTGGAATTCGCCGAATGCGCGCCCCGCCTCAAACGCCTGCTCCGGCGACTCCACCGCCTCAAACGTCCGCACCTTTTCGATGAAGACAAACGTGCGCCAATATTCGCCCTCGCGCGTCTTGTGGAAGGACGCGCCGTCGTGCGTCGGGACCACGGTCAGTGCGCGGCGCGTGAGGTCCTTCGTGCCGGCTGCGGCGAGCTTGCGCCGCAGGTGCGTGGTGACGCGCATGAGATTGTCCATCACGCCCGCGGGATCCTTGAAGACCTCGTGGTTGATGCGCTGGTGGATGTAGCGCACGCGCGTGCCGCCCTGGTCGTAGGTCGCCGTGTAAGTCTCGTTGATGTGCCCGACCTTGCACGCCTCCGCGTGGAGGATTTCCCCGTGGATCTGGAACTCCCGCGAGATGTCGAGCAGGCGGGGGAGGTTGCGGCGTTGCATGGCGCGAGAAAAAGGAAACTCACGGCGCGGTGCAAGCGCGCTGCTGCGGGCGGACGCTACAGCCACTTTTTCCTGCGGAAGAAAATGAGCTGGCCGACGGCGATGACGACCATCACGACCCACAGAATCCAGTATCCCCACCGGGTGTGGAGCTCGGGCATGTTCGCGAAGTTCATGCCATAGACGCCGACGAGGAAGGTGAGCGGGATGAAGATGGAGGAAATGACCGTGAGCACGCGCATGACCTCATTCGTCCGCAGGCCGACGCTGGAGAGATACATGTCCATGAGGCTCGTCGCCACGTCGCGGTAGGACTCGATGAGGTCCATGATCTGCACGGTATGGTCGTAGAGGTCGCGGAGATAGACCTTCGTCTCGGGCTGGATGAATCCGCTGTCGCCGTGCAGCAGGGAATTCACCACGTCGCGCTCGGGCCAAACGAAGCGGCGGAGCTGCATGAGCGTGCGCTTCAGGCTGTGGAGCTGGCCGATGGTGTCCTTGTTCGGGCTCGTGAGGACCGCGTCCTCGATCTCCTGGAGCGCCTCGCCGATCTCTTCGAGCACGGGAAAGCCGTGGTCCACGATGGCATCGAGCAGCGCATACGCGAGGTAGTCGGCCTTCATCGTGCGGATGTTTCCGCCGCCACCGCGGATGCGCTGGCGGACTGGCTCGAACACGTCCGTCTCGGAATCCTCCTGGATGCTGATGAGGAAATTTCCGCACACGAAAATGCTCACCTGCTCGCCGCAGAGGCATTCCTCGGCGTCGTGGTAGATCATCTGCGCGATCATGAAAAGGTGCCCCGGGTAGAGCTCCAGCTTCGGGCGCTGGCCGACGTTCAGCACGTCCTCGAGCGCGAGCGGGTGCAGGCTGAATTTTTGCCCGAGCGCCTTCAGCGCATCCACATCTCCGAGGCCGTTGAATTCGATCCAGCGGATTTTGCCGTCGTTCGTCGCCGTAAGATCCGGCAGTTCCGCGACGCTGCCGATGGTGCGCTCGTTGAAGCCGTTCCGGTCATACTCCATGAGATTGATGACGAGGGCGGCGGATGCGTCCGGCGCGGCGCGGAGAGTGGCCGGCGCAGCGCCCGGACGGGAGTATCGCTTCTTAAACATGGCCGCGATGCAACCAGCCCGCGCCAGACTCGGCGAGTGGAATGCGCCGCCGGGCTAGGCGACCGTCCGCCGCTGGAACCACCACCACTCGACGAGCAGGACGATGAATCCGGCGAGCGCGAGCGGCCACCAAAGCGAGTGATCGGTCTTCGACATCGCGGTGGCGGTGGCGACGGAAATGCGGTCGCCGAATTCCATCTCGCTCACCGCCGCGAGGCTGGTCTCGGATGCGCTGAGGAGGCTCGCGCCGATCGTCCGCGTCGCGCCGCCGGAGGTGAAGGTGTATTCGCCAATATGCTCCGCGGGGATTCCGGCGACAGTGCCGCGATCGTCCGCGCGCGCCGTCCGAGAGAGACGCGCCGGCCCGCTGACGGTGACGTTTGCACCAGCGGTGAAATTTTGCGCCGGAAGCACGCCGGTCGCCACTGCTGCGGCGTCGGAAAGCCCGGCGAGGTTTTGGGCGTATTGGACGAGATTCGCGACGAGGATCGGGAACGCGACGCGGAAAGGAAGGGTGCTGCGCTCGGGGTGGAAGAGAAGGTGGACGCGCGCATTTCCGCCGCGGGCGTCGCTGCGCATCAGCGCAAGCGGACCGTGCTGGCCTTGCGCGAGGATTTCGTAGCCGAGGTTTGCGAATGCAGTGTCGTCCTTTCCTGCGGCGGTCACGGGATCCTCCATGAAGATGACGTCGTCGAGGCTCACGTGCTGGAGCAGCGGCGAGTCGCGCCGCCAGTCGATCGCAGCCGTGCTTTTCTGCGCGAGGCTCACGAGTGCGGCGGCATCCGCCGGCACGAAGCCCGTGGTGCAGAGCAGGAGCGCGGGCGGAGCATCGGGCTTGTCGGAGATGGCGAGGTCGAAGGTGCTCGGCGAGGGCGTGTCCTTTGCGGGAAAAATGCGGAGGCCGTCGAGCGCGCCGAGCGCGTGGCGGAAAGGCGCGAGCGACTCCGGAACGAAGACATCGAGCGGCCGGACGGCGGGGAGGCTCAGCCACGCCTCGTTGTCGCTGGCGAGGGAATCGAATCCGCCGGGACGCAGCACGGCGCGGATGGATGCGCCCTGCGCGCCTGCGATGCGGAAGGCGAGGCGGGGCGCGCCGCCCGCCGTGAGCGCGACCTGCTCCTGTGCGATGGTCTGGCCGCCGGCCTGCAGTTCCACCGTCGCCGTGGCGGCTGGCGCCGGGATCGGTGATGGCGAGCTGGACGAACAATTCCCAGTCGCCGCTGGCACCGCGGCGCGCGTTGAATGCGGTGATGCCGGCGTTCGGTCCGGCGGGCGGGAGCTTTTGCAGTTCGATTTGAAACGGCAGCTCGAAGTTTGTCTTCGCCGGGAGGTTGCCATCCGTGAGCACGAGGACGCGGTCGAACGGCGTGGTGCGAGCGAGCGCCTGCGCGAGGCGGAGCGCTTCCTCCAGATCGCCGGGCACATCCTCCACTTCGATGCGCGGCCAGGGCGTCGCGCAGCTCGGTCTTGTTGTTCGTGAAGCCGGTGAGTTTGCGCGCCGTGCGGCTGAACGTGATGAGGCAGAGTTCCTGATCCGCCGGCAGTCCGTCGATGCGCTCGCGCAGCCGCTGCTTCGCCTCATCGAGCCGCGAGCGCCCGTCCGCCTTTGTCCAGCGCGCCCATGCTCGCCGAGACATCCACAAGCACCGGCAGCCGTGCCGCGCGGTGCGCGTCGCGACGGAGGAATGGCTGCATCGCCGCGAGCACGAGCAGCGCGAGCAGGAGGATTTGGAGCAGGAGCAGGAGGTTGCGCTTGAAGCGCTGGAACGGGGAATTCACCCGCTGATCGCTGAGCACCTGCCGCCACAGCACGAGCGAAGGAACGATCTGCCGCGGGCGCTTCAGCTTCAGGAAATAGAAAACGACCAGCGGGATCAGCAGGGCGAAAAGCCACGCGCTGGAGAGGGCGGTGAAGGTCACAGCAGTGCGCGGAATTGCTCCGGAGTGAGGCCTGCGTCCTTGGCGATCGACCCCATCGTCAACGGGTTGACCGGATTGTGCCGCGGGATGACCAGCCTCCTTTTGCCGTTGCTCATGACGATGTGCCCGCTTTGCCGCGCGATGCGATAACCGAGTTTTTCAAACACGCGCACGGCATCGCGTTGGCTAATCCCAGGGAGCTTCGGCACCGCTAGACGGTGACGAGTTCGCGTGTGTAACGGGCGCCTTCGGCAGCCAGTTCGCGGATTGAATCTTCCTCGGCGACTTCGAGCCAGAGTGCGATGGCCTCGCGGATGTTCGCCAGCGCCTCCTCGCGTGTGGCTCCCTGCGAATGGCAGCCGGGAAGCGACGGACATGAGACGGCGAATCCTCCATCCGATTCGATGAGCACGATCGGGGTATTGCATGGACGAAGCTTGATTGCGGGCGCCCGCTTTTGAAAGGCGAGATTCGGCGGGTCATACAATCCACCCTTTCCTGCGGAGCGTCTCGAAGAACAGGCGTTCGAAGGGTTCGGCGGCATTCATGCAAAGGCAGCGGCCGGAGCGCTGCTGGCAGAGCGTGGTGAGCTGCTCCTCGCGGGCGGCGCGGTATTCCTGATAGAGGGAGAGAAGGTCGCGGACGTTGCTGATGTCGAGCGTCGCGCCGGTCTCGCTGTCCACGAGCCGGAAGTCGTCGGTCATCGCGGGCGCGAACTCGGCCGGGCCGAGGATTTGCAGCGCCCACGGTTCGAGGCCGGCATTGTGCAGGAGGCTGATCGCGCGCTTGAGATCGCCGGGCGTGAGAAAATCCGAGAGCACGGCTGCGACGCCGCGCCCGCGGTGCAGGCGCAGGAAGTCCTCGATGCCCTCCTCGACCGGCTGTTCGCCGCCTCCTTCGATGCCCTCGATGAAGGCGAGCATCTTCCGCACGCTCGCGCGTCCGCTGCATGGCGGGAGGTGCCGGCCGCTCGCGCCGCCGAGCGCATACACGCTCACCTTTTCCGAGCCGCGCAGGGCGATGACGCCGAACGCGGCGGCGATGCGACGCGCGAGCAGGAGTTTTTCCTCGAACGTCATCGACGTGGATGCATCCACGAGCAGCGCGATGTGCATCTCCTCCTCCTGGTGATACTGCTTCAGGTAGGGCCGGTTGATGCGCGCGAAGATGTTCCAGTCCACGAAGCGCACGTCGTCGCCAGGCGAGTAGTCGCGGAAGTCGCAGAACTCCGTGCTCGCGCCGCCCTTCGACGCGAGATGCTCGCCGCGTGCGCGGTTCGTGAATCGGCGCGATGCGTTCAGCCGCAGGCGCGTGAGGCGATCCAGATCGCGGTTGCTGAGCAGCGTGGAGATTTGCGCGGCAGGCATGGCTGGCGGTGTGCATACGCGGATGCGCGCCTCCGGGCAATGGCGTTGAGCGCTGCCGGGGAATTCGTTTGCCGCCGTTGCGCGCGCCGCTAGCCTCGCAGCCATGAGTTTGCTTGGTCAGATTGATTCGGACATCAAGGACGCGATGCGGGCGCGCGCCGCCGATCGGCTCGGCGTGCTGCGGATGCTCAAGAGCACGCTGAAGGCGACCGCCATGGAGAAGGGAATCGCCGACGAGGCGCTGGATGACGCGACTGCGCTCAGCGTCCTGCGCAAGGAGATGAAGAAGCGCCAGGATTCCATCGAGAGCTTCGAAAAGGGCGGACGGCTCGACCTTTCGGAGAAGGAAAAGGCCGAGGCGGAAATCCTCGCGGCCTACCTTCCGAAGCCGCTCACCGCGGAGGAAATCGAGGCGATCGTGAAGGCCGCAATCGCCGAGGCGGGTGCGACTTCGAAGGCGCAGATGGGCGCCGTGATGAAGCTCGCGACCGAGCGCGCCGCCGGGCCGTGCGGACGGGCGCGCGTTGAGTGCAGTCGTCGGAAAGCTGCTTCCGTAGCGCCGCACCTATTTACGCAGGATGAACTCAGCAATCATCGTCGCGGCCGGAGCGAGCCGGCGCATGGGATTCGACAAAATCTTCGCGCCACTGCTCGGGAAACCGGTCCTTTACTGGTCGATCGCGGCGTTTCAGGAATGCCCGGACATCGACGAAATCGTCGTCGTCACGCGCAGCGAGAAGGTGGCGGACGTGAAGAAGTTGGTCGCTGCGGAAAAGCTGACGAAGGTGACTGCCGTGGTGGAGGGCGGGACGGAGCGGCATCTTTCCGTCTGGAACGGACTGCGCGCGATTTCCGCGGAGGGAAGCCAGAACGTCGCGATCCACGATGCGGCCAGGCCGCTCATCACGCCGAAGCTCATCAGCGCCTGCATCGCCCTGGCGCGAAAGAACGGCGCCGCATGCTGCGCGTCGCCGATTCCCGACACGGTGAAGCGCGCCTCGTACGAGATGCTCGTCACGGACGACGTCGAGCGCCGCAACCTCTGGGCGATGCAGACGCCGCAGGTCTTCAGCAGCCCGCTGATCATGCAGGCGTACGCATCGGTCATGGCGCGCAATGAACTGGTGACCGATGAGGTCTCCGCCATCCAGAAGATCGGCAAGCGCGTGGCGTTGCTGGAGAACGACGACTACAACTTCAAGATCACCTTCCCGCGGGACCTGCCGCTCGCCGAGCAGGTCATCGACATCCGGTACGGTCGCGAGAAGCGGCGCTGAGGACGGGCGGGAGCGGATGGGAGATCCGGAATAATCCAGGCGAGGTGGCATCGTCCGCCGGGCCCTGCATTTTTTCGATAAGATGAGGTGCCTTGCGCTCTTAAGGAATGTGCGCATGTTCACCACCCTCGAAATCGCCCGCGCAACACGAAACTGATGAGTCACACCTACAATGTCACGCGGCTGCCCAATGGCGCACGCATCGCCTCCGTGGAAATGCCGCACATGCGCAGTGCGACCGTGGGAGTGTGGGCCGGGGTCGGCGGGAGGCATGAGCGTGTGTGCGAGGGCGGCATTTCGCATTTCATCGAGCATCTGCTTTTCAAGGGGACCAAGCGGCGCAACCCGCGGCAGATCACCGCGGCGGTCGAGGGCGTGGGCGGGTACCTGAACGCGTTCACCACGGAGGATCACACCTGCTACTACGCGAAGGCCGGGGCGCCGCACTTTGAGCGCTGTGCGATGTGCTCATGGACATGTATATGGATTCCCTTTTTGCGAAGGCGGAGATCGATCGCGAGCGCGAGGTCATCCGCGAGGAGATCCTGATGTATCGCGACCAGCCCGCGCAGCATGCCCAGGAGCTGCTGACCTCGACGCTGTGGCCGCGGCATCCGCTCGGGCGGCCGCTGACGGGCACCGTCGATACGGTTTCGCGCCTCGGGCGGCGGGAGATTACCGAGTTTCACCGGCGCAACTACAATGGCGCGAGCACCGTCGTCACGGTGGCCGGGCGCGTTCCGCATGCGGAAGTCGTGGCGGTGCTCGGCCCGGCGCTCGGACGGCTGCCGGCGGGCCGCCGCGCGCGCTTCCAGCGTTCGCCGATCCATCCGGGACGTCCTTCCGTGAATTTGCATACGCACGAGACGGAGCAGACGCACCTCGCGATGGGCTTCCACACGTGGGGACGGAGCGACGAGCGGCGCTTCGCGCTGAAGATTCTCAGCGTGATCCTCGGCGAGAACATGAGCTCGCGGCTTTTCCAGAAACTGCGCGAGCGCCACGCGTTCTGCTATTCGGTGTCGAGCGGGATGGTGACGCTGGCGGACACCGGCGCGCTGCACATCAGCGCGGGGCTCGATCCTTCGAAGCTCGAGCCGGCGCTGCGCATGATCCTCCGTGAGTTCGCGGCGATCGCGAAGCGCGGGCCGACGCGCGCGGAGTTGAAAATGGCGCAGGACTACACCATCGGCCAGACGCTGATGGGACTGGAGAGCACGACGAATCAGATTTTGTGGATGGGCGAGAGCCTGCTCGGCTACGGACGCGTGCTGTGCCCGGTGGAAATCGAGCGGCGTATCATGGGCGTGACATGCGCGGAAGTGCAGGCCGTCGCCGCCGAGTGCCTGAAGCTCGGACGGCTCGGCATCGCGGTCGTGGGGCCGCTCAAGGACGCCGGGAAGATCGAGAGCTGGCTGGGTTGATCGCACGGACGGGTGTCCGGCGAGCGAGGTTCGGCCAAGAGCGGACCTGTGAAGGAGGGCAGCGGGGGATTGTATTCCATCATGCTCCCCCGCATCGCGCTGACGATTTCCGTCCTGCTGGCCAACCATATTGGGCTCCGCGGAGAGCCGCTTCCTGGCACGCAGCCGCTGATGGCGGAAGGAGATCTCTCAGCGAAGATGGTCGCGGGAATACACAGATGGCTCGAGCGCGAAACGGCGCGTGTTGATTCGCAGCGAGCAGAATTTTGGCGAAAGGACGCGGCGAGTCCCGCGGCGTGGAATCAGGCGGTCGGCGGCAGGAGAACCGAACTCGCCCGGATGATCGGTGCGGTGGACGCGAGGCAGTCCGGCGCGATCACCGTCCAGCAGGATCCCGGCGAAGCATCGCCACCGTCGGCGGACGGTTCGTATTCCGTGCGGAAGGCGATCTGGCCGGTTTTCGAAAACGTGTATGGCGAGGGTTTGATTTTGCAACCGAAGGGAGTGGCAAAGGCCGCGGTCATCGCATTGCCCGACGCGGATCAGACGCCGGAGCAGCTTGCCGGAATTCGCCCCGGTGTGGCGCCCGAATTGCAATTTGCACGCCGGCTTGCGGAAGAGGGATTTCTCGTGGTCGTGCCCGTGCTGGTGGACCGCCGGGACGACTGGTCCGGGAGCGAGAAGCTGAAGCGTTTTACGAATGCGCCCCACCGGGAATGGATTCACCGGCAGTGCTTCGAGTCCGGCCGCACGCTCATCGGGTTCGAGGTGCAGAAGGTTCTCGCCGCTGTGGATGCGCTGAAAGGGCCGTCGGCGAAGCTCCTCGCGGGCGACGCGAAGATCGGCGTGATCGGTCACGGCGAAGGCGGGCTGATCGCCATGCACGCTGCCGCACTCGACGAACGCCTCGATGCGGCATTCGTGGACGGCTACTTTGGAGCAGGGGAGAGCGATGATGTGATATACCGGGGCGTCGTCGGCAGGCGGCTGAGGTTTTCCGATGCGGGCGTGGCGGCGCTGATTTCGCCGCGACCGTTTGGAGTTTCGTTCCGGAGTGAGCCGCAAATCCCCGAGCCGCCGGCGGTGAAAAATGGCCGGAAAGGTGCGGCGCCGGGCGCGCTTGCCCCGCTCAAGCCCGGGGCCGTGGACAGGGCGCTGGGCGAGGCGGACAGCTATTGGCAATTGGCGGGCGCTGCGTCCGTGGAAGTGTGTGCCGTTGCACAGAAAGACGGACGGGCAGGGAGGACTCCCGAGGCTTTTATGACGGCTGCGCTCGGCCTTCAACCCGCTGCGGTGAGGCTGAAGGGAGTCGTGCAGCTTGGCGACAATGCCTCCGCCGTGGACGAGCGCCAGCGGCGGACCGTGAAGGAACTGGAGGAGTTTTCGCAGCGCATTTTCCGCGAGAGCGAGGCGGTGCGGAAGGCTACGCCGCTGTGGACAAAGCTGAAGCCGGGTGCGGAATGGAACGTCGTGCAGCGGGAGGCGCGGGCGGATTTTTGGGAGAATGTGATCGGCAAACTGCCGGGGGAATATTTGAAAGCGAACCCCCGGACGCGGCTGATCCACGACAAGGCGAAGTGGCGCGGCTACGAGGTGATGCTCGACGTGCAGCCGGACATTTTTGCGATGGGGTGTGCTGCTGGTGCCGAAGGATCTCAAGCCGGGCGAACGCCGCCCCGTGGTGGTCTGCCAGCACGGGCTGGAGGGATTGCCGGAAGACACAATCACGCAGGACAAATCCGCGCGTGCATGGAACTACTACAAGGGTTTCGCGGCGCTGCTCTGCGAGCGGGGGTTCGTCGTGTATTCGCCGCACAATCCGTATCGGGGCGGCGACGCATTCCGGCGGATCCAGCGCGAGGCAAATCCGCTCGGGCTGTCGCTGTTTTCATTCATCATCGCGCAGCACGATGTGACGACGCAGTGGCTCGCGTCGCTGCCGTTCGTGGATCCGGAACGGATCGCATTCTACGGCCTGAGCTACGGCGGAAAGACGGCGATGCGCGTGCCCGCGGCGCTGGAGCGGTATTGCCTCTCGATTTGCTCCGGCGATTTCAACGAGTGGGTGCTGAAGTGCGTCTCGAACACGCATCCCGCGAGCTACATTTTCACCGGCGAATGGGAGATCTGGGAGTGGGACCTCGCGCACACGTTCAACTACGCGGAGATGGCGCTGCTCATCGCGCCGCGGCCGTTCATGGTCGAGCGCGGGCACGACGATGGCGTGGGGCTCGACGAGCACGTCGGCTACGAGTTTGCGAAGGTGCGGCGAGGCTACGACAAGCTCGGCATCGGCGAGCGCACGGAGATCGAGTGGTTCGACGGTCCGCACACGATCAATGGCGTGGGGACTTTCAAGTTCCTCCACAAGTGGCTCCGGTGGCCGGAGCCGAAGTGACGGGCGCGAGTGCGTGCGCGGAAAGGCGCGCGCAGGGATTTCAGGCCCCGCGCTTCAGCCAACGCTTTCCATGGCGTTCCAATCCCTCCACGTCCTCTTTTCGCAGGAAGGCGAAGTAGGTCATCATCATCGCGAGGCAGAACAGTTCGAGGTCCCATGCGAACACGGAGATGCCCACATGCAGGGCCGTCCCCAAGAGCACTCCCCACCAGCGGGTTTTTTTGACCCACAGGAGGACGGGTATCGCTGCCTCCGAGATTTGGATTCCATAGGTTCCCAAAGCCATGAGGCTCCCGTATTCCAGCACCCACGTGCCGGGCCAGCGCGCGTGGTGGGAGAGCATGAAATAGCTGAGGAACTCGCCGTTTCCCCAATACGGGTCCGGATGAAGGATCCTCGCAATGACGGCCTGCCAGTAAATCACCAGCACTTGGAGACGCATGAGGACAAGGCCATGGCGGGACACGAGTGCCGGGGCCATCGCGGCATGGCCTCGCAGAATGGCGGGCATCGTCCAGCACTTCCCCATCGGGCTCACGAGGACGAGGAATGAAAAGCAGCGGAGTACGGCATCCCAACCGGTCAGCGGAAGCGCGCCGCGTGCGATGTAGGAGATGTGCCACATTAGCACCCATGCTGCCGCCAGCCGTGCGCCTACGCCCGCCATCAGCAGCACCAAGGCGAGCGCCGTAACGAGCATGATCGCGGTCACGGCGGGTTCGCTCCCGGCCAGTGAAAAAATGGACAGGTACACCGGATGCGCGACGGTTTTTGCAGCGCCGTGGTCCAGCATGCCGGCATCGGAGAAAAACACGTGCCGGTGCGGCCAGAGGAAGATCAGGTTCAGCAGCGCGACGGCGGAAAAGACGATGCGCACCGCGGCATAGATGCGCTCGTCCTCGCGTCGGAAAAACAAATCAGCCGGCAACCGGAGCCAGTGGGAAATCGGCGGCATTCGTTCGGCTATGGGGAACCGTCGCCCGGGATGGCGAGCGGAAACACCTTTGTGACCGGCATCGAGAGTTGTCCATCACGTCGGATGTGGAACAGATTCCTGGTGAAAGCGGTGTCGGCGACGAGCGACCATTTCTCGCCGGCTGCGGCGACGCCTCGCGTGGCGCGCAGGAGTTGTGCGACCTTCTCCAAATACGCGTCGCGAAACGGGACCTTGTTGTCGAAAAACATCAGGCGATAGAGGAGCACGTAGAAGCGTGAATCTTCAGGTGCCGGGTATGGCGTGAAACCTGGCAGCACAGGGCCGGCGGTGATTTTGTGTCCGGCTGCATCCTCGCCCTCCAAGCGCACGTCCATCGAATGCAATACGGGAATCGTTTCGAACATGTTCCACCGTTGGTGTCCGCATAACGCCAGCCGGTAAAGGTCCAGTGCCGGGCTGCCGGGAGCTTCCTGCGCTGGCGGACCCGGGATGATGGAGACGAGAAGAAACCCCGCATGCCAGCAGCAGAAGGCGAGGAGCGCACCGGCCAGCAATCGGTGCTTCGCCGGGACACCGCCAGCCTCTCTGACATCCCCAGGGTCGCCCCGCTTCACTGACACCATGGCTGCTCCTCCGATCGCCCGCTCGGATTCCCGCGCGCCGTGCCGCGCGATGCCAGGCTCCGTTCAACAGATTTTCGGGCGTAATCTTCGCTCGCGGAAAGGGGCATGCGCTTGGTTGATTGGTCGCGAGGATGTCTGCGCGCTCCGGTTTGGCCAAGCAATTTGCCGCGCTGGCGTGGAAAGCGGAACCGATATGCAGCACCGACGCAGCCCGCGTTGCCGCAGCGGAACGCACTGGTGGCAGGAGTCCAATCGAAACCCTGAATCGCAGCGCGTCCGCTCAGACTTTCAGCAGCTCGCGCTGCCAGGGGAGCAGACGCGGGAGCGTCTCCTCGAGCTTGAACGCCAGCCCTTCGAGCATCGCCTTCGGTGCGATGAGCGACGGATCGAGCTTCACTTCCTCGGCGATCTGGTCGCGCTGCTTTTTGAGTTCGAGAAAGCGGTTGAACTGCGCCTGCGAAGGACGGTTTCGCGGGGTGCGGATGACTTTCGGCCACTGCGCCTCGTCCATCTCGAGGCCGCGCTTGGCGGCTGCGAAGAAGCGATCGGCACGGGATCCGCGGAGGTGGCGGATTTCGACCTGCCGTCCGGCATCGAGATCGATCGCCGCATCCACGAGCTTTTCGCTGTGGAGAATGTGAAAGGTGGGCTTGTCCAGGCGCCGTGCCTCGTCGTCGCGCCAGCTCCAAAGCTCGCGGAAAATCGCAGCAGCCCTGCCGCGGAGATGGCCGCTGCCGGGGATGCGCCAGAGCTGCTCCGGGTCGATTTCCTTGTCGATTTCCGCGGAGCGGATCGCGCGCTCGCACGACTGGCGGAACCACGGGATGCGGCCGAGTCGTTCGAGTTCCGCGTAGAGGATGTCGGCGATGGCCGCGAGGTGCCGCGTGTCGTTCACCGCGTAGTCGAGCATCTGAGGTGCGAGCGGGCGCATTGCCCAGTTCGCCTTTTGGGAGGCTTTCGCGATTTTTACGCCGAAGTATTTCTCGACCAAGGCCGCATAGCTGAACTCGGCGACGCCGCTGAGGCGCGCGGCGAGCATGGTGTCGAAGACGCGCTTGGGCGTCGGGCAGCCCGAGCGGCGCAGCAGTCGCAAGTCGTAGTCGGCACCGTGGAAGAGCAGCTCCTTTTCCTCCCACGCGGACCACAGCGGATTGAGATCCGTCTTGGCCAGCGGATCGATGAGCATGTCGGTGCCCGGGACGCTGATCTGGATGAGGCAGAGCTTTTCAAAATAGCAGTGCAGCGAATCGGCCTCGGTATCCACGGCGATGCGGTCGTGTGGCGCGAGCAGCGGCGTCAGTGCGGCGAGGGCTTCGGGAGTGTCGGTGAGTGGGACCATGAACGTCGCTAGCCGCGGAGGCCGCCCATGAGCAGCTCGGCGTTGGATTTTGTGCTCTTGAGCGCGTGGAGGAGCACCTCGGTCGCCTCGGCGGGAGGGAGCGCGGCGAGCTGTTTGCGGAGGACCGCGATGCGGTCGTATTCCTGCGGATGATAAAGCAGTTCGTCGCGGCGCGTGGCGCTCTGCAGGAGGTCGATCGCGGGGAAGATGCGCCGCTCGGCAATGTAGCGATCCAGCTTCACTTCCATGTTTCCGGTGCCCTTGTATTCCTCGAAGATGACCTCATCCATGCGGCTGTGAGTATCCACGAGCGCGGTGGCGAGGATGGTGAGGCTGCCGGCCTCCTCGGTGTTGCGCGCGCTGCCGAAGAATTTCTTCGGCTTGATGAATGCCTTGGTGTCCACGCCGCCGGACATCGTGCGGCCGCGGCCGGGCTGCGCGTTATTGTAGCCGCGCGAGAGGCGCGTGATGGAATCGAGGAAAATGAGGACGTGCTTTCCGAGTTCGACAAGACGCCGGGCGCGATCGGCGACGATCTCGGCGACCTGGATGTGGCGGGTGCTGGGCTCGTCGAAGGTGGAGCTGTAAATCTCGGCGCCATGAACGCTGCGGACGATGTCGGTCACCTCCTCGGGACGCTCGTCCACGAGGAGCAAGATGACGTGAAGGCCCGGGTTGCACTGGATGGCAGCCTGCGCGAGCTGCATCAGCAGGATCGTCTTGCCGGCGCGCGGCGGAGCGACGAGGAGACCGCGTTGGCCGCGGCCGATGGGCGCGATGAGGTCCACCGCGCGCGCGGTCAGCGAACTTCCCGAACCGTTGTCGAGGGTGACGCGTGCATCCGGGAAGCGCGCGGTCAGTGTGTCGAAGTCCTTGGGCTCCTTCCAGTCCGCCAGGGGGATCCCTTCGATGGTGAGGAGCTCCTCTACGGTCATGTACTTTTCGCGATGACCCGGTGGGCGGAACCGTACGGTGACAAGGTGGCCACCTTTGAGTCGGAGACGCTTGGCGAGCTGGAAGCTGAGGAAGGGATCCTGCGGACCGGGACGGAAGCTGTATCGCGGAAAGCGAACGAATCCGCAGCCGTCGCTGGTGATGAATTCAGTGATGCCCTCGGCAAATAACGTGAACCCCAGCGCGTGGTACGCGCGGAGGAGATCGTTCACGAGGTGATGGCGGCTCTTCTCCGCGTGGACGCGCATCCGCAGCAGCTCTGCGCGTTCGAGCAGCTCGCGGTGGGTGAGCGCGTGCAGTTCATCGATCCAGAGATCGCGTGGGCGCAGCTCGGCGGGCGTTTCCCGGGGCGCGGCAGGTTCGATGGGTTCGATTGCGGCCTCCGGAGTTTCTGGCATTGGAGTCCCCTCGGTCGCTGGCGCGGAGCCCCCGGGCGTGATCGCCAAAGTCGCGGCGTGCGGCTCAGGCAAAGTTTCGCCGGAGACAGGCTGCGAGGATGCGGGATTGTCCGTCGAGGTTGGGGACGGTGCTGTCATTCCAAATTACGTGGTCTGCTTTCTTTATTTTCTCACCCAGGTCGAGCTGGGATTCAATTATTCGCTGCGCGAGCTCCGGTGCAAGCCCTCGGTCGCGGGTCAGGCGCGAAAGTTGGGTTTCCCGATGGCAGGCTACGACGATGACACGGTCAAATTGCCCGGCTGTCCCTGTTTCGTAGAGCAGGGGAATGTCGATCAGCAGCCATGCGCCCCGCGCCGACGGTGCTTGGGCGAGGGCGGTCCAGCGGGCGCGGACGATGGGATGGAGGATGTTTTCAAGGGTCGTGCGCCGGTTCTCGTCATCGAAGACGAGTGAACGAAGCTTCGCGCGGCTGGGGCGGCCGTTCTCATCGCAGGCGTCACGCCCGAATGCCTCGAAAATCGCATCGCGTACACCGTCGTCCGTCGCGAGCAGGTCATGCACGCAACGGTCGGAGTCGAAGTGCTCCACCGGAATCTGCTCGCGCAGGCACCGGGTGAACGTGCTTTTTCCCGTGGCGATGCCGCCGGTGAGACCGAGGACAGGCAAGGGGAAGGAGCCCCGCTCAGCGTTCGTAGCGTCGGGCGGCCGGGTTCAACACACCGCCGGTGGCAGGCGCGGTGGTCTGGATTGCCCGGTAATGGGTGGTCTCCAAGGGGCGGTAGGTCTTGCCTCCGATGTCAGGCAGCATCGGTGGAGCGATTTCCGGCAGCGGCAGCGCCTCCACGGATTCTTCCTTTTCCTCGTCCGAAGTAATCGGCGCACCCTCGGGATTCACGAGTCTGGCCGTCACGAAAATGACGAGGTTTTTCTTGATGTGCTGGTCCACATTCGAGCGGAACAGGCGTCCGACGAGCGGGATGTCTCCCAAGATCGGCGTCTTGTCCTCGACCTTCTGGACGTCCTCTCGCACGAGTCCGCCAAGGACGACCGTCGCACCGTCAAATACCGTCACATTCGTGCTGACCTTGCGGGTGCTGAAGATCGGCTGGTTGATGACGTTGGGCGTGAGGACGTTGCGTGGTTGTCGCACCGGTGAGCGGGTTGGTGCTCGTGGTCTGAATCGGGCTTCCGTAGTTGATGAAGCCTTCGAATTCGACGACTTGCGGCGCGAGCTGCATGTCGATCGAGTAGCCATCGGGGCCGATCGTGGGCTCCACTTCGAGCGTCACACCGACATCGCGCTTTTCAAACGCAGTGGGTGTCGTCGGCGTGACCGGGAAGGCGCTGCTGCTCGAGCCGCCGCCGCACAACCGTCGTGCCACCGCGTGTTGCCGAAGGTCTGCGGGATCTGCGGCTGCGAAAACTCCGTCGGATACTTGAATTCGCGAATCACTTCGACGATCGCGCGCTGGCCGCTCTTGGTGGTCACACGCGGAGCGGAAAGGAGATCCACGCCCTTCTTCTGGTTCAGGCCGCGCATGACGAGCTGGAATGTGGGGTCGGTGCCCGATCCGATGAGCGACGCGATGCCGGGTGCGCAGGCTGCTCGATCCGGTTGTGCCGGCGAGCAGGGCGTCAATGGCGTTTGCGCCGATGGCGAGGGAGCCGCTGCGGTTGCCCGAGGTCACCATGCTGTCGCCGGTGTTGGTATTGAAGGGGAAGTCCTGGGCGTTGAAGGTCCTCTGGTTTCCAGTGGTGCCGCCTCCGGTGAACACGTTGAAGTTATCTGGGGATGTTCGACTGCCCGAGCATCCAGTCAAAACTGAGCTCCTTGGTGTTGGTCTGCGAGATTTCGACGAACTTCGCCTGAATCTCGACCTGTTTGACGACATCGGACTGCTGGATTTCGATGATGCGCTCGACCAGATCGAGCTGATCCTGGGTGTTCTTGACGATCAGCGAGCTGCTCACCGGGCTATACATTGCGAACGCTCCCTGGTTGAACGTCACGCCTGATGCCGCGAGGAAGTCCTTCGCGTTCGATGCGCCGGCAGTTCCCGCCCCTTCCATGGGAGCGCCTCCGGGAGGCGCGCCGAGGCCGCCGCCGCCGAGGGCACCACCGCCACCACCGCCGCCGGGGCCTCCACGGAGCAGGCTCGGCGGCACTTTCCATTCCTTGATGAAGAGTTCCTCGGTGATCGAGCCAATGGGCACAATCTGCACCGCAAATGGTTCAACCTTGTATTTCAGATTCGCGAGGTTGGTGATATACTTGATGACCTCGATGAGCGGGACATTGTTCAGCGTCAGCGTAATTCGCGTGCCGCTGCCTCCGCCAGCCGGGGCACCGCCGCCGCCGGGGACGCCGGGGATGCCGGGAATATTGTCGAGCCCGGGAATGCCGCCCGGAGCAGGGGCTGGCGCAGGCGCCGGAGCAGGCGCAGCGCCACCACCTTCGTCGCCGAGCTTGAGCACGATGTTCACGCCCTGGTTTTCGGCATCCAGACTCTTTGATTTTGTGACGAGAAACTCGATGGCTTCGCGCACGGTCGAGTCACGGAAGTCGATCTTCGGAAAGATGATGCTGTTGAGCTTCTTGTTGATCGCGACGGTGCTCGGCGCGGTCGTCTTCGTGTCCGACTTGATTTCGACGGCCTTGCGATCGAAGCGGCGGTGGGGGCGCGCCCATTCCTTGTCCACTTCCCACATCGCCTGGGCGCGCGCCGCATCGTATCCAGCGCGTGCCGAACGGTCCTTGAGCATCGCGATTTCTTCGCGGCCCCTGTAGGCCGATGTGTTGTAAGGATCCTTGTCCAAGATCTCCTGGTATTTCCGGTCTGAGAGATCGTAGCGCCCGAGGTTCTTGTGGCCTTCGGCCTGGATGAACAGCTGCTTTACGTCCTCGACCTTTGCGCGGTGCTGCGGGGTCACCTGCTTGTTGAAGTAATCCGGCGCCTCGATGTTGGCGAGCAGCCGCGTGACCGAGCCTTTCACAAACGGCCCTGCCGCACGGTCCCCGGGGTTTTGCCGGAGCACTTCCTGCAAAATCTGCACGGCGCTCGCGTAGTAACCTTCCGTGACGCGCTGCTCGGCGAGGCGCATGCCGGCGATGGTCAGGCCATCCTCGGCGGCCTTGCGGCTCACGGCGAGCGCAGGTGCGCCGGGCGCGATGTTATCGCACGCGTTCTTGAAGTGCGCGAATGCCGCTTCGTAATCCTTCTTGCGCAGTGCGGCGTGACCCTTGGCGGTTTCCTCGCGTCCGAGCACCTCGCGCTGCAGCCGGCGGGCCATCTCGCGGTTGACGGCGGCTTCCGTCGGAGCCGCCTCCGAGATCTTGCGCCCACATCGCCGCGGGCTGGATGAGGATGCTTCCGATGACAAGGGGGGCGATGGATGCAGCAAGAGGGGTTCGGATCATGGTTGGTTCTCGGTGTTGGTTGGCTGGAATGCGGGCGGACTTGCGGATCTGAGTCACTGGCGGGGAACGGCGGTGTCGTGTGGCTGGCTATTTCGCTGGGGTCAAGATCTTCTTCGTGCCGTCGGGCAGTTCGATGGTTGCCTCCTGCCCCTTGATCTCAATGACGGTGTAAGTCTTGTCGAGCTCCGGCGGAAGCGTGAAGGTTTCAGTGCGGCGCTTTGAAAAATCGTCCGTTTTTTTACCGCCAGGCTTTACCCACTTGTAGTGGAAAATTGCGTAGGAATCCGGCGAGTCCACGATCTGCTTGAGAGGCAGCACCACTTTGGCGCCGGTCTCCTTGTTGACGATGGTCAGTTCGGAGACGTCTTTCATCGTTCCGTCTTTGTCCGGGATCTCCTTATGCTCGAACGAATCGAGTCTTGAATTTGGTTCCCGGAATATCTTCGCCGACCGGGAGGAACAGCGTCTTGTTACCGCGGTCGATGGTGTTGATCTGCACCGTGGTATCGGACGGCTTTTTTGGCTTCCCGCCCGGGGCCGGCAAGTCGTAGGACATCAGCCGGAGACGGAAGGGAATATAGACGACCTTCGCGAGTTCGAGCTTCGTGTGATAAGCCGGGTGGGAAACCGCCTTGGTCGGGTCGGTCGAGTCATCCGGCAGCGGCTTGCCGTCGGCCCCCATCACAGGCTCGCCATTGTTGTCCAAATGCGAGCGGGCATCGAGGCCCACGAACTCTTCGAGGGTTGTGAAGCCGTCCTCGTCGGGGTCTTCACCCAGTACGGAGGCGGCGAGCACATTCAGCCCGTACCGCTCGAGCCAATCATTGGGAACCGGGGGATGGAACATCTTCCCGATCGACTGCTCCAGCTTTCCGTCATGGAGCACGTAGAGCTTGCTGACAAATAGCTTTCCGGAGTTGTCCGCGGGCTGCCACTTGATTGGCGCTTCGATGGCCGCGCGCGCCGCGTCGATCGCCTCGGTGTTGAGCTTGTCCACCGGGGTATTGGAAACCGCTGTGCCTCGGATGCTGTCGAAGTTCGCATCGAAGGCTGAGATTTTCGTATACAGAAGCGCGGTCAGCGCGATGGCAAGGATCGCCACAATCGCGAGGGTAAACTGGGCCGGGTTTTTCTTGATCCAGTCCATCGTTACTTGTCCTTTTTCTTGCTGCCCTTCTCGGGTTTTTCGGATTTTGGCTTTGGCTCCTCGATGTTCAGGATCTCGAGTTCAAGAGCGGTCATGATTTTCTCGGTGCCGAACACATAGGTCAGCGGTCCTTCGTGCGCCGTCGGAGCGGGCACGGCCGGTGCAGGCGAAGGTGCAGGCACAGCAGGGATCGCGGGCGTCTCGGGAGGGGGCGGCTGATCGGGTGCGGCAGGTGCGGCGGGGACAGGCGGCGGTGGCGGTGCTGCACCCAGGCGCGGCGGCGACTCCATCTGCTTGTTTTGCACCGACATGTTGCGGATGACGAAAAGCTGGGTCTTGTCGTTCGCGAGATCGGTCAGGATTTTTCGGAGCGATTCGTCGGACGAGGTGAATTTGATGCTGAGCCTGCTCCGCTCGATCGGCCCGTGGTCGGATCGGTCGGCGCCACCTCGCTTTCTGGCCGCACCGGCCTGTCCCTCCTCGGGCAGCGGCTCGCGGTCAAATTTTTCCAAGTCCACACTGCCGGTCTTGATGAGGACATTCATCACCAGGCCGATGGCTTGGAGTTCGCGCGCGAGCAGTGGCGCGGCTGCCTCCGTGGGTGGCGCGGATTGGTACCTGTCGAAGCCGAGGTAGAAGTTTTTCGGCAGCTCAACCCGTGCGGCGGCGGCCTTGGCGGCGACTTGCGCGACGGTGTCCTTCAGCTTGTCCTGGAACTGCGCCGGCTTCACCGGTTCGGCAGGCAGCGGCAGCACACGGGACTTCAGTTCCTTTTGCAAGTCGGCGATTTTGCCGCCGAGTTCATCCTTCTGCGCGAGCAACTCCTTGAGGTTGCGATCGGTCAGTGCGGGCTTGGTGTCCTGTAGCCTTCTGAGCTGCGAGGCCGCGCTCTCGAAATTCCCTGTGGCCTCGTCATACTTGTCCATCGCGGCGTAGGTGAGGTAGCCGAGGGTGCCGACGCCCACGAACATCACGACGCCGAAACCGGTCAGGAATTTGTTTTCGGAAGCCCAGCTCATTGGAAGTCGATCGGTTTTGTGAGTTTCAAGGGCAGGACAAACTTGAAGGCCCAGTCGGATGTGTCGTCGCTCGCGCGGACATAGCCCGCGGCGGCCTCCTCGACCGGCTGGACATGCTTTGAATCCTTCAGCTTGGTGATGAATTCATCCACCACAGCCGGTCCGGCGTTGTTCCCTGCGTCGCGGCTCAGGTAGAGGCCTTTGACCATGAGAATGACGGATGGTGCCGCGCGCTCGTTGCCTCTGTTTCCGCCGCCCGGGCGGGATCGGGCGGAACCCGGTGCATTCGCTGGCGGAGCCTCCGGTGGCTCGATTTCCCGCTTTGCGGGCGTCCTTCCCGGCGAGTTCGAGGCTGGTGACCCAGATGAAGTCCTTCGGGAGTCGCTGATTGATGTCGGCGAGAAGATCGACCCAGTATTCGCGTTCCTTCGAGATTTTTTCGAGCGGCAGCGCGGATGACGCGAGCTGGTCGAGTTCGCTCCGGACGGACTTCATCCGGGCTTCCATCGTCTTGAGCGGCTCAGCTTTTGAGCTGAGTGTTTGCTCCACCTCCTCGGTGGCGACAGCGGCGCGCTCGTAGTATTGCCACCACGCGCCGATAGTCGCGAGGGCGCACACGCCCGCGGCGATGACGTAGGGACGCTGAGCGGCGCGCTTCTCCGCCTTTGCCACGCTGACCGGGCGCAGGTTGAGCTCCATCGGGCAACTGCCGAGCCCGCGCAGTGCGAGGCCCACGAGTTCGCCGAGGGTGTGGCTGGCGCGGCCGAGTTCGTCCGTGTTGGCGGAATCCGCGACGGCGACATTGCGGAGCGGATTGAAGTAGTCCACTTCCATGCCCGGGAATTTTTCCTGAAAAAACTCGCGGATGTACGGCAGCGAAGCGGTGCCGCCGGCGATGAGCACGCGCACGGGCTGGGAGCCGCCATGCTCGCTGCGGTAGAAAGTGATGCTGCGGGCGATTTCCTGATGCAGCCGCGTCATCTGGTTTCGCGTGATTTTGGAAATGCGCGCGATCTCCGCGTCGTCCGGCTCGGCGTAGGTGCCGCCGAGGCTCACGAAGCCGTCCTTCACCTTGCGCGCCTCCGCCTCGGCAAACGAGCAGCTGAAATCCTTCGCGATGGCCGTGGTGATCGAGCTGCCGCCGATGTTCAGCCGGCGGGGGAAAATCTTGCCCGGCTCGCAGAACAGCAGGTTCGTCGTCCGCGAACCGATGTCGAGCAGGATGGTGCATCCCTCGGCGTCCGGGTAATTGTAGCGGAGCGCATTGTAGAGCGCCATCGGCGCGATATCGACGACCAGGGGTTTCATCCCGCCCGCCTGCGCGGAGGCGTTGATGTCATCGAGGAGATCCGATTTGATCGCTGCGAGGATCACCTCGACCTGGCTGCCGTCGCCCGCGTCGAGTAACTGCCAGTCCCACACCACTTCGTCGATCGGGTAGGGGACGTTCTGCTGTGCCTCGAAGCCCACGATCTGCTCGACCTGCGACGCCTCGCCGACGCTGGGCAGCGTGACCGGACGAGTGAAAATGACGTGCGACGCGATGGCGTAATTGACGCCCCGGCCCTTGAGGCCGAGTTCGCCGACCAGTTGCTCGACCTGAAGCTTTGTCTGCAGCGAGCGGGTGGGGTCCGCAGCAGGATCGCCGAGGATTTCCGCCTGCTTAAGCATCGTCAGGACCAGGCCGCCGTCAGAATTTCTCTGAAACTCGGCGAGACTGATCGTCTGCGTGCCGAGGTTCAGGGCGAGGATTCCTTTTTGGGCGGCCATTCGTATCCGGTTGAGGTGTTGCTTAGCGGCTTGGGAGCTTCACCGCTTCGTAGCGGTCCGTCCAGAGCACGCTGAACGGCGTCTCGGACTTGGGGGTGAGCAATCCGGGGAACTGCGGGAGATTCGGGACGGCCCTCGCGTTCTTGTCCTTCAGTGAGGAAAGGGCCAGCGCCTGACCCTGCTTGGAAATCGTGATCCAGATGTTTTCAATCATCGCCGCGTTCAACTGCTTCCCCGCAGTGATCCGGTCGAGATTGCGCGGCGAGATGTACATCACCGTGTAGCGTTCCCTTCCCTTCGGGATGTTCACGTGGGTGACCTCCCCGGGATAGAGCTTGCCGCTGATCAAGACATCGAACTTGAACGTCAGTTCGTCCACCAGCTCGACGCCCGCGATTTCGAACTCCACCTCGATTTCGAGCCACTTCTGCAGCGTGGAGCGTTTCGGCGGGGTGTTGGTAATCGTGAACTCGGGCGTGCCGACTACGGCGGGCGCGATTTTCTCGATTTTCACATTCCGGGCTGTGACCACCACCGGCACCTGGCCGAGGCTGGCGGCAGTGAGGGCGGCAAAGACGAATGCAAAAACTTTCATGTTCGATGGGTGGGGGGGCGTTCCTGATGGATGAACTTCAAGGGTCTTTCTTCCGCAACTGCTCCGGGATGAAAAGGAAAATTTGCGATGCTCACTAAGATTTTATTTACCACCGGCATCGTCTGCCTCCGCGTGCGGTGTCCCTGCGCCGATGGTCGCGCGGATTTGCAACGCCGCTCCGCCGGTGAGTGCGACATCGGACGGCTGGAGCCCGGAGGGCAAAAACGACCGGATGGAAAGGACGCGCCCCTCGAGTTCCGCGAGCCGCGGACGCAGTTGCGCCGCCGCGAGATTCGCGATCATCCCGTCGCCGGTGCACGTGGACTCCGTGAGGCGGAGGTTGAAGTCCCCGTCGAGCGCGATGCGGCCGCGGATCGTCAGCGTCGCGGTGAAAAACATCGCCTTCGCGACTGCGACGGCCGTCACAGCGAGTTGGCGCGGGTTTTCCGCTTCGAGGGTGAGGCGCACCGATTCGACCTCCGCGCCGTGCTTCGACGCGGCGTCGCGTGCGAGACCGAGCAGCGCGGCTTCCATGTCCGAGGTGGCTGCCGCCGCGTCCAACGTTCCGCTCGCGCACTTCTGCAGCCACGCGGCGCGTGTTTCTCCGGCGGTGACGCCGAACGCGAAGACGCAGGCGTCGGCGCGGAACCTCACCCTCAACGGAATCCCTGCGAGCAACGCCGGTTCCGCGGTGACCTCAAGCACGCGCGCGAAACAGCCTCCGGCCGGATTCTCCGGTGCCGGCGCCGGCGGCGCCTGCCCGTCGAGGTGGACGCCCGTCAGGTTCATGCGGATGGCCTCAAGCGACGGGAAATCCCCGTCGATCGTTACCGAGCCTTCGCCCGCTCCCCGAGCTTCCGCGCCATGCGAGAGCGCGGCGCGGAGGGTTTGCGTGTCATGTGGAAATGCGTCACCGCCGAGAAAAAACATCAGCGCCTTGTCGTGCTCATGCACCTTTCGCGCAATGCGAAATCGCGCCGCGTGCGAAATCTCCTCCTTCGTTCGCAATGGCAGCACATTTTGCGTTTCCCGCCCTTCGGTTTTGAACGCCGCCGCGTGCCCGCGCACCTTCCGGGTTTCCTCCGCCCCGGATGCTTCCTCGGCAGCGGCGAAAATGACGCTGCCTAATGTTGCATTAGGCAAATCGCCATCCGCCACTCTCGGGATGCGGCGGTTCAAAAGCACGGTCCTCTCATCGAAGAGCACCGGTACGGGGCCTGCGGGCCGGCTGCTACTTCGCAGCGCCCTTCATCGATTGCATGAATTTCCCGAGCTTGTCGCTGCTCTCCTTTGGGAGCGTCTCCGGGTCCGCCACGATGATGTTTCCCAGCACCGCGTGGTCCTTGCCTCCCTTGAACAGTACGAAGATGCACATTGCGGGCTTGTCCTCAATCTTCGCGACGTAGGTGGCGAGGTATCCCGTCAGCCCGTCCTCGGTGTGCTCCTTTGCTTTCTCGGTGACGACCGCGTCCTTCAAGTCTTTCACCATGGCGGGCAGCATTTCCGCAAACACTTCCATGGTCGCCTCGACGGGCACCGACGCGAAATTCACGGAAATCCGCCCGTCCGGCGAGTTGATCGAGATGCTGCCATCTGTCTCATCGACCTCGGTCTCCCATTTTTCGGGCGCCTCATACTTGAGAACGGGATTCTTTTTGGGGTATGACTCCTCGCCCGCCGACATCGGCAAGAGAAAAGGGAAGGCGAAGAGCGTAGCGAAGAGGCAGAGTGTTTTGTTCATAAGAAATTGCAGATTCGGTGTTTGGCGCGGCCCTTGGAAACGTTGGCATCGGCTGCTGTCAATGAGGAACACACTCCGGCTACTGATTTGCGACGACGGGAAGCCGCGCAACGATCGTGATCGAGGCCTGAATGCGCATCCGAGCCCGTGATTTGACCGCGCATCATTGTCCCCTTCGGGGTTCAAAAGTGCGCCATTCGCGCAGTCCGTGCTCGCTTATCCGCTAAACCGTGCTATGGGATGCGGATGAAGCTAAATTTCAAATTCTCCCTTCGCGGTCCAGATCGGGTATCAGAGGAACTTGCAACGGTGCTTTCGAAAAAGGGGGCGTGGGAGTTTAAGGAGCTTTTTGAGATGGTTCACACGAACCTTCGTTCCAAGGACTTGGCGCGGGGCGGGGACGAGATGCTCCGCCTGCGGGCTCATGAGAAGCTGCAGAACTTCCTCTTTGCCGGCATCGTGACGAAAAAAGGCAAGGCCTACAGCGGAGTGCCGAAGGCGCTGGAGGCGTTCTTCAAGACCGCAGCCGAATTCAATGAGCGTTTTGCGACCGGAACGCACTGCCATCCTCCTTCCAAGGCCAAGGCCGCAGCCGCAGCCACCGCCCCGGCGGTGCCGGTCGCTCCCGTGGCCAAGGTCAAAAAGGCGAAGGCCGCGGCTCCCCGCAGGCAAAAGGCGCTGCGCTAGGCGCAGGGGCGCGTTGCCGTACCGTTCCTCGCAGCGGTAGGAAAAATCGGGCACGCGCTGCGTGCGCGTGCGCCTACAGCATCGCCTCGGCGAATTCGCGGCTGTCGAAGAACGCGAAGTCCTCGATCTTCTCGCCCGTGCCGATGAAGCGCGTGGGGATGCCGAGCTCGTCGCGGATGGCGACGACCACGCCGCCTTTGCCGGAACCGTCGAGCTTCGTGCAGATGATTCCGGTGAGATTTGCGGCGCTGTGGAATTCGCGGGCCTGGCTGACGGCGTTCGCGCCGGTGGTGGCGTCCACGACGAGCAGCGTTTCGTGCGGCGCGGAGGCGTCGGCCTTTTGCAGCACGCGCTTCACCTTGCCGAGCTCGGCCATGAGGTTGTGCTTCGTGTGCAGCCGCCCCGCGGTATCGCAGAGGATGAACTCGATGTTCTCCTTTTCGGCCTTTTGATACGCGTCGTGGCAGAGCGCGGCGGGGTCGGCGTTGTACTGGCCTTTCACGATCGGTACGCCGATGCGCTCGGCCCAGACGGCGAGTTGTTCGATCGCCGCTGCGCGAAACGTGTCGGCAGCTACGAGGAGCACGCTGTGCCCGCGCTTTTTCAAAAGGGCCGCGAGCTTCGCGGTGCTGGTGGTCTTGCCCGTGCCGTTCACGCCGACGATGAGGAGCACCTTCGGCTTCGAGGCGTGCGGGCGGAGCGTCCACGCGTCAGTCGGGAGGACCTTGATGATTTCCTCGCGCGCGACCGCCACGATGGAGTCGGCAGTGGGCTCATCCTCGCTCGCCTGCAGGGTCTTGAGGATGCGCTGCGTCATGCCGAGGCCGAGGTCGGCGCGGATGAGCGACTCTTCGAGGTCGTCCCAGTCCACGGGCTTGCCGGTGAACTTGGTCCAGATCTTTTTGAGGAAGCCGAGGGGCATGCGGGATCAGGGCTTTGCGCCGGGACGCGGCGCGGACGCCTCGCGCAATGGGCGCGTGAGCTCGCCCTTGATGCGGTCGAGCACGCCATTGACGAACCGGCTGCTGTCCTCGCCGCCGAACTTGCGGGCGATTTCGATGGCTTCGTTGATGGCGACCACCGGCGGCGTCTCCATGCAGTGGAACATCTCGTAGATCGCGAGCCGGAGAATGTTGCGGTCCACTGCGGCGAGGCGCGCGATGCCGAAATTCTCGACGTATTTCACGATGCGCGCATCCACGTCGGCGAGGTGCGCGTTCACGCCGGTGATGAGATTCTCCGCGTATTCCCGGACGGACGTCTTCGTCTCGCGGAAATTCCAGAAGTCGGTGCGCAGATCCGTGGCGCGGTCGCCGTGGATGTCCTGCTGGTAGAGGAATTGAACGGCCACCTCGCGGCCCTCGCGTCGTTTGCTCATGAAAGTGACCGCGGTGCGCGGATGCCGTCGAGTGCCTGGATCATGCGCACGGCGGCGCGCGCGGCCTCGACTCCGCGATTGATGGTGGTGCCCAGGCAACGCTCGCGCGCCTGCTCCTCGGTGGCTGCAACGATGACTTCGTGGAGCACCGGGAGTTTCAGCCGGAGCGAAATGTCGAGAAGGGCGTTCGTCACCGCCGTGGCGATGAGGTCCGCGTGGCTCGTCTCGCCTTCCCACAGCAGGCCGAACGCGAGAATGGCATCCGCCTTTCCCAACTCGCCGACCGTCTGCACGCCGAGCGGGATCTCGAACGAGCCGGGCACGCGATGGAGTTCCACCGACGATCCGGGCGCGATGGCGGCGAGTTCCTTGCGGGCGCCGTTGACGAGGCCGTCGACAAACTCCGCGTTGTAACGGCTCGCGACCACGACGAAGCGCCGGGCGGCGTCGAGCGGTTCGGGTCGGTCTGGAAGTGCGGTGGACATTTTGGGGCGCGGAGGTTAGCGCGCAGAACCTGCGGCGCAAGGGAAGCCTCGCCTTCGTCGCGTTACTTCGTCGCCTTTACCTCGATGATGTCGTGCGGTGCGCTCTCGCGCTGGCCGGCGGGGGTGACGCGGATGAAGCGCGCGGCCTTGCGCAGTCGCGCGAGGTCGCGGCGCCGAGGTAGCCCATGCCGCTCTGCACGCCGCCGGCGAGTTGCGCGAGCACGAGCTCGAGCGGCGGGCTGACTTCCTTCAGCGCCTCGATGCCCTCGGCGGCGACCTTGCGCGTGGCGTCCTTGGCGATGTGGCCGTAGCGCGCGGCGCTGCCCGCCTGCCATCGCCGGCGTGGCTGCCCATGCCGCGGTATTGCTTGTACAGCTTGCCGTTGATTTCCATGATCTGGCCGGGCGCCTCGGGGCAGCCGGCGAGCAGGCCGCCGCAGATGACGCCGTGGGCGAGCGTGAGCGCCTTCACGATGTCGCCGCTCTTGGTGATGCCGCCGTCGGCGAGGATGCGTCACGCCGCGTTTCGTCCGCCGCGCGGCTCGCGACGTAGAGCGCGGTGAGCTGCGGGATGCCGACGCCGGCGACGATGCGCGTGGTGCAGATGGAGCCGGGACCCTGGCCGATCTTGATGACATTCGCGCCGCGGCTCCGCGAGGAATTCGCACGCCCGCCGCCGCTGGTGACGTTGCCCGCGATGATCGGCAGATCGGGGAACGCGTCGCGGATCAGCTTCACCGTGTCGCCGACGCCGCTGCTGTGGCCGTGCGCGGTGCGAGACGGCGATGACATCGCACGCCGCGCTCGACGAGCGCGCCGACGTGCGCGAGGATGCGGTCGCGGTCGAGCGAGCCGTCCGCCGTTGCGCGCGCCGATGATGCTCGCGCCGCAGAGCAGGCGGAACTTGTCGTCGCGCGCCGGCTTGAACTGCGCGCCGCGCTCGTGGAGGATGCGCTCGATGTCGCTGAGCGTGAAGAGCCCGCGCAGCGCGTCGCCGTCGTCGACGACGAGCAGCTTGTGGATGCCGATGTGCTCGGTGAAAAATTGGTCCGCGCGCGCGATCGGCTCGTCGCCGAGTTCGCGCTCGTGGATGGTCTGCACCTGCGCGCGGGGCGTCATCGCCTCGGCGACCTTCCGCGAGGCGTAGCGCTGGCGCACGACGTGGCCGGGGAGCAGCCCGAGCAGCGTGTCCTTTTCATCCACCACCGGGAAACGTGCTGAAGCCGAAGTCGCTGCTCCTCGATCATCGCGAGCACTTCGCCGATGAGCTGATCGGGCGCGACCTTGATGGGATCCTGGATGAGGCCGTGGACGTTGTTTTTCACCCGGCTGACTTCCGAGAGCTGCTGGCGCTCGGGCATGTTGCAATGGATGAGGCCGAGGCCGCCGGCGCGCGCCATGGCGATGGCCATCGGCGATTCGGTGACGGTGTCCATGTCCGCCGAAATGATCGGCAGGCGGAGCTGGAGCCGCTCGTGCGAGCTGCGTGTCGAGATTCGCGTCGCGCGGGATGACCTCGCTGTAGAGCGTCGCGAGCGTCACGTCGTCGTACGTGAGGGCGATGCTTCCGTGCGCGGGGAAAAACTGGTCGGCCGGCTGATAGAACTGGTCGTCGAGTGATGCCATGTCGAACCCTGCCAGAACGCCGTGCCCGGTGGAAAGAGGGAAGTGCGTCAGAGCTGCGAGATGCGATCGCGGTTCACGAGCGCGCCGCAGCCCGGGCACTTCGGGAGGTCCGCGCCGGTGTCGTCGCGGAACTCGAATGCGCACAGGTGGCACTTCAAAAGTCCGCGCAGTGCGAGTTCCTCGCGCCGGGTGCGCCGGATGTTGTGCAGGATCGACGCGAGCAGAATGATGCCCAGGCAGAGGCCGGCGTAAACGAAGAGCAGTTCGTGGAGTTCGAGGCGAAACATGTGGGCTAGCGCTGCGGAGCGGGCGGGTTCGTGGCGTCGTCGCCCCACGCAATGGTGACAGTGCCCCACTGCAAGGGCTCGCCGGACGGCGCGAACCGCAGTGTGCGGACGAATGCCAGCGCCTCGGCGTCGAGCGTCCGGTCGCCACTGGCCTGCTGGACAAACGCGAAACGCGGCTCGCCTTCCGCGCCTACTCCGGCGAGCACGGTCGTCGGCTCGACCGTCACGGCTGTCTTTGCACCAGGCGTGATCCTGAGGCTCTCCGGTGCGCGCGACTGGAGCGACGGCGAGAGGCGGATTTCCGTGGGCTGCGGGGCCGGTGCGGAGACTGTCGGCCTCTGCGCCGGCGAGATGCTTCGGATCAGCGCCAATGGTTCAAGCGCCGGAGGAATTTGGATCGTCGGCAGCTCCGGCGGCGCTGTGAGGGGCGGCGTGCGAAGGGTGAGGTAGGACGGGTAGTAGGGGACATCGAGCAGGCCCTTGGGCTCGACGGTCTGGACTCTCGCGACGAGCGCGGGGTCGTGCGTCGCGATCCATTGCAGCAGGGCGTCGGCTTCCGGCGAACCACCGGCAGGGTCGTTGGAAGCGGTCAGGATATGGACGACCGGCGCTGTCCGGACCGCCCTCGGTGCCACGGGATCTTTTCCGTGGAAGACGAAGAACGCGGCGCTGTGCAGCAGGAAGGAGAGAAAGATGAACGCTGCGAGCCACCACGAGCTGCCCTCACGATCGGACCACGTGAAGATGACCGGCGTCTCGCGCTCCGTGTCGTTCATTTTTTCGGGATGTCGCCCGCGAGGATCACCGAATAGCTCTGGCGCAACGCCTCATCGGTGACGGCGGCGACCATCCCGGAGGGCGTGCCGATGTCGGCCTTGATGATGAGCCACTTTTCCGCGGACTCGTTCTCGGAAAGGCGCGCGCGCAATTCGGCAAGGGTCACCGTGCGATCCCGGTGGTAGATCGCGGCTGCCGGCCCGCCGGTGATGCTCACGATCTCCGCGTTGCGCTGCGTGCCGAGTGCGAACGACGAGGCAGGAAGGCTGACCTGCACGCCCGGCGTGAGCGTGAATTTCGACCCGAGCACGTAAAAGGCGATGACGAGCAGGAGCACGTTCAGCATCGGCATGATGCCGAACAGCGCGAGGGGAAAGTGGTAGGCGCGCTCGATCTTCACGGTCAGCGGTTTTCGGAGCGCTGGCGGGCTTCTCCAAACTCGATGATGTCGGACTGCTGGCGGCTTTCCATGAGGAGATTCACCACCTCGATCCCGGCGCGCTCCATGTCGTGGACGACGGCATTTGCCCGCGCGCTGAGGTAGGCGTAGCCCATCGCGCAAGGGATGCAGACAGCGAGCCCCGCGGCGGTCGTGATGAGCGCCTGGTAGATTCCGTTTCCGATTTCCGCCGAGCTGGTGAGGCCGGTGGTCGCGGCCATGCTTTGAAACGCCTCGATCAGCCCGGCGACCGTGCCGAGCAGCCCGAGCAGCGGCGTGAGAAAGGCGAGCGAGGCGAGCATGCCGAGGCGGCGTTCGAGGCGCGGCACCTCGAGCTGGCCGGCTTCCTCGACGATGTCCTTCAGCTCCGAGCGTGGCGCGCTGTGGCGGATGATTGCAGAGTGAACGACGCGCTGGACCGGTCCCTTTGTCGCGGCGGCCTCCATCTGCGCCTCCTGGTATCGGCGGCCGTGGATCAGATTTGCGAGGCCGCGCATGAATTCACCCACGCGGACGCTGATGCGGTGGAAGTAAATCAGCCGTTCGAGGAACACCGCGCTGGCGAGCACGCTGCAAACCAGAATGAACCACATGACGGGTCCGCCCTTTTGCATGAAGTCGAGAAGCATGGCGCAAAAGTAGTCACCATCGGTTGCGGCGCGAAAGGATGAAGTTTCGATTTCGCGCCGCGCAGCATCCGCGTATGAAGACGCGCGTGCGAATCCTTGCCATCGATCCTTCCCTGCGTTCCAGCGGCTTTGCCGTGCTGGAGAAAACCGGTGGGAAGATCCGCGCCATTGAATACGGCGTGGTGAAGAATCCGCCGGCATTGCTCCACAGCACGTGCCTCGTCGCGATCCGCGATCGGATCGCCGCGGTCATCGCGCAGCACTCGCCGGAGTGCGCGGTGTTTGAAGGCGTGATTTTTGTGCAGAGCCACCGGACGGCGATCACGCTCGGCGCGGCACGCGGAGCGGCGCTCGTGGCGGCGGCGGAGCGCGGGCTGCCGATCTATGAATACGCGCCGCGCCGCGTGAAGCAAAGCGTCGTGGGCCGCGGCGGCGCGCAGAAGCAGCAGGTGGGATTCATGGTGCGCGTGCTCCTCGGCCTGTCCGAGACGCCGTCGCCGGACGCCGCGGATGCTCTGGCGGTCGGGCTCACGCATTTCCAATGCGCCGAGAGCGCACGGCATGGCGCGGTGATCCTGGAGCGGATATGAAAGTGCGCTGGCTCGGCAGGATCGGCTACGGCGAGGCGCTGGCCATGCAGGAGGAAATCGTCGCCGCAAAGGCGGCCCGGACGGACGTGCCGGATGAACTGCTGCTGCTCGAGCACGATTCCGTTTTCACGATCGGCCGGACGAGGGATCAGTCTTCGCTGCGCGACCCCGCCGCGCTGCCGGCGCCGCTCATGGCGATCAATCGCGGCGGCCAGGCGACGTGGCACGGGCCCGGGCAGCTCGTCGGCTATCCTCTGCTCGACCTGCGGCCGCGCGGCTCGGACCTTCACCGCTACCTGCGCGACCTGGAGGAATTCCTGATTTTGCTCTGCGCGGATTTCGGCGTGGCGGCTTCTCGCCGCGAGGGGCTCACGGGCGTCTGGGTGGGCGAGAGAAAAATCGCGAGCCTCGGCGTCGGCGTGCGGCGGTGGATTTCGATGCACGGCTTCGCGCTGAATGTATGCGGGACGCTGGAGGGCTTTTCGCACATCACGCCGTGCGGGATCGCAGGCGTTGAAATGACGAGCCTCGAACGCGAGGGCGCGGCTGGCGTGACGGTCGAAGGCGTGGCCGCGAAGGTCGCGGAACGCTTTCCGGGATTTCTCGCGCAGCCGCCGCGTCGCTAGCTGTAAATCACGAGTTCGATGTCCTCGGGCAGATTGCTCGCGACGCGTTCGATGACACTGCCCTTGAGCAGCCGCGCCATTTTCGCGCGATGCGAAGATCCAAGCATGACGATGTCCGCCCCGAGCGTTGCGGCGATGTCAACGATGGTCCCAGCGGGGTCGGTGGACTCGGCATAGACCGGCTGCACGCACACGTCGATTTCCTCGCCGAGTTTGAGCACCAGCGACATGATGGGCGCGGCCTGCGGATCGTCCTGCCAGCGGTTTCTGCGCGGCGTGCTGTAATTTGCCGCGCCGAGAAAGACGGCCACTTCCCGGATATACAGGACGCACAGTGAGGCTCCTCGCAGCTTCGCCTCGTCGAGTGCGAAACGGAGCACCGGCGTCGGACCGCGCGCGGCGACGAGAATTTTTTGACCTTCCATCAGCCGCGGACGCAACCTGGCGACCGCCTCGGGATCGATGAGGTCCGCGACCTCCTTGGAAATCGTGAGGGTCTTTAGCCCGGTGACCTTGTGCGAATACGCGCGCAGCCCGAGGCCGACGCCGACGACGATGACGGCGAAGTAGAGGGCCTGCGGTTTCATGTAGGCAATCGTCAGCTCCGCGCCCATGAGCACGACAAATGTCGCGGCCATGGCGATGCGTTCGAACCACCGCATGTCCAGGTTTCGATTTGCGACGCACGCGCCGAGGTTCACCGAGATCGCGCCGACCACGCTGATCTCGTAAAGCTCGGCGAGGCCTTCAAGGTTTTGGGTGAATGTGAGGATGACCACCGGCAGGAACGTGGCGAGCAGGAGCGGGATGATCGGGACGCCGTGGGAATTCAGGCGCGAGAGCGGGCGCGGCATTTCGCCGTCCTGACCGAGCATGTAGAAGACGCCGATCACCGCGTTGATCGCGGTGTTGACCGCGCTCAGGAGCAGCACGCCAAAGACGATGCCGACGACGAGCCCGACCGAATGCCCGACGATCGTGCCGCCCACCTTCGTGCCGTAGTGTTCGCCGAGAAAGCGGAGCATGTAATTCTTGTGCTCCACGAAGGCGCTTTGCGTTTCGGGCGTGTTCGCCATCGAGAGCATCGCCCACCCGAGAAGGACCGTGGCGACGACCACCTCGATCGCGACGATGAAAAGCGCGCGCCCTGCGGTGCGGCCCACCTTCACCTTTTCCCCCACGTCGCCGGGATCGGCCTTCATGACGCCCGTCATGCTCGCGACGGCCTCGACGCCGCTGAGCGCCAGGATCGCCCCGGTGAACCAGATCCACGTCTGGCTCATCGCGCCGTGGGTGGCCTTCGGGTGCCGTTCCAGGAACGCCGGGTCGGCGAGCGCCTCGCTGGGCCAGCGGAGAAATTCCGTCGTGAGATAAGGTGCGCTGATGGCGATCAAAATGAGCACGGTCACCACGGTCGGAATCGCCATCGCGATGGCCATGCTGCCGCTGTGCTTCGGGCCGAACCAATTCACCGCGCCGAGGATCACGATCGCCGTCATCGTCGCCGCCGGGAGCCACTTTTCCGGCACGCCGAAGTAGCTCATGGCCGACCAGCCGCTGAGTGCGGCGGTGACGAGAAAATTCGCAATCAGCAGCAGCGCGCCAAGCGAGGCGAGGATCCGGCTCTGCTGGCGGGCCGCCGAATACACGCCGCCGCCGTCGGGGAAATTGCGGCAGATGATGGAGTAGTTGTAACCGACGATCGCCGTGAGCACGCAGACGGCGATGATGACGGGAAGGGCCGCGAAGCCCGCGGCGACGATCGTGAGACCGATGACGTAGGCCTTCGACGTCCCCCAGTCGCCGTAGAGCAGCGCGGCAGCGCGCTTCCAGTCGAGATTGCGGGGGCGTGCGACATCTGTGGACGGTCCCATATCAGTTCAATGCGAGTGACAATCTCCTGGCGCGGCGCGAAGCCTCAGCGTGCGACGGTCGGCAGGAGTTGCGTGACGGGTTGGGAAGGATTCCGCCCGATTCGGGAAGCGAAGGCATGCCGCCCGGTGTTTGATTCGGTTTTCAAGATACCGGCGGACGATGACGATGCACGGCGATAGGTCAAGGCGGCAGCGGCGGACATCGCCGTTGGCAAAGGCGCGCCCGGGTGGTTTACTCGCGCGACTTTTCCTCCCGATGAACACCGACACCGACACACCGCCGCCTCCTCCAGCAGCTGTCCCGGAGGAAAAGCCGGAGGTGTTCAAGGACGGTGACGTGAAGGCGATCGAGTATTTCAAGGAGGCGCACGCGCTGCTCCGGCACCAGATCGGAAAGGTGATCGTCGGGCAGGACAAGGTCATCGATGAACTGCTGATCGCCATCTTCACGAGGTCGCACGCATTGCTCGTCGGCGTGCCGGGGCTCGCGAAGACGCTGCTCATTTCCACGCTCGCGCAGGCGCTGAATCTCCAGTTCAAGCGCATCCAGTTCACGCCCGATCTCATGCCCAGCGACATCACGGGCACTGAGGTGATTCACCAGGATCCGGCGACCGGTGAGCGTGCGTTCAAGTTCCTGCCGGGGCCGATTTTTGCAAACGTGATCCTCGCGGATGAAATCAACCGCACGCCGCCGAAGACGCAGGCCGCGATGCTCGAGGCGATGCAGGAAAGGAAGATCACCGTCGGCGGCGCGGACCACAAACTGCCTGAGCCGTTCTTCGTCCTCGCGACGCAGAATCCCGTCGAGCAGGAGGGCACGTATCCGCTCCCCGAGGCGCAGCTCGACCGGTTCATGTTCATGATTTACGTGGACTACCCGAGCGCGGACGAGGAACTGGAAATCATGCGTCGCGGGACAGGCGGGACGTTGGCGACCGTGCGGCAGGTCCTCGGCAGCGAGCACATCCTCTATTTGCAGGGCACCGTGCGCCGGATGCCGGTCGCGGATCACGTCTTCCGGTACGCGCAGCAGATCGTCGCCGCGACGCGCGCGAAGAGCCCGCAGGTCCTCGACTTTTGCAAGAAGTGGCTCGCGTGGGGCGCGGGTCCGCGCGCCTCGATGAATCTCATCCTCGCGGCCAAGGCGCACGCGATCCTGCGCGGGCAGGTGTATGTCGGCTGCGAGGATGTCGCGGCTGTTGCGCCGAGCATCATGCGGCACCGCATCATCCCGAATTTCGCCGCGCAGAGCGAAGGCGTCACCAGCGACAGCATCACGCGGATGATCCTCGAGAAGATCCCGAAGGACGAGTGAGCCGCGTCAGCAGCCAAAGGTCTTCCGGAGATATTCGCGACTCTTCGTGGCGATGACTTCCGGGCCTTCGTCGAAATTGAAAACCTCGACCGAGACGGTGCCGTCGTAGCCGGACTCGCGCAGCGCGGCGGCGATGGGCGCGAAGTCCATGTCGCCGAATCCCGGCCCCTTCAGGTTCGGGTCGTTCGCGTGGAAGTACTCAAACTTGCCCGCACTCTCGCGGATGATTTGCGGGATCGGCGTGGCCTCCGCACTCATCGCCTTTACATCAAGAATGATGCTCATCGCGCGGCTCGCGAACTGCGCGGCGAAGCGGCGCCCCTCGGCGGCGGTATTCACGAAATTCGTCTCCGCCGGCGCGAGCGGCTCAAAGCAAAGCACGACCCCGCGTTCCTCCGCGCGCTTCACGGCGGCGCGGAAGACCTCCGTCGCCCATGCCCACGCCTGTTCAAACGTCACGCCATCCATGATGTTCCGCTGCTTGGGCGACCCGACGATGATGCGCGTCCCACCGAGGTCTGCGCAGCAGTCCACCAGTTCGGTGAAATACGCCGACGTGCGCGTCCGCACCGCCGCATCGGGATGCGTGAGATACATCCCTTCGGCCTGCACGAGCACCCAGTGCAGGCCGCTGATGCCGATGCCTGCGCTCGCGGCGAGTCCGCGGATGCGCGTGCGTTCGGCGGGGGAAATGTCGGTCACCGACTTCGCGATGGTGAAGGGCGCGATCTCGACGAAGTCGTAGCCCGCCTTTTTCGCGAACGCGAAGGTATCCTCCAGCGACCAGTCCTTGAAGATCTCATTGCAGATTCCGAATTTCATCCCCGCAGGATGCCGTGTGCGTGACGCGCTGGGGAAGCGGAAACTCCGCAGTCAAATCCTCCGCGGTTCCCGGCTGCACGCCAGGCCGGCACTCAGCTAAGGCGCTGCCTTGGGAGCGCTGAGGCTTTTGCTGTAGAACCCGGACCGATCAAAGCAGCACACGCGGCGTTTCCCCGCAGCGAGCATCGAGCAGGCACTGGCCACCCGGCGGGTGCGAGTCTCCGGCAGTTTGGCGGAGGTGATCCAATGGATCCAATCTCGGCGCGCGATGGGCGTGATTTCGTCCCACAACGCCCGTGCCTTCGGGTCCGCCGCGAGAGCCTTCCGCAGGTCGGCGGGCACCTTGGGTTCCGGTTCCTCGGCCAAGGGCGCGATCTCCAGCGTGACGGTGTCGCCCGCGTCTGCGCCGGCCGCTTCGCGCAACTTTCGGCTCACTTTGAGCCAATGGCTTTTCTGGCCATCCGGCTCGAGCGTGGCCCGGAAGGGGACACCATTGAGGGTGCCTTCCACCGTCGTCATGCTCCGCGAAGGGAGCTTCGCACTCGCGTCCATCGGCAGGGTAAGAAAGGTCCACGACCCGCCCTTCGCGGTCCCTTCCGGGCGGATGAGTTTTGCTGCGAAACTGATCTTGGAAGCGGATTTGGCCATTGTCGCCTTGTATCCAGAGGCTCAGCGGATGCCGCGGGCGATGTATTCGCGGGAGAGGGTGACGTAGCGGTCGGCCCAGACGCGGATGCCGGCCTGCTCGTCGAGCGTGAGGGTGCGGACGACCTTCGCGGGCGCACCGAGGATGAGGGAGCCGGGCGGGAAGATTTTGCCGCCGGTGACGATGGCGCCTGCGCCGATGATGCACCGGGCGCCGATTTCCGCGCCGTCGAGCACGATCGCGCCCATGCCGACGAGGACCTCGTTGTCCACCTTGCAGGCGTGGAGCACGGCCTTGTGGCCGACGGTGACGAGTTCACCGATCTCGGTGCCGAAGTCGTCGGCGAGATGGATGACGGAGCCGTCCTGGATGTTCGAGCGCGGGCCGATGACGATGCGGTTGATGTCCGCCCGCACGGCGCACTGGAACCACACGCTGGACTCCTCGCCGAGGGTCACGTCGCCGAGGATGGTGGCGTTGGCCGCGGTGAACGCGGTCGGGTGAATGCGAGGAACGCTGTCGAGATGCCGTGCGATCCGCTGGTGAAAATCCATGGCAGAAGCTGTGCCATTTGCCGTGGAAAAATCAACCTCCGAACGGTGCCGGAGAGATGAAGGAAAATTCGGCGGAAACCGATTGACTCGCCGAATTTCGAGTGACACACAGCGGCCCGAATTCGCGGGCTGATTCTCCGCCCCCGGAAATTTTATCACTCAGCCAACCAACCAGCATTTCCCATGAATAAGGCAGAACTTGTTTCCAGTGTACAAAAGAACCTCGGCAAGGACGTGAGTAAGGCGGCCGCGGAAAAGGCGGTGAACGCAGTGGTCGAATCCATCGCGGGCTCGCTGCGTCGGGGGAAAAATGTGCAGTTGATCGGCTTCGGGACTTTCAAGGTCGTGAACCGGAAGGCCCGGCTCGGCGTGAACCCGAAGACTGGCGAGAAGATCAAAATCAAGGCCTCCAAGGCGGTGAAATTTGCGGTCGGCAAGGAACTTAAGTCGAAGCTGTAGATCTTGGGGAATGGGGGCCGCCGTGGGACCGGCGCCGAGGGCTGTAGCGTTCCCCGGAAAAAGGGGGTGAATTTTCGCGGGATTGGACTTTGCCGCAAGGGGCGGTCTGGAAGCTGCTTACTCAGGCTCGATCATTTCAGCCCGAATGCATCGTGCCCTCAAAAAGAAGATTTACGCCGGAATCGCGGTGGCGCTCGCCGTCTTTGCGCTGACGGCGATTGTCGCGATCTGGCACATGGCGAAGGTGCGCGAGGCGCGGGTGCTGGGATTCGTGACCGTGTTCGGGAGCATCACCTACTCGCTCTTGCTCGGCTGCGCGCTCGTGCTGATGCGGAGCGGGACGCGGGCGCGGAGGGAGGTCGAGAGCGGGCTGCGCGACGCGGAGGAACTGAACGGGAGCATGATCGAAAGCAGCACGGATTGCATCGCGCTGCTCGATGCACAGGGGCGGCTGAAGGTGGTCAATTCGGCGATGTGGCGGTGGATCGAGGACATCGGACTCCAGCCGGTGGAGGGTCTGCCTTGGGTGGAGACGTGGGCCGGCGAGCCGCGGGTCGCCGCGGAATCCGTGATGAAGGCCGCAGCCTCGGGGAAGGTCGGGAGATTCCAAGGCCTGTGCCACGTCCGCTCCGGCGAGGGGCGCTGGTACGATGTGGTGGTGACCCCGGTCTGTGATGGGAAAGGGCGACCAGAGCGGATTCTCGTCGTGTCGCGGGATGTGACGGCGAGCCATTCATCCGAGGAAAAATTCCGCGTCCTGTTTGACCAGTCGGCGCATGCACATTTCATCTTCGATGCAAACCACGTGGTGGCTTGCAACCAGGCGGCTGCCGAAATGCTGGGCTTTGCCGGCATGCCGGAACTGACCGGCACGGATGTCGCCGCGCTTTCGCCGGAGCTGCAGCCGGATGGTTCGCTCTCGGAGGTCAAGCGCACGGAGATCTGGGACCTCGTCCGCGAGATCGGGCATTTCCGCTACGAGTGGCAGGCGCGCAAATCCGACGGGCGGGAATTGCCCGTGGAGATCGCGATCACGCCGGTGTGGGCGGATGGCCGCGAGGTGCTGCTCGCGGTGTGGAGCGACCTCACCGAGCGCCGGCTGTCTGAGAATCTGCTGCGCGAGAGCGAGCAGCGTTTCGAGGCGTTCATGGAGCACAGCCCGACGCTCTGCTTCATGAAGGACGATCAGGGCCGGATGCTGTTCGTCAACCGCGTCATGGCGAAGGCGTTCGGAGCGCCAGTCGAGCAGATGGTCGGCAAGAATGACTTCGACTGGCTCCCGCCCGAGACGGCGCGGGCGGTGATGGAATACGACCGGAGCATTTTGCAGAGCAACCGCGCGTCCAAGCAGGTGGAGATGATCACGACGAGTGACGGCCTCACGCACGAGTGGCTGGTCGTGAAATTCCCCATGGTCGGTCCGGACGGGCGCAGGTTCCTCGGCGGGATCGGCGTGGACGTGCGCGAGCAGCGGAAGACGGAGCGCGCGCTCAAGCGGAGCGAATCCACATTCCGCGATCTTTTCGACGATGCGCCCGTCGCCTACTACGAACTCGACACGGAGGGGCGGCTCGCGCGCGTCAACAAGACCGAACTCGAGATGCTTGGCTATTCCGCCGGCGAGATGGTCGGCCATTACATCTGGGAATTCGTGGTCGGGGAGGACTTCCGCGACTATATCGCGTGGCGGGTGAGGGACGAGGCCGAGATCGGCGAGCCGTATCAGCGCGAGTTCCGCCGCAAGGATGGAAGTGTGTTCCCGGTGCTGGTGCGCGACAGCCTGATCCGGGATCCCGCCGGTGTCGTGACCGGACTGCGGGCGACGATGCAGGACATCAGCGAACTGAAGCGGACCGAGGCTTCGCTGCGCGCTGCGGAGGAGAATTACCGGAAAATCTTCGAGAATGCGATCGAGGGGATTTTTCAGATCAGTCCGGATGGCCGTTTCCGGAATGCGAACCCGGCGCTTGCAGGGATCCTCGGCTATCCCTCGCCGTCGGAACTGCTCGCCGAAGTGGGCGACATCGGCGGGCAGATCTACGTGCAGCCTGCGCAGTGGGCGGAATTCCGCGCGGTGATGGAACGCAGCGCCTCGATTGCGCAGTTCGAATGTGAGATGCGCCGCCGGGACGGCTCGGTGATCTGGGTGTCGAAGCACGCGAGGCCCGTGTGCGACGCGGACGGAAAGGTCGTCTATTACGAGGGCGCGATGGAAAACATCACCGCCCGGCGGCAGGCGGAGACGGCGATGGCGGGCGCGCGCGATTCCGCCATCGAGTCCGCGCGGCTCAAGACGGAGTTCCTCGCGAACATGAGCCACGAAATTCGCACACCGATGAATGGCATCATCGGCATGACCGGGCTGCTGCTCGACACGGAGCTGTCCGCGAGGCAGCGGGATTTTGCCGAGACGATCGTGGACAGCTCCGAGGCGCTGCTGAAGATCATCAATGACATCCTCGACTTCTCGAAGATCGAGGCCGGGATGCTGACGTTTGAGGAGATCGACTTTGACGTGAACAATGTCGCGGAGAGCGTCGTGGATCTTTTCGCCGGCCGCGCTTTGACGAAGGGCATCGAGCTCTCGCTGGTCGTCGCGGACGGAGTGCCCGAGGTGCTCACTGGCGACCCGGGCCGGCTGCGGCAGGTGCTTTCGAACCTCGTCGGCAATGCGTTGAAATTCACCGAGCAGGGCGAAGTCCGCGTGATGATCCGCACCGAGAAGGAGCAGTCCGGAGAGACGATGCTGCATTTCGAGGTGATGGACACGGGCATCGGAATCTCCCGCGAGCAGCAGGCACGGCTTTTCCAAGCGTTTGTGCAGGCCGACGGATCGACGACTCGACGGTACGGCGGCACCGGCCTGGGGCTCGCGATCAGCCGCAGGCTGGTTTCCCAGATGGGCGGTGAGATATGGATCGACAGTGAGCCCGGTCGCGGTTCGCGGGTGTTTTTTACCGGGGCCTTTCGGAACGCGGAGGATGTGCGCGTGCAGCAGCTGTCGCCATTCCCGGGCGCGAGGGCGCTCACCGTCGGCCCGGCCTGCGGCGGTAGCGTGCTTTCGGGGTTGTTCGAATCCTGGGACGTCAAGGCGGAGCACGCCGAGGATGGGGCTCGTGCGATGGAAGCGCTGTGTGCAGCAGAACGGCGCGGCTCGCAGTTCGACCTGGTAGTCTTTGGCGTCGATGTGGGGAGCGGGAGCGACATGGCGTTCTCCCGGAAGATTCGCGACGACGCGCGATATTCGGGAGTCCGGCTGGTGCGCGTGGTTCCGCTGAACAAGAGCGAGGATGGCGCTGGCTGTGGTGACGCAAGGGCGGATGGGGAGATTGCAAAACCGATCAAGCACCGCAGCGTCCATCGCTGCCTGGAGAGTGTGCTGAAGTCAGGACTTTCCAAAGCCGCGCCCGCGGCGTCGGCCTCGACGGCGGTTTCCGAAACGCACGCCGACGCTTCGTGCCGCGCGCTGCGTGTGCTCGTGGCGGAGGACAGCGCGGTGAATCAAAAGGTCGTGCAGTTCCAGCTCCGGAAGCTGGGGTGCAAGGTGGACGCAGTGACCGACGGCGAGGAGGCCGTTCGGGCGGTCCGGAAGCGCTCCTATGACGTGGTCCTGATGGATTGCCAGATGCCGAAACTGGATGGATGGGAGACGGCCCGACTGATTCGCGAGTTCGAAAAAGGCCGGAAGCGCCGGACGTGGATTATCGCGATGACTGCACATTCCCTTGTGGGTGATAGGGAGCGGTGTATGGAAGCCGGTATGGATGACTACCTGAGCAAGCCAGTGCGCTTCGGCGATCTCGGGAGCGGCGCTGGAAAGGAGCCCGGCCGCGTGCCGGGCCATTTCCAAAAATGCCGCGCATGCGCCGGAAAACGTCGTCTGCCAGGAGAGGATCGGGAGTTTCCGGCAGCTCGAGGCGGAGACCGGCCAATCCGTGCTGGTGAGTGTGATCGACCTCTTCATCGAGCGCACCCCGCCGATGTTCAAGGAGGCCAGGAAGGCCGTGAAGGGCAACGACGCGCCACGGATCGCACGCCTCGCACATACGATGAAGGGCAGTTGCAGCAATTTTGGGGCGCACCGGATGCTGGCGGCCTGTGAGCGGCTGGAAGCGGCGGCGCTCGGCGAAGGCAGCCGGGACGCGATGGAGCAAATGATCGGGGAGATCGAGCGCGAGTTTGGATCCGTCCGCACGGCGCTGGAAAACGAACTGGAGATGGAATCCGCATGAAAATTCTGATCGCCGAGGACGACGCCGTTTCCTCCAAAATGCTCCAGCTCGCGCTGGAGAGCGCCGGGCACTCCGTCATCGTCACCGACTGCGGCGAGACGGCATGGGAGGCATTCAATGCGGAACCCGTGCGCGTCATCGTGAGCGACTGGATGATGCCCGGCATGGACGGTCTCGATTTCTGCAAGAAGGTCCGCGCGCGACCCGAAGACGGACTATACGTACTTCATCCTGCTCACCGCGATCCACACGGGCCGCGAGAATCTCCGCAAGGCGATGGACGCGGGCGTGGACGATTTCCTGGCAAAGCCGCTCGACCGCGAGGCGATCATGATGCGCTTGCGCGTCGCCGAGCGCATCGTCGAGTTTGCCACGCAGCTCCGGCAGCTAAAGGAGCTGCTGCCGATCTGCATGTACTGCAAAAAAATTCGCGACGACGAAAACTACTGGCACGCCGTGGAGAGCTACATCTCGCAGCAGACGGGCAGCAATTTCAGCCACGGCATCTGCCCGGAGTGTTTTGAGAAGCACGTGAAGTTCCGGCGCCCGCAAGCGGCGACCTAGCGCGCCGCACCTTTCAAGGCGCGAGACGGCCGCTTTCGAGGAGCGTTCGCCAGCACTCGGTGAAGCCGGTCGCGAAATCCTTCGGTCGCGCGTCGATCCAGCGCTGTATCTGGGGGATGGAAAAGAATGCGCCGCATTCGATTTCCGCCGGCGGCAGACGGAAGGGGCCTTCGTGCCTCGCCTTGTAGATTTTTACAAACTCCCACCCGGTCTCGCGGCACGCGGGCACATCGCCGACGGGTTCGAGCGGCGCGGAGATGCCGAGTTCCTCATCAAGTTCGCGCGGTGCAGTCGTGTCACAGTCGTCGCCGGCATTCACGTGCCCCGCGGCGCTGCTGTCCCAGCGGCGCGGGTGCGCGTCCTTCCACCGCGAGCGGCGCTGGAGAAAGAGTTCGCCGCGTTTGTTGAAGACGAAGATGTGGATCGCGCGGTGACGCAGTTTCTCCCGGTGAACGACTCCGCGCGGCTGTTGGCCTACGACGCGGTTTTCCTCATCCACGACGTCGAACATCTCGCCGGTCACATCCTGTGCGCCGGCGCTGATGTCGCCGGTAACACCCGCGACGAGATTCGTGAGCGCGACCCAGTGGGCCAGGGTGAGTTCTTCCGCGCGCGCAGTCACGGACACACCGAGTGCTGCGGCAAATTCCTCCCAGCGGTCGAGCTGCAGCATCTTGCGGAGCTGCTTTCGGCGCTGGCTGAATCCGCGCTTCACGAGCTCGCGATAGAGCGCGCCGTCGCATTCCGGCAGCGAGTCGTCCTCGCGCGGCGTGAGGAGCACGACCGAGGAGCCGACTTTCGGGACCGGTGTGAAAACTTGCGGCGGCAGGTGGCGGAGCAATTTTGCCTGCCAGCGGCGGCCGATGAGGACGGTGAGCGCGCCGTACTCGCCGGTGCCGGACTTTGCGCACAGCCGCTCGGCGAGTTCGCGCTGCAGCGTGATGACGATCCGGCTCGCGGCGCTCGGTTCCGCGGTGAACTGAAACAGCAACTGGCTGGAGATGTAGTAGGGGAGGTTGCCGAAGATGGGCAGCGGCCCGCGCCAGAAGAGCTCGCGAGGATCGAAGTCCAGCGCGTTGCCGTGGACGAGTTCGACGGTCGGAAAATGTTCGCGGAGCCACGGCGCGAAGCGGTCGTCTTTTTCCAGCAGGATTCCATGCGGCGAAATCTCCACCGCGAACTCCGTCAGCGCGCCGAGCCCCGGTCCGATCTCCACCCACGGCTTGCCGGGTTCGATTCCCGCCTGCTCGACGATCCAGCGAGCGAGATTCTGATCGTGGAGAAAATTCTGCCCGAGGCTTTGCGTGGGTCGCGTGCCGAGTTCGGCGAGCGTCGCGGCGATGGTCGAGAGCTTCATGCCGCGCGTGCTAGAGCGCGGCGCGCAGGAGGCCGGTGTGCTCCGCGGGTTTCACCTTGCGGAGGATGGCTTTGATTTTCCCGTCGTCCCCGATCACGAAGGTCGTGCGTTCCGTGCCCATGTATTTTTTCCCGTACATGCTTTTCTCGACCCACACGCCGTAGTCGCCGACGATCTTTTTCGCCTCGTCCACGAGGAGAGGGAAGGGCAGCGAATGTTTTTCGATGAATTTCGCGTGGCTCTTCGCGGAATCCGGGCTCACGCCGAAGATCTCCGCCTTGCCGTCGAAATCCTGCCACTCGTCCCGCAGCGCGCAGGCCTGCGTGGTGCAGCCGGGCGTGTCGTCCTTCGGGTAAAAGTAGAGCACCACGACCCTGCCCGCGAAGTCCGCGAGCGAGACGTTTTTTCCCGCGCCGAATCTGCCGCCGACCGCGACCGTGCTGAATGCCGGGGCTGCGTCGCCGACCTGGAGTTCTGTGCTCATGCTTCTGTTCCCGTGCGAGGTGTCTGGAAATGCAAAGGGGCCTGCCCGGTTGCGGACAGGCCCCGATGAAAGTGGCCCGCTATTTCAGCTCCGTGAGCTTCGCCTTGATGGCTTCGAAGTTCGGCAGATCCTTCGGCGTTGCGGTCTGCTCGGCGTATTGCACTACGCCGTTCTTATCGATGACGAACGCGGCGCGCGCGCTCGTGTCGCCGATGCCCGCGAGGCCTGGAAATTCCACGCCATAGGCTTTCGTCACGGCCTTGTTGAGGTCGCTGACCAGCGGCACGGTGATGCTCTTCGACTGCGCCCACGCCTCCTGCGCGAAGGGGCTGTCCACGCTCACGCCGATGATTTCGGCGTTCAGGCCGGTGAAGGCTTCGAGCCCTTGCGACACGTCGCAAAACTCCTGCGTGCAGACGCCCGTGAACGCGAGCGGAAAGAACAGCACGAGCGTGTTCTTCTTTCCGAAATTCGCGGAGAGCGTGATGTCCTTGAGGCCGTTGGCGTCTTTGGACTTGAGGGTGAAATCCGGGGCTTTGGTTCCGACTGCGATGGGCATGGGTGTGTGTTTGGTGAGGGTTGTCTGTGAAATGAGGAGCGGCTTGTAGTGCGCCGCGGCGTTGCGGGCAATCGCTGTTTTTGCGGGCGCACTTCCCGATTTCGCGTGACGCACACGGCGGTGTCACCTACATCGCGCCGCCATGTCCCGACCGAATGCTCCCGGCTGGCTCGTGGTCGTCGAGGGAATCGATGGCGCGGGCAAAAGCACCGTCCTGCGCGGCCTCGCGGCGCATTGCACGGAGCGCGGGATGGAATGCGTGACCAGCGGCGAGCCGACGCGCGGACCGTGGGGGCTGAAGCTGCGGCAGAGCATGACGGAAGGCAGGCTGTCGCTCGACGAGGAGCTGGAACTTTTCCTGAAGGATCGCGCCGAGCATGTCGCGACGCTCATCCGTCCCGCGCTGGCGGCGGGCAGGGTCGTGCTGCTCGATCGCTACTACCTTTCCACCGCGGCCTACCAGGGCGCGCGCGGCGCGGACCCGGCGAAAATTTTGGAAATGAATGAGCAGTTTGCGCCGCAGCCGGACCTGGTGCTGCTCTTGGATTTCGATCCGGATGGTGGCTTGGAGCGCATCCGCGCGCGTGGCGACGCGCCGAATACCTTCGAGGAAGCGGAGCAGTTGCGCGCGGTGCGGAAAATCTTCCTCGGGTTGGAGCGTCCCTTCATCCGCCGTGTGGATGCGGCGCGTCCCGCCGGAGAGGTTTTCTCCGAGTGCCGGGCGGAGTTGGATCGGCTCATTGCCTAAGCCGCTTGGCGCGTCGACGGATTCGGGTTAGTTGACGGCGATGAGTAATGATTCCGCCATTCGAACACGCCTCGCCGAGGCGCGGCTCTACGGGATAATCGACCTTGGCTACGTGGCGGCGGATTCCGTCGGGGGCATCGCGGCGCAGTTGTGTGAGGGCGGGGTGGATGTGGTGCAGCTTCGGGGGAAGGGGAGGGAGGACCACGAGATCGAGGAGCTGGCGAATCGCGTCGCGCCCATCCTGCGCGATGCGGGCGTGCCGTTCATCATCAACGATCATCCGGAACTGGTGCCGAGTGTCGGCGCGGATGGTGCGCACGTGGGGCAGGATGATTTTTCCGTCGCCGACGCGCGCTGGCGCGCCGGTCGCGCGCTGGGGGGCGAGGTGCCGCTGCCGATCATCGGAAAGAGCACGCACTCGGTGGAGCAAGCCGTCGCCGCGGCAGCCGAGGGCGCGAACTACATCGGCTTCGGGCCGCTTTTTCCCACGCCGACGAAGGCGGGGCGCCCGGCGATCGGTCTCGCGGAGATCGCGCGGGTGCACACTCTCGTGAGCGTGCCGATTTTCTGCATCGGCGGAGTGAAGCTGGAGAATCTCGACACGGTGATCGCCGCCGGTGCGCGACGCGTGGTGATCGTGAGCGGGATCCTGCAGTCGGCGGATGTCGCGGGATATTGCCGCGAGGCAAAAGCGCGGCTGGACGCCGTGCCGCTGAGTGTGTAACTCGTCCGCCCTTCGCGCCCGAAAGGCATCGCGAAGATCGTCACACAAACCCTGCAACCACATCCTGCCATGTCCGTCCTCGTCGTTGGTTCCGTCGCACTCGATACCGTCAAGACTCCCTTCGAGGAGCACGCCGATCTGCTCGGCGGTTCTGCGAGTTACGCGGCGGTGGGCGTGTCGTTTTTCTCGCCGGTGAACATGGTCGGCATCGTCGGCGACGATTTTCCGACGAAGCACGTGGAGTTTTTCAAGTCGCGCAAGATCGACCTCGCCGGCCTGCAGATCGTGCCGGGCAAGACCTTCCGCTGGTCGGGCGAATACATGCTCGACATGAATGTGCGCGAGACCCGCAGCGTGGACCTGAATGTGTTCGAGCATTTCACCCCGGTCCTCCCGCCGGACTACAAGCGGACGAAGCTCGCGCTGCTCGCGAACATCGGGCCGAACCTGCAAAACCACGTGCTCGATCAGCTGGAGAGCCCCGGCTTCGTCATCGCGGACACGATGGACCTGTGGATCAACATCGCGCTCGACGAACTCAAGCGGCTGCTCAAGCGCGTGGACATGCTCATCCTGAACGACAGCGAGGCGCGCCAGCTCACGCAGCAGACGTCGCTCATCAAGGCCGGCCAGCAGATCCAGGCGATGGGGCCGAAATTCGTGGCGCTGAAGAAGGGCGAGCACGGCTGTCTGCTCTTCGGCGAAAATGGCGACTTTTTCTCATGCAGCGCCTACCCGCTGGAGGATGTGCATGACCCCACCGGCGCGGGCGACACCTTCGCCGGCGGCCTCGCGGGCCATCTTGCGGCGAACAGCAAGGGAGCCGTCACCTTCGCCGACCTGCGCCGGGCCGTGGTTTTCGGATCGGTGCTCGCGAGCTACAACGTCGAGCAGTTCAGCCTCGAACGGATGCGCACGCTGACAGACGCCGACGTGGAGGCCCGCTACGAGAGTTTCAAGCTCTTCAGCCACTTCGAGGTCATCGAGGACTGAGGGGCGCGGCTGCGACTAGCTGCCGCCTGCCGGAGCGCGGGTAGCGTTGCCGAAGAATCCACCGACGCGGTCAGTGGTGATTTCCACGCGGGTTCCGCGTTGCACGTGGTCAAAGAGTTCGACGACGTCGCGGGATTTCATGCGGATGCAGCCGTAGCTGACGGGGCGGCCGATGTTCCGTTCTTCGGGGGTGCCGTGAATGTAGATGCCGCGGGAAAGGGCCTTTGCGTTGTGCTTTTCGAGGCCGCGGAGCGGGAGGATGCGCGTGACGATGGGATCGCGTTCGGGCGCATTCACCGCGCAGATTTCGCCGGTCGGGCGGCAGCCGCGGAAGACCGCGCCGAGTTCGGCTTCGTGGCCGATTTTGTCGGCGATCTCAAACTGGCCGATCGGCGTGGCGTAGCTGCTGCGGGTGTCGCCGATTCCAAATTTCGAGGTGGAGACGCGGTAGGAGGCGACCTTTTGGCCGTTCGCATCGAACAGGTAGAGCCTTTGCTCGGCGATGCTGACCATGATGGTCGGACTGTCCGTGGCGAACGCGGACGGGATGACGATGGGGGCGTGGAGACTGAGGAGGACCGCGAGGAGGCGGCGCAGTCTCATTGGGCCGGCCTCCGCATGATGACGTTGGGCTGTTCGTTCATGGATCGGATCAGGCGGAGAGCACCTCTCCCGTGTCGCGCCACGAGGCGCGGAGCTGCGGGAAACCATTGTGCGAGCGAGCACATGGCGACGTAGGTGAAGCCGCTGGCGAAGAGGCCGAGGAAGGGCATGGCGAGCCAGTTGCGGGCCGTGACTTCGTGGATGAAGAAGTAGATGAAGTAGGCCGCGAAGGCGATTTCGATGAAGGGCAGGAGGTTTTTCGCGACGGAGTATTTCGACTTTTTCCAGGCCTGCGTCTTGGTCTGGATGCCGTACTTGGGCGTGCGGGTGAATTCGCCGGTGACGCCGAACATCCCTTGGATGACGGCCCACGCGTTATTCACGGCGAGGCCGATGGTCAGCGCGAGCAGGGCGGGGAGGTAGAGGACTTCGCGCCACCAGGAGCGTGGGTAGAGCTCCCGCTGGGAGACGATGTAGAAGACGATGGCGGGAAGCGACCCGGTGATGAAGATCGGGATGTCGAGCAGGATGGTGCGCCAGATTCCCCAGGTCCCGTCGGCGTTGGCTGCGACGCTCGGGTGCATCAGGATGCAGATGGCGGCGAGGAGCAGGAACGCGTAGTTCGAGGTGAGGTGCATGGTGGCTTCGAGCTTCACCTTTAGCGGAAGGTGTGCCCGCCACACGGCGGGGAGGAGTTTTTTGCAGGTCTGGATGCTGCCCTTGGTCCAGCGGTGCTGCTGGGACTTGAAGCCATTCATGTCCACGGGGAGCTCGGCGGGGGTGACGAGGTCGGGCAGGAAGACGAAGTTCCAGCCCTTGAGCTGCGCGCGGTAGCTGAGGTCGAGATCCTCGGTGAGCGTGTCGTGCTGCCAGCCGCCGGCTTCGACGATGCAGGACTTCCGCCAGACGCCGGCGGTGCCGTTGAAATTGATGAAGCGGCCCGGAGCGGTTGCGGCCGGTCTGCTCGAGGAGCAGGTGGCCGTCGAGGAACATCGCCTGCACGCGCGTGAGCATCGAGTAGGTGCGGTTCAGGTGGCCCCAGCGGGTCTGGATCATGCCGACCTTGGGGTCGGAAAAATAGTCCACGGTGCGTTTGAGGACATCCGGGTTCGGGACGAAGTCCGCGTCGAGGATGAGGATAAACTCGCCCTTTGCCGACTGGAGCCCGTTTTCCAAGGCGCCAGCCTTGAAGCCCGTGCGGTCGGTGCGGTGGATGTGCGTGATGTCGAAACCGCGGACCACAAGTTCGCCGACGAGCTTGGTGGCGAGCTCGCGGGTTTCGTCGGTGGAGTCGTCGAGCACCTGCACGTCGACCAGGTGCTGCGGGTAGTCGAGCTTGGAAACGGATTCCAAGAGCCGCTCGACGACGTAGAGTTCGTTAAAGATGGGCAGCTGAACGGTGACGCGCGGCAGCTGGTCCAGCTTGCCGAGAGGCACCGGGGCGTTGCGCCGGTTCTTTAAGAAAAGATAAACGATGAGATAACGATGCAGGCCGTACAAGGAGATTCCCAGTAATACGGCGGTGTAGCAGAGCGTCCAAATGAGTGTTCCCAGATTGTCGGGCATGCGGTTGATAAAAGCCGTTTCCGGCAAAAAGAAGGGCGCATAATGGATTTGTAGCGCCGACCGTCAAGACCAAATCCTACCCTCGCATCAACGACCGAATTCCATTGGTAAAGCCTTGCGCTGTGCTGAACAGCGACGTTTTTCAGAACAGGCTCGGGCTGTCGTTGGCGGCTTCTCCACCCATGCCGAGCAGGCTTTCGCGGTCCCGATCGGGCAGGCTGCGCCACCATTCCAGCGCCTCTTTTTGCGAATATGCCAGCACGGCGAAGGTCCGGCCATGCCATGTCATTTCGGAGGAAACGGCGTCGACCTCATCGGCACGGCAGCGAATCCAGGGGACGCGAACGATCTTCATATGGTGTCTCAGAATTACCGTGGGGTTTTGAAAATGGCGACCACGGATCCGGCTTATCAAAGCGTGATTTTCATCCCGTCCGTGGCGATGCGCACGCCCTCGGGCAGCGCGGCCTCGGTCGCCGCATGCGAGAGGTCGTGGCAGAGGTGGGTGAAGAGTGTCTGCCGCGGCTGGATCGCCGCGGCGGTCTCTAGCGCCTCGTCCACGCTCATGTGCGTAGGATGTTCCCGGCGGCGGAGGGCGTCGAGGATGAGCGTGTCCACGCCGGCGACCTGCGCGCGCACTTCCTCGGGCACGGCCTTGCAGTCATTGATATAGGCGAGAAGCCGGCGGCCGCCGCGGATGAAGAGGTAGCCATAGGTCGTCATCCGGCCATGGGGAACGGGGAGGGGGACGATTTCCGTCTCACCGAGACGGAAGGCGCCCTCCACCGGCCGCGCGTCCGGTTGGAGATAGCCCGGGAAGCGGTTTTTTCCGTCGAAGGCAAACGAGAACGAGTTCCGGAGCAGGCCGAGCGTCGCCGGCGAGCCGAACACGGGCAGCGTTTTCCCGCCAAAGCAGAACGGACGGAGGTCGTCGAAGCCCATGATGTGGTCCGTATGCGCGTGGGTCAGCAGCACGGCATCCACGCGGCGGATGTTTTCGCGCAGCGCCTGCTCGCGGAAATCGGGCCCCGTGTCGATGACCCACGCACATTCCGGCGTCTCGATGTAGGCTGCCGTCCGCGTGCGCCGGTCGCGAGGGTCGGCGGAGCGGCAGACCGCGCAGTCGCACGTCAGCACCGGGATGCCCAGCGAGGTTCCCGTGCCGAGGAAAGTGAAGGTGAAATCGCCCATGGAGCGCGCCGAGCATCGGGTGCGGTGCGGGCGGGTGCAATTGGGAACATCGCCGGGCGATCCCGGCGCGCGAACAATCGCGATTCCGACCTCTCAACCCTCATCCCTCAACCCGGCAGGGTGAGGTGGGTGGAGCCCCCCCGGACTCCACCCACCTTTTTCCCAACCAACATCAACAAAGTCGAATCGCACCGCCACGGTTCCCCGTGGCCTGCAGTCGCGGAAAGAGACGGCTGTTGGAAGCCGGAGCGACGGTGCTTCCGAGGAAAACACTGCCGAGCACTTCACGCAGCATGGCCGGCGCGGTGAGCGGGCGGGCGGTGTTGCGGGTGTGGAGCGGATGTTTCATCGGGTTGCATTCCTGAGATAGCGGGAAGCGTGCCAGCTTTTGCCAAGAGTTCTTGGCGCAGGTTTCCGTTCGTCGCGCCGCAGCAGGGGATCACGAAGTTCCGGATCCCGTTTTGAGAGCGGCCGGGTCGGGATCGACCCCACGCCATTGCTGCGAAAAACAGGGCGTCAGCCGGGCGCGATCGGGCAGCCGGCCAGAATTGCGGAGGGCGCTCCGTTCCTACGGCACGTAGGGATAGACGAGCCGGTAGAAGCCGCTGGCGGAGGCGTGGGGCGGGGGGCCGTCCACGTAGTGGCCGGCGCCGTATTGGTCCACGGTGACGGGGCCGATGGTGGTCCACGACGGGTCGGAAAGCATGACCTTGAACTGCAGCCCGTAGGTGCGGTTGGGGATGCCGGAGAAGTCAATGGCCACGGAGCCGTCTGGCTGCATGGTGAGCTTGGTGATGTTCTGCGAAGGCGCGTTGTCCACCTTGATGCCGATGACCACGGTGCCCACGGTCTGCGAGCCGTGGTTGTCCTGCACGGTGTAGCTGAACCCGAGCTCGGGGTTCTGGTCCACGCCTGGCGTGCCCAGCCCGGTCGGCTTGTAGAAGACGAAGCCGCCCGACACCGACACGGTCCCGTGCGCGGGGGCCGTGGGAGTGCCGACGCTCACGAAGGAAACCGTGTCGCCCGGATCCGGGTCGGAAGTCTGCGCCATGATGGTGGCGATCGGGATCTTGATGCTCTGCGTGGGGTAACGCTCGACCGACACCGGGTTGGCGACCGGCGGCGTGTTGGTGATGATGACCACGTCGTTGCCCGTGTCGCCGAGGTAGGTGATGCGGGCGTTGATGGCCACGCCGAGGAACGGGTTGATGGTCTGCCCTTCCGGCAGCCCGCTGAAGGTGCCGGTGATGGCGTCCGCGTCGTCGTTGGTGATGATCTGGAACATCTGCCCGGTCACGGGCATGAAGCCGCCCTTGGCCGCCGTGGTGAGCGTCGCCGCGGGATCGATGGTGAGCGTGCCGGTGACGGTGATCTTCTCGATGTCCGCCGCCGTCGGCCCGATGTCCGAGGCAAACCCGCCGCTGGCGGAAAAGGTCGTGTCGCGCGCCAGGGCGAGCGTCCGGTAGTTCGCCGGGCTGATGACCGCGCTGATGCTGATCGGCCCGCTCTGCGCGTCGCCGATCTGCAGCGTGCCGGCGGTGATGACATCCAGCTCGCCATCGGTGAGGCCGAGCGTCGAGGCGCTGTCCGCCGCCCCGAGGTCGACGAGCTGGCCGAGCGTCTTCGGCTTGAGCGTCACGGTGTTCGCGCCCGCCTCGATCGTCACGCCGCTGGTGCTGATGTCGATGAGGTCGGCGATGACGGTGATCGTGCCGGTGCCCGTCGTCTGCACCTTCGAGCCGACAGCCACTGCGTTCGAGAGCCTGAAGCCGCTGCTCACCGTCGTGCCGTCGGCGACCGTGCCGGTGATGGAGATGTTGCCATCGACCGCGGTGACCGCGGAGACGTTTTCCATGTGGAAGCCGTGACTGGCGTTGACGCCATTGCTGCCACCGCCTGTGCCAATGAGGGTGACTTTCGCCGTGCCGGTCCCCGTGACTGCGGCCGAGTCGGACACCTGCATGCCGTGATTGAACTGCGTGCCCGCGGCACCGCCGCCGGTGCCGGTCACGGAGATATCGCCGCCACCCGAGGTGATCGCCGAACCCGTCCCGAAGACGAACACGCCGATATTGACGCTCCCAGTGCCTGCGAGGTTGCCGCCGTTTCCAATGACGGTGACGGTCCCCGCGCCGCCCGCCAGGATCTGCGCGTTGTTCCGGACGACGACCCCGTGGTTTTCGTTCTGGTTGGTATCGCCGCCGCCCGTGCCGGTGACTGAGACATAGCTGCCGATGGAGGTGATCTGGGAATTCGGTCCGGCGAGAAACACGCCCGTGTGAGCTCCCCCGGGCCCCGATCCGCCGTGGCCGTTGACCGTGGTCGTCCCTGCGGTGCCGCCGCTGAGCAAAGCGCCGTTCAGGATGGAAACGCCCTCGCGCATGGCCGCGGAATCTCCGCCCTTGCCTTTGACAGTGACCACGCCCGCGCCGGTGCTGCGCACGATGGCGCCATTGATCTCGACGCCCTTGAAAACGCCCGTCGCCGAGGCCGCCTGCTGGTTGGCCTCCAGCGTGAGGGCACCATCCTCCGTCTCAAAGCCCGAGCCCGAGGCAAACGCGATGCTCCTGCTCACCTTCGCCGTGATGGCGCCAGTGGTGGAGGTGACGATGTTGGCGTTCGCCGCCACGCTCAGCCGATCCGTGCCCGGAGCCGCGTCGTCGTTCTGCAGATCGAGGTCGAGGCTCGCACCCGCGAGGAAGGTGATGTCGCCATTGAGGTTCACCGTGTCATCGCCCGTGCCGCCATGGATGGTGATGCCGGGCATCGGGTTCGTGAATGCACCCACATCGATCGTGTCATTGCCGCCCGCGGCATTGACCGTGATCTGCGTCACCCCGGCGAGCGGCAGCGGCCCCGAGCCGCCGGTGAGGAGCGTCCCATCCACGTCGAACGTGCGTCCCGCCACGTCGAACTGGATGTTCCCCGCGCCGGGTTCGGAAACCGCGAGCGTGTCGCCGTTTCCGCCGATGTCCGTGACGACAATCTGGTTGCCCGTGGTGACGACGGTGTACGTGACGGATGCCACGATCGTGGCGACCTGCACGGGAGCGCCGCTGGACCCGCCATTGGAGGTCACAACGGCAGTCAGACTGCCAAGGGCCGGCGGGCCGGCCAGGGTGCAAGTCAGCTGCGTGCTGGTCGAGGCAGTGACGGTGGCCGTGCCGGAATTCAATGCGACCGTGTTGTTCGCGGGCGTGGCCGAGAAGTTGGTCCCCGCGATGATGAGCGTCACCGTGTCCTGCGTCAGGTTCGTCGTGTTCTGGGTGACGGTCGGCAGCGGGAAGTAGGTGTACAGCGTGTTGGCCGTGTTCGAGCCGCCGGGCGTGGTCACCACCACGCTCGCCGTCCCCGCGGAACCCGCGGGCGTCGTCGCGGTGATCGTCGTGTCATTGACCACGGTGACGCCCGTCGCAGCCGTCCCGCCGATGGTCACCCCCGTGGCGCCCGTCAAGCTCATGCCCGTAATCGTCACGCTCTGCCCGCCCGTCACCGGGCCGCCGGTCGGATTGATTGCGGTGACAGTCGGAATCGCAAAGTAGGTGTATAGCGTATTGGCCGTGTTCGAGCCGCCGGGCGTGGTCACCACCACGCTCGCCGTCCCGGCGGAACCCGCGGGCGTCGTCGCCGTAATCGTGGTCGCGTTGACCACGGTGATTCCCGTCGCAGCCGTCCCGCCGATGGTCACACCCGTGGCGCCCGTGAAGCCCGTGCCCGTGATCGTCACGCTTTGCCCGCCGGCCACCGGGCCGCCGGTCGGATTGATTGCGGTAACCGTCGGGATCGCAAAGTAGGTGTAGAGCGTGTTGGCCGTGTTCGAGCCGCCGGGAGTAGTCACCACCACGCTCGCCGTCCCGGCGGAACCCGCGGGCGTGGTCGCAGTAATCGTCGTATCATTGACTACGGTGACGCCCATCGCAGCCGTCCCGCCGATGGTCACACCCGTGGCGCCCGTGAAGCCCGTGCCCGTGATCGTCACGCTTTGCCCGCCGGCCACCGGCCCGCCGGTCGGATTGATCGCGGCGACCGTCGGAATCGCAAAGTAGGAATATAGAGTGTTCGCCGTATTCGAGCCGCCGGGGGTGGTCACCACCACGCTCGCCGCCCCCGCGGCGTGCGCGGGCGTCGTCGCCGTGATCGTGGTCGAGTTGACCACGGTGATGCCCGTGGCAGCCGTCCCGCCGATGGTCACGCCGGTCGCGCCGGTGAAACCCGTGCCCGTGATCGTCACGCCCTGCCCGCCCGCCACCGGGCCGCCGGTCGGGCTGATCGCGGTTACCGTCGGCAGCGGGAAGTAAGTGTACAGTGTGTTGGGTCCATTCGAGCCGAGGCCCGTCGTCACCACCACGCTCGCCGGGCCCGCTGCGCCCGCAGGCGTCGTCGCCGTGATTGTCGTGTCATTGACCACCATGACGCCGGACGCCGCCGCGCCGCCGATGGTCACGCCCGTAGTCCCCGTGAAGTTCGAGCCTGTGATCGTCACGCCCTGCCCGCCCGCCGTGGGACCCGCATTGGGACTAATCGCGGAGACGCTGGGGCCGGAGATAAAGGTGTACAGTGTGTTGGCCGAATTTGAGCCCCCGGGTGTGGTCACTACCACGCTCGCTGTCCCCGCTGCATGGGCAGGTGTCGTCGCCGTGATCGTGGTCGCGTTGACCACGGTGACGCCCGTCGCAGCCGTCCCCCCGATGGTCACACCGGTCGCGCCGGTAAAGTTCGTCCCCGTGATCGTCACGCCCTGTCCGCCGGTCGTGGGACCGGAATTTGGATTGATTGCGGTGACCGTCGGAATCGCAAAGTAGGTATACAGCGTGTTCGCCGTGTTCGAGCCGCCGGGCGTGGTCACCACCACGCTCACCGCTCCCGCGGAACCCGCGGGCGTCGTCGCCGTGATCGTGGTCGTGTTGACCACGGTGATGCCCGTCGCGGCCGTCCCGCCGATGGTCACACCCGTGGCGCCCGTGAAGTTCGTGCCCGTGATCGTCACGCTCTGCCCGCCGACCACCGGGCCGCCGGTGGGATTGATCGCGGTCACCGTCGGAGCAGCCACGTCATCATTGACGAGGGTCCCTTGCCCCTGCCCGTCGGTCACAGTCGCGCCCGTGACGTTGGTCACATTCACAAAGAACGTGTCGCTGGGCTCCACGGTCGTATCGCCATTGACCAGCACCGTGAAGCTGTAAGTGTTCGACCCCGCCGGGATGGTCTGCCCCGTCAGGCTTTTTGCCGTGTAATCACTCGGTGCCACTGCCGTGCCATCCGCCGTCGCAATGTCAAAGGTCACTCCGCCCACCGGCGCCGGTGCGCTCAGGCTCACGGTGAAGGTGAACGATGTTGTGCCCGCATTGCCTTCGTTAAGCGAGACGTCGTTGATGGTCAGATTCGGCAGCGATCCCGTCGTGAAAGTGGAGACAGGCGACGTGTAAGTCGTGCCTTGGCTATTGGTGGCGTAGGCTTTGAAACTGTATCCGGTTCCCGACGCCAGGCCGGTGGCGTTCACGGTGAACACGCCGGTGGTGCCGGCGCTCGTCTGTTTGGTCACACCGGTTCCGCCGATCGCTGGATTGTTGTTGGTTCCGGTGACCGAGTAAACGACGCCTCGTTCCGTGATCGTCGCTCCACCGTCGCCGGTCACATTGCCGCCGAGAGTCGCGCTGTTCGGGGTGATGCTGGCGCTGGTCGGACTGGTCACCGTGGGTGCAGCCAGTGGCGGAGAATACACATAAAGCTCCTGCTTGATATAGGTCGCCCCCGCCGTCGTGCCTCCCGTGAAATTGTTCCCGTCGGCGCTGAAGATCACCTTGCCTGCGAAACCGACGGTATTGAGCGGTCGGGAGGAGGCGGTCCCGGGTTTGATGTCAAAGTTCGTGAAGGTGGTGCCGTCATAGGACCAAAACTCCACGCCATGCGTGGGGTCGGGCGCGTTAAAGGTGAGAGCCGCTCCCGCCTGGATGAGATCCGAGGGCGCGTTGCCTCCCGGATACACTCCTTCAAAGGCCGCCCCCGTGCTCACTCGGGACGGAGAACCATTGTTGAAACGCCAGAGCTGATGCTCGTTGGACGTGGCGGCAGTGGCCACAAAATAGATGTCTCCATTGTAAGGCGCGAAATTCAAGGGAGTCGGGTCCGTCGTGCCGCTGGCGATCACATAAGAGGTGAGCCGCTTGGTCGGCCCATCCACCACATAAAGCTGGCGTCCGAGATTCGTGCTTCCCGTCGCCGTGGTGGAGTTATTGAAAGCAAATCCAAAGGCGGTGAAGAAGATGCGGCTGCTGGAGTCCGCGTAAAAGAAGCTAGGGACCGCACCGATGTTGTTGGTGCTGTTGTTGTAAATTTGAATCTCCGTGTTAGTGCTGGCGACCGGATCATAGACCCACAGCTCGTCGTCCGGCTTGCCGCCGCGGTCCGTGGTGGCGCGGTAATACAGCAGGCCGCCCGCGGGCACAAAATTGGACAGGCCGTTCCCGCCGATGTTGGCCGGAAAGGCTGGTGTGAAGGCGACGGGTGAGCCGTTGTTGTAGCGGAACCCCTGGCGCTGGGTGCCGTTCGTGGTGGCATAGACCACATCCCCGTTGAAGTCGGCCTGGCTGCCCACCCCGCTTACACCGGCCGCCGTGGATTTCAGGGTCTTCGCGATCCCGTCGAACACATAGAGCTGGACGGTCGCGGCGCCTCCCGCATTGGTCAGGGAATTGTTGAAAGTGTTCCCCGTGGCATTGAAAAACACCCGGCTCCCTGAGGCGAACACCTGGGACGGGTTCGATGAACTGGGGCCTGAATTGAGATCCACCATGGTAAAGGCACCGGCACCGGCCACGGTCGGATCGAAGATGAAGAGCTCGTTTTCCGAGGTCCCGTTCACCGAGCCACGGAAAATCAAGTAATTGCCCGCCGCGGTCAGCGTACTCGGGAAGTTGGCATTATTAGCCAACAGGTTGGTCGAATTGGCCGCCACCGGACTGCCGTTGTTGTAACGCCAGATTTGAATGTTGGTACCATTGCCGATGGGGTCGACGAAGAAATAGAGTTCCCCTTGGAACTGCACGAAGCTGTAAGGGTAGCCGCCATAAAGGTTCTGCGCAGGAGTGCCGGTCGCCAGGACCGTGCTCGTGAGCGAACCCGGTGCTGCTGTCGCGAACGAGGTGCCGAAACAAAACAGCAACCCGATGGCCAGAAAGACGGACGCAAGGTGCCGGTGAACGGGGCAAGAGATCTTCATAATCGGAGGTGGAGAGGAGAAGTGGTAATGTGTGGTGATCGCCCAAATGTGGGACTGGCGAGTGACGCGAGCGATTTTCTAATTCCAGCAATCGTCACTGATAAACAGCCTTTTCCAATTTTCAAAACCTTTGATCGGGCCATGGCGATACCCCGCCACCTCTGATCTGCGGCGGATGTAGCCGGGAGGCTGATCGTGTAGGTGAAGGTGTCGATGTCGGTGTCGGCGAAGCGATTCCATTAATGGACTGCGGCGGAGTCCCTCTCCTGTATCAAGTGGTTGTAACTCGTGCTCCAACCGGAGTGGAAAATGAACAGCCGCGCGTCCTGCGAAAGCTTCGCCAGAAGGGCGTCAGCGATGCCATGAAGCGCAGCGCACTTTATCGCGCGAAATGTAACCCATGCGAGGGCGGGAATCGGGGCGGGGGCGCTCGCTTCCCTGCACGCGCCGCAGCCCGTCACACCGCGGGATATTCCCACGGCGCGCGGTACGGGCGTGCGAGGAGTTTCGCGGCCTCGGGATCGCCGACGATCTGCTCCTTTGCCGCGTCCCACTCGATGCTGCGGCCGGTGCGCCACGAGATCATCCCGAGCAGCGGCAGGACGGAGGCGCGGTGCGCGAGTTCGATGCCGGCGACGGGCGCGCGGCGCTTGTCGATCGCTTCGAGGAAGTCGGCCCAGAGCAGCTTGAGGTTGTGGCCGTCGGGCTCCTGGAGCTGCGAATCCTCGTGCTCGATCTTCCCGCCCTTCGCCGTCGGGTAGAAGGTCCAGCCGTCGCGCCAGCCGATGTGCAGCATGCCTTTTGTGCCGTAGAAGTACGCGCCGATCTTGTGCTTCTCGGTGTCGTTGCCGCCGAACTTGCGGTGCTCCCAGACGCAGGTGAATTTCTCGAACTCGTACGTCGCGACCTGATGATCCGGCGCGTCGCTGGTCTGCTCCTTTTCATTCAGCACCGGCGCGCCGGCGATGGGCCGTCCGCCGGTGCAGAAGATGCGCTTCGGATATTTTTCGCCGCTCCACCACAGCACCTGGTCGAGCCAATGCACGCCCCAGTCGCCGAGCGTGCCGTTGGCGAAGTCGAGCGTGTTGCGCCAGCCGCCGGGGTGCAGCTTTTTGCTGAACGGCCGCAGCGGCGCGGGGCCGCACCAGAAGTTCCAGTCCATGCCGTCGGGCGCCGGTTCGTTCGGCGTCGGCTTCTCCGGGCCGGTGCCCGCGCTGTGCGCGAAAAGGCGCACCATGCCGACTTCGCCGACCGCGCCGGACTTGAGGAATTTCATCCCGCTGACGTGATGCGGCCCGATGCGCCGGTGCAGCCCGACCTGCACGACGCGCCCGCTTTCCTTCGCCGCGCGCAGCATCGCGCGGCTTTCGTTCACCGTGTGGCCGGTCGGCTTTTCGACGAAGACATGCGCGCCGGCCTTCAGCGCGGCGATGGTGTTCAGCGCGTGCCAGTGGTCGGGCGTGGCGATGATGACGACGTCCGGCTTTTCCTTCGCGAGCAGCTCGCGGTAGTCGCGGTAGAGCTTCGGCGTGTCGCCGCTGAGGTCGTTCACCTGATCGCCGGCGACTTCGAGCACGTTCGCATCCACATCCGCGAGCGCGACGACCTTGCAGCGGCCCGACGCGAGCGCTTCCTTGAGGATGTTCTTTGCCCCACCAGCCGGAGCCGATGAGCGCGGTGCGGAGCTTCGCCGGTTCCGCGGCGCGGATGAATGGCGCGGCGGCGAGCGCTGCGGCGAGCGTGGCGCGCTGGAGGAAGGTGCGGCGTTTCATGGTTTTCAGCTGCAGCAGGATAAACCGCCAAGACGCCAAGACGCCAACGATACAAATGCTTTCTTGGCGCCTTGGCGCCTTGGCGGTTCTCCCGAAAAGGTCACTGGGGTCGGAGGCTGATGACGGCGATTTCGCCGCGGGAGTTGCGGCAATAGACGAGACCGTTTGCGAGCACGGGCGCGGTCCAGCATTTCGGGCCGAGCACCTTTGCGCGCGCCGTGGGCTTGAAGCTATCCGGCGACGCGGGTGCGATGGAAAGTTCACCGTCGCCGCTGAGGGCGATCAGCTTTCCGTCGGCGATGATCACGCGCCGTTGCCGAAGCCCGGCTGGCTCCACCTTTCTGTGCCCAGTCGCGAACTCGATGCACTTCAGCGAGCCTTTCTCCGTCGTGTCGCCATCGACGCCGTAGAGGTGGCCATCGTGCAGCACCGCGGCATTCATCTGCGTGCGGAGCGCCTTCGTTTTCCAGAGCTGCTTCGGCTCGTCGGCGTCAGTTCGAGCAGCGTGCCGCCCTTGCTGTAGCCGGTGGAAATGAACATGCATGTCCGCCACTCACCACCGGGTCCGCGGCATTCACGCCGTATTGCGTCACCCAGCGGAAGCGCCACGCCTCCTTTCCCGTCAGCGGATCGACCGCGAGGTAGTTGGTCGGAATTGCCGAACATCACGAGCTTCGCGCCGCCGATCTCGACCGGCAGCGGAGTGGAGTAGCCCGCGTCCTTCGCGGCAGACTGCCACGCGATCTTCCCGTCCGCCTTGTCCACCGCGACTCCCGCCTCGCCGACATTCAGCACGAGCAAATTCCCGACGACGAGCGGCGCGCCCGTGAAGCCCCACATCGGCAGCGGCGCGCCGGTTTCCTTCTGGATGTTTTTCTGCCAGACGATTTTCCCGTCGGCCGCCTCGAAGCAAAACAGATCGCCCCACCGGCTCAGCCAGTAAAGCCGCGTCGCCGTCGAACGTCGGCGTGCCCGTCGTGCCGCCCTCGAAAAATTTGTCGCCGAGTTCCGCCGGATAGCTGTGCTTCCACAGCGGCTTGCCGGTCGCTGCGTCGAAGCAAAAGACGGTGTCCTTTCCATCCGCATGCCCGGCCGTCGCCGCGCGCCCATCCGCCACGACGATCGAGGAAAAGCCGAGCCCGACCTGCGCCTTCCACGCCACCGGCGGCCTCGCGCTGTCCACTCGCCGCGCCAGCCTTTCTCCGCCGACACACCGTCGCGTGTCGGCCCGCGGAAATGCGGCCAGTCGTCGGCGAGCACCGAGGATGAGGTTGCGATTGCGAGGAGCAGGGCAGGGATATTTCGGAGCATCGCGGGAATCAATGACATGGAGCCGGTGGGGTGGCAATCAGCGGGGCACACTGGCCTCTGTGGAGCGCTCAGTCGTTCATTTCCCAGCCGACCACCACGCCATCGTCGAGCGTGACTTTCAGGCCGAAGCGGTTGCGGGCGGTGGGGCGATACTTCCAGATTTCCTTGGTCTTCGTCTTGAGCACTTTCCGGTCGATGTCCTCGGGCTTGCCGAGGGAATCGAGGAGCTGCTCCTCGGTTTCTCCCTGCCAGATGACGCCGCGCATGATGCGGCGGGCGATTTCGGGATCACCGTATCTTTCCGTGAGATGGCGGCGCCGCTGGCGATAGCCCCAGATGCAGATGGCGACGACGAGGAGAGCGACCGCGAGTGTCGCCAGGCCGATCTGCCGCCACTCGAAGGCGGCGAGCGTGGCAAAGGATAGGCACATGAAAGCCGGGTATCAGTGTCGGTCCGCGCCGCCAAGTCAGAAGCACTTTTCCGCTTCCTGCGCCGGGATGAAGCGAAGCACCCGGACGGGCGGTCAAAATGACATCAGGCCGGATGCTTCCACGGAGCGCGATATTCGCGGCGGAGGAGCTTGTCCGCCTCGGCATCGCCGGCGATGTGGCGCTTCACGGGATCGTAGGCGAGCGGGACGGCCGCCGAGCTTCATCGCGAGCATTGGCGAGGATGCAGCTCGCGGTGGAGATGTGGCCCTCCTCGATGTCGGCGATTGGCTTGCTGCGTTTCTCGATCGCGGCGAGAAAATCGAGCATGTGGCGGCGTGTGGCGGGCGCGGCATTCAGCTCGTTGTCCTTTTCGGTCACGTCCTCGGGGTACTGCTCCTTTTCGAAGACGCAGTCGAAGTGGATCGGCTTGGCGTTCTTGTCATGCGGGATGAAGTCCGCGCGCATCGTGCTCACCTTGAGCGTGCCTTTTTCCCCGTGGATGAAGAGCGCCCACGGATACTCCGGGATCGGTCGGCACGCCCCACGAGCGGTGCTTCCAGGCGCAGTTGAAGCCGTCGTACTCGAAGATCGCGGTCTGCGTGTCGGGGATGTTCGACTTGCCTTCCTTCTGCACGAGGATGCCGCCCTGTGAGCTGACGCGCTTCGGCCAGCCGAGGCCGAGCATCCAGCGCGCGGTGTCGAGCATGTGGACGCACATGTCGCCGAGGATGCCGTTGCCGTATTCCATGAAAGTGCGCCACCAGCGCTTGTGCGGGAGCCCGTCGTACGGCCGCAGCGGCGCGGGGCCGGTCCACATCTCGTAGTCGAGGAAATCGGGCACGGGCTCCACGGGCGGGTTGCCGTTCGCGCGCATGTGGAAGTAGCAGCACATGTCCACGTGGCCGATTTTCCCGAGCAGGCCGGCGTCGACGATTTGCTTCTTCGCCTCGATGAGGTGTGGCGTGCTCTTCCGCTGCGTGCCGATCTGCACCACGCGGCCGAGCTTGCGCGCGGCGTCGAGCATCGCCTCGCCCTCGCGCACATCCACGCTGATCGGCTTCTGGCAATACACGTCCGCGCCCGCCTCCAGCGCGGCGATGCAGTGCAGCGCGTGCCAGTGGTCCGGCGAGCCGATGAGCACGATGTCCGGCTTTTCCTTCAGCAGCTCGCGATAGTCGGCAAATGTCGGCGGCGCCTTTTTCGACTTCTGCCGCTGGCTGGCAATTTCGACCGCGCCCGCGAGCATGTTCTTGTCCGGATCGCAAATGCCGACGATTTCGACCGGCGCGACCTGCACGAGCCGCCACAGGTCGCTCTTGCCGTACCATCCTGCGCCGATAAGCCCGACGCGGCGCGGCTTGCCGGTGATGTCGAGCGCATCGGCTCCGAGCGCCGAAAGTGCGAGGGACGCCGCGCTGGTCTGAAGGAAGCGGCGGCGGCTGAGGTGGAAGGGCTGAAGTGGCGCGGGCGAAATCCGGGGAGAGTTCATGGGCGGAACCTTGCACGCCCCCGGCGCGCGAAGGCAATCCCGGCGTCGCGACAAATTTGGTGAAAGAAAACGTACTTGCGGCTAAGAGTGTCTGGGTTCGGGCATTTACCTGCCGAACACCCTCAATTTCCGCCTTTTTCCCGTCATGAAACGCATCGCCATCCTCGCATCCTGCATCGTCCCCGCAATTTCCGCCTGGGCCGGTTCCCCCTCGGTGGGCCAGATCATCCCGTCCGGAGGGCAGCGAGGCACCGAGACGGAAGTCACGGTGACGGGCGGCAACCTCGGCGATGCGCGCACGCTGCTTTTTGACCAGCCCGGAATCGAGTGCCTGAGCCTGAGCGAGGTGGCGGCTGGCAAGTTCAAGGCCAAGCTGAAAATCGCGCCCGATGCGCGGCTGGGCGAATACTATTTCCGGGCAATCACAAACTCCGGCATCGGCGACGTGCGGCTCTTTTACGTGTCCCCCTATCCGGTCGTGAAGGAGGCCGTCGAGGACCCGAAGGATCCTTACGCGGTGCAGCCCGCGACTCTCGGCACGACGATCTACGGCACAAGCCCGGGGGAGGATCAGGACCACTTCGAAATCGAAGCCAAGAAGGGGCAGCGGATCTCCGCCGAGGTCGTGGGTGTGCGGCTCTCCTCGCAGGCGTTTTTCGACGCGTACCTGAAAATCACCACTGCCGACGGGAAGGACCTCGCGGAATTGGACGACTCCTCTTTCACGCGGCAGGATCCGGTGTTGAGCGTCATCGCGCCGCAGGATGGCAAGTACCGCGTCATCCTCCGCGACTCGACGAACAGCGGCGGCGGCGCGGGAAACTATCTCCTGCACATCGGCTCGCACCCGCGTCCCACAACGACGTTTCCGCTCGGCGGAATGGCGGGCGAGACGGTGAAGTTCACCATGCTCGGGGATGCGTCCGGGCCCTTCGAGCAAACGGTGAAGCTGCCTGCGGAACCGCAGGAGCGGTTCGAGATTTGCGCGGAGAAGGACGGCATCACCGCGCCGCAACCGAATTTCATCCGCGTGTCGCCTTTCCCGAACGCGATGGAGGTGGAGCCGAACAACACCGTCCAGACGGCGACGCCGGTCAAATACGCGCCGCCGGTCGCGCTCAACGGCATCATCCAGGAAAAAGGCGACGTGGATTACTTCAAGATCACCGCGCAGAAGGGGATGGTTTACGAAGTCAACGTGCGCGCACGCATGCTGCGCTCGCCGCTCGATTCCGTGCTGGAGATTTACAACGACAAGGGCGCGCGGCTCGTGCTGAACGACGACGCAGGGAACCCCGACAGCTACCTGCGGTGGACTGCTCCGGCGGATGGCGATTTCTTCGTGGCAGTCCGTGACCAGCTCCTGCGCGGCGGACCGCTCTTCACCTATCGTGTGGAAATGTCGAAGGTGGAGCCAGCGCTGCTCACGTATCTGCCGGAAGTGGTGCAAAACAGCTCGCAGCAGCGCCGCGCGGTGCCGGTGCCGAAGGGAAACCGCTACGCGACGCTCGTGCAGTTGAAGCGCGCGGATGTGGCTGGCGATGCAGAGCTTGAGCCCAAGGATTTGCCCGCCGGCGTGACCGCGGCATTCGACAAGGTGGACAAGGCCGTGGATCGCGTGGCGATGGTCTTCGAGGCCAAGCCGGACGCCACCGCTGCGCAAAAGAGTTTCACCATCCTGGCGAAGCCCACCGAGCCGCCGAAGGACATTACGGTCGCTGCCCGCGTGGCGCACCGCGTCGAGGTCGCCGAAAACGGCAACCAGCGGGCTTACTACGGCGTGGACGAAAACGCGCTGCCCATCGCGGTGACGGACGAGGTGCCGCTCACCATCAATTGCGTGCAGTCGAAGGTGCCGATTCTGCAGAGCGGCTCGATGGCGCTGAAGGTCGTCGTCGAACGGAAAAACGACTTCAAGGGACCGGTGGACATCCAGGTCATCTGGGCCCCGCCGGGCATCGGCACGCCCGGTGTGGTGAGCATTCCCGCCGACAAGGCGGAGGGGAGCATCACCATCAGCGCAACCGCCACCGCACCCATAGCAAAATGGAAGACGGCCATCATCGGCAGCGCGGATTTCGGCAAAGGAGCGACGTGGATCAGCACGCAGCTTTTTGACATCGAGATCGCGGCCCCTTTTGTGGGCGGCACCATCGTGCGCACTTTCATCGACCAGGGAGGTGAAGGTTCGATGACCGTGAAACTCGACCAGAAGAGTGCATTCGAGGGCAAGGCCAAGGTCGCGCTCGTCGGCCTGCCGCAGGGCGTGACTTCCGAGGAACGCGAGATCACCAAGGCCGACGCGGAGGTCAAATTCCCGCTGAAGGCCACGCCCACCGCGCAGGTCGGGCAGCACAAGACGATTTTTGTTTCCTACACGCTCGTCCGTGATGGCGAGACGATGACGAACACCATCGCCAGCGGCGGAATTCTCCGCGTGGACAAATCCACGACCGCCGGAAAAGTCGCCGATACCAAGAAGTAAGCCACGAATAATCCCATCGTCGGGCCAAAGAAAGCGGCCCGGCAGAGATACTTGCCAATAAGTTCACACCTGAGACTCCACCCATGCAAAAAGCCATCCATTTCCTGCCGCTCGTATTTACATTCGCCGGAGTCAGCCTTGCGGCGAACAACTTCGAGGTGTTCCCCGCCGAGGTGAACCTCAAATTCCTCCGGGACCAGCAGTCGCTCGTCTGCCGCGTTACGGAGCCCAATGGCGTCCACCGCAACGTGACGGCGCAGGCAAAGATGACTTTCGCCGATCCTTCCAAGGCCCGGGTCCAGGCCGGCACCGTTTTCCCCGTCGCCGACGGACAGACCAAGCTGAAGGTCGAATACAACGGACAGTCTGTGGAGATCCCTGTGAAGGTCGAGGAGGCGAAGACCGAGCAGCCGATCTCGTTCAGCAACGATGTGATGCCCATTTTCATGCGCAACAACTGCAACAGCGGCGGCTGCCACGGCTCCGCGCGCGGCAAGGACGGCTTCATGCTCTCGCTTTTCGGATACGACCCGCAGGGGGATTATTTCCGCATCACCCGCCAGCAGATCGGCCGGCGCATCAATCTCGGAACACCGGATGCCTCCATGCTCGTCACCAAGAGCAACGGCGAGGCGCCGCACACCGGCGGCAAGCTTTTCACCAAGGACAGCGACAACTGCAAGACGCTCATCCGCTGGATCGAGGCCGGTGCACCGAATGACGTCGCCGGAATCTCAGAGGCCACGAGCCTGGAGATTCTGCCGAAGCAGATCCTGCTCGAGGCGCCGGACCAGAAATTCCAAATCACCGTCCGCGCCCACTACAGCGATGGCACCGATCGCGACGTGACCAAGCTTGCGCTCTTCATGAGCAGCAACGACGGCTCGGCGAAGATCGACAAGGAAGGCGTGATCACCACCGGTCAGCGCGGCGAGGCATTTGTCATGGCGCGCTTCCACACGTTCACCGTGGGCACGCAGGTCATCATCATCCCGAAGAACCTCCAGTACACCAAGGCGAAGGTCGAGGAGTGGAACTACGTGGATCAGCTCGTGAATGCGAAACTCGACAAGCTGCGCATTTTCCCGAGCGGCATCTGCGACGACGAGACGTTCCTCCGCCGCGCGAACATCGACATCACCGGCACGCTCCCGACCTCCGACGAGGTGAAGGCATTCATCGCCGACAAGGACCCGCAAAAGCGCGGCAAGAAGGTGGATCAGCTCCTCGCCCGGAAGGAATTCGTGGACATCTGGGCGATGAAGTGGAGCGAGTTGCTCCAGATCCGCAGTGGCAACAACCAAGCGCAGGCCAGCTACAAGTCCGTGCTCACGTACTACAACTGGATCCGTGAGGAGCTGGAGAAGAATGTCCCAGTGAATGAAATGGTGCGGAAATTGGTTTCCTCCACCGGCTCGAACTTGGAAAATCCGGCGACGAACTACTATGAGCTGGAGGTCGATTCGCTGAAGCTCGCGGAAAACGCCGCGCAGGCGTTCTTCGGCACGCGCATCCAGTGCGCACAGTGCCACAATCACCCGTTCGACCGGTGGACGATGGCCGACTACCGCGGATTCGTCTCCTTCTTCACGCAGGTCGGCCGCAAGCAAGGCGAGGATCCGCGCGAGCGCATCGTCTATAACTCCGGCGGCGGCGAGGCGCGCCATCCCTTGGACAACAAGGTCATCCCGCCGAAATTCCTCGGTGAGGAGCAGCCGGATTGCACGGGCAAGGATCGCCGCCAGGTGCTCGCCGACTGGATTGCCTCACCGAAAAACCCATTCTTCCCGCGCCACATCGCGAACCTCGTCTGGGCGCAGTACATGGGCCGCGGCATCGTCGAGCCCGTGGACGACGCGCGCATCTCGAATCCGCCGAGCAATCCCGAGTTGATCGACGGACTTTCTGCAAAGCTCGTCGAATACAACTACGACATGCGCCGCCTCGTCCGCGACATCTGCACCAGCGCCGCCTACCAGCGCGCGACGCGCGAGAATGAATCGAACGCGCTCGATGACCGCAATTTTGCGAAAGCCACCATCCGGCGCATGCGCTCGGAGGTGATGCTCGACTGCATCACGCAGATCACCGAGACGAAGGACAAATACAAAGGACTCCCGCTCGGTGCACGCTCCGTGGAAATCGCCGACGGCCGGACGACCAGCTACTTCCTGACCACGTTTGGCCGCAGCGATCGTGAGAACATCTGCTCCCGCGAGCAGGTCGGCCCGACGCTCAGCCAGGCGCTGCACATGCTCAACGGCGACACCGTCGAGGGCAAAATTGCCGCCGGCGGCGTGGTCCAGAAACTCATGAAGGCGAACATGACGCCGCGTGAGGTCGCAGCCGAACTCTTCCTCCGCTGCTTCGGCCGCAGTCCGACCGAACAGGAACTCGTGAAACTCGAGGAGCATTGGGGCGTCACCGAGGAGCAGCCGAAGGTGTACACCGACATCTTCTGGGCGCTCATGAACGCCAAGGAGTTCATGTTCAACCACTGAGCCTGCGGCTTCGGGTTGTCTGGAAGCGCGTTCAAAATTTACCGACTCCCGAAGCGGGCGGCGGGCGTTGATTATTGACCCGCATGCTCCTGGGACGGGAAGGCTGTGGGGCATGGAATCTACCGAACCGGGTCAACCGGTGAAGGTGGGCGCCGCCGAGACCGGCAGCACCATGTTGGCCGGGCTTGACGCTGAGCGCCGAATCGAAACGCTCCCGTTCTGTGCTGATTCCGGCCAACGCGACTGAACTCTGCGACGCAATCCGTGCGCATCCGCGCCTGCTTGCTAGCGGAGCGCGGACGAAGCCGCGGCTTTCGGCGGTGGCAGGGGATGTTGCGCTGATTTCCACCCGGGGGCTCGCCGGCATCACCGCTTACGATCCGGGCGAATTTACCTTCACCGCGCTCGCGGGCACGCCGCTGCGCGAAATCCGTGCGGCGCTCGCGGAGCGCGGGCAGTATCTCCCGTTCGATCCGCCGCTCACGGACGCGGGTGCGACCATCGGCGGCACCGTGGCAGCGGGCCTCAGCGGGTCGGGGCGCTTTCGCTACGGCGGCGTGCGCGACTTCATCCTCGCCGTGCAGTTTGCCGACGGTGCCGGCCAACTTCTCCGCGGCGGCGCGAAGGTCGTGAAGAATGCGGCGGGCTTCGACATTCCGAAATTTCTCGTCGGGAGCTGCGGCCGTTTCGGCGTGCTAGTGGAGGTGACGTTCAAGGTCTTCCCGGCTCCTCAGTCGTGGCTGACGTTGCGCATTCCGTGCGCGGGCGCGGCCGAGGCCGCGGCCCGCATCGCGCAAGGCGCGTCCTCCCGATGGGAACTCGACGCGCTCGACTACCTCGGAATGCGGGATGCGGGATGCGGAATGCGGAATGAGGGCTGCCTGCTCGCGCGTATCGGCGGCCCTGCCGCGGCAAACGCTGCGCTGGCCGTCGAAATCGAACAGGCATGGCCCGGCGCAACCGTCCTCCACGAAGCTGAGGCGGACAGCGCGTGGTCGGGTCTTCGCGAGTTTGCGTGGGCGCATGCGGATGGCGTGCTCGTGAAAATCCCGATTACACTCGGTGCACTCGCTCCGGTATCGGCGTCGCTCGCAAAACTCCCCGGTGCCCGCGGACATTTCAGCGCCGGGGGCAATGTGGCGTTCGTTTCACTTCCCGGCGCCGAGCAAGTCGGACAACTCGACGCCGAACTCCGCGCGTTCGGGCTCACGGCCCTCGTCCTTCGGGGGGCAATCGCACCCGCGCGCCTGGGAATTTGGCGCGAGCCCGCCATTGCTGAGAATGTGCGGGCGGTGTTCGATCCCTCCGGGCGTTTTGCTCCGCTCACATGAAATCAAAAGCCACCTCCCGAAAGCCGCGGCGCAAGAAACCCGGCGAGATCGCGACATTGTCGCAGGGGCTTTTTTCCATCGCCCTGCCGGGTGCAGAGCCGGCACCCCGAACGTCCGCGCCTCCAGCGCGCACGGTGCTCGATCTCCGTCTCGGCGACTGCATCGCCGGAATGCGTGCGCTCCCTCCGGATTCCGTGGATCTCGTTGTCACCTCGCCGCCGTACAATCTCGACATCGCCTACGGCAAGTTCCGCGACGACGCGCCGCGCGAGGCGTATCTCGACTGGTGCGAGCGCTGGGCGACGGAAGTGCGACGCGTTTTGAAACCCGACGGCTCCTTTTTCCTCAACGTCGGCGCCGCTCCCGCAAATCCGTGGTTTCCGCACGAGGTTGCGCTCCGGCTGAGGAAGCTCTTCGTCCTGCAAAACACGCTGCACTGGGTGAAGTCCATCACCATCCAGCCAAAGGGCGGCGAGGAAATCTCGGCAGGACATTTCAAGCCGCTCAACAGCAGGCGATACATCAACGACTGCCACGAATACATTTTTCACCTCACGCGGAACGGCGACACGCCCCTGGACCGCCTCGGCGTCGGCGTCGCGTACATGGACAAGAGCAACATCGCGCGCTGGGGCCACACGGGCGGGAAGGACAGGCGCTGCCGGGGAAATAATTGGTTCATCCCGTATAAGACGATCTCGAGCAGGGCGGGGGAGCGCCCACATCCCGCGACTTTTCCCGCGCAGCTTGCGGAGTGGTGCATCCGGCTCCATGGCATGCGCGACGGACTCACCGTGCTCGATCCTTTCCTCGGCATCGGCCACGCGGCGGAGGGCGCGTGCGCGTGCGGCGTGGGGAAGTTCATCGGATTCGAGATTGACGCGGGCTACCTCGGCGAGGCGTGTAAGCGCCTTGGCGTGCCGGTTCCGAAGCCGCGGCGCGCTGACTGAATGCCCACCTTCATCCTCCGCCGCATCCTTGCGCTCGTGTTCGTCCTGCTCGTCGCGGTGACGGTCACCTTCTGCCTGCTGCGCATGGCGCCCGGAAATCCATTCGCGCTCGGCGAAAGGCAGTCCTCGCCCGAGACCATCGCCGCGCAGGAGCGAAAGTTTGATCTCGACGGACCCGTGTGGTCGCAGTGCCTCCGCTACCTCGGAATCACGAAGGGAAACAGCGGTCACCGCAGCGGACTGCTGCAGGGCGATCTGAAGCCGTGCCTCAAGTTCAAGGATCGCACGGTAGCCGAACTCATTTCGCAGGCGCTGCCGGTCTCCGCGATTCTCGGTGCCTCCGCGCTGCTCCTTGCCACGACCCTCGGCGTGGCGCTCGGCAGTATCGCCGCGCTGCGCAAGCACACGTGGATCGATGCCACGACGATGCTTGCCGCGCTCGCGGCGATCTCGGTGCCGACCTTTGTCACCGGACCCGCGCTGGTGCTCGTATTCTCGCTCTGGCTCGGCTGGCTGCCCGTCGGCGGATGGACGGGAATTTCCAGCCTGGTCCTGCCGGCGATCACGCTCGCGGGGCCATTCATCGCCTACATCGCGCGGCTCACGCGCACGAGCATGCTGGAGGTGCTGAATCAGGATTTCGTTCGCACCGCGCACGCGAAAGGCCTCAGCGAAAGGCGCGTGCTCTGCAAGCACGTGCTGAAGGTCGGCATCCTGCCCGTCGTGAGCTTTCTCGGCCCGCTCGCTGCGAATCTGCTCACGGGATCGCTCGTCATCGAGTCGGTGTTCAGCCTTCCGGGCATGGGCGGCTTTTTCGTGAACTCCGTGCTCAACCGCGATGTCTTCCTCTGCTGCGGCAGCGTCACCGTTTACTGTACGCTGCTCGTCGGGATGAACCTCATCGTGGACATCACCTACAAGTGGCTCGACCCTCGCATCCGCCTCGAATGAACCGGGGAATCGAAATCGGAAGATGGAAGTTGGAAGATGGCGTGCACCGCGTCGGCGGCTGGGATTTTTCCGTTTTCCATTTTCCGTTTCCCCACCCCACCGCCCGCGCGCACCAGAGATGAGTGAGCCAATTTCCATTCCCACGGCCCAGCCGCCCGGCGCATGGCGGCGACTCGTGCGCAACCGTGTCGCCGTGGTCGCGATGCTCATCCTCGGCGGCATCGTGTTCGTCGCAGTGTTTGGCCCGTCCATTTTTCCCTACAGTCCGGAGAAAGTGACGCCGCACTCGCTGCATCCGCCATCGTGGCTCCCGCGCGATGCCGGGCAGGCGACGATGGACATCGAGCGTGGAGGGGCGGTCGGCAAATGGCAGCATCCCTTCGGCACCGACATGAACGGGCGCGACGTTTTTTCGCGTGTGATCCAAGGTGCCCGCGTCTCGCTCATCGTCGGGCTTTGCGGCGCGCTGGTCAGTTTCTTCATCGGCACCGCGTACGGTCTCGTCTCCGGCTACGTCGGCGGCCGGACGGATAACGTGATGATGCGCTTCATCGAGATGCTCCACAGTGTCCCGCGCCTCATCATCGTCATCGTCGCGATCTTCACCTTCGCGCCGTGGCTCGAAGGCTGGCTGCACCGCGTGCTCCCGAGCGTCGAGGGCTACGCAAAAATCATCATCCTCATCCTTTGCCTCGGCCTCATCGAATGGCTGGCGATGGCGCGCATCGTCCGCGGGCAGGTGCTCGCGCTGAAGGAGCAGCAGTTCGTGCTCGCGGCGCGTGCGCTCGGCCAGTCGCACACGCGCATCCTGCTGCGGCATCTGCTTCCGAATCTCATCGGCGTGATCGTCGTCTATCTCACACTCACGATCCCTGCGGTGATTCTCGACGAGTCATTCCTCAGCTTCCTCGGACTTGGCATTAACGATCCGCAGGCGAGCTGGGGCAGCCTGCTCAGCGACGGGAAGAATGTGATCAATCCGATCCGCAGCTATTGGTGGCTGCTGCTGTTCCCTGCCGCCGCGATGTCGCTCACGCTCGTCGCGCTGAATTTCCTCGGTGATGCGCTGCGGGATGCGCTCGATCCGCGGGCGCGAAGGTAGAGCAGCCTGCAGGGCGGAGGGATTGCACTGAGCGGTGCGGGAATTGCCGCCCCCTGTCGAACAACCGCTAGAACTGGATCCCGATCGTCGCCGAGACGCGATAGTCCGGAACGGCTTGGACGCCGCTGTTTTCAGTGAGCACGGGGAAGCCGACGCTCACGTCAGCATGGTAGCGCTTGCGCCATGTCGCCGAGACCTTCGGCCCGAGATAGACGATCGTCGCCGAGGTATCCGTCGCGGTCGTGCCGAGAAAAACATCCTGTCCCTTGCTCGCTCCGGTGCACTCCGCCGCGAGGGCGAGCGTGAAGTCCTTTTGATCCACGAGCACGCCGCCCAGCGAGCCGTGCCAGCTCATCTCGTCGGCATAGCGATATCCGTTTGCGCCCTTCATTCGCGCGACGCCCTCGATTCCCATCGTGGCGAACAGGCGCTTCCACTGCATGCGGACTTCTGCGCCAAAGATGCCGCCCACGCTGCCCGTGCCGAGCGCGAGGTCATGGCCGTGGATGCCGCTCGCGACCGTCTCGCCGGCACCTTCGCCCTCTTCACCGGCTTCTTCGAGCACGCGATCGTTGTCACCGGTCGGCAGGCTGAGCCCAACGAAGAACCGCGCGGTCAGCATGAAGTCCGAGCGTTCGATATGGATCGGTGCCCAGTGTGCGAGGAACGAGACGTCGCCGGCGCCCGACACGCTGCCTTTGCCGAGCACGCCATCGTGCCAGCGCTGGAACGAGCGATAGACCATGGGCACGTTGAGTTGCACGCCGAGCGCGCGGGAGAAGTCGTAGCCGATGATGAACTGGGTGATGCTGCTGTCGAGGTACTCGCCCGCAGGATTCGCGATGGTGCGGCCGTCCTGATGGAGCGTGCCGAAATGCGTGAACTGCTCGCTGACCCCTGCATTCCAGCCACGGCGGTCGTCGCTTCCGAGCGACGGGAGCTCGGAAGCGCAGAAATCGCAGGCGGCGAGGCGGCCCGCGAGAAGCGCCGTGGTGATGGTGACGAGGATTGCTTTGTTCTTCATGGAGGGAACGGCCACGGCACCAGTGGGAGCGGACGGAACGCGCGATCCGCTTACTTGGCCGGGGCGGGCTTTGGGGCCGCGGGCTTCCTCGGCTGCTTCGGATCGAGATTCGCCGCGAGTTCCTCGGCGGTGATTTTCGATGCGACACCGGCAGCCGGCACTTCGGCCTTCGCGGTCCACACGATCGCGTTCAGCACGAGCTTGCGCTGGTTGTCATCGCCCCAGCCTTTGTGAAAATGACCGCCCGTGAATCCAAAACCGCGCCCGCCATCCGCGCGCTCCACTGCCCAGGCGACGTGTTGCGGCACCTTGTTCTTCACTTCTTCGCGAACGGTCGGGTTGCCGCTGTGCGCGCCGTCCGGGCGGCTCGTCGTGCTTTCGGGCGCGATGGCGGTGAGAATGGGCGTCACGCCCTTCATCCCCTCACGGAAGCGCATGTGGAAATACCACTCGTCATTCGTGCTGAACGGCTGGAGGCCGCTGCTGATCGGGTGCTTCGGGAATTCCTTGAAATCCGCCGTCCAATGCGGGTTCACGCTCCAGTTAATCTCAAACGCGCCGCCGAGCCATTCGATGAATTCCTTGTTGCCCTTCGGGATCGTGGGCTCGACCGCGTAGTGCAGGCACACAAAGCCGCAGCCGCGCTTCATTTCCTTGCCGAGCTGTTCGAGCCGGTCGTCCTTCAGCGCCGGATGCCCGCCGCCGCCGTCGGAATAAATCACCACGGTGTCCGCCTTCGCGAGTTCATCCGCCGAGGGCCATTCGCCATTCAGGTGAAATTTCACGTCCACCCGATCCGACGCGCCCTGTCCGAGGCACTTCGCGAGGAGCTGGATGCCCGCATTGTGCTCGTGCTCGCCAGGGCCGTGCGACGGCTTGCCGGCGATCATCAGTACATTTTTCTTCGCGCCTTCGGCGTGTGCGGAAATTGCGGAAGCGCCCATCGCGGCGCAGAGGAGAACGAGGAGAGGGAGTGGTTTCATGGTGAGGGCTTGAAATAGGCGGAGATTCAAGCCGCGCGCGAGCAAGTTCTTGGAGTCCTTTCACGAAAGGCCCCGAGCTTTTGCCCGGCGGCTGACGCATCTGGGGGCAGGCAGTGTCACACCCGCAGTGCCGCGAATCCGGGGCGACCGCCGGGTCTCCGCCCCGCTGGGGGCATGCGGGAACTGGCGTGGCGTGGGAGACTCAGCGCCGGCGCGGGAGCTTCGCGACGGTGGTCCAGAAGTAGTCGATGGCTTGGACGACCTGGACCATTTCATCGAGGTCCGCAGGTTTGGTGACGAAGCAGTTCGCGCCGAGTTCGTAGGCGCGGGCGATATCGTCCTCGGACTCGGAACTGGTGAGGATGATGACCGGCAGGGACTTCAGCTCCCGGTCGCGGCGGATTTCGGCGAGGACCTCGCAGCCATTCTTTCTGGGCATGTTGATGTCCAGGAGGATGAGGTCGGGCATCTTTGCGTCGGCGTACTTGCCCGTGCGCCGGAGATAATCGAGCGCCTCCATGCCATCGTTCACGTTCGAGACGCGGTTGGTGAAATTTGCGCCCTTGAGGGCCTCTTTCGCGAGTACGACATCGCCGATGTTGTCGTCCACCAGCAGAATCTCGACAGTCCTTGTTTCCATTAATGTCATGATGTCTCGGTTACCCGAAAACCGGTCCCTTATTATCGGGAATAGTAAAAAAGAATGTGGATCCGCGGCCCGGCTCAGATTCTACCCAGATGCGGCCGCCGTGCCGCTCGATAATTTTTTTGCAAACCGCGAGGCCCATGCCCGTTCCCGGCAGGTCGTTTCCAGTCCGAAGGCGCTGGAAAATGCCGAAAATGCGATCGAAAAACTCGGAATCGATGCCGATCCCGTTATCGGTGACGGAAAACTGCCACTCGGCTTCACCCCGGGTGGCCGCCACGTGGATGCGGACGGGCTCGCTTCGCCGGAACTTGAGCGCGTTGGCGAGCATGTTTTGCAAAACTTGGGCAATCTGGACGCTGTCGGCCATCACGGTCGGCAGGGCGTCGCAGGTGACGGTGGCTTCGGCTTCGGCGACGGCGATCTGGAGGTCGGTCATTACGCCGCGGAAGACCTTTGCACAGTCGGTGCGCTCGGGGGAGCGGCCCCGGGTCTGCACACGTGACAGCGAAAGCAGGTCTTGGATGAGCAACTGCATCCGCTTGGCGCCATCCACGGCGAAACCGATGAACTTCTTCCCCTCGTCGTCCAAGGCGTCCGTGTAGCGCTTTTCGATGAGCTGGAGGAAGCTCGCGACCATCCGGAGCGGCTCCTGCAGGTCATGCGAGGCGATGTGTGCGAACTGGGCGAGTTCCTCATTGGAGCGCGCCAGTTCGGTGGCGGTCGCCCTCAACGCATCCTCGGCCTGCTTTTGTTCGGTGATATCGCGCGCCGCCGCGTAGATGCGGTTGGTCTGAAAGTCCGCATGAGCGCGCCAGAGCAGCCATTTGTACGACGTGTTGCTGCACCGGTAGCGGTTCTCAAACGAGATCGTCTCGTTCCCGGCGCGGAGCCGCGCGCCTTCCTCGAGGGTGCGGGCTCGGTCGTCCGGGTGGACGAATTCGATGTACGGGGCGGCGAGCAATTCCGCTGTCGTATGGCCGAGGGTCGCCTGCCAGGCCGGGTTGATCCGTTTGAAATGTCCGTCGAACCCCGCGATGCAGAGCATGATCGGCGAAAGTTCGAAAAACCGGCGGAGTTCGTCTTCAGCCTCGGCGGCCGGGCGCGGGAGGTCTTGCATTGCCGGTCGCGGCCTATCCGGGGCCCAGGTGTTTCACGATGCAATCGGCGACCTGGTCGCGGCTTACCGGCTTTGCAAGAAACTCGCAGCCGCCGATCTTGTCCCCGCCCTTCGTGTCACTGGTCGTGACGATGGCGGTGAGAAAGACGATCGGCACATGCTTGAGCGAGGGGTCCTCCTTCATCTGCGCGGCGATGGTGCCGCCGTCGGCCTCCGGCATGATCACATCGAGAAAAATCATGTCCGGCTTGAATTCCTTCGCGGTCTGCACGGCCTTGAGAGGATTGTTTTCCTCGCGGATGTCGTAGGCGGGGAGCGTGAGGCGGAGGAGGCGGGTGAAGCCGGATTCGTCGTCAACGAGAAGTATCTTTTTTTTGCTCATGGTCGTTCATTGGGGCGGCCGTCGCCCGGTGTGCTGGCTTTGAGTGTCAATGTTACGGTTACACCACCATCGGGATTGTTTGCGATGCTTATTTTTCCACGGTGGAGGTCGATGATCTTGAGCGTGACCGAGAGGCCGAGGCCCGTGCCTTTGCCCGTGCTTTTGGTCGTATAGAACGGCTCGAAAATCTTCCCGAGCTTGTCGGGCGAAACGCCCGTCCCCGTATCCCGGATTTCCACCAAGAGTGCGGTCTCGCCACTGTGGAAGCGTATGCCGCTGCGGTCGCCTGTATTGTGCTCGGGAGTGTCCGCGGAGGTGATGGTCGTCTGCCGGGTGGTGACCGAGAGCGTGCCGCCCTTTGGCATCGCGTGGCAGGCATTGGTGAAGAGGTTCACGAGGACCTGCTCGATCTTCGTCGGGTCCACGAGCGCGTCCGGCAGGCCGGCAGCGAGGTTCGTGACGATCTTGATGCCGGCCTTCGTGAGATCGTGGCGGACGAAACGCAGCGACTGGTCGATGAGCGAATTGATCGAGCGGGCCTGCATTCCGAGTTCGCGAGGGGAGGAAAAGTCCAGGAGGTCCTGCACGACATCGTCTGCGCGCCGGACCGCGCCCTGCATGTCGGTGAGGACGGAACGGGTTTCCGGGTTTTGCGCGAGCGGCAAATCGTTCAGGTATTGCAGGCCGACGAGCATGACTTGCAGGGGATTCTTCACCTCGTGCGCGACGCCGGCCGCGAGCTGGCCGATGGAGTGCAGTTTTTCGAGATGCATGAGCTGGGTCTGCGCGGATTTCAGATCCTCGGCCGATTGCTTCTTCTCGGTGATGTCCGACATGAGCCCGTCGTAGGAGACGATGCGGCCTTTGTCGTCGTGACGCGGCACGTGCCTGTTGCGCACCCATCGGACTTCGCCGCTTTTGCGCACGATGCGATGCTCGATTTCAAATGCGGTGCCGGCCTGTGCCTCCCGCGTGACGCTGTTCAGCACCGCGGTGCGATCCTCGGTAAAGATGATCCGATGCCAGAGCCACGGGTCCGCCTGGAATTCTTCCGGCGAATAGCCCGTCACCGCGCGACACCCCGGGCCGTGCTGCGTCGAGACCGCCTGGCCGTTTTCGAAAACCACCGTGTAGGCATACTCCGAATAGGAATGAAGCAGCCGCATGTAGCGCTCCTCGCTGCTGCGGAGCGCGATTTCGGCCGTCTTGATTTCGGTGATGTCGCGCGACACGCCGAAGGTGCCGACTATGGCGCCGGAGTCGTCCCTCAGTGGCATCTTCGTCGTCAGTGCCCACGTCGTCCGGCCATCGGGGAAAGTCTCCTTTTCCATTTTTCCGATGATCGGGTCTCCGGTCCGCAATACTTCGTCCTCGTCAGCCTTCGCCTCGGTCGCATGTTCCGGCGAAAAGAAATCCGCGTCCGTCTTTCCGAGCACCTTCGCGGGATCGTCGAAGCCGTACAGATGCGCCAGCGCGGGGTTTACCTGGATGAATTGGCCCTCGCGGTTTTTGAAATAAATCCGGTCGGGAAGGTTATCGAGCAGCGCCTGGAGCCGTCGCCGCTGGTCGGAAAGTTCGCGCGCCGTCCGTGTGCGCTCGATGGCATAGCGGATCGTCCGGATGAGCATCGGCCCGTCCACCTGCCCTTTCACGATGTAGTCCTCCGCGCCGAGCTGCATCGCCTTCACGGCGAGGTCCTCGTCATCGATCCCGGTCTGCACGATGATCGGGACGCGTTCGATGTGTTGCCGGAGGCGGACCACCGCCTCGATGCCTCGCGCATCGGGGAGCGTCAGATCCAGGAGCACCACATCGATGCCGCCCGCATCCAGGCGCTTCGCCGCTTCGGCGATCCGCGATGCGGTTTCCATGGAAATCCGGTGTCCCCTTTGCTCGGAAAGCATCACTTGGAGCAACGCAATATCCCCGGGATTGTCCTCAACGAGGAGGACTTTGGTGATTTCGCTGCTCATGCGAGCGAGGGGCTCTCAGTTGCCGGGAGGGACGTGGACTCGTGCACAGGTTCGTTGCTCGGGGAGAACATGCTCAACCCTTCGTTCGCCTCGTCGCAGTCTCCATGTTGCTTCAGATTCCGGCCAAGCTGAAATTCCGGACGCGTCCGGTCCGGGGCCGCCGGTGAACTTTGGTGCATGCCGTGTATGCCTCGCGGTCCTCGATACACGGCGCGGGGGGCTCAAAAAACTTCGGCGTCGTCCGGCAGGCCGGAGTCGTGGCGGATGCTGTCGAGGCGCTTCCGTGCGCCACGTTCAGTCGAGGGGCCGCTGATGACTCGGCTGACCGCATCCACAATCGCCGGAAGTGCGAGCAGCGCACCGACGCCCAGCAGGGAAAAGGCGGTGGCCTTTTGCGCGCCGCGGCTCATTTTACCGCCGAGCAGGAGCCCGAGGCCGCAGCCCACAGCGGTCTGCGTGACAGCGAGGAGGGAGGTGTGGAGGACGTCGGTTTGCTTGGCGGGTTCCATGTGGGTCATTCGGAAGATGCGGGTTTATACCGTCCTGTAAAGCACCGACTATTCCACGCGTGCGCGACTGTGAGGAAATCCCCTAGTGCAACGGTGCGTCTTCCGTTAAGAACCTGCCCCAATGTCGTCATCTTCCCCCTACGTCCTGATCCTCGCCGGAGGCAGCGGCGAGCGTTTTTGGCCCCTGAGCCGCAAGGCCCGCCCGAAGCAACTCCTCTCGCTTTTTGGCGGCGACACTCTGCTGGAGGCCACGTTGCGCCGGCTCGACGGGCTCGTGCCCGCGAAGAACATCCTCATCCTCACCAATGCCGAACAGGAGGCAGGCGTGCGCGCTCTCGCGAAGGCCCTGCCTGCGGAAAATATCGTCGCCGAGCCGGCCAAGCGCGACACCGCGGCGGCGATCGCTCTCGGCGTCGGCTGGGTCGCGGCGCGCGACACGGAGGCGACGATGATCGTGCTCCCGGCGGATCACTTGATCAAAGACGCCGCGGGATTTCAAAAGACGCTCACCACCGCCGTCGCTGCGGCGCGGCAGAGCGGGGAACTCGTCACCATCGGCATCAAGCCCACGTGGGCGTGCCCCGGTTTCGGCTACGTCGAATGCGGCGGCGTGGTGACGCTCCGCGACGTGTCCGGCGGCCCGGCCGTGCATGAGGTCCGGTCATTCCGCGAAAAGCCCGATGTCGACCTCGCCGAGCAATTCGTGCGGCAGGGGAACTTCCGCTGGAACGCCGGGATGTTCATCTGGACGATCCCCGCGATTCTCAGCGCGCTGCGCCGGCATGCGCCGGAACTCGGCAGCTTCGTCTCCCGCATTCACTCGGGCGAAAATTTTGCCGACTTGCTGCGCGACGAGTTCCCTAAGCTGCCGAAGATCTCGATCGATTACGCCGTGATGGAAAAGGCGGGGCGTGTGCTCATGGTCGAGAGCGCATTCGACTGGGACGACGTGGGCGGCTGGACCGCAGTCGCGAAGTATCTCGCGGATCAGGGCGACGGGAATGTCGGCAACAGCGGCGTGAGCGCGCTCGAAGCTTCGGACAACATCGTCTTTTCCACGCAGAAGCGCCACGTCGCGCTCCTCGGGGTCAGCGATCTCATCGTCGTGGACACACCTGACGCGCTGCTCGTCTGCAGCCGGCATGAAGCGGAACGCATCAAGCAAATCGTCGGCAAGGTCCCGGAGGCACTGCAATGAAGCGCGCGCTCGGCATCGACCTCGGCGAGGCACGCATCGGCGTCGCCGTCTCGGATGAACTCGGGATGCTCGCGCATCCGGTGGAGACAATCGTCGTGAAGGACACCGCGGATCCGCTCGGCCGCGTGGTCCAGATCGCGAAGGAAAAGGACGTGAGCCACATCATCATCGGCCTGCCGAAAAACATGGACGGCACCACCGGCACGGGCGCGGAAAAGTCGCGCGCATTTGCCGACAAACTGCGCGAACAGGTGGGCTGCACCGTGCGGCTGTGGGACGAACGCCTCACGACCGTCGCCGCGCAGCGCTACCTGCACGACGCAGGCCGCAACGTGAAGCAGAGCCGTGCCGTGATCGACCAGGTCGCCGCGCAGATCATCCTCCAGGGCTGGCTGGATTCGCAGGCGATGCTGGGATGAACGTCGGGCGTTGATGACCACGCAGCGCATCAAGCTCACCGTCGCATACGACGGCCGCGGATTCGACGGCTGGCAGAGCCAGGTCACCGCGAATGGCGTGCAGGATCACATCGAGGCTGCGTTCTTCGCGGTCGGCGGCATCCGCCTGCGCATCCACGGCTCCGGGCGCACGGATGCAGGCGTCCATGCCACTGCCCAGGTCGCGCACGCCGACGTGCCCCGCGGCGGACTCACGCCGGCGACATGGCAGTCGGCGCTGAATGCCAACCTCCCGGCTGGCATCCGCATCGTCCGCGCATCGTGTGTCCGCGGCGGGGAGGGGGGCTTTCACGCGCGCTTTTCGGCAAAGGCGAAGCGCTACATTTACCGAGTGTGGAATGCGCCCTACATGCACCCGCTCGAAATCGGCCGCGCGTGGTACGTCCCACGCCAACTCGACCTCGCGCTGCTTCGCGAAGCCGCTGCGCTGCTCGTGGGACGCCACGATTTTGCGCGGTTCACCGCAAAACGGCGCGGCCAGCAACAAACCCAAACCGTGCGGACCATCCACCGCATCGGCGTGCAGACACGCGGCCCGCTCATAACGCTGATTTTTGAGGGCGACGGTTTCCTCTACAAAATGGTCCGCCTGCTCACGGGCACGATCATCCGTGTCGCCGAGCGGCGTGCGCCCGTTTCATTCATTGCCGATCTGCTGTCGCCGGCCGTGCATGCGCGGACGCACTTCATGGGCGTGGCCGAGGGGCTGTATCTCTCGCGGGTCTTCTACTGACGCCGCGCGTCAGAGCCCGGGGATTTTCACCGCGCCCGGCGCTTCCGTCGGCGTCACGGGCGCCGACTGGGCGGCACCCTTCGGCTTCACGACGATCGCGTACGGCTCGTACACAAACTGCACGCCCGCCAGTTCGCCCACGTAGCGCAGCACCTCGGCGAAGGGCACCTTTTGCAGCGCGATGGTCACCTTGGCGTTCTGCGTCGCCTCGTCGAGTTTCAGCACGAAATTGATCGCCACCTTTCCCTCGCCGATTTGCATCCCTTTCTGCCGGAGAAAATCGAGCGCCTCCGTCAGCGACGCCTCGCGGAGTTCCACCTTCTCGAGGATCAGCTTTTTCAGCGCCTCTTCCGTGACGTTACGCGGAGCCTTGCCGGCGCTTTGCGCCATCTCATCCGCGATGATCCTGCGCAGGTACGACACCGCCGTCTTGTTGTTCGGGTCGAGCCTCCGGACGAGTTCGAATTTCTCCTTCGCCGTGGCCAGGTCGTTGCGGATGTAAGCGCGCTGCGCCTCGGTCATCAGGTCGCTGATGTCGTTGGCGAGGCTGGTGGAAACGAGGGACGCAAGCGCGAGCATCCACACGCGGGATTTCATGAGGGGGATCATGGTGAAAATGATGCCCGGAACCGCCTGCTCCGCAATGAAACTGTTCGTTATCTGGCGCTACGCCGGAGCGCCGCTGAGACCGCCGGGGAAGTCGAGATTCGGCTGCTGGTCGGCAGGCGTTTCCTTCCCGGGCGGGGGCGCGACGGTTTTCGAGGCGCCGCCAGTCGGCGGGTTCGGCGGATTCTTCATCGTGCCGGTCGTCGCAATGTCCTTCACCTGCTCGCCGTCGAGCGTCTCGAATTCGAGGAGCGCCTTGGCGATGATTTCAACCTTGTCGCGGTTGGCAGAGATGAGCTGCAGCGCGCGGTTGTAGGCGTCGTCGCACAGCTTCTTCACCTCGCGGTCAATTTCCTGCGCGGTGGCTTCGCTGTAGGCGCGGTCACGGCCGAGGTCGCGGCCGAGGAAGACGTGCTCCTCGTGGTCGCCGTACTCGACCATGCCGAGTTTGTCGCTCATGCCCCATTCGCAGACCATTTTGCGCGCAAGGCGGGTCATCTGCTTGATGTCCATCGAGGCGCCGGTGCTCAGGTCGTGGGTGAAAAGCTCCTCGGCGATGCGGCCTGCGGCGGTCATCGCGAGCGTGTCGAGCGCTTCCTTGCGGCTGAGCGAATACTGGTCGCCCTCGGGCAGCGACATCGTCGCGCCGAGCGAGCGCCCGCGCGGGATGATGGTCACCTTGTGAAGCGGGTCCGTGTGTTCGAGCAGCACGCTGAGGATGGCGTGGCCGGCCTCGTGCCATGCGGTGGAAGTCTTTTCCTCGTCGCTCATCGCGAGGCTGCGGCGCTCGCGGCCCCAGCGGACCTTGTCGCGTGCTTCCTCGAGCTGCGGATTGGAGATGGCCTTCAGTCCCAGGCGCGCGGCGATGAGTGCGGCCTCGTTGATCAGGTTCGCGAGTTCCGCGCCGCTGAAGCCGGGCGTGCCGCGGGCGATCACGGCGAGGTCCACGTCCTCGGCGAGTTTCACCTTCTTCGCGTGGACCTTCAGGATTTCCTCGCGGCCCTTCACGTCGGGCAGGGACACGGTGATCTGCCGGTCAAAACGGCCCGGACGCAGCAGCGCGGGGTCGAGCACGTCGGGCCGGTTCGTCGCCGCGATGATGATGACGCCTTCCTGCGTGTCGAAGCCGTCCATCTCGACGAGCAGCGCATTCAGCGTCTGCTCGCGCTCGTCGTGACCGCCGCCGAGTCCGTGTCCGCGATGGCGGCCCACGGCGTCGATTTCATCGATGAAAATGAGGCACGGCGCGGCCTTCTTGCCCTGCTCGAACATGTCGCGCACGCGGCTCGCGCCGACGCCGACGAACATTTCGACGAAGTCCGATCCGCTGATCGAAAAGAACGGCACGTCCGCCTCGCCGGCGATGGCGCGGGCGAGCAGCGTCTTGCCGGTTCCCGGAGGGCCGACCATGAGCACGCCCTTCGGGATGCGGCCGCCGAGCTTTTGGAAACTCTTCGGGTCCTTCAGGAACTCGACGATCTCGGTGACCTCGTCCTTCGCCTCCTCGACGCCGGCGACGTCCTTGAAGGTGACCTTGTTTTTGTCACGCGCCATCATCTTGGCCTTGCTCTTGCCAAAGCTGAGCGCGCCTTTGCCCGCCATGCGGAGCTGCTGGCGGAAGAAGAAATACAGCAGGAGGAGGATGAACGCGACCGGCAGGAAGTTCATCAGGGCCGAGAGGACCAGGTTGTTGTTGCCCGATTCCATCTCCGGGACGATGCCGTGCGCCGCGAGTTCGGACTCGAGATACTGGTTGTACTGCGGGTTCACCTGCGTCTTGAACGCCTCGCCTTTCCCGGCGTCCTTCGACGGCAGGTAAAAGCCGCGGATCGTGTCCGTCGGATTTCCGGCTTCGGTGATGATCGCGAGTTTTTCCTTCAAAACCCGGCCCTCGGTGAGCGCCAGCCGGAATTCCGGATACGAGAGCATCTTGGTGTTCGCGTTCGGGCCGCGGAGGTAGAATCCACCCCCGATCAGCAGGATCGCCGCTGCGAAAAGCAGCAGCCCGCGCCAGTTGAAATTGGGTTCGGGAGCGCTGGCTCCGTTAGGGTCGCGTTCGCGGTTGGGGCGAGGAGTTTGCTGTGCCATTTATTAAATTACCTTGGACGGCCAATGTAGGTGCATCCCGAAGCGGTCAACCGGGATGTCTCCTCGGGCGACGGATCTGCCTGTCCGATCAGTAAATTTTGATGAACGCCTTTTTCCGGAGGCGCTGCAGCCACTCCTGCTGATCCTTCTGGCGCTCGACTTGGAGCAGCCGTTTCTCGATTTCCTCCCGGAGTTCCTTGAGGGGCTTGGAGACGCCGCCCTTCTTTTCCTCGATGAGCATGAGGTAATAGGTCTGGTTCAGCTCGACGATGTCGCTGACCTTCCCGACCGGGAGGCGGAAGACGACCTGCTCCATGTCGGGATTCAGGTCGCCGCGCTTGATCCAGCCCCAGTCGCCGCCTTTGTCCTGCGTGGAGTCCATCGAATATACCTTCGCGAGGTCGCCAAAATCCGCGCCGCGGACGATTTTTTCGCGGATTTCCTGAAGCATCTTCCGGCTTTTGGCAGGGTCGGCACCGGGGGAGATTTTGATCATCCGCAGCTTCACCTGATCGCCCACGGTCCACTCCTGGAGGTGCTCGCGGTAGTAGCTCTCCACCCGGCCCGGCGGAATAATCGGCTCCTCCTTCACTTCCCGCGAGCGCATCGCCTGCACGATGATCTTTTCCTCCTCCATCTTGCGGATGCGTTCCATCGTAAAGCCTTGCGCCGCGATGGTCCGCATGAAGGCGGATTTGTCGCCGCCGAACTCCTCGCGGATGATGGCGTTCACGCGGTCATCGATGGCGTGGGGCGGGATCTGGCCCTTCATTTTTTTGAACTCGTGAAGGATGAGCTGCCGGTCGATGAGATCATTCACCGCGCGCAGCCGGACTTCCTTGATGCGCGCGGCCAGGGCGTTCGCCGGAGAAATTCGCGCGCAGCGAATTCTCCAGTGCCCCGGTGAGTTCACGCACTTGCGAAAAGGTGACCACATCGTCGTTGACCATGGCTGCGACTCCGTCGAGCACCTGGGTGTCGGCCGCCGAGGCGGTGTGTGCGCAGAATGCGAGGCCGACGGCGAAAAGGAACGGGCGTAGATGGATCACGGTTTTGATGTTTCGGAATTCCGGAGCAAGCTAGGAACCGGTCCCCGCAAGTCAAGCGTGTCGGAGCGTGTCCGGCACCCCGCCGGGGCAAAAGTTTCATTGCGGCACCCGTTTTGCCGATTAGGTTCGCCGCCCAGAAATGCTCAACGAGGACAGTATCCAATACGCCATCGAAAATACCCGCGTGACGGTGGCGCCGCAGAGCCGGATCGAGACGTTTGGGACGACGGTGTTCCGTTTTTTCCTCGTCACCGAGCTGATGGACACCGCCGGGCAGGTGCGCGTGCGCGACGGGCGGCTCCATGCGGAGCGCCCGGCGATCATCACCCCGGAGCATTTTCACCGGATGCTCGACGAAGGCTTCGGCGACAAGGCGGCGAAATTCGTGGACTGGCTCCGCGACAATGCTGCCGAGATGGCGGTGCTGCGCTACGGGTTTCAGTTCCGGAAGACCGACATGCAGGAATCGGTCGTGCATGATTCCGTCGATGCCGTGCTCGCGCGGCTGCGGGAAAATGTGGATCGCGCGGAGGACCCGCTGGTCACGGTGATCCACGGCGTGGATGAGGGCTGGGAGGTGTGCCTGCTGAAATTTGCCACCGACATGATCCAGCGTTCCGCCGCGGGGAACGTGGACGAATGGCGGCGGCGCGGGCTTCTCTGAGCGGCGGCCGGTTCAGTTCCGCAATGACCGTGACGTCCCGATGGATGGTCGATAACTTTTCCCGCGCATGCTCCTCCGGATATTCGTCATCCTAGTCCTCGCTGGCGTCATTTTCGGCGCCTGCTGGTTTGCGGTGAACGAGCTGTACATCAAGCCCGAGAAGCGGCTCCATGTCGACCGTGCGCTGCCTCCGCCGACGCCCCCGCCGGATCCGAGCCTCGCGGATTTTGCAAAGTGCGAGGTGATTCACCGCGCCGGGGACATGGCCGCGAGCCGCAAGGTGGTGGAGCAGTTTCTCCGCGAATACCCGGCATCCGTGAAACGCGACGCCGTGTATGACATGCTCGGCGAAATCAACGCGGCCGAGTTCTTCGCCGCGCGCCCGACCGATGACAACACCTACATCGTCCGGCCCGGGGATTCCTTTTCGCGGGTCGCGAACCGGACGAAAGTGCCCGTCGAACTGCTCGTCCACCTGAACAAGATCGACGATCGCTTTCTGCACCCCAACCAGCGACTCATCGCGCCGCCGGTCGCGTTCCGGCTCGTCATCCAGCAAAAAAACCACCGGCTCGTGCTCTACAATGGCGACAAGTTTTTCCGCCAATATCCCGCGGCGACATGGCCGGGCAACGGCAAGCCGGTGATCCATCCCAGGCAGACGGGTCGCGTCGTGGAAAAGCGCGCCTTCGACAGCACGGGCAGCGTGACCCCCGCGCAGGCCCGCTACTTTCAAGGCCTACCACATCCTGCTCATCAACATCCCCGGCCATTCGCTCCACACGCAGCCGACCGACCCGAAGGCCGTCGTCGAACGTCCGCCCGGCGGCGGCATCGGGCTCGCGCCGGACCACATGAATGAAATCGCGATCTTGCTTCCGGCCGGCGCTCCCGTGATCATGGAGTGAGCATGAAATCACAGCCGCTCGACTTCGAGAAGCCCATCGTCGAACTGGAACAGAAACTCGACGAACTCCGCGGGCACAGCCGGGAAAACAACGTGAACCTCGACCCCGAGGTGCGCCGCATGGAGTCGAAGATCGAGGAGATGAAAAAGAACGTCTATCTCAACCTCACCGCATGGCAGCGCGTGCAGATCGCCCGTCACACCGCGCGGCCCTATACGCTCGATTACCTCCAGCTTTCCTTCTCCGATTTTGTCGAGCTTCACGGTGACCGCCGCTTCGCCGACGACCCCTCGATGCCCTGCGGCCTTGCCACGATCGGCAACCACCGCTGCGCCGTCGCCGGCCAGCAAAAGGGCCGCGACACGAAGGAAAACATCCACCGCAACTTCGGCTGCGCCAATCCCGAGGGCTACCGGAAGGCGCTTCGCCTCATGCGCATGGCGGAAAAATTCGGCCTGCCATTCGTCTCGCTCATCGACACGCCCGGCGCCTACCCCGGCATCGGCGCGGAGGAGCGCCACATCGCCGAAAGCATCGCCGTGAACATCCGCGACATGATGACCTTGCGCACGCCGACCGTCGCCGTCGTCATCGGCGAAGGCGGCAGCGGCGGCGCACTCGGCATCGGCGTGAGCGACCGCGTCCTCATGCTGGAAAATGCGTATTACTCCGTCATCAGCCCCGAGGGTTGCGCGGCGATCCTGTGGAAGCACCGCAAGCACGCGCCCGAGGCTGCCGAGGCGCTGAAGCTCACCGCGACGGACCTGAAGGAACTCAAGCTCGTGGACGACGTGGTTCCCGAGCCGCTCGGCGGCGCGCATCAGGATCAGGAAGCCGCCATCGCCAATCTCCGCAGCGCCGTCACCCGTCACCTCGACGAGCTGACGAAAATCCCGATGGATCAGCTCCTCGAGCAGCGGTACGACAAATTCCGCCGGATGGGATTCTTCGCCGGCGAGTAATCCGCAGCCGCCGACCGAAGGAGCCGGGCAAACTTTCTACCGCGCTGCTTCGCCCTTCACCGAACGCACAAACTCTCCCGCCGCCCGCCGGATCTCCGCGGCGACATCCGCGCGCTGCGTGGCGAACTTCGGCTTGAACCACGGGAAGAGCCCGATGACGTCGTGCAGAACGAGCACCTGGCCGTCGCAATCCGTGCCGGAACCGATGCCGATCGTGGGAATGCGGACACGCTCGGAAATTTCCTTCGCGACTGCCGGGACGACGAGTTCCAGCAGCAGGCCGAAGGCACCCGCCTTTTCCACCGCCACGGCATCCGCGAGGAGCGCCGAAGCCTGCTCCGCAGTCTTGCCCTTGATGCGATAGCCGCCCTCGACGCGCACCTGCTGCGGCTGCATGCCGATGTGCGCCATGACCGGGATGCCCGCCGCGACGAGCGCGGAAATGTGCGCGATGTGCGAAGCGCCGCCCTCAAGTTTCACCGCGTGCGCGCCGGCTTCGATGAGACGCCGGCTGTTTTCGACCGTGAGTTCTGGCGTCGCCGTGCTGCCAAAGGGGAGGTCGGCGAGGATGAGCGGATGCGAACCTCCATCCCGTGATCCGCGCGCGACGGCGCGGGTGTGGTGGAGCATTTCGTCCATCGTCACGAGCGTCGTATCCGGGTAGCCGAGCACGACCATTCCGAGCGAATCGCCGACGAGGATGACATCCACGCCCGCCTCGCCGAGGAGGCGCGCCATCGGGTAATCGTACGCGGTGAGCACGGCGATGCGCTCGCCGCGATCACATGCGGCCTGAAATGCGAGGATGCGTTCGTTCATGGGCGCTGAGGCGGAGAAAACGCGAAGCGCGCGCGACGCCAAGAGAAATCGCGCATCACCACGTGTCGGCGAAGACGGTGACGGCTGAGGGATCATCGAGCCTCGCGAGCAGTTCGGCGACGGTGTGCGACTGGCCCGGCAAGGCGGAGGTCGGGACGGATGTCGTTCAGCGGAGCGAGCACGAAACGGCGCAGATGCAGCCGGGGGTGGGGGAGGATGAGCGTGTCGTCGGTCATCACGAGGTCGCCGGCGTAGAGGATGTCGAGGTCGAGCGTGCGCGGCGCGTTGCGCGGGTAGCGCGTCGGACGGCCAAGCGCCGATTCGATGGAGCGCAGCGCGGCGAGCAGCGTGAGCGGGTCGCCGGCGAAGTCGACTTCCATCACGGCATTCAGAAAAGGTCCCGCATCCGGCCCGGTGCCGACGGGTTCCGTTTCATACACGCGCGAATGCAGCACCGGTGCGGTGACTCCCGGCAGACGCAGCACGGCCGCGCGGCCCGCGGTGAGATTTGCGAGGCGGTCGCCGAGATTGGAGCCGAGTGCGATGCCGGTGCGCATGGCTCGGGAAGAGTCGGGCTATTTCAGCCCGAGCACGTCCTGCATCGTGTAGAGGCCAGGCGGCTTTCCGTGCGCCCAGAGTGCGGCACGCAGCGCGCCGCGCGCGAAGATTTCACGGCCCGATGCCTTGTGCGTCAGTTCCACGCGCTCGCCGAGGGACGCAAAAAGGACGGTGTGATCGCCGACGACATCGCCGCCGCGGATGGCGTGCATGCCGATCTCCGTCTTCGTCCGCGCGCCGACGTCGCCGTGGCGTCCGTGGAGCACGTCCTTGTTGTATTCGAGGCCGCGGACGGCGGTGAGGATCTCCGCGAGGTTCTTCGCCGTGCCGCTGGGCGCGTCCTTTTTCAGCCGGTGATGCGTTTCGAGAATCTCGATGTCGAAGTCCGGGCCGAGGATTTCCGCCGCCTTGCGCGCGAGCCAGTAGAGCGCATTCACGCCGGTGGAGTAGTTGCCGGAAAAGACGATCGGGATCGACTTTGCCGCCGCGTGGATCGCCGCGACCTCCGCGTCGGTGTGGCCGGTGGTGCCGATGACGAGCGTCTTCTTTCCCGCGACGCAGCCCGCGACCACGGCGTCGCAAGTCGAGTGGTGGGAGAAATCGATCACTGCGTCGCACTTTCCGGTGGCTGCGGAGAAGTCGTCGCCGACATCCACCGTCGCGCCGATGGTGAATTCCGCGATCTCTTTCGCGCACGCGATGAGCATCTGCCCCATGCGGCCGTGCGAACCGTTGATGAGAAGGCGCACGCTCATCTACTTGAGAAGGTCGGTGGCCGTCAGCGTCGTGCGCAGCTTTTTCAGGCTGGACTCGGCGAGTTCGCAGAGCGGGAGGCGGACTTCGGCGGTCATGCGTCCCTGCCACGCGAGCGCCTGCTTGATGGGCGCCGGGTTGCTCTCGATGAAGATGTCCTTGAAGAGCCCGTACCAGTGGCGGTGGATGCGGCGGGCTTCGTCGAAATGCCCCGCGAGCGCGGCGGCGACGAGCGCGCCGACTTCCTTCGGAATGATGTTCGACGCGACGCTGATGACGCCGACCGCGCCGACGCTCATGAACGGCAGCGTGAGCGAGTCGTCGCCCGAGAGGATGTCGAACTTCGCAGGCAGCGCAGCGCGCAGGGCGCTCACGCGCTCGACGCTGCCGCCGGCTTCCTTGATGGCGACGACGTTCGGGCAGTCGTTTGCGAGGCGCACGCACGTGTCCACGCCGATCTCGACGCCGCAGCGGCCGGGGATGCTGTAGAGAATGAGCGGGAGCTTTGTCTTTTCCGCGATGGCGCGGAAATGCCGGTAGAGGCCCTCCTGCGTGGGGCGGTTGTAATACGGCGCAACGAGCAGCGCGGCATCGGCTCCGAGCTTCTCGCTTTCCACGGTCATCTCGATGGCCTCGCGCGTGGAATTCGATCCGGTCCCGGCAATGACCTTGCAGCGCCCCTTCGCATGCTGCACCCCGATCTCGATGACGCGGAGATGCTCGGCGTGGTCGAGCGTCGGCGATTCGCCGGTCGTGCCCACGGGAACGATGCCCGTGATGCCTGCGGCGATTTGCGCCTCGATGAGGCTGGAGAACGCGGCTTCGTCCACGCGGTCATTGCGGAACGGCGTGACGAGGGCGGTGTGTGTCCCTTGGAACATAAGGGCGCGGGTTTTACGCGCCGGGGAAGGGGAGGGCAAGGGGTTCTTGCTCTGCGCGGGCGGAGAACGTTAAATTGGAGCGGTCAACTCCGTTCAGAACGCGCCTGCCATGCTCAAGAAAATCCTGGTCGTCCTTGTGCTGCTCATCGTGGTGCTGCTCATCGTCGTCGCCGTGCAGTCCGCCGATTTCCGCGTCACCCGGTCCGCGACCATCGCAGCTCCGCCCGCGGCGGTCTTTGAGCGGTTGAATGACTTTCACAAATGGAACGACTGGTCCCCGTGGGCGAAGCTGGATCCGAACGCGAAGAACACCTTCGAGGGGCCGGCATCCGGCGTCGGGGCGAAATTCGCATGGTCGGGGAACAACGAGGTGGGTGAGGGGAGCATGACGATCACCGAGAGCAAGCCGTCCGAACTCGTGCGCATGAAGCTCGACTTCGTCAGGCCCTTCGAAGCCACGAGCACCACGGAATTCACCCTCAAACCCGAAGGCGGAGGGACTGCGATCACCTGGAGCATGTCCGGCCGGAACAATTTCATCGGCAAGGCCGTGGGTCTTTTCATGAACTGCGACAAGATGGTCGGCGGGCAGTTCGAGAAGGGATTTGCCAACTTGAAGGCACTCGTCGAGACACCGGGAAAAAACTGACCGTCCCGCACTGGCGCCGCCCCCGCTTTTGACACCACACCGCCCTATGAAATACGCACCCGCCATCGCAGGCCTCCTCCTCGGCCTGCTCTTCATCATGTCGTCCGTCGTCTTCTTCTTTAACCTCGTCCAGATGCCCCCGCCGCCCGAGGGGTCGGCTGCGGCGATGTTCTTCGGCGCGTTCGGCCCGACGGGATACATGAAGTTCGTCAAAGTCCTCGAACTGACCGGCGGCATCCTCGTCGCCATCCCGAAGACGCGGAATTTCGGCCTGCTCATCCTCGGCCCGATCCTCGTGAACATCCTCGCGTTCCACATTTTCATCATGAAAGGCGCCGGGCTGTTCGAGCCGATGATCATCGGCATCGTCGTGCTGGCGCTCTACCTTCTGTGGGCCGCGCGCAGGAAATTCGCGGGCCTCGCAACTGACCCGTCACCATATGAGCAGCGTCCGCGTCCTCGTCGGCACCAAGAAAGGTGCGTTCATTCTCACTTCCGACGGGAAGCGGGAAAAGTGGGAGGTCAGCGGCCCGCACTTCGCGGGCTGGGAGATGTATCACCTCAAGGGCTCGCCGGTGAACCCGGACCGCATCTATGCGTCGCAGACCAGCAGTTGGTTCGGGCAGGTCATCCAGCGCTCCGACGACGGCGGAAAAACGTGGGCGCCGCCGGATGGGAAGCCGCTGCCGGCGTTTGACGCGCCGCCGCCAGGGCGAGAGCAACAAATTCGCCTACGAGGGCGAGGTCGGCACGCACAAGTGGTACGACGGCACGCAGCATCCGTGGGAATTCAAGCGCGTCTGGCATCTCGAGCCGTCGCTCACGGACCCGGATACCGTCTTCGCCGGAGCGGAGGATGCCGCACTTTTCAAGAGCACCGATGCTGGCGCGACGTGGAAGGAACTCCCCGGCTTGCGCGCGGCGAAGGGCATGCTCTGGCAGCCCGGCGCCGGCGGCATGTGCCTCCACACCATCCTTCTCGATCCCGTCAATCCGCAGCGCATCTTCGTCGCCATCTCGGCGGCGGGCGCGTTCCGCACCGATGACGGCGGCACGACGTGGAAGCCCATCAACCGCGGCCTGAAGTCCGCCTACGAACTTCCCGACCCGGATGCCGATGTCGGCCACTGCGTGCACCGCATCGCCATGCATCCTTCGCGGCCTGAAGTCCTCTTCATGCAAAAGCATTGGGACGTGATGCGCTCCGACAACGCCGGCGACATGTGGTACGAAGTCAGCGGCAATCTCCCGACCGACTTCGGCTTTCCCATCGAGGTCCACGCGCACGAGCCGGAGACGATCTACGTCGTGCCGATCAAGAGCGACTCCGAGCATTTCCCGCCGGACGGGAAATTGCGCGTCTATCGCAGCCGCACGGGCGGCCACGAGTGGGAGGCGCTCACGAAGGGACTGCCGCAGGAGCACTGCTACGTGAACGTCCTGCGCGACGCCATGGCCGTGGATTCGCTCGACTCGTGCGGCATCTACTTCGGCACCACCGGCGGTCAGGTCTATTGTTCCGCCGACAGCGGCGACTCGTGGAAGCCGATCGTCCGCGACCTTCCGGCCGTCTATTCGGTCGAGGTCCAGACGCTGAAATGATCCGCGTGGTGCTCCCGTATCACCTCCGCAACCTCGCGCGCGTGAGCGGCGAGGTGAAGGTGGAGGCCGGGAGCCCGGCGACGCTGCGCACGGTGCTCGACGCGCTGGAGGCGGCTTATCCCACGCTCCGCGGGACGATCCGCGACCACACCACCGGGCAGCGACGCCCGTTCGTCCGTTTCTTCGCGTGCAAGGAAGACCTCTCGCACGAACCTCCCGACACATCTCTCCCGGACGCCGTCGTCGCAGGCACCGAGCCGTTCCTCATCGTTGGCGCGATGGCCGGCGGGTAACCGCTCACGCGAGCAGCGGACCCGCAGATTGGGTAGCGAAAACCGGCCGCTACTTTCCCGCCGCGATCGGCGCGGGCCTGTAAACCTTGTGCACGATGATGCCGAGCAACACCGCCTGCACGATGGCCGCGAGCACCCACTTAGCGACCAGTGAGCCCGGCAACGGCTGAACCGCATACATCATGAGCTGCCCGCCGCCGCTGAAGACACCCATGCTCGCGGCGAAACCGATGGTGGTTTTCATGCTGCGCCTATCCGCCACGCAGACGGCGAAGATCATCGTGAACGCCGCCGCCACGAGAAACTGCGCGAGCAGCGTCCACGGCATCTTTGCCATCATCTCCGCCTCCGGCCTCCACAGCGAAGCCGTCGCCTTGTAGGTAGTGCCCAGCCATACCGCGTGAACGAGAAAGTCCATCGCCCAGACGGTGACGAACGCGACGACGATGGTGATGAGCAGGCTCTTGGGGTTCATGCCGCCGCTTTAAGCGGGATGATTCGCACGCGGGCAAGATGCAAAGGCGCGGTGGCTTAAAACCAGTCACTGATCACCCTCCACCAGTCGCAGCCCCGGATGGAAGAACTGTGTCCGCGCGTTCAAGAGCGCGGCTCCTTGCGGCTACGCGACCTCGACGGCCTTTTCGGAACGCTTGCGGGCGTTCGCGTCGAGGACCTTTTTGCGCAGGCGCAGGCTCTTCGGCGTGACTTCCACGTATTCGTCGGGCGCGATGTATTCGAGCGTGCGTTCGAGGCTGAGCTTGAGCGCGGGCGGGAGGGCGATGCCCTTGCCGTCGCCCTGCGAACGCATGTTCGTGAGCTTCTTCGCGCGGCAGGGGTTCACGGGCATGTCCTCGTTGCGGCTGTTTTCGCCGACGATCATGCCCTCGTAGATTTCCTCCTGCGGATCGATGAAGAGGCGGCCGCGCTGCTGGATCGTGTCGAGCGCGTAGGCCGTGCTGACGCCGGTCTCCATGCTCACGAGCACGCCGGTGCCGCGGTTCGGGATTTCGCCCTTGTGCGGGCCGTAGCCGTGGAAGAGCGCGCTGATGATGCCGTGCCCCTTCGTCACATTCACGAGCACGGTCTCGAAGCCGATGAGCCCGCGCGTGGGGATGATGGAGGTGAGTTCCACGCTGTGCGGGTGATGCTCCATGTGCGTGATCTCGGCCTTGCGACCGGCGAGGTTCTGCATGATGTCGCCGAGATATTCCTGCGGCATGTCCACGGAGAGTTCCTCATACGGCTCCTGCAGATCGCCCTTTTCATCGCGTTTGAAAATCACCTCAGGGCGCGAGACGAGCAGCTCGAAACCTTCGCGCCGCATCTGCTCCACAAGGATCGCGATCTGCATTTCGCCGCGTGCCTTGATTTCAAAATGACCGGCGACGTCCGTCTCCGCGACTTGCAGCGAGACGTTGGTGCGCGTCTCACGCAGGAGCCGCTCGCGCACCTGGCGTGCGGTGAGCAGGCTGCCCTCGCGACCGGCGAGCGGGCCGTCGTTGATGCAAATCTTCATCGTGATCGTGGGCGGATCGATGTCGATGAAGTGCAGCGGCTCGCGCTCCTCGCTGTCCGTGAGCGTCTCGCCGATGAACACGTCCTCAAAGCCCGCGATGCCGACGATCTCGCCGGCTTCCGCCTCGGGGATTTCAACTTTCTTCATGCCTTCATGGCCGAAGAGCGCGGTCACTTTCGCCTTGGACGGCTTCGCGTCGGCATGGAGGCAGACGAGCGTGTCGCCGACCTTCACCTTGCCGCTGACGATGCGCCCGTAGGCGAGACGGCCGAGGTAATCGCTGTAGTCGAGGTTCGCGACGCAGAATTGGAAATACGGCTCGGCGCCGATTTTCGGCGGCGGGATTTTGTCCACGACGGTCTGGTAAAGCGGCTCCATCGTGTCGCTCTCGTCGGTGAGGTTGATCTTTGCGAAGCCCTGCTTGGCGCTCGCATACACGACAGGAAAGTCGAGCTGCTCATCGGTCGCGTGCAGTTCGAGGAAAAGCTCGAACACCTGGTCGAGCACCTTGTGCGGCTCGGCGTTCTCGCGGTCGATCTTGTTGATGACGACGATCGGCTTCGCGCCATTCTCCAGCGCCTTCTTGAGCACGAACTTCGTCTGCGCCTGCGGGCCGTCGTGCGCGTCCACGACGAGCAGCACGCCATCGATCATCTTCATGATGCGCTCCACCTCGCCGCCGAAATCGGCGTGGCCGGGAGTGTCCACGATGTTGATGTGGTAGTCCTTCCAGCGGAACGCCGCGTTCTTGGCCTTGATGGTGATGCCCTTTTCGCGCTCGAGATCCATGGAGTCCATGATGCGCTCCTCGCTCGCCTTGGCTTCGTTTGCGCGGAAGGTGCCGGCCTGCTTGAGCAGGCAGTCCACGAGAGTGGTTTTGCCATGATCGACGTGTGCGATGATGGCGATGTTGCGGATGTGTTGCTGTGACATGAATTGGTTTCTCCCGGAAAAAAGGGGGCGGAATATGGCAGTAAATCGCGCGCTGGCAAGGGGCGTGAATGAGTCATTTGCATGACGCCGCGCGACCGGCCATCGGTGGTTGTCGGCCCCAACCGCGCTCGGATGCCTTCTCTCGCGGCGTGGCGGAAAGCCGCCGCAGGTGCCGGCTACTTCTTCGCGGGGTCCACGAAGCTGATTGAGTGAATGATGGCGAGCCCGACGCCCTTGGATGAAAGGTCGGCGGGATCCTTGATCTCGCTCAGCTTCGTATCCGCCATGAGGAACGCCATGACGCCGCCGGCCTGCGTGGGGTGCAGGACGCCGACGAGTTTCACCGCGTAATGTTCGCCGCTTCCGGGCTGGGTCATGTGGGCGTGGACGCACGCGGCGTCATTGCCGCCGATCTTCGTCGCGTAGGCCTGGAGGAAGGCGACCTTTTCGTATCCCTTGGTCGCACCGGCGAGGCCTTGGGACTTGAGCAGCGCCGCGCACAGTTTGAGTCGTTCCACGGGCGTGGCCTGGAGCGGAACGGTGAGATTGGCGAAGCGCAAAATCTCGATGGCCTTTTTGTCCGGCGTGCCGGTCATGAATTTCACGAGCTCCGGTGCGCCCGACTTCTTCCCGCCGGGCGTGAACAGCACGCCCTTGTCCTTCGGGATCACGACCCGGAACGGCGCGCTGGGCGGCTGGCCCTCGTGCTTCGTGGTGAAGGCCTCATCGATCGTCAGGGGCGTGCCCGATACGAAGCCTTTGACATTGAGGCCGGCGGGGCCGCCGACCGAAAAATCACCGACGGACTCTTCCTTGAACGGCAGCGGCGGCAGCTTCGACAGATCCTCCTGCGCGCCGGACTGCTGGGCAAAGGATGAAATGGCGGCGAGGAGGAGCAGGAGGAAGGATGGAGTTTTCATGGGAGAGGGGAGGCGGGCTGTTTTGGGAGCGGACTGGATCTTCATTTTGCCCCGACGGGGATGCCGTCGGCAAATTCCACGGTGAAATCGGGAAACGAATCGACGAGCTGGATTTTGAAGTTCGGGAACGAATCGACGATCTGCCATTCGCCTGCACCGGGCAGGCTTTTGACGATCTTCACCTTGAGGTCCGGAAAGCTCGTCACCGCCTTCACCTTGTAGTCTGGGAAGCTTTTCACGAACTGGATTTTGCCGTGCACCTTCGAGGGATCGAGCTTCTCCTTTTTCCGGTCCTTGGCGTGGACGAACCCGGCACACGCCCCGAGCGCGGTGAGGATGCCGAGTCTGGTGAAGATGGGATGCTTCATTGCCGGGGTTGCACGGCGCGTGTGGCCGCGCCGGAGGCGAGTTGGATTTCCGCAGTTCACATGAGGGTCGCCGGGATATTGCTCGTTGCAATCCGATAAAGCGGGTAGGGAAGCCGGCATGAATCGACTCTCCGAAGGCGCCCGGAAAGCTGTGACAGAACTGCTGCTCGCCGGAGCGGTGAACGGCTTCTTTTTCGCGCTGCTCGCGCTGGTGCTCTGGCCCATGGGAAAGGCGAGGCTGTCCGCCCATCTCGCCGGCGGCTTTTGCGTCTTTGCCTTCGTGGTTTGCGTCGTTTTTGTGGCGGGCCTGGTGATCCAGCGCGTCTTCCGGATCGAAGAGGATCCGCCTTCCAATCCGTACATCATCCTGAACCTCGTCCTCGGAGCATTCCTGCAACTGGGCTGGGCCGCCTACGCCGCGTCCGCCGTCACCGGTCTCGCAGCGGGCGCTTCGCTGTGGATTGCCGCCGTGCTGTATGTGGTCGGGATTATCGCGAGCTGGCTCACGACGATGGTGACCGGGGCGCTTTATCAGGGCACTCTTTATAAGCTGGTCAACGCCCTGCTCTCAGTCGCGGGCTACGTCCTTTTCGCCGTGTGGCCGGGCGCGGGTCGCGCGCTCTTTGGATGGGCTTTCGTCCACTGAGCCGAGATGCGGCGTGCGCCCTCAGCGCATGTCCAGGATCTTCGCAGTCCGGGGAAAATTGCGCTTCATGTAGCCCGCCGGCTCGAATGGCCAGAAGGTGTTTCCTTGCGCGAGCGCGGTGCGGAAGTCCGCGCGCATTTGCGCCGGCTTCCCCGTAAAGAACAGCGCCAGCTTTTCGTCGCCCAGCAGGTGCATCACGGTCCCGACCATCACCCAATGCGTCTCCGCCGCTGCGCCATCGCCTTGCATTGCAAAGAACGATCGCATCGCCGCCGGTTCGCCTTTCGTCGCGGCGCGCGCCATCGGGTAGTAGTCCAGCCCCTTGCGCCGCGCATAGAGGTTCACCTCGTCGTCCGGCCCGCCGTCCTTGATGTCCGCCGGCACCGCGTGGAAGCGCACGCGGCTCGCGTGCATCCAGCCGGTCTTGCCGGAGCCGAGCGTGACCTTCACCCACTCCGCGAATTCCGCGCCGCGATGCTCGAAGGTGAAGACCTCGCCCGCCTTCACCTTTGCCACGATGGCCGAGTCCGTGGCCGCGCCCGCGCGCACGTTGGTGAAGCCGTCGGGATCGTTGATGACGCCGCGCTCTTCCGCACGCGTGGGCTGCATGAGCGCGAGGCCGAGGATGAAAAGCAGGGTTACGTGTTTCATGAGGATCGCTTCGGTCCTTCAAAGGCAAATCCAGACGGCTGACGAAAGCAATCCGCGGGTCGCGGGCTGCCACCATGGCGCACTACCGGTGCGCATGTTTTCGCGCATGGCTCTCCGCGCACGGGCGGACACATTCGCATTGCGCGAAATGCCGGGGGGCAAGCACACTCCGCGCATGTCGCCCCTCTCACGCCGCCATTTCCTCGCCACGTCCTCGCTCGCACTCATCGCCGGATCGCTGGCGAGGGCCGTGGAGCCCTTTGCGCGCACGGGCGCGCCCCGGCTGCGGCTGAGCCTCGCGGCGTATTCGTTCCGCGATTACTTCACCGAAGGGCCCAAGGTGAAGGCGGGCGCGAACATCCCGGCGGACAAGGCGCTGACGATGGAGAAGTTCATCGACCGCTGCGCGGAATGGCAGGTCGATGGCGCCGAGCTGACGAGCTACTGGTTCCCCGCGGACGTGAGCGACACGCGGCTGCTGGCGATCCGCAGGCACGCGTATCTGCGCGGCGTGAGCATCAGCGGCACGGCGGTGGGAAACACCTTCACGCATCCGGCAGGAGCGGAGCGGGACAAGCAGGTCGCGGACGTGAAGCTGTGGATCGATCGCGCGGCGCTGCTCGGAGCACCGCACATTCGCGTCTTCGCGGGAGCGATGCAAAAGGGAAGCACGCCTGAGGCCGCGAAGAAGGCGTGCATCGAGCAGCTCGAGGAATGCGGCGAGTACGCGGGAAAGCGCGGCATTTTCCTCGGCGTGGAGAATCACGGCGGCATCGTCGCGGAGCCGGAGGCGCTGCTGGAAATCATCCGCGCGGTGAAGAGCCCGTGGGTGGGGATCAACTTTGACTCGGGAAATTTCCACACCGAGGATCCGTATGCGGACCTCGCGAAGATCGCGCCGTACGCGGTGAATGCGCAGATCAAGACGGAGATGAAGCGAAGCGGCGCGAAGGAAGCGGAGCGGGCGGACTTTGCAAAGATCGCAGGAATCCTGCGCGCGGCGAATTACCAGGGCTGGGTCGCGCTGGAGTTTGAGGAAAAGACGGACCCGTGGGAGCACGTGCCGGTGGTGCTGGCGCAACTGCGCGCGGCGCTGGCCTCCCCGGCGAAGACGGCGGCTGCGGGTGTGGAGTGGACGCCGCTTTTCGACGGCAAGACGCTCGGGAAATGGAAGGAGACGGACTTTGCCGGACGTGCGGACGTGTCGGTGAAGAACGGCGAGCTCCTGCTGCCACAGGGCGGCGACATGACGGGCATCAACCTCGAGGCCGCGCCCGCGAAGATGGACTACGAGGTGGAATTCCAGGCGAAGCGCATCGAGGGCGACGACTTTTTCGGCGCGTTCACGTTTCCGGTCGGGGAGAAGCACGTGACGTTCATCGCCGGCGGCTGGGGCGGCAGCGTCGTGGGCATCTCGAATGTGAACGGCGAAAACGCGAGCGAGAACGAGACGACGACGTTCAGGAATTTCAAGAAGGACCAGTGGTACCGCTTCCGCGTTCGGGTGACGAAGGAGAAGGTCGAGGCGTGGGTGGATGCGGATCAGGTCGTGGACATCGAGACCGACGGGAAGAATCTCGAAATGCGCATCGGCGAGATCGAAAGCTCGAAGCCGTTCGGCTTCGCGACCTGGCGGACCTCGGGCGCGCTCAAGGACATCCGCTGGCGGAAGCTGTGATGGAGCTGGATAAGCCTCGGCGCACGTCATCCCACGATGTGCAGCATCAACGCCGTGCTTTCGGGCTGGGTCGGGGCGTTTCGGCCGCCGGGTTGGGTTCAATGCGCGCCGCTGCGGCGACGCCGACCTAGCATCAAGCCGCCGCCAATCGCGAGCAGGAGAATGCTGCCGGGCTCGGGAACGATTTCTCCCCGCAGATTGAGCTGGATGACATTCTGGCCAGTGCTGGTGCTGGCATTGGTGGAGGTCGGATTCAGGGTGAGCGAATCGGTGTATGTCCCGAAGGCCATCGCGCTGTCGAAGCTGACACCGGTGCCGTGGCTGCTGCCGGAGGTCGTGCCGCTGAAGGGGACGAAACCGGTGAGCGAAAAGTTTGTTACCGTCCCCGTGCTGAATGTGCCGCCGAGCGTGTCCTGAAAGGTGGCGTCGTGTAGGAAATTGAGCACCCCGAGGGAAGCGGAGAATATGCCGGTATTCTGAACGACCTGGCCGAAATCGAGTGTGAACGTAGTGGCATCATTTTGCGAAACGATGCCGGAACCCAAGGAGAGGACGAACCGGGGGTCCGCGAAGAAATTCACCTGGCCTTGCATGTTCACGGTCTGGGACGACAGGGCTGTCGTGCCAAGACCACTGGTGCCTGCGCCGTTCGATGCCAGCGCGATGGTCGCGGTGCCGGTCTTGCTGCCCGCACTCGCGGTATTCACGCCCACGCTGAGGCTGGAATTGTTGGTGCCTTGCGCATTGAGCAGGCTGAACGAACCCGCCGCCGTCGCGTCGCCCGTGGTGGCGCTGAAGCTGGCATCAAGTTTTTCGGAGAAAGCGTCGTTGGTCGCGGTGTTCGTGAGGGCGAGCGCCTGCGACGGCGTCTCCCCGATGTGAACCACGCCGAAGTTCACGGGCTCCGGGGTGTGTGCGCTGGCGGCGGCGAGGCGGAAGACGGCGCCGTTCACGTTCACCGTCTGCGCAGTCAGCGCGGTCGTGCCGAGGCCGCTGGTGCCGGTGCCGTCGCTCGTCAGGGAGATGGTGGCGGTGCCGTTCTTGCTGCCCGCGGAAGCGGTGGAGATGTCCACACCCAGGCTGGTGCTGTTGGTCGCCCCCGCCGCGAGGAGATTGAAAGTCCCGCTGTTGGTGGTGACGCCGCCGGTCGCGGACCCGATGGATGCGTTGAGGAACTCAGAGAAGCCGTCTGCGGGCACATTGTTCGTGATGCTCAGCAACTGGGAAGGCGCGGTGTCTCCGACGTGGAAGTTGCCAAAGTTGATCGGCTCCGGCGTGTGTGCGGTGGGATTCGCGAAACGAAAAGCCGCGCCACTGACGACGACATTCACACCGGCGACATTGTCGAAATTCGACTCGATGTGCACCTGCTGGCCGGTCAGAGCTCCAGCCGTGTTTGCGGTGAACGTGACTCCGAGCGAGGCGCTGCTCGCGCCGGAAACGATGGGCAGGAGGTTCGAGGCCGTGACGCCGGCACCGCTCAGGCGGGCATCCGTGATGTTGCCACCATTGGCCGCCGTCTGGATCACAGCGCGCAACTGCGGATTGGTGCCGGCGATGCCGTTATGATCGACCGTAAAGCCGAGGCTCGGGGTGTCGCCGACATGCACATTGCCAAAGGCGAGGGAGCCCGTGGTCGAGAGCATGAAGGGAAGGCCGGCGAGGATCTGCCCGGCACCGGCGACATTCGCGCGTTTGTCGAAGGCATTGCCGACTCCGAAGGAGGCATTGGTGTAGTCGGCGGTTACGGTGAAGTTGTTTGCGCCGAGATTCAGACTGCCGGACGTGGTGCCATTGTGGATGAGGAAATCGGCACTGCTGCCCGACGCGCCCGCGCTGAGGTCAAGCGTGCTGCCGGGATTGATTTGCACCGTTCCGCTGCCGCCTTGGATGCCGTTGGCAAAGGCGAGGATGCCGCCGCTGGATGCGATGAGGCCGTGGTTGGTCGGGCGCGGCGTGATACTGCCGAAGCCGGTGATGGAACTGCCCGCGCGGTTGATCAGCGAGAGGGAATTGAACGTGCCGCCGCCGAGTTGGAGCGCCGCGGTGTCGCCCGGGGTCAGGCCGTTCACGAAGGGATTGGCCGTGGTGTAGTTGCGATTGCCCAGTATTTTCACCGTGCCGTTGTTGGTGAGGAGGCTCGAGTTCAAGCGACGTGGCCACGCTTTGGAAATCTGAGCCCGCGCCGTTGAGTTCCACCGTCGTGTTGGAGGCAATCTGGGTGACCGCAATTCCGCGGATGGTCATCGTCGCACCTCCGCCGGTCGCGACGGCGCGATAGGTGCCGCCCGTGAGGATGCCCGCGACATTGTTCGTGAGCACGGCGGAGGCATCCATCGTGAGCGCGCTGCCATTGAGCACTTCGAAGGTCCCGCTGTTTGTGAAGTCGCCACTGCCATTGCCCGTGAGCAGGAGGATGCCCCCGTTGCTGGCGCGCGAGATGCCTTCGTTGACGAAGGCGGTGGCCACGTTGCCGGGATCGACGGTCAGCGTGCGGCCCGAGATGTTGGCGTCGATCGTTCCCTGGTTGGTGACGGAAGAAAAGTTGAGCCCGATATTGCCCTCGCCTTGGATGGTGTTGTTCACGTTCGTGAGCCGGAAGGTACCGGTCACCCGGGCGTTGCTGTTCGCATCGAGACTCGCGAGGAAGACCGCGCCGCCGCCGGTCAGGCTCGTATCGGCGGTCAGGGCGAGAACGGTGTTGTTGACGGTGGCATTGAGCCTGATCGTGCCGCTGTTGTTGATCGCCCCGGCGATGTTGGTGATGCTGGAGTTGTCACCGATGAAGCTCCCGGTGTTGGTCACGTCGGTGAGGCTCGCCGTCTGGCCGGCCAGGTTGCGGATGATGCCACCGCCACTGGTGCTCAACACGGTGTCCGACAACGCCACAGTGCCGCTCAGCCGCACCTCGGAACTGGCACCCACCGCGCTGACGGCGCTGCCATTCGTGCTGCTGAAGGCGCCGCCGCCGTTGCCCGTGAGCAGGAGGATGCCTCCGTTGCTGGCGCGCAGGATGCCTTCGTTGACGAAGGCACTGGCCACGTTGCCGGGATCGACGGTCAGCGTCCGGCCATTGATGTTGGCGTCAATCGTCCCCTGGTTGGTAAAGGAAGAAAAGTTCGCCCCAAGATTGCCCTCGCCTTGGATGGTGTTGTTCACGTTCGTGAGCCGGAAGAAGCCGGTCACCCGGGCGTTGCTGCTCGTATCGAGACTCGCGAGGAAGACCGCTCCGCCGCCGGTCAAGGCCGTGTCGGCGGTCAAGGCGAGAAGGGTGTTGTTGACGGTGGCCTCGAGCCTGATCGTCCCGCTGTTGTTGATCGCGCCGGCGATGTTGGTGGTGCTGGCGTTGTTGCCGATGAAGCTCCCGGTGTTGGTCACGTCGGTGAGGCTCGCCGTCTGGCCGTTCAGGTTGCGGATGAAGCCGCCGCTGGTGCTCAACACGGTGTCCGCCAGCGTGACGCTGCCGCTCAGCTGCACCTCGGAACCGGCACCCACCGCGCTGACGGCGCTGCAGGTGAGGTTTGTGAGCCCTTCGCTTATGCACCTTGGAGGCGGAGGATGCCGGCGAGGCGCTTGAGGTTGTAGGCCGCAGCCTTGAGTGTGAGTTCGAGCTGGTTCTTGGCGAGGCCCAGGTAGCGCACGCGCCGGTAATGCTGCCATTTTTTGAGATGGGCAAAGACACGTTCGATGTTTGAGCGCACGCGGCTCTTGCGGCGGTTGTCCTCGCGGTCCGCCTCGGTGAGCTTGATGTGGCGGGCTCCCTTTCTGGCGATCCCGCTTTGGATGCCGTGCGCCTCCAGCCACACATGGTTGGCCTTGGTGTCGTAGGCTTTGTCGGCGTAGATGGCCGCGGTGTCCGCGGGCGCGATGCGCCTGAAGACCTCGCCTTCATACGCGCTGGCGGTGCTGATGAGCGCGGCGCGGATGAGGTGATGTTCGCCGTCGCTGCTCACGTGGGCTTTGTATCCGTAGAAGCTCTGGTGGTATTTGCGGGTGTAGCTGGCGTCGGCATCGGGCGCGCGGCCTTCGGCTGCCGCCGTGGCGTCCGGACGCCTGCGGCTGGATTCGAGGAGCGTCGCATCCACCAGCGTGGTGCGTTTGAGGATGTAGCCTCGCGCTTCGAGCTGCGTGTTGAACAGCCCGAGCAGCTCCTCGTGCAGGCCGCATTCGATGAGCCGCGCGCGGAACCGGCAGATCGTCGTCTCATCCGGCACGGCCTCGTGCGCGCCGAGCTGCGCAAATTTCTGGAAGCTCAGCCGGTCGCGCAACTGCTCCTCGGCCTGGGGATCGCTCAGTCCGTAGAGATGCTGCAAGATCATCACCCGCAGGAGCACGCCCACGCGGCACGCCGGGCGTCCGCCCTTGCCGTAGGTGGCGGCGACACGCTGCTCGGCCAAGGTGAAATCCACTTCGCGCGTGATGGTCTCCAACACACGGTTGGCTCCGCCACGCTGCGCCACGGCCAGATCAAAGAAGGTCGGTTGGTTGTCACGCTCAGGTTGCATCCGGCGCCCCCGCAGCTCCGACCGTTCAGACGAGCCGCGCCGTGATCGCCTCGGCGCCCTCGATGCGGGTGAAGCACTTGATCGAGTCATGGGAGTCATGGCTTGCCGGCAGCGGGCAAATCGCGGATCAAAGTGGTTGGGAATTCAACGTTTCAAGCAATGACCTCCAGCGGGCCGCCCACAGTCCGGAAGACCTCGGTATACTCCCGTTCCAGGACTTTCCGTCTCGGCGTCTGGGCTCTCGCTGCTGCAAGTGCGATCATCGGCTGACACGCCGTCACGGACGCCGTGGAGGCGGGAAAAGGGAAGCTGTCCACAGTCGAAGGAACCGTGCTGGAGCAGCGCGCGACTGAGACGCCGGGCGGCACGGTCGTGCGGATGAAAGGCGGCGGCACCAATCGCATCCAAGGCACCCGCAAGCTCACGACGCATCTCCGCATCCAGAAGCCGGACGGTACGGTGACCGAATTCACGGAACCGGATTGGTTTCGCACGCCGAAGGCAGGCTGGAAGGGGCAGCCGATCCGCGTGCAGCACGACGCTTTCAACAACCTCTACGAGATCGAAGTCGCCGGTGAAGTCATCCGCGACGTGGCGACGACGCGCAAGAACCGGAAAATCGACAGCAAGAAGAACGATCCGCTGATGGTGTTCCTGATCGTGACGGGCGTTCCGCTTACAGCGATCGGCTATCTGCTCTCGCTGCGGGGCAGAAAGCAGCCGCAACCACAGGCGTAGCGCCGCTGCTTTTCGGGAGCGTCCACAAAGCTGACCGAGGATGCTGGCCATTCCGCGAGCCGCAGGAGGTTCCGCTTCAGCCGGCTCGCGATTCGTGCGCTTTGCCCACCCCGTTTCGAATGATGTGTGACTGCTTGCTTCGATGCGTCCGGCTTGTTGCCTGCCTCAGGGTTTGTTAGGAATGCACGCATGCTGAGCCCCCTGTCTTCGCATCGCATTGCCATCCTCGCGCTTTGCTGGCTGGCCTCCGGTTTCTTCTGCGCGACCGGCGGCGAAGCAGGTTTCCGGCGCTTTGCGCACACGATCTCACCCGATGGCGCATACGTCCTCGCATGGGGCTGGGGTGAGGATGAACATCCCGAGAAGCTGAAGGAATGGCCGCCCGGCGCCGATACCGCAGGGGATTCCGTTGCGAACTTTCTCGTCGATGCCATCCGCGGACAAGTGCTGGCCGCCATTCCCGAACGCGATCATTTCCAAACATCCGACGGGCGATGGAAGCGGTTCAGCGGGCTCGCGGCCTCATGGTCGGAGGACAGCCGGACGGCGCTCGCGATCTACGAAGGGCGATGGAGTGATGAATCGATCCTCTGGATCGACCCGAAGAAGCGGACCTTTGTCGAACTGCTCCCGAAGCTGACGGAAGCCTACGCGCGCTTCCTCGCGAAAAAGGAGAACGTCGCGGAGGCGGGCGAGATTTCCTTCAGCCTGCCGGCGATCCTGGCCGGCGGAGTGCTGGTGCTCGATGCGCGCGCACGGCCGCAGGTGAACAAGCCGCCCGAATACACTTACCGCCTCAAGTTCCAAGTGAAGATCGCTCGTGACGAGCCCACATGCACGCTGCTGGGCGGACACAAAATCGGCGAGCCGCCGGAAGATGGGAAGGTCGAGGACGAACTGAACAAGGCATACCAGCAACTGCGGAGCAAATTGAACGAAGCCGGGCGTGCGACGTTGGAGGAAGCGCAAGTGCGCTGGCTCAAACCACGCGAGGCTCTCGGCGAATCGGACTGGATCTTCTTCACCCGCATGCGCGCAGCCTTCCTCCGCGCGCGCCTTGAGAATTAGCCCGGCAGACGCTCTCAGGCCATGGAGATTCCCATCGCTTCAATGCCAGCGTGGCTGCCCGTCGTCATCGTCGTCGCGTTCCCGCTGTACTTTGTCTTGTTGTGGTCCGGCGTTTGCCTGCTGATTTCGGCCATCGGCGGTTGGGGCCGTCTCGCCAAAAAATATCCCGGCTCGCCGGCGCCGAAGGGAACGCGCTTTTCCTGGCAGAGTGGAAGGTTCGGCTTGGCGAAATACAACAATGTCCTGATGATCCACGTGTCGCCGGAAGGGCTGCACCTCGCGGTCGCGCGGATCTTTCGCTTCCGGCACCCGCCGCTATTCATCCCGTGGAACGAGATTCGCAACGCGTCGGTGCGCCGCGTCTTTCGGACGGAATACGTGGAGTTCGAAGTCGGCTCTCCAAAACTCGCGACGCTGCGGTTGCCCAGGGAGATTTTTGAGAACGCACGGTCATGGCTGGAGGACGCCCTGCGTCATGGAATGGGATGACCTCACTCAGTCGCCACCCCTCGCCGGGCACCGGTTCATGTGTGACCAGTGTGGCGCGCAGGCGGACGTGGTGCAGCTATTTGGTTCCTCGAAAGAGGCTGTCGTCGTGCGGGCGAACTTCCCCAGTCGCCTGAGCGCCCGCGTGCCTCTGGGGTCCCTTGCCGGGTATCGGCAGGCAATCCTCGCAGGCGACATCGGCGAGCTTTATCGTCTCGATGCCGAGGTCGGTTCCTTTTTCTGCCCGACCTGCCAGAAATGCTACTGCGCAAATCATTGGAGAAAATGGGATGTCTTCGACGACGACGATGGCTGGGTCTGGCACGACTGCACCATGGGTCGCTGCCCGCTCGGCCATGAACGAATGCTGCAGGACTGAACGGCGCGCCCCGGCCGGAGACGGGGAGTCGGCGCAGACGCATTCGCTGGCGAAGACAGTGGAGAAATTCCCCGGCCGCTGCGCGGCACAGCAGCGCCTTGATCGCGTCGGCACCCTCGACGCCGGTGAGCTTCTGGTCGAGGCCGCCGTAGAAGTAGCTGAGCTTTTCCGGGTCGAGACCCATGAGCGTGAGCGCGGTGGCGTGCAGGTGCTTCACGTGGAATTTGTCGCGCACGGCGGCTGAGCCGAGTTCGTCCGTCTCGCCGATGCTCTGTCCGCCCTTCACGCCGCCGCCGGCCATCCACATGGTGAAGCCGTAGGCATTGTGATCGCGCCCCGTGCCTTTCGCGTATTCGGCGGTCGGCTGGCGGCCGAATTCTCCGCCCCAGATGATCAGCGTGCTGTCGAGCAGGCCGCGCTGTTTGAGATCCTTGAGCAGGCCGGCGATGGGCTTGTCGGTCCGCCCGGCGTGGAAGTTGTGATTCTTCTCGATGTCGGTGTGCGCGTCCCAGTTGTCGTCGTTGTGCGCGCCGCCGGAGTAGAGCTGGATGAAACGCACGCCGCGCTCGACCATGCGCCGCGCGAGCAGGCAGCGGCGCCCGAACTCCTCCGTCTTCGGATCGTTCATGCCGTAGAGTTCCTTCGTCGCTTCGGATTCCTTCGCGAGGTCCACGGTCTCGGGCGCGTGGAGCTGCATCTTCGCGGCGAGTTCGTAGCTCGCGATGCGCGCGGCCAGGTTCGTGTTGTCCACGCGCGGCGCTTCGTGCTCGGCGTTGTATTCGCGCAATGTGTCGAGCATGCGGCGCTGCATCGCGCCGGTCATTCCGTCGGGCCGGTTCAGGTCGAGGATCGGGTCGCCCGCGGATCGCAGGATGGTCCCCTGGTAGGTCGCCGGCATGTAGCCGCTCGACCAGTTCTTCGCGCCGCTGATGGGGCCGCCTTTCGGATCGAGCATCACGACGAAGCCGGGCAGATTTTCGCTCACGCTGCCGAGACCGTAGTTCACCCACGAGCCGAGGCACGGGCTGCCGGAAAGGATGCGCCCGGTGTTCATCTGCAGCATCGCCGAGCCGTGGATGGGCGAGTCGGCGGTCATCGAGTGGAGGAACGCCATGTCGTCCACGCACGTCGCGAGATTTGGAAAAAGATCGCTCACGTGCTTGCCCGCATTGGCCGTACTGCTTGAACGCCCATTTCGGACCGACTACGCGCCCTTCGTTCTTTTTGCCGCCGCGGCCAAAGGTTTTCACCTGGATCGTTTTCCCGTCGAGCGGGTCGAGCGCGGGCTTGTGGTCGAACGTGTCCACCTGGCTCGGGCCGCCGTACATGAAGAGGAAAATCACGCTCTTCGCCTTCGGCGCGAAGTGCGGCTTCTTTGGCGCGAGCGGATTCGCGAATGGCGTGACTCCGTCGGCGGCGATCAGCCTGCGTGTTGAGAAATTTGTCGAGCGACAGCAGGCCAGTCAGCGCGAGTCCGGTGAAGCCGGAGCCGGCTTCCCACAGGAATTCGCGGCGCGTGCGATGGCAGAAGCTTCCGGGCGAGGGGTGTGGTTGATGAGACATGTCAGCGGTCCGGTCAGTCGAGATAGAGAAACTCGTTCAAGTTCAGGGCGAGCAGGCAAAATGATTTCAGCGCGGCGTCCGGTGATGCACCGTCCGCTTTCTGCAGCGCCTCGATGAAGGCGACCCCGCGCTGGATCTCCGCATCGCCCGGCGGGCGGGAAGTGGCGAGGTTCAGCGCGAGGCGGACCTGGCGCGCGATGTCGGAGCCGGCTTCGCGGCGGAGGCGGTCGGCGAAATTTGCCGGCCTGTTCGTTGAGGAACGCGCTGTTGAGCATCCCGAGCGCCTGCGTCGGCTGCGTGGAGGCGAAGCGCACGGGCGTGGAGCGATCGGTCTCGGCGAGGTCGAAGCTCGCGAGGATCGGCGTGAGCAGCGAGCGCTTCACGAAAATGTAGATGCTGCGGCGCGACTGCTCCTCCGGCGACGACTTGCCCCAGCCGCTGCCGGGTCGCGATTGCCCGGCGAGCACTTCCTTCGGGATGTCCACGTAGATGCCCGGGCCGAACATTCCGGGGTTCAGCGTTCCCGTCGTCGCGAGGATCGAGTCGCGGATTTCCTCCGCGGTGAGACGGCGCATGTCGAAGTGCGAGAGCAGATCGTTTTGTGGATCGGCCTTGAGCGCCGCGGCGCCAGGGCGCGAGGACATGCGGTAGGTGTTCGAGGTGAGGATGAGCCGGTGCAGCGCCTTCAGCCGCCAGCCCTTTTCGACAAACTCCGACGCGAGCCAGTCGAGCAGTTCCGGGTGCGTGGGCGTGTCGCCCTGCACACCGAAGTTGTTTGGCGAACGGACGATCCCGCGCCCGAAGTGATGCTGCCAGACGCGGTTCACCATCACACGCGCGGTGAGTCGGTTGTCCTCCGACGCGATCCAGTCGGCGAGGGCGAGCCGCCGGCCCGAGGATTTCGCGGCAGGGGGAGCGACGATCGCGGGCGCTGGCGGATCGAGCACTTGCAGGAATGCGGGTTCCACCTTGTCGCCCTTGTTCGCGGGGTTGCCGCGCATCAGCACAAACGTCTCCGGCGGCTTGGGGCCCGCCTCGGTGACGGCCAGCGCGATGTCGCCGGTGGACTTGTCCTTCAACAGGTCGGCCAGTTCCTTGGACAACTGCTTGTAGCGCTCGAATGCCTCCTTTCCAAGGACGCGCAGCCCTTCGCGCTTGATGAGCCTTGCGATATCCGCCTCCGCTTCCTTGCCCGGTCCGTGGAGGGTGAGGAAGTGCTCCTCGAGTTCGGTGATTCGCGACCGCAGCCCTTCGCGCTTTTCCACTGCGGCGCGCATCGGATCCTTTGCGCCGGCGACGGCGGGCGCGAGCGGCAGCGGCACCTCGTCGGTCGGGCCGCCGTTGCGATAGTGGTTCACGTTTTGGAAAAACGAGAGCATCGCGTAGTAGTCGCGCTGTGCGATGGGATCGATCTTGTGGTCGTGGCAGCGCGCGCAATCGACGGTGAGCCCGAGGAATACCTGCCCGGTGGTCGCGAGGATGTCGTCGAGCATGTCGAAGCGCGCGAGTTCGCGGTCGGCCGGTTCATCGTCCCAGATGCCGAGCCGGTAGTAACCGGTCGCGGTGATGCTGTCGGCGGTCGCGTGCGGCAGTTCGTCGCCCGCGAGTTGTTCGCGGATGAAGCGGTCGTACGGCTTGTCGTCGTTGAACGAGCGGATGACGTAATCGCGGTAGCGCCACGCGCGCGGCTTTGCGCCATCGCGCTCGTAGCTGTTTGTCTCCGCGAAACGCACGAGGTCCAGCCAATGCCGGCCCCACTGTTCGCCGTAGCGCGGGGATGTGAGCAGGCGATCGACGAGCGCTTCCCACGCCTTCGGAGACTTGTCGGCGACGAAGGCCTCGACTTCCTGCGGCGTCGGCGGGAGCCCGGTGAGGTCAAAGTAAACGCGGCGCACGAGCGCGCGTTTGTCGGCGGGCGGATTCGGCGCGAGGCCTTTCGCTTCGAGCTTTTCGAGGACGAAGGCGTCGATGGGGTTTCCTGCCCACGCGTCGTTCTTCACTACGGGCGGCGCGGGCTTTTTCACCGGGCGGAATGCCCAGTGCGCTTTGTCCTTGTCGGTGATCTTGAATTCCTTCTTCGCGCCGCGACCGCGGGCTTGTCGCCGCCCGGCCACGGCGCGCCCATCTTGACCCACTCGGTGAGGTCGGCGATTTGCTGTTCGCCGAGTTTTTTCTTCGGCGGCATCTGGAGGTCTTCGTTCTTCCAGCCGACGGCGCCGACTATCAGGCTCTTCTCCGGTACGCCGGACACGAAACCGGGGCCGGTGTCGCCGCCTTTGAGCAGGCTCACGCGGCTGTCGAGCAGCAGCCCGCCCTTCACCTTGTCCGCATCCACGCTGTGGCACTTGTAGCAATGATCCGCGAGCAGCGGACGGATCCGCTTTTCAAAAAACTCCGCCTCCTGCGGCGTCGGCTCTGCGGCGCGCAGAAAAAGGCCGCCTGCTGCGAGCAGGAGCCCGAATGCCGTGACTGGCCGGGGAAACATCCGCATGCGCACAGGCTATTTTTTTTCGCCGAGCACCGCCACCACGGGCGTCGAATTGCCGAAGTTCGTGAAGTCCTTCCACGTCCAGACGACTTTCTTCTCCGGCGTGATTTCGATGAGCTGCGGATTTGCCGGCCCTGCATGGCAGTTGCCGATGATCGTGTTCCCATTCGCCAGCCGCTCGACGCGCGTGACCCACGCGAGCGTGATGCCCGGCAGATCGTTCTGCTCCACCTTCCACACGATTTCCTTCGCGGGCGTCACCTCCAGCACGCTGTGGCCGTTGCCGGTGCCGATGAGCGTGTTGCCATTCGCGAGCCGCACCGCGCTGAAGAGCTTGTTGCCCCACGCCTCCGGCCCGTGCCCGCCCTTGGGCGCCTTGTCGAAGAGCGGCACCTCGTATTCCCACACGATTTTCCCGCCCGCATCGTACTCGCGCACGAAGCCGTCGCTCTCCTGCGCGACGAGATAGTTGCCGTTCGCGAGCTTGCGCACGAGCCGCGTGTCGCTGTGCGTGCTGGGGCGATTCACCTTGAGCTTCACCTCGTGTTTCACGGCCCCGTCCTTGTCCACCTCGACGATCCGCGCCGGGCCCGACTCGGCGATCATCGTGAGCCCGTTGTCGAGCCGCTGAAAGGCGTGGACCTCGACGCGCTTCCCCGCGTTCGCCTTCGCCGCATCGTACTCCCAGACCACCTGCTTGTCGGGCGTCACCTCCTGCACCTTCGCCCAGCCCTGCTGCAGGAGGATGTTTCCATTCGGCAAAATGTGCGCGTCGTGGATCGCGCCGACCTTGATTTCCCACTCAAGCTTCCCGTCAGCTCCGACGATCGCGAGCCGGCGCGTCGAGTCGTCGCCGGCGAGAACCCGCCGGGCCGGACCCGTCTGTTCCGAACGGGCGATGGAAGCAAGCGCAGTGAGGACGAGTGCGGCGACCAGAGGGAGGGAAACCGGAAGATGAGGCATAGGACGGAACCAGCCCGCGATGGTGCGCGAACTTAGGGTCTTCCTCGGAAGCCCTGCGGCATTCGCACCGCAATCACGAGCGGAGCGGGCGCGAGTTGCATTTATCGCTTGGCCGGCGCAGGCACGGGAGTCGGCTGATTTTCGAAGATCTTTTTGATCCGTTCATTGAAGCTGGGGGTCGGCGTCGGTGTCGGTGTCTTGGAGAGGATGGGGGCAAACGGATCCGTGGCCGGATTCATGCGGCCGAGGCCCGTGGAAGGTTTTCCACCGAGTGCCGGTGCCAGCGGGGAAGTCGGATTCTTGGAAGAGGGCGGGGCAAACGGGTCCGCAAACGGGATCGTGGCCGGGTTCTTTCGGTCGAGGCCTGGGGTGAGTTTTCCACCAAGTGGCGATGCCGACGGGAGAGTCGGGACGGGTGTTGGTGCAGGCCGGACCATCAGTTCGGCTTGGCTGCCGCCGGGCTTGAGATCCTTCCAATCGGTCATCCCTGCGCCGGTGGGCCATGGGGTCACGGGTTTGTAAGGAAACGGGAGACCCGGCGCGGGTGTGGGCTTGCGGAAGTAGTCCGTGACCTTGGCGATGGCGTACCGGCCACCTGTCACGGCTCCGTACAGAATCGCGCCCCAGAAAACGAGGGCGAACACGGCGAATAAAACGTTCTGCACGATCTCTTTCCACTCCGTCTCCGCTTTCGCCGGCGAGGGGAGGGGTGCCGGAACTGGAGTCGGCTCAGGCGCGGGTGCGGGAAGCGGCGCGGTGACGACGGCATCAGATTTCGGCACCGCTTTCGTTTTGCGTTCCGGCCTCTTTGAAGGCTCCGCGATGATGCGTGTGATCTGCTCCCGCAGGTGATCGACGTCGCGGTGAAAGTCCGGATCCGGACGCACGGCCTGGCCGTTCTTGAACGCCAGGTCGCGGATGCTCTCCGGCAGGTCGTATGCGCCCGGCATCTCGGCGTGACGGCAGAGGATGGGAATGACGCGCACGTTCTTTGTGCCGAGCGCGAGCTCGATTTCGACACGGACATGATCCGCCGCGTCGTCGAGCCGGCGCCGATCCTGCATGTCGGTGATCGTGAGCCAGTCCGGGCCGATGAGCACGAGGACCACGCGGGCCACGGTGAGCTTCTGGCGCACGTGTTCGCGAAAATCCACGCCGAGCGGAATCGAATCCAGATCGCGGAACACCGTGCCGGCAGGAAACTCGCGGCTGAGGCGATCGAAGATGCGTCCCGCCGTCTCGCCGCTGTCGTCGCGGCGGTAGCAGATGAAGACGGTTTCCTCGGCCATGAGGTTCTTCTATCGCGGGGCCCGCGTTTTGGCAACGGCGGCGGAGGGAAGGGGCAGACCCGAATACCGCACGTTCCTCGAGTGCCAATGAGCCCCGTGGGGCGCGGTCCGGCTGCGTCACTCAGGCACGGCATACCACCTCCGGTCAGTTGGTGCAGCGAGTTGCCAGTGGGTGCGACGTCGAGTCGGTCGATTTTCTGGAGATGAATCGGGATTCGGGGCCAAATATATTAATCGGCAATCGAGGTTGCAGGGAAAACGACTGGCGCCAACGCCTGTAAATAATATATTTTTTAGACGGTGATTTTATTATGATTTTACTGGGCCTCAGGGCTTGGATATCAACCTGCGCGTTCGGGGCATTAACCGAGCAACACCGGCAGGTCGGCGGCGGAATGATTTCGCGGCGGATTGTCTCCCGGTGAAAACACAAACCAAAAACAAGGAAACAGGAATGAAAACACCAAGTCAGAACCCAGTACGTCTATCCCTATGGTCGCTGCTCGTGGCGCTCTCCAGCGCAACGGGCTTTGCGGCTACACTCAATGTGCCTAGCGGGCCATATCCCACCATCCAGTCCGCGGTGTCCGCGGCAGTTGCGGGTGACACCGTTCTCGTCGCGCCGGGCACCTACAACGAGAACGTGACAATCACCAAGAACATCAAACTGTTCTCCAGTGGCGGTCGTGCGGTGACCAATATCCAAGGCCAGCAAGCCGGCCCGGAACTGGGCGCGGTGGTCGTGACAAACAACACAACCGGTGTGGAAATTGGCGCCATCAGCCAGGGTTTCACGATTGTGGGACTCGACGGTCCTCCCGGGATCGAGCGGGCGGCGATCTACTTCCAAGGAAACCACAGCAACGCCAAGGTCATCGGCAACAATGTCCAGGCCAACGGCGATGAAGCACTCGTGACTGAGTTCGGCGTGACGATCAGCGGATTCGTGATCACGGACAACGAATTCAGCGGCCAGACGTTCGTTGGGCTGACGCCTGGGGACGAGGGATTCACCAATCAATTCACCGCGCCCAATGTCCCGCGCCAGCTAGTGGTCATGGGCGGCGGCAACGGCGGCGGGAATCACTCGAACATCACGTTCAGCAATAACACCATCACGGGCGTTGCCGGTGGCATCAATGCCTCCAATCAGGAGCAGGGCAATACCCTGGTGACCATCGACGCGAACGGTGTCACGGCAAGCAACAACGTGTTCCAAGGCACGACCACCCGCCAGGGCGCCAGCCTGCGGGTGAGGGGCCCGAACTCCACCGTCACATTCAATGACTTCGACGGCGGGAGCCCGATCGGCGTCGTGGTCGGCAACGTCGCGGCGGCGACGTCGCAGGTGAATCACAATCGCATCCTCAACCATCCGCTCGGCGGCGTGATCAACAATGGTGTCATTGCGTTCGTCGATGCCACCTGCAACTGGTGGGGTGCGTCCGACGGTCCCTCGGGTGCTGGCCCAGGATCAGGCGACACCGTCGGCCCGGCGGTGAACTTTTCCTCATGGCTCGTTTCCTCCGACCTCAACGGCCCATGCATCGGGGGCGCCGCGCCGCGCACGGTCAAGCAGGCGCTGGTGACCGATCTGGAGGACCTCCTGCCCACTGGCAACAAGGATGCCGACAAACGCCTCGAAAAGGCCATCAAGGATCTGATCGAGAGCCTCGACAACAAGTATTGGGCGGACAATTCGCACCTGACCAAGTATGGAAAGAAGGTGTTCGATCGGGAAAAGCAGACCTCGTCGGAACTCTCGAAGATCGGCCTTCCGTTGCCGGTCGTCGCCAATGCCCAGATCGCGCTGATCTACGCAGACCAGCAGCTCGCGCAGATTGCCCTGGACGCGGCGATCACCGGAAACGGCGATGCCAAGAACATTGCCAAGGCACAGGAGGATCTGGCCAAGGCTGCGGACTATCTTGGCGAGGGTAAGATCGACAAGGCGATCGAATCCTACGGCAAGGCGTGGGAGGAAGCCCGCAAAGCGCTGAACCTAAACTAAGATCACGGGACCGGGGGCAGCCCGGACCGCGACTTGGCGAGACCCTGCCCGGTGATCCCGGGCAGGGTTTTCGTTTTTTTAAGGCTGGGGTTTTGGGAACAGTCCGTTTGGTGTCCGCCCTTCGGCCCACGTGACGCGACTTGGGGGCAGGGGTTGCAAACGCGCGGCGGAAATCGTTTGCGCAATCCTGTGCAGTCCGCGCTACCCTCGCGTCCCCATGAGATTCCCCGCATGCATTTTCACGCTCTGTCGCGTCGCCGTATGCCTGCTTGCGTCGCTCGTCGTCGTGCGGGCGGAGCCGGTGAAGAAGGCCTCGGCGGTTCCGGTGGTGAAGGAGGTCATTTATGCGCCGACGGATTTTGCGCGGCTGAAGCCGAAGGTGAACCGGCGGGTGGTGATCGAGGGGGAGATCGTCGCCACGGGCCGGAGCCGGAGCGGTGCGACGGGTTACCTGAACTTCACGAAAAACTACCGCGACTCGGTCTCGCTCGTCTTCCTCGGCGCGTCCGTGGCGAAGGATTTCCCGGAGGAGCGGCTGAAGGGTTTCGTCGGCAAAAGGATCCGTGTCGGCGGGCTGCTCGAGGAACGCAATGGCGCTTTGCAGATGCGTGTGTTCACTCCGGAGCAGATCAAGGTGCTGCCGTGAACGCCTGCGCATCCCCGGCGCCGCGCCGACCGTTTTGAAAGCCCGCGCGCTCCATCTTTCCCCAATGAAAAAACCGCTCATCCTCCTCGCCCTCCTTGCCACCCAAGCCCAGGCGTGGGATGCCGGCGGGCACATGCTCGTCGGCGAGATCGCGTGGGAGCTGTCCACTCCGGCGACGCGCAAGGCGGTGAACGAAATGGTGGCGACGCTCGACACCAAATTCAACGCGGGGCAGCCGTACAATTTCGTGACGGTGTCGTGCTGGATGGACGATCTGCGCTCGCTGCCGAGGAAGGATTATCCGTGGTCCGCGTGGCATTACGTGGACATCGCAAAGACTGACGACGGGAAGGCATTCAAGCTGCCCGAGCCGCCGCACATCGTCTGGGCGATCGGTGAGAATCTGAAGACGCTGCGCGAAAAGCGTGCGCCCGCCGACGAGCGCGCGAAGGCGCTGGGCATGCTCTTTCACTGGATCGGCGACATCCACCAGCCGCTGCACACGACGACTTGGAACGATCGCGGCGGCAACGGCTACCTGATCTCCGGCGTGTATTTCAGCGACCTGTTGCCCGGGATGGTCGCAAACCTGCACACGTTTTGGGACAAGGCGTACCGCTTTGACGTGCGCGACGGGATGGTGGCCGAACTGTGGGCGGTGGCGAAGCCGGGCGAACGGCCGAAGCCCGGCGAAGGGATCATCGCCGAGGAGGCGAAGGAGCTGATGAAGCGCTTCCCGCGCGCCACGCTCACGGAACTCGCGCAGGCCGGAAACGAAACAAGCCGCCCACTTCCTTCAACGCCGCTGGCGGCGAATGCGGAGGCTTGGGCGAGGGAGAGCCACGTCATCGGCTGCAAGAGCGCGTATCCGCCGGGACCGCATCCGGAGAACACCGGGGCGCCGCGGATTTCGCCGGAATTTGCACACGCCGCGTACGAGATTGCGGGCCGACGGGTGGCGATCGCGGGCTACCGGCTGGCCGTTGTGCTGAACGGGCTTTTCGACGGCAAAAAGCAGGGTGCCGTTGGAGACTAAGCGCGCCATCTTACCGCGGTAATTCTGCCGAGCACCATGTTCGCCCGATTCCTCATCCTGTCTGCGGTCAGCGGAAGCCTCGCATTTGCCGGGGAGATTGATTTCAGCCGGGACATCCAGCCGATCCTCTCGGAGAACTGCTACCACTGCCACGGGCCGGATGTGAATGCGCGCAAGGCGGAGCTGCGGCTGGACACGAGGGAAGGTGCGATGCGGAGCGAGGACGGTGTGACGGTGGTGAAGCCGGGGGACAGCAAGGGCAGCGAGCTGATCGCGCGCATTTTCACAACGGATGAGGATGACGTGATGCCGCCGCCAAAATCCAACCGCGTGCTGACGCCTGCGCAGAAGGAATTGCTGCGCCGGTGGGTGGACGAGGGGGCGAAGTGGGGTGAGCACTGGGCGTTCGTGGCGCCGAAGCGGCCGGCGGTGCCGGGGAATGGGGAGTGGGGAGCGCGGATTGCGGATTGGGAAACGCGCGAGCCGGCGCTCGGTGCGGGCCTGAGCGCACGGCAGACGGCGCTCGAAAAATGGGGGAAGAATCCGATCGACCGTTTCATTCTGGACCGGCTGCTCGCCGAAGGACTCGCGCCTTCGCCGGAAGCGCCGAGGGAAAAGCTGCTGCGCCGTGTGACGCTTCGACCTCACCGGGCTGCCGCCGACGCCGGAGGAGCTGGACGCCTTTCTCGCGGACCAAGTCGCCGGATGCGTACGAGCGCGCGGTGGATCGGCTGCTCGCGTCGCCGCGCTACGGCGAGCGGATGGTGTGGGAATGGCTGGAGGCGGCGCGCTACGCGGACACGAACGGCTACCAGGGCGACCCGACGCGCCCGATGTGGTACTGGCGCGACTGGGCGATCGGGGCGTTCAACGCGAACATGCCGTTCGACCAGTTCACCATCGAGCAGATCGCGGGCGACCTGCTGCCGGAGCCGAAGCACGAGCAGCTCGTGGCGACGGGCTTTCACCGCAACCACATGATCAACGGCGAGGGCGGGCGCATCGCGGAGGAGTCGCGCGTGGACTACGTGCAGGATCGCGTGGAGACGACCGGCACGGTGTGGCTGGGGCTCACGTTCAACTGCTGCCGCTGCCACGACCACAAGTTCGATCCGTTCTCGCAGCGCGAGTACTACCAGCTCTCCGCGTATTTCAACTCGATCGACGAAACCGGCGCGAACGACGCGGGCGGGCTGGCGAAGCCGATCATCAGCTTCGCCTCGGACGAGCAGCAGAGGAAGGTGGCGGAACTGGAGCAGAAGGAAAAGGATGCGGCGAAGGAGCGGGCGATCATCGAGAAGCGCGTGCGCTCGGAACAGTCGGCGCTGGAAAAGACGCTGCTCGCGGGCACCGGCTCCGGCGCGCTGCCCGAGGTGAAATGGCAGCCGCTCACGCCGGACGAAATTTACAGCGCAAACGGCTCGGTGCTGACGAAGCTGGAAGACGGTTCCATTCGCGCCAGCGGACCAAGCCCGAAGACTGACGATTACAACGTGACGATCCACACGACGCTGGGCGGCATCACCGCGTTCAAGCTGGAGGCGCTGCCGGATGATTCGCTGATCAACAAGGGGCCGGGGCGATCGGACAACGGCAACTTTGTGCTGACCGAGGTGTCGCTGCAGGACGGCGGCGCGCCGGTCGTGCTGCGCGGCGTGAGCGTGGATTTCGCGCAGGGCGGCTTTTCCGCCGAGGGGCCATTTGACGGGAGCAAGAAGGGCTGGGCGATCATGCCGCAGTTCGGAAAGGCGCACGCGCTCGTCTTCGCGACCGACAAGCCGCTGCCGAGCGGCGGCGAACGTGCGCTTGGGTTCCGGTTTTCGTTTCAATTCGGGCGCGAGCACACGCTCGGGCGTTTCCGGCTTTCCGCGACGACGGACAATCCCGCGCTGCTGCGTCCCGTGCCGGATTCGATCCGCCGCATCGCCGCGAAAGCTCCTGCCGAGCGCAGCGCGAAGGAACTCGCGGAACTCACCGCGTTCCAGAGCGACACGAATCCGGAATTGAGCGCGGCGACGAAGGCGGTGGATCGTGCGAAGAAGGCGCGGGCTGATTTTGAAAAGACGCTACCGCGCACGATGGTCATGCGCGAGCGCCCGCAGCCGCGCGACACGTTCATCCTCGTGAAGGGCGCCTACAATCAGTTCGCGGACAAGGTGGAGCACGGCGTCCCGGCGAAACTGCCTCCGCTGCCCGCCGACGCTCCGAAGAGCAGGCTCGCGCTCGCGCGCTGGCTCGTCGCGCCGGAGAATCCGCTCACCGCGCGCGTCACGGTGAACCGGCTGTGGCAGCAGTTTTTTGGCACGGGCATCGTGAAGACGGCGGACAATTTCGGCGTGCAGAGCGATGCGCCGTCGCATCCCGCGCTGCTCGACTGGCTCGCGGTCGAGTTCCGTGAGAGCGGGTGGGATGTGAAGCACATGGTCCGGCTTTTCGTCACGAGCGCGACCTACCGGCAGAGCTCACGTGTCGCGCCGGGAATGGCGGAGCGCGACCCGGAAAACAGGCTGCTCGCGCGAGGTCCGCGCGGCCGGCTGCCGAGTTGGATGCTGCGCGATGAGGCGCTCGCCGTGTCGGGATTGCTCGTGGAAAAGACGGGTGGGCCGCCGGTGAAATCCTACCAGCCGCCGGGAGTGTGGGAGGAGGCGACCTTCGGGAAAATCGGCTTCACGCAGGACCACGGCGACGCGCTTTATCGCCGGAGCCTCTACATTTTCTGGCGGCGCATCGTCGCACCCACGATGTTCTTCGACGTGGCGAACCGGCAGAATTGCACGGTGAAAACCGGACGTACGAATACGCCGCTGCACGCGCTGATCACGATGAATGACATCACGTTCGTCGAGGCCGCGCGCGCGCTCGCGCAGCGCACGCTGCTCGCGCCGGGCGATGACGCCTCGCGCATCGCCTCGATGTTCCGCCGCTGCACCGCACGGCTGCCCACCGTGGAGGAGAGTCGCGTGCTGGGTGAGCGGCTCCGCATTTTGCGCGAGACGTACCGGCAGGAGGCGGACGCCGCAGAGAAGTTGCTCGCCGTCGGCGAGAGCAAGCCGGACGCGTCGCTGGCTGCTGCCGAGCTCGCGGCGTGGACGGGCCTCGCCACCGTCGCGCTGAATCTCGACGAAACGCTGAGCAACGAATGAACGGCGGGGCGCGCGGTTTAGTGGCGAGGCGAATCCCGGCGTGGACATCCGCCGTCGCGCTGATTCTCAATGCGCTCCCATTGATGAACGGAACAGACGCCACCGCACAGCCCGCCGGGCCGGATCGTGTCGCGGCGGCGCGGCAGCGATGCGGGGAGGCGCTGCGCGCCACGTTTGAAAAGGCGGGCGTGCGCTGGCCTGCGGACGAGGTTTTCCTGCGGGCGATGAAGCGCGAGGGCGAACTGGAACTGTGGGCGAGGAACGGGGCGGGGGAGGCGTTCGTCCTCGTGAAGAGCCTGCGCATCACCGCGCAGTCCGGCGGCCCCGGGCCGAAACGGCGCGAGGGCGACATGCAGGTGCCCGAGGGATTTTACGAGGTGGATCGGTTCAATCCACGCAGCAACTTTCACCTCTCGCTCGGCATCAATTACCCGAACGCGAGCGACCGGCTCCGCGGCGATCCGGTCAGGCCGGGCTTCGACATTTTCATCCACGGCGGAAATGTAAGCATCGGGTGCCTCGCGCTTGGCGATCCCGGCATCGAGCAGGTGTACCTCGCGGCGCTCGACAGCCGTGCGCGTCCGGTCCGCGTGCAAATTTTCCCCGCGCGGATGGATTCCGGGGACTGGCCTTCGTGGCGCGATGCGCAACTGTCGGCGCATCCCGAGTTTCGCGAGCTTTGGGATGAACTCGCCGGGGCGTGGGCCCGCTTCCAGCGTGAGCGTCGCTGATTTCTGGAAACCTCGCGTTTGGGACGGCGCGAGAAGGCATTTGCTAGGCGCGGAGGATTCCGCTACCGTGTCTCCCCGCTTCAAGAACCACCTATGCGCCGTACGCTCGCCATCGTTTTATTCATCGCCGGAATTTCCTTCGCATCGCTCCCCGTTGGCGCGCAAGGAATCGAGGCTGCACAACAGCAGTTTGTTGAAGCTTTTCTCAGTGTGCGCAAGGGCGAGGATCAGGAAAAGGCGGGCGATTTGAAGGCCGCGCTGGCGACTTTCCGCACCGCGGCGGCGACGCTGGCGAGAATCAAGCAGGACTACCCGAGTTGGCAGGCGGACCTGCTGGATTTCCGGCTCAAGCGCACGATGGAAGCGCTCGATCGCGTGCAGGGGAAAATGGGCGGCGGTGTGGGCACCGCGATGAAACCGGGTGCGAATGATCCCGGATTGCTGCCCCCGCTGATTCCCGAGGATCCCTTGGACCCCGGAGCGAGTGCGCCTTTGCCGCCGATTCCGAAAGGCAAGGGAGTGAGGCCCGCTCCTCCCATCGATGACTCGGATCCGCTCGCCGGGGTGAAGCAGCGGCTTGCAGCCTTGGAATCGCAACTGAACGACGCCAACGATCGCCTGCGCGAGGAGCAGGAGAGGAACGCGAAGCTCACGAAGGACATGACCGACGCGATCGATTCCCGGGCGAAAGCCGAGGAAGCCCGCAAGAAGGCGCTGAGCCTCTCGGAAGTATACCAGAAGAGCTTCCTGGAGCTGAAGGCGAAGGGCGACGCGAACGGCGAACGCGCGAAGGAACTCGAGGCGAAGCTGGCGGATGCAAACCGCACGGCGCTGGACACCCAGGCCGACCTGGCCGCGGCGGAAGAGCGCATCAGCCAGTTGCTCGGGCGCTCGCGTGCGATGCAGGCGAAGGCCGCGGAGGCCGGCACGCTGCCGGCGCAGGTGAAGACTCTCCAGGCGAAGCTGGATGCCGAGCAGAAGGCGACCGCCGAGCAGGCCGAGGGGGCGAAGAAGCGGGAGGCGGACTTGAAGGGCCAGATCGCGGCACTCAACAAGGAGCGGATCGACACCGGAAAGATGCCGGCCGATTTGAAGGCATTGCAGGCGAAACTCGAAGCCGAGCAAAAGGCGACCGCGAGCGAAGCCGCGAAGGCGAAGCAGCGTGAGGAGGACCTGAAGGGGCAGATCGCCTCGCTCACCAAGGAGCGGAACGACGCCCGCGAGGAGCTTGTCCGCCTGCGCGAGCTGAACAAGCAGACCGACAAGCTGATGGCGGACAACGCGAGCCTCCTGAAAAAGCTCGGCGATGCCGAAAAGCAGATCCTCACTTTCAAGTCCACCGGCGGCTCGCGCGACACGGAGCTCGCGGCATTGCGGAAGCAGGTCACGGACACGCAGAAGGCGCTCACTTCGTCGGACGAGAAGAACTCCACGCTGCAGCTGGAAATCGGCGAACTGCAGAAGAAGGTGGGCGACTACTCGAAGCAGATTGCGCAGTTCAAGGCCGACAAGACGGCGAGCCTTGAGGAGCGCAAAAAGATGGAGGCCGAAAACGGGCTCCTCCAGGGAATCGTCATGCGGGTGCTGCAGGAGGACGCGAACCGTGCGCAGCGGAAAAAGATGATCCAGAGCGAAATCGGCAAGCTGCACATCCAGTCCGACGCGCTGCTGAAGCAGATCAACTATCTCACGGAGCCGACGATCAAGCTCACCACCGCGGAGCGGAAGCTTTTCAAGAAGCCGGTCTTTGACGTGCAGGATCCGAACGCGCTCGTGGCCGTGAAGACGGACGTGCCGCCGGGCACCGAACCGCCCGCGACGGCACCGGAGGTGACACCCGCGCCGACACCGCCGACGGCGCCCGCCGAAACGGCGAAGAGCGACGCGCCGCCCGTCCTGAAGTCGAAGGTGGGCGATGATTTGCCGGTGAAGGATCCGGTCGATTCGAAACGCCCTGAGGTCGGAGCGACTCCGGCCGTCACGAGCACTTCGGGCGCAAAGCTCCCGGCGGAGGTGAAGCCGCTCGCCGAGCAGGCGAAGCAGGCCTTTGAACGCGAGAAATTCTCGGATTCCGAGAAGCTCTACGACAAGGCGCTCCAGATGGCGCCCAACAATGTCTATCTCCTCTCAAACCGCGCGGTCGTGCAGTTCCGCATGGGCAAGTTCAAGCAGGCCGAGGAGAGCTTCAAGAAGGCGCTGTCCATCGCGCCGGAGGACGCCTTTTGCTGGTCCACGATCGGCATCGTCTATTACAGCGAGGAAAAATACGACGAGGCGGTGAACGCGCTGACCAAGTCGCTGGCCATCAATCCGAGGAACCCGACGGCGCACAATTATCTCGGCATCACCGCCGCGCAGAAAGGCTGGCTGGAGGCCGCGCAGAAGGAACTCGAGAGCGCGATCCAACTCGACCCGAAATACGCCGACGCGTGGTTCAACCTCGCCGTCACGCACACGCTCAAGACCCCGCCGGACAAGGAAGAGGCTGCGAAGGCCTACAAGAAGGCCGTCGAGCTTGGCGCCGAGCACGACCCGGCGATGGAAGCGCTGGTCACCAACAAGTAGGCCGGCCGGCTTTTTTGCCGGCGCGACGGCGCGCTATTTCCGCGGGACTTCGCGCCCGAGGCGTTTGAGGACGGCAATCATGTCTTCCCAGACGAGGCGCTTGTTTGCAACTTGCTCGCTCGTCGGGCGGATGAGGAAAGACGGATGAAACGTCGGCATCACCGGGATGCCGTGAAACTCCTGCCATGTGCCGCGCATCCGCGTGATGCCCGCCTTTGGAATGCCGAGGAGTCCCTCGACCGCCGTCGCGCCCAGCGCGACGATGACCTTTGGCTGGATGATCTCGATCTGCTGGAGCAGGTAGGGCTTGCAGACATCCATCTCCTCGTGGGTCGGCTTGCGGTTTCCGGATTCGCCGGGCGGCGTGTTCGGACGGCACTTGAGGACGTTCGCGATGTAAACATCCGACCTGCGAAATCCCATGGCATCGATGATTTTGGTGAGCAATTGCCCGGCCCTGCCGACGAAGGGCTCGCCGACGAGATCCTCGTCCGCGCCCGGCGCTTCGCCGACGAACATCAGTTCCGCATCGGGATTTCCGACGCCGAAGACGACTTGGGTCCGTGATTCCACGAGGTGCGGGCATTTGGTGCAGGCGAGCACCGGGCCGCGGAGGGCGGCCAGCTTCGCGGCTTTTTCAGCGCTGCTGTGCGGAGTTTTCGCGGGCGATGCCTGTGGTCGCGGACGTTCGTCGGTGGCTGGCTTGGCGAGTTGGACTGCAGCCGAGAGCTTCCCCTGCTTCTCGGCCGGAGTGGAATTCGCGGGCGCTTCGTCGCTCCGCGGCGCCGCGGTTGTCTGCTTGGCGGGGGCCGAGCTGCGGAGGCGGTTGCAGGAATCGAGCGACGCGCGCAGGCGGGTGCCGTTCGCCTGCATCTGTTTCAGCGCGTTTAAAACGAGATCGGTGGGTTGGTCGCTCATCGGAGATCCGCCGGCACTCCGGCGGCGATGAAATCGGGCGGTATCGGTGCGATGAAGTCGAGGGGATTTCCCGTGCGCGGGTGGGCAAAGCCGAGCTTCCACGCATGGAGCATCTGCCGCTCAAATCCCGCGCGCTTGCCGTACACTTCGTCGCCGACCACGGGATGGCCGAGGTGCTTGAGGTGGACGCGAATCTGGTGCGTGCGGCCTGTGTGCAGCGTGCACTGCACGAGCGTCCCGCACGGGAGCGAGGCGAGCACGAGCCAGTCGGTCATGGCGTCGCGCCCGCCGCCGCGAAGGAGCACACCCATCTTTTGCCGGTACACAGGATGGCGTCCGAGGGGGACGTTGATGGTGCCCTTTGCTTTCTTCAAAGTGCCCGTCGCAATCGCGAGGTAGATTTTCCGCACTTCGCGTCCGGCGAACTGCTCGGTGAGCGACTGGTGCGCGAGGTCGTTCTTCGCCGCGACGAGACAGCCGCTCGTCTCCTTGTCGAGCCGGTGCACGATGCCCGGGCGTTCGACGCCGCCGATGCCGCTGAGCTCCGTGCAGTGGTGCAGGAGTGCGTTCACCAGCGTGCCGCCTGCGTGCCCCGGCGCGGGATGCACGACGAGCCCCGCGGGCTTGTTGATGACGATGAGATCGTCGTCCTCGTACAGGATTTCGAGCGCGATGTCCTCGGGCAGATTTTCTGAGGAGACCGCGGCCGGCACGGTGAGGACGATGCGCTCGCCGCCGCGGATCTTGCACGAGCGCAGCTTGGGCTGTTCATCCACGAAGACGTGACCTTCCTCCATGAGCGCCTGGATGCGCGAACGAGACAGATCGCCGATGCGCGCCGCGAGAAATTGATCCAGCCGCGTGCCCGCATCGACGGGCTCCGCAAGGAATTCGAACCGGTTTTCGATCACTTCGCAGCTTGGGGTTTGGCCTTTGCGCCGGAGACCTGCTTGAGCCCGCACGTTTCCGCCCCGTGGATGACCAGGTCGGCGACGCGGCGCTTCAGCCGTGAGCCGCGGAACAGCAGCCACGTGACGAATGTCGCGGAGAAAATCCAGAGCCAGAAATCACTCGAGTGCGAAAAGATCTGCCGGTAGAGCAGCGTGCAAAGCAGGATCGCGCTCACGAGGAAGGTGGTCGGCACCATCATCAGGCCGAGGCGCGCGCGGGTGAGGCATTTCGGCCCGCCGTGGTACTCGGTGACGGTCGCGACCTTGATGCTCCACCAGAGGTTGCCATACACGAGCACGTCCCACGATTTCCAGCCGGTGTCCGTCGAGTAGCGCCAGCCTTCGTCCTCGAGGAGTTTCACGGTTTCGGTGATGAGCGCCTCACGGCCCTGGCCGGTTTCGTTCCAGAAATTGAGGCGCCCGGTGCCGCCGGAGTGCGCTTCCGCGCCGATGCCAGGCTCGGGCTTCGAGATGACTCCGGCGGGGGTGCGCTTGAACTTGAGCCAGGTGAAGTAGCGCGCCCATCCGCGGCCGAGCGGCTGCATGAATGCGAGAAACGCGACGAGCAGCCGCGCGGCGATCGTGTCGTATTTCGGCTCGATGCGGATGTTCACCATCCAGCTGAGCGCGACGCTCACTGTTCCGAGCAGCATGAGCACGGGGACGATGCGCAGCCATTCCAGCGGTATGCCGAGCACGCCGACGAAAAGGGTGAGACCGATCCATTCGATGCTGCTGAGATACGCCGCGATCTGCGACTGCTGCGCGGGGTAGAGCGACTGGAAAAGTCCCTGGCCGAACACGCCGTGGTAGATGAGCGGACGGCTGAACAACCACGTGAGCCGCGGTGCGCCGTAGATCTGGCCCTTCCATTTTGCGGTGCCGGTCGGGCCGAAAAAGATGAGGTGCTTGAAGCGCAGCAGCGCCTCGGCCTCGCCGTAGCCTTCCTGCTGTTTGCGAAATGCCTTCAGCGTGAAGCGCCGGTAGTGCCACACGATCGCGCTCGGCGAAAATGCGACCTCGCCGCCCGCGGTCTGCAGGCGCCAGCAAAAGTCCACATCGTCGCCGGCCTTGCGGTATTCCGTGTCGAATCCGCCGACGAGATCGAACGCCCAGCGCCAGAACGCCATGTTGCAGCCGGGCACGTGCTCCGCGACGAAATCGGTGAGCAGCACGTGGCTCGGCCCGCCGGGGCTGGCGGACACGGCGGCCTGAACCCAGTTGACGGCGGGCGGCGAGATATTCGGCCCGCCAACGCCCGCATAGTTGCCGCTCGTGAGCACAGCCATGAGGTAGTAGAGCCAGTCGGGGTCGGGCATGCAGTCGCTGTCCGTGTAGGCGATCACTTCGCCGGAGGATGCGTAAGCGCCGACATTGCGCGCGTAGCTGAGGCCCATGTTTTTCTGCTGCACATTCACGAAGTGCGGCAGCGTCCCGGCGGACTGTGCGCGCGCGGCCTCCCAGCTCTTCACGACTTTCTGTGTGTCGTCCTTCGAGCCGTCGTCCACGAGCACGATTTCAAAGTCGGGATATCGCACGCGGTCCAGCGCGCGCAGGCATTCGCCGAGCGTCTTCGCGCCATTGTAGCTGCACACGATCACGCTCACTCGCGGATACGAATTCAGCGGCACGACCTGCGTGATCGGCCCGCCCGCGCCGAGCTTCGCCTTCAGCGTGTGGAACGCCTTCTTCGGTTTCCGGTCCTCCGTCACGAGGCCGAACTTCCAGTCCGTCACCTCGTTCCCGCCGGTGAACCACTCGTCCGTCCATGAAAAGAAAATCGTTCCCGCAGCGCCGCCCTTCACGACCACATCGAGATGCCAGTCGAGGACCTCGGACTGCCGGTCCTCGCCGTTGCGCAGCGTGTCCATTCCGAATTCGCCGAGGATCAGCGGCTTTTCCTCGGCGATGTTTTGCAGCCGTGCGAGGTAGCGCTCGAAGTCCGTGCGCCGCTCGAGGTAAACATTCAGCGAAAGGAAATCCACGTTCGCTGGCCGGAGGTATTCGGTCGGCGGAAAGCTCGCGTAGCTGTAGAGCGGACGGGGATCCGTGTCCCTCGCAATGGCGATGAGCTTTTCCAAAAACGCCTGCACGCGCTCCGCACCGAGCCAGCGGATGATCGTCGTCGGGACCTCGTTGCCCACGAGGTAGGCGAAGATCGCCGGGTGTCCCTTGTTCTTCCCGACGGTGTCGCGGACGACCTGCTTGATCTGCCGCTTGAGCGATCGCGAATTCAGGAACTCCACGTGCTGCGTCCACGGGATGCTCACCAGCACGCGCAGCCCGAGTTCCGCCGCCAGATCGAGCAGCCACCGCGCGGGGACATGATAGACGCGGATGAGATTGATGCCCATCTCGCGCATCAGCGCAAAATCGCGCCGCGCCTGCTCCGGCGTGCTCATGAAATCGCCGTCCGCATTCAGCCGGAACGGCCCGTAGGTCACGCCTCGCAGGAACCACGGCTCCTCGCCCTCGAAAAAGAACTTCGCGCGGACCGTGATCGGCGGGAGGTCGGATGCAGGCGTGCTTCGTTCGGACATGTGGAAGCGCGTTTTACGGGGGCGCGAAGTCCACGGCAAGCAGGCGGATTGCACCGCGCAGTCCTTGCGGCGGAAATGGCTACCCGGACCAGCGGTCGTAGAGTTCGCGCAGGCACTCCCGGAGATTGCCGCGGTGCCGGTGGAAAAGCGCCTCCGCCTCCTCATCCGGGAGCTTTCCGCCCGTCAGCGATTCCACGAGGCGTTCGAGCAGCTTGGGCGACGTTTCCAATTCGAGCGCGACCGGGAGCCGGCTGGTGCGGTGGACGCCGACGATGAAGCCGGCGGCCTCGCTCGCCGCGCCGCGGATCGACAGCCACTGGCGCGTGGAGAGCTGCTCCGCGCCATCCAGCAGGATGAACCCCGGCTTTTTCACCTCGCGGAACTTGTCAGCGAGGCGATCCTTTTCGCGCATGCCGCTCTCGGTATGGAGGCGAAAGACGACGGGCTCGAATCCGCGTTCCTTGAGGTGCGGGATGAGTTGCTCGAGCAGGGTGGTCTTTCCCGTGCCGTTGCCGCCGACGATGCACGCGCACCAGTTCAGTTCCTCGAGCCGTTTGAGGAAGCTCGCCCACGTCACGCCGTTCGGGAAGCGGAACGGGATGCGTTCGAGGTGGCAGGTGGAAAATGGATTTTCGCGGGCGGTCACTTGGTCTCAGAGGTTGATTCGCGGACCGTTTGTGCGGCGCGTGTATCATTGGCAAGCCGGTGCGCAGGCACGGCCCGGAAGGGCGGCGGGCAGGGCTTGTTGGATTGCATGCTGTGCCCTTACCGGACTCGGCGGGGCATCGCAAGGGAAAGGGCAACGGGCGGCTGTCCGGACGGTGAACCCCGCTCCACTGGATCGCTACGGCCTTTTCTGGATGTGGAGGCCCTTGAATTTCGGCTGCGGGATGCTCGGCAGGGTGATTTCCCTCCCATCCGGCGCGATGGTGATCTCGATGCGCTCGAAGTGGCCACCCGGATTTGCGACGAATTCGACGGCCCAGATGACCGCGATGAGCGTGCCGGAGAAACTGTAGGGCCCGTTCGGCGCCGCGAAGCTGAACTCGCGCGTATCCGCGGCGGGAGGCGCGTCCAGCGTCGCGGTTTCCACGGTCGCCCCGTCCTCGGTGCCCTTGCCGCGCGTGAACCAGATGAGCCGCACCTCGGCAAGTCCCGGTGCCTTTTCCAACTCCCACAGAACCGCTCCCGCGATGGTCTCGCCGGGGCGGAACGTGGTCACATTGTCGCGAAGGCCGAGGCGGATCATGTCGTTGGGGGTTCTTCGTGGAAAAGCGTCGCCGTCTCGCGCGGCAGGACGGTGATGGGAAATTCCGCGCTCACGTCCGGCCATTTCGGGATGTCGCCGGAGAGTTTGAGGGTCCACACGATCTTGTTGTTCGGCGCGGTGAAGGTGTGGATGAGTCCGCGCGGGATGGTGATCTGCGCGCTGCCGCTGGCGATCTGGTCGCGTTCGGCGGTATCGAGCAGGGGCAGGATCGCGAAGATATTCCTGTCCGTCGTGGTGGTCGTGCCGCGGCGGTAAGTGGCCTCTTCGCGGCCTTCGAGCGTGATCGCGAGATGCACGATTCGCCGCACATTCCCGGTGAAGCGCCACCGGACTTCCAGCGTGCCTCCGAGCGGAATCGCGCCTGCGCTGGCGGTGAGGACGGGCCGCGGGTTGTAGAGCGCGAGGATCTGGTAAAACACCCCGGCGACGAGCCCGAGCCCGATGAGGACGAAGATGCCCAGGAAAAGCCGGACGCCCCATTCGCCGGAGCGGGTGTTCCAGAGGATCACCCAGACGATTCCGTTCCAGAACAGCGCGACCACGAGCATCACGATGCAGCCGGTCATGGGGGAACTCGCGGGCTTGAGTTCCACTTCCCCCGTCACCGTGTCGCGCCGGAGCAGCGGCAGGATGTCGGCCGGGAGCCCCGTCCGCGAAACGCCCCGTTTCGCCATGGCTGGCGCCTTCAAGAAGATCAAAAGTCCGACGAGGAGGAACACGCCCGGGATGAGGCCAAACCAGCGGTCGGGAGACGGCTTCACGCTCAGCACGGCCTCGATGGGATCGGCGGGATTCACGTAGCAGAGCGTCTTGAGCCCCGGCGGGAATTTCGCCACCGCCTCGTTGCGCCAGCCCCGGCTGCTGCTGCTGCCGGTGTCGAAATTGTACCGCGTGCCCTTGTAGGCGCGTCCCTTGAATTCGTAGCGGTAGCGGATCTCGACGGCGTAGCTGGTGCTCTTGCTCCCGCGGTGCGAGGTGACGCGGCTGGAGATGATCTCGCAGGGCACTTGCGTCCATTTCGCGGCGGCGAGCTCCTTCAGCGTCGGGTGGACGACCAGCAGGTAGAGAAGTCCGCCGCCCACGCAGATGAAGATGAGGCCGAGGATGCGCACCCCGAGCGTCCCGCCTGCGCCGGAGCGGTGCCGCTCGGAAACCGCCTTCGCGCCGGGCGGCTTTGCCCGCCAGACGGCGATGATCCCGCCCACGCCGATGGCCACGAAAATGAGCGGGAAGAGCACGACGAGGAGCATCCACAGCGAGCCCCGCTCCAGCGTGCTTTCCTCGGGCGAGGAAGGGTTCACGTAGCAGATGGCGCTGCTCCCGGCGGGATAACGCTGCGCTGCGCGTGCCGCCTTCTCGGCATTCATGCTCGATAACATTCCGATGCTGAACTGCGTCCCGGTGTAGGCGCGGCCGGCGACGCGATACGCGTAGCGCACGTTGAACTCCGAGGCGCTGCCCTTGTCACTCGCGGAGCTGGATTCGATGACGCATTCCGTCGCGTCCCAAAAATAGGGCCGCACGGTGTCGAAGCCGGCCTTCACCATGAAGGCCGTGAAAACGAGCCCGACGATCGCGAAGATGCTCAGGAAGGCCATCACGCAACCTTTGCCAGCGGCGGTGGTTTTCGAGCCGGGGGAAATGGTGACCTTCATCGCGTTGCCTGTGTCGTCTCGCAAAATCCGCGTGCGAGGGCAAGCGTGCGCCGCGCCTTTACAGTGCGCCGCTTCAGCCGTAACTGATCGGCATCCCATGAAAGTCCCACTTGCCTACGGCCGAGGCCATCTCGATGTCGAACTCCCCGACGACCGCACCACCATCATCGAGCCTTCGCCGCTGGCCGGCGTGCCGGACGAGCGCGCAGCCGTCATCGCGGCGCTCGAGGCGCCGGTGCAGAGCGAGCCGCTGCGGAAGCTGATCGATTCGCGGAAACGCATCGTCATCGTCCACACGGACATCACGCGCGCCACGCCGAACGACCGTCTTCTCCCGTGGCTGCTCGCGTATCTCGAGGGCGCCGGTGCGAAGCGCGAGAATATCACGCTGCTCAACGGCCTCGGCACGCACCGCCCGAACACGAAGGAGGAGCTGGAGAAGATGCTCACGCCGGAAGTCGTCGCAAACTGGCGCTGCATCAACCACGAGCCGGAAAACGACGCCGGGCATGTGCAGTTCGGCGTGACGAAGACCGGCGTGCCCGCGCTGATCAACCGCCATCTCGCCGAGGCGGACGTGCGCATCATCACCGGATTCATCGAGCCGCATTTTTTCGCCGGCTTCAGCGGCGGGCCGAAGGGCATCATGCCCGGCGTCGCCGCGCTGAAGACCGTGATGAGCAACCACGGCGCGGAAAACATCGGCGACCGGCGCAGCACGTTCGGCGTCACCGAGGGGAATCCGATCTGGGAGGAAATGCGCGACATCGCGCTGCGGGTCGGCCCGAGCTTCCTGCTGAATGTCGCGCTCAACGAGCAGCGGAAAATCACCGGCGTCTTTGCGGGCGATCTCATCGCCGCGCACAAGGTCGGCATCGAGTTCGTCCGCGCCGGCGCGATGCAGCGCGTCGAGCAGCCGTTCGACATCGTCATCACGACGAACAGCGGCTATCCGCTCGACATGAATCTCTACCAGGCCGTGAAGGGGATGCGCGCCGCCGATCTCATCGTGAAGGACGGAGGCACCGTCATCATCGCCGCCGAGTGCAGCGAGGGCGCGCCGGCCGGCAGTCCGCACGACAAATTGCTGCGCAGCGTGAAGAGCGGCGAGGAACTGCTGGAGAAACTGAACACGCCCGGCTTCGTGGCGGCCGAGCAATGGCAGGGCCACATCCAGAGCCTCATCCAGCGCCGCGCGGAAATTCAGATCTACACCGCGATGGACGACGAAACGGTGAAGGCCGCGCACCTCGTCCCGTGCCGCGACATCGCCGCCACCGTGAAGGCCAAGCTCGGCCCCAAGCCCAACGGGCAGCGCATCGCAGTGCTCCCGCAGGGCCCGCTCACGATCCCGTATCTCGCGAAGTAATCCGGGGTGCTGCCGGCTGATGCGCAAATCCTGCGCGCCGCGCGCTGATGAACCCTCGGCCCCAGGTCCTTCGTCGGACCGGGTCTTACTCCTTCGCCTTGGCCTTGAAGCCGTCCTTGGTCCAGACGACCACGTGGATGTCCTTTTCCCGGCGGGCGACGGTGCTCACCGATTTTGGCTCCGTGCCGTCCACCTGGATTTGCGACGAGCCGAGCCCGACGCGGAATGGCTTCCCGTCCTTGTCCGCCACGTCTGCCGATTTCCCGGCCTCCACGCTGGCCTCGAATGGCGCGCGATCGATCCGCGGATTCCAGAGCTTCACCTTCACCGGTTTGCCGCTTTCGTTCGTGAAGCGGACGAGGCCGTAGGAATCATCCTGCGCGAGGAGGGGGAGGCTGGCGGCGAGCGCTGCGATGCCGGCGGCGAGCACGAAAAGGCGTCTGGGGATCATGCGCCACTCCTAAGGCCGCGAGGGGATGCCACAAGAAGATTCCGGACATCCGCGCTGTGTCCGCGCGCACGGGGCGGCCTAGTTTCCCGCGATCCGCTCGATGGTCCAGACCACGCCGCACAGCGCGATGAGCGCGGAGCCGGGGATGACGATCCAACGGCGGTATTGCGCGGCATTGCGCAGCCAGCCCGTGAGCAGGAAGGCGCCGGCGATCACCGCGAGCTGGCCGCCCTCGACGCCCACATTGAAGCCGACGAGGCCGACGGCCAGCGAGTTGCGGGGCAGCTCCAGATCGCCCAGCGCGCTCGCAAAGCCCAGCCCGTGGATCAGCCCGAAGACAAAGACCACCAGCAGCCGCCAGTGCGAGTAGCGGGGGCGGAAGATATTCTCCAGCGCGACGAAGGCGATGCTCGCCGCGATGATCGGCTCGACGATGGTGGGCGACACTTTCACGGTGCCGAGCGTCGCGAGCGCGAGCGTCACCGAGTGCGCGAGGGTGAAGGTCGTCACCTGCGCGAGCAGCGGCTTCCACGTGCGGCTGAGCAGAAAAAGGCCGAGCACGAAGAGGATGTGGTCCAGCCCCTCCGGCACCACGTGCACGAAGCCCTGGCGCAGATACGTGCCGAACGTGCTCCAACGGTCGCCCGCCGACCCTTCCGCCGGCACGCGATCCCCGCGTTCCGCAGCGGGCGTCACCGCGAGCCCGGCGAGATCCAGCGAGAAGCTCTTCTCGCCGGGGAACAGCACCGCGATCCGCTCGTGGACCTTGCCGCCGATGATGTTTTGAAAGACCACGGCGAGCTTCGCTTTCTCCGTGGAGCGGATGCGCCAGCCGCTCAGCCCCGCGGCCAGCGTGGTCTTCCATTCGCCGGTGAGCACCACCACATCCTCCGTGCCCTTGAGCGCCTCGCCGCTGTGGCCGGTGAAGGAAAACTTGAACTCCGGCTGCACGCGGCCCACGGGCTCGAGCGTGAATTCCACGTAGCGCTGCACGAGTTCGGCGGCCTTTTGCTCCAGCTCCTTCCGGTCTGCCGGGTTCATCGCGTCGTACACCCATTTTTGCAGCGAGGGCGCCGTGGCGGGATCGGCGTCGAAGCACCGCGGGTCCACTTCCACCGTCACGCGCGCGGTCCCGTCGCCGGGGAAAAAGGTGCGCACCGGGACGTCCGGGATGGGGTGGGCCCACAGGATCGCGGTCTGGAGGAGGACGAGGGAGAAAATTACCGCTTGCTTGATACGGGGGTTCATGAGGAAGTTGTTAGGCACGGTGCATCGCACCTTGCGTCTCCTCAAACAACAAAAACCAAAACAAATGAAAAAACTCCTCACCCTCCTCGCATTCGCCTCCCTCTCCGTCGCCGGCTTCGCCGCATGCGGCAAGACCGTCACGAACGAAGGCACCCTGAAGTCCTACGACGCTGAGTCGAAAAAAGTCGTCGTCGTTGATGCGGCCGGCAAGTCCGCCACCATCACCCTCACGCCTTCCACGACCGGCGCAGACAAGGCCGCCGACCTCGTTGGCAAGCCCGTCAAGGTCGTCAGCGAGCACGGCAAGGCCCAGAGCGTCGCTGCCGCCGAAGTCAAGAAGTCGTAGTCCGGCATTCTGATTCATCAAAGGGCCCGGTCGTTCACGCGACCGGGCCTTTTGTTTTTCCCGGCAAAATCCCGGCGCCCCTTTTTTCCGAAAATATCCTCGCCCGCGCCGGGCGGGATGCGGAATCTCAGGCCGATGAAACTCCTCCGCTCCCTCCTCGCCGTCTCCGCCGCAATCGTTCTCGTCTCCCGCGCCCACGCCGCGGATGACGGCTTTGTCCCGCTCTTCGACGGGAAGACGCTCGACGGCTGGGAGCAGCACAGCGGCAAGGCCGAGTACCGCATCGAGGACGGCGCCATCGTCGGCAAGACCGTCGCGGGCACCGGCAATTCCTTCCTCTGCACCAAAAAGAAGTACGGGGACTTCGTGCTCGAGTTTGAGTTCAAGGTCGCGCCCACGATGAATTCCGGCGTGCAGTTCCGCTCCGAGTTCCATGCGCAGGACACGAAGGTGGAGATCGACGGCAAGCCCAAGACCTTCCCGGCGGACCGCGTGTATGGCTACCAGTTTGAAATCGACCCCAGCGCGCGCGCCTATACCGGCGGCGTGTACGACGAGGCCCGCCGCGGCTGGCTCGCCGACCTGAAGGACAACGAGGCGGCGCGCAAGGCCTTCAAGCAAAGCGAGTGGAACGCCGCCCGCATCGAGTGCAAGGGCGACAGCATCAAGACGTGGATCAACGGCGTCCCCGCCGCCGACTTCAAGGACGGCATGACCAAGGAAGGCATCATCGCCCTGCAAGTCCACGGCATCGGCAAGGACGCCGCCAAAGTCGGCCAGGAAGTCCGCTGGCGGAAGCTGATGCTCAAGGAACTGAAGTAGGGGGCGTTTTGCGCATGCGCGCAAAGTTGAGCGTTGAGAGTTGAGGGTTGAGTGGGAAAAACCCGCGCGCAGCGCGCAAACGCCTCGCAACCCTTCCCCAATCGGGTCCCGCCCCTTGGACTGCGGCGGCTCGCCACCGCTTTGCGGCCGCGAGCCTAGGCGGGCGCGGGCCGGAAATTCCAGCCGCGCCGCTCCCCATCCTTCCCGGCAAGCCTCGAAGCCGGGAGCCGCGGCTCCGGCAGCTTCCTCATCCGCGCCTTTGAGCGCGTATGCGAGCACTGGCAGGAGTGGCTCACGGAGAATCCCGACAAACGGAAAAGGAAATGGTGCTGGGTGGAGAAGATGCTGGCATTGACGCCGAACCTGAGGGCGGCGAAGACGGATGCGGAGAAGGCCACGCTGCAAAACGCCGTGAGCAAGACCGACCATGACATCGACGCGCTGGTGTATGAACTCTACGCCCTCACGCCCGATGAAATCGCGCTGGTGGAGGGTGGCGCATGATGAACCACTAAAATGAACAGCCCAACCGACGAAAGAGAAGCTCGCACTGGAGTGCGAAAAGCTTCGCATTGAAATCGCCGCACTGAACCCGAAGGGTCTTTCCGGCAGAATATCCCAGCACTCGGTGCTGGTTTCCATGCTCGTGGGATTGCTTGGCTTTGGCTTTGGAATTTACCAGTACCGCGTACAACAAGGGGAAAATCAGGAACAGGAACGTGAGAGCCGGGACCGTGAGTTCATGAAGCCGCTTTGGGAAAAACAGCTCGCGACTTACTTTGAGGCGTCCGAGGCAGCGTCCACCATCGCGATGACCACGGACGGCGGGGAACGGACGAAAGCGATCAACAAGTTCTGGATGCTCTACCAGGGGCCTCTGGTGATCGTCGAATCGCCGGCTGTTTCCGGGGCGATGCAAGACTTTGGGAATGCTTTAAGTGGAAAAACGAAGGGCGACTTGCGCGACCTTTCGAAGAAGCTGGCATCGGCATTTCAAGAATCGCTGATCGAGGGTGCCAATCTCCGTCTGGATAAGTTTAGAGAAGGAAAATTTGACTATCGCAGCAAATGAAAGCGAGCGGTCCGAGCAGCAGGCTGTCGCCAAAAGCGGAAAAAGCGACGCTCCGCGAAGAGTTCGCCGAGTGGCGTGCAGCACTGCCCACGGCGCTCGAAAGGGATACCTTGCTCACCCCGGAATGGGTGGCCGAGAGCGTGGTGCGGGAGGCGGAACGGTATCTGCGAGCCGACTTGCCGCCGGGCTACGCCGAACGGCTCGCGGCCAAGGCGCATCACCTTTATCCGCGGCACAAGCACTTTCACAAGATGCTGAACCGCCCCGGCAACCGTGGCCGGGACAATCTCTACACGTATATGCGCCACTGGACGTGCAGTTGGCTGAAGCGGGAACGCTACGCGCTCTACAAAAAGCTCCCGTGGTCCTTCGCGCTGGGAGTCTCCCTTTACCCCATGCGGAAGAAGACGCCGGTGCGCGCGCGGGCCGGTGCGCACGCGAGGGCTGCGTGAGGCTCGATCCAACCGAGGGGAAGTAGCGGGGACCGAGGGACTGATTACCCGCCGTTCTTCCGTATTCTCGGCGTGCCAGCCTCGCCTGCGAAGGTGCGGGGATGTGCAATCACTGCCGGAAGGACCGGAAGGTCATCGGGCGGACCGTGAGCCGCATCCCCCTTGTCCCGATCCCGATGCCGATGGAGACGTTGCCCACTGGAGTTCTGAGTTGAGGGTTGAGAGGGGGGGCGAGGGGACGCGACGGGGAGACTTGGACAGGTGGGTAGCAACGAGGCATCTACCCTGAAAGGGTTGCAGCGGGCCGGCCTTGCCGATGGCTTGAACCCCTTTCAGGGTTGCGGCGTTTTCATCGGACGTCCCAATGCCCTTCTGCATGACGCTCCGGATGGCGTCGGTGCCCGACATCACCCGTCTCGCGGGACGGGCGAGCTTTCGAGAGGCCCGCCCCGCAAGCTTGTTTACGACACCTTGACCTCGATGGCCTTGGTCTTGGCCTTCTCGGTCTTGGGCAGGTGGACCATCAGCACGCCGTTCTTGAAGTCCGCCTGGACGTGGCCGGTGTCGGCCCCTTCCGGCAGCGTGAACGCGCGCATGAACGAGCCGTAGCTGCGCTCGATGCGGTGATACTTCGTGTCCTTCTCTTCCTTCTCCATCTTGCGCTCGCCGCTGATGCGGAGGATGCCGTTTTCAACGGTCACCTTGACGTCTTCCTTTTTGACCTCGGGCAGCTCGGCCTTCACGAGGAATTCCTTGTCATCCTCGATGATGTCGGTGAGCGGTTCCCATGACGTGGTGGACATGGCCTCATCCCCATCACCGGGACCGGTGCCGAAGATGCGTGCGAGTCCGCGCTCGAAATCCGCCATGTGTCCGAACGGATCCCAGCGCTTCGTTGGGGTTGGATTCCATTTGGTTAGCAGGTTCATAACTACTCCTTTCCCGGCCGCGATTGCGTTTCCCCCGGGGCTGAAGCAGCCGGGCTTTTCCAGCACCGGAGGCGGGGTTTTCCCCACGCCCCAATATACCCGCGGAGGGCCTTTCCCGCAACGCGATCTTCCGCCGGTTTCCGCGCCCTCCACGTTTTGGAAAACGGTGCGGTCCTGGCGAAGGAGGAGGGGATCATCGTCTGCCGGCGGTCTGCCGGGGCGATGCAGGGAAGGGGGCGCGCGGGCAGGATTGGCCGCGTTACAGGACCTTGTCCGCGTCGTCGCCGAGGAACATGCGGAAGCGGTTTTTGTCGATGGCCTTCATGTAGGCTTCGACGGGGCTGACCATGCCCTGCTGCATGACGCTCCAGATGGCGTCGTCCATGAACTGCATGCCTTCGCCTTTGCCGCCGATGATGACGTCCTGGAGCTTTTGCGTGGCGCCTTCGCGGATGATGGCGCTGACGGCGGTGTTGACGACCAGGATTTCGTTCACGGCGAGACGGCCGCCGGTGTCGCAGCGTTTCAGCAGGAGCTGGGCGACGACGCCGCGCAGGGAGGCCGCGAGCATGGTGCGGACCTGCGACTGCTGGTCGGCGGGGAAGACGTCGACGATACGGTCCACGGTCTTGCGGGCGTTGTTCGTGTGCAGCGTGCCGAAGACGAGCAGGCCCGTCTCCGCGGCGGTGAGCGCGAGCGGGATGGTTTCCAGGTCGCGCATTTCGCCGACGAGCACGATGTCGGCGTCTTCGCGCAGCGCGGCCTGCAGGCCCTGCGGAAAGCTCGGCGTCTGCTCGGGCACTTCGCGCTGGGTGATGATGCTCTTCTTGTTCGCGTGCACGAACTCGATCGGCTCCTCGACGGTGATGATGTGCCGCGTGAAGTTCGTGTTGATGTAGTCGATCAGCGCCGCGAGCGTCGTGGACTTGCCGGAGCCGGTCGGGCCGGTGACGAGCACGAGGCCGCCGCGCATGTGGCCGAACTCCTTGACGACCGGCGGGATGCCGAGCTGCTCGAGCGTCATGATCTTCGTCGGGATGAGACGGAAGACGCAGCCGAGCCGTTGCGTCTGCTTGAGGTAGTTGCAGCGGAAGCGCGAGTCCTCGTCCATCTCGTAGGCGAAGTCGAGGTCGCCCGTTTTCGATGATAGCGCGCCCAGCGCTCGGGGCCCGCAGATTTCGCTCATCATGTAGGCCATCTCCTCCTGCGTGAGGATTTCCTCGCGGATGGGCATGATGCCGCCGTGCGCGCGGATCTTCGGCGGCTGGCCTTCGCCGAGGTGAAGGTCGGAGGCGCCCGCCTGCGATGAGGACTTCGAAGAACTGATCGATGTAGGCCATGGGGAGTGAAGAGTTGAGGTTGAGAAGTTGGCGAGTTGAGTCAGCTCGACTTGACCGGAGATGCTGTCGCGCATGACTGCGCATCTGTTCTGCTCGGCGCGCGTAGTAGCATTCCTCCTCGGTGATCAGGCCCTCGTCGATAGAGTTCGCGCAGCGAGTCGTCCATGAGGCGCATGCCCACGCTTCCGCCGGTCTGCATGACGCCGGGGAGCATGAAGGTCTTGCCTTCGCGGATGCAGGTGGCGACGGCGGCGGTGTTGCACGAGGATTTCGAGCGCGAGCACGCGGCCGTTGCCGTCGGCGCGCGGGACGAGCTGCTGGGAGATGATGCCGCGCAGCGATTCGGTGACCATGACGCGGATCTGGTCGCGCTGGTCGACGGGGAAGACGTCGAGCACGCGGTCCAGGGTGCGCGCGGCGTTGCCGGTGTGCAGCGTGCCGAGCACCAGGTGGCCCGTTTCCGACGCGGTGATGGCGAGCTGAGATGGTTTCCAGGTCGCGCATTTCACCGACCATGATGACGTCCGGATCTTCACGCAGCGCGCCGCGGAGGGCGTGCGGCGAAGGATCTTGGTGTGCGTGTGCACTTCGCGCTGGTTGACGTGGCAGCCCTTCGAGGCGATGACGTATTCGATCGGGTCTTCGAGCGTGATGATGTGGTCGTGCCGCGTCTCGTTCACGTCATCGACCAGCGCGCCAGCGTGGTGGATTTGCCGGAGCCGACGGAGCCGGTGACGAGGATGAGGCCGTTGTGATATTGCGTGAGCATGCTTCAGGCGTCTGCGGGAGGCCGAGGTCGTCCATCGTCCGGAGCTTGCGTGTTGATGATGCGGAAGACCATGTCGATGCCGAGGCGCTGCCGGACGACGGAGGCGCGGAAGCGGCCGAAAGTCGTGGCGTAGGCGAAGTCCACGTCGCCGCGCTCAAAGAGGAGCTTGCTTCTGCGCCTCGTTGAGAAAGCCCATCGCAAGCCGCTCGGTGTCGGTCGGCGGTGAGTTCCGGCGGCCTGGAGCCAGATGGGTTCGAGATTGCCGTAGCGCCGCCACATCGGCTTGCAGTTCACCGGGAGATGGATGTCCGACGCGTCGGACTCCTGGCCTTTGCGGAGATACTCGTCCACGTGCTCGAGTGTCTGCGGCGGGGCCGCTTCGACGACTTGCACGGCGTGGGCGACGGCCACCGGAACTGCGACGGGCACTGCGACTGGAACTGCTACGGGAACTGCTACGGGTACCGCCTTCGGCACGCGTTCCTGAGGGTTTTTCGGATCCATTTTTGAGAAGGAGGCGAGAGAGCTAGTGGGGTGACGATCGAATGCAATTCAAACTTGGCATCACGGCTTGCCGGAATCGCCGGGCTCTCCCGGCTTCCCGGTGCGATGAAACCGCCTGAGGATTTCACCGATGCTGCCGCCTGCAAGCTCGGAAAGCACCGGCAGCGCAAATGTGAACGCAAACTTCGCCGCGGAAAAGGCCGCGCCCAGTTTCCCCGCTCCGACCTTTCTGCCGCTGTCGCGGTCAACGAAGACCGTCTTCTTGCGCGAGGGGATTTTCGAGAGAAGGAATCCCGCAATCGCCGCGCCGCCGAGCCATGCGGGCCGGTGGCGGCGGAAGTTTTCCGAAGCGCGCGTCGGCACGTCGAGGCGGTGGCGGAGCGCCTCGCCCGTCGCGGAAAGCCGCACGCGCGCCGCCGCGAGTTCGGCTACGAGTGCCTGTTTGTCCTGTTGTGCTGATCCAGCCATTCCTGATCCTTTTTAAGCTCGGCGGTGGTGATGGGAAAGATCGGAGTGCCGAGGCGTGATTTCAGCGCGAGGCCGAGCGCCACGACTCCCGCAAAATGAAGCGCGGCCATGACTAGCGCCGCCCACACCCAGCCGTTCGGGCCGCCGAATGCCTTCCCGAGCAGGAACACCGCCGCGAGGCACGCGAAGAGCCAGCCGAACGCGCCGAGCACGATCGCGGCGCCCGACGATGAGCAGCAGCTTGAACCCGTGCCCCGCCGCCTCGCGGCCTTCGAGCGAGGCGAGACGCAGCCGTGCCGAGGCATATTGCGCGCACGAGGCAAAAAAGGACCGCGCGCTTCCTGCCATGCCCGTGTTCCCGTTGCCGGGCGTTGGCGCCGGTTCAGCCATCCTGTGCTACCGCCGGAAGATCAGGCCGATGACAAACCCGACGCCGACCGCCGCGAGGAGGCTCTTGGCCGGATGCTCGCGGACGTAATCCTCGATTTCCTTCTGCACTCCGCGCGCCTTGTCCGTCCATTCGCCTGCGACGCCGCCGGCCCGCTCGCGGAATTCGCGGGCAGCCTCTGCCGCCGCGTCCCGGATTTCCGCGGCCGCCGCCCGCGCGTGCGCCTTGGAGGCTTCAAAGTGATCCTGGTTTCCGTTGTCTGGGTTTGGAGTGCTCATGGTTCGCGTAGGAGGTTTCGGCTTCAGGCGGGATTCTGGTCGCTTATTGTTCGCGGAAAATGATCCGCGCTTTGGTCAGGTCGTAAGGCGACATTTCCAGCTCCACTTTGTCGCCGGGCACGATGCGTATGAAGTTCTTCCTCATTTTGCCAGAGATATGTGCGAGGAGGCGATGGCCGTTGGCGAGCTCCACCCGGAACATGGTGCCGGGGAGCACGTCCTTCACAGTCGCTTCGGTTCGGATGCAGTCTTCTTTAGACATGAAACGCGGGGAATAAGTGCCTGTGCCGACGAGGAAAATCAACAACGGAGTGAGCGAAGCGGAATCGGACCGTTTCCCCGGCGGACGGAGCGCAGTCGCTTGCCATCGCCCGGGTGAATGCTCACGGTGCGCGCCCAATCACCGGCCATGTCCGACGAAACCGCTCCCATTCCACACGAGCCGCATCCGCCGGCGGGCATCGGGGACTCGACGATGCGTCTGCTTTTCGAGGTCGGCGGTGCCGAGGCTGCTGCCGCGGCGCGCGACGCGGTGGCAGAGGGGCCCGGAGGCACCATCGGCCGCTACCGGCTGATCGAAAGGCTCGGCGAGGGCGGCTTCGGCACGGTGTGGCGCGCGGAGCAGAGCGAGCCCATCCGGCGCGAAGTGGCGCTGAAGGTCATCAAGGCTGGCATGGATAGCGCGGAGATCATCGCGCGCTTCGAGGCGGAGCGGCAGGCGCTGGCGCTGATGGAGCACCCGAACATCGCCGGCGTGCTGGACGCGGGCACGACGGAGAACGGGCGGCCATTTTTCGTCATGGAACTTGTGAGGGGCCTGTCGATCACCGAGTACGCCGACGAGAGGAAGCTGACGATCCGCGAGCGGCTGGAGCTTTTCATCCCCGTCTGCCACGCCGTGCAGCACGCGCACCAGAAGGCGATCCTGCACCGTGACCTGAAGCCCTCGAATATCCTCGTCAGCGAGGTGGACGGACGTCCCGTGCCGAAGGTGATCGACTTTGGCATCGCCAAGGCGCTCGGCGGGGCGGGCGACGGTGCGCTGGGCGCAAACGTGCAGCTCACGCAGACCGGTACTTTCATCGGCACGCCGCGCTACATGAGTCCCGAGCAGGCGGGCGCGAAGCCGGACCTGGACACGCGCAGCGACATCTACACGCTCGGCGTGATCCTCTTTGAACTGCTCACGGGCGACACGCCGCTGAGCGTGCAGACGCTTCGCAGCGCGGCATTCGACGAGATGCTCCGCATGATCCGCGAGAGCGAGCCGCCGCGCCCGAGCAACCGCGTGACCGGCGCGACGGAGCTCATCCGCACGGCCGCGACCACGCGCGGCACCGAGCCCGCGAAGCTCACGCGCACGCTGCGTGGCGACCTCGACTGGATCGCGCTGCGTGCGCTGGAAAAGGACCGCGAGCGCCGCTACGGCAGCGCGGCGGCGCTCGCCGCGGACATCGCGCGCCATTTGCACAGCGAGCCTGTCGAGGCCGGGCCGCCGAGCGCGCTCTACCGGTTCCGCAAGCTGGTCCGACGCAACCGTGTCGCATTCGCCGCCGCCGCGATCATCCTTTTCCTGCTGGTGACCGGCATCGCCGTGAGCACCTGGCAGATGATCCGCGCGATGCGGGCCGAAAAGCGCGCCGACAGCGAGGCGCAGATCGCGCGTGCCGTCACCGATTTCCTGGAGGACGATCTGCTCCAGCAGGCGGGCAGTCGCAAGCAGGTGGAGTCCGGCTTCAAGCCCGACCCGGACCTCACCGTCCGGCAGGCGCTGGATCGCGCGTCGGAGAAAATCGGCGACCGTTTCAAGGACAGGCCGCTCGTCGAGGCCGAGGTGCAGTCCACGATCGGGAAGTCGTACCACGATCTCGGCGCCTACGAGAGCGCGCTGCCGCATTTCCTCCGCGCGCTGGAACTCCGCACCGCGGCGCTGGGCGCCGAGGACGCCAAGACGGTGGGCGTCCGGCACAACATCGGCATGCTGCTGAATAATATGGGGCGATTTTCCGAGGCGGAGACGATGAACCGCGGGACGGTTGCGCTTTACGAAAAGATCCTCGGCCCGACGCACAAGGACACGTTTTCGGTGCGGAACAATCTCGCGGCGTCGATGTATGGGCAGCATCGTTTCGCGGAAGCGGAAGCGGAATGGCGGGCGATGCAGGCGAGCGAGGCGGGGCAGCCTCATTTCGAGAAGAAGCCAGCAACCTACCGGCACAACATCGCCGAGGCGCTCCGCAAGCAGGGGAAATTCGCCGAAGCCGAAGCCGAGCACCGTGCGGACCTTGAGGAAGCCCGGCGCGTGCTCGGTCCGGAAAATCCCGACACACTGGTGGCCTGGACGGGCGTCGTCGTCTCGCTGATCAGCCAGGGTAAGGGCGCGGAGGCCGAGGCGGAATGCCGGAAGCTCCTCGCCCTCCAGGGGCGCGTGCTCGGCCCGGATCATCCCGAGACCGTGGACACGCGGACGAACCTGGGCATCGCGCTTGAAACGCTCAACCGCTTTTCGGAGGCGGAGACGGAATATCGCCGCGTCCTTTCCACGCGCGAGCTTTCCCAAGGACCTGAAGATCCTACTGTCCTCGCGATGCGCCTTCGCCTCGCCGGATTGGCCGGCAACCAAGGCCGGCATGCCGATGCGGAGGTGCAGTTCCGGGAATTGGCTGCCGTGCGGGAGCGTGTGCTCGGGCCGGAGCATGCGGATACCTTGAAAGTGCGCGCCTTTCTCGCGACGGCGCTGAAGGAACTCGGCAGGCTGCCGGAGGCCGAAAAGGAAATCCGCGCCGTGCTGGCCGTGATGGACCGCAAGCCTGGCGCGAACACGCTCGCGGCCATCGAGAACCGCGAACTGCTCGGCCTGATCCTCGGCAGGCAGAAGGGGCTCGCGGCGGAGGAAAAGGAATACCGCCTGGCGATTGCGGATCGGGAGCGCCTCTTCGGAAAGGAACACGCCGGTACGCTTTCCACGCGGATGAGCCTCGCGGTCTGCATGTACCGGCAAGCCAAATACGCCGAGGCCGAGGCGGAGTTCCGGTCGCTGCTCGAGGCTTATCACCGGCTGAATGGCCCGGAGGATCGGGCTACCATCATGGCGCGGGACAACCTCGGAAACGCCTTCGGCGCGCAGGGCCGCCACGCCGAGGCTGAGATTGCCCATCGCGACGCGTGGCTGGCCGCGCAACGTTCACTCGGGCCGGAAAATTCGCTTTCGCTCCATGCGCGCCTCGCCTTTGCCGACGCTCTGCGCGAGCAGAAAAAGTTCACGGAAGCCGAGGCAGAATACCGATCCACAGTCGCCGGGTTTGATCGGAGCGGCGGCGTTGAAAGGCCCGACATGCTCCGGGCGCTCCACAATCTCGCCCTCACGCTCCGCCAGCTCAATCGCCACGCCGATGCCGTGCCTTTTGCCCGCCGTGCCCACATGGGCAGACAGAAGACGCTTGGCGACTCCCATCAGGAGACCAAGGACTCCAAAAAGCTCCTCGACGAGCTCGCGGCTGCGCCTTGAGAGGACGCCCGTCGTCCACCCGGCGGGGGAGTTTCGCAGCGGCCATGGCGGCGCATGCCAGCGGACGGGTGACGGACCGCTTGACATCGACCCCCCGGTCATTACTTTGCCCGCCCCTTTTCCCGTAATAGGCATCCGCATGTGCAGGTGCCCGGGCGAGGGGAAACAATCCGGTAACCGTGGTTTGAAACATTCGTAATATCATGATCGAAATGAAGGAACTGCTCGCGAAGTCGAAGGCGATTCGCGACTTCAAAGAGGGAAGCATCGTCAAGGGAACCATCCTCGAAATCCGCCCGCGCGAAGTGCTCGTGGACATCGGCTACAAGAGCGAAGGCGCCATCGCGGCGCACGAGTTCGACGACATCAATGAACTGCAGGTCGGCGACGAAGTCGAAGTGCTCATCTGCCGCCTCGAAAACGACGAGGGCATGGTCGATCCTTTCGAAGGAACGCGCCGCCGCGAAACAGAACTGGGAGAAGATCGCGAAGGTCTTCGAAGAGGGCGGGCTCATCAAGGGCAAGGTCAAGGCCGTGGTCAAAGGCGGCCTGCTCGTCAACGTCGGCGTCGAGGCATTCCTGCCCGGCTCGCAGATCGACGTCATCCCCCCGAAGGATCTCACGCAATTCGTCGGCAACACCTACGATTTCAAAATCGTCAAGCTCAACGACGACCGCCGCAACGTGGTTCTCAGCCGCCGCGAAATCATCGAAGCCGAGCGCTCCGAGAAGCGCGGCGCATTCATGGGCAGCAAGAAGCCCGGCGACATCGTCAAGGGCGTGGTCAAGAACATCACCGACTTCGGTGCGTTCGTGGACCTCGACGGCATGGACGGACTGCTGCACATCACGGACATCACGTGGGGCCGCCTGAATCACCCGAGCGAAGTGCTCAAGGTGGGCATGGAGCTCGACGTCGTGATTCTCGAAATCAACAAGGACAAGGAGCGCGTCTCGCTCGGTCTCAAGCAGAACCAGAAGAATCCCTGGGACAAGATCGAGGAGCGCTTCGCCGTCGGTGCCAAGGTCAAGGGCAAGGTCACGAACCTCATGCCCTACGGCGCATTCATCGAGCTCGAAGAGGGCGTCGAAGGCCTCATCCACGTCTCCGAACTCTCGTGGACCAAGCGCATCGCCCGCCCGAGCGACGTGCTCACGATGGGCCAGGAAATCGAGGCCGTCGTGCTCGGCGTGAACAAGGACGAGCAGAAGATCTCGCTCGGCGTCCGCCAGCTCGAGACCAACCCGTGGGACGAGATGGAGCACAAGTACCCGATCGGCAAGACCGTGAAGGGGACCGTGCGCAACATGACCGCCTACGGCGCGTTCGTGGAACTCGAGGAAGGCGTGGACGGGATGGTCCACGTTTCCGACATGAGCTGGACCCGCAAAATCAATCACCCGTCCGAAGACGCTCAAGAAGGGCGACGAGGTCGAGGCGGTCGTCATCGACATCGACAAGAACGCCCAGCGCATCAGCCTTGGCGTCAAGCAACTCGAAGACGATCCGTGGAAGGACATCGAGCAGCGCTTCAAAATCGGCGACAAGGTCAAGGGCAAGGTCGGCAAGATCGCTGCCTTCGGCGCATTCGTCGAACTCGACGGCGGCATCGACGGCCTCGTGCACATCTCGCAGATCAGCGCGGACCGCGTCGATAAGGTGAAGGACGTCCTCAAGGTCGGCCAGGAACTGGAAGCCCGCGTCATCAAGGTGGACAAAGCCGAGCGTCGCATCGGTCTTTCCATCAAGGCCGCGAACTACTCCGACGAAGACATGCGCAAGGAAGCCGCTGCCTTCGAGAGCGCCATCAAGCCCGGCGAGGACCTCGTCGGACTCGACAAGGCGTTCGCCACGGCGCTCGAGGACTACCGTCCCGGCGAGCCGAAGAAGTAGCCCGGCGTTTCCCAACTCCATTCGCGACCGCGGATGCTGCCTCGTGCGGCATCCGCGGTTTGCTTTTGCGCGGGAGGGGTCCGCGGCGATGGGTCCGCAGATCGCGCAGATTCACGCACAGTCAGATGCAGAGGTGAAAGGCGGCGGCACCGTATTCCCGTCGCCTTCGAACCCACCGGAAATTTCCACCGCGTCTTAATCGCCGGGAATCTGCGCAATCTGCGATTGACCTGCCTTTGCGGGCTGAAAATGACGCTTGCGGAACGCGGCTCCGCGGCGAACATGAAGCACTATGGACAAACCCAAAATCACTGCCTGGATGAAGCCCTCCTGCGGCTGGAGCAATGGCGTGCGCGCCGTGCTTCGCAAATACAATCTCGAATTCGAGGACAAGGACATCATCAACAATCCCGCGTTCCGCTGGGAGATGGAGCAGAAGAGCGGCCAGCCCCTCCAGCCCACGTTGGAGATCAACGGCACGATGCTCGCGGACATTTCCGGCGAGGAACTCGAAGGCTGGCTGATCGCAAACAACCTCACGCAGGCCAGCGACGCACCGGTGGACGTCCCGCTCAACAGCGCCTGCACCGACGCCCAGCACGAAGCGATGCGCGCCGGGGCGCCGCTGCCGTTCAAGGGCTAACTCACGACCAATCTTGCAAAGCCGCGCCGGTAAAATGGCGCGGCTTTTTGCTGCCCGGAAGTGCCGCGGCTACTTCGCGCCGGCGAGGACTCCCTCCGCCCACGCCGCGCGGCCCGAATGGTTCCAGCCGTCGTTCAGCAGCCACTGGAGCTGGATGTCCATGGAGAAGTCGCCGTTCGGTTGCGGAAAGGAAGTGTCACCTGCGGAAGCCCCGTGCGGGTCCGGCGCGGCGAGCGCGCGGGCCACGACGCGGCCGAATTTCAGCCGAAGCCCGATGAAGTAGTACTCGTCCGACTCCAGCAGCGGCCAGCGGCCCGACGTGGAAAAGGAATGCACGGCGGCATCCACATCCTCGCCCTTGTAGCGTTCCCGTTCGACGAGGTCCTGCGGGGAAAGCGTCCCGGCCTTCGGCGGGACTCCCTCGGGGAATTCAGCGATTTCCTTTTCGATTGCGGTGGCGAGTGCGAGCCATTGATTCATGCGGAGGATGCATCGCCGAAAGTGGGGGCGCGGTGCAATAGCGATTTCGCGTCCGGCGGAATTGAAAGGCGTGCTGGCCAGCGAATCGGAATTCTGGTTACCCGTGGCGCGATGCCCGAGATTGATTACGCCGCAGGACTGCTGTGGTACTTTGTGTTCGTCTATTCGACCGTCTGCCACGAGGCGGCGCACGCATGGGCTGCGATGAAGCTGGGCGACAACACCGCGTATCATGGCGGGCAGGTCTCGCTCGATCCGATCCCGCACATCCGTCGCGAACCGTGGGGCATGGTCATCATCCCGATCGTCACGTTCTACTGGAACGCAATGGCCGGCGTGACGTGGATGATGGGCTGGGCCAGCGCGCCATATGATCCGCAGTGGGCCGCACGGCATCCGCGGAGCGCTGCGTGGATGGCGCTCGCCGGTCCCGCCGCGAATCTGCTGCTCGTGATCGCCGCGGCGATTTGCATCCGCCTCGGCATCGCCGCCGGGTGGTTTGCCGTGCCGGAGAGTTTTACTTTCGCCAAAATCGTCAGGGCGGCGGAGGAGGGCGGCGTTGCACAGTTTGCAGCAATGCTGCTCGGCGTGATGTTCTCGCTGAACCTCCTTCTGATGACCTTCAATCTCATCCCGCTGCCGCCCTTCGATGGTGCGAGCGTGCCGCTCCTTTTCCTGCGCGGTTCGAGCGCGACGTCGTGGCAGCAGCTGATGTGGAACCCGGCCGTGCAGCTCATGGGATTCATCGTCGCATTCAAAGGCTTCTGGGTCCTCTTCCACCCGATCCACACCTTCGCGATGAACCTGCTCTACTACGGCCGCGCCCACTACGGGTGACCGAGGGGACAGGAAAATTGCTTGGCCTGTCCCCCCAAACGAGAAAGCTCCGCACAACCGATCTTGAAAATGAAATCCATCGTCACCGCCATCGCCATTGCTGCCGCACTTTTCCTGCCCGTCCGGGCGGATGAAAGGCAGCCTTCGCCCAAGGAACTGGAGGCGTTCAAAAAGGTCAGGGCGGCCATCGGCGAGCTCCAGTTTCAGTCGGGCGAGGTTTCGCTCGCGGGTGGAAAGGTGAAGCTCACGCTGCCGCCGGATTATCAATACCTCGACCCTGCGAACGCGCGGAAAGTCCTCGTGGACATCTTCGGAAATCCGCCCGGGGCCGGCAGCACGAATGGGATGATTGTCCCGAAGGGGATCAACTTCCTGCAGGGCGGCAGCTGGACCGCGGTGCTGCAATGGAAGGAGGACGGCTACGTGAAGGACGAGGACTTCGCGAAGACGGATTTCAACGGGATGCTGAGCGATTTGAAGAAGGCGTACAAGGTCGGCAGCGACGAGCGCGTGCGCGACGGTTACGGCAAGATGGAGCTGCTCGCGTGGGCTCAGACGCCGCATTACGAGCCCGCGACTCACAAACTTTTTTACGCAAAGACGTTCGACGTCGGCGGACCCGAACAACAGCTCAACTACGACATCCGCGTGCTCGGCCGGTATGGCGTGCTGGAAGTCAGCATCATGGCCTCGATGTCGCAGATGCACGAAATCGAGGCGAAGGCGCCTGCGATTCTTGGCATGGTGGATTTTACCGACGGCAACCGATACGCGGATTTCAAGCCGGGTACGGATAAGGTTGCCGCCTACGGCATCGCGGGGCTCATCGCGGGCGGCGTGCTCGGGAAGGCCGGGTTCTTCAAGATCGCCGGTTTGTTCCTCGTGAAGTTCGGGAAGGTGATCCTCATCGGCATTGCTGCGCTGGTCGTCGGGCTGGCGAAGTTCTTCGGGAAAAAGAAAGTCGCGTAGGCAGGCGCCGGCGGGTCCGGATTGTGGCGCTCGCCGAGGGCGGAACGGGTGAGCGGTGGCGCAGGATACACGCGCGCTCACAAATGAATTGGACGTCCGGGTTGAAGCCCGCAAGATGGAACGCGTCTCCAGATTCCCCATGAAGAAAACCCATCCGTTCGCATCGTCTCTCCGCTGTATCGCCATCGCGCTGCTCGCGTGCGCCACCTCTGCTTTTGCACAGGAATACCTCGATATTCCTGCGAAGCCCGGCGTCGGCTCCGGGCAGGGAAAACGCATCGTGCTCGTCGCCGGCGACGAGGAATACCGCACCGAGGAGTCGTGCCCGATGCTGGCAAAGATTCTCAGCCAGAAGCACGGCTTTCATTGCACCGTGCTCTTTTCCACGGATCCGCAGGCCGGCTACGTCGACCCGAACAACCAGAAGAACATCCGCGGCACCGCGGTGCTGGACTCGGCGGACCTGCTCATCATCGGCACGCGTTTCCGACAGTTGCCGGACGACCAGCTCGCGCCATTCGCGCGCTTTCTCAATGCGGGCAAGCCGGTGATCGGATTCCGCACGGCCACGCATGCGTTCAGCGGCAACGCGAAGACGGGCGACTTCAAGTGGTCGGAATTCGGGCTGAAGATTCTGGGTGAGAAGTGGGTCAATCATCACGGTGCGCACAAAAAGGAAGGAACGCGCAGCGTCGTGGTGACTTCGAATGGCTCGCACGAAGTCCTGCGGGGCGTCGGCGAGATTTTCGCGACGACGGACGTTTACGGCATCGCGAATCTCGATCATGTCCGCGACGATCCTGCTGCGCGGCGAGGTGACGGAGTCGCTCGATCCGGCATCGAAGGCGGTCGCCGGAAAAAAGAACGACCCGACGATGCCGCTGGCCTGGCTGCGCGAGTACACGGCGCCGAACGGCACGGCGAAAGGAAAGGCATTCTGCACGACGCTCGGCGCGTCGGTGGACTTTGCGGATGAAGACCTGCGCCGGCTGATCGTGAATGCCGCGCATCATCTGACGGGAGTGAAGGTGCCGACAAACGCGGACGTCGCCGTCGTGGACAAGTTCGAGCCGACTTTCTACGGCAATCTCAGCAGCGAGCACTACAAGAGCCTGAACCGGAAGCCGGCCGACTACGCGCTCGGCAAGAGCCCGTCCACAGGCACGCCCCACGCCGCGCCGAAAAAGGGGCCGCAGATCGATCCGAAAACCGGGGAGCGCATCCGGCCGAACAACAGCGGCCCCGGCGCGCCGCATGCGCCGAACGCCGAGCCGCCCGCTGCGACCGCCGCACGCCCGCAGACCGTCGCGCCTCCGGCGAAAGGCGAGCGAATCGTGCTGCTCGGCAACGGCCTCGCCGAGCGCGACGTTTACTACAGCCGCATCGAGACGGAGCTGCATCTGCGCTATCCCGAGCATCAGCTTTTCCTCCGCAACATGGGCCGGCCCGGCGATACGCCCGGCTTCCGCCCGCACCCGTCGCGCACTTCGCAGTGGGCATTTCCCGGCGCGGAGAAATTCCATCCGGAGCTGAACGTGCATCATGGCAAGGGCTTCTTCCCCACGCCGGACCAGTGGCTCACGCATCTGAAGGCGGACACCATCGTCGCGTTTTTCGGCTACAACGAATCCTTCGACGGAGCGAAGCGCGTGGCGAACTTCGAGGCCGAGCTCGACGCTTGGGTGCAGCACACGCTGGGCAAGGCTTACAACGGCAAAGGCGGCGCCGCGCATCGTGCTCGTCTCGCCGATCGCCTTCGAGGATCAGAGCGCGAAGCGCGACCTGCCGCGGGGCGATGCGGAAAACGCAAACCTGCTGCTCTACACCACCGCGATCGAAAACGTGGCGAGGAAGCACAGGCTCACGTTCATCGATCTCTTCACGCCGACGAAGGCGATCTACGCCAAGGCGAAGGAACCCTTCACGACCGGCGGATTCATCCCGACCGAGGCCGGCTACGCAGCAGCTCGCGGGGATTCTCGCCACCGGCATCTACGGCCACCAGTCGCCGGTCTCGAAGGCCGACCCGGCCAAAGTCCTCGCGGCGGTGCAGCAGAAGGATTGGTTTTGGAACAACGACTACAACATCCTCAACGGCGTCCACACGCACGGCCAGCGCTACAATCCGTTCGGGCCGCAGAATTATCCCGACGAGGTGAAGAAGACCCGCGAGATGGCCGCGCTGCGCGACCAGCTCATCCACGCGGTCGCGGGCGGAAAAACGACTTCGCTCGCCGTGGACGACAGCAAGACGCACCCGCTGCCGCCCGTGCCGACGAACTACTCCCCGACGAACGCTAAGAACGGCACGCAGGAGTATCAGTATGGCGAAGACGCCGTGAAGTCGCTCACAGTGCCGCCGGGCTACAAGGTCGAGCTCTTCGCGAGCGAAAAGGAATTCCCAAACCTCGCGAATCCGATGCAGCTCTCCTTCGACAACAAGGGCCGGCTTTGGGTCGCGGTGATGCCGACCTATCCGCACTATCGCCCCGGCGATCCGATGCCGAACGACAAGATCCTGATCTACGAGGACACGAACGGCGACGGAAAGGCCGACAAGGAAACGGTCTTCGCCGATCACCTGCATCTGCCCATCGGTTTCGAATTCGCGCCCGAGGGCGTGTATGTCTCGCAGGAGCCGAATCTCGTGCTGCTGCGCGACACCGATGGCGACGACAAGGCCGACAGCCGCGAGATCGTGCTGGGCGGCTTCGACTCGCACGACACGCATCATGCGATCAGCGCCTTCACCGCGGACCCGAGCGGCGCATTCATCATGTGCGAGGGCGTGTTCCTTCACACGAATGTCGAGACGCCCTACGGTCCCGTGCGCTGTGTGGACGGCGGCTTCTACCGCTACAGCCCGCAGCGCGGGCACCTCGAACGCACCGCGCAGCTCGCGATCCCAAATCCGTGGGGCGCGGTCTTCGACGCGTGGGGCCAGGATTTCTTCCTGCACACGTCGGGCCCGAGCATGAACTGGATGCTGCCGGTCTCGGTGAAGCCGACCTTCGGCAGCAAGACGCCTTCGACGCCCGATCTGGTCCCGAAGGGCCAGAGCGTGCGGCCCACGTCTGGCCTCGACATCGTCTCCTCGCGCCATTTTCCCGACGAAGTGCAGGGCGACATCATCCTGGGCAATGCCATCGGATTCCTCGGCATGAAGCAGCACCAGATCGAGGACGACGGGACGGGATGGAAGACGACGTTCCGCCAGGATCTGCTGAAGAGCACCGACGGCAATTTCCGCCCGGCCGATCTCGAGTTCGCGCCGGACGGCTCACTCTACGTCATCGACTGGCACAACGTGCTCATCGGCCACATGCAGCACAACGCCCGCGACCCGCTGCGCGATCACGTGCATGGGCGCATCTACCGCATCACCTATCCGTCGCGCCCGCTCGTGAAGCCCGCGCAGGTGGCCGGCGCGCCGATTGCGACGCTGCTCGAAAATCTCAAGCTGCCGGAGCTGCGCGCGCGTTACCGCACACGGCGCGAACTGCGCGGGCGCCCCGCCGCCGAAGTGTTGCCCGCGCTGAAGGCGTGGGTGGCGAAACTCGACAGGTCCGACGCCCAATACGAGCACCACGTCCTCGAAGCGCTCTGGACGACATGGGGGCTCAACCAGCCCGACGACGCGCTGCTGCGCCAGATGCTCGCCGCGAAGGATCACCGCGCCCGGGCCGCCGCCGTCCGCGTCCTGCGCTACAATACCCACCGCTTCGCCGATCACGTCGCGCTCCTCGAAAAGGCTGCAAATGATCCCCATGGCCGCGTGCGCCTCGAGGCCATCGTCGCAGCGTCCTGGCTGCCGAACATCGCCGCCGCGAAAAACATCGTCGCGCTCGCCTCCAAGCAACCGCTCGACGACTGGAGCAGGAACGCCGCAAAGACCGCCGCCGATCGGCTCGCCGGCATCGCGGAGACGGAAAAGCCGGACCATCCCGTCCTGCCCGCGCCCGAGCACCTCGCGTCGGATGCGAAGAAGCAGTTCCTCGCCGGACAGGAAGTCTATTTCCGCGAAGGCCACTGCGTCACCTGCCACCAGCCAAATGGCGGCGGACTCGATCCCGCCTTTCCGTCGCTGGTGAAAAGCCCGTGGGTGAACGGCGACGCCGAGCGGCTGATCAAGCTCACACTCTACGGCCTGATGGGACCGCTCGAAATCGACGGCAAAAAGTACGACGGCCAGGTGCCCATGACGCCGTTCGGCGGGATGTTGAAGGACGACGAAATCGCCGCCGTGCTGACCTTCGTGAGGAACACCTTCGGAAACAAATCCGCGCCGGTCACTCCCGCTCAGGTCAAGGCCGTGCGCGACGCGAATCCGGACCGCGTGATGTTCTTCACTGTGGACGAACTGCTCAAGCAACACCCGATGAAGCCGTGATCCGCGGGCGCCCTCATTGGTCACCTTCCTGATCCCAGGCGCGCCCGCCCGGCGATTGCCGCATCCGGTTTGCGTCCGGCCTCAGACTCCGATGCGCGCCTGGAGCGTCTCGGCGATTCGATCCGCGTGGCGGCCGATGATGTCGGCGTCGCGGCCCTCGATGAGGAGGCGGATCTTCGGCTCGGTGCCGCTGTAGCGGAGCAGCACGCGCCCCGCGCCTTTCAGTTCGGATTCGGCCGCCGTCACCAGCGAGAGCACGTCGGGCATCTGTTCGAGCGGGATTTTTTCGCGGACCTTCAGGTTGCGCTGCGCCTGCGGGTACTTGCGCAGGCATTTCTTAAGCTCGCTGAGCGGCCTGCCCGATTCCGCCATGATGCGCAGGATCTGCAGCGCGCTCACGATGCCGTCGCCGGTCGTGGAGTAGTCGCGGAAAATCATGTGGCCGCTTTGCTCGCCGCCGACGTTGAGATCCTCGCGCAGCATCGCCTCGATCACGTGCCGGTCGCCGACCTTGGTGCGGAGCACCTGGCCCTTGGCTTCCTTCAGCGTTTCGTCGAGGCCGAAGTTGCTCATGATCGTGGCGACGAGCGTGTTTTTCGCCAGCGTGCCGCGGCGCAGGTGATCGACGGCGGCGATGGCGAGGATGTCGTCCCCGTCCACGATCTCGCCTTTCTCGTCGCAGAGTTGCAACCGGTCGGCATCGCCGTCGTGGCTGATGCCGATGTGCGCGCCCGTCTCCTTCACGAGCCGCGAAATCTCCTCCGGATACGTGCTGCCGCAGTTGGCGTTGATGTTCCGTCCGTCCGGCGTGTCGTGGAAGACATGGCAGGTCGCGCCGAGCTCGCGAAGGATCCATGGCGTGCTCTTGTAGGCCGCGCCATTACCCACATCCACCGCGATGCGGATGCCCTCTAGGGTCAGGCCTTTCGGGAAGCTCGCCTTCGCGTGTTCGACGTAGCGGCCCAGCGCGTCGTCGATGCGGCGCGCCTGGCCGATTTTACCCGCGATGGGGCGGATGTTTTCGATCTCGCCGCTGAAGACGAGGTTCTCGATCCGCTGCTCGATTTCGTCGTCGAGCTTGTAGCCGTCGAAGCGGAAAAACTTGATGCCGTTGTCCTCATACGGATTGTGCGAGGCGCTGAGCACGATGCCGCCATCCGCTCGCAAGGAGCGCGTGATGTACGCGACGCCGGGCGTGGGGAGGGGACCGAGCAGGAAGACGTCCACGCCGAGCGACATCAGCCCCGCGGCCATCGCGTTCTCGAGCATGTAGCCGGAAAGGCGCGTGTCCTTGCCGATGACGATGACGGGCCTGCGATCCGTGCGATGCGTGAGCCCGCCGGCCTCGGTGAAGACGTGCGCCGCCGCACGACCGAGCTTCAGGGCGGTTTCGGCGGTGACGGGCTCGAGATTGGCGACGCCACGGATGCCGTCCGTGCCGAAGAGTTTCCGATGGTTGTCGAGGGACTCCGGGGTTCCGCTATTTTTTTTCACCATACGCCGTGGCTCCGAATTCAATGCTCCGTGCCTTAGGCTGCGATATCGTCGGTTCGGCGAGCTGGCTCTTTCGGATGACCGCCCAGAGGAGGATTGCCAGCGCCAGCGAGACCGTCTTCGCCAACAGGTTGTTCGTGAGCAGGGCTTTCATGAATTGGCATCAGGAGTAGTTCGGAAAGGCGCGCGCGCAAGCTCGCGGGCGTGAATTCTCGTTCAAGTTTCCCGCGATGGCAGAGCGAGACGGCGCCCGTCTCCTCGCTCACGATGAGGACGATCGCGTCGCTTTCCTCGGTCAGCCCTATGGCCGCGCGGTGGCGCAGGCCGAGATTGCGGTCGAGGTCCTGCCGCTGGCTGACGGGAAAAATGCACCCCGCGCTGATGATCCGGTCGCTGCGGACGATGAGGCCGCCATCGTGGAGCGGAGTCTTCGGGTGGAAAATGGTGACGATGAGTTCGGGCGAGAGCCGGCTGTCGATCATCACGCCGCTCTCGATGTGCGACTGGATGTCCGTGCCGCGCTGGATGGCGATCAGCGCGCCCAGATGCTTGCTGGAGAGATCGAACGCGGTCTGCGAGAGCTCCTCGACGATCTCCTTGTTCTCGGGCGGGATGCCGAAGATGTGATGGCTGCCGAGCTGCGCGAGCATGCGCCGGAGTTCGGGTTGGAAAATCACGACCAGCGCGACGATGACGACCGCCGAGATGCGCTGGAGCAGCCAGCTGATGACCTCCAGCCCGAAAAGCTGCGAGAGCAGCACGAGGCCGAGCACGAGCGAGCCGAGGCCCGTGAGCACACGCAGGCCGCGCGTTCCTCGAAGACCGAGGTACGCGTAGTAGACGCCTACCGCGAGGATGATGACCTCGAGTGCATCCTTCCAGTGGTCGGAGGCGATATCCTGGATGCCCGCGAGAATCATGCGCCGAGAATCGCCTCCGTCATCCGGAGCGCCTCCACGTTGGGTTTCACGTCGTGCACGCGGAACACCCGCGCACCGCGTTCGCGGCTGTGGCAGGTGAGCGCGACCGTGGGCCACTCGCGATCCTCCGGCGCGGAAAGTCCGAGCACTTTTCCAATGAAGCTCTTGCGCGAAACGCCGATGGCCAGCGGGCGTCCGGGGAGCGCGAGTTCGTTCACGCGCTGCAAGAGCGCAAGATTGTGCCGCGGCGTTTTTCCAAAGCCGATACCGGGGTCCATCGCGATGTGTGTGGCAGGCACGCCGGAGGCTACGCACCGCTGCAGGCTGTGGCAAAAGAATTCCCGGACGGCAGCGCACACATCGGCGTAGCGTGGCGCCTCCTGCATCGTTCGTGGTTCGCCTTGCATGTGCATGATGACTACGCCTGCGCCGCTCTCTTTGGCCGCCTCCGTCATCCCGGCGTCACGGAGTCCGCCGACGTCGTTGATGATGGATGCTCCCGCGCTCGACGGCAGCCTTCGCCACCGCCGGTTTCATCGTGTCCACGCTGATGACGAACCGCTCCCCGTGGCCGGCGCGCTTCGCGAGTTCCCCGATGATTGGCAGCACGCGCCGCAATTCCTCGCGTTCGTCCACGGGCTCCGCGCCGGGGCGCGTGCTCTCGCCGCCGACATCGATGATTTCCGCGCCGTCCGCGATCATGCGGTCCGCGTGGGCAAGCGCGGAAGCGAGGTTCACAAAGCGCCCGCCGTCGCTGAACGAATCGGGCGTCACATTCAGGATGCCCATCACGACACCGCGCTGCGTGAGATCAAACTCGCGCGTGCGCGTGCGCCAAATGATTTGCGGATTGGTCGAAGTATCGTGCATCGTGTCTGACCCGCAGGACGTAAAACGGTTCATGATCACAAACCCAAGCGTTAATCGCCCTATGAGCACGACAATCACCAAACGCACTCCCGCCAATTTCACCGACCGCCAGTTCCCGCCCTTCAGCCTTCCGCGGCTGCTGACGACCGTCTTCGCCCCGAAGGCCGGCCAGCGCGTGTGCATCCTCATCGATCTCGACGACCCGCGCGACATCACGGATTTCCGTTTCCTGAAGAATCCCGATCTCGGCATCCAGCGGAACGCCTACGAGGTGTTTTACCTCGGCCTGCGCGACGGCGTCCTCGCCGAACTCGGTCTGACGGGCGGCGAGATGTTCGCCTACGAAGTGACCGGCGGCAGCAACCTCGACCTGCCGGAAATCGCCTTCACGCCCGAGGGCCGCGAGGTGCGGATGGAGGACGCGATTTACACGAAATACGACATCGTCCTCTGCATCTCGACCTACTCGGCGACTGCGCCGCTGACGGCGTTCGCGAAGAAGTTCGGCTTCCGCGGCGCGACGATGCACGGGATGAACGCGACGATTTTGCGGAGCGGCCTCGCCGTGGACTATGACGACGTGAGCCGCGAGGCGGAAAAGCTCCGGCTCGGCATGACGCGCGCGGACTGGGTGGAGATTGACTACGTTTTCGACGGCAAATCCTACACGCTGCACCTCGATCTCGGCGCGCAGGAGGCGCAGAAGAGCCACGGCCTCTGCCGCGGCGGCCCGGACATCGCGAATCTCCCTGCGGGCGAAATCTACTACGTGCCGAAGGACGTGAGCGGACAGTTCCCGATGCGCTACGAGGACGGCACTGTCGGCCTCCAGCACGTGAAAAACGGCCGCATTTTCAAGGCGGAGCTCCTCCGCGGAAACGCGAAGACCATCGAGGAGCACAATGAAAAGCTCACGAGCGATCCGGTGACCGGCGAACTCGGGGAACTCGGCTTCGGCACCCAGCGCCTGCCCGTGAGCGGACGCGACATTCAGGATGAAAAAATCCTCGGCACCATGCATGTCGCCACCGGGCGCAGCGATCATCTCGGCGGCAAGCTGACGCCGGACCGTTTTGCAAATCGCAAGAACGCGACGCACGACGACATCCTCTTTTCGCCGACGAAGACGCCAGAGATCGCGGTCCCGCAGGTCCGCATGTCGCGCAACGGGCAGACGGTCGTGCTGATCGAAGGCTACGAGCCCGCGGCCTACATGCGCGGCCTGCTCGAAGCCTGAGCCGCGCGCGCGCTCCGCTCCGATGAATCCGTACGAGACCGACAAGCTGGTCGGCGAATATCTGCTGTTCCACTACGGCACGCCGGAGGAAGTGCTGCCGTGGGATTTCGGCCCGTCGTCGGCGCTCGACTATCCCGTGCGCTGCGTGAGCGAATGCGTGGACGTCGCCTCGCTGCCGGCCAATGCGCGTGGACTGGATGTCGGCTGCGCCGTGGGGCGCGCGACGTTTGAGCTGGCCCGGCACTGCGCGGAAGTCATCGGCATCGATTACTCGCGGCGATTTGTCGAGGTGGCCGCGGCTCTGGCGGGCGGAGGCACTTTCCCGTACGAGCGGACGGATGAGGGCTCGCTCGCGACGCGACTGGTCGCGGCCGTGCCCTCGGAGATGCCGCGCGGGCGGGCAAGTTTTGAGCATGGGGATGCGCAGAACCTGCGGCCGGACCTAGGTAGCTTCGACGTCGTCCTCGCGGCGAATCTCGTGGATCGCCTTGCGGACCCCGCGCGTTTTCTCGCGCGCTGTCCGGGTCTTGTCAAAAGCGGCGGACAGTTGGTGATCACCTCGCCCTACACGTGGCTGCCGGAGTTCACCGCGCCGGAGCGGTGGGTGGGGGGATTTCTCGCCGATGGAGCGCCGCGCACGACGCTGCAAGGTCTCACGGCAGCGCTGTCGGAGCACTTCACGCTCGTGGGCACGAAGGATCTGCCTTTCCTCATCCGCGAGCACGCGCGGAAGTACCAATGGAGCGTCGCGCAGGCCAGCATCTGGAGGCGCAAGTGACCATGCCTACCGACTGGGAGAATCGCTACCGGACGAAAGACATGCCGTGGGACAAGGGCGCGGCGCATCCCGGCCTGATCGAATTCCTGAAGTCGAATCCCGTCCGCGGTCGCGTGCTCGTGCCTGGCTGCGGTCTCGGTTACGATGTCCGCGCGCTGGCGGCGACGGCGGACGAGGTCGTCGGCCTCGACATCGCGCCTTCGGCCGTGACGGCGGCGAAAGCGCATCCGCCGGTCGGGGGCGAGCGCTACATGCTCGGCGATTTGTTTGCCCTGCCCAAGTCGCTGCGCGGCACATTCGACATGGTCTTTGAGCACACCTGCTTTTGCGCCATCGACCCGGAGCGCCGGGCGGACTACGTCGCCGCCGTCGCCTCCGCCCTTGCGCCAAAAGGCATGCTGCTCGCCGTCTTCTATCTCGATCCGGGATTGGATCCCGGTCAGACGGGGCCGCCGTTTGGAGTCAAACGCGAGGAACTGGAGGCGTTTTTCAGCCCGCGGTTCGCGCTGCTCCGCGAATGGTCGCCCGCAGTGACCTACCCGGGCCGCGAGTCGCGCGAGACGTTCCGTCTGTTGCAATTCGTCGGCTAGCTGCAACGGCGCGGCACCCAGGAAGCCCGCATTTCCGGGCTCAGAAAAGCGGGCCCTGCGATCTTGACTGCCGCGCTTCGCCTCCTAGTGTGCGCGCTCTTTTCTCACACCTGAAACACCTATGTCCGCTATGAATATCGATGCCCTTTCCCGCGCAGCCACTGAAGCCCGTGGCCTCGCCATGGACGCCGTTCACGCCTGCAACTCCGGCCACCTCGGCCTCCCGCTCGGCTGCGCGGAGATCGGCGCCGTGCTCTACGGACACGCGCTTTCGCACAATCCCGCCGACCCGAAGTGGCTGAACCGTGATCGCTTCATCCTGAGCGCCGGCCATGGCTCCATGTTCCTCTACTCGTGGCTGCACCTCAGCGGCTACAAGCGCATGACGCTGGACGAGGTGAAGCATTTCCGCGCGCTCGGCAGCCACACCCCGGGTCACCCCGAGCAGTTTGAGACACCCGGCGTTGAGGCGACCACGGGCCCGCTCGGACAGGGCGTGAGCAATGCCGTCGGCTTCGCGGTTTCGCAGAAAATGGCGGCGGCGAAATTCAACACGTCCGCGCACACCATCTTCGACAACCACATCGTCTGCCTCGCAGGTGACGGCTGCATGCAGGAAGGCGTGGCGATGGAGGCGATGGGCTTCGCCGGGCACTTCAAACTCGACAACCTGATCCTCATTTATGACTCGAACGACGTGACGCTTGACGCGATGGCCATCGCCACGCAGAGCGAGGACGCGGCGAAGCGCTTCGAGGCGATCGAGTGGGGCGTCCAGACGGTCGATGGCAATGACATGCCGGCTTTCCTCGCCGCGTTTGAAAAGGCGAAAGCCGCGACGGGCAAGCCGCAGATGATCATCGCAAAGACGCTGATCGGAAAAGGCATCCCGGAAGTCGCGGGCACCGCGAAGGCGCACGGCGAGGGCGGTGCGAAGTTCGTGGACGCCGCGCGCAAGGCGCTCGGCCTGCCGGAGGAGCATTTCTTCGTGAGCGCGGAGAGCCGCAGCTATTTCGCGGAGCAGGAAAAGCGGCACGCCGCGGCCTACGCAAAGTGGCAGGGTGTTTTCGCGGAGTGGAAGAAGGCGAACCCGGCGCTCGCCGCTGAGCTCGAAGGAGGCCTCAACAACACGATCCCGGCCGATTTGCTCGCCAAGATCCCGCAGTTCCCGGCGGACGCGAAGCTCGCGACGCGCAAGGCGGGCAGCGATGTGCTGCAGCCCGTGGCCGAGGCGATGCCGCTGCTCGTCTCCGGCAGCGCGGACCTCCACGGCTCGACGCTGAATTACATCAATTCGAGCAAGGACTTCGGCCCGCAGAACTGGGCCGGGCGCAACATCCGTTTCGGCATTCGCGAGCACGGCATGTGCGGCATCATGAACGGCATCGCGTACGACGGCATCTTCCGCGCGAGCGGCGCGACGTTCCTCGTCTTCGCGGATTACTGCCGCGGCAGCATCCGCCTCGCGGCGCTCAGCGGCCTGCCGGCGGTTTACATTTTCACGCACGACAGCGTGGGCGTCGGCGAAGACGGTCCGACGCACCAGCCGGTCGAGACCGTGAGCGGCCTGCGTTTGATCCCGAATCTCGACGTCATCCGCCCTGCCGATCCGGAGGAGACCGCGGGCGCGTTTGCCGCCGCGATGCAACGCACCGATGGCCCGACGCTGCTCGCGCTCACGCGCCAGGTCGTGGCGAACCTGAACGACATCCCCGTGCAGACTCGCCGCGAAGGCGTGACCAAGGGCGGTTACATCGCCGTGAAGGAAACGGGCAAGCTGGAGGCGATCCTCCTCAGCTCCGGCAGCGAAGTGCAGCACGCCGTGGCGGCCGCGAAGCAGCTCGGCGGCGGCGTCCGCGTCGTCAGCGTCCCGAGCTTCCACCGTTTCGACAAGCAGCCGCAGGCGTATCGCGACGAGGTGTTGCCACCCGCGTGCCGCAAGCGCGTCGCCATCGAAGCCGGCGTGTCCGGCCTCTGGTGGAAGTACGTGGGCCTCGACGGCAAGGTGGTCGCCATCGACCGCTTCGGCCTCAGCGCTCCCGGCGGAAAAGTGATGGAAGTTCTCGGCATCACGCCGCAGGCGGTCGTGGATGCGGTGAAGGCGCTGTAAGGCGAAAATCCGGCAAGCGCCGAGGCATCTCCTTTTGCAGATTGCATCGCGGTCGTGAACTGGACAGCGTCCGCGCATCATGGAAACGAACCCTTCTAATCCGTATCAGGCGCCGCAGTCCGACATCACCGTTCCGAGTACCGGCGGGCAGCTTGCCTCGCCGTGGATTCGACTCGGCGCAGCCATCATCGACGGTCTCATCCTTTTGCCGATCAATTGGATTTTGCAGAAGCTCCTGCTGAAAATGCCCACGGCCGAGGAGATCATGAGTGCCGCGCAGAGCGGCAAGCCGCTGGACCTTCAGGGCATGATGCCCGGTACCGGGAGCCTCATCATGGTGAGCGTCATCGGGATCGCCGCGTTTCTCGCCATCAACTACACCTTCCTCAAAAACGGCCAGACCGTCGGAAAGAAGCTGCTGAAACTCCAGATTCAGCGCCGCAGCGACGGTTCCCTCCTTCCGGTCCAGGAACTGATCCTCAAGCGCATCGGGCCCATCTGGGCTGTCAGCTTCCTCGCCGTGCTCATCCATCCGCTGATCAATCTTGCGCTCACCGTGGACGCCCTCTGCATTTTCCGTCCGGGCCGCAACACGCTGCACGACGACATCGCGGGCACGAAAGTGGTCGTCCTTCCCGCGTAACGTCCCCAGATCTCAGAGAAGGCTGAGAGGGCTCTGGCGAGTCTTCAGCGGGAATGTGACGCGCTGGCCGCCGAGGCGGTGTGACTCGAAGACGGAGCTGATCATTTCCACGATGATCCGCCCGTCGTTCGCGCTGCACAGCGGCGCGCGGTTTTCACGGATGGCGGCGATCAAATCGCGCCCGGCTGCGGCGTGGCTGCTGATGAGTTTGCCAAGATTTTCGATGGGCTCCGGCTTTCCGATGCCGGCGGTGGAGATCGGCGTCCACGCACGCGGTTCCTTGACGGGCTGGAATGGGTTGCCGGGCAGGAAGTGCGCGACTGGCTCCGTGTCGCAGCGAAGATCGATGATGCCGGCGGTCCCGATGAGCTGCAGGCCGAAGCCCGCGCGGGGGACGCCCGCCTTCTGGATTGAATCGAAGAACGCGGGCATTCCGTGCTCCATCTCGAAGCGCGCATGCACCTCATTCCCGGCGAGCGGGCCGACTCCCTCCGCGCCGTCCTTCACGTCGGCACGTTCGATGGGGCGTCCGCCCTGGAGCACCGTCGCGGTGCAGGCGAGCGGCTTTCCGCCGAAAAAATGGATCATGTCCATGACATGCGAGCCCAGCACCCAGAGGTCGAGCGCGCCACCGCGGTCGTCCTCCTTGCCGCGGCCGCGCAGCTCGAGCACGCGGCCGATCGCGCCGTCCTTCACGAGCGCGGCCACCGTGGCGAATGCGGGGTGGTAGCGGTTGCGGTGGGCGATCGCGAGCTTGACGTTTCGCTTGTCGCACGCGGCGACAATTTCATCCGCCTCCGCCGGCGTGCGGCAGAATGGCTTCTCGACGTAGATGCCCTTCGCACCGGCCTCGGCCGCCGCGAGAATCATATCGCGATGCTCGTCCACAAATCTCGGTCCGACCGCGACGATGTCCGGCTTTGTCTCGGCGAGCATCTGGCGGTAGTCGGCGAAGCCGGGGATGCCGCCGAGCTTCTTCTGCGCAGCGGCGAGCCCGGCGGGGTCCGCGTCGGCGACGGCGGCGAGTTCAGTTTCCGGGACTTGCAGCCACATCGCATCGAGTCCGTGCCCGAAGTTGCCGCGGCCCGTGTGGCCGATGACTCCGACGCGGAATTTTTTCTCCTCGCCGCGCGCGGCGAGGGAAATTCCGGAGGCGATGCTGAGGGCGAGGAAGTGTCGGCGGTTCATGGGAGGTTCGCGTGAGGATTAGCGTGCCGCCCAGCGGTAGGCTGCGCGGGAATTGTCGTGGAAATACTTCGCGGACGCGTCCGCGCCCTTGGTGGCGAAGTAATCGCGGACGATTTTCAACGCGGTGGCGTACGGAGCGACGAGTTCGATGACGGGCCAGTTGCTCCCGTAAACGAGGCGGTCGGGACCGAATCGTTTCCACAGCTCGTCAAATTCCGGCCGGTAGAATTCCGGATCCGTGATGATGCCGTCGGCGTTTTTCCGCGCCACGTGGGAGACCTTGATGAACGTGTGCCGCAGCGCGGCAAATCTGCCGAGCACGTCGAGGTAGAGTTCGCGGTTCTTCGCAAGCACGGCCGTATCAGGCGGCAGGTGGTTCACGACGATCCGCAGGTCCGGGATTTCCGCCGCGATGCGCGCCATTTCCGCGAGCATCGGGAGCTGGCAGTTGATGTCGAGCGTGAGGCCGGAATCGGCGAAGCGTTTCAAATCGGCGGCAAATTGCGGCACGTTGCGGTTGGCGCTGATCACGTCGTTCGCGATGCGGATGCCACGGAAGAGGGGATTTGCGGCGAAGCGTTTCAGATGGTCCGCGAAGCCTGCTTCGCCCGGATGCAGCCGGCCGATGATGCCGAGGATGAACGGGTCATCCTTTGCGAGGTCGAGCAGCCATTGGTTGTCCTCGAGCCATGCGCTCGCCTCGATCACCACGGTGCCGGTGACGCCGAGGCCTTCCGTCACTTTCCGGAGATGCACGGGGAGCGAGGGTTTGTAGAGCACGGCGGAATTCGGCGACGGCCACGGAACACCCTGCGGCCGGGTGGGGTCGTAGAAATGCGGGTGGCAGTCGATGATCCTCAGGGGAGCGGATTTCGCAGCCGCGCTTGCGTCGGTGCATACGGCTGCGGCGAGGCTTGCGATTCCGATCCGGAGGAACGTCCGGCGATCCGACGCCAGCGGACCGTGCGCGGGCGCGGTTGCGTGCGGGGTGCATCTTGTCGGGAGGATGGTCGGGGGGGAGGTCACGCCGGTCATGTTTGCCGTGCCGTGCCCGTTCAGGCACGAAAAAATGACGCCGAAGGCGCTTGGGGCATGGGTTTCGAAGGGTGATTTTTTTCGGGCATTCCCCGGTGGGGGATGGTAGCCTGCTTCAGGCTTATGAAAGCGTTCCTCTGCGCAGTCGCGCTGGTGCTCTCTGCATCGGGTCAGGAATTGGCTGCGCGGGCAGTTTTCCAACTCCAAATCAACTCCCCACCTCCATGAAAACGAATGCCACCGTCCTGCAATGGACGATTGCTGCCGCCGCCTTGGGCGTCGCGCAGTTTGCCGCGTTGAGTCAAGACGAGGCCACGACCCGTCGGGTCTCCGGACAGGAAAGGGCTCAAGGTTCCCAGGTCATCATCAACCAGATCGACACCTCCGCCTTCCCCAAGGTGACGATTTTCGCGACCGTCCTGAAGGACGGTGTCCCCTTGCGCGGACTCGGGGCCGGTGACTTCAAGGTGCGCGAGGATGAAGTCGAGCAGGAGCCGCTGACGGTCGTTCCGAAGCTGACCCCGCTCTCGGCGGTCGTGACGCTCGACACGAGCGGCTCCATGAAAAAGCGCCTGGCCGACGCCAAGACCGCAGCGAAGAGCTTCATCGACGCGCTGCCCGCTGACGACAAGCTGCAGCTCATCGGATTTTCGCGCGAGGTCAGACTGCTCACCCAGATGGGCGGGGATCGCGCAGCAGCCAAGCGAGCGGTGGACGCCACGACGGCGCGGGGTGACACCGCGCTCTTCGATGCTTTGCATGCCTCGGCACAGGCGCTCAAGGACAGGGCGGGACGCAAGGCGATCATCCTCCTGAGCGACGGCGCGGATGATGACGGCACAGGAAAGCAGATGAGCAAACATTCCCTCGACGAGGCGCTGGCGCTGGCGCGCGATGTGAATGTGCCGGTCTTTGCGATCGGCATCGGAGACATCGACGAAGCTGTCTTGAAGAAGGCGGCGGGTCAGACGGGCGGCATGTTCCTCCTGGCCTCGCAGCCGGGCGAGTTGCAGAAGCTCTACGACAAAATCGGCGAACAGCTCGCGGGGCAGTACAACATCTACTACACGTCGAACCTGCCGGGAGACGGTTCCATGCATCGCGTCCGGTTGGATTATGACAAAGCCTCCGCGACCAAGGAATACAAGTCTCCGATGCTGGTCGCCAGCGCCGCCGCTCCGAAGCCGGCGCCTGCGGCGGAACCCGCGCCGCAGCCTGCCGGTGAAGCCCCAATCATGGTTTTTGTGAAGCGCAACTTCGGCTGGGAAAACCCGCTCCACAGCGAGTTCAGCATCAATGGCAAGACCGTGGACATCTTCACTTCGGATACCCAGAAGGACGTCGGCAAATACCTGAAGGAAGGCTGGAATACGCTTTCGATCACCACGCGCCCGCAGGATCCCGCGAACAAGGAGAACGACCTGATTTTCCGCATCGGCCCCGTGCGCAAGGACGCGAAGAGCAAGCAAATGGTCATGGATCCGGTGCTCTGGGAATTCCGCAATGGAACCGACTGGAAATTCAAGGATGGCAGGCATTCGCATCCGATGGGGCCGGAGACGAAGGAGGTGACGCTCACGTTCCCGGTGTACTTTGCAGGCATGGGCCTGGAAAAGCAGGAGATCAAAGCCGGCGACTACGTGCTCGCGGGCAAGCCAGGCTTCAACTCGTGGAACTCGCCCGTGAATGCCATGGTGTCGGTGAACGGGACGCCCTTGAACAGCTTCATGCTGGAGGCACGGCAGATCGTCGTCACATCCCTGCTCAAGGAGGGCAGGAACGAAGTGAAGATCGTCTCCAGCCGCGTGAAGAATGAATTCGCCGACAACGACATCAAAGTCTCACTGGGGGGGCCTGCGGAATACATCGCTGCGAAGAAGCAGTGGGAGGTGAAGCCCATCGTGGAGGTTTCGGCCATGCAGGGCTGGGACAAGGACCAGCGCACCGGCCAGCTGTTCAGCAAGGCAACGCCGGAGGCTGATACCATCGAGCGGGTGGTTCCATTCTTCCTCGATGAAGCACCTGCCGGCGCGAAGGGAGGCCAGCCAAAGGCGGCGGCCCCCGGGGTGCCGCGCGCGGAGGCTGCACCGCAGAAAGGGGTCTCCGGAGCAGCAGGAGGTGAAGCGGCTGGCGCTCCTGTGAACAGCCCGATCGCGGTGTTGGCAAAGCGCAACTTCAGCAGTTGGGAAAATCCGCTGCACAGCGAATTCAGTGTCAACGGGAAGACGGTCGATATCTTCAGTTCCGACACACAAAAAGACATCGGGAAGCAGCTCAAGCAGGGCTGGAATGAAATCAGCATCACCACCCGTCCCCAATCGCCTGCCAACAGCGAGAACGATCTGATTTTCAGGATCGGTCCGATGGGCAAGGATCCAAAGGGCGCCGGATCCATCATGGAGCGTGTGCTGTGGAGGTTCCGCAACGGCGGTGACTGGAAGCTGGACAAGGACAAGGGCAGCTATTCGCACCCGCTCGGACCCGGCACGAAGGAGGTGACGATCTCCCATCCGCTGTTTTTCGCGGGCATGGAGCACGAGACCGCGGCTGTGAAAGCCGGTGATTACGTGCTGGCGGGCAAGCCTGGCTTTGACTCGTGGAACTCGCCCGTGGTGGCGATGGTCTATGTGAATGGCACGCCGCTCAATAGCTTCACGCTGGAAACCCGCCAGGTGGTGATCACCCCGCTGGTCAAGGCCGGTGCCAACGAGATCAAGCTTGTGTCCAAGCGGGTGAAGAATGTGTTTCAGGACAACGACATCAAATTCTCCGTCGGCGGCCCCGCGGAATGGATCCCCGCCAAATCCGCATTCGAGGTGAAGCAGATCGTGAAGTTCGATGCCATGCAGGGCTGGGAGAGGGACAAGAAGACCGGCCAGATGGTCAACAAGGACAATCCTGAATCCGACACCATCGAACGCGTCATCCCCTTCACCTTGGAAAAATAGCCACGGGAACCGCCGCCGCGACGGCAGGCTCCCGTCTCCTCGGCGTGGCGTCCTGTGGCGTCTGGAAAAAGAGGCGGATTTGCCGGAAAATCCTGTTCTGAAGAAAGTGCGCCTGTGATTCACGTTGGATCGCGCGGCGGTGTGCGTACAGTCGCCGCATATGATCAGAACGTCCCGTGTGCTTTTCGCGCTCGCGCTCCCGCTGTGGCTGGGTGGCTGCAATCGAAACGAAGTGACCTCGTCCGAGACGGTGCCGGAGGTCGTGGAGGCCAAGGAGCAGCTCTCGGCTCCCGTGGCGTTGCCCGAGAGTGTGCTGGGCGGGCAGCCGCAGTCGGGAATCTCGGACGCCGAGACGGCGAAGTATGAGGCTTGGTTCCGGAAGTACGGGCTCGACCCGAAGGACCCCGCGATGCTCGACGCGGACTCGGACGGCGATGGGTTTTCCAACCGGGAGGAATTTCTCGCAGGGACGAATCCGCGCGATGCGCTCTCGATGCCGGGAATGCTCGAAGGCGTCGTGATGAAGGAACTGAACGACGTGCGTGTGCCGGTGATCCTGCGGTCGGTGAAGGACGGCAAGGCGCGCGTGGAGCGCCTCGACACTCCCGGCACGGAGGAGTGGACGCAGGGCGCGACGGTGAAGGGATTGCCCTATCGTGTCACCGCGGTGAAGCAGGAGGTGAAGGCGGACAAGCACGGCGTTTTCTCCGACGTTTCGCAGGTGACGCTGGAGAACCCGGACACGAAGGAATCGGTGGTGCTCATCCGCGACTTGCCCGCGCGGAGCAGCGAGACGCACGCGGTCCTCACGGGGCCGGGCGGCTATGAGAAAAGGGTCCACGTCGATGAGATCATCGAGCTGCCCGGCGAGAAGGGAAAGCAGTTCAAGGTGCTCGAACTCCGCCCGGACCAGGTGGTGGTCGAGGAGATGGGCGCGAGGCGGCCGCTGACGATTCCAAAGCGGTGACGGCGGCGGGGACGTTTTTTTGAGGAGGGAAACTGATCATGCGTCTTTTCCGAAACCTTGCACTCATCGCCGCGTGTAGCGCCGTGTCGTTCGCGGCGGAGGACACGGGCAGGGCCGACTGGCCGCGCCTCCTCGGTCCGAGGGATAATTGCACGACGACGGAATCCGGATTGCTCCGCACATTTCCCGCGGGCGGATTGCCCGTGGTGTGGGAGATGCCGCTCGGCAGCGGAATGGGCGGGCCCGCGATCGTGGGAGGACAGCTCGTGGTCTTTCACCGCATCGGCGAAAAGGAAACCGTGGAGTGCCACGATACGGCGACGGGCAAGGCGCGTTGGAAATTTGATTACGCCGCCCCCTACCAGCCGCGCTACGGCGGAGGCAGCGGACCGCGGACGAGCCCGGTGATTGCCGGCGGTCGCGTGTTCACGTTCGGAGTCACCGGCCGCATGCATTGCCTCGACCTCGCGAGCGGGAAGGTGCTCTGGGAGCACGACTGTGCGCGTGAGTTTGCGATGCGGCCCACGTTCTTCGGATTCGGCTCCACGCCGCTCGTGATGGGCAGCCGCGTCATCGTGCAGCTCGGCGGGGTGCATGATGGGAAGCCGGTGAATTCCGTGGCGTTCGATGTCGCGACGGGGAAACTGCTGTGGGCCGCCGTGCACGAGTGGGGCGCGAGCTACGCGTCGTCCATCCCGGCGAAACTCCACGGCCGCGACTGCGTCCTTGTCTTTGCCGGAGGCATGAGCCGGCCGGCGACGGGCGGGCTGCTCGTCATCGACGCGGCGGATGGCAAGGTGCTCGCCGCCGTGCCGCATCGCGCGTCCATGGCGGAGTCCGTGAATGTGTCGGCGCCGGTCGTGGCATCCGCGGAGCCGGGCCAGCCGGCGCGGATCTTTGTGTCCGAGGCGTACACGGCGGGCGGCTTGTGCGTGGAGATCGCGGAGGATTTCTCGGCGCGGCAGGCGTGGCGCGCTCCGGAGTTTGGAACGTATTGGATGACATCGCTCGTCCGTGGGGGCCTGCTTTTTGGGTTCGTGGGAATGAACGAACAGCTCGCGGAACTCGTGTGCCAGGACATCGCGAGCGGCCGCGAACTGTGGCGCGACGACATGGGCCGCGGGTTTGGCCGCGCGAATCTCCTCGCGACCGGCGATGGCGTGCTGTGCCTCGGCGAATTCGGCGACCTCGCGTGGCTGGAGCTCACCGCGAAGGGCGCGAAGATCGTCGCGCGCACGAAGCTCTTCGACGCGCCGGAGACATGGACGATGCCCGCTCTCAGCCACGGGTTGCTCTACGTGCAGCAAAATGAACCGGCACGCGACGGTGCAAAGCCGCGGCTGATCTGCTACGACCTTCGCGCCAAATGAACATCGCCCTACTGACGCCAGGCACCGGGAGCTACCACTGCGGGGTCTGCATGCGCGACAATGCGCTCGCGAAGGAACTCCACCGCTCGGGCCACCGTGCGCTGCTGCTGCCGATGTATCTGCCGCTCACGCTCGACGAGGAGGCCGCCAGTCCCGGCGCACCGATTTTCTTCGGCGGCGTGAGCACGTACCTGCGTGAGAAAATCCCGTCGGCCCGGGAGATGCCGCGATGGCTGGATCGTCTGCTCAGCGCGCGGTGGATTTTGAAGCTGCTCGCGGGCCGTGCGGCGAAAACGGGCGGGCCGAAGGTCGCGGAGATGACGCTCTCGATGCTCCGCGGCGAGGCGGGCAACCAGGCCGGCGAATTGCGCGAGCTGGTCGCGTGGCTGAAGACCGCGTTCGACGGCGCGCCCCCGGATGCGATCTGGCTCTCCACCGCGCTGCAGGCCGGGCTCGCGCGTTCGCTTCGCGCGGAACTCGGCGTCCCGATCCTCGGCTTCCTGCAAGGCGAGGATTCTTTCCTCGACGGCCTCGGCTCCCGCGCGCCCGAGGTGTGGACGCTGCTCTCCGAGCGGATGCGGGACGCGGATGCGTGGGTCGCGCCGAGCCATTACTTCGCCCAACAGATGGCCGCGCGGCTGCAATGGGACGCCGACGACGTGGCGCGCGGGATTCACGTGATCCCAAACGGGATCGTGACGGAGGATTTTGCCGAGGGCTTCATGCAGCCGCACACCCGCCCGACCATCGGCTACCTCGCGCGCTTCGTGCCGGGGAAGGGGCTCGGCGTGCTCGTCGAGGCATTCATCCTCCTGAAAAAGCGCAACGCCATTCCCGACCTCCTGCTGCGCTGCGCCGGCTCCATGACCGCCGACGACGCCCGCTACGTGGAGACGCTGCGCGCGAAACTCGCCGCCGCGGGCTGCGCGGGGGAGGTGGAATTCCTCCCGAACGTCTCCCGCGAGGAGAAGATTCATTTCCTGCGCGGGCTCGATGTCTTCAGCGTCCCGGCCATGGTGAGCGAGGCCTTCGGGCTCTACGCCATCGAGGCCCTCGCCGCGGGCATCCCGGTGGTGCTGCCCCGCGCGTTTGCATTCCCGGAAATCGTCAACGCGAGCGGCGGCGGCGTCCTGTTCGAGCCGGGCGACAGCCCCGACAGCGCGGCGGCCGCACTCGCGGATGCGATCGAGGAAGTCTTCCGTCATCCCTCCCAAGGCCGCGCCCTCGGCGCTGCGGGCCGGGCTGCGGCGGTGGAAAAATATTCCCTCCGCACAATGGCCGCATCGTGCGTCGGGCTCGCCCGCACGCTGGGCTGAGAAATGCAGGACTTCGGAGGCGGTGTGTCATCCGTGCCACCGGTGCGCCCGCACCAACACAAACACCACTCAGTTCACCCAACTTCCATCTTGAGCCCTTTCTATTGGGCTCAGGCGATGTTTGCATGCTGTTTGACGGCAAACCAATATATCCATCCCATAAGGAACAACTGAAGCGGGATGCGAACCAAAAGGTAGGAGGGCCCGGAGGCATGGCCGCCAAAATCAACCCGCTGCCACGCAGCATAGATGTTGGAAGGAACAAGCAGGAGCAGGAATACGCACAACACAAGACCTGCGTGACGTGACAAGGGCGTGATGAGAATGGCAGCAGCGGCGAGCAACTCGAAGACGCCTGTGATGTAAACAAGCGGCGTGCGCATGGGCACCCAGCTCGGAAGCATCTGCGTCATCGCGGCGGTCTTGATGAAATGGCCGACACCGGTAAACGCGAAAACGAGCGCGATGCCCACTCGCCCACGAAGCACTTCCGGAACGTGTGCAAACGTCAGGAGCCAGTAGGGAAGCAAGAGCAGCGTGAGGATGATTGCGATATTTGTCATGGTGTGTGGAAGCCACTTGCCGACCCCAAGCTCAGCGACAGCCGGAGCCGTTCGCAGCAGCCATCTTCAGGCGTCGCGGGTGTTGGGAGTTCGGCGGTTGCACGCTCATTGGAGCGGGTAGTTGTGCGTGTTAATGTTATTTTCGGCCTTCGTGTAAGCGACGAACACCGTCGGGTCGGTGCCGTTCAGATACTCTTCCACATTGGTGTAGCCGTCTTTGTCTTTGTCCTGCGGGCCGTCGGCCGTGTCGTTTGGATTCAAGCCGTGCTTCTTCTCCCATTCATCCGGCATTCCGTCGTCATCGCTGTCCGGTGGCGCAGGCAGGCTTGGGAGTGCCGGCCAGCCGCCCACGTCCGCGGGAGAGTCGATGATGCCGGTCATCTTGGACGGATCTGCGACGCGTGCATTCTTCTTGTAGGTTTCCCCTTCGTAAGTCGCGTAGCCGCCGCGGACTTCGTCCACGATGCGGGCATCGATGCTGTCGCGGTTGGGGAGGGAAGCCCCCGCCTTCTCCAGCACGGTGCGATAGGCTTCCTGCGCGGTTTGTTGGCGGATGGGCAGCGCGGGCCACGGCTGATCGAGCCGGAGCGCCGCCAATGCAGCCTCACCGCCTTCCGCCTGCACGCCGCCCTTCCAGTTGTTGGCGGTCACCGCCTCGTTGCCCTCCATTACGTTACCGGCCACATGCCATTTGCCGTAATCCTCCACCCCCTTCCGTGAGGACGGGTTGACGATCCGGTGCCTGATCTCACCCGGAACGGTCGCCGGCCCCGGCTTGTAATAGTTGGCCACCATGTTGATGGTCGTGGGGTTGACCTGCGGGGTGTTTGTATCCGGCCTGTCGCCCTTCTCGCCACCGTAGGTGCTGTTGTTACCCCAGTTGTACACGACGTTGTTGCGAAAATCCGAATGGCCGCTGGCCGAAGCGAAACGGGGGTTCCGGCTCGTGTGGTGCGCCAGCAGATTATGATGATAGCTGTTGTGGTTGCCGCCCCAGATGCCGCCAAAGCCGTGCGCTCCCTTGACGTGCCCGGCGCTATACAGGCTTTCCGTGATCATGCACCACTGCACCGTCACGTTCTCGCAATGATAGACCGACATCGCTTCATCCACGCTCCAACTCACCGACAGATGATCAAGGATGATGTTCCTGTGTCCGCGGCCACCGACAGCATCATGATCGATCCCCGATGCGTTTCCCGTTCTCACCCGCAGGTAGCGGATGATAACCTCGTCGGCATTGATGCTCAGGGGATAGTCTTTGAGGCAGATGCCGCCTCCGGGTGCCGTCTGCCCGGCGATGGTGATGTAAGGATTGGAGATTTTCAGGGGGCTCTTCAGAGCGATGGTGCCTGATACCCTGAACACCACGATGCGCGGCCCCTTCGCTGTGACCGCAGCGCGGAGGCTTCCGGGCCCGGAGTCATCCAGGTTCGTCACCGCCATCACGCGCCCGCCCCGTCCACCCGTGGTCTTCGAGCCATAGCCCTCCGCGCCGGGAAAGGCAGGAATCTCACCGGCGGATGCGACGTGAATGCCCTGCGCCAGCAGGGTGCAAAGGATCGGAAGCAGGCACCAGCCCGCGTTCTTTGTAGCGGTTTTCATAGAAATGCATACCAGCGCCTAACGCTCGCTAGCTCAGCGGCGGCGGCAGGACCACAGGCCGTGACGCCCGGAGCCGGCCGCTGCAGAGCATGGGTCGGCGTTGCGGTCATGGAGAAAAAACGAGTCGGGCCAGATAATGACCACTCTCCTCGTCAGCGAGCTTCTCTGCCAGCCAGCCATGTCTTTGGGCGTGTTCCCGCAGAGTATCGAAGTCGATGTGCAGCCAATCAAAGGCCTCCCCCCGGCGCCCGCGATACTCGATGCAGAACCTCATCTGTCCCGCGGGTCGGCCCTGGCTTTGGTTGGTTTCTTGGTAGGCAAGGTGCGTCGGGTTGCTTGTCCGGCGCACATCGAGCGAGTCGCATAAAATCTGTCCAGATGGGGACAGAAGATTCTGCGCGTGGTCGAAGAACGCCGCCGCACCGCTGAGAGTGCCCACCAACCCAAAGCCGTTCATGAGCATCAGGATCGTGTCGAACTCGCGCGCGGCGAGCGTGAAGACGCTCGCCGACAATGCGTCCGCAACTCCGCGCTCGGACATGATGGCGACAAGCTCCGGCTCGATTTCGATGGAGGTCACGTGGGCCAGGCGGCTCTGAAGGACGAGGGAGTGACGCCCGACACCGGCTCCGACGTCGAGAACTCTCCCGGAAGCGCGATCAAGGGCAAGCTGCTCAATCGGGTTGAACGGCCGGGCAGCGAACGCCGCCGACACAGGGACAAGCTGTGACCAGCCATCGTCGCGGTGGACGGTGTAAGCAGCCTCTGCATCCCCGCGCCAATAATCGAGCATCGCCTCCGAATACGGGCTACACGGTTTCATGAGAACGACCCCAAGCTCAGCGACGCACGGAGCCGTTAGAGGAGAGCTCCAGCGCCTGGTTAGGCGTTGCGGATGTTGGAATGGCCGCTCTCATGGAGAAAAAAGACTGAAAATGCCCCTCGCGGCGATCGGATTTCTTCGACATGGCTGCATTCACGGGAGATGTGCGAAGTCGCCTAACCTCTTGATTGAGCCGCGGGGGTGCGGCGTATGGTTGCGATCCAAGGGCGGCATTTGCGCAGTGGAGCGGGGGCGGTTTACTCTGGCAAGCTGAAGTTGCCGGGCTGCATAGGCCGCAAGGTTGCGGCGTGGGGGCGGGATAGGCTGCAGGGCGATGTTTGGGCGCGCGCGGAGCCGGTGGGGCCCGGACATTTGCCGTGGACTGCGACGCGGGGAGCGGGTGGCAGGAGGGATGCCGGGGCGGCAGAAGGGGGCCATGACGGAAATGGGTGGGTCGGAATCCTATGTTCCGCCTGGCCCCCTTGGTGCGGCGAGGGACTGGGGCGGCGGCTACCCGCCGACGGTGATTTCGACGGTGTTGCTCCACACGCCGACCTGGGCGTCGCCGACTCGGTAGATGGCGCGGTATTTCCATTTGGTGGGGGTGGCGGGGAACGGGAAGGTGTCGGTGTAGTTGGGCGTGGTGTCGAAGGCCAGCATCACCCAGCCTTTGCCGTCGCCGCGGTCCACCTGGAGCTCGAGCATGTCGAGGAAGGCGCTGAACCCCTGCCAGCCCCAGGCGATGAGCACGGCGTTGCCGATGAGCGTGACCGTGAGGCTGGCCTGCAGCGTGGCGAAGTCGGGCGCGCCCTTCACGGCGCCCTCGATGCCGAGCGCCTCGCCGATGGCGGGGTTGTAGTTCGCATGGGCCTTGATCTGTTTTACGAGGGCGCGGAAGCGCACCTCGATGCCGGGCGGCACGGCGGGGACGGCGGCGGGGAACGTGGGCGCCACGGGCGCGCCCGAGGGCGGCACCGCGCCGCCGTCACGCGCGAGCTTCTTCCACGCCGTCCACTGCTGGGCGCTGCCCTGCATGATGGCGTGGCACGTGACGGCATAGGCAAAATAGTCCGCATCGGCGGCGTGGGCTGTGACCTGCGCGGGGGTGACGTCGAGCAGGGTCGCATAGCCGCCGATGCCGGTCTTGAAGGTGGTGAGTTGCGCGGCGAACAGGTCGTCGTTGGGATTGATGTAGTCTGCTTTTGGCATTTTGATCTCCGGTGTGGAAAAAAGGTCCTCCCACGCCGACGGGAGATTCTGTCGTGCGGAAAATGGGAGCGGCGGCGCGGTCGGACCGAACGCGCGCATGGCCGAGGTGAATCCGGAGGCGCGAAATGGCGTGGGCGGGGCCGGCGAAGCATTTGCCGGCCACCAAGGCGGCGCTGGCCTATGCGGCCTATGGGTTTCGCTCCCGCCGAGCGGGGGAGCCGTGGTACATTCCTGGAACATTTGCTTCCACCGAATTACCCGACCCATGCGTGTTTGTTACACGCTTCGGAAAACTTTTTCCGGCGGTCCGCTAATGGGCCCGCATTGCTCGGGCAGGACGGAGCGGGGGACCATGGCAAATGGCAGACACGATTGCCTGCAACACGTCCGCCCGGTTTCCGCCGCGGGTCCTCGGCGGTACGTCCGCGGGCCCGCTAGGCCAGCGCGAGGAGGGCGAGCATGCGGCCGGTCTGGCCCTTTTCGCGGCGGTAGCTGTAGTAGCGGTCCGCGCCGGCGCCGGTGCAGAGCGCGCAGTCGTGGACGGAGGTGAGCCCGGCGTCGCGGCATTGGCGGAGGATTTCCTGCGCAAAATCGATTTCGTAGTGCGGCGGGCGGATGCAGGGGCCGAGCTGCGCGACGATGTCGGTCCGCGCGCAGCCGTATTCTTTCACCATGGCGTCGATGGCGGCGGCGGCGATGCCGAGCTGCGTGCCTTTCCTCCCGCTGTGGATGCAGCCGATGGCGCGGCGCACGGGATCGACGAGCCAGAGCGGGCCGCAGTCGGCGACGTAGATGCCGAGGCAGACGGCGGGGTCGTCGGTGATGAGGGCGTCCACGTCCGGGACGGGGGAGACATGCGCGGCGGCGACGGCGGCGACGCCCGCGCCATGCACCTGCTCGGCGGTGATGAACCGGCGTCCCGCGGCGCCGATGGCGGTGAGGATTTCGGCGTGATGCGCGTCGAGGCGCCGGAGCGCGGTGGCGCGGTCGGTGCGGACATCGAGATCGGCGACGCGGCCGGTGAATGCGTGGAGGACGGGCAGGCCGGAGAGTGAGGGGAACGTCTCGTAGGGGCAGGCCGACATTGCTGCCTTTACTCCGAGGTCCAGAGCTTCGCGGGGGCGGAGCGGGGCGGTGCGACGGCGGAGCCCGCATCCGCGCCGGGGAGCGTCGGGTCGTGGAAAGAGCCGGAGCCCGTGGCGCGATCGTATTCGGCGAGGGCGACGTTGTAGTCGGAGAGCGCCTGCTTCTGCGTGGTGCGGGCCTTGGTCAGTGCGACGCGGGCATTGAGGAGATCGAGCTGGGTGCCTGCGCCTGCCGAGAGGCGTTCCTTGGCGAGCCGGAGCGCTTCATCGGCCTGCTCGACGACCTTGCTCTGGCTGGCGATGACTTCGCGGGCGACCTTTGCCTGCGCGTAGGCTTTCTGGACTTCGAGTTCGACCTGCAGGATGGAGTCCGAGAGGCTGACTTTTGCGGAAGAGAGGCGGGCCCTGGCCTGGTCCACTTTGCCCTTGGTGAGGAAGCCGTCGAAAATGGCCCAGCTCCCGGTGACTCCGAAATACCAGCCATTGGCCACCTTCGCGAGGTCGTTGCCGGTGCGGGAATTCACCGCCTCATATCCCGCGCTCGCGTCGAGCTTCGGCTTGTAGCCGGCCTTCGCGACGGTGATTTGCTGTTCCTCTGTCGCGACGGTGTTTTGCTGCGCCTTGAGGATGGCGCGGTTTTTCCGCGCGGCGATGAGCGCGCGGGAGAGATTCACCTCGCGGGGCGGCATGCGCAGGCTGCCCGCGACATCCGGCTCGGCGTCGGTGTCCATGCCGAGGATCCTGCCGAGCTCGAGGCGGCTGATGTGGAGATTGTTTTTCGCCCGGATGAGGTCGGGGCGGGCGTTGGCGAGCTCGACCTCGGCCTGCAGGACGTTGAAGCGCGGCACGGTGCCCGCGGAGAAGCGGTTTTGCTGGTCGGTGAGCTGGTCGCTGAGGAGGACGATGCTTTCCTCGGCCACGGTGATGAGCTCGCGGTTCAGGAGCGCGGTGTAAAATTGCGTGCGGACCTTGGCGACGACGGTGGCGACCGTTTCCCGGAGAAGCTGATGGCTGGCGTCCTCGGTGAGGTCCGCGATTTTCAACGCCGCGCGCACTTTGCCGCCGGAGTAGAGGGCCTGCTTCACCTGCAGCGCGATCTGCCACGACTTGTCATAGCTGCCGCCGGTGAATGTGCCCGAGCCGGTGCCCGTGGAGATCGAGGTGCCGCCGCTGCCGATGAGCCGGGGGTCGTACTGGCTGTAGCTGGCGGTCGCCGTCAGCGAGGGGAGCGCCTGCGCGCGGACCTCGATGACCTGCCCGCGCGTGCGCTCGATCTCGTGGATCGCCTTGAGGATGTCCGGGTTCTGCCGGAGCGCGAGCGAGACCGCCGCATCGAGGGTCAGGGCCCGTGGGCCCGAGGATGCCGGTTTTATTTCCTTCGCCGCGGATTCCGCAATGTTCAGAGCCAGGAGAGTCGCGGCGAACAAGATCGCCCGATTCATCACTGGTTGCAGTGCGGGAAAATCTTCTCGTAGATGCGTACCCATGTTGCGCGCTCGTTTTCGTCGAGATGCTCCATGAGACGCAAGAGGTTTTGGATCATATCCTGCCGGATCTCCTGCACCATCGCGTGGCCTTTTTCGCTGATGACGACGAGCACCTTGCGGCGGTCCTCAGGGCCCTGCTTGCGGCTGATGAGGGAGAGCTTCTCGAGGCGATCGACGAGGCCGGTCGCGGCTGCGGTGGTGTGCTTCATGCGGCGGGCGACTTCGGTCATCGTCAGCGGCTCTTCCTCTTGGGCGAGGAAGCTCAGGAGCAGGAATTGTGGAAAGGACAGACGACCCCGGACCAATTCCTTGGAAAGGTTGAGGACGAATGAGCGTTGAAGGACGATAAAAATATCAGCCAGGCGCTCGGCGGAGGACTTCAGGTCTTGTCGGTGATCGTGCATAGGATTTAGAATATTAAGCAGATAAAGGGTAGGGGCATCCCTCTTGTGGTCAACTGACATTTTCCCCGAACGTCGCGGCACGGCAGGTGCTTGAGAGCATTGGAATTCCCACAAGCCATGCAACGCTACACCGACCAACCCGCCACCGTGGAACTTTCGGAAACCCTCGCCGAAACCACCCCCGCCGAACTGAAGGGCAAGGTTCTCCTCCTCGAAGACGACCCGCAGTTTAAGGAGATCATGAACGAGTTCCTCGCCACCCACGGCTTCCAGGTGGTCGCCGTCCAGAACGGCGTCGAGGGCGTCCACGAGGTGCTCGCCGGGGACTTTGAGGTCATCCTTTGCGACATGATGATGCCTACGCTTCCGGGCGACATGTTCTTCCGCGCCGTGGAACGGATGCGCCCGCATCTCTGCAACCGTTTCATCTTCATGACCGGCCATCGCGGAAACGCGAAAGTCTCGGACTTCATCCGCACCGTGAATGGCACGATGCTCGCAAAGCCCTTCCATGTGGACGATCTGCTGGAGATGATCGCCTTTGTGCAGGTCCGCACCGCGGTGAACTGAGGCGAGGGGAGTAGTCGCGGGCCACCGTCCCACAAGATCGTTGGGCCGGATTGGGGCCGAGGTCACTTGCCGATGGCCTTGAACAAAACGAACACCAAGAGCGCAAGGCCCAAGCTGCCGCCAAAAAGCCAAACCAGGAATGCTTTGCCGGCGGCTGCGATCACGGGGATGAGAATGACGGTGCTCATATTTGGAGGGAGGGTGGGTGTTTCACCTGTGGATCGTGGTGTGTCCTCGAATCGGACGTAAATCGTTTTGGCAATGCCGGGTCGGGAGCCCGACATCATGCCTCGGGTGTCCGAGCTTGTTCCTGCGATGGAGATTCCCCATCCTGTCGCGCATGAAAGCCCTCGACCTGCTCCTCGTCTGCGCCCTCGCGATCGCGCTCGGAATTTCCAATGGAAAATCCGCCGCCGCAGACGCACCCGGAACAACGACGGTGCTCAAATGGAAGGATGGGAAGAAGGCCGTCTTCCTCCTCATGTTCGACGACAGCGCGCCCAGCGCCATGAATACCGTCATCCCCGAACTGAAGAAGCGTGGCATGACCGGCACCTTCTACGTCGTCCCCGGCGGCGACCCATTCAAGGTCGCGCAAAAGGCGTGGGAGACCGAACTGCCCGGCCCCGACATCGTCTATGCGAACCACACCTTCACCCACAAGGGAGCCACCACCGCCGAGCAGCTCGACGAGGAACTCGCGAAGTGCAACGAAGGCATCGCGAAGTGCTTCCCCGGCCTCAAGCAGCCGCGCCTGATTTCCTTCGGCAAGCCCGGCGGCGTCCCATGGACGGTGAGCAAGGAGGAAGTCAGCGCCGCATTAGCCAAATACCACCTCGTCGATCGGCCGCCGTTCAAGGGCTTCCCGATCAATTTCAAGACGACCGAGGAATTGCTCGCGCTCGTGGACGCCGCGCTCGCGAAAGGCGAAATGGAATACCACGTCTTTCACGGCGTGGGAGGCGACTGGCTGGTCACGCCGCTCGGTGTCTTCCACGCGCTGCTCGACAAACTCGCGGCCCACAAGGACGAGCTGTGGGTCACAGACGCCATCTCATGGCATCAATACGCCGCCGAACGCAAAAGCGCCGAAGTCAAAGTCCTCGAAGCCGGGAAAGACCGCATCCGAGTCCGCCTGACCTCCCGGGAGGACCCCGCCTTCTACGACCTCCCGCTCACGCTCTCCACGCAGGTCCCGCCGGATTGGAAGCAATGTCGTGTGACGCAGGGCGGCACGAGCACCACCGTTTCCGCAGCGGACGGCTTCGTGCGCTACCCGGCCGTTCCGGGCGCGGAGGAAATCACGATCCAGCCTGTCGGCGGGAGGTAGGCTCCGCGCCCAAAGCGGGACTTGGAAACGGCGAACGGCTAGGTGAACGATCCGCACTCACGGGTTCGTGAGGTTCGGCGCCCACGTGCCATCCCGCAGTTCAGGCATCTTGCCGTCGGCGGGGAAGGTGGTCTTCACGGCTTCGCGGAGCTTTGCGGAAAGCTCCGCGACGGTCGCGACGTGTGCGGGATTCTCGGCGAGATTGGTGAGTTCCTTCGGATCATTGTCGTGGTCGTAAAGCTCGCGTCCCTGCCGGCCTTCGTCCCACTCGGTATAGCGCCAGCGAGGGGTGCGCAGGCTGTAGCCGAGGAAGCGCTTCACGTTGTCGCCCACTGCCGGGGCCGCGCCCATGCGCTTGAAGCCGCCGCCGCGCACCACCTGGCTGATCGTCCAGCCGCGTCCGGCTGCCGCCGGGTCTTTCAACATGGGCGCGAGGCTCTGGCCCTGGAGATTCGCGGGCGGCTTCACGCCGCAGAGTTCCGTGAGCGTCGGATACAGATCGATGAGGCCGACGGGCGCCGAGGCGACGCTGCCGGGCTTCGCGACGCCGGGACCGGCGATGATGAGCGGGACGCGCGCGCTTTCCTCGAAGAGGCTCTGCTTCTGCCAGAGCCCGTGTTCGCCGAGGTGATAGCCGTGGTCGCTCGTGAAAACGACGATGGTGTTGTCGCTCAGGCCGAGGCGGTCGAGCGCGTCGAGCACCTTGCCCGCCTGCGCATCCATGAAAGTGATGCTCGCATAGTACGCCTGCAACGCCTGCCTGCGCAGATCGTCGGTGAGCTTGTCCTGCTCCTTCTTGTAGCTCATCAGCCCGGCGGGCGGGATGTCCTTCTGATCCTCCGCGACGCCCTGCACGACCGGCATCTGCGCCTCGGGATATTTTTCAAAGTAGGATGCCGGCGAGACGTAGGGCGTGTGCGGGCGGAAGAAGCCGACGGCGAGAAAGAACGGGCGATCCTTCTGCTTCGCGCAACGTTCCAGCACCCACTCCGCGTCCGCGGCCTCCATGCCGTCGGTGTGCTTCGCGTCGGGATTCTTCGAGGCGAGCCAGCTCAGCGTGCCGCCGAATTGCCCCGGCGTGAGGCTGAAAATGTCCGGCTCCTCCGTCATGCGGTCGCAGCCCGCGGGGTTCAGCTCCATTTCCCACGAGCCGGGATCGTCGTGGCCGTTCGTGCCGATCGAGTTCGGCACATTGTAGTGGTAGAGCTTGCCGATGCGCACCGCGAGGTAGCCCTCGAGCCGGAACGCCTGCGGCAGGCTCACGGCTGACGGGATCGTCTGCCGGAAAATCTGCGCATTCGCGAGGATGCCCGTGCTGTTCGGGTAGCAGTCCCGTGAGCATCGAGTTGCGGCTCGGCCCGCAGAGCGGGAACTGGCAGTACGCACGGTCGAAGCGCACGCCGCGCGCGGCGAGCTTGTCGAGGTTCGGCGTCTTCACGAGCGGATGCCCGTAGGTGCCCATGCTGTTGTTCAGATCATCGGCGATGATGAAGAGGACATTGGGCTTTTTTGCGGGGGCGTCGGCGGCGCTGGCGGTAACGACGAGCGCGGCGAGCAGGACGGGGAGGATTGGATTCATGGGGGCGGGGATGGTTGCGTGGTCGGGGAACGAGGGGTGTGCGTGCTATTTGGCCGGAGGTTGCTGGGGCTTCTTCCTGCCGCCGCCGTCGCCGGCGTCGGTGAAAGGTGGCTGCTCGAATCGCGGGGGATTTTCCACGACACGCGGATCGTTCGCCTCGCGGAGTTTTTTCATCAGCTCGGCGGCGAGCCTGTCCTTCGCTTTCGCGAAGCCGGCGTTGCCCGCGAGATTGTTCACCTGGTCGGGATCCTTGCGCAGATCGTAGAGTTCCTCGGCGGGCCGCTTGCCGAATGCGAACTCGTAATGCCACTGCCACTCGGGATCATTGCGGTGCGTGACGAGCCAGGCTTTCGTCGGGCTCGCATCCATGTCGGCGAATGCGGCGTAGGTGGAATTTTGCAGCGCATCGGAGGGCGGCGTCTCCGTGGCGGTCACGCCCTTCGGCGAGCCCATCGGCCAGCGGTCGGCCTCGAAGTTGCGGATGTAAACGTAGTCCGGCGTGTGCAGCGCGCGCATGGGGTAGGGGAGATTTCCCTCGCGCGCTGCGCCGACGTGCCGCTCGCGCCCGGTGATGACCCAATCGCGCGTCGGATCGATGAGCCCGCTTTTGTCCGACTGCATGAGCGGCAGCAGCGAGCGGCCGTAGAGCCCCTCGGGCGGCTTCACTCCGGCGATCTCCATGAAAGTCGGCGCGAGGTCGGGCAGGCGCACGAAGTCCTCCACGATTCGGCCGCCTTTCCCGCCCGGCACGCGCATGACGAGCGGCACGCTCACGCCCATGTCGTAGAGGTTGCACTTGCCCGCGGGAACGCCCGGCATGCCGTGATCGCCGCTGAGCACGATGAGCGTGCGGGCCGCCTCGCCGGTTTCCTCGAGGCGCTTGAGCAGTTCGCCGACGCACGCGTCCACGGCCTGGCATTCGCCGAGATAGTCCGCCACGTCCTCGCGCACCTCGTGCACGTCGGGGAGAAACTTCGGCATCTTGCCCCTCAGCGCATCGGGCTCGATTCCCCAGAGTTTCTTGCCCGAGCCTTTGATCCACGTGCGGTGCGTCGTCGTGGTGCCGAAGAAATAGTGCCACGGCTCGCCCTCTTTCCGTGCGGCGAGGAATGCGTCGAAATTGCCCCGCACCTGCGCGAGGATCTCCGCGCGGGCCTGGTCGAAGGACATGCCCTTTCCCACGCGCGCGGTGGCTTCTTCGGAAAAATTGTTCGGTGCGCGCCCGGCCTTTTCATAGGCGTATTGCTGGCCGCCAAATGGCGCGTCCGCCGGCGTGCCGGGGCTCCACACCTTGTAGCTTTTCCCGATCCTGTAGCCGGCGTCGCGGATCATGAGCGGATACGTCGGGATGGAATCGTCCCACACCGCGCCGTTCAGGATCGCGGCGCGTCCCGTGTTGAAGAAATAACGCCCCGTGAGCAGCGAACTGCGGCACGGCGTGCAGCTCGGCGCGTTGACGAACGCATTCTTGAAGACCACGCCTTCCTTCGCGACGCGATCCACGTTGGGCGTCTGCACGACGTCATTGATCGTGGGCCGCCCGTCGAGGCCCTTGTAGCAGCTCGCGTAGCGACCCCAGTCGTCGGCGAAGACGAAGAGGATGTTCCAGCGGGGTGCGTCTGCCGCTGAGGCCGGGAGACAGAAGGCCGCGGCCAGCAGCAGGAATCCGGCGAAGCGCGTGGCGAAGGTGGAAGAGTGGGGTGTGTGCAGTGTGTTCATCGGGGTGCGTAGTTTATCCGTGCGGGAGTTTCCGATTAGCCATGGCAGGCGGGCCGGGTCACGCTCTTTGGGAGCCCTTGCTCGCTTGGAGATTGTGGCGTCCGGTGCGTTTGACACCTTCTGCGCGGCCACCTAGCCTGCCGCGCTCAGAACCGTTCCATGCGTCCACAGTCCCCCATCCAGTCCCCGCGTTTCGGCCGTACCGCGGCGATTGCGGCGGCGATCCTGGCGACGGTGGCGGTGCTTCAGCTCGGCGCGGTGACGGTCGCATTTTTCAAAAAGTCGGGGAGCGGCGCTTCGGAGAATGACGATGACAACGGCGGCGGCCCGCCGATGAAGATCGATATCTCCAAGCTCGTGCTCGACACACCGCCCCCCGAGGCACCCTTGCCGCTCGGCGTGGATCCGCTCGCGTCGGCCAACGACGATCGCCCGCCGGGGCCGCAGCCAATCCTGCCGCGCGCCGAACCGCTCGTCCCGCCGCACGACCCCGCCGCTTCGCAGGCCGGGAATCTCGCGCCGCCGCGCCCGACGCCGGTGCCGCTGAGTGCGTTCACGCCGAAGGCCGATCCGCGCTTCAGCGAACTCGTGGAGCAGGGCAGGCTCCTCCGCAGCAGCGGCGATACTGCGGGCGCGCTGGTGAAATTCCGCGAGGCCGCGGTGATCGAGCCGGGCAATCCGCTCGCCATCGCGGAGCAGGCGTACACCTTTGAAAAAATGAGCCTGCCGGACAAGGCGGCGGAGCAGTGGAAGCGCCTCGTCTCGATGGGCGACCGCGCGGGCCTGTATCATTCGGTGGCGATGTCGAAGATGAACACCGCAGTGCAGGGCACGATGCGCACGACAGCCGGTGGCGGGCCGCCGATCCCGCAGGGAAAGGTGATGGCCATCGGAAGCACCGTGGCGAGGGAGGAACCGGACCCGGAGGCGGCGAAGAAATTCACGCTGTCGGTGCCGATCCGCGCGGGTGCGGCGGAGACCATCGCGGTGCGCGACATGAAGGTCTTCGTGCTTTTTTACGAACGCGTGAGCGGCAAGGACATCGCGCGCACCATCGCGAACGTCAGCAACCGATGGTCTTCATCGCCGGTGGACTGGAAGGAAGGCGACACGGAGACGCTGGAGGTGAGCTACGATCTGCCCGCGCAGCAGGCGCGAGCCGAGCACCGGGAATATTACGGCTACATCGTGCGGCTTTATTACCGCGGCGAATTGCAGGATACGAAGGCCGAGCCGGCGAACCTGAACCAGAAGTTTCCACCCCCCTACACACTCTCCGAATAGAAACCAAATCATGCGAATCCTGATTGTTGATGACGAGGCGGGCGTTCTCCAGGCGCTCATGGCAATAGTGAAGGCAATTCCCGGCCACGAGGTGCGGGTCGCTGCCAGCGCGCAAAAGGCGCACGAGCACGCGGCTGCGCTGGGCGGCGTGGATCTGCTGATCACCGACGTGGTGATGGATCCGACGGATGGCTTCACGTTGCGCGCGGAAATGCAGGGACTCTATCCGGAATTGCAGGCCGTCTTCATCAGCGGTTACGACCTGACGGAATACGCGGAGCAGACTGCCGGGACGCCAGTCCTCGCGAAACCCGTCGATGCCGACGCGCTGAGGACCGAAATCGAAAATGCGGCAGCTCGTCTAGCCGCACCTGCGCCCGCTCCCGTCGCGGCTCCGGTCGCCGTTTCCGCGCCGCAGCCGGCTGTCGCCGCGGTGCAGCCGGTCGCCGCGGCAACTCCAACCGTGCGGGCGGTGCCGCAAGGGATGCCAGTCGCTGCGGTCGCGCAACCGACGGTCCGCGCAGTCCCGCAAGCGTCTCCGGCTGCCGTTCCTTCGGCTGTGCCGCGTGCGGCGGCTGTCCCGGCTGCTCCGACCGCGCAGCCGGCGGCGCGCGCAGTCCCGCAGGCGACGCCTGCAGCCGTGCCCTCCGCCGCCCCGCGTGCAGTGGCCGCTCCGACCGCACAACCGACCGTGCGGGCTGTCCCGCAAGCGGCTCCTGTCGCCGTGCCTTCCGCGACGCCGCGTGCCGCTGCTGTCCCGGCTGCTGTCCCGGCTGCTCCGGCTGCGCAGCCGGTGGCCCGCGCAGTCCCGCAAGCGACCCCTGCTGCCGTGCCTTCCGCAACGCCGCGTGTCGCCACGGCTCCGGCCGTTGCGACCGCGCAGCCGGTGGTCCCATCCACTCCTGCCGCCCAGCCGACGGCGCGCGCCGCGTCCCCGGTGCCCGCCGTTCCTGTCGCTCCGCCTCCGGCCGTGCCGCGCGCTGCGACTCACGTGGCGAGCGCGGCAGCAGCGCCAGCCGGACCGCCGGACCCGCTGATTGGCGTGCAGCTCGGCGACTACCGCGTGCAGCAATTCATCGGCGACGGGAAATGGGGCCGCGTTTACCTGGCGCTGCAGCTCAGCGTGAACCGCCGCGTGGGCCTGAAGGTCCTGAACCCGGAGCGTGCCGAGGACGAAGGCGTCCGCGCGCAGTTCCTCGCCGACGCGCGGGCCAAGGCCGCGGTGCAGCATCCGTTCATTATGTCCGTCTTCGAGGCGGACGAGCGCAACGGACTGGCGTTTTACACGCACGAATTCCTCGACGGCGCGAGCATGGCCGAGCGGATCGAGCGCGGGCAGAAGCTCGATGAAAAGACGGCGCTCCACGTGATGAAGGTCGCCGGCGAGGGGCTGCAATATCTCTGGTCGCACAATCTCTCCCACGCGCCGATCGAGGCCGACAGCCTGCGCCTCGGCGCGGACAACATCGCCCGCATGGCAAATATCGCGGTTGCCGATGCGGACCCGTCCGTGACGGTCGAGCAGGAGCTTTTCACGGTCGGGACCATCATCCAACAGCTCACGCACGAGAACCTCATTTCCGGCGGCCTCCGCGCGCTGCTCGCCCGCATGACCGGTGGCCCGAACCCCGTGACCGGCTGGCCGGTGGTGCTCCAGGCCGTGAAGGCGCTCGAGCCAAAGGTGATCCCCGTAGAGGCCGCGAAGATGAAGGCGGCGGACGCGGCGGCGATGCGCGCGGTGGAGGCGGCCCGCAAGGCAAAGAAGCGGGCGCTTTACATCAGCGTCGCCACGCTGAGCGCGCTGGTGCTGATCCTCGGCGTCGTGGTTTACCGCTACGTCCTTACCAACGCGCGGCAGCTCGATGCCCAGGTGCAGATTCCTGCGGGCAGCTACAGGGTGGGCGAGGCCGGGAACCACGGCGGAGCTGGGCGCCTTCGAGATCGACAAGTACGAAGTCAGCATCAACGAGTACGCCAAGTTCATCGCATGGTGCGAAAAGAATCCCTCCCAGGAGCATGAGTTCGACCACCCGCGGGGCGAGCGGAGGCTCTCGCACGTCACCGACGAGGTGAAGACACTCATCCTGAACGCCGCCGTCCGCGGCGGGCGGGTCTTCAAGCAGGAAGGGAATCCGACCCTCAACGTGCCCTCGGATCCGGGCGTGGAGATCGACCTGAACAGCCCGATGGTGGGCGTCACTTTCTGGAGCGCGTATGCCTATGCGAAGTGGCGGGGAAAAGTCGTCGAGAACGGCGCGGTGCGCGACCTTCCCACCGAGGAGGAATGGGAGGCCGCCGCGCGCGGCAAGAAGGGCTTCAAGTACCCGTGGGGCGATGAGCTGAAGCTCAAGAATTTCAACTCGAACCAAGGCTACATGCCGCTCGTTCCGGGCAGCAAGAAGACGGACGACGGCGCGAATTATTGGGCTGCGGTGGATGCGTTCGGCAATGACGTCAGCGAATTCGGAGTCGTGGGAATGGCGGGCAATGTCTGCGAGTGGGTCTATCGCAAGGAGGGCAACAAGGAGATCCCGCTGCTCAAGGGCGGTTCCTTTGCGAGCGATCCGATCCCGATGTGGGGCCGCATCCTGAAAATTCCCGCGGACGACGCGTGGTTTGTGTGGCCCGCGGCGAACAAGCCGAAGGGAAACATGCCGCCGTCGCCGGGGGCGACCAGCCGCTATTACGTGGGTGACGATGTCACCGCATCCTTTCGCTCGCTGTATGTCGGATTCCGCACCGTTAAGCGCAAATAGAAGCAAATGAAGCCCCTGAACCGCCTCGCACTCCTGGTCCTCTTCGTGGGACTCCTTTCCTCCGCGAGCGCGCAGCTCGAGGTCGGCCTGGAAATGAAACGCCACATTTTCATGCGCGGTGAGCCGGTCGAGGCGACCGTCACCATCCGGAATCTCGCCGGCAAGGACGTGATCCTGCGCGACGCGGCCGGCAACCAGTGGTTCAGCTTTGAGATCATCAAGAGCGACACGCCGATCGGCCCGTTTGACCCCGACTACAAAAACGAACCGCTGGTCGTCCTCAGCGGCGCTTCCGTCCGCCGTAGCGTGGACCTGCTGAAGCTCTACCCGGTCAACGAATACGGGACATACTCCGTCCGTGCGGCGATCTATTTTGAGGAGACGAAAAAGTATATCTCATCCGGCTCGCTGAAAGTGGACATCAGCGACGGGCGGAAGCTCTGGACGCAGACCGTCGGCGTGCCGGCCGCGCAGGAAGGATCCGGCGAATACCGCGTGGTGTCGCTGCTCTCCTTCCAGCGGCCGAAGGAAATGACCATCTACGCCCGCGTCGAGGATGACCGGACGGGCGCCATCTTCGGCACCTATCCGCTCGGACGCATGGTGGCCGGCACGAATGTGGCGCATGAATTCGACCGGGATAATACGCTGCACGTCTTCCACATGGTCGGCCCCGGCCAGTACTATCTCTCGAAAATCGGCGTGAACGGCGAGTGGCTCGGCCAGACCGTGTGGCATGCCGGCAAGGGCCGCGCGACCGTGCGCAAAAAGGAGGACGGACGCCTGGTCATCGTCGGCGCGACCCGCACCGCCGAGACGCCGCAGCCCGGCCCGGAGGTCCCGAGGCTCAGCGACCGCCCGATGGCGCTCCCGAAGTAAGTTGCCCGGGAGAATTCGCGCTTTGACGCGAGGGCGTTGCGTCTAAGGTCGAGGTGATGTCCGACAGTTTCGTCCACCTCCATTGCCATACTGAATTCTCCACGCTCGACGGCATGGTGCGCGTCGATGCCGCGGTAAAACAGGCGAAGGCCATGGGCATGCCGGCGCTGGCCATCACCGACCATGGCGCGATGTATGGCGCGGTGGAATTTTACCAGAAGTGCAACAAGGAGGGCATCAAGCCCATCATCGGCTGCGAGGTGTATGTCGCGCCGGATTCGCACACGAAAAAGTCCGCGACCTCGCAAAAGGAATCGTCGTTCCACCTCACGCTGCTCGCGTCCGACGAGCAGGGGTATCGCAATCTGGTGAAGCTCGTCTCCACGGCGCACCTCGACGGCTTTTACTACAAGCCGCGCATCGACAAGGAACTGCTCGCGCAGCACGCGCAGGGAATCATCGGCTTGAGCGGCTGCCTGAAGGGCGAGGTGCCGTACGCGATCCATGCGGAGGACAATCTCGCGAAGGCCGCGGAGCTCGCGGCGACGTATCGGGACATTCTCGGGCGGGAGAATTATTTCCTGGAGCTGTCCGACCACGGCATCGAGGCGCAGCGGAAGGTGAACGCGCAGCTCCCGAAGCTCGCGCGCGATCTCGGGCGTCGGTCTCGTGGCGACGAATGATGTGCATTTCCTGAAAAAGGAGGACCACGGCGCGCACGACGTGCTCGTGTGCATCGGCACCGGCGCGAAGGTCTCGGACGAGAAGCGCATGAAGTACGTGAACGAGGTGTACTTCAAATCGCCGGCGGAAATGCGCGCGCTGTTCGCGGACTTTTCCGGCGCGTGCGACAACACGCTGGCCATCGCCGAGCGGTGCGGCTTCAAGCTCGACACCTCGCCGAAGTTCCCAAACTACCAGCCGCCCGAGGGCAGGGACCGCAACGAGTACCTGCGCGAAATCACCGAGGCCGGCCTGCGCCGCCGCTACGGCGCGGATGCAGACAGCGAGGCGGTGCGCCGCCGGTATGAACTGGAAATCGGCGTGCTCGAGGCGCAGGGCTTCGTAAACTATTTCCTGATCGTCTGGGACTTCATCAACTGGGCGCGGGAGCAGGGAATCCCGGTCGGGCCCGGTCGCGGTTCGGCGGCAGGCTCGATCATCGCCTACGCGATGGGCATCACGGACATCGACCCGCTGAAGTTCAAGCTGCTCTTCGAGCGCTTCCTGAATCCCGAGCGCGTCTCGCCGCCGGATATCGACGTGGATTTTTGCCAGAACCGCCGCGGCGAGGTGATCGACTACGTCAAAAGGAAATACGGCGAACGTGCCGTGGCGCAGATCATCACCTTCGGCACGCTCGGCGCGAAGTCCGTGATCCGCGACGTGTCCCGCGTGCTCGACTGGAACTACGCGACGCCGACCGCATCGCGAAGATGATCCCGAACGAACTCGGCATCACGCTCGCGGGCTACGAGGGAAAGAACAAGGACACCGGCGCGGAGGAGCATGTCCCCGGCGCGATCGACAAGAATCCCGAGCTCGCGCAGGCGGTGAAGACCGACCCGAACACCGCGCAGATGTGGGAGGCCGCTACGAAGCTCGAGGGGCTCACGCGCGGCGTCGGCGTGCATGCGGCGGGCGTGGTCATCAGCGATCGCGACCTCAGCGAATACATCCCGCTCACGCGGGCGAACGACGGATCGATCGTGAGCCAGTACGCGATGGGTGCGCTCGGCGACGTGGGCATGCTGAAGTGCGACTTTCTCGGACTGAAGACGCTCACGGTCATCCAGGATGCCGTCGCGCTGATCCACAAGCACACTCCCGCCTTCAACATCGACACGATCCCGTTCGACGACGAGGCGACGTTCAACATTTACAACCGCGGCGAGACGGTCGCGGTGTTCCAGGTCGAGTCCGGCGGCATGACGGGCTGGGCGAAGCAGTTCGACGTGCGGAGCATCGAGGACATCAACGCGCTCATCGCACTCTACCGGCCGGGCCCGATGGACCTCATCCCCGACTACGTGAAGCGCAAGAAGGGCCTCGCGAAGGTGCGGGCGCCGCACAAGCTGCTCGATGAAGTGACGAGCGAAACGTACGGCGTGCTCATCTACCAGGAGCAGGTCATGCAGGCCGCGCAGGTGCTCGCCGGCTACACGCTCGGCGCCGCCGATCTCCTGCGCCGCGCAATGGGCAAAAAGGACAAGAAGAAGATGGCGGAGGAGCGCGTGAAATTTTGCGAAGGCGCGGCAACGCTGCACGGAATCAAGGAGGCGAAGGCGAACGAGGTCTTCGATACGCTGGAGAAATTCGCCGGCTACGGATTCAACCGCTCGCACTCCGCCGCCTACGCGTGGCTCAGCTACCAGACGGGATTCCTGAAGGCGAATTACCCGGTGGAATTCATGGCCGCGGTGATGAGCAACGAAGTCTCGAACACGGACAAGATCAGCATTTTCGTCGCGGAATGCGAACGGCTGGGAATCCGCATCCTGCCGCCGGACATCAACAAGAGCGGGCTGAAATTCGAGCCGGACCACGTGGATACGGCCGGCGTCGAAGCGGCAAAGGCCGCGCGCAAAACCGCGCTCGCCCAGGCAGCGAAGCCGGGAGAGGACGAGTACCCGGACATTGCGCCGGACATCGAACCGGATTCAGGCGTTCGCTTCGAGGATATGCCCGTCGGAGAGAAGAAGAACGGAGCTGCCGGAGTGGCGGATGCCGCACCGCCGCCAACGGACGAACGGCTCCACCTCGGGGCGATCCGATACGGCCTCGCAGCGATCAAAAACGTCGGCGAGTCTGCGATGGAATCGGCAATGAGCGAGCGCGCACGTGGTGGACCGTTTGCGGGCATCGAGGATTTCTGCGCGCGCGTGGATGGAAAGCGGATCAGCAAGAAGGCCATCGAATGCCTCGTAAAGTCCGGAGCATTCGACGAGTTCGGCGCGGATCGTGCGACGATGTTTGCAGGCATCGAAGGCGCGATGGCCGCGGCGGCGAGTGCGCACCGAGACCGTGCGGCCGGGCAGGTTTCGCTTTTTGGTGACATGGGAACGGTCGCGAAATCCGCGCCGGCCCGGAATGTCGCACTGGTCCCGCCGTGGAGCCTCACGGAGAAGCTCGGCTTTGAAAAGGAGCTGCTCGGTTTTTACGTGACCGGTCATCCGCTCGACGAGTATCGCAGCGCGCTGGAGAACCCGAAATTCGTCCCCATCGCGCGCCTCGCCGTGCAGGAAAACAAGAGCACCGTGACCGTGGCCGGACAGCTCGCGTCCGTGGAGCGGCGCTTCACGAAGAAGGACGGGAAGCCATTTGCCATCGTCGTGATCGAAGATCTCACGGATCAAATCGAAGTGATGGTCTGGAACGAAGCGTATGTGCGCGCGCAAAAGCTTCTCGAGCCCGGCGCCGTGGTCTCGATCACCGGGCGGCTCGATCTCCGCGAGGACGGACCGCGCATCAGCGCCGAAGACGTGAAGCCGCTCAAGAAACCGGGCGCGGATGAGAAGCCGCTTGTGCTCAAACTCGACACTGCGAGTGCCACGGAAGGCGACCTTTTGAAAATCCGCGAGACGCTCGTGCGCCATCCGGGGACGCGGCGCGTCGAACTGCTCGTCACCCGCGGCGGGGCGCTGGCGCGTGTCGTCTTCCCGGCGGAATTCCGAATCACGCTCAGCGAGGCCGCCAGGGAGGAACTCGCGCAGTGGCTGCGCTAGCGGTGGTGGGGCGCGCGGTGTGCGCCGTTGCATTCCTCCTGCTCGGCGGTCTGTCTCGGACGGACGCCGGCACGGTCATCGAGAACGTTCCGGGTCAGGCGGTGTTTTCATTTGAGTACCGCGGGGCGACGGATTTCAGCGGGCTCACATGGGCTGGCGGCAGCGATTACTTCACGGTTTCGGACAAGGTGAAGGCGGTCTTTCCCATGAACATCGCGATCGAGGAGGGGAGCGGACGGATTCTCAGCGCGTCCATCGGAACCGCGATTCCGGTGAAGACGAAACTTTCCGACTTCGAGGGCATCGCCTTCGTGGGCGACAGGCGGCAGGTGTACGTCAGCGCCGAAAAAGGCGACGGGATCTTCGGTTTCGATCTGCGGAAACGCAGCGTGATCCCCGTCGCGGTGCCGCCCATCTTTTCCAAGGCCCGCAACAACAAGAGCCTCGAATCCCTGACCTATGATGCGACGGTCGGGAACTTTTGGACGGCCAACGAGGAGGCGCTCAAATGCGACGGCCCGCTGAGTTCGCGCGAAGCCGGCACGGTCGTGCGGCTCCAGCGATTTGACGGGCGCTTCCGGCCAGCCGGCCAGTTTGCCTATGTCACCGAGACGTCGGCGTTCCGCGTGCCCGGAGGCGGGACAGGGGTGAGCGACCTTGCGCTCCTGCCGAATGGAGAGTTGCTCGTGCTCGAGCGCGTCGTCGGCAATTTCGGCCTGTCGGCGGAAATATTCCGCGCGGAACTGCGAGGCGCGACGGATGTCTCGGCGGTCCCGGCGCTCAATGACGTGAAGTACACCGCCTCGGGAAAGACGCGGCTTTTCAGCCGGACGACGCTCTCAAACAATTTCGAGGGCATCGCCCTCGGGCCGGTGCTGGCTGGCGGCTGGCGCAGCCTCATCCTCATCGCGGACAGCGGCGGCGGCACCACGCACTGCCTCATGCCGCTGCGGATCCGCTGGAGCGGCAAATAGCAGCCGCGCCTTGCGTTGCACGCCCGTCTCCGGCATTTCACCGCGCCATGCTTGTTTCAATGCGCATCCGCAACCTCGCCCTCGTCGAGGAACTCGAGTGGCAGCCCGGCCCCGGCTTCGTCGCGATCACCGGCGAGACGGGTTCCGGGAAAAGCATCATTGTGGGTGCGCTGAAGCTCGTGCTTGGCGAACGCGCCGACAAATCGCTCATCCGCAGCGGGGCGGAGAGCTGCTCGGTGGAGGCGGTGTTTCAGCCGGCCGATGCGAAGACACTCAACGCTTGGCTGGAAGGGCAGGGGATCGAGCCATGCGAGGACGGGCAGCTCATCGTGAAACGCGTCTTTGCCACCGCGGGGACCAACCGCCAGTTCATCAACGGCAGCGCGACGACGCTGAACGTGCTCAAGGAACTCGGCGACGGGCTCGTTGATCTGCACGGGCCGCACGACCACCAGTCCCTGCTCTCGAACGAACGCCAGCTCGATCTGCTGGACTCCTTTGCCGGCGCGGAGGCGCTGCGCGGGAAATTTGAGGAGCAATACCGGACGGTGAACCGGCTGACCGCCGAGCGGGAGGAACTGGCGGGCAACGAAGCGGCGCTGGAGCGGGAGGCGGACCTGCTCCGGCATCAGGTGAATGAAATCGAAGCCGCGAGGCTGCGCGCCGACGAGGAGGAGGAAACCGTCGGAAGGTATCACACCGCGTCGAACAGCCGCCGCCTGCTCGAACTTTGCAACGGTGCGATCGGGCGCCTGTCGGAGTCGGATGACTCCGCAATCACGCGTCTGAACGAAGTCGGCAGGCTCCTTCGCGATCTCGAGCGTGTGGATCCGGCGACGAAGCGGTTTTCCGATTCGCTCATCCGCGGCCTCGCGGAGATCGGCGATTTGGCCGGCGGCCTTTCTCGCTATGCGGAGGAACTGGACATCGAGCCCGCGGCGCTCGCGGAACTCGAGGAGCGCGTGTCCCTGTTCGAGACGCTGAAGCGGAAGTACGGCGGCAGCCTCGGGGAAGTGATCGCATTCGGCGCGGAGGCCGCGGCCCGGCTCAACCGGATTGATTCGCGTGCCGGGGAACTCGAACGGCTGGCCGGGGAGATTGCATCGCAGCGAAAGGCGATGATGGACTCTGCCCGGAAGCTTTCCGCGAAGCGCGCCGCCGCCGCGCCCAAGCTCGCAGCCGCAGTGACGGGGCATCTGCGCGATCTCGGATTCAAGAAATCGGACTTCACCGTCGCGCTCACGGTCGCTGCGGAGCCGGGTCCGCACGGGATGGAATCGGTCGAATTTGTTTTCGCCCCAAATCCTGGCGAGCCGGCCAAGCCGCTGAAGGCGATCGCGAGCAGCGGCGAAATTTCCCGCGTGATGCTGGCCGTAAAGTCCGCGCTGGCTGCGCAGGACACGATTGCGCTGCTTGTCTTCGACGAAATCGACGCAAACGTTGGCGGCGAGATCGCACATGCGGTCGGCGCGAAGATGAAGGCCGTTTCCGCCGAGCGCCAGGTGCTCGCGATCACGCATCTCCCGCAGGTCGCGGCGGCGGCGCGGACGCAGTTTGTCGTCACGAAGGATTTCACCGGCGGGCGGACCGTTTCCAGTCTCACTGGAGTCGAGGGCAAGGCCCGCGCGGCGGAGATTGCGCGGATGCTCGGCGGCAAAGGCGACTCGGCTCTAGCCCACGCGAAGACGCTGCTGGCCGGGTAGGGCGGCTACTTGGCCGTGGATGCCGGTTCGGCCTGCGACGTGCCCCGGCGCATGAGAAACGCGGGGCTTTTCACGATTCCGCTGATGAGCGACGAAAACCGGTAGTCGTTCTTTTCCAGTGTGAACGCGATGCGCGCGACGGTGGGCTCGTCGTAGTAGTCGAGACCGCGGCCCAGCGCGTAGGTGAGCATCTTCTCCGTGAGGCACCGCGTGAAGTCCTGCTTGCGGCTGCGGAGGAGCGTCTTCATGTCGGCGAGGCCTCCCATCTTCTGCCCTGTGGCGAGTTCGCCGGAGGTGTCGATCGCCGCGCCGGTTTCATCGCGGTCGCGCCACTGGCCGATGCCGTTGAAGTTCTCCAGCGCGAATCCGAATGCATCCATCTTCGCATGGCAGTTTGCGCAGCTCGGGTCGGCGCGATGCTGCTCGAGCTTCTGCCGGAAAGTCCCGCTCAGCTCCTTCCGCTTGCTGTCGTCGAGCGACGGGGTATTCGGCGGGGGAGGGGGCGGCGGCGTGCCGAGCATCTGCTGGAGGATCCACTGTCCGCGTTTCACGGGTGAAGTGCGCGTGGGATTCGATGTGACGGTGAGGATGCTCGCCTGCGTGAGCAGCCCGCCGCGCTGTGTCCCCTCGAGCGAGACGCGCTTCCATTCATCCTTCTGGAAATTGCCGGCGGACTTGATCCCGTAGAGGTCGGCCAGCCGCTGGTTCACCCACGTGAACTCGCCATCGAGCAGGTCGAGGATGCTGCGGTCGGTGCGCAGGATTTCGCCCACGAATCGCTGCGTTTCCTCGATCATAGACGCCCGGAGTTCGGGCTTCCAATTTGGGAACGCCTTCGGGTCGGCGCTGTGTCCCTCGAGCCGGCCGAGTTGCAGCCACTGCAGCGCGAAATTCCGGATGAGCGCCTCGGCCTGGGGAGCCTGGAGCATCCGTTTGACCTGCGCATCGAGGTTTGAGGTGAGCTTTCCGGCGGAGGCGAGCTGAAGCAGCTCGTCGTCCGGGCACGAACTCCACAGGAAATACGAGAGCCGGGTCGCGAGCTGGAATTCGCTCACCGGATGCGGTTCGGGATTCTCCGGGCGGTCATCGGGTTCGAGCCGGAAGACGAATTTCGGCGACGCGAGGATCGCGCTGATGGCGCGGCGCATGGCTTCCTCCCACGTGTCGTTGTGGGCCATCCCGTAGGCGACGAGCTTGCAGAGCCGGTCGAGTTCCTCGGCGGAGACGGGTCGGCGCCACGCGCGCGGCGCGAAACGCGCGAGCACCTCGCGGGTATGCTCGGCCTGCGGCTTGCCGGGAGTGACGACGAGCAGCGATTTCGTCGCGGCGTTGCGCGTGTCCATCGGCCCCTCGTATTCCATCCACTCGACGTAAAGCGTCGGGGACGGCTGACCCGCCGGCGGCTTGAATGCGGCGAGCGCGATGCGTTCGATGCCCTCCATGCGGGGAACCTGCACCTCGATTATTTGCGCGTCCTTTTCCGACTGCGCGGTGATCTCGGTGGTTTTCAGGATGCGGGCGCGCTTGACGTTGGCGACGGCTGAACCGTCGAGCTTCGCCATCTCGGTTTCCGGAGCGGGCTTTGGAATGGCAGGCCCCGCGACCATCAGCGCCACGCGGACGGGCTTGCCGACCGGCGATTTTGCATAAAGCCGCGCGCGCATGACGTAGTCCCCGTCCGCCGTGATCCTCGCGGGCGTATGCACGGGGCCGGAGAGGACGGTGACCGTCTCGGACCCGCAAAACGGCCGGAACTGCGACGTGGGCACGTTGGCCGACTGGGGCTCCAGATACCTCGCTGCCAGCCTTCGTTTCGGGGGCGTCGTCGCGCTGAGCGGGATCGCCTGCGCGGCAATCTGGTCGGCCGCGTCGAGGTAGCGCTCCATGAGCACCGGCGAGACCGTGAGGACGTCGGCGATGTTGTCGAAACCGTGACCGACGTCGTCACTCGGGAAATTGTCCGCGGGCCGGAAGTCGATCTTCAGCAGATCACGGATCGTGTTGTTATATTCCGTGCGGTTCAGCCGCCGCACCGTGAGCCTGCCGGGGTCGGGTTTGCCGCTGTCGGCCTTGGCAAAAATGCCCGCGACCGATGCGAGGAAGCGCTGCTTTTCCTCCGCTGACGGCTGCGGCTTGTCGTCCGGCGGCATCTCGCCGGAGCGCACCAGTTCGACCACATCGCGCCAGCGTTTGCGAGCGCGCAGGACGGAGATGTCATCGCGGAATTCGTGCAGCGCCAGGTCGGCCTTCTGCTTGTCCTTCCCGTGGCAGGAGACGCAATACTTCTGGAGAAACGGAGCGCCCGCATCGGCAAAGGACGGCGTTGCGGCGCTGCCTATCCGTGCAAAAAAGGCGAGGGCGAGAGTGCCGATGAGAAGCGCGCTGGTTCGCAACATGTTCGGGTGAACTAATCCGCGAAGCGCAGGATTCTCAAGCGGTGGGTTTCGCTGTGCGGCGCCGCGCCGGCTCAGTGAACGACCTTGTTCAGCGGGTATTCGATGATGCCTTCCGCGCCGAGCGACTTGAGCTGCGGGATGATTTCGCGGACGACCTTCTCGTCGATGATCGTCTCGACGGCAACCCAGCCGGGGATGGCGAGGTGCGCGATGGTGGGATTGCGCATCGCGGGGAGCGCGGCGAGCAGCGGCTGCAGCTTTTCCTCGGGGAGATTCATCTTCAGGCCGACCATGTCGCGTGCGGCGAGCGCTCCCTGGAGCAGCAGGACGATGCGGTCCATCTTCGCGCGCTTCCACGCGTCGGCGTAGGCGGCGTTATTGGAAATGAACTGCGGCACGCTCTCCATGATCGTCTCGACGATGCGCAGCTTGTTCGCGCGCAGCGAGGAGCCGGTCTCGGTCACGTCCACGATGGCGTCCACGAGGTCGGGCACCTTCACCTCGGTCGCGCCCCAGGAAAATTCCACCTCGGCGGTGACGCCGTGCTTCGCGAGGAAAGTGCGCGTCATTTCCACGGCCTCGGTCGCGATTACCTTGCCTTGGAGATCCTTCACGCTCTTCACCGGCGAATCCTCGGGAACGCAGAGCACCCAGCGCGTGGGACGCGAACTGGTCTTGCTGAAGACGAGATCGCACAGCCGCACGACATCGCTGCCGTTGTTCTCGATCCAGTCGCGGCCCGTGAGCCCGCAGTCTAGGAATCCGTGCTCGACGTAGCGCGAAATCTCCTGCGCGCGCAGCAGGCGGATGACGATTTCGGGATCGTCCACGGCCGGCTTATAGCTGCGGCTGGAGACGGCGATGCTGAAGCCGGCTTTTGCAAAAAGGGCGATGGTCGGATCCTGCAGGCTGCCCGAGGGCAGGCCGATGCGAAGCTGGCGGATTTCGTCTGGCATAAGAGCGCGCGGTTCTAGGTCCGCAGTGCGGGGGTTGCGAGGAAATTCCCGGTGCCATGCACTCGCGCCTTGCGGGAAAGGCGTCGAGGCGGCTCATTCGCTGGATGGAGTTGCAGCCGATCAAAAAATTGCACGACACGCAGAGCCAGCGCGACCGGCGCGGGATCGCGATCGATCGCGTGGGCGTGCGCGGCCTTCGCTATCCGATCCAGGTGCGCGACAAGGCGCGCAAGCTCCAGCACACGGTCGCGACGGTCACGCTCACGGTGGATTTGCCGCATCACTTCAAGGGCACGCACATGAGCCGCTTCGTCGAGGTGCTGAACGAATTTGGCCCCGTGCTGCACGTGGACAATATCCAGACCATCCTCCGCGACCTGGCGAAGCGCCTCGAATCGGAAAGCTCGCACGTGACGTTTGAGTTCCCGTTTTTCCTCGAAAAGCGCGCGCCAGCCACCGGCGCTGTCGGGCTGATGGATTACGTCGTGCGCTTCGATGCGACGCTGGAGAAGAAGCGGACGGATTTTGTCGTCACGGTCATCGTGCCGGTCACGACCCTTTGCCCGTGCTCAAAGGCCATCTCCGAGCGCGGAGCGCACAACCAGCGCGGGCAGGTGACCTACGGCATCCGCAGCGTGAAGCCGATCTGGATCGAGGACATGATCGCGCTCGTCGAGCAGAGCGCGAGCTGTGAGCTTTTCAGCCTGCTGAAGCGGCCGGACGAAAAGGCGGTGACGGAGCGCGCATTCGACAACCCGGTTTTCGTCGAGGATCTCGTGCGCAATGTCGCAGCCCGCTCGAACCGCGAGAGGAACATCGTCTGGTACCGGGTCGAGGCGGAGAACTTCGAGAGCATCCACAACCACAACGCGTATGCGCTCGTGGAGAAGCACGTGAAGCGCGCCGCAAGGAAATGACAGCGTGCGTGGAAGACAGGGACGCGCCCGGGAATTGCTGCTAGGGTTTCCGCCATGGTGCACCGCCTCATCATCCTCTGCATTGTCGGCTTTTGGCTGGCAATGACCGGGCTGCTCGTGGTGCGCGAGGTTTACCCGGAGTCCACGCGCCTCAATGCGGTGCCGGCCGGCTACGTCGGGCAGATCGTCTTCCAGCATGAGCAGGCATCCGACCTGCGGATTCTCTCGTCGGGAAAGGATGTCGGCTTCGTGCATATTCAGCCAAAGAGCTTCGCGAGCACGGGAAAGAGGACCATCGATATCCACGGCAGCCTGACTCTCACGCTTCCCGGCAAGACCTCGCAGCCGCTCGCCTGGTTCTCAGTGGCCGAGATGGATCGCGATCTTGCACTGGAGCGGTTGCATATTGACCTTTCGACCCCGTCGCCGGGCCAGCACTTGGATGTGACGGTCGATTTGGCCGCGAAGACGGCGGTCTTTGGTGTAAAGGTCGGCAACCAGATATTCAACGAGACGGCCTTTACCCTCGATGAGGCGGGGTTTGCGAAGCTGATGTCGCAAGCGGGTCTGGACCCGGCGATGATCCGGCAGCTCAAGGCGTCGCGGGGCGAAATTCCACGGATGGAATTCGGTGCGCAGTCGTCGTCCACCGTCATCGGCGGGCAGAAGCTCTCGACTTTCCTCCTCACGCTGAAGACGGGCGAGCAGACCGTATTCGAGGCGCAACTCAGCCAGCTTGGGCAGGTGCTCGGCGTGCAGGTGCCTTTGCTCGGGTGGAAACTCACGCCCTACCCGCAGCCGCGATGATCCAGACGAAAGGCCTCTCCAAAAATTTCGGCGCGCTCACGGCGGTGGATTCGCTCGACCTCGACGTGCCGCAGGGCGAGTTCTTCGCATTCCTCGGGCCGAATGGCGCGGGCAAGACGACGACGATCAAGATGCTCGCGGGCCTGCTGAAGCCGTCCGCGGGCTCGGCGAAGGTCGCGGGCTTTGACATCCAGCAGCAGCCGGAGCAGGCGAAGTCGCGGCTCGCCTACGTGCCCGATTTTCCCTACACGTACGACAAGCTGACGGCGGTCGAGTTCATGCGGTTTGTCGGCGATATCTTCGGCATGGAGCCGCGCACCATCGAGGAGCGGATGGAGGCGCTGTTCGCCAGGTTTCACCTCAATGACTACCGGCACGAGCTCACCGAGAACCTCAGCCACGGCACTCGCCAGCGCCTCGTCATCAGCAGTGCGCTGCTGCACGATCCGACGGTGCTCGTCATCGACGAGCCGATGGTCGGCCTCGACCCGATGCATGCGCGGATTGTGAAGGAGGAATTCGAGGCGAGGTCGCGCGCCGGGATGACCATTTTCCTCAGCACGCACCAGCTCAGCGTCGCGGAGGAGCTGGCGGATCGCGTGGGAATCATCCACTGCGGGCGGCTCATCGCGCTCGGCACGGTGGAGGAATTGCGCGAGATGAGCGTGGCGAAGGGCGGTCTGGAGAACGTGTTCCTCTCGCTCGTGGATGCGGAGGAGCGCGCGAGGGAAAAGACGCGGTAGGACTGGATTTCCGGAGGCGTTTGCTGCTTTGTCGCCGCCCATGTTTCAACTGCTCGGCACCGATCCTTCCTCGAAAGCGCGCCGCGGAATTTTGCGAACCAAGCGCGGCGACATCCAGACGCCGCAGTTCATGCCCGTGGGCACGCAGGGCACGGTGAAGGCCGTCTCGCCCGACGAACTCACGCAGCTCGGCGCGCAGATCATCCTCGGGAACACTTACCACCTTTTCGTCCGCCCCGGCATGGAGGTGATGAAAAAATTCGGCGGGCTGCACCGCTTCATGGGCTGGGACAAGCCGATCCTCACGGACAGCGGCGGCTTCCAGGTCTTCTCGCTCGCGAAGCTGCGCAAGATCACACCCGAGGGCGTGCATTTTCAAAATCACCTCGACGGCTCGCCGATGTTCCTCGGCCCGCGCGAGGCGATGGAAATCCAGGCCGTGCTCGGCAGCGACATAGCCATGCTCTTCGATGAATGCCCGCCTCATCCGTGCGAACGCGACTACGCCGCGAAGAGTCTCGCGCTCACGCTGAAGTGGGCCGCGATGTGCAAGGAGGTGGAGACGCCGGGGATGAAATTCGGCATCGTGCAGGGCAGCAGCTATGCCGACCTGCGCCGCGAAAGCGCCGAGGCACTCGTGCAGATGGGCTTCGACGGATACGCAATCGGCGGCGTGAGCGTCGGCGAGTCCGAGCCGGAAATGATGGCCGCCGTTGAAGCCGCCGAGCCTTTTCTCCCCGCGGACAAACCGCGCTACGCGATGGGCCTCGGTACGCCGCCGCAGCTCGTGGAAATGGTCGCGCGCGGCGTGGACATGTTCGACTGCGTGCTGCCCACGCGCATCGCGCGCAACGGCACCGCCTTCACCGAGCGCGGCACGCTGAACCTCAAGAACGCCGAGTTCACGATGGACGAAGGGCCGATCGAGGAAGGCTGCGAATGCCCCGCCTGCCGCAAGTTCGCGCGCGGCTACCTGCGGCATCTCCTGAAGGCCAACGAGATCCTCGGCCTGCGCCTCGTGACGCTGCACAACCTTCACTTTTACCTGAACCTCATGCGCCGCATCCGCGCGCACATCGAGGCGGGCACGTTTGCGGAGTTCCACAAGAAGTTCGTGAGCGAATACGTGCCGTGGAAGCCGGAGGAAGTGCCGGAGTAGATCGACGCTACGACACCAGCGGCAGCAGCCTGCCCAGGAGGTCGCTGATTTTCACGCGTTCCTGCGAGCCGTCGTCGCGGTGGCGGAGGGTGACGGTGTCGAGCAGTTCGGGACCTTTTTCGCCGAGCGTGTCGAAGTCCACGGTGACGCAGAACGGCGTGCCGGCCTCGTCCTGGCGGGCGTAGCGTTTGCCGATGCTGCCGCCTTCGTCGTAGTCGGCGGCGACGTGTTTTTTCAGCGTGTCGTAGATGGCGCGGGCCTTGGCGACGAGTTCGGGCTTGTTCTTCAGCAGCGGGAAGACGGCCACTTTCTTCGGCGCAATGCGCGGGTGAAAGCGCATGACGGTGAGCGTCTCCTTGTTGCCCTTCGCGTCGGTCTTTTCGACTTCGGTGTAGGCGAGCGTGAGCACGGCGAGCGCGAGGCGGTCGAGTCCGGCGCTGGGCTCGATTACGTGCGGGACGTAGAAGCCCTTGAAGAGCCGCTCGCACCACTCGGCAATTTTCTCCGCGGGCAGCACGCCTTTTTCCTTCGCGGAATTTTCGGCCTGCTTGCGGGCGACGAGCGCGGCGCGCTGCTCGGGCGTCCATTTGGCAAAGGCGAGCTTCACTTCCTCGTCGAAGACTTCGAGCGGTTTGCCGCAGGCATTCTGATGAGCGGTGAGATCGAAGTCGCCGCGCGCGGCGATGCCTTCCAGTTCCTCGGTGCCGAAGGGGAACTTGAACAGGATGTCCACGCACGCGCGGGCGTAGTGCGCGAGGTCGCCTTTGCCCTGCCAGAAATAATCCAGCACGTCCGCGCCGAGGCCGATGCTGGCGTAGTACGCGGTGCGCTGCGCGACCCAGTAGCGGTGCCACATCTCCCAGCCCCAGTTTGGCTGCGGCGCGGAAAGGTCGGCGCCTTCGCTGTACTGCGCGACGCTGCCGCACACGGCCTCGATGGCCTCGTCGGGCTTGATGAAAAACTCCAGCTCCATCTGCTCGAACTCACGCGAGCGGAAGGTGAAATTGCGCGGCGTGACCTCGTTGCGAAACGCCTTGCCGATTTGGCAGATGCCGAACGGGACTTTCTGCCGCGTGGAATCCACGACATTCTTGAACTGCGCAAAGATCGCCTGCGCCGTCTCGGGGCGGAGATACGCCTTGTCGTCCTCCGACGCCGTCGCGCCAACGAACGTGTGAAACATGAGATTGAACGGCTTCGGCTCCGTGAGCTGCGCGCCGTTCTCGGGGTTGAAGCCGCGGGAGTTTTCGACCTTCGCGGTCGTCTCGCCGAGCAACGTCGGGTTCATCAGGCCGCGCGCGGTGTAAAATTGGAGCGCCACCTTGCGTGCGCTCTCCGGAGGTTTGCCGGGAGGGAGCAGCACGGAGAACGTTTCTTCGCGCCAGGACTCCAGCACGGACTCCACGATCTTTGCGACGGCGTTGTCGAGTGGCTCCACCTCGTGGGTCGCGTCCGGTTGGCTGAGCAGCGCGCGGACTTCGTTGGCGAGATCCGCCACATTCATCGCGGAGTTTTCACGGTGCTTCGCGAGGTGGCCGAGCAGGGCCTTGTAGCCGGTGGAGTCCGCCGGCACTTCCTCGCCAAGCGCGCCGACGTAGGAATAGACCGTGCCCGACTGCGGATCGACGTGGTCGGCCCGGAAGCGCTTCTTCGTGACGAGGCAGTCCGCCATCGGATCGCTGAAGGTGTCCACATGGCCCGACGCCTTCCAGATGCCCGGGTGCATGATGATGGTTGCATCGAGGCCCACGACATCTTCGCGGTCGCGCGTCATCGTGCGCCACCACGTGTCGCGGAGGTTGCGCTTCAGCTCCGCGCCGAGCGGGCCGTAGTCCCAGAAGCCGTTGATGCCACCGTAGATTTCCGAGCTTTGGAAAATGAAGCCGCGCCGTTTGCACAGGCTTACGATCTTTTCCATCAACGGGATTTCTTTGGTCTGGCTCATAAGGGCGGCGAAGATGCGTAGCGTGCAGGTGAGGCGCAAGCGGGAAGGCGGAGGGAGCATTTGGGAACAGGATCGTGCCCATTCGATGAGGGGTTATCCGCCAGCAGTGACAGCGAACGCGCCCGGCGCCGTGCCGAACGAGGTGCAGGCGCTGCGAACGTGCAGCGGCGCGCTTGCGCCGGCATCGCGCCTGCATTACCATTTTGCCCTGATGCCACGCTACGACGCCTACGCCGCACAGCCGCAACCACCGTCAGTCACGAGGGGATGGTTCATCTCCGCACTCACGGGGTCACTCGTCGTACACGCCGGGTTGGCCGTATTTTTTAACTTCAAGACGCTGGACAATTTCGGCCCGGTGGATCTGCCGCCCGCAAAGCCGGAGTCCACGCTGCATCGCGTAAAGATCATCGACGAGAAGCCGAACAAGAAGGACGAAGTGCGGACCGTCCTGCCGGACCGCAAGATTCCCGACAAAAAGTCGGACCTTACCTTGCCGAAGGAACTGCCCGCTCCGGACGAGATCAGCGTGGCACCGAAGCACAAGCAAATGGACACCTCGCAGCTCTTCGCGGACGAAAAGCCCGTGGTGGAAATGGCGAAGCTCAGCACGACTCCGAAGATCAATCAGGACGACTTGCTGCCGAAGCTGGACGATTCCTTTTTCAACTCCGGGCGCACGGGCCCGAAGGTCGGCGCGCGTTACCAGAGCGACGTGGGACCGGATGGCGACGGGACCGCCCGAGCGATTCAGGTCGCGGGGCAGAACGTCGAGGGAATCCTGAGCGGCCTGACGAGCGGCACGGGTTCCAGCAGGCGTCTCTCGCTGCCGGGAAATCTCACTTTCGCCCATGATAACGCGGACGTGAGCAACGAGGGGCGCATCGAACTCGACAAGATCGCGCAGGCGTTGCGGAAATTCCTCGGTCCGGATCTCCAGAAGTCGATGTTCACGATCGAAGGCCACTCGGACCCTACCGGGACGGCTGAGTACAACCAGAAGCTGAGCGAACGGCGCGCGGAGTCGGTGAGGGCGTGGTTTGTGGCGAACATGGACGTGAATCCTGACCACGTGAAGACGATCGGCTATGGTGCCACGCGGCCTGCCGAGGGCGTGCCGATGGAGGGCACCATCGAGCAAATGCAGGGGCACCGGCGGACGGAGATCGTGATTCGCCGGCCAAAGAAATGACGGATGGGCTGCCCGCTGGGCTGGCGAGATTTGTCGCTGCGGTCCTGGGGGATGAGGCGTTGCAACTTTGGTTTGAGAGACTCGAGGACGCCGCTCCGGGGGCCCGCGCGGCGGAATTTCTCCACACGGCGTGCAAGTTGCGCGACGGTGGGGGCGACGACGAAGTCGCCCATGCGACCATCTTTTTCGCCGCACCCTGTGCGTATGAGGCCACGCTTGCCTCCATCCGTCGTGCGATATTGTCCCCGTGACGCTTTCGCACTTTGATTTGCCGCACGCTGCCCGCAATCTCCCGCAAATGCCCGCATCACCAAAGTTCGACTCCATCGAGGACGCCATCCGCGACATCCGCGCGGGACGCATTGTCATCGTGACGGACGACGCGGACCGGGAAAACGAGGGCGATCTCGTGATGGCCGCGGAAAAGGTGACGCCCGCAACGGTCAACTTCATGGCCACGCACGGTCGGGGGCTCATCTGCGCGCCGATCACCGAGGCGCGTGCCGAGGCGCTCGGCCTTGAGCGCATGACGCGCGAGAACCGGGAGACGCATAAGACGGACTTCACCGTCGCGGTGGATGCCGCGAAGGGAATCACGACGGGCATCAGCGCGCCCGACCGTGCGCGGACGATCAGCGTCCTTGCCAGCCGGAGTTCCGTGCCGGCGGATCTCGTCCAGCCCGGTCACATTTTTCCTCTGCGTGCGAAGGATGGCGGCGTGCTGCGTCGCGCCGGACACACCGAGGCCAGCGTGGATCTCGCGCGACTCGCGGGACTCCAGCCGGCCGCGGTCATCTGCGAAATCATGAATGCCGACGGCTCCATGGCGCGTCTGCCGGAGCTGCTCGCCTTCAAGAAAAAGCACAAGCTGAAGCTGTGCAGCATCAGTGATCTCATCGCCTACCGTCGGCGGAGCGAGCGCCTCGTGGAGCGGGAGCAGGTGATCAAGATGCCCACGCAGTTTGGAGAATTCGACCTGCACCTCTACCGGTCCCTCGTGGACGGCGCGCATCACCTCGCGCTGGTGAAGGGCGCCATCTCCGCGAAGCGCCCGGCGCTCGTGCGCGTCCACAGCGAATGCCTCACCGGCGACGTGCTCGCCTCGCTGCGCTGCGATTGCGGCACGCAGCTCCACCGCGCGCTGCAGTTCATCGAGAAAGCCGGCAACGGCGTGCTGCTCTACATGCGGCAGCACGAGGGCCGCGGCATCGGCCTCCCTGCAAAAATCCACGCCTACAAACTGCAGGAGGCGGGGCTCGATACGGTGGAGGCCAACCTCAAGCTCGGCTTTGCGCCCGAGCTGCGCGACTACGGTGTGGGCGCGCAGATTCTCTACGATCTCGGCGTGCGGAAAATGCGTTTCATGACGAACAACCCGAAGAAGGTGATCGGCCTCGAGGGCTACGGATTGAAAATCGTCGAGGTCGTCCCGCTGAAGTCCGTGCCGAACCGGCACAACGCAAAATATCTCGAAACCAAGCGGCTCAAGATGGGCCACCTCCTTTAGCGCATCGCGCGACCGATCGTGAGTGCGCCGAAGAGCATCGCCGTGATTGGCGGCGGTCCCGCCGGATTGCGTGCGGCGGAAGTCGCCGCGGTGGCGGGCGCGAAAGTCACGGTGTACGACGCGCAGCGTTCCGTCGGCCGGAAGTTCCTCATCGCCGGAAAGAGCGGGCTGAATCTCACGAACACCGCGGCTCCGGAGGAATTCGTCAGCGCTTATTCCGGAGGTGAAATGCGCGCGCATTTCTGGCGGGACTGCCTTGCGGAATTTGACAGCGCCGCGCTCCGAAAATGGGCTGCGGCGCTCGGCGTGGAGACGTTCGCATCATCGAGCGGCAAGGTTTTTCCGACGCTGATGAAGGCCGCACTCCTGCTGACGCGGTGGATTGCGCGGCTTCGGACGCTCGGAGTAACGTTTGAGATGAATCACCGCTGGACGGGGTTGCGTCCCGGCCCGCCGCCGGAAGTGCTCTTTCAGGATGAGATGTCCGGCCATGCACACGATGCCACCGTCCTCGCGCTCGGCGGCGCCTCATGGCCGGAGACGGGGTCGGACGGCGGATGGGTTGCGATCCTCCAGGCGCTCGGCGTTGCCGTGCGTCCGCTGCAGGCGGCGAATTGCGGTTGGGAATGCGCGTGGACGCCGGAGACTCGGGAGAGGGTGGAGGGACAGCCGTTGCATAATCTGCACGTGAGGGCGGGGGACGCGCTCGCCATCGGCGAGGTGATGCCCACGCGCTACGGCTTCGAGGGCACGCCGATTTATGGTCTCGGCCGGACGCTGCGTGCCATGGACGCACCGGAGATCCGGATCGATTTCAAGCCCACGTTCACCGCCGTGCAACTGGTGAAGAAGATGGAATCCGCCCGTCGCAATTTCCTGAAGGAGGCGGAGGCGCGATGGAAGCTCCCTGCGGCAGCATGCGCGATCCTCGAACAATTCCACGGACCGTTCGATTCCTCGGAGAAGCTGGCTGCGGCGGCGAAGGACTGCCGCATCCCGCTTGTCGGCCCGCGTCCGATTGCCGAGGCAATTTCCACCGCGGGCGGCGTGTGCTGGAGCGAACTTGACGAACGCCTGATGCTCAAAAAGCTCCCCGGCGTTTTTTGCGCTGGCGAGATGATCGACTGGGAGGCGCCGACGGGCGGGTTCCTGCTGCAGGGATGCTTCGCGACCGGCACGCGGGCGGGGAGGGCGGCGGCGGAGTGGTGACTGGAACGAGCGTCCGAGCGACCCGAGCCTACGGCCACGACTTGCTTGCCTTGTCGTCCGGAAAACCTGGCGGGACTTTCTGCGTGACCTTCCCGGTCGCCGCCCACTCGGTGCCCCGCTGGAACGTGACGGCAAATGCGACGCAGTGCACCGCCTCGTCGCCATGGCCGAGCGCCGTGTGAAAGACGCGGCCTTTGCCGTAAGGGATCGCCATGAGCAGCGGTTCCTCTTCGCCGCTGCCGCCCGTTTCCGTCTGGGCCTTTGCGCTGGCGAGCACGGTCACGTCCTTGGCCGGTCCGCGCAGGCGGTCGTAGAGTTCGTCCTGCCGGTGCATGAATGCGGCGGGCAGGCCCTGCATGATCGGATGCTGCGGTGCGCGGTTGTTCAGCACGAACTCATGCTGCTTGCCGTGGCTGCCACCGCGTCCGGCCGAGGTGTCGAAGGTCCATTTTCCGTCGCGGAAGCGCAGGTATGGCCCGCTTTTCTCGTTGCGGCCGCCCCAGCCGCCGACTCCGATCATTTCGTTGTAAGCTTTCCATTCGGAGAACGCGTTGTTCGCGGCATGCACCGGCACGAAGCCGCCGCCGCCGCTCACATAATTTTCAAAGGCCGTCTGCGTTTCGGGCGACCACAGCTCGCCGTTGTAGTTCGAGACGACCACGGCGTAATCCGCAAATTTCGGCTGCCATGCCTCGATGCCCTTGCCCTTCTCCGGCGACGTGGACACGTCCACGCTGAAGATCCCCGGCGCTTCGAGGATCTGTTTCAGCACCGGCGAGATCATCGCCCACTTGTGGTTATTCTGTCCGTCCACGATGAGGACTTTGATTTTTTCCGCAGCGGTGGCCGAGACGGCGAAGGCGATGGATGCGAGGAGGAATGTTTTCATGGGGTCGCGAAACTGACGCCTCCGTGCAGACGTGGCAAGCTGCGGGAGAAAAGCGCGTCCGCTTCATTGCCCGGCGCGTTCTTCCTGTTACCCTCGGCGCATTATGGCATTCGGCTCATTCCGCGATTTTGTGCAGCACCTCGACAGGGCGGGGGAATTGAAGCGCATCTCCGCGCCGGTCGCGACCGAGCTGGAAATCACCGAACTGGCGAACCGCGAGATGAAGTCGCCCGATGGCGGGAAGGCGCTGCTCATCGAGCAGCCGACCATCAATGGCGTGGTGTCGCCATTCCCCGTGGCGATCAACACGATGGGTTCGCATAAGCGAATGGCGATGAGCATGGGCGCAAATTCCGTGGACGAGGTCGCCGCAGAGCTCGGATCGCTGATGAAGGCGAAACCGCCGACCACTTTCCGCCAGACGCTGAAGCTCCTCGGCCAGGCACTCGAACTCCGTCACGCGCGACCAAAGATCGTGAAGGACGGTCCGTGCAAGGAAGTGATTCATAAGTATGAAGGCGGAAGGATGAAGCATGAAGGATGGCCCAAGGCGCCGGATGTCGCCGACCCTTCATCCTTCGGACTTCATCCTCCGACTTTGCTGAACCTCCCCATCCTCAAATGCTGGCCGCTCGACGGCGGGCGCTTCATCACTCTGCCCTGCGTCGTCACGAAGGATCCCGACACCGGCGAGCGCAACGTCGGCATGTATCGCATCCAAATTTACGACGACCGCAACACCGGCATGCACTGGCAGCTTCAGAAAGTCGGCGCGCGTCACGGGCGGCGCTACTACGAGAGAGGTGAGCGCATGCCTGTCAGCATTTTTCTCGGAGGCGATCCGATGTTTCCTTTTGCCGCAACCGCGCCGCTGCCTGATGGCCTCGATGAGTATTTGCTCGCGGGGTATTTGCGGAAGAAGTCCGTCGAGCTGGTGAAGTGCGAGACGAACGACCTCGAAGTCCCCGCGAATTCCGACTTTGTCATCGAAGGCTACGTGGACCCGACCGAACCGTTGCGCGACGAAGGCCCGTTCGGCGATCACACCGGTTATTACACGTTGCCCGAGCCGTATCCCGTCTTCCACGTCACCGCCATCACGCACCGCAAGGACGCCGTCTATCCCGCCACCATCGTCGGCATCCCGCCGATGGAGGACTTCTACATCGGCGGCGCATCCGTGAAGCTCTTCCTGCCCATCTTCAAGATGAACTTCCCCGAGATCGCGGACATCGCGCTGCCGGCCGAAGGCGTCTTCCACAACCTCGTCTTTGTCAGCATCAAGAAGACCTATCCGATGCAGGCCTACAAAATCATGCACGGCCTCTGGGGCATGGGGCAGATGATGTTCAGCAAGTACATCATCGTGGTGGATGACGACGTGGATGTGCACAACACGAGCGATGTGATCTTCCGCCTCTGCGCCAATACCGACCCGCAGCGCGACAGCATCTTCACCAAAGGCCCGTCCGACGTGCTCGACCACGCAACGAGTGAAATCGCCAGCGGCAGCAAACTCGGCATCGATGCGACGAAGAAATTGCCGGGCGAGGGCTTCAAGCGCGCGTGGCCGCCGCTCATCAAGATGGATGCTGCGGTGAAGGCGAAGGTGGAAAAGCTTTTCGGTACGTAACCGCCGAGGTGGTGGAGGCTCAGGCCGAGTGAGCTTTCAACCCTTTTCACGGCAGCCGGCCGCAATGCGGTCGCGGGCCTTGGCAGATGGGCACAATCGCGATCCCTCTGCCGCGCATTTTTTGTCCGCCGATCCTGCGTCCTTACGGGAACTGGTTCGTCTCAATGGGTGAACGGGCGAATCACAGACTGCCCGGCAACCAATAAATGCATATGGAAACACACATCATCGAATGGAAACGGCTCATCCGGCACAGCCGCACCTGCGACCGCTGCGGCGACACGGGAAAGACCTTGCGCAAGGTCATCCGCGAATCGAATGCCGGGTGCGGCGCAAGGGGGGCGCGGTTTCGCCTGAAAACCACCCGCCTGCCGGTGTCGCGAGTGGCGGAGTCGAACAGCATCCTCATCGACGGCCAACCGCTGGAGCAGATCGTGCCGGGTGTCGTGGTGGCGGAAACGGAGTGCAACTCCTGCGGCGAATTGGCCGGCCGGCCCGCGCAATGTCGTGCGGTCACCGTGGACGGACGCACGCACGACGCCGTGCCCGCCGAACTCATCCGCTCGGCGATCTGCCGGGTGGCAAATTGTTGCGGGGCGGATTGCGACTGCGGCTGCGGTTGCGGGGAATCGGGAGCGAAATCCCGTATGGGGAAGGAGCGGGCGGACATCCCGCTGGGCCGCGACTTGAATCGGGCGCGCTCCGGGCGACCTTTGAAGCGGCAACGCTCATGAAGCACGTGCTTGAACAAATCTGGATCGAACTCGCGGACAAACTCCGCGGGTTCATCCGGCGTCGCATCTCGAACGACGCCGAGGCGGAGGACATCCTTCAGGACGTGTTCCTCAAAATCGTGCGCCGTGCGGAGGATTTGCCCGCGCCGACGAAATTGCAGGGCTGGATTTTTCTCATCGCGCGCAACGCGATCATCGACCACTACCGCACGCGCAAGGAAACCGTCGCCGTGCCGGAAACGCTCGCCGCCGAGGCGGCCACCGCGCCGGAAGAGGCGGAAGGATTGAACGCGTCGCTGCGGCGGATGATCGGCAGCCTGCCCGAGCCTTATCGTGAGGCGATCCTGTTGACGGAGATCGAAGGCGTGCCGCAGGTGGCATTGGCGAGGCGGCTGGGCATCTCGGTGTCCGGTGCGAAATCCCGCGTGCAGCGTGGCCGGCGGATGCTCAAGAAGATGCTGCTCGACTGCTGCCAGTTCGAGTTCGATCGGCGTGGTGGAATCAACGAATGCGCGCCGCGCGGAATCGATTGCCCGGAATGCGGACCGGTGAAGCCCCGTGTTTCGGCATCGCACGTGGACGCGGCGTAAGCGGCGCGCCCGTCAAGCGTTCGCCTTTTGCAGACGCGCCGCATCCGATCCGGGATGGGCGACGGACGCCTCCTTCGTGAGGTAGAATTCCTTCCCGCTAATCCACGCTTCGGCCGCATTTCCGTGGTCGTCGGTTGCAATGACCTTGATGTCATGCGGATTGCCCTCACCGGTGTAGACCGCCAGCGCTATCGGCGGATCGAATGCCACGTCATCAAACGAAGAGCTCCGGTAGCTGTAGGGGCGCGCGCTCTCGACCGGGCCATGATGATAGGATCCATGCCCGTCCGGCAAATGCCAGGCCACGAATCGCAACTGGCTATCCGGCTCAAAGTCCGCACCCTCGAGAAGCAAATCCATCCGGGGGCGGGCTTCAGTCACGTTTTTGCGGGCCCTCAAGCTCAGGCGGGGATGCTTTCCCTTGGAAAGTTCGTGGCCAGCAACGCCGGAAAACATTGCGAACATGATTCCGAACAACACCGCGATGCCAATGAAGATGCTCATAACGGGAGGGTTTCCAAAGGGAGCTGACAAATCAACAAAACGCCCGCCTTTTCCCAATTGCAAGTCCGTTCCTTCCCAGAAACCGCGCCATCATCGACAGTCGCGCAGAACGCGATTGTGTCGAATCGGCGAGATCCGAAGACTTCATTGGGAACACCATGTTTCCGCGAACGAGGCGCACATCACTGCACGCTGAAGCACCGGCGGGCTTTGGCGAACGAAATCGGGATGCTACAAATCTGGAAAAAGCGCCTGCGTGCCTGCCTGCCCATTTACCCCGTAAGATATGAAATGGTGCGCGCTGCAGGGTTCGAACCTGCGACTTCTTGCGTGTGAAGCAAGCGCTCTACCACTGAGCTAAGCGCGCGTTTCCCGGTTGCCGGAAAGAGTGTTTTCCGTCGCGGGAGGCGGAATAGAAGCGGTTTTTGCGGGGGAGGCCAGCGAATTTTCCACGCGCTCGGGCGTGGTGCGGCGGTGGCTACCAGATCACCGGTTTCACGATGCCGAGGTAGGCGTTGAGGCCGACGAGAATAAGGACGATGAGAATTTCGGCGACGAGCGGAGTCTTGAGTTTGCGAAAGAGGATCGGGAGCATCGCGATCAAGACCCAGATGACGGTTTTCACGATGGCGAACTGCGGAAAACCGAGCCCAAGCTTCGCGAGCGAACCAAAACCGGAGACGATCATCACGAGGAGCCCGATGCCCTGTGCGATGGCAAAGGCTTTCCGCCTTTCGCCACCGGCCAATCTGCCCCCGGTGCCGAGGGCGAGCAGCGCGATTCCGGTGATGTGGATGATTTTGTAAGTGAGGGGGTCCATGGGAATGAATGGTGTGAGCCCAGAAACCACCGCGACGCGCGGGATGCAAGAGCGCAGCGGGTGCGCTCAGCGCTTCGGCGCGAATTCGGCTGCGGCTTTCTGGAATGCGGGCTGGATCTTTTTTCCCTCGTCGCCGTTCGGGTAGCCGGCGTGCTGGACGAGGAAGAGAGTGATGATGCCCGTGCCCGGATACACCTGCATGCTGGTGGAATACGCGCCGCCGTGGCCGAAGGGGCCGCCGGGGCTTTTGTCCGTCGCCCAGCCGAGGCCGTAGCTGTTGGCCAGATTGCCGGTTTGCCGGGAGGACATCGCGCGCAGGGACTTTTCGGAGAGGTATCGTTTGCCGTCGAGTTCGCCCCCGCGGAGGATCATCTGGCAAAAGCGGGTGAGGTCTGCAGCGGTGGAAAAGAGGCCGCCGCCGGGCATCGGCTCGCGGCTGGGATCGTCGAGCGGGTACTTGAGCTGCGTGATCGGCGTCTCCTCGAGGCCGGTTTTTGCGGCGTCGGGTCTGTAGGATTTTGCGATGCGCGCGATTTGCGCAGCGTTCGGCGTGAAGGTGGTGTCCTTCATCCCCAGCGGCGTGAAGAGCCGCTCCTGCAGGAAGCGCTCGTAGCTGATGCCGCTGATCACTTCGATGATGCGCCCGGCGGTGTTGATGCCGGCGTTGGAATACTGGTACTTGCTGTCGGGCTCGAATTGCAGAGGGAGCATCGCGTAGCTCTGCACGCGTGTGGCGAGCGGCAGCAAATCGAGCGTGGGTGTCTCGATCGGCGATTTGAAAGGCATCCCGCTCGTGTGGCTGAGGATGTTGCGGATCGTGATGGGATGGACGGGCGCCTTCAGCACCACGTGTTGAGCGTCCTGCTCGGCTTGGATTCGCTGGCCCTTGAATTCCGGCAGATATTTTTCCACCGGGTCGTCGATGGACACCTTGCCTTCGTCCACGAGCATCATGACCGCGGTGGCGGTGATCGGCTTCGACATCGAGGCGATCCAGAAAATCGCGTCTTTCGTCATGGGTTTTTTTGCGGCGATGTCTGCAAAGCCGACGGTGTCCAGCGCCAGAATCCTGTCCTTATCCGCGACGAGCGTGACCGCACCGGCGAGGGTGTGGCTGTCCACGAATGGCTGCAGCACCGCCGCGATGGAAGGCGGCTCCTCGGCGGAGATCCGGACGGGGAACGTGACGCCGAGGAGTGTTGCGGCGATGGCGGCTGCGAGGAGCGTGCGGCGGGGAAAGGGCATTTGCATGAGAGGCGTATTCGCAGGAGCATTTCGCCGGGTCAATGCGCGCGCCTGCGGTGCGCGGGCTTGCCGCGGCCATGCGGGTGCGCTTCCCTCCCAGGAAGTGTACCCGGCTTTGCATGTTGATCTGGACGGTGCGTGGTCGCGAGATGCCGCGACCGGGGCGGAGTATCTCGATGCGCGGAAGTGGGGGCCGCGGCTCCGCTATTCGGCGCCGCGCGCGGAAATGGAGCGCTTTTACGAGGAGCTGAAGCCGCGCCTCGCGCCGTTCACGCTGTACGGCTCGGGAGAGTTTCACCATTTGAGCGGGCTGTGGCTCCGGCAGTTTTCCGATCCGGTCGTCCTCGTTTCATTCGACAATCATCCGGATTGGGACGTGCGTCCGCCGCACTGGGGCTGCGGCGGCTGGGTCAACCGTGCCTTGGAACTCCCTCACGTGCGGTCGGCATCGGTGTGGGGATGCGGGAATTTCGAGCTGAACCCGCCGCATCGCTGGTTTGCGAATCACCGCGCGGTCCGCGATGGGAAGCTGGTGGTCCGCGCGTGGAAGGAGCGGATGAGCGAGAGCGTGCGCAAAAAGTGGCCGGTGATTTCGAGGGACGGCTGGCGGGAGCAGTTCACGGCCTTCGCCGCGAAGCTCGGTGGCAGAAAGGTGTACGTGACGATCGACACCGACTGCCTGCAAAACGAGGAAGCGGTGACAAATTGGGAGCAGGGCCTTTTCACCGCGGCGGACATCGCATCCGCGCTGGCGATCCTGCGCACGAGCGGGGCGCGCATCGTCGGCGGCGATGTCTGCGGAGCATGGTCGCAGCCCGAGTACGCGAGGTGGAAGCAGAAGTTCGCCGCGAACTTTGACCGCCCGAAGCTCCCTCCGGTCGAACCTTCGCGCGCGCGCGAAGTGAATGCCCGCTCGCTCGCGATCCTCTGGCCTGCGCTGACCGGACAGTAGGCGCGTCGGGGCTGTCAGGAGGAGGCGAGCATGATGCCGGCGCAGATGAGCGCGACACCGCACACGAGCCGGACCGTGACCCGCTCCTTCAGGAAAATCGCGGCCGCTCCGACGAGGAACACCCGCTCCAGCCCCTCGAACGGATACAGCGTGCTGAGCGGAAAGCGCGACAGCATCGCAAGCCACAGGAAAAAGCTCAGCGCCATGGCGCCCACGCCGATGGCGAGCATGGGGAAGCGGCCGCGGCGCGTGTGGCCGGTCTCGTCCATCGCGAGCTTGAAAAAAACCTGGCCGCCCACCTGCAGGGCGACGGAGAGGATGATGAGCGCGACGGCGGCAGCCTTCATCGATGCTCCTCGGATTCCACGTGCGCGCACGTCTGAGCAGTGAGCATCACGCCGATGAACACGAGCGAGATTCCCAGCCACTGGCGTCCGCTGATGTCTTCGCTGAGCACCAGCCACGAGCCGACCGGCACGAGCACGTGGAGCAGGCCGGAGAGATTGTAGGCGACATTCAGCTCGATGTGGCGCAACGCGTTCAGCCAGTACACGAGGCTGGCGATGGTGGCGATGATGCCGAGCCAGACCCATCCGGAGGCGAGCTGCGTGACATCCACCCAGGACTCCGCGACGTGCGAGTTCGCGCCGAGTTTCAGCATGACCTGCGAGACCGCGGCGAGGATCACGCTGATGAACACCTGCGCCGTCGGGCTCGACAGGCGCGCCCTCAGAGTTCGTGGGCGTTGGGGAATTTTTGGATCCCCTTGTCGTGCCGCGCCGGCTGGAGGTAGCGGAGTGCGATCCGGAAGATTGGGTTGATCAGGCGGGACGTGTGCCATGCGTAGAGGTCGAGCGGAGCGAGCTCCATCCGCAGATGGAACTTCGGGTCATAATTGAGCGGTGCCGTGTAGTAGTGTTTCAGCCCATTGTCCAACGCCCACTGCACCACGTCTCGCCAGGTGACGAAGTACAGGTGCAGGTCGAGCGCGACCGAGTAGTCGAGCCCGACGTTCATGTCGTGGATCGTGTCGCCGTGGACGATGCACAGCGCAAAGGCGATGATCTTCCCGTTTTGCCGCCACAGAAAATAACGCGCACACTCCGGCATCTCACGGCCGATGCGGACGAGGAAGTCCTTCGTCAGTTCCTCGAAGCGGAACTCCGAGCGCTGGAACGTCTGCGCGTAGAGCGGATGAATCTCGTCGGCCACGTGCGACACATCGGTGACCACCTCCATCGAGATCGGCGGCTGCGCTGCGAGCTTCTTGAATTTCCGCCGGAGGTTCTTGCGAAAGGAGTAACTCACCCGCTCCTGCAAAAATTCCTCGAAGCTCGCGAAGTCCAGCTTCATGCCGCACGCCGGCATGCTCGGCGCCCGGCTGTAGCCCCGCGAGAGAAGCGGCTTCAGCGCCTCGCGGTAGCGGGAAGGGTAATCCTTCAGCAGGACGATGGAGACCTTCGAGCTGCGCGCAAATGCCGCGAGCGCCTCGCCCAGCGCATCCACCGCCCACGGCTGCGTGCTGTCGAGCGAGCCTTCGCTGGCCGAGCAGCCGAGCATCAGCATGCGGAGCTGCAGCCAGCCAGGAAACATCTTCCGCGGCCAGTTGAGCATCGCGCGGAGCTTGCCGGGCATGCCAGCGGTGAGATCCTGCCGGACGAAGAAAAGCTGCTGCATCGCGACTTCGCCGGTCGCGGCATTTTCGAGGAAGAGATAGCGGTGATCGAACTGCGTCGCGAGTGTCTCCGCGGCGATGCGGTGGTAACGGTGATCCTTCGCATGCCCATTGAACGCGCGCTCCCAGCGCGCGAGGTCGTCGCCGTTGAGCGCGGACACGATGCGCGCCTTTCCCGACGACGTGGCGAACTCGAACGGCGTCGCAGCCGCAGTGCTGCGGGTGGAAATGCCGGCGCTCGCCGCCGGTGCGGAGCTTTCCATTACCTGCGCTTCCCCCGTCGTTCGTCCGCAGCGCGATGCCGGTCCGCGCAATGCGGTGCGGAGTTCCGCTGGAATGATGGTTCAAAAAGCACGCGCGGAGTTTTCGGAAAGTCCGCCGCACTTCGAGCTTTTTGTCGCGACGGGCGCTTCACGCCATCGGTGGTGGATCTCCGTGGGCGGGTTGATCCGGACGGGCGATGAGCAGCAGGTTCGCGACGAGGATCAGCCCGCCGCCTGCGAAGAGTTGCCATGACAGACGTTCATTTGCGTAAGCGATCCCGGCGAAGCCGGAAAACCAGCCGGGGAGGAAGAGCGCCCACGCGGAGGCGAACACCGGTTCCGTCGCGTAGATGAGCCCGGCCTGCGTGGCGGTCACGCGCGGCTGCCAGTGCGTCATCGTGTAATACGAATACACCGTGCAGACGACTGCGAGCAGCGTGGTCAGCGCGAGCACGCCTGTGGACATGTAGATTTGCGCCGCGCCTGCCGTCCCACCGGCCATGACGAATGCGGCGAGCAGCGCGCCTTTCACCGCAAACATCACGGTGGTCGTGCGGCCGGAGTCGTTCACGTGGAAGCGCGAGCGCTCGAGGCAAAGGATTTGCCCGGTGAAAAGCGCGGCGCTCAGGATGGTTTCCCATTCGCCGCGGCCGAGGTGGATGGAGCCGAATTCCACGCCGCTCAGCACGGCGCATCCAGCCATCACAAGCATGCACGCGGTGATGACGAGCACCGACGGCATCCGGCGCGAACGCAGCGCCACGGTGAGAGGCACGAAGATGCACGTGAACTGCGTGAAGAACGCCGACGTGCTGGCAGCGATGTAGTTTTGCGCGTCGGTCTGCAGCAGCATGCCGAGTCCGCCGAAGAGGCCGAGCTCGAGGCCCTGGCGCAGTTCCAGCCGCGTGAACCCGCGCCGCCGCGCGCCGATCAGCGCGAGCATGATCAGCGTCGCGAGCGCCATGCGGTTGAAAAGGATGAGAGCGGCGTTAAACCACTCCGCATGTCCCGGCGCTGCCGAAGCCTGCGCCTGCATCACGGCCTTCGCCGTCGGGAAGCTCAGTCCCCACGCTGCGGTCGAGAGCGTCAGCCGCCAGATGGCTGCCCGCGTCACGGCGCGGCTCATCGGCCGATCCTTTGCGCGGCGAGGACGGTGTTGTGCATGAGCATCGCGATCGTCATCGGGCCGACGCCACCGGGCACGGGCGTGATGGCGCTGCACTTTGGCGCGACCTCGGCGAAGGCGACGTCGCCCACGAGCCGCGAGCCTTTCGGGGCGGCGGGATCGCTGATGCGGTTGATGCCGACATCGATCACCACCGCGCCTTCGCGGACAAAGTTCGCCTTCACGAATTCCGGCTGACCGATGGCCGCGATGAGGATGTCCGCGCTGCTGCACACCTCGGCGAGATTGCGAGTCCGCGAATGGGCGACGGTCACGGTGGCGTCGCCGCCGCGGCCCTTGTTCATGAGCAGCAGCGCCAGCGGTTTCCCGACGATCATGCTGCGGCCGAGGACGACGACATTCGCGCCCGCGGTCTCGATCCCGCTCTCGATGAGCAGCCGCTGGCAGCCGAGCGGCGTGCAGGGGACAAAGGCGTCCGCATCGCCGAGCGCGAGCTTCGCGACGTTGATGGGATGGAAGCCGTCCACGTCCTTTCGCGGGTCGAGCGCCTCGACGATGGCGCGCTCGTCGATGTGCTTCGGCGGCGGCGACTGGACGAGGATGCCGTGGATGGCCGGGTCGGCGTTCAGCGCGCGCACGATTTCGAGGAGCTGCGCCTGCGTCGTCTCGCGCGGAAGATCGTGCTTCACGCTGTGCATGCCGAGTTCGCGCGAGGTCCTTTCCTTGCTGCGGACGTAGGCGTGCGAAGCGGGATCATCGCCGACGACCACGACCGCGAGCCCCGGCTGGATGCCGCGCGCAGCGAGTTCCGCGACTGCGGTGCGCGTCTGTTCGTTGATGCGTTGTGCGATTGCCTTGCCGTCGATCAAAGTCATGCGTTCACGAGTGGCGGGGGGCGCGGCGCGAGGCAAGCGCGAAGGGGCGCGACGCGCTCAATCCCTGCCCATCACCGCAGCGAGGCGCGCGGTTTCCGCCTCGAGTGAGGCTGCGCCGTCCGCGATTTCGAGCGGCGGGAGGAAGGTGAGCCTCACTCTTGCGAATGGCTTCGGAATCCACAGCGCGTCCCACTTTTTCCCGATCCGCCAGAAGCGATCCATTTCCACCGCCACCGGCACGATGCGAACGTCCGCGTGGCCGGCGAGATGGATGATGCCGGGTGCGATGTGGTAGTTCGGACCTCGCGGACCGTCGGGCGTGATCACGATGTCGTTGCCTTCGCTGACGGCGCGGGAGAGTTCCAGCAGGGCTGCCGCGCCGCGCCGCGAACTCGATCCCCGCACATTGCCCAGCGTGAAGCGCCGTGCCATCGCCGCGAGCCAGCCGCCGTCCTTGCTCGCGCTCGTGAGCACTTTCACAGGGTGGCAACGCTGCATCGCGCGCCAGTCGGCGAGGATGGAGCCGAGCAGGCGGTTGTGCCAGATGCAGAGGATGACCGGCTTGCGCGTCCGGTCGTAGAAAGTGCCGTTGTCCTCCCATTTCACGCGCAGCGTCCAGCGCGAGCAGCTTCAGCAGCGACCCGGCGACGAAGGACGCGAGCGTCTGCAGGAACGTGATTTTGTGGGCGTGGACGGGCTTGGACACGGATGGAAATTTCTGACGCCAGCCGCCGGCATTTCTCGCGCTGCGACTGATGACTGGCCACTGCTTATCGAATGCTGTTCACTCCCCGCCACTCCAAAAGCCGCGCATGAACCTGACCCGCCGTCCCCGCCGCCTCCGCGCCACTCCGCAGATCCGCGCGCTCGTCCGCGAAGGATCGCTCTCGGCGGACGATTTCATCCTGCCGCTTTTTGTCTCGGAAAAAGTGAAGGGCCGCCAGCCCGTGGCCTCGATGCCCGGCGTGGCGCAGCTCGACGAGGACACGCTCATCGCCGAGGCGCGCGCGGCCCACTCGGCGGGAGTGCGCGCGGTGCTGCTCTTTGGGATTCCCGCGGTGCGGGATGAAAAGGCTACGCAGGCATACGCCGAGGATGGCGTGGTGCAGCGTGCGGTCCGCAGGCTGAAACGCGAGATGCCGGAACTGGTCGTGATGACAGACGTGTGCCTCTGCGAATACATGAGCCACGGACATTGCGGAGTGACGGAATTCCACGGGGACGCGGCGCACGTCCACAACGACGCGAGTGTGGAGCTGCTCGTGAAGACCGCGCTTTCCCACGCCAAGGCCGGGGCTGATGTGGTCGCGCCGAGCGACATGATGGACGGGCGCATCGGCGCCATCCGCACCGCGCTCGATGCCGCGGGCCACGAGCAGACGATCCTCATGAGTTACGCCGCGAAGTTTGCGTCCGCTTTTTACGGCCCCTTCCGCGACGCCGCGGAGAGCGCGCCGCAGTCGGGCGACCGCCGGTCGTACCAGATGGACGCGGCCAATGCGCGCGAGGCGCTGCGCGAGGTGGAGATGGATATCGCCGAGGGCGCGGACATCGTGATGGTGAAGCCCGGCATGCCGTATCTCGACCTCGTCTGGCGCATCAAGGACCGCTTCGGACTGCCGACCGCCGTTTACAACGTCAGCGGCGAATACGCGATGCTGAAGGCCGCCGCGGCGAACGGCTGGCTCGATGAAAAGGCGTGCGTGCTCGAGCAGATGACCGCCTTCAAGCGCGCCGGCGCGGACCTCATCATCACCTACTGGGCGCGCGAGTGCGCCGGGTGGCTGAAGTAGTGCGGGCGGGGAAACCGGTGGACTCGACCGGGACGTTGTGAAAGTTTGCGCCCGAATGGCCACGATTGCCGAAAAACTGATCCCGGAGCCGCTGCGGCCCATTTTTGGAAAAGTGCGGGACGGACAGCGAATCACCGACGCCGAGTGCCTCGAACTCTATCGCTCGAACGACGTCAATGCGCTCGGCATGATCGCGAACATCATCCGCGAGCGGAAGAACGGGAACGTCGGCACCTACATTCACAATCTCTACGTCAACTATTCGAACCACTGCATCCTGCGCTGCCAGTTCTGCGCGTTCGGCGCGCGGAAGAACGAGGCGCATGCGTTTGAGCTGAGCAGTGACGAAATCGAGCAGCGCGTCCGGCACGGGCTCGAGATGGGCATCACGGAAATCCACATGGTCGGCGGACTGCACCCGTCGCTGAAGCCCGAGTGGTATCTGGAATTGATCACCCGGCTCCGCGCCTTGGATCCAAATCTGTTCATCAAGGCATTCACCGCAGTGGAAATCCGCCACCTCGCGGATCGCGTTTTCAAAACCGGCGTGCGCGATGTCCTCGGGCGCCTTCGGGATGCGGGATTGAATGCCATCACTGGCGGTGGCGCGGAGATTTTCGACCCGGCGATTCGCGACCAGATCTGCCGTGGAAAGGAAACCGCTGAGGAGTGGGCGGAGGTGCACCGGACGTGGCACGAGATGGGCATGCGCAGCACGGCGACGATGCTTTTCGGCCACGTCGAGAGGCCCGAGCATCGGGTGGATCACCTCCGGCGGCTGCGCGAACTCCAGGACATCACTGGCGGCTTCACGGGGTTCATCCCGTTTGCATTCGAGAGCGAGGGCGCGCGTCCGGAGCTGCGCCACATCCCGCGCGCGACGGCGTTCGAGGAACTGCGGAACCTCGCGATCAGCCGCATCTACCTGGACAACTTTGATCACATCACCGCGTACTGGGTGAGCCTCGGCCTGCCGATGGCGTCGCTCGCGCTGAACTACGGCGTGGACGATCTGCACGGCACGATCAAGGAGGAGAAAATCTTCCACATGGCGGGCGCGACCACACCGGTGCAGCAGACGATCCTCGCGATGGAGAAGGCGATCACCGAGGCGGGCCGCATCCCGATGCAACGCGACACGTGGTACCGCCGCATCGAAAGCACAAGGCCGAAGCCTTTGCCGATGCGGGGCGGCGCGGAAACGCAGGCGGAACCGGTGGGCGCGTGAGCATGGGCGATCCGTGGGGTGCATTGCGCGGCCTCCGCATCGGCTGCGTGCGATATCTGAATTCCCGTCCGCTCATCTGCGCGTACGACGGCACCGTGGTGTTCGATCATCCCGCCGTGCTGGCGCAAATGCTCCGCGCGGATGAACTCGACGCCGCGCTCGTGCCCGTCTTCGAGGCGCTGCGCGATCCGCGCTACCTGCTCGTGGATGATGTCGCGGTGGGCTGCGACGGCCCGGTGTTCAGCGTCTTCCTCGCGCACCGCGGCGAGCTGCGCGGCATCCGCTCGGTCGCGCTCGATCCCGCGTCGCTGAGTTCCGCGAATCTCCTGCGCGTCCTGCTCGCCGAGTATCACGGGCTGCGTCCCGAGTTTGGCGAGACCGGCGAGGCGCGGCTGCTCATCGGCAACCAGGCCATCGAGTTTCGGCAGGCAGAGGAGGGGGATTCCGACTGGCATTTTCTCGACCTCGGCGAGGAGTGGAAACGCTGCACCGGCCTGCCATTCGTCTTCGCAGTCTGGGCCGTGCGCGCGGGGATCGCGGACACGGCTGCGGTCGGCGACGCGTTCCGCCGGCTCAGGGATGCGGGCATCGCGCAAATCCCGGAGCTGGTCGTGCACGAGGATTTCGGCGATGCGGAAATGCGCCGCCGCTACCTCACCGAATTTCTCCGCTTCGGGATCGGCCCGCGCGGCAAGGAAGCGCTCGCCCTTTACCGCGCGCTGCTCACGAAGCACCGGCTCATCGGCAGCCACGCCGCGCCGCTGGAATTCATCTAGCGGGATTGCCGCCAGTGCCGTGGGAGGGAGTGGGCGGCTCGCTTCGTTTGCGCTTCATTTTTCGCCGCGGCGTTTCCATGGTGGCGAATGGCTGAAATTGTCTGCTTCGGCGAAGTCATGCTTCGCCTGACCACCCCCGGGTTCACCACGCTCGCCGATGCGACATCGCTCGACGTGACCTTCGGCGGGGCCGAGGCGAATGTCGCCGTGCAGCTCGCGGAGTTTGGCCGGAGCGCGGCCTTTGTCTCGCGGCTGCCGGAGAATGGGCTCGGGGACCGCTGCATCGCCGAGCTGCGCGGGCGCGGAGTGGATACCGCTTCCGTCCTGCGCGGCGGCTCGCGGATGGGCATCTACTTTCTCGAGCAGGGCGTCGGGCAGCGGCCGGGGAAAGTCACCTACGACCGCCAGCATGCCGCGATGAGCGAAATGCAGCCGGGCATGGTGGACTGGGACGCCGTCCTCGCCGGCGCGAAGTGGTTTCACTGGAGCGGCATCACCCCGGCGCTCGGCGCGGGATGCGCCGCGCTTTGCGAGGAGGCGTGCATCGCGGCGAAGAAGCGCGGCATCACCGTGAGCTTCGACGTGAACTACCGCGCGAAGCTCTGGAGCCGCGAGGCCGCCGCCGCCACGCTGCGCCCGCTCATGCGCCACGTGGATGTCTGCATCGCCGGGGAATCCGACGCCGTGGACATCCTCGGCGTCCCGCCGCATCGCGGCGAAGCAGGGCAGCCGGGCGGTGAGGAAACGCGACTGCCTGCGATGGCCCGGGCGCTTGCGGAGCTGCACGGGTGCAAGACCGTCGCGATGACCTGCCGCGCTGGTGACAGCGCCACGCACACGACCTTCCGCGCCATGCTCCATCGCGCCGGGGCGGACGCCTTTTCGCGGCGGCATGAAATCACCGTCGTGGATCGCGTCGGGACAGGCGACAGCTTCACCGGCGGCCTCATCCATGCCCTCCTGCGCGGCGACGAGCCCGCGCGCGCCATCGAATTCGCCGCCGCCACCGCCGCGTGGAAGCACACCATCGCCGGCGACTGGAACCGCTGCACCGTCGCGGAAGTCGAGTCGCTCGCCGGCGGAACCGGGGGAGGCCGCATCGGGCGCTAGGAAAGACCCGGAAACATCCGTTGACAAAATGCCGGGCCGCCTCCAGTCTCCGCTCCCTTTTTTCCACAGGGGCAACCGCCTTTAACCACAAATTATGATGAGCCATCTAGTCGATGAAGCCGCGAAGAAGATTCAGAATGTTCCCTTCCTGGTGAACATGGTCTCGAAGCGGGTCCGCCAGCTGACCGCCGGGCACCGCCCGATGATCGATCCCACTCCGAAGATGGGCCTCGCGGACATCGCGCTGCAAGAGATCATCGAAGGCAAACTCAGCTACGAGCTGAAGGAAATCGAAGAGGAAAAGGAATAGCGCCGGCCCGCTCGACGGGCGGGCATGATTGACGATGGGCACGGGCGGCGACATTTCGGTCAACCGCAAGGCGCTGCGCGACTTTCACATCCTCGACCGGTTCGAGGCGGGGATCGAGCTGAAGGGCACGGAGGTGAAGGCCATCCGCGCCGGGCTGGCGAATGTGAGCAACGCGTTTGCGCGCATCGAGGGCGGCGAGGCGTGGCTGTTCGACCTGGACATCCAGGGCTACGACAAGGCGAGCTTTGAGCAGCACGTGCCGAAGCGGAGGCGCAAGCTGCTGCTGCACCGGCAGGAGATCGACAAGCTGTTCGGCAAGGTGCAGGTGGCCGGGCATTCGCTCATCGCGCTGCGGCTCTACTGGAAGGAGTCGCGGGTGAAGGTGGAACTCGGCGTGGGCAAGGGGAAGCTCGCGCACGACAAGCGCGAGGACATGAAGGAGAAGGTGGAGACGCGCGAGGCGGCGCGGGCGATGTCGGAATTCAACAAGAAGCGGAAGTAAGGGCAGTGTTGCGAGGTGAGAACTGAGAGGTGAGGCGCAAGTGGACTTGCGGATACCACCCCGCCTGCGGTGCCACCTTCAGCTTTCGACGCCCGACCCTGCCCCGAGCGGTTCGCCGTAGGTGAGTTCGTCGGGGAGCGGGACGAATTCGCGGATCCAGTCCCAGAGCTGGGAGAAGTCCTTGTTCACGTCGCCCGAGAGGCAGTCGGTGATCTGGTCCGCGGCTTCGGGGTGGCGCTGGGTGACTTCGCGGAATGAGAATTTCGGATCGTAGAACGCATAGACCAGCTTGCGCATGTTCTCGACGCCTTCGCGGATGGCGGCGCCGTATGGCGCGAAGTGTGCGGGCGAGAGATCGCCGCTGACGAGCCCCTCGTGCACCGCTTCGCCCGCGAGGTGCCCGCATCTTCAGCGCGAGCATGACGCCGCTGCTGAAGACCGGATCGAGAAACGCGAACGCATCGCCGAGCAGCAGCAAGCCCCGGCGCGGCGCAGTAGCGCGAGTAGCGGCTGTATTCGCTGGTGACGAAATACTCGCCCGTGGATGTCGCCGACGCTGAGGTGGTCCTTGATCCACAGGTTCTCCTCCACCTCGCGGTGGAAAATCTCGCGCGGGTCCTTCACTCCGCCGCGCGTGAGGTATTTGCCCTCGGCGACGACGCCGACGCTCACCATGTCGTTGTGCTGCGGGATGTGCCAGAACCAGCCCTTGTCCGGCACGAACGCGACGGTCGTCTCGCCTTCGTCGATGCCCGGCTCGCGCTTCGAGCCCTTGTAGTAGGTCCACACGGCGATCTTGTTGAGGTACGGATCGGCATGCGCCAGCCGCGGCGGTTCGAGGTGAACGCCTCCTTGCCCGAGCAGTCGAGCGTGATGGGCGCGCGCACCTCGTAGGTGCGGCCGGTCGTGCGGTCCGTGGCCTCGACGCCGATGACGCGGTCGCCGTCCATGAGCAGGCGGTTCACGATCGTCTCCTCGCGGACCTCCGCGCCCTTCTCGCGGGCGTTGTCGAGCGAGCATCTGGTCGAATTCCGAGCGCAGCACCTGCCACGTCTGCGCGACGGTTTCCTTGTCGTAGCGGTTGAAGAAATAGAACGGCTGCGAGCGTTTCCCGTCCGGCTGCACGAAGGTCACGCTGTATTTCTTCACGAAGTGCGACGCCTTCATCTTCGGGATCATCCCGATGCGCTTCAGCGGCTCGAAGGTGAAAGGAATCAGCGATTCGCCGATGTGGTAGCGCGGGAATTTGTCGCGTTCGAGGACGAGGACGCGATGGCCGTATTCCGCAAGAATCGCCGCGGCGCTCGAGCCGGCGGGGCCGCCGCCGATGAGGATGGCATCGTAGTCGTGGTTCATGGGTCAGTGAGTATGCCCCCGTGTGGCTTAGAGCGGAAGTAGGCGTTTGGCATCGCTCTGATGCCGGGGCGGGATAAGCGACGCATCGACATGGCCAACCCGGGGGCAGTTCGCGCCAATATTCGCGTGGACGCCAGGGCGGGCGGTTTGGATTCTTCCGCCGATGAAAAAGCTCCTCCTTCCTCTCGTTGCGTTCGGACTCTGCATTCCCGCCGCCCGCGCGGAAACTCCCAAGCCCGCTGCTGCCAGCCAGGCATCACAACCGGCCTCGAAATTCAGCACCGAGTACGAAGGACGCGCTTACAGCTTTCCAGACGAGGCATCGCTCGCGAGATGGAAGGCGGATCGCGAGGCGAGCATCTACCAGCAAATCGGCGGCAAGCCCTCGATGGATGCCGCCATCGAGATTTTCTACAAAAAGGTGCTCGCAGACAGCCGCATCAAGCACTTCTTCGAGGACGTGGACATGGTGCGCCAGCGGACGAAGCAGAACCAGTTTCTCTCGGCGGCGTTTGGCAGCCCTGTGCCGTACGAAGGCAAGGATCTGCGCAAGGCGCACGCGAAGCTGCCCGGCCTGAACGACAGCCATTTCGACGCTGTCGCCGAGCATCTCCAGGCGACGCTCACCGAGCTGAAGGTGAAGAAGGAACTCATCGACAGAATCATGGCCATCGCCGGGAGCACCCGCGCGGACGTGCTGAACCGGACGAAGTAGTCCGGCGCATCGTCTTCGGGCGTCGCGCCCCGGCCTTGCACGCGGGGCGTTTCCCCGTGAAAGTCCGCGCCATGAAGCTGCGCTTTTTCCTCCCGTTGCTCGCTGCATGCCTTCCGCTCCATGCCGAGGAGCCGGATTATTTTCCTGGGGTCGCGAAACTGATCGAGGACCGCTGCCTCGATTGCCACACTGCGGATGACCCGGATGGGAAGCTGGTGATGGAGCGGCATGAGGACATCCTGAAAGGCGGGGAAAGCGGGGCGGTGGTAACGGCGGGGAAGGGCGGCGAGAGCCTGCTGGTGAAGTATCTGCGCGGCGAGGTGGAGAAGGACGGAAAGAAGAGATTCATGCCGCCGGGCAAGCGCGAAAAGCTGACGGCCGACGAGATCGAGATGTTCGTGAAGTGGATCGATGCGGGCGCGAAGCCGCCACAGCGCGCGATGGAAAAAAAGATCGTGGAGGTGCCGAAGGTGCAGCCCAAGGGGACGCCGCGCGTGCCGGTGAATGCGCTCGCCTTTTCGCCGCAGGCGAAGCTCGTGGCGGCGGCGCACGGCACGGTGGTGGAACTCGTGGATCCGGCTTCGCAGGCGGTGGTGAAGCGGCTCGAAGGGCACCGGGGTGCGGTGAATGCAGTCGTTTGGTCGGCGGATGGCACGATGCTGTTCGCGGCGTCGGGCGAGCAAGCGATTGAGGGCGAGGTGCGGCAGTGGAACGTCTCGGAGGCGAAGTTGGCGCGCATATTCACGGGACACCGCGACATGATTTTCGCGGTCGCGCTTTCCCCGGACGGGAAGACGCTCGCGACCGGGAGCTACGACCAGAAGATCAAGCTGTGGAATGTCGCGGAGGGGACGGAGCGGAAGACTTTGGGCGGGCATAACGGCGCGGTGTTCGGGCTGGCGTTCCGGCCCGACGGGAAGCTGCTCGCGAGCGCGAGCGCGGACCGCACGGTGAAGCTCTGGGACGTGGCCAGCGGCGAGCGGCGCGACACGCTGAGCCAGCCGACCAAGGAGCAATTCGCCGTGGCGTGGAGCGCCGACGGGAAGCGGCTGGCGGCGGTGGGAGCGGACAACCGCATCCGCGTGTGGCAGGTGTCGGCCGACGCGAAGGAGACGACGAATCCGCTCGTGGTCGCGCGGTTCGCGCACGAGCAGCCGATCCTGCGGCTCGTGTGGAGCGCGGATGGCGCGACGATGCTGAGTTCCGCGCAGGACGGCACGGTGCGCGTGTGGGATGCGGCGGAGGTGAAGGAGCGCATGCTGCTGGAGAAGCAGCCGGATTGGCCGACGGCGCTGGCGTTTTCCGGCGATACCGTGGTGACCGGGCGCGCGGATGGGACGGTGGCATTTTACGATGCGAAGACGGGGAAGGTGATCGTGGCGCCGAAGAGCGGCGCGGTGGAGAAATGCGGACATGAGATGCGATCGAGGAAGATTTTCTGCCAGGCGAAGACGGCGATGGCGAAGCCGGCTTCAGCGCCGAAGGGGCCGTCCGTGTCGGGCATTTCGCCGCGTGGCATCGAGCGCGGGCCGATGTTGGAACTGAAACTGACGGGAGCAAATCTGCCGGCGATCCTGTCGGTGAAATGTGAAGATGCGCGGGTGCGGGTGTTCACGGGCTCGCCGGAAAAGGACGCGGTGCCGGTTGTCATCTCCACGCCGGGGAATCTTCCGCGCGGCGGGTATGCGATCGTCGTGAGCGGTGCGGATGGGAAGGAAATCGGGCGCGCCACGCTGCGCATCGAGGACATCACGGTGATCGACATTCCTGCCGCGTCGGCGATGCAGAAGCTCACCGCGCTGCCGGTGAATGTGTGGGGGACGATTGCCAAGGCGGGGGAGAGCGACCGGCATGAGTTCGAGGCGAAGGTGGGCACGACGCTGATTTTTGACTGTCAGGCGAAGGCGCTCGGCTCGAAGGCGAATGCGGTGCTCACGCTCGTGGACGCCGCGGGGCGCGTGCTGGCGACGGACAATAATTTCGATGCGAGCGGCGATCCGTTCATCGCGCACAAGTTCGCCGCGGATGGCCGCTATGCGATCGTGGTGGGCGATGCGATGATGACCGGGAGCGCTGAGCACTTCTACAACCTGACCGTCGGTGCGCTTCCGTTTGTGACCGCGCTTTTTCCGCTGAGCGTGCCCGCGAATTCGGAGACGAAAGTGGAACTGGTCGGCTACAATCTTCCCGCCGATCCGGCCTCGCGGACGGTCGCGGTGAAGGCCGGTGCGAGCGGAACGGCACCGGTCAAACTGGATGGGCAGAAATTCCGCAGCCGCGCCCCGGCGGCACTGGCTGTGAGCGAGGAGCCGAATTTTGTGGCTGCCGCGGGATGCGACACGGTGAGGGGCGCGCAGAAGCTTGACGTTCCATTTTCCGTGAACGGCCGTTTTCTCAAGGCGGGAACGGCGGAGCATTTCCGTTTCACGGCGAAGAAGGGCATGAGCTACGCGATCGAGACGGAGGCATCGCGCCGCGGTTCGCCGGTGGACACGAAGATCTCGGTGCTTTGGCCGGATGGGCGGCCGGTCGAGCGATTGCTGCTGCAGGCGGTGCGCGACAGCGCGATCACATTTCGGGCGATTGATTCCGCGGTGCCGGACGTGCGCGTTGAAAACTGGCGCGAGATGGAACTGAACGAGCTGATGTGGATGCAGGGCGAGGTGGCGAAGATTTTCCGGATGCCGGAGGGGCCGGACAGCGGTTTTGCGTTTTACGCGAACGCCGGGAAGCGCATCACGCACTTCGACACAAGCGCGACAGCGCACTCGGTCGATGAGCCGTGCTACATCGTGGAACCGCATCCGCCGGGTGCGAAGCTGGTGGCAAACGGGCTGCCGGTCTTCACACTGAATTTCGAGAACGACGACGACGGCTCGCGCAACGCGGGCAGCGACTCGCGCCTGCTCTTCACCGCCCCGGCGGATGGCGACTACGTCGTGCGCGTTCAGAACAGCCGCGGTGACGCGGGCGAGCGGTTCATCTACCGGCTCATCGTGCGCGAGGCGCGGCCGGATTTCGCGGTGAAATTCACGGAGTCCGCGAGTGTGGTGAATGTGGGAAGCGGCGCGGCGTTCACGCTGACGGCGGAACGGAAGGATGGATTTGACGGTGACATCGTTTGCGAAATCACGGGCGTCCCGGCGGGTTGGCATGTGACGAGTCCGCTGGTGATCCAGGCGGGGCATCTGCAGGCGAAGGGAAGCATCTCGGCGCTGCCGGGCGCGGGGAAGTGGACGGCCGCGAAGATTTCCGCGACGGCGGACATTGACGGGAAGCGGGTCTCGCATCCTGCCGGCGAAATCGCGGGCGTGAAGGCGGAGGGCGAGCCGCCGATCGTGGTGTCGTTACAGCCGGCGGGTGCGGATCACAGTGCGCCTGCATTTCAGCGCGACGCAGCGGCGGTGCCGCGCGAAATCACGATCTCGCCGGGTGAGACGGTTTCCGCGTGGGTCGTGCTGAAGCGCGGGAGCGCGAAGGGCGCGCTGCGCTTCGATGTGGAGAATCTCCCGCACGGAGTCGTGGTGGACAATCTCGGGCTGAACGGCATCACGCTGCTGGAAGGGCAGGACTCCGGTGAGATTTTCCTGAAGGCTGCACCGTGGGTGCCGGAGACGGATCGGCTCGCGTATGTCGTGTGCCGCGAGGCGGGCAAGCAGGCGTCGCTGCCGGCGCTGCTGCACGTGCGGCGGAAGGGTCTGGCGGCGGACGCAAATGCGAAGCCCTGAGAATGCCCTGAGAAAGTGGTTGCCGAGAGGGCGGGGGATTGCTTTCCTCCGCACCCTCTTAAAACCAATCTCCTAAACAGCAAATCACAGCATGGGTTCCATCAAGAAGCGCCGTAAGTCCAAAATCAACCGTCACAAACGCAAGAAGCGGATGAAGCTTAACCGCCACAAGAAGCGTTTGCGGTACAAGAGCTAGGCGCTACGGTTTGCGTCATGAGCTGGAGCCGGATTTCCGCAAGTCGCCGTTGGCGGCGCGGGATTTCCGGGCTGCTGGCGGTTTTGTTCGCCGCGGCGACCGGAGCGGCATTTGCCGCGCCGAAACCGGTTAAGAAACCTACGCCGGTACCCGTGCCTGCGGGTCAGCGCCCGCCTGCGAAGGACGACCTGTATGAAGGTCCGTCCGCGGCTGCGGCTGCGAAACGTGGGGCACCAAAGCCCGGTGCGGAGAATCATCTCAGCGCGCCACTTTCGCCGGGGCCGAAGTACGCGGACGCGTGGCCTTCCGAGAAGCGGAAGCCGGAGCAGGATCTGCAACTCACGCACGAAGGCGAGAACCGTGCGCAGGCGATCGCGGCGTTTGCCGAAGGCCAGATGGCGGACGAGAAGGGCGACCCCGACAGGGCGCTCGAAGCGTGGAAGCGCGCAACGGATCTCGACCCGGCGAATGCCGGACTCGCGGTGAAGGTGGCGACTGAGTTGGCAAAACGGAACGAGCCTGCCGAGGCGATCCGCGTGCTGAAGGATTCCATCGCGGCGGCGCCGAAGGAGCCGGCAACCTACATTTACCTCGCGCAGGTGTACGCGAAGCACCTGAACAAGCAGGAACTCGCGATCCAGATGGCGCAGAAAGCGCTGGAAGTGGCGCCGGATTATTTTGGGGCGTGGGCCGCGCTTTATGAACTGCATGCCCAGTCGGGTGAGAAGGAGAAGGCCTCGGGATTGATCGAGAAAGGGCTGAAGAGCACGTCGAAGAACCCGGCTTTCTGGCTGATGTTCGGGAGCTACCTGCAGAAGGTTTTCCTGAAGGAGGACGGGACGGCGACGCCGGAGGAATTGCGGCAGATGGAGGTGGCATTCCGCAAGGCCGCCGAGCTGAAGCCGGGCGATGCGTCGGTGCTCGCGCAGACCGGCGATTTTTTTGTCCTGGCCAGGAGGAGCAAGGAAGCGCTCGAATTTTACGAGCGCGCGGTGAAGCTGAACCAGCCGGCACGTGACGAAGCCACGAAAAATCTTCGCGAAAAATACATCCGTGCGCTGGCTGCGAATGACCGCAAGGCCGAGGCGATCCCGCTCCTCGAACAGTTCGCGCGCGACCCGAACGAGGCGCTGCGGCAGGACTTGTTCGAACTGCTGGGCGAGCTTTACGAGCAGAACGGCGAGACGGACAAGGCGATCGAGCAATACAAGCGCTCGCTCGTGCTGGACGCGGGGGAGCCGCGGAATCACTTCAATCTCGCCAACATGCAGCTCCGCGCGAAGCGGGGCGGTGACGCGGTGGAGACGATGGAGAAGGCGCGGCGGAAATTTCCGGACCGCCCCGACGTGACGCTCGGGCTCGCGCTCGCATTGAGCGCGGCGAAGCGGCACGCCGATGCGATGAGGATGTTCGCGAATGTGGTCGAGGAGGCGAAGGGCCGGAACGAGGGGCTGATCGACGGCGAGTTTTATTTCAAGTGGGGCGCTGCTGCCGAGCAGGCGGGGCAGGTGGACAAGGCCGCCGAGCTTTTGCGGAAAAGCATTTCGCTGAATCCCGAGGCGCCCGAGGCCTACAATTACCTCGGTTACATGTGGGTGGACCGCGGCCAGAACGTCGAGGAGGCGGGACAACTCATCCGCAAGGCGCTGGAGATCAGCCCGGACAACGGCGCATATCTGGACTCGCTCGGCTGGTATTATTTCAAGGCGGGAAAATTCGAACAGGCGAAGAAGGAACTGCTCACCGCGCTTGAGAAGCTGACCGAGGAGGATGCAGTGGTGTTTGATCATCTGGCCGACGCCTGCGAGCAACTGGGTCACCACGCGGAGGCGATCAAGTACTGGGAGCGCGCGCTGAAGCTCAAGCCCGACGAACCGGAGAAGATCGAGCGGAAGTTGGAAGCTGCGAAGCAGAAGCAGGCCCCGGGCAAGTAGGCGCTTTCGCGAGGTGGAACGTCTCGGCAGCGTGCAGCGGGCTTTTTTTAGACGCGCTGGAACGCGTGGCAGAGCACCGGCGGGGCGTGCTAGCGTACTGCTCCTGGCGCTGGATGCGCCGGAGCAGCCGAAGCAACGGAAGTGAAACGGACCGCCGCGCTGTGATTCGCACCAATCGCGCTGAGTTCTGCGCTCGCGATGGAAAAATCACTCAATTTGGTTTTGACAGGTGGAGGTGGGTTGCTAGGTTGCGCGCCCGCTTTTTGGAAAAGAAGCAGCAGAAAATTCCCAACTCGGTCCGGCGGTCACCCGTCAGTTCGGGGCGGGGGTTTTCGCTTTTTTTTCCAATGCGGATCGGCCAAAAGCCGGAACCTGTTCTTTGCATTCGCCTCAGTAGCTCAGTTGGTAGAGCACGTCCTTGGTAAGGACGAGGTCATCGGTTCAATCCCGATCTGAGGCTCCATGCCTCCGGCAGGCACCCATTCATAAAAATCCACAACAACAAACAACCACACACACCTAACCACCATGGCAAAGGAATCATTCAAGCGCGAAAAACCGCACATGAACGTCGGCACGATCGGCCACGTCGATCACGGCAAGTCCACGCTCGACCGCTGCGATCGTCCACGTCCAGTCGCTCAAGGGTCTCGCGACCCCGATCAGCTACGCCGACATCACCAAGGGCGGCACCGTCCGTGACGACACCAAGACCGTCACCATCGCCGTCTCGCACGTCGAGTACAGCAGCGAAGCCCGCCATTACGCGCACGTCGACTGCCCCGGGCACGCCGACTACGTGAAGAACATGATCACCGGCGCCGCGCAGATGGACGGTGCGATCCTCGTCGTGTCCGCCGCGGACGGCCCGATGCCGCAGACCCGCGAGCACATCCTCCTCGCCCGCCAGGTCGGCGTGCCTGCGATCGTCGTCTTCCTGAACAAGGTGGACCTCGTCGAGGACACGGACCTTCTCGAACTCGTCGAGATGGAAATCCGCGACCTGCTCACGAAGTACGAATTCCCCGGCGACAAGACGCCGATCGTCAAGGGTTCGGCCTCCAAGGCCCTCGCCTGCGGCGATGCGAAGCACGCGGACGCGAACTGCATCGGCGAACTGCTCGAGGCCGTGGACGCGTTCATCCCGCTCCCCGAGCGCCCGATCGATCAGCCGTTCCTGATGCCCGTCGAGGACGTGTTCAACATTGAAGGTCGTGGCACCGTCGTCACCGGCCGTGTCGAGCGCGGCATCCTCAAGAAGATGGAGGAAGTCGAAATCATCGGCATCCGCGACACGCAGAAGACCACCGTCACCGACATCGAAATGTTCCGCAAGCTCCTCGACGAGGCGCGCGCAGGTGACAACGTCGGCGTGCTGCTCCGCGGCATCAAGAAGACCGACGTCGAGCGCGGCCAGGTCTCGCCAAGCCCGGTTCGGTGAAGCCGCACAAGAAGTTCAAGGCCGAGATCTACGTCCTCTCCAAGGACGAGGGTGGCCGTCACACGCCGTTCTTCTCGAACTACCGCCCGCAATTCTATTTCCGCACGACGGACGTGACCGGCTCGGTCACGCTCCCGACCGGCGTCGAAATGGTCATGCCCGGCGACAACGTGAGCATCGAGGTCGAACTCATCTGCCCCGTGGCGATGGAAAAGACGATGCGCTTCGCCATCCGCGAGGGCGGCAAGACCGTCGGCGCAGGCCGCGTCACCGACATCATCGCCTAACGAAACCATTTGCCGATTCACGCGCGGGGTGGAGAGTCCCTCCACCTCGCGCTTTCGGCTCAGAGATACGGCGAGTAACTCAATTGGTAGAGTAGCGGTCTCCAAAACCGCCTGTTGGGGGTTCGAGTCCCTCCTCCCGTGCCACCCTGACAGCCAAAGCCCATGTTCGCAAAGACCACCAATTTCATCCGCGAGGTTAAGACCGAGCTCCAAAAGGCGACGTGGCCTTGGGACCCGAAGGAAAAAGCCTTCGGGGCCAAGTACAAGGAACTCATCGATTCCACCATCGTGGTCATCATCGCGATGCTTATGCTCGCAGCCATCGTGACGGTTTTTGACTTTGCGCTGATGCAGATCAGCCGCCTCCTTTTCTAAATTTATACCCATGACCGAAGAGCAAAAACGCAAGCAGTGGTATGTCGTCCACGTCCTCTCCGGACAGGAGAAGAAGGTGCACGACAACCTCGTGAAGCGCATCAAAACGGAGGAAATGGGCGACTACGTCTACGAGGTCCTGCTGCCCACCGAGCGCGTCTCCGAGGTGAAGCGCGGCAAGAAGACCGAGACCACGCGCAAATTCTTCCCCGGCTACATCGTCATGAACATGTGGCTCATCGACGAGAACAAGCAGCTCGTGGACAAGACGTGGTATTTCATCAAGGACACCGCCGGCGTCCTCGGTTTTGCCGGCACGAAGGATCGTCCGATCCCGATGCTGCAGAAGGAAGTGGACGCCATGCTCGCGCAGGTCCGCGCCAGCGAGGAAAAGGCCCGCCCGAAGGTCGAATTCACGGTCGGCGAGATCGTGAAGGTCGCCGACGGCCCATTCCAGAACCAGACCGGCGTCGTCGAAGAAATCGACCCCGAGCGCGGCAAGCTGCGCGTCAGCGTCAGCATCTTCGGCCGCGAGACCCCCGTGGACCTCGAATACTGGCAGGTCGAACGCAACGCATAACTTTACGCACTGATCCCAAAACCCGGGCGCTGAAGCCTCTCTTCGCCCACCAAAAAACACACTCACCATGGCAAAAGAAATCGTCGGTTCAAATCAAACTCCAGATCCCAGCAGGCGCCGCCAACCCCGCACCGCCGATCGGCCCCGCGCTCGGTCAGCAGGGCGTGAACATCATGGCCTTCTGCAAGGAGTTCAACGCACGCACGGCCAAGCAATCCGGGGACATCCTCCCGGTCGTCATCACCGTCTTCAAGGACAAGAGCTTCACCTTCATCACCAAGCAGCCCCCGGCGAGCTCGCTGATCAAGAAAGCGCTCAACCTCGCCAGCGGCTCGAAGGAGCCGAACAAGGTGAAGGTCGGCAAGCTGACCAAGAAGCAGGTCGAGGAAATCGCCAAACGCAAGATGCCCGACCTCAACGCCCGCACCACGGCAGCCGCGATGAAGATCATCGCCGGCACCGCGCGCCAGATGGGCGTGGAGGTCGAAGCCTAAGCGCGAGCGGCCAGACAATCTCGAAGGGGGCGGACGAAAGTCCGCCCCTTTTCGTTTATCAGGTGGGTAGAAGGAACAGCGGGCGCAACTATCAATCCGAGGCTGCTTCCCGTCTGCGGTGGGTGAAATACTATGCAGTGCTGGCTTGTCTTTTCGGGTTGCGAGTTGCATTTTCGCGATGCCGTATCCGGTGCGTCGGCATCGTGCTGTTTCCATATTCGCCATCTCCCATGCCGAACGACCATTCACCCGTGCCCAAGGACTTCAAAGGGGTCATGGTCTCGAGCACGTTCACGGATGTGGAGGATCACCGTGCGGCGCTGATCAAGATCATCAAGGCCCATGGGTTGACCGAATTGGCGATGGAGAATGATTCGGCGAAGCCCGATGTCGATGTCATCGAGTCCTCGCTTGGCATGGTCCGGGATGGCGCTGCCTACATCGGGATAATCGCAAAGAAATACGGCCAAACGCCCAAGTGCCCGAAGCGCAACTCGGGAAAGGTTTCGATCACCGAATTGGAGTTCGACGAAGCCCAACGGCTCGATCGGCCCATTCTGCTCTTCATCATGGGAGAAAAGCACCTCGTGCTCGAATCCCAGATCGAGACCAAGGCGGCGAACAAGAGGAAGCTGAACGCCTTCCGTGAGCGCGCGAAGCAGATGGGGCCGGATTCGGAGGTCCACCGGGTTTACGCCACTTTCAATAGCCTGGAGGAGTTCAAGGAGAAGGCTGCGCAGTCCGTCGCCGAGTTGCGTCGCTACCTCGACGAGCAGGACGACGCTGAGTCCAAAGCCGACGACATCCCCGACGAGGAGAAGAAAGCCGAGAAACGCGATCCCGACCCGATCCCGAAGCCGCCCGCATTCTACGCTGAGCCGGCATACCTCGGTTCACACGAGTTCGTCGGGCGGAGGGATCAGTTGGAGACTTTGAATGAATGGGCGCTGCCGGCGGACTCGCATCCGGTGCTGCTCTTTGAAGCCATCGGCGGCACGGGCAAGAGCATGCTCACGTGGGAGTGGGTGCGGAAACACGCTCCCGCGGTGCAGCCGTGGGCGGGGCGCTTCTGGTATTCCTTTTACGAGCGCGGGGCCATCATGGCCGACTTCTGCCAGCGGGCGCTCGCCTACATGACCGGCCAGCCGCTGGAGGAGTTGCGGAAAAAGAAGACCACCGAACTCGCCCCGCAGCTCCTGCATCAGCTCCAGGCCCGGCCGTGGCTGCTCGTCCTCGATGGCCTCGAACGCGTGCTCGTGGCCTACCACCGCATCGATGCCGCGCAACTCCGCGACGAGGAAGCGGGCCAGACCGACGAGATCGCCCAGCGCGATGTCTGCGCCGCCATCCGCCCGGAGGACGACGAACTCCTGCGGCAGCTCGCCGCCGCCGCGCCGTCGAAGCTCCTGCTCACCTCCCGGCTCATTCCCCGCGTGCTGTTGAATAAAGCCAGCCAGCCCATCCCCGGCGTGCAACGCGTGCCGCTGCCCGGCCTGCGCCCCACCGACGCCGAGGCGCTCTTCGGCGCCTGCGGAGTCACCGGCGACTCGACCGCCATCCAAGCCTACCTCAAAACGCACTGCGATTGCCACCCGCTCACGATCGGCGTGCTGGCGGGGCTGGTGAAAGACTACCTGCCCGACCGCGGAAACTTCGACCGCTGGTCCGCCGACCCCGACGGCGGCGGCCGGCTCAACCTCGCCGAGCTCGATCTCGTCCAAAAGCGCAACCACATCCTGCTCGCCGCCATCGCCGCGCTGAGCCCGGAAAGCCGCCAGCTCCTGTCAATGGTCGCGCTGCTCTCGGAGGCCGTGGATTACGAAACGCTCAAAGCTCTCAACCCGCACCTGCCGCCGGAGATCAAGAGGGTATCGGTACCGAAGAAGCCGGAAGACCACTGGCGCTGGAGAATCATGTCCGAAGAGGAAAAAGAGGAGACGAAGAAGCCATTTGAAACCTCCCTCCAGCGTCGGGCGAAGTATGAGCAGGCGATGGAGGCGCGGCTTCGATCGCCGAAGTTCCTTGCCGCGACGAAGCATCTGGCGGCGACGATCAAGGACCTCGAAAGCCGCGGCCTGCTGCAATACGACCCGCAGGCAAAGCACTACGACCTCCATCCCGTGGTACGTGGCGTCGCCACGGGGCAACTCGCGCAGACTGAAAAACAAACCTATGGCCAACGAGTCGTGGATTACTTCTCCTCGAGGCCGCACATTCCGTACGAGAAGACCGAGACGCTTCGGGATTTGAGCGACGCCCTGCACGTCGTACGCACCCTCGTTCAAATGGGACACTTTCAGGAGGCGTGTGACGCCTATCGAGGTGGCCTTGCGCGTGCGCTCCTTTTTAATTTGGAAGCGAATGTCGAGGTTGTGGCGTTACTCCGTCCTTTCTTTCCGGCCGGGTGGAACAATCTGCCGCAGCAGATGACTGAGGACGACGCTGCGTATCTGACGAACGACGCCGCAATCGCGTTGGGCAGACTTGATCAACAATCTGCAGAACTTCTTTGCTATGAAACTGCCATCCGATCGGCTCTGAAGCGCAAAGATTGGCAACCAGTCTCGGTATACCTGCGGAATTTTTCGGTGACTTACTTTCAGAAAGGCGAACTCGCGAAGGCCGATCGTTACGTGCGATTCGGGTTGGATCTCGCGCGCCTAACTGATGATGAGGATGAGGTTTTCATGACTCGCTTGCATCTCTTCGAGCAGCTTTCCCATCGGGGTCGTCTGGAAGATGCCGAGGACGTGTGGCGGTCTCTCGAAAGAATGGGCCTTGATCGCCCCCGTGCGACCTACCGTCGCGACTATGCTGAATTTCACCACGCCTACTCTCGATTTGAACAAGGTACCTTACGGGAAGACGATCTCGCCGAGACCGAGGGATTGGCTGCCAAGGGCCGGACCCGGCAACTCATCCGGTGGTTGCGGCGGCTCCGAGGCGAATGGCTAATTCAACGAGGATCATGGGAGCCGGCGGTCGAGAGTCTGCGTGAATCCGTCCAGATGGCCCGCGAAGTCGGGCAGGAAGATCCCCTTGCTGAGACGCTGCTCGCACTTGCGAAGCTCCAGTTCGGTCAGCTTGCTGAACCACGCCAAGACGCGGAGCAGCTCGGAAACGCATCCTGGATCGCGCGACTCGCACTCGCTGAGCTTTGGCTCGCCATCGGAGACCGAGATCAGGCGAAGAAGTATGCGCTCGCTGCTTACCAGCGGGCATGGCACGAAGGAGAGCCGTTCGTAGATCGCAACCGATTGAACAAATCCCGCGCGCTGCTGGAGCAACTCGGGGCGGAGATTCCGAAGCTGCCGCCTTACGACCCGGCCAAAGATGAAAAGCTGCCGTGGGAGGATGCTGTGGTGGTCGCCATCGAAGTACTCCGTGCCAAGAAAGCCGCCGAAGCCGCGAAGGAAGCCGCCAAGCCAAAACCAGCAGCCGCACCCGAAAAGCCAACCGGCACCGCCCGATGACGCAGCAAGAAATGCGGCTCGACTGCGAGAAGCGATTCTACGTTACACCCATGCGCGCCGCATTTCTCCTCCCGCTCCTGCTCGTGATGGCTTGCGATGGGATGTGCGCGGAGGAGGGGAGGGTGCGTCCGCTGATGAAGGATTTCATCGGGCTCAATGTCCACACGGTGCAGTTCAAGCCGGAGCTGTATGCGCCGGTCACGCGGGTGCTGCGGAATTATCATCCGATCAAATGGGACTTCGGCGAGGACACTTCCGCGGCGTCGACTTTCCCGTTCGCCAGAAACCGCGTGAACTGGGCGCAGCTCTACGGAAGCTGGAAGAAGGCGGGATACCGCACGCACGCTTCGCTGATGTTCGACGACATCGCGCCCGGTGCGTGGAAGGACATCGCGCGCGATGCGAAGGCGTACGGGCTCGCGTTTGCAAAGGCGTTCGGCCCGTCCGCGAAGGAGCCGCTGCTCGAAGCGGTGGAGATCGGGAATGAGCCGGGGAAGTATGACGACGCGACTTACCGGCGGCTGTTCGAGGCGATGGCGCGCGGAATCCGCGCGGGCGATCCCGCGCTGCGCATCGCGACGTGCGCGGCGAATCTCGGGCCGAGCGGACGCTACTCGAAGAGCGTGGACGTTCTCAGCGGACTCGAAAGCCTGTGGGACATCCTCAACGTCCACTTTTACGCCGAGACCGAGCCTTGGCCGACATGGCGGCGCAGCTATCCGGAGGATCCGGCGACGAAGTTTGCGGAGAACGTGGGCCACGTGCTGAAATGGCGCGGGGAGCACGCGCCGACGAAGGAGGTGTGGGTGACGGAATTCGGCTACGATGCTTCGACGAAGCCGGCGCCGGCGACGGGGGATTTTGCAAAATGGGAGGGGAGCACCGAGGAGCAGCAGGCGGTGTGGACCGTGCGATCCTTCCTGCTGCTCGCGCGGCTCGGCGTGGATCGCGCGTACCTCTATTTTTTCAACGACAGCGATGTGCCGCACCTCCACGGCAGCAGCGGCATCACGCGGAATTTTGTGCCGAAGCCCGCGTTCCACGCGCTCGCGTGGCTGCAGCGCTCGCTCGGCGAATACCGTTTCGCGCGGGTGGATCGCGAGGAGGGCGATTGTTACGCGTACGAGTTTGTCCACGGCGCGCAGCCTGGGAAGCGGGCGTGGGTCGTGTGGCGTCCCGTCGGCGAGCCGCATGTGGTGCGGCTTTTCAACGATCCGCTGCGTGTGGTCCGCGCCGAGCGCATGCCGCTGGTCGCCGGGGAAGCGGAGAAGGTGGACGTGCGCCAGGAAATCGAGGGCTACATGGCGGTGGAGGCCGCGGAACGCCCGGTGATCATCTGGCTGGAAAGGTAGGGCGCGTTCGCCGAACGCGGCCCAATTCGCGGGACGGCTCGGCGAGCCGTCCCTACCGGGCGGTCACGGCGAGTCGGGTTCGGCGGCGACGGCGGTGCGGGCGACCTTCGCGACGTAGCGGAGCGCGACCACGGCGGCGATGATTCCGACGGCGAGGAAGACGTATTCGAGCGGGTGATGCGGCCTGCCTTTGCCGACGAGCGAGGAGAGGCTGCCGTGGAAGGTCGAGCCCATCCAGACGAAGAGGCTGTTGGCCGGAATGATCGCGAGACACGTCGCGCCGAGATACGGCCAGAAGCGCACGGGCGTGAGGCCGTAGCAGTAGTTGGCGATGCCGAACGGGATCGGCACGAAGCGCAGCAGCGCGACAATCTCTCCAGCCTTCGCGGGCGACGGCCTTGTCGATGAGGCGGAATTTTTCATTGTTGCCCAGCCAGCGGGTCACGGCGGCACGCGCGAGGTGCCGCGCGATCAGGAAGTTGATGCTCGCACCGACTGCGCAGCCCAGCATCAGGCCGACCCAGCCGCGCGTGAATCCGAAGAAGAGGCCGAATGCCATGCCCAGCGGCGCGACGGGCACCATGACGAGTTGCGCGGCGACAAAGATGCCGGCGAACGCGAGAAGCCCGAGGGCGTTCATGTCCTGGATGCTTTGCTGGAGGCGTTCGAGGGATTGGACGAGTTGTTCGAGCATGTGTGGAGCGCCTTTAGAGCGGGCATCGCGCCGCGCCGCGAGCGGGAAAAACGGCGGGCCTACGTTCCGGGCAGCGCGATTCCCTTCACCCGGCGGTAAAGCGCGACGGCGTAACTGTCCGTCATCCCGCTCACGAAATCGAGCATGCGCATGAGCCGCAGATACGGCCCCTCCTCGTGCGCGGCGCGGACGCATTCGGCGGGGAGCTGGCTCGCGAGCTTTTTGCTGCGCTTCGAAGCACCGTCGCCTTGCGCCGCGATGTCGTTCACGGCGCTCATGAAGACATCGAGCAAACCGCCGAGGACTTCGTAGCCGGCGATCTCGATCTGCACGCCGCGCGGGGTTGTGTAGATGGTCTCGCGGCTGTGTTTCTGGATCGCGGCGAGCGCGGCGGCGGCGGGGATGACGTCGGTGAGCGGCGTGTCGAACTTTCCGTCGAGCAGATCCTTTTCGTGATCGAGGAAAAGCGCGGTGCATTGCGAAAGGCATTCGCCGATCGCCATCGCGCGGAGCATCTCGATGGCGGCCTTGGTCGATGTCATCCCGGTCAGATCCCGCGGGTGTCTCGCCGCAGGGAGGATGGTGAGAAATGCGTCGCGCACGGTCTCGTAGCTGAGGTGTCCGAGCCGCGCGCCGTCCTCGTAATCGACGAGTCGGTAGCAGATGTCATCCGCGGCCTCGACGAGGAATGCGAGCGGATGGCGCGCCCAGCATTCGGTTGCGCGCGTGAGCAGCCCGCAATGCCCCGCAACGTCAGCAAAGTGCCCGCGCTCGCTCTGGAAGTAGCCGAATTTTTTCAGGCTCGCGCCCTCATGCGCGACAGGGCCGGTGAGCGATGCATGCGGGTATTTCGTGAACGCGCCGAGCATCGCGCAGGTGAGCTGGAGGCCGCCGTTGTTGTCCGGCATCTGCAGGCGCGTGAGAATGCGGAAGCCCTGCGCGTTGCCCTCGTATCGTCCGATGTCGGCGGACTCCGTCTCGCTGAGTCCTTCGCGCGCATCGCGTGCATGCGGACTACCGCTCTTGAACCAATGCTGGATGGCGTCCTCGCCGCTGTGGCCGAAGGGCGGATTCCCGAGGTCGTGCCCGAGCGCCGCAGCGTGGACGATCGCGCCGAAGTCGGACGCGTGCAGTCCTTCGTCGCCGAGGCAATGGCGGGCGCAAACTTCCGCGCCGACGCGCGTGCCGAGCGAGCGGCCGACGCTGGCGACTTCGAGCGAATGCGTGAGCCGCGTGCGGGCGAAGTCATTTTCCGCGAGGGGAAAGACCTGCGTCTTGTCCTGCAGCCGCCGGAACGCAGAGGAGAAAATGATGCGGTCGCTGTCGCGCTGGAAGTCGGAGCGCGCGGCCTCGCGGCGGCCGGGTTTCGCGCGGCCGAGCCGGTCTGCTGAGAGGAGTTGGAGCCAGTTCACTGGGAGGCCGGTTCGCCCGCTATTTTGCCGCAGGATTCGGCGGTGGCTCGTAAGGCAGAACCACGGGCGGCGGTGGCGGCGGCGCGCTGCGCCATTCGATGAGCCAGCAGACGCCGACAGCCAATGCGATCACGAAGATCGCGGAAATCGTTTTCCAGGCGCGGTCCGGCGCGGGACTAGGCATCCACCAGGTTGCCGATCCGCTCGGCCATCTCGAAGTCCATTTCGGTGAGGCCGCCCTTGCTGTGGGTCGAGAGGATGATGCGCACCTTCGCGTAGCGGATGTCGATGTCCGGGTGATGATCCATCTCCTCCGAGAGTTCCGCGACGCCATTGACGAAATCCACCGAGCCCGCGAAGTCGTCGAATTCGAACGTGCGCTCGAGGGCATTTTTTTCGAGATCCCACTCTGGGAGGTCCTTAAGGGCGGCTTTGATTTGCTTGGAATCGAGAAGTTGTGACATGGCGGTGTAATTTGGTGCGGGGGAATACCACGGCACGCAGGGTTGGCAACGGGTTTTTGCGCCGCGCGCTCCGGCGGTTTGACAATTCACACCACGGCGGGAGACAACCGCGCCATGCAAACCTCCCGCCGCTCCTTCCTCACGACCCTCGGAACCCTCGCCGCCGCGCCGCTTCTCGCCCGGGACTTCGGAAAGAACGGGGCGCCGGTGCGCTACCCGGAGCCCGACGTCATCGCGCTGGAGGACTCGTTTAGGAAAATCAAAATCGGCAATGCATCCATCGAGCGGCTTCACACCGGCATGCGCTGGGCCGAGGGACCGGCGTGGAGCGGGCAGGGGCAGTATCTCATGTGGAGCGACATCCCGAATGACGTGCAGATGCGCTATCTGCCGGACGACGGCCACGTGAGCGTCATCCACAAGCCTGCGGGATTCAGCAACGGCAACACCTTCGACCGCGAGGGCCGACAGCTCTCGTGCGAGCACGGCACGCGGCGCGTGGTGCGCTACGAGGCAAATGGCCAGGTGACGGTGCTCGCCGAGAAGTTTGGCGGGAAGCCGTTCAACGCACCGAACGACATTGTGGTAACGCCCGACGGCGCGATTTGGTTCACCGACCCCGGCTACGGCGCGCTCTTTGAATACGAGGGGAAAAAGCTGCCGCTGGAGATCAAGGAAGCCGTCTATCGCATCGATCCCGCGACGGCGAAGACCGAGAAAGTGACCGACGAGATTTTCAAGCCGAACGGGCTCTGCTTTTCGCCGGACTACAAGAAGCTCTACGTCGCCGACACGGGAGCTTCGCACTACAAGGAGGCGCCGAAGAACATCAAGGTCTGGGACGTGGACGGCGCGAAGCTGAAGAACGGCCGCCAGTACGTCTCAATGGAGATGGAACTGAAGGGCGAGAAGGTCGCCGGCATGGCCGACGGCATCCGCTGCGACACGGAGGGCAATGTGTGGGTCGGCGCCGGATGGGTCGGCGCGGGCTACGACGGCGTCCACATTTTCTCGCCCGAAGGCCAGCGCATCGGCCAGATCCTGCTGCCGGAGATTTGCGCGAACGTCTGCTTCGGCGGACCGCGCCGGAACCGACTCTTCATGGCCGCGAGCCAGTCGCTCTACGCGGTGTACGTGGAGGCAAAGGGCGCTCATTTTTGCTGAGGAAAAAGCGACGCTGAGAGTTGCAGTCGCCAAATCACGCGGCGCGTGTTTTCTTTCGCGGATGAAGCGACTCCTTTTCCTCCCCGCGCTCTTCATCCTCGCGACTGCGCTCGCCGATGAGGCCCCGAAGCTGCCGTCGCCGCTCTACGAAACGCGTGCGGAGCATGACAGGAATGGCATCGGGAAGTTTTTCATGGGGCGTGAGATCGCGCACATCATGGGACATCAGGCCGCGGGCTGGCTGGAGCGACCGGAGCGCGAGGAAGAGGAGCGGACGGACAAGCTGGTCGAGATGCTCGGCTTGAAGCCCGGCATGAGCGTCGCCGACATCGGCTGCGGCACGGGCTACCTTTCGCAGCGCATCGCGCCGCGCATCCTGCCTGGAGGCATTGTGTATGGCGTGGATATCCAAAAGGAGATGCTCGACCTGCTCGTGCCGAAGATGAAGGCGAAGGGCATCGAAAACGTGAAGCCCATCCTCGGTGGCGATGCGGACCCGAAGCTCGATCCCGAGAGCTGCGACATGATGGTGATGGTGGACGTGTATCACGAGTTCGAGTTCCCGTACGAGATGATCCGCAAGATGATCGCCGGGCTGAAAAAGGGCGGGCAGATCGTGTTCATCGAGTATCGCGGCGAGGACCCGTCGGTGCCCATCAAACTCGTCCACAAGATGACCGAGGCGCAGGTGAAAAAGGAACTCGCGCTCCACCCGGAGATGGAGTGGGTGCGGACGAAGGGCGACCTCCCTCAGCAGCACATGCTGTTTTTCCGGAGAAAGTAGATGGCACCCCGAAGCGCCGCGACCGCGCGGAAAATCCGCCTCCCGCGAAGCCGCGTCGGCTACGTGTGGCGAAAGCTGACGACCGTAAAGTGGGAGGACGTGTGGCTGGAACGCCTCGGCTGGCTCGGCCAGCGGCTGGTGATGGTCACGCTCGCAGGCTCGCGCACGTTGCGGATCGAGGCTTACCATGTCACCGGAGAAGAGGCTGAGATGCTCGTGCGGGAATTCGGGGGTACCGTCCGCGTCGCCCGACCGCTCACCCAAAAGGAACTCGAGCCGAAGCCACGCCCGCCGCTGCGCGTTCGCGGGAAGCTGCTCGTGGTTTCCAGCGAAAAGGAGCTCTCGCTCGCGGCGAAGCGGAGCCCGCACATTCCTGCGCTTCTCATCCCGGCGACCGTCGCCTTTGGCACCGGCGAACATGCGACGACGGCGACGTGCCTGCGCGTGCTCGCGGATGTCGCGGCGGGGCTCCGCGCCGGAGAATGGGAGGCGCTCGACATCGGCACCGGCAGCGGCATCCTCGCTCTGGCGGCGCGGATTTTCGGAGCGCGGAAAGTCGAGGCCGGTGATTTCGATCCCGTCGCCGTGCGCGTCGCGAAGGAGAACGCCACTGCGAATGACATCCGCGGCGTCCACTTTGCCCGCATGGATGTGGTGAAGTGGAGCGTCCCGCGCCGCTGGCCGGTCGTGCTGGCGAATGTCTTCAGCACCACGCTCATCGCCGCCGCGCCGCGGATCGTGCGCGCGGTGGGGCAGGGCGGGCACCTGATCCTCAGCGGCATCCTGCGCACGCAGGAAGGTGAAGTGCTCGCCGCATTCCGCAAACAGCGCTGCCGTCTCGAGCGCGCGGTGCGGAAGGGCAAGTGGGTGACGCTGCTCTGCCGCCGGGCAAAGTCGAGCTAGGGCTCGAAGTCCGCCCAGCGCACGAGCGGCGCCAGCACTTGCTGGCCATCGTGGTGCCAGTCGAGCGGAGGGGCCTGCATTTTGCCAATGGCGCAGATGCGCGAAAATCCGAGTGCTGCGGCGAAATCGCGGTTCGCTGGATTGGCGGGCCAGATGCCGCAGGTGCTCAGGTGCGCGCGATGCGGCGCGAGCAGCGGGGCCAATTTGGCAGGCAGCGGTTTGACGAAAATCACCCGGTTAAGCGGCGAACGCGGGAGCGTGGCGCTGCGATCCACGACGACCGTCCATGCGGTGTCGGCGCTCGCAAAAACCTCGAGAGGTTCGCCGTTCGCAGCGCGGAATGCCGTTTCCTCGCGCAGTGTCCGAATGCTGTTCGCCTCGCTGACCGGGAGTGCGCCGCGTGGCGTGTGCCTTTCAAAACGGGCCATCGCCGCAGCCAGTCGCCGTGCATAGGCGCTCGTTGCGGCTTTTCCTTTTTCCCGGATGAAAATGACCTGCGGCGAGAGGCAGCCTTGCTGATCAAAAATCGAGGCATCATGCGCGGCTCCGCCGACACTGCGGAAGGTAGAGTCGTCGGAAACAATCGCGATGCTGAGCCGGTGGCCGTGGGCGAGAAATGGAATGCCCGGCGGGAGCGCCGCACGCACAGCGGCAACGGTCTCATCGCGACCGAAGACGACGGCCGCATCCGCGTGCTCCAGCCATGATTTTGGGAGATCCTCCGAAAGGTTCAGGCGTTCCGCGAGGGGTTTGGGAAGCCGTGCCCGAAAATCGCGCACTTCGCGGATTCCGCCTGCGGGCAGCTTGCAGAGGTTGTCCGAACCGAGGAGCAAGCCCCGAAGGATCGTCTGCAATGCCGCTGCGGGGGTGTTGCCGCTGAGAACATGGAGGATGCGCTGCGGCGCGAGCGCGCGGACGGACTTGCGGCCTTTGCGGACGAATTGATCGAGGATTTTTGCGTCGCCCAATTCTGCCCTGACGAGATTGAGAAGATCGCGTGCGCTGCATTTTCCGAGATAGGCGAACGCGGAGGCGGCCTTCGCGAGAGACTTCGCGCGGGATGCGGTGTCCGGGAGCCGGCTGCGCGGAGGCGGCGGAAGCACACGTGATGAAACGCGGACGGGAGCCGGTGACGCGGAAGCACCTTGGAGAATTTCATCGGCACGCCGCGAGCACCCGCGCGGGATCGCCGCCGGATCGCGGCCGATGAGCGCGAAGCCATTCGCGCGCCGGATGGCGAGGTCGGCGGTCTGGATCGCGAGCACGCTGCCGACATTTGCGAGATCGAAGAGGCGCAGCACGCCGGCGTCGTTGATGGGCACTTCCTTGCCCGAGTCGGGATTCACGACGATTGCACGCAGCCACGATGGCGGCGCGTGCGGCCGACCGATGCCATGTGTGTAGGCCTGCGAGGAAAGCTCGGTCATCCCGTATTCGTTCCACACGGCGTCGGCAGGCAGGCCGAGGGATTCGCGAAACATCGCGTAGAGCTGCTGCTTTGGAATGTCGCGCCCCGTGCCTTTGTAGCCGCCGGTTTCGAGGGCAAAGCTGCCTTTTGGCAGGCGGATCCGCCGGTCGCCGAGGCGCTCGAAGAGCGACAGGAACGCGAGCGCCGTGCCGAACACCGCGCATGGGCCGGAGTCCGCGAGGCGTTCCAGCTTTTCCGCGGAGGCGTGAATGTCGAAGACCGCACGCGAGGTCGTCTGCTTTGCAAAAACTCCGAACATGTGCGCGAGCGACGATTCGGGAGCATCGGCAGGAGACTGCGCGAGGAAAAGCGCGGGGAGCTTTGAAAGCTGCAACCCACGCCAACCCGCGAGGAGGCTTGCCTCGTAAAGTGCGGTGTCGAGGAAGTGATGCTCGCCGCGGGCCTCGCCGGTGGTGCCGCTGGTGAGAAATGTTGTCCGGGTGAGTCTGGCCGGAAAGCACGAGAGCCGGAATTGCTTGAACATTGCCTGGGGCACCGCGGGGATTTCGCGCCAGGTTGCGGGTGCTGGGAGGGTTGCACACCACTTTGCATAGGGCCTGTTCCAACGCCGCTGGAACGTGTGGATTTCGAGTGCGAGCGAGTTGAAGTCCGCGTCGGGCAGATTCTCGCCGAGAGAGCGAATCGTGCGCTTCTCGAGCGTGGCATATTCGTTGCAGGGCGATTTCACCGGTGCACGGTGTGGCGTTTTGCAATCGTAACGCAAGCTGACCGTGGCGGCTGGACACGCACTGCACGCCTTGCCAGCGCACGGAGGCTGGGTACTCTGGCCGCGTCGCACAATGTTCCGCTCCCTCATCCTCCTCGCTTTGGTCGCCCTGCCGCTGAACGCCGCGGAGGTTTCGTTCCGCAATCACGTCCAGCCGATTCTCGCGAAGACCGGCTGCTCGTCGGGTGCGTGCCACGGGGCGGCGGCGGGGCAGGGGGGCTTCAGGCTTTCGTTGCGCGGGTATGACACAGAAGGCGATTGGCTCATGCTGACGCGCGGTGCGTTTGGGCGGCGCATCGACACCACCGATCCGGCGCGTTCGCTGTTCTTACTGAAGACGACTTCCGCGGTGCCACACAAGGGAGGCGAGCGGTTCAAGGTGCATTCGCCGGAGTGGCAGACGCTCGTGGACTGGGTCGCGGCCGGCGCACCGGGGCCGAAGGAGGACGACGTGCGCATCGAGCGCATCGAGGTCGTGCCGCCGCGCGCGCGGGTGAAGGTCGGACAGGAGCAGCAGTTTCAGGTGCGCGCGCATTTCTCCGACGGACACAGCGAGGACGTGACGCGCTACGCGAAGTTCACGGCGACGAACCAGACGGTGGCGAATGTGGACGACCTCGGAAAAGTCACGGTGCTCGGCAATGGCGAGAGCGCGGTGACCGCTTGGTATCTCCAGAAGATCACGTTCGCGACAGTCGAGGCGCCCTTTGAAAACGAAATCCCGCCGCAGGCATTTGTGGATGCGCCGAGGCGGAACTGGATCGACGGCCTCGTGCTCGAAAAGCTCCGCGATCTGAACATCCCGCCGTCGCCGCGCTGCACGGATGAGGAATTCCTCCGCCGCGCGTACCTCGACACGATCGGGGTGCTGCCGACTGCGCAGGAGGTGCGCGCATTCCTGGCCGACGCGAGCACGGGCAAGCGCGACGCGGTGATCGAGCGGTTGCTGAAGCGTCCGGAGTTCACGGACTACTGGGCCTACAAATGGAGCGACCTTTTGCTCGTGACGAAGCGCAAGCTGCCGCTGCCTGCGGTGTGGGCGTATTACAAATGGATCCGCGACGAGGTGGCGACGAACACGCCGTGGGACGAATTTGCGCGACGTCTGCTGACGGCGCACGGCAGCACGTTGGAGAACGGGGCGGCGAACTATTTCGTGATGACGCCCGACGCTCGCGACCTGTCGGAGAAGACGGCGGTGACGTTTCTCGGCATCTCGACGAACTGCGCGCGGTGCCACAATCACCCGATGGAGAAGTGGACGAACAACGACTACTTCGGCTACGCCAACCTGTTCGCGCGGGTGCGGTTCAAGAATGGCGCCAGCGGGGAAGGCGACCGGATCGTCTTTGCGGCGGATGATGGCGACCTCGTGCAGCCGCTCACGGGCAAGCCGCAGTTGCCGCGTCCGCTCGGCGGCAAGGCGCTCACGCAGGACGCTCCCGGCGACCGTCGCGAGGCGCTCGTGGAATGGCTCACCGCGCCGGAGAATCCGTATTTCTCGCGGGCGATCGTGAACCGTGTGTGGGCGAATTTCTTCGGCGTCGGGCTGGTCGAGGCCGTGGACGACATCCGCGAGACGAATCCTGCAAGCAACGAGGCGCTTTTCTCCGCCGCGGCGAAATGGCTGCGCGACAACCGCTACGATCTGCGGGCGCTGATGCGGGAGATTTTGCAGAGCGAAACCTACCAGCGCAGCAGCGTGCCGCTGCCGGGGAACAAGGACGACACGCGCTTTTACTCGCGCTACTACCCGCGCCGGCTGATGGCAGAGGTGTTGCACGACGCCGTGGCGCAGGTCACGGAGGTGCCGACGATGTTCAAGACGAGGAATCCGTATGACCAGGGCGACAAGGGCGACGCATTCCCCGCCGGCTGGCGCGCGGTGCAGTTGCCGGACGTGAATACGGACAGCTACTTCACGAAGGTGTTCGGGCGCCCATTGCGCGAGCAGACTTGTGAATGCGAACGCACGGAGGAGCCGAACGTGACCCAGGCGCTGCACATGGCGAATGGCGAAACGGTCAACGCGAAGCTGCGGGAAGCATCAAGCGTGGTGGGCAAGGCGTTCGCCGCGAAGAAGCCGGTCGAGGTGTGGCTGGAGGACGCGTATCTCTCGGCGCTCGGCCGTCTGCCGACGGCGGCGGAAAAAGACTCGGTCGTGCGCGCCATGGCGGATGCGAAGGACGGGCAGCGGCTGGTGATGGAGGACGTTTACTGGGCGCTGATGAGCAACCGGGAATTCATCTTCAATCACTGAGGCCGGCGGGAACGGAGTGCCGGCACCACGCGGCAGCTATTTTCCTTCACGGGCGAGCGCCTCGGCGCGGCTGTAGTTCGCGCGGAAATGGTCGGCGAGTTCCTTGGCGAGCCGGACCTGGGTGATTTTGTCGGAGCCGCTGCCGACGGCTTTGGCGATGCGCGTGGAGACGGCCGTGTAATCGACAGCGCGCACATCCTCGAATGCGGTGAGGGCCTCGGGCGGGAATTTTCCTGTGCGCTGGCGGGCCTCGCACAGCGCCTGCCACGCGGCGGTGAGTTCGCGGTGCGCGTCGATGCACATCACGCGGAAGACGAAGGCGATCGTGCTGAAGTAGGGAGCGGTGCGGCGGCCTTCGTAGATGAAATGCTTGGCAGCCTCGTAGGGCAGCACGTCTGGGTCGCTGCGCAGCGCGCGGAATTCCGGGGCGTAAAGTTCCGGCAGCATCGGGAGGCGTCGCAGTGAATGCTGGCGCGGACCGCCGGGCGTGCCGGCTTTCCAGCCCCAGAGCTTCTGGCCGTCGGTCATCACGAACTCGATGAACTTTTTCCCCAGCTCCGGATGCCGCGCGCCGCGCAGCAGGCCGATGGGGTCGGTGCCGTAGGAGGTGCCGCCTTTCGCGTCAGTGTAGCCGATGCGCGATGAGCCGTCGGCGCGGCGGACGGATTCGCTTTGGAAGCGTCCGTAGAAATCGATGGTCATGCCTGCGGCTGCTTCTCCGGCCTCGATATCGAGCGCGATTTTCGAGGAGGAGTCGCTGAAGTAGCGCGCATTGGCGCCGATGCGCTGGAGCAGTCGCATGGCGCGGGTCCAGCCCTCGCCCGTGATGCGCTGCTCGTCGGTGCCGGGTTCGTCGGCGACGAGGTTCATCTGCTGCTGCACGAGCATTTCGAGGGCTTTGTTTGCCGAGCCGCTCTGGACCGGATTCGCGACAGCCAGTGTGCGGAAGTAGCGCGGGTCGGCGAGGTCGCTCCATTGCGTCGGGTTGGGAAGGCCGAGGCGTGCGAGCTGGTCGCGGTTGTACGCGATTCCGAATGCGCCGACGGTGGTTCCGATCCAGCGGCCTTTCTCATCGTAGTAGGGCTCGCCGCCGAGCATCGGCGGAATCGGTTTCCCGACGCCGAAGATTTCCGGATGCGCCGCGACGTAACCGCAGTCCACCAGCACTCCGAGGTCGGCCATTTTCCTGAAATCATACGAACCGCCGCCGAAGAACACGTCGAACCGGCCGCCCACGTTGGACTCGAGAAAGGCGCGACGCGCGGCCTGGCGTGGCGTGTCTTCGGCGGGGGACTTCGCGGGAATCGTCCTCGGGTCGAGGAATCCGGACTCGACATCGTTGCCCCATTTTCTGTGGAGCGTGTGCTTCCAGTAGTTTTCGAATGCTGCGGTGTAGGCGCCGTTGACGTAGAGCGTGCTTTCGCTCGTGCCGCCGGGCGTGAGCCATTCGAGGACGACTGTGCGTCCGGTTTTTGCGCGATACCACTCGCGGAATGCCTCGCTGAATTCCGAGCGGATGGCCTCGTTGTGCGGCGTGATGACGACGAGCGTGTCCTGGCCGCGGAGCCGCGCCTCGTCGCCGCGCGGGCGCATGAGGATCGGGCCGATGACGACCACGAGCACCGCGATGAGCAGGGCGATGTTCTTGCCCATGGGCTACTCCGGCAGCACGACGACATCCGCGGGGTCCGCGCTGGCGAACAGCTGCCCGTGGTCGTTCCCGAATGCGAACTTCGGATTCAGCTCGAAAATCTTGAGCGTCTGTCCGCTCGCCGCGAACCGATATTGCGCCATCTCGCCGAGATAGACGCGCTCCTGGATCTTTCCCGAGATCGAGTTCAGCGGTGCGGCGGTGGTGGAAAGGCGCAGCGTCTCCGGGCGCACGCTGAGCAGGACTTTCTGCCCCGCCTGCGGCTGCCAGCCGTGTGCGACTGCGGAAAATTCGCCCAGCGGCGTGCGGACCGAGACGGAGTCCGAGGCCGTGCTGCTGACGGTGCCGGTGATGAAATTCGTCTCGCCCATGAAATCCGCGACGAAGCGCGAGGCTGGCCGGCGATAGACTTCGGCGGGCGCGCCGGCCTGTCGGATGTGCCCGGCCTCCATGACGGCGATCCGGTCGCCGACGCTGAGCGCCTCCTTTTGATCGTGCGTCACGTAGATGGCGGTGAGCCCGGCTTCCTTGCAGATGCGACGGATTTCGCCGCGCATTTCGATGCGGAGTTTTGTGTCGAGATTGGAGAGCGGTTCGTCGAGCAGCAGGCAGCGCGGGCGGATGACCATCGCGCGGGCGAGTGCGACGCGCTGCTGCTGGCCGCCGGAGAGTTGGTTGATTTTGCGCGAGGCGTATTGGCCCATCTTCACGGAATCGAGCGCCGCGGCGACGCGCTTTTCGGTTTCGGCGCGTGCGACCCGCCGCTCCTCGAGACCGAAGGCGACATTTTGCGCGACCGTCATGTGCGGCCAGAGCGCGTAGCTCTGGAACATCATGCCCGTGTTCCGCCGGTGCGGGGGCAGGCCGGTCACATCTTCGTCGCCGAAAAAAATCCGTCCCCCGTCTGGCGGGTAAAATCCGGCGATGCTGCGGAGGAGGGTCGTTTTGCCGCATCCGCTCGGGCCGAGGAGGAAAAAAATTTCGCCCGGACCGATTGTGAGGTTCAGCGAATGGAGGGCGATCGTGTCGCCGAAGCGCTTGGTGAGGTTGTCGATGCGAATGGAAATCACGACCGTGGCGGCGTTTGTACCGGGGTGGAACGCAATTGGCAAACGCCCATCCCGTCCGGTTCGCGAAGGCGCTCGCTGGATCGCGATGCGGCCCCGTTTTGCGCCGAACGAGCCGGAAAAGCGGAAAAATTTCGCACGCCTGTCTTTTTCCTCGCAAAAAGCATTGTGGGCTCGGTATTTACTCCCCTTGAGATGATTCGCCGGGACTATTTGATCGTTGGTGCTGGTGCCGCTGGGGTAGCGGCCTGCGAGGCTATCCGCGCGATCGACAAGCGGAGGAGCATCATGATGATCACCGCCGAGCCGCATCCAGGCGTGACTCGTCCGGACCTTCTGCCGGGAATTCTCGGCCAAAAGGGTGCGCCGATCGAAAAACTTCTCGAAAGGGATTCCGCGTGGTTTTCGCGGATGAAAGTGGATCTGCGTCTGAACACGCTCGTCACGCAATTCAGCATCGAGCAGCGGGCCGCGGTGCTCGTGACCGGGCAGGCGGTGAAATTTGAAAAGGCGCTGCTGGCCACCGGCAGCCGCGCGCGGCGTCCCGCGGTCGCCGGTGCCAATCTCGGCAACGTCTTCTACATTCGCACCGCGCGCGACCTTTCCGCGCTGCGCGAGGTGGTGGACTCGGAAAAGAACGTCGTCATCGTCGGTGGTGGATTCGTCGCCGTGGAAACTGCGGCGCTGCTGCGCAAGCTGAAGCTGAACGTGACGGTGATCACGCGCGCGCCGGCCGTGTGGACGCGGTTTTTGGATCTCGAAACCGCCACGTGGCTCACGAACTACCTCGCCGCAAATGGCGTGAAGTTCATGCTCGGCGAGCACCTGAATGGCTTCGAGGGTCGCACGGTGCTCCAGCGCGTGCAGACCAAGAGCGGGCAGCGCCTGGATACGACCGTCGCGATCGTCGCGATGGGCTCGGAGCCGAATCTGCAGCTCGTTTCCGCCTCACCGCTTTGGTCGCAAAATGGCTGCCCGGTGACTGAGCGCCTGGAAAGCGACGAACTGGGCATTTTCGCCGCTGGCGACATCGCGCTGTATCCGAACCCCGTCCTCGGCGGGATGCGCCGCGAGGAACATTGGGACGCCGCGCTCGCGATGGGCCGTGTCGCCGGCCACAACATGGCCGCGAAGAAGATGGTGAATTTCACCTACATCCCGTGGCATCAGAGCCGGATTTTCGACCTCGATTTCGACTTCGTCGGCGACTTCACCCGTCCGCCGACGCGCGTGGAACTGGAAGGTGACCGCAACAAGAAGCGGAAGTTCACGCTAAAGTGCTACCAGCTCAACAAGCTCACCGGCGTCGTCTTCTGCAATGAGGACGAGAAGAAGGTGAAGTCCGTGCGCGCCGACTTCGCGAAGCTGAAGTAGCGGCGCTGGCGGTCGCGCTTGGGAAGGCGCGGGGTTTCGACACGCAGTCGTGGGGGTGGATTGAGGTTCCGAAGCGAGGTGCGGAAAAGAACGTCCTCCGCGTTCCTCAACGATCGCTCCGCGCCTCTGCGCTGAAAACGGCCTTTCTCCCTCGCCGAATCACGGGAGCGCTTCGATCTTCAGCCCCTTCACGCGGAGTTCCGCGCCTGTGCCGAGAAGATGGAATGACGGCGAGACGCGGCGGCGGTGGCGCGGGTCTTCGACATCGAACTCCACATTCCCATCCACGCTCACGGTCAGTTTCCCGCTTTTCCGGAGCACCTCGATGGCATGCCACTTGTCGTCGCCGAGAGCGCGGGTGCCGGCCTTCACGAGGGCGTCCGTGGCAGCGCGATAGTCCACGAGCGCGATCGCGGACGGTCCGCCGAGGCTGAGCGTGATGCCGTGAAAGCCCGAGGAATCGCGTTCGCCGCAGAGCACGAGTTCCGCGGCGGCCTTTTCACCGCGGATGCGCACCTGTGCGGAGAGCCTGTAGTCGCCGGAGACCATCTCGCTGGTGAGCGAGACCGGCTTGTCCGCGCGTCCGGTGCCGATGAGTTCGCCGTTCTCGACACGCCATCCGTCCCCGCCGGGAATCCAATTGTGCAGATCGTTGCCGTTGAAGAAATCGTTCGCGTTCAACTCGGTGACGAGCATCGGCACCTGCTGTTTCTGGCGCAGGTAGAGGAAAAGGTCGCGCACGTCGGGCTCATGGAGCGGCGTGAGCAGGCCCTCGGGCATCATGCTCAGCGGGCTGACCTCGGTCGATGCGACATCCGCGCGTTGCACCGTGACGACCCCGCCGCCGAGCGTCTTCAGCGAGATCGCCCGGTCCGTGTCCTCGGTGACGATGCCTGCCACGATCTGTCCGTCCTTCGTCTTCACAAAGGTCTGCTGGTAGTCCTTCCCGATGATCGCGTTTGGGTCGAGGATGTTGCTCAGCAGGTATTCGAGATCCTCGAATGCGCCCGGAAGCTCTGGACCGATTTTCCCGCCGGTGCCGAAGAGCGTGTGGCACGCCGCGCATGCCTGCGCGTAAAGCGCGCGCCCATGCTGCGCATCCGCGCGGAGCACGAGATCGGTGGTGACAAATTCGCGGTACTTCGCGATGAGCTTCTGCTTGTCCTCATTGGGTGCCGAGACCGCGCCAAAGTTCTTCGCGAGCCATGCGTCGAGCGCCGCGTCCTTCAATCCCTGGAGCTGCCGTGCGATCGGCGCCGTGAGTTCCGCCTTCGGGATCTTCCTGGCCTCGATGGCGGCTATGAAAACCTTCGCGCCAGCGGGTCGCGCGAGCATCGCCTGCATCGCCGCGCGCCTCTCCGCGCTGTCGAGCTTGGCAAACGCATCCGCGGCAGCCTGCGCGACGCGCGGATCGTCGTAGCCGGTGAGCCCGCGCAACGCGGGTTCCCGCAGCGGGCCGGGCTGGGTGACGAGTTGCAGCAGCGTGTCCAGCGATGCCGCATCGCGCTGTGCGACGAGCGCATCGAGCGCCTGCTTGCGGGCCGCGATCGGCGCACTTCGCATCCGTGAGCAGCTTGCGCATCTCGTCGAGCGCGCTGTCGCCGCCGAAAATCGCGGCGAGCGCCTGCGCGTGCGTGCGGACCTGCTCATCTGGGCTGTCCTTGAGCTTCGCGTACACCTCGGGCCAGCCCTTCGGCTCCGCGATGCCGCGCTGGCCTTGCAGCGAATCGCGCATGCCCTTGAGGATGCTCGACTGCGCTGCCGGGACGGCGATTTTCCCGAGCGTGGAGACGAGCAGATCGAGCTTCGAGTTGTCCTGCGCGCCCGCCCCTGCTGCGAGCGCGAGCGCGATGACGAGAGCGAGCGTGCGCTTCATTTTCCGGCGGCGATGCGGCGCGTGATGAACTCCTGCACCTTCGGAATCTGGCAGCTCGCGAGCAGTTCCGCAGCCTTTGCGGTGTCGGCGGCGACGGCTGGCTCGGCGGCATACCAGAGCATGAGCGGGAGGTTCTGGTCGGTCGCATCCTCGGCATGCGAGGCGAGTGCGGTGAGGATGGGCCAGCGGTCGGCGATGGCGATGCGCTGCGCGGCGCTCGCGATGCGGAGGCGCACGAGCGGGCTCTTGTCGTCCTTCGCCAGTCGCGCGAACTCGGCGAGCGCCGTCGCGCCGGGCTTGTTGTTTTCGCAAAGCGAGCGTGCATCGCCCAGCCGCGCACGTATTCGCTCTTGGCCGTCAGCGCCTTTAACGCCGTTGCCTCCGCCAAAGTGCCGCCGCAGTGCAGCGCCCAGAGCGCGCGGAGCTGGCGCGTGTCGTCGGCGTTCTCAAAAAGGATCTTCTCCAGCGCGGCGGTGCCCTCGGGTTTCAGTCCGCGCTCCTGCAGGATGCGCCGCGCGTGGCGCACGTACCAGTCGTTGGCGTGGAGCTGATACTGCACGAGTTCGGCCTCGCTCGCCTTCGAAAGGTCCACCTGCACGGGCTTCACGCCGTTCGTCGTGACCTTGTAGATGCGCCCGTTCGTGCGGTCGGTGAACTCGCGCTGCTGATGGCACGGCACCTTGTCGTACCAGTCGTTGATGAAGACCGATCCGTCCGGCCCGTACTGCGGTGAGAGCCCGCGGAACCACTTGTCGCCGCTGTCCATGAAATCGCCATTGCGCTCGCTCTTGTAACCCGAGCCGCTGCGCACGACGCGCTCGTTGCGCTGCTTGTTCATGTGGATGTCGTGGAAGAAAAGCGTGTCGCGCCATTCCTTCGGGAAGAGGTCGCCGAGATAGACCATCATCCCGCAGTACGCCGCCTTCTCGTAGCGGCCCCAGGCGATCGTCTTGATGTCGTCGTAGGTGTTCGCATTCGAAGTGCGGCCCGGCCTGGCGCTGATAGCGCGCGCCCTGGATGCACGTGCCACATGTGCGGGATCACGCACGCGGCGAAGAACGCCTCGCCGTGATCGTTCCAGTCGACCCCCCACTGGTTGCTCGCGCCCTCGGCCCATACGCTCGAAGATTCTTCTTCGTCGGATGAAAGCGCCACACGCCGGCATTGATCGCGCATGCGCTCGGCCTTCGGCGTGCCGGGCTTGCCGACATTCGACAAAGTGAACACGCCGTGCGTGCCGTAGAGCCAGCCGTCGGGCCCCCAGATGAAATCGTTCAGCGTCTCGTGCGTGTCCTCGTACCCCCAGCCGTCGAGCACCACCTCGGGCTCGCCCGTCGAGCTTGTCCTCGCCATTCTTTCACCGGGAAAAAGAGGAGGTTCGGCGGAGCGCCCACCCACACGCCGCCGTGGCCGACCGCGATGCCGCTGGCGAAGGTGAGCTTGTCGTAAAAGACCGTGCGCTTGTCCGCGCGCCCGTCGCCGTTGGTGTCCTCGAAGATGAGGATGCTGTCCTTCGGCTCGCCGGGGCAACGGGGTAGTTCGTGTTCGTCACCACCCACAGCCGCCCGCGGTCGTCCTGCGTGATAGGCGATCGGCTGCACCACATCCGGCTCGCCGGCGACGACCTGCACTTTGAAACCCGGCGGCAGCTTGAATGCCTTTGCCGTGTCCTCCGGCGTCATCGACGGCGCGGTTGCCACGGGGCGGCCTTTGTCCTCGAGCGGACTCTTGGGCGGGGCCTTGCCGCCGGGAGGGATTTGGGCGAACGCGGCGGTGGCGGTGGCGAGGGTGAGGAGGAATGTGCGCATTGGGAGTGAAGCAGGATGGCCCGCGGTTTGCGCGGGCCTTAGCCGTGCGATTCATCGGAAACTGCCAGTGCGAAGTCCAGCCTCCGTCTCATCCGGTGATGTAGCCCGGCTCTTATCGGCTTGCTGGACACCCGCCGCGATCCCCGCCAATGCTCCGCGCATGAAACGTCTCCCCGCGCTTTTCTCCGCCGCGCTGCTGCTCGCAGGATCGGTCATTTCCTCGGCCGTGGATTCCATTCCGCCGAAGGCGGAGGACGGGCGGGTGCTGAACCTCGGCTTCGAGGACGGCACGCTGCGCGACTGGACGGCGTCGGGCGAGGCGTTTGAGAAGCAGCCGGTGAAGGGCGAGATCGATCAGGCGCGGCCGTTTGGAAAAGGGCGCACGGCGAATCGCAAGGGCGAGTTCTGGATCGGCGGCTACGAGATTTTGCGCGATGACCCGAAGGGCACGCTCACTTCGGCGGCGTTCAAGGCGGCGCAGCCGTGGGCGAGCTTTCTCATCGGCGGCGGGTCGCTGCCGGGGACGCGCGTGGAGATCGTGACGAAGGACGACGGCAAGGTGTTCCACACGGCGCGCGGCGTGAACAACGAGACGATGGCGCGCTCGGTCGTGGATTTGCGCAAGCTGCAAGGGCGCGAGATTTTCATCCGCATCGTGGACGAGGAGACGGTGGGGTGGGGGCATGTGAATTTCGACGACTTCATCTTCCACGCAGAGGAGCCGAAGTTTCCCGCCGAGCAGCTCGCGCAGAAGCCGGGGCCGAAGATCGATCCGAACTTGAAACCGGACGCGATCGAGTACGCCGGGCTGCCTGCGGAAAAGGCGGCGCAGGTCGCGACGGTGCCGGCGGGATATGAGCTGAAGGTTTTCGCGGCGGAGCCGGACATCATCAATCCCATCGCGTTCTGCATGGACGACCGCGCGCGCGTGTGGGTCGTCGAGGGCATGACGTATCCGCAGCGCGCGAAGACGGAGCCGGGCGCGCCGGAGTGGCTGGGTGGGAAGGATCGCATCCTCGTCTTCGAGGACACGGACGGCGACGGGAAGGCGGACAAGCGCACCGTCTTCATGGAGGGGCTGAATCTCGTGAGCGGGATCGAGGTCGGCTTCGGCGGAGTGTTCGTCGGCGCGGCGCCGAATCTCATTTTCATCCCGGTGGAAAATTGGGACGAGCCAAAGCCGGGCAAGGCCGAGGTGCTGCTGAACGGCTGGGGCGGGCAGGACACGCACGAGACGCTGAACACTTTCAAGTGGGGGCCGGACGGCTGGCTCTACGGCTGCCACGGCGTCTTCACGCACAGCGTCGTGGGCAAGCCGGGCGCGGAGGAAAAGGATCGCGTGAAGCTGAACGCGGGCATCTGGCGCTGGCAGCCGCAGCGGAAGGAATTCGAGGTGTTCGCGCACGGGACGAGCAATCCGTGGGGGATGGATTGGAATGCGGACGGCGATCTCTTTGCCGAGGCGTGCGTGATTCCGCACCTCTTCCACATCATCCAGGGCGGGCGCTATCACCGGCAGGCGGGGCAGCATTTCGACCCGCACACTTACGACGACATCAAGACCATCGCCGACCACCGGCATTTCCTCGGCGGCGACGCCGCACGCCGGCAACAACCGCAGCGACGCGGCGGGCGGCGGCCACGCGCACGCGGGCCTGTGCATCCCGCAGCACCCGAGCTGGCCCGACGGCATCCGCGGCAATGTGCTCATGAACAACATCCACGGCGCGCGCATCAACATGGACGTGCTGGAGCGCAAGGGCAGCGGCTACGTCGCGCACCACGGCGCGGACTTCATCAATTTCCACGACAAGGCGAGCCAGATCGTGGACATCCGCGAAGGCCCCGACGGGACGCTGTGGATGATTGACTGGTATGACGTGAACCAATGCCACAACAACCGGCGCGAGGCGCATGATTACACGACGGGGAGGATTTTCCGGCTGGGGAAGAAGGGGCAGAGGTCGTCAAGGCAGCAGATTGGCAAAATGAATGTTGAGCGAATTGGCGAAGCCGGCATGTGGCGACGCATGACGACGTCTGGGTATCAAAGCGCGCAGTTCGCATTCTTCAGGAACGCGCAGTGTCGGTGTCCGAAGTGAAAACTTGTCGGAAATCACTCGCGATACCTACGGAGGATGCCCTAAAGAAAATCAATCCTCGTCCCGCATACCCCGACGAAACTTCAGATCTGCGTGCGTCTGGCTGCTCTCATTCACAGCCTCGACGAGGCTGATCGGGGAGTTCTTGAAAAGGTCTGCGAAAGGACCACGCCAAGTTGCTTGATATATTGGCATTCGATTCGGTTTCGCTAGGTGAGTTCATTCGGAATGCCTGCGCAGCAGGCAAAGCCAGCGACGATCTCCGGGAGCTGCTTCTCTGTTCTTGGAAAGAAGGCGCATTCCCCCATCGTCCGCCTCGCGCTCGCGAGCGCGTGCCAGCGGCTCACGGTCGAGCAGCGCAAGCCCATCGTCCTCGCGCTGCTCGCGCACGAGGAGGACAAGGACGACCAGAATCTCCCGCTGATGTACTGGTATGCCGCCGAGCCCATCGTCGCCGCCGACCCCGCCTGGGCCGCCGAGGCGCTCGCCGCGTGCAAGATTCCGAAGCTCACCGAGTTCATCGCACGGCGGATGTCGGAGAAGTAGCCTCGCCGCCCGGCTTTCGGCCTGTCCACACGGCAAGTCCATCCTTCCGCTGCACTACCTGAAAAAGGCCCGATTGCGGCATACCGTGGCCAAGCTGGTCTTGCAGAGGTCTTCCCGCTCGGCCGGGATAGGGATTTTCGGACCTGTACGGGGCCACCCGTCTGCCGGATCAGGCGTCTTCCGTCCTGCACAGGGCAGTCCTGCTTGCCGAATCAGTGTCTTCGGACCTGTACAGGGCCATCCGTTTGCCGGATCTGGCGTCTTCGGACCTGTACGGGGCCACCCGTGCCGGACCAGGGAGTCATTTCGGGCCTGTACGGGGCCACCCGTTGCCGGATCAGGTGGGTCTTCGGTCCTGTACGGGGCCATCCGTTTGCCGGATCAGGGGTCTTCGGACCTGTACGGGGCCACCCGGCCGGGCGGGTAGGCATTTTCCGTCCTGCAAATGGCAGTTCCGCCGACCGGATGGGGGCTTTCCGACCTGTAAGCGGCCATCCTGTCGAGCGGGCGGGCCTTTCCGTCCTGTAAGAGGCCACCTGGTCAGCCGGGACGCCATTTTCCGACCTGTAAGAGACCGTCCTGCCCAGCGGGCAGGGCTTTCCGTTCTGCAAGGGGCCATCCGCTTGCCGGGACAGGGTCTTTCCGACCTGCAAGGGCGCATCCGCCTGCCGGAACAGGGGGTTTCTGGTCTGGACCGCACGGGTTGTTCAGGGGCTGTGAGTGGTGACTGGTGGGAAGTGACTGGTGGATGTGCGGCGACGACGGCCACCATTCACAAGTCGCCAGTCGCGGTCATTGCACGACCGACATTCGTGGCGCACGCCGAATCTCCGACGCACAGCGTTGACCTTGGCTCGCGTGCTGCTTTTGCTCCGCCCGCGTCGTTTTCGATGCAGCCCAAACATGCCAGCCCCATACTACGATGTGCTTTTCGCCGCGTTCGCCTTCATCCTCGGCGCGAGCATCGGGTCGTTTTTGAATGTGTGCATTTACCGGATGCCGCTGAGGCTCTCGGTGAACAAGCCGAAGCGGTCGTTTTGCCCGCACTGCAAATATCAAATCCCGTGGCATGCGAATCTGCCGCTGGTGACGTGGATCGTGCAGCGGGGAAAGTGCGGGAACTGCGGGGCGCCGATCGCCGTGCGTTACGTGCTGGTGGAGCTGCTCACGGGGCTGCTTTTCCTCGGCGCGTGGCAGCGGATCATGCAGCTCTCGGTGGGGCAGACGGCGGATGCGTGGGTGCTGGCGCTGCCGCTGTTCACGTTCATCGCGCTGCTGGTGGTGGCGACGTTCATCGACTTCGAGCACTACATCATCCCGGATGAAATCACGCTCGGCGGCGCGGTCGCGGGTGTGCTTTTCAGCGCGGCGCTGCCGCTGCTGCAGGACCGGATCGGCGACGCGGGAATCGGCGACGGGCTGCTCGCGGGGCTGCCTTTCCTGCACGACAAGGCGAGCCATGTGTGGGGGCTGGTGATGTCGCTCGCGGGCGCGGGCGCGGGCTTCGGGCTGCTGTGGCTGGTGAGTGTGCTGGGGAAGATGGCGTTTGGAAAAAAGACGCTGGAGTGGAAGGAGCCGCAGGCGTTCACGTGGCGGCTCGCGGACGAGCGCGCGAAGCTGACGGTGGGCACGGAGGAGATGTGGTGGGATGAGCTTTTCTCGACGGAGAAGGACTGGATGGTGATGGACTGCGCGCGGCTGGAATTCGACGGGAAGGCGCGGGAGAATTTCGAGCTGCGCTCGCAATACGAACGGCTGGAGATCGACGGTGCGTCGCACGATCTGAACAAGGTGACGGAGTTCACGGGCACGGTGAGGCGCATGACGTTCAAGCGCGATGCGATGGGATTTGGCGACGTGAAGTTCATGGCGTGCATCGGGGCGTTCCTCGGGTGGAAGGCGATCCTTTTCACGGTGATGTCGGCGTCGGTGATCGGGGCGTTCGTGGGGATACTGACCATCGCGATCGGACGTCGCGAATGGTCGGCGAAGATTCCGTTCGGCCCATACCTTTCGCTCGGGGCGCTGCTGTGGCTTTTCGCGGGGCCGGAATTGCTGTCGCTGTGGGTGGCATTCGCCGGCGGGGAGACGGAATACCGGTAGCGCGCGTTCGCCGAACGCGCCCTGATCTGGGACGGCTCGGCGAGCCGTCCCTACCCTTTTCAAGACGCAGGATTTCATGCATGCACGCTGCGATGCGTCTCGATCAATGGCTCTGGGCTGTCCGTGTCTTCAAGACGCGCTCGCTTGCGGCTGAGGCGATCAAGGGCGGGCACGTGCGCATCAACGGCGAGCCGTGCAAGCCCGCGCGCGAGGTGCGCGCCGGCGACACGGTGGTCGCGAGGGTGGGAATCATGACGCGCACCGTGCGCTACGTCGCCGACCCGCCGTCGCGCGTGGGTGCGAAGCTCGTGCCGCAATTCGCCGAGGACCGCACGCCGCCCGAGGAATACGCCCGCCGGCCCGAGCCGAACCTGCTGCCGCCGATGTTCCGTCCGCAAGGAAGCGGCCGACCGACGAAACGGGATCGCCGCAAGACGGACAGGCTGGGCGAGGGATGACTTTGCCCACGCGGCAGCGCTGATGCGATTTTCCAAACAACCCGCATCCGTCGCCGACGGCGGACTACAGCGAGGCGAGGAGGCCTTCGCAGTCGTACTCGGCGTTCGTCGATCCAAATTTCGGATAGATGAACCGGCTCGCGGGAACGTTCTCCTTTGAGATGCCATGCGCCACGGGGAGGCCGGCGGTCTTCAGGTGCTCGAGGGATTCGTAGAGGAGCGTGGTGCCGATTCCGCGGCTGCGATATTCCGCGAGCACGCATGGGCCCGAGATGAGATGGCTGGGCGCGTCCTCGTTCACGTTCAGCGCGGACGCGGCGATGATGCGCGTGCCGTGCGTGAGCACAAGGCAGGGGACGGCGCGTTGCGCAAAGCTGGCGGCGAGCTGCGCCTCGATGAATTCGCGGACGAAGCGGATGGAATCACCCCATGCGGAATCGAGGCCGAATGCGGTGAAGATGACCTGATGAATGGTCTTTTCCTCATCACGGGAGGCGGCACGGATATTAAAGGCGGAGGGAAGGCGCGATTCAAACGCAGGGAGTTTCGTAAGGTCCCAGGCGAATCGCTTCCAGCGAACGAGCTTCATGCGGGGAGAATACGGGGAGGCACCGGGGAATGCAATCGTCGTGTGCTGATTTTGCTCCTGTGCCACGCGCAATTCCGCCTGCGAAGCATGGCAAACGAGGAAGAACGGACGCGTTTCTCGCACACTGGCGGTCGTACTCTGCGAGCGGATGCGGCTTCTCGAAATGAGCGCACGATGTCTGAGTTTTTGCGGGAGTTTCCGCGCGGAAAAAAGATCATGCCGCTCATTTCTTTCACGTGTATCGGCGGCTCTTGCTCCCCATTCCCGATCCCTGTGCACTTCGACGCCGAGGGGTCCCTGCACGAACGCTACGAGGAGGAAGGGCGGCTGTCCGTCTTCTCCCTGCGAGCGCGTCCATTGCATTTTTTTCGTCAAACTGGACGTGCCGGAAAGGTTGTCGAATGGCTTGACGGATGGGTAGTTTTGGTAATCTTTAGAAAAACAACAGAAACAACCATGAAAAACACACTCTCCCTCATCGTCTCACTCGCGTTCGTTGGCAGTGCCTCCGCCGGCGAGACGGTCGTCACCTCAAGCAAGACATACCATCGTTCCGAATACGCCCGCTGCAGTGCCCATGCGTATGGTTTCTTTGGGTGGAAGGAAGCCGGGACACCTGGCACGTACTATCGGTCCAACTGCGGCCGCAATGCCATCCTCCTCGTCAACAACACGCCGGAGTTTATGACATTTTTTGTCTATTCCGGCGATTTGTGTTCGCCGAACGATATCAATGCGATGATTTCGGACGGCGCGCATGTTTACGAAACCGTCGTGCCTCCATACACGCGGAGCTTCAGCAACCAGCGCGCGAAGCACTACTGGGTCGGAACGAAGCCGGGCAAATGGGGCATCGATCTCGCGAAGAATCGGGTGGCGCCGTTGCCTTTTTAGGCAGCGACCGCGGTGGCGATGGACGCGGCCTGAAGCTGCAGTCCAGCGTCGAAATGATCGGACCGGCATCGGCCGTGCGCACGCGTTGCACAGTCGATGTTCGGACGTAAAATGCTCGATGCATCCCAAAGATTCAGTGTCATTTTGCCGCTGAAAAGGTATGCAGTTCCCGCATCCATCGACGCCATGAAAACCTCGCTCATCGCCCTGTTCGCTTTCACGGTTGCCGCCTTCGCTGAGCCTCCGCAGAAGGAGCGGACGCTGGTCGGCAAGGATGCCACTTTGCGGGATGGTTCCGGCCGGCTCACGGGAGCCGCAAGAGCTTCGGGCAACAACACCACTTTCCGCGACGGCAGCGGACGAATCACCGGGACCGCTAACGGAACGCCCGGCGGCAACCAGACCTTTCGCGACGGCTCGGGACGTGTCACAGGGACGGCCTCGCCTTCCGGGAGCAAAACGACCTATCGCGACGGGTCGGGGAGGGTTGCCGGGACTGCGTCCACCGCCACGACCGGAACGACCACGTACCGCGATGGCAGCGGACGGATGACCGGCACGAGCAGCATCTCCGGCGACACCATCACGTACCGTGACGCATCCGGCCGCGTCACCGGGACGGCGCGGGTGAAAAAATAGTCGCGCGCGGCGGGAACCGCTATGCCTTCCGGGGAATCTCGGCACCGAACGTGATCCGGTTGCCGTCCGGATCGCAGCAGGAAAAATCGCGCATCGCATAGAGGCGATCCGCGAGGGGATGGAGTTGCAGCGCGCCGCGCTTGGCGAAATCGGCATAGAGCGCGTCGATGTCGCCCTTGACCCACACGTAGCACTCGGCGTTTCCGACGGTATGCCCGCGCGCGTAGACAGGAGAATCGAGATGCAACTCCACGGTGTCGCGTTCCACGATGGCGTAGGCATTGTCCGGGCTCACGACTTTTACCGTGAACCCGAGGACGTCGCGGTAGTAGGTGACCGCGCGCGAAACGCTGGAGCAGGGAAGGACCGGATAGGCCGCGAAGAACGTGGGAGAACTCATGCATACATCCTACGGGGAGAGCCCGGTTTGGAGCAAGGTCGCCCTCGGCGGAAGTCGGACGGTTTTCCGGTGCCCGAGATGCCTGCCGGCGATGGCTTCAGCGCTTCTTCGCGCGCCCGGGGCCGATGATGCTGAAGAACACCAGCAACACCACCAGTCCGCCGCCTGCGTACCAATACATGCGAGCGCGCGAATTGCCGCTGTCGGACGATTCCTCGGCCACCTCCGCGGGCTTGTCGCCGGACTTGTCGTCCGTCGGCGACGCCGGAGCCGGAGCCGGCGGCATTCTCTTGCCCGCATCTTGCGCCCCCGCGGATGCCGGAGCCACCGCGACGATTGGGGCGGGGATGACGCGGAAGCTTCGCGCCGCCTGCTGGAGTTCGAGATCCTGCGAAGCCTCCTGCCCGCCGCCACGCAGCATCGTGATTCCGAAAACGTAACCGCCCGCTGACGTAAAACGGATGACGCCCTTCACCTGCTGCGCGCCCGTGCCGGCGATCACGGGGTATTGCAGCCAGTCGAGGCCGCCCTCCTTCACGGTCGAATGTCCGATGAACTGATAGCCAAACTGCCGCAGCATCGCCTCGAGTTCCTTCTGAATCGCCGGATCCGCCAGGTTCGCATCCCGGTATTTTTCGACGACGTTGATCCCGAAAACCGCCTGTTTGGCCGGGTGCTGCATCGCGAGCACGATCGCGAGCCCCGGAGGCGACGGCGCCTCGATGATCTGCCAGCCGGTGCTGTCCGGGATATTTGCTGAGCAATGGAAAAGCTCGGATTTCCACTCGCGCGCTGGGGCGGAGACGGCGAGGCAGAGGATCAGGAGGGCGATGGCGGTGCGCATGATTTTGGGAGTGAAGCGTCTGGCGGGCGTGGCTCAGGCCGGGGGTTCCGTGCCGTGGCGCGTGCGGAACATGGTCACGCCAAAGGCGCAGAGCAACAACGCCGCCGCACTCCCAGCGCTGAACATTGCGATCCGGTACGATGTCGCCGACGGGCCGGTCGGACGATCGATGATGGCTGCAGACTGTTCGATGAAGCGGAACGTCTCCATCACCCGCATGAAGTCTGGATCCTCGGCGCGGTCCGCCTCACCCTTGCCGTAGGCGGTGATGAGATACAGGCTGCGTGCGCGCGGTGTGACGCGCGTGACGCCGATCAGCTTCCCGGCGACGACGTCGCGGCGCTGGGTGATGTATTGGAGGAAGGGCAGGTTCTTCCAGATCAGCTGCGACGAGCTCTCGATGGTCCAACCTTGCATCTCGATCAGTTCCCGGATGCGTTTCACCACGGCGGGGTTCCGGATGTCGTTGGAGGGAAGGTCGGGCACGTGGGTGATCATGATGCCCTGGCTCGAGACCATCGAGGTCGCGTGAAAGATCACCTCGCCACTGGGCAGCGGCTGCCGCAGCGCCGCGGTCCACGACTCCTGGGTGGGGATGGTCAGCGCGCAGCGGAATTGCTCGGAAATCCATTCGTCCGCGGTGGCGCAGGGGAGGCCGGCGGCGAGGGACAGCAGGAGCGTGCAGAGGAGGCGGGGTTTCAAATCGGCGGCAGCAAATCACACCCGCGCGCGGTTGGCGAGGGCCGGGCGCAAAAGTCCTCGCGTCCCGTGTTGGATTCGCGGCAGTGTGGGCGGATGCGAATTTCTGATGTCGCCGTTCATCGCATTGCCATCGCAGACCCGCCGCTCCGCAGCAGCTACGGGCTGCACCAGCCGTATGCCTTGCGCACGATCCTCGAATTGAAAACCGAGGACGGTCTCACCGGCATCGCGGAGACGTATGGCGGCGAGGCCCCGGCGGATGCGCTCGAAAAACTCCGGCCCCGTCTCATCGGCGCAAATCCCTTCCGTCTCACAGGTGCGCTCGTGGACATGGTCGAGGGTCAGGGCTCGGGCGACGCGCGTTCGCAGACGATGCTCGTGCCCGGCGAAAATCCGCTCGACGCGACGGCGCGCACGTATTCCGCCGTGGAGACGGCGTGCTTCGATCTCATCGGCAAGGCCGTCGGCGAACCGGTGTGCGACCTCATCGGCGGGCGTGTGCGCGACGCGGTGCCCTTCAGCGCGTATCCATTTTACAAGCACGCGGGCGGCGGCGGGGAAGGGGACGATTTGCGCGAGGACGAATACGGCGAGGCGCTCACGCCCGGCGGAATCGTCGCGCAGGTGCGCCAGATGATCGCGAAGTACGGATTCAAGGACATCAAGTTCAAGACCGGCGTGCTCGACCCGGACATCGAGATCGAGACGGTGCGGGAACTCCGGAAGGAATTCGGCCTGCCCGTGCGCATGGACCCGAATTGTGCGTGGAGTGTCGAGACGAGCATCCGCGTCGGGAAGGCGCTGCGCGAGGAATTGGGCGCGGCGACCGGCGGATATCTTGAGGATCCGACCGCGGGCATTGCCGGCATGGCCGCCGTGCGCCGCGCGCTGCTGGCCGCGGGCTGCGAAGTGCCGCTCGCGAGCAACGTCGCCGTGACGTGCTTCAACGATCTGCCGGAGTCGATCCGCGAGGACGCGGTGCAGATCGTACTTTGCGATCATCACTACTGGGGCGGAATGCGCCAGGTGCAGCATCTTGCGAAGATCTGTGCGACATGGGGCATGGGCCTCTCGATGCACTCGAACTCGCACCTCGGCATCTCGCTCATGGCGATGGCGCACGTCGCCGCTGCGACGCCGCACCTTTCGTACGCGTGCGACACGCATTACCCGTGGAGCCAGGCAAAGGACGAGGTGGTCGTCGGCGGGCGGATCCAATTCGTGAATGGCTCGGTGCCCATCCCGAACAAGCCCGGGCTCGGCGTCGAACTCGACTACGACCAGCTCGCCCGCGGACGTGAACGCTACGCGAAGTGCCCGTACCGCAAGCGGGACGACGAGGCGGAAATGCGCAAACACGTGGACCCGAATTGGCGCCGGCTCCTGCCGCGCTGGTGATGCATTTTCCGGGAAAAAATCTGGCGGGACTTGCTGCCTCGGCGCTCCTGCTCGCCGTCGCCGGCTGCTCGGTGCACTCGATCCCGATCACGAAGGATTCGGAGGCGCTGCTCAAGGAACGCGCGATCTCCGGCGAGAAGCTGGGCTTCCAAGTCATGCCCGACGGAACGCGTTATCGCCTCCAGCTTTTCCGCGCGAAGCTTCCGGAACATCCGATCGAAGTGCCGATGGACCGCGGCATCGCCGGTCTGCCGACCATCCGCGTGACCTTGAACCGCACGAAGACCGTCCGTTTCGTCGCGGACACGGGCGCGCAGCTCAGCGTCGTCGAGGCGGACCTCGCCATCGCGGTGAAGGCCGACGTGTATGCTCCGGTGGATGGCACCCTCCGTGTCGAGGGCATCGGCGGCGAGGAGCGCGCGTGGCTGGCCCGCTTCGACAGCGCGCAGCTCGGACCGATCGTGTTTTCCGATCTCGTCACCGTCCTCCGGCGCGAGCAATCGGCGCTGCGATTTGGCGGCATCCGGGTGGGTGGATTCGATGTCAACCTCCTCGGCGCGCCCGTGCTCTCGTCGTTTTCGTTTGTGACGTTCGACTACCGTGCGAACCGGATGATGTTGTCCGGCTCCACGGCTTTCGTGCCGTCGCGGGGCGCAGTGCGTGTCCCGATGCAAATGCGCGACTCGATGCCATACGTGCCCGTGCAAATCCGCGGGCGCACCTACCAGGCGCTCGTGGACACAGGCGCACGCGATCAGGTTTTCCTGAACGAGAAGGTCGTCCGCGAGCTCTCGCTCGAATCCCAGGCTGCCGCGGGAGGAACCTTCAAGGCCGCGGGGCTCGGCGGGATGATCCGCGGGCGGACGTTTCGCCTCCCGGTCATCTACCTCGGGCAGATGCCCGTCCCGGATGTCGTCGTGGACAGCAGCAATGGCCCGTGGAGCGTGCGCATCGGCTCCGAACTCCTCGAACGCTGGCGCACCACCTTCGATTTTCGCAACCGCGCGCTCTGGCTGGAAATGCCGGCGCTTTGACTCCACCATCCGCACCCAAATGCCACTCACACCCGCACAGCTCCGCGCCCGCCTCGGCGGCGTCATCGCGTTTCCCGTCACACCGTTCAAAAAGAACCTCGCGCTCGATCTCCCCGGCCTGCGCAAGAATCTCCGCAAGCTCGTCGGCCAGCAGGTCTGCGCGATCGTCGCCGGCGCCGGCACGGGCGAATTGCATTCCCTCTCACCCGCCGAACATCTCGCCGTGGTGAAGGCCACGTTGGAGGAGGTGAAGGGACGCCATCCCGTGCTCGCGGGCGTCGGCTTCAGCCCGCAGACCGCCGTGGAGATGACGCGTGAATGCACCGCCGCAGGCGCGGACGGCATCCTCATTTTCCCGCCGTACTATCCCGGCGACGCGAACGACGAGGGCATGTTCGCCTACTACCGCAACGTCGCCGCTGCGACAAAGCGCGGCGTCCTCATCTACAGCCGCGACCACGCGAACTTTTCACCCGCCGCCGTCGCGCGCCTCGCGACGATTCCGAATTTCATCGCGTTCAAGGACGGCCAGGGCGACATCCGGAAGTTCCAGCAAATCATCGCGCGGGTCGGCTCGCGCCTGCACTGGATCGGTGGGGCCGGGGATGACTGCGTGCCTGCCTACTACAGCCTCGGCGTGCGCACCTACACGAGCAGCATTGCCAACGTTGCCCCGCGGCTGTCGCATCGTCTCCACGAGCTCGCCTCCACCCGCACCGACGCGGCCGACGCCGAACTCGCGAAGCTCATGCGCGAACTTGTCACTCCGCTTTACGCCTTCCGCGGGCGGAAAAAAGGCTACGAGGTCAGCGTGATGAAAACGATGATGGACCTCACCGGCCAGGTCGGCGGCAGCGTCCGCCCGCCGCTCAACGATCTCCTTCCCGCCGAGGTGAAGGAATGGCGCTCGGTGATCAAGGCGTGGCGCAAGTGGCTGTAGCCTGCCTCCCCGCTTACGCCGCCAGTTCCGCGAAGAAGAGGCGGCCCGCACTGGTCTGCCGCACGGTGCTGATCGCGACGCGCACGCTTTTCCCGACCTGTGCGCGGCTGTGGTTGACGACAATCATCGTTCCATCCGGGAGATAGCCGACCGCCTGATGCGACTCTCGTCCTTCCTTGGAGAGGGTGAGCGTGATTTCATCGCCGGCTGCGACGACGGGCCGGAGGGCCTTGTTGAGGTCGTTCAGATTCAGCGCGGCGATTCCCTGGAGGCGCGCGATGCTGCAAAGGTTGCCGTCGTTCGAGAGTACCCGCGCATTCAGGATTTTCGCGAGCTGGATGAGCTTGGAATCCACCGCCGCAAACGGATCCACCGGCACCTCATGGATGGTCACGTTCAATGCCGGATCGCGCTGGAGATCCTGCAGCCGCGCGAGGGCGAGCCGGCCCTTTTCGCGCCGCGCAGGATCGTGCGAATCCGCAAGCGTCTGCAATTCCTCAAGGATGAAACGAGGGATGACGAGCGACCTGGAAATGAAGCCCGTCGCGACCAGTTCCGCGAGCCGGCCGTCGATGATGATATTGGAATCCACGAGCACCGGCGCATCGCTGGCATTCTGTTCCCGGAACCGGATGTAGGGGATGATGAGCGCGAATTCGTCCCGGTTGCTCCGCATCGCGAGCATCATGCCCACATAGCCAAACGTCGCATAGACCGTGAGGCCGATGAGCCACTGCGCATCCGCTGGCGTCCGCAGGAGCAACCCGGACGCGAGCAGCAGCCGCGATGCGATGAAGCCGAGGAGCAGGCCAAAGGTGGCGGATGAAAACATCCGCAGCGAGAAGCCCTTGAGCAGGCGGTCGGAGAGGACCACTGCGAGGCCAAATGCCACGCCTGCGCAGACCCCGACGGTCGGAATCTCCCAAAAGCTGTAGCCGATTTCCGAGCCGATGAATCCGGTGAATGCGACAAAGAGCAGGCGCAGAAGCGCGATGGTGGGACCGGAATTCATGGGACTCTGTCCCTCCTGCGATAGCAGACCTCGCGCCATCGGGGTGCTCGCATCCGGCCCGCCCGCCACGCTCGCCGTAACGGTTACTTGCTCAGGTTTTTGTAAAAGAGAATCCCGCGCTCCCGGAGATTGCGGATCAGCGCCTTCAGGTTGTCGGCTGTCTCCTTGTCGCCGAGCAGCATGCCGAGCGCGCCGCTGCCTTGATTCGCCTTGTTCACGAGCAGTCGCGTCGCTTCAAACGTCTTGCCGACGGTGCTCGCTGCATTCCGAATTTCCGCGAGCGTGATTTTGAGATCGCCGGCAGCGGCGTCGATTTTCTTCACCACGCCGTCCAGCCTTTCGATGGGCGCCTTGGCGGCGGCCGCGTCTTGCTTAACGATTTCCACGGCTTCCTTTGCCTTCACGATCACTTCATCGAGCCCTTTCATCGAGTTTTTGAAACTCGTCGTGATCTCGCTGAGCGATGCAAAAGTGTCGTCGATCGCCTTCAGGTTCTTGTCGGCGAGGACCCGCTCGCGGATGTCCTTGATTGGATCCTCCAGTTCCTTGAGGCGCTTCTTGAGTTCGTCCATCACATCGCCGCCTTTCTCGGTGAGTTCGCCGAGGCCCTGCAGCCGCGTTCCTTTGACGGAGTCACCGTGCTTGAGGATGTCGTTCATGTCCGGGTTCGCCGGCGGATTGATGCTCACAAATGCATCACCAAGGAATCCCGACGAACTGATGAGAAACGACGAACCGCGCGGAACCTTCACGCCGTCCTTGAGCTTGAGCATGACCTGCACGGCGTAGCGCCCCTCGATGAGTTCGGGGGCATCCGCGGTGAACCCGACGCGCGCGCCTGCGAGATAGACGTCCGCGCCCTTGAGCAGCCCGCTCGCGTTCGGAAACTCTGCCGCGATGGTGTAGTACTTCTTCAAGCCCTGGCTGAGCTTGCCGAATTTCACGGCCATGAACGAGATCACAGCCAGCCCGATGAGCATGAAAATGCCCACCTTCCATTCGATGCCTCGTGAGTCGTTGGTCATTAAATTCAGTCGGATTCACCGCTGCGGCCCACGATGAAATCGACGATCACCGGATCCGAGGATGCCTTGAGTTCCTCGACCGAGCCGTCGAAGTGAACGCGGCCTTCGTGCAGGAGTGCGACGCGGTCTGCGCAGTGGAATGCCGTTTTCATGTCGTGAGTGACGACGATGGAAGTGACGCCGAGTACTCGCTGCAAGCGCCGAATCATGTGGTTGATGCTGTCGCTGGTGATTGGATCCAGCCCGGTGGTCGGTTCGTCGTACAGGTACGCAGCGAGGGCGGCCGACGATCGTGCGCGCGAGGCCGACGCGCTTTCGCATGCCGCCGGAGAGATCCGCGGGCATCTTTCGCTGCTCGCCGCCGAGTTCCACCATGTCGAGCGCCTCCGCGATCCGGGCGTCAATTTCCTTCGGATCGCGCATCCCCAGTTCGCGCAGCGGAAATGCGAGGTTCCCCTCGACGCTCATCGAGTCGAATAGCGCGGCGCTTTGAAAGAGCATGCCGATTTTCCGCCGGACGGCGGTGAGCTTGCGTTCCGGCAGCCCGGTGATGTCTTCGCCATCGACGAGCACCTGGCCGGAGTCCGGCTTGAGCAGGCCGATGAGGTGCTTGAGCACGACGCTCTTTCCGCACCCGGAACGGCCGAGGACGACCAGCGTCTTTCCCTCCTCCATCGTGAGATCGACGTCATACAGCACGGCTTTCCCGTTGAAGCTCTTGCAGAGTTTTCGGACTTCGATCATTAGCCGCCGGGGAAGATGATGTTGAGCGCGAAGGTGAGAATCAGGTTCATCCCGAGGATCGACAGCGAGGCGATGACGACGGCCCGCGTGGGGGCGCGCCCGACGCCCTCGGCGCCGTTCGACGTCTGAAGCCCCTCATGGCAGCTCACGCAGACGATGATGATGGCGAAGACGAACCCCTTGATGAGCGCGATCGCGATGTCGCTGCCGTGGGTGTAGAACGTCAGATTCCGCAAGTAGGGCGCCTCGGCCACTCCGAGCATCGGGACTGCGATGATGTAAGACGCGACGATGCCGAACGCACACGCCTCCGCGACCAGCAGCGGCATCGATACCATCATCGCGATGGAGCGGGGGACGACGAGGTAGTCGATGGGATGGACGCCGAGCGAGCGCAGGGCGTCGATTTGCTCGGTGACCTTCATCGTGCCGATTTCCGCCGCGATGGCGGCACCCACGCGCCCCGAGACCATCAGTGCGCTGAGCGTTGGGCCCAGCTCGCGGAAAAGCGCGAGCGACGCGACGGAGCCGACGGCGGAGTCCATTCCGAACCGGTGAAACTGGAAGAAAATCTGCGCCGCGAAGACGGCGCCTGTGAAAGCCCCGGTGACCGCCACGACGACCTGCGAGCGAGAACCGACCTCGATGATTTGCTGGAACACCAGCTTCCACCGGATCGGTGCGACGAACATCGCCTTGACCGTCTCCGCGGTGAGGATGCCGAGCTGGCCGAGATACGTGATCGCCTGCAGTGTGCTGCGGCCGATGGCGGTAATCATGCGTGCATGCGGTGAAACTTGCTCCTCTGCACGACCGGCCCGGCCACGGGGGTGAAGGCGAAACTCAGGCTGGCGATTCGCGCTGTCAGGCGGGTAGGTGAATCGGCTGGGTCCGCGTCTTCTTTGGGTTCAGCTCCGGGGGAATCGCCCCGACGAATTTTGCATCCAGGCCGAGCTTCGCAAAAATCCCCTTGAGTTCCTGAACCGAGACCGTCGCGTGTTCGAATTCGAGGTAAATGATGTCGTGGTTGCTATCGACCTTGTAGTGAAGGCCGGAAATCGTCTCGAGTTCATGATCGAGTTCCAGGATCTTCTCCAGGCTGCGAATTCCGGCGGCGTAAACCTCAAGTTCAATCATAGGGTGAGGGGCGTAAAGTTGGCCGGAGGTTAGGCTGCCGCCTGCGGAGTGGCAAAGGGAATTCGCTCCGCGTCAAAGGGCGGCGTCGCCCTCGAAGACGAAATCCGCCGGGCCGGTCAGGGTGACATTCTTCCATCCGTCGCCCGCGGGATCGAAGCCGACCTGCAGCGTGTCGCCTCCCCGAACCTGCACCCGCACGGGCGAAGACGCGCCGGTCAGCCGGGCAAAAATGAGCGCAGCCGCCGTGACGCCCGTTCCGCACGCGAGCGTCTCATTCTCCACGCCGCGCTCGTAGGTGCGGATGGCGATGCCGCCGCCGGGTAGCTCGGCGATGAAATTCGCATTTGTGCCCTTCGGCGCGAAGTGCGTGTGGTAACGCAGCGCCGAGCCAAGCCGGACGATGTCCGTCTTTTCCAATTCCTCGACGAAGACCACGGCGTGCGGGACGCCTGTGTTGAGAAAATGCACGGTGAGCATTTCATCCGCCACGAGCAGTTCGGTGCCGAGCGCGAGCGAATGCGGTGCGGACATCGCGAGCTGTACTTCGTCGCCGAGGAGTCGCGCGCCGATCACGCCGGCCTGCGTCTCGAAAGTGATCGCACCGCTCTTGTCCGCGATGCGGCTCGCAAACCGTGCGAAGCAGCGCGCGCCATTCCCGCACATGTCCGCTTCGCCGCCGTCGGCGTTGTAGTAGCGCATCCGGAAATCCGCGCCGTTCTGCGCGGGCTCCACTGCGATGAGGCCGTCCGCGCCGATGCCGCGGTGGCGATCGCAAAGCCGTGCGATCGCGGCATTGTCGAGGCTCCGGCTGAGGTCGCGGTTGTCGAGCATCACGAAGTCATTTCCGGCTCCGTTCATCTTGGTGAAGTGCAGTGTTGGCATCTGATTCGACATACGCGAAGCACGCCGGTTGTCAAAGCGGAGCCCTTCGCCAGGTCCGGCGCCGGAGGAAAATATCCACGGGCAGCAGCGCGAGCGCGGCGATGAGGAACCAATTCGTCAAGTCGCGCCGCCGCTGCGCAGGGCGTTCCGGTCGCGCGAAGACGTCCCCGGGTTTCGGATCGTATTTTCCATTCCCGGCGATCGCGATCTCGCGGAGCAGCGCCTCGTTCGTCCCGGTGGCGAGGAATTCCGGCGGATAGCTCCGCGCATGCGCGAATGTCAGGCCACCATCGGGCAGATCGCGCGAGGAAACGTTGATGACCGTGATTCCTTCGGCCGGCAGCGAAACCTTCGTGCGATAGCTGCCCGGGCTGTCCTGCGCGGCCGCGACGGTCTGTGTGGCATCGTCCGGCGTGCGTGCATGAATGGTGATCGGCAGCCGGTTGCGGAACGCGCCCTCGGGTGTCACTGCGTCCACGCGGATATCCAGCGTGTCGCCATTTTCGCGTCGGGTGACTTCAAATGCCGCCGGCCCGCCTTTGCGCAGCAGGCCGCGCACGGTCTGCGTCCAAAACTTCGCGTAGCCGGGCCACGTCATCCATTCCGCCGCCCAGCGCGCCTTCGCATCGCTGGTAAAGGCGGCGGCCTGGCCGAGCCCGTAGCGCCACGTCGCGAGGAGCGGCTCGCCGCGTTCCGTCGCGAGCAGCACGTCCGCGGTCGGCTTCGGTTTCGCGGCATTGTAGCCGAGCAGCAGGGGCGATTGCGCCCAGTCGATGCCCGCGATCGCCGTCGATTTGCCGACCGGAACAGCCTGCGTCGGCTCCTCGACGATCGACGACTGCGCGACCTTCATCGTTTCCGTGGAAAAAATCTGGGGCAGAGTGGTCGCGTCATTCGTCAGGTAAAAACGTCCCTGCCCGCGCTCGGCGAGCTGGCGGAGAAATGGCACATCCTTGTCCTGCTCGCTGCCCAGGCCGACGACGGACGTCGTGATTTTTGCGGCGGTCATCGCACTCGCGAGATCGAGGGAATTCCCGCCGCTCGGAGTTCCATCGGGCTGCTCGCCGGCGACCTTTTCCTCCGCGTCGGCTGCATCCGAGAAAAGGATGACGTGCTTGATGCGCGCGTTCACCTCGCGCATCGCCTGGAACGCCTCGGCGAGCGAAGTGTAGATGTAGATGCCACCGCCGCCCGCTGTGATCGACAGGATGCGCTGCACGATGGGCTCCTTGGCCGCGTGGCGTTCGAGCGGCGCGATCACGTGGGCCCGCGTGTCCACGGCGAACACGCCGAAATAATCGCGCGGGCCGAGGACACCGAGGGCCATCGCCGCGCCCTGATCGGCGAGCGCGATTTTCGTCTGACCACCAGCCTGCGCGCTCATCGATCCCGATCGGTCGAGCACGATGAGCAGGGCGACCGTGGGCAATTCCTCGCGGTCGTTGTGTTCCATGCGCACGGGCAGCATCTGCTCGATGGGCGTGCGGAAATACCCGCCGACGCCGAAGCTGTTCTCACCACCGAGCAGGATGAAGCCGCCGCCGAAGTCCTGCACCCAGCGCCGGTACAGATCCATCTGGTCGCGCCCCAGCGACAGCGCGCTGATGTCGCTGAGCATGAAGAGATCGAACTGCTGCAGGTCCTCCAGCGTGCGAGGGAGTCCCGACGGGCCGCGCAGTTCGACGGCGATGCGCGCGCCGCGCAACGCCTGTTCCAGCGGACGCGCTTTCTGTTCGTCGCTGTCCACGAGCAGGACGCGCGGCTGCCCGCGCAGGCTTGCGACCGCCGACGCGCGGTTGTTTTCAAGTGAGGTGTCTGCCGCGGGAACGATTTCGACATCGTATTGGACAAAATTTCCCTCGGGGTGCAGGCCGGTTTCACGGAATGTGTTGTCGCCCGGATTGAGAGCCATCTCCCGCTCGGCGAGCAGAAATTGGCTTTGATACACGCGCACCTTCGCGGTTGTGGCGATGGTGCTGCGGAGGTTTGCCGTGAGGTCGAAGGACTCGCCTTCCTTCAGCCGTGCCGGGATCTCGACGCGCTCGACCAGCACCTCGGGCCGCGCCGGGTTGCGCAGAGGAACCGTCCACACTTCGACGCCCGAACGGGCGAGCCGCGTCGCCGTTTCCAGCGCATGGCCAGAGGTGTCATTTCCATCGGAGATGAGCACCACGCGGCGTGACTGGTCGGCGGGGAACAGGGCACTCGAAAAATCAAGCGCATGTCCGATGTCGGTTGCCTTCGCATCTCCGACTGCCGGCCATTTACCGAGCGCCGCACCTTCTTTCGGCGCCTCCCAGACGTGCGTCCGCCGTCCGAACCCGGTGATGCCTGCCGTGTCGCCGCGCCGCTGGGACTTGAGCGCGCTTGCGGCAAATTCACGCGCCGCGAGCGCCGCCTCGGGCGAGATGCTGGCTGAGGCATCCACCGCAAAGATGACGCTGAGCTCCGACGAAGGCAGCAGCACGCGGAGACCCGCGAGCGCGAGCGCGATGAACGTCAGGAGAAGGCTGCGGACAATCATGCAGGTGTTCCGTTGCGCACGGCCAAAGCCAGCGAGCGAACGGCGGAGCACGAGCGGCAACAGCACGAGCGCTGCAAGCAGGGCCAGGCACCATGGGTTTGAAAATGCGATCCCGGCGCTCATTCCGTTTTCCTCCGGTGAAAGAGCCACCATTCCCCAGTGATGAGCACGAATGCCGCAAGGGCCAGCCATTGCCAGATCGGGAATCCGCGAAACCCCGCCGAGGCAACCGGCAGGGGCGCGGGCTCGCTGCCGGGCGCGTCAGGCGTGCGAAGATCCGACTCCGCGTCACTGAAGGTATTCACTGGCAGCCAGCGTGTGGCTCCGTCGTCATCAAGGCGGTAGAAGCCATTTTGCAGCGGCTGGAAAAAGCCTGTGATGCGCGCCGGTTGCAACGGTTCACGTGGTCCGGGCGCAGTTCTGAGTGAGGCCGCCGCGACATTTTGACCTGGCGGCAGTGACAGCGTTTCGCCGGCGGCAAGCGTGGGAGTCTGCTCAGCGCGCGTGCCGGAGAGCCACTGCAGCGTGCTGTGAATCAGCAGGGGGAACGCGACGCGCAGCGGGAGGTCCGAGTCGAGGACTCCGAATGCCAGCGCCGCGACGCGCTGGCGTCCGCGTTCACCAACGATGAGGAGCGGATGCTCTCCGGAACGCAGCGGTGCGGTGAAATTCCAGCCGTCGTGCGCCGCGGGCAGCACGAGCGGATGCGCCCTGAGAATCGTGGTGTTCTGCAGGTTTACGAGCCGCGTGGTGGGATGCGACGCGTCCACATCGGTGACGACCGGCTGATCGAGCGGCGCTCCGGTGGCGGCGAATGGCGTTGCCTTGAGGAAAAGAAAATTCCCGGTCGCGCTTTTGAGGTCGAACTCCGCAGGAACGATTCCGTCGAAAATGACGGCCTCGAATTTTCCGCTCATCGCCGGCTGATACACCTCGGGTCCGACGAACTGAAATTTCAGCGAGGTGTCTACGCCGAGCAATTTTTCGAGAAAGGGGCTTCCTTTCGAGACGAGGAGCACACGATTCGCGCGGGTGGAAGGGAGGACGGCGTAGGCGATGTTGTCCGGTGGGAGCGCGTCGTTCGCGGACAATCGCGCGGTGAGCCAGCCGCGCGCGCTCAGTGTGGGGCGGGGGACGGAGGTGAAGATGTCGAGCCGCCGTTCGCCCGGCGCCAGCGAAAGCGGCTTCACTTCGAGGGGGCGTCCGTCGAATGCGATCTCCACCTCGGTGCGCGCTGGCGCGTGTCCGAAGTTTTGCGTCTCGAGGAGAACTTCGCTCGTCTCGGGATTCGACGGCAGCGGCCGTGTCGCGAAGCGTGTGATCGCGACGTTATCCTGCGGCGAGCCGAGCGCATGAGTCACGAACTCAGACGCCGGCCTGGCCTGCGCGCGCGTCGAAGCGCTGGTGAGCAGCACGATCCGGTGGTGCCCGCTTCGTGCAGCCAGCAGCGCGTCGGCGAGTGCGATGGCTCCGTCGACGCCGCCCGTTGCATCGGTGGGTGCGATCTGTCCGAGCGCCTGCAGGAGAATCTTTTCATCGCCGGTGAATGGAACGGCGACCGACGGGTTTGCGGCAAGGGTCAGCAGGGCGAATTCCCTGCCGCCGCCTGCCTGCCGCACGTAGTCGCGCGCCAGGTCCAGTGCCATTTCGAAACGCGTGCGCCCGCCAGGTTCGACCGCTTGCATGCGAGCCCTCGTGTCCAGGATCAGCACCGTGGCCGAGCCGTCGCGGATGAAGCGATCCCAGACCGGACGGGCGAGCGCGCCGAGCAGCAGGAGAAAAATGAGGAGGTGCAGCAGGAGCGAGAGGAGATTTCGGAGTCGCTGGAAGAACGCGCGGCGCCCGCCTTCCTGCATCACACGCTGCCAGAACATGAGCGTGGAGACGGTCTGCGGCTGCCGCTTCAGCCGAAGCAGGTACAGCAGCACGATGGCCGGAATCCCGGCGAGAAACCACGCGGCCCATGGTTGCAGCCACGTCATCGCACCATCACTCCATCACGCAGCGCGCGGAGGACGACATCCTCGAACGCGGCATCAGTTGTCACTCGCGCAAACGCGATTCCGCGCCGGAGGCAGAAGGACTCCAGCGTATTGTTGAACGCGGTAATCTCCTCGACGTAGCGCGTCAGCAGCTTTTCGTTCACGGTCACTTCCATGATCTGTCCGGTTTCGATTTCCAGCAGCCGCAGATCGCCGGTTGCTGCAGGCGCGATTTCTTCCGGCGCGAGAATCTGGAGGGCGTGGATTTCAAACTGGCTGTGCTGGAGAAGGCCGAGCGGCTCCTCGTATCCGTGCGGATCGAAAAAATCGCTGAGGACAAAGACGAGGCCGCGCCGCCGCGCACGCTGGCTGAGCGCCTGCGCCGCGGCGAGCAGCCGGGTGGGGCCGTCAGGTTCCGGAGCGGTCCCGAGAAATTTCAGGATCGAGTGGAACTGCGCCTTCCCCCGTGCCACGCCGAGCTCCGCGACCGGATTCGCCGCGAAGAAGTGGATGTTTACGCGGTCGAGATTTGCGAGCGCGATGTAGGCGAGTGCGGCACAGATCCGCCGTGACTGATCCAATTTATCAAACGCGCCGGGCGCGCCCTCGGGCACCCAGCGCATGCTCGCGCTGCAATCCACGAGGAACGTCACCGGCAGGTCGCGCTCCTGCTCGTAGAGCTTCACGAAAAGCCGATCGAGCCTGCCGTAGGCGTTCCAGTCGATGCTCCGCGGTTCGTCGCCGGGCGTGTATTCGCGGTAGTCGGCAAATTCGAGGCTCGATCCGACCTGCCGAGTGCGCCGTTCCGCTCGGTGTTCACCGCGGAACATCCGCTTTGCGAGCAGATGGAGCTGCTCCAGTTTCGCCAGAAAGGCGGAGTCGAACAGCGGGGCTCGCGTGCTCACCGGCGGGAGTCGCTCAGCCGGGAATCTCGACGCTGGCGACGGCCGTCGCGGCGATCCCTTCGCCGCGCCCGAGGAAGCCCATGCGCTCGTTGGTCGTCGCCTTCACGCCGACGCGGGCCGGCTCGATGCCAATGACCCGCGCGAGGTTCGCTTTCATCGCCGTGATGTGCGCACTGATCTTCGGCGCCTCGGCGATGAGGCACGAGTCCACGTTGTTGATGCGCCCGCCCGCCGCAGTCACAAGGTCCGCGGCCTTGCGGACGATTTCGAGCGAACTGATGCCGCGGATCGTCGGATCGTTGTTCGGAAAATGGTGCCCGATGTCGCGTTCACCGATCGCGCCGAGGATCGCATCGGCAATCGCGTGGCAGAGCACGTCGGCATCGCTGTGGCCGTCGAGCCCGTGCGTGTGCGGGATTTCGACGCCGCCGAGGATCAGCTTCCGCCCCTCGGCGAAGCGGTGGACGTCGTAACCGGTTCCTACGAGATTCATTCGTTTGGAAGCAGTTGGATTTTCCCGTTCCACGCGCGGACCGAAAGCTTGTCGGGATTCTCAGTGCGCGGCGTGACCTCGATTTTGCCCCCCGCGTTTTCCACGAGCAGGTGTCCCGCTGCGATGTCCCAGAGGCTCACGCTCTGCTCGATGTATGCGTCGAGCCGGCCTGTCGCGACGTAGGCGAGGTCGAGCGCGGCGCTGCCCATCATCCGGCACTTGCGGACGCGCTCCACGTATTTCGGCAGAAGCTGGAGGCCGGCATTGATCGTGGCCTTGGATTTTGCGAAGCCGACGCTCATCACGCAGTCCGCGAGCTCCGTGCGTTCGCTCACGCAGATGGTGCGACCGTTGAGCATGGAGGGGCCGCCTTTCACCGTCTCCCACAATTCGTCCCGCGACGGATCGTATATGACACCGAGCTGCATTTCACCGCCGCGCCTCAGCGCGATGCTGATGCAGTAGTGGGGGAGGCCGTAGAAGTAATTCACCGTCCCGTCGATCGGATCCACGATCCACTGCCAGTCGCTGGCTTGATTTCCGGCGATGCCTTCCTCGCCGTAAAGCGCATGGTCCGGGAAGCGACCGAGCAGGCGGCGAGTGATGACTTCCTGGGCCTCCACGTCGAGCGCGAGCTTGATGTCGTGCGCATGCGTTTCGTTCACCACGGGAGGGAGGCCAAAATGCTCCTTGAGGAGCACGCCGGCCTCGCGTGCGGCTTGGACGGCGGTTTCGAGGGCGCTGGAGAGTTCGGTCATTCGGAAAGTGGGCACTATGGATGGTGGATGCCTCCGCGGCGGGCAAGCGCAACCTCGAACGAACGGCTGCATCCGGGCAAAAAAATGAGAGGCGAACCGTAAGATTCGCCTCCCATTGTTTAGTTGAGCAGGGGTTAACCTACTTTTTCTTCTTCGCTGCTGCTTTCTTCTTCGGTGCAGCTTTCTTCGCTGCTTTTTTCTTTGCGGCCATTATTAGACACCCCCTTCCTGCCCGCAGTGGCGGGACTGAGAAATCTGTTTGGGGGATTTATCGGAGGTGCGGAAAATCATCACGCTCGGTGCAGGTGAAGTATCCACTACAGATAGACGCGTCAACAACAATTCTTCGTTCTGAGCACAATATTTTGCGGTTACGTCGATCCAGTTGAAAAAACCACAACGCGGAAGTGCTGTCCAAGGCCTCGGCGTGAGGTTGGTTTCGGCAGGTGTTTTCCCGAGGCGATCACCGGTTTTGGAAGCCTTCTGGAGCTCATCTCTTCTTTTGAAAATCTGGGGAGTTTTCACGGCGCGTTTCCTTGGGTCGATTGGCCCTAGCGTGCTATCCGACCGGTCTTCCCAGCCGGGCGGGGCGGCGTCGCGTGCAGGCATTTTGCGAGCGCACGGCTTACGATCTCCGGGACCGGCGCCAGGCGGCCGAGGCCCTCATAGCCGCAGGCGAGGATGCCTGCTTCGGGTCCGATGAATTCCGCGCCTCGCTGTCTGAGCAGCTCCACGTTCGACTTCGTCGCCGCGTGCTCCCACATCTTTCCGTTCATCGCGGGCGCGATGAGGAGCGGCGCGCGTGTCGCCAGCGCGATTTCGGTGAGCGGAGTTCCCGCCAAGCCGTGCGCGAGCTCCGCGATCACATTCGCAGTGGCCGGCGCGATGAGCAGAAGGTCCGCACGATCCGCGAGATCGATGTGTCCCGGTTTCCAATTCGTCTGCGCATCCCACGCGCCGGTGACGACGGGATTTCGCGAAAGCGTCTGCATCGTCAGCGGCGTGATGAAATCGCACGCGTGCGCCGTCATCACCACATGCACCTCAGCGCCACCCTTCACGAGCTGGCTCGCGAGATCCGCGGCCTTGAATGCCGCGATGCTTCCCGTGACTCCGAGGATGATGACAGGCGCGCTCAAGCAGGTTTAGAAATCCAATTCCAACCGCGTGCTGCGCAAGCGCTCGGTCTGCATGATTGCCCGGAAATTTTCAAAGTCCTGCATGGGAGTACCGCTGAGCATTGTGTAGCGGTAGTTCCTCCATTCGGCCATCTCTGATTTCGCATTTCGGAGACGAACGTCGAGCTGCTCGGGCGATTCCGTCGCGCGTTTCAGCAGGCGGCGGCGCAGTTCGTCCATGCTCGGCGGCATCAGGAAAATGTCCACCAGCGCCTCGCGCATCGGCCCGTCGGCATTCGCGCGGATGCGCGCGGCGCCCTGGATGTCCACGTCCATGAGCACGTCGCGCCCGCTGTTCATGCTGTCGAGGATCGTCTGCCGGAGCGTGCCGTAGAAATTTCCATGCACCTGCGCGTGCTCGATGAATTCCCCGGAAGCGATGCGCCGCTCGAATTCCCCGACGCTGAGGAAATGATAATCCCGCCCGTCCAGTTCGCCGGGGCGCGGCGCGCGCGTCGTGCAGGAGACAGAATACACAAAATCCGGCTCCTCGGCGAGCATCCGCAGCAGCGTGCTTTTCCCGCCGCCCGATGGTGCCGAGATGAGAAAAAGAATCCCGCGGCGTTTCATTCGATGTTCTGGATTTGCTCGCGGATCTTTTCCATCTCCGCCTTGCACGACACGACGAGCTGCGAAATCTCCACGTCGTTCGCCTTCGCGCCGAGCGTGTTGAATTCGCGGCCGATCTCCTGGCACATGAACTCCAGCGTCCGTCCGACCGGCTCGTTTTTCGCGAGGTGATGCTCGAACTGATCGAAATGGCTCGCGAGCCGCGTGAGTTCCTCCGTCACGTCGCTCTTGTCCGCGAAAATCGCGATTTCCTTCAGCAGCCGTTCATCGTCCACCGGGACTTCGATGCCCGCCCGCGCGATGCGTTCGCGCAACTGCTCGCGGTGGCGTTTCACGACGTCCGGTTGCAGCTTGCGGACCTTCTTCACCGCATCGCGCACAAGCTTCAGCCGCTTGCGAAGATCGGCGGCAAGATGCTTCCCCTCGCGCTCGCGCATTATCAGGAGATCGGCGAGCGCATCGCGCAGCGCGGATTCGACGTGCGGCCACGAGGTGTCGGGTGCGAGCTGTTCCTCCGGCGCCTTGAGCACACCCGGCGCACGGAGCACGGTTTCGATGCTGATCTCCCCGGCGGCCCCGAGCTCCTTCTGGAGGTCGCGCATCGCGTCGTAGTACGTCCGCGCGAGCTGATGATCGAGCGCGAGGTTCTGTGGCGTGCTCGCTCCGGCGTGAAATGCGATGACCACCGTGAGACGCCCGCGGGTTATCTCCGCGTTGATCGCGTCACGCACGCGCGGCTCGAGTTCGGCAAGTTCGCGCGGCAGGCTCACGACCACGTCGCTCTGCTTCCGGTTCACGGAGTTCAGCTCGACGCTGAACTTCGCGCCATCGTGGACGCTTTGTCCGCGGCCGTATCCGGTCATGCTTCTCATTGCGCAGATAGCTACGGAGATGCCGCGCAGCCTGCGAGAGGAAAGTCACTCGCTTGCCGCCGGTTCCTGTTTCGCGATCGCCGCCTTGCTGAATGCGCGTTCACCCGCGAGCCAGCGTTCCTGCGCGGCCGGATCGCCGAGCGCCTCCGCGAGCGCGCTGCCGAGGTCGTACACGGTCTTGTCGAGCCCCGCTTCGAGAAATGCGAAGGACGTCCCGTCGCTCGCAACCGTCATCGCAAGCTTGGACTCCGCGTGCGAGCCGCCCTTTGCCGTGAGGTCGTCGGGATTTTGAAATGCCCGCTCGCAGATGCGCACATCCGTCGAGTGCCCGATGCGGCACACGCCTGGCCGCGCGGGATGTGCGCTGCAACTCATGTCGCGGAGCAGGGGACATGGGCGTACGGTGCGAAGATGCTGATCGAGAGTGAGCGGGGAGACCGCGGCTGCGTGCGCCCGTGCGCGTTCGAGGACGGCATCTTGCTCCCCGGCGGTGAAATTTTGCCGAATCCAATCGGCGAGTGCGAAAACCTCGTGTGCCCGCGCGTCAATTTTTCCGAGGTGGCAGCACGTCCCGCAGCCGGCCTTGCAATCCACCCGCACGCGATGCGCGGTGAAGAGCTTCGTTTCGAGTTGGTTCAGCCGTTCGTGTGCGTGCAGCGTTGCTGCGTGCACATCCTGCGCGGTTTTCGCGGTGGCGAGCTCCTCTGCCGCCGCGTCACGGAACGAGGTCGCAAGTTGCAGGAGTTCTTCGCGGGTCGTGAAAGGCGGCATGACGGTCGCGCAGCGTATCAGAACGAAAGAAAATCTCGCGTGGGAAATTGGGGGCGCGAACACGTCCCGTCTCGCGTATGCGGAGAGCCGACGTTCATATCCACGGCTTTTGCGAGCGTTGCTGCACGGGCGGAGAGCGGCCTTGTCCACCGCGATGTCGGTGCTAGGTTTCGCCCGCTCATGACCCTCCGGTATTCCACCGCCCTGCCGGGCATCCTGTTCGCTTCGCTCGCGTGCGCCGAGCCGAGCTACAAGAATTTCGACGAGCCTCCGCACAATTACCACACGGCGCCGCTGAAGGATCGCTTCACGAAGCTGAAGGCCGACATCGAATCGCGCCGCATCCCGCTGGATCACAGCAGCGAGAAGGCGTTCGTCATCAGCCTGCTGAAGGCGCTCGATATTCCCGCGTCGTCGCAGATGCTCGTGTTCTCGACGACGAGCCTCCAGCTCCGGTTCATCACGCCGCGCAATCCCCGGGCGATCTACTTCAACGACGGCCTCTACGTCGGCTACATCCCCGGTGCGAAGATCGAGATTCTTTCGATGGATCCGGAACTCGGCGCGATTTTCTACATGTTCGACATCCCGCATGACTCGCGGCCGATCACCGTAGAGCGCTCCGAGCGCTGCGTGAACTGCCACACGAGGGAGGATACGGGCTTCGTGCCTGGGATCGTGATCAAATCGGTGATTCCAGGCCCGACGGGCGGCAGCCTGAAAACCTTTCGCTCGGAGGTGACGGGCCACGGCATTCCGTTCTCGGAGCGTTTCGGCGGGTGGTATGTGACGGGCGACCGGGGCATCGCGCAGGAGTGGGGGAATGTGATCGGCCGCTTCTCAGGCGATGACATTTCTAAGACCGTCATCCGTCCGGGGGACCTGTTTGATTTTGCAAGGTATCCCGTCGCCACGAGCGATATCCTTCCGCAGCTCGTGCACGAGCATCAGGCCGGGTTCGCGAACCGTGTGCTTCAGGCCTCCTACCGCGCGCGCACGGCATTCTACCTCGACAAGGGCAATCTCAGCGCCGCCCATTACGCGGAGCTGGATGAGCAGGCGCGCAGCCTCGTCCGCTACCTCCTCTTCGCAGATGAAGTGCCGCTCCCTGCGGGCGGTCTGGAGGGAGACGCGGCGTTCAAGGCCGACTTCGTGAAGGCCGGTCGCGTGGCACCAGGTGGTGCGACGCTGCGGGATTTCGATCTGCGCACGCGGCTCTTCCGGCATCGCTGCAGCTACATGATCTACAGCCCCGAGTTCCAGGGCCTGCCGCCAAAGATGAAGCAGCAGATCTACATTCGCCTCCGCGAGGCGCTCAGCGTCGAGAAGCCGGCGAAGGAGTATGCCTACCTGCCCGCCGCGGAGAAGCAGGCCATCCGCACGATCCTCAAAGGAACGCTGACTGATCTCCCTGCCGGTTGGTGAGGATTTCGGTACGCAAAACGGGCGCCTCCCGCAGTGCGAGAGACGCCCGTGAATTGGCGAGCCGTGGCGCTTACTTCGCGGCTTCGAGCGGCGCGTTCGCGGCCTTCCAGCCGGAGATGCCGGCGGACAGGTGCTTCACGTTCGTGTAGCCGAGTTCCTTCGCGGCCTTGGCGGCGGCGGAGTAGGCGTTGCAGGTCGGGCCGCCGCAGTAGGCGACGACGAGCGTGCTCTTATCGGCGGGCAGGAGCTTGGCGAGTTCCGCCTTCTGGGCACGGAAGTCGATCGCTCCGGGGATGTGGCCGGCTTTGTAGGAGGCCGAGCCATTCACATCGAGGACGGCGACTTTTTTTTCCGTGATGGCGGATTTCAGCTCAGCGACGCTGATGTCCGGGAATTCACCGGCTTGTGCGCTGACGGCGATGAATGCAGTGGCGAGGAGTGCGAGGAGTTTCTTCATGTTGGTTTGTTTTTGTTGGTTCTGTTTTTTGGGATTGCCCCGTTGGAGGGGCAAAGTGGTGAGGGGATTCCTGCCGCGGAAGCGGTAAGCATCAAAGAGCGTAAATGCGCGGAAGTTGCGAATCTTTGATCGGTTTTTTTGTTCGTGGCACCGTAGGAAGGAAACGTCCGCGCGGCGATTCCGGATGCATGCGGTCGGCCCTTTGTTACTTCAGCCGCGAGATTTCGCGATGGCGGAAGCAGCACGTGAGATGGTCGTTCACCATGCCCGTGGCCTGCATGAACGCGTAGCAGATTGTCGAGCCGACGAACTTGAATCCGCGCCGCAGCAGTTCCTTGCTTATCGCGTCGGACTCCGCGGTGCGCGCAGGCACGTCCTTCATGCTGCGCCGGCGGTTCTGGATTGGCTGGTGATCCACAAAGCTCCACAGGAGCGCGTCGAGGCTGCCGAGTTCTTCGACCACGGTGATGCAGGCCTTCGCATTCTGGATGGTCGCGGCAATTTTCAGCCGGTTGCGCACGATGCCGGGATTCGCGAGCAGTTCCGCGGTCTTGCGCGGCGTGTAGCGGGCGATGCGTTCCACGTCGAATCCGTCGAACGCCGCCCGGTAGTTCTCGCGCTTCGCGAGGATCGTGGACCAGCTCAGCCCCGCCTGCGCGCCTTCGAGGATGAGCATCTCGAAAAGATGCCGGTCGTCGTGGACAGGCACGCCCCACTCGGTGTCGTGGTAGGTGATGTCGAGCGGCTTCGTCGGCCAGGGGCAGCGGAGGGGTTCCATGGTGGTGTGCTGAAAGGGAAAGCGCCCGGATTGCTCCGGGCGCTTTGAATTTTCAAAGCAAGAATCGGGGCCTCGTTTACACGTACCATTCCTGCCAGACCTTCCCCTTCTTCAATCCAGGCGTCGGCACGGGATATTTGCCGTCCTTGTCGGAGAGCAGCGGCGGCGGGCTGTCCATCGTGAGCTTGTCCGCATCCGGGCAATACTCGTGCTCATGGTTCAGCATCTCGTCGAAGGTGACCTCTTGGCCGGTGTGCGCGGCCATGCGGCCCATCGAGGTCACGACGCTGGCTTCGACGCCGTATTTGACTTCGTTGAACGGCTTGTCGCTGCGGATCGCGTCGATGAGATCGGTCCACTCGTTGAAGTGCGACTCCATCTCGTGCTTTGCCACGTCGGACTGCCAGATCTGGTTGCTCTTGCTCGGCAGTCTGTCCCTTGTACGTGCTCGAAGGCAGCCCGGTGTCCCCGCTCTTCGCGGCGATGGCCATGCCCTTTGTGCCGTGCACGTAGCTGGAGTAGATGCTGGTGCGCGCCGATCATGCAGCGGCCATCCATGTAGAGTTTCGCGCCGTCCTCGAAGGTGTATTCGACCGCGTAGCTGTCGAAATTCTGATCCACGTAGTTGTCGCGGTAGTGGCGTCCGCCGAGCGCCTGCGCCTTCACGGGCCAGGCGTTTTTCATCCAGCTCAGGTGATCGATGTGGTGGATGTAGAAGTCGCTGAAGCAGCCGCCGCTCGCCCAGATGAAGCTGTGGAAACGCGAAAGCTGCCACTGCAATTCCGTCGGCTTGCCGGGCAGGTTGTTGTCGGGGCCGGGATATTTTTCCGAGAATGCCGAGCCGATCGGCGGCTGACATGCGGTAGCCGCGCATGAGCATGATGTCGCCGATTTCGCCGTCCTGCACCCGCTTGTGAAGCTCCTGGAGCGCGCGGCTGTGGCGGCTGTTCAGCCCGACGCCGACCTTCAGGCCCTTCTTCAGCGCCTCCTCGTTCAGCTTCAGCATCAGGCGCGACTTCGGGCCGTCCGCCGTCACGGGCTTTTCCATGAAAATGTTCACGCCCTTTTCAACCGCATACGCGAAGTGCGCCGCGCGGAACGCCATCGGCGTCGTGAAGATCGCGACGTCGCCCTTTTTCAGGCAGTCGATCGCCTTCTTGTAGCCGTCGAAGCCGATGAACTTCTGGTCCTCCGGCACCTTCACCTGCGTGGCCAGGTTCCTCTTCAGCGAGTCGTGGCTGCCTTGCAGGCGGTGCTGGAAGATGTCCGCCATCGCGACGAGATTGATCGGCGGGCCGGTCTGATCCATTGCGTTCTTCGCCGCACCGGTGCCGCGTCCGCCGCAGCCGACGAGCGCGATATTGATCGTCTCGCTGCTCGCGGCATGCACGAACGGGATGCTGACGCCCGCGAGCGCCGAAACCGCGGCGATCTGGCCGGAAGTCTTCAGAAATTCACGACGGGTGGAGAGAGGAGGCTGGGAGTTGTTCATGCCTGAGAGTCGGGTTGCGATTCGCCTCGTGTCAATCGCCGTGCTGCGGGAGACAGTTTTTTCATGCGAGCGGCCGGCTTTTTTCTAACAAGAAGCGACCTTCCGGGTCTTACTCATTGTTCTGGGGGGAACATCGGGGCCGTCGGAAGCGTCTTAGGATACCGGCGGCCCCGAACATTTCGCCGCGATCCTCAAATGCGGCAGCCCTGAATGTCCCGTGGTTTCCGGCGCGGCGTCCCGCAGGCATCGTTGGACTTCCTTCCGTTGCCGGAGAAAATACAGCATGTCTCGCTTTTGGCTGCTGCTCCTTTGCCTCAGCTTGCTGGCTTGCAAGCCGGAGACTCCCCTGCGTGCGGCGGACGCCGTGGAGCGGGAGGCAATGGTCCAGACGCAGATCGCGGCGCGCAAGGTCAAGGATGCGCGGGTGCTCGCGGCGATGCGTTCGGTCCCACGGCATGAGTTTGTGCCCGCGGAGCTGCGCGCCTACGCGTATGAAGATCGCCCGCTGCCGATCGGCTACGACCAGACGATCTCGCAACCGTACATCGTGGCTTTCATGACGGCGCAGCTCGCGCCGAAACCGGCGGATCGGGTGCTCGAGATCGGCACGGGCTCGGGTTATCAGGCGGCGGTGATGGCGAAGCTGGTGGCGCAGGTCTTCACAATCGAGATCGTGGAGCCGCTGGCAAAGCGCGCCGGCGCTGATCTGGCCCGGCTAGGTTTTAAAAACGTGCACGTCCGTGCTGGCGATGGCTACAAAGGCTGGCCGGAGGAGGCGCCATTCGACTCGATCATCGTGACCTGCGCTCCCGACCACGTGCCGGAGCCGCTCGTGCGCCAGCTCAAGGACGGCGGCCGGATGATCATCCCGGTCGGCGAATTTGGCAGGCAGCAGCTTTACGTGCTCGAAAAGCGCGCCGGCAAAGTCGAGCAGCGCGCGGTGTTGCCGGTCATGTTCGTGCCGATGACGGGGAAGGCGCGGGAGGACGGCAAATGAGGGACTTCACGACGCGGGATTCCGCTGAAACGCCTCAGACGTGCTTCGACATCCGCTCGGCGAGGCGGCCCAAGGCGGCGGAGTGATCGAGCGGGTCGAGTCGCACGTCGAGCAGGCAGTAGCTTTCCGTGTGCTTCGCCGCTGCAACCAGCGCGGCATCGAGCTGCGCTTCCGTCTCGACGAGGAATGCGCGGCCGGCACCGAGCAACTCGGGCAGCTTGTGGTAATTCCACACGAGCACGTCGTTGAACGGGCCTTCGTGGATGTGCCGCTCGGTGCCGTAGCCGGCGTTGTTGAGCACGATCACCACGGGGTTCAGTTTCTGAGCGCACGATCGACGAGAGCTCCATGCCGGTCATCTGGAACGCGCCGTCGCCCACGAGCACCAGCGGCCGCAGTTCTGGCCGCGCCATCTGCGCACCGAGCGCCGCCGGTACCGCAAAACCCATCGAGGCGTAGTAGGCCGGTCCGAGGAATTCCGTGCGCTTGTGGATGGAAAGGTCGATCGCGCCAAAGAGCGCGTTGCCGACATCGGCGATGACGATCGTGTCGTCGCCGATGAATCCGTTCAGTCGCTCGAAAAGCCGCGCAACGGTCACCGGAGCGTCAGGCTTGGGGACGAATTCCTGCGGCTGCGGCGGTGTCGGGCGCGGCCCCGTCTCGCGTTTCCGCAGATCCGCGGCGATGAGGCCGCGGAGGAAATCCTTGAAGCGCACATTTTCGAACATGTGATGGCGGATGGAGAGCTTCTCGCTCGTCGCGTAGATGCTTTTGCCCAGGTCGAGCTGCGCGGTGTAGATGCCGAGATTGATGTCCGTCATGAAGACGCCGAGCAGGATCACGCAATCGCTGGATTCCACGTATCGCTGCACGTCCTGCCGCCCCATCGCACCTTCGTACAAACCGATGTAGAGCGGGTGCTGCTCGCTGATCACCGACTTGCCGAGAATGGTGGCCGCAACCGGGATGTTGGTTTGTTCGATGAACTTCAGGAGCTCGTTCTGCAGGCCGAACCGGTGGATTTCCACGTCGGCTAGAACCACGGGCTGCTTCGCGGCGTTGATCATGCCCGCGGCCTCCTGCAGCGCCTCCGCGAGCGCGAGCGGTTCGCTCGCCTCGTGGATCTCCGGCGTGCGATGGTGGGCGAGCCCCGGCACGCTCACGAGGTCGCGGGGAAGTTCAAGATAGACCGGCCGCTTGTACCGCAGCGCGGCATGAAGCACGCGGTCGATTTCTGCCATCGCGGTATTCGGATCGCTGAGCACCGCGGAAGCGACCGTGATCTGCTCGAAGACCCGCTTCTGCGTGTCGAAGTCGCGGACCTTATGGTGAAGGAGCGGATTCTTGTCGCGCTCGCTCATCCCCGGCGCACCGCTGATCACGACCACCGGCGATTTCTCCGCAAAGGCACCCGCCACGGGGTTCACAACCTTCAACCCGCCGACGCAATACGTGATGCACGCCACGCCCAGCCCGGCGACGCGCGCATATGCATCCGCGGCAAAGCCGGCGCCCTGCTCGTCGCATGTCGTCACGATTTTGATCCGGCTGGATTTGAGCTGTTCGTAAAAGCCGAGCACGTAGTCGCCCGGGATGCCGAAGACATGACGCACGCCATGTGCGTAAAGCCGTTGAATCAGATATTCGCCGATCTCGGTGCCTCGATTCATGCCCGACATTAACTTCGAAGCGAACGGATTGCGAATGCTAACCGCCCGGAAGTCAGCGGAATTTGCGTCGCGCCGGGCCGGTGTAGAGGGAGCGGGGCCGGATGAGGTGATTGTGGTCATGCTGCTCGATCACGTGGGCGCACCAGCCGGCGATCCGGGAGCAGGCAAAAATGGAGGGATTCAGCGCGGCCGGAATGCCCATCAGCCGGAACACCACCGCGGCGTACAGATCGACGTTCGCGCAGAGACCTTTCTCGCGCTGCATGACCTCTTCCAGCTTTTCGCAGACGGGCACCCATTGCGGCTCGCCGGCGCGCTCGGAGAGCTGGCGCGCGAGGTCGCGCATCACCGGCACGCGCGAATCGCCCGTCTTGTACACCCGGTGCCCGAATCCCATGATCTTCACCTTTCGCGAAAGCCTGTCCTTCACCCACGTCTCCACGCGGCCGGCTTCGCCGATTTCTTCCAGCATTTGCATGGACTCCTCGTTGGCGCCGCCGTGGAGCGGCCCCTTCAGGGTTCCGATGCCGGTGGTCGCGGCGGAGTAAATGTCCGAGAGCGTCGAGGCAGTGACGCGCGCCGAGAAGGTCGAGGCGTTGAACTCGTGATCGGCGTAGAGGATGAGCACCGTGTCGAAAATGCGCGTCTGCCAGATTTCCGGCGGCTTGCCGGTGAGCGTGAGGAGAAAGTTGCCCGCATGCGTGCGTGTCGGATCTGACTGCACGGGGTCATGACCTTCGCGGATCCGCCAGCCGTCGGTGATGAGCGCGGAAAGCCTCGCGATCAGCCGGACGGCCTTCCGGAGATTCGCATCGTGCGAGCCATCATTCAGCGCGGGATCGAAAGCGGCGAGCATCGAGACGCCGGTGCGCAGCACGTCCATCGGATGCGCGTCGCGCGGAAAGAGCGCGAGCATTTCCAGCACCGACTTTGGCAGCGAGCGATTGAGCGCGAGATCGTGCGTGAAGCCCGCCAACTGCTCCGGACCGGGCAATTCCCCGTGCAGGAGCAGCCATGCTATCTCCTCAAAGCTGCTCCCGCCTGCGAGCTCGTGAATGTCGTAGCCTCGGTAGAGCAGGCCGGCGTTGGGATCCACCCAGCAGATGGCGGATTCTCCGGCGATGACCCCGGCGAGCCCGGGGCTGTAGGCGGGTTTCGTTTCGTCACTCATGGTTGGGTACCTCCGCGGGGAAAATCGTCCCGTTTCGGGTCGTAGCCAAGCAGTTCGTACAGGTCCGCGCGCGTTAGCATTTTGCTGAGCCACGGCCGTTGCGAGCCGCTCCGTTTCAAGTCACGCAGGCATTCGGCCTCGGTGTGCATCGCGGCGCGGAAGGCGGTGACGGGAAAGAGCACCATCCGGTATCCCATCGCCGCAAGCTGGCGGATGCTCAGCAGCGGGCTGCGGCCAAACTCCGTCATGTTTGCCATCAGCGGCGCGCGCACGCGGCGTGCGAATTCCCGGAACTCGCGCGCACTCTCCAGCGCCTCGGGAAAAATCGCATCCGCCCCGGCTGCGAGATACGCCTGGGCCCGCTGTACCGCGGCATCGAAGCCCTCCACCGCGCGCGCATCGGTGCGCGCGACGATGAGAAAATCCGGATCGGTCCTCGCACGGATCGCCGCGCTGATTTTTTTGCAGAATGCGTTCACCGGCACGACTTCCTTGCCAGCGAGATGCCCGCAGCGCTTCGGAAAGACCTGATCCTCGAGGTGCATCCCGGCCAGTCCGGCGCGCTCGAATTCCCTCACTGCGCGCGCGGTTTCGCGGAGCCCGCCGAAGCCCGTATCCGCATCGACGAGCGCCGGAATCTTCACCGCACGCGCGATGTAGCCCGCAAGCTGTGCCACCTCGCCGAGCGTGAGCAGACCGGTGTCGGGCACGCCGGCGGTCGCGTTCGCCAGCCCCGCGCCGCTCACGTAAACGGCGGAAAAGCCGGCGCGTTCGATCAGCTTCGCCGTGGCCGCATTGAAAGCGCCAGGCATCGCCACGCACTCTTTGCGGATCATTCGCCGGAGCACCGTCGTTTTGCGGAGGGCTGTCATGGGAGTTCGGTGAGGGGCAACAGGTCGCGCACGGATTCCATCGTATCGAGCCTCCAGATGCCGTGCAGCAATTCAGCAGCGCGCTCCGCGCCGAGTCTGGGCCCGGCGAGCGTGCGAAACTTTGCCTCGACCTCGGCATCACTCAACGGCGCACGCGAATGTCCCGGCGGATCGTCCACGCGCTCGGTCAGCAGGCGGCCATCGCGAAGGTGGACGCTCACGATATTGCCCACCCGCCCGGGATACTGCGCGCTCAGTTCCGGATCGCGCTCGACTTTCACCCGCTGGACGAGCGCGAGCAGCGCCGCGTCGGTGAAGCGCTCCCGCGCAAATTGCCGCTCGGTCACTTCACCGTCGGCGAGCGCAACGGCGACGATGTAGGGCAGGCTGTGATCCGCCGTCTCGCGGCTGGTCGGGCGCCACTGCGCCGGGCTCCCGCCGATGATCTCCACCGCCGCGTCGTGGCTGCGCACGAGCACCGACTCGATCTGCGCCGGATCGTCGATCTGCGTCCGGAGCTTCAGTGCCGCCGCGATCGCGCTCTGCGAATGGTACTCGGCGGGCCAGAACTTGATGCTCGTCCGCAGAATCATGAAGTCCCGCCAGTCTTCAACATCGAGCGCGAGCGGTTGTCCGGCGACGAGTTTCTCAAAACCAAACCCGCCTTCAAAGATCGGCGCCGGTCCGCTCATCCCCTCGCGCGCCAGCAGCGCCGCGAAGACACCGCGCCGCGCCGCATGCGCGACGGTGCATGCCTTCCAATGCGAAAGCTCGCCGATGCGCGACTGGCGCAGCGACCCGCTCGATACTCCCGCGATGTTCACCGCCTGTTCCATGCGCGCGGCATCGAGCCGCATGAGATGCGCCGCGGCGAGCGTGCTGGAAAATGCGACGTACGTCACATGGTCCCACCCGCGTGCGCGCAGGCTGGCCGCGTCGCAAAGCCGGCATTGGATTTCATACGCAAGCGCGACGGCCGTGATCAGTTCTCGCCCGGATGCGCCTTCGGTCTCCGCCACCGCGAGCGCCGCCGCGATGTTGTCGCTCGGGTGCGCCGGCTCCTTCGAGAGATATGTGTCGTTGAAATCGAGATACCGCACGAGGCAGCCGTTCGCGAAAGCCGCCCAGTCCGGCGACACCCGCAGCGACGTGCCGAGCATCGTCGCGCCGCGCTCCGTCGGAAATCGCCCGGCCGTCCGTCGCGCGATCGCGCACGGTTCCGCGTCCCAGGCGCCGAACGCGCATCCGACTGAATCAATGATCCTCCTTTTGACCTCATGCACCACCGGCGCCGGCAGCGCCTCGAAGCGGAGGCCGGCCGCAAAGTCCGCGAGCCGTTGGGCGAGCGTGCGCATTGCGAAGTGTGACGACGAAGCCTAGGTTGGCGTGCATGAGCGGGCAAGAACCAGTCTGCTTCAACTTCGCCGCCGACGTGATGGAACGCTGGGCGGTAATGACTCCGCGCGCCCCGGCGCTGTGGTGCGTGGACGAAAGCGGCGGTCCCGGGCAGCGGTTCACCTTTGCGCAGCTTGCGGACCAGTTTCGCCGGGCGGCTCATTTTTTTCACACGGCCGGCGTGCGGCGCGGCGATCGTGTGCTCGTCATGCTCCCGCGTGTGCCGCAGTGGTGGGTCGCGATGCTCGGGCTCACGAAGCTCGGCGCAGTGCCGATTCCCGGCACAATGCTGCTCACCGAGAAAGACATCCTCTACCGCATCCAGGCGGCGGAGGTCGCCGCCGTGATCACGTGCGGGGAGATCGCGGACCGGGTCGGCGACTTTTCAGGCATCAAAATCCTCGCCGGCGGCGAGTGCGCGGGATGGCTGAACTTTTTCGCGGGAATCCGCGACGCGGACGATGATTTCGATCCCGGGCCGACGCGTGCGGACGAGCCGGGTATCCTCTATTTCACCAGCGGGACGACGGGGGCGCCGAAGATGGTGCTGCACACGCAGGCGAGCTACGGCCTCGGCCATCGCGTGACGGGCGAGCAGTGGCTCTGGTCCAAGCCGGACGACATCCACTGGAACCTCGCGGACAACGGCTGGGCCAAGGCTGCGTGGTCGAGCCTGTTCGGGCCATGGCACATGGGCGCGTGCATTTTCACCGTGGATTCCCGCGGGAAATTCGACGCCGGCGCGGCGCTGCGGACGCTCGCGCGTTATCCGATCACGACATGGTGCGCGCCGCCGACCGCGCTGCGGCTGATCGTGCGCGAGGATCTTTCCGGATATCGCTTCCCCCATCTGCGCCACTGCGTGAGCGCGGGGGAGCCGCTCAATCCCGAGGTGATCGAAACGTGGAAGCGCGCGACCGGGCTCACCATTTACGAAGGCTACGGCCAGACGGAGAGCGTGGTGATGATCGCCAATTGTCGCGCGCGCGGCGACGTGGTGAATCCCGGCTCGATGGGAAGGCCCGTGCCGGGCTTCGAGATCGCATTGCTCGACGACGAACTGCGCGAACTGCCGTCCGGTGTGGAAGGCGAAGTGGCCGTGCGCATCGCACCGCGCCGCCCGCTGGGGCTCTTCCGCGAATACTGGCGCAACCCGGAGGAGAACGCCGCGCGCTTTCGCGGCGACTGGTACCTCACCGGCGACCGTGCCACGCGCGACGAGGAGGGCTGCTACTGGTTCGTCGGCCGCACGGATGATGTGATCAAGAGCGCCGGCTATCGCATCGGGCCTTTCGAGGTGGAGAGCGTCCTCATCGAACACCCGGCCGTGCTCGAAGCAGCCGTTGTCGCCAAAGCCGACGCCACGCGCGGCGCGATCGTCAAAGCGTTCGTGGTGCTGCGCAAGGATCGCGAGCCGAGTGACGCCCTGAAGACGGAATTGCAGGAACACTGCAAACGCGCGACGGCCCCTTACAAGTATCCGCGTGAGATCGAATTCCTCGCCGAGTTGCCCAAGACGATCAGCGGAAAAATCCGGCGCCTGGAACTGCGGCGACGCGGGTGACCGGCCATGAAGACGTTCGACCTTGGGGGCGAGATCGTCTGGCGACCGACCGCGGATTGGATCGAGCGCAGCAACCTCCGCCGGTTCATGGACGCGCACGGCATCGCGTCGCCCGAAGAATTGCAGCGCCGGTCCACGGACGACATCGCGTGGTTTTGGGACGCGGTGTTGCGCGATCTGGGTATCGAGTTTCACACGCCATATTCGCAAGTCGTGGACCTCTCTCGCGGCATCGCGTTGCCGCGATGGTGCGTAGGCGGCGGGATGAACATCGTCCACAACTGCCTCGACAAATACGCCGGCACACCGACTGACGGGCGCGTCGCGCTGCGGTGGGAAGGCGAGGAAGGCGCGGTGCGCACGCTCACTTATGCGGAGCTGCGGGGCGAGGTGAACCAGGCGGGGAATGCGCTGCGCTCGCTGGGGCTGGGCAAGGGTGATGTCGTCGGCGTCTTCATGCCGATGACGCCGGAGTGCGTCGTGGCGATGCTCGCGATCATCAAGATTGGCGCGATTTTCCTGCCGCTCTTCTCCGGCTACGGCGCGCAGGCTGTCGCTTCGCGACTCGTGGATGCCGAGGCGAAAGCGCTCTTCACGGCCGACGGCATGTGGCGCCGGGGTAAGCTCGTGCCGATGAAGCCGGTGGCCGACGCCGCAGCCGCACAAGTTCCTACGCTCCGGCACCTGATCGTGCACAAACGGACGGGCTGCGACGTGGCGTGGAATCCGGCGAGCGATCATTGGTGGCATGAGGTGATCGGGAGGCAATCGCACGATGCGGAAACCGAACGCACAAACGCGGAGGACGTGCTCATGCTCATCTACACCTCGGGCACGACGGGGAAGCCGAAGGGCACGGTGCACACGCACTGCGGCTTTCCCATCAAAGCCGCGCAGGACATGTCACACGGGCTCGACCTGCACGCCGATGAGACGCTCTTCTGGGTCACCGACATGGGCTGGATGATGGGGCCGTGGCTCGTCTTCGGCACGCTCCTGCTCGGTGCGACGATGATGATCTGCGACGGCGCGCCGGATTTTCCGGGCCCGGACCGGCTCTGGTCGCTGGTCGCGCGGCATGGCGTGACCTCGCTCGGCATCTCCCCGACGCTCGTCCGCGCGCTGCTCCGCCACGGCGACGCGCCGGTGCGTGCGCACGACCTTTCGTCACTGCGGAAATTCGCCTCGACCGGCGAGCCGTGGAACCCCGCGCCGTGGATGTGGCTTTTCCAAAATGTCGGCGGCGGCATGCGGCCGATCGTCAACTACTCCGGCGGCACCGAGATTTCCGGCGGCATCCTGATGGGCAACGTGCTCACTCCGCTGAAGCCGTGCGCCTTTTCCGGCCCGCTGCCCGGCATGGCTGCGGATGTCGTGAACGAACGCGGCGAGTCCGTCCGCGGCGAGGTCGGCGAACTGGTTATCCGTCAGCCGTGGATCGGGATGACGCGCGGATTTTGGCGCGACCCGGAGCGCTATCTCGAAACGTATTGGTCGCGCTTCCCGGACGTGTGGGTCCATGGCGACTGGGCGGCGATCGATGATGACGGCCTGTGGTTCATCGTTGGCCGCTCCGACGACACGATCAAAATCGCCGGCAAGCGCGTCGGGCCTGCGGAGGTCGAGTCCGTGCTCGTCGCGCACGACGCCGTGAGCGAAGCCGCGGCGATCGGTGTGCCGGATGAGTTGAAAGGCGAGGCGCTCGTCTGCTTTTGCGTGCTGAAGCCGGGCCACGAGCCGGGCGATGCGCTCCGGGAGGCACTGCGCGCGGCCATCGTCGGCGCCCTCGGAAAACCGCTCGCGCCACGCGAGGTGCTGTTCGTCCGCGACCTTCCGAGAACGCGGAACGCAAAAATCATGCGCCGCGTCATCCGCGCTGCGCATCTGGGTCTGGATCCCGGCGACATTTCATCGCTCGAGAATCCGGCCGCTGTGGAGGCGATCCGGCGGTCGGAATCCAGTCATCACGCTGAGACGCCGCGTGAACCGGAGCCGCGAGTGAACGACGAGGCGGAGGGAAAGCGCGCGGGCAAGTGACGTTGCTCCGCCGGGGATCGGCTCCGAGGTTGCACGGCGGGACGATCCGAACCACAATAAGGCATGCGCCCCGTTTACATGCTCAGCGGCGGGATCACGAAGTTCGCAAAAGCGCATCCGGATAAGGATTTTCGGCTGATGGTGAAGGAGGCGTTCGATCTCGCGCTTGCGGACCTCGGCGGGAAGCTCACCCCGGCGGACATCGATGGCAGTGTGATTTCGTACTTCAGCGATCACTTCACCGGCCAGCTCAAGGCGGGCGCGATGGTGCAGGATTTCGTGGGGCTCTGCCCGAAGCCGAATATCCGCATCGAGGGTGGCGGGGCGACGGGCGGGCTGTGCTTTCAGGCGGCGGTGCAGGCGGTGGCGAGCGGGCGCTTCGATGTGTGTGCCACGATGGGCTTCGAGACGATGAGCACGGTGGAGACGTGGAAGGGGAATGACTTCATCGCGCTCGCGAGCGACACGCACTTTGACTATCCGCTTGGCGGATTTTACACTGGATACTATGCGATGATGGCCGTGCGGCACATGCACGAATTTGGCACCACCGAGGAGCAGATGGCGCGCGTTGCGGTGAAGAATTACGGCAATGCTGCGCACAATCCTTTCTCTCAGCACCGGCGCGCTGTGACTGTCGACGATGTGATGCAGTCCGAGATGATCGCGTATCCCTGCCGCCGCATGACGACCTGCGTGATGAGCGACGGCGCGGCGGCGATCATTCTCGCGAGCGAGGAAGCGGCACGGAAATTTTGCGACAATCCGATCCGCGTCGCGGGCATCGGAAGCGGCTCGGACACAATGCGCATGGCCGACCGTCCACATGGCCGCGTGCCGCTCCTGCCGCATGAAAGCGAGGGCGACTACGGCGATTTGAAATACCCGGGCGTGCATTCGTTCCGCGCTGGACGGATGGCGGCGATGGAAGCCTACCGGCAGGCCGGCGTCCGCGACCCGCGCGAGGACATCCAAGTCTGGGAATTGCACGATGCGTATGCCTCCGCCGAGCTGCAGCAGTACGAGGACGTGGGACTTTGCAAATATGGCGAGGCCGGGCGATTCATCGAAAGCGGCCCGCCGTGCATCGGCGGGAAGAATCCCGTGAATCCCAGCGGCGGCCTGCTGGCGTGCGGGCATCCGGTCGGCGCGACTGGGCTGATGCAGATGGTGTTCTGCTTCTGGCAATGCCAGCAGACGATCGGGAAGCATTTCGGTGATCCATTTTGCCAGATTCAGAATGTGAAACGCGCCGCCGCCTACAGCCACGCAGGCACGGGGACGTACGTGACGATTTCAATCCTGGAGAAGCCATGAAACTCCCCGAAAAAACCGATGGCCCGTGGGTGACAAACTTCGACCCGCTCACCCGGCAGTGGACATACAGCGTGACTTACAACGTGAGCTACGCGGAGGATTCGCCGTTTTTCCACGCGCTCGGACGCGGCAAGCTGCTCGGCAGCGAATGCAAGAAGTGCAACTACCGCTACGCAACGCCCCGCACGGTGTGCATGGGTTGCGGCGGTGCGACCGAATGGTTCGAGCTGCCGCTCGAAGGGCGCGTGCATAGCTGGACGATCTGCAACTTCAGCGGCGAGCCATACCTCGCGGAGTGCCCGTTCATGCTCGGACTGATCGAGTTCGAAGGCGTGGACACGCTCTTCATGACGCGGCTCATCGGCATCGAGGATCCGAAAATCGGGCAGCCGGTGCGGGCGCAATTTCGCCGGAAGAAAACGTGGTCGGTGAACGATGTCTATTTTGTCCCGGCACCATGAGCGCGCACGGATTCCAGCAGCACGAAAAGGAAATCCACGACGCGGAAGAGTTGCTCTTCACCGGTCCGCAACGGTTCGGCGTCGCCAAGGGCCTCTTCCTCGGCCGCTTCGTCGCGGATTGGGTGCTGCCCTACCCCGCGATGCCTGCCGAACAGAGCAAGGCACTCGATGTCGATGCTGCCGGAACTGCGCCGGTTTCTCGACGAGAAGCTCGATCCGGCGGCCATCGACCGGAATGCGGACATCCCGCGCGAGGTCATCGAAGGTCTCGGACGGTTGGGCGTGCTCGGAATGACGGCGCCGGTGGAGTTTGGCGGGCGCGGCATTTTCGCAGATGGCGAACGGTCGCGTGCTCGAGGAAATCGGATCCCGGTGCGCCTCGACGTCGGTGTTCGTGAATGCGCATCACTCCATCGGCATCCGCGCGCTGCTGCTCTTTGGCACGCCGGAGCAAAAGCGACGCTGGCTGCCGCCACTCACCAGCGGCAGGCAGCTCGCCGCGTTTGCGCTCACCGAACCCGAGGCCGGGTCCGACGCGGCGAATGTCCAGACGCGCGCCGACCTGAGTGCGGACGGCACTCACTACATCTTGAACGGCCAGAAGCGCTACATCACCAACGCCGCCATCGCGCAGGTGCTTACCGTCATGGCCCGCACGAAGGTTCCCGGCAGCGAACAGACGGCGGTGACCGCGTTCCTCGTCACACCGGACATGCCGGGCTTTTCCGTCGTCGAGCCGCGCATGGAAAAGCTCGGCATCCGCGGCACCGCCACGGGGCGGCTGGAGTTCCGCGACATGCGCGTGCCGCGCGAGAATATCCTCGGTGCGCCCGGCAAAGGGCTGAAGGTCGCGCTCAGCGTGCTCGACTTTGGCCGCACGACATTCGGCGCCTGCTGCACCGGTGCGGCGAAGACATGTCTGCGGCTCGCCACGCAGCACGCGAGGACGCGGCGGCAGTTTGGCCACCCGCTCGGCGACTTTGAGCTGATCAAAAAGAAAATCGCGCGCATGGCCGCGAGCGCCTACGCGATGGAGGCGATGACGACCGTCACCGCGTCCATCATCGACAGGGGGCTTGAGGATTACATGATCGAGACGGCGATGCTGAAGGTCTTCACGACGGAGGCGCTGTGGCAGATCGTCAACGACGCGTTTCAGATTCACGGCGGGCCCGCCTACTTCACCGACCTGCCGCTCGAACGCATGCTGCGCGATGCGCGGATCAATCACATCGGCGAAGGAGCGAATGAAGTCCTCACGTCCTTCATCGCGCTGGTCGGGATGCGTGGGCCGGGGATGCAGCTCAAGGAAATCTGGGACGCCATGCATCATCCGATCGGCCACCTCCGCAAGGCGTGGCTCGCGGGCTGGGATCGCGCCGGGGCTGCGTTGCACGCGCCCGACGTGCCCGTCCGCACCGATGGGCTTCGCAGGCACGCGCAGCAGCTTGGCCGGCTCATCTGGCGGTTCAACCTTGCCGTGGATCGAGCGCTCATCCGCTACCGCGAGGGAATCCTCGATCGGCAGTACGTTCAGGAGCGGATTGCAAACGCGGCGATGGAACTTTTCGCCTCGGCGTGCGTCCTCAGCCGGCGCGATGCCGAATGGCAGGCGGGGATCATGCATCACGATGCCGCTGCCGGGCTTTTTCTGCGCGAATCCGCACGCCGGGTGCGCCGGTGCCTCGCCGGACTGCGCGACAACGACGACGAGGCGGTCACCGCAGCCGCTGATGCAGCTCTGCGGCACGACGGCGAGACGTAGGAGGTGCGCGATGGCGCCCAGTTACAGCCACGGCGTTTCCACAAAGCCGCTCATCGGCAAAACGATCGGCGCGATGCTGGATGATGTCGCGGGGGAGTTCTGTGCGAATGAAGCGCTGGTCTCGGTGTTCGAGAATCGGCGACTCACCTACGCGCAGTTGCGCGGCGAAGCGGACCGCTGCTCGCGGGCGCTGATGGCCATCGGAGTCGGAAAAGGCGACCGCATCGGGCTATGGTCCACGAACTGCGCGGCGTGGGTGATCGTGCAATTTGCGACTGCGAAAGCCGGGGCAGTCCTCGTGAACATCAATCCCGCGTACCGCGCATCGGAGCTCGAATACACGCTCAACCAATCCGAGGCGACCTGCCTGATCATCGGTGAAGGTTTCAAGGACACCTGCTACGCGGACATGCTGGCGAAGCTGCGCAGCAGGCTGCCGCATCTGCGTAAGGTGATTTCACTGGTGCCGAAAACGGGGCTGACGGAATGGGACGGGTTTCTGGCCGGCGCGGAGTGCGTCGAACCGGATGCGCTGGCTGATCGGGAGGCGTCGCTCGATTGCGATGACGTCATCAACGTGCAGTACACCTCGGGCACGACCGGCTTTCCGAAGGGCGCGATGCTCACGCATCACAACATCCTCAACAACGGCTTCTGGGTCGGCGAGCGGATGCGACTGACGCGTCTTGATCGGCTCTGCATCCCGGTGCCGTTCTACCACTGCTTCGGCATGGTCCTCGCGAATCTCGCTTGCGTGACCCATGGCGCGACCATGGTCCTGCCAGCCCCGCACTTCTCGCCCATCCACACGCTTGAAGCGGTCGCGCGCGAGCGCTGCACGGCGCTGCACGGCGTGCCGACGATGTTCATCGCCGAACTCGATCATCCGCGATTCCGCGAGTTCGATTTGTCGACGCTCCGCACGGGCATCATGGCCGGCGCGCCGTGCCCGATCGAGGTGATGAAGCGAGTGATGAGCGAGATGCACATGGCCGAGATCACCATCGCGTGCGGGATGACCGAGACCTCGCCGGTTTGCAACATGACGGAGGTGGACGACCCGATCGAAGTGCGCACCGGCACCGTGGGCAAGGTCATGCCGCATCAGGAGCAAAAAATCATCGACCCCGAGACGGGCCGCATTCTCCCGCGCGGCGAGCCGGGCGAACTCTGCTACCGCGGCTATCAGGTTATGCGCGGCTACCTGAACAACCCCGATGGCACCCGCCAGACGATCGACGAGGCGGGCTGGCTGCACGGCGGCGATCTCGCCGTGATGGACGAGCACGGTTACGTGCGCATGACCGGCCGTCTCAAGGACATGATCTGCCGCGGCGGGGAGAAGATCTTCCCGCGCGAGGTGGAGGAATTCCTCTTTGCGCACCCGAAAATCGCCGAGGCATACGTGGTCGGCGTGCCCGACGCGTACTACGGCGAGCAGGTCGTAGCATGGGTGAAAGCGAAGGACGGTCAGACGCTGACAGCGGAGGAAGTGACCGCCTTCTGCCGCGGGCAAATCATGGATTACAAGATCCCCACCCACGTAAAATTCGTGAGCGAATTTCCGACGACGGTGACCGGCAAGATCCAGAAATACAAAATGCGCGAGGAGAGCGCCCGGGAACTCGGTCTCACACCGACGGCCTGAATTTACCGACCAGTTCGGACAACCGTCCGGTGATCTGGCCGAGCGAGCAGTGTTCGACGGTTTTGATCAGTTCGGCGAAGACGTTGCCGCCGCTCTCGACCACGCACGCAAGGGCGTCGAGGGCGCGACCGGATTTCGCGGCGTTGCGCCGTTTGAATTTCCGCAGGCGATCGACCTGAAGCTGCTTCTTGTTGCGTGGCGTGCGGACGACCTTCGGTTCCGCGAGCTGGTCGGCCGGGGTGACGTAGCGATTGAGGCCGATGATGGGGCGGGTGCCGTCGGCGATCTGCTGTTCGTAGCGGTGCGCGGCAGCCTGGATTTGCGCCCGCTGATAGCGCAGCTCGACGGCTGGGAGGACGCCGCCGAGACGATTGAGCGTGCGGAATTCGTCGAGGATCGCGCGTTCGACGGCCTGCTCGACGAGTTGCATCCCCGGCGAGCCGCCGAAGAGATTTGTCATGTGCCGGAAGAGGCCGGTCTCCTCAAGCAGGATGGACTGCGCGTGCGCGGCGAGGCGGACGTATTCCTCGCCGGGCGTGGTGAACGGTTCGTCGGCGCTGTTGCTGTGGCAGGAGTTGGTGGCGTTGATGTACGCGAGCAGCAGCTCGACTGCCGTGCGCGTCAGGTTGTTCTTGAACTCGTGGGCGATGAGCGAGCGTCCGCTGGTCTGCGTGTGGAGCCTGAAGAGCTGAGCGCGCTCGCCGGCGCCGAAGACGTCGCGCATCCCGATGGCCCAGATCTTCCGGCAGACGCGGGCGAGCGCGAGGTATTCGATGTCGAGACCGCAATCGAGGAAGAACGAGAGCCGCGGGCCGAAGCGATCGACATCGAGCCCGCGCGCGCGGAAGAGTTCGACGTAGGCGAAGCCGTTGGAAAGCGTGTAGGCGGCCTGCTGCACGGGCGTCGCGCCGGCTTCGGCGATGTGGTAGCCGCTGATCGAAATGGGATACCAGCGCGGCATGTGCGCCGTGGTGTATTCGACCATGTCGGTGAGGAAGCGCAGCGAGGCTTCGAGCGGAAAGATGATTTCGTTCTGCGCCTGCACCTCCTTCAAAATGTCGGCCTGGATGGTGCCGCGCAGCTTGGCGGCGATGCGCGGCCCGAAGCGGCGCCGGGCGGCGGCGACATACATCGCGAGGATGATCGGCGCCGGGCCGTTGATCGTCATCGAGGCGGAGAAATGCGCGTCGCCGAGGGGAAAGCGGGCGAACAGGCGCTCCATGTCGTCGATCGTGTCGATGGCCACGCCGCCTTCGCCGATCTTGCCGAAGACTCCGTCGGCGTCGCTGTCGAGCCCGTAGAGCGTCGGCCCGTCGAATGCGGTGCTGAGGCGGAGTGAACGCTGATGTTTCGTGAGGAAATGGAAGCGCGCATTTGTGTCCTCCGCGAGCCCGAGGCCGGCGAAGAGGCGGGTCGGTTCCTCGGATGTGCGGTCGGCCGATGCGCCCGAACCGCTGTGATACGTCTCCGGGTAGATCGCATTCGTGAACGGGAATTTGCCGGGCAATCCTTCGCCGAAAAGAACGCGGGCGATCTCGCCGGGCTCATCGCCGGCGGGCAGGGCGGCTGCCGGAAGCTCAAGACCTGTCGGTGTGCGCACCGTGCGGATGCCCTTGCGGATTGTCTTCCATTGGCGGCGCAATTTTCCGCCGAAAACAGCGTCCTCGCGGGCGCGGTGCACCTGAGCGGACACGAAGCGCGCATGCGCCTCGACACTCTCGCAGACGCGGGCCAGGGCGCTCATGCGCTCACCTCCTCGAAAAGCCGATCCACGCCGGTGTCGCGATGCCGTTTGGCGACGGTGGCGATGACGCGCTGGCCGCGCCCGTTTGCCGCAAGCCGCGCTCCGATCTCCGCGACGGCGGTCGCGGCACCGGCGAGGTCGCCTTTGTTCACGACGACGATGTCCGCGGCGTCGAGCATCACGATCTTCTGGAGTTGGAGGCGGCTGCCGTAGTCTGAGCCCATGACGAAGAGCGACTTGTCCACGAGTCCGCGACGGAACGGGAGCGCTTCCTGCCCAATGCCGACCGTCTCGACGAAAATCACATCGAACCCGCCGTGTTTCATCGCCCGCAACCAGCGCGCGCTTTCCAGCGAAAGACCGCCGGCGCGACCGCGCGTGGCGAGGCTGTGCATGAAGACGCGGTCGTCCTGCGAATGGATCATCGTCGCGCGGTCGCCGAGCAGCGCGCCTTTGCCGGTGATGCTCGGATCGTGGGAGAGAATGGCGATGCGCGCTTCGGGGCGCGCCTTCAGCCAGCGCAGCACGAGTTCGTCGATGAGCGTGGATTTTCCCGCACCGCCGGCACCGGCGATGCCGACGACGGTGGGGCGACGACGGGGGCGCATTTTCGGAGTGCTCCAGCCATCGAGCGTTGGGCGTTGGACCTTGGACGTTCGACGTTTTGCCCGGCCGTATCGCTCGCGCACGAAGGCCACGATCGCCGTGAGCGGTTCACCGGCGAAGAAGATCCGGTCCACGCCCTTGCGTCCCAAGATCGCGGCGTCCGCTTTCGTGATGGTTCCGCCGCCGCCACCGAAGACGCCGATGTGAGAGGCGCGCAGCATTTTCAGAAGGGAGACGACCTCGGTGAAGAAGTCGACGTGCCCGCCATTGTAGCTGGAGATGCCGATGGCGCGGACGTTTTCCTGGACGGCCGCCCGGACGATGTCGCGCGCCGAGCGATGGTAGCCGAGGTAGACGACCTCGATGCCGTGCCGGATGAACTCAAGATTGATCGTATTGATCGCGCTGTCGTGCCCGTCGCAAATCGGCACTGCGGTGAGTAGGCGGATGGGTTCGGCCATTGGAGAATCTCCCGGCGCCAGCGTAATGCGAAACGGAGTGCGGGGCAACGCGCCGCTTTATGCGGCTTCCCAAATCATCACGACCGTCGTGGTCACGCTGCCGCCGATGTTGCAGGTGAGGAAGCGCTTTGCCCCCTCGATCTGCCGCGCGCCAGCCGTGCCGGTGAGATGCTGATACGCTTCGACGACCTGCCTCACGCCGGTGGCGCCGACAGGGTGGCCCTCGCCGAGCAGGCCGCCGCCGGCATTGACGGGAAGATTTCGGATTCCGGATTCCGGATTCCGGATTTGGACAAACTCACGGACGGTGGGAAGCGAAGTCGCGCCGCTCTCGAGCAGCGCCGCGCCTTTTCCCGGCGCTGCGAGGCCGAGCAATTCATATTGGACGATCTCGGAAATCGAAAAGCAGTCATGCACTTCAGCGCCGTGAATGTCGCCCGGACCGATGCCAGCCATCGCGTAGGCATGGGCCGATGCCATGGCGGCGATGGGAAAATCAGGGAGTTCCTTCCGATCGAGCGCGAGATGGTCCGTCGTGTGGCCAAAGCCGAGCAGGCGTGCCGTGCGCCGTGCGGCGTGCGTGCGGAAATAGCGCTCCGAACAAAGCACAAGTGCGGCGGCACCGTCGGTGATTTGCGAGCAGTCGCTCAGCTTGAGGGGTGGTGCGATGATCGGGTTTTCCACACCCGCAGCGGATGCCTCCCCGAAGGTCAGCGCCGTCTCGCGCGTTTGCGCGAGAGGATTCAGGCGTGCGTGAGCGCGATTTTTTACGGCGACCGTTGCGAGCTGTGCTTCCGTCAATCCGTGGCGCTCCGCATACCGCAGCGCGATGCGGGCGAAGAGCTTCGGAAACAGGAAGTCTCCATACTGCGCCCGCTCTTCCACGTAATGGGCGGCGGCACCGAGCACGTCGGCACCTTCCGCAGGGGACATGGTCTTTTGCTGTTCGGCGCCGACGACGAGAACGACATCGTGAAGGCCGCCCATGATCTGTTGCGCACCGGCGAGCACGGCAACGCCCCCGGAGGCGCATGCCGCCTCGACATGCATGGTGGGAAGTCCGCGTATCGCCGGATTGATCTCCGTCAGGAACGCGCCGAGATGGAGCTGTCGGGTGAAGAGGCCGGCGGCAAAATTGCCGACGACGCCAGCCTCGATGTCAGCCGGTGCGATCCGCGCATCCGCAATTGCCACGTGTCCCGCCTCGATGATCAGATCCCCGAGCGCCAAACCTTCCTTGCGGAGGTTTCTCCGGAAGTCAGTCCGCCCCGCACCCAGGATGAAGACAGGCTCGGCCATTTTGTTTTCGTTGGGATAGACTACGCGCCAACTCGCATGGGATCAACGGGGCGGCTGGAATCGGTGCGGGGTGATGAGGAAGGGCGGGGGAACAATGCGGGCGAGGTTGGGGGGCGACGGGTGGCAGAGGCGATTCTCTCCCCGCTGGGGTCCGATGCGCTGAAAGTGCGATTGTCGGGACGGTCGTGCGCGAACGATGTGCGCCGGATTGCGATCACCCACTGGCCGGGGTTGATCGGTTTTTCCGAGGCATCCAAGGCCTCTCGGAATGGCGGAAGGGGTGGGATTCGAACCCACGGTAGGTTTTACCCTACTCTCGATTTCGAGTCGAGTGCCTTTAACCACTCAGCCACCCTTCCATTGAGCTTCGCCATCGGTTTTCGGAAAACTGCCGCTTGCGCGGCGATTCCGGCCACCGTGGGAATGGCCGTTACTATGGGAACACGCGCGCTGTCGGCAAGGGAGAAAATCGAAGACCCGTGAAAGCGCGCGTTTCATGCGACATGATGGCTGAGGTCTCGCGGAGCGCGGAAGATCAGCTCCGCCATTGCTCTGGCTTGCGGGCGGCGAAAGGAACGGATGCGAGGTTGCGGCGGTCAGCGGATTTCCGGGCGACGTTTGCGGGGCCCGGTGGCACGGCACGTGCGGATGAAGGTGTCATGATGCGGACAAAGCCCAAAAAAAGCACCACGCGCCGGAAACATTTTCCAACAGTAAAGACGAGGAGGCTCCTTGTGTTCGCGAGTGCCCTGATGTTCGTCGCCGTTCTGCAAAATGTTCCATGGCTGGTCTCCAATGACTTTGGCGCCGACGGTCCCGCGATTCCCGACAATCGTCCTGCATCGGGCTTCGGCTTGGGCACCGAATCGACGTTGGATGACAGCGCAGCGCAAGGCGGTCTGCCAGGCGTGCCGCAGACGATCCAGCAGGCCTTTGCGCATGGCGGAACGACGGCGGCTCCGGACAAGTCCGGGAGTGCATGGAACGACGACTACCTGATCGTTTATGAGGGCTCGCAATCCGCGGGTCGGGTGATGGCCAAGAGTGCCCCGGACGCACAAGGGTTCGTCTCGACTGCTGGTTCCGGCGGAGGTTCGGTCCGTTCGCACGGAGGCAGCTTTTTTGTCCCATTTTCGAGCCTCGCAAAAAGTGCGGTGGCTGAGGAGGGGGGCGGTGGGAGTTCATCCGAGCGGTTTGGTGGAGGGGTGACCGCAAGTGTCACTTCATCCGCGGGCTCGCTCCCTTCGCTGTCGGTGGTCAGCCCCTGAGTGCGTGGCTGGTTGGAAAATCCGGATTGCTTCTGATTTTCAGGCGCCGGAGCAAACGACACGTGCGCTGCCAGCTGCCGGGGGGATGCTGATCGCGAAGCTGGGCCCGCGTGCTTTTGGCCATCGTGTATGCTCCGATGGGATGTGCCGTGAGGTGAGCGTGTCGAAGCTGCGCTTCGACGGTTGAGGTGGTGAGTTCGCAGCGCGGGCATTTCCGCTGCGGGACGCAGTCGCCGGACTTGCGACTTCGTGTCTTTTGTCGCACACGTTTGTTTCCATTGGATTGCACCAAAGCCACGCATTTCCCCGTCCGCAGCAGCGACTCTCCTTCATGAAATTCCCACTCAGCCTTCATTCTGCGTTCCTTGTCGCCACGATGCTCGTGCAAGGTGAAACTCCCGCCCATGCTGCGCCAGCGGCACCCGTGGTGAATGCGGCGGCTGCGAAGCCCGTGTTCGAAACGCCGCCGATGACGAGCAGGTCGCAGCCGCGGCTCCTCACTGTGGATGCCCCGCTCAAGGGTGCGAAGGAACTTTACCTCGTCGTCTCGGACGAATCCTCGAAGAGTTGCGATTGGGCCGACTGGCTCGATCCGAAACTCATCATGGCCGACGGCACCGTGAGGGATCTCACGTCACTCAAATGGAAGTCGGCCACGGCTGGCTCCGGCAAGGTCTACACCGGGAAGAACGCGATGGGCTCCGCGCTGATGGTGGACAAGAAGACCTACACGAACGGCATCGGCACGCACGGTGCCTCGATCATCGCCTACGATCTTCCCGCTGGCGTGGACCGCCTCACGGCGGAGGTTGCGATCGATGACGGTGGCATGATTCGCAAGGGCGGTCCCAGTGATGCCGCCGTGCGTTTTCTCGTTTTTACCGCGGCGCCGTTGCCGGTTGCGATTTCGGGAAAACGAGGCAAAGCGGCAAAGCCGAGCCTGACCGAGGGCCCGGAGTTTGTGCAGCCGGGGATGTTCACGGTGCCGGAGGGATTCGAGGTCACGCTCTGGGCGACTTCCCCGCTGCTGTTCAATCCGACAAACATGGACTTTGACGCGCAGGGCCGGCTCTACGTGACCGAGGGCGTGAACTATCGCGGGAAGGGAGGACGCCGGTCGGAAGGTGACCGGGTCGTCGTGCTCGAAGACACCACCGGCTCCGGCAAGGCCGACAAGAGCACCGTTTTTGTGCAGGATCCGAATCTCGCTTCGCCGCTCGGTGTCGCGGTGCTCGGCGACAAGGTCATCGTCTCGCAGCCGCCCGACCTGCTCGTTTACACGGATGTGGACCGCGACGGGAAATTCGATCCCAAGGTGGACAAGCGCGAGGTGCTGCTCACCGGCTTCAACGGACGCCAGCACGACCACAGCCTGCACAGCGTCACCGCCGGGCCGGACGGGCAGTGGTATTTCAACCAGGGCAACACCGGCGCGCAGTTCACGGACAAGTCGGGCAAGACCTTCCGCATGGGCAGCCCTTACACCGCGTCCAAGACGGCCGTGGATCCGAGCACGGTCGCCGGCATGAAGAGCGACGATGGCAACGTGTGGGTCGGCGGCTTCACCGCTCGGATGAATCCCGACGGCACGGGCGTGAAAATCATGGGGCACAATTACCGCAACAGCTACGAGCAGACGGTCACTTCGCTCGGCGACATCTTCCAGAGCGACAACGACGATCCGCCGGCGTGCCGCGTGACGGCGGTCATCGAGGGCGGCAATGCGGGCTTCGCCTCCGCCGACGGCAAGCGCACGTGGAAGGCCGACATGCGCCCCGGCCAGACGACGCCCATCGCCGAATGGCGTCAGGAAGATCCCGGCACGATGCCCGCGGGCGATGTCTATGGCGGCGGCTCGCCGACCGGCGTCGCGTTTTATGAAAATGGCGCGCTCGGTGAAAAATGGAACGGCCTGCTGCTCGCGTGCGAGGCGGGGAAGAACGTCGTCTTCGGCTACTTCCCGAAACCCGACGGCGCGGGTTTCAAGATGGAGCGCTTCGATTTCATGACGTCGAACAAGGAGAAGGAATTTGCCGGTTCGGATTTCCTCGGTGGCGGCACGAGCGTCACGAATGAACTCAAGACGCTGTTCCGCCCGAGCGACGTGTGTGTCGGCCCCGACGGTGCGATCTACGTCGCGGACTGGTACGACCCCGGTGTCGGCGGCCACGGCACGCGCGATGATCGCTACACCGGATCGATCTACCGCATTGCGCCGAAAGGATTCCGCTCCGTCGTGCCGAAGCTCGATCTCATGACCACCGAAGGCCAGATCGCCGCACTGAAAAGCCCCGCGGTGAATGTCCGCAACAGCGGCTTCACGCGCCTGAAGGCGCAGGGCGCGAAGGCCGTGCCCGCCGTCGCCGCGCTGCTCGATGACAAAAATCCTTACATCGCCGCGCGCGCCGTGTGGCTGCTCGCGCAGATGCGCGATGAGGGTGTCGCTAAAGTCACGCCGCTGCTCGAATCGAAGGACGACACGGTGCGCCTCGTCGCATTCCGCGCGCTGCGCACGGGAAATCGCGACGTCCTCTCAATGGACGTGAAGACGGTGGATGACAGTTCGGCGGCCGTGCGTCGCGAGGTCGCGCTCTCGCTCCGCGATTTTTCGGATGTGGCGGTCAGGAACCGTTGGACGGTGCAAAAAAAGGTGCCTTTCGATCCGTACCTGAAGAGTCTGCTGACTCTCGCGGAGAAATTCGACGGCAAGGATCGCGCCTATCTCGAATCGTTTGGCCTCGCCTGCAAGGGGCACGAAGCGGAAGTCTATCCCATGATTGCTCATGCGATGGGCGGCAGCGCCGAGTCGTGGAGCGATGCCTTTGCGTGGCTCGCCTGGCGCCTGCATCCCGCCGAGGCGGTGAATGATTTCAAGACGCGCATCCTTTCCCCCAAGCTCAGCCTCGAACAGCGCAAGCTCATGCTCACCGCGCTCGCCTTTGTCCCCACGCGCGAGGCCGCCGGCGCGATGCTGGAGGTCGCACACGCGAAGGACTTCCCGATGAAGGACCTCGCAATGTGGTGGCTGCTGAACCGCAAGGGCAACGACTGGAAACCGTACGATGTCGAAGGCGGCATGAAGGCGCTCGGCCTCTACGATCCAGACAAGGTCAAGCTCGTCGCCGTCGAAATGCCGCCGATGTCCGCTGGCGCGCCGAAGCTCCCGCCTTTCGCCGAGATCGCGAAGCTCAAGGGCGACGCGAAGGACGGGCAGAACGCCATCGCCGTGTGCTACACGTGCCATCGCGTCGGCGCGAACGGTGTGGACTTTGGCCCCGACCTCAGCGCCTTCGGGAGGCAGCAGACGACCGACATCATCGTGCAGGCCATCACCGAGCCGGGTGCGACGATTTCGCACGGCTACGAGGGCAGCGAGGTGAGGACGAAGGACGGACTCTGCATCACCGGAATGGTGCTGAGCGATGGCGACCCGCTTATCATCAAATGCATGGGCGGCCTCGTACAGACGGTGCCGAAGTCGCGCATCAAGTCCGTGACGAAGATGACGCAGTCGCTGATGTACGAGCCCTCGCAGCTCGGTCTCACCGCGCAGGGCATCGCCGATATCGTGGCTTACCTGAAGAGCCTGTAGGGCCGTTCCTGCAAAATTCAGCGCAGATCGCGCGTCACTTCACAAACGTGTCGTAGAGCGCCTGCGCGCGCTTGCGGAATTCCTTGCGCTGATCGTCCGTCGGCTTCGACGTCACGCCTGCCGCGAGTTCGGCTACAAAGCGGTAGTTCACGGCCAGCGTCTCGCCCTTCTTCAGCGCCTTCGTGAAGAAAAAGCCGAAGCGACCGTAGTCGCGCCAGGAGAGTTCCTCGACCGGATTGGTCGGGGCGTTCAGGTGGGTGACGTGGTACCAGTGCTTGCCGATGGGGAAGGTGAGCTGCGCCCATTTCATCTCCGTGCTCTTCACCTTGCCGCCCTTGCCGTCCAGGTCTGGCTCCCATGCGTAGCTGGTCTCGCCTTTGCGATCCCCGACGCTCTTCGATGCGCGGAAATGGATGCCGGCGTGCTGGAGATCGCCGCTGAGCGTGAGGTCGCGCGCGGGATTCAGCTCGAACTTCGCATCGACCTGCACGGACTTGGGTGCGGGCTGCGAAATGGTGAGCGTGCGCGTTTCGGTGATCAGCAGTTTGCTGCCGTCCGCGCCGGGCTTGCCGGCGTTCCATTCGATCGTGGCGACGATCGTGGCGGAGTCCTTCCCGGGCTCGAGTTTCTCCAGCTTCTTTACCGTCATCGTGGAGCCCCCGGTCATGTGCCAGAGATCGAAAGTGCCGAGGTCCGACGCGATTTTATTCCATCCGATGTAGATGCCGCGGTGATGCGGAAACTGCTGCTTTGGATCCCAGTCATTCAGGCCGTCGCCTTCCTCGCCGTACAGCCGGAGATACGGCTTCACCTGGCCTTCGCCGTAGATGAAGCGTGCGACGAGCTTCCCGTCGTGGGCGATGTCCACCTTGCGGCCCTCCAGGTCCGTATTGGCGTCGTCTTTGAGCGTCCAATCGGCATGGGCTCCGGCGGTGGCGAGGATGCAGGCGAGAAGGATGGGGATGCGTTTCATTTGGAATTGGGCGAGTGATTGAGGATTCGAGACGTGGGAATCGCGAGGCGGCGATTTCGCACTTCGATAGCCTTTCGCGACCGCCGTGGCCAGCGTGCAAAACTCGCCAAGATCGGCAAATGATGAGAGACCGAATTGGCAGCGAACCTTCAACCCATCCGACCCGATCAAAGCAGACACACACAACCGTGGACCGGCAGGCCGGCCTTTGCTTGTCCTCGCATCCGCGTCGCCGCGCCGCCGCATCCTTCTGCAGGAACATGGCTACGAATTCGAGGTCCGGGTCCCGGCAGGCGTGGCCGAAATCGCACCGGCGCACCTTTCCGCCGGGGAGACGGTGCTGGCGAATGCGCGGGCGAAGGCGCGTGCCTGTCAGGTGAAGCAGCCCAACGAAATCGTGGTTGGCGTGGACACCGAGGTGTTTTTCGAGGGACGCGTACTCGGAAAGCCTGCGGACATGGACGCTGCGTTCGCGATGCTGCGACGGCTGAACGGGCGCACGCACGAGGTGTATTCCGGCGTGTGGATCGTGGGGCGGGGGAAGGAGCGCGGCTTCGTTGAGGTGACGCGCGTGCGGTTTCACCGGCGGAGCGATGCGGAGTTGAAGCGCTACCTCGCGCGCATTCATCCGCTCGACAAGGCGGGCGCATACGCGGCGCAGGAGGATCGCGGGGAGATGATCGCGAGTGTCGTCGGCTCGTTCTCCAATGTCATCGGCCTCCCGATGGAGCGCTTGCCCGTGGAATTGCAGGCGTTCGGCATTTGAAACGCGCAGACGCAGAGGAAGCAGATTCGGGCGCTGAGCCGCACCAAATGGCATCCCGGCATTCCGGTTCGTCTCTTCTCCGCGTCTCTGCGTCTCTGCGTTTCAAAATAGGCCGCACGACCCGCCCGAACACTCCCCATTTACGAGCGCCGGATGCTCGTCTAGCTTCCGCACCCTTCGCCATGCCGAAAGTTTTTCTCAAGACCTATGGATGCCAGATGAACGAGCGCGACTCCGAGCAGGTCGCGCGCGATCTCGTCGGTCGCGGCTATGAGCTGACGGCGGAGGAAAAGGCCGCGGATGTCGTGCTCATCAACACGTGCAGCGTCCGCGACCTCGCGGAGCAGAAGGCGCTCGGAAAGATGGGGCTGCTCGGCCGGCTGCGCGCGAACAAGCCGGAGATGGTCTTCGGATTTCTCGGCTGCATGGCCCAGAGCCGCGGTGACGAGCTCGTCCGTGACATTGCGCACGTGGATCTCGTCGTGGGCACGCAGAAATTTCACAAGGTCGCCGACTACGTGGAGCAGCTCCTGCAGCGGAAACTCGCGCTCGGCGAGCGGCTCATGGACGACGCGCGTTTCAGCATCGTGGACATCGCGGAGGAGCCGGGCTCGCAGGACACGATCCGCGAGCATGTGCTGAAGGAACGGCAGGTGACGGCCTTCGTCAGCATCATGCAGGGATGCAACATGCACTGCACCTTTTGCATCGTGCCGAGCACGCGCGGCTCGGAGCGCTCGCGTCCCATCGCGGACATAGTGCAGGAAGTCGAGGGGCTCGTCGCGCGCGGCGTGCGCGAGGTGACGCTGCTCGGGCAGATCGTGAACCAGTATGGTCGCCACGAGTTCCCGCGCGTCGGGGAAAAGTCGCCGTTCGTCCAGCTTCTTGAAGCGGTGCATGCGGTCGAAGGGCTGCAGCGGCTGCGTTTCACTTCGCCGCATCCCATCGGTTTTCGCTCAGACCTCGTGGATTGCTACGCGCGGCTGCCAAAGCTCATGGCGCACGTGCATCTCCCGGTGCAGAGCGGGAGCGACCGCATCCTCAAGGCGATGCATCGCACTTACACGGCGGAGAAGTATCTCAGGCTCGTCGATTCGCTGCGTGCCGCGCGGCCGGACATCGCCATCACCACGGATGTCATCGTCGGCTTTCCCGGCGAGACGGATGCCGACTTCGAGGCTTCGTGCGAACTCTACCGCCGCGTGGGTTTCGACAATGCATTTGTCTTCAAATACAGCACGCGCCGGGACACCCCGGCAGCGCTGATGGATGGGCAGGTGCCGGAGGAAATCCGCGATGAGCGCAACCGGGTGCTGCTGGCGCTCGTGGATGATTTCGCGCTCAAGAAAAACGAGTTGCTCGTCGGCAAGCGCGTGGAGATTTTGTGCGAAGGGCCGAGCAGGACGAATCCCTCGACGCTCTCGGGCCGTTCACCGGGGAACAAGATCGTGATCTTCGAGGGCGGCGAACGCCACGTCGGCCAAGTCTTCGACGTGCAGATCGAGCGGACGACCGGCTTCAGCCTCTACGGCAATCCCGCGGTGCTCTGAGCTCAGCGAGGGCGCTGCGCCTCGTTGGTGCCCTGCAGCACGCGCGTGCCGATGGCCGCGAGGCCCGCGAAAACCACGAAACCGAGCAGCCCCACGATGTGCAGCGCGAGGAGCACCTTGAACGGCAGCACCGCGAAGATCGCGACCAGCGCCAGCGCGACCGCCACGAAGAAGTAGATCGTCGCTGCTGCGATGAGCGAGATCTTCGACATCCCGGCGGCCTGTTCGCCGCGCGAAGTACCGCTGAAGGTGAATGCAACCCACAGGAAAAGCTCGGACGCTGCGACCGCGCCGATACTCAGCCAGAACGTTTCCGTCCATTGTTCCTGCGGCACGAAGAGCATCGTGATGCCGACGGTCGAGGCGATGATTGCGAGGAAGATGAGGGTCCAGATGGCTTTCATGTTCGTGTGCGGAATGTGGGACCGAGCTGCGGCGCGTGCAATGATGAAGGTCGCGCGGATTTGTCATTGCCCGTAGCCGCCGACGGAAGGAGGCGGGCCATTTCTCACGCGGAACTTGGAGAAAGATCAGCCCGCCTCCTGCCGTCGGCGGCTACGTGAGCGCTACGACGGCCTTGATCACGCCGCTTTCGGGCTTCAGCCAGGTGGGGAAGACGTCGATCATGTCGTCAAATCTCGCGTGATGCGTGATCCACGGGGCGGTGTTGATTTTCCCGTCCTCGATGAGCGAGATGATGCGCGTGAAATCGGGCGGCAGCGCATTCCGCGAGGCCATGATGGTGACTTCGCGGCGGTGCAATATCGGCGCGTGGAGGAAGCTGACCTCCTGCTGCGTGATGCCCACGTAAACGAGCCGGCCGGCGTAGGCGCAATAGGCGAGCGCGCCCCCCATGCTCTTGTTGCTGCCGGTGGCGTCCACGACCACGTCGGCGAGTTGGCCGTTCGTGATTGTGGTGAGTTGCTCAAGCGCCTGCGCTTCGCCGCCGGGGGCGAGAAGGATCGTGTCGGGCACGCCCATTTTCTCGCGGACGAACTGCAGGCGCGCCGCGTTCATATCCATGACGACCGTGCGCGCGCCGCTGAGCCGCGCGAATTCGATCACGGAAAGTCCGATCGGCCCCGCGCCGATGACGAGCACGTGCTCGCCGGGCTGCGGGTTTCCGCGGTTCACCGCATGGCAGCCGATGGCGAGCGTCTCGACGAGTGCGAGCTGATCGAAGGTGAGCTTGCGCGAGACGTGGAGCTTGCGCGCGGGAACGAGGAAGCGTTCGCACATTCCGCCGTCGCACATCACTCCGAGCGTCTTGTGCGCCTCGCAGCAGTTCGAATGGCCGCGGCGGCACGAGTAGCATTTCTGGCAGTTGATGTACGGCTCGACGGAGCAGTGGTCGCCCGGCTTCACATTCGTCACGCCTTCGCCGACGGAGAGCACTTCGACGCCGAGTTCATGGCCGGGGATGCGCGGGTAGCTGAAAAAGGGCATCTTGCCGAGGAAGCCCGAGTAGTCCGTGCCGCAGATGCCGATGCGGTGAATGGTGACGACCGCGTCGCCGGGGCCGGGTGCGGGCGGCTCTGCGATTTCGATCTTGCGGAAGGACTGGGGCTTCTCGAGCTGGATTGCTTTCATGTGGGGTTGGGAGAAAAGCGGATGCCGGCGTGCGGATCAACGTATTGGCGTCTTCATGTTCGCCAACAACTCGCGCGCGCAGGCCTCGGCGAATGGAGCGTCGTTGATCGCGCAGTCGAGTTCGACGACCCGGATGTCCTTGCGCAGCCGCGAAGTGAGCGTGTCGAAAAGCGCCTCGTCGGCCTCGCCATGCTCGAAAGGCTGGCCCGGTGCGCTGATCACGCTGATGCCGTTCCATGGAAGGAGCACGGTCACCGGCCCTGTGGAGCGGTTGATTTTCTCGGCGAGAATTTTTCCGAGCTGCTTGCACTCCTCCACGTTCGTCCGCATGAGCGTGACCTGCGGGTTGTGCTGGTAAAAGCGGCGTCCCTTGAACTTTGCGGGCACCGTCTCGGGTGCGCCGAAGTTCACCATGTCGAGGCAGCCGGGTGCGATGATGGCGGGCGTGCCGGTCTTCGCCGCGGCGTCCAGGCGTGACGGGCCTGCGGCGAGGACGCCGCCGACGAGTTCGTCCGCCCACTCGGTGGTCGTGATGTCGAGCACGCCAGCGGCCATTCCGCTCTCGATGAGGGACTCCATCGTGCGCCCGCCGGTGCCGGTGGCGGCGAAGATGAGCACCTCGAAGCCCGCGCCCTCGACGAGGGCCTTTGCCCGCTGCACGCACTCGGTCGTGTTGCCAAACATGCTCGCGACGACGATCGGCTTTTCCGCCGCATCCGCCGGCACCTGTGCCTCGACCATTCCGCAAATCGCGCCGGCGGCTCGCGTGAGGATGGTGCGCGAGATGCGGTTGATGCCGGCGACATCGACGACCGCGGGGAACATCACGATGTCCTTCACGCCGACGTACTGCGCCGTGTTGCCGCTCGCGAGCGTGGACACCATGAGCTTTGGAAAACCGAGCGGCAGCGCGCGCATCCCGGCGGTCGCGATGGCCGTGCCTCCGCCGCCGCCGAGTGAGATGACGCCGTCGATCTTTCCCTCGGTCTGGAACTTCGCAAGCACCGCGGCAGCCGCGCCCGCCATCGCCGCGACGCACTCGCCGCGGTCGTGCCGGGCGATGAGCGCCGGGAGATCGAGGCCGGCGATGCGCGCGACTTCCTCGCGGGAAATGTCGGGCTTCAGCCGCGGCGGTTGGTCGGTGCCGACATCGATGACGAGGGTGCCGTGGCCGCGCGCGCGGATTTGTGCGGCGACGAATGCGTGCTCGTCGCCCTTCGTGTCCAGGGTGCCGAGGAGTGCGATGGTGGCCATGCGGCGCGGAACTACGGCAGTTCCTCGATGGCGATGTCCTTGAAAAAGACCACGGCCTTTGCACCGCCGTGGATTTGCAGCGCGATGAGGCCTTCCTCGGCGATGTCCTTTTCCTCCTCGGTATAGTCGATGGTCTGCACGCCATTGAGCCAGATCTGGATGCGCTTCCCTTCGCAGCGGATGCGGTAGTCGTTCCAGTCATTGCGGCGAAGGACCTTGTTGACGGCTTCCATGTCGGATTTCGCGAGGACCTTCTTGCGGCGCGACTCGTCGTAGAGGCAGCCCCACCACGTCGGGTCGCCGATGTCGGCCTGGTAGCCGAACATTTCGTGCGCGGGCTTTTCCATGCGCACGCTGCGGACCTGGACGCCGGAATTCACGAAGCCCTCGGTGCCGGTGAGCTTGAATTTCAGCGTGAGGTCGAAATTTCTGTACGTCTTTTTTGCCGAGAGGAATTCATTGCGCGGGACTGTTTCATCGAGCGAGCCGCCGGTGATGCAGCCATCCTGAACGCGCCACGTTTTCGCGGTGTCGCCGCTCCAGCCGTCGAGGGTTTTGCCGTCGAAGAGGCTGACGGGTGCGGCGTGGCCGGTGGTGATGAGCGCGATCGCGAGGAGGATGTGTTTCATAAGGTGCGGACTATTGATGGGGCTGGTTGGGGTCGATGTCGCCGAGGATCTGCCAGATGCGATCCTGCGCGGCGTTGTTGCCGGCGCTGATCGAGGAGCAGCTCGCGAGCTCGGACTTGAATTTTTCGCGTGGTACCCAGCGTCCGCTGCCGTCGGTGAAGATGACGTTGACGCCGTCCTTGTGGCGGGAGTCCACGCGAGCGGGCATGCCGACGCCGTCGGCGATGAGGGGAGTGCGTGGGAGGGTGGTGAGGCGGATGGGGACTTCCGGAAAGTCGGACGTGCCCCAGTCCACGAGCGGGTTGGTGCCGTAGCCGCCCTGCAGGTTTTTGCCGGCCTGGATGGGCCACGGATTTTCCTTGGTATTGTAGGCCTGCGTCTTGTCCCGCTCGGAGGGGCAGAAGAACCCGCGCGCGTCCTTGGCGCTGTTGCCCGCGAGGAGCTTGCCCAGGAGGACGTATTGGTTCACGGAAGAGGCGTAGAGCGTGGTGTTGAACTGCTTTTGCCCGAGCCGGTATCCGATGGGAAGCGCGCCGTCATTATCCGCGGCAAAGCCGGAGACGAGGGAGTGCAACTGGCGGAGGTTCGACATGCAGGCCGCGCGGTTGCCTTGCTCGCGGCTGCGGCCGAGCGCGGTGAGGATGAGCCCGGCGAGGATGGCGATGACCGCGATGACGACGAGCAGTTCGATCAACGTGAAGGCGGACGGACGCGGGCGGGGGAGGGGGTTCAAAGCATGCGCAGTCTGGCGGGCCGCATGCGGGGACTCAAGCGTGCGTTCGGCGGCGGAGGGACGCAGTTGCGGATTGCAGCGGCGGACGCACCCGGCACAACTGCGCCGGATGCAGCCCGACAACACACGATCCCGGCAGATACTCGGCGTCCGGTTTTTTACCGGGAGCGTGGAGGAGGCTGTCGCGATCGCGATGCGTGGCGGGTTGGTCGTGGTGCCATCCGCACCGGTGCTGGTGACTGCGGCGGAAGACCCGGCGACCCAGGCGGCGCTGGTGGGGAGCGATCTGGCGATCACGGACAGCGGGTTGATGATCCTGCTTTGGCTCGCTCTGAAAGGGGAGCGCATCCCGCGGGTGTCGGGCCTTGCGTATCTGAAGCTGCTGCTCCGCGAACCCGCCGTCCGCGCGCCGGGCGCGACGCTGTGGGTGATGCCGGGCGAGGAGTCGGCGCGGCGAAATTCCGAGTGGCTGCGGGCGAACGGATGCGCGGTGGAACGGGAAGATTGCTACGTGGCTCCGGCGTACGCCGGCGGCGCGCTGAGCGATCCGGCACTGCTGGCGGAGGTGCAGAGGCGGAGGCCGGCACACATCATCATGGCGATCGGCGGCGGGGTGCAGGAGCGTCTGGGACATTTTCTGCAGCGGAATGCCGGATACCGTCCCGCGATTCACTGCACCGGCGCGGCGATCGGCTTCCTGAGCGGCGAGCAGGTGAGCATCCCCGTGTGGGCCGATCGGTTTTTTCTGGGGTGGCTGTTCCGGTGCCTCCAATCGCCGTCGCGTTTCATCCCGCGGTATGTGAAGGCGATAAAATTGATTTTCCTTATGCTCCGGTGGCGTGCCACTGTCCCCGGCTCCACTCCCTGATGCGCCCTCACCGTCCACCGCTGATAAAGACACGCTGCCTCCCAGGCTCGCGTGTCCGGGAGGCGGTCGTTTCGGGCTGGCGCTGCTGGCTCATGGTTCCGATGGCGTTTGGCGCGATGCTCGCACAGCAAGCCGGCGCTCAGGAAATCCCCCGACCGTCGTATGCTCGGCAAAAGCAGAGGACGGTGCTTCCGACGGTGTCGAATTTCCGGATCGGGGAAGTGCTGATGCGGGTCGATGCGCACCTGTCGACGCAATTTACGGACAACGTGGATCTGTCGCAGACTCCCAAGTCGGACCTGCTGATGAACCCGGAGATTGGCGTCAACGCGACATGGGCAGTGACCAAGCTGAATACCCTCCGGTTCCGCGCGGCGGTCGGCTACGCGTACTACTTGAACAGTCCTTTGCTGAACCGGCAGACAATGACGATCTCGCCGGATTCTGCGTTGAGCTTCGACATTTACGCGGGCGATGTGAAAATCAACCTTCACAACCAGTTCTCGCTGCAGCAGGACGCGATCAGCCAAGGTTCGCTGAGCGGTGTGGCGACGGTGGAGCGGTTCACCAACACGGCAGGTTTTTCGGTTTTGTGGGACACGAACGACGTGGTCTGGAACGTCGGCTACGACCACTACAATTTCATCACCCTCGGCGGTGCGAATTCGAGTTCCGGATCGGTCGCAAGCACACTGAGCACCCTGGACCACTCCACGGATCAGGTCTCGGTGTCGGTGGCCGTGAAACTCAGCACGGTGCTGATCGGCGGCATCGAGGGCACCGCGGGGTATTCCGATTATCCTGAGCAAACCGACTCCAATTACTCGGCGATCTCATTTGGCCCGTTTTTCGAGATGCAGCTCACAAAATACACCCACGTGTTCATGTCCGGCGGCTACAAGGGATACTATTCCGGTGCAAACGCCGTGGGATCCGTGGCGGTGAGTTCCGCGACGGCTGCGCAGCCTTCGCAGGGTGATCCGACCGGTTATTACGCAAATGTCGGCTTTGTGCACCGCTTGAACCGCTACTACTCCGACCGTCTGGACTTCAGCCATTCGGACGATGTGGATGCGCTGGGCGGCCACTCGGCGACGGACACGATCCGTTATTCCGGGAGCTGGCGGGTCAATCGGAGGCTTGCGTTGGGCATCGGGCTTTTCATTGAGGATGTCCGGATTCTCGCAGGCAGCGCCTTGGGAGGAACGGTGGCTTCGGACTACAGCCGGGTCGGCGCCTCGCTCAGCACGGGGTATCAGCTCACCGAGCATCTGGACCTCGCATTGTCGTATCAGTATTTTAGAAAAACCGCTGAGCGTGAGTCGGAAAGTTACAGCCAGAACAGCGTCACAATCTCACTTGGATATCGCTTTTGAATGCGCTATGCTAGAAACTATGATTTCGCGTCCCCGCTTCTTCCCCGTGCTGGTGTCTCTTACCTGGATGTTTCATAGCGCAGCCGTTTCGCTTTCCGTGGCGGCCCCCGTCGTCCCTGGCGGGGGACGGCCGGATGCGCCAGTCCCCCCGGACAACAGGGGGGCGGCTTCCCAGGTGCTCGGGACGAGCACGGTGGCCTACACCACTTCGATGGAAGTCCTCAACGACACGACAAAGCTCGGCAGGGGCGACCGTGTCAGTTTTCGCGTCGTCGAGGATCGGCGTGATCCGATCGGGTTGGTCGTCACGGATTCGGGCGAGATGGAAGTGCCGCTCATCGGCCGCGTGAAGGCGCTCGACAAGACGTGCAAGGAACTCGCGCACGACATCAAGCCGCTGCTCGAAAAGGATTACTACGTGAAGGCGACCGTGATCATCGGGCTCGACCTCATCGGCACCAAATCCCGCGGGAAGGTGTATCTCACGGGCCAGATCCGCAGCCCCGGGGTGATGGAACTCATGCCCGGCGAAGACGTCACCGTCAGCCAGGCGATTCTGCGGGCGGGCGGCCTCGCCGATTTTGCGAACAAGCGAGAAGTCCGCATCGTGCGGAAAAAGGAAGGCGTGAAGGCGCCGACAGCGGCAGCGATGAAGGCGGCGCAACGCAGCAAGCCGAGCTGGCTCGCGCGGCAGTTTGGCAAGAAGGAGGACACGACCAATGACTCCACGGAGACCATCATCGTGGACCTCGTGGAAATCCTCGAAAAAGGGCACCTGGAGAGAGACCCGGTGCTCCAGGTCGGCGACCTCATCGTAGTCCCGGAGCGACTTATCAATTTCTAACTGACGTCACACATGGCATTGGCACTCCCGCAGGCACAGACACTCGCAGCCCCTTCGAGCATGAACCGGGTGCGGGTTCAGTCGATCCGCTACTTTCACCTGCTGAAAAAGCGCTGGTGGGTGCTGATCCTCCTCGTAAGCATCGGCCTCTGCATCGCGGCATGGAGTGTCATGCAGCAGCCGCCCGCATACGTCTCGACCGGGCGCCTGATGGTGTCCGGGCAGATCCGGGTGGGGGATTCCGCAGCGGTCTATTCCGAGGAACTCATGAATTTCTTCGGCACGCAGATCGAGCTGATGCAGAGCGGTGAGGTGCAGAAGAGGGCTCACACGCGGGTGCGTTCGCTGCACCCCGACCTGCCGCCCGAGAAGGTGGAATTGGTCGTGGGACAGCTCCCGAAGGCGGCGATTTTCGTGATGCGTGTCCTCGGCAAGTCGCCGGCATACGCGCAGGCGTACCTCGATGCGTGCATGGACGAGTACATCGCCACCAAGAAGGAAATGCGCGCCAGCACGCGCGAAGGGGCAATCGTCGCGATTCAGGATGAACTCGTCCGCCTCGAGAAGGACATGCTCAAGGAAGAGGAGGAGATGCATACCTTCCAAAAGGAAAACAACATCGGCTTCCTCCGTGAAGACGGGAACAGCGCCGCCAACTACCTCGCCATGCTGAACCGGCAAATGGCCGAACTGAAGACGGAGTTCGACCTCCTCCAGTTGCTCGATCTCGACCAGAATCTGGACAGGCCGCAGATGACACCGTCTTCCGGCGAAAAAGGGGGCAGCAGGATGGAATCGATCGTCTCCACGCCGGGCCCGCTGGGTGAGTATCTGAAGGCCAAGCAAACCATCCAGCAGCTCAAGGCCGACCGGGAGGAAATGTCGAAGACGCTGCGCACCAAGCACCCGACGATGGTCGCGCTCGACGAGCAAATCACCAAGGGTGAAGCCATGCTGACCACCTACCGGGATCTCAGCCAGGAGGCTCTCAAGAGCCGTCGCAGTTCCATCAAGCTTCAGGTCGAAAACCTCGAGGGGACCATCAAGATTTGGGAAGGCAAGGCTCTCGAACTCGCACGGCGCGTCGCGGATTGGGACAAGATCCGCTCGAAGATCGATCGCACCAAGCAGCAGTACGACCGGTTGAACGCAAACCTCCGGAGCATGGACGTGTATCGCAATCTCGATCAGGATTCGGTTTCCATCCTGGAGCGCGCCTCCCCGGCGGTCTCGATGCGGCCGGGGCTGGAGAAAATGCTCGCGATTGGCGGCCTCAGCGGACTCGTGCTCGGCCTCCTGATCCTCTTCATTCTCGACAAGCTGGACGACCGCATCGGCTCCTTCTTCGAGTTTCGCGACAAGTTCCCCGAGACCCTACTCGGCCAGGTTCCGCGCGAACTCGGAAAGTCCGGCGTCGCGATGCTCGCCTCGAACGATCCACGACACGCCTTGCTCGAATCGTTTCGAACGCTGCGATCATCGATCATCTTTTTACCGATCGAGGGCGTCCGGCCAAAGACGCTCCTCATCACCAGCGCCACGCCCGGCGAGGGCAAGACCACCATCGCCGCAAACCTCGCGATCACGCTCGCGTTTTCCGGCGCGAAAACCCTGCTCGTGGACGCGGATCTCCGTCTCGGCCGGATCGCGAAGGCCTTCCAGATCGACAGCGAAGTCGGCCTTTCCGACGTGCTCCGGCAGCGGATCCATTGGCGGGAAGTGATCGTCCCGACGTCCACGCCGAACCTCTCGGTCCTCCCGCGTGGAAAGACCCTGCCGCATCCTGCGGAACACTTCCTCGGAAAGGTCACCGACCAATTCCTCCAGGAGATTTATGCGGAGTTTGACTACATCCTCTTCGACACGCCTCCGGTGATGGCCGCGGATGATGTGCTCAGCCTCGCCCCGAAGATCGACGGGACCATCTTCGTCATCCGTTTCTCGACGTCCTCGGCCCGCCGGAGCCGGACGGCCATCAACCTGCTCGTGCAACGGCAGGCGAATCTCCTCGGCGTCGTCTGCAACGACGTCCGCCTTGCGGAATCCGAATACGGCTACGGCAACTACTACCAGTATTCCGCCTACCGCGAGAATGCCGAGGCGGACGAGCCGGTGAAGACCCTCAAGTAAGGCGGCGGCACCGCCCTGCTAACGGGAATCCTTTTCGATGAATCGCAGCCAGGCCGCCCACGCCTGCTGCCATTCCTGCCGGTCCTCGCGCAACTCGGCCTCGATGAATGCGAGGTAGGACGGCGCACCTCGGACTGCCTGCAGCGACTGCAAGGTTTCGAGCGCGTCGTTGCCTTGCCCCGCGGCGCGCTGTGCGCTGAAGAGCTGGAGGCCGGCTTGGAAATCATCGGGACGGAAGCGAAACGTCCGTTGCAACTCGGCCAGCGACTTCGCCGGGATCACTTTCGGCATCGTCGGCACGGGGCTGTCTTCGCGCGCGACCTTGCACGCGCTTTCGTAATCCTTCCGCTCGGCGTAGGTCATGGCGAGCCACCGCCAGCCGGTCTCCCTCAGCTCGGGATTTTCGGACAGCTTTGCCACCAGCAGATGGCGGTCGCCCTTGTGAAACCAGATCGAAAAAAGCGCCTGTCGCTGTGCGACGGAAAAGGACTTCAAGTTCGGCTCGGCTTCGATGAGGCGGCTGATCAGGTCTTCACATTCCAAACGGTCGGCGTGACGGAGGAAGACGAGCAGGTAATCAGGGTTGCTCCGGGCGAGTCTGCCCAGCCCGGCGTGCAGGCGACTCCGTCCGCGTGCCCAGTCGAGCATCTGGTGGTAGAGGATCGGTCCGCGCTCGCCGGCGCGTCGCAACGCCTCGACCCATGCATCCAGCGCGAGTTTTTCCTGCGACACTTCCACCCATGCCGTGCCCTCTGCGAAGCACAGCTCCGCCCAGTGCGGTTCGAGAAAGCGCGCCGTCCCGAAATCCCACGCCGCACCCCACGTTGAGAACGCCTCCGCCACGCGCGCGAAGCCGCGCTGGTAGTAGAGATCCGCGCCCAGCGGCTTGATGCGGAGCGCGTCATTCGCAGTCACCACCGCCGCGACGTAATCCTTTTGCGCATTCTGCCGTTCGAGCCGTGCCTCCAGCGTGGCGAGTGTCGCGAGTGTGGGCGCGACCTTTCCTGCGCGCTCGGAAAACACGGAGGCAAACCACCACGCTGCGATGCCCGCGAGCATCACTCCGAGCATCCGGAAAACCGGGGCGACCCAGCGCCGCGCTTCGCCGGCCCGGCGCGGATCCAGCGCCAGCCCGGCGAGGAAAAGCGCCGGCCACGCGGAGCCGGGGCGGTGCCCGGAGACATCGGCCAGCGAGTGAAACGCGAACGCCACGCCGCATACCATCGCCGCGGAACGCAGCGCACGATCCGAACCGCGCGACAGCGGGAGACACCGCCGCACCCACAGGGCGAATGCCGCCATGAGGAGCAGCGCCGCCGGCCAGCCCATTTCGACCGCGACCCACAGCCAGTCGCTCTCGGGGTGGATGGCGCGGTTCTGGTCGGCGGACGCCTGCCTTGCCATCGCGAAGACGGGCGCAAAATTCCCGAGCCCCTGGCCGAACCACGGCGCGGTCGCCGTGAGATGCAGCGCGTCTTTCTGGATGAGGACGCGGTAGTCCATGAGCCCTTCCCCACCCATCTTCTGGAACCGCTCAAACGTCCGCCCGCCGAAGACAAAAAATGCCGTCAGCAGCAGCGTGATGCCGGCGACAGCCAGCGCGGCGCCCTTGCGGGACGGCGAGAACGAGACCGAGAGGAGCACCCATGCCGCGATTCCGAGGAAGAAAAGCAGGATGCCCGCGCGCGAATACGTCTGCACGATGGCCGCGCCGAGGATGATGACCGAGACGGTCCAGAACCACGCGGCCTTGCGCTGCCGCTCGAACGCGTCGAACGCGAGCGCCGTGGCCATGATCCCGGCGAGCGCCAGCACGTTCGCGGTCTGGTTGCGGTTTGGGAAAAAGCCGAATTCGTTGCCGACGTTCATCACCTTCGGCCAAAACGGCACCTTCAGCCCGGAGATGAGCGAGACGAGCGCGAGCAGCGCGAGGACCACGATTCCGCCGGTGTACCAGCGCGCGGCCTGCCGGCGCGTCTGCGGTCCCCAGAGCTGCGCGGTGATATAGAGGGCAAAGACCAATCCCGCGAAAAGCAGGCACGTCTCGTGGAGGCTCATCCACGGCTGCGCCGAAAAAGTGTCCGGCAGCTCCACGCGGAAGTCGGTCGTGAGCTGCTGCCGCCACGTGGGAATGCGAACCCAGTGCGCCGGGAGAAACGCCACCAGCCCGAGTGCGAAAATCCCGGCGGCCAGCAGACACCACGCGGCTCCCGGCGAACGCCGTGGCGGCGCGACAATCAGCAGCAACCCGAGCGCCATGAGCAGCACCGCCTGCGCGAGCGTGTCCGTGGCGACTCCCAGTGCCGGCCCCAGCAGCGCGAGCGCAATCAGCGCCGCCGTGTGCCATTTCGGAGTGGATTCAGTCCGCCGTTCCATTTCCAGATGATGCGCGGCGTGCCGGATGAATTGCGAAGCTTCGTTCGGACATCCGGCACCTCAGCGCGAATCGCCGCGCTCCACGACCGGCTGCGCCGCCGCGATGTAATCCATGATCCGCGATTTTTCCTCGGCACTCAGATTCGCCCGCCTCGCCATGCCCGACACCTTCTGCTCCCACGCGCTGACCGAGCGTACATCGAGCATTTCCAAGTCGTGGCATCCCGTGCAGCGGTCGGTGTAGAGCCTTCGCCCGGCATCGAGGAGCTGCGGGGGCGTGCTTACTTTCGCCATGGCGAGGAAGGCGGGCGTCACCTGCGGGGAAGTGCGCGCCTCGAATGCCGCGCCGAGATCCTTCCTAAGCTCGCGCAGATCCGCGTGGTCGGAGCAGAGCTTGAGTCCGTCGTCGATCGCGCTCAGCGCGTGAATCGCACCGTTCTCGTTCCGGCGCATTTTCTTTGCCGTCTTGCAGAGCGAGTCCGCCTCGTCGATGTCGCCCTGCACGCTGGGCAGCATCGCCTTCAGGTCGGGGTGCGCGGGCTCCGCCTCGAGGCCCTCGTTGATCAGCTTCGCCGCCGCGACGAGATGCCGCCGCGCCACCGCCTGCCGTGCGAGCATGAACGCGCGCTGCGATGTCGCGGCGCGCTTGGAAATGTCTGCACGGTCGAGCTTCGAGGCAGGGATGGCGAGGCCGGCCACCTGCGCGCCGAGGCGCTCGGCGCCTTCGTCGAGCGGCAGCGCGAGGCTCGGCAGGCCGGCCTTGGCGAGTTGCTCCGCAGTGTCGCGGAGTCCCTGCAGCGCATTGATTGCCGATTGCTTTGCAGCGGGCGCGGCGCGCGTCTGCGCGATGGCCGCGAGTGCGCCGTTGAGCCGCGCGAGCAGCGCGCCGCCGAGGGCTGCGTAATTCTTGTCCTGCGCCGCGCGCGCGAGGAGACGCCGCGCCTCGTCGTAGCGCTGGTCGCGGAACGCCTCCGCGCCGCGGATCGAGATCGAGCGAGGGCAGGGGAGCGCTCGGCTCCACCACTTCGTCCGGCAGCGTGAGCGCGATGAGCGTGCCGTCGTCCTTGAGGAAGGACACAAACACGCGCTTCTGGCCCGCGTCGTGTTTGAGCAGCGTGAACTCCTGCCCCTTCGGCGCGAGCAGGAAATTCTTCCCCTGAAAGACAAGCATCTCGCTCTTCGTGACCTTCACCGGATCGCCGATGACAAATGCCGCCGCCGCCGCGCGGACAATGCCGGGCGCCGCGAGCACGGCGGCCAGCGCGAGCAGCGCGGACAGCGCCGCGAGCATCCCGACGCGGGAGAAATGAGGGAGGGTGCGCAGCTTCATTGCATCGGGAGCGAAAGTTCGACGGTCTTGCCGCCACGGAGCACCTTCGTCTTCACGCGCTCGCCCGCCTTGTGCCCGTTCAGCAGTTTGCCGATCAGCGCGCTCTCCGTGATCCGTGCCGACGAACCGTCCAGTTCCGTGAGCACGTCCTCTTTCTGAAAGCCCGCGTTCTTCGCCGCCGCATGTTTGCCGTACTGGCCGACGCCCTTTGCGCGCAGCGCCATGCGGTCCTTCGCGATGCCGAGCTTCGCGCGTTCCTCGTCGGTGAGTTCCTCGAGCACGAGCCCGCCGAGCGCCATCCCGCGCATGGGCCACGTGCCGACACGTTTTGAAATGTCCGCCTGCTCGCGCCATCCCGCGGGCAGCGCGATGCTGACCGCCGCCGGCGCGCCGCCGCGCTTCACGACCGCCGCGAGCGTCCCGGATTCCGGAGTCCGGTGAAGCGTCCAGCTCACATCCGCGGGCGAGATGAGCGGCTGCCCCGCGAGGCTCACGAATTCATCCCCCGCGCGCAGCCCCGCCTTCGCCGCGATGCTCTCCGGTGCGACCGTCGCCACGCGCGCCGCGTGGTCCGCCGCCAGCGTGAGCCCGATCGTATCCGGTTGCGGGAACGGGTAGATCCATTCCATCGGCACCGGCTTGCCCTTGTCGCGATACGACGTTCGGAATGCATCGCCGACCTGATGGCAATGCACGCAGCTCTGCACCACCTTCCCCTCCCAATCCAGCTCCGCCTTGTAGCGCTGCGCCAGCGCCGGGATCTCCACCGGCGTCTTGAAAGGCACCGGCCCTCCCTGCTTCAGCGCGAGCTGCGCCTTGTTCCCCGGATAGCCCCGGTGGATCGCCAGCGCCCCCTCGAGCGTGCTCCGGAATCCATCCGTCGTCTTGTCCAGCGGATCGCGCTGGTGCGCCCACGAGCCGAAGCGCCCGTACACCGTCCCGTCGCCATTGAAAAACAGCGCCGACAGCGAAAGGTCGTAGTCGAACTGAAACCGCGCCAGGTCCAGCGCGTTCGCATTGATGAGCCGCACGCACACGAACTGATCCAGCAGCGGCGCCAGCGTCTTGTCCTCCAGCACCTGCGCGTCGATCCCCGCGCACGACAGGCACGGCACGCAGCGGATCACCACCAGCAGCGGCTTGCCCGTCTGCTTCGCCTTGGCAAAGCCCGCGTTGAAATCATTGTAGATCCACCGCGCATCATATTCGAGCGCCGCGCGATCCTTGCGGACGGCGCCCTCGCGATCCTTCACGGTTTCGCCGTGGGCAGCGGTACAGAGGAAAGCGCCGGTCAGCGCGAGGAGGGGGAGACGGGGGGACATGCGCCGCACTTTGCGGGACACTGCGCCACTCTTCAACCCGCAACTTGTCCCGCGCAATCCCGCGTCCCCGCGAACGCGATTTCCACTACGGTTCCGCAGCTCCGGCGCTCTTCCACTTCGACACCCCCCCATGAAATCCACATTCCTCCTCGCCTCCCTCGTTGCGTTCACCTTCGCGCCCATCGGCGTGCGCGCCGATGAACCCAGGAAACTCGCCATCGGCCAGCAGGCCCCCGCCTTCAAGATCAAGGACTCCAGCGGAAAGGAAATCGACCTCGCCGCCCTCACCGCCAGCGGCCCCGTCCTCGTCCGCCTCACCTGCGGATGCCTCGGCTGCAACAAGGAGCTGCCCTATTTCCAGGAACTCCACGCCGCCTATCGGGAGAAGGGCCTCACCAGCCTCGCCGTCTTCCGCGAGCCCGATGCGAAGGTCGAGGCCTACGTGAAGGAGAAAAAACTCAACATGCTCTACGCCGTGGATGCGAAGGGAGAGAGCTGGAAGGTCTTCCAGACCACCACCATGCCGAGCAATTTCCTCATCGATAAAGGCGGCCGCATCGCCGCCATCTCCGCCGGTTGCGACACGAGCGGCCTTATCGCCACCAAACTCTCCGAAAAAGCCGCCGCCCTCGTCGGCACCGCGTCCGTGGACATCCGCGAAAAAGTGAACGCCGCCAAACCGGCTCCGGTGAAGTAACGCGGCCTCAGGCGAACCACGCCGCGAGGTCGGCGACCTGGAGCTCGTCGAGGCGGTGGACGACGCGGTCGGCGTGGCCGTCGAGGGCTGTGGCGGAGTTGGTCGTGGCGACGCCGACGGCTTTCATTCCGCCGGTGTGCGCAGCCTTCAGCCCGGCAAAGGAATCCTCGAAGACGACGCATTTCTCCGGGTCGCGGCGGATGAGGAGCGCGGCCTTGATGAACACCTCGGGGTTCGGCTTTCCGAGCTGTACATTTTCCGAGGTGATGACGCCGCGGAAGAACGGGCCGAGGCGGACCTTAGCCATCGAGACCTCGATGTTCGCGAGGTGGGTGGAGGTGCCGACGGAGCAGGGGACGTTGGCCTCATGGAGCCGCTCGAGCCAGTCCCTCACGCCGGGCATGGGATCGAGTTCACGCCCGACGACGAGTTCGCGGTAGAGCGCTTCCTTGCGCAGCGAGAGGCGCATGATCTCCGCGGGGTCGGTGGTCCAGCCGAGGATTTCGGGAATGATGATCTCGTTCTTGCGGCCGAACCCGAGGATGAAGTGGTCGCCGGGCAGCGTGCGCCCTTCTTCCTCCGCGAGGAGTTCCCACGAGCGTTCGTGGCTGGCGGAGGAGTCGATGATGACGCCATCCCAGTCGAAGATGGCACCCCAGGCGGCTTCTTCCGGCATGGCTACTCGAGATGGCTGAGCACGGGCAGGCCGTATTGCGCCTGCACCATGCGATTGGTTTTCTCGGCCTCGGCGGCGTCGAGGTAGATCGTCTTGGGATCCTCCTCGAATTCGACCTTGTGAAATCCGTTCTCGGGCTTCGCGAGCGCCCTCGGGACGTCGTCGAGCGTCTGCAGCTCGACGCCGTTGATTTTTTTCACCAGCAGGTGGTTCAGGTCCTCGTATCCGACCGTCGCGGAGGTCGGCAGCACGCGGCTGAGGAAGACCAGCTTCTTCGGGCCGTCCTTGAACAGCTCGGTCTGGTAGCGGTCGTAAAACACGAGCCGCTCCGGTGCGCGCCGCAGCCAGTCGGCCCCGAAATCCTTGAGATACTGCCGCGAGAGCTCCTGGAGGATGAGGCCGCCGGCGATCGCGAACCGCGGCCGGCGATCGATGATGTACGGTTCGCTGGTGAGGCTCGTCGGCGATTGCCGCGAGAGCTGGACTTCGAGCGTCTTATGTTCGGTGCCGCGGAGGACGTGCAGCTTCATCTTGTCGCCGACGAAATGATGCGTGTTGAACAGGTGGCCCACCGGGATTTTTCCGTAAGCGGGGTCGTTGAAGTTGCCGTCCTTATCCACGGCGAAGTCATCCACCGCGACGAGCACGTCGCCCTTTTGCAGGCCGGCCGCGGCGGCGGGCGCGTCCTTGAGGACGTCGGTGATGTAAACGCCGCCGGACACGTCGTCGGGGATCTTTGCGTAGCGGCGCAGCGCGGGATCGCGCGTCGGGCTGTAGGCGTAGCCGACCCGCGGGAAGCCCTTGTAGTTCCCGGACGAGGCGTCCTTCAGGAAATGCTGGATCACGGGCGCGGAGATGACGTTCGCGTTGTTCGACTGGCCGTCGAAGCCCATCAGCACGCCGGTGAGCCTGCCGTTGTTCACGACGGGCAACGTGAAGCTGCTCTCGCGGCCCTGGAGTTGCACCGTCACGCGGTAGATGAGGAAGTTTCCGAACACCGGATAGTTCGCCATCTCCGCCGTGGTCATGGGGCCTTTCGTGACGAGCAGACGCCCGTTGTTTTCGAGCTGCCACACGCTGAGCTGATCGCCGATGGCGCTTTCCGCGACCTGCAATGGCGGAAAGCTGGCGAGGAATTCCGGACTGTCGGCCTTCAGCAGCGCGAGGTTTGCCTCGTAGTCCACGGTCTCCACCGTGGCGGGGACCTTGCGCCCGCCCTCGGGCCGCTCGAGTTCGAGGTAGGTGGAATTTGCGACCAGTTCGGCGGCGACGAGCACGCGCTGGCCGGCGATGACCGCGCCGATGGCGCGGCGCGTGAACGGCTGCCGCTTGCCCCAAGGGCGGTGGAAATCCCACGCCTGCGTGGTGACGTTCACGCGCACGACGCTCAATTCAGCCTCGGCGCGCAGGCCGTCGGATGCGAGGAACAGGAGCGCGAGGAGGAGCGAAATGCGGTGCATGGGAAATCGGGGAAAGGGATTCATCTTCAGCGGGGCGAGAGCGATGGCGCGTCTTCGAGACGTTCCTCATTGAGCACGTTGTAGCGCTGGCGGATTCGGTCGCGCGCGGTCTCGAGGTCGGCATGCTGGAGCACCAGCGGGCGCCCGATTCCCTCGAACTCGATGACATATTCCTCCGCCGGTTTCAGGAAGGCCGCCGAGAGCTCCTTCATGTTCCGGATCTTGGTGCCGTTCACCTTGTCGAGGATGCCCTCGCGGAACTCGTCGAGGTAGGTATTGATCGGATCCGGCAGCAGCGCGGTGAGGATGATCACTTCGTCGCGCTCCTTGTAGAGCTCCTTGTCGATGAAGTGCGCGAAGTAATGGAAGATGCGCGGATTTGCGAACTGGTAGGTCACCACGAGATTCCGGTTCATCGGCTGGAAGAGCAGCCCGCCGAACATGATATACTTCGGCGCATCGTAGCTCGTGGCCTGGTGGATGTACGGCCACGCCTGCGTGAAAGTGATTTCCTCCGTCATCCGCTTCCCTGCGCGCAACAGTTCAAACTTCACGGTGTCGCCCTTGAACTTCCGCTCGGCGACCTCCGCCATCAGCATCCGTTCGCCATCGATCTGCACCATGCCGTCGCTCTCAATGTCGCGGCCGTCGATTTTCAGCAGCACGTCGCCCTCCTGCAGTTTGCCAAAGCACGCGCTCGCGCTGCCCACGCTCGTCACCGCCATGCCGCGGCCATCATCCGGCAGGCCGGCTGCGCGGCGGTATGCGGCGTTTTGCAGCGGAAAGGTGCCGATGCTCAGGTCCATGTAGCGGTCGTAGTGGCCGTCCTCGATGTCCTTCAGGAAATGCCCGATCACCGGTGTCGGGATCATATATCCGACATTCTGCGCGTCCGCGCCTCCGAGCCCCTGAAATGCCACGCCGACGACCTTGCCGTCCTTCAGCACCGGTCCGCCCGAGTTGCCGGGATTGATCGCGGCATCAATCTGAATGCAGAGGTGCGAATCCATCACCGAGTGCGCGTAGGTCCGGAAATCGACGCGCGAGACGATGCCCTTTGTCACGCTCATGCGCTCGCCGCCGATCGGGTAGCCGTACACGGACACGGCCGTCTCGATCTCCGGAACGCCGCCGATCTCCAGCGGCCGCGTGTCCTTCCAAAAGGCCGGATCCTCCACCTTCAGCAGGGCCAGGTCGCAGTCGTGCGCGATGAACTCCACCGTCGCCACGTACTTCTTCGGGTCATTCTCCTTTTCCACCGTGAGGAGGCGTGCGTTGGAGACCACGTGCGCGTTGGTCATCAGGCGATCCTTTTTCACCACCCAGCCCGTGCCCGAACCGCCGCTCATCGGTCCCGGCAGCCACGGCACGCGGTAGTTGAATTCCTGCGCGGTATTGCTGATCCGGCAGAGCGACTTCCGGATTTCACCCGGCTGTGCGTGGAGGGAGGGGAGGAGGAACAGTGCGGCGGCTGCGAGCCAGATGCGGCGTGTCATTCGGGCGCGGAACATGAACCGCGCGCGCCGCGATGCAAACGGAAAGAGGGAAAGGGCGGCGCGAAGCAGTGGCTAAAACGCGCCGATGCGCCAGAGGGCGACGAAGGCGGCGAAGGCGAGGATGAGGCCATCGAAGAGGCGCTGCGGGACGTGATGCAGCAGCCAGCGGCCGAGGAAGAGGCCGGCGAGGATGACGGGTGCCAGGACGAGATTGAAGAGCAGCGTGTCGCCGCGGATGAGGCCGAGGTGGAGGCTGAAGGGAATTTTGTAGAGATTGATGAGCAGGAAGAACCACGCGCTGGTGCCGGCAAACTGGAATTTCGGCAGGCCGACGGAGAGGAAGTAGAGCCCCATGACGGGGCCGGCTGCGTTCGCCATCATCGTGGTGATGCCGGCGAGCAGGCCCATCGTGGAGGCGAAGGGCAGCGAGTGAGGGACATGCTCGAACATCGCGGGCTTCCACATTCGCCAGAGCTGCACGAGGACGAGCACGAGCACCGTCCAGCCGATGATGGGCCGGTAGGCTCCCGCCGGCACGAGCGTCATGAGCCACATCCCGATGGCGACGCCGATGCACGCAATGGGCAGCGTGCGGCCGACGTGCCGCCAGACGGCGTGGCGCTTGAACGCGATGACCGCGAAGATGTCGCCGATGCAAAGCATGGGCAGCACGATGCCGGTGGAATCCCTGTCGCCGAAGATGGACGCCATGACGAGCACGTGCACGAGCGAGACGCCTGAGAAGCCGCTCTTTGCCACGCCGACGCCGAGTGCCGCGATGATGCAGAGCAGCCATTGGGCGACGGTGAGCGAGGGCATGAAGGCGCGGACGTTTGCAACGCGGGCACGCGACGGCAAGCAGCAAGCCCTCGCGGTGCAGCAGTGCATCCCGGGGCGTCCGCGCCGGGTTGAGGCTTGATTGCGCGGGCCCATGGTGCAGCTTTCGCGGCGATTCCATCCCCTCGTGAAAGTCATCCTCGCAGTCCTTGCAGCCGGCGTTTTGCTCGCCGACACGGCGTCCGCTATTCCGCAGACTTTCAGCGGTGTGAACGGTTTCGCGAACGCCGTCGGCATGGCGTTCGAGCAATACGCGGCGTCCGCCGATCCGTGGGCGCCGGGCGCGGAACTGAAGGGCCCGTGGAAACCTCGCGACGGCAAACCGGCGAAGGCGGGCGCGGTGGAAACGCTCGACCTCGGTGTCGATGCGACGGTATTTGGCATCGCCGCGGCGCAGGTGTCCGCGGAGCGCGTGGCGGGCGTGGTGCGGCGATTCACGGTGCGGTTCGTCGAGGGGAAATCGACGAACGGCAAGGCACGCGCGGGCGGGCTTTACGAGCAGGTGCTGGCAAATCTCAAGGCGCTCGCGGGCGAGGCGAAGTCGGTGGCGCCGAGCGGCGGGAAGACGTTTCGCCACGAGTCGGCGCTCATCACGGCGCGCAAGGCGGGCGGAAAGGAAGTGATCGTGGAATTCACTCCGGCGAAGTGAACGCGTCTGCCGGCCGGCAGTGGCTGCGGGTGGCGATCCTGCTCTGCGGGATGGCGGGCGCGGTGTGCGGGCAGCTTGTGTTCCGCGCTGCGACGCGGACTTTTCCGGCGCCGGATGCGCTGAAGAACGCGGCGCTGTGGGATGCGCCCGAATTTCTCAGCGGCTGGGGCGCGGTGTCCGCGACTGCGCCGGAGGAGCACCGGAACTTTGGGGGGAAATGCGACGTGTTCGGTCACACGGCGCAGGCGGTGCACGGATTGTTCGAGCGCGGGCGCCTCACGGGAATCACGGTCGTGGTGCTGGATGCCGGTGCGTGGTTCGGCTTCGTGCCGACGGCGGACGCGAAGCGTGTCGCAGCGGTGAAGGGGCCGCAGTTTGCGGCGCTCTACAAGCAGACCGCGGCCGACGTGGAGCGCGGGCTCGCCGCACTCGCGGGTGGCGCGGGGAAGAAGGTCGCGTTCGTGGACAAGGGCGTGCTGAAACACGACGTGCTCGTCTTTCACACCGGTGACCTGTGGGTGAGGCTCACGGTGCGCGAAAACCAGCTCGTGAAATTCACCGTGACGCGCACGGAGGCGGAAGCGACCAGTCCGCTCAGCACGATGCGCCGCACGGCGAAGAAGGACGGGCAGGCGCGCGAACTCGCCGCGCGCGTGACGAGCGCGCCGAATGGCGACCGGTTGCTCGATGGCATGCCCATTTTCACGCAGGGAGACCGCGCGTATTGCGGCGTGGCGACGCTCGCGATGGCGATGCAGTTCCTCGGCCTGCGGCTGGACACGGAGGATTTCGCCGCGGCCGCCGGCATCAGGTTCGGCAGCACATACCACTCGAGCATCCGGGAGGTGTGCGAGGCCGCGGCGGATGTCGCGAAGCTGAAGCTGCCGCGCACGACGCAGTTCGAGTTCGAGAAAGCGCGCGCGGCGATCGATGCCGGCTACCCGGTGATCGTCTTCCGGCGCTGGAGCCAGGAGCGTGATTTCCTGCACAGTGCATTCGCGCAGCGTTTCGGAAAAGATCCCGCCGCCACTCTGCCGAAGGCGGACCTGAACGACCGCAGAACATGGCCCGCGCGGGACGACTTCGCGCATTCCTCGCTCGTCACCGGGTACAATCTCGCGCGGCGCGAAGTCATCTTCACCGAGAGCTGGGGCGAGCACACGCGCAACCGCCGGATGCGGATTGAGGAGATGGAAGGCACCGGCTACCTCGCCTATTATCCGCGACTGTGAAGCGCGCGATCCTCAGTCTGCTGGTGTTGCTGTCCGCGGCATGCGTGTTGCGTGCGGAGATGCGCGAATGGACGGGACGGAATGGGCAAAAGTTCACCGCGGAGATCATCGCGAACGACGCATGGCGCGCGACCTTCGCGCTTCCCGATCGCAGCAAAGCCGTGGTGCCGCTTTCGCAATTGAGCGCGGCCGACGTGACTTTCGTGACGCAGTGGCGTGCGGCAAATCCCGGCGCGCCGCTCGTGGATCCGCAGAAGCTCGCGCCGTGGCCCGGCGAGGTGAGCGCGGCGGACATCGAGATCAAGCTGAAGTCCGAAGACCCGAAGGTGCCGTCATTCGTGTACGAAGGCGCGCACTTCATCCTACGCTCGGATGTGAAGCTGCCGCTCGGCGTCGTGCGCGACCTGAACGGAGTATTCGAGGCGACGCGCGCGGCGCTGATGGCGCTGCCGTTCGGGCTTCATTCGGGAGGCGAGCGGGGAAAGTATCCGGTGCTGCTTTTCTCGACTGTCGAGCAGTACGCAGCCGCGGGCGGCGGTTCCGCGAGCGGTGGCTATTTTGACGGAACGACCGGGCGCATGCTGATCCTGCTGCCGAATCTCGGCATCCGCACCGACGGCGAGACGAAGACGTTCGACTATCAAAAAAATCTCTTCGTCCTGAAGCACGAAGTCACGCATCAGATCCTCCGGCATTGGGGTTACGCATTTCCGGTGTGGTTTAACGAAGGGCTCGCGGAAGTCATCGCGGCGGCGCCGTACACGCGCGGCCGGTACACGTTTACGGCGATGGACACTGCGATCGGGACTTACGTGCAGAAGTGGCGCAGCCCGGGAGACCTCAAGCCGCTGTATCTCATCCAGCCGGCGCACCTGATGGAATTCAACGACTCGACTTGGGGCGCGCGCGTCGCCGGGCAATCGGCGTACGAACTCTACAATTCCGCGGCGCTCTTCATCCATTTCCTGCTCCGTCACGATGGCGCCGGCGATGGCAGTTCGGTCGCGGGCTTTCTCGATGCGCTCCGTCGTGGCCTGGGCCGGGAGCGCGGTGCCTCCATGCAGTCGCCATACGGCCAGATGCGGGGCGATCCGCTTTTTGCAGTGAGGCAAAAGGCCGTGGCCGATTTCATCCGTCGCGGACGCAGCGATGAAAGACTCACGGCGGATTTCGCGGCATTCCTGAAACGCCGCGGGCTGCGCGTTGAGTTCGAGGTGCCGCTGCCTCAGGCGAGATGAGCATGCGAATGCATAAGAAATCAGCCGCTCCGGGTTGGTATAGTGCAGCACCCGCTTTTGCCCCCGCCCAATGAACCGCTCCCGCTCATCGTCTGCCCGCTGCGCCGGACCTTTGTCGCGGCGCGGCTTTCTCGAAGTCGGCGGAATGAGCCTGCTCGGCCTCGGGCTGGGCGGCCTGCTCGACGCGCGGGCGGCGAGTGCGCTCGCGGCAGCGAAGGGCGGCGGCACCTTCGGGAAGGCGAAGTCGTGCATCATTCTCTTCCTGTGTGGCGGGCCGCCGCAGCACGAGACGTTCGACCCCAAGCCGGATGCGCCGCTGGAGATCCGCGGAACATTCCGCTCCATCCCGACAAAGGTGCCGGGCATCCACCTCAGCGAGACGCTGCCGCACACCGCGCGCGTCACCGACCGGATGGCGATCATCCGCTCGATGACCACGGACATCAACGCGCACTCGACGAGCGGCGCGTTCATGCTCACGGGCTACGTTCCGCCAACCAAAGCCGAAAATGTCCCCGCCGGCCCGCAGGATTGGCCGAGCATCGCGTCGGTCGTCGGCGCGTTGAAACCGAGCGAGCGCTCGCCCCTGTCGTCGGTCGTGTTGCCGGAGAAAATCCAGAACGACGGCAACATCGTGTGGCCGGGACAGGACGGCGGATTCATGGGCGGCGCGTGGCATCCGATGCTGATGAATTGCGACCCGGCGACGTTGCCGATCCGCATCGAGGGCATGAGCATGGCCGATGGGATGACACATGCGCGGCTTTCCGAGCGCTTCGATTTGCTCACGCAGATGGACGCGCAATTTCAGGCCGCAGCGCGCAGCGGTGCAGTCGCGGAACTCGGCCACATGCGACAAAAGGCGTTCGACCTGCTGCACTCGGACGCGAGCCGTGCGGCTTTCGCGCTGGAGCGGGAGACGCCCTCGCTGCGTGCGGCGTACGGCGAACACAAATTTGGCCAGAGCGTGCTGCTCGCCCGCCGGCTCGTGGAAGCAGGCACGCGGCTGGTGCAGGTGAACTGGCCGCGCGAAGGAGTGAAGGAAGTCGGCGGCAGCCCGCTGTGGGACACGCACAAGAACAACGCCGGCCGCGTGCGCGACGTGCTTTGCCCGCAATTTGACCGGACGTACGCGACGCTCATCGAGGACCTCGCCGCTCGCGGGCTGCTCGACGAAACGCTCGTCGTGGTCATGGGAGAATTCGGACGCTCGCCGAAAATCAACGGCGCCGGCGGACGCGATCACTGGGGCTCGGTCTTCTCCGTAGCGCTCGCAGGCGCGGGCATCGCCGGAGGACAGATCATCGGTGAAAGTGATCGCATCGGCGCGATGCCGGCATCGCGCCCCGTCGTCCCGCCGGATCTCGCGGCTTCGATCTTCCATCTGCTCGGCATTGCTCCTTCGGGTGAATTCATGGACCCGCTCGGCCGTCCGCGGAGTGTCACGGATAACGGCCACCCGCTGCGCGAGCTCGTCGGTGCCTGAGTCTGAGCCTCCTCGGCTGGGCATCGGCTGACCGGCGTGCGTGCATGTCGTCCGTTTGTCGAAATTTTGGCGGGCGTCGCCGGAGTGCGCTGTTAGTTTCCCGCGCTGATGTCCTGGTTTCTCGGATTCCTGCTGCTGGTTGCGATTCTCGTCTGGGCTTGCCGGGAGGTGCGGAGTCGGCGCTGCGAGAAGGCGCATGCGAAGCGCGTGGAGGAACTGCTGCGTGAACACGAGGTCCTCCGCACTCAGCACGGACTCGCCGAGGCAAATCTCGAGATCATCTTGTCCTCAATGCAGGAGGGTGTGCTGGTGCTCGACAAGCGGCGCACGGTCCGGCTTGCGAATCCGGCGGCGCAGAAGCTGTTCGATCTCCCCGCGGATTTCGCGACACGGACGCTCATCGAATTGCTCCGGGAACCGGCGGTGGACGACATGGTGGTGGCTGCCGTGGAGCGGTCAGAGGCGGGTGACGCCGAGCTGAATCTCCCGGCCCGCAAGCCGCCGATGGTGCTGGCCGTGCGCGTGGCGCCGATGCGCGATGCCTCCGGTGAACCGGCTGCGCTGGCGATGTTCCGTGACGTCGGGCATCTCAAGCGCCTCGAGGAGGTGCGGCGGGAATTTGTGGCAAATGTGTCGCATGAACTGCGCACGCCGCTCTCGATTTTTCAGGGCTACGTCGAGCACCTGCAGGACACGCCGGATTTGCCACGGAAGGAGCAGGCCGAGGTGTTCGCTGTTCTGGACCGCCACACGAAGCGGTTGACCGCGCTCGTCGAGGATTTGCTCGTGCTCGCTCGGATGGAGTCTCAGCCGGACGATTTGTCGCGGGAGGAAATCGACCTGCCGTCTTTCCTCGCCGAGATCGCGCGCGACTTTGAACTCCGCGCCGGAAAGAAGGGCGTGAAGCTCCGCGTGGACGTGGCCGCGGACACGGCGCCGCTGAACGCGGACCGTCTCCGCATGGAGCAGGTGTTCGCCAATCTCACGGACAATGCGCTCAAGTTCACGCCCGAGGGCGGCACGGTCACGCTCGGCGCCGCGACCTCGGGCAGCGACACGCTGCTGTGGGTGAGCGACACGGGGCAGGGGATCCTGTCGAGCTACCTGCCGCACATTTTCGAGCGTTTCTACCGAGGGGACAAAGGCCGCAGCCGCGACATCGGCGGGACCGGTCTGGGGCTCAGCATCGTGAAACACATCGCCCGCGCGCACGGCGGCGATGCCGAGGCGGACAGCACGTTTGGCAAAGGCACGACGATCCGGCTGCGGCTGCCGAATTCATAAGCAGGGACGGCGGGCCAGATTTAGCCCGGAATCTCGCGGAGCAGCTGCCCGTTGGTCGGAAATTTCTTCACGAAGGACAGCAGGCGCTCGATGGCCTCGTAAGGTTTGTGCCCGGCGAGGCCTCGGCGGATGACGCTGATTTTGTGCAGATCGTCCTGCGGGATGAGCAGTTCATCGCGGCGCGTGCCGCTCTGGAAGATGTCGATCGCGGGATACACGCGCTGGTCGCTGATTTTGCGATCGAGCACGATCTCCATGTTTCCGGTGCCCTTGAACTCCTGAAAGATCAGCTCGTCCATGCGGCTGCCCGTATCGATGAGCGCGGTCGCGACGATGGTCAGCGAACCGGCCTCCTCGGTGTTGCGCGCCGCGGCAAAAATCTTGCGTGGGATTTCCAGCGCGCGGCTATCCACGCCGCCGGACATGGTGCGTCCGCCGCCGGCCATGGCGTTGTTGAATGCGCGGCCGAGGCGCGTGATGGAATCGAGCAGGATGAACACGTCGCGTCCGCTTTCCACGAGGCGCTTGGCGCGCTCGATGCAGAGTTGCGCGATGCGGGTGTGGGACTTCACGTCCATGTCGTTCGAGCTGGCCCACAATTCCGCCTCCGGGATGTTGCGCTTGAAGTCCGTGACTTCCTCGGGGCGCTCGTCCACGAGCAGGATCATCAGCTTCACGTCGGGATGATTTTTCACCACCGCCTGTGCCATGTGATGCAGAAGCGTGGTCTTGCCGGTGCGCGGCGGGGCGACGATGAGGCCGCGCTGGCCTTTGCCTACGGGCGTGACGAGATCGATGATGCGCGTGGTGAAACGGTCGGGGACCGTCTCGAGCTTCATGCGCTCGAGCGGGCTGATGGTGGTGAGGTCGTCGAATGCCGGCCACGCTTTTGCCGTGTCGGGTTCCGCGTCGTTGATCGTGAGGATGCGGTGAATCTGCAGTCCGCGGCTGCTCTTGCGCGCCTCGGCCTTGAGCCATTGTCCGTCGCGGAGGCCGTGCTTTTTCACGGCTTCCGGTGTGACAAACACATCGCTCGGGTGCGGCTGGAAGAACCGCTTCGGGTCGCGCAGGAAGCCAAAGCCCTTGCCGGAGATTTCGCAGTAGCCTTCGACATCGACGATTTCCTCGAGCTCCGGTTCTGGGCTCGGGGCTGGTTGGGCGCTCGGCTGCTGTTCGCGGTTGGGATCGCGGTGCTGCTGCTGTTGATGTTGATCGCGGCGGTGCTGGCGATGATCCGGACGATCCGGGCGTTCATGGCGCTCGTGCCGTTCGCGGCCGCGCTGCTGTGGCTGCTGGGGCGCTTGCTGGGGTGCAGGCGCGGCAGGAGCACTTGTTTCAACTTGAGGCGCCGCTGTCGTTGGTGTTGCGGCAGCCGGAGCGTTTGTGGCGATTGCCTGCTGGGCCGCCATCTTTGCGCCGAGCATTGCTGACATGATGGCGTCGAGCTGCGACTTTTCGGTCGGAATCGGAATGTTCGCGGCCCTCAGGAAGGCCTCCACCTCACGGGGAATGTAGAGCGGACGCGGACGCGGACCTTCTTGCATAGGCGCCGGCGCGGAGGGCTGCGCGACCGGTGCTGGAGCCTCGGCCTTCACCGGTGTTGGAACTGACTCTGGGGCCGGCGCGATTTCCGCGTCCAGCGTGGCGGGCGCGGCCTCGTCGGGCGCGGCGGCAGCCTTCTTGCGCGTGACGCGTTTCACAGTCTTTGCCGTCGCCGCTTTCGGTGCCGCCTTCTTCCGGGTGGTGCCGGTGGCCGTTGCAGTCTTGCGGGTCGTCTTCTTTTTCGGAGCTTGCTCGTCGAGCAGTTCCGGGTCGTTTTTTTTACTCATGGAAATGTTTGTCTGTTCGCACTCAGTCCGGAGTGCCTGCGGGTCATTCGATCTTTTCCTCCCCGATGGATGCCGCATGGACTGCGGGAATGCCTCCGGGCAGACGGGACTGGCGTCGGGGTTGCCCCCGCCATTCCTCGCCGCAAGGGTGATTGCCTTGGCGAGTGCGCCGAAGTCCTGCTCCTGCTGTCTGCGGGGAGCACGCTTCCGACGCTTCACGTTGGATCACTGGTTGTGCCCAGCCATCATGTGGTGTGGAAAAAAGGAAAGATTGCGCCGCGGCCGTGAGGTTTTACTGACGTCGCTTAAGACTGGCCCGTTCAGTCGGGGAGACCGAAACCGCTGACGCGATCGAACAGGCGCAAGAACGCAGATGGCACGGGGAACGTCAACCTGAATCTTCGCCGCGAGCGGGATTTGATTGCCCCGGCGCGTTCTTTCCAAAATGGTGCGCACCCTTTTCCACAAAATGTCCGACCCCGTCATCACCAAGGAACTCATCGCAAAGCACGGCCTCACCGACGAGGAGTATGCCCGCATCCAGGGCATCCTCGGGCGCGATCCGAACATCACGGAGCTGGGCGTGTTCTCGGTGATGTGGAGCGAGCATTGCAGCTACAAGAACACGAAGCGCGAGCTGCGGAAATTCCCGACGACGGGGCCGCTGGTGCTCGTGAAGGCGGGCGAGGAAAATGCGGGCGTGATCGACATCGGCGACGGGTGGGCGGTGGCGTTCAAGATGGAGTCGCACAATCACCCGAGCGCCATCGAGCCGTTCCAGGGCGCGGCGACGGGCGTGGGCGGAATCATCCGCGACATTTTCACGATGGGCGCGCGGCCGGTGTTCTCGCTGGACTCGCTGCGCTTCGGGCCGATCCACGGCGACACGGCGCAGCACAAGTGGAACCGCTCGCGCTTCGCGGGCGTGGTGAGCGGCATCGCGCACTACGGGAATTGCATCGGCGTGCCGACCATCGGCGGCGAGGTGTTTTTCGACGAGAGCTACAATGGCAATCCGCTCGTGAATGTGTTCTGCCTCGGCATCCTGCGGCACGAGCAGATCGCGCGCGGCGCGGCGAAGGGCGTGGGCAATCCGGTTTTCTACGTCGGCGCGGAGACGGGGCGCGACGGGCTCGCGGGCGCGGCGTTCGCCTCGCGCGATCTCACGGAGGAGAGCAAGCAGGACCGGCCCGCGGTGCAGGTGGGCGATCCGTTCCGCGAAAAGCTGCTGCTGGAGGCGTGCCTCGAATTGCTCGCGACCGATGCTGTCGCGGGCATCCAGGACATGGGCGCGGCGGGCCTCACGTGCTCGACTTGCGAGACGGCGAGCCGCGGCGGCACGGGCGTGGAAATCGACCTCGCGAAGGTGCCGCAGCGCGAGACGGGCATGACGCCCTACGAGACGCTGCTGAGCGAATCGCAGGAGCGCATGCTCATCATCGTGAAGAAGGGCCACGAGCAGACCGTGGTGGACATCTTTGAAAAGTGGGATCTGCCTTACGCCGAGGTCGGCGTGGTGAAGGACGACGGCATGATGCGCGTGCTCGATCACGGCAAGCTCGCCGTGGAAATTCCGGCCGCGAAACTCGCCGACGACGCGCCGCTTTACTCGCGGGAGTGGAAGGCGCGCCCGGAGCCCGCGCCGCTCGATTTTTCAAAGCTCGCCGCCGTGGACGAAAAGGCCGCGCTGCTCGCGCTGCTCGCGCATCCGACCATCGCGAGCAAGCAGTGGGTGTGGCGTCAATACGATCACATGGTGCGCCTCGGCTGCGCGGTGCTGCCGGGCAGCGACGCCGCGGTGTTCATCGTGCGCGAGGCGAACAAGATTCTCGCCGCGACGAGCGACTGCAATTCGCTCTACGTGCTGCAGGACCCGCGCGAGGGCGCGCGCATCGCCATCGCCGAGGCCGCGCGGAATCTCACGTGCAGCGGCGCGCGCCTGCTCGCGGTGACGGACAACCTCAACTTTGCCAACCCGCACAATCCCGAGCTGTTCTGGCAGCTCCGCGAGAGCGTCGAGGGACTCGCCGAGGGCTGCCGCGAATTCGGCACGCCGGTCACGGGCGGCAACGTGTCGCTCTACAACCAGAGCCCCGCGGGCCCCATCGATCCCACGCCGACCGTCGGCATGGTCGGCATCATCGACGACGCGAAGCACATCACCACGCAGGCGTTCAAGTCCGCGGGTGACGTCATCATCCTCGCCGGCCCGGTGCTCGATCCCGCCGCAGGCGATCTCTCACTCGGCGCGTCGCACTACATGAAAGTCGTCCACGGCCAAAAGGCCGGCCGCACGCCGCGCCTGTCGTTCGATTTGGAAAAGCGCGTGCAGGCCGCCGTGCTCGGCCTCATCCGCGACGGCCTCGTGAAGAGCGCGCACGATTGCAGCGAAGGCGGCCTCGCCGTCGCGCTCGCGGAAAGCTGCATCGGCGGAAAACTCGGCGCAACCGTCGAGCTGCCCAGCGGCCCCGCGCTCGACAAATATCCCGCGCACGCCGCCCGCGCCGCGCTGCTCTTCGGCGAAAGCCAGAGCCGCATCATCCTCGGCAGTCGCCCCCGAAAACGCCGACCGCGTCCTCGCCGCCCTCGCCGCCGCCAAGATCCCGCACAGCCGACTCGGCACCGTTGGCGGCGACCAACTGAGCATCACCGCCCACGGCGTCACGCTCGCGTCACCGCTCGCGGAAGTGAGCGATCCGTTCGAGCACAGCATCGAGCGGGCGATGGAGGGGTGAGGGTTGAGGAAGCGCGTGCATTTTCATCCGTAATGCAGCCAGCGCGGAGACAATCGAGCGCCGGAAAAGAAACGGCCACGGCGTCTGAGATACCGTGGCCGTTCGTTTGAAATGATGAAAGTGCGCGCTACCCGAGCACCTTGTTCCACTTGTCGAGGTTCGCCTTTTGCGCGGCGAAGAGTTCGTCGGTGGAGTCGAGCACTTCGATGCCGGAGATGGTGTCGCCCTGCGCGATCTTGTTCACGACGTCCTGGCCTTTCGTGACTTCGCCGAAGACGGCGTGCTTGCCGTCAAGGTGCGGAGTGGGGCCGTGGGTGATGAAAAACTGGCTGCCGTTCGTGCGCGGGGCCGGCGTTGGCCATCGAGAAGATGCCGGGCTTCGAGTGCTTGAGCGACTTGTCGATCTCGTCGGCGAACTTGTAGCCGGGGCCTCCCGCGCCGGTACCGGTCGGGTCGCCGCCCTGGATCATGAAGTTCGCGATGACGCGGTGGAACTTGATGCCGTCGTAGTAACCGCGCTTGGCGAGGTTGAGGAAACTGGCGGAGGTCATGGGCACTTTGCTGGCGAAGATGGTGGCTTCGATGTTGCCCTTGCTGGTTTTGAGGATGAGGCGAATGTCGGACATAAGGGCGCGGAAACTGGACGGTGCGCCGAATGCGCGCAAGCGATTTGCGAGGGTGGACGCAGACGACTGCGAGCGGAGCTCCACCTTTTCCGCTGCGTTGCCAGCGCCCTCCGGCGCTGACCTTCGGCTGTCTTTCTCACTGCGCGCGAATCCGCTCCATTCTCCGCGTGACACGAATCGCGTCGCGTGTATTCCTCGATTCATGAAGATTTTCTCCGCCGCCCTGCTCGCTCTCACACTCGCAGCCACCTTCAGCGTCCGCTCCTTCGCGGCGGATGAGAAGAAGGCCGCATGACGAAGTCGCCGTGATCAAAACCAACGAAGGCACGATGGTGCTCGAGTTTTGGTCGGACGTCGCGCCGAAGCATGTCGAGAATTTCAAGACGCTCGCGAAAAAGGGATTCTATGACGGCACCGCTTTTCACCGCGTCATCAAGGGCTTCATGATCCAGGGCGGCGACCCGCTGACGAAGGACGACGCACAGCAGGCGCGCTGGGGCACGGGCGACCCCGGCTACAAGATCAAGGCGGAGTTCAACGACAAGGCGCACGTGCGTGGCGTCCTCAGTGCGGCGCGTTCGCAGGATCCGGATTCGGCTGGCAGCCAGTTCTTCATCTGCCACGGCGATCCGCGGTTCCTCGACAAGCAGTACACCGCCTATGGAAAGCTGATCAAGGGCGACGACGTGCTGGAGAAGATCGCGACGACCGAGACCGCTCCTGGCGACCGACCGGTGAAGAAGATGGTCGTCGAGTCCATCACGATCGTCCCGCGCAGCGAGGTGAAGTAGCGCGGCGCGCGAAACCAATCAGCGCCGGCGCGAGTAAAACCGCCGGCGCGCTTTTTCATCCCGTCAAAAAGTCACCGCGACCCGCAACGACCATGTCGAAAGTCACTCTTGGCCTCGTCCAGACAGCCGTCGGTCCTGATCCGAGGGCGAATCTTGAGAAGGCGATCGCAAAGACCATCGAGGCCGCGAAGGCTGGCGCGCAGATCGTCTGTTTGCAGGAGCTTTTCCGCAGCCAGTACTTTTGCCAGGTCGAGGATCACAAATACTTCGCGCTGGCCGAGGCGATTCCCGGGCCGAGCACGGAGGCGTTTTGCAAGGTCGCAAAGGAACACGGTGTCGTGATTGTTGCGTCGCTGTTCGAGAAACGCGCGGCGGGGCTGTATCACAACACCGCGGCGATCATCGATGCCGACGGGACCTACCTCGGGAAATACCGGAAGATGCACATCCCGGACGATCCGCTCTTTTACGAGAAGTTCTATTTCACGCCGGGCGATCTCGGCTTCCGCGCGTGGCAGACGAAGTTTGGAAAAATCGGCGTCTGCGTGTGCTGGGACCAGTGGTATCCCGAGGCCGCGCGGCTCACGGCGATGCAGGGCGCGCAGATCCTTTTTTATCCGACGGCCATCGGCTGGCACCCGTCGGAGAAGGCGCAGCACGGTGTGCGGCAGCATTCGTCGTGGGAGACAATCCAGCGCGCGCATGCGATCGCGAACGGCTGCTACGTCGCCGCCGTGAACCGCGTGGGCCACGAGGCGCCCGATGGCGGCCCCGGCTTGGAATTCTGGGGCCAGAGCTTTGTCGCGGATCCCGCCGGGCAGATTTTGCAACGCGCGAGCGTGGACAAGGAGGAGATACTGCTTGTCGAGGCGGACCTCGACGCCGTGGATACTCAGCGAACGCACTGGCCGTTCCTGCGCGACCGGCGCATTGATGCTTACGACCAAATCACGAAACGCTACCTGGACTAATGGGAAACGCCAAATCGATGAAGGAGGCGCCGGCCGTTCCGGCAGCGCGCGGCTACCGCATGCCTGCGGAATGGGAGCCGCCATGCCGCGACGTGGCTCTCGTGGCCGCGTCGCAAGGGGATCAGCTTTCCCGGCAAGGGGGCGTACGACAAGGCGATGCTCGCCATTGCAAAAATGGTCCACGCGCTGGCGGACTCGGAACCCGTGAATATCAACGTGTGCGATGCCGCGCACGAGGCCGACGTGCTGAAAACGTTGACGAAGGTCGGCGCGAATCACTCGCATGTCACCTTTCACCACATTGAGAGCAACGAGCCGTGGTGCCGCGATCACGGGCCGATTTTCGTGACGCGCGACGAGGCGCCGAAATCGCTTGTGCTCGACTGGGGTTACAACGCGTGGGGCTTCAAGTATCCGCCGTTTGACGACGACGATTACGTGCCGACGGCGGTGGCGGAAAAACTCGGCCTGCCGGTGGAATATCCCGGCATGGTCTTGGAAGGTGGTTCGATCGACGTGAATGGCGAAGGCGTGCTGCTCACGACGCGGAGCTGTCTGCTGAATCCGAATCGCAATCCCGACTTGAAACAGGCGCAGATCGAACAGCGCCTCCGCGATTTTCTCGGCGTGCGCGAGATCCTGTGGCTCGGCGACGGCATCGAGGGCGACGACACCGACGGGCACATCGACGACATCGCGCGTTTTGTAAGCCCCGACACGATCGTGTGCGCCATCGAGGAGGACGAGGCGGATTCCAATTACGAGGCGCTCAAGGCGAATCACGACTACCTCGCCGGCCTCACGTGCGAGCCGGAATCCGATCGCGCACGGGATGATGAAGCGGCTGGTGAAGATGAAGCGGCAGGCGAGGACGACGGCATGCCCTCGCGGTTCCAGGTCGTGAAGCTGCCGATGCCCCGCAAGCTCGTCCGCGACGGCCAGCGGCTCCCGGCGAGCTATGCGAATTTTTACATCGGCAACAAAGTCGTGTTGCTCCCGACTTTCGCGGACACGAACGACCGGTGGGCCGCCGCGATCCTCGAGAAGGCGTTTCCCGGACGGAAAGTGATCGGGATCGACTGCCGGGAACTCATCTGGGGCCTCGGCGCGTTCCATTGCCTCACGCAGCAGCAGCCTGCGGTGTAGCGCACGGGTTTGCGATGAAAGTCCTCGTCATCGGCAGTGGAGGGCGCGAACACGCGCTGGTCTGGAAGCTCCGGCAGTCGCCGCGTGTGTCGTCTGTATTTTGTGCACCCGGCAATGGCGGAATCTCGCAGCTCGCGGAGTGCGTCCCGATCAAGATTTCCGATCACGGCGCGCTTGCGAAGTTCGCGAGAGAGCAGGGGATCGGGCTCACGGTGGTGGGACCGGACGATGCGCTCGCCGCGGGCATCGTGGATCATTTTGAAGCCGCCGGCCTGCGCATTTTCGGTCCCAGCCAGAGCGCAGCGCGGCTGGAATCATCGAAGGTATTTGCAAAGGAGTTCATGCTGCGTCACGGCATTCCGACTGCGGCGAGCGGTCAGTTTTCGTCTGCGGATGAAGCGCGCGCATTCGCGGCGAAGATGAGCACGCCGCTGGTGGTGAAGGCCAGTGGGCTCGCGCTGGGAAAAGGCGTGCTGATCGCGCAGACGCACGCGGAGGCCGACGCCGCGATCCGCGAGATCATGGAGGAGCGGAAATTCGGGGATGCAGGTGCGGAAGTCGTGATCGAGGAGTTTCTCGAAGGCGAGGAGTGCAGCATCCACGCGCTCGTGGATGGACGGAGCTACCTGCTTTTCCCCAGCGCGCAGGATCACAAGCGCGCCCTCGACGGAGACCTCGGGCTGAACACCGGCGGCATGGGCACCTTCAGCCCTGCGGACAAGGTGCTGCCGCCCGCGCTCGAACAGCGTGTGCGCAGCGAGGTGCTCGATCGTTTCATCGCCGGCGTGAAGGCCGACGGGCTTGATTTTCGCGGCATGCTTTTCCCGGGGCTGATGCTCACGAAAGACGGGCCGAAGGTGCTCGAATTCAACTGCCGCTTCGGCGACCCCGAGACCCAGGTATTGCTCACGAGGCTGGAGAGCGACCTGCTCGATCTCCTCGAAGCCACCATCGACCGGCGGCTGCATGAGATGACGCCGCGCTGGCGACCCGAGGCGGCCGTCTGTGTGATCCTCGCGAGCGGCGGCTACCCCGGAGCTTACGCGGGCGGGAAGCGCATCTCGGGCCTGGAGAAATGCGCGGGCACGGTTTTCCACGCTGGCACGAAGCGCGAGGCGGACGAATTCGTCACCGCGGGCGGACGCGTGCTCGGCGTCACTTCCCTCGCACCGACGCTCGCGGACGCCAGGAGCGCCGCGTATGCGGCGGTCGGGGGGATCAGTTTCGAGGGAATGCAGTTCCGGTCGGACATTGCGGCGAAGGGCTTGTGACGCTACGGTCCCGGCGCATGAAGCTCTCCGCCTGCCTTGCCGGTCTGTTCGTCGTCGCGCTCGCGCACGCGCAGAACCTGCCGGATCCGGTGCCTGCGAAAGGCGAGGGTGAGCCTGCCTCCGGTGCCCCCGGCAAACCGGCGGATGCTCCCGAACCTGGACCGCGGCAGCTTTCATCCCGTGAGGCCGCCGACGCCGTCGGAGAGGATGAATTGCGCCAGATCGTGGATATCCTTCGCGACAATTATCTGCATCCGGATGCGCTCACCGACACCGCCCTTGCGCGTGCCGGACTTCAGGGGCTCCTCGAACGCCTCGGCGCGGGTGCGCGCATCTTTACCGCAGGCAAAAGGATGGAGCACCGCTCAGCGTTGTTTCGTTCCGAAATCATCACCGGCGACGTCGGCTATGTCCGTCTCGGAGCACTGACGATCGAGAACATCGCGGCGCTCGACGGCGCGCTGGAGGGCTTCGCCGCAAAGGCGCCGCCCGCGCTGGTATTCGACCTGCGCTCCACGCCGCACAGCACGGACTTTGAACTCGCGGCCGAGTGCTGCCGGCGCTTCGCGCCGAAGGGCCGGGTGCTCTTTTCAATCAAGCGCCCGAAGGCAAACGACGAGGAAATCCTGACCTCACGCGACGACCCGCGCTGGCGCGGCCTGCTCGTCGTGCTTGTGGACGGCGACACCGCGGGATCGGGCGAGGTCGTCGCGGCGGTGCTGCGGACGCACTTGCGGGCCTACGTGATCGGCCAGCAGACGAAGGGCGAAGCTGCGCAATTTGAGGAATTGCCACTGGGGGGCGGGCGTGTGTTGCGCGTGGCGATCGGCGAGGTCACGCTGCCGGATGCCACGCCGGTTTTCCCCGGCGGCCTCACACCGGATCTCGTCGTAAATGTGTCACAGGAAATGACGGACGAGGTGCTCCAGCTTGCGATGAACGCCGGCGGGGTCGGGCCGCTCGTATCGGAAAAGCCGCGCGCCCGTATGAACGAGGCCGCCTTGATCGCCGGGACGAATCCCGAACTCGATGAAATGCAGGCATCCCTCAAGCTCCGGGCGCAAGGGCAGGAACCGGTGAAACTCCCGCGGGACGAGGCTCTGCAGCGTGCGCTCGATTTCATCACCACCATCCGCGTTTACGAGAGCCGCGAGAGCGCCGTTTCGGACAAGCGATAGCACTCGCCGGAGTTCCGGCGCGCGGTCCCGAACCGGCTCAGGGTGAACGCTGCGCATCCGCCCAAAGCGACTCACGCGAGGAGTGCTTCTCCTGCCCATTCCCAAAATCCTCCCGTCACCGCTCGGCTGCAGGCAGCCGTGCAGCAGACTACCGACGGAGGGGCTCGAACCCACACATCCTTGCGGATACCAGATTTTGAGTCTAGCGCGTCTGCCAATTCCGCCACGTCGGCTTATCTTTTGAGGACGACATCGATTCGTTTCGAGCCACCCGCGAAGCTGTGAAACGTCGCGCCGGCAGGAAGCTTGTCAGAACGGCATCCGTCAACGCGGGAGACTTGAGGTGGTCTCTGATTCGCGCAAGCGGAAAGTTTCTGCCCTCCGGTTGTGTGGCGCGCAGCGCTTCATGCGGAGACCGGCGACGTATAGGCTGCTCAGCGGGGCATCTGCTGAGCGAAGGGAAGTGCGGTGCGGAAGCGATCCGAGGCCTATTTTTGTTCGCGGGTTTCTTTCGCTTTCTGTTCGAGTTCCTTCGCCGTCTGTTTTCCCGACTCGCGAACATTTTCAGCCGTCTGCTCGGCAGCTTTTTTGTCCGCTTCCGCACGGGCGGTGGCGGAATCCTTGGCAGCTTCGGCGTCCTTGGCTGCCTGTTTTTCCAGATTGGCCGCATCGGCCTTTGCATCCTTGCGGACGCTGTCGGCCTTGTTTTCGAGCGCGTCGGCCTTGCTCTCCAGCGCTTCCTTGCGGCTCGATTCGACTTTGGAATCACAGGCCGTAAGCCCGAGCATGCTGACAGTGATGGCGGTGAGTGCGATGAGGGTTTTCATGGGGTGCATTTTCGTTGAAATCGTGCTCGGCGGGTGTGGTGGACGTATGGCGCGGCATCCTTCTGCAAATGGGAGCAGCCGTCGCGTGGGTGCGGCGCGAATCGGAAAGCATGAAAAGGGTATCCAGAATTTGCCGCAGACGCGCCCTCGCCCGTTCGAGCGAAGGTTCGGCCTGCGGATCGCAATCCACTGCCACCGCTTACCCGAAAAACTGACGCGTCCTCGCCCATGCGCTCACGATCCAAGCTCTCCAAATCAAGGTTCTCTTCGACCTTCACGCGGATCGCGCAGTGGTGCGCGACGATGGCGGGCCGCCCCGTGGCGTTCGCGATCGCAGCCGGAATGATACTCATCTGGCTGATCGCCGGACCCATTTTCGCGTTCAGCGACACGTGGCAGCTCATCATCAACACGAGCACCACCATCATCACGTTCCTGATGGTCTTCCTCATCCAGAACAGCCAGAACCGCGACACCCGGGCGATCCAGATCAAGCTGGACGAGTTGATCCGCGCGACCCAAGGGGCGCATGTCGCGTTGCTGGATCTCGAGGAACTTTCCGAGGAGGACTTGGCGAAGATTCGGGACGATTATGAGCGCCTTGCGAAACTCGCGCGTGAACAACTCGCGAAAGGCCGGAGCGACACCGATTCTCCCGAGATCGAGCACGGGCGCGTGAAGGCAACCACTTCACGAAAGCCGCGGGGCAAATAGGCGTTCCGAACCGAGTGACATTCATCGGGTTCCCCCTTACATGGGGTGAGTGTTCCAGCGGGGCGGTTGCCCCAACGGAAGCACCAATCGCTCAACTCCATCCCCATGAAATACATCGCCCTCCTCCTGTCGCTCTGCATCGCCGCATCCTCATCCGCCGAGGAGAAGCGCCGTCCGAATATCCTGTTCATCCTCGTGGACGACCAGTCGCCGTTTGATTTCAAATTCTACAACCCCAAATCGCCGCTTCAGTCGCCGAACATCGACCGCCTTGCGGCGGAGGGCATGGTGCTCGACAGCGCGTATCACATGGGCTCCTTCAGCGGCGCGGTCTGCACTCCGTCGCGGCACATGATCATGACCGGACGCACGGTGTGGCACCTGCCGATCGGACCCGGGGCGAAGGCACATTGCCCGCCCGGCATCGCGCAGAACACGATTCCCGCCGTTTTCAACCGCGCCGGATACGCCACGATGCGCACGTGCAAGCGAGGCAACAGCTACGAGGATGCGAACAAGCTATTCACCGTGCGGCACGATGCGGAAAAGCGCGGAAGCACGGAGGAGTCGGGCAGCGCCTGGCATGCGGATCAGGTCCTGAACTACCTGAACGACCGGGAGACATCCAAGGATGCCAAACCGTTCCTGATCTACTTCGGATTTTCGCATCCGCACGACACGCGCGACGGCAAGCCGGAGCTGCTCGCGCGCTACGGCGCCGTCAATCACACCGACAAAAACGCCCTGCCGCCTGCAAATCCGAAGCTTCCCGCTCTTCCCGCGAACTGGCTGCCCGCGAAGCCGTTTCCCGATGGCCATCCGGGTCTGCGCGATGAGACGACCGTCAGCGGCGTGTGGGAAAAGCGTGATGAGCGCACCATCCGCAATGAACTCGGCCGCGAATACGCATGCAGCGAGAACATCGACATCCAGCTCGGCCGCGTGCTGGAGAAGCTCAAGGCGATGGGCGAACTGGACAACACCTACATTTTCTACACTTCCGACCATGGCATCGCGATCGGACGACACGCGTTCCAAGGGAAGCAGAATCTCTACGAGCACACATGGCGCGTGCCATTTGTCGTGAAGGGGCCCGGCATCAAGCCGGGATCGCGCGCGGAGGGAAACATCTACCTGCTCGATGTGCTCGCCACGCTGTGCGACCTCACCGGTGTTCCTGCGCCGGAGAGCAACGAGGGCATCAGCTTCAAGCCGGTGCTGACTGGCCAGAAGCCCGCGGTGCGCGATGTCCTCTACGGCGTTTACAACGGTGGCACCAAACCCGGAATGCGCAGCGTGAAACAGGGGGACTGGAAATTGATCCAGTACGATGTGATGAACGGCGCCGTGCGCGAAACCCAGTTGTTCAATCTCAAGGATAACCCGGAGGAATTTCTCGCCGAGCATCACGACCCCAAGGTGACGGCATTGACCGGCGCAAAGCCCACGAGCGGACAGGTCAATCTCGCCAGCGACCCGCGCCACGCCGTCAAGTTGGCTGAGATGCAGGGGCTCCTGCTCGCCGAAATGCGCCGCCTCAACGACCCGTGGCGATTGTGGAACCAACCCGCCGACGGGCTCACGCCGCCACCCGAGGGTCCGCTCTCCGGGCAGGGCAGGGGCAAGGGTGCAAAAAAGCAGAAGTGATGATTTCCGCCGTGCTGCCGATGATGCGCCGCCCGCGGTTTGCATTCCCTTTGCCCGGACGGAGAGCCCGGTTGCATACTGAGCAATGACGAGTGCCAAATTTGGAATCCCGGAGCTCCGCGGGCGCCGCTGGCTGCTCTGCCTGCTGATGCTTGCTTCATTCACGATTCCGCGTCCGTCATTCGCCCAGACGGGCGTCCGTCTCCAGCTTGTCTCCGAACAAACTGCCATCGTTCCGGGAAAACCGTTCACCGTCGGCCTCTGGCTTCAGCATGAGCGCGGATACCACACCTACTGGCGCGTTCCCGGCATTGTCGGCGTTCCGACACAGTTGAAGTGGAAGCTGCCGCCCGGCTGGCAGGCTGGGGAACTCGTTTACCCCGAGCCGGAGCGAACGCTCATGTTTCAGATCAAGGCGCAGGGATTCGATCGCGACGTCATGTTGCGCACCGAGATCCTGCCGCCTGCGGACCTGAAGCCGGGCGAACGCATTACGCTTGCTGCCACGGCATCGTTCATGGCCTGCGGCAGGTCGTGTCACCCTGGAGCGAAGGAAATCAGCCTCACGCTGCCAGTCGCCTCGACGGCCGGGCTGAAAGAGAAATGGCACAAGCTCCTGAATGAAGAGCGTGCCCGCGCGGAACAGCCGAGCGACGCGTGGGTCTCCACCGCCAGCGAGAATGGCGGCGTCTTCACACTTTCGCTGAAACCCGTTTCCCGCAACGCACGCCCCAGCAAGGACCAACGCGAGGCCGAGAGCATCGTCTGCTTTACCGAGGACGGCCGTTTCGACACCGACAAACCGCAAACCATCAAGCGCCACGATGACGGCAGCCTGACCATCACGCTCATGAAACCGGATGCCGACTCCGCCGGCGTGGCGCCCAAAACTTTGCGCGTCATCGTTCGCAACAACAGCGGCTGGCTCCGCGGCGGCCGGCTGCGCTGCCTGCAGATTGCGCCGAAGCTTGCGCGCTGATCGCGGAATCGTGGCGGTGGGTTCGAAAGGCGCCGCGATTGTTGCAGAGGCGGAGAGGTTGCACGGTATGGCCGATCCGTTCAAAGTTCCGCGCTCCTCCACCATCGCATCCGGGAACACATTGCCGAAAAAGCGCGGCGACTGGAACCTGCGGGCGTCCAACCTCCAGACCAACATGAAAGCATTTCTCGCAATCCTCCTTTGCACCCTCTCGGCAGCGCAGCTCCGTGCGGCCGGAACGAAGCCGAACATCATCTTCGTGATGGCCGACGACATGGGCTGGGGGCAGACCGGCTATCGCGGACATCCCGTGCTGAAGACGCCCAATCTCGATGCGATGGCGGCGAACGGACTCCGCCTCGATCGATTTTACGCGGGCGCGCCGGTGTGTTCGCCGACTCGCGCGAGTGTGCTCACGGGCCGCTCGAATGACCGCGCGGGCGTCCTCACACACGGCTATGCGCTGCGCCTGCAGGAAAAGACGATCGGCCAGGCCTTGCGAGATGCGGGCTACGTGACGGGGCATTTCGGAAAATGGCACCTCGATGGGTTCAAGGGCCCGGGCGCGCCGATTTTCGCCAGCGATCCGCGCAGTCCCGGTGCGTTCGGTTTTGACGAATGGGTATCGGTGACGAACTTTTTCGATCAGAACCCGCTGATGTCGCGAAAGGGGAAGTTCGAGGAGTTCACCGGCGACTCGTCGGACGTTGCGGTCGCGGAGGCGCTCAAGTTCATCGAAGGTCATCGTGCGGGGGAAAAGCCGATGTTCGTCGTCATCTGGTACGGCACGCCGCACAGTCCCTTCAGGGCGCTCGAGGCGGACAAGGCTGCGTTCGGCGCGCTGAACAAGCCCTCGCAGGAGCACTACGGCGAGCTCGTCGCCCTCGACCGCAGTGTGGGCGCGCTGCGGGGAAAACTGCGCGACCTCGGCATCGCCGACAACACGCTGATCGTCTTCAACAGCGATAACGGCGGGCTGCCGGGCATCACACCGGAAACGGTGGGTGGCTTGCGCGGATTCAAGGCCTCGATCTACGAAGGCGGACTGCGGGTGCCGGGAATCATCGAGTGGCCTGCGGTCATCAAGACGCCGCGCGTGACGAATTATCCCGCGAGCACGATGGACCTGTTCCCCACCGTCGTGGACATTCTCGGCCTGCCGCAAGACGTGATGGTCCAGCCGGTGGACGGCTCCAGCCTGCGCCCGCTTTTCACCGGTGAAATCGGCGAGCGCCGCAAGCCGATTCCGTTTCGCTTCCACGCGAAGGCCGCCCTCGTGGACAACCGGTACAAATTGCTCACCGACGATTTGAAGAAGGGAAGCTTTGCGCTTTATGACCTCGAAGCCGACCCGAAGGAATCGCGCGACGTCACCGCCGAGCAGCCCGGGGTCGCGGCGCGCATGAAGAAGGAATTGCTCGCGTGGAATGAAAGCGTGGAGGCGAGCTTCGCCGGCAAGGACTATCCCGAGGGCAAAGTCACGCCGCCGGATCCCGCTTCGATCGCGTGGACCACGCATCCCGGCTACCAGCCGTACCTCGCGGAGTGGGGGAAGCGGTGGGAATACGAGTCGGCCATCAAAGCCGTGAGCAAAGCCTCGAAGGCTGGCGCGAAAAAGGACGACTAGCGCGCGCATTGAATGAACGTAATGCTCCGCCTCACCGCCCGAATCTGGGCTGCACGCGATGCCGAAGCAAAGGGCGATGTCATCTCCATGTTCATCCGCTTCAGCCTCGAAGCCGGCCTCGCTCCTCAAGACTCGAAACCAACCAAACCCCAAATCCCATGAAGCACATCCTCATCCCTCTCGTCCTCGCCCCGCTGGCGGGCCTGCTCGCCGCGGACACGCCGGCGACCAAGCCCAACATCCTCTTCATCTTTTCCGACGACCACGCGCAGCACGCCATCTCCGCGTACGGATCGAAGGTGAACAAGACGCCGAACATCGATCGTCTCGCGACGGGCGGCGCGCGGTTCACGAATTCGTTCGTCACCAATTCCATCTGCACGCCGAGCCGCGCGACGCTGCTCACCGGGCAGTACTCGCATCTCAACGGCGTGCCGGTTTTCAATCGCTTCGACGGCGCGCGCGACAATGTCGCCAAGCAGCTGCAGGCGGGCGGATATCACACCGGCATGATCGGAAAATGGCACCTCGGCTCCGATCCCACGGGCTTCGATCGCTGGATCATTCTCCCCGGCCAGGGGGCGTATTGGAACCCCGTGTTCCTCGTCCCCGGTCGCAAGCTCACCATCGAGGGCCACTGCACCGACATCACGACGGACCTCGGCATCGAGTTCCTGAGAACACGTCCGCAGGACAAGCCGTTCTTTCTCATGCTGCATCAAAAGGCGCCGCACCGCGCGTGGGAGCCCGACGAGCGGAACAAGGCGCTCTTCAAGGACAAGGTCATCCCCGAGCCCGACACGCTGTGGGACGATTACGCCACGCGCCCCACGGCGTTGCCGACGAATGAACAGACCGTCGCGCGCGACCTCACGCGCCGTGATTTGAAGCTCCAGCCGCCCGCCGATTTGAAAGGCCCTGCGCTGCAAAAGTGGATGAATCAAAAGCCCGACGGAACTCACCGTCGACGGCAAGACCCTCACCGGGAAGGAACTCATCAAATGGAAATACCAGCGCTACATGCAGGACTATCTCGCCTGCGTGCAGGGCGTGGATGACGGCGTGGGCAAGGTCCTCGACTACCTCGACCAGACCGGCCTCGCGAAAAACACCATCGTCTTTTACTCCGCCGACAATGGCTGGTATCTCGGCGACCTCGGCCTCTACGACAAGCGCTTCATGTACGAGCCCGGCCTGAAGGTCCCGCTCCTCGCGCGCGGCCCCGGCATCAAGGCCGGCGGCACGCCCGAGCAATTTGTCGCCAACATCGATCTCGCGCCGACTTTCCTCGATCTCGCCGGGCTGCCGGTTCCGGATTCCATGCAGGGCCGCTCGCTCGCTCCGTTGCTGCGCGGCGAATCGCCCGCCGACTGGCGCACTTCGGTGTACTACCGCTACTACCACGACCCCGGCCACCACAACACCGCCGCGCAGCTCGGCGTCCGCACCGCCACGCACAAGCTGATCTATTATTGGAAAAAGGACGCGTATGAGATGTTCGACCTCACCAAGGATCCGACCGAGCAGCACAATCTCCTCTACGACGCGAAGGATGCGAAGCAGCCCGAAGTCGCCGCAAAATTTGCCGAACTGAAGGCTGAAATCACACGCCTGCAGAAAGAGTACAAGGACGACGGCCAATATGCCGATCCGACGACCTGGCCAAAGGGGGGCGCCGACGGTCCTTTTGACGCCTACAAGCCCGGCGGCACGAAGACTGTCGCCGAGGCCATCGCAGACACGGGTGCAAAATAGAGCGCTGCGCCTTCCTGCGTGCCAGGGCGCCATGGACGCGAAGCCGGCGAGAGTAAGCGCGCGACATTCAGATGCGCGTCGATCGGGAACGTGCGCCTCCGAACCAGCCGCCCCGTTTGCCGGCGGTGGTCGTACTACTGCTTCCTCTTGCCTTGCTTCACCGGTTGCTGCGGGGTGCCAGCCGGTTCGGGAGTGCGCCCCTGATCGTCCACGTCGATGCTCCATTGGTCGAGCACCGCACGGAGCCGTTTCAGCTCCCGATGCGCCTCGGGTTTGTCGGACGTGGCGAGGTTGTGGATTTGATGCGGGTCCGCCTCCATGTCGTAGAGTTCCTCTTCCGGCATCGTCGGCTGGCAGAGGAATTCCTGCGGCGGCGTGAGCTTGCCTTCCGCGTGCAGCTTCTTGAGGAGATTCCAGACGGGATACTGCGTCTCCTTGTAGTTGTTCGCCGCTAGGAACGGAATTTCCGGGTGGAAATTTCGGATGTAGCGGTAGCGCGCGTCGCGCACGGAACGCAGCCGCATTACAGTCGTGTCGCAGCGGTCGCGCGTGCCGAAGACGTATTCGCGCGGGGCCTCGGTGAGGTCCCCGAGGAAGATGCGGCCCTGCATTTGCGGCGGCTTTTGCGCACCGGCGATGGCGAGCATCGTCGGCGCGAGATCGATGCCATCAATGAACCGCCCGTCCACCGAGCCAGGCTTGAAGTTCTTCGGCGCGGGGAAGTTTTTCGGCCAGCGGATGATCATCGGCACGATGAATCCCTCCTCGTAGCAGAACTGCTTCGCCCGGGCCATGGACGCACCGTTGTCGCCGAAATAGACGACGACCGTGTTGTCGGCCAGCCCGTCCGCTTCGAGTTGCGTGAGCAGCAGGCCCATCTTGCGATCGAACTCCGTCGCCGAATCGAGGTACGCGGCCCAGTCCTTCCGCACGATCGGATCGTCCGGGTAGTACGGCGGCAGCACCACCTTGGCGGGGTCCGCCTTCGCAGGGGCGTTGTAAATGCGGTGCGTCTCCTTGCAGTTGAGCTGCGCGAAGAACGGCTGATGCGATTTCAACTCGTCCCATTTCCCTTTCGGACTATCGAAAGGCACGTCGCCCGGGATGAAGTTCCAGTCCGTCTTGCCCGCGCCTTTGAAACCCCAGCTCTGCGGCAGCTCGGTGAGATTGGACGTGAAGTATCCCGCGTCGCGCATCCAGCCGGTGAGCAGCCGCACGCCCTCGGGGAGCGGCTTCTTGTTCACCGTGCGGTGATTGTGCGCGCCGATGCTCACCGCGTACATCCCGGTCATGAAGGAGCTGCGGCTCACCGAGCACACCATGCCCAGATAGGTGTGCGAATAATACACGCCATCCTTCGCCAGCTTATCGAGCACCGGCGTCGAGGCCTGCGGCGTGCCCGAGCGGCTCAGCACCTCCGGGCCGGTGTCCTCGGAAATCAGCCAGAGGATGTTCGGTTTCGCCGGGGTGCCGGATTGTGCGCCGGCGAATGCAGCGGTGAAGATGAGGGCGAGGGTGGCGAAGAGGGGCGTTTTCATGGGTTTTGGGGGACAAATGTCCGGCCGGTGGAGTTGGTAAACTGTTGCAATGGAAGAGGCGACAGGACACGGAACTTCCGCATTGGATTCAGATGAGGAGACTGCGTGATGTGTGGGCGGTTATTCTTTCACCGGCGGAAGTGTGGTCACCATCTTCGCCCCGGTGCGTTTCAGCTCCGCGATCGCTCCGGCGCGGAGTTTTCGCACGATCGCATGCGTGTGCGGGATCGGTGGCGAGATTGGTCAGCTCCTCCGGGTCGGCGAGGAGGTCGTAGAGTTCCTCGGGTTCGTTGGGCTCGAGGGTGCGGATGTATTTGTGGCGGCCTTCGGCGAGCATCACATACCACGGGATGCCAGTCTTGTGCCGGTTGCCCGGGCGGCGCGGGCACGGCGTCGCAGTCGGCACCAAACTTGTCGGCCGTGAAGGGAAGCATCGTGGTGTGTGGCCAGACGGCGTCGGGATTCCTTAGTAAAGGCGTGAGGTCGTGACCATGCATCGGCCAGGGCAGATTCGAGACCTGCGAAGCCGAAGAATGTGGGCGGCAGATCGGCGCCACCGACGGGCGTGCGGCAGACTTTGCCCTCCGGTAGCGTGCCGGGCATGGAGATGATCAGCGGCGATCGGATATTGGCGTCGTAGGGCGCGAGCTTCGCGCGAAAGCCATGCTGACCCCAAGCGTAGCCTTGGTCGGAGGTGAGGACCACGAGCGTGTTCGCGAGCTGGCCGCTCTCCTCGAGCGCGGCGAGGACCTTGCCGATGCCTTCGTCCAACGAGCGGACGGCCTGATGATACTGCCGCGACCATGACGACAGCGAGCGGCCTTGGTCGCGTCCGATGTTGTCCCCGACCTCCTTGCCGAGCGCGTCGGCGCTCAGCACGGGCTCGCCCCCGGGACCGCGGTCCCACGCGGCGACCTTCTGCATGTAGCCGGGCTTGCCTGCGCGCGGCGGGTAGATGTCCGCAGGTGTGGAGACGGTGGCGTCGGGGTAGTCGTTGAGATGCCGGTCCGCCGGCGTGTAGGGCGCGTGGACGCCGCCGAAACAGAGCCACAGGTACCACGGTTTCGCGGCATCGCGGTTCTTGCCTTTGATGTAGTCCACGGCCCAGCCCGTGTAGTTGTCGGTGGAGTAGCCGGGCACCACCTTTGGCTCCGCGCCGTCGAAGGAAAGGAGCTGGTCGTAATAATAGTTCGGCGAGTTGGCGGGATACTTTGGCCGGTTCCAGACGATCTGGTGATCCCAGTCGCGGCCGAATCCCGCATCGGTCCCGGAGTGCCACTTGCCGATGTGTGCCGTGTGGTAGCCGTTTTTGCGGAAAATGGCGGGCCAGAACGGGCACTGCGCGGAATCATATTCGCTTCCGGGATACTCGCCCTCCATGCGCATCGTCCTCGCGCCGTATTGATGCAGCCCGGTGAGCATCGTCACGCGCGATGGCATGCACCACGTGCCGATGTAAGCGTGGGTAAATCGCACGCCGCGCGAGGCGAGACGGTCCATGTTCGGCGTCTTCGCCCACGACTCCGCGTGCTCGTAGCAGGAGAGCGTGCGGTAGGAATGGTCGTCGGTGTAGAGGAAAAGGATGTTGGGCCGGGGGCGCGGCGTGTCCCCGGCTGCCGTGGACGCCACGCCGAGGATGCCCAGCAGCAAGGTGGCGACGAGGGCGAGGGTGGGGGTTCGTTTTGTCGTCATGAGTTCCTATTCTTCGCGGACGAGCGGGATGGAGATGACCGCCGCGATGGTCTCGACGACGCGGTAGTCGTTCGGGGCGATCTTCGCGAGAATTTTGTTCGCTTCCGATCCCTCATCGACGCCGGCTTCGAAGCGTTTGCCGGATTTCCTTCGGCCGTGAAGTTGAGGCGCGCAGCGCATTCCAAAGTACGCCGTTGCAGTGGGAGTGAACGGTGGCGACATTTCCACATGAACACGCAACGCAACATTCGGGTCGCGCTTGGTGCGCTGACCCTTGCCATCACCTGCGTCGCTGCAAGGGCCGACGAAGCCACCGGCGGATCGCAATTGGTCCAGCCCGGCTTCGACCGGCTGATACCGACAAGCTACCCGCTGATTCAACCGGACTTCGCGAAGCTCAAGGTTACGACGCGGCCGTCGCAATTGATCCAGCCGAGTTTCGAGGAGCTTATACCGACGAGTCATCCGGTTGTCCGGCCGGACCGCTCGAAGTTCCAACCGATCACCTATCCGGTGAATGCTGCTGCGGTGCCTTTGCCTTAACCGCCGATAAATCTCCGAACTCGATCAGGAATCCGCACGTTCAGGCAGTTCGAACGCCGTTGTCCGGCGCTGTGGACGGTTTCAGTCGCGAGGGAACCGAGGGCTCTCGGAAGCTAAAGCAGACGCCCACAGCAAGGCGGAGGCGACGCGGGCGACATGGGCGAGTTGGGTGACGCGGTGGTCGGGCAAGTGCGCGTGAAGTTAAAAATTCACGAAACGTTACACCCGCGCGGCAATGCTGACGCGATTCAGGAGGGAAACAGCACCGCAACCTTCCACCAAATCAACATCATGCTATCCTGGACCCTCACCTTCCTCGTCATTGCACTCATCGCCGCCATCCTTGGATTTGGCGTGCTCGCCGGGACCGCCGTTTACATCGCGAAGGTTATCTTCGTGCTCTTCCTGGTGATGTTCGTCATCTCGCTCATCATGGGGCGCAGAGTGCCTCGCGCCTAGGTCGCGGCTGCCACGGAATGGTCCGGATCCGTTGGCCCGACGCCGCGGATCAGGCGATGGGGAAGACGAGCCTCGTGATCAGTTCCATCGGTTCCGGAGCGAAGCGCCGCTGCACGTCGCCGTCATCCGCCGCGATGGTGCGTTGTGCCATCCAGAGGCCGATTCCGTAATGTCCGTGGCGCATGGATGCAAAGGGCGCGCGGCCCCACTCGGAGGCGTCGAGGGGAGCGTCCTTCGGTTCGCGCAGTTCGAAAATGAGCCGTTGATTCTCCACCCGTGCCGCGGCGTGCAACGGCGCGCCGGTGCCGAATGCCTGCGCGTTGGCGAGCAGCTCGCGGAACACGGTGGCCAGCGCAGTGGCATCCAGATTCACCTGCTCTGTGCCAGGAGGCTCGCTCCACTGCACGGACGGCGCGGGGCTGAGCGTGGCGAGTTGATCCTGCCAGATGAGGAATAGCTCGCGCGCGGGGTAGGGGGCCCGGGTCGGCTTCGGGTCGGCGAACTTTGTGGCGAGCGCACGCAGGTCCGCGGCGAGGCGGCGGATCTGCGCTCGGATGCGTGCAACCGCGTCCGTGGCTTCTCCGGGTGGGACGAGTTCGGTGAGCAGCGCGGCTTCCAGATCGAGCCCGTTCAGATCATTGCGCACGTCATGGGTATGTTGGCGGATGAACTTCGCGAGGTCCGGCCAATTCAAATCGGGTGGAGCATGCATCTCCTCATGATACGTGCATCCGCGGTGTTTGGCTGCCCCGATTCCAAGGCATGACAATCACCACCATCCTCCTCGTCATTCTGATCCTCATGCTTATCGGTTCGCTGCCCACATGGCCGCACAGCGCCAAGTGGGGCTACGGCCCGAGCGGTGGCCTTGGGACGATCCTCCTGATCCTGATCGTCCTCTACTTGTTGGGAGTCATTCCGAGGTAGGCTCCGTCCGGTGTTTGCCGAAACGGAAAGAGTGTCGGACGGCTGACATAAGTGTCGCGAATGACGACATTCCAAACGACCGAGCGCGGCAGCCAACAGGGTAGAATGCGCGTGGCACGCGGAAAGCAAAGGAAAGGGCCATGCACTACCCATCCGACACCCAGAGCATCCCAAACCGCCCCGCCTGCGCCGTGGACGGGCCGACGGACGAAGAACTCATGAAGCGCATCCAAGCTGCGCGACGACAGGGCCATCGCCCTTCTTTATCGCCGGTATACGCCACTTCTAAGGACCATCATCGGCCGCATCCTGAACAATGATTGCGATGTGGACGACCAGATCCAGGAGACCTTCCTCGAAGTGTGGCGGCAGGCCGCGCACTACGATGAGGCAAAAGGCAAAGCTCTCGGCTGGATCGTGACGCTGGCGCGCCGCCGGGCAATCGACAGGTTGCGCAAGAAGCGGACATATTTCCGCGCGCACGAACGGCTCCGTGAGGAGCCCGAACCGGGGATGCACCCCGGCGCCGACGAGGAAGCGGCTGCCAGCGACACCGCGCACCTCTTTGCAAAGGTGATCGGGACGCTGCCCGCGGCACAGCGCGATGCGTTGACTTTTACGTTCTACGCCGGGCTCAGCCAGCGCGAGATCGCCGCGCAGACGGGCATCCCGCTCGGCACGATCAAGACGCGGCTCGAACTCGCCATCCGCAAGATGCGCACCGCGCTTTGCGCCCTCGGTGGCAAGGGCCAGTGGACCTTCTCCCAGTCGTAAACCTCAAAGCGCGATCCCGAACCGCTTGAGCTTTGCGTACAGCGTCGGGCGGTGGATGCCCAGCAGCTCGGCGGCGCGCTTTTTGTTGCCGCCGGCGCGGCGGAGCGCATCGAGCAATGCCTCGCGCTCCATGCCGCCGAGCGTTTGCGGAGCGCTGCCGTCCGTGAGCGGGGCGGGGGCGAGATCGGGGCGCTGGATTTCGCGAGGGAGACATTGGGGGATGAGCACCGGGCCGTCGCAGAGCACCAGGGCGTGCTCGATGGCGTTTTGCAGTTCACGCACGTTGCCGGGCCACGGGTAGTCGCGGAGAAGTTCGAGCACTTCGGGCGCGAGCTGCGGCATGGGTTTGCCGAGCTGTTCCGCGAAGCGGCGGAGAAAGGTGTCGGTCAGCTTCGGGATGTCCTCGCGGCGCTCGCGCAGCGGAGGGACTTCAATCTCGAAGGTCTTGAGCCGGAAATAGAGATCCTGCCGCAGGCGCCCTTCTTTCACGGCCTGCGCGGGCGGGCGGTTGCACGCGGCGATGAGGCGGAAGTCCACCGGCACGTTTTTCACCGAGCCGAGCGGGCGGAATTCGCGGTCCTGGAGCACGCGGAGGAAGCGCGTCTGCAAATCCACCGGCAGCTCGGTGATCTCGTCGAGAAACAGGGTGCCGCCATTCGCCTCCGACAGCATGCCCGGAAACGCGGCGACCGCGCCGGTGAACGCGCCCTTCACGTAGCCGAACAGCTCCGACTCGATCATGTTCGCGGGGAATGCGCCGCAATTCAGCTTCACCATTGGCCCGCCGGCGCGTGTGCTCCTGCGATGCACGGATGAGGCGAAGACCTCCTTGCCCACGCCGCTTTCGCCGGTGAGCAGCACGTTCGCCTCGCTCGGCGCGATGCGCGCGACGAGCTGATCGAGTTCGCGCATCCGCCGGCTGATTGCCACCGGAGCGAGCTGCTCCTCCGCAGCCGTCAGGCGCTTCTGCAGGGCGTTCTTCTCCTCACGCAGATCCGCGGCCTCCCGCGTGAGGGCCTGCTGGTCGAGCGCGCGGGTGCAGAGGCTGAGCAGTTCCTCGATGGCGTATGGCTTCGCGAGAAAATGGAAGGCACCCTGCTTGATGGACTCGATCGCGTTCTCGAGCGAGTCGTTCGCCGTCAGCACGATCACCGGCAGATCGGGATGGTCCGCTTTCAATCCGCGCAGCACTTCCAGGCCGTCGCCATCGGGCAGCCCGAGATCGAGCAGCACCAGGTCTGGCTTTGCCTCCGCGATTCTTTTCCTTCCTTGCGAGGCATTCGGGCCGATGCGCACCTCGTAGCCATGACGCGGCAGGACGGCGCTGAGCGTCGTCTGGATGGTGCGGTCGTCGTCGATGACCACGATGGTCTTCTGCATAGATCCAGACCCTACACCCCTCGGAGTGAGTCTGGCGACCTTTTGAAGGGGCGCGGCTCCGCGATTGGCGTTGCCACGCGTGGAGAGCAGTCTCAGTGTCCCGTTCACCGTGGGAACCCCGCTGACCATCCCGACCGAGCCGATCGGAAGCATTCCGCGGCCGCTGAGCCTCCTCGACGCGATCACCGCCGCCGGGGACGCCCAGGCTCCATCGCTGGATCCGCTCTACGAAGAGGCCGTGCGCGATACGGTCGAACAGTTTGAAGCCACGGGCTCGCCGGTCATCACCGATGGTGAGCAGAGGAAGTATCACAACTTTTGGACGTACTGCGTGCACGGACTGAAGAACACGGCCCCGGATGGATTCAAGATCCCATTTTCCGCTGGCCACACGAGGCGGATGCTGAGGCTTACCTCCGGGCCGTTCCGCTATAAGCGGTACGCGGACAGCTATCTCGATGTCGCGCTCCGCTACGCGAAGCATCCGGTGAAACAGGCGGTGATTTCGCCCTCGGCGCTGAGCCTCATGTTTCCGGCGGACGGGCTGGCGGGGTATTCGCGCGGGGAGTTCATCGACGACCTTCTGCGGGAGCATGAGACGGAGGTCCGGCGCTGTCTGCAGAAGGGAGCCCACAGCGTGCAGATCGATTTTACCGAGGGCCGGCTGGCGGTGAAAATCGATCCCTCAGGAGACGCTGCTGCACAGCTTCATTGACTTGAACAACCTCGCGCTCGGGCGCTTTTCGGAAGCGGACCGGATGCGCATCGGCGTGCACACCTGCCCGGGAAGCGACCGCGATTCCACGCACAGCGCGGATGTGGATTACGCGGCCCTGCTGCCTGCGCTCTTCGAACTGAACGCCGGGAATTTTTTCATCGCACTGGCGACCGAAAAGGATCCCGCCCGCGTTTTAGGAATCATACGGGACTGCATGAAGCCTCATCACCGCATATTCATCGGCGTCGTAGCGCCCATCGATCCGCGCATCGAGACGCCGGAGGAAATCCGCGACCGCGTCCTGGAAGCGAGCCGCTACATTCCAGCGGATCGCCTCGGCACTACGGATGACTGCGGCTTTTCCCCTTTCTGTGACGACCGTTCGACAAGCCGTGAGACGGCCTTTGCAAAAATCCGCGCGCGGGTTCTCGGGACCGCCCTCGCGGCGCAAGCCATCGGAGGCAGCTAAGTGCCTGCAGACGACGACCAGGAAGACGTGCAACTGCGGGCGGTTTCGTTACAGAACGCAAACGCCATTTTCCTCGCACGCCAGCGTGCGGATCGCGAGCTCCTCGGGGCCAAGGAGGCGCTGCGCAAAAGCGAGGAGCTGCTGCGCTCGATCACCGATGCCACGCCGGCGCTGATCGCCTATCTCGATTCTTCCTTCCGCTACCGTTTCGCGAATCTCCAGTACGCGATCTGGTTTGGGCGTCCGCAGGAGCAGTTGATCGGCCTGCACATGCGCGAAGTGCTCGGCAACGAAGCCTTTGCCCGGCTGGAGCCTCACGTCGTGCGCGCCCTTGCGGGGGAGGATGTTCACTTCGAGGCGGAAGTGCCCTACCGCGACGCCGGCACGCGTTTTGTGAAGGTCGCATATCACCCGGATCGCGCTGAGGACGGGGCGGTGCGCGGCGTGTACGTCCTCGTCATCGACATCAGCGATATCAAGCGCACGGAGGATGCGTTGCGCCAGACGGAGAGCCGGCTGCTCATGGCCATGGAGGCCGGGCAGATGGGTGCGTGGGAGTGGGACGTGGTGACCGGAAAAGTAAGCTGGTCCCCGACACTCGAAGCGATCCACGGGATGGCAACCGGCACGTTTGGCGGGAGCTTCGAGGACTTTCAGCGCGACATGCATCCGGAGGATCGCGGCCGGGTGCTCGCGACGATCCGGGAGAGCGTGGAAAAGCGCACGGACTACCGCATCGAATACCGGATCGTGAAGCCGGATGGTACGGTGACCTGGATCGAGGCGCGCGGAAAACTGTTCCTCGATGCGCAGCGGCAATCCGGAGCGGATGGCCGGACTTTGCATGGACGTGGCGGGACGCAAACACGCCGAGGAGGCGCTGCTACAGAGCGAACGCTTCAATCGCACCATCATCGAGAGCAGCCGCGACTGGATGACCACGCTCTCCCCCGATGGTGTGCTCCTGTGGATCAATACTGCGGGGATGGAAGCCGTGTGCGCAACCGACTCCGCGCAGGTCGTCGGCAGGTCGTGGTTTGACTTTTGGGAGGGCAAAAATCGCAGGCTGGCCGAGGCCGCCGTCCACGCCGCCGTCGCGGGCGGGAAGGGCACCTTCGTGGGCTACATCATCCTCGAGGGCCGGACCACCTGGTGGGATGTGGCGGTCACGCCCATCGTCGATGCCGCAGGCAAACCGGAGAGGCTTCTCGCCGTATCGCGCGATGCCACCGAGCGCCGGAAGCTGGAGGAAGTCCATGCGCGGCTCGCGGCGGTGGTCGAGTTTTCCGATGACGCGATTGTCAGCAAGTCGCTCGATGGCATCATCGCCACATGGAACCGGGGCGCGGAGCGGATGTTCGGCTACACGGCGTCCGAGATGATCGGGAAGCCGGTCACCATCCTGATTCCGCCCGACTGCGTTTCTGAGGAGCCGGAAATCCTCAGGCGCGTGAAAAGCGGGCGAAGTCGTGGAGCCTTACGAGTCGGTGCGGATGCGGAAGGATGGCACATTGCTCGATGTGTCGCTCACCGTTTCACCGATCAAGGACGCGAGCGGGAAAATCATCGGCGCCTCGAAAATCGCGCGCGACATCACGCAGCGCAAGCAGGCCGAGGCCGAGCGGGCACGGCTCGCGGCCGTGCTCGAAAAGAGCCTGAACGAGATTTACATCTTCGATACGACGCAGCTCCGCTTCCAATACGTGAACGAAGGCGCGCTGCGGAATCTCGGCTACTCGATGGAGGCGATGCGCGAGATGACTCCGCTCTCGATCTCAAGCCGGAATTCACCGAGGAGAGATTCCGCGCGATGGTCGCGCCGCTGCTCGGCAGGGAAAAGGAGAAGCTCATTTTCCACACCGTGCACCGCCGCGCCGACGGCAGCCTTTATCCCGGTGGAAGTCCATCTCCAGTGCGTCGCGCACGCCGGCGAGGATGTCTTCATGGCCGTCATCCTCGACATCACCGAACGGCGCAAGGGCGAGGAGGAGCGCGAACGCCTGCTCGCCAGCGCAGCAGCGCGCCCGGGCCGAGGCCGAAGAGGCGGGAAGCCGCGCGCGTTTCCTCGCCGAGGCAAGCGCGAGCCTGGCCTCCACGCTCGATTACGAGGTCACGCTCGGCAATGTCGCGCGGGCCGCCGTGCCGGGCATCGCGGACTGGTGCGCCGTGCACATGCGGAGGCGGATGGCACGGTGCGCGTCGTCGCCACCGCGCATGCGGATCCCGCGAAGCTGGCCATCGCGAAGGAACTCCAGGAGCGTTATCCCGAGGACACCGGTTCGCCCTTCGGCACGCCGTCCGTGCTCCGCACCGGCCAGTCGCTGCTCCACACGCAAATCCCGGACGACGCTGCTCGTGGCCAGCTGCGCGCGATGCCGAACATCTCGCGCTGATTCGCAGCCTCGGCCTGAAGTCCGCTGTTGATCGTCCCGCTCGTCGCGAACGGCCAGACGCTCGGCGCGATCACGCTCGTCGCGCGCCGAGTCCGGCCGCCACTTCAGCGAAGCGGACCTCCCGTTCGCCGAGGATCTCGCCGCACGCGCCGCCGCGGCCGCGGAAAATGCGCGCCTTTACCGCGAAGTCCGCCACGCCAACGCCGCGAAGGATCACTTCATGGCCGTGCTCAGCCACGAACTGCGCACGCCGCTCAATCCCGTGCTCATGACGGTCGCCGACCTCGAGCGCGATGCCACCGTGCCCGCGCAGGTCCGCAAGCAGATGACCCTCGTGCGCCGCAACGTCGAACTCGAGGCGCGGCTCATCGATGACCTCCTCGACTCCACGCGCATCGCGAACGGAAAGCTGCAACTCCAGCGCACGGTGGTGGACGCCCGCGAACTGCTCCGCCGCGCCACCGCCATCGTGGAAAGCGAAGCCAGCAGCAAGGATGTGCAGCCTCTCGGTGACCACTTGCGCCGCAGCCGTGCCCGGTGCTTGGCGACCCGGCACGCCTCCAGCAGGTCTTTTGGAACGTGGTGAAGAACGCCGTGAAATTCACCCCGGAGGGCGGCTCCGTCCGCATCGCGGTGCGACGTCTCCGCGAGGCACACCGTCCGCATCACCGTGCAGGACACCGGCGTGGGCATCGCGCCCGAGGATGCCGCGAAAATCTTCAACGCCTTCGAGCAGGGCGACGCCGCCATCACTCACCGCTTTGGCGGCCTCGGTCTCGGCCTTGCGATTTCAAAGGCGCTTGTCGCCATGCACGAAGGCACGCTCACCGCACACAGCGAAGGCATCGGCCGCGGTGCCACCTTCACCGTCGAACTCCCGCTCACGCGCGCGGCCCGCACTGGCACTGCTGACATCGCCGAACCGTCCGCGCCGCGCCGTGCCGTGCGCCTCCTCGTCGTCGAAGATCATGAAGCCACCTCGCAGGTCATGGAGCGCCTGCTCAAGCGACGCGGCTACAGCGTCGCCGTCGCAGCGGGAATGAAGGCCGCATTGAAGGTTCTCGAGGACGCGCCGATCGACATCCTCATCAGCGACCTCGGCCTGCCGGACGGCACCGGTCGCGAGCTCATGGAAAAGGTCCGCGAAACGAGAAAGCTTCCCGGCATCGCCCTGAGCGGCTTCGGTACCGACAACGACATCAACAGCAGCCGCGAAGCCGGCTTCGCCGCGCACCTGACCAAGCCCATCGACATCGAACAGCTCGACCGCGAAATCCAGCTCCTCGCAAGCGCGCCCGATTTCCAAGCGTGAGCATGGCCGGGATTCCTCGCGCTGGCGCGTGTGGTTTCCGATTGGACCGTGTCACGCTCTGCAAGCGCCGATGTCAGCGGAAGAGCTTTGTGAACCGCCGCGAAAGCTTTTGCAGTCCGCTCCCGAGTTCCAGATCCTTCAAGTGCGCGACACCATTGCTGACTGCGTTGGAGCCGCTCTCAAAAAGGTGCCCCGCATGCCGCTGGACGGGCGCCGCGATGGTCTGCAGTCGGTCGCGGATGTCCGTGAGCAGGCGCGCGGCGCGGCTTTCCGGAGTGTGCGGCCGCAGCGTGCGGACGAGGAGGCCGGCAGCGAGCCCCACGCCGATCGCGATGAGCAGCGAGCGCGTCGGATTTTCGCGGGCGAGCCGGTTGAATTTGGTCGTGCACTCGGTGACTGGGTTGGATGGTTTGTTCATGGATTAGGCTTTGGATTTCGGGTTGCAGGAGCAGAGTTCCCAGGCCTTCAGCATGCCGAGGCAGAGCAGCACCGGCCGCGCGAGCGTGAAGACGACGGCGGTGGTTGCGCGGGTCGGGAGAAGGTTCAGGAGAAGTCCCGTGCCGAATGCGAATGCGACGGCCTTGGCGGGTTCGCGATGGGCGAATGACTCGGCCTGGTCGAGCCACGAATGAGGTGCGGCGCTGCGTGTGCTTCCGGGCCGCGCGCCGGTCTCCGTTGCGCCATCGGGTGTCGCGATCTTATTTTTTTTGGTGCTCATATCACCTTGGGATTCGTGGTCCGGGTGCGGTTTGCGTGTGTCGTTGGATACAAACTTCGCATTTGTCGAATCCGTCGCAGGCAGGCCGATCATTTGCCCTCCGCTCCGGTGTCCCGCGCCTTCCCCAATTCCTCGCGCCTTACCCTGTCCATACATGTGGGGCAGACGCCGTGGGTAAAGTCAGTGCCGGTGTGCTTGTGGATGTATTCCTCGATCTCCTGCCAGTAGTCCGAGTCATCGCGGATGCTCTTGCAGTAGCAACAGATCGGCAGAAGGCGCTTGAGTTGCCGGCCCGTTTCCAGCGCGTGTTCGAGTTCCGTCACCCGATTGGCGAGGCTGCGCTCGAGTTTCAGCGTGCGTTGTCCGTTCCGGATCCGCGCCACCACCTCCGGCACCCCAAAGGGCTTGCGGATGAAATCATCGGCGCCTGCCGCCATGGCTTCGGCGATGCCTTCTTCGCCTTCCCGCGCAGTAATCACGATCAGGTAGAAGTAGCGCCCGGCGGAATCGCTTCGCAGCGCGCGGCAAATCTCGGGACCGCTCCTGCCGGGCATCTCCCAATCCAGCAGTGCGATCGAGGGAGCGTCCTCGGATGTCAGCACTTCAAGGGCGTCATCACCATTCTCAGTGGTGGTGACCGCGAAACCTTTCCACTCCAGCAGATTCTTCAGCGCTTCCCGTGCGATGGCGTGATCTTCGGCGATCAGGATCCGATCGGACGTTTCGACGGAAGGGGCGGTGATTATCGATTCGGCGATGGCATCCATGACTCAAGGGGGAAATCGCACGGCGTCATGCGGATGGTGGTAAAAAGAATCACGGTTCGTTGCCGAAGAGCCTGCACGCAGGAGAGGTGGAGCAGCAAAACCGGAAATCCAAACCGGACACAACCAACCGCCCGCCGCGGCGCGATTACCAAGCATGAATACATTCACATTCGATGGCTCATGGGATCTGATCAAAGGCAAGCTGAAGCAGAAGTATGCCGACCTCACCGATGATGATCTGACCTTCGTGGAAGGCAAAGGGGATGAACTGCTCGGCCGCCTGAAGACGAAGCTGGGGATGTCCAAGGATGCGGTGATCGCGATGTTGCATGAACTCGAAGACAGCGGGTCGAGCCTCAGGCACGGAGTTCGCGAAAAGGTTTCCGAAGCCACCGCGCGGGTGGGCGAAATGGTGGACGATGTGCGGGAGCGAGTCACCGAGGCCGCTGGCGAGGCTTACGAATACACCCGCGATGGCGCCCGCACGCTGCAGGTGAAGGCGGAAGACTACGTCACCCGGCAGCCGGTCACCGCGCTCCTGACGGCCCTCGCCGTCGGTTTCGTCGCAGGCATTTTGATCCGGCGGTAGTTCGACATGATGCGATTTCATGACGCGGCTGTAAGAGATCGCAAAGTCAGCGAAGTCGGTGGCGACACTGAACTTGGAAAACCGGTCCCTGCAGGCAGCGCCTTTCTCGGGCGGACGGGATCGCAAGGAACCGCTCGCACCTCGTCTCGCGGGATTGATGCTGGAATCCATCGTCCGGTGGAAGAAGCCGCGATGAGGCATAAGCCAGGCATGCGTGCCATGCGGTGGGCGTCGCTGGTTCTGGCGGCGAGTCTTTTCACCGGCTGCTCCCTTTTCCAAAAGCGCGCGCCAGCCGGGTCCCCCGATCGCGCCTACATCGCATACTGGCCGCCCTCCGAAGGCGATCACCGGCTGCGGCTTGCGGTAAAGGACCTCATCGACATGGAGGGCGTCGTGACGACCGGAGGATCCAAACATCTCGCGAAGAACAATCCGCCGGCTGCCCGCGATGCCAAGTGCCTGACCATCGCACGGGAGAGAAACGTGCAGATCGTGGGAAAGACAAATCTCGCGGAACTCGCGCTCGGGGTCACTGGCATCAATAGCTACTTCGGAACTCCGAGGAACCGCCTGGCGGGAAAGCAGCGGATCATCCCTGGCGGGTCGTCCAGTGGTTCAGCCGTCGCGGTCGCGAACGGATCGGCGGACATCGCATTCGGCACGGATACCGGCGGCTCGATCCGCGTTCCGGCGGCATGCTGCGGCATCGCGGGTCTAAAGACGACGTTCGGACTCATCTCGCTCGATGGCGTGCATCCGGTCTCGCCAAAGTATCTGGACACCGTCGGCCCGATGGCGAAGGACGTTGCGCATCTCGTGCAAGGCATGGATTTGCTGCAGCGGGGATTTGCCGGACGGTACGCGAGCGCAGTGGCAGCAAGGCCGTCGGCCCGCAGCATCCGTATCGGGCGGCTCTACGTGGATGGCACGGACCCGAGAATCGACCGAGCGGTGGATGCCATCCTCGCTGCGAGGGGATTCAAAGTGGTGGTGCTGGACAAGAACTTCAAAGCACAGTGGGAGCAGGCGGAGAAGGATGGGGACACAGTCGCCACGGCGAGCGCCTGGCAGAGCGATGGGCATTTCATGGGCAAACCGGGAATCGGCGCGCTGCCCAATGCCGTTCTTGCGCTCGGATCCATCGAGTTTAACAACAGCTATCCCGAAGCGGTGAAACGGCGGGCTGAGTGGCAACGCACGTTGCGCAGAGTTTTTCGCAAGGTGGACTTCATCGCGCTGCCGACGCTCAAGAACCTCCCGCCAAAGGTCCCGTTCTTCGGCGGCTCTCCCGCCTTCGAGGTGCTCGTCCGCGCCAAGCAAGCCACGGTCGCCGTGAATTTTGCGGGCAACCCGGCCCTCGCGCTGCCGATCCCGGTGGAGGACAAAAAGATTCCTGTCACCAGCCTGCAGCTCATCGGACCGCGCCTGAGCGAGGCGCAGCTTCTCAATGCGGGCAGGCTCATCGAGGCGAAGCGGTGAGGTGCCCGAAAGGTCGCAGATCAAGATCCCGAGCGCCGTTCCCGATCATGGGGGACGACCCTATCCGCTCCGCGGTTTCCGGAACTCAAACACGGTCACTTTCCCCCGCGGCGCGGCCCGGTGCCATTACACGCCCAATGCACTCACGCCCTCGTGAAACCCAGGTGCCGTCCTACTGCGCCGGCGCGAACTGCTCGCGCGACGGTTCCCGCTGGAGCAGGTTTTCCTTGCAGGCCGGGCAAACCCCGCTGGCGAGATTGGCGGCGGACGGGTCACGTCGGTATGCCTCGATTTCTTCCCAGTAGTCCGCGTCGTCGCGCACCTTCTTGCATTCGGTACAAATCGGCAGGAGTCGCTTCAGACTGCGCAGCTCCTCGCGGCTCATCTCCAGGTCGTCTGAGCGCTCCGAGTACCGCTTTTCCAGGCTGAGCACGCGCAACCCGCAGCGCAGCCGGGCGAGGAGCTGCGAACTGTCCAGCGGCTTGCTCAGAAAATCGTCCACACCCGCTGCGAACGCCGCGAGCGCATCGGTGGCCTCGTCGCGCCCGGATACCATGACGATGTAGGTGTAGGGGTTGGATGGAATCGAGCGCACGGCCAGGCACACGTGGATGCCGTCCAGGCGCGGCATCGTCCAATCGAGCAGCGCGATGTGCGGCGGGTCCGGCGCGAGGAGGATGTGGATCGCATCCTGCCCGTCATTTACCACGGTCACGTCGTAGCCTTCGCGCTGCAGCAGACGGACGAGCGCATTCCGTGAGGTCTCGTCATCTTCCGCCACGAGGACACGCGTCCGCGGCTGGTCGGAAATAGCGGAAGTGGGCGCTGTGCGATTCATCGTACCAGATTCGTAGCCGCGGTCAGATTGCGTGCGTGAAATTGGCAGGAGCGCGATAATTCCTGCACGGTATGTTGGGGTCTCGGCAAAATTTTCACAACCGCGAGCGCGCATGGGGACGATGCAAGGGCGTATCCATCTCACAACGTGCTTATGAAAATGTTCAGCCAAACTCTCCGGTCCGCGCTGGTTGCCGTGCTCTCCATGGCGACCGTCGGCTTGGCGCAGCCCCCGTCGGGTGGTCCGCCACCGCCACCGCCACCTCCGGGTGAGCCAACTCCTCCTCCGCCACCGCCGAAACGGCCGAAGCGTCCCAAGCCGCCGATTCCCCTGCCTCCACCGCTCCCGCCGGTTCCGCCTCCGTAGAAGCTCGTTGATTCGAACGGCCAGGGCTGGCGTGCCAGAGTCCGCGTGCGCTGAGGCCGCTTGTGTTTCAGAACGTCGCAGGAGGAGATGCGTCTCTCGCTCAGCTCTCCCGCAGCGCTTCCGGCGTTTCGTTGCGGGGGGGCAGCGTGCAGGCGGCATAGGCGGCCACGCCGGCGGCGGCGCGTCGCAGATCGGGATACGTTTCGTCCGCCCCCGCCTTGCCCAGTCGCTCGTGACGCGCGGAAAATTCTTCATCGTCGGGCCGCCAGAGTCCGACCACGATCCGTGTCGAGGGCAGCCGGGCGCGCAGCCTTTTGCACAGCGCGCGGGCGGCGATGGCCGAGACCGGCGGCAGCGCCGAAATGCACACGATGGACGGCGCGAGGGCCACGGCCTGCTCGACGGATTCGCTCGCGAGCAATTCCGAGGAAAGCACGGTGGTCGCGACGTTCGATTCCGCGAGCACATGGGCGAGCATGAGCGCGGCGAGTTCGTCCCCTTCGTGGCTGGCCGGGATGCAGAGGATGGTCGCAGTTGCCGGCGGCTTTGCATCGGAGCCGGGGCGCGGCTCCGGGAGGTCCGTGATGATCTGGCGCAAAGTCTGAAAGGCATCGGTGCGTGCGGCATCGGAGAGCACTCCCGATCGGAAATCGGTCTCGATGCTGCGCAGCGCCGGGATCACGGCCTCGTCGAACGAAGCGAGCGCACCCTGTTCGCGGATGCGCCGTTCGACGATGTCGGTGGCCTCCTCTTCATTCAGCGCGAGCAGTCGTTGGTAAAGCCGGTCGCCGGGAGCGATGGACGGCTTTGCGCCCATGAGGAGGTCGAGGAAGGCAAGATCGGGCAGATATTTTCCCGCCACGGCGAGGCAGACGGTCAGCGGTGTGGCGAGCAAGAGTCCCACGCCGCCCCACAGCCATGTCCAGAAAAGCGCGGATACGATCACGGCCAGCGGGGAAATCTCCGTGCTCGCGCCATAGAGCCACGGTTCGACCACGTGCGCCACGAACAGATCGACCACCAGGAACAGTCCGATGATGAGCAGCGGCTGTGTCCACGATGGCGAGATCGCGAGGGACAAGGCGAGCGGAAGCGCGGTGGCGATCCATGCGCCGATGTACGGCAGGAATCGCAGCGCCATCGCCAGCAGTCCCCAGAGAAGCGCGTTGGGAATCCCGATGAAATACAGGCCGACTCCGATCGTCACGCCGAAGCTGGCGTTGACCATCACCTGGGCGCGGAGGTAGCGGCCGATCCGCTGACCCACTTCGTCGAGGGCCTGGGTGGTCACGCGCAGCCGGCCGCGGCCCATGAGGTGGATCAGGCGGTCGCGCAGATCGGTGCCGGCCATCAGCATGAAAATCACGATCACGATCACCACGAGTGTCTTTCCGAGCGGGCCGACGATCGGCCACAGCACGCCCATGAGTTTTTGAATCGAGCCGTCCGGGCTGGGAACCACTTCCACGCGCACGGGACGGGGCTTTTCCATCACCGTCACCATCGGCGCCGGCGCCTTGGTGTCCTCCTTGTTGACGGCTTCGGTCACCTCGGTGATCGTCCGAGCGCCGAGGCGCAACGGGTTGTTCGGGTTTTTCAACGCCTCGACCCGTGCGATCAGGTTATTGCGGTACTTCGGCAGCAGACCCGCCAGATCGAGAAACTGCGTGGTGACGAGGTACGCCAGCCCACCGATGAGCACGAACGCCAGTGCGGCCGTGACGAGGACCGCTCCCGCACGTCGCAGCCCCCACCGCTCCAATCGCCGGACGAGCGGTGAGAGCAGGAAGCTCAGCAGCCCCGCGAGCACCAGCGGCAGGAAGAACTCCTGGGCAATGTGCAGCATCGCCGCCACGCCAACGAACAGCGCGAGGACGAGAAGCGGTCCCACATATCTCTTTCGGTCGGGGATGGTCATAGGCAGGCGTGCAGCGTGTCTTTCACCCAGCGCCTACGCTTTCGCCCGGCCTGAGAAAGCGAGCGCGATGGCGCCGCCGGCAATCGCCGCCCAGCCGAGGATCGGCGGGATCGGGACATGGTGCGTTTTTTCTGCCGTGGCCTTGATGGGCCCGATCTCGAGCACCGTCTCGCGGGACTGATAGCTGAAATGCCCGTAGGCGAGAATGGCCGCGCCGATGAGGATGAGGATGATGCCGATGATGGATTGGCTTTTCATGGTTGGTTTGGATGGAAGGTTTCGGGTCAGTCGCGGAGGCCTGGGATCCGGGCGTAGCCGATGAAAGTGGTGCGCTGTTCATTCGCGATCGGCGAACGGGGCATCGTGAAGTCGAACACGCTGACGCCATTCCGTTTTGCGCCGTGATAGGTGCGTCCGTCGCTTGATCCGATCATCACCTTCGCGCCGGTGGATTTTTCCGTGCCCAGGTAAATCATCGTGTGGGTCACCGGCGGATCATGGTCGGTCGCGTAGGTGCCGATCCAAAACAGGAGGTCACCCGGGAGAAGTTCGTCCATCTCGGCGCTGTCAGGCTTGCGGCTGATGACCGCGCGGAAACCGCGCGCCTTGCGCACCCACATATAGAGGCCGCTGGAATCGCGTGGCACTTGGGTCAGTCCATGCTGGCGGAGGACATAGTGGACGAAGCCCGAGCAATCGAATCCGCCGTTCGCAGGATCCGCGGAGCCGAAAACGTACGGAAGGTTTTGCCGGGCGAGATCGAGGCTGGACTCGATGAGCTTCCGAACACCCGCAGGCTGCGCGCGGAATTCCAAAAGTTCTTCAGGCGCTATGGCGACGTTGGGCTCGGTTGGTCGTTTCGCCGAAGGCGCGGTTTCCAGTTTCGGGTCCACCGTTTTGCGTTCCGCGGGCGGGGTGGTCGGTTGCGGCTTGTTTTTGGGCTTCACAGCCTCGACGGCAGCCGGCTTTTTCCTGGCCTGCGTTTTGCCAGCGGCAGATGAGACGGCCAGTGCGAGCAACATCGCGACTACGGAAACAAATGGACGTTTCGGGCTCATGATGACCGCGTCCTGCGCGAGGTGCATAACATCGCCACCTTTACGGGACGCTCGCTGACGCAGCGTCGCCGAACTGTCGTTCTGTTGCTTGGAAAGGCTTCTGCTCCGTTCTGCCGCGCCTCCTCAGTGCATTTTGGGTGCGGAACAGACGGGCGGATGTTTTTCACGACACTGAATCGTGACTCGCCTTCTGCACGGCTGGATTTTTTCGCCGCCCATCCAGTGCATCGGTGCGTCCGCGCTCGCGGGGATTTGACGAAACCTTGCGTCAAGTCCGAAACCGACGGCGCGCTGAACCGCCGGGGAGCACGGAGATGTGCCGCCGCTGCCGTCGCGTCGGCTTTTCGGAGCGGGAAACTACGGACGGCGCTTCATTTTTGCAGGCCCCGGGGCGGGCCGAGCAATTCTGCGGCGAGAATTGCCGAGCGGATGTCCGTGGGGTTTGTAAGCGTACGGCGGAGCGATGCGACGAGGGGGTTGCCCTCGCGCTCAAGAACGCTGGTGGTTCCTGCGTTTTGGGGCTCGCGTGGCGCGGGTCCTTCGCCGTGGTGAACCGCCGGCACGGCCACGCGGGCATTCATCGCCCGGAACTCCCCGGAAATCCGCTCGATGGCGGAGGCCGGTTCCTCCAGACGGCCCGCCTCGGCAAATTCCTCGGGATACTGGATGACGGGTCGCTTCGCGGGGAGATCGACCCGGGTCACGGGCTTCGCCACAGGCTTCGGGGTCTGCATCCGCCGTTCGCGTGGCTGCGGGACCGGGCGCGGACGCGGAGGCTGAACGGGCTGCGGCCGGGGTGTCTGGGGCTTGGGCTGCGGTGGCGGAGGCTGCTGCTGGCCTTGGGGGACGCCGAGCGCTTCGAGGAAACGGCGGAGGCGTTCCTGTTCCTCGGATCCGCGTGCCGCGTCGGGAGTGGCGGAGTCGGTCGGCTCGGGAGGCGGCTCCGGAGTAGCTGACTTGGATTCCTTCTTCTTCTTCTCCAGCCACCAATTGATCACCCCCGCCGCGGCGGCGACGATCAGGAAGATCAGATTCCCTTCGATGGCTGCGAGCATGATCATTTTCCGCCCTCGGGTCCGCGCGGCGTGCCTGCGATGGTCTCACGCATCGAGGTGTCGGCCTGCACGTTTTTCATCTTCATGTAGTCCATGATGCCCATGTTCCCGCTGCGGAACGCATCCGCCATCGCAAGCGGGATCTGCGCCTCGGCCTCGACGACCTTGGCGCGCATTTCCTGCGTGCGCGCGTGCATCTCCTGCTCGGTGGCGACGGCCTGTGCGCGCTGTGCCTCGGCGCGGGCCTGTGCGGTGCGCTTGTCGGCCTCGGCCTGCTCGGCCTGCAGTTTCGCGCCCACGTTTTCGCCCACGTCCACGTCGGCGATGTCGATGGAGAGGATTTCAAACTGCGTGCCGCTGTCGAGGCCCTTGGCGAGCACGGTCTTGGAAATGCGGTCGGGGTTTTCGAGCACGTCCTTGTAGGTGGAGGATGAGCCGATGCTGGTGACGATGCCCTCGCCGACGCGCGCGATGATGGTCTCCTCGGTCGCGCCTCCGACGAAGCGGTCGAGGTTCGTGCGCACGGTCACGCGGGCCTTCACCTTCACGCCGATGCCGTCTTTCGCGACGGCGTCGATCGTCGTGCGCCCCGCAGCGGGATTCGGGCAGTCGATGACCTTCGGGTTGATGCTCGTGCGGACGGCTTCGAGCACGGTCTTGCCGGTGCCCTTGGTCGCGAGGTCGATGGCGCAGGCGCGGTTCCAGTCGAGCGTGATGCCGGCCTTGTGCGCGGCGATTAGCGAGAGGATGCAGTTGGTCACGTCGCCGCCCGAAAGGTAGTGCGCCTCGATGGGATCCGTTTCGAGGTTTAGGCCGGCCTTGGTCGCCGTGATGCGCGCATCCACGATCTGCGCGACCGGAACGCCGCGGAGGCGCATGGCGATCATCGTGATCATGCTCACCGGTGCATCGGCGACCTTGGCGCGAATCCAGATGCCGAGGAAATTGAAGAGGATCAGCGCCACGCCGAGGATGACGACGATGATGATGCCGATGGTGATCGGGTGGGTGAGGAGGCTGCCTGCCTGCGCGAGGATGGGATTGAGCGGGATGTTCATAAAATAGTTTTTATTGTAAGAGGGTGTGATGCGTTTCAGCTGAAAGAACAGGCTGCACTTTGCAGATTCAGCCATGCATTGCGCATGGCGATGGCATAAAAAGCCCGGGGGCCAAAGTCAATTCGCCGGGGAATGTGCGGTCCGCGCTGGAAGTCGATGGGCGAGAAGCCCCCGCAACGAATCGGAAACTCGCGGGTGTTTTCCATTTTTGGGAAAAGAGTGCAAAGGCATCGCTTGACGCATCGGGGTTCCCTCCCTATCGTTCGCCAGTAACAAAGCAGAGCCGGACACCGAAAGTGGGTTCACAGCCCACTTTTTTTGTTCCCGGCATGACATTTTTAGCCAAGCCATGAACGCCGAATTTATCGCGATGATCGAGTACCTCGAGAAGGAGAAGGGCATCAAAAGGGATGTCCTGATCGAGGCTGTACAGAGTGCCCTTTTGAGCGCTGCAAAGAAGTCAGTCGAGGCTGGCCGGGATCTCGAAGTCGTGATGGATCCGAAGAGCGGCGAAATTCGCGCCCGCGCGCACCTCATCGTGGTGGACAAGGTGAACAACAAGCACGATGAGATCGCGCTGAACAAGGCGAAGGTCGCCAAGCCCGACGTGAAGATCGGTGAGGAAGTGTGGGTGGATGTGACGCCGAGGGATCTCGGGCGCATCGGTGCGCAGACGGCGCGGCAGGCCATCATGCAGCGCATCCGGCAGGCGGAGAAGCAGATGATTTATGATGAGTTCCGCGACCGCGCGGGGGAGATCGTGTCGGGCATCGTGCGGCGTTTCGAACGGCAGGACGTGATGATCGATCTCGGGAAATTCGAGGCCGTGATGCCGAACCGCGAGCGCGTGCAGACGGAGGATTACGCCATCGGTGATCGCGTCCGTGCATATGTCGTGGCGGTGGAGAATACCGCGCGCGGACCGGAGATCGTGCTCTCGCGCAGCCACCCGAATTTCGTCCGGCGCCTTTTTGAAACCGAAGTCGCGGAGATTGCGGACCGCACGGTGGAGATCAAGGCCATCGCCCGCGAGGCCGGCTACCGCACGAAGGTCGCCGTTTTCAGCGCGAACGAGAAGGTGGACCCGGTCGGTGCCTGCGTTGGCATGAAGGGTGCCCGCGTGAAGAACATCGTCCGCGAACTGAACAACGAGAAGGTGGACATCATCCGCTGGTCGTCCGACGTGAGGGAACTTGTGATGGAGGCGCTCAAGCCTGCGCGGCTCAAGCACGTCACGCTCAACGAGGCGAAGAAGACCGTCGAAGTCCGCGTGGACAACGATCAGCTTTCGCTCGCCATCGGCAAACGTGGCCAGAATGCGCGTCTGACCGCGCGGCTCACCGGGTGGGAAATCAACATCGAGGAGGACACCTCCGCGAAGGAGGCGTTCAACGCCAGTCTCTCCGGTGCCGCGAAGCAACTCATCGACTCCCTCGGCATCACCGAGGAGGTCGCGCAGAAGCTCGTCGCCGTCGGCATGAATGCAGTCGAAGTCATCGCGGATGTCTCGGCGCAGGATGTCGTGGACGCGACCGGGCTTGACCTCGCGATTGCCGAGGAAATTGTAAACAAGGCCAAGAGCGCCGCTGTGGCTTCACAATAGGTGAAGCCATGAATACCCAGGAAAACATTTCGATTCATGCCCACGAAGAGCAAGTCCACCGGATCCGCCGCAGGCGACAAGCCAGTCAAGTCGCTTCTCAAACCCATCACGGGTAGGAAGCCTGCTGCGCCTGCCGAGGCGGAGGATAAGAAAACGGCAGCGGCAAAAAAAGCGGCCGGGGAAAAGGCCGACAAACCAGTCTCAAAGCGGGGGCCCAAGGCGGGCGAGGAACCGGTGCCGGAGAAACCGAAGGAGGTTCTCTCCTTGATCGACCAGGCTGAAAAGCCCGCGCCGCGCACCCGCAAGCCGTCCTCGCTCACCAATCCGGTCCTGCCGAGCATCTCGAAGCTCAAGGATGCGGAAACCGCGGAGACCGCGGCTGCAGCCGAGCCCGTCGCGCCCGGCGCGCCAGCTTCCGCAGCTCCCTCTGAATCGGCCGCCGCCGAGGTATCGCCGACCGGGGAAAAGCTCATCCATCTCAAGCCACCGTTCACCGTGAAGGACCTCGCGGCAGCCATCAACTTGAAGCCGTTCGTGCTCATCAAGAACCTGATGGACATCGGGGTGTTCGCGAACCAGAACCAGAACCTCGAGGCGGACGTGGCGTCCAAGATTTGCGAACTGCACGGCTTCAAGTTCGAGAAGGAGCGCCGGGAAAAGGGCGGCGGCGTCCACAAGCAGGAGCAGAAAATCGAGCCGCCCCCGGCGCCGAAGCCGGAGGAAGTCGCGGAGGATGACGAGCCCGAGGTTCTCAAGGTCCGTCCGCCGGTGGTCACTTTCATGGGCCACGTCGATCACGGCAAGACGACGCTGATGGACACCATCCGGCGCACGCGCGTCGCTGCTGGCGAGGCCGGTGGTATCACGCAGCACATCGGCGCCTACGCCGTGAAGCACAAGGACAAGGCTGGCGTGGAGCACTCGATCACTTTTCTCGACACGCCGGGCCATGCGGCCTTCACCGCCATGCGCTCCCGCGGCGCGACGGTGACGGACATCGTCATCCTCGTCGTGGATGCCAGCGACGGCATCATGCCGCAGACGCTCGAGGCGATCAGTCATGCACGTGCCGCCAAGGTGAAAATCATGGTGGCCATCACGAAAATCGATCTGCCAGGAGCGAACATCGATCGCGTGAAGGGCCAGCTTCAGGAGAAGGGCCTCGTGCCCGAGGACTGGGGCGGCGATGTGATCGTGTGCCCGGTGTCCGCGCTGAAAGGGCAGGGGATGGACCACTTGCTGGAGATGATTTTGCTCGAGGCGGAAATCCTCGACCTGAAGGCGAACGCGAAGGTTCCCGCCCGCGCGTCCGTCATCGAGGCGCAGGTCGAGCAGGGCCGCGGCCCGACCGCCACGGTCATCGTCAAGATGGGCACACTCAGGATTGGGCAGCCGTTCATCTGCGGCGACTACTCGGGCAAGGTGAAGGGCCTCGTCAGCGAGACCGGCGCGAACATGAAGGAAGCCGGGCCTGCGACTCCGGCGAAAGTCATCGGCTTCTCCGGGATGCCGAATGCCGGCGACGAACTGATCGTGATGGACAGCGAGCGCGACACGCAGCGCCTGAGCCAGGAGCGGCTCGACAGCAAGCGCCTCGGCAAGCTCACCGCGCCACGCCGCGCCACGCTGGAGAACATTTTCGAGACCATCAAGCAGGGTCAGAAGCCCGTGCTGAATCTCATCCTGAAGGGCGACGTCCAGGGCTCCCTCGAGGCGCTCTCCACCGCCCTCAACCAGATCGACAGCAAGAAGGTGGACTTGAACATCGTCCACTCCGCCGTCGGTCCCATCTCCGAGAACGACGTATTGCTCGCAGCGGCGAGCAGCGCCGTTGTCGTCGGGTTCAACGTGAAGACCGAGAACAATGCCGCGAACGCCGCGAGGAGCGAAGGCATCCAGATCAAGCTCTTCTCCATCATCTACGAACTGATCGATCAGGCGAAGGAAGCCATGGCCGGACTGCTCGAACCGGAGAACCGCGAACAGGTCATCGGCCACGCGCAGGTGAAGCAGGTCTTCGAACTCACCAAGGGCATCGTCGCCGGCTGCTACGTCAGCGACGGCCGCATCCAGCGCACGGGCCGCGCCCGCGTGCTGCGGAACCGCCAGCCGATTTACGACGGCGGCATCGCCACGCTGAAGCGCTTCCAGGACGACGTGAAGGAAGTGCGCAGCGGTGTCGAATGCGGCATCAAGCTCGGCGACTACACCGAGTACGAAGTCGGCGACATCATCGAGTGCTACCTGCTCGAAAAAGTTCCGCAGACGCTCTGAAGCTGTTGAGAGTCGAAAGTTGAGGGTTGAGAGGCGCACTGCCTTTTCCCTCTCAACCGTCAACTCTCAACCCTCAACTCCGCATGAAGAACCGTCTCGATCGAGTCAACGAATCCATCAAGCGCGAGCTTGGCGGGCTCATCCGCCGCGAGTTCACCTTTCAGGCGAAACTCGTGACCGTGCAGGAAGTGGACATCTCGCCGGACCTGAAGACCGCGCATGTTTACATCGGCGTCCTCGGCACGCCCGAGGAGCAGCACGCCGCGCTGGCGCAGCTCCACGAGGCGCGCCCGCGGCTCCAGCGCGATCTCAGCCGCCGCGTCATCATGAAGTTCACGCCGCATCTGCACTTCAAACTCGATCAGGCCGGAGAGCGCGGCGATCGCATCCTGCAGATCATCGAGGAACTCCACCTCCCGCCCGAGTCCGCCACGCCACCCACTGAAGACGATGCCCGCTGATTCCACGCTCGAGGAAATCGCCGACGTCATCCGCGCGAACCAGCGCTTCGTCGTCATCTCCCACATCCGCCCGGACGGCGACGCCCTCGGCTGCACGCTGGCGATGGGGCTCTGCCTGCGGCAGCTCGGCAAGGACGTGCAAATGTGGAACGACGACGGTTGCATCGAGCGCTTCCACTTTCTGCCGGGCTCGAAATTCGTGCAGCAGCCGCCCGGCGAGCCGCAGGAGTTCGACGTCGCCATCATGCTCGACACCGCGGTGAAGGATCGCGGCGGACGCAGCATGCGCGCGGTGAAGAAGGCCGGTGCGTGGATCAACATCGATCACCACGTCTCGAATCCGCGCTACGGCGACCTGAACTTCATCGACGCCACGTCGCCGGCCACGGGCCAGATCCTGTTCGAGCTGTTCCGCACGGGAGAAATGCCCATCACCTACGAGATGGCCGACAATCTTTACGTCGCGATCAGCACCGATACCGGCAGCTTTCAGTATCCCAACACCACGGCGCGCACGTACGAGATCGGCGCGGAGCTTGTCCGCATCGGCGTGAAGGTCGGCGCACTTTCCCAGCAGCTCTACGAGAGCCATCCGCGGCGTCGCATCGAGCTGCTGAAGGCGATGCTCAACGTCATGCGCTTTTCGAGCGAGGGACGCGTCGCGAGCTTCGCGCTCTCGCTCGCCACTGCGCGCGAGGTCGGCTCGAACCCCGACGACACCGAGGGGCTCATCGATCACATCCGCTCGATCGAGGGCGTCATCGTCGCGGCGTTCTTCGAGGAATTGGAGGACGGGCTGGTCCGCGTGTCGTTGCGGTCGAAGGATCCGCGCGCCGATGTCTGCCAGATCGCCGTGGCATTTGGCGGCGGCGGACACACGCTCGCGGCCGGGCTGCGCATGCGCGGCACGCTCGCCGAGGTGCAGGAAAAATTACTCCAGGCCATTCATGACAAACTCCCGCGAAATTGACGGTGTGCTGCTGGTGGACAAAGCCGGCGGGATGACTTCCCACGACATCGTCGCCATTGCCCGCCGCACGCTCGGCACGAAAAAGATCGGCCATTGCGGCACGCTCGATCCGCTCGCCACCGGCCTGCTCATCCTCACGCTCGGGCGCGGGACGAAAATCCAGGACCTGCTCATGGCCGAGGACAAGGAATACGTCGGCACGCTGAAGCTCGGCGAGAACACCGACAGCCAGGATGCCGACGGCCAGATCACCGAGACGCGCCCGGTGCCGGAGCTTTCCCGCGAGCAGATCGATGCCGCGTTCGCGAAGTTCAAGGGCGACTTTTACCAGATGCCGCCGATGGTCTCCGCGATCAAAAAGGACGGCGTGCCGCTCTACAAACTCGCGCGCCAGGGCAAGACCGTCGAACGCGAGCCGCGCTTCGTCCACGTCTATGCGCAGGAGCTGCTCGATGTGCGCCTGCCCGGAGATCGACTTCCGCGTCGTGTGCAGCAAGGGCTTCTACGTCCGCACCTACGCCTTCGACATCGGCCAGGACCTCGGCTGCGGCGCGCATCTGAAAGCGCTCCGCCGCACCAAGAGCGGCAAGTTTTCCGTGGACAACTCCGTCTCCGCCGACGTGCTCAAGAACGGCCCGCTGGATGCGGTGCTCGCGAAGGTGATGACGCTCCCGCAGGTCTCCATCCTCCGCGGGGCATAACGCCCGGCGCGCCGCGTGACCGTGAACGTCCTCCGCTCGATTCCCGATCTCGCGACGGTGCGCGGGCCGGTCGTCCTCGCGGCGGGCGTCTTCGACGGCTTCCACCTCGGCCATCGCGCCGTCATCGAGCGCGCCATCGCCGATGCCACCGCGGCGGGCGGCACCCCCGTCGTGCTCACCTTCGATCCGCATCCCGCGACCATCCTCCGCCCGGGGAATGCGCCGCCGCTGCTCACCTCCACGCGGCACAAGGTGCGGCTCATCGGCGAGGCCGGCGTGCGGCACATGCTCGTGCTGCCATTCACGCCCGACTTCGCAGCCAAGGCGCCGGAGGCCTTCATCGCGGAACTCGCCGCAGCCTGTTCGCCGCTGCGCGAGATCTGTGTCGGCGAGGACTGGGCATTTGGAAAGGAACGCGCGGGGAATCTCGCGCTGCTCGCATCGCTCGGCGCGAGCCTCGGCTTCACCGCCACCGGCATCCCGGCGGTGACGGTCGATGGCCGCGCCGTCAGCAGCACCGTCATCCGCGCCGCCGTGGAGAGCGGCGCGCTCGACGTCGCCGCGCGGTTGCTCGGCCGCGACTTCAGCGTGTTCGGCACCGTCATCGAGGGACGCAAGCTCGGCCGCACGCTCGGCTTTCCCACCGCGAACGTCCGCCCCGAGAGCGAGCAGCTCCCGCCGAACGGCGTCTATGCCGTCCGCGTCGCGCTTGACGGGAGCCGGCGCGAGGGCATCGCGAATGTCGGCGTGCGCCCCACGGTCGCCGGGGAAAATGCACAACGCCTCGTGGAGGTGCACCTCTTCGACTTCGCCGGCGAACTCTACGGCCGCGACCTCGACGTCTCCTTCCTCCGCTTCATCCGCCCCGAACAAAAGTTCCCGGCCTCGAAGCCCTGCGCGCCCAGATCGCCAGCGACGTCGCTGCCGTGCGGGGCGACCGCGGGTGAGGAAGCGGCGTACATTTCAGGTTGACGATCATTCGATCCGGAGTCTTCCTCCCCGCGCGATGAATGTGGCCCCCCTAATGATGCCTTCTGCTGCGGTCGGACGCGAGCGTCGGAGCGTCGGAGCGTCGGAGCGTCGGAGCGTCGGAGCGTCGGAGCGTCTAGTACAGGCGGGGTCTGGCGTTTCGGCAAATGCGAGGCTGAAAACTTTGCCCGGTCGGCGTGTGCGGGCGCATCCGTGCAAGGTGCAGGGGGCGGGTGCCAGTGTGGCAGGCGGCTTTTGCACGGTGCAAATGAAGGGTGCCAGTGGCAGTCGGGCCATGCAGCCATGCACAGTGATGTCTGCCTGCCTGTCCGCGGTTTCGTGCAGGCTGCACGGGGCGCGGCGGAGTGTCCCACGGGGTGCGTTCGCGGTGCATGGGGCAGGCCGGAGTCTGGCAAGGGCTTCGAGCATGATGCACGGGGCGGCTGCCACACGCCGGGCCGGTTCGTGCGCGGTGCAAATGCGGACTGCCAGCGTGGCAGACGGCCCGTGCACGGTGCAGGAGGCGTGTGCCAGCAGGGAAACCGGCTCATTTTCAGCCCTTTACACATCCGAGCATGAAAACCGCCTATTGGGATTCCGGCCTCAAATGGGATGACCCGAACCTCCGCTGGGGCGACCCCGCGTACCTGCTCGAGCCGGGCGATCCCGGCTTCGTGAATGACCCGAATTCCGCTTCCTACGAACCACCAAAGACCAAGACCAAAAAACGCAAGTATATGGCATCCAACCCCACTCCAGACGCCATCGGCGAACTCATCGCTTCCGGCGAAGACCTCTGCGACGGCCTGAACCAGCGGCATCTCGCGGAAAATTGCCCCGTTTTCGCCTCCGCGCCTCGGGCCGCGCCTGAAATGCCTCAGCAATGCGAAGGGCTTCATCGCCCGCGCCATCAAGGTGCTCTCCATCGCGCTCGGCAATGCATGGAGCGACGCGTGGAGCGCGACCGGCCTGCCGGACAATACCGTGGGCGTCCCGCGCACGCAGGACGTGCGCTTTGCCGCCCTAGGCGGGCTGAACGCATATTTCACTGCGAACCCGGCAAAGGAAAACGCCCCGCTGAACGTCACCGCCGCCATCGTCGGGACGCTCTATCAGGCGCTCTCCGACGCCCGCACCGCCGTGGGCAATGCGCTCACGCTCACCAAGAACAAGGTCATGGCCCGCGACGCTGCGAAAGTCACCTTCCGCGACCGCTATCGCGCCACCATCGGCGAACTCGAACAGCTCCTCTCCGACGACGACGCGAAGTGGTATGACTTCGGCCTGAGCCGCCCGAGCGACCCCGCGCAGCCCGGCCAGCCCTCCAATGTCCACGCCACCCCGCTCGGCGCAGGCCGCGTGCTCGTGCAGATCGACGGCGCACGGCGGGCGAATTCATTCAACTACTACAAAAAGGTCACCGGCACCGACGCGAAGCCCGTGAAGGTGATCAATACCGAAGGCACGCAGCACACCATCGAGGGCCTGCCCGCCGGCGCGACGGTGGAAATCACCGTCACCGGCGTGAACGACGCCGGCGAAGGGCAGGCGAGCGACCCGGTGAGCGTGGTGGTGACATAAGAGTGAAAGTTCCCGCGCACCGCCCGTCATTCATTCAACCCATCCCATCCAAACCATGAACACTCCGCGCACACTCATTCTCGCGCTCTTCGCCACCTGCATCGCGGGCGCGCAGGAGAATCCCGCCCCAGCTCCCCCAGCTACGGATGCGCCGGCGACACCGGCGCAGACGGAAATCCAAAAGTGGATCGCCACGACGGATGCGCAGTGGCAGGCGGCATATAAGCGAGAGGTCAGCGACGTGCATGAGGCGGACGTCAGAAAGTTGATGCTCCAGTTTCTTACCTCGATCGAGGCGGCCATTACCAAAGCGAGCGGTGCCGGGGATCTGGATGGCTCGGTGGCGCTTCGCAACGAGCAGAAGCGCTTTGGCGACACGAACGTATTCCTTGAACAGGACGATCCCGGCGATCATGCCTCCGTGAAGCAACTCCGGGCGGCGGCTCGCATACAAAAGGCGAAGCTTGAAAAGGACAGCACCGCCCGCACCAAGACGCTGCACGCCAAATACGATCAGCTCCTCGCGCAGGCGCAGGCACAGCTCACGCAGCGCCAGCGCTTCGACGAAGCGCTGCTGGTGAAAGCCAAGCGGGATGAAGTCGCAGCGACCTGGCTGCCGTCCGTGCCTGCCGCTGCGCCTGCTGAAGGTCCTGAAAAGCCGGCGGCTCCCATCGCGACCCCAAACTCACCGGCGGCGCCTGCCGCCGCAGGGACGGGCACGAATCTTTTCACTAACGGCAACTTTGAGCAAGGCACTGACGGCTGGACCTTGAGTGCTCACCGAAAGAAAGGACAGATGGCTGTGGACGCGAAGGAACTCCATAAAGGGAAGCCAAGTCTGCGAGTGGAAAATGTCGAAGCCGACGACACGCAGGTGACACAGAAGGTGAGCGTCAAACCGAACACACGTTACCGGCTTGCCGGCTACATTAAGACAAAAGACGTGGAGACGGAGAAGCGCGGCGGCAAGGATGGAGCAACGCTGGCGGTCACCGGCGGATTCGCCAAGACACCACCGGTGTTCAAAACCAAGACATGGACCCGAGTCGACATGACCTATGTCACTGGAGCCAAACAAACCGAGATCGCTGTGGGACCGCGTCTCGGCCATCATAGCGCGGTGGTTTTGGGAACGGCGTGGTTTGCAGAATTGACGCTCACGGAACTTGGCCGCAACGCCAAACAATAGCCCGGTAAGCGTGCGGTCAGTGGATGGCTGGGTCGCGGCGCATTTGTTCAAGCAGGATGGCTACGACATCATCGGAGTGACGACGAAGGTGTGGCCTGAGTCTCGGGCGCTTGCGGAGGGCGGGAGTTCTGGCATCTTCGCGGGCATGAGCATCACCGTCATCGTCGAGAACGACACCATCAAGCTGCCCGTGCATGTGCCGGACGGGACGCGGCTGGAGATTACGTTGCCCGGCGAAGGCGAAGCTGGAGCCACGGGCAAGGCCGAAGAAGTCACGGCTGCACTGCTGGCAATGCAGCGCGCGGGTAAAGGGGCTGCCGTCGGACCTTGCGAGCGGAGCATGATCATTACCTGCACGGGCAGGCCAGGCGGTGAGCAATGGCCGTTTTTGCGGATACGTTCTTCTTCCTCGCAGCGCTCGAATCCGGGCGACGCCGCCCACGGGACGGCGATCCGTTGGAGCCGGGAGCATGATCGCCATCCGGGTCGGACCGACGGCATGGGTGCTCACGGAAGTCGGAGACGCGGCTTGCCCGGCGACAATCGCGAGGCGCTTTCTGAGCCTGCTCGGCCTTGTCCGGAGTTCGACCGCTCTTCCGGTTTATCGGCGCGACACCGCAGGCGTTTTCGAGCGTGGCGTGGAGCTTTACCGACGACGTCGCGACGACAAGGCGTGGTCGTTGACGGACTGCATTTCATTCGTCGTCATGGGCGATGAAGGGGCTGACCGAGGCGCTGACTGGCGACCGGCACTTTGAGCAGGCGGCTTCAAGGCGCTGCTGATTTAGCGCGGCCTGTGCCGCTCAGCGGGGGGCGAGCAGGGCGGCGCGCATGAGTTCGATGTCGGGCGTCGCGCTGGAACCAGATTTTGAAACTGAGCGCGCCCTGGTGCAGGAGCATCGAGAGGCCGTTTGCGCCGCGGGCGCCGGCGGTGTCGGCGGCGGCGAGGAGCGGGCGTGCGGTGGCCGACGTAGATGGTGTCGTAGATGAGGTGGTGGCTGGCGAGCAGCTTGGCGGGGACGGGGGAGGGGTCGCCGGGCTTCATGCCGAGGGAGGTGCAGTTGACGACGAGGTCGCTGCTGGCAAGGCCGGCGCGGAGGAAGATGTCGGACATGTCGCCGGATGCGACGCGGTCGAAGGGGTAGATTTCCGCGATGTCGTCGAGGATGGGCTCGAGCTTTTCGAGGCTGCGGTTGAGGAGCGTGAGGGCGGGGCAGTTTTCCTTTGCGCATTGCATCGCGATCGCGCGGCCCGCGCCGCCGCCTGCGCCGAGGATGAGGACGCGCATTTTCCCGAGCTCGACGCCGAGGGTCTCGCGCACGGCGAGCGAGAAGCCGGGGCCGTCGGTGCTGTGGCCGGTGAGGCGGCCATCCTTGCCGACGACGACGGTGTTCACTCCGCCCGCGCGGCGCGCGCCTTCGTCGGACTCGTCCACGGCGGCGAGGACGGCGGCCTTGTGCGGGATGGTGCAGTTGATGCCGATGAAGCCGGAGCGGTGAAGGAGCGAGAGCGCCCTTTTCAATTCCGGCGGGCGGACGTGCAGGCGCGTGTAACGGGCGGGGATGCCGAGCGCGGCGAGCGCGGCATTGTGCATCTGCGGCGAGGCGGAATGCGAAACGGGATCGCCGATGACCGCGAGGCGCAGCGGCGGGTCGCACGCGGCGGTGGCCGTCTGCCAGTGCGCGAGGTCTTCGAGCGTGTAGAGCTGCTTCACTGCGGGGCGGAAAGTTTCGCCAGCGCGCGGTCGAAACGCGCGAGCACGCGGTCGCGGCCCAGCACCTCCAGCGTGTGATAGAGGCTCGCGCCGACGCTGCGGCCGGTCGCGCCGATGCGCGCGGGATGCACGAACTCGCCGACCTTCACGCCCGCCGCGGTGGCCTGCGCCTTGAGCGTCGTTTCGAGCGCGGTCGCGGTCCATTCGCCGAGCGTCGCGTATGCAGCGGCGAGCGCGCGGAGATGATCCAGCGCGCCGGGCTTGGCGAGCACTTTCGCCACGGCCTCCGCATCGAATGGGAAATCCTCGGTGAAGAAATAGTCCATCCACGCGGGAGCGTCGCTGAGCTTCTTCAGCCGCTCACGCACAAGCGCGAGCACGGGGAGCATGTCGGCGTGCGTGCCGAATTGGATCCCCGCCTTCACCAGCCACGGCTCGACTTGCGCGGCGAGCGCTTCGAGCGGCATTTGCAAAATGTATTGCTGGTTGATCCAGTCGCATTTCTCCAAGTCGAAGTGTGCGGCCTTGCGGTTGATGTTCGCGGGATCGAAGCGCTCGATGACTTCGCTGATGGGCATGATCTCGCGGTCGTCCTTCGGCGACCAGCCGAGCAGGCAGAGGAAATTGCGCACGGCCTCGGGCACGTAGCCGCCCTCGATGTAGCCGCCGACGGCCGCGCCCGTGTCGCGCTTGCTCATCTTGCTGCCATCCTTGTTCATGATGAGCGGGATGTGCGCGTAGCGCGGCGGCGTCGCGCCGAGCGCCTCGAAAAGCTCGAGATGCTTCGGCGTGTTCGAGAGGTGATCCTCGCCGCGGATGACGTGCGTGATCTTCATCTCGATGTCGTCCACCACATTCACGAAATGGAAAATCCACGAGCCGTCGGGGCGGCGGATCGTCATGTCGGGATGCGTCTCGGCATTCGAGAGATCGAACGGAATCTTGCCGCACACCATGTCGTCCACCGTCTGCACTTTCCGCAGCGAGCGGAAGCGCAGCGCGCCGCCGTCCTCGTAAAGGTGGCCGCCGTCGCGCAGCTTCGCGATGTAGCTTTCGTAGATCGCATTGCGCTGACTTTGAAAATACGGGCCGTAGTCGCCGCCCACGAGCGGGCCCTCGTCCCAGTCGAGCCCGAGCCAGCGCATCCCGTCGTAGATCGCCTGCATCGCGGCCTCGGTGTTGCGCGCGGCGTCGGTGTCCTCGATGCGCAGGATGAATTTCCCGCCGGTGTGCCGCGCGTAGAGCCAGTTGAAGAGCGCCGTGCGCGCGCCGCCGACGTGAAGGTAGCCGGTGGGCGATGGTGCGAAGCGGACGCGGACTTGTTCAGACATAGGGCGGCGGAGGGTGGAGAAGGTCGTCGCGTGTGGCAAGCGGAGCGCTCACTCAAAGTAGGTGTCTTCGTGGCTGTACGGCGGCGCGCAGCAGCAGAGGAAACGGAGCGTTTCGCCCGCGGTGATGGTGTGCCAGGCGCCGGGCGGGATGAGGATGGCGTCGCCGGGGGTGACTTCGCGGCGCTCACCGTCGATCTCCATGGTGCCGCGGCCTTCGAGGATGAAGTAAAACTCCTCGCTCACGCGGTGGTGGTGCCGCTGCGTGGCGGTGGCGGCGGGGACGGTGGCCTCGGCGAGGGATTGGTTTTGCACGGGGGCATTCGCGCGGTCGAGGATGCTGCGGATGGTGGAGCCGTCCTTGGTGGTGAAGGGGAGCTGGGTGGCGATGTGGAGGATGGTCATGGGGCGGAGCCTCGAACGTCCGGCGTTGAACGTCCAACTTTCAACGTTCAACGCGCCTGCCGCACTCGTCACTCGACACGCCGGAAGTGGTGCGGAATAAAACGGGCACACATGACTTCACTGCACGGATGCACTGCATTGATCACCGGGGCCTCGGCCGGGATCGGTGCCGAAATGGCGAGGCAACTCGCGCCGCACGCGCGTGCGCTCGTGCTGGTGGCAAGGCGGCGTGACCGGCTCGATGCGCTGAAGGCGGAACTGGAGCGGAGCGGGATGGAGATTCAGTGCCATGCGGTGGATCTCGCGGACGGAGAGGACGTGGATGCGCTGCTCGCTGCGTTGGCGGCGAGCGGGACGAAGGTGGATTTTCTCATCAACAACGCGGGCGTGGGGGACCATGGGAGTTTCGAGGACAGCGAGTGGGCGCGTGTGCAGGCGATGCTGGATGTGAACATCGCGGCGCTGACGCGGCTGACGCACGCGCTGCTGCCGGGGATCCTCCGGTCGGGGCGCGGGGCGATTCTGAATGTGAGTTCCATCGCGGCTTATTTTCCGATGCCCGGGATGGCGGTCTATGCGGCGAGCAAGGCGTATGTGAACAGCTTCACCGAGGCGCTGCGTGCGGAGCTGCGGGGGACGGGCGTCGCGGTCTGCGCGTTGTGTCCGGGGCCGGTGGATACGGAGTTCGGCGGGCGTGCGATGCGGCCCGGCGAGGCGGACTCGAATCCGGCGCCGGATTTCCTGAAGCTGCCCGTGGAGCGGATTGCGCGGGAGGGATTGCGCGCGGTGGACAGGAATCGCGCGCGGGTCGTTCCGGGCGTCCTGCTTGCGGCGTCGATGTTTCTCGCGGCGATGGTGCCGATTGTCTTGTTGCGTCCGTTCCTCGGCGGACGCTCCCGCGATGGAAGTGCGAACTGACTTCACCACCATGATGCGAAACGTTTTTTCCAATGCCCGGCGTTGTGCGCTCGCGGCGAGTCTTGCGGTGCTGGGTTTCCAAGGCTGCGAACGGAAGCCGCAGCCGGACACGACAACAGCGCGACGCCGCGGCCAAGCCCAAGCGTCCGACGCCCGCCATCACTCCTGCACCGCCGACGCCGGTGCCGCTGCCGACTCCGGAGCCGACGCCATACGTCCCGCAGAAGACTCTGAACGTGGGCAGCATTTTCAACGGGATCCATTTCAAAGACGAAGCTCGAGACCGTGACCGGCGGAACTGCGGCCGTGGATCGGAGCAAGCCCGGAGAGCTACACGGTGGAGGTGAGCGTGAAGGTTTCCGTGCCGAAGCCGCATCGAAGCATCGAGGACCTGGCGAAGCTGAACGGGCAGATCGGCACGGTGCTGCCGGAGCTCGCGGGGATGCTTGGCACGGCGAAGGTCTCGCATGAGTTCGACGATCTGTACCGGCGGAAGGTGACCTCCATCCGGACGAATCTCGACCGGCTCGATCAGCTCGATTTCGCGGCACAATTTTTTCGACTGCGAGACGATCCTCGAACTTCAGAATCCCAAGACGAAGCGGAAGGCCCTGCTGATCCAGGCGGACATGGATGTGGACACGGATGGGACGGACGGGGATCGCTGCCGTCGTTCGAGCCGGGTCGCGCACGTTTCAGCCGTTCACGAGCTACCGGTGGAAGAAGCGGACACCGATTCCGAGCCCGTGCATGCCGCACTGGGAAAAGCGGATCGCGGACAACGAGGTGAAAATCAAGGATCCGAAAACGTCGGCCGCAGAGCTCCAGAAGCTGAAATCCGACAACGCGCGGCTGCGGATGGAAGTGCGGGACCTGCAGGCTCACAGCTTTCTGATCGCCGCGCTGGATCCGTTCATCGTGCTGCCGACGCAGATGTTCGGCGGAACAAGAGCGGCTGTACACGCCGCGGATGGGAGATTACTGCGTGGTGCTTTTCGAGGATGTGTTTTACCCGGCGATCGTCGGCGATGCCGGGCCGACGACGAAGATGGGCGAGGCGTCGTTGCGGCTTTGCCGGAGATCAATGCGAAGGCCGACGGGAGAGTTCCGGCCGGTGAACGATTTGAAGGTCACGTATCTCGTGTTCCCGAGTTCCGTGGATAAGGACTGGGGGCCGCCGAATTTGCTGACGTGGCAGACGCGCTGCGAGGAGCTGCTCAAGGAACTCGGGGATTACAAAGGGAAGTTTTTCCTGTGGGAGCAACCGCCGCCGCCCACGCCGCCAGTCGTGCCGACCCCGGAGCCGCGCGGAGTCTGCTCCCGCATGCGACTCGGCGGACGGGGACTCCGCAGCCGGTCACGCCTCCAGCCGCGGCACCGCCAAGCCGTGATGGCGCGGTGGCGCGTCACTTTGCGCCCCAGCCGAAAAGCACGACCGGGATGGTCTTGATGCAGGATCCGGAGGTCGAGGAGCGGAGACCAGTTGTCGATGTATTCGAGGTCGAGCGCGACCCAGCGGTCGAAGCTGGTGACGTTGTTGCGCCCGCTGATCTGCCAGAGGCAGGTGATGCCCGGCTTCATGCTGAGCCGGCGGCGGTGGGCGGTGGCTTCGATGCGCTCGACTTCGTACATCGGGAGCGGACGCGGGCCGACGAGGCTCATGTCGCCTTTGAGGACGTTCCAGAGCTGCGGAAGCTCGTCGAGGGAGGTCTTGCGCAGGAAGCGCCCGACGGCCGTGACGCGCGGATCGTTGTCCACCTTGAAAACCGGGCCGGACATCACGTTGAAGCGCTGCAGTTCGTGGTGCTGCATCTCGGCGTCGCTGGTCATCGTGCGGAATTTGAACATCGCGAACGGACGCCCGTTTTTTCCGCCGCGATTCTGACGGAAAATCACCGGCCCGGGGGTGGTGAGCTTGATGGCGATGGCGATGAGGGCGAACAGCCACGAAAGGGCGAGCAGCAGGGCAAGCGCGACGATGCGGTCAACGAGATGCTTGAGGAACAGGGCCCACGACACGCTGGGCGCAGTCCGGAAGACGAGCATGGGGCGGCTCCCGAAATGATCGAAGTCGGGGCGCGCGATGGCCATCTGCATGAAGTCTGCGCACAGCCAGGCTTCGACCCCCTCGGTTTCGCATGCGCTGATGTATTCCTGGAGACGGCCGAGCTCGCTGTGGTTCCCGACAAAGAGAACGCGCTCGGGAGTGTGCTTGTGGAGCGATTCGACGAAGTCGCCGGCGGTCCGTGTTGTCACGTCGAGATCGTCGGCTATCTCGATTTCCATGACTTCCGCGGGAGTCAGCGTTTTGCGAAAAGCGAAGATGTCGCCCAAGGTGCCGACGAGGATGACACGTTCGCGGATTTCGCCGCTGATGACGCGCCGCCGGTAGCGGACGATCGTGAAGCGCTCCCGGAGCAGCAGAAAGAACGTGGCGAGGACCGCAAAGATCGGCATGACGGCGCGGCTGTCCACGGTGCGTCTCAAAAAGTACGCGCAGAGGGCGATGATGAGGCCGAGAACGATCGGCCGCGCGGCCCAGCTGGCTCAGGCTTCTGCCGACCGTCTTGCGCTCCGGATGTTCGTAAAAGCCTTGCGCGTGGAGGCATATCGGTCCGAGGGGGATGAGGACGAACAGGAGCCACTGAAACTCGGTGAACGGGGCAATGTGGACTTCAAACACGCCGAATTCGGGCCCCATATATCGCAACCAATGGGCGGTCCAAAACGTGGCGACCAACAGAAACGCGTCAACGATCTGGAGGAATTGCAAATTGAGTTTTTGACGGCGACCAAGCATTGTCGTGACGCAGGGGGGATTTTTTATCACTATATCCATCTTTCGGGCAAACCGAGTGAAAAAGCTTAAAGACTTAAATTTGACCGGTCCGGTGGTCGTTGCGACGGCGCATTCGGTGTCCGGGATGAGGCTGGCGGAGAAGCTAGGAACGCGGGATGTGGACTTGCTGGAGCTTCGCGCGGATGCCCTTGAGGCGAAGATGGGAGCGGTCCGGAGATTTCTGGCAACGGTCCGGCTGCCGATCCTGCTGACGGTGCGGCATCCAGCTGAGGGCGGGATCGGGAATCTTTCGGTCGAGCGTCGGAGGGAAATCTTCCGTGAATTGCTGCCGTATGCGGCGCTGGTGGACGTGGAACTCCGTTCGGTCGCATCGATGCGGGAGGTGATTTCCGCGGCCAAAGGGCAGGGGATCGGCCTTGTCGTTTCGAGTCACGATTTTCATAGAACTCCGTCGCTGGCCGAGATGGGGAACCGGCGGGACCGGGCGTTTGCGGCGGGCGCGGACATATTCAAGGTCGCGGCGCGCGCGGATGACGCTGGTTCGGCAGCCCGGCTGCTTGATTTCGTTTCCACGGCCAAGGCGCGCCGGCTCGCTGTGATGGGAATGGGGAAACTCGGACAGGCTTCGCGGCTCGTCCTGGCCTGCGCCGGTTCGACCTTGAACTACGGCTACCTCGACAAACCGAACGCGCCCGGGCAGTGGGAGGCGAAGGAACTGAAGACCCTGCTTTTCCGGCTCCGCCGGTGAAAGGTGTGGAGAGGGAAGCAGGCTCGGAAGCCTGCCGGCGGCACGGAACTTGGTGCCGGCTACGCGGCTTGGCCGGCCGGCACCGCGGTCTGGCTGAGGACCCTCATCAGAGCCGAGTAAATTTCCGATGGTCCAAGGCCCTTGCTGACGTAGCCGTTGGCGCCGGCCTTGCGGGCAGCCTGCATGGCCTCCTCGTCGTAACCCAGGCCGGTGAACATCACGATTGGAAGCGCCGCATGCTTCTCGCGAATCAATGCGGTGAGGGCGATGCCGTCGATTTTCGGCATGCCGATGTCGAGGATGATCGCGTCGCAGGGGTTGAGGTCGAGCCAACTGACCACTTTGGAGCTGTCCGAGAGCGAGGAACAGGTGTGACCCTTTCCGCGAAGGAAAGTGGTCAGGAAGCGATTGAGGAGGCGATTGTCGTCAACAACGAGGAAGTTCATTCGGATGGGCCTTTGTGTGGGCTTTGAATTAGCAGTGACTATGCCAGCGAAGGCGCGGGTTGGAGAATTTGTGCCGCTGTCCGGCCCTCAGAGGGAAATTGTCGATTTGCGGGGCTCGCTGACCGGTCTGGGGCAACAAGTCCGGAAGTGAACGCCCGCTCGGTGCGGGGTCCTACCTTTTCGAGCGCAGAGCGTTTGGAAAATGGGTGCACTCAGGAGGCTCGCCCGCTCCCCGGCGAAGGGCTCTTTGCCGCAAAAGAAAACTCCCCCGGGACGTTGCCGCCCCGGGGGAGTTGAATTCAGAACAGATGGTCTGTGTTACTTAGAACGCGACCTTGAGGCCGCCCGAGAACACGAGCTCGTTCTTGTCCGTGACGCCCGGGAACGGTGCGCCACCGCCCTGGCCGGACGAACCAGCCCGCTGGCCGAGGAGACCCGTGTTCCTGCCGCCGAGACGGTAGTAGTTGAAGCCGGTGTAGACCGACCACTTGCCGAGGCAGGCGGGGACCATGTCCAGCGCGTAGGTGGCCTTGATGCCGACGCCGATGAAGCCGAAGCCGCGGTTGTGGAGGTAGAGACCACCGGAACCGAAGCCGGCGTTAACCGGGAGCGACAGCGTGAGGTTGCCGTAGCTGTGCGAAGGGGCGATACCCACTTCGTAGTACTGGCCACGGCTGCCGTTGATGTTGTTGCCGGTCGTGCCCTGAACGTTGAGTTCAACGACAGCGTACGGGTGCAGCGCGAACGCGCCGAGGAGGTCGGAGTCATCATACGCGAGGCTGAAGCCGATCGCGTAGGCGTTGGCGAACCGGTCGGACGGGCTGGAATAGTCCTTCCAGTAGGTGCCGATCGCCAGCTTGTCGAAGTTCCACGTCAGGCCAGCCTGGAAGTCGAACTCATACCAGTTGCGGGTCGTGCCGCCGACGCCCTGACGATGGCCATGAAACGAGTTCCAGATGCCGAGGTCGACGGTGACGGAGGTCAGTGCGCCCGCGCCCTTGTAGATGCGGAAGTGCAGGTTGGCGTAGGGCTGGATGATGAAGCCCTGGTTCTCCTGGACGACGCCCTTGGTGATGTAGTTGCTGACGATGTCGAATCCGATATCGCCGGTGATGCAGGATTCCTGCGCGACTTCCTTGACCGCTTTGACGGTCTTGGAGGTCCCAGCGTAGGCGTTGGAGCCCGCGAGGCAGGCTGCCGCGAATGCTGCGACCGTAGTGATGGTGCGTGTGTTCATGTGTTTAGTGGTGGTGTTTGGTGTTTGCTTGTTACATGCCTTTCGGCGGCGCGGTTTGTAGCTGGGTTGACAGGAGGGCGCAACAAATTTTTTTAGGATTGTGAATTGGTGTTAATAACTCTCCGCGCCTCTGTAAAACCCGCGTTTGCCTGTGAATAACTTGCCGCTTATGCCCGGGGCTGAAAATGAGGCGCTGTTTTTTTCAGAATTTCGCCCCTGTTTGCAGGATGATTTTCCCCCGGTGCCCTCTTCCGAGGACCGCCTTTTGGGCTTCGGCTGCTTCTGCAAGGGGGAGGACTTGGCCGATCACCGGACTCAGCTTTCCCGATGCGAGCGCCTCGTTGATCGCCGCGTGGCACTCGGCGAGTTCCGGCGCGGGCGTATTGGACACCATCACTCCGCGGACGTCCGCATCGCGCAACATGAGGTCCCGGGGGTTGATTTCGATGCTCCCGCGGTTCCCGACAACAACGACCCGCCCGTTCCGTCCGAGCACTCCGAGGTCGCGGGCAAGGTTCACGTTTGCGAGCATCTCTATGATCAATCCGACGCCCTGACCGTCAGTCGCCTTAAGGACCCCATCCATGTAACCGTCGGCCGTGTGGTCGAAGACCGCGCTCGCGCCCTGCTCGCCGAGCATCTTCCGCCCTTCCTCGCTGCCGCCGGTCGCGAAGACCCGCAGCCCGGCAGCCTTTGCGAACTGGATCGCCGCCACCCCCACGCCGCCAGTCGCACCATGCACCAGCACCGTCTCGCCCGACTTCGCCCCGCCGCGCTGGAAGAGCGCCCGGTACGCCGTGGAGTAGGGGATGCCCAGCGCCGCGCCCTGTTCGAAAGTCACGTGGTCTGGCAAGGCGAACACCCGTCCCGCGACGCACACCGTCTGCTCGGCATACGTCCCGCTCACGCTCCCGGCCACCCACACGCGCTGACCCGGTCGGAGCCGCGCCTCCACGCCCGTGCCCACGCTTTCCACCACGCCCGCACCGTCCGAGCCCGGCGTGTAGGGCAAAGGCGGCAGCTTCGCGTAAGTGCCCGCTCTTATATAGGTCTCCACCGGATTCACGCCGGCTGCCATCAGGCGCACGAGCACCTGTCCGGGGCCGGGCTCCAGGTTGGGTTCGTCACTGAGTTCGAGGACTTCGGGGCCGCCAAAGGCCTTCATGCGGATTGCTTTCATGCGCGCAGTCTTTGACAGAACGCACCTCCTCGTCCATCCCTTTGCACCGTGAGCGACTCCTGCTGCCAGCACCATTCACCCGAACCCGATTCCGAAAAGCCCGGCGCCTTCGGCGTCGAAAATCCGCGCGGCCTCGACGCCCTCGCCTTTGACGGCGAGACCGGCGAAGCCGTCCTCATTATGGTCGAGCCCCGTCCGTGGGACGGCTCCGAGCAGCGCCTCTTCCAGCTTCAGGAGAAAGTGAACGCCTACCTCAGCTTCGCCCTCGACGGCGAGATGACCGACGCATTCCCCCACCTCGCCGGCAAGCCCGTCCGCCTCCAGCTCGACTGCGCCGCCCCGCCCGACTCGATGACCGAGCACCTCATCACCGCCGTCCGCGAGCACATCGCGCTGCAGGACATGAAATTCGCCGTCCGCATCGTCGGCGAGCCCGCTCCCGCCGGCGAGGGCAGCTGCGGCACCGGCTGCGGCTGTCATCCGTAGCCCAGCGCGCAAGGCGGACCTTTTTACCTCTCTCCTCCCGCTGGAGCAGCAGCGCCGCGGATCTCCGCGTGCTGGATCGCACCGCCGAAATTTGCCGCGCGCCCCATGAGGCCCACCGTGATCGCTGTGAGGACGAACACAGCCATCATGATGCGTCCGGACAACCGCTTTCCTCCGCGCCCGAGGATGAGCGCCGCGAGCGCCATTACTCCTGCGAGTGCAGCGGCGGCAAACGCGAACCCCGCCGCACTCTCATGTTTCTCGATGAGCGGGTCCTCATCCACCGGCGTCGCCTCGATGATTTCCATGATTCCCTCAAACGCCGGCTCGCCGGTCATGTAGGCTGGCACGGTCAGCAACGCCACCAGTACCGACCGCGCCGAGGGCGGCGCGCTTGAGTTCCTCGCTGCGCCGGAAAATCGCCCAACCCAGCAGGCCGAGCGCAAACGCAGAGCCGACCAGGGGAATGTGATTGAGCAGCAAATGCCAGTGAGCGGGATTGATCATGGCGTCGGGAATATGACACGCCCGCTTCGCTTGTTGGAGGATTTTCGATCTCAGCACATGCGAAAGTCGGGCGCGGCGTCGCGATCCGTGAGCCGCTGGCCGCCGCATGCACTACGCAAACTCTGTCGCGAGGAGGAATCGCGGGCGTGCGCGATTGCATTCCGTTGCGGAGGGCGACAACATCCGGCCCATGTCCACAGAACCAGTCCCCCCGGACCCACCTTCTGCGCCTGCCGCTGATCGCCGTGAATTTCTAAAATCCGCCGCGTGCGTCGCGCTCGGCGGCGCGTGTGTGCTGGTCCCGGCGCTTGCGGGTGTGACCGTGCTGGTCGGCCCGTTGAGCCGTCCCGCGCCGGACGGCTCGTGGGTGCAGCTCGTAAAGCTCGACGCCCTCCAGATCGGCGCTGCGCCACGACTTTTCCAAGTCTTCATCGAGCGCACGGATGCCTGGACGCGGCACGCGCGCAATGCCGTCGGCACCGTCTTCCTCGAACGGCTCAAGGATCAAACCGTGCGCGCTTTCCAGTCCGCGTGTCCGCACCTCGGCTGCGCGGTGGAATGGCGCGCCGAGCAGAAACATTTCTTCTGCCCGTGCCACAACAGCGCGTTTTCGCATGACGGGGAAATCATCCAGCCGAGCCCGTCTGCGCGCGGACTCGACACGCTGGAGGTATCGATCCACGAGGACGGTGGCGTGTGGGTGAAGTTCCAGGACTTCAAGGCGGGCGTGAAGGAAAAGATCCCCGTGGCATGAAGGCGCTCTTCGACTGGTTCGACTCCCGCACCGGCTACCGCAAGCTCGTAAGGACCGCGCTTTACGAGCATGTCCCCGGCGGCGCGCGCTGGCGCTACGTGTGGGGCAGCACACTCAGCTTCGCGATCGTCGTGCAGTTCATCACCGGCGTGTTCCTTTGGATGAACTACAGCCCGAGCGCGCAGACCGCTTGGGAAAGCGTCCACTACATCAACGACGTGATGCCCGGCGGATGGCTGCTGCGCGGCATCCACCACTACATGGCGCAGCTCATGGTGCCGCTGCTCGTGCTGCACTTCATGCAGGTCATCATCGACCGCGCCTACCAGGCTCCGCGCGAAGTGAACTACTGGTTCGGCCTCGGCCTGCTCGGACTCACGCTCGCGATTTCCGTCACGGGCTACCTGCTGCCTTGGGACCAGCGCGGATACTGGAGCACGAAAGTGGTGACCAATCTGATCTCCGGCGTCCCGGTCGTGGGAGACAGCCTCCAGCGCCTCGTTGTCGGCGATGCGAACTACGGCCACCACACGCTCACGCGGTTCTTCGCGATGCACGCGGGGATTTTGCCCGCGCTCATGGTGCTGGTCATCATCGGCCACGTCGCACTTTTCCGGAAGCACGGCCTCACGCCGAAGCTGCCGAAGAAGAAACGCGACTCGATGTTCTGGCCCGATCAGGTGCTCAAGGACGCCGTCGCGTGTCTCGCCGTGCTCGCTGCGGTGCTCGGCCTCGTGTGGTGGTTCAAAGGCGCGGAACTCGGTGCGCCCGCAAATCCGTCCGAGCCCTACAGCGCCGCGCGGCCCGACTGGTATTTCATGTCGCTCTTCCAGTTCCTGAAATTCTTCCAGGGCGAGGACATCATCTGGGGCTCGCTGATCATCCCGGGCATCATTTTCGGCCTGCTCATGCTCATGCCGCTGCTCGGCCGATGGCAGCTCGGGCATCGGTTTAATCTCTTCGTGCTCTTCGCCGGCCTCGCGGGATTCGGCGTGCTCACCGCGATGGCATTCACCCACGACGCGCGCGATTCGCACTATCACGCCGCCGTCGCGCAGGCCCGCCGCGATGCCGCGCGCACCAAGGAACTCGCCGCCGCCAACAAGGGCATCCCGAACGAAGGCGCGCTCTCACTCCTGCGCAACGATCCGCACACGCAGGGTCCGCGTCTTTTCGCCAGCCAGTGTGCGAGCTGCCACACCTATGCCGGACACGACGGTCTCGGCGCGCCGCTCCCCGAGCCGCCCACCGCGCCCGACCTCGCCGGCTTTGGCTCGCGCGAATGGCTGCGCGGTTTCATGGACCCCGCGCAGATCGAGACGCCGAAATATTTCGGCGGCACGGTCTTCGTGAATCCAAAGCCCGGCGACAAGAAGAGTCGCATGGTCCGCTTCATCCTCGAGGACGTGGCCGGGTACGGCGCGGAGGAAAAGGCGCAGCTCGAGAAAATCATCGCCGCCGTGAGCGCCGAGGCGAAACTTCCTGCGCAGAGCGAAGCCGACAAGCGCGACATCGCCATCATCGAGGAAGGCCGCAAGCTGCTCGCCGACCTCACGCTCGACTGTACCGACTGCCACACGTTTCACGCGACGGAGGGCGGCAAGGGCCCCGACTTCACCGGCTACGGCTCGCATGAGTGGCTGTCCGGCTTCCTGAAAAACCCGGCCCACGAGCGCTTCTACGGAAAGCGCAACGACCGCATGCCGGCATTCAGCGGCGAGGGCAGCCGCCTCACCGAGCGCGAACTCGACCTGCTCATCCGCTGGCTGCGCGGCGAGTGAGCGACACACCGTGCGCGGTCCCGTACCGAAACCACGGAGGACACGGAGAGCACGGAGGAGAAAGCGATCAGCTCCGTGATTTCCGTGTGCTCCGTGTGCTCCGTGGTTAAAACCTTTGGCACCTCCCGAAATCCGACGCCACGTTCCGCGCGTGCGAGTTGACCGCCCGCACCGTTTCCGAAAAGACACCGCAACCTCATTCATGATTCGCCCGCTTCTCGTCCCGCTCGTTCTCGCTTTCATCACGCTCACCACGGTCGCACGCGCGGGACTTCCGCAGGTCATCAATGTCTCGGCCTATGATCCCAAGGAGCGGCAGCGTTCCGGCAAGGGCTACTCGGAGCACGATGTCTCCGCGCTCCGCGACAACGGCGCCAGCGCGCTCATCGCCCGCGCCGGAAAGGGCGGCGTGCTCGACGACAAATGCGGAAATTTCCTCGCCGCAGCGGATCGGGTGAACCTGCTGCCCGGAGTTTACTATCGGCTGCAAAAGCACATCGATGCCGTGAAGCAGGCCGATCAATTCATCTCCCGCGCGCGGCAACTCGCACGCAGCCGTGCGTGGAATGCGCCCGCGCTGCTGCTCTGCGGCGACTTCGACGCGGCCTCGAAACTCTCCGACATCCTGCGCTTCATGGATCGCGTGGAATCGCGCACGGGCGTCTTCCCTGTCGCGTATCTCGAAAACAGCACGCACCTGAAAGTTCTCCTCAGCACCGCCAGCGCCTCCGAGAAGGCGAAGCTCCGCCGCATGCCATACTGGCTCGCCCTCTACTCGCACGAGAGCGGCGGCGGCTCGCAGTTTCCCGCGCCCGTGAATCCGCGCGGTCTCGTGAAGCAATACGACGTCTGGTCGGACTGGACGCTCTGGCAATATGGTGGCGTCGATTGGGAGCGCGGCGCTTCGCGTGCGAAAGTTTACAGCCACGGCCCGTACCGCTTCAGCCGCTATTTCGGCGACCTGGACCGCCCCATCGAGCGAAACGTCTTCAACGGCTCGCTCGCGTCGCTGCAGACCTTCTGGAAACGCCACGGCCTGCCGCTGAACTGACATGAACAACGACTGGAAACTCGAATTTCGCAACGTGTGGGATCGCGCTGTCGCCGCGTGGAAAGCGGGACGCAATTCGCCGCAGACCATGTTCACGCCGGACGATGTGGCCTTCCTCGCAACCATCGGCTGCACCGCGCAGGAGTTGTTCGATTTCGTCGATGACTCGCTCGGTTACGACGATCTCGATTTTGAAACCGCACTCGCCGTCACGGAGATCCGGCGCTCGTATTTCCTCGATGTGATGCACGGCAAGCCGACCGGCCGCGTCGTGCCGATGAGCGACCTCCCCGCAAAGTCCGCTGAAGTGGACGGCATCGCATGGCTCCCTCGCCTCATCGAAAAGGCGCGCATCAAGCTGCGCGGCGAGATGAACCCCGACCTCATGTACGGCTGCGCCGGCGACCGCCCGTTTCTGCGCGAGCACGGCATGACGCTCCCTCAATTCCTGCAACTCGTGTGGGACAAGGGCGACGATGACCGCGCGATCGTGGACGCGGTAAAGCACGCCGCGGGACGTTGATTTTGGCGAAAGCGCAGGCGCGTATGCGCCGCACTCAGATCTCGAAGTCCGTCTCGAATTTCAGCCGCTCGCGCAGGAACTCCAGCACCTGCGCCGTGCTTTCGCCGACGGTGAGCTTGCTCGTCTCGACGACCATCTCCGGATCGCTCGGCGCTTCGTAAGGCGCGTCAATTCCGGTGAACTGTTTGATCTCCCCGGCGCGCGCTTTTTTGTAGAGGCCCTTCGTGTCGCGCTGCTCGCAGACTTCGAGCGAGGCGTTCACATACACCTCGTAAAAGTCCACGCCGCTCTCGCATGCGATGGCGCGCGCGCGGCGGCGGTCGGCCTGGTACGGCGAGATGAATGCGGTGATGACGACCACGCCCGCATCGGCCATGAGCCGCGCAGTCTCCGCGACGCGGCGGATGTTTTCCACGCGGTCCTCGGGCGAGAAGCCGAGGTTCGAGTTCAGCCCGTGGCGGATGTTGTCGCCGTCGAGGATGTAGGTCTGCATCCCGAGGTTGAAGAGTTCGCGATCCAGTTCGTGCGAGAGCGTGCTTTTGCCGCTGCCGCTCAGGCCGGTGAACCACACGATCGCGCCCTTGTGCCCGTTGCGCGCGAAGCGCCGGACCTGCGTGACTGCGCCGTCACTCCAGAAAATGTTCGAGGACTTCGGCTGCGTGCGATCCGTGTAAACGCCGCCGAAGATGATGCCGCCGCCCGCGACGTTGCGGTTGTCCACGATGACAAATCGCCCAAGCAGCGCGTTGCGATCCGCGTTGTCAAAAGCGAGCGCGCCGCGCGTCTGGATGGTGATTTCCGCGACGTCGTTCTTTGCGATGTAGCCGCGGTCGCCGGGGAGCGCGTCGAGCGTGGAGGCGTCGATGATGCGCTCGATGCTCACGACCTCCGCATCGAGTTCCTGCGTCGTGAGCTTCAGCTTGTAGCGTTCGCCGACGGTGAGGTTTCGCTTGCCCATCCAGAACAGCCGCGCCTTGAAACGGTTCGATTCAATCGGCGATTCCTGCTCGTGCGAGGCGACGTGCCCGCGGTCCACGAAAATCTGCTCCGTGAGCGTGATGCCGATGCTTTCCCCCGCGGTCGCGGAAGTCTTCGGCGGCGCATTCCAGTTTTCGATGGTCTTGATGACCGCCGTCTTGTTGCCCGGCGAAAACACGAGCGTGTCGCCGACCTTCAGCGACCCCGCCTCGATGCGGCCCGCGATGATGCGCCGGTCGTCAAAACGATACACGTCCTGCACGGGGAACCGCAGCGGCAGATCGTTGAGCGGCTTCGGCGGCTCGAAGGAATCGAGCATGTCGGTGATCGTCGGCCCCGTGTACCAAGGCATCCCGGACTGCGGGTTACTCGCCGCAGAAGCTTCGCCCGCGCGGCTCGCGACATTGATCCCGCTGCGTGCCGAAATCGGAACGAACGCGCGCGCCTCCAGCCCGATCTCCTTCAGAAACGCCGAGTAGTTCTTCACCACGTCGTCGAAGACATCCTGCCGGAAATCCACGAGGTCCATCTTGTTCACCGCGACGACGACCTGTTTGATGCCGAGCAGCGACAGCAGGTAGCCGTGCCGCCGCGACTGTTCCTGCACGCCTTCGTTCGCCGCGATCAGCAGCACCGCCGCATCCGCGCTCGCCGCGCCGGTGATCATGTTTTTCAGGAACTCCTTGTGCCCCGGCGCATCGATGATCACGTACGGCCGCTTCGCCGTCTTGAACTGAATCTGCGTCGTATCAATCGTGATATTTTGCGCCTGCTCCTCGAGCAGCGCATCGAGCAGGAACGCATACTCAAACTCCATGCCCTCCTCTTTGCACGCCGCCTGGATCTGCTCGACTTTGCCGTCCGGCAGCGACTTCGTGTCGTAGAAAATGCGCCCGATGAGCGTGCTCTTGCCGTGGTCCACATGACCGACGAAGACGACGCGGAGGCGGCGGACGGAGTTGGTGCTTGAGGCGTTATCGGCTGAGGTGCTAGAAGTGGACATGACTTTCAAAGTGATAGTTCACCGCGCAGAGGAGGGCGGCTTTTGGGCAGAGGTGCCGGCGATTCCAGGCTGTGCCACGCAGGGCGAGACGCACGAGGAACTCCTGGCGAACGTTCGCGAGGCCATCGAGGGGTGCCTCTCGGTGGACGTGACGGATTTCGAGCGGCATCCCGACGACGAGATCGTGCAGCTCGCGGTGTGAAAGCGATCTCCGGCAAGGATTTCGTGCGCCTTCTTCAGCAGAAGGGCTGGCAGCTCGCGCGTATCAACGGTAGCCATCACATTTTCACGAAGCCGGGCAGGCGTGAGCGCATCGTTGTTCCCGTTCACGGGAACCAGTCGCTGAAAATTGGCTTGCTGCGGCATCAGATGAAGATTGCTGGAATCGAGGAGAGCGAATTGTAGCGAGGCCTACATGAAGCCCTTCGCGCGGAGCTTCTGCATCGCGTTGCGTTCGTGGTGATCCTGCGCGCGGCCGGCGCGCTCGCTGGTCTTGGTGTGCGCGAGTTCGTCCACGATTTTGTCAATGGTGTCGGCCTCGCTCTCGACCGGGCCGGAGATGGGCCAGCAGCCGAGTGAACGGAAGCGGTAGCGGTGCCCGTCCTTCGCCTTGCGGGCGAAATACATCTTCGGGATCGGGATGCCTTCGCGCTGGATGTACATCCAGATGTCGCGTTCGCTCCAGTCGAGCAGCGCCTGCACGCGGACGTGCTCGCCCGGCGCGCAGCTCGTCGTGAACTGGTTCCAAAACTCCGGCGGCTGATCCTTGTAGTCCCACTCGAAGTCCTTTGTGCGCGGTGAAAAGTAGCGCTCCTTCGCGCGCGTCGGATCCTCGTCGCGGCGGATGCCGGTGATGAGCGCGTCCCACTTGTGCTCGGCCATCACCTGCTGGAGCGCGACGGTCTTCAGCTCGTGCGTCACCGTCACCGGGTCCGTCGTGTCGTAGCCGATGGGCCCGCGCTTTTCCCACTCGCCGCGTCCCGCGCGCGCGTCCTCGTTGATTTTCACGATGAGATTCAGCCCGTGATACTTCACCGCCCAGTCGCGGTACTCGATCATCTCGGGAAATTCGTAGGTCGTATCGATGTGCAGGAGCGGGTAGGGGATGTGCCCGCCGAACGCCTTTTTCGAGAGCCAGATGAGGACGTTCGAGTCCTTGCCCATGCTCCACGGCATGCAGATGTTTTTGAAATGATGGAAAGCCTCGCGGATGAGGAACACGCTCTGCGCCTCGAGCTGGTCCAGGTGCTCCTGGTCGCTGTGCGCGATTTTCTCCGGGAAAAACGCAGCCGGTTCATCGGCCCCCGGCGCTGCGTAGAGCCGGGAGTAGGCGGGGTGCTTGGAAAAGTCGGACATCGAAGGGTGAAAGGGCGGAGTTTTCGGAAAGGGGCGGGGAGAAAAGCAGTCAAAATGTTGATTGTCTATCGGGAAAATAGACTTTGTCCGTTTCAGTCGAGGATCGGGGGCGCGAAGATGCGGAACGGGTGTGAAAGTCCTGACGGCATTCCGAGTTGCGGTGTGCTTTGACCGGTTCCACCGTGAGGAAGCGTATCCCGCGATCGATTAGTGGTGCAATCAACCGTCTTACCGGGCTCATTTTCTCGGGCCACTCGGAGAGATGGTCCAAGGGGTCAATCCCCGGTGTCCAGATTCCTCAGGCAATGGCGGCGTGTCGCGCAACGCTTCGCATGCTTGCATTGAAAGGGCGCGCCGCGGATACTTCGAGCCCTTCTCTCAAATCAACCAAAACACAACCATGGCATACGAACTACCTGCACTTCCCTACGCAACCAACGCGCTCGAGCCGCACATCGATGCGCGCACGATGGAAATCCATCACGGCAAGCATCACAACGCGTATGTGACGAATCTCAACAACGCGCTGAAGGATCACGCCGATCTCGCCGCGAAGACCATCGACGACCTTTGCAAGAGCATCGCCTCGGTGCCGGAAGCGATTCGCGGCCCGGTGCGCAACAACGGCGGCGGGCACTGGAACCATTCCTTTTTCTGGAAGCTCATGAAGGCGAATGCCGAGGGCAAGCCGGTGGGCAAGCCGGTGGGCAAGCTCGCGGAGGCGATCACGGCGACGTTCGGGAGCTTCGAGGCGTTTCAGGAGAAATTCGCGGCGGCTGCGGCGACGCGTTTCGGCAGCGGCTGGGCGTGGCTTTGCGTAAAGGACGGCAAGCTGGCGATCTGCTCGACGGCGAACCAGGACAACCCGCTCATGGGCGAAGCGGTCGGCGGCTGCGGCGGCACGCCGGTGCTCGGACTCGATGTCTGGGAGCACGCCTACTATCTCAACTACCAGAACCGCCGCCCCGACTACGTGAAGGCGTGGTGGAACGTGGTGAACTGGGCGCAGGCCGAGGCGAATTTCGCAGCGGCGAAGTAGCGCCGGCGCGAGTCGTCTTCAAAAGCCCGGCTGTCCGAAAGGCGGCCGGGCTTTTTGCTGCACGGACATCGGGAGCATCCGCGGAAAGGAGGAGTCTATCCGCAGATTTCGCAGATGGAGGCAGATTGTCGGAGAGGAGCGGAGGGAAGCGCAAACGCATCCGCGGCGCATCCGGGGTGCAGCCGCGTGCTTCGGAGGCCGCTTGTTCGATTTTTCCTCTGCGAAAATCTGCATAATCTGCGGACAACCCCGCCGCTAGCTGGGTTACCCGAGCGAGGCGACGGAGGCGGCGGTGATCAGCGGAAGCAGCGCGTACCGGGAATCGCGGCGCGGCTTGTTCGGCTTCGGCTCGCGGGATTGCTGGGGCTGGCGCTGCTGCTGGGGACGGGATTCGGTATCAGCCGGCGCTTCGTGCATTCCCGCAGTCTCGGCGGCGATGTCGTGGCGATGGTCGTCCGCGTGCCCAGCTTCCTTGCGGGCGGGAGGGAGTTCCATGCAGCCATTCTGAAATTCCACGACGTAGCCGAGTTGGACGAGGTAGTGGAGGTCCGCGGCGAGCGCTGAGAGCTTTGCCTCGTGGGCTTGTTGGGCTTCCTCGGTCGCATCGGGCGGGAGTGTGCCGAGAAGCCGCGCGGCAAGCTGCGGACGCTTCATTCCGGGATGCTCGCCGACCGCGGTCAGGATGGCGCTGATGCCCTCGGAAAATGCCTGCTCGGGGTGCCGCTGCGGGCGGATGCCGGAGGCGTAGAGGATTTTCCGCTTCCACTTGAAGAGCTGCAGCCCGGCTTCGTTGAAGTAAGGACGCAGCGCATTCACCATTTGCACGGGCACCTCGCGCTCGCGCTCCACGGCGTCGCGCACGGTGAAGCCGATGCTCTTGTCCAGCAGTGAACCGGCGATGGCACCGCCGACTTCGAGCGAGTTGCCGCTGGTCAGCAGCGAAGGAAGGTGCGTTTTGCGGAAGTGCTCCTCGGCCTCCTGCTCGGTCTTGAAAACAATCGGCTCCTCGCCCTCGGCGACCTTGGTCTTGTAGGTAGTGACGCTGCTCGCCTGCTGCTTCCACTGCTCGACGGCGGCGGGGTCGGTGACGTTGTCGATGTTCCGCTGGAAGTCCTGGAACGACATCCGGCGCGCGTAGCGCTCCTCGTAAAGCTTGCGCAGCGCGACCTGGTAGCCGTGGTGACTCGACGGCCCGAGAAGTGCGCCGCTGAGACGGTCGCGCGCGACGCTCGTGTAGTTGCCCTTCGGCGGCTCGCCCTGCACGACTTCGGTGATGTAGTGCTTGTCGAAGTTCGCCTTGAACGCACCGCTCTCGACGGCGGAACGATCGAAGGAAAGCGGACCTTCGCAGATGCGATACATCACGGCATTTGGATCGAGCGCCGTCACACGCACGCGGAACCGGTCGAAGCGATCCATGAACATGTTCGCGACGCGGAAGACGCCGCAAGCGCGTGCGCTGGCCTTGATCTGCTTTGCGATCCCCGCCGCGGCTGCCGGTTCGGGAAGGATCTCCACTTTCACCACGGGAACACGCGGCGCCTGCGGCTCCGGCGGGCGCTGGTCGCGAAATCCACGGTCGTCGCGCTGCCCGCGGGGGCCTCCGAATCCGCCCGGTTTGCCCTGCCGTCCGCCCGGTCCGGAAGGGCGCCCGCCGCCACGGTCATCCCTGCGCGGCCCGCGATCCCGATCGCCCTGCGGCGGGCGCGGTCCACGGCTCGGACCCCGGCCCGGTCCGCGGCGGTCGTCACGTTCGCGACGCGGTTCTTCGCCCGCGAAATCCGCGTAGCGGTTCGGTGCAGGTGCCTCCTTCAGCCAGGCAGGCAGGAATTTCAAATCGAGTTCAACAGGCGAATCACTCATGTGCGAAGACCGTAAAGCATTCCCGCGGGAATTGGCAACCACGGCGGAACATTGCGCGCGTTTCTCAGTGCGGAAATATTTTCGAACTTTCGTTGTTGCCAACCTGCGGAACGAACCATAAAGCAACCGCCCGTTTCGAAAACTACCATCTACGCCATGTCCGAAAAATCCATCTCAGAAAAGGTCAAAGAAATCATCGTCGAACAACTCGGCGTGAACCCTGAACAGGTCACCGAATCCGCATCGTTCATCGAGGATCTCGGCGCCGACTCGCTCGACACTGTCGAACTCGTCATGGCCTTCGAGGAGGTCTTCGGCGTGGAAGTACCGGACGAGGACGCCGAGAAGCTCCAGACCGTCGGCAACGTCGTCGATTACATCGAGAAAAAGACCGCGAAGTAAGCGCTTCGCGAACCCATTTCCCAACACGAAGGAGACCCAGCCAGCCGGCTGGGTTTTCTTTTTCCCGGCCGAGGTGCCGCCGGCTGGCAAATTTTTTTTGCAACGGCGCGCAACTACGGCGGACAGCGCGTGTTTCCCAGCCTCGTATGAAACACTTCACACTCACCCTCAGTCTCGCCGCGACGGCGTTGCTCACCCTCCCCACGCTCAGCCTCGCGGCTGACGAAGCCAAACCCGAGCGCAAGCGCCCCGAAGGCGCCGGCGGCCCCGGCGGCCAGCGCCCCAATCCCGAGGAGCGCCTCAAGCGCATGACCGAAACGCTCGGCCTCACGCAGGAGCAGCAGGACAAGGTCAAGGCGATCTTCGAAGGCGGCCGCGAAGAAATGGCGAAGCTGCGCGAAGTGCCGGAAGGCGAGCGCCGGGAGAAATTCGGCGAGTTCATGAAAGGTCAAAACGAAAAGGTCCTCGCGGTCCTCACGCCCGAGCAGCAGGAGAAGTATAAGGCTGCCGCTGCGGAGCGTGCGAAGCAGGCCGGCGACCGTAAGCCGGGCGACCGCAAGCCGGGCGACCGCAAACCGGGCGACCGCAAGCCGGAAGCGAAATAACCGAACCGAAACTTCAACCAATCTCACGAAGGGCGGGAAGCGTTGGCTTCCCGCCCTTTTCTTTTGGCTACGGACGATAGTTCGGACGAAGAACCGCGCCCGACGGGATTTCGGCTTGCGCGCGCCGGCGTCGATATTTGAACGGATGTGCCGGGGCATCCTTATCCCGACATCGCCAAGCGAAATCTTGCCGAGCATGATTTGTCCCTCTACAAGCTGCGCTCCGCTTTTCACACGATGAATATCCACGAGTACCAAGCCCGCGAACTTTTCGGAAAATTTGGAGTCGCCACCCAACCGGGGCGCGTCGCCAGCACTGCGGAGGAGGCGGAGAAAGTCGCCGTGGAAGTCGGCACGAAGAACGTCATCGTGAAGGCGCAGATCCACGCGGGCGGACGCGGAAAGGGCACCTTCAAGAGCGGATTCAAGGGCGGTGTGCACCTCGCGAGTTCGCCGGCGGAGGCGCGGGATTTTGCGGGGAAGATGCTCGGCCAGACGCTCGTGACGCACCAGACGGGGCCGGACGGGAAACTCGTCGGAAAGGTCTTCGTCGGCGAGGCCGTGGACATCGCGAAGGAACTGTATTTTGCAATCCTCCAGGATCGCGCGACGAGCGGCTACACGATCATCGCCAGCACCGAGGGCGGCGTGAACATCGAGGAGGTCGCCGAGCACACGCCGGAGAAAATCGCGCGCGAGCACATCCACCCGACGCTCGGCTTCCAGTCGTATCAGGGTCGGAAAATCGCGGCGGCACTCGGCCTCCGCGGACCGCTCATGACGCAGGCGGTGAAACTCTTTACGAATCTCTTCAAACTTTTCCTCAGCGCCGACTGCTCGATGGTGGAAATCAACCCGCTCGTCATCACGACGGATGGCCGGCTCATGGCGCTGGATGCGAAGTTCAACTTCGACGACAACGCGCTCTTCCGGCATCCGGAGATCGTTGCGATGCGGGACAAATCCGAGGAGGATCCGCGCGAGGTCGCCGCGAGCGAATTCAACCTCAACTACATCGGCCTCGATGGAAACATCGCCTGCCTCGTCAACGGCGCGGGCCTCGCGATGGCGACGATGGACATCATCCAGCACTACGGCGGCAAGCCCGCGAACTTCCTCGATGTCGGCGGCGGCGCGAGCAAGGAGCAGGTCACGGCGGCGTTCAAAATCATCCTGAGCGACACCGCGGTGCAGGGCATCCTCGTGAACATCTTCGGAGGCATCATGGACTGCGACGTGATCGCCAACGGCATCGTCGCCGCCGCGAAGGAAGTTCACATCGCCATCCCGCTCGTCGTGCGACTCGAAGGCAACAACGTCGCCGCCGGGAAGAAAACGCTCGCCACGAGCGGCCTCGCGATCTTGAGCGCCGACACGCTCGACGACGCAGCGCAGAAGATCGTCGCCGCAGTCAAAGCCAGCTAGCCGCGCACAGTGAAAGTCACCGAACTCGCCTTTGCCTCCTACCCTGTCACCGACGTGGCGCGGGCGCGCGCTTTCTACGAAGGCGTGCTCGGCCTCAAGGCGACGATGGACCAGGACATGGGCGAGAAAGGCCACTGGATCGAATACGACATCGGCGCAGGCACGCTCGGAATCGGGCGGTACGAGGGCTGGAAGCCCACGGGCGACGGATGCGTCGTTGCGCTCGAAATGGACGATTTCGACACCGCCATCGCGGAACTCAAAAACGCGGGGACGCCATTCCGCATGGGCCCGTTTGAGACGCCCATTTGCCACATGGCGATGGTGAGCGATCCGGACGGCAACACACTCATCATCCACAAGCGCAAGCCGGGGCACCACTGACCCTCATCCTTCAAACTTTCTTCCTTCATCCTTTTTTCCAATGGCCATCCTCGTCACACCACAGACTCGCATCCTCGTCCAAGGCATCACCGGCGACTTCGGCTCGCGACACGCGAAGCTCTCGCTCGACTACGGCACGCAGCTCGTCGCCGGCGTCACGCCGGGAAAAGGCGGGCAGGTTTTTGAACATAACGGACACAAGGTGCCCGTCTTCGACACCGTCGCCGAGGCCGCGAAGCAGACCGGCGCGACCGTGAGTGTCATCTTCGTCCCGCCGCCGTTCGCCGCCGATGCGATCCTCGAGAGCGTGGACGCGGGACTCGATCTCGCCGTCGCGATCACCGAAGGCATCCCGGTGAACGACATGGTGCGTGCGAAGGCCGCGATGGCCGGCAGCAAGACGCGGCTCATCGGGCCGAATTGCCCCGGCCTCGTCACGCCCGGCACGGGCAAGGATTCGCACGGCGGCTGCCGCATCGGCATCGCGCCCGGCTACATTCACAAGCGCGGCAATGTCGGCGTCGTCTCGCGCAGCGGCACGCTCACGTATGAGGCCGTGTGGCAGCTCACCTCGCGCGGCTACGGGCAGACCACGTGCGTCGGCATCGGCGGCGATCCCGTGAACGGCACCTCGCATCTCGACGTGATGAAGATGTTCAACGAAGACCCCGAGACCGAAGCCATCATCATGATCGGCGAAATCGGCGGCGAAGCCGAGGAGCAGGCCGCGGCCTGGGTGAAGGCGAATTGCAAGAAGCCCGTCGCCGCATTCATCGCCGGAGCCAGCGCGCCTCCCGGACGCCGCATGGGCCACGCGGGCGCGATCGTGAGCGGAGGAAAAGGCACCGCCGCCGCTAAGATCGCCGCGCTCAAGGACGCCGGCATCGCCGTCTCCGAAACGCCGAGTGCGATGGCGGACACGCTGCTGCGGCATTGGGGCAAGGCGTAGCCGTTCAGGTCATCCACGCCGGACGCGCCGCGTCAGGGATTGTTTTTCGATTCCGCCGATAATGTAGGATTTCGCACATCCGGGATGTGCGTTCAAAGCGGTCATCGTCGTTCGATGCGCAGATGAATTGCCGATTTCGGCGGATCCATTTGAGTGACGATATGAAGGCTTTCCATGATCTCAAAGTCGGCAGCCAGATCGCGATCCGCGGGTGTCGCCGTGTTTGCTCCGGGCTTCGCCGACGCTTCGGTGAATCCTTGCTGGACGTCCGAACTGACAGCGGCAAAACACCAGCGCGCCAATGTCGCGCCCTTTTCCCCTCATGAAATCCCTCCGCCTCCTCGCCGCATTCCTTCTCGCAGCCGCCGTCGCCCGTTCCGCCACGCACGCTGCGGAGAAGCCGAACGTCATCTTTCTCCTCGCCGACGACATCGGCTATGCGGACCTCTCGTGCTACGGCGCGAAGCACGTGAAGACTCCGAACCTCGACCGGCTTGCTGCGCAGGGGTGCCGGTTCACGGATGCGCATTCGCCGGCGTCCACTTGCACGCCCACGCGGCGCGCGTTCCTCACCGGCGTGTATTCGTGGCGCCAGCAGCCGGGATCGAGCATCGCGCCGGGGGATGCGCCGCTGAGCATTCCTGTCGGCACGCCCACCGTGGCGTCCATCATGAAGCAGGCGGGCTACCGCACGGGCATCGTGGGGAAGTGGCACATGGGACTCGGGCCTGAGGGCGGGCCGGATTGGAATGGCGACATCAAGCCGGGGCCGATGGAGATCGGTTTTGACTCGTCGTTCATCATGGCTGCCACTGGTGACCGTGTGCCGACGGTATACGTGGACGGGCACCGCATCGCCGGGCTCGATCCGAAGGATCCCATCACCGTCAGCTACAAGGCGAAAGTGGGCGCTGAGCCGACGGGTCGCGAGAATCCCGAGGTGCTGAAGCTCAAGCACACGCACGGCCATGACATGACGATCGTGAATGGCGTGGGTCGCATCGGCTGGATGACGGGCGGCAAGGCAGCGCGCTGGAAGGATGAAGACATGAGCGACATCTTTGCCGGCAAGGCCGTGAAGTTCATCGAGGACAGCAAGGACACGCCGTTTTTCCTGTACTACGCCACGCATAATATCCATGTGCCCCGCGTCCCGCATCCGCGCTTCAAAGGCAGGAGCGGTGCGGGCACCCGTGGCGATGCGATCGCGGAACTCGATGACGCCGTCGGCAAGGTGATGGCGAAACTCGACGAGCTGAAACTCACGGAAAAGACGCTGTTCATTTTCAGCAGCGACAATGGCGGAGTGATGGATGACGGCTACGAGGACGTCGGCAGCTTCGACTACAATCCGAACACGCCGCTCAACGGCCGCAAGGGCAACGTCCTTGAGGGCGGCCACCGCGTACCCTTCATCGCGTGCTGGCCGGGACACATCAAACCCGGCACGAAGAGCGACGCACTCATCGCGCTGCTCGACATGCCCGCCACGTTTGCAGCGCTCACTGGCGTGAAAATCCCGCCCGGTGGCTGTCGCGATAGCGTCAACGTGCTCCCCGCGCTCCTCGGCGAAGCGAAGACCGCGCGCGAAACCTTCGTCGCCCACAACGGCGGGATGAGAGGTCCCTTCGGCTTTCGTGTCGGCAACTGGAAGCTCATCACCGCGGGCGCGAGCGCCTACGGGGGAGGAAAGAAAAACGCGAAACCCGGGGAGTCTGGCGTGCAACTCTTCGACCTCGCCGCCGACCTCGGCGAAACCAAAAACCTCGCCAGCGAAAAGCCTGAAAAGGTGAAGGAACTCGGCGACCTGCTCTCGAAGATCCGTGATTAGGGAAATCGGATCAGGAGCGGCGGGCCGTTGCCTTCCGCCGCCGCCGGTGTCGCTTTTCGGGTGGTGATTGGGCGGCGAACGCGAGGCAAATGTGCCAATTTTCGCCTCCGGCAAAAAAAGCCTTGCGTGCCAGCAGGGACATCTCCTACGTTCCCGCCCACGAAAACGCGGGCGTAGCTCAGTTGGTAGAGCATCTCGTTGCCAACGAGAATGTCGAGAGTTCGAATCTCTTCGCCCGCTCTCCTTTCGTCACAGGTGTCCCCGGCAGGGACGAGGCAGGGCATCGGGGGTGGGGAAACGGGATCCTCACCGGGGATTTGGTATGTCCAAATTCACCAAGGCGTCGAACTCATCGCGGGCGGGCGTGTCGCTGCGATGGGAAGGGGCAGGGGCGGAATTCCATCCATGCTCCGGTGTTGACGAAGGTCGCCAGCGTCCCTTTTATGCGCCGTTCTTTCTCCAGGCACTCAAAGAACCAACATAGAAAAATAACATGATCAACATCGGCATCAATGGATTCGGGCGCATCGGTCGGCTCGTCTTCCGCGCAATCTGCGACCAGGGGCTTCTCGGCAAGGAAATCAACGTTGTGGCGGTGAACGACCTCGTTCCCGCGGACAATCTCGCCTATCTTGTGAAGTACGACTCCACGCAGGGCAAGGCGAAGGAGGAAGTCTTCAGCAAGAAATCCTCGCCCGAAGTGGCGGAGGATGACGTGCTCGTCGTGGACGGACACGAAATCAAGTGCCTCGCCGTGAAGGAAGGCCCCGCGGCGCTGCCGTGGAAGGCGCTCGGCGTGGACATCGTCATCGAGAGCACCGGCCTCTTTGTGGACGCGGAAAAGGCGAAGGGCCACATCACCGCGGGCGCGAAGAAGGTGATCATCAGCGCACCGGGCAAGAATGAGGACATCACCGTCGTCATGGGCGTGAATCACACAAACTACGACGCGGCGAAACATCACATCATTTCCAACGCAAGCTGCACGACGAACTGCCTCGCGCCGGTCGTGCATGTGCTGCTGAAGGAAGGCTTCGGCATCGAGGAAGGACTCATGACGACCGTCCACAGCTACACCGCCACGCAGAAGACCGTGGACGGCCCGAGCAAGAAGGATTGGAAGGGCGGACGCAGCGCCGCCATCAACATCATCCCGAGCAGCACCGGCGCGGCAAAGGCCGTGGGCCTCGTCTGCCCCGAGGTGAAGGGCAAGCTCACCGGCATGGCGTTCCGCGTTCCGACGCCGACCGTTTCCGTCGTCGATCTCACGGTGAAGACCGTGAAGGAGACCAGTTACGAGGAAGTCTGCGCCGCGATGAAGAAGGCGAGCGAGACCTATCTCAAGGGCATCCTCGGCTACACCACCGACGAAGTGGTGAGCAGCGACTTCATCCACGACCAGCGCAGCTCGATCTTCGATGCCGGCAGCGGCGTGGGCCTGAACAGCCGCTTCCTCAAGCTCGTGAGCTGGTACGACAACGAGTGGGGCTACAGCAACCGCTGCGTGGACCTCGTGAAGTACATCGCGGGCAAGGGCCTGTAAGCACTCCGCGCCAGATGGCGCGCAAACATTCACCAAGACGCCGGGCGGGCCGCAGAGGCTCCCCGGCGTTTTGCTTTTCACGGCCGGCATCCGCGACCCTTGACCCGGCGTATCCGGCAGTGCTTCGTTCCACTCCTTCATGCTAAGGCTCGCGCTCAAGATGCTCTACGGTGACGTGGCGAAGTTCGTCATGCTTCTCGGCGGGCTCACATTTTGCGCCCTGCTGATGACCCAGCAGAGCGGGGTCTTCTGCGGGTTGATGCTCTGGACCACGTCCACACTGCGGAACATCAAGGTGCCGATCTGGGTCTGCGATGCAAAGGTCGAGCAGGTCAACGAAGTGATCCCGCTGCGCGACATCGAGGTGAACCGCGTGCGCAGCATCGAGGGCGTGGACTGGGCGGTGCCGCTTTACTGGGGAATCATCCAGGCGCGCCTGCGCGACGGCTCATTCCAACCGGTGCAGCTCACCGGGCTCGACAGCGCGACGATGGTCGGCCGCCCGGCACGCATGACTGCGGGCAACATCGAGGATTTGCGGCTGCCGAACGCGGTCATCGTCGATCAGATCGCGATCAAGAAATTCAAGCGCAAGGGCTTCGACCTCAAACTCGGCGACACTTTCGAGATCAACGACAAGGAGGCTCGCGTCGTCGGCATCTGTTACGCCGAGCAGAGCTTTCTCGGACAGCCGTACGTTTACACGACCTACGAGCGCGCGCTCGAATACGCGCCGCCGCAGCGCAAGCTGCTCTCGTTCGTGCTGGTGAAGCCGCGTGACGACGTGGCGGCCGCCGACGTCGTCCGGCGAATCCGTGCGATCCCCGGGCTCAATGCGTTCACCGATCAGGAATTCAACGACCGCACCATCGACTGGTATATCAAGTACACCGGCATCCCGATTTCCTTCGGCACCGTGGTCATCCTCGGCGCGCTCGTGGGCATCGCGATCGCGGGGCAGACCTTCTACCTTTTCGTGCATGAAAATGTGCGGCACCTCGCCGCGCTGAAGGCGATGGGCGCGGACAACACGCTGCTCGCCGAGATGGTATTCCTGCAGGCGTTCACCGTCGGCACGATGGGCTACGGCCTGGGCACGGGACTCACCGCCATCTTCGGGAACATCTTCCTGAAAACGGGCGAGCCGCCGTTCTTCCTCCCGTGGCAGGTGCTCGCGTTCACGGGATCGATCATCGTTTTCATCTGCCTCTTCTCGGCCTCGATCGGGCTGCTCAAAGTCATCCGCGCCGAGCCGGCGATCGTATTCCGATGATCGAGAACGGAAAACAGACCGCCGTGCTCACACGCGGCGTCACGAAGACGTTTGGCCGCGGCGACAACGCCGTGCGTGCGCTCAAGGGCGTGGATTTTGAAGCGCGCTGCGGCGAGATGGTGATGATCGTCGGCCCGTCCGGCTGCGGGAAGACGACCTTCCTCAGCGTCATCTGCGGCACGATGAAGGCCGACGCGGGCAGCGTGGATGTCTTCGGCACCGACCTCATCCATCTCCGCGCCGGCAGGCTCACGGAGTTTCGCGGGCGGAACGTCGGGTTCATCTTCCAGCAGTTCAATCTCATCCCGACCTGGAACATCCTCGAGAACGCGAGCATCCCGCTGCTCCTGCAGGGCCAGAGCCGGCGCAAGGCTGAGGACACCGCGGCGGCGATGCTCACCGAGGTCGGCCTCGGCGAGCGGCTCGGCGCGCATCCGCAGCAGCTCTCCGGCGGCCAGCAGCAGCGCGTCGCCATCGCCCGCGCGCTCGTGCATGAGCCGCGCCTGCTCATCTGCGACGAGCCCACCGCGGCGCTCGACGCCGCGACGGGGCACAAGGTTCTCGAACTCCTCAAGGCCAGTGCCTGCCGCGCGGATCGCTGCGTCATCGTCGTCACCCACGACAGCCGCATCTTCAGCTTCGCGGACCGCATCGCGGAAATGGAGGACGGCATCGTGAAAAGGATCCACGACGCCGGGCAGTATAACGCCCAATACGTCTGAGTTGCGCCCGCATTTTCCATGAAACGCCTCATCTTCTGGCTCCTCATTGTCACCGCGATTGTCGGTGCATTCGCGTCCGTGCGGCTCGTGCTCACGTCGCGGAAAACCATTCCCGCCGCCACCGCACTCAACGAACCGCCGCGCGCGCCATTTCCGAAATCCATCGGCGGCCGCGGCCTCGTCGAGAGCGTGAACGAAAACGTCCGCATCGCCCCGGCCGTCGCCGCGCTGGTCGCGAAGGTGAATGTGAAGGTCGGTGACGACGTGAACAAAGGCGACGTCCTCATCGAGCAGGACACGCGCGACGCCGCGGCGCTCGTCACCGCGCAGGAGGCGGAATTCGAAGCGCTGCAAAAGCAGCTAGCGGAGGCGGAGGTGGGTCTCGCCGACAAGCGCGACCAGTGGGAGCGCATGCAAAAGCTGATCGCGACCGGCGTCGCCAGCGAGGACGAGAAACAGCGCAAGCTATTCGCCGTGCAGAGCGCGGAGGCGCAGTTTGGCAGCATGAAGGCGCGCATCGCGGGCGCGGAGGCGCAACTCCATCGCGCAAAGGTCCAGCTCGACCTCCTCACCATCCGCGCGCCGCGCGACGGCCGCATCCTTCAGGTCAACATCCGTGCCGGGGAATACGCGTCGCCGATGACGCTCATGGCCGGCGCGACGGACCCCATCCTCATCCTCGGCCAGACCGAGCAGCTCCAGCTCCGCGCAGACATCGACGAGGACAACGCCTCGCGCGTCCGTCCCGGCATGGAGGCGAAGGCATACATCAAGGGCCGTCGCGACGTGGAGATCCTGTTGCGGTTCGTTCGCATCGAGCCGTACATCGTTCCGAAACGATCGCTCACCGGCGACAGCAGCGAACATGTGGACACCCGCGTGTTGCAAATCATCTACCGCTTCGACCGCCCCCAGGGCGCCAGCATTTACGTCGGCCAGCAGATGGATGTCTTCCTCGACGCAGGGAAATAGATGCGCACTATCGGAGCCGTGAATCCCGTGTTCCTCCTCCTTCGTTCCCGTGCTGCTGCGGTTCTCGCCGTTTCGTTTTTTCTCACCCGCGGCGTGTATGCCGATGATGCCGCCGTCGCGAAGCAGCTCGAAGCGATCGGCGGCAAGGTCACGCAGAGGGATGGCGTCGTGTCTCAGGTGGAATTCCGGGATTGCACCAAAATCGGCGACGCGGAATTGCGCGCAATCGGGCAGCTCTCGCACCTGAAAAGCTTGACGCTGTACGGCAAGCTTCACGGCTTGAACGACTCAACTGTCGGGCATCTCAAGGGACTTCAGGAGCTCGAATCGCTCTCCACCGACGGCGCGCAACTGAGCGATGCCGGCCTCGCGCAGCTCGCTGCGCTGTCCAGCCTGCGCTCCGCGGCATTCTTTCACCTGTCGTTCCGCATGGAGGGTTTCACCGGCAAGGGTTTCGCCGCATGGAAGGTGCTGCCGAAACTGGAGCGGCTCACCGTCGCGGGCATGACCATGGGCGATGAAGGGTTCGCCGCCATCGCGACTCTCACCGGCTTGCGCGATCTCTCGACGTGGCACACCTATCAGACCGAGGCCGGCAACGCCGAGATCGCAAAGCTGCCGAGCCTCACGAGCCTGAAGCTCGGCCAGCGCCTCCCGCACGCCGGGGCGAAGGCGCCGAGCCTTAGCGACGCGTCGCTGCCGACGCTCGCAATAATCAAAACCCTCGAGTCGCTGAAGATCGGCGAGGCGCAGTTCACCCTTGAAGCTTTGCGGGCTCTGAAAGCGCTGCCGAAGCTGAAGCAGCTCGCCATCTACGAATCCAACATCGCTGCCACCGACGTGGAGAAGCTTCGCGCGGAGATGCCGGGCGTGAAGATTGACTTCCAGCCGCTCACGGATGAACAGCGCAAGAAGCTGGAGTCGTATCTGAAGTGATCGTCTCCGGCGACATGCGGAGCGAAAAACCGGCAGCTTTCTGAAACCACCGCAACGGTCAGCCCTGGGTGGTGGGCATGTAGCGGTAGAAGACCTCGAGCATGAGGATGCAGAGCGAGGTGCGGTAAACGGCGCCGGTCATACTTTCTGATCGCTCCGGGCCGATGCCGCGGCCACCGGTGGCCGGCCAGCTTCCGTCGCGGTTTTGCGCGTCGCAGATCTCGTCCTGGAACCAGCCGTTCCATTTGGTCCACGCTTCACCGCCAAACATCAGGCAGGCCTGCGTGTGATAATACCAGGCGTAGAGGTCCGCGCTGTCCCCATGGTATTTCACCGGCATTCGCGTCTCGGTTTGATCGAGCAGCCATTCCATGCCTTTGCGGAGCGCGGCGCGGTCGGCGCGCCAGAAGAGCTGACAGAGGATTCCGACGCCGGTGAGGCTGTACTTGTCCCCGGCCTCGCGGTATCCGTATCCGCCTCTCGGGCCGCGCACGCGCTCAATGTAGGCGATGGCCTTGTCGAGCGCGACATCGACTCCGGCGATTTTGATCTGGCTGAGGTGCGCGGCCTTGAGCGCCTGGATCTGCCAGCCGCTCACCGAGAGGTCGTCCTCGCTTTGGTCGTAGGAATACATCCACCCGCCGCCGGGGCCCTGGCCTTGGACGATGTAGCCGATGGCCTGCTTGAAAAGTGCGGCGACGCGTTCGTCCTTGGTCATCGTGTAGTACTCACCGAGCGCGTAGGCGCAGATGGCGTGCTCATAGACGCCGGACTGATTGAAGGAACTGGCCATGTGCAGCCGGCCTTCGTGCTTGGTGCCGTTGTCGAGGATCCACTGGACGGCACTTTTCACCGTCGAGCCGAATCCCGGCGACGTCGGCGTTTCGCCATGCCCGAGGAAGCAGAGCAGGCCGAGGCCGGTCATCGCTCCCTTGTTGCTGTCGCCCCACGAACCGTCCGCGTTCTGGTTCTGCATCAGCCAGACGAGGCCGTTCAGGACCGCCTGCTCGGACTTGGGCTTCATACCGTTCAGCGCCATCGCCTTTGCCATGCCGACGCCGGTGCGGCCACCCATGGCGCCGGGGAGGCTGCCGGCAAATCCCCGCGCCGCCGCGACCCTCACCTTCACTTGCGGGATGGCGACCTTGAAATTGCTGGCCGGGGTCGCGGTGGTGATCACGTTCACCGTCGGCGCGTCGAGGTTCGGCGTCGGTTGCACGACCTTCTCCGTGGGCACCGAGTCAGCGGGCGTCTCCGGCGGTGCCAAAAGGTCGTCCGTCGACGCAATCAGCCCGTTTCCACCCTCGGCGACGAAATCCGGCGGCTCCACGGCCACTTTGTAAAAGACGAACGTCCCCGCGAGAATCACGATGATCGTATGGATGACCAGCGAGAGCATGAAGTAGCGCGACTCGGCGAGAGTCTGCTGCAGCCGTTGCGCAAAGGTCAGCGACTCGACCGGTTCGATCGGTTCGATCGGCTTGACCGATTCGGCGCGTTGCTCGGCCTTCGCGGTGACCGGGATGGGGGGCGGCATGTCCGCGGCGGACTGCTTTTCGCGGCGGTAATAGCAGACGATCGGGCCAAAGCGAATCTCGTCTCCCTCCGAGAGCGGCGCTTCGCTGATCCGTTTCCGGTTCAGTTTGGTCCCGTTGGATGACGTCAGATCCCGGAGCAGCGTCTTGCCGTCCTTGGTGGTGACTTCGGCGTGAAAAATCGAAACGAACTCGTGATCCAAGACGACGGTGTTCTTCGGATGGCGCCCGATGGAAATCAGATCACCAGCGACCGGAAAGGTCCGGGATTTGCCGGTGTCAGATTCGAAAACTAGCTGGTGGGCCATACGAGGGGCGTATGAGAGTCATGAATTCAGCCGTCGAGGAAGCGAACGCAACCGAAATATCCCGCACGAGTCGCGGGAACGGCGGACGCGTCATGGGATGGTTGCGAAGGGCTGGCCGTTCGCCCGCGCAACCGTGCAGGAGATCAGCATCAAGTTCGCCGCGCGGCTTTGCGACAAGCCGCGGGCGCCACGCGATGCCATCCATGTCGGCCGACTTCGGAGGCAACTCGCTCATCGGCGCCATGACGCCGCGGCGCTGTCGCAGGTGCCGATGTTGCCGGATGAATTTGCGGCGCAGAAGGATCTCTTCCCGGAGGGGCGCCTCGACCAGGACATGCAGCAGGTCGATCTGCGCGAGCGCAACTCATGGCGGCTCATGCTCGCCGAGGTGCCGGCCGTGGAACTGCTGGAGGTCCAGCTCGTGAATGCCATCGCGCCTTTCATCCTGAACGCCCGGCTGAAGCCGCTCATGCTGCGGTGCCCGGAGCGCGACAAGCACATCGTGAATGTCTCCGCCGTCGAGGGGCAGTTCTACCGCAGTTTCAAGACGACGCGGCATCCGCACACGAACATGGCCAAGGCCGCGCTCAACATGATGACGCGCACTTCGGCCACGGATTACTTCGCCGATGGCATCCACATGAACAGCGTGGACACCGGCTGGGTGACGGACGAAGACCCCGCGCACATCGCTGCGCGCAAGGTCGAGGAACACCGCTTCCATCCGCCGCTCGACATCGTGGACGGCGCGGCGCGGATCGTGGACCCGATCATCGCCGGCTTTAACACTGGCGAGCACGTGTGGGGAAAATTCCTGAAGGACTACAAGCCCGCACACTGGTAGCAGGGCGGGGATACCAGATTTGCGGGCAGCGTAATCTGAGATACACGACGTTGTACCGCCAAACGCACTCCTTCCTCGCAACCGTGAACCATATCCGACACGAACTGTTCCTCACATGGCGCCCGACCAATGAAGCGGGCGACTTCGATTCAGTTTTTGACAATGAGCATGTTCGCTTGGAATTGGGAAAATAGCGCGTTGCAGCTTGGAAAGCTGCTCGCGGCTTTCGTCGTGACGCTGCCTGTGGCTTGGAATCGCGAGCGCGCAGATCGCGTAATGGGGTTGCGGACGTTTCCGCTCGTTGCGATGGCGAGCTGCGGGTTTATGCTTCTTGCGGAAAGTGCGTTTGCCTCCCATCCGGACGCTCAGGCGCGGGCTCTCCAAGGAATCATAACCGGGATCGGATTCATCGGAGCGGGCGCGATTTTGAAGCAGGACGGGAGCGTGAAAGGGAGCGCTACGGCGGCGAGCATTTGGAACGTTGGAGCGATCGGAGCGGCGGTTGCGCTCGGGCGCTATGAGATCGCAGTCCTGCTTGGCTTGGCCGATTTTCTCATCCTTCGTTACCTGTCGAAGTTGAAGCATGAAAAATAGACGTTCGCTGCTTCGCATCCTGAAGGGTGAGGGAAGACCTGGATGCGGGTCGAGGAAACCGATCATGCGAGAGCTTTTGCGGGTTGTTTTTGTGTGCGGCTTGTTGGCCTCCGCGGGTTCGGCTCAGGTGCCCGGAGCCAAGCCCGGCGAGCCGCCATCACCCACTTCCGCGAAGGAAGAACTTTCGCTGGCTCCGGCGAAGGTGGTCGTCAACCCCGTGGCGCGGGACGAAGAAATTCGCAAACGTCTCCAGAGTGTCATGGATGCAACCGAGTGGTTCACCGTGCCGGAAGTCCGGGTCCAGGAGGGCGTCGTTTTTCTCAAGGGGAGGGCGGCAACCGCGGAGCTTAAAAAGTGGGCCGGCGATCTGGCTCGCAACACGCAGGACGTCGTCGCGGTCGCCAATCGGATGGAAGTGGCGGAGCCATCGACTTGGGATATGAGTCCAGCGTGGAATGGCCTTCTCGCACTCTGGCGTGATTTCCTCCGCTCGCTTCCATTGCTTGCTTTCGGCATCCTTATCCTCGCCTTGTCTGTGGGGGCGGCTATCTTTGCCACACGGAAATCGCGTTCACTTTTAGTGGAGCGCATTCAGGCCAAACTCCTCCGGAATGTCGTCGCAGGAATCATTGGCGCGTTCGTGTTTCTTTTCGGGACCTACATCGTTCTCAGGGTCTCCGGTCTGACCCAGCTGGCATTGACCATCATAGGTGGAACGGGCCTCGTTGGGTTGGCCGTGGGTATCGCCTTCCGGGACATTACTGAGAACTTTCTGGCCAGCATTTTTCTGAGCATCCAGCGGCCTTTTGAAATGGGCGACCTCGTTGAGGTCTCGGGGGTGACCGGTTACGTGCAGCAATTGAATGTGCGCACGACGATCTTGATGACCCTTGATGGCAACTTGGTGCAGATCCCAAACGCCAGCGTTTACAAGAGCAACCTTCGCAACTTCACCACCAACGCCAATCGTCGGGAGGTCTTCGACGTCGGGATCGGTTACGATGACTCGATTGGTGAGGCGCAGGAGATTGCGCTCAAAGTGCTCACGGACCATCCGGCTGTATTGAATGACCCCGAGCCGTCGGTGCTGGCCGAAAGCCTGGGGAAAGCGACCGTCAACCTCCGGGTTTATTTTTGGGTCAACGGCCGCGAGCACAGTTGGATGAAAGTACGATCTTCGCTCATCCGCCTCGTGAAACGGGCGTTTCAAAAGCATGGCATCTCGATGCCCGACGAAGCCCGCGAGGTTGTCTTTCCCCGTGGAATTCCGGTCACGATGCTGAACGCGAAACCAGAGGAGGAGGCTGATGGCGCGACGGAAAAAAGCCCCAAGACCGGGCCAACGGCTGAAGAACCTGAGGCGACTTCCACGAAAGCGGAAGCCGGCTTGTATAGCGAAGAGGGCGTCATCAAGGAACAGGCTCGCCAAGCTCAACCACTGCCTGCAGCGGACAATCTTTTGGCCGGTGCACCGGACGCGCCTCCTCGTCGGGAACCGGATCCTCGAGGTTCGCGAGCTTCGTAGCAGTGGTCGTGGGGCGGATTTTCTGGCTGTCATCGACCAGCCGAGCAAACGAAAAGGTGTCCCGCCGCTCCGACTGGCCATTCCGAAGGGATGAGCCCTGACGCCTGTCGCGAGCAATCTCGAAACGGAGCAGTGGTGGGACGAAAACAGGGTGTAGTGGCGCCGCGACAGTGATGTCGGATTTCACGACGATTTTCCAGCTGCCTGCCTCGGTCCTACAGGGTAGCGGGCGCTTGGCACGGGGAACGCAAAGGACGGAAGGCGAACCCAAAACCCAACCATTTATGCTCCATTCATTCGAACAAGCTTGCGGTAAAAGTCTCGTCACCCTCGTCATCGGACCGACCGACGAGCAGCTCATGGAACGTATCCAGCAAGGAGACGAAACGGCCTTGGCGGCCCTTCATCGTCGGCATCGCGCGCTCATTCGCACGATTATCGGCCGCATGATCTACAACGACCACGATGTTGACGAACTCGTTCAGGATTGTTTCCTCGATCTTTGGCGCCATGCGTCCAATTTCGACGGCACGAAAGGCCAGGTGCTGGGTTGGATCGTGACGCTTGCCCGCCGTCGGACGATCGATCGCATCCGTCGCAAGTCGGCCTACTCTAGGGCGCAGGATCGTTTCCGCGAGGAATGCTCAATGACCTGTGAAAGCGAACATGGGGGGGCCGATGAAGAAGCCGCCGGCAGTGATCGGGCCGAGGCGGTATCCCGCCTGATCGGCCGGCTTCCGGAAGCGCAGCAGGAGGCGGTGCGCCTTGCGTTTTTCAATGGCATGACCCAGCGCCAGATCGCCGCCCATACCGGCATCCCGCTCGGCACGATCAAGACGCGGCTTGAACTCGCCCTCCGGAAACTCCGCTCGTCTGTCCTCGCCTTCGGGGAATTGCATGATCCGGTCCGGACCCCGGCGGTTCGTCCGCAATGTCACGCGCACCAGAACGCCGGAAGCGCGCCTGAGGCATTGGATGTGGAGCTGGCAGCGGCTTAAGCAGACAGTCCGAATTGTCGGAGCTTCGCGTAGACCGTCGCGCGATGAATGCCGAGAAGCCGGGCGGCGTGCGCCTTGTTGCCGTTTGCGCGGCGCAGCGCCTCGATCAAGGTTTCACGCGCTGCGTCGGCGAACGAGACCGGGGATGCCGCGCGGACCAGCGGCAAAGGCGCAAGGTCGGGCCGCTGGATTTCCCGTGGGAAATGGCGAGGGCTCAATATCGGTTCATCGCAAAGCACGAGCGCGTGCTCGATGGCATTTTGAAGTTCCCGCACGTTGCCTGGCCAGGGATATCCCCGCAGCATCTCGAGCACTTCGAGATCAAGCTTCGGCGGCACTTTGCCCAGTTGCTTTGCGAACCGACGCAGGAAAGTGTCCGTGAGCTTTGGCAGATCTTCCCAGCGTTCGCGCAGTGGCGGAATCTCGATTTCGAACGTCTTCAATCGGAAATACAAATCCTGGCGGAGCCTGCCTTCCTGCACGGCTTTCGCGGGAGGGCGATTGCATGCAGCGATGAGCCGGAAATCGACGGGTCGGCTCTTCGTGGTTCCGAGCGGCCGATACTCGCGATCCTGAAGCACGCGCAGGAACCGGGTCTGCAGTTCGATCGGCATCTCCGTGATCTCATCGAGAAAAAGCGTTCCGCCATTTGCTTCCGCGACCATGCCGGGAAATGCCGACACCGCTCCGGTGAAGGCTCCCTTGGCGTAGCCGAAAAGTTCTCCCTCGATCATATTCGCGGGAAAGGCTCCGCAGTTCAGCTTCACCATCATGGCGCGCACCCGCGCGCTGCCCGCGTGCAGCCGGGCGGCGACGACTTCCTTGCCGACTCCGCTCTCACCCGTGAGCAACACATTCGAATCGCTGGGAGCGATGCGGGCGACGAGCTGCTCGACTTCGCGCATCCTTCGGCTCAGCGCCACCGGCGCGAGCTGTTCTTCTGCCGCGCGCAGCTTTATCTGCAATTGCGCCTTTTCCTTTTCGAGCGCAGCCGTTCTTTCCACGAGGGCTCGTTGCTCCAGGGCACGGCCGCACAGGCTGACGAGTTCTTCCACCGCATACGGTTTTGCCAGAAAATGGAATGCTCCGAGCTTGATGGATTCCACTGCGTTCGCGAGCGAATCATGCGCAGTGAGGATCATCACCGGGACTTCCGGTTGCTCGGCTTTGAGGTCCTTCAACACAGCGAGCCCGTCCGCATCGGGCAGACCCAGGTCGAGCAGAACGAGGTCCGGCTTCAATTCCGCCACCTTCCGCCGGCCCTGCGCGGCGGTCGGGGCAATCTCCACGGCAAACCCATTGCGTCGCAGCACCGCCGTCAGCGTTGCCTGCGCATTGCGCTCATCATCGATGACGACAATCGTTGGAATTCGTTCATTCATGCGCATTGCGGGACTCGTCCGAAAGCTGTGGACGCCAATAGCGCGAACCGTGGCGCGAAGGGGAAGAAGGCGAGTGCTGTAACCTGCATGACCTACGGGAAGGAACCGAATGAAAGGTGATAAAAAGAAAGCGGCGCAGACTCGTGCGAGACCGCGCCGCTGCTCCGAAACGAATGGACGAGACTACAGCGCCTCAATTTCGTCGCGGATCTGGTCCTTCGTACGGCCGAGCTTCTTTTGCAGGCGTCCCAGCAACTCGTCGTCCTTACCTTCGGCGAACGTGAGATCGTCGTCGGTGAGGTTAGCGTATTTCTGCTTCAGCTTGCCTTTGAGCTCGTTCCAAGAGCCTTTGAGTTGGAGTTTATTCATAGCAAACGTGGATCGCCACTCGCGCGCGGGATGGATGGGTGAAACTTTGCCGATGCTCCCGTCACGAACGTCGGGGGCTTTTCTTCTCTCCCAACTGCTTGCTTTCCTTCGTCAGTTTTTCCCGCTCGCGTCCGCTGGCGTGCTCGGCCTCGGCTTGCAGGTCGAGTGCTCGCTTTTGCCGCTCGGCGAGATGTCGGGTCTCACGAGGTTTGGACGCTCCAGTTCGTGTCGTCTCTTTTTCATCAGGCATAGCGCTCCGGGATCGAAATCAGCGCTCTGTTGGCCGTATGCAAATGGAGGATTTGCGGGTCCCCTGTCCGGTTTTGCCGCGATCGTGCATGCCGTTTTGGATCGTGAAATACGTCCAGGGCACGAGTCCCGGGCGATGGTACCAGAAAAGCCGCTCTTATGACACCCAGAGGAGACAAACGCAGCTACACCGCCAAACAGAAGCGTCAAGCCGAGCACATCGAGGAAGGCTACGAAGATCGGGGTGTGCCAAAAAAAGAAGCTGCCGCCCGCGCGTGGGCCACCGTGAACAAAATGGACGGTGGAGGAAAGAAGAGCGGCTCGGGCCGGGGTAAGAAAACCAACAAAGCACGGGCCAAAAAAGGCGGTCGCAAGGGTGGGCGCTCGGGAAGCAAGCGGAAGACCAAAGCTTGAACCCGCGATCACTCAGGCAGAGCGCTCCGACTTCGGGGCTGCAAGATCGGCAACTGCCAGCGCTTATGAGTGGCCGCAGTTTGGGCGGAGGTTGGATGAGGAAAGTTTCATCGGACGAATACATCCAAAATCGGGACATTCTGCGTTCGGAGGTTGCTATGAAAAAGTCAACGCAATCCACCAATCCCGAACCCTCTCACGACGAAATTTCCGCACGCGCGCAGCAGATTTACGAAGAACAGGGCTGCCCATGCGGGAAAGCTGAGGAGCACTGGCGCGAAGCCGAGTGCCAATTGCGGGAGGCGAAGGCCAGTGACGCAGAGATGGGTGTTGTAGGTGCCCCGGCGCCGACAAAACCCGTGGCGGGCGCTTAACAGACCGGCCAGTTCGAAAACTTCTGCCAGCAACTCTCCGAGCAGAAGCCCGGAGTCTGCTTCTGGTCCCGCCAAAGCTGCTCAGCCAACACAGGCCGCGGCGCGGTGCGCCTCGGAATCTGTTGAAATGAGCCAACGCCAATTCTTCCGCCTATTTGGCCGCGAGCTGCGAATTCGTTGTGGATGAAATCACTTCCATCGATATTTCGGGACGCCTTCGCCTCGTGGATGGCGCACAAGGGTCCCAAAATGGGCGCGGCTCTGGCGTATTACACGGCGTTCTCGCTGGCACCTCTGCTCGTGCTTCTTGCGGGCATTTTAGGATTGGTGATTGATAATGATACGGCACGGACAGCGCTTGTGGGTCAGATTCACGACCTCATGGGCGACGAGGGCGGTGCAATGGTCGAAGCGATCCTCCAACGCTCAGCACCGCACGAAAAGGGCGTATTGGCGACAATCATTGGCTCAGTGGTCTTGCTGTTAGGGGCGTCCGGCGTATTTGTTGAACTGCACGACTCGCTGAACACCATCTGGGAAACCCCGCCGCGCTCCCGGCCATGGGTTGCATTCATCTGCGAGCGGCTGCTGTCGTTCGCGATGGTGTTCGCCCTTGGCTTCCTCGTGCTGGTGTCGCTCGTCGCGTCGGCGATCCTCGCAGCGGTAGGTTCCTACGTGAAAGGCTGGGCACCTGGATTCGAGGTGCTCTTGGAAGCCGCCAACTCGCTGGTGTCGTTCGTGGTGGTCACGATGCTGTTCGGGGGACTGTTTCGGTTCCTGCCGGATGTGAAGGTCGCATGGCGCAATGTCTGGGCGGGAGCGGTCATCACGGCGGCGCTCTTCATTCTCGGAAAATTCCTCATTGGGTTCTACATCGGACGAAGCAGTTTCGCATCGGCGTACGGTGCCGCAGGATCCCTTGTGATCGTCCTGGTGTGGGTTTTCTATTCAGCGCAGATTTTCTTTTTCGGCGCGGAATTCACCCGGGCATTCGCACGCACGAACGGAGGCGTTCGAACGGCTCGGCATTCTGACCGCACGACATCCCTCGCTGCGATGCCTGCAGCACCGGAGGGCAACTTATGAACCCAAATATCAATGGCGCATCGAAGCGGCTGCTCGTGGTGGACGCCCATCCGATCGTGCGATACGGCATCCGGCACATGTTCGAGCAAGTCCCCGAGGTGACGGTCTGTGGCGAGGCCGAAAATGGACGGTCGGCGCTCGAGGCTATGCGGGCTTTGAATCCGGATCTCGTGCTGATGGAAGTCGCGATGCCAGGAATGAACGGCATCGAACTCATAAAGCTCATGCTCTCTGAACGCCCGCTGCTGAAGATACTGATGCTCTCGAACCACGATGAGTCCCTGTATGCCCTCCGGGCCCTCCGCGCGGGGGCAAAAGGCTATCTTACCAAGGCGCAACCCCTCGAACATATCGGCGACGCCCTCCGCAGCATCATCGAAGGTGCTACCTACGTGAGCCGTGAGTTCAGTGAGAGGCTGGTGTTCAAAGCCGTGCAGGGGAGCGAGAGCGATCTGGGCACTCCGGTGGACAAACTCTCGGACCGCGAACTCGAGGTCCTCCAACTGCTCGGGTGCGGGAAAACGACGCGGGAGATCGCTGCCGAACTCCATGTGAGCGTAAAAACGATCGAGACCCATCGAGCACACATCAAGGAGAAGCTGGGCTTCAAGGATGCAAAGGAATTGGTGCGCTTCGCGACCGAATGGAGGGCCTCTGGCGAGGGTGTGAACGGCGGCTGAAACTCGCAGCGGGTTCCGCTTTTCCGAATTCCAGGTTCCGATGCTCCCGCGCGGAGACCGATCAAGGCTGCGTTCCGGCAGTCATCCTGCGGGATTTTCATCGCGATTCTCCGTCACCCGCCGGATTGCTGCGATGAGCAGCGGGACTTCGATGGGCTTTACCAAGTGCTCGCTGAAACCCGCCATGCGGCTGCGGCGCACGTCCTCATCCATTCCGTAGCCGCTCATCGCGATGCAGGGGATGGCGCGGGTCGCCCGGATGCGCTGTATCAGTTCACACCCGCTCCCATCGGGCAGGCCGAGATCGCTCACTACCACATCAAAGTGTGCCTGCTCGGCGATGGCGAGAGCGTCGGCGACACTGCTGGCTCCGGTGACAAGGCAGCCGGCAGCGCGCAGGAGCCGGGTGAGCGTGCGAGCGGTGTCGGCGTGATCCTCCACCAGGAGCAGCCGGATGACTCCCGGGCGGCCCGCGGCCTCGGCCAATTCAGGCGGCAGACTTGCGGCAGTGGCATTGAGACCCGGGAGTTCGATGACAAACGTCGCGCCGTGGCCCGGGCCGTCGCTTTCGGCGCGAATCGTGCCGCCTTGCAATTCGACCAGCGCACGGGAGATGGCGAGGCCGAGGCCCATCCCGCCGAAGCGTCGGGTGACACTGCCGTCGCCCTGCTCGAAGGCCTCGAAGATGCGTGGTAACGCATCGGGCGGTATTCCGATTCCCGTGTCGCTCACGCGTACTTCGCGGCGATCGTCGAGAAGCGCCGTGCTCACGCGGACGATGCCATCAGCGGGCGTGAACTTGACCGCGTTTTTGAGCACGTTCCAAAGCACCTGCTGGAGGCGGGCTGGGTCGGCCGCGACGAAACCGACTTCACCGGAAAATTGGGTTTCGAGGCGTACGTTTTGTTCGAGGAGCTGCTGGTGGCAGATGCCGCAGACACTGCGGATTGCGGCATTCAGATCGACGGCTTCAGTTTTCAATTCGATTTTCCCGCTGGCGATGCGGTTGAGATCCAGCAGGTCATCGATGAGCTTCGTCTCCAACTCGACGTTGCGCTTGATCATGATGATGTCTTCGCGCACGTCGGGCCGCAGGCCGGGATCGTGCTCCAGCGCACCTACGGCCATGAGAACGGGCGTAAGCGGGGTTCTCAATTCGTGGCTGAGCACGGCGAGGAAGCGGTCCTTCGCCTGGTTCGCAGTTTCCGCGAGGTTCTTGGCCGCATGTAGCGCCTCCTCGGCGCGCTTTCTCTCGGTGATATCCCCGAAATAAACCGAGAGCCCGTCCTCCGATGGATAGCAGCGGCATTCGATCCACCGCGCGATGGGATCCGGGTAGAATTCCTCGAAATGGAGCGGTTGCCGGGTCTCCACGGCCCGGTGGAATTCCGCGAAGAACTTCCTCTCTTTCGCGCCCGAAAAAACATCCCACACGCACCCGCCGATCATGTCTTCGGGACTCACGCCGAGCAATTGCGCTCCTTGCTTGCTGAAATAGGAAAAGCGCCACTCCTTGTCCATGACTGCGAGCCCATCGGTGATGCTGCCGAGCACGGTCTGCAGTCTGAGGTGGGCCTTGGCCAACGCCTCATCCGCGAGCTTGCGCCCGGTGATGTCGCGGATGGCGGCGAGCCTGCCCACTGACTGGCCGGCGGTGTCCCGCAGCACGCTGACACTGGACTCCACATGCAAACGGCGACCATCCCGCCGGATGTGGATGCTTTCCCCCCGCCATTCGCCGTGTTCGCGCAACGCGTCGGTCGCAGCGGCCTCGTCCTCAGCGCGCAGCCAGCGGGTTTCGTGGATCCTCGCCACGTGGCGGCCGAGGACTTCGGAAGCTGTCACACCGTATTGCCGTTCGGCGGCGGCATTAAGGAAGGTCACGCGTTTGTCGTCATCCACTACGATGACGGCATCGCTGACCTGTGCGAGGATCTCGCCGCGGAACCGGTTCGATTCTGCGTCCACGCCCTGGAGCGTGAAGACCCGCGGGCCCGACTCGCCGTCGATGACGAGCGCATCCACCTCGCCGCAGCGGATGGCGCGCAAAGCCTCCTCCGCCTCTTCCAAGCGCGCGCGCAACTCCGCGTTCTCGGCGAGAAGCGATTGGTCGGGGGTGGCGTTTGCGGCCATGGCGGTTCGGCGGATTTCGACGACGGAATTATTTACTGAGGCCTGTCCTTGGCGGCCTTGCGAAGATCGAGCCCGAGGAGAATGCGTTCAGTCTGCGACATGTCTCCAATGAAGCGCCGCAGTGGAAGCGGCAGTTTTTTGATCAGGGTTGGGGCGGCGAGGATCTGTTCGCCTTTTGCCAGCGCGGGCTTTTTGGAGATGTCCACGACCTCGAGTTCGTAGCGGCCTTCCAGATATTCCTCGCAAATCTTGCGGATGTTCACGATCGCCTTTGCGGAATGTGCCGTCATGCCAGTGATGTAGAGCAGCAACACGTAGCGCGAAGTGTCCTGCGCGACTGCGGCGGCCTCAAAGTCGGCGACGGCGCCCGGATCGCTGGCGGTCCTTTTCATCACTCCCTGTCCTTCAACGGCTGAAGGTTCAGGCCAACGAGTACCCGTTCCTCATTGGACAGGTCCCCGATGATCTTTTTGATCGGTTCGGGCAGCCGGCGCACGAGGGTGGGGACGGCGAGGATTTGATCGCCCGCTGCGAGTTGGGGTGTTTTCAGGAGGTCGATGACTTCGATGCGATACTTGCCGGCAAGGTGCGTTTCGCAGATGCGCTTGAGGTTCTTGAACGCCGCGAGCGATTTCGGAGTCTGTCCTGCGACGTAGAGCCGCAGCTCGATCTGCGATGGCATGGCCGCGGCCGCTCGTTTCATTTTGGAGGGGGTGTCGATCATGGTTTTCCGTTGGTTCGTCGTTTGCCGTCCATTGCCCCGCCGCGCAAGCGGGCCATGGCTTCGGTGTTTTTCTGCTCGGCTTCTTCCTCCACGGCCTCCCGTGCGGTTGCGAGGGAGACATCGAGCGATCCCGCCTCCACTTCGGCCTGCAACGCCGCGATCTGTGCTTCGATTGCCTTCCGCTTTCCGGCGAACTGGCGCAACATCCGTTCGTGCTCCTGCCGGCGCAGGTCTGCAGCGGCGCGCTCCCGGCCTTGCTGCACGACACGTGCGGTGCCAGTGAGCACCCGGTCCGCGCCGAGGTAGACATCCACGAGGTCGATGCCCTTGTCCGTCAGGACGAACTCCCGCACTTGATTCGAGTGGGCCATGCCGCGCGCCTTCAGGACGTAAATGGTGCGGTTGCGCTCGCCATTGGTTTCCACGTTCCGCAGCAGCAGCCAAGCATCCATGAGGGACGACACACCCACCTGCGAATCCTCAGGCGAAGCCGTCGCGCCGCCTCCGGTTGTCAGGCTGGTAAAAAGCGCGGTGATCTGCTGCTGCTTCAGAAAATCGATCAGCCGCATGAGCGTCGGCTTCACCTCCCATTCGCTGCGCTCGAGCGTGAGATTGCTGATCGGATCGACCGCGACCACGCTCGGGCGGAACGCGCGCACCGTGTCGTGCATCATGACGAGATGCTGCTCCAGCCCGTGCATCGTCGGGCGGGATGAATGAATCTGGAGAAGTCCCTTTTTCACCCACCGGGCGAGGTCGATGCCGATGGCGCTCATGTTGCGGATGATCTGCGCGCTGGACTCCTCGTAGGCAAAAAGGAGCGCCCGCTCGCCGCGCTTGCATGCGGTTTCCACGAACTTTGCGGCGATACTGCTTTTGCCGGTGCCGGGGGAACCGGAGATGAGCATGCTGCTCCCGCGGAAGATGCCCTTGCCGCCGAGCATCTCATCGAGCCGTGCGATTCCGGTGGGGATGCGCTCCGCCGGGGCTTTGTGATCGAGCTGAAGCGAAGTGATGGGCAGCACCGAGAGGCCGCGCTCACCGATGAGGAAAGGGTACTCATTCGTGCCGTGCGCGGTTCCGCGATACTTCAGCACCCGCAGGCGTCGGGTGGAAATTTGCTCCTGAAGCCGCTGGTCGAGGACGATCACACAATCGGCCACATACTCCTCCAGCCCGAATCGCGTGAGCGAAGCCTCACCCTTTTCGCAAGTAATGACTGCCGTCATGCCCCGGTCCTTCAGCCAGCGGAAGAGCCGCCGCAATTCCGCACGGAGGATGCCGTGGTTCGGAAGTCCGGAAAAAAGCGCCTCGAGAGTGTCGAGGACCACGCGTTTTGCGCCGATGGAATCAATGGCATGCGCGAGGCGGACGAAGAGACCTTCAAGATCGTATTCGCCGGTCTCCTCGATCTCGCTGCGCTCGACGTGAACGTGGTCGAGGACGATCTTTTTCCGGGCAACGAGCTTGTCGAGGTCGAAACCGAGCGAGCGGACATTGGCGGTCAGTTCCGCGGCGCTTTCCTCGAACATCATGAATACACCCGGCTGGCCAAACTCCGTCGCGCCGCGGATGAGGAATTCCATCGCGAGCATCGTCTTTCCGCTCCCGGCGCTCCCGCAGACCAGCGTGGGACGGCCTTTTGGCAGTCCGCCGCGGGTGATTTCATCGAGGCCCACGATGCCTGTCGGCGCCTTTGGAAGGGTGGGGGGCTTATGCATTGTCTGTTTCTTGCCTTTCATATCGTGCTCGCTGGGAAATCGGTCGTCTCGGGGTTGGGGGCACCGTTGTTTGTGATTCGCCGGATCGCTGCGATGAGCTGGGAGACTTCGATCGGTTTTAGGAGATGCTCGGGAAAGCCAGCCTCCCGGCTCCGGTGAATGTCCTCATCCATTCCATAGCCGCTCACGGGATCTCCGCAATTCCAAATCGAACGGTTTGCGCCCGATGGCTGCCACGGCGGATGCCACGGCGGATGCGATGCCGACGATGCGACCCACCTTTTGCAGCAGGCGGCTGAGCTTGCGGGGCGCGGCCGGGGCGTCGTCGTTCCGCAGTTCAGTCCGGCAGTTGAGTTGGAGCGCGACCTTCATCTCCCGGCGCCCACGTAAAGTGACAGGAGGTGCAGTAGAACTGCCGTTCGGCGAGTCCGAGGGCCGCGGCCGCCGCGGGAATGAACGCCCCAACGATGGTGTTTCGCGAGAACTGCGGAAACTCCACCTGGGTGGAATTGCAGGAGGGACACTTGATGGCGAACTGAAGCCCCGAAGCCGCGGCGTCCATGGCGTGCAAGCGCGCCAAAGCTGCGTCCAGCTTGTCGGGAGGGACCAAGACATGCCATTGTCCGTGGGGGTGAGGATTGCAGAATCGGAGCAGTTGTTCAGCCGCATCGTTGTCTGTGATGGCGCCGAACCCTTCCTCGCAAAGCATGCGGGCGAGCTTCTCGGCAGGCGCGGAATCGTCGAAAGAGGCGATCGGAGTCATACCCCTGTTTCGCCCGAATCAGGCGGTTTGGGCGTATGCGAAGTGCGCCGTTCTGCCGGTCTTATCGGGTTCGGGGCGTCCTGATGCGCACTAGAACGCGATACCCCGGGCATGAAAACCTCCAGCCGGGACCCTGTATGCGGGATGGATGTGGACAAAGCCACCGCGGTCCGGACAACGCACGACAGGATCACCTTTTTCTTTTGCAGTGAAAAATGCCGACAGCAGTTTGAGCGTGACCCTGATGAGTTCGCAGGCGCGCCCGACGGCGAGAGAAAGCGAGGTCATGGCGAAAAGACGCGGCAGGAGGGGAGGGGCACGAAATTTTGGGACTACATCCCCCTCATAGTCGTTGTCGTTCTCACGTTGCTTTCGGCATGCGCGAAACAATACGCCTACGCTGGAGGATGGTGATGGATGGCATGGATGCACGATTTCATGGGCTTCTTCCTCGTCGTCTTTTCCATGTTCAAGTTCTTCAATATGGAAGGTTTCGCCGACGGCTTTCAGATGTATGACCTCCTCGCCAAACCCTTTCGTCCGTACGCATATTTTTACCCCTTCATGGAGGCCGCCCTCGGGCTGGGCTATCTCGCCCACTGGAATCCGACCTTTGTCTATGCGGCCACCGTCGCGGTGATGGTTGTCGGATCGCTCGGGGTCTTCAACGCGCTACGAAAAGGCCTCGATTTGGAATGCGCGTGCATGGGGACGGTGCTGCATGTCCCGCTTTCGACCGTGGCCTTGGTGGAAGACCTCGGCATGGCGGCGATGGCTGTCGGAATGCTCATCTTCGCGCATTGAGACGCCCCACAGCCAGGGCGAAGAACTGCAATCGCGGGCGTCGGCTTTGTGCGGAGCGCCGTATGGAAATCGGGACGTCCACCGGCGACTTTGGCGGCGATTCATCAGCGACCCACATGAGAAAACATCCCCTCCTTCCGCGCCTCGATCCTCTTGGTCTCAAAACAGGAATCGAACTCGCTGCCGGTGGGTTGGTGGCTTTGGTCCTGATGCGGTGGCTCGGGATGTAAATATGAAGCGCATCGAATTCACCATCGCCGGCGAGGACGGCAAGTCCCTCCATGAGCCGGGATTCGTGGAAGATTGCACCGAATTGCCCGTGGCAGTGATGCGGGCCATGGAAGATTTTCTGGAAGCCCACAATGGACACCCACACTTGCCAATTACAATCTTGGTGCGGCGCAGCATCGGAACAGCGACCTGTTGAAACCCGGAGGGTGCCGCCGTCTGTGAAGGAATTCGACATCTACGTGCCGTGCCGGAAAAACGACGGAACGCTCGTTGAACTGGCCGATATCGAGTCCATCAAAAGCACTCTCATCAAGACGTTCGGCGGCTTCACCCATCTGCAACAGCGTAACAAGGGTGCTTGGAAAGTGGGAGGGACTACATTCCACGATGATGTGACCATTCTGCGCGTTTTGGACGACGGTTCCGCCGCTTTTGATATGCGGAAATTCAAGGAAACTCTCGAACGCACGCTGAAGCAGGACAGCGTTTTGATCGTTGAGCGCGAGGTCAGATGTGTTTGAGGCGGCTTTTGCCAACCTACGATGCGATGGTCCTACATGCGTGAACAGAATCACCCCAACGGGCCAGTGCGACTGAACCGCATCGAGGAAGATCCGAAGAGTGCGTTGCTCGCAAAACTGATGGATTCGGCTTTCGTCGTTCCAGGGACCAAAATTCGATTCGGGGTGGACGCCCTTATCGGTCTGTTTCCAGGCGTCGGCGACTCGCTGGGTGCCCTTATTTCCACATTCATCATCGCCCAAGCCTCCCGAATGGGCGTGCCGCGGGTAATTCTGGCGAGGATGGCCATGCACATTCTCATTAACACCGTCGTGGGAGCGGTTCCCATCGTGGGTGACATGTTCTCAATGTTTTATCGTTCCAACCTGAAGAATTACGAGCTGCTACGCCGTTACGCGGGTCAGCGGCGAATTCCGACGGCCCGCGATTGGCTTTTCGTGCTGGGATTCGCCCTGCTAATGCTCGTGCTCGTGTCGGCGTTCGTCGCGGGTGCTGTCATAATCGCGAAAAAACTGATCGGAAGCTCGTGAAGTGGGGGGCGTAAAATGAGCAAAGCTTCCCGCCGGTCGGGGTGAGAATGATGCGCAAAAATCCATGCACGCAGCCGATGTTGTAGAGCGATTCATTTTGAAGTTTATCCCCCCGAAAATGGAACCCGAACAAGCGTGCGAACAACTGGCCGGTGAATTGGAAGATGCCGCCCGTTGGTTGTCAGCAGGTGGGTTGAGCGAAAGGGAATTCTGCAACCTTTTATCCATTGTTGGAAAACGGAAGTTGAATGGGTCGGGCTTAAAGCTTGCAGGCTTCCGCGGCGGAGACGGGGGTGTACACTTCACGTTGAGGACTGCCGCCGATGATCTTTGCATCATCATGGATATGGACCCATGCACTGGCAGGCTGGTCACGCGATCACCGTGCTGGGGAGCGTAAACTAAATTTCACAACGAATCAGTCTACGACCCCTCGGACTTGATCGAACACGGCGTTCTTCCCACTCAGTCGGTGCTTTTCGGATAACCGCGGGTTCCCGTAAAGGCCGCAATCGAGTAAACCAGAAGGGAGGGCTTACTCTCGCGTGTGCGGAACAGCATGAATAGCCACTTAATCATAATGCGCTTGTGTTCAGATCCTATTCGTTTCGGAAGGAGCGGACGGTTGCTCAGATTTCCATCTCAGGATTTCGACTTCATCGCCTGAATTGAGATTCGTGACGGGACCGAGGCAGCTAGCCGCGTCAAACGTTCAGAAAAGGCGATGTGGCACCTCGCCGAACAAAAGGAATTGAAAGGCCCCCGCTCGAAACGCCGGTATACGACCTCGTCACTTGTGGGCGAAAGCGGTTTGCCGCAATTGTCACACGTGGTTTGGCTGTCGAGATGCGCGCCTCTCGCAATGGCGGCGGTGCCGTGGCCCCCAACGCATTGTTGGTGTGGATTGAGCAAGCGATGCGTTTCATCCGGTGCAGGTTCCCTCTCGGGGTGCACAAGTTTTGCGCTCCTAGTGAAAAGCCGCCAAGCGGCCAAACCGAGCGCTGCTCCAACCCCGGCAATCGTCCAGAACGGAGATCGGGCTGAAATGGAGTGTGAATGGCCGAAGCGGTTTTTCATCTCAACCGGCTATCGGTCTTCAATTCACGGATGCGGGTAACGATTTCCTTCTTTTTGCAGAACGCCACCGTGGCGAACGGGGATGGCGGGGTACGACCAGAAATCGGCGGGGGTTTCGGAATCTGGCGCTTTGGCGGCGGGCAGAACCTTTGAAGAACACACGCCCAAGTTTTGAGCGACGTGCGAACCACCCCCGAGAAAGCGATCCCCCACTCATCCTGAGGATCGCAAACCTAAAATCAAAACCATGAACAAAAAAGGCGGTCGCAAGGGTGGGCGCTCGGGAAGCAAGCGGAAGACCAAAGCTTGAACCCGCGATCACTCAGGCAGAGCGCTCCGACTTCGGGGCTGCAAAATCGGCAACTGCCAGCGCTTATGAGTGGCCGCAGTTTGGGCGGAGGTTGGATGAGGAAAGTTTCATCGGACGAATACATCCAAAATCGGGACATTCTGCGTTCGGAGGTTGCTATGAAAAAGTCAACGCAATCCACCAATCCCGAACCCTCTCACGACGAAATTTCCGCACGCGCGCAGCAGATTTACGAAGAACAGGGCTGCCCATGCGGGAAAGCTGAGGAGCACTGGCGCGAAGCCGAGTGCCAATTGCGGGAGGCGAAGGCCAGTGACGCAGAGATGGGTGTTGTAGGTGCCCCGGCGCCGACAAAACCCGTGGCGGGCGCTTAACAGACCGGCCAGTTCGAAAACTTCTGCCAGCAACTCTCCGAGCAGAAGCCCGGAGTCTGCTTCTGGTCCCGCCAAAGCTGCTCAGCCAACACAGGCCGCGGCGCGGTGCGCCTCGGAATCTGTTGAAATGAGCCAACGCCAATTCTTCCGCCTATTTGGCCGCGAGCTGCGAATTCGTTGTGGATGAAATCACTTCCATCGATATTTCGGGACGCCTTCGCCTCGTGGATGGCGCACAAGGGTCCCAAAATGGGCGCGGCTCTGGCGTATTACACGGCGTTCTCGCTGGCACCTCTGCTCGTGCTTCTTGCGGGCATTTTAGGATTGGTGATTGATAATGATACGGCACGGACAGCGCTTGTGGGTCAGATTCACGACCTCATGGGCGACGAGGGCGGTGCAATGGTCGAAGCGATCCTCCAACGCTCAGCACCGCACGAAAAGGGCGTATTGGCGACAATCATTGGCTCAGTGGTCTTGCTGTTAGGGGCGTCCGGCGTATTTGTTGAACTGCACGACTCGCTGAACACCATCTGGGAAACCCCGCCGCGCTCCCGGCCATGGGTTGCATTCATCTGCGAGCGGCTGCTGTCGTTCGCGATGGTGTTCGCCCTTGGCTTCCTCGTGCTGGTGTCGCTCGTCGCGTCGGCGATCCTCGCAGCGGTAGGTTCCTACGTGAAAGGCTGGGCACCTGGATTCGAGGTGCTCTTGGAAGCCGCCAACTCGCTGGTGTCGTTCGTGGTGGTCACGTTGCTGTTCGGGGGACTGTTTCGGTTCCTGCCGGATGTGAAGGTCGCATGGCGCAATGTCTGGGCGGGAGCGGTCATCACGGCGGCGCTCTTCATTCTCGGAAAATTCCTCATTGGGTTCTACATCGGACGAAGCAGTTTCGCATCGGCGTACGGTGCCGCAGGATCCCTTGTGATCGTCCTGGTGTGGGTTTTCTATTCAGCGCAGATTTTCTTTTTCGGCGCGGAATTCACCCGGGCATTCGCACGCACGAACGGAGGCGTTCGAACGGCTCGGCATTCTGACCGCACGACATCCCTCGCTGCGATGCCTGCAGCACCGGAGGGCAACTTGAGACCTCTGCGAAAAGCGAGTTTGCGCATGATAGGCAGGCATGAAAGCTAAACGGCGGAAATTTGCGGGCGGGGCTCGGCGCAGACGGAGTGGGAACAGCCGGACGGGTGGTGAAAAGCCAAGGTCATCGTCCCGGTGGGGGCGCTCCGGGGTGTGCGGCGGGTGGTTTTCATGCGGTGCACAGGGTCACGAGACGCTTGAGGTTCCAGGCCACGCTCTTGAGCTGGAGTTCGAGGGTGCCTTTGCGCAGGCCGGTGTAGCGCATCCGCCGCCAGCCGAGTACGCGCTTCCAGTGGCCGAAGATTTTCTCGATGCCGGCGCGCGTGGCAGCCAGCCAGCCGTTGACCTCCTGCTGCTCGTCGGTGAGCGGGCGGTTGCGGCGCGCGGGCTCCATCAGCCCGCTGTGGATGCCTCGGGCGGCCAGCCATGCCTCGTGCTCGGCGCTGTAGTAGGCTTTGTCGGCGATGGCCATCTCGGTGTCCGCCGGGCACACGTCCTTGAATTTTCGGCTGTCATGCACATTAGCTGCCGTCAGTTCCGCGGTGCGGATGAGCGTGTGCTCCTCGTCGGCGGCGACGTGTGCCTTGAACCCGTAATAGGCCCGGCCTCCCTTGGTCGCGTAGCCGGCCTCGGGGTCGCCCTGCGTGCCGTCGGCGCGCTCGGCATGGGTGGGCTTGCGCCGCGCACTCTCGACGATGGTCGCATCCACGAGCGTGACGCTTTTGACCATCAGCCCGCGCGCTTCGAGTTGGGCATTCACCAGTCCGAGCAGCCGCGTGTGCAGCCCCCTCGCCACCAGCCGTGCGCGATACCGAACAAGCGCCGTCTCGTCCGGCACGCGATCCGCCAGGCCCAGCCCGCAGAACTCCCGGAAGCTGCGCCGGTCGGCCACCTGCGCCTCGCACTCCGGGTCGCTCAAGTCATAGAAGTGCTGCAGCAGCGTCATCTTGAACATCACCAGCGGGTCGTGCGGGTCGCGCCCGCGCGTGGCCGTGTATGCCTCACGCAGCGCTGCCTCGATCGGCGTGAAGTCCACCACACTCTCCAGCTTGCCGAGGAATCTCGCCGTGCGGTTGCCCCGGTTCTCACGGTTGGCCATCTCATCCACGAAGTTCATCTGACGTTCGCTTTTGCTCATGCGTTCTTCGATCCCTCTCCCTCACATGCCTTGGGGGATTTTCGCAGAGGTCTCAGAATGTTTGCAAATATAGGGTTTTGCGCGGCATGACGCAGGAGGAGCTCGCGGCGAAGGCGGAAATGGACCGGAGCTACCTCGCGCGGATCGAGTCCGGCAATGCGAAGGCGTCGGTGGACCTCATCGAGCGCCTCGCGATGGGGCTGGAGGTCGCCCCGGAGAAATTGCTTCACGGCTATGCCCGGAGCGCCGGGGCCTTGCGGTCGCGGAATGGGAGCCATCAGCCGGCGTGATCCCCGGGCCATGCGTTTCATAGTGTCAGCCAATGGGAACGGGACGGGCGGGAACGGGGGGATTCCTGCGCAGGACACGCTGCTCCCCGGTCTCATTAGGCAATCATTCCTGAGGGATGGGAGGGTCCGGGTCGCGGCCGGACAATCGTTCCCGGCAGACAACTCGCTCCGGGAGGCGGGCAGACAATCGTTTTCAAGGGACAACCCGCTCCGGCATCCCGAAACACAATCGTTTTCGGGGGACGACCGGCTCCGGCGGGTGAAAACACAATCGTTCCTGAGAGTCACCCGGCTCCGGTCTCTCAGGAATGATTGTGTTTTGGCACCCGCCGCTCTCAGTCCCGTCAAAACGCAATCAGTCCTGAGAGTCCCCACCCTGCCGGGTGAGAAAAGACAATCGTTATTGAGAGTCCCGAGCCGGTTGTCTGCCAATTTTGATTGTCGGGCGAGGCTCCGGAGCGAGGTGTCTGCCAATCCGGATTGTTTCCTGAGGTCCCGGAGCGGGGTGCCCCCCGAAAACGATTGTGTCCTGACGTTCCCGGGTCTCCTGCCGGTCAAAAATGATTGTTTTGCGGCGTTCCCAAGCGGGTCGCCGGTCGGGACGGATTGGTTTCCCGCCTCCCGGAGCCTTCCGTCCCCCGGGAAGCTTTGCGGATCGGGAGGGTCCAGTCTCAAGACGGCCAGGACCGAAAGCGGATGCGGCGAACGGGACTGTGGCATCGGCGCGCAGGCGCGTGGCGCAGTGAAGCGTGGCGGAGCCTTTGGACTGCGGCGGCTTGACGCCGCTTTCCGTTTCGAGGCTTGCCGAGAAGCCGGTGGTGCGGGGCTTCCCGATGGCCTCCCACGCTCGCCAAGGCTCGCCATACCCAAAGCGGCGTCAAGCCGCCGCACTCCATGGGCTCCGCCCATCCTGCCGCGTGCCCGTTTTCCACTCCGTCATGAGCCGCTGGGATGATCCGTCCACGACGTGGGACTCCTTTTTCTGGGATGCGCCGGATGCCCCGGTGCCGCCCCCGACCAAACACAGGAAAACAAACCGACGAACCATGAGCAGCAACCCCACCCCGGACAACAACGACATCCTCCGCGCCCTGGCCGATCGCATCGCGGACGGGTGCAATACCCATGAAACGGCCATCGGCATCAAGCAGAACACGGAGGCGGCCATCCGCGCGGCGCTCGCGGTCCTCGATGCGGCGCAGTACCAGCTCGGCCAGAAGCGGGCCGCGGTGGATGCCGGCTACGGAGCCATGCAGGCGGCGGATGTGGCCGGACAGACGACAGTCACGAACTGCAAGCTGCGCCTCCGGCAGAAGCTCGGCGAACGCTGGAGCGCGGCATGGGAGCCGACCGGCTTCCCGCACCAGTCCACCGCCGTGCCCGGCACGCAGGACGAGCGGTTCACGCTGCTCAAGAAGCTGAACACCTACTTCACCAATGTGCCTGCGAACGAAAGCGCCGACATGGGAGCGACCGCCGCGCTGTGCCTGGCGGCGTGGGACGCCCTCTCGAATGCCCGGCAGTCGGTGGCGGACGCCGAGGCCGCTGAGACCGGCGCCGCGAGCGCCCATGCCGCCGCCGCGGAAGCCCTTCGGAAGCGGGTGCGCGGGCTCATCAATGAGCTGGGCGGCCTGATCGAGGACGACGACCCGCGCTACGAGGCGTTCGGCCTGAACATCCCGGCAAACCCGAGCGCGCCGGAGCCGGTGTCCGGCGTCACGCTGGCGCCGCTGGGCAACGGGCGCTTCTCGGCGAGCTGGCCCTACGCGACGCGGGCGGTGCGGTTCCGCGTGGAGACATTAGTCATGGGCACGGATACGGAATGGCAGAACAAGGGGAGCTTCCGGGACCTGGAGGCGATCCTGAAGAACTTCGCCGCGGGGCAGACCGTGAAGGTGCGGATCGTCGCCGGAAACGACGGCGGCGACGCCGCGCCGAGCCCGGAGGGGAGCGTCGTCGTCGCGTAACGACGGGGGCGGGGCGGGGCGGGGTGAGAGTTGAGGGTTGAGGGTTGAGAGATGAGAGGCTGACTCGGCCGGCTAACAGTCCCCTTCCCTTTCAATAGCCTGCGTCCATCTCCGCATTGCATCAGTTCCCAGCTTCCGCCTCCTAACTTCCGCCTCTCCACTCTTAACCCTCAACTCTCAACTGAAGAATGTTCGACCCTTCCCTCCCCGCCGATGCCACCAAGGCCACCGCCGCAGAGATGCGCGCGCAACTCACCGGGCTGAAGGCGGAAATCGACGCCATCCCGGGCATCACCTCGGCGGTGGTGGATTCGGTGACGACGACCGGTCCCGGCGAGCCGGCGACGGTGAGCGTGTCCGTGATCGGGACGGTGTTGCATATTAGCCTTGCGCTGCCGCGCGGGGCGGATGGCGTCCCCGGCATGCAGGGCGAACAGGGGTTGCAAGGTCCGCCATTTGCCAGTGCGGTCATCGACAGCGTCGGCACGCTGAATCCCGGGGAGAATGCGACGGTGTCGGTGTCCTTCGACGGGAGCACGGTGCATTTCAGCTTTGGCATCCCGCGCGGGGCGCAGGGGGAGCAGGGCATCCAGGGCGAGTCGGGCCAGGTGACGACCGAGGCGCTCAACGGGGCGATTTCCTCTGCTCTCGCGGGCACCTCGAACAACACGAACGGGGTCGCCGCCATGGACACGCCTTTCACCAACGACCCGCCGACCCTGGCCGACCTGGAGCTGATGCGGGCGAACTACAACCTGCTGGTCGCGGCGCTGCGCCGGCAGGTGTAGCCCCTGGACTGCGGCAGCTCGCTGCCGCTTTCGGCTTCGAGGCTTGCCGAGAAGGGGGTGGGGCGTGTGACCGGATGCCACCCCGCGCTCGCCAAGGCTCGCCGGCCACAAAGCGGAGGCGAGCCTCCGCAGTCCAGGGCTACGCGACACCTTTGAAGTTCGGGTCGTCGATTCCCTTCAGCTCGCTGCCGCTTTCGGCTTCGAGGCTTGCCGAGAAGGGGGTGGAGCGTGACCTTCGGCACGCTTCGCAGGGCAAGTCTTGCAAACGGAAACCCGGCCCGGACACCGCACCACGCTCGCCAAGGCTCGCCGGCCACAAAGCGGAGGCGAGCCTCCGCAGTCCAGGGCTACGCGACGCCTTTGAACTTCGGGTCGTCGATGCCCTTCAGCTCGCCGGTGCTGTCGGCGAAGCGGTCCAGCGGGACGCCGGCGCGCAGCAGCATCGAGTGCCATAGGTTCGCGAGCGGCGTTTTCTTTTCGTGGATGACGTGGCGGCCCGTGGCGATGGTTCCGCCGCCGCGGCCGGCGAGGACGATGGGAAGATTCTTCGGGCTGTGCGCGTTGCCGTCCCGGATTCCCCCGCCGAGCACGATCATGCAGTGGTCGAGCAAAGTGCCGGAACCTTCGCGGATGCTCCGGAGCTTTTCGACGAAGTAGGCGTACTGCTCGACGTGCCACTGGTTGATCTGCTGGTAGTGCGCCAGCTTGTCGGGCTTGTTTTCGTGGTGCGAAGTCTCGTGGTGGCCGCCGAAGTTCGCCCCGAGGAAGGCGAAGCTGCGGCTGCTCACGGCGTTGCCAAACATGAACGTGGAGATGCGCGTCGTGTCGGTCCAGAAGGCGAGCGCCATGAGGTCGAGCATGAGCCGCGTGTGCTCGGTGTGGTTGCCCGCGCGCTCGCTGAGGCGCGCGGGATCGGAATAGGCGTCGATGCGCCGGCCGAGATCATCGACCGCCGCGCGCGCCGCGGGATCTTCGTCCGCGTGCTCACGCTGCCTTTTCGCATCCCACTCGATGCGGCGTTCGACGGCACGGACGCTCTCCAGGTATTCGTCGAGCTTCGCGCGGTCGTTCGAGCCGAGCTTTTGCTGGAGGCGCTTCGCATCGCCGGCGACGAGGTCGAGCACGCTGCGGTCGCGGGTCGCCGCGAGGTCGGCGGCTGCGCGGCCGGTGGCCGCCTGCGGACGGAAGATGCGGTCGAAGGCGAGCTTCGGGTTGATTTCCTTCGCGAGCGGCGTGGTCGGCTGGCTCCACGAGATGTGCGCGCCGTAGAGCTGCGTGTAGCCGACGTTCGTATCGACGCCGGTCGCGGGCGGCTCGATGCCGAGTTCCAGCGACGGCAGCCGGGTGAGGATGCCCACGCGCTTCGCGGCGACCTGATCCATCGAGATGCCGTTGCTGTTCAGCTCGTCGCCGGTCGTGTGCGTGATCGTCGTGCTGGTGAGGTAGCCGCCGGTCTTCACGTAATGGCCGTCGCCGGTGTCGCTCGCGGCGTTCCACAGTTCGCTGAGCACGAGGATGTCGTCTTTCACCCCCGCAAGCGGGGCGAGCGTGGGCGAAAGCTCGAAGTCCGATCCCGTGCCCTTCGGCGTCCACATGCCGGGATGGACTCCATTGGCCATGTAAAGCTGCGCCATCCGCACGGGGAAGCGGGTGCTGGCGGCGGGGAGCATGGCCTCGAGCACGGGAAGCGCGAGCGTGGCCCCGAGGCCCTTGAGCAATGTGCGGCGGCTGATGGCTGGGTTCATGGAACGATTGCAGTGACCGACACCTCGGCGGGTTTGCGAAACTGGAACGGCCGGCTGCGCGCGATTTCGAGCACGAGGCGCTGCGTCCGGTATCCGTCCTTCGCGACGGCGCGCGCGATTTGCCGGATGGTCAGCCAGTCGGTCTGCTCGACGCCGCGGCCGAGCGCGTAGCTGAACATGCGCTCGGTGACGTTGCGCGTGAACTCATCCTTGCGATCGAGCAGCAGGCGCTTGAGTTCCGCCGGGCCGGTGAACTTGCTGCCATCGGGCAGCTCGCCGGAGGAGTCCACGGCGACATTCGCGACCGTCGTCCTCCAGGCGCCGATGGGATCGAAATTTTCCAGCCCGAAGCCGAGCTGATCCATCGTCTTGTGGCATGCGGCGCACTCGGCCCTGCTGCGGTGCACCTCGAGTTGCTGGCGCAAGGTGAGGCCGTTGCGCGCCTTGTCGGATGTCGGCAGCGCCTTGATCATCGGCGGAGGCGGAGGCGGAGGAGTGCCGAGGATTTCCTCCATCAGCCACTTTCCGCGCAGCACCGGACTGCTCCGGCGCGGGTAGCTCGTGAGCGTGAGCACGCCGGCCATCGTGAGCACGCCGCCGCGATTCCGATCCGTGACCGGCACCCGCTGGAAGCCTTCGCCCTCCACCTCGCCGAAGCCGTAGAATTTCGCGAGCTCCGCATTCGCGTAGGTGTAGTCGGCGTCGATGCACTCGGTGAGCGGGCGGTTCTCGCGCAGCAGCGCGTGGAAAAATGCGACCGGCTCGCCGGCCATCGCGTCGCGCAGCGCGGGAGTGAAGCCGGGGAACCTGTCCTGTCGCCGGCCGGACGCTCGTCTGCAGTTCCCTCGTCCGCAGCCACTGGCTGGCGAAATTCTCCGCAAAGGTGCGCGCCTTCGGGTCCGCGAGCATCCGGCCCACCTGCGCCTCGAGGGTCGCGGCGATCCGAAAGTTTGCCGTCCTGCGCGAGCGCGAACAGCGGCTCGTCGGGCATCGAGGACCACAGGAAGTAGCTCAGGCGCGACGCGAGTTCCCAATCGCTGATCCGCTGCGGCTGGATGCCCGGGCGATCCTGCTCGGCGCGGAAAAGGAACGATGGCGAGACCAGGAGCACGCGCACGCATTGCCGCATCGCGTCCTCCCACGAGGCGCCCTGCTTGCGCGATTCCTCGTGGAGTGCGAGCAGCGGGGCGAGTTCGTCGTCCGCCACCGGACGGCGGAAGGCCCGCGGCGCCAGCCATGCGAGATTTTCCCGCGCAGCGGAGTAATCGTCCTTCCCCGCGCCCGGCCGCACGTGAAAGAGGCGCTCGGGCTTCGCCGCCGTGACGATGTCCGTCGCCGCGGCGAGATATTTCTCCATCAGGATGGGCGGGACGAAGAGCGTCGCGGCGTTGTTGTCGAATCCGCCGCCGCCGCCGGCGTCGGGCGGAAAGCGGTCCGCGGGATGCGATTCCACGCCGAGCAGGTCGCGCACGGTGTTGTTGTATTCGAGCCGGCTGAGGCGGTGGATGAGCTTGCGGCCGACATCGGACGGCACCAGGAGCGGGTCAGGATTGTCCAGCGTCGAGGAAAGCCACGCCGTGACCAGCGCGCGTTCCGCAGGCGTCGGCTGCGCCTTTTTGGCCGGCGGCATCGAGGCGTCGCGGACGGCATTGAGCGTCTTTTCCCAAGTCTTCGGCTCGCTCCAAAACGCGCCCTTCGCCGACAGAGCCTCCAGATTCACGCCACCCTTCGCCGTGTCGTCATGGCAGCCGAAGCAGTAGTTTTGCAAGACCGGCAAGACATCCTTCCCGAAGTCAGAGGCGACGACTCCCCTCTGTAAGGCGCTCACCCCGAGCGCCGCCACTGACAGGATGAGGGTTGCTCTCGTCACGGGCGGAATCTTTGGGACTCCATTTAAGCTTAAAGTATGCGACCCGCGGAAAAAGGGAAGCGGAAACTTTGACCCTCCCGTTCCATCCGGCCAAGGGACAGGCACTTCCGATTATGAATTTTCCATAAGAAAAAATCTGCGTGTCATTTCTGCGACGAACCTGAACCGGGCCGACGGCCGCAACCTACCGGTGTAACTCGTTGAAAACCCGTCCGAGCGCTCCCGTGGTCCAGATGAGCGGATAGAGCCGTTCGTGATACCACAGACGCGCGAAGTAAAAGCCGATCGGCGCCGGTTCGCGCCATTCGCCGGATTCGACACGCTCGATGAGCCAGCGCACGCCCCGTTCGATGACTTCCCGGTGCGACGTCCCGGCCAGCGCCTCCACCGCGAGCGCCGTCTCCTCGACGCTCGAAGGCACGCCGCGCACGCCGCCCCAGCCGCCGTCGTCGTTCTGCGCCGCCGCAAGCCAGGCGGCCCCGCGCGCCGCGGGAGCCATCGCCGGCATCATGCCCGACTCCGCGAGTTCCCGGAGCGCGGAGACGACAAGCGCCGTTCCGTAGAGCGGATTCTCGTCGCCGGGGGCATGCTCATTCCCGAACCACAGCGGCACCCACGCGCCATCGTCGCGCTGCGTACGGATGAGATATGCAAGGCCGCGGTTCATCCCGCGCACAAGCGCGGGACGCGCACGCGGATCGACTTCGGTTCGCCATGCATTCCACGCGCGAAGCACATGCGCCGTGAGATCCTGCGAACTCCGATCAAACGGCAGCGCGCCCCAGCCGCGGCAGAATGTCGGGATGCCGCCGTCGCGATTTTGCAGCCCCATCAGCCATCGCACGCCCGCGAGCCCCGCGGCGTGAGTGGCCGGATCGAGTGGCCCGAGCCTTCGCAATGCGATCAACGCGCCCGGCGTGTCGTCCGCGTCCGGAACGCCGCCGGGCAGATCCGTCCACGCCCAGCCGCCGGGCGCCGCGTGGGTGTAAGGATGCTCCACGCGCCACTGCTGGCCCAGCAGCCAACCGCGAAGCACGGCGCACTGTTCCGATGCGAGCACATCGGCCTGATGCGCCAGCGCCTTGATCGCGAGCGTCGTGGTCCACGTCGCGAGATTGGTATCGATCGGCCAGCTCCCGTCGGCGCGCACCGACGCGACCAGAAACTCCGCACCTTTTTTCGCGACGATGTGCGAAGCATGCCCCATCGAGGCGAGGCTCATCGTGACGAATGACGTGAGCGGTGTTGCTTCGAGAAATCCCCCGTTCGGCGGCTGCAACGTCTCAAGCACACGCAGCGTCTTCTTTCGCGCCATCGTCGCGCAGCGCGCCGGTGAGCGGATTCCTCGTCGGCGCGTGATGGTGGATCGCCTGCCCGATCGCGATGAGCGCGGGCAATGCGTAGCTGACCACCGGCAGCCGGAGCGCGCCCCAGAAACGATGCGACATCGCGGCGAGCTCGAACGGCAGCTTCGGCACGAGGCGCCAGCCGTCCGGACCGAGGCGTCCGGAGAGCGCGAGCGTCATCAGGATCGGGACGGAAAAGGTGCGGTCCTTTCCGTAGCGCCGCGCGATGACTTCCGGCAGGAGAGCGGTGCGCCAGCCATCCTGCGAGGCCGGAGCCGGGGACTCGTCGGCTCCACATTGTCGCCGAATCCACGCCTCGGCGTTCTCAACGACCTTGGGGAAATCCGAGTCGGCGTCCGCGGCGCCGAGCGCGGCCCAGCAGAGTGCGGTGGTGGAGATGTTCGACTTGCTGCGCGTCGTGTCGCCCCAGCCGCCGTCGGCGTTCACATTCTGCGCGAGCCACGCCAGCCCGCGGCGGATCAATTCCGCATGCCGCGCGCGATCCGCCGTCGCCAGCGCCGTCACGGCGGTCGCGGTCGAGAGCGCGCTCGCAGAGAGTTCGCCGGTCCAGTGCCCGGCGGGATTCATCTCCGCGAGCAAGGCGGAGGTCGCACGCTGCAACGCGGCGGCGAGCCGATCCCGGTCGGTCATCGCGCGGATTGCGCGCCATTCCATCGCGCGGATTGCGCGCTACCCGATCGCGCGGATTGCGCGCCGCTCATACCTCCAGCAGCAGTCGCGAAGGCTGTTCGATCGCTTCCTTCACCCGGACGAGGAACGTCACCGCCTCGCGCCCGTCCACGACACGATGGTCGTAGCTCAGCGCGAGATACATCATCGGCCGCACGACGACCGCGCCATTCACGGCGACCGGGCGCTCCTGAATCTTGTGCATCCCGAGGATGCCGCTCTGCGGCGGGTTCAAAATCGGCGTGCTCAGCAGGCTCCCGTACGTTCCGCCATTGCTGATCGTGAAAACTCCGCCGGACAGATCGTCGAGCCCGATCTTCCCGTCGCGCGCCTTCGCGGCGTACGCGACGAGATCGCGCTCGATCTCGGCGAAGGACTTCCGGTGTGCGTCGCGGACGACCGGAACCATCAGCCCGCGCTCGGTGCCCACCGCGACGCCGATGTCGTAGAAATGGTTTTGCACGAGGTCATCGCCATCGACGCGCACGTTCACCTGCGGCACGGCCTTCAGCGCGGCGACGACGGCCTTGATGAAAAACGACATGAAGCCGAGCTTGATGCCGTGCTGCTTCTGGAAGTCCTCGCCCATCGACTTGCGCAGCGCCATCACCGCCGACATGTCGGCCTCGTTGAAGGTCGTGAGGATCGCCGCGGTGTGCTGCGCCATCACGAGCTGCGCGGCGATTTTCCGGCGAAGGGGCGACAGGCGCTTGCGCGTGACCCGTTCGGTTTCCTGCGCGGCTGGCTTTTCTGAAATCACAGCGGGCTGCTGCCTCCTCGGCGGCGCTTTTCTCGGCAACGGGTGCCGCAGCCGCAGCTGGCGCAGGCTCAGGTTTCGCCGCTTCCTTCGCCGGCTTCGCCGCACCTTTCGCGGACTTCGCCGCCTCCTTCGCAGGCTTCGGCGCTTCCTTGGGCGCTTCCGCCTCGGCGGTTTTCGGTGCAGGTGCGGCTGCGCCGTCCTCGATGGTCCCGACCACTTCGCCGATTTTCACCTCCGCGCCAGCCTGAGCCTTGATGCGCAGCGTGCCATCCGCATCGGCGGTGATTTCCGTGGAAACCTTGTCCGTATCGAGCGTCAGGAGCGTGTCCCCCTTGGCGACCATATCGCCATCATTTTTCAGCCACGCGGAGATCACTCCGCTCGTCACCGATTCGCCGACCGCAGGGATTTTGACTTCAAGACTCATGTGCTTCGCTTTGGATTGGGTCCGGAGCAATGCAGCATCGCCGCCGCCGTGACAAGCGCATCGTTTCCGCCGCTGCCGGTCACATCTCGAACGCCCGGCGCACGAGTTGCGCCTGTTCGAGGTCGCTGATTTTCTTTGAGCCCACTGCCGTGCTCGCTGCCTCGTCGCGCCCGGCGTAAAACGGGCTTTGTCCCGCGAGGTGGCGCAGGCGCGGAGCGATGGTAGCGCCACGCGCCCATGTTCTCCGGTTCCTCCTGGCACCAGACGAATTTCTTCGCCTTCGGGTACTGCGCGATGGCGTCGGCAATCGCAGTCTCGTGCAGCGGGTAGAGCTGCTCGACCCGTACGAACGCCGTGCGGCTGATCTGGTTTTCGTCGCGGAATTTGATCAGGTCGTGGAAGACTTTCCCCGAGCTGAAAATGATGCGCGTCACGTCCTCCCGCTTGCAGTTCAGCGACTCGGTGCCGTCGAAAATTTCGTGGAAACGGCCGTCGGTGAAGTCGCCGAGTTTCGACGCGGCGGCATCGAGACGCAGCATGGACTTCGGCGTCATCAGGACGAGCGGCTTGCGGAATTCGCGCATCATCTGGCGGCGCAGAATGTGGAAGTACTGCGCCGACGTGGTGAGGTTCGCGACCTGGATGTTGTCCTCCGCGCAGAGCTGGAGGAAGCGTTCCAACCTCGCGCTGGAATGCTCGGGCCCCTGGCCTTCGTAGCCGTGCGGGAGCAGCAGGACGATGCCGCTCGGCCTTTGCCATTTGCTCTCGGCGCTCACGATGAACTGGTCGATGATCACCTGCGCGCCGTTTACGAAATCGCCGAACTGCGCCTCCCACTGGCAGAGCATCTCCGGGTAATTCAGCGAGTATCCGTAGTCGAACCCGAGCACCGCCGCCTCGCTGAGCAGCGAGTTGTAAATGCAGAGCTTTCCCTGTTTCCCGGGATTCAGCAGTTCGAGCGGGCACCAGCGCTGCTGCGTGTTCACATCGTAATAATACGCGTGCCGCTGGCTGAACGTGCCGCGGCGGCAGTCCTGACCGCTGAGCCGGATGTGTTTTCCCTCGAGCAGCAGCGAACCCCACGCGAGCGCCTCGGCGGTCGCCCAGTCAAAGCCTTCGCCGCGCTCGAACGCCTGCCGCCGCTTGTCGAGGACGAACGTCTTCACGCGCGGATGGATGTTGAAGCCTTCCGGAACCGTCGTGATGCCGGCGATGATTTTGCCGAGCACGTCCTTCGGGACGGCCGTTTTCACCGGATCGTGTGTGTAGGGCGGCTGGAGCACGTAGTTGCTGCCCTCGAGCGTCGCGAGTTTCTTCTCCTTGCCCTGCTTGCGATCCTTCGCGGTCTCCTGCGCCTCGGCGAGCGCGGCTTCGAGGAGCGACCGGATCTTCTTTTGCTCGGCAACGGCGGCGTCCTCGGTGAGCACGCCCTCGGCGACGAGTCGCTCCTTGAAAATCGTGCCGACCGGCGGATGCGACGAAATCTCGCGGTACATGACCGGGCTGGTGAAGGCCGGCTCGTCGTTCTCGTTGTGCCCGTGGCGGCGGTAGCAGACGATGTCCACGACGACGTCGCGCTTGAACTCCTGCCGGAACTCGAACGCCAGCTCCGCGCAGAAGCGCACCGCGAGCGGGTTGTCGCCGTTCACGTGGAAGACCGGCGCATCGACCATCTTCGCGACATCCGTGCAGTACTGCGAGGAACGCGCATCCGCGGGCAGCGTGGTGAAGCCGATCTGGTTGTTCGAGATGATGTGGATCGTGCCGCCGACGTGATAGCCCGCGAGCTGCGACATGTTAAAAACCTCCGCCACGATCCCCTGCCCGGCCATCGCCGCGTCGCCGTGGATCAAAATCGGGACGACCTTGGAGCGTTCGGTCATGTCCTGCCGGTGGCGCTGGCGCGCGCGGGTCATGCCCATGACGACCGGGTCCACCGCCTCGAGATGGCTCGGATTCGCGCTCAGGCGCACCTCGATTTGTGCCTTCGACGGCAGCACTTCGCGCGTGTTCACGTAGCCGAGGTGGTACTTCACGTCGCCGTCGCCGTACACGGAGTCCGGCATGAAATTCGGATCGAACTCCTGGAACATGAGGCGGTAGGGCTTCCGGAGAAACTGCACGATGATCGCCAGCCGCCCGCGGTGCGCCATGCCCATGGTGATCTCCTCCACGCCGAGGCGCGGACAGTTTTCCAGCACGGCATCCAGCGCGGAGATGAGCGACTCGCCGCCCTCGACGCTGAAGCGCTTCTGGCCCTTGTAGGCGACCGTGTGCAGGAAGTTCTCGAACGCCTCGACCTCGTGGATATGCCGCAGCATCCGCGCCTTCGTCGGCGCATCCACGCTCCACTCCGCGCGGTTCTCGATGCGCTTGCGCAGCCAGCTCCTCACGCGCGGGTTCGCGATGTGCATGAACTCGAAGCCGATGTCGTCCGAATAGATCGCCTCCAGCTTTTCGCGCAGTTCGCGCAGCGGCATCGCGGCGCCGCCGAGGAAGTAATTTGAGGCGACCACCAGATCGAGGTCCTTCTCCTCAAAGCCCAGTTCACGCAGGCTCAGCAGTTCATTCTCCGGGGCGCTGCTCCGCGAGCGGGTTCGTCCACGCGATCGTATGGCCGAGCGTCCGGTAGGCGTACACGAGGCCGTCCACGCGCGTTTGCAGCGAGGCGTCGCCGGCAGCGCGCTTCGCCTCCGGCGCCGAGCCATTCGCGCCCGGCGCATGATGCTCAAACTTTTCAAAGCCGAGCTGAAACCCCTCGCAGAACGCGCGGAGCGACGGCTCCACGGAGGCGGGCTCCTTCAGCCAGCGCTCATAGGTTTCCTCGAGAAGTTCCGCGTTTGGACGGGTCGCTAAGTTCATTGCCTTGAAAAATGGACACGCATGCTAATGGCCGTCGCGCAAATTGCAATCTCCGCGCCCGGCGCCGGTTCACTCCTCCTCGCGGGAATCGCGGGGCGGGTAGCGGACCATCGAGGTGAACTTGTGCGGCCCGAAGCCGAACGACCGGTAAAACTCCTGCGCGTCGCGCGTGAACAGATCGATGCGGCAGCCGCGAAGCTCCGGGTGTTCGAGGATGCGGGTGAGCATCCACCGCCCGATCCCGGCGCCGCGGTACTCCTTTCCGATCACGAAATCGCACAGGTAGCCGACCGTCGCCGCGTCCGTGACGACCCGCGCAAAGCCCGCGAGCTTCCCCTCGCGCAGCAGCGCAAAGGACAGCGACCGCCGCACGCTCCGCTCGATCACTTCGCGCCCGCGCGCCTCCGCCCAGTACGTGCCCCACAGCAGCGAGCACAGCTCGGCAAAATCAATCCGCCCGGGATCGTCGGTCAGAGTGAAATCGTCGCGGGTCCATTCCATGCCGGGCGACGCTGCCGCATCCCGCGCCGCGCGTCCATCCCGCAAAAAACACGGCGATTGCACACCGCCGGCCCGCTCTGCCAGCGTGTGGGCAATGAAAGTTCCCTACTTCCAAGTGGACGCGTTCACCGAGCGCCCGTTCAGCGGCAATCCCGCCGGCGTGTGCCTGCTCGACCGCTGGGTGCCCGATGCCGTGCTCCAGCAAATCGCCGAGGAGAACAACCTCTCCGAAACCGCATTCCTCGTCGGCGGCGGCAGCTCGTGGGATCTGCGCTGGTTCACTCCCACGGTCGAGGTGGACCTCTGCGGCCACGCCACGCTCGCCGCAGCCTTCGTCATTTTCACCGAGCTCGGCCATTCCGCCTCGGCGGTATATTTCAAGACCTCGAGCGGCGAACTCGGCGCCACCTTCGCGGACGGCGTGGTGATGATGGATTTCCCGTCGCGCCCCGGCCAGCCGTGCGCCGCGCCGCCGGGGCTCATCAGCGGCCTCGGCCACATCCCGCGCGAAGCGCGCAAGAGCCGCGACTTCCTCGCGCTCCTCGGCAGCGAGGAGGAAGTGCGCACGCTCACGCCCGACCTCCCGCAGCTCGCGACGCTCGACTGCCTCGGCATCATCGCCACCGCACGCGGAAGCGACGTTGATTTTGTCTCCCGCTTCTTCGCCCCGCGCGCGGGCATCGCGGAGGATCCCGTCACCGGTTCCGCGCACTGCACGCTCATTCCGTATTGGGCGGAAAAGCTTGGCAAGCAGCGTCTCATCGCCCGCCAGCTCTCGCGCCGTGGCGGCACCATCCACTGCGAGATGCGCGGCGAACGTGTCGGCATCGGCGGAAGCGCAGCGCTCTACAGCCGCGCGCAGCTCCAGATTCCGGACTGAGCGGCCTCCTTGCGGGAAAAAAAGCGCCGCACCCATTTGCACAGGTGCGGCGCCGTGGGAATCAGGAGAGCGGCTGGCTACTTCTTCTTGCCCTTGGCGGTAAACTCTTCCTTCGTGAGCTTGCCGTCGTTGTTCGCGTCCTTCTTGGCAAAGGTCGCAGCGGCCTTGTCCTTGTCCTTGGCGTTGGCGGTGAACTCGTCCTTGGTGACGGATTCCTTGCCGCCGGAGATCTTGGCCCATGCGGCCTCGGGATCGGCCTTTTTCTTTTCGCCCTTGGCGGCGTCCGCCGCGGAGGCGGTCTGGACAAACGCGATGCTGATGGCGAGCGCTGCAATCGTGGAGATGATACGTTTCATTTTCTTTTGGGGTTGTTGTTGATGTTGTCGTCGCCCGCGCCACCGCTTCAAACAGCAGCGGGATGACGTCGAGAGGGAAACCTTTCGCACGTCCGGCAGCAACAGACTAATTTGCCAAAAAGTTGCCCTCGCTTGTCCTAAACCTCTAACGTCCGGCTATCGCCTGACTTCCGATCCGAAGTGACCTGACCCGTGATTCCCGTGCGCGCCCTCCTCCCATTGCTCGCTGTTTTCGCCTCGGCGGAAGCACCAACGCTTTGTGCCGCCCCCCGTCCGCCCGTCCTGAAAGCCGAGCGCTTTGACCGGGATCCCGGCTGGGAGGGGCACAACAACCGCATCGTTCCGAAAAGGACGCAGATGGTGAAACAGGACTTCGGCTACAGCGGGACGCACTTCGCGGGCAAGGCCGCGGGCGAAATGGGCGGCGTCATCCAGCGCGCCACGACACCCGCGCAATACGCGGCCCCGCTCGCTCCGGCGAAGACGCTCGACGACAGGCTCACGGCTTCCGGGACGTTCGCCATCAGCGGCGCGACGCCGGGCGCGGGCGTGTTCTTCGGATTCTTCCATTCGCAGCAGCCCGGTGGCAGCGGCAGGCCCATCGGTTCGCTCGGACTGCATTTTGACTTCGAGGGGAAAGGCGGGCGCCTCGCCGTGCGACTGATCACCGGCTCGAACAAATCGTGCGGCACGTTCACCACGCCGTATCTCCCCGGCAAGTTCCGCCCCACTCCGCTCAAGCTCGACGGCACGCGCTACCATTGGACGCTCGATTACGATCCGCAGGGCGCCGAGGGCAACGGGCGTTTCACCTTCACGATGCGCAGCGACACGCATACGGCGCAGGACTACGGCCCGCTGCCGCCGGCATCGCAGAAGGAAGCGCAGGCGCGGTTTCCGAACACGAAGACCTTCACCGTGGACCTCACGCCCGGATTGAAGATGGAAAACGCGACCTTCGACCGCTTCGGAGTGTGCAACATGATGAAGTCGGGCGGCACGGCGACGATGTTCTTCGACGACCTGCAGTTCAACGGACAGGCGCAGGATTTCTCCCATGACCCGGGGTGGATCGGCGCGGGCAATCGCGCGGGCTACGAGGATCGCGAAATCACCGGCGCGCACAACTTCGGCTACAGCGCGGAGACGAATTTCGCGGGCGGCGCGCCGGGAGAAGTCGGCGGCGGCCTGTGGCGCAGCGGCGACTTTGGCTACTACGCAGACCGCGTCGGCCCGCTGAATCTCGACCAGCGCCTGGAAGCGCGCGGAAGGGTGAAGCTCGTGACCGCCGGGCCGGATTCCGACATGCAAATCGGCTGGTTCAACAGCGCCGCAAAAGACAAGGGCGCAGGCGATGCGGAAAATTTCGTCGGCATCCACGTGGGCGGGCCGACGCGCATCGGCCATTATTTCATCCCCGCATGTGCGACCGCGAAAGGAACGAAGGGCAAGGTGGACAAAGGCCCGATCCTCACTCCGGGAAAAGTCCTCGACTGGTCGCTCCTCTACGATCCCGCCGCGAACGGCGGCGGCGGCGAGATGCGCGTGACGCTCGGCACGGAGTCCGTGACGCTCGCGCTAAAGCCGGGCCAGAAGGCGCAGGGGGCGACGCTGGATCGCTTCGGCATCTTCACCTCCACCGCAGGCGGGCAGATGGTGAAAATCTACCTCGACGACTTGCAATACACCGCCGGCCGACCGTAAGCGCTCCGCATGAAATTCCCCGCCCTCGTCCTCACGCTCTGCACGCTGTTCGCTGCTGAAACAGTCATCGCCGATGATGCCCCGAAAGCGCTCTCCGCCACTCCGGGCGTCCGGATTCTGGAGGGGCATGGCAGCTCAGTGCTGGCCGTCGCCTTCTCGCGGGATGGAAAGACCCTGGCCACAGGCAGCCGCGACAAGACGATCAAATTGTGGGACGCGGCGACCGGGAAATTGAAACGCACCCTGACCGAGCACACGGGGGACGTGTATGATCTCGCCTTCTCTCCGGGTGGCGAATCGCTCGCGAGCTGCGGGACGGACAAAACGATTCGCATTTGGGACGCGGCCACCTTCGAGACGAAGTCCGTGCTCGAAGGGCACACCGACATTGTCCGCTCGATCGCCTTTTCGCCCGACGGCAAACGCCTCGCGAGCGTCAGCCTGGACCTGACTGTGCGAGTGTGGGACGTGGCGGAGGCGCGCCTGGCGCAAACGCTCCCCGGCCACACGGCGCGGGTGAAATCCGTCGCATGGTCCCCGGATGGCCGCACGATCGCCAGTGCGAGCAGCGACCGGAGCATCCGCCTTTGGGATGCCGTGTCGGGCGGGCTGAGGTTGGAAATCAAAGGCCATAGCGGCGACTTGGAAGAACTGGCGTTTTCACCCGATGGCAAAACGATCGCGAGCAGCAGCAATGACACCACCGTCCGGCTTTGGGACGCGGAGACGGGCAAACCGGTGAGGACACTGGAAGGTCACACCGCCGAGGTGGATTCGGTGACATTTGCCCCGGACGGAAAAGTGCTCGTCAGCGGTTCCAAGGACAAAACGATCAAGTTCTGGGACGCGGAGACGGGAAAATTGCTGCGCACGCTGACGGGCGCCACCGGCCGGATCGAGTCGCTCACTTTTTCTCCCGACGGGAAGATCCTGGCGACGGGCGGCGGCGGCGGCGACACGGCGGTGAGGATGTGGGATCTGAGCGGCACGCACGAATAAGCCTCACTCCCAAACATGCGTCTCATCGCGATTTTCGAAAGACGCCCTGAAAACTCATCATCCACATCGAACCCATGAAAACCCCCGCCCTCCTCCTCGCGCTCTGCGCACTCGCCACCGCCGCCTTTGCGCAGACGCCCGCAAAACCCAACGCGCTCGCGCCGATCGAAGATCAGCCCGGCCTGCCGCGCGTGCTGCTCATCGGCGATTCCATTTCGATCGGCTACACGCCGCCCGTGCGCGAACTGCTCAAGGGCAAGGCGAACGTCCATCGCATCCCGACGAACGGCGGCCCGACGAAGAACGGCACGGCCAGCATCGAGAAGTGGCTCGGGAACGGAAAATGGGACGTGATCCACTTCAACTGGGGCATCCACGATCTGAAATTCATGCCCGACGGAAAGCGGCAGGTGGAGCCCGAGGACTACGAGAAAAACCTCCGCGCGCTCGTGGCACGGATGAAGGCGACCGGCGCGAAGCTCGTCTGGGCGACCACCACGCCGATTCCCGACGGCGAACTCAATCCGCCGCGTTCCTTTGGGAAGGTGCCGGAGTACAACGCGATCGCGAAAAAGGTGATGACCGAACATGCCGTCGCCATCGACGACCTCAACGCGGCCATCACGCCGCACCTCGCGAAACTTCAGAATCCCAAGGACGTCCACTTCAAGCCCGAGGGCTCGGCATTGCTCGCAAAGCACGTGGCCGCGAGCATCGAAGCCGCGCTGCAGCCGAAGAAGTGACGCGCCTTGCGCGTCCGGGCTTGCGGATGTGGGCCTACAGTTCCAGCGACCGGAGCAGCTCCTTGTCCACCCTGCCGGTGACCTCCAGATTGTTCTCTTCCTGATAGGCGCGGATGGCAGTGCGGGTGTTCGCGCCGATTTCGCCGTCCACCTTGTCCGTGTAGTAACCGAGCTTCTTGAGCTTGCGCTGCACCAGGCCGACGATGGAATCGGAAGTCGTTTCCCTCGTCGAATACACGACCCGCGGCGCAACCGGCTCCGGCGGATGCGGCGGGATGATGAGCGTCAGCGGGTCACGGCGCGGACGCGGCGCGGGAATCGGCGGGCGCGGCTCAGGACCCGGGCCGGGATCGAATTGAGGACCGGGACGAATGGTGATCCCAAGCCCGCCGGGCCCTTGGATCGTCGCCGAGGGTCCGCCGGGGCGCTGAGGGGCCGTAGGTCCGCCGGGACGTTGCGTCGTCGTCGGGCCGCTGGGACGCTGCTGCGTCGGCGGGCCGCTTGGCCTTTGCGGGGCGGCCGGCGCGGACGGTGCCGCTGGCGCTGCTTGTCCTTGCCCCGGTGCCTGGCCTCGGCCTTGCGGCGCGGTTGGCGGCTGTCCTCCGGGTGCCTGACCCCGGCCCCGCGGTGCTTCCCCTTGGTTTCCCGGGCCGCCCGGGCCTCCCGGAGGCGGCTGGGCAAAAGAGAGGTTCGCGAGCGACACGGCTGCCAGACAGGAAGCCACACGGGTGAGGGCAAATTTGCGTTTCATGGCTGGAGCATAACACCATCGGACTGAACGGCAAACTTTCGATGCCGACCATTTTGAAAGAACGAACGCGCGCTCCCGCCGCCCGCCTCGGGCGCGGCTACTTTTTCGCCAGCGCGTCTTCGATTGCCTTCACGAGCTTCGGGTCTTCGGGCTTCACGCCCGGCTCGAAGCGGGCGATGACGTTGCCATCGGAGCCGATGAGGAATTTCCCGAAGTTCCACTTCACATCACCGGGGAAGGCCGAGCCCGGGCCGGTGAGCTCCTTGTAAAGCGGATGCTGCTCGGGACCCTTCACGTGGAGCTTGTCCATCATCGGGAAAGTCACCGCATACTTCGAGGAGCAGAACTCCTTGATCTCCGCATTCGTGCCGGGCTCCTGCGAGCCGAAGTCGTTGCACGGAAACCCCACGATCACGAAGCCCTTGTCCTTCAGCTTGTCCTGCAGCGACTGGAGGCCGGTGTACTGCTTCGTGTTGCCGCAGCGGCTCGCGACATTCACCGCGAGCACGACCTTGCCGGCAAACGCCTTGAGCGAAGTCTCCTTGCCGTCGATGTCCTTGAGCGGGATCGACTGGAGCTTCGATTCCCCCGCGAGCAGCGATGCGCTGAGGGTGAAGGTGGCGGTGAGCGTGAGGAGGGATGTGAGCTTCATGGTCTGTGGGAAGACCTGAAGCGCCCGATTCTTAGATGCGTCGCGCTCGCTCAACGACCCCACAAAGGCCGTCGCCGCCGATCGGGCCGCGCAAGGCATCACCGCAAATCGCATCGCCCCCGGCCCCATTCTTCACCGACGCAAACCGCCACTGGATCCGCGAGCCGTGATCCGCTGAGACCGTCACTATCGAGAACGCCTAGTTTTGCCCGGGTTTGAGCTTGATGGCTTTCGCCTGTCGCCGTCTAAATTCGTGCGTCCGGTCTTCGGGGTTGCTTTTAAAACTTGGAATTCGGCCAATGCGGGAGCTTCGACTACGCTGATTTTTTCAGGATCGTTCCACGGGCCAGTCGCATCTACCTCCCCGTCATCGCCGGTTCCGGTTGAGTCATTGTAGTATTGGTCGACAATGCCTGGCGTCGGGGGAATCATTCCAATTGAGAGAGGCGGTTTTCCCAAGCTATCGAGAGCCTGCATGAAAGCTCGCATGTGCGTAATCTCGCGCGTCATCAGGAATTGCAGGGCCTCCTTTGTTCCGGGATCGTCGCAAAAATTGATCAACCGCTCGTAAACAATCTTTGCGCGCGCTTCTGCGGCGATGTTGCTTCGCAAATCCACGTCGAGCTCACCAGTGACTTTGAGGTAGTCCGCCGTCCATGCGTTGCCCATCGAGTTACAAAGAGCAACGCCACCGCCCCCCGCAATGGCAATGAGGGGATCGTGCTCGGCTGCCTCGGCGTCCTTTTTCATCGGTTTCAGGTGCATGCGTGCAAGGGTGCCGATAATCTCAAGGTGACTCAGTTCTTCGGTGCCGATATCCATGAGCAGATCCTTGCAGGCCATGTCCTCGCAGTTGATTCCTTGGATTGAATACTGCATGGCAGCGGCAAGCTCACCATTGGCTCCTCCGAATTGCTCAAGCAGCATATTGCCGAAGCGCGGATCGGGTTGGCCGACCCGGACAGTGAACATGAGTTTCTTGATGTGGTGATACATGAATGAGACGGGTTGAGTTTGGAATGGTTCCGGGAGTTGGGAGTGAATCGCCCGCGCTCGCCGCGTCGGTCGTGGGAACTTTGATGTTTCGGTATGAACTGCTAGAGCCTGTCGTGCACTTTGACGGAAGAGGAATTGAGCATGAGAGAGGCGAAAGCCAGCCAATGCAGGCCGGCGAGCGAAGAGGCGAGTCGTTCATAGTCGCGGGCAAGGCGACGAAAGCGTGCCGCCCAGGCAAACGATCGCTCGGATCCCGCGCGCCGTGCCAACAGGACAAAACCACGTTTGATTTCCTGGAGTCTGATGACTTCCAATCCGGTACCGCATAACCGAAGCAGCAGAGAAATCCGCGGAATGCTTGGAACGCAGGAACACCAATGCGCCTAATGTGACGCGGGCGGATTCGCCGGGGCCGGGAGGCTCGGGGAGGCCGGGCGGTGAATCGCGCCGGCGGATTCTCGTCGCGCTGGCGGATGGCAAGTTTCACATCGCGCGGGGTCTCAGCGGCACGCAGCCGAAGCACTACGACAGCAATCGGAAACATCTCGACGTGCTGGTGAAGGCCGGCCTGGTCGTGGCGGAGCCCGATCCGGCCGACCAGCGGCGGCAGCACTACAAACTCGCGCCTTCGGTGCTCGTGGCCGAGACGCCGGAGGGGCGCCGGACGATGGATTTCGGCTACTGCATGGTGCGCTGCTAGGAGCGTGTTGGAAAAGTCGGGTCCCGAGGATGTCTCAAGAACGCAGGAACTGCGGAAGGGCGCAGGCAAATGCGCTTCGGTTTCCTCGCTTCCCGCCTTCTGAAGATCCATTTTCCACATACTCCAAAAAGCGCGCCCGGGACGCGGTGTCACGCGGGCAATCCTGCCCGCGCACAAGAGACGCGGAGAGGATCGCTCCGCGTTGCGCCGCGCGCCACCTTTCAGCCATGCGTCCACGATGCCGCCTACCTGCCGCCGGCGGCCTGGTAGATCTCCATGGCCTTGGGGAGTTCCTTTTTCAGCCGGTCGATGCGCGTCTCGTGCGCGGGGTGCGTGCTGAGGAATTGCGGAGGCGCGCCTTTCCCCGCCTGCGCGGTCATGCGCTGCCAGAAGCGGACGGCTTCGCGCGGGTCGTAGCCGGCGCGGGCCATGTAGCGGAGGCCCACCGTGTCGGCCTCGGTCTCGTGGTCGCGGCTGAACGGGAGGACGAAGGCGATGTCCGTGCCCGCACCGATGAGGCCCATGATCTGGCGGCGCTGGTAGTAGTCCATGTCGCCGAGGGAAAAGTTCACGCCGGTGAGGAGGGTGTTTTTCGACTGCTGCTGGAGGACGCGCTCCGCGCCGTGGTGCAGCGTGGCGTGGGCGAGTTCGTGGCCCATGACGACGGCGAGGCCGCCCTCGCCCTGCGCGACGGGAAGGATGCCGGTATAGACGACGATTTTGCCGCCCGGCAGGCAGAAGGCATTCACCTGATCGCTCTGCACGAGCGAGACGGCCCACTGGAAGTCCTTCCCCGCGTCGCCGGTGGCGGCCGCGATCCGCTCCGCGCAGCGCTTCACCATTTCAAAATCACGCCCGCTCGTGATGGTGCGGCTCTTGGAGAGCACTTCCCGGTAGGCCTGCGCGCCGAGCGCCGTTTCCTGCTGCGCACTGAGGCCGAGGCGGACGGTGCGGCCCGCGTCGTTGACGATTTTCTCCGCCGTGCAGCGCTGGAAAAAGACGACCAGCACGGCGATGAGGATGGGAACGACGCGGATGAGGATGCGGCCTTTCACGAAGTGCGAAGGAAACGGAGGCACCCTCCGGGCGCAAATACATTCCGGGTGCGCGCATGAATGGAGCATTCAGGCGCCACCCTGAGGGCCCCCGCAAAAATCCGAAATGCAGACGCGCGGCGGTGAGGCAGCGCGGGAGCCGGCCGCATGGTGTCATTGTAATGACGTTTTTCTGGAAATTCCTTTGACGGCCCTCGTTTGCGTAACTAGATGTCGCGCCCTCATTTTCATGTCACATGAATCCCGGCGCGCCTTTCCTCACTCTCCGACCCGTTTGCGGGTCGCGGTGCGCCGGTTTCTCCACTCGCAATGGCGGTAACCCCGTCCCTGCCCAACTCTCCGAAGCGCGATGCTTAATGGCTTTCTCGGTATTTTCTCGAACGACATCGGAATAGATCTCGGAACGGCGAACACGCTCGTCTACGTCAAGGATCACGGCATCGTCCTGCGCGAACCCTCCGTCGTGGCCGTGCAGGCCGGGACGAACAAGGTGCTCGCCGTCGGAGACGAGGCCAAGCGGATGCTCGGGCGCACACCGGGAAACATTGTCGCGATTCGACCTTTGAAGGACGGCGTCATCGCGGATTTCGAAGTCACCGAGGCGATGCTGCGGCACTTCATCCAGAAGGTCCACGGCAAGCGCACTCTTTTCAAACCACGCCCGCGCGTTGTCATCGCGGTGCCCTCGGGCATCACGGAGGTCGAGAAACGCGCGGTGAAAGAATCGGCCCTGCACGCGGGTGCGCGGGAAGTCTACCTCATCGAGGAGCCCATGGCCGCGGCCATCGGCTGCGGACTTCCGGTGCAGGACGCGGCGGGCAACATGATCATCGACATCGGCGGTGGCACCACCGAGGTGGCGTTGATCTCACTCTCCGGCATTGTCTTCAGCCGGAGTGTGCGCGTCGCGGGCGATGAGCTCGACGAGGCGATTATCCAGTACATGAAGCGGGCCTATAACCTGATGATCGGCGAACGCACAGCCGAGGACATCAAGATCAAGATCGGGAGCGCCTATCCGATCGAGAAGGAAACCACCATGGAGGTCAAGGGACGCGACCTCGTGGCGGGCCTGCCGAAGACGCTGAGCGTGACTTCCCAGGAAGTCCGCGAGGCACTGCTGGAGCCGATTTCCACGATCGTGGATAATGTTCGCGTGACCCTGGAGCGATGCCCTCCCGAGCTGAGCGCCGACCTCGTTGACCGAGGCCTGGTGCTCGCCGGCGGCGGCGCGCTCCTGCGCGGGCTGGACCGCCTCCTCTCCGAGGAGACCGGGCTGCCCGTGCATGTCGCGGAGGATCCGCTCAGCGCGGTGGCCGAAGGGACCGGCCGCGCATTGAGCGAGATGAAATTCCTCCGGCAGGTCACCGCGACGGATCGGCAGTGGCGGAACTGATCCGCTGAACCGGCCCCGATGACCCGCCGCCAACAGGCAACCGCGCCAAGAGAACCGCGGAGCCTCAGCGCTTCGTGCAGCCGCGCGAAACGTTCCGCATTCCGCATTCCGCGTTCCGCGTTTATCCGGAGGTGTGCCCTGTGAACCGCCGCGCGAATCTCATCGCCGCAGCAGTCTTTGTCGCGATGCTCGTGGGCATCTTCATCCTCAGCCCGCACAACCGCCAGCGGCTGCAAAGCGCCTTCCTCGGAATCGTGTCGCCGTTTTTGAAAAAGGGATCCGAAGTGGACTCCCGCTGGAAGAGCTACCGCGCCGGGCTGAAGAAGCTCGATGAACTCGAGGCGGAGGCCCAGCGGCTGAAGGTCGAGAATGACCAGCTCCGCGCGACCAACCAGGCGCTCCGCGGCGTCGAGGCTGAAAACATCCGCATCAAGTCCGCGCTCGGCTACCAGGGCGGCTCCCCTTTTCAGCTCGTCCCGGCGCACGTCATCGGCCGCAGCCCGTCGAACTGGTGGAACACGGTCGTCATCGACAAAGGTTCCGCCGATCTGCTGCAGGAGGAAATGCCGGTCGTCACGCCCGACGGCCTCGTCGGCAAGGTGGTGAGCCTGAGCGAGCATTCGGCGACCGTCCTGCTCGTGTCGGATGAAAACTGCAAGGTCGCCGGGACCGTTGAGGGCACGAAGGAACAGGGTATTGTGCGGGTGGAGGTGCGCGGCCAGCGCACATCCACGAACATCCAGCCGACCATGACGCTCAATTATCTCTCCCGCTACGCACCGCTCCGCGCCGGCCAGAAAGTGTTCACCAGCGGCGCCGGCAGCATCTATCCGCCGGGCATTCTCATCGGGCAGATCGTCGAGTTCAAATCGCGCGAGCTCGACGGCCAGGCCATCATCGAGCCGTCCGTGGACATCGCCGCGCTCTCGGATGTCTTCATCATCACCGGCACAAAGGGAACCTCCAAGACGCCCTGAGCAATGGTCACCATCTCCTTTATCGTCGCCATGTTCGCCGGGCTGATCCTCCAGCACTTCGTCGGCGTCGTGCCCGGCTTCGGCAGCCAGATTCTGCTGCTGCCGGTGATTTTCCTGTGCGGGGCCGCGGCACTTCCCGTCCCGGGAATGCTCTGCCTCGCCTTCGTCGCCGGGCTCATGTGGGACTCGTTGAATTTCATTCCCGTCGAGGGACGCGTGGATTTTCCATTCGGCGGGACGATCCTGCTCTACGCCGGGATCGGCGCGATGATGAATGGCCTGCGTCCGCTCTTCCTCCGCGGCTGGTGGCCGCTTCACGCCGCCGTCGCCGGGATTCTCACCGCGGTCCTCGTGCTGGTGGAATTCCTCATCATCACATTCCGCCGCGAGCCATTCGCCCTCATCTGGCCGCGCGAGATCTGGCAGCGCGTCGGCGGCAGCGGGCTGGTGGCCGGAGTCCTGGCGGTGCCGCTTTTCATGGCCCTGAACTGGCTGGGCCGCCGCTCCGGGCTGTTTGACCCACGGAGGCGCGTCTCGCTCTGACCATGAAAGCGCCACGCCAGACTCCCAAGCTGAGTTCGCTCTCGAGTTCCACGATCCGCATCTACGTGCTCGCGTCCTTCATGCTCGGGATGCTCGGCGTGCTCTCGGCAAAGCTCTGGCACGAGCAGATCGGCAACGCGAAAAAATGGACCGACCGCGTCCGGAAAAGCTCCTCGGTCACCGTCCGCATTCCCAGCGTGCGCGGGGAAATCCGCGACCGCAACGGCATCACGCTCGTGGCGAACCGGTCGAGCTATTGCGTGGATTTCTACCTGCCGCAGATGGTGGAGGGCTTCCGCGAGTTCAACGACGGCAAGGTGCCCGTCTCGAGTTACCGCACAATGCGCGACGGGATGCTCAAGGACGTAAACACGGCGGACATCGTGGAAATCGTGAACCAGACAGTCATCCCGCGGTTCGAGGAGCTGAAGCTCGCGCGCGACTACAACGCCGGGCAGCTCGAACGCCACTACCGCACGAACGACCAGGTGCCGTACAGTTATCTCGACGACGCGGACTTCAACACCATCGCCAAAGTTTCCGAAAACGACATGGGCGTGCCGGGCGTGGAAATCTCGCTCCGCCCGGTGCGGCAATACCTCTACGGCTCCCTCGCGGCGCACATCCTCGGCTATGTCGGCGCACCCGAGGACATCAACAAGATGCCCGACATCAATCAATTCACCTACTACCAGCCCGAGGTGCAGGGACGCTCGAACGTCGAGCAGGCCTTCGACACCTATCTCCGCGGCAAGCCCGGCAAACGCGTGCTGGAACGCAGCGCGAAGAACAAGGTCGGCGCGGAACTTTCGCGCGAGGAACCATCGCCGGGGAACAACCTGTACCTGACCGTGGACGCGCGGATTCAGGCCATTGTCGAACAGACGCTCAAGCAGGCCGGAGTCGGACGCGCCGCCGTCGTGGTCGTGGATCCGCGGAATGGCGACGTGCTCGCGATGGCCAGCGTGCCGAACTACGACCCGAACATCTTCATCCCGAAAATCAGCGAGGAGGATTTCAACCGACTCGACGACGATGCGACGGACCCGCTCGTGAACCGCGCCGTGCAGGCGTTCGCGCCGGGCTCCACCTACAAGATCGTCTCGGCACTCGCCGGCCTCCTCGCCGGGCTGGAGCCGGGCCGCACGTACAACTGCGCCGGGGGCGTCACCGTCGGCAACAAGTTCATGAAATGCTGGATCGCGGACAAGGGCGGCGCACACGGCTCGCTGAACCTCGTCGCCGCGATCAAAAATTCGTGCAACAGCTTCTTCTATCAGTGGGGCCGCGATGCGAAGCTGATCAACTACGAGAAGGTCGGCGAAGCGCTCGGACTCGGCATGCGATCCGGACTCCCGCTCAGCGGCGAGAGCCCGGGCATCCTGCCGGGCCCCAAATGGCTGGCGCTGCGCGGCCTTTCCGCCCTCGAAAAATCCTGGGGCCACATCGCGAACACCTCCATCGGCCAAGGTTCCGTCCTTTCCTCCCCGCTGCAGATGGCCATGGTCTGCGCCACGGTCGCGAATGGCGGCACATCCTACTATCCTCGCCTCGTCTCGCGCATCGTGGATGCCGGCGGCAACGACGTGCGCGACGAGCAGGGAAATCTCGTGATCCCCGTGGAGCCGATGGTCCACGCGAGTCTTCCCGCGATGGGCTTCAGCGCCTCGGAAATCGAATCAGTCCGCCAGGGCATGTGGAAGGTCGTGAATGAGCAGGGCGGCACCGGCTCGAAATCGCGCATCAAGGGCGTCGAGGTCGCCGGCAAGACGGGCACCGCGCAATTCTGGCGCCAGCAAGGCAGGGATCGCATCAAGGACAACCACGTCTGGTTCATGTGCTTCGCGCCCTACAAGCAGCCACGGTTCGCAATCGTCGTGATGATTCAAGGCGCCAAGTCCGGCGGTGGCGTCGCCGCGCCGGTCGCACACAAAATCCTGGCGGAGAGCCTCGCCATCGACGGAGGCTACAACCCGCGCATCGCGTGGATGAACCCGATTCCAGGGCATCTCGCGCAGATCACGGAGATCACCCTCAAGGACGAGGGCGGCATCGAAATGCTCGTCGCCAATACTTTCAGGGGCACCGACCAGAGACCCGGCGCGCGCACCGCTTCCATCGACGAGGAAACTGCCGACCACACCGCGGCACCCGATCGATCCTCCGGCGCCCGCGAGCGCAACACCGCAAAGCCCGACGTCCGAGCCGCTGCGGATGAGCGAGGTCGCGTCGGCCGCGCCCCGGCAAAGCCCACCCTCTGGCAGCGCATTTTCGGCCCCGGAAAATCCAAGACTCCCCCACCCCGGTAACCCACCAAGACTCAACCCTCCAGTGCTCACCAAACTCGCTCAGAAAACCTTCTCCCTCATACATAAAGTGAAACGACTTATCGGACTCGGACCTCGCCAGACTGGCAACAAACTCATCATCACCGTCGAAAAACTCGAGAAGCGCGTCGCGCTCATGGAGAATGGCATCCTCGAGGAATACAACGTCGAGCGCGCCAACGACCGCAACATCGTCGGCAGCATCTTCAAGGGCCGCGTGCGCAACATCGAGCAGGGCCTCAAGGCCATGTTCGTGGACATCGGCTACGAAAAAAACGCGTTCCTTCATTTCTGGGACGCCCTTCCCGCCGCACTCGATGCAGGAGTCGAGGAAGTCGAGCGCACGAACAAAAAGCAGAAGCAGCGCATCACCTCGAAAGACATCCCGAGCATCTACCCGGTCGGCAGCGAAGTGCTCGTGCAGGTGACCAAGGGCCCCATCAGCACGAAGGGCCCGCGCATTTCCACGAACATCAGCCTCGCCGGGCGCTTCCTCGTGCTCATGCCCTACAGCGACCAGTGCGGCATCTCGCGGAAAATCGACAACCCCAAGGAGCGCGAACGCCTCCGGAAAATCCTGCGCGAACTCAGCGTGCCCGAAGGCATGGGCGTCATCATCCGCACCGTCGGCGAAGGCCAGAAGGCGCGCTATTTCGTCCGCGACATCGCCTACCTCGTCGAGCAGTGGCGGAGCATCGAGCAGCAGATGAAGGAGAAGAACGCGCCCGCCTGCGTCTTCCAGGAGCCCGACCTCGTCGAGCGCACCGTGCGCGATTTCCTCACCGATGAAATCGAGGAGGTCGTGTGCGATGACAAGACCAGCGTGGCGCGCATGCAGGAAATGGTCGGCCAGGTCAGCAAGCGCAGCGTCTCGCGCATCACGCACTACACCGAGCCGGTGCCGATTTTCGAGCGCTACGGCGTGCAGAAACAGATCGAGGACGCGTTCCACCGCCAGGTGTGGCTGAAGTGCGGCGGCTACATCGTCATCGACGAAACCGAGGCGCTCGTCGCCATCGACGTGAACACCGGCCGCAACAAGGGCGCGCGCGACGTGGAGAAAACCATCTTTACGACCAACATCGAGGCCGTGGACGAAATCGCGCGCCAGCTCCGGCTCCGCAACATCGGCGGCCTCATCATCGGCGACTTCATCGACATGAAGAGCCGCAAGGATCAGCAGACCGTCTATCAGCGCATGCGCGACCGACTGAAGCGCGACAAGGCGAAGACGCACGTGCTGCCCATCTCGCCGCTCGGCCTCATGGAGATGACGCGCCAGCGCGCGCAGGAGAGCATCAGCGGTTCCGTCTTCCAGTCCTGCCCGTACTGCAACGGGCGCGGAAAGGTGAAGAGCCCGATGAGCATGAGCGTCGAGATCCAACGCGAACTCCATCGCGTGATGAAGTACTACGTGGACATCCACGAGGTCCGCGTGCAGCTCCACCCGCACGTCCTCGACCGTCTGCGCAAGGAGGACGAGGAATTGCTCGTCGAGATCGAACGCAAATACGCCGGCAAGCTCACCTTCCGCCCCGACCCGACGTATCATCACGAAAAATTCAGCCTGCACGACGCCAACACCGGCGCGGAGATGAAGATCGTCTGACCCGCCCTCCCGGATGCTTGCGCGGCTTAGCGGGATCCTCCTGCCACGGCGTGGCCATGTCTCACTGCTGATCGCAATTCTTGCCTGTTCGGCCGCCTGGAATCCTGACGCACCGGCGGCAGAGAATTCCCGCCCCGTCGTCGGTGCGATCCGATGGGATGGCTGGCAGGCGGATGGTGTGGTGGGAGCAGCGGTGAGCAAGTCGCTCACGCCGCCGAAGTGGCGGAATCGCCTGCCATTTTTCGCCAAGCTTCGCGCGGACGGCTCGCCGGAATTGCGGGGCGATACCCCGGCGGTGATGACCGCCGAGATCGCCGCAGCAAAAACCGCGCACCTCGACTACTGGGCATTCCTCGCCTACGACGAAGCGGACCCGATGAGCCGTGGCCTGCAGCTCTATCTGGCAGTTCCGAAGCGGGGCGACGTGAACTTCTGCATGATCAGCGAAACCGCCCGCTGGCAGCGGGGCAACGTGGCGGCGCAGGCGGAACGCTTCGCGAAGCTCATGTCCGAACCGGGCTATCAGCGCGTCGCCGGTGGCCGTCCGCTCTTTTACTTTCTGCACCACGACACCGGGACGGTCGAAAAGTCCTGGGGCGGCGCCGGGGGTTTTCGCGAAGCAGCGGACAAACTCAAGGCGGCCGCCGCGGCTCGCGGGCTGCCTGCACCGTATCTGGTCGTGATGACCTACGATGTGACAGCAGCCAAGGCGCTCGTTGATGCTGCGGGACTGGATGCGATCAGCGCCTACGCCTTTCAGCGCGGCGATGACCGTGCGCCTTATGCGAAGCTCACGGCTGACTTGGAAAAGTTCTGGGAAATCCAGCGCTCCACGCGTGCTGCAGTCGTCCCCCTCGCGATGGCAGGCTGGGATCGCCGCCCGCGTGTCCAGAACCCCGTGCCTTGGGAGCACTTTGGCGGCACGATGAACAAGTATTATGAAACGGCCACTGCGGATCAGGTGGCCACTCACGTCCACTCAGCGGTCAAGTGGGCGCAGAGCCACGCAGCGGACTGCCCTGCGCAAGCGGTGATCATCTACGCATGGAACGAGTTTGATGAAGGCGGCTGGCTTTGCCCAACGCTGACCGACGGCGATGCACGCGTCCGTGCCTTGGGCCGTGTGCTGAAGTGAACGTGCGCCAGCCCCGCAGGAGCCGGGCAAGGCAGTTCACAAGATTGTGACATGACGCCGCTTGATGCCTCGCCGGAGCCAGCGACAGTGGCGACGCTTCAATGAGCAAACCATCCAGCAAGAAAATCCTGGTCGCTGAGGACGAAGATGACGTCCGGCGGCTCGTCTGCAACAGCCTGAAGAATGCCGGCTTCGCCACGCTGGAAGCCGGCGACGGCCCCGGCGCGCTCGAAGCCGCGCGCACCCATCTCCCCGCGCTGCTCGTGCTCGACCTCATGCTCCCCGGCATGCAGGGCCTCGAAGTCTGTCGCGCGCTGAAAGTCGGCGCGGAGACGAAAGGCATCCCCATCCTCATGCTCACCGCCAAGGCCGAGGAAGTGGACCGCATCGTCGGCTTTGAGCTCGGCGCGGACGACTACATGACGAAGCCCTTCAGCCCACGCGAACTCGTCCTGCGCGTGCAGAGCATCCTGCGCCGCGCCTCCGGCCAGCCCGCCGAGGATGCCGTCATCAGGCTCGGCGAAATCACCGTGGACCGCACGCAGCACAAGGTTTCCATCAAAGGCAAACCGCTCGAACTGACCGCCACGGAATTCAAGCTCCTCGCCACGCTCATGGAACGCCGCGGCCGCGTGCAGAGCCGTGACGTGCTCCTCAACGACGTGTGGAGCTACGAGAGCTTCATCGACACGCGCACCGTGGACACGCATGTGCGCCGCCTCCGCGAAAAACTCGGCAAGGCCGGCAGCTACCTCGAAACCGTCCGCGGTTTCGGCTATCGGATGGCGAACTTGCCGTAGCGCTCGCCCAAAACTTTACTTTTTAAAGGCACGGAGCGCCTTGCCGTCCCCGACATTCCACACGCGCAGGACGCCGTCGTGCCCGCCGGCCGCGACGGTCTTTCCGTCGGCGGTGACCGCGCTCGCCTGCACGAAATCGGCGACCTCCGGGAAGCTGCGGACTTCCTTCCCATCGAGCGCCAGCAGCCGGACTTTGCTGTCGCCCGAGCTGGTGATGAGTTGTTCGCCGGTGCCGGCGAAACGTACGGAAGTTACCTCCTTGTCGTAGCCCTCGATGTTTTTCTTCCGGTCGCCGGTCGTAAAATCCCACACTTTGACAACGTTGTCCGCGCCAGCGGTTACCAGCGTGCGACCGTCCGGGCTCCATGCGATACCGAGGATGTGATGGGTGTGTCCCTCGAACGACTTCGCGACTTTCCAGGATGCGAGTTCGATGACGCGCGCCACTTTGTCCGCTGCTCCGGAAGCGAGGAATTTTCCATCGGCGGAGAACGCGAGAGCGAGCACGGTGTCGCTGTGAATGTTCGGGAATTCGCGCGCTGCCTTTCCACTCTGGATGTCCCAGATCTTGATTTCCCCGCCGCGCGAAGGTTCGCCGCCGCCGATGGCGAGAAATTTTCCATCCGGGCTGAACGCGAGGGACTCGACACGATCCACAAGCGGTGATTTCCCGTCCGCGCTGCCGATGACGCCTTCGAGCTTCCATACCGGCGCGAGATTCCACGCGAGCGACATGCCGTCGGCGGCGGTGGCGATCAATTCGCCCTTCGGCGCTCCCGGCGCGGATGGCGCCGGCGAGAAGGCTAGCGCGGTGACTGCCTCCGCATGGCCTTTCAGGACATCGAACGCGGCACCGGTCTCCGCGCTCCACGTGTGAATCAGCCGATCGTCGCCAGCCGTGGCGATCGTCGAACCGTCCGGCGAAAATGCCGCAGTGCGAATCGGCTGCTCGGCTGCAGTCACGGCCTCTCGCGCCGCCTTCGATGTGTCTTCCGCCTTTTTCCGCGCGGCTTCGACGGTGTCCACGACCTTCTTCGCCTCGGCAATGCCTGCGGTGATTTTTTCCTGCTCGGCCTTCGCGAGCCGCGCTTCCGTCTCGGCGGCGTCCTTTGCCACGATGGCCTTTTTTAACGCCTCCTCGGCATCTGTGAGCAGCTTGGCGGAGGGCGCGGCCTTGTCGGCGGCCTGCTTGTGTTGTGCTGCGCGTGCCTCGCGCTCGATGCGCAGCTTTGCCGCCTCCTGCAGCGCTGCGGATGCATCGGCCACGACTTTCGCCGAATCCACAGCGGCCGTGCCCTTGAGCGCGTCGGCGGCGGTTGTCGCAAGCTGCGCGGCCTTCGTCGCGGCTGCCTGCAAGGCATCATCCGCCTTCTTCAATTCGGCCTCCGCGTCGGCGATCGGCTTGTCGAACGCGGCCTTCGCGGCCTTCGCATCCGCCAGCGCCTTCTCCTTCGCGGTCACATCCTGCTGTTTCGGCGCGATGGCCTCGGCGGACTTCTTCGTGCGATCCTGTGCGGCCAGCAGCGACTTCTCGGCGGCCGCCACCGCAGCCTTTTGAAACGTCACGGTTCCCGTCGCGATCGCCAGTTCGCGTTCGCGCTGGTCCGCGAGTTCGCGCACGTGCCGGTTCCCGCGCAGCTCGGCGATCGCCTTGCCATCAGCGCCGAGCAGCTTCGCCACGTTGCCTTCGATCGTCACCGAGCGCTGGCCGTCGGAGCGCGCGACTTTTGCGCCCGCTTCCGGTGCTTTTGCAGCCTGCGCGGAAGGACGCCCTTCAGGAATCACGCGACGCCAGAGCTTCACCTCGCGATACGCGCCGGAGGCGATGAGCGTTCCATCCGGGTTCGCCGCGAGTGCGTTCACCTGGTCGCGGTGCGCAATTTCTTCCATGACCTTGGCGCCGGAAGGCAGGTGGTAAATCGCGAGACGGTTCGCCCGCGAGCACGCGGCAAACTGCCCGTCGGGCGTGACGGTGACGGAATGGATGGCGTTCAGGCTGTCGGGCAGCGGCTGCCAGGCGATGACGCGTTCGGTTTTTGGCGACGGCTTCGCGCCTTGATCGATCCACAGCCTGAGCAGCGCGAGCTGCTGGCCCGTGAGGTCCTTCGCCTTCGCCTTGTTGTCGCGCGGCGGCATTTTCAAATCATCGTCCTGATGCGCCGCGGCTTGGAGCACGAGGCTCTCCGCGCCCTTGCCCGGCTTCACGCCCGGCCCCGTGTCGCCGCCTTTGAGCATGAGCTCGGGCGTCTCCATGTTCAGCCCGCCCTTGGTCGTCGTCTTGCAGTGGCAGGAGAGGCAGTTGTCGCGGAGGAATGGCGCGACCTCGCGCTCGAAGTCCACCGGCGTCGAGCGGTCGAGCGGCGCGATCTCCAGCGGCGCGGCGAAGGCCCGGCCACTCAGCGAACAGGCGATGGCGATGGCGAAGGCGAAGGCGAATTTGGGAAGCAGGTGTTTCATTGGATCGCGATGCGGATGGGCGGGGAATAGACCGTCACCGTGGTGTCCTTGTTCCGGTACTTCCCCTTGGTCTGGGTGGTGAAATAGATCGTGCTCTCCCCTGCCGGAAGCTTGAGCGCCTGGAGGTCGAGCGTCGCGATGACGGTCGCAGCCTTCGGGTCCACATCGAGTTCCTTCATCGTTTCGACGGCGGCGAGTCCCGCAGCCTTGAGTTTGAGCGCTTCCTTGAATTCCGGAGCGCGGGTGATCTTCAGCGGAATCTCGATCTTCCCGCCTGCGGCCACCGCCCACGTCTTGTCCTCGGCTGGCTCGATGCGCAGCGGCGCGGCTTCCGCGTCGTTCACCGCGAGGAGCAGCTCCGCCGTGAAACGGGACTGCACCGCGTCGACGTTGTAATCGGTCACGCCCCAAATGACGCTCCCGCTGGAGGCGTGACGGCGCACTTCATTTCCGCCGATCTTCGCCTTTCCGATGACGCCAAATGCGACGCAGGCCTTGGCCGGCCTGTCACCGGCTGTGAGCAGGAGCAGCGCATCCGTTTTTCCAGCCTCGATTTTCGTAGGGATGCACCGCACGCCATCCGGGAGTCCTTCCGCGCTGAGCTCGATCTCACCCGCGAATCCATCGCGACGGACCGCGAGCACTTTCACCGTGGTCGTCTCACCCGCTCGAAGCAGCAGCCCGCGCGGGGCGGCACTGCGGTCGTCCTTTTTCGAAAGCGGCGCCTCCACAATCGCGACGAGCCGGAAATCCGGCGCCTCCTTGCGGATCGTGAGCCGGTAGGTGCTCGCGGGATTGTCGCGCGTAGCCCCGAGAAGGTCGCGCACGGACACGCGATACGTGCCGTCGTCCTTCGCCTCGAAGCGGAACGCGGGATCGTTGCTCATCGTCGCGAACTTCTTCCCGCCCGGGTCCGCGTCCGAGGCATACACTTCCTTGATGTCGGCGCCTTCGCGCTGCACGAGCAGGAACGGACTCGTCACCCGGCCCGGGCGGTGGGAAATAACCTCCATCCAGTAAACATCGCCCTTCTTCGCGTCGAAGGTGTAGCAGTCCACATCCGCCGCCGGAAAAAACTGCGCGGCGACCTCGCACGGAACCGTGATTTTCTGCGCCTGCCCCGCCTTGTTGTTCGGCTCGGCCTCGCGGACGAGCGACGTGGTTGAGAATCCGATGAAGACGAGATTCGAGGCTCCCTCCGGTCCGTTGAGGCGGTAGCAGAAACCATCGGCGACGGCGGACGCGGGTCGGCTGCAGCGATCTCTCGCCGCGGCTTCCAAGGATGGAATCGCGATTTCGACCTCCAGCTTTTCGAGCGGCTTTCGGTCGCCGGCGCTGAAGCCTGCCGGCTTACCGCCAGGGAGCCCGCGGCCGTAGAGCGTGAATGTCGCCTTTGTGCCAGCGACGCCCGCGGGCGGGAAAATGAAATCCACCAGCGGTCCCTTGGAAATCTTCAGCCGGTAAAAATACTCCGGCCCTCCTGCAAACGTGAGATCGTGCAATTTCGCAAAGTACTGCCCGTCGGCCGGCACGGCAAAATCCAGCAGGCCGCCTTTGCGAACGGATTCGAGTTCCCGCGCGCTGGCGTCGAGCACGGCGATGACCGGAGTCATCCGCGAATCGATCTCTCGCGCGGCACATTCGATCAGGATGCGCTCGCCCTTCTTCGCGGAAAACCTGAACCAGTCTTCGATGGCTGCCGTCGCGTTCCCATTGAAAACGCTCCCAGACCGGCAGTTCGACCGCCGCCTCGGCCTTGTCGTGCGCCTTGGTGCGCGTGATTTCCGGACGTTCCCCCGCGACAAATGTGCGGGGATTGGAAACACCGAGGCGCCCGATCACGCGAACGTCGAAAATTCCCGCCGGAACCTCCGGCGCGATTTTGACGAGAAAACGATTCGGCGCCTTCAGCGTCGCGGTGATTCCGGGATGCGAAAAATGGAGCCCGTTCGCCTCGTCCAGATCCGTCCCGGCGACGGTGACTTCGACTTCGCCACCGATCTTCCCACCCGGCGGCGTGACCGTCGTCAGCACGGCCACGGGCAGCTCGGCAAAACTTCCCGAAACGAAGGCCGCGATGCAGGCACATCCGGCGAGAAACGAAAAGAGACGGCGGCTCATGACACGACACAGAGGCCGGACTGCAGGTTCGGTCACCACGGCCTAGTGATTGAAAAGGAATTCCTTCGTGTTGAGGATCGCCCAGAGGACATCCTCGTAACCATCGCGCTTCGCCCGCAGCGGATCGAGCGGCTTGCCGTCTGCGCCGTTGCGCGGCTTTTCCAGATGCGCCCGCGCGAGGGAAATCTCCGCGGAATCCGGCTCGCGGGAGTAGGCGAGCTGGTAAAGTTCGCGCAGTTTTTCCTCGTCGCTGCGCGGGTCCGCGGCGAGTTGCGCGGAGCGGCCCGTGGCGGACGAAAGCTTGTCCTGGATGTCCTTGGCATTCAGCAGATGCAGGCACTGCGCGAGGCTGGCTTCCTGCGTGCGCTCGCATTCGCAGGCGCTCGATGACTCGGGCCTTCCAAACACGACGAGGAAATACGAACTCGCGTTGAAGCTGTTGTCCGGGAGCGAAATCGCACGCCTGTCCAGCGGGAAGCCCTGGGAAGCTGCTTGGGATATTCGTCAGGTGGTTCAGCGCGTCGAAGAGCACCTCGGCCGGCAGGCGGCGCGGATAGTAGCGCGAGAAGTTCTGCCGGTCGTTCTTGTTGAACTCATTCGGCAGCGCGCTGAACTGATAGGTCTGCGAGCGCGTCATCTCGCGGATGAGATCCTTCATGTCGTAGCCGCTTTCCACGAAACGCTTCGCCAGCGCGTCGAGCAGTTCGGGGTTCGACGGCGGGTTCGTCTCGCGCATGTCGTCCTCGGGCTCGACGATGCCGCGGTTGAAGAAGTGCTTCCAGTAGCGGTTCACGAGCGCCTTCGCGAAGAACGGGTTGTCCTTGTTGCTCATCCAGTCCGCCAGCACGAGCCGCGGATCGTCCTCCGGCGAGATTTCCTGCGGCACCGCGCCGAGTCCCGCGGGCTTCACGGGCTGCTTCGTCTTCTTGTTCACCGCCGTCGCCGCGCCGCGCTTGTGGAAAATCATCTCGTTTTCCTTCGTCGTCGTGGCCTTGCGCCCCACCTGCGAGAAGAACGCCGAGAAGCTGTAATAATCCTGCTGGCTCCACTTCTCGTACGGGTGGTGATGGCACTGCGCGCATTGGAGTCGCATGCCGAGGAAAAGCTGCGCCGTGTCCTCGAGTTGTTGCTGCGAATCCTTCACCTGGCGGTACCACGCCACGGGCGGGTTTTCCTCGATCTCGCCGCTCGCGGCGACGACCTCGCGGACGAACTGGTCATACGGCTTGTTCGAGAGCATCGCGTCGCGAATCCACGCGTGGAACGCGAACGTGCCGCGCGCCTCGGCCGGCTTCGTGCGCTTGTTGCGGAGCAGCGCACTCCATTTGCCCGCGAAAAAGTCCGCGTATTCCGCACTGGCGAGCAGTGAATCGATGAACTTGTCGCGCTTCTTCGGATCCGCGTCCGCGACGAAGCGGCGGGTTTCCTCCAGCGTCGGGATGCGGCCTGCGATGTCGAGGCTCGCACGGCGGATAAAGGTCGCGTCGTCGCACAGCGGCGAGGGCGGCATGCCGATGGTCTTGAGCTTTGCGAAGACGAGCTCGTCGATGAAGTTCGTGGGCTTCGGGAGATTCTCCACGGTCACACCGAGCGGCGCGGTCGCGTGGAAAACCGCGACTTTCCCCTGGTAGCGCACCATCACGCCGACATCGCCGGGCTGGTCGAACATCGTCACGCGTCCGTCCTCCTCCGCCTTCGCCATGCTCTTGTCGTTCGGTTCGTAGAGCGCGCTGCGGGTGACATCCTGCATCGAGCCGTCGCTGTAGCGCGCGAGCACCACGAGCTGCTGCTCACCGTTGAGTGTCATCGTGCGCTTCTTCGGCAGCACTTCGACGGATGCGATCACCGGGTCCGTTTCCTTGCCGTAGGGCATGCCCTGCGCAATCCAGCTCACGAGCAGGCGGTGTTCGTCGGAATTCGGTTCGAGCCGCTTGCCGCCGCCGTGGGGCGTCACGCCGAATCCCTTCAGGAGCAGCAGACTGTTCTCCGGCGATGCGGGGAAAATGCGGCGTCCGCGGGCCTCCTTCACGAGATGCTCGTAGTCTTCGGCCGGCTCGAAGCCGAGCAGCGAGAGCTTGAATCCATTCTGCCCGCTCGCCTTGCCGTGGCAGCCGCCGGAGTTGCAGCCCGCCTTCGTGAAGATCGGCACGATTTGATTCGGGAAATTGATCGGCTCGACGATGCCGGATTTCTCGACCTTCACCGCCAGCGATGTGGAGACGCCGTCCGATGTCGCGGTAATCGTCGCGGTGCCGTCAGCCACCGCGGTCACGAGGCCGGATTCATCCACCGCCACGATGCCTGCGGGCGCGGCGCTGTATTTCACGCGTCGCGTGAAGTCGCGCTCGGCGTGATTTTCAAACGCCGCGGTCACCAGCACCTGCTGCCGCGCATCTTTGCCGCGAAGCGTGAGTGTCGCGGCGCCGGTGGAATCAATCCGGAGACTCTTGAGGCTTCCGTCGCCAGACGTTGCAGCGAGGGCAGAAGGCCGATGAAAGGAGGAGGGCGATGAGGAGTTTCATGGTTCTAGATGAGTTCTTTCATGGGCTGCCAGCCGTCCACCAGGTACTGTGGACGACCAGAGAGATCGGGGAGCGTGACGCTGGCGAGATCGAGTCCGAGCCAGTGGTAAAGCGTCGCGAAGACCTCGCCGAAATGCACGGGGCGCTCGGTCGGTTCTCCGCCGAGGCGATCTGTCGCGCCGATGACCTGGCCGGTCTTGAATCCGCCGCCGGCGACGACGCCGCAGCCGACGCGCGGCCAGTGGTCACGGCCCGCGTCCTTGTTGATCTGCGGCGTGCGGCCAAATTCACCCCACGCGACAACGGCGACATCCTTGTCGAGCCCGCGCTCGTGGAGATCCTCGATGAGCGCGCTGTAGCCCTGGTCGAACAGCGGGAGGTGCGTGAGCAGTTCGCTGTGGTTGCGCGAATGGAAATCCCATCGGCCGAAATTCATCGTCACGCAGCGCGCGCCGGCCTCGACCAGACGGCGTGCGACGAGGAAGTGCTCGTTGTTCCGCGGAGCGCCGTCGCCGTAATTCTTCGTGTCGCCCTTGCCGTAGCGCTCGCGCGTCTTCGCGCTTTCGCGGCTCACGTCGAGCGCCTCAAGGAGCTTGCTGGAGGTGAGCACGCCGAACGCCTGCTGGTTGAAGGCGTCGAGACCGTCCATCAGCCCGCTCGTATCCATGTCGCGGCGGAAACGGTCGAAGCCTTCGAGCAGCGCGCGGCGATCCGTGAGCCGGTCGGCGGTGACGCCGTTGAGCGTGAGGTCGCCGGTGGCGGCGCCATTCGGACGGAACGCGGAAAACGCCGGCCCGAGAAATCCCGGATGTCCCGGCGAGCCGTACGGCGGATGCCCGGCATTCGGCGCGAGGCCGACGAAGGGCGGCACGTCCTTGGATGTCGCGGGGATGAGCTTTGCCATCGTCGAGCCGATGGACGGCCAGCCGCCCGGCGGCTTCGCCTCGCCCTTTGCCGAATGGCCCGTGTAGCAGATGTGCGAATCGTGATCGCCCGTGACCGAGCCGACCATCGAGCGGATCGGCACGAGCTTGTCCATGATGCGCGCGCAATGCGGCATGTGCTCGGAAATCTGGATGCCCGCCACGTTCGTCCCGATCGGCTTGTACGGGCCGCGGTATTCGAGCGGCGCATCCATCTTCAGATCGAAGATGTCCTGATGCGGCGGCGCGCCCGCCATGTAGATCATGATGACCGACTTCGGCGAACGCCGGACGCCGGACTGCGCCTCGGCGTGCAGGAGTTGCGGCAAGCCGATGCCGCCCATCGCGAGGCCGCCGATTTTGATGAAGTCGCGCCGGGAAACCCCGTCGCAAAATTTGCCGCTGCGGGCGCCGGGGATTGTCAGCATGTCAGGCGAGCTCCTTCATCGGCTCGCAGCCGGGCGCGACGAGGTATTGCGGCCGCCCGGTGAGGTCGTCCACGGTCGTCTTGTTCACGTCGATGCCGAGGTTTTGATAGAGCGTCGCGAAGACTTCGCCGAAGCGCACGGGGCGCTCCGTCGCCTCGCCGCCGAGGCGGTCCGTCGCGCCGATGACCTGGCCGTGGCGCATCCCGCCGCCCGCGAGCAGCGCGCACGAGACGCGCGGCCAGTGGTCGCGACCCGCGTCCTTGTTGATGGTCGGCGTGCGGCCAAATTCGCCCCACACGACGACCGAGACATCCTTTTCCAGCCCGCGCTGGCGCAGGTCGGTGAGCAGCGCGGTGAGGCCTTGATCGAGCAGCGGCAGATCCTGCCGCAGCGCGTCGAAATTTTTCCCGTGATGATCCCAGCGGCTGAACGCCACCGTCACGCAGCGCGCTCCCGCCTCGACGAGCCGGCGCGCGGCGAGGAAATGCTCCATGAGCTTCGGCCCGCCGTCGTCGCGGTTCTTCGGGTCACCCTTGCCGTAGCTCTCGCGGACGCGGGTGTCCTCCTTGGAAATGTCCAGCGCGTCCAGCAGCTTGCTCGACGTGAGGACGCCGAACGCCTGCTGGTTGAAGGCATCCATGCCGTCCATCGCCCCGCTCTTGTCCACGTCGCGGCGGAAGCGATCGAAATTCGTGAGCAGCGAACGCCGGTCCGCGAGGCGGTCGAGCGTCACGCCTTTGAGCGTCATGTCCTCCAGGCCGCTGCCCTTGTTCGGCTCAAAAGGCGCGTGCTTCACGCCGAGAAAGCCCGGTTCGCCGGTGCGCGCCCATTCCATGTGCCCCATCTTCGGCGCGAGGCCCACGAAAGGCGGCACCGCCGGATCGAACGCGCCCTGCACCTTCGCCACGACGGAGCCCAATGCCGGCCAGCCACCCTGCGGCTGATTTTTGAAATCACGCCCGGTGAGGCATTGGAAGGCATCGTGCCGCGTGTCGCAGTCGCTCATCGAGCGGATGAGCGTGCAGCGGTCCATCATCTTCGCGAGCTTCGGCAGATGCTCGCGTGATCTGGATGCCCGGCACATTCGTCCCGATCGGCTTGAACTCCCCGCGGATCTCGGAGGGCGCGTCCATTTTCAAATCGAAGATGTCCTGATGCGACGGCCCGCCCGGCAGGAAAATCATGATCACCGCCTTGTGCGAACGCCCCGCTTTCGCAGCACCGCTCACGGCCTCCGCGCGCAGGATCTGCGGCAGGCTCAGCCCGCCAAGCGCGAGCCCGCCGATGCGCAGAAAATCACGCCTCGAAAAACCGTCGCAGAATCGTCCGTTCGATTGGCCGTTGATGGTGAGCATGGTCTGTTTGGGATGGAGAGGGGCGGGTCGCACGTGACTACCCGCACACACCGGAAAACTGAGGCCCCTTTTTCCAGCCAAACGCCTGAGGCCGAACAGCGTCGGCGACCGAGTCGGCCATTCGTACATTCCAACCGGAAGAGGAATTCGCCGCGCCCGACCGCGGTCCCGCCTGACGCTCCGGTGCATTTCAACGAACCCGGCGGTGAAAGCGCTTGCCAAGCGGCGGCGGCTCCTCATATTTCGCGGCCCGCAACGCCAGAGTAGCTCAGTGGTAGAGCAGCGGTTTCGTAAACCGCAGGTCAAGGGTTCAATCCCCTTCTCTGGCTCCCTAACTCTCAACGAGTTACGGATTTTGGGATTCCGCCATGTGCCCGAATGTCGCCCGAATCGGACGAAGATGCGGCACAAACAGCATGGCGAAGTATCCGGCCTGTGACACATTTCCGCCTCGTACCATGCCAGACAACTTCACGAATATCCCGCCGGACGATCTCCAAACCACCGAGGAGATTGCGGCGTTTCTTAAAGGTGGATCCGAAGACTGTGTTCAATTGGGCGAAGGTCGGAATTATTCCGGAAGCGTTCCGAGTCGGCAAAACCGCCCGGTTTTCCCTTGAGGCGGTGAAAGGCCGGCCTGAAGATGAAATGTCCGGACTTGGGCAGATCCAAGCGCTCTATCGAAGACATCGTGCGTCTCGCATTCACGATGATTGATCACGAATTGTTTCCTCCCCCCAGTTGGATGTTGTTTGAGAAGGACATGGATCCAAGGGACACCGATCACGCACGGCGCATGACTGACCAATATCGAAAAGCCGTCGAAACCCAGAACAGCACGACGTTGAAGCTCGCCTATTTCCAAGGGGTTCTCGACTGGGCGGCGATGATGGAGGCCGAGGGTGAAACCGTGACAGGCTTTGAGGAGCCCATGGCGACCCGATAGCGACCGCCGCAAACCGATACCGCGGCCCGGATGCGGGTGGCCTCCGGGATGTCACGACAGCGACAAGGCTCCGCCGTTTTTCGTGGTCAGCAGCTTGATCTCCGCGACGAAATGCTGGCGTGCCATTTGCGGTTGTTCCCAGCGGCGACGTGATGACGATGTCCCTGCTCGACAAGCGGCTGGAAGTCCGGCGCTACGCGCTCCGCGAAGCTGTGGAGCAGATGGACTTCAACCTCATCCATCAGCTCGCCGAGAAGGCGATTGCCACGCGCGAGCGAATCGCCACCGAGCAACTGAGGACGTCCGAAGGATCGCGAAGCGACCTGCCTCTGCAAGTCAGGCAGCCTCCGAACGACTGGGAAAACTTGGTCCCTGTTAACGCACCGGTTCGGACCCGGCCTGATCGGCGAAGGCGACCAGCATCCTGAAGTAGCCGGTTCGGACGGTTGACCGCCCTGTGCAATTCCCTCCCTCTCTGTGTCATAATAAGATGACAAGGCCCAAGAGCCACAAGTCATCAAATTGAAGCAGCCCGCCCCGGTCCAGTCCCGTGGCGGGCTGCTTCGTTTTCAACACAACCAACACCAACACATCCATGAATCACCTCCTCAAACACAACGCCCATCCCTGCCAGCCATTCTGGCGATCCCGTAGCCGCCCATATCGGAAGCCGTTTCTGACGTCGCTCGCGCTCGCCGGCTTGCCGCTGACCTGCGTTTCCTGCTCGGAATCAAAACCGACTCCTGCGCGCGTCACTGTCACCGATACAGCTCCTGTCGGCGAGGGGCTCAAGGTCATCGGCTTCGCCGTGCATGGCGCAGCGGTCGTCGGTGTCCTCGGACGCATGCTCAGGTGATTCACAGCCATGACCTTCAAAGGACTGCTCAGGC
>CAVYKI010000007.1:0-33747 GCA_963769025.1 uncultured Verrucomicrobiae bacterium
GCAGAGCACCGCGAGGGCCGATGACTTCCTCTACAACGGCTTCCTCACCGTCACGCTCCAGTACTGATGCGCCGCATTCCGCCATTCCTGATCGCCGTAGCGTGCGTCGCGGTCGCTTTGCCGCTCGTGCTGCTGCACGCGCAGGAAGGCCTCGGTCCGCCGACTTCGTCCTCGAGCGCAACGCAGCTTCCACCGCTTCCCGCTCCTGTGCCGGACGACGTCGCACCCGCATTGCCGCCGCCTCCGGGAGCCGCCGCGGGAGTCGGGCCGCCGACCTCGGCGGGCGCCCATCCGGTCCCGCAACTGCCGGGCGCAAGGCAGCACCCCGGCATGGATTCCACAGCGGAAAGGTTGCTGGGCGCGGGGCTCGGCCCGCCGGTGTCCGCGCGTCCGGATAAGGTTTCCGCGTCGCGTCCGCCGCGCAACTGGATCGACCAGACGCGGGAGAAGGCGAACCGGAAAAGCGCGGGCTGCATGGAGTGCCACACGACGACCGATGCGCACACGATGCACGCTTCGCCGAACGTCGTGCTCGGCTGCACCGATTGCCACGGCGGCAATCCCGCGGCGCGGGCTCGCCATCGAGCGAGGCGCATGTGCAGCCGCGGAATCCCGGAGTTCTGGCAGACCTCCGCGAATCCGCCGAACTCGACCGTCGCGCTCAATCACGAGTCGCCGGAGTTCATCCGGTTCGTGAATCCCGGCGACCTGCGCGTGGCGAAGAAGGCGTGCGGCCTGTGCCACGGCGACATCGTGGAGCGCGTCGGCCACTCGATGATGAATCACGGCGCGATGCTCTGGAATGCGGCGGCCTACAACAACGGCGCGATCAACGTCAAGGACGCCGATCGTCGGCCAGGCCTACGGCGCGGACGGCATCCCGCTGCGAGCTTGAACAATCCGTTCAAGCCGACCGCCGGAGGAGACGCGCCAGCTCGGCATCCTGCCGTCGCTCGTGCCGCTGCCTCGCTTCAATCGGAGCCAGCCGGGCAACATCTTCCGCATCTTCGAAAAGGGCGGGTTCGAGCCGCTGCAACTCGGCATCCCGACGCTCGACGAGCCGCCCGGCAAGCCCGAGCGCCGCCTTTCGCCGCGCGGTCTCGGCACGCTGAACCGCACCGATCCGATCTTCCTCGGCGCGCAAAAAACGCGGCTGCACGATCCGCTGCTCGGCTTCATGGGCTCGAACGATCGGCCCGGCGACTACCGCTCGCAGCGGCTGCACCGCCTGCCACGTGGTCTATGCGAACGATCGCTCGCCGACGAACTCCGGCTGGTGGTCGCAAGTTCGGCCACCAGGGGCTGAGCTTCTCCAAGGATCCGACCATTTCGAAGAACGAGCGCGGGCATCCGATCATGCACCAGTTCACCCGCGTCGATCCCGTCGCGCCAGTGCATGAACTGCCACATGCATCAGGGGAATCTGCTTCGTGAATCCTTATCCTCGGCTACACGTGGTGGGATCAGGAGACGGACGGCGAGCACATGTATCCGAAGGAGCAGCACGATCCCGACGGACGACGAGCTGGTTCGCGCGACGGTGCAGAATCCCGAGGCGGCGGCGGCGCGCGGGCTGTGGGGCAATCAGCGACTTTCTCGAGAAGGTCGCGGAGCTGAATCCGAAGCTGAAGCACACGCAGTTCGCCGATTACCACGGCCACGGCTGGGTCTTCCGCGCGGTCTTCAAGAAGGACCAAAAAGGGCAACCTGCTCGACCTCGAGGACAAGATCGTCGCGCACGGCGACTTCAAGAACGCGCGGTGCATCTCAAGGACATCCACCTCGCAAAAGGGAATGCAGTGCGTGGACTGCCATTTCGACGTGGACGTGCACGGCAACGGCCTGCTCTACGGCGAGCCGCGCAACGCCACGACGATCATGTGCATCGATTGCCACGGCACGATCGAACGCCGCGGCCGACGCTGATGACGAGCGGCGCCGGCGGCCGACTGGGACGCCGAAGGACCGGCGCAAGATCGCGCCGGTCGATCTCGCGAAGATCGATCACGCCGTGGAAGCCGCGCTTCGAGTGGGAGGATGCGGCCGATCAAGCTGCAGTCGCGCGAAGACACGGTGCCGATGCGTTTTCAGAACTCGACGATGTCACCGACGCGTGGGAGGTGCCGCAGACGATCGACGTGATCGATCCGGCCTCGCCGCGCTACAACGCGAAGGCGCGCTACGCGAAGACGCTGCAGCGCGACGGCGACGACGTGGGGCGACGGTGCCCGATCGCCGCGAGGAATGCGCGCAAGCAGCTCGCGCACAGCAACGAAACGATGGACTGCCAGATCTGCCACACGCTCGTGGGCGACGAGTTGCTTCGGCTGCCACCTGCCGATGAAGGCGAACCAGCGCGTGCCGCAGAACAAATACGAGGGCGCGCTCGACCGCAATTTCACGACCTACAATCCGCAGGTCGTGCGCGACGACGTCTTCCTGCTCGGCATCGACGGCACGGTGAAAAAGAACCGCATGGCGGTGATCCGTTCCTCGAGCGCGGTGGTGGTCGGCTCGCAGAATGCGAATCGCGAATGGGTCTATTCGCAGCAGCAGACGGTGAGCGCGCGAGGGCTACAGCGGGCCAGGCTTTCAATCCGCATTTCCCGCACACCACGAGCGGCAAGGGGCACGACGAAGAGCTGCACCGATTGCCATCTCTCCAAGGCGAACGACAACAACGCGTGGATGACGTCAGCTGCTCGGCTTCGGCACGGGCACGGTGAATTTCTTCGGCCGCTACGCCTGGGTCGGCGGCGAAGGGCGATCTGCACGGCGTCATCTGGACGGAGGCGGAGGAGCCGCAGGCGGCGATCGGCAGCTCGTTCCACAAGATCGCGTATCCGCGGAACTTCGCAGGAGCACGTCGCGCGAACGGCCGCGAAGCTGCAAGACGGCGCTATCGAGCATCACGCGAAGGAGATCAACGACCTGACGCTGCGCGGCGAGTATCTCTACACCGCGAACGGCCCGGCGGGCTTCGAGGTCTTCGACGTCGCGAACATCGATCAGAAGGGCTTTCAGCGAGCGCATCGTCAGCGCGCCGGTTTCGCCGCTCGGGCCAGCGGACCTATGTGCGCACGAAGTTCGCCACGTCGGTCGCGCTGCCGAGCACGCTGTTGAACGATCCGATGCGCATGCGCTGCCGGTGAATGAGGAGCAGCCGATCCATCCGATCTACGGCTACGTCTTCGTCACCGATCGCGAGGAGGGGCTCGTGGTCGTGAATGTCGCACCGCTGCTCGACGGCAACCCGGAGAATAATTTCCTCCGCCGCGCGAAGCTGAGGACGACACGGGCGACGATCGGCGACACTTCAATCCCGGACGGCAAGCTGACCGGCGCGGAGTACGCGGTCTGCGCCGGGCATCGCGTTTATGTCTGCACGCCGCGCGGCCTGGCCGTGGTCGACGTGAACAAGCCGGAGCAGCCCGCGCCTCGTCGGCGAACTGGCCGGCGGCTTCCTGCGCAACCCGCGCGCGATCACGATCCAGTTCCGCTACGCCTTCGTCACCGATGACGACGGCCTGAAGGTCATCGACCTCGCCGATCCCGAGCGTCCGCGCGCCAGTCCCCGGCGCGACCGTGCGGCTGCGCGCACGCGCAGCAAGCTCTACGTCGCGCGCACCTACGCCTACGTCGCGAACGGCGCGGAAGGACTCGCGATCATCGACATCGAGAATCCCGAGCGGCCGCGGCTCGACCAGATGTTCAACGCGGACGGCGCAGATGAACGACACGCACGCCGTGCAGATCGGCTCGGTCGCCGCGTCGATGTATGCGCTCGTCGCCGACGGGAAAAACGGGCTGCGCGTCCTGCAGCTGATTTCGCCCGACACCGTCGAGGGCGCCGCCGGATTCAGCCCGCGCCCGTCGCCGCGGCTCATCGCCACCTATCCCACGCAAGCACGCCGACGCTCGCCGTCTCGCGCGGGCTCGATCGCGATCGCGTGGTGGATGAGACCGGCGACCAGACCGTCGTCTTCGGCCGCCGCGGCTCGCGTCCGTTCCATCTCGACGAAATGCGCCCGTTCCTCCGGCACTCGCGACGGTACGCTCTACCGCGTCGAGGATGTCTCCTCGAAGGACGGCAAGCTCGTCACCAAATCCGGCCGCGAGCTCAAACCGTCGCCAACGCCGCAAGCTCCCGCGCCGCCGAATCCCGGGGCCACCACGGACATCGGCGCCCTGCCGCGCAAACCGGCCGGGCCGCGTGCCGAAGCCGGCCCGGCATTCCGGTGAGATCGCCGCTCACTTCTCCGGTGAGCCGATGCGATTCCGGATCGCTTCATTCCATCTCGCCCAGTCGTTGCCGAAATCCTGCCTGAGCAGGAACTGCAAATTCTCGCGGGCGTTTTGCGAATAGGGGTGCTTCGGGTCCTGCGCGATCGTGACGAGGATGGGCAGCGCGATCGAGTCGGGGCGCTGCATGAGGTCCGCGAAAAGCACGCTCATCGCCATCCCGTGCGTCTGCGGAGCAATCAGCGTCGGGCGCAGTGCGGTCGCGTAGTCGGCATCGGGCAGTCGGGTGACCGCTTCCTCCGCCGCGCGTGCGAGCCCCTCGGGTGGGAGGCGGGGCAGCATCGCGATCAAGGCCCGCGCCTTGGCCGTGTCGGACAGATCGGTGCGGCCGCTCACTGCTTCGATGGTCTTTTCCCACGGCGCACCGTTCCGGCCTGTGAGCGGGATCGGTGCGAGACCTTGCACGTTCAGTGTCACGCCGGGCTCAGCTCCGGGCGGATTCTTGGAAAGGGTGCCCGTCGTGCCGTCGTTCTGGATTTCGTCGGCGGAAGACACGCGGCTCTCCTCCGGATGTGGCCGAGTCTGCGGGGCGGGCTCCGGTGGCGCGCCGTCGGTTGCAGCGTCGTGTCTGGTGCGCGCGAATCGAAAACTCAGCAGCACAGCGGCCACCGCGATCACGGAGCACGCAACGACAAGGCTCTTCACTTGCGAAAGGCCGGGAGGTTGTAACGCGGATTGCCAAAAGGCAGGGCCCGCGGCGTGATTTTTTCTGCGGTCATCGGCTCGACGTTAATTGCGTGGAGCCGCTTGGTCTCCTGGCTCGCCGCCAGCGGACGTCGGCGCACCGGAAGCCGCGCGTTGCGCCCGCCGTTCCGCGTGTTGCTCCAGGAGATCGGCCGTGAGTCCGGTCCAGCCGGTTTGGTGGCAAGCGCCCAGCCCCGAACCGTCGTCCGCATGGAAATACTCGTGAAACCAAATCCTGTCCTTCCAGTCGGGCTTTTGGAAAAGGCCCCGATCGCGTCCTTGAAAGGCGCGGCTGCCGTCGTCGCTTTTGAGGAAAAGTGAATTCAACCGCTTGGCGAGGTAGTCGGCGGTTTCCCCCAGCGTCAGCATTTTCCCGCTCCCCGTCGGGCATTCCACCTTGAAGTCGTCGCCGTAGTAGTGGTGAAACTTTTGCAGCGACTCGATGAACAGGTAATTGATCGGAAACCACACCGGCCCGCGCCAGTTCGAGTTTCCTCCGAACAGCGAAGTCTGCCCCTCGCCCGGCTCGTAGTCGACGCGATACGTCGTTCCGTCGCACCACGAATTCATACGGATGATCCGCGTGAAATTTACTGACGGACCGGATGCCGAACGGGCTCAGGAATTCCCCCGGGTCGAGCATGCGCGTGAGCAGTTGCCTCATCCGCATGTCGTGCACGAGTGCGATGAGCCGCCGGTTGCCGAGACCGGGAATCTCGTAGTGGGCCACGAGTTTCGTGAGGTCGGGCCGGTCGTTCAGATACCACTCCAGGCGCGCCTTGAATCCCGGCAGTTCGTCGAGCTCCTCGGGCTCAAGCGTCTCGACCGCGAGCAGCGGCATGAGACCCACCAGCGAGCGAAGCCGGAGCGGCAGCCTTTCCCCGTGCGGCAGATGCAGCACGTCGTAGAAGAACTCATCCTTCTCGTCCCAGAGATGCAGCGAATTCAGCGCATGCGCGATTCCCAGGAAGTGCTCGAAGAACTTCGTCGCGATGTTCTCGTACACGGGATTTTTGCGCGCCAGCTCCAGCGCGATCTTCATCATGTTCACGCTGAACATCCCCATCCAGCTCGTGCCGTCGCTTTGCTCCAGGTGTCCCGCCGGTCGGCAGCGGCGCGCTGCGGTCGAAGACGCCGATGTTATCCAGCCCGAGGAAGCCGCCCTGGAAGATGTTCTTCCCCTCGGAGTCCTTGCGGTTCACCCACCAGGTGAAGTTCAGCATCAGCTTGTGAAAGACCGTCTCCAGAAAGGCGATGTCGCCCTTTCCCCGACGCGCCTCCTCCATCTTGTAAACTTTCCACGCCGCCCACGCGAAGACCGGCGGATTCACGTCGCTGAAATTCCATTCGTAGGCGGGAATCTGTCCGTTCGGGTGCTGATACCACTCGCGCGTCAGCAGATCGAGCTGGCTCTTGGCAAATGCCGGATCGATGAGCGCGATGGGGACGCAATGGAACGCCAGATCCCACGCCGCATACCACGGATATTCCCACGGGTCCGGCATCGACATCACGCGCTCGTTGTAAAGGTGCCGCCATTCCCAATTCCGCCCGCGCTGCCTGCTTTCCGGCGGTTTCGGCAATCCGGGATCTCCCTCCAGCCAGTCCTCGACGATGTAGTGGAAGAACTGCTTCGACCACATCATCCCCGCGAGCGCCTGCCGATGGACGAGGCGTTCGTCCGGCTTCATCAGCGGCGACTGCACCGCCGCGTAGAACTCGTCCGCCTCGCGGATGCGCGTTTTGAAAACGGCATCAAAATCGCCAAACGGATCCGCCGATCGTTCCGTGTCCGGTCCCGTGAGGCGGATGCGCACTTCGTACTGCTCCCCCGGCTTGAGCACGTGGTGAAAGACCGCCGCCGCCTTCGTCCCCGCCTGCGCGGGATTCACCGCTCCGGCGTCATTTTGGATGATCCGCCGGTGAAAGGCGTCCTTCGTGTATTCCGACGCATTCGCGCTGCCGTAGAGGTGGCGGTTGTTCGTCTCGTTTTCGCAAAACATCCAGTCCTGCGCGCCATCCGCATGCAGATCGTAATCCCCGATCGCGTCGTGCGAACTCCTGACAAATGCGCGCCCCGCCGTCGTGTTCGAGTTTCATCCCCGGCTTCGCGGCATTCCTCCCCCAGCTCCACGTGTTCCGGAACCACAGCGTCGGCAGCACGTGGATCGGCGCCGCGTCCGGCCCCATGTTGCGCACGGTGATGCGGCACAGGATGTCGTCCGGCGCCGCTTTCGCGTATTCGATGTCGATGTCGAAGTAGCGGTCCTCCGCAAAGACGCCCGTGTCCCACAGTTCGAACTCCGGCTCCATGCGCGACCGCCTGCCATTCTCCGCGATCAGCGCCGCGTAGGGGAACGCCGCCTGCGGATACTTGTAATTCATCTTCAGGTAGCTGTGCGTCGGCGTGCTATCGAGGTAGAAGTACACCTCCTTCACGTCCTCGCCGTGATTCCCCTCCGCGCCCGTCAGCCCGAACATCCTCTCCTTCAGGATCGCATCCTTCCCGTTCCAAAACGCCAGCGCGAAGCAAAGCCGCTGCTTGTCGTCGCTGATTCCCCCGATGCCATCCTCACCCCACCGGTAGGCCTTGTACCGCGCATGCTCGTGCGGAAAGTAACCCCACGCATTGCCATCCGCGCTGTAGTCCTCGCGCACCGTCGCCCAAGCCCGCTCGCTCAGGTAAGGCCCGAAAAGCATCCACGCCTCCTTCCCGTCCTCGGAAAGTCGGAGCCTGGTCTCTTCGGTGGGTTGTGACATCGGATGAAACGCGTGCAGCCCCAAGGCATCCAAGGAGCCGGATGCACCCAAGCTCTCAGTTTCCCCCCACGCGTGGAAGCTGTTTATGGGAGCGGGGCGATGGAGGAGAGCAGATGGAGAATGGCAAAGCTGGAAGTGTCGCAGTGCGCGGGACGGGCGGGGCGGAGGAGATGCTTGCCTTCGAGGGCGGGGGGCTCAAGTTGAGTCACGCAAATCGCGAACGCGATGCAGGTGCACATCCAATCATCGAAATGAAAGCAGGAGCTGCAATCCGGGAGGAACTCGACAACGCGATCCTCGATTTTCTGGGCGAGCGCGGGAAGGCGCTCTACCGGAAGCTCGCGGACGATCCGCTCATCCGGGCGTGGCAGGACCAGTCGAACCACGTCTCGATCCTCCGGCTCGGCTACAATGATCACGGGCCGGTCCACATGCGGATCGTCGCGCTGCATTCGCTGAAGATCCTCGGCTTCCTCCGCGACGGCGGCATCCAGCCAAGCATCGTCTTTGAAAAGCTCGGCACCTTCGAGGATGGACAGGTGATCCTGCTGCTCTCGGCGATGCTGCACGATCTCGGGATGGCGGTGGCGCGGCAGCGGCACGAGTGGCATTCGCTCATCATCGGCATGCGCTTCGTGGAGCGGTATCTCGCGGAGTTTTACCCGAATGATTTCGAGAAGCAGGTCGCCATGACGGCGATGGTGCAGGAGGGGATCGTCGGCCACATGGGGCAGGAGAAAATCCACTCCATCGAGGCCGGCACCGTGCTCGTGGCGGACGGGACGGACATGACGAAGGGCCGCGCGCGGCTCGCGAGGGGGCTCTCGGTGAAGCCGGTCATCGGCGACATGCACCGGCATTCGGCGAACGCGATCCGCGAGGTCGTGATCGAAAAGGGCCAGGAGCGGTGCGTGCACATCAATGTGCGCATGGACGATTACGCCGGCATTTTCCAAGTGGAGGAAGTCCTCATGGGAAAGCTGGCGCAGTCGCCGATCCGGGATTTCGTCGAGCTGAGCGTCGCCGTGCGCGACGAGCCGCTGCGGCGCTATCTGTAGCCGCTATGTAACCGCGAAGGGGACGCCTATGCGTTCCGGTTCACGCAGTTCAGATCCTCGAACGACGTGAGGAGCCGCTTGGTGGCGGATTCCTCGCCGGCGCCGAGCCAGGTGCGCGGGTCGTAGAATTTTTTGTTCGGCGCGTCGGGGCCCTTCGGGTTTCCGATCTGGCCCTGAAGGTAGTCGCGGTTCTTCGCCTCGTAGGCGCGGACGCCGTCCCAGAATGCCCACTGCACATCGGTGTCGAGGTTCATCTTGATCGCGCCGTAGCTGATGGCTTCGCGGATTTCCTCGCGCGTCGAGCCGGAGCCGCCGTGGAAGACGAAGTTCACCGGCTTGGGCCCGGTGCCGAGCTTCTTCTCAATGTACTCCTGCGAGTCGCGCAGGATGGTGGGCTTGAGCTTCACGTTGCCGGGCTTGTACACGCCGTGCACGTTTCCGAACGCGGCGGCGATGGTGAAGTCCGGGCTGATTTTGATGAGCGTGGAGTAGGCTTCCGCGACTTCCTCGGGCTTCGTGTAGAGGCTGGATTCCTCGACGCCGGAATTGTCCACGCCGTCCTCTTCGCCGCCGGTCACGCCGAGTTCGATTTCGAGCGTCATGCCGAGCTTGGCCATGCGGGCGAGATACTTTGCGCAGATCTCGAGGTTCTCGTGCAGCGGTTCCTCGGAAAGGTCGAGCATGTGCGAGCTGTAGAGCGGCTGTCCGGTCCTCGCGAACTGCTCCTCGCTCGCCTCGAGCATTCCGTCCACCCACGGGAGCAGCTTCTTCGCGCAATGGTCGGTGTTCAGGATGACGGGCACGCCGTAGGCCTTCGCCGCGGCGTCCACGTACTGCGCGCCGGCGATGCCGCCGAGGATGGGCCCGCGCTGGTTGTCGCCCTTGACCGTCTTGCCGATGAAGAACTGCGCGCCGCCGTTCGAGAACTGAATCATCGTGGGGGAATTCAGTTCGCGAGCGGCCGCGAGGGTGGCGTTGACGGAGTTGGTGCCGATGCAATTGATGGCCGGGAGCGCAAACCCAGTGGCCTTGGCGTAGTCGAGGAGTTCCTTCACTTCGGCTCCGAAGAGCACGCCGGCACGGAAACGTTTTTTGTCAGACATGATGTGTGTGTGGATGTGTGTTGGCTGCGGAAAGGGGGCGAACATTGCGGCAAAACGGAGGGGGGACAACTCGAATTGCGGGGCGTTTTTCACCGCGAGGCGAATCTGCGTTTGTCCTCCCGCCGCCGTGCCGTCATCCTGCGGCATGGATCTCTACCGGCATCCCGTTTTCGACATGGCGTGCCACCAGTTCGATCTGGTGGCGGATCACCTGGAAATCCCGGAGGCCTTCCGCGACCGGCTGAAGTACCCGAAGCGCGCGCTGGCCGTGGCGATTCCCATCCATCGCGAGGACGGAAGCGCCGCGGTCTTCACCGGATACCGCGTGCAGCATCATCTCGCGCTCGGCCCGACGAAGGGCGGCGTGCGCTACCACCCGGACGTCACCATCGGCGAAATCGCCGCGCTCGCGATGTGGATGAGCTGGAAGTGCGCGCTCGCGGGCCTGCCCTACGGTGGGGCAAAGGGCGGCGTGACCTGCGACCCGCACAACCTGACCCCGCTCGAACTCGAACGCATCACGCGCCGCTACACGCAGGAGATCATTCCATTCATCGGTCCGCAGACGGACATCCCCGCGCCCGACATGGGCACGAACGAGCAGACCATGGCGTGGATGATGGACACGTATTCCGTGCACATGGGCTACAGCGTGCCGGGCGTCGTCACCGGCAAGCCCGTGAACCTCGGCGGTTCGCTCGGCCGCCGCGAGGCCACCGGCCGCGGCGTGGGATATCTCATCAACCGCGCGATGGACGTGCTGAAGATGGACCCGACGAAGGCCACGGCGGTCGTGCAGGGCTTTGGCAATGTCGGCTCGGTCGCCGCGCACTCGCTCTCGCGCTACGGCATGAAGGTCACCGCCATCAGCGATTTTCACGGCGCGATTTTCAACGCCAAGGGGCTCGACATCACCGCGCTCGAACACCACGTCGCCACCACGCGCACGGTGAAGGGTTTCGCCGGAGCGGAGGAGATTCCCCACGCGGCGCTGCTGGAACTGCCGTGCGACATCCTCGCGCCGTGCGCGCTGGAGCGGCAGATCACCGCGGAAAATGCGCCGCGGCTCAAATGCCGCGTCCTCGCCGAGGGCGCGAACGGCCCCACCACGCCGGAGGCGGACGTCATCCTCGCGCAGCGCGGCGACGTCTTCGTCATTCCCGACATCCTGTGCAACGCCGGAGGCGTCGTGGCGTCGTACTTTGAATGGGTGCAGGATCTCCAGAGCTTCTTCTGGTCCGAGTCCGAGGTGACGGACAAATTGTTCCGCATCCTCGAGGGCGCGTTCACGCAGACGCTGCACATGAGCCGCAAGCAAAACATCTCGATGCGGTTCGCCGCGCTGAGCCTCGGAATCAAGCGCGTCTTCGACGCGAAAAAGTTGCGCGGACTTTTCCCCTGAGCGCGAGGGACGCCGTTGCGCCTACTTTCGCGCCGCAGTCCGGCCTGCCGGCGCGCCGCGCGGGGAGATCTTCGCCTTGCGCGAGAAGCCGTCTTCGAGGACGCGCAGCTCCACTTCCACGGCACCGCCGGGGAAGGCGCGGATCACTTCCTCCACCTCGGGCTGCTCGCCACCGCGCTGGACCGGCACGGCGGAGAGGTCGTCGGTGTCGCGCAGGCGCTTGTCGAAGGGAAAGCGGAGGTCATCCCAGAGCGAGAGGTTTCCCTCCGGGCGGCCGGCCTGGATGCGCGCGCATTCGAAAAAGCGGAAGTGGCCGACATTGTGCCGCGGCGTGTAGCGGCGCCGGATCTCGAGCGGCGGCGAGCCCGCGGGCGGCAGCGGTGTGTCCTTCGCGAGCAGCACATCGCAGGAGACTTCGCGTCCCGCCTCGATTTCGCGGAAGACGCCGATGTGGCGCGTGAGCTTCTCCTTGATGCGCCGCGAGCCGCCTTCCGAAAGGTGGATGGCGAGGCCGATGGCGATCGACCCGAACGGATGCGGCGACCGGTGGACGCGATGCTGCCCGAAGCGTTCGCGCAGCGTGCGGTACACCGGCGGAAAGCTGCTCTGTCCGCCCACCACATAGATGCCGGCCAGATCGCCTTCGTCCACGCCGGCGCCGTCATGGGCGTCGCCCAGCGCATCGTCCATCGAGGCAAGGCTGGCCTGGATGAGCGGGCCGCACTCGGCATAGACCGCCTCCGCCTGGAGCACCACCGTCTCGGGAATTCCGCCGCCCTCCCCGAGTTCGGGCGCGGCAGCGACGGCGTGTGCGAGGTCGATCATGAGCTTGCGGGTGTTCGGGCTCACGGCCTCCTTTTGCGTCCGGCACTCTTCGAGCAGGATTTCGCGGAATAGCGGCGACATCTGCGCATCGATGATGCCCGCCTTCTCCAGCGTCAGCTGGTAAATCACATTGTCGAAATCGTCGCCGCCCAGCCGCGAGATGCCGGCCGAGCCGACGACCTCCCCTCCTTGGTCGTCGAGCCGCAGCACGGACGCGTCGAACGTTCCGCCCCCGAGATCGTAAACGAGCACGTGCTCGCGCTGGCCGGAGAGCGAGCGCTTTTGGCGATGCGCGTACTCGCAGGCGGCGGCCGAGGGTTCGTTCAGCAGGCGCACCACATCAAAGCCGGCGGCGCGGAAGGCATCGACCGTGAGCAGGCGCTGGCCGCTCGACGAGTTCGCCGGAACGCTGATGGCGGCCTCGATCACCTTTGTCGCGGCGCGCCCGGCGTGGCTGCAGATGACTTCGCGGACGTGCGAGAGGAAGCCCGCGAGGAGTTCGCTGAGCAGGAAAGTGCGGCCGGCGAGTTCCACCGTGGTCAGCGGTCCCGCGCCGTGGAGCAGGCGCTTCAGCGAGCGCAGGCAGTGCCAGCCCGGCTCATGCGCCGCGCTGACCGCAGCGGCTTCCCGTCCGTAAACGATGCGGCCATCCGCATGCGCGGCGACGAGCGAAGGGCAGACGTCGTGTTCGCCGAGCGGGATCACGGGAAAATTCCCGCGATCGACGAGCGCTGCGACCGTGTGGGTGGTTCCGAAATCGATGCCGATGCGCATGGGAAAGACCTAGCTCGCAGCCAACGGCGCTCCGTGTTGCACGGTGAACATCGCACGAAGGACGTGAAACCGCCGGGAGCGGGTTCGCGTTGGATTCCATCCGGCAGCGTGCCCGGAAAAAAGGTCGGTCTGAGAAAGTTTCATGCGCGCGATTTGTTGTGCTTGAGCATGTCCGCGCGGTCTGCGTTGCCAAGTATTCTTTGCCCGCCGGTGTGTGCGGAAGCGGGCGGGAGCGGCTTGCGCAGGCGACGAAATCACGATGTGCTCGCGTGGTGCCCCCCTCTTGGAAATCCATTGCCGCGATCGTGATCGCCGGGCTGCTCCGCCCGGCGGAGGCGGTGGACTTTGAAAAGGAAATCTGGCCGGTGCTCCGCGAGCGGTGTGTGGAGTGCCATGGGGCGAAGAAGCAGAAGGGCGGGCTCCGGCTCGATGGGCGCGAGTACGCATTTCACGGTGGCGAAAACGGTGCCGTCATCGCGGCGGGAAGGCCGGAGAAGAGCGCGCTGCTCGATCGGATCGAAAGCACGGACGAGGACGAGAGGATGCCGCCGACCGGTGAACGGCTCACGCCGAAGCAGGTGTCGCTCATGCGCGCGTGGATGGCCGCGGGCGCGGAGTGGCCTGGGCATGTGGGCGTGAAGCGCGAAGATCCTGCGAAGACGCATTGGGCATTCCAGCCCGTGCGCCGGCCCGAGGTGCCGCCGGGCGTGAATGGGATCGATCATTTCATTGCCGTCGGCCTCGCGAAGCTCGGTCTGAAGCCCGGCACCGAGGCCGGCCGGCGCACGTTGATCCGGCGTGTGACGCTCGATCTCACCGGGCTGCCGCCGTCGCCGGAGGACGTGGAGCGATTCGTCGGAGAGAGCGATCCCCGCGCTTATGAAAAGCTGGTCGATCGGCTGCTCGCGTCGCCGCAATACGGCGAGCGGCAGGCGCGGCATTGGCTCGACGTGGCGCGCTTTTCCGAGAGCGATGGCTTTGAGGAGGACATGCAGCGGAAGCAGGCGTGGACGTACCGCGACTACGTCATCCAGGCGTTCAACGACGACACGCCTTACGATCAATTTGTCCGCGAACAGATCGCGGGCGATGTGCTGCAGCCGGTGACGCCGCGCGGGATCGCGGCGACGGGTTTTCTGGTCGCCGGGTCGTGGGATGCGCTGGCGCGGGTCACGCCGAGCAAGCTGGGCCGCCTCCAGTCGCGCGAGGAGCAGCTCGAGGAAATGGTGGGGGCCGTCGGCCAGACCTTTCTCGGGCTCACCGTGCAATGCGCGCGATGCCACGATCACAAGTTCGATCCGATTCCGCAGGTGGATTACTATCGCATGAAGTCCGTGCTCGAAGGCGTGGACCACGGGCATTTGCCAAAGAAGCATGGCATGCGCAGGATGCTCGGCGAGCGTGAGGATGCGGAGTGGCAGGCGGCGACGAAGCCGCTTCGCGAAACCATCGCGGCGTGTGAAAAGCGGATGGCGGAACTGGACAGGGAGATCAAGGCGAGCGACGCCAAACCCGAGGTGAAAGCGGCGCTCGCGGCGGAGCGAAAGGAGATCGAGGCCGAGCGCGACAAGTCGAAGGGGGAGATGGATGCGAGATTTTCCGTGACACTCGCATTCACGGGAGATCGCGAGCAGCCAAAGCCGACCGTGATTTTCGTCCGTGGCGACATCAGGCAGCCCGGTGAAGTCGTGGCTCCCGGCGCGCTGTCCGCGGTGCGCGAGCCGCAGCCGGAATGGGGCCTCGCGCCGGATGCGCCGGAGGGCGAGCGGCGGGTCCGCTTCGCTCGCTGGGTGACGCGGCCGGAGAATCCGTTCACCGCACGGGTGATGGTGAATCGCCTGTGGCAGCAGCATTTTGGTACCGGGCTCGTGGATACGCCGAGCGACTTCGGCGTGAACGGCGGCCGGCCTTCGCATCCCGGGCTGCTCGACTGGCTCGCGGGGGAATTCGTCGCGCGCGGCTGGAGCGTGAAGGCCATGCACCGGCTCATCGTGACGAGCGCCACGTACCGTCAGAGCGCGGGCACCGATGGGCGTGCGTCCGGCCCGGCGTCGATGGATTCCGACAACCGGCTGCTGTGGCATTTTCCCTCGCGGCGACTCGAGGGCGAGGTCGTGCGCGATGCGATGCTGGCGATGAGCGGCGACCTGAATCCGCGGATGGGCGGCCCGAGCTTTGCACCGTTCACCGTCACGCAGCTCAACACGTATTTTTACCACCTCTTCGACAAGGACGAGCCGGAGTTCAACCGGCGGAGCATCTACCGCATCCACGTGATGACTGCGCGCAGTCCGTTCCTCGACGCGCTCGATTGCCCGTCGCCCGCCGTGAACACGCCGAGCCGTCGCGCGACCACCACGCCGCTGCAGGCGCTGGCGCTGATGAATGACACCTTCGCCGTGCGGCAGGCGGCGAAGCTCGCAAACCGCATCGCCTCGGCAACGCCCGAAGTCGCAGCGCAGATCGTCCGCGCGTTTGAGATCGTCTTCTCCCGTCCGCCGCAGCCGGCCGAGGCCGCCGCGTGCGAGAAAGTGGCGCGCGAACACGGGCTGGCGACCGTCTGCTGGGCGCTGCTCAACTCCAGCGAATTCCTCTACCTCCCATGAACACGCACGGCATGCCTTCCGGCGCGCACGCGCTGCTCGACCGGCGCAGATTTCTCGGCCAGACGGCCACGGGCCTCGGCGCGGCGGCGTTTGCGTGGCTTCTGAATCGCGACCAGGCGCAGGCGGCGGTCGCGCGCGGGCCGCATTTTCCGCCACGGGCGAAACGGGTGATCCACATTTTCTCGCCCGGCGGTGTGAGCCACGTGGAGACGTTTGATTTCAAGCCCGAGTTGGAGCGGCGCGACGGGCAGCAGTTGTCGGGCAAGGGCGAACTGGACACGTTTTTCGGCAAGCCCGGCGTGCTGCGGAAAAGCGCGTACGGCTTTCGCCGGCACGGGCAGTGCGGCGCGTGGGTGAGCGATCTTTTTCCGCATCTCGCGACTTGCGTGGACGACATCGCGTTCGTCCATTCGATGGTCGCGAAGAGCCCGGCGCACCAGCCGGCGTGCTACCAGATGAACACCGGATTCACGCTCGCGGGCTTTCCGAGCATGGGCGCGTGGCTGTCGTACGGGCTCGGCTCGGAGAGCGATGAATTGCCCGCGTTCGTCGTGCTGCCCGACCCGCGCGGGCTGGTGAACGGCGGGACGGCGAACTGGAGCAACGGCTTTCTGCCGGCCGAGCATCAGGGCACGACGTTCAACATGGGTGCCGCCGATCCCGTGGCGAATCTCGCGACGCCGCCGGAAATCCGGCCCGCTGCGCGCGAGGCGGGGATGCAATTGCTCGCACAGCTCAACGGCGAATACGCCGTGAAAAATCCCGGCGACTCGTCGCTTCACGCGCGCCTGCGCGCCTACGAACTCGCGGCGCGGATGCAGGCCAGCATCCCGGAGGCGCTCGATTTTCGCAGCGAATCCGAGGCGACGCGGCGGCTCTACGGGCTCGACAATCCGGTCGTCGGGCCGTCGGCAAAAAATTTCCTGATGGCCCGCCGGCTCATCGAGCGCGGCGTGCGTTTCGTGCAGGTGTACAACGGCGGCGCGCTGGGATCGCCGCGGATCAATTGGGACGGACACGAGGACGTGAAGGAGAATCACGACCGCCAGGCCCCGCTGCTCGACCAGCCGTGCGCCGCGCTGCTGAAGGACCTCAGGCAACGCGGCCTGCTCGCAGACACGCTGGTGGTCTGGTCGAGCGAATTCGGCCGCACGCCATTCGCGCAGGGCACCGGGCGCGGGCGCGATCATCACCAGCACGGCTTCACCTGCTGGCTCGCCGGCGCGGGGGTGAAACCCGGAATCCGCCACGGCGAAACCGACGAGGTCGGCTACCGGCCGGTGTCGGACCCGGTGTCGGTCTATGATTTCCACGCCACGATCCTGCACCTGCTCGGCATCGACCACGAGCATCTGTCCTTTTACCACAATGGCATCAACCGGCGGCTGACGGATGTGCATGGCAAGGTGGTGAAAGCGCTGCTCGCGTAGAAGGGTTCCGGGCGCGGGTCCGTGCGAATCGTGGCATGCTCGCGCATGCAAATGCAGCGGGCTGCCGCGCCATCACGCGTGCTAAGGGGCGGGTGGGAATGTGGTTAAGTCTCCGACGACGCCACCCCGTCTTCGCCCCGAATGAATGACAAACTGAAACTGATCCTCGCCGCGTGCATTGGCACCGGTGGTTTTGCCGCGGGGTATTTTGTCGGCGGCGGGAGCGGCGTGACGACGGGAAAGTCCGGTCGCGACGCAGCGGACTCCTCGGCATGTGGCGCGGGAGCGTCGGGCCGATCGGGCGATTCGTCGGCTGGCGGCAGCGGCGCGGGGGCTTCCGGGCAGTTTGCGAACCTGTCCGGTGCGACGGAGAAGGAGAGCCGGTTTTTCAGCGCGTTCCGCGAGCCGGATGATTTGAAGCGGACGCACGATCTCGTCGCGGCGGCGGCGGCACTTTCACTCGAGGAAATCCCGGGGCTCATCGCGCGCATCCGCACGATGCCGCCCGATGCGCGGGAACTGCTGATGCCATTCGCCATTTCCCGCTGGGCGCAATTTGATCCGAAGGCGGCGGGCGACTATCTCGTGAGCCTCACCGACAAGAACGGGCGCGACAAGGCGATGCGCTACGTGATGGCGGCGTTCGTGGAGCAAAACCTGGACGCGGCGAAGGCGTGGGTGACGGCGCTGCCGCCGGGGTATCACCGCTCGAATGCCGTGCAGAGCCTCATCGCCTCGCTCGCGAGGCGCGATCCGCAGCAGGCGCTGGCGCTGCTCCAGCAGATGCCGAATGACGCGCGCGGCGGCTCCGGCTACGACACGGTCTTCGGCGCGTGGGCGCAGACGGACGGGCATGGCGCGGCGCAGAAGGCGATGGATCTCCCGAAGGGTGCGAACCGCGACCGGGCGCTCCGCGCGGTGGCGTCGCGCTGGGCGGAGAACAGCCCGGCGGACGCGTTCGCGTGGGCGCACGGCATTTCCGAAAAATCGCAGCAGGCGCAGGCCGTTCAGGGCGTCCTGAACCAATGGGCGTCGATCGATCCGCAAGGCGCACGCTCGGCGGTGCTCGGGCTGGCCGAGGGCGACCTGCGGAACTCCGCGATCTCCACCTTGATCGGCCAGAACGCCGGGCGGGACCCGGACGGCGCGAAGGCGCTGCTGGCGGAACTGCCGGAGGGCAGCGCCCGGACGAACGGCGCCCGCGCGCTGATCGATTCGCTGGCTTCCGTGGACCCGAAGGCTGCTGCCGAACTGCTCGCTGAACTGCCGGCGGACCGGAGGAAAGGGGAAAGCGTGAGCAATGTGGCGATGCGGTTTGCGCGCACGGACATGTCGGCCTCGCTCGCGTGGGCGGAATCGCTCCCGGGCGAGACGCAGAAATCCGCCTTTGCCGGAATCGCCTACACGTGGAGCCAGCAGGACCCGAAGGCGGCATTCGACTATTTCGCCAAGAACGAACTGATGAGCACGGACGGATTCATGGTGAACCAGGCGCTGCGCAACTGGGCGCAGAGCGATTCCAAGGAGGCGCTAGCGTGGGCGAATTCGCTGGCCGACGGGAAGCTGAAGGATCGCGCCCTTTCCACGGTGATCGTCTCCATCGCGGACACCGACCCGCGCGGGGCGGCGAACATGATCAGCTCCCTTTCCTCAGGCTCTCAGAACGATGCGGCAGGAAACCTCGCCGCACGCTGGGCCAACACCGATCCCAACGCCGCCGCGCAATGGGCTGCCACGCTGCCTGAGGGCGACGCGCGCAGCAAAGTGACGCGAAACATCGTGGCCACCTGGGCGGAGCGCGACATCCCAAAGACGGTGGCGTGGCTCGAAAAGCTTCCCGCGGGAGTCTCGCGCGATGCGGCGGTCGGCGAGTTTGCGCGGCAGGTGACGGAAAAGGATCCCGCGGGTGCCGCGGCGTGGGCGGGGACGATTTACGATGCAGGGGTCCGCGAAAACGCCATGGAGCGCATTTACCGCCACTGGTCGCGGACGGATAAGCAGGGCGCGTTCGATTTCGTCGCCAATTCCCCCGTGCTCTCGGATCAGCTCAAGCAGCGCCTCCTCACGCCCGCGGCGGCGAAGGGAAAGCAGTAGGCGGCGCGGAGGCTTGATTCGGCGGGGCGCGCGGGCAGTCTGCGAAAATGGAAGGCTACTCCGACTTCATCGACCGACTGTTGCTCAATCCCGACATCCTCCGGAAGCTGACCCCGACGGAGCCGCTCAACTGGGATTTGCCGGGAAAAATCCGCGATGCCAGCGATGAAATCATCAGCGGCGGCAAGCCGATCGCGGACCCTAAGGTGTTCGCGCTCGTCCGCGGCGCCCTGCTGAACGCGGTGGACGCGCTCGACGCCGCACACCGCATTTTCCAGGACGACTCCAGCGATCTCGGGAGCTACTGGCACGGCGTGATGCACCGGCGTGAGGGCGACTTCGACAACGCGCGATATTGGTTCCGCCGTGCCGGACGGCTGCTGATTTCCGACACGTTGCACGGAGCCGCCGCACAGGTGTCCCCGAACATGGCGAAGCAGAACTCGTGGGACGCCTACCTTCTCACGGGAATGTGCGAGCAGGCGAAATTCGGCGACATCGAAGCGATCCCGGAGTGCCTGCGCCTGCAGCGGATCGAGTTCGACGAGTTGCTGTCGTACTGCTGGCGGAAAAGTGTCCGTGTGGTGACACCGTAGGCCGCGCCCAGGGCGTTCCGCGGCGCTTCCGAAAAATAGTCCTGATTTGTTTTTTGATCGGGCAGGGCGGCGAAAAAGGCGCTATATTGTCTGGCAGGATGATTTTTGCCACGTTTGGAACTCGCGTCGGCACAGCTTGATGCCTCGGAAAGGCGCGGAAGATAGTTTTTTTATTTAATCGATTGAACAAAAAGGCTGGAAGGTGCGTCTTACCTTCCAGAAAAGAACAACCCATCTGAGCTTGGCACGCAGGTTGCTAAACTAGAACTCGAACCAACCAACCACGCCTCAAACCAACCATGAAAACCTCCTTCAACTCCAGCCGCCGCAAGAATCTGACCCTCGGTGACCTCGTCGTCGCTGTCAGCAGCGTCAGCCGGAACTCCAACGAAACCGCCGCGGCCGTCGCAGACCTTCTGGAAAGCGGACGCGTCCGCCTCACCAACAACGGTCGTATCATTCGCGCACGGGTCGCGTAGTCGGCCTAAAGCCCAACCCTCCAACTCCCCAATCCCCATGAAAAAGTCCCTTAAAATCGCCCATCGTAACTACACCCTCGGCGACCTCATTCTCGCCGTGAGCAACCAGAGCCGGAACAGCCGCGAAACCGTCGCCGCCGTCGCAGACCTGCTCGACACAGGCCGCGTCCGCCTCCAGGCGGGCAGCCGTGCGGTGCGCGCTCGCATCATCTGACGCCACGTCGCTCCATCCGCCTCCTTCGCGCGGATGAGCAGCCGGAAAGTCGAAGTCACCATTTTTAAACGCCCCGCCGCGTGCGACACGCCACGGCGGGGTAAGTTTTTGCAGCGGAGAGGCAGCGTTGGGAGCGGGGGCAGTGCGGGGAAAGTGAACTTCGCAGTTGGAACTCAGCGCCGGGATCGCCGATGCTCCGGGGAATGCTCGCCGAACTTACGAACGTCTCCAAGTCCTACCAGTCCGGCGCCGTGACGGTGCCCGTGCTGAGCGGAATCAACCTCACCATCGCCGAGGGCGAGACCGTCGCCATCACCGGCCCGAGCGGCTGCGGGAAGAGCACGCTGCTCAATCTCATTGGCGCGCTCGACCGGGCCGACTCCGGTGAAATCCGCGTCGCCGGCCGCGACCTCACGAAGCTCACCTTGGTCGAACTCGCCGAATTCCGGAACACCACCGTCGGATTCGTCTTCCAGCTGCACCACCTGCTCCCGCAATGCACTGTGCTGGAAAACGTCCTCATCCCCTCCATCGTGCGCAAGGACGCCGACCGCGCCTCGCTGCGCGACCGAGCCGCAAAGCTCCTCGAAGCCGTCGGCCTCAGCCACCGCCTAGAACACCGCCCCGGCCAGCTCTCCGGCGGCGAACGCCAGCGCGCAGCCGTCGCCCGCGCGCTCATCAACAGCCCGAAGCTCCTCCTCGCCGACGAGCCCACCGGTGCGCTCGACCGCGCCAGCGCCTCGCGCCTCGCCGACCTGCTCGCCGAGGTGCATCAGAGGGAGAAAATCACCATCATCCTCGTCACCCACGCTCCCGATCTCGCGAAAAAAATGGGCCGCGTCCTGGAACTGCTCGACGGAAAATTCGCCCCCGCGCAATGACGACGCGCCGCCTGCTGCTCGACAGCCTCCGCCACTACTGGCGCACGCACCTCGGCGTCATCCTCGGCTCCGCGCTCGCCGCGCTCGTGCTCACCGGCGCGCTCATGGTCGGCGATTCGGTGAAGGCCACGCTGCGCGCGCAGGCTGTGGCGCGCGTGGGGAAAATCGGCGAGGCGCTGCTCTGCGGCGAGCGCTTCGTCCCGTGGCCCGGCGACGCGGCAAAACGTCCGCAAGTCGTGGCCCGCACATTTGTTCCCGGCCCGGACGCCGCGGGAGTGCTGATGCTCTCCGGCACCGCCGTGCGCTCCGACGGAAAGTCGCGCGCGAACAAAGTCCAGATCGTCGGTGTGGATGACGCGTTTTGGAGATTGTCGCCATCGGCGAACGCAGTGCCGCTCGCTGCGAACGAAGTCGCGCTGAACGAACGCCTCGCCGCGCAGCTCGGCGTGAAGTCCGGCGACGAAATCCGTCTGCGGATGGAAAAGCCGTCCGCGATTTCCAAGGACGCTCCGCTCTCGGGCGCGGAGGACGCGGGCGTCACGCTGACTTTCCGCGTCGCGCGCGTCGTGGGCGATGCGGACTTCGGGCGTTTCGCTTTGGTGAGCGGGCAGGTGCCGCCGTTCACGGCGTTCGTCCCGCTCGCGTCGCTGCAGGAGAAAGCTGGACTGCAGGAAAGGGCGAATCATCCTCGAGGATTTCGCGATCGAAACGCGGTCCAGCGAAGCGAGCGCATGGAGCGATTCATGCCGGAAGCAGCAGCCGGACACTCAGCGGCGCTCGTTCTCAAGCGCGACGTCAGGCTCGAACGCCTGCATCCGATGGCCCGGATGCTGCCATTCAGCGCGCTGGACGCGATGCTCAGGCGTTCGATATCCGGCGAACTTCCCAACGGGGCAGGCTTCGAACTCCGCAGCCCGCGGATCTTTCTTGAACCTGCCATCGTCGAGGCGGCGCGTGCGAATGAGAATCCGGACACGGCAGAGGCGACGCAGACCAGAAATCCAGATCGGACACCTTAAGCCCCTCGATTCGCTCACCTATTTCGTCAACGAACTCCGCGCGGGCGACGGCTCGGATGCGAAGGCGAACGCCACGCCTTACTCGATGGTCACGGCGATTGATGCGGCGGCGTCGGGCTTTGTGAATCCGAAGCTGGCGGACGACGAAATCCAGATCACGCGCTGGCTCGCGGACGACCTCGGCGTCGCGCCGGGCGCGAAGGTGACGCTGAAATATTTCGTGATGGGCGAGCGGCGTGCAGCTCGTCGAGAAGGCGCGCACTTTCACCGTCGCCGCGCCGATCCTCGACATGGACACGCCGCAGCTCCGGACGGATGCCGACGGCAAGGACTCGTGGATGCCGGATTTTCCGAAACGTCCCCGACAAGAAGAGCTTCGGAAAATGGAAGCCCGGCTTCGATTTCGACGCGACGCGCGTCCGCAAGAAGGACGAGGAATACTGGGAAAAATATCGCGGCACGCCGAAGGCATTCGTGACGCTGAAGACCGGCCAGGAGCTGTGGGGCAACCGCTGGGGCAACCTGACGAGCATCCGCTATCCCGCCGGGACGAAACGCGAGCAGGTCGAGCGCATCGCCGCATTCATCGACCCCGCCGCGCTCGGCTTCCGCACCGTGAATCTCCGCGAGCAGGCGCTCGCCGCGACGAATGCGCCCGTGGATTTCGGCGAGCTGTTTGTCTATTTCAGCTTCTTCCTCATCGCCGCGGCGGCGGTGCTCACGGGTCTGCTGTTCACGTTCACCATCGAGCAGCGCGCCTCCGAGGCCGGGCTGCTGCTCGCCACCGGCTGGCCGGTGAAGAAGGTGCGCCGCCTGTTCCTGCGCGAAGGCTTCGTGCTCGCGCTCATCGGCTCGCTCGCCGGCGCACTGCTCGCCGCGCTCTACACGAAGGGCGTGCTGCACGCGCTCGCCGGAGTGTGGGGCGGCGCGACCGGCGGCACGCGGTTCGTCTTCGCGCCGTCCGCCGTCACCATGGCCATCGGTGTCGTGAGCGGCGTCTTCGTCGCGCTCATCGCCATGTGGCTCGCGAGCCGGAGGCTTTTCAAAATGGAAGCCGCCGCGCTGCTGAGCGGTGCGGATCTCGAAAAGGCCGGGACTCCCGATTCATCTGCCAGGAAACAACACGCCAAAGGCGGGAAACTCGCGATCATCGCTGCCGCGTGCGTCGTCGGAGCCATTGCGCTCGCCGTGTTTGCCAAGGGAAACTCCGGCGCATTCTTCGGCGCCGGCGCGCTGCTGCTCATCGCCGGATGTCTTTTCGCACTCGTACGACTCCGCCGGGTCGCCGAGGGCACTGGCGCGGAATCCATCCCGCAACTCGGCGCGCGCAACATTTCCCGCCGCCGCGGACGCAGCCTCGCGACCATCGCCGTGCTCGCGAGCGGCGTCTTCATGGTCATCGCCGTGGATTCCTTCCGCAAAGGTACGCCTGAGGACTCGACGCGACGCGACAGCGGCACCGGCGGCTTCGCATTCGTCGGCGAGAGCAGCGCACCGATTTACGAGGACCTCAACTCCACAAAGGGCCGCGACGCCTACGCGCTCGACGACAAACTCATGACCGACGTCCGCGTCGTGCAGATGCGCGTGCGCGACGGCGACGACGCAAGCTGCCTGAACCTCAACCGCGCCGTGCAGCCGCGACTGCTCGGCGTGAATTTTTCCGAACTGCGCGACAAACCGTTCGATCTCGACTGGCCCACCGTGAAGGCCGATGGCGCCATTCCCGGCATCGTGGACGCGAACACGCTGCAATGGGCGTTGCAAAAAAAGCTCGGCGACGTGCTCGAATACGCCGGCGAACGCGGCGAGCCCGTGCGCGTGAAATTCGCCGCGACCGTGAGCGGCAGCATCCTCCAGGGCGTCGTCGTCATCCCCGAGCACGATTTCGTCGCAAATTTCCCGAACGCCGCCGGCTACCGTTTTTTCCTCGTGGATTGCCCGCGTGAGAAAGCGGACGCCGTGCGCGAGCATCTCACGCGGCAGCTCGGCGACCGCGGCCTCGAACTAACGCCCGCCGTGAAACGCCTCGCGGAATTCAACGAGGTCGAGAACACCTACCTCTCGATTTTCCAGGTCCTCGGCGGACTCGGAATGCTCCTCGGCAGCGCCGGCCTTGGCATCGTCGTCGCGCGGAATGTCTTCGAGCGCCGCCGCGAATTCGGCCTGCTCGAGGCCGTCGGCTTCACGCCGCGAACGCTGCGCCGCCTCGTCTTCGCCGAGCACCGCTGGCTCATCATCGGCGCGATCGTCATCGGAGCCATCAGCGCGCTCACCGCCGTGTGGCCGCGCCTCTCCGCGCAGGCCGCGCATTTCCCATGGCGGGGAATCCTCACACTCCTCGCAGGCATGGCGCTGCTCGGCGCATTCTGGGCCTGGCTCGCCACGCGCATCGCGCTCCGCCGCTCGCAGCTCCCCGCGCTGAGGACGGAGTGACGCGCTGGCCCCTTGCCTCGACTTCGCGCACCGCTATTGTGGCGGACATTTTTCAGCCAATGAAACGCCTGCTCACCATCCTCGGATTTTTCACATTCATCGCGGCCCTCGCGGCGCCTGCTCCCGTGCAGGCGCAGATTCGCAGCGCCGCGGCGGAGGAGGAGGGTAGTCTCTCTGCCGCCGCGTGGGTCATCGCCGACTCCACCACCGGCTTCGTCCTCGATTCGCATAATGCGAAGCGCGAGGTGCAGATCGGCAGCGTCACGAAAGTCGCGACGGCGATGGTGGTGCTCGATTGGGCCAAGGCGCAGGGTCAGGACATGAGCCAGTTGGCGACGGTGCCGGAGACGGTCACCGCATTGAACAGCCCGAACAGCATCGGCCTGCGCCCCGGCGACACCATCAGCCTGCGCGACGCGCTGTATGCGGCGCTCCTGCAAAGCGACAACGAAGCCGCGGAGACGCTCGCCGCTCACGTCGGCCGGCAGATCGGGCAAGGGCGCACCGATCGCGAGGCATCCGACTTTTTCGTCGCGCAGATGAACGCCCTCGCGCGCAAGCTCGGCATGCGCAACACGCGATTCCTGAACCCGCACGGGCTTGATGACCTCGAAAGGAAACTGCCGTATTCCACCGCCGGCGACGTCGCGCTGCTCACGAACTACGCCGTGAACCAGACGGGCTTCGTGTTTTATACCTCGCAGAAAGATCGCAAGATTTCATGGAAGGCTGCGACCGGTGAGTCGCCGGCGTATCTGCTCAAAAACACGAACGAACTGCTCGGCACCGATGGGATCGACGGCGTGAAAACGGGCACGACGCGAAAGGCCGGTGCTTGCGTGGTGATTTCCGCGGCCAAGACGCCGGACAGCAAACTGGTCGGCGAGCAGCACATCATCGTCCCGCGCCGGCTCACCATCGTGGTGCTCGGTGCGTCGTCGCGTTTCGCGGTTGCCCGATCGCTCCTCGCGCGCGGATGGTCGCTGCTCGACCAGTGGGCGCAGGCGGGCCGCCCGTTGAAAGGCTGGAAGCCGACGGCATCGCGATGAACAGGACCATCGGCGTTCTCACGAGCGGCGGAGATTGCCCCGGCCTCAACGCGGTCCTGCGCGGCATCGTCTGCACAGCCGCGAAGCTGGACTGGAAAGTGATCGGCATGCGCGACGGCTACGAGGGCTTGCTCGCCGACGACAGCCACATGGAGCTGACGCTGCAAAACACCGAGGGCATCATGCAGCGCGGCGGCACGATTCTCGGAACGACGAACCGCGGACATTTCGTGCGCAAGTCGGGCCCGGGCGGACGCGCACGGCTCGAACCGCACATCATCGCGCGCACGAAGGAGACGCTCGCAAGGCTCGGCATCAGCGCGCTCGTGACGATCGGCGGCGACGGTTCGCTCTCGACCTCGCAGCAGCTTTTCGAGGCGGGCATCAATGTGATCGGCGTGCCGAAGACGATCGACAACGACCTCGAGGCCACCGAGTCGTCCTTCGGCTTCGACAGCGCTGTGGCCTGCGTGACGGATGCGCTCGACCGGCTCCACACGACCGCGCGGGCGCACAAGCGCGTCATCATCATCGAAGTCATGGGCCGGCACGCCGGCTGGATCGCGCTGCACGGCGGGCTCGCCGGCGGTGCGGATGTCATCCTGCTTCCGGAGATCCCATTCGACGTACGACAGGCTCGCTGGACGCGTTGCGCGCGCGGCAGAGGGCCGGCCATACGAGCACGATCATCGTCGTCGCGGAAGGCGCGCGGCCGACGGGCGGCGCGAACAATACCGGGCAACGCAGCCCGGGGAGTTCCGCCTCGGCGGCATCGGCGAGAGCGTCGCGCACGAACTCGATCACCGCCTGAACCGTCCGCGGCTCGTGAAGGAAATCCGCACCTGTGTGCTCGGCCACCTGCAGCGCGGCGGCGATCCCACGACGCTGGATCGCATCCTCGGCACGAGCTTCGGCGTCAAGGCGGTGGACCTCATCGTCGGGGAGAAATTCGGCCAGATGGTGAGCTACCAGAACAGCCAGGTCCACAGCGTCCCGATTGCGAGCGCAGTGCGCCGCCAGAAGCTTGTGCAGCCCGACTCCCAGATCGTCGCGACCTGCCGCGCGATCGGCATTTCGTTTGGCGATTAGCGCCGCGCTCAGCCTTTCGTCACGACCTCGTCGAGGCTGAAGAGCGCGCGCACGAGTGCCGTCCATGCGGCGGATTCGGCGGATGGTTTCGCACTTGCGAGCCGCTCGCGCTGCGTCTCCAGGAAGAGGAGCAGCGTCGTGCGTTCCTCCGGCGAGGGATTGCGGCAGACGATGCGTCGGAACGCCTCGTCCAGGCGCTCGCTGTCGCCCGCCTTTTGCACGGCGAGCTGTTTTCCCAATGCCTGTGCAGCCTCGGTGAAGACGATGTCGTTCAGCAGGGACAGCGCCTGCAGCGGCGTGTTCGACACGTCACGCCGCGCGATGCACGCCTCGCCTGTCGGGGCGTCGAAGGTATTGTAGAGCGCGAATGGCGCGGTGCGTTTGCTGAATGTGTAGAGGCTGCGGCGGTGGCGGTCGGCGCCTGTGCTCGCGGTCCATTTTCCGCCGCCGTATGCCGCTTCGGTCACACCGTCCGGCTGCGGCGGATACACGCTCGGGCCGCCGATCCTGTCGGTGAGCAGCCCGCTCGCGGTGAGCGCCGCGTCGCGGATGATTTCCGCATCGAGCCGCACGCGCGGGAAGCGCGAGAGCAGCCGGTCGTCGGCGTCTGCTGCGAGCAGCGCCGGTGTCACGTGCGATGACTGACGGTAGGTCGCGCTCGTGACGATCAGGCGGTGCAGCCTTTTCAGCGACCAGCCCTGCTTCACAAATTCCACCGCGAGCCAGTCGAGCAGCTCGGGGTGCGTCGGCGGCTCGCCCTGGTATCCGAAATCCTCCGTGGTCTTCACGAGGCCGCGGCCGAAAAACGCGGCCCACTGGCGGTTCACGGTCACTCGCGCGGTCAGCGGATTTTCCGGCGATACGAGCCAGCGTGCGAACGCGAGCCGGTCGCGGGTCGCGCCGTCCGGCAGCGGCGGGAGGAATGAAGGACACGCCCGGCGCCACCGGGTCCGTTGGCTGGAGATATTCGCCACGGTTGCGGATGAAAGTCGGGCGCGGATTTTCCGGCGGGCGTTCGCGGAAGCCGAGCGTGATGGGAGGTTGCGGCGGCTTGCGCAGGGAGCGGATCGCGTGCGGCTTCATCCTTGAGTTCCGGGAGCGACATGAGGAACTCCTCCCGGAGTTGCGTGCGTTGCACTGTGGTGAGTTTTGCATCGGGGACGAGCAGCAGCGCATCGGCATCCTCCGGCAGATCGCGCGCGGCAGCCGGCGCGGCATCGGTGGTCACCGAAATCCGGAAGCGCCCGATGCTGCATGCGTAGTGGCGGCCCATCACGAGCTTCAGCGTCCAGTCGCGCGCGGCTGGGGCGGGGGAGGGAAGTGTGAACACCGCGGTGTGCCGCTCGCCCATCCGGCCCGCCGTGCTCCAGCCGGTCTGTGGATCGTCGTCGAGCATGAGCGCGGCGGTGGCCGGGCTCTTTCCGAAGTTGTTCTTCGAGTAGCTCTCGGTTGCGCCCGCGAATTTCACCGGCTGCCCGTCGGCGGAAAGCTGGAACTCGCCGATGAAAAAGTCGCCCTTCGGCCCCTCGTAATACGCCATGCCGGGACCGTGGGCAGGCAGGCGCAGGTCGGGCAGCGCCTCGAGCTGCACGGCGGTGACTCCAGCCGGCACGTCGCGGAAGTGCAGCTCGTAGGTGTCCGCTTTCGAGATGTCGCCGCTGGCGAAAACGGAGGCGTCACCCTCGATGGTGAGCAGCGGGAGATTCGACTTTGCCGACGCAGGCCGCAGCGGCGTCCACCGCACCGTGCGCGCACGTTCGCGCGCGAGCCATTCGGCAAATTTCTCGTCGAGCGTGGGCTTTTGCACCGGCTGGTCGCCGGGCTTCGGCGCTGGCTTTGCCGCCCACTTTTCGGGCAGCTCGCCGAGCAGCTTTTCCGCGAGTGCGGCGTTCTTTTTCTGCTGCTCCGCGGCATCCGGCGGCGGGATGTCGACGTCGGGTTCGTCGGCGTTGTTCAGGAACGCCATGAGCTGGAAATACTCGCGGTGCGTGATGCGGGTCGAACTTGTGCGTGTGGCACTGCGCGCAGCCGAGCGTGAGGCCGAGCCACGTCGCGCCGGTCGTGGCGACGCGATCCGTCATGGCGTGAAAGCGAAACTCCAGCGGGTCGATGCCACCCTCCTCGTTGAGCATCGTGTTGCGGTGGAATCCGGTGGCGATGCGCTGGCCGAGCGTCGCCTCGGGGGTACGGGTGGCAGCATGTCGCCGGCGAGTTGCTCGACGGTGAACTGGTCGAACGGCATGTCCGCATTGAGCGCATTGATGACCCAGTCGCGATACGGCCAGATGCTGCGCGGGCGATCCTTCTCGTAGCCGTTCGTGTCGGCGTAGCGCGCGAGGTCGAGCCAGCGCCGCGCCCAGCGTTCGCCGTAGCGGGGCGAGGCGAGCAGCTTGTCGGCGAGCGATTCGATCGCGGATTGCAGATTCTTTTTCGCAGCCTGCGCGAAGGCATCCTGCTCGGCGGGAGTCGGCGGGAGTCCGGTGAGATCGAGGTGAAGTCGGCGGCACAGCGTTGCGGGATCGGCGTCGGGCGAGGGCGCGAGGCCGGCGGCTTCGAGGCGCGCGAGGATGAAGCGGTCGATCGCATTGCGCGGCCAGTCGGCGCGTTTCACTGCGGGCGGCTCGACCGGCTTCGGTGGCACGAATGCCCAATGTTCCTGATACTCTGCGCCCGCGGCGACCCAGCGGCGCAGGATGTCCTTTTGCGCTGCGGTGAGCGGGCGCTTGGCGGACGGCGGAGGCATCAGCTCGTCCTCATCGTCGGTGAAAATGCGCGTGACGAGTTCGCTGTCGTCGGGCTTGCCCGGGACGAGCGCGATGCCTCCGGACTTCGCCTCCCGGAGTGCCGAATCGCGCACGTCGAGTCGCAGCCCGCCCTTGCGCGACTTGTCATCCGGCCCGTGGCATTTGAAACAGTGCTGCGAGAGGATCGGCCGCACGTCGCGGGTGAAATCCGGCGCATCCGCAGCGGAGAGGCGTGTCGCGGCGAAGACGCAGAGGAGGAGCGCGGGGAGTTTCATGTCTGGCAAAAGGGAATACGCGGCGGGGAGGAAACTCTTGGCGTCCCGGTTTTCCGGTCGGTCATCTTTTTGAAACGCAGAGACGCAGAGAATCCGAACGGCACTTCGGTGGCATTTTCTGCTCCTCCGCGTCTCTGCGTCTCTGCGTTCATATTGCTGGCTGCTCCCGCGTTCACGCGACGCCCGCCTTCGTCTCCACGAAGCGCGCGTAGAGCCAGGCGAGGTCGGAGAGGCGGTTCAGGTAATGGACGATGGCGTCGCTCACGGGGAAGCCCGCCTCGCGCATCGTGCACACGGCGCGCTCGGCGCGGCGGCAGGCGACTCGCATCCCGTCGAGCATCGCGCTGCCCTTTGTCGCGCCGGGCGTGGCCCAATGCTTGTAGCTGATCTTGTGGTTCTTTTCCAAATCATCCACGAGCGCCGTGAGCCGGTCGGCCATCGCGGGCTCCACGAGCTTGTAGCCCTTTTCCACATAGCGCGCGCGGTCCTCCTCGGCGACGGCGAGTTCGCCCATCAGCGTCACGAGTTCCTTTTGGATTTCCTCCAGCGCCTGCGTGATGAACGGATCTTCGTTCCACGCCCGCGCCATGCCGATGGCGACATTCAGCTCATCGCACGCGCCATACGTCGCCACGCGGATGTCCGTCTTGGAGATGCGTCGGTTAAACATCAGGGCGGTCGTGCCGCCGTCGCCGGTCTTGGTCGCGATGGACATGGGCGGAAAGTACGCGCCACCCGCGGCGAGACGAATCATTTTTAACCGGGGAGCCCCGGGTGGCTCCGTCCCATCGGGAAAGCCGCTCCCGCGTCCGGGCCAGAGTCTTGAGTCTTCGTTCCGTGCCTGCCTGGTCGTCTGAGATGCAACGGATTTCTGGACCAGGAGTTGGTTAGTTGAAAGAGGAGGATTTGACCTCAAATTGAACTGGGGAAAGGTAGCCGAGGGCGGAGTGTTTGCGGTGGGTGTTGTAGTAGGCCTCGATGTAGGCGAAGAGCTCGATGCGGGCGTCGGCGGCAGTCGAGGAAGCAGCCATCCTGGAGCATTTCGGTTTTGAGGGTGCCGATGAAGGATTCGGTCCAGGCATTGTGATAGGGATTGGCGCGTGCGGACATGCTCTGGCGCAGGGCCGCGCGGCGCAGGAGGGCGCGAAAGGCGGTGCTGCCATACTGGCTGCCCCGGTCGCTGTGAAAGATGAGACCAGGAGCGGGCCTGCGGGAGTCGAGCGCCTGCTGGAGGGCATCGGCGACGAGGCTGGCGCGGAGGTGATCGGCCAGAGCCCAGCCGACGATCTTGCGCGAGCAAAGGTCGATGACCACGGCCAGGTAAAGCCAGCCTTTGGCCGTGGGGATGAAGGTGATGTCGCCCACCCAGACGCGGTCGGGCAGCGTGGGCAGCGGCGCATCGAGGAGCAGATTGGGAGAAGGCGCGTCGGCCCTGCCGTCGCTGGTCCTGGGCACGAACTGCCTGGGCTGGAGAGCGCGCAGGCCGCGCTGGCGCATGAGGCGGCGCACGCGCTGCGGGGCGCAGACGATGCCCTCGTCGGCGAGCACCGAGCGGACGCGCCGGTAGCCATAGCGGCGCCGATGGGTCTTGAAGATCGACTCAATGCGGGAGCCGATCTGCGCATCCTCGCGCTGCGAAGCGGTGGGAGCCGCCGCGTGATAGTAGGTGCTGCGCGGCAACCCCAGAGTGGCGCAGACGCGGCGCACGCCGGAGCCGGTGGCCGTGGCGATGCGCGCGATCATTTCGCGGAGCTGGGCAGGAGTTTGGTGCCCAGGATGACGGCGGCCTTTTTTAAAATGTCATTCTCCTGGCGCAGCAGGGAGTTCTCGCGGCGCAGAGCGCGCAGCTCATCGGCTTCGGGGCGCTCGCCTGCGCCGCCGAGCTGCGCGCCCTGCGAGGAGCGGCGCCAACTGTAGAGCAAATCCGAGCTGATGGAGAGTTCCTCGGCGACCTGAGCGACGGGTTTTCCGGTCTCGAGGAGTTGCACGGCCTGGGTCTTGAAATCGGCGGTGAAACGCCGGCGGGTCTTGGGATTCATGGGGTCTATTTCTGGCGGTTGGTGGTCCAGAAATCGAGCGCACCTCAGTCGGACCATCATTGGCTTGGGACAGCTTCGACAATAGCCCAGCGCTTCAGCGCTGGGCAAAGGCACGGATAAGCAGGAAAGCCTTCAGGGACGACTGAACGGTTCTTCCGTCCCTCCGGGACTTTGCTTTCCTTTGCCCATGCGGTTCCCAGCGCTGAAGCGCCGGGCTATTTTCGGGGAATTTCCCTGATACTCCCGAGGCGTCATTTCACCGGACAGGCATGCTTCGTTCCGTGCCTGCCCGCTTGGGCTGACAAAGCGAATCTTACGAACGCAAGAACGGAGGAAATCGGGACATTTTCGGACTTTCCCGCCTTCCTGAGCGAAACTCGACAGCCAACCGGACACGCATGCTTCGTTCCGTGCGCGCCGCGGATGACGACTCAAGCCCAAACAGTTCAGCGACCCATGCTTTGAAGTAAAAATGCCCTCCGCCACGTGCGGCACCCCCCGGTTTGTATTCAATCCAGCCCCTGCCGCACCTGCATGGGGCTCCGTTCCCAGCAATCCGGGTGTGTGCGGGTGCGGCAACCCATGACTTAAAGTCAAACCGCCCTTCGCCGCGTGCGGCGACCCCCGGCTCAAGGTCAAACCAGCCCCCTTAGCATGCAAAGACCCCCGGCTTGAAGTCAAACCGCCCCTCTTTGCACCTTCAGATTCGGCAAGGTCCTCTTTGGAACCACGGCGAACGGGGCGGACGCGGCCGATCGCATCCCATGCATCTCCTTCGCCGCGCCCGCCGCGCCCGCCGCGGTTCAATCCCCGGCCTGCGACCAAACAGGACACTCCCGGAGCCCTTCCTGCGGCATATCCCGCCCCCATGCCGCAACCTCGCGGCCTACGCCAGCCCTGTAACTTCAGCTTGCCAAAGTAAACCGCCCCGCTCCACTCCGAAAATGCCGGATCCCACACCCCTGCGGCTCAATCTAGATGTTAGCCGTCGCATTTCGTCCTGCTAATTTGGAAATTTCCATCGAGTTCAACCAAACACACCTTGAAAACGCACCCTACCATTTTCGCGACGCCCGCAATGCTTATCGCAGCTTTGCTGTCGTTGGCACCCTCGTACGGTGCGATGATACCGGTGGGAAATCACAGCTTCGAAAGTGGCACACTTTCCGATGGCGCGACCCAAAACCTTACGCAGGGCGCCCCGTGGGATTGGTCTCAAAGTCCGGCAGGCACTTTTAGTGGTTTTTACAACCCAACGTCAGGTCATTACGCGAGCGCTGGCGGCGCGGGAACGCCGACCGGAGCTGACGGATCTCAGCTTGGTTTTGCGTTCAAATACGGCGCAACCGCATTCCAAACGCTTCGCGGGAACGATGGGATCTTGGGCAATGCCGATGATCCTGTGCTGACGGCGCTGACCCACTACACTTTGACCCTGGCGGTGGGGCACCGACTGGTAGGGAATCCTTCCGGCAACTTTCCCTTCGGAACGTTGGAGATTACGCTGCTCGCGGGATCCACGGTGATCGGCCAAGATAGCGTCGGGTCTCCTGCGCCCGGTCAATTTGTCGATCAGTTCATCTCGGTGGACAGTTCGACCTTGGACTCCGCGCTTTACGGTCAGGCTCTGAGCATTCGCCTCCGGCAAACGGCGATTCCTGACTCCGTGGCAGACTTCGACAATGTTCGCTTGAATGCGACACCGGTGCCAGAGCCATCGACTGCTTTATTCGGAGTCGTGTGTTTGATTACTGTTCTTTCAAGCCGAACTCGCAATCGCCGCAACGGCTAACCCCTATGAAAGGGGTCAAGATGGAAGTTGGGTGAGGTGAGTTGGATTTCTTTGGGTTGGGTTTTCTGGAGCGCGGGTGGGTTGGGGGTTGGACGA
>CAVYKI010000008.1:0-42582 GCA_963769025.1 uncultured Verrucomicrobiae bacterium
AGGGACAAAAGGGTTCCACCTTTTGCAAAGTGACGGCGGGTCATGCGAGGGATGTTCATCGGGCGGGAAGGTTCCTGCCGAGGGTATCCGCACCAGTCGCGCAGCTTAGGACGCGTGACGCAACGCGAGTGCGCGCAAAGGCCGGCATCCATTTCCAGCGCGCCACTTGACCCACCCGCCGTCGCTGATAGCCTCCGCGCCCTTCGATGAAAATCACCCGCGCGCTCATCTCCGTTTCGGACAAGACCGGCCTAGTCGCCTTTGCACAGGAACTCTCCGCGATGGGAGTCGAAATCATCTCCACCGGAGGCACGGCAAAGCTTCTGCAGGCGGAGAAAATCCCGGTGATCGAAATTTCACAATACACGGGCTTTCCCGAGATGATGGACGGACGCGTGAAGACGCTGCACCCGAAGGTCCACGGCGGACTGCTGCATCTCCGCGACAATGCAGAACACGTGGCGCAGGCCAAGGAGCACGGCATCGAGCCAATCGATCTCGTGGTCGTGAACCTGTATCCGTTTGAAGCCACGGTCGCGAAGGAAGGGGTGACGCTGGAGGAGGCCATCGAGCAGATCGACATCGGCGGCCCGTCGATGCTCCGCAGCGCGGCGAAGAACTACCGGAGCGTGACGGTGGTCGTGGACCCGGCGGACTACACGGACGTGATCGATGCGATGAAGGCGAACGACGGCGAGACGACGCTGCAACTCCGCGAGCGGCTCGGCATCAAGGTCTTTGTCACCACTTCGAAGTACGACGGGGCGATCGCAAATTTCCTGAACGATGAGAAAGAGTGCCCCTCGTCGTTCAGCATCAGCGAGCCGCTCGTTTCGCAACTCCGGCACGGCGAAAACCCGCACCAGACCGCCGCGCTCTACGGGCGCTGGAACGAACATTTCGAGAAGCTCCACGGCAAGGATCTCTCGTATAACAACATCCTGGACATCACTGCCGCCGCCGAGCTCATCGAGGAATTCAGCGAGCCGACGGTCGCCATTTTGAAGCACACCAACTCGTGCGGCGTGGGAAGCGACGCGGATTTGCGCGAGGCGTGGGACAAGGCGTTCGCGACGGACAAACAGGCGCCCTTCGGCGGCATCATCATCTGCAACCGCCCGCTCACCGAGCCGCTCGCCCGCGCGATCAGCGAGATTTTCAGCGAGGTGATCATCGCCCCGGAATTCGAGCCCGATGCGCGCGCGCTGCTGCAGAAGAAGAAGAACCTGCGGCTGATGCGAATGCTCAGCCCGGTGCAGACGAAGGACGACCTCCTCATCCGCAGCGTGGTCGGCGGCGTGCTGGTGCAGGGCCGCGATATGTCGCCCGAGACGGACATCGAATCGAAGGTGGTGACCGCCCGCAAACCGACCGCTGACGAACTGGCAGCGATGCTCTTTGCGTGGAAAGTCGTGAAGCACGTGAAGAGCAACGCGATCGTGTACGCCGCGAAGGATCGCACGCTCGGAATCGGCGCCGGCCAGATGTCGCGCGTGGATTCGAGCCGCATCGCGATCTGGAAGGCGAAGGACGCGGGCCTCAGCCTCGCTGGCAGCGCTGTGGGCAGCGATGCATTCTTCCCATTTCCCGATGGCCTCATCGCCGCGGCGGAGGCCGGCGCGACCTGTGCGATCCAGCCCGGCGGCTCCGTGAAGGATCCCGAGGTGATCGCCGCCGCGAACGAACGCCAGATGGCGATGATTTGCACGGGAGTGCGGCATTTCAGGCACTGAGCGACCGCGCCGCGAATGAAACTCGGCGTCAACATTGACCACGTCGCCACGCTGCGCCAGGCGCGCTACGCCGGCGGCATCGATGCACATAATGCGGAGCCGGACGTGCTCGCCGCAGCAGCGGTCTGCGAAAAGGCGGGCGCCCACGGCATCACCATCCACCTGCGCGCCGACCGTCGGCACATCCAGGACGCGGATGTTTTTCGCCTGCGCGATCAGCTCACGACGAAGATGAATCTCGAGATGGGCAACACGCCGGAGATTCTCGAAATTGCGTTGCGCGTGAAGCCCGCCGAAGTCTGCCTGGTGCCGGAGAACCGCCGCGAGGTGACCACCGAGGGAGGGCTGGATGTCGCCGGGCAATTCGACGCCCTTCGCCCCACGGTCGATCGGCTGCGGGCCGCGGGCATCCGCGTGAGCATGTTCATCGAGCCGTCGCGCGAACAGATCGAGGTATCGCACAAGCTCGGCGCGGAGATCGTGGAGCTTCACACCGGTGCATTTGCGAACGCGACCAGCAACGCCCAGCGCGAGGAACTCGCGCGAATTCACGAGGCGTCGGTCTTTGCCCGCGGCCTCGGGTTGCAGGTGAATGCCGGGCACGGAATCAATTACACCAACATCGCGCTCATTCGTACGGTGCCGCATCTGGTCGAGCTGAACATCGGCCACAGCATCGTGTCGCGCGCCATTTTCTCCGGGCTCGACGCAGCCGTGCGCGAGATGCTCGCCTCGATGAATGCCTGACGCCATGAGCGTGCTCGGCATCGGCGTGGACATCGTGGAAATCGCGCGGTTCGCATCCGCGATGGAACGGAGTGGGCAGTCGCTCCTCGACCGCCTCTTTCTCCCTGCGGAGCAGGCCTACTGCTCGCCCCAGCGTGAACCGGCCCGGTGCTACGCCGCGCGGTTCGCAGCAAAAGAGGCCGTGTCCAAGGCGCTCGGCACCGGCATCGGCGCGCAGCTTCACTGGCACGACATCGAGATTTGCCGCAAGGAAAGCGGCGCCCCGCACGTTGTCCTCAGCGGAATCGGTGCGGACACCGCCCGCGGGCTCGGCGTGGCCCAGGTGCTGCTGAGCCTCAGCCACAGCGAACACTACGCAGTGGCAAACGCGGTCGCGGTCGGCGGCTAGGCCGGCGCGTTCGCTATGCCGGCGTGTAATTCAGCCACGGACCGAGCCAGCGCTCCGCCTCGGCGAGGGACATTCCTTTGCGCTTCGCGTAGTCGGCGAGTTGGTCCTTGCCGAGTTTTCCGACGGCGAAGTAACGGGACTCCGGGTGCGCGAAGTAGAAGCCGCTCACGCTGCTGCCGGGCCACATCGCGCAGCTTTCGGTGAGCTTGATGCCGGTCTTCGCTTCCACGTCGAGGAGCTTCCAGAGCGTCTGCTTTTCCGTGTGATCCGGGCACGCCGGATAGCCAGGCGCGGGGCGGATGCCGCGGTATTTTTCCTCGATGAGATCGGCGGTGGTGAGCGATTCGGTCTTGCCGTAGCCCCACTCGTTGCGGACTCGCTTGTGCAGGCATTCGGCGAAGGCTTCTGCGAGACGATCTGCGACAGCTTCGGCCATGATGGCGTTGTAGTCGTCATGATCGGCTTTGAATTTCTTCACGAGTTCGTCGAGCCCGAAGCCGGTCGTGACGGCGAAGGCCGCGACGTGATCGCTGCCCTTGTCTGCGACGAAGTCGGCGAGGCATCGGTATGGGTTATCGTTGTCCTTCGCGACCTGTTGGCGGAGGTGGTGCAGGCGAGTGCGCTCGCTCGCGCGGGTCTCGTCGGTCCAGACGATGAGGTCGTCGCCGGTGCGGTTTGCCGGGAAGAAGCCATACACGGCGCGCGCGGTGAGCGAGCCATCGGCGATGAATCGGTCGAGCATCGCATTGGCATCGGCGAAAATCTTGCGCGCCTGCTCGCCGTATTTTTCGTGGTCGAGGATCTTCGGATAAACGCCGCGTAGTTCCCACGTGTGGAAAAATGGCGTCCAGTCAATGAACGGGCGCAGCTCGGCGAGCGGGAAATTTTCCAGCACGCGCACGCCGCTGAATTCCGGCTGCGGCAGGTCGCTGAACTCAAGCTTCGGTGCCTTCAGGCGTGCTTCTTCGATGGTGACGAGATTCGCAGCGCTGCCCGCGTGCTGCTGGCGGAGCGCTTCCTGATCAGTCGCATTTTTTGCAACGAAATCCGCGCGGCCATCGGTGCTCAGCAGCGAGCTGACGACCGGCACGGCGCGGCTGGCGTCGAGGACGTGGACCACGGTGCCGTCGTAGTGCGGCGCGATTTTCACCGCCGTGTGCGCGCGCGATGTCGTCGCGCCGCCGATGAGCAGCGGGTGCTTCATGCCGAGGCGCTTCATCTCGCGGGCGACGTGCGTCATCTCGTCGAGCGAAGGCGTGATAAGGCCGCTGAGACCGATGATGTCCGCGCCGATCTCCACGGCTTTCGCCAGGATCTTGTCGCACGCGACCATCACGCCCATGTCGGTGACCTCATAGTTGTTACACGCGAGCACGACGCCTACGATGTTCTTGCCGATGTCATGCACGTCGCCCTTCACGGTCGCGAGGAGCACCTTGCCCTGCGCCTTCACGGCTTCGCCGCGCGCGGCCATCGCGGCCTTCTCGGCCTCCATGAACGGCGTGAGGTACGCGACGGATTTCTTCATCACGCGCGCGGACTTCACGACCTGCGGCAGGAACATTTTCCCTGCGCCGAACAGATCGCCGACGACGCTCATGCCGTCCATGAGCGGGCCTTCGATGACGGTGAGCGGCTTGCCGTACTTCGCGAGCGCCTCGGCGGTGTCGGCATCAATGTGGAGATCGATCCCGCGCACGAGCGCGTGCGAGAGGCGTTCCTCGACGGTGCCCTTGCGCCATTCCTCCTCGACCTTCTTGTCGGCTGCGGTCGTGCCGGCGCTGGCGGCTTTCAATTTCTCGCCATGCTCCACGAGCCGTTCGGTCGCATCCGGGCGGCGGTTCAGCAGCACGTCCTCGACGAGTTCCTTCAGCTCCGGCTCGATCTCTTCGTACACTTCGAGCATCCCGGCATTCACGATGCCCATGTCCATGCCCGCCTGGATCGCGTGGAAAAGGAACGCGCTGTGCATGGCCTCGCGCACGGGATTGTTGCCTCGGAAGCCGAACGAAACATTCGACACGCCGCCGCTCACCTTCGCGTGAGGGAGGTTCGCTTTGATCCACCGCGTGGCCTCGATGAAATCCACCGCATAGTTGTTGTGCTCTTCTATCCCGGTGCCGACGGTGAGGATGTTCGGATCGAAAATGATGTCCTCGGGCGGGAAGCCGATCTCGTCCACCAGCATGCGGTAAGCGCGCTCGCAGATGCGGATTTTCTCCGCGTAAGTCGCCGCCTGTCCCTGCTCGTCGAACGCCATCACCACGACCGCTGCGCCGTATTTCAAAATGTGCCGCGCCTGCTGCCTGAACGCCTCCTCGCCGCCCTTGAGCGAGATCGAGTTCACGATGCCTTTTCCTTGCAGGCATTTCAGGCCGGCCTCGATCACTTCCCACTTCGAGGAATCCACCATGAAGGGCACTTTCGCCACGTCCGGCTCGCTGCCGAGGAGTTGCAGGAATCGCGACATCGCCGCGACGCCGTCAATCATCCCCTCGTCCATGCAGATGTCTATGATGTTGGCGCCGTTCTCAACCTGCTGCCGCGCGACCGCGACGGCCTCCTCGTAGTTTCCCGCCTTGATCAGCTTCGCGAATTTCGGCGACCCGGCGACGTTTGTGCGTTCGCCGATCATCATGAACTGCCCGATCTGCTGCGTGAACGGCTGCGAGCCGGAAAGCCGCAGCGGCTTCGTCTCGACGGGCGACGAAATGCCACCGAGCCGCTCCGTGCCCGGCTCGCGCGGTGCGAGTTCGCGCGGGTGGCGGCTTTCGAGAGCCTTCGCGATTGCCGCGATGTGCTCGGGCGTGTTGCCGCAGCAGCCGCCCGCGATATTCACGAGCCCGCTCTCGGCGAATTCGCCGAGGTAGCGCCCCATGTCCTCGGGGTTCAGATCAAAGCCCGTCGGCGAAAGCGGATTCGGCAGACCGGCATTCGGGTAGCACGAAATCGCAGCGCCCGCCTTTTGCGACAGCTCTTCGAGAAATGGCCGCATGAGGTCCGGCCCGAGCGAGCAGTTCAGCCCGATGGAGAGCGGCTTCACGTGCGCGACCGCATTCCAAAACGCCTCGACCGTCTGCGCCGAAATCATCGTCTCGCCACCACGCCCGACCGCCGCGGAAAACGACACCGGCAGGATCATCTTGTCCTCCTCGAAGACCTCCTGGATCGCGACCGTCGCCGCCTTCGCGTTCAGCGAATCGAAGATCGTCTCCACGAGCAGAAAGTCCGAGCCGCCCGCGATCAGCGCGCGGATCTGCACTTTGTAGGCCGCCTTCACCTGATCAAATGTGCAGACGCGGAAGCCCGCATCGTCCGCATCCGGCGAGTTGGAAAGCGACACCGTGAGCGGTCCGATCGCGCCCGCAACGAAGCGCTGCTTACCGTCCTTGCTCCCGACGCGGTCCGCCCATTCGCGGCACTGCCTCGCGGAGGTCTCATTGATCTCCCACGCGAGGTCGTTGAGGAATTTGTCCTCGATGATCTTCTGGTAAAAGTCCGGGTCCTTCCGCCCTCCGAATTCGCGCGGGTCGTCCACGAAAAACTCGCTCTGCCCGATGCTCGTCGCCGAGAAAGTATTCGTCTCGATGATGTCCGCGCCCGCTTCGAGGAAGCGCCGGTGGATATCGCCAATCATCGCCCCCTGCGTGATCGAAAAAAGGTCGCCGTTGTTCAGCAGATCCTTCTTCGAATCGCGAAACCGCTCCCCGCGAATGTCCGCCTCCGTCATTCCATAAGTGCGGATCGTGGTGCCCATCGCGCCGTCAATAATGGCGATTCGTCGGCGGAGGAGAGCTTCTAAGGGATGCATGACGGAGACAATAAGAGCATGGTTTGCAGGCGCTTCAAGATTCAAAGTGACGCATCATGATTTGGTGATGGGTCGTGCTTTGAGGCTCAATCTGGCCCATCTCGGTCGAAAACCCGGCCTTCGCTACATGCGTTCTGGCACGCCGATGCCGAGGAGGTCGAGGCCCTTGGCCAGCACACGCGCGGTGGTATCGCAGAGAATGAGGCGCGAATTGCGGACGGATTCCTCCGCCTTCAGCACCGGGCAGTTCTCGAAGAAGGAGTGGAATGCTCCGGCGAGCTCATAGAGGTAGTTGCAGAGCAAATTCGGCCGGTAGTCGTCGAGGATCGTCGGGAGGATCTCTCCAAACTGCCCGAGCTTCTTTGCGAGGGTCAGTTCCGCAGGCTCGGTGAATTGCGCGTTGGACCCTGGACGCTGGACGTCGGAGGTTCCTTCCGCCGCCTTGCGGAAAATCGAGCGTATGCGGACGTAGCTGTATTGGAGGTATGGCGCGGTGTTGCCTTGGAAACTCAGCATTTTCTCCCATGAGAAAACGTAATCGCCCTGACGGTTCGGGAGCAGGTCGGCATACTTCACGGCACCGAGGCCGACGATTTGCGCGATGTCCCGGCGCTCGGCCTCGGGCATGTCGGGATTTTTTTCGGCGATCACTTTCGCTGCGCGATCCACGGCTTCGTCGAGCAGGTCGGCGAGCTTCACGGTGTCGCCGCTGCGGGTTTTGAAGGGCTTGCCGTCCTCGCCGAGGATGCTGCCGAACCACACGTGCGCGAGTTTCATCTGCACCTTCGGCTGCCAGCGCCGCCAGATCGCGAAGAGCTGCCGGAAGTGGTGCTGCTGCCGGCCGTCGGTCACGTAGATGACTTCATCCGGCGAAATCTCGCGGCTGCGGTAGTCGAGCGTGGCGAGGTCGGTCGTGGTGTAGTTCGCGGCGCCATCGGCCTTCTGCACGAGGGCGGGCGCGGGCTTCCATCCGTTCTCGTCCTTGATCAAAAACGGATCCTCCTTCTCCGGCACGGAGCCGTCGCTGAAGACGCACAGCGCGCCGTCGCTCTCGCGGGCGATGCCCTTTTCCAAGAGCGAAGAGGCGACGTCCTTCAGCCACGGGTTGTAGAAGGATTCGCCGAGCGTGAGATCGAAATGGATCCCGAGCCGCGAGTAGATCGTGTCGAACTGCACCTGCGAAAGGCGGATCATCTCGCGCCAGATGCCGAGGTTTTCGTTGTCGCCGGATTGCAGCTTCACGAGCTCGGCGCGCGCGGCGTCGAGCTGCGCAGGGTCGGACTTGCAGCGTTCGTTCTGCGCCTTGTAGATGCGCTCGAGCTCGCCGATCGGGTCCGCCGCAAGCGCGTCCTTGTCGAGGATCGTCTTCCACGCGAGGCAGAGCATTCCGAACTGCGTGCCCCAGTCGCCGATGTGGTTGTCCGTCACGACCGTGTGGCCGAGGAATCGCCCGATGCGGGCGAGCGCGTCACCAAGAAAAGTGCTGCGGATGTGGCCGACATGCATCGGCTTCGCGACGTTGGGCGAGGAGAAATCGATCACGATGCGCCGTTGCGGAAGCGGCGGAACGCCGTGGCGATCATCCGCGGCAAGCGCGGTGAAATGCGCGACGATGGTGGCGGGCCTGAGCCGGAAATTGATGAACCCGGCGCCAGCGATCTCCGGCTTCTCGCACAGGTCGTCCACCTGCAGCTTCGCGATGATCTCCGTCGCGAGCTGGCGCGGATTTGCGCGGCGAGGCTTGGCGAGTTGCATGGCGACATTCGACTGGTAGTCGCCGAAACGCGCGTCCTGCGCAGACTGCACGGTCACGGGCACACCGCCGCTTTCGCCGACGGCGGCAAGGAGACGGGATTCGAGGATGGACTGGATGGTTTCCATGGAAAAAGGGCAGGTCATTTAGCCGCTTGAGAGGCGGAGGACACGGAGAAAGCGCGTCTTTTGCCGCCGCAATGCAACGGGAGCGCCGACGCTGAATCGCGCGGCGCGGGGAACTACGCGGGCTGGCTCTTCTCGAAGACCGCGAGGATGTCCGCGCCAGTCGGAGCCGAACCCAGACGTTCGCGGACGGAGCGGTCGTTCAGGAATTTTGCAATCGCGGCAAGCGTTCGCAGGTGCGTCTGGAACTGATCCTTCGGCACAACGAAGAGGACGACAAATTTCACGAGCGCGTTGTCCAGCGCCTCGAATTCGATGCCCTTGCTGGAACGCCCGAACGCCGCGACCACCTTCGTCACGCGGTCGCTGGAGGCGTGCGGGATGGCGATGCCGAAGCCGATGCCGGTGCTCATCGTCTCCTCGCGCGCACGGAGCGCGGCGAGCACGGTCTCACGGTCCGCCTCGGCGATCTGGCCGTGCGTGACGAGGAGGTTTACGAGTTCCGCGATTGCCGCGTACCGTTCCGTCGCCTGCATCTCGGGGATGATCGAGTCTGCGGAGAGGAGATTTCCTAAGGTCATGCGTCGGTTGGTGCCAAGGTTTGGGGCGGGGAGCCTAGGTGTGGCGTCCGGTGTGGCAAGCGCGATCTCGGCGTGTTCGTGCTTCCGTTGCGTGCGTGTTTTGCGGCAAGGCATGGGCGTGCTTCCCAAACTCACAGGCGACGTCCCCGGCCCGCGCTCGCGCGAACTCGCGGCGCAGCTTCGGCGTTTCGAGTCGCGGAATGTCACCTTCACCGCGGAGGACTGGCCGATTTTCTGGGAGCGCGCCGAGGGCGCGAATGTGTGGGACGCCGACGGGAATTGCTTCCTCGATCTCACGTCGGCGTTCGGCGTGGCGGCTGCGGGACACACCCGCCCGGAGATCCGCGACGCGCTCGCGGCGCAGGCGTCGAAGCTCATGCACGTGATGGGCGACGTGCATCCCGCCGCAGCAAAGGCCGAACTGTGCGAGCGGCTGAGTGCGCTGACTTTCGAGCGCTGGGGCGCGGGCACGGGGAAAGTGATCCTCGGCAATTCCGGCTTCGAGGCCATCGAGGCGGCGCTGAAGACCTCGCTGCTGCATTCGGGAAAGCCGGGCGTCATCGCGTTTCGCGGCGGCTACCATGGGCTCGGCTTTGGCGCGCTCGCTGCGGGCGGCATTCCGTTTTTCCGCGAGCCGTTCCGCGCACAGCTCAGCGATTTCGCGGCGCTGCTGCCGTATCCCGGCTGCTACCGGTGCCCGTACGGCGCGCGCGAGGGATTCCGGCTGGAAGGCCGCGATTTTCCAAACTGCTCGAATGCGTGCCTGGAAAAGCTGCACACCGAGATCGACGACACCATCCGCCAGCGCGAAATCGGCGCGATTCTGGTCGAGCCGATCCAAGGGCGCGGCGGCTGCGTCGTCCCGCCGCGCGATTTCCTCCGGCTGCTGCGACACGTCTGCGACGAGCACAAGATCCTGCTCATCGCGGATGAAATCCTCACGGGCTTCAACCGCACCGGCGCGCTCTTTGCCTGCGAGCACGCGGACGTCGTGCCGGACATCATCTGCCTCGGCAAGGCGCTCACCGGCGGCTTTCCGCTCAGCGCGTGCGTGGGCCGTGCGGACATCATGGACGCGTGGCCCGCATCCGGCGGCGAAGCGCTGCACACAAGCACCTTTCTCGGCAATCCCCTCGGCTGCGCGATGGCGCTGGCCTCGATGAAGATTCACGCGGACCCGGAGATCGCACGCACGGTGCGCGAAAAAGGTGCGGCATTGAAAACCGCGCTGCATGCGATCCGCTCGCCGCACATCGGCGATGTCCGCGGTGCCGGGCTGATGCTCGGCATCGAACTCACCGAACCCGGCAAGGACGCTCCCGCGACGGAACTCGCGATCTCGATCGTGAAACAGGCGCTGAAAGACGGCGTCATCCTCCTGGCCGATTCGCCGGCCAGCAATGTCCTCAGCTTCACGCCACCCTTCTGCATTTCCGAGGAGGAGATCGCGTTCGCCGCTTCATGGCTGGAGCGGGCGCTGGCGCAGCGGGCGTGAGTTTGCCGCGGAGCACGCCCGCGCCGAAACCGGGGCGGGCCGACGCGGCTCCGAAGAACGGGCGTTTCCTCATTGACGGGAAGCGCGTGAAACGGGACTTCTCCCGCCCGCCTCCGTCCAATTCTGGCCGGAATTCCACATCCAACGTCCAGCCACACCACCAATTTTGAAAGCACGCGATCTCTTCCTCCTCCTCGTTCTCAGTCTGCTGATTTTTTGGGCAGGGCTCGGGAGGATCGGGCTGATCGACCCCGACGAGCCTTTCTACGCAGTGACGGCGCGGGAGATGGTCGAGGGCAACGACTGGCTGACGCCGAAAATTTTCGGTGAGCCGCAGTTTGAGAAACCGATCTTCTACTACTGGTGCGTCGCGGCATCGTTCAAAATTTTCGGCATCAGTGAATGGGCCGGTCGCGTGCCGTCCGCGCTGCCTGCGACGCTCCTGGTTTTCCTCATGTATTGGTTCGTCACGCGTGTCTTCAACCGGCGCGCCGGGCTCCTCGCCGCAGTCGTGCTCGGGAGCGGGCTGGAATACGCGATCATGTCGCGGCTCATGCTTACCGACATCTCGCTGGCGCTCTTCATCGGCGGCGCGCTCTTTTTCTACTGGCTCGCGGTGGATGATGAGAAGAACCGGGCCCGATGGATCATCCTGCACTTCGTCTTTGGCGGTCTCGCCATGCTGACAAAAGGTCCGCTCGGCCTGATCGTGACGCTGCTGGCAGCCGGCGCATTTTCGCTCGTCACGAAGCGGCCGCATCCGTATCGCGGCCGCGCGGTGTGGATCGGGATCGCGCTCTATCTCGCGATCGGACTGCCGTGGTATGTCATCATGACGGTGCAGCACGGCTGGGGCTTCCTCCATCACTTCATCATGCATGAAAACATCGGGCGGTTCTTCCGCGCCGAGCATCAGGCACACCGCCATTTTTATTACTATTTCGGCATCCTCATCGGCGGTTCGCTGCCGTGGATTCCGGCGCTCGCCATGGCGTGTTCGCGGGCCGTTCGCGGCATCCGTCACGATCCCCGGCTCGTCTTCTTGTGGAGCTGGCTGATCACGAGCTTCATCTTCCTCACCTGCGCGCAGTCGAAGCTGCCGTCGTATTTCTTTTTTGTGTTCGTCCCCGTCGCGGTGCTGATCGGCGTGGTGCTGGACGATCTTCTGGCCAAGGGATTCCGCGACACGAAGGAGCGCGTCGTCGTGCTGTTGCTTGCCATCGTGCAGATCGGCCTTTGCTGCGCGGCACCATTTGTGAAGCAGTCGCAGCCGTTTCAGGTTCCGGCGCTCGTATTTGCCGGCCTGCTGGCGGTCGGGCTCGTCGCGCTCTGGCGGGGAAAGTTCGCCGTGTGGATCGGCATCAATGCGACGGCGACTGCCGTGCTGATCATCGGAGCGCTGGTGGTCACGCAGGACAAGGTGGAGGAGTTCAGTTCCGGGCGCCCGGTCGCGGCGGCGATGCTGAAGCTCCGCCAGGCGAATGAACCGATGCTCGCCGGCAAGGTGCTCGTCCGCGGCGTCCACTTTTACACGCGCCTGCCGATGGTCGTCATCGGCACCCGGGAAAAGGCGTTCAACTGGACCCAGCACGACATCCCCGTGATCGCCGGCATGGACGGAGTCGGCAAGGCGGGCGGCCTGCGGGCGTTCCTCAAGGAGCATGGCGCGGCCATCTGCACGATTCGCCGCGGCGAGTGGGAAGCCTACTGGGCGCCGTTCAAGATGTGGGATGAAGCGAATCCGCCCACGTGGTCCGGCGACAGCGTGATCGTCCGCCTCGTCCACAAGGAGCCGTAGCAGCCTCAACGTGGCGCGCCGGCGTGAAAAACGGGCGCGGAAAGAGCGGTGAACGAAATTTTGCTTGCCGCCCCCACCTGCGCGCTGTTCAACGCGCAGCTCAGTTCTTTGCGAGTTCAACGATAACCACCGGTGCGAAGGAATTCCGTGAGATTCGGAAGCAGTTGCGCTGCTGTAACTGGATACGACTTCCCATTGCCAGTCCCTGCGAAAGCGGGATGAAGGCGGGAAGAAGGATGGCCGAGCCGAAAGGCGGAGCCGCAAGCCAGGAGCCAGAACATTTCCCCGGTCGTTCTCATTCGTGACCCCGCGTGTGCGGGTGCTCTCGGAAAAACTTCTTCGCAAAAAGAAGCAATGAGGGATCAGCCGTCCCGCCGCGGCGCGCTCTGCGCCGTGTCATGCGCTGGTCTCTTTTCACCAGACAGGAGACCAACCATGAAAAAGAAAATCAGCACACTGGCAGTGGCATTGTTCGCCGCAGCCGCCGGCCTTCGCGCCGACACATCGTATCTGCTCATCCAGGGCCCATTCGGGCCGCTGGACGCCGAACTCACGTTCAAATGGCAGGTGAACTATCCAGCCGGAGCGCTTGTGTACGGGCAGGATCTGATGAACGCCGTCTTCGGCGCGCCAACACAGAATGGCGTGTATATGGACGCTTTCGCCAACACGTACGACTACTACGAGGCAGGGACCGGCATGCAGAAAGCCGGGTACATCGATTTCGGAACCATGCCAGGCACACTCACATCGCCTTTTTTGGTCTCGCTCACGCTGGGTTTGACCACGGTCACCCAGGAACCCGACTACAATCCGGGCTTCACCTACTACGTCGCGGGCGGCGGCGGCGCGCAGGCGTATCCGAATGGCGGCACCTGGTCGTCGTCGTTGGACGGCGCGGCAACGCGAACACTCGCCAACGGCAGCTATGACGCGTTCGTTTTTGGGCCCACGGATTATCAAATGGAGGCCCAGATCAGCGGAACGACGAACACGCCCACGGCGACAAACTTCATCGCGGCGACGCCGATCAATGCAGTACCTGAGCCCGCCAGTGCGTTGCTGTTCCTGATCGGCGCGGGCGGATTGCTTGCGCTCTCGAAGAGGCGGCGTGCGTAACGGCGCGATTCCGCATTCGTGAAAAAAGCTTTCACACTCATCGAGCTGTTGGTGGTGATCGCGATCATCACCGTGCTCAGCGCACTGTCGGTGGCGGTGATGTCGCGGGCCAAGGTAGCCAGCGCGCGGGTCATCAGCACCCATTCCCTCAGCCAGTTAATCACGGCCGGGCGCGTTTATCTGGGCGATAACAACAATCTCTTCTGGCCCTACCGCCAGGCTGCGACCGGAGGGACGCTGTGGTGGTTCGGTTTTGAATCATCCACGTCTGCGCGCATGCCCGAGGGCAAGCGAACGTGCGATTATTCCAAGGGGCCGCTGGGCCCGTATGTCATGACCTCGGGCGGGATCAAAACGGATCCCGCATTTCTCGACTGCAAGCCGCGGCTCAAACCGAAGTACCAGAACGGAAACTACGGCTACGGCTACAACACGGTGCTCGCTGCGGATGCCGCCGGCACCCCGCGCAATGCCATGCAGGTGGATGAGCCTGCGCAGATGATCGTGTTCGCGACCTGCGCCCAGGTGAACACCTTCCAGGCTCCAGCGTCGGGAAAAAATCCGATGGTCGAGGAATTCTACATGATCAGCGACACGCAGCGGACAGCCCATTTCCGGCATGGCAGGGATGCGCTGGCGGCGTTCCTCGACGGCAGCGTCCGCCCGCTGAGCATGGATACGGACATGCAGCCGGGCAGCCAGGACACCCGCATCCGATCCGCGAACATCGGGATGTTTAACACGGGCTACGTGAAGCAGGCAGGTTGGTGATTCCGCCCGCGACCCGGCGCGTTGCTCGTTGCCCGGAGGCCCGTCGATCGCGTATCGGGTGTCCGGCATTCAACCTCGCGATCTATCATTCACCCTTCTCCTGCCACCACTTCCGGGCGGCGCGCGCTGCGCCCGCGACACGGCCGGCTCCGTCTCTCCGCCCTCTGCGCGATCTGCTTCGCGAATCTCGCGGCGGCGGCTCCGCGTGCGGACGGGTGGCGGCATCTGTTCACGGACAAGGTGCTCGCCTGCGGTGTCGCGGCCGTGGCGCTGCTCGTCCTCTCACTGCTGCTGCGCGGGCTGCTGAAGGTGATCACGCTTGCGGTCGTGGTGGTGCTCGCCGCCGGGGTCTTTTGGTTTCTCCGCGACGGGTGGAGCGCGCGAACGGACCTGCTGCCGCAGCAATGGACCAGGCTTGCGGATGGGACGATCGATTCACCAAAGGCGCGCGAGGCATGGCAAAGCGTGGAAACGGAGCTGTCGCAACTTTCCGCGGACGCACGCTCACGGCTCGCGGCCGGGACGGACGACGCACGGAGAATCCTGGTGGCGAAACTCGAAACCCGGGCGCAGAAGCTCCGCAGGGAAGGCAGCGCCGTGGAGTCCGACCAACTCGCGCGCTTCGCCGATCTGCTCCGGCAGCAGAAATAGCCCCCGCGCTTGCGTTCCGCAGGCCGTTTCGGTAGGCGATTCAAGCGCGTCCCTCGCGTGACGCCGCACGTGGAAATCCAAGACCAAAGCACGTTCCCGTCGCAGCCCGTCACCACGCCGGGCACGGATGAGGCGTCGCCGGGCACGACGTTGCCGGAGGAGGCCCTCGGGGCCATGTTTGGCATCGCCTGCAGGCAGAGCGGGCCCGCGGATTGGGAGCCGCCGCCGCCGGAGGAACTGCAACCGGATTTCCCCGATCACGAAATCCGCGGGCTCCTCGGACGCGGTGGCATGGGCGCGGTGTACCAAGGCTGGCACAGGAGCCTGAACCGTTTCGAGGCGATCAAAATCCTCCCGCCGACCGCTGATGATGGAATCTCGGATTTCGCCGAGCGGTTCAAGCGCGAGGCCAATGCGATGGCGCAGCTCAGGCACCCCGGCATCGTCTCCGTGTACGGCGCGGGCGAGACGCCCGGAGGGCTCCTCTATTTTGTCATGGAATACGTGGACGGGACCGACGTGCAACGCCAGGTCGCCTCGCAGGGACGCCTGGAGCCCTGCGAGGCCCTGCGCATCACCGTCGCGGTGTGCGACGCCCTCGCCTATGCACACGGGCACGGCTTCATCCATCGCGACATCAAGCCCTCAAACATCATGCTCGACGCGAGCGGTGCCGTGAAGATCGCCGACTTCGGCCTCGCGAAATGCACCGCGCCCGGGACCGCGTCGCTCACGATGACAAACGTCGCGATGGGCACGCCCGAGTTCATGGCACCCGAGGCGCTCATGGATGCGGCGAGTGTGGATCACCGCGCGGACCTGTACGCGGTCGGCGTCACGCTTTACTACATGCTCACGGGGAAAATCCCCCTCCCCGGCTACACCCTGGCCTCCCGCGCCATCACCGGTCTCGACAAGCGGATCGATCTCATTTTGGCCCGCACGCTGCGGCGCGATCCGGCGGCCCGCTACGGCAGCGCCGGCGAACTGCGGGACGCAATCGCGCCCACTCTCCAGCGCGCTGTCGCGAGATACACGGCGGCGGGCGGCGCGGGACGCAGGCGCTGGAAAATGATCGTCCTTTTTGGCATCATCGCAGCCTTGGCGGTCGCGATTCCCGCTGCGGCGAGCCGCTGGCGGCGAGCCGCAGCCCCCCCGTCGCGTCCGGGGGCCGGGGATGCGCGGGCCTTCGGCAACTACCGCTACCTCGTCGTGAAGGAGCAGGTCTCCTGGGCGGAGGCCGCGGCGCGAGCGAAGGCCATGGGTGGAAATCTCGCGACCGTCAGCAGTGCCGCGGAGCGCGAGATTCTGGATGCGATCTGCGCAAAGGCGATGCCGAGACGGCTGGGACTGGTCTGGCTCGGGGGCATCCGCACTGAGAATGGAGGCCCGTGGACGTGGGTCACGGGCAAGCCCTTCACCTTCACCGCCTGGGAATCCGGCAAACCCCGCCTGAGCGGTGCCGCATGGCTCACACTCGCGCCGGTGGGCGAGAAAGATTACGCGTGGAAGGAAATGCTTCAGAACACTCCGGATGCCACGAAGCACGTCGGAGGCTTTGTCGTGGAGTGGCCGAAGCCGAAATAGCACCCGCGATCCGAGCACCAAAGATCCGAAGTGGCACGGTCGTCCGTTGCCTTCGGGATAGAAATTTTCAATAACCCGGCAATAAACGCCGCCGTTTCGGGTTTGGAAAAGCACAGGGCGAAGGAAGGGGCCCGCCGACAGAGAATGTTCCAAAGCCGCTGCGAAAACTGCAAGAGCGAGTACAGATGGACGCGCAAGGCGTGTCCACGTTGCTGGCGTCCCAATGAAAACACCCCCGCCGTGGTCGGGTGCAAACTGCTCTGCGTGGTGCTCATCTGCGCAGCGGTGTGGCTCACGGCGCACCTCTTGATGACAGCCGGCGACGGGAGTGCCGGGGTCGTGAAGCCCATGCCGGAAAAGGACCGCCCGCGCATTCGACAGTACTACATCGCACCAGAGGAACCGGTGCGCGACCCGGTGCCCGGAAGCCGCCGGTAGCAGCGGCCCATTCCCGGCACCAGCAGGCGATCCGGCGGCAGCGGGCTCCGTGCGTTTTTGTCATCCGTTCAAAGGCCGCGGCGGCAGCGAAATTCCGCGGGCATCGGTCATTCGGGCGTAGCCAAGCCCGCACGAAATGCTCTAGGCTCGCGCCCCTTCACTCCACGAAACCCACAACCCACCATGAATCAGGAACCCAGAATCATCACCCCGGATCAATTCACCCGCCGCAGCTTTCTCCAGCGCGGAAGTGCGGCGCTCGGAGGAGCGGCGCTCGTCGGCGCACTCTCCCCTGCCCGCTTTGCACTCGGCGTCTCGGGCGGGGACGAAATCAAGCTCGCCATCGTCGGCTGCGGCGGACGGGGCTCCGGCGCGGCAAACCAGGCGCTCTCCACCTCGAATCTCGGCCCGGTGAAGCTCGTCGCGGCGGCTGATGTCCACGAGGACCGGATGGATTCCTCGCTCAAGAATTTGCAGGCCAAGCATGGCGACCGCGCTACGGTCGCGAAGGAAAACCAGTTCCTCGGCTTCGACGCCTACAAGAAGGCGATCTCGATGGCAGACGTGGTTATCCTTTCCACGCCTCCCGGCTTCCGCCCGATGATGTTTGAAGAGGCGATCAAGCAGGGCAAGCACGTCTTCATGGAGAAGCCGGTGGCGACCGACAGCGCCGGCGTGCGCACCGTGCTGGCCGCAGCCAAACTCGCGAAGGAAAAGGGACTGAAGGTCGGTGTCGGCCTGCAGCGCCGTCACCAGAAGGGCTACCTCGAAACCGTGAAGCGCCTTCAGGACGGCGCGATCGGCGACATTACCTCGATGCGCGCCTTCTGGAACGGCAGCCGCCCCTGGCAGAAAAAGCGCGCCGACCTCGAGAAACAATACGGCCGCAAACTGACCGAGATGGAATACCAGATGCGCAATTGGTACTACTTTACTTGGATCTGCGGCGACCACATCTGCGAGCAGCACATCCACAACATCGACGTCATCAACTGGGTGAAGAACGGCGCCCCTGTCAAAGCCCGCGCGATGGGCGGACGCGAAATCAACAATGGCGGCCCGGATGACGGCGAGATCTTCGATCATTTCGCGGTGCAATACGAATACGAGGACGGTTCGATTTCCTTCAGCGAGTGCCGGCACCAGGTCGGCTGCTGGAACAGCGTCAGCGAGCACGTCGTGGGCACAAAGGGCAAGTCCGACGTGTCGCGCAACACCATCGCCGCGACCGGCGGCGACGCATGGCGCCACAAGAACGAAGGCGACAAGGATCCCTACCAGCAGGAGCACGACGATCTCTTCGACGCGATCCGCAACAACAAGCCGTTCAACGAAGCCGAATATGGCGCGATGAGCAGCATGACGGCGATCCTCGGCCGCCTCGCCGCCTACAGCGGCAAGGAAATCGAAATGGACAAGGCGCTGAAGAGCGAACTGAGCATCTTCCCGAAGAGCCTCGCATGGGACGCCGACATGCCCGTGAAGCCCGGTCCCGACGGCAACTATCCGCGCGCGATTCCCGGCAAGACGGTGGTCATCTGATTCACGGACGACCGGCAAAAACATTCACACCCCGCGCGTGGCCCAGCCACCGCGGGGTGTTTGCTTGCCGGATGTGCCGTCGCGACGCCGTGCGGGAAAACCCATTGCGCCGCGCGCGGCACCGTGTGCAATTTGGAGCCACGCCTTTCACTCCGATGCGCACATTCCTCTTCCTCGCAATGCTCGGGATGCTGGTGCTCCCGTCCTGCGAGCCTGCGGGCGGCAGTTCCGATGCCGGGAACTACAAGTCCCGCGAAGAGCGCGCCGGCGTGTTCGAACACATCGCCATCAACGACGACAGCAATGCGCGGCTCGCGGCGCGGGATTCCGTGGGCAAATCACCGCAGCCCCGGCATCTGCTCGACGCCGCGAGTGACACGTGCCCGGTTCATCGTGAGAAAATGAATGTCCGGGAAATCCCGATCGTCTTTGAGGATCCCGAGACGGGCGGGACGGAATCTGAAAACCTCTCCGCGACGGCCCGGTTCCCTTTCGGCGCGGAGCGGATTGTTTCCGCCGGGAACGCCCTGCTTCCCGGTGCGGCCCTGACCGCGCGCGTTTACCAGTGCGAATCCTGCGTCAAAGCGCGGAAGGCCGCCAATGAGAAGGACGCACTGCCGGTCCGACCGCCGGGGTCGGAGCAGATTCCGGGTGTCATTTTGCCCGTTTCGCCACCGGGCGGATGAGCTTTGCGATTTCCTCCGACGAGACGCACGAACGCAGAGGCATGCCGTAGCTCGCGGTCACATTCTTGCCATCGGCGTTTTTCTCCTCGTCGAGGCTGGAGGTGATGCTCTCGACCTGGCCGACGACATTTCCGAATTCGTCCACGATCGGCGCACCGCTGCTGCCGGGTGAATATTCCGCGGTGACATTGATGTAGAGCGAGGGCGCGAGCTGCGTTTTCTGCGGCGGTTTGTCGCCGTCGGTCGCGGCCTCGCGGTTGATGAAAAAGCGCGACAGCATCCCGGCGGTGAACATCCAGTGGTTGCCATCCGGGTGACTGAGGCAAAAGACGGGGTCGCCGACCTGAGCGGTCCGGCTGAGCGGGAGTGGCGGCAGATCGAGGCCGGCCACGCGCAGCAGACAGGTGTCCGAATCGGTGTTCGATGCGAGGACCTCCGTGACGGGAAAGACGCGCCCCTTCACGTCCGCGACCACGAGGAAGCCCTCCTTCATTTCCTCATCCTCGAAATTCACGACATGCTCGCAGGTGCTCACAACGCCATCGGCGGCGACAAAGCCGGACGCGCTGTCAAAATGCCACTTTTTGCACTCGGTGCATTTGTAAAATGTCGCGACCACGACGGTGCTGTTGCGGACGAGACGGTAAACTTCCGACGGGCGGAGGCGCTCCTTGCGCGGCTCGGGGAGCGCCAGTTCGCAGTGTGCGCGCTTGAGCTGCGTGCGGAGTTTCTGGAGGGACACGAGCTTTCCCTGCCTGTGCAGCACGGTGGCGGCGGCGGTCGCCGTCTCTTCAAATGCCTCGTCATCCACGACGAGCCGATCCTCCGCAAACAGCGCGCAGGAGAAAACGAGGACGAGGCAGGCGGGAAATCGGAACATCGCCGGCAGCATCGCGAAGAAGTGCGGGCACGCAAGCATCCGCGGCACACTTGACGCCCGGTGGCACCTCAGGGATGCTACTCCATGAACAATCCCTTCGCTTCCACCGAGGGCGTTCACGACAAGCCGGTGCCGATGAACGCAGGACGCCGGCCCACGCCCGGCCGGACATTACCAATGACTAACATGCAACGAATTCTCATCGTCCTCCTCGCCATGACCACGACCGCCGGTTCATGGATGGCATTCCGATACCATGGCCAGCTCGCCGAGCGTGACGGGCGGATCGCGACCCTCACAGCGGAGCGAGACACCGCGCTCGCCGCGGAAAAGACCGCCCTCGCCATGACGGATCCCCTGAGGGAAAACGTCGATCGCCTCACACGCGAACGCGATCGCCTTCAGGCGCAAACAAGGCCACAACGCGGACCGGATGGCGGACCTGACGCGGCCCCGCCAAATGCCGGCCCCGAGGATCCCAGAAGGCCGAACATGGGCGCATTCATCGCGATGATGAACTCGCCCGAGGGGCAGAAGATGTTTCGGACGCAGTCCGCCGCGAGGGTTCGCACGCAATATGCCGCATTCGCAAAGAAGATGAATCTTTCCCCGCAGGACACCACGGTGCTCATGGGACTCCTGGCCGACCGGCAGACTGCGATCGTCACCGCACGCGCCACGGGAGGAAGTGCCGAGGAGACTGCGGCGAGGCTCAAAGCCGTCGAGAGCGAATTTGGCGACAAGCTCCTGGCGACGCTCGGCCAGGCGGGCTACGACCAGTTCAGCGAATACGAGGGGTCGGTGCCGGAACGCACGGCCGTCAATCAGTTCGCGGACGAGTTCAATTCCGCCGGGACGCCGCTGGCAGAGGCGCAAAAGGAAGGCTTGATCGATCTGATGCAGACCGAGCGGGAGAATTCGCCCGCCAATCCGTTCGATCCCTCCAAAAACGATCCGGGTACCGTCCTGTCCTTGCTCAAGGACGATGCGACTTTTGCCGCATGGGAAAAGCAGCAGCAGGATTACCAGTCGCGCGTCCTGCAAAATGCGGCCAAGACGCTCTCGCCCGACCAGGTGAACACGCTCAAACGGGTGCTCGAACAGCGCACCGAGCGCGACAAGGCGGCCCTCCAGACATTCAAGAGCACTGGTACGCCGCCGCCTGGACCGCCGCCGCAGTGACGAGGGGGCAGCGCATTCTGCGTCGCTGAAATGGCACTGCCTCTCCGATACAGCCTGCGCAACGTCTTCATCCGATGGCGCTCGACGCTGGCGACGGTACTGGGAGTCGCCGCTGTGGTCTTCGTGTGGATCCTCATGCAGGCGCTGGCGACCGGTCTCGAAACGGCCGGCGGCACCACCGGCGATCCGCGCAACCTGCTCGTCGTCCGCAAGGGGGCGGACTCCGAATCCACAAGCCAGATCAGCCTCGATGACCTGCGCTCCATCCAATACGCGGAAGAAATCGCACGCGACGAGGCCGGGAAGCCGCTCATTTCCGCGGACACGCTCGTCGCCGCCTACCTCCAGCGCTCCGCCGGATCCGAGGGCGGCGCGAACGTAATCTTCCGTGGCGTTTCGCCGACCGGGCCGTCGCTCCGGCCGCAGGTGACGCTCGTCGCAGGCCGCTGGTTTTCGCCCGGCAAACGCGAGGTCACCGTAAGCGCCCGCCTCGCGAGGCGATTCACCGGGATGAATCCCGGTGATGAAATCAAGCTCGGCACGCGGACGCTCACGGTGGTCGGGCATTTCGACGCCGGTGGGAGCGCATTTGATTCGGAGACATGGATGGACTCCGACGAGGCGCGCGCCATTTTCAACCGCGCCAACTACGCCAGCCTGCTCATCCGTCCGGTGGATGCGGCCGCCGGGACGCGCCTGAAGCAGCGCCTCGAAGACGACCGCCGCCTCACCGTGCGCGTCGTCGCCGAGACGAGCTACTACGCCGAGCAGACGAAGACCGCGGGGCCGATCCGGTTTGCCGGGAATGTCATCGCGACCGTGATGTCCGTCGGCGCGGTCCTCGCGGCGATGAACACGATGTATGCGAGCGTCGGCGCGCGGACGCGGGAAATCGGAACGCTCCGCGTACTCGGTTTCCGGAGGCGCTCCATCGTCGGCGCAATCCTCCTCGAAGGGGCGTGTCTCGCCTTCGTCGGCGGCGTCATCGGCGGCGCAGCTTCGCTCGCGGTGAATGGCTACAAGACGGGCACGTTCAATTTCCAGACGTTCAGCGAAATCGTTTTCGAGCTGACGGTCACCCCGCCCGTCATCGCAAAGGGCCTCGTCATCGCCGCGATCGTCGGCGTGCTCGGGGCGATGCTGCCCGCGATGCGCGCATCGCGCATGCCCGTGATCGAGGCATTGAAGGCGGTCTGAACCGCGTTACATTCGCCGCAATGGACGCGGCCAAGTTGCAGACAATCAAAATCGCGGAAAGCCGCCGTCAGCGCTCTCCAGGCGCATTTCGATTCATCATCATCGGAGTCATCCTCGCAACCGCTGTCGCCCTTTTTGTTGCAAAACCGTGGGCCACGGAAACACGCGGCGCCGGAGGCAAGGAGGGTCGCACCGATGCGAAGGCGTCCGGAAACGCCTCGCCCAATGCCGCGGCCCCAACCCGCGAAAAGCCCGCGAGAGCCGGGGACGCGGTCCTCACCGTCAGCGGCTACATCATCAATCGCGAGCGGATCGAGATCAGCCCGCGCACCATGAACGAGGTGAAGTGGATCGGCGTGAAAAAGGGAGACCGCGTGAAGAAGGGAGATATCGTCGTGCGGCTGGACGACTCGGAGCAGCTGGCCCGCGTCGCGGAAATCGAGGGACAACTCGCCGCGGCTCAGATCGGAGTGGAACGCGCAAAAATCAATTTCGAGCGCGTCAAAAAACTCCGGGTCACGCACAACGAAACTGCCGAACGCGAAGACGAGGCAAGGCTCGCCCTCGCATCCGCCGAGGCACAGGTGCGCCAGCTCGAGGGCACGCGCGCCATGGCGCAGGTGTGGCTCGACTGGACGGTGATTCGATCGCCGATCGACGGCGTCATCCTCGAAAAGCTTTCCCATCCCGGCGAACTGGTGACGCCGCAGAATTTCGGCGGCTCGAGCACGCACGGCCCGAGCAACGCGCTGCTCTCCCTCGCCGACCCGAACGATCTCCAGGTCGAAGTGGACATCAGCGAGGCGGACCTCCCGAAAGTCACGATGGACCAGCGCTGCCGCGTCAGTCCCGAGGCGTGGCCGGAAAAAGTTTACGCGGGCACGGTCACGGAAATCGCGCCCGAGGCCAGCCGCCAGAAGGGCACGCTGCAGGTCAAGGTGCAGATCGAAAACCCGGACCGGTTCCTCACGCCCGAGCTGAGCGCGAAGGTCGAATTCCTGAAGCGCGGCGAGTAGCGCGGCGCGAGAACGCAACCACTCCACCTGCGAGCACGACGAGACCTGTACACCCGACGGCGAACACCGCGCCGTGCCGGGTGAAAAACGTCTCCGGCGGCGACTGTGAAACCATGATCCGACGCGTTGCGGCTCCCTGCGTGAAGGGCTCCAGCCAGCGGTCCACCCGGCCAAAGCTGTCGATCGACGCTGTGATTCCATTGTTCGTGCAGCGCACCATCGGCCGGCGGTTTTCAATCGAACGGAAGACGGCGTCATTCATGTGCTGGGCCAGTTCGGCCGTTTGTCCGAACCAGCCGTCGTTGGTGAGGTTCACCAGCAGGTGCGCGCCCGCCTTCACCTGCTCACGCGTGATGTCCGCCCGCGTGTCCTCGAAGCAAATCAGCGGCCCGAGCTTCAGCGCCGGGCTCGCGAGTGAAAATACGCCGGCCGCCTTTCCCGGCTTGAAATCACCCGGCACAAGATGGCCCAGCATGCCGCCGAGCAACGGCCGGAATGGAAGGTATTCGCCGAAGGGAACGAGCTGCCGCTTGTCGTAAAATTGCGGCTCCATTTCACCGCTCCGGATGAACGCGGCGCTATTGTGGTCCTCGTCCACCGCGCCTCGGTTCGAGTCATCGGTCCCCACGATCATCGCGGGAACCAGCGCCGCGCGCTCCAGCATGAAGGCCAGCGTGGCTGCGTCGCCCATCATCCCGCCCGGCACGGAGGCCTCGGGCCAGAGCAGGACGTCCGGCGTGGTCAGCGCCGCGAGGTCGCTCAGCGAGCGCATCCGATCGATGATTTCCGGCCAGCGCTCGATGTCGAATTTCCACTGCTGGGAAATGTTCGGCTGGATCGCGGCAACCTTCAGCGCGACGCCGTCCTCCGGCGTGCGCGGCGCACGGGTGAGCACATGGACGCCGTGGCCGAATGCGAGGACGACGAGGGCGACGGTGACGGCGAAGTCGAAGTGGGGCCGCAGCCGGGTGCGCCCGATTTCCGCACGCACGCGAAGGATGGTGATGAGGCCGATCGCATTGCACATCACGAGGAGAAAGCTGACGCCGCCCACGCCGGTGAACTCGGCAATCTGGATGAGCGCGAGTTCGCTGTGGAGCGCGACGCCGAGCGCATTCCAGCCAAAGCCCGAGATCAGCCATCCGCGCGTCCATTCCAGCGCGACCCACGCCGCGGCGCAGAAAATTGAGATCCCCAGATTCCGGGTGGAAAGCAGCAGCACCGGACGCTCGAACGGGAGGAGCGGGTCCTGCGGCGGCACCGGGCGGAAGTGAGCGCCGGCGATCCACCCGGCCAGCCACGCCCACGTGGCGGGAAAAAGCGCGAGGTAGGCCGCGAAGAGCAGCGGCAGGCCGTTCAGCACGGGCGACTCAAAGAGCGGCGCCAGTTCGGACAGCCACCGGAATGTCGTCGCGAAGAAGACCAACCCCGTGACATACCCGAGTCCGAAGTGTACCAAGCCGCGCCTTTTCCCGCCCTGCGGAATCCACACGGCCATGAGCAGCGGAAACAGCGCGATGAATGCGAATCCACCGATGTCCGAAGGTGGAAAACAAAAAACGAGCAGCACACCGCTCGCCACCGCCGCAGCCCACGGCCACCAGCGTGCAAAACGCGAGACATTGCCGGGCTTGGATCGATTCGTCACCGCAACGAGATGCCCTGCAACCGTTCCCGCTGCCAAGCCCGATGATCGCCGCCGCGCAAGCGCACTACTCGCGCCGGACGCGCTTGCTCTTCTTCGCCGTCGGCTGCGGATCGAGCGCTTCCTTGAGGTCCTTGGAGTAGCCGGAGTTCACCCGAAAGTTCACATCCTCCATCTCCTCCTCGCTGTAAAACGAGTTCGAATCGGCATCCACGTATCCCTGCATCATGAGGCCGCGGATCGTATCGATCAGTTCGGCAATCTCGAGGTCCTGACACCGCGAAATCAGCGTGCCCCCATCGATTTCACCTCCCCCGATGCCGAGGGCTTTGATGACCGAGGTTTCGGTTCCGTCGAGGTTGATTTCACGTCCCATGGGTTGGAGTCAGTTGTTGTGCCTGTCTAAGCGATTACCGAGCCACGCCGGAGGGATTAGAGACGTTGTTTTACGTCCGCCTGAATCCACGCCCAAAGTCCGTCGAGCGACGCACGGGCCTCGGTCTTCACGGCACGAAGTTCTGCCGCCGCAAACCGCGCGCCCTTCGGATCGCGACGCACGAAGAGGTAGAATTTGATCTTCGGCTCCGTGCCGGACGGTCGCACCGCGACACGCCTCCCGTCGGCAAGATCGAACATCACCATCTTCTCCTTCGGAATCACATCGCCTTCCACGTCCTTGAAAGTCTTCGTCAGGAAGTCGCGCGCGCCGGTCACTTTCGCGCCGTCCATGGCCTTGGGCGGGGTCTTCGCGTAGCTCGCGGCGAGCTTGGCGATCTTCGCCGCGCCGTCCGCGCCCTCGAAGGTGAGCGTCCCGTTTTTCTCCCAGTAGAATCCGTACTCCGCGTAGATTTCGTCGAGCAACGTGTCGATCGTCAGCCCGCGCGACTTCGCCCATGCGGCGACCTCGGCGAACATGACGGCTGCGGCGTTCCCGTCCTTGTCGCGGACGAAATCGTGCGCGCTGTATCCGTAGCTCTCCTCGCCGCCGGCGACGTAGTAGGTCGAGTGCTTCAGGCGGAGTTCCCGCGTCTCCTTCTCGCTGAGCTTGCGGTAATTCGCCCGCGCAGCGGCGGGCAGCGCCGCCTCGTACTTGCCGAGCTTTTCGCCGATGTATTTGAAACCGGTGAGCGTCTCGACGCACCGCAGGCCGTGCTTCGCGGCGATCGCCTTTTGCAGATCGGTGGTCACGAACGTCTTGATGATCGCGCAGTTCGCTGCGTTCTCCGGCGTCATGACGCCCAGCTCGATGAGCTTCCGCACGCGGTAAGCTGCGATGAGCGAACCGATCTGGTTGCCGGTGAGCAGTTCCATCTCACCCTTCGCATTTCGAATGGCCACGCCCATCCGGTCACAGTCGGGATCGGTCGCCATCACGACATCCGCGGCCTCCTTCCCGGCGAGCGCAATCGCCATCGCGAGCGCCTCGGCATTTTCAGGGTTCGGCGATTTCACCGTCGGGAAACGTCCATCAAATGCGTCCTGCTCAGGCACCACCGTGAACCGGAAACCCAGCCGCTCCAGCATCGGCTTCGTGATGACGCCGCCGACGCCGTGGATGCTTGTGAACACAATCTTCAGCCCGGATGCGGCCTTCACCATTCCGGGATCGAGCACGAGCGTCTCCAGCCGCTTCATGTAGGCCTCGTCGATCTCGCGGCCGAGCTTGATGCGCTTGCCCTGCTTCGCCTTCGGCAGCGGCTTGTAGCGATCGGTCCTGATGGCGTTCACCTTCGCGATGACCGCCCCGGCATGCGGCTCCACGAGCTGCGCGCCGTCGGCAAAGTACGCCTTGTAGCCATTGTCATGCGGCGGGTTGTGCGACGCGGTGATGACGATGCCCGCCGTCGCATTCGTGTGGCGCACGGCAAAGGAAAGCTCCGGCGTCGAGCGCGGCCCCTCGAAGAGCCCCGCGTCGCAGCCGAGATCCGTCGCGACCTTCGCGGTAAGCTCGGCAAACTCGCGGGAAAAATGACGCGGGTCGTGCGCGATGACGATCTTCGGGCGACCCGGGAGCTTCTTTTTCCGGAACCACTCGTGCAGGTACGCCACGAGTCCCTGCGTCGCGCGGCTGATGTTGAAATAGTTCATCGCGTTCGTGCCGACGCATGGCTGCGCGGGCCGCTCGAGCTCACCTGCCCCGCCCCGCTCGGCGGCCGTCACCACGCGGCCGATCGTCCGGCCGCGGAGCCCGCCGGTCCCGAAGGCCAGCGTCTTGTAAAAGCGATCGACGATCTCGGTCCAGTGCCCGCCCTCCGCGAGTTGCGTGATGCTTTCCGCATACGCCGACGAATCGCCTGCATCGGCGACCAGACGGACATTTTGTGCGACGGACTCGATCAGCTTCGCCGTTTCGAGTGCAGCCTGCGCGGCTGGGGATGGTTTGCTCATGGCCCATCCATGCACAAGCCGCCGCCGCCGGGAAAGACCGGAGTTGGCAGAAGTGATTCCTCGTTCGACATTCCGCTTCGCCGCGCTATCTACCGGCGCCTCATGCCCGCCAACGCATACAAACGAATCGTCCTGAAATTTGGCTCCGGGATTCTTGCCACCGCCAAGGGCACGAACCTGGACCAGCGGCAGTTTGCCCGCATCGCCAAGGAAGTCGCCGTGCTGGCGGGCTCGGGACACGAGATCATCATTGTCTCCAGCGGCGCGGTGGCGGCCGGGCTCGGCGCGCTCGGCCTCATGTCGAGGCCCGAGGACCTCGCGACGCGCCAGGCCTGCGCAGCCGTCGGCCAGGGATGCCTGATGGCCTGCTACTCCGGGCATTTCGCGAGGCACAACATTCCGGTCGCGCAGCTCCTCCTCACGCACTCGGATCTGAACAGCCGGATCGCGTACTCGAACATCCGCAACACCATCGGCCGCCTGCTCGCCAATCGCGTCATTCCCATCGTGAACGAGAACGACACCGTGGCCGTCGAGGAGCTGAAATTCGGCGACAACGACCACCTCAGCGCCGAGGTCGCCATCCTCGCCGATGCCAATCTCCTCGTCCTCCTCACCAGCGTGGACGGCCTTCTCGATTCCAAGGGCCTCACGCTCTCGCGTGTCGATGACGTGGATACCGTGGGAAAATTCGTCCGGCAGGAAAAAGGCCGCCTCAGCGTCGGCGGCATGGCCTCGAAGCTCCAGGCCGTTCGCACCGCCGTGCAGGCCGGCATCCCGACCGTCATCGCCAGCGGCAGGAAGGCCGGCCAGATCATCCGCGCCGCATCAGGAAAACCCGCAGGCACCTACTTTCCCCCGCTCGTGCCCCTGCAGGCGCAGTAGAAAATCGCACCGCCATGAATCTCAACGACCAGATCCTCGACTTTGGCAAACGCGCAAAGGCCGCCGCCCGCATGCTGCGCCAATGCACGACCGCACAGAAAAACGACGGCATCAAGGCGATGGCCGACGAACTCATCACGGCAAAGGACGCCATCCTCGCCGCCAACGCCGAGGACGTCGCCCGCGCAACGACCGCCGGACTTTCCGCCGCGATGATCGAGCGCCTCACACTCAATCCCAAACGCATCACCGCGATGGCCGACGGCGTACGCGAGGTCGCCTCGCTGCCCGATCCCGTCGGCGAAATCATCCGGGATTGGACGCGCCCGAACGGCCTTCGCATCCAGAAAAAGCGCGTCCCCATCGGCGTCGTCGGAATCATCTACGAAAGCCGCCCAAACGTCACCAGCGACGCCGCTGTCCTCTGCCTGAAGACCGGCAACGCCACCATCCTGCGCGGCGGCAGCGAGAGCATCGCATCGAATGTCGCCATCGCCGCAGCCCTCAGCCGCGGCTGCGAAAAGGCCGGGCTGCCGGCTGACGCGATCCAATTGATCCCCGTCACCGACCGCGCCGCCGTAAAGATGATGTGCGAGATGGACCAGTATCTCGACTGCATCGTCCCCCGCGGCGGCAAGGGCCTCATCGAAGCCGTCGTCGAGCACGCGCGCATGCCCGTCATCAAGCACTACGACGGCATCTGCATCATGTACGTGGACAAGGCCGCCGACCTCGCGATGGCCGGGGCGCTCGTGCTCAATGCCAAGGTGCAGCGCCCCGGCGTCTGCAACGCCATCGAGACCGTGCTCGTTCATTCCGCCGTCGCGGAAAAGTTCTTCGCCACCGCCGGCAAGTCGCTGCTCGCGCAAGGCGTCCAGCTCCGCTGCGACGAGAGCTCTTTCTCTCAACTCTCAACTCTCAACTCTCAACTCGTCGTGCGCGCCAGCGCCGACGACTACCGCACCGAATTCCTCGATCTAATTCTCGCAATCAAAGTGGTGGACACGCTCGACGACGCCATCGCCCACACCGAGGCCAACGGCTCGCACCACAGCGACTGCATCATCACCGCCGACGAGCAGGCCGCCGAACGCTACCTCGCCGAGGTGGACAGCGCGACCGTCTATTGGAACGCCAGCACGCGCTTCACCGACGGCGGCGAATTCGGCTTCGGCGCCGAAATCGGAATCTCCACCGACAAACTCCACGCCCGAGGCCCCATGGGGCTCGAGGAACTCACGACCTACAAATACGTCCTCCGCGGCACCGGGCAGGTTCGCGCCTGAGCGCAACGCGGTGAAACGCATCGGCTCGCGAGAAAGCGCCCGGGCCGGGCTCGGCTGCAAAACCTCAGCCTCGCGGCAGACAACGCCTGACCGCCCAAAGCTGCTTCATTGCAGCCTGGTAGCGATGAGGAGAGGATGCTCTTCATGAGAAGCCGAAGCAACCTCGCGGACTGCCTCCGACAATTGTGCGCATCGCTGAGCGGACCAGATTTTCCAAGGGTGGATCTCGCAAAGCTGGCGCGGTCGTTTGAAGTCCTGAATGCAACTGCCTCGCGCGACCCCGAGCCTGATGCAGAGGAGCCGGTCTTCTTGCTGGCCACCAGCTGGCGCAGCGGTTCCACGCTGCTGCAGCGCATTCTTTGCACCGATCCATCCCTGCTATTGTGGGGCGAGCCGTTCGGACGCATGGCGCTCCTCTCGCGCATCAGTGCGGCGCTTTGCACGCTGGATGGAAAATGGCCACCCGGAGAATTCTGGTGCCCGGCCGAGCTTTCCGCCACTTCGATGGCCACGTCATGGATCGCAAACCTGTTTCCTGCCGGCGGGGATTTCCGCGCTGCGCTGCGTGAATTCCTGGTGCGCTGGCTGGCTACCCCCGCACGCCGGATGGGATTCCGACGCTGGGGCATCAAGGAGGTGCGCCTCGGGTCCGCAGAAGCCCGCCTCCTGACGTGGCTGTTTCCAAAGGCCAGCGTCGTTGTCCTCACACGCCACCCTCACGATGCCTACCGGTCGCTGAGCCGCGCATTTCCACCCGGCGTTCCTTGGGGGATGTTCTCACGGTGGCCCGAGATACCACTCACCGGAGCAGCAAGCTTTGCGCGACATTGGAACGGGTTGACTACCAGTTGGCTCCCTCCCCTTGCAGGCGAAAATGCCACTCTCGTGCGCTACGAGGATGTGGTGAACGGCCGAATGGATTTCCGACGGCTGGAGTCACGGATCGGGCTGCACTTGGATGAACGAAAAGCGCTCACCGTGAACGTGGGTGGCACGACCGACCGTGGCGAGCTTCATGCCTGGGAGCGCTGGCTGATCACCCGCGAAGCCCGCGCAGGCATGGAAGCTCTTGGCTATCACGCCGCAGGAGCCGAGGAGACATTTCATTATCCCGCGGGATGGGCTTCGCAGTGAGCTGAATTCGCACGGATAGCTGACACCAAGCCTGCGGGATGGCGAATGGGTCCCTTATTTCCGCTCCCGCAACCAGGCGAAGATCACCGGCGTGACGACAAGGATGTGGAGGAGGCTGCTGAGCATGCCGCCGATGACGGGGGCGGCGAGGGGCTTCATCACTTCCGCACCGGTGCGGGAACTCCACATGATGGGCAGCAGGCTCGCGACGATGGTGGCTACGGTCATCACCTTTGGGCGCAGCCGCAGACGCGCGCCTTCCTTGATCGCGGCGATGAGATCGGTGCGCGTGAACGCGGCACCGAGGGCCTTGCGCTTTTGCTCCAGCGCTTCCTCGAGATAGACGACCATGACCACGCCGGTCTGGATCGCGGTGCCGAAGAGCGCGATGTAGCCGACGGCGACGGCGGCGCTGAAATTGTAGCCGAGCGCGTATTGCAGGAAGACGCCGCCCGTCAGCGCGAAAGGCACGGCGAGGATGACGTGCGCGGCCTCCTTCGCGCTGCCATAGACGATGTAGAGCAGGAGGAAAATGACCACGAGCACGCCGGGGACGACGAGCCACATGGTCTCGATGAGGCGGATCTGGTTTTCGTACTCGCCGGCGAATTCGAACTTCACGCCGGGCGGACGCGGGATGGCTTCGACGCGCGCCTTCACTTCCTTCACGAAGCCGGCGAGATCGCGATCCTGCACGTTGGCCTGCACGTAGCTTTTCAGGCGCCCGTTTTCGCTCTGGATTTCGTTCGGCCCGCTCGTGCGGCGGATCGTCGCGACCTGCGCGAGCGGGATGTGCTTCCCATTCGGCATGCCGACGAGCAGCGAGCCGATGCGCTCGATGTCATCGCGCTCCTCGCGCGCGAGCCGGACCTGGATCGGGATGCGCACGCGGCCCTCGATCGTCGTCGCCACCGTGCGTCCGCCGAGGCCGCCCTCGATGACGGCGAAGAGCTGCTCCGCGCGCAGGCCGTAGCGTCCGGCGGCTTCGCGATCGATTTCGATTTCCAGATAGGGCTTTCCCTGCACGCGCAGCGGCGAGACGCCCGCCGCTCCGCGCACTGCGCGGATGACGCGCTCGACCTCGGACGTGAGCCTCTGGAGCGTGTCGAGGTCGTCGCCGAGAATCTTCACGCCGAGCTGCGCGCGGATGCCGGTGGCGAGCATGAGGCGTCGGTTTTCGATGGGCTGGAGAAATGCGCCGGACACGTAGCCGGGCACCTGCGCGAGCTTCTGAGTCAGCTCGTTTTGAAGTTTCTGAAGCGTCATTCCCTCCCGCCATTGCTCCTGCGGTTTCAGCATGATGGTCGTCTCGATCATCTCGACCGGTGCGGGATCGGTCGCCGTTTCCGCGCGGCCGAGCTTGCCGCCGACGCTGAGCACCTCCGGCGTCTCCGCTATGACGCGATCCTGCCACGAGAGCACGCGCTTCACCTCGCTGAGGCTCGTGGCGGGGGTGAACACGGGCATGAAAAGGAGGCTGCCTTCGTTCAGCGGCGGCATGAATTCGCCGCCGATTCCGGCGAAGGCATTTTGCACGCGCGGCCAGCCATCGAGCTTTGCGAGCACGCCGCGCGGCAAACCGAGCGCGAGCGCCAGCGCGGAGACGAGCAGCAACGCGGCCAGCGCGAGCACGGTCTTTCGCCAGCGCAGAGCCCAGTCGAGAACGGGATCGTAGATGCGGAGCAAGGCGCGCATCACCCAGTTGTCCTCTTCGCGGTGGAATGGTCCGCGCACGAGCAGCGTGCACAGCACGGGCACGATCGTCACGGCGAGCAGCGTCGAGCCAATCATCGCGAAGGTCTTCGTGAAGGCGAGCGGGTGGAAAAGTTTCCCCTCCTGCCCCGTGAGCGCAAACACCGGGACGAATGCGAGGATGATGATCGCCATCGCAAAGAAGATCGGGCGCCCGACCTGCTGCGCCGCCTTGAGCGTGACGTCCCATGTTTCGGCTGAGGTGAGGTGCTGCCCCTTTTCCTCCTCCGCCTTTTCGCAGTGGCGGATGACATTCTCCGTGATCACGATCGCGGCATCCACGAGCACGCCGATGGCGATGGCGATGCCGGCGAGGGACATGATGTTCGACGTGATGCCGAACTGCCGCATCAGGATGAACGCGATCAGAATCGAGACCGGAAGCGGGAACGTGACGATGAGGATGCTGCGGAAGTGGAAGAGGAAGATGACGTGCGCGAGCGTGACGAGGAGCACCTCCTCGATGAGCGCGTGCCTGAGCGTGCCGATGGTCCGGTCGATCAGCTCGCTGCGATCGTAGAAGGGCTTGATGCTCACGCCCGCCGGGAGACTCGGCGTGATGCGGGCGATTTCCTCTTTCACGGCCTTGATGACCGCGTGGGCGTTTTCGCCCGTGCGCATCACCACCACGCCGCCGACCACCTCGTTGCCATTCACATCGAGCGCGCCGCGGCGGAAATCTCCGCCGACCTCGATGCGCGCGACATCGCGCAGGTAGATGGGCGTGCCCTCCCGCTCCTTCAGCACGACATGTTCGAGGTCCGCGGCGTTCTTCACGAGGCCCAGGCCGCGGACGATGAACTCCATTCCGTTTTCCTCGATGACCCGCCCACCGACGTTGAGGCTGCTCTGGCCGACCGCCATCATCACCTCCTCGAGCGAAACACCGGCGGCCTTCATCTTGAAGGACGACACCTCGACCTGCCACTGGCGCACGAAGCCGCCCACGCCCGCGACCTCGGCGACGCCGGGGACGCTTTGCAGCGCGTAGCGGATGAAGAAGTCCTGCTCCGCGCGGAGCCGCCCGAGATCGTAGCCGCCCTGCGGGGCCTTCGCGGGGTCCACGTCGAGGTAATATTGATACACCCAGCCGAGCCCGCTCGCGTCCGGCCCGAGCTTTGGCGCGACGCCGGCAGGGAGGCTGTCACCGACGGAATTCAGCCGCTCGAGGACGCGGGACCTCGCGAAGTAGTTGTCCACGTCATCGCGGAAAATGACCGTGAGCAGCGAGAAGCCGAACATGCTCTGTGCGCGCACGGCTTTCACCCCCGCGAGGCCCTGGAGCTGCGTGGACAGCGGATACGTGATCTGGTCCTCGACTTCACGGGCTGCGCGGCCCTCCCAGTCGGCAAAGACGATGACCTGGTTCTCGCTGAGGTCGGGAATGGCATCCACCGGCGCACGCCTGACCTCGAAGATCCCAAGCGCGATGATCAGCAGCGTGCCGCATCCGACGAGGAAGCGGTTCCGCAGCGACCACTCGATGAGCTTCGGGATCATGGGCGCACCTCCGCTCCGCACTCCAGCATCTCCGCGCCCCACCACGGATTCCGGAGATTGGTGGTGAACTGAATCCAGCGGCCGCGTTCCTTCGGCGCGCTGGGCACGGCGCCTTTCGCCATGTCGCATGCAAAGATTTTCACGGCGTCAAAACCGTCGTCCTCGCGGCGCAGGTCGAGCGCGAGTTCGGCGGCGGCTTCGCTCAGCGGATAAAACGCGGCGCGCAGCGCGGGGAGTTCGCCGGTCTCCGGAAGTTTGGCGAGCGCGGTGATCTTTTCCGCGCGCTGCCCGAGTTGCGCACCGAGTTCGCTGCTCAGGGTGGCGAGCTTCCCTGCGCCGGCGCGGAAGTCCGCGGCCTTGTCGGCGGCGAGGGCCTCACCAAGCGAGGCCACGAGCGCGAAGAAATCGAGCGCCGCCTTGCGCTGGGGCTCGGTCAGGGTTTGCCGCCGGGCTCCCTGGCGGCTCGGGCGGACGGTTGATTTGCGACTGCCCGTCGAGCAGGAGATTGCCGCTCGTCACGACACGCTCGTCCTCGCGCAGCCCGCCGGCGATTTCCCAAAGCTCGTCGCCCGCGACGCCGACCTGCACTTCCCGCGGCTCATAGACGCCCGCGCTTTTCTCCACGTAAACGATCGGCTTTCCCGCGGGCCACAGCACGGCGCTGCGCGGCACGGTGAGCGTGGGCGCTGTCTCGGAGCTGATGCGCCCTTCCGCGTAGAGCTTGTGCAGCAGCTCGTGGCGGTGTTTCCCAGGTTCATTCGTGAGGGGGTTGTCTAGCACGACGCGGACGCGCGCGCTGCGTGTCTCCGGATTGAGATTTGGATCGATGAACGTAATCGGCGCGCGCATCACGCGGCCGGGCAGCGCGGGTGTCGAGATGTCCACGTTCGCACCCATGCGGACCCAAGGCAGGTCGCGCTCATACACGTCGAACACGAACCACATCTTCGAAAAATCCGCGATCTCGAAGAGCATATCGCCCTCCTTCACGTACTGGCCTTCATAGACGTTCCGGGAAACGACGGTGCCTGTGATCGGCGTGTACACCTTGAGTTCGACGGGGATCTTGTCGGATGCGAGAGCCGCATCGAGTTCCGCGACCGAAAGGCCCACCCGCAGGAGGCGTTCCCGGATGCTTTTCATGAGCTGGTCGCGCTGGGACGAGGCTGGCTGGCGCGCAATGAGCGGGTAATCGGCGAACAGATTCCGCAACGACGGGCTGTAAAGCGTGGCGAGGGGCTGTCCGGCGGTGACCTCGGCGCCGACGTAGTTGACGAAGAGCTTCTCGATGCGCCCCTCGGCGGTTGCGCTCAGGCGGCGATGCGCGCTGTCGTCGTCATCGACCATTCCCGCGACGCGGATGGTGCGCCGGATGGTCCTTTTCACCACGGGCGCCGTCTCGACACCCGTGACGGTGACGCCCTGCTTGCTCAGCGTGATGAGCGTCGAATCTGCATCGAAGCCGGAGTCGCCCTCGTAAACGGGCGCGAGTTCCATCCCGCAGATGGTGCAGCGGCCCGGTTTGTCAGACTTCACCCACGGGTGCATGGCGCTCTGGTAGTAGAGCACCTTGCGCCCGGCGGGCGTCTCGACATGCGAATGGCTGTGCTTGCCGAACCACCATCCGCCAAAGGCGGCGGAGGCGATGAGAATGAGGATGAGAATTTTTTTCATGAGTCTGAGAAGTTGCGTTGACGTTCACCGAGCCCGCGCAGCGATGATCGCGCCCGGGCACACCACTGGCGTCAAAGCCTCCTCAGACCATCCACATGCAGTTCACCGACTGGAACGAATGGCCGTCGGCATGAGCGCACAGGCCGACTTTCTCCAGCGGGAAAACGACTGGCTCCACCGGAGGCTGAATCGCGAAAGGCAGCCGCGGCGCGAGTGCCGCGGGCTGCCATTGCCCGGACTGGGAAGCCGGAGGCGCCGCCGGATCTTGTGCAGGCGCGTGATTCACAGGCGCGGCGCAGCAGCCCTCCGCCCCGGGCTGGCTGCAACACTCGCAACCGCGTTTCAACTCGCGCGCGCCGCAGTCGCCCGCCGACAGTATCGCCAAGGATCCGAAGCTCATCGCAACTGCGATGAAAACCCGGAGGAGGCTGGCAACTGCGGACGGCATACGACTCATTAGTCACCCAAAGTGGAGCAACGTTCAAACGGTATTCTCCCGGGCGGCCTCCGACCGCGATATCCGATGGCGGCCTCCGGATGACGCCAGAACCCTCCAGCCAGAACACGCGCATCGCGGCAGCGCCCCCGCCGACGGAATCGCTGGTCGATCTGCTGGAGGAGGCCGTGATCGTCGCGAGCAGGGATGGGAGCATCCTCGAATGGAACAGCGGGGCGACACGCGCCTTTGGATGGACGCCCGACGAGGCGCAGGGGATGTCGGTTCACGCGCTGCAATCCGCGGACGCCGTCCGGGGCCTCGCCGGATGCGGCGGCGGGGAGCTACGTGTGGTTTGAAGTCAGCGACACCGGCTGCGGCATGGAGCCGGACGTGCTCCAGCGGATCTTCGATCCGTTTTTCACCACGAAATTCACGGGCCGCGGACTCGGGCTCGCCGCGGTGCTGGGGATCGTGCGCGGCCACCGGGGAGCGCTCGAGGTCACCAGCCAGCCCGGCGTGGGGACGCGATTCCGCGTGCTGCTTCCCACCACGGGCGAGATTCCCGAGCCGGCATCCATCGCCGGCCCGCCGGCCCGCCGGCCGACGAGTGGCGGGGCTCCGGGCTCGTCCTCGTCGTGGATGACGAGGACACGGTGCGGAATGTCGCCACGCGCTTCCTGGACTTCCTCGGGTTCAAGGCCATCACGGCGACCAATGGGCGCGAGGCACTGGCGCTGTTCCCGTCGCTGGAGGACGTGCGGTTCGTCTTTCTCGATCTCACGATGCCGCAGATGTACGGCGAGGAGACGCTGCGCGAACTGCGCAAACTGCGGCCCGATCTGCGGGTGCTCGTGATGAGCGGATACACCACGCAGGATGTCGCGAGCCGCTTTGGAAATGACCCGCTGGTTGACTTCATTCAGAAGCCATTCAACCTCGACCACGTTCGCAAAAAAATCCGGTGCCTGCTCGATTAGGCGCCGGTTCGTTCCCACCACATCACCCCCATTTCATGAAACAATCCCTCGCCCTCATCGCCCTCCCTTTCCTCCTCGGCTCCTTCTGCGCCGCCGCCGACACGGCGGAATTCTACATCGGCACCTACACGAAGCCCGGCGGCAGCCTTGGAATTTATCGCGGCACCATTGACCTCAAATCCGGTGCGCTCAGCGCGCCGGTTCTCGCCGGCGAGGCGAAGAGCCCGAGCTTCCTCGCAGTCCATCCGAATGGGAAGTTCCTCTACGCGGCGATCGAGAGCGGCGGCGGCATGGTCGGCGCATTCGCCATCGGGAAGGACGGCTCGCTCCGGCACCTGAACGACGAATCCACCAAGGGCGGTGGAAACTGCCATGTGACGGTGCATCCCGGCGGCAAGAGCGTATTCGCGGCAAACTACGGCGGCGGAAGCGTCGCCGCCCTGCCGATCCGCGAGGACGGCTCCGTCGGGCCGGCGTCGGGCTTCGTCCAGCACACCGGGAGCAGCGTGAACGCCTCGCGCCAGAAGGCGCCCCACGCGCATTCGATCTACGTCAGCGGCGATTACGTGTACTCGTGCGACCTCGGGACGGATGATGTCTTCGTGTATCGCTTCGACGCCGCAAAGGGCACGCTCACGCCGAACGATCCGCCCAGCGGGAAAGTCCCGCCGGGGAGCGGCCCGCGGCATCTCGCGTTTCATCCGAAGGGCGGTTTCGCCTACGTGTGCGACGAGATGACGAGCGCGATCACCGTCCTCGCGCATGACGCGAAGAAGGGCACGCTCAAGGCGATCCAGACACTCAGCACGCTGCCGGAAGGCGCGCCCGACGCGCAGAAAAACAGCACCGCCGAGATTTTCTGCCACCCGAATGGCCGCTTCGTCTATGTCTCGAACCGCGGGCACGACAGCATCGCCGTCTTCGCCATCGGCGACGACGGGAAGGTGACGACCGTGCAGCACGCGCCCGCCAATGTGAAGGTGCCGCGCGGCTTCGCGTTGTCCCCCGACGGCGGATGGCTCGTCGCCGCCGGCCAGAACGACAACAGCCTCGCGTCGCACAAAATCGATCCCGCGACCGGAAAACTCACGCCGGCGGCACAGGTCTCCGGCGTCGGTTCGCCGGTGTGCGTGGTCTTCGCCGTCCCGCGCTAGCCGCTTGTCGAAAGACGCGCCGTTCCGCGCGGGTTCTTCAGCCCCCGGTGCGTCCGTCAGGCGGTCGACTCCGCGACGGTGAGGGATGGACGGGCAAAGGATCCCGAGAAAGAGACAGCCACTCCGGCCTCCTTTGCCGATGTCAGGGGCAGCCCTTATCAAACCATCCCACTCATCATGAAAATCACCCACCTCTCCGCCGCCGTCATCACCGTCCTGTTCACCGCCTGCGACGTCAAAGTGAACAACCCGCCGCCGGCCGGCGACACGACCATCGTCAATCCGCCCGCCGAAAAGAAAGTGGAACACAACACCACCATCGTGAACCCGCCTGCTGAAAAAAAGGTGGAACACAACACGACCATCGTGAATCCCCCCGCGCCCGAGAAGAAGTAGTCCGCGCGCGCGCCCTGCACTGCGGCGGTTTTTTCCCCCTTTTCGCCTTTGATTTCTGGAAGGGAAAGTCCCTCGCGTCCAAACGCAAGACTTTCGTGGCCCCTCGGAGAGCGTTCGCGCCCCCACGAACGCGATCCGTGCTCCCACGAACGCAATCCGTGGCCCCACGAAACCCTCCCGAGGGCTGACGAATGCTCTCCGAGCCCACTCGAATCCCTCAAGTTTGGACCCGAAATCCGGAAATCGTCCCAAAAAGCCCGGTTTTCCGCCCTTTCGCCTTCCTTATGGCAGCCCCACGGAGGCGGACACCGGCCACCAAGAGGCTGTGAGTGAAAAAATCGGGGATTGCCGGGACACTCCGGGCGCGCCCCCGCTGGCACGGGGATTGCCTGTCTGGCGAGGATGCGATTTCTGCCCGTCCTCCTTTTGCTCGTCGCCTGCGCCTGTGCTGCGCAGGAGACATCCGCCGGCGTGCTGCCGGAGGTTCCGTTTGAAAAGCTCTCGGACCGGACGCTCACGGCGCTGGGGAAAAAGGCGCTGCAAGTCCGCGCCAGTGACTGGAAGCACGGCGAGACGGAGCATTTCGTCTATCATTTCTTCGACCGCCCGACGGCGTCGTCGGTCTCGGTGGAGGCGGAATTTTACTACCGCGTGATCGCGGCGGAACTCGGACGGGACACGACCAAATGGGAGCGGAAGTGCCACTTGTTCCTTTTCGACGATGCAGCCGACTGGAAGGCGTTTCAAAAGTTCGGCGGGCTGGATCCGTGGACCGGCGGCATCCACGGCGAGGGCACGCTCTTCATCCTGAGAAAGCCCGGCCCGGTGGCGGACAACACCACGCTGCCGCACGAGATCACGCATCTGGTGCTGTTTCGCTTTTTCGGCCCGGGCATCCCGCTGTGGCTGAACGAAGGCTTCGCGGAATACGCGGCCTCGCGGTGCCGCGCGGCGTTCTACCGCGCGCGCGGATACAACGCCCGGCCGCAGGCCAGCCCGGTGAAGCGGTGGCTCTACATCCCGCTCGCGGAGCTGACCGCCGCTAGCGAGTATCCCGACGAGGTGGAAAACGTGGCCGCATTTTACGAGGAGTCGCAGAAGCTCGTGCGCTTCCTCTCGGCGGCGGACAAGAAGGGCTTCGTGGCGTTCCTCGATGCGATGGGGAAGGGCGCGCACTTCGAGACGGCGGCGCGGAATCACTTCGGAAACCGCTTTCTGAACTTGGATGCGGTCGAGAGCGAGTTTAAGAGCTACGCGACATCGCCCCTCATCCCGACCACGCCTTGAAAAACGACGCCGCTCCCATCCACGCCATCCTCGGCACGGACGATTTCGAGGTGAAGCGCGTGGCGCGGGAGCTGGCGGAAAGGCTCACGCCGCCCGGGGACTTCGGGAAGGAGGTCATCAACGGCCAGGCGATGAACGCGGACGACGCGGCGCAGAAGGTTTTCCAGACGATCGAGGCGCTGGATACGTACGGCTTTTTCGGCGGCGCGAAGCTCGTGTGGCTGCAGGACGCGAACTTCCTCGCCGATGACCGGACCGGCGGCGCGGAGGCCACGCGCGACGCGATCGAGAAGCTCACTGCCCTGCTGCAACGCGGGCTGCCGGAAGGCACGCGATTCCTGCTGAGCGGCGGCGCCATCGACAAGCGGCGCTCGTTTTACAAGACGCTCGACAAGATCGCCGAGGTGCAGACTTTCGACCGGCTGGATTCCACCAAGCAGGGCTGGGAGCGCAACGCCGTCATCCTCTGCCGCGACCTCGCCCGCCAGCACGGCCTGACTTTCGACGAGGACGCGATCGAGCTTTTCACGCTCTACACGGGCGGCGACCGCTACGCGATCACGAGCGAGCTGGAGAAGCTCGACCTCTACCTCGGCAAGGACAAGCGCCGCGTGACGCAGGACGACGTCCGCATGCTCACGCCGATGTCGCGCGCGGGCGTCATCTTCGAGCTCGGCAACGCAATCTCCGCACGGCAGCTCCAGCGGGCGCTGGAACTCCTCCAGCAGCTCCTTTTCAACGGCGAAAAGGCCATCGGCATCCTGCTCGCGACGATCATCCCCACCGTCCGAAACCTCCTCCTCGCAAAGGATCTCCTCGTCCGGCACAAGCTCGCCGCGCCGTCGAATCCGTTCAATTTCACCTCGACGCTCGAACGCCTCCCCGCCGCCGCGATCGCGCATCTGCCGCGCACCAAGGAGGGCAAGCTGAACGCCTTTTCGCTCGGCTTCGCCGCGGCTGGCGCGCGCAATTTCACGCTGCCGGAACTGCAGGCCGGCCTGAAGGCGTGCCTGGACGCAAACGTGACCCTCGTCTCCGCGCCGACGGAAACCGAGGTCGTCCTCAGCCAGCTCCTCGTGCGCCTGATCGGCGGGAGCAAACGTGCCGCCGCCGCGCGCTGAAGCGTCAGCGTTTCCGCAGTCGGCGGATCTCCCTCGTCACATCCCGGTCCGCCGATTCGAGTTCCTTGCGCAACGCCTCCACGGAAATGGCCAGCCCGCCAAACGTGATCACCGTCTGCTGCTCGAGGTGGTCATTCGTCGCCACGGTGATTTCGTGCTCACCCGCATACTTCGCCGCGAGCCGCTCGATGATGGAATCCGCCGAGTCCTTTCCGCCGGAATAGAACACCTGAATGCCACCCGGCATCTTCTCCGAGTTCGGCCGCTCCCCTTTCCCGTCAAACACCAGCACGACCCGCACACCCGTCGCGTCCTGATACGCCGTGAGCTTCCGCGTCAGTTCCTCTCGCGCGACGAGCCGATTGCGGCCGTGCAGTTCGTGAAACTCCGGCCACGAAAAAATGACGCTGTGCGCATCGACGAGGAGATAGCGCATGGCTTGCCCTCATCCGGACAACAGCCCGATCCGCCGGGGGACCTACGCCGCGGCTGCGGCCTTCTTCTTGGCAGGGCGCTTCGCGCGAATCTTCGCGCCACCCTTGCCGGCGGCTGCCGCCTTCGCCTTGCGGCGCACGAGGTAATTGAGACGGCGGCGCTTCTTTTCGACTTTGTTGTATTGCTTGCCCATGTTCGGTGAAAGGTGTGGTGAGAAAAGTGAGGGCGCGTTGTTACGGGCGTCGTGCCACCGGGTCAACGGAAAGTTGAGGTTTCAAAGTGAAAGTTGGGAGTTGGTATGCGCGGCGCGGCGCGCGTAACGTGCCTTCGCCCCCGCCGCTCCACTCTCAATTTTCAAACCCTCAACTCATGATCAAAGGCCAGCGCGTAGTTTGCGTGGACGATCGCTTTCCAAAGTGGGTCGTCGAATTCTTCAACCAGCTCCCGGTGAAAGGCCGCACCTACACCATCCGCGACGTGTGCCTGCGCCGCGAGACCATGCGAGGCTCCGACTCCGCGACCATCGCGCTCCTGCTTGAGGAACTCGTCAATCCGCCCGACCCCACGCACAAAGGCAGCGAGGAGCTCGCCTTCAAGTCAGAACGCTTCGCCCCGCTGGAGGAAATCTCCGAGGAACAGGAAGCCGAGCTGGAGCTGAGCACCTTCAACTGACTCCGGCAAATGGACGACGGGCAAATCTCCGAGGAAGTGGTCACGCTGGTCCACGCCATCCGGGATCACGCGCACCTGCGCGAATGGCTGTTTCGCCTGGAGCAGTGCCCGGACTCCGTCCGACGCATCGCGTTTGACCAGATGCTCACGGAGATGAGGGCGGCAGGCGAGGACAGCGCGCTCATCACGGCAATCGCCGAACTTGCGAATCCGCAGATTTGCACTGCCGCCTGCCACGCGCTCCGGGCGTTGGAGCCGGAGTGAATGCATTGCGTTCCGCGGCGTAGGAAAAGGCCGCAAAGCCCCGGCGCTGCCGGTCAATTCGCGGACACCCGGC
>CAVYKI010000009.1:0-1356014 GCA_963769025.1 uncultured Verrucomicrobiae bacterium
CAATGTATTGCTCCTGCACGGCTTTGAACACCAGCCTCTCACTGAACTCACGGCTCACGTAGGTAGCACCTTCGATGATGCTGCGGAGGGCGTCGCCGATATGTTCGAGGGGTTGCGCCTTGGTAAGATAGCCTTTTGCCCCCGCGCGGAGGGCCCGGAGGGCATACAGGGACTCATCGTGGTTCGAGAGCATCAGTATCTTCAGCAGCGGGCGTTCAGAGAGCATGAGCTTTATGAGTTCGATGCCGTTCATTCCTGGCATCGCGACTTCCATCGGCACGAGATCCGGATTCAAAGCCCGCATAGCCTCGAGCGCCGACCGTCCATTTTCGGCCTCGCCACAGACCGTCACCTCGGGGACTTGCTCGAACATGTGCCGGATGCCGTATCGCACGATCGGATGGGCGTCCACCACGAGCAGCCGCTTCGATGCGCCATTGGGTTCATAACTACTGACTACGCTCGCCCTTTTTGGGCTTTCCACATCGGCTCCCGTTATCGGTGCTGAGTATACGGTGTTCCGCATCTGCGAGGACAAACACGTCTTGAAGACCTCGGATGGTGCCGAGGCCGGCAGGGTGCCCGATTCTTCTGCGCCGCGGACGGCAGCGCCTTCCGCGGAAGGCCGGAAAAACCGGGACGCCGACGCGGCTGATCAGCCCGACAAGAAGCAGGACAAACCTGAGGCGAAGGAAGGGCGCTCGGAACCGGAGACGCGAAAGAAGAACAAGAAAACCGGAGATGAGAAGGTGGAAAAGCGGGAGCCCAACCCGAACACGGACGACAAATCAGGAAAAGCGACGGAGAAGACTCGGTCCGGGCAGGAAAGTGGCAGCCCCCGCGGCAATCGTGCTGAGGAACCGAGTAAGATCGGGGAGCCGAACGAGAAAAAAGAAAGCGATTCCCCCCGCGAGCGCAGCGGGGCCGAGCGGGAAAAGCGCTCAAAGGAATAGCGGGACCGAAGGAAAGCTGAGACCCCACATTGGTTTCGCCGCCGGCAAAAAGCAGCGAGGAAGAGCCAGCCACTCGATTGTGGCTGGCTCTTTGTGGTTGTTCGCCGACCTCCGCCATCGCTTTCGCAAGAGGCGCACGGAGGTCGGATTTGCTCATCTCAGGAATCGATGGGCAGCAGCCTCCAAGCAGTTTATCCGCTTGAAGCACCCTCAACCACCGCACCGCACGCGAATTCTACTTTAGCATGTGCCTCCAAGTCTCCCATCTTCTCCGACATCCGTGGCTGATGAGTGGCGTGGGGAAAGTCGTTTTTGAGGCGCAGCACGGCGGGTCTTACCAGGCTGCGCTCACAGCTTCATGAAAATCGCCAAAACCAGTTCCGCGGTATCTGCGCTCAGCGGGATATACAGTCTGCTTCTCACAGTTTCCGTGGTGGCGGCACTCTGGGTGGGCAAAATCATTTTAATCCCGTTGGCACTCGCCGCACTCCTGGCTTTTTTGCTTTCTCCCGTTGTGCGGCGGATGGAGCGTTGGATTGGGAGAACGGTGGCGATTTTGCTCGTGGTGACGTTCGTCGCCGCAAGCACGGGTTTCGCCGGCTACGTGGTGACCCGGCAGGTCATCGACTTGGCCGCCAAGCTGCCGGATTACAAGGCCAACATCCAGACGAAGCTACGGTCGTTTCAAGGGAAAAAAGGAGGTTCCCTCAGCCGTGTGACTGAAACATTGGAGGAATTGAAGAAGGAGCTTCCTGGCGCGACGAAGGAGGAGACTGAGCCAACCCCGACGAAGGCTGCTCCTGAGCGCGCCGTGCCAGTCAAGGTGGTGGAGGAGCAATCGTTCCTCGGGGATACCATTCAGACGTTTCTCGGATCGTTAATGGGCGCGTTGGGAACGGGCGGGTTGGTCTTGTTGCTGGTCGTCTTCATGCTTTTGCAACGGGAGGACTTGCGAGGTCGCTTCATCCGACTCATCGGCCAAGGCCGCATCAGCGCGATTACACGCGCCATGGACGATGCCAGCCAGCGCGTCTCCCGCTACCTGCTGATGCAACTGGTCATCAACGTCACCTACGGGATCGCAATCGGGGCGGGGTTGTATTTTATCGGAATTCCGAACGCCATCCTGTGGGGCGGGCTGGCGATCGTTTTGCGCTTCATTCCCTACGTTGGCCCCTGGGTGGCGGCCGCATTCCCGATCCTACTTTCTCTGGCAATTTCCGATCGCTGGGAAATGCCACTGTTTACGCTGAGTTTGTTCCTGGTCATTGAGCTAATCAGTAATAATGTGATGGAACCATGGCTTTACGGCTCGAGCACGGGCGTTTCGTCGATGGCCCTCATCGTGGGAGCTGTCGCTTGGACGTGGCTCTGGGGGCCGATAGGGCTGGTACTCGCGACGCCTCTTACGGTGTGCCTCGTGGTGATGGGCCGACATGTGCCGAAGCTCCAGTACCTCAGCGTTCTCCTCAGCGACGAGCAAGCCTTGGCGCCGCATGAAGAATGTTACCACCGCATGCTGGCCACCGATCAGGATGCGGCGATTTCCTTTGTGGACTCGTATCTCACGGCCAACTCTCTCACGCAGCTTTATGACAGCGTGCTCATTCCGGTGCTGACGGCGGCAGAGGTGGACCACCGGAGGGAATCCCTCGATGCCGAGCAATTGACCGCAATGCACCAAAGCCTTCGGGATCTGGTGGAAGATTTTGCCACACGACCGGCCGTGGAGTCGAAAGTCCCTGCCGACACTCACACCGCGGAAACAGGGGGGAACGCAGAGCCGTCGCCGAGGTGTCGCGTGCTCTGCCTTCCCTCGCGTTCCGTCCGCGATGAAATATCTGCCGAGATGCTTACGCAGCTTCTCACCCAGCAGTCGTTCGTCGCTGGATATGAGTCGGCGCAACTGACCAGCGGAGAGCTGATTGATCGCGTGGACAAGAGCGGTGCCGACGCAGTTTGCATCTCGGTGGTGCCGCCCTCCACTGTGATCCATGCCCGCTATTTATGCGTCCGGCTGCGGCAGCGATACCCGCTGCTCCGCATTGTCGTCGGGCTTTGGGGCGCCACGGAAGGCGTCGCCGATTCAGCTCACCGTCTGCGCGCATCCGGCGCGGATGAAGTCGTTGTTTCGTTTGCCGAAGCCGTCGTGCAGCTCGGCAAAATCTCCGCACATTTGGCGGAAGAGATGACTCTTGCGCCCATTCCCGCCGACGAGGATATCCGCCTCGCGGCGCTGAACGAGCTGCACCTCCTCGACTCCGCTCCCGACCCGCTTTTCGACCGGGTCACCACCAAGCTCGCTCGGATATTCGAAGTGCCGATTGCCTTGGCGACACTCGTGGATTCCGAACGGCAGGTTTTCAAGGCGCAGATTGGGCTTCCGGAGGACCTGGCGGCGGAGGGCTGCACGCTTCGCTCGGTCTCGGTTTGCGGGCACGTGGTCGCGAGCAACGACATCATTGTCGTCGAAGATCTCGCTCGCGATCCGCGCTTCGCCAATAACCCGTTTCTCAAGGTGCGTGGCCTGCGCTTTTACGCCGGCGTGCCATTGCGGGCTCCCAATGGCCAGCCAATCGGCTCGCTGTGCATCATCGACTACAAGCCGCGAAAAATATCAGAACGCGAAAAAAGGCTTCTGATGATGGTTGCCGAGGAAGCCATGGAGGAGCTGAAGGCGAGGACCGATTTGGCGTCTGCTACCGCTGCGGCATAGCCCCACGAGGGTTGCCGTGGTTTGGGAGATGTTCGAGCCGCTGCCGTCGGGGTGCGGCCTTAATACGTCATAAGGTCCGCGCAAATGGTCAAAAAGTGGAGTGGAGGAAACATCCAGAAAGTGAGCGACTGCGAAGGATCGATTGTTATGAAGACTCCATTCCATACTCCACTCGCAATCCTTATCGCTACGGCATCCGTCGCCTCACTCCGTGCGCAGCCGCCGCCGGATCGGCCACCGATACCACCGCCACCGGGAGCCCCGGACGCCCCGCCAATCCCAGTGCCGCCTCGTCCCGTGCCTCCGGCACCGAATCCTCCACCAATTCCACCGCCACCAGTTCCGCCGCCACCGCGCCCACCGATTCCGCCGGATGCGAGCGTTTCGGTCGTCGCGACCGGGACCATCACGGAGTTCCGCCCTGGAACGACCTTCATCGTGAGGGAAAGTTCCGGCCCGATCACCTACCACTACGGTGGCAAGGTCACCTACGTAACCAAGAAGGGCCGGGCCATTTCTGAGGATGCGCTGGAGAAGCGGCTGAAGGCAGGTGCCCAGGTGAGCGTGCACTACGTGAACGAAGACGGTCGGCGCGTATTGCGGCGTGTGGAGATCGAGGAGGACTAGGCTGTCGGTTGGGTACAAATGCCCGGTCCCTCAGAGCGGGGGGGCCGGGCAACGAGGGGCGAGCGGTCCGGGGGAAAATGGCGGTATCCGTTTAAGATTTGAGGACGTCTCAGCCGAGCACCGCAAGTTGTCAGGGCCCCGTTTATAAAATGAAGCGCGCGCCTACTGCGAAGCAGCGGGCGCGCGCTTGTGTCGTCGTGATGTGAATCAGCTCTTCGGGACGGCGCTCTCGCTGGCAGTCGTGATATCCTCGGCTTTGGCAGCCTTGAAGATCGTCTTGGCGCGATCCTCCTGCTCATCATTGGCGACATGAACCGAGACGAGGTAGTTGCCCTTCTTCAGCTTTTCCTCATATCGCTTCGCTTCGAGTTCAGGGATGCCCAGACCGATGAGGCCGCCTACGACACCCCCCGCCGTGGCCCCGAGCGCGGCGCCTCCGAGAGCTGCCATGATCGGCCCCGCAGCGATGAAAGGCCCGATTCCAGGAATGGCCAGCGAACCGACACCAGCGAGCAGTCCGAGAATCCCTCCGGCAACGCCGCCAGCGGCTGCGCCAGTCGCGGTCCCTTCCGGCGCTTTGGAAGTTTTCACGTGACCCATGTCATGCGTGCCAGCGGTATCAGGCAGCAGGACGGAGATTTCGGAATCTGAGAAGCCATGGGACTTAAGACCACGGATGATCTCCAAGGCCTGGCCTTGGGTAGTTGCAATGCAGAATACGGATTTTGACATGGAATGCTAATGGTTGTTGTTTTGGTTGTGGGTTTTAGGTTGCAGCTAAGAGTTAGTTGCCAGCTTTGACCTCGAGCTGGTTGTCGACCTTGTCTTTGCCGGCAGACTTCGTCGCATGGGATTCAATCGTGGTCTTTTCTTGGGCGCTATTGACTACGCCCCGCAGCGTGACATGCCCGCCGTTCGTGATGATCTTGCAGTTCTTGGCGGTCGCCGAAAGAGAACTGTCGTCCACCACCAGTTTGCGAATCGCCGCGACGAGTTTGCGGTCCTCGGGAGCGTTGGATTGGTCCATCGGAGTCTTGGTCTCCCCGGATTTATCCCGTTGATTGCGGCTCGTATTGTCTGCATCCCGCTGTTTGTCCTCCGCGGTGACACAGGAGAGGGTAAGGGCGAGGAACGTTGCGGTGAGGAATGAGTTGTAGGATTTCATCATTCATGGAATCGCCGGAAGGAGAGCTGTGGACGTATCAAAAATCCGCTTGGTCCATATTCGGCTATTTGTGCGATAGCCGTCACTTGACTGGGCAACGACAAGGAGGCCCGGTTACGACTCGCATCCAAACCTCCGCGAACGAACTGTTGAGCGGACGGTTTTCGGATTCCCTGTCTGGTCGGAGCGCGGTCAAGTGTGGACAGCTGAAGCTTGCCCAAAGGAGGGGCAAAAAGTGCGTTCGTGGATACGCGCAGTTTGCCGCACTGCGGCGAACAGGAGGCCGAGGAAAGAACTTCCTCCGTGCGATGCTGCAGGCGTCGTTTGCGAATCTCATCCAAGGAGCACCATGTTAATCAGAGCCGGTTACGAAATTGCATTTTACCATCCAACGCCTACCCCGATGTCGCTATTGCTGCGCATTCATCCGTCGCGCGAGGCAGACATTTGCGAGGAGCAGGTATGCGTGGAGCCAGCCGTCCCGATAGAACGCCTGCTCGATTCTTTCGGCAACCGCAGTGAACGCCTTATCGCTCCGGCGGGGCAATTGCGATTGCGCGCTGATGCGGTTATCCAAGATTCGGGCCTTCCTGATCCCATCTCACTCAATGCAGGCCAAGTCCCGATAGAAGAACTCCCTCCCGCAGTCCTGCCCTACCTCATGAGCAGCCGATACTGTGAGGTGGACAAGTTGAGCGATACGGCGTGGCAACTGTTTGGCCATACACCGACCGGTTGGCAGCGGGTGCAGGCAATCTGCGATTGGGTCCATGGGCATGTGCGCTTCGGATATGGTTTTGCGCGACCCACGAAATCAGCGTCTGACACTTTTGTGGAAGGTGCCGGGGTGTGCCGGGACTTCACCCACCTGGCCGTGACCTTTTGCCGCTGCATGAATATCCCGGCAAGGTATGTGAGCGGTTATCTGGGAGATATCGGCGTTCCGCCGCTTCCATGCCCGATGGATCTTTCCGCCTGGTTCGAAGTGTGGCTGGGGGGGGCGTGGCACACGTTCGACGCACGGCACAATCAGCGTCGCATTGGGCGCATCCTCATGAGCACCGGACGGGACGCGACGGACACCGCATTTACTACGTCCTTTGGCCAAAGCCTGCTTCTTGATTTCAAAATTTGGACAGATGAGATCTCGACGACGGAATCGCCGCTTTGGTCGAATCGTCCGGGACGGATCGCCCACCACGAAGATGACAACACTCCACATTCTGCACCCGCCATTGTCTGAAGCGTGACGACGAGTCTAAAGGCCGAGTGCAGTGCTCAGTTCACCACGGAGCATTTCTGCGCTGAGCACGGAACTGTGCGACGCGAATGCTCCGTTTTCCTGAGTTTTCAAGAAAACAATAGGCGCGCGGCTTCTGTGAAATGCGAAATGATTGCACGATGAAAAAGAATACACACCACTCAGAGAGCGGAAAGATCGGCTGGATATTCCTTTGGTTGCTCGGCGTGCCGCTACCGATTCTCCTAGTCGTCTATCTCCTGCGGGGTTGCACCTAGAAGTCCCGGCACCATGCGAGCGATTTGGAAGGGCTCGATCAGCTTCGGGTTGGTCAATATCCCGATTGCGCTATTTTCGGCAACGCGTTCGGAGGAGCTCAAGTTTCGCCTTTTGCGGGAAGGGGATCTCAGCCCGGTGAACTACAAGCGCGTGGCTGAAGCCGATGGCAAGGAGGTGCCGTGGGATAAGATCGTGAAGGGTTACGAATACGAGAAGGGCAAGTTCGTGGTGTTGAAGGACGAGGATTTCAAGCGCGTCGACATCGAGGCGACGCAAACGGTGGACATCCTGAGTTTTGTGAATCTTAAGGAGGTCAACCCGATCTTCTTTCACAAACCGTATTACATGGAGCCGCATGAAGGGCGGGGATAAGGCCTATGTGCTGCTGCGCGAGGCGCTGGGAGCGAGTGGTAAGATCGCGATCGCCAAGGTGGTCATCAAAACGCGGCAGCATCTCGCTGCGGTGAAGCCGCAGGAAAAGGGCCTGATGCTGGAACTCATGCATTTTGCCAATGAGTTGATCGACATCGAGGAGTTCAAGCTGCCGGCGACGAAGGAAGTGGGAAAGAAGGAGCTACAGATGGCGAAGGCGCTCATTGACTCGATGTCCGCAGAATGGAAGCCCGGCGGAATACGAGGACGAATACCGCGAGGCGTTGGAAAAGGTGATCGAGGAAAAGATCGAGAAGGGCGACAAGGCTGCTCCGAAACCTTCGCGCAGGACGAGGCCGACCAACGTCATCGATCTCGTATCGGTGCTGCAAAAGAGTCTCGCGGAATCCGGTGCTGGAAAAAAGAAGACAAAGGCTCCGGCCAAGGCGGTGCGGAAACCGCGGCGGAAGGCGGCGTGATGCGATGTCGCTGCGCGAATACAATCGCAAACGGGACTTTTCCCGAACAAGCGAGCCGGGCGGGTCTCGCGGAAAAAGGGCGGCGGAAGCGCATCGCTTTGTCATCCAGAAACACGACGCATCGAGGCTGCACTACGACTTTCGGCTGGAACTCGGCGGGACGCTGAAGTCTTGGGCGGTGCCGAAAGGGCTGCCTTTCAAGCGCGGCGAAAAGCGTCTCGCCGTGCAGGTGGAGGATCATCCGCTGGAGTACGCGGACTTCGAGGGTGTCATCCCGAAAGGCCAGTATGGCGGCGGGACTGTGATGGTATGGGATCGCGGAACGTATGAATCGCTCGGCAGCAATACGGAGAAGGATCTCGCCGCGGGCAAACTTCACTTCGCGCTGCACGGCGACAAGGTGGAGGGCGAGTGGACGCTCGTGCGCATCAAGCGCGCGGAGGATAACGAATGGCTGCTCATCAAGAGCGGTGATGACCATGCGGCCAGTTTCCAAAAAGAAGGACGACGACTCCGCGCTGTCTGGGCGAAGTATGGCGACGGATCGCGCGCGATCGGGACGCAGAATGGCGCTCGGGGCGGGCAGAGAAGACGGTGGAGTTGAAGTTCATCGCGCCGATGAAAGCCACGCTCGCCGCGGCGCCGCCCACAAGCGGCGACTGGCTGTATGAACTGAAGTTCGATGGCTTTCGCGCGCTGGCACTGAAGAACGGCCATGACGTGCGGCTGATGTCGAGCAACGGCAAGGATTTCACCGCTCGCTTTCAGGAAATCGCGGACGGCGTGGCCGAGCTGCCAGGAGCGAGCGCGATCCTCGACGGCGAGATCGTGGCGCTCGATGACGAGGGCCGCTCGCGCTTTGAGTTGCTGCAAGCCATCGACACGAGCGCCGAGCGTCCGCCGCTCGCCTTTTACGTGTTCGACCTGCTCCAGCACGATGGCGCGGACCTTCGTGAGAAGCCGCTGCGCGAGCGTCGTGCGGCGTTGCAAAAGCTTCTCCGCAAAGCAGCGGACCCGGTTCGCTACTCCGCGGAAATCAAAGGCGATCCGACCGAACTGCTAGCGGAAGTCAGCCGTCGGGGATTGGAAGGCATCGTCGGGAAGGAGGCGGATTCCGCTTATGAGTCGGGCCGTCGCAGTCGCTCGTGGGTCAAACTGAAGTGCGTGGCCGAGCAGGAACTGGTGATCGGCGGTTACACTCCGCCGGAAGGCACGCGAAAGCATTTTGGCGCACTGCTTGTGGGCTATTACAAAGGCGATCGATTGCGCTTCGCCGGAAAGGTCGGCACGGGCTTCGATGCCGCCCTGCTAGGTTCCTTGCATCGAAAATTGCGCGCGCTTAGTCGCGAGTCGTGCCCCTTCGCCGATCTGCCGGAGACAAAGCAGGGGCGTTGGTCGCAGAATATTACCCCGCGTGAAATGAAACGCTGCCATTGGGTCGCGCCGAAACTCGTCTGCCAGGTCCGCTTCACCGAGTGGACGCGCGACGGAAAGTTGCGCCATCCCGTCTTCCTCGGCCTGCGCGAAGACAAGGCGGCGCGCGAAATCGTCCGCGAAACTCCCGCTGTCTGACATGAGCAAGAAGACCGAACTCGAAGTCGCCGGACGAACGCTGCAAGTTTCGAACCTGGATAAGGTGCTGTATCCCGACCCCGGTTTCACGAAGGCGCAGGTCATCGACTATTACATCCGAATCGCGCCCGTGCTGCTGCCGCATTTGAAGAACCGGCCCATTACGTTGAAGCGGTATCCCGACGGCGTGGACGGTTTCTTTTTCTACGAGAAACAATGCCCGTCTCACCGCCCGAAGTGGGTGAAGACCGCAACCGTGCCGAGCCAGCGGCGTGAGGAGAAGCAGATCGACTATTGCGTGATGAACGATCTCCCGGCGCTCGTCTGGGCGGCGAACCTGGCGGACTTGGAACTGCACACCTTTCTCCACCGCGCGCCCGCGATCACGCGGCCGACCGCGCTCGCCTTCGACCTCGATCCCGGGCCGCCCGCCGACATCGTGCTGTGCTGTCGCGTGGGCCTGTGGCTGAAGGCGATTTTCGACGAACTGGGCCTCGAAAGTTTTCCGAAGACATCCGGCTCAAAAGGCCTGCAAGTCTTCGTCCCGCTCAACACCGCGACCAGCTACGAAAAGACGAAGCCTTTTGCCCACGCGGTCGCGGAACGCCTCGAGCGCGAACATCCGGAAGTCGTCGTCTCGCGCATGCAGAAATCGCTGCGAAAAGGCAAGGTGCTCATCGACTGGAGCCAGAATGACGATCACAAGACCACGGTGAATGTCTATTCGCTGCGGGCGAAAGCTGAGCCCACAGTGTCCACGCCGGTGACATGGAAGGAAGTGGCGGCCTGCGTGAAACAGAAAGCACCCGACCGGCTCCGCTTCCTCAGCGATGAAGTGCTGACCCGCGTGAAGAAGCACGGCGACATCTTCGCTCCGGTCCTCCAACTCAACCAGCGTCTGCCGCCTATCAAGGCTCTCTGAAGTCCGTCTCTCATCACTTTCCGCATCGCAGGCTACTACGACCGTCCGCGTCTGCGCGCGGCCATTGCCGCTCCATCCTTTCCACTCAGACGCTCTTCCAGCAGCACGAGCACCGCAGCTTCTTCCGACTTGAGCTGTGAAAGTGCACGGTCACTCCGACTGGCTGCACGCTTTCGGATGGTGGCGATTGTTTCGCCGGCGAGGTAGCTATCGAGTATCTCCGGGTGCACATAACACTTCCGGCACACCGCCGCGGTATTCCCGAGCATTTTCGCGACGGCCTCAATGGCTGCCATGATGTTCCTTTTCGCGCGTGCCTTGTGCGTCACAGTTTCAAACTGCTTCAATGCGGTGGCAGCCAAAACGGTACCCGCCCATGTGCGGAAATCCTTCGCCGTAAAATCATTTCCGGTGATGCCGCGCAGGTATTCGTTCACATCTTGGGAACCTATGTCGCGATGTTCGCCGTTGTCGCTTTCATAGGCGAACAGCTCCTGGCCCGGCATCTCCTGGCACCGCCGGACGATGTGCGCCAGCTGCGGGTCGCGCAGACATATTTCATGCCGTCTCGCTGACTTGCCGCGGAAGCGGAAGCGGATGCGCGAGCCCGCGACGCGTGCGTGCTGATTCCGTATCGTGGTGAGACCGTAGGACTGGTTCTCGCGGGCGTATTCGTCATTTCCAACGCGGATGAGTGTCGTTTCCAGCAGGCGGACGATGGTTGCGAGGACCTTCTCCCGGGGCATCCCGCGTCGCGCGAGGTCACGCTTTACGCGTCGTCGAATGCGCGGAAGCGCGCGGGCGAAGGCGAGCATGTGATCGAATTTACTTTCGTCGCGCTGTCGCCGCCAATCCGCGTGATAACGGTACTGCTTCCGTCCGCGCGCATCACGTCCGGTTGCCTGGAGGTGGCCGTTCTCGTGCGGACTGATCCACACGTCGGTCCACGCAGGAGGGATCGCCAGCCGCTTGATTCGCTCCAGCATGCGCGCGTCCTTCAGGCGATTCCCATCGAGCCGGGCGTACTCGAAATGTTTCCCGCGACGATGGCGAAGGATGCCCGGCTTTGCGTCGGTGGAATACCGAAGACCTGCTTCGCCCGCTTCCGCGGCTAGCGCTGCCGCGAACGGATTGGTCCGTGTGTCAGCCGTTGACGATTTCGCCGCCATTCGGATGAAGCACCTGGCCGGTCATGTAGGAGGAATCTTCGCTCGCGAGGAACACGAAACTGGGCGCGATCTCGTTCGGTTGGCCAGCGCGCCCGAGCGGTACATCGGATCCGAATGTCGCCACCTTCTCGCCGGGAAAAGTCGCAGGAATCAATGGAGTCCAAATTGGGCCCGGGGCGACGGCATTGACGCGGATGCCCCGCCTCACGAGGGAATGAGCGAGCGAGCGCGTAAAGGATACAATTGCGCCTTTTGTCGAAGAGTAATCAAGCAGTGACGGACTCCCTCGATATGCTGTGACGGAAGTGGTATTGATGATGCTACCGCCTCTCTTGAGATGCGGGAGCGCGGCTTTCGTGAGATAGAAGAAAGAGAAGATGTTTGTGCGAAAAGTGCGTTCGAGTTGCTTCGCCGTGATATTTTCCAATGACTTCTGCGGATGCTGCTCCGCTGCGTTGTTCACGACGATATCGATACGCCCAAATTCCTTCACGAGCCTCGCAATCGCGCGTTTGCAAAAGGCTTCACTGCCTATGTCTCCGGCGATGGCGATTGCCTTCCTGCCGGCGTTCTCGACGGCACGCACGGTTTCTTTCGCATCCTGGTGTTCATTCAAATAGAGGACTGCCACATTCGCGCCTTCGCCCGCGAAAGCCAGGGCAACGGCTCGTCCTATGCCGCTGTCGCCGCCAGAAATCACAGCCACCTTCCCTGCGAGTTTTGGCTCCGCGGGCATGGTTTTTTGCCAAGCTTCGGGCTGCGGGTTCATCTCAGCCTCAAGTCCCGGTTGTCGCGCCTGCTTCTGACGCGGCTGCACCCGCCTTTTTTTGCGCTGCATTTGAGACATAAACAAAGCGGACCGCTCAACCGGAGCCGGATGCATTCGGCTCCGGCTCAAGGTCGAGGGTCAAAAGCTAGTATTCCCCAACCGGCGACGAGCCTCCTTGCTCTTGCAAAGCCGCCTCTGCAGTCGGCTGAGAAGTGCGTCGTTGCTTGCCGTCCGCGAAGGCGATCGTCACCCGTTAGGTCAGCGCACTTTTGTTTCAGCTTACCTTTGAATTGAAGTTTGTTCATACCGCGTCTTCGCTACATCGGCGCTCGACGGATGTGCTTTTTGAGCGAAGCGGGCCCCGCGAGCCGCTCGTGTGCGAAGTGAACTTGCAACAGTTTCCCAGCACCATCCGCTCCCCACGGAAGTGCGCGGCGTCAGTCGGAGACCTTTCTGATGGTTGTCGATGTCATCCTTGGTTCTGATCTTCTGCGCGCCGATACTCGGATCTCCAGTCGCAACAAAAAATTGAGTCTGATACGACCGCGCCAACTTCGTCGAGCGATGGTCTGATGCTATGAAACTAGAAACTGTCAAAGACCTCTATATCCACGAACTGAAGGACCTCTACAGCGCTGAGAAGCAAATCATCAAGGCGCTCCCCAAGATGGTGAAAGCCGCTACAAATCAAGCTCTCGCTGACGGCTTCAGCCAGCATCTCGAAGAGACGAAGGAGCACGCCGTCCGGCTGGAAAAAATCCTCGACGGTCTCGGTGTCAGCCCGCGCGGGCCGAAGTGCAAAGGCATGGAAGGCCTGCTGGAGGAGGGCGCGGAAATGATCGAGGAGGAAGCCGACGAAGAGGTGCGCGATGCGGGATTGATCGCCGCAGCGCAGCGCGTCGAGCACTACGAGATGGCCGGCTATGGGTGCGCACGGGCTTACGCCGAACTTGTCGGTGACAAGGAAGGTGCAACGTTGCTGCAAACAACGCTCGAAGAAGAAGGGGCGACCGACAAAAAGCTGACCCAGCTCGCGAAGTCGGTGATCAACGTCGCTGCCACAGCGAAGTAGCGTTCGATCGATGGCCGCGAGCGGGTACTGATGGCAGGGCTCGCTCGCGGCCAGGCCGCTGGGCCGCCGAGTTTCCGTCTCACGCGGGATTTCACATGAGGAAGCATGGCGCGGCGCTGCGGCGTGGCTGGGTCATTGCTCGGCGTAGTTCCAGAGCAATCCTCCGTCCACCACGACAGTCGCGCCGGTGATGTAGTCTGCATCCTCCGAGGCCAGGAACGCAGCCACGCCGGCCACGTCTTTAGGTCTGCCCAAGCGGCGGAGCGGGATGTTCTCGAGCAACCGGTTCCGCTTCGCCTCGTCATTCAGGAGCACCGCATTGATCGATGTCTCAATGGCCCCTGGCGCGATGGAATTGACGGTGATGCCAAAGGGCGCGAGTTCAATGGCGAGATCGCGCGTGAGCATTTTCACGGCCGCCTTGCTCATCCCGTAGGCGGCAAAATGCGGGAACGGCAGCTCGTCGTGGATGGAAGTGATATTGATTATGCGTCCGCCGCATTTGGCCCTGCGCAGGTGCCGCACGAACGCTTGGGTGGCAAAAAACGCACTCTTGGCATTCACGTTCATCACGAGCTCGTAATCGGCTTCCGTCACTTCCCAAAAGTCGGCACGCTTTTCCAAGCCTGCATTATTGATTAGAATGTCGAGTCCACCAAGGGCGGCGATGCTTTTGCCGACCAGTCGTTCGCATTCATCGGCATCGGCCAGATTGGCCCCGATGGCGGTCGTTCTGCGACCCATGGATTCAATCTCCTGCACGACCCTGGCCGCCTCCACAGCGTGCCTGTGAAAATTGATCACAACATTCGCGCCTTCTTTCGCCAACCGAAGGGCAATGCTTTTGCCGATGCCACGGTTGCTACCGGTCACGAGCGCATTTTTGCCTTCGAGTTTCATCATTTCCAAGAATCGCCTGCCGGGCGCCCGTGAAGTGCATGAAATCCGCAGCAACACCCGGCATCCGCATGCGATGCGGGTTGCGATGTCCAGTTGATGAAGCCACCACTTGCCCCTGCGTTATCAGCCGTCCCACGGCGATTGCCCGTCGGCGCTGAATTGCAGCCCGGAGGAGGGGTGCATTTCCGCGTGTGGGCGCCGTTATCGGAGCGAGTGGCGGTGGTGTTCGCCGACGACTCGGGCGCAGAGGATATGCCGCTTGAACCCAACGGTGAAGGCTATTGGGGTGGCTGGGTGGCGGAGGCTCGTGCCGGCATGACTTACCGATATCGACTGGATAGCGGCATTTTCCCAGACATGGCATCGCGCTTTCAGCCGGCTGGCCCGCACGGTCCGTCCCAAATCGTCGACGCAGGTGCTTTCACTTGGTCGGATGATGAATGGCGCGGAGTTACACGGGAGGGGCACGTCATCTATGAAATGCACATCGGCACCTTTACCGCTGAAGGCTCGTGGAAGGCGGCCACGGCGCAACTGCCGAATCTCGCGGAACTGGGTGTGACCTTGCTGGAAATCATGCCGGTCGCGGACTTCCCAGGCCGTTTCGGATGGGGATATGACGGCGTGAATCTGTTTGCGCCGACGCGGATCTACGGCGAGCCGGATGACTTTCGGAGATTCGTGAATACCGCGCACATCCTCGGCCTTGGTGTCATCCTCGACGTGGTCTATAATCACCTCGGTCCGGACGGGAACTTCTCGAAAGAATTTTCGCCGCATTACGTCAGCCAGCGCTACAAGAACGAATGGGGCGAAGCGCTGAACTTCGACGACGAGCACAGCGGACCAGTGCGCGAACTCATCGTCGCGAATGCCGGCTACTGGATCGATGAGTATCACCTCGATGGCCTCCGTCTCGATGCTACTCAGCAAGTCTTTGACTCATCCCCAGACCACCTGCTGGCAGCCATCGCGAGAAGAGTGCGCGAGGCGGCGCGTGGGCGTGGAACCTATCTCGTCGCTGAAAACGAGCCGCAACACGCGCATCTCGTCCGTCCGCCCGAGGAGCGCGGCCACGGGCTCGACGCGCTTTGGAACGATGACTTCCATCACTCGGCAATCGTTGCGATGACGGGGCGCAAGGAAGCCTACTACACCGACTACCACGGTTCGCCGCAGGAGTTCATTTCCGCGGCGAAGTGGGGCTTTCTCTATCAAGGTCAGCGCTACAAGTGGCAGAAAGCGCGGCGCGGTTCCCCTGCACTCGATCTCGCGCCTGCGAATTTTGTGAACTTCCTGCAAAACCACGATCAGGTAGCGAATTCGCTCGCCGGCCGTCGCATCCATACAATCACCAGTCCGGGGCGGCTCCGCGCGCTAACCGCGCTGCTTCTGCTCGGACCGAATACTCCGATGCTTTTCCAAGGCCAGGAGTTTGCGGCGACGACTCCATTTCTCTATTTTGCGGACCATCGTCCGGATCTTGCAAAAGCAGTAGCCGCAGGGCGCGCGGAGTTTCTGAAGCAGTTCCCCAGCATCGCCTCGGAGGACACGGAATTGTTACTGCCGAATCCCGAGTTGGAGGACACCTTCCAACGCTGCAAGCTGGATTTCGCCGATAGGGAAAGGCATGCGGAGCTCCTGCATCTCCATCGCGATCTGTTGCGGTTGCGGAAAGAAGATCCGTTGCTCGGCAACGCACCACGCGGCACTTTCGACGGCGCCGTGCTCGGGGACGATGCGTTCGTGCTGCGCTTCTTCGGGCGTGCGCAGGACGACCGGTTGCTCGTCATCAATCTTGGTCCGCACCTGCATCTCGATCCCGCGCCGGAGCCTCTGCTTGCCCCGCCTCTCGGCTGCAATTGGAAGCTGGCGTGGTCGAGCGAGGATCCTCGCTACGGTGGCGGCGGCACGCCGCCGGTGGATTCCGATGAAAATTGGCACCTGCCAGCCGAATCCGGACTGCTGCTGATGCCCACCCACCCGAAACATGAATTCTCTTATCCGCCGCATCGACATTGCTGACGCGCATGCGCATCACGCCCGCGAAATCCTACGCCGGGAATGGCTCATCACGAACGGCCTCGGGGGCTACGGTTCGGGCACCATTTCAGGGATGGTATCGCGACGCTATCACGGTCTTCTCGTGGCGGCGCTGCCCGCGCCATTTGGGAGGGTGGTGATGTTCAATCATCTCTCCGAGCATTTGCGGATGCCGGACGGCCGCTGCATTCCGATCGGCGGCGATGAGCCGCGAGAGGGGGACAACGAATCTTCAGACAGACATTACGTCCGCGAATTCCGTATCGAGCACGGGCTGCCGGTGTGGACGTACGAGGCCGAAGGATGCGTCATCGAAAAGACGCTGCTGCTCATTCACGGTCAGAATACCGTGCATGTTACGTATCGGCTGCTATCGAGTGCGCCATCCGCACTTTTGGAGTTGCGGCCGTCTGTCCACTTTCGGCCGCATGAAAACGATGTGGCAGGGCCGCTGCCTGACAATTATTCCTTTCTGATTCGGGAACGGCGGTACGAGATTTCGAGCAAAAGCTATCCGTATCCACTCCGGCTGTGCGTCCATGACAAGCGCGCACATTTCACCCACGACGGCAGCTGCGTAAGCGAACTGGCCTACCAGACAGAGGCCGATCGCGGCTACTCGTCGCGGGGGCTTTTGTGGTGCCCCGGCTTCTTCAGCGTGGACTTGCGAGAGAATCAACCTGTGACCTTGATCGCCTCGACCGAAGAATGGGCTGAGATCCTCGCACTCGCGCCCGAGGAGGCGCGGAAGGCAGACCTCGCGCGCCGTCGCCGCTTGATCGCCGCCGCCGCACCGGCCGTGCGCGAAGGCGCGGCGGCGGAACTCGTGCTCGCAGCGGATCAATTCATCATCACGCCTGCGGGCCGGATCGAGGATGCCGCGCGCGCGCGGGCGGCCGGGGATGAAGTGCGCACGGTAATTGCGGGCTACCATTGGTTCACCGACTGGGGGCGCGACACGATGATCAGCCTTGAAGGTCTCACCCTGACCACCGGCCGCCACGCGGAGGCGGCTTGGATTTTGCGGACCTTCGGGCATTACATCCGGGATGGTCTCATTCCGAATCTTTTCCCTGAGGGAGAGTGCGAAGGGCTTTACCACACGGCGGATGCGACGCTCTGGTTTTTTCATGCGCTGGATCGATATGTCGAGACCACCGGCGATTCCGAAACGCTTACCGCTTTGGTGCCGAAGCTGGTCGAGGTCGTTGACCATCACTTGCGCGGCACGCGATTTGGAATTCGCGTTGATCCGAGCGACGGGCTCTTGGCGCAGGGTGCGGAAGGTTATCAACTAACTTGGATGGACGCGAAAGTCGACGGATGGGTAGTGACACCGCGCCGCGGAAAGGCCGTCGAGATCAACGCGCTTTTTTACAATGCGCTCATGCTGCTCGCCAGCTGGGTCAATGGTGACGCCGCCAGGACGTACATCGAGCACGCACGGCGCTGCCGCGAATCTTTCAACCGCCGCTTCTGGTCCCAGGAGCTTGGTTACCTGCTCGACGTCATCGATGGCGAACAAGGCGAGGATCCCGCATGCCGGCCCAATCAGATCTTCGCGATTTCGCTGCGTCATCCCGTGCTCGACGAGGCGCGGTGGCCTGCGGTCCTCGACAAAGTTCGCGCGGAACTGCTGACGCCCGTCGGCTTGCGTTCGCTCGCGCCGGGTCATCCCGAATACAAGCCCCGCTATTTCGGCGACCTCCGAGCTCGCGACGCCGCCTATCATCAAGGCACCGTCTGGGGGTGGCTCATCGGCCCTTTCATCGACGCGTGGATGAAAGTGCATCCTTCCGACCGCGCGGGCGCTCGCCGCCTGCTCGACGGTTTCATCGAACATCTCGATCACGGCTGCGTGGGATCGATCAATGAGGTTTTCGATGCCGAGGCTCCTTTCACGCCGCGAGCCTGCATCGCGCAAGCCTGGAGCGTCGCCGAGGTGCTTCGCTGCTGGGCGAAGACGGGAACGTAGTTCTCCCTGGCTTTCGCGTTCGACTGCCACCGGATCCATTCAGTCCGCGTTCTTTCGCTCCAATGCCCGTTCAAGTGCTTCGTGATTGGTGAGGTCGAGCCGCAACGGGGTGATGGAGACCTCGTTATGTTGCACGGCCCAACGATCGGTGCCTTCCTCGGCTTCTTCGAGCGGCGTGACGGTGAACCAGAAGTGCGGACGGCCCATGGGATCTTTGCCGGGGACGACCTTTCCATCATAGTGCCGCACGGATTGCCGGGTCCAGCGGACGCCGCGCGGCTGGTCGGGGAAATTCACATTCGCAAGCCGGAGGTCCGGCTGTGCGAGCATGAGAGCGAGCACCTTTTCCGCATAGGGCAGGATATGGATGTAGTTCGGTTCCTCTTCCCCGGATGGCGCGCTGAAGGCGATTCCGCGGAGCCCGAGCAGCGCCGCCTGTTTTGCAGCTGCGAGCGTGCCGGAGTGCCACATCGCATTGCCAAGATTCAGGCCCAAATTGATGCCGGAGAGCACGAGATCCACATTGTCCCAATTCGACGTGCCCAACGCCACGCAATCCGCAGGGGTTCCATTCACTCGGAATGCATCGAAGTCTCCGATCTTCGTCCGCGTGGCGGACAGGGGACGGCTCGACGAAATTGCGTGTCCCATCGAGGATTGTTCCACGTTTGGCGCGACGATCCGCACTTCGCCGAATCGCCGCGCGACCATCGCGAGAGCGAAGATGCCGGGACTGTAAATGCCGTCGTCGTTTGAGATCAGGATTCTCATCACCTCAACATCGCATGAGACACGCCCGTCGCCCGCATCCAAAACGATAATTGGGAAAAGCCCGCATATGCGCCTCACTCTCTTTCACAATCCCAGTGCGGGTGACGGAGACCATTCGCGCAAGCGGCTCCTCGCGATGCTGCGCAGGGGCGGACACGAAGTGGAATATCAGGATATGAAGGCCGGTGATTTCTCCCTGGCGCTCGCTTTTCCCGGCGACCTCGCCGTCTGCGCGGGAGGCGATGGCACGGTGCGCAAACTCGGACTGGCACTCCTCGGCCGCGCCACGCCGCTCGCAATCTTGCCATTCGGCACTGCGAATAACGTCGCGCGCAGCCTCGGGATTGCCGTTACGACGCGGAACCTGATCGCGCGCTTCTCGACTGCTCGGCACACGCTTTTCGATGCCGGGGTGGTGCATGGGCTGTGGGGGCGCACTGCATTTCTGGAATCCCTCGGCATCGGCCTTTTTCCGAGCGTCCTTAAGGTGGCTGCGCTCGGGAAGGCGCATCCGATCCACCGCAGGATCGCGCATCTGGACGGCCTCGTGCGAGACTGTGCGCTCTTCCGCGAAGTCTTGCGGGCCGCGGCTCCGGAGGAAGTAGAGTTGCGCATCGATGGGAAGGACGCATCGGGAAATTTCCTCGCCGTCCAGATCATGAACATTCCAATCATCGGTCCGAATCTCGCCCTCGCCCCGAAGGTCGACGTATCTGATGGGATGCTCGACGTCGTCCTTATCGATGAACGGCAGCGGGAACTCCTCGACGCGCATTTGGAGAAGCGGGTCGCCGGCAAGGCTGCGACGTTAGAAATCCCCGTAGTGCGAGCGCACGAAATCGAACTGGGATTCCGCGCCGGGCCGCTCAGTCTCGACGACGAACTGTGGCCCGACCAAAAGGCGAAGACGATGAGCGCCGTGAAAAAGGTAAGAATCACGGTGCAGCCCGGTGCACTGCATGTGCTGGGTGCTGGGGATGCATGAGGCAGAGGCATGAATCGGAACACGAAACCGGGTGCCAGCGTGGCAAAGAACATCCAGGAAATGCGGGAGCAATGGCGTGCGCTCCACGCGAAAAACGAAACATCCAGATTCGCACTTGTCTGCGATTCTCGGTTTGAGGACGGGTGGATCCATCATCCGTCCCGCAAACACCAACCTTAAAAGAACTATGGCCGCATCCATCACCACCCGACTGGCAGACATTGAACAACAAATCGACGATGCGGCGGTGCTGTTGAAAAGCGACTCCGGCGTGTCCCCGGCGACGAAGGCTGTCTTTGACGAATTGCACCGTAAGACAAAGGAAGCTCGCGACACCCTCCGCGGAGCGGATGAGGCGAGGATTCGCGAGCATATCGTGGAGTGTGAACAGGCCGCAGACAGCGCGAAATACGCCGCCGAGGCTGACCAAGAGATCGCTGGAGAAAGTCGGGACGCCGTGTTGGCCGTCCACGACGCACTCTGCGAATTGAAAGGGGAGTTAGGCGAGTAAGCTGCGTGGCAGTACACCCGCGGCAAGCTGACCGAATCGGAATTCGTGACTGCCCCTTTGACGAGGGGCGGCATTCACTCTTCACTCGCGCAACACGGAAGGGGGGGACCGGTTCAGCGAGTCCGCGTGTCTTGATGGCAGCCTTGATCGTCTCGTATTGGCTCGCGTGTTCGGTCACCTCGATTCCTTCGAGGAATGTCCGGTAGTTGTGGCCGCCATGTGCGAGCATCGAATTGGTCGCGACGGAGTAGAGGCGCGCCGGTTTGAGAGCTTCACTTCCGATCATAACCTTGCCCAACCGGCCGCCTTCTTCCGCTTCGCCATCATAGGCAAATCGCACGCCCGAAGTCTGAATCATGCCGCCGACTTTGCTCTGGGGATCGTTGCTGAAAGTATTCGTCAGCGATTGTTCGAGGATTGCGCGAATTTGCGAGCCGGTGAGCTTCATGGTCACGACCTTTCCATCGTGCGGCAGGAGGTGGCGCAATTGTTCGGCGGTGATCGGTCCTGGTTGGAGCGCGACACCGTAGCCTACGCCGGGCAGCAGTGCGAGGTCGCTGCCGGTGGTGTTGCGCAGGATTTCCGCAAACAGATGGTCCGCCGGCGAGGCCTCATAGCGTTTCCGGGCGTCCTGACCGGCGAGCGTCTGCGCGCGAGGAATCAAGACGGCGGCTTCGCCTATCACTTCGTCGAGTTGTGCGCGAAATGGCTTTTCCATCTCGGCGATCCGCTTCGCTGTCGTGAGGTCCGAAGACACCGTGGCGTTGTCAAGGGCGATCAGCCGGCGCTGGTGTTTGGCGATCCGCCCCTCGGCGATGGTAAGGTCGAGGCGCCCGACATCGGAGCCATGCGCGCCGGCTTGCACGATAAGGGTGCGGCCAATTCGCAATGCCTCTGCCATGCGGTTGTGGCTGTGGCCGCCGACGATTACGTCGATTTCCGGAACCGCCTCCGCGAGCTTCTTGTCCGCCCCAAGCCCTAGAGCGTGTCATGCACTTTGACGGAAGAGCGAGCCGAGCATGAGGGTAATGAAGGCCAGCCAGTGAAGGCCGGCAAAAGTTTGGGGCAATCGTTCGTAGTCCTTGGCCAGTCTGCGGAAGCGCGCCATCCAGGCGAAGGAACGTTCCACCACCCAGCGCCTGGGCAGGAGGACAAACCCGCGCTTGGCCGTGCTGAGTTTGACCACTTCGAGCTGGATGCCCTGCGCTGCGGCGGCGTCCGCCGCGTCCCGGCCGGTGTAGCCTTGGTCCACATACGCCAGCCCGACGCTCTGCCCGGTGGCTTGCTGCACTTCTTTGGCCAGCGCCTCGACTTGCGCGCGCTCCTGCTGGTCGGCGCTGGTCACGCGCAGCGCCAGCAAATGTCCGAGCGTGTCCACCGCGATATGCACCTTCGAACCCTTGCGCCGCTTGTGCCCGTCATAGCCCGCGCGCGCCCCGCTCTCGGGCGTGGATTGCACCGTCCGTCCATCAAGGACCACCGCGCTCGGCTCCTCCGCGCGTTCCAGGATCAAGCGCAGGATGCGCCGCAGGTCCGCCGCCATGTCCTCGAAAATCCCCGCCGCGATCCAACGCAGCGTCTGCTGCTGGATCGCCTGCCAGGGCGGCAGGTCGTGCGGCAGCATCCGCCACGGGCAGCCCGCACGCACCATGTAACGCAGCCCGTTGAACACCGTGCGCAATGCATGCTTTCTCTGCGCAGCTTCCTCATTCATCAGCGTCAGGTACGGTGCGCAAAACGCCCACTCCTCGTCGGTGACGTCGCTCGGATACGTTTTCTTTTGGTCAGTTTTGTGTGCCATCCCGAGCCTGATGCCGGGATGTATTTACAAAGTACAGACCTTTCTTTCAACCCAAGTGCATGACACGCTCTAGATGCGTAAGGGCGATGATGATCTGCGCGCCATCCATTTTCATCCTCGGGATATAGCGCTGCGCTGCCTCCGCCGCGGGACCGAACTCAAGATCCTCGACGTTCTTCTTCCCAGTCGTCAGCGGCGTGTTCGGATAGCCGAGGCCGAGGATGCCGATCTTCACTCCGCCGACTTCGCGCACTACGTACGCCTTTGTGAATAGCCCGCCGGTTGTGCGTTCCGTGACATTCGCTGCGAGCACCGGGAACTTCGCGCCGGCGATCCACTTCCGGAGTTCGCCGGCCGTGAAGTCCGGCTCATGATTGCCTATTGCCATGGCGTCGTAGCCGACGGCGTTCATGAGCTCGAGCAAGGAACGACCGTGCGTGAGGTCGGCGATCATGGTGTCGCCCAGCGCGTCGCCGGCATCGAGGAGCAGGACATTTCCCGTTTGGGCACGGACTTGTTTCACCACGGCTGCGAGGCGGTCGAAGCCTCCAATCGTTTTGCCAGCGAGTTCGCCTTCCCACCCGCGCCACGGGCGGATGTGGCCGTGGACGTCATTGGTATGCAAGATCGTGATCACAGTTGCCTCCTCAGCCCGGGTGACCATCCCCGCCGCAAGCAGCGAGATGAGCAGAATATTCATGACTCATGACGGTGTTACCCACCGATCTTGATGTAGGAATAACCTTCAGCCTGTTTGCGGATCACTTCGCCGATGCCTGAATCCACAGTGGTGGCTTGCTCGATGAGATCCTTTTTCTCGACCTTATCGCGCCGCATCGTATTTTCGCAGGCTGCAAAGGCGACGCCGGCTGCATGGAGTTTTGAGAGCTTCTCCTTCATCTCGGAATTTTCTGCAGCGTTTTTGGCGATGAGCATGCCGAGGCCTTTACCGTGCGTCACGATTACGAACGTGCTCGTTTTTCCTCCCAGTGATTTTTGTGCGTTTTCCACATTTCGAAGCGCGCCAAGCCATTTTTCGGAGCCTTCAGAAGTGACTTCAAAGACGACCTTGTGTGCTTTTTCAGTGGCGGATTTGTCAGTTTCGGCAGTCATGGTAGCAATGGGAGCGAGAGTAAAAATGGCGAAGGCGAGGGTGAGTAGAAGTTTCATGGATTCATTTGTTTGGGTTCGATGCAGCGGATTCAGTGGTTGTTGATTTTGACCCACGGCTGGTGGTATCTGGAGCCGAAGCGGGAGCATGAGGATCCGTCAGCAAGCGCCGAGGCGGTATGCGTCGCTCAGCCGTAGGGAAAACATCATGGTGGATGGGGGCATGGGAGAGATAACGCTCTAACCCATCATCGCATGCCTTCTCCGAGCGGCTGTATCCGTAATTAGACCGGTCCCTGATTTTCCGGATTTTGCCCTACGCGATTCGGTAGGGAGTCGATGCGAGAGCCTTCGCTTCCGGCGGCGGCTTTGGAATGCCACTTGGAGGATGGCATCTGCTCTGGAAATGTTCCGGCAGCACTCCCAAGATAAGGTGCGGAAAACCAGCGCTCGATGCTGGAGTGTGACGCGATCCGCCCCGTGCGGGTGGCACCGGGGCACACGGGATGAAGCGTGCGAGCGTAGACGAATGGAGGAAGGAACGGAAGTTCCCGCTCCACCGTCACTTCTGCGCCGGCTCTGTCGTCGCCAAATCTCTGCATTTTATGCCGAACCGAGTTGCACGGTAAGAGCGCACCGTGAAATCAACCAGCACTGGCCCCGCCTTGAAACGCATGGTCTGCCACCGTGGCGCACGGCGACGATCCCTCCGGAGACCGGGGTTGGCCTCGCAGAGACGCAGCGCTTGAGTCTCGCCGTGAGTTCATCCTCACACTTCGGGTCCGCCTCGCAAGGCAGAAGCGGGAATTTTATCCCATCCAGCATTCGGTTGTAATCCCGCCGATTCTTGCTTTCCCCGTTTTCGACTTAGTACACCCAGATGAGCTGCTCTGGCTTGGGTCGCCGGACCGCAAGTTCACGTGTTGCTGAAGATTGCCCAAAGATGCTGCTCTTGACTATTTCCCAGTCGTAAGCTGCCTCAAGCGGCAGGCGGTTCAGTCGCACCAAACTCCTCACCCCGCGGCATCCGCGACAGGAGTTTCTTGGTGTTGACCGGGAGTTTCACTTCTTTGAAGGTCGTGAGATTGTAGATTGAGGGAGCGACCAAGACGGATTCAGGTCGTGGCAAAGAGTTAGTAGGTCCCGCTTCGATGACGCCACGAATTCTGACGCCTTGTCTTCTCCCAGGTTTTAGCGCTTTTGTCGTGTTTCGTGCCGGCACTGTAGTAAAGCACTGTAGTACGCCAAGTGAAAAGGCAGTGGCGTGCAGCCATTAAACAGAGTAAAAGCACCTGTAGCTCAACCGGATAGAGCAGCGGTCTTCTAAACCGCAGGTTACGAGTTCGACTCTCGTCGGGTGCGCCATCTTTTCTGATTTCCATCCGGCGGCGCTTGAGATTCTGTCGGCGCGTGTTTCTCCCCAAGCGCCTCATCGGTTTGCATCTGCCGGAATGAATCCACTGCTCTTGCTCGGCTGCGGCATGGCGATCGTCGTGGGCGGCATTCTCTGGTTGCGGATGCACGCGTTTCTCGCGCTGGTGCTCGGTGCGTACGCCGTGGCGATGCTCACGCCGCGAGAGGTGCTGAGCGGGTATGCGGATGGTCGCGCGGCGAAGGGCGAGATCACGGCGAAGGCCGCCGCCGCTTTTCCTGACAAGCCGCCGGCGACGCGCGTTGCCGAGGAATTCGGCCGCACGTGCGCGAGCCTCGGCATCCTCATCGCGATGGCGGGCATCCTCGGCGAGGCGATGCTGCTCTCTGGCGCGGCGGAATCGATTGCCAACGCGCTGCTCCGACTGCTCGGCGCGGCGCGGGCGCACTGGGCGTTCTTCACGACATCCTTCGTGCTGTGCATCCCGGTATTCTTCGAGACGGTGTTCTATCTCCTCTCTCCGCTGACGAAGGTCGTCGCGCGCCGGACGGGGAAAAACTACCTGCTGCTCGTGATGTGCACGGTAGCTGGCGGCACGATCACCCATTCGCTGGTTCCGCCGACGCCCGGTCCGCTCTTCACCGCACAGGCGCTGGAGGTCCCGCTCTGGCTGATGATGCTGGTGGGCACGATCATCGGCACGGGCGCGGCGCTCTTTGGTGTGCTGTTCGCGCATTTCTCCAACCGCCGCCACACGCTTGAGGTTCCTGCCGAGGACGTCGCCGTCGCGGATGCCGCGCCGCATCGCAGGCTGCCGCCGCTCTGGCTGGCGCTGGTGCCGGTGTTCCTGCCCGTGCTGCTCATCGGAATCGAGGCCACGCTGGAGGCGACGCCGGGCACGCACATCGCTTGGGCGCTGCGGACCTTCGGCGACAAGGACATGGCGGTCACGCTCGGCACGCTCGTCGCGCTGCTCATGCTCGTGCGGCAAGGCGGCATCGCGCAGGTGGGCAAGGCGGTCTCCCTCGCCGTCGCCACAGGCGCGACCATCCTGCTCATCATCGGCGCGGGTGGCGCATTCGGCGGCGTGCTCCGGCAGACAGGAATCTCCGAGACCCTCGGCGCGATGCTCACCGGCACGCACCTGCTCGCGCTGCCCGCCGTGTTTCTCATCACCGCGCTCGTCCGCACCGCGCAAGGCTCCGCGACCGTCGCGATGATCACCGCCGCGCCGATCGCGAAGGCATTCATCGACAGCGGCCACTCGGCAATCGCCCCGGTCTATCTCGCCGTCGCCATCGGCTGCGGCTCAAAGCCCTTCCCGTGGATGAACGACGGAGGATTCTGGGTCATCAGCCGGCTGTCCGGCCTGCGCGAAGACCAGACGCTGCGCACCGTCTCGCCGATGATGTCGCTGCAAGGCGTCGCCGGCCTCGTGCTCACGATGCTCGCCGCGTGGCTCATCCCGCTGCATAAGTAGGCGATCACGATCTCGGTGCGCGCGCATTTCCAGCTTCGCACTTCGCGAGGCGACAAATAGTAATCCTCTCCATGCCGTCCGAAACGCGACTCACTCCCGAGCAACTCCGCTCCTACCGCTGGTTTGGCCCGAACGATCTGCGCAGTTTCGGGCACCGTTCGCGTGCGCGGCAGATGGGGCTCGGGCCGGCGGACTGGCAGGGGAAGCCGGTCATCGCGATCCTCAACACCTGGTCGGAACTCGTGCCGTGTCATCTCCATTTCAAAATCCTCGCGGAAAATGTGAAGCGCGGCGTTCTGCAGGCGGGCGGGATGCCGGTCGAGATTCCCGTGCTCGCGCTGAGCGAGACGTACATGAAGCCGACGGCGATGCTCTATCGCAACCTCCTCGCGATGGAGGCGGAGGAAGTCATCCGCTCGCAGCCGATCGACGGCGTGGTGCTGCTCGGCGGCTGCGACAAGACCACGCCCGCGCTCATCATGGGTGCGACCTCGGCGGGGCTGCCGTTCATCTTCGTGCCGGGCGGGCCGATGCTGCGCGGCAACTGGCACGGCGAGACGCTCGGCAGCGGCTCGGATGCGTGGAAGTATTGGGATGAAAAGCGCGCAGGCAAAATCAGCGAAGCCGAGTGGTGTGAAATCGAAGACGGCATCGCACGCTCGCACGGGCACTGCATGACGATGGGCACCGCGGCCACGATGACGGCGATCGCGGAAACGCTGGGGCTCACGCTGCCGGGGGCGTCGTCCATTCCCGCCGTGGACATGGCGCACTTGCGCATGGCCGCGGAGTCCGGCCGGCAGATCGTGGAGAATGTGTGGCGCGACCAGCGGCCCGCGGAGTTGCTGACGCCCGAATCTTTTCACAACGCGATCGTGGCGGAAATGGCGCTGGGTGGATCCACCAACGCGATCATCCACCTCATCGCGATGGCCGGGCGCGCAGGCGTGTCGCTGCCGCTGGAGAAATTCGACGACGTTTCGCGCCGCACTCCGCGCCTCGCCGACCTGCGACCTGCGGGACGTTTCCTGATGGAGGACTTTTACTACGCGGGCGGCCTGCGCGCGTTGCTCGCGCAACTGCCGGACTTGCTCCACGGCGATGCGACGACGGTGAATGGCAGGACGCTGCGCGAGAACATTGCGGGCGCACAGATTCACAACACCGAAGTCATCCGCCCGCGCGACCGGGCCATTTCCGAGGAAGGCGGCACGGCAGTCCTGCGCGGAAACCTCGCGCCGCGCGGCGCGGTGATCAAACACGCGGCGATGGAAGAGCGGTTCATGAAACACACTGGCCCAGCCGTGGTCTTCCGCGACTACAACGATCTTGCCGCGCGCATCGACGATCCGGCCCTGCCGGTCACGCCGGATTCGGTGATCGTGCTGCAAAGCGCCGGCCCCATCGGCGCACCGGGGATGCCGGAGTGGGGGATGCTTCCGATTCCGAAGAAGCTCATCGAGCAGGGCGTCCGCGACATGCTGCGCATCTCCGACTCGCGGATGAGCGGCACGAGCTACGGGGCGTGCGTGCTGCACGTCGCGCCGGAATCCGCCGTCGGCGGGCCGCTCGCGCTCGTGCAAGACGGCGACCTGATCGCGCTCGATGTCGCCGCCCGGCGGCTCGATCTGATGATTCCGGAAGCCGAGCTGGCCGCCCGCAAAGCGGCATGGAAGGAACGCCCGAAGCTTGCCCAGCGCGGCTATCTGTCACTCTTCCTCAATGAGACGACGCAGGCAGACGAAGGCTGCGATTTCCGATTCCTCCACCACAGCGCCGCAAGCCCGGAACCCGAGATTCACTGACCCACGATGAAAACCAAATTCACCCTCTCCGACCTGAACCGCTCCGTGATTGCCGTCCCCCCGCTTTGCCGGGATGCCTCGCTCAAGGTCAGCGCGGCGGAGAATGCGAAGCTCATCCGGCACATCGAGGCCGGCGGCGTCTCGACGCTGCTCTACGGCGGCAACGCGAACTTCTACAACATCGCGCCGACGGAATACGGCGCCGTGCTCGACATGCTCGAAGAGAGCACCGCGCCCGACACGTGGGTGATTCCGTCGGTCGGACCGTATTTCGGCACGGTGATGGATCAGGCGACGAGCCTCGCTCGGCGGAAATTTCCCACCGCGATGGTGCTGCCGACCCTCGCGGTCAGTTCCCCGGAAGGCGTGCGCGAAGCGGTGATGGCGTTCACCGAGCGCGCGGGCATCCCGGCGGTGCTGTACGTGAAGGACGAAAAATATGTGACGGTCGATGTGGTGAAGGCGCTCGTTGCCGCCGGTGTCATCTCATGGATCAAGTACGCCGTCGTGCGCAAGGATACGGCCGAGGATCCGCTGCTGTGCGGGATCGTGGACAACGTGGACCCCGCGCTCATCGTCAGCGGAATCGGCGAACAGCCCATCATCACCCATTGGAAGACATTCGGCATCCGCGCCTTTACCTCCGGCTGCGTCTGCATCGCTCCCCGCCGTTCGCAGGAGATGCTCCGCGCGATGCAAAACGGCGACTTTGCAAGGGCGGATATGATCCGCGAGCGTTTCAACTCCCTCGAAGCGCTGCGCAACGCTCATGGCCCGATCCCGGTTTTGCACGAGGCAGTCGCACTCGCGGGGATCGCGGGCACAGGCCCGCATCTCCCGTTGCTCGGAAAGTTGGAACAACAACTGGAAGCGCCAATCCACGCAGCCGCAAAGGGACTGCTCGGGTGGAACGGATCGGCCGCTGCGGACCGGCCATGAGCCGCGCGGACGATGAAAATTTCATGCGCCTCGCGCTGCGGGAGGCGGCGAGGGGAGTCGGGCGTACGGCGCCGAATCCGGCAGTGGGTGCGGTGATCGTGAAAGGCGGGCGCGTGCTCGCCAAAGGATGGCACCGGTGTGCCGGCGGCGCGCACGCGGAGGTCGAGGCGCTGCGGTCCTTGAAGAGGCCGGCGCTTGCAAGCGGCGCGACGCTCTACGTCACGCTGGAGCCGTGCTCGACGCACGGGCGCACGCCGCCGTGCACGGATGCGATCGTGGAAGCGGGCCTCGCGCGCGTGGTCACGGGCGCGACGGACCCAAACCCGCGTCACGCGGGGCGAGGGTTCGTCGTTTTGAATAAGGCAGGGGTTTCCGTGACCAGCGGGATTCTCGGCGAGGAGTGCGCCGCGCTGAATGTGGCGTTCAACAAGTGGGTGACGACAGGCCTGCCGCTCGTCATTGCCAAGGCCGGACTCTCACTGGATGGAAGGCTGACGCGTCCGCCGGGGGAAGGATCCTGGCTGACGAGTGTGCAGTCGCGCGCTGACGCGATGCGGTTGCGTGCCCAGGTGGACGCGATTCTCGTCGGCGCTGGCACAGTGAGGGCGGACAATCCGCGGCTGACCGTGCGCGGGCTGCGTCCCGCTGCGGCTCGGCAGCCGTGGCGGGTCGTGCTTACGCAGACCGGGCGTCTGCCCAAGAAGGCGCACGTTTTCTGCGACGAACACCGGGAGCGCACGCTGGTATTTCGCGGCAAGTCGCTGCGGGCCGTGCTCCGCAATCTCGCGAAGCGTGGATGCACGAGTGTGATGATAGAGGGTGGGGGGACGCTCCTTGGGGCTGCGTTCGATGCACGGCTGGTGGACCGGGTGCAGTTTTACCTCGCGCCGCTTCTGTGCGGCGGCCCAGACGTTATCGGTGGGCTGGGTGCGGGCAGTACGCGCGAATCGGTGAAGCTTGAGAACATCACCCGCCGCCGCATGGGCCCGGACATCCTGCTGAAGGCGGATGTGCGCTACGGCGCGTGATCCGGACGGCTGCGTGCCGGATCAGTTCAGATTGGCCGCGATGAGGGCCTCGGAGTAGGGCGTGTAGAAGGTGCGGCTCCGCTGCATGCAGCGTCGCAGGACGTGCTTGATGTTCGGGACGTCGGCGAGGTTCACCACAAGGTCCACGCTGTTTGCCCAGGCCTCCATGTCGCTGTCCGTATGAACACTGCTGCCGACGAGGACGATGATCTGCCTGCGCCGCTGGTTGGGGCCGATTTCGAGCGTGGCCTGGAGGATGGGATTGCTCTGAAGATTCGAGTCGGAAAAGTGCTCGGCGATCACGACCACGTCGTAGGCGTGTGTCTGGAGCTTCACCATGATGTCCTCGACAAAAAGGCCGGTGTGAATTTTGCAGCCAAGCTCGGTGAGGTTGTCCACCACGAGCCGCTGCACTTCCGGCACATCCACGCAGATGAGCGCGGTCGTGTCGCCCGGCTCGAAGAGGTCAATCCGATGGTGAAAATCGTTGTCAGTGAGCGTGCTCATTTGGCTTTGGAGAAGGATTGGAGGTCGAGTTTCATGCCGGAGGTGTCCACGGAATCGAGATTCAGGCGCTTCTTCGCGTCGTCCACGTAGCGGCTCATCTTCGCCTTGTTGGTCGAGTAGAGCATCGCCGTTTCGTCCGTGATTTTTCCCTGCTCGAAGGCGCCGACAATTCCCTGGTCGAACGTGCCCCAGCCGAAGGTCTGGCATTGCTCGATGATCTCGTAGAACGAGCGCCCGTCGTCTTCGCCCATCTGGATCGTCTCGCGCGTCCGCATGTTGTTTCCCATGATTTCCTGCACGAGTTGCCGTCCGCCGCCGACGCGGGGGAGCAGCCGCTGCGAGACGATCCACCGCAAGGTGTCCGAGAGGCGGATGCGGAGCTGCTCCTCCTCCTCGCGCTCGAACATGCCGAGGATGCGGTTGATGCTCTGGCCGGCGTTGATCGTGTGGATGGTGGAGACAACCAAGTGGCCCGTCTCGGCGGCAGTGAGCGCGATTTCGACCGTCGCGCGGTCACGCATTTCACCGACGAAAATCACCTTTGGGGCCTGCCGCATCGCCGCGCGCAAGCCGGTCGGGAAATCGTCAAAATCCGGACCCAGTTCGCGCTGGTTGAAGGTGGCCTTTTTGTGCGGATGCAAATACTCGATCGGATCCTCGAGGGTGACGACATGGACGGCCTGCGTCTTGTTGATCTCGTCGAGGAGCGCCGCCAGCGTCGTCGTCTTGCCGCTGCCGGTGGCTCCGGTGACGAGGATGAGGCCGGTCTTTTCCTTCGCCACGTCCTTGGTGATTGCCGGCAGTCCCATCGATTGGATGGAAGGCACTTCCGTCTGCGCTTTGCGCATCACGATGGCGAGGTGGCCCCGCTGGCGGAAAATGTTCACGCGGAAGCGCAGCCGATCACTGACCATGTAGGCGCAGTCGCACGAACCCTTGATCGCGAGTTCGCGGAGCAGGCGCTTCTCGCCGCCGATGATGTTCAGCGCGATGCGCTCGGTCTGGAATGGCGTCAGTTTCGGAACGCGTGGCGGGACATCCGCCACCTTCAGGACGCCGAAGGCCTCGACCTGGGGCGGGCGTCCGCATGTGAAATTGAGATCGGAGATGCCGGGGGCGACCTCCAGCATGGTGGTCAGGAGTGCATCGAGTTCTGCGCGCTTCATATTTTAGTCCTCCCAGTCGCCGGCGTCCTTGATGAACGCGCGGAATTTTTTCTTATCCATCGCTTTGTCGTAAGCTTCCTCGGGGGCGATTTTCGACTGCCGGAGCAGTTCCATGATCGCGTCGTCGAGGGGCTGGTTTCCCTTCTTCTTGCCCACCTGCATCATGCCCGTGATCTGGTGCGTCTTGCCCTCACGGATGAGGTTGGAAATGGGACTGTCCACCACGAGGATTTCCAGCGCTGCGCAGCGGCCCGGCTTGTCGATCCGCTTGAAAAGGTTTTGCGCCACGATGCCCTTGAGCGATTCCGCGAGGCTGGAGCGGATCTGGTTCTGCTGGCCGCCCGGGAAGACATCGATGATGCGGTCGATCGTCTTGGGCGCGCTTGGCGTGTGAAGCGTTCCGAAGACGAGATGGCCGGTTTGCGCCGCGGTGAGCGCGAGCTCGATGGTTTCCAAGTCGCGCAACTCGCCGACGAGGATGATGTCCGGATCTTCACGCAAAGCGCCGCGGAGCGCCGAGGTGAATGACTTGGTGTGGATGCCGACCTCGCGATGATTGATGAGCGATTGCTGGCTCTTGTGGACGAATTCGATCGGGTCCTCGATCGTCAGGATGTGATCCTTTCGCTGGAGGTTCGCAAAATCCACCATCGCCGCGAGGGTCGTGGACTTTCCGGAGCCGGTCGGGCCGGTCACGAGCACGAGACCTTTCTTGAGCATCGCGAATTTCTTGATCACCGGCGGCAGCCCGAGGTCGTCGGCGGTGAGCACCTTGCTCGGGATGAGACGGAACACCGCACCGATCCCGTTTTTCTGGTTGAAGAAATTCGCGCGGTAGCGCGCGAAGCCCGGGTACTCGTAGCCGAAGTCCACGTCGCCGGTTTCCTCGAACTGTTTGATTTTGTGTTCCGGTGCGATCTCGTAAACGAGCGCCTTGAGGTCATCGCCGCCAAATGGGGCGGCATCGACGCGGACCATTTCGCCGTGGATGCGGAGGATTGGCGGGTTGCCGGTGGAGAGATGCAGATCGGAAGCACCCTGCTCCTTCATGAATTTGAAATACTGATCGATTCGGGCCATGCCGTGACGAGAAAGCCAGAAGGATGCCAGAGAGGCGTCGGAAATGTATCGGGCCCAGGCGGGAAGGGTGGAACAACTCGCGTCCTCGGGGAATATGCGTGCCAGCCGCGCATTCCCACCCTCAAACTCCGGCACCTCCATGAAACTCCACAGACCATTCCTCCCAGCCATCATCGCCGCGGCGCTCCTGCTCGTGCCACTCAGCCTCAGCGCCCAGGAAAAGGCGGACTCCGGCCCGGCCCCTACACCCGAGGAGAAGCAGGCGGCCGAGGCGCTCTCGAAGCGCGGCGCGCTCGTGCAGACTCTGGCTGCAGGGGTGAATTGGAGCTACGTGAATTTCCGCGGCATCGAGAAGCCGGATGCCGCGGCCTTTGCGCTCATCGGGAAAATTCCATCCATCGTCGAACTGGACCTCTCGGGATTGCAGTTCCAGCCGGACGATCTCGCCGGTGTCGCGCATTTGAAGAACCTCAAAAAGCTGAACCTCTCGCGCAGCAACGCCAACGACGCCGCGCTAGCGCATTTGAAAGGCCTCGCGCAGCTCGAATCGCTGAACCTTTTCCACACTGACGTCACGGACGCAGGGCTGCAGCAACTCACCGGCCTCACGAAGCTCAAGCGCATCTACGTCTTCGAGTCCAAGGTGACGGATGCCGGAGCCGCGGCGCTCGCGAAGGCGCTGCCGACGCTGCGGATCGAACGCGGATGGGACCTCACGCTTCCGCCCGCGACGGCCGCCGTCGCCAAGCCCGAGGAGACGCCCCAGCCGAAGCCCGAGCCGCCAAAGCCCGCGCCTGCCCCGGCAGCGAAGCCCGCCGCGCTCGCTCCCGCGAAGCCCGAGGAAGCCGGGATGGACTCCGCAAAGCTCGCCGCCATCAAGCCGGCGATGGAGGAGCTGTTGAAACAGAAGCGCGCCGCAGGAGTGGTGACGCTGATCGTGCGCGACGGACGCCTCGTCCACCAGGAGGCAGCGGGCATGGCGAACATCGAGACGAAGAAGGCCATGACGCCCGATGCGATTTTCTGGATCGCCTCGATGACCAAGAGTCTCACATCGACCGCGGTGATGATCCTCGCGGACGAGGGCAAGCTCACGCTCGACGAGCCCGCCTCGAAGTGGATTCCCGAACTCGCGAAGGTGAAGGTGGAGAAGGACGAAGTGCTTGCCCGCCCCATCACGCTGCGCGACTTGCTCTCCCACACGAGCGGAATTCCCGACCCGCCGCGCAAGCCGACCGATGGCAACGTGCCGATCGCGCAGTACGCGCTCGACCTGCTCAAGGAACCGTTCGAGTTCCAGCCGGGCAGCAAATTCGAGTACGGCTTCGGACTCACCGTCGCGGGCCGCATCATCGAGATCGTCAGCGGCAAGACTTTCGAGCAGTTCGTCGGCGAGCGCATCATCGCCCCGCTCGGCATGAAGGACTCCACATGGCATCCCGACGCCCCGCAGCGCGCACGCGTCGCGCGCACGTACAAGTTCAGCGGCGACGCACTCGTCCCCGCGCACAATGCATTCCTCACTTCCGAGCCCGACATCCGGCGCGAGGCCGAGCCGAGCGGCGGACTTTTCTCCACCGCCGCGGACATGGCGCGTTTTTACCAGATGGTGCTGAATGGCGGTGAACTCGACGGCAAGCGCATCGTGAGCGCGAAGGGCGTCGCCGAAATGACGAAGCCCCACACCGTCGGCGGAAAGCCGATCTCGTACAGCCTCGGCTGGTACAACAACGCCGGGGAAAAGAAGCCGACCCCGCACATGTCGGACAAGTCCTTCGGCCACGGCGGCGCCTTTGGCACGCATGGCTGGATCGATCCGGAGAAAAAGATGGTCACTGTCCTCATGGTGCAGGATGTCCTCGTCCCGAAGGGCGGGGAATTGCGCGACAAGTTCCTCGAACTCGCCGCCGGTGCCGTGAAGTAGCCCGCGGAATCGCGGAGGCGAAACGCGGAGGTGCAGCTACGCGACTGCGTGCCGCCGCGATTCCGCGATGACCGGGACCGGCCGGCTGCCGCGTTCGAGCGCGAGCAGGAATCGCTTCCGCTCCAGCCCGCCACCGTAGCCGGTCAGCGAGCCATCCGCGCCGATGACGCGATGGCAAGGGATAACGATCGAGATGGGATTGCGTCCGTTCGCGAGCCCCACCGCGCGGACCGCACGCGGGTTCCCGATGCGTGCCGCGATCTCCCCATAGCTCATCATCGCTCCGTACGGAATGTCGCGCAGCGCCTGCCAGACCCTTCTCTGGAAATCGGTCCCAGCCGGTCCCAGGGCGAGCGAAAATTCCCGGCGTTCCCCGGCAAAATATTCCTCCAATTGCCGCAGCGCCTCGCGCAGCGGCTCCGCGTCCCGCACCGCGCCGATCGCTCGCGGCGCCTCATGGCGATGGTTTTCCATGAAAACCCCCGTAAGCGCGGATTCCGTCCCGCGCAGTTCCAGCGTGCCGATGGGCGAGGGAAATTCCGTGAAAAAGGTTTTCGGGCTCATCACTCGTGGAGCTGCATGGTGGAGCAGTACCCGTCAGCGGTCGCACTCGCCCATCACGAAGTCGAGCGAGCCGAGGATGCTCACGACGTCGCTCATCATGTGGCCGGGCAGGAGCTTCGGCAGGATGCTGAGATTGACGAAGCGAGGGGCTGCGGATCTTCAGGCGATAGGGCGTGCCGCCGCCCTTGCTGTAAATGTAGAAACCGAGTTCGCCCTTCGGGTTTTCCGCGCCGAAATAGACTTCGCCCGCGGGGGCCTTCGATGCCCTCGGTGTGCGATGATGAAGTGGTGGATGAGCTCCTCCATCTTCGTCAGCACCGTGGTCTTCGGCGGCGGATAGTTCTTCGGGTCGTTCACGTTGACCACGCGCCGTCGGGCATCGTGTCGCAGACCTGGCGCAGGATGCGGACGCTCTGGCGGATCTCCTCCATGCGCATGAGGTAGCGGTCGTAGCTGTCGCCGACGGAGCCGATCGGCACGTCGAAATCATACTGCTCGTAGCCGAGGTAAGGCTGGCGCTTGCGGAGGTCGTGGTCCACGCCGCAGGCGCGGAGGTTCGGCCCGCTGAGGCCGTAGGAAATGGCGTCTTCCTTCGAGATGATGCCGATGTCCTTCGTGCGGTCCACGAAGATGCGGTTTCGCGTGAGCAGCTTGTCCGTCTCGTCCACGACCGGCAGCACGCCGTCGCAGAAATTTCCGCACCGCATCGAGGAAGCCGTCGGGCAGGTCGCGCTCTGCGCCGCCGATGCGCGTGTAGCTCGTGGTGAAGCGCGCGCCGGTGAGTTGCTCGGTGAGGTTGTAGACGATTTCGCGCTGCTGGAAGGTGTAGAGGAAGACCGTCATCGCGCCCGTATCCATGGCGAAGCAGCCGAGCCCGAGCAGGTGCGCGCTGATGCGTGCCAGTTCGCAGCAGAGCACGCGGATGGCCTGGCCGCGCGGCGGCAATTCCCAGCCCATGAGCTTTTCCACGGCGAGCGCGTAGGCGACGTTGTTCGCGAGCGGCGCGAGGTAGTCCAGCCGGTCCGTGTAGGGCACGAACTGGTTGTAGGTCATGTTCTCCGCGATCTTCTCGTCGCCGCGGTGCAGGTAGCCGACGTCGGGCGTGGCCTTGGTGATGTATTCGCCGTCCAGTCTCCAGGATGAGCCGCAGCACGCCATGCGTCGCGGGATGCGACGGCCCCATGTTGATGATCATCTTCTCGCCGAGCGCGTCGCCGGCAGTTCGCGAGAGCCCGTCCTGTGTGCGGGCGATGGAATCCGGGACTTCAAACTCAACGGTGCTTGCGGCCATGTTCGTGCGATTTTGTGCGCGGGACGATGCGAGCGCTGCAACAGCGGCGCAAGGCATTTTCTGGATCCGTGGGGCTGCGAAGCGTGTCCGGGGTTTTCATCCGCAGATTGCGCAGATTTCCGCAGATGGAAGCAGGCGCTGATTTTCTCTGCGCGAATCTGCGCAATCTGCGGATGATTTTCCTCACTTTCTGCGGACACGCTTGAGAATTGCCGGGCATGGCATCGAGCGCGTAGCGTGCGCGCGCTTTGGAAACACCCGACTCACTCGCCATCATCGCCGGAAACGGCAGTTACCCGTTTGCGATGGCACGCGGGGCGCGAAAGGCGGGCGTGGTGCGGATCGTCGCTGCGTCATTCACCGATGAGACGAGTGACCGGCTCGCCGCCGAGGTGGACGACATCGAGTGGCTGCGCGTCGGTCAACTTGGGAAGCTGCTCACGTTTCTGGAAAAGAGCGGTGTGCGGCACGCGGTGATGGCAGGCCAGATCGCGCCGAAAAACCTTTTTGACCTGCGGCCGGATTTCAAGGCGCTCTTCCTCCTCGCACGGCTGAAGCGCCGCAACGCCGAGACCATCTTCGCCGCGATCGGCGAGGAGATGCAGAAGATCGGCGTCGAACTGATCCCGGCGACGACTTTCATGGAGCGAGCACCTCGCGCCTGCCGGCCTCATCGCCGGGCCGCGGCTGAAGGCGCGCGTCGAGGACGATCTCCGCTACGGGCACGACATCGCGAAGGAAGTCAGTCGCCTCGACATCGGCCAGACCGTTCTCGTGAAGAACGGGACCGTGCTCGCGGTCGAGGGCTTCGAGGGCACGAATGAATGCATCAAGCGCGGCGGCGCGCTCGGCCGCGGCGACGCGGTGATGGTGAAAGTCAGCAAGCCCGGCCAGGATTTGCGCTTCGACGTGCCCGTCATCGGTCCCGTCACGCTGGAGATTTGCCGCGAAGCGGGCGTGCGCGTGATCGGCATCGAGGCAGGCCGCACGATCATCCTGGAACGCGACCGCGTGAACGCCCTCGCTGCGCAGCACAAACTTTCGATCTTCGGCCTGTGACGCATGGAAAAATCAGAAATCAGAAATCAGAAATCAGCAATCCGTCTCGGCGTCATCGGCACCGGCAGCATGGGGAAAAACCATGCGCGCATTTTCTCCGAGCTGCCGGATGCAAAGTTCACCGCCATCCTCGACACGCGCGAGGACGTGGCGCGCGAGATGGCTGCGAAGTTCGGCGCGGAGCCGGTGACCTCGCTGGAGAATTTCATCCCGCTCGTGGATGCAGCCACCGTCGCGACGCCGACGGTCACCCATTTCGAAATCGCGAAGGCGCTGCTCGATGCGGGCAAGCATGTGCTCGTGGAGAAGCCGTTCACCGAGACCCCCGAGCAGGCGCGCGAACTGTGCGACCTCGCGCAGGACCGCGGGCTCGTGCTGCAGGTCGGCCACATCGAGCGCTTCAATCCCGTGATGTCTGCGCTGGAGAAGCGGCTCAGTGCGCCGCGCTTCATCGAGGCCACGCGGCTCTCGCCGTATCCGGGGCGCAGCCTCGATGTCGGCGTGGTGCTCGATGTGATGATCCACGATTTGGAAATCATCCTGCACCTCGTGCGCTCGCCGTGGGTGCAGGTGGATGCGGTGGGCGTGGCGATCCTCAGCAAGCGCGAGGACATCGCGAATGTCCGCATCCGCTTTGAAAACGGCTGCGTCGCGAACATCACCGCATCGCGCATCAGCCAGGACAAGGTGCGGAAGATCCGCGTCTTCCAGCCGGACGCGTATCTCTCGCTCGATTACCAGAAGCAGGAGGGCTACCTGTTGCGCCTCGCCGGGGAGGGGGAGAAGGAGAGCACGTTCCTCGGGAAGATTTTCGGCCTCGCGACGGATGCGACGATCGTCACCGAGTTCGCCGGCAAGCGCATCGTGCGCGAGCCCGTCGCGATTGACAAAGATGAGCCGCTGAAGCGCGAACTGGTTTCATTCGTCGAGTGCGCGCGCGCCGGTGCGCAGCCGAAGGTGTCGGGCCGCGAGGCAACGGCGGCGCTGGAACTCGCGCTGGAGATCACGCGCCAGATCGAAGCGGCGAACGTGAAGCCGGCATGAAGTTCTACGTCGTCGCAGGTGAAGCGAGCGGGGATTCGCGCGGTGTCGAACTGCTGCGCGCGATCCGCGAGCGCGCGCCGGGTACGGAATTCCTCGGAGCAGGGGGGCGCGAGATGCGCGCCTTCGCGGGAGACGCGATTTTCGACTGGGCGGACGAGGCGGTCGTGGGCCTGTGGGACGTGCTAAAAAATTACGGCTACTTCCGCAAACAGTTCCACCGGATGCTCGCGGAGATCGAAGCATCGAAGCCCGACGCGCTCATCACGATCGACTACCCCGGCTTCAACATGCGCCTCGCAAAGGCGGCGAAGGCCCGGATGCCGGGCCTGCGCACGATCCACTACGTGAGTCCGCAAGTGTGGGCGTGGCACCGCGGGCGCATCCCGAAGATGGCGAAATTTCTCGACCTCATGCTGTGCCTGTTCCCGTTCGAGCTGCCGCTGTATGCGGATGCCGGTTTGCGCGCCGTGTGCGTCGGCCATCCGCTGCTCGATTCGCTGGCGGCGGAAAAACGGGAGCAGCCGCGCGATGCGTCGCTCGTCGCGTTGCTGCCCGGCAGCCGGGGCAAGGAAGTGCGGAAGATTTTCCCCGTCATGATCGAGGCCGCGAAACGGCTGAAGCAATCCCGCCCCGCGTTGCGCTTCGAGGCCGCCGCCGCGCGCGAAACGCTCGCGGAGGAAATGCGGGCGATGCTTGCCGCGCACGGATGCGAAGATGGCTTCTGCACGCTCTCGCTCCGCACCGCGCATGATCTCATGCAGCGCGCCAGCGCGGGCATGGTGTGCAGCGGCACAGCAACGCTCGAAAGCACGTTTTTCGGCCTGCCGATGGTGATACTTTACAAGGTCGCATGGCTCACCTGGGCGGTCGGCAAGCGTCTCGTGAAAATCCCGTGGCTCGGACTGCCGAACGTCCTCGCCGGACGAGAAATCGCGCGTGAATTCCTCCAGGATGACGCGCAGCCAGGGCCGATCGCCGCGGAAATCTTCCGTCTGCTCGAAGACACCTCCGTCCGAGAGAATCAGCAGCGCGCGCAGGCCGAAGTCATCGCGAGCCTCGGGGAACGTGGCGCGGCGAACCGCGCGGCCGCGGCGATCCTCGATGGGGGACTGTGAGACGTCCCACATGAAGTGCGCAGTTTGCGCGTGCTTCATTTCGGGCTGCTCGTCGGGCGGAATGTCAGCGTGACGGTGGACGCCGATTTTCCAGGCGCGATCTTGGTCAGGTCCACTTCAAAGGGGCGCGCGAGGCTGTTGCCGGCGAGATCTTCGAGGATGGAATCCGCGGCCAGCGTGTGTGCTTCGGCGTTCCACGGATGCGCGGGGATGAAGGACCACGTTTGATCCCGATCCGAGATGGTGACGCTGCCGGCCAGCGGATTGTTGCCTGCACCGAGCACTCGGATGCAGCGCAGCAAGAGCGCGTGATCGAGGGGCGCGGGAAAGCGGATTGTGAGCGGGACCAGGGAACCGGCGGGAGGGGAAGTGATTCGCCAGGTGTTTGCATCGAGCTGTGCGTGGGCGGGAGCGATGGCGCGGAAACGTTTTTGGAAATCAGCGCCGAGGCCCACGCCGTCCTCCGACGCCCACTTCCCCGAGACCACGAGCGTGTAACCGCGGCCGGTGTGCAGCACCGGGCCGAATTCCACGTTGAGATTCACGCCCGTCTTCTGCCGTCCGGGGTGAAGCCAGAGCGTGAGTCGTGTGCGATCGTCGGACCACAGTTCCGTCTCGCGAAATGGTTCGGGGACCTCCGCGCCGCGCTCATCGCGCAGCGAACAGTGCTGGAGGAACACGCCCTGCCGCATCGGTTGGGAAAAGTGGATGTAGAATTTGAGATGATTCGCGGGCACTTCGTCACCGCTTGGATAAATCGCGGTGATGGTCGGAGTGCGCGCATCCTCCGCGCTGGCGGGTGGCACCAGCGCGCACCACGTGGCGAGGATCAGAGGCAATGCGGTTCGCAATCTGCGAGCCATGAGAGGCTGCGTGCTTCGCAGGCGCTCATGCCCATTTTTCAACGCAGAGGCGCGGAGAAAAATGAGAGGTACGCGGAGGAGCGTTTCCCAAGAGTCCTCTGCGTTTCTCTCCATTCCACTCAGCGTCTCCGCGTTCAATCCCGCTCTCCAGGACTCTTCCCTACGGCAGCGCCGCAGATTCCAGTCGGAGTTTGTCGCCGGCTTCGCGCAGCACGATCATCGTCGAATCATCCAGCTTGCTGATGTGGACGGCACCGGAAAGCGCATCGAGGATCTCGATGCCCTCCGGCCCGGTCTGCTGCTTCACGTCGCGGCGCGCGGCCTTCTCGTTGATCAGCTCCGGTTCCTTGCGATCAAGATAGGCGGTGCTCACGCGCACGCCCCAGAATTTCGACGGGCCGAAGAGCGGCTGGTGAAAGCGGTTCGTGTTCGTGACCACCCAGCTCTTGCCTTTGCTCTCGTAGATGAACATGTCCAGCGGCCGGTTTCCGGAACCGAGTTCCACGACGCTCGTGCCGCGGATGTTCGCGCCGGAGGCGATGTCATCCAGCGGAAATTTCGCGATCGGCGTGCATGCGAATGCGCCGACGACGCACAGTTTTCCCTGGTCGTCGTAGGGCACGAAGCTCTGGATTGGCGCCTTCGTCTCCCATTTCTTGTGCGCGACGTGGTAGGTTTCCGCGCTGAAAATGGCGCCCGCCGAATCCGCGCCGAGCGGCAGCGGGATGGAAAATATCTTGCTGCTGAATTCCTCGTTGCTCTGTCCCGTCACGAGCAGGCGGCCGCCGGCCGCCGCGAGATCCGAGATGTTGCGGATGGAGCCGGTCTCGCTTTTCGGGAGCGCGACTCGGACGTGCGGCAGTGCCGCGAGATCGAGCGCCTTCGCAGCGCCCGCCGCATCCGCCACCACGATGGCGACGGATTTCGCCGCGTTGTTGCGCACGGAGAAATAGACTTTGCCGCTCGCGGGATTCACCTCCATGTCCACGATTTGGATCTGATCCGCCGTCGTCTTCAGGGATCCGGCGATCAATGCCGACGCATCCTCGACGGGCTTTGCGAGCTTCGCAGGACCGACCTTGTCGCCGACATCACCCGTCTCGACCGCGACGATGGCCGCAATCCCCGGCTCCGCGATGAGCAGCACGCCTCCGCTGCCAAAAGAGATCGGGCCGATGGACTTGAGCGCAGGATCCGCTTTCACGGAATTCTTCAGGGCGATGGCCTGCTTCGGAGTGGTCGCAGAATTGGCCAGCGGTGCTGCACAGAGGAGCGACGCGGCGATGAGGGGGAGCTGTTTCATGGGATGAAGAGGTGGGAGGTTGCCGGAAAAGAAGTGGCGGAAGCGCGCCGCCGGAACGGGCACGCTTCCGAGTGGGACAATGCGGATGAAGGTGAAAAGTTGGGAGAATCTTCGGCGCTGTTCCGGCGTCGAGCGTTACTCGATGGCGGGTGCGATGGGCTCGCCGAGGAACTTCGGTTTCGTCCGCAAGATGCAGACATCGGCGACCGCTTTCACGCGGGAGAGCCATTCCCGGACGCGGGTTTTTCCGGACATGCTCCACGGCAAATCGGCGGAGCTTACGCCGAGCGCATCAAGGCCCGCTGCGGCTGCGAGGAAGAGCGCGCGCGGCTGGTGCCAGCCGTCGGTGACGACGATGATGTCGTGCAGGCCGAAGACCTCGCGGGCGCGGATCAGCGAATCCAGCGTGCGAAATCCCGCGTAGTCCAGCGTGATGGCGCGGGAGGGCACGCCGCGGGCGATGAGGGCATCGCGCATGGCGGTCGGTTCGTCGTAGTCGTGGCGCGAGTTGTCGCCGCTCACGAGCAGGTGCCGCACTTTTCCTGCGCGCCAGAGCTGCGCGGCGGCGTCCATGCGGTTTTCAAAGAAGGGATTCTTCCACGGGCCCACACGAGGAGCGGTGCCGAGGACGAGCGCCACCGTGCGCGCGGGGACCTCCGTGCTTGCGAAAAATATGCGGGCGCGGTTTGAGGAGAGCAGCCAGCAATTGCAGGCGACGATGGCGAGCAACAAGGCAAGCGAGGTCCAAATCAGGATGCGGAGGGGAGGCGCGGCTTTTTCATGCCTGCAATACGTGCAGGCCCCCGCGCTACTTTCACCGGCTACTCGCCGAGTTCCACATTCCAGTACGCGAAGTCCACGAAGTGTTTCCAGCTGTCGTGGTGCTCCGCACCGAACGTAAGGTGCGCGAAGGGTCGCCACTTTGGCCGCTCGGGCTTGCGGATGAGCTTCATGCGGGCTTGCTCGGGAGTGCGGTTGCCCTTGCGCGTATTGCACGCGATGCACGAGCAGACGATGTTTTCCCAAGTCATCTGGCCGCCTCGGTCGCGGGGAAAGACGTGGTCGAGATTCAGGTCGCGGCGGTCGCAGGTGCGTCCGCAATACTGGCACGTGTTACGGTCGCGCTCGAAGATATTGTGGCGTGTGAATTTCACCTCCTTGCGCGGCATGCGGTCGAACAGCATGAGGACGATGACGGTGGGCAGGCGGATTTGGTACGCGACCGTCTGCACCATCTGCGAACCCGGCTCACGCTGCGAGAGGCTGCGCCAACTGTCGAAATCGTGCGTGGAAAAACTGCCGTCCTCGGCATGCACGACCTGCGCGTGGCCCTGGCAAAGAAGCGAAAAAGCCCTCCTGGCTGAGCAGACGTGAATCGCCTGCCACAGCCTGTTCAGAACAAGAACTGGACGGTTGAGGAGCATAAAGGGGTCCCCGAAGAGTGCGCGGAAGCTAGCGGCCAACCCTGATCCTGTCAACCGACGGTCCGTGCTGTGGATCGCCCCGATTTGCCGGGGTTCTGATGTTCGACAACTCGGGACAAACCTGCCACCGGTTGGCCCGAACTGCCTTACGAAACCCCTGCTGGTTCCCCACGAAAAACAAACACGCCGCCGAATGCCCGCGAAACGTCTCAATCGCAACCATGTCCAGATAGTCGCCAGCGGCGACCTGCGTCTCACTGCCAATCAAGTGTGCTGGCCCGCTCAGGCGGCGATGGAAAAGGACGCTCGCGGCAGCGCTCAAGGCGGAGGGTTTCGACCGTGGTTCGCGCGCATCCTTTCAAGTCGAAGGAAAAGCACGGCTTCATCGCGAGCCAGCGCGAGGGGATCGAGGTTTTCCGCAACGTGGATCCCGACGCGCCGCTCATCGTCGCCGAGGCGGTGTGGCAGTATTCGCATCACGTCCTTGCCGGACTCACGACGCATCGCGGGCCGATTCTGACCGTGGCGAATTGGAGCGGGCAGTGGCCGGGGCTCGTCGGCATGCTGAATCTGAACGGGTCGCTCACCAAGGCCGGCGTGCGCTACTCGACGCTGTGGAGCGAGGATTTCACCGATGCGTTTTTCCTCGCGAAGCTGCGGCAATGGCTGAAGACCGGGCGCATCACGCACGACACGTCACACGCGCGGCCGATCGAGAAAGTGAAGGTGCCCGCCCGCGCGGCGAAGCTCGGCAAGCAACTCGCGGCGCAGCTCCGCGACGGGAAGGCGATCATGGGCGTGTTCGACGAAGGCTGCATGGGGATGTTCAACGCCATCATCCCCGACCACGCGCTGCACGCGTGCGGCGTCTTCAAGGAGCGGCTCAGCCAGTCGGCGCTTTTCGCGGAGACGATGCGCGTGCCGGATGCCGAGGCCGATGCCGTGCGCGCGTGGATGGAGAAACGCGGGATGAAATTCCACACCGGCCCGAACCACTCGACCGACCTCACCGACGCGCAGATCCTGCTGCAGTGCAAAATGTATGTCGCCGCCGTGCGGATCGCGGATGACTTCGGCTGCGACGCCATCGGCATCCAGTATCAGCAAGGGCTGAAGGATCTGCTGCCCGCGAGCGATCTCGTCGAAGGCACGCTGAACAACTCGGACCGCCCGCCGGTGCGAATCGCGCGACGGGAAGCGCGTGCTGTTCGCCGGCAAGCCCGCTCACGCATTTCAACGAAGTGGACGAGTGCGCCGGGCTCGACGGCCTGCTCACCCAGCGCGTCCATGCGGCGCTCGGGCAGCCCGTCGAGAACACGCTGCACGATGTGCGCTGGGGCGCGGAGTTTGGCGGCGAGTACGTGTGGGTGTTCCTCATCAGCGGCGCGGCTCCGCCGGCGCATTTCATCGGCGGATGGAAAGGCGCGGAAGGCTTCCGCCAGCCGGCGATGTATTTCCCGAATGGCGGCTCGACGCTTCGCGGCATCAGCAAGCCGGGCGAGATCGTCTGGTCGCGGATCTACGTCGAGGGCGAGGCGCTGCACATGGACATCGGGCGCGGCGGAGTCGTGACGCTGCCGCGCGAGGAGACGGAGCGCCGCTGGCAGGCGACCACGCCGCAATGGCCCATCATGCACGCCGTCACGTACGGCGTGTCCCGCGATCAGCTCATGGCGAAGCACCAGGCGAATCACATTCAGGTCGCCTACGCAAAGGACGCGAAGGCCGCGGACGAGTGCATGTTTGCCAAGGCTGCGTTTGCCCGGGCGCTTGGCATCCGCGTGAATGTCTGCGGCACGCTTCGCCGTCCGTGAAACCAGCGAGCTTTCACTTTTCCCATCCATGAAAACACCGGCTCTCGCCATCCTCGCATTCATCGCCGCGCTGAATGCGCAACCGGCCACCGCACTCGAGCGGCTGCGATACAACAACCCGGGTCTGACCGTCGATCTCGGCGTCGGACTTTGGGCATGGCCGTTGCCGATGGATTTCAACGGCGACGGCGTGCTCGACCTCGTCGTCAACTGCTCCGACAAGCCATACAACGGCACCTACTTTTTCGAGAACGCCAGCGGCGACACGGCGAAGAACGCCATGCCGGTTTTCAAGGCGGGCCGCCGCATCAGCCAGGGCCGCTCGAACGTCCAGGTGAGCTACGTGGACGGCAGGCCGCGCGTGCTTTCGCCGGGCATGGAGTATCCCGATTTCCTCGCGTCCGGTTTGGAGAAGGGGACCAAATTGCCCGTGAACGCGAAGGTCCATCCGAACAAGATCCGTGCGGACATGTGGCGCTACGTGGACTTCGACGGCGACGGCAACGTGGACCTTATCGTCGGCGTCGGCGACTGGACGGCATACGGCTGGGACAATGCGTACGACGCGAGCGGCAAATGGACGAACGGGCCGTTGCGCGGTTTCGTTTACCTCCTGCGCAACACCGGCACGACAGCGGCGCCGATCTACGACAAGCCCGTGAAAGTGATGGCGGGTGACAAGCCCGTGGAGACGTTCGGGTGGCCGTCGCCGAATTTTGCGGACTTCAAGAACAACGGGAAGCTCGACCTCATCTGCGGTGAGTTTCGCGACAGCTTCACGTATTTTGAAAACACTGGTACGCGCACGGAGCCGAAGTATGCGCCGGGCCGGCAGCTCAAGTCGCCCGACGGCAAGGCGCTCACGATGGACTTGGAAATGATCACGCCGGTGGCGCTCGATTGGAACAAGGACGGCCACACGGATCTCATCGTCGGCGACGAGGACGGGCGCGTCGCGTTCATCGAGAACACCGGGAAAACTGCGGGCGACGGAACGCCTCAATTTTTGCCGCCTCGGTATTTTCAGCAGGAAGCGGATGAGTTGAAATGCGGCGCGCTCGCCACGCCTGTCGGAGTGGATTGGGACGGCGACGGCGCGATGGACATCGTGAGCGGCAACACCGCGGGCTACATCCTGTTTTTCAAAAACCTCAGTGCGCCCGGCGTGGAGAAACCGAAGTGGGCCGCGCCGAAGCATCTCGAAGCCGACGGCACGGTCATCCGTTTCATGGCGGGGGAGAACGGCAGCATCCAGGGCCCCGCCGAGGCGAAGTGGGGCTACACGACGCTCAGCGTGGCGGACTGGGACGGCGACGGGCTGCCGGATCTCGTCGTGAATTCCATTTTTGGGCGCGTCGTGTGGTTTAAAAACACCGGCACGCGCTCGCAGCCGAAGCTGGCGCCGGCGCAGCCGATCGAAGTCGAGTGGGAGGGCGCTCAGCCTTCGCTTGCATGGGGGTGGATGCGGCCCGAGGGCAAGGCGCTGCTCACGCAATGGCGCACGACGCCCTTCGCCGTGGACTGGAATCGCGACGGGCTCAACGATCTGATCATGCTCGATCACGAGGGCTACCTCGCGTTCTTCGAGCGGGCGAAGCGCGGCGGCACACTCGTGCTGCTCCCGCCGAGGCGCGTGCTGTGCGACGAGAAGGGCGAGCCGCTCAAGCTGAGCAAGGGCACGGCCGGGAAGAGCGGGCGCCGGAAAATCTGCATCACGGATTGGGACGGCGACGGGAAGGCCGACATCCTGCTGAATTCTTCCAGCGCGAATTTTCTCCGGCAGGTCGTTGCGCGTGATGGGAAGTGGTTCTTCAAAGACGAGGGCCCGCTCGTGAAGGAAAACATCGAGGGGCACGACGTGAGCCCGACGATCGTGGATTTCAACGGCGACGGCATTCCCGATTTCCTCGGGGGCGCGGAAGACGGGCGCTTTTACTACCTCCGGAATCCGCGCTCGGCAAAGTAGGCGGCGCGCGAATCGTCTCCCCGGCGCATGAACACGAATCCTCCGTCCAGCGGCATGCGTTACGCGTGGTGCGTGGTGGCGCTGCTTTTCCCGGTCGCGCTGCTGAACTACCTCGATCGGCAGATGCTCGCGACGATGAAGACCTCGATGGTCGGCGACATCCCGAGCATCGCGAACAAGGCGGATTGGGGGCTCGTGCTCGGGTGTTTCAAATGGACCTACGCGTTGCTCAGCCCCTTTGCGGGATTCATCGCGGATCGCGTGAGGCGGCGGCTGGTAATCGGCGCGAGCCTCTTTGTGTGGTCGGCGGTGACGTGGTGGACAGGGCACGTCACGACATTCCACGAACTGATGGGGGCGCGCGCTCTCATGGGCATCAGCGAGGCGTTTTACATCCCGGCGGCGCTGGCGCTGATCGCGGATTACCACACCGGGCATACTCGCTCGCGCGCGATCGGGGTGCACCAGGCGGGCATTTACGTCGGGCAGATTCTCGGCGGCTTTGCGGGATACGCAGCGGACTCGCCGGACCACGGCTGGCGCTGGGCGTTCACGACATGCGGAATGATCGGCGTCATCTACGCGCTGCCGCTGCTGGCGCTGCTGCGCAATCCCGCGCGCCCCGCGGAAGACACCGTTTCGATCCCGCCCAGCGGCAACGTCTTTCGCGGCCTGCTCGGCAACCGCAATTTTCTGCTGCTTGTGCTCTATTTCACGCTGCCAGCCATCGCGGGTTGGGTCGTTCGCGACTGGATGCCGGACATCCTGAAGGAAAAATTCGGACTCGGCCAGGGCAAGGCCGGGGTGAGCGCGATTCTGTTCGTGCAGGTCGCGTCGATCGTCGGCGTGGTGATCGGCGGGACGCTTGCGGATCGCTGGATGCGGCACACGCCGCGAGGCCGAATCTTCACCAGCGCGATCGGGATGGTGCTGTTCCTTCCAGCGCTCTTCAGCGTGGGAAATGCGGGGACGCTGCCGGTGGCGATCGCCGGACTCATCGTATTCGGTTTCGGCTGGGGATTTTTCGACTGCAACAACATGCCCATCCTCTGCCAGATCGCGCGGCCCGAGTGGCGGGCGACGGGCTACGGCATCATGAACATGGTCAGCATCAGCTTCGGCGGATTGGGCGACTGGGCCTTTGGCGCGCTGCGCGATCGGAACGTGCCGCTGAATGTCATCTTCGGGGCGTTTGCCGGCGTCGCTCTGCTGTCGATCTTCATCGTGCTTCTCATCAAGCCACGCGAGGTGAAGACTTCCGCCTGAGTTTCCTTCCATGAAAATGCACCCCATCGCCCTCGCCATTGTTACGTCCGTGCTGGTCTTCATCGCTCCGACCCCGCGTGTCGTTGCGCAGGTGCCGGGCGGCTTTTCCGCAGTCTCGGCTACGGATGCGGACGCCCTTGCCGCTGCAAACTTCGCCGTCAAGGCGCACGACGCGAAGCTCACGTTCCAAGGAATCGCCAAAGTTCAAAGGCAGGTCGTGGCCGGGCTCAATTACAACCTGGCGATCAAAGTCTCGGACAACGGTGCCAGCAGACTCGCCGATGCGGTCGTCTGGAAGAAGCTCGACGGAACGCACCAACTGACCTCGTGGAAGTGGGTCGATGCCGCACCTGCAAAGTCCGGTCTCTTGAAGTCGGAGTTCATCTACGAGAGCGCGACGTTTCCGAGTTGCCACGCGACGACGATCGCGGAGCCGGCGGCCCGGGGACTTGTCGCCGCGTGGTTTGGCGGAACGCGCGAAGGACATTCCGATGTCGGCATCTGGAGTTCGCGGCTGGAGGGCGGAAAGTGGACCGCGCCAGTCGAAGTTGCCAATGGCGTGCAGACCGACGGCACGCGGCACCCGTGTTGGAATCCCGTTCTTTTTCAGCCGAAGGGCGGACCGTTGCTTCTCTTCTACAAGGTCGGGCCGAGCCCGAGCAAATGGTGGGGCATGCTGCGCGATTCGACGGACGGCGGCCGAACGTGGAGCGATGCGCGCCGCCTTCCGGACGGCATCCTCGGCCCGATCAAAAACAAGCCCGTGCAGCTTGCGAATGGCGACATCCTTTCGCCGACAAGTTCCGAGCACGACGGCTGGCGCGTGCATTTCGAGCGAAGCACCGATGGCGGTGCGACATGGATGAAGACCGAGGCGGTGAACGACGGGAGGAGCATCGGCGCGATCCAGCCGAGCATCCTGTTCGTCGGCGGGGAGAAACTTCTCGCGCTGGGAAGGACGAAGCAGGCGCACATTTTCCAAATCGCTTCCGGCGATGGCGGGAAAACTTGGGGCGGAATGTCGCTGACCGAATTGCCGAATCCGAATTCCGGTACCGACGCCGTGACGCTGAAGGACGGACGGCACCTGCTCGTCTATAATCACACCGCCAAGGGCCGCAGCCCGCTGAACCTCGCAATTTCAGGCGATGGCGTGAAGTGGGAGGCAGCACTCGCGCTGGAGACGGAGCCCGGCGAATACAGCTATCCCGCGATCATCCAGACGCGCGACGGGCTCGTGCACATCAGCTACACGTGGAAGCGCCAGCGCGTGCGCCACGTGGTGATCGATCCGGCGCAATTGGAGGCGCAGCCGATCGATGGCGGTGTCTGGCCGAAGTGAAGGTGCCGGGAGGAAAGATGGTCCGCCTCTTTCAGTCGTCGGCTACAGCAGGCTCGTGTCGTCGCGTTTTTCGAGCCGCATGATCTGCTTCTTCACGACTTCGACGTTTTTCGTGAGCTCGAAGAGCGCCTTCACGATTTCCCCCTTCGTCGCGTCGTCGCCGAGGGCGTTGAGCAGCGGGTGGATTTTGGTGATGGCCGCGGATGCGGCGTTGCAGTGCTCGCGGATTTGCTGGCTGGCGGTGGCTCGGTCCATGGCGTGCATGGTGCGCGGAGCGTGCGCATCGGCAAGCCTTGAGCGCGGGCGATGCGCCGCGTAGGGTCTGGCAAATGCGTGTCATCGTAACGTGCGGGCCAAGTTTTGAGCCGATCGACGGCGTGCGCCGGCTGACGAATTTTTCCACGGGAGAACTCGGCCTGCTGCTCGCGGCGACGCTGAGCCGGGCCGGGCATGACGTGGTCTGCCTGAAGGGAGCGGGCGCGGTGTCGCATGTCGATCCGGGTGGTGCGCGGGTAATGGGCTTTTCGACCAATGCGGACTTGCTCCGGCGTCTGCAGGAGATCCGCGAAGAGGGGAGCGGCGCGGTTTTTCATGCGGCGGCATTGTGTGACTACCGGGTGAAGTCGGTGCGCGGAAGTGATGGCGCGATCTTTAAGGCGGCGAAGGTGCCGTCGCGCGCCGGTGAACTGACCCTGACGTTGGAGCCCGCCGTGAAGCTGCTGTCCGAACTGCGCGGCATTTTCCCCGCCGCGCGGCTGGTGGGCTGGAAATATGAACTCGACGGGACGCCGGACGATGCGGTGCGGAAGGCGCGGGAGCAGTTGGCCGCGTGCCGCACGGATGCTTGCGTGGTGAATGGCGCGGCGTGGGGGGCGGGGTTCGGATTCATCGAGTCGGGCCTCGATCCGGTGCGCTTTGGAGACAAATCCGCTCTGTGCGCCTTCCTCTCGGAGTGGCTCGGCGCGGCAAAATAAAGGCACAACTTTTCGCGCATCTCTGGGTTGTATCGGCCAATGAATCGACAGAAAAATATCATCGGCGCGACCATTTTGGTCGTGCTGGCCTCCATCGTTTACTGGGTGTGGTCCAATTGGGGCCTCATCACCGTGGATGTGAAGGACAAGCCTCTCTCGGAAGTCATCCGGAGCATCGAAAAGCAGGGCGGCATCGTGCTGAAGACGAACATGGACGGGGCGAAGCCTGTGTCGATGCGCGTGATCAAAGTCCCGCTCACCGAGGCGCTGGAGACACTCGCGGGCGTCACGGATTCGCGCTGGCGGCTGGGGTATTTCTTTGGTCCCGACAGCGGCACGGTGAAAGGCGCCGTGGAAGCGATCGCGACCGGCAAGCGCCCCGAAGGCTGGAAGAATTTCGATGTGCCGCTTTTTGCCCGTCCGGGCAGTCTCGATGATCAGCCGGTGCCGCTGGATCCGCGGCGTGACGCATGGACAGTGAAGGAACCGCAGGAGAAGACGCTTCAGGGATTCCTGGAGGCGGCGGCGATGGGTGTATCGGCTTCATTCGCATGCCCGGAGCAGTTCAATCCCTCGGTGACGAAGGCACCTTCGAGCGGCGCGATCCGGAAATCTGCGCCGCAACTCGCGAAGACCGCGGGAGCGAAAGTGGAGGAGGTTTTCATGCTGATGGGACGGCCCCAAGGTGCTGAAAGGACGGCGGACGCGGGTGGTGATGAGGACTTTGCGCCCCCCGGCCCGCCACGTGGGAGGGGTGGCCCTGGAGGAGGGCCTGGCGGCGGACGCCCGGATGGTGGCCGCGGCGTGACTCCCACGCAGATGCGGGAGCGAGTGCTCGCGGAGATCGCGAAGCTGCCGGCGAGCGAGCAGGCGGCGGCCCGGGCGGAGTTCGAGGAGCGCGAGACGCTCTTCACGTCGTTGCGTGATTTGCCTGAGGCGGATCGCCGGGCCAAAATGGAAGAATTCATGAGCCGACCCGAGGTTCAGGATCGGATGGCGGACCGGCAGACGTTGGGTGGCGAGCGGAAGTCTCCGGCCCAACGCATCGCCAGGTACCAGAAATACGTGGCTACAAAACAGGCGGCCAAGGCGGCGACGACGAAATGAGGAGGCACAGGATTTTCCCGTCGGCTGGCGGCTTCACATTGATCGAATTGCTCTGCGTCATCGCGATCATCGCGATCCTCATGGGTCTCGCCATGCCCGTGTATTCGAATTTCCGCGACAAGACCGATGGCGTGAAGTGTTCCTCGAACCTTCGGCAGATCGGCGCCGCCCTGCAGGCTTACGTGGGGCAGAATGACGGGCAGTTTCCCGAGATCGAAACGGATCCGAGCAATCCCGTCTATCCGCCGGAATCGCAGGCCAGGGGCCTGCTGCCGACGCTCGCGGGGAACGGGCTCACCGAGGACGTCGTGAAGTGTCCCGCGGATGTGCGGATTCCCTCGTACAATTACTTTGCGAAGCGGGGCACAAGCTACGAGTGGGCGCCTTACGTGGATGACGAATTGGAGTCCGCTCCGCAGGTCTTCACGCGACGCGGGCAAATGTCGGTGCCGATCTCGAAGATCATCGTCTGCTTCGACACGGAGCGGGTCCATGGGATGAAGAGCGACTTCAAGAGCAAAAAGAACTACCTGTATGCGGACGGCCACGTCCGGAATTACTGGGAGAGTTCCCCTCGCTCGAAGCCGAAAAATTAGCGGCTGGAAATCTTCCGGGAACCGCCCATTCTCAGCGGACCCTGCGGCGCTCCCCCCCGACTAACAAGCATCCCCGCGCCGGGTAAGATACAACACCATGGAAATTTTCATCATCCGGGAAGGCCGTCAGACCGGGCCCTTCAGCAACGAAGCCGTGAAGGCGCAACTGAACGACGGAAGCGTGCGGCCGAGCGATCTGGCATGGCGCAAGGGAATGGCCGAATGGGGACCGCTGAACGAGGTGCTCAAGGCGGTTGCCGACCCCGCAGCCGACGCTGCGGCAATGCTGCCCGCCGCCGATCAAATTCCGAATGGAGTGACGGAAAAACGCGGTACGGCGACCGCAAAGCAGAAGGCATTTCTCAAGTACCTCGGTGCGGAATTTGACGAGGGAATCGCAAGGGAACGGGCCGCGCTCGCCATCAGCGATGCGCTGGAGAATCCCAAGCTCCAACCGCGCATCCGCAAATGGCAGGACGAGAAGCTGCGGCTGCACGGAGACGTGTTTCAGGACGAGATCGATTACCGCAGGGCGAACCGTTCGAACCGATATCTGGAACGCATCCAGACCGAGGGTTCCGAGATGCTCAAGGACGTGACGAAGGCGCACGTGCAGGTGCTGGTCGAGTCGCTCGACAAGCGGCACCCCGGTTGGGAGACCGAGCGGGAGTCAGCGCTGTGGGATTACCTCGTCCCGGCGGTCGGCGAACATTTTCCGCAGCTTGTGCTGCCGGACTTCAAGAACAGGCTGAAGCAGGGGGCCAGCGGCCTGGCAAGAAGCGGCAGCGGAGTGACACGGAGCACGCTCGCCGCGGCAGGCGTCGCGATGACACCGCCCGCGAGATCCAGCACGCTCGGAGCGATGCTGCGCGGCGTCTTGCTGGGAGCCATCGCTCTCGGCGCGATCGTCGCCGGTCATCACTATTGGCAGCGATCAAACGGCAAGGGAGTTGCGCCAGTCGCAGGCACACCGGGGCCTGCTGCTCCGGAGAAAAGTGAAACTCCGCCGGCTCCGAACGATCCCGCTCCGAAGGAGCCGGCCGTACAGCCCCCGGACAAGCTCATCGCCGAGGCCAAGGTTCCCGACGCCGCACCGGAAATCCCTCCTGCACCCGCACCGCCAGTACCCGCGACGGCACCGATCGCGCCGAACGAACCGGCTGCTCCGCCCGTTCCGCCGATGACTGCCGAAAAGCCTGCGGAACCCGTGCCCATGGAAAAGCCAGCGGCACCTGAGGAAAAACCAGCCACTCCCGCGGTGCCCGCCGCGCCCGCGGAGGCGTCCGCCATGACACCGCCGCCCGCCGTGCCTGCGGCCCCTCGCACTGCGGTGAAATTGATCCAAGGGATCGGCGTCATGCTGCCAAATGGACAGGTCACGCTGCCGGCCGGCACACCGCTCCGCTACCTCGGCACCGAGGGGCCGAACGTGCGCGTCTCTTGGAATAACAACGTCTTCTTCGTCCCGGCACTTGCGACCGACGTGAATGAGCCTGTCCCCGTTTCGCCCGAGCCTTCGGCGACGCCGCCCGTGCCCGCGACGGCGCCCGCCACTCCGATGGCGCCGACGCCGAAGAAGCCGGCAGACGATCTGTAACCCGCATGGTGGGGCGCTCGCGCCGAGAGCGCCCTCACATCCGCGGATTTGAGCGCTCCCCCGGCGAAAGCGACGTAGCAAAACGCCTTGCCCACAACGCGCGGAACACGGATAACGCGCGCCCTTTTATGGAACTCTGCATCATTGGATCCGGCTACGTCGGTCTCGTCACAGGCGCCTGCTTCGCTGAAGTCGGCCATCACGTCATCTGCGTCGACAACGACCAGCGCAAGGTGGACATGCTCCAGGCTGGCAAAATCCCGATCTACGAGCCGGGCCTCGAGGAACTCGTGCACCGGAATGTCGGCGCGAAGCGGCTGCGCTTCACCACCTCCACGCAGGAGGGCGTGGACAACAGCCAGGTCGTCTTCATCGCCGTGCCCACGCCGCCGCAGCCGGATGGCTCGGTGGATATGACCTTCATCGAAAAGGTCGCGCGCGAAATCTCCGCCGCGCTCAAGCCCGGCCAGTACCGCGTCATCGTGGACAAGAGCACCGTGCCCGTGAAAACCGGCGAGCGCGTCGCCGCCACCATCCGCCGCTACAATCCCGCCGCCGATTTCGACGTTGTCTCGAATCCCGAATTCCTCCGCGAAGGCTGTGCCGTGGCCGACCTCATGAAGCCCGACCGCATCGTCGTCGGCACCTCGAGCGAGCGCGCCACGGACTGCATGCAGCGCGTTTATAATCCGTTCAAGGCGCCCGTCCTCGTCACCGACGTGAACAGCGCCGAGCTGATCAAGCACGCGGCCAACTCATTCCTTTCGCTCAAAATCAGCTACGTGAATGCCCTCAGCGCCATCTGCGAGGCGAGCGGCGCGGATGTCGAACTCGTGGCCGACGGCATCGGCATGGACCGGCGCATCGGCCGTCAATTTCTCAACGCCGGCCTCGGCTACGGCGGCTCGTGCTTCCCGAAGGACGTGAAGGCATTCATCGCCATCGCCGACGAACTCGGCACGCCGTTCACGCTGCTCAAGGAAGTCGAGCGCATCAACGCCGCGCAGATGGAGCGCTTCCTGAAAAAACTCCGCGACGGCCTGTGGGTGCTGAAGGAAAAGAAAATCGCCGTGTGGGGCCTCACCTTCAAGCCCGACACCGACGACGTGCGCAACTCGCTCGCGATCGATCTCGTGAACCGTCTCGTCGCCGAGGGCGCACACGTCACCGCCTACGATCCGAAGGGCATGGAAAAGGCCATCGAGTGGAAGCTCATCCCCGAGAGCGTGAAGCTCGCGAAGACCCCGCTCGAAGCCGTCACTGGAGCCGAGGCACTCGTCCTCGCCACCGAGTGGAAGGAATTCGCCAACGTGGACTTCGCCGAGGTGAAAGCCGCCATGCACACCCCGCTCGTCTTCGACGGCCGCAATCTTTTCGATCCTGCCACGATGAAGGAACTTGGCTTCCTCTACCACGGCATCGGACGGCAGCCGGTGAAGTAGGAGGGCAGGCGGGAGAGTTCAGATTCCGCCGAGCGTCCTGAGCCGCTGGGCGGAGACCGGCTGCGCGGTGCCGAGTTCCTGCGCGAAAAGCGAGACGCGGAATTCCTCCAGCAGCCAGCGGAACGGCTCGCGGTTGTCAGCGGGCACGCGCTTTTCCCAATCGCGAAATGGCGCAAGCTGCTGCGCCTTCTCGGCGTCCTTGGCGGGGTTGAGCGAGGCGCGTTCGGCGCGGACCTGGACCGCGCGGAGGTAGCGATGAAGATGCGCCAGGCGCGTGTGCGGTGTGCGCGCGAGAAAATCGGCGGGCATCAGGCGCGCGACGTCCTGCTCAAGCCCGGCGTAGCGCTTCGGGCTGCGCGAGCACGGCCTGCCGGAGCGCGAGGAGCTGGCGCACCCAGTCGCCGAGCCGGTGCGTCAGCGCGGGCAGTTCGCGATGCGCTGATTCCGTGAGGGCTTGGAAACGCGCGGCGGTGAGCGGAAAGATGGGCGCGAGCGTGAGGGCGTGAGCGAGCAGATGCTCGTATGCGGTTTTTTGGAGGATGTCGGCGGTGATGAACGGGCCTGCCGGAGTGCTGCAGCTTCACACTCATCTGCTGGAGCGCATCGTGAAAGTTGTTTGCCTGCCGGCCCGGAACCGGGATGTGCCGCGCGAGCCCCGCGAGTTCCTTCCACAGCCAGGCGAGGTCGCGGGCGATCGCCAATTCCGCCAGCCGACGCACACCCGCGACCGAAGCGCGCTCCGCGTCCTCGCGCTTGCGGAACAGGCGCACGTTCACCGCGCTGTCGCGCAGTTCCAGTCCCGGATACGCGAGCAGCGGCGCGCCGCCGACATTCCTCGACGACGATGGACTCCGGCAGATCGCCGAACGACCACGCCGCCACGCCTCGCCGTTCCCACTGCCGCGCGGCCTTTTCCCACGCGCCGGAGCGGACATCGCGGCTCTCCACCGCCGCCTGGATCGCCGCGAGATCGCGGCCTGCGGCCACCGTCTTGTTGCCGCGATCGACGACTTCCACGCGCGGCTGCAAGTGCGCGGGCAGGCTCTGCGGCGGCCAGTCCGCCGCGCGCACGGGCTGACGCGATATTTCCGCGTGAGAAACTCCGCGAGCGCCGTGAGGAAGTCCTCGCGGCCCGGCTGAAACTCCGCCGCGACCTCGCGGATTTTCGGCTCCAGCGGCATGAGCGTTTTGCGCACGGTTTTCGGCAGCGCGCGCAGCAGCACGGCGATCTGCTCCTCGCGCAGGCCGGGGACCATCCATTGGAGTTGGCCGCTGGTGAGGTGCTGCGGCGACGGGCAGCGGCACGCGCACGGTCACGCCGTCCGTCTCCTCGCCGGGCGTGTAGGCGTAGGTCAGCGGCAGCGCGGTGTTGCCGAAGCGACACTTGGTCGGGAAACAGCGCGCGGTCGTAGGTCGCGTCGTCATCGCCGATGAGGTCGGCCTCCGTCGCGCAGAGAAAATCCGGCTCGCGCGTGATGCGCGCGCGCACGAGTGCGATTCAGATCATGCACCGAGGAGACGCCCGTCGATGCGCTCGGCGTAGAAAAGGTAGAGCGATTCATCGAGATCATGCGCGCGCCGGCTGCGCACGCGCGTGAGCGCGGTCTCGATCTTCTCGCGCACCTTGTGGTTTTCGGCGAAGAACCGGTGCGGGAGCTTCGCCTCCTCCGCGACCAGCGCGCCGCGGATGAACAGCTCCGTGGCCTCGGCGGGCTCGATGCGCCCGTAGTCCACGTGCCGCCGCGAGATTTCCAGCCCATGCACCAGCACGCGCTCGAGCACGAGCACGCGCCCGGCCTTCGCGCTCCAGTGCGGCTCGGTGTAGCGGAAGTGGCAGAGGTGCGCGCCGAGCTCGATGCACCCACTCCGGGATTGATGCCCGCCACCGTGCGCGCGAAGAGCTGCGACGTCTCCACGATCTCGCCCGCGACGATCCACGGCGGCTGCTTGCTCTTCGTCCTCGGGCTTCGCGGAGCGGCGCCTTTGCGCGGCTTCTCCCGGCGCTCGTAGAGATTCGATCCGGGGAAAAGCGTCACCAGCCGGTTGCCCGAGGCCTTGTAGGTATTGCGCTCCTGCCGCTGCGCGATCTGCCCGAGCAGACCGGCGAGCACCGAGCGATGAATCGCGGCGTAGCTCGCGTCTGCGCGGGTCGTTGTTCGCAGGCGGGCACCGGCCTGCGGTTCCGGCCTGGGCGCATCGTCCTCCACGGCATCGGCGAGCTGGCGGTGGATGTCGCGCCACTCGCGCATGCGCGACTGGGAGAGGAAGTTCGCTTTGCAGAAACGCCGCAGCGCATTGCGCGCTGCCCTTCGTCTCCGGCTCCGGCGCCGCGCGCCAGATATTCAGCAGGGAGAGGAAATCCGAATCGGGATCGGCGAAGACGCGATGCGCCGCGGCGGCCGGCTTCCTTCTGCTCCTCCGGCCGCTCGCGCGGATCGGGCACGCTCAGCCCGGCGGCGATGATCGAGCATCTCCGGCAGCGCCTTCTCCTGCCGCGCCTGGAGCAGCATGCGGCCGAGCGTGGGATCGACCGGCAGCCGCGCCAGTTCGCGCCCGAGCGGCGTCAGTTCGTTCGTGTCATTGAGCGCGCCGAGTTCGTGCAGGAGCGTGTAGCCCGCGCGGATGGCGGCGGCGTGCGGGCGGATTGAGGAAGGGGAACGTCTCGATCTCGCCGAGCCGGAACGCCTTCATCCGCAGGATGACCTCCGCGAGATTCGCGCGCTGGATTTCCGGCTGCGTGAAGCGCGGGCGCTTCTCAAAATCCTCCTGCGTCGTAGAGCCGGATGCAGATGCCGTCCTGCACGCGGCCCGCGCGGCCCGGCGCGCTGATTCGCGCTGCTCTGCGAGATCGTCCTCGACCGGCAGGCGCTTCGTGCGCGTGCGCGGATTGTAGCGGCTCATGCGCGCGAGCCCGGCATCGATGACGTAGCGGATGCGCGGCAGCGTGAGCGAGGTCTCCGCGATATTCGTCGCCACGATCACGCGCCGCCGCGGGCCCGGCGCGAAGATGCGCTGCTGCTCCGCGGCCGGCATGCGCCCGAAAAGCCCGATCACCTCGATGCCCGCGCCGAGGCTGCCCTCCAGCAGTTCGCGCGTGTCGCGGATGTCGCGCTCGGTCGGCATGAAGACGAGCACGTCGCCGGCGTCCGATTCGATGAGCGCATCCTCCGTCGCGCGCACCGCGGCCTCGATGTGGCTCAACTCGTCCGTCATCGTCGTCCTTCGCGTGCGACTCGATCGGCGCGTAGCGGATCTCCACCGGCCAGAGCCGCCCCGAGACCTCGATGATCGGCGCGCCGCCAAACGCCTGCGAGAACGCCTCCGTGTCGATCGTCGCCGAGGTGATGATCAGCTTCAGGTCGCGCGCGCCTGCTGCAGCAGCCCCTGCAGATAGCCGAGCAGGAAATCGATGTTGAGCGAGCGCTCGTGCGCCTCGTCGAGGATGAGCGCGGAATACGCGCGCAGCATCGGGTCGCTCTGGATCTCCGCGAGCAGGATGCCGTCGGTCATGAACTTGATCCGCGTGTCGCGCCCGGTGTCGTCGTTGAAGCGCATCTTGCAGCCCACCTCGCGGCCCCACGTCACGCCGAGCTCCTCCGCCACGCGCCGCGAGACGCTCAGCGCCGCCACGCGCCGCGGCTGCGTGCAGCCGATCCGCCCGCGCTCCGCCAGCCCGGCCTCCAGGCACATCTTCGGCAGCTGCGTCGTCTTTCCCGAGCCCGTCTCGCCCGCCACGACCACCACCTGATGCTCGCGCAACGCCGCGACGATCTCCTCGCGCCGCGCGCTGATCGGGAGGTCTTCCGGATATCGGATCACGGGCGCTCGTCCTTGAGTCGTCACTGGTGGCAATCGTGTGGCATTCCTTCGAACTTGCGTGCGAAGTCACCCGCAACGCAACCGCGAGTTGCCTCGCAGTCGCCATGGGTATTCACGTTTCGCTCGCGCGCAGGGGATGCCTCTGTAGGTTCCCGGGCTTTTCGTCCCATGTCAGCCAAACCGATCAAGCCCGCCGCACCGAGCGCGGAAGAACTGAAAGCCGCCGTCGAGTTGCTGGAGCGGGTGGCCCGCGACCGGGCGCTGCTCGCCGGACTGCCTGAGGAGGAAAGGACGAGGCTGGTGCAGGCGGCGGGCGAGGTCTTTTGCCCGGATCTGCGCGAACGTCGCAGGCTGGTGAAAGCGAAGACGCGGCAGCGTAAGACCGAGCAGCTCCAGCGCGATCAAGGCCAGCTCGCCGAGACGGGCATCCGCAAGCTGCGGAAGGAAAAGGTTTTCACGACGCCGAATGTTTTTCCGCCGCTGGACTTCCAGCAGGTGGAAGTGGAGGGCGACGCGGAATTCCGCGAAGTCGTCGAGCCGCAGAACTGCTACATCTGCAAACAGGACTACTCGGCGATTCACCATTTCTACGACCAGCTTTGCCCGGCATGCGCGGAGCTGAATTTCCGCAAACGCAGCGAGACCGCGGATCTGCGCGGGCGCGTGGCGCTGCTCACGGGCGGTCGCGTGAAGATCGGCTACCAGGCGGGCATCAAGCTGTTGCGAGCTGGCGCGCATTTGATCGTGAGCACGCGCTTCCCACGCGATTCGGCGGCGCGCTATGCGCAGGAGCCGGACTTTGCGGAATGGGGGGATCGGCTGGAGATCTTCGGACTCGATCTGCGCCACACGCCGAGCGTGGAGGCATTCTGCCGGCATCTGCTCGCGACGCGACAGCGGCTGGATTTCATCATCAACAACGCCTGTCAGACCGTTCGTCGTCCGCCGGATTTTTACGAGCACATGATGAAGGGCGAAACCGCGTCGCTCGACGAGATGCCGGAGAATGCGCGCCATCTGCTCGGCGCGTACGAAGGTCTGCGTGGCTACCACATGCTGCCCGAGGTCGATCGCGCGCTGGCCGAGCGGCGCATCTCGGAAGTCGCCGGACTCACGCACGCCGCGGCGCTGTCGCAGGTGCCGCTGCTGCCGGATGAATTTGCGGCGCAGAAGGATCTCTTCCCGGAGGGCCGTCTCGACCAGGACTTGCAGCAGGTCGATCTGCGCGAGCGCAACTCATGGCGGCTGATGCTCGCCGAGGTGCCGGCCGTGGAACTGCTGGAGGTGCAGCTCGTGAATGCCATCGCGCCTTTCATCCTGAACGCCCGGCTGAAGCCGCTCATGCTGCGCACGCCCGGAGCGCGACAAGCACATCGTGAATGTCTCCGCCGTCGAGGGGCAGTTCTACCGCAAGTTTCAAGACGACGCGGCATCCGCACACGAACATGGCCAAGGCCGCGCTCAACATGATGACGCGCACCTCGGCCGCGGATTACCTCGCCGATGGCATCCACATGAACAGCGTGGACACCGGCTGGGTGACGGACGAAGACCCCGCGCACATCGCTGCGCGCAAGGTCGAGGAACATCGCTTCCATCCGCCGCTCGACATCGTGGACGGCGCGGCGCGGATCGTGGATCCGATCATCGCCGGCTTCAACACTGGCGAGCACGTGTGGGGAAAATTCCTGAAGGACTACAAGCCCGCACACTGGTAGCAGGGCGGGGGGAGCTCGGAAGCAAGGAGCTTGGCGAGCGTCAGAATGCCATGTGCTCCCGAATCCGCGATTGCGTGAATGACGCACGGCGCTAAGGTCGGCGCGCCGTCGGGTTGCGTTGCTGTGCATTTGCGCAACGCTGCGATGCCGCGGCAGGAAATCAGCGCGTGATTCCGGGAAAATTACCGGAATCGCTTCAGCGGAACATCCTGTGAAGAAGCCGGGGTGGCGAAATTGGCAGACGCGCCAGACTTAGGATCTGGTGGAGCAATCCGTAGGGGTTCGAGTCCCCTCCCCGGTACCTCCCCTGGAGAAAGAGGGAGGCGAGTTGTCGGCCACCCATATCCCAAAAGCTGCGGAGTCGCATATCGAGAGCCTGCCGCTCCCTCAATTCCTGAGTGATGAGGCTCCCTCACAGTAATAGGAAGAGAAGGCAGCGCTTCTCGTGTTGCTACGGCTTCTTCCCCTCGAGCAGAAACTCCGCGGCCTGCGCGACGTCCTTGTCGCCGCGGCCGCTGAGGTTCGCGATGATGAGTTGATCCGGGCGCATCTTCGGGGCGCGCTTGAGGACGCCGGCGATGCCGTGCGCGCTTTCGAGCGCGGGGATGATGCCCTCCCAGCGGCTCAGCTTGCTGAAGGCGTCGAGCGCCTCGTCGTCGGTCGCGAAGTCGTAATCGATGCGGCCCTGCTCGTTGTAGATAGGCGTGCTCGGGGCCGACGGCGGCGTAGTCGAGGCCGGCGCTGACGGAATGCGTGAGCTGGATCTGGCCGTCGTCGTCGGCGAGCAGCCACGTCTTCGTGCCCTGCAGCACGCCGAGCTTGCCGCCTTGGAAACGCGCGGCGTGTTCGCCATCGCGGATGCCGCGTCCGCCGGCTTCGACGCCGAGCATCTTCACGCCCTCGTCCTGCAGGAACGGCCAGAACAGCCCGATGGCATTGCTGCCGCCGCCGACGCACGCGACGAGCAGGTCGGGCAGACGCCCTTCCTTTTCCAAAATCTGCCGCCGCGCCTCCTCGCCGATCACGCGGTGGAAATCGCGCACGATCATCGGGAACGGATGCGAGCCGAGCGCGCAGCCGAGGATGTAATGCGTGGTGCGGACATTCGTGACCCAGTCGCGCATCGCCTCGTTCACGGCCTCCTTCAGCGTGCGCTGCCCGGCGGTGACGGGCACGACTTTCGCGCCGAGAAAATTCATCCGCGCGACATTCAGCGCCTGCCGCGCCATGTCCACCTCGCCCATGTAAATGACGCACTCGAAGCCGAACCGCGCGCACACCGTGGCCGTCGCGACGCCGTGCTGCCCCGCGCCCGTCTCGGCGATGATGCGCTTCTTGCCCATGCGCCGCGCGAGGAGGATTTGCCCGAGGGCGTTGTTGATTTTGTGCGCGCCGGTGTGGAGCAGGTCCTCGCGCTTCAGGTAAATTTTCGCGCCGCCGAGCTGCTGCGTGAGACGCTCGGCGAAGTAGAGCGGCGTGGGGCGCCCGACGTAGTCCTTGAGCAGGCCGTTCAGCTCGGTGTGGAAAGCGGGATCGGCCTTCGCCTTCTCGTATTCAGCGGTGAGTTCGAGCAACGCCGTCATCAGCGTCTCGGGCACGAACATGCCGCCGAAGCGGCCAAAGTGGCCCTTGGCGTCGGGAAGATTGGCAGTAGAAATCATGCGCGGACGGTATGTGCGGCGCGCGTGAGCGGCAACCACGCAGTAGCCGCCGACGGAAGGAGGCGGGCATTATTCAATGCGGAATGCAGAGCGTGGAACGCGGAAAGAAAATCAGCCCGCCTCCTGCCGTCGGCGGCTACGAAGTTGATCGATCGCCCGGCGGTGGGGTGCGGTGAGCGGAACTTCGGCGAGTGAGGCGAGGGGATGCCAGGCGTGATTTTCGCCGAGCGGCGAAGGTGCGGGCTGGGTAAAAACGCTGAGCGTCACGCGGTGGTGGGTGAATGGGTAGTCGAGCGAGAGCAGCGGCTCCGTTTCCGGTGCGGCGGGGAGCGAAGGGAGCTTCCACAGGCCGCGCCAACGCTTGCCGGTCTGCTGTTCGAGAAGGATGCGTCCGCGGCTCACCGTCCATGCGCAGGGCTCGGAGAGTGCGATCTGTTTGCGGCGCGGTTTCTTGCGCGGGAGTTCTGCGGCGGTGCCATTGGCGAACGCGGCGCAGTGGCTGCGGATGGGGCAGAGAAGGCATTGCGGCGCGCGCGGAGTGCAGACGAGCGCGCCGAGTTCCATGAGCGAGCCGTTGAAAGTGCGTGCGCCCTTTTCCGGCACGAGCGAGATCGCGGCGGACCACAGTGCGGACTGGCCGGCCGTGGATTCGATGGGCGTGTGCAAGTCGAGCAGGCGCGCAAGGACGCGGGCGATGTTCGCATCGACGAGCGGCTCCGGTAGATCGAATGCGAAGCTCGCGACTGCGCCGGCGGTGTAGCGTCCGATGCCCGGCAGCGCACGGATGAGCATCGGGTCGGGGGGCATTTCGCCGCCGTGCATTTTCACGACGGTCTTTGCGGCGCGGTGGAGGTTCCGGGCGCGCGAGTAGTAGCCGAGGCCCTGCCACACGGAGAGCACTTCGCTTTCCTCTGCATCGGCGAGCGATGCGAAGTCCGGGAAACGCGCGAGCCAGCGTCCGTAGAATGGAATCACGGTCGCGACCTGCGTCTGCTGGAGCATGATTTCGGAGACGAGGATCGCGTAGGGATCGCGTGTCCGTCGCCACGGGAGGTCGCGAGCGGCTCTGCGGAACCACGCGACGAGGGATTTTCGCAGCAGTGCTGCGGGCATTGCGGAAGATGCGGCGTCGCGGGTGCGGGCAATGGGCTTGGCTGCGGATTGGCGGCTGGACTTCGGCATGGTTGTCGCTACTCGGGAGCCTCGTTTTTCAGAACCGGACCACAAGCGCAACCATGCTTCCCGCACTCAGTTCCTATCTCATCCGCGAACACGTCGGCGCATTCAGGCTGACGGGCACGTACGACATCTTTGACCCCGTTTCCGGAGCGCAGATCGCCGTGGCCAAGGAGAAGAAGGGGCTGCTGAACTCGCTTGTGGGCATGTTTGTCAATAAGCGCAATCTGCCGACCCGGATCGATGTGCATGAAGGTGCGGATGAAAGCGGGCCGATCGCGTTCTCGATCACGCGCGGGTTTTCATTTCTGCGGCCGACCGTGAAAGTGCTCGCCGGGGACGGGAGTTTGATCGGCACATTCAAGTCGCGGCTGCTGACGCTCGGCGGGAAGTTCGGCGTGTATGATGCCACGGGCCATGAAGTGGCGATGGTGAAGGGCAACTGGGTGGGCTGGGATTTCCGATTTGTTGTGTCGAACGGGACCGAACTCGGCGTCGTGTCGCGCGAGTGGGGCGGTGTGGCGAAGGAGCTGTTCACTTCTGCGGACAACTACGTCGTCGCGGTGCATCATCCCGATCCTGCGGCGGCGGCGCTGCTGCTTGCGGCGGGACTGGCGATTGACACGATTTACAAGGAAGACAGTGGCGGGGGCGGGTTGAGCATCGGGGAGTAGCCGCTTTTCGGTTTCCACGACGGCGGACGCTCGCGCAGAGTGCGCGCACTTTCATGCCGAAGAAAAAGACCGACGAGCCCGAGGGACCGAAGCCGATCACGCTGCACACGTGCGCGCTCACATCCGCGAAGGCTGTGAAGCTGCGGGCGCTGCTCGCGGAGCGCGGGTGGAAGTTCGAGGAGCGGCCCTACACGATCTACTTTGCGCAGAAGGATCGCCTGACGGTGGCGGTGTACGAAAAGGGGCCGAAATGTGTGGTGCAGGGGCGGGGGACGCAGGAGTTCGTGCAGTTCACGCTGGAGCCGGAGATTCTCGGCGAGGCGAAGCTGGGCTACGAGGAGGTGCATAATCCCGAGATGTTCACGCCGCACTTTGGCGTGGATGAGAGCGGGAAGGGCGACTTCTTCGGTCCGCTCGTGATCGCGGGCGCATACACGGATGAGACGAACACGCGCGTGCTGATGGAGGCGGGCATCACGGACAGCAAGCGGATCGGCAGCGACGTGAAGATTCGCGAACTGGCGAAGATCATTCGGGGGACGGAGGGCGTCTTCGTGTCGAGCATCACGCTCGCGCCGGAAAAGTACAACACGCTCTACAAGAAATTCGGCAACCTGAACCGGATGCTCGGCTGGGGTCACGCGAAGGTGATCGAGAACCTGCTCGACCTGCGGCCCGACTGCCCGCGTGCGCTGAGCGACAAGTTCGCTGACGCTTCGCTGATCAAGCGGGCCTTTTCCGAGAAGGGAAAACACATCCAGCTCGATGCGCGCACGAAGGCGGAGAGCGATGTGGCCGTGGCTGCGGCGTCCATCATCGCGCGGGAGCGGTTCATCAATTGGATGGGCGAGACGAGCCGCGATCTCGGCGTGACTCTGCCGCGTGGATCGTCGGACCCGAAGGTGAAGATCATCGGCCGTGAACTGTGCGCGAAGCACGGGCCGGACGTGCTGCTGCGCGTCGCGAAAGTCCATTTCAAGACGGCGAACCAGATCGCGCCGGAGAGCTACGAGTACGTCGAAAAGCCGTTTTTCCGCCGAGCGAAAAAGGGCGCGTGACCGGCGGAACTGGGGGATGATTTTACGGTGAGGCGGACTGGCAGAGGCATCCGCGTAGCGCACGTTGCTTGCGTTTGAACATGCGTCGGCTATTTCGTGCGGCTATGAAACTTCCCGGAATCCTGTGCGTTCTCCTGCTGCTCGCCTGCGCGCGTGCAGATGACGGCAAGCTGCGTGTTTCCTCGTTCTCGACGGTTCTCACCGAGATCGCCGTGCAGGTGGGCGGCACGAAAGTGGCGGTAACCGGTCACGTAAAGGCGGGCGTGGACCCGCATGATTTCGAGCCGAGGCCGGCGGACCTGAAGCTCGTCGCGGCGGCGGACCTGATCCTCGTGTCGGCGCGGCATCTCGAAGGCTACGTGGGCAAATTGCGGGAAGCCGCGGGCGGGAAGGCGGTGCTGCTGGAGGTTGGCAACCAGCTCCCCGGTGCTTCCGGAGATCCGCACTGGTGGCACAGCATCGGGAATCTCAGCCGCGCGACGAAGATCGTTCGCGATGAACTGATCCGACAGAGGCCGGATGCGCGCGCGGAGTTTTCCGCGAATGCGGAGAAGTATCTGGCGCAGCTTGATGCCTTGCAGAAGTGGGTGAAGGCGAAGGTGGCGGAGTTGCCGCGCGACCGGCGCAAGCTGGTGACGAACCACGACTCGTTCGGATATTTTGCGAAGGAATTCGGTTTCGCCGTCTATCCCATCGCTGGGATCTCATCGAGGGATCAGCCGGCATCGAAGAAGGTCGCGGCGATCATCGCCACGATTCGCGAGCAGGGAGTGAAGGCGATCTTTTCCGAAGCCAGCGAGAACCCGAAGGTGATTGCGCAGATCACCAGGGAGACCGGCGCGAGGCTCGGCGGGAAGCTTCTCGCCGACGGCCCGGGCGCCGGGCCGATGGCGACCACCGAGGCCATGTTCCGGCACAACGTCACGACCATCGTGGATGCACTGAAATAATGCGCGGCTCTCCCATACTGCGTGCGGCCCTCGTGTTCGTCGCGTTGCTGGCGCTCGCGCCGTTGCTGTGGCGGCTCACGCGGGTGGAAGCGCGCACGACGCAGCCCGCGCCCCGGCAGCCTGTGCAGGGCGCGAAGGTGGAAGCGCGCCTTACATTTTCCACGTCTGCGAAGCGCGCGGTGATCCAACATCTCGGGCGCGAAGTATGGAACAAGGCGGCACCGGGGACCGAGGAGAGTTTCACATGCGAGATTCCGTGGCCGCCCGACGGCGTGGAAATGCATGTGCTGATCGAATGGCCCGAGGGCACGCGCGCCGCCGCGATGCGCATGCGCGTCACGGCGCCCGACGGTACGGAGCACGACCGCAGCGTGTGGGGCGACGCGACGGCGGATGATGTTGTCACCTTCAAATGAAGCACGATCACGCCCTCAAGATCGCGGACCTCACGGTCAGTTACCGGCGGATTCCGGCGCTTCATCACATCGCGTTCGAGGTGCATTGCGGGCAGTGCGTGGGGCTCATCGGGCCGAACGGCGCGGGAAAGACGACGCTGCTCAAGACGCTTGCGGGGCTTGTGGGCCGGGAGACGGGCACGATCCATTTTCACGGGCGCGAGGTCACGGCCGCGACGCCGGACATCGCGTACCTGCCGCAGCGCGGGCAGATCGACTGGGACTTTCCGACGACGGTGCGCGGGCTGGTGGAAATGGGACGCTATCTGCGCCTCGGCTGGTGGCGGAGATACGGCGCAGCGGATGCTGCGGCGGTGGATGCTGCGGTTTCTGCGATGAGCCTCGAACCGCTTCAGGATCGGCAAATCAGCGCGCTGAGCGGCGGGCAGCAGCAGCGCGCTTTCCTTGCACGCGCCCTCGCGCAGGAGGCGCACGTATTCCTCCTCGATGAGCCTTTCGCCGGACTCGACAAACCGAACCAGGACAACCTGCGTGCCACGTTCCGCGGACCTCAGGAAGCAGGGAAAGCTCCTGCTCGTCTCGCATCACGATCTCGCGACAGTGCCGGTGATTTTCGACCAAGTCGTGCTGCTCAACGGCGAACTCATCGCCGCCGGGCCCGTGGCGGAGGCGTTCACCGAGGCAAACATCCAGAAGGCTTACTCGACGCACGTCTTCGCGGCGGTCGATCACGGGCACGCGGTATGAAACGGCCATGAATTTCTTCAACGACCTCTGGAGCCACGAGTTCATGCGCCGCGCTCTCGTGGGCGGCGCGCTCATCGGATTCACGAACGGGTTTCTCGGTTCGTTCATCATCCTGCGCCGGATGTCGCTCATGGCGGATGCGCTCAGCCATTCGATGCTTCCGGGCCTCGCGATCGGGCTCGTGCTTTTCGGCCTCCATCCCGGCGGACTTTTCCTCGGCGGGATCGTCGCGGCATTCCTCGTCGCCATGGGGGCGATGCTGCTGGCCCGTGCATCTCGGCTGAAGGAGGACGCGTCGCTCGCGATCCTCTACACCGTGGCGTTCAGCGTCGGCGTGGTGTTGCTGCAATTCGTCCCGACGAGCGTGGATCTGAAGCATTACCTCTTCGGCAACATTCTCGGCCTCGGCGATACGGACCTGTGGATCGCGTATGCGGTGACCCTGGCAGTCGTGCCCGGGCTGGTGCTGCTGCTGCGGCCGCTCGTGCTGACGCTCTTCGATCCGACAGTCGCCCGCAGCCAAGGCGTGAAAGTGGATGCGCTGCATGTCGTCCTGATCGCGGCGAGCGTGCTGACGATGATCAGCAGCGCGCAGTCAATCGGCGTCGTGCTCATGCTCGGACTGCTCGTGACGCCCGCGGCCACGCTCTACCTTCTCACGGATAAGTTCAGCACGATGCTGTGGGGCGGCGCGTTCCTCGGTTCGGCGGGGTCGGTCCTCGGGTTGTTGATTTCGTATCGCTTTGATCGCGTGCCGAGCGGAGCGGCCATCGTGCTGGTGCTTGGTGTGTGTTTCCTCATCGCGTGGGCATTCGGCCCGCGTTACGGCCTTCTCGCGCGACTGCGGAAGCGCAGGCACTTCCACGAGGAATCACTCTCCCGCTGGGACCACGAGCATCACAACCATCAGTAACGTCTGCCGGCGTGTACGACGCAGTCAACCTCACGGTTCGCGCCAGTAACCGGGAAGCGTCCTTTTTGTTTCGAGGAGGATTTCGAGGATCGCCTTGCGGTCCTCAGGTGTGAGCCGCGCGAATTGTTCGTCGGTATTCTTGCCAGTCAGGATGTCGTGCAGCTTTTGCAGGATGACCTCCTTGATCGGTGGCGAGATCGCGTCGAACGACGGCGAGTAGATGAGGAAGCTGCATGGATATTTGAACATGCGCGTCTTGAGATCGAAATCTCGGAAACTGCGGCCCTTCGAGTCGCGGACGGCCTTTGCGGTGAAGTCCCGGATGAATTCGGGATTGCCCTCGACTGCTTCGGTGAGCGTGGCCTCCTCGGTAAAGAGCAGGTAGCGGAGGAAGGCATCCACCTGCGAGCGGATGTAGCGGACGTGGCCGTAAGTTGCGAGCATCTGCCGGGCTTCGATGTTCAGCCGCGCGACGTAATTGTGCATGTGGACCTGATGCTCAAGCACCATGAGCGCGACGATGTCGCTGCCGGTGCCGTAGTATTTCGAGGTGTCGAAAAGCGGAGAGAGGTCGGTGATGTTACCCTTGAACAGCGGCTCCTTCCGGAACCGTTCGAGGTCCTTTTCGCCGATGAGATTGCCGCGGTGCGGCTGCGCGCCACTTTTGCCGGTGACGTAGTATCCGCCCCAGCGGTTGCTCAGCGGCGTGCAATGCGTGATGTCGCGGATTTCCTCGAGCGTGATCATCTCGCCCGTTGCATCCGTCACCACGCTGCGCACGAAATGCCCAGGCACGCCGAGCGAACGCTGCCCGCCGTGGCAGGAGAGGCAGTCATTGCTGCGGACGAACTTTGGTTTCCGCACCTTCTCCTGATCGATGAAGTAGAACGTGCCGCCGAGCTTCGGGTCCACGGAGGAGATTTCCATCACCGGCGCACCAGGGATGTAGCCGACGTACACGTCGTCGCTGAAATAGAGAGCGCGCGGATTTTCCGGCGTGATGTATCGGCGCTGGAGCGAGGTCTTCGACATCACCAGCGACTGGGAGGACTTCTTCGCGCCGAAAGCATCGAGGATCGCCGGCAGGTAGCCAAATTTGTCGTCCCAATCCAGTTTCAGCTCACCGCTCGTGATCTTCTGCTGAATCGCTGCGACCGGATCGTTTGGCTGGGAGGTCGAGTAATTTGTCGGCTCGTGATCGTATTCGAGCGGATGGTCCGCGCCTTGGAAGTCTTCGGCGCGCACGGCGACGAGCAGGAGTGGGAGCAGGAAGGGGAGTGCGCGTTTCATGGTTGTGCAGTGTATGAACGTCGCTCGTCCGCTGCATGCGTTGATCTTGGTCAAGCCTCAGCCAAACTTGCTGCGGTCGCGAGTGCGTTGGCGAGGCGTTCGTAATCGTCGGGCGAGTTGTAGGCGTGTGCCGAAATGCGAAGCCAGCGTCGCGCGGGATTTCCCCAGCGGACCACGGGGACTTCGATGCGGTGCGTTTCGAGCAGCAGCGATTGGAGGGGATCGAAGCGCGAGATGACGGCGCGCGATTCGCCGGGCTCGCGACCCTGCAGCGCTCCGGGAAGGGGAAGCGTGGTCATCGAACCGAGCATCGTCGCGGGACAGGGACGTTCGACCGCGAGTCGCTCGCAGAGCGCGGAGCCAGCGCTGACTGTGAGTTGGTGATTGTGGGAAACGAGTTCCGTCCATCCGCCGGGAAACAGGCCTTCGCAGAATCGAAGGGCGGCGGGGACGGCGAGCCATGCCGTGACATCGAGCGTGCCCTGCCAGTCGAATTCATCGTGGAATCGCGAACGCCCCGGCCGTGGCGTGTTGTAGCCATGGCTGATCGTGGCGGGGTGCAGGGCGGCCTGCCGGTCCCGGCGCACATGGAGAAATCCGGCGCCCTTCGGGGCGCAGACCCATTTATGCAGGTTGCCGGTGTAGTAGGCGGGCCGGAGCGCACTGAGGCTGAGGGGCAGCATTCCGGGCGCATGCGCACCATCCACGAAGACATCGACGCCCCGCGTTTCCATTTCACGGATGATTTCCGCAACAGGCAGGACGAGCGCGGTCGGGCTGGTGACGTGATCGACGAGCACCAGCCGCGTGCGCGGCGTGACCGCCGCGAGGATGGCCTCCACCACCTCGTGCGGCCCGGTGATCGGAAATGGAATCCGGGCGGTGACGACCGTCGCGCCGGAGCGGCGCGCGCATTCGGCGAGGATGTTGTTGCAGGCGTTGTAGCCGTGGTCGGTCGAGATGAGTTCGTCGCCGGGCTGCAAGTCGAGCGAGCGCAGCACGGAGTTCACCGCGGTAGTCGCGTTTGTCACAAATGCGAGCTCTTCGGCGTCGGCGTTGAGGAAGCGGGCGAGTTCCGCGCGTGCCGCGTCGATCCGATCCCCGATTTCACGCCAGAGGAAGCGGACCGGATTGCGCTCCAGTTCTGTCCGTAGGCGTGACTGTTCATCGAGCACGACACGCGGGCATGCGCCGAACGAGCCGTGATTGAGGAATGTGAGACCTTCCTCGAGCAGCCAATGGGAGCGGAGAGCATTCATCGGGAAACGAAAAGAGCGCGAGCGATTCGCCCGCGCCCTTTGCCTGAATTGGCCGGCGGCGCCTAGAGCTTCTTGATGGAGATGTTGCGGAACTCGACCGGGTCATTGTGACCGGCGAAACCGAAGTGCCCGCTCTTACGGGTTGCGCCCGGGTGTTTGCTCTTCGCCATCACGGTTTCCATGTCCACTTTGCTCAGGTCGCAATCGAGGATGACGGTGCCGTTCAGGACCACCTTGATGGTCGAGCCCTTGACGGTGACCTCCTGGGAATTCCATTCGCCGATCGGTTTCTGGAAACCGCGTTTGGCGGCGACCATGCCGTAGGCGGAGCCGTGGACTTGGCGCGGGTCGAGTTTGCCCTTCACCTTTTCGTAGTTGTCGTCGAGCACCTGAAGCTCGCACATGCCTTCGTAGGCGGTGTTGCCCTTGCCGGGATAGCGGATGGCGAGGCCGTTGTTGCCGCCGGCCGGGACCTTGAATTCCAGTCGCACCACAAAGTCGCCAAATTCCTCCTTGGTGAAAATCGTGCCGCCCTTGCCGGACTTGCAGACGATGGCGCCGTCCTTGATTTCGTAGTTTTCCAGCGGGCCGTCCCAGCCGGTGAAGTCCTTGCCGTTAAAAATAGAGACAAAGCCGTCACTGTCGGCGGCGGTGAGGGAGGAAGTCAGCACAGTAGCCAGCGTGAGGAGAAGGTTGCGGATGATTTTCATGTCGAAAATGGGAGCGAGGTGAGTGGTGGAGTGGCAGCGACGTATCGCGGACTAGGGAAGTTCCTTGATGAAGATGTTCTTCCAGCGGATCTCGCTGCCGTGCGTCTGGAGCTGGATCGGGCCGCGAGCGAGAATCGGACCGCGCTTTTCCTTGGGCAGCTTCTTGTCGAAATAGTTTTCGAGGACGGCGTCATCCACGACCTGCTTGTCGTTCAGCCAGATGCTCACGCGCTCGCCTTTCATCACGATGCGGAAGTGGTTCCATTCGCCGAGCGGCTTGTCCGCGAGCACGAGCGGGTCCTTGCCTGGCGAGCCCTTCTCGTTGTTCCAGAGTCCGCCGGAACCCTTCGGCTTGCCGAGTTCCACGGCCTTGGCGATCGGTTTCAGTGAAGTCCCAGATCTGCACCTGCGGCACGCCGCGGAGGTAGATGCCGCTGTCGCCCTTCGGCAGCATCTTGTAATCAACGAGCAGCTCGAAGTTGCCGTAGTTCTTCTCCGTGGTGAGGTAGAGGCCCTTGCCGTCGTTCACGAGTTCGCCGTTCTCGACCTTCCAGTGTGCGTTGATGTGGTCCGTCGAGGCCTTGCCTTTTGCGTCAGTGCCGCCTTCGACGGACTGCTTTTTGTACGCGGCTGCCGCTTCCGGCGTCATCGCGAGCAGGTCCCGCGGGTCGCGTGTGCCCCAGCCGTACCAGCCGGAGATTTGCTTGCCATCGAAGAGCGCGGTGAAGCCCGCTGGCGGCACATTGTCGGCGCCAATGGCGAATCCGGAGAGGGCGACGAGGAGGAGCGGGAGGGGTGTTTTTTTCATGATGGGGTGTGGGAAAGGGGATGCCTTCCTTCAATTCCTGCGCAGCGGGAAAGCTAGGAGAAATCAGGCCTCAGGACCGCTGACATCCGAAATCACGCCGTCGAGCGCCGCGTTGAATTCGTTGATCCCCGTGTCCGGGATGATCACCACGTTCGTCTTCCCGCCGCACTTCTCCGTGATGCGGAGGAACCGCCCGCGGAAATTCTCGCGAATCTCGACGGTCAATTGCTTGCGCTCGATCTGGATTTCGCGCCGCGCGAGCGATTTCTCATCGGTTCGGAAGGAGGGTTGCATGGGAGATGCGAGTGAGCAGAACGGTTGTGCTCCCGCAATGCAATCACGGAGCGCGCCTCGGCAGGGTGCGATACGTCAAACGATCGCGGACCGCGCCTTGCGCGAGGCATCGCCGCCGGGGCGGAAGGGGGAGACTTTCACCACGTTCTCCGCGTCGTGGTCGATCAGGTGCAGCCAGTCTTCGGTGATGTCCGTGGGCGGGAAGATGTCATTCTCGCCGTATTCCGCTTCGAGGGAGATGAGCAGGTCGCTCTCGCTGATGCCCTCTTCCTTGCCGGTCGCGAGGGCGCGCTTGATGGCGAGCGCCTTGGCGCGTTCGACGATGCTCGCGATGATTGCGCCGCTGACGAGGTCGCCGCGATACAGTGTCTCCTTGCGTCCGCTGCGGAGCGTGATGCTGAGAAAGCGGTTTTCGTCGCGGTGCGCGAATTGCGTTTCGATCACGCGCTCCGAGAGGTGGCGGATGACGGGTTCGACGCCGCCTTTCTCCGCGAGCAGCGCGGGGTCGTACGGCAGATTTGGCGTGAGGTAGATGCGGTAAATCTCCTCTGCACCCTCGCGGGTCGGGCGGTTGACTTTGATTTTCCGGTCGATGCGGCCCGGCCGGAGAATGGCGGGATCGATGAGATCCGCCCGGTTGCTCGCGATGATGATGACGGCGTCGTTCAGGCTTTCGAGCCCGTCCATCTCGGTGCAAAACATCGGCACCAGCGTGCTGAGGATGCTGTTGAACCGTCCGGCGCGGCGCGTGCCGAGGATGCTCTCGGCTTCGTCGATGAACACAAATGGCAGGTAGCCCTCGCGGCGTTTCTCGCGCGCGGTGGCGAAGATCTCGCGGACGATGCGTTCGCTTTCGCCGACCCACATGTTGAGGATTTCCGGCCCCTTGATGTGCATGAAAAACTCGCGCATTTCCTGTCCGGTCTGCGCGCGGAGCTGCTGGGTGAGATTCCACGCGGTTGCCTTGCCGATGAGTGTCTTGCCGCAGCCCGGGGGACCGTAGAGCAGGAAGCCTTTTGGCGTCGCGTGCTGGAACTTCGCGTAAAGCTCCGGGTGGAGCAGCGGGCCTTCGATGGCTTCGCGAATGGCGCCGATGGCCTCGTGCTGTCCGCCGACCTTGTCCCACGGCAATTCGGGCACGGTGTCGAGGTAGTATTCGTTGCCCTTGGAACGCGCGAGGACTTCGAGCGCGACCCGGAAGTTCGCATCGGCCCGCACATCGTCGCCGGGCTTCAGCTTTTCCTTCGCGAGCAGTTCGCTGCGGTAAAGCACGACGCTCTGCTGCCCCGCCTCGCCGCCCACGCGTATGCGGTCGTTGCCGAGCAGCTCCGCGACTTTCACCACCGGCCCGGCGCGGTCATAGCCAAGGTCGCCGACGACGACATAGGCTTCGTTCACCAGCACGCGCGTGCCGCGCCGGAATCCGCGCAGATCCAGCCGGGGATCGACGTTGCAGTAAAACTCGGACCCGCCGACGACGATCTGCGCGAGCATCGCGGGCCGCCCTTCGTCGAAGCGCGGATAGGAGGTTACAAACGTTCCGATGCGGTTCGCGGGCGAAGTCACCTTTTGCAGCGCGGCTTCGAGCTTCTCGATGGTGTCATGCGCCTCGGCCATGATGTCCTCGCGCTCCGCGACCTCCGCCCGGATGTCGAGGAGCCTCGTGCGCGTCGGGTCGCCGGGCGGGAGTTGTGCGATCAGAAGTTCGACGCGTGCCAGGAGTCCGGTCGGCTCATCGGGGGACGAAGCTCCCCCTTCGTGCGCCGGAGAAAAATGCTCGTCCATCGTTTGGCGGAACATACATCACAACGCGCTCCGCGCAATTCGTGCGGGGGATTTTGCGACGATGCCGCGCGGTTTGCGGACTTCGTTCGGCGCGTGGGGCGAACCCGCAGCATGGAAGCCGAGGCGCACGTTTGGTCGCATTCGCAGCGAAGATAAATCCGTTCGAGGGGATTTACTGGAAGCAGTTCGGCGGCGGTTCGGACGAGGCGCTGCTCAGGCGGATGGATCCCGCTCAATTTTCCGACGGAGAAATGCGGGCAATTCCAAAGGGACAAAACCGGAAGCCGACGCAATAGTCGGGCTGACGAACTCGACTCGAAACCATGTCATTCCCCAATCCATTCCACATTCTCGCGTTCTCCGCGGGCCTCGCCGCATCGGGACTCGTTATGCCGACGAACGCTTTCGAGCCAGTCCGGTACGACGTCCGTCTCGAAACGGTGTGCGACGGATTTGACGGCGAGTATTGCTGGTTCCACCCACGTGCCGGCGCGATTCCCGGTCCGACACCGACGGTCGTCCTCACGATGCAAAAGTGGTGGCTGCGGCAGAGCGATGTCTTTCTTCCCGTCCAGTCGATGGTCTCGACCGATCTCGGCAAGACTTGGAGCCACGCCGTGGAGCATGCGGCCACGCTGGGCCGGCATGCGCCGGTGGATGGGATCGAGGAGGGCATCTGTGACTTCACTCCGAAGTGGCACGCGAAATCCGGGACGCTCCTCGGCACCGGCCATACGGTGCAATACAAGGACAACAAGCTCGTCGCCGTGCGGCCGCGCGGCGCGGTGTGGTCCGTCCGCGATGCGAAGTCCGGCGAGTGGACGCCGTGGCAGACGCTGGCGCTGCCGGACGAGGCGAAATTCTGGAACGCGGGCGCGGGCTGCACGCAGCGCGTGGACCTGGAAGACGGCACCGTGCTGCTCCCGATCTACTTCAAGGCCGCCAACACCAAGGCGTATTCGACCACCGTGCTGCGCTGCACTTTCGACGGGCGGAAACTCACCTACGCCGCGCACGGCAGCGAGCTGAACGTGGACATCGATCGCGGGCTCTATGAGCCGTCGCTTGCGAAATTCGGCGGCAAGTTTTTCCTCACCATGCGCAACGACCGCGCCGCCTATGTCGCCACCAGCGCGGACGGCCTGACTTTCGGCGAACCGCGCAAGTGGACCTTCGACGACGGTGCCGACCTGGGCAGCTACAACACGCAGGCGCACTGGGTCACGCACAGCGACGGGCTTTTCCTCACCTACACGAGGCGCGGAGCGAACAACGACAACGTCGTGCGCCATCGCGCTCCGCTCTTCATCGCGCAGGTGGACCCCGAGCGTCTTGTTGTCATCCGCTCGACGGAGCGCGAACTGGTGCCGAACAAGGGCGCGCAGCTCGGCAATTTTGCCGTGGTGGACGTGAGCGAAAAGGAGACGTGGGTCACGACCTCCGAGGGCATGGCGCCGCGCGGCTCGGAGAAATTCGGAGCCAACGGCCGCGTGTATGCGGCGCGCCTCCTGTGGGAAAAGCCGAACACCGAGTGGAACCGGCACTGAGCGGAACGCGCCGCGGTGAAATCCGAGGGGCCCGGCGGTTGATCGAGCGCAGTCTTGACCGGCGCGGTGCCGCGGCGCAGGAGTGGTGTGTGCGATTTAATAGCCACAGAAATTTTGCGGCATGAATCCGCGGGACTTGCTCAAGTTCGCCGGTGGTCTTTTCGACGACCGGAAGCGCCCCTCGGAAGCCGATGCCGAGCAGGAGCGCCAGTGGCGGGCGTACATCATCCGTGCCCGTCAGCGCTGCCTGGAATACCGCGAACTGCGGTACTGCGGGACGTGCCATCTTTCCTTTCACGCATATCAGTCGTTCTGCGAAAAGTGCAACCACGCCACCGAGCCGCTGCCTGCGGCGTTTGCGGTGGAGTATGCGAACGCCGAATTCCCCGATCTCGTCCGGACGCGCGACGATTTTGACAAGCTGATCCGCTACGGAAAGTGAGCCTCCGCGGCGCTGCGGAACCAGCCAAGGCGCTGCGGCAGGAGCGAGATGTTGATCTGTTTCGTCTCAAGATACTCGTCGAGTCCTGACGTGCCGAGCTCGCGACCCCAGCCGCTTTGCTTGTAGCCGCCCCAAGGCGCTTCGTTGAAGGTCGGGTGGTAGCAGTTCAGCCAGGTGATGCCCGCGCGAAGCTGCCGCAGCACGCGCAGGCCTTTAGCGCCGTCCTTTGTGAATACGCCGCCCGCGAGGCCGTAGATGGTGTCGTTCGCCAGCCGCACGGCTTCCTCCTCGGTGTCGAAGAGCTGCACGCATTGCACGGGCCCGAAGATTTCCTCGCGGACGATGCGCATGTCCGGCTGCGTCCCGGCGAAAATGGTCGGGGCGACAAAGTTTCCCTTGGCGTGCGTCGGACCGGTCAGGCGCTCGCCACCGCAGAGCAGTTGCGCCCCGTCGGCCTTGCCCATCTCGATGTAGCCGAGAACGCGCTCCATGTGCGCGGGCGTGATGAGCGGCCCCATCTCGGTCTCGGGCAGCAGGCCGTCGCCAACCGCGATTTTCCGCGAAGCGGCGGCGAGCTGAGGCAGGAATTGGTCCGCGATTTTCCGCTCAAGGATCAGCCGTGAGCCTGCGCTGCACACCTCGCCCTGGCCGGCGAAGATTGCGAACATCGCGTACTCGAGCGCGACTTCGAGGTCGGCGTCGGCGAAGACTACGCAAGGCGACTTGCCGCCGAGTTCCAGCGTGACCTTCTTGATATTGCCGGTCGCGGCCTCGATGATCTTTCGCCCCGTCGCCGTGCCTCCGGTGAAGGCGATCTTGTCCACGAGATGCGAGACGGCGAGCGCGTGCCCGGCGGTCGCGCCGGGGCCGGTGAGGAGTTGCGCGGAGCCGGGCGGGAACCCCGCCTCGGCGATCAGCTCGAACAGTCGGATGGCCGTCAGCGGAGTCGTCTCGGCGGGTTTCAGGATGCAGCAGTTCCCCGCGGCGAGGCCGGGCGCGAGTTTCCACGCAGCCATGAGCAGCGGGTAATTCCACGGGATGATCTGGCCGCAGACACCCATCGGCTCGCGCACGACCATCGTCTGCATGTTTGGATCCGGCGTTTCAAAGGTTTGCCCGAGCGGCTTGGTGACCAGCCCCGCGAAGTAGCGGAAGCAATTTGCCGCGTCGCCGACGTCATACTTTGCCTCGCGGAGCGGCTTGCCGTTGTTGCGCGTCTCCAGCGTGGCGAGATCCTCGGCGTTTGCGTCGATGAGATCCGCGAGCTTGAATAGCAATGCCGCGCGCTCCTGCGCCCGCATCTTCGGCCACGGGCCGGAATCGAATGCGCGCCGCGCGTGATCGGCGGCGATGTCCGCGTCGGTCGCCGAGGCATCCGCGACATTCGCGATGGGTTCGTTGTTCGCGGGATTGAGAACCGTGCGGGTGCCGCCCCCTGCCGCCTGTACCCACTCACCGCCGAGAAACATGGGGAGAGTCTTCATGGCCCGATTATCCGCCGTCCCGCCGCGATTCGCAAGCGGACGACTCAGCCCTGACGGATGATCAGGGTCTTGATCTCCGTCATCTCCTCCATCGCGTAGCGCAGTCCCTCGCGGCCAAAGCCGCTGTCCTTGATGCCGCCGTACGGCATGTTTTCCACGCGCCAAGTCGGCACCTGGTTGATGAGTACGCCGCCGACATCGAGTGCGTCGTAGGCGCGGAGAATCCGCCGGATGTCGTTCGTGAAGATGCCCGCCTGCAAGCCGAACCGGCTGTCGTTGACGAGGCGCAGCGCATCCTCAAACGCTTCGTAGCGGTGGAGCGTGACGATGGGCGCGAACAGCTCCTCCGTGCACGCAGCGTGCGAAAGTGGGACGTCCTCCAGCACCGTCGCCTCAAGGCAAAATCCGGTCGCTTTCCCGCCGGTGACGATGCGGCCGCCCGCTGCGACGGCTTCCGCGAGCGCCGCGCGGGTTTTTGCGAGCGCCTCGGCAGTGATCATCGGACCGACCACGGTGGCGCGATCCGTCGGGTCGCCGGTCTTCACTTTCTCGCGGATGTGCGTGACGAGCCGCGCCTTGAAATCGTCGTACACGTCCGTCTGCACGAAAATCCGCTGCACGCTGATGCACGACTGACCTGCGTTGCCGAAGCCGCCCGCCGCGATCATCGGCACGGCGGCGGTGAGGTCAGCGTCGGCTTGCACGATCACGCCGGCGTTGCCGCCGAGTTCGAGGCACACGCGCTTTTTCTCCGCGAGCGCCTTCAGGCGCCAGCCCACATCGGGGCTGCCGGTGAAGCTGATCATCTTCACGCGCTCATCGGTCACGAGGTGCGCGGCGTCCTCATTCGAGCAGGTCACGAAATTCATCTGACCCGCAGGCACGCCCGCATCCGCGAGCACCTCGGCGAGCAGGAGCGCGGTGAGCGGCGTCTTGCCCGCGGGCTTCACGACCATGGTGTTTCCCGTCGCGAGGCAGGGCGCGACCTTGTGGGCGACGAGGTTCAGCGGGAAATTGAACGGCGTGATCGCGCCGATGACGCCGATGGGAAAGCGCCGCGAAATGCCGATGTGCCCCGCGCCCGGCGGCATCGCATCGAGCGCCAGGACCTCGCCGCTGGAGCCGTTCCAACGCCGCGCCTCTTCTGCGGCGCAGGTGAAGGTGTAAATTGCGCGATCCACTTCGGCCTCGGCGTAGGTGAGCGGCTTGCCCGCCTCGGCAACAATGGTCGCCGAGAATTCATCACGCCTCGCCTCAATCCCGACCGCGATGCGCTGCAGCAGCGCGGTTCGTTCGTGCGCGGGCACGTTGCGCGCGGCCGGGAACGCCGCATGGGCTGCGGCAATCGCGGCATCCAGCGTCCGTTCGTCGCCGAAGGAGACATGTGCGATTTCCTCGCCGGTGAATGGATTTCGCACCGGCAGTGTCGCTGTCGTATCGATCCATTTTCCGCCGATGAAGAGTCGTGTTTGCATGGCTATTTTTCGATGACCTCGCGTTTTTCGACGAAGATTTTCAGGCCTTCCTTGGAAAAATTGTCCATCAGCGCATCCGGCGCGATTGCCTCCGGCATCATCACGCCGCGCTCGGGAATCGCACCCTCGACGATCAGCCGCGCGGCGAGCGCAGGCGGGATGCCGGTCTGGATGACGGTGAGCGAGTAGCCATAGCGCTCGTAGGTCTCGTGGTGGCCGTCCATCGTGTAGATGAAGTACTCGACGCGCTTGCCGTCCTTCGTTCCGAGCACCTCTGTGCCGACGCACGAGTAGCCGTCCGCCGTCGCACCGAGCGTGGCGGGCTTCGGGAGGTTCGCGCAGGCGACGCGGACGGGGCTCACGTCCACTCCGTCCACCTTCACTTTTTTCCACGTGTCGAGTTCGAGCAGCGCGAGGCTCTTCGCGAGCGAGACGACCTTGTCGCTGAGCGTGTATTTGAAGACGGAGTAGCGGACGCCTTTCTCGACGAATGGTTTGTGGCGCCCGAGTGAGACGCCTTCCTCGTGCGCGACGGCGAATGTTTTCATGAGCCCGAGCGGCGGTGGGAAGCGGTGCCATTCGACCTCGGTCTCCAGCGGCTTGCCGGACACCACGCGCCCGTCCTTCACGAAATAGGGCACCGCGCCGAGCTCCTCAAAAAGCGTCTCGGGCGAGAACAGCACGGCAAAGCGGTAGCCTTTTACGTCGGCATTGTCGGCATCTAGCACGCGGATGCTCTCGGCGGTGTCGAGGCGGTCCATCGCCCACCGGGCGAAGACATTCACCGCGCCGGGGTCGCAGCCCATGCAGAGCAGGCCGAGAAGGTTTTTTTCGCGGAACCGCAGGTCGAATTTCTCGATCTCCGCCTCGTAGCTGTTCTTCGTCGGCCGCTTCACGCCGGGCGGCGAATAGATGTCGGCCGCCATGTCGAGGTAATGCGAGCCGGCCTGCGCGCAGGCTTCGAGGACGCTGTGGTTCACGTGCCAGGTGGCCGCGTTCAGCGTCACGGCAATCTGCTTTTCCTGCAAAAAGGCGGCGAGCTTTGGCGTTTCCATCGCGTTGAGCTGCACGACCTCGAAGCGGCTCTTCTTCGTGCGCTCGTGCAGGCGTTGCGCGTAGGTCGTGTCCACGTCGCCGAGGTAGATGCGCTCGAAGCACCCGTAGCCGTGCAGTTTTTGACCAATGACGGAACCCACTCCGCCCATTCCGATTACAAGTGCGTTGGCCATGCAGGATCTTTGCCGAAGCCTCGCGCGCTGGCAAGTGTCGGCGATTCCGAGGAGTCCAACTTTGAGAATTCCGACGGACACTCACTGGCGACGATCTGTTTTTGGAACGGGAGCATTCGCGGCGGCACACTGCGCTTGCAAAGAACTCCCGCGAGCAGGCAACGTCCGCTGCGTGCGCCTGCTCGACCGCTACATCGGACGTCAATTGCTGGTGTCGGCGATCTTCGCCGTCACCGTTCTCAGCGTGGTCCTGGTGCTGGGGAACATCTTCAAGAAGCTGCTCGATCTGCTGATCAACCAGGACGCGCCGGCGAGCCTTATCTTCACGTTCATCGCCTACGTCCTGCCGTACTCGCTCACGTTCACCATCCCGTGGGGATTCCAGACGGCGGTACTGCTGGTCTTCGGCCGGCTGTCGGCGGAAAACGAACTCACGGCGATGAAGGCGACCGGTGTGAGCATCTGGCGTCTGTGCATCCCGGTGTGGGTGCTGGCGGTGCTGCTCTCGGGCATTTGCCTCTGGATCAACCTCGAGGTGGCACCACGCGCGCAGCAGAGGATGAAGGATGCGCTTTTCCAAATCGCGACGGACAATCCGCTGGCGATGTTCGGGAGCGACAAGGTGATTGACGATTTTCCCGGACGGAAAATCTACGTGGAGAAAAGCGAGGGCAAGAAGCTCACGAACCTTTTCATCTACCAACTCGACGAGTACTACCGTGTGAAGAACGTGATGTATGCGCGGGAGGGGAATATCGGCATGGAAACCGTCCCGAAGTTGACGGACGTTGGCACCCCTTCTGAGGAGCGGCAGATCATCCTGACGCTCCGCCACGGCCTGTATGAGCAGCGCGATGAGGAACACCCGTACGATTTGTCGCGCATCCGGCAGGGGATCGTGGTGGAGGAGGGGAGCATCGCGATTTCGCTGAAGGAACTGTATGAAAAGCAGCGGAAGACGAAGAACGTCGCCGCGCTGCCGATAGGCGAGCTGCTCCTGAGCGAGAAACCGGAGAAGCGGGTGGAGCTGAGCAAACGCCTCGGCAACGCGCTGGGGACCATCGCGCTCGCGCTGCTGGCCGTTCCGCTTGCGGTGACGGCGCAGCGCAAGGAGACGTCCGTCGGCTTTGCGATCAGCCTTGGTTTGGGGCTGTTTTATTATTTTCTCATCTTCATCGCCGACCTCGCCCGCAACCGTCCGGAATTGCATCCCGAGTTGCTCGTGTGGCTGCCGAACGTGCTCTTCTTCATCTTCGGTGCGTACCGCTTTGCGAAGCTAGCGCGCAGGTAAGCTTCGGACGCCAACTTGACAAGCGTTGCAGGGGCCCTTTCTCTGCGTGTTGTAACCCGCACGTTGTGCATCGTCCCCCCCACCATCACAGTGACGCCCCGGCAGTCCGGCGCGGCCTTACCCAATCATGCATCGAGATGGGTGGATTCGTCGCGAGTGGCGCGTGGATTTGCCACACGGGCAGGGTTCGCAAGGTCAACGAGGATGCGTGTCTGTTTGGCGGGCCATTCGGCGGGGCGAGCACCTCGGCGCCGTTACGGGCAACACTGAAGAAGCCCCACTGGATTGTCGCGCTTGCCGATGGCATTGGAGGTCACCGTGCGGGCGCGTATGCGAGCCGTGAAGTGCTTGCCGCGCTCGATCGCGCAAAGGACTTCACCAAAAGCGAGGTCGGTGAATTGTTGCAGGACACAAACCGGAAACTGCACGAGGTGGGACGCGCGAAGCCCGACTTCGAAGGCACCGGGACGGCGGTCGTCGGCCTGGCATCGGGCCCGGACGGGTTGTTTGGATTCAATGTGGGCGACGCACGGCTCTACCGAATGCAGGGCGGGCATCTCGTTCAGGTTTCGCGCGACGACTCGGTCGAGCAATTGCTCATCCACGAGGGCTTGCTGGAGGCCAGCGACGGCGTGCGCTCAAACTACATGCACGCGCTGACCCAGAGCGTCGGCGGTTCGGCGGACTACCATCTGATCGACCCGCATTTCTACGCGCTGTCCGTGAAAGGCTCCACGCGGCTCCTGCTTTGCACCGACGGGCTCACCGACATGCTCTCGAACAAGCGGATCGAGTCCTACATTGGCCCCCATCTGAAAGCCGCCGCCGTCGTCCAGTCGCTCTTCTCCGCCGCGATGGAGGCTGGCGGGCGAGACAACATCACGATCGCCATCGTGGATGTGGAGAAGGCCTGATTTCGCATCGGGGAATCTGAGGGAAGCGACACACCGCTGCGGCCCTCCCCAAAAAGACTGTGGCCCCCCGGATCTTTCGACCCGAGGGGCCCAGTAGCCCAACCAAATTGTGTTGCCCCTAGTTGCGGCCGTTCGAGGCGACCGGCGACTTGCGCTTGCTGGCGACCTCTGCGATGCCCACCTGGGTCGCCGCATGGCGGAAAGTGCTGCCTTTGCCGTAGCTGTAGAGCGGGATGTAGCGGTTCGCAGGGAGTTCGTCCGCGGGGATTGGCGCGCGTTTCAGAGTGCAGTCCAAGAGCCACCAGCGGCCTTCGTTCTTCCACATCACCCACGCGTGGCTGATCCGCATGCCCGGCTCTGTTTTGCCGATGACGAAGCGCACGTCGCTGTCGCCGAGTTTGCTGCACAGCCAGAGGGCCTTGTCCTTGCAATCCCCGGAGCGCTTCGCCGCGGTCGTCGCCGGCATGGCGGCGACATACGGGTTCACCATCCGGTAATGGAAATTGCGACCTTCGATCATGAGCTTCCTGACTTGGTCCATGCTCGGCTTTTGCTGCCCGAGACGGGCGAGCACCGTGGTGACGGGAGTCATGTAGCGGTCGTAAGGCGTGTAGTCGGACGGCGTGCCAGTGTCGAAGGCAGCGAAGGTGCTAAGTTTTGCACCGAGAAGGAGGGTGAGAGCGAGAGTGAAGGTTTTCATGGCTATAGAAACTAGAACTACCAGGATGAGTAAGCCGGAGCCGTGCCAACCGGGATGTGGAAACAACACAAGCCATAATAACCATATCCTTGTAGCGGTGACGCCAGCCCCTCAAATAGCGACAATGCAGTTCATATCGCACATAGGGCGAGCGCCTTACGGAGATATGCAGACATCGGCCCCCCTGTGTCGGCGCAAACCTCGCGGTCCCGGCGGGTCGCGATTTCTCCATCCCCGTGAATGTCGCCCGGTCCGATTACGAGCCCCCACAATACGAGGCTCTCTCAAAGTTGCAGCACACCGGCACCCCTGAATGGCGTCCCGAGCGCCCAGTGTCTATCTCCCGCCCCCGCCTCCCACTGAACAACCTATTGGAACGTCACCCCTAGAGCATATTTGCCGGCTGGCTCGTGCTTTCGAGCACGGCCCTCCACAGTTCGCCGTGCGGATCCACCTTGTGCCTTCCTACCGTCGTCACAAACGGGATTGGCACGTGCACGTAGGCACCGTGCCACCGCCCGACGAGCATGCCGGTCTTGCCGGCCATTCCGGCGTGAACCGCGTGCTGGGCGAGGTGTTGGCAGAAGAAGTTGTCCTGGGCATTCGCCGGCACGCTGCGGATGGCGTAGCTCGGGTCGATGTATTTGAGCGTGAGATCGATTCTCCGCTCCTTGAAAAAGCCGGTGATCTTGTCCCGCAGGAAAATGCCGATGTCCTTCGGCCGCTTGTTTCCGCTGGCGTCGATTTCCTCGTAGCCCTCCATCAGTTCCTGTCCGGCGCCCTCGGCGACGACGATCACGGCGCTTTGCTTCCGCGCAACCCTGTAACGGAGCGCCTCGAGCAGGCCGCGCTCCCCATCGAGCTTGAAGTGAACCTCGGGGATGAGGACGAAATCCACGTTCCCGTCGGCGAGGGCCGCGTAGCATGAGATGAAACCCGAGTCGCGGCCCATCAGTTTCACGAGCCCGATGCCGTTCGGCGCGCCGAGCGCCTCCGCCTGCGCCGAGCGCACGACCTTCACCGCTTCCGCGAATGCGCTCTCGAAGCCGAACGATTTGTCGAGAAACTGAATGTCGTTATCGATCGTCTTCGGGATCCCGATGATCGCCTTCTTCAGCCCGCGCCGCTCGGTTTCATCCGCGATCGCCTGCGCGCCTTTGAGCGTGCCGTCGCCGCCGATGACGAACAGAATGTCCACGCCCATCTCCTCCAGCGTGTCCACCATTTCGTTCACGGGCTGGCTGCCGCGCGAACTTCCGAGGATGCTGCCGCCGAGCAGGTGAATTTGCTTCACGGACTCCGGCTTGAACGTGATCGGAGTCTGGCCCCTGCTCTGCACCAGCCCTTGGTATCCGTAGCGGAATCCATAAATCTTCGTGACCCCGTACCGCGTCCATAGCTGCGTCACCAATCCCTTGATGATGTCGTTCAGCCCCGGGCAAAGCCCGCCGCACGTGACGATGCCCGCCGTGGTGCGCATGGGCTCAAAAAAGACTTTCGCGCGAGGTCCCGCCACTTCGAACGTCCGCACGCGCTCCTCCTGCGGGTTGATGGGCGGCGCGTTGATGTTCACGCGGTGGTCGAGCAGCACCCGTTCGTCGTCCGTCCGGAATTTCACCTCGATGCTGCTCGATTTTTGAAGAGGTGAACTATATTCGCACGGCCCCAAATTCTTGATCCTCGTTTGCATTGGGGGAAGTTGGTGTGCAGACATGCGTCCGGTGGCGCAAGTGAATTCTCCTCGCGCTCCTTCCTGATGCACGAGGTCCGGGACGAATCCGGCATCCGAACCGGGTGGCATGGGCGATGCTAAAGTACGAGCACCATGCTGACGCTGAGCAACACCACCAAGCAGCACCCCGAGGCAACCTCCCGGGCGCTGCAGGCTGCGGAGGGTTACGTTTTTTTCAGCCTCTATCGCGAAGCGCTCGAAGAACTCGATTCCATTCCGGCTTTTGAGCAGGACGACTGCGATGTGATGATCGCCCGAATCCGCATCCTCCTGCATCTCCACCGGTGGAGAAAAGCCGCGAGACTCTCCGCACGCGGCGCGGCGCTTCATCATACCGAGGATGAATTCACCGTGCAGCGAGCTTTCGCGCTGCATCAGATGAATCTCGGCGAGGCTGCCGCGCGCGTCCTTCTCGATGCGCCGGAGTGGATTCGCCGGACGGGCATCCTCCACTACAATCTCGCCTGCTACGAGGCGCGCTGGGGAAATCTGACCGTCGCGCGGCAGTGCGTGCAGGCGGCGATCGAGATCAACGCTTCGATCAAGAAAAACGCCCGGCAGGATCCCGATCTCGCCGAGCTTTGGAACTGAACCGCGCGGGCGGTATCAGGCCTTCGGCGCGACGTGCCGGATGATGTATTCGCGGACGGCCTCACGCCAATCGCGTGGGTGTTGTCCGGTGAGCCGCGTGAGCTTTTCCGTGGACATCGCGGTGTTCGGCGGGCGCTTTGCGATGAACGCCTTCAGGTCCGCCATCTTCAGCGGCCCGACCGTGCGTGCCTTCAGCGACATCCCGGCCTCGGCCGCGCAGTCCAGCGCATACTGGCCGTACTCCTGCCAGGTGCATTGGCCGCCATTGCAGAGGTGAATGACTCCGCCGGCGGGTACATCGAAAAGAAGCGGTCGTAGCAGTTGCGCGGCGTCGAGCGTGTAAGTGGGGACGGCGATCTTGTCGGCGATCGCCTCGACCTTCTCCTCGGTCTGCGCCCGTTTCACGATGCCATCCACAAAGCTCGGCCGGTCCGGGCCGACGACCCACGACACGCGGACGGCGAGATTGCTCCCGGAGACGTCGAGCAGCGCGAGTTCGCCCGCGCGTTTCGATGCTCCGTAACTGGCTGATGGGAATGACTTCGTCATCCTCCGTGTACGGCGTGCTCGTCGCGCCATCGAAGACATAATCGGTGCTGATGTGCACGCAGCGCGCGCCCTTCGCCTTGCAGATCTCCGCGAGCGTCCGCACGGCGTGCGCATTGATCTGCATCGCCTCGTCGCGTTCCGTCTCGCAACGATCCACGTTCGTCTGCGCGGCGCAATTCACCAGCACGCCAAACTCCACCGCGTCGAGCGTCCGGCGCATCTGCTCCGGCTGTGCGAGATCGAGTTCCTGCCTGGAAAATCCCACGACATCGAGCCCCGCCGCCTTCCATTCGCGCACGAGCGCAGCCCCGAGCCGGCCACCGGCTCCAGTCACAACGATTCGCTGGCTCACGACTTTTTCCTCAGCGGTTCCCACCACGCGCGGTTCGCGACATACCATGCGACGGTCTCACGGATTCCCTGCGCCGGGCGGTGTTTCGGCGTCCAGCCGAGTTCCGCCTGTGTCTTGCTCGAATCGATCGCATACCGCCGGTCATGCCCGAGCCGGTCGGCGACGTATTTGATGAGCGAGTCCGGCTTCTTCAGCTCGCTGAGAATCATCTTCACCACCTCGATGTTCGTCAGTTCACCGTCTCCGCCGATGTTGTAAACCTCACCCGCGCGTCCCTTCTCCAGCACGGCCAGCGCGGCTTCGTTGTGGTCATGCACGTGGATCCAGTCGCGCACGTTCAGGCCGTCGCCATAGACGGGCAGTGGGATGTCCGCGAGCGCGTTCGTGATCATCAGCGGGATGAGCTTCTCGGGAAATTGATACGGCCCGTAGTTGTTCGAGCAGCGCGTCACGAGCACCTCCTGCTTGAACGTGTGGAAGTGCGCCAGCGCGAGAAGGTCCGCGCTAGTCTTGCTCGCCGAGTACGGCGAACTGGGCTGCAGCGGCGAATGCTCCGTGAAGCGCCCGGTCGGCCCGAGCGAGCCGTACACCTCATCCGTGCCGATCTGCAAAAAGCGCGCGACCTTGAAGCGCCGTGCCGCGTCGAGCATCACCGCCGTGCCGACGACATTCGTCTGGATGAATGCCATCGGCCCGCTGATGGAGCGATCCACGTGCGACTCCGCGGCAAAGTTCACCACGGCGTCAAATTTTCCCTGCTCGAAAATCCGATCGATGGCCGGCGCATCCGCGATATCCGCCTTGTGGAAAACGTAGCGGTTGCCCGCCTGCGGGGCGACATCCGCGAGGTTCGCCGGGTTTCCGGCATAGGTCAGTGCATCCACATTGTGGATGGTCCAGTCCGGACGCGCCGAGAGCAGGAGCCGCACAAAATTGCTGCCGATGAAGCCGCAGCCGCCGGTGACGAGAATTCGCATGGGGTTGCGTTGCTATCAGAGCCGCGTCGGGGTGCGCAAAGAAATCTTCGTCTCCTAAAACTTCGGCACCTTCGGCGCGTTCGCCGCGGGTTTGTCCTTCGCCGCTTTTGCGAGCTTCTTCGCGAGATCCTGTGCATCGCGCGACTCGAATTTGATCACCAGCCCGAGGGCGAGTTCCGCGGCTGCGTGGTCGCTGCGCTTCCATTTGCGGACGTTGAACGCTCCCTTGAGTGCCTTCTCGAGCTCGCCAGCCGCTCCCGGCTGCGTCGTCGCCTTTTCTTCCCTCCACGAAAATTTCCCTTTCTCAGCATCGAGGATCGCCGCCATCTCCGCCGCCTCGATTTTCTGCGGCACCCCGTCCTGCGGGATGTGCACATACTCGATCCGCACGCACACGCCGCCCACGAACGCCGCACGCACGCGCCAGCCTTGGAAACTGTAGGCCTTTTCCACCGCGCCCGGCATCAGCGGTTTGTCATTTGCTCCGATCAACTCGTCGTTCGGCTGCCCGTAGCGCTGCTGCGACACGCCCTCCGTCTCCCCAAGTCGCGCATGGGCGGCCGGCATGGCGACGAAAATGAGGATTTGGAGAATGAGGAGAATCTTCATGGCGCAGGTTGCACTTTGGACGCACGCACGCACGCCGAAGTTACAACATGGCCATCTGGAACCCGGCACGTCCGTGTTGCGTCCCAGATCCGCCCCGCTATCTTCGCGGCCATGCTACGCACATCCAATCCGACATTGTCTCCCAGCACCTTCAACGAGTCCGTGGCGACCGGTGACCAGCGCATGACGATCCAGGGCGCCGTGAACAAGACGGGCATCCTGCTCGCCCTCGCGATTCTTTCCGCGGCTTTCACCTGGAACCGCTTTTCCGACAATCCCGCAGCCGCGATGCCGCTCGTGACGATCGGTGCAATCGGCGGCCTCATTGTCGCGCTGGTGACGGTTTTCAAAAAGGAATGGTCCCCGGTGACCGCGCCGATCTACGCGCTCCTCGAAGGCCTCGTGCTCGGCGGCATCTCCGCGCTGTTCAACAGCCAGTCGAACGGGATCGTGCTCCAGGCTGCGATGCTCACGTTCGGCACGCTCTTCACGATGCTCGCCGCGTATCGCAGCGGGTGGATTCGCGCCACGGAGAAGTTTAAGACCGGCGTCATCGCTGCGACAGGCGGCATCTTGCTCCTGTATGTCGTCTCGTGGATTCTCGGAATGTTCGGCGTGAACCTTTCCTTCATGCATGGCGGCGGAATGCTGAGCATCGGCATCAGCGTCTTCGTCGTGGTCATCGCCGCGCTGAACCTTGTGCTCGACTTCGACGTGATCGAGCAGGGCGCTAAACTCGGCGCCCCGAAATATCTCGAATGGTACGCCGGCTTCGGCCTGCTGGTGACGCTGATCTGGCTCTACCTCGAAATCCTCCGCCTCCTCATGAAGCTCAACTCGCGCCGCAACTAGGCGTCGGGGAGCGTTCGCTCCAAAATTCCAAACGGCGTGCGTCATGCGTCTCCCGGTCATCCACGGTCTGATTCGTCGCCGGTTGCTCGTTAATTTCCGCGTGAATGCGGAGGTCATGAAGCGTTTTTTGCCCGCGCCTTTCCGCCCGAAACTGCATGGCGGCTACGCCATCGCCGGCATCTGTCTCATCCGGTTGGAGCAGATTCGACCCGGATGGCTGCCGCGCTTCTGCGGTGTCTCCAGCGAGAATGCCGCCCATCGTATCGCGGTCCGATGGGACGCTCCTTCCGGCGAGCCGCGCGAAGGCGTGTTCATCCCGCGCCGCGATACCGGCTCGTGGCTCAATCATTTCGCCGGTGGACGGATCTTCCCCGGCGAGCATCACTTCGCTGACTTCGCCGTCACCGACGAGGGCTCGCGCGTTTCCATGTCCATCCGTGCTCGCGATGGAAAAATGGCGGTCCAGCTTCGCGCGCACGCCAGCGATTCATTGCCGCAAACTTCCTGCTTCGGTTCGCTGGCCGAATCATCCGCCTACTTCGAGGGCGGCAGCGTGGGCTACTCTGCCACCCGCGATTGCTGCCGGCTCGATGGCATCCGCCTTCAGACCGACGCCTGGCAGGTGCGACCGCTGGCAGTCGAGCACATCGAGTCTTCCTTCTTTGCCGACCGCTCGAAATTCCCCGAGGGCAGCGTCACTTTCGACCACGCCCTCGTCATGCGGGACATCAGCCACCAGTGGCATGCCGAAGAGGACATTTTCACAAGTGGAACGCCCGCTGAGCCGGCGCACTATCGCCGGTCCGGCGCATCCAGTTCGCCGCCCGAAAGCTCCTCGAATTCCTCGAAGTGATCCGGGCGCAGCGGCTCGCTGATCCGGTAGTCCTCGCCCAGCCATTTGCCGAGGTCGATCAGCTTGCAGCGATCCGAGCAAAAAAATCCGATCGGCGCTGCGTCGAAGTCCACCGTCTTCCCGCAGACGGGGCATTTCAGCGCGGGTTTCTTTTCAAGCATCCGCGAAGATGGAATGGCGGGCGGCGAATGTCGAACGCTCGGTGCGGAGGCGTAATTTCCAGTAGCCGCCGACGGGAGGATGCGGGTTGACCCTTGGTTTTGCGCCCCGCGGCCCGTTCAGTTCGTCGGCGGGTTCACCTCGCGGACCGTGGCGCCGTTGGTGTCGCTGAGCAGCAGGATGGCGAGCTTGTCCACGTGGTTCAGCTCCGTCGGCTTGAGCATCTGGTAGTCGAGGCCGTTGGCGGGGGCGGGTTCGTTCGTGAGCGGGATGGGCTGCACGTTTTCCGGGGCGTTCAGGCTCGCGTAGTCGAAGCGTCCGCGCAGGTCCGTGTAGCCGTCCTTGAAAAAGCGCACGGTGCCGTTCTTCAGGCGCGCGTACACTTTCACATACGCCTTCGCGACGGGCTTGTTGCTGCCGCTGTCGCGCGCCTCGATGCGCCCATAGTTTTCCGTGAGCGTGAGCTTGAGCGTGTTGGCGTGGTAGGCCTGCGCCTTGCGCTGTCCGGCGCCGACGACTTCCACGAGCACGTTCGCCTTTGCAAACTCGCCCGGCAGCGGGATGTCGAGCGCGTCCCTGCCCGCGGGCAGCGCCTGCTTCGCGCTTTGCGTGGGCTTGATGATGCTGAAGCGCCCCGCGTCCTGGCTCACGAACGGATTGCTGCTGAACGAAAACTCCGGGTCCATGAGGTAGTAGTTGATCGTCACCTCGCCGAGATTTTTCCACGTGAGCGCGATGCTCCGGTTCTCGACCTTCAGATCAAAGGTCGGCTCGGTCGCGGCGAGTTCCGCCTGCTGTTTCTCGCGGTCGGGCTTGTCGTCGTCCTTCTCTGCGCCACGCTTGGCGCCGTTCGCCGCGGCCTTGCCCTCGGCTTCGTCGAGCTGCGAGGCGACTTCGGCGAAAAGGTTCCGCCAGCGCGCGACGGGATGCCCCGCGTAGTTCGCCGCGATGCCGCGCGCCCCCGCGAGGTTGTCCTCGTAGAAGTCGGCGTAGCACTTGAAATAGTCGTGCTGGATCTTCGTCGGCAGCGCGTTCGCATCCACGGCGCGGAAACGCGCGAGCGCCTCCTCCACGCGGTCCTGCAGGAAGAGCTGGTACGTCACGCTCATGCTGTCCATCGCGTCGAGCTGCGGCTTGTGCGCGAGGATGCCGAGCAGCGATTGGTATTGCGAAAGCACCGCCGGATTCGCGATGCGCCGCTCGCTGCCGAGCCGGTGCGCGCGCTGGTTCACCAGCGGGCTGTATTCGAGATGCTCGTACGCGCGCCGCTCGATGGGATCGATGAGCAGCAGCTTCGACGCGAGGAACGGCCCGCACTGCGCGACGAAATCATCGCGGTGCTTCAGCCATTCGCGCAGCGCCGCCGTGTCGTTGTGCACGACCGCATAGCTGTAGATCACGTCGCTCCACGCGTGCCGCTGCTGCATCACGCCGGTGAGCTTCTTGAAAAACTCCGCGCTCTGCCGCACGCGCCACGCGATGCGCTCCATGTTCAGCGACTCGATGTTGTTCGCCGCGATGAAGTCGAACACCTCCGCGTCCGTCCCGTACTGCGAGACGTAGTCCCACGACGCCTTGTCAAACTGCGTGAGCTTCGCGACGACGTTGAACTCAAACGCCTTCGCCGCCGCCGCGCTCGTGCCCGCGACCGCGACATTCACCGGGTAGTGCGGAAACTTCGCGCCATTCGCCGCCACCGCGGGGAAGTAGAAGTAATACTCGAACGTCTTCGTCGTGTAAGGCTCCAGCCGCAGCCGGCGCGAGTCCGTCGCCTTGCTCCCGAGCACCGGCAGCGCGCCCTTCGGGATTTGCAGCAGCACCTCCGCCTTCACCGGCGAACTCGTCGGATTGGTCACGACGACATTCGCCCCGTACACCGCGCCGGTGAGAAATTCCCCCGTCACGTACTTTTCAAACTTCTCGTTCCCTTCCTGCCGGTAGCGGTCGTTCTGCCGGAAGAAACTCTGCGAGACGAGCAACTGCCCCGCGTCCGCCTTCGCCGGCGCGGCCTGCTTGATTTCCTTGTGATACACAATCGCCGCGCCGCCCGCCGTGAAGTGGAACTGCCCGCCGTCCGCCTTCGCCGTGTGCTTCGGCGCATCGAAGGGCAGATCCAGCACCGCCAGCGCGAGCAGCATCTCCGTGAAGTTCCGGCTCGCCTCCGCGACATTCCCGGACACAAACGCGCCCTTCGCCCCGCCGCCCACCCAAGCCGCGTAGTCGCGCCAGAACGCGTTCACCGTCACCAGCCCCGCATCCTGCTGCTCGATGCGGCAGCCGGTAATAATTGTTCTCCGCCCACTCCTTCGTCGCCCCCACCTGCCGGTAGTACGCCCGGACTTCCCCACGATTTGCCCGGGCTGCATCGGCTCCGAAGAACAGGAATCCGGTAGGTGCGATCCCGTCGGCGATCTCCTTCTCCGCCAAGGGCGACCATTTTCTTCAGACTCTCGGCGCGCCCGTTCAGCGCCAAGCCCGACTCGCCTTCCACAGCCTTGCGGAGTTCGCGCTGGGCGTCCATCAGCTTGCCTGTGGCACTGGCCAGTTGGTCCTGCTTCGCGCCGGACGCGGGCGCGCGATCTTTCGCGTCGCGGAAGCGATTTACACCCGCGCCGCCAGCCATCGCACCATTCCTTGCCATGGGAGCGGCAGGCGGGGCGGCCGCAGCCTGGGGTTTCATCTCCTTTGCCGCCTCCTCGAGTCGATCCATCGCGTTGCTTTTCTCCCGCTTAAAATCGCCGAGCGCCTCGCTCGCACGCTGCAAGGCCCGTCCTCGCAACGCAGTCTCGAACAGCCGATCCTGCTCGTCGGGATTCGGCGGAATCATCTCCCACAGCTCCCGCAAGTGCCGTGCGGCACCGGGAGCCTCGCCGCGGATGCGCTGGGCGAGGAGCGCGCGCTCGACGACATTCAGCCGCGCATGAGCCCAAGGCTGAAGATATGGCGCGAGGTCGTTGCCGAGCAGGAAGTCATCCATGAATGTCCTGTCCTTCTTGTTCCGCAGGTACGGCTGGATGATCTTTTCAAAAAATGACGGGTCCTTCTTCGCGAGGAAGAGGTTGAGTTCGTGGCACGCAAACTCGCCGTATTTCGCGCGCTTCTCGTCGTCCTTGAGCTTCGGCCATTCGAGCACCCACGCGAATTTCGCGAGCGTTGCGTCGCCGTTCAAAGTGGTGAGCAGCGAGAAGACGCCGCCGAGCGTGTCGTAGGTCTCGAACTCGCTCGTGAGGATGTCCGCGAGCGTCAGCGTCTTGCCCGGCTCGACGACGGTGATCTCCTTTTTCTGCGTGAAGGGCTTTGCCGGATCGAGATTCCGCACCAGCCGCAGGTCGGCGAATTTCGTCGGCACCTCGGGCAGCGCGAACGAGCGCCACACGGCGTTCGTGAGATCCTCGGCGTAAATCTGCACGTGCTGACGGTCACCGAGGATCCGGCGATCGATGCGCACGACGCCGTCCTTGTCCGGCAGCAGATTGTAGATCGCGGGTGCCGACGCCGCGAGGAAGTCGAGGTTCGTCTCCGCCACCGCGCCACCGGCACCGCTGCCTTTGCGATCGCCGCCCTGTGCCACGGCGCGCTGGAGCGCGGCACGCCTGTCGCCGCTCGTGGAAGAGGATGCCTGTCCGGCCTGCTGCGCGAGTTCCTCGACCTCGGTGGACCGCTTGTCCCACGGATTCAGCAGGAGGCCCGGACGCGTGAGCATGTTGCCCGGGAAAACTTTCTGGTAGCGCCGGTCGAGGATGTAGCGGTACTCGTCGCCGATTTCGCGACCGGCGGCATAGAGGTTCGGCAGACGCGCTGGCGTGCCCGAGGCGGCTCCGAAGCGGGTGAAATTTCCGAAGTCGCCGAAGATCCCGCGCCCCGGCTCGAAGCGCGACGCAGCGACATGCACCCGGGTGAAAGACGTGGTGTTTGCGAGCTTCACCGTGATTGAATCCGCCGCCGCGACGAGGTCCGTGATCTGCAGCGGCGCGCTGTTCTTCGCCTCGAGATTCCGGCTCGCGCCGAGGAACCAGCCGTTCGAAAGCCGGCCTGCGGTGACCTTGAGCGCGATGTCGCGGTGCTCCCCTCGAAGCCGCAATGAGTAGTCGCCCGCCGCGAGTTCCTTGATCTCGATGAAGCCGTCCTTCACCTCGATGCCCGCCGAGTGGTCCGTGATGAAAGTCCCGGCGCGCAGCGCCAGCAGCGACACATCGGCGGCCTTGGTGGATGCAGCCGCGGGAATCTTGATCGCGTCTCCGGCGCGGACATGCAGTTCCGCCGGCCACGTGCGCTCGAAGTCATCCAGCGCCCATAAGCTCTGCCGGCCATTTGGGATGCGTGCCGCGACGCTGGCGATGCCCGGCAGCAGGCCGAGCGCGATGCGTCCTTTCTCGTCAGTCTTCAGCGCGACGATCTGGGTGCGGCCAAACTCGCGGTGCGTGAATGTGAACACCACCTGCTGATCCGACAGCGTCTCGCCATTGCGCCCGAGCAGCTCGAAGGCGAATGCGTCGCCGAACTTCGAGAGGTGGCCGTCATTCGTCGCGTCGGTCCTTTCGATGCCATTGAGCGACCACGAACGGCTCGCCGAGAGGTCGCGCTTTTCCCCGCCTGCGCTGAGCACGTCCACTTTGCCCGTCAGGGTGACGGTGAGCTGCGCGAGGCGCTCGGGAACGCTGATCTCGTGCGTGAGCACGCCGCCCGCGGTGAGCTTGAGATCCTTGAATTCGCGCGTGGTCGCGATTCCGTCGAGCGTGGTCGATGTGACGGTGAGTTTCGGCGCGGAGAGCATCGCGGGGTCGAGGTGCGCCTCGCCGAGCAGCAGGGCCACGCGCACCGCCAGCGTCGCTTCGCGGCGGGCGAGCAGTTGCTCGCGCTCGATGTGGAATTGCGCATCGAGCCTGTATTCCTCGCCGTGGTGCTCGAACTGCGCGAGCGTCGCGAACGTGCCGTCCGGATCGGCCAGCACGATCTGCCGCGTGCCCGGCTGCTGCGTGAACGGCACCACGATGCGCCCGAGCTTTTCGTCGCGGACAAGCTTGCGTCCGTCGAGCCACGCCACCGCGTCCTTCACCTGCTCGCCGCGCTCATCGAGCACCGTGAGCAAATCGCCCGACGGCCCGGTGGCCTGGAGCAACTGCCATTGCCCCACGCGCACCAGCGCGCGGCTGCTGCGTCCGCCTCCGATGAATTCCACGATCCACGCGCCGCGCTTGCCCGTGAGCGCGGGGAATTTGAACGTCTGCCGCGTGCGCTTGAACGGGCCGGTGTCGAAGGCGTGCGTCTGCTCGCTGTTCGCGACGAGGCCGTCGAGGTTCAGGTCCGTGTTGAGCTGGCGCTTCTGCGTGAGGAAAAAGTTCAGCGCGTTCATCTCGTAGATTTTCACGATGAGCTTCGGCGTGTTTTTCACGACGACGTCGATCTGCACATCGTCGCCGGCTTGTCCGCCGCCTGCGGGCCTGAAGAACTGCGGGTTCGTCGCGACGAATTCGATGTCCACGCGATCCTTGAGCCTTTGGTAAGCCGTCGGCGTCAGCAGCGATGCCCACTGCTCGGGGTTGCCTTGGCCGCTGGTGATCATCGCCTCGGCGAGAACGGGCTTCAGCCACGTGTCGCGTACATATTCCACCCACGGCGCGAGCATCGTGTCCACCGCCGCCGGTCCGCCTTGCGCGAAGAGATGCAGGAAATACTCGCGCACCAACGCCTCGTCGTCGCCGATGGGCCGGTGAGCGAGCAGTCCTTCGCTCAGATCCGCATTCAGGTCGGCCATCGGCTGAAACTCGCGCACGCGCTCGAGCCACTTCGGATTCACGTAGCCGACAGGGCGGGGGAGCTTGAGGTAATCGAGGAAGCGCGCCCGGTCGTACACGCCCTTGCGGCGGTCGTGGTCGAGCCGGAGGTAAAGCGTGCGCGCCTTCACCGAGTTGAAGGCCGGCGGCAGCGTCTTCGCGTAGGCATCCACGCGCTCGAGCCATGCCTCACGCGCCACGGCGTCGAACTCCGTATCCACATCCGCCGACGGTGCGAGCTTGCGCAGCTTCGTGAGGACGAAGCGCTCGTTGGTCGCGAGCGCCGGAATCTGTTTCACCAGCGCCTCGAGCTGATCCGCCAGCAGCGCGCGGTGGATGTTGAATTCGCCAAAGCCGCGCGATTCCTTCGAACGCAGATCCGTGACGATGAGATCGACCAGCCCCGGCACGTCCGGACGCTCGATGCGCGCGAGGAGCCCGCGCCGCTGCTGATCATTGAGCGGTGCCTTGCTCCTCACGAGCGCCTCCAGCGCCTCGATGGAGAAACTCCCCATCCCTCGGTCGTTCACGAGCGAGTCCCTTTCAAACACGTCGCGGGCCACGCGCGCCGGGTCGAGCGCGCTCGGGAGGTTCGGCTTTTTGTCGCGCACCTCCTGCTGGTGATTGAACTGCAGGCCGAGCCGCTCGCGCAGGAAAGCCAGCGTCTTCTGCGGATTCGCGTCGTAGTCCAGCAGCGCCTCGCGGTTCTCGATGATGCGCCGCCGGTCCGAATTCGGGAACCGCTTCTTCCACTGCTCCATCGACTCCGCGAGTTTCGCCGCGTCGCGCGTGTTCTGGTAGTGCAGCGCGTGGAAGAAATAGAAGTCCTCGCTGCCCGGAATGAGTTCGCCGAGGACCTTCGCGCGGTCCGGCGCGAGCGCGAATTTTTCGATGAAGCCGATTTCATTCGCCGCCCAGCCGGAGACGGGAAGGACGAGCGAAGTGAGGAGGGCGAGTGCCGCGGGAAACGAAGTGCGCTTGTTCATGGGATGCAGGGATGGGTCGAATCGTGAGGTGCCGCGCAGCCGCTTGCAACGCCGCGCACTTCCCTTTCCATAGCCCACCCGCAGCGTGCGGTTGTGATCCTTTTGTAAAAGGCGTGTGAGTTTGTTGCGACGCGCGGCCGTGCTGCCGCTTCCGGCGGTGATCACTTTTTGAACGCGAATGGGAGAGTTCGGTTGGCATCCCGGATTGCGCCGCGTAGCTTCCGCAAACCTCTCCCATGATGAATCGCGCACCCTTCCGGATCCTTCTCGTCTGCCTGCTGGCGGCAATTTTTCCCATGGCCGTCCGCGCGCAGTTGGGGCCGGATGGAAAGCCCATCACCGAGCCGGCGCTGCTCGCGGATACGGCGGCAGTGGAGCCGGGGAAGGCGTTCCACGTCGGCGTGCGCCTGAAGATCATCCCGCGATGGCACACCTACTGGCAGTTCGGTGGCGCGCCGAGTTTCCCGTTCAGCGTGGAGTGGGAATTGCCCGAGGGCTGGCAGGCCGGGCCGATTGGATTTCCGCTGCCGGGGCTGTTTGTCGATCAGGACGGGCAGTCGCTTTTCGCCTACGAGCACGAGGTGGTTTTCCCGGTGAAGATCACGCCGTCGGCGAAGCCGCTGACCGGCGAGGTGCGGATCGGCGCGAAAGCCAAATGGCAGGTGTGTGCGGAGACTTGCATCATCGGAAACGCGGATCTGGAACTGAAGCTCCCGGCGGGCGCGGCGAAGCCGGCGAACACGGAGCTCTTTGCAAAATGGATGGGGCAACTCCCGCGCGACGACGCGCCGCCGACGAAGGACGTGAGCTACGAGGCGAAGGACAAGACGCTGATCGTCCGCGTGGGCGGGCTGCCGAAGGACGCGACGGTGGAGTTTTTCCCGCAGCCTCCGGAGGATTTCGGCAGCACGTTCGAGCTCGGCAAAAAAATCACCAGCGAGACTTCCGCCGACGGAACGCGCGTTTTCGGTTTTCCATTCGACGACAAGGTCCCTGCGAATCTCGAGTGGAGCGGGCTGCTGGTCGTCCAGAAACCCGGCGGTGTGCGCGAGGGATGGATGCTCGGGAAAACGGCGCCCGCGCCCGCGCCAGCTCCGGTGCCGAAGCCCGGGACGACCACCGCAAGCGATCCCGGCGGCTGGGATCCGTTCGACGACATTCAAAAGGGGGAGACGGACTCCAAATCGGGAGGGCTTCTCTTCCTGCTGCTCCAAGGATTCCTCGGCGGGCTGCTGCTGAATCTGATGCCGTGCGTGCTGCCGGTGATCAGCCTGAAGATCTTCGGCTTTGTGCAGCAGGCGGGGGAGGCGAAGGAACGCATCTTCAAGCTCGGCCTCGCGTTCTGCGCGGGCGTGTTCGCGTTCTTTGCGATCATCGCGACGCTCATCGTGGGACTGGCTTCGTTTGGCAAGACCTTCGGCTGGGGCGCGCAATTCTCGAATCCCGTGCTGCTCACCGTGATGATCGGCGTGGTGTTTGTGTTCGGGCTCAGCCTGCTCGGCGTGTTCGAAATCACGCTCGGCGGCGGCACGACGTCGAAGCTCAGCGAACTGTCCTCCAAGGAAGGCGTGTCCGGCGCGTTCGTGCATGGGCTCTTCACGACCTTGCTCGGGACGTCCTGCACGGCGCCGCTGGTCGGGCCGGTCATCGGCGCGGCGATCACGCGGCCTGGGCCGCAGGTGTTCGCGATGTTCGCGGCGATCGCGTTGGGACTCTCGCTGCCGTATTTCCTGCTCACGTGGAAACCGGCTTGGATGCGCTTTTTGCCGAAGCCCGGAAACTGGATGGTGCGCTTCAAGCAGGTGCTCGGCTTTGTGATGCTCGCGCTCGTGGTGTGGTTGCTGGATTCATTTCCGACGCCGGGCGTCATCGTGCAGGCGTGCTCGTTCCTGCTCGTGCTGGCCTTCGCATGCTGGCTGCTCGGCACGTATCACGACGCGCGCTGGGCGCTGCCGGTCTCGCTGCTCATGGCGGTCGCGGGATGGTTCGTTTTCGTGCATGGGAAGATGACCGCGGCGCCTTCCGTCGCCGTGACGGAGACGAGCGCCGAGGGGCTCGCGTGGGAGCCGTTCAGCGTCGCGCGCATCCGGCGGGCGCTGGAGGAAAAGCATCCCGTGTTCGTGGATTTCACGGCGAAGTGGTGCCTGAACTGCAAGGTCTTCGAGGCGACGGTCATCAACACGGCGCCCGTCATCGCCGCGATGAAGGCGAAGGGCGTGGTGACCATCAAGGCCGACTACACGCAGCAGCCGCCGGATGTCGAAGCCGCGCTGCGGAAAACCGGGCGCGCGGGCGTGCCGGTGTACGTGCTTTTCCGGAAGCGCGGAGACTACTGGGTCGCCGACGGCCTCACGCAGGCAGGCCTGCTCGAACAGCTCAACCGGCTGTAAAGGGAGGGACGGCTCGCCGAGCCGTCCCGCGCGGGCGCGTTCGGCGAACGCACCCTACCCACGTGCTACGCGCCCTTGCCCGCAACCGGCGTGGCGGCGAGGGCGTTCTTGACGCAGCGGAGGAGCTTCTCCGCGGTGTAGGGCTTCTCAAGCATGGCCTTGATGTTGAGCCCTTCGAGGATCGTCTGGTTCTCCTTGTTGATGTGCCCGCTGGAGACGATCACGCGCACGTCCGGCGTCAGCTTCTTCAACGATTTCGTCAACGTGATGCCGTCCATCATCGCCATGTGGAGATCGGTGATGACCACATTGATTGCGCCGCGGCGCTCGAAATACATCGCGAGCGCGTCGGTGCCATCCTCGGCGGTGTAGCAGCGGTAATTGTGCGCCTCGAGCGTGCCGACGATCACTTCGCGGATCGGCATTTCGTCGTCCACGACCAGCACGAGTTCGCCATTGCCCCTGAGGTCGGCGAGATTTTCGGCCTGCTTTTCCTCCGTTCGGGCTTCGCGGTTGGCGGGAAGGTGGATCTTGAACGTGGTGCCGATGCCGACCTCGCTCTGGAGCGAGAGGAAGCCTTTGTGGCCTTTCACGATTCCGATGACGGTCGCGAGGCCGAGTCCCGTTCCCTTGCCCTGTTCCTTCGTCGTGAAGAACGGGTTGAAGATTTTCTCCATGACCTCGGGAGTCATGCCGCTGCCGGTGTCATTGACTGAGAAGCAGACGTGCGGCCCCATCGTTGCCCCCGGATTCATGCTCGCGAGCTGCTGGTCCACCTCGACGTTTTCAATCGAGACCCTGAGCGTGCCGCCCCCCGGCGACATCGCATCGCGCGCATTCACGCAGAGGTTCAAAAGGATCTGGTGGAGCTGTGTCGCGTCGCCCTGGACGGTCCACAACTCGGGTGCGAAGTGCGTCTTGATGTCGATGTTCTTCGGAAAGGTCTGGTTCATCACCTTCACCATTTCGGACAGAAGATGCTTCGGCTGGAGCAGCACGCGCTCGCCCTCGACTCCGCGGGCAAAGGTGAGCACCTGCTTGACGATTCCGGCTCCGCGCTCGGCGCTGCCCTCGATGATGTCCACCATCTGCTGATCGTCCGGTCCGACCGATCCGCGGAGGATGCCGGTGGCCATGAGGATCGGCGAAAGGATGTTGTTCAGATCGTGCGCGATTCCGCTCGCGAGCGTGCCGATGCTTTCGAGGCGTTGCGCGCGGAGGAACTGCGACTCGAGCTTCTTCGTCTCGGTGATGTCCGAATTGATGAGCAGCACGGACTTCGGCTGGCTGGTCTCGTCGTCGTAGCCGAGCGTCCAGCGGCTGTTGACGACCGCCTCGCCGGCCTCGCGTTTGGCGTGGACCATCTGCCCGTTCCAGTCACCCTTTTCGAGGAGGCCGGACATGCACTTAAGGCACGTGTCGATGTCGATTTTCAGCAGGTCGTCCACTTTCTTCCCGATCGCCTGCTCGGATGTCCACCCGTACACCTTTTCGGCGCCTTTGTTCCAAAATCGGATTTCGCGATCGAGGGTGCAGACAATGATGGCGTCCGCCGCGAGACTCAGTACGCGGGTCAGTTCGCGGGTTTCCTCCTCGGCGCGGAGGTGCCCGGTGCGATCGTGGATGGTCACGAGCAGCGCGCGCCTTCCTCGGAAGGTCACATTCTGCCAGGAAGTCTGCACGGCGATCACCGCGCCGACCTTGGTCTTGTGCCGCCAATTTTGCGTTTGGTTGATGCCCGCGCCGCGCGATTCGACAGCGCGCCGGTATTCGAGAAAGGCCGCGACGTCCTTCGTCGGGAGGATGCGGTCCATCGTCATCGAGAGGAACTCGTCACGGGTCCAGCCGTACGCCTTGAGGGCCGAGAAATTCGCTGCGAGAAAGCGAAGATTGTCCGCGTCGCAAATCCACATCGGCAGGGGCGCGCGCTCGAAGAGCACGTCGAACCCCGGCACTTCGCCCGAGGCGGTCGGCACGGTCCGCGCACTCGGGCTCGGGACTTCGGAAAATGGAATTGGGGTACCGTAGGTTACCATTGGGCTGTAGGGTATCTCCCTTCGGATAAGCAGCTATCGGGCAAGGCCCGGCGATTTTTATCGAATTCTGCTGCGTAAGCCCCACAGCCCGCGCGCCATCACCGCCCCAAGCACCAGCACCGCTCCCGCGACCGTCCAGCTCCCGGGCTTTTCATGGAGGAAGATGTACACCCACAGCGGGTTCAATACGGGCTCGAGGGTAGGGATCAGGATGGCCTCGATCGCGGTGACATGCCGGATCGCCAGTCCGTACAGGATGTAAGGCACGCCAAGCTGAAGGACGCCGAGGACGATCAGCACGCCCCATTCGCCGGCATCCGGCATTTTGCCGACGCCGAATGGCAGTCCGATCACCGCGGTGGCGATGTTCCCGAGCAGAAGGGCGGCGACGGGCGAGCCGTCCTTCTCGCGCCGGAGAAAAATCACCATCAGCGCCATCGAGAAGCCGCTCGCGAGACCTGCGGCGATGCCCGGCAGGCTGTTCGCCGCCAGGCCGTCGCGGCACAGCAGGGCCACGCCGGCCACGGCGAAGGCGACACATGCCCAGTCGTGAGGGCGCGTCCGTTCACCCAGCATCCAACCGCCGAGCACCGCGACGTACGCGGGTGCCGTGTATTGGAGGAAAATGGCGTTGGCGGCGGTCGTGAGGTCCGTGGCGACTACGAAGAATGTCACCGTCCCCACGTAGGCCGCCGCCGCGAGGAGCTGGTTCCGCGACCACGAGAATTTTGGGCGCCGCATCCACGCAAAAATCACCACGGCTGCGATGGCGCTGCGCGCGCCCGCCTTTGCCATGGGATGCCACTCCACTGATTTCAGCAGCACGCCGGCGAGGCTCCATAGCACGGATGTGATGACAAGCAGCAGGACTGCGGAACGGTGGCGCACGCGCGCAGGCAAAAGGAAAATCTCCCACCCGTCGAATACGGTCTTGTTGCATGCGGCGACCGGGGCCGCGCCTTCTTCACGGTTGAGCGCCGCGCGTCCCGCCGCTTTATTGGCGGACTTGAACTCTCCAAAGGCCAGAGTGAGCGAACGTGGGATTTCGATCTCGGAGCAGGCATTCTCCCGCGCGGCGGGGACGCCGCTCGTCGAGGGGAATTCCGCGCGGCTGCTGATCGACGCGAAGGAACACTACGCAGCGTGGCTCGATGCGATCCGCGGGGCGAAGCACGCGGTCTATTTTGAGAACTATATCATCCAGCCCGACTCCTCCGGCCGGGCCTTGCGGGACGCACTCGCCGCGCGCGCCGCGGAGGGGGTGAAGGTGCGGGTGCTGATGGATTGGTTCGGCTCGATCACCACCCCTCGCCGGTTCTGGGAGCCGCTCGTCAGGGCCGGCGGCATCATCCGCTATTTCAACCCGCCGCGGCTCCGCGGCGAACTGAGTTGGCTGAGCCGCGACCACCGCAAATCGCTCGTCGTGGATGGCCTCATCGGGTTCGTTTCCGGAGTCTGCGTGAGCGATGTGTGGCTCGGTGATGCGAGCCGCAGCATCGAGCCGTATCGTGACACAGGCGTGGAGATTCGCGGTCCTGCGGTTGCGGATCTGCTCCGGGGTTTCGCGCAAATCTGGGGGCTGTGCGGCCAGGCGATCCTCCGGGACGAACTCGCGGGGCTCCCGATCCCCGCGCGCGAGGGCGGCGTCGCCATGCGCATCGTCGCGACCACGCCAAACCTCAGCGCGCTGTACCGGCTGGACCTGCTCGTCGCGTCGCTCGCGCAGACGAGGCTGTGGATCACGGACGCCTATTTTGCCGGCACGCCGAGCTACGTCCATGCGCTCCGCTCCGCCGCGCGCGACGGCGTGGATGTCCGCCTGCTCGTGCCCGGTGGCAGCGATCTGCCGTGGCTGCGGCCGCTCACCACGGCGGGCTACCGCCCGCTGCTGGAGGCGGGCGTGCGCGTCTTTGAATGGAACGGATCGATGCTGCACGCCAAGACGGCCGTGGCCGATGACCGGTGGGCGCGCGTCGGCTCCACAAATCTGAACCTGGCGAGCTGGCTCACGAATTTCGAGATGGATGTCGCGGTGGACGACGAGAAGTTCACAAGCGAACTGGCGGCCGTTTACGAGCACGACCTGGAACACAGCACCGAGGTCGTCCTGAAGCAGCGCCGGCGTGTGCGCATTCCCTCGGAGAAGGACGAGCGCGAGCGGAGCCGTCCCGCCGCCGGCAGCTTCGTGCGCGCCACGGCGGGTGCGCTGCGCTTCACGCGCTCCGTTTCCGCTGCGATGACCGGCCAGCGTGTGCTGGACAAAGGAGACACCTTCTCCCTCCTCATCGCGGCGATGGTGGTGCTCGCATTTGCGGCGGTAGCCATCGTGTTTCCGAGAGCCGTCGCATGGACCGCCGCCGCGATCGCGAGCATCATCGGTCTGGGCCTCCTTTTCCGGTCGCTGCGCACCCGCGTGCGCCGCGGACGTCCGCGTGACGGTGCGCCGCCCGCTTGAGAGTTGCAACCATCCCGCGCTGCGCCACACCTTCCACCCGTGCCCGACCAATACGCCCAGTCCATCGCCGAAGCGCCCGACACGCCGTTCGACATCTCGCTGCGTCCACCGGCATTCAGCGAATTCGCCGGGCAGGAAAAAGTGCGCGAGCAGCTCCTCGTGATGGTCGAGGCCGCACGGCAGCGCGGCGACGTGCTCGAGCACATCCTCCTCAGCGGCCCGCCCGGCCTCGGCAAGACAACGCTCGCGCACATCCTCTCGCACGCGATGGGCGTGAACATCAAATGCACGAGCGGCCCAACGATTGAAAAAGCCGGCGACCTCGCAGGGCTGCTCACCGGCCTCGAACGCGGCGACATCCTCTTCATCGATGAAATCCACGCCCTCTCGCGCATCATCGAGGAATACCTCTACCCCGCGATGGAGGACTACAAGCTGGACATCATCATCGACCAGGGCCCGAACGCGCGATCGGTCCGCCTGAACCTCCCGCGTTTCACGCTCATCGCCGCGACCACGCGCGCCGGGATGATCACCGCGCCGCTGCGTTCGCGCTTCGGAATGACGTGCCGCCTCGACTATTACACCGCCGAGGAGTTGCAGAAGATCGTCGCCCGCAGCGCGGGGCTGATCAGCGCGGAGATCGACGCCGCCGGCGCACTCGAAATCGCCGGGCGCAGCCGCGGCACGCCGCGCGTCGCAAACAATCTCCTGCGCTGGGTGCGGGACTACGCGCAGGTCCGCGCCGGGAACCGCATCACCCGCGAAGTCGCCGACGCCGCGCTCACCATGCGCGACATTGATCGCGACGGCCTCGACGAGATGGACAAACGCATCCTCGAAGCGCTCGTGCAGAAATTCGAAGGCGGTCCCGTCGGCATCAGTTCGCTCGCCGTCTCCGTCGGCGAAGATGCAGGCACGCTCGAAGACGTGAACGAGCCGTACCTCATCATGCAAGGCTACCTGAAGCGCACTCCGCAGGGCCGTGTCGCCATGCCGCTCGCTTACAAAAAGCTGGGCATCGCCGCGCCGAAGCGCGAGGGCGAGTTGTTCGGCTGAGCGGCCGGCAACCAGTCCTGTCCGCATCGTTCATTGCATGTGCGCGATGTCTTGCAGCTGCCCCGCTCAATTCCGCACCGCTTCCTGGGGATTCGCACGCGGCATCAAAGACTTTCCATGCCGGGGACTTTGCCTCACTTCTCAGGTGCACCTTTCCAAAACATGCTTCGCAAAATCGTTCCCGCCGTCCTCGCGTTCCTCGCAGTCACTGCCGTACAGGCGGAGACGAAACCGCTCCATGCCCTGCTCATCGCCGGCGGCTGCTGCCACAACTACGGCGCGCAGCAGAAGATCCTGAGCGAGGGAATCCAGGCGCGCGCGAATGTGCGGGTGGATGTGATCTGGACGGACGACTCGGGCACGGCCCCGCACTTTCCGCTCTACGAGAAGGCCGACTGGGCGAAAGGGTACGACGTGATCATCCACGACGAGTGCGCGGCGGGCGTGAAGGATCTGGCGCTCGTGAAGAACATCATCAAGGCCCACGAGACGGTGCCCGCGGTGAACCTGCACTGCGCGATGCACTCCTTCCGCACCGGAACCGATGACTGGTTCAGCTTCCTCGGCCTCCAGTCGAATTCACATAACTGGCAGAAGCCGATCGCGATTCGTTTCACGGACTCCGCCCATCCGATCACGAAGGGCCTCGCGGACTGGACGACGATCAATGAGGAGCTGTACAACAATGTGAAAATCCTCGGCGGCAAGGAGCTCGCGACCGGCACGCAGGACCAGAAGGCAAAGGATGGCAGCGTCGCGCCGGTGAGCGCGGTCGTGGCGTGGACGAACGATTACGGGCCAAACAAGACGCGCATTTTCAGCACGACGATCGGCCACAACAACGAAACCGTCGCGGATGCCCGGTATCTGGACCTCGTCACGCGAGGCCTGCTCTGGTCGTGCGACAAGCTGAACGCGGATTACCTGAAGCCGTTCACCGGCAAGAATGAGGTGTTCTTCATCAAGGCCGCGCCACAGGCGGCAAAGCCGAAGCCCGCCGCTGCGGCGCCGCCGGTCGCGCCGAAGGACGCGACGCCGGTGACGGTGACTGCGTCGAGTGAGGAATCGGGGAAGGGGAACTTTGCGTGGAAGGCCGTGGATGGCGACGCGGGTTCGCGCTGGTGTGCGGGCGATGCGTCGAAGCCGCAGTGGCTGCAGTTCGAATTTGAAAAGGCGCAGGATCTCAGTGCCGTGCAGATCACGTGGGAGAGCCAGAACAACACTTACAAGCACATCATCGAGGCCTCGGCCGACGGCAAGACGTGGGCGGTGCTCGTGGACGCGCGCGAGAATGCAAAGGGCGGCGAAAGCGAACACGCACTCGGCGCAAAGGCGGTGCGCTTTTTGAAAATCACGTGCACGGGCACGTCGCAGGGCGGCTGGGCGAGCATCAAGGAGGTGACGGTGAAGGGTGAAGGCATCAAGGCGCTCGCGCCAAAGGGCGGTGTGCCGCAGCAGCAGGCGCAGGCGGGAAAGCAGGGTGCGAAGAACGCAGCCGATCCGAACGACCCGCTCAGCAAGGAAGGCAACATCACTCCGAAGATCGTGAAGCTCACGAAGGAGCAGGAGGCGGAGATTTTGAAGGACGTGAAGGTGCCGGAGGGGTTTGATGTGACGCTCTTCGCGAATTCGCAGGCGGCGAATTACCCGGTTTACGTCGCCGCAGCGCCGGACGGCACGCTCTACGTTTCCAGCGACGGCAACGGTTCGCTCGGGCGCAGTCCGCATCGCGGGCGCATCGTGCGCCTGCAGGACACCGACGGCGACGGGCGCGCGGATGACGCGAAGGAATTCGTGAAGGACGTGGACTCGCCGCGCGGGCTCGTGTGGGACCACGACCGGCTCTATCTGATCCATCCGCCGGATATCAGCGTTTACATCGACAAGGACGCCAAGGGAATTTCGAGCGAGGAGAAGACGCTGATCAAGGGCATCGCATTCGGCTTCGCGGATCGTCCCGCGGATCACACGACGAACGGGCTCGCGCTCGGCATCGATGGCTACCTCTACATCGCGGGTGGTGACTTCGGCTTCATGGACGCCGTCGGCACGGATGGGAAGCATCTCCAGCACCGCGGCGGCGGCGTGATCCGTTTTCGCCCCGACGGCACCGGGCTCGAACTCGTGAGCCAGGGCACGCGCAATATTCTCGAAGTCGCAGTCGGCCCGCTCATGAACATGTTCGCGCGCGACAACACGAACGACGGGGACGGGTGGAACGTGCGTTTCCACCATTTCACCGGCCTCGAAACCCACGGCTACCCGGTCCTGTACCGAAACTTCCCCGATGAGCAGGTCGCTCCGCTCAACGACTACGGCGGCGGTTCCGGGTGCGGCGCGGTATTTCTCGATGAGCCGGGCTTTGGAAAATGGAACAACGCACCGCTCACCGCGGACTGGGGCACGGGCGCGCTGTGGCAGCACAGCGTGAAGCAGAAGGGTTCGACCTACACCGAGACGGCGAAACCGGAGCCATTCATCCGGATGACCCGCCCGACCGATGCGGACGTGGACGCGATGAGCCATGTGTACCTGGCGAGCTGGAAAGGCGCGACGTTCAACTGGGCCGGTCCGGACGTCGGCTACATCGCGCGCGTTTCGCCGCATGGTTTCAAACCGGCGGCGCTGCCGGACTTCGCGAAGGCCAGCGACGAGGCGCTCGTGAAGCTGCTTGAATCACCGAGCCACCGCACGCGCCTCGAGGCGCAACGCACACTTCTCCGGCGCGAAGACAAGCCCGCGACGCGCAGCCTCCTCCTCGCGCTGGCCGCCGACAAGTCGAAGCCGCTCGCCGCGCGGGTGGCCGCGGTATATGGCGTCTCCCAGCGGAATGTGAGCGCACCCGACGCGGCGAATCTCAAGTCGGTCGCCGCACTCGCGAGTGAGCCGGCCATCCAGCCATACGTGCTGCTCGCGCTCGGCGATTCCGGCCTCGGGGCGAAACAGCAGTCGCAGTCACTCGTGCCCGCCGCGGTTTTCAGTGCCGGGCTGAAGAGCAACGACCCGCAGGCGAGGCTGAACGCCGTCATCGGCGCGACTCGCCAGCGCATGACTGCGCTCGCACCGGAAATCGCCGCGCTGCTCGGCGACGGCGACGACGTCATCACGCACACGGTGCAGCGCTCGCTCGCGATGCTCGGCACTCCGGAGGCGTGCTTCGCGATCGTGGATGATGCGGGTGCGCCCTCGAAAACGCGCGACAGTGCGTTGCGTTCGGTGCGCATGATGCACACGCCGCAGGTTGTGGACGGACTGGTGAAACGCCTCGCAAGCACCAAGGGCCTCGAGGCGCGCAAGGGCATTCTTAGCGCGCTGTGCCGGCTGCATTTCAGCGAAGGAAAATGGACGGGGAACAGCTGGGGCACGCGCCCGGATTACCGCGGGCCCTACTACCAGCCCGACCCGTGGAGCGAGACAGACAAAATCGCCGCCGTCCTCAAGGACACCCTCGCGAAGGCGCAGCCCGCGGAGGCGGCGTTCCTCGTCGGCGAACTGAACCGCAACCGCATCCAGTTCAACGAAGCGCTCCAGCGCATCCTCACGCTCGCGAAGACGGACGCGAAGCTCATCCCGGACGCGGTCGCTCAGTTGGCCACCGCGGAATCCATCCCGAGCGAGGCCATTCCGCTGCTCGTGCAGGCGGCGCAGTCGAAGGAGTTTCCCGAGAATGTGATCGCGCAGTCCGTCGCCGCTCTCGCGAAGGTGGACAGTGCGGACGGGGCGCGCGCATCGCTGCAGGCGCTCGTGCAGCTCACGGCGATGAAGGCTGGCAACAAGGATCGCGAAGCGGCGCGCAACGCTTTCCTGAACGCCCCGAAGCTGGAGAACCATCACCAGATGATCGAGGACGCCGCCGCGAAAATGGACGGCGAACTTTCGGTGTGGGCCGACGCCGCGCTGCTCACGCTCAGCGCACGGAAGACCGGTTCGCCCGAGGCACGCGAACTTTCCACGAAGGCGCTCGACACCGGCTGGCAGAACCCGAAGCGCCGCGCGCAAATCCTGAAGGCTGCCGGCGAGATCAAGCACAACGCGTATGCGGACAGGATTCTCGCGTCGCTGGATGACCCGGACAAGGCCGTCGCCAGCGAGGCGAAGAATGCCGCCGGCAAAATGAAGCTCGAAAAGAAGAAGAAGGACTCCGGGCCTTTGATCGGCACGATGCAAGTGAAGGATGTCGTCGCGCAGGTCATGAAGGTGAAAGGTGACATCGCGCTGGGCGAGCAGCTCTTCACGCGGAACACCTGCTTCGCGTGCCATACGACGGCGGAGGACCAGCCGCAGAAGGGGCCCTACCTTGGCAACATTGCGCAGACGTACAAGCGCGCCGACCTGGCGGAGAACATCCTCGATCCGAACAAGACCATCGCGCAGGGCTTCGCGACGAATGTCTTCACGCTCAAGGACGGCACGATCAACATGGGCTTCGTCGTGCGTGAGGGCGCGGACAAGGTCGCGATGCGCAACGTCGCCGCGCAGGAATCCACCTACGACGTGAAGGACATCGTGAAGCGCGAGACGCTGCCGACTTCCATCATGCCGCCGGGACTCGTGAACAATCTGACGGTGAAGGAATTCGCCGGCCTGCTCGATTACATGGAGTCGCTGGCGGTGAAAAAGTAGGCGCTGGCTCCATCAAGCAGCACTGGACATTCGCCGCGCGTCACTGATTCATTCCCATCCAACGCAACCACCGACCCCACCACCGACCATGAACATCCAGAAGATGATGAAGCAGGCGCAGAAGATGCAGGAACAGATGCAGCGCACCCAGGAAGAACTCGCCGAGCGGACCATCGAGGCGACCGCAGGCGGCGGAAAAATCACCGTCACAGCGAATGGGGCGGGGGACGTGCTCTCGATCAAGATCAGCAAGGACGTGGTGGACCCGAATGACGTGGAGATGCTCGAAGACCTCGTCCTCACCGGCGTGCAAAAGGCGATCGAGGAAGGCCGTGCGCTGATGCAGGCCGAGATGGGGAAGATCACCGGGGGCATGGGCATGCCGCCGGGGCTGGGCCTTTAGCCGGATCTAACGCAGCCAGCGCGCAATTTTCTCCGCGGCAGTGAAGCCGAGCAGCGCGTAGACGGCGCGGTAGCTGAACGGCGCTGCGGGGCCGGCGAGACGGATGAGGCCCTTCGCCTTTCTCTCTGCGTGCCAGGCCGCGGCTGCGGCGAGGTCGTGCTGCGCAAAGGTGCGGGACATTTCAAAGCACACGCGGCCGATTTCGCGGCGGTGCGTGTCAGTGAGGAGGCTTCGTTGCGCAAGATGTGCGAGCATGGTGTCGAGCAAGCCGGTGCGGACGTGGATGACGAGGAGCGGGTCCTTGCGGCAGACAGTGTCATTGCTCCAGATGCGATAGACGGCGCCGGGCGTCGGGGTGAATGTGAAGCGCAGGCCGGCCACAAGCGCGCGGAGGTAAAGCTCGTGTTCCTGGCAGCAGGGCTGGCCTTCCTTCCAGCCGCCGAGGCGCGCGAGGGCCTCGCGCCGCCAGAGGCAGCCGCCGGTCTGCGGGATGTGCCACCGGATCCATTGCGTGAAGATGTCCGCGTCCGGGTCGATGTCGCTCGCGGCCCGCGTGGAGGCTGTGGCGGACAATGTCTCGACCCAGACAGGGCTGTAGATGACATCGGCCGCACGGCCATTGTCCGCTTCGCGGAGTTGCGTGATGACTTTCGCGGGCTCGAGGTAATCGTCGGCGTCGAGGTATTGCACCCAGTCGCCCGTTGCGCTTTGGAGCACGAGGTTTCGCGCGCGGTTTCCGCCTTGGTGTCCGCTTTCGATGAACTTGATGCGGTCGCCAAAGCCCCTCGCGATTTCCGGTGACGCGTCGGTGGACCCGTCATCCACGACAATGACCTCGGTCTCCACGTCCTGTTGATCGAGCGCGCTCTGGATGGCCTGCGCGATCCATCGCTCGGCGTTGTAGCAGGGGATGCCGACGGTGACTTTCATCGCAGGATCGTGCGGCGCCAGACCTCGTAGAGCCAGAGGGAGTAAAAGATGCGCACGCCATCCCACCGGCCGGCGACGGTGTCCTCCCACGCGGCGGTGAGCAGCTTGCGGTCGAGTTGTTCGCAGACGGCGGAGTTGGCGGCGAAGAGTTCGTCCCGCACGCGGTCGTGCAGCGGACCGGCGAACCACCGCGCGAGCGGGACCGGGAAGCCGAGCTTCGGGCGGTTCATCGGCTCGCTGAGCTTCCGTGCGAGCACCTTGCGGAGGATGAATTTGCCGGGGCCGCCGGCCGGCAGTTTCAGCGACGAGGGGATGCGGGCGGCAATCCTTCGCGACCTCGATGTCGAGGATGGGAGTCCGCAGCTCGATGCTCGCGCCCATGCTCATCTTGTCGGCCTTTTGAAGGAGCGACTCGGCGAGCTGCCAGCGGATGTCGAAGCAGAGCAGTTCGCTCAGCCGGTCGCGCTGCGGGCGGAAAATGTCAGCGCCGAGAATGCCCGTCGCGCCGTGGAGTTCCGCGAGTTGAGACGTCCGAAATCCGCGGGGATTGGACACGTCGCCGGGGAAACCCTCGATGCGCAGCATCGCCATTTCCGCTGCGGTGGAACTGCACGCCCGCCATCGCATGCGGGACCAGCGGGACGGACTCGCAAAGCAGCCGCCCGGCAATATCCGGCGCCATCGTCGCAGGCCGTTCCGTCCGCTCCATCGTCGCGAGCATTCCCGCGTAGCGGCCCTCGTAGCCGGCGAAAAGTTCGTCGCTGCCTTCGCCGCTGAGCAGCACCTTCACATGGTTGCGCGCGAGTTCGCAGACTTTCAGAACGGCGAAGGCGGCGGGATCGCCGACGGGTTCATCGAGATGCCATGCGATGCGTTCGATGTTGTCGGCGAGATCGGTCGCCGTGAGTTCGAGCGCGTGGTGTTTGCTGCCGATCTCCTTCGCGGTTTTCGCAGCGCCGATCAGTTCGCTGTCCTCCGCGCCAAAGCCGACCGTGAACGTCTGCATCGTGCCGCCTTGCAGTTCCTGCGCGTAGGCGGACACCGTCGCGCGAGTCGAGCCCGCTGCTGAGCAGCACGCCGACCGGCACGTCTGCGCGCAGGTGGACGCGCACGCTGTCCTTGAGCACGGCGTCGAGCGCATCCGCGGCATCGTCGGGGTCCGTCAGGTCGGGCTTTTTGGAAAGGTCGTAGCGCCATTCTCGCACGCCGGCGGTATTGCCCGGGGCGTCGAGTTCCACTTGCAGCCACTGTCCCGGCTGGAGCTTGCGGATTTCGGCGAAGTGCGTCTGGCCGGCCGGCGCGACGGGCGGGAGCGACAGCCATGCGGCGTATTCCAGAAAGGCTTCAGGCCGGAGTTCGCGGTTCACCCATGGCAGCGCGAGGAGGCATTTCAGCTCGGAGCCGAATGCAAAGCGACCGTCGCGTTTTGTCCAGTACAGGGGTTTCTGCCCAAAGTGATCGCGCGCCAGCAGCAGGCGGCGGCGTGCCTGGTCGAGGATGCAAAACGCGAACATGCCGCGCAGCCGCTCGGACATGTCGGCGCCCATCTCTTCGTAAAGATGCAGGAGCACCTCGGTGTCGGAGTGGGTGCAGAAGCGGTGCCCCTTGCCCTCTAGTTCCGTCCGGAGTTCGACGTAGTTGTAGATCTCGCCATTGAACACGACGGCGATCGTCCCGTCCTCGTTCCAGATCGGCTGTGCGCCGCCTTTGAGATCGATGATGGAGAGCCGGCGCATCCCGATGGCGAGACCGTCCGGCTTTGAAATGTGTGTGCCTTCCCCGTCCGGTCCGCGGTGGGCGATGCGCGCGAGCATGCGACCGAGCGCCCCGGCGAGGTCGGACTCTGAACGATCAACGATGCCTGCAATGCCGCACATGGGAATGGGTGGGGTTTTGAGGCTGTCTGAGCGAAGCGCGTGCCATGGACTCAGCGCGCGATGTCGCGTGCGGTGCACCGGCGCGGCGTCGGGGCATGCTCACCGCGATTCCCCCGCGAGGAGCACGGGACGGAGGCGCTTCAGTCCGTCGCCGAAAAACCGGTCGCGGACGGTTCCGACGTAATGGCGCGCCACGGAGTCTTCTGCGGCGTTCTTGCTGAGCGAGATCTCGTAGGATTTCGGAAGCAGGCCGCCCCGGCCGTACCGCGATGCGCAGAGCGCGAAGAGTGTCTGCTCCACGCACTGGAGGGAGCCTTTCAGGATGCTCGTCTCGCCGAGGATCCGGTCGCAGAACTCAAAGTCGATCGCCTCCTTCGTGATGAGCGCGATGCCTGTGTTCACGCGTGGCCAGAGTTGCACGCCCAAGTCCTCGATCGCATCCCTTTCCGGGAGGAGACTGTTTTCCGTGACGTCCTCGGCGAACCAGCATTCCTTCGCGCCATTGCCGACCCAGTCCATGATCTCGCGAGGGTGATTGAAGAAGAGCACGTCGCTGTCGAGCATGATGAAGCGCGGAGCTTCGCAGTAGTACGGCATGTCGAAGATCTTCAGCGCGAGCGGATGCATGCCGCGGTACTCGTATGCCAAGGGGAGGGACTTCAGCGCGGCGTCGAGCGTGGCGTCGGCCTGGGCGCGGGGGATGATGCGGGCGGTCTTGAACAACGTCGCGAGTTCGCGGCGCATCTCGTCGGTGAGCGTCCCGTCATCGTGAATGACGACGCTCCACGTGTGCTCGGTGTGATGGAAGAAGCTGGCGAGCATCCACGCGCAGAACTGCCAGTCCTTTTCGCCGGTGAGGACGTGGATCGGCACCGACATCGGCGCGTCGTTCCAAAACGGCCAGTTCCATTTCTGGATCAGGGGCCTGACTTTGTAGTCGTGGTAGCTGGCGCTCCACCCGCGTTTCGTGTCGCGTTTGAGCAGCCGCCACAGCCGTCCCGGTGAAATCATGTCTGCTTATGACGCTTGAAAGCGGCGAATCTGGCAAGCGCGGCGTTCTTGGGCATTTGTGGTGTTCCCCGATGTGCTGGAGACGCATGGGAAGGGATGGCCGGCAACGCTGGCGGCGGTTCTGCAAAGGCTCACGATGCGGAAGGGGAACCGAGGATGTTTCCGTAACGTGCGGTGCAATGATCAACGACGCGCGCCCAGGAAAAGCGCCGCGCGAAAGCCGTGCAGGCGTTGGCATCGAAACGGATCGCGCCGGCAAGAAACCGCGTCAGCGCTGCGGAGATCGTGTCCGGGGTCACGGTGTCGAGCAGGATGCCGCTCACGTTCTCCTCGACGGCTTCGACGGCACCGCCGATCCGGGCGGCCAGCACCGGGCAGCCGCAGGCGTTTGCTTCGAGATAGACGAGGCCGAACCCTTCGTACGCGACCGGCGTCGCGGAGGTCGGCAGGATGAACAGGTCGCTGTCGAGCAAGTGCTCACGCAGCGTCTCCATCCCGAGAAAGCCCGTAAAGGTCACCCGGTCGCCGAGACGGAGTTCCGCGGTGAGGCGCTCGTATTCCGTCCGGAGTTCGCCGTCGCCGATCACGGTGTAGTGGAATGCGGGATCGCCCTTGAGTTGCGCGAGGGCACGGAGCACGAGGTCGACATTCTTGTGTCGCTCGGCGAGGCGGCACACGGTCACAAGTCGCGTCACTCCCGGCCGACGCGGAGGACGGCGAAGCGCGAAGTATTCCTCGGAGATTCCCACCATGGCCGGGGAGCTCCTGCCGCGGCATGCGGGATTCTTTTCGATGAAGCGGCGCTCGGTATAGCGGCTGTTTGCGAAAACGTGCGCCGCTTGGGGAAGGGCGCGGCGGACGAGTGCCGTCGTCAGCCAGTCGCCGATCCAGCGATCGAGCCGGCTGCCGAACTTCAACCGCGGCGCAAAGTCGAGCCGCTCGACGGGAAAGTACGGACTGAGAAAATCGTTTCCATGAACCGTGACGAAAACCGGTGAGGCTTCCAGTGCCAGCCACGAATACGCGGCGTTCATCGCGTGCCACACGTCATACGATCGATCCTGCAAGATGCGGCGATCCGCACGGCGTCGAAGCTGGAGCACTGGTTCGATTCGAAACGGCGCATCTGACAATTCACCGCTCGGATGCGCCTGGGTGAAAACGGTGACGTCATGCCTGCGGGCGGCCAGCTCCTTTGCGAACTCGTAGCTGTAGGTCTGGACGCCGCCTGTCTCGGGCGGGAATTCGGGCGAGACGATCGCGATCTTCATGGCTGGGTGTCGCCTGGCATTTCTGAACAGGCAGCGGTCCGGGTCACGGGAGCGCGGGAGTGTTGGAGGCACTCGAGGAAGCCATCCTTGACCAGACGGCGCATGCCATCCCGATACATCAGGTGCCGGATCGGCCCCGTGTAGTGGCGTGACGGCGCGCCGGGGGGCGCGGCGTCGAGGCGCACATCGTATTCCGGTGGCAGCATTTCAAATCCAAACCGGGCTGAACAAAGTGCGATGAGCGTTTGCTCGATCTGATGGGGGTGACTCAGGATTCCCGGCAGCGCCAAAAATTCCTCCACCCAGGCGGGTGAAAGCGATCCACGATGGATCAGGCCGAGCCCTGAGTTGATCAACGGCGGGAATTCGAAATCGACCATGGACTGCAGTGCGTCGGGTTTGATCGTGTAACCGTCCCTCCAATCCTTGTTCAGGCTGTTGTGGCGCACGCGGGGATCGTCGATCAACGCGAGCAGCGCTGTGGGGCGCTGGAAGAAAAGAATGTCACTGTCGAGCAGGCACATTCGCTCGGCGTTCAGAAAGGCGGCGAAGTCAAAGACCTTGAGCGCCAATTTGTTCGAGGCGCGAAAGGACTGGCAGCGCGGATGCGCGGCGAGCAGCGGGACGACGTCACGATCGGCCTCGGTGCGGCGGATCAGGCGGGCATTTGGAAAAGTCGCGCGGAGATGACCGCAAGCGGTTTCGCTGAGTGTTCCGTCGTCGTGGATGCAAAGCGCGAAGCGGCGCTGCGACCAATGGTAGAATGTCTTCAGCGCCCAAACCAGGTTGAGCCAGTCTTCTGCCGAAGTGAGGACATGAATTTCGCAACTGGTGTCGTCGGTTTCCGAAAACGGTTTTGCGGCGAGGATCTGAGGCCGGACGAAGTCGCGATAGTACGCTGCGCGCCAGCCGTGACGGAGCTTGGTGCGGAGGAGATACAGCACGCGGCCCGGTGTGACGCGGTGGGCCGTCAGTTCATCGTGGAGGACGCGCGCGGCGATGCTCAGGCGGTTCATCCTCTTTCCTCCATGGTGGCCGATGTGCGCGTGGGTTCGGCGCGTTTCCGGCTTCGTTCTGGCAAATGCGACCGCTGTGTGCCGGCGGCAATCATCGCGGCAGATCGGGGCACGACCTGTTCCAGAGCCGTCCGACGCATGCGCTGAAAAGACGCTTCCGCACATCCGGGACCAGCAGCCACGCCGGGCTGGCTGCGAGTGCCCTGAGGAATCCGGGCCTGGCACCGTGATCGAGTTGATAACGGTCGTAGGCGAGATGCGCGCGCAGTGTGAGGCGCTTCCACAGGCTGATGGGCGGATGGGCGTCGAGAGCCCTGCAGACGACACCGCGGATTTCATGGTTTGCCTTTTCCCGGGCGTTGGATTTCTGCCCTTCGTGGATGCGGAAGCGCGCGAGCACCTCCGGGATGTGGCCGATGCGCGCACCGGCGATGATGCAGCGGACCCAAAAGTCGAAGTCGAACGCGAGGTTCAGGTGCGTGTCGAAGCCGTTCACCTTTTCCCAGAGGCTGCGGCGGAAAAAAACCTCCGGCTGCACCCACTGGCGGTTCTTCCACCAGACGTTGTAGATATCGAGCATCTCGGACAGGGAGCCGATGCGGCCGCTGTGGATGCCGGTGGGCCGGCCATCGGAATCAATCCACTCGATCTGGCCATAGACAAGATCCACCTCGGGATGGTCGCGGAAAAATGTGATCACGCGTTGCGCGGCGCCGGGCGCGAGAAGGTCGTCGCCGTTGATGAAGCCGATGATGTCGCCGCCCATCCGCCGAATGGCGCGGTTGATCGCGTCCGACTGTCCGGCGTCGGGCTCGCTGCGCACCGTGTCGCCTTCGCGTGCGAACGAGCGCGCGATTTCCGCCGTGCGATCCTGCGACGCACCGTCCTGGAGCCACCAGCGCAGTGAGGGACCCTGGGCATTCAGGGATTCCAGTGTGGCAGGCAGAAACGCCTCCGCATTGAACACCGGAAGCGCGAGCACCAGTTGATCTCCTGCCCCCGCGTCGCGCGCGGCGGAATTGTTGATTGCCCGATCCGTCATGCGGGTCTTGGCGCAGACTTTCCGGAAAGGCGCGCACAGAGTGCGACACGATCCTTCGAGGCGAGGAGATTGACGTTTGGAAAATGCTCGCGCGGCGGGAACGGACGGACGTCTTCTGCACGGGGGCTGACCGAGAACAGGGCGTAGCCTAGGCGCTCCAATGCGCGATACAATTCGCCGCAGGAGGTGCCGGCGAGTCGTGCGGCTTCCTCGGTGAATTCGATGCAGAGGACGGGCGCATCATCCCTGGAAAGAAATTCCTGCGCTCCGAGAAGGACCTGGTTCTCCCAGCCCTCGACGTCGATTTTCAGCGTGCAACGCGGGCCGGCGAGCCGGTGGTCGAGCGCGAACCGGTCGAGGGTCATGGTTGTGACCGTTTCCGATCCGGAGATCTCGCCCATGTAGGGAGTGCCGAGTGAATTCCACGCGTCAAAGCCGCCATCGGCGAGCGTCAGTTGCGCCTGTGCGTTTTCGTGCGAAAGCGCGACACGGTGGCAGGTGACGTTGCGGAGGCCGTTGAGCTTTACGTTTTCGGAGAGCCGCTCAAAAGTGTGCGAGCAAGGCTCGAAGGCGTGGACGTGGCCGTGCGGCCCGACGACGCGCGCGGCAGTGAGCGTGTAAAGGCCGACGTTGGCGCCGACATCGAGGAACGTGTCGCCGGGGCGGAGGAATGCCTCGAAAAAGTCCCGTGTCTCCGTCTCGAAGCCGCCGAAATACAACATTTCACAAAGCCGGCTGTCTCCGTGGAGATTCATCCGCACGCCCGGGGCGACGCTGCTGACGAGCGAGCCCGGTGTGTTGCGAATCTTTTCCCACCGGGCGGAGTGGCGGGTGAACCAGCGATTGTGAAACCCGATGCGGATGCGCCGCGGCACACAGGTCTCGTACGCGGAGCGCGCGAGGCGGCCAAGGGCGGAGGCAAGGCTGTGCGGTTTCATCACGGTGCGACGGCGGTCAGCGGTGCGACGCTCTCGACTTTCCAAGGGATGGCCGGGCAGACCACGCCTGGCCAGGTCTCGGGGAAGTGGGAAGCCTGGTTGCCGACGCCGGAGACGGTGAACGAGAGGCATTCGCGATCCGGGATCAGCCAGCGCTCGCCCGCGATGCCGCAGCCGACGGCCATCACATAAGTGCGGCAGTTGAGCAGGCGGCCGGGGATTGTGCAGGTGGTCCGGTAATGCCCGGGGAGTTGTGATTCCGGCTGATGAATGTGATCCGTCGCCGCGAATGCGAGCTCGCCCTCCTGCGTTCGCAGCAGCATATGGAACCGATTGCCCTGGATGCGTCGCTTCACGTGGTAATGGATTTCGACGCTGATCGGCTGGTCGGCTGTGAAAATTTCGAGGGTGTTGCCGTCGTCGCCGAAGAGTCGCACGCGCTCGAGCGCGATTTCCTCATTGCCCGGGGCATCGCCGGATTCCCAGGCGATCTCGCCGATTGCGGAATTTCCTCCAGGCACGGTTGCGGTGAGATATTCACGAATCACCTCGTCTGGCGTGCCTTGGTGGGTGAGTCGCCCGTCGTGGACGAGGATTGCCTGTTCGCACAGCGCGCGGATGGCACCCATGTTATGGCTCACGAAAAAGACCGTCCGGCCCTGTTGCGAAGCGACCTCGCCCATTTTGCCGAGACATTTTTTCTGGAAGCCCGCGTCGCCCACCGCGAGCACCTCGTCGATGAACAGGATTTCCGGTTCGAGGTGCGCGGCCACGGCGAAGGCGAGGCGGACAAACATGCCGCTGGAGTAGCGCTTCACCGGCGTGTCGATGAAATGCTCGATCTCGGCAAACGCGACGATCTCGTCGAACTTCGCGCTGATTTCCCAGCGCTTCATTCCGAGGATGGTCCCGTTGAGGAAGATATTCTCGCGGCCGGTGAGGTCCGGGTGAAAACCGGTGCCGACCTCGAGCAGCGAGGCGAGGCGTCCGCGGAGGATTGCGCGCCCGCTCGTCGGTTCGGTGATTCGCGAGAGAATCTTCAGCAGCGTGCTTTTTCCGGCGCCGTTGCGTCCGACGATGCCGACGACTTCGCCGGCATTTGCGGAAAAGCTGATGTCGCGGATCGCCCAGAAAGTGCCCGGCTTCGGACCTTCGCGGCCCACGAGTGCGGGAGGGGTCCGTTTGGGCTGTGTGCCGTTGCCGCTGCGGCCGCGGAGGCGCGAGGAGATGCGCTCCAGCGTGTCGCGCATGCTGGTCGCGCCGATGCTGCCGAGGCGGTATAGCTTGGAAAGCGATTCGACTTCGACGCGCGGCTTCATGGTGCAAAGACGATTTCCATTTCCGTGACTGAAAACATGGGGCGGGGCGCGGACGTGATGGACGTGCGCGGCAGTTGCGGTGCCGTGCGGGCGATGGAAACTGATTTACACACTGTCGGTCACCGTCCTTTCCGCGCGGCCGAAAGCCACGACTCCGAGCAGCAGGATGATCACGCTCGCGAGCGCCGAGACTCCGAGCATCGCGGGATCCAGCGTACCTTTTCCGACGAGTGCATAGCGGAAGCCCTCGACGACGGGAGCCATCGGATTCATCCACGCGATCCATGCCCAGCGGCCGTCGCCGCCGGTGAGTTTGGCGAGCGGATAGATGACCGGAGTGGCAAACATCCAGAGCTGGATCAGCACCGGCGTGAGATGCGTGAGGTCGCGGTACTTTGCCGTCGTCGCCGAAATGAGAAGGCTCAGGCCGAGGCTGAGCACCGCCGCGATCAGGAGCAGCGGAATCGCGAGAAGCATCGAGGGGCCAAAGTGGACGGAACTCCCGCGGAGCGCGAACCAGCCGGCGAAAAGCAGGAAGACTGCAAACTGCAGGAGGACCGCGAAAAGATTCGAGAGCACGTTCGAGATCGGCACCACGAGCCGCGGGAAATAGACCTTGCCGAAGAGCTGGGCATTCGCCGTGAACGTGAGCGCGCCGGTGGTGACATTTTGCGAAAAGTAACCCCACGGCAGCAGCGCGCAGAGATAGAAGAGCACCGGCGGAATGCCGCCGGTTTCAATTCCGGCCACCTGGTTGAAGACAATGGTGAAGACCGCCGTATTCAGCAGCGGCTGGATGATGAACCAGAGCGGGCCGAGGACGGTCTGCTTGTACTTCGCGAGAAAATCGCGGCGCACAAGCACGAGGAGCAGATCGCGGTAGTCCCAAAGTTCGCGCCAGTCCACGCGCAGCCAGCCGGTGCGGGCTTCGATGTGAATTTCGTAGTCCGGCGGAATGCCGGACACAGCCTTGCTGGTTTGCAAGTTGTCCATGGTGGTCGGCTACACGCTCCAATGCCAGCAGGCCAGCATCCACTCGTTGCCCTCGCTCGCCACGGCACCGGCGTAGCCGGGGGCGGGGCGCAGGTTCCTGACGCCAAAGCGATCCGGGCAGAATCTCGAGCCGAGTCCGCCGCCTTCGGCTTTCACGCACGCCTCCTTGCGAGTCCAAAGGTCGAAGAATCGGGGCGCGCGTTCATGCTCCGGCGCGGTGCGGAGATCCCATGCCTCACTGGGCTCGAAGTAGTGCTCGATGATTGGATCGAATTCGATGTCCCGCTGCACCCGCTCGACATCCACGCCGACCTCGCGGCCGCGAGTGACGGCGATCAGAGCGAGATCGCCAGAGTGGCTGAGATTGAAGCGCAGGTCGGTGAATGTCTGCACGAGCGCGGGCTTCCCCATCGGCCCGGTGCGAAACTCGAGCGATGCGGGATCCGTCCGCTGGTAAAGGCCGAGCACCATGCGCAGTGCGCCATGCGCAGCGATGAAGCGGTCGCGGTCGAGCGGCTGGACGAAGCGTCCGGCGCGGAGGATTTCGTCGCGGGAGAGCACCGCCTCCGCACCGGAAAGGCGCGTCGGATTGTCGAGCGACGCACGCCAGAGATGGATTTCGCCCGGTGCGAGTTGCGGATGTACGGGCCCGGCGGGCCAGTTAAGCGGTGGCGGAAGCATGATGGAGTTCAGATGTTGCGAGGGTGAGGAGTTCGCGGAGCTTTGCAGCGGTGGTGGCAGCGTCATCGCGGATGTAGGTGAAATGAGTTCCGGGAAGAATGTGGGTCTCCAAGCCCCCGACGGCGACTTTGTCCCAGCCGAAGTTTCCGTAGAGCCGCGAGGACTCCTCGTCCAGCAGGAGGGTGACGGTGCCGTGGTAAGGTTGGAGCCGGTGCCGCAGGAGTGTGACGGGATAATCCTTCTGCCCCCTGGGATGCCACCCGGGTGCCATTGCATCGCGAGCGGAACTCACTTTGCAGCGACGGACGATCCAGCGTGAAAAGTAGCCGAGCTTTTCCGCCAGTGAGAGCCCGCTCATCTGATCGAGGTGATGCCGGAGACGGCGGCGCATGGTGCGCTGCCGTGCTTCGGCTTGGCGTTTCCGTTCCTCGTCCTCGAGTCGTTGCGCTTCGGCGGCTAGGTGATTGTTCAGTTCGCGTTGGGCTGGCACCACAGTGTCCAATAGCATGAGCAGGGCCACGCTGTCTCCTGCCTGTTCGAGCTGGCACGCCATCTCATGCGCGCAGATGCCGCCCACGCATTCGCCGGCGAGAAAATACGGTCCGTGGGGCTGGATGCGGCGGACTTCGCGCAGGTAGTCCGCGGCCATCTCCGCTACCGAAGCGTGCGGCAAATCGGGGGTGCCTGCGCCGCGCGCCTTCAGACCCCAGACGGGACGCGCGGGATCGATCTGCCGAGAAAGTTCGCCATACACGAGGAACTCGATCTCGGCGCCCCATCCGCCCGGCACCAGAAACAGCGGTTGCATCGATGGGTCGCCCTGCTGGATTGGCACGAGGAAATTCCCCGCCGACGCCGCAGGGAGTGTCGCCCCGGCCATGCATGCCGCGAGTCCTTCGATCGTCGGCGTTTCAAAAAGTCGCCGCACCGGAATTTCGATCCCGGACTCATTGCGAATCTCGGCGAGCAACTGGAGCGCGAGGAGCGAGTGGCCTCCGACGGTGAAAAAATCATCCCGGACCGACGTCGCGCCGCGTCCGAGCACGAGCTCCCAAATCTTCGCAACCCGGCGTTCAGCCTCATTGCGCGGAGCGATTGGAGCGGACCCGCTGTGCGCCATTGCATCAGGTTTGGGCAGCTTGCGCTGGTCCAGTTTGCCGTTCGGAGTGAGCGGCAGCGCATCGATCCAGACGAATGCCGGCGGAATCATGTAGGCGGGGAGCCGGACGCGCAGGAATTCGCGCAACTCGCCAGCCACGGCGCGCGCGTCCGAGCGCGGCACGACGTATGCGACGAGCGAGCGGGAGTCGTTGTCCTCCGTACGGGCCACGACGGCTGCATGGCGGATGTGCGGGTGTCGTTGGAGCGCAGCTTCGATCTCACCGGGCTCGATGCGGAACCCGCGGAGTTTCAACTGCTGATCGCGCCGCCCAAGGAATTCGATCGTGCCGTCCGGCAGCCAGCGGGCGAGATCGCCGGTGCGGTAGAGCCGGCCGAATTCCGTGTTGAGAAAACGCTCCGCGGTGAGTTGCGGATCACGGTGATAACCAATTGCCAGGCCCGGGCCGCCGAGGTGGATTTCGCCTGCGACCCCGTGAGGTACCGGCTCGAGACGGGTGTCGAGAATGAAGGCATCCGTATTGGCGATCGGGCGCCCGATCGGGACCGACGCGCCGTCCGCATGCGCGACGTCGTGGCAGGTGGCAAAGGTCGTCGCCTCGGTCGGGCCGTAGGCGTGCATCAGGTGTTCCGGTTTTCCGTGTTCGAGAACCATGCGCACGCAATCGGCGTCCGCCCTTTCCCCGCCAAATATGACGTAGCGGAGCCGGCGAAAGATCGCGGGCGCGATCTGGACGGTGCGATTGAAGAGCGAGGTGGTGAGGAAAGTGACCGTGACCTTGTGTTTGTCGAAATGGGCTTCCAGCGCGGCGGGGGAAAGCAGGATTTCGTATGGCGTGACGACGAGTGTGCCGCCCAACAGCAGCGCGCTCCATATTTCGAAGGTGGACGCGTCGAAGCTGAGATTCGAGGCAAAGGCCACCACGCAGTTGTCGTGATGGGCAACGTAATTGGTGTTCCAGACGAGGCGGGTGACGGCGCGATGCGGGACGACGACGCCCTTCGGAATGCCCGTCGAGCCCGAGGTGAAAAACAGGCAGGCCGGACCGGTGGCAGCGACGTCGAGATCCACCGGCGCGGTGCCGGCCCCGGCGTAATCCTCCCGTGCGAGCAGCAACACGGCGCACGTTTCCTCGATCATTCTCATCCGCTCCGCCGGTTCGTCATTTGCCACCGGAACATAGGCGCCGCCAGCCCGGAGCACACCCACGGCTTCCCAAACAAAACGCGCCGAGCGTTCGCTGCGCAGGCCGACAAATTCTCCAGGTTTCAGGCCCAGTCCGAGCAAGTGCGTTGCGACCTGGTTCGCCCGCTTCTCGACTTCGGCATAAGTGAAACGTTTCTCGTTTTCAACGAGCGCAATCGCCTTGGGCTGGGCACTCGCGCGGCGGCGAAACAACTCTGCAAGCGCGATGTCTGCCGGGTAGTCATTGGCCGGACCGCGCCCGAGTTCGATTAATGCGGCGCGCTCGGCCGCATTGAGCAGCGGCAGTTTGGAGAGCGGAGTTTCCGGCGCGGCGATGATGGCGGCGAGCAGGGTGCGATAATGCGCCAGCCAGCGCTGGATGGTCGCGGCGTCGAAGAGGTCGGTGTTGAAGTCGCAATCCATCCGCAGCCCGCCATCGCCGTATTCCGCCTCGTAGCAGTTGAAGCTGAGGTCGAATTGATAGGCAGCGCGCGGATTGACCAAGATTTCATGGCGAAGCGCGGCGAAGCGGAGATCCGTGTGAGGCCGGTTAAAATTGAACGTGATGCTGATCAGCGGCACTCGGCCGGGATCGCGCGGGAGCGGAAGATGGCGGATGATCTGGCCGAAATTGAAACGCTGATGCTCGAAAGCCTCGAACAGGCCGGTCCGGGTGGTGCGGAGAAAATCGCTGAACGTTTCGGCCCCCCCGACCGTCGAGCGCAGCGCGAGCAGGTTGACGCAGTGGCCGATGAGATCGGCACCGCCGGCGAGATTCTGGCCGGCGGCGGGAACACCGACGACGAAATCGTGTTCGCCGCTGAGACGGAAAAGGAGAGTCTTGAATGCCGCGAGCAAGATCGCAAATGGCGTCGCGCCCAGCTTCACGCCGAGCTGTGCGGCATCGTGATAGAGCGCCGGCGGGATGATGGTGTATTCCCGGGAACCGGCGTGGGAACGTTGCGGAGGACGTGGACGGTCGCCCGGAAGATCGAGCGGCGGCGGCAGCGTTCTGAAGCGGTCCAGCCAGTATGCCCGATCTGCGGCAAAAGGCGCGCCACGCTGCTGGCCCTCCTCCCAACGCTGGTAGTCGGACATCTGCATCGGGGCGGGGAGCCCGTGCGGACGATTTTCGCAGAGCGCGGTGTAGACCAGGCCGAGTTCGCGCAGCACGATGTCGTAGCTCCAGCCGTCGCACGCGATGTGGTGCGCGGTGATGATCAGTGCGTGGTGTTCGCCGGTGAGCTTGACGATGCGCGCCGCGAGCAGCGGGCCGCGTGCCAGGTCGAAATTCCGGGAGCCTTCCGCCTGCCGCATGGCGAGCAGCTTGCGGTCGCGCTCTGCGGCTGGCTGGGCGGAGAGGTCTTCGACCGGAACGTCGAGGGTCAGCGTCGCCGCGATTGTCTGCGTTTCGCCATCGGGGCTGAAGCTCGTGCGCAGCGTATCGTGGCGATCCACGACGGTCTGAATCGCAAGCTGCATCGCCTCAATTTTGAAATCGCCGTGGAACTCCACCGTGCAGGTTTCGTTGAAGGCCGCGCTGGCCAGCGGGCCGCGTTGGCAGGCCAGCCAGACTTCGCTCTGCGCCTCGGCGATCGGCACCGCTCCATGGCGGGCCACCGGCATCACTGGCGCCGCTTTTTCGGCCGGAGATGTCGTAACGGGATTCGCCGGCGCTTCGGGCGCCAGGGCGCCCGGCTGGGGCATGTGCTTTTCCAAGTGCGCCGCGAGAGCGCCGAGCGATTCGAGATCGTCGAAAAAATCGAGGATGCTGATCTGCACCCCGAAGCGCTTTTGGATGACGATGATGAGTTGCGCGAGGAAGAGGGAATCGAAGCCGAGATCGAGCAGCGTGGTCTTCGGATCCGTGTCGCTGAAATCATTGCCGGTCAGCTCGTGGAGGAGCGCCGTCAGGCGGGTCAGCGCGGTCTGCTCCGCGGTTCCCCGTGTGACGCTGTTCGCATTCGGCGTGGGAGTCTCGCGCGCTGCTGCGGCGACGGCGGTGCCCGCAGGCACGGTGCTCAGCGGTTCGCCGTCCAGCGCGCTGGCGGTGAGGGGAAGTGGCGTGCCTTCGGGCAGGTCGGCGAAGTAGCGTTGCCGTTCGAAAGGATAGCCGGGGAGCGAGACGCGACGGCGGATTTCACCGGCATGCACTCCCGCCCAGTCGAGCGGGACGCCGGCGAGCCAGAGCCGGCCCTGGGCCGTGGCGAGCGTTGCCGCCTCGTCGGTTTCGCCGGCCAGCGTATGGGCGAATTCGTGTGCGGCGGCCTTTGCGGGATGCTGCCGGGCGAGCTGCGTGAGCGCATTGCCGGGGCCGACTTCGAGCAGCGCGCGGCCGGAGGCGTCGAGCAGTCTGCCGAGACCGTCGGCGAAGCGCACTGCCGCGCGTACGTGGCCGGCCCAATACGCAGGATCGGTCGCCTGTGCGCTGGTAATCCAATCGCCGGTGACGTTGGAGACAAAGGGGATTTGCGGTGAGCCGAGCCGTACTGCGCGGACCATTTCGGTGAACGGCGCGACGACCGGCGCGACCATCGCGGAATGGAAGGCGTGCGATGTCGCGAGCCGCCGCGCGGACACGTTGCGCGCGGCGAGTTCCGCCTCGACCGCGGCGATCGCTTCCGCCGGGCCGGAAAGCACGCACAGGCGGGTGGAGTTGATGGCCGCGATGGAAAGTTGCTCCGACACGAACTCCTGCGCGTCACTTTCACCGAGCCGGACGGCGAGCATCGCGCCGCCGGGCTGCGCCTGCACGAGCCGCGCTCGTGCGGCGACGAGGCGCGCGGCATCCTCGACGGTGAAGATCCCGGCGAGCGTCGCGGCGACGTATTCGCCGACGCTGTGGCCGAGCAGCGCATCCGGGCGAAGGCCGAACGAGAGCCACATCTGCGCGAGCGCGTAGCCGGTGGCGAAGATGGCCGGCTGCGTGATGCGCGTCTGCCTCAGTTCCTCCTCATTGCCGGAAAAAACCGCGTCGCGCAGATCGAGTCCGAGATCCGGCTGGAGGAGATCGGCGACAATGTCAAAGGCCGCGCGGAAGGCCGGCTCGCTGGCGTAAAGCTGCGCGCCCATGCGCGGATATTGCGAGCCCTGGCCGGGGAACAGGAACGCGACCGGCGTTTCGCGGCGGTCGTCCTTGCGCGTCAGTTTCGCCTCGGCGCGGAGTGCTGAGATCGCCTCGGCCGCGCTGCCCGCGACGACGCAGCGCCGCTGGGTGAATTGCTGCCGGCCGGTCTGGAGCGTGAAGGCGGCGTCGGCCAGTGATGGTGCGGGATGCGTTTCGAGATGTGCGGCAAGATCGCGCGCCGTCTGATCGAGTGCCGACGCCGAACGGGCGGATAGCGTGAGAAGCTGCATCGAACGACCGGCGGTGGTCGCGGGTTGCTGCGGGGCTTCCTCGAGCACGACATGCGCATTCGTGCCGCCCACACCGAAGGAACTGACGCCTGCGCGCCGGGGGCCCGCTCCGGTCGGCCATCCGATGGTCTTCGGCGAGACGTAAAAAGGGGAGTCATCGAGCTTCAGTTCGGGGTTCGCGGTCTCGAAATGCAGGCTCGCGGGGATTTGTCCGTGCCGGACCATGAGCGCGGCCTTGATGAAACCTGCGGCGCCGGCCGCGGCTTCGAGATGGCCGACGTTCGATTTCAGCGAACCGAGCGCGCAGAACTTCCGGCGCGCGGAGCCCCCGCCAAATGCCTGGGTCAGCGCCGCGACTTCGATTGCGTCGCCCAGCGGAGTGCCCGTGCCGTGCGCTTCGACGCAGCCGATGCTTTCCGGCTGAACGCCCGCGAGTGCCTGGGCGAGGGCGATGGCATCAGCCTGCCCGTCAATGCTCGGCGCGGTCATGCTCACCTTGCCTGAGCCGTCGTTATTCAGCGCCCAGCCTTTGACCACCGCGTAGATCTGATCGCCCTCGGCGAGCGCGTCGGCGAGACGCTTCAAAACCACGACGCCGCAGCCGTGGCTGAAGACCGCGCCGGCCGCCTGCGCATCGAATGGCCGGCAGACGCCGTCGGGTGAAGCCATGCCGCCTTCACGGAAAAAGTAGCCGCGCGTCTGCGGAAAGGTGATGGACACTCCGCCAGTGAGCGCGGTGTCGCATTGATAGCTGGCGAGGCTTTGGCACGCGGTGGCGAGGGCGACCAACGAGGTCGAGCACGCAGTATTGATGCTCAGTGCAGGGCCGCGAAGGTTCAGCTTGTAGGCGAGCCGCGTGGTCAGGAAATCCTTCTCGTTGCCCATCGTCACGATCAACTCGCCCACGGCATCAACGAGATCGCGCCGGGCGCGGACGAAACGCCCATAGCTGTTGAAGGACATCCCGGCATAGACGCCGATGAGGCCGGCGTAGCGCTTCGGGTCGCAGCCCGCGTCTTCGAGCGCGTGCCACGCGGTTTCCATGAAGACACGCTGCTGAGGATCGATCGCCTCCGCTTCCCGCGGCTGAATGCCGAAGAAGGCGGCGTCGAACCATTCCGGGCGGTCAATGACGCCGCGGGCGGGCACAAAGCCGGGATCGGTGCGCAGTGCCGCGGGATCGTATCCAGCCGCCGCGAGTTCCTCGTCGGTAAAACGCGTGATCCCGTCGTAGCCTGCGATGAGATTGCGCCAGAACGAGGGCACGTCTTGCGCGCCGGGAAACCGCCCGGCGAGACCGACGACGGCGATGCCTTCGGTTATGGATTCAGTGGCGGACATTCTCTGGAGCCTGTCTAGCCGGGATTGTGCCAGCGGGCTGGGCGGCGTTTTTCATCGGGGTTTCAATTCCGGGGATTTTCGCGGGGCGAGCGCTTGTCGCTGGCGTTCGGCGCGGAGCCTGGCCTTGTCGGCGACAGGCGATGTCGGGGCGTCAGTCGAAAGGTGCTGTCCCAGCGTTCTGGGCGTCGGATTCTGAAAAAGGCTCAGCAGCGAAATTTCACGGCCAAGCCGGCGGCAGAGTTCGCGGTGGACTTGGATGAGGAGCAGCGAATGGCCGCCCAATTCAAAAAAGCTGTCGTCGGGAGCGACTTGATCGAATCCGAGAACCTGCTGCCAGACAGCGACCACGCAGTCCTGCAACTGATCCGCGCGCAGGGGAGGTTGGGGCGTGCCGGAAAGTTCTGCCGGCACTGTGGGCAAGACATTCTGTTCTCCCATTTCACGGACCCTGGCGTCTGCTGCCGGGCCGGACTCGCGGATTCCACTGTCGAGATCCGTCGGACTGACGACGAGTTGCGGCAGGTTCGAGGCGAGCGCCCGCCGAAAAGCTTCCAGCCCGTCGTCGGTCGAAATCGCCTTCCTCAGCGCATCCTCTTTCCACTGCTGCATCCCCGGCGCCGTGATCATCTCGGCAAGGATGCCAACCTCGCGCCAGCCGGGCCAGTTGATCGTGAGCGTGTGCGGGCCGCCGCTCTCGCGGTTGGCGAAATGGCTGAACGCGTCGAGATACGCATTGGCGGCGCTGTAATCAATTTGTCCGGCCGGCCCGAGCACCGAGGCGGTCGATGAGAAAAGCACGAGGAAGTCCGAGCCCGCAGCCTTCGCGAGTTGATGCAGGATCTCGCATCCCTTGACCTTGGGCGCCATGACGAGATCCGCAACCTCTCGGGCCTTCCCGGCGATGAGTCCATCGTGGATGACGCCTGCGGCGTGGATGACGCCGTGGACGGCACCATGGCGACGCGAGGTTTCCTCGAACACCCGCTGCATTTGCTCCCGATCCGAAACGTCAGCAACGAACACGTCCACTTCGGAGCCCATGCTTTCGAGTTCGAGCAGTTGCCGGAAGATTCTTGCAGACGCTTCAGGGGCATCCTTTGCATTCGCGAGGTCCACCCACTTCGACCGCTCTGGAAATGCCGATTTCTTCGTGAGCACGAGCCTGGCCTGGCATGTCTTCGCGAGATATTTGGCAATCTCCATTCCGATTCCCCCGGTCCCTCCGGTGATCACGTAAACCCCGCGCGGGCGCAGTCGCCCGGAACCCGGCTGATTCCCTGAAGCCGGACCCAGACTCCCGCCTGTCAGCGGCACCTTGTCGAATTTCCTTCTCCACCGGTGGGGCCCCCGGAAGGCGATGACTTCTCCGCAGACCGGCTTGTCAAACTCGGACAGAATCCTGTGAAAGAGGTCATCCGGCAGGTCCCCCGTCACTTGTTCATCCGCCAAATCGACATTGAAGCAGGTGACATTTGGAAACTCTTTTGGGATCACGTTGCACGGCCCCAAGGCCGTGGCCTTCTGCGGATTCAGGTTTTCGCTCCCGGTGACTTCGTGAATCTGACTGGAGATGATGCCCAACGTCACCGGGATGGAAATGCCCAGTCCGGCGATGGCCTGGGTGATGAACAGCAGGCTGAAGAATCCGAGATTTTGATCGTGCTCGTCGCGCGGCCCGGCGACGCATCCAAGATGAACGACGCGGATCGCCGCGGGGCGCTGGCCTTGGATCTCACGGAACACCTCAAGATAATCGTCCAGGCTGCCCGGATCGATCTCGAAGGAACCATCGGCCCGACGCTCAAAGCGCTGGCCCAAGCACGCGAGGCGGACTGTTGCACGCGTTGCTTCGAGGCATTTTTGCAGGCCGGCGGCAGGCTCCGGGCGAGGCGAGAGGATCAGCCACATTACACCCCGAGAATCCGCAGGCTGCTGGAAGTCCACGGGAAAAACCGTCCTTTCCCAAGAGGGGACGTGGAACCAATGGCTGATGTCCTGCGAGGCCGGCGCTGCCGCTTTCGGGGAAGGTTCGGATAGAGGTGAATTCGTCGCGGGGCCGATCCAGAAATTTTGCCGTTCAAACGGGTACGTGGGCAGGGAAACTTTCCTGCGCTGGCGATCGGCGTGCAGCTTTTCCCAGCGAATCTCCGCGCCGGCCAGCCATAGTCTCCCAACCGCATTCAACAGCACCGCCGGGTCGGGCTGGCTCTCGTAGTGGTGCCGCAGCGATGCGATGGCCAGCAAGGATTGAGCGCCCTGCTTGTCGGGATGTTGGTTCGCCAGGACTCCCAGCGTCTTCCCGGGGCCTGCTTCCAAAAGGAGAGGCGCATCCATTTGCCAGAGGGTGCGAAGGGCGTCGTTGAATCGCGCGGTGTGATTCAGGTGCCGCGCCCAATAGGCGGGATCGGTAGCGTCGGCGTCGCGAATCCAGCTCCCGGTGACATTGGAAATGAAGGGAAACTTCGGGCGGCTCAGGCGCACTTTCCGCACCTCTGCCTCAAACGCGCCGACGACCGGGTCCATGAGTCGCGAATGAAAGGCATGCGTGTTTTGCACCGGGCGGAAAATCACGTCCCGCGCGGCAAGCGTCCGCGAAAACTCCTCCACGGCGGCGGGCGGGCCCGCCACGACGCACAGGCCGGGGCCGTTGATGAGCGCGATGGAAAGTTCGCCCGACAGCAGCGGCAGGAGTTCGGTTTCCGGCAGTGTCACCGCAAGCATCCTTGCAGTCGGCAGCGACGCGACGAGCTGGGTGCGTATCACGGTGAGCCGCAGCGCATCCTCGATGGAAAACACGCCGGCGAGACACGCGGCGACATACTCGCCCATGCTGTGCCCGACGATGGCCTGCGGCTCGGCGGCGAGGTCGATCCAAAGTTTTGCGAGCGCATATTCGATGGTGAACAGCGCGGGCTGGAGATTCGTGATCTCATTCAGCCGCCTGGTGTCATCGTCATCCGCGGGCTGCGTGTTGCCCTCAAGCATCTTCCTCAGATCAATGCCCTGCGAAGCCGGTGTCCTGTCCCAATCACGGTGTTTCGGCCACAGGATGTCGCGGATGTCGTGTCCGAGCAGCGGACGCAAAATATCCGCGCAGCGATCCACCTCCGAGCGGAACGCCGGGAATGCGGCGTAAAGTTCGCGCCCCATGCCGACGTAGTGATCGCCGACGCCCGGCAGCAGCAGCACGAGCGGGCGTTTCGCGCCGTCCGTCTCTGCAATGGCAAGCCGTGCGGGTTTGGCAGTGAGTGCCATGAGTGCTGCGGCGTGATCGCGGGCGACGATGAAGCGCCGGTGCCGCATCGCGCGGCGTCCCGTCTGCAACGTAAACGCGGCGTCGCCCAGGTTTGCCGATGGATTTGCCTCCAGGTGCGCGCGCAGATTTTCCGCCGACTGGGCGAGGGCGGCTGCAGTGTTTGCGGAGAGAACGAGCAGGCTTGGGCCATCCGTTTCATCATGCGGTGCGGCCTGCGGTGCTTCCTCGATGACGATGTGCGCGTTTGTGCCACCCATGCCGGTCGCCATGACGCCTGCCCGGCGCGGGCCGTCGGCTTTCCACTCGGCGAGCCGTGTGTTCACAAAGAATGGTGTCGCCGCGAAATCAATTTCCGGATTCGGCCGCGAATAGTTCAGGCTTGCGGGAATCTGCCGGTGCTGAAGCGCGAGGACGGTCTTGATCAATCCGGCCATGCCAGCCGCCGCATCGAGATGGCCGACATTCGTCTTCACGGAGCCGATCGCGCAAAAGCCCGAGCGCTGCGTCGAGGAGCGGAACGCCTTCGTAAGCGCCCGCACTTCGATGGGATCACCGACGGGCGTGCCGGAGCCGTGCGCTTCGATGTAGCCGATGCTCTCCGCATCCACGTCGGCATTTGCCAGCGCCTCGATGATGGCTTCCGCCTGGCCGTTTACGGTCGGTGCCGTGTAGCCGGCCTTTTCCGCGCCATCGTTGTTGATGGCGGAGCCCTTGATGATTGCCCGGATGGTGTCGCCGTCGGCGATGGCATCGCGCAGGCGCTTGAGCACCACCACGCCGCCGCCGCTGCCGAAGACCGTGCCGTTTGCGTCGGCATCGAACGCACGCACATGCCCGTCGGGCGAGGTCACGCCGCCGGGGTCGGAAAAATATCCCGCACGGTGAGGGACGCGGACTGAGATCGCTCCCGCCAGGGCGATGTCGGTCTCTTCGCTGAGCAGGCTTTGCCGCGCGAGATGCACGGCGACGAGGGATGTGGAGCACGCGGTCTGCACGGTGATGCTCGGGCCCTTCAGATCGAGTTTGTAGGAGATGCGCGTGCTGAGGAAATCCTTGTCGTTGAAGATGAGCGTCGGGATGTAGTCCTCGGCAAAATTCCGGTTCAGCCCGGCGTGCATGAAGTACGTGTTCATCGCCGCACCGGCGAAGACACCGATGCGTCCCGGAAAACGCGAGGGGTCGCAGCCAGAGTCGCCGAGCGCTTCGTGCGCCACTTCCAGCAGGATGCGGTGCTGCGGATCCATCGTCCGCGCCTCGCCCGGTGTGAATCCGAAAAATGCCGCGTCAAATGCGCCGGGTTCGTCGAGCACCGGTGCGGCCTTCACGTAATTGGGCGCGGTGAGATGCGACTTCGGTGCGCCGGATTGCAGGATGTCGTCGTCGGAAAGCTGTGTGATGGATTCCACCCCGGCGGCGAGGTTGCGCCAGAATTCCTCTGCGTTCCGCGCGCCGGGGAAACGGCAGGCGAGACCGATGATCGCGATGTCCAGTTCGTCGCTCATCGGCGGATCCCTCGTGTGAATGTTTCTCGCGCGATCATTTCTTCACAAGCTCGGGTTCAGGCAGCGCGTTGCGATCCGCCTTGCCGGTGGCGGTCAGCGGGATTTCGGCGATGCGCTCGAAATGACTCGGGACCATGTAGTCCGGCAGCAGGCTCTTGAGGTGATTCTTCAACACGGCAAAATCAATCGCCGTCCTCTCGACCACATAGGCGACGATGAGGACGACGCTTTCCGAGTAGCGCTTCACCGTGACGACGCAATCAGCCACTCCGGGAAATTCACGGATCGTGTTTTCGACCTCGCCGAGTTCGATCCGGAGGCCGCGGATTTTTACCTGGTGATCCTCGCGGCCAAGGTACTCGACATTGCCATCCGCCAGCCAGCGGGCGACGTCGCCGGTGCGGTAGATTCTCTCACCTGGGCACACCGGATTGTCGGTGAATTTCCCGGCGGTCAGCGCGGGGTTGTTCAGATAGCCGCGCGCCAGCCCGACTCCCGCGATGCAGAGTTCGCCGGGTTCGCCGATCGGCGCGGCGTGTCCGTCCTTGATGACATGCAGCCGCGTGTTGTGGATGGGTCGTCCGATGGGAATCCGGTCGAAGTCATTGTCGGCAGGGCAGTCGAAATAGGTCACGTCCACCGTGGCCTCGGTGGGTCCGTAGAGGTTCGTCAATTGCGTGCCGCACTTGCTTCCGAGGAGTTCGTTGAACTTCCGGACGTGCGCAGGCATGAGCGCCTCACCGCTGGCAAAAGCGCGGCGCAGCGAAGCGAGGCCGGTGAAGGTCGCGGCGTCGCGTCCGTCGAGGTATTCGAGGAAGACATTGAGCATCGAGGGCACGAAATGCACGACGCTCACGCGCTGGCGGCGGATCGTGTCGAGCAGGAGCATCGGAACTTTTTCCCCGCCCGGGCGGAGGAAGCAAAGCTTCGCGCCGGTCATGGCCCACCAGAAAAGTTCCCACACGGAGACGTCGAAATAGTACGGTGTCTTTTGCAGGAGGACGTCGTCCGGGCCGATCGGGTAAGCCGACTGCATCCAGTGGAGGCGGTTCACCACTGAGCGGTGTTCGACCATCACGCCTTTCGGCCGGCCTGTGGAGCCCGAGGTGTAGATGACGTAGGCGAGGTCGGCGGGCTCGTTGACGACGGGCGGATTTTCCTCCGGCCCGGCGCAAGTGTCCGGGTTTTCGAGGTTGATGATTTTTCCGTCGAACGAGACGAGGCCCGCGGTTTTCTGCTGAGTGAGGAGGACACGGACTCCGGCATCCTGAAGAATGTAGCGGATGCGTTCGGGCGGATTGTCCGGCGCGATGGGGAGGTAGGCGCCGCCGGCTTTGAGGATGCCGAGCAGGCCGATCATCATGGAAAAGGAACGCTCGACGAGGAGGCCGACGATGCTGCCTGGGCCGACGCCAGACGCCCGCAGCAAATGTGCGACTTGATTCGCCTTCGCGTTGAGCTGCGCATACGTGAGCGAGGGCGTCCCGAAGGTGTTGTCGTGCTCGCAAATCACCGCGGTGGCGGACCCGCACCGGACGACTTGCGCCTCGATCAGCGCTTGCAGCGTGACCTGATCCGGGAATGGCGTATCGGTCTGATTGAACCGCTCGATCCGGTCGTGATCAGTGGGTTCCGCTGCGATGTTCGTTGCGTGTGGCATGGGCGTGCGACGGCGACGGGTCAGCTTGACGATTTCGGTGCGGCCTCGATGAACGTCCGGCCGAGGAGTTCCTCGTGGATTTGCGTGGTGCCCTCGATGATTTCGAGAATCTTCGCGTCGCGATAGTAGCGGGAAACGGGCGCATTTTCATGGCAGCCCGCAGCGCCCCAGATCTGGACGGCGTCGGAGGCGGCCTGGACGGCTGCGCGCGAGGAGAAATACTTTGCCATGAGCGTCTCCGTGAACGCCTCGGGAAGACGCTCGTCGGTGGCGCGGCACGCGGCGAGGCAGAGCAGCCCGGCGGCGTGCAGATCGGTGCCCATGCGCGCGAGCATCGAGCGGATCCTCCCGAAATCTCCGACTGTGCCGCCGCCGACCTTGCGTGCGGCGGCGCGGGCGGTTGATTCTTCAAAACATCCACGGAGCAATCCGAGCGCGGAACAAGCGGTGCTGATGCGCCCGTATTGCAGGCCGACGGGGGCGATGTAGCTCAGGGCCACGCCGGGTTTGCCGAGTACGTTGGCGGCGGGAATTGCGACGTCGTCAAAATCCACACGTGCCAGACCGGCGGCACGATAGCCCAGCATGCCGGTGATGGGCTCAATTTTCAAACCAGCGGAATCCCGCGGAACGAGACACGCGAGAGGCAGCGAACCTGCGTAGCCAATCACGAGAAAAAGGCCCGCACTTTGGCCATACGAAATCCATGTCTTCTGTCCGCTGAGGCGGAAGGTGCCGTCGCCGGATTCCGCGAATCGCGTCTGAAGCGCCTGGAGATCGCTGCCACCACCGGGCTCGGTGAGCGCGAACGCCCCGACGATTTCACCGCGCGCGAGCGGTGGCAGCCAGCGAGACTTCTGCTCGTCGCTGCCCCACTTGAGCAGCGTCATGGAGACCATCGCCTGCACGGTGAGGAGATCGGTGAGCGCGGCGCTCGCGCGACCGAAGGCTTCGTTCAGCAGCCCGAAGGTGGCCGTGTCCCAGCCTTGCCCGCCGTATTTCACCGGCAGTGTGCTGCCGAGGTAGCCTGCGTCCGCGATGAGTTGCACGGTCGCCTCGGGAATTTTCTCCGCACGATCCCATTCCGCGGCAAACGGGGCAATGTGCCGCGCGGCGAATTCGCGGAACTCGCGCTGGCGTGCCTGTTGGGCCTCGGTGAGAAAACTGCGCATCGCGTGGAGGTCAGACGGTGGCGGGATGGGCCTGCTTGCGGGCGACGAAATCCGCGGCTGCCTCGATGGATTTGAAATTTGCGATCTCGAGATCGTCCGGCCCGACTTCGATGGCGAATGTCTTCTCGATGAAGGTCATCAACTGGACGGCGAACAGCGAGTTCACGATGCCGCTCTCGAAGAGGTTGTCGTCGTCCGCGAGGTCGGGGACGTGGATGGAGGCGAGGATGAATGCGCGGATTTTTTCGCGGATCGCTTTTTCGTCGGTGGTGTTCATGCGTTGTCTTTTGAAGTTCTATGTTTCCGGGTAGGTGTGAAATCCGCGGCCGGTCTTGCGTCCGAGGTGGCCCTGGGCGACGAGGTTTCGCAGCAGCGGGCACACGCGGAATTTCGGGTCTTTGAATTCATCGAAGAGCACGTCGAGCGAATTGGCCACGGTGTCGAGCCCGATGAGATCGGCGGTTTCGAGCGGCCCCATCTTGTGGCCGAAGCATTGCTTGAAAATCCTGTCGATGTTCTCCGCCGTGGACACGCCATCATGGAGGACGCATGCGGCCTCGTTCATGAAAAGGTGAGAGATCCGGTTTGAGACGAACCCCGGTGAGTCGTTCACGAGGATCGCCTGCTTGCCGAGTTGCGCGAAGAGCGCCTGAAGCTTCGCCACCGTGTCGTCGGAGGTCTGCGCGCCCCGGATGACCTCGACGGTCGGCATGAGATGCACCGGGTTCATCGCATGCAGCCCGATGACCTGCGCGGGCCTGCGCGTGAGCGCCGCGACGCGAGCGATCGGGATGCACGACGTGTTGACTCCGAAGCACGCGGCAGGCGGCATGAACGAATCGAGATGCTCGTAAATCGGGCGTTTGATTTCCCACTTCTCGGGGACGTTCTCGATGACGAACTCGCACGGCGCGAGGTCGCGAAGTTCGCAAGTGAATGTCATGCGCCGCCGTGCATCGTCACGCGACACGCGTGGCAGCGTCTTTGCAAACATCGGTGCGAAGCGGATGTTTTTCAGGATCTCCGTCTCCGCCCTCCGCAATGCCGTGTCCGAGATGTCCACGATCACCACGTTGAGGCCGTGCAGAATCAGATCGGTGACGACACCGGTCCCGATGGTCCCTGCGCCGACGACTCCGATGGTTGAAAATTTCATTTCAGGCGACCTTCCGTTTGATGAGTTTGTTCCGTCTTTGCCGGCCACGCGACTCTGCAACGCCTGCTGTGGACACTTCGTCCTTCGTGTCTCCCGAACCATCCAGTTTCGCGGCCAGCAGCCTGATGGTCGGGCACTCGAAGAGGCTGATGATGGAGACGTTCATTTTCAATTCCTTGCGGATCATCGCGACGACCACCACGGCCTTGAGCGAAGTGCCGCCGACGTCGAAAAAGTTTTCGCCGAATCCGATGCGCGCACGGCCGAGAGCCCTTTTCCAGATCACTGCGAGTGACTGTTCGAGTGTACTCGCACCCTCCATGGTTTCCGGCCCGGACAGGGATGCCGTCGGCTGGTTCTCGATCCGGGAGGATTCGATCGCTGCCACAACGTCGTCGATCGCGTGGAATTCGTCGCCGAGCCTTTGCAGTGCGGCGGAGAGCTTCGCCCTTCCGAAGCCGCTCCGGCTTGCGCGTGCGTCGGCTTGCACGGTTCCGGACTTTTCGCCGTTCGCTTCGGCAGTTCGATCCGCTGGCTCGTAACGCAGCGCCGCTAGTGCCGTGACCGGCAGTTCGAGCGTGTATTCGGCACCAGAGGGTGCGGACCCGAGCTTCGCGATGAATTCGCGCGCCGGCTCATTCCGATCCGTCCGGCAGAATGGGATGGCGATGATTGATTTCCCATCGCGCAGTGCGCGGCCCGCCAGTTCGGCGACCATGCGGTGCTCGACCCCTTTTCCGAGCGCGCGGCAGCTCAGGAGCAGCGTATCCACGATGTAGCGATCCGCCGCCGCCGTGTAGAGGATCGTGCCGACGAGACCGTAGTCTCCGAAGCGATCACTCACGGACGTCACGAGGCACTTCGCGCCGGACTCGATCAATTCGCGGATTTCCCGTTCCGAGCGGCGGATGGCCGTGAGGTTGAACTGGTTTGTCCGCACCGTGAGTTGGGCGACGCGTGCGAGCTGGTCGTCTTTCGCTTCGGCCACTTGGATCCGCAATTGCAGCCCGTCGAGAAAATCGCGCAGCGTCGGTGCGGCGGCCCGGAGCCCTTCGCGCTCGGTGTTGGTCTGGTACCAGTGGCTTCGCTCGCGATCCTCGCGGGTTGCGGTCGCGCGGTCGAAGATCCACAGGCTTTCGAGGAACGCGGGGATGCGGTCGTTTTCCTGGGGCAGCTGCAGGGCGATCACTTCCGGACAACTGGCCCGGACCGCGGCGCATTCGACCGGGTTGTCGTCGAGGAACACAAAGCTGTCGAGACCCAGGCCCAATTGCGCGGCGAGGGAGCGCAGGTTGTCGGGTTTTGGCTCCCAGTTGATGCGCCATGCCGCGAGGTGTTCGCGGCGGAGCAACATGTCGTCCCGCTGATCGAAGACGGCCATCACGTCGGATTCCTGATTCTTGCTGCACAACGTGAGGAGCACGCCCGCCCGCATCTGCCCGATCATGAACTGCTGCAAGCGGCGGAAGGCTGGCGTCACGATGATGCCCGCGGGCCCGTCCTCGGCGCACAGTCCCTGCCAGAGCGTGTTGTCACAATCGAGCACGATGACTTTCACCGGCGGAGCGCCCATGCTGAAAACGGCGCGGGAAAGCGCGGTGCCGATCGCCGCGTAGCCCTCCTGCGTGAAAGGCATGTGACCAAGCTGGCGGCTGTGCGGGTCGTGCAGTTGGCGCACCGGATGGCGGGCGAGGATCTCCTGCGAACTGACAGCGTGAATCTGTGGATGGCGTGCGGCCCGCGCGAGCACCTCCTGCTCGGCCGCGGCGAGGGCGGCGTCCGCATCACGACGTGAATGCGGGGCCACGGCCAGGACCAGCGGATTGGGCGCAGAGGCGGCGAAGCCATCGAGCGCGGTGCAAAACTCGCGGACCTTGCGTTGCAATCCCTTCTCCGGAGCCTCGGCGGAAACTGCGGACGGCGCGCGGCGCGTGGCGTACACATTGAAGAGCCCGGACTGTTCGAGGAGCCTTTCCTCCACCACGGCGCAGCGATAGCCGCGGCGGATCAACTGTTCCTCGATGGATTGCACGGCGGCACGCGAGCGGTCGTGGACTTCGATCACGAGCTGTTCGATCAGCGGCCAGTGCTCCTCTTCGATGCCGCGGAGGATCCCGGCTTCGCTTTTCTCGGCGTCTATTTTCAGCAGATGAATCCGCGCGATGCCATTTTCGCGGATGATGTCGGAGACGGAGGTGAGCCGGCATTCGATGGTCTCGGCAGCGAGGCGGTCGGCGGTGAGGTCCTCGACGTCCGTTTCAAGGACATCGCCGGGCTGTTCGTGCTGGAGGACGTTGCGCGCCACGGCCTGCACGGCTGCGCGGTCCTCGCGTTCGTCCGGGTGAAAGCTGGAGAACACCGACGAGCGCTCGTAAAATGTGAAGCGTCCGCTGCCCTTCTTTTCGGCGACGCCAAAGTTGAAGGCGCGGACGCGCGAAGGATCGCCGTAAGCGGCGCAGTTTGCCTGGAGGAGATCGAACACGCGCGGCGACGGCTCGTAGGCGAAAATCGTCGGGTTCTTGCACCGGCTCAGGACGAAGAGTGAAAAGAGCCCGATGTTCGCGCCGATGTCCACGACGGTGTCGCCGTCTTCGAGGCGGATGCCGTGACGCAGATACGATTCGTCCCCGAAGATTTCCTGAAATACGTAGTCCGTTTCGTAGCGGTTGAGGTGGACGATTTCGAGCCCGTTCAGGAGCACATGCCGCTGCCTCGAACCAAAGCAATCGGAAGCGCGCGCCGGATCGATCGGAGCCAGCGTGCTGCGGTCCCCGTGCAGCCAGTCATCGAGACCGAGGACGATCAGATTGACGGCGTCGCGATTTTGGCGGAAGGCGCTCGCGGGGTCGAGCAACTGCTGGAAGACCTGATTGTACGGAGCGAAAGCCACGCGCGCGTCGCGGCCGAAATGCCTGGCCCAAAACCGCAGCGATTCCTCCAGCGGCTCGGCCGTAAAGGTCGAGGCGACCGAGAGCCGGATTTCCTCCGGCGGCGCGGGTTCCGAGGATGCCGGGCGGTCCATGAATGCCAGCCTGATGCCGGAAAAATCCGCGAGGCATTTGCCGTCCGCGTCAACCATCCTGACGGAGCCGACCAGCCCAGCATCGCGGGCATCGTTGCCGCCGGTCACGGTTGCAATTGCCGACACCGGTGCCAATGCCGGCAGTGCGCCGACGATCAGGCGTTCGATGGACTGGAGGATGAACGTGCGGCCGCGATCAAGGGTGAACGCGGACAGGAGTTGCGAGGCGGCGTCGAGCAACGGCGGGGTGAGCGAGCCCTCCGCATCCGCGAAACGACCTGCCAGATCCAAGCCTGAGCGTCGGATGTCTGAGAGGGTTTGGAAATGCGGGCCGTACTGATTCCCGTTGCCGCGGGATTGGCTGTAGAAGTCGCCGGAAGTCAGCGCCGGCGCGGCGTGATCGGAAAGCCCTTCTGTGCCGGATGCGACCGATGTGTTGTCATCGGCAGTCGTCGCAGGCCCGGCATCCACCTGCATCCTTGCGCACGCCTCCGCGTGAGCATTCAGGGCGGCGTCGCTGCCGGACTCGAACAATTCGTACGCCACACTCCCGTCGTCGCGCCTTTCGATCCTGACGGTGATCGGTGCATCCTCGTCGGCGAGGATCACCGGCTTTCTGAATTCAATATGACGCAGGCTCACGGCGTCCCGGTGGAAAAGATCCCGGTGGATCCGCCGGACCAGTGCGACGTGAAAGGCTCCCGGAAGCACGACCATGTCGTGGAAGCCATGGCCGGCGAGATAGGGGAGCGACTTCAGCCCGACGCCGTATTCCACCAGCCAGGATTCCGGCGCCGCCCCGGGGATCGCGGGCGCGATCGGAGCGACAGGCCTCGACGGCGAGTCCGGCAGCCAGGGTGAATGTTGGGCTTTGTCGTGCAATCTCATGTTTCCCGAACCGGCGCGTAAAGCGCATGCGGAAGGCGTCCCGCCAGGCCGGGGATCGCGGTATTTGCTGCCCTCGATTCGTTCGGGTTCATTTCCCTGAGAGTAGCCGCCTGCGTGCCATCCGGTTGCACATTTTTCCCTCCGGGCGCCGCGCGTGCGGCATCCGGTCCTCCGAATCACCATTTGGGCTGGCTGGGTTCAGATGCATCGAATTCGTTTGCCTCAGGCGGAATCGGGCGCGAATCCTGCACGGCACGGATGCACCAAGATGCAGCCTGAGAGCTAAAGTATGACTTCTGCGAAACTAACTGGTGTCCGGGAAACAGCAATGCCGATGCCATGCAGTTAAAGGGTTACACGGTCGGGGATTTTGACCGCGGTGCGCCGCGCTGGAAGGAGGCGCTGTGGGTGCTCGTGAAGTGCGTCTTTTTCCTGAATGGATTTCCGTGGCCGTCGGCGCTCCGGGTCATGTGGCTGTCGGCGTTCGGCGCGCGGATCGGCGCGGGCGTCGTCATCCGCGCGAATGTGAACGTGAGCTATCCGTGGCGCCTCACGCTCGGGGACGACGTGTGGCTCGGCGAGGAAACGGTGATCCTGAGCCTCGCGCCGGTGGTGATCGAATCGAGCGTGTGCATCTCGCAGCGGGCGTTCCTGTGCACGGGCTCGCATGATTTTCGCTCGGAGAACTTCACGCTGGTCACGAAGCCGATCACGGTGCGCAGCGGATCGTGGATTGCCGCTCAGGCGTTTATTTCGCCGGGCGTGGAGATCGGCGCGGGCAGCATGGTCTGTGCGGGCAGCGTGGTGGTGGAAAATGTCGCGCCGCGATCCATCGTGCGCGGGAATCCGGCGCAGGTGGTGAAGCAAATCGCGTGATGCGGATTCTTTTCCTGAACCAGTACTTCCCGCCCGATCCGGCGCCGACGGGCATCCTGTTTCGCGAAGTGGCGGATGAGTTTTTGCGGCTCGGCCACGAGGTGGATTTTGTGGACGCCGGGCAGGATTACCGCGCTGCGCAGGGCGGGGGAGGGCGGATGAAAAGGGAACTCAGCGCGCTGTGGCGGATGCTGCGCGAGGGCCGCGCGCGTCCGCGTGCCGATGTCGTCGTGTCGGGCAGTTCGCCGCCTTGCCTCGGCGTGGTGGCGGATCGCGTCGCGCGCAAGCACGGAGCGGCGCACATTCACTGGGCGATGGACATGTATCCCGAGCTGGCGGTGGAACTCGGCGAGATCGGACGCAATTCGCCGGTCGCAAAAGTCACGGGCTGGGCGATGCGCGGCGTCTATCGCCGCGCGAAGACGATCATCGCGCTCGATGAAGACATGGCGCAGCGTTTTCGCGCGCTCGGCGTGGAGCCGGCCTGCATCCGCCCGTGGGTGACGCAGCCGGCATTCGCCGCAGCGGCGTGCGATCCGGAAACGCCGTGGACGTGGATCTATTCCGGCAACCTCGGGCGCGCGCACGAGTGGGAGACGCTGCTCGCGGCGCAGGCGTTTCTGGAGCAGCGCGGAGTGGATGCGCGGCTGCTCTTCCAGGGCGGCGGCCCCTCGTGGAAAGCTGCGCAGGCGAAGGCTGCTTCGCTCGGGCTCCGGCACTGCGAATGGAAGGGATACGCTGCGGCGGAGGAACTGCCGGCCTCGCTCCTGCGCAGTGAAGTCCTCGTGGCCACCCAGCTTCCCGCCGTCCGCGGACTGCTCTGGCCGAGCAAGCTCGCGCTCATGCTCACCATGCCGCGTCCGATTCTTTTCGTCGGCCCGCCGGATGGCGCGATCGCGGCGGAACTCCGCGGCTTCCCTCACGCGGGTATTTTCGCTCCGGGCGATGCCGATGGCGTCGCGCGTTGGGTGGCCGTGCAAAGGGAGCGCCGGACTGTCGTTCCGGCGGGCTCGGTGGCTGACGCGGCGCAGCAACGGAGCGAGGCGCTCGCGGCGTGGGGCGAGATTTTGGCGCGGACGGCCGGAGGGCGCTGAGATTTTTTTGCTCGCCGTGCGCGCTTCCTGCGTATCTTCCCGCTTCACAATCGCGAACAAGTGGCGGTAAGAGAGCCGTCCGTCGCAAAAGTCATGGCAAATCTGATGCGAATATCCAAATCGAACGCGGGGCAACCCGCGCGGCATGAGCCATGTGCAGTCGCGAGCGGAACGGTGTGCAGCGTCCACGGGACTGAGCCCGCATGACAAAGATCTTCTTCTTCCTCATCTTCGGATTCCTCGTATCGGTGATCCTCACGCCGTGGATGATCCGCCTTGCAAAAAGCGGTGTCGGCCTGGATGCGCCGGACGAGGGGCGCAAGCGGCAGGAAACGCCGATCCCGCGCATCGGCGGAATTCCGCTGATGTTCAGCCTGCTCCTCGGCGTGATTATCATTCTCTGGATGCAGCCCGTGCGGGCGTTCGAGTGGTTCCCGATCCTGGTCGGCTCTTCGCTGATGTTCGGGCTCGGCCTCTGGGATGACATCAAGCCGCTGGGCGCCAAGAAAAAGCTCGTGGGCCAGATCGCCGTCGCAGGCGTCGTCTCGGCGCTCGGCCTGAACATCGAGAAATTTTCCCTGCCGAGCTACGGCACGATCGAACTCGGCGCCCTGAGCGTGCCGGTGACCATCCTTTGGCTGATCGCGATTCCCAACATCGTGAACCTCATCGATGGCTTCGACGGCCTGGCGGGCGGGCTGGGCTTGTTCATGTCGCTCACGCTCGGGCTCGTCGGCTACTATTCCGACCAGCTCGGCCTCGCGTGGTTTGCCTTCACGATGGCGGGCGCGCTGATGGGCTTCCTGATTTTCAACTTCCCGCCCGCCCGCATCTACCTCGGCGACGGCGGCGCGTATCTGATCGGTTTCACGATCGCGGTGCTCTCCTTGTCGAGTTCGCACAAGGGATCGGTGGCGGCGGCGCTGCTGGTGACGCTCGTCGGGCTCGGCCTGCCGATTTTGGACACCGCATTCGCGCTGGCGCGGCGGGCGTTGCGCGGGTTCCCGCTGTTTCACGCGGACGACGAGCACGTCCATCACCGGCTGGAGAAGATGGGCATTTCCAAGCGGCGAATCCTGCTCGGTCTCTACGGCATCTGCGTGATCCTGTCGATGATCGGGCTCACGATTTTCTGGAACCAGGGCGGAACGCTGCCGATCGCCATCGGCGTCGGGGTGTTCTTTCTCATGGTGGTCGGCGTCGTGCGGCACTTCCTGCGGGTGCGGAGCTGGCAGGACGCGCACCACCAGATGAAGCGCGTTCTCAGCAGGCGCCAGGCGGTGCAGTACACCCTGCTGCAGGGCAAGCTGCTCGTGCTCGAGGTGGAGCGGTGCGCGTCGGGCGAGGAATTCATCCGCATCCTCCATTCGACCATGCGGCGCGTGGGCTTCGTGGAGGAAGGTGAGACCGAGCGCCAGATCGTGATCCAGCTCCGCCAGAATGGCACGAAACCGCTGGTGTTCCATGCATCGCTCGATGAAGGCACGGCGGCCGAGTGGCAGCGCATCGCCGAATGTTTCCGGCCCGCCTATGCAAAGGCGCTCGCCAAGTGGGGCGACGAAATGAGGAAGTAGCCCGATGCCGCCACGCCCCCCGAAAAGCCATCGGAAAGAGCCGCAGGCACCGGCACGGACCGCGCGCATGAATGCGGCGCTGGCGGCCTTCGGGATCATGGTCGTGCTCGGCCCGCTGGCGTTTGGCGCTGTGGATCGCTTCGTGCAGCTCGCGCTCGTGCTCGTGATGGCCGTGGGGATGTTCCTTTATCCGCCGACGCTGCTCCCGCTCGGGAGACGCGGCAACATGCTGGCGATCGCGCTTATCGGCGTCCTCGTCCTGAAGGAATTCCTGCCCTGGCAATGGTTCGGCGGGTCGCGCTGGCGCGTCGAGGTGCAGGCCATCCCCGGGCTGGATGTCGCAGGCACGCATCATCCCGAGCCGGCGCGGGCTCTGGATGCGCTGCTCACCGGGCTGCTCGCGTTCGCGTGGCTGCAATGGGCCCGCAGCATGGCGGCGCGGCGCGAGATGCGCGTGGTGATGGCGTGGATCCTTTTTGGCGCGGGCGTCGCGTTTGCGGGCGTCTGCCTTGTGATGTCGGGGAAGGGCGCGCAGGCCAGCGCGATCTACGGGCTGCGCTACACGGCCGGCTGGTCATGGGGGCCCTTTCCAAATCGCAACCACACCGCTTCGCTGCTGGCGATGTCGGCGCTCATGGGACTCGGCTGCACGGTGTGGGCGGGTGCGCGCGGCAGGCGGACGCTGACGATCGTGGCGACCGTCGGGCTGCTCGCCATCCTCGTCGCGCTGCTCCTGAGCAAGTCCCGCGGCGGTCTCGTCGCTCTGGCGGTGGGCCTTGCGGTCTTCAGCGGAATGATGCTCTGGCGGCATCGGAGCAGGCGGACGCTCGCGATCGTGATCGGCGGCATGGCGCTCGTCGCGGTGGTGGTCATGCTGTTCGGCAGCCAGGTGATCGAGCGCTTCTCCGCAGGGGACGGAAATCTGGCCGCGAACCAACTGCGAAAGGACGTGTGGCGCAACGCGATCCTCATGTGGCGGGACGCGCCGCTGCTCGGCCACGGCGCGGGCACCTTCAGCTGGCTGTTCCCATTCTATCAGCGTCTCACGCTCGATGATAACGTGGTGCTCCACCCCGAGAGCAGCTGGCTGCAATGGCTGTGTGAACTCGGCCTCGTTCCCACGCTGATCCTCGCGGGTCTCGCGGCGAGGCTCGTGCTGTCCAGGCTGGGCGAAATCTTCGGGCGGCGCGGCACTTTCTACCTGTCCGCCGGGGCACTGGCCGGACTCGCCGTGGTCGTGGCGCATTCGGTGATCGATGTCCCTGCCCACCGCTGGGGCACTGCGGGATTTGCGCTGGCACTGCTTGCGCTCGCGTGTCCGATTTCGCGCGAGGTGCAGGTCATCGGCGTGGTCGCGCCGCGGACGGCGCTGGTGCCGCTGGCCGTCGGCGCGTACTGGGCGCTGCCGTTTTTGGGATTGGGAACGGGCTGGCAGCCGGTCCGCATCGAGCAACTGCTGGCGCGCGAGGCCGCGGGGACCCTGCCTCGCACGACGCTCGCGGAGTGGAAAAAGGAACTCGGCTATTTTCCGCTGCGACCGGAGCTGCATCAGCTCGCCGCATTGCGCGAACTGGAGGCCGGCATCCCCGGCACCGCGGAATGGCAGCGGCACTTCGAGATCGTCCAGCGGTTGGTTCCCGGGAGCTGGAGCTATCCCATCGTCCAGGCGCGCGCGGTGAAGCGCATTTCGCCTGCGCTGTGCATGCACTACTGGCAGGTGGCCGTGGGGCGCGCCGGCTGGCGTTCGGCGGAGATCCTCGGGCGCGCGCTCAGTGACACCGCCAATCTCCCCGGCGCGGAATCGATCTGGGCCGGCTACATCGCCTCGAATCCCGCGCTCGCCCTGGCCTACGCGCGGACGCTGCCCGAGGCGGACACCCGGCCCTTCTTCGACGTGTGGTGGAAGGCGCGCGGCACCGCCACGGACCTCACCACCGATGAACTCCGCGACTTTTACGTCCTCGCGCTGCGCTGGGCCACCGCCGAGCAGGTGCTCGAATGGATGAAGTCCCATGCATCCCGCCGCCGCGACGATTACCGCGCATGGGTCGCGCTGCTCCACGGCACCGGCATGAGCGACCGCGCATGGCAGCTCTACCGCGGCAGGGTCGATGAGCCGGCGTATCCGCTGAGCGGGACCGTGCTTTCGCGCGAGGAAGTCGAGGCCCGCGTCCGCGTCGCGCCGGAGAATGTCAGCAATCTCGTCGAGCTGGCCCGCATCAGTGAGCAGGCCGGCGATCGCGCAGGCGCGCGGAAAATCATCCTCGATGTCGCCACGCGAAAGGACGCCCCCGCGTGGATCCTGCGAAAGTCGGCCTACCTCCTCGCTGAGGAGGAAAAATTCCCCGAAGCCGTCGAGATGATCCTCCGCGAGCGCTGAGAAATTCCGCGCATGGCGCCCGCCGCTGCGCGACGCTGGAAAGCCCCCTCTGGCAAGGGGGCAATCCTGCCGCGCCGCGTAACGCGGGCCATCCTGCCCGCGCACCGGCGACCTGGACAGGATTGCCCGTGCACCCGAGACGCGGAGACGATCGCGCACACCGGGGACGCGGACAGGATTGTCCGCATTACGCAGCGAAGGCTCCGCTTGGGGCGTGTCATCCAGTTTGAACGTGTGGAGTAACGGCAATCGCAGCGTGTCCCGGAGGGACGAAGGAAATTAGCCGGTGGTGGAGCGAGCGCAGCGAGTGAGAACCACCGGATCCCGTCCAATAATACGATGCGTCCCGGCAGGGACGCGGGAATTCCGGACACGAGTCCATTCCCGCCGCCCCCTCCGGGGCGGATGACATGCATTGCGTGGATCCGGTGGTGTTCGCTTCGCTCGACCACCGGCTAATTTCCGCGACGCCTCCGGCGTCACAAACATGCCCCAAGCATATAAAATCCCCTTGCCTATGCTTCACACCTTCCTGTAATACCGCGCCCGACGCCACAGCTTCCCGGCGTTGGAATGGATGCCGGGAGCGGGGCTCCCCAATCAACAACCAGCAGGCAACGGACATGCACGGATCGGAGGATATGCAGGTGCGCCACGGCGGAGGTTTCGCCGGAGGGGAAAGCGTCCCCGGGTGCGCCGGGGATGAAATGCGACGCGGCGGCCCCGATCCGGTGCCCTTCGGAGACAATGAAATCAGCCATGCCCGTCCGAAAATAGCCCGGCACCCGCATCGATGTCCGAAAATAGCCCGGCCGTCGGATCCATGTCCGAAAATAGGCCAGCACTTCAGTGCTGGGTCTTCCGGTCCCTGCGGGAATGAGTCCCGGAGGGACGAAAGAATCCTGCCATCCCTCCGGGACTTGTCCGGATTGTCCTCCTCGGTACCCAGCACTGAATTGCTGGGCAATTTTCAGGGTTCTGCGCCCTGTTGCACGACCTCCTACGGGTGCAAAGGTCTCCGCTCAAAGCCGGCCCCGCATCTTGCGCGTGCAACGACCCGCGCCCCAAAGCCGGGCCGGTTTCCTTTGCGTGCAAAGACCCCCGGCTCAAGCTTGAGCCGCCCCTCTTTGCACCTGCAAGGGGCACCGCGCCCGGGCCCGCAGGCATTTGCAGGTGCAAAGACCCCCGACTTAAGGTCAAACCGCCCCCCTTTGCATGCAAAGACCCCCGACTTAAAGTCAAACCGCCCCTCTTTGCATGCAAAGACCCATGACTTAAAGTCAAACCACCCCTCTTTGCACCGGGATACCCCCGGATTTTCGGCAAAAAATGCCATTTTTCGCCCCTTTCCAGCCCATCGCCCTCCGATCTGCCCGTTTTCAGCCTTTGGCGGGCACCTCCCGGCATTCCCTCCCGCTTCCCACGCATCCTCACATCCACCCCTGAACCACTGACCCGCCATGCCATTCCGCCAGTTACCCAGCACGAACGCCACCTACCTGCAGGCCCTCGACGCCGCCCATGCCAAATGGACCGGCACCGCCGCCCCGGACCGCCTCATCAGCCAGGAGCAGTTCGACAAATACCTCGACCTCACCCCGCCCGCCGGCGGCGCATTGGGCAGCATCCATTTCCGGTTCAAAAAGGAGACCGGCGAATCCACCGGCGCACTCGCCGCGCAGACGCCCCTCACCAGCGCGCTCGATACCACCCGCGGCCTGCTCCGCCTCACCATCTCGCATTTCATCCAGACGATGAATAATGCCATCACCCGCGGCGTCCTCCCGCGCGAGACCCGCACCACCTTCCAGCTCCCGCTGGAGAGCGACCGCGTGCCCGACCTCTTCACCGATGCCGACCTCCTGCTCTGGGCCCAGCACATCGCCGATGGCGAAACCGCCCGCACCGCCGCCGGCGGCACCCCCATCGCCTGGCCCGCCGCCGCCGAAGTCACCGCCCTGCGCGACCAGTTCCGCACCCAGTCCGCCGCGCAAAGCACCGCCAAGGACGCCACCGACCGCGAGCAGGGCGACGTCGAGCGCCTCCTGCCCGGCGTCGCCGCCGCCATCAAGGACCTCTGGGACACCATCGAATTCAACCTCCGCCACGAACCCACCACCTCCGGCCTCCGCCGCCGCGCCCGCGAATGGGGCCTGACCTACGCCACCCGCCCCGGCGAAACCCCCGACGAAGGAACGCCCCCCACAAACCCCACCCCGCCCGCACCCGGGAATCCGGCGTGACTTTCGGCTAATTCTTGGCATGCCCACTACGCCCTCTCTATGAAAACCGAAACACCCGCTGAAGAAGAACTGCGTTTGAAGCGTATCAACACCTGGATCGCTGCAATTGGTGCGATTGGAGTGGCCGCCACAATCTGGTTTGGATTTCGCCGGTTAGCTGTGGAAGCACAAGCGCAGACTAACGCAGTTCAGCAACAGTGGGCGACTCACTTTTACGACGAGAAACTTTCTCTCTACGCGAGAGCGACCGAGACGGCAGCCAAGATCGCCGCTCTGAAATCGAAAGAGGCGAAAGACACCGACTTGCAAGGTGCTATTACCGAGTTCCGCATACTCTTCTGGGGTCCGATGTGTGTCACCGAAGGTCAAGACGTAGAGAAGGCGATGGTGTATTTTGCTGCTGCTCTCGATTCGGCAGCTTCCGGGAAGGACCTCCAGCAGCTTTCTCTTTTTCTCGCTCACGTTTGCCGCAATGAAGCTCATGAGTTATACGTTCGAGACGGACACGCTGCGTCACACTACGGAACAAACGACACGATTCTGGAGCGTATGAAACAGCTCTCGGGTGCTTCTTCTCAATGAACCGTGGGCCTACGCGCTATCCAAATTTATGATACCACCAGACCCACCGCCCCCGCCGCCCCCGCCGCCCCCGCCGCCCCCGCCGACCAATAATCCGGGAACCAAGAGTCCGAACATTCCGCGAACGCGATGACAAGCAAGGACCTTTGGGAGCAGTATCAGCATTACACCAATGACCTCACGCAGAACGCGCGCACTCTTGGTTTCGCCGCGGGAGCGATATGCTGGCTCTTCAAGCCCGCTGACGAGGTATCGTTTCCTCCAGCTATTCTTTGCGCCCTCAGTCTCCTCGTCGTGTTCTTCGTGTGCGACATTCTCCATTATTTCATCGGCGCCCTCGCGCTTAGAGCGTGTCATGCACTTTGGTTGAAAGAAAGGTCTGTACTTTGTAAATACGTCCCGGCATTACGCTTGGGATGGCGCTTAAAACACGAGGAACCAAAACCAATTATGCGAGCGATGTCAGCGATGAGGAATGGGCGTTCTGCGCGCCGTATCTCACGCTGATGAGAGAAGACGCTGCGCAGCGCGAATACTCGATGCGGGCGATGTTCAACGCTGTGCGTTACATGGTGCGGGCGGGATGTCCGTGGCGGATGATTCCCAACGATCTGCCTCCGTGGCCGGCGGTGCATCAGCAGGCGCAGCGATGGATCAATGCGGGGTGTTTCGAAGCGATGGCGCACGACCTGCGCAAGATGCTGCGTTTGCTCGCGCAGAAAGCCATGCAACCGACGGCGGTGATCCTCGATGGAAGAACAATGCAATCGACGCCGGAAAGCGGAGCCCGGGCGGGCTACGACGGATACAAGCGGCGCAAAGGTTCCAAAGTGCACGCCGCAGTGGATACGCTGGGCAATTTGCTCGCGCTCAAAGTCACCGCGGCCAGTGAACAGGAGCGCGCCCAAGTGGCGGATCTGATCAAGGAAGTGCAGGAGGCAACGGGTGAAAATGTGGAAGTGGCGTACGTCGATCAGGGCTACACGGGCCAAACGCCAAAAGAGCAGGCGGCCAAACAAGGCGTCGATTTGATCGTGGTGAAGCTCGAAGAAGCCAAACGCGGATTCGTGCTTCTGCCCAGACGCTGGGTGGTCGAACGCTCGTTCAGCATTGGGGCGCGCTCGCATTCGCTTTGACCTTATCGAGTGCAGCGAACCGCACAAGTGATGAGGAGATTCCGAAACCTCAATAACCGCAACGCCTAACCCCTATGAAAGGGGTCAAGATGGAAGTTGGGTGAAGTGAGTAAATGGTTTGCTTGGGTTTGGCCGGGCGGCGCGTTGCCGGGGGCGGCCGGGTCTGGGTTGGGGGTTGCGTGAGCTTGGGAACGTCTGACTCGCTCGCTTCGCTCGTCTCGCCCTTGAAAATAGCCCAGCACTTCAGTGCTGGGACCGTTGCGAAATGGGAAACGAGTCCCGGAGGGACGGCAGAATGGTTCTTTCGTCCCTGCCGGGACTCGCTGTCTGCACACTCTGAAAGACCCAGCACTGAAGTGCTGGGCTATTTTCGGAAACTTCAGAGCCGCCTACGCAAACACCGCGCTGATCGGCTTCCCATCCGCCGCATGCACGGGACGGGCGTTCGGGGGAAGAGGGAACGAGGAAGATGAGGGGACGTGTCGCAGCGCGATGAGCGCGGGTTTGTGAGGAGGGGCGCGTGAACCAGTTTGCGAGCGGGGCGATGCGACGGGATGTGCGTGTCGCGTCAGGCGGTTTTCCGCGGTGAAATTGTGGCTTGAGGCGGCACGCGCGCGGGCGGAGCTTTTGCCAACAACCCCACTGCCATGAAAACCATCGCATCGCTTGTCCTCGCCACTTCCATGCTTGCCGCACCGGCTTTTGCCGCGGGCAAGAAACCGTTCACCGTGCGCGGTGAATTCATTGATTCGTGCAGTTGCGCCATCGGGTGCAGTTGCCCGATGGGCTCCATCGAGGCCGGCTGCCAGGGCATCGGCGTCATCGTCGTGAAGTCGGGCAAGTTTGCCGGGAGCGACATGTCCGGCACGAAGATCGCCTACGCCGTCGCGCCCGGCAAATGGGTGCGCGGATACGTGGACGCTCCCGATGGCGCGAAGGCGCAGGCGGCGTCGGCATTCGCGGCCGCGGCGCTCGCGGGCTTCGGCAAGGTGGAGTTTGTGAAACCCGCCAGCGTCGCCGTGTCGGGCTCGAACGGCGCGTACACCTACTCGGTGAATGGCGGCAAGATCATGAAAGCCTCGACGCGCATGGTCGCGGGTGCCGACGGACGTTCGCCAATCATCCACTCGAACCTCCCCGACCCGCTCAATGACAGCCTGGCGCAGGCGAAGACCGTGAGCGGCAGCTACCGCGATGCCGGGCGCTCCTTCACGCTGCGCGGCAGCAACAGCTACTACAACACGCGGCTCAGCAAGAGCGGGAAGCTTTAGCGCCGGCGGCGCGGCTGCGAGGCGAGCGGTTCCATTAAGCCGCAAGCATCTTTGTTAAGACGCGAGCGGTTCCCTCAAGACGCGAGCGTCTTCCTTAAGACGCAATCGTCTTGTGCGTGCCGTCGCAGAACGGCGCGTTGGCGGTGTGCTTGCACTGGCAGAGCCACGCGTCGCCGGATTTGTCGGCGGTGAATTTCTTCGGGGCGAAGGATGAGCCCTTGTGCGCAGCCGTTGCAGAAGGGCTGCGTGGCGGATTTTCCGCAGGTGCAGAACCAGTAGTCCTTTCCGGCCTCGAGGGTGACTTTGGCGGGGGACTTTGCGGCAATGACGGGTTGGTCGCTCATGGCGCGAGGTTCCGGCAACGCATCCGCAAGCGCAAGCGTCGAAGGGCCTGCGTTCCAAAATCCCTGCGCGGCGGCGCGCGTCAGATCTTCGGCTCGAAGCCGCTGCGGTAGGACTCGCGCTGCCAGAGCTTTTCGCCCGCGGGATTGTCGATGAGTTTGCCGGTCTTCGGGTCGCAGCGGACGACGGTGTTGGTGCGGTAGGCGATGTTGCCGAGATGGCAGAGCATGGCGCTTTTCTGCCCTTCGGCGATGGGGCTGTTGAGCTTCGCCTTGCCGCGGATCGCGTCGAGGAAGTTGCCGATGTGCGCCGCGTCGCCGCCGCCCGGGCCCTTGCCCTTGCTCGATTTCCTTTCCGGCCGGGTCGTAGTTGGTCCACGCGTCGCGGTTGATGGCCATGGTGCCGTTGTCCCCGTGGAAGACGATTTCGCCGAGCGGCTTTTCCGCCGCGCGCGGGTGGCAGCTGCTCTGCACCCATTCGGCGCCGCCGAGCTTTCCAAAGTCGTACACCGCGGTGCCCGTGTCGGGCGACTCCTGCTTGTCGTCGTGCCAGTAGCGGCCGCCATTGTAGGTCACGCGCTCCGGATAATCGGCCTGCAGTCCCCAGCGCAGGATGTCGAGGGTGTGGACGCCGTTGTTGCCGAGCTCGCCATTGCCCCAATGCCACAGCCAGTGCCAGTCGTAGTGCATGTAGGGGCGGATGTCGCGCACCTGGCCGCCGATGAGTTCGTCCGGCACCGGGCCCTGCCAGAGGTTCATGTCGATGTTTTCCGCGGCCTTCGACGCACCGAGCCCGATGGCGTTGCGCTTGTTGTAGTAAAATGCGCGGCTGAACCGCACCTTGCCGATCGCTCCGCCGTGCAGCGCGGCGATGGCGTCCTTCATCCACGTGCGGCGCTGGTTTCCCATCTGCACGACGCGATCGTATTTTTTCTGCGCGGCGACGATCATCTCCGCCTCGTGCGGATTCTGGCTGCCGGGTTTTTCGACATACACGTGCTTGCCGGCCTGCATCGCGAGCAGCGCGGCGGGCGTGTGCCAGTAGTTCGGCGTCGCGATGAAGATGGCGTCCACCGACTTGTCCTCGAGAATCTTGCGGAAATCCGTCACGGCCTGGCATGGCGACGCCTGCTTTTCCGCCATCAGTTTCGCGCCGCGTTCGAGCCGCACCGAATCGGTCTCCGCGATGTAGGCGATTTCCACATCCGGCAGCGTGAGGAGCGCCTGCACGTGGCCGAGCCCGCGCCCGAGCGCGACGACTGCGACCTTGATTTTGCGCCCGGCGACGTCGGCGGCGCGGAGATTCGGGATGCTGGAAAGTGCGGCGCCTGCGGCGAGCACGGCGGTTTGCTTCAGGGCGGAACGGCGGGTGATGTCCATGGGTGTTTTGGGTTGGGTTTGGGGGAACGCGCGCGTGCGGCGGTCAAGCCGTGCGGGAGGAAAATTCCGGGGCGGGGGATACCTTTGATCTGCCGTGGCAGTTTTTTGAAACGCAGAGACGCAGAGAGGAGGGGAATGGCGGGAACGATGGGAAGTGGGGGCGTGTGAGATGAAGCAGGCAACTGACCATTGCTTACGAACCGTCGCCTTTGCTTCCTCCGCGTCTCTGCGTCTCCGCGTTTAAATCCTCCGCCCTACTTCGCGAAGAACGCGTTGTTCTGCTGCTCCTCGCCGACGCTCGTGAGCGGGCCGTGGCCGGGGCAGATGACGGTGTCCGCGGGCAGCGTGAGGATCTGCTCGATGTTGCACTTCAGCGCGGCCGGGTAGCTGATGCCGCCGCCGCCCATGCTGCCGGCGAAGATCGAATCGCCCACGATCGCGAGGGGCCGGGCGAGGCCGGTGACGACATACGTGATGCCGCCCGCGCAATGTCCCCACGTCAGCCGGCTCTCCACTTTCAGCCCGCCGAGCTGCCACACCTTGCCCGGCGCGAAACTGGTCGCACCTTCCACGGGTTCCTTCTCGCCGGTCCACGCGGGTGCGCCGGTCTTTTCGCGCAGGCGGTCGAGGTCGAAAATGTGATCGCCGTGCGTGTGCGTGATGAAAATGGTGCGCAGCGTGAGTTGCTTCTCCGCGATCATCTCGAGCATCCCGCTCGCGTCCGCGCCGGTGTCAAAGATCGCCGCGTCGCGTGTCGCAGGGTCCCACACGAGGTAGGCGTTCACCGTCATGTCCTCATAGGTCGTGTTGAATTGCGCCAGCCCGTCCAGCGTCACGTCCGCCGGCTTGTAACGGTTGGTTGCGAGCGCGCCGAGGCAGCGCGCGTTCAGCCCGAGCACCGGGGCGACCTTTTCCGCGACCGCGGCGCTGAACTCCCCGGCCCGCAGCGTCTCCAGCTCCGCGACGCTCACTCCCGCGCGCTCGGCGACGGTCCGGTCGTCGAGCTTCTGCCCGCGGATGGCTTTGCCGATGATGTCTGTGTAGGTGTCTTCGAGAGGGATGTTCATGGCGCGAGTAAAGGGGAGACGCGGCGCACTTGTCCAGAAGGCGAACGTGCGGCCGCGCGATGCGCGGAGGCGGATCGAGCCTGCGGGCGCGCCGCGCGCGGGAGTTGAGGTTAATCATAACGCTTGCCGTAAGAAGCTGAGGGGCTTACGGGAAGGGCGTGGCGTTTTTCGCCATTGCGATGTCAGACGACCAACCCCCAAGCCTGTCGGATGGAGTCAGAGGAACGGACCCGACACCGGTGAATCGCATCACGGATTCCATCGCCGCGGCGATGTTCGGAGCCCCGCGGCCGGGGAGTGCGGGCGGATGGGCGGCACCCGCGCCGGAGGAATTGCAGCGCAGTTTCCCTGACAAGGAAATCCGCGGCATTCTCGGCCACGGCGGGATGGGCGCGGTTTACAAGGCCTTCCAGACGAGCCTCCAGCGATTCGTCGCCATCAAGATCCTTCCGCCCGGTGTCGATGACGGAGGGATGAATTTCGCCGAGCGCTTCAAGCAGGAGGCGAGGGCGATGGCGAAATTCAAGCACCCGGGAATCGTCGGCGTGTACGACGCGGGGGAGACGCCGGAGGGGATGCTTTATTTCGTCATGGAATACGTCGAGGGGACGGACATCGCGCAGTTTGTCGCCGAGCACGGCAAGCTGGCGCCCGCGCAGGCGCTCCGCATCACCAGCCGGGTCTGCGAAGCGCTCACGTATGCCCACGAGCACGGAGTCATCCACCGGGACATCAAGCCCTCCAACGTGATGATCGAGCCCGACGGCACGGTGAAGGTCGCCGACTTCGGTCTCGCGAAGCTTTCCAGCGCCGGCAGTGACGTGAACACGATGAGCAGCCTCTCGATCGGCACGTCGGACTTCATGCCGCCGGAGGCGCTCCAAGGTTCGCGGCACGTGGATCAGCGCGGCGACATCTACGCGACCGGCGGCCTGCTGTACCAGATGCTCACGGGGAAGGCGCCTCATGGGCGCTTCGAGCCGGCCTCGGTGGTGGTGCCCGGGCTGGACAAGCGCCTCGACGCCATCATCGAAAAGGCCATGCATGCCGACCCTGCGAAGCGCTACGCGAGGCCCGGCGAATTTCTCGCGGACCTCGCGCGCATCGCCCCCACTTTGAAATCGCCTGCAACCGGGCGGGTGCCACGGCAGGCGGAGCCGCCCCGCCGGTCATGGAAAAAGGGAATCGCGTGGGCGCTGGCGGCCGTCGTGCTGCTCGGGATCGGCGCGGTCGCATTCGACGCCATGAAAAAAGGCCGCACGGGGAGGAACGGCGATCAAAAGCCCGTTGGTACGAAGCCCAAGGAGACCGCGTCCGGCGCGGAGCCGAAGACCGTCGCCATCCGTCGCTCATGGAAACCGGCGCCGGCGAAGTTCAACGCGGTCATCGATCGCGACGCCGTCCACCTTCAGCGTTTCAATACGTGGAGCGGACCGGAATCTCCGAAAACCAACGTCGCAGTCCGCTCGCTCATCGTATGGCAGCCCAGCCCGCCCGGGCGCAACGAACTGATCAAGGTGACCGCGCGCTCGACGGACAACGAGCATTACTACGCCTGCCTCTACGGCTCCATGGTCGAGCTCGGCTATTACCGCGCGCAGAATAAGAACATGCTGCCCTTGCAGCGGTGGCCGGTCGATCCGCCTCCCGGGCCCGATGAAGCCATCTCCCTGCAGCTCGCGTGCGTCGGCGAGCGCCTCGCAGTCTGGGTCCGCGGACGTCTCGTGGGCACCTACGACGACGACACCGTGACGGGCAGCGGTAAAATCGGCGTCCAGGCGGTCGACGGCCACGTTCGCAATCTCGAATTCCTCGATCTCGACGGGCTCACCGAGGCGGCGGCGTTTCAGCGGCTGGGACTGGATGCGAGCGGCACCTCCGCGGTCCCTTCGCGTGAATGGGTGAGCGCATTTCCCGATCTCGCGAAGCTGCCGGGGATCGCGGAGTTTCGGGATGGCTGGGCGAGGCTGGCGAAGGAAAACCAGATCAAGCAGCTCAGCGATGCAGACGGCACGATCCTCACCGTCCGCAATGGCGGAATCCGGGCCAGGCGCCTCGTGCCGGAAAACTGGCACGGCGGCACCCTGCTTCACATCCGCACCACAGAAGGCGGGCGCCGTCTGAACCTCTGCTACTTTGAGCCGAAGGAACCTGGGGAAAAGGCGTTCCTGCAGCTCCGCGAATTCCGGCCTGAAGCGCTCCCGGCGAATCCCACCGCGGAGGAGGCGTGGGCCATGCAGAAGCTTCTCGCCGAGGAGCGCATCCCGCCCGTGAGCGGTGAAACCGTCACGGAACTCGTCGCCGTCGGCGGCACGGTGCGCGGGCTTTTCGGAGCGCACAGGATCACTGCCGGCATGGAGGATGCCGGAAATGGGGGCCGCATGGCGCTCGACGAGGCGGGCACGCTGTCCTTCCGCGATGTCGAGGTGCTGAATCTCGACAGCCTGCCCGAGGCGCAGGCGCGGGTCGCCGCAGGCATGCAGGCCAGCACAGGCCAGGCCGCGAAAGCGCTGCCCGTCCTCACGGCAGCGAGCACGAACGACGCGGAGGTGACTCCCGCCGGCGCGCCGCGCTGGCGCGATGCGCTGGCCGAGTCTCCGATGAAGGAAATCATCGCGAAAGCCCCGCACACGGCGCGGGGCTACCTGCTTCCCGACAACAACCACTGGACCGTTTCCCCGAAGGCCCAGCGCTCGGGAGCCGTGCGCGTCCGTGCAGCCGGTGTGAACGCCCAATACATCAGCCTCTATGCCCTGCTCGACGACCGGCAATCGGAACGAATCCGATACCGGGATCTGAGCAAGCAATGGAAGCTGAGTCTGGGGGAACTCGGCGTGAACGAAGCGGACGTTGCCAGCACGACGGGAGCGACTCCCTTGGATGGACAGCCCCACGAGCTTGTTTTCGCGCGCGTCGGCGGACGTCTCAGGGCGATGCTGGACGGCCAGGTGCTCTTTGACGAAGCGGATCGCAGCCCGCTCGCGGGCCGCTTCGTGGTGGACGTTTACCGCCGGGCCAGCGTGTGGGTGGAAACGGTGGAGTATCTGGAACTCGATGGCGTCCCGGAAGCCGAAGCGCTGAAGCTGATCGGCATGGATGACAGCCGCAAGGGTCCGCCCGCCGCAACCACGGGGGGACAGAGGGATGTGATCTCCGGGAGGCGGGCGAAGTGATGTCATCCGCGCCGGCCGGCGGGCTCGGACCGCCAGCCCTGCGCCACAAAATGGAAGTCGTAACGGGAGCCGCATCTCCAGCCGGGCGCGCCCGGGGAGCCCTGCGTAGCACCATGGCCTCGCCGGTCTCAGCCGCGGGCACGGCTGAGGTGTAGCGATCAAGGATTTCGCGCTGAGCGATCCGCTGAAGCCCGGGCAGGACTACGAGGACTGCGCGCGTCGGTCCAGCCCGCCGCTAATCGGCCGCCCCGCCCCGGATTCCGCGCGTCCGTCGCAGTAAGTGTGGATTGCCTTTGCTTGGACGGCCGTGTCGGGGACGGAAGCGCGGCATCGTAGCTGAAGCGAATCACTCGCGGCCCGCTTGACCTCGTTGCGCGTGAGCAGTTGGATGCCGCAAGCATGCCCCCCAAAGCCGACGCCGCCTTTCCAACGACACGCTGGACGCTCATCGCGAGAGCCCGTTCCGCGGATGGGGCCGTCGCGCGCAAGGCTCTGAATGAGGTGTGTGCCCAGTACCACTACCCGCTCTACTGCTTCATCCGTCGCAGCGGTCTGGAGCATCACGACGCGGAGGACGCGCTGCATGATTTTTTCGCGAAGCTGCTCCGGCTGGAAGTGTTCGAAGGCGTCGTTCAGGAAAAGGGTCGGCTGAGGGGGTTGCTCATCACCGCGCTCCGGCGATTCGTCGTGAACTGGCACCGCGACCGGCCTTACCGGCAGCGCGAGGTGAGTGCGGACGCACCGTTCCCGGCAGACGAGGCCGAGGCGCGCTACCTGCGGGAGGAATTCATCGAGACGGAAACGCCGGAGCGGATCTTCGAGCGGAAGTGGGGCCATGAAATGCTCTCGCGCGTGGTGGCCCGACTCGCCGAGAGCTATGCAAAAAAGGGGCGCACGGCGAGCTTCGACGCGCTGCGTCCCGCGCTGGAAGCCGGCGGAACACTGCGCGGCGGCGACGCGCCCGGCATCGCCGCAAGGCTCGGCATCACGGAGAATGCGCTCCGCGCGACGCTCTCGCGCCTGCTGGTGGAATACCGCGAGATCCTCGAGTCCGAGGTGTTCCAGACGGTGGAGTCGCGGGAGGATGTCGCGGATGAGATCGCGCATCTCCATTCGATTTTCCGAAGGAACTGAGCCGGCGCGCGACGTCCGCACGTGAAAGGATGCCGCTTTTTCATCCGCCTGTATCGGCGGCGTGCGGCGAAATGGTGTTGATCCATCGCGACGCCTCGGACATGGAAGATACCCCGCGATTTTCCCGAGAAGGGGGACGCGACCAAATCCCTGCAACTCTCCACACCATCCCGATGAAACCGAAGACTCCCGCCATTCTGTCCCTGATGATCGCCCTGCCCGTCGTTGCGTCCGCCGCGGTGGATTTTGTGAAGGACGTGCAGCCGATTCTCGAATACCACTGCGTGCGCTGCCACAACCCGAAGGCGACCGCGGTGGAGACCGGAGACACCGGTGTGGAACTGGACACGAAGGCGAAGGCGATCCGTGGCAAGACGATCGTCCCCGGCGACGCATCGAAGAGCAAGGCCTACACGACGACCGTGCTGGCCGACGATGACGACAAGCTGATGCCGCCGCTGGAGGAAATCAAAAAAGGGTCGAGTGCACGGCTGACAACGGAGGAGGCGGAGACGCTGAAGACGTGGATCAACGAAGGTGCAAAGTGGCCCGATGGGGTGATTCTGGTCGCCCGTAAGAAGGAGAAGACGGTGGACAGCGCTGCGGAGGCGCTCCTGGTCGCGGAGATCGGCAAGCGCATCGCCGAGACGACGAAGGAAAAGGCCGAGTCGGAGATGAAGCCCTACAGCACGGAGATCCTCGGGACGGATGTGAGCTTTGACATGGTGCCGATCCCGGGCGGGAAGTTCAAAATGGGCAGCCCCGAGAATGAGAAGGGCCGGGCCGCGGACGAGGGGCCGGTGCATGACGTGGAGGTTGCGCCATTCTGGATGGGGAAGACGGAGGTGACGTGGAACGAGTTTCAGCTTTTCATGTATCCCGAGGAGGAGAAGAAGGCGCGCGTCGTGAAGAATCTGAGCGCCGACCTGAACAAGCTGACCGACGCCGTCTCGCACCCGACGCAGCCGTATGTGGAGATGAGCTTCGGCATGGGCACGGATGGCTTTCCCGCCATCTCGATGACGCAGCACGCTGCAAACAAATACTGCCAGTGGCTGAGCGCGAAGACCGGTCACTTTTACCGCCTGCCGACCGAGGCGGAGTGGGAATACGCGGCTCGTGCGGGCACGGCGACACCCTATTTCTGGGGCGATGACGCGACGAAAATCGGCGAGTACTGCTGGTGGGGCAAGAACAGCGATTTCAAATACCAGAAGGTCGGCAAGAAGAAGGCGAACCCTTGGGGGCTCCATGACATCCTGGGCAATGTCGCCGAGTGGACGCTCGATCAATACGATCCCGCGTTTTACAAATCCTCGCCCGCTGCGAATCCATGGAACAAGGCGACGAAGCCGTACCCGCACGTGGCCCGCGGCGGTTCATGGGACGACGAGGAGCCGGCCCAACTCCGCGCCGCCGTACGGAAGGCTTCCTCGGCGGAGTGGAAACGTCAGGACCCGCAACTCCCGAAGAGCATCTGGTATCACACGGACGCGCAGTTCCTCGGGTTCCGCGTTGTCCGCCCGCTGAAAGTCCCCGCAGCCGCCGAGATGCAGGCCTACTGGAACAGCGGAGTGGAGAAGGACGACGCGCGCCTGAACAGGGCGGAGTAGGGGGCTCCCGCGCCCCGGTGCTGTGGACGCTGAACGCCGCCGGGTGGGCGGCTACTGCCGCCGCGGGGTGAGGCGGAAGATGGTCTCGCCAGGCTTCATGTAGCCGGGGTCGACCCCATCCCGCGCAAAAAGGCTGAGGTATTCGCTGTCGTTCCGGAGCAGCGTGACTTCGCGGCTCAGGCGGCTGTTGATCATCCGCGCCTCGTCCAAGTGCGCTTCCATCTCAGCGAGCATCTTATCCTGGCTGGCCTTCTCGCTGACGCCTGGCAGCACACGGTAGGTCAGCGGAACTACCGCAGCCGCAACGATCAGGGCGATGAGAACCTTGTTGAGCCGGGAGAGGAACCGTGCCGGCGATGCGTGTTGAAAGTGGGAGGGTGCGTCCTTCACTTAGCCGCGCATCTTGCCGCCATAAATGGCGTTGTCACCTAAAATTTCTTCGATTCGTAGCAATTGATTGTACTTCGCAATCCGGTCGGTGCGGGACATCGAGCCGGTCTTGATCTGGCCGGCGTTCGTTGCGACTGCGATGTCGGCGATGGTGGAATCCTCGGTCTCGCCGCTGCGATGGCTGATGACCGCCGTGTAGCGGTTTTCCTTCGCGAGTTCGACGGCGTCGAGGGTCTCGGTGAGCGAGCCGATCTGGTTGACCTTCACGAGAATCGAATTCGCAGTGCCGGTCTCGATGCCCTTGCGGAGAAACTCGACGTTCGTGACGAAGAGATCGTCGCCGACGAGCTGCACCTTGTCGCCGAGCGCGTCGGTGAGCTTCTTCCAGCCGGCCCAGTCGTTCTCGGCGAAGCCGTCCTCGATGCTGATGATCGGAAATTTCGCGCACAGCTTCTTGTAAAACGCGACGAGCTCGTCCGCCGTGAAGCGCTGGCCGCTGCTCTTCTTGAAGACGTAATCCTTCTTCGCCTTGTCGTAGAATTCCGAGCTGGCGACATCGAGCGCGACGAACACGTCCTTGCCGAATTTGTAGCCCGCCTTCTTCACCGCCTCGGCGATGGTCTCCAGCGCATCGTCAGCGCTCTTGAGGTTCGGCGCGAAGCCGCCCTCGTCGCCGACCGCGGTGCTCAGTCCGCGGCCCTTGAGCACGCTCTTGAGCGCGTGGAAGATTTCCGCGCCGCAGCGCAGCGCTTCGCTGAAGGTGCGCGCGCCCTTCGGCATCACCATGAACTCCTGGAAGTCGATCGGCGCATCCGAGTGCGCGCCGCCATTGATGATGTTCATCATCGGCACGGGCAGCACCTTGGCGTTCGGGCCGCCGATGTATTTGAAAAGCGGAATGCCGAGCTGCGCCGCCGCCGCGTGCGCGGTCGCCATCGAGACGGCGAGGATCGCATTCGCGCCGAGCTTCGACTTGTTGTGCGTGCCGTCGAGCGCGATCATCGTGCGGTCCACGGTGACCTGTTCGGTCGCGTCGAGGCCCTCGAGTTCGTCGGCGATCGTCTTGTTGATGTTGGCGACGGCCTTGAGCACGCCCTTTCCGAGCCAGCGATCCTTCACGCCGTCGCGCAGTTCCCACGCCTCGTGCTCGCCGGTGCTGGCGCCGCTCGGCACGGCAGCGCGACCCACGGCGCCGCCAGCGAGATGGACTTCGGCTTCGACGGTGGGATTCCCGCGGCTGTCAACGATCTGGCGGCCTGCGATTGCGGTGATGGTGGTGAGAGACATGGCGTTTTTGCTTTGCGGTAATGTGTGTGTGAAACGCGGCGCATCCTGCGCTCGCGAATGAAGTGCGCGGGGATAGCGGCCCCGTCCTAAGCTGGCAAATCATTATCGCGGAAAATCTGCGCGCAGCGTCGCCCGGGCCGAAACGCGACCGTCGCGAAAGTTCCGCTTGTCATCCAAACCAAGCCGGGCATGTTCGGCCCCTTTTTCCGGCGGAGATCTTTCCATGCAACACCTTCTTTCCCTCGAAGCCGCCACCCGTGATGAAATCCTCGCGGTGCTCGAGCTTGCGGTGAAGATGAAGGCCACGCGCGGACGGCTCGAAGCGCATCCGCTGCGGCACCAGTGCTGGGCGCTCATGTTTTCGAAGTCGTCCACGCGCACGCGCGTCAGCTTCGAGGTCGGCATCCGTGAACTCGGCGGCGACGTGATTTTCCTCGCAGCGGACGACATCCAGCTCGGCCGCGGCGAGCCGATTCAGGACACGGCGCGCGTCATCGGCCGGATGTGCCACGGCGCGGTCATCCGGACTTTCGGGCAGGATGAAGTGGAGGATTTTGCGAAGTTCAGCGGCATTCCGACGATCAACGCGCTCACCGACGACGAGCACCCGTGCCAGATCCTCGCCGACCTGCAGACGATCTCGGAGAAGCGCGGCGGGTTTTCCGGCAAGGTGGTCACCTACGTCGGCGACGGTGCGTGCAACGTGCCGCGCTCGTGGCTCTGGGCCGCGTCGAAGCTCGGCTTCGAACTGCGCATCGCAGCGCCCGCGCCGTATCAGCCCGATCCCGCCATCGTCGCGGCTGCCTTTCCGTCTGGAAAAACCGGCGGCGGCAAAATCGTGCTCACCGACGATCTCCAAGCCGCGGCCCGCGGTGCGGACGTTCTCTACACGGACGTTTGGGTGAGCATGGGCAAGGAAAAGGAGGCGGAGTACCGCCTCGCGCAACTCGGTGCATACCAGATCGACGAGGCGCTCGTGACAGCTCGCAAAGCCCGGCGCGCTCGTGATGCACTGCCTTCCTGCCTATCGCGGCAAGGAAATCACCGCGGACGTTTTTGAGGCGCACAGCGAGACGATCTTTACGCAGGCCGAGAACCGCCTCCACGCGCAAAAGGCGGTCCTTTCCCTGCTCGCCGCAGCGAGGGTCTAGCGGCAGCGGGCGGCGGCAGCGGGTGGCAGGCGCGGCAAAACGCCGCTTGCCAGATACCGGTAAATTTCTATTCTCCGCCGCCCTTCAGCCCCCCGCTTACATTTATGGTTCTGACACTGGCTTCCCTTATTGAAAACGGCATCCCGATTTCGCTCGGTTGCGCCGTCGTAGGGTTGGTCTTTGCGCTGTGGCTCATCAAGTCGCTCCTCTCAATCTCCTCGGGCACGGAGAAGATGCGCTTCATCGCAAATGCCATCGAGCAAGGGGCGAAGGCGTATCTTCGCCGGCAACTCGCGTCGATCTCGGTCATCGGGGTGGTCATCGTGGCGTTGCTCCTTTGGAAAAAGGACGCACCCACCGCGATCGGCTTCGTCCTCGGTGCGGTCTGCTCGCTTGCGGCCGGTTTCATCGGGATGCGGATCGCAGTGAAAGCAAACGTCCGCACGGCTGAAGGGGCCCGCACGAGTGCGAAGAAGGCGTTGCAGGCGGCGTTCAGCGGCGGTGCCGTCACGGGCTTGCTCGTGGTCGCGCTCGCGCTGCTTTCGACGGGAACCTTTTACATGGTGATGGCGAAGTGCCAGCCGGACAAAGCCGTGAGCAGCCTCATCGGCCTCGCGCTCGGCGCGTCGCTCATCTCGGTCTTCGCGCGCCTCGGCGGCGGCATTTACACAAAGGCCGCGGACGTCGGCGCGGACCTGGTCGGCAAGGTGGAACAGGACCTCGACGAAGATGATCCGCGCAATCCCGCGACCATTGCGGACAACGTGGGCGACAATGTCGGCGACTGCGCGGGCATGGCTGCGGATGTCTTTGAGACGTACGCGGTGTCGCTCATCGGCGCGGTGCTCGTCGGTGCTCTCACCGCGGCCACGGGCGCGAGTGCGGCGGCGGTTGTATATCCATTCCTGCTCGGCGGCGTCTCGATCATCACGAGCATCATCGGCGTCCTTTTTGTGAACAGCTACGGCGGCAAGGCCGACAAGGCGCTCATGGGCGGCGTGCTCATCAGCAGCGTGATTTCGGCGGCGGCCTTTTACCCGCTCACGACGTGGATTTTCCCGGCGGGCCTCGCGCTGAAGAACGGATCCGTGCATTCCGCGAACGAGCTCTTCTTCTCCGCCGTCATCGGCCTCGTGATGACGGGCATCACGGTCGCCATCACGAACTACTACACCTCCACCGCGTACGCCCCCGTGCGGAAAATCGCGAAGGCCAGCGAAACCGGCCACGCCACGAACATCATCGCCGGACTCGCCATCGGCCAGCGCGCGACCGCGCTGCCGGTCATTTTCATCGGTGCGGCGATCTGGTTCAGCTACCACTGCGCGGGGCTCTACGGCACGGCCATCGCTGTCATGGCCATGCTCTCGATGGCCGGCATCATCATCTCGCTCGATGCCTTCGGCCCCATCACTGACAACGCCGGCGGTATCGCCGTGATGAGCGGGCTCCCGCCCGAGGTGCGCAAGACCACGGACGAACTCGACGCCGTCGGTAACACCATGAAGGCCGTCACCAAAGGCTACGCCATCGCGAGTGCGGGCCTCGCCGCGGTCGTCCTCTTTGGCAGCTACGTCGTGGACTTGAAGGATCACCTCCTCAAGACCATGGCCGCCGTCGACGTGGAGAAAATGCTCACCTTCTCGCTCAACGAGCCAAAGGTGATCATCGGCCTCTTCATCGGCGGCCTGCTGCCATATCTGTTCAGCGCGTTTTCCATGGACGCCGTCGGCAAGGCCGCCGGCGCCATCGTGAGCGAAGTGCGCCGCCAGATTGCCGAGAAACCCGGCATCCTCAAGGGCACCGACACGCCCGAATACGGAACCTGCGTGGACATCGTCACCAAGGCGGCGCTGAAGGAAATGATCATCCCGGCGCTCCTGCCGCTGCTCGCCGTCATCCTCGTCGCCGCCATTCCTGCGCTCGGCATGATCGCGCTCGGCGGTGTGCTCGTCGGCAGTATCGTCACCGGGCTTTTCATGGGCATCTCGATGACCAGCAGCGGCGGCGCGTGGGACAACGCGAAAAAATACATCGAGGAAGGCCACCACGGCGGGAAGCACAGCGAGGCGCACAAGGCCAGCATCACCGGCGACACCGTCGGAGATCCTTACAAGGACACCAGCGGCCCGGCGATCAACCCGATGATCAAAGTGGTGAACATCGTCGCCATCCTGATCATCCCGATCTTTTTCTAGGCCGGAGGCACGGACGCCGACGGAGGATTCCGCAGGTTCTCGCGCAGCGTCGCGGGCGAGACTTCGTTTTCCCAGCGGCTGATTGCCATCGTGGCGACGCCGTTGCCGATGAAGTTCGTCACGGCGCGGCATTCGCTCATGAAGCGGTCGATGCCCACTAGCAGCGCGAGCGACGCGATGGGGATGGACGGAACCGCCGCAAGGGTCGCGGCGAGCGTCACGAAGCCCGCGCCGGTCACTCCGCTCGCGCCTTTCGATGTGATCATCGCGATCAGCAGCAGTCCGATCTGGTGCTTCAGATCGAGCGGCGTGTTCGTGGCCTGGGCGAGGAAGACCGCGGCCATCGCCATGTAGATGTTTGTCCCGTCGAGATTGAAGCTGTAGCCCGTCGGCACCACGAGCCCGACCGTGGAATGAGAGCAGCCGAGCCGCTGCATTTTCTCGATGAGCCCCGGCAGCGCGGTCTCGGAGGAACTCGTCCCCAGCACCAGTAGGAGCTCGTCCTTGATGTACACGAGGAAGCGGAAAATCGAGACACCGCACCACAGCGCGATCCCGCCGAGCACGACGACCACGAAGACACCCGCTGTAAGATAGAAGCCGAGCATCAGCGCGAGCAGTTTGTTCAGCGACTCCAGCCCGTAGCTGCCCACGGTGAACGCCATCGCGCCGAATGCCCCGATGGGTGCGGCCTTCACGACGATGCGCATCACGCCGAAAAAAAGCTGCGAGCCGTATTCCACGGCGTTCAGGATCGGCCGCGCCTTTCCTCCCAAAGCCGTGAGGGCAAACGCCGTGAGCAGCGAGATGAAGAGCACCTGCAGCAAGTCGCCCGAGACGAATGCACCCAGGAAAGTGTCCGGAATGATGTTCAGCAAAAAATCCTTCGTGCTCAGCGCATGCGCCTTCGTGGCGTATTCCTGCGCGAGCTTCAGATCGAGCGTCGCCGGGTCGATGTTAAACCCCGCGCCCGGCTTCAGCACATTCACCACGACGAGCCCGATGATGAGCGCGAGCGTCGAGACCACCTCGAAATACACCAGCGATTTCAGCCCGACGCGCCCGAGTTTTTTCAAGTCACCCATCGACGCGATGCCATGGACGACCGTGCAGAAAATGATCGGCCCGATCATCATCTTCACGAGCTTGATGAAGCCGTCCCCCAGCGGCTTCAGCACATTCTTCACATCCGGCCACACATAGTCCGCGCCGAAGATGCCGCTCCACACCACCCCGCGTCCTATCGCCGTCCAGTAATGCCCAATCAAGATTCCAAGTGCCACGGCGATGAGCACCTGGATGTAAAGGACGCGATACCACGGTTTGCGGGGCAAAGGAGCGGACATGGACATCATTTGTGCCCGCCTCTGTCTGCGCGGGCGAGAGGGAACATGCACATCCGTCTTGCCGCAAACGCGGCGCTTGGGGATGACTGACGTGATTCCTCCCATGTCCAAATTCCGAATCGCCGGCATCAACTTCGATCACTTCCACATGGGCGACCTGCTGCGAATGGTGCACGAGCACCCGGATGCGGAACTCGCCGGCATCTGTGATGAGCAGGCCGCGCGGATGCGAGAGGCGGAGAAGAATTTCGGCATCCCGGCGGAACGGGTTTTTACCGACGTGGATGCCTGCATGGAAACGGCGCGGCCGGATTTGGTGATCCTCTGTCCGGCGGCGGCGCGGCATGGCGAGTACGTGGCGCGCGTCGCGAAATACGGCGCGCATGTGCTCGTGGAAAAGCCGTTCGCGGCATCGCTCGCCGAGGCGGATGCGATGGTCGCGGCGATGCCGAAGGGGAAGCTGCTCGCGATCAACTGGCCGCTCCGCTGGGCGGAGTGCGCGGTGACTGCGAAGCGGATCATTGACGAGGGGATGATCGGCGAAGTGCGCGGGTTTCACCACTACGGTGGCAACCGAGGCCCGCTCTGCCACGGTGCGGACAAAACGGAGAAGGAACCGACGGCGGCGGAAAAAGCAGCGAGCTGGTTTTACAAAAGGAGCGCGGGCGGCGGCTCGCTGCTCGACTACCTCGGCTACGGCACGACGCTCGGCACATGGTTCATGGGCGGACGCGTGCCGATCGAGGTGACAGCGGTGACGGATGAGCCGCCCGGCCTCGAGGTGGACGAGCACAGCGTGGTGATTATCCGGTACGATTCGGGCCTCTCGAAATGCGAGACGCGCTGGGGGACGTTCACCGATCCGTGGACGCATCAGCCGCAGCCGAAGTGCGGCTTCGCCATCTGGGGCACAGGGGGGACGGTGAGCTGCTACGACTACGAGCCGACCGTGCGCGTGCAGACGCGGACAACGCCGGAAGGCTTCGACGTGCCGTGCGACACGCTTCGCGCGCCGGAGCGGAATCCCATCGAATATTTCCTGCACTGCATCGCGACGGGCGCACCACTGAGCGGCCCGCTCTCGCCGGAGATTTCGCGCATCGGCCAGCAGATCGTGGATGGTGCCGTACGGAGCGCGAGGGAAAAGCGGACGGTGAAACTGCCCGCCTAGCGCATGGCGATGCCCGCGCTCGTTTCTGCGGAAGGGCGTGCTGCGCTCGCCGCGCAGTACCGCGATGCCCTGCTCGGGGATGTGATTCCATTCTGGCTGCGGCACGGGATGGATGCGGAGCACGGCGGGATCATCACCTCGCTGGATCGCGACGGTACGGTGACGGACACGGACAAGTCGGTCTGGTTCCAGGGACGCGCGGCATGGATGTTGGCGACGCTCTGCAATACGGTCGGGCAGAGCGGCGAATGGCTCGACGCGGCGAGGAGTTGCATCGGTTTCAGCCGCCGCCACTGCTTTGCGCCGGACGGGAAAATGTATTTCAGCGTGACGCGCGAAGGCCGTCCTCTCCGGATGCGGCGCTACGTGTTCAGCGAGTCTTTTGCGGCAATCGGGAATGCGGCCTATGCGAAGGCGAGCGGCGATGCGCGTGCGGCGGAGGATGCGGTGAAATGCTTCGCGGCCTACCTCCGGTTTTCATTCGAGCCGGGTGCGATGCTGCCGAAGTTCGAGCCGACGCGGCCGATGAAGGGAATCGGCGCGCACATGATCGCCATCGCCACCGCGCAGGAATTGCGCGCGAATCTCGGCGATGTCGCTGTCTCGGGGCGGACTTGCACGGAGTGGATCGATGCGAGCATCGCGGCGATCGAGCGCGATTTTCTAAAGCCGGATCACGCGGCGCTGATGGAAACCGTCGGTCTGCACGGCGAGATGATCGAACACGCGGATGGGCGCACCCTGAACCCCGGCCACGCCATCGAGTGCGCGTGGTTCCTCATGCACGAGGGAGTGCTGCGCAAGGAACCGCGGCTCATCCGGCTTGGCACGACCATTCTCGACTGGATGTGGAAGCGTGGGTGGGATGGGGAGCACGGCGGGCTGCTTTACTTCACCGACCTTCGCGGGCTGCCGGTGCAGGAATACTGGCACGACATGAAATTCTGGTGGCCGCACAACGAGGCCATCATCGCGACGCTGCTCGCGTGGAAGCTCACCGGCGAGGCGCGCTACGCGGAGATGCACCGGCTCGTCCACGACTGGAGTTTTACGCATTTTCCCGACGCGGAACATGGGGAGTGGTACGGCTGGCTGCAGCGCGACGGCAGTGTGTCCTCCCGCGCAAAGGGCAGCATGTGGAAGGGACCGTTCCATTTGCCGCGAAGTCTGTGGTATTGCTGGCGGCTGCTCGCTGCGGAATAGAAATGCCATGCCCTTCCCGAACTGTCCGGTGACCATGGAAACCCTGTGCGGCCTTGCGCGGTTCGCGCTGTGGGCAGGGTGTCTTTTCGCAGGGGTTTCCTGCGCGACGCGCAGCGGTGCGGATGAGCCCATGCGCTGGGAAAAGCTTCCGGCGATCCCGGATGCGGAGGGTTTTGCAGGCGCGTTCGCCGGGGTGAGCAATGGCGTGCTGATCGTGGGCGGCGGGGCAAACATCACGGGGGACAAGTGGGCGGAGCCGCTTCGCAAGCATTGGTATGATTCTGTGTTCGTGCTGGAAAAGCCCGATGGCATGTGGCGCGGAGGATTCCGGCTCCCTCGTCCGCTCGGGTACGGGGTGTCGGTGACGACGGAGCGCGGCATTGTGTGCATCGGCGGCAGCGATTCGCAGCGGCACCACGCGGATGTCTTCCGGATCGAGTGGCGGGACGGACGCACCGTGATTACTGCGCTCCCCGCGCTGCCGAAGCCGTGCGCGAATGCGTGCGGCGCGCTTGTAGGCAATGCGATCTACGTCGCTGGCGGAATCGAAACGCCCGATGCGGCGACTGCGATGAAGACATTTTGGAAGCTCGATCTCGCCGCAACCGAACCGCGATGGGAAACACTCGAACCGTGGCCCGGTCCGGAGCGGATGCTCTCAGCGGCCGGAGTCCTCGGGGAGTCGTTCTGCATTTTCAGCGGGGCAAAGCTGAAGCCCGGCCCGGATGGAAAACCGGTGCGCGAGTTTTTGTCGGACGCGTATCGCTTCACGCCGGGGAAAGGGTGGACGCGCCTCGCGGACATGCCGCGTGCCGCGGTCGCCGCGCCTTCGCCCGTGCTCACGACTGGCGCTAAGGTCCGCATTTTCACGGGTGATGACGGCACGCTCGTGGATTTCACCCCGGTGCGCGAACACCCCGGCTTTCCCCGCGACGTGCTCGAATACGATGCGGCGAGCGACACGTGGAGCAGGGCGGGGGAGGTGCCATTTTCGCGGGCGACCGCGACCACGGTAATGTGGCACGGGCGGTATGTGATTCCCAATGGCGAGGTGCGACCGCGTGTGCGGACGCCCGAGGTGTGGGCGAACCGGGTTAAGTGATGCCTTCGCGTGCCTCGCGCGGGAGTCGGATTGCCGCCGTGGCGCGCCGCCCGGCTGCCCTGCCGGAGATAACGCCATTTCGCGATGGACGCGCCGAAGCGGCTCCAGCTTTCTTCCAAGCATGAAACTCCAGGACCAGCAGCGTCTCCGCGGACTCGTCGCAGCGACGCACACGCCTTTTCATCCGGACGGTTCGCTGAACCTTGCCGTCGTCGAACGGCAGGCCGCGCACCTGCTCGCCAACCAGGTCACCACCGTGTTCATCGGGGGCACCACGGGCGAGAGCAGTTCGCTCCCGCTCGATGAACGCCTCTCGCTCGCACATCGCTGGACGGAAGTGGCGAAGGGCACGCCGTTGCGCATCGTCGTTCACGTCGGGGCAAATTCGATCGCCGATGCGCGCATCCTCGCAGCGGATGCGGAGAAACTCGGCGCGCCTGCGATCGCCGCGCTCGCGCCGAGCTATTTCAAGCCGCGCTCGCTCGATTCGCTCATCGCCTGCGCGGCGGAGATCGCCGCCGCCGCGCCTGCGACGCCGTTCTATTTTTACGACATCCCGTCAATGACGGCGGTGAGCTTCCCCATGTGCGATTTTCTCGCGCAGGCACCCGTGCGCATTCCGACTTTGGTGGGGCTCAAGTTTACAAATCCCGACCTGATGTCCTTCCAGCTCTGTCTGCACGCGGACGGCGGTGCGTGGGACGTGCCCTTCGGCTGCGATGAGTTTCTCCTCGCCGCGCTTGCGCTCGGGGCGACCGGCGCGGTGGGCAGCACGTACAATTTCGCCGCGCCGATCTATCACCGCCTCATGCGCGCATTTGCCGCCGGTGACATGGCGACGGCACGCAAGGAGCAATTCCGCTCGGTGCAACTCGTGCAGCTCCTCGCGGGTGTCGGCTTCATGGGCGCGGCAAAAGCCGTGATGGGCATGATTGGCGTGAAAGTCGGCCCGGCGCGTCTGCCGAACGGGACGCCGACCACGGAGCAGGTGAAGAAGCTGCGCGCCGATCTGGAACAACTCGGCTTTTTCGACTGGGTGAAATGAGAGCGTTCCTGCGCTGCCTCACGGTCGTCGTCGCGCTGGTCTGTGCAGCGGATGCTGCCGGGCCGGATGCCGGGAAAGTGTACGCGTGGTATCGTGCCGAGGGGGTGAAGGCGGACGGTGCAAGTATTGCAGAATGGGGGAATGCGGCGTCTTCGGGCGCGCCCCGATCGCTCACACGCATGGCGGGCAAGCCGCAGGCGTTGCGTGTGAACACACCCCGAGGCGAGCGGACGGTCGTCCGTCTCGATGGCAAATCCGCGCTGTGGCAGCCGGTGAGTTCGTGGGGAACGTTGCCGGGCGCGCGCACCGTCGTGGCATTCGTACGGCTTGCGCCGGATGCTGCGGGCTTTCTTTTCGATGGCAGCACAAAGTCGGGCAGCGCGCCTGCGCAGCTCGTCGCGGGGAAATGGGAGACGAGTGCGGTTGCGTCGCCGCCCGGAAGGGCCGGTGGGTGGCAGGTGCAGACGTTTGTCTTTGCAAAACCCGCGGGACCGCTCGGCGGATTCATCCTCGGCGCCAATGTCTCGACCAACGTCGGCCTCGCCTGCGACGTGGCTGAGGTGCTCGTGTATGATCGCGCTCTCGGCGAAAAGGAAATTGCGGAGGCCGGCGATTACCTCCGGGAAAAGTGGGGCTCTCCGACGGAACTTCCACCGGACCGGCAACCGAAGGCCCTGAGCCTGCCCGACGATCCGCGCATTTTTCGCACGACCTTGCGCAAGCATGGGGACGATGGCGTCCACACCTATCGCATCCCCGGCCTCGCCACGACGCCGAAGGGGACGCTCATCGCGGTCTTCGACATCCGGCACACGAGCGCGGGGGATCTGCCGGCGGACATCGATGTCGGCATGATGCGCTCCACCGACGACGGCGCGACATGGAGCGCGATGCAGCGAATCGCAGACTACGACGCGGGCGTGCCCGGTTCGATGGGGAACGGCGTCGGCGACCCGAGCGTGCTCGTGGATGCAAAGACGGGCACGATTTTCGTCGCTGCGCTCTGGTCGAAAGGCGCGCGAGGCTGGGCGGGCAGCGGACCGGGGCTCACGCCGGAGGAGACCGCGCAATTCGTCATCGTGAAAAGCACGGACGACGGAGTGACGTGGTCGAAGCCCGTGAACATCACCGAGCAGGTGAAGCAGCCCGCCTGGCGGATGTGCTTCCAGGGCCCTGGCAACGGCATCCAGACTCGCGACGGCACGCTCGTCTTTCCCGCGCAATACAAGGGCGCGGACAACGTGCCGCACTCCTGTTTCATCGCGAGCACGGACCACGGTGCGACATGGAAAATTTCCCCCGCTGCCGCGGAAAAACCGCCGACGAGCGAGGCGCAGATCGCGGAACTCGCAGACGGATCGCTGCTGCTCTCGATGCGGAACGAAGCGCGCGGCGGCCAGCGCGTGTGGTCGAGGTGGGAGTGGAAAGGCGGCATCTGCGCGGGCAAATGGAGTGAGCCGTGGCTCGCAGTCACGGACCCGACCTGCATGGCGAGCCTCATCCGGCATCCGCACGGTGAACTGATTCTCTCCAACCCCAACAATGCCGCACGCCGCGTCGCGCTCACCGTCCGTTCGAGTGCAGATGGCGGGAAATCCTGGAGCAACGGCAGGCTGCTCGATGCCGGCACGGCGATGTATTCGTGCATGACGGTGCTGCGCGACGGACGCATCGGCATCCTCTACGAATCCGGCGACGCTGCGGACCTGGTGTTCGCGCGGTTTCCGATCGAGTGGGTGCTGGAAGGCGCGAGTTCGCCGGATGTCCCCGAGGCGCGCACGGAGACGACGGGCAAGTTTGGGTGGTGGCCTGCGCGGCACACGGAGAAGGTGGCGCTGTCGAAAATGGGCGGCGTGGAACTGGCCTTCCTCGGCGATTCCATCACGCACAACTGGGAGAAGGCGGGCGCAGCCACATGGGAGAAATTTTACGCGCAGCGCAAGGCTGCCAATTACGGATTTGGCGGTGACTCGACGCAGCATGTGCTGTGGCGGATCGAGCACGGCGAATTCGACGGCATCGCACCGAAGGCCATCGTGCTGATGATCGGAACGAACAACGCGAGGCACGGAGATTTCACCCCGGTGCAAATCGCGGATGGCATCCGCGCAATCCTCGGCAGGCTCACGCAAAAATGCCCCGGATCGAAGGTGCTCCTGCTGGCGGTGTTCCCGCGTGGCGCGACCGCCGACGATGCGATGCGACGGAAATGCGGCGAGGTGAATGCACTCCTGCCCGCGCTTGCCGACGGGAAGCGCGTGCATTTCCTCGACATCAATTCCTCATTCCTCCGATCCGACGGGACTCTCGCGAAGGACATCATGCCCGATCTGCTCCACCCGAACGCAAAAGGCTACGAGCTCTGGGCCGAGGCAATGGAACCGAAGCTCAGGCAACTGCTCGGCGGGAAATGAACCCTCTGAAACGCATGCTTAGGATTTCTTTCGCGCTCTGCGCGTGGTCATCCGCAAGTCTCACCGCATTCGCCGCGGAACTGCCCGACGTCGCAACATTGCCCGAGGATGTGAAGGTGCCCGCCATTGCCGGGGCTGCTCCCGGTGCGGGGCTGCGCGTGCGCGGGACGACCACGGGGTGGGAGGGGACGGCTGTGCATCACACGATCTACCTGCCAGTGAATTGGAAGCCGGGCGGAAAATATCCGGTGCTCGTCGAGTACATGGGGAATGGCGGATACAAGAACGCATTTGGCGACGTGTGTGATGGGACGGTGGAGGGTGGCAGCCTGGGCTACGGCATCTCGGGCGGCGCGGACTACATCTGCATCGGCATGCCGTTTGTGAAAGTGGCCGGTGGCCGCAAGGAGAACGCCGCGAATTGGTGGGGCGATGCCGATGAGACGGCGGCGTATTGCGTGACGACAGTGCGGGAGGTATGCCGCGATTTTGGCGGCGACGAAAAGGCGGTCGTGCTCTGCGGATTTTCGCGCGGGTCGATCGCATGCAACTACATCGGCCTCCGCAATGAAACCATCGCTCCGCTCTGGCGCGCATTCATCTGCCACAGTCACTATGATGGCGTGCGGACCACATGGCCTTATGCGGACGCCGATCGCGTCTCCGCTCTGGCGCGGCTGCGAAGGCTGGACGGGCGTCCGCAATTCATCAGCCACGAGGGGTCGGTGGATGAGACGCGGCGACATCTCGATGCGACTGGCGTGCGCGGTGCGTTCGAATTTTCCGCACTGCCTTTTCGCAATCACACTGACCGTTGGGCGCTGCGAGACTGCGAGCATCGGCGGAAGGTCCGCGCGTGGTTGCACAGCCTCGGTCTCCCTGCTCAGTAGCGGGTGCTGCTGGAGCGTCGGACCTCGCGGCTGTGCCCGACTGCGGAGGAGTCCACACCTCTCGCCGCAGCCTCGCAAACCGCACGCGGCGCGATTGGGAATGCAATTGATGGTGAATCTTGTCCAAGCAACGGTGAGCGCGTTTCGGCGAGGGTGGGCACGGTGCGCCCACGATGGAACAAACAGTAAACTCCAAGCCTGACACCGGCTCTTGCGGCAGGTGCGAGCATTGCCGCTGCGGTGAAAAGCATGCGGAGGCGCGCTGGAAGGATGCAGCATCCCATGCTGCCCGCGCAACCGGTTCACCCGCCCCTTCCGGCGCGGCGATGCCTGCCTTGGATGACGCTGAACACCGTCTCTCCCCGGCGACTGGAGCCGGGCCATGAACGTTCTCGCACTGACCATTTTCGTGGGCCTGCTGCTCGTGGGTTCGTTTGTGATCCTATGGATCGCGGCGGCATGCGACCCGCGCAGTTTCAACGAGCGTGACGCGCTCATGCCTCTGGAGGCTGACGCTCCCGAGGCGCCTCGTTTGCCAAAAAACAAACCATGAGTAACGCACCAGCCGGCGCTTTGCCGGCCACCAAAACCCGCATCGAATACGACGACACGCCCGTCCGCCAGTTCATGATTGCCTCCGTGTTTTGGGGCATCATCGGAATGCTTGCGGGTGTGCTCATCGCCGCGCAACTCGGGGTGTGGCAGGCGAATTTCAAAACGTCGTGGCTGACCTTTGGGCGTCTCCGCCCGCTGCATACGAACGCCGTCATATTCGCCTTTGTCGGCAACATGATGTTTGCCGGCATCTACTACTCCACCCAGCGCCTCGTGAAGGCGCGGACGGCGTCGAAGCTCCTTTCGCAGATCCATTTCTGGGGCTGGCAGCTCATCATCACCGCGGCTGCGATCACGCTCCCGCTCGGTCTGACGCGCGGGAAGGAGTACGCGGAGTTGATCTGGCCAATCGACATCGCTGTCGCGGTCATCTGGGTCGTCTTCGCGGCCAACTTCTTCTGGACGCTCGCGCGCCGCAACGAGCCAAGCCTTTACGTCGCGATCTGGTTCTATATCGCGACCATCGTCACCGTGGCGATGCTCTATATCGTCAACCACCTCTCGATTCCGACGAGTTGGACGCACAGCTACCCGATTTTCGGCGGCGTGCAGGATGCGCTCGTGCAGTGGTGGTACGGGCACAACGCCGTGGCGTTCTTCCTCACCACTCCGATCCTCGGCATCATGTATTACTTCCTGCCGAAGGCGGCGGAGCGGCCCGTGTATTCGTACCGGCTGAGCATCGTTCACTTTTGGTCGCTCGTGTTCATCTACATCTGGGCGGGCCCGCATCATCTGCTGAACACCTCGCTTCCCGTATGGCTTCAGTCGCTGGGAATGATCTTCTCCCTCATGCTCTGGGCACCGAGTTGGGGTGGCATGCTCAACGGCCTGCTCACACTGCGCGGTGCGTGGCACAAGCTCCGCACGGATCACGTGCTGAAGTTTTTCGTCGCCGGCGTGACCTTTTACGGCATGGCGACCTTCGAGGGACCGCTCATGTCCATCCGCTCGGTGAATGCGCTCTCGCACTACACCGATTGGGGCATCGCGCACGTCCACGGCGGCGCGCTCGGCTGGAACGGATTCATGGCCGCCGGAATGTTCTACTGGCTCGCTCCGCGGCTCTGGAAAAGGCCGCTGCACTCACCCGCCGCCGCGAACATGCACTTCTGGCTCGGGACCGTGGGAATCCTCATCTACATGCTGTCGATGTATGTCTCCGGCATCACGCAGGGCCTCATGCTCAGCGCGACGAGGGAAGGCGGGACGGTGCTTACTTATCCGAATTTCCTCGATGCAGTGACCTCGACGAAAGTGCTGATGCACGTCCGCGCACTCGGTGGCCTGATGTATCTCGTCGGGTTCGTGATGCTCGCCTGGAACCTCTGGAAAACAGCGCGCGGCGCGGAAGCGGTGAATGGCAGCACGGAGGTGTACATTCCGGAAAAGGAAAAAGGCATGGGCATCGTGGCTGGATTCCTGAATGCGCCGGTCATCTATACCACGTTGCTGTTCGTTTTTGCGGCCGGCTGGGCGGCGTTGCCGGGCGCGGCCGGCGCGCTCTGCATCGTCGGTTTCATCGCGGCGATGGCGATGATGAGCATGAACTTGGAATTCTCGAAAAATGGCTGGTCCGGCTGGTATGAGCGCCTGCTGGCCAATGCCCTGCCGTTCACGATGCTCACCGTGGTTGCGGTTTTCATCGGCGGGCTCGTGCAGATCATCCCGACCGTGATGGTGAACACCGGGAAGAGCATCGAGGGAGTGCGGCAGATTCCCTACACGCCGCTCGAACTCGCCGGGCGCGACATCTACATCCGCGAAGGCTGCTACACGTGCCACTCGCAGCAAATCCGCACGCTCGTCGGCGACGTCCTCCGCTACGGCGACTACTCGAAGATCGGCGAATCCATCTACGACCATCCTTACCAGTGGGGATCGAAACGCATCGGTCCCGACCTCGCCCGCCAAGGCGGCAAGTATCCGAATTCATGGCACTACTTCCACATGCGCGATCCCCGGCAGATCAGTCCCGGTTCGACCATGCCGGCGTATCCGTGGCTTTTCACTGACAGGACCGATACCGCGGCCCTGCCGAACAAGCTCGCCGTTCAGCGGAGGATAGGCATCCCGTATCCACCGATGACCGATGCGCAAATCCAGCAGGACTGTGAGCGGCAGGCGGCGGCAATGGTCGCGGATCTCAAGACCGCCGGCGCGGAAATCCCGCCCGACCGCGAGATCGTCGCGCTGATTTCCTATCTTCAAAAGCTCGGCAAGTCCGAAAAGGCCATCCCTGCCGAGACTCCGAAAACCGCAGTCAGGTAGCACGCCATGTTTCACCGCATCATCGTCGAGGAATGGCAGCGGGTGCTCAGCATCATGAGCATCGCGCTCTTCTTCGCAGTCTTCGTCATCCACTTCATCCGTGTCCGGCGCATCCCGCGCGAAACCATCGCACACATGGAAAAACTCCCGCTCGAATACGACGAACATGAATAGGCCCGCCGACCAGTCGCCCGACGCGCAGCACGATGGCGAACTGCGTGCGCACAGCTATGACGGCATCCAGGAGTACGACAAGCGCCTGCCTCGCTGGTGGCTGCTCACCCTGTACGGTGCGATCGCCTTCTCCGTGGTCTACTGGGCCTATTACCACGCGTACAGCTTTGGGACATCGCCTGCGCTCGCGCTCGAGAAGGAAATGGCGGAGAACGCCGCCAGAGCCGCTCAGAGGTCCGGCATCATCGATGACGAAATGCTGTGGAGACTGAGCCTCAACCCTCAGGCGTTGTCCGCGGGCAAGACCGTCTTCGACACCACCTGCGCCGCCTGCCACAAGCCCGACATGACGGGCCTCATCGGTCCGAATCTCGTGGACAGGGAATGGATTCACGGGGGCAAGCCCATGGATTCATTCAAGACGATCGACGAAGGTGTGCTCGCGAAGGGAATGCCCGCGTGGGGGCCGATGCTTGGCCGCCAGAAAATCAGCGAGGTCGTCGCGTATATCTTTTCGCATCACAAACCCGGCGAGGAGGTGATCATCGTTCCCGGTTGGACGCTGCCTGCCGGCATCGCGCCCATTCCCACTCCGGCGCCAGCACGATGACCACGACACCGCAACGCCCCTCGCTCGACTCCGTCGCGACGATCAACGAGGACGGCTCGCGGCGCTTCGTCCACGCGGCCTTGGCGCACGGTCGTTTTGCGCGCTGGCGCACCGTCCTCGCCGTCGCGCTCACCGCCCTTTACGTGGCGATGCCGTGGATCCGGATCAATGGCAACCCGGCGCTCTTCCTGGATATCGCACATGGGCAGTTCCATTACTTCGGACTCACCTTCGTCAGTCAGGACATCTGGATCGCCTTCTTTGTGATGAGCGGCATCGGATTCTGCCTCTTCTTCCTCACCGCGCTGCTCGGCCGAGTGTGGTGCGGCTGGGCCTGCCCGCAGACGATCTTTCTCGATTTCGCGCGCTGCATCGAGCGCTGGTGCGAGGGCGATGCCCCGGAAAGGCGAAGGCTCGATTGCTCGCCATGGACCCTGAGCAAGTCCGTTCGCCGCGGCGCCAAGCACGTCTTCTACGGGCTCTTCTCCCTGCTGCTTGCCCACGTGCTCCTCTCCTACTTCGTGTCGCTGCCCCGCCTTTACGCGATGATGAGGCACGCACCCGCTGAAAACCTCGGGTCATTTGCATTCGTCTTCCTCACCGCCGCCGCGCTGTGGTTCAACCTCGCGTGGTTTCGCGAGCAGTTCTGCATCGTGCTTTGCCCGTATGGACGCCTGCAGTCCGCACTCATCGACAGCGACTCGCTCGTGGTCGGCTACGACACGAAACGCGGGGAGCCACGGGGCCGGAAAGGCACGCAGGGCGCCGGAGACTGCGTCGATTGCCTGCGCTGCGTGCAGGTGTGCCCGACCGGCATCGACATCCGGCAGGGCCAGCAACTCGAATGCATCGGCTGCACCGCGTGCATCGACGCGTGCGATGCCGTCATGTCGAAGCTCGTTCGCGAGCCCGGCCTCATCCGTTACGATTCGCGGCACGGCTTTGAGGGAAAACGCACACGCTGGCTGCGGCCCCGCACACTGCTCTACACCGCGCTCGCGGTCCTCGGTGCCATCGCGCTGACGTTTGAGACCGCGTCCCTCAAGTCTGCCACCGTGAGCCTCACGCGCGTCACGGGCATTCCGTATGTGGTCGAGGGCGGTGTCGTGCGAAACCAGTTCCTCGTGCGCTTGCTGAACAAGCGCAATGCCGCCGTCACCTTCCGGGTGGAGGTCGCAGACGGCCCTCCGAGCCTTCGGACAATCGGCGTGGAGGGCGGCATCGTCGTCGCTCCGCTCGGTGAGGAAATCCGCACGGTGGCGCTCACGCTCCCGCGCGCCGATCTGAAGGCCGAGCTTCCGTTGCGCTTCGTCGTAAAGTCGGGCGACGGCACGGTCATCGAAAGGGCGGCTACCTTTCTCGGGCCAATCATCCCATGAAAGACCGTCCTTGGATCTGGCTCATCATTGCCAATGTCGTCTTCATCGCCGGCATGATCACGATGGTCGTGATCGCCGTTCGCAACAAGGAGCCAGACGTGCCGATTGCACATGGACGCTAGTGTGGCCACGCCCATCGCCGCCCTGGTCGCAGGACTCGCGACGGGCGTGCATTGCACCGTGATGTGCGGTCCGCTCGCATGCGCGATGCGTGTGCGACCCGCCGAGTATCACGCCTCGCGCCTTGTCTCCTACTCGCTGGCCGGTGCGCTGTGCGGCACGGCGGGGCAGACGGTTGCATCCTTTCTCCAAGGCACCACCGCCCGCATCGTCCCGTGGGCGTTTGTCATCGTGCTCATCGTGCTTGGATTCGGGCTGGAGAAGCGAATCCCGCAGCCGCGCTTCGTTGCGAAATTGCTCTTCCGCGCGCGCCTGAACCGTTCGCTGGGATGGCTCACGCCGCTGCTCCCGTGCGGTCCCCTGTGGCTCATGCTGGGTGCAGCCGCGGTCACCGGTTCGTGGATGAGTGGGGCGGTGCACATGGCGGCATTTGCGATCGGCACCGTCCCGCTTCCGGTCCTGCTGCAGATCCAGGCATTGCGGATGCAGCATGGCATTTCCCACCGGATGGCGCGTTGGATGCAGCAAGGGCTGGCATTGATCTCCGCCGGCCTGCTCATCTGGCGCGCCGCTCTCCCTCCCCATGCGAGCTGCCATTGAACAGCACGTCTGCATCCACTGCGGCACGCCGTTCCGCCAGACTGCGCACCGTCCGGATTTCTGCTGCGCGGGCTGCCAGTTTGTCCACGGCCTGATCGCAAAGAACGGCCTCGGGCAATTCTACGATCTGCAGGAGGGAGGCGTGCCGCCTGTGCAGTCGCTCGTGTTTCAAAAGCGCGACTATGCATGGCTCGACGATCTCGCCCGTGTCTCGGACGGCAGGCTCCAACTCGACGTGCAAGGCCTTTCGTGCATCGGCTGTGCGTGGCTGATCGAGAGGCTTTTCACACGCAAGCCGGGCGCGCTCGCCATCCATGTCGATCCCACCCTCGGGCAATTCACGCTCCGCTGGCAGCCGGAGGTGTTCAATGTGGCGGCCTTCGCCCGCGAACTGCAGACCTTCGGCTACCTCGTCGGTCCGCCGGGAGAACAGGCCGCGCCTGCGAGTCGCGCATTGAATCTGCGACTTGGCCTTTGCGGTGCGCTGGCGCTGAACACGATGCTCTTCACGCTGCCGAGGTACCTCGGGATGGAGAGCGACTTCGAGTTTGCGGAGCTTTTTCACCGCCTCACGCTCATCCTAGGCACGCTCAGTTTTCTGATTGGCGGCAGCTATTTTTTTGTCCGCTCGTGGCACAGCATCCGTCAGCGCGTGCTGCACATCGACCTCCCGATTTCGATCGGCCTCGTCGCCGCGTATGCAGGCTCCGTGTTCGCATGGAGGCGCGGCGCCCATGGTTTCGTCTATTTCGATTTCGTCTCCGCATTCACCTTCCTCATGCTCGCCGGGCGCTGGCTGCAGCAAAAGGCCGTCGAGCGAAACCGGAACCAGCTCCTCGCCGCGCAATCCGAACCTCCGCCGGTGCGGCTCGCGACCGGGGAGAAAGTCCCCGTGGCGCGCCTCACCGCGGGCGATGTCTTCGCCGTCGATCCCGGTCACATCGTGCCGGTGCTCGGCCGCCTTTGCTCGGACGGTGCGACCCTTGGAATGGAATGGATCAGCGGTGAAAGCGAGGTGGCAAGTGCGCGGCGCGGACGCCTCGTGCCCGCCGGCGCCGTGAACTGCGGCCAGTCCGTAATCGAACTCGAGGCCCGCGAGTCGTGGGGCGATTCCCTCCTCGCGAAGCTGCTCCTCATCGTGCCAGCCGGCACTGCGCGCGACGCTGCATTGGAGCGGTTTCTCCGTGGCTATATCGCCGTTGTGCTCGGTCTTGCGGTTGGGGGATTCTGCGCCTGGTGGATCTCCACGGGTGCGTTGCTGCCGGCGTTGCAGGTGCTCATCTCGGTGCTCGTCGTCTCATGTCCGTGCGCGTCCGGCGTCGCGCTTCCGTTGTGCCGGGATCTCGCGGCGTCGCGGATGCGCCGGCACGGCGTTTTCATCCGCGACGGCGAGCTGTGGGCAAAGCTGGATCGCGTCCGCAAAATCATCTTCGACAAGACGGGCACGCTCACGCTCGAAGCCATGTCGCTGCTGAATCCCGGGGCGCTGCGCCGCCTTCACGCCGACGAGCGAGCGGTGCTCCTCGCCATGGTGAATGACAGCCTGCATCCCGTGAGCGGATGCCTGCGCGAACAACTCCTCGCCGACCGGGTCGAACCGGCGGCTGGCGGACCCGTGCGTGAGACCGTCGGTTTCGGGCTCGAAATGGAACGCGAAGCCGCAACCTGGCGCCTGGGTCGCGCCGAATGGGCGGCACCCGGGGTGCCGGTGGCGGACTGTGTCTTCGCCCGTGACGGCGAGCCTCTCGCGGCATTCCGCTTCGGTGAATCCGCCCGCGACGATGCCCGGGAAGAAGTTGCGGCCCTGCGCGAGCGTGGCTGCGAAGTTTTCATCCTGAGTGGCGACCGTCGTGCGAAAGTGGACGCGATGGCGGAACGACTTCAGCTCCCGCGCGAGCGCTGCCTGGGTGAACTTTCGCCCGATGAGAAGGCGACGCGCGTCCGCGAGATCGACGCGCACGACACGCTCTATCTTGGCGACGGGGCGAATGACTCCCTTGCATTTGATGCCGCGTGGGTCAGCGGAACGCCTGCGATCGATCGCGGTCTCCTCGAGCGGAAGGCCGGATTCTATTTCCTCGGCCGCGGACTCAGCGGCGTGCGCGAGCTCCTGGCGACCGCCGCGCTTCGGCGGCGCACTGCGCGCGGCGTGGTGGCATTTGCCATCGCGTACAATGTCGTGGCCGTGGTCCTTTGCCTTGCCGGGATCATGAGTCCATTGCTCGCCGCCATCCTCATGCCCGCCAGTTCACTGATCTCGCTGGCGATCGTTTTCACCGGCTTCGCACGCGCGGCTGGGAAAGCGTGAATTCGGGTTTCGCGGCATTGATTGCGCAGTGGGAACTCGGTCAACTTCCCGGCCGCGTTTCCTCATGAAGTCCTCCCGCATGCTCCAAACACTTTGGATGGATAGGAAGGCGCTTCCGTGAGGCTCCAGACCGTCGAGGGCGGCATGAGCGTCGCGTGTTTACATCAGCGCCTCTGCCGCCGCGAGGGCGCGGAGGTAGATGCCGTGGCGGCTGCCGCGGGAGAGTTCCTCGTCGAGGATGTCGGCGAGCGCGGTGGAGTCGGCGGGGACGAGGTGGCGCGCGAGGCGGCCGTCCTTCCACGCGAGGGTGAGGTTCAGGTATTCGGCGCCCGTGGGATGGTCCACCGTGATGCTCACATCGTCGTGGACGAGGACGACGCGGTGGATGGGGGCGCCGGACGATTCGCTGAGTTCGCAGGCGACTTTTCCGCCCTCGGGTGTCGTGAAGGTGACCCGATTCGCGACACCGGTCGCTGCCTCGATGCGCGCTGGCGCGTGGCCCTTGCTCCAGCCGAGCAGGGCGGCAAACCAGCCGAGGAGAAGGAGGGCTGTCGTGCGGGAACCGGGCGCGTGGGTGATGGCGAGGCTGCGCAGGGCGCGGATGCGCGCGGCGCCGTCGGGCGTGTCGTACATTTGCGCGATGGCCTGGCGGAGGTTTGCGCTGCGGACCCAGTTCAGGTCGCCGAGCACGGTGCGGCTGGCGGCGAATGCGGAGCTGTTCGTGGCGAGCGCGGCGTGCATGGCGGCAAACTGGCTGCGCGGGTCCGTCCACGCGCCGCTGTCGAAGATGAGGCGGTCCACCCAGCGCCAGATTTCGGCGTCCACCTGCTCGGGGCATTCGCAGCGCCACCAGAGGGTGAGCGGGAGATCGTAGTCGAGCTGGGAGAAAAGGAGGTTCGGCAGGAGTTCGCGCACCTTTCCCTGCACGAAGATGGACACCTGCTCGCAGCACACATGCTTCGCGCCGGCCTTCGGAAGGTAGCAGTTCGCATTCACCCACGCCTTCACCGAGGTCTCGGCGGCGTGCGGGTCGATGCCGATGAGGAGCGCGTGGAAGGAGTGGTTCCGCACGAAACGCGAGAGCAGTTCACTGCTGTCGCGCATGGCGGCCTCGCCTTCGCAGATGATGGCGAAATTGATCAGCGATGCGCGCGTCCGTGTCTTGTCGGCCTGCCAGAGCTTCTTCAGCTCGCGGGAGATGGCGGAGATTTCGACAGGCGTGCCGAAGTTCGCGCTGGGTGCGGGCTCGGTCGGCATGGCTACATCCTCCGCCAGGCGTGGCCGTCGCGCGCGAGCAGTTCGTCGGCTTCCTTCGGGCCCCAGGTGCCGGCGGCGTATTCGCAGAGCGCGGACTTCGTGCCTTCCGCGTGCCACGCGTTCTCGATGGCGTCCACGAACTTCCACGCCTCCTGCACCTCGTCGCGCCGGGCGAAGAGCGTCGCGTCGCCGCTCATCGCGTCGAGGATGAGACGTTCGTAGGCCTCGGGGCTCTGTTTTCCAAAGCTCGCGCCGTAGTGGAAATCCATCTTCACCGGCTCGATGCGGAGCACGCTGCCCGGGACTCTTGATTGGAGCCGCAGCGAGATGCCCTCGTCCGGCTGGATGCGGATGACGAGCTGGTTCGGCCCGAGCGGCGAGTCGGCGTCGGTGTTGAAAAGCACGCGCGGCGCTTCCTTGAACTGCACGGCGATCTCCGCGCCGCCCTTCGCGAGCCGCTTGCCGACGCGCATGTAGAAGGGCACGCCGTGCCAGCGCCAGTTGTCGATGTGGAGCTTCAGCGCGACATACGTCTCGGTCATTGAGGTCGGGCTCACCCGTTCCTCCTCGCGGTAGGCGGGGACGGCCTTGCCGTTGATCGCGCCCGCGGCGTACTGCCCGCGAACGACGTCGCGCGCGACATCCTCCGGCGAAAGACGGCGGAGCGAACGGACGACCTTGGCCTTTTCATCGCGCACGGCGTCGGCGGTGAGGCTCGTCGGCGGCTCCATCGCGGTGAGGCACACGAGCTGGAGCAGATGGCTCTGCACCATGTCGCGCAGCGCGCCCGCCTTTTCATAATACGGCCCGCGCCCCTCGACGCCGAGCGTCTCCGCCGAGGTGATCTGCACGTGGTCGATGTAGCGGTTGTTCCACTGGTTCTCGAAGATCTGGTTCGCGAACCGCAGCACCATGATGTTCTGCGCGGTCTCCTTGCCGAGATAGTGGTCGATGCGGAAGGTGTCGCGCTCGGCGAATGCGTGCGCGATCGATTCGTTCAGCTCCTCCGCGCTGGCGAGGTCGGTGCCAAACGGCTTCTCGACGATCACGCGCGTCCACGCTCCCGCGCGCGGCTTGTTCAGCCCGCTCGCGGCGAGCTGTCGCAGGATGAGATCGTAGTCCGTCGGCGAGACGGAGAGGTAGAAAAGGCGGTTGCCGGCCGCACTGCCCGCGGAGTCGATGGCGTCGAGCTTTTCGCGCAGAGCGCGGTAGCCCTCGGCATTCGTGAAATCGCTGCACTGGTAGTGGATCCGCTTCGAGAAGCCCGACCACACGTCCTCGTTGATTCCCGAGCGCGAGCATTTCGCGGTCGTCTCCTTGAGCTCCGTGCGCCACGATTCGTCCGTCTTTTCGCGCCGCGCAAAGCCCACGATGTTCGTCGCCGCCGGGAGGTCGCCGTCGGCGGCGAGATTGTAGAGCGCCGGGATCAGTTTGCGGAAAGTGAGATCCCCGGACGCGCCGAAGATCACCACGTTGCACGGCTGCGGCATGGGCCTGCTGGCAAGCCCCTCGCGGAGCGGATTGGATGGATTTTGTTCGTTGCTCACTGGTGTCACCTTGCCTCCGACAATGTGGACGCGCGCGAAGCGGTTCAATCGGAAACATCTTTTCGTTTGCGCGTCGCGCGATGGCACGGCAGAAAGCGCGCAGGGAATTATGCAGGGAACCACCAAGCCGGATTATCTGGCCATTGGCTTCGAGCAGATTGACCGCGATCTGGGGCTCCTCATGGAGTCCTTCGCGGACGTGCTGCGCGGGCTGGGGCACACTGAACTAGCGGACCATCTGCCGTGGACCGGCCGGTCATTGCCGCAATGGGATCCGGAGCGTTTGCCGGAGCGCCTCGACCTCGCGTACTCGGTGGCATTCCAGCTCCTGAACATGGTCGAGGAAAATGCCGCCGGCACCATGCGTGAGCTGCGCGAGGAGCACGAGGGGCTCACGGCGGAGCACGGTCTGTGGGGCAGCCAGCTCGCGCGGCTCAAGGAATGCGGCGTGTCCGCCGATGACATCGCGGCCCTGCTCCCGCGCATCCGCGTGGAGCCGGTGCTCACGGCGCATCCCACCGAGGCAAAGCGCCTGTCGGTGCTCGATCATCACCGGATGCTTTTCGCGCTGCTCCAGCGCTCCGGGAGCGAGCCGCGGACTGCGACCGGCGTGCGCCGCATCGCGGACGAACTGCGCGCGGCGCTCGAGCGGCTGTGGCGGACGGGCGAGATCCTTTTGGAAAAGCCGACGCTCACCGACGAACGCCGCAACGTGATGCACTACCTGCGCGACGTGTTCCCATCCGTGCTGCCGGTGCTCGACGAACGGCTGCGCATCGCGTGGGAAAGCGCGGGATTCGACGTCGCGCCGCTGCGCAAGCCGGGCGCGATGCCGCGGCTGTGCTTCGGCACGTGGGTCGGCGGCGATCGCGACGGACATCCCGGCGTGACGGCGGAAGTGACGCGGGAAAATCTCGAACGGCTGCGGACGAATGCGCTGCTCGTGCATCACCGGAGCCTCGCCGCGCTCGCGCAAAAGCTCACGCTCACGACGTGGATGCAGCCGCCGCCCGAGGCGCTGACCGGGGGAATCGCACGCCTCGCGGAACTGCTCGGCGAGTCCGCGAAGCCGCTCCTCGCGAGCCACGCCGAGGAACCGTGGAGGCAGTTCGTGGAGCTGATGCTCGCGCGCATCCCGATCGGAATCGCTCAGGGCCAGGCGGCGCAGATCCGGCAGGGTGCGACGTTTTACCGTGAACGCAGCGAATTCGCGGCGGACCTCGCCATTCTCCACGACTCACTCGTGGAGGCGGGTGCCCGCCGGCTCGCGGAATCGGACATCGAGCCGATCCAGCGCGCACTGGAGGTTTTCGGCTTTCACCTCGCTCATCTCGACATCCGGCAAAACTCCGCATTCCACGCAAAGGCGCTCGGCCAACTCATGTCCGCCTCGGGCATCGACGGCAGCCAGTGGGAGGACTGGACCGAGACCGAGCGGCTGCGTTTCCTCGAGCGGGAACTGCGCTCGCCGCGTCCATTCCTGCATCCCGCCGCGAGCGCCGGGCCGGAGGCGGATGCCGTGCTCGGCTGCTATCGCGTCCTCGCGCAGCACCTCGCAAATTTCGGCCCGGACGGAATCGGCGCGCTCATCGTGAGCATGACGCGCCGCCTTTCCGATCTGCTCGTCGTGTACGTGCTCGCGCGCGAAGCGGGGCTGCTGCGGAGTCTCCCCGAGGGGATCGTCTGCCTGCTGCCGGTCGTGCCGCTCTTTGAAACGGCGGACGATCTCGAGGCCGGCCCGGACATGTTGCGGAAATTCATCGAGCAGCCCGTCACGCGGCGCAGCCTGGAATTCCACGCCGCGCGCGACGGGCGCCCCGGCGAGATGGTGCAGCAGGTGATGGTCGGCTACAGCGACAGCAACAAGGACGCGGGCATCATCGCGAGCCAATGGGCGCTGCATTGCGCGCAGGCTCAACTCGCCGCGGTCGGTGCGCACACGGGCGTGGGCATCCGCTTTTTCCACGGCCGCGGCGGCACCGTGAGCCGCGGCGCGGGACCGACGCATCGCTTTCTCGACGCACTGCCGCAGGGCTCGCTCGGCGGCGACATCCGGCTCACCGAGCAGGGCGAGACCATCGCGCAGAAATTCGCGAACCTCTCGACCGCCGCCTACAACCTCGAACTGCTCATGGCCGGCGTGACCGCCACGACCTGCCGCACGCAGCCGGCCCGCCGGCTCGCCGCATCCGCTCGCGCCGATCGTTGCGAAGCTCTCCACGGCGAGCCGCAAGGCCTACCGCGCGCTCGTCGAGCACGAGGGCTTCCTCCCGTTTTACCGCGAGGCGACGCCGATCGACGCGCTCGAGCAGAGCCGCATCGGCTCGCGCCCGTCGCGCCGGACCGGGCAGGCGAGCCTCGCGGATCTGCGCGCGATTCCGTGGGTGTTTTCGTGGAACCAGGCGCGCTTCTACCTGCCCGGCTGGTACGGCGCGGGCACCGCGCTCGCGTCGCTCGATGAGGATGAATTTGCACGCCTCGGCGCCGATGTGCGCGGCTGGCCCTTCCTCCATTACCTGCTCACGAATGTGGAATCCTCGCTCGCCAGCAGCGACCGCGAACTGATGCTCGCCTACGCCTCGCTCGTCACGGATGAGGCAATCCGCGAGCAGGTTTCCGGCATCATCCTCGCGGAATGGGAACTCACGCGCGAGATGATCGACCGGCTGCGCGGCCGCGCGATGGAAGTGCGCCGCCCGCGGATGTCGAAGACGCTCAACCTCCGCGCCGAGGCGCTGCGCATCCTGCACGGCCAGCAGATCGCCCTGCTGCGGCGCTGGCGCGGGTTGCTCGCCGCCGGGGATGAAACCGCCGCCGGCGCGATGCTTCCCGACCTGCTGCTGAGCATCAACGCCATCGCCAGCGGACTGCGCACCACGGGCTGAGTTGCGCGCAATTCCCGCGTTGCGCCTGCGGGCGGCATCTGGCGAAGCTCGCAGGACATGCTCATCCAGCGACTCCACCCCGACGACGACGCCATCGTGGCCCTGCGCGATTTGCGCGCGGGCGAAACCGTTTCACTCGACGGGACGCAGTGGACGCTGCGGACGGACATCGCGGCGAAGCACAAGTTTGCCGCGCGGGATTTTGCCGCGGGCGAACTGGTGAAAATGTACGGCACGGTCGTCGGGCAGGCGCGCGGCGCGATTGCGTGCGGCGAGCTGCTGTCGCAGGCAAATGTCGCGCACGCCGTGGCTCCGGCCGCGGTGCGCAGCTCCGGTTTTCAATGGACTCCGCCGGACGTGAAGCGCTGGGCCGGCCGGACGTTCGACGGCTACCGGCGCGCGGACGGGCGCTGCGGAACGGCGAACCACTGGCTCGTGGTGCCGCTGGTGTTTTGCGAAAACAGAAACCTCGAGGTGATGCGCGAGGCGCTCACGAAGGGACTCGGCTACGACGTGACCACGCCGTACGCGGACTTCGTCGGCAGGCTTGCGGGCGCGATGCGCGGCGGTGCGTCGCTCGATGAAATTCACCTGCATGGCGGAGACGCGGCGACGCGCGTTTTCCCGCATGTGGATGGCGTGAAATTTTTGCAGCACAGCATGGGCTGCGGCGGCACGCGGCAGGATGCGCGCGCGCTGTGCGGATTGCTTGCCGGATACATTTCGCATCCGAATGTCGCAGGCGCGACGGTCCTCAGCCTCGGCTGCCAGAACGCGGAGGTGAAGACGCTGATGGAGGAGCTCGCGAAGCGCAGCCCGGACAATGCGAAGCCGCTGCTGGTTTTCGAGCAGCAGAAGAGCACGTCCGAGCGCGACCTGATGGAGCGCGCGCTGCGCGAGACGTTTCGCGGGATCGCCGCCGCAAACGAACTGCGCCGCGAACCGCTGCCGCTCAGCGAACTCGTGCTCGGGCTGAAATGCGGCGGTTCGGATGGCTTCTCGGGCATCTCGGCGAATCCCGCGCTGGGCCACTGCGCAGACCTGCTCGCCGCGCTCGGAGGCTCGTCGGTGCTCTGCGAATTTCCCGAGCTGTGCGGCGCGGAACAATGGCTGTGCGACCGCTGCGAGGATCCCGCGCTCGCGGAACGCTTCCTGGATCTCATGCGCCGCTATGCCGAGCGGGCGCACGCGGTCGGCTCGGGCTTCGACATGAATCCCTCGCCCGGCAACATCCGCGACGGGCTGATCACCGACGCGATGAAGAGCCTCGGCGCCGCGCGAAAGGGCGGGGGAGCGCCCGTCGTGGATGTGCTCGATTATCCGGAACCCGTCACGAGACGCAGCGGCCTCACCTTGCTCTGCACGCCCGGCAGCGATGTCGAGGCGACGAGCGCGCTCACGGGAAGCGGTTGCAATGTGATCGTCTTCACGACCGGCCTCGGCACGCCGACGGGAAATCCCGTCTGCCCCGTGATCAAAATGGCGACGAACACCGAGCTCGCGACGCGCATGGCGGACATCATCGATTTCGACGCCGGCGGAATCGTCGGCGGCGCGAAGACAATCCCCGATGTCGGCGCGGAACTGCTCGACCACATCATCGAAGTCGCCAGCGGTCGCGCGATTCCCGCAGCCGTGCGGCTCGGGCAGGACGACTTCATCCCGTGGAAGCGCGGCGTTTCGCTCTGAGGCAAGGCATCCGCAGATTGGAGCAGATTTTCAGGCATCTCCCGCTGCGAAAATCTGCGCAATCTGCGGATTCGACTTCCGGCGAATCGCAGTTGGCACGGAGCGGGAAGTGAGTGCTATCTTGAGGCCAATGATCCGAATCCTTGCTTCCTTCCTGTTTGCCGCAGCCTTGAGCGCGAATGCCGCCGTCGAGCTCGGGATCGATGTCCTCAAATCCCAGGGCTTCGCGTCGCTCGAGGGAAAGCGCGTGGGCCTGGTGACCAACCAGACGGGCGTCGATTCGTCCGGGACGAAGACGCGGATGATTTTCCACAAGGCGAAGAATGTCCAACTGGTCGCGCTTTACTCGCCCGAGCACGGCATCGATGGCACCGCGCTCGCGGGGAAATACGTGGCCACCCGCAAGGACCCGGCGACCGGACTCACCGTCCATTCGCTGTACGGCCCGACGCGGAAGCCGACGGCGGAGATGCTGCGCGGCGTCGATGTGCTCGTGTATGACATGCAGGACATCGGCGTGCGCAGCTACACCTACGTCTCGACGATGGGGCGGTGCATGGAGGCATGCGGCGAGCAGAAGATCCCCTTCATGGTGCTCGACCGTCCGAACCCGCTCGGCGGGCTGCGGGTCGAGGGCCCTGGCATTGAAGACAGTTGGAAGAGCTTCGTGGGCCAGTTCCCTGTGCCGTACGTGCACGGGCTTACCGCCGGCGAACTCGCGAAAATGGCGAACGCCCGCGGCTGGATGGAGAGCCGCTGCCAGCTCACCGTCGTGCCGATGCAGGGATGGAGCCGCGACATGACGTGGAGCCGCACCGGCCTCCGCTGGGTGCAGACTTCGCCGAACATCCCGCGTTCCGGTTCGGTGGCGTATTATGCCGCGACGAGCATTTTCGGCTCCCTCGAAGGGGCGGCGCTCGATGTGGGAATCGGCTCCGCCGAGCCATTTCAGATCGCGGGAAAGGCGCGGATGAATCCCGTTGCCTTCGTGCGCGAGCTTCGTGCGATCGGGCTGCAAAGCCTGAGCGTGGACCCGTATCTCCGGAAGGATTTTGGCGGCGCGCGCCTCAGCCTCACGGCGGACAGCGACGTGAACCTTGCCGCGATCAACGTCCAGCTGCTTGCCGTCGCGCAGAAGCTTTCCAACGGGAGCATCTTCGCGCGCTACAAGGACAAGGACGACCTCTTTTGGAAGATCTACGGCAGCACGGGCATCCGCTCGCAGATCGAGAAAGGCGTGAGCCCGGCGACGATTGTCGCGAGCTGGCAAGCCGGCGTTGCGCGCTTCCGGGAGGCGCGCCAGTCGTACCTGCTTTACTGACCGCGACACGCGATGCGAACGGCCCTTTATGGCGGCAGCTTTGATCCGGTCCACCACGGGCATCTCATCCTCGCGCGCGAGGCGATGGAGCAGCTTTCGCTCGACCGCGTCGTCTTCATCCCCGCGAGGCGCTCGCCCCACAAGCTCACGCGCACGCCGGCCTCGCCGCGGCTCCGCCTCGCCATGCTGAAGCTGGCGATCGCGGGCGAGCCGGGCTTTGAATGCGATTCGTCGGAGGTGGAAAGGAAGGGGCCGAGCTATTCCGTCGAGACCGTCGAGGCGTGGCGTGCGAAGGCTCCGGGCGACGAATTCTTCTATCTCATCGGCGAGGACAATGTGCGCGAACTGCACACCTGGCGGCGCTACGAGGAGCTGCGCGGCATGGTGCAGTTCGTCGTCTTCGGGCGCGACACCTCCGCGCATCCGCACGACTTCCCCTGCGTGAAACGCCGCGTGGATATTTCCGCCACCGAGGTGCGCAAGCGCGTTGCGGAAGGCCGCAGCATCCGCTATCTCGTCCCGGAGTCGGTGCACGAAATCATCGAATCGCACCATCTTTACCAAGGAGACACCCATTAAATCAGACAAACTCGCCAAGCTCTGTGCCAGCATCGCCGCCGACAAAAAGGCGGAGAACATCGTCATTCTCGACCTGCGCAAGCTTTCCTCTTTCACCGATTTCTTCGTCATTTGCACCGGCGCCTCGGAGCCGCAGCTCAAGGCCATCGCGAACGAAATCGAGGACCGCATCAAGACCGATCACAAGCGCAGCCCGCTCAATACCGACGGCTTCCCGCTCAGCCAGTGGATCATCGCGGATTACGGCGACGTGGTCGTGCACATCTTCCATCCTTCGAAGCGCGAGGTGTATCGCCTCGAGGATTTGTGGAATGACGCGCCGCGGCTGAAGGTCTGACGCTCGCGGATGAACTATATCGTCGAGACGGATGTGGTCTGCCCGTACTGCGGTGAGGAGTTTTCGATGGCGGTGGACACCTCGGAGGGCGAAGTGAGCACGATCGAGGACTGCACGGTCTGCTGCCGGCCGATCGCGCTGGTGTTTGAGTGCGCGCCGGGCGAAGTCATCTCGGTTGATTCCTCGCGCGCGTAACGCCGGACTTTCGCGCGACGCGTTCAGCGCTCGCGCACTCCGGCGGGCGGGCAGAAGTTCAGCAGGCTGACCTCGGTGGCGGGCGTGTTTTCCACGGGGACCAGCACGGAGGTCACGCTGCCGTAGTCCATCCGGAAACAGCCGATCTTGGAAAACGGAAGCTCCATGAGGATGGCGAGGATCGCGCGGACAATGCCGCCATGGCAAAAGACGGCGGCGTTCGCGTAGCCGGGCGTGGCGAGGATCCGCGCCACGCAGGGGCGCACGCGATCGAGAAGACCCGCGGCGGATTCGCCATTCGGCAGGCCGGGATGGTCGAGGACGTGCAGCCAGTTCATGGCGGTGATGCCGAGGCGTTCGCGAACCTGTTCCCAGCGGAGACCGGTGAGGTCGCCAAAGTCCACCTCGCGCAACCCGTCGAGGAACATCGGCTCGATCGGCTGGCGCTCGAGCAGCGGCGCCATGGTCTGCCGCACGCGGCGCATGGGGCTGGAAAAGATGGTGTCGATTCTCCTCCCGCCGAGCCAGTCGGCGAGCGCGGCGGCCTGCGCGTGGCCCGCGGGCGACAGCTCCATGTCCACCCGCGAACCCCCGAAGACGCCCTTCCATCCATCCTCGACTTCGCCATGGCGGATGAGGTGGAGGCGGACGGTGCGGAGCGGTTTCGTGTTCAAGCGGCGCATTTGATGAGCGAGCAGGCGAGCGCCTGTCCAGCACGGCGTCGGATGTTGCGCGACTCACGCTGCACAGAGTTTCACATCGGAGATCGGACGCCTCCGCGGAAAGCGAGGCGCAGTTGCCATTCGCGCCGGCTTTCGTGCTATCTGTCCCTCCTTCCTGTTTCAGCTTCTCCACCTCGCATCGCGTATGACTCCATTCACCCCGGCCTCCGGCTCCGACTCCATCAGGCTGGTGAAGAGCTTCCATGAACTGCTCACGACGCCGTTTCGCGACGGCGTGAATGCCCTCTGCTGGGAGCGCGCGCTGGCGGGCGATTTTGCCGAAGTGGTCCGGCAGCTCGGCGCGGGCGAGGGGATCGTCGCGCTCGATGAGGCGCGCCTCCGCAGTCTCCCGGTGAGCGTGGCGGGAAAGGCGGCCATCGGCATCCTCCTCGAAGACCAGCGGCTGCTCCGCGAGCGGGAACTCGACCCCGTCCTCAACTGCATCCACGCCTATCCGCGCGACGACGAGGGACCCGTGCCCACCGACGTCTTTTCCTTCCACGTGGACAGCGCCCCGGTGGAGGCGGACACGTGGCTCTGCACCTACCACGGCCCGCCGAGCGAAGGCCTGCGCAACCACGAGGCGCAGCGCCGCGTGGACATGCCCGCCACCCGCGCCGAACTGCTCCGCCGTTTCGGCGGAAAGGATGACGCCGCCTTTCTCGAATACCTCGGCGAGAATTGCTACGACCTCCACTACGCGCCGCTTCCGGACGCGCGGCCCTATTCCTTTGGCATCGGACACCTCTGGCGCATCGCCACGGAATGGCCCGGCAGTCCCGTCCCGCCCTGCATCCACCGCGCCCCCGCGACCGGCCCCGGTGACCCGCCGCGGCTGCTGCTCATCAGCTAGCAACGCGGACGCAAGGGGGAGTGGACGGCAGCGGTTTCCGTCTACAGAGCGATTTCAAAAAGCCTCGTCCTGAGAGCGCTTAGGAAGGCGGAAAGGCAGGAAGCCACTTTTGGGAACTTCGGGATTTTCCTGCCTTCCCGCCTTCCCAAGCGGCCTTTTCAACATTCCTCTCAATGCCTGCGCCCGCGCCTTTCCGCATACATGGTCAAGGCCACCGCGATGGAGGAGCCGATCACCGCGAGGCCCATGTCCCATTGCGCATCCCACACGTCGCCCTGCGTGCCGAGGTAGGCCTGTCCGAGTTCCGGATGCACGAGCTGCGCGACGATCGCCTCGATCACTTCAAAAAACCCGCTCCACGCCACGATCACCATCGCCGGGAGAAACCCCGCCCAGAACGTCCGCAGCCGATCCATGCGCGTGATATCGCGCAGCGGATACGTGATCAGCAGTCCCCACGATAAGTGCACGATGCGGTCAAAGTGATTCCGCTCCATGCCGAGGACGTCCTTCAGCCAGTAGCCCAGCGGCACTTCCGAATAGGTGTAGTGCGCCCCGGCGGCGTGCATCAGCAGGAAGACCAGGATGAGCCCGTAGGAGACATCCGACATGGGACGCTTCCGGTAGGTCAGCACCAGGAAGGGCAGCCATGCGAAGACGAGGAGATTTTCCAGCAGCCAGTCCGCACGCGACACCGGCCCGATCGCCGCGATCACCCACGCGACCGCGTAGACCACGCACATCGCATGGAGCAGCCGCCGCTGGCGGAAAGGCCGCGCCTGTCCTGCGGGCGGAGGAGCGGCCGGCGCAGTGCCGCGCTCGCGCCACCATGCCACCAGCAGCGTGAAGCCCGCGCCCACGGTCGCCATCAGCATGTCCTGCTGCGCGTCCCATTCGTCGCCCTGCGCGCCGAGCCAGTCCGGGCCGGTGCCCGCGCTCACGGTTTCCGCCACGATGGATTCCACGACCTCGAACACCGAGCTGGCCGCCATCACCAGCGCCCACGCCAGCCACCCTGCCGCCTTGCGGCTCACGCCCGCCCCGCGCAGCAGCATCTCGCGCATCGGATACACCAGCAGCAGCCCGAACGCGCAGTGGATCACCCGGTCGAAATAGTTCCGCCGGAGGTCAAACGCCGCCTTCGCCCAGTCGCCCGCCGGGGTGTGCGCATAGCCATACCGCGCGCCGTACGCGTGCAGCCCGAGGAAAATCGCGATGAACAGATACGAGGCGTTGGAAAATGGAAACCGCCGGTGCGTCGCCACGAGGATGGCGACTGCGGCGACCACCAGCAGGTTCTCGAGCGCCCACGTCGGCCAGTCGCGCACCCCGATTGCCATCACTGCCCAAAGCGCCCCATAGATGCCGAGCAGCCAGAGCGGAAAGCGATTTGCAGCCGGGGGAGCAGTGGCCATCGGGCCGGGACTATGCGCCCGCACGTGGGAGACAGAGAAGCGAATTTGTCCCCCGGCATCCGCTTCGGGAAAAATGTCATCCGCGTTTCGGCCCGCGGGATCGTCCCGTTCCCATGCGGACCGTCGGCGCGGGCGCATTGCTCGGCGAGGAATCCCGGAACCGGGGCGCCGCGATTCCGACACTCCCGGGAAGTCAGTCGTTTTCGGCCACTCGAGGGCTATGCGGCTTTCGGGTTGATCCGCGCCATTCGCGTTGGCAGATGCTTTTGCAATCCCATGAACCTCCGTCCCCCTTCATTGCTGATCGTTCTCGCGGCTTGCGGTTTTTGCCTGGGCCTTGTGCCTGCGCGGGCAGGGGAGCGGGTGCTGTTTGCGTTCGATGACCACGGCATCCCGTGGCAGCACAATCTGAAGGTGACGCTGGTGCCGGCGACGAAGCATCCGGGGAATCCGGTGCTGCGACGCGGGGCGGAGGGGACGCCGGATCAGGGGCATGCGATTCTGTACGGCACGGTGATCAAGGTCGGGGACACTTTCCGGATGTGGTATCTGGGGATGTTCGAGGCGGAGATCGTGAAAGGGCCAGGCACCGGGGATGTGGCGGCCGATGTGTTATGCGGAGAGCAAGGATGGCATCCACTGGACGAAGCCGGAGCTCGGGCTGGTGGAGTTCCGCGGCAGCAGGAAGAACAACATCTGCCTGATCGAGGGCGAGCCGTTCTCGCTGACGCGGGTGAATGACTTCCTCTCGGTGCTGCATGAGCCGGAGGATCCGGATCCGGCGCGGCGCTTCAAGGTGGCCTACATCGCGCACGTGCCGGTGACCGAAATCCCCGGCGGGATGAGCAAGCTGGGCACGAAGGAACGGCTCATCTGCTCGACGATTTGCGCGACGAGCGCGGATGGGCTGACGTGGAAGGTGGACGGGGATCGTCCGGCGAATGCGGGCGGGGAACGCTTTGAGGTGAGCGCGCTGTACCGCTTCGGTGACTTCTACTACACGACGGGGCAGCTCCTCTCGCCGTGGTCGTGGCTCGCGGATGGGAGCAAGGCGGGGCGCGTGATGCTGGCTTACCGGTCGCCGGATTTCAAAACGTGGTCGCAGGCGAAGGCGTTCGCATTTGCGCGGCCGGGGCAGCTCGCGAACCCGCCGGTGAAGGGTCAGCAGACGCACATGGGCGCGGGGATGTGGAATCGCGGCAACGTGCTCGTGGGGCTGTACGGCATGTGGCAGGACGCGGCGGAGCCGCCGGCGAAAGGGGAGTCCTTCAACAAGGGCGTGCATGTGGATCTGGGGCTGATCGTGAGCAACGACGGCATCCATTTCCGCGAGCCGGTGCCGGGATTCAAGGTGATCGAGCGCGGACCGGAAGGGGCGTGGGATGACACGGCGCTGCTGCAGGGGCATGCCTTCGTGAACGAAGGGGACAGGACGATGATCTGGTATTCGCACTGGGACACGGGCGGGAAGATGAAGACGATGGAGATCGGGCTGGCCACGCTGCGGCGCGACGGCTTCGGCTATCTGTCGGCGATGAAGGAGGACAATGACGCGCATTTCGTGACCGCGCCGCTCACGGCCGGCGAAGGGCGGCAGGCTGTGGATCAATGTCGATGGCATCACGCCCGAGGCGCCGCTCACGGTGGAACTGCTCGACGGGCGGGACCAGCCGCTGGCGGGTTATTCCGGGGCGGACGCGGCGAAGGTCTCGGTGAGCGGAATCCGGCAGGAGATCGTGTGGCCGGGGACCGGGACGGCGTCGGTGCCGGCGGAGCAACCGATCGAGATCCGGGTGAAGCTGCCGGCAAACAGCAAGGCGCGGGTGTTTGCGATATATCTCGAGGATTAGCGTGGAAGGGACGGCCGGAGCGTTCTTAGATCCCGCGAACTTGAGACAGCCGGGCTGTCGCAGGAGCCGATTCAGTCGATATGAATACACATCCTTTTTCGCGGAAAGTCCTGATGACCGCCGCTGTGGCGGGCCTTGCCGCGCCGTCGTCCTGCCTGCCGCCTCCGCCGCCCGGACCTCCGGGAAGCAGGGCGGTCGTTCATGGGCCTGGGTTCTATCACAGGCTGCCGCCCCGCTATGCTGGCGAATACTATTTGCACGGGGGGCGCTATTACTACGGCGGGCGGCATGAGCTGGGGCGTTTCCGTTACGAAGGCCGCTACTATCCGAGCCGCTACTCGCACGGCGGGAGGTACTACTACGGAGGACTTTTCTCCCCGCCGCCGCCCCCGCGTCCGTAGTGGGAAAGGCCGTGCGGGAGACGAGTTGGGGGACTTTCGTATTTGCCGGTGGCGATTCGAAGAGGCGCGCCCGGCGGACACCTTCCCACCCGGCGGGGAAGTGGGCGCGGGGCGGGAGATGAGGCGATCTGCGGCACAGGATTTGCATTACAAGGGCCCGCAACAATGTCTATCAGCCCAAGCCCGCAAGCCAACTCGTGGTGAACCCATCCATCCAACCGGTGGCTGGCTCGGAATCAGGCTTTCCGGATGATGCCTGCGAGCTGTTCCGCGCCATTGCGGATGCGGGGGAGGAAGCTATCCCGAAGCCGGCGGCTGTCCCTGTAACGCGCACGGGACGGGCGTTGTTGATCGAGGCGAATCCGTTTTTCCGCGAGACGATCAAGGAGGCGCTGGTAGAGCACGGCTACACCGTCATCGCTGTGTCGGACTGCCAGGAGGCGTTGAGGGAATTGATGATCGGCGATTTCACGCTGGTGCTTTACGATCCGACGGTGCCGGGCATGCGGGGAGACATGTTCTACAGCGCCGCGGAACGGATCGATCCTGAGGTTTGCGAGCACTTCGTGTTCATGTGCGGCAGCCGCGTGGATGCGAATACTCAGGAATTCATCAGGAGCATCAACGGGCTCATGGTGAGAAAGCCCTTTGAGGTGGATGATCTGCTGGCTGCGCTGGTTCGGATCGGGCCGCACGACGCGTCGCAAAGTGCTCGTCGCACCGGGCGGATGAACCCGGCTCTTGCCGGTGTTTTCCGGCCGGAAGAGGATCAGCCGGTGGAGAACCTCCCAGCCGAAAATGCCGCCGGCATCCTTGTGCGACCTCAGGCCGATCTTTCTGATGATGGTTTCGCGGCTTCGTTCGAGGAATCGGACGCGGCGAGGGAAATCCAGCCGGATCTGGAGACTGCTGCCACGCTGCAACGGGGGCGGCTCTTGTTGCTCGAGGCCGAGCCTTCCCAGCGGGAAAATCTCGCCGGGTGCCTGGTCAGGAATGGCTATACGGTCGTGGCGGTCCGCGACGCGGCGGAAGCCCTCCGGGAACTGCTGAGCGGCGATTTCGCGCTCGTTCTTTACGATCCCCGGATGGCCGGGATGTCGGCGGCGAAATTTTTCCATTCGCTCAAGCGGATCGAACCGGACCTCTGTGAACGCTTCCTGTTCATGATCGATGAGGGCCTTTCCCGGAGCACGAATCACTTCATCCGCAAGGTCGATGGGTTCGTCCTCCGGAAGCCGTTTGAGCCGATGGATCTTCTCGATGCGCTCTTCTCGGCCGAGACCCGTGGCTCATTTCAGGACACCATCGGACGTGCCTCCGCCGATCCGATCCTTTCGCAACTGTCGCCGCACTTGGAGGATTTTCCGGAGGAGGAGAACCATGCCCCGCAGCCGTCCGGCGTTGTGGAAAAAGAGCCGGCGAACGGCCAGGCAGTCGTCGCACCGCTCCTGTTCCGCCGGATCGAGGCGCAGGAGGAAAGTGAGGCGCCGGCCGGCGCGGGCGGATTCATGCGGGCGCTTGCGCTTGCGGCGCTCATTCTCATCGTCGCCATGGTGACCGGGCTGTGGACGCGGCATGCGGATGCGCGGGATCGGTTCGAGGCCGCGTCGGCGAGGCGTTCCGCGCTGGTCACGGAATGGACGGCCATTTCGCGGAACCTGGAGGAAGCCATCTCCCTGCGCGCGAATCTCGATCTTCCCGAGATGCTCTGGAAGCGAATCTCGGCATTCCAAACGCAGGAGCGGTGGACGCCTGTCCTTTCCTCCCTCATCCCGAACGACTCCATGATCGAGCCTCTCGAGATCGAGGCGCGCGGAGAGACGGAAAATTCGGGCGCGTGGGAAGTGCGCATCCACGGCCTGGCCGGCGGGCCTTCGCCGAAGGAGACTGTCGATCGGTTCCGGATGGAGCTGGAGAAAGCGCTGAGAAGGAAGGCGAACGGACGCACCGTGAGCACGCGGTTTGAACAGATCGGGAACAAGGACGCGAAGCCTCCGGCGGGGGAGCGACATCGGTTTACGCTGATCGCCACGCTCGGCCTGCCCGAGTCGTCCGTGGCTGCAGCGAAGGAGGAACGCTGAATATGGGAACCACGAAGAGCTGGATGTTGTTTCGCGGGCTCGCAGCCTGCGGCCTCGCGCTGATGGCCGGGCGGGAATTTTACAAGCGGTCGATCGTTTCGTTGCGGGAGCAGGAACAGGAGGTTCTCCGGGACATTGGGGATCTGCCTGAGCGCGTCGAGAGCGCCAAAGGGAAGCTTGCGGAGATTCATGCGCAGGGAAGACAGGAAGGGGCTGCCGCGAACGAAACGGAACTGGATGGACTTCCGCAAGGCCTGATGCCGACTGCCGTGCCGGCGCTTGTGAGCGGGCACTTCGCGAAGTTCGGACTCGCTGCGCCGACGATCGTGAATACTGCAACGGCGGAGGCCCCCGGGGTTCCACACTACGAGATCAGTTCCTGGCGGCTGACCGTGCCGGTCGCGAAGGACGTCCAGAATTTCGCGTCGCTGCTGCGTGCGGCGGAGGCCCTCGGTCCGGGAGGTTCGGACATTCAGGTCCGCGATTTTGTCCTCTGGCCTGACCCGGAGGATTCCGCGCGGCAACGCGCGACGATCCGTTTTGACGTCCTCGCGAAGCGAACGGAAGCCGCCCGGTAATCTACGGGCACGGCGGGGGTGATGGGCCCGGAAGGGAGCGTTCGTCCGTCCCTTCGCCCCGTGCCCTCGAAGCACGGCGGAGCGATGCGTTCCGCCTTTTGGAAAGCCGCGCTACAGGTCTCCGCGGGAGTCTTCCAGATAGCTGGCGATATCCCAACCGGCGATTCCGGCGTTGTTCCCGAGGGCTTCGTCGTAGTGGAAGCCTCCGTTGCCGCCTCCGTTGATGCGGAAATTCTTCACCACAAAGGATCCTGTAGTGTCCACGGTTCCGCTGAGCGTGGCCGTGTAGGCGGGGCCGTTGAAGTTCAGAATCTGGACGGCATTGCCCGATGCCGAGTAGGTCGCCGTGCTGGAGGTGGACACGCCGAAGATCGAGAGACGGGAGGCTACTTTGCTGCTGGTGGCGCCCGAGTTGATGTTGCCGTTGCCGAAGTCGATGTTCCCGTTCACCCAGATGTTTGCATAGACGTTCGGCGGAATGGTGATCCCCGCGTTGCCGCCGTTGCCGGTGGCGAGGTTGCCGCTGACGATGATATCGATGTAGCCCGTCGTCGTAGCGAGCGGAGCGGTCACGGCGAAGGTGCCCAGGTTTCCCGTGATGGCGTAGCGCGTCGGGTTCGCCTTGGTCCCGGTGAGAAATGCCGCAGGACCACTCCCCGTGTAGGTCGTGGAAGTCCACGTCGGCGCCACGGGCACCGGGATTTCTTCGTCGAAGTCGCTCTTGATCCGGCTTTGGTCGATGCCGCTGTTTCCGGAGACGTTTTCGTGGGCGGCTGTCGCCGGATCGTCGCCGCCGTTCGTCGTCACCTCGCCTTTGACGACTGCGCCGTTGGCGGCGATCAAGGGCCCGTACGGTGACGAGGCGGGATTCTCCTTGGCGGTGGCGACATTGCCGTTCGATTGAATCTTGCTGCTGCCCGATCCGGGGTAAATGCCGCCCGCAGTGGTTCCCGGGCTCGACTTTAACAGGTCCTGCGAGTCGAAGCTGTCCACTTCCCAGTTGGAACTGTTGCCGAGGACGATGTCATTGACCGAGGTGATGGCGCGGCTGGAACGATAGCGGGGGCGGACGACGATTTCGACCGTCCGGGTGACGTGCGGGTCCGGGAGCCCGGCGGAGGTTTTCGCGCCGAGCTTCATGCGGCGCAATTCCGTATCGCGCGGGTCCTCGGAGACAAACCTGCCGGGAAGGTCGGCCCTTGCCGTGGAGCGGATGCGGTACCACGGATTGGCGGTGGGCGTGAGTCCCGTTCCTTCGCGGGTGAGGACATCCACGGCGATTTTCGTGACGCGAACATTATTCGGGCCGCCGATGACGGGCAGGTTCGCGGCGGCGAGCGTACGTTCGCCATTGGTCGCGAAATTCACGGGATCGGTGAGCGTCCACCCACTCGCCGTCCAAGGATAGGCATCCGGAACCGACGTGCTGGCAGTCCAGCTGTTGAGCGTGTTGATGACCGTGTCCGCCCCGGCTTCCGCGCCATGCAGCGCTTCCTGCCATGCGACGGCCTGGTGGGTGCCGCGCAGTTTCGGGACGATGCCTTGGAAGTACGCCGCGACGGAGGCGGCGAGGCAGGCGGTGATCAGCAGGACGACAATCAGCGTGCTGCCCTGGTTTTTTGGGAATGTGCGCATTTTCATGTCAGTCGCGGCGGGGGTTGCGGATTTTCACCTCCACCACGGCGGTGGTCGGTGCGGTGGTGGCTCCGGTGAGGCGGAACCGGGGGGTGAATGAGGACTCCAGGCGGATGGTCTTGCCGCCATTGAGGCCGCTGACCGCCACGGTGCATGTGGACGTGCTGTCGGTGATGCGCTCGGCGATCTCCCGTGTGGAACTCGGGCTCGTGGCGCCCGACGGGTATTCGCTGCGGAGGAAGCACTGGGTCGCATCGGTCGTGGACCGCTGCCCGGTGTAATAGCGGATCTGAAGTTCCCCGGTGCCCGCGCTCACGGGCGCAAACCGCGTGACGGCCTTGCCGCTGACGGTGGTCTGGGCTTCAGACCACGGGACGATGCCGTTGAGCAGCGGATTGGCGTTGAGGTTGAAAAGCGAGGACGTATTGAGCGTGGCCCGCGAGTAGCGCGAGGACTTGTAGGTCGAACCGCCGCTGTTGTTCGGAGTGTTTGATCCGTAGGAATCCGGGACGTGGATGACCAGGATCGTGGAGCCGCTCACGGTGTAGGCCGTGGCACCGGTGTCCTTGATCGGGGTCGCGGTGCCGCCGGTGAGAACGCTCACGCGCAACGCGCGGCGGAGATCGACGGTGATCGCGTCAATCATGCGATTCGTGTTGGCCACGCCGACCATGTACTGATCGGTGGCGGTGATGTTTTTGCCGATGCTCATGGACGAGTAAACGAGCACGCCCATCGCGGTCAGCGCGATGGGAAGGGCGGCCATCAGGTCCACGAGGAGGGCACCGCTCTCCTTCCGGGACTTCAATTTCATGAGTTTCATGTGCTACAGGCCTCCTTTTGCGATGATGGTGGAAAGCTGCTTGGTGCTCTGCGCCGTGGCGCTGGTCGGCCATGTCGCGGTGACGGTCACTTTCACAAGGGTGACGATCGGCAGCGTCACGCCGTTGTTGGTGATGCTCCCCGACGCGGAACGGGTGACCACCAGTGCGCTCCCAGTCGGGTAAGGCTGCACCGTGAAGACTTCCACGGCCCCCGGGAAATTTGCGGCGACCGCACTCGCGGAGCTCATGAGCGATGCGATCCCCGCCGAGGTGGTGATATTGGTCCACGCAGTCGCCTGCCGGAAAGTCTCGATGCGCTGCTGGACCATCTGACTGGCGGATGAGACCGCCTTGCCTGATCGCGCAATCTTCGTTGCCTGATTGACCGAGGTCGTGAGGCCGGCGAGGGAAGCGACCGTGACACCCACGGCGACGACGGTCTCCACGAGTGAGATGCCCGCCTGACGGCGGCGGCTGAAGAGCGGTTTCATAGGACGGTAATTGAGGTATGCGGTGATCTCAGGGGCCGGTCGGTCCCATGGGGTGCGTTGTTGGGACGGTAAACATAATCATTTTATAGCAGCTATAATGCCAGTGGGCTGCGCGAGCGCCTGCCCTCTCGGCCCCGTTTTGACGGAGGCCGTTTGCCGGGCTGTGGATTGCGCCCGTCGCAAGGGAAAGCCAAAGCCTGCGGACGCTGCGAGGGACGCCGGAAAGAATGGCAGCAGCGATGCTTGGCGTGACGCAGCAGCGAGCCGCTTCCCCGAGGACGGGATGGGTCAAATCTCAACGACCGTTACTGGGTCAGTTTTGCACGAGCGTTGATACCGCCGACCCCGAAATGGGGCGAACTGGATGCTCTCTATTACGTTATCCCGCCGCATTTCCGCGCAGCCCCGGTGTTTGTCCTTCTGTCTTGCCACCTCGGGCAGGAGGAAAAGCGCGTTGCCAAAGCGGTGCTGTGCGGGACGGTTCTCGCCAGGACATTCAGGTAGCACTGTCCCCTGTGCCGGAGTGATAGCAGCTAAGGGTGTTGCCGGAGGGCGGATTCGCTCCGTCCGCTTGTTGGGGGGAAATTGCAGTTCGCAGACAGTGGCGGACAAGTACGGAAAACAGCGGATGAGTTTGACTTCCGTTTCGAACTCCAGCCGTTTTCTAGGTTCTTTTATTCGTAAGTCCCTCTGGCGGAGGAGGGGAGCGGGTAGAGGGAATCGAACCCTCGTATGCAGCTTGGGAAGCTGCCGTTCTACCATTGAACTACACCCGCATTTTGCGCCTGATTCGCACTATTGCCAGGAAACGATGTCGTCCGGTGCTTCGCCGGAGCTGGGTTTGCGGAACTGGCCTTCGTAGCCTTTTCCGCCACGCTTGTTGTCCTTACCCATGGAAAAAGATGCGGCTGCGACGCGAATGACAGACTGGCTCCCAGCGAGGTCCGAGTAAAACTTGCTCATGTCGATCGTCCCGGCGTCGGCGGCGTCGAGGATGATGCAGTATTGCGCGCCCCACGGGTCCATCAGCTGGCCTTGGTTCTTGGTAAACTCATTGCCGTCCACGAAGCCATCGCGCGGATTGCTGGGGTCTTTCGCCTTGCCCATTTCGAAATATTTTTGCTGACGCTTGTTCATCGCGTACAGGTTGTTCACGCCGCGGTTGATGGAGCGGAGGATGTCGAAAAGGTTGTCGTTCGTGACCGCGCAGCCTCCTGCGCTGGTGTCCCCGTAGGCGTAGTAACCGCTGGCATTCACGTTTCCGACAAGCGCGGACTGCACGGGCGGGAACTTGCCGTAGTCGTTGTAGTAGCTCTTGGAGGCGTTGACGATATTGCGGACGGCGGTGCTTGCAGCGGCGCGGCGCGCTTGTTCCTTGGCTCCTGAAAGCGCGGGAAAAAGGAGGCCCATGAGGATCGCGATGATGGCGATCACCGTCAGCAGTTCGATGAGGGTGAATGCAGCAAGCGGCGACTGGCGGTGGGAGGTGCGGGCGCTCATGGTGGGTTCGGACGGAGCAAGCTACCGGGGTGGCCGGTCGTGACAACTAAAATTCCGGCGGTCAACGGAATGTCATCTGCCGGAAGAATCCGCTTGCGCACGCGGGACGGCGCGATAGCTTCGCGGCCCTTTTTCCAAATACCCGACCCTTTCCCATGTCTCAACATCGCAGTCTCAAAGGTGCCGCCACGATCGCGGCAAAGCGTAATGTCCTCAAGCGTTTCGAACGCGTGGAAGTGCTCAAGAAGCGCGGCCAGTGGAAGGCGGGCGACAAGGTGATCGCCCTCCGGAAGACGAAGCCGGACGCGTAGGCGAAACCGCACGGAGAATCGAGGCCGGGCTCAGCCTGCCCGGCATGCCCAGCGGAGCTTTGCAGCGCTGGAACGCGGATTGGAATGCTGCTCGGCTGGCGTCGGGCGGATGACTCCGTCGCTCACGGCGGCGTAGGTCCCTTCGCGGAGCCCGCCGTCGAAGGCTTTCTTCACGCGGCGATCCTCGCCCGAGTGAAAGGTCAGGATCGCGGCGCGACCGCCGGGTTTCAGGCAATCCGGCAGATGGCGCAGGAGCGTGTCGAGCGCGGAAAATTCGTCATTCACCGCGATGCGGAGCGCCTGGAACACGCGGCGGACCGAAGGCGTCACATCGGCGGGAATGACTCCCGAAAGTGCGGCGCGGATCGCGTGCGCAAGGCGGAGGGTGCGGGTGATGTTCTTTCCGGCGAGGGCCGAGGCAAGCGCGGCAGCATGGGGCTCGTCGGCGTTTTCGGTGAGCAGCGTGGCGAGCGCTGCGGGGTTGATCTTTTCCAGCATCGCGGATGCGGGTTGTCCACGATGGGGATTCATCCGCATGTCGAGCGGGCCGTCGAGTTTCACGGAAAAGCCGCGCTCCGGATCGTCGATCTGCATCGACGAAACGCCCAGGTCCGCGAACACGATATCCGCGCCTGCGATGCCGTGGTCGGCCAGCGCCTGCGCGAGGCCGGCGAAGTTGCTTCGTTTCGCGATGAATGATCCCGGGCCAAAACCCAGCTCGCGCAGCCGGGCCTCGGTCTTCGGAAGTTCAACGGGATCGGCGTCGAGCCCGAGCAGCAATCCTCCCGGCTGGATGCGCGCGAGGAACTCCTGCGCGTGTCCGCCGTGCCCGAGCGTGCAATCCACCACGACATCGCCGTTTCGTGGCGCAAGCACATCGAGGATTTCCGCGACCATGATCGGACGATGGGTGCCGGCGGGAGTTTTCCCGGAAGCGATCACTTTCGCGATGGTGTCCGCGTAGCGCTGCGGGTCGCGCTCTTTGTATTTGTCTTCGAAACGGCGCGGATTTTTCCCGGAGTAGCGTTTGCGGCGCTTGTGCGGAGTCGCCGGCGATTCGGGCGGGTCGTGTTCGGGCATCGCGGTGAAGTGGAAGGGTGACCGAACGTAGGGCGGGAGACTGGTGAATCAATTCCGAGTGTCACGGCGGATTGTGTCCCTCCGGATGGGAACCGGATGAACACGCAAGTCCGAGGCGCATCTACGACGCAGCGTCGCGGCTCACGGATGCGGTCCCGCGACGCAGGGCTGACGGAACCTGCTCAGGAAACCTGCATCTGAGTCGCCAGCCACAGCACCGCGACCGCGGCGAGCGTCGCGACGATTCCGAGCGCGAGGACTGCGATGCCGGCGGTGTCCTTCTTCGCGACGCTCTTCTGAAAGGGCGACGCGTTCATGAAGTTCGACGGCTTGATGCTCTTCGACGCCGCGGCGATCGCGCGGTCTTCATTCGATGGCAGTTCCTGCGCGCCAGCCTCCGCATGTTCAGGGTCGAAAATCGAGTCCACCTTTCCAAAGCGGATTTTGTCGCCGGGTTTCAATGTGTATTCGGTGTCCGGCTGGAGTTCACTGCCGTTGACCTTGGTGCCGTTTGTCGATCCCAGATCCTTGAGGAGAAAGATCCCTGCGGACGGTGCGATTTGCGCGTGGTGGCTCGAGACGCTCACGTCATCGATCGGGAAGACATTGTCCGGCGCGCGCCCGATCGTGAGGGTTTCTTCGGTCAGTTCGTGGTCAGTTTGCGAACCGTCGGGGCGAACGATCTGGAGCTTCGGCATGGGAGGGAGATACTGCGGGGGTGACTTTCAGGAAAGGAGAAATCCGCGGCGCTATTTCACGCGGTCGATCAGCTCGGCGAACTGGCGGAAGAAATACGTCGCGTCGTTCGGGCCGGGCGCGGCCTCGGGGTGGTACTGCACGCTGAAAACCGGCAGCGACTTGTGCGCGCAGTCCCTCGACGGTCTGGTCGTTGAGGTTGATGTGCGTGACCTCGACATCCTGCGGCAGCGACTCGGCATCCACCGCGAAGCCGTGATTCTGCGAGGTGATCGTGACCTTGCCCGTGCGCGAGATCCTTCACCGGCTGGTTGCCGCCGCGGTGGCCAAACTTCAGCTTGAACGTCTTTCCGCCGACCGCGTAGCCGAGCATCTGGTGCCCGAGGCAGATGCCGAAGATCGGCGTGCGGCCCATGAGCTTGCGGATGTTTTCGTGGACGTAGGTGAGCGCCGCGGGATCGCCGGGGCCGTTGGAAAGGAAGACGCCGTCGGGCTTCAGCGCGAGCACGTCCTCGGCGGACGAAATTCGCGGGCACGACGCTGCACCTGGAAACCTTCCTGCCGCAGCCGGCGCAGGATGTTCGTCTTCATTCCGAAATCATACGCGACGATTTTGTGACGCACCGGCGGGAGCTTCTTGAAGACCTCGTTGCCCTCGCGGATTTCCACGCCCGAGCCGTCGCCCTTCACGATCGTCCACTCCGGCGACAGCGTGTCCGTCCGGATCCCAATCGAATGCTGCCGCGGGCGTCACCTCTTTCACAAAATCCGAGCCCGCCATCGGCGGCGCGCCCTTGGCCCGCGCGATGGCCGCGTCCGACATCGAGTCTCGCTCGTGAGGCACGCCTGCATCGCGCCGCGCGAGCGCAGGTGCTTGGTCAGCGCGCGGGTGTCGACGCCCTGGATGCCGGGGATTTTCCACTTCGCAGATAGTCGTGAGGTCGCCGGTCGAGCGCCAGTTGCTCGGGATGGCGGACAGTTCCTCGATCACAAAGCCGCGCACGTGCGGCTGCAGCGCTCTCGTCGTCGAGCGCATTGATGCCGTAGTTGCCGATCTGCGGCGCAGTCATCGCGACGATCTGTCCGCGATACGAGGGATCGGTGAGCACCTCCTGGTATCCGGTCATCGAGGTGTTGAAACAGACCTCGCCGACCGCGGTCCCGGGAGCACCAAAGGATTCACCGATAAAGTGACGGCCATCTTCGAGAGCAAGGACAGAGCGCATGAGCGCGCGGAACATGCGCAGCCGTGCGGAAAGTGCGAAGAAAAAACTCGCGGAAAATTTGCAGCCCTCGCGCGGGTGCGTAGCGCGGGCAATCCTGCCCGCCGGGGGAGGTCGCGTTCGTGGTCACCCTCTACCCCTTGTTCGCCACGATCCAGTCGAGCGCCTTCTGGTAGCTCTGCCGCTGGAGATAGTGCGCGAAGTCGCCCGGAACGGGGCGGGGGAGCGCGGCACCGAGCTGCGTGATCCTCTCCGACACCGCCTTCAGCTTTTCCAAATGCGCCGCCGGATCGCGCTCGTAAAAGGCGCGGTCGGCGATCACCGCGAGGCGTTCGCGCAGCGCGTCGGCGAGTTCGTCGTAGAGGTCGGGCATGGTGTGTTATTCGATTTGGATCGCCGCGGCCTGCGCCTGCAACGACAGCTCGGCGGCGAGGAATGCGTGCTCCTGCGTCATCGCATTCTCGGTGCGGTTCAGGCAGTCGAGGATGAGCTGGCCGAAATACGGGAAGCCCACTTCGCCGTGGCAGCGGATGTGATGCTCGCCCTTGTTGTCCACGAGGAAAAGGTGATCGCCCTCCGCCTCCGTCGCGACGTTCAGATACTTCCGCACCTCGATGTAGCCCTCGGTGCCGAGGATGAACGTCCGCCCGTCGCCCCACGTGCGCAGGCCCTGCGGATTCAGCCAGTCCACGCGCACGTAATTCGTCGCCCCGTTGTCCGCGATGAGGTTCGCCTGCCCCCAGTCCTCGAACTCCGCGTATTGCTTGTGGTGATAATTCGCCACCGCCGCATGCACGATGCGCGCGCTCTTCGCCCCCGTGTAGGTGAGGAACTGCTCGAACTGATGGCTCCCGAGATCGATCAGGATGCCGCCGCATTTCTCGCGGCTCCAAAACCACGGCGGGCGCGTGCCCGGATTGCTCCGGTGCGGCCCCATGCCCATCACCTGCACCACGCGGCCGATCGCCCCCTGCTCGATGAGCTGCCCCGCGCGGATGCTCGCCTCCACGTGCAGCCGTTCCGAAAAATACACCGCATACTTTTTCCCCGTGCGTTTCACCGCCGCACGCGCCCCGTCGAGCTGCGCCAACGTCGTGAACGGTGCCTTGTCGGTAAAGTAATCCTTCCCCGCCTCCAGCACGCGGCATCCCAGCGGCCCGCGATCGCTCGGCACCGCCGCCGAAGCCACGAGCTGCACGTCGCGTTGCGCGAGCACCTCGTCCATCGAGCGAAGCGCCTTCGCCGCCGGATATTTTTCCCGGAATTTCTCCACCTTCGCCGCATCCGGATCGAACACATACCGGCACTCGCCGCCCGCCTCCGTGAGCCCCTGGCATTGCCCGTAGATGTGCCCGTGGTCGAGCGCCGCCGCCGCGAAGACAAACTCCCCCGGCTTCACCACCGGCGAAGGTTTCCCCACCGGCGCGTAATTCATTCCGTCTGATTTTTGGTGTGCCATGTCGTGCCGCGGAAAATGAACGCCCCTCCCGCGAATTGCAACGCGGCGCTGCGGCAGTCCGGCATTCGTAAAAAGCTGGCCCGTCGCAAACCCGCCCGACCCATCCCGTCCCGGATGCCGCCCTCTCCACCTCATCCCGACGCATTTCGGCATCGTCAAATCGGGGAGCCGGATGGTCACGGGAAGGTGCGAAACCATCCCGCCCCGCTTCGACACGAATCCGTGGCGAAACTGGATGGCTTTGATGACGAACCGAATCATCCAGTCGTGGAATGGGATGTTTCAGACAGGGAACTGGATCGTTCAGTCGCGGAACTGGATCGTTCAGTCGTGGAACTGAATCGTTCAGTCGTGGAACTGGATCGTTCAGTCGCGGAACTGAATCGTTCAGTCGTGGAACTGGATCGTTCAGTCGCGGAACTGGATCGTTCAGTCGTGGAACTGAATCGTTCAGTCGCGGAACTGGATCGTTCAGTCGCGGAACTGGATCGTTCAGTCGCGGAACTGGAATCGTTCAGTCGCGGAACTGGATCGTTCAGTCGCGGAACTGGATCGTTCAGTCGCGGAACTGAATCGTTCAGTCGCGGAACTGGATCGTTCAGTCGCGGAACTGGATCGTTCGGTCGCGGAACTGGATCGTTCGGACAAGGAGCCAAATGACCGGGAAAAGGGGCAAAAACGCCCATTTTCGCGGAAAATGCGGCCTTTTCACACGGCGGATCACTCCTGCGAAGCCGAAGCTCGCTCCCGATGGGGCCTCAGAACGCCTCCGCAGCGACCGCGGGATCGGCCCATTCAGACCGCGCGTATCAGGCACCCGGGCGGATGCAATCGTCGGTGAGAAGGCTTTCCGGATTCGGGAAGCCGGCAGGGATGCCGGGCGCGGTGACGGGTTCGCCGTGTTGCGATGCGGGCGGCGACCTGTTGGTTCAGGGCGAGGAGTTGGGCGAGGAGGTCGGCCTTGGCGGTGAAGCCGTAGGCGGCGAGGACGGCGGCATCGAGGGCGGCGTGGGCGTCCTTGAGCGGGTTGGCGCCGGGGAGTTCGAGCGTGCGGTAGAGCGCCCTCAGCCCGCCCTTGAGCTTCGGCAACGCCTCCGCACGGATGCGCCGCACCTCCCGCCCGGCGGCGGCGACGGCGCTCACCGCTTTCGCCTCCGGGCTCTGCGGCCAGGGGAAGGTGTCGAAGACGGATGGCGGCGTGTAGCGGAAGTCTGACTTGAGCTTGCTGCACTTGGTCACGAACCACAGCCAGTGCGCGTGCGATTGGAGAATGCCGAAGCTGTAGTCGTCCGCGAATGCGAAACACGTCGAGCGTGTGATCGGGCGAATCGTCCGAGCGAGAAATGCAAAGATCGGGCGCTTGGTGACGTCGGAGCACGCGATGTAGCGCGGCATCGTTGCGAGATCGCGATCGAGCATTCGCGGCGTCGACCGCACGAGCTGCCACCAAGTATCGAGGAATCGGCTTGTGGTGCGCGCGCTTTCGCCTTCCGCAGATCCTTGCTCTGCTCGGCTTTCTTCTCGCCGATCGGGCAGGACGCGCTGTTGCACGACAGCGCAACGGGCTTGGATAGCTGACGCCTCGAGCATGTTCCGCGTGCTGGAAGTCGATGACGCACTCGCTCTGGCGAGCCGTCGCCAGTGAGCAAGTCCGCGCCCGATGAGAAAGGATGAATGACCTCGGCGGTTGCGGGATCGCGCTTGATCAATTCCGCGCGCTCATGCGGCGCTGAGACGGAAGCCTTCATGCCCGGAGCTCTGACCCTTGAAGCAACGCTTGCGGCTTCGTATTGCATCGCAACGACCTGTGCACCGCCACGTCCGTTTGGTCGGACAGCGCGGAGTTGATTTGCGCTACGTCGCGGAAGCTCAGTTCGTATTCCTTCGCCGCGCTTTTCCCCTGCGACTTCCACAGCTTCTTCATCGCGGCAGTCGGCTCGACCTTGAACCACAGCCGCCGCGTCTTCGGCAGCAGCGCGGCGTCCTGCGTCTTCACCCAATTGGCGATGGAGACGTGGACGTTCGCCTCGCCGCTCCACGGCTGGTTGTCCACGGCTTCGACGATGGTGCCGTCCTTCACGACGTGATCGAGGCCGCCGACGCGGGATTGGTTGTTGCGGATGTTCTGCGTGCCGACGAGGCCCGCGCGCCCGGCCACGGGATCGGCGGCGGTGCAGGTCGCGAGGTGGTCGTGCGCGCGGCGAATCCAATAGACGCAGAAGTCCGCCATGCCGGGCACCTCGGGGTAGAGCTTGCGCAGCGTGTTCACGTAGTCGGGGCCGCGCTCGGGCTTGAGCAGCTTCGCGCCGAGGAAGGGCGGATTGCCGATGATGACATCGGCCTGCGGCCACGGGGTGCGTGACGGGCTCGCGCCGTCGGGGTCCGGTGGTCGCAGCAGCGCGTCGGTCGGCGCTGAAGTTCTCGTCGAGATTGTCGAGCGGCAGGGCCTGCTCGGCGATGTGCAGCTCGTCGATGGCGAGCTTGCGGGCGATCATCATCGTGACCTTCGCGAGCTCGACGGCGAAGGGGTTGATGTCCAGGCCGAAGAAGTTCTGCGCGGTGAGGAAGGAGAGGCGCATCTGGCCCTCGCCCTCGCTGGCGTGCTTCGGGAACTCGGTGTCGATGCGCTCGCAGATGCGGGCCTCCAGCCGCTTCATCTCGCGGTAGGCGATGTAGAGGAAGTTGCCGCGAGCCGCAGGCGGGGTCGAGCACGCGGAAGTCGTGCAGCCGGTCGCGGAGTTCGCGCAGGCGCTTGACGGTCTTCGCGCCTTCGATCTGCTCGCGCCACGGCTCGGACGATGGTCGGCCCGACGATCTTCATGATGTCGACCGGGATGGGTGAAGTGCGCGCCGAAGGCGTGGCGTTCATCGCGCGTGCCTTCCATGCCGCTCGAGCATGCTCGAAGAGGGTGCCGAAGATTTCCGGCTGCACCTTCGACCAGTCGAAGCGTGGCGGCCTTGCGCAGGGCGACGAGCTCGTCGGTCGTGCAGCTCCAGCCGCGCGGGCTCGGCGAAGAGGCCGCCATTGAAGTAGGCGACGCCCTTGAACCGCCCGCCGGTGGCGCGGCCTTGGTGTTCATCGCCTCGAAGAGGCCGCCGAGCAGGTCGTAGCTGTCGGCGGGCGATGTGCAGTCGTCGAGGAGCTGGGTGACGAAGTATTTCGGGAGCAGGTCGATGTCCTCGGCGAAGAGGGCGACGAGCATTTGCAGGATGAAGCGCTGGGCGGTGGGCGGTCCACGCCGCGCTTGCGGAACTTGCGGAAGCACGTCGGCGAGGCAGTCGGCGGCTTCGCGGGTGACGGCGACGCGGTCGTTGTCGAAGACGGGCTTGGGCTGGCCGGGGAAGAGGAAAGCCAGCGGGCCGTAGTGCCCGGCGAGGCTGTCGAGCTTCGCGATGCCGACGGGCGAGTCCATCTGCGTCTCGAAGTCGTAGACCTGGAACTCGTCGAAGTTGCAGAGGACGACGTAGCGCGGGCGGCCGGGGACGAGGCGCGTCCAGTAGTCGAAGGCCTGGCGGTAGTGCTTCGAGAGCACCGCGCCGCGCTTCTTCATTTCGATGAGGACGACGGGCTTCCAGACGTAGTCGGCGAAGCTGGTGCCGCCGCCGTCCTCGGTGGCCTTGCGGACGCGGAACTCGGGCTCGCCGCCGACGTCGAGCGAGCCCGCGTGGCCGAAGGCGAGGAAGAGGCGGTCGAGGAAGATCTGCGCCTGGCCTTTTTCGTCGCCGGTGATGTGGGCCTGCGCCCATGCGGTGAAGGCGGCGAGTTTGTCCGTGGGGCTGTTCATGGTTCCAGTGGCGCGGGCTGTAGCAGCGGCGCGGGAAGTTGGCGAGCGCCGCTTGCCTTGATTGGGGTGGGGGGATAACGACTGCGCTCCGCTTTTCATGAATCCCACCCGCACCGCGCTCCGCCGACCGATGACCGTCCTGGTCGCTGGTGATCGCGGTGTGCCTCGGCGGCGTGGCTCGCGATCCAGCGGATGACGCGCGACATCTTCCCGCCGCTCGGCATCCCGACGATCTATGTGGCGCAGCCGTACGGCGGCATGGACCCGGCGCAGATGGAGGGCTACCTGACCTACCGCTACGAGTATCACTTTCTCTACATCGCGAACATCGAGCACGTGGAGTCGAAGTCCATCCAGGGCGCTTCGATCATGAAGCTGCAGTTTCATCCCGGCACGGACATGTGCCAGGCGATGTCGGAGACGGTCGCGCAGGTGAATCGCTCGCGCGCCTTCATGCCGCCGGGCACGGTCGCGCCGTTCATCATGCGGTTCGATGCGGGCAGCGTCGCGGTCGGCTATCTCGTCTTCTCCACGGAGGATCCGAACATCACGCTCGAACCAGATGCAGGACCAGGCGCTGAACCGCGTGCGTCCCGCGTTTGCCACGCTGCCGGGCGTGTCGGCGCCGCCGCCGTTCGGCGGCAGCTCGCGCGGCATCATGGTGAATGTGAACCCGGACCGGATGCAGGCCTACGGGCTCTCGCCGGACGACATCGTGAAGGCGCTCGCGCAGGGCAACCTCGATCAGCCCGTCGGGCAACATGAATCTCGGCGGGCAAATATCCCATCGTGGCGATGAACGCGATCGTCACGAATCGTGAAGGACCTCGAGGCGGTGCCGCTGAAGCAGACGGCGAACGGCGCGGTCTTCGTGCGCGACGTGGCGACGGTCGCGGACGCGCGCGGACGTGACCACTTCCTACGCGCTCGCGAATGGCAAGCGCACCGTCTATCTGCCGGTCACGAAGCGCGCCGAGGCCTCGACGCTCGCGGTCGTGGAGACTGGTGAAGAAGAACATCCCGGAATTCCAGAAGCTGCTGCCGGACGGCATCAAGGTGAGCTACGAGTTCGACCAGTCGCCGGTGGTGAACCGCTCGCATCAAGGATCTGCTGAAGGAAGGCGGGCTCGGCGCGATCCTCACCGGCACTGATGGTGCTGCTGTTCCTGCGCGACTGGCGCACGCGCGTTCATCGTGGTGATCAACATCCCGCTCTCGCTGCTCGCCGCGGCGTTCGCGCTGTGGATCAGCGGGCAGAACATCCACCTCATGACGCTCGGCGGCCTCGCGCTCGCGGTCGGCATCCTCGTGGATGAGGCGACGGTCGCGGTGGAAAACATCCACGCGCACCTCGCGCGCGGCACGTCCGCTCGCGCGCGCGGCGCTCGACGGCACGCTGCGAGACGGCGCTGCCGCGTTTGCTCGCGATGCTGTGCATTCTCGCGGTGTTCATCCCGGCGTTCTTCATGGTCGGCGCGGCGCAGGCGCTCTTCGTGCCGATGGCGCTGGCGGTCGGCTTCGCGATGGTCGCGTCGTTCATCCTGTCGAGCACGCTGGTGCCGATCCTCAGCGTGTGGTTTCTCCGCGGACACGACGAAGGCAGTCCACGATGCGTCCGTCTGTCGGCAGGCTGCAGTCGCGTCTACGCGGGCGTGCTCCGCGGCGTGGTCGCGGTGCGCTGGCCGCTGGTGCTGATCTATCTGGTCGCTGCGGGTGCGGCGGTCTGGATCATCGGCGGCCGGCTCGGCACGGAGATTTTCCCGAAGACGGACACCGGGCAGTTTGCGCTGCGCTTCCGCGCGCCGAGCGGCACGCAGGTCGGCATGACGGAGAGCAATCGCGCAGCAGATCCTCGCCATCATCGCCCGCGAGGCCGGCGGCGCGGACAAGGTCGAGATGACCATCGGCATGGTCGGCGTGCACAATTCCAGCTTCCCCGTGAATCTCGTCCATCTCTGGAACGGCGGCCCCGAGGAAGGCTGGCTCGCGGTGCAGCTCAAGCGCGGCACCGGCGTGCAGATCGAGGCATTCAAGGAGCGGCTGCGCGGCGTGCTCGCGAAGGAGCTGCCCGACGTGCGCCTGTCCTTCGAGCCGCAGGACATCGTCACGCGCGTGATGAGCTTCGGCTCGCCGACGCCCATCGAGATCGCCGTCAGCGGCCCGAGCCTCGCCGGCGAGCAAGGACGCACGCGGAGAAGATTGCTCGCGAAGCTGCAAGAAGCTCCCCTTCCTGCGCGATGTGCAGATCGCGCAGACGCTCGATTTCCCGACCGTGAATGTGAAGATCAACCGCGAGCGCGCCGGCCTGCTCGGCGTGAATGTCGAGGACGTCACGCGCTCGCTCGTCGCCGCGACGACATCGAGCCGCTTCACCATCGCCGAATCTACTGGGCCGATCCCGGCACGGGCATCAGCTTCAATCTGCAGGTGCAGATTCCCGAGGAGCGCACGCAGACGCATCGAGGACCTGAAGAACGTGCCGGTCACCGCCGAGCGGCGGCAAGACCGTGCTGCTGCGCAACCTCGCGGACATCGACGACCGGCACCGCCGTCGGCACCTACGAGCGCTACAACATGGCGCGCGTCGTCAGCATCACCGCGAACATTCACGGCACGGATCTCGGCACCGCGATCGCGCGAAATCCGCAAGGCGATCGCCGAGGTCGGACCTGCGCCCGACGGCAAGACGAAGGTGGATGTGCGCGGCCAGGTCGTGCCGCTGCGAGCAGCTGCATGGACGGCTTCCGCTCCGGGCTCATCATCGCGGTGCTCGTGATCTTCCTGATGCTCATGGCGAATTTCCAATCCGTGCGCCTCGCGCTCGCCGTCGTCTCCACGGTGCCCGCCGTGCTCGCCGGCGTGGTGCTCGCGCTGTGGCTCACGGGCACGACGCTGAACATCCAGTCCGCGATGGGCGCGATCATGGCCGTCGGCGTCGCGGTCGCGAATGCGATCCTGCTCGTGACCTTCGCGGAAAAGGCGCGCGTCGCGCAGCGCCGATCCGCAGCGCCGCCGCCATCGAGGGCGCGCGCAGCCGCCTGCGGCCGATCCTGATGACCAGCTTCGCGATGATCGCCGGCATGATGCCGCTCGCGCTCGGCCTCGGCGAAGGCGGCGACCAGACCGCGCCGCTCGGCCGCGCCGTGGTCGGCGGCCTCGCTGCGGCCACGCTCGCCACGCTCTTCATCCTGCCCTGCGTCTTCGCCCTTCTCACGACACGCAAGGTCCGCTCCGCCTCGCTCGATCCCGGATGATTCGGAGAGCGCGCATCACGCAATCAGCCAACTCCAAGTCCAGACACCATGAAATCTCTCTCGAGCGCCATCTTTTGCATCGCCGTCGCCGCGCACGCGGCGGATCCGGTGCCGGTGAAATTTGCGAGCGCGAAGCGCGGGGACATCCATCGCTGGATCACGCTGCCGGGCACGCTGAAGGCGAACCAGCAGGCGACGCTCTATGCGAAGGTCGCGGGCTACCTCGCCAATGTCGCCGTGGACCGCGGCGACACCGTGAAGGCCGGGCAGCTGCTCGGCGAACTCGAAGTGCCCGAGTTGCTCGCCGACGCGAAGAAATTCGAGGCGGATGTGAAGGTCGCGGAGGTGGAGCTTTCGCGCCTCGTGGAGGCGCAGAAAAAGGCGCCCGACCTCGTCCTGCCGCAGGCGCTCGACAAGGCGCGCGGCGCGGCGGACGTGGCCCGCGCGACGCTCGAACGCACGAACACGCTGCTCGAATTTTGCGAAAATCACCGCGCCATTCGCGGGCATCGATCACGGGGCGCTTTGTGGACAACGGCGCATTCGTCCCGTCCGCGACCGGCGGCAGCGCGGCGCAGAATGCGGCGATTTTCACGCTCATGGATTTCACCACCATCCGCGCGCAGGTCGCCGTGCCGGAGATCGAGGTGCCGCTCATCCGTCCGGGACTGCCGGTGAAGTTCACGCTGGAGGCGGTGCCCGGGAAAACATTCGAGGCCACGGTCTCGCGCTCGAACGGCGCGCTCGATGAGGCGACCCGCACGATGCTCGTCGAGGCCGATCTGCCGAATCCCGACGCGGTGCTGCGCCCCGGCATGTATGCAAATATCCGCATCGCCGTGGAGAAGCACACGGGCGTGATCACGGTCCCCGTCGAGGCGCTGCTCATGGAAAAGGCGAACGCGTTCGTGTTCAAAGTCGTCGACGGCAAGGCGAAGAAGACCGCGGTGAAGCTCGGCTTCAACGACGGCACGAATGTGGAGATGCTCGAAGGAGCTCGCCGATGGCGAGGGACTGATCGTGCCGGGAAAGGTGCCGCCTGCGGATGGACAGCCTGTGAAACCGGAGACCGCGCAAAGTAAGCTGATCCATCCATCATGAAAACCGCCCCCATTTTCCTCCTCGCACTCGGCGGTGTCGCACTCGCGGCAAGATGCCCCGCGCAGAAAGAATCGAATCTGCCCGCAGCCGCGTGAACCTCGCCGCCGTCATGCGGCTCGCGGGTGCGCGGAATCTCGACATCCGCATCGCGGACGCGCGGCTCGCCGAGGCCTGGGCGCAGCACGAGGCGGCGCGGATGCAGTTTTTTCCGTATCTCACGCCGGGCTTCTCATTTCGGCGGCACGAGGGGAACATCCAGACCGTGGAAGGGCCGATCATCGACGCGGACAAGGAGAGCATCGGCTTTGGTGTCGGGAGTGACGCTCCAGGTCGAACTCGGCGAGGCGTACTACAAGGCGCTGACGACGAAAACGCTCGCGGGTGCCGCCGAGCATTGCGGTCGAGGTGCAGCGGCGCGAGAGCATCTGGCAGGCGGTGTCGGCGTATCTTGAACTCGTGCGCGCAAAGGCCGCGGTCGCGTGGCGGCGGATGCCGTCGGCATTTCGGAGGACTACACGCGGCAGGTGAAGCAGGCGGTGGATGCGGGCATCGCTTTCAAAGGCGACGCATTTCGCGCGACGGCGCAGGTGGAGCGGAATCAGCTCACGAAAAGCCAGGCGCGCGGGCAGCAACGGATCGCAGCCGCGCGGCTCGCGCAGATCCTGCACCTTCCGGCGAAGATCGAACTTCTCCCCGGCGACGATGCGGTGACGTTCAGCTTCGGCGATTCGCGGCGCAGCCTCGATTCGCTCATCGCCGCGGCGCATCGCCGCGCGCCCGGAGATGGCCATGAGCGCGGAGCAGCTCGAGGCCGCGATGAAGAACAGCGAAGCCGCGCGATGGGCGCCGGTGGTGCCGACGTTGAAGGCGGAGTATTACGAGGGCGGGCTTGGCGGCGGCACATTCAGCGATGGCACCGGCTCGTACAACACCACGAGGGAATACGGCATCGGCCTCACGTGGCGCATCGGGCCGGGCGGACTTTTCGATCCTTCGCGGACACATCTCGCCGATGCGCGGCAGCGCGGCACCGCCATCGAGCGGGACAAGCTGCGCGAGGAAATCGCGCGGCAGGTCGTGGAGGCGTACACGCTCGTCCATTCGCTCCAGGATCAGCTCGCCCATGCGCGCGCGGCCCTCGGTGCCGCGGAGAAAACCTCGGAACTCGCACGCGAGCGCCGCGCATTTGCCGTCGGCGAAGTGCTGGAAAGCATCCTCGCCGAAGCAGGAGCTTTCCCGCGCACGGCTCGACCACCTCACGATCGTGACCGAGCACAACCGCGCGCAATTCCTCCTGCGCCGCGCGATCGGTGCGGATGCCGGCGAATACGCGCAGCGGAAAAAATAATCACGCGCACGGTCTGCGGTGCTGCGTATCGTCGCGCGCATGAGAATCCATTCGCTCGAACACGCGCCCTTCGAGGGGCCGGGGCGCATCGCCGCATGGGCGGCGGAGCGCGGGCACACGCTCACCCGCACGGCGTTTTACGACGGCGAAGCGCCGCCTGCGTTCGATGCGTTCGACCTGCTCGTCATCATGGGCGGGCCGATGAGCATCCACGAGCACCGCGATCACCCGTGGCTGCCGGTGGAGAAACATTTTTCTCAGCGAAGCCATCCGCGCACGGAAGCCGATCCTCGGCATCTGCCTCGGCGCGCAGCTCCTCGCGGATGTGCTGGGCGGAAAAGTGTTCCAGAATCCGGTGAAGGAAATCGGCTGGTTCCCCGTGCGGCATGCTGGATCGCGCCGCGCCGTTCGGTGCGTTCCCCGACCGGCTCACGGTGATGCACTGGCATGGCGACACCTTCACGATCCCGGAAGGCGCGCGTCGCGTGGCGGAAAGCGATGCGTGCGCGAACCAGGCATTCGTCCACGGCGACCGCGTGGTGGGCCTGCAGTTCCACATCGAGCTGGAGAAGGTCGGGATCGAGGATCTCGCTGCGGCGTCACTCGACGAGGCGGACACCGCGCCATTCATCCAGTCGCGCGAGCAACTCGTCTGTCCGCCGCCCGAAAGCAGCGATGGGAACGTTGCGCTCTTTGCGCTCCTCGACGAATTGGCCGGGATGGTCTGAGAGACAGCGCCGGTTGTTTAGCCGCTCGCGGCCGGCAGCTGCCGAGGTCCTCGCAGCCGCGCTTCAGTGGCATTTACCCGTCGGATGCCCGGGGCGCGACCGCTACGCGGGCTGCTGAATTTCGTCCCTGATGATGGGGGTGGGCGATGGCGTCGGAGCCACCGTCGGGGCCGGCGTGGGTGTCGCCTGCGGGGCACGGTTGTTCCGTCTGACGGTCGGAGTCGTCACGACCGTCTGGATGCGGTGCGAGCGCCAGACCGTCTCGCCGAGGCGTTCCTTGAATTCGCGGGTCTTGCCAAAGCGCAGCGCGTCGCCGGCACCGGCGAAGGGATTCCTGCCTTGGACAAGATTGCCGATTTCGAAGGGCAGCGAGACGCGGACGCCCGCGACCCAGTTGCCGCCGTTGAGCGCCCTGTCCCCCCACCACTCGAGGTCGGTGATGATGGCGGGGGTCCAGCGGATTTCCGCACGGGCCTTCCAACCTTCGAATCCGACGCCGATGCGGCTGTTGTACTGATAGTAGCCGGCGAACACCCGGGCTTCGAGAAAACGGTCCAGCCCGGGGATCAGGAATCCGGCCTCGGTGTTCCAGCCTTCGAGTCCGCTTTCGAACCGGAGCCCGGCGAGACCGAGGCCGCCGCCGGGAACCGCGCGCACGCCGCTATCGGGCATGTAGTAGTTGAACCGTGCATCGAACCACTTTGTGAGCAGTTCCGCCCCGAGGCCGAGCTGGTCGAAACGGTTGTCGAACTGGCTGTCGAGGTAGTCGTAATAGACGTTGCCGCCAATGATGATGTCGCGTCCCGGCACCAGGTAGCGTGCGCCGAGTCCGGTGCTGAAGAGCACCTGCCCGTTGTCGTCCCATGTCCCGCGCAGGTCGCCGAAGAACGTGATGTCCCCGGCTTTCGCAAAGGGAATCAGCGCGTCGATCCAGGCGCTCTGCAGGTCAGAGCTGAATTTTCCTCCGGCAGTGATTGTGCCGGCGGGAAGTGAACTTTCGACAGGAGCCGGATTCTTAATCGCGATCTGTTGTCCGGCGAATGCCGAGAGGGTTGCGAGGGCGGCGATGGTGAGCGGGGCGAGGGTGGTGCGCTTCATGGGCGCGTTGACTACCGATGTGTACTGCGCATCTCAAGATATATATGTGGGTGCCGGATAATTTGCCTTCCAAGCCGTTGCGCTTCAGGACACTGTTGCGCCCGCTATGAAATCTCTCCTCCTCATCGTCCCCCTCATTTTTGCCGCAGCGTTCGCACGCGCGGACATCATCATCGAACAGAAAATGGAGTCCGCCATCATCAATGGCAACGTCACCATGAAAGTGAAGGGTGACCAGGCTCGCATGGACATGCCGAGCCCGCTCGGCGGAAATGTCACCACGCTCATGAATTTCAAGACCGGGGACATGGTCACGCTGATGCATCAGCAAAAGATGGCGATGAAGATGAATCTCTCCGATGTGAAGAAGCAGCAGGAGGCCGGGCAGAAGGCGCTCGGCGTGGACCCGACGAAGATCGAGAAGCCGAAGTCCACGGGACAAAAGGAGAAGGTCGGCGACTACGACACCGAGATTTTTGAAATGAACCAGGGTTCGCTGCAGGCGAAGATGTGGATCGCGAAGGATTTTCCCAACGCGCAGGCCATCAAGGACCAGATGATGAAGTTGAGCAGCAGCATGGGTGGCGCGGGGTTTGACCCGAGCAAAGTGGACGTGCCCGGCATGGTCGTGAAAAGCGAGGTCAGCACGCCCGTGGGCAAGATGACCATCACCCTCGTGAAGGCCAAGGAAGAGGCGGTGGACGAGGCGGAATTCAAGCAACCCGAGGGCTATCAGGAAATGAAGATGCCCACGCTGCCAGGAGCCCCGGCGCCCGCCGCGCCGAAATAGCTGCGGGCTGGACCGGACGCGCGTCCGGTTTCCCCGAAAGTTTGGCCGCAAGCGCGCCGGAATTCCCGGGCAGCCATGCGGGAGCTTGACCCGGTCGCGATTGTGCTGTCTGCAACGGCATGACTTCGCTTCTTACGGGCACGACACCTGAACTCGACGTTACGGTGCGCGTGGGCTGCAGCCTCGCCTACGAGGCCACGGGTCCGGCCTGGCTGCTTCTGCACTTGAAACCCCGGCCGGATCGCCGGCATGCCGTGGTCTTCGAGGCGCTGACTCTCGGCAACAATCTTCCCGCCGAGGAATTCACCGACAGCCACGGGAATCAGGTTTACCGCGTGGCCCTCGCACCCGGCACGAATTGCTTCCGGCACGACGCCATCGTCTCCGTCTCCTCGCAGCCGGACAATCATGATCTCCCTCCGTCCGCGCCGCTGTCGCCCGGCGAACTGCCGCTCGATGTGCTGCGCTACACGCTGCCCAGCCGCTATTGCGACTCCGACAAGCTGACCAACTTTGCGTGGGAAAAATTCGGCCAGGTGGAGCACGGCCTGCCGCGCGTGCAGGCCATCAGCGAGTGGCTGCATGAAAACATCGAATACCGCTACTGCTCCGGACGCTCCGACATCTCCGCATGGGATGTCCTCCAACGCGGGTACGGCGTGTGCCGTGATTTTGCGCACCTCGCCATTTCGCTCAATCGCACCTTCAACGTCCCGGCGCGCTACGTGACCGGCCACCTGCCCGACATCGGTTTTCCGGATCCGGAAAACCACATGGATTTCCACGCCTACGCCGAGGTGTATCTCGGCGGTCAATGGTTCACTACGGACGCGCGCTTCCACGTGCCGCGCATCGGCCGGATCAAAGTCGCCTGCGGCCAGGACGCCGTGGACGGCGCGTTCTCGACGATCTATGGCGGCGCGACGCTCAGCTACTTCCAAGTCTGGGCCTACCAGGTCGCGCGCGGCACCGTCGGCGTCGGTGATCCGCTGGATTTTTCCAAGCGTCTCGACAACCAGTGGAAGGTGGTCACGGACCCGCCGCAGTGACGCTGAGCACGAGCCCCGGCGGGAGCGATTCGCCGAAGAGGCCCGCCTGATCTGCACCTTCCATCGGCGTGAATGTGCGGAGTTTTTCCGCCTTCAGCGGCGCAACGCCGGCCTTCTCCAGACGCGAGGCGATTTTTTCACGCAACGCTTTCGGAACATCCCGCGCGCGGTCATCGACCACACGTGCGGCTCGCAGGAAGAGCGTCTGGATTTCCGCGAGTTCGGGCGCGGCCCAGTCGAGATTTTGCAATGCCTCGCAAGCCTCTCCGACGTGCGCGGGCGGCAGGACGGCGGCAGGCCCGGCGTAGAGCGGCGCGCGATTGAGCAGGAGCCCGAGGGCGACGAGGAATGGAGCGCAATGCTGCGCACGTGCCGCGAGATCCGCGGCGGCACCGGTGAAGTTTTCGGCAAGCTCAGCTTTCAGGTCGAGGCCGAGACGTTCGAGCGCGCCGGCGAGGCGGACGAGTTCGGGCGGCGCCTTTTGCGCGCGGAGTTTCGGCAGTTCAGGAGCAATGAGCGCCTCCTGCCGTTCGCGACTCAGCCCGCCTGCAACGCGCCGCCACGTGATGTATTGCTGGAGCTGGATGCGCTTGCCGGCGTTCGCCTGGCCAGCGGTGTGCATCTGCCAAAGCTCATCGATGCGCGCGGCATCGCGCGCCGCGCCGAAGCCAGGGCGCAAAAGGAAGCCCGCCATGATGAGCCACGTCTCCTCGTGATCGGCGGACTCCGCGCGGCGGTCGAAGCACCCGAAAAGCGCCGGCCACAGTGAGCGGATGAGCGTCCCGTTCCAGTTGCCCTTCGGCATGCCGAGGATTTTTTCGAGATGCTTGAGCAGGTTGGTCGCGGAGAGCTTTTCGTGGCGGGGGAGCGGTCCGCGAAGATACGAGATGATCCGCTCGCGCGCAGATTCCAGCGTCGCTGCATCGACGCCGGGATCAGCGTCCGGCGATTGCGCGGTTGCTGGCGTTCCCGCTTCGGTTGAGGCTTCGTGCGGACGGAGGTCGAACTCCAGCGGCCACGACTGCTTTACGCGCGGGTCGGCGCTCACGCAAAGCACCTGCAGCAGGCCGAGTTCGTTCATCGTCGCGGAAAGTCGCACGGGCACGCGGTCCGTGCCGGTTTCGGCGAGGCGACCGGAGAGCTTCGCAGCGGTTTGCAGCGGCGGCAGGGGATGGAACGAGCGGTCGTCCCATTCGACGAGCGCCCCTGCACGATCCGCGTCGTGGCGGGTCGAATAAAACGGCTGGAACCGCACAGGGCGTCCCACGCAAAGCTCCAGCCCCGGGAGCGAGACGGAGAATTCCTCATCCGACGCCGCTCCGCGCGGAAGGATGCAGACGAGCTGCCGGCCGGCGCGTCCGCCGTCTCCGGACGAGGCGTGAACTTCCAGGTAAATGGCCCGCGCCGCGCCCGCCTCGATGCGCGCCGCGCGTCCGTGCAGGATGCTCCCGAAACGCGCCGCGCCGCGTGCGACGGCAAGATCGAGTTCAGGGTTTTCGAGAAGGACGGGCGTCGCGCCGCCCTGCCACGCGGCGATCTGGCGTTGCAGCCGTTCCCGCAGCATCGCCGGAGACAGCGATCCCCCGTTGAAAAGCACGGCATCGACCCGCGGACGCCCGCGCAAAAACTCCGCGAGGTAACGCGTGACCGCGCTGTCGGCGGCGTAGGGAAGCGCCCATTCGCGGAGCGCGGCTTGGTCGCGTGCCGGCTCGGCGTCGGCGGCGCATTCGGGGAAGAAACCGTCCATCAGGATCGCGTCGATCTCGGCGCGGGCGATGCGCGCGGTCAGCGTGCCGCCGAGCAGCCCGGAGCCGCGACCGGGAATCGAAACCGAAAACGTCTCGGCGTCCTTGCCGGAACTGGCGAGGCAGCGCTCCTTGAGCTCACGGCATTGCGCGACGAGGAAATTCCACTGCGCCGGCGCGAGGTCCGTCCCGGCGGGAAGTCCCTGCTGGATGCGATGCGCGAGCGCGAGGTCGATGTTGTCCCCGCCGAGCAGCAAGTGGTCGCTGACGGCCACGCGCCGGATGCGCGGAACGGGCGAACCGGGCTGCCGCGCAATCTCGAACAGGCTGAAGTCCGAAGTGCCGCCGCCGATGTCAATGACCACGACGTGCCGCGCGTCGGGGCCATCCGCGGGCAGCGCGTTCCAAAAATCGTCCGGCCTGTCGTGCAGTTCGAGCCACCGGTAAAATGCCGCCTGCGGCTCCTCGATGAGCCGGACGCTTTCCGGAAACCCCGCCTGCTTCGCCGCGTCGAGCGTGAGCCGCTGCGCGACCGCATCGAACGACGCCGGCACAGTGATGGTGATCTCCTGCGCGTCGAAACGGAACTCCGCGCCGTCGCCGGCGAACTTCGCGTCCCATGCCGCGCGCAGATATTTCAGGAGAATCGCCGACGCATCCACGGGCGAGATGCGCAGTCCCGGGTCGAGCGCGTCCGAGCGCCACGGCAGGAATGGCGCGGAACGATCCACCGTGTGATGGCAGAGCCACGACTTCGCCGAGTGCACCACGCGCCCCGGCAGCTCCGCCGCCTGCTTCCGCGCGAAACGCCCCGGCACCCACGCATCGCCACCGAGCGCAGCCGCCTCGTGTGCCGCCGGCAGATAGAGGAATGACGGAAGCGTCGCCGACTCCGAGAGCGTTCCGGGCTTTTCCCACTGCGGGATTGCGAAGACGTGCGTGCGCGTATCCGCACCGTCGAGAGGCTCAAACGCCATGGCACAGTTCGTCGTGCCAAGATCGATCCCGATGCTGAATTTTGCGCGAGCCATCGTGCGGACTGCGCGCCGCTATTCCATGCGGACCTGGAACTCGACCTTCCAGCGGCGATCCGAGCGGGTGTGTTTCATCCAGAGTTCGAGGTTGCCGAGTTCGGTGACGACCGGGTTGATGTGGACGGGCACGGCCTGTCCCTCAGGGAAGCCATCGATGGGCGGCAGCGTGAGTTCGAGCTGGCTGGATTCTTCGAGATCGCGCACGGCGTTCGGGATGATCTGCCCCGGCTTGTCGCCGCTGCGCACTTCGGACGCGAAGAACCGGAACACCGCGGGCTGTCCGGTCATCAGGCCAAACTGCTGGCCGTCGATGAGCAGTTCGCTGCCTTCCTCCATTCCCTGCGGCACGACGCAGAGCGCTTTGATCGGCGGCTTGAATCCAGGAATCGCGGGCATCGAGGATTCGAGGCCGATGTAATACGAGCGGGCGGTGCCGGCCTTGATGCGGATGCCCTGGCCGGTCGCGCGGTTGCGTCCGTAAATGGCCGCGCCTTTTGCCACGGCGAGGTCGGGCTGGAAGCCTGCGAGTTCGTGGACGGGCTTGCGGTCGTTCCATGATGCGAGCAGGTCGAGGACTCGCTGGCGGATCGGAGCCGCGTTGAATACGCCGCCGTTGAAAAGGATCGCCGTCGGCATGAGGCAGGCGCCCTTCAGCGCCTCGGGCCGCGAATTCACGAGCGCGGTCAGCGTCTCGCTGGCCTTCACATTCATGAGGCTGCGCGTGAGGAATCGCGCGAGGTGCTTGCTCACGACCGGGTCCGACGCGTACGGCAGGCCAAACTCCTGCAAGCCGGCGCCCCGCTTTTCCTCGGGCAGGTCGGTGACGCGCGTCATCGGGAAAAAGCCGTCGAGCACCACCGCTTCGAGCGTCGCGCGATCGAGCTTGGTGGAGACGGTCTTCGCGATGAGCCCTGAGCCGCGCGACGGGACGGCGATGGGCCCGCTCTTGAGCGACTCGTCGTTGAACAACTGCACCTTCGCCCGGCCCGCCGCGTGGATGAGCGCGAGGAACTGCCATTCGTCGATCGTCTTTCCCGCCTCCTCGAGCTGCGCCTGCAGCGTGTACGCGAGCGCGAGATCCATGTTGTCGCCGCCGAGCAGAATGTGTTCGCCGACGCTGATGCGCTCGACCTCCAGGTTGCCGTCCTTTCCGGTGATCGCGATGAGGCTGAAGTCCGACGTGCCGCCGCCGACATCGCACACGAGCACGATGTCGCCCGGGCCGACCTGTTTGCGCCAGTCGCTGCCCGCCTGCGCGGTCCATGCGTAAAATGCCGCCTGCGGTTCCTCCAAGAGCACGACTTTTCCGAGGCCCGCCGCCTCCGCCGCCTCGGATGTCAGCGTGCGCGCGACTTCGTCGAACGACGCGGGCACCGTGAGCACGACCTGTCCCTCAGCCAAATCCCATTTGCGCTCGTGCCCGTGCTCGGCGTGGAGAAAGCCCTCGCGCAGTTCTTCGAGGTAGCGCCGCGAGCAGTCGAACGCGGAAAGCTTCGTCTCCCCGATGTCCGATTTCCACGGGAGCACGGGCTTTTTCGGGTCGGTGTGAAAGTTCGACAGCCACGACTTTGCCGACGTGACCAGTCGATCCGGGATGAGCGCGCCGTGCTCGCGGGCGAAGTGTCCGACGACGGTCCTGTCGGACTTCGACGACCACGGCAGCCGCATGGCATCCTTCGGGAATTCGTCCGGGTGCGGCACGTAAAGCGCCGAGGGCAGCGTCGGCTTTTCACCGGCCTGATTCGGTCCGAGCACCTGCGTGATCTCCACGATCGCCGCGCGGCCACTCTCGAATTCCTCGATGGCCACAGCGCTGTTGCTCGTGCCGAGGTCGATGCCGAGGCTGAATTTGGTCTTCATTTCAACTCCACCTCCGCCGGCGCGATGCCCGGCAGGCGCCGCGCGTCGGTCTTGATGATCCGCGGCAGTTTGACGGTCTCCGTCTTCCATCCCTTGTGGACGAGCGTGCCGCTGAACGGCGGCTCGCCGCACACTTTCCCGAGCAGCCGGTATTCGTCCGGCGCGTATCCCGCGGGCACCGTGACGCGCGAGCCCTCCGCGGCATCCGAGACGGGCGTGATTTTGAAATGCTCGCGCAACACCTCGCGGCAGCCTTGATGCACGACCCGAGCCGCCGCGCCGACCTGCGCGTCGTCATACGCCGTCACGTCGTCCATGAGAAAGTCCACGAAGCGTCCCTTTTCCTGAAGCAATGCAAAGAACGCAACGACCTCCGCGTCGGCCTGATTTACGGCGGAAGCCGGCGGTAGAACTGAAGCCGGTGAAGGCAACTTCGGTGTGTCTTTCGCACTGCCAAAAAGTGCGAGCATGACGATGGCGAGCGCCAGCATCAGCGCCGCCGCCGCGAGCGGTGTGGCGTATTCGCGCATGGCTGGCACGAGCAGGAGAGCGTTGAGCGTGGCAACGATCGCCGCGCAAATCAGCAGGCTGTATTTCATATTCAAGAATGTCCCTTTGTGCCGGACCCGCATTCGCGGCGGGTCCGATTCCCGCGCGCATTGGCCACACCGTTCGCATCATCGCAAGCGCGAAAGCGGCGGGGGATCACCGGCAGTCGGAATGGGTCTCGAGGGCGTGATTGCGTCGCGTGATTGAGTCTCACGGTCCCAGCAGCGGAAGCATGGTGAGGGCGGGGCAGGGGAGCAGTCCGTCGTCGGGCGCAGTCGCCGTTTCCTCCGGGATCGGTGGAGGGCTGGCGGTGGGGGCGCTTCCAGTCTCGGCGAGACGCGTGATGGCCCCGGCAACGCGTGCGGATTCCTGCTGAAGTTCGTCGGCTGCCCGGAGGATCGCACCTTGGATATCGAAAGGCACTTGGCGGGAATCGCGTTGGGACGCGAGGTTTTCCCGCAGCGCGCGCAGACCGGCGCGGATGTTTTCCGCCGCCCCCGTGACATAGCCGTGCGCGATTTTCGCAGCGAATGCCGCCGGCCGCGAGGGGAAGCGATCGCGGATCGCGGTTTCCCACTGCCTTTCGAATTGGGCGCGGCTTTCCGCTTGCAGGCGGTTCTCCTTTTCGGGCGGCGCAATCTCACTGCCGCCGTCCGGGCCAAACAAACGTTGGCGCACTTTCGCGCGACTGCGGAAAAGCAGCCAGTCGATGAATGTTTTCCGCACCGGCAGCGACTCCGTATCGAGGGTCATTTTGTAGGAATCCAGCCCGTCATCCGCGCGCACTGCCGCCAGCGCCTGCTGGCCGGGTTCGCGTGGGGAGAATCCAGAGGCATCGAGATCGGCGACCATTTCCAGCGGCAGATGGGCGCCGGCGTGCTCGGAGCCTTCGAGCCGTTCCAGGCGCGACCTGCTCTCCTCGGCGAGAGCGCGCGCGGCTTCGGTGAGCGGCGGATTCCAATACCGGTCAGGCAAGGCCCCGAGGCTGTCATTCGCCTTCATCCATCGCGCAAAACCCTGCCGGAATTCCTCGCGCAGTTGCGCCGTCCGCGCCGTCATCGCTTCATCCACTCCCCGCCGGTGCTCCTCGCGCAGGTCTTGGAAAAGCGCGACCCAGTCGGCCTGCAAGAGCCGGTCGGTGGCCGCGATCTGCAGGTCGAGAGCGCGGATTTTTTCCGCGAGTGCTCCCTGCCGCGAACGCAGTGTCGTGACTTCGGAACCTGTGAGGGTCGAGATGAGCTCGCCGCACAGGGTCTTCGCCTGGCGCAGGCTGTCGCGGATGAACTCGTGCGTGTAGTCGCTGCTGTTCAGGTACTCCATCAGGTCGCTCTGGAATGTGTAGAATTCCGGAAGGCGCATCCGCTCTCCGTCCGCGTGGGCGAGCGTCGTCGAGGCCGCGCTGAGGAGATCCACGGCGTGAATCCGCACGCGCCCCGCATCGTACGCCGCCTTCATCGGGCCCGCCATCGAGAGCGTCTTGAACGCCTCCAGCACCCGTTCCGGGTCCTCGCTTTCTGCGCTCGGCCGCAGGCTGCCGTCCGGCGCAAGGTCGCGTTTGCTCGCGTCCACGTTCACCACGATGAAAATCCGGCTGAAAAGTCCGAGCAGCTGGTTGAACTCCGCGAAGACCTGCTCGAGGAAAAGATTGTCCGTCTTCACCACGAAAACCGCGCATGCGGCGCCGTCGCGGAACTCCCGCGTGAGCACGTCGTAGCCAAAATTCATCCGGCTGTAGAGGCCGGGAGTGTCCACTAGCACCATCGAGGATTCGCCGAGCGCCGGGACGGGCACCTTGATGTCCACGCGCCGGATCGCCTCCGGAAAACTCGTGCCCGGCTCAAATGCCTCCCCGCGCTCTTCACATTCGCGGATCCGTTCGGCGAGCGCCGGGTGCGCGTCTTCGACCACCGCCTTCAGTTCCATCCCGGTCGAGAAGATCGTCTCACGCCCGTTGTAGCGCGTCACCGAAAAGCGCGACGACTGCGAATCCTGCACAAAGACCAGGCACGGATAGCCGGGCAGCGACGTGACCTCGCTCACGTACGAACCGCTCATGGCATTCATGAGCGTGCTTTTTCCGCTCTTCAGCGGGCCGAAAATCAGCAGGTAGGCGTGCTGGTTCTTGAGCTTGTCCGTGAGTGACCGGAGCCGCGCCCGGAGATCGTTCAGCGCCGCGAGCGAATGGTGCAGTGTGCCGTGGCCACGCTCAAATTGTGTCGCAGCCTTGAGGAGCGCGGCAGGCAGCATTCCCAGGGTTTCTGAGCACACGGAGCAAAACTCGGAAATCTCGGTCTTCATCGTCGGCAGCGTCCACGCTTTCACGGCAGTGTCAACGCGCCCCTGCGCTTCCTGCCTTCGCGGCACTTTCCGTCGCAACAAACTCACACGGCTTTTACAAAAGGATCACAACTCCGTGCGGCGCGCGGGCTACGAAGGGTGCAGCGCGCGGCGTTGCAAGCGCCGGCGCGGCAAAGCACGATTCGATCAACCCCGTCATCCCATGAGCAAGCGCACTTCGTTCCACCTCCCGGCAGCAATCGCACTGGTCACTTCACTCGTCCTTCCGGTCTGCTCGTGGGCGGAGAATGAGATCGGATTCATTGAGAAATTCGCGCTCGCACCGGACCGGGAGAAGGTCCTCGGCGAACTCGTCCCCGGCACCGAGGACTACTATTTTTTCCACGCGCTGCATTACCAGAACACGAGCAATGCGGCGAAGCTCGCGGGCGTTCTCGCGCAGTGGAAGAAGCGCTTCCCGGACTCCGACCAGCGGGAGATCATCGAGAACCGCGACGCATTGCTCGGCTACGATGCGAATCCGCAGAAGACGCTGGCCTTTCTGCGCGAGCGGCTCGGCCTGCAGTTCAACCACCAGCAGGAGGTGCGCGACAAAAAGCCGGACCTGCCGAGCACGCTCGACCCGAAGCGCATCGGGCGCGATGTGTTTGAGCGCGACTCGATCAACAATGACCTGGGGTTGGGATCATTTTCCGAGGAGGCGCTGGAGGCGCTGGTGAGGAGCAAGGTTCCGCTCGACGAACACCGGCGACGGGCATTGCTCGGCAGGCTGAAGCGGCCGGACGTGCCCGGCCTGGTGGAGCTGATCGTCGCTGACTTGAAGTCGAAGGAATCGCGCGGGTTCGGGGAATTTGCCATCCACCGCGCACTCCTGCCGGAGCAGCTCGATGCGCTGGCGAAGCAGTCGCCCGGCCTGCCGGTGCAGCAGGCGTTCGTCTTTGCCAGGCTGCGCAAGCTCGCGCCGTCGGCGGATGTGGACGTGGAGTTTGACGCCGTGGAACGCGAGGCGTGGCTGGAGCGCGTGTGGGCCTACGCGAAGACGCTGTCGCCCACCTACAACACGCTGAAGGCCCACGTGCTCTACCTGCGCTCGATCACGATCGGAAGAAGGGCGTCTACGACGCAGCGCGACTGCTCGAGTACCTCAAGCTCCCGCGCTCCATCCACTATGTGAACCCAAAATGGCTGGAACGCGTGCGCAATTCGCAGCCGATGTGCGACCTGAACGCGAACCTGAGCGAAGGCCTGCTGACGCAGCGCCCTATCGGCGACGACGAGCCGCTGGTGCGGGACTATTTCCTGAACATTTTCCAGCGCGCGGCTGCGGCGAACCTCGGCGACATCGGCACGGGGATGATGGCGCCTTACACGGAGTATGTGCGCGACACGTGGCTGAAGCCGGTGCTCGCCGAGGCGCTCATCACGAGCGCGCAGGGCAACGCCGAGCAGTGGGCGTCGCTCATCACGCCGGGGGAATTCCAGCGGCTCAAGGATCGCGTGGACATCGAGTTTCCCTCGACGAACGCGCCGGTCTTCAAGCCCGCGGGCGGTGTGCAGGCGGGCGATGATGTGCAGTTTGATGTCGTCGTGAAAAACACGCCGAAGCTCATCGTGAAAATCTACGAGCTGAATGCGCTGAACTTTTTCCTCACGCAGAAGCGCCAGCTCAACACAGACCTCAACCTCGACGGCCTGGTCGCGAACAGCGAGCAGACCCACGCGTTCGACACCGGCCCATTCAAGCGCACGCGGCAGACGTTCAAATTTCCCGCGCTGAAAGGAAAACGCGGCGCGTGGATCGTGGAGTTCATCGGCGGCGGGCGCAGCAGCCGCGCGCTGGTGCGCAACGGGCAGTGGCAGGTGGTGCAGAACACCGGACCGTCCGGCGATCTGCTCACCGTGCTGGATGAAAACGGCGCGCAGGTGAAGGAGGCCGTGGCGTGGCTCGACGGGCGCAAGTTCGTGCGCGACGAGAAGCTCGGCCGCATCGTGGTGCCGTTCACCGCGCAGCCCGGCATGAAGCAGGTCGTCCTCGCGGATGCGGAGGGCACGTTTGCCACGCTCGCGCAGTTCGAGCATCACGCGGAAAACTACGTGCTCGACGCGCATTTTCACATCGAGCGCGAGCAACTGCTGGCGCGTCGCGAGGCCACGGTCGCCGTGCGCACGGCGCTGATGCTCGGCGAAGCGCACCTCGATCCCGCGCTGCTCACCGAGCCGAAGCTCACCGTGACTTCCACGACGCACGACGGAATTTCCACGACGCGCGAGTTCAAGGACCTGAAGCTCACCGCCGGCGGCGTGCTCACTCAGGACCTCAGCGTTCCCGAGCGCCTCGCTCAGCTCACCGTCACGCTCACGGGAAAAGTGGATGTCCTCAGCGCCGGCGGGCAGAAGCGTGACATCTCCGCGAGTCACAACTGGAGTCTGAACGGCATCGAAAAGACCGATGCGACGAACGACGGGCACCTGTCGAAATTCGGCGGCAACTACGTCTTCGAGCTGCTCGGCAGAAATGGCGAACCGCTCGCGGACCAGCAGGCGGTGTTCACGTTCAGGCACCGCGAATTTGCGCGCACGCAGACGATCGCTCTCCGCACGGATGACAAGGGCCGCGTGGAGCTCGGCGCGCTCGGAGGCATCGCGAGCTTCACTGCGCGGATTCCGAACGGACGGCAAAGTTCATGGGAGCTGGATGACTTTGAGCGCACGTGGCCCGCGGTGATCCACACGGGGGGCGGGCAACCGGTCCGCGTGCCACTGCCCCCACGGTTCAGCGAGGCGCTCACGCGCTGGAACTTCCTGCCGAAGGACTGGCTCCAGCGGGAGGTGTCGTTGCTTCAGGTGAACGCGGGCACGTTTGTCGCCGACCACGGCGGACAGATGGAAATCGTGGACGGATTCCTAGTCATCGAGGGCCTCGACGCCCGGCGACTACGCGCTGCGGCTGCGCGACGAGAAGCGCGACATCGCGATCAAAGTGAGCGGAGGCAAGGCGGGCAGCGGGTGGTATCTCGGCAGCTGCGCGCAACCTGCAGGCGAAGGCAGAGACGATGCTGCACATCACCGGCGTCATCGAGGCGCCGGATGCGATCACCGTGAAGCTCGCGAACACCTCGCCTTTCACCCGCGTGCATGTCGCCGCGTCGCGCTTCGAGCCGGGGCGCGGAATCTTCGGCGACTTCGGGAGCTTCGTGCGCTTCGGCGCGGCTTCCGGCGCGCCCGCACGGCTGCCGAATCTCTACGCGGCCGGTCGCGAGATCGGCGACGAATACCGCTACATCCTCGATCGGCGATACCAGAAACTCTTTCCCGGCAACATGCTCACCCGTCCGGGTCTCCTGCTGAATCCGTGGGACAGGCGCTCGACCGAGGTCGAGGATCTCGCGCAGATGGAGGGTGAAATGGCCGGCGCGACACGCGGTGCGAAGGAATCCCAGTTGCGGCGCGCGTTCGCCGAACCGGCTGAGAAAAAGAAGGCCGGACCCGGCGGCGCGGCGGCGGAATCGAACCTCGACTTCCTCGCGGTTTCCGCGCCGGCGATTTACAATTTCCTGCCGGACAAGGACGGCACGGTGCGCATCGACCGCAGGATCCTCGGTGACCGCCAGCACGTTCAAATCTATGCGGAGGACCTCTCGAACGCCGTGTGGCGCTCATTCGCACTGCCCGAGGTGCCGACGAAATTCGCCGACCAGCGGCTGGTTCGGAACCTCGATCCGGCGAAGCCATTCACGCAGAAAAAGGAGATCACCGTCGTCGAACCGGGCAGGACGCTGACGCTCGCGGACATCCTCACGAGCGAATTCGAGACCTATGACACGCTCGGCGGCGTCTTCTCGCTGCTCACGACTTTGAACGGCGACGCGACGCTCGCGAAGTTCGCGTGGGTGCTCGAATGGCCGAAGCTCAAGGACGACGAGAAGCGCGCGAAATACAGCGAGTTCGCCAGCCACGAGCTGAACTTCTTCCTCGCGAAGAAGGACCGCGCATTTTTCGACACGGTGGTGAAGCCGTATCTGGCGAACAAGAAGGACCGGACGTTCATGGACGACTTCCTCCTCGAAAATGATCTCAAGTCCTACCTCCAGCCGTGGGCCTACGCCCGGCTGAATGTCGTCGAGCGCGCGCTGCTCGGCCAACGCATCGGCGGCGAGGCCGAGGGCGCGGCGCGGCATCTCCGCGAGCTGTGGGAGATGATTCCGCCGAATCCGGACGAACAGGATCGCCTCTTCGAGACCGCTCTGCGCGGGCGTGCGCTGCTAGAGGAGACTGCAGATGCGGAAGGACTCGGAGTCTTCAAGCGCGAGAAGCTCAGGGCGGTTGATGCGCTCGGACGCAGCGAGGCAGCCGCGTCCGCGCCGATGGCACCGCCGCCAGTGAACGCGCCTACGCCGGCTGTACATTTTGCCGGTGGAATGCTCGCTCCGGAGGGTAGGGCATCCGGTGCCCATGCTGCTGCCAAGGGCGGTGCGGCGCCTTTGAATCAGCTGCAGAAGAACCTGTCCGACAAGCAGGCTGACAGCCCGGCACCCGCCCGTGACGGCCTCGAACGTGCGAAACGACAGAACCAGGAGCAACTCGAAGACCGGGGCAGGATGCTGAGGCTGGGTGCCATTGTCTCGGACCCGAAGCCGGCGGAAGCCGCCGTCCTCGCGACAGACGCGGACGCGCTCTACTTCGGCGGCACGACAGCTGGCCAGAGCCCGCGGCCTCGTCCGCGCGTATTACCGGCAGATGGGGGCGACGAAGGAGTGGGCGGAGAACAATTATTACCGGCTGCCGCATCGAGCAGCAGGATGCGGGGCTGGTGACGGTGAACGCGTTCTGGCGCGACTACGCGGCTTGGGTGGGCGGCGGGGCGAAGGGCGCGTTTGTGTCCGGGAATGTCGCGGAGGCGAGCCGGAATTTCACGGAGATGCTGCTCGCGCTGGCGGTGCTGGATCTGCCGTTCGATGCGCCGAAGCACACGGCGAAGGCGGAGGGCGGGCAGTTCACTTTCACGGCGGGCGGCGCGGCGATTGTGTATCACAAGGAGATCAAGCAGGCCGCGCCGGCGAAGGCGGACGCGGGGCAGTTGCTCGTCTCGCAGAGTTTCTTCCGGCAGAGCGACCGCTACCGGCAGGAAGGGAACGAGAAGTTTGAAAAGTACGTGACGGGGGAATTTCTCACCGGCGCGGTGTACGGGGCGAATGTCGTCGTGACCAATCCGACGAGTTCGCCGGTGAAGGCGGAGGTGCTGCTGCAAATCCCGAAGGGCGCGCTGCCGGTGCTCGGGAGCAAGGCGACGGACTCGCGCCGGCTGCGGCTGGAGCCTTACACGACGAAGACGTTCGAGTATTACTTCTACTTCCCGGCGGTGGCGGCGAATGGCGCGAAGTTCCCGCACTACCCGGTGAATGTCGCGGTCGCGGGCACGAGCGCGGCGGCGGCGAAGGCGTTTGAGTTCAACGTCGTCGCGAAGCTCACGCAGTTCGACAAGGCGTCGTGGGACTACGTCTCGCAGTACGGGACGGACGCGGAGGTGTTCGACTTCATCGCGGCGAACAACATCGAGTCGCTGAACATGGAGCGCATCGCGTGGCGGTGCGGCAGAGCGCGGAGTTTTTCAAGAAGCTCACCGGCGTGATGCAGCAGCGGCACGTGTGGAACGACGTGATCTACAGCTACGCGGTCGTGCACAACGACACGGCGGCGCTGCGCGAATGGCTGAAGCACCGCGATGATTTCGTCGCGCAGTGCGGGCCGTTCCTCGCGTCGAAGCTGCTGCTCATCGATCCCATCGAGCGGCGCGCGTACGAGCATCTCGAATACAGCCCGCTGGTGAACCAGCGCGCGCACCGGCTCGGCAGCGAGCGGCGCATCGCGAATCCGGCGGTGCTTTCGCAATACCAATCGCTGCTCGGCATCCTCGCGCACAAGCCGCAGCTCGACGCGATGGACAGCATGAGCGTGACGTACCAGCTCTTCCTGCAGGACCGCGTGGAGGAGGCGCTCGCGCGTTTCCGCGCCGTGGATGCGACCGCGCTGCCGATGAAGATCCAGCACGACTACTTCAAGTGCTACGCGGACTTCTACGAGGACAACGTCGCCGGGGCGCGCGGCATCGCGGCGAACTACGCGGGGCATCCCGTCGCGCGCTGGCGGAACCTTTTCGCCGAAGTCGCCTCGCAGCTCGACGAAGCCGAGGGCAAGGCCGCTGCCAAAAAGGACGATGACAAACCCGACCGCGAGAAACAGCAGGCGGAACTCGCCGCGACCGAGCCGACCTTTGATTTGAAGGTCGAGAACCGGAGCATCGCGCTCACGTGGAAAAATCTCGGCGAGGTGACGATCAACTACTACCTCATGGACCCGGAGTTTTCGTTCAGCAGCAATCCATTCGTGAGCCAGGACGCGGGGCGCTTCAGCATCATCAAGCCCACGCAAAGCGCGAAGCACGCGCTGCCCACGGGCAAGGACGCGCTCGACATCCCGCTGCCGGGCGAGTTTGCAAAGGCGAACGTGCTCGTGGAAGTCGTCGGCGCCGGACAGCGCAAGGCGCAGGCCTACCACGCGAACACGCTGAAGCTCACGCTCACGGAAAACTACGGCCGCATCGAGGCGCGCGACAGCGGCAGCAACAAGCCGGTCGCGAAGGCGTATGTGAAAGTGTACGCGCGGCTCAAGAACGGCACGGTGCGGTTCTTCAAGGACGGCTACACCGACCTGCGCGGACGCTTCGACTATGCGAGCCTGAACGCCCCGGAAAACGTGCAGCCCACCCCGCTCACGAACGAACCCGCCCCCGCCAACGGCCTCGACTACCAGATGCTCAAGCCGACGGAGCTGAACCACGTGGACAAGCTCGCCATCCTGCTGCTCAGCGACACCAACGGCGCCACCGTCCGCGAGGTGAACCCGCCGACGAACTGAACGGGCCATCGCGGTGAACCGCGGGGATCGCACGCACCGGCGTCACGCAAACGCGAAGGTTTCCGCCCTCGCCGTCCTGTTCGAGCGCGGGTCTCCAGCCAATTGCGTCAACACGCAGCGCACGCGCCAGTCGCCGGGCCCGCCGGAATGGAGCAGCACCGACGAGATGATGGCGCCTCGACACCAAGAGCGAGGAATCACATGCCATTCTGGACGAGTGCCTGCCCGATTCCATCGCCAAGGCCCTGGCAACGCGCGCCACCCTGATCGCGGAGCACGATTTCATGACGCAGTTTGCCACGAAGGGTGATTGCCAATGTAGGCAGGGGCACAGCTAGAGCGGGCGCGGCTGGGCGAGCCGGTTGATTTGCGCCGCTGCGAACGCAGCGCCGAAGCCGTTGTCGATATTCACGACCGTCACTCCGCTGCCGCAGGAATTCAGCATCCCGAGCAGCGCTGCAACGCCGCCAAAGCTTGCGCCGTACCCGATGCTCGTCGGCACGGCGATGACCGGTTTGCTCACGAGACCGGCCACCGCGCTCGGCAGTGCGCCCTCCATGCCGGCGACCACGATGACGGCATTTGCCGCCTCGATGCGGTCGCGGACCGCGAGCAGGCGGTGGATTCCCGCGACACCGACATCGGTGATTCGCTCGACACGATTGCCGAAGATTTCGAGAGTCACCGCGGCCTCATCTGCGACAGGGACATCGCTGGTACCTGCGCAGACAACGGCGATGAAACCATCGAGTTTCGCGAGAGGGGTGCGCTCGAGGGTGATGCACCGTGCACTCGCATGCCAGCGGGCGTCGGGAAAATGAGCGGCGACCGCGCGCCATTGATCTTCGTTCGCACGGCTGACGAGCAGCACCGGATCATTTTCCAAGATCGCTTTCGCAATCTCGCCGACCTGTGCCGGTGTCTTGCCAAGACCGAAGATCACCTCCGGAAATCCACAGCGCCTCCGGCGGTCCGTGTCCACCCGTGCAAAGCCGATATCGGTGAAGCCGCCTGCCGTCACGATTTCGGCAGTGTCGCCGCATCCTTCGTGAGCGGAAGGCGCAGCGGGATCATCTGGCTCTTGAAGAAACCAAGCTTTTCAAAAAATGCATGCCCCTCCGCATTGATGCGGTCCGTCAGCAGCGTGATCCGGAGGAGTTCCTTTTTCTTCGCGTAATCAATCACGTGCTTCAGCAGTTGCGAACCCACGCCTCGTCCGCGGAAATCCACCTGCACGATTACATCCTCGAGCAATCCGACGAAGCCGCCCTCCGCCGTGCTGATCGTGAACAGGAGGTTCACCATGCCTACGATGGTGTCATTCCAGCGGCAGACAAAAATGCGCCCCCGGCTTGGTTGCTCGAGGATCAGTCGCAGCCCGCGCTCCTGCTTCGCACGGTCGGGCACGAAATCTCCCTCCTGCCCGAAAAGTTCGTAGAGAAGATTCACCATCTGCGGCAAATCTTCCATCGTGGCTTGTTCGATGATGGTTTCGTTCATCCCGGGCATGGCCTCCTCTTGGCAGAGGGGTGAACGGCGCGCAAGGCGCGAATGGGCTCCGCAGTGATGAACTGAAGGAGGGTCTTGTTTGAGTCGGCAATTTCCGGTGAAAATGCTGCATGACACCCCATCGAAGCCATCGCCGTGATTTTCTGAAACTCGCCGGCCTTGCCGGTGCCTCGCTCGCCTGCACCTGGCTTCCGCTCCGCGCTGCGACGGACAGGGCGAAGCGGCCCAGGATTCGGGTCGGACAGATTGGCACGGCACACGCGCACGCAGGTGGAAAGATGGACACGATGCGGGCTTCCGATGACTTCGAGGTGGTGGGCGTCGTCGAACCGGATGAGCGCCGTCGTGCTGCGCTTGCGGAGAGCAAGACCTACGCGGGAATTCCCGTGATGACCGAGGAGCAACTGCTGAACGCGCCGGGTCTGCAGGCCGTCGCCGTCGAGACGGAGGTGAAGGATCTCGTGCCCGCCGCCGCACGCTGCATCGCCGCCGGGAAGCACATTCACCTCGACAAGCCCGCCGGTGAATCGCTCCCCGCTCTCCGCCGCCTGCTCGACGACGCCACCGCGCGCAAGCTCACCGTGCAGATGGGCTACATGCTGCGCTACAATCCGGCTTTCGAACTGTGCCGGAAATTGATCCGCGAGGGCGCGCTCGGCGAAGTCTTCTCGATCGAGGCGGCGATGGGCAAAATCCAGGGCGACGAGGAACGCCGCGCGCTCGCGCCATACCGGGGCGGCGCGATGTTTGAACTCGGCTGCCACGTCATTGATTCCGTCGTCGCGATCCTCGGCCGTCCGGAAAAGGTCACGCCGCACAGCCGGAGTTCCTCGCCGCTGAAGGACGGCTTCGCGGACAACCAGACCGCGGTCCTCGATTATCCATCGGCCATCGCCACGGTGCGCAGCGTGCTCGTGGAATGGGATGGCGGCGCGCGACGGCAGTTCGCCGTGTGCGGGACAAAGGGAACGATGGACATCCGCCCGATCGAGCATCCCGAGGCGCGCCTCACGCTCAGCGCCGCGCACGGCGAATACAAGGCGGGCAGGCAGGCGCTGACCTTCCCGAAGGGCAGGGGACGCTACGACGGCGACTTCGAGGATCTCGCAAAAGTGATCCGCGGCGAAAAGGCTCTGGCCTTCACGCCCGCGCACGACCTCGCGACGCACGAGACCATCCTGCGCGCGAGTGGGCTGCCGGTGGACTAGAGGGTCGTGTCGATTTCGGGCGCGTTGGCGTCGAGGGCCCGGGCCTTCAGCATCGCCTTCGCGTCTTCGACGCTGATCTTCTTCGCCGGCAGCGGCCAGCCGAGCGTGTCGCCGTTCGGCGTGAAGCCGTGGCCGTCGAGATCGACGAAGATCGGATTGTGATAGGCGAAGGGGCGGATCTTCGCCTGCGCGCTCGTGCCGTAGCCGATGCGAGAGGTCGCTCTTTTCGCCGGCACGCGACGACGATGAGGTGCGCGTCTTCGCTCAGCGGCACGTCGATGCGTCTCGTCGAATTTCACGACGCCGTCCTTGAACATTCGCCGCGCGCAGTCGCGCGGGTGAAGTTCAGCTCGGGCCGCGCGCGGCCATTCACCAGCACCTGCACGCGGTCGATGTCGATCCAGTCGGTGCATTGCACGCGGACGTGCGAGCTTCACGCCGCCGCCGATCGGCGCGCGCGGTGTCGCCGGGGCCGGTGCCGTCGTCGGTGCGTGACCTGGAGAAACGGACCGGTGGTGAGGTAGCTGCGGCCGGCCTTGGCGGCGCGGCAGTTTTCCCGCCAGTCGATCTTCGCCGGTTCGTCGCTCGCGCTCGGCATGTACATGCGCCAGCCGCCGACGCCGTTGCCGTAGACGGTGTGCGCGTCGCACACGGCCATGCCGGCGTAGCGATGGCCGCGGTTCAGCATTTGCAGCCAGATGAATTCGCGGATGATGCTCACGCTTTCCTTCCCGGTCTTCGCGTTCCGGCCGATCGTGAACGGGCCGCCCGCCGAGGATTTCGCTCGCGCCGTAGTTCTGCGTCTCGACGCCGTCGATGAGCGTCGCGAGCCCGCGGAAGCCGCCGTCCACGCGTCCGTCGCCGTCGCGCGTCGATGAAGTTTGTCACCATGTCGGGATGATTGATCTGCACCCAGCGATCCGGCTCCGCGCCCTGCCAGTCGCGCAGCGTGATCGCGGTGATGCGCGGGTCCTTGTTCCAGACCGGCGCGCCGTTGTCCTGCGTGCGCGGCACGGGCTTGAAGGGAAAGGAATTGAAGTGCGCACCGCTGCCGGTGAGTTCCATGCCGGGCACGGTCTGGATGAACTGCGCGAGGCCGAGCCGGTCGATGTGCGGGCGCCAGTCGTAGAGGCGGTTGTGCTCGGTGGTCGGCGCAAACTCGATGTGCTCGGCGGCGAGATTGATGATGCGGTCGTCCGTGCCGCAGGTGTTGTCGCCGCTCTGCGTGGAGTGGTTGTGATAGTCGGCGCTCACCCAGCCGCGCGTGTCCACGAGGCGCTTCAGCGTTCCGGAAAAGGCGAACGTCTCGCCGGCCTTGAGCGTCACCTCCTGCGCGAGGTGCGAATACTCGATGCCGCGCGTGACGACGACGCGGTAGCTCGCCGGGCGGGAGCTGCACGCGGAAATCGCCCGCGCTCGCTGTGATACTGGTCGCGGCAGCCGTGCGCGCGCTGCTCCGGGCCGAGGTTCACCGGGTCGGTGCCTTCCAGCGCGAGGAACTGCGCCTTGCACGGCAGCGTCGCTCCCTTCTCGTCGCGGATGTCAAACTGCACCGCGCTCGCGGCCGCCATCGTGGCGTCAGCTTCGCCTCGGCATTCGCGGCGACGGTGACTTCCATTTCCACATTCGCGCGTCCGAGGTCGGTGAAGGTGATCACGTAGCTGCCGGGCGGAAACGAGAACGCGAAGCGCCCCTGCGCATCCGTGGATCCGATCGCCGCCGCTCGCAGCGCCGCACGCGCGAATGCCGTCGGCGCGGATGCCGCGGGGGTCACGCCTTTGGCCGGGAGATTCTTTGCTGCCTCACGATGAGGTGCGCACCTGCGACCGGTGCGCCGCCCGCGTCCTTCACGGTGCCCGTGATTTTCCCCGCATCGCCCTGCTTCTCCGCGACGAGGCCCACGGCCTCCGCGGGCGAACGTCCGACGGCGAGGAATCGCGTGAACGTCACGGACGCGCCGGGCGCCAGTTCGCGCATCGTCTTCGTCGCCGCGTCGTCCTTGTCCTCGGTGAAGCCGGCCGCGTAGCCGCAGCGGTCCGCCGGGTCCACGGATTCCGCCCACTGGATTGGGCCGTGCGCGAATGTCGCGCTGCCCGTGCGCACGAAGTTCGTCCACTTGTCGCTGAGCAAAATGTTGCGCGGCTTCGCGCCTTCATTCGTGATCACCGTGGTCACGGACACGCCCGACCATCCGTCGCGCAGCCGGTATTGCTGGCTGCGCGAGACGCCGTCGCGCCCGGGGGAAGTCGACACGCATTCGACGAGCGCCTCGCCGTCCTTGCCGTCCTTCGACACGCGCACCCATGACACCGTGCCCTGCTGCTGCGCGGGTTGGAAAATGGTGAGCTGGTCGTTGTTTTCGCCGCGCAGCGTGAGGTCGTAGATGCAGCCGGGCGTGACGCCCGTGTCGCCGTAAAACGTGCTCATGTTCGCACGCCGCAGCGGGAGATTGCCCGAGATCACCGCCTCGATCTTGTCGTTCCGCAAAATGAAATCGCCGATGATCCCATCCGCCTCACGCCCGCCCGGAAGCGCGGATTTTTGATCCGGCCCGACCTCGAACGCCTCGGGCTGCGGCAATGGCGAACGGTGAAAAGCGCGAGGGAGAAGAGGAGGGAGGGGATTCTCATGCGGAAGGCAACCGCGTGGCGTGGCGGGTCTTTGCGCATTTCGCTGGTAGGGCGCTTTCGCCGAAAGCGCCCATTTTTGCTTCCACGAGGGATCAGGGCGCGCTCGGCGAGAGCGTCCTCCCCATGCGAACGCTACCTCGCGAACTTCGCAGCTTCGCGGATTGTCGCTTCGAGCGCCGCGGCTTTTTCTTCGGCTTCGGCGATGGGGATCCCTTTTGCCATGCCGGGGCGGAGGTGACCGGCGGCGCGTGAGATACGAGTCGCACAGAACGCGGTTGCGCTTGTGGAGGCTGTCAAAGAATACGCTGCTCTTCGTGCTCGCTGCCCACTCGCTGTCGAGCAGCTTGAAGAACGCGGGAGCCTTTTCCGGAGACAGTGCGCTGAGGATCGCCTCGGCGATCACGCGGTGGCCGTCGTTGTTCGCGTGGACGCCGTCCTTCGCGTAGAAGAATCCCGGGTCCGTCTTGCGCTTCTCGGCGAGTGCGGCGGCCATGGCGCTGTGCGTGTCGATCACGCGCCAGCCTTCCGCTTTGCCCTGCTCGACGAGCCATGCGGAGTAGCGGTCGAGCACGCCGTTGTAGCCCTCGAAGAACTCGCCGTCCTTCACGACGTCGGCGGTTTTGGTGCGCCCCTTGAGCGGCACGGCGTCGAATACCGGTGGAGTGAGATGGATGATTTTCGCGCCGGCCTTCTCCACCTTCTCGCGCAGCTTGCGGATGCCGGCCTGGTACGCGGCGAAGCGCTTTTCGTCGAAGGGGAGGTAGATGCCGCAGTTCATGCCGTAGCACGCGAAGACGAGGTCGGGCTTCACCGTGGCGAGCACGCGGTCGAGGCGCTCATGCACATCTGGGCGCGGAAATTTTCCGCCCGCGTGCCCGGCCTCGCTGAGCCCGCTCACGGTCTCGCTCGGCAGGCCGCAGTCGATCACCTTGATTTGCCTGTCGGGAAATTGCGTGAAGATGAACGCGTCGAAGAGTTCAGTGTAGCGGCCCGCGTAGGTGATGCTGTCGCCGAGGAAAAGGACGCGCTTCACGCCGGGCAGGAAGTCCTCGGCAAGGGCGGGGGAGATGAATGCGATGAGGAGGAATGCGAGTGTGCGGAGGGTTTTCATGCGAGGGGCGCGCATTGTGTGGAGCGCGATGCAATCCGCAAGGGCGAAGCCGCGGAAGAGTCCGCAGATTGCACGGATTTTCGCAGGGGAAGATTGGCCGTGATGCCCAATCTGCGGGAATCGGCGGAAGGATCCGTGCGAAGCGCTCCTACAGCCCGAGCTGTATTTCATGGAGCTGCGTGCTCCACTTTGCGAGGAAGACGAGCGAGGCGAGCAGTGTGGCGAGTTGTGCAGGTTCGGTCCATTCGCTGCGGAGCGTGGTCATGCACTCCGCCGTTCTCGTCTGGACCTCGGCGACGAGTTCCTCAAGGCGTGAGCGGAATACCACCCGCTCGCCTTCCAGCACGGCTTTCGTCACCGGGGAGGTCGCCGCCTCGAGCTTCATTCCAAACTGCTGCGCCGCCTGCCGGAATCCCGCGATGCGCATGAACAGGTCCGCGAGCTCCGGCGGCGTTTCACCGGCTGCGGCCAGCGCCTCGGGGTGAACCAACTCGAGGAAATGCCGCAGGCATCCGGCCGGCTCGCGGAGCGCCTGCCACGCGGCGTTCAGCTCGGTGAATGCCGCTCCGTCGCCGCCCGCAGCATCGGGATGCCGCTCGGCGCTCAGCTTGTGAAAGCGCGACTTCAATTCCTCCGCATCCACCCACGCCGCCCGCGGGAGGCCGAGCACGGCAAAATGATCCGCCGCGGCCATCAGGCGGAAAAGCTTTCGCCGCAAGAGCAGTGCGCCTCGGCGTTCGGGTTGGTCACCTTGAAGCCGCCCTTTTGCAGGTCGTCCGAAAAATCCAGCACGCTCCCGCTCACGAACAGCGCGCTCTTCGGGTCAATCACCACGCGCACTTCCTGCGAGGTCACGATGATGTCGCGGTTCGCCGGGCCGTCCACGAGGTCCATCTTGTATTGCAGCCCCGAGCAGCCGCCGCCGATCACCGCCACGCGCAGCGCGCCTTGCGGGCGGCCCTGCTTGGTGAGGAGCGAGCCGAGCTTGGCACCGGCCTTCTCGGTGAGCTTGAGCAGCTTTTCATTGCCGATCTTCGTCTGGATCGGCGCGGCGGTCGTGGTCGTCATTGCGGGCAATGTAGTTTTCCAAATGCGCGATGTCCAACGCGGGCTGCGATTTTGGATTGCCGCCAGGTCCAGGCTGGCGCTTTCCCGTCGCCGGGCCAGAGCGACAGATGGACTGCCGCACTCCAAAAGGTCTGCGCGCTCCGATTGCCCGCGTCCCTACTTCCCGCGTGCACGCGCGCCGCGACTTTCAGCCGCAGCGCGTTCAGCGCGATGAAGCCGGTGGCGTCGTTCTGATTGTAGGCCTTCGTCGGGTCGGCCTCCATCGTGGCGATCTCGGGGTTGTAGAGCGACAGCGAGGATTTCCGTCCGGCGGCGATGATGTTCCCCTTGTAGATCTTCACGCGCACGACGCCGCTCACGTTCTTCTGCGACTCCGTCACGAGCGCCTGCAGCGCCTCGCGCTCGGGGGCGAACCAGAAGCCGTTGTAGACGAGCTCCGCGTATTTCGGGATGAGCGAATCGCGCAGGTGCATCACCTCGCGATCCATCGTGATGCTCTCCATCTGCCGGTGCGCGAAGTGCAGGATGCTGCCGCCGGGCGTCTCGTACACGCCGCGCGACTTCATGCCGACGAAGCGGTTCTCCACCATGTCCACGCGTCCGCAGCCGTGCTTGCCGCCGAGCTTGTTCAGCACCTTCATCACCCAGTAGGGCGAGAGCACCGCGTGGTCGTTCGTGTTGAAAGTGAGCGTGCCCTTGTAGCCGAGTTCCTTCAGCACGGCCGCGATCTCGTGGTAGCCGACTGCGGTGCAGTTCCCGCGCTCGAAGGTCAGTTCCACATACTCCGCCTTGTCCGGCGCCTCCTCGGGCGAGACGGACAGCACGTACATCTCCCGCGCCTTCTCCGCGCTCGCGTCGTACCACGGGTCCTCGAGGATTCCCGCCTCGAAGGAAATGTGCAGGAGATTGCGGTCCATCGAATACGGCTTCTTCGCCGAAGCCTGAATCGGGATCTGGTGCTTCTCCGCATACGCGATCATCTCCGCGCGGCCGGGGAATTCCTCGCGGAAACGGTCCTGCCGCCACGGCGCGATCACCTGCAGCTCCGGCGCGAGCGCCGCCGCGGCCAGCTCGAACCGCACCTGATCATTCCCCTTGCCCGTCGCCCCGTGCGCCACCGCATCCGCGCCCTCGCGCTTCGCGATCTCCACCATCTTCTTCGCGATGCACGGACGCGCGATGCTCGTGCCGAGAAAGTATTGCCCCTCGTAAACCGCGCCCGCCTGCATCATCGGGAAAATGAAATCCCTCGCGAATTCCTCGTTCAGGTTCTCGATGTAGCACTTGCTCGCGCCGGTCTTGAGCGCCTTCTCCTCCAGCCCCGTGAGTTCCTCCTCCTGCCCGACATCGGCGCAGAACGCGACGATCTCCGCCTTGTAGGTTTCCTTGAGCCAGGTCATCAGCACGCTCGTGTCGAGACCGCCGGAGTAAGCGAGAACGATTTTCATAAAGGGCGCGGAGTAAAGCGGCGCACCCCTCAGAGGGCACGCAGAAAATCGCCTATCCGCCCAACTCGGCGGCTAGAGGGACCAGACGGTCTTTCCTGCAACGATGGTGCGGACGGCGCGGCCTTTGAGTTCGCAGGCGTGGAAGGGCGTGTTGCGGCTGCGGGAGAAGCTCTGTTCCTTGTCCACGGTCCATTCGAGGTCGGGGTCGATGAGGGTGACATCGGCGATGGAACCGACGGTCAGCGTGCCGCGATCGAGGTTGAGAAGCTTGGCGGGATTCGCGGTGTAAAGTTCGATCAGGCGTTTCAAGGTGATGGCCTTGCGCTGATGGACGAGGATGTTCAGGAAGAGGCCGAGCTCGGTTTCGAGGCCGAGGATGCCGAACGGCGCGAGGTCAAACTCGACCTCCTTTTCAAAGCCGGAATGCGGCGCGTGGTCGCTGCCCAGGATGGTGATCGTGCCATCGGCGACGCCCTCGATGAGCGCCTCGACGTGCTCCTGTGAGCGCAGCGGGGGGTTCATCTTGAAGTTCGTGTCGAAGCCGCGGACGGATTCGTCGGTCAGCGCGATGTGGTGCGGGCAGATTTCGCCGGTGAGCGGGACGCCGCGCGCGTGTGCCCGGCGGAGGATGCCCACGCTGCCGGCGGCGCTGAGGTGCTGGCAGTGGATGGGCGTGCCGGTGAGTTCGGCGAGGAGCGCGTTGCGGGCGACGATGATTTCCTCGCCGATGGCGGGCCAGCCGGGGAGGCCGAGCGCGGCGCTCACCTGGCCTTCGTGCATGACGCCTTTGCCGACGAGATTGTAGTCCTGGCAATGGTCCATGATGACGAGGCCGAACATGCGCGCGTATTCGCACGCGCGGCGCATGACTTCGTGGCTCTGCACGCAATGGCCGTCATCGGTGAGCGCGACGACGCCGGCCTTGTGCAGGGAACCGATGGGCGCGAGTTCCTCGCCGGCGAGGCCCTTGGTGATGGCGCCGGTGGGGAGGACGTTCACGCACGACTCGGCCTTCGCCTTTTCCAAGATCCACGTGACCACGCTGGGCGTGTCCACGGGCGGGGCCGTGTTCGGCATGCAGACGATGGTGGTGAAGCCGCCCGCCGCCGCGCACTTCGCGCCCGTGGCGATGGTTTCCTTCGCCGACTGGCCGGGCTCGCGGAGGTGGACGTGGATGTCGATGAGGCCCGGGCAGACGACCAGCCCGGTGGCGTCGATGACGTCGAGGTCGTGCGGGTGTTTCCGCAGCGTGGCGTCGAAGTCGATTTTCGCGATTTTCCCGCCGGTGATGTAGAGGTCGCCGACGCGGTCGATGCCGTTGGCCGGGTCGATGATGTGGCCGTTGGTGATGAGGGTGGAATTCATTCAGGAAGTTCGCGCGCCTGCGCAGAGGAAGAGAACGGCCATGCGGGTGGCGAGGCCGTTGGTGACCTGCTCGAGGATGACGCTGCGGCCGCTGTCGGCGATGTCGCTGTCGATCTCCACGCCGCGATTGATGGGACCGGGGTGCATGATGAGGCAGTCGGGCTTGAGGCGTTCGGCACGCGCCTTCGTGAGGCCGAAGAAGGCGGTGTATTCGCCGAGGCTCGGGAAGTATTCCTTCCGCTGCCGCTCGTGCTGGATGCGGAGGAGATTCACCACGTCCACCTCGGGCAGCAGGCTGTCAAAGTCGTGGGTGACGGTGACGCCGAGGGCCTCGAGCGAGCGCGGGACGAGCGTGGGCGGGCCGCACAAGGTCACGCGTGCGCCGAGCTTGAGCAGTGCGTGGATATTTGAGCGGGCGACGCGGCTGAAGAGGATGTCGCCGACAATCGCGACATGCAGCCCGGCGATGCTCGCCCTTCTTTTCGCGGACGGTGAACGTGTCGAGCAGCGCCTGCGTGGGATGCTCATGCGCGCCGTCGCCGCCGTTGATGATGCTGGAGTTCAGCCGCTCGGCGAGGAATTGGGCCGAGCCCGCGCTGCTGTGGCGGAGGACGATGATGTCGGCGAGGAGCGCCTCGAGGTTCTTCGCGGTGTCCTTCAGCGTCTCGCCTTTGGTGAGGCTGGAGGTGCTCGCGGAAATGTTGATGACGTCAGCGCTGAGGCGGACTGCGGCGACCTCGAAGGAAATGCGCGTGCGCGTGCTGGGCTCGACGAAGAAATTCACGAGCGTCTTGCCGCGCAGGGCGGGGACCTTTTTCACCTCGCGGGTGCCGACGTCCTTGAACGCGGCGGCGGTGTCCAGGATTTGCGTGATTTCCTCCGCGCTGAGATCAGCGATGGAGACGAGGTCTTTGCGGCGCCAGGTGGGCGGGGCTTGCGTGAGCGGGGCGGTCATTCGGGGATGTTCGAGCCGGGAGTCGTGTCGAGCCACACGGCGTCCTCCGCCGTGCCGTCCGTCGCGCTGAACCGGACAAAGACGCGCTCGCCGAGCGAGGTCGGGACATTTTTGCCGACGTAATCGGCGCGGATGGGCACTTCGCGATGGCCGCGGTCGATGAGCACCGCGTACTGGATTCGCGCAGGCCGCCCGAAGTCCGCGAGCGCATCCATCGCGGCGCGGCAGGTGCGGCCGGTGAATGCGACGTCGTCGGCGAGGATGATGGTGCGATTTTCGAGGTCGTACGGCAGTCGCGTCGGGACGACGGCGGGCACGGGGCGTCGCGCGAGGTCGTCGCGGTGCATCGAGATGTCCACGACGCCGGTTTCCACGCCGCTGCCGGCAAACTGCTGGACGAATGCGGCGAGCCGTTCCGACACGACGACGCCGCGCGAGGGAACTCCGATGATGGCGAGCCTTTCCGGCTCGGGATTGCGCTCGATGATTTCGTGCGCGATGCGCTTCAGAGCGCGTTCGATGGCCGCTGCGTCGAGGAGCAGGCGGGCGGTGGGGCTTGGCGGGTTTGGTTTGCTCATTTTGGCTTCCTTGTGACCTCGCGGGGTCGGACTTAAAGGTGCCTGCGGCTCAACTCATGAATTTGCCGCGGTTCGTTGGCCCAGTTGCTCCTGCCTCTTGCGCCGCCAAGTGGGCCGGTATTTCACGAGCCAGTCGAGCAGGGCCTTTTCAAATCCGACGTCGAATCCCGCCTTCTCGCTCTCCAACCATTTGTGCCGCATGATCTCCTCCCGCTCGGCAAGGAATTCCTGGTAAAGGCGCGAGCCCTTGAGAAGCTTGGAATCAGCGTCGCTCATTGCGACGAAGTTGTAACGCAGCGGAGGGAACGTCAAGGCGCTGAATAAAAATATCTGCAATGTCATCGGGGGTTGACGCGCGATGCGGCGCTCGGTTGCGATTCGAGCGTGATTTTTTCCACTGATCCCACATGCAGAAAACATGACGCCGGCGCCGGGCATCCCGGAGCAGCCGGCGCGCTACGATGCGGTGCTGGCGGCATTGAAGGAAGCCGGTCTCCACGCCCGCATGCGCGAAATGGCGCCGCGGGCCATGCGGCGCGAGGATCTGCTGCTGGTCCACGATCCGCGCTACCTCGATCTCGCGGAGAGGGAAATCCGCGATGGTCGAGAGCCAACTCAGCACCGGCGATACGGGCGTCGGGCCGCTTTCATGGGACGCAGCGATGGCGGCCGCCGGCTGCGCGCTCGCCGCGACGGAGGCGGTCGTGAAAGGCGAGGCGAAGACGGCATTCTGCCTCATCCGACCGCCGGGGCATCATGCGGGCGCGGCGCGCGGCATGGGCTTTTGCATCGTGAACAACGTCGCGCTCGCCGCGCGCCATGCGCAGAAGCGGCTCGGCATCGGGCGTGTGCTGATCGTCGATTGGGACGTGCATCACGGCAACGGGACGCAGGACATTTTCTACGCGGATGGCAGCGTCTTCTTTTTCAGCACGCACCAGTCGCCGTGGTATCCCGGCACCGGGCAGCGCCGACGAAACCGGCGAGGGCGAGGGGAAGGGGACGACGCTGAATTGCCCGCTGCCTGCGCACAGCGGACGGGCGGAGATCTTCGGGTGCTTCGAGCGCAAGCTCGTTCCCGCGATGAAGAAATTCCGGCCGGAACTGGTGCTCATCAGCGCGGGCTTCGATTCGCGCGAGGGCGATCCGCTCGGCCAGTTTTTGCTGAAGGATGCGGACTTCGCCGACCTCACCCGCATCGTGCGCGACATCGCCGACGAGCACGCGAAAGGCCGCGTGGTGAGCATGCTGGAGGGCGGCTACAACCTCCGCGGCCTCGCAAGCGCCGCAACCGCGCACGTCGGCGCGCTGTTGAAGGACTGATCGAAGGTAGGGACGGCTCGCCGAGCCGTCCCCGATCTTTCCCGCGAATCACGGCGCGTTCGGCGAACGCGCCCTACCCAGCCAGCGCCGCGGCGATTGCGCGGATGCAGCGCCTTTCCAAAACGAACGACGGGTGCATCGACGCCCAAATGCGGACGTTGCGCGCCTGCGGCATCGCGGAGCTGTTGGCGGGAAGGATGATCGCGTCGAGCGGCGTGAAGAAGCTCGTGAACGGTACGCGCCGCAGCACATCCGCGTCGCTCGCGAGGTCGCGGAGAAAGTCGCTCCCGGGGCGCATCTGCACCCAGCCGGGAAGTCCCGCCAAGCCGCGCCGCGTGGGTGCCATGTGCGGTGCCGCCATCGTGACGAAACGCGCGACATTCTCGATGCCGCCGAGCCGCTGGAGGTAGTAGCGCGTGATCAGCCCGCCCATGCTGAAGCCGACGAGGTCGAAGCGGCGCCCTTGCAGTTCCCGATCGACATATTGCGCGAACTGCCGCGCGAGATCCTCGAGCGACGCATGGCCGCTGTTCGGCGTGAGCGTCGGCTGGAAGACTTCCCTCGCCTGCGAGCGGAGATGCCGCGCGAGCCGGTCCATGTCGCCGCCGGTCGAGAAAATGCCGTGGACGAGCACCACCGGACGAAGCGCGGGATCGGGCGCGACTGCCGGCGGGTCGAATCGCGCAAGCGTCCGTGCGAGGAGGGCGACGATGTGCATCGTTGGTGCAGGTCAGCCGCGTTTCGCGTTGCGGCGGTAGTGGCGGACCTCGAAGTCCGCGGTCTTCAGCGCGACGTCCGCAAAATCGAAGAGATGCTCGAACTCCGGAAAGACACGCGTCGCCCTCGACGATGCGCGGCACGACGGTGAGGTAGAGGTCGCTGCACAGCGGCAGCATCCGCTCGTAGATCTGCGCGCCGCCGATGACGAACACCTCGCGCTGCGGCTGGCATTTTTTGAGCGCCGCGAGGAAGCGGTCGATGCTGCGCACCAGCCACACCTCGCGTCCGGCGATGCGCTCAAATCCGAGCTGCGCCGGGCCGCGCCGGAGCCGCGCATTCCAGTGGCCGACGAGCGGGGTCACGCCGCAGCGCGCCACAAACGCCGGGTCGCGCGCGAGCATCCGCGGCGCACGGGTGAAGACGACATTCGTGCGGTTCGGCAGCGGCTTCGGCAGGCTGAGGAACGTCTTCCGCCCCATGAGCACGATGCCGCCGGTGGTGAGCTGCTTGAACCACTTGAAGTCCTCCGGCAGATGCCACGGGATCTGTCCGCCGTTCCCGATCACGCGGTTCAGCGACATGGCGGCGATGGCTTTCATCGCGCGGTTGAGGGTTGAAAGTTGAGAGTTGAGAGGAGCATCGCCACGCGCGGTCGAACGTAGGGTGCGCGACCCTCAACCCACAACTCTCAACTCAGACCGCAATCGGCGCCTTGATCACCGGGTGCGGGTCATAGCCTTCGATGGCGATGTCCTCGAACTTGAACGCGAAGATGTCCTTCACGTCGGGATTCAATTTCAGCATCGGCAGCGGACGCGGCTCTCGCGAGAGCTGCAGCTTTGCCTGGTCGACGTGGTTCGCGTAGAGGTGCAGGTCGCCGAAGCTGTGGATGAATTCCTTCGCGCGCAGCCCGCACACCTGCGCGACCATGTGCGTGAGCAGCGCGTAGCTCGCGATGTTGAAAGGCACGCCGAGGAAGATATCCGCGCTGCGCTGGTAGAGCTGGCAGCTCAGTTCGCCCTCGCTCACGTAAAACTGGAACAGCGCGTGGCAGGGCGGCAGCGCCATGCTTTCGATCTCCGCCGGGTTCCAGGCGCTCACGATGAGCCGCCGGCTGTCCGGATTGCTTTTGATTTGCCCGATGAGCTTCGCAATCTGATCCACGTGCTTCCCGTCCGCGCCGCGCCAGTCGCGCCACTGCGCGCCGTACACGCGGCCGAGATTTCCCTCGGCGTCCGCCCACTCGTCCCAGATCGTCACGCCGTTTTCGCGCAGGTAGCGGGTGTTCGTCTCGCCTTTCAAAAACCACAGCAGCTCGTGAATGATGCTCCGCGTGTGGACCTTTTTCGTCGTGAGAAGGGGGAAGCCAGCGGCGAGGTCGAAGCGCACCTGCGCGCCGAACACGCTGAACGTGCCGGTGCCCGTCCGGTCCGCTTTGAAGCGTCCGTGTTCTTGCACGTGGCGAAGGAGGTCGAGGTATCCGCGCATCGCGTGCGGGATAAGGGAAGCGGGACGCGCGATGCAAGCATCCTCCGCCGCGGATTGCTGAACAGTTTCAGAAAGCGGGACGGATTTGAAACGCCGAGACGCAGAGACGCGGAGAAGAACGTGATGACCCGTGTCCGTCGATCCAAGGCTCTCGGAATCACAGTCGAAGCGGAACCGCGCATTCTTCCCTCCGCGTCTCTGCGTCTCTGCGTTTCAAAAATATGCCGTGGCCGCTGCAAAAGAATGAACGCCGCCGCGCTGCGTGTGTCCGACAACGCCGACATGCGTCTTCCCGTCCTCATCCTCCTCGCCGCCACGCTCCCGCTGCGCGCTGATCTGCCTGAGCCGTCGAGGAAGCTCATCTCCGCCGCACGCTCGCAGATCGGCGTCACCACGCTCTACGATCCGGCGTACGTGAAGCTCGCCTATCCGGATGGCGACGTGCCGGAGGATCGCGGCGTGTGCACCGACGTCGTCATCCGCGCTTTCCGCGCGATGGGCCTCGACCTCCAGAAGCTCGTCCACGAGGACATGGCCCGCGCATTTTCAAAATACCCGCAGCACTGGGGTCTCAAGTCGCCCGACGCGAACATCGACCACCGCCGCGTGCCGAATCTCATGCGCTACTTTGAGCGCGCCGGGAAGAAGCTCGCAGTGACGAAGAACGCCACCGACTACAGGCCCGGCGACATCGTGACGTGCATCGTGCCGCCACACCTCCCGCACATCATGCTCGTCTGCGACACTGCATCGCCCGCCGATCCTCAGCGTTTCCAGATCATCCACAACATCGGCGCCGGCGCGCGCATGGAGGATCGGCTGTTCGATTTTGAAATCACCGGCCACTACCGCTACTGGTAACCCATGACACGCCGCACCGCCGTCTTTCGCACCGCGCTCCTGCTCCTCGGCGCTGTCGTGCCTGCACGCGCGCGGCACACGGGCTTGCTGCCGATGAGCACGGTCTTCGTCGGGCGGGATCGCTTCGAGGCCCGCGTCCGCCAGCTCCGCTCCGTCGCGGAAAAGGTGCGCGCACTGCCGATCGGCGAACGCGTCGCGTGGTTCGGCCAGGTCTTCCTCGGCACGCCGTACAAGGGCTTCACGCTCGAGATCGACGACCGTGTCGAGGCTCCCAGCGTGAATCTTCTCGGGCTCGACTGCTGGACCTTCTTCGAGACGGCCCTCGCATTTGCCCGCATGGTCGAGGAACCCGCCGAGCAGTGGACCCCCGAGACGCTGCTGCGCTACATCGAGATGGATCGCTACTGGGGCGGGGAGTGCGACGGCACCTACCTCTCACGGCTCCACTACCTCGAAGACTGGCTCCACGACAACGCCCGGCGCGGCCTCGTGCGGGACCTCACGCGCAGCCTCGGCGGCATCGGCGTCGCGAATTCCGCGGTCGAGATGACGAACAATTGGAAAAAGTATCGCTACATGCGGAACAGCTCCACCCTGCGCGAAGGGATCGCGGACCTCGAATCCCGGCTCCGCCGCCAGCCGCTGATGATGATTCCGAAGAGCCCGCGTCCGCGGCATCGAGGACCGGCTTCAGGATGGCGACATCATCGGCATCGTCGGGCATGACGGCGGCAGGTACGGCACGTCGCATGTCGGCATTGCGATTCGGAAAAATGGCGTCCTCTCCTTCATGCACGCCAGCGCACCGCGCAATTACGGCAAGGTCGTCATCGAAGCCCGGCTCAGCGACTACCTCGAAAAATACAGGAGCCACGCCGGCATCCTCGTCGGCAGGCCGGTGAAGTGATTTCGGAAAACCTGGCGCTGCCCGCTGCGACGGGCAGGCGGTGAAACCGTAATTTTCCAATCCGGCCCGCATGGATGCGTCCGGGATCCCATGGCACTATTTCGCGCCGCCCCCGTCGATTTTTGCATTGAACGGGCAGAATGATAGATTGTCACACTGCCACACCGAATATGAACCAACGATTCCTCGCCCATTCCCTCCGTCTCGCACTGCTCGCGCCGCTCGCCTTTGCGACGCTGGCGGGGGCGGAGAACAAGCTTCCGGACATCGTCGTGGATGGGAAGCCGCTGGCACGCACCAGCGAGAACAGCTATGCGCCGATCGTGGAAAAGGTGTCGCCGAGCGTCGTCACGATTTCCATCAGCAAGAACATGCGCGATGCGGCCAAGTCGGCGGCCCCGGCGCAAACAACCCGCTGCTGAACGATCCGTTCTTCCGCAAGTTCTTCGGCGTGCCGGAGGACGAGCAGGGCGGCGGCAAGGACATCGGCAGGGGCCGCAAGCGCCAGATGCCCGTCGGCCTCGGCAGCGGCGTCATCGTGAGCAAGGACGGATACATCATCACCAACAACCACGTGGTGGAGCAGGCGGATGAAATCACCGTGACGCTCGCGGACGGGAGAACGGAGATGAAGGCGACGAAGATCGGCTCGGACCCCGGCAGCGACATCGCGGTCATCAAGGTCGATGCAAAGGACCTGAAGCCGATCACTTTCACCGACAGCGACACGATCAAGGTCGGGCGACAACGTGCTGGCTGTCGGCAATCCGTTCGCGCTGCGGCAGACCGTGACGCGGGGAATCATCTCGGCGGTCGGGCGCACGCAGACGGGTCTCTCGGAGTTCGGCAATTTCATCCAGACGGATGCGTCCATCAACCCGGGCAACTCCGGCGGTGCGCTTGTGGATCTCCTCGGGCGGCTCGTCGGCATCAACTCGGCCATCTTCAGCCAGAGCGGCGGCAACATGGGCATCGGCTTCGCGGTCCCCGCGAACCAGGCGCGCAGCGTGATGGAGAGCCTCATCAAGTACGGCAAGGTGATGCGCGGCTTCCTCGGCATCCAGATGCAGGAGCTGGACGAGAAGCTCGCGAAGGAATTCAAGGCGCCGAACAAGGATGGCATCCTCGTGGCGGAGGTCGTGCCCGGCGGCGGCGCGGCGAAGGCCGGCGTGAAGAGCGGCGACGTGATCACCGAATTGAACGGCAAGGCCGTGGACGACATCGCGGGCTTCAAAAACACCATCGCCGAGCATGATGCCCGGCTCGAAGGTGGACCTGAAAGTATTCCGCAACGGGAAGCCGGAAACGATCGCCGTGACGCTCGTCGAACGTGGCGGCAATGGCGTGGCCCTCGGCACCCCTGTGCCGCCGGCCGCCGTTCCTGCCAAGGTGCCGGACGTGCTCGATGGCGTGACGGTGGCCGACGTGAATGCGGAATTCCGCAAGCGCTTCTCGATCGGCGACGACGTGAATGGCGCCCTCGTGACGCAGGTAAGCCCCGACTCTGCGTGCGCCGACGCGGACGTGCGGCCCGGCGACGTCATCGTGGACATCGACGGCAAAAAGGTGGCAAGCGCCGACGAAGCCGTGAAGCTCAGCGAGGACGTGAAGACAAAGTCGTCCGTCCGCCTGCGCATCAACCGCAAGGGCGCGACGCAGTTTGTCGTCGTCGAGGAGCGGAAGGAAAACTGACACGCATCGCGCCTGCAAAGGCGCGCCGGCTTACACGGCCGCGCGCCTTTTCTTTTCCCTCGACGAAGCGGCGTCCGCCCGCATTGTTCGGGGCGATGTTCACTCACTTTTTCGACAAGGACGAAGCCGGCTCAGCCATCCCCACACGCGCCGAGGTGAAGGTGGGGGACACGTGGGATCTCGCGCCGCTCTACCCCTCGACAGCGGACTGGACCGCGGACTTCGCAGTGCTCCAGGGCGAGTATCCGGCCATCGCCGAATTCCGCGGGAAAATCGGCCGGTCTGCGGCCGAACTTCGTGGCATGCTGGAGTGCGACGAGCGCATCAGCCGCCGCATCGAGCGCCTCGGCCAGTACGCTTCGCTGCGGGCGGCCGAGGATTCCTCCGATCCCGGCGAACCTCGCGCGCGAGGCGCAGCTCCAGAATCTGCTCACGAAGGTCGGCGAGGCTGTCCTCATTCGTCGTGCCGGAGATCCAGGCCATCGACGACAAGATGTTCGCCAGTTTCCTCGCCGATCCCGTGCTCGCGGAGTGGCGGATTCACTTGGAAAGGATCCGCCGCCTCAAGCCGCATACGCTCAGCAGCGCCGAGGAGCGCCTGCTTGCGCTCGGCGCCAGCGCGATGACGGGGCACGACGAGACATTCTCGCAGCTCACAAACGTGGACATGAAATTTGGCGTGCTCACCGACGAGAAGGGAAATGAGCGCGCGCTTTCGCAGAGCAGCTTCGCGTCCTTCCTCCAAAAGCGCGACCCGGAGATCCGCAAGCGCGCCTTTCACCAGTTCTACGCGGAGTTCGCCGATCACAAATTCACCCTCGCCTCCACGCTCGCCAACTCGATCAAGGCCGACGTCTTCCGCGCACGCGCCCGCAATTATCCCGAGCGCCCGCGAGGCCGCGCTCTTCCACGACGACGTGCCGGCTTCCGTGTACGACAACCTCATCTCGACCGTTCGCGCGAACCTGCAGCCGATGTTCCGCTACTACGCGCTGCGCAAGCGCGTGCTCGGCCTCGCGGAAATCCACCAATACGACACCTACGTGCCCATCGTGGCGAGCGTGGAAAAGCACACGTCCTTCGACGAGGCCATCGAACTTTGCCTCGGCGCACTGAAGCCGCTCGGCGACGAATACCTCGGGGTGCTCGCCGCCGGCATGAAGCAGCAGCGCTGGTGCGACCGTTACGAGAGCAAGGGCAAGCGCAGCGGCGCGTTCAGCAGCGGCAGCTACGGCAACCCGCCGTACATCCTCATGAACTACAAGGACGACGTCTTCGCCGATGTCTTCACGCTCGCGCACGAGGCCGGGCACTCGATGCACACGTGGCATGCGAACGGCGCGCAGCGCTGGCAGGACGCGAACTACCCGATCTTCCTCGCGGAGGTCGCGAGCACGTTCAACGAGGAGCTGCTCACGCATCATCTCCTCGGAGCAGACCACCGATCGCGACGATGCGCGCCTACCTCATCAACCGGCAGCTCGATGACATCCGCGGCACGGTGTACCGGCAGACGATGTTTGCGGAGTTCGAAAAGATCACCCACGCGATGGAGGAGGCCGGCGAACCCGTGACGCTCGACACGATTCGCAAGGCATATCGCGAATTGCTCGACGTGTACTTCGGCCCGGACTTCGTCATCGACGACGAACTCGAACTCGAATGCCTGCGCATCCCGCATTTCTACAATGCGTTCTACGTCTATAAATACGCCACCGGCCTGAGCGCCGCTGTCGCGCTCAGCGAGCAGGTGCTCACGACCGGCGACGCCACGCGCTACCTCGGCTTTCTGCGGAGCGGCGGCTCGGAATTCCCGATCCCCACGCTGCGCAAGGCCGGCGTGGACATGTCCTCGCCTGCGCCTGTCGAGGCGACGCTGCAACTTTTCGCGCGCCGCGTGGAGGAACTCGAGTCCCTGCTCGCGTAGAAATGAAGGCTTGCCAGCCGGAAAGGGCCGCATCTTTTTTCAAGACGACAAATCCGTGACACCCGAGATCGACATCGCCCACAAGCGCCTGCTCCTGGCAGCACAGGGCTACAGCGAGTTGGGGCTCCCCGAACTCGCCCTCGATGAACTGAATCTCCTCCCCGAGGACATCCGTGGAAGCGCGCTCGGGGTCGAATCCCGGCTCTCCGTCCTCATGCAGGCCCGGCGCTGGAAACGCGCGCTGAGCGTGGGGCGCGAGCTTTGCCGCCTCGCGCCGGACAGGACGGCGGGCTTCATCCACACTGCGTTCTGCCTCCACGAGCTGGGCAAGAGCCGCGAGGCGCTGGAAGTCCTGAACAGCGGTCCGGCGGCGCTGAAAGCCGAGCCGACCTACCACTACAATCTCGCATGCTACGAGGCCGCGCTCGGCAACATCGAGCAGGCGCGTGCGCACCTGAACGTGAGCTTCGCGATGGACAAGTCGCTGAAGGACTACGCGCGCACCGACCCGGACCTGAAGCCGCTCGCGCTGTCGGAAGGCAAGGGGAACTGACGGCAGGGGCTGCCGCCGGAACGCCCGCGCAAATGCGCCCGCGATAAGATCTGTGCGTCCTCGGCGGGGCCGCCCTACCATCGCACAACGCATGGACACCGACCGCATCTCCGCGCTCTTTCACGAAAACTTCGCACTGCACGGCGACCTCGGCGCCTCGCTCAGCGTGTGGCGCGACGGCCGCGAGGTGATCGCGCTCGCCGGCGGCTGGCGCGACCGCGAGAAAACCGTGCCGTGGACGACCGCCACGCCGGTGCTCGTGTGGAGCGCCACGAAAGGCCCCGCCGCCGCGTGCGTCCTGCATGCGATGCAGGAGCACGGCATCACGCCCGCCGTCCGCGTCGCGGAAGTGTGGCCAGAATTTGCCGCGCAGGGCAAAGGCGCGATCACCTTCGGCCAGGCGCTCTCGCATCAGTCCGGCGTCCCGGCGCTCGAACGGCTCGTGCCCGTGCTCGACCACGCCGCCGTCGCGCAGGCCATCGCGGAACAGGCGCCGTATTGGGATCCGGGGACCGCTCACGGTTACGGTCCGCGGCTCTTCGGCTACCTCCTCGATGAACTCGTGCGCCGCCTCGACGGCCGGACGCTCGGCGAATATTGGCGCGCCGAGTTCGCCGAACCGCTCCGCCTGGATTTCTGGATGGGCGTTCCCGAGGACACCGTCGCGCATGTCGCGCCCATCTTCCCGCCGAAGGCCGCGCCGCCGAAGGACCGCTTCTACACCGCATTTGTCACACCCGGCTCGCTCACGCTCCGCGCATTCGGCTCGCCCGAGGGACTCAAAAGCGTCGCCGCCATGAATGCCCCCGGGGGCCGCCGCGCCTCGCTCCCCGGCTTTGGCGGAATCGGCACCGCCGCCGCGCTCGCGAAATTCTACGCCATGCTCGCAGCCGGCGGCACGCTCGATGGACGCACGTTTTTCCAGCCGCAGACCCTCGCGTGGATGCACACCACGCTCGCCCAGGGCGACGACCGCGTGCTGCTCATCGATACCGCATTCTCCGCCGGCTTCATGCGCGACCCCGTTTCGTTCGCCGGGGAAAAGCAGCGCGCCATCTTCGGTCCGTCGCCATCCGCATTCGGCCATCCCGGCGCCGGCGGCAGCCACGCCTTCGCCGACCCGGAGCACCGCATCGCCTTCGCCTACGCGATGAACCAGATGGAACCTGGCGTCCTCCCTGGCCCGAAGGCGCTACGGCTCATCGAGGCGATCTACGACTGAAATTTCTGGCCGGCACGGCATTCAATGTGGGGCTCGATCAAATGCTCATCGTGGCAACCATAGACAGGGGCCGCAGCGGCTTCTGTCCAGAGGACGCGGACCACTCAGATCGGGCCTGCAAAATGCCCCGCGCAGTGATTGTCCCTAAACATGCGTACCCTCCCCCAACAAATGGTCGCCCTTGTGGCACTCGTTACCACCGTCAGTGCCGCCGACTGGCCGCAGTTTCGCGGGCCCGGAGGTTCCGCTACAAGCGCCGACACGGGCACTCCGGTCACTTGGTCCGGCACTGAAGGCATCGCTTGGAAAACCGCGCTGCCCGGCGCAGGCACATCGAGCCCGATTCTTGTGGGCTCACGCATTTTTCTCACCGCCTACACCGGCTTCAATGTTCCCGGCGAGCCCGACGGATCGCAGGAGACTCTCAGGCGGCACGTCCTTTGCCTGAACCGGGCCGATGGCAAGATCCTGTGGAAGACCGATGTCCCGTCAAAACTTCCCGAGGAAAACAAGATCCGCGACGGCCATGGCTACGCTTCGAGCACGCCGGTCAGCGACGGGCAGAGCGTGTTTGTGTTCTTCGGGAAGTCCGGTGTGTTCTCGCTGGATCTCGCCGGGAAGATCCAATGGCACGCGGAAGTCGGCGACGGTCTGAACGGCTGGGGCTCCGCAGCGTCACCTATCCTCCACGGCAATCTGGTCATCATCAATGCGAGCGTCGAGAGCGGGTCGCTGATCGCCCTCGACAAGAGGACCGGCAAGGAGGTCTGGCGTGCCGGCGGGATCAAGGAATCATGGAACACGCCGGTGCTCGCCACGACTCCTGACGGCAAGACCGAACTCGTCGTCGCAATCTTCGGCAAGGTCCTCGGCTTCGATCCTGACAAGGGCACGCAACTCTGGTCCTGCGAGACGCAAATTCCGTGGTACATGGTCCCCAGCATCGTGGCCGAAAAGGGTGTCGTCTATTGCATCGGCGGACGCAGCGGCGGCGGCGCGCTCGCGGTCCGGACCGGAGGGCGCGGCGACGTGAGCGGATCGCACCGCCTGTGGGTCGGGAAGAAGGGGTCCAACGTCTCCTCACCAGTCGTCCATGCCGGCCATCTCTATTGGGCGAACGACAGCCTTCCGGTTGTCAGTTGCGCCAGTGCCGCCACCGGTGAAGTGCTCTACTCGGAACGGGTACCCGGCGCCGATCAGTTTTACCCGTCGCCTGTGCTCGCCGATGGAAAGCTCTACTACCTCACCCGCGGCGGGCAGGTGTTCGTGGTTGCGGCGAAGCCGGCTTTCGAACTGCTGGCCACCAATAAATTCGGCGAACGCGCAATGTTCAACTCTTCTCCCGTCGTCGCAGATCGCCGCGTCTTCGTCCGCTCCGACCGATGGCTCTACTGTGTGGGAAAATAGCGCATCCCGTTTGCAGGATGCGCTGTTCGCTCAGCAGGCGATAGACGCGGGTCCGGTGTCAGTCCGCCATTGCGTGCGGCTTGCGAGGCATTCTCCCAAGTTCGCGCAAATCTGTTTTGCCTCCCTTCTTTTCCAATCCGGGTGGACTTGAAGCGACGTTTCCATTGTTCGCTACCCGAGTCCCACGTCGAGAACGCGCAGCAAGAAAGAAGGGCTTGCCGGGTTGCTTGTGAATGGATGCCGCAGGGCATCACATCCATCCGTTTCAACGCCGTTCCTCTGTGCCGCGTTTCACCCTGAGTCCGCCCTCCGTTTCAGGCCGGAACGGACGCAGGGGTTCGAGTCCACTCCCCGGTACTTCCGACGACGCAGCGATGGCGATGGGAGTGGGAGTCTGGCTGTCGGACGCGACGAGCCTGTCGAGGTCCTTCACCATGCGCCGGACGTGCGGATATTTGGTACGCTTGCTGAGCACGGCGAGGGATTTGCGGTCGTCACCCCACTCGAGAATCTGGATGTTCACGGTGCGCACGCCCCACGCGTTCATGGCGCGGCGCGTGGGCTTGTAGAGATCGATCGTGTTGCGGCCCGAAAGCGCCCAGCCGATGTCGTCCACTTTGCAAGTCTCGCCGGTGTCGAGGATCCGGAACGTGGTGCCGAGCGGCCAGCGCGACCAGTCGGCGGCTGCGCTGCGGACGGCGCCGTAAGAGAGCGTGGTGCCGATGCAGGTCTTGCACCCGTGCTGCAGGTGATCGCTTTCGCTGTGCGTGTAGGCGGTCGTGCGGACGCGCTGGAATTGCGTGCGCGCGATGGGCTTTTCGTAGGGGGGCAGCGAGCGTCCGCAGGAGGCGAAGACCATGGCGGCTGCTGCCAGAAGGAGGAGGCGTGTCGGCATGGACGCGTGGGTTAGCACAAAAGCTCCGCGACGCCAACGAGACTCTCGGGCTTATTCCGCGGATGGTTTTCGGAGCGGAGCTATTTTGAGAATGCGATCTTCCCGTCCTTTGCGTCCGCCGTGATCGTCTGGCCCTCGCGGAAAGTGCCGGCGAGGATTTCCAGGCTGAGCGGGTCGAGGAGCTCGCGCTGGATGGCGCGCTTCAGCGGGCGCGCGCCATAGACGGGGTCGTAGCCTTCGCGGGCGAGGTGCAGCTTCGCGGCGTCGGTGAGGTCGAGCGTGAGCTTTTGCGTCGGCGAGGCGCTTGACCAGGCGCGCGAGCTGGATGCTCGACGATCTGCGCGAGGTCGTCGTCGCTGAGCCGGTCGAAGATGATCGTCTCGTCGACGCGGTTCAGGAACTCGGGGCGGAAGTGCCCGCGCAGCGCTTCCATCACGCGCGCTTCGCGCTGCTCGGCGTTTGCGTCGTCGAGGATGTACTGCGAGCCGATGTTGCTCGTCATGATGATGACCGTGTTCTTGAAATCCACCGTGCGGCCCTGGCCGTCGGTGATGCGGCCGTCGTCGAGCACCTGCAGCAGGACGTTGAAGACATCGTGGTGCGCCTTTTCGATCTCGTCGAAGAGCACGACGCGAATACGGCTTGCGGCGCACGGCTTCGGTGAGCTGGCCGCCTTCCTCGAAGCCGACGTAGCCGGGAGGCGCGCCGATGAGCCGCGCGACGCTGTGCTTCTCCATGTATTCGCTCATGTCGATGCGGATCATGGCGTTCTCGTCGTCGAAGAGGAACTCCGCGAGCGCGCGTGCGAGCTCGGTTTTGCCGACGCCGGTCGGGCCGAGGAAAATGAAGGAGCCGATGGGACGGTTCTCGTCCTGCAAGCCGGCGCGCGCGCGGCGCACGGCATTGCGACACGGCGGTGATCGCCTGCTTCTGGCCGATGACGCGCTCGCCGAGGCGCTCCTCCATCTTGACGAGCTTCTCGCGCTCGCCCTCGCGGAGATTCGAGACGGGGATGCCGGTCCACGCGGCGACGACCTTGGCGATGTCCTCCTCGGTGACTTCCTCCTTGCAGCATGGTGTCGCCGCTTCGCTGCGATCTCGGCGAGCTTGGCGTTGTGCGCGTCGAGCTTGCTGCTGCAGCTCGGGGATGCGGCCGTATTGAATCTCGCTCGCCTCGGCCGAGGTCGCCGCGGCGCTGCGCCTGCTCGAGTTCGGTGCGCAGCTGCTCGAGCTGCTCCGTCGAGCTTGCGCGGCTCGTCGATGACCGCCTTTTCCTTCTGCCACTGCGCCTTGAGCGCGGCGGACTTTTCTCCTGCAGATCGGCGAGCTCCTTTTCGAGCTTCTGCGAGGCGCTCCTTGCTCGCCGCGTCCTTCTCCTTTTTCAACGCCTGCCGCTCCATCTCGTGCTGCATGATCTCGCGCTCGAGCACGTCGATTTCCGTCGGCATGGAATCGAGTTCGATCTTCAGCCGCGACGCCGCTTCGTCCACGAGATCGACCGCCTTGTCCGGCAGAAAGCGGTCGCTGATGTAGCGGTGCGAAAGCGTCGCCGCGGCGACGAGCGCGGCGTCCTGAATGCGCACGCCGTGGTGGACTTCGTAGCGTTCCTTCAGCCCGCGCAGGATGGCGATGGTGTCCTCGACGCTCGGCTCATCGACCTTCACCGGCTGGAAGCGCCGCTCCAGCGCGGCGTCCTTTTCGATGTACTTGCGATACTCGTCGAGCGTCGTCGCGCCGATGGTGCGCAGTTCGCCGCGCGCGAGCTGCGGCTTGAGCATGTTGCCCGCATCCACCGCGCCCTCGCTCGCGCCCGCGCCGACGATGGTGTGCAGCTCGTCGATGAAGAGAATGATCTCGCCCTGCGAGTCGGTGACTTCCTTGAGGAACGCCTTGAGCCGATCCTCGAATTCGCCGCGGAACTTCGCGCCGGCGATCATCGCGCCGATGTCCATCGCGATGAGCTTCTTGTTCTTCAGCGACTCCGGCACGTCGCCCGCGACGATGCGCCGCGCGAGCCCCTCGACGATCGCCGTCTTGCCCACGCCCGGCTCGCCGATGAGCACCGGATTGTTTTTCGTGCGGCGCGAGAGCACCTGCATCATGCGGCGGATTTCGTCGTCGCGCCCGATGACCGGATCGATCTTCCCCTTCCGCGCGAGCGTCGGTGAGGTCGCGCCCGTATTTCTCCAGCGTCTGGTATTTGCCCTCGGGATTCTGGTCCGTCACGCGCTGCGAACCGCGCACCTGCTGGAGCGCCTGCATGAGCTTTGTCGCGCGTGACGCCGGCGTCTTGCAGCAGCTTGCCGCGCGGCGACGCCGCTGTCGGCCAGCGCGAGGAGGTAGTGCTCCGCGCTCAGGTATTCGTCCTTCAGCTTCGCCATCTCCTTCTCCGCCTGCCGCAGAATCGCCAGCAGCTCGGCGGCGAGATTCGTCTGGGCCGTCATGCCCGTGCGCCTGCGCGCGTTTTGCAATCGCCGCCTCAAGCTGCGCCTGCACGTTCGCCACGTTGATGCCCGATCTTTTCAAACAGCGGACGCGTGACGCCCTCTGGCTGCTCCAGCAGCGCGAGGAGGAAATGCTCGTTGTCGAATTCCGTGTGGTTGCGATTCGCCGCGAGTGACTGCGCGGCCTGCAGGGCCTCCTGCATGCGTTGGGTGAAACGATCGGTTCTCATGGGAGTTGGGAAAGTGTGACTCAGGCCTGCGCAGGATGCATTCCCGAACTTGTCCAGAGACGGGCGTGGATTGCCTGCGCCGGGCTGGCACGGCCAGTCACGTCATTGGCGCACCTGCGCAGGCGAAATGGCGCATCGTCGGAGTGCCACCGCACCCGGTGTCACGGGCGGATTACACCTTCACCCACGTCCGCTTCGCGTGGCTCTTGAGGATGGCCTCGCACAGCTTCACTTCCTCGTGGCCGTCCTGCGCGGTGGCGAAGAGGGCGGGGGACTTGCCGCGGCTGGCGATGTGCTCGTAGATCGCAGCGGTAGTGCATCTTGTGCGAGTCGGGGAAACCCTCGGCGTGGCCGCCGGGGTAGTCGGTGAAATGCGCGATGTCCTTGTCGAAACCGGGAGCGCAGCGCTGCCGGATTTCGTTCGGCGTGTCGCGACGGCCGATGTGGAGGACGTTCGGGTCCTGCAATTCCCAGCGCACGCTGCCCTCGCGTGCCGTAGATGCCGATGGCGAGGCTGCATTTCCACCCGGCGGCGACCTGCGAGATGCTCGCATTCGCGTGGACGCCGTCGGCGTTGCCGTGCGCGGATTTTCCGAACTGCAGCAGCACGCTGGCGAAATCCTCGGTGTCCACCTTGTAGCTCACCATGTCCTTCGGGTTCACCTTCGCAAAGGTCTTCACCTCGCCGCGCGGGCGCTTGCGGGTCTTGTGGAAAGTTTCGAGCATCGCGAAGACGGCGTCCGGCTTTGCGCCGAGGACGAAGGACACGGCGTCCATCCAGTGCGTGCCGATGTCGCCGACGGCGCGCAGCTTTCCGCCCTCGCTGGCGAGCAGGCGCCAGTTGTAGTCGGTCTCCTTCAGCAGCCAGTCCTGGAAAAAGTGGCCCTGCACGTGGATGATTTTCCCGAGGTCGCCGCGCTCGATCATCTTCCGCATTTGCAGCACTGCGGGGAAGAAGCGGCAGTTGTAGTTCACGGCGAAGACGCGGTCGCTTTTCGCCGCGGCCTTCACGACGCGCGCGGTGTCGGCGGTGTTCATGCCGAGCGGCTTTTCGCAGACGACGTGCTTGCCCGCCGCGAGCGCCGCGAGCGACTGCTCCACGTGCGCCTTGTTCGGCGAGGTGATGTGGACGACGTCGATGTTCGGCGACGCATACATCGCCTCGTAGTCGTAGCTGCCGTACACCTCCGGCACTCCCCACTTTTTCGCGAGCGCCAGCGCGCTGTCACGCGAGCCGCAGAGCGCGTTCACCTGCACGCCGAGCCGCTTGAGCGCCTCGAGATGGACGGGCCCGATGAAGCCGGTGCCGATGATGCCTGCGCGGAGATGGGAGAGGTTCATGCGTTCAGTCGTAGCGCAGCACTCCCGAGCTGCGCAATCGTGCGTGCACAACAACGTCGTCATCGAACGCTCAACGCCCAAAGTGCGCATCACCGCCAGCCTTGCCACATTTCCGCCTCCCGCCTACACCGCTCGCGCATGAATTCCTCCCCTCGCTTCAAGCTGTTCCTCATGATGGTCCTGGAAATCGCCATCTGGGGCGCGTGGCTTCCGCTCATCTTCGGCTATCTCCCGAGCCTCGGCTTTTCCGCCACGCATCCGCCCGAGGCGCTGAAGGGCTTCGTCTCGCTGCTGCATCCGTGGATCGCGGCGCTGTTCTCCGAACAGGCGATGATCCTGAATGCGTTCCCCGTCGCCGCGATCATCGGGATGTTTTTCAGCAACCAGTTTGCCGACCGTAATTTTGCCGCGGAGAAATTCCTCGCCTTCAGCCATCTCATCGGCGGCGCGGCGATCCTCGGCTGCGGGTTCACGAAGGACTTCTGGCCGTTCTTCTCGCTGATGTTCGTGCACTGCCTGCTCTACGTGCCGACGCTCTCGATCACGAACTCCATCGCCTTCGCCAACATGAAGGACCCGCAGAAGGAATTCGGCATCATCCGCATGGGCGGCACCTTCGGGTGGATTTTCGTCGCGTGGCCTTTCACCTTCATCCTCGTGGATTGGGATAAGGTGTGCGGCCGCGGATCCGCAGGGCATCAAGGCTTGGTTCGACGTGGTCTTTGCTTCCGGCCTCACGGGCGACGCGATGAAGGCGGCGACGAAATGGACCTTCATCGTTGCCGGCGGCATCTCGCTCGTGCTCGCCGCGTTCAGCCTCACGCTGCCGCATACGCCGGCAAAGAAGAAGGAGGAGGGCGCGCGCGAAAGTCTCGCCTGGCTGGAGGCGATCAAGCTCCTGAAGCACCCGTTCGTGCTCATCCTGTTCATCGTCACGTTCGTCGATTCCTTCGTCCACAACTGCTACTTCAACTGGACCGGCACCTTCCTCGGCACCGCGAAGGAGGCGGGCGGCGTCGGCATCCCGGGCAACTGGATCATGCCCGTGATGACCATCGGCCAGGTCGCCGAAATCCTGACGATGCTCGTGCTCGGCGTGACGCTGAAGGCGCTCGGTTGGCGGATGACGATGATCATCGGCGTCCTCGGCCACGCGGCGCGCTTTGCGGTGTATGCGTTCTTCCCGGATTCACCGTCGTTCATCATCACGGTGCAGATCCTCCACGGCGTCTGCTACGCATTCTTCTTCGCCACGGTGTACATTTTTGTGGATGCGTATTTCCCGAAGGACGCACGGGCCAGCGCGCAGGGATTGTTCAACGTGATGATCCTCGGCGTCGGCGCGCTCGTCGCGAATTCCATCTGCCCGGTGCTGATCCAGGAGACGTTCAAGCACGGCGACAAGGTGGACTTCCGCGGCCTCTTCATGGTGCCGACCTACGCCGCGCTCGGTGCCGCCGCAGCGCTGCTGCTGCTTTTCCATCCGCCAAAGGTGAACCCCCAAGGCAGGCCGGCCACCACCTCGCACTAAGGCGGGTGTACAGAGACCGCAAACGCCCTGTGAGTGAAGCGGGCCTGGCGCAGCCTAATCGCCCGTGGTCGCCACTTTCCCCGACGGCAGCGCCGTGAAGTATTCGATGTAGCCGAGCATCATTTCGTCCACGGTCTGCGCGCCCCATCGGACGGTCTTGGTCGGGTCGGGGTTGGCCTTGTTGGCGGCGCTGTTGTCGTAGGTGGCGGTGATTTTCACCCTGCTGCCGCGAGGGAGCACTCGCGGCTCCTTGTATTGGTAGCGGAGCTGCCAGTTGAAGTCGTAGCGCGGGATGTCCAGCAGCGTCTCGGATTTTCCGTCGGCGTAGATGACTTCAAACTTGAACGCCTTTCCACGCACGTGCATGTGCGCGAGCAGCGCGGTGACGGGCATGTCGAACGGCACGGCCTGCTGCGCGGTCTCGACGTGGTTCGCTTCGCCGGGCGGGATGTTCAGGCGGCGCCCTGCGATGGCCGCCGTGTGCATCGCAAACCGGGGCGGCTGCTTTGCAAAGATGAGGCCCATCCGGAGCTGGTCCTGCGTCGCCTTGCCGTTCGGCGTGTAGTGAATCTGGAAGCTGACCGTTGCGCCCGCGGGCAGTTTGCGCGCGAAGCCCTCGGGATAAACGCGCCCGCTGTTTCCCGGCACGTAGGCGGCCCAGTAGCCGCTGTTGCCTTCATCCCCGCCGCCCCGGATGCGCGCGCCCTTCTCGTGGACCTGCACGATGACGTGGTGAACGACCTCGCGCGCCGTCGGCATGATCTCATACGCCTGCACCCAGCGATCCTCGGTGAGCGTCGTCTCCACGGACGTGAACTGGTAAGGCATGAAGCCCTCGGCCTTCACCGCGATGGGTTGCTTGAGCTGCACGATGAGGTCCGGCTTTCCGATGCTCCATTCCTCGGAAAACTTCAGCGGGGCGGGCGCGTCGGCGGGGTTTCCGAGCGGACGGTCGGCGGACGCGAGCCACGCGAGAAGGTCGGCCTTGTCGCGCGGGGAAAGCGAGTGGTCGTTGGCCCACGGATTCGGCTGCCCCTCCGGGACGGGCGCCGCGGACCACGGCGGCATCGCGCCGTCCTCAATCACGCGCCTGATGGTCTTTGCCCGGTCGGTCACGTCGGCGAGGTCATCGAGCGCGAAGGGGCCGACGCCTTTGTCGTGGTGGCACTGCACGCAGTTTTGCTGGAGGATGCGCGCGACGTCACGGTGGTAGGTGACCTGTGTCGCGGTGGCGGCGGCGGTCGCGGGGATATCGAGTTCGCATCCCGGTGCGTCGGTCGCGGCGATGAGCGGACGCTTCCCGGCTAGCAAGGCGTTCACGGCGTCGAGCAGGTAGCTCTCGCGCGGTAAGTCGAGGTTGTAGCTCACGCCGTACTGGTCATCGAGCGCGCCGCGGTAGATGAGCGTGCGTTTCGCATCCAGCAGGAAGACCTCCGTGGTCGTCCGGGCGTGGAGTGCCTGCGTGAGGGCTTTGCTGGCGTCGTGTACATACGGGGCAGTGATGCCCTGCTCCTTGAGTTGCGCGGTGATTGCATCCGACTTTTCGCTGGCAAAGGGATTCACGAGCAGCAGCGCGATGTTGCGCGAGCGCAGTTCCTTCTCCAGGCGCGCGAGGCTTGGAGCGTAGCGCTTGCTCACCGGGCACGTCGTGCTCGTGAACGCAATGGCGAGGCCCGCCTGCGATTTCCAATCGCTGAGGCTGTGCTTTTTCCCGTCGAGCGTGGTGAAGGCAATGTCGGCCACCTGCCGGCCCACGCCGACATCGCCCGGTTTCAACTGCTTCGGGCCTTGCATGACCGGCGCGACCGGCGTCGTGGTGCCCGCCGCGCCGGGTGCCACGGGGATCTTGCCGCGGCGATCCAGAAAACGCTGAAGCAGATTCCCAAGACGTCCGCCATTGGCTCCCGCGGCCGGTGTGCCAGTGGAGGCCGTCGCCTTGGCGGCATCCCGCTCCTGCTTCATCGCAGTCAGCACCTGCAACGCTTCGTCGTGCGTGATGATGCCGTCTTTGGTCAGGTCAAATTTGGCGAATGTCTCCGGGTTCGGCAGTTCGACCGGCGTCACCTTCCCGTCGCCGTTTTTGTCCGCCCATTTGAAAATATCCCCGGCGGTCGCACCCTTCGGCGGGCCATCGGCGCGGGATTTGTGGGAGGGCACCGCGAGAGTCACGAGCGAGCATGCGAGGAGGATGGCGGGATTCTTCATGGATAAGGTGCAAATGGCAGATACCCGAACACCGCAAAGGTGCCTTGGTTGCTGCATTGCGGGACGTCGGGCTCGTCCTGAAGGTTACTCCCGGCTCGTGGCACCGGCGAGTGCTAGAATTCCGCGCAGTTGAACACAATCCGGTATCGGCAGCGCTCACTGCGGCAGACCACCTTGCACTTTTCCGAAATCAGCTTCGCGCCGCACACGGGGCACACGCTGTCTGGCGAGGACGGCTCCGCTGACAAATCGGCCGGTCCAAGTGTTGATGCAGGCTCGGGCTTCTTCATCACGCACCCTTGGGAATATCCATGCCCAAGCGACGGCAGATGCTTCGGGCGAGATGTCTCTTGATTTCCTGATGCCGCGGAACCGCTTCCCGAATGCCGCTCGCAGGATTTGTGTAGATGGAATGGGACGCGCCTTCGCGGAGAAATTTGCAGCCGCCTGCTTCCAGATGCCGAATCAGCTCGCGCCGCTTCACGCCACGGCGAGCACGGTTTTCACGGCATGAGGGTCGTCGCGCAGGGCTTCCTCCTCGTTGACTTCGAGCACGAGCTTCACCGCCGCCGCGAGATCGCGCAGGCACTCCTCCTCGGTCTCACCCTGCCCGTTCGCTCCCGGCACTTCGAGGCAAGTCGCCCAGAAGCCTCCTTCGTCCGGTTCTCCACGATGCAGGATGGCGGTGAGATTTCGCATGGGCCGAACTTACCCCGCTGGTTTGGGACGGCAATTCAAAGCTGCGGCGTGCAGTTGCCGTTTCAGACGTTGAACCGGAATTCGACGACGTCGCCGTCCTTCATCACGTATTCCTTGCCTTCGATGCGCAGCTTGCCGGCTTCGCGGGCTTTTGCGAATGAGCCGAGCGAGATGAGGTCATCGTAGTGCGTGACCTCGGCGGCGATGAAGCCGCGCTCGAAATCGGTGTGGATGACGCCGGCCGCCGCAGGCGCCTTGTCGCCGGCGCGGATGGTCCATGCGCGTGTCTCCTGTTCGCCGGTGGTGAGGTAGGTGCGCAGGCCGAGCAGGTGATACACGGCACGGATGAGCTCGCTCACGCCGCTGCTCTTCACGCCCAGCCCGGCGAGATATTCGAGCGCCTCGGACTCGGCGAGTTCGCCCAGTTCGCTCTCGATCTGCGCGGAAATGACGACGGCCTCGGTGCCAAAATGAGTCGCAGCGTACGACCGGACGGCCTCGACGAACGGCTTTGCCACGCAGTCCTTGCCCTCGGCGAGCGCGCCGAGATCGGCCTCGGCCACGTTGCAGGCGAAGATCGTCGGCTTGCCGGAGAGGAGGAAGAATTCCTTCATCAGCTTCTTCTCGTCGTCGGAAAGGTCGAGGGTCGTCGCGGGCTTCCCGGCGTCGAGATGCGGAATCAGCTTTTCGCAAAGCGCGATTTCCGCCTTGGCCTCCTTGTCCCCGCTGCGCGCGCCTTTCGTCTGGCGTTCCTTCCGCTTTTCGACCGCAGCGAGATCGGAGAGGATCAGTTCGGTGTTGATGATTTCAATGTCGCGCACGGGATCCACCGTGCCGGAGACGTGATGGATGTCCGCGTCCTCAAAGCAGCGCACGACCTGCACGATGGCGTTCACCTCGCGGATGTGGCTGAGGAACTGGTTGCCGAGCCCTTCGCCCGCGCTCGCGCCTTTCACGAGACCGGCGATGTCCACAAACTCGATCGCCGCAGGCACGAGCTTCTTCGAGCCGCTGAGCTTGCTGAGCACTTCCAGGCGGGAATCCGGCACGGTCACGACGCCGACGTTCGGGTCGATCGTGCAGAACGGATAATTCGCCGCCTGCGCCTTGCGGGTGCGGGTGACGGCGTTGAAGAGGGTGGATTTGCCGACGTTTGGAAGGCCGACGATGCCTGCGCTTAGCATGATGTGTTTTTCTTGGAAAAGTGGGCGCGCAATTCAGCGCACGCGACTTGCCATGTCCAGCGTGGAAGGCCGCGAGCGTTTCCGCCTTACGCGATCCGCGAGGTCAGACCGCCGTCGATCGTCAGCGTGTCCCCGGTGATATAGTCGTTCTTCACGAGCATCAGGATCACATCGGCCACCTGCTCGGACGTGCCCTCGCGGTGCAGCGGGATGCGCTGTTCGAGGTTCAGCTTCTTCTGCTCGGCGCTCATGTGCTCGTGGAATTTCGTGCGGATGACGCCCGGCGCGACGCAGTTCACGCGGATGTTGTCGTTCGCCAGCTCCCGCGCCATCGCGCGCGTGAGCTGCGGCAGCGCGCCCTTCACGGCCTGGTACGCGACGGCGCCCATCACGCCGAGTTTCCCGGCCGTCGAGGAGATGAGAATGATCGCGCCTTCCTTGCCCTTCCGGATGTGCGGCACCGCTGCGCGGGAAAGGTGATAGACGGCGTGGACATGCACGTCGAACGCCCCGTTCCACGCCTCCGGTGTCACTTCCAGCAGCCCGCCCGGCACCGCCCCGCCCGCCGCATGCACGAGCACATCCAGCCGCCCGAGCGCCGTCGCGGCCTCTTCGACGAGCCGCGTGCAGTCCGCCGCGACGCCGCAATCACCCGTGATGATTTCGCATTTGCGGCCGAGCGCCTCGATCTCGCGCTTCGTGTGCTTTGCGTCCTCGTCGTTGTGCCGTCCGGAGATGGCCACATCCCCGCCCTCCTTCGCGAACGCGATGGCCGTGGCGGCGCCGATGCCGCGTGTGCCGCCTGTGACGAGTGCTGCCTTGCCGTGGAGTTGCATGAGTGTGGGGTGGGTTTGAGATTTTCGGTCGGTTCAGATCAGCGCGGTCTCCTCGGGCCAGCCGCAGAGGATGTTCAGGCATTGCACGGCCTGGCCGGCGGCGCCCTTCACGAGGTTGTCCTCGGCCGAAAGCAGCACGACGCGGCCCGTGCGCGCATCGTGCCGGAATGCGAGATCCACGAAGTTCGTCCCGGTGACGTGCTTCGTGTCCGGCAGCTCCTTTTCCCCGAGCAGCCGGACGAAACGCTCGCTCCCGTACGCTTCCTTCCACGCGTTTGCAAAATGCCACGGCTCGATGCCCTCCTCGGGCGCGGCGTAGATGGTCGTGTGGATGCCGCGGTTCACCGGGATGAGATGCGGCGTAAAGTTGACCCGCACGCTGCTGCCCGCGGCGATGCTCAGCTCCTGCTCGATCTCCGCGAGGTGCCGGTGCTTCGGCACGCCGTAGGCGCGGACGCTCTCGTTGCATTCCGCAAAAAGGTAATCGGTCTTCGCATTGCGCCCCGCGCCGCTCACGCCGCTCATGCTGAAAATGCAGATGCTGCCCGGATGCACGAGCCGCCGCCGGAGCAGCGGGACGAGCGGGACGAGCACGCTCGTGGGATAGCAGCCCGGGCATGCGACGACCTGCGCATCCTTGATTTTCTCACGGTAAAGTTCCGGCAATCCGTACACCGCCGCCGCCGCGAGTTCCGGCGCGTGATGCTTCTCGCCGTAAAATTCCTCGTACACCGCGAGATCCTTGATCCGGAAGTCCGCGCTGAGATCGAGCACCCGCAGCCCGGCCTTCACGAGCGGCGCCGCGTATTCGGAAGCCACGCCGTGCGGCAACGCGAGAAACACAATGCGCGCACCCGTCGCGAGGATCGCCTCCGCCGTCGAATCAATGAACTTCAGCGCCGCGTAACGCGTGCCCGCGAATCGCGGATAGACGGACGCGAGCGCCTGCCCCGCGAGCTGCCGCGAAGTGATCGCGGCAATCTCCGCATGCGGATGCCGCGAGAGCAGCCGGACGAGTTCCTCGCCCGAATATCCGCTGGCACCGACGACGACGACTTTTTCGAGACTCATGGTCCGCTGAGAAAACGGCTTCGCGCCGCGCACTCCAAGCGCAAAACCTCCGCTGGCGGGATTCAGCGATGCAACACGGCACGTTTCCGAGCCGATCGGCTCAGAACGGCAGCGGGAATTTGCGGCTGAAGGCGTGGACTTCCTCGCGGATTTTGGCGACGGCGGCGGCGTCTTCGCGGGCTTCGAGGACGCGGTGGAGGAAGTCGGCGATGTCCATCATTTCCTCCTCCTTCATGCCGCGCGTGGTGACGGCGGGGGTGCCGACGCGGATGCCGCCGCCTTTCGTGATCGGCTCGGTGTCGAAGGGGATGCCGTTCTTGTTCACGGTGATGCCGGCCTGGTCGAGGACGTCGCTGGCGAGCGCGCCGTTGAGGCCCTTCGGGCGCAGGTCCACGAGCATGAGGTGATTGTCCGTGCCGCCGCTGACGATGCGGTAGCCGTGGTGCGCGAGGCGCGCGGCGAGGGCCTTGGCGTTGGTGACGACCTGCGCGGCGTATTCCTTGAACGACGGCTGGAGCGCCTCGTGGAAGCAGACGGCCTTCGCGGCGATGACGTGTTCGAGCGGGCCGCCCTGGATGCCGGGGAAGACCTGGCTGTCGATGCCCTTCGCGTATTTTTCCTTGCAGATGATGATGCCGCCGCGCGGGCCGCGCAGGCTCTTGTGCGTGGTCGTGGTGGTGAAGTCGGCGATGGGGCACGGGGTTCGGATGCTGGCCGCCCGCGACGAGTCCGGCGATGTGCGCCATGTCCACGAAGAGGTATGCGCCCACGCTGTCGGCGATCTCGCGCATGCGCTGCGAAATCGATGATGCGCGGATAGGCGCTCGCCCCGGCGGTGATCATCTTCGGCTTCACTTCGAGCGCGACCTTCGCGAGTGCGTCGTAGTCGATGCGCTCGTCCTTTTCGCTCACGCCGTAGTGCGTGACGGCGTAGAAGCGTCCGGAGAAATTCGCCTTGTGCCCGTGCGTGAGATGGCCGCCGTGCGCGAGGTTCATCGTGAGGATTTTGTCGCCGGGCTGGAGGACGGAAAAATAGACGGCGGTGTTCGCCTGCGAGCCGGAGTGCGGCTGGACGTTCGCGTGCTCGGAGCCGGGGAAGAGCTGCTTCACGCGATCGATCGCGAGCTGTTCGACGACGTCCACATTCTCACACCCGCCATACCAGCGGCGGCCGGGGTAGCCCTCGGCGTATTTGTTCGTGAGGCAGGAGCCCTGCGCCTCCATGACGGCGCGCGCTGGTGAAATTCTCCGACTGGCGATCAGCTCGATGTTTTCGAACTGCCGCTTGTGCTCGTGCTCGATGGCGGTGAACACGGCGCTGTCCACCTCGGCGAGCGTGTCGCCGCCTGCATCCGCGCCCTGGTCCATCTTCTCGACGCGGCGCGCGTGGCGTCCGCCCTCGAATTCCGCGCTGAGGAACGCCTCGACGATCGCCGGCGCCGCGTTCGGCGCGACATTCACCGAGCCGAGGCAAAGGACGTTCGCGTTGTTGTGCTGCCGCGTGGTGCGCGCGTCGTTTGCGTTCGTCACGACTGCGGCGCGGATGCCCTTGTGGCGGTTTGCGGAGATGCTCATGCCGATGCCGGTCTTGCAGATGAGGACGCCGAAATCCGCCTCGCCCGAGAGGACCTGCTGGGAAACGAGTGCGGCGTAATCGGGGTAGTCCACGGAGTCCGTGCTCTCGGTTCCGAGATCATGGACGGTGTATCCATGCTCGCGGAGGAAACCGCGCAGGGCGGCTTTCACCTCCACGCCGCCGTGGTCGGCGCCGAGCGCGATGCGGACGGTGGTGCTGGGATTGGTGGTGGACTGTGCTGGTGTGGTGGCGTTGCTCATTTCGGTGGAATCGATGAATTGGAGGATGCTCGGGACGGCTTTGGAAAGGATGTCGCGGGTCTGGAGGTAGGCGTGCAGGCCGAGGCCGATGGGGTCGGGCACCTCGGGGAAGTCCTGGAGCTCGGGCGTGAATTCGCAGGCGAGCCACGCCTTGTTCGCGGCTTCGGGAAAAAAGGTGAGGATCGCGTCGAGATGCGAGCGCGTCATCGCGAAGATGTGCGTGGCCCATTCGCACGAGATCGTCGCTCAGCGGCTGCGAGCGGATGCCAGCGATGTCGATTTTCCAATGGCGCAGCGCCTCGACGCCGTTGTCGCTGGGCCGCTGTCCGTAGCCGGTCGCGACGCCGGCCGAGGCGACCTCGATGTCACGGCGATTCTGTGCGGCGTGGCGCAGGAGCCCCTCCGCCATCGGGCTGCGGCAGATGTTGCCGGTGCAGACGAAAAGGATGCGTTTTGGATTGGCCACGGTGAAGAATGGGAAATTTACAGGGACGATTGCGGCGCCGCAACTCCGAACGTCCACTTTGCCCGCTCAGTCGCTTGCGCAAACGGGTCGCGCGGGAATAATGACGGCATGATGCGCCACCTTATCCGCCTTTTGCCGTGCCTCCTTGTGGTTTTCGTGACCGGGTGTTCGACGTATGGAAAACGATTTGCCGAGGCTTCGAAAATTCCCGCAAAGCCCGGGCATTTCGCCGGCGCCTACTCGGGGAGATGGATGAGCGCGAAGTCCCCCGGCTCGGGCGGAAACCTGCGGTGCATCCTCTCGCCGGTGAACGCCTCGGACTACCGTGCGGACTTTCACGCGACATGGCATGGCTTCGCGTCCGAGCACTCGGTGGTGATCCATACGAAACCGTCGGCACGCGGCAAGGCCGGCAGCCGGGACTTCGAGGGAACGAGCAAGGTGCGCACACCGATCGGTGCCGGGACGTACACATGCCGGGGCACCCTGAGTTTTCGTGAAATGCTGGCGGGCTACGACGCGACGTATGATCGTGGGACGTTTGAACTTGTCCGCATCGCGCCTGGGAGCGCGGGCCGCTGAGTCTGCGGTTGACTCATCATTCGGCCAGCCCTACAGGGGCCGGATGCTTTCCCGTCCCACCCTCACGATCGCGCTCGGCGCACTGGCTGTCCTCGGATTCAGCGCGTGCAAGACCGTTTACTCCGACACCTTCTCCTATCGGAAAAACTCGTTCAAGCCGCCGGTCGCGAAGGCTCCGGTAATCACGGAACCAGTGGCCCCTCATGGGCTGGAGGGCGGTGGAATACCCGGTGGTATGCCGCCAGGCCTCGACGGAATGCCCGGCGCACCGATGCCCGATGCCGGAGGAATCCCTGGAATCCCCGGCGCCGCACCCGAGGTGCCTGGTGCGCCGGCGGCGCCCGCCATTCCGGGCCTGTAGCGATGCGGGTGAGCGCGGTGACGGAATGCCGCGCCCTTTCTTAATTTCGCAACCCGGTCGTGAGCAGCGAATCCAAGCCACCTGAACCGGTGACTGCCCCTGCAGAGGAGCAGCCGAGGGGTGAGATCGAGGCCGAGATGATGGTGTATATCGGTGACGAAAACGTCGCCAAGTTTTCGCTTCGCCACGGCGAATATATCATCGGCCGCGACCACGGCTGCCAGGTGAGCATCGACGTGGAGGGAATATCTCGGCACCACGCTCGGCTGACTTTTCATGGCTACGAACTCGTCATCGAGGATCTCGGTTCGGCGAATGGCGTCTTCATCGAGGGTGTCCGCATTCAGCTCCCCACGCGCGTGCGGCCGGACCAGCAGATTGAAGTCGGCAGCGCGCGAATTTTTGTCCGGCTGAAGACGGAATCCTCGGAGATGTTCGCCGCCGCACTGTGGGATCCCGACCTCGGTCTCGCGCCGGTGCGCGCGGTGCTCGAAGGGAAGAAATACAAGGTGCTCGGCACCATCGGCCGCGGCGGGATGGGCGTGGTCCATCAGGCCCGCGATCTGCGCATCCTTCGCAATGTCGCGATGAAAGTCATCAAGACATCGAGCCAGTTTTCGAAGGAAAACGTTCTGCGTTTTGTGGATGAAGCGCAGCTCACCGGGCAGCTCCAGCACCCGAATATCATCCCCGTTTACGAACTGGGGCTCGATGAATACGGCGAGGTCTTCTACACGATGAAGTACGTGAAGGGCACGACGCTGGATCAGGTGTTGCGCCGGATTCGCGAGGGCGAGGAGCTCGCGATCAAGAAATTCCCGCTGGCGACGCTGCTTACGGTCTTCCAGAAGATGTGCGACGGCGTGGCCTACGCGCATTCCATGGGCGTCGTGCATCGCGACCTGAAGCCCGACAACGTGATGATCGGCGAATACGGTGAGGTTCTCGTGATGGACTGGGGCCTCGCAAAAAAAATGGCGAGCGGGATGCACGAAGAGCATCTCGGCGACACCAGGGCGCAGATGCCCCCGTCCGATCTCCGCGGCTTCGAGACGCTGAATGGGCTCATCGTCGGCACGCCGCCGTACATTTCGCCGGAGGCGGCGCGCGGCGAACTCGACCGGATCGATCCGCGCAGCGACATCTTTGTCCTCGGCACGATTCTTTACGCCATCCTCACGCTGCGGCCACCGTACCCGGGCAAGGAGTTCGGCGAGCTCATCGAGCAGATCGTGACGGGGCAATTCGCGCACCCGACGACTTACAGCCAGCCCGTCAGCCCGCTCAGGCCGTCCGATCCGCCGCCGCCGGGACCGGATGGAGTGAACTGCGTGCTCTCGCATCTGCCCGGCCGCCGGGTGCCCGAGGGCCTCGCCGCTATCGTGGTGAAGGCGATGGCGAACGAAATGGAACTCCGTTACCAGTCGGTCGCGGAACTGCAGGTGGACATTCTCGCGTGGCAGGGCGGCTTTGCCCCGAAGGCCGAGCGGGCGGGGATCGGCCGGCAACTCATCCTTTGGGGCGTGAGGCACAAGGCAAACGTCCTCGTGTTCGGGGTTTTCTTCATCCTTCTGAACACGGCGCTCGTGGTGTTCGTGCTTTCGCTCAAGCACGAGCGCGATCGCGCCCGCGAGAGCGAACTGGCTGCGACTGCGAGCGCGAGCCAGCTTTCGCAGGCGCTCACCGACCTTCGTGGCGCCGCGCCGTTTTTCGTCGAGGAGGCAAAGGAACTCGTGAAGAAAAAGGACCTCGATACCGCGCTCGCCCGGATCGATTCCGCGATTCGGCAGCTTCCAAACGAGGCGGACTATTACAATCTGCGGGGAAACATCCTCCAGACGATGCTGCGGTGGGATGATGCCGTGGAGGCGTATGAGGAGGCGTTGGACCACAACGCGAAGCTGCCCTCGGCGAGGGAGAATCTCGCGCTCACGAAAAAGCTGATGGAGCCCGATGGTGCCAATCCCGAGGACCGTGAGCCGAGCACCGCGGATCTGAAGGCGCTCGAAGAAGCTCTCATCAAGCAAAAGCGCCTCGCCGAAGCCACGGTGCTTACGGACCGTTTTGGCCCCGACAAGCCGCTCGCGATCAAGCTTCTGCGGGAAGCGGTGGAGCAGGATCCGGAACTGAAGCCGCTGCGCGAATACTTGAAAGGACCCGCACTCCGCGGGCGCTTCCATCGCCTCGAGGACGGGACCTACAGCGCGAACCTGCGCAATCTTCCGCCCCCGATCTATCTGCCGCTGCTTCGCAGCCAAGTGGTCAGCGTGAGCGTGATCTTCCTGGAGGATCCGAACTTCTCGGATCTCTCCGTCTTTCAGGGGATGAAGCTGCGCGAACTCTGGCTCGCGGGGTGCACGCGTGTGAGCGATCTGACGCCACTGCGCGACATGCAGTTAAAGGTGCTCAACCTGAACAGGACCGGCGTCAGCGACCTCTCGCCGTTGGTCGGCATGCCGCTCGTGGATCTCAGTCTCGATGGCTGCACAAAGATCAACGACTTGAAGCCGCTCGTCGAGTGCCGTTCGCTCGAAAAACTTGTGCTGCCGCGAAACGCGAAGGGCATCGAGTTTCTCCGCAATCACCCAAAACTCAAATTCCTAAGCGCCAAGGGACTCAGCGAGCCGGTCGCGGAGTTCTGGGCCGACTACGACAAGCGCCGCACTGACAAAGGCAAGCTGCCGGAAAAGCCCGACAAGGAGCAGCCGAAGAAGTAGGAAACCGGGGGAACGGGTGCCGGGGAGTGGCGTTTCGAAACTTCCCGCCGCTGCCCTTTGACAGCACGGCCTGCGTGGCTACGCTGAGGAAGCTCGTCTCTCCAATGCGCAACCTGAGTCCGATATCCGGCAGCGAACCTCCTGAAGTGCGTCTTCAGCGGGAAGGCATCTCCGAGACGTGCGGGTGTCTTAGATTCGAGACGCACGGCGCGGTCTTCAATTCGCCATGCAAACTGGAACTGATGTCCGTGCTCGTGGTCTGTTTCGAATGGCGCCGCGCAGGATGCGGGTGCAGCCGGATGAATCGTGAGGGAACGGTTGTCGGTTGCACGGAAGCCGCAGACGGCGGCTTCGAGACGACGGTGCTTTTTCTGCCCCACGAGGAGTGCTGCGAAACGGCCCCGGCCTTCACCCACCTGCAAAACTAGGACCGCAGTGCGCCAGCGTGAATCGCGGGGCGGGGGAGTGGTGCCAGGGGGGAGGATTGAACTCCCGACCTAGGGCTTATGAGTCCCCCGCTCTACCACTGAGCTACCCTGGCGTAACGTTTCGGGCCGCGGAAATTAGCGGCTCCGCCTTGCGTGGCAAGTGCGGAGTTCTTCAACTTTTTCCCGCAGGAATTCTTACTTCGCCGGCGGCGTGGCCGCGCCCTTGGCGATCATTTCCTTCACGCGCTCCTCGATGGCCGCGGCCTGCTTGCCTTCCTCGGAAGCGGCGTCGAGCGCCTTCACTTCGCCCATGAGCTTGACGACGGTTTCATTATCACCCGGCGGGCGGTAGATCTGGAGCAGCGAAAGCAGCGCGATCTGCTTCTGATTCGCAGTCAGCTTTGGGTGCGAGGCGATGAATTCATCCGCCTTCTTGCGGGCCGCGGCCGGCCCGTCTTTCCCGGCAACCGTCCCGATCTCGCCTTGCAGCGTGGCCATGTCGGCCTTGAATCCCATGGCCGAGCCCACGCCGGTCTCGTCCTTCGGGTCGAGCGCGGTGATTTCGGCGATGACCTTCGAGTAGTGCTGCGCCGCGAGTTCGTCGCTCAGCACCTTCAACCCCGCCGCGAGAAATTTCGCCTTTTCCACGCCCTGCGCGCCTTCGGCCTTTTTCCACGCCTCGTCGCGCTTGGTTTTGATGGCGCGGAGTTCTTCGAGGTGCGGCAGATACTTTTCGGGTCCGCCGGGTTGGTAGCCGGTCTGCGCGTACGGACGGCCCTGCGCGTCGGTGAGGACGATGCTCGGGAATCCCTGAATGCCGAACTGCTGCTGGAGCTTTGCGTTTTGCTCCTGCGTCTCCTTGCTCAGTTTGGTCTTGTTCTGCGGAAAATCGAGTTCGACCAGGATGAAGTTCTTCGGTGCCGCAGCCTTGAACGCATCGAGATCAAACACCTCCTTGCGCAGCTTGATGCACCAGCCGCACCAGTCCGAGCCGGTGAAATCGAGCAGCAGGTCCTTGCCTTCCGCCGCTGCGGTTTGCTTCGCCTTTTCAAAATCGGTGACCCACAGGTCTCCGGCGGCAAACGTGGATACGGTGAGGGTCCACGCGAGCGTGGCGGCGGCGGTGAGGGATGCGAAACGCATAAGGACGCCTCGATAGCCGTTGTCCGGCGATGCTCAACAAATAACGGAGAGTTTCTTTTCGTGCCATCGTCGGGCTGCGCGCCTTGACTCGCACTTCGTCCGGCCCTATCCTCGGCCGCAACCAACGCAGGGGAGCCGGCTGGCTGAGACGCGCGAAAGCGCGAACCCTTTGAACCTGATGCGGGTAATTCCGCCGAAGGGAGCAAAGCTCAGCCGTGCCGCGACTTCGCCGCACGGCTTTTTCATTTTCCATCTCCATCCATGATCGCCACCAAAGACTCCATCGAACCGCACAGCAGCACGCAGCTTCCCGCCAGCACGCGCGTGTATCTCGAAGGTCGCATCCATCCCGACATCCGCGTGCCGATGCGCGAGATCGCGCTTTCGCCGACGAAGACCTTCAGCGGCGAACTGGAGGCGAATGAGCCCGTGCGCGTCTATGACTGCTCCGGGCCGTGGGGCGATCCGTGCATTTACCGGCACGTCCGACGAAGGCCTGCCCGACGCCGCGCGCGAAATGGATCGCGGATCGCAAGGACGTCGCCGCCTACGACGGCCGCGAAGTGCAGCCGCAGGACAACGGCTACCTCTCCGGCAAACACGCCGAGTACGCGAGCAAGGCGGAGCGCAATCGTCTCGTCGAATTCCCCGGCCTGAAGGGCCAGCGCCGCCGGCCGCTCCGCGCCAGCGCCGGGCATCCGGTCACGCAGCTCTGGTATGCGCGGCAGGGCATCATCACGCCGGAGATGGAATACATCGCCATCCGCGAAAACCTCGGCCGCGCGAAGATCGCCGAGCTTTCGCAGGACATCCGCCGCGCCGATCTCGACAAGCAGCACGCCGGTTCCGCGCAGCTCCAGAACGAATACACGCCGGGCATTTTCCGCCGCTTCCCGCAGCGCATCCCCGCGCAGATCACGCCCGAGTTCGTCCGCGACGAAGTCGCCGCCGGGCGCGCCATCATCCCCGCGAACATCAATCACCCCGAGCTCGAGCCGATGATCATCGGCCGCAATTTCCTCGTGAAGATCAACGCCAACATCGGCAACAGCGCCGTCGCGTCGTCGATCGAGGAGGAGGTGGAAAAGATGCGCTGGGCCACCAAGTGGGGCGCCGACACCGTCATGGACCTCAGCACGGGCAAAAACATCCACGCCACCCGCGAGTGGATCCTGCGCAATTCGCCCGTGCCCATCGGCACCGTGCCCATCTACCAGGCGCTGGAGAAAGTGAACGGCAAAGCCGAGGACCTCACGTGGGAGCTCTTCCGCGACACGCTCATCGAGCAGGCCGAGCAGGGCGTCGATTACTTCACCATCCACGCCGGCGTGCTCCTGCGCTTCGTCCCGCTCACCGCCGCGCGCATGACCGGCATCGTCTCCCGCGGCGGCAGCATCATGGCGAAGTGGTGCCTCGCGCATCACCAGGAAAATTTCCTCTACACCCACTGGGACGACATCTGCGACATCATGGCCGCCTACGACGTCAGCTTCAGCATCGGCGACGGACTGCGCCCCGGCTCCATCGCCGACGCCAATGACCGCGCGCAATTCGGCGAGCTCGAAACGCAGGGCGAACTCACCCGCCGCGCCTGGGCCAAAGGCGTGCAAGTCATGAACGAAGGCCCCGGCCACGTCCCCATGCACCTCATCGAGGAAAACATGGCCAAGCAGCTCGAATGGTGCGGCGAAGCGCCCTTCTACACCCTCGGGCCGCTCACCACCGACATCGCGCCCGGTTACGACCACATCACCAGCGGCATCGGCGCCGCCATGATCGGCTGGTATGGCTGCGCCATGCTCTGCTACGTCACGCCCAAGGAACACCTCGGCCTGCCCAACAAGCAGGACGTCAAGGAAGGCGTCATCACCTACAAACTCGCCGCCCACGCCGCCGACCTCGCCAAAGGCCACCCCGGCGCCCAATACCGCGACAACGCCCTGAGCAAAGCCCGCTTCGAGTTCCGCTGGGAGGATCAGTTCAACCTCGGCCTCGACCCCGAGCGCGCCCGCGAATTCCACGACGAAACCCTCCCGCAGGAAGGCGCCAAAACCGCGCACTTCTGCAGCATGTGCGGCCCGCACTTCTGCTCGATGAAGATCACCGAAGACGTCCGCAAATACGCCGCCGAACAGGCGATCTCCGAGGAAGAGGCCTTGAAGAAAGGCATGGAGGAGAAGTCGAAGGAGTTCGTGGAAAAGGGCGCGGAGGTTTACGCGAAGGCGTGAACCATAAGTCAGTCGTAAAATGAAGCATGGAACTCAGGAGATTTGGAGCCGACTTAGGCGTACGCCGCCCAAGCCGCGCTTTGAGGCTGAGCAGCAGTTTGCGCCAGCTCGTCGCGCTCTTGCTCCACTCGATTCACTGCGCTGGCAGGGCTCTGAAAGCTGAAGAAATCGCGGGGCCAAAAATCATTCGCAATCCGGCAAGGCGGTTCTAGCCTTTGGGTGAATACAAACAGGAGGTTGGATCATGAAAGCACTGCTCCCGATCATTCTAGCAAGCGCGGTGGCGATTTCGGGCGGCGACTGCGGGGCCGCCGCCGAGGAGAAACCGGAGAAGGCTTCCGTAAAACTTTCCGCCGGCGATTTGCGCAGAAGCGGAACCATCCGGTTCGACGTGAACTGCGCGCCGGAGGTGAAGGAGGATTTTCTCAACGCCCTCGCGCTGCTCCATTCGTTTTTCTACGACGAGGCGCAGAGCCGTTTCCAGGCCATCACGAAGCGCGATCCGGCTTGCGCCATGGCGTGGTGGGGCGTGGCGATGACATGCTATCATCCGCTCTGGGCGCCGCCGACTGCGGAGGAGTTTGAAAAGGGCCGCGCAGCCGCGCTGACGGCAAAAAAGATGGGCGGCCGGACCGAACTTGAACGCGGCCTCATTGACGCGGTCGTCGCGTATTTCGAGACTGCGCTGGCCTCCGGGCCGGCGGGGCCTGTCTCGCAAAGCTGCCACGGGCCGCGGCAGCAGAGCACCCGGGCGATGGCCTTCAAGAACTCCCTCGAACGTCTGCGCCAGCAGCATCCCGATGAAGTGGAGGTGAGCGTCTTCTACGCCCTCTCGCTGCTCGGCACGGCGCTGCCCTCCGACAAGACTTATGCGAACCAGCTCCAAGCCACGGCGATCCTCGAGCCGCTGTTTGAAAAGCACCCGGATCATCCCGGCATCGCGCATTACATCATTCACGCCTATGACTACGCGGCGCTCGCTCCGCGCGGATTGAATGCGGCACGCCGCTACGGTGAAATCGCGCCGTGGGTGCCGCATGCGCTCCACATGCCTTCGCACATCTACACGCGGCTCGGGATGTGGAAGGAATCGATCGCTTCGAACCTCGCCTCCGTCACGGCCGCGCGCGAATGGTCCGCGCGCACCAAGGGCGGCGCCGCAGTGATGGACGACATCCACGGGCTCGACTACCTCGTCTTTGCCTATCTCCAGACCGGCCGCGACCGGGAAGCCGGCGAGATCGTCGGGCACCTGGCGAAGGTCGAGAAGTTTGATCAGGAGGGAAATTTCGCCGTCGGCTACGCGGTGGGCGCGATCCCGGCGCGCTGGACGCTCGAGCGCAAGCGCTGGACGGAGGCGGCGGAGCTGCCCGTCTGGCACATGAACGTGCTCCGGCATTTCCCGGTCGGGGAGGTTCACATCCAGTTCGCACGGGCCATGGGTGCGGCGCGCAGTGGGAAAATCGAAGCCGCGGAGGCGGCCATCGCGCGGATCGATCAGCTCCGTGCTGCGCTCAAGGAGGCCAATTCACAATGGTGGCTGGACCAGGCGGAAATCCAGCGGATCTCCGCCGCCGGCTGGCTGGCGCGGGCGAAGGGCGACGGAGCGGAGGCCGAAAAGTTCCTGCGGTCCGCCGCCGAACTGGAGGATCGCATGGGCGGTCATCCGGTTACGCCGGGCCAGGTCCTGCCTGCACGCGAGCAACTCGGCGATCTGCTCGCGGAATTGGGCCGCCCTGCCGATGCGCTCGCGGAGTTCGAGAACTCGCTGAAGAACTATCCCAACCGATTCAACTCACACTTCGGCGCCGGTCGTGCGGCGGCGCAGTGCGGGAAACCGGACATCGCCCGGGTTCACTACCAGCATGCCATCGACCTGGCCGGAAAAGGCGACGGCCGGCGCGAGGAACTGGCCGCGGCCCGCGCATTTCTCGCGCAGCGCTGACAGGCCTTACGGCGCGCGTCCACGCGAGGCCCGCTGCTCCGCTCAGAGGCTGGCGGTCATCTCCTTGATCTGCTTGGTCGCGATGCCAATGGGCCGGTCCAGCGGAACGCCGGCGCAGGCGAGGAGCGTGGTGAGCAGGTCGCCTTGATTGCCTTTGGTGTCGGCCAGGAAGCGTCCCGTGTTGATGCGAGCCGCCGCCCTTGCCGGCGATGATGAAGGGCAGGTTTTCGCGGGCGTGCTTGTTGCCGTCCTCGAGGCCGGAGCCCCACATCATGATGCAGTTGTCGAGCAGGGTGCCGTCGCCTTCGCGCAGGCTGGCCATCTTCTTCACCATGTAGGCGAACTGGGCGATGTTGAAGGCGGTGATCGCGGCGACTTTGCCGACCTTCTCGGCCTCGTTGTTGTGATGGGTCTGGGAGTGATGCTCGTCCGTGAACCCGAGTTCCGGATAGGAAACGCCGTTCGGCGTGGAGCCGATGTAGGTGCTGACGCGCGTCGTGTCGGTCTGGAAGGCGAGCACGTTGAGGTCGCACATCACCTGCATGTATTCGCTGCGCTTGTCGCCCTCGGGAATCTTGATCTCGATCGGCGGCGAATCCGACGCGTTGCGTTTGCTCGACGCTGACGCCGGCCTTCTCCAGCGCCGCTTCCTTCTGGCGGTACTCGATGGCGGCGATGCGGCGTTCCACGGCGCGCACGCTGTCGAGGTATTCATCGAGCTTGTGCTGGTCGTCCTGGGGCAGCCTCCGGCGCAGGTCCCTGGCGCCGCCGAGGACCAGGTCGAGCATCTGCCGATCGAGCGGGTCCGCCTGGCGACGCTGTCCGGGCTTGATCGGACTTGCCGAAGAGCCGGTTCAGCACGCTGCGCGGATTGATCTCGGCGGGGACGGCCTGCGTGGGCGAGCGGAAGCTGCAGTGCGAGTAGTACCCCTCGTTCAGCCCCTCCTGGTTTTCCTTGTGCGTCTGCGGCATCGTGGCCAGTTCCAGCGACGGCAGCGAGGTGAAGCCGCCCACGTAATTGGCGGCGATCTGGTCCGCGGAGATCGCGATGTTGATCTGGTTGCGCTTGTCCGCATCCGGCAGCTGCGCCGTGAGCCAGGTCGAGAGTTCGAGCGCGTGCGGCGCGCCATTGAAGGGCGAGATCGGCACGCCCGAGATGCCCTTCATCAGCAGACACTGATCGAGCACGGGCCGCAGCGATTCCAGCGCCGGCGGCGGCGCCGACAGGAAGCTCTCCGCGATTCGTCGGGCCAGAACTGATCCATGATCACGCCGTGCGGCATGTACATGAAGCCGAGGCGCACCGGCGGCTTGACCGCCTTGCCCTTGGCCGGCGTCCGCCCAGCCCATGGTTTCCAAAAGCGGCAGCGCGAGCGAGGCTCCGATCCCTTTCAGGCAGGTGCGGCGATTGATGAGGAAGTTATTTTCCATTGGATGAGGAGGTCGACTTGGTTCTTGGACGCGGCGATTGACGAAAGGATAGCTGGTGACGATCTCGGTGATGAGCGTCTGCATGCGGTAGCCATCCTTGGCGATGGTCTCCATCAGATGATCGACCACGATTTCGTCGTAGCCTTCGAGCTGGCGGCACAGGGCATAGGCCAGCAGCTTCTCCGTCAGGTTGCGCGCAAGGTCATCCTTTCGCGCGGCGATGATGGCTTTCAGTTCCTTGGGCGATGCGAAGCGCTTTCCACCCGGCAGCTCGCCCGCCGCGTCGATCGCCCCGCCGGTGTCGTCCTGGTCGCGCCAGCGCCCGATGGCATCGAAATTCTCCAGGCCGAAGCCGATCGGATCGAGAATCTTGTGGCAGTTGGCGCAGACGGCATTCGTGCGGTGCAGTTCCGTGCGCTGGCGCAGGGTCAGATTCGCGACCGTCTTCTTGTCCTGCTTTTCCAGGGCCGGAACGTTCGGCGGCGCCGGCGGCACATGTTCGCCGAGCACTTGTTCGAGCACCCACACGCCGCGTTTGACGGGGCTGGTGCGGTTGGGAAACGAGGTCGTCGCCAGAATGCCGGGCATGCCCAGGATGCCGCCGCGATTGGCATCGGTCAGCTTCACCTTGCGCATCTCCGGGCCGGTGACGGTTTTTTCCAGGCCGTAGAGCGTGGCGAGCGTCCCGTTGAGGAACGTGTAATCGCTGTCCACGAAACTGACGACGCTCCGGTTTTCGCGCACGATGCTTTCGAAGAACAGCCGCGCCTCGTCATACATCGCCGCGCGCATCTCGGCGGTCATCTGCGGGAATTTGGCGGTGTCGAAGGTCTTGGTCTTCAAGCTCGCCCAGCCCCAGCCACTGCGCGCCAAAACCATCGAACAACGCCCGCGAACGCGGATCCGCGAGCAGGCGCTTCACCTGCGCCTTGAGCACGGCCGGCTCGTGGAGCTTCCCGCCGTCGGCCAGCGCCGACAGCTCCGCATCGGGCATCGTGGCCCAGAGCAGATACGAGAGGCGCGACGCGAGTTGATAGTCATCCAGCGGAACGATCGTCTGGCCCGCTTCGGCTTCCTCGGCCGGCGTGATGAAGAGGAACTGCGGCGAAACGAGGACCGCCTTGAGCATCAGGCGCAGCGCCGCCGGGTAGGCGAGCTTGTTTTGCGCGCGCCAGATCGAAGACTCCCAGCAGGACATCCAGCTTCCGCCTCCGACGGCGGCCGGCGATAGGCGTTCCGGGCCAGCGAGCGCGCGACCTTTCTCGCCGCCGCGCGGACGATCCGCGCCCGGCGCTGGCGGTCTCGCCGAAGAGCCGCTTTTGCACCTCCGTCGGCGGCGCATCCTTCGGGCGCCAGAATCCGGTCCAGCACCTCATTGGCGATCGCCGAGATACTGCTCCGACTGGAGCGGCGACAGCGTGTTCAGATACCCCTCGCCGAACACTTCATCCGGCAGCTCCTGCGGCGACCGCCGGATCGACGCCGAAGAGATCATGCAGCGTGTTGCCGTACTCCACCTTGGTCAGCCGGCGGATGACAAACGGCCCCGGATCCTTCGGGCTGAGAAACTTGATCTTGCCGATCCAGTCCACGAAACTTCTGCCGCTCCTCATCCGTCGGCTGCTTGTCCGCGTCTTCCGGCGGCATGTCGTGGGCCTTCACGTTGGCGAGCGCCTGCTTCCACTGCTTGCGGAAGGCCGCGCTTCCGGGTTCCTTGAACGCGATTTGGTAATTGATCCCACCCTTTCGCTTCTTATGTCCGTGACATTGCGTGCAGTAGGTTCCGACAAAGGGAATGACGTCTTCGCGAAAGGATTTTTGCGCATCGGCCTGAAGCTTCCCAAAGTCCCCGTCATCAGTCGGCGCAGCCTGGCTGGGCGCGGCCAATGCGATCGCGCAGCCGGCGAGGATCATCGCCATCACGGCACTGCGAAAATTTCCGGCGGTTGTCATTCGATTCTCATCTTTGGGTAGGCACCCATATCATGAGTGACCACCGGTTGCTTTATTTGATTCCAAGCGATGGACGGATTGCGTCGATCGTTTGATCGACGATTCCGCGCACCCCCGAATAGATTCGCGCGAACCTGCACCCCTCCATGAACACAAAGACCGCATTCCTCGCCGTCGCCGCGTTGCTCGGTTGCTTTCCGGCATTCGCCCAGGAGCCGCAAGCCGGCAAGACTTCGCCCGCGGGGGATGAACGGCTGGCGGTTCTGCGCGCGCTGAAGATCAACGCCGCGACGATTACGCATGTGGAGCGCGATCCGTCGGGGACGCGGACCGTCGTAAAGCTGGTGCTCAATCCCGCGAAGGGGTCGAACATCAACGTCGAAGTCTGGCTGCCCGACGCCGAAAATTGGAACGCGCGCTTTCTCGGGCTCGGCAATGGCGGCGCCGCCGGGAAGATCAACTCCGGCAGTCTGTCGAGTCAGAGCGGAGCGGGTTACGCCGTGGCGACGACGGACATGGGCACCGCGCCGAACTCCGACTCCGGCGTCGGCAATCCGGAAGTCTGGAAGGATTTTGGCTTCCGCGCCACGCATCTCATGACCGTCGCGGCGAAGCAGGTCGTGCGCGCCCACTACGGCAAGGATCCGGAGTTTTCCTATTTCAGCGGCGGCTCGACGGGCGGCCAGCAGGCGCTCCAGGAGGCGCAGCGTTATCCCGAGGACTACGATGGCATCGCCGCCGCGGTCCCCGCGCATTGCCGCACGCCGCTGCACGCCTATTTCCTGTGGAACGATCAGATATTGAAAAAGTGCCCCTTCACGAAGTCGCAGGACGCCAGCGTCATCGCCGCCGCGAATGAATTCATGGCGTCGCGGGAAGTCCCGGTGGCGGCGGGAAAGTTCGTCTCCGACCCGCGCTGCACCGCGCAGGACATCGAGGCCGTCATCACGCTGGCGCGGAAAAAGGACGCGACGCTGACCGACGAGCACGCCGCGGCGCTGCGCAAGCTCTTCGACGGACCGCGCCACGCCGTGACCGGCGAACGCATCTTCAACGGCATCCCGCTCGGCAGTTCCATCGAGTCCGCGCACGGGCACCTGTATCTCTTCAAATGGGTCTTCGGCGCCGAAAAGAACTTGGACGACATCAATTTCGGCACAGACATCGACACCTACACCGCCGCGCTCGCGCCGTATCTCAACGCGGAGAACCCCGACCTGAGCGCTTTCGAGAAGCGCGGCGGCAAGCTGATCATGACCCTCGGCACCGCAGATTCCGTCGTGCCCTACCACGCGTCGCTCGACTATTACGAGCGCGTGATCGAGCGCCTCGGCGGACTGGAAAAGGTGCAGTCCTTTTTCCGCTTCTACCTCGTGCCCGGCCTCGCCCACGGCGGCGGCCCCGGAATCAACCAGCCGCCCAACCTCCTCGAAACCGTGCGCGCCTGGCGCGAGAATGGCACCACGCCGTTCGCCCTGCCGGGACGGCATGTAGAGAAGGACCACGCCCCATGGGAAATGCCTCTCTATCCCTATCCGACCCGCACTGGATGGGACGCCGCGACCTCCACCTTCCAGCCCGTGGATGGCCCACGCCGTGGCGTGGAACGCGTCGCCGAACGCTTCCGCCCGCCTGCGGCAGATTGAGGCGGAAGCTCACTTCCCCAGCGTCGGCAGGAGCACGTGCAACCACTTCAGTGTATCGTCGGGCCAAACGCGGGCGTCGCCTCTGCAATGCAGGCCGTAGCCGTGACCGCCGGTCGGATAGAGTTTGAAATCATGCGCCACCTTCGCCGCGGTGAGCGCGGCGTCGTAAACTTTGCTGCCGACCACGTGGGTCTTGTCGTCCTCGTTGTGAATGATGAGCGTCGGCGGGATCTGCGCCTGTGAGATTGAGGTCCGGCGCGGTGTGGCCGGCCTTGTCGTCGAGATATGCCGGGTAAACGAGCACGGCAAAATCCGGCCGGCAGCTCTTTGCGTCGATCGCATCGATGGGCGCGTAGCTCCGCTCCTCCAGCGGCGCGCTCGTCTTCGCCGCGAGATTGCCGCCGGCGGAGAAGCCGATGATGCCGAGCCGCTGCGGATCGATGTTCCATTCCGCCGCGCGCTCCCGGGCGAGGCTCAGGGCGCGCTGGGCATCCTGCAGCGCCCCGGCGCGGTTGTTGGGCGTGCGATACTTCAGCACCAGCGCCTGATCCCGGCGGAGTTCAGCCACGCCGCAATCTCGGTGCCCTCCTTGTCGATGACCGTGTAGCTGTACCCGCCGCCGGGACAGACGATCATGGCCGGTGCCGCCGCCGCGCCCGCTTTCCGCGGCGCCGGAAACAGCGTCAACGTGGGCCGGCTGACATTGGTGATCCGATGAAAGCCGTCATTCCGCGGCACCTCCGCCTCGGGTGCATTCGCGCCTTTGCCCGGCATCTTTCCCTCCGGCCACACATCCACCGTCGCCGCCGTCGGCGGAGTCGCCGTCTGCGCGAAGGTGGTTCCGACAAAGGACAAAGAGGACGAGCAGGCGGGTGATCATCGGGAAGGGGAGAGTTGTTTTGGCGACGGTTGTAGCGGAACGAGTGGAGAGCGCATCGCTGACTTTTGCAACGGGCGACAAAGCCGACGACGAAGAAGATGCGCACGCACTTTGCCGGGACCCGGTGGCGTGAATGGCGGCCGGCTCGCATCGTGGCAGCAACTCCATGGCGCCATTCTGATTCCCGCTGCAAATCGACGCGAAGGACTGGTACTTCGACGACGTGAAGATCCGGAATGGCTGGCCCCGTGTGCAGGTGCTCGGGTGACCTCGCGGTGAACGCCGTCATCCGGTCTGCGGGATTGACGATGGCGCTCCGATCCCGAGACTCGATTCATGGTTCACGCCGGATCCAGCCGTGGAAGTCTTTGGTTTCTCGTCGCGCTGTCGTTGGGCTTGGCGCGGGTCGCGGAGGGTAAAGAGCGGGGGGTCGTTGACGGTCCCGCCGCTGCCGTGGAACTGCGGACGGAGATGAAAGCGGACGCACCCGTGGTCGCGACCGCAATGCCTGGTGAACCGTTTTCCTTCGAGCCCGAGGAGGGGAACGAGTGGGGAAAGGTCACGCTCGCCTCGGGCAAGTCGGGCTGGCTGCCGCTGAGCCGGATCCGTCTCTTTTTCGACGCAGGGGACCTGCCGAAAAAGGATCCGGTCGGGACTTCCGAGATCGACCAGGCGGCACGTCGTCTCGGGTTTGATTACGTGAAGGTGACCCGATTGGCGGCGCAGGGCGATGCGAAGGCGCTCAGGCAATTTTTCTTACTGGCGCAGGCGGCCGATGGCGCAGCGGCGGAATCCCTCACGACCATCCCCACCGCGGTCTATCACCTCCTGGGCGATGCGAAGTTTGCAAAGTATCTCGGTGCGCAGCCCGTGTCCCATCAGGCCCTGGTGCGGAACATCGTCGTCGGCGACGGCCGGCTCCCGCCCACCACCCTTTACTTGCAGCGCCATTTTCCCGAGACGACCAGGATCCTTTTTCCCAGCGAGATGGTCGCCTGGCCTTCGCCGGACGGCCGTTTCGCCATCCGCAAGGTTTTCTCCGACCCCTTCGACTTGCGCGCGGGCAAGATCACGCGGGCGGAGCTCGTCGAGAAGAAGACGGGTCAGGTGCTTTTGGACATGACCGCCGATGACATCGGCACGGGCTCAGACCGCGAAGGAAAGATCGTCTGGTCGCCGGATTCGAAGCGCTTCGCCAGTCTCTCGGTCGCGATGAACCACAATCAACGCAATTTGTTCGGCGAGCCAGGCCAGGTGCCGCACCGGAAACAGACGGCGGTTTATCAGCTCGCGGGAGACTCGTGGAGCCGGGTCGAGATGTCTTTCGACAAAGTGCCGGGCCGGGAGCGCGACACCGAACTGCAGCGCGCGATGATCGGGCATGACTACATCGAGCCGGTCCGCTGGCAGAAGAAAAACGTGCTCCTGCTGGAGCGGCACGAGTATTACGAGATAAAGAAGCCGATTGAGAATTCGACGTTCGAGCAGATCGTCGGTCTTGGCCGCTGGTACTGGATCACGGCGACCATCAGTCCCGAGGGTAAGGCGACTCTCGCCTGGAAAGTCCGAAAACTTCCATGATGGCGGGGATTTGCTCACCGGATCGCAGCAAGCGTTCGTGACGCAACTAGATCCGGGCCGAGGTGCCGTGCGGCTTACGGCTGATCGGGGATTTCCGCCTCGACGAGTTTCGCGAGCAGCACCAGCGATTCCTGCCAGCCCAGGTAGCAGGCCTCGGCGGGTATCATTGCGGGGATGCCTTCCTGTGTCGCGGTCAGTTCGGTGCCGCACATGACCTGCTTGAGGGTGATCGTCGTCAACATTTCGCCGGGCAGGTTCGGGTCGTCAAAGATGTCCGTGTAGCGGAGGAGTTCGTTCGGCTTGAGCTCAAGGTAGGTTCCGCCGAAGGAGTGGCTTTTGCCGGTTGTGAAATTCGTGAACGACATCCGGAAGGTGCCGCCCTCCTTCGCATCGAGGTGATGTACCCTGCCTGTGAATCCATTTGGCGGAAGCCACTTCGCCATCGCATCCGCATCGAGGAATGCGCGGTAAACCCGCTCCGGCGTCGCGCGGAGCACCCGGTGAAGCCGGACAGTGTTGGTCGTCATGTTGGCGTTTGCGTTGGGTTTCGTCATAAAAACGGACAGGCGGTAGTGCGGATGCGGGCGTGAGCCTAGTGCCGCGGCCTTGCCGGTTGCAACCCGCGCGCCGGTCCGGCGTGTGCGGGGCGCGCTTCGTTTTGGAAGATGGAAACGCTGTCGGTTTTTTGCGCACTGGCGTATGGGTGGCGCTGGAATCCATGCCTTCGCCTTTCACCGCTCCGCGTTCACTGCCCGATCTTTCGGCGGAGGAACTGGGTGCCTGGATGGAGGCGCGGTCTTTCAAGCCTTCGCATGCACTGCGGGTGCTACGGCGGCTGTATGCGGGCGACGACGCAGTGGGCACTCGCGCGCGGATGCCGGCGGGATTGGCGGAGATGATGCGGGTGAGCTTTTCCGCCGAGGCGGCGAGTCTCGCGCGGCGCCAGGTGTCGGATGACGGGACGGCCAAGCTGCTGCTGCGGCTCGGCGACGGGCGCACGGTGGAGTCGGTGCTCATGCCGGACTTTCACGCGGACCGGGCGGCGGGTTGCATCTCCAGCCAGGTGGGCTGCGCGATGGGCTGCGACTTTTGCGCGACGACGCAGACGGGCTTTGAGCGGAATCTTTCGTCGGGCGAAATCGCGGAGCAGTTCATCCGGCTGCGGCGCGAGGCGCGGATGGCGGGGCGCACGTTGCGCACGGTGGTCTTCATGGGCATGGGCGAGCCGATGCTGAACCTTCCCAATGTGCTCGCGTCGGTGAGGCGAATCGCCGATCCCGCGCTTGGCGCGCTGGGCTGGAGGCAGGTCACCATTTCCACCGTAGGCATCGTGCCCGGCATCGAGGAACTGCGTGAGGCGGATCTCGGTGTGCATCTCGCGCTGTCGCTCCACGCGCCGGATGATGCGACGCGGGCAGAGCTGCTGCCGATGGGCAGGCGGTTCGACGTGCAGGACGTGCTCGGCGCCGCGGATCGCTATCAGGCGAGCAGCGGGCGCATCACGACCATCCAGTATTGCCTGCTCGCGGGCGTGAACGACTCGCTCGCGCAGGCGCGCGACCTTTCCCGGCTGCTCGATGGCCGCGACATGCACGTGAATCTGCTGCGGTACAATCCCACCGGCCTGAGCCTGCGCGGCCGCACTTACGCACCGAGCGGCATGGCGCAGACCGAGGCATTTCTGGCCGAGTTGCGAGCCCGTGGCGCCGTCGCTCATCTGCGCCGGGCGCGAGGGCCGGATATCGATGCCGCGTGCGGGCAATTGCGGCGGCGCGCCGCGGTTTCGTAGCCGCCGGACGCAGCCCGCGGCGAACCTTGACCGTGATGGAAACCGACGCCGGGCTCAGTCCAGCCACTTCACGCTGACGACCTGATTGACGGTGATCTTGCCGCCGGCCTCGGGGATGTTTTCCGTAGTCGTCTTCCATTGCACCTGGCACTTGCGGTGGAGGTGGCGCTTCGGGGAAGCGAGCACCTTTTCCACGGAGGCGTCCGGGCTGAGGATGAAGTAGGAGACTTCGCCGTCCTTCGTACGCATGTTCCAGTGGGAGTTGCAGGTGAAGTCGCGCAATGCGCTCGGCCCGTCGATGGAGGCGCTGTTCGGTCTCACGGAATTGAACGACGCCGCGTGGAAGACGCTGCGCGACGCGTCCTCGACGAGCTATCTGCGAAAGGATCTTCCGCCGTACCTGCTCATCCACGGCGACAAGGACGCGCAGGTGCCCTACGAGCAGTCCGTGCAGTTTCAGCAGAAGATGAAGGCCCTCGGCGCGCGGTGCGACTTCATCACCATCAAGGACGGCGTCCACGGCATGGGCGGCTGGGACAAGCTCGGCTCCGACTACAAGGGGCAGATGATTGCATGGCTGAAAAAGACGCTGGCATCCGCGGGTGCGCCCGGCGAAGCGGCGGCAAGGTAGCAACCTCTCGCGAAGCCGCCGGCCACGGGGACGGCGAGCCATTTGTGAACGAGCGGCCCGGCGAGCGGCATATGGATTTCGAAATGGCTGAAAACGCTCGTAGCGGGCGAAAGTTCCGCTAAGGCAGGGCGGTCTTCACGGTTCCCCCACGCCATGCTTCCACTTTTCTCCGCTCTCGCTGTCCTTTTGGTCACAGCGCTGGCCGAGTGGCTGCATGCCCGGCGGATTCGTGCGGTTGCCCGGCTGGCGTTTGGCCCGGCTGGTGTCCCGAAGCGCTGGACACGCGTCCTACCCTTGCTCCGCGCGCTGTGCCTCGCAGTTTTCACGTGGGGCCTGGCGACGCTCGTGGTCCTGAAGCTCGCCCCCGCGGGCGGTGGCAAGGATGGCGGTGGGAAGGAGGCGACACGGCTGGTCTTCGTCGCGGATCTTTCGCCGAGCATGCATCTCCGGGACGCGGGTCCGGATGGGAAGCAGAAGCGGCAGGAGCGGATGCGGGAAGTCGTGGAGGGCATCCTGCAGCGCGTGAGCGGGAATCTGCGCTTTGGCGTGATCGGCTTTTACACCGATTCCGTGCCCGTGGTGATGGAGGCCCGCGACCCGGAGCTCGTGCGCAATGTCTTCAACGGACTGCCGCTCACCTACGCGATGCCGGTGGGACAGACGGACCTCGGGCAGGCGATCAATGCGGCGGTCAAACTCGTCGGCGATTTTCCCGAGGCGAGCACGCGGCTGATCATTTTCACCGACGGAGACTCCGTGAGTCTCTTGCCGATCGCGCCGCGGCCAAAGTCGGTGAAGGAAGTTTTCGTCCTCGGCGTGGGCAATCCGCACAAGGGGACATTCATCGATGGACATCAATCGAGGCAGGAGGGCGACACGCTGCGGATGGTGGCGTCCGCGCTCATGGGCACGTACGTCGATGTGAATGAGAAGCACCTGACGACCACGGCGCTCGGCGATCTGGTGGTGACGACCGCGCTGCCTTCGCGCGGCCTGAGCCTCGCGGAACTCGCCGTGCTGGCGATGGCCGTCGGCGCTGCGATCTTGACGCTCATCCCGGTCGCTCTGGAGTTTTTTGGCAGCGATTGGACGGTGGACGGGCCTGCGCGCGGGAACCCCCGGCAGACGCGCACGAAGGAAGGCGTGATATCCGCGCGATGAGGAAGTTTTTCACCCTGCTCTGGCTGCTCTTCCCGGTGGCGGTGCTTTATTACCATTTCACCGAGGGCCAGAATCAAATCCTGCGCGAGAAGGCCCGCATCCACGTCGCGCAGATTCGCGCCCTCGAGCATGCGAAGGAGCCGGATTGGGAAACGATCGTGGCGGAATACGACAAGGTCGCCTCCGAACTTCCCGCCGGGGAGAAGCCGCTCGTGTTGCATCAGATCCGCCTCGCAAAGGCGAAGGCGCGGCTGGAGATGCTGGACATCGCCGGTGCAATCACGGAGCTGACTGCCTTGCTCCAGGAGTCCGCGCAGACGCACGGCGAGGACGCGAAGCTCACGCGCGCCGTCCGCGAGATGCTCGGCAAGGCGCACTATTACGCCACGTATTTGCTGAAGACGAACGGCGCCGCGGAAGAGGAATGGCGGCCCTACGCCGAGCGGACGCGGCAGATTTTCCGCTACCTCGCGGAGCACCAGGACCCGGCGGCGCTCGCCCGATACGAGGAGCGGGTCGGGGCCGAATTTGAGAAGACCATGCAAAGGAGAACACCATGAAGAATCGAAGCACACGTTGGGGATTTGCCACTTGGCTCTGGCTCGGCTGGATCGCTGTCGCGCAGGAGGCGCGTCCAACCGGCGCCGCAGTCGAGGGCATCAAGGGCGTGAAGGAAGACGCCGTGGCGAAGATTAGAAACGCCGAGACCGGGACTGCGGAGGGCACGAAGCTCACTGCCCCGGGTGTGAACAAGGTCAACGCCATCGACACAATCAGCGGCGTGAAGGCGGACGGACGCGCCGTGCTCCCGCCGGTGAATCCCGTGCCGCCGCCACCTGTCGCGGGCAGCGCAAGCAGCGTCCCGACCGGGAGTGCGACCGGCACTACGACCGATGCCAAAGGCGTGAACAAGATCGACGGCGTCGACACCATCAACGGCGTGAAGGCGGATGGACGCACCGTGCTCCCGCCCGTGAACGCCGTGCCGCCGCCACCCGTTGCCGGCAGCGTCACGAATGCCGCAGGCGGCACGGTGGGAAGCGGCGGGACCATTCGCGCCGTCAATGGCGTCGCAGGGATCAACGCTGCCAAACTGCAAAACCTCGAGGCCGCGCTGAAACTCAAGCACGAGGGCACTGGCGCACCGGCGGGCGGCAAGGCAAAGGCCGCCGCGGCTTTGCTGGGGGACGGGCCGCCAGGACCGAAGCCCGGGCCAAAAACCGACGGGCGGGCTGGCTTTCAGGAATTCGACAAGCTCCCGGACACCGGTTCCTGACGCAGCACGCAGCTCACGCAAATTTTCCCGACTCCCAAACGCCCATGATTCGCTTTCTTCATCGCTTCACTTCGCACCTCGGGATGGCCGCGGCGGCGAGCGTCCTCCCGCTGCTCTCGATCGCGTCAGCGCAACAACCGGCTGACGCGCCCGCCGTTCCGCCAGCTCCCGCGGCCCAGCCACCGGCGGCACCGCCGACGGTCGTCGCACCACCGGTCGAGCCGCCGGCGCCGGCGCCCCCGGACCCGAAGCTGCTCAGGCAACTCGAGTCGATCCTCACGCACAAGTTCTCGCGCGATCTCACGGAGATTTTCCACGCCATTGAAAAATCGGGCACGGCGGACCTCGCCACGCTCACTCCGTCGGACCGCTTCTTCACGCTCTTCCGCATGGGCGAATGGGCAAAGGTCCGCGAGGAGCTGGCGCAGATGCCGCCGGATCTGGCGCGCAAGATTTTCGACAAGATGCTCACCGACCTCACCGAGAAGGCGAAGCCCAACATGCGGCTCGACGATGTGGTCGGACTTTCCGAGGCGGTGCCGGGCGATTTCACCGGGGATGAACTGCGCAGGCTCGGGCAACTTTTCGGCCTCGCGGTGCCTGCGAATGAAACCTACTGGCTCTCCGACCGTCTGCGGAAAGGGACGGGCAAGCTGGGCGGCACGGACCCGGCGAAGCGCCTGCTCGCCGGCCGCGTCCTGCTCGCCGGCGGATTCAAGGATCTCGCCCGCACCTACCTTCCGCCGCTCGCCCAGGTCGGACAGATCGCGGACGAAGGCGTGCGCAACGAGCTGACCGCCTTCCTCGCCTCGCAGCAGGAAAGCGAAGCGGCCCAGCACGAGCAGGTGCAGAAAGTGTGGGATGAAAATCTGCGGCTGCTGACGCTCGCCAAGGTCAACGAGTACGAGAAATCCAAGGCGGGCCAGGCGCTGGCGCGGGTGATGATGCAAATCCCGCAGAGCACGCTCGCCCCGGTTTTCATCGAGATGGTGAAGAACAACCCGGAGAGCGCCGTCCGGCTGATCAGCGGCCTTCAGCGCAAGCTCCAGAACGAGGCGAAGGGCGAAGCAACCCTGCGCACTGAGAACCTGAAGGCGCAGGCGTCCGTCGCGAATCTGCTCGGCGAGAATGCCGATCTCGGCATCCAGCCATGGAACCAGCTCGCGCAGATGATGGCCGATTTCTGGATGACCGAGGCGGATGCCACGTTCACGCAGAAAACCGGCACGGCGAACGACAAGGGGAGGTTTGTCGCGCCCGAGGATTTGCTCGTGACCGCGCCCTCCGGAAAATGGGAGACAGCGCTCCCGGCCGGGACTCGCGAGCGGCTCGATGTCGCCGTTTCCAAGGTCATCCTCGCCAGCGCGAATTTCGATCAGGCCGCCGATCGCATCGTCGAGATCGGGAAGCGAAACCCGGAAGCGGGAGTCGCGCTCGCGGAGGATTTCCTCACCGTCTGGGCCAGGACCCACAATCCGCAAATCCCCGAGGCGCTGCGAAAGAAGTACGCATTGCCCGACGACACGCGGATCCCCGTCACGCCGATCATGATGGAGAAGAACATCGAGAGCCTCGCGCGGATGATGTCGCTCTTCCGGCAGGCGGCGATCGCGCCGAAGGATTACGAGAAAGTCGTCAGCGCATTCGACCTCGCGTACAGCAACGCGGAGACCTACCGGACGAGCCACATCGAAAAGGTGTTCGGCCCGATCGGACAAAATGGATGAGCCGCTCTTCTTCCTCATCCTCACGCGCATGAATGCGAACCTCGGCGAGCGCTGGCGCAAGATGGACGTGCAAAAGGCCGGCCTCACCCGCCGGGACGAAACGCAGACGCTGGAGATGGTCCGCGCCGGATATTCCGGTGCGCTGCAAATGATCGACGCATGGCTGCTCGGGCATCCCGACGGCTGGCGCGCGCTCACGCTCGCCGGCTCGCTGCTCACGGACTGGGGCGATTTTGAATACTTCCAGGAACTTGTCACCGGCGACGCGCGCAAGCGGATGATCGGCTACAAGGAAAGGAATCTGCAGGCGCAGGAATACTTCCAGCGCGGCGCCGAGGCTTACGCGAAGGAAGTTCCGAAGCTCTCGCCGGCAAACTATTCCGTCGATGCCTACCTCGGCTGGTTCCATGGCCTGCTCGGCATCGGCTCGAACGGCCAGTTCAATCTCTCGAAGGCGATGAACCGCGCGGCCCTCACGAGAATCCGCGAGCACCTGCTCGCGCTGCCGGGGAAGGCGGCAAAGGCGCACATGAGCCAGTTTGCCAAGATCGTGAATGCGCGCCTCGCGGACGAAAAGGATCCGCTGCACGAGGATTTGAAGTACCGCTACCTCGCGAGCGCGATCGTCATCACGAAGGACGATCCATTCACCCTCGGCGCGGAGAAGAAGGTCGCGTACTTCGACGACCTGCTCAGCGAACTCCGGCTCCAGACCCGCGTGGACGGCCCGAACACCATCGGCCGCGATCAGGATTTTGGAATCATCGTCAGCATCATCCACACGGAGGCCATGGGCCGCGTGGCGCAATTCGGCCAGTATCTCACCAACGATCCGGGAGCAGCCTCGGGGAAGCCGAAGAAGAGCGCGGGACCGCTCGTGCGAAAGATGCGCGAGGCGCAGGGGCCGCGCGATGAGCTGGAATTGAGCATCACCGAGGCGCTCTCACCGTTCTTCGACATCAAATCGATCACCTTCGCCACGCCCGAAGTGAAGCCGCGCCCCGCCGCGCAACCCGGCTGGGAGGAAACGGTCCTCGCCTACCTCCTCGTCCGCGCGAAGGACGCGAGCGTGGACAAGATTCCGCCGGTCCAGATGGAGCTGAAGTTCGTGGACCTGACCGGCCCGGTCACCATCCCCGCGGAGTCCGCGGAGACCGTGATCAAGGTTGCAGCCAGCGACGTTCCGCCGCGGCCGGCGCAGCAGATCGAGATCACGCAGACGCTCGACACGCGGCAGTTCGCGATCAACGGCGCGCTTCCTCTCGAGATCAAAGCGACCGCCAACGGACTCGTGCCGGAGCTCGAGCAATTGCTCGACCTAGCCGCGCTCAAGAGCGCGCTCGGCATCACGACAGTCCAATCCCCATGAGGGCCTGCAGGTGAAGGAGCTGAACACGTGGGGCGACCAGGTCGCGCCCGCGCTCGGAGCGGCAGTGGACGCTCTCGCTCGATGGCGACCCCATCCGCGCGGCGGACAGCCCGACGGAGTTCCAGTTCCCGCTGCCGAAGTCCAAGGATGCGACCGTCGTTTACCAGACCTACACCGACATGGATCTCACCACGCTGCCCCAGCCATCGCTCAAGCTCGGTCGCACGACGACGATTGCCGGAATGGCCGTGCAACCGCCGCGAAGTTCCTACCTGTGGATCGCGGGAGGTGCAGGACTCGCGCTTCTCGGCGGGGTCGTGCTCTTCGCGATCGCGAAACGCCGCGGTGGCGTGAAAGAGCGACCGCTGCGGGCGCGCGATGTTTTCAAGATGCCTGGCGACGTGGATGGCTTTGCAGTGGTCGCGCTGCTCCGCCGCCTGCACACCAGCCCGCTCGTGAAACTCCGCGAACCGCAAAAGGCAGGAACTCCAGCAGGATCTCCAGCGCGTCCAGCAGACATGCTTTGGCGCCAGCCCCGACGCGATCTCCGAATGCGATCTCCGCGGCATCGCCGAAAAGTGGCTGCGTGCGGCGTGCTGATCCCGATCCCTCTCCACCACTGAATCCCATTTTCATGCAAACCATCACCAAACCTTCCGCCTCCGGCGCGGTCGCGCAAACTGCCCAGCAATTCGTCGCCGGGGTCCGGGAGCGCGTCGCGAAGATCGTCGTCGGCCAGGATGTCGTCGTCGAGCGCGTCATGATCGCGCTGCTCACCGGCGGCCACCTGCTGCTGCAAGGGTCTGCCCGGGCCTCGCGAAGACGCTGCTCGTGAACACCATCGCGAAGGCCATCAACCTCGACTTCAAGCGCGTCCAGTTCACCGTCGACATGCTGCCGTCGGACATCATCGGCTCGGAAATCATCGATCAAAAGAGCGGGCGACTTCCGCATCCACCGGGTCCCGTCTTCACGAACCTGCTGCTGGCGGATGAAATCAACCGCGCCGCGCCCAAGGTGCAGGGCGCGATGCTCGAAGCCATGCAGGAGCGCAAGGTCACCATCGGCGGCCAGAGCCTGAAACTGCCCACGCCTTTCCTCGTCATCGCCACGCAGAACCCCGTCGAGCAGTCCGGCACCTTCGAGCTGCCGGAGGCGCAGCTCGATCGCTTCATGCTGCTGCACCGGCTCGGCTATCCCGGGCGCGAGGACGAGCAGATGATCCTCCAGCGCCAGCTCGGCATGGGCCTGCGGCGCGAGGGTGGCGGCGCCGTGCCGCGCTCGGCGTTCGACATGATCGAGGACAACGCCGGCGCCTCGGTCGCGGATCTCGTCACCGCGATGGAAGCGGTGCAGGCCGTGCATGTCAGCGAGGTCTTCGTGAAGCATTGCGTGGAGCTCGTGCGCCGCACGCGCGAATCGAAGCTGCTCGACTTCGGCTGCAGCCCGCGCGCCGGGCTCGCGCTGATCAATGCCGCCCGCGCCCGCGCCGTGATGCACGACCGCGACTACGTGACGCCGGAGGACTTGTTCGACCTCGCCGAGGACGTGGTGCTGCACCGCATCCGCGTCAGCTACGAGGCCTCCGCCGCCGGGCACACCGGCACGCAGGTGCTGGAGTCGATCCTCGCAAATCTCGGCTGAGCCGCAACGCCATGCGCCGGCAGGTAAAACTCAGCCAGGATCCCGTGGATGCACGGCAGTTCGAGGTGACGGTGAAGCACCTCGCGAACAGCCTGAACTTCGGCCAGGAGGAATCCGTCTTCCACGGCGCCGGGCTGGAGTACGCGCAGTCGCGGCTCTACGTGGCGGGCGATCCGGTGAAGTTCATCGACTGGAAGGTCTCCGCGCGGGTCGGCAAGCTCTACATCAAGGAGTTTCAGGAGCCGCAGCAGATCCCGCTCTACCTGCTGCTCGATACCTCCGCATCCATGTGCGTCACCTCGCAGCCGCTGAGCAAGTACGCGTGGGCCGTGCGCATCGCCACCGGCATCGCGCTGGCGGCGCAGGCGACATGCACGCCGGTCGGCCTGCTCGGCTGCGGCGCGCGCGAGCTGCACGTGCGCCCCACGCTTTCGCGCAATCGTCGTGATGGAATGGTCGCACCAGCTCCGCCATCACGACTTTCTCGAGGAGACATCGCTGGCCAGCGCGCGCGTGAAGTCGCGCCGTCGCTGAAGCGCCGCACGATGATCATCGTGCTCAGCGACCTGCACGATCCCGAGGCGTTCGCCGCGCTCCAGGTCCTTGCGCAGGAGCACGACTGCATCGTGCTGCACCTTCAGGATCCCGCGGAATTGCAAGTGCACGGCGCGGGCCTTTTCCGCGGCGTCGAGGCCGAGTCCGGCCGCGCATTCGTCGGGCCACGGACGCCGCGCATGGATCGATGCCGCGGACTGGAAGAGCGAACTCACGCGCTTCGGCATCGACTACCTGCATCTGCCGCACCGACCAGCCGATCCTCGGCAAACTGCGCCATTTCTTGAAACGCCGCGGCTTCGGCGGGAGTTCGGCGAGATAGCATGGAAAGGAAGTCCATCCTTCGGCGGAAGCGCGTGCTGGCTCATCGCAAGCGTCGTGCGCGGTCGCACTGGCGGCGGTCTTTTTCCTGCGGCCCAAAAAGGACGACTCCCTCAACGTGCCGCTCGGCGTCGAGCAGGCGGCCATCGTCACCTACAGCGGTCCGCCGGTCGCGGTGGCGCCTTACAAGTGGGGCGTGGCCGTCAATGTGCGCATCGCGAAGGTCAACGAGCGACCCGGCACGCCGCATCTACGATGTGCGCTACATCGTCAATCGCGCGCGGCACGTTTGATCTCAAGGACTACCTCATCGCCGAAGATGGCAGCGCGCTCGACGGCCTGCCGTCGTTCAAGTTCACCGGCGATCCGGCGCTCTCCAAGAAGCTCGATACGCGCATCCAGGAGACCGAGGAAACCCGCGTGGACGTGGGCGGACACTACTACGAGACGCTCGCCGTGCTGGGCGTGTTGTGGATCGTCTGGCTGCTCCTGCTCATCTTCTACGGACGTGCCAAGCCACCGCCGCCGTGCCGCGGCCGCGCCTCCCGAGCCGACGCTCGCGGCGATGCTCCGCGCCTTCCTCGCGCAACTCGAGGCCGGCACGCTCGACGCCGCTGCCAAGGCGAAAATGGAGATGCTTCTCCTCCGCCGCTGGCGCGAGGAACTCGCACTGGACCGATGCGCCGATGAGCGTCGCGCTCGAAGCGATCAGCCGCAGTGAAAAGACCGGCGACGCGATGCGCCAGTTGCAGCACTGGCTGCACATCCCGTCGCCGGATGTCGGGCGCGAGGAGATCGCCGCCGTCATCACTCCCTACGCCGTCGAAGCATCGAAACCGGAGGCACCGGAACGCACATGACCTTTCTGCATCCGCAGTGGCTCGCGCCTGCTGGCGCTCCCGGTGATCCTCGCGTTTTGGGAATGGGTCCGGCGCGGTCAGCCCATCGCGCTGCCCTTCGATCATGGCCAACAGCGGCGCGGACTCGTGCTTCGCTTCCTCGTGCTCTGCGCGAACTGCCTGCCCGCCGCGCTTCTCGCGGTGGCCATCCTCTTCCTCGCGCATCCTGTCACCTTCCACGCCGCCGGAGGTGGAGCGGAAGCTCAACAACGTCCAGTTCGTGCTCGATACCTCCGGCAGCATGGCCGAGCCGCACGGCTCGCAGGCCGAAGGGACGGCACCGGCGCTTCGATTCGGCGATGGATGCCATCGAGCAGTTCATCACCTACCGAAAGGGAGACGCCTTCGGCCTCACCATCTTTTCGCGGCACTTCATCCACTGGCTGCCGCTCACGCTCGACACGCAGTCCATCCTGCTCTCGAGGCGCTTCATCGAGCCCAACAATCCGCAAGCTCGATCCGCCATCCATGGGCCGCCACGGCCTGCCGGATGCGCTCTGGGGCCACACCTTCATCGGCAAGGCACTGCATCGGCGCCAGCCGATCTCCTCGCCCAGCGCCCGACTGGCGACCGCATGATCATCCTCATGACCGATGGCGAAAGCCCCGACATCATGCCGCCGCTGCGACGCCGAGATCATCGCCCACCTTCGCGCGGAAAATATCACGCGTCTTCAGCATCATGCTCACCGACGAGGCCATCCAGCCGCCTCTCATCGGACATCACACGCGCGACCGGCGGCGAAGTCTTCAACGCCGTCACCCCTGAGGCACTCGCACGCCGTGTTCCAGACGCATCGACGAGATGAAAAAGGTCGTGGTGCTGGAGAAAAAGCCGCAGGTCGTCGATCACTACGAGCCGTTTTTTCTTCCGGTGATCGGCCTTCTCGCCCTCAGCGTGCTCGCCCTTTTCGGGCTGCGCTTCACGCCTTGGTGAGCGCGGTGGAAGTCAGGGGCATGGCCGCGCACCTTTAGGCGATCACATTCTCGCCGCGGTTCTCGGCCTGCCGGATCGTCACCGGCCAGCCGGGGAATTGGTTCGACGGCTTGCCGTCGGCGGGATCGACGAGGAAGCGGAACGACTCGACGAGATACGTTTTCTTCTCCGTGTCGAACGTGATGAAGCCGAAGCCGCTGCCTTTTTCGTGCGCCTTGTCGTAGCGGTTCGGCGCCTTGCCGACCACGGGATTTCCCACGGCGTAGACGTAGACCTTGTTCCCGAAGCCATCGAGGAACTCGCCCGTGTCCGGCAGCGCGTGCTTCGGGCGGTTCGTGTGCGGCATGCCGATTTCATCGGGCCGCCACCAGCGCGGATAGCCGGCGGCGATGGCGGGCGTGCAAAAGGACCACATGCTGTCGCGCTGTTTCCCCACGCCGTACTGCGTGAGCGTGGTGAGGTGCTGATCGCCGTTGATGTGCAGCGCCATCGACGGGCGCAGGATTTCGACGGCGCGGTTGCGCGGGGTCTGCGGCCAGGAGCCGGAGTCGAGGTCCGCCTTCAGGTAGCCGTCGTATCCACCGTGATGGGTCGCGACCGCGGCAAATACGGTCTGACTGAGCACCGCCTTGAGCGTGTGGCCTCGCCAGTCCTGAGCCCATTTTTTCAGGAACTCCTCCTGCCGCTCGCCGAGGAGCACGAGGCCCGGCTTGTCGAGCGCGAGGCAGTCGAACTTCGGATCCAGCACATGGTCGGCGCGGCCGCTTCCGGTCTCCACGCGATCGGGTCCGCTCTTCCACTGGCGGTCGGCGATGATGGCGAAGCTCACGCCGCCATACACCATGTCTCCGTAATACACGCTGATGTCCTGCAGGGCCGGAGCGGGGTCAAACGGGTCGGGATGGTGCGCGACGTTGGTGCGGTGGACGGCATTCACCATCCGCGCCGGCTCGCGGTAGCCGCCGGCGGAGGATGCACCGTCGTCACCGGTTCCCATTTTCGCACCGCCTTCGCCCCAGATGTTTCCTTGGAACACGTCGTGATCGTCCGGCAGGCAGAGGGTGGGCCGGTCGCGCATCACTTCACGGAACGACCAGCCGAACTGATAGAATTTCCGGAGGTAGTTGAGAATGGCCGGTCCCGCGGGATCGCGGATGATGCCGAAGCCGCCGTGGTTCTCGTAGATCTGGTCGCCGGAAAAGAACACGAGGTCCGGATTCAGCTTCGCGACATTTTTGACCACGGGCTCATACGGAAAGGCGTAGTCGTTCTGGCAGGTCATCGCAGCCATGCGCAAAGGCCGTCCGGCGGGATTTGCCTGAATGGTGCCCGTCCACTCGTGCGGCGTCGCCGTGCCGTCGCGATGCTTCTCGCGGTAGATGAGCTTGTAAGGAGTGGCCATTTTTTCGTCCCATTTCGGAATGCGGAACGTCGCCACCCACGCGTCGGGATCGAGCTTCGCCTCGCCGAGGGATTGCCACTTGCCGCCGCGCTGCACGTGCAGTTCCACCATCTGGCTGTCGTCGTTTCCCATCGGTCCAGTCAGCGCGCTGATCTTCATCACGAAGCCCTCGTCGGTGCGCGAGTCGCTCAGCGAATACATCGACCAGAGGAGAGGGCCGAATCGCTGCGCGGGAATGACCGCGAACGCATCGCCTTCCATCGTCCACTTGCTGAAGCGATGGCGCGATCCCGTTTGCGCCGCCTTCTTGCCGCCCTTTCGTCCGCCTTCCGCGTCGTAATTGCTGACGAGCGCGACGTTGCCGAGCAGCGCGTCTGCCGGGACGTCATGCGAGATCTTTCCGAGGCTCGCGCCGGTGCCCGGTGAGCGGGCTTCGAGCGTGAGAGTCACCCCGGTGCCGTTCGCCGCGCCTGAAAGGTGAAGCCCGATGCTTTTCACATCGGCGGCGGCATCCAGCGGCGCAGTCTTCGGGCCGAGCAGCAGGTTGTCCCTCTGCCACGCCGGCATTCATGCCTTTGGCGACAAAACAGTTGCTGCGGTGCTCGTTGATCTCGCTGCGCACGCCGACGCGGAATCCCGCGCCCGCATCATTTCCCTTCGTCTCCAGCAGCGAGACCTGCACCGACATCGTGAAGCCCTTTGCCGGATCGGTGATCTGATGCGTGAGCGAGTGGATGCTGCGATTGCCGCCCAAGCTCTGACATTCCGCTGCGCCATCGACGACACGCCAATCTTCCATCGGGTTTGCCCAATGTTCGCCGCCGAGCCAGACGCGGTCATGCATTCTGCTCCACGCATCGGTGGAATTTGCTGCACCGGCAGAAGGCGCGGCGCGGCCTTCCGTGCGGCTGCCGACTGCCGCGACCGTTCCGGCAGCGACCCATTTGAGCGCGGTGCGCCGTGTGATTTTGTGGTTCATGGAGGTGTGTGATTGTTGGGCTACGGCAGCTTCGGCTTCAGAGGTGTGCTGCCATCCTTGTCCACCGGGTAGAGTGCGTGCTGAGTTTCCATTTGCGCGATGAGCCCCTGCATCATGCGCCGCAGTTCGTCCCGCTCGGTGGTCGCGAGGTTGCTTTGCTCGAATGGATCCTTGGCGAGATTGAAGAGCTGGTAGTGCGAGTTTTCCGAAACCGCGGAGGGAGTATAGTGGTAGATGACCTTCCAGTCGCCGTTCCGGAAAGTGGTGAAGTAGTCGCTGCGATGCGGCGCGTGCGGGTAGTGCATCAGAAATGTCTCCTCGCGGCATGGAGTCGCGTTTGCCGGAAAGCAATGTGTCGAGGCGTGCGCCGTCCACGATGTGATTTGCCGGAGCCGGCTTGCCGGTGAGCGAGAGCAGGGTGGGGAACATGTCATAAACGGCGGCCTGCTGGCTCTGGATTGCGCCGACGGCGATCGGGAGACGTTTTTGAAACGCATTGTCCGCGGCGGGCTTCGCCCACGCCGCAATGAACGGCACACGCATTCCACCTTCGTAGTGCGAGCCTTTTTTGCCGCGCAGTGGAGCCGCGCAGGCGACTACGTGGGGCTCGCCGAGCGGCGCGTCGCGAGCCGTTGTCGCCCAGGAAAAGGATGAGCGTGTTCTCCGCGACGCCGAGTTTGTCGAGATGGTCGAGCACATCGCCGAGCGACTTGTCCATGCCCTCGATGAGCGTCGCAAACGCCTGCGCGGGCGCTGGCTTTCCGGAGTCCTTGTAGTGCTCGGCAAAGCGCGGGTCGGAGTTGAATGGGGAATGCACGGCGTAGTGCGCGAAGTAGAGGAAGAAGGGCTTTTCCGCCTTCACGGCGTCGGCGACGTGCGAGTTTGCCTCGAGCGTGAGCGCGTCGCTGAGGAAGGTGTCGGTGCCGTGATATTTCTCCAGGCCAGGAACGGCAGCGGGCGATTGCTTTTTCACCGCGCCGCCGGCGTTGCCGTAATTCTTCATCCCGTAGTAGCTCGCAGGCGCGCCGATGGAGCCCCCGCCCACGTTGATGTCGAAACCGATGTTTTTCGGGTCAGCGCCTTCAAACTCGCGCGGGCCGAAGTGCCCCTTGCCGACGTGGATGGTGCGGTAGCCGTCCGCCTGCATCAGGCGCGCAAGCGTGACGTCGGTTTTCTTGAGCCCCTTCCAGTTCCAGTCTGGCGGGCCGCTGGGGCCGGCGTTGTTCTTGTCGGGATTGATCCAGTTCGTCGTGTGATGCCGCGCCGCATTTTGCCCGGTCATGATGGAAACGCGCGTCGGCGAGCACACGCTCATCGCGCAGAAATTGTTGAAACGGATCCCGCGCGCAGCGAGGCGTTCCATGTTCGGCGTGCGGTAATAGTCGTTGAGCGGATACCGCTTCGCTTTTCCCGTTTCGTCGGTGAGAAAAGGCAGCGAGGTGTCCATCACGCCCATGTCATCGACGAGGAAGATGATGATGTTTGGCTTGGCGGGTGCGGCCGTGGCGGGGGAGCACACGGCGCAGGCGAGCAGGGCGAGGAGCAGTTTTTTCATTGGGGATGTATCGGGGTTTGGGCGCCAGGCGTGATGAGGATTGAGTCCGGAAGTCCGCAGCCTAGTCCGCCGCCTGCTTTGCTTTTCGGCCCTTGCCTCCGCCGCCTTCGGGGTACGGTTTCACGTGCGCGCGCTCGGCCCATGTTTCCCACTTTCCGGCGAGTTCCTTCACCTTCTCGGGCTGTGCCGTGGCGAGGTTGTGAAGTTCCGTGCGGTCGGCCCGCATGTCGTAGAGTTCCCACGGGCCCGTTCGTCCTTTGGCGACGAGCTTCCAGTCGCCGTCGCGCGCGGCGCGGTTGCCTTCGTGTTCGAAAAAGATCGGCTCTTTGCGATCGAGCGGCACGCCGTCGAATGCCGCTCGCAGGCTCAGCCCCTCCATGCGGCTGGATCGCGGCACCCTTGAATTCCTTCGGGTAGTCAGCTCCCGCGAGATCCACGCGGTCGCCATGAGATCGATGAGATGCGCGGGGTCTTTCACCAGCGCTCCCATGCCCCCGGGCCCGGTTGCAGCCGGCTGATGCCCGCCGGCCAGTGCGCGATGAGCGGCGTGCTGATGCCGCCCTCGTGCACCCAGTGCTTGTATTCGCGGAAGGGCGTGTTGCTCACATTCGCCCAGCCTCGCCGTAGCCGATGTAGGTGTCCGCCGCGCCCGGCATCACGCCGTAGCCCTGGCGCACGGGATAGCCGTCGCGCGTCTGCTTCGGGATCATGTCCGGCTGCAGGAAGCTCGCCGGCGCAGCGGCGGCAGCGTCGGCTTGTCGGCGCGCGGCTTGGCCTGGCCGCCGCGGCCTATCCCTTCGGCGCAGCCGCCATTGTCCTGGAGGAAGAGGATGAGCGTGTTTTCGAACTGCCCTGCGCCTTCAGCTCGCGACGATCCGGCCGATGCCCTGATCCATGCAGTCGACCATCGCGGCATAGACCTCCATGCAGCGCGTCTCGAACTCGCGATCCTTCACCGCGTCTCCAGTCGCCCGCCTGCGGCGACATGCGCCCACCGGGCATCCACCAGGCCGAGTTGCTTCGTGCTTCGCCCAGCGCGCCGCGCGGATCGCGTCGTAGCCGGCGTCGTACTTGCCCGTGGTATTTGGCGATGTCGGATCTCCTTCGCGTGCATCGGCCAGTGCGCGGCGGTGTAGCGCCACGTAGATGAAGAACGGCTGGCTGCGCGTGGTCGCCCGGTGCTCGCGGACGAAACGCGCCGCATGGTCGCTGATCGCGTCGGTGTAGTAATACTCGCTCGGGCCGATATTCCGGATCGCGCGAATGGCGAGATGACCGTGTTGTCCCGCGTGAGCGAGTTCGGATCGAAGAAGCTGCCCGCGCCGTGAATCGTGCCGTAGAAGCGGTCGAATCCGCGCTGCAGCGGCCAGTTGTCGTGTCGGCGATTCGTCCTTCGGGTTCTACCTTCGGCGTCACGTGCCACTTGCCCACCACGTAGTTGCGATAGCCCGCCGGCTTCAGCGCCTCGGCGATCGTCACGCAGCGGCGGTTCAGGTCGCCGCGGTAGCCGTCGAGTCCCGCGATCATCCATCATGTGGCCGATGCCCGCCTGATGCGGATACAGCCCCGTGAGCAGCGACGCGCGCGTCGGGCAGCAGCGGGCCGTGTTGTAGAACTGCGTGAATCGCACGCCGCCCTTCGCGAGCGCGTCGAGATTCGGCGTCTGCGATCTCGCCGCCGTAGCAGCCGAGGTCCGAGAAGCCCATGTCGTCGGCCATGATGACGATGATGTTCGGCTTCGCGGCCGCTGCCGCCAAGGACGAATGAAATGCGACGAGCGACGCGATCAGTGGGAGGATCAGCTTCATCGGATGGGTGTCAGTTGGTCTTTGTGTCGTTCTCTCATTCGAGGCGTATGTGAACGGAAGTTGCGCGGAGCTATTCGCCGATCACTCCGAATTCGGCGACGGTGGCAAAGCTGTTGCCGCCATGCTCCGACAGCGCGCGGAGCAGGACGTAGCGGCCTTTCGTGTCGGCGCATTTGATCTCCTGCGGATCTTTCGTTTTCGCGAGCGTGGCCTTGGCGACCGGCGTGCCGAATTGCGTCGCCGACTCGCTCACGCAAAACTCGGCGTCCTTCACTGCGCCGTTCCATCCCGCGTCCTGGCGGCTCAGATAGACGAACCCGCGAACGTTGCGTTCTGCGCCGAGATCGATGACGAGTTCGTGCGGCGGCGGAGCGGCACCGCCGGTGAACTTCGTGTGCCAAAGCGTGGCTGGATCGCCGTCAATGGCGTTGCGGGCGCATTTTTGATTGGCGGCGTTCTCGCTGCTGGCGCGGACAATTTTCCAGTCCCTGTTTGGCAACAACCCCTGCACCGTCAGTGTCGCGGCGGGATTGGCGGCAGCTGCCCCTTTTGCCCTGCCCTTCGCTTTCTTGGGTTCCGCGTCCTCGGGCTGATCCTGCCTGCCGAACTTCGCGCGGCGGTCGCGTTCGTGGCGGTCGGTGCGGGAGAACGTGCCTTCGCGGACCGGTTCGTGCGCCTTGGTGGCGAGATCGGTGAGTTTGGCGAGGATGTCAGCGTTCGTCGCGGCGACATTCTTGGCTTCGCTCGGATCGGTGGCGAGGTCGTAGAGCTCCCAGCCGGCATTGGCCTTGGGCCGCACGGCGCGCCAGTCGCCTTGGCGGATCGCCGTCCATGCGCCGATCTCCCAGTAGAGATACTCGTGCTGCGCCTGCTTGCGTCCCGCCGCCGCCTCGCCGATCAGCTCGGGCAGGATCGAGAGGCCGTCGATGTCAGCCGGCGCCTTGGCCCCGGTGACTTCGGCCATCGTGGGCAGCACATCGGGAAAGTAACCGAGATAATCGCTGACACGGCCCGGCGCGATTTTGCCGGGCCAGCGCGCGATGAACGGAATCCGCAGACCGCCCTCGTACAGCGTGCCTTTGGTGCCGCGATACTCGACGCCGGTCTTCGGGTTCTTGTTCGCGGAATGGATTCCGCGCGGGTGCTGCGACGGATTTGAAGTAGTCGTTTCCGCCGTTGTCGCCGCTGAAAAAGACGAGCGTGTTCTCGTCGATGCCGAGTTCCTTCAGCAGCGCGAGGATCTCGCCCACCTGGCGATCCACCATCGTCACCATCGCCGCGTAACGGCGCGCGTCCTCGGTCCACGGCTTGTCCTTGTAGAGCGCCCACGCGGGGTCGCTGTCGGGGATGTCGAAATTTCCGTGCGGCGGCGTGTACGGCAGGTAGGCGAAGAACGGTTTCTTCGCGCTGCCATTTTCGCGGATGAACTTCACCGCCGCGTCGTGGATGACGTATTGCGAGTAGGTTTTGCCCTCGCTGCCACCGTTGTTGCCCTCGAGCTTCACCTCCTCGCTGTTGCGGATGAGGTAAGGCGGATAGTAGGTGTGCGCGTGGACCTGGTCGTAGTAGCCGAGGAAGGTGTCGAACCCCTGCTTCTCCGGCACGCCCGTCGAGTCGCGACCGCCGCAGCCCCATTTTCCGAAACCACCCGTGGCGTAACCCAGCGGCTTGAGAATCGAGGCGATGGTCTGCTCATCCGCGCGCATCGGAGTGCCTCCGCCATTCGAGCGGACCGACGTGTGCCCGCTGAATGCTTGCCGGTGAGAAACGTGCAGCGCGTCGGCGCACAGACGGATGAACCCGCGAAGACGTTTTTGAACCGCATTCCCTCCGCGGCCATCCGATCGAGGTGCGGTGTCCTGATGTTCTGGCCGCCCATGAAGCCCGGTTCGAAATAGCCGAGTTCATCCGCCATGATGAAAATGACGTTCGGCTTTCCGGTGGCTGCCCGTGAAGCGGAAGTGGACGCCAGCGACAGCGCGAGCGCGATGAGCAGGATGGGATGTTTCACGGGTGCAGTTCTTTGATTCCGCCTTTCAGTGCAAAAATTTCCTTCACCTCGGCATCCGTCAGCGCGCGGTTGAACACGGCGAGGTCGTCCATGTGGCCCACATACGAGGCGCCCAGCACCAGCAGGACGGACTCGGGATTCCATCCGAGCGTGAGATCCCAGTTCTCGATCGTGCCCATGAGCTTGCCGTTCATGTGCAGCCGGCCGACAGGCTTCTTCGTCTTGTCGTTCAGGTTTTCAAACGAGAACACCACGTGCGTCCACTCCTCGCGGGAAAACGGCGCGCGCGGGAGGTTCACAGCCGGGCGCTGCTCGGCGGTCATCTTCGCCCAGTCGAGATTGTTGGGGTTCCAGATCTGGACCAGCGGGCGGATGGCGAACCGGAAGTGGCGGGGCGTCTCGTCCTTCGACCATTCGAGAAAGATGAAGCCCTTCTTCGTATCGTCGCCGGTGATTTGCACGGGGTCGCAATACCCCGGCTCCAGATCCTTGTCCGGGTCGAGGCGCAGCCAGACGGACACGGAAGCGCTCCAGTTCTTGTCGTTGTAACCGAGCACGCCCGCGCCCTTGAACTGCGGACGGGTGTTTCCCTTCCTCGGGAAATGCAACGCGCCGCCAAAGCGCCCGCCGTCCGCGACCAGCTTGACGTCCTCATTCGGCACCGCGGGCACGGCGTCCTTGCCCTTGCGGACAAAGCAGCCCTTTTCGCCGCGCGAAAAATCCGCATCGAGCCCCTTGTCGAAGGATGCGTGGAGAGTGAGTGCCTGTTTCAGCCCGTCAGCGCCCTGCGCGAGGGCGGCAAGGGGGAGGAGCATCGCGATCAACAGTCTGCAGGTGCAGTGATGTTTCATGATGGGGGAAGGTGTCTGATTCAGTTCTTCTTCGGCCTTTTCTTTGCCGCTCCATCCGCCTTCCCCTTGCCGCCGTTCGGACTCAGGCGCTTCCACCAATCCGGACCCTCGGCGTCGATGGCGGCGTTCTGCCTCATGAGCTGCTCGCGCAACGCCGCGAAACGCTCCGGCTCCCGGTCCTTGAGGTCGGTGGTCTCCTTCTCGTCGGTCGCGAGATTGTAGAGTTCGAACTCGGTGAGTTCGGCGTTCGCGAGAATCTTCCAGTCATCGACGCGCATCGCGATCTTCGCATTCGGGGCCATGAGGAGCTTCCAGTAGAGCGGCTGCGGCCGATCAAGCTTCGCCGTCGCGCCGGTCAGCGCCGGCATGACGTTGATGCCGTCGAGCACGCGGTCCTCGGGCGCCTCGACTCCGGCTGCGGCGAGCATCGTGGGGAACATGTCGCTGCCGATGACCGGCACGCCGCTCACCGTGCCGGGCTTGATGTGGCCAGGCCAGCGCGCGAGCCCGGGTACGCGAATGCCTCCCTCGTGCATGTCCCGCTTGCGCCCGCGCAGCCCTCCGCTGGAACCGCGCCCCGGCGACCTGATCCCGTCGCCCTCCGGGCCATTGTCCGAGGTGAAGAAGACGAACGTGTTGTCGGCGAGCTTCTGTTCGTCGAGCGACTTCATGAGCATTCCAAAGGCGTGATCCAGTTGCGTGACGTTCGCATGGTGCTCGCGCTGCACGTCGTCGGTGAGGTCGGGATACTGCGCCTTGAACTTCGGGTCCGACTTGATCGGGTAATGCGGCTCATGCGTCCACACCGCGAGGAAGAACGGCTTCGACGCGTCGCGCTTTTCCTTGAGCCAGGTGATCGCCTCGCCGACGACGAGCGGCGCCGAATATCCCTCCAGCCGTCCGACCGGCTGGCCATTGCGGATGAAGTTGTTTGGGTTCTCGTGCGACGGCCCAGCGTTGTTCTGCGTGGCCATCCACCAGTCGTAGCCGTGGTCGCCCGGCTGCGGCTGCGCGGGATTGTTGAACAGCCCGTTCAAATGCCACTTCCCGCTGTGGCAGGTCGTGTAGCCCGCGCCCTTGAGCAGCTTCGGCAAGCTGTTCTCGCTCGTGCGCAGATGCACCTCGCCTCCATCGGCAATCCACGTGAAGACGCCGTTGCGATGCGGCGTGCGCCCCGTGAGCAGCGCCGAGCGCGACGGACTGCACACCGCGCTCGCCGCGTAGCAATTGCGTGAGCTTCACGCCCTGTTTCGCGAAGGCGTCGAGATTCGGCGTCTTGATGATCGGATGCCCGTATGACGCGAGGTCGCCGTAGCCGAGGTCGTCGGCGAGGAAGAGGATGATGTTCGGCTGCGCGGCTCCGTGACTGATTCCACAGAGGGCAAAAAGGAACGCGGAGAAGATCGGGAGGGATTTCATGGTTTGGAGTTTCGTGAGGAGGAGATGGATCAAAACAAGGAAGGGGACGTCAGATGTCGAAAGTCAGGGCCGCGCGCAAATCTCAGGGCGCGGGATGCCCGGTGATTTCCGCGAGCAGCCGGAAAAAGCCGCGTTTGCGTTCGGAGCTGATGCCCCAGTTCACAGGCGGCGATTGGTAGCCTTCATCCCGGCCTTCGCCCTTCATCCGGAAATCGAAGTAGCCCCACGATGCATACTCGCCGACGGCGGCGGCGAAGTTGTTCTCAGGCTTCTCGAAGTCGAAGTGGTCGTCCTCGTTGAAAAGGATCGGCTTCGGCGTGTAGCCGGGCACGGCGCGGGTCTGGCGCACCATTTCACCGATGCGCGCCGGCACTTTCACGCCATTGCCGTGGAGCAGGAGAAAGTCGGATGCGCGAACGACGTTCTCCTTTGGCACGGCGCCCCCGCCATAGCTGGTGCCGGTGAGCAGGCGGCGTCCGTCACGCTCCGTCCTGCGCACACGGAGGATGAGCTCATGGACGCGATCCGGACGCAGGATGTCGTGGTCGTAGGCCTTCACGTTGGTCTCGTTGTTCACCTCCACGAGCACATTGCGCCAGCCGCCGGCAAGCAGCCAGCGAGTGGCGTCGTCGGTTGCGCGGAGCACGGCGGCCTCGTCGCGCAGGCGCTGATCCTGGCCAAAGTAGAAGTAGCCGACGATGGCGACCATGCCGAGTTCATCCGCACGGTCGAGGATGCGCGCGAGGCGGGCCATGAATTCCGGACGCAGCGCGCCTTCGTCGGTGAATGCCGAGTTATGCCACGGCTGCGTCTTCGAATAGCCCTCGGGCGAGCCGCCCTGGAGATTGAGCGTGAAGGCGAGCAGTCCGTGTTTCCTCCACTGCGGCATGGCCGCGATGAACTCGCTGGTGTTGCGGTCGGCGTCCCACTTTCCCGTGTCGGGGTAGGCCCATCGCGCGACGGTCTCGGGATTCAGATCGTCGTAGGTGCCCTGCACCATCCGCGAATTCATGAGCAGGCCCTCGATCCGTTTGCCGTGCCATACACGGCCGGGATACGTCGGCTTGCCGTTGATGTGAAAATCCTCACCAACGATGGTGACCGCGGTTTTTCCGGGGTTCGCCGCGACGGATGGGAGGATTGCGGCGAACAGCAGTGCGACGAGCGCGATCCGCGTCATGGCTTGAACATCGCGTTCGCCCGATCGCCGCCGCTCAGCACGTAGGCGAGGAGGTCGAGGATTTCCTCCTTCGTGAGCATGTTCAGCAGCATCGGCGGCATGGGCGAAACCTTGCTCGGCTCGATGCTCTTCACTTCCTTGCGATCCACGGCACGTCGCTGGTTCGGGATCGGCGAGATCGGTGTTCAGCGTCACGTTGTCGCCGTTGAGATTCACGACGACGCCGATGATCTGCTCGCCGTCGTTCTTCGTCACCACGATCGGGACGAACTGCTCGTTGATCACCTTGCTCGGGTTGATGATCTGGTCGAGCAGGTCGTGCGGGCTGTAGCGGCCGCCGGCGCCGGTGAGGTCGGGGCCGGTCATGCCGCCCTCGTTGCCGAAGCGGTGGCAGGTGAAGCAGGCGGCGGCGCCGAACATCTTGCGGCCGTTGTCGAAGCTGCGGTTCTTCATCCCGGTCTCCGCGGCGGCGCTGAGTTCTTCGAGCGTCCAGTTCGTCGGCGTGCGGCCGGCGAACATCGCGCCGAGCGTTCTCGATGGCGGATCTTGCGCTCGGGCTTCTTCGCGATGAGCTCGGCGAGCTCGCGTCTTCTCCGCGTCGGTGAAAGTGGCGAGCGCGTCGTTGCGGATGAACTCGATGAATTTGTCGAAGCTCGCGCCGCCCTTGTAGTTCGCAGCCTTGAGGAACCATTCGAGCTGCGCGTGCGCAGTCTCCGTGCGTCCAGCCGGTCTTCAGCATGCGCAGGCTGCGCGCGTATTCCATCTGCTCCTCCTGCGTCGGCGCGTCGGCGATCAGCGCCATGCCTTTTGCGGCGAGCGTGGGGCTCTGCAGATAGGCGAGCGTCTCGCAGAGCAGCCAGTTCAGCTCGAAGGTCGTCGCGCGGGAAAAGCGGATCGAGCTTTGCGATGAGCTGCTGGCGCGTCGCGTCGTCGCGGCCGTCAAAGCGGTTGAGCACGATCTCGATCGTGCGCACGCGGTGAGCTGCTGCTCTGCGGCGAGCGCGGCGAAGTCGAGCTTCAGCAGCGCGGCGAGCAATCTTGCCGCGCATGCGCGGTGTCCACCGGCTGCGTGTCGGCTGTGCGATGCGTGCGGGCACACCCCGCCGACGCGGGCGAGCGCCAGCAGCGCTTCGAGCCTGCTTCGCGGGATCGGTTTCAGCCAGCGCCTTGTCGGCCCACGTCGGCAACGGGCTGATGCTCGATCGCGGTGCGCGCGGCCCAGCGGATGAAGCGGTCCTTGTCGCCGAGATGCGGCCAGGCGGCTTCGACGGCCTTCGGGTCCTGCTTGCCGTGGAAGGCTTCGAGTTGATGCGCGCAGGTCGCGCGCATGGCATCTGATGCTTGGCGTTCGCCGTGCGCGGCTGCGACGCGGCGCCGTGCTTCGCTTCCCGTGTAGGTCACGCGATACAGCCCCGACTGCACGCGCCGTCCGCCGATGGTGAAATACATCGCGCCGTCCTTCGGGTGGATGATCGCATCCGTGAGCGGCAGCGGCGCGCCGGAGACGAATTCCTCCTTCGTCGCCTTGTAGGTCGCGCCGTCCGGCTCGAGGTGGATCGCGTAGAGTTTGCCCCAGCTCCAATCGAGCGCGAAGAGGGCGTCCTGATACTTCGCGGGAAACTTTGCGCCGTAGCCAAAGGTCATGCCGGTCGGCGAACCGGGGCCGATGTTGACGACCGGCGGCAGGTTGTCGGGATAGAACTCGGGCCACTTGCCCGCGCCGTTGCGCCAGCCGTACTCCGCGCCGCTCACGACGTGGTTGATGCGCGTGGGGCGATACCACGACGTGTTGAAGTCGTACTCCATGTCCGCGTCGTAGGTGAAGAGCTCGCCGTCGCGGTTCAACGCCGCGTCGAAGATGTTGCGGAAGCCGGTGGCGAAGATCTCGAACTGCTTTCCCGTCCGGCGAGACGCGGTAGATGATGCCGCCCGGGCCCATCACCTCGCGCATGAAGCCGCGGCCGTCGGGCATGCGCGGCAGCAGATGATCCTCGCCCCAGACGGCGGGCACCGGCGAAGTCGCGACGGTCTCGGTGCGGCTTCGCGCCATTGCCGCAGATGAGATAGAGCGCCTTGCCATCCGGCGTCGGCAGCACGGCATGGACGCCGTGGTCGCCCTTCGCAGTCCATCGCGCGCAGCAGCTCCACCTTGTCGAGCTCGTCGTCGCCGTTGCTGTCGGTGATGCGATAGAGGCCGCTCGGGATCTTCGTTCTCGTAGTCGTTCACGCCGACGTAGAGCGCGCCGAAGGCGAAGAGCATGCCGTTCACCGCGCGGATGTCCGCGGGCACCTTCTCGCACGTCCTTCGGATCGAGCGGCTGGCCCGCCGCGGGCGGCGTGAAGCGGTAGAGTCCGCCGTATTGATCGCTGGCGTAGATGCGGCCCTTGTCGTCCGCGCAAAGATTCACCCACGATCCCTGCGTCGCCGCCCGGCACGGAGTAGAGCAGCTCCACCTTGAAATCCTTCGCGACCTTGATGCGCGAAATCGGCGTCGCCTTGTTCTCGCCGATGGCCGGGCCGACCACGGCCGGCCGTTTCGGTTTTTCCTTTGGCTTCGCGGGAGCCTGCGCGTGCGCGGCGGTGGCGAGGGCGACGAATGCGAGGAGCAGGGGGATGGTCTTGGATTTCATGGTGAAGAGGAGAGGGATGACGAAAAAAGTGGAGGAAGGTCTCGCTGGAGATTCGCTTACGGCGCGACCTTCACTTTCCGAAAGCCCGCTGTCCCGCCAAAGACGAGGAAATTTATGCCCGCCATTTTTTCGCACGGCACGGCGAACGCACTGAGAATTGCGGCGGTCGCGACTTCGGGAGGAGGCGTATGTCTCATGACAGGGGAACGCGAAAAACTTCCACGGTGTGAATGGCGGAATTCAACGCTTCGATCCGGGCGTCGCCCCTTTTGCGCCCTGCCAGCCTTTGAGCCATTGCTCGGTGAGCTTGGCGACGAGTTCGGCGTTCTTCGGGTCGCCGGCGATGTTCACGTTTTCCTGCGGGTCGGTCTGCTGGTCGTAGAGCTCGACGGCGTCCACTTTGGTGTGGTCGCCCTTGTCGACCCAGCGCGTGAAGCGGTAGCGGTCGGTGCGCATCGAGTAGCCCATGAGCTGCTTTCCGCCCACGCTGCGCGGGATACTGGCTGAAGGCGGCGCTCTTCACGGACGCCGACGGGTCGTCGCAGCACCGGCGCGAGGCTCACGCCTTCGAGATGCGGCGGCAGCGGCAGGCCGCAGAGTTCCGCGAGCGTCGGATAGATGTCCACGAACTCGACGAGCGCGTCGCGTACTTCTGCCCGGCGGTTTTCATTCCGGGAACGGAGATGAGCAGCGGCGCGTGCGTGTCGTTCTCGACGTTGCTGTGTTTGCACCAGCCGGCGTGCTCGCCCGAGCTTCCAGCCGTGGTCGCCCCAGAGGACGATGATGGTTTTTTCCGCGAGCCCGAGCCGGTCGAGTTCATCGAGCACGCGGCCGAACTGCGCGTCCATGTAGCTGATCGCCGCGTAGTAGCCGTGCTTGAGTTGACGCGCGAGATCGTCGGGAATCGGCCCGGCGGGGATGCCGTGATACGTGCGCAACTCGCCGCCCGGCAGCACGGCGTAGTCGGGCGCGTCCTTCGGCTGGAACGGATTCGGCGCGAGCGCGATTTTCGCCGGGTCGTAGAGGTCCCAGTATTTCTTCGGCGCGACGAACGGCAGGTGCGGGCGGATGAAGCCGACGCCGAGCCAGAACGGCTGATCCTTTTTCGCGCAGTCGCGCAGTGCGGCGACGGCCATGTCCGCGAGCGCGCCGTCGTGAAAGGTGTTGTCCGGCACGTCGGAACTCTCGAACGCCGGGCCGTAGTTGCGCACCTTTCCGCCGCCCTTCGGCGGCGGCGCGCTCTTCGACGCCTCCACCTTCGCACTGCACGATCGCGTTGTTTTCCGGCAGTCCGTACGTGCCGTGGCCGCCTTTCGGGCGAAGTCCACGGCACGGACCACGATTGCGGATCATCGAAGCCGCCGTGGTAGAGCTTGCCCATGCCCTGCACGAAGTAGCCGTTCTGCTTGAAGTGCTGCGGCGAGCGTCACGACGTCCGGGATCGCCTTGCGGAAATGAGTGTCGAGATCCCACACCTTCGTCGTGTCCGGCCGCGTGCCGGTGAGCAGGCTCGACGCGCGAAGGCGAGCACACCGCCTGCTGGCAATACGCGCGGGTGAACGTCACGCCGCGCTTTGCCAGCCGGTCGAGATTTGGCGAGTGGATGTAGCTCGCGCCATAAGCGCCGAATTCGGGCCGCAGATCGTCCACGGCGACGAAGAGGACGTTTGGCTTGTCAGCCGCGGACGACTGGCCGCAGAGGATGAGGAGGAATGCGACGACGGATGATGGAAAAATGCGCGGAAGAGACATGGGGCGGGGAGGGGAGGAGGTGGGGAGGCGCGGAGGGGAATCGGACGGGGCGCTGGGGGCGAAACGATATGCAGGCGAAAAGTGGGCGTGAAGCTCGAAAGGGTTCGGAATGGTGTGGCGCCGCAGGGTGCTAGGGTCTCGGCAGGACGTTCGTGCGTTTTGCCCACGACTCCCATTTCGCGGACATCTGGTTCACGCGCGCGGCCTCCGACGCAGCGAGGTCGTTCATCTCCACGCGATCTGCGTCCATGTCGTAGAGTTCCCATGGCCCGGTGGCAACGGAGACGAGCTTCCACTTTCCCTCGCGGATCGCACGGTTGCCTTCGTGTTCCCACGCGAGGAATTCGCGTTCGATGGGCTGGCCGGCAAACGCGGAGACGAGGCTCCGTCCTTCGAGCGGGAGGATTTTGTTTCCATTCATTTCGGCGGGATATTTTGCGTCGGCAATATCGACGCACGTGGCCATGAGGTCGATGAGGTGGCCCGGTTGCGCACGAAATTCGCCCTTCGCCTTCACGCCAGACGGCCAGTGTGCGATGAGCGGCGTGCCGATGCCACCCTCGTGGCCGTAGTGCTTGTAGAGGCGCCAGGGCGTGTTGCACGCGTTGGCCCAGCCGGAGCCGTAGCTCGGGAACGTTCCCGGCGCGCCCATTTTCAGGAGTTCATCGCCGCGGTAGAGCCTGTTCGGCAGCGCCTGCGTGCCTTGGTTGATTCCGGTGCCGGGCTCGGGATTCTGCGTCGCCTGCATCTCGAAGCCGAACGGCTCCCACTCGGCGCATGCGCCGTTGTCGCTGAGGAAAAAGATGAGCGTGTTTTCGAACTGACCGCTGGCGCGCAGGTCTGCGAGCAGGCGCCCGATGTTGCGATCCATGCCCGTGACCATGCCAGCATAGACGGCCATTCGCTGCGCGAGGTCCGCACGGCGGTCGGCGGGAAGCGAATCCCACGCGGGATTGCTGCCGTCATCGGTCCACGAGCCGATCCGCTTGGAGGCGACGGGGTGGGGGATCTTGCTGCGCGGCGTGAGCGTTGTCGTTTCTGGCACGAGGCCGGTTTTTTTCTGCCGCGCGAGACGCTGTTCGCGGATTTCATCCCAGCCCTGCGCGTAGATTTCCGGGTAGCCGGCCATGTCTTCGCGTTTCGATTGCACGGGGAAATGCGGCGCCTGATAACCGACGTAGAGCAGCCACGGGGCGCCGGATTTTCGCATGTCGCCGAGGAAATCCAGCGCATGGTCGGTGATCGCGTCTGTGGCGAAGAATTCGCCGGGCGCGTAGCTGCGCTGCGGTTTGCCTGCGGGCAGGCGCGTCATCATCCGCGGCTCCCACGAGTCCACGCCGTATCCGCCTACGAATCCGTAGAAATCATCGAAGCCGCGCTTCGTGGGCGGTTCACTGTCGCCCACGTGCCACTTGCCGGCTGCGGCCGTGCGATAGCCGGCCGGTTTGAGCACCTGCGCAATCGTCACGCAGCTTGAATTCAGCGCGCCTCGGTAGCCGGGGAATGCCTCGCCCTTGTCGCCCGCGCCGGGAAATTTCGCCGCCCTGTCGGAGGTCATCAGCCCGACGCCGGCCTGGTGCGGATAGAGGCCCGTGAGCAGCGACGCGCGCGAGGGACAGCATCGCGTGGAGGTGTAGAATCGCGTGAAGCGCAGCCCGCCCGAGGCGAGCGAGTCAAGGTGCGGCGTGCGGATTTCGCCACCGTAGCTGCCGAGGTCCGACCAGCCGAGGTCGTCGGCGAGGATGATTAGGATGTTCGGCTTCGTCCGTTCCACCGCGGACGAGCGAGGCGGCGCGAGGAAGGAGGATAGCAGGACGAGGGCGAGGAGGAACGTTTTCACCGTCATGCAACCACGTTGAGCGGCGAATTTCGGACATTGCCAGTGCGAAAAACCACGAGCCGGCCGGCGTTCCGATGGTGACACCTTCATCGCCCCGTGCCGGGCTTCGCGAAGCTGAGGTGCAGGCGTGGGGCAACAATCTGCCGCAAAACGGCGGTTTATTTATCAAACCTCTTGCATCGCTGTGGAATCCCGCTAGCCATCCCGCCCTCTATGGAACTCCTCGTTGCTACCCTCGCTGACACAGCCGTCGAAAACCAAGGCAAACTGAACGTGCTTGGCGCGTTCGATGCCGTGATTGCGCAAAGCTTCCCCGCGAACTTTGCCTACACGCTTGTCCTGCGTTTCTCGTTCACTGCCGAAGACCACGGCGCCCACACGTTCTCCATCCGTCTCACGGACGATTCCGGTGATGCCGGCGATCAGGCACCGAAAGAGGCGGAACTGCAGGTGAACATGCCTCCGGGGACCAAGGGCTTCTCGACGCAGAACATGATCCAGCCGTTGCAGGGCAGCGTGCAGAAGGCCGGCAATTATCACTTCGCCGTCTTCTTCGACGGAAAGGTGCTCGCCCGGATCCCCTTCCGCGTCATCAGCCAGGCCGAACTCACCCAGACCGCCGGCCAGCCCGCCGCGTAGTCGTCTTTCCACCTCAACCTCAAATCTCCCTCAAGCCTGCCCCGGCCACGTGCCGCGGCAGGCTTGTCTTTTATGGGGCAAAATGCGGTGCGGTCCTCGCTTTGCGGTCCGCTGGAAACGGCCGTTTCTGATGGGCGGCGTTTGTGCCAAGCTGCGTAACGATTGAACCCCGTGCCCCGCGTCATTTTCCATGTCGATATGGATGCGTTCTTCGCCTCGGTCGAGCAACGCGACCACCCGGAGTATCGAGGCAAACCGCTGATCGTCGGCTCTCCTCCCGACCAGCGTGGCGTGGTCTGCGCGGCGAGCTACGAGGCGAGGAAATTCAAGGTGCGTTCCGCGATGCCATCGCGGACGGCCGGGAAACTCTGCCCGCACGGCATCTTCGTGCGACCGCGGATGGATGTGTACCGCGCGGAGTCGGGATTCATCATGGAGATCCTGCGCAGCTTCACCCCGGTGATTGAGCGGGTCTCCGTGGACGAGGCCTATCTCGATCTCAGCGGCGCGTTTGAAAACCACGGCGATGCTGACACTGCGCTGGAAGCGGCGGTCCCGGTGGCGCAGGAAATCAGGCGCAGGATCGCAGCGGAACGACATCTGACGGCCAGCATCGGCGTCGCCTCAAACAAGTTCCTCGCGAAGCTCGGCAGCGATTTCGAAAAGCCCGACGGGCTCACGCTGATCTCGGAGCGGGACAAGGTGGATTTTCTGAAACCGCTGTCCGTCCGCTCGATTCACGGAGTGGGCCCGGTCACGGCGGTGGCGCTCGAAGCCGCAGGACTGAAGACCATCGGCGACCTCCAGACGACCGCCGTCGATCTGCGCGGCCTCGTTGGGTCCTTTGCGGAGAGCCTGAAAAGGCGGGCCTTCGGTGATGATGACCGCGCGCTCGATACGAGCGACGAGCGCAAGAGCATCAGCGCCGAGAACACCTTCCTTGAAGACACCGACGATCGGCCCACCTTGCGGGCGGCACTCCGGGAGATGGCTGCCGATGTCGCACAGAGCCTGGAGAAGCATGGGCTCGGTGCGCTGACCATCCAGGTGAAGGTCCGCTACAGCGACTTCACGACGCTCACCCGGCAGATCCGGCTCGAGGAGCCGGTGACCGCGGCGAAGCAGATCTATTGGCTCGCCCAGTTTCTCCTCGCGCGGCATCGCCTCGTGAAGAGCCCGCTCCGGCTGATCGGCATCGGCGTCTCCACGCTGGTGTCACCGGCAGGGCATCAGCTCTTGCTCCCGATTTGAAAGACCCGGAGCGCAGCGATGCCGCCATGTGCAACGGGCGGGCCGTCGTTATTTGTGGTAGCCCGTGGTCGTGGTGGTGGAACTCGTCGTCGTGTGCGAATCGCGGCACGCGCAGGAACTGAAGGCGAGGGCCGCGACGACGAGGAGGAGTGTGGAGATGATTTTCATACAAAGAATCATCGGCTGCCGATGCATTCCGAGTGTATGAATTTTTCGCAGCGCGGCTCCCCGCGCACGTTTTGCCGATGGGTAAAGCCGACCACCACCACCATAACGTTTACGTGATCCTGCTCGATGCGACCGTGGCGAAGCATCCCTCCGTGCTCCGGCTGAATCCAAACCGGGATGCGTCGAAACCGTGTCTCTACGTCGGGATGACGGGGCTGCCCGTGGAGCATCGGTTCGAAAACCACAAGCACGGATACAAGGCCGCGTGGACCGTGGAAAAGTATGGCATCCGGCTGATGCCGGAGTTTTTCGAGCACCTGAATCCGATGCCATTTGAAGCAGCAGCCCAGATGGAAAAGGACCTCGCCGAGGATCTGCGCGGACAGGGTTATACGGTGACGGGCGGAACGTAGCGACGCGGGTATGTGAGGTTGCACGTGCGGGATCGGACCGGCTGGCGTTCCTGATCCTTGACACGCGACATCGGGCACGACTAGGACGGCAATCCCATGGCTGAGCAGGTTGCAAAATTTTCAACGGAAGGTGATGCGGGTGACCCGGGTCCGGCAATCGGGTGGCGGGCGTTGGGCGTCGCAGCCGCGTTTCTGCCATTCATCGCGATCCTGTGTTTCGGCGTGCCGTCGTGGTTTCCGTGGGCGCTGGCCCTGGATACCGGCACCGCCATCGAGTACGGGACGCGCGGATACGACCCTCAGTGGAATTTCGCCGGTCGGCTCACGTGGTCACTTCTGATTTGTTGCGGCGTGGTCGCCGTGATGCGCCGGCGTGGTTGGGCCGCGACATTGGTGGCGCTCGCGATCCTGCTGGCCGGGCTGGCTGTCCCGCAGGCCTGTCTTTGGACCACCGGCTACAGCAAATACACGATGCTCGGCGGCACCGTTCCGTTCACGGACGCCGCGGGATACCTCGATAACGCGAGTCGCATGGTCGAGAACCAGCGCATCGCTTACAGTTTTGCGGATCGACCGATGTTTCCGGCGTTTGTGTCGAGCATCTTTCAGTTCACCGGAATCAGCCTGAGGCCCGTGTTCGCCATTCTGCTCGCGTTTGCCGGAGTCGGGATGTTCCTCGCTGCGCGTGAAATGGCCGTGCGTTTCGGAGCAGTCGCCGCAGCCTGCTTCCTGTTCGTCATCTACGTGTACTACAACCGGTACGTGGGAACGCTGATGACGGAACATCTGGGCCTGATGCTCAGCCTGTATGCCTTCGCATTGCTGCTGCGTGGGCTTTTCGAGCGCGGCCGGGTCGCTTGGTTTGCCGGGTTGTTCTTCCTGTCTGCGGCGCTGTGGGCGCGCGTCGGGGCGCTCTTTGTCCTGCCGGCGCTCTGCATTTTCACGGCGATTCATTTCCGGAAATCGGGAAGATTTTCTCCGGCGATGTTCGTCGCGGCCATCGCCGTGATGTTGGTCCCGATGGGCCTGAACCGTGTCCTCTTCCTCCGTGTGTATGACCCGGCGACGCGGCCTCAGTCGCATTTCAACTATGTCGCATACGGTCTCCTGCGCGGGACCAGTTCCGCGGAGGCACTGAGTGTGTACGGCACGGACGGCGCGAAACTCAGCGCGGCGACATGGGAGCTGTTCCGCGAAAAGCCGCATCGTGCATTGAGGGCGATCCGAAGGACCTTGTACGAGTTCTTCACGGGCGAGATGCCCTTCAGCTTCACAGGGCCGTACGTCGCGCGTCTGCTTTTATACGCTTTCCTCTTTGCGATCGCCCTTGGATTCGCGCGGGCCACCCGCAGCGCGTACGATGGCTTTTCCCTGACGCTGGCTGGCGGGATCATCGCCTCCGTGCCGTTCGCGCCGCCCGTGGAATGCGACATCATGCGAATCTACGCGGCCACGATGCCCTTGCAGGCGTGCCTCGCCGCCACCGGTGTCGCAGCCCTCGTCCGGCTGGTCGCGCCCGCGTTCCGCGGGGATCCATCGCGCCCGGTCCGGCTCATCGAGAGCAATGCTCCCGACAGCTGCCAGTCCGGGTACGCCATGGGTGCCGCGGGCCTCGTGCTGCTCCTGGTATTCGGGCTTCCGCTCGGCCGATCATTTTTCACCCGGGAATCCACAGGTCGCGTGTCCTTGTTTGAAATGGCCCGGGCGCAGGATTCGCGAGGGCTCGCGATTCATCTGGTGGCGGATGATGCTCCGCGTCCGCGCGTCCCGACGTTTCGGGTCGACGACTTCCGCCGCAGTCTCTACGGATTCGGAACGGGGTACTTCCAAAAGGAGGCCGACTGGCTTGCCCGGCTTCCCGCCGGCACGAGCGTCGTCTCCGGCGGCGCGGCAGGCCTCATCATCATTCCCACGGAGAAGCTTCGCCGCAGCGACAGCCGGGCGGAATTCGATGCGACCTACGAAGGCTTCATGATGCTCCAACTGGATCGGGACGTCGTTCCGGCCGCTGCCAAAAAGCCCGCGACCGTCCCTGCGGACGAGCGCCGCGATGCGCCCGCGCTGCAGGGGGAAAAAATGGACGCGGGCTGAAGCTGCCGTTCGCTGGTTGCCACGGATCGGCGAGAGCCGAGTACGCCACCGCACGCTCTAACGGGCAATCGCTCCTCCGGTTATCCTTCCATGAGTTCGCCCCTGTTCCGTCCCCCGATGAACCGCCGCGCATTCCTCAGCGCATCCGCGATGGGGCTGGCGGGACTGCACTGTTCCTCCGCACTTGCTGCGGTTCCCTCCGCGGGCGCGCTGCGCAAGCCGGCAAAATCCACGATCCTCTTTTTCCTCTGCGGCGGCGCGTCGCACATCGACATGTGGGACATGAAGCCCGAGGCGCCGATCGAATATCGCGGTGAGTTCCAGCCGATCCGCACGAGCGCGCCGGACATCCATCTCTGCGAACACCTCCCGATGCTTGCGAAGCAGGCACACAACTTTTCCCTCGTGCATGGCATCACGGATTTCGGGCGCGCGACGGGCGATCACCACGCGGGCTATTACTATAACCTCACCGGCCACACGCCCGACCAGACCTTCAAGCAGCAGGGCAACGACCGCCGCCCGTATCCCGACGACTGGCCGTACATGGGCTGCGTCGTCGGTTCGCGTCGGCCGCCGCATGCGAAGCTGCCGAATGTCATCTCGCTCCCGCACAAGCCGAGCAAGCTGCCCTTCACGCGGCCCGGCCAGTTCGCCGGGCGGCTCGGAATGGAGCACGATCCGTTTTACCTCACCGGCGACTTCGACCATCCGCTGAACTTCTCCGCGCCCACGCTCACGATGGAGCAGGGCATGAGCGCCGGCCGCATGGACTCGCGCCGCGAACTTCTCCGCGCGCTCGACGATGCGCGCCGCCATCTCGACCACGAGGCGCAGGCAAAGAACTACGCGCGGCAGCAGGAAAAGGCGTTCGCCCTTCTCTCATCGAGCGCCACGACCGGCGCGTTCGACATCGCGAAGGAACCCGCATCCGTGCGCGAGCGCTACGGTGACACGATCAACGGCACCAGCCTCCTCATGGCGCGCAGGCTCGTGCAGGCAGGCGTGCCGTTCGTCACGGTTTTTTGGAAGGAGGACGAACGCATCGCCAAGCAGTGCAAGAGCGCAGGCGGCTGGGACACGCATGGTGACAATTTCAACTGCCTCAAAAACTTTCTCCTCCCGCAGTTCGACCGCGCCTTCTCCGCGCTCATGGAAGACCTGTCCTCCAGCGGGCTGCTCGACGACACGCTCGTGCTCGTGACCAGCGAGATGGGGCGCAAGCCGCAAGTCGGCGACCGGCGCTCGGGCGGCACCGTCGGCGCGGGCCGCGATCATTGGACGGCCTGCATGAGCGTGCTCATGGCCGGTGGCGGCATCCAGGGCGGCCGTGAAGTCGGCGCCACCGACGCGCGTGCGGAATATCCCAAGCAACGCCCCATCGATCCCGCCGACGTCGTGAAGACCGTCTATCACGCCATGGGCATCACCGATCTCGAAGCCACCGATCCCCTCGGCCGCCCCTACAATCTACTCGAGGAAGGCAAGCCGCTGACGGAACTCTTCGGCTGAGAAAAACGCCGAAGTCTTGTCCGCGGACACCGGGCGCGACGATCCGCGATGGTGCCGCAGAGGCAAAGGCGGATTTCTCTCCGTCGGGAAATCGGTGCCACGGAGCGAGACGCCTGTTGCAGTCCGCGGCCCAAGCCAGTAGATGCAGCGGATGGCATACAACGAACCCCGCACCATTGTGGTGCAATTCCCGCCGCATCTTGCGAAGTGGGTCCCCATCCTTCCATTTGCTGTCCTCGCGCTGTGGCTCGGTTTGACGAGTTGGTACACGATTCCCGCCGAGTCGGTCGGCGTCGTCCTGCGCTTCGGACAGTTCGATACGATTCGCGAACCGGGGCTTCATTTCAAGGTTCCGTTCGGGGTGGATGAAGTCATTCCGGTCGCGGTGAAGCGGCAGCTCAAGATGGAGTTTGGTTTCGGCACGTCGGGCGCGTTGAATTCCCGGCAGTTCACCGAGGAGCAGGACCGCGAGAAGAATATGGTCACCGGCGACCTGAACACGGCGCTCGTCGAGTGGGTCGTGCAGTATCGCCTCGATGAGCCGAAGCTCTTCCTCTTCCGGGTGCGCAATCCCGAGGAGACCCTGCGCGACCTTTCCGAGTCCATCATGCGCGAGATCATCGGCGACCGGACGGTGGACGAAGTCATCACCGTCGGCCGGCAGGACATCGAGAACAGTTCGCTCGTGCGGCTGCGCGAGGTGTCGAAGGAATTCCAGCTCGGCATCATGGTGGATCAGGTGCAGCTCAAGAATATCAACCCGCCGCGCGAGGTGCAGGCGTCATTTAACGAAGTCAACAAGGCAAAGCAGGATCGCGAAAACATGATGAACATCGCCAACGGTGAATATAACAAGGTCGTCCCCCGTGCCCGCGGCGAGGCTGAGCAGAAGGTCAGCGTCGCCGAGGGCTACCAGCTCAAGCGCGTGAACGAGGCGCTCGGCGATGTGTCGGCCTTCAACGCCGTGCTGGCCGAGTACCTGAAGGCACCCGACGTCACGCGAACGCGAATTTACCTCGAAACCATGGCCGAGGTGCTCCCGCAGGTCCGGGACCGGGTGATCGTGGACGACAAGATCACGCAATTGCTGCCGATGCTTCCCGGGACGGGTCGCGCTGGGGAGGCACGGAAATGAACCTCACTCGAATCGCCATTGTCGTTGTCGCAGCCGTCGCGCTCGTTGTGCTCATTGCGAGCGCCTACACGGTGCGGGAGACGGATGTCGTCATCCTCACTCAGTTCGGAAAACAGATCGGCAAGCCCGTGACGGATGCGGGGCTTCATTGGAAACTTCCCTTCATCCAGTCGGTGAACCGGATCGAAAAGCGCCTGCTCGAATGGGACGGCCCGGTGAGCGAGATGCCGACGAAGGACAAGACGTACATCTCCGTCGAGGCTTTCGCGCGTTGGCGGATTCACGATCCGGCGGTGTATTTCGTCAGCCTGCGCGATGAGCGCAGCGCACAGTCGCGGCTGGATGACATCATCGGCAGCGAAATTCGCATCGCGGTCGCGCGCCACGAACTCATCGAGGTCATCCGCAGCGACAAGACGCGCAAGCTGGCCGATGCCGTGGAAAAGAATTTCGCGGGGAGCGCCGCCGCATTGCCCCCGATCGACCGAGGCCGGCGCGAAATCGAGCGCGACATTCTCAAGGAGGCTGCGCCAAAGGTGCAGTCGCTCGGCATCGAGCTGCTCGATGTGAGGGTCAAGCGTGTGAACTACAACGCGCAGGTCATCGAGCGAATCCACCAGCGAATGATCAGCGAGCGCACGCAGATCGCGCAGGGCTACCGCTCCGAGGGCGAAGGCATGGCCGCGGGCATCACCGGCAAAAGGGATCGCGAGCTGCGCGAAATCGAATCGAACGCGTACCGCAAGGTGCAGGAAATCCAGGGTGCCGCCGACGCCGAGGCCACGCGCATCTACGCCGAGGCATTCAACAAGAGCCCGGAGGCCGTCGAGTTCTACGGCTTCGTGAAAACGATGGAGACCTACAAGAAGATCATGCTCGGCGACACCAGCATCGTGCTCTCCACGGACAGCGAACTTTTCCGGCTTCTGAAGAGTGCGCGCCCGTCAGGCCCGTCCGCCTCGTCCGTCGTGCCGCCTCGCGCCGCAGTTCCAAATCCCGTTGCCGTCCCGAAGCCCGCTCCAGCACCCATCCCCGCGCCTTCGCCGGCTCCCGAGCCGGGGACGCCGTAACAGCCAAGCCCCGGGCACGCCGGGGACATCCACCGGATGGCATTGTGATTCGCAGAGCCTTCCCGATGGCCGGCGAATCTGCGCGCGCAAGGCCCTTGAATGGCGGGTTTCAAATTCCGAGCATGGTGATGTAGAATGAATGCGGATTTCCCCCTGCGTAATGCGTAAGCACGACGAATACGCTCAAACAGCAAGACAGATAGCATGGCCAAAGACCCGATATGCGGCATGGAGGTGGAGGAAGCCGACGCGCTCAAGGTCGAGCGTGACGGCCAGACTTACTTTTTTTGCTCGGACCATTGCCGCGTAAAATTCCTTGGCCAGCCAAAGGCCGGGGTCACGGGTTCGGAGCCCGGCTGTTGCGGGCACGGCACGGACGCGAAGCATGCGCGTCATCCGGCTGGAGCAGCGGCGGTTTCGGCGACGACCGTCGGGAAGTACACCTGCCCGATGCATCCGGAGGTCGAGCAGGAAGGTTCTGGCGACTGCCCGAAATGTGGCATGCCGCTGGAGCCGAAGACAGGCGCTGGCGAAGGCGCCGAGGAGGACGGCGAGATTGGTTCGTTGACGCGCAAATTTTGGATCGCGCTAGTGCTCGCGCTGCCGGTGTTTGTCCTCGCGATGGCGCACATGGTTCCGGGACTTCATCTGGAGGCGCTGATCCCGAAGAGCGTTTCCAAGTGGGTGGAGTTCGCGCTCGCCACGCCCGTCGTGCTGTGGGCGGGCGGGATATTTTTTGCGAGAGGCTGGCGCTCGATCGTCAATCGCAGCCTGAACATGTTCACGCTCATCGCGGTCGGCGTCGGCGCGGCGTATCTTTACAGCGCAGTCGCAGTGCTTGCGCCGGACATTTTTCCGCCCTCGTTCCGTCAGCACGGGGAGGTCGGCCTCTACTTTGAGGCGGCGGCAGTCATCACCGTCCTTGTGCTGCTCGGACAGCTGCTCGAAGCGAGGGCGCGAAGCCGCACGGGGCAGGCGATCAAGGCGCTGCTGGGTCTCGCTGCGAAGACCGCGCATCGTGTGGTGGACGGGACCGAAACGGATGTCCCGGTGGAGGAAGTTCAGAAGGGAGATGCGCTCCGGGTGCGCCCGGGCGAGAAAATTCCCATCGACGGCGTCATCACCGACGGCCGTAGCAACGTGGACGAATCCATGATCACTGGCGAGCCGATGCCGGTCGAGAAGCGTGATGGCGACAAGGTCATCGGCGCGACCGTGAACCAGACCGGCACGTTCCTCATGCGGGCCGAGAAAGTCGGTTCCGAGACGCTGCTCTCGCAGATCGTCCACATGGTCGCCGAGGCGCAGCGCAGCCGCGCGCCGATCCAGAAGCTCGCCGACACCGTGGCTGGCTGGTTCGTGCCAATCGTCATCGGTGTCGCGGTCGTCACGTTCATCGTCTGGGCGACCTTCGGCCCTGCGCCGGCAATGGCGTTCGCGCTCGTGAATGCCGTCTCGGTGCTCATCATCGCATGCCCGTGTGCGCTCGGGCTGGCGACGCCGATGTCGATCATGGTCGGCGTCGGTCGGGCTGCGCGGAGCGGCATTCTCGTCAAGAACGCCGAGGCGATCGAAATCACGGAAAAGGTCACCCATCTCGTCACCGACAAGACCGGCACGCTCACCGCGGGAAAACCGCGCGTCGCGAATCGCAAGGCCGCCTCCGGCACCGACGGGAAAGTTCTGCTCCAAATCGCCGCTTCCATCGAGCACAGCAGCGAACATCCCCTGGCGCGCGCAATCGTCGATGCGGCGAAGGAACAGAAACTCGATCTGCTCGCGGTGAAGGATTTCGAGTCCACGACAGCGGGCGGTGTGACCGGCATCGTCGGGGGAAAGACCGTGCGCGTCGGCAAGGAGATGTTCCTCGCCGAAGCCGGCGTCAGCATTCCCGATGACCTGAAGCGCGAAGCGCAGGCGTGGCAGGAAAAGGCGCAGACCGTCGTCTGGATCGCGGAAGGCGACAAGGCGGCAGGCATTCTCGCCATCGCCGATCCGATCAAGGAAAGCACGGCCGCGGCAATCAAGGCGCTCCACGCCCTCGGGCTCAAAGTCATCATGTGCACCGGCGACAACCGCAAGACCGCCGAAGCCGTCGCGCGCGAGCTGGGGATCGATGAGGTGCATGCCGAGGTGGTGCCGCGCGACAAGGTCGAGATCGTGCGGAGGTTGAAAAGCCAGGGCGCCATCGTCGCGATGGCCGGGGACGGCATCAATGACGCGCCCGCGCTGGCCGAGGCGAATGTCGGCATTGCGATGGGGACCGGGACCGACGTGGCGATCGAGAGCGCCGGCATCACGTTGGTCAAGGGCGACCTCATGGGAATCGCAAAGGCGATTCATATCAGCCGCGCCGTGATGCGAAACATCCGGCAGAATCTCTTCTTCGCCTTCGTCTATAACTCGGTCGGCGTCCCGGTCGCCGCCGGCATTCTCTACCCTTTCTTCGGTCTGCTGCTGAGTCCGATTATCGCCGGCGCCGCGATGAGCTTCAGTTCGCTCTCAGTCGTCTTGAACGCGCTGCGGCTTCGCAAGGTCTCCCTCTGAGCGTTATTGAAGCCGGTCGCTCTCACTCCGGCCTGCAATTCTGCGGGCAGCCTCGCTGAGACGGGGAGTGACATCCCGCTTCGTGAAGCGCTACAGAGAATGCATGAGCACCAAATTCAAGCTGATCCTCGGAGGCATCCTGCTCCTGCTCGGCATCATTTTCGCCGTGCAAAACTCGACAGTGGTCGAGGTCAAGTTCCTCGTCTGGTCCGCCCGGATGTCCCAAGCGGTGGTGATTTTCCTCGCGGGAGCGACGGGGACGATCATCGGATTTCTCTTCGGCACCACATTCAAGCTGTCGCGAAAGACCTGAGCGGCGGTCCGGACGCGGCGCATGCTTGCCAGCGGCGGCCCGGCTTCCGCAGATTGCGCACCGGCCTGCGATGGCTGATGATAAGAGTGTCAGACCGCCTCCCTCTTCGAACAGTTCCAGCACCTCCAACATCACCCCCAATGAAAACCAGGAACACAAAACGCAGGATCGTCGAAACCGCCATGGGTGCAGCCATCGGGGCCGCGATCGCCGGACCGGCGGGCGCAATCGCCGGTGGATTCGCAGGCAACAAGGCCGGATCGCTCGTGAAGGACCTCGGGAAGCGCAAGACTCCGCGGAAGCGCTCCAAGCCCGGAAGCAAGCGGGCGATCGTCCACACCGATTTGAAGCGCATCCTTGTGCCGGTGGATTTTTCCCCGCACTCGCTGGCTGCGATGCGCTTCGCGCGCGACTGGGCGGTGCGTTTCCGTGCAGCCGTGTGCCTGCTCCACGTGATCGAGCCTGTGAATACGACTGCGCCGTTCGGCGCTCAGACGATGGTTCTGCCGCTCCCGCGACCGGGCTTCCGCAGCAAGCTCAGGACCGAGCTCGACGCCCTGGCCCGGAAGGAGTTTCCGCGCTCCAAGAACGTCTCCGTGGAAGTCCGTGAAGGCGTTCCCTACGACGAGATCGTGAAGGCCGCTGGAAAGTTGAAATCGGACATCATCATCATTTCCACGCACGGGCGTACCGGACTGATGCGGGTGCTGATGGGCAGCACGGCCGAGCGGGTCGTGCGTCACGCGCCCTGCCCGGTGCTGACGGTCAGAAGTGCATGAGCCGCTGATCCTCGACTGATGCGAGAACGTTAACCAGGCAATGGATTTGAAGCGCCGGCTGTGCACACGGCATCCTGAGCGGCTGCCACGGCTTTACACCGCGCCGGAGTCCTGCGCTTCTCGCTGAATGCGAACCTACCCGGCTGTCTGTCTCTCGGTTGCGATGCTCTTGCTCGGGAGCGGCTGTGCGACGCGCGCACCTCTGGCTTGCCCGGAATCGAAAGGCGCGTCCCGTGCCGTGAAGGTCTATTTTGCCACCGACCGCCAACGTCATCCCGGTGACGGCGCGTTGGATTTTGGCCGTGAGCCAACGGCACCGCCGGCCCTGAATATGGGATGGGAGCGCGTCGCGCTCGGGCAGGGTCACCGGATCGGAAAAGTGGACAGGGACGTGCAGATCACGCCGGTCCACGATCTGGAAGCCCAGATGCGCGACACCGGTTCCAATGGCATGAGGCGCACTGACGCGGAGATCGCGGCGTTCGTGAATGGGAAGCTCCGCGCGGCAATCCGCGCCCTGCCGCAGCCGGGTCCAGGCCTGCCGCGCCAGGTGCTCGTCTTCATTCATGGCTACAACAACGAATTCGACTACGCGGTTCGCAAGACGGCGCAGCTCGGTGGGGATATTGGCCTGGTGGATTGCGCGGGAAAGGCCCGTGGAGTGGTGATCGCCTACTCATGGCCGGCCCGGGGCGCGGTGCTGAGCTACCTTGCCGACGAGGAGAGCGTCGAGTGGACGCAGCAGCGTCTGGTGCCGTTTCTGCGCGAACTCGCGCGCGTCTGCCGGGAGGAACGCGCGGGGCTGAATCTCGTCGCACATTCCATGGGGGCACGGGCGCTGGTGCGCTCGCTTTCCGATATCGCCAGCCGTGGTGACAGCGGCGGGAAAATTGCCGACAATGTGATCCTGCTCGCGCCGGACATTGGCAAGGCGTTGTTCGACCAATACGTGGAGCGCCTCCTGCCGCTGATCGGTCACCTCACCATCTATGTCTCTGCGCGCGATCGCGCGCTGTCGTTTTCCACGTTCCTGCATGGCGGCCACCAGCGCTTGGGGCTGCTGGAATCCACCGTGGCAGCCGCCCTCGAACTGGCCCGCCTGCCTCTCGGAGATCATCGCGAACTCGGCTCCATCGCCGGCACGTCGGTCGCCCGCGGAAAGATCGACATGATCGACGTGACCCGTTCGTTTGCCGCCGAGTTCGGCCATTCGTATGAAGACCCTGAATTCCTCGGCGATCTGCGCGAATTGATTTTCCGCAACACGCCCGCCGGCACCGGTGAGCGGAGCAATCTGGAGCGGAATGGGTTCGCACGCGGGTCCACCGGCAACAGTTTTCATGAAGGGGTGACCTTCTTCCGGCTCCGGGCACGATAGGGCCGTTGTCCGAGCTGGCTGGCTGGCCGCGCGGTGGGCGGGGCGGGTGGAGCAAGCACCTTGACCGGCTCCCGTCTTTTCGCGAGATGGGGGACGCAAGCGACCACCTTCTGAATTTATGATCGAATCAGCCAATCTGAGCCTGCCTGCGAGTCTTCCAGCCACGCCGCCCATACGGGTCTGGCCCGGGAAACCGTACCCGCTGGGTGCGACGTGGGACGGGGCGGGTGTCAATTTCGCCCTGTTCTCCGAGCATGCGACAAAGGTCGCGCTGTGCCTTTTCGATTCCGTCGAGGCGCAGAAGGAGGCGCGCATCATCACGCTGACGGAGCAGTCCGACATGGTCTGGCACTGCTATCTGCCGGATGCACGGCCGGGGCAGCTTTACGGCTACCGCGTCCATGGGGCCTACGAACCGGAGAAGGGGCTCCGCTACAACGCGAACAAGGTGCTGCTGGATCCGTATGCAAAGGCGATCGGGAGAAAGGTGGACTGGAGCGACACGCTGTTCGCCTACCGCATCGGCGACGCGGCGGAGGATCTGTCGTTCGACGAACGCGACAATGCCGCATTTGCGCCCCTCGCCGCGGTGGTGGACCCGGCATTCACGTGGGGCGATGACCGCCCGCCGAAGGTGCCGTGGAATAAGACGCTGATTTACGAGGTCCACGTGAAGGGCTTCACCAAGCGCATGCCCGGCGTGCCGGAGGAACTGCGCGGGACGTATGCCGGCATGGCGTCGGAGCCGGCGATCCGGCATTTGAAGGAGCTCGGCGTGACGACGCTGGAATTGCTTCCCGTGCATCACCACGCGAATGACCGCCATCTGCTGGAGCGAGGGCTGACGAATTACTGGGGCTACAACACCCTGGCGTTCCTCGCGCCGGAAGCCCGTTATACGCCGACGATCTCCCCGCTGGATTCGGTGCGCGAGTTCAAGATGATGGTGCGCGCTCTGCACGCGGCGGGCCTGGAGGTGATTCTCGACGTCGTCTACAATCACACTGCCGAGGGCAACCACATGGGCCCTACGCTTTCCCTCCGAGGGATCGACAATCTGCATTACTACCGCCTCGTGCCGGATGACCAGCGGCACTACATGGATTACACGGGATGCGGCAACACGCTGAACATGCAGAGCCCGCGCGTGCTCCAGCTCATCATGGACAGTCTGCGCTACTGGGTGCTGGAGATGCATGTGGACGGGTTCCGCTTCGACCTGGCGAGCGCGTTGGCGCGGGAGCTCCAGGAAGTGGACAAACTCGGGGCGTTCTTCGACATCATCCATCAGGACCCGGTGATCTCGCAGGTGAAGCTGATCGCCGAGCCATGGGATCTCGGCGAGGGCGGATACCAGGTCGGGAATTTCCCCGTGCTCTGGACGGAGTGGAACGGCAAGTACCGCGACTCGGTGCGGAAGTTCTGGAAAGGGGACGGCGGTGTCGTGTCCGAGTTTGCCTCCCGGCTTTGCGGCAGCAGCGATCTCTACGCGCACAGCGGACGGAGGCCGTACGCGAGCATCAATTTCGTCACGTGCCACGACGGCTTCAACCTGCAGGACCTCGTGAGCTACAACGAGAAGCACAACGAAGCGAACGGTGAGGACAACCGCGACGGCTCGAACGACAACGAGAGCTGGAACTGCGGCGCGGAAGGGCCGACCGATGATCCTGAAATCCTCGCGCTCCGCGAGCGGCAGAAGCGCAACATCGTTGCGACGCTGATGCTCTCGCAGGGCGTGGCGATGATCCTCGCGGGCGACGAACTCGGCCACACGCAGCGAGGAAACAACAACACCTATTGCCAGGACAATGAACTGACGTGGCTCGACTGGAACCTCACCCCAGAAAAGCAGGCGTTCCTCGATTTTGTGAAACGCGTGATCCGGATCTGGCAGACGCAGCCGGTGCTCCAGCGCCGGAAGTTTTTCCAAGGGCGGCAAATCCGCGGTTCCGAGGTGAAGGACATCACGTGGTTCGAGCCATCCGGCCACGAGATGACGGACGAGGGCTGGAACACGCACCACGTCCGCTGCCTCGCGGTGCGACTCGCCGGCGATACCATGGTCGAATTCGACGATCGCGGTGCCCCGATTCACGGGGACACGCTGCTGATCCTGCTGAACGCACATCACGAGCCGGTGGATTTTACGCTCCCGGCCGATCACGGTCACCCGTGGGAACGGATTCTCGGCACCGCCGAGGATGAGGACGAATCGCTTATGCTGAAAGAAGGTGCGGTGCTCAGCGTGGAGGGGCGCTCACTCCAGGTTTTCCGCCTCCATCTCGAGGGCGCAAAAGGGGAGGTCGGCAAACAACTCGGACAGCAGCGGGGCCGCGTTACCGGGAATGCGACGCCCGGTAAAAAGGTCCCGCCAGTCGCGCCCGGGCGCGTTCAGCGCAAGGGCCGTGTCATTCCAAAGCCGGCCGATTGGCGGAAAGCCAACCCGCGAGGCTAGCCGCGGCACCGCGACGAGGATTCGCTGCGAGCCGGAAGCGCGTTCAAACGCGATGCAGCAGTCGGAAAATGTGCCGCTCACCGTCACCGGTTCGTAACTGCCGGAGGCGAAAAGCCGGGCATGCTCCCGCCGGAATCGCAGGAGGGTACGTACGGTGAAGAGCTTGATTCCGCCATCGCGCCAGTGCTCGAGAAGTCCGGCAGGTGTCCGTTTGTCGCGCAACGCGGCGATGCGGTGCTTGAAATCCACGGGACGCCGGTTGTCGGGATCCACGAGGCTCAAATCCCACAGCTCGGTGCCCTGATACGTGTCCGGCACGCCCGGCGCGGTCAGCGAGAGCACAGCTTGCGAGAGCGAATTGACCGCGCCGAACTGCGCGACCTTTTCCGCGAAGCGGGTGAATGCCGGCAGAAACCGGTTCGCCTTTCCGGGCTCGAGGATTTTGGTCGCGAACATGCAAACCGCCGAGTCCCACGGCGCGTTTGGTTCGATCCAACTGCTGTTCACCTTTGCCTCGTGGAGCGCCTTCTCCATGTAGGCGTGAATGCGGCCCGTGTATTCGGCGCGCGCCTTGTCATCCATCGGCTCCAGCGGCCACGAGCCGAGGAGCGTCTGGTAGAGCAGGTATTCCTCGTTCCCGTCGGGCGCCGACATGCCATCGACCTGCGTATGCGCGGCGCGGTTTGCGGTGCTCCATTTGCGAAGCAGCTGCGCCCACTCGTGCGGCATCTCGGAAATCACGGCGATGCGTGCGCGGACATCCTCGCTGCGCTTGGTGTCATGCGTGGATTTCGCGAGCATCGAATGAGGAAACGTCGCGAGCCGTTCTGCATTCCGCCGATGGAACGTCTCGACCGTCGCGCCAAAGTCGGAGGGTTCTCCGCCCACTTCGTTCAGGGCGAGGAGTCGGTTGAAAATATAGAACGCCGTGTCCTCGACGCCCTTTGCGGTGATGGGGCCGGTGCACTGCTGAAACTTCAGCACAAATTCAGCGCGCAGCGCCTCGTCCACCGGATGCAGATTGTCCGCCGGGGGCAGCAGCACGTCGCGGATAAAGTCGAAGACCGTGTGTTCGATGGACGGATTGCGCCGGCGTGCGCGGGCGATTGCGCGGCTGATGAGGCGCACGTCCTGTTCGTCCTGCGGCTCGCCGGGCAGCAGGTAGCTGCGATACACGGGGAAGCACGCGATCACTTCGCGCACTGCGGCGCTGAGCGCGTTCACGGTGAAATCGCGGTACCAGCGGTTGCATTCCGAGATGCGATTCAGCAGATGGCCGAGCACGGCGACCTCGCTCGCGAGCGAGGACTCCATGACGAGGCGCTTGCCGCGATACGCCACATCGTGGAAATCCATGCGCGTCCCCGCAAACCGGGCGTGGCTCTCGGTGATCTCCTCTTCGGCGTCGCGATTGACGAGCACGCGGATGGCATCGTTCGCAAACTCGTAGCCTGTCGTCCCGTGGACCGACCAGTCGGCGCGCAGCGGTTCGCCCGGCCCCAGGATCTTTTCCACCAGCAGGTAAAGCGGACGCGCTTCTCCGGCAACGCCGAGCGCCCGCGCTGCGCATTCCTGCAGGCGCGCGAGGTATGCTTGGGGATTTGCGAGCCCGTCCACGTGATCGATGCGCACACCGTCCACGGCGCCAGCGGCGATCAACTCGAGTAGCAACTTGTGCGTGGCATCGAAGACCTCGGGCAGTTCCACGCGCACCGCAGCGAGCGAATTGATGTCGAAGAAACGGCGATAGTTGATCTCCTCGGCCGCCACGCGCCACGAACTCAGGCGGTATGGCTGGCTGCTGATGAAATCGTCCAGCCGGTCGAAGCCGCCCGGCCCGGTGCCGCCATTCATCTCCGCGATCTCGGCTTCGATCGCTTCCTGCACCCCGGTTTCGTCTTTGCAAAGTTGCGCAAGCCGCTTGCGGATGATCTGTTTTTCTCGGGTCCGCTCGACGATCTTGTCCGGCTCGGATTCCGTCCGCGCCGGCAGATTTCGCAACGCGGTGAGAATGCTTTCGAGTTCCTCCGGCACAGGCTTGAGGCGGCCCGCCGCGCGTTCCAGCAGCGGACGCAGCGTCCGCGGCGCGGTGGGAAAGCGGTTGGTCCAGTAATCCACATGAAATGCACCGTCTGCGAATCCGACCCGCAGTTCGCCTTTCTCTAGCACGCGCCCGTACTGATCACCGAGCACCGGCAGCAGCACCTTGTCCGCGAGTTCCGCCTTCAGCGGGCGCCAGTCGATGTCGAAGAAGCGCGCGAATGGCGACGCCGGGCCGTTTTCGAGGACGTCCATCCACCAGAGATTCTGCGGCTCGGCGATGCCCATGTGGTTCGGGACAAAGTCGAGGATGAGACCCATGCCGCGGGAACGCAGCTCCGCGGAGAGTGCGTCGAAGTCGGCCCGCGTGCCGATTTCGGGATTCAGCGCGTTGTGATCGCAAACGTCGTATCCATGCGTGCTCCCGGGCGTCGCGCGAAAGATGGGCGAGGAGTAGATGTGGCTGATGCCCAACTCGTCGAGGTACGGCACCAGCGCGCGGGCGTCCTGAAACGTGAATCCCTTGTGGAACTGGAAACGGTAGGTGGCGGTCGGGATTACGGGACGTGGGATCATCGTTGGAACTTCAGGACGAACGTCTCGGGTGTCGGAAAAACGAACGCGCCCGTGCGTTCGTCGAAAGTGGCGCGTTTCTCCCCGCCGAACTCGACGGAGTTGCTTTGTAGGACTGCCTGCCAGATCGCGCCATCGGGAAGGCATGTGATTTCCTCGTCACAAATCTTTCCCGCATGTCCGCCGTGCAAATCGGAGAGCAGCAGCCACTCCTCGCTTTCACTGCTCAGCCTCAGCGCGAGCACTCCGCACTTCAGCGCGACGACGCGGTAGCCTGCGCGGCTGGCTGGACGAAAGGCCGGGTGCTCGTGCCGCAGGCGGAGCGCGGTCTGGTAGAGCCGAAGGCAGGCTGCATGCGGTTCGCGCGTGAGTTCGCTCCAGTCGAGTTTTGAACGCCCGAATGTCTCCGGGCTCTGCGGCGCCGGGATGTCGGTCTTCTCAAGCGCGTCGGCGAAGACGGGAAACTTCTCCATGTCCAGCCGCCTGCCTTTGTCCACGAGCTTGCCGAGTTCGTCGTTGTGGTCGGTGAAATATTGGAACGGTGCGGACGCCGCCCATTCCTGTCCCATGAAGAGCATCGGGGTGTAGGGGCTGAGGCAGAGCAGCACGCTCGCCGCGCGGTACGCCTCGGGTGTCGCGAGATGGCTCAGCCGCTCGCCGAATGCGCGGTTGCCGCACTGGTCGTGATTTGAAATGCAGTAGACAAATCGCTCTGGCGGGAGATGTCCGCAGGGTGTGCCGGGGCGCACCTTGCCGCCGAGACGCGGTTCGCCGCGGTACACCCAGCCCTCGTGCATCGTCTCCGCGACTTCATCCAGATCGCCGCTGAAAAAGCAGGCATACATCGACGTGTCGATCAGCGCATTCTCGACCGAGTGGTGAAAATCGTCGGCCCACGCCGCGTCGAAGCCGCAGCCGCCTTCCGGGCGCGGCGTGATGATCGCCGCCTCGTTGCGCTCATCCTCGGCGATGATGTATCCGCCGCGGGAGCGGACCGTATCCGCCATCTCCGCCAGGATGTGCGGCACCGAGTCGTCTATGATCGCGTGCGTGGCATCGAGCCGGAAGCCGTCGATGTGAAAGTCGCGCATCCAGTAGATGAGGTTCTCGCGGAAGAAAGAGCGCACCGCAGCGCTTTGCTCGCGGCTGAAATTGATCGCTTCGCCCCACGGCGTGTGATGCTCGCTTTCGAAGTAATGGGGCGAAAAGACGCGCAGGTAATTCCCATCCGGCCCGAGGTGATTGTACACCACGTCGAGAATCACGGCGATGCCCTCGGCGTGCGCGGCATCCACCAGCGCACGGAGATCGTCCGGCTGTCCATAGGCCCGGGCTGGCGCATAGAGGTGTACGCCGTCGTAGCCCCAGTTATGCGCACCGGGAAAATCGGCGAGCGGCATCAGCTCGATCGCATTGACTCCCAGTTCGCGGAGATACGGCAGGCGATCGATTGCCGCCCGGTACGTGCCCTCGGCCGTGAATGTGCCGATGTGCAGTTCGTAAATCGTCAGGTCGCGGAACGGCGGACGCACCCAGGCATGGTCCCGCCAGCGATAGGTCGAATGGTCCACGACTTGCGAAGGACCATGCACGCCGTCGGGCTGAAAATGCGACGCAGGGCAGGGGAATGCCGAGCCATCTTCCAGTCCGATGAGGTAACGGTCGCCCGCGCGGCCCTGCGGATCGAGGGCGGCGTGGAATCCGAATTTGTCACCGGCGAGAGGCACGCATCGCACGACCGCTCCATCCTGCCCGATGATGCGGACTGTGAGCACTTTCCTATCCGGCGCCCATACGCGGTATCGGACGCCCTCCGGTCCGACGTGGGCGCCCTGTGGTGGGAATTCTCCGTTCATTCACACCATCGTGCGAAATGAGGTGCGCCTTCGGCAACGGTTGATTGCCCGATTGCGCGCTTCAAGTCTGGGACCGCGGCGCAGTATTCAGGCAGTGCGTCCGGCTTTTACCGCGTCCACGAACGCGCCCGGGTCGTCCGGGGTGACCACGATGGGTTTCCGGTCGCTGAATTTCAGGATGACGGCGTCGCCAGTGCGTGTGGCGAGAGCCCGGAACGAGCCCAGCGATTTCTGGTAGAACCATCCAGTGAACGAATAGAGTCCGCCGTTGCCGCACATGCGCCAGGCCCAGCCAAAAGACCCCGGGCGCCATTCGGCATCGGTGAGCGTGCGCAGCGGGATGCGCGTCACCCAGACGAGCCTGCGCACATTCAAAAACCCGCCTCCCACTTCATAGCCGCGCACAGTGTAAAGGGCGCAGCCTGCCAGGAGAAGCACCGGGATTGCGCGGATCGAGCCGCGGAAAATCGAGCCCATTTGTTCGGGCAGGGGGAACGACCATACGATCGCCGGCAGCAGCAGCGTGGACAAAAGCGAAATCACCTTCAGCGAATTCGACCAAGTCGCGGCAAAGGTGCGGTTCATGAGCGTTCGCGCAGGAGGGGCGTTCAGGCTGCCCCTGCCTGATGTACTGTGAGCTGTTGGAAGGGAATCACCCAGCCGTGCTTGTTCGCCGCATCCACGAGGAAGCGCTGGATCGCGCGCTCGAGCTGCTCCGCCCGCGGCGCCACGTTGCCGGAAAAATCCGCCAGCACCAGATAGTCAAGCGATGAACTGGCCGCCTCGCAGAAATCCACGCTGAGATTCTTCATGTCAGAGTGCTCGATCATTGCCAGCAGTCCGGTTTTCACGGCTTCCTGCATGAGCTCCGGGATGCGCGTGGTCGCCTCGGCCTGATGCTTGTAGTCGATTCCAAACCGGGTGCGCACCCGGAAATTATGCGTGAGGCTCTCGGGGTGCAGATCGAGGAATGCCGGGACCGTGAACGTCTTCCGGCTGCCGCCAAGCTGGACGAGCCGCACCCACTCCGGCGTGAGTTCGACCACTTTGCCGCGCGTGCCGTCGCTCAGGCGCACCCAGTCATTTTTTCGGCATGGAAACCACGGCAGCGATTCCTCCGTCGGACGCGAATTCATGGTGAGGAGATCGCGGAGCGGAAGGCGGATCCGCGCGCCTTCGAACGCGGGGTTCAACAGTTCGGTGTACATATTGATCGTCTGCACCTCCCACGGCACCCCATTGAAAAGCACCCGCTCGCCTTCGCGGACCGGACCGAGATTCATCAGCAGTTTCGCCTGCTCGTAAAATCCCGGAAGGACCGTCTTGCTCGCCCAGGCGAGGCCGATGAGGAAAAGGATCGCCACGCCCAGCAGCACCCAGTCGCCGGAGGCGTAGAGCACCAGGAATAGCGCGGCGGTGGAACCCACGACGCAGACGACATAATACAGGATATCGAGCAACCGGACGACGAACGAGCGGCGAAACCGCGCGCGAACCGCCGGGATGCGCAGCACGTACCACCGCACAAGGCGCAACAGCACGAAGACCCCGACGAATGCCAGAGCCGCAAGCAGGACGTTCCTTCCGCGGCTGCGGAAAAAGTCCGCGGTCGAATCGCGGAGCACGCCGAAAACCGTGCGTTTGTGCGCGAGCTTCTCATCGAGCTGAAACTGCGCCACGGCGAGGTCATTGCGCACCTGCTCCAGTTGGTTGCCCCATTCGCCTCGCAATGCAAGAAGTCGGGTCTTCAACTCACTGTCCGGCAGCGATGAGACGAGTGCCGCGAGGTTCTCCGTCGCCGCGTTCATCTCCGCCTCCCGCTTTTTGAGGTCGCCGACGGTGGAACGCAGATTGTCCAGTTCGCGCGGCTTCGCGGTGAGATCCTTCAGCTCCCGGACGATGGGCTGGAGCAGTTGTTCGAGTTCCTGCGCCGTGTCGAATTTTTCGGGCTTGCGGGAGGTAACGGCCCGCCAGTCGTGCCCGGAGGCGAGCGATGCGAAGTCCATCCGGAGCGCATCGACCTTTTCGCGCAGAGCGTCCATATCCCTGCCAATCGCCGCTTTCTCCTCCGTTGTCTCGGCTTTCTGAAACTGTTCCCGCTTTTTCGCCAAATCCGCCTCGGCCAGGTCGATGTTGGCCATGAGCGCGCGCAGGGCGGGCGCGGACTTCGCTTCGCCGTTGCCTGCTGCGTCCTTCTTCGCCGCTGGCGGCGAAATTTGCTCCGGCTGTTGGGCAAGCGAGGCGTCCGTCAGCAGCGATGGAATGGCGAGGGACGCTACTGCCAGCAGGGTGCGGATATGCATTGGGATATCCGCGACAGTCGCACCCTATGCCCCGTATTCGCAATCACCGATCCGCCCAGCCGCGCAGCACCGGGTAAAGTGAGCCGCTGCTAAAATGTGGCGTTCATGCGCTCCACCACGCCTTTGCGGAACCAGATCGCGAGGTTGCGCACCGTGCGTCCCGAGGCGGAATCGTATGCAACGTTGTTGTAGTCCCAGGACTCGGTCGTCGCCGAAGTGTACACGCTTGCCGGCTTTCCGAGCAATGCGACCACCGCGCTCATGGGTTTGTCTTTCAACTGGACGCGCAGTTTCCGCAAATCGTGGGCAGGCCGTGAGGCGAGCAGCTTGCCGTAGCGCTGTTCGTAGCGCGCGGCGAGTTCACGGGATTCCGCGAGCTGCCGTTCCAGTTCCGCGCGCGATACGCGCGATTTTCCCGGTGCAGCGGTCTGGCACGCCGTCATCCCGCCGAGGCATGCGAAGGCAATGGCGACGGGAGTGAATGCATGCCGATTCATAAGTTGGGTTGCTTTCGTTTCGCACGCGGCAGTCGCGTGCGGTGCTGCCGGGAGCATTCATTTTCACGCGATGCATCGCAAGCCGGAACGCGGCGCCTCGGAGCGCCGCCTGGCCTTTGGGGATGGTGATCGCGACTCATGCGTGCGATACATTCCCGGATGAAACGCACCGTTTTCGTTTGGTTTGCCGCCGTCGCGCTGTCCGTCTCACGGGCCTTCGCACTCACGGACGACGACACAACCGCTCTCAAGCAACTCACCAAGGACTACGCGTCGTGGGATTATTCCGGGCATCCCGTGAGCTTTCGTGAGCGGCTCGACTACAAATCCTTCGAGGAGCAGCGGCACCTCCTGCTGAAACTGGCCGAGATCCAGTGGAACGGCATCTGGGGCGACTACTGGCGAAGGCTCGACGTCGGCGATCTCAAGACGCTCCGCGGCTTTACGCCCGAGGAGTTCTGGATTCGTTTCAACAGTGTGGTCAAACCCACCGGCGGCGCCGGAGGGAAAACGGGGACAGGGCGGACCGGCGTGAACGTTCACGCAATCACCGAGGCGGGCGGTCTCGCCTACGTGGTTTATCAAGTCAGGCATTTCGGGAAGGATATTCCTTCCGACGACAATTTCGAAGTCTTGCGCGCGCGCCGGGTGGATGGCGAATGGCGGGTGCTCGCGCTGCCGCGAGTCACCGCCGCCCTGCGCCGGCAACTGGAAGCCGCGCAGTCGAGGAAGCGGTCGCGCTGAGGGACGCCCCGGTCTCGCGCTTGCCATCGTCAGCCGGCTGTTCGCATGCCGCGGAAAAGCCGTTCCGTGTCTTCACGGCTGCAGAGCTGCGTCCCGGCGCTCATCACGCATGCCGCGCCGGCTGCGAGCCCAAAGCAGATCGCATCATGCACCGCGAGATCGCGCGCGAGCGCGAGCACGATTCCTGCGACCATGCTGTCTCCTGCGCCGACCTTGCTTTTCACCGGCACTGCCGGCGAACGCAGCCGCTCACAGCCGGCCGCCGACGCGACGAGCGCGCCTGCCGCGCCGAGCGACACCACGACGAACTCCGCGATTCCATCACGGACAATCTTCACGGCTGCCTCCTCCTGCTCATCCTCGCCTGACAGTTCACATCCGCTCCATGCACGCAATTCCCGCAAGCTGGGCTTGACCAGATACACTTCTGCGCGGAGCGCTTCGCGCAAAGCGGGGCCCGAAGTATCGAGAATGATCCGCACGCCGCGTGCCTTCGCGACCTTGGCCAGACGCGCATAGAAGTCGTCCGGAACACCTTGAGGCAGGCTTCCGCTGGCGACGAGAAAGTCGGGCACCGGATCCAATTCCCGGACGACATCGAGGCATTGCGTCCACTCCGCCTCGCTCACAGCAGGCCCGGGAAGCACGAAGCGGTACTGCTGCCCCGTGGACTTTTCGAGGACGCAAAAATTCTCCCGGGTCCATGCCTGGATCGCTATCGAGCGGTGTTCGATAGCCTCCTGGTCGAGGAGCGAACCGAACACCTGCCCGGTCAATCCGCCGGCCAGGTAAATCGCCAGCGATTCACCGCCCAGTTTGCGAATTGCACGGGACACATTCACTCCGCCGCCGCCCGGTTCGTATGTGCCGGGCCCGCAACGCAGTTTGTGTTCGGCGAATACCTGATCGACCGAGCAATTCATGTCCACGGCCGGGTTCATCGTGAGGGTGAGCATGCGTTTCATCGGGTCACTGTATCGTGTCGCGATTTGGAATTCTCCAGACTTTGTGACGCGCGTGCGCCTCCGAGACAGTTGCGTCCGGCAATCGCATTGCCACGCGATTCGACCTCCTCGCTTGCGCGAGCGCCGGGTCCACACCTACTAATGCACTCATGTCCGCACCGCGCCCTGTCGCTTCCGCTCTTGAGAGCGATCCACTCTGGTACAAAAAAGCGGTCATCTACCAACTGCACGTCCGCTCCTTTTGCGACGCTGATGGAAACGGCATCGGCGATTTCCGCGGCCTGACGAGCAAGCTCGACTACCTCAGCGAACTCGGCGTCTCGGCGCTCTGGCTCATGCCGTTTTATCCGTCCCCGCTGCGCGACGACGGCTATGACATCGCGGATTATTTCGACGTGAATCCGATCTACGGCACGCTGGCAGACTTCAAGGCCTTTCTGCGCGCGGCCCACGAGCGCGGCATGCGGGTGATCACGGAAGTGGTCATCAACCATACTTCCGACCAGCACGAGTGGTTTCAAAAATCGCGCCGGGCCGCTCCCGGCAGCAAGTGGCGCGATTTCTATGTGTGGAGCGACACGGTGAAGAAATACGAGAGTGCGCGGATCATCTTCCGCGACTTCGAACCGTCAAACTGGACGTGGGATCCCGTTGCCGAGGCGTTCTTCTGGCACCGATTCTACGCGCACCAGCCGGATCTGAATTTCGACAACCCCGCCGTGCACAAGGAGATTCTGCGCATCGTGGATTTCTGGCTCGATATGGGCGTGGACGGCGTGCGGCTCGATGCCATCCCGTACCTCTACGAGCGCGAAGGCACGAGCTGCGAAAACCTTCCCGAGACGCACGCCTACCTGAAATCCCTCCGCGCGCATGTGGACGGCAAATACGAGGACCGGATGCTCCTCGCCGAGGCGAACCAGTGGCCCGAGGATTCCGCCGCGTATTTCGGAGACGGGAACGAATGCCACATGGCGTTTCATTTCCCGATCATGCCGCGGCTTTTCATGTCCGTACGCATGGAGGACCGGCTCCCGATCACGGACATCCTCGATCAGACGCCGACGATACCGGCCAACTCGCAATGGGCCGTCTTCCTGCGCAACCACGACGAGCTCACGCTCGAAATGGTGACCGACGAGGAGCGCGACTACATGTACCGTGTCTATGCCTCCGACACGAAGGCGCGCATCAACCTCGGCATCCGCCGCCGTCTCGCGCCGCTGCTCGGCAACGACCGCCGCCGCATCGAGCTGCTCAACGGCCTGCTGCTCTCGCTGCCCGGCACGCCGATCATTTATTACGGCGACGAAATCGGCATGGGCGACAATGTCTTCCTGCCCGATCGCAATGGCGTGCGCACGCCGATGCAGTGGAGTTCGGATCGGAACGCCGGCTTTTCGCGCGCAAATCCGCAGGGGCTTTTCCTGCCGATCGTCATCACGCCGGAGTATCACTACGAGACGGTGAATGTGGAGGCGCAGGACACAAACCCCAGCTCTCTGCTGTGGTGGATGCGCCGCCTCATCGCGCTGCGGAAAAAGTATCCCGTCTTCGGCGAGGGCACCATGGAGATGCTCCATCCGGAGAACCGCAAGGTCCTCGCTTACCTCCGCATGCTCGACGATCACGTCATCCTCGTCGTGGCGAACCTCTCGCGCTTCGCGCAGCCGGTGTATCTCGATCTCGCCGCGTTCAAGGGCCGGAAGCCGGTCGAGCTTTTCGGCTCCACTCCATTCCCGCCGATCGGCGAGACGCCGTATTTCCTCACACTTGGGCCTCATTCCTTCCAATGGTTTTCGCTCTCCGCGAGTTCAGCCCGCGCTGGCATTTCTGGCGCCGCTGTCCCGGGTGCTCCCGCGACGTTGCGATTGAAAGGCGAGTGGCAGTCCATCTTTGACGACAAGCAGCGGCCGAAACTCGAGGCGCTGCTGCCATCCTTCCTCTCAGCGCGCCGGTGGTTTGGCGGCAAGTCGCACACCCAACGCGGAATCTCCATCGCGGATACGGTTCCCATTCGCACCGGATCCGGCACCGCCGTCCTGATGCTCGTACACGTCGATTATCTCGACGCGGACGCCGAGACCTACTCGCTCCCCGTCGCCTTCGCATCCGGCGCGGACGCCGCACGGATCGAGGCTGAATCGCCCGCGCTCGTCCTCGCGCGAACGGAGGGAGCAACCGCGGACCTGTGCGGCGTGCTTTACGACGCCACGGGCAGCGTTGATTTCGCGCAAGCGCTTCTCGACGGCATCATCCGCCGCCGGAGCTTTGATGGCGGCGAATCGCGCATCGACTGTGCGCCGACGTTTGCGCTCAAGGAACTCGATATCCCCTCATCCACGTCGCTCACGCCTAAGCTTTCGACGGCAGAACAGAGCAACACCGCGATCCGTTTTGGCGACCGGCTGCTGCTGAAGCTTTTCCGGCGGCCCGAGAGCGGCATCAACCCTGATCTTGAGATCGGGCGCGCGTTGACCGCGAGCCGGTTCAAGAATGCGCCGCCGCTCGCAGGCTCCATCGAATACCGGACGAAGAGCGGGGAACAGCGCACGCTCGGCGTCCTGCATGGCTTCGTGGCCGGCGCCATCGACGGGTGGGAATACACGATCGAGGCGCTCGGCCGCTACTATGACCGCGTGCGGGCATTCGGCGACCTGAATCCCTTTGGTGAGCCTCCGGAGCCACGGCTCGACGGCACCCAGCCCGCGCTCGACAGCGAGGTCGGCTCACTGCTCGGGGCCTACGTGGAATCCGTGCGGTTGCTCGGCCAACGCACGGCCGAGATGCATCTCGCGCTCTCCGAGGATCGCAAGGATCCGGCATTCACGCCGGAACGCTTCACGCCCCACTATCAGCGCGGGCTTTACCAATCGATGCGCAACTTGGCGCTCCATAATCTGCTCGTCCTCAAGCGCAGGCTTACGACCCTCGAAGGCGAGCAACGGGAGCTTGCCACGGCCGTCATCGCCAACGAGGCAGCGATCATCGGGCGGTTCCAGAACCTCCCGGGGATTCCGCTCACCGGCCTGCGCATCCGTGTCCACGGCGACTATCATCTCGGGCAGACGCTCTTTACGGGGCGGGACTTTTTCATCGTCGATTTCGAGGGAGAGCCCGCGATGCCGCTGAGCGAGCGGCGGATGAAACGCACGCTCTTCCGCGATGTGGCCGGACTTTTGCGATCCTTCGATTATGCAGCCCATTCCGCGCTGCGACGCGAGATCCGCCAGGGGGCGATTTCCGCCGCCAACCTGCCGCGTTTCACCGCATGGGCGAACCGATGGACGCGCTGGATCAGCAACGCATGCCTGGAGTCCTACCTTTCTCGCATCGTCGCGTCGGACATCCTGCCGGCCACCATTGCCGAGCGGGCGCTGCTTCTCGAGACGCACCTGCTCCGCAAGGCGCTGTATGAAATCGGCTACGAAGCGAACAACCGCCCCGACTGGCTGTCGATTCCTTGCCGCGGAGTTCTCGCGCTGCTCGCTCAGGGCGGCAGTGACTCAAAGTCGTGACGCTTCCGCGCGCTTTTCCGCCGTCGTGCCCGATGCCACGTCTGAATCCATGAAGAAATTCTGTCCCATTTTTTGGTCTTTGCTCGCGGGTTCGATCCTCGCGCTGGATTACGCGACGGGATATCTTCTGAACCTCGCACCGCTGCTTTTCTTTCCGGTAGCGTTGGCCGCATGGTTTAACGGAAGAATCTGCGGTTTGGCATTTGCGATCGTGGTGCCGCTGACGCATTTGGGATTCCACTTCCTATGGGCGTCTCCCGCATCCCTTTCCGATGCGATTGCGAATGCCGGGGTGAAGGTCGTGACGTTCTCGACCTTCGCCGTGCTCATCGATCTCGTGGCCCGGCAGAGGGCGGAGATCCGTGTGCTGAAAGGGTTTCTTCCGACCTGTGCATGGTGCAGGAAGATTCAGGATGAGGAGGGGAAATGGTCTCCGATTGAAATGTACATCGCGAGTCACTCCGAGGCGAAATTCAGTCACGGGATTTGCCCGGAATGTGCGGCAAAAAATTTCGGAGCATCCGCGAAGTAGGGGATTTCACCCGAAGCTGATTTCCCCGAATCGGAGGCAGTCGGTGCATACCGTCGAGCAACCTGCGCCGCTCGTGTGAGCTGCGTCATGGTCGCGGGGACGCCTGCCTGCGCATGAAATCGCTGACGTCCCGGAACCATTTCGAGTCGGGATCGATCGGGAAATTATTGTGCGTCGCGCCGGGCAGGACGATCAGCTTCTTCGGCCCTGCGTAGGCCTCGTGCAGTTTGCGTCCTTGGGCCGCGCCGAGGATTTCATCGTTCTCGGCGACGACGACCGCGACAGGGCGCTTATAGGTCGCGAGCGCAGCGATGTTATCGAACTTGTCCCGGAGCAGGAGCGTCACAGGGAGCCATGGGAACTTCTCCTGCGCGACTTCCGCGAGGCGCGCGAATGGAATCACCATGATGGCCCCGGCGATCTTGTCCGGCAGTGCGCCCGCGAGGGCCGCGGCGGTGCCGCTTCCAATGCTTTCCCCGAGAAGAACGATGGGGCGTTTGTCCGTGGCGAGGAGGTTTTCCACCGCCGCGCGTCCCGCGGTGATGAAGCTGTCCTTGCCTGGCGAGCCATTGCGCGAGCCGTAACCGGGGTACTCGACAATGAAGACTTCCCACGCGGCTCCGCCGGGCAGAGCGCCGAACGCATCGGCATAGTAGCTCCGATCGATCGCACTTCCCGCGTTGCCGTGAAAAACGACCAACCGGCCGGTGGCGTGCGGAGCGGGTCGCTTCCAGCCGATGAGCATTCCGTGTGCATCGCGCCACGGTTCCAGCGCGCAATCCGCCGCGCGCGCGAGTGCTGCGGACTCGGTTTGTTTCGTGGGAAAGTAGAGCATTTTATTCTGGCATCCGGCGACGAGCAGACAGAGGCCGACATACACGAGCACGCATACGCGGGCGAGTCTGAGGAAGGGGCGTTTCACGGTTTGCCCGCCCTGATACGGCGGACTGGGCGGTTTGAGAAGCACCCACATCGGTCCCAGTGCGGTCATCACCCCGGCGCGCTTCATCAGCAACGGCAAGCGTGACACGGTGAATCCTGCAATTACCGCTCGTAACTTGGCCCGCGGGGTGGGACGGTGCGTTCACAACAATGGCAAAACCCAACTACCAGTTTGAAAAACGTCGGCGTGAAATGGACAAGAAGGCGAAGAAGGCCGAGAAGCTGAAGCGCAAGGATGCGCCGGCGACTCCTGAGACGCCCGACGCCACGCCCGATCCGGTTTAGTCCGCAGGCAGCGGCATCAACGTCCGCCGATGCGCGAGGTGCGCACTTCGGGACGGTACGTGATTTTCACGAGGAGATCCCCGCGTCCTCCACGCGGCTTTGGCAGTCCCTCGCCGGGAATGCGCAGCATGGCGCCGCGGCCGACGCCCGGCGGAATCTGCACACGCAGCATCGCACCGGTGATTCCCTGGAGGCTTTCGGAGCCGCCCTGCGTGGCGCGTCCGGCGCTGATGCGCAGGTCGCACCGCAGGTCCGAGCCTTGCGCCTTGAAGCGAAAACCCGGCGCGGCCTTCACCCGGACCGTCACCGTGCCCCCCTCGAAAGGCTCCTCTCGCGGCAGGCGGAAGCGGGCACCCGGTGCGGTCCCCGGGGGCACTTCGAGGCGGAAGATTTCCACGCCGCGCGGATTTGCCGGATCAGTCACGCGCACATCCATCGACGTGCCGCGCAGGAAATCCTCCACCCGCAGGCGCACGTCGTGCGAAATGTTTTTCTCGATTCGCGAGATCGGACGTTCGTGCGGAGGTGTCGCCGCGTCGAGTTCGCGATCATACGCCAGCCGTCGCACCGGATTGCCGAGGACTTCATGCGCCGCGTTCAACGCCTGCGTGCGGGCCACGGCTTCTGGCGAGTCCGGGTTCACGTCCGGGTGATGCTTTTTCGTCAGCGACCAGTAGGCGGTGCGAATCTGCGCGGCCGTGCAACGCCGCCCGAGTCCGAGCGCTGCGTAGTGGTTGGGTTCAGCGTTTTCCAAGGCGCGATCCTAACGCGCATGTGCCGCTTCGCCAGCTTCAACGACAGGGGCCGACGCATTCGCATTGGTGGATAAGGCGGGTCCGGCTGCATTTCTGGCCGTTGCTGCGAGGAGGAGCTGGTCTGTGAGGTACAGCCTGCGTGCCAGCTCCCGCGCGAGGTTCATCATCAGGAGTGCAAACAGCTCCAGGTTTTCGTGCCTCAATTCGATCAGCGCCTTTTTTGAAAGCACCAGCAGCTCGCTGTCGGAAGCGGCGATGGCGGTGGCGGTATGCGTGTTCATCGACATGAGCGAGGCTTCGCCGAAGCATTCGCCCACGTGGAGCTCGTGCTTGTTGAGGACGACTTGGTTTTCGGTGATCTGGAGGTCGATCGTTCCGCTTTTGACGATGTAGATGTGCATCGGCTCGTCGCCCTTCCGGAAGACGACCGAACTGGCTGGCAGCGTCCAGATTTCCAAGCGTCGCAAGATGGTGGCGAGTTGCGATTCGGTCACTCCGCCGAAGATGCGCAATTGCGAAATGATCGAACCTACGGATTCAAAGTCGGTGAGCGGGGAGGTTCGATGCACGGATGTCTCTAATGGACATCCCGGTGTCGTTCAAGGTGGGAAGAGGACTGACCCGACGCGATGCGATCCGCCGCCGAGGAGCGCGCGCCGCTCATCCATCGTCATTTTCCGCATCGCTTTGACGGCTGCATAGAATGACCGGATGTCACCCTTGTGAAGGCTGAGCAGGCGCTCAAAGCCGGGGACGAGTTCGTAATAGCTGGCCACGGAGTTGAGCAGGGCGTTGTTCCCGGGTTTTGCGAACATCCGATCGTAGCGTGAATCGTTCCGCCAGCGCGAACGGATCGTCGCATAGCCATCATGCATGCGCCGGAATGCCTCGGCCTTCTCGCGTCGCATCTCCTCCGGACTGCGGGTCTCATCTGCGTATAGGCTCTTCAGCTTGCGCCGGGTATCGAGCAACAGGCGGACGATCTCGCGATCCTTGCGCAGGCTCGTTTCGTGGCTGGCGAGGGCTCGCTCGTCTCCCTTCGCTTTCAACCATCGACGGACGCCGTGTTCAGCATTCGCCGTCGCGAACGCCTCGTTGAAATCCGTGTCGCCGGGGAAAAACACCTCCACGTGCGTCAGTTCGTGAAACAGGAGTTCGGCAAGCTGCGCATCGCTTCCGTGGAAAAATGTATTGAGCACCGGATCTCGGAACCATCCCAACGTCGAATAAGCCTCCACGCCTCCGACGTGCGTCTCAAAGCCCTGCGCTCTCAGCCGCGCGGCTTCCTCCTCGGCCGCCTGTTCGGAAAAGTAGCCGCGGTATTCCAGATTTCCCAGGAACGGATACCACCACGTCTTGCCCTCGACGGAAAATTCCGGCGCGGCGTAAACCACCCACGAAACGTAACGCCGGGCGAGATCGGTGTAGCGATCATAGATCCGATCGGCTGGCAGTTGCAGTTCGGATCGCGCAAACGCACGCACCTCCTGCACCAGCGCCAGTTTCCGCTTCGTCTCGTCGGAAACCTTCGCGTCCCGCGTTACCGCAGGCATCGTCCGGGCCTTCGCCAGTATTTCGAATTGGCCGTGGATCGCCTGCGCGTAATATTTCCCCGTGCCGCAGCCGGAAAGCCCCACGCATAGCAGGAGCGCAAAAAGCGAGGCGCAGCGGTGGGGACGGCTTTCCATGGCGTGGATGTAGGGCCGTTTTTGGAACGCGGCAATCGACGGCTTGACGATCCGATTCGGTGATTTCAGCGATGCGGACTCGCGGGAGTGACGCGAAATTCCTGCTCGAGCAGCGCCGAGAGTTTCTGCATTGCCAGGGCGAGACGTTCGCGGGTTTCCAGCACGGCTGCGTCCGAGATCGGATCAAGCGGAATGGCCATCGCGGTTTCGTAACGCTGCGTGAGCGGATGTTTCGCGTTCGTTCCGCCGGTGTTCTGCAGCAAGGCGTTGACCTCCGCGACGAGTTGCAGCGCGAAGTCGATCTTCTCCCGTGCCGTCGCTTCGGTGATTTCGCCCGATGCCACGCGCTGCAATTGGCGGCACTCGAAAATCCGGCAGCGCTCCGGGCGTGCCGCATAGATGGAGCATTGTGAATCCCGGTGCGCCGGACAGGGCTGCACGATGTGGCTCTGCCCGCGTTTGTGTTTCAGCTTCAGTCCCAGCGCCGCGAGGGCCTTCGGCGAATCCCCGGGCTGCAGCCGCACGATTTGGAACATCACGCCGCTGCAGCACATCCCGCAGCCTCCGCACAGGCGGGAGGCGGCGGAGGAAGTATCAGGCGTGATCATGCGATGCCGTCCAGCCGTAGGGCGAGCGGCACATGGCATCAAGCCCTTCGCGGCCTGCGCCAGCGGGAGGAATATCCTCCCCAACGGCGTCGACGGCGGCCAGTGTGCGCAGTCCATGGCCATCCTCGGCAAACGCAGCACACTCCCGATCATCCGGCAGGCTCCGCCCGGTTATTACCTCGACGGCGGCACGCTCGGCGAAATCCTCCTGCCCGGCCGCTACGTCCCGCCGACCGCGATGCCCGGCGGAATGATCGACGTCTTCGTGTACCGCGATTCCGAGGACCGGCTGGTCGCCACCACCGAAACGCCGCTCGCCATGGTTGGCGACTTCGCCTTTCTCCGCGTCGTCAGCCAGACTCCCAGCATCGGCGCGTTTCTCGATTGGGGACTGGAAAAGGACCTGCTCCTCCCTCGGCGCGAATACGCCGGCGGCATCCGCACCGGTGAACGCGCGCTCGTCCACGTGATGCTCGACGAAAAATCCGATCGCATCGTCGCCACCGCCCGTCTGAACCGCCACCTCAACCTCACGGCGCCGAACTACGCCGAGGGACAGGCCGTGAAGCTGATCGTCGAAAGCGAGACGCCGCTCGGCTACAAGGCGATCATCAATTCCGCACACACGGGCCTCCTTTACCGCGCCGAACTCTCCGGCCCGCTGAGCATCGGCCAGTCGCTCGACGGCTTCATCCGCACCGTCCGGCCCGACGGGAAAATCGACCTCGGCCTTGATCCCGCCGGACATCGCCGCCTCGCGCCGCTCTCCATGCAGATCCTGTCCGCGCTGAAGAATGCCGGCGGCCGCCTCCCGTATCACGACGGTAGTTCGCCCGACGAAATCCGCGAGGCGCTCGGCATGAGCAAGAAGGCCTTCAAGCAAGCCATCGGCGTGCTTTTCCGCGAGCGGCGCATCGTGATCGAGCCCGACGGCATCCGCCTCGTGAAGGCCGGCTAGCAGCGAGCAAGTCAGTCAAAAGAAGAGCAAGGGCCGCCAACCCACGTGGAGCCGCCGATGGGCGTCGATGTCGTAATGATACTGGCGGGCTCCGTCCGTGGTGCCCGTTGTCCGAAACCAGAACAACCAACCCCAAACTCCATGAACACCTTCATCGCTCTCGTCAATTTCACGCCACAGGGCCTTCAAAACGTTCACGACTCGCCTCACCGCGCCGCTGCTTTCAAGGCCGCAGCGAAGAAGGTCGGAGTCAAAGTTCGAGAGATCTATTGGACCCTCGGTGCATACGATGGCGTCATCGTCTTTGACGCCGAATCCGACAAGGCAGCCACTGCCGCGATGCTTGGGCTGTCAGGCTTGGGAAACGTCCACACGCAGACCCTGCGGGCGTTTGGCGTGGCCGATTTCGGCGCGATTCTCGAGAAAACCCCTCGGCTGTAAATTCGCCGCTCCACCGCGCCGCGGCACACGAACCGGTCCGGAGCATTCGACGTTGTGCGCGGCGTGCGGATCCGGCAGCATTCAGGCATGAAAATCCTGACGCGGATTATTCTCCTCGCGGCGTTCGCATGTTCGTTTTCCGCATGCCTTTTCAAGGAGCCTGTCTTCACCGAAGGTTTCGCCAAGGCGGACGCGGCGCTCGGCGGCGTTTGGGCGACTCAGGGCGAGGATGGGGATCCGCGGAAGATCGAATTCGCCGTGTGCGCGCCGCTCGACGACACTCGCTACATCCTGAACCATCCCACGGGTGAAAAAGACGCAATTTATTACGAGGCGATGCCGCTAAAAATTCGCGAACGCACCCTGCTCCAGTTGCGCGTGCTTGCGTCGTTCAGCGACGGCTTGCCGAAGTCCGATGCGGAGCGCTACACGCTGGTCTGGATCGAAAAGGATGGGGAAAAACTCCGCATCCGTGCGCTCGGCGGCGACGGAGCGAAGAACAAGGGACCGGCGGAGATTCGCAAGGAACTGGAGACGCAGTCCTCCGATTGGGGCAGGCTCTTCGGCGAGCCCGTCGTTTTCCATCGGCTGAAGGACCGCTAACGCCGCTTCACACCTCGAAGCGCGCGTCGCGAAGCGCTGGAAACTCCGTGCGCCATGCGGCGACATCGGCATGGGAAATCGAGGCCGTGAGGATTGTCTCGGCGGTTCCAGCGTCGGCGATGATTTCGCCGTGCGGGTTTACGACAATGCTGCGTCCGCAATACTCGAAGCGCGGCTCGCGCCCGGTGCGGTTCACGCCGACAACGAATGCCAGGTTTTCGATCGCGCGCGCTTTCAGCAGCGTGATCCAGTGCTCGATGCGCTTCACGGGCCATGCGGCGATTTCAACGAAAAGATCCGCGCCGCGGCGCGTGGCCTCGCGGAACAGTTCAGGAAATCGCAGGTCGTAGCAGATAAGCGGCGCGATGGTGAAATCGCCGAGTCGAAACAGGACAGGCTCGGTGCCGGCCTCGTGCACGTCGGTTTCTCCCGCTCCGCTGAATGGCCGCTGCTTCACGTACCGCGCGAGCAGCGTGCCGTCTGCGGCGAATGTGACGGACTCGTTGCGTCCGCGTCCGTCCGTGCCGAGGTTGATGACGCCACCGGTCACCGTGGAGCGATGCCGCATCGCGAGTGTGCGCAAAAATTCCTCCGTCTCTCGCGTCGCGCCTTGCAACGTCTTGGAAAGATCGAGGCTGAAGCCGGTGGAAAACATTTCCGGCAATACGATGAGCGAACCTTCAGTCGGTGGCTTGGCCGTGAGGAGGCGCTCGACCTTCGCGAAATTCCTGACCGGGTCCTCCCAGACGCTGTCGAGTTGGATGGCGGCGATGTTCATCGGAAATGTTAAATTTGCCGCCCCGTTCTTCGCGATGCAGGTGATTGATGGCCGCGCGTCATGAAACTGGGATCTTCGTCGGCGCCCACCATCAGGTCTGTGCAGGGATGAGCAGGTGCCGGATTTGTGATGTGGTCGCCGTGCCGGTCGTCCCCAGTTGGTGGATGACGACGTTCGCCGCCGCCATTGCGATCTCCATGGCCTCGTGCATCTCCGCGCCGGCTGCGAGCGCCATCGCGAGATTGGCAGAGACGGAGTCACCTGCACCGACGATGTCAATCGTACCGCGAACGGGAAATGCCGGAACGTGTTCGATGCATCCGGATGCGTCCGCTCCCAGAATGCCCTGCCCGGCTTGGCTGACAAATACGGCGTGTCCATTTTGCTGCGCTCGGCTCCGGGTTGCGTCCCGCATCGCCGAAGGATCGGATTCCGAAACACCTTCGAGCACCGAGAGTTCGCGGGCGTTCATCTTCCAAATGCACGGCGGCCAGCCGCCCAATCCCCGGCGGCAGTCCGCCAGCACGGGAACCGTCAGGCGTTCCCGCGAGAGTTCGCCGATGGCTTCGCGAATGCGCGTGGTGACGACACCCGTTTCGGCGATGTCCACCTGATCCATCACGATGATCGCATCGGCATCCGCCGCGAGTTTGCGCAGCGCGACGAGCAACTGCTCATCCACGGCTGCCGGCGTGGGCGTCCAGTTTTTCAAGTCGAGCCTGCTGAGTTCACGTGGCGCCTGACCGGGTTCGTGCAGCAGCGGTTTCGTATAGGTGAAAGTGCGGCGCCCGGCCGTCTGGAGAAATCCCTCGCAATGCACGCGCGGGATATTTCCCAGCGCGCGCTGCAACTCGAATCCTTCGCCGTCCTCTCCGCAAAAGCCGATCGGAAACACCGCGCCCGCGCCGAGTGCAGTGAGGTTCGCGAGGATCGTCCCGGCCGCGCCGGGTTGGGAGCGGACGTTGGTGACATTGTGGACCGGCAGCCCGGTCTCGATGGATGTCTCGCCCTTCGCCGGATCGATATCAAGGTATCGGTCGAGACAGAAGTCTCCGAGCAGGACGATGCGCAGCTTCGCATAGCGCTCCGAGAGTTGGGTGAATCGCTCCGGCGTCATCGCTCAGTCGCTTATGCCCGAAGGGCGTGCAGCAGGCCGTGGACGAATGCGAGGTTGTCGCACTGCGCGTACTGCATCGCGCCGCCCATGCGGGAGAAGCTCTTGCAGAACCGCAGGTAATACGCGGCCGACGTCTTCGGCGGTTCGCCCTGCGTCCAGTCCCAGTTCCCGCCGTCCTGCAGATCCACTACGAAAATGCTGTGCCCGGTTACGGCTGGGCGGTCGTTTTGAAAGCGGACGTTGTGGACGCAGCTCAGGCTCTTCTCAAAAACCTGCGGCGCCATGATTGCCGAGCCGACTGCGAGCAGCACGCCATCATCGAGCCGATCCACGCTCCCGCAGAAGGAATGAAAATCCGTCGTCGCCGCACGCCCGATCGCCGCGCCGTTGAAAAGCGGATGGCACGACACGATGTCGTAGCCGATGCCGGGATGCACCGTCGCCGGGACGCCCAGCCGGAACGCCTGCGCGAGGATGGATGCGTGTTTCCATTTGTGAATGACCTCATGCCGTCCCGCGGCGATGGCGTGGCGTTGCATCGCGGTCAGCACTTCGGCCTGCGCTGGAGCATCGCCATCCGGATGGGTGAGCGCTTCGCGCAATGCTTCCGGCGCGGGGAATGTGCAGCCGTCCTCGTGGATGAAACGTCCGAGCGCGGCGCCGTAGCCTTCGCCGCGAAGCCCGCCAGCGAGCAGCGCGAGATGAATGTTGCGTCCCGTTTCCTCCCACGCGCCAAATGTCCCGGTCGTGACATTTTCCTCCACGCTCTCGCAGGACTTCCCGAGCCACGCGAATTCCCAGTCGTGGATGGTCCCCGCTCCATTCGTGGCGATGTGGGTGATCCATTCGCGCTCCATCAATTCCGTCACGATGCGCGCGGCGCCGTTGCGGAGAAGATGCGCGCCATACATCAGGATCACCGCCGCGCCGCGCTTCCGAGCCTCGCGGATTTTCTCCGCAGCCGCGGCAATGGTGGCGCTGGCATCGGCGGCCGCAGGCGCGGTGTCCGGGTCCACGAGAATCTCATCCACGTCCAGGAGACTCCTCCTTTCGGTGAGCGGATGGCTGCGGATTTCTGACGGATCGAATCGGTTCACGGCGCGATGAGTGCCTCGATGATCTGCTGAGCCGCGTGAAAATCCGCAATCACGCCATCCGCACCGGCTGCGAGCAGCGTCTCGCGTTTGGCCGGATCAATCCGGCCGGAGCCGTGATTCTCCTCGTCGCTTGCCACCGCGATCGCAATCCCCCCGACCGACTTCGTCTCGCGGATTTCGACGGGGCCGTCGCCGAATGCCAGCAGTGTTGAGCCATCCGACGCCCTGTTCGCGCAGGAGGTTCGCGATGACTGCGCGTTTCGAAAAGTTCCGATCCTCCAGCGTGTCCGGGCCGTGCATCGCGTCGAAGTAGCGCGCGACATCGAGCAACTCCGTCTCGTGCCGGACTTCGTGCAGCACCGAACCGGTCGCGAGCGTGAGCACGATTCCGCGCGCGCGGAGTGTTTCAAAAAGCGCGCGGACACCGCGCACCAGAAGCGAATCCGTGCCCGGCGGTTCCCGCCGGGCGCGCTCGAGTCGCGCGCTCACTGCCTCGCCAAGCCTTCGCTGAAACTCATCGTTGTAGTGCCCGGCAGACTCCGGCGCGCCTCCGCGCTGCGCGACGAGTTCCGCGAGATGCACCATCTGGTGGATGGTCGGCTTGCCGTTGAGCGTCATCAGCTCCGCGCGCGCGAACGCCCGCCGTTGCGCATCGCTTTCCTCCGCGAGCGGAGGGAGATGCTCGGCGTAAAGTGCGGCCATGATGTCCGCCCACCCGCCGCGGCTCAGCGACGTGGTGCCATCCCAATCCATGAGCACATGGCTGATGGCGCGCGGGCGGAGCGGGCGTGCAAATTCAATCGGAGCTGCGGTCACGCGCGCACTAAGTCACTTCGCGCGCAGCCACGCAATCACATCGGCCACGTCCTGTGGCTTCAGCACCGTCTCGAGCCCCTCGGGCATCAGCGATCGGCCCGTGGGCGTCTGCGCGGCGATGTCCGCACGCAGCACGGGAAATTCCGCACCGCCAGGCAGCCGCAGCGTCAGATTGTTCGCCGTTTCGGCGGAGACGATACCGCTCAGCGCAGTGCCGTCCTTCAATGTGACGGTCAGCGCCTGGAAGCGCGGCTCGATGGCGGCGTTCGGATCGAAAATCGCAGTGAGCAGCCAGTCGTCCGGCTTGTCCGTGACCATCGCGAGATCCGGGCCGACTTCGTTGCCCTCGTTTTTCAGGCGATGGCAGGTCGCGCATTGCTGGGTGTAAAGCGCGTGTCCGCGCTGTGCGTCGCCTTTCAGCGCCGCGACGGATGCGTAAGTCGCCACGACCTTCGCGCGGTCGGCGGTGCTCGCCTTCGGCAGCGTGGGGACGGGACCCGGCGAGGCCGCCGTGGCGTTCAGTTTCTTGAAGAGCGCGCTCTCGGGTGTCACGGACGACAGGATCGCGAGGCGCATCTGCTCCGTCTCCGCTTCGCGATCGGCGAGCTTTTGCAGGGCGGCATGAGCGCGCTCATCGCGCCATTCGCCGAGCGTCAGTGCGAGCTGGCGTCGCACGATGAATTCCGGGTCGTCCACACACGGAAGCAGGCTCGGGAGCAGCGTGCTGTCGCTTGTGGCGAGCGCCTCGCTTGCACGCAGCGCCTGCACGCGGACCTGCGGGTGGGGGTCGCGCAGTGCCGTCCTGATCGTCGCGGCATCCATGCTGCCCAAGGTGCCAAGCGCGGCCAGCGCCTGCACGCGGACCTTCGGGTCTTTCGCGGTGGAGACAAGAGCGCGGATGAACGGTGCCACTTCCTTTGCGCTGCGTTCCATGAGGACGCGCTGCGCGGTGTCGCGCTGCCAGCCGTTCGGGGAATCGAGCGCAGCAGCGAGGGCGGCATTGTCGAGGAGTGCGAGGTTCGGCACCGCGCGCAGCTTCGCTCCGCTCGGCAGCACGCGGAAGATGCGGCCCGTGTCCGCGCCTGCGCGGAGGTCGAGTCGGCTCTGCGTTTCCGGCGCGATCCACTCGGGATGCTCGAGCGCGAAGCGGTGGAAGTCGGCGATGTAGAGGGCGCCGTCGGGCCCGGTCTTCATCATCACCGGGCGGAACCAGACATCGAGGCTCGCGAGGAATTCGCGGTCCTGCTCGTCGTCCGGGCGGCGGCTCGTGAAACTCGCACCGTCGGCGCTCAGCACCTCGCGATGCACGACATTGTGCACCGGCTCGCTGATGAAGACGCTGTTCGCGAATCCTGCTCCGAACAGTTCGTCCCGGTAGGGCGTCGCGCTGTTGCCGCTCGTCACGTAGCCGAGCGACTGCGGCTGGTTGAAGCGGATGGGCGCGGATTCCTTCGGGTATGCAGTGAAGACGCGCAGGTTGCCGGGATAGTTCGCGAGCATCTGCTTCGTCGTCTTCACCGCGAGCCGCGGGTTCCGGCGGATGTAGCGGTCCTCGAGCGTGTAGTGCCAGAGCCACGTCGGGTTGTTGTTGCCGAACCAATTGCCCCAGTCGTCGCGATGGCGGCCAAACTGCGTGGCACCGCTCTCGGCTTCGAACTCCGCGGTGTCGGGGCGGAAGCGGAAGTCGCGGCCGGAGATGCTCACGGGTTTTTGTTCAGCCCGCCTCCTGCCGTCCGCGGCTACGATGTCGCCGCCGCTGTCGCCATTCGCGCCGTAGAGCCAGCCGTCGAGTCCCCAGTCGAAACCATTGATGCGATGCTGCTGATTTCCCTCCTTGAAGCCGGTGAAAAGCACGGTGCGCGTCTCGGCCTTTCCGTCGCCATCCTTGTCGGCGAGAAAAATGATGTCCGGCGCCGCTGCGACGATGACGCCATCGCGCCACGGGAAAATCCCGGTGGGATAGGGGATGTCCTCGGCGAAGGTGGTGGCCTTGTCGTAGGTGCCGTCGCCGTCGGTGTCGGTGAGCACTTTGACCCGGCCGCCGGGCTTGCCCTTGCCGTCCATGCCGAGCGGGTAGTCGCGCATTTCCACGACCCAGAGCCGGCCGTGCGCGTCCCATTCGAATGCGGACGGGCGACCCGATCAGCGGTTCCGCCGCGACGAGCTCGACGCGGAAGCCCGGGCGCGGGCGCATCGCTGCGAGCGACTCTTGCGGCGACATCGGCGGCGGGACATCGAATGCGATGAGGTCGCTGAATGGCCGGCGCAGCGTGTAAGCCTCGAGTTTCACCGTGTCCTCGTTCTGCCAGACGGCGTGTCTGCGATGAAACCACGCGCCGTTGTCGCGCCCATCTTTCACGAATGGCAGGATCGATGTGGCGGTGATCGTTGACTGCGGCGATTGCGCCGCGGAAGTGCGGACAAGGTGCGGCCAGCCGCGCTTCCAGCCGAGCCCGTCCTTCACTTTGCCGGCCCACAGATGAATCGCGTAGCCGGCGTCGTTCGATTGGAAGACATCGTCGTAGCCGTCGCCATTGAGATCCACAAAGCGCAGGCCGTTGTCGCGGCCCTTGGCATCCAGCACGGAGCAGCCTTCGGGCAGCGAGTAGCCCGCGGGTTTCCATTTTTGTTCCTTGTGATCGAATTCGTAGATGTCGCGGTTGAAGAGCAGTTCGCACGAGCCGTCGTTGTCGAAGTCACGGAGCCTGATTCCGCTGTCTTCACCGTATTTCGCCAGCTTCAGCACGCCGGCCAGCGCACGCATCAGCTTCGCGTCCACCTCCCATTTTTCTCCGCGCCACGTCCATGCGCCGAAGGTGACCGAAGTCTCAAAAAGCGTGGCCACGCCTTCGCCGCGCACGACTCCAAAGCGCAGGCCCATGTCGAGCTGCCGCGATTCGTCGATATCGGGCAGTGCGGGCGAATGAGGCGTCTCCGCTTCGTGCCAGCGATTCTCTTTCGGACGCCAGACGCGCGTGACATCCTTGTCTCCGACGCCCGTGAGCACATCCATGAAGCCGTCGCCGTCCACGTCGAGCAGGCGTACGCCCTCGTCGCCGCCGTTCTTCGGATTTCTCACCGTCCCGCCGAGCAGTGCGTTCCTTTCGATGCGCTCCACCGCTTCGCGGAAGGTGAGGAACTTCACGCGCTTGCCGTACTTTTCCTGCGCGTAGTCGATGAACTCCACCCATTGCTCCGGCGAACTCCAGCCGTGCGGATGGAAGACGGTCGTCATCACGCCCTGCCTGCCGACGACCCAGTCCAGCCCGGCTTTCCAGTCGGCGAGCGTCTCGGGGTTCTTCGCGCCCTGCGCGTTGAACGCCTGCCAGTCGCTCGGCGTGATGCACGGGAATTCCCAGCACAGCTTCCCGACGACGTACGGATACGGGTGGTCCTCGATGAAGCCCGCGTAGTCGCGCAGTGAGATTTTCGTGGGCGGCTTCAGCTCACTCGGGAAATATTTTGCGAAGCGTTCGCCTTCCTTGCCGCTCGGACGGACGAACACCGATGAGTCAGCCGACAGCCAGCGGCCCTGCCCGCTCGTGCGGTTGAAGATTTCCGCGAAGAAGCGCGGGCTCGCGGAATTCATCGAGTCGCAGCAGGGCATGCGGAATGCGACGGGCCTGTTTCCCGGGATGCTCGCGAGCATGTCCACGCCGCCGTGGTAGGTGCGCTGAGCTTCCTCGAACGTCGCCTTGCCGAGGCACGGGCACGGATGCGTGAGCGTGTGGACATCGAGCGACACGCCTTCCTTCAGCCACGCCTGCAACTGCGGGTCCCCGGGCGGCACGTTGTTCGTCATGATGCTCACCGGCGCGCGTCCATCGATACGCTTCAGGCGGTCGAGGATGGGGCGCAGGAACGTCTCGTATTTTGCGGTATCCCGCATGTCGTCGATTGCGAGGATGACGACGGCATCCACGCCGGGTTCGCCGATCCACTGCGGCGTGGTGAACTTCGCCGACTTCGCCGAGGGCCAGAACGGCGAAGCGTCATCGAGGTAAGTGAGCCGGTTGCCGTCCACGGCAAGGGCCGTGAGCGCCGTGGCGAGCAGGAGGGGGAGAGCGCGCATGATCGGGGACTGAAGTCCAAGACCCCGCCGCGGTCACTCTCCGAGATACTTTCTCAGCCGCTCACGCAGATCCGTGCGCGCCCGGAAAAGGAGGCTCTTCACGGCAGGGACCGTGAGAGCGAGCACTTCGCCGATCTCCTCGTAGCTCACGTCCTGGTAGCGCCGCATCACGACGGCCATGCGCTGCGCCTCGGGCAGCTCCTGGATGGCTCGTTCGATGGCGTCCTGCATCTCCGAATCGAGCATCGTGATGTCGGGTGCCTTGACGTTTCCGTCCGGGAACTGCTGCGCGTGCTCCTCGCTGTCGGTCGCGGCATCGAGCGAACTCGTCTTGTGTCGCGCACGGCGGCGGGACTCGTTGAAGACGAGGTTGCGCAGGATGGTGTAGAGCCAGGTCGTGAACTTCGCGGTCGGTTCCCAGCGCGCGGCGCTTTTCCATACGCGCACGAAGACCTGCTGCGAGATGTCCTCCGCCTCGACCGGGTCGCCGATCATTCGCGCGACGGTGCCGATGACACGCTGCTCGTGCGTCTCGACGAGTTCGCGGAATGCATCCATGTCGCCGCCCTTCACCCGCTCCATAAGGCGCAGGTCCCTCGCCGGATCGTCACCGGAGGCGTCGGCCTGTAAACTCGGGTCGTCGGTCATCGTGGCTCGTTCGCGGGTGCAGCTGGGGCTTGAAGGGAAGTCACGATGGGGAATCGCCCCGGCAGTGGCAATTCGTTTCCCGGGCGCGCGCCGCGCGGAACTATTTCTGCCGACGCTCCCGGACGGGAGCCTTGTGCATTGCGGTCCGCAGTTCTTCCGGAGTCCATCCGCCTGCGCGCAATGTGCGCAGGCTCAGTGCATCGTCCCGTTTCGCGAGCCGGGTGCCGGTTTCGTCGGTCATCAGCTCGCAATGGAAGAATGCGGGCGGCGTCCAGCCGAGCGCGCGGAAAAGCAGGTTCTGGCGAAAGGTGCTCGTGATGAGATCCGCCCCGCGGACGACCTCGGTGATGCGCATGAGCGCGTCGTCCACCGCGCAGGCGAGCTGGTAGCTCGGGAGGCCGTCCTTTCGCCACACGAGAAAATCGCCGAAGTCGCGGCCCGCCTCCGCCTCCTGTTTGCCGAAGTGTCCGTCGCCAAATGAAACCGTCTCGCCTTCCGGAACGCGGAAACGCCAGTTCACGCCTTCTCGCGGATGCGATGAAATCACGGGCTTCGGCGGACGGCACGTGCCGGGGTAGAGCGGTTCCTCCTCGCCTTCGTGCGGCGCGGAAAGCGCGCGGAGCACATCCTGCCGCGAGCAAGTGCATGGATAGATGAGGCCGGTCGAGCGCAGCCGTTCGAACGCCTCGGTGTAAAGCGGCAGCCGCTCAGTCTGCGTGTACGGTCCGAACGGTCCGCCAATATCCGGCCCCTCCTGCCAGCGGAAGCCGAACCATCGCATGTCCTCCAGCGCAGCATTGCTGAATTCGGCGCGGCAGCGCGGGCCGTCGAGATCGTCGATGCGCAGGACGAGCGCGCCGCCCGCAGCCTCGGCGCGCTGTTGTGCGGTCCAGAAAGTCCGCGCGTGGCCGAGATGCAGGTAGCCGGTGGGCGAGGGAGCGATTCGCCCACGGTAGCAAGTTCGGGACTCCGCCGCCATCGTCCGGCAGCTACTTCACCAACTTCAAATCCGTGTCGTACAGCACGACCGCGCCGAGTTTTTCGAGACTCGCACGGACTTGCTTCGCGTCGCCGACGACGACGATGGCGACGTCCTTGGTACTCAGATATTTTCCCGCGAGTTCCTTCACCTGCGCCGGTGTCACGGCGGCCATGCGCTTCGCGTAGGTCTTGTAGAAATCCGGAGCGAGCCCGTAGAGGTCGATGTCCTGCACGCGCGTCGCCACGCGGCCGGCGTTTTCGAGGGAGAGGAGGTAGTTGCCGATGTTGTATTGCCGCTGGAGTTCCAGTTCTGGCTCTGCGACGGGCTCGGTCATGAGGCGGTTGATTTCACCGAGGATTTCCGTGATGGCCGCAGCGGTCACGTTGTTGCGTGTCTCGGCGGTCGCCTGGAAATAGCCGGCTTCCTTGTTATAGCCGAATGCGCTGCTGCTTCCGTAGGTGTAGCCGTTCCTTTCGCGGAGATTTTGGAAAAGGCGTCCGCTGAATCCGCCCCCGAGAATCGAGTTCATCACGTTCACCTCGGGGAGGTCGGTCGCATCCTTGCGCGACGGTGCGCCGCGGCAGACGATGACGCTGCTCTGCACACTCCCGGGCAGATCCAGCAGATGGATCGTGAGTCCGGTAATCGGCGCGACTGCGGGGTGACTGGCGATTGGAAGGTCCTTGCGAGCCCACGAGCCGAGTGCCTTTTCGATCTTCGGCAGGATGTCCGCAGCCTTCACGTCGCCGACGATGGCAAGCGAGGCGTTGTTCGGCGCGAACCACGCCTTGTGATATGCCACGAGGTCGTCGCGTTCGATGGACTTCACGCTTTCGGGCGTCGTGAACTTCCCGTACGGATGCTCGCCGAACAGCGTGCGGTCCATCAGTTTCGCGACGAGTGCGCGCGGCTCCTTCTTTTGCGCCATCAGCGAGGAATACGTGCGCTTCTGCGCTTTCGCGAATTCCTCCTGGGCAAACACCGGATGGATGACCGCATCGGCGAGCAGATCCAGCAACGGGTCTGTGATCTTCGTCAGCCCGCTTGTGCTTACGCTGATCGCATCCGCGCCGGAGCTGGCCTCGAGCTTTGCGCCGAGCGAGTCCACGGTCTGAGCAAAGGTGAGCGCGTCGCGCGTGGCGGTGCCGCGGTTCAGCAGTCCGGCGACGAATCCGGCGGTGCCCGATTTTCCGCCGTCGAGCGCGTCGCCAGCCTTGATGACGAGCCGCATGGTGATCGTCGGCTTCCGGTCGTCCTCGATCACGAAGACCTTCAGGCCGTTCGGCAGGACCTTCGTCGCGTAGTCGGGGAAAGCCGCTTCCGGCGCGGGGCCGGGCTCGGGCTTTTTCGTCCGGTCCACGGCGCCGTGGGCGGAGAGGATGAGCGTGCTGAGCAGGAGAGGGAGAAAGCGTCGCATGGGGATAAAATCGGTTGGGGTTACTTCGCGTCGCCGCCCTTGGGTTCTGCGGCGGGGTATTGGAGAATGTGGACGGTGTCGCTCTTGAGATACTTCTTCGCGACCCTCTGCAGGTCCTCGCGCTTCACGGCGAGATAGTGGTCGAGCTGTTTGTTCACCTCGTCCGTGGCGCCCTCGAAGACGTGTGCGTTTGCGAGGTTCTTTGCGCGTGCGAGCATCGTGCCGTTCTGATTCGCGAGCTCCGCTTCCTTTTGGTTCATCGCCTTTTTGAATTCCTCCTCCGTCACGCCTTCCGCCTTCACCTTTTCCACCTCTTCGGTGATGAGCGCGTCCAGCTTCTCCAGCGTGGTTCCTGCGTTGCCCGTGGCGAAGACACCTACGACGCCCGTCAGCTCAAACAGCTCGGGAAATGCCTCCGCGTTCATCGCGACCTGTTCCTTGTCCACGAGCCTGCGGTAGAGGCGCGAACTGCGTCCGCTGGCGAGGATGTTCGCGAGCAGGTCGAGCGCGTATGCATCGGGGTCGCGCTGGTTGCACGCGTGCCACACGTGCAGCGTCGCATTCAACGGCGTCTTCTCCTCCTTCACCACGAGCTTCTGCGGCCCGGACGGGTCGGTGAGGGTGAACTTCGGCCGCGGTGGCGCCGCTCCCTTCGGGATGCCGCCAAAGTAATCCTCCACGAGCTTCTTCGTCTCCTCGATGTTGATGTCGCCCGCGATCGCGAGCGTCGCGTTGTTCGGCACGTAATACATTTTCCAAAAGTCGCGGAACTCCTCGATCTTCGCCTGGTCGATATATTGCACCGAGCCGATGGGCGTCCACGCGTACGGCGTGCCTTTCAGCACGAAGCCGACCAGCTTCTCGAACAGCGAGCCATACGGCTGGTTGTCGTAGCGCATGCTGCGCTCCTCCTTCACCACCTTGCGCTGCGTCTCCACGCCCGTCTCGTCGATCCGGTTGTGCAACATCCGCTCGCTCTCGATCCACAGCGCCAGCTTGAGCTGGTTGCTCGGGAGATTCAGGTAGTAGTCCGTTTTGTCGAAGCCCGTGCTCGCGTTCAGGTTTCCGCCCGCGCCGGACACGAGCTTGTCGATGGTCCCGCGCTTGATGTTCTCGCTTCCTTCAAACATCAGGTGCTCGAAAAAGTGTGCGAATCCCGTGCGGTCCGGCCGCTCGTTTTTCGAGCCCACGTGATAGAGAACGTAGCTCGCGACCACCGGCGCAGCGTGGTTCTCGTGCAGGATCACATGCAGCCCGTTCGGCAGATCGTATTCGGTAAAGGCGAGCGGCTTCAGCGAGGAATGCGGGGCATCAGCGAGCGCCGGCAGCGCGAGCGCGAGGGAAACGAGCAGGGGTTTGAACATGGCGGCGGATGAGACACAGCCCGCGCGCGAATGTTCAAGCACGGAAGGCGAAGGATGCGGAAACAGGCGAGTTGCGCCTTCCCACTGGCCACCGGCGGCGCCCGGTGGCAGATTCCCGCTCCTGCCATGAAAGCGATCCTCCTCCGCGCTCTGCGCTTCCTCATCTTTCCCGTCTGCCTCGCACCCGTCTCGGAGCGGTGCGCGCGGGCGGAGGAAGGCGCGGCGCCATTCGTGAGCCGCGATGTGAAGGCGAAGGCACTTTACGCGCAGGGCAAGTACGCGGAAGCGGAGGCGGAACTGCGCGCAGCGCTGAAAATCCACACCGAGGCGCTCGGCGCGGAGCACCCGGATACGCTCAGCAGCCTCGGCAATCTCGCCGCGACGCTGAATGCGCAGAAAAAGTTTGCCGAGGCCGAGAACGAGATTCGCAAACTGCTGGCCGTGCTGAATCGCACGGTCGGCCCGATCCATCCCGGCACGCTCACGGCCCGGCACGCGCTCGCCTTTGCGCTCGATGGGCAGGGGAAGCACGAGGAGGCGGAGAAGGAGGGCCGCTCGCTCGTGCTCGCGCGAGAGCGCGCGCTCGGCCCGGAGCACCCCGACACCGTGGCGAGCCGCGACAACCTCGCGCTCGCTCTGCTCGCACAGCGCAAGGATGCGGAGGCGGAAAAGGAACTGCGCACCGTCCTCGAGATCGAGCTGCGCACGGCGGATCCGGATGCGGCCACTACGCTCAAGACCCGGTATGACCTCGCCGTGGCGCTGGGCTTCCAGGGGAAATTCGGCGAGGCCGTGCCTCACCTCCGCGCGCTCGTGGCCGGGCAGGAGCGCACGCTCGGGCCGGAGCACGGCGACACGTTGATCAACCGCAACAAACTCGCCATCGCGCTGAACAAGATGGGCGACCATGCCGCCGCGGAGAAGGAACTGCGCGCCATCCTCGCGATCACCGACCGCAAACTCGGCCCGGAAAACCCGACCAACTGGAACCGCCGCCACTACCTCGCCAGCACGCTGCTCGAAGCGGGCAACGACGCCGAGGCCGAGAAGGAATTCCGAGGAGTGCTCGCCATCCGCGAACGCGTGCTCGGGCCGGACCATCCGGACGTTTTCGAGTCCCGCATGTTCATCGCCACCGCGCTGCGTGCGCAGGGGAAAAAGGAAGACGCGCTCGCCTTCGCGCGGCAGGCGCTGGCGGGGTTGCAGAAAGCTGTCGGACCCGACGACGCCACCACGAAGCTCGCGCAGAAGCTCGTGGACGATCTGGAAAGGAACTAGCGCGCTCCGGAGCAACGTGGAGCCGCGGATGAGCAGGGCCGGGTATCCTGCGTGATTTGCGCTCTTGTTGTGGAAGGGCGCCGGGTTAATTCTTTCGCATGACTTCCTCCCCGTTTTTCCGGATCGCCGCAATTCTCGCATTCGCTTTTTCCTCCGGCTTTGCCTTCGCGGCAGGACCCGCGCGACCAAATGTCCTGCTCATCCTCGCCGATGACATGGGATTTTCCGATGCGGGGTGCTATGGCGGGGAGATCCGTACGCCGAACCTCGATGCGCTCGCGGCAAACGGCCTGCGTTTCACGCAATTCTACAACACAGCGCGTTGCTGGCCTTCGCGCGCGGCGATCCTCACCGGCTACTACGCGCAGGCGGTGCGCCGCGATTCCATCCCCGGAGTCCCGAGCGGCGGAAAAGGGGCGCGTCCCGCGTGGGCAAAGCTGCTGCCGGACATGCTCAAGCCGCTCGGCTACCGCTCGTATCTCTCGGGAAAATGGCACGTGGACGGGAAGCCGACGGAGAACGGCTTTGACCACTCGTACGTGCTGGATGACCACGACCGGAATTTCAACCCGCGCCGCCATTCTGAGGACGACAAGCCGCTCCCACCGGTGGCTGCGGACAGCGGCTATTTTTCGAGCACGGCGATCGCCGATCACGCGATCAAATGCCTGAAGGAGCACGCGGAGAAATACGCCGACCGGCCGTTCTTTGAATACCTCTCGTTCATCGTGCCGCATTTCCCGCTGCAGGCGCCCGCGGAGGACATCGCGCGCTACAAGGACAAGTATCTCAAAGGCTGGGAGATCGCGCGTGAGGAGCGCTTCGGGCGGCAGAAAAGGTCGGGCCTCGTGAACACGACGTTGTCCGCCATCGAGCGGGATCTCGGGCCGCCGTATGCATTTCCGGCGGAGCTCGCGAAGCTCGGGCCGGGGGAGATCAACCGTCCGCTCCCGTGGACGGAACTCACGACGCAGCAGCGCGAGTTTCAGGCCACCAAGATGGCCATCCACGCGGCGATGGTGGACCAGATGGATCAGCAGATCGGCCGCGTGCTCGAGCAGGTGAAGGCGATGGGTGCGCTCGATAACACGCTCGTGCTTTTCCTCTCCGACAACGGCGCGAGCGCGGAGATCATGGTGCGCGGCGACGGCAACGCTCCGGGTGCGGTGCCGGGTTCCGCCGGGAGCTTCCTCTGCCTCGGGCCGGGATTTTCCAGCGCCGCAAACACGCCATTCCGCCGCCACAAGACGTGGGTGCACGAGGGCGGCATCGCCACGCCGTTCATCCTGCAATGGCCAAAGGGCATCGCCGCTCGCGGGGAATTGCGGCACAATCCCAGCCACCTCGTCGATCTCGTGCCGACGATCTTGGAAATCGCAGGAGGTAAGGCGCCTGCGACATTGGACGGAAAGCCCGTGCCTCCAGCGCACGGCAAGAGCCTGGTGCCCGTTTTCGCAAAGGATGGCGCGGTTGCCCATGATTCGCTGTGGTGGTTGCATGAGGCGAACCGCGCGCTGCGTGTCGGTGACTGGAAGATCGTGGCCGCGGGCGCGGACAGCGCATGGGAGCTCTACGACCTCTCGACGGATCGTGCGGAATCCAAAAACCTCGCCGCAAGCCAGCCGGAGCGCGTGAAGGAGATGGCGCAACTCTGGACGCAGCGGACGGAGGAGTTCCGGGCGCTCGCGCTCAAGGATCTGCAACCGGGTGCCGAGGCTCAGCCAAAGAAGCGAAACAAGGCCGGTGCTGTGCAGTAGCTTTGGAAGTCCGCCGGTCTTCCGGGCATGTTTCCGGGCAAAAAAGAACGCAGCCCGAAGGCTGCGTTGCGGAGGCTGCTGGAAGGTAAGTTAGACTTTGTATATTTATGTCGTGGCTTCCAAGCCCCGCGCATGTGGTTTAAGCAGCAGCCGTGCCAAGTCGCTGATCTTGGTTGAGCGAAGGCGGCGAGCCCGGTAGCTTTTCACGATGCGTCCCAACTGGATCAAAGTCGCCGTCGTCCTCGTCGCCCTCTGGGCGATCATTTACGGCGCGACAACGGTCGTCCGAAGGAACAGGCCGACGCCGGAGACCATCGCCGCATTTGTCGCCACGAACAGCCTCGACGGGAAGGCCCCCGCGGAGCGCGCGAAGCTCATCGAGGCGGTGGCCTCGAAGGTGAACCGCCTCGAATACGACCAGCGGCGTGAACTGAATCAGCAACGGAAGGTCGAGGGTTTCTGGAACGCGCTGACCGCCGAGGAAAAAGGGCGCTACCTCGACCTCGTGCTCCCGACCGGTTTCAAGCAGATGATGGAGAACTTCAACAAGATGGAGCCCGGAAAGCGGAAGCGCATGGTGCAGAAGGCGGTGGAAAACCTCCGCTCCGACGAAGGCGAAGGGCCGCCGCGCAATCTCAACGACCCGCAGCTCCGGAAGATCGTGGATCAGGGCCTGAAGTCCTTTTACAGCGACGCGACGATCGATGCGAAGATGGACGCGCTGCCGTTCCTGGAGGCGCTGGAGCAAACCGTGAAGTGGGCGCACTGATGCGCGTTTCCAAAAATACTGTGCGCGCCTTCACCCTCATCGAACTGCTCGTCGTGCTCGCAATCGTTGCGCTGCTCGCGACGCTCGGGACGGCGGCATGGCAGCGCTCGCAGCGTTACGCCCGGGCCGCGGCATGCATGCAGAATCTCCGGCAGATCGGCGTGGGGCTGAGCCGATACGTCGCCGAGCACGACGGGGTTTTCCCCGAGTTGGCGATGGCGCGGGCGAACAAGAGCGACAACGTCCCGGTGATCGACACCGAACTGCGCGCTTACGTTCCCGATGCGCGCGCATTTGCCTGTCCGGACGACAGCAAGCGCCTCGCGCAGACCTCGGGCACGAGCTACCTCTGGAACACGAAGCTGAACGGCCAGCGCTTGGCGACGCTGAGCGTTAGCTTTCTCGCGATGGACCCGATTGACGACCCGAGCCGCATCATGGTGATGGGCGACAAAGAGGGCTTTCACCCAAACCTCGACAACAAACTGAACGTGCTCTACGCGGACGGCCACGCCTCGCAGCAGCTGACATTCGTGGACGACGCCCCGCAGAAGTGATGGAAGCGATCCGGCTGGCGGATTTGAAAAAGAGTTTCGCAGGAAAGCCCGCGCTGCACGGGCTGTCGTTTTCCGTCGAGCGCGGGGAAATCTTCGGCCTGCTCGGACACAATGGCGCGGGCAAGAGCACGGCGCTCGGCATCCTGCTCGGGATGGTTTTTCCGGATGGGGGCGAGGCGTTCGTGGACGGCATCAGTGTGCAGCGGGAACGTGCGCGTGCGCTGGCGAAGGTGGGCGCGATCTTCGAGGCGCCGCGCTTTTACGACTACCTGAGCGGCTGGCGGAATCTGGAAATCTTCACGAGCTACAGCGCCATCGTCTCGCGCAAGGAGATGCAGGACGCGGTGGAGTTCGTCGGACTCACGGCGCGCATCCATGACAAGGTCGGCACCTACAGTCAGGGGATGCGCCAGCGGCTCGGCGTCGCCCAGGCGCTGCTTCCGGAGCCGGCGCTCGTGCTGCTCGACGAGCCGACGAACGGCCTCGACCCCGAGGGCATCGCCGAGATGCGCGCGCTCATCCAGCGCCTGAATCGCGAGCGCGGTTTCACCGTCCTCTTTTGCTCCCACCTGCTCAGCGAGGTGGAGCAGCTCTGCGACCGCGTCGCGATTTTGAATCAGGGCAGCCTGATCTACTGCGGTCACTGGAAGGAACTCGCGCCGAAGGGTGCGCGCTTCCGCATCGACGCGGAGCCGTGGGGGAATGTCGTGACGCAGTTGAATGGCGCATCCGTCGTCGAGCCGGGCGTGATCGAACTGCCGACGGGCGTGGACGTCGCGGATCTCGTCACGCGGCTGGTGCAGGCCGGGGTGAAGGTGCGCGCCGTCACGCCGGAGAAACAGACGCTCGAGCAGCTCTATCTGCGGGAGGTTCACAAGCCATGAGGGGGACAATTTCGGATTTTGGAATTGGGATTTTGAATGATCGATTGCCGCGCGCCTCACTCCGCATTCCGCATTCCGCGCTCCGCGTTTCCCGATGAGACTCTTCCTCCGCCAGTTCTCCGCCGAGTTGCTGAAGCTCTTTGCGCGCAAGCGCACGTGGATCGGCTTCGGCGCGTTCGTCGGGCTGGAGATCATCGTGCTCGCGCTGCTTCAGACCGAGAAGGCGCAGAAGGGATTCCGCACCTTCCTCGAGGGAAATGGCGCGATGTTTGAGGAATACTTCGGCGGGCTCACGCTGGCGTTCAATGTGATGGCGCTCACGGTCGTTTTGCTCGGCGCGCTGTTCATCGGGCTTGTCTCCGGGGACATCGTGAGCAAGGAGGTTGAGGACGGCACCATGCGGATGACGCTCTCCCGACCGGTGAGCCGCATGCGGGTTCTCGGTGTGAAATTCCTCGCCTCGCTCCTTTATTGCCTGGTGCTCGTCGTCTTCATCGGCTGCACCGCACTGCTCACCGGCTATGTGTGGCGCGGGCTCGGGAGCCTGTGCGCGGTCATTCCCGAGGACCGGTTGCTGGCGCTGTTTTCGCCGGGCGAAGGGCTGGTGCGTTACTTCAGCGTGCTGCCCTTCTTTGCACTGAGCCTCTGCTCCATCGTGTCGCTCGCGTTCATGTTTTCCTGCTGCAACATGAAGCCCGCGGCGGCGACCGTCGTGACGATGGCGATCTTCCTCGTGGATCGCATCCTGTACTTCTGGCCGCAATTCGTGTCCTACAAGCCGTGGTTCATGACCACGCACATGGTGACGTGGGTGAATGTCTTCCGGAGCCCGATCCCGTGGGCGAAGATGGCCGAGGACTACCTCTACCTCTTCGGCCTGAATGCCACGTTCTTCCTCATCGGCTGCACCATTTTCCTGCGCCGCGATCTGAAGTCGTAGGGCTGCGTGCGCCGTTCCTGGTTACGGACGCGGGCCGCGTGGTCCGCCGCCAGGGCCGATCGGGCCGCCTCGAAAACCTCGGCCTGGGCCTGGCCCGGGACCTCCGCCGACGAACGGGCCCGGACCGTAGTAGCTGCGGGGGTAGGGCCAGCCGAGGTCGTAGTAAAATGGGTCGTAGGGGTAACCCGATGGACCGTACCATCCCGCGCCCCAATAGCCGTGATACCGGTGGCGGAATTCCGCCTCAAACCGTCTGCCGGCGAAGATCACGGCTTCGACGACATTTTCGCTGACGCCCGCGTTGCGGAGCTTTTTGAGGATGGATTTGTCCACGACGTAGTCCACGCCGGTGCGATCGAGTTGGCGGAGCGCCACGGCGTCGTTCACCTGGCGGCGCTTGAGTTCGATGATGTCCTCGGGGCTGAGTACGCCCCAGCGTTGGAGTTTGTGGACCAGTCCCGCGGAGACGCCGGCGGACCGCACCGCGGCGATCTGTTCCTTGGTCTGCGTCGCGCAACCGGCGAGGAGAAGCGCGGCTGCGAGGGTGGCTGCGAGGGTGATCTTCATGGCCTGAGAATCGCACCCTTGGCGCGGCAGCGCAAATGACGGCCGCTCACTGCCGCTCATATTCGCCCTTGCCTGTGCGCTTGTAGATCTTGAAGCCGGCCTTTTTTGCGTCGGTGACGGAGAGGGGCTTCATGAGCTTCGGGGAGTTCACGCCGGTGATGATGCGGCGCACGTTCTTTTTGCAAAGCGGGCAAGTCTTGCACGGCTCGCGGTCGAGCGGCTGGCGGAGTTCGAAGCTGCCGCCGCAGATTTTGCATTCTCCTTCGCAAAGCTCGTACACGTAGATGGGCATGGGCGCACCATGTCACATCCGCGGCGCGGCGTCATGCCTGAGGAAATCTGCCGGAATGCGGGAACAATTCCCTGCTGCGGGGGTTGCAACGGAGTCCTGATCGCTGTCATTTTCTCAATACCACCTGCCGCATGAAGACCTCCCAATCCCGCCTCCCTCTCGTCGTCGGTCTCGGCTGGCTCGCCACCGCAGCCATCGCATTTTGCATCGGCCGCATCGGCTCATCGACGGGCGTGCCGGCCGCAAGTGTGGAATCGGCCTCGGGGGCAGGCAAGGCCGGGGGCGCCGGGCATGGCTCTGGCGCTGCGAACGGCTCTGCCGGGGGCGCGGAAATCAACGGGCAGTTTGCCATGGGCGAGGGCGAAGGCCGGATGACGCTGGAGCGGCTGACGAACGGGCAGCCGCTCGACAAGTGGATGAAGAACCTGATGGCGCAGGAGGATAATCTCGTGCGGATGAGCGGACTGTTGCGGGTGCTGGATACCGTGACGGACCCGGAGGATTTGAAGACGATTCTCGGGGCGATCAACCTCCGCGGCGACCGCGGATTCGGGCGCGGCGCGCGGTTCACGGAATACTCGATGGTCTTGGAAAAATGGACGCACCTCGATCCGAAGGGTGCGATCGCCTACGTGGACAGCAAGGGCCGGGAGGAAAAATGGCTGGGCCAGAGCACGGTGCTGCGGACTTGGACGCGGACGGACGCCGGCGCCGCCCTCGCGTGGGCGCAGGCGAATAGCAAGGAGGCGGATGATTCGCAGGGCGGGCAGGGAAATCAAGGACGCGGACCCGGAGGCCCGGGCGGAGGCCCGCCGGGAGGCAACATTTCACCAGTGTCGATCGTCCTCTCGCAACTCGCGCACACGGACCTCGACCGCGCGCTGACCGTCGCTGCCACGGAGACATTTGACCGTCGCAGCCGCACGATCGACACGCTGGCGAATGAACTCATCAGCCAACGCGGACTGGATGCCGCGCGCACCGCGCTCGACGGCATGGCCGCGGGTTCACTGCGTGACGGGTTCACCTCGCAGCTCGCGGGAAAACTTGCCGAGAAGGATGCGCCGTCCGCCGCCGAGTGGGCATTCGCGCTGCCGGAGGGCGATGCGAAATCCCGCGCGCTGGCCGATACCATCGGCGAATGGGCGAAAAAGGATGCCGCGGCCGCGGGGGCATTCATGGCGAAGCTCCCCGCGACCGCCGAGGCGGACCGCAGCCGTGAGAGCTACGCCAACGCCGTCGTGCAGAAAGATCCGCAGGGTGCGATTGCCTGGGCTTCCACCATCACTGATGCGGAACGCCAGCGGCGCGCCGTGGAGAACGTGGCGCGCGCGTGGGTGAAGCAGGATGCAGCCGCGGCGACGGCATGGATTGCGCAGAGCAGCCTGCCAGCGGAGGTGAAGGCGCGGATCCAGTCGCCGAGCAGGGACGGCGGATTCACCCGGGGCAGAGGATCGGGCAACTAGCGGAGTCCGGCTGAGGATCGGTGGAAAGTGCCTCGCGTCCGGACGGTCGATCGTTTTGAATGCGCTCCGCGATGTCCGAAACTGCCGTCCCACCCGCTCCACAAAAACACCGGCTGGGGCATTTTTGGGCGACAACGTGGCGGGCGGGCGTGAAATATGTCGAGACGGATGGGGAGCAGCACGCGGCGTCGTTCGCGTACTATGCGTTGTTTTCGCTTCTGCCGCTGCTGGTGCTCCTCATCGCCATCGGGACGCAGTTTCTCGGGGACCGGGAGCAGGCGACGAACAGGATTTTCGAGCTCATGTCGCAGTACATCGCGGTCGATCTCGGGAAGCAGGATCCGGTGCGCACCACCGTGCAGGGGTTCATGCAGACGCGGCTCGGATCCGGCCTGATATCACTGGTGATCGTGACGTGGTGCTCGCTGCGTTTTTTCCATTCGCTCGTGCGCGCCGTGAACAGCGCATGGGGGACGCACGAATACAGCTGGTGGCGGCTGCCGCTGAAAAACCTGCTCATGGTGACCGTGCTCACGAGCGCACTGCTGATCGGGCTGGTGGCACCGGCGATCCTGAATGGCTTCGAGAAATATTACAGCGCGCACCGGGAGTTGTTCTCGTTCGATTTCGGCCTCGTCGGATGGATGGTGCGCGCCGGCCGCTTTCTGCTGCCGCCGCTGCTCCTTTTCTACAGCCTCGCGCTTTTCTATAAGTTCGCACCGCGGCGACGGACGACTTTTCGCGAGGTGTGGATCGAGGCGCTGCTGGTCACGGCGGCGCTCGGTGGGCTGCAAAAGCTGTTCGTCCTCTACGCCGGGCGCGTCGCGAATTTCAACGTGGTCTATGGCACATTTGGGAGCGTGGTAGCTCTGCTCCTGTGGATTTACCTGACGGGCACGGTGATCATCGCGGGCGGATGCCTGTGCGCGGCACGCGCCGAGGTTTCGCAGGGGCTGGCCGACCAGGCGGCGAGCGAGAACTTGTAAGTTGTGCGCACATCGCGTTTCGTGAAGAACCCCTCCCGGACTCAGCAGCCTTGACCACTCACACCCAGCAATCCGCAGCCAAGATGCCATTCGAGAACCGCCCGATCCGGGTCCTGCTCATCGAGGACAACAGTGAGCACTCGGAGTTGCTCGAACGGCTGCTCGGATTTTCTGACTACCCGAAATTCACCGTCACCACGGGCAAGACTCTCGCGACGGGTCTCAAGAAGCTGGGTTCCTCGGCCGAGGACATCGTGCTGCTGGATCTCACCCTGCCCGACAGCAATGGCGTGGAGACATTCCGCCGCGTGAACGCCGCGGCGCCGACCGTGCCGATTGTCATCCTGAGCGGGATTTCGGATGTGACCTCCGCGATCGAGATGGTGCAGGAAGGCGCGCAGGATTATCTCGTGAAGGGGCATGTGGACACGCACCTGCTGCTCCGTTCGGTTCAGTACGCCATCGAGCGGAAGCGATCGCAGGTCGCCACGCAGCACATGAATACGGAGCTGGAGGCCCGTGTGCAGGAGCGGACGGCGGCCCTCGTCGCGGTGAATGAGCAGCTGCAGCGGGAAATCGCGGAGCGCCGGCACGCCGAGGAGCAGCTCGTGAAAAGCAACCGGCAGCTCACCGTTGCGCTTGCGGAATTGCGTGCCGTGCAGCGCGGCAAGGCCCTTTCGGAACGCTCCGGCGCAGCGACGCGTGAACTCGAGGAGGCATTTAAGCGCATCCTGCAGCACTCGGAGCTGATCCTTCGTGCTCCGGCGATGATGGCAAATCCCGAAAAGGTAACGGAACATCTCCAGCTAATCGTCGCTGCTGCCGACGGGGCGCGGAAAGGGCTGCGCAAGCCGCGGGAAGTTCCCGAGGATGCCGCGCGCGAGGAAGCGCCTGCGCCTGCGACGCCATTTGAAACGGTCGCGCTCGACGCGCTTGTGGAGCGCGTCATCGTCCTGTGCAGCCCGAAGGCCGGGGATCAGGCGCGCGCCGCTGCATCGAAAGTGACCTTCGTCCGGCAGGCGGACAAGGGAGTCGAGATTCAGGGCGATCCGGTCCAGCTCCGCGAGATGCTCACTCATCTCGTGCGGAATTCCATGGCCGCGATCCCGCGCCGCGGAACGATCACCGTGGGCGCGCAGCAGATGGGGAGCGAGGCGATCCTTTTCGTGCAGGATGATGGCTTGGGAGTCACCGACGCCGTGCGTCAGCGCCTGCTGGATCCGACCGCCGCGGTTGATCGTGCCGACGGATGGCCGAGCGGCTACGCGGTGATTCACGAGGTCGTAGCCCGTCATCGCGGCAGACTGGAGATCGAAAGCCGCAAGGGCATCGGCACGACAGTACGCGTCATTTTTCCATCGGCAAAATCCTCCACCGCATCGGCCCGCAAGCGGCGTGTGCTGGTGGTGGACGATGACGCGATGGTCCGCGAGGTCATCAGCACCTACCTCACCGAGGATGGCTACACGGTGGAACTCGCGGTGAACGGCAAGGACGGGCTCGACAAATTCACCGCGGGGCAATTCGACATCGTTCTGACGGATCGTTCGATGCCCGAGATGGAGGGGGATGAGCTCGCCCGCGAAATAAAGAAGAAAAACCCCGATGTGCCGGTGATCTTGCTCACGGGATTTGGCGACATCATGGCGGTGACGGGCGAAAAGCCTGCCGGCGTGGATGTGGTGATGAGCAAGCCCTTCACGATGGCGGGCCTGCAGAACACGCTGGCCAGCTTCCGGTAGTTGCGGAATAACTTCCGTTAGCTGCGGAAACCGAAGCGCTTCCCGATCTCCAGACAGTCGGCGAGCGGCCTCAGGCCACCGGTGCAGGTCTCCTCGCTCAGGTTGGCGGCAGCCGCGCACACTCCGTAGCGGAGTTGTTCGACGACGGGGCACTCGTCGTGCCAGCCGAGCAGGACGCCCGCGCCAAATGCATCGCCGGCACCCGCCGCGCCTTTGACATAGCCGGCAGGCAGAGTTCACGGAACCGTGCTCGGCCCATTCCCCATTGTGTCCGAGGGCGCAGCCACCCTCCGGGAAATGCACGACGACCCGTTCGCGGACACCCGCGTCGAGCAGCGCCTGCATGGCTTCGCGGAGTTGGGTGCGGTCGAGTTGTTCGTCGTGGCGCACGCGCCGTCCGGTGCACCGCCCGGCCTCGAATTCGTTCATGATGCAGTAGTCCACATGCCTGAGCGCGGGCATCACGATTTTCGCAAACCGGTCGCTGTCCTCGCTCACGCAATCCACCGAGGTCTTGAGTCCGGCAGCCTGCGCCTTTGCGAGCACTTCCGCCGCGACCGTGCCGTGCGTCGCGCTCGGTGCATCGAGCCCGTCGAGCAGCAGCAGGTAGCCGAGGTGGAAAATGCGCTCCTTCGTGCCGCTGAAATCGAAATGCGACGCACCGAGCAGCGCATTCGCGCCGCGGGCGTGGAAAAACGTGCGGCGTCCCGTGTCCTTCACCGTCATCACGTCGGTGAAGCTGGTCGGAGCCTCGGCCGTCTTTTTCAGACGCGAGGAGTCGATGCCGTGCCGGGCGCAAAGGTCGAGGATCCAGCGCCCGTTGTCATCGTCCCCGACGAGGCCGGACCCGCTGAGGGGAAATTTCGCGCCGAGCAGTGCGAGATCCACGAGGATGTTGAACGGTGACCCGCCGGAGCCCTTGGCGGTGCTGAAGATGTTGGCCAGCGTGTCCTGCTGCGGCCAGACGTCGATGATCTTCACGGCATCCACGATCCAGTTGCCGCCGGCGATGATTCCACTTCGGGAGTTGCTCATGAAATTTTGGGGAATTGAAGGGGGACAGAGGTCGCAAATGGGACGGAAATGTCGAGCGCAAGCTGCCTTGCGATGCAGGGCCGGCATGTTCCCCCTTGCCATCGCCCGAGGGTGATCTGCTAATAGGACTTCATGAGTTCGCCCGAAAAGCACCCGACCGTCACCGTCGGCGAATTCTACACGCGCCACTCGGAGGAATTGCAGATGAAGCTGCTTACTGACGAGGGCGTCGGCCTGAACCGGCGAATCCGCGAGCCCACCGTGAACCGGCCCGGTCTCGCGCTGTGCGGCTTTTATTCGTATTTCGCGGAAAAGCGAATCCAGGTCCTCGGCTCGGCGGAACTTTCATACCTCAAGAGTCTTTCGGAAAAGGAAATGCGGCAGCGGTGGAGCGCGATCTGCGAGCGTCCGATCCCGTGTCTCATCGTCGCGCGGCACTATCGCGTGCCCGAGGATCTGCTGGCGGTCGCAAAGGAAAACGGCGTGGCGGTGTTTTCGACGCCGATGGTGACCATGCGTTTCATCAACGCGGCGACGCTCGCGTTGGAGTTCGACTTTGCACCGCGCAAGAGCGAGTACGGCAGCATGGTGGATATCCAGGGCATGGGCGTGCTCATCCGCGGTTCGAGCGGCATCGGGAAAAGCGAATGCGTCATCGGCCTCATCGAGCGCGGTTATTCGCTCGTGAGCGATGACATGACGCATTTTCGCGCGATCGAGGGCCGGAACCTGATGGGGACAAGCTCCGAGTTGACGCGCAACTACATGGAGGTCCGCGGACTCGGGGTAATCAACGTGATGGCGATTTTCGGCATCGGCGCCGTCCGGCGCGAAAAGCGGCTCGACCTGGTGGTGACGCTCAAGGACTGGCAGGAGATCGAGGACATCGATCGCACGGGGCTGGAGAGCGAATATTTTGAACTTCTCGACATCTATGTGCCCCACGTGACGGTCCCCGTGCGGCCGGGTCGCGACATTCCGCGCCTCGTGGAAGTGGCCGCGCTGGACCAAAAGCTCAAGACCGTCGGCCACAATAGCGCAATGGAATTTAATGAGCGCCTTCTTGCATCCATGCAGAAAAAGAAGAAAGAAAGCTGAATGGGCCTACTGAGCCGCAACCCCGGAACCAAGATCGAAAGGGAAGTCGAGATTCTAAACAAGCTCGGCCTGCACGCGCGTCCTTGTGCGAAGTTCGTGAAGCTCGCGAGCACCTTCCGCTCTGAAGTATGGGTGGCGAAGGACAGCGATACCGTGAATGGGAAAAGCATCATGGGCCTGATGATGCTCGCTGCGGGGATTGGCAGCCGGCTCACGATCCGATGCGAGGGCACGGATTCCGAACAGGCGCTCGCGGCCATCGAGAAGCTCATCCTTTCAAAGTTCGATGAAGACTGAGCGACGATTCCAAGGGGTCGGGGTATCGCCCGGAATCGCCCGAGGAATCGCCTTCATCCACCGGCCCGACGATGATCCGCCACCGCGGAAAATCATCACCGGGGGAGGCGACCGGGAGGTGGAGCGGCTGCGCGATGCGCTCTGTGCGACGCGGCGCCAGATCGTCGAACTGCAGGAGCGTGTCGAGCAATCGCTCGGCGCGAAGGACGCGGCGATTTTTGAAGCGCACCTCATGGTCGTCGAGGACGGCGTGATGATCGACGAGGTCGAAAAGATGATCCGTCGCGACTCCTGCAATGCCGAGCACGCGTTCCACACGATCGTGCACCGCTACGTGAAGAGCCTCGGCGAGGTCGAGGATCCCTACCTGCGTGAGCGTGCTCTGGACATTCACGACGTGGGCAGGCGGGTGATCCATAATCTGCTGGGCCGCGAGCTATCGGCCCTGGCGGGGCTCGATTCGCCGCGGATCGTCATCGCCCACAATCTCACGCCGAGTGACACCGTGCAGGCCACGCGCGATTTCCTGCTCGGCTTTGCCACCGAGGCCGGGGGCAAGACGTCGCACACCGCCATCATGGCGCGCTCGCTGAATATCCCGGCGGTCGTCGGCCTCCATGGCAACCTCGCGGACGTCGAGCCAGGCGCCGATGTGCTGCTGGACGGCTACGGCGGCCTCCTGATCGTCCATCCGAATGCGCAGACGCTTTTCGAATATGGCGCGGTCGAGACCCGCCGCAGGCTGATCGAGGAGGAACTGACGGAGTTGCGGGACGCCCCGGCGACCATGCGCGACGGCACGCACGTGATGCTCTCGGCGAATATCGAGCAGGCGGACGACATCGGCCAGGCGCTGCGAAGCGGAGCCGAGGGGGTGGGCCTGTTCCGCACGGAGTTTCTCTATTTCAACCGTGACGATCTGCCTGGCGAGGACGAGCAGTTCGCCGCCTACCGCAAGGTCGTGGAGGCCTCGCTGGCGAAGCCGGTCATCATCCGCACGCTTGATCTCGGTGGTGACAAAATGCACGCGCAGCTGCATTCGGACGAAGAGGAGAACCCGTTCCTCGGCTGGCGGGCGATTCGCGTCTGCCTGGAGCGGCGGGATATCTTCCGGACCCAACTGCGAGCGATTCTCCGGGCCAGCGCGTTCGGCACCGTGAAAATCATGTTCCCGATGATCTCCGGCCTGCCGGAACTCCGCGACGCAAAGGCGGCGCTGGAGGAATGCCGCGCTGAATTGCGCGATGAGCGCGTGGACTTCGACGAAGACCTGGCGGTGGGAATGATGATCGAGGTCCCAAGCGCCGCGATGATCGCCGATCTGCTGGCGAAGGAGGTCGGGTTCTTCAGCCTCGGCACCAACGACCTCGTGCAATACGCGACCGCGGTGGATCGGACGAATGAACGCATCGCGCACCTTTATGTGCCGACGCATCCCGCGGTGCTGCGCCTCATCAAAATGACGGCGGACGCCGCCCACGCCGCCGGCATCCACGTCGGGCTCTGCGGCGAAATGGGCGGTGACATTTCCGTGACACCGCTGCTGATTGGCTTGGGCGTCAACGAACTCAGTTGCGGCGCAGCGGTGCTTCCGCGTGTGAAGCGCGCCATCAGCACGCTCGACATGGCCGCCTGCCGCAGCCTCGCCGAGACGGCGTTGAAGACCGACACCGGTGCCGCGATCCTGACGAAGTGCGAGGAGCTCGCGATGGCGCACTACCCGGAACTGCTCTAGCCCGGCCGCGAAATCCGGCGCACGCATTCATCCAGCACGGCCATGTGTGCGCGGACGCGAAGGTCGAGTGCGGCTTCGGAAGGCGTCTCGAATGTGAACGTATGTTCCGAGTGAAAATGGTGCAGCCAGATCGCCTCCGGGTATCCCATCTTCGCAAACTTCGCTGGCGAAACGCGCCGGCGGATGAGTCCTTGCGTCGACGGGCTGTCGTCGATCTTGCGTCGCGGATCGGGCGGAAGAATTTTCGCCGCCCGCTGCAAAAGTGCATCGCCAAAGCCGCATTTTCCCCGTGGGACTTCGTAAAGATAAACACCCTGCGCGTCGTAGTCCTCGTGCATCGGCAGTGCGATTTGGAAGCGATGAGGGCGCGTGATTTTCCGCACCGCGGCGACGACCGGATGGGTGTCGAGATGGAACAGACGGTTCAGGTCGCGCCCCTCGGAGTCGGTGCGGATGTTGTTGCGGAGTCCCCACGGGTTCAGGCACGGAAAAAGCAGCAACGGCAATTCCGCGAGGCGCGCAGTGTTGCGCTCCGCCCATTGCAGGAGCGCCTCGGGCCCCGCCGGTTCATCGCCGTGGATTCCAGCCGAGATGTAGAGGCCCTTCGTCTGCGCGAGCCGGGGAGTCTCCATGTAAAACAGGTCGAAGCCGTCTTCGCTTGCGAGGGGGCGCAGTCGCACGCGGCCCGCGCGTGCGACGCGACGCCATCGCGCGACGAGGTGCCGGTAGTCGTGGACTCGATGAAGCATGGAATCCCTTTCGCAGATCGGGGCACCGGCAGGTAGCCGAAAGATGCGCCTTGAGTCCGTGGAGACGCATGGTCGTATCGAATGATGAAACCGACATTTCTCCCCGCCCTCCTGTTCTCGCTGCTTCCGATGTGCGGGTTCGCCGACCCGGCGAAGTGGGAGAAGGATATCGCCGCCTTTGAACAGGCGGATCGCGAGCACCCGCCGGCCAAGGGCGGGATCGTTTTCACCGGCAGCTCGACGATTCGCCGGTGGAAGACGCTCGCGGAAGATTTTTCCGGTTTCCGTGTCGTCAATCGCGGCTTCGGCGGATCGCAAATGGAGGACTCGCTCCATTTCGCGGAGCGGATCCTGGTGCCGCACGAGCCGGCGGCGGTGGTGATCTTTGCGGGAAGCAACGACATCAACGCCAAGAAGGAGCCAGAGACAGTCGCAAACGATTTCAAGGCGTTCGTCGCGAAAGTGCACGCGCGACTCCCGGCGACGAAGATTTGCTTCCTCGAAATCACCACCAGCCCGTTGCGGTGGGCTCAGCGGGACAAGGTGATCGAGGCCAACCGCCAGATCCGCGCGTTTTGCGGCAAGGCCGAGGGTGTGAAGTTCATCGCAGTGCGCGAGAAATTCCTCGGCGGCAACGGCGAGCCACGCGGAGAACTTTTCGAGGCGGATCGGCTGCATCCGAATGCGGCCGGCTACAAGATCCTCGCCGACGAGATTCGCCTGTTCCTCCCGAAACAGTGACGCGCGCCATCTTCTTCGACGCGGCGGGGACGCTCTTTCACCTCCCGCGCGGGGTCGGCTGGCACTACCGCGAAGTCGCCCGGAGGCATGGCGCGGAGCTGGATGAAGCGGCGCTGACGGCGGCTTTTCGCGCCGTGTGGAAGGAAGCGCCCCCGCCGCACGAGACGCGGACCATGCGCGCCGACGACGACCGCGGCTGGTGGCAGGAGTTGGTCGTCCGGGTGCTGGATAAAATCAGCGCCGGTCCCGGGTTGAACCGAGAGGCGTATTTCGCCGAGCTGTGGAGTGAATTCACGAAGCCTGGAGTGTGGGAGCTCTATCCCGAGACTCGCGAGGTGCTCTCCTCACTCCATGGACGATACCGGCTGGGTGTCATTTCAAACTTCGACGGCAGGCTCCGCCAGATCCTGCCGCAGCTCGGCATCGCGGAGTTTTTTGACGACGTGGTCATCTCCAGCGAAGTCGGCGCGGAAAAGCCGTCATCTCACATCTTCGCCGAGGCGCTGCGCCGTCTCCTCGTGGAAGCCGCAGAAGCGCTGCACGTCGGCGATGAGGCTGAGGCGGATTGGCGCGGCGCGGCAGCGGCTGGGCTGCGCGTGTTCGAGTTGGAGCGGCCCAAAAATTCGCTGAGCGATCTGCTCGCGTTATTTTGAGGTCAGGCTGGCCATCGGCTCCGCGAGGAATTCTTCAAGCCTGTCCGCGATGAGCCGATGGCCCGCCGCATTCGGGTGGATTCGCTCACCGAATAATTCCTTGTTCGCCGGCCAGGAACGTTCCGTCAGTTCGGGGATTTCGAGAGCAGGGATTTTCCGCGCGAGCGTCTCCATCCGAAGTTGCTCGCGGTACCGGGTCATCCGAAGCCCCTCGTCGGGATCGCCGGATTCGCCGGGTTCGATGCCTGCGGTATTCGGGTCGCGATACACCGGAAGGAGAATCCCGAACCACGCATGATGCCCTCGGCTGATTTCCGCCATCTCGACGAGGTGAGCGACATACTCCTCCGCCGAAGTGCGGGGTTCCGGTTCCGCCGGAGTCGCGGCGACGGACGCCCGACGCTTTCCCGCCTCCGCGATGGTGAGCAGGAGCTGGCTGCTGCCCATGAGCCGGCGCACGAAAATTTGTGCGCCATCCGCAGGCATCGCCACGCGATCGGCGATTCCGGCGGAACGCACATCATTCCATCCGAGGCACGCGACCACGATGTCCGGCTTCAGCTTCGCGATGTCGCGCTTCAGCCATGCGAGAGCCTGTGTGCTCGTGTAGCCCGGGCACGCGAGGGGAAGCACCTCGATTTCACGACCGGGAAAGGCCGCGCGCAGCTTGCTCTCCAACAGCACCGGGTAAGGCTTTTCCGTTGCGTCAAACCGCGAGGGTTGCTGCCGATCGTGCGCGACCGGGACGCGGTAGCCGAATGTCACCGAGTCGCCGAGGACGACGATGCGGATGCCCTTTTTCACACCGACATCGTGGTCCATCCGCAGGTGCTGCCCGTTCGTCGAGACGGGCGTGAAGTCCCACCAGATGTCGCGCAGCTTCGCTTTCAGCCGCCAGCAGAGCAGGGGATCGAACTCGAACATCCCGCCCGTCGTCGCGCCCTGGGTGTCGGATTGAAGTTGCGGCGAGCTGACGAAGATCGACAGCGGATCGACCCGCTTCCCGAGCAGGCGCACGGCGAGCTCCGCGACCGCGACGAGCAGCGGCACCAGCAGCACCGAGATGATGAAAAGCTGGAGCTTGGTGCGGGGCGTCGTCATGGGCTGGCTGGATGGCTTGCCTGCGTCACTTCTTCTGCAAGCGCGCAGGTTCCCGCGCCGCGGCACCCTTCGTGCGTGTGAGCGCGTCGCCGAGTTCCGAGCGCATCTCGTTCGCAAATGCGGTCAGCGAGGCGACAACCTCGGGACGCTCCGCTGCGCGATCCGCCGTCTCGCCCACGTCGCCGGTCATGTCATAAAGCTGCGGCTGCGGCACTTTTTCCGGATGGTACTTTGATGGGATGCCGCCGGTCGCGCGCGGCATGCCCACGGCGGAACGGTAGGTGTGCGGAAAGACGAGCTTCCAGCGCCCATCGGTGACGGAATGCAGCTCATTGCCGGCGTACCAAGTGGCGTAGCCGCGGTGCGGGTTCTTCGCGTCCGGCGCGCCGGAAATGATGGGCCAAACGTCGAGCCCGTCGATTTTCCGCTCGGGAAGCTTTGCGCCGGTGAGCGCCGCGATGGTCGGCAAAATGTCGATCGTCATCAGGCAGGTGTCCGATGCCGTGCCTGCGGGGATTTTGCCCGGCCAGCGCATCACGCACGGCACGCGTGTGCCGCCGTCCCAGCTCGTGCCCTTGCCCTCGCGGAGTGGCCCTGCACTGCCCGCGTGGTCGCCGTAGCTGAGCCACGGACCGTTGTCGCTCGTGAAGATGACCAGTGTGTTGTCATCCACGCCGCTGCGTTTCAGCGCCGCGAGCACCTCGCCGACCGACCAGTCGATTTCCTGAATCACATCGCCGTAGAGCCCCGCACCCGACTTGCCGTCGAATTTCGAGCTAACAAAGAGCGGAACGTGCGGCATGGAATGGGCGAGGTAGAAAAAGAACGGGCGGTCCTTGTTCTTCTCGATGAATGCGACGGCGCGCTCGGTGTAGCGCGTGGTGAGCTGCTTTTGATCTTCGGGAGTTACCGCTGGGATCACGACCTTCTCGCCGTCGTACATCGGGAGATCGGGATAGCTGCCGGGCTTCGCCTCGGGGTGATGCGGCCACATGTCGTTCGAGTAGGGCAGGCCGAGCCATTCGTCGAAGCCGCGGCGCACGGGCATCCATTCCGGCTTCGCGCCAAGGTGCCACTTTCCGGACATCCCGGTTGCGTAGTTTTTCTGCTTCAGCATCTCCGCGATCGTCATGTCGCCGGGATTCAGCCCGATCGGTGAGCCCGGTCCGAGCGCCCCGTGGATGCCCACGCGCGAATGGTAGCTGCCGGTGAGGAGCGCGGCGCGCGACGCGGAACACACCGCGGAAGAGACGTGGAAGTTGGTGAACTTCCGCCCCTCGGCCGCCATGCGATCGAGGTTCGGCGTCGCGTACCCGCGCTGGCCGAATGGGCCGATGTCGCCGTAGCCCATGTCGTCGCAGAAGATGATGACGACATTCGGCGGACGCTCCGCAGCGTGGGTAGCGCAAGTGGCGATGGCGGCGAGCAGGAGGAGAACGAGCGATTTCACGCGCCATGCGTGCCAGACGTCGCGGGTCATTGTCAAAGCGGAGGGCTTGCCGAAGGCCGTCCGCCAGATCGGCGTGCGCCGCTTTGACAAGCGCGGCAACGGTCGGCATCGTCCGCGCCCTTTCATCCATGAGCGCCAATTACAAAGACACCCTGCTGCTGCCAAAGACGGACTTCCCGATGAAGGCCGATCTCGTGAAGCGCGAGCCCGAGCGGCTCGCGAAGTGGGAGGCCGCGGGGCTCTACCGGCAGATTCTCGATGCGCGGATCGGCGCGCCGCTTTTCGTGCTGCACGACGGGCCGCCGTTCGCGAATGGCGATGTCCACATGGGCACGGCGCTGAACAAGATTTTGAAGGACCTCGTGGTGAAGTCGCGCTCGATGCTCGGCTTCCGCGCGCCGTTCGTGCCGGGCTGGGACTGCCACGGGCTGCCGATCGAGTTCAAGGTGGTGAAGGAGCAGCGCGGCCTGGAGCCCGCGGAAATCCGCCGCCGCGCCGAGGCGTTCGCGCGCAAATACATCGACATCCAGCGCGGGCAGTTCAAGCGGCTGGGCGTGTTCGGCTCGTGGGAGGATCCGTATCTCACGCTCGCGCCGGGCTACGAGGCGGACATCATCCGCGCCTTCGGCAAGCTCGTGGAGAAGGGCCTCGTGTATCAGTCGAAGAAGCCCGTGTATTGGAGCACCGGCGCGCAGACCGCGCTCGCGGAGGCGGAGGTGGAATATGCGCCGCGGACGGACCCGGCGATCTATGTGAAGTTTGCGCTCAGCGGTCCGACGTGAAGCAGCTGGCTCAAGGTGCGCTTCGCTTCGTCATCTGGACGACGACGCCGTGGACGCTTGCCGGCAAATGTCGCGATCGCGCTGCACCGAACGACACTACGTCGGTGCGCGCAATTTCGCGCATCCGAGGAGACTGGAAATTGCGATCTGTCGCCGAACACGACGCGGCTTCTGAAGAGCTTCGAAGAGACGCCACGACTCGGGTTGGCAAGCTATGGCAGTAATCCAGCTCGCACACGGTCGAATGCGGCTATGCCGGTGAATGTATTCGTGAGGTTGGCCTGCGAAGCGCAGCATCCTTTCCTCGACTCGCACATCAAGAGTCATCGCCGCCGATTTCGTCACGCTGGACACCGGCACTGGCCAGGTCCACATCGCGCCGGGCCACGGCAAGGACGACTACATCGCCGGTCAGGCGAACGGCCTGCCCGTCCTCTCGCCCGTGGATGACTTCGGCAAATTCACCGAGGACGTCGGCATGCCCGCGTGGGTCGGCAAGTATGTCTTCGACGCCAACGCCGAGATCGTCGCTTTCCTCCGCGAGAGCGGCGCGCTGCTCGCGGAGCAGAAATACACGCACGACTACCCGCACTGCTGGCGCAGCAAGACGCCCATCGTCTTCCGCGCGGTGGAGCAGTTTTTCATCAAGGTGGACGCCATCCGCGCCGATGCGCTCGCGGCGATCGATGAGACGCAGTGGATGCCCGCGTGGGGGCGCAACCGCATCTACGGCACCGTCGAGTCGCGGCCCGACTGGTGCATCTCGCGCCAGCGCACGTGGGGCGTGCCGCTGCCGGTTTTCTACGAGGAGAATGGGACGCCCATCGTGCGCGCCGACCTCGCGGCGCAAGGTCGCCGACCTCGTCGAGAGCGGCGGGACGAATCTCTGGTTTGAAAAGGACGACGCATGGTGGGCCGCGCAGCTCGGGCTGCCCGCGGGCACTTCGCGCCGCAACGACACGCTCGATGTGTGGATTGATTCCGGCGTCTCGCATCAGGCCGTGTTGATCGCGCCACCCGGAGCTGAAGGCGTGCGGCGGAGTCGCCGACGTGTATCTCGAAGCGACCGACCAGCATCGCGGCTGGTTCCAGTCGTCGCTCATGACAAGCGTCGCGCTCACCGGACACGCGCCTTACAAGACGGTGATCACGCACGGCTTCGTCGTGGACAAGGACACGAAGAAGAAAGTCAGCAAGAGCGACCAGGGCACCTACAAGAAGCCGATGGAGGCCGAGCATTTCGTCGGCAAATACGGCGCGGACATCGTGCGCCTGTGGGCGGCGAGCGTGGATTTCACGAACGATGTTCCGTTTTCCGAGGACAGTTTCGCGCGCACGAGCGAGGCGTATCGCAGCTTCCGCAACGTGCTGCGCATCCTGCTGGCGAATCTCTCGGATTTTGAATCAGGAAGGCAGGAAGGCAGGAATTTCGAGGGCGCGACGACGGTGGACAAGTGGGTGCTGTCGAAATTGCAGGGTGTCATCGAGACGTGCCGCGCGGCGTATGAGGCCTACGACTTCCGCCGCGTGTTCGAGACGGTGAACCAATTCTGCACCGTGGAACTCAGCGCGCTCTACGTGGACATCACGAAGGACCGCCTCTATTGCGACGCCGCGAACTCAGCCGCGCCGCCGCGCTACGCAGGCCGTCATGCACGCGTGCTTCGACGCCGTCGCGAAACTCCTCGCGCCGATCCTCGCCTACACCGCCGACGAGGCGTGGGAATTTTCCGGCAAGACCACGAGCATCCACATCGAGACATTTCCCGAGGCGAATGCCGCGCTGCGCGACGAGGCGCTGGAGGCAAAGGTGGACGAGTGGCTGAAGCTGCGCGCGGCCATTTACCAGCAGGCCATCGAGCCCGCGCGCCAGGCGAAGACCATCGCGAAGTCGCTCGAAGCCGCCATCACGCTCGACATCGCCGACGCGCAGCACGCCGCGCTGAATGCCGACAAGGCCGAGTTGGAGGAGTTTCTCATCGTCAGCGAACTCACCCTCGCGCCCGGCACCGAGCCCGTCGCAAAAGTCTTCCGCAGCGCACAGCCGCAGTGCCCGCGCTGCTGGCGCCACCAGCCGCTCACGGCGCGCGGAGTCTGCACGCGCTGCGACGAAGCTCTCCCCGCGTAGATGAAGTTCCTCGCCGCCATCGCGCTCCCGATCTACGCGCTCGACCAACTGACGAAGTGGTGGATCTACACCCACTTCGCGCTCGTGCCGAGCGAGCGGAACATCGCGCTTTTCCCCGAGGCCATCGCGAAGACGGCGCATCTGCCTCTGGAATACGAAGTGATCCCCGGCTGGTTTCAGATTGTCCATTGGGGCAACACCGGCGCGGCGTTCAGCTTTCTCAGCGATCATCCGTGGGTGTTCATCCTGCTTTCCATCGTCGCGTTTTTCGCCCTCCTCATCGGGTGGAAAAAGAATGTCTTCACCGATGCCCCGTCGCGCCTCGCCGTGCCGCTGCTGCTCGGTGGGATTCTTGGCAATGTCACGGACCGCTTCGTCCATGGCTACGTCGTGGATTTTGTCCTCGTGGATCTGCACGTCCGCTTCGCGAACCCGTGGCCGGCGTTCAATGTCGCCGACTCCTGCATCTGCGTCGCCGCGGCCCTGTTCGTCATCGCCGCGATCCGCGATGCGAGACAACCACGCGCGCAGTGACGCCGCCTACTGCGTCCGGATGTCTGTCAGCTCGGCTGGCGTGAGCAGCGTGGCGGCCTTGATGAGCCGGCAGAATTCCTTTTTGGTCACGCGGTGATGTTTGCCTTCGCCGGTGGCGAGATTCGTCACCGACTTGTACTGCACCTCCAGCCGTTCCAGCGCCACGATGCGGAGGAATTCAGCGCCGTGCTTCCAGACTTGGTTTTGCTGCAGTTTCATGACCGTCACCTTACCGACGGATGAGCGGAGAGGAACGCCAAATTCCGGGCGATGAAAGCGCCCGTGGCGCAGGCGCGGTGGCGAGCCTCGCCGAGGTCCTCGCGCCAGCGCCTGGGGGAAATGGAACCTGTCCAGCGAGTCGGCCCCCCGTGCCGGTTTACGCCCTCGAAGGCATGCCGACACGTGACTGGAGCGGCGAGCGGAGCGGGTGTTTTTGTACAATGTGATTGACCGCAGCATCTTGGGCAGCCCTCAGTGCATGGATGTCGGTGGGGAAAAGCCCGAGCCGTCGCACCCAATCAAACACCAGTATCCAATGAACAAGACCCGCTTTGCCCGTACCGTGGCCGTCCTCCTGCTGCTCGGCAGCGTGCTTTCAGCTCCCCTGCTCCTGACAAATTGCGCGCGCGCGGGAGGTGAAGCGCCGACACGGGAAATCGTCGAGAAGGCGATGAGTGAATACTGGACAAAAGCAGCAACTACGGTGAGTCCAAGAAGCGAGCTGACGCTGAACTCGGTGAAGTTTGGCAATGCCTACAAGGCGACGGCGCAGGAGGTGCAGGTCGAAGGATTCCCGGAAGGTGGAACCGTTACGCCCGCGCTGATTGAATTCACGGTGCGTAACTATCATTCGAATGAAACCCAAGCGGTGCGCCGGACGCGGGAGGCAAAGGTCTACAAGGACAAGTTCAACGAATGGAAGGTGCAGACCGGTTCGGTGAGGGGCCAGGACTCGACGACGAAGGAACCGGCGCAGAAGTGAGGGATGGATGCTTCGGATGCGGCCCCAAGAAGCGGCGTAGCGGAAGTTGATGAGGGGAGGGCGGGAGGCCCGGGTGCAGCGGCAGGGGCGAAAGGCGGGCCGATTGTTCTTGCTGACCGAACGACGCCGTGGGTAGAGGGATTGCATGGACACACCTGAGAATATTCCTGCGAAATCGGACAAGCCGGCGGCCTCCGGCGGCTTCTGGAAAAAAGCGAACAAATGGGTTGCGGTCATCGGCATCATCGTCGCGGCGCTGATTTTCTTCGGCCGGATGACGATGATGGGAACCAGGTACAAGGTGACCGACAAGGAGTCGGTGAACTATTCGGAAAAGGCGACGGAAGCCGACGCGAAGAAGCTGGGGGATTTCCTCAAGGCCATCGGTTATTTCAACGCAACCACCGAGAAGGATGTGCTCCTGAAAATGGGCGACAAGGAAGGGACCGTGGTGTCCTTCGTCATCAGCGGCCTTGGGCCTGACGACACGATCGCGACGGGGTTCAAGCAGGTCGGCGAAGGCATCGCGGAGGATGGATTCGGGAAGCCGCTGACGGTCCGCTTGAAGGATACGAAACTGAATACCTTGAAGGACATCAAGGTGGAGTGATGGCGGTGCCGGGGTGAGGCAGGGTGCGGTGCCCCGCACGGTTCCGGAGGAATTTGCGCTCCCCTTCTGCGGTGGTCTGGTATCCAACGGTGAAAATGATCCATCATTTCCACATGTGCAGCACATTCAACCGGCAGGGCAGGGGCAGTGGGCGCGTTTTCCAACGGTGGGCGGGCCGATGAGTCACGGGCGTCTGAATTTCCGGCATCGAGGCGCAGGCCACCGGGTCGCGCGCGCGCGCGGCGACGTTTCACACCGCGCACAATGAAGTGCGCACGCCGCTCTTCATGCCGGTGGGCACGCAGGCGACGGTGAAGGGGCAGCTCACGCAGGCGCTGGAGGATGCCGGGTCGCAGATCCTGCTCGCGAATACCTACCACCTGCTGCTGCGGCCGGGGCCGGAGGTGTTCCGCCGCACGGGCGGCATTCACGGGTTCATGAGCTGGAAAAACTCCGTGCTCACGGACTCCGGCGGGTTCCAGATTTTCTCGCTGCCGCACTCGCGCGCGATGACCGAGGAGGGCGCGGCCTTCCAGAGCTACATCGACGGGCGCACGATCCTGCTCAGCCCGGAGGTGAGCATCGAGACGCAGAAGGCGATCGGCAGCGACATCATGATGGTGCTCGACCAGTGCATCCCCTCGACCGCGGACGAAGCGGCGGCGCGCGCGGCGCTCGGCATCACGCATCGCTGGGCGGCGCGGAGCCTGGCGGCGCGCGGGGATTCGCCGCAGGCGCTGTTTCGCCATCGTGCAGGGCGCGCTTTTTCCAGAGCTGCGGCGCGAGAGTGCGGCGCGGCCTGAGCGCGATGCCGTTCGATGGCTTCGCGATCGGCGGGCTGGCGGTCGGCGAGAGCCGGAGCGAACGCGAGGACACGTGCGAACTCACCGCGCAACTGCTGCCGCACGATCGGCCGCGCTATCTCATGGGCGTCGGCACGCCGCTCGATATCCTCGAGGCGGTGCATCGCGGCGTGGACATGTTCGACTGCATCATCCCCACGCAGGTCGCGCAGCGCGGCGCGGCCTTCACCTCGCGCGGCTTCCTGCAATTGCGGCGCGGCGTTTACAAATTCTCCGACGAGCGCGCTCGACCCGCAGTGCGACTGCCCGACGTGCGCGCGCTACTCGCGCGCCTATCTGCATCACCTCACGAAGACCGGCGAGCACCTCGGCTGGCAGCTCCTCGGGCAGCACAATCTCTACTTTTACCACCAGCTCATGCGCGAGATCCGGCAGAGCATTTTCGAGGATCGCTTCCTCGAGCTCTACCGGGAAAAGCGCGCGTTCCTGCACGAGACGGACGCGGATCATCCGATCCACAAGCAGAAGCCGCGGAAGCGGATGGCGTTTCACCTTGGCGAACTACGAAGTGCACCGCGCGCCGGAGGGCTTCTGCGAGCATCCGGCAGATTTCCTCCGGCGAGATCATGCACTCGCGCACGCCGCCGATGGAGGAGGCGCACCGGCTCTACATCGAGCAATCCGAGCTCGCCGAGCGGCTGCACCTTTCCGCCGGCAGAAAGTGCGGAGACCGCCGCGCCGCTGGTGATCTGGGATGTCGGTCTCGGCGCGGCGGCGAATGCGATGGCGGCGATCCTCTGCTACGAGGCGCAGGCCGCAGCCGGGCCGGTGCGGCCGATGCACATCGTCAGCTTTGAAAACGATCTCGATTCGCTGCGGCTCGCGTTCCAGCACAACCGCGAATTCACCTACCTGCGGCACAGCGCGATCCGGCGGCATTCTCGACGACGGCCACTGGCAATCGTCCGCGCCACGCGGGCCTGAGCTGGACGCTCGTGCAGGGCGATTTCCTCGAAACGATGGCCGAGGCTCCGGCGCCGCCGGACCTGATCTTCTTCGACATGTTTTCGAGCAAGACCGACGGCGACCAGTGGACGCTCGGCGCATTCCGCCAGATCTTCGCCGCGTGCGCGGGACGGCGCGGTGGAGCTTTTCACCTACACCTGCTCGACGCCGATCCGCGCGGCGCTGCTCGCCGCCGGATTTCACGTCGCAAAAGGGATGCAGCACCGTGGACAAGGTGGACACGACGATCGCGCTCACGCCGGAGGCGGTCGGGATGGGCGGCGGGCGTAAGTTGCTTGGCGAAGAATGGCTGGGCAGGTGGAGCCGTTCCGGCGCGCAGTTTCCCACGGACGTTTCGGTGGAACGGCGCGCAGCATTCGAGCAAGCCATCCGCGGGCATCCGCAGTTCCGCCGCGTGTGACGTGATCAGCGTGGCGTGAGCCGGACGGTGAGGGATTCGTAGCCGACTGCGCGGCGGTATTTTTCCTCGTTCTCAATTTTCTCCTGCGCTTCCAGCACGGTGATGCTGGCGACGCGGTCGCAGCATTTTTGCAGCAGCGTGCGGAGGAGCAGGCGCGCGTGCGCCGCGCCGAGGCAAAGGTGCGTGCCGAGGCCGAATGCGACATGAGGATTCGGTTTGCGGTCGAGCCGCACTTCGCCGGGGGCGTCGAATGCGGCCTCGTCCCGATTTGCCGATGCCCAGCAGAGCGAAACGCGGCCGCCGGCCGGGACTGTAACGCCGTGGACATCGGTCTCGACCGGGCAGACGCGGCCGATGTGCGTGAGCGGCGTGATGACGCGGAAGAATTCCTCGCTCGCATGGACGATTCGCGCGGAGTCTTCGCGCAGGAACCCGAGCGCTTCCGGGTGATGACCGAGGTGAGCGATGACGGAGGAAATGGTGTGGATGACCGTGTCGCGGCCTCCGGCAAAAGTGAGGTTTGCAAAGCCCATCATCTCCTCGCGGGTGAGCGTCCGTCCGCGGAACGTCGCCTTCGTTAGCGCGCTGAAAAAATCATCGCAGGGAGTCGCCGCGGCGCGGTCGAACTGCCGTTGCAGATACGTTTCCAGCGCCGCGCCCTTCGAGCCACCGTCGCGGAAGACATGGATGCCCCAGCTTGTCCATGTTTCGGCCTCGGCCTCAGCAACGTTGAGCAGATAGGTAAGCGCGTGCGACTGGATGGGCAGGGCGAATTCGCGGACGATCTCGATGGATTCGCGGCCCAGCGCGGCGGTGAGCATTTCGTCGAAGAGCGATTCCACCTTCGCGATGACTGCCGGGTCCTTGGCACGGCGGAAGAATGGCTCGACGATTTCCCGATAATCGGTGTGGTCGGGCGGATCCGTCTCGACGGGCAGCTGGCGCACCGTCCGCACGTCCTCTTCCGAGGGGATCGGCACGCGGAAGGGAGCATCCGAGCTGAACGTCTTCCAGTCCTTCGCGGCACGGCGGACGTCCTCGTGGCGGAGGATCATCGGCACGCTTTCGCCCTGAAACTCACACTTGAGGACAGGTGCTGTTTTTCGTGCATCGCGAAAAGGATCGGGGGTGTCGCTCATGAGCTGCTGGCGTGGTCGCGGGACTTTGTCCGTCGCGGATGTGGATTCAAGGCAAAGCAGGGGCGCATTTGTCCTCGACTCCCCATGCCCCGTGCGTTCGGATTGCCGCGCATGAGACGGATTCTTCTATTGGCGGTAATGGGAGTCCTCGCAGGATGTGTGGGAAACTTCGGCGGACCGCCGCCGAAGAATGCGGGTGATTCACACGAAGGGGGCGAGCCGATTACGGAGGCTGCGTTGGGCGTGAAATTTTACCCCGGTTCATGCGTCGTCATCGGTGGAGTGGCGGACGACGTGGTCAGTGCAAACCTGGAGACGGGCGATGCTCCGGAAAAGGTCGGGGCGTTCTACCAGGCGGAACTCGGGCTGGCGCCGGATCCCGCGATGAGGCGCGTGACGGGAACGAAAGGCGGCCGCCATTATGTGATCAGCATCGTGCCGTATGGCGAAGGCTCGACGATTTCGATCATCGGGAAAAAGTGAGCGGAGGCTTCGGGTGCTGGGGCGAACAAGTTTGACTGCCGGGGAATGGCGGAAAGACTGCGCGGGATGAACCCCCGGAAATTCCTTTTTGCCCTCTCCACCTTCGCCCTCACCTGCACCCGCATCGCCGCCGATGCGCCGTTCACGGATCCGGCTGCGGCTGGCGTGGATTTCCAAATGCAGGGCGAATACGCGGGCGAGAACTGCGGCGCGCAGGTCATCGCGCTGGGGGATGGAAAGTTTCATCTCGTCGGATGGGGCAAGGGACTGCCGGGGCAGGTGCCGGATGTGGTGAAGGAGCAGGCGATCGATGGCGTGCTGGAAAACGGCGCCGTGCATTTCAAGAACGCCGACTGGGACGCGACGCTGAAGGACGGCGAGATCAAGGGTACGAGCAAGGGCGGTGAGGCGCGCACGCTGAAGAAGGTGGAGCGCAAATCTCCGACCCTCGGGGCGAAGCCGCCCGCGGGCGCGATTGTGCTTTTCGACGGCACCGATGCCGATGCGTGGAAGAACGGGAAGATGGACAAGAACGGGAATCTGCAATGCGGCACGGTGAGCAAGCAGGAGTTCGGCGACTTCACGCTGCACATCGAATTCCGCACGCCGTTCAAGCCCGCCGCGCGCGGGCAGGGACGCGGGAACAGCGGCGTCTATCTGCAGGATCGCTTCGAGGTGCAGGTGCTGGATTCCTTCGGGCTCAAGGGCGAAAACAACGAGTGCGGCGGCATCTACACGAAGCACAAGCCGAGGGTGAACATGTGCTTCCCGCCGCTGAGCTGGCAGACGTACGACGTGGATTTTCAGAGCGCAAAATGGGACGCCGACGGGAAGAAGACGAAGAACGCGGTCGTGACGGTGAAGCACAATGGCGTGCTCATTCACGACCATGTGGAAGTGGACAGTTCGACGGGTTCCTCCGGGCGCAAGGATGGTCCGGGGCCCGGTCCGATTCAGCTCCAGAACCACGGCAATCCGGTGGTGTTCCGGAATGTGTGGGTGGTGGAGAAAAGGTAGGGCGCGTTCGCCAAACGCGCCCTGATCTGCGGGGCGCGGCTGATTCACCAAGGGGCGCAATAAGTGGGACGGCTCGGCGAGCCGTCCCTACCTCGAGTCGCGGTGCTGGAAGCGTGCGCCGTCGAGGCGCTGGGTGCCGGGGCCGCCGAAGCGCACTTCCAGCCGCGGTGCGCCGCTGGCCTTTGCCTCGATGCGCAGCAGGTGCCGGCCGGGCGCGAGGTGGACGGGGACAAACCACCATTCGCGGCCGCGCGGCCAGTCCTGCGGTTTGCCATCCACGAGCACACGCATGCCGGCGGGACCGTGGAGTTGGAATTGATACACATCGGTGGCGGGAACCTTGAACCACGCCTCGATCGTGAAGGTGTCGTTCTCCGCGACGCCCGCCTTTTGCAGCCAGTCGCCCGCGCCCGTGTCTGTCACGACGACGGGTTTGCCGCCGGCCGGCGTGACGGTGAAACCATTCGCGAGGACGAGGCGCGAGGAAGCGGCGGTCGGCTGAAGCGGGGCCGGGGGATTGATGCGCAGCGTGATGGGCTCGGCGAGGAGTTGCTTCGAGTCGCCCAGGGTGGCCACGGCATGGATGCGGACCGGGCCCTGCCCGAGGACGCGCGGGTCGATCGTCGCGGAGCCGCTGTCGCCGGAGATGCGGCCGACTTCGTCCATGCCGTGAAAGAACACGATCGTGGTCGCGCCGGGTGCGGTGGCGGTGAGGACGAGCGGCTTGTCCCACGCGATGGAACCGGATGGCGCGGTGACGCGGAGTTCAGCGTCGCCATTGCGGAAGACGACGGGGATTCGCACGCTGCCGTTGGTGATGGCGCCGTCGTTGCCGGTGGCTGCGATCACGAGTTCGTGCGGGCCGTCGGCGGCGTCGGCGGTGTTGAAGTCGAGCGGCTTGCCGGGCGGCGCGGCGGCGACGCGGCGGCCGTCGAGGAAGAGTTCGAATGTGCCCGTGGTGACGCCGTCCGAGGAACGGGTGGTGGGGGAGACGCGGAGCCGGCCTTTCAGGATCGTGCCGGGCGTGAGGTCGCCGGGGAGCACGGTGAGTTCCTTTTTCCAAGGTGCGCAAAGGGCGTCGCCGACGATGAGCAGCTGGTAGGGGCCGGCGAGCGACTGGTAGAACGCCTCGGCGAGCGTGCAGCCCATGGCGTAGTGGTAGTGAACGAATGGCGTCGGGAATTTCGCCTGGATGGCGTAGGGCTCGGTGACGGTGCCGCTTGCGCCGCCCGCGCCGGCGCGGATGAATTCCGTGAGCGGCGTCTGCCCGTCGCTCTCGCCGAACGCGCCGCCGAAGCTCGTGAGATTGTCGCCGATGGCGCCGGGCAGCAGCTTGCTGCCGCTCGTCTCCCACGAAAAGGACGCGGCGCCGATGGTGACGCCGGCGACGTCGCCTTTGTTCCTCGGCAGGACGCCCTCCTCGATGGATGACCAGATGCCGATGTCGCGGAGCTTTTCCGACGCGCGGCGGAATCCCCACTCGCGCGTGGTGGAGCGCACGTCGCGGTTTTCCATGAAATAGACGGTGCCCTTTGGCCTCGAACCGTCGGCGGCGATGGAGCGCTTCAGGTTGCCGATGGCCTCGGCGACGGAATTGCCGCGCCCGCTCGTGCAGGCGAGGACGGTGGACAGCATGTAGCGGATGCCTTTGTCCGGCGCCACCGGCTGTCCGCTCGGGAGCCAGCCGACGCTCGAACGGAATCCGCTCGTGGGGATGAGGTCGAATTTCGAGAGCTTTGCGCGGGCGACGAGGATCTGGAAATCCTCGCGTCCGCGGATGCTCGCGAGGTCGGGATCCTGCTCCGCCGCGCGCATGTCCCACCAGCCGTGATCCACGGCTTCGCGCAATGCGCTGATGGCGGCGATGGCGTTGCCGAGGCGCGCGTGCATGCACGCGAGATTGTAGAGCAGCTCGGTGCTCGTCGGGTGGTCCTTTTTGAGGGCGAGGAGCTTTTCGAGGAGCGGCTGCAGTCCGTTGTCGGCCGGGGCTGGGGAATTCGACAGAACGGGCGGCGGGGGAATGGATTTGTCGGGACCCGGCGCAGCCTCGCCGCTCTTCGAGCGCAGCGCGGCGATGACTTCGGCGTAGGTCTTTTTGTCCTCCTCGCTCCAGTCGGTCTGCGGCTGCGATTGGGCGGGTTGGCGGTAGTAAAAATTGACGTTGAGACCCAGGTAGCCGGGGTTCTTTGCCATGGTGAACGGGTAGAGATACGTGAGCCCGTTGATGGCGGCCGGCTGCGTGATCGCCTTGGGCAGCGGCCTGCCGCCGAGGTCAGCGGTGACGTCGATCGCCGTCGGGAAATCCGCGCTGTAGAGCAGGTAATCAATCTGCGGGGCGAGGCCGCGCTGCTCCGCGGCCTGCAGCGCAGGCGTGAGGATGTGCGTGCGAAAGTCCTCGACGCTCATGCGCTCGAAGGACGGCAGATTCCGGAGGCGCACGACATTCGCCGCCGGGATCCGCCGCCCGGCGATGTATTCGTTTGCGACGAAGGTGGAGGCCCAGCTGTCGGCGTTCACCACGATCATCGCATTCTCCGGTCCGCCGGCAGCGAGCGCGGGCGCGGCGGACACGGTGGCGATGCCTGCCGCGACAAGTGCGCGGAGCTTTCCTGAAAAGCGGAGCGTGGGCTGGTGTCCGTTGCGTGCGGGCATGGGCGGGGTGGTTTCCATCGCTGAAGACGCTGAAAAAGGAAACCTGAATCCGGCTTTGGTTTCAGCGGCTTCTTGCCACGTGCGGAGAAAGATGCAGCATCGCCGCGCTTTGAACGAAACCGCAATCATCGTCGCCACCTTGCTGGGCACCGCCTTGGGCGCGGTGGTGATGTGGCTTTTCATCCGGCAGCGGACGCTGGCAGCCGTGGCGGAGAAGGAACGCGAAGGCGCGGAGGCCGGTGCGCGGTTGCGGCAGGAGCACTCGGCGGCGATGCTGGATGTCTCGACACGGCTGGCGACCGCGGAGGCGCAGGCCACGGCGGGGACGGCCCGCGTGCAGGAATTGCAGCGAGAGCTCGCGGAGCGCGGGACCGTGCTTGATGAGGTGCGCAAGGAACGCGACGCCGCCGCGGTGCGGGCCGCCGAGCTGGAGATGCAGCTCGCCGAGGAGCGCCAGCAGTCGGTGGAAAAGCTCGCGGTGCTGGAGGACGCAAAGAACAGGCTCACCGATACCTTCCGCGCGCTCAGCGCCGATGCGCTCAACCAGAACAACGAATCGTTCCTCGCGCTCGCGAAATCCAAGCTCGGCGAATTCCAAAAGGAGGCGAGCGGCGACCTCGCGCAGAAGCACCAGGCGATCGCCGAGCTGCTCAAGCCCGTCGGCGAATCGCTCAGCAAGGTGGACGACCACATCCGCCAGATGGAGGAGAAGCGCGCGAATGCCTACGGCGAGCTGCAGTCGCAGGTGAAGACGATGACCGAGACGCAGCAGGAACTCCGCAGCGAAACCGGGCGGCTGGTGAATGTGCTGCGCTCGTCGGGTTCGCGCGGGCGCTGGGGGGAAATCCAACTCCGTCGCGTCGTGGAGCTGGCTGGGATGCAGGATCACTGCGACTTTTTCGAGCAGAAGAACGTGGAGAGCGAAGGCAGCCGGCTGCGGCCCGACATGGTCGTGAAGATGCCCGGAGGAAAGACGGTCGTCGTGGATTCCAAGGTGCCATTCAGCGCGTACGAGCGCGCGGTGACCGCCGAAAACGAAGCCGCCAGGACGCTGGCGTACCGTGAGCACGCCGCGGCGGTGCGGGACCACATCAAGCAGCTCTCGGGAAAGGGCTACTGGGAGCAGTTCGACAACGCGCCGGAATTTGTCGTCCTCTTTCTTCCCGCGGAGACATTCTTCGGCGCTGCGGTGGAATATGATCCGGAGCTCATCGAGTTCAGCGCGAGGAATCACGTGATGATCACCACGCCGATGACGCTCATCGCGCTGTTGCGCGCGGTGTACTATGGCTGGCGGCACGAGAAGCTGGCGGAGAACGCGGAGCAAATCAGCGACCTCGGGCGCGACCTTTACGAACGTCTCAGCACGCTCGGCGATCACATGTCGAAACTCGGGAAGCATCTCGACAACGCGGTGGACAGTTACAACCGTGCGGCCGGTTCGCTGGAAACCCGCGTGCTGGTAAATGCGCGGCGTTTCAAGGAACTCCAGGCGGCGCCGCCCGACAAGGAACTCAAACCGCTCGACCCCATCGAGCACACCACCCGGAAACTCCAGGCGCCGGAGCTGCAGCCGGCCGCCGCCGGTCAGCCGGCACCCGTAGAATAGCAATCCTCCCATGAACTGGTTCCAACTTGAATTCGGCGACTTCGCCAAGGCGTTTCTCAGCGTGCTCTTTGAAGGCGCGCCTTTCCTGCTGCTCGGCGCGCTCATCTCAGGTTTTGTCGATGTATTCGTCTCCTCCGAGCGCATCACGAAGCTGCTCCCGTCGCGGCCCGGCCCGGCGATTTTCCTCGCGGGGCTGCTCGGCCTCGTCTTCCCGATCTGCGAATGCGGCAGCGTCATCATCGTCCGCCGTTTCATCCGCAAGGGCATGCCGCTCGGCGTGGCGACGTGCTACATGCTCGCGGCGCCCATCGTCAGCCCCATCGTCGCGCTGAGCACGTTCAAGGCATTCACCGGGCAGGATCCGTGGCTCATGCTCAGCCTGCGGCTGGGGTTCGGATACGCCATCGCGGTGATTGTCGCGCTCATCGTGCATCAGCTACCGCGCCGCCTCGTGGTAGCGACAAACACCGCCGACGCGGCCGCACGCAAGCGCACGGGCCTCAGCATCTCGTCGGAAACCAGCGCCGATGCCGCCCCGCTCGATTTCGCGCAAGTCGTCGCGAAGGCCTCGCCGTGGCGCAAGGTGATGCTCGCCATCCAGTCCGCCACCGCGGACTTCCTCGATGTCACGGTGTTCTTCGTCATCGGCACGGCGATCACCAGCGTCTTCGCGGTCGGCGTGAACCGCGAATTCATCGCCCCGTTCGCGGAGTCGCCGTTCCTTTCCGTCGTCTCGCTCATGGTGCTCGCCGCGCTGCTCGCGCTGTGCAGCACCACGGACGCGTTTGTCGCCGCCACGCAGCTCGCCGCGTTTTCGCCTGCGGCAAAGCTCGCCTTCCTCCTCTTCGGCCCGGTCTTCGATCTGAAGCTCTTCTGGCTCTACGGCCTCATCTTTCGTCGCCGCTTCGTCATCCTCATGGCCGTGGGACTCTTTGCGCTCATCGCATTCATCTGCTGGATCTGGGCAGGCATCGAGACCCGTCCCGGTGAAGCGGGCATCTTTCTCGAATCGCCCGTTTGCCTCCCAGCCCAAACGCCGCTACCCTCCTGACCATGCAATCCCTCTTCGCCCGCTGGCTGCCCGCGGCGACGCTCGCGACCTGGAGCGCCGTGCTGCTCTACTTCCATTTCTCGCAGCGCATGGGGAACATGCTCGCGCCGGAATTTCGCGTTTACGCGCTCATCGCGGCCGTCGTGCTCGCCCTGATGGCGCTGAGCTTTGTCATTTTCAAAGGCGACGCCACGTGCTGCTCCTCGGGCGAATGCGGGCACGGCCTCAGCCGCCTCGCAACCGGCAAGCTCATCACGTTTTTCATCCTCCTCGGCCCCATCGTCGTCGCCGCGCGCTACACGCCCAGCGAGGGATTCAGCAAGACCTTCGTCGAAAACCGCGGCACGGCCACTTCGATCGAGCAGCTCGGAACTTCCGTCTCACGCTCCTCCGACGGAAAATCCGACTACCGCAAACCCGTGGATCTCTCGCTTCCAAGCAAGGATGGCAGCCAGCCGCCATCGGGCGGCACGCCCGCGCCGACCGCCGGTTCACAGCCGCCGGCCGCGGAAAAGGCAGCCACCGACTACCTCGTGCGCACGCCCGACGGCCGCATCGTCGCCGAGGTCCTCGACCTCCTGTACGCCGCGCAGGACAATCTGCTGCGCCAGGACTTCGAGGGCAAACCCGTCGAACTCATCGGCCAGTTCATGCCCGATTCATCGAACAATCCGGGCGCGACCCGCTTCAAGGCCGTCCGCATGTTCATGACCTGCTGCGCGGCTGACGCGCGGCCCGTCGCCACGCTCGTCGAAGCCGACACGCTCCCGCCGTTCCCCGAAATGACGTGGGTGAGAATCACCGGCGTTCCAAGTTTCCCCATCGAAAAAGGCCGCCGCATCTCCGTCCTCAAGGCCGAGAAAGTCGAAAAGACCGAGCCGCCGGCGGAGGCGATGATTTATTAGCGGACTTCGCACCCGCATTGACGCTGCGCGCGAACCTCCGCATGGTGCGGCGATGCTCCCAGCCGTTACCCAACTCCTCGTCCTCCAGGATCGCGACAAAAAACTCCGCCAACTCAAACTTGAACTGAAACGCGCGCCGCTGGAGCGCAAGGACTTGGAATCCCGCACAGCCGGGACGACGAGCGCGCTCGATGCGGCGAAGCTGAAGGCGAAGGAAATCGAGATGAAGCGGAAGGAATTGGAGAACGAAGTCGGGACGCGGCGGCAGCGGATTCAAAAATACAATCAACAGAAACTGGAGACGAAGAAGAACGAGGAATACCAGGCCATCACGCACGCGATCGGGACGATCGAGAAGGAGATCACGGAAATCGAGGATCGGGAATTGGAACTGATGGAGGCGGCGGAGAAGCAGAAGCCGGTCATCGCCGCGGCGGAAAAGGAAGCGGCAGCGATGAAGGCGCAGGCGGAGCGGCAGTTTGCGGATCTCGATGCGAAGGTGAAATCCATCGAGGCACAGGTGCTGGAGGTGCAGGCGGAGCGGGCGAAACTCGCTGCGGAAGTGGAGGAGGATTTGCTCGACACTTATCAACGGCTTTTCGACACGAAGGACGCGCAGGCGGTGGTGGCGCTGGTGAACGAGATATGCCAGGGCTGCCACGTGAAGTCGCAGACGCACATCGTCCACGCAGTGAAGGCGGGGAAGGCGGTGACGACATGTCTTTACTGCGGGCGGATTCTCTACCCGGAGAGCTGAGCGGAAGAATTCAGGAGGGATCCGCAGATGACGCAGATTTTCGCAGAAAGAAAATCGGCAGCCGGAAATCACGAGCCGGAGCAACTTTCGAGGTGTTCGCCGGTCCGGACTCCATTCCGGGCCGCTCTCGGCTCCAGTCTGCGTGAATCTGCGAAATCTGCGGACAGTGACTTTGGACTCTTGGGCGGAGGCGGCCGGCTATGAACCGGATCGCCGGCATCGAGACTGAGTACGGTTGCCTCATCAGCAATGGCGGGGAGCGGGGTGAACCGTGGCCGTCGCGGGTGAAGAATCATCTTTTCAAGAAGCTGTGCGTCGGCGTGCTCGATCAACACTACCGCGACTACGAGGAACCGCCGGGGAATGGGGGATTCCTGCTCAATGGCGGACGGTTTTACCTCGACATGGGTCACATCGAATACGCGACGCCGGAGTGCCGGTCGGTGCGCGATCTGGTGGCGTGCGACCTTGCGGGCGACGCGATGCTGCAGGGCGCGGTGGAGGCGATGGGCGCGACGGACAGCGTGGCGTTCTTAAAAAACAACATCGATCACCAGACGGGGGCGACGTTCGGCTGCCATGAGAACTACCTGATGCGGCGCGAGACGGATTTCACCGCGCAAAACACGGCGGCGCTGCTGAGCTTTCTGGCGACGCGGCAGATTTTCACGGGCGCGGGAAGGGTGGGGCAGGCGAGTCCGCTGGCATTCGAACTCGAGCCGCTGCCGCCGTATGAGCGGGTGAATTTTCAGATGAGCCAGCGCGCGGATCACATCGTGAACGACATCTACCAGTGGGTGCAGTTCAACCGCGCCATCATCAACGCGCGTGATGAGCCGCTCGCCGATTACCGGCGTTTCCGGCGGCTGCATCTGCTCATCGGCGACTCAAACATGAGCCCGCTGGCGACGGCGCTGAAAGTCGGCACGACGCACCTCGTACTCACTCTGCTGGAGGAGGATCTCCTCCCGGCCGATGTGGCGCTGCAGGACGCGGTGCTCTCGACGCGGATGGTTTCGCGCGCCTGCTGTGCGGATGCGGCGGTCCTCTGCGAAGCGGGGCATTCCGAGACGGCGATGGGGATTCAGGAAAGGTTTCTAGAAGCCGCGCAGTCGCTCGCCGGGCGCGATGCCGAGACGGACTGGCTGCTCGGCCGCTGGGCGTGGGTGCTCGATGCGCTGCGGCGCGGGGCGACGGAGGAGATGCTCGGCGCGGTGGACTGGGTGTCGAAGAAATGGCTGCTGGAAACGTTTCGCGCGGAGCAGGGCGTCGCGTGGGATGACCCTTGGCTGGAGAGTCTCGATCTCGAATATCACAATCTCAACGCGAGCCGCGGACTCTTTCACGCGCTCCCGGCGCAGGGCGAAGTTGAGTCGTTCAATCGCGACGCATTTCAGCCGGCATTCCTGCGGACGGCACCTGCGGATACGCGCGCACACGCGCGGGGGATCGCCGTGGCGCATTGCCTCGAAACGCGGGAACCCTGCGTGATCAACTGGGATTCGATGTCCTTCGACGCCGCGCGGTCGGTCGCGATGCCGAATCCGCTGGCTACGTATGAGGCGGAAATCCGGAGGACTTTGGGCGGGGACTAGGGAGGCGCACATCGCGAGTTGTGCGCGCGCCGGCTCCAACCTTTCCGGGCAAAAAGAAGCCCGGCGGCCGCTTGAACGCCCGCCGGGCTGATTGGTTGCGCCCGTTGCTTACGAGACCTTGACCTCGACGGTCTTGGGCTTGGCTTCCTCAGCCTTCGGGATTTCGACGGTGAGGATGCCGTCCTTGTAAACGGCATTGACCTTGTCGGCACGGACGGCGGACGGGAGGCTGACGCTGCGGCTGAATTTGCCGTAGTAGCGCTCGCGGCGATGGACCGTCCCTTCCTTCACGGTGTTCTCGCTCTTGCGCTCGCCGGAGACCGTGAGGACGCCCTCGTGGACGGAGACGTTCATGTCTTCTTTCTTCATCCCGGGGATTTCCAAGGCGACGACATACTTGTCCTTGTCTTCCTGGGCGTCGAGGGCCGGGGTCCAGTCGGCGAATGACTCCGCCGCCCGGGCGGGAAAGGCGAGGTCAAACAGGCGACCGAAGTGGTCGCGGACGTTGCCGAGGGAACTGATGGTGTTGAGTTCGGGGTTGATATAGCGGATGAGGCTCATAGTTGTTGGATTATGGTTTGATGGCTGACTTGCGCAGGGTGTATCAGCGAGCGGAATGCCATCGCGCTATAGGTTGGTTAGGAAAAGCTAGCAAAGCGTGTAGGGAGAATTAGAAACGAAAGAAAAACCGCCGAAGTCGTGAACTGTCTAAAGGGCCACTATGGCCCTTGTCTGCATCCGTGCCGCAGCGTCTTGAGCGACAATATGGCCTACTGCTTTAGCAGGTCCTGCATTTCCTTCATCCGGCCCACGTAGAATCCCACGATCTGCCATGCGATGTAGCCGAGAATGGCGATGTAGAGAAGGCGTGGGACCCATTCAGCGATGGCGTCGAGCCGCCGCATGGCCGCGACCCGATAGGTCTCGCCGATGCGACTCAGTTCGCGATCCAGTTCGCCAGTCGCTTCGCCGACTTGGAAGGCGCGGATGAATGGCTCTGGAAAGGCACCGGTCTCGGCGAGGGCGGTGCCGACCTGCCCCCCGGAACGGACCGCAGGCAGCGCGCGCGCGACGGAGGCACGCAGGATGGCGCTCGCGCTTGCAGTGGAGGCGACATCGAGGCTGCCGAGGACGTTCACGCCGGCCTCGAGTTGCAGATGATACGCGGTGCTGAATCGGCTGATCGCGAATGCGCGGCGAAGCTTTCCGAAAACCGGGAGCGCCCGGAGGAGGCGGTCGAGGACGACATTCCGTTCCGCTGCCGCGTGGAGACCGCGGATCAGAGCGGCTGTGCCAAAAATGGTCAGCCACAGCCCGCCAACGGAAATCCAGAGCACGCGGAGGAACGAATCAACGCCGCCATCCGGCGCGAAGATGACCGGAAGGGCGAGGGTGACGAACGCGATGTGCAGGACGAAAAGCGGATACGCCATCTGCTTCCACATCCGGCCCCTGGCCTCGGCGATTGCGGCGTAATATTCGGACACATGTGCGAGGCTGATTTCCAGGCGGCCCGAACGGTCTCCCGCGGCGAAGACGCCCGCATCCAGCGGCGCGATGAGCGGCGCGCCAGCCGCGAGCGCTTCGCTGACGGTGGCGCCTCGATTGAGGGCGGCTTTGATCGCAGTGAGCCCGGTGCGGCCGGGGCCGCGTGTGAAGCTGGCGAGTTTTTCGATGGCCTTCGGGAAGGGCGTGCCGCTGCGCACGAGTTGGCCGAGTTCGTGGTAGAGGGAGGCCTTTTCGCTCGGGTGCATCGGACGCACGATGCCCGCGCACCGGCCCATGGCAAGCGAGTTGGCGCGGTGCGGCAACTCTCATGTTGCACGTGGGCGAAGTTTTGCGATGCTCCGCGTCCCTTGCATGTGGGATACGAATAGACCGAAAAAGCGCTGGTTCCTCCGGTGGTGGTTCACCATACCGGTCCTCACCATTTTGCTCGCAGCGGTGGTCGGGGCGGTCATTTTTTACAAGGTGAAGTGGGAATTCGAGGCACAGGCACGGGAGTTCGATTACACGCGCCTCGAGGCGATGGAGTCGGCGAGCGTGATTCTGGACCGGCACGGGAACCTGCTCGGCCGTATTTTTACGCAAAATCGGGATCAGGTGGCATTCGAACGCCTTGCGCCGACCCTCCTGGAGGCGGTGGTCGCGGCGGAGGATGCGCGCTTCTACGAGCACACGGGCGTGGATGTGCGCGGCGTGGTGCGGGCCGTGTATGAGAACTGGCGCGCGGGCAAGGACAAGCAGGGAGCGAGCACGCTCACGCAGCAGCTGGCGCGCAATACCTTCCCGGAGCAACTCCCGCCGACCGACCGGACGAAGGCGCGCAAGCTGCGGGAGATGTTCGTCGCGCGGGAGATCGAGCGGCGTTGCAGCAAGCAGCAGATCCTCGAACTCTACCTGAACCGGGTGTATTTCGGGAATGGCTTCTTCGGCGCGCAGGCTGCGGCGAAAGGTTACTTTGGCAAAAATGCCTCGGAGCTGGAGTACAGCGAATCGGCGATGCTATGCGGGCTGCTGCGGAGTCCCGACCGGCTCTCGCCGTGGCGCAATTACACCGCGTGCATCGACGAGCGGAACCGTGTGCTGAACCGGCTTCTCGAACTGAACCGCATGACCCGGGAGCAGTATGACAAGGCTTTCGCCGAGGAGCCGGAGCTGAAGAACAAGCGGCCGATTCACCAGGAAAACTACCCCGCGGACCTGGTGTACCAGCAGGTGCTGAAAATCGTGGGCCGCGACCGCGCGACGAGCGAAGGCCTTCGGATTTACACGACGCTCGATTCGGCGCTCCAAAAAAAGGCGGAGGAGTCCCTGCGTGCGGAACTCAACGCGGTGGAGCAGCGGCCCGACTATCCGCACCAGACGCTCGCGCAGTTCACGCGCATTTTCGAGGCTGCAAACAAGACGCCGACGGATGCCCAAGGCCGGCGCCTCAATCCCGAGTATCTCCAGGGCGCGGCGCTGGTGCTGAACAACAAGACCGGCGGCATCCTCGCGATGGTCGGCGGGCGCGATTTTCAGCAGAGCGAGCTGAACCGCATCCGCCAGGTGCAGTTGCCGCCCGGAACCGCGTTCAAGCCGGTCGTCTATGCCGCCGCTTTTGAAAAGGGCATGTTCCCCGGGACGGCCGTGGAGGACATGGTGATGGATAACACGAAGGTGATGATCGGCGGCACCACGGGCATCCTCGGCGAGTGGGGGCCGGAACGTGCGGACAATCGCTTCGAGGGCACCATCTCCGCGCGCACCGCGCTCGTGAAATCGAAGAACGCCGCCACGGTGCGGCTCGGAATGGCCACCGGCTTGAAGGAGGTGCTCGATCTCGCCGACGATGCCGGCATTTCCAGCGAACTCGCCGCGTATCCGCGCACCTACCTCGGCGGCAGCGAGGTCGTGCCGATGGACCTCGTCCTCGCGTACACCATGTTCGCGAACGGCGGCGTGCGTCCGGCGAACACATACATCATCCGGCGCATCGAGGACAAACTGGGCAACGTCATCTTCGAGGAAAAGCCCGAGACCGTGCGCGTGATCAAGGAGACCACCGCCTTTGAGGTCCATTCATGCCTCGAGCAGGTGCTCGAGCCCGAGGGCACCGCCGAACGAGCGTCCACCGAACTCGGCCTCAGGCGCTACCCGGTCGCCGGAAAAACGGGCACGGCCTACAACTTCACCGACGCGTGGTTCATCGGCTACAGCAGCGAGATCACCTGCGGCGTGTGGATCGGCATCGACCAGCAGCGGGGCAAGCCGCGCGCGAGCATCTACCGCGGCGCTTTTGGAAAGGACATCGCGCTGCCCGTGTGGGCGGACATCATGAAGGCGTCCTTCGAAACGTACAAGCCCGTGGAATTCGTGCAGCCGAAGGGCATCATCCGCGTTGAGATTTGCCGTTCGAGCGGCGAACTCGCCACCGACAAGTGTTTCGAAAACGGCGTGCGCACCACCTACCAGGAAATCTGTACGGAAGAGCAGGCGCCGAAGAATCCCTGTTCGACCCACAGCAGCGGCATGGCTGCGCCACTCGCGGGAAAAGCGGCGCCCGACGGCGTGCTGAAGGCGCGCATCCTCGAGCCGCAGACGCTCAAGAGCATCGCGCTCAAGGAGCCGACGGTGCTCGGCAACGACCCCTACGGCTCGAACCTCGCGCAGGAGCGTCAGGCGCAGCTCGCCGCCGTCGGCAACGGGCAGGCACCGCTGATCACCGTGGGAGTCGCCCCGAACGGCAGCGACCCGATCCCCGCGCGCGATGTCCCGCCGCCGCGCCCGATCGTCGTCCCGCCTCCGCCAAACTCCGAGGTGAAGCTGACCCAGCCCGAGCCGCTGAAGTTCGACTAGCCTCCGCCCTTCCCTCGCGCCTTTCACCAGTCCGGCGCGCATCCCACTTTCCTCATGAACATCCGACACATCGCCATCCTCGCCACGACCCTCACGCTGCCCGCCCTTTCCCTCGCCCAAGGCGAGCCGGCGGCGGTGAAAAATGCAACGCCGGGCAAAAAGCCCGCGATCAAAATCAAATGGGACGACATGGACCTCGGGCCGTTCTTCACCGGCTGCTACAAGGTCGGTGACAGCACTTCGTTCAAGGGCATCGCCGTCGCCGTCGGCACGAAGGACGCGCCCGCGACGATTCTCTTCGACCGCGAGCTCATGCGCTTCCACGCCGCGTGGGAGGGCGGCCTCGCGAATTTCCCGCGCGCTCGCGGCGGCCTCGAAGGCCAGATCGGCGCGGCTGGCGACGTGAGCCTTTCCGCCGGCTGGGCGACGGGGTGGGGGACGCAAATCGCCGACGACCCGCGCACGGATCACCAGGGCTCCGTCGCGGGCCTGAAGTGGCGCGGCGTGTACACCAGCGGCCCGCACACGGTGCTCAGCTACTCCGTCGGCAAGCAGTCCGTCCTCGAGCTCCCCGGCAGCGAGATGCGCGAGGGCATCCGCGTCTTCACGCGCACCTTCACCGTCGCGGCAGGCGCCGACGCCAGGCAACTGTTCCTGCTCGATTCGCAAGGCACGGCGAAGCCCGGTCCGCACGGCGAAGTCCTCATCGAGAAGGATGGCGAACTCACCGGCGTGGCCGTGCACGGCGGGCTGCAAGGCGGGAGGCTCGCCGTGGAGAACGGGCGCACCGTTTTCAATCTCCCGGCGCTGAGTGCGCCCGCGACCTTCCAAATCGCCTTTGCCGTTGCTCCGCCCGCCGACATGGCAAAGCTCGGCCGTGCGCTGACACGGAAGGGCGAACTCGCTGAGGTCTCCAATTTCACCAAGCCCGGCCCCGCCCGATGGGGTGCGCCGCTCGAAGTCCCCGGCAAACCCGGCGACAGCGCGCAGGCCTATGTCGTGGACGACATCCCGCTGCCCGACGAAAACCCCTTCAAAAGCTGGATGCGCCCCGGCGGCCACGACTTCCTGCCCGACGGCACCGCGGTCATCGTGAACCTCAGCGGCGACGTGTGGATCGTCTCCGGGCTCGATGAGAAGCTCGAGCACGTGAAGTGGAAGCGTTTTGCCACCGGCCTCTTCCAGCCGCTCGGCTGCCGCGTGGTGGATGGGAAAATCTACGTCCTCGGCCGCGACCAGATCACGCGGCTGCACGATCTCAATGGGGACGGCGAGGCGGACTGGTACGAGAACTTCAACAGCGACTGCATCGTCACGGAGAACTACCACGAGTTCGCGCTCGATCTGGAGACCGACAGCAAGGGCAACTTTTACTACGCCAAAGGCTCCCCGTGGACGCCGACGAACAAAAGCCCGCACCAGGGCACGATGATCAAGGTCAGCAAGGACGGCGCAAAGCTCGAAGTCATCGCCGACGGTCTCCGCGCTCCGAACGGCCTCGGCATGGGCCCCGGCGACGTCCTCACCGTCAGCGACAACCAGGGCCACTGGATGCCCACGAACCGCGTGAACATCGTCAAGCCCGGCGGCTTCTACGGCATGACGCCGGCCGCGCATCGCGAGCTGCTCTTCAAGCGCGCCGACGGCACCACCTTCACCGCGAATCCCTCGCTGCAATCCGCGCGCGACGAATTCAAGACCGAGTTCTGGGGCAAGAGCGACACGCCCGTTCCAGCGAACGGCGCCGACCTTCCGCTCTTCTGGCTGCCCATGGACATCGACAATTCCTCCGGCGGCGAAGTCTGGGCGCCGCCCGGCGCAAAATGGGGCCCGTGGGGCGGCCGCATGCTCCAGACCAGCTACGGAAAGTGCAGCCTCTTCGGCGTGACGATGGAGACCGTGGACGGCGTCGAGCAGGGCGGCCTCGTGCGCTTTCCGCTCACGTTCAAGAGCGGCATCATGCGCGAGCGCTTCAGCCCGCTCGACGGCCAGCTCTACGTCACCGGCCTCAACGTCTGGCAGAGCAGCGCCGCAAAGGACGGCTGCTTCCAGCGCGTCCGCTACACTGGCAAGCCCGTCACCATGCCCATCGGCTTCGCGACGAAGCCAAACGGCGCCGAGATCACCTTCACCGCCCCGCTCGATCCCGCCAGCGCCGGCGACGCCGGCAACTGGAGCGCCGAGCAATGGAACTACGCATGGACCGGTGCCTACGGCTCGCCCGAATTCTCCGTCCGCGACCCGAAAAAGCGCGGCAAAGACCGCATCGAAGTCACCAAGGCCACCGTCAGCGCCGACAAAAGGAGCGTCCTCCTCGAACTCAGCGACCGCGCCCCCGCGATGACGCTGCGCATCAAGTGCAACGTAAAGGCCGCCGACGGCACCGACGTAAAATCCCAGCTCGACGAAACCATCCACCGCATCCCTGGCCACAAGGTGGCGCAATAGGAACGGCGCCTTCCCGGCCGCCGTCTTTCGCCATCAGGAAGCGCCAGCAGTGTCCGTAGCTGTTTGCTGCGGCGCCTGGATGGCATGGAAGTGGGCTGGTGGGCTGGTTGGTTCACCGACGAAATGAAAGGCGATGGGGGGCGGAATGCCACGCCGTCGCGCCGTGCCGGCTGGACGAGCGCCGCGAGCGGGTGAAGACCGACGGGCGCGACGCCACCGCGCTCTGCCAGCGCCTCTCGCGTTTCGTCGATGGCAACCGGCGGGATCTGGCCATCGTGCGCGTGCCCAGCGAGGAGATGCGGGCGAGGGTGAACGAACTCATCGCCGGCCTTCGGGTTCATCCGGGGAGTGATGGCTTACAGGGGTTGGGAAGTGGTAGAAGGGAGGGATGAGCCAGAGCCTTTTGTATCATGCGTTTGGGGTCCGTGAAGGGTATGAATATGTGAAGACCGGGTACGTGGAGGGGCGGGTGGAGTTTCATCTGGCGGTGAAGGAGGAGGAGCTGGTCTGCCCGAAGTGTGGGGCCGGACCGGCGATGCGGCGTGGCAAGCGTTGGCGGCGCATTCGCACGGTGCCCATTGGGCTCAAGGAAGTGGTGCTGGTGGCTGAGGTGCCGCGCTGCCAGTGCCGGGTGTGCGGGCATGGGTTCGAGGTGGCCCCCTTTTTGCCCCGGCCTACGCGCACTACACGCATGGGCTCGCGGAGTTCGCCTGCGAGCTGAGCCGTTTCATGACGCTCTCGGAGGTGGCGGCGCTGGCGCATCTGGGGTGGGACACCGTCAAGGAGATCGTCAAGGCCGACCTGCGGCGGCGCTATGCGCGCATCCCGCTGCGGGAGGTCCGGCGGCTGGCCATTGATGAAATCCATCTGGGCAAGAAGGCGAAGTTCCTCACGCTGGTCATCGATCTGGACACCGGTCGCATCCTCTGGGTGGCCAAGGGGCGCGGCGGGGATGCACTGCGCAAGTTCTGGCGGCGGCTGCGGCTGGCCAGGGCACACATCGAGGCGGTGGCCTGCGACATGAGTGCCGCCTACTGGAGCGCCATCCTCGAACACCTGCCAGGGGCGGCCATCGTCTTCGACCACTTCCACATCATCAAACTGGCCAATGAAAAGATCGACGACCTGCGGCGCGCCCTCCAGCGCGAGGCCGAGGTGCTCGGCTACCAGACCCTCAAAGGCTCCCGCTACCTGCTGCTCACGGGCAGCGAGAAGCTCACCGAGGACAAACGCGACAGACTCGCCGAGGCCCTGCGCTTCAACCAACCGCTCTCCACCGCCTACTATCTCAAGGAAGAACTGCGCCTGCTCTGGAGCCGCGGCACCCGGGACGCCATGCGCCGCTTCCTGGAGCGCTGGATCGCCCGCGCATTGGGCAGCGGCATCCGCCAGATGGAAGGCCTGGCCAGGACCCTGCGCGCCCACGCCGCCGGCATCCTCAACTACTTCGAGCACCCCATCTCCAGCGGCAAACTCGAAGGCATCAACAACAAGGTCGGAGCCATGACTCGCGCCGCATACGGCTATCGCGACATCGAGTTCCTTCATCTCAAACTCTACAGCCTCCATGAATCCTCCCTCAAACTCAGCGGCGTTTAGCCATCACTCCCCGGATGAACCGGCCTTCGGAGGTAGGGAGCAGCCATGCGCCTTCAAAATGCCTTTCCAGTGAGCCTGTCTCGGTTTTGCGAACGCCATGCAAGTAGGCGAGACATTGCTCGGAAAGGGTGATAGCACGCTCAGCAGCACCAGTGTGGGTGTGCATATAGGAGGGAGGGGTAGTAGGTTTCATATGGAGCGCAGGCGCACGCGTGACATTGCTCATTTTGGATGAACGTGCGGTTCTTGCCCCGCTGCAAAGCCCGGTTGACAGATGTCGCTCAATCGAACAAAAGGCGCATCATGAATCCGACCCCATGAATTCCTTCTTGAAAATCGTGATGATTTCCCTCCCGGTAGCCATGTTGGCTATCGCAGGATATGGTCTGTTGCAACGCTGGGAGACGAACGATTGGGCCTCATATTTCCAAGGCGCGGCTGTAGCTGCTGCCGTTCAAATATATCTGGTTTCAAACGTTGACAGCAGCCGACGGGAAAATGAAATTGCGAACCGGGAACTCTATCAGCGGTTCGAATTTGCATCGATCGACATTTTCCGGTTCGAGGCCCAGCACGTTGAGCTTATCGGTCCGCTATGGGTGAAGGATGCAGAACTTCCGAAGGAGGGAAGCGCAGACCGTATTGCCTTCATGAATTACGTTTGCCAAATGATGAACCTTTTCGAGATGGGTGTTTATTTCAGAAAACGCGCGATTGTGCCTGCGGACATCTTCGGGAGCTGGGTGGCTTGGTTTTTTTCGGTCTCGCAGGCCCCTGGATTCCCTGCAATTTGGAAAGCCATTGAGAATGATTATATCGGCGAGCTTTCGCAAATTATGAGGGCTGGTTTCATACTTAACGTATGGGAGACTGGCGCCAGTGCGATCGAGCGGCGGGGACTCTTCGAGGGTTTGCAGCAGTTGTCGCGACAGAATCGTGCGCGAGCCAGGAAATGGTTTCGCTGGCGCGCAGGGCCGGGTCTCTTCCCGCGTCGCCTCGAAACGCCGGTGACAAGGGAAGAGTTGCCACACAAATGGCATGAAATCCCTGATCTGTCGCTTCACCACGATGGTTCATTGAAAGCAAAAGTATTCTATCACTGCGTCGGTGAACTGTTTGATTGCAACACGGTGCGCAATTGGCTCCAGCGGGAGAGAAATGAGATATGGGCAGCGTCGTGATATCCTGGGCGACCCGGAATTCTGACGTCGAGGCGTTGGTGCGGCTGTTCGTCGACAACACAGACTCGGTGTATATCTCACACGGGGAGATCCAAGGCGGAAGAGCGGTATCGATAGGTGAATGGGCTACCGACTTGGAGCGGGTGCTTGCTAATGAGTTTTCCGGAATTCTTGATGGATCTCCCAGCGGTTCAAGCTGGCGAGGATTGCTCACAGCCGCTGACGGAGGCAAGCACGTCGGATTAATGGTAGTCTCGGCCACGAAAGAATGCAAAGGCAGGCCGTATGCGACGCTTGAAGACATCGTTGTCGCGAAGGACGCACGGGGCAGGCGCATTGCCTCATTGATGCTCGCCGCGTTCGAGCAGCACCTTAGGACAGAAGGAATTTTTCAGATCTTCCTGGAGTCCAGCATCCAAAACACGGGAGCCCATAAGGTTTTGAGCCATTTGGGATTTGAAGCTTGTTCTGTCGTGATGGCCAAGACCATTGCACGTCATTGAGCCGAATGCGTCATCCGCTGCCGTTGTCACCTAGCACTTCAATAATTTGAGCTCCGTTGTAACGCCGATCACATGTGGTTCCTGTGGGGGCCCATCAAGGGTAATGGGAACCGAAGAGTTCCGTTGCAACTACTGCGGGTCGCGAAACAGGGTCAATCAGGAGGTAGTGCTCTTTGTCGATCGGCACCGTGGTTTTGCCTCCGGACCGGCGAGACTCGTAGAGCCGCTCACAGGTTTGGTTCAGGCCATCGCCTCGTTGAGGTCTCGTAAAAGTGCTGATATGGACCGACTGGCTTCACAGCTCCGGGCCATTCTCAAGGAGCATGAGGAAGCGGTTTCTTTTTCGAACGCGGCCAAGGCAAATATGAGTGAAGCGCGCACCCGCGCCGAGGCCGCCATTTTCCGTGCTGCATTCGCACTTATCTCCGTAATTCTAATATTTCTGTGGCTGCAAGGGGCAGTCCAGCTCCCTTGGTATAAGAAAATTCTGCCGTTAATCGTTACCGGGATGATTGTTTGCGCTGGAGGGGGGGCGAGTATTGCGGCGGCATTGCTCTCATTGTTCAGCTACAAGGTGGGGGTTTTGGCGTGCGCGGTCGCTGGATCTTGGAGTTTACGTGAGTTTTGGTATTATCCCACTTTGGTCAAGGCAGCCTCGAAAGCCTGCGACATCAAAGAGAGCGAGCTCACGACCGCTGAACGCGAACTTAAAGCCAGGGCCGAGGAGGTATTTGCAGCTCACCGACCTCTGATTTCTGTGGCATTGGAGTTTCTTAATTGTCTGTATGTCTTTCGTGCGTTGGAAGATGAAATTCCTATTGGCGTGAGAATGGATCATGCAGTTTCCGCCTTGAACGATATGACCTTCAGTTCGATTGTAGAAGACTGTGAAGGGTTGAAGAATGTTATCGAAAGAACGGAGAGCGCGCTGAAACTCAGCCTTGATGACGTCAAGTTTCGAAACACCTAGTTGAGTAGCTGCAAGAATATCCGCCACGCAAGTAGTGCGCTGGATGGCTTGTTGTCCACTGCAGGCTTCCCGGAGCGGGCGCTAGCGGTTGAAGAGGAACGCGGGTGTGTTTACGAGCGCCCAGACGAGATCCTGCGCGCCGGTGAGTCGGGGGTTCGCGAGCTGGGTCTTGCTCTGCGCGGCGTCGGCGCGGAGCTGGAGGAGCTTGGGATCGATGCGGATGGGGAGCTCGGCCTTGGCGAGGACGGCGCGGCGGTCGATAACGCCCGGGTCGGTCGGCAGCGGGAATTGGTTCTTCGCGAGGGTGAGCCGGCGCTTGCGGAGCTCGGGATCGTTCTCGTTCCAGTACGCGGCGATGGCGGCCTTGTCGTCCTTGCTGCGGAGTTGCGCGGGCTTCTTCAGCGCCTCGGTGACGGCGATGGGGAGGCCGATGTTGAGAGGCGCATTTCCGGTGGTGACGTAGATGCGGAAGCGCGCGATGGAGAATCCCGCGGGGCGCGGCTGGTTCAGGTCGAAGCGCAGGCGCAGGCCCTTCTTGTCGTCGCCGATGGGCTTCGCCAATGAGAACGCGGCGTAGTGCGGCACGCCAAACTGCGGGCTGATGGCCCAGCCGTTGTTGGCGTCGCCCTTCTTGTCGTCGATGGCCTTCGCCACTTCGAAGCTCGCCTGGCTGATGTCGGCGACGGCGCCGTTGAATTTCGCGTCGTCCGCCTGTCTCGCTGCGCCGAACGGGCCGGTCTTGAGGCCGATTTCGCCGAGCACGAAATTGCCGGCGGAGTACCCGGGGCCGAAAGCGGGAGCGGCGGCGTCGGTCAGCACCTCGATCATCACTCCGGTGATTCCCGCGAGCTTCGTATCCGCGAGCACGGTGTAATCCGTATTCCTCGCGGCCGGGCCGCTGGCCTTGATGGAGCCGTCGGGCAGCTTCACGAGTTCGACTCCGCCGGCGGCCTTCGGGTCGATCAGATCGAGCGGCACCCAGCCGGTGTAGGTTTTTGCGATGGGCACCGTGGCCTCGAACTGCGCCTGCGCGGCCGCGAGGGTCTTCTGCTCGTAGTCTTTCACCGCGGTGGTCGCGGCGAGCACGGATTCCTTCCGCTTCTTCTCGGCCTCGGCGACCTTCGGCGCGATTTCCTTTTCGTGCCGGGCGAGTTCCTTCTTCGCCGCGTCGATGGCCGCGACGCGCTCGGCCTCGTGCTTCGCGATGATCGGGGCCTGCTCCATTTCCTTTTCGTCCAAGACTGCGACCAGATTTCTGTGCTCCTGCTCGATGATGGCCCATGACTCCAGCGCTTTTGCGATTTCGCCGTCCGTGGCGGGGCGGTTCAGCACGCGGGTGAAAATCTCGTCCACGAGTTTGCGGTCATCGGGCTGTGCGGTGACGAGCTTTGGCAGTGCATTGCCCGGGTCGCCGATGGCGTCGGCGATGGCCGGGCCGCTGAGGAGCGCCAGTCACGCTGCCGAGGCGCAGGTCGCTGTTGCGTTCGCATTCGCAGGAACTCTCGCGCGCGGGGCGGCCGGCATTGGCGAGGAAGCCGCTCGGCAGGTCCGACTGCGAATCCGCGAGCATCGAGGCGCCGACGCCGCCGGGGAGGCGCGAGCTCGCGCCGGTGACCTTCAGCACGGAATCGTAGAGCACTTCCGCGGGCAGCCGGCGCGCGAGCGCGTGCGAGTAGTTCGTCCGGTCGTCATCGTTCCACTTGTTCGTCTTGAGCGCGAGCTGGTAGGTGCGGGATTTGCAGATCTCGCGCAGCATGTGGCGCACGTCGAAGCCGTGGCTGATGAATTCCTTCGTCAGGTATTCGAGCAGCTCCGGGTTCGTCGCGGGGTTGCCGGCGCGGATGTCGTCGAGCGGTTCGATGATGCCGGCTCCGAGCAGGTAGCCCCATTGGCGGTTCACGTAGCTGGAGGCAAAGTAGCGGTTGTCCGGGAGACGTGATCCACTCGGCGAGTTGCTCGCGGCGCGGCAGCGGTTTTTCGCCTTCGCAGGCGCCTCGATCTTTGCGGGGAAGGGGAACGTGGGCTCGGCGACCTTGTTCGTGCGCAGGTGGATCATCTCGCCGTTCGGCGTGTCCTTCACGATTTCAAACAGCGCCTTCGCCTTTTCCACCGCGCTGCCCGCGAGCTTCGCGCCGCCTGCCGCGGGATCATCCGCAAACGACACCTGCGAAAAGAATGCGCCGAGGTGGTAATACTGATCCTGCGTCCAGCGCTCGAAGGGATGGTCGTGGCACTTGTTGCAGTTGAAGCGCGTGGCGAGGAAAAGGTGCGTCGTATTCTCCATCGTCTCCGCCGGGTCGCGGAGGATCTTCCAATAGCTCGCCGCGGGGTTCTCCTTGTTGGAGCCGGATGCGGTGAGGATTTTTTTGACGAACTGGTCGTAAGGCGTGTTGTCCTCGACCTCCTTGCGGATCCAGTCGCGGAAGAGCTGCACGCCCTGCGCGCCGAGGAACTTCGAGTTCACCTGCAGCAGGTCGCTCCATTTGTTCGTCGCGTGCTCGATGTATCCTGGCGAGCCGATCAGCTTGTCGATGACCGCGTCGCGCTTCTCGCGCATCGGCGTCGTGTCGGCGAGGAATGCGCGCACTTCCTCCGCAGTCGGCGGCATGCCGGTGAGGTCGAGATACACGCGGCGCAGGAAGTCGGCATCGCTGCAGACACCGGACGGCTCGATCTTCATGCGCTGCCACTTGGCGGCGACGAGTTCATCGATGCGTCCCCATGTCTCCGGCTGCTTCCACGTGAAGCCGCTGCGGTCGCCCATCACCGTGACCGTCGTCGCAGCGTAGTTCCCCTCGTAGCGCGCGAGCACCGGGGCCTCGCCGCGGCGAAGCGTGGTGATGAGGCCGTTGCCCTCGGGCAGCGCGCCCGCGACGTCGCCGTTGCCGCTCTCCACAAATGCCTCGGCCGTGACATCGCGCGTCTTGCCATCGGAAAAAGTCGCGACCACGCGGAACTGCTGCCACGCGCCCGGCTCGGGCACGACGGGATTTTTCGGAAACACCTCGATGCTTTTTACCCGCACGACACCGAGGTCGAGCTTCGCGCCGTCGGCGATCCATGCGCGCATGATTTCGTAATACTTCTCGCCGAGCTTCGTGCGCTGCCCGCCCTCGTGCGGCACGCCGCTGGTCGCCTTCAGGAGCATCAGCGAATCATCCGGTGACGCCGCATTCAGGCGCCGGCCCGCGAGATCGTCCTTCAGCGAACGGACGTCAAAAAGCGGATCGTAGCCGCGCAGCGAGAGCTTGAAGCCATACTTGCCGTCCTTCGCGCCGTGGCACGTGCCGGCGTTGCAGCCGAGCTTCGTCATCACGGGATTTACGTCGCGGATGAAATCCACGGCCACCTTGTCCGTGACGCCGGACACCTCCACCGGCGCCGAGGCCTTCTGCCCGGAGAGTTCCACGGTCAGTGTTGCCGTGCCGTTCTTCCGCGCCTCGATGTGTCCGTATTTGGAAATTTCCGCGCAGGCTCCTCCGAGGCGGAGCGTCGCGAGACGGGTGACATCCGTCAGTTCGCCAGATGCCAGCTTCGCCGTCACGAGCACCTGCGCCGCCGCAAATTTTCCGTCCAGCGACACCTTTGCCGGCTCGATGGTGAGCGAGACGATCTTCTGCTTCGGCATCGCCTCCGCGGCGGGAGCGGGCATCATCGCTTCCGGTGCCGCATGGAGCAGCGGCAGGAGCGAAAGGGTGGCGAACAGGGACAGGGAGGCGCGTTTCATCGGGAAGGGGTTTGGCGAAGAGAGAACCGGGGTGGCAGGGGACTCTTAGCATGGACGGAGCGAATGAATACTGCAGATGCGCCCGAGTTCTTCCTTCTCCGCCACCGCCGCAGGATGACGTGCCCAAGTGAGGCGTTTCCGGGACCAACACCGGATTCCAAGGATGGCGCGATCCCGCGCCGGTGAGCCGGGGAGCAAGCGGGGACGGAGCAGCCCGGCCACCCGCGTTCCCGGCACCACGCGATCCTGCTATTTGTCTGGAGTGCCCTGCCTGACGGCTTCCTGCAACATCCCGAAAACGGAGGTCACCACGCTGGGAATGTTGACGATGTCGGGATCGACGCTCCGGAGCCATTCGGTGAACTTGTCTTTGTTCCCGGAGGTGGATGTGGTGCGCTCGCTGAGGCCTTCGTCGGCGACGGCGATGAGGAATTCCTTGAGGTGCCGCTGATGGACGTCCTGCAGGTCGATGAAGATCGTGAAGAGCGCATCATCGAGCTTCTTGTCGACCCACATCTCGGCCGCCTTGCGGATGAGGTTGCCGGTGGCGGTGCTGGATTCGGCGTTCCGGAGCTTGAATCGGCCGACGAGGAAAAGCACGAGCTGCGCGCGCGCCTCGCTCTGGGCGCGCTCAAGCTCGCTCGGGGTCATGCTTTTGAGTTCGATCCATCGCTTTGAAAATGTGGGCCGGTAGGCGCCATTCTCCACGGAGCGGTCGTTGATGGCGTGGATGCACGACGCGAGCGTGATGGTCGTGCCGACGCAGTCCGCCTGGCGGTAGTGGACGGCGGCAGTGTCGGCCTGCCGGAGTGCGTGGATGAGGACGGGCTGGAACTGGCGGATTTTGGCGTTGATACGTTCGATTTCCGTGCGGCAGTTGTCGGCGTTGCGAAGGGCATTGCTGACGTTCACGGTATTCGGCTGCCCGGTGAGACGGTTCGGCTTTTTCCATTCCTCCGCCGCGCGTTCCCACTGGATGATGCGTTTGTTCAGCTCCCCGATTTCGGCCTTGGGCTGGGTCACCAGCTTCCGTTCGTTGCCGAAGATGTCCTCGATGATGTTGGCAAGGCCGAGGAGGACGTTCCTGTCCGCGATTTTTGGATTTTTGCCCAGCGTCCTGAGTTCGGCTGCGGTCTTGGCAATGGTCTGGTAATCCGCAAATGCGAGGTTCCGGAGCAGCGAACTGATGCTGGCGGATTCGAGGAGCGGCTTGAACGTTGCCTGTGTCTCGCCGTGGGCAGGTGCGATGGCGGTGAGGACGAGTGCGGCGATGCAGGCGTAATACGTTCGGGTATTCATTTGGTGCAGGTCAGTGATTCCAATCTTTGGAGGGATTCCTGCGCTCGATTGCAGAGAAACGAACTGAATGTCAAAAATGAACGGCATTCCGAGTGCGTGAGCGACTGGCATTCGCGCCGGACCCGCGGCACGCACGGGAAGGAAAGGCTTGCCGCCGTGATCCCCCTAAGACAAACGGAGCGCCCGCATTCATTCCGCCACACCCTCAATCCCATGAAACGCTCCTCCTTCCTCGCCCTCGTCATCGCAGCCACGCTCGGTCTCCCCGCAATTGCCGCGGAGAAGGCGAAACCGCTGCGCGTCCTGCTCATCACCGGTGGCTGCTGCCATGACTACGTGGCGCAGAAGGACATTCTGAAAAAGGGAATCGAGGCGCGTGCGAACGTGCTCGTGGAGCAGATGCACACGGACGACAAGAGCGTGAAGCCGCCGCTCCCGCTGTATGGGAACCCGGATTACGCGAAGGGCTTCGACGTGGTGATCCACGACGAGTGCTCGGCGGGCATCTCGGACCCGGCGGTCATCGCGGGCGTGCTGAAGCCGCACGCGGACGGACTGCCCGGTGTGAACCTGCATTGCGCGATGCACTCGTACCGCTTCGGCGATTTCCAGAAGCCCGTCACGCCCGGCGCGGACAATGCGCACTGGTTTGAATACCTCGGCCTCCAGTCCACCGGCCACGGCCCGCAGGAGCCGGTCGCGATCACCTTCACCGCGAAGGACTCGCCGATCGTGAAGGGTCTCGAGGACTGGACGACGATCAAGGAGGAGCTCTACAACAACATCCAGATGCTCACCGGCAAGGAACTCGCGAAGGGCAAGCAGATCACGAAGGCCAAGGACGGGACGACGAAGGAGACGGAGACGGTCGTGGCATGGACAAATGAATACGGACCGAAGAAGACGCGCGTCTTCAGCACGACGATCGGCCACAACAATGCCACTGTGGAAGACGCCCGGTATCTCGATCTCGTGACGCGCGGCCTGCTCTGGTCCGCTGGCAAGCTGAACGACGACGGCACGCCCGCAAAGGGCTACGGCCCCGGCGGGAAGTAGGCGCCGCGCTCAGCGCGGCCTCAGCGACGGAATCGATCCAGGCATAGGCCTGCTCGCGGATTTCCGGCGGGAAATCGTGTGCGCAGTCGGGATGAAGAACGCGGAGATTTTCCGCGGCACCGTGCAGCCTGAAGACGGGCAGGGCGGCTTTGACGATGTTGTCCACGCTCTGCCATTTGAAGTTCGAGTCGCCGAGCGGCGCGCTGATGAGCACGCGGCGCGGGGCGAGCGCGCCGATGAGTTCGTGGAAGTCGAACGGGATGTCCGCGAGGCGGCCTTTGTAATTCGCGAGCCTCGGCATGTAGCGGTCCTGGCACCAGCCCTTGCCATGCTCCCAGAGCTCCGGCTTTCCGCCGTAGTAGTCGAGGTAGGAATCCAGCCCGCAGCTCGATACGACGACCTTGATGCGCGGGTCGAAGACCGCGGTGTACACCGAGTTGTGCCCGCCGAGCGAATGGCCGATCGCGCCGTACGAGCCGGCCTGCACGAATGGCAGCGAGTCGAGCAGATCGAGGCCGCGGATGTTGTCCCAGATCGCCTTCATCGTGCCGCTCGCGTAGCCGAGCGCCTTCAGGTCCGGCTGGTAATCGGCGAGCTGCGGATAGGCGGGCGCCAGCGTGACGTAACCGCGGCGCGTCAGTTCCAGCGCGTAGGCGCGGTTCGTCGCGTGACCTTCTTCGACGACGACGCGGTTGCCGACGACGTTGTTGGTCCCATGCAGGCAAAGCACGGCGGCGAGCTTCGTTTTCCCGTCGAGCGCGGACTTTGGGATCAAAAGGAACGCCTTGGCGCGACCGCCGGGCTCGCTGGCGTAGGTGATTTTCCGGCGGACGTGGTCGCCGGCGTCGATTTCCTCCTCGATCTGCATGTCGAGTGCGCAGCGTTTGTCCGGGCCGGGCAGGGGACCCATGACTTCCTGCATGCCGGCCAGGATTTCCGTGCGGCGCCTCTGCCAGTCGGCAGCGGTCTGCACCTTCGAGGTTTTTCCATCCGGCGTGTGAAATGTGAGGAGATCGTTCCGATCCAGACGGGGCGGATTGGCAGAGTCAGCGGCCGGGACGCTGTGGAATGCGGCGCACAGGAGCAGGAGGGGGAGTCTTGAGGGCATTGCGGTTTGCGGGTTTACTTTGCCGCGTGCTGGAACTGCGCGGGAAGGATTTCGCCGACTGCGCCGATGATGAGCTCCTCGACCTGCGGCGCGAGCCTCGTCGGGCGGTCGTAGTAAAGCATCGCGCCGGCGGCCTCGTAGCCGCCCTCCGCCCAGACCCGGCGCGAGGGGATATAGCATGGCACGTCATTCGAGTAAGCATTCACCCACAGCTTCTTGCCTAGGAAATCACGCTTGATGCGCAGGCTGTAATCCACGACGACTTCGCCGGGGAGGAACACCATCGCGAGGTCATTTCCAAAGCTCCATGTCTGCACGGAATAGGGAAGTTCGGTCATGAGCTTCTCGCCGCGGTCCAGCCGTTCGAGCTGCTTCTTTGCGTGGTAGGCATTGCTGCCCCTGGCCTCGACGCGCTTCTCGAATTCCTCCCTCGTCGGCAGCGTGTCGAATGGCAGCGGGAAGCGCTTCATCCGGCAGTCGAGCGTTGTCGGCGCGAGCGGCTGCATCTTGCCTTTCACAACGCGCTCCGTCTCCGTGGCGAGCGCGGTGCCGTGCTGGTTCGCGAGTTCGTAAGTGCCGCGCGGATTCGGGTTTTGATCGCCTCCGCAGCCGATCGCCGTGAGCGCGATGGCATCGGGGAATGCCTTCTCGATTGCCTCCTGCGCGCAGCCGGCCCAGTCGCCGTGGATGCGATTGAATCCCGTCGTCGTGCAGTGGCACGCGTAGCCCGTGAGGACTGCGATGATTTTCCCATCGGCAGACGTCACGCGCAGCACCGGGAGCGCGTGGTCGGTGGGCCCCTCGGGGTTGGGCTTGTTCGCGTAGCCCGTCGGAGTCGGGAAGCGCCGGTTCATCGCAAAGCCGACCTCGCCATTCGCCCACGCAACGTCGCACGGCCTGGCGGATGCGATGGCGGCGAGCGCGACCTGTTCGAGTTTGTCGGTCGTTTCCTTCGTGTAGCGCATGATGCGCGCGGCGTGATCCTCCGGGATGTCCGCCCCGAAAAGCGTCGAGAGCACGCCGCCGATCATCGGTGCGGAATGTGTGTGGCTCGAGCACAGCGCGACGCGCTCATCCGGCACGCCGGCTTTCGCCTTCAGGCGCCGCGCGACTTCATCGCGGACGTGGCCGGGCACTCCGCAATTGTCCACCGTCAGGATCACCGCCATCGGCCCGTCGCCCGCACGCAGCGCGAGCGCCTTTGCAAAGATGCGCTGCTCGATTCCCTCAAACTCCGTCTTGCGCCCGCCGTAGCCGCTGAGCCGCACGGGGTAGTCGGGAGTGATGTCCACCTTCGCCGCCCCGCCGGTCCAGCCCGGCTCTGCGGCGTGAAGCGGGACTTGTGCAACGGCGAGAAACAGGAGCGCGGTGAGGACGATTCGGGGAACGGTGGTGATCATGGGGGGCGCGACGGCGTCGCAAAGAATGAGAACCGGAGCTCCGCCCAAATGTTGGCCGATTCCTCGCGCAGCCGCGCGCCGCACCGGCGCGGGTGCCCGCTATTTCGCCGTGCGCGGCGGCAGATAGACCCGGCGCCGCTCGATCCTCGCTCCACGGGCGAGGAAAAACGCGCGCACATCGTCTTCCATGTGCCGGCCGTCGGGCAGGACATTCAGGTCGAACTGCAGTCGACCGCTCGGCGTGAGCCGCGACTCCGCGTCCTTCACGAAATAGTCCCACTCCGGGACGCCCCAGTGCGAGCCGTCGTCGCGGCGGTTGAAGCACGTCATGTGCGCCGTGATGAGATCGAACGGCGCGCCCAGATCCGGGAGCGGCTGAAACGCGTGGATGGAGTGGATGGTCCGCGGGATTCCGAGCAGTGCGAGCATTCCGCGGAAGACAGGCTCCACGTCGAGATCGAGCCCGAGCACGTCGTGGCCGAGGCATTTTGCGACGTGCAGAAAATATCCGGTGCCGCAGCCGACATCGAGGATGCGCAGCCGCGGCGGCGCCTTGCGGATTCGCAGGTCGCGGACGCGCTTCACGCTCGTGAGCATCCATTCCTCGACGTTGAGATATTTCGCCGGCAGCACGCGCTCGCCGGGCGTGTAATATTTTGCCCGCAGCTTTTCGACGCCGTCGCGGTCGATCGGCTCCATGAACTGCCGCCAGTCGAGCGGATACGCCATCCGGCGCACTCCCGCGGCGAGGCTGTGCCATCCATCGGAGCCAAAAACTTTCCTGATTTTTTCTGCGAACGTCATTGGCGGGGCAGCGTTGAAGTGAGGCCTTGGGCGGTCAAGGCGATTTCACTGCCGCGTGTGCGACTTGCGCCGGTTTTTCCTCGCGGCGCTTGAAGTTGAGCTTGCCGCCAAAGTTCCCGCTTTCCCGCCAGCCGAGGTAGAAGCGGCAGTGCTTTCCCGAAAATGAAACGAAGGGCAGCGGCAGGATGCGATGTCGGGTCCAGGCCCAGTTCCATCCGCCGTCGGGCGCGAAGACTTCCGAGGGGATATCTGCCGGTGCGCGTCGTGGGCTTGTCGGTCACGCCGATGACGTAGTGGGTGAAATTGTGCAGCGGATTCCGCAGCTGCCAGGCGGTCCTCCGGCTCGGCGAACCGGGCCGGTACCACGCAGGCGGCTCAGGATCGTCGGCATTGCCAAAGCTCCAGAGCGGATTCCACTTTTGCACCGTGCGGATGGGCGGCGAATGGACCTTGCCCGGTCGCGTGACGGTCGTGGGGCGCGCACAGCCGGCGACGAGGGCGAGAAGGACGGACAGGCACGTGAGGCGCAGGCGTGAAGGCATGGGGTTCGTGCACAGTGCCACGGAACATGCGCTGGCAAAGGCTGAAGGGGCGGTCGGCGCGGCGCGGCGCAGCGCGTGGCTATCGCGGACGGGGCGGAGCGCCGGGCGGAAGTTCGCCGCCGCGGTACTCGTCGGGCGTGAGCTTGCCGTCGCCATTCCTGTCGAGCTTCCGCAGCGCGGCTGGAGCGTTTGCAATTTCTTCTGAGTCGATGACGCCGTCGCCGTTCATGTCGAGCGCGCGGATGATCGGTGGCGGCGGCGGAAACCCGCCGGGCATCATGCCTGCGCCGCCCGGGCCTGCCGGAGCACCGCCAGGACCCTGAGGACGCCGCCCGCCAGCCTGACCGCGAGGCCCGCCGGGACCGGGGCCGCCTTTGCCAAAGCTCTCGTCGGGCGTCCCGTGCCATGCGCGCGGCAGGAACGGGAACGTCGTGGTGATGTGATAATGGTAGATGCCCTCGGGATGGTCGGGCGTCGCAGCCGTGTGGCCGTTGCACTCGTCGAGGTCGCCGCTGTCCTTCACAAATTCCCAATCCTGCGTGAAGCGTCCGTCGTAGTTGCCGCCCGGGCCGCCGGCGTCCGCGGGCCGCGCGCCGGCCTTGAGCCGGTAGCTGGATTTCATCGGGCGGATTGCGCTCTTCGCGTCCTTCGCATCGCCGTGGCAGTTCGCCGTGAAAACCGGGAAGCCGTCCGCGGCCCACGCGATGAGGAGCATCTTCCCTTCGTCACCGCCGAGCTTCTGCACGAGGCCGGTGGGCATCGCGTGGTAATGGTAGGCGCCGGTCGGCTGCACGTGCGCGTTGTGTTCGTCGAGGCCGAGGTCGAGGAAGCCCGTGTGCGCCTCGTAGCGCCAGCCGGAGCGCGGATCGTTGTTCCAAGTCTCGGCGGTGCCGGCTTCAAACGGCACTCCATTCACCGCGACGCCGAAAAACCAGCCGCCGCGGCGCTGCGGCTCACTCGCCGCGACCGGCTTCAGCGGAACGCGGAACGTGTATTCCTGCGGCGAAACCGTGTTGGGATTTCCGCGGCGTGGAAACTGGCCCGGCGCGTGGTCGGGCCAGCCGTTGGATTTGATGACGCGAAAGTCACCCTCGATCGTGACGCTGACGACGTTCTCGCGCTTCGCGGTCGCGCCGTTCGGATCGGGCCGGTTCGAGCGGATGCCCGCGCCGCCGAATGGCGGACGATTGCCGCCCGGGCCGTCCGGCGCCTGTGCGAGGAGAAGCGGAACTGTGGAGAGGGTGGCGAGGCCGATTGAGCAGAGAAGCGCGGCGCGGCGGGTGGTCGGGTGATGAGGCATGGGAATCGGCTTGTGGAAATGGTTAACCCGCGGCCGAGGCGGACGGCACGGGGATTTACGCTTCGCTGACAATTTTCCGAACTCGCGCCGCTACGGAGATCTCAGCGGTCGCCGAAGAGCTGGGTCTCGGTCTGGTCGTCGCCTTTCCTCATCTCGCGGGGGTCGCGGCTGATGACGAAGCGTTCGAGCATCTCGTCCACGACGATGTCGGGCTTCTCGGATTCGATGATGCCCCTGTCCCAATTCTGCTGCCACACATAGACCACGCGGCCAAAGCTGTAGCCGAAAAATTTGCTGAGCGCGATGGCGAAGGAATCGCGGAACATGACCGCCTTCCCCTTCGCGGCGGGATTCTCCGAGACGAGGGGCTCGGTGCCCGGGATCCACTGCTTCGCGATGAGGTTCGTTTCCTTGTGCACCGCGAGCGGCGCGAGTGGCGGTCGCGGTTCGAGCACCGGCGTGTGCTTTTCCGGCAGGTAGGCCTCCTGGCCCAGCATCCGCGCGAGGTCTCCGCCCGGCTGATCAAAAGCTGTCTCGGCAAAGGCATCCTCATCCGGCGCGGTGGCCGGGACACCGAGCGAGGCGATCTCGCTCACGACGCGGCGGTACGCGGCGAAAGCGCCGCGCTCGTTCCAGTGCGTGTCCGTTTTCAGGTAAACCTGCGCGCTCTTCTTCGCATCGAACAGCGTTTCGCGAAGGTCGAGGATCGGCACGTCGCTCTTTTCGCGCATATAGGCGAGCAGCTGATCGATGCGCCGCGGCGAGCGTGCCCGGGCGATGAGCCAGTCGGGCAGATGCTCGGCGTAGATGCTCTGCTTGTCCGGCGGGATGACGAAGAGATAGCGGATGCCACGCTCGCGCAGCCAGTCGCGCCGCCCCGTCAGCAGGAGGCGCCATTCTTCGAGGTCTGCATCGCTGAAGGGGCGCGAGCCGGTGATGTCGTCCACGGTCCGGCCGTCGGAGTAGAACAGCCAGCCGTCCTTCCCGACGAGCGTGTTCGCGATGCGCGAATCACGAAACAGCGTCCATTTCAGCCGCTGCTCCCAGCGCACGAGCTGGCGGCGGAATCCAAAATGGTCGGCGAACCAAGCTTCGGTGCCCGCGAAAAATTCACCGGTACCCTTGAGCGTCGGATGGAACGTCGGGAATGTGGCGGGCGGGCGGTTTTCGTTCGGCGATGCGGCCCGGTCGAGGTGCAGGAAGCTGTCGGCCGTCGGAAGCCACAGGAACACAAAGAACGCGGCGATGAGCGCGATGTCCGCGCGGCGCTTCAGGATTTCACGGCTGGGAAAGAGCGTCATGGCGTCAGAACCGGAAATAGATGAAGGGATTGTAGGTGCCGCCGGCGAGCCACGCGGAGCAGACCAGCAGCAGTGCGATGACCATGACGCACTCGAAGGTCAGGCCCACGGAAGTCAACGCAGAGCCGGCGCGGTGCGGCATGCGCTCGGCAGGCCCGCGCGAGTTGCGCCTTCAGCCACGTCCACGCGGGCATCGCAAAAATCGCCCCGGCGACGAGCGCGAAGATCGACTGGTTGCTGGCGTAGCGATGGAGCGATTGCGTGACTTCGCCCGGCGTCGCGAGGCCAAGCATGTTCGCGAAAAACGCCAGCGCCTGCGGGAACGACGTCGCGCGGAACAGCACCCAGCCGGCCATCACCGCGGCGAGCGCGTAGGCGTGGCGGAAAACGCGCGGCGTGCGTTCCATCCATGCACCGAAGCGAGTCCGCTCCAGCACGAGGAAGAGGCCGTGGTAGAGACCCCACGCGACAAACGTCCAACTCGCCCCGTGCCACAGCCCGCAGAGGAAAAACACGATGACGAGGTTGAAGTAGTTCCGCGGTCTCCGAGCAGCGGTTGCCGCCGAGCGGGATGTAGAGGTAGTCGCGGAACCACGTCGAAAGCGAGATGTGCCAGCGCCGCCAGAATTCCTTCACCGATTGCGAGATGTAGGGGCTGTCGAAATTCTCGATGAACTTGAATCCAAACATCTTCCCGAGCCCGACCGCCATGTCCGAGTAGCCGGAGAAATCGAAGTAGATCTGCACCGTGTAGCAAAGCGTGCCGAACCACGCGAGCGCGGGAGTCAGCTCGCCCGTCGGGAGCGCGAAGATCTGATCCGCCGGCAGCGCGACGGCATTGGCGATGATCACCTTTTTTGCGAGTCCGCCGACGAAACGCCGGATGCCTTCCGCGAACTTTTCGCGCGTGACCACCCGCTGCACGAGCTGCGGAGCGATGGCGCTCCAGCGCAGGATCGGCCCGGCGATGAGCTGGGGAAAAAAGAAGATGTAGAGCGCCGTGTCCGCGGGATTCCGCGCCGCGACGGATTTGCGACGGTAGATGTCCACGACGTACGACAGCGCGTGGAAGGTGAAGAACGAGATGCCGATCGGCAGCCGGATTTCGCCGATCTGAATTTCCGGGAGATGGAAGGCGGAAAGCACGGCGTTCGCATTCCCGACGGCAAAGTTGGCGTATTTGAAGAAGGCGAGCAGCCCGACGTTGAGCACGATGGCGACCGTCACTGCGGATTTTCTCCGCGCCGGATCCTGTTCGCGATCCACGCGCAGGCCGAGGAACCAGTTCACCAGCGTCGAGCCGAGCAGCAGGAAGATGAAGCCGACCTCGCCCCACGCGTAGAAGAGGAGGCTGACGACGAGGAGCAGTGCATTGCGCGCACGAAGTCCGGGCAGCAGCGCGTAAAGCGTCAGCACGACCGGCAGGAACAGGAATAGGAAAAGCGTGGAACTAAAGACCATCAGGACTCAGGCGCGCATTCGTATCCGACACGTCCCGCCTTGCCAGCAAATGCTCACTCCGCCGCCAAATTGTGCTTCTTTCCCGTGCATCGCGAAACCTACGCTCGCCGCCATGAGCCAGTCTGTGATCGATCCCATCGCCATGCTGCGTCCCCGCCGACGCATCGAGGGCTTTTCCGCCATCCTGCTGCCGTTCCTCGCGAATGGCGACGTGGACTGGGCGGGTTTCACTGCGCACACGCGCCGCACCGTGGAGGCGGGCCTCGGCCCGGCGGTGAACATGGATACCGGATTCGGCAACCTCATCGACGACGCGACGAAGCGCCGCGCGCTCGAAATCACGCAGGCCGAATGCGGCGGGCGCAGCTATGTCGCGGGCGCGTTCGTCGGCGACCAGCCGGGGGCGGCATTCGACTTCGAGACCTACGCTCGGCAGATGGAGATGATCCAGCGGCACGGAGGCACGCCGGTCATTTTCCAAAGCTACGGCCTCACGCAGCAGGGCGACGACGGGATCGTCGCCGCGTATGCAAAGCTCGGCACCGTCTCGGAGCGGTTTGTCGGCTTTGAACTCGGCACGATGTTCGCGCCGTTCGGGAAGATTTACTCGCTCGACGTCTATCGCGGGCTGATGGGCGTGAAGCAGTGCATCGGCGCGAAGCACTCCTCGCTGCAGCGCGAACTGGAATGGCAGCGCATCCAGCTCCGCGACGCGACGCGGCCGGATTTCCGCGTCTATACGGGCAACGATCTCGCCATCGACATGGTGATGTATGGCAGCGACTACCTGCTCGGGCTTTCGACTTTTGCGCCGGACGTTTTCGCGAAGCGCGACGCCGCGTGGGCGGCGGGCGACCCGGCGTTTTATGAACTCAACGACCTGCTGCAATACCTCGGCTTTCTCGCCTTCCGACCGCCGGTGCCGGCCTACAAGCACAGCGCCGCGATGTTCCTAAGGTTGCGCGGCTGGATCGGCTGTGATGACACGCATCCGAAATCGGCGAAACGGCCCGATTCCGACCGCGAGATTCTCGCCGACATCGTGAAACGGCTGCCGCGATAGCGCTCCTCTCATTCCATGAAAATCATCCCCTCAGTTCTCCTCGCAGTCGTCCTGTCCGCGCTCCGCGTCTTCACCCGCGAACGGCCAGGCAGCAGCCGATCCTCTCGCAGCGTGGCGCCAAGGCGTGACCATCAGCGCCGCCGCGCCGAAGGAGGGACGGCATACGATTCACTCGTATTTCAACACCTGCCCGGAGAGTCCCGATGGACGCCATGTGCTGTTCTATGCCTCGACGGCGAAGGACGCGCATCACGGTGAGGTCGTCATCCGCGATCGCAAGACGGGCGAGGAGAAGGTGCTCGCCACGAACATCAACGCCGAGGACGCGCACCGCGTCGCGTGCCAGCAATGGGTCTCCGGCGGCAAGCGCGTCGTCTTTCACGGCGAGCGCGACGGCGAGTGGTTTGTCGCCTGCGTGGATCTCGACACGATGAAGGAGCGCATCCTCGCGCGCGGCCAGCTTGCGGGCTGGGGCCAGCCGGATGCGGACATCGTCCCGCTCTACAGCCCGCACTGGAGGCCGGGCGCGCACCCCGATCTCGATTTGATCAACGTGGTGACCGGCGAGAAGCAGACGCCGGTGACCGTGGAGGCGCTGAAGCAGGCCTACCCGGATTGGTTCGAGAAAACTTTTGCGGGGCAGAAGCCGTCCATCTTTTTCCCGATCCTCAGTCCGAATCTCGAACGCGTCTTTTTCAAGATGGCTCTCGCCACTGGCGATGATCCGCGCAGCAAGAGCGCCAGCGCGCGGCAGGGGCTCATCTGCTACAGCCTCGCGGAGAAAAAATTCCTCTTCATGAGTCCGAAGTGGGGGCACCCGTCGTGGCAGCCGGACTCCCGGCACATCACCGAGATGCACTACACGGTGATCGACAGCAACGACGGGAAGGTGACGGCAAATCCGGGCATGCCGACGAAGGCAATCCGCGCGAAGGCTGCTGCCAGCGGGGACACTTCCATCCTCGACGCCTACATGAAGGACGTAAGCGGCGATCACCCTTCGGTGAGTCCCGATGGCAAGCTCGTCGTCACCGACACCACGCTCGAGAAGTTTGGCGGCACCCGGACCGAATGGGGCGTGGTGCTCGCCGATGCGAAAGGCACGGGTCAGGTCATCATCCACAAATTCGACAACTCGAAAGGCGCACGGTCGTGGCGCGTGTCGCATCCGCATCCGGTCTTCAGCGCCGACGGGAGGCGCATTTACTACAACGTGAGCGACGGCGAATTCACGCGGCTGTTTGTCGCCGAGTCCGCCGCGCGCTGACCCGCATGCACGCCATCACGCCCAGCTGGCGTTGTCGGCTCCGTCTGCGGCCTGGCGGATGACTGGCTGACCAGTAGCGTCCAGTCGCGATGCGGGACGTTGGCCCATTGCCGGAGTCGTGCCGTGCTCTGCGGCTGTTTGTTTGCCGCACGATGTGAGCAGCGACAGCAGTGCGAGACAGGCGGGAAAAATTCGTGACGAGCGCATCGTTCGGAGTCCACAACTCGCAGCCATGGCCGAACCGTTCAAGCTCACCCGCATCCCGTCGCTCAAAACTGTCGATGATTTTTCGCAGACACTGCGCCGCGCTCGGCATCGAGCTGCCGTGCGAGGAGAAGGTGGAATCCGGCGCGGGTTCGCCGCTCGCGCAGCCGGTGCCGAACCTGACTGTGAACGGAAAGCGCATCGGCAACCGCGTGGCCATCCACCCGATGGAAGGATGGGACGGCACGACGGGCGGCGGCCTGAGCGAGGAGATGCGGAGGCGATGGCAGCGCTTCGGCGAGAGCGGCGCGAAGCTGATCTGCGGCGCGGAGGCGATGGCGGTGCGGCCGGACGGCCGTGCGAATCCGAACCAGATCATCATCATCGAGCAAAACAAGGCGGGCCTCGCGGAGCTGATGGGCATTTTGAAAAAGGCGCACGCCGAGCGCCACGGTACGGCGGACGATCTGGTCATCGGTTTTCAGCTCACGCATTCAGGACGCTTTTGCCGGCCGAACGAGAAGACGCGCTACGAGCCGCGCGTGGCATTCCGGCATCCGGTCCTCGACCCGAAGTTCAAGGTCACGAGCGACGCGCAGGTCTTCACGGACGAGGAGATCGAGCGGCTCATCGAGGACTACATCCGTGCGGCGAAGATCGCGTGGGACGTGGGCGCGGATTTCGTGGACCTCAAGCACTGCCACGGCTACCTGCTGCACGAATTCCTCGGCGCACATACGCGTCCCGGCAAGTTCGGCGGCAGCTTCGAAAACCGCACGCGCATCCTGCGCGACATCATCGCCGGCATCCGCGCGAGCGGGAACCCGATCGAGTTTGGCGTACGGCTTAGCACGTTCGACATGGTGCCGCACCGGCCAGACCCGGCGCTCTCCGTGCCCGGCAAGCTCGGGCCCGGCATTCCGGAGGAATACGCGAACGCGCTGCCGTATCGCTACGGCTTCGGAGTGAACCAGGAGAACCCGACGCAGATCGACCTCACGGAGACGTTCCAATTTGCCAAACTGTGCGCGCAGCTCGGAGTGAAAATCCTGAATACCACCGCCGGCTCGCCTTATTACACGCCGCATCTTCAGCGACCCGCCGCCTATCCGCCGAGCGACGGCTACCAGCCGGCGTATGATCCGCTGATCGACGTGGAGCGGCAGGTGCAAGTCGTGCGGCAACTGAAGGCGCGCCTTGAGGACCTCAAACTTCAACATTCAGGACTCGAAATCCCCGTCATCGTCGCCTCCGGCCTCAGTTATCTGCAGGAATATCTCCCTCACGTTTCGCAATACCTCTTGCGGGAAGGCTGGGCGGACATGGTCGGCATCGGCCGTGCGGTGCTGAGCTATCCGACGATCCTCTCGGACGCGGCGGCGAAGGGTGAAATCGAAAAGCGCTTCATCTGCCGCACGTTCAGCGACTGCACGACGGCCCCGCGCAATGGGCTCATCAGCGGCTGCTACCCGCTCGACAAGTACTACACGGCGAAACCCGAGGCCGCGCAGTTGAAGGAAATCAAGAAGCGCACCGGCGCGTAGCATCGCGGACAAAATGCGCGTGGACCCCGTGCCGAACGACGGCGCGCTGGACGACCGGACGTTGGATATCGCTGAGCGCGCGATTGCTTCGCTATGCGCACGCGCACAGTCTGCGGGTGCACCCATGTCGCACACCCGCCTCTTTCCACTCGTCATCGCGTTCACGCTCGTTTGCACCGGAATCGCCCCGGCGCAGAGACCTGAAACTCCCGCTTTTTCACCGCTCGGTGTCTCATTGCTCGACGGTGCTGCTTTTGCGCAATGGCTCGAAGGCAAGGAATCGCCCGTCCCCGGGGAGCCGCCCAAAGGCGGGCCGCAGGCGGTGGTGTGGACTTCGACAGGGAAGCCGGAATTCCGCGGGGTGAAATTTGGCGAAGGGCGCGAAGCGGGCGTGCGGCATTTGCGGATCGGCTTTGCGCAACCGGTCGCGGTGGGCAGCGTGCTGGTGCGCGGCGGCGGGACGCTGAGCGTGCTCAAGCCGGACGCGGCGTATCCCGGCGATCTCGCGGATGACGCGCAGTGGCAGCCTGCGGAACGGCTCGCCGGCGATGCGGCGTCGCGCGCGGAAGTTGGACAATGGCGGCTATCGCGCTGTGGACGTTGCCGCCGGGAACGCAGACGCGCGCGCTGCGTTTCAGCCATGTGCCTGCGCCGGGCGATCGCGAGATGGCGGGGTGGCTCGGCGGCGTGTGGCTATTGCCGGAGCGGCTGGGCAACGTGGCCCCGCAGGCGCTCGCGCAATCGAGCGCGCGCGACGACGCCTCGGCGAAGCTGGTGGACGGGAAGCACAACGACTGGCGCACGTGGGACAATGGCGAGACAGGGCGCGGCGCTGCCGGTTTCGGCGGAGCATCCGGAGGTCGTCACGCTCACGTGGCCGAAGCCCGTGCGGCTCGACGGGCTCTGCCTGTGTGGGCCGGCTTTCGCGCCGTGGAGGTGGATGCCTTCACCGGCGGAGCCGATGAAAATGTGCGCGAAGCGGCCGCCGGGAAATGGCGGCGCGTCGCGGAGAAGCGCGACATGGATTCGCTTTATCCGCTGCCGCTCGGGCCGCATTGGCTGGCGTTTTCCGCAGCCGTGGAGACGCGCGCGATGCGTCTGCGGATCACCGGCGGCGCGAAGTCCACGCACCCGCACCTCGCCAGACAAGGTAAAGGAAGGCCGCCGCGTGTGGCTCGGCGAAGTGCTGGCGCTCGCGCCGCTGAAGGATGCGGCCCTGACGTCGCTCGTCCTGCCGAAAAGCGGCCGAGGAGCCGCCGCCGATCCCGGTGAAGTTCACGCTGCCGGAAGCCGGGCTCGTGACGCTCGTGATCGAGGACATGCAGAATCACCGCGTGCGAAATCTGGTGAGCGAGACTCCATTTCCCGCCGGCGAAAACATCGCGTGGTGGGATGGCAGCGACGACCTTTTGCGCGATCCCGAGGCGGCGAAGCACGGCGTTTACAACATCCCCACGCGGCCGGTCGCGCCCGGCAATTACAAGGTCCGCGGACTGTGGCGCCGGCCCGTGAAGCTGCACTACGAATTCAGCATCTACAACGCGGGCAAGCCGGCTTGGACCACGGCTGACAACACCGGCTGCTGGATGACCACGCACACGCCGCCCACGAGCGTGGCCACGGTGCCCGGCAGCCGCACGGCGGACGGACAGCCGCTCGTCTTCATCGGCGCGTACGTCGCCGAGGGCGGGCACGGTCTGCAATGGCTGCACGAGGACGGCACGAAGCTCGGCGGGCAAGGCTGGGTCGGCGGCACCTGGACCGGCGCACCGACGCTCGCAGTCGATGGTGGCAGCGCGGCAATCGCGGACCATCTCTGCTACGTCGGTTCGGTGTGGGATGGCGAACTGCGCCTCACGGCGAAGACGCGTGGGCTGGAGGACAAGCCGATCTTCAAGGCGCAACTTGGCAGCGATCCGCGAATCAAGAAACCGTCCGATGGCGAGAAACCTGCTGAGTTGGAAGGCTTCGACGGCGGCGAGAAAACGTATGTGCTCGCCGGCATCGCCGCGCGCGATGGGATCCTCGTCTGCTCGATGGTCCGGCAGAATGAGCTGCTCTTCGTGGATGCGAAGGCGGGCCGCATCGCCGGACGTGCGCCGGTGGAGAATCCGCGCGGCGTGGCCTTCGATGCGCGCGGCCGCCTGCTCGTGCTCAGCGGCACGAAGCTCCTGCGCTTTCCGGCACTGAACTCCGCCGAACCCGCAGCGCTCGGAAAGCCGGAGGTCGTCATCGCGAGCGGACTCGACGATCCGCGGCACGTCATCGCCGACGCGGCGGGGAACTTTCTGCATCAGCGATCGCGGCCAGTCGCATCAGGTGAAAGTCTTCTCGCCTGCGGGCAAGCTGCTGCGCGCCATCGGCAAACCCGGCGCGCCCGGCGTCGGCCCGTACGACCGGACGCAGCTGAACAATCCGAACGGACTCGCGCTCGATTCGCAGGGCCGGCTTTGGGTCGCCGAGGCGGACAATCATCCGCGCCGCGTCTCGGTCTGGACGCCGAAGGGCGAACTCGTGCGCGCGTTCTACGGCCCCACGGAATACGGCGGCGGCGGCGTGCTCGATCCGCAGGATGCGTCGCGGTTCTTTTACAAGGGCATGGAGTTCCGGCTCGATTGGAAGGCGGGACGCGATGAGCTCGTGCGCGTCTTCGCGCGGCCCGATCCGCTGCTGGACGCGCATGGCGGACACTATTCGCCGGACACGCCGCTGTATCCCGAGGCGCGAAGCGGCACGCGCTATTTCACGAGTTGCTACACGCACAATCCGACGGGCGGCGATCATGTCGCGTTCGTCTGGCGCGATGACGGCACGCGTGCGCACCTCGTCGCGGCGCTGGGCAACGCGCATTCGTGGGCTGTGCTGCAGGACAGCGGAATTCCGCGCAATCTGGCCGGAAGGCACGAAGCCGGAGGAGGAGAATCCGAAGCCCGAGCACCTCGCCACTTTCACATGGACCGATGCGAACGGCGACGGACGTCCGCAGCCGTGACGAGGTGCGGATGCTGAAAGGCCAGTCGCGCGGCGTGACGGTGATGAACGACTTGTCGTTCGTCGTCGCGCGGTTCGACGGGATGACCGCGCGGTTTTCGCCGACGGGCTTCGATGCCAAAGGCGCGCCGCGCTACGATCTCGCGAAGGCGGAGAAGCTCGGTCCTGCCGGCGGGCAGCCGCCATCGAGCGGCGGCGATCAGGCGCTGACTGAAGCGGGCGGCTGGACGGTCACCACCAATGCGGTCGCGCCATTTTCGCCGTATGGCCTCGGCGGCACTTTCCACGGCGAGCCGCGCTGGAGCTATCCGAGCGCGTGGCCCGGACTGCACGCGAGCCACGAGGCCGCGGTGCCGGATCGCCCGGGCATGGTCGTCGGCCACACGCGGCTGCTCGGCGGATGGGTGAAGCCGGCGGGCGAGGCGGGCCCGATGTTCTGCATCAACGGCAACATGGGAAACATGTATCTCTTCACGGCCGACGGGCTGTTCGTTGCGCACGCTCTTCAACGACATCCGCCTGCGCCCGAACTGGGCGGCGCCAGTCGCCATCCGCAACATGGATGTGACGGATGTCTCGCTGCACGACGAGAATTTCTGGCCGAGCATCACGCAGACGCCCGATGGCCGCGTCTTCCTCGTCGACGGCGGACGCACCAGCCTCGTCCGCGTGGACGGGCTCGACTCGGTGCAAACGCCTCCCGGAACAAACGATCACCGTCACCGCCGACCGATCTCGAACGGGCGCGCGACTGGTTCGCCAGCGCCGAGACGGCCCGGCAGCAGGCGCGCGGCAGCGGCATCCTCGGCGTGCCGCTGCGCAAGCAGCCGCCGCAGGTGGACGGCAAGCTCGACGACTGGCCGGCGACCACCGATTGGGCCGCGATCGATCGCCGCGGCACGAAGGCGAACTTCAACAGCAACTCGCGCCCGTACGACGTGAGCGCCGCCGTCTGCGTGAGCGGCGACCGGCTTTTCGCCGCATGGCGCACGACGGAAAAGGATCTGCTCAACAACAGCGGCGAGACGCCGAACGCGCTCTTCAAGACCGGCGGCTGCCTCGACCTCATGCTGCAGGCCGACACGGATGAGCGCCTGCTCGTCACGCTCGTGAAAGGCAAGCCGCGTGCGATGCTCTACCGCGCGAAGGTTCCCGGCACGACGCAGCCCGTCGCCTTCAGCAGCCCGTGGCGGACGATCAACATCGATGTCGTGGAAGACGTGACCGCACAGGTGGCATTCGCGACGGATGGCAGCGGCAACTTTGAAATCAGCATCCCGCTGCAAACGCTCCATTGGCAGCCCAAGCCCGGCGATACGGTCCGCGCCGATCTCGGCGTGCTGCGCGGTTCGAACTGCCAGACCACGCAGCGGGTCTACTGGGCCAACAAAGCCACCGCCATCACCGCCGACGTGCCGAGCGAGGCCGAACTCACACCCAAGCTCTGGGGGAAGTGGCGGGTTCTATCCGAATGAACAACGAGCCCGTCTCATCGTACCCGCCGCCGCTCCTCAACCGCGTCCGTGATGCTCAGCGCGCTTGTCTGCGCGGAGTGTGCATTGCGATCGCGTTGGTCCTGATGGGGGCGATTTCATGTCGCGCCAGCGCTGCAGAGGGCGGAAAATTCACGTTCACTGTGCTGAACGTCCCCGATGTCCAGCGCGGGGCCGGTCTCGCGATTGTCCTGCAAATGCCCGGCGGTAAGACCTGGCTGTACGACACGGGATCCGGTTATCCGGCAGAGAACGGCTGGGCGGGAGATTTCAATGCGGGGCGTGATCTCATTGTTCCGTTTTTGAAGGAGCGGGGAGTCACCGAACTCGCGGGGGTGTTGATGAGCCACGCGCACTACGACCACTTCGGCGGACTCATCTGGCTCAAGGATAATTTCCCCATCGGGAAGCTTATTGACTCGGGTTACGAATTTGCCGGCGCGAGCAATGCGGAATATTCCTCCGAACTGCGGCACTATTCACGGCTGCGCGCGGATTTCCAGCAGCGCGGAAAACACCTTGCGGCTCGCGCCGGTGACGCACTGAAACTGGACGACGCGCTCGAGATCGAAGTGATTGCTCCGCCGAAGGACTTCTTCAAAAACCCCGAGGGCGCGGTGCGCGCGCCGAACGATGGCCCGGCGCATTACCTTGTGAATGCAAATTCGCTGGGCATTCGGATCCGGCACGGCAGCGTCGTCTTTTACCTGCCGGGTGACATCCAGACGGAGGACATCGACCGGAGTCTGCTGCCGTTTGTCGATCACGCGAAAATCAAATGCAACGTGCTTGTCGCGCCTGGGCACGGTATTCATGGGTCGAAGGCGTTTGCCGAGGCGACGCGCCCGGAGGTCTCCATCGCGAGCGTGTTTCCGCGGTATGCGCGCGGATTGAAGAGCACTCCGGAGCTCAAGGCCGTCGGTGCGAAGACATACATCACGGGGATCCACGGGTGGGTGCAGGTCGTCTCCGACGGCAAGAGCTACACCGTCACCGCAGAGCATCCCGACGCGAAATGAATCCGCAGGGGGAACCGCTCAAGGACGCCGGCCCGAACGGTGAACACCGTGGCCCCGCCGCTTTCCAAGAGAAGTTCGTGAATGATCAACTTTCATCAATCCACCCAACAACGTCATCACCCCATGTCCCCCCGAAAATTCCTCCACCTTACAGCGGTTGCCATCCTTGCCATTCTATCCGAAGCGGGCGCTGCAGAGACTCCGGCGGCAAAATTCCGCGCGGGTGCCGCGATGAGCAACATCACGCCGAATCTCGACTCGGGGATTATCGGCGGCTTTGTGCCGTTTCCGGCGTCGCAAGTGCACGACGAGCTGCATGCGCGCTGCCTCGTGCTCGACGATGGCAAGACGATGCTTGCCTTCGTCGTGTGCGATTTGCTCGGCATTCACCGGAGCGTGAGCATCGAGGCGCGGAAGCAGATTCAGGAGGCGACCGGCATTCCGCCGGAGCGTGTGATGATCTCGGGCACGCACACCCATTCCGCCGCGAGTGCGCTGGGAGAATTGCGCTACACGTCCGAGCAGCCGCTCGATGAGTACCAGCGCTTCGTCGCGCGCCGGATCGCGGATGGCGTGCGGCGCGCGATTGGCGTCCTGCGTCCCGCTGAGATTGCATTTGGCACCGCGGAGGCGCCGGAGCACGTGTTCAACCGCCGCTGGTTCATGCGCGAGGGCACGGTGCCGCTGAATCCTTTCGGCAAAGTGGACAAGGTGAAGATGAACCCTCCCGGCGGCAGTCCGAACCTCACGGAACCGGCCGGCCCGACCGATCCCACGGTTTCCTTCATCGCGCTGCGCGAGCCCGGCGGAAAGCTGATCTCCATCTTCTCCGCCTACTCGTTGCACTACGTCGGCGGCGTCGGGAACGGGCATATCTCTGCCGATTACTACGGGATGTATTGCGAGGCGCTGAAAAGGCTGCAGCACGCGGAGGACAACGACCCGCCATTTGTCGCGTTGATGGCGAATGGCACGAGCGGTGACGTGAACAACATCAACTTCCGCACGCCGCGCGCGGGCAAGGCGCCCTACGCGCAGATGCGCTACGTCGCCGAGGACGTGGCAAGGAAGGTGAGCGATGCGCTGGCGGGCGTGACTTGGAAGGATCACGCGGAACTCGATGCTCGTTACCGCGAATTGCGGCTCTCATGGCGCAAGATCGAGCCCGAACTGCTCGCGTGGGCAAAGGAGAAGCAGGCAATCGCGACAGGCAGTCCGGCGAAGGGCGACCTGCCCGTCATCTACGCCGGTCGCGTCGAGCGCCTATCGCAGGCGACCGATCCCGCGCTCGTGCCGCTCCAGGCGTTTCGCGTCGGCGACATCGGCATCGGCACTTCGCCCTGCGAGACGTTTACAGAGACGGGACTCGAGTTTAAGAAGCGCAGCCCCTTCGCGCACTCATTCATGGTCGAGCTGAACCACGGCTACATGGGCTACCTGCCCACGCCGCGTCACTTCGAACTCGGCGGCTACGAGACGTGGGCCGGCACGAACTATCTCGAACCCGAAGCCTCGGTGAAGATGCTCGACGCGCTGCTGGAGATGACCGCGGAGCTCTCACCGAAGGCCCGATGATCGCAGGTCCGGGACGCTGAACGCATTTCGAACTGTTTTTCGCTGGAATTGCCGCGCGGGGGCGCAATGTTCGCCGCCCTTTGAAAATGGACGACAGCCAACTCCCGACGCGCGAACTCTACGACCGGCATGTGATTCCGACCTACGGCCGCTTTGACCTGCGCCTGGCGCGCGGGCGCGGCTGCGAGGTGTGGGATGAGGACGGAAAGCGGTATCTGGATTTCGGCGCGGGCATCGCGGTGACGAGCATCGGGCATGCGCACCCGCGGGTCGTGCGCGTGTTGCAGGAGCAGGTGGCGACGCTCGTGCATACGTCGAACCTCTATTTTACACGCCCGCAGGCGATCCTCGCGGCGCGGCTGGTGCGCCTCGTGGGTGCCGGCGGGAAGGTGTTCTTTTGCAACTCCGGCGCGGAGGCGAACGAGGCGCTCTACAAGCTGGCGCGGAAATTCGGCAACGACGGCGCGCAGCCGCCGCCGAAGCACACGGTCGGCGAATTGGTGCAGAGGGAACAGGCGCGCATCGGGATCGTGACGATGCTCGGGAGCTTTCATGGCCGGACGCTCGCGGGCATTTCCGCGACCGGGCAGGAGAAGGTGAAGAAGGGATTCGAGCCGATGGTCGAGGGATTCCGGCACGTGCCGTTCAACGACATCGCCGTGCTGCAGGAGACGGTGGATGCGCCGGGGACCGTCGCGGTGCTCATCGAGCCGGTGCAGGGCGAGAGCGGCGTGCATCCGGCGGACGCGGAGTTCTTGCGCGCGGCGCGGCGGCTGTGCGACGAACGGGACCTGCTGCTCATGTTTGACGAAGTGCAGTGCGGCCTCGGCCGGACGGGCGGATGGTGCGGCTGGAAGAGCATCGCGCCGGACGTGATGCCGGACGCCGTGAGCTGGGCCAAGGGCATCGCGGGCGGCTTCCCGCTCGGCGCGATCTGGGTGAGCGAGCGCGAGGTGAAGCTGAAGGACGGAACGTCGAAGAAGCTGTGCGACGTGCTCGGGCCTGGCACCCATGGGACGACCTTTGGCGGGACGCCGCTCGTGTGCGCGGGTGCGAACGAAGTGCTGGCGGTGATCGAGGAGGAAGGGATGCTGCAGAATGCATCGGTGATCGGCGCTCACGCACTTGAGGTGCTGCGCGCGATTCCTTCGCCGCTGATCAAGGAAGTGCGAGGCTTGGGCCTGATGATCGGCATCGAGCTTGCCACGGATTTTGAGGCGCGGGCAAAAGTGCCTGCGGGAAAAGCGCCGAGCCTCTGGCTGGTCGAGCGTCTGCACGAGGCGGGCCTGCTCACGATCCCGAGCGGCACGCACGCGCTCCGCTGGCTGCCGGCGCTGAACGTAACGCGTGCGGAGATCGACGAGGCAGCGGCGATTCTCGCGCGCGTGCTGGGCGCACTGTGAGCGCGGAGGTTGCGGGGCGCGGTGTTCCGGCCTATTCGTCGTGCCGATGAAAACCTCTCTCCCGTTGTCCGTGATTTTGGTGAGCGCGATGAGCGTTGCGTTCGCCGCCGATCCTGCGCCGCCCGAGGGCATGGTGCTCATCAAGGGGGGCACATTTTCCATGGGCAGCAATGACGGCGCGAGCGATGAGAAGCCGGTGCACGAGGTGAAGCTGAAGCCGTTTTTCATGGACCGCACCGAAGTGACGAATGCGCAGTTCGAGGAGTTCGTGAAGGCGACGAAATACGTGACGACGGCCGAGCGCGTGCTGACCTCGAAGGACATCCCGGGGCTGCTGCCGGAATTTGAGGGCAAGACGATGGGGCTGTGCTTCCGTGCGCCGAAGGGCGAGGTGGATTTGCGGAACACCGGGGCGTGGTGGCTGCCGGTCTTTGGCGCGAACTGGCGGCATCCCGACGGCCCGGAGACGGACCTGAAGGGTCGCGAGAATCATCCCGTCGTGCATGTGTCGTGGGACGACGCGATGGCGTATTGCAAATGGGCGGGCAAGCGGCTGCCGACGGAGGCCGAGTGGGAATACGCGTCGCGAGGCGGACTCGATGGCTCGCGGTATGTCTGGGGCAATGAATTCAATCCCGGCGGGAAATGGATGGCGAACACGTGGCAGGGGAAGTTTCCCGAAGCAAACAGCGGCGAGGATGGGTACAAAAACACTGCGCCCGTGGGCACCTATCAGCCGAATGGATTCGGACTTTTCGACATGGCGGGCAACGTGTGGGAGTGGTGCTCGGACTGGTACCTGCCGGAGTATTACGCGCGCTCGCCGAAGGAAAATCCGCAGGGGCCGGACACGAGTTTCGATCCCGATGAGCCGGGCATCATGAAGCGGGTGACCCGCGGCGGTTCGTGGATGTGCGCTGAAAATTATTGCCGCGGCTACCGTCCGGCGATGCGCATGAAGGTCGCGCCGGACACTGAATTTCAGAACACGGGCTTCCGTTGCGTGAAGGACTTGCCGTGAGCGAACCGGCGGACACTGCACGCGCGGCCCGACGAACGGGATTCATTTTCGCCGGTATCGTCGTCGCAGCGGTGACGATGGTGACGGTGTGGCTGGTGCCGGAGGGGATGCGCATCGCCCGGAACCGCGACACGCGGCTGGCGGAGGCACGTGCGGGCAGCGACATGGTGCGCGTGGCGGGCGGGGCATTCACGATGGGCGCGAATGACGGCGCGCAGGACGAGCAGCCGCTGCACGATGTGAGGGTGAGCGCGTTTTGGATGGATCGCACGGAGGTCACAAACGAGGAGTTCGAGCGCTTCGCGAAGGCGACAGGGCACATCACGACCGCGGAATTGCCGCCTCAGGGCGGGCCTGAGGGCAGCTTGGCGATGGAGCAACGGCAGGCGGGCTCGTGGTGTTTCCAGCCCGGCCCTGATGCGCAGGCGTCAGTTCGAAGGACTTGGCTCGCTTTCGTCCCCGGAGCGAGCTGGCGCAGGCCACGCGGTCCGGGTTCGGACATCGCGGGGCGGGGGAGATTCCCGGTCGTGCACGTCAGTCACGACGACGCGGTCGCCTACTGCAAATGGGCGCGCAAGCGCCTGCCGACCGAGGCGGAGTGGGAGTGCGCCTCGCGCGGCGCGAGGATTCTCACGCGCTATCCGTGGGGCAATGATGTCCGGGGTGAGAATGGGACGTGGATGGCGAACACCTGGCAGGGAGCATTTCCGGCGAAGGATGAGGCGTTGGACGGTTTCGCGGGGCTTGCGCCTGTTGCGAGATTTCCCGCGAATGGATCGGGACTGCACGACCTCGCGGGCAACGTCGCCGAGTGGTGTGCGGACTGGTACCAGCACGACTATTACGCGCAGCTCCGGCCGGATCCGAATCGCGCGGCGCATCGCAACCCGCGCGGACCGGAGGTGAGCACCGATCCGGCCGAGCCCGGCGTGTGGAAGCGCGTCGTGCGCGGCGGATCGTGGCTGAGCGACGCCGTCGCGTGCCGCGTCTCGGTGCGCGGGCGCGAGGCCCCCGGGTTCAGCGCGGAATGGATCGGTTTCCGATGCGTGAAGGACGCCCAATGAGCATGAGCGAACGCGCGAAGCTCCGGTGGCAGCGATTGGCGCGCGGCCTCGTTCTGCTGGCACTTCTCGCGCTCACTTTCGTCGCGCGCTGCCACAACCGCGAAAGCGTGTTCCATCACGGCGGCGTGTACTTTGTGGACGGCGACTGCTATTCGCGGATGACGCGGGCGAAGATGGTGTCGGAGGGGCAGTGGTTCATCCACCATCACGATTTCGAGAACTGGCCGCAGGGAGTCACGCCGCACACGACGGCACCGATGGACTGGCTGATTGTCGGCCTCAAGTCCGTCGTGGACGTGGTTTTCAAAATTGGCGACGCGCGTATTGCACCGGAGTACCGCACCCAATCACTTGATGTCGCAGGGGCGCTCATCTCGCCGCTGCTCGGCGTGCTGACTGCGGCGTGGCTTTGGTGGTGGGCCGGGAGGATGCGCGTGCCGTTCCGGGGGGCGATGGTGCTGCTATTCGCGCTGAGTCCCATCGCCGTCCACGGGACGGTGCTTGGACGGCCGGATCACCAGTCGTTGCTCATGTTCCTGCTGGCGGTCGCGCTTGGCTGCGAACTGCGGCTGATGCGTTCGGAGGATGACTCGAGGAAGCTCCGGCGCGCGTGGAGCATCGCCACGGTTTTCGCGTGGGGCATCGCGCTGTGGGTCTCGCTTTACGAGCCGCTGATGCTCCTGGTGCCGGTGAGCCTGACCCATCTCGTGATCGAGCGAAAAAAGCTCCTCGCGTCCCGGCGGGCGAAGAAGCTGATCGCGCTGGCGGGGTTCCTCGTGCTGATCTTTTTCCTCGAAGGCTGGCGCACGGAGGTGCCCGGTCCCGAACTGCGCGAGAGCTTCGCGCGCTGGTCCGCGGGCATCGGTGAACTCCGGCATCTGAATCCCACCGATGCCCTGCTCTGGGAATGGCTGGGTCTGCTCGTCGTGCTCGCGCCGGTGATGCTCTGTCTTGAAGCGCGGGAGGACCGGCGCGGGGTCGCGCTCCTCGCTGGCGTCGTGTTGCTGTTTGGCCTCACGGTCTGGCAACTGCGCTGGGGGTATTTTTTGCTGCTCGCCTATGTGATGTGCCTGCCGTGGATGCTCCGCGCTTTTCGCAGCGTCCCGATCGCGTGGGCTGCATTCGCCGTGGGGCTCGTGCCCATGGGCATGTCGTGGTCCCGCACTTTGCATCCCAAGGAAAAGATCGCACACGATCAGGCCTGGCGGCATCTGTCCCAGTCGCGGCTTCGCACGATCGCCGCGAAGATGAGGGAGGGGCCGCGTGTTGGATTTCTCGCGCCGTGGTGGATGTCACCGCAACTCGCCTATTGGTCGGGTCAGCCGGGGGTCGCGGGGTCGAGCCACCAGAGCCTGCCGGGGACACTCGATGCAGCGCGCTTTTACCTTTCCACCGATGATGCGAAAGGCGCCGACTTGCTTCGCAAGCGACAGGTGGGATGGGTCATCGCGGATAACGCTTCGTACGATATTGCAGAGCGCGAACGATTGCTGGCCGTCACCAATTCCGAAGTCGTACTGGGTGTGCGCGCCCCGGAAGAGCCGCTGGGATACATTCTTGCCGAGCGTCCGAAGCAGGCGCCGAAGTATCTCCAGGAAGTCGGTCCCGGCGAACTCGGACTCGTGCTCGATTTTGCGCCGAAGACTGGACGCACCATCGAAAACCAAGGCATGAGAATCTATGCGACGCAGATGCATCATCTGTATCGTGTGCTACCGGACCTTCCATGAACTGCGATTTTCTCATCATCGGCGGAGGCAGCGCGGGTTACGCCGCGGCGCGCACCGCCGTTTCACTCGGGCTGAAGACGTGCGTCGTGGACGGCGCGGATGAGCTTGGCGGGCTCTGCATCCTGCGCGGCTGCATGCCGAGCAAGACGCTGCTCGAATCCGCCAGCCGATACTCGACGTTGCGGCGCGCAGAGGAGTTTGGCCTGCGCGCGCGTGCGCTCGAAGTGCGCGGCCCGGAGATCCTCGAGCGCAAACGGAGGCTGATCGCCGGATTTGCTGAGTATCGGCAGGAGCAGCTCACCGCCGGAAAATTCGAACTGATCCGCGGGCATGCGCGCTTCCTCGATGCGAATACGGTCGAGGTGAAGCTGCGCGAAGGCGGCATGCAGCGCATCGAGGCCAGAAGCTTCCTGCTCGCGACGGGGTCTGTCGTCAGCGAACCGCCGCTCAAGGCCCTGGATGAAATCGACTGCTGGACCACCGACGAGGCGCTCGAAAGTGCCGAAGTGCCCGGGTCCATCATCGTGCTCGGTGGCGGGGCCACGGCGGTGGAATTTGCCACTTATTACGCCGGGCTGGATCGCGACGTGACGCTCATTCAGCGCAGCAAACAGCTCCTGACCGGAACCGACGCGGATCTCGCGCAGGCGCTCGCGCACGGCCTGCGGAATCGCGGGGTCCAGGTGTTCACCGAGACGAAGCTCGTGGGCGCTGAGCGGGCGGGGGATATGAAACGCGTCTCCTTCGAGCACGATGGCAACGAGCTCGCCGTGGACGCCGCGCAAGTGTTGCAAGCGCTGGGTCGCTCGCCGAACGTGCGCGGGCTGGGCCTCGATGCCGCGGGATTGAGCCTTGCAAAAGGACGCCCTGAGATGCGGCCCACGCAGCAGACCAGCCAGCCGCTCATCTTCGCGGCGGGTGATGTGTCGGGACCGTTCGAGATCGTTCACATCGCAATCCAGCAGGGTGAAGTCGCCGCCCGGAATGCCGCCCGCATTCTGGCCGGTGGAGCGGAACCGCTGGAGGAGACCGATTACCGGCTGAAGCTGTCCGTCATTTTCTCCGATCCGGAAGTGGCAACGGTCGGCCGCAGCGAGAACGAGCTGCGCGAGGAAGGCGTCGCGTTCCGCACGGCGAGTTATCCGTTCAACGACCATGGCAAGTCGATGTGCATGGGCGAGACGGACGGTTTTGTGAAGCTGATGGTGGCGGAGGAGGGCGGGGAGATTCTCGGTGGCGCGTGCGTCGGCCCACATGCGGCGGAACTCATCCATGAAATCGTCGTCGCGATGCGCTTCCGGGCAACGGCGGCGCAGCTCGCGGAGACGCCGCATTATCACCCGACGCTCAGCGAAATCTGGCAGTATCCCGCGGAGGAACTTGCGGGATAAAAGGGCTGGCATACCGTTCTGGCGCGAAGTTCGGCGGGGTGGTTGACACGCCCCCGCCGCGTCCCATACTGCCCCTCCGGTTTCGGGCGAAAAACTGAAAATTCCGTCTGAGAATCGGGCCGCGCCGCGACGCCGGAATGCGGGAACATCCAACCAACAACTCCAAACAAAATCATGGCAGACATCACGACCAACCAGAAGAACATCCTGAGCAGCGACGTCGAAATCAAAGGCTCAATCAAGTTTCAGAACGAACTCACCGTGGACGGCAAGGTGGAGGGGGAAATCACTTCCTCGGGCGTGCTCACTGTCGGTGAGAACTCGGAGATCAAGGGCGAGATCAAGACGAAGTCCGTGACGGTTTACGGCAAGGTGCATGGGAACATCACGGTCGAAGAACGCTGCGAGCTGAAGGCCCGCGCGACGCTCTACGGTGACTTGAAAGCGACGCGGCTCGTTATCGAGGAAGGCGCGACCTTTGTCGGCAAATCCGAGGTGACTCCGAACAAGGTCGCGATGAAGCAGCCGGAGATCGTGCGGAATCCCGAGACGCGCGCAGGCGGCCGCTAACGGAAGCGCGTTCATCCCCGAGGTGGTTTTGCGCTGGTCGCGCGGGCGGTTTGCCCGTCCGCGCGGCCGGTGTTACTTTCGGGGACCAGAACGCTGGGAAACCCTCCGTGGCGAAAAACGCACGCAAGAACAGCGACAAGATGTCCGCCGTGTGCCCGCATTGCGGGTTCACGCAGGAGGAGTCTGTCGTGGCAAAGAGCACTTTCTGCCGGAAGTGCCAGGAGCACTATTCGCTGGAGAGGGCCCTCGCGGGGGAGCGCAGCATCGTCAAGGCGCCGTCGCTTTTTTCAAAGCTGACGCGGATGGTGGTCGGCGACCGGGAGCGGGAAGTTTGCTGCTTCAGTTGCGGCCACAAGCAGGTGCTGAGCACGGCCGCCCACAGCACGATGTGTCCGGGGTGCGCGGCCTACATGGATCTGCGCGATTTCAAGATCGAGAGCCCGTTTGGCCGCAGCGTGCAGACGGCCGGCGAGGTGCATGTCGCGACGCGCGGCGATGTGACGAGCACGCGGCTGATGTGCGGCTCGGCTTTCATCGAGGGCAGCCTGCGCGGTTGCATCGTCTGTACGGGCAGGGCGCGGGTGAAGATCAAGGGCAGGCTCACCGGCATGCTCGATTCGCAGCACATCCTTGTGGAGAAGGGGGCCGACATGGAGTTCGCGCGGCTGGTGCGGACGAAACTTTTCGAAGTGAGCGGCAAGACGCGCGCGCGGGTGCTGGCGGACAAGGTCGTCATCAACAAAGGCGGCTGGCTGGAGGGGACCGTCTATGCGCGGGCCATCTCCGTGGACAAGGGCGGCGTATTCAGCGGCGATCTGAATATCGGCCAGGAGGAATTCGACGTGCAGGAGGAGCCGATGGAAACGGACCGGCACATTGCGCGGTTCGACGACGACAACGTCGCGTTCGGTCCCGCATAGGGAACGCGGCGCCTACTTCGGCGGCGCAGGCACCGGCGGGACCGGTTTTGTGGCCGGCGGCGTGGAAGAGGGCGTCGCTGGCTCGGGGAGTGCCGGCTTTGGAGTCGCTGGCGCAGGCGTGCCGGACGTCGGCACGGGAGGCGCAGGCGCGGGAGGCGTCGCCGTTTCGGGCTTCTGAGTCGGCGGGACCGGAGTTGGCGGCGTCGTCGGCATCGGCAGCGGAGTCGTGACTCCGGCGGGAAGTCCGGGCGCGGGGGGCGTCGGAGCTGGTGTGATGCCGAGCGGGATTGCCGGCGGAGCGGGTGTCGGAGGCGGTGTGGGGCGCGGCGAACCGCCGGTCTTCCTTCCGGCGGCATTTTTGATTTCATCCAGCAAAATCCGCGCGTCTTCCGCGAAGGGATTGCCGGGGTATTTCTGTTCCACGGACTCGAGCGCTTTTGCTGCTTCCTCGCCCCTGCCGAGCGCAATGAGCACCCGGGCCTGCCCCAGATATGCGAGCGGTGCAAAGGCACTGCTCCCGTGCGAAGCGGCAAACTGCTGGTAGGCTCCGAGGGCCTCGTCGAGTTTCCCGGCCGTTTCCAAAGAGGATGCGAGTGCATGCGAAGCGGGGACACGCAGCGGATGCACCGGATATTTCTCCATGAATTCCTTCAGCGCCTGCGCCGCATCCGCGGACTTCCCTTCCTTGCGCAATTCTTCCGCCAGGCGGATGTACGCCGTGCCTGCCGCAGGCGTCCCCGACCAGTCTCCCGTCACCTTGCGATACTCGACTGCAGTCTTCGCAGCGGCGAGCGCCTCCTCCGAGCCGGCCTTCTTCCGGTATTCCATGAACAGCCACACGCCCCACACGATCACCGCCAGCACCGCGGCGATGATAAGCCGGATGATGAGGCGCTGATGCAGGATCCAAAACGCCAGCAGGTCAAACTCCTGCGGCGGCTGCGGTGCCGGAGTGGAGAGAGCGGGCTTGGGCTCGTTGGAATCCGAGGCGGGTAGGGACATAGGGGCGCGAAATATTCAGACCCGTCGCCAAAGTGCAAGACCTCCCTTGTCCCGTGCCGGTTTATTCCTCGGCCCCACACGGGCGGGCGTGCCGGGGGAAAACGGAAATCTCGCGGCGAGTCGAGGCGCGCCAATGCGCTACTCAGGGAAGCTCGCCAGCAATTCCTCGCGGGAGGTGACGGCGGTGCCGGTCTTCGCAACGACGATGCCGCTTGCGTGATTGGCGATCTCGGCGGCTTCGCGCGGGGTCGCTCCGCCGGCGAGGGCGGCGGTGAAGACGGCGATGGCGGTGTCGCCCGCGCCGCTGACATCGATGACCTCCTGCGCGCGCGTGGGGATGTGGTGCGGCGGCTGGCCGGGGTCGAAGAGGACCATGCCCTGTTCGCTGAGCGTGACGAGCAGGTGGTCGCAGCGCCATTTCTCCAGGAGGACGGCGCCGACTTCGAGCAGCGCGCGATCCTCAAGGACGGAGTCGGCGGGCTCGGTTTCCTTCCGGCCGGCGAAACGGAAAGCCTCGCCGCGGTTGGGCGTGACGCACGTGACGTCATGCCAGCGGATGGGGTTGGTGGGCTTGGGGTCCACGGTGACGATTTTCCCGGCGGAACGTGCGGAGGTGACGAGCGCATCGACGAGCACCTGGTCGAGCAGGCCCTTGTCGTAGTCCTCCAAGATGATCGCATCGAGCGACGGCAGCAGGCGCTCGAAATGCGCGAGCACCTGAGTGCGCTGGCCGTCGGTGAAGCCGCGGCTCCGCTCGCGGTCCACGCGCACGACCTGCTGGTTGCGGGCGATGATGCGCGTCTTGCGGATGGTCGTGTAGCTGTCGTCGAAGACGACGCCGTCGAGCGCGATGCCGCGCGTCTCGAGCAGCCCGCGAAGGAGGCCGGCGTCGTGTCCCGTGCCCGCGAGGCTGATGAGATGCACGTGCTCCACGAACTCGCGAAGGTTGCGCGCGACGTTGGCCGCGCCGCCGGCGTCGAAGGTTTCCCTCACCACGTCCACGACCGGCACCGGCGCCTCCGGCGAAATGCGGCCGACCTTTCCCCAGATGAATTCATCGAGCATCATCTCGCCCACGACGAGGATGCGGCTCGATGGATTGAGGACGGAGGCGACGCGAGCGCGGTTCATTTGGCGAGGGCTTCACCCACCGCGGCGAAGAGCAGCGGCAGGTTGATTTCGTGATGGCCGACGATGTACACGCCGCGGCCGCCGAGCGCGGTGGGGCGGCGCTGGACGTTCTCCGCGGGGCGGTAGTGGCGCGTCATGTCGAAGGTGGCGGTGGTGAATTTCTCCGCCCTGTGGCCGAGGTTGCGGGCGATGGTGAGCGCCTTGAGGAAGACTTCCGGCATGATGACCGCGCTGCCGACGTTCAGCACGACGCCGCCTTCGAGCTGCGCGCAGACGGCGGCAAAGGTCTGGAAATCGCGGTAGCTCGCCTCGCCGAGCACGGCGCCGTTCGTGGTCGGATGCTGGTGGATGATGTCCGTGCCGATGCCGATGTGGACGGTGACGGGCGCGCCGAGTTCCGCGCCGGTGGCCATGATGGAGAGGTGCCTGTTCGGAAACGCGAGGGCCGTTTCGCTCCGGAGCATGGCTTCGCCAAGGGCGCGTCCTGCGCCGAGTCCGCGCGCGACGCCGTCGGCCATCGCGGCGTTCATCATGCGGCCGGTCTCGTCCGCCATGCCGAAGCTGCCGTCATCCAGCCCGCGCTGCACGTCCTCACTCGTCTCGCCCTGGTAGCAGAGCTCGAAGTCGTGGATTGCGCCCGCGCCATTGAAAGCGACCGCGCTGACAAAGCCGCGCCGCATGGCGTCCACGATGATGGGATTCAGTCCGACCTTGATGGCGTGCGCGCCCATCATGAGCAGCACGGGGCGTCCGCTTTTCACCGCCGCGGCGATCGCTCCGACGACGTGACGGAGGTCCTGCACGGCGAGGAAATCCGGCAGCGAATCGAGGAACGACGTGAAGCTCGCGCCCGCGGTGTGCGGCTTGGCAAAGGCCTCGACGGCGACTTTGTTCGCGCGGTCGGCGACCGGGTAGGTGCGGATCTTGGAAAAATCGAGCGGCGGAAATTCCATGGACTACGATCCTGGCGCGCCGGGCGGCGGCTCCTGCTTCCACTTGTCGCTGCGAAACGGGCTGGCGGGCAGTCCGGCGCCATTCACGAGATTGAGGTCGGGGTTGTCCGCCCAGCCGTAGCGGATGGCGACGGGGTTCGGCACGTCCGGGGACGAAACGATGATGTGGTCGTGCCCGATCTCCGCCTTCGCCCAATGGAATTTCTTGTCCTCGCCCGCGAGCGCGAAGCCCTTGATCGGCCCGCCGTCCGTCGTCTTCAGGCCCTGCGCGTGGCTCAGGTTCAGCCGGACCTTGCCATCCTCGACCTGCATGCCGCCGTAGAGCGGGCCGGAGTATTCCACTTCGTTGAAATAGACCTGAGCGAGAGCCGAGAGCGCAAGGCGGTGCCCGACCTCCTGCTTGTTCTTCGGGTGGATGTCGTTCGCCTCGCCGACGTCGATGGCAACGGCCATGCCGGTGCGCGGGACTTCCAGCGTTCCGGTCTGCGCCTCACGGATCTGCGCCCAGTAGCTGTCCGTCGGCTGGTCGAATCGCTTTTGGAAATTGGCGAGTTGCACGAAGAGGAACGGGAAGTCCGACCCCTCCCGCGGCATGCCCTGTGCCTTCGCAAACTCATAGCGCCACGAGAGGATCATCGTCGGGAAAAGCTGGCCGTAGAGGTCCATGTTGCCGCGGTTGTTCGGTCCCGCGTTACTCTCGCCCTGATACCAGATCGCGCCGCGGATCGTGTACGAAGTGACGGGCGCAATCATCCCATTATAGAGGCCGCTTGGAGCGCCGTTCAACGAATCCGGTCCTTCGGGCGCGCGTGGCGGACGGGGGGCGGGCTTGCCTTCGGCCTTCGCCTTCTCCGCTGCCTCCTTGTGCGCGGCGAGTTGCTTTTCGTAAGCCTCCTTCGCGGCGGGATAGGCCTCCATCTTTTTCTGCCAATGCGCGCCGAATGCCTCGTTCGATTTCATCCCGCTCTCGGGGATCCACGTCTCGACCGGCGTGCCGCCCCACGATGTGTGGATGAGGCCGAATGGCTGTTTCGTTTTCTCATGGAGCTCGCGGACGAAAAAGTAGCCCACCGCGCTGAAGCGCCCCGCGTTCTCCGGAGTCGCGATCTCCCATTTGCCTGCGCAGTCATCGAGCGGCGTCTTGCTGCCTTTTTTCACCACGGTGAAGACGCGGATGTCCGGGAACTTCGCCGCGGCGATTTCCTGCTCCGCGTCCTTCGCCTTGTCCACGGTCCACTCCATGTTCGATTGCCCGCTCGCGACCCACACCTCGCCGACTGCGACATTTTTCACGGCCAGCGTGTTTTTGCCCGCGACGGTCATCTCCTTGCCGGTGCCGGGCGTGAGAGCTTCGAGCTTCACGCTCCACTTTCCCGCTGCGTCGGCAGTGGTGCTGGCGGACTTGTCGCCGAGGGTGACGGTGACCTTTTCGCCAGGATCGGCGGTGCCCCAGACGTTGGCTTTCGAATTTTGGAGCAGCACCATGTTGTCGCTGATGAGCGCGGGGAGTTTCACGTCGGCGGATGCCGTGAACGAGCAGCCGAGAAATGCGGCGAGGGCGGGGGCGAGTGGGAGTTTCATGGGAAAGGGCGCGCAGCTTGGCGGAGACGCGGGCGTGCGGCAAGCCTGCTACGGCGCGGCCTTCGCGAGCGGGAGGCGGATGCAGGCGGCCTCGCGGTCGTTCCGCACGACGAGAAGGTCGCCGCTCAGTGCGAGCGGATTCCACGTCTTCTCATCAAAGACGCGGAAGCGCGCGAGTTCGTTCGCGCCATCGGGCGTCGGACGGAGCAGGACGAGTTCGCCGGGGATCTCCGTCATTTGCAGGTAATGATCGCCGACGAGAAGTCCCTGCCCATGACCGTAGCGGCCGTCCTTCCAGCGCACTTTGCCGTCCTTCAGATCGAGGCACGCAAAGATGCCGTCGCTCACGCCGTACACGTAGCCGGCGCGCTCGGCGGGATTGGAAAATTTTGCCTGAAAGCGGATCGTCTTCCACACCTCGGTCGCGGCGGGCCTGCCGTCCGGGCCGGGTGCGATTTCGACCAGCGCGCTGCCGACACCGTAGCCGCTGGAAAACAGAAGGCGATTCCCGCCAGTGACGATCGGTCGCGCGACGTGCGGGAGGCCCTTGCCCCACGGATGCTCCCAGAGCACTTCGCCGGTGGAGGGATCGTGCGATGTGATCGCGCCGGTATTGAACATCACGATCTGCGGCCTTCCGGCGATCGTGAGGAGGAAAGGCGAGCTGTAGTTGATCCCGCGGCTGCCGCCGCGCCACACGGGTTCGCCGGTGGCGACGTCGTATGCGAGCAGCGATTTGCCGTCCGTCCCGCCGGCGCTCACGATGACTTTCCCATCGTGCACCAGCGGCGACGACGCAAAGCCCCACGTCGGCACCTCGACACCGGCGTCCGTCGGCAGATCGCGCATCCAGATCGGTTTGCCAGTCGCGAGTTCGAGACAGCGGAGGGTGCCCGTCGCGCCGAGCGTGAGGACGCGGTCGCCGTGCACGGTCGGAGTCGTGCGGGGGCCTTCGCCGGCGATGGAGGTGTTGAAGTGACCAGCGTTGGCGGTGCTCCAGAGCAGCTTGCCGGTGAGGATGTCGCGGCACGTGACAAGTTCCTCCTCGCCCTGCTGCTCGAGCGTCAGCGCGCGATCGCCCGCAATCGCAAAGCCCGACCACGCCGCGCCGACCGGCTGCCGCCACAGCACCTGAGGCGGATGGTTTTTCCAGTCGGGATCGAGTGCCGGGCCGTCGAGCCGGGCGTCGCGATTCGGGCCAAAGGCCTGCGGAAACTCGGCTCGCGTCACAGCCGGTGAGCCGGTGTTTGTCGCGCGTGCCGCCTCCGCGCCTTTCGCGAAACGGAACTCGAAGAGCGGGATGAAATCGCCGGTCATCCCGCGATGGCGGAAGAATGCCGGAAAGAGCGCGATCATCACCAGCGGCGCGAGCCGCGCAGCCCACGGCGCGTGCGAGAGGAACAGCCACCACAGCAGCAGCAGCGCGCCCGTGGTGACAGCGGTCGCCAGGATCGCAAGGGAGCGGGCCTGCTCGTACGGCCAGACATCGAGCACGCGAATGACTGCAAATGCGATCGCGCCAAGAATGGCAATCGCGATGCCCGGCCACCAGCGGATAGGTCGGCGTCCGGTCATCTCAGTTGAGCGAGCGCAGGTATTGCCAGATGGCTTCAAACTGGTCGGCGGCCTTTCCGCCGAGCACGTCGGTGATCTGCGTGGTCACGCCGTCCTCGCTGAACTTCGGCATCTTCGTATCCGCATCGATGCGCAGCGGTGCGAGAACCCAGCGGTGGAAAAATCCCTTCCGCACGCGCTCGATCGTGTTGCCGAAATTCACGCCGGGCGCCTCGAAGACCGCGGTCGCGGGCTCGTCCTTCACCGCATGACAGGTGGTGCAATTGAAGCCGCCATCCGACCCGATCAGCCTTTCCCCTGCGGCGACCTTTTCCTTGTCCGGCACGGGCTCGGGCGGATCGGAAAGTGGAAGCCCGTGCTGCTGCGCGAGCCCGACTGCGATTCCCATCGCCGGTCCGCCAAAGCCCGGCATGCGCGCGATGAGCCACGGGCGCGGCTTGTAAGGCGCAGCCCCGGCGATGAAGCTGCCCATCCAGCCCGCCTGCAGCTTTTCCCCAAACCACGTGAGGTGCGGCACCGCGGTGCCCGCGAGCGGCGCACCTTCGAGCTGCTCCTCGGGCTGGGGTGCGGCGTTCTGAAGCGCGGTCATCTCCTCCTCCACCTTCTGCCACGTGCTCTGAAGTCCGTCGCGCGGATGGCAGGCAGTGCAGTTCATGCGCGTGATCTGGCGCTCGGCAAACTCGGCAGGCGCGTCCTGCTTCAGCGATGCGAGGTCCGTGGCAATAAATGCAGCGAGTTCGTCTCGCTGCTTTGGCGAGAGCCCGAAGACGGGCGCCTTGCCCGCGTCTTCGGCGAGGCATCCTTTCGCGCCAGCCTTCACGACCGCGGCGAGCCCGGGCGCGGCGAGCGTGCTTTTTTCAATTCCGGGAATCGCGTGGCAGCTTGCGCAGCCGAGGCTCGTGGCGAGTGCCTTGCCATTCGTCGCGTCGCCTTTCACAGCGGGGAATTCCGACTTCGCATTGGCATAAAGGTATGCGCTGAGCTTTGCGGCCTCGTCGTCGGTCAGCCGGAAGTTTGGCATCCGTGTCCACGTGCTGTGCGCGGTGGGGTTCTTCAGGAACTCCGCGAGCGCCGCGGGCTGATATTTCGCCGAGACATGCGTGAGCGGAGTGCGTGCGTGCTCATCCTTGCCGGAAAAATCTGGCGTGGTGTGGCAGGCGATGCAGCCGAGGTTTGCGAACAGTCCTCCGCCAGCGGCTGCGATTTCCGCAGCAGCCCTTTCTGCCGGTCCTTTCGCCGGCGTCCCGAGCGTCGAGAGGTATGCGGCGATGTCCGCCGCCTGTTCCTTCGTCGTGTGGAGCGCAGGCATTGTGGCGTCGGGGCGGACGGCACGCGGATTCTCCACCCACGCCGCGATCCATTCCGGGCGAAAGCGCGCGCCCGCGTCCGCGAGGTCCGGCGCTGTCATCATCGTTTCCATCATGCCGTTGCCGTCCTTCGGGACGAGCGCGCCGCCATCGTGGCACGCGGCGCAGTGGAGTTGCGTGAAAAGCATCCGCCCCTCGCGCGTCTTCGCAGCGGCAATTTGGGCGGGCGGCGGCGTGTGTGTCCATGAGCTCGGAGGCACGGGTTCGCGCGGAAATTCCTTCGACGCCCAGTGGAGTTGAAGTTGCGCGTCATCCTCGCCGTCGGTCGTGTAGTCGATGACGAACCGGTTCGCGCCTTTCTGAAGCTGCACCGTCTTGTCCGCATACTGCGCGGCGGCGGCACCGGCGGCGTCGAGTATTTGCTCGCCGTTCACCGAGACCTTCACCTGCCCGCGAACCTCGACGCTGAACGTGTATTCGCTCCGCAGCGGCGAATCCACATCGCCTTCCCATTTTGCAGTGAAGGGTCCCGCTGGGAGGAACGGGGTCGCAGGAGTGCCTTTCGGAACGTAGAGCGCGCAGAGTCGCGCCGCGCGTGTGTCCGACTTTCCGCCGGCGGTGAAAGTGACCGTGAGGCCCGGCGATTTTTCGGGAGCCGCGGAGAGCGCGTCCGGGAGCGGGAGGAAAATCGCAGCGAGGCAGGCAATGGTGATGCAGCGCATGTTCTGCGCGATGTACGGAGCCCGCATTGGCGCGTCAACCGCGCATCATTCCCTGCCTCTGCGCTCGGCGAGGATCAGTAGTGCCCGCGAGGCCTCATGCTGGTAGCCAAAGCCAAAAGGCAACCGCAGCCCCGGGCCGGCCTCGACGGCGGCCTGCAGGTCCGGCTCGTAATATTTCGCAAACAGCTCGATGGGCAGCGCACTGCGACCCCAGAGGTGCAACGTCCACCTGTCCTTCGGAAATGTGCGGTACGGGATTCCGCTCGGATCCTGGACGATCGCGTAGCTGTGGTTCATCAGCCACTCGTTGATGCGCGTGAATTCGCTCTCGTGCGGCAGGAAGCTCGCGGCCTTCAGCAAGCTGCGCCCCATCCCTAGCGTCTCGCAAAAGCGCAGCACTCCGCCGTGCGATTTCAGCCCGCCATTCGAGAGGTCGCCGAAGAAATAATACAACGTCTGCTGCGACTGCCTCGGCATCTGGAAACGGATGCGCACACCGGGCGTGCCGCCCTTCGCCCTCCCGTCCGTGGAGAGTCCGCCGTCCGATCCGCAGCGGACCGGCTGGACTTCCAAAATGCGCGCGTCTTCGCGGGCGAGGATGAGTTCCAGCACGGGCAGGATGCCGGGAAGGTGCCGCTGCTCCACATCCCTGCGGAGATCCGTGGTGATGAAAAAGCTGAAGTCGAGAAGCGAGCGAAGCGAATTGCGGAAGCTCGCGAGCGCGCCGGGAAGTTCGGCCGGCGGAATGCGCATGGGATCCGGCTGGCTGCCCACCGGTTCACGCGCGCAGAGCACGTAATTCTTTGCGCGGGGGAAGAGCGCGTGCGGGTACAGGAAATCCGCCCCGCTGAAAAAATAAAATACCGGCGACTCCGACGTGTGCACTGCTCCGAGTGCCGCGGGCGCCCACGCGCGCACCTTTGCCATCCTCGCGCGTTCACTTTCCGCCCACGCCGCGTCGAGCTCCCGCGCATGTTGCGTCCACTCCGGCACCAGCGCGAATCTCCGGAGTCCGACGCCGTGCGGCGTCAATCCTGCCAGCCAGCGCGCGACGTCATCGTCCGTGGAAGCGATCCGCGGCTCCGGCGGCGCGGCAGGTTGGGGCGTGACCGTCCGTGCCGGGTATGTCGCTGTGGGCCTCGGAGCGGAGAAGGATGGATTTGAGCCCGGGTCCTGAGCGGGAGCGGGCGCGAGGAATGCGAGCGCGACACCGGAAAAAATGTGGCAGAGCTTGGACTTCGATCCCCTCATTGCATTCGCTGAATTGCGCATACGAAACCCACGGTGCCCTGCATGCTCCCGCCTTTTCAAGTGCGATCACCGGACGTTCGTGGACGTGCGAGCAGCCGGGCCGTGCGTGAGCAACGGGCGCTCAGGCGGGCCGCCGCCTTGATAGGTGGAAGACGATGAGGCCGAGAAGCAGCGTGCCGAGGCCGGCGAGGGATTCGAGGGGGCTTTTGTGGAAGACGTGCCAGATCATCCAGCCGTTCACGGTGAGGAAAATGAGCGGTGTGACCGGGTAGCCCCAGGCGCGGACGGGACGGGGGAGGTTTGGCTCGCGGCGGCGGAGCACGAAGACGCCGAGGACGGCGAGCCCGGAGCAGACTGTGATGGTGAATTGCACGTAGGTAAGCACCTTCTGAAACGTGCCCGTGACGAGCAGCACGGTGACGAGGGCGGTCTGCGCGAGCGTGGCGAGGATCGGGATGCCGCCGGCGCTCACGAGGGAAAAGGGGCGCAGCGGGCGGCTGTCCTCGCCCATGGTGGCGAGGACGCGCGGGCCGATCCACTGCATCGCGCCGACGGTGGAAAGCAGGCCGCCGGCGATGAGGAGGGCCATCCATTTTCCGCCCGTGGCGCCGAGCGCGTGCGTGCCTGCGATGAGGCCGACCTCGAGCTTGCCGGTGAGCTCGGCGACGGGCGCGACGCGGAGGAAGACGGAGTTCAGCGCGATGTAGAGGACCGTGACGATGATGGTGCCGATGGCCATCGAAAGCGGGACGTTGCGCGAGGGGTTGCTCACTTCTCCGGTGACGTAGGAGGAGGCGTTCCAGCCCGCGTAGGCGAACATGACGTAGATGAGGCTGGTCGCAAATTCAGGGCTGAACATCCGCACGGCGTCGCCTGCCTGCGGTGTGAGCGCGCTGCCGCTGGCGGGCGCGAGGAAGCCCGCTGCGAGGAATGCGACGATGGTGAGCAGCTTCAGCGACGTGGAAAAATCCTGGAACCACTCGCGGAGCCGTGCGCTGGCGAGCATGGCGATCGTGATGGCTGCGAGCGCGGCGAAGGCCATGCCGGTCTCGGGAAGCGCGGGCCGAATTTCATGGGCGTACCTTCCAAACGCCATCGCCGCGAGCGCGACGGGCGCGGCAAAGCCCGCGGTGACCGCCGCCCAGCCCGCGAGGAAGCCGACGGACGGATGAAAGATGCGCGTGAGGAAATGATACTCGCCGCCGGAGCGCGGCAGTGCGGCGGCGAGCTCGGCATACGCGACGCTTCCGCAGAAGGCGCACACGCCGCCGACGAGCCACAGCATGAGAATGACGAATGGCGTGAGCCCGCCCGCGAGCTGGAAGCCGAGGCTGGTGAAGACGCCCGTGCCGATCATGTTTGCCACGACGAGGCACGTCGCGGTGTAGAGCGACATGGTGCCGGGCTTTCCTAGGGACATATGGCCGCGGAGGTTTCCGAAGAGCGCGGGGGAATGCGAGGGGAAAGGATTGCGGATTCCGGACACCGAATGGGTTCGCGGCGGGCCCTCCTTGCAGTCAGGCGTGATGCGGCGATTGGATCAGCCCGCCTCCTGCCGTCGTCGACTACGAAGGTTCTATCGCGCCGCCGACTTCGCGTAGGGGACGACGTGGATGGTGTTCAGGATGCGGCCGGGGACGGGCTGGCCGTTCTCGCCGTTCACGTTCATCTTGATCTCCATCTGGTCCACGGGGCGCAGGCCTTCGATTTCGAGGAACACCTTCTTGCGGTCGGCGCTCAGCTTCACGGATTTCACGGCGAGGTCTTCCTTGCCCTTGGTGCTGTCGGAAGGCTTGTAGCTGTCACTGCCGTAGTTGGCGCTCCACTTGTAGTTCCACTGCTTCACGGCGTAGTTCGCCGCGTCTCCGGCGGATTTTTCGTCGAGCGGATTGGTGAAGCCGACCTCGATGCCGTGCGTGCGGACATTCAGCGTAGCGGGAAAAAAAATCTTCTTTCCCGTGTAGCGGACGCGCTGGAGGCAGCCGTCCTTTGCGGCGCTCGTCTGCCAGCCTTTGAGTCCGCAGATCCAGAGCTGGCCGTCGATCGCGTTGAAGCGCGCCCGCATTGTGCCGCTCTCAAATTTCACCGGGAAACGGAAGACGCCGCCTTGCACGACATCGCCCGCCTTTTCCGTGAGCACGCCGTAGAGCCCGCACGTGCCGTAGCTCAGGTGCAGCATCCCGCCTGCGGGCAGGCCCCACTTTTCGCCGGTGACCCACGCCTGTCCGCCGCCGGAATTATCCACGTCCTTCGGCATATAGCAGATGTGCTTGCCGGGCTCGGTCGGCGGGCTCGGTCGGCGAGAGAGATCGGCGACGGTGACGAAGTCTCCGGGCTTCACGATGTGGACGTAGCACATCGGCACCCACGTGCCTTCGTTGTCGCCGGTGGTGACTACATCGCCGGGGCCGACGCTGATGCCGTTCGGCGCGCGGAGGCCGGTGGCGAAAATCTCGAACTTCTTCCCGTCGGGCGAGATCTTGAACATGCAGCCGTTGTGATCGCTCAGCGGCCCCCAGCCGCGGCCGCCGGGATTCACCGGTCCGCCTTTGGCGAAGTAGAAGTTGCCCTTGCTGTCCGTCTGCAGATCGAACGTGAATTCGTGGAAGCCGGGCGTGACCTGCACGTCGTTGTTGAAGCACTCGTAGAAGTCCGCCTCGCCGTCACTGTTCAAATCATGCAGCCGCGTGATCTGGTCTCGGCCGAGGACGTGCACCGTGTCATTCACGATGCGCAGCCCGAGTGCGTGGAAGAGCCCGCTCGCGTAGCGGCGCCAGGTCACTTCGCCGGTGAAGTCGTTATTCGCCGGCGACATCACCCACACGTCGCCACTCCACGTGCAGATGGCGACGCGGCCATCCTTGAAGAAATCGAACCCGCCGGGGCGGATCCAGGACTTGCTCGGATTCGTGAAAGGCAGCTCGACGGTGTCCACCACGTAGGCGTCATTCTCCGCGGGAGTGCCGGCCTTTAGCGCGGTCTTCACCGTCTCGGACCAGTGCGCCGGGCCGCCCTTGGTGAAGGCGGCGAGGCTCTGCGGTTTCGCGGCGCCCTTGGCGGCGGCGATGAGCCTCGCTTCGTCCGCGGCGGTGCCCTTTGCGTAGGAAATCTTGAAGTTCTGTCCCGCGGCGAATGCCGACAGTTGCAGGATCACCTTCGATCCGTTCACCGCGAGCTTCGCGCCCTGCGGCAGCGCGATCCCGGCGATGGCCACGCGGCTGTCCGGATTTTTCGCGTCGTCCGAAACGACAATCGCCCCGTCCTGTTCAACGGCGGTCGCGCCTTCGCCCTCAAAGACGATCTCGCCGCTCGCCGCTCCCGCGGTGAGCACGCTTGTCGTGCGCGTGAGCACTGCCTGGCCGTTCACCTTTTCCAGCGCCGGCATTTCGAGGAGCGATGCGGAGCCGACGGTGTAGCTGATGACCACGTTGTCGCCGTGCAGGTAGAGCCCGCGGTATTTCGCCCACTCCTGCGGCAGCGGGCCGAATGGCACGACCGCCGCGCCCTTGCCCGTGGGCAGTTTGCGCGGGTCGGCGAATCCGCCGTCCTTGCTCCACGTCGGCACCGGGTTCGTCTGAAAATGGATGCTCGTGCCTTTCGCGGGCGAGGGATTCGGGCCGTGTGCGCCGTCGAATGCCACGCCTTTGTAAGTCACGAACCCGCCCGTCCATCCCCCGGCCCAGCGGCAAAGATCGGTGTCGAAAAGCATCCCGCCCTCGTCAGCGCCGAGCTTGATCGCGATGCCTTTGTTCGCGCACGAGCCGCCGCCCTTGAGCGTATTCTTCCCTTCCGTGTTGTCCCACGAAGCGGTGAGGAACCGCCCGTAGTCCATCTCCTCGTATTTTTTCGCCGCGAATCCGGCGGTGGTGGAAAATGACAGCAGGGCTGCGATTGCGAGACGGGTGCGGAGCGTGGGTGATTTCGGCATTTGCGTCCCGCGACAATCAGGAAGCGCCCGTGTCCTTTGTAAGAAAGGAACGCCGCTCCGACGCGAATCGATCGGCGAGCCGCACTCAGGGCGCGCCAGTCGCAGTCAGTTCACGTAAGCCGCCTCGTTCGAGAACAGCAGCACCTGCACGTACGTCTCCCAAGGCGACAGGACTTTCCGCGTGACCATGGAACCTTCGTTCTGGATCGCGCTGAATTTGCTGTCTCCGCGCCGCATGCCGTTGCCGGGCCTGCCTTTTCCGGCGGATGCCGTCTTCGCGGCGATTTGCGCGGCCACTTCGGCCTGCAGCCTCGCCTCGGTCGTCAGGAATTTGTTGGCCATCTGGATTTCCTGCATCGTCGGATAACGCTGGAAGATGAGCCGGTAGATCGCGGAGATGCGGGAGAGTTCGTTGCTTTGGCGGGTGATTTCCGGGCGGGCGAGTACCTTGCGCGTCACATCCACCGCCATCGCGCTGTTCATCAGGAAAAGCGCCTGCTGGGGGACGATGCTCGTGCTGCGCTTCGAGTTCGGCATGTCGGGATCGCTGAAGTCAAAGTGCGCCATGAGCTCGGGGAGATTGCCGCGGTCGATGTAGCCATAGACGCTGCGGCGGTAGCTGTACGGTTCGTCAGTGAGATTGACCGGCTTTCCGCCCACGGTGCGGTCGAGGTCGCCGCTGTAAACAAGCAGGCTGTCGCGTGTCGATTCGAAATCCAGCCGGCGGACATTCGCGCGCCAGAGGAGACGGTTGCCGGGGTCGAGCGTCTCATATTCGGTCCGCGTGTGGCTGCTCTCCTGAAACACGCGGGACATCACGATGAGCTTGTGCAGCTTCTTCATGCTCCAGCCGGTGTCCATGAACCAGTTCGCCAGGAAGTCGAACAGCTCGGGATGCGTCGGCTTTTCCGACATCGTGCCAAGGTCGTCGGGCGTCCGCACGAACCCCTCGCCGAAGTGGTGCATCCAGACGCGGTTCACGATTACGCGCGCCGTCAGCGGATTGTCCTTCGATGCGATGCACGTCGCGAGTTCATATCGGCCGCTTCCCTTTGAAAACTCAATGGACTTCTGCCCGGGGCTCAGGATCTCGAGGAAGCCGCGCGGGACGATGGCACCGCGCGTCTGCTGCTGGCCGCGGATGAACACCGGCGAATTTACCGGACGGTCCTTGTCCTTCACGACCATCGCCCGCGCCGGGGCGCCGGGGTGCGTGATCTCGAGAAGGTTGATCGCAGCGAAGTCGAGCCGGCCGCGGCCCGCGATTCGCCGGGGGAAATTTTCCGTCGCTGCCTCGAGCCAGTTCTGCGTGAGCAGCACGGCGGGCGCCATCTCGAACGGCCCACGCAGCAGATCGATCATCGCCTCGTCGTATCCTGGGACGGCGACCGACGCCGCATTCCGCATCGCCGGGATGAACCCCTTGCTCTTGGCCGCGAGGCTTTCGAAAAGCTGCGCGTAGGCCTCCACTGCGGCGTCAAAGGTCTTCGGCTGCGCCGCAGTCAGCGCGTTTTGCACGAGCGGATTCGTCCCGCTGCCGGCTCGCTTCGGCATCATCGCCGACATGCCGCCCTTCTCCGCCATCGGCCGGTTTGCGAACTTCATTCCGCCGCCGTTTCGGAATGACGAAAGCGGTCCCCACACCGACGGATTCTGCTGCATCCCGCGTCCGATGAACTGCACCAGCTCTGCGTCGAGCTTGTATTGCTCGACCATCGCCTTCTGCGCCTCGTTGCCCCGGCCCTTGCCGCCGCCAGCCGTAGCCGCGCGGATGTAGGCTCCCGGCACGCGGTAAAATTCCGCCAGCTCCTTGCCCACGAGGTCATAGTACTGGCCGCCGATGCCCTTGATCAGCGCCGTGTATTTCTTCTCAAAATCCTGCTGCTGCGCAGGGGTGGCCTTCATGCCGATGAGCGGCTTTTCCGACGGCTCGGTGATGCTCGCGAACACGCCGTGCAGCGCGTAGTAATCCTTCGTCGGGATCGGGTCGAACATGTGGTCGTGGCAACGCGCACACACGACGGTCATCGCAAGGAAGCCCTTGCTCACCACGTCGATGCGATCGTTGATGATGTCGTTCGCATTTCCAAAGCGCTCGCCGACCGTGAGGAACCCAAGCGCCGCCAGCCGCGGGTCATTCGGTGAGATGCCGGGAATGAGGTCCGCCGCAAGCTGTTCGACGATGAAGTCCGTGTACGGCTTGTCGTCGTTGAACGCCTTCACGACGTAGTCGCGGTAAGTCCACGCATCCGCGTAACGGTAGTCCGAGTTCCGGTTCTGGTTCCGCGTCCCGCCGACCGTGTCCGCATAGCGTGCGGTGTCCAGCCAATGGCGCGCCCAGCGCTCGCCGTACGCGGGCGAGGCGAGCAGGCGATCCACCACCTTCTCGTACGCATTCGGCGCCGTGTCGTTCATGAATGCCTCCGTCTCCGCGTAGGTCGGCGGCAGGCCGGTCAGGTCATACGTCACGCGCCTCAGCAAGGTCTCACGCGTTGCGTCCGGCGATGGCAGCATTCCGTTCGCTTCCAGCTTTTGCAGGATGAAGTTGTCGATCGGCGTGCGGCACCACTGCTGGTTCTTGTTGTTGGGAAAAGCGTGTCGGTCGGGAGGCTGGTAGGCCCAGTGCTTCCGCGCGCTGTCCGTCAGTCCGCTCAGCTTGGTTTTCTTCGCCTCGGCTTCCGTTCGGGGATCGGGCGCGCCCATTTTGATCCACGTGGCGACATCCGCGATCTGCTGCGCGCTGAGCTTGCCACCGCTGCTTGAGGGCGGCATCTGGAGATCGGTGTCCGTGTAAGTCAGCGCCGTGTACAACAACGATTTTTCCGGGTCACCCGGGACGATTGCCGGACCTCCGTCGCCGCCCTTTTGCCAGCCCACCTTCGAGTCCAGCGTCAGGTTGCCTTTCGATTTTCCAGACTGGAGGGAATGGCACTTGTAACACGTTTCCGAGAGGAGCGGACGAATTTTCCCCTCGAAAAAGTCGGTCTGTTCCTTCGTCAGTTCCGCGGTCGCCGCCGCACAGAGTGGCGCGGGGAGAATGGCGAGAATGCCTGCAATAATGCGCGGGGTGGTGCTCATGGATTGGGGTAGGGGAGGACAGCCGCCGGGAGGTCGGCAGACTGCTTCCCTTTCATGTAGCACAAAGGCCGCCTGCACGAAGCAGTTTTCCGTCCTTTCCGAGGGTCGCGTTCGCCAGAGATTCACGCCTCAAAAACCGTGCGATGCTCAACGCAGTTGAATCCTCCCGCGCCGCCGCGTAATGACACGCCATGCACCGCTTCCTCGCGTTCACCTTGCTCATGCTCACCCTCCTGCCTGCGAGTGCCCTCAGCGATCGCGAGCTTTCCTCCATCGGCAAGCGCGTCTGGCAAAATGAGTGCGGCGGCACCCGCGAAGGACTCACCTCATGGAACACGGGTGAAAATTTCGCATCCCTCGGCATCGGTCACTTCATCTGGTATCCGAAAGGTGTGCGCGGTCCGTTCGAGGAGAGCTTTCCCTCGCTCGTCCGCTTTCTCTCCGAAAACGGCGTGAAGCTCCCGGCATGGCTCAAGCCCGATGCCGATTGCCCGTGGCGGACGCGGGCGGAATTCCTCGCCGCCGGAAAGGGTCGCCAGATGACCGAATTGCGCGACCTTCTCGCCGACACCGTCACCCTGCAGAGCCGCTTCCTCGCCCGCCGCATGGAGCAGGCCCTGCCGAAGCTCCTCGCCGAAACATCCGCGAATCGCCGCGAACATGTCCGCAAGCAATTCGGCCGGCTTCTCGCGACGGAAAAGGGGACCTTCGCGCTCATCGATTACGTCAATTTCAAAGGCGAGGGCACCAACCCCGCGGAACGCTACGACGGCCAGGGCTGGGGTCTTCTGCAAGTCATCGAAGGCATGGAAGACGAAGGTCCCGCAGCCCGTGCCTTCGGGGATTCCGCCGCGCGCGTTCTCACTCGACGCGTGAAAAACTCCCCGCCCGAGCGCGACGAAGCCCGGTGGCTCCCCGGCTGGGTCCGACGCGTGGCCGCCTACGCCAATTAATCCCCGCTGGCAGGCGCCTCCTTCCGGCGGCGGCCCATTCGATGTTGGACGGTGTGCCCGCGCGACGATTCCTTACGGGCGCTCCCGTGAGAGCTGCGCGAGCGTCGCCCGGCCGTTTTCAAAAAAGATCGTCGTCACTTCATTGATCGTCGGGCGCGGCCCGAGACGGGTCTTCTCGGTAAAATTCCGCTGGTCGTTTGCCCCCGAGCCAAATGTGGAACCCACGTCATCGACAGGACTGATGTCCACAAACCGCTCGTGCACGTACACCCACACGTCGCCGCCGCCATTCGTCCTCAGCGGTGCGCCCATCGCCAGTTGGACCTGTTCCTTCGTCATCCCCTCCACCGCGGAGCCACCCGGCATTTTTCCGGTCCGCAGGATTTCGCGATGCGCCGCCGAAAGCTCCGGATGCGCGCCGGCATATTGCGAACCGGGAGTCGAACAGCCCGCAATGCAGAGAGTGATGAGAAGCGAAACGACACAGGCGACCTTCATAAGACCGCACTTTCCGTCAATGCGCCGCCGCAAGTCGAGGCGCAACAGCCCGCATCCCGCTGACATCAATTCCTTGTGAACGCCGCCGCACCCGCGCTAGCATCGCTCAAACCGGACCCCCACCATGCACGCCGTACCCACCATCGTTCAGATCATCTTTTACATCGCAGCCATGCTCGCTCCCGAAGGCGCGACGCACATGACGCTCTCACCAGGTCCCGATGAATCGAAGCACTTTGCCAAGACAGCAGCAGGTGGCTGGCTCCTCGCATCCGATGCATCCGAATGGAAAGTCACCATCGACACCGTGATCATCCAGCCGAAGAAGGCGGGCAGCAAAGACGAACGCCGCAGGGTCTCCACCTTCATCGACAAGGCCCCCGGCCTCGCGAACAAGCTGCGCACGCATGATTGGACCATGAAATCCACGCTCCATCTCTCCGGCGGATTCACCATCGACAAGACCGAGGACGGCTTCCGAATCCGAGGCGAGAAAGTGGAAGACACACCCGACGTGGATTTCCGCGTCGTGTATTCCAAGTAAAAGCGGACACGGCCGGGCAGCTCCGGGGAAGGGGCAGGCCCCGCAACCGGGTTTGCGGGAGGCAGCGTTGTGAAACGACCGGCGCAGCCAGCGTGGCGCGGAATTTTTCCGAGGGCAGGAGATTCGGGACGGTGCGGTCGCAGGATGGCCGGGCTTGCAAGCAACACAGGCGTGGGTAAACATCCCCGGCTTCGCTGCACGCAGCGGCATTTCCGGTCGTGTTGCCTCCAAAAGTCCCCGTAGTTCAACGGATAGAACGCTGGTTTCCTAAACCGGTGATGTGGGTTCGATTCCCGCCGGGGACATTTTGTTGAACGGATCGCAATCCGCGCTCATCCGAGGACCCGGGCGGGCGGTGAACGGCTGAACAGTGCGCTTTCGCCGGATGCTCCGCAAAGTATTACGCCCACTCGACCGCTCAACCGCGAAGATCGGGTATGCTAAAATACGCCATCATCTTCGCCATTGTTGCCCTGATTGCAGGCGCATTGGGGTTCACCGGAATCGCGGGGGCCTTTGCGGCAATCGCCAAGGTTCTCTTCTTCATCTGCCTTGTCATTTTCGTGGTTCTGCTCGTCGCCGCCATTTTCATTGGGAAAAAGCTTTTGTGAATGAGGCGGCGCAGCCTCCTGAACGCCCGCGTACTCGCAGCAGAAAAATACGACCAAACAGCGCTTTCGCGTGAGCGTGGCTCCCGTCAGGTTCCCGAGTACACGAACCACTGCCATGACGCACACCACCATCACGCTCCCGCCGGAAGCTCCCATCATGGTTTTGCCCGGGGCGGTCCTTTTTCCAAACACGATTCTCCCGCTCCGCATTTTCGAGCCCCGGTATCGCGCCATGCTCGAGTGGGCGCTGGAGCGCGACCGGATGTTCTGTGTGGCGCTCATGAAGCCGGGACTCACCGAGGCGGAAACCGAGGATCAGTTTTTTCACACCGCCGGCATCGGCCTCGTCGCGGCTTCGGTCACGCAGGCCGACGGTACGTCGAATCTCATGCTGAATGGTTTGGCGCGTATGCGCTTAACCGGTTTCCCTCAGCGCGCGCCATTTCGAGTGGCGACGATCGAGCGGGTGACGGAGGTCGCCGCCTCCCCGGCGAGAGCTGAACCGCTCGTGGAAGCGCTTCGGGATCTGTGCTGCGCCATCACGGTGGATGGTTCCCGGCTGCCGGAGTCGTTCACGGAAGTTTTCGAAGAGATCGAGGACCCTGCCGTCCTCACGGATGCCGTCGCGAATTCGCTGGTGAGGGACGCCATGCAGCGTCAGCGCCTGCTGGAGCAAGCGGACCCGGTGGCCCGCCTCCGGGAACTCACGCGCATCCTCGGGGAGGAATTTCCGCGCGGGTAGCGCGATTGAAGCACACGTTCGGCCCGGCTTCGGCGGCTCACCGATTTTCTACGGAAACTTCGCGAAGGCGTTCCGCGAGACCAAGGATCACGAGGGGAATCCGTTCTGGTATCAGGGTCTGCTCTTCAACGAGTTTTACACCGCGCTGGACGGGAAGCAGCAGGAGAAGATCCTCGCCGGACGGGAGCCGCGTGGCGAGAAGCCGTCGGAGGTGATCCAGAAGCGGAAGGCGGACCTGCCGGGGCTGCCATGCGCGGAGTTGAGCAAGGATCAGCAGGCGAAACTGCTCGATACCATGCGGCGCATGCTCGCGTGTTTCCGGCCCGACGATGTCGCGGCGACGATGAAGACCATCGAGGACCGGAACATCCTCAGCCGGCTGTTTGTCTCCTGCTACGGCGGGGCTTTCGACATCGGCAGCGACAAGGTGTGGGACACCTGGCAGATCGAGGGGCCGGACATGGTGTGGTATTTCCGCGGCGTGCCGCACATCCACACGTATTTCCATTTGGCGGTGTAGGGAATCGAGCGGCGGGAGGCAGCCTGCCGAAGGCACCCCGCACCGCAGCGTCGAACGATCGCTCATCCTGCGGATGAAAACGCTGTTGAGCACGGCTCGGTTTCAGATCCATACTCGCGAGATGAAACGAAAAATGTTCCTCCCGTCTCTTCTCCTCCTCGCCGCATTACTGCCGGTCTCCTTTGCCGAGGAGAAGAAGCCGTCCGATGAAGGCTTCACGGTGATTTTCGACGGCAAGACGCTCAAAGGCTGGCATGTCAGCGCGAAGTCCGGGCACAGCCGCACGAGTGGGGGGAAGAGCGGCGGGAAGTGGGAGGTGAAGGACGGCGCCATCACTGGCACGCAGGATGTCCCGAAAAACGGCGGGCTGCTGCTCACGGATGAACTCTACGGCGAATTCGAGGTCGCGCTGGAGATGAACAACGATTTCGGCCCGGACAGCGGCCTGTTTTTGCGGAGCACGGAAGAAGGCAAGTGCTACCAGGCGCTCGTGGATTATCACTCGGGCGGCAGCCTCATGGGCATCTACGGCGAAGGGCTTGGCGGCAAGCCGCACCTGCGCTTTTTCAGCTTCGGAGCGACGCCCGACGCGATCGTGCTGCACCCCGACCGCACGCCGAGCGGCATTCCCGTGGATGCGGACGGATGGAAGAAGCTGTGGAAGCACGGCGCGTGGAATGAACTCCGCGCGCGGATCACCGGTGGCGACAAGCCGACGATGACGACGTGGATCAACGGGGTGAAGATCATGGAGTGGACGGAGACGGAAGCGCGGTTGCCGGTGAAAGGCTCGATCGGCGTGCAAGTCCACGGCGGCGGCAAGCCGGAGGATTATGACGGGAAATTCGTCCGCTACCGGAACATCCGCGTGAAGCGCCTCGGGGCGGAGGCGGGAGGGAAGTGAGAGTTGTGCAGACCCGGCGCCTGCGAGCGGGCGCGGTGATCAGTGGATCGTAATCCGGGAAGTCTCTGTGCGCGCGACGATGCGCGGGCGGCTACTTCTTCGCCGCGGAGTCGCCGAGGATTTTCTGCGCTTCGTCCGTGCCGATCTCGTGTACGAAAATGTTGCGCCAGCGGATTTCGCCGCCGTGGGTTTGGAGCATGATCGGGCCTTTGGTGGGCAGCGGCATTGTGCGGTCCCAGAAGTTCTCCATCACGTTGCCGTCCACGACGAGTTTGTCGTTGAGCCACACCCATGTGCGCGCACCGACTTGGCGGATGCGGAAGCTGTTCCATTCGCCGAACGCCCGATCCGCGAGCACGAGCGGGTCTCGGCCCGGCGTGTTCGGCGTATTGTTGAAAAGGCCGCCGGAGCCGAGGTGCGGTTTGCGGTCGGGCTTCTTGGGATCGAATACTTGGTTCTTGTCCCAGATTTGCACCTGCGGCGTGCCGCGCAGGTAGATGCCGCTGTCAGCGTGCGCCACGGTCTTGTATTCGACGAGCAGCTCGATGTCGCCAAGCTCCTCGTCGGTCGTCGCGTACGGGCCGGTGCCGCTGTTGACGAGTTCGCCATTTTCGACGGTCCAGTGTTTCGCGAAATCCTCGCGCTGTTGCTTGAGGTTTGCGTCCTTCTTTTCGCCGGTGAGTTTCGCCCCCGTGTGCGGGTTCAGTCCGTGCCAGCCGGTGAGATCCTTGCCGTTGAAGAGTGCGCGGAAACCTGTTGGCGGCGCGGGATCCGCCGCGTGGAGCGAACTGCATACGAGCGTAACGAGAAGGACGGGGAGAATGAGTTTCATCGGGTTGGGGTGGTCGGGGAGATTTTCGAAACGTCGGAGATGCGCAGCAATCCCTCGGGAAGGACCCGTGAGGCGGCGATCTGCTATTTGCGAAGATGCACAGGCATTCGGTTTTTGACTGGTCGAGCGGATCCGATCTGAAACGACGGTGGGGGCGATTCGTGCCTTCTTCATCTGGTCTTCAGTTTCGTGCGCGACGATGCTGCCTGTCCACGCATGCGCCTGCTCATTGTCGAAGACGAACCGGATCTGCTCAGCAGCCTCGCCGAGGCCCTGCGCGAGGATGGCTATGCCGTCGATGAGGCGCCCGATGGCGAGGAGGGCATGACGAAGGCGCTCCACTGCGACTACGATGCGATCGTGCTGGATGTGATGCTGCCGAGGATCAGCGGGTTTGCGGTCTTGGAACGGCTCCGGGTGCGAAAGAAGACGCCCGTGCTGATGCTCACTGCGCGCACGCGCACGCCGGATCGCGTGCGGGGATTGGACAGCGGGGCGGATGATTACCTCGCAAAGCCGTATGAACTGCCGGAGCTCCTTGCGCGCATCCGCGCACTCGTCCGGCGGGCGGCTGGGAATGCAACCGCGGTGCTGAAAATCGGCGACGTGACAGTGGACCTCGCGGGCCACACCGTGACGCAGGACGGTGAGCCTGTGGCGCTCACGGCGCGGGAGATTTCCCTGATCGAATATCTCGCCCAACATCGCGGACGCGTGATCACGCGGGAGCAGCTTTACGAGCATCTCTTCGACGAAAACGACAGCAGCCTTTCCAACCTGCTAGACGTCCATGTTTCCAATGTCCGCAAAAAACTCGGGCATGAGTTTGTCGCCACCCGCCGCGGGCTGGGCTACTGCATCGAGTGATGTTTCCCAAGTCCCTCCGCTGGCGGATTCAGATTTGGCACGGCTTTCTGCTCGCTGCTGTGCTGACCGGTTTCGCCTTCGCGGCGTACCGCTATCAGGCGGCAAATGATGTGCGCCGGCTGGACGGTGAATTGCGCCAGCGCGTCCGCGCGCTCGCCGACGGGTTGCCAGGCTCCCGCGGTCCCGGAGGTCCCGGAGGTCCGGGTGGGACCCAAGCCGGGCGCTGTTGGCGCGCCGGAGTTCAGGCTACCCGCATCGCGCGCGATGTTCGAGCCGGCGGATGTTTCAGGTTTTTACTACATCGTATGGCGGCGGGACGGCTCGGAATGGGCGCGTTCCCCCCGTGCGCCGAGGGATGTCGAGATGCCCACCTCTGCCTTGACGCATCCGGCGGTGCAGGCGGAGCGAACGAGGGGACTCCTGCGGGAAGTGTACACCTTTACCCCGCCGGGCGAGTGCCTGCTCGCCGGCCGATCGAGCGAGCGGGAGCAGGCCGCCCTGCGCGAGTATGCGCGCTGGCTCGCCGCGATATCCGGCGGCGTGCTGGTGTTTGGCCTGGCCGTCGGGTGGTGGATAGCCGCGCGCGCGATCCGCCCCTTCGGGGTCATCGCTGCGGCTGCACGACGGATTGCGGCCGGGGAACTGGGCGAGCGCATTGCCTCGGGGAGACCGAAAGCGAACTCGGACGTCTTTCCACGACGCTGAATGAGACCTTCGCGCAGCTCGAGGAATCGTTCGCGCGCCAGTCGCGTTTCACCGCGAATGCCGCGCATGAGTTGCGCACGCCGGTTTCCATCATCCTCGCGCAAGCGCAGCGCGTGCTCACCCGCGAGCGCGATGCGGCGACGTATCAGCAGACGCTGGAAACGTGCGTGAACGCAGCGCGACGCCTCCAGCAGCTCACCGAGTCGCTGCTCGAACTGAACATGCACGACGCCGGTGCGGTCACTTTGAAGATGGAGGCATGCGACATTGCCGACATCGCGCGCGAAATCGCCGGACTCGTCCAGTCGCTCGCTCACGATCGTGGGATATCCCTGGCTCTCGACCTGATGCCCGCGCCGTGCGTCGCTGATGCCAGCCGCATCGCGCAACTGATCCTGAATTTCCTGACGAACGCGCTCGATCACACGCCGGCCGGCGGGAGCATCACGGTCCGCAGCGGTGCCGAGTCCGCGCAAGCCATCGTCAGCGTGAGCGACAACGGTCCCGGCATCGCGGATGAGCATCTGCCGCGCATCTTCGACCGTTTCTACCGGACCGACGACTCCCGCAACCGCCGCACCGGCGGCGCCGGTCTCGGACTCGCAATCTGCAAGGCCATCGCCGATGCGCACGGAGCGACGGTCGAGGTCACGAGCGTGCCGGGGAAGGGGAGCACGTTCACTCTTCGGATTCCGGCGCGGCAGCGCGAGGAAGCTGCGACAGCGGCGCACGTGTGAACATTGCGCTTGTGCGCGATCGAGGCGTGTGCGAAGCGGCGCGGATGCGGCAACAGGAAGAAAATACCGGCTTTGTGCTCGTGACCGTCGCGTCCGGCGCGCGGAGCCTGCACTCGCTGGAACACGGCGAGACGTTTCATCCCGTCGTCGGTCCGATGGCCGAGGCCCATGGCCTTCACGTGGCGCAGTCGCGTCTTGCCGAGCGGGCGGGGAAGTGTGAGCGGCCCTTTGTGATTTGGGACATCGGCCTTGGCGCGGGCGCAAATGCAGTCGCGGTTCTGGAGGCGATGGCGGAAGTGGAATGCCCGGCGCGGGTGGAATTGCACAGTTTCGATTCCACGACGGAGCCGCTCGAATTCGCGCTGACTCACGCCCGTGAACTCGAATACCTGCTGCGGTGGCAGGAACCTGCCGGGCGCCTCATTCAAATGGGTCGCGCGTCCACGGGAAATGTGGACTGGCATTTTCACCGCGGCGACTTCCGTGAGTTCGTCCGCGCTCCGCGCACGGTGGAGGCGCCGGACGCAATTCTTTACGATCCGTATTCCCCGGAGGTGAACCCAGGCATGTGGACGCTGGAGCATTTCACCCATCTGCGCGCGTGCCTGGACCCGGCGCGTCCCTGCACGCTCACGAGCTACAGCCGCTCGACGGCCGTGCGGGTGACGCTCGTGCTCGCGGGCTTTTTCACCGGGCGCGGCGGGGCGATTGGGGAAAAGGATCAGACGACCGTGGCCGCGACGCATCGCGAACTGCTCGCGCAGCCGCTCGATGCGCAATGGCTCGGTCGCGTGGAGCGCTCGACGCGCGGCGCACCTCGGCGGGAAGGCGTGGGTGGCGGTCCGATTTCGTCGGCGGATTTTGCCGTGCTCCGCGGGCGCGTTGGCGTAGCGGCACGCGCTGCCGATCCGAGGGCGATGGGAGCGTGCATTTCAAAAAATGGCCGCTAAGGTTGGGATTCCCTCGGGACTTCTCCCCACAACCCTTCCCACCCTATGATCCGCATCCCTGGACAACCCGGCCGCGACCTCTGCGATTCCCACCTCGGCGTCACCCGGCGCGATCTCCTGCGCGTCGGCGGCAGCGCGCTGATGGGGCTCACGCTCGGCTCCCTCTTTTCCCTGCAAGCGCGTGCGCGCGCGGCAGGAAGCGCCCCGGGCTGGGGGAAGGCGAAGCATATCGTGATGGTGTATCTGCAGGGTGGCCCGTCGCATCTCGACCTGTGGGATCCGAAGGAAAATCTGCCGGACAAAATGCGCAGCCCGTTCAAGAGCATCCCGACGCGGATTCCCGGGGTGCATTTTTCCGAGGTGCTGCCGGAACTGGCGAAACTGAACGACAAGTTTTCCATGATCCGGTCGATGAGTTACACGCCGAACGGGCTCTTCAACCATACGGCTGCGATTTACCAAATCATGACCGGCTACACGACGGACAAGGTTTCGCCGTCCGGCCAGCTGGAGCCGCCGAATGCGAAGGATTATCCGAACTTTGGGAGCAACATCATCCGGCTGAAGCCGCCGACGGAGCCGGTGCTGCCGTTCGTGATGCTGCCGCGTCCGCTCCAGGAATCGAACGTGGTCGGCAAAGGAGGGACCGCGGGATTCCTTGGCAAGGCTTACGATCCGTACACGCTTTTCCCAGAGGGAGACGACCTTGATCTTTCGAAGATGAACCGCGTGAAGGTGGACGACTTGAAGCTGCGTCCCGACGTTTTTGCGACGCGACTGCAGCGCCGCGCACGGCTGCGCACGGCGATCGAGGATTCGATGCCGGACATCGAGAAGGCCGTCGCGAACTACCAGCTCGACGAATATTACGACAAGGCGCTGAACCTCATCAGCAACGGCAAGGCACGCGAGGCGTTTGAAATCGACCGAGAGGACGACAAGATGCGTGCGCGTTACGGGCTGAATACGTTTGGCCAGAGCCTGCTCCTCACGCGTCGGCTCATCGAGGCGGGGACACGAGTCGTCGAGGTGATCTGGCCGAAGGTGGCGAACAGCGACAACCATTCGTGGGACATGCATGCGGGTCTCACGAACCGCATGAAGGATCAGGCCGCGCCGATGCTCGACAAGGGTTTCTCGGCCTTTCTGCAGGACATGGAGTCGCGCGGATTGCTCGAGGAAACGCTCGTTGTCGCGCTTGGGGAATTTGGCCGCAGCCCTGAAAAGGGCGTGAGCACGAGCGGCAACGTGAACAGCGCGGATGGACGCGATCACTGGCCGTATTGCTATTCCGCGATCGTCACAGGGGCGGGGATGAAGCGCGGGTATGTCCACGGGGAAAGTGACGCGACCGGCGCGAGCCCGAGGGAGAAGCCGGTGCATCCGACCGAGCTGCTCGCGAGCATCTACCACTCTGTCGGCATCGACCCCGAGACGATCGTTTACAACCACCTCAACCAGCCGCGCGAACTGGTGAAGGCGAAGCCGGTGAACGAGCTGTTCGCCTGACCTCGGGCGCACTCTGCTTCGCACGGCCCGGGAAGGCACTTTCCCTCACGAGCTAAAGACGCGTCGCGCAAGCCTCAGCAGGCGCAGATCGATCCCGAGTCCGGCCCGGCGCACCGCGGCGGTGTTGATTTCGACATGCGGGGTGTCCCCGTCCATCACAAAGCCGATCATCCCGCCCTGCTGCGCGAATCCATCGGATTCACCCACGGTGAGGATGCCCGCCGTTCCGAGGCTATCGAGAATCGCGGCGATGTTTCCGCGTTCCGACTTGCCGATGAAAATGATCTGGCAGTCTTTCAGCTCCTCGATGCTCTTGGAGCGCTTGACGTTCATCTTGGCCAATGCTTCGCCAAATGAATCCTCTCCAAGGATGCCGACCTTGATCGATGTGCTGCTGCCGGGTGGCCACCTCACGAACCCAGGAAATTTCGCCAGCATGTCCGCTTTCTTTGGATACTCCGTCATCGGCTCCTGGGCTTCGAGTCTCTCGGTCCCGAAAAATTGCCCGTACACGCACGCAACCATCGCGCCGAGAATCGCCTGACACAGAAGGCGTCTGCGCGCCATCGCCGGGAAGGCGAAGTCATCCTCCTGGGCATCCGCCTGATGAGATGGGATCACGGAATCGCGATGCCGGGCTGGCCACTGTTGCTGCCGATCCACACCGTCCGGATCGCACAGCGGGCAGCTCCGATGCTGACTTACCGCTTTCATGCAGGATTCCATGGTACTACGGGTTGAGATTCCGTCTGCCGCCTTTGTAGGCAAATCTTCCGGCGAATGTCGATTGGAAATCGGAACGCTGCATTATGCTCCTGTCGCCCCGTTTTCACTTTTCGGAGCGCGATGCGTGGCTGGTGACCTTGAACTACGGCAACCCGGCCTATTTCGCTTCCTTGGCCGGTGCGCTGCCGAGCTTAAGCGTCGGAACCTTTGCTTCGTCGCTCACGTTCAGCGCCACCCAGTGCCCTGCAATCGCATGCGTCGGAACGCCGCAGGCGATCCCATATTGGCCCCGATCGCCGGCCTTGAATGAAAAGGTCGCCTTGGACGTGCTCATCCCGCGGACGGGGTCGGGCGTGGACGCGCCTTTGAACGCCGGTTCTCCGAGTTGCACCTTTTTCAGCATGTCGCGCTCCACCACGATTGCGCTGTGCGGCGATGGACTTGGATTGATGAACGTCACTTCGACCGTCCATCCGGTTGGAATCGTGTAGATCGCGCTTCCGTTGGCGTGGCCGTTCAGATTCATCCACGAGTTCGCGTCAGAAAATGCGACCACCAATGTGACTTTTGCGGTTTTCGGCTGGTCGCCGAGCTTAAGAAAATCAGCCTCGCCGATCCCCGCCATGAGTTCCTTCTTCAAGCCCGCGCCGGCATGCACGGCGGGATCGTGGATCAGAGGGCTTTCAGCCGCTTGGGCGACCCATGCAAATGCGAGGAATGCAACGAAGCGCGGCAGCGACCGGAAACGGATGCCATTCATGACCGATAATCCGCGGAAGCTGGCGCACCGATTTGAGGTCCTGGCATTGGGCATTTTGGCGAGGCGCTCGTGGAAGTGAGGCGGGCTACTTTGCCTGCAGTGGAGCTGTCACGGCCCCCGCGGGCACTTTGTCGGCGGGGACGATTTTCCACAGTGCGCCGCGCTCGCTTTGGTAAGGATCGACCGGCCCACCGTAGTTCGCGGTCGCATGCGTGACATAGAGGTTGCCTTCCTCGTCTTCGCCGCCACTGGTCGGGAGCAGTTTGATATCGAGGTCGAGCAGCTCTTGCATCTGCCATTTCCCGGCGTCGTCGCGCTTCAAGCCCCACACTTTCCCGCTCCCCCAATCGGCGGCGAAATACACGCCGTCGAGCGATGGGTAATCTTTCCCGCGGTAAACGCCAATTCCGACTACGCAGGTGCCTTGATCGATGTGGTTGTATTCCGCGACCGGCAGGACGCCGATGCGCGGAGCGCCTTTTTCCAGTTCGATGGGAAAGGGGTGGCTTCCGTGCAGCAATTTCCAGCCGTAGTTTTCGCCCCCTTTGCTGGCGGCAGGCTGGAAGTCGATCTCCTCCCAGAAATTCTGGCCGACGTCCGCGATGTACAGATCGCCGGTTTTTCGGTCGAAGGAAAACGTCCACGGGTTGCGCAGGCCGTAAGCCCATATCTCGGGTTTCGCGCGCGGACGAATTTTCGAGAATGCCAGCTCACTCACTCCGAAGAGTGTCATCTGCTGCAGAGGCGTGATGAATGGGTTGTCCTTCGGAATGTTGTATGCGCGATCCGGCGTCTCGGAACCCACATCGATGCGCAGCATCTTCCCGAGCCATGTGTGCAAGTCCTGCCCGGAATTCAGCACGTCGCCCTCCCAGCCACCATCCCCGACGCCGATGTAGAGATATCCGTCCGGACCGAATGCCACTTTGCCGCCGTGGTGATTGCAGTAGGGGAAGTCGATCTGCATGATGACACGCGCGCTTTCAGGGTCAGCCTTGTCGGGGTTGTCCTTCGAAACGCGATACTCGGTAATCAAGGTCGAACCATTGAACCAGAGGTCGGCGTAGCTGACGTAAACGATCCCGTTCTCCTTAAATTTCGGGTGAAACTCGATGCAGTAGAGCCCCTCCTCGATGAACGAACTGAGCGTCTTGTCGCGAATATCGAGAAAGGGTTTTTCGAGCAGTTTGCCATTCTTGACGATTCGCACCACGCCGGGGCGTTCGCACACGAAGATGCGGCCTGAGCCATCCTTCGGGGCGGAGACGTGGATCGGATCCACGAGGCCATCGACGACTTTAACGAGGCTGATGGCGACGTTTCCCGGAAGTTTTCCGCCAGGCTGAACCGGAAGGATTCCGTTTTCCGCAGCGAGCGCCGCGAGGGTGGAAGCCGCGAATCCGGCGGCGAGGAACGTGAGGGTAGTGAGTTTCATAGGTGCACTTCCGGCTGATGTGTCCAAGGGCTTTCCTGCCAACCGGAGGCTATCGAACGCGAAGACCGCTTGTAAAGAGACGATTCGTGGGTGCGAAGCTTGTCCCCGCTTCGGTTTTGGATCTGGAGCTTTGAGGCGTTTATCCCCGGGGAGCTCTCGTCATGGGTGAACGGCATCACCGCGAAACGGGCATGCCATCTTTTGCGAATCGCTTCCATGCCGGCACTAAGACACGGGTCCTGCTCCGGGTTGTTCCGGCGACAGCATTCGCCCGTTGCGTCCCGTAGCCGGTGGTGCTAGATAGAACCAAACCGAATCCCAACATGAGCATCACATTCACACCTGTCTTCGCGAACCTTATGGGACCGCAGGGTCTCCTCATCCTTTTCGTGCTGCTCCTCCTTTTTGGAGCGAAAAAGCTTCCCGACCTCGCAAAGGGGCTCGGTCAGGCGATTCGTGAGTTCTCCAAGGCGAAGAACGACATCACCGACGAGATCATGCGCGAATCCGTGACGCCGCCCGCGCCTTCGAGGCAGATCGAAACGCCAGTCCAGACCGCTGCGACCCAGCAACCTGCCGGCACCCAGCCCACCTCGACGCAACAGCCTGCCCGGTCCCCCGAGCACACACAGACCCACGTCTGAGTCGCGCTTCCAACTCTTTCAAGAAAAGGCTCGCCCACACGGCGGGCCTTTTCTTTTTTGTGCCCCGTCATGAAAAGGTTGCTTCTCCTGTTGTTGGTGGCGCTCGTCGCTCCGCTGCGTGCGGAGGAGCGTGACCCGGCGGCGGGCATCGTCTTTTGCTCGTACAACCTTCGCAACTACATCGGGCTCGACCAGGCTTCCGCGGTGCGCAAGACGAAGGCAAAGCCTGAGAAGGAAATCGAAGCGCTCATTCGCGTGATCCGCGAAATCAATCCCGACGTGCTGGGTGTTTGCGAAATGGGATCACCTGCAGCGTTCGAGGACTTCAAGGCGCGGCTCGAGAAGGCGGGGCTCGGCTACAAGGACAGCGAGTTTCTCCAGGCTGACGACGAGGATCGCCACCTCGCGCTGGTAAGCCGTTTTCCCATCGTGCGGCGCGATTCGGTCGCAAAGGTCCGTTTCGCGCTCAATGGCACGCAGCAATCCGTGAAACGCGGCTTTCTCGATGTGACTGTGCGCGTCGCGCCCGGCTACGAACTCCGCTGCGTGGGCGTGCATCTCAAGTCCAAGCTCCCGGTGCCCGAGGGCGAGGCGCTCCTCCGCCGGCACGAGGCGGCGAAGCTCCGCGAGCATCTCGACGCGATCCTCTCCGCGAATCCCGCGGCGAATCTGCTCTGCTACGGCGACTTCAACGACGCAAAGAACCAGCCGATGTTCACCGAGGTGAGCGGCGTCCGCGGTACGGCGAATCACATGGCGGATCTCCCGGCGCGCGATGTCCACGGGGATCGCTGGACGCATCACTGGCCGGTCGCCGACGAGTATGCGCGCATCGACTACCTGTTCGTTTCGCCCGGGCTTTTGCCGGAGGTGAAACGCGACACGGCGAAGGTCTATCGTTCCGATTTCTGGGAGCAGGCGAGCGATCACCGGCCCGTCTTCGTGACGATCGTGCCGGTGGAAAAGAACCGCTGAATTTTCCTGTCGGGCAGTCGTGCTGCGCGCGGCAATGCCGGGATGAAAGGCGCTGCCCCAGCCTTGCCACTGGCCGCGCGAATCCGGAGGCTCCCCGAATGCATCGCATCCTCCGCTGCCTCCTCATTTTTTTCTCCGCAAGCCTCTTCGCGGGGGATGCCCGTGATGACTGGGCGGCGTCGATAGCCTTGGATGCAGGGCCCGGCGTGGATCCGAAAAATGCCGCCGATGCCATCGCGCTCTCGCTGGGGCACACGGAGAGGCAGGAAAAGGCGCTGCGTGGTTTTCTCAAAGCCCATCCCGACGATGTGCGTGCGTTCGAGGCGATGCTGCGTCTTGCGCGCGTGCTCGATCTGCGGGCGGAGATGAAGGCGCAGCCCGCCTCCGAGGAAGCGGCCAGCCTGATGGATGCGGCCGGACGAATGGCCGCGACGCCGGAGCGCCGGACCGAACTGGAATTTGCACATCTCACGCGGCGAATGCGCAAGTGGCGCAACAAGCGCCCGCCCATCGAAGAGCGGCGTGCGCTTCTTGAGCAGGCGCGGAAATTTGAATCCGCGTATCCCGAGGATAGGCGCACGCCGTCGCTCATCGCGGAGATTGCGGCGCTCTTCGATTTCGAGCCCGCGACCAAGGAGGCCCTGCTGCTGAGGGCAAAAAGAGTCGCGACGGATCCGGAATTGAAGGCACAAATCGCAGACGATCTCAGACGGCTGGCATTTCTCGGAAAGCCCCTGCCGCTGCGTTTTACCGCGCTCGATGGCCGTCGGGTCGATGTGAAAACCTGGCAGGGAAAAGTCGTCGGGATCGTCTTCTTCACGACATGGTCCGAGCCGTCGCGGGCCGGGCTGTTTGCGCTCAGGCAGGCCACTGCGGCAGCCGGCGAGCGCGCGGAGTTCATTGCGATAAGCATCGATACGAACCGGGCCGACCTCGACGGATTCCTGCGCGCCAATGGCGTCACCTGCCCGATCGGATGGGATGGAAAGGGCTGGGATGGACCGTTGATTCAGGCGCTCGGCATCAACTCCGTGCCGACCGCGTGGCTCCTCGATACGAAGGGCGTCCTCCGTTCGCTCGACGCGCTGGAGGAGCCCGGGGAGCAGATCCGCCGGTTGCTCGGAAGATAGCGTCGCGAGTCGCAGGCTTGCTCCGCGCGCGCCGGTGCGCTTCCCTCTCGCGACTTCACAACACGAGACATGAGCAACGACACATTCAAGACGCTGGGGACCTTCGAACTGGGCAATGGAAAGCAGGGTAAATTTTTCAGCCTGCCCGCCCTCGAAAAGCAGGGGCTGGGACCGATTTCCAAACTGCCGATCTCCATCCGCATCGTGCTCGAGTCGGTGCTGCGCAACTGCGACGGGAAAAAGGTGAACCCGAAGGACGTCGAGACGCTCGCGAACTGGAACGCGAAGGCTCCGGAGCCGGTCGAGATCCCGTTCGTCGTCGCGCGCGTGGTGCTGCAGGATTTCACCGGCGTGCCGCTGCTCGTGGACCTCGCCGCGATGCGCTCCACGGTGCACAGTCTCGGCCGCGACCCGAAGCTGATCGAGCCGCTCGTGCCCGTGGACCTCGTCGTGGATCACTCGGTGCAGGTGGATTTCTTCGGCAGCTCGGACGCGCTCCGGCTGAATCTCGATCTCGAATTCAAACGCAACCGCGAGCGCTATGAGCTGCTCAAGTGGGGCCAGCAGGCGTTCAAGACGTTTGGCGTCGTGCCGCCGGGCATTGGCATCGTGCACCAGGTGAACCTCGAATACCTCGCGAAGGGCGTGCTGGAAAAAGGCGGCGTCCACTATCCGGACACGCTCGTCGGCACGGACTCGCACACGACGATGATCAACGGCCTTGGCGTCGTCGGCTGGGGCGTCGGCGGCATCGAGGCGGAGGCCGCGATGCTCGGGCAGCCGGTCTATTTCCTCACGCCGGAAGTCGTCGGCGTGCACCTCACCGGCGCGCTCCGCGAAGGCGTCACCGCGACGGATCTCGTGCTGCACGTTACGCAGATGCTGCGCAAGGCGAAGGTCGTCGGGAAGTTTGTCGAGTTCTTCGGCCCCGGCGCAAAATCGCTGCCGGTGGTGGACCGCGCGACGATCGCAAACATGGCGCCCGAGTACGGCGCGACGATGGGTTTCTTCGGCATCGACGAGGAGACCGTCGCCTACCTGCGCGGCACCGGCCGGACCGAGGAGCACTGCAAGACCTTCGAGAATTACTACAAGGCGCAGGGCCTATGGGGCATTCCCGCGAAGGGCCAGTGCGACTACAGCGTGGAACTGGAACTCGACATCTCGACCGTCGTCCCCGGTGTCGCCGGTCCGAAGCGCCCGCAGGATCACATCGATCTGCCGGCGCTGAAAAGCACGTTCGCCTCGCTCTTTTCGAAGGCGCTCCCCGAGGGTGGCTACGGCAAGGTCGCTGGCGACCTCGGCAAGCGGTTCGATGTGCATCTCAATGGCGGCAATCACGGCGGCGGCCGCGAGATGGCATCGACCGATTCCACGACGAATTTCCCGAAGGAAGGAGCCCCGAAGGACCAGGTGGAGATGATCTCCAATCGCCCGACGCCCGACGCTGCAAGCGATCTGCCGCGTTCGGCCTACAAGATCGCCGATGTGAAGGTCGGCCATGGTTCCGTGCTGATCGCCGCAATCACCTCGTGCACGAATACGAGCAATCCCAGCGTCATGCTCGCAGCCGGTCTCCTCGCAAAGAAGGCCGTCGAACGCGGACTCACTGTGAGCCCCGCCGTGAAGACTTCGCTCGGACCCGGATCGCGCGTGGTCACGGACTATCTCACGAAGACCGGACTCCAGCCGTTCCTCGATCAGCTCGGCTTCCAGACCGTCGGCTACGGCTGCACCACGTGCATCGGCAACAGCGGCCCGCTGCATCCCGCGCTGGAGGAGGCCATCGCAAAGAACGACCTCATCGCTGCGAGTGTGCTCTCGGGCAACCGCAACTTCGAGGCGCGCGTCCACCAGAACATCAAGGCGAACTTCCTCATGTCGCCGCCGCTCGTCGTCGCCTTCGCGCTCGCGGGCCATGTGGACATCGACCTCACCACCGAGCCGCTCGGCACCGGCAAGGACGGCAAGCCGGTCTTCCTGAAAGAAATCTGGCCCAGTCTCGCCGAGGTGCGCAACGCGATGAGCAGCGCCCTCTCGCCGGAAATCTTCCGCAAGCTCTACAGCGACTTCGCCTCGCAGAATCCGAAGTGGAACGAAATCCCCGGCACCGTCGGCGAAGTCTTCGAGTGGAACCGCGAGAGCACGTACGTGCAGGAGCCGCCGTTCTTCACCGGGTTCTCGATGACGCCCGGCCACATCACCGAGATCAAAGGCGCGCGCCCGCTCGGCATTTTCGGCGACTCGGTCACCACGGATCACATCAGCCCCGCCGGCGCGATCAAGAAGGCCAGCCCGGCTGGGAAATTCCTCATGGAGCACGGCGTCGCCTACGAGGATTTCAACAGCTACGGCAGCCGACGCGGCAACGACCGCATCATGACGCGCGGCACTTTTGCCAATGTGCGGATCAAGAACCTCATGGTGCCCGGCACCGAGGGTGGCGTGACAAAGTTCAACGGCGAGACGATGCCCATCTACGACGCCGCGATGAAATACGCGGAGACGAAGACGCCGCTCGTCGTCATTGCCGGGCAGGAATACGGCACCGGCAGTTCGCGTGACTGGGCGGCGAAAGGCACCTCACTGCTCGGCGTGAAAGCCGTCGTCGCACAGAGCTACGAGCGCATCCACCGCAGCAATCTGTGCGGCATGGGCGTGGTCCCGCTCCAATTCCCAGACGGCGTCAGCGCGCAGACGCTGAAGCTCGACGGCACCGAGTCCTTCGACGTGCTCGGCCTCAGCGACGACCTCAAGCCGCTGAGCGACGTCACGCTCGTCGTCCACCGCGCAAACGGCGCGACGGAAAACGTGAAGGTCCGCTGCCGCATCGATACGGCCATCGAGGTGGACTACTACCGCCACGGCGGCATCCTGCCATTCGTGCTGCGGCAATTGCTCGCGTGACCCTGCGACCGGCTGGCCGTGAGCGGGCGGGGGACTGCGCATGAGCGCGGATCCAATCCGTGAACGATACGATGCGGTGCCATACCGGCACGGTGCCGTTTCCGATTCGCACCCGGCGCGCATCGGGGCCATCGCGCGGATGCTCGGAATTTCCGCCGCGCCGCCGGATCATTGCCGTGTGCTAGAACTCGGCTGCGGCGAGGGAATGAACCTGCTGCCGCTCGCCGAGCGGTTTCCGACTTCGGAATTTGTCGGTGTGGATTTCTCCGCGAAGCAGATCGCTGTTGGCGAGGCGTCGCGCGCTGCGTGCGGGATCGGAAATGCCCGCTTCGTTTGCGCCGACCTGCGGACATGGAAGCCGGAAGGCGGGGCGTTCGACTACATCATCGCGCACGGCGTTTACTCATGGGTTCCCGTCGAAGTGCGCGACCGGTTGCTGGCGCTCTGCTCCGAGGCGCTGTCACCGGGGGGCGTCGCGTATGTGAGCTACAATACGCTTCCCGGATGGGGCCTGCCCGGCGGAGTGCGGAAGTTTCTGCTCTCGGAAATCGGCGCGCCCGAATCTCCAGCGACGCAGATGGCGCGGGCGGTGGCGGTGCTCGATTCGCTCGCGGAGTGCATGAAGGATCAGCCGGGTTCCTATGCCGCGAATTTGCGCGATACGCTCGCGGACATGCGCGAAAAGCCGCCGGCGTTGCTTTTTCACGACGAACTCGCCGCGGTGAACGAGCCATGCACGTTCCTCGAATTCACCGGACACGCCGCGCACCATGGGCTGAACTATCTCGCCGAGGCGCACTACGCGACGATGCAATCCTCGCACTTGCCCGCACCGATGCAGTCGGCGCTGGGCCCGCTGCAACTCGATTTCGCACGCACGCAACAATTCATGGACGTGATTTTCCAGCGCTGGCTGCGCAACAGCCTGCTCACCCGTGCGCCCGTCTCGCAGGAACGTGCGATCCGCGCGGGAGTGCTCGCCGACTGCGCTCTCGGCCTGCGGATGACGGTGGATGTGGACAGCATCAGTCTCCTGCCGGGTTATCCGATGCGATTCAGCGGCATCCACGGCCTCATCCTCGAGGCGCGGGAGCCGGTGGAAAAGGCGGTGCTCACCGTGCTCGCGACTTCGTTCCCCGAGCGGCTTCCGTTTCCGAGGCTTTGCGCGATGGCAAATCAGTCCCTCGCTGAAGTGGGGCTGCCTTGCGTGAGCGACTTTTCCGTGCTGCATGAATTCCTGCACCGACTTTTTTCGCTCGATGCGCTCGATGTGATGCTTTGCGGCGACGGCGACTGGCTGAAGGTGAACGCGAATCCGTCACTGAGCCCGTTGATGCGCCATCAGGCCGCGCACGATCTGCCGCTCACGAACCGCTGGCACGAGCCGGTCGCGCTGACGGAAGATGGGAAGCGCGCGCTGATTGATCCGTCCGCTCGTCCGGATGCCGCGGCGCTAAAGCGGGCCGGGTTGGTCGTCTGATCGTCGTCGTCGGCTACCTGGCTTGCGGGCGTCGCAGGCGTTTGTCGGTGACGTCGAGGCGGTACGTGATCTGGTTGTAGTCGTAGCGCGGCGTCGGGACGGCGTTTTTTACGAAGGTGTTCGTATAAGTGCCTTCGAAGTGGATGAAGCGACCATCCTCCTCGTCAAAGACCGCGTGATGCGCGACGCCGTAGAATGAGTAGTTGTCGTGCGTGACGATTTTCCGGGCATCGCGCCACGGGCCGAGCGGCGAGCCAGCCTCCGCGAACCAGGCCTCGCCGAGGAACGACGTGCCGCCTCGTTCGGTGAAAACGAGCACCCACTTCTTCAGGAATGCATTCCAGTTCACCGAGCCTTCGTGGACCGTGACGGCCTTGCCGCTCTCGATGTCCCGCACCTGCCAGCGCGCATCGGCCTCGGGGATTTGCTTCGCGGAAATCAGCATCCGTTCCTGCTCCGGCGTGAGCGGCGGGGCGTCGCGCGTCCATCGGTAAACGGGATGTCCTGCTTCGTCGCGCACGACGGGTGGTGCCTTGCCGTCGAGCGACGGGGTGGAGAGGCAAGTGAATGCCTCGTATGCGTCCGGGTCGATGATCGCCTCATAGGTCGCCTTCACCCGCACCATCGGCAGCGGAGTCTCGCCGCCGAAGTAGATGAAATCCCCATCGGCATCCTTCACGCGCACGGCGTGACCTTTTGGGAACCGCCATTTTTCACCGGGCGGCAGTTCCTTGATTCGTTCAAATTTTGACGCCTCGTCATCGAAAACGCCAAGACCGTGCGAGAGGCGAGTGCCGAGATCTTTCATCCGCGAGTAATGCGCGACGAGGCGCTCGCGGCCCGCGGCATCGCGCACGCTGATCAGGCCGTCGGTCCACACGGGTCCGGGTTCGCCGAGTTGCCACATCGGGCGGCTGAACCCGTCGCTGCCGGTGAAATACGTGAGGTCCACGCCTTTCGCCGGAGGCAATCCTCCATGGCCGGGCATTTCCGAAGTCGCGCCCGCAGTGCCGAAGTGGCCGAGCGGGTAGCGCACGCGGTTCGTGTCGCCCCAGAGCCAGAGGAGTTTCCCGCGGTACTCAGCGCATTGCACGGAATCCTGCCCCGCGACGTGTGCATTCAGCAGTGGTTCGCGCAGCGGCGCGGGTTCACCGGCGAGCACGCTGTCGCGGTAGATGCCCTCGCCGGTCGTCCGGTACATGCGCTCGGCGATGTTCTTCCGGGGCAGTTTGATTTCGGCGCGGCCGCCGGGCGTGGGCGTGAGCGCGATTCCCGCATTTCCAAAGCCGTCCCTTGGGTATTCGTAGCCGTGGCTGCGCACGGAAAAATACACCGGCGTATCCATCAGGCCCGGCTCGTGGAATGCGACGATGCCTGCGCTGTCGGTCACAAAAACCGTCTGACTCACCGTGCGCAATTCGACGAGCGGCACGCCGCGCCCGGTCTCCGGGTCCACAACCTTGATCAGGAAATATGGCGTTGCGGCGTGGGATCCGACGGCGAGCAGCGCGAGCACAATCACGGTCAGCATTCGGATGCGGCGGGGAAGGGGATTCATTTCGTTCCGGTGCGAGTCTCCCCGGGCATCATCGCCAGGCCAGCACGCAGTTCTCGAGAGGCCTCAATATTCCGTGCGAAGTGCGACGGGGTTCGCCTTGAGCTTTGCCCGGGTGCGGATGTTCAGCATCTCGACGACGAATGAAAATGCCATCGCGGCATACACGTAGCCCTTCGGCACCTCATGGCCGAAGCCGTCGGCCATCAGCACAAAACCGACGAGGATCAGGAACGACAGGGCGAGCATTTTGATCGTCGGATGCCGGTTCACGAAGTCGCTGATGCTCTTCGCCGCCGCGAGCATGACCATCATCGAGATGACAATCGCGAGCACCATGATGGTCATGTTCCCGCCGCCGTGCATCGGCGGCTTTGCCGGCGCGAGCGCGGACTTCGCCTGTGCGAAGGCCTCCGCGGCAGCGGGGGGCACGGTCCCGAGCGCGGCCCCGAGCGACTCCAGCGCCTGTCGCGCGGCGACGATGTGACCCGGCTCGCTGTGCGTCGCGCCGCCCACGAGGCCGACGGCGGTGATGACCGAGTCGAGCGAAAACAGGATATCCACGAAGATGATCGTGACGATGATGTTTGTGAGCTTCGGCGCCACGCTGAGTCCCTTTTCATGCTCGGCTCCTTCGAGGGAGTGGTGGATTTCCTTCACGCTTTTCCAAATGAGGAAGAAGCCGCCGAGCAGCATGACGAGGTCTTTGCCGGAGAAGCCGTGACCGAACAACGCGAAGAGCGGATGCACGAGCTTGGTGAGCAGGAAGATGAGGCTCAGCAGGATGATTCGCATCACGAGCGCAAGCATCAGGCCGATGTTCCTCGCCTTGGCCTGCTGTTCTGGCGGAAGTTTCCCGGCGAGGATGGAGATGAAGATGATGTTGTCCACGCCGAGGACGATCTCGAGGATGGTGAGGGTGAGCAGGCTCACCCAAGCGTTCGGGTCTGCGATCCATTCAAACATGGCGCGGAGAAAAGCGGAGCGCGCGCAGGAGTAAAGTGAAAGCGGCTGGACGGATGCCGGGCCTTCCGCCAATGCACTCCGGAAATGACCCAGCCCGCCGTATTCCTCGATCGCGATGGAACGCTGATGCACGAGGTGAACTACTGCCGCGACCCGGCGGATGTGCGCCTGGTGGATGGTGCGGCTGATGCGCTGAGGCGTTTGAAATCCGCGGGGTTCCGGCTCGTGATCGTCACGAACCAGAGCGGCATCGCGCGTGGGTTGCTGACGGAGGCTGACTTTCACGCCGTGCAGGAGCGGCTGCTGGAACTGCTGGGCGAGGGGATCATCGAAGCGACCTACATGTGCCCCGATGGACCGGGAGGGGAATCCGGCCGGCGAAAGCCTTCGCCGGCGATGGTGCTGGAGGCGGCGCGCGATCTCGGGCTCGACCTCGCGCGGTCGTGGTTCGTCGGGGACAAGGACATTGACGTGCAATGCGGCCTCGCGGCGGGGACGCGCGCCATGCTCGTCCGCACCGGGCACGGGAGCGATGCGGACCCGGCGGGCGCGCACTTTGTCGCCAAAGACATTGCCAGCGCAGCCGACTTCATTCTATCCGATTCGGGTGCCAGCTAAGATCGCCGTCGTCATCCCCGCCCGCTACGCCTCGACCCGCTTCCCCGGGAAGCCGCTCTTCCCCCTCGCCGGAAAGCCGATGATCCAGCACGTCTGGGAGCGCTGCTCCCGCGCGAAGGGCGTCGAGAAGGTCATCATCGCGACGGAGGACATGCGCATCGCCGAGGCGGCATTCGATTTCGGCGCGGAGATCGCGCTGACCTCGGAAAAGTGCGTCAGCGGCACGGACCGGGTCGCCGAAGTGGCCCGCAACCTCAAGGGCTTCACGCACGTCATCAACGTCCAGGGCGACGAACCGCTCGTGGATCCCGGCACCGTCACGAAGCTCGCGAAAGCCATGGCCGGATCGCGCGACATCCAGATGATCACCTCCGCCAGCGTCTTTGAGCCCGGCGACGACGTCGCGAATCCGAACGCCGTGAAGGTCGTCGTCGATCGCAATGGCGACGCACTCTACTTCTCCCGCTCGCCGATTCCTTTTGTGCGCAACGAAACGCCGGGCCTCAAATTCTACCGGCACCAGGGCATCTACGGCTACACGCTGAAGCTGCTCTTCCAGTTCGTGAAATGGAAGCCGACGCTCCTCGAACGCGCCGAATCGCTCGAACAGCTCCGCGCGCTGGAGAACGGCGTGAAAATCCGTGTCATTTTCGTAAAACACCTCAGCGTCGGCGTGGACACACCGGCCGATGCGGCGGAGGTCACTCCACTCCTTTCCAAGTAAAGCGCACATTTTTTCATGAAATACATTTTCGTCACCGGCGGCGTCGTCAGTTCACTCGGCAAGGGCATCGCCGCGGCATCGCTCGGCACGTTGCTCGAGCACCGCGGGCTGAAGGTCACCATGCAGAAGTTCGACCCGTATCTCAACGTCGATCCCGGCACGATGAATCCCTTCGAGCACGGCGAGGTGTATGTGCTCGATGACGGCGCCGAGACCGACCTCGACCTCGGCCACTACGAGCGCTTCACGAACTGCGTCCTCACCCGCGCGAACAACACCACCAGCGGGCAGATCTACGAGACCGTCCTCGCGAAGGAGCGCGCGCGGCGATTATCTCGGCAAGACCGTGCAGGTCATCCCGCACGTCACCGATGAGATCAAGGCGCGCATCCGCAACCTCGCCGCCGAGCAGCCGTGCGACGTGCTCATCACGGAAATCGGCGGCACCATCGGCGACATCGAGGGGCTGCCCGTTTCTCGAGGCCATCCGGCAGTTCATCCTCGAGGTCGGCGACGCAGAACGCGATGATCATGCACGTCACGCTCGTCCCGTTCATCAAGGCCGCCGGCGAGCTGAAGACCAAGCCTTCGCAGCAGAGCATCGCCAAGCTCCGCGAGATCGGCCTGCACCCGCGACGTGCTCATCGCCGCACCGAGCATCCGCTCAACGACGAGGTCCGCAAAAAGCTCTCCATCTTTTGCAACGTGCCGCTCAATGCCGTCGTCGAGGGCCGCGACGTCGAGCACACCATCTACCGCGTGCCGCTCATGCTCCAGCAGGAGAAGCTCGACGACATCGTCTGCGAGCGGCTCGGGCTGAACGTGCCGCCCGCGAACATGACCGACTGGGAGCAATTCGTGAAGCGCCTCGTGAACCCGAAGAAGCGCGTCCGCATCGCCATCGTCGGCAAATACATCGACCACAAGGACGCCTACAAGAGCATCTACGAATCCATCACCCACGCCGCCGCCTCGCTCGATTGCGGGCCCGAGATCATCGAGGTGGATGCCGAGGTTCTCGAGACCGAGGACCCCGCGAAGCATCTGCACAACTACGCCGGCATCCTCGTCCCCGGCGGCTTCGGCGAACGCGGCATCGAGGGCAAAATCGCCGCCGCCACTTCGCCCGGAGCACAACGTGCCCTACCTCGGCCTCTGCCTCGGCATGCAGATCGCCACCATCGAATTTGCGCGCAACGTCTCGGCCTCGCGAAGGCCAACAGCACGGAGTTCGACCCGAAGTCGCCCGACCCCGTCATCGACCTCCTGCCCGAGCAGAAGAAGGTGAAGGACAAGGGCGCCACCATGCGCCTCGGCACCTGGCCCACCCTGCTGAAGGCCGGCACCCGCGCACAGCAGCTCTACGGCGTGCACGAGATCCGCGAACGCCACCGCCACCGCTACGAATTCAACCAGGACTACCGCGAGCAGATGGAAGCCGCCGGCTTCATCATCGCCGGCACCTCACCCGACGGACGCCTCGTCGAGATCATCGAGCTGCGCGACCACCCGTGGTTTCTCGCCTGCCAGTACCACCCCGAATTCAAGAGCAAGCCCAACGCCCCGCACCCGCTCTTCAAGGGCTTCCTCTCCGCCTGCCTCGCGCACGAGCAGTAGGCCGGCGCCGCAGGATAGCCCCGCATCCCGGTTCGGGTTAACGGAACAATATTACGCCACGGGATCGCCGGCGGCGACTCGGGTGCGGAAGAACTCGATGGTCTTGGCGATGCCTTCCTCGAAGCTGACCTTCGGTTCCCAGCCGAGGAGGGACTTGGCGAGCGTGATGTCGGGGCGGCGGACTTTCGGGTCGTCCACGGGGATGGGCTTGAAGTCGAATTTCGATTTCGTGCCGGTGAACTGGATGATGTGTTCGCCGAATTCCTTGATGGTCATCTCGCGCGGGTTGCCGATGTTCACGGGCTCGTGGTAGTCGGATTGCGAGAGCTTGAAGATGCCGTCGATGAGGTCGGTGCAGTAGCAGAAGGAGCGCGTCTGCGAGCCGTCGCCGAAGACGGTGAGGGGCTTGTCCGTGAGCGCCTGGCCGATGAATGCGGGGACGACGCGGCCGTCGCGCAGGCGCATGCGGGGGCCGTAGGTGTTGAAGATGCGGACGATGTGCGTGTTCACCTTGTGGAAGCGGTGGTAGGCCATGGTCATGGCCTCGGCGAAGCGCTTGGCCTCGTCGTAGCAGCCGCGCGGGCCGACGGGGTTCACGTTGCCCCAGTAGCTTTCCTTTTGCGGATGTTCGAGCGGGTCGCCGTAGCATTCGCTGGTGCTGGCGATGAGGTAGCCGGCGCCCTTGTGCTTCGCGAGGCCGAGGGTGTTGTGGGTGCCGAGCGAGCCGACTTTCAGCGTCTGGATGGGGAACTCGAGGTAGTCGATGGGCGACGCGGGGGAGGCAAAGTGGAAGACGAAGTCCACGTCGTCGGGGAGGTAGATGAAGTTCGAGACGTCGTGCTTGATGAAGCGGAAGCGTTCGTTGCCGGCGAGGTGCGCGAAGTTGGCGACGTTGCCGGTGATGAAATTGTCGATGCCGATGACGCGGTGGCCCTCGGCGAGGAGGCGGTCGGTGAGATGCGAGCCGAGAAACCCGGCGGAACCGGTGACGACGGAAATGGGACTGCCGGACGAGCGTGTGAACATGCGCGGATGAAAGGCGGTCGCATCGCGTGCGGCAAGGAAGTCCTCGCGGTAGCCGCCGAGGGAACGAGGCGGGGACACAATCGAACGCGGAGTGCGGAATGCGGAACGCGGAAAATGGTAGCCGTCCGCGTGCCTCTTCCTGTTCGCATTCGGCATCCCACATAATGCATTTCGATCGGCCCGCCTCGTTCCCTCGGCGGCTGCGTGCGAAAGCGTGCTTGGCAGCGCGCGAGGGCTGCGCGAATGAATCGCGACCGATGAAAGCAATCGTCTTCCTCACCGCCGCGCTGTTTTCCGGAATGGTTTCCGCGACGGCAGCGGCGAATGCCGCGGAGGTTCCGGAGCATGCCCCCGAGGCGGGGAAAGCGTCGCCGCCGAGGCAGCCGGAGCGCGGGCCGGGCGGGGCGGAGTATCCGCACCGGGGGATTCGGCAGACGGAGCACGGCGAGGGCGGGAGGCAATTCTGGATCATCGAACCGGCGCAGCCCGCTCCGAAGAGCGCGCCGCTGATCATTTTCATCCACGGCTGGAGCGCGACGACGCCGGACACGTATCGCGGGTGGATCAACCACCTCTCGAAGCGCGGGAATGTCGTCGTGTACCCGCGGTATCAGGAACGGCTGTTCACTCCGGCGGGGGAATATTTTCCGAACGTGGTCGCATCCGTCCGCCACGCGCTCGCTGTGCTGAAGCAGCCCGGGCACGTGGCGCCGGATCTCAGCCGGGTGGCGCTGGTGGGGCATTCGGTCGGTGGCGTGCAGGTGGTGAATTACGCGGCGTCGGCGGGCGCGGAAGGACTCCCGGTTCCGAAGGCGGCGATGAGCGTGCAGCCGGGGCAGGGCTCGGTGCGCGGACCCAAGCTGGTGCCGATGCGCGACGCCGGGACGATCCCGGCGGACACCAAACTGCTGGTGATGATCGGCGACGCGGACGGAATGGTGGGCTCGGCGTGCGCGCGAACCATCTGGCGCGGCACGAAGCATGTGAGCGACCGGGCATTCATCACGATGCAGAGCGACGCGCACGGCTCGCCCCCGCTGAACGCGAACCATCTCGCGCCGATCAGCTGGAACCGCGCAGCCATCGACGCGCTCGACTGGCTCGGGTTCTGGAGGACGTTCGACTCGCTGATGGATGCCGCATTTTCCGGAAAGCCGCTCGCGGTGGAGGCGAACATGGGCACCTGGAGCGACGGGACGCCGGTGAAGCCGCTGAAGGTTGAAAGGTAGGGCCCTTCCGCCGGAAGGGCCCGCGCATCCAACGGCGACGCGGAAGAAGTGGGCGCTTTCGGCGAAAGCGCCCTACCAGTCGCAGAGCGATTCGACGTAGGCTGCGGAGCCGTCGCGGAGCCAGCCGTCGAGCTGCGCCTGTTCCTTGAGCTGCTGCCCGCGGAGGCGCGGGACGACGAGGAACTTCGTGTTGATCTCCGGCAGCGCGGAGAGATCGCCCCACAGCTTTTCAAACTGCGCGACGGGGAAGACGTCCTCCTGTCCGTGGCCCCAGCGCTTTTTGACGTCCTTGAGCGTGATGTAGGTCGGCACGCGCGCGGCGAGGCTGCGGATGGCGGCGATGACTTTGGGTTCGTTGTCGAGGTCGGCGCGCGTGAGGCCGAAGGCAGTCAACAGGCCGTCCACGTCGATCCATGTCGTGAGCGTGTTGTAGTAGGTCAGGCCGAACTCGAGTTCCTCGCGCGGCATCGCGAGTCCCTCGACGAGGCGCGGGCGGCCGTCCACTCGGGCGAGGCCGCCGCCGCGATCTTCGAGGCGGCGCGTGATGACCTCGAAGCTCAGCGTCGCGCCACTTTCGAGATGCCGGCCGAGGATTGCGGGGTCGAGATTCGCGCCGGCGGTGTCGATGTTGTGGAGCATCAGCGTCTTCAACTGCGGACGCTCGCGGAGCAGCGCGGCGAGGGTGCCGTTGCGCAGGAGATTCGGGATTTCGTAAAAATGCCCGATGGGATGCATGCATTGAAGCGGGAGATTGTCGCGGTAGTCCGTCGTCTCACCGGCGCCCTCGGCCCAGCGCACGAGCGCGGCGCGCAGCGAGTCGCGGACTTTCTGCTGCTGCTCGTCGAGCACCTGCTGCGGCATCTCCTCCCACGCAAAGCGCAGGTCGCGCGCTGCGGGAACCATGCGCAGGCCGACGCTGCGGCCGCGGCTGAGGATGAGCGGGCCTTCGTAGCCGTAGTTTTTCCGCGCGGCGAGGATCGCGGAGATGGGGCCGTGAGTGAGGTAGCTCGTCGTGAAAATGTGCGGCACCGGCGCGCCAGACTCGCGCGAGATGCGGCGCGATTTGGCGAGGTGCGCTTCGAGGAAGGTGCGATGTCGGCCGCCGAGCTTGCAGAAGGGATGCAGCGACTTCACGACGCCTGCGCCCTGTGTCCAGCGGCTCGCGGCACCGGCGGCGAGGCTGACGACTGCGGCTTCGCCATTGCGGAGGGCGGCGAGTCCGCGGGCGGCGGAATCGTAGGGCGCGGTGCAGTCGGTGACATCGCCCGGTGCGGCGTCCTCGATCACGGCGGTGGCCGGCAGGCGGTTTTGCGCGAGGCCGATGCGGCCGGATTTCAGGTCGCCGCGGATTTGCTCGTGCGCCTCGCGGTCAAAGCCGTTTTCGACGAGCAGTTCGTCGAGATTTTTTCCGCTTCCGCGTTCCTCGGCGGCGCGGGGAATCAGCGAATGGAAAAGTTCCTGCACCACGTCGCGCAGGCTTGGCTCGGTGCGGCACGCGGTCGCGAAGCTGTCGAGCTCGGCGCGACGCGCGTGGGTGAGTGTTTTCGGATCCTGGCGGAGCAGCTTTGGCGCGAGGAGAAGGTAGTAGGCTTTCGGCATCAGCGGCGCGCGATCGCCGCCGTCGAGGAGATCGGCGAAGGTGCCGTTTTCGTTGATCGTGAAATCGTACACGACCGGCTCCATCGCGAAGGGGAGCGAGGCGGCGAGTTCCTTCTTCGTCGCGCTCATGATGGCCTGCAGGCGGTCCTGCGCCTCGGCCTTGCGGTGCGGGGCAAAGATGAATCCCATGCCGCCGCCGCTCATGCCGCCGAGCATCCAGAAGCCCCAGAAGTCGCCGCCAAATTCCGCGCGCACGGCTTCGATGAGCCGCTCGGTGTAGTGCGTCGAGGCCCACGGGATGATCGCCTGGATCGGGCCGGAAAAATTCTGCGTGGTAATTTCGCCGACGCGTTTGATGTCACCCTTGCGCAGCGCATCGAGGATCTGATCGAGAAAGCTGAGCGCCTCCTGCCGGCCTTGCCATTCGGCGGCGCAGCGCAGCAGGTATTTCTCCGTCACCATTTCCAGGATGGGGCCGACGTTTTGCGCCATGCCTCCGTGGACGACGACGAGCGAATCCTGCAACGCCTTGCGCGCCGAGTCGGGGATTTCGTCGCGCGTGAAAACGCGGTGCTCGGGCATCAGGCGGCCGCGCGAGATGCCGTGCTCGGGATCGCCGGGCGACGAGGCGACGCCTTCGATCAATTTGATCCCCGGCCACACGCCGCCGCTGTCCTGCCAGCCGCCGCCGCTGCCGCCGATCCATTCGCCGAGCAGCGCGCGCGCGAGCACGAGCCGGCGTTCGCTTTCGCGCGAGCGGGCCGGTGAGCGACTCGGCCTGGCCGGTCGCGCGCATGAGCACGGAGATGAGCGCGGCGAGGAGATTGGTGGACACCGCGAGGCGCGAGCCTTTCGGGATGTCGTTCACGCTGGAGACGAGTTCGAGGCCGCGCCCGGGACCGAGCATCTGCGCGAGGAGATCGCCGAGCGACTGTCCGCTGCCCTCGATGCCGGGCGGCACGACGCCGCTGGCAATCACTGCGGCTTTCAGCAGGCCGAGGTAGTCCTTTGCAAAATCGAACACCTCGCTGAGCGACGAGATGTCCGCGCTCGCGCCGAGGTCCACCGAGACGAGGCGCAGCACCGGCTCGTCGATCACGCGGAGCCACGCGCTGACGGGCGGCTTTGTCTCCGAGTCGCGACCATGGACGCCGAGGTCCACGGAGATGTTCAGCACGCGCGCGCCCTCGGGATAGTCCATGCCGAGGAAGAAGATGTCGCTCCACGCGGAGTGCGTGAGATCCATGCGCACGGGCGTCTGCTCGCGGAGGATGGGATGCGATCCGTCGGCGCCGGTGTGCAGCAGTTCGGGGCGGATGCGGAGCGGCTGATCCTTCGGATGGCCCATGCGAAACATCCATTGGTTCCCGCGCACCTGACGCACGCTGCGGCGGACCTGATCGGCGAGCGTCTGAAAGGCGAGCCGGTGATATGCGGATGCGAGCGCCGATGAGAGCGCATCCGACGGGCCGTCGGACTTTTGGGCCGCGGTGAAAAGCTCGATCGCGTCCTCGAAGCGTCGCTGCGAGCAGATGCTCGTAGCCGTGGAACGGGATGATGCCGCCCTTTCTCAGCTCCGGTCTGCGATGGGAGATGGAAGCGATGGATCGCGTGGAGGAAAAACAGTGCGCGGACCCGCTCGTAGAGATTGCGCGATTCGCGGCGGAATGCGTCGAGCGCGTCGCACTCCGCGAGGAGTTCGGTGAAGGTCGCGGCGGTGCAGAGGTCGTCGAGCGAACGGTCGCGCGTCGCCGCGTCGGGCGAGGTGATGAGTGCGATCAATGAAGCGGGGCCGGTGGACATGGGCTACTTCGCGGGTGGGCGACCGGTGGCGAGGAGTTCGACGATGCCGCGGAGGACTTCGTCGCGGTCGCGGCCTTCGAGCGCGAGCGCGAGCTGCGCGGTGAGCAGGCCGTATTTCACGCCGAAGTCGTAGCGGCGCCCGGCGAGCTCCACGGCGAGGTATCGCTCGTGCTCGGCGAGTTGCGCGAGTGCGGCGCGCAGGTGGATTGCATTCTCGCGTCCCTCCGCCTTTTTCAGCAACTCCGCGAGGAAGCGATGCACTGACGGCGTGAGGACGTGCATGCCGAAAAAGCACAGGTAGTATCCCGCGCGCAGGCCGGGGACGGTGATTTGCTGCTCGGCCTCGGTGGGCGTCGGTTTTTCGAGGACTGTGTCCACCTGGTAGAGATGGCGTGCGGCGTCCACGAGCTTGCCACCGACGGCACCGTAGTAGGGGAGCTTGCTTTCGTGCGTGACTCTGGACGGCGGAGACGGCACAATTTTCCGCGCGCGCGATGGCCACGAGCTGCTCCGCGCAGCCTTGTCCGGTGTGCGAGAGGTAAAGGTGATCGCCGACGAGCAGCAGGAACGCGTCATTTCCGCAGAACGCAGCCGCGCAGGCGACCGCGTGCGCATAGCCGAGCGGCTTCGTCTGCTCGATGAAAGTAAGCCGCGGTGCGTGCTGTCCCGCCGCCGCGCGGAACGCCGCCTCGTCGCCGGGCGAAATCACGATGGCGATTTGCTCGATGCCTGCGCGGAGGACTTCCTCGATGATGATGGCGAGCGCGCTCTTGGTGACGCCTTCGCGGTCCACGAGAGTTTGGAGGGGGAGTCCGCGCTGGCCCTTGCCTGCGGCGGTGATGACAGCTTTTCGGAGATCCATGTGTCCCGCTAGGATGAGGCAAGCCGGGCTGAATGGTCAAACTTCTGCCTGCGATCTTCTTCGTGCTGCGGCAACCGGACCGAGGGGGCTTCGGAAATCCGGGCTAGTCCTTTGGGAATGGCGTGGGCAACCAGCCCCGGAGCGTGCTTGCGCGAGGTGTGACGGACGAATTTGCGCGGGGCGTGTTGCAGTTTCATCTCGAAGCTGCTCCTTGGTCTCCGGCAACGCAGGATGCACACTTCCCCCAATCCAAATACAGCGTGCCGCGCGCGGACCATGATGCGGATCGCGGTCGCGCCCGGTCGGATGTCCGATGGTGTCGAGCCGTCGATTTCGTCAGCATGGGTGCCACGGTTGCGTCCCGAGATCAATGGAAAGCCACTGCATGACGCCTAGCATATTCTCCATCAGCTACGCCGGCCTCTGGGGTCAATCGGCGCTGGGACTTGCCGATTTCATCCGGCATGCGGGCGAACTCGGCTTCCCGTCCGTGATGATCGCGGGCAAACGTCCGCATCTTTCGCCGCTCGATGCCACGCCGGAATTTATGGAGCTGATTCGCGAGGCGCTGGCGGAAGCGCGCGTGCGATGCGATGTGCTGGCTGCTTATACGAATCTCGCGCAGCCGTCGTCGGTCAGTTGCGAGGTGCCGGTGGTGGATTTTCAGATCGCGTATGTCGAATCGCTCGCACGCATCGCCGGGCAAATCGGCGCGAAGGTCGTGCGCATCTTCACCGCGTATGAAATCGAGGGTCAGGATCTGCAGGCACAGTGGAAGCGCTGCGTCTCCGCCATCCGCGAAATCTGCGACCGGGCGGCGGCGCACGGCGTGACGATCGCGATCCAAAACCATCACGATATCGCCCTGCACACCGAGGCGCTGATCGAGCTGCTCACCGACATTGACCGTCCGAACTGCAAGCTTGGCTTCGACGCCTGGTCGCCCGCTCTCCGGGGTGAATCACTTTACGAGTCCGCGAAGATGGCCGCGCCGCACACCATCATCACGACCAACGCCGACTACATCAAAGTGCCGCGTCATCGCTACCAGCCCGAACTCGTGAATTACGAGCGCCAGCCCGTGGACTGGGTGCGCACCGTGCCGTTTGGCACAGGCTTCATTGATTACACCGCGTTTTTCAACGGCCTGCGCGATGGGGGATTCAACGGCACTGCGGTGTTTGAAATGTGTTCACCGCTGCGCGGCGGCGGATCGTTCGAGAATCTCGATGCATGTGCGACGACCTATTTGAAGTGGATGAAACCCCTGTGTGGCATGGGGCTCGGCGCGACGGAAGGTTGAATCCCTGACCCATGAAGACATTCCCACTGCTGCTCGCACTTCTCCTCGCGGCGTTTGCCACGCCTGAGTCCTCACTCGCTGCGACGCCTCCGAACATCATCGTCATCCTCGCCGATGATCTCGGCTACGGCGATGTGCAGTGCTACAATCCGCAGCGCGGAAAAATCCCGACGCCGAACATCGATCGTCTTGCAGCGCAGGGGATGCGGTTCACGGACGGGCACTCGTCGTCCGGCGTGTGCTCGCCGTCGCGTTACACGCTGCTCACGGGGCGGTATCATTGGCGCACGCGTTTGCAGAGCGGCATCGTCGGAGTTTTCGGCGAGCCATTGATCGCGGCGGATCGCATGACCATCGGCACGCTCGCGAAGCAGCACGGCTATCGCACTGCGGCGATCGGCAAATGGCATCTCGGCTGGGAATGGCCCGTGACGCCAGCTGAGCGGAAGCTCCTCCAGGCTCCGCGCAAGCCGGGCAAGGACGATGAGGCCGCACCGGACAAAGGCTCCAGTACGCCGACGGCAGAGCAGCTTGCCTCATGGCGCGAGGTTTTCTCCAAGCCCATCTCCGGCGGCCCGGTGACTCGGGGCTTCGATACCTACTTCGGCACGGACGTGCCGAACTGGCCGCCGTTTTGTTTCATCGAGAACGATCGTACGGTCGGCATCCCGAGTGAGTTTCTGCCGCCGGAAAATTTCAGGAGCAACCTCGCCAGCCAGCCCGGTCCTGCGCTGAAAGATTGGAAGCTGGAAGATATCCTGCCTGCGCTCGGCGATCGCGCCGCGCAGTTCATCACCGATGCGGCGAAGAAGCCGGAGCCCTTCCTGCTCTACATGCCGCTCACTTCGCCGCACACGCCGCTCTCGGTCGTGAAGGAATGGAAGGACAGGAGCGGCCTGAACACGTATGCCGACTTCGTGATGCAGACCGATGCGACGGTGGGCCGCGTGCTCGATGCGCTGGAAAAGAGCGGCGCGGCGGAGCGCACGCTCGTCCTTTTCACAAGCGACAACGGCTGCGCGCCCTACATCGGCGCGGCGGACTTGGAAAAGATGGGACACTTTCCCAGCGGCCCGTTGCGCGGCTACAAGGCGGACGCGTGGGAGGGCGGGCATCGCGTGCCGTTCATCGCGCGCTGGCCGGGAGTTGTGAAGCCCGGCAGCATTTGCGGGCAGCTCGTGTTGCAGGCCGATTTTCTCGCGACCATCGCGGACATCCTCGGGACGAAGCTCCCGGAGACCGCGGGCGAGGACAGCTTCAGCTTCCTCCCGCTGCTCAAAGGCGGGGACAAACCCGTGCGCGAGCAATCCGTGAGCTGCTCTTCCGCAGGGCTGCCGGGCGTGCGCTCGGGGCAGTGGAAATTCATCCCCGGTCCCGGCTCCGGCGGCTGGGGCAAGGGCGGCGACCAGAGCCAGCCCGTGCAACTTTACAACCTCGCCGAGGACATCGGCGAAACGAAGAATCTCGCCGCCGCACAACCGGAGCGTGTCGCGCAAATGAAGGCGCTGCTCGAAAAACTGATCGCCGACGGACGCAGCACACCCGGCGCCGCTCAGAAGAATGACGCCGAACTGAAACGCTACCCCGGAGGTGCCGCGGCACCGCGTAAGGCGAATGCCGCCAAATAACCCGCCCCAGCCAGGGTAATCACGCGGCACTCCCTGACCTCCCGCCGGGCGAGATTGTGCTCCACTCCCATCCCCCGAACACTCATCCATCATTCCCCATTTCATGAAACGCATCCTCCTCACTGTTCTCTCGCTCGCGACTGCCACGACTGTCGCGACCGCCGCACCGCTCGTCTTCGAGGGCACGGACGGGCCCGGCAAGGGCAAGCACATCGTCTTCCTCGCGGGCGATCACGAGTATCGCTCGGAGGAATCGCTGCCGGCGCTCGCGCGGATTCTGGCGAAGCATCAGGGCTTCAAGTGCACGGTGCTTTTCAACATCGATCCGGCGACGGGCGAGATCGTCGCCGGCAACTCGAACATGCCGGGCATGGAGGCGCTCGGACACGGCGGATCTCGCGGTGGTGTTCCTGCGCTTCCAGAACTTCCCGCCGGAGCAGATGAAGCACTTCGACGACTACCTCAATCGCGGCGGCCCGGTGGTCGGGCTGCGCACGGCGACGCATGCCTTCAAGATGCACGGCGGACGATCCGTTCGCGAAGTATTCGTACGACTACAAAGGCGCCGGACTACGAACTCGGCTTCGGGCATCAGGTGCTCGGGCAGACCTGGGTCGGACACTACGGCAAGAATCACCAGCAGAGCACGCGCATCACGATCGTCGACGGACAAGAAGGACGCATCCGATCCTGCGCGGCGTGAAGGACGTCTGGGTGCAGGCGGGCGGCTACGTCGGCAAGCCGACCGACGGCGAGATTCTGACGATGGCGCAGCCGCTCAATGGCATGACGCCGGATTCGCCGGCCGATGCGACGAAGCCGCCGATGCCTTCCGAGTGGACGCGCACTTACAAGTCCGCCTCGGGCAAAGCGGGCCGCGTCTTCACCTCGCTCTACGGCACGTCGGAAGACATCACGAACGACGGCTATCGTCGGATGCTCGTGAACGGCTGCTTCTGGGCGCTCGGCCTGGAGGATGCGATCAAGCCGGACCTGAACATCGCCTTCGTCGGGCCGTTCAAGCCGAACACGTTCGGCGGCGGCGCGTATGCGCGGGGCATCAAGCCGGAGATGTATGCGGGATTCGAAAGCCCGATTCCGGCGAACAACAACACGAAGAATCCGAACCCGAAGCCTGCGAAGAAGAAGGACGGCAAGAAGGACGCCGCGAAGAAGGACGACAAGCCGGCGACAGCCGAAGCCGGCCGACGCCGGCGCAGCCGCGCCGCTCGCCACGGGCAAGCCGGCGCGCTTCGTCCGCATCGAACTGCCGGGCGACAAGCGCATCCTCACGCTCGCGGAAGTGGAGGTGATCAGCGGCGGCAAGAACGTCGCGCCGGGCGGCAAGGCCACGCAGTCGAGCACGAACGGCGACGCGCGTCGCGGCACGGGCGATCGACGGCAACAAGGATCCCGACTGCGGCAAGGGCGGGCAGACGCACACCTCGAACGCCGGCACGACGCAGCCCTGGTGGGAACTCGATCTCGGGCAGGCGAAGGACGTCGAGAAGATCGGCATCTGGAACCGCGAGGGATTCGAGAGCCGACTCGATGGCTTCACGCTCACGCTGCTCGATGCGGATCGGAAGGAGGTCTTCCGCGCGACGAACGTCGCCGCGCCGGAAGTCGATGGAGATCGATGTGAAGAACGGCGGCAAGCTGACCTATCTCGCCTACGACGGCAAGCCGGGCGCGCCGTCCGCGAGCGAAGACGGCGAAGGCGGCGGCAAGAAGCCGGCGGCAAGAAGGCAGCCGCCGCCGTCCAAGGAACCCGCGCTCGCCGACGTGCCGGCGGACTATCGCGACCCGCTGCCGTTCGCGTTTCAAGAAGGGCGACGTCGTCGCCATCCTCGGCAACGGCCTGCCGGATCGCATGCAGCACGACGGCTGGATGGAGACGCTGCTGCAGAGCGCAGCTGCCGGATCAGCAGGTGCGCTTCCGCAACATGAGCACGAGCGGCGACCGGCCGAACTCGCTACCCGCGCAGCAGCGGCGCAGATTTCGATGACCGACTACCTGCAGCATGTGAAGGCGGACGTCGTGTTCGGCGTTCTTCGGCTACAACGAATCGTTCGACGGCAAGCCCGACGACTACAAGACAGCAGTTGCTCGATTTCGTGAAGAAGACGCGCGGCGCGAAGGCGAACGGCAAGAGCTTCCCGCGCATCGTGCTCTTCAGCCCCATCGCGCACGAGGACACGCACAATCCGAACGTGCCCGACGGCAAGGCGCACAACGCGCAGCTCGAAGCCTACACGAAGGCCACCGAAGCCGCGGCGAAGGAGGCGGGCGTCGCGTTTGTCGATCTGTTCCATCCGTCGCTGGAACTTTTCAAAGCCGCGAAGCACGCCGCTCACGATCAACGGCGTGCATCTGACCGAGGAAGGCAATCGCCAGCTCGCCGAAGTGATCGCACAGGCGCTGCTCGGCAAGCAGGTCAGCGCCTCGCCCTCGCTGGAGCCGCTGCGCGAGGCGGTGCTCGACAAGGACATGCACTGGAACAACCGCTACCGCGCCTCGCGACGGCAACGACGTGTGGGGCGGCCGCTCGACGCTGAGCCTTCACCAACGATCAGACCAACGCCGTCGTGCTGCAGCACGAGCTCGTCGATGCTCGACGTGATGACGGCGAATCGCGACGAGCGCGTCTGGGCGCGCGCCAGCGGCAAGGACAAGAAGGTCGACGACAGCAACGTGCCCGCAGCCCGTCCCGGTCATCTCGAATGTCGGCGGCGGGAGCAAGAGCTCCAGCGCGCATGAAGGAAGGCACGCTGAACTACATCAGCGGCGAGGAGGCCATCAAGCACATGGCCGTCGCGAAGGGATTCAAGGTCAGCCTGTTCGCCGACGAGGCGCGCTTCCCGCAGCTCGTCGAACCCGGTGCAGATGCAGTTCGACACCAAGGGCCGCCTGTGGGCCGCCGTGTGGCCGACTTATCCGAAGTGGGAGCCGCTCAAGCCGATGAACGACGCGCTGCTCATCCTGCACGACGACAACAACGACGGCAAAGCCGATCGCGTGACGGAGTTCGCCAAGGTGCAGAATCCGCTCGGCTTCGAGTTCTGGAACGGCGGCGTCATCGTCACCTGCAGTCGGAACTGCTTTTCCTCAAGGACACCGACGGCGACGACGTGGCCGACGTGCGCATCATCATGCTGCAAGGCGCTCGATTCCTCCGACACGCACCACGGCGCGAACAACCTCATCTACGGCCCCGACGGCGGCATCTACTGGCAGAGCGGCGTCTTCATGGTGCACAACCACGAGCACCCGTGGGGGCCGTCGCTGCAGTCGGCGCGTCGCGCGATGTATCGCTTCGATCCGCGCCGCTTCACCATCTCGATGCACGCGACGAACTCGCCGAATCCGCACGGCATCGTCGTTCGACTACTGGGGCTACCACTACGCCACCGACGGCACCGGCGGCCGCGCGTATCAGGTGCGGCCCGAGGGCAACGGCTTCAAGATGCACGAGCTGCTGAAGAAGGAAGTCCGTCCCGTGACCGCGAGCGAAGTCGTCAGCAGCACGCACTTCCCCGAGTCGATGCAGGGCGACTTCTTGATCTGCAACGTCATCGGCTTCCTCGGCATCAAGCACTACCACCTCGAGCGCAATCCCGAGACCGGCGCGGTGTGGGGCGAGCCGGCGGGCGACGAACTCACCGTCAACGTCGATGAACGCCGACGGCACGCAAGACCGAGGAAAAATCACGCGGCCTGCTGATGAGCGGCGACAAGAACTTCCGCCCGTCCGACGCCATCTTCGCGCCGGACGGCTCGCTGTACTTCAGCGACTGGCACAACGTCATCATCGGCCACATGCAGCACAACGTGCGCGACCCGAACCGCGACCACACGCACGGCCGCATCTACCGCATGACCGCCGACGGGCCGCCCGCTGCAGAAGCCCGTCGCCATCGACGGCCAGCCGATCCCCGCGCTGCTCGAAAACCTGAAGTCACCCGTCGACGGCATCCGCCATCGCACGCGCATCGAACTGAGCGAGCGCGACACGAAGGAAGTCATCGCCGCGACGCAAGAAGTGGATGAAGCAGTTCGATCCGAACAAGAAGGAAGACGCGCATCACCTGCTCGAAGCGCTCTGGCTTCACCAGCAGCACAACGTGCAAAACCTCGAACTGCTCGACGCAGCTCCTGAAATCGCCCGAGCCGCACGCGCGCATCGCCGCCAACACCGTGCAGCATCTCTGGTTCAACGTCGAGCCGCATCGCAGCGCGGCGGCGTCATCGCCGAAGCGAAGGAGGCAGCCGCGAAGAAGTCCGGCATCCTCTCGCGACACGCCCGAACTCACCACCATCCGCATCGCCACCATCCCCGAACGGATGATGTACGACGTGAAGGAACTCACCGTGAAGCCCGGCAAGAAGGTCAAGCTCACCTTCGCCAACGCCGACTTCATGCCGCACAACATCCTGCTCGTGAAGCCCGGCAAGGCCGACGACATCGGCATGAAGGCGATCGCGCTCGGGCGCCAAGGGCTTCGAGGTCGGCTTCATCCCCGAGAGCACGGACATCCTCTGGGACAGCAAGCTGGTCGACCACGGCAAGGAGGAAGTCATCGAGTTCACCGCTCCGCCGAGCCCGGGCGACTACCCGTACATCTGCTCATTCCCCGGGCACCATCTGATCATGCGCGGCACGATGAAGGTGAAGTAGGAGCGGAAAGCCTGGCTGACGCAGCCCAAGGCATCGCTCACTCGTCCGTCAGCGTCTTGAGGAATGCGATGAGGGCGCGCTGATCGGCGGGGCTCAGGTGCAGGCCCCCGTCGGGATGTTTGCCGAGGTTCGGATCGAGCGTTGGGCTGCGCTTCACGCCGGTGCTGTAGTGGGCGACCACTTCCTCCAGCGTGGCGAAGCGTCCGTCGTGCATATAGGGCGCGGTCCGGGAGACGTTGCGCAGGCTGGGCGTCGAGAATTTACCGCGGTCGGATTCCAGCATCGTGATGCGGAAGCGGCCGGGGTCGTCGTCGTCCGGTGCGATGCCGTTGTTGTGAAATTGATGGTCGGAAAAGAGCGGGCCGCCGTGGCAGTGGAAGCAGTCGGCGCCGCGCTGTCCGGTGCGCGGATCAAATTCCGTCATGAACAGCTCGAAGCCGCGCTTTTCGTCGTCCGCAAGCGTCGCTTTTCCCCGCAGCGCGCGGTCGAACTTTGCGTCGAACGACGTGAGCGTGAGGAGGAATTGCTCGACGGCGAGGCCGAGCTTTTCCGGCGTGATGTCCCGTGAACCGAATGCGGCTGCGAATAGCGCCGGATAGGCGGGGATGGCGGCGAGCTTCGCGGTCACCCGTTCGAGCGTTTCATCCAGTTCGGTGTGATCTTCGATCGGCATGAGCGCCTGCGTGCGGAGCGACGGTGCGCGGCCGTCCCAAAAGAAGCTCGTCTTCCAAGCGAGGTTGAAAAGGGGCATGGAGTTGCGCGTGCCCTTCTTCCCGCGCACGCCGAGGCTGAAGCGGCGCGCGTCGGTGAAGGCGAAATTGGAAACGTGGCAGGATGCGCACGAGAGTGTGTTGTCGCGGGAGAGGGCAGTCTCGTTGAAGAGCGCCTTGCCGAGCGCGACGCGCTCCTCGATGAGCGGATTGTCGCGCGGCAGGTGGGGGATGGGAAAAGCAGCGCTCATCGTGAAGCGGTACGGCGTGAACTTTTCCGGAAGGTACAGCGGCTTCAGCGGAGATGGCCTGCTGATCGCGGGCGCGGCGGAGAGGACCTGCGTGACGCGGAAGGCACCCGGGAGATTGGCAACGAGGGAGGCGGCGACAGGATCGCCGTCGCGCGAGTGTGTGGAAGTGCCATCCTTTTCAAACGAGAGCGGGCGCGGGGCGTTGAGCAGCGTGCCGAGGTCGAAGTCGAGGAGCACCCCGGCGTCGTGCGTGAGGTCGAGCGGTGCTGCGAGGCTGATGCGGGTGCGGTTTGGATCGCGCGCGAGGTGGTGCGCGTAGCCCTTCAGTTCCGCCGACACGGTGCGGAAGTGGCCCTCTACGGCGAGGAAGATATAGCCGGTCTGCCAGGTCCAGTGCAGTCCGTTGAGGTTGGGATTCAGCGGATGATCCGCGGCGAGCTTCGCCGGGTCCGAGGTGTTCGCCTCTGCATCGGGTCCGAGGTGAAAACGCAGCGCGCGATATTTTCCCGGCGGCAATCCATCGAGGCGGATGCCCGTGCGCCGCTTTGCCGCGTCCATCCACGCGTATTGCCCGGGCACTTCGATCCACGCGCCATCGTCGCGCTCGATGGCGAATCCGCCGAGGAGGTAGCTGACCCGCGTGAAGGACAGCGTCTCTCTCGCGCCATTCTGATAGCGCAGCGAATCGAGCAGCAGCGGGTCGCCGTTGAACGTGTGCCGCACCGAAATCTCCAGCATCGCGCCGGATGCCATGTGAAACTGGAACAACAGCGCGACGAATGCGAAAAGGAGCGGGTGCCGGGTGTTCATGAGATTGTTCGCTGGCGGGCGCACCCGCCAATGTGCCTGCGCCATTCCGCAAGGCCACTGCTTCCTGCGGCCCCGCGTCCTGCCCGGGTCATTGGGTTTCCGTCACGACGCCGTAATATGCGGATCCTGCGGGCGGTGCGGGATCGGTGAAGGTAAGATCCGCGCCGCTGAGCGAACTGGTCGCGCCGCTCACGGGCGCCCAGAAGCCGGCGGTGAGATCGGTGCAACGCCAGAGGTCTGAGTGGTGCCCGCATTTTGCGGAACAGTCATCACGTAGGCGGCGCCGGCGAAGCGCGGGTTGGTGCCACTCGTCGCGGTCGCCGTGGTGTAGCGCCCGAGGTTGATAGCGCAGGCGGTAGTAGTGGCTCTGCTGCGTCGCGGTCATCGCACCGATGCCTCCGGCGAGGAGGTTCGTGGTTTCGTACGGGTCGGCTTGGAGATCGTAAAATTCATCCGTGCCGGTGCGATTGCGGATGATCTTGTAGCGCTCGTCGCGCAGGACGCGGCCTCCGGTCGCGGGCAGGCTGGTGTCGAACTGCTCGGCGTAATCCCGCGGCCGCGTGACTGCCTGATTTTGCAAGACCGGCAGAAGGCTTTGCGAATCGAGCGTCACGTCGGCAGGCACCGTGGCCGTCACCGAGATGCCGGCGAGTTCGAGGATTGTCGAGTAAAGGTCCACGACATGCGCGAACACGTCGGACGTGCGGCCTGGGGAGACGACATTCGGGCTGCGGATGATCATCGGCACCCAGACGCCGCCCTGGTACAAAGTGTCCTTGCCGTGCATGGCGGGGAAGGGCGTCTGGAGCACCTGGTTCGGAGTGCCGTTGTCGCCGATGAAAATGACCGTCGTTTTGTTCAGATCCGCCGCCTTGAGCAGGTTTCCGATTTCCGTATCCATGGCCTCGATGGCGGCATTGTAGTAGGAGCGCGGATTCGCGGTGATGTCCCCCGCGGTGCCGCTGAGTGAGGCGTAGGTCGGGCAGAGAGTCGTGGGTGAAGGCAGATGAAACGGCGCGTGCGGGGCATTGAATGCGACCCAGGCGAACCACGGCTTGTCCGCCCGTGCCTGCGCCTGGATCCAGGCCGCGGCGTCGTTGACGGTGTCGGTCGTCGCGTAGGTGGCGACGGTCCCGCTGCTCGTTCCGCCAGCCGTGCCGTCGCTGATCACTTTCGTCCAACTGGTGTAGCTGGCGAGCCCTCCGGAAATGGCGCCTGCAAACGCGGGCCAGCCGCCGATTTCGCAGGGGCTGCGGTTCACAGTTTGTCCTGTGCCGGCGGTGAGATGCCATTTGCCGAAATGCTTGAGCTGATAGCCGAGTCCGCTGTTCGCCGCGAAAGCCTTTGGCAGCGTGAACTCGGCGCTGGCGAGCGAGTTGTTCGCCGCGGTGGAAACCACGTCGCCCGTGCCGGTGCGAAAGCCGAAGCGCCCGGTGAGCATCGCGGAGCGCGTCGGCGAACAGGTCGGATAGGCGTATGCATTGGTGAAACGCACGCCGTTCGCCGCGATCTTGGCGATCTCTGGCGTGGGTGCCAGCGAGGCGGCCGGGCTGGTGTTGTAAAGCGCGCTGGCGTCGATGCCGAAGTCGTCGGCGATGATGAGGAGGATGTTGTTGCTCGCAACGGGCGAGGTCACTGTGAGCAGGAAATTCGTGCTCATCGTCGCCGCGCCGTCATTCACGGTGACGGTGATCATCGCGGTGCCGGTCTGACCGCCAGCCGGAGTGACGGTCACGGTGCGGCTGGCGCCGCTGCCGCCAAAGACGATGCCCGCATTCGGAACGAGTGTGATGTTTCCCGAACTGCCGCTGACCGTGAGGCTGCCAAGAGGCGTCTCCATGTCGCCGACAGTGAACGCGAGTGCGCCCGTGTTGGTGTTCTGCGAAATGGATTGGCTGGCGATGCCGGTGAAGGTTGGCGGCGTGTTTGCCCCGCTCACCGTGAGCACGAAATCCGTGCCGGTCGTCGCGATGCCGTCGCTCACATTGACGCTGATCGTCGCGCTGCCGGTCTGACCGTTGGCCGGAGTGACGGTCACGGTGCGGCCCGCGCCGCTGCCGCCGAAGACGATGTTCGCTTCCGGCACGAGCGTGATGTTTCCCGAACTGCCGCTGACCGTGAGGCCGCCCACCGCTGTCTCCGCATCGCCAACCGTAAAGGCCAGCGCACCGGTGCTGGTGTTTTGCGAGATGGATTGGCTGGCGATGCCGGTGATCGTCGGCGGGGTGTTCGAGGCTTGCACGCTGAGGACAAAGCTCGTGCCGGTCGTCGCGATCCCGTCGTTCGCGTTGATGGTGATCGTGGCGGTGCCGGTCTGCCCCGCGGCTGGCGTGACGGTGACGTTGCGGTTCGCGCCGCTGCCGCCGAAAACGATGTTCGCATCCGGCACGAGCGTGATGTTTCCCGAACTGCCGCTGACTGTGATGCTGGCGGCCGCCGTTTCCGCATCGCCGACAGTAAAGGCCAGCGCGCCCGTGGACGTGTCTTTGAGAATGGAGCGGTCGCCGATGCCGGTGATGGTCGGCGGCGTGTTCGGCGCGGGGATGACGTAACTTTGGATTGTCGATTGCGAGAAGGTGGCGGCGGACTGCCCGGTCGCATCGTACGCGGCGAGCGCGGTCCGGTTGACCCGCGCGTATTCGGTGCCGCTGCTGCCGAGTACGTTGTAGCTCGTGCCCGTCGAAATGCCCGTCGAGACGAGGCCCGTCTGCTTGCTGGTCCAGCCTGATTGATCGGACGAGGCATCGACGCTGTAAGTGCCACCTTCCACCGCACTCCAGGTCAGCGAGACGACGCCGTTCGTCACGGGCGGGGAGGGGACCGACAGCGCCGAATTTGCACCGCCGCGGAAATGCAGCGTGAGCGGTGTGTCGGCGTTCATCTGCGCCTCGGTTCTCGTGCCACCCGTCGCGCTGCCATAGTACCAAGCGCTGGCGAGGTAGGGATAAATCGAAGTTCCATCGGCCTTGATCGTCGTGAAGTAGGCCCACGTGCCGGAGGGAAACTCAGGCGTGACGCAGAAGCGCACATTGTACTGGTTGAGGTCGAAGAATACGCCGCCGGCATTCGTCTTCGATCCCTGGGTGTAACCAAGATCGCCGAGATAGTCGTAGTCCTCCACGAAATGACCGAGGGTGTAAGTGAGCGGCGGCGCGGTGCTCGTGTAAGTGGTCGTGGGGCCATACTGGCCGGCACTGAGAGTGGCCGAGCGTCCCTGGGCCACCGCAGCCCACGCCGGCAATGTCGTGCGGCCTGTGCTCGTGATATTGGTCGTGCCATTGGTGCCATCGCGAAGCTGATAGCCGGAGATCATCCGTCGCACGCCGCCGATGGTGACCGTGGGCGCCGAAATGTAGCCGGTGCCTCCGTTGGTCATCGTGATCGCGGTCACGATACCGCCGGTGATGACCGCTGTCGCCGCGGCTCCGCTCCCTCCTCCGCCGGTGAAAATCACCAGTGGTGTTGATTGATACAGTGTTCCGCCATTCGTCACCGTCGCCGATCCGACCGACCCGGCACTGAGATTCGCCACCGCAGTCGCTCCAGTGCTGCCGCCATCGTATCCGTACGGTCCGTAGAGCGGGAGTCCGTCCCGCATCCAGCCGATGATGGGCGAATGCCGGAAGGTCGCCGTCGCCAGATTTTCCGAATAGTTCTTCGTCGAGTTGTTCGCAGGCGTGCCGGCGTAGGTCACGTTGTCCCCGAGCAGATGGCGCGTGGCGATCGGGTTGACGTGGTTGTGGTACTGGCCGCTTCCCGGCTGGTGGGCGAGGGCGTAGTCGAAGGACGATCCTTCATTCGGGAGCGCATCGCGATTCCAGATGCCGTCGCCGTTGAAGCCGCCATTCGGAGTCGCATCCTTGGCATTGGCGTTCGAGTAAGAGAATCCGTCGGACGTGTTGAAAATGGCGACACCATCCACGAGATAGCCGATCACCCCGAGGCCCGTGAGCGTCTCCCGGCGCGGTGTCACAGGACGCCATTCTTGGGAGGAGCGTCCCCCAAACGTGGCGCAACTTGTTGGTGTTCCTCCAAATCAAAAGGGAAAAAATGCAAAGGGTGCGCAAAAACGGGGCAGCTTGCCGTCCTTCCCCAGTGCCCCGTCGCACAAGCGGGTGAGCAGCGCCGTCGCTGGCGCTACTCTCCCGCTTGTGCGGTCTGGGTCATTCAACCGGAGGCCGCTGCGGGCGGCCACCACCAGCGGGAGCACCTTGGCCGCCGCCTTGCGGACGACCCGGCCCGCCTTGGCCGCCGAGACCGCCGGGCCGTTGCGGGCGAAATTCGCCCTCGGTGAGCTTCCCGTCGCCGTTCTTGTCCAGCTTCTTGAGCGATTCGGTAGCCTTGGCGAGCTCGCTGGCATCGATGATGCCGTCTTTGTTCAGGTCCAGCGCCTCGATGATCGGGCTGGGTGGGCGCGGGCCGCCGGGGCCGCCTGGTCCTCCGGGCCCGCCCCCGGGAGGAGGACCGCCTCCAGGCGGCTTGCCGTCCTGCGCGAAGTTCATGGTCGTGAGCGCGCCGATCGTCAGCGCGAGGGTGATGATGTGTTTTCTCATGTTGTGTGGCTGTGTTGGTTACCTGGCGTTTTCGGTGCCCGCGGACGGCGCTGCTTCGATGCAGTAAAGCGCGCGGTTGGAGCGCAGAAAGATTTGGCGGTCCGCGATGGCGGGTGTCGCGTTGAACTGGGAGTCACCGCCGGCGAGCTTGTTTTGCGCGATGAGTTTGAACTCCGGCCTGGCCTCGAAGACGAACGTCCCATTCTGCCGGCTCACCGCGTAAAGTGCGCCACCAGCGAGGACCGGTGATGCATAAAACGGCTTGCCGCCGCGCCCCGTCGCACTCGCGCCGGGGAGGCGCTCCTTGAAGATTGCGCTGCCGGGCTTTGCGTCGAGGCACGTCGCAAAGCCCGCATCGCTCACAAAGTAGAGCCGTCCCTCGTGCAGCACGGGTGTCGGCACGTATGTGCTCGTGCTGCTCGTCCACGCGATGTGCGTCTGCGTCACCTCGCCCTTGCCGCCTGTGCGCACCGCGAGCGCGCCGGTGCGCGGAAATCCACCGCACACAAACACCATGCTGTCGCCGGCGATGACGCTGGGCGCGATATTTCCCGGCAGCCCGGTCTCGGCGAACCAGCGCAATTTGCCAGTGTCCGGATTTAGCCCCCACACCTCGCCGGGCAGTGCGAAGACCAGTTCGGTGCGGCCTTCACGTTCCACCAGCACCGGCGTGCCAAAGCTGTAACCGAGCGCCGCGCCCTCGGCCTTCCATGCGATCTTGCCCGTCTTCTTTTCCAGCGCGACGAGCGCGCGGCCCTCCTCCGATGCGTTGATGATGACGAAGTCCCTGTAAAGGATCGGGCTGCCCGCGGAACCCCAATTCTTGCCGTTCGATGCCGTGCCGAGGCCTGTCTGCCAGAGCTTCCGGCCCGCGAGGTCAAATGCCGCCGCGCCGCTCTTGCCGAAAAAGACATACACATGCTCGCCGTCGCTCACCGGCGTGTGGCTCGCGTAGCCGTGCTCGGTGAGAAATCCGCTGAAACTGTCCTCCGGCTGCACCGCGGGGACCGCAGCCGACCACGCGATCTTTCCATCCGCGCGATTCACGCAGACGAGGTGCCGCTGGAGTTGCTGAATGCCACCGCTGCCCCCGTCGCCGTAGCCGGAATAGCACGTCACAAAGATGCGTTCGCCCACAACGATCGGGCTGCTCGTGCCGGGCCCGGGAAGTTCCGTCTTCCAGCGGACATTCTGCGAATCGTTCCATGTCGTCGCCGTCTTCGCATCGGCCGCGATGCCGGATCCATTGGGCCCGCGGAAGCGCATCCAATCCGCCGCGCCCACATCCGCCGCTGCGAGCATCACCACAGCCGCCACCGCATGCGCAAAGCCGCGGCAAATGTGAATCGATCGGTGCTCGCCTGAGCCGGAGTTGGGGGTCTTGAAAATCATGGATGTCCGTGCGCATGAGACGCCATTTTTCATCCGCGCATCATGGCCCCTCCACCTTAATGCACGATGAAGCTGCGGATTTTTTTCGGGAAAATCACATCCCGCCTGCGCACGGGTTGCCGGTCCCGACCCGCGAGAACCGCCGTGCGTCTGCCGCAGCCAATCGCACCGCATGGCAGCGCTTCAGGGACTGACCCTCACGATGTCCGCCGTCGCCTGAAAAAGCCCGGCGGCCTGATCGAGGACGTGAAGACTCCGCTGCTTTTCCTCCGGCGTCTTCGAGCTGAGCTCGCCATACAGCCGTTCGATTTCCCAAACCTCCTTGAGCTGGCTGGCAAGCGCCGTGGCTTCCGTTTCGCCGATGAGATCGCCGATGGCACCCACCAACTGCTGCGAGTGCGACAGCAGAATCTGGCAGCTCCCGTGCGGGTAAACGCCCTGCTTCAGCGACGCGCTGGTGTCCGCGATGTTTTTCGCGATGGCATTCAGAAAGTCTGCGACCTCCCGCTTGCGGTCTTTGCGTGCCTTGGAGAGTTCGCCTCGCAGTCCGAAGAGTTTCAGTCCTGCGTCGAGCAATGTTCCGATGATTCCTGGCATGGTCGTTGGGGGTTGAAACGGAGTGCCCCGGATTTGCCGATGGATACCAAGGTCAGCAGCCGCGTGATGCGGCACATTGCTAGGCGAGCGCAGCGTGGCCTTCCAGCATCTTCCCGCGTGGGGAAGCCTATTTCGCCGGCTCCGCGTTCCAGACCTTGATGTCCTCGAAGTAGCCGTCTTTGCCGGAGACGCCGAGTTCGATCTTGGACTTCGTCGGATGGCCGATGCCGGGGGACTTGAGGTACGCGACCGCTTTTCCGTCGATGCTCGCGCGCATCTCCTCGCCGACGGTCTCCACGGTGAAAGTGTAGGTCTTCCCGGCTTCGTACGTGCCGGGGAACGTCGCGCTCTTGCCGGCCATCAGCTTTGCCACTTCGGCCTTCTTCGTGGGGTCGTTCCGCAATGCCTTGATCGCCTGGTTTTGACTGCCCTCGCGCTCGTCCATGATGGTCACGCCATTCAGCGCGACGATGGCGCGGCAGAGGTGGCCATAATGCGAGCCGGTGTATTTACGATCGTCGAATTCCACATCCATCCGCGTGTTGCCCGCAAAGCGGATTTTCACCTCCACGACGCTGTCCTTGGTCGGCAGTTCGAGGCCGAAGACGGCGGCGTGGGCCTTCACCTCGGGTTTGCCGTCGGCGGCGGGGATATCCTTATCGCGGGTCTGCGTGCCCTTGAGCGCGCCCTTTTCAAAAGTGAACGTGTCCACCACGCGATGCCAGCGCTTGTCGTGCGTGTCGCCCTTGAAGTCGTCGGCAAAAAGCAGCTCCTTCTTTTTCGCGATGGGAGCGGCGGGAATGGCAGGGAGCTTGGGCGCGTCGGCGGCGAAGGCGGTGGCGGTGACGAGGCAGGTGAGGGCGAGGATGGTGCGGATGTTCATTGTCGGTGGGAGCAGCGAGGCTTGCGGTAATGCGGCGGACCTTCAACGGGAAATCGTCGCGGGCCGGCGCGCGCCGTGGCGTGCGAGATATTTTTGCGCGGGGATTGAGCACACGGCGGCGGCGTGCATGCTGCGTGCTACCCAAATGAAGATGAACACCCCCTCGAATCGCATCACCCCGATCACCCCGATCACCCCGATCACCCCGATCACTCGGCGGACCTTCCTGAAAAGCGGCACCGTGCTTGCAACCGGCATCGCGGCTCTCTCCTGGCAGGCGCGCGCGCAGACGAACAAGAACAGCAAGCTGCGCATCTTCCAGATCGGCGTCGGCGGCGTCGCCGGCGATGCAGCGCAAAGGTTTGAAGGGCATCCGATGGTCGAGTTCGCCGGCTTCTGCGACGTGGACCGCCGCGAGCTGGACAAAATCGCGAAGCAATTTCCCGGCGCGTGGACGGTCACGGATTACCGCGAGGCATTTGCGAAACGCGCGGATCAGTTCGACGCGGTGATCGTCGACACGCCCGACTTTCACCACGCGCCGATGATGCTCACGGCGATGAAGCACCACAAACACATCTACGGCCAGAAGCCGCTCGTGCATCAGCTCGACGAGCTGCGGATGATCCGCGACGGCCTCGCCGCGCGGCCAAAGCTCGTGACGCAGATGGGCAACCAGCGCGCGTGCAAGGAGGGCCGCATGCAGGCGGTCGAGATCCTGCGCAAAAACCAGCTCGGCCGTCCCGTCGAGGCGCTACATCTGGACCGGCGGAGTCGCGCGCGGGACTTACTTCGTCGAGCCGTGGAGCGACTACACGCCGGCCAAGCCCATCCCGCCGGAACTCGACTGGGATCTCTGGCAGGTCCGCTCACCGCGAAGCTCCCCTACAGCGAAGACCTCGCGCCGCGACGCTGGCGCGCATTCTGGGAGACGGGCGGCGGACAGCTCGCCGACTGGGGCTGCCATCTCATCGACCTGCTCTACTTCGCCTACGATCTGCCGTCGCCGGAAGCGGTGCTCACACACACGATCCGCGCGGCCGGCGTCGCGCACTCCTCACACAACCAGAGCACGCTCACCTTCGCCGGCGGCGGCAAATTCGCGCGCGAGAAATTCGTGCTGCACTACAACGACACCGCGCTGCTGCCTTCCTTCGCCGCGCTCGGACTGCCGCGAGACGAAGGCCGGCGCGAATCACACCATGGTCGTCTGCGAGGAAGGCACGCTGCTGCTCCAGGCCGACGGCAAGATCACCATCTTCCGCAAGGGCAAGGTCGTGGACAATGAGCCGCTGCCGAAGGTCGAGCCGCGCGACCATTGGAAGGACTGGGCCGACAACTGCCTCGGCGCGAGCAAGCCGCTGTGGACGCCATTTCAGATCGGCTGGCGCATCACCGAACCCGCGCTGCTCGCGGTAAAGGCCACGCGCTACCCCGGCGAAGAGTTGCGCTGGAACGGCACCACCTGCCGCTTCACGAATCACGACAAGGCCAACGGCGAAATCGTCTCCCGCACCTACCGCCCCGGCTTCGAGCCCCCGCAGGTGAGCTGAGATCACGGCATGCCGCGGGTCAGGATGCCGTTGCGGCGGCGCGCTGGGCGTTGAGCAATTCCAGCAATCGATCCCACTCGATGGTCACGATGGTCGTGGCGGTGTCGCTGAGGCCGTAGGGGAGGATGAGACGGCCACGGTGGAGCAGGGCGCCGCAGGTATAGACGACGTTGGGGACGTAGCCTTCGCGCTCGCTGCCCGGCGGCGCTGAGGAGCGGTTCGCTGAGTTCGGCGAGCACCTTCGACGGGATCGTCGCAGATCGAGGAGCATCGCGCCGATGCAGTATTTGCGCATCGGGCCGACGCCGTGGGTGATGACCAGCCAGCCGGCCTCGGTCTCGATGGGCGAGCCGCAGTTGCCGATCTTCACCATTTCCCACGGATGCCCCGGCCGGCGCAGGAGCTGCGGGTCGCTCCAGAAGTGCGGGTTGTCGGAGAACATCAGGAAGAGGTTTTCGTCGTCCTGCCGCGAGATCATGGCGTAGCGGCCGTCGATGCGGCGCGGGAAGAGGGCCATGCCTTTGTTCTGCACGGCGCGGCCGTTGAGCGTGAGCGCGCGGAAGTTGAGGAAATCCGTCGGTCTCGAGAAGCTGCGGCAGGATGGCGCGGCCATTGTAGGCGGTGTAGGTGGCGTAGTAGATGACGCTGCCGTCGTCCTCGACGAAGCGGACGAAGCGCGCGTCCTCCATGCCGTTGCTCTCATTGGAGGAGACGGGAAAAATGATGCGCTCGGAGACGGCGACGCGACGGGATCGAAATGGACCTCGTAGTTCGACTCCGCGAGCCAGCGCACGCACTCCATGGTGCGCTGCACTTCGCGGGGCAGCGGGCCGCTTTCCGCGGGCCGCGTGCTGCATGGCCTCTTCCAGTTCGCTGAGCGTGAAGTCGGTCGCCGAGCGATTCCATGACGCGCGGCGGACCAGTCGTTCTCGAAGCCCATCTCCATGAGCTTGTGGAGGAAGATCGCTCTTGCGATACGTCGGGTTCGGATTCAGCCGCGGGCGCGGTGACGAAGCGCGACGGCTCATCCACGGTGATGGCGTGATCGGCGCGGATGACGCCGGTGCGAAATTCGATGGAGGAGATGTGCCCCTCGCCGGTCGCGCGCAGGCTGAGGATGAAGCGCAGTTCGCCGTCGGCGAGGCCGCGTTTGGTCCGGATGCGGCGACGATGGAGGGATTGAAGAGCGCCGCGGATTCGAGCGCGTATTCGCCGGAGAAGAGCGCGCCGATGTAGAGCTGGCGCGCCTCGGAGAGCGGGCGGCTGCTGAAGACGTGCGCCTTCACCCGCTCGAAATGCCGCCGCCAGAACGCGCGGATATCGATGTGCCGGCTGCCGAATTCCGCGAGCACGGCGGCGAGCTGTTCCTCGGTCTCGGCCTCGCTCAGCGCGAGCGCGCGACCGATGATATGGACGCATGCGCGCCGGGTCGCCGGGGATGAATGGGCGGATCAGACACGCGCGGCGTTGTCCGGACGGAGGTGACGCCGGTGGGCTGGATGGTCAGGCTGCGCATGATGTGAGCATGGTGATGGGTGCGCGCCGTCGGCGCGGGTGAGTTCGGCGAGCGAGAGGTAGAAGGCGAGGCTCGATTCCGCGCCCTGGTTTTGGTTGAGGTGATCCTGCAGGAGCGCGTCGCGGCAGCCGCCGGTCGTGGGATCGTAGAGCGGCTGGCCGAGATCGTTGCGGCCGAGGAACCACTCGAAGCAGCGCTGCGCCGCGCTTGCGCCAGAACTCATCGCGCGTGACGGCGAAAGGCCTCGAGGCACGCGGAGACCATCGCGTGCGCCTCCAGCGGCTGCTGATCGAAGCGCGCCCGCTCGCCGCCGCGCGCCCAGAAGCCGTGGCAGCCGATCGGCGCGAAGTGCCCGCCCTCCGCCGTCTGCGCCTCGAGCAGCCAGCGCAGCGAGGACGAGGCCGATCTCGAGCATCTCGCCGCTGCGAGGTCCAGTGGCCGCTCAGGATCAGCGCGTGCGAGAGCTTCGCGTTGTCGTAGGTGGCGATGCGCTCGAACCATTGCCAGTCGGGCGTCGAGTTCGCGCGGAACAAGTCCGCGAGCATGTTCGGCGAGCACATCGCGCATCTGGCTGACCACGCGGTCGCCGGAGAAGGTGCGCAGATATTCGTGAATGGCGAGCAGCGCAAACGCCCACGCGCGCGGTGAACTGAAGCGCGCCACCGGCGGCAGCCCGCGCTGAAAGAGCAGCGCGCAGAGATTGCGATGACCTTCATTCTGCGAGCGCCCGAGCGCCGTGCCGACCGCCCAGAGGGCGCGCGCGTGGCTGTCTTCCGAGCCCGTGCGTTCGAGCCACTCTCGCTCGTGGCTCATGAAATTGCGAAAGCGGCAGGTGTTCGCATCGAAGGCGTACCACAGGAACGCGAGATAGCTGCTCGCCAGCCGGTCGAGTTCCGGCTGCGGGCCGCCCATTTCCTGCAGCAGCACGGTGAAGATGAAGGCGCGCGCGTTGTCGTCCGTGCAATAGCCCTCGTGGTAGTTCGGCACGTTGTAGATCGCGTGCTGAAAGATGCCGGTGTGATCGCTCATCTTGAAGAGGTGATCGAGCTTCAGCGGCGGCATCGGGTAGTTCGCGTTCTCGACCTTGCGCACCGCCGCCGTCTCGACGGAGGGCACGCTCAGGCTGGCGCGCGCCGCTCAAAGCTCTCCATGTAGCGCCGCGCCACCACCGGCCAGATCATCTCGCGGCCGGCTTTCCACGCGCGCTTGCGCATCGCGGTCATCAGCGTCGGGTTCGAGAGGAAATGGTTCACGCCCTCCGCGATGGCCGCGCGCATCGCGAAACGGCACGAGGATGCCGCGTTCCTCGGCGAGCAGTTCCTGCGCGTGCCAGTAGGGCGTCGAGATGATCGCCTTGCCCGCGCCGAACGTGTAGGCCAGCGTGCCGGAGGTGATCTGCGCTTCATTGAGATAGGGCGTGATGTAGATGTCCGCCGCGCCGATGAATTCCTTCAGCTCCTCGAGCGTCACGAAGCGGTTGTGGAAGATGACGCTGTCCGCGACGCCGCGTTCCGCGGCCAGCCGCTCGAGCTTCTCGCCGGTAGGCCTCGCCTTCGTGCGCGATCAGGTGCGGATGCGTCGCGCCGAGCACGATGATAGACGACGTTCGGATGCCGCTCGAGAATCGCCGGCATCGCCTCGATCACGTACTCGATGCCCTTGTTCGGCGAGAGCAGGCCGAAGGTGAGCAGCACGGTCTTGCCCTCCACGCCGAAGAGGTCCTTGTAGAAGTTCGAGTCGATGAACGGCATGTCGATCACGCCGTGCGGGATGAGATCGATCTTCTCCGGCGCCACGCCATAGACCGTCTCCAGCAGGTCGCGCCCGCGCTCGGCCATCACGATGAAGCGGTTGGAGAGCAGATCGAGCTGCTCCATCACCGCGCGCTGATCGTCGTTCGGCTCGCTGCAGCACGGTGTGCAGCGTCGTCACCACCGGCATCCGCACCTCGCGCAGAAAGCCGAGCAGATGACTGCCCGCCGGCGCCGCCGTAGATGCCGAACTCATGCTGCACGGAGACGACCTCGACATTGTTGATGTTGAGGAATTCCGCCGCGCGCCGGTAGGAGTCGAGTTCCTGCTCAGCGATCTCGAAGCGCACGCGCTCCGGATAGTCGTAGCCCTCCGGCCGATCGTTCACCGAACCGACGATGCACTGCGCCTGCGGGAAACTCCGCGGCGATGGCCTCGCAAATGTCCGCCGTGAAAGTGGCGATGCCGCAGCGTCGCGGCACGTAGTCGCCGAGAAAGGCGATGTGTTTGGTATTGAGGGTTGGTTCCATGCGCTTCGAGATCGGTTGATTTCGAGCGCCTCACGATGGCAGCGACCTGTCACCCGCCGACAAGTGGCAAGCAGTCCTGGACGAAACATCCGACCTTCGTCCGTGAACCCATCCGCGTCAACCTGCCCGACGCGCGGCGGTTGTTTTCCACCGCCTCGGGCTACAGGTGCGCGAGCGCTCCCTGCACGGGCGCCGATGTGCGCATCGGCTGCATGGCGGCTTCGGCGGCGCGCTTGCGCTCGACCTCGGCCATGGGGTCCACATTGGAAAAACGCAGACGGGCGAGGGCGGCGAGCCAGTTCAGCGGGTCGCGCCACATGGAGACCTTTTTGCCCTCCTTGAAGGAACGCGAGCGGTAGTTCACGGGGATCTCGACGGGCGTGTAGCCTTTTTGCATGAGGCGGATGAGGAGCTCGTAGTCGAAGTCGAAGCGGTTGCACGTGAAGCGCAGGCCGTGGAGGCAGTCGCGGCGGAAGACCTTGAACATCGTGAACGGGTCGCGGAGGCGTTTCCAAAAGAGCACGTTGATGAGGGTGGTGAAGAACCAGTGGCCGACATTCAGGAACGTGCTGAGGCTGCGCTGGCCGGTGAACTGGCGCATCTTCCAGAGGTTGCGCCCGCCGTGGCGGGAGCCGAGGACGAAGGCGTGCCGCCCGCTGACGAGCGGCGCGACGAGGGATTCGTAGTCCTCGAGATCGTATTCCAGGTCGGCGTCCTGGATGAGCACGTAGGTGCCGGTCGCGGCGGCGAGCCCGGCGCGGACGGCATGGCCCTTCCCGCGCGGCTTTTCCTCGAAGATGAGCTTCACTCGTGGGTGCTCGGCGTATTGCCGGACGAGTTCGCGCGTGCCGTCGGTGGAGTTGCTTTCGACGACGATGATCTCAATGTCCATCCCGGCGATTTCCTTGGCGATGAGCGCGTCCATCATCGGGCGCAAAGTGGCGGCCTCATTGAACGCGGGGACGACGACGGAAAGGCGCGGCCGGACGGCGGCGGCCTTGCGGCAGAAGACCATCATGCCGCTGGCGACGACGCGGCGGCCCTTTTTCTTCGTGGAAGAGGGAAGGAACTTGCCGAGAGCGCGGAGCGCGGGCGTGACCATCGGGACGGGGAACTTTTCAAAGTGCGCCTTCACGTAGTCGAAGCTGAGGATTTTCCACCCCGGCTGGACGAGCACGTTCTGGAAACCGGCCTTCAGCAGCGCGGTCTGGATGTTCTCCTTGTTGAAATAGGTGAGGTGCTCGGGCTTCCACTCCATCCAGCGTTCCTTCATCACGCGCGCACTCCATGAGTCGAGGCACGGCGTGGCGATGAAGAGCGCGCCGCCGGGGCGGAGGACGCGGCGCACTTCGCGCAGGAAGGCGAGGGGATCGCGGACGTGCTCGATGACGTCGTTGAGCACGCATACGTCGAAATGGGATTCGGGCAGCTTCGCGTCGGCGAGTTCGCCCTGCTCGACGCGTCCGCGCTTCAGGCGGTCGTTGGCGGTCGCGCACGCGGCCTCGGAATATTCCACGCCGAGCACCTCGTAGCCGGCGGACTCGGCCTCGGAGAGAAAGTCACCCTCGCCGCAGCCGACTTCGAGCAGGCGTCCGGAAGGGGTGCCGTTGTAGCGGGCGAGTTCGGCGAGATACTGGCGTGCGGTGGCGCGCTTGAGTTCCGCGGCATTGCGCCGGCCCTCCTCGGATCCGTGGCCGAGGAAATAGTCCTTCGTGTAAATTTGCGCGAGCTCCGCGTCGCTCGGCTGGGGATTGAGGAACATCAGGGCGCAGTCCTCGCAACGCATGACGCGATGCGACTGGTGCGAAAAGGAATACGAGAGCCGGTTGCTGCCGCAGATGGAGCACTCGCTGCGGAGAGCGGGGCGGGGAAGGGCTTTGTTGGGCGCGTGCATGCGTTGGGTCCCTCCCACCTGAGCAGCCACTGTACCATCACGCCCCGGCACACCGACTGCTAAGGAAGCCGCAGATGCGTCCCAACCACCTTGTTTTCCTCGCGGCCTTCATCGCGCTCGCCGCGAAGCTCTGGATCGCGAGCACCACCCTCGGGACGACGGACGCGTTCCTTTTCGGCGTCTTTGGCCAGGTGATTGAGAAGCGCGGACTCGGCTACGCCTACGAACATGTCCGCCTTTTCAACCACACGCCGCTCATCGGCGAGTGGGCGGCCTGGCTCTTTAGAGCCAGCGATGGAAAAGTGCAGGACTACGCGCTTTCCCTGCGGGTGCCGGGCATCGTCGCGGATTTCCTTTCGGTGCTCATCCTGCTGCGGCTCCGGCAAAAGACGGGACGTCCGCCGGTGTGGGCGCTCGTGCTTTTTGCCCTGAGCCCGGTGTCGCTGATGGTCTCCGGGTACCACGGAAATGTGGACCCGGTGCTCGCCGTGATGCTGCTCGTGGCGGCGTGGATGTGCGTGGAGGAAAAGCCGCTGCTGTGCGGGATCGCGCTCGGCCTTGCCTGCCAGGTGAAGGTCGCGCCGCTCCTCGTCGCGCCCGTCTTCGCGGCATACTGGTGGCCTCGGAAAAAATTCATCGTGTTTGGCGCCGCTGCGTCCCTGCTGACGCTGGCTGGCTGGGCGCCGGCGCTCCTCCTCGCGCCGGAGGCGTTTCTCAGGAATGTCCTCGGCTACTCGGGCTATTGGGGGATCTGGGGATGGAGCTATTGCCTTCGCGCCTCTGGGAACGGAATGTTCCAGACCGTCGGCATGATCGACCTCCACTCCGCCCAGACGCTCGCGATGGCAGCGACGAAATACTTCATCATCGGCGCGGCCCTGTGGCTCTCGTGGCGTCGCCGGCGGGATGATGTATTCTTCACGCTCGCCGGCGTGTGGGCTGTGTTTTTTGTTTTCGCCGCAGGGATCGCGCCGCAGTACTTCGTCTGGTTGGCACCGTTCATCCTGATGACCTCGCCGCGCTGGTACGCCGCGCTCACGGCCGCGAGCGCGGTTTATCTGTTCGCATTCTACAATGTGATTTCGGGCGGGCTCCCATGGAGCCGCGGGATATCCCAGAACCATCACATCCCACTCTGGGGCCCGTGGAATCTGGTGCTGTGGCTCACCCTCATTGCATTCCTGAACTGGCTCGCCCCGCGGTTGCGGAAGACATCACCGATTCCCGCGCCGGATGCATCCCGCGCAGCGGAAGCGTCGCCCCTGATCCCGGGCACCTCCGTGCAGGCAGCGCCCTGACGCTTTTGCCAAAGCGACCCGCCGAGTGCGCGGAGAGGGGAATTGCCGTGCATCGGGCGGCGTCGGGCAGGAAGATTGCTATGAGTGTCTGATAACAGCCCAACCATGCACGCCCACGCTCAGCCTAGCGCACCGGTGCCCGTCCTCACGTGGCGCACCTTCTGGATCCTTTTTGCCCTCATCGCCAGCGTCGGCGCGGCCGTCCGCATCAGCGATTCCGCCGCATTTCGCCGCACGGGGTTCGATGAAATCCTCTACCGGCGCTACGTGAACATGATGGACGGCGGCAAGCAGACCGTCGGCGTTTTCCAGCGAGACCACTCGCTGAAGGGCTACGCAATGACACTGAATGGCACCGGCGCCGGGACGATGCCGGGCCTGGTGGATTTCTTCCTGCAGACGCAACGCCCCGAGGGAACCGAGTGTGAACTGCCCCCGACGCGCTTCCTTTACATCTACACTTCGTGGCTGTGGAAAAGCGTGCAGTTCGGAGCCGAGCCGCCGCTTTCCATGGCGGAAATGCAGAAGCCCATCGTCGAGGACGATCGCTCGAAGGACGCCGATCATCGCGACCCGGCGCTCGCGTCACTGCACCGGGTGTCGTGCCTCTTCTCCGTGCTGCTGATGCTCGCGGGCGGCGTCTTCGCCATGCGGATGCTCGGCAAGGGCGCCGGTCTCGGCGTGCTCGCGCTCATGGCGTTTGATCCGCTGCAGATCCACTTCAGCCAGCACGCGCTCATCGATGGGTTCTTCACCTTCTGGGCCGTGATGTGCATGTGGACGACGTGGGAGTGCCTGCGCAATCCGCGCAGCGTCCCGTGGCTGGTGGCACACACCGTTTGCCTCGCGCTGATGGTGATGACGAAGGAAAACGCCTTCTTCGTGTACTGCGCGCTCGCCGTCGTCGTGCTTTCGAACCGCTGGATCCAGTTCGGCAGCGTCACTCGGCGCTTCCTCCTCGTCAGCATCGCGGGACCGCTGCTCGGCGTCGCCGTCCTCGTGCTGCTCTCCGGCGGAATCGGGCCGTTCATCGAAGTGTACCAGACGCTCGTGGCAAAGGCGCAGGGCCTCGCTTATGCGCGGCTCACCGGAGACGGGCCGTGGCACCGTTACCTCATCGACTTGCTCATCGTGAGTCCCATCGTCGTCTGCCTCGCTCTCGGCGCGCTTTTCGCGGTCGTGCCGCGGCGAAAGGAACTCGCGTTCTTCGCCGTCTTCGTCGCCGCGAGCTACCTCATCATGTGCAATGTCCGCTACGGCATGAATCTCCGCTACGCTTCCATCTGGGAACTCCCGCTGCGGGCCGCGGCATTCTGCATGATCTGGCAAATGTGCGCGCGCTTCGGCCATCGCCAGTGGCTCGCAACCACCGTCGCCATCGTCGCGCTCTGCGGCTACGAGATCCGGCAGTACACGATCCTCGCCACGAACCCCGCGCTCCCGCTCTACGAAACCGTGCCCGCCGACTTGCTGAGGCTGCAGAAGGTCATCAAGGCCGCGCCGTAGGCGGGCTTTCTCAAACCCCGCGACGCAAAGCTAGACCAGAGCGGCGGTTCCGGTAATGATGCCCCAAATGTCCGAGCCGACCACCGTGGCGCAGAAGCGCGTCCTCATTTTCATCGTCGCCTACAACGCGGAGACGACCATCAGCAGTGTCCTTAACCGCATTCCGCCCTCGCTGCACCGCCCGGGAGTGGAGGTGCTCATCATCGATGATTCCTCAAAGGACAGCACCTTCGCCACCGGCCTGAAACACGAGAATCGCGAGGGCGATTTCCGCATCACCATCCTCCGCAACCCCGAGAACCAGCGTTACGGCGGCAACCAGAAACTCGGCTACCGCTACGCCATCGACAACGGCTTCGACATCGTCGCGCTCGTCCACGGCGACGGCCAGTATGCTCCGGAAAAGCTGCCCGACCTCATCGAGCCATTCCTCAAGGACGAGGCCGACGCCGTTTTCGGCTCCCGCATGATGCGCAAGCAGGACGCGCTCTCCGGCGGAATGCCGCTCTACAAATGGATCGGCAACCAGGTGCTCACGGCGTTCGAGAATTTCGTCCTCGGCACGAATCTCAGCGAATTTCACAGCGGCTACCGTCTCTACTCCGTCGCGGCGCTGAAGAAGCTGCCCTTCGAGCGCAACGCAAACGACTTTCACTTCGACACCGACATCATCATCCAGCTCCACTTTGCCGGGATGCGCATCGTCGAACTGCCGATCCCCACTTTCTACGGCGACGAGATCTGCCGCGTGAATGGCGTGAAGTACGCGCTCGACTGCTGCCGGGCTGTCGTCCGCGCAAAGCTGCACAGCAAGAATCTGCTCTACGATCGCAAGTTTGACGTCGGCCCCGTCGAGGAGACCTACGACCTGAAGCTCGGTTACGACAGCAGTCACGAGCGCGCAATTCAGTCCGTCCGGCCCGGCGCGCGGTTGCTGGACATCGGCTGCGGTCGCGGCTACGTCGCCGAACTCATGGCGGAAAAGGCCTCCCACGTCACCGGTCTCGACCAGTATTCGCCCGAGAAGGGCGGGAAGCCGAACGTGGATTACCGCAAGTGGGACATCGAAGCTGAGCCCGTCCCGGTGGATGTCTCCGACTACGATCAGGTCTTCATGCTCGACATCATAGAGCACCTGAAGGACCCGGAGGCATTCATGGAAATGCTCCGCGCAAAGGCCATCCACAAGCGCCCCGAGATCATCCTCACCACCGCGAACATCGCCTTTCTCGTCACGCGCCTCATGCTGCTGTTCGGGCAGTTCAACTACGGCCGGAAGGGCATTCTCGACCGCACGCACACGCGTCTTTTCACATGGCAGTCGCTCCGCGAACTCTTCGAGCAGACCGGCTACCACGTCCTCGAAATCCGCGGCATCCCGGCGCCATTCCCAAAAGTCGTCGGCAACGGCGTCCTCGGGAAGGTCATCATGGCGATCAACGGATTCTTCGTCCGGCTCTGGGGCTTCCGCAGCCTGTTCAGCTACCAGATCTACGTCCGCGCCAAGGCCCATCCCACGGTGCCAAACCTCCTCGATCAGACCATTTCATCGAGCGAAAAACTGCGCGAGGAGATCAAGCTGCAGGCTGTGTAGCGGGCACCGCGCGGCAGTCGCTCGACTCTTCTGCAAAACGTCGCCGGAAGTTTCCGCGCAGCAATTGCGTCATGCGCCTAAGCCTGGTCCGGGAGCCAGTCGTGACCGAACATCCCGAGCATGAAAAAATACGCCAGGACTGCCGCGAACGCAGTTCCGAGCAGCCAGAGGGCGAACCGGTATCGCCGCCACGGTTCGCGGAAATCGGAAAACTGCACGAGCGCCTCGACGAGATAGGCGGCGCAGTAGGCGACGTTTGCGAGCACGGCCAGCATGAATGCATGGAGCGCCAAATCGAGGTTCAGTGCTTTTGCCGAAGCGGGCCATCGGCGTGCAAACTCCAGCAGCACCACCGCAGCGAGCACGAGGTTGTAAAAAAGCCGCCGCCATTCCCAGAATCTCAGCGCGTCGGAGAGGATTTCGCGGATGCCGGGTTTGCTGCTCGTCGTAATTTCGCTCATGGGACGATGCGCAGCACGCGGTTGTTGTAGCTGTCGGTGATGTAGAGCATGCCGTCCGGAGCGATGGTCACGCCGTGGGGGCGTGCGAGTTCGCAGGCGAGCGGATCGCCGCCGAGACCCGAGTCGCCCTTTTTTCCCGTGCCCGCGACGCGTGTGATGGTGCCGTCCTTCGGATTGAAGCGGCGGATGGTATGCGTCTCCGCATCGGCGATGATGACCGTCCCGTCCCGATCGAGGCAAAGGTGCTTCGGCCCGTTCATCGTCGCTTCCAATGCCGGGCCACCATCGCCGGAGAGCCCCGCCTTTCCAGTGCCAGCGACGGTGCGGATTGTTCCGGCGGCGTCCACGAAGCGCAGCGCATGTCCTCCGCGTTCGAGGATGTAAAAGGCCCCGTCGTCGGTGGCAACGACCGCACGCGGATCGATGAGCGGCGCGGTTTTCGCCGCGGTTCCATCCTCGGGTTTGCCGGCCTTGCCATTGCCCGCGACGGTCTCAACGATGCCCGTGGCGACCTCGATCCGGCGGATGCGCTTGTTGTCGATGTCAGCCAGGTAGAGGTGCTTCGCCGCGGGATCGAGCGCGATTTGGATGATGCTTCCGAAGTCCGCTTTCGCTGCAGGCCCGCCATCACCACTGAATCCCTTTTTTCCGGTCCCGGCAAAAGTAGTGATGATTCCAGTCCGCGCATTAATCCGCCGCACGCGAAAGTTCCACGTGTCAGAGAGGTAAATATCGCCATTCGGTGCCACCGCGATATTGTGGACTCCGTTGAATTGCGCCTGTCGCGCGTCGCCGCCGTCGCCGGAAAATCCTTTCGCGCCCGTCCCGCCGATCACTTTCATCACACCCGCCTTGTCCACGCGGAGAAGGCGGTTGCCGGACACCATTTCGACGATCGCGAGCGTCCCATCCGGCAGAAACTCCGTGCCGAACGGTTCGCGCAGCACGCACTCCTTCGCTGGCGCGTTCGATTCCCGGATGCCGCCGCCCGCGACCAGTTCGATTTTCGCTGCGAAGGCGGTGACACCGAGAGTGAGAAGAGCGGCGAGGGCGGGGAGAAGGCGTGTGCGCATGGCGGGAGCAAAGCAGGGGGGAAGGGCGGGAGTCAGTCGGAAATTTTGGCGAAGCCGCCGCGCATCGTCGTAGCCGCCGACGGAAGGAGGCGGGCTGATCCGCTTTTCCGTTCAAGATTTGCCGGGCCGCGTTGAAGAGTGCCCGCCTCCTGCCGTCGTCGGCTACGGATCAATCCCCGAAACGCTTCCGCAGCCGTGCGAGCTGCGCGGCCAAGTTTCCGGATCCGTTCGTCGCCTCCGCCGGTGCAGGTGCGCCGTCCGGCTTGATGATGCCTTTCCTCGCACCTCCCGAACCGCCGTAGCTCGTCGCCGCCGACGTGAGCTGCATGTCGTCCGCGAGCGAGCGGTGCGGCGTGACTCCGAGCGATTGCAGCACGCCGTGGTAAGCCTTCACCGCCTCCTCCGGCGTGATCGCGCCTTCCACGATGCGGCGCAGGAATTCGATGAACGCCAGCGGGTTTTCCGCGTTGTTGATCTTGCGTCCGTAGAGCGCCACGCGCGCGCCGTGCTTCTGCGCATCGGCGATGAGCTTGAACGCATCGTAGGTCGTCCCCGCGCTGCCGCCGAGGATGCCGACGATGAGCTGCGGGTCGTAGGCGACGAGTTCCTCCATCGCCTTCGGCCCGCGCCACGCGATTTTCAAAAAGAGCGGGCGTCCCTTTCGCCGTCACGCCGGCGAGGCTGCGGATGATGTGGTCGTTGATGAACCCGTCGAGCTTCTCCGGCGGCAGGCCCGTGTCCACATTCGGGTCGAAGACCTCGAGGAAGTAGCGGAAGTTCTTCCGCTCCGCCTCCTCGCGGAATTCCTTGAATGCGCGCAGCGTCTCGTAGTCGCGCTCGAAGTTGTTCGTGAACGTCACCGAGTAAAGCCCGAGGTCCGCGCCGATGACCGGCGCATCGGGAGCGCAGTCCACCGTGCCGCACTTGATGTGATCCAGCGTCGCGCTGCGGAACGGCCGCGATGGTTGCTGGATGTAGCTCGCGCCGCGGATCACCCAGATGTCCGTCGCGTCGTTCGCGCGCGCCGCCGGCGTGATGTGCGAATCCTCAAACATCCGCTCGCGCATCGCGAGCTGCTCCACGTTCGACGCCGACATGAGCATGATGTCCACGAGCCCCTGGCGCACGACGCTGCGGATCTGCTCGCGGTATTCCTCCAGCGTCTTCCAGTGCATCTCCGACTTCAGCACGCGCTCCGGATTTTGCGGCCTCTTCTGCCCCGGCGCCGTGATGCCAAACGCCATGTCCGCATCCTTCGCATCCGCGATGATGAACGCCTTGCTCCCGGAGGGATTCTTGCGGATGTCGGCAATCTTTGCGTCGAGGGACTTCATGGAGCGGGGGACAATAGACGTGTCACGTCCTGCGAATCAATCGCGGTGGTAGGGCGTGCCGGCGTTGATGCAGCGGGCGCGGTAGAGCTGTTCGAGAAGGACGACGAGCGCGAGTTCGTGCTGGAGGGTGAGGGGGCTGAGCGACCAGCACCAGTCGGCGGCGCGGCGGAGTTCGTCGCTGTGGCCGTCGGCTCCACCGATGAGGAAGGCGACGGACTTGGTGCGGTGGAGTTCCCAGTCGGAAAGTTTGCGGGCGAGTTCGCGGGAGGTGACTTGCTTGCCGTGCTCGTCGAGGATGACGCGGAGCATTCCTTCGCTGCGGGCGAGCAGGGCTTTGCTTTCCTCGTCGCGCGTGGAGGCGCGCAGGGATTCGAGTTCGACGCCATTCTTCGCGGGGAAGCGCGCGAGGTATTCGGCGACGCCGGCCTTTGCGAATGCGAGGCGCGGCTTGCCGATGGCGAGGACGTGCAGGCGCATTGCCTAGACTGGCGCGAAGTCGATCATCCGGCGCGCGGGATCCACGCGGCAGACGATCACTTTCAGCGTGTCACCCATTTTGAAGACGCGCTTCGAGCGGCGGTTTTCAAAGGAAGAGCGCGCGCGGTCGTAGGTGTACGGGCCGCCGGGCAGCGACTCGACGGCGATGAGACCGGTGGTGTCGGCGTCGGGCAACTCGACGGTGAGGCCGTGCGGGCGAGTGTCGGTGACGATGGCGCGGAACTCGTCGGGCTTTTCCGAATCGAGCTGGCGCTGGAAGAATTCGAGCTTCTTCACGATGCGGCTTTCCATTTCCGCGGCGGCCGATGCGCGCTCGGTGTCGGAGAGATGCTGCGCGATCTCGGCGAGTTCCTTGCGTCCGGGGCCGCGTTCGCGGGCGAGGACGCGGTGCGCGATGAGGTCGGCATAGCGGCGGATGGGGCTGGTGAAATGGAGGTAGTTGGCCTTGTGCAGGCCGTAGTGTCCGAGCGGGTCGGGGCTGTATTGGGCGCGGCGCAGGCTCTTGAGGAATTCGATCTTCAGGCGGAATTCATCCGCGCGTCCGTGCAGGAGCGTGAGCATGCGCATGACTTCCTTGCGCTGCGTGAGGTCGCCGAGGCGCAGGCCGGCCATCGCGGCGTTCTTGCGGAATTCATTCAGCCGATCCGGGTCGGGCTTTTCGTGGATGCGATAAATGCACGGCACGTTGCGATTCTTGGTTTCGCGTCCGACGGCCTCGTTTGCGAGCAGCATGAATTCCTCGACGAGCTGGTGGGATTCGTCGTTCACGATTCGCTCCAGGCGGTCGGCCCGGCCTTCGGCGTCGAGCCAGATTTTGATCTCGGGAAAGTCGAGCTCCAGCGAGCCGGAGGCGAAGCGGTGCTTGCGGACGAGCGATGCGAGTTCCCACGAACGGCGCACGGCATTGCCGACATCGGGTGCGAAGCCGGTGACATTTTCACCGCGGATCATCGCCATCGCCTGCCGGTACGTGAGGCGCGCGTGGACTTGGATGACGGTCTTCGCAAAGCGGACCTTGGTGACTTTTCCCTGCGCGTTCAGCTCGATGAAGACAGAGTGTGCGAGGCGGGGAATGCCGGCGCGCAGCGAGCACAAGTCCGCGCTGAGGCGGAAGGGGAGCATCGGGATGGTGCGGTCTGCTAGGTAGGTGGAGTTCGCGCGGTGGCGGGCCTCCTTGTCGAGCGCGCTGCCGGGGCGGACGTAGTGCGCGACATCGGCGATGTGGACGGTGACCTGCCAGCCGTGCGCGGTGCGCTCGACGGAGATCGCGTCGTCGTGATCCTTTGCGTCGTCGGGATCGATGGTGAGGACAAACTGGCCACGGCAGTCTTCGCGTTGCGCGATCTCGGCGTCGGAAATGTCGTCGGGAACCTCGGCGGCTTCGCGTTCGCAGGCTTCGGGAAATTCCGAGGGCAGGTCGTGGCCGCGGATGACGGAGAGCATGTCCACGCCCTTTGCGCTGGCGGGGCCGAGCACCTCGACGATGTGGCCAGTCGGCAGCGCGCCCTCGTCGAGCCATTTTTCCATCTTGAGGATGACCTTGTCGCCGACGTGCGGAGGATGCGGCAGCGCCTTTCCGCCGGAGCGGACGAGGAAGACGTGCGGGTTGCGCGGGTCGTCGGGGATGACGACCGCCTGGTTGTGCTGGCGCTGGTAGAGGCCGACGACGGTGTCGCGCTCACGCTCGATGACGCGGGTGACGCGGACCTGCTCGCCCTGCGTCGGCACGGCCTCGACGGTGTCGCCGTGGAGGGCGGTGCCGGTCGAGCCGTCGGAGACCCACGCGATGAGCTTGTCGTCCGCGCCGATGAGCCGCGCGCCGCCCTTGATGTTGAAGAGCAGCTTTCCTTTGAGTGCCGGGCGTTTCCCTTTCATCACGCGCGGGCCTTCCGTGCGTTGGCGACGAATTCGGCGGCGCGCGCGCTCAGCCGGGTCCAGTCGGAGGATTCGAGGATGTCGCGCGAGAGCAGCGTGGAGCCGGCGCCGACAGCGGCGCAGCCCGCGGCGAGATAGTCGCCGGCATTTTGCGGCGTGACGCCGCCGGTGGGAATGAGTTGGAGCATGGGAAGGGGAGCGAGGATGGATTTGATGTAGGCGACGCCGAGTTGCTCGGCCGGGAAAATTTTGACGAAGTCCGAGCCGAGTTCGTGCGCGGTGAGCGCCTCGGTGGGAGTCATCGCGCCGGTGGCCACGGGGACGCCGTAGCGGTTGCAGATTTCGATCACCGCGGGCCGCACGACTGGGGTGACGACGAACTGCGCACCAGCGAGCATCGCCTGCCGCGCAGTCTCCGAATCGAGCACGCTGCCGACGCCCATGACGATCTTATCCCCGAGCGCCGCGCGCGCCTGGCTGATGACCTGCAGCGCTGCGGGCGTGGTCATCGTGACTTCGATCGCGTGGATTCCGCCGGCGACGATCGCTTGGATGGCGTCCGGCAGTTTTTCCGCATCATCTGTGCGCAGAATGGCGATGACGCCAGGATCCACGAGCCTCCGGAGGAGGTCCAATTTCTTCATCGCGACAGTATGCACGTGCCGGGGGGCGGCATGGCAAGCTTCCAGCGCCTAGCGCTTGCGCAGTTGCCCCGTGATGACTGACTTCAGAGCCTTGAGTGCGATTTCCTGGACGATGAACGGTTTCGAGATGAACTCGTTGCCGCCGCGCAGGGAAGACTTCACGCGATTCTCGAGCGAGGTGTCTCCGGTGACGAAGAAAATCGGCGTCTCCGCATGGAGCGACATGGTGCGGATGTGCGAGCAAAGCTCGAAACCATTGAGCTCCGGCAGATGCACATCGAGGATGATCAGGTCGTAGCTGTTTGCCGCGAGTTCGGCGACCGCGGCGCTCGAATACAGCGCGAAATTGGAATGAAGCCCGACGAGTTTCAACGCCTCGACCACCATCGCGCATGTGTTCTGGTCATCGTCCACCACATAGACGCGGGTCTCGCCGAGCTTGACGCAATCTTCAATCCCGGGGTCGGACAGAAGAAGGGAGATGAACTCGATGGTCTGGTGGAGCGTCCGGAGGCTCGCCTGCGTGATTTGGTCCGGCACCTCCAACAGATCGCCCAGCAGGCTCGCAAATGCCGTCGATGCCCGGTGCAAAATCGGACGGCCGTTTTCCAGCGCGAGTTCGGAAATCTTCAGCGCGTAGGTCTCGAGTTCGCCAAGGATGCCGATCTGCTTCTGGTCGCGGCTGAAGGTCTGGTAGCAACGGCGCATGGCCATGATTTCGTCCCGACCAGGACCCGCTTCCTGCACGGGCCCGGGGCGGTTTTCAAACGAAGCGCCTGCGGACGGGACGGGGCGGCCCGCGAGCTTCGCCTGGAGTCGCGCCTCGGCAAGGCTTGCGCTGAGATTCCGGATGTCCCGATGCGCATTTTCGAGCTGGGCGGACAGGTCGATCATGTCGAGGCGGCGCTTTTCAAAATGCACCTCCATCTGGCCTCTGTCGGTCAGCCTGTCGTTGTTCTCGGTGAGCGCCTGCCTGAGGCGGGCGACCTCGGCGGATCGCTCGTCGAGCTGGGCTTCGAGGGCGATCGTGTTCGCGGAAAGCTGCTCCTTGATGGCATCGCGGTCACGGATGATCGCGTCGATCTGTTTCTGTGCCGCGACGAGGGAGGCGCGCGCCTCATCGAGAGCCGAAGGTGCGTTGTGCGAATCTTCGCGCAGGTCTTGGCAGCGCTTTTCGGCGGTTTCCCGCGCGTATGTGGCCTCCGCGGCCTCATCCTCGAGTTCGCCGATGCGTTTCTTCAGGCCCATGATCTGCGTTGCCATCCCGTCGCGGGCCTGACGCAGCGCTGCGAGCTGCTCGCCGGGTTCGCCATCGCCCTTCTTCTTCGTGGAAGTGAGTGCCTGACGCGCCTCGGCGAGGGCCTTTTGCGCGTCGGCGAAATTCTTCGTGGCGAGAGCGGCCTTCTCGACGGCTGCGTCGCGTTCCTGCTTGGAAAGATCGCGCTGCCGGATGGCCGCGTCCCGTTGTCGCTGGGATTCCTCGCGTTTTTGATCCGATTCTTCGGCGAGCCGTCGCGACTGCTTGCTTTCCCGCAGTGCCGCGTCGCGTTCCGCGATGGCCTCGTGCAGGTCGGATTCGGCAGACCTGAGACGATGCTTGAGATCGGAAATTTGCGGACCGTATTGCGATTGCTGCTCGAGCAGCATGTCCCTCTCACGGGCGAGCGCCTTTACCGGCGCGCCGGATTCGAGCTGTTCCTGAAGGGAGAGGACTTTTCCGCGCAGTTGCTCGCGCTCCTCCTCCGCCTGCCGCTGGCGCCGGCGGGCATCGCTGGCGGCGGCTTGCATTTTCTCGATCAGGTCGCGGATTTCCCGCGTCGGGTCGCGATCCTGCGTGATGAGGTTCTGAGGCAGGGGTGCGACGGGTTCCTGCTCATCGCCCGGGCCGGGAAATTCAGTAATCTTGTGTGACGCTTGGGGCATGAATGGCCGGTGACCGTTTTTCGCGGACGCCCGGCCAAACTTTATTAGCAAAGCACGTGCCCGAATGGGTGCCGTGTTCGGGTCAGGAAACCCCGGCCACCTGAAAGCCAATTTTCTCAAGAAATGCGCGTATTTTCGCCGCCTGGTCGCCCTGCATTTCGATGGTGCGATCCCGGAGCGTCCCGCCTGTGCCGATGGCGTGGCGCAAATCCCTCGCGAGGTCCTCCAGAGCGGGTTTCGTCATCGCCGGCGGAAAATCATGGATCACGATCACCGTCCGTCCGCCGCGATGGGCGGTCTCGCGGCGAAGGACCACGCGACCAAGCTTCTTTGGCTTTTGCGGTACCGCGGGCGCGGGTTTCGCCGGTGCGGGCGGCAATGGACCGAGGTCCATGCCCGACAAGGCCTGCCCCAATCCTGCCAGACCCTGCTGCTGCGGGTTCACGTCGACGCGGTTAGGCTTTTCTGGGCGCATGGTGTGCTCCAGAGTTTGGCTGCCAAATGGTCAATTTACAATTCAAGAAACGCTCCTAGAGTGCGAATCACATCAGCGCCCATGACACACCTCTCCCTCATCGCCGTCGCGCTTGCTGCGTTGTTTTCACCGGCGAGTTCTGTGCTGGCGGACGTGGTGCAAAAGCCGGCCCCGCTCGGGGCGGAACTGACGAAAAAGGCGCCGTTCTCGATGGCCGGGCAGCTCATTTTTCGCAGCGGAGCGTCGTATTATGAGGGAAGCGGCACCGTCGTCTATTCGCGGAGCGTCCTCACCGCGGCGCACAATCTGTGGGATCCGGTCAATGGCTGGAGCACGGACATGCGGTTCAACCGCGCCCGGAACGGCACGAGCAGCGTCTCCCGGCAGTCGCCCAGCAGGATGTATGTCTTCGGGACCTATCGGACTGCGGCCGCACGCTATGGCATGGATTCGGTGCGTTCATTCGCGAGTGATTTGGGCGGGCTGCGCTTCAATGTGGCGCCCGCTGCCGGTGCGTATGCCGGCTGGAAGGCCGACACCCGCCTGCTCGGCGCGGGCGTCCCGGTCTTGTGCCTGGGTTATGGCGGCGAATTTCACGGAGGCGATGAGCTGCTGGCCGTCCGTTCGTCGGGCGGCTTCACGCCTGTGCTTGGGGCATTCATGGAAAGCACGGGCCTGACTTTCGAGGCGGGCATGAGCGGCGGGCCGATATTCTCCGAAGTGGCCCCGGATGATTTGCGCGTGGTCGGCATCGTCGTTGCCGGGTCGGATGATCCGCCGGCTGGCGGCATCCATGCACTGGATGCGGCGGGCGGCGGCTTCGTCGCCACCTACCTGCGCTACTGACCGGCAAACGGGACGACCTCGTGCGAAACGCCCGGGTTTTCACCTTTGTCGCGGTCGTACCTGCTGCTTGCCGCTGCGGGATATCTTGCCGGAAGGCATTTCCGAAAAGCGAGCGAACCCGCGAGATCCGCAGCGGGCATGGCGCCCCTCGGCTATGCCGGGCCCGGCGCATTTGAGGGCGAGAAGCGGGATGATTCTCCGGCGGGACTCCTAGCGAGAGTTTTCGACCGTCTCCGCTCTGGCAACCTCCAGCCCGGCGACCTTGCGGCACTGCGAAGACTGCTTCTCGCCGCCGATCCGCACGAGGCGATGAAGGCGATTCTGTCCTTCCTCGCGACCGGGCAGGATGCGCGGACTGGCGAGAGTTTCGGGATTCAGAAGGGCGGGGGACTCGGCGGTGCGCCGACCTTCCGCGTGATGCTCCTCGACCTGCTCGGACGCATCGCGCGCGACGCCGGCACGGATGATGCCGCGACCTATTCCCGCGCGCTGCTCACCCGGAAGACCTCGGCAGATGAGTGGTCCATCGCCTTGCGAAACGTCGCCTGGAATGCGCCCGATGATCGCGCATTTCTCACCACTAAAATGCGCGAGATGCTCGACTACCAGCCTTGGCGCCTACAGCCGAGCGCGGGCTATCTGGAAGCATTCGACGTGATCGTTTTCACGAAGAACGCGGCCTTCACTTCGGATCTGTCGGCGATGGTGAGCAGCGAGGATGACTCCCTCAAACGCGCAGCCGCCGCAGCGATGGATCGCCTGAGCGAAATGGCTCCGCTCGACGTGATGAACTACCTGAACGGGCATCCCGCGGAATTTGCCGACCGGCCCTTTTTGCGCGCGGACTACTATTCAAAGGCGGACCTCTCGCATTTTCAGCAACGGCAGGCGGTCGAGGCGTACCTCGCGAGGGCGGATGTCACCGCGGCGGAAAAGGACAAGCTGCTCGCGGTCTTCGCGAACCCCGGCACCTTTGTCGGCGACACGCTCGTCACGGAACCGGCCGCCGCGGACGATCCGCCGCAGCGCACCGCCGGCCTGCGCGCCGCGGTCGGCGACTGGCTGAAGGGAAACCGCTTTCCCGATCTCACAGGCTCGCTCACGCAACTCCAGCAGCGCCTCGCGGAGTAGCGCGCTCAGCGTTCGCGGCGGATGCGCACGCCGGTGAATTCCGCATCCGGCAGGACAAATTTCCGGACTTCCACCTCGACCGCGGCGACGGCGAAATGACGCAGCACGAGCGCGGCGATTTCCTCCGCGAGTGTCTCGACCAGCGTGCGTTCGCCTGCGCCTGCGTGGGCTTTCACTTCCTCCGCCACGGCGGCGTAATCCACGGTCCGCGAGAGCCGGTCGCGCAGTTCCCCAAATCCATGGGTCGGCTCGATGACGATGGATGCGAGCACGCGCTGCGGTTGGCTGCGCTCCGCTTCCGTCGCGCCAATGCGCGTGGAAAGCTCCAGCCGTGAGATGAGGATTTGATCAGGTGGGCGCGGCATTGGCGTAAAAAATGCATCCCCGCGATGTCCGCGGCAATCGGCAATCGGCTCACCCGACCCGGAACCGCACGTCTCGCACAGCTCGGCCGAAGCGCTGCTTGAGCTTCGCGAGGATGTCGGCGCGCAGGGTGCGGTCCAGTTCGTAGAGCATGGAGGGCTGGAGCACGCGGACGTGCAGGATGCCTTCCACGAGGCGCTGCGGGCAGGAGTGCTGCGAAATGAATGCGCCCACGATGTCCTCCCAAGCGCGCAGGATTTCCTCCTCGCGCACGCGTTTCTCGAGGCCGAGCTGCGCGATGACCTTTTCAAGGACGCCGCCGATGGGCTTCCAGTTCTCCTGCGGGAATGGCCGCTCGGGCAGCCCGCGCCAGTCAGCAATGACTTTGGAGCGCAGTTGCGGATTCATGCGGCGCAATGAGCACCCGAAACGGGCGCAGCGCACGCACTTTCCGCGTTCCGCATTCCGCGCTCCGCTTTTCCCTATTCGCCGTCGTTGCCGATGGCCTCGACCGGGCAGCCTTCCATGGCTTCCTTGCAGAGCTTCTCCTCGTCGGCGTTTTCCGGCTGTTTGAAGAGGAAGCTGTGGCCCCCGTCGTCGTTGCGCTTGAAATTCGCGGGCGCGGTTTCGCGGCAGAGGTCGCAGTCGATGCACTGATCGTCCACGTAGAATTTGCCACCTACATTTTCAGGATACTTGTTCGCTTTGTCGGCCATGGTCAGATTTGGGCGGCGAAAGTAGCGACCCGCTCCCTTTCGGCAACGCATTTTTTTCCGGGAAGATTCCAGTGGTGATTCCGCCCGCTCTTCGGATACTCACTTCAAGCTCACGATTTTCACTTTCCCATGACCGACAAATCCGTTTCCAAACTAGTTTCCGCCGAGGGCTGGCATGTGCTGCACCTCTTTTACAAAGTCGAGCACGGCCAGTGGTCGATGCTCTCGCCGGAGGAAAAGCTCCGCGCGCGGACCAACCTCAGCGACCTCATCCAGGAAATCCGCGGCACCGAGGGCTGCCAGTTGCTCACCTTCTCGATGGTCAGCCCGAAGGCCGACCTCGGCTTCATGATGCTCTGCGCGGACCTGCACGATGCGAACCGTTTTGAGAAGCGCCTCACACTCTCGCTCGGGCCGGACGTGCTGTCGCCGACCTACAGCTTTTACTCGATGACCGAGCGCAGCGAATACACCACGAGCGAGGCGGAATACATCGCGCAGCTCGCCGCCGAAGGCCTTGCCCCGGGCACCCCGGCGCACGACACGAAGCTCGCCGAATGGCGCAACCGCATGGACCACTACCTCCAGCACCGTCTATACCCGGTGCTCCCGCCGTGGGAGGCGATGTGCTTTTACCCGATGAGCAAGCGCCGCGGCACCGGCGACCAGAACTGGTACGCGCTCACGCACGAGCAGCGCAAGGAACTCATGGGCGGCCACGCAAAGGTGGGCCGCAAGTGGGCGGGGAAAATCCTCCAGCTCATCACCGGCTGCACGGGACTCGATGACTGGGAATGGGGCGTCACGCTGCTTGCGCACGACCCGATGGACCTCAAGGGCATCGTCTATGAAATGCGCTTCGACGAAGTGACGCACCGCTTCGGTGAGTTCGGCGAATTCTACACCGGGCTGCAATTGCCGATGGATGAAATCTTCCGCCGCCTGATGCTGTGAAGCTGCTCTTCGCGCTGTTCGCGTCCGTCGTTTGCGCACATGGCGCAAATCCGTATCTCCACCTGCCCGACGATCAGCCGGTCACGCGCGAGTTCGTGGGCGAGGAATGGGACCAGGATCGCATCGGCATCGACGCCAAGGGCGACGCCGCCAAGCGCGCGCCGCTTTCCGCGACCGTCACCACGCTGCGGCTGGAGACGATGCCGTGGGGTGAAATCTACCGCATTACCTTCAAGGTCACGCCCGCAGCCTCGGAGCGGAACATCGGGCCGTATTACCTGCTGGTCACGGATAACGAAATCCTCGTCCTCAACAGCGCCGACATGGATCGGGAGATCCGCGTCATCCGGGAGATGAAGAAGCAGCCGCGCTACGAAAAGGGCGACGTCTCTGCGCTGACGAAGGGCACGCTGAAATTCCGCGAGGGAATGTGGATCACCGAGGTGAAGCCGAAGGGCGACACCTGCCGGCGCGAGAGTTGGCATGATGGATCGGGACACTTCAGCCGCATGGTGTGGAAAAAGGGTGCGGGCCTCGTGGAGGTCGCGATGGGTTATGGCGCCGAGCGAACCGGCTTCGAACTCAAACTGCGGTTGCCCGGAGCGAAGAAATGAGCGCCATTAACAGCATGGACACTGCAACGGACATCCTCTCCGTGGACGCAAAACGTGAGCACCTGCGCGAAATCCTCCGCGCGAATGCCCCGCTGATCATCGCCTACAGCGGCGGGGTGGACAGCGCGTTCCTGCTCGGCGAGGCGCGCCGCGAACTCGGCGACCGCGTGCTAGGCGTCATCGCCGACAGCCCGAGCCTCCCGCGTCAGGCGCTCGCGGAAGCCGTCGCGCTCGCGCGCGCCATCGGTGCGCCGCTGGAGGTCGTGAAGACCCTCGAACTCGACAACCCGGACTACGCCGCGAATCCGCCGAACCGCTGCTATTTTTGCAAAGCGGAACTTTTCCAGACGCTCGACAAACTCGCGCACGACCGCGGCTATCCCGCCATCGCCTACGGCGAAAATGCCGATGACATGAAGCAGGATCGTCCGGGCCGCAAGGCGTCGGAGGAATTCCAGATCATCGCGCCGCTGCGCGACGCCGGGCTCACGAAAGCGGAGATCCGCCAGCTTTCCCGCGACATCGGCCTGCCGACCGCCGATGCGCCCGCGCAGCCGTGCCTGAGTTCGCGCATCCCGTGGGGCACGCCCGTCACGGTGGATGCGCTCGCGATGGTCGAGCGCGCCGAGGAACACATCCGCAGCCTCGGCTTCCGCGTCTTCCGCGTGCGCCACGTCGTGAAGCACGACGCCCCGCCCGCCGCCCTCGTGCAAATCGCCCCCGCCGAACTCCCGCTCGCCGCCGACATGCAGGAACAAATCGGGCGCGGCATCCGCGCGGCTGGGTACGCCTCCGTGGAAATTGATCCCGGCGGTTACCGCGGCCCATCGTTGTGAATCCGGAGCCGGCAAGGCCAGAGCCGGGTGCAGGCGCGATCTTGTTCGCATGAACAAGCAGGAAACGAAATCGACGGCCGCAACAGCCGCGAACGATTTGGGATCGCGGAGTCATGTCCGGACTTTGGTGCTGCTTGTGGCGACAGCCCTCGGCATTTACCTCTGCTTCCGGCTGGCCATGCCTTTCATCGCCGCGATTGCCTGGGCTCTCGCGCTGGCGGTTTTGTTCTCTCCCTTTCAGTCGTGGCTGGAATCGAAATTGAAGCGACCCGGTTTGGCTGCCTTTGTGACCTCGCTCGTGCTCGCCCTCGGCGTGCTCCTCATCGCGACATTCGTGGGGCAGCGGCTCATCATGGAGTCGGCGAAGGGCGCGGAGATCATCAAGGTCAAGGTCGAGGCCGGCGAGTGGCGCCGGCTCATCGATGCGCAGCCGCGCCTTGCGCCCGTCGCCGACTGGCTCGTGGGCCAGTGGGATCTGCCCGGCAGCGTAAAGACCGTCGCCACATGGCTGACCACGACCGCCGGATCCATCGTCAAGGGCTCCCTTGCAAAGCTCATCGCATTCGGCCTCACCTTCTACCTGCTCTTCTTTTTCCTCCGCGACCGCCGGGTCGCGCTCCAGTCCTTCCGTTCATTGGTTCCGCTTTCCAAGCCGGAGACGAACCGTCTTTTCGGCCGGGTCGCCGATACGATCTACGCCATCGTATATGGAACGCTCGCCGTCGCCGCCGTGCAGGGACTTCTGGGCGGACTCATGTTTTGGTGGCTGGGCCTGCCTGCGCCGCTGATCTGGGGAATCGTCATGGCATTGCTGTCCGTCGTGCCCGTGCTCGGCACATTCGTCGTGTGGATTCCCGCCGCACTTTTTCTCACGCTCGAGGGCAGTTTTGGAAAAGCGCTCATCCTCGTCCTCTGGGGGATGCTTGTCATCGGGACCATCGATAACCTGCTTCGCCCGTTTCTGGTGGGGAACCGGCTCAAACTTCATTCCGTCCTCGTCTTCATGTCTGTGGTCGGCGGCTTGCTGGTGTTTGGTCCGTCCGGTCTCATTCTTGGGCCGCTCGCCCTGACTGTAACCATTGAACTGCTCGGCATCTGGCGCAACCGGTCGCTCGCTGAGACGGATGGCCAGCCCGCCGCGAGTCAGAGATAGTCTGCAGAGGGTCCGTTGTTCGTTCTTTGGCAGCGCCTGAAGTCCCGCTCGTGCTGAGCGCGGCTACGCCTTTTTTCCGCGCTGCGGCTTCGATGCGAGGACGGCTTCGATTTTCCCGAGCGGAAGCGTGTTCACGACATCGTGCCGCGTGAGCCAGCCCTTGCGGGCGGTGCCGACTCCGAACTTCAAAAACTGAAGCTGCGAAGTGTGGTGCGCGTCGGGGTTGATGGCGCACTTCACGCCCTTCGACTTCGCGAGCGGCCACCAGCGCCAGTCCATGTCGAGCCGGCGCGGGTTGGCGTTCAACTCGATGATGGTGCCGGTGTCCGCAGCGGCGGCGATGACGGCCGCCTGGTCCACCGCGTAGCCCTCGCGCATGAGCAGCAGCCGCCCGGTGAGGTGGCCGAGCATGGTCACGTAACGGTTGCTGATCGCCTTGATGATGCGCTCCGTCATGTCCGCCTCGGAGAGATTGAAGACGTTGTGCACGCTGACCACGACGTAATCGAGCTGCGCGAGCACCTCGTCGTCAAAATCGAGCGTGCCGTCCTTGTGGATGTCCACCTCGCTGCCGGCGAAAATTCGGAAGTCCGGCCCCAGTTCCTTGTTCAGTTCGCGAATCTCTTTCACTTGGGCGAGCAGCCGCTTCTCGTCGAGGCCGTGCGCCTGAAAGGACGCCTTCGAGTGGTCCGCGATGCCGAGATATTGCAGGCCGAGCTCGATGCCGGCGTCGGCCATCTCCCGCAGCGTGCACCGCCCGTCGCTCGCGGTGGTGTGGTTGTGGAAAGTGCCGCGCAGGTTTTCCACGTCGATCAGCTTTGGCAGCGTGTGCTCCTCGGCGGCCTTGAATTCACCCATGTTCTCGCGCAGTTCCGGTTCGACGTAGTCGAGACCCAGCGCGCGGTAAAGGTCGGCCTCCTCGCGGATTTCGGGGACCGGTTCCGGCTTCGTCTTCGGCGCATCGATCGGCCCGAGCCGGTATTCATTCAGCGACCATCCGCGGGCGAGCGCGCGCTGGCGCATCACGATGTTGTGCTCCTTCGATCCGGTGAAGTAGTTCATCGCAAAGGGAAACTCCGCGTCCTTCACCACGCGCAGGTCGGCCTGAATGCCGCTCTTCCAGCGCACGGAGGACTTTGTGTCGCCGTGCGCGATGACGCTCTCGACGAATTCGTGCCCGATGAAATCCTCGCTCACGATCTTCGGCTCGCGCGTGGAGACGAGGAAGTCGAGGTCGCCGCACGTCTCACGCCGCCGCCGGTAGCTGCCGCACGCGGCCACGCGGATCACCTCGGGATGCGAACGCAGGTCGTCGAGCATCCTCTCGGCATCCGCCGCGATGTCGCCCATGCGGAAGCGCCCAGCGTGCTTCTTCTGATCCTCGATGCCCTTGAGAATGTTCGCCGCGGTCTTCGCGCCGAAGCCCTTCAGCGCCGCCACGCGGCCGTCGCGGCAGCCCTTTTCGAGTTCTTCCACGGTGGTGATGGAAAGCTCCTTCCACACGGCCTGGATCTTCTTCGGCCCCATCCCGGAGATTTCGAACATGTCGAAGAGGCCCGGCGGAAACTCGCCCTTGAGCGTCGTGTGGTATTCCAGAGAACCGTTCGTCACGAGTTCGCCGATTTTTTCCGCGATGGCCTTTCCAATGCCCTCGATTTCCGCGAATTTGTCCGCCTCAGCCGTCTGCCGCAGGTTCCCGGTGAATGTCTCGATCGCGCGCGCAGCGTTCTTGTAGGCGCGGATTTTGAAAGGGTTCTCGCCTTTCAGTTCCAGCATCATGGCGATGTCCTCGAGCGTGTCTGCGACTTGGTCTTTGTTGACTTCCGGCATAAGCGGCCACGCTAGGCGCTGCGGCAAAGTGCGGCAAGTGTGCCGCGGCGCAGATGCGGCATTGCGCCGGGCGCTGATGTTCCTTTTGCTCGTGCGATGAACGTGCTTCCTCCCGCGACTCCGCCCGTCGCTGCCCGGTCTTCGCACTTGCCGTGATCATTGCTGCAATCACGCCCGCGCTGGGCGGATCTCGATCCGAATGACCCTGCCGCGGAACTCGCGAGCTTCCGTCTGCCCGAGGGATTTGAGGCGAACCTTTTCGCGAGCGAAAAGGACGGCGTCGTGAAGCCGATCCAGATCCGGTGGGACGCGCGCGGACGGCTGTGGGTGCTCGGCTCGACGACGTATCCGCAGCTCAAGCCCGGCGAGGAGCCGCGCGACAAGATTGTGATCCTGGAGGATTCGAACCACGACGGACGCGCCGACAAGACGACGGTGTTTGCCGAGGGGCTGATGATTCCGACCGGACTCGAACTCGGCGACGGCGGCGCATATGTGGGCGAGGGGACGAAGCTGCTTTTTCTCAAGGACACGGACGGCGACGACCGTGCGGATGAAAAGCGCGTGGTGCTGCGCGGCTTCGGCACGGGCGACAATCATCAAAACATCAACTCGTTCCGCTGGAGCCCCGGCGGCGAGTTGTTCTTTTCGCAGGGACTTCATGGTTTTGCGCGCGTCGAGACGCCGTACGGAATCGTCGGCCTCGACGAAGCCGGGCTGTGGCGGCTGCGCCCGCGCGAATTGCGGCTCGATCCATTTTACGGCGGCAGCGCCGACCCGCAGAATCCGTGGGGCTTTGCCTGGACCGAATGGGGCATGCCGCTGGTCGTCGCGGGCAACAACGGCGGCGTCTCGTTTCCGCTCCCGGAGATGATCCGCGGACGGAAGATCGGCGCGCGGCAGAACATCTGGGTGAATGCGCGTGGACGAAAATCGAGCGGGCCGGAGATCATCCGCTCGGCACATTTCCCACCGGAATGGCAGGGCGTCCTGCTGACGGGCGGCTACATCAACAACGCTGTGTGGGCGCTGAAAAACGAGGACGACGGCGCAGGATTCCGGATGACGGATTTGCCGCCTTTCATGACGAGCACGCACGGCAGCTTCCGCCCGGTGGACGTGAAGCTCGGGCCCGACGGCGCGATCTATCTTTGCGACTGGTACAATCCGATCATCGGCCACTATCAGGCGAGCTTCCGGCATCCGGATCGCGACAGGGCACACGGCAGAATCTGGCGCATCACCTACAAGGGCCGGCCGCTCAACACGCCGCCCGTCATCGCAGGCGCGAGCGTGGCGAGCTTGCTGGAAAATCTGAAGGGCACCGACGAATGGACGCGCTACCAGACGAAACGCGAACTCGGCGAACGGCCGACGCCGGAGGTGATCGCGGCGTTGGAAAAGTGGACGGCTCCGATGGTAGGACGCGATATCGCGACGGAGCGCGCCCTGTATCTCGCGCTCGGTGTTTACGAATGGCATGAGTCGCCCAATCCAGCGCTGCTCGGGCGATTGCTGCAGGCCGCGAAGCCGGACATCCGCGCGTATGCCGCGGGAGTTGTCGCGCGTTGGGCGGATCGGCTTTCGCCCGGGCCGGATGCGCTCGCGCTGCTGACGCCATTGGTTTCCGACGAGAATCCCCGCGTGCGCCTCGCCGCGGTGGTCGCGCTGGCAAACATCCCGCGCGCGGAATCGCTGCCGCTCGCACTGCGCGTGATCGAACGGGGCGCGGATGGCTTCACCGAGCTCGCGCTCCGTCAGGCGGTCCATGCGCTGAAACCGCACTGGCTTCCTGCATTGCTGGCGGGACGCCTCGGCATCGAGGACAAACCCGCGCTGCTGGCATTTCTCGCAAAGGCGGATGCCACGGAGGACACGCTCGGTGCGCTGCGTGGGCTTGTGTTCAAGGACCAGGCGCGCCCGCCATTCAGCCTCGCGGCGGAAGTTCCGCTCGCGGCGCAACCGTTGCTCACGGTGCTCGCCTCCGTCGGGACGCCCGATGATCTCGCCGGCTTGCTCACCCCGTTTCATTTTGCCGCCGGAGACGGGACGGATGCGGCGCGCGATCAGGCGCTTGGCGACATGCTCGTGGCGGTTGCCGAGAACGCTTCCTCACGGAAGCTTCGTCCGACAGGCAATCCGGAGGCAGCGGTGCAGCGCCTGTGGGCGTCGGCGGAACCCGGTGCGCGCAAGGGTGCGGCGTTGCTTGCCGGAGCGCTGAAAATCGAAGCCATGCGTGCACCGCTCATCGAGGCGATCGAAAAAGGTGCGCCGGATCTGCGTCGCGGTTGCCGTTCGCGGGCTTGCGGATTTGGGCGGACGCGACGTCGCGCCATTGCTCGCGAAACTGGCGGTGCAGGGCGCTCCGTTCAGCGTGCGCGAGGCTGCCGTGCGCGGCCTATCCCGCACTTCGCTCCCGAAGGCGGCGGAACTCGTGGCGAACGCAATCACGACCGCGCAGGATGGTGATCAAATCCGGGCGCTGGTCACGGCTGTCTTCGAGAGGAACGGCGGCGTGGATGCGTTCGCCGCGGCGCTGAAGGCGAACCCGCCATCGGCGGAGGTGGCCCGCAAGACGCTCGAAGTCCTCAACAACAGCGGACAGGCGCGCCCTCAGGTCGCGGATGTGCTGCGCGGCCTCGCGGGCTTGGATTCGTCCCTGCCTGCCGGAGATCCGGCGTTTGTGCAGGCGCTGGTCGCCGAGGTGCGGGAGAAGGGTGATGCGAAGCACGGGCGCGAGGTTTACCGCCGCCCGGAACTCGCGTGCATCGGATGTCACCGCATCGGGGACGAAGGCGGCAACATCGGACCGTCGCTCGATTCGATCGGTTCGGGACAGCCCGTGGATTTCATCATCGGCGCAGTGCTGCAGCCGCAGAAGGAAATCAAGGAAGGCTACGAAGCCATGGAAGTGACGACGAAGGACGGGCGGGTCATCGCCGGTTACCGCGTGAGCGATGACGGGAATCTCGTCATCCGCGACATCGCGACCGGCGGACAGACGCGCCTGTCGCGCGAAGAGATCGCAAGTCGCAAACTCACCGGCTCGCTGATGCCCAGCGGCCTCGTGGATCGCCTCAGCCGCGAGGAACTCCGCGACCTGTTCCGCTACCTCTCCGTTCTCGGCAGGGAAAAATAGCGGAGCCTCCGGGTGCCCTGGGGCGGTCGGACGGTTGGACGGTCTGACGGTCTGACAGTCCGACCGTCCGACCGTCCACCCCGCTACCGCCGCAGCGCCGCGATCAGCTCATCGAGCTTGTTGGCGATGGCCTGCATCTCGGACTGCGTCGGCGGGTCGCTCACCGTCATGCCGAGCGCTGCGACGCCGTTCGATGCATTCGAGGACTGTGCCATCACGCCATCGATCGCGCCGGCCAGCGCAGCATTAGTCACCTCGCCCTGCGGCCCCGGCAGGCCCTGCTCGCCCTGCGCGCCGCGTGGGATGCCAAAGCTGAAGTGCACCGCACTCCCGTCGAAGAACACCGACACCGTCGCGTTGTCCCCGGGATTCAGCGTCCCCACGCTATCGATCACCGCATTGGCAAATGCCGGACCCTGCGGCCCCGGCTGCCCCTGCACGCCGCCCTCGCCCTGCGGGATGCCAAAGGTGAACCGCACATCCGTCCCGTCGAAGAACACCGACACCGTCGCCGCGCCACCCGCCGGCACCGTGGTCACCGCCTCCACCACCGCATTGGCAAACGGCGGCCCCTGCACCCCCGGCGCACCGGGCGGCCCGGCGGGCACGGCGTCGATCAGGTTTTTGAGGCTGATGAGTTGCCCGCGCATCTGCGCGGCGGAGTTCGGCGAATGGTCGGCGGGGAGGGAGGGGTCGAACATGGGAGTGGGGAGGGTGGAATGCGGAGTGCGGAGTGCGGAGTGCGGAGTGCTTCCAGGCTGTGATGAGTGAATAGTGAATGGTGGCGGACGCAGGTCGGTGGCTGCCAGCCACCAGTCAGCACGCGCAGAGCGGGCGTGGGTGCGTGGCGGTCTGCCAACTCCGCCCTCCGCCCTCCCCACTCCACATTTGTCTCACGTCACCACCACGCTCTTGGTGGGACTCGGCGGGGCGTCGCCTCCGTCGTTGTAGGCGATGACAAAGGCCTCGATGGTCTGCCCCACGGTCAGGCCGGGGACCACTTTCTCCAGGCCGCCCGTGGTCCCGGCGGACGCGGGCTCATCGTCCTCTCCCACGCGCTTGAGCATGATGCGCGTGCCCGTCATCCGGGTCGCATAGGGCCATTGCGCCAGCACCTTGCCGCCGCTGAGCGTGGTGAGCGTGAGGTCCTCGATCGCCTCGGGGGCCGAGGGGTTGGCGGGGATGTTCAGGCCGAAATCCTCCCAGCGCGGATCGTCCTCGGCCATGAGCGTGCCCAGTTCCACGATGAGCCCGCGCACCCGCTTGCGCAGCGTCTTCATCGTGGTCACCAGGGTATTCTTCGCCGTCGTCACGCCGGATTCGGCCACATTCAATGCGCCGCGCGCATTGCTCACCGCCTCGTGCGCAGTCTGGCAAATCGCGGCGGTCGCGTCGAAGGCATCGCTCTCCGCGGCCGGGGTGGCCTGAAAATAGAGATCCATCGCGCCCAGCAGGGTAAACCAATCGTCCGAGGTTCGCGGGACGGCGGTGGACCCGTTCGGCCAGCCCGCCGCCTCCCAGTTGGCGTTGAAATCGGGGCCGTAGAGTTTGACCATCCGTTGCCGGCAGTTCTTCAGGACAAGCGTGCCCGCCGCGTCCGCCGTATCGAGCAGCCCTTCTTTTTGACCGCGCAGCACCTTCGCGGTACCGAGGCCCAGCAGGGCGGTCTTGCCCGCGAGCAGGACGGCGCGCATCACGGCTTCGGTCTGTTGTTTGATGCCGAGCGCCACCTCATGGAGGTGACAGCCGTCGGCGAGGTCTTCGGTCAGGGAGATGAGCACATCATCATCGTCAGGGGTGGGGTTCGTAGCCATGGTTCTTCGGTTGGTTGGTTTTTTCTTCTGCGGAAGCGGTTGAAAGACGGGCGCCGTCGGGGTGTCCCAATGTCCATCGTCCCACGCCCCTTCATCCCACGCCGCCATCGCGGTCAGCGGGTGGGAGAGGGCGGACAGATCGGAAAGCAGCCGGGATTTGGCGAAAAGCAGGCATTGCCATAGGAGAAGGAGCCTCCCAATAATCTGAAACGTCATGTCTTTAAGCCGGGGGAGACTCCCCCAAATCTGTGACGCCGTGTTTTGAAGCCCAGGGAGACTCCGGCAAGTCTGTGACGCCGTGTTTTGAAACCAAGGGAGACTCCCCCAAGTCTGTGACGCCGTGTTTTGAAACCGGGGAAGACTCCCCCAAGCCTGTGACACCATGTTTTGGAACCGGGGGAGACTCCCCCAAGTCCGTGCCGCCGTGTTTTGGAACCGGGGGAGACTCCCCCAAGTCCGTGCCGCCGTGTTTTGAAACCGGGGGAGACTCCCCCAAGTCCGTGCCGCCGTGTTTTGAAATCGGGGGAGACTCCCCCAAGTCCGTGCCGCCGTGTTTTGAAACCGGGGGAGACTCCCCCAAGTCTGTGGCGCCATGTTTTGAAACCGGGGGAGACTCCCCCAAGTCCGTGACGCCGTGCTTTGAAAATGGGAAAGTCTCCCCCGACTCCCGCCCACAGTGGGCACGGGTCCCGCATCGCTTTTCCAGCTCATACGGACACCAGCAGCGCCCGACGGCACGCGCCGTCCCTCGCGCCCGAGGAGAGCGGCGAGAAGCCCGTTCAGGATGGAGGGGTTCGCTGCCATGGGCGGCATTCCACCACGGAAATCCCGGCTGTGAATGTCCAGACTTCGGGACACCCTGCTGGCCCGCTTTCTGCCCGGCACCTTCCGTGCCCTTCCCGAGGGATCCAATTGCCGGGCCGCCGCGAGGGCAACCGGGAGGACTGCGTCACACCCGGTGTTCCCAGAAGGGCACGTGAAAGGGCTCAACCTGCGCCGCCAGGTCCGCAAAGCGCATCCCCAGCCCGTAGCTGATGCGCACGCTCGTGTGCAGCCACGGGACCGTCGCGCCGTTCAGCGCATCGAGCAGCGTCTGCCGATTAAACCGCGCGCGCCGGGCCACGATGCTCTTGTTCAGGTTCCGCTCCTCGATGAGCCCCGGAAGCACCGCGCGCAGGCGCGCGCACCAAAGGTCGCCATAGGCATAGGAAGGATTGAATGGATTGGGAGGTATGTTCATGGGAGTGATACAAGTTCCCGCCCGAATACGCAGTTCACGCGCCCTATTTACGCGCCAAATTCATTATTGTGAAAATAGTCAGCCCGAAGTCCGAGAACGCCAATCCTTCCGTCCGGCCCGCCCAGACCAGCCGCGTAAAGGCAATGCCCAAGCGGCCACCTGTTGTGAGGGTGAAGCCCTTTTGCGCCGTCAGTTACCGTTTGCGCTTTCCCCCATTCCGGGAAACCCTCACGCCATGGTTTCCCTTCCCCCCGATCCCATCCCCCACCAGCCGCCGTCCTGGACGAAACCGTTGTCGCCTGCTTCTTCTTAGACACGCAGGGCTTCTCCCATGAAAGCGACGGTTATGATTATCGGGCTTGCGAGCATCGCGCTCGGCGTGTTCCAAGCGTTCGCGATTCCCTCATACCTTTTTCTTCTGCCGATTCCGGTTGGGGTTGGTATCCTTTTCTTTGGGTTTTCATCTCCGAAGCCACTCATCCTCGTTGCCATCGGCCTTTTCCTCACCGGTTTGGTTGTTCCCTACGCGATCACCGCATATCTGGACCAGCCGGCTGAGCCTTTGGAGTTTGTCGTCGAGCCCGGCTTCAGTGGAGACATTCAACTCATCAAGGATACCTCGGCCGGGGTGCCCGTGAAACCCGCCAACCACGTCCTGCGCATCTACGTTCCTCCAAGCGGAGTGGTGCGCATCAACGACGACTCATTCCTTTATCGCTGGCGTAGTTATCGCGTTGTCGATACGCAAGGAACCGTTCTCGGGTTGGAGCACGGCGAGACCACGGCTGGACGCGGCGGTGACACGGCAAGCACCCGTTTCGATGGCACGATTCATCGCTACCGAGTCGTACGGAACTAAGTCGGCTCAGCGCTGCGGCGACTTCCGGGCTTTGCCGTTCAGTTTCCGTTTGCGCTTTCCCCCATTTCCGGAAAACCCTCCCGGCATGGTTTCCCTTCCTCCCGATCCCATCCCGGCCAGCCGCCGTGCTGGACGAAACCGCCTTTCGCCTAATTCCTGTTAAGCGTCGCTCGCGTCAGCCAGTAACGAAAACCAAACAAACAGTAACCAAAGAACCGTGATTAGCTCGCTTCTATTTCTCGCGTGTAGCGGCCCAGGAGCGGGACGCGCCATCGCCAAGAGTATTTCCATCGGCTACTATGGGGAAATAGGGGTCAGGGTTCATATCTTGACAGATTCGATGAAGTCTCGCAGCGCAGCAGGAAGCTTTTGGCTCGGTCCGGCTGTCTGGTCGCGGCGGATTTGCTGGCTCACGTTCGCCGCGCTGCCCATCCCGAGCCGCTCCGCTATCCAGCTCTGGGACACCGTCGTCCCCGCCCACAGCAGTTTCGCCAGCGCCACCTTGCGCGGGTCGCTGCCAGGCAGGCGTTGGACTTGCTCGAGCCGCAGCCCGATGGCCTCGATGCCTTTCTCCATCCACTCCTGCGCTTGCGCCCGGTCGTGCGAACGCCGCTCCGGCGCGCTCCGGTAGGCACGCCCCTTGAGCGACCCCACGGTGCGCCTCAGCCCGGCCATCAGCGTCTCTGCAAACGCCTGTGTGCCCCAATACCACCCGCGCCGCAGATGGCTGCACCGCGCGTCCATTTCCTCCGGCAGCAGCACTCCGCAGCGGGCCGCCTCCTCTTCCACCGCCCGCCGGTCCAGCCGTTCGATGAATCGCCGCCGCCCGGACGCCGTGTCCGCGCATTCCAAGACCGCGAGCCCGTGCGCCGCCGCCAGCCACTTCGCGCGGCGGCCCGCCGGCAGCGCATAGCCGCCTGCCACACTGCTCCACGCGTAGTCCATCACACCCTCCCCGCGCCGGGGCTCGATGATCCCGGCGCGCACCGGATTCAGGTGGATGTAATCCAGCAGCGTCCGGTAATAGTCGCTCGCCGCGCCTTCCACGACCACCGCCTTGTAGCGGTCCCCGAAGAGCCGTCCCCATTTGCGATGCCGCACATTGAAGCGCCGCGTGTAGGCGTTCTGCAGCCACTTCATCCCCTCCACCAGGTTCGCCTCCGGCGTCTCGATGAACAGGTGGTAGTGATTGCCCATCAGTACCCAGGCATGGACCCGCCAGCCCGTCATCCCGCACGCCTCGGCCAGCGTCGCGAGGAAAAAGCGCCGGTCATCGTCATCCGCGTAGATCTTTTCGCGCCGGTTCCCACGCGCCATCACGTGGTAAAATCCTCCAGCCATTTCCATTCGGATGCTTCGGGCCATGCAGCACGACTCGCGGTTCCTTCACTGCCTGTCAAGATTTGACTCCTGACCCCCATTTCCCTCCACACCTTGCACCGCACCGCACCGGCAGCATGACGCCGGATCGCCCCTTCGAGCGTGGTCGCATGGTTGTTGATTGCGGTGAGCGTGATGTTGGGATCGGCCATGGCAACTTAGACTGGATTAACCTCTCAGCCCTGCCTGCCCTTCAACCGTAACAACAGCCAGCCAGCGACTGTCCCGAGAATGATGGCGACCCCGGCCCACGGCACCCAGCCACTGGAACGGGATGCGGGCGACGCGGCAACGTCTGCGGTTCCAAGCTTCGGTGCGACATTTGGCTCTGAAGCTTGAGTGCCCGGCTGCTGGGTCGGCCCAATACGCTTGGCATCGTCGGGATTGGGAGGGACATTCGGCCGCGTTCGAGGCATTCCTGCTGCCGAGGAAATTCCGGGCCGGACTGCGGCGTAGTTTCCGGCGAGAATGGCACTCTCGTTGTCCTTCCACCAAGCCCGCCCGATGTCGCGCTTCTCGTTTTCGGACAAATGATGGGCACTCTGCATGGCGCGAGCCCATGCTTTCACATCGGGTGCAAACTCGTCCGCAGCTTCCACGAGTTTCATCGTCATCCATGTCGAATACCCGGAGCGGTTAATGTTGCCCGCATTCGCCATTCGAAAATCCGTCAATTCCGCGTCGCCATCGCGGAACATGCCCCGCGCGAGATAGGGAAGCAGCCGTGGCTGTTTGGCGCGCACCGCTTCATGAAATAGATTCGACCGCAGGGGAGCGTAAGGGCTCAATGGTTGGAAGTCGCCTAACTGGTTCCCAATGGTGTCAAGAACTTCGGCATCGGGAAGCCGTAGCAGAACCATGCGGGCTTCGGCGGGAATCAGATAAGTCCGGGAGCGGTCGCTGGCCACAAACTCTGTTACTTCGCCGCGGGCGACTCGCTTAAGCAGCGCCAAGGTTGCATCACGATCTGGTCCCAGACTGGTCTCGATTTCTGCCGAAGACAGCCTGTATCCAAGGTTCATCACGTCCAACACCCGCTGTTCGTTCGGAAGATGCGTTTCCGCACTCACAATTCCGATCGGGGAAAGAGCCAAGCAAATCAGATAAAAGATTACGGTTTTCAATTTGGGAAATATTGCCGGAACTCGACCCTCGCGTTTTCCCACGCCGCTTTCCAATCCTCATGTCGCAGCCACTTTCCAGGCTCGGAACCCGCACGCATGAGTCCAGTTGTTCGCGTAGGAAAAGGTCCGTCGTCGTGCCCACCGGGGTTGATGGTTTGGAGTGTAGTTCCCAACACCTCATATGGCTGCCCGCGAATCGCTATGCCGAAAAGATGCCCCACTTCATGCGCTACAACCCTTTCCCGGCTTTCCAAAGATCCATCCGGCTCTTCTTCAAAATCTTCGAGATCTCCCGGGGTGAAGTTCAAATTGTGCATGAGAATCCTCCCGTCCAGCGCATAGCCTTGGGATTCGAAGGAATCAAGACGGCCAACAAATATGACCGGCACATGGCCGTTAAAGGTCGGGTTCGTTCGGAACACATTGAATTCTTGGAGTGCAGGAGTGTTTTTCTCAAGATCGGGATCCCTGAGCTTATTGTCTCCATCCTTATCCCACGGCAGTTCGGTAGGTTCTGCTACGATCTGGACTTCGAAGCGCAAGCATGCCTGGTGAAATCGAGCATTCAGTTCTTTCTGAACATCTGCTGCTTTCGGGATAGCGCCGACGTCAGTTTGGGGCGGATCGATTGAATCCCGGATTTTGTAAAGCTTGACTGGGATCGGCTGAGTCGGAACGGGCATCACCATGACTTTGAGCCGCGCGAGTTTTACTCCACCGATTCGCGCACGAACTTCAATCGTGGCTTCCTGGATTTGCCCGCCGTTTGCAGTATTACACCAAATGGTGAGCGGCTCGCTAGCTTGAGTCGGGCGGGTCGGATAGACCGAAACGATGTCGGAGCCTTCGACCACGGCTATCTCACAGGCCTTCGCCAAACCCACGCTCTGAAAGCGGACAGCTACCTTGTTGTTGACGTTGAAATCGGCGCCTTTTCCAAGACTCGTCCACCACTCCCATTGGTCCCGGTCGGGATACCGTTCAGTCCAAATCGCCGTTCGGACTTTGTGAACGTCGTCCAGCATCGGAGGATCAAATCCTTTATCCAAATTCTCCCGATCCGCGGCCTCGAATTCCACTGTCTCAAGAGACTGCGTTTGTCCCGGGGATGGTTGCAGGAAGATGATTTCTGATGTTTTTTGGCCCTTCTGGATGGTGAGCTGGACGAGTTCAAAAAACGGGGAGGCGTCACCGTTCCCACTGGCCTCATCCGTCGTCACCTTAATGTAGCGGCGCGTGATGTCGTGTGCCGCTCGTTCACCGTTGTCGGTCTTCAGCCAGAAGGCGAGTCGGCTTGAAAACGTTTTACCGTCATCCGCCGAGGTGCTGGCGCTCAGCGGCGTGCCATTGGGTTCGTAGAGGAGGCGTGTCGCGGGGTCGGGCTGGTCAATCGCCAGCCAGGCGTCCCGCATTCCATCAAATGCGGCGCTGGTGATCGCGACTCCGTCCCCCTCACCTCCTCTGGGAATGTCCGTGAACCTGTAATCTCCGCCGCCTTTCCATGCCCCGGCGTACTCGGTCATACTCTCGGGTGCGGGCGGAGGCGGAGAGACGATGCGATCGTTCGACACCGTCGCTCCGGTCTTCACGTATGCGGCCGGTTCGACGATCTCGGTGGTCTTGTGGTGCGTGCCCGACCATGCGCCCCGGAGGATCGGCGTCTCGTTCTCGTCGAGAATGGGCTCGCCTTCCGCGTCGAGCGCCTCGGTGACGGAGGTTTCCCATCCCGTTTTCCATTCAGCACCGTCGAACTGGCCGGGCGAGGTGGAAGCGAGGGCCTTCATCCGTTCGTATTCTTCGACATCCGTCTCGGTGAGAACATCCCCGTATCGCAGAATCTCATCACCGGTCTCGGGATCGAACAAAACAAACCCATAGGAGCCGGTCCGACTGAAGGGAGTGTCGGAAGTGGTGTAGGTCCCAGTTCCGCCTCCGCCGTACCAGTAGCCGTCCTCCGCCACGCTGCTCGCCAGCGCCACGCCGACGGCGTCCGTCGCTCCGGGCTTGAGAGCCGAAATGCGACCCTGTTGGTAGGCCTCAAGCCGGGTCAGTCCATCGGTCTCGCCATCAATGTAGCGGATCTGGCTGGCATCGCTGGCGTCGTTGGGATCCAGGCCGTATTGGTGTTCCACCACATCGGGGATTCCATCGCCGTCGGTATCCGTGGTGGCGAAATGGGTGACGCAATAGAGGTTCGTGCTCAGGGAGGTGAGGGTATCGAGGTAGGCGGTGAGGAGGTCCGCGTCGGCGGGACGGGAGGTCGGGTCGCGCGGGTCGGTGTGAAAGACGAGGACTTCATCCCAGTTGCTCACGCCGTCGCCATCCCAGTCATTCTCGGCGACGCTCTTGGTGAAGTCATGGCTCACGATCTCGCCGGAACCATGGTTCGTAATGTCGTTAAACTCATTTGAATCCGCGACGACGTGGGAGAGGGGAACGCTTGCGCGGGCCTTCTCGATATTCAGGATGAAGTCATTCATCGTGGCGGTGGCGCCGGGCGGCAGGTGGGCGATGGGGGCATCCACGGCGTCCGCGGGATTGTGAGGATCGAGGCCGTTGACGGTTTCGTAGAGGTCGCTCATTCCGTCGCCATCGGTGTCGGTGGTGGAATCCTGAAGCCAGTCGAGCCAGCCGCGGTCGTAGGCCTGTTTCCATGTGAGGCCGTCCGTCTCGTATTGCTGGCGTTGCGGGATATAGACGTAACGAATGGCCGCGGCGTCGGAAGGGTCGTACGGGTTCAGTCCATAGGCCAGTTCGACGGAATCCCGGATGCCATCGCCGTCGCTGTCGTTGCCGTTGTAGTAATCGGCCTGATGCGGGTCGGCGACATCGGGGATGCCGTCGCCGTCCGAGTCCTGCCACTGCGTGTAGTAGAGTGCGGAGGTGAAGGTCACGGGGACGTTGTCCACATTGATCGTCCACGATGTGGCTCCGCCGGAGTAATCCAAGGGCGGCCAGACGAAGCCGGGGGTGTTATTGAACCTATCCGATGGGAAGGGGTCCACCGTGTCCGGGATGCCGTCGCGGTCGGCATCGGGGAGATATCCATAGGGATCCCGCTGGCCGAAACAGATCTGCCCGGGAAACACCTGCCATTGGGAATTGACCATGAAGGTGCCGCCTTCCCACCAGAACATGGGAGGGTTGGCGTTGTTGGCATCCCCTGGATAGGGATCGAGGGAGTCGGGGATGCCGTCGTAATCGCTGTCCGACCAACTGCCGGGGTAGTTTCCCGCAGCCCATGTCTGCATGGTGCCGCCGATGGGGAAGGTGCCTCCCTGCCAGTAGAAATAAATTCCGTTGAGCGCATCGTTGACGTAGGGGTCGAGCGAGTCGGGGATGCCGTCTCCGTCGCTGTCGTTCCACGTCCCGGCATACCAGGTGGCGGCAAACCAGAGGGATCCGTTGGCGGCCGTGAAAGAGCCTCCGGCCCACCAGAAGCTGTGGTTGGAGCTGTCGTTCGGATAGGGATCGAGGGAATCCGGGATGCCGTCGCCGTCGGAATCCGGCTCATTGGCAGGGTGCCACTGGTCGGGGAGCCAGACCGAGGCACCGTCAACCATGTAGGAACCGCCCCACCAGACGGCACTGTTGTTCGTGGCGTCATTCGGAAACGGATCGAGGTCGTCGGGAATGCCGTCGCCATCGGCGTCGCCCGCGTTCATCGCGTGGTAGCAGCCCCCGAAGCTCTGCCACGTGCCATTCATCAGGAAGGTGCCGCCGGACCACCACCAGGTGTTGTTGGCGGAATCCGTGGGATAGGGATCGAGGTCGTCGGGGATGCCGTCTCCGTCGGAGTCCGGGCTGATGAGGCCGCTGTGATAGACGGCGTCGAAGTTCGTGGGGATGCCATTGATGAGCCAGTCGCCTCCGGCCCAGTAGTATTGCGTGTTGTTCCACGGGTCATTGGGGTACGGGTCGATCGCGTCCGGGATGCCGTCGGCGTCGGCGTCCTCGGTGCCGCAGCCGTAGAGGTACCATTCGGAGTACGAGCTGGTACTGGCCATCGAGGAGAAATGTGCCGCCGGGCCAATGGTACATCGTGGGGCTGGCGAGGTTTGCCAACGTCGGCTCCATGCAGTCGGGCACCTGGTTTCCATTGGTGTCCGCGGCGCTGCCGGCGAACCACTGCGCCCGGACCAGATAATTGCGGTTCTCAAAGAGCACCGTGCCGCCGGGCCACCAGAAGCTGTTGTTTGTGATATCGGCTGGATAGGGGTCGAGGCTGTCCGGGATGCCGTCCCAGTCGCTGTCTCCCTGAAGGCACCACTGCGCGGGGAAGGACGCAGAAACGCCATCCACGATGAAGGGATTGCCACTGGAAAAGTGATAGCTGCCGCCACTCCACCACGTGAGTTGCCCCGAGTTCAGGGCTTGCTGGAACCGGTCCACATAATCAGGCGTGCCATTCCCGTCTTCGTCCGCCATGTCCGGCCCATTCGGAGGCTCGGTGTCCGACGGGTTCATCGGCAGCCACTGCCAAGAACCCGTGTAACTGCCGCCGGTGTCATAGGTGGAAGCCGGGACGTAGATCGCGTCCGTGCGGAGGGCGGGTGAAATCGTCCAGAAAAGGATGATGACGAACTGGAGCCAGCCTACCGCAGGGCGGCGGCAGCAGGTGAGAGCGCTCGGGGGGGGGGTACCGTTTTCATGGCCAGTTTTTTCCTTTGGGTGGACCGACGGGCAGCGCGGCTACCAGCCGGGTGGGATGCTGTCAAAGGAAAAAGGATGAAATCATGGCACGCTGGGAAATAGCGCTGATGCCGGCCGGTCTCATGGATCGCCTGAGCCGTGAGGATCTGTGGGATCTTTTCCGATATCTCTCCGGACTTGGGAAAGAGCGCTAGCCGCTACGTGCTGGTCTTTTTCAACTGGATGCGGAGCACCTGCCAGAGAATCACGAGCAGGACCGCGGAGGTGAGGATGAGGATCGCGCCGTTGCGGAGGTAAATGCTGATGGTGATCCCTCCGCGCGGCGAGCCGAACATGAAGTGGTGCTTTTCCGGGCTGAAGAAGGGATTCACGTAGTAGTTGCGACGGTAGTCGTTCTGCTCGGTCTCCGCCTTCGCGACCATGTCGGCGATCTTTTGGTTTGAGTAGAGCTGGTCCGCGGTCACGCCGAGCGGACGCGCGCGGAAGTCGAACAAGGAGGGCTTCCTGCCGGCGATGATTTTGTCCACCCGTCCCAGCCGCTTGTCCACTTCGCTTGCGGAGTCGGATTCGAGTCCGCTGAGCTGGGCGAGCGTGTCCTTCAAATCGTCGAGCCGTTCGTCCTCCGCTTCGGTGCGTTCGGTCTTTGCGGCGAGCGCCTCGATGGCCTTCTGCAGGCGCTGCTGGCGGATGGCGAGAGAGTTCAGTTTTGCCTGTGCGACGACGAGCGCCTCGTAGCTGTAATGCGTGGCGACGAGGCGGCTGATGAAGGGCACGCTCAGCTTCTTGTCGCCCTCCATGTCCGTCGGCTGGCTCGTTGCCGCGAACCATCGCTGGAACGCGTAGAGGATGCTGGGGTCGCGGTTCATCTCCTCGTACTTGATCAGCGCGCCGCCGAAGATGAGCTGCGGGATGAGGATCAGGGGCACGAGCATCGCGCCGGTCTTCGAGTTCGGGACCAGCGCCGAGACGAGCAGGCCGAGGGAAATTCCGCTGACGGCCGTGAGGAAGGTCCACAGGAAGTATTCGAAGAACATCCCGCGGACTTCGAGGACGGCGTTGCCGACGAGGATGAACAGCGTGCATTGCAGCGCGGAGAATGCGCATAGCGTGAGGAATTTCGCCGTGACGTAGTAGCCGACGCGGACGTCGAGGTTGCGCTCTCGCTGGAGGATGGTGCGGTCGCGGATGATGTCCTCGACGCTGTTCATCAGCGCGAGGAAGAGCGCGACGAGCAGGCTGATGAAAATGTAGGTCGGGATGTGAAACGCCGAGGCGAAGACGTAGGGCCGGTCATTTTCCTCGGTGAAGTAGAGCGCCCAGCCCACCACGAGGGCGAGCAGCGGCGGCGCGAGCAGCGTGACGAGCAGGCTGGCGATGTTGCGGAGCTTCGAGAGGAATGCGCGCCGCAGGAGCACGTGGAATTGCAGCCATTCCTCGCGCCAGCGGATCTGGCGCGGAGCGGGCTGGCGGCGGACTTCCGGGATCAGCGTCGTGCTCGTGGCCGCCGCAGAGGTCTGCTTGCGCAGGGACACCTGCTTCATTTCCTGCGTGAGCCGGTAGGTCTCGTAGCGGTCGCGCCAGAAATCCGGGGAGAATCGGCGGGCCGGGAGGAGCTGCCCGTTGCTCCCTTCCTCGAGGATGACTTCGCCGCTCAGGTCGTGGAGCGGCGTCTCGAGGACGTCGAAGCAGAACTCCGGGCTGCCGCCCTCGCTCTTCACGCCATGCACGCTCACTTTTTCCTCCGTCGCGGCGTCCGTGAAATAGTGCATCATCTCGTCGGGCGATCCGTAGAAGACGAGCTTGCCGCCGCGGTCGAGCAGCACGGCCTTGTTGAACATGTGGAAGAGCCGCGCGCTCGGCTGGTGGATGACGACGAGGACGATCTTGTTGTGCGAGAGGCCCCGGATGATTTCGATGACGTGCTCGCTGTCCTTCGAGCTGAGCCCGCTGGTCGGCTCGTCGAACAGGAAAATGTCGGCCGAGCTGATCATGTCGAGGCCGATGTTCAGCCGCTTGCGCTCGCCGCCGGAGAGCGTCTTTTTTTCCACGGAGCCGACGGTGACGTCGCGGCGCTCGCTCAGGCCGAGTTCGACGAGGCGGCTGTCCACGCGGCGTCTGCGGTCTCCTTTGCCGAGGTGCGGGGAACGGATCGCCGCGGCGTAGTCCAGGTTTTCCTCGACGGTGAGGTGGTCGTCGAACGCGTCATCCTGCGGGATGAATGCGATGAAGCGTTTGAACTTTTCGAGGTTTTCGTAGAGGTCCTGGCGGTTGAGCAGGATCTTCCCGCGGGACGGCGGAAGGCGCCCCGCGATGGCGCGAAGGAGCGTGCTTTTTCCGGAGCCGCTGCCTCCCATGACGCACACGATGTCGCCGCGCGTGAGGTTGAAATTGATGCCGTCGAGACCGGTGACGCTGTCGCCAAAGAGGCACGTGACGTCGCGCAGTTCGAGCGAGGAGACGATGTTGCGTTCCTCCTCGATGATGCGCTCGCTGAAGTCGCACCGCAGCCCCTGGCCGGCATCGATGCGGATGAAGTCGCCGTCCTTCAGTTCGCAGCTTCCGCCCGCCGGCACGATCCGCTCGCCGACGGTGATGGGCCGCGCGGCGTTGATGACGTCGAGCCTGCCGACCTTGTTGTCGAAATCGCAGTCCACCTTCAGCAGGATCTCGCCCGCCGCGCCGGGCGAGAGGAGGATGTCGTCCACATCGAGCAGGCCCGGGTTGCTCGAGACGCGGTAGGTGTTCTTGTAGCTTTTCAGCAGGAAGCGGACGCCGAGCGCGCGGGCCTTGCGGCGGAGTTCGGTGAGCGAGAGCTCGGCCTCGTTGCGGAAAATGATCCGATCTTCCTGCGTGGCGTTGAGCATCGTGCCGGCGCGGAGGGCGATGCCGTTGAGCCGCGCGTCCACGTTCTTCAGGGCGCGCACCTGGACCTTCAGGCCGAAGCGCACTTCCAGCGCGCTGTCCCGCGTGCGTACGCGGGAGAGTTCCACTTCGTCCTCGTCGCTGACCTCGACATAGACGTGCGTGGTGAGCACGCCCTTCTTCGCATTGAAAAAGGAGACGATGTCCTCGTAGGTGAGCACCTGCTCGTCGAGCAGCACGCGCTGCCCGGAAAAAATGCGGGAGAATGTGCCGGGGACCAAGGGACGTCCGCGGACATAGACGGGCCGCTGGCTGGCGTTCTTCAGCAGGAGCAGCGTCTGGTATCGGAATGCGATGAGGAGTTCGCCGGCGCGCAGGCTTTTCAGCCACACATCCGCCTGGGCATCGCGGCCAAAGGTGATCACTTCGAGCGGCAGTTGCCCGGTCTGCGCGACGCCTTGGTCCGCCTTGTCGCCGGCCTGGAGCTGATGGACGATCTCGATGGCCTGCGCCGCCATGCCGAGCCGCTCCATGAAGCCGTAGAACGCAGGCATCTGCTGCTGGTTCTTGTTGGAGCGCGCAATGATGTCGTAGAGCTGCACGCCGAGGATGATTTTCTGCTCCGGCGAAAGCATGCGGCCGAGCCGATCGCCCATGGCGTTCAGATCCTGATGCTGGCCGAGCGCTTCGCGGAACTGCCGCCGCATGTCCTCGTAGATGCCGCCGGGAAAACCGTGGCGCAGGAGCCCGAGCACCGTGTCCACTTCCTCCTCGACGAGTTCGCCGTCGTTCTTCGAAAAGCCGGCGAGCACCTGGATGACGAGCGGGAAGAGGCTGTAGTCCTCCGCCGGGCGCGTCCTGCCCGAAAATTTGCGCCAGCTCCGGGAGACGAAACGGAGAGCCGCACGGACGGGCGACAGAAGGCTCTTGCGTATCGGTGGTGTGGCGGTGCGGGCTGCGTCAGCTGGGCTGCTCATGTTTGGTGTGACCGGCGCGACGGACACGCGAGGGGAGTATCACCCGCAATGCCGCGGTGTCCACCACGGCGCGTGAAAATCCCGGCGCACCGCGCGCGTCAGGCCTCGGGCGGCGTGGCAAAATCGTGTGCGTTCGCCGGCGGGCGCGCTGCCGGTCGCACGCCATGCGTGGTCATCGCGGGCTGCCGCATCGGCAGGGGAACTGCGCCGCTTTTCCGCGAACACCGCGACGCCGATGACCCCGGCGTTGGTCGCGTTTCCATGGCGACGATGCCCGTAGCTGTCGAACATCGTCCCGAACCGGAAGGCTGCCACGGTCGACTGGCTCGTCCGGAATCCCTCGACCGCCAGCGTCTCGAATGGTGCAAGCACGTAGCCGCGCTTCTTGAATGACGCGGGCTTGCCATCCATCGCATCCAGCCCGTCCACGCTGACCAGCACCTCCACGGCGCGGCGTCCGTCGTTCTTGAGCACTACCTCGTAGCGCGCAGTCCGCTCGGCCGTCGCGATCCGATGCCCGCGCGCTTCGCGACATTCGAGCCATGCCCCGTTTCCCGCGCGCAAACCGATCCGGACGAGGCCGCCGGCCGCGTCCTGCAAGCCGTCGGCAGTCCGTGACTGGCCTCCGAGGAAATCGAGCATCGCATTCGCGCCGTCGCGATCGTTGTAGTAAATCCGTTCCTGCCCGGATGGCCGCCCGGCCGAAGCCCGCGCGAATGGCGCCGGTTCCACCCACGACTCGCGCTGTTCGCCCCACGAGGTGCCGAGGCCGGGACGTTCCTGCGCAGGTGCGAATCCGGTGCGCCGCGTCGCATCGGCACGCTCCGGCTTCGTCGCGCATCCGGAAAGGATGACGGCGGCGAACGAGCAGGGCGGCGCGGGCGGGATTCATCGGCGATGAGTGTCCACGACACCGCGCCAGAATGCCGGGAAGTCTGCAAAGAGTTTTTCCATCGCCTCGCGTTCGACTTTTGCCCGGGCGCGCTGGATGACCTCGTCGCCACCCCACGCCATCGTGATGCCGGAACGTGCCCGGCTCTTTTCGATCGTTCCGTAAATGTAGCCCGTGCGCGTGTCCACGAGCGCCGCGAGCGCCGTCGAGATCAGTTCGTAGCGCTTGTTCGGCAGGAGCCCGAGGGAAAGCTCGGTCAGGGGCGCGATGATTCGCCCGTCGGTCGCCTGCGTCTCCGTCGCCAGGATCAACACGGCATCCGCATGCAGCTTCGCCGCCGCCTCGCGGAGACGCAGATCGGCCTTCGGATCGGTGCCGGATCGATGTTCGTTCCGTGAGCACCGGACTGACGATTGCAATTCGCGCGAGCTGCGGCAGCGAACTCCACGCGTCGAGCGTCCCGTGTGCGGAGAGGGCGCGGAGATGATCGCGGGTGTCCCGACTGTTGGATGCCACCGCGATGGTGCGCGGGAAAGCGGATCGCCGGCTTTGCGTTGAAGGCGCGCGCGATGAGCGGATCGGAGAACGCCACGCGCTTCGCCTCGAGGGAGCGGGCGACGGCGGGGGAGTTGACATACGAGGTGCAGCCGGACGCGAGGAGCACAGTGGCGAGGACGAGAATGCGAGCTGGAGTTCATGTGCTGGAAAACCAGCAGGAAGACCATCAAGCCGCAAGCTCTTTTGCTAAAAATACTGCATTTGAGTTGACCGACCCACGTTGCACTGCCCATCGTCCCGCCTGTGCCAGCCAGCCATCACGACCACGATCCCTTGTCCCGCCGCGAGCGGCAGATCATGGACGTCATCTGGCGCTCGGGCCGCGCGACCGCGTCGGAAATCCACGCGCATCTGCCGGATGCCCCGAGCTACTCCGCGGTCCGCGCGCTGCTCGCCGTGCTCGTGGGCAAGGGGCACCTCCGCCACGAGCGCGACGGCAAACGCTACGTGTACGAGCCGCTCGCGTCGCAAGAAAACGCCGGGAAGAGCGCGCTGCGGCGGCTGCTCTCCACCTTTTTCAAGAACAGCCCCGCCAACCTCGTGGCGACGCTGCTTGACCCGAAGGATCTCGATGCGTCCGAACTCGCACGGATCAAGGAACTCATTGATCGGAAAAGGAAGAAATGAACCTGCCCGCCTTCCAAGATTGGGTGTTTCGCAGCGTCGCCGTCGGCGGTGTGGCCACAGCATGCGTCCTCCTTTGCCCTCCGAACTGGCGCGTGCGCGTCCGGCAGGTGGTGCCGGTCGTCGCGTTTGCCGTGCTCATCGCCCTCGGCGCCGGGCTCCTCGGACCGCTGCCGACTTTCGAGATGAAGGCGCCGGCGATCTTGGAACGCCTGGCAGCGTCGGCGGGTGACTGGATTGCGCCGTGGCTCGCGTGGACGTTCGCCCTGGTCGCGTTGCTCCTCCTTGCGCGCAACGTCGCAGGAATGGCCGCCGTCTCGCGTCTTGTGAATCAGTCGCGTCCGGTGCGCGGCCGTGCGTGGAGCGCGCTGCTCGACGAATGCCAGCGCACGCTGGGCCTTAGTGGGCGCGTCCGCCTGTTGCTCGCCGGGCCCGGATTCGTGCCGAGTGCGACGGGGCTTTTCCGCCGGACGGTGCTCTTTCCGGATGAGGCATTGCACTGGACACTCGAACAGCGCCGGCTCGTGTTGCTCCATGAACTCGGCCATTTCCGCCGCGGCGACCTGTGGACCCATGCGCTCGGCCAGATCGCATGCGCCGTTCATTGGTTCAATCCGTTCGTATGGATGCTGCACCGGCATCTCGCGCTTGAGCGGGAATTCGCCTGCGACGCGCTCGTCGTCGCACGCGGCGCTGCGCGGGAGGATTACGCCTCGCTGCTGTGGGAAATGGGCGTCGCTGCAAGCAGACCGCGGCTGGTTTCCGCCGCCTATCTCGCGATGGCTGCGCCGGGCCGCGGGAAACTGGAGCAGAGGGTCCGCCGCATCCTCGCGCCGGCAGGTGACGTCGGGTTGTGGCTGCGCGCGGCGGATTCAGTGCTGTGCGCCGGCGGGGCGCTACTGCTGGTGCTGTGCGCCTCGTTCAAGCCCGTGATCGTCAGGACGCTGCTCGACACCACGCCGTGGACGCCGCATGAAATCTCGGCACGACTTTCCGCCGATCCATTTCCCGGCGGGCGGTAGGAAGGTGAGAGGGACAGCGCACAAGCGGCGCGCTTGCGAAAACCGGCGGCGCCCGTAGGAACGCCCGACATGTCACCGGTCTGCATGGAATCGAAATGTGCGCCTGCTGGCGCACGGATGGAAACGCCGGCCGCGCGTGAAAGGAAAGGGCACCACGGTCGTGCTCGGAAACATCGGCCGGCAGGATTTCTTCCTCGGAGAGCCGCGCTGGCTCCCGAAGCCGGCGAAGTAGGAGCGGACATGCGGGCTCTGCGCGGCGTGGAGGGGTGCGGAGGACTTTCCCCTTTCAAGCGATCCGATCGCATCGCATCCTCGCGTCATGAACGCCGCCCAACAGCAAATCCTCGACAAGGTGATCGAAATGCTCAGTGAACACTTCGACCACGCGATCGTCGCCGTCGGCTGCTACGACGAGGACAAGCAGTATTCCACCGCCGCGACCTACAGCGGCGGCGTGGCCCCGGCGCTCGGCCTGTGCAAGCTCTACGAGACGAAGTGGCAGAACGAACACCTCTGGGGCACGGACGAGGAAGACTAGCGGCCTCTGCGATTCGGATCCGCCCGCCTCGTTCCCTCGGCGGCTGGGGGCACTGCACACTGGCCTTTTCCACGCGCGCCGCTACGTTCCCGCGCCCTATGACCAGCGTCTGGAATTCCGCCCACCCCTGGCTCCGCGAACTCGTCTCCTACGAGCCGGGCAAGCCGATCGAGGACGTCGCGCGCGAGCTCGGCCTGCAGCCGCGGCGACATCATCAAGCTCGCCTCGAACGAAAACCCGCTCGGCCCTTCGCCGAAGGCGCTCGCCGCCATGCAGCGAGACGCTGGAGCGCGTCGCACTTTTACCCCGATGGCGGCGGCTACTATCTGCGCGAGGCCATCGCGGAAAAGTTCGGCCTCGAGCATGGAGAACGTCATCCTCGGCTGCGGGTCGAACGAGATCATCGAATTCATCGGCAAGGCCTTCCTGAATCCCGGCGACGAGATCATCGCCGCGCGCCACGCCTTCGTCGTCTACAAGCTCATGGCCACGCTCTTCGGCGCGAACACCATCGAGGTGCCCGACCCGAACTTCGCGCACGACCTCGACGCGCATGGCTCGCCGCGATCACCCCGCGCACGAAGGAAATCTTCATCGCGAATCCGAACAACCCCACCGGCACGCTGCTGCTCGCAGGAGGAGATCGACCGCTTCATGGCAGCGCGTGCCCGAGCACGTCATCGTCGTCTTCGACGAGGCCTACTACGAGTTCCTGCGCGAACCCGCCCGACACGCTGAAGTACGTCCGCGAAGGCCGCAACGTCGTCGTCCTCCGCACCTTCTCGAAAATCCAGGGCCTCGCGAATCTCCGCATCGGCTACGGCCTCGCGCAAGCCGGAGCTCATCGACGTGCTGCAAAAGACCCGCCAGCCCTTCAACGCCAACGGCATCGCCCAGGCCGGCGCGCTCGCCGGCCTCGCTCGACGACGAGCACCAGCGCAAGACCCGCGACCTCACCATCGAGGGCCGCGAGTGGCTGCAAGCGCGAGTTCGCCGCGCTCGGCCTCGAGTTCGTCCCGAGCCACGCGAACTTCGTCCTCGTCCAAGTCGGCGACGGCAAGGCGGTCTTCCAGGCGCTCATGAAAGAGGGATCATCGTCCGCGACATGACCGCCTACGGCCTGCCCGAATGGATCCGCGTGAGCATCGGCACCATGGAGCAAAACCGCCGCTTCCTCGCGGAGCTGAAGGCCCTCGGCGTGCTGCGGGAAGTAACGGGCCCGGCGAACGCTCGCGGCATCACCCCGGACGTTATGCAATGACGCCCATTACGCGTTGGAAAGCAGCCGGGGCGACGAGGTGAAACGGGGCGGGAGCAGTGCCCCACCTTTATTCGCGGACCGTTCTTCCGTCGCCGTAGCTCACCGCGCGGGTGCCGTCCAGTGCGGGGAATTTCCCCTGCAGCAGCCGGTCGGTCGGTTTGATGTCTTTCCCGGGGCCGCCGAAATATTCGTATCCGGGTTCCGTCGAGTCGGGAGCGAGCGGGGAAAGGAGTTCTCTGGCAGGACCAAAATAGTTGGGGATCAATTCCTGCAGGTCCTTGGGGAGCGTGCCGCCGTTATCGCTCTGATAGTGTCGGATGGCCATGCTGATTGCCTTGGCAGTCATGAGAATCTTTCTGTATCTGATTCTCCAGCTCCAGATCCACCCTCCAGCCGAGCCAGGTCCTGCGGACATAACTCTTCGTGGCGATCGCCGACTTGTTTTGCTCGGGGCGAATCACGCGCGCGTTGACCACCGCAATCCCGCCATGATGGGTGGTGCCTGTGATCTCCACGACCGCCTCCCTGTTCTTCTCCAAGTTCTTTTCCACTTCGGCAGGCGCCTTCTTCCTCATCGCCTCCACTTCCTTTTCAGGCTCGTCAAGAAGGTGCAGGCTGCTGGCGGTCACCATCCGCCGAACCGTCTTGAAGTCCACTCCCACGGAGGCCTGCAGAAACGTGCCCACCACGGCCGCGGGCGAGCGGTACGGCCAGAGGAAATATGCGGCGGCTCCGCCCGCCAACAGCAACACGACGAGCAGCGGCAGCAGGAGCCGGCGCATCCGGCTTGGCTTCGGCGCGTGAGGGGCCGTCTTCGAAACAGGAGGCGGCGTATCGGGCTCCGGGGGTTCGGGCACCGTGAAGGTGTTTTGGCAGGTGGAGCAGATGCCCTCGGTGCCGGCGTCCTCCGAGGTCGCGGCGATGCGCTGGCCACAGTGCGGACAAGAAAATTTGAACGTCATGGCAGGGGGACTGAATCGATTCAGCGGGGACGATGATACCTTTCGCCTAGTGGAAAAACCGCGTTTCCGGCGCGGTGTCAACTCCGCGGATAGCCGGCATGATAGTGCCGGATCCACGCGAGCAAGGACGGCGTCGCGTCTCGCCCGTCCCTGCGGGATGGGTGCATCCGCGCGAACCCGGGGTGATGCGAATGGAACCCTGGCGGAAGGCCATGGGAGCCTCAACGCATTGGCATGCTTCCCACATGATGATTGTAGATGAGCTGATTGAAAACCCGATGGCGGCCACACGACATTTGGATGCTGCCCGCATCACTTTACAACATCGTCCACCTAGCACTTGGAGACTGGCCACATGGCGTCGCGAACCGGCTCCCATCGAATCGGGAGATGGGCAACATGGCGATGGGCGCTGGTCCACACGGAGTCGGGGTCCGGGCCACACGGCTTTTCCATATGGCCCCCCTTGCGCTTCGAGATGCCTTCCTTGCTTACAGCGTGATGGGGTCCATGTAGGTGAAGGAGCGCACGGAGCCGTTGATGTAGGCGGCGACCCGCACCGTCTGGGGGCCGGTGGTGCCGGCGGGGATGAGTACGCTCAGGGAGGTGGGGGTGACGGTGCCATAGACGGTGCAGCGCACTTCGGCGTTGTTGCCGGTGCGGAGAAAGACTCCCTGGGTCGTGTCAGTCTTCTGGAAGCGGAGGTTGCTGCCGCTGATTTCGACCATGGTGCCGGCGACGTAGTGGTCCTGCTGGCCGTTTTCCTGGCTGCAGATGGAGTCGATGAGCGGGCTGACTTTGCCCACCTCGCCCATGCTTTCGATCGTGAGGCTGGAGCGCCAGTTGGCGATGGTGTCGGCGGTGAATGAAAGCGCAACGGAGGCATTGAGTTCATCCGGGTTGTTAAAGCCGCTCGGGGTGGGCTGGCTGCCGCCGCTGGTGGGGCGGAAGCGCAGCCGGCCTAGGAGGCCCTGCGAGAAGCCGCCGGTGGCGGCGGCGACGAGGAGCTTGTCGAGGAACGTGCCGACGGCGGCGGTGACCTGCTCGGCGGTGAGGCCCGTGGCGGCGGCGACCTGCGCGATGAGGGCCGCCTCGGTGATGGCTTCGCCCAAGACCGGGCGTGTGGTGAATCCGCCGTTGGGGTTTGGTGCGATGTTGTATTGGAACGTGTTCATATTTGTGGATGGTTGGTTTGCGGGTGTTGTGGGTGCGTTGCTGCTGTCTTTTGGTTTCGGTTTGCGTCGGAAGGGTTTCTTTTTGGGCTTCGGTTCAGGACCGGGGATCTGGCCGGGGTAGGGGGTAAAGCCGGGGTCCCCGGGCTCGAGGTACATGCCGATGCCCTCGTCATTGAAAAAGAGGTTCGGGTCATCCCACGTGAAGGGCGTGCCCGTGAAGGGATTGGTCATATCCCAGTACAGAGGCTTCATGGGAGCGGGTGCGGATTCACGGGCAATGGCAGGCGCGCAAGCATGTGGAGGGAGGGATTCCTGATATCCAATTTTCAACACCCAATCCGGGCGCGTTTGTTACGCGCAAAAGCGGGGTCCCGTTCAAAGTCCGCGGCACCTTCCCCGCGTGGGCGGCGGTCTCGGGCGTGCATGCTTGCTCCGCACGGGCGGGGCGGGGATATTCCGCGCATGAGTGCCAAACCGATTCCCGACGGCTATGCCGCCATCAACCCTTACCTCATCATCGATGGCGCGGCGCGTGCCATCGAGTTTTACAAGGACGTCTTCGGCGCCACCGAGCGCATGCGGATGCCGACGCCGGCCGGCACCGTCGGCCATGCGGAACTGACCATCGGCGGCAGCGTGGTGATGCTGGCGGACCCGTGTCCGGAGATGAAGGCGTTCGCCCCGGCGGCGGGCGCGAGCGTTCCGGTGAGCCTGGTGCTCTACATTCCCGAGGTGGATGCGGTGGTGGCGCGCGCGGTGGCCGCGGGCGCGAAGCTGGAGATGGCCGTGGAGACGAAATTCTACGGGGACCGCAGCGGTTGCATCGTGGATCCATTCGGCCACCGCTGGCATGTCTCCACGCATGTGGAGGACGTTTCAGCCGAGGAAATGCAGAGGCGCATGGCCGCGATGAAGCCGGGCGGGGCCGGGTGAGGCCGGTGTGACGAAGCGGCGCCGCGTTCCGGAGCGGAAGCGGTCGCCGGTTACCGGCCCGTTGCGAGGTCGAGGAAGACGATGATGGAGGGATTGCCGACGGGCGTGTATTGGCCGGTGAAGGCCAGGGCGCCCGTCCTCCGATCCACGCGGAAGGTCGTGATGTTATCGGCGCGCTGGTTGCACGAGTAGAGGAACGCGCCCGTGGGATCGAAGCTGAAGCTGCGCGGGTAGTCGCCGCGGGTCCATTCCTCGCCGACAAAGGTCAGCGTGCCATTTTCGCCGATGGCAAAGCACGCGAGGCCGTCGTGCAGGCGATTGGCCGCATAGACGAAGCGGCCATCGTGCGAGACCGTGATCTCGGAGCAGAAATTGCTGCCTGCGTATCCCGGCGGAAGGCTGGAGATGGTCTGTCGCGGGGCGAGGCGTCCTTTCTCCGCGTCGTAGTCGAAGAGGACGATGTTCGACCCTTCCTCCTGCAGCGAGTAGAGCCAGCGGCCGTTCGGGTGGAAGGAGAAGTGCCGCGGGCCGTCGCCGGGCGGCAGCGCGATCGCGTGGGGATCATTCGGGGACAGGATGCCGGTGCGGTCGTCGAACTTCCATACGAGGATCTGGTCCAGCCCCAGATCGGAATGCACGACGAAGCGTCCGGACGGGTCCGCCTCGATCATGTGCGCGTGCGGCTGGTCGTGGCCGCTGATGGCGAAGCTCCCGGCGGGAGCGTTCGTGGCCTTCTTCGGACCGACGGTGCCGGCGTCCTTTTTGATGTCGGTCGCGGGGCCGAGCTTTCCATCCGCGAGGATGGGGAGCACCGCGACGGAGCCGCCGAAGTAATTGGCCACGAGCACGAACTTCCCGGACGGGTGGATGCTGACATGCGTGGGCCCTGCGCCGCCGGAGCTGACGGTGTTGAGCAATGTCAACTGGCCGTCCGCGCGGTTGATCGCGAAGGCACTGACGGTGCCGGGATCACTTTCGCCCATCCGGTCCGTTTCGTTCGCGGAATACATGCGCGTCCCGGCGGAATTGATGACGAGGCCGCTCGGACTCGATCCCATTTCAAACACGCCATGCGGGGACAGCACGCCCGTGGTGCGATCCACACGGAACAGGTGGATGCCGCGGCCGTTTCCCGGCGGCAGGTCCACCTGCGTGGGGCGCACATCGCGGAGCGGCGCGCTGTAGGTGCCGACGTACGCGATGAGCGGAGGCGCAGTGTCCACCTGCGCAAAGGCCGGGACCGCGCTGCCCGCGGCGAGGGTTGCGGTCGCCTTCAGGAATGAGCGACGCGAGAGGGCGGGGGCAATCATGCGGGAGTTCGGCTGCGATGCGCGGCGGTTACTTCACCACAGGACGCAGGACGATGTTGCGGTAGTCGATGTTCGTGTGGTCGCCCTGAAACATGATGGGGCCGGGCTTGAATTCGTCGCTGGTCATCGCGCCGCCGGTGCAGCCGAGCACGGGCTGGTTGTCGATGATGGTCTTCCCATTCAGGATGACGGTGACGTGGCGATCCACGAGCGTGATGTCCATCGTCTGCCATTCGCCGATCGGCTTTTCGGCGGCGACGCTCGGCGTGATGCGGCTGTAGAGCGCGCCCATGTTGTGCGAGTCGAGCGGCTTTCCAAAGCTCTCGGCGATCTGGATCTCATAGATGCCGCGGAGGTAGATGCCGCTGTTGCTGCGCTCCTCGGTGCGCACTTCGAGCGTGAGCCTGAAGTCCTCAAACTCGGCATCGGTGCGGAGGTTGCCATGGCGCTTGCCGGGCGTGACGCGGTTCATGAGCACGCCGTCCTGCACGCTCCAGCCGTTGTCCGCATTCGGCTGCGTGAGGCGCCAGCCGGTGAGGTCCTTGCCGTTGAAGATCGAGATCGGCGCGCCGAATTTCACCTTCGACAGATCCGGCGTGGCGGGCACGGGCGGGATGCGCTTGCCGGTGAACTCCGCCTTCGCGAACTCCTTGCCGTCGGCTTTCGCCTTCACGGTGGTGAGGGCAAGCGTATCGCCGGAGAGTTTCGCGGTGATGGTCTCGGTGACTTTGTCCTGCTGTTCCTTCCCGTCCTTGTCCTTCTTCTTCGCGCCCGCGACGCGCGTGACGATGAGGGTGTCGCCTTCGACCTTCGTGCTGGTGACCGGCACTACGCTGCCGCCGCCCCAGAGGATGCTGCCCTTGAGTGCGCCGTCCTTTTCCTCGATGCCCAGCCATCCCGCGCCGCCTCCGGGGATCGTGAGGGCGAAGCGGCCGACGAATGGATTATCCGCGGCACGGAGCAATGGGCAGGCGCCGAGCGCGAGGAGCGTGATGAGACGGGCGAGGAGTTTCATGATGGGAGTGGGGATGGTGAGGTGAGGCTAGGGAAATGGGTGAGCGCCAGGGCAAGAGCGACAAGGGGTTTCATGGTTGAAGGCTGGGGGCGGTGTTGCGAAGGCCGCCGAATCTACAGGCCGCCCACGCGAACGGGAAGGTCAATGCTGGCGTCGCGCTGTCTTGGCGATTCGACGAAGTGGGCACGCCCTTCCCTATGGGCGGCTACTTTACCTCGGGCGGCACAGAGCCGTAGCTCCATGGCTCTGTGAAGGGCGGGGCTTTGGCGCGTTCGGGGAGCGGAGCGGGGGTGAACTGGCGGGCGAGGGCGAGTGCGGCGTCCACGAATTGGCGACCGGCGGTGATTTCGAGATTCGAGTAGCTCGTGAGGCGCGTCTCGTAACCGCCGCCGCCGACGCCGAAGGCTTCCTCGGTCGGCACGTAGCCGACGCAGCCGTTCGCGAGCTCGACCGGGATGGTCATCTTGAAGTTGCTGCGCTTTTTCAAATCGAGTCCGAACTCGACGAAGAACTCCGCCTGATTCGTAAGGAAGACAGCGGGGCCGACCTGGATGGCCTGCACCTCGACTTCGACCTCGGGCGATTTCGCGATCAGCGCGTCGAGCAGGACGATCTCCTTGGCGAAGGTCCACTCGGTCGTGCCGACTTCCTTCGGGTTCTTCTTGGTGTCCTCGAGGCAGCGGGCGACGCGCGCGGGGTCGGGGATGCGGCGCTTCACGTTCCACGTCTTCACCTTTGCGTCGACGGGAAAGGGTCCGGCGCTCCGCTCGGCGCGCCAGAGGGTCTTCAGCGCTTCAGTGCCGACGGTGCCGCCGATGTTCTGGGCGTGCCAATCGGCGGACTTCGGAGCGAAGGGGTCGAGATTATCCACCTGCGTGATGTCGCCGCAGCAGCCTTGCAGAAAGACGACGGGAACATCCGCGCCGAGTCCGCCGCGGACGGTTTTTTCGAGGAAGTAGATCCAGTTCGCCGAAAATGCCCCCGGCCCTGTCGTCGCGTGGCAGGCGAAATTCACGATGACGCCGAGCGGCTTCCCGTCCTTCGTCCATGCGCCGATCGTCGAGACCTCCGGGTCCACCGGACCCGCGTAGCCGAGGATGTCGGGATTGCCCGGCCGCGCGTGGCTGTACGCGAGGCCGTTCTTCATGCGCTGGCGGCGGTTGAAGGCGACTCCCTCGGCGCGGCCGACTCCAAAGCTCAGCAGCACGTCCACCTTCCCCGCGTCCGCCGCGGCGACGGCGTCCACGATGCCGGTGATGAAGCGTTCGAGATACTTCGGATCGGCGGCGGAGGATTTTTCGTACGCGAGTTCCTGCACGTGTTTCGACGCGTGGTCGAATTCCCCCGGCAGCACCATCCCCACCGGCCCGGACGTGTGGGAATGCGATGCGCCGAGCAGAATGCAATCCCCCGGGATGCCCGTGCGCTCCGCGATGCGCCGCCGCGCCTCGAGCGCCGTCTCGCGGCGGATGATGAGCGAATCCAGCCCCACAAGCGCGACGCGGCGTTTGCCATCATCGAACACCGCGGCTCGCACCTTCGGCGGGTCATGGATCACTTTGCCATAGGATTTCCCATACCCGCCCGGCACTTCCATGCCGATGTCCGGCGCGACCTCGCGGTCGGCGAAACCGGCCTTGATACCATCGGCGCGGACGAAGGTGGTGAATAGGGAGAGGCAGAGGACGGGGAGGAATTTCATGCGGGTGAGGGGACGGGAGGGATTCGCAGGTGTCAGCCATTTCGAGCGCATGGCGCGGACTTCCTTTGGAAAAAGTCGGCTGCGGCGCGCGTTGGCGGTTGCTTAGTTTGGCTGCATTTGCATTTTGGCGGGCGCTCACGACCTCATGATCCAGTTCATCCACGAAATCCACGAATCCTGCCGCGCTGCAAAGAGGCCTGCGGTCTCGTTTGAGTTTTTCCCGCCGAAGACACCCGAGGGCGACCGCAATCTCCTCGAAAAGACGATCCCGGCGCTCATGCCTCTGAAGCCGGACTATTGCTCGGTGACCTACGGCGCCGGCGGCTCGACGCGCGACAAGACCATCGGAATCGTGGACCGCATCCAGCGTGAGCATTCATTGACGACGATGATGCACCTGACGTGCGTGAACTCGACCAAGGAGGAACTCGCATCCGTGCTTGCCGAGGCGCGCGGACGGGGCATCAAGAACATCCTAGCGCTGCGCGGCGATCCGCCGACCGGCGAGGCGGAGTGGACGGCGACGGAGGGCGGCTTCACCTACTCGTCGCAGCTCGTCGCGTTTCTCAAGGAGCTCGGCGGCTTTTCCATCGGCACGGCGGGTTTCCCTGAGGGACACATCGCGCAGAAGGGCGGCAAGATGGCGGACTGGGGTTACCTCCGTGAGAAGATCGCGGCGGGTGCCCACTTCGTGATCACGCAGCTCTTTTTCGACAACGAAGATTTTTACCGCTTCCAGGAATACCTCGCGAAGCACGGCGTGACGGTGCCGATCATCCCCGGCATCCTGCCGGTCTCCTCGGCGAAGCAGACGAAGAAATTCACTGAGTTGTGCGGCGCGCGCCTGCCGGAGCCCTTCCTGAAACGGCTCGATGAGATCGGCGAAGACGACGAGACGGCGACGCAATTTGGCATCGAATACGCGACCGAGCAGTGCCGCGCGCTGCTGAATGCCGGCGTGCCGGGCATCCATTTTTACACGCTGAACAAGGTGCGCTCGACGACGGCCATCGTGCGGAATCTCGGGCTCGCCTGAGCATGCGTGCCGGTGCGCCATCTGTGCCGCCCATGAAAATCTCCACGCTCGTCGCATTTGTCGCACTCCTGGTGTCCGGGCCCGTGCACGGTGCCCCGCCCGCGGCGGAAAAACCTCCGGTGCTTTCCGCCGCGGAGATTGTCTCGCAGCTCGACGGGCTTTTCGACGCGGACGAGGAAAACGAGGAGGTGGTTTCTGCCGAGCGGTTCGTCGCAATTTTGAAACGGAAGATGGCGCGATTCGATCGGCTTGCGGCGGATTTCCGCGCGCGTTTTCCCAATCATCCGCTCCGCTGGAAAGTGCTGCTGCTCGATGCGCTGCACCTGCCGATCCGCGAGCAGGCCGGGCTGCCGGTGCCGTCGGAAAAAACGGCCGACGCGATGTTTGATTCCATCCTCGCCGCCGCCGATGCGCCGCCGGAAGTGAAGTCCGACGCGAGCGTGCAACGCCTCATGCTCTCGGCCGAGAAGGTGGGCGACAAGAAGCTGGCACTCGACGAATGGGAGAAGCGGCTGACGAAGCACTGGGAGGATTTTCCCGCCGCGGCTGACAATGCGGCGCTGGAGGAACTGCACCTCGGCATGGTGGAGGAATTCGCGCCGGCCCGCATCGAGGCGCTGGTCGCGCTGCTCGCCGCCCGCAAGGACCCCGCGATTTCCGAAATGGCGAAGGAGAAGCAGGCCGGGCTGAAGCGGATGGCGGAGCTGAAGAGCAAGCCGGTCGAGCTGAAGTTCAAGGCGATCGACGGCTCGGAAGTGGACCTGGCGAAGCTGCGGGGGAAGGTGGTGCTCGTGGATTTCTGGGCGACGTGGTGCGGCCCGTGCATGGCGGAACTGCCGAAGCTGCTCGCGGCCTACGCGAAGTTTCACGACCGCGGATTCGAGATCGTCGGCATCTCGCTCGACGAGGACGAGGCCGCGCTGAAACGCGTGCTCAAGACGAAGAGGATCGCCTGGCCGCAGTACTTCGACGGGCGGGGATGGGACACGGAGATCGCGCATCGCTTCGGCATCACCGCGCTCCCGACGACATGGCTCGTGAACAAGGAGGGGATGCTCGTGGAGGTGAATCCCGAGGCCGATCTCGCGGAGAAGATCGAGAGTCTGCTCCGGTAGGGCGCTTTCGCCGAAAGCGCCCACTCTTCCTTTTCGTTGCCACGCGACCCCGCGCCAAAATCCGCTCGCATGCCCCGCCACGCGGCGTTACCGAAGCCGATATGCAAGCGCACTTCGTCCTAATCGAAACGACCTACGACGGCCAGCTCCGCACCACGGCGACCCATGGGCCGAGCGGCAATTCGCTCATCACCGATGCGCCGGTGGACAATCACGGTCGCGGCGAATCCTTTTCCCCGACCGATCTCGTCGCCACGGCGCTCGGCACGTGCATGGCGACGGTGATGGGCATCTATGCCGAGCGGCATGCGATCGACCTGAAGGGGATGCGCCTCACGGTGAAAAAGGAAATGGTGCAGACTCCCGTGCGCCGCATCGGCCGGCTCACGAGCGAAATTCACATCCCGCTCCCGGCGGATCATCCGCATCGCGCAGCGCTCGAGCGCGCGGCGCTCACCTGTCCCGTCCACGCCAGCCTCCATCCCGAGATGGAAAAGCCGGTGACTCTTCCACTGGAAGTAGCGACCGCGACATTCGCAGCCCGGTTTATTTCTGTCTATTGCGCCCCGTTGTGGCGATTCGGCGCGGGCGGCTTGCCGAGGAATTTTGCTGTTGGCGATGACGCACGGCCGCCTCTATCTGCGTGGCATGTTTCTCCGCACGTTTGTCGCCCTCGCTGCCGTCGTGATGCTCGCTGGCTGTCCGGTGCCTGACAAAAAATCGAAAAAGGCGAAGGGCAAGGAGCAGCCGCAGATCAAGGACCAGAGCTCGGATGCCTCGTTCCAGGCGTTCCTCGGGCGGCTGAGCAAGGCGGTGGAACTCCGCGACAAGATGATGCTGGCGTCGATGATGGCGCCGGACTTCGGCTACCGCTGGGACAACGGGCCGGAAGGCGAGACTCCGTTCGCCTACTGGGATCGCAACAAGCTCTGGGGCGAACTCTCGGCGCTGCTGCGCGAGCGGTGGACGCCGCACGATGCCTTCATGGTGGTGCCGCCTCAGTTTGCGCAGAGTGACAGCTATCCCGGTTACCGGGCCGGGCTGACGATGGTGAACGGGAGTTGGCGCTTCGCGTATTTTGTGGCCGCGCCGCCGGCCGGTGGAGCACCGCAGGAGCCGGCTGATCAGGAGTCGCTCCCTCCGCTTCCGCAGTGAGCTGAGGCGATTGGCACTTTTGCGAAACGGCTGACCGGTGGCCGTCACTGCGCACGTGGCTGGAGGCGCGGCGGTGCGATGCGGAGCGCGGGGCTTTCGCCTTCCCCGAGCGGCAGCGGCGGCGTCTGCAGATCGAAAATTTCACCCCATTCGCCCCCGGCGATCACGGTGGCGCTCATGCGCCATGACTCGTAGGACTCGGGCCATGTCGCGCGCTCGCCGGGGCCGAAGAAAAGATAGCGCACGCCGAGGCGCGCCGCGCGCAGGCGCCAGTCGGGGAATCCGCGCATGAGCGCATCGAGTTCGTCATCCACCGGGCCGTACAGGATGCCGTGGCTGGAGAGATGCCCGTCGTATCCCATCACGACCTTCCGTCCGCAGAGCAGGAGCGGGTGGTTGAAATTGGGCTGTGCGGCAAAAGGCTCGGTGATGGGAATGTCGCGCACCGCCAGCGCGACGGCGTCGAGCGTGGAGAGTTTCGCAATCGGGTAGCCGCGGTGGGAGCCGTCGATGCCGCCGAGGACCGAGAGGAATCCGGAGAAAAACAGCAGCGTGCAGGCGACCGATCGCAGCCACGGGTTCCAGCGGACGAGGAGCGTTTCCCAAAGCGCCGCGAGCACGATGACCCAGCTCCAGAGCATCATCTTCGAATTGTCCCAATCCCATCGCGCGAAGCGGATGTTGCAGCAGACAAAGAAAAGGAAGAGCGCGGGGATGCCGATGAGGGTCGGCCATCCGGCGGCGGGATGCTGCGCGATGCGCCGGAGCAACACGACGAATGCATAGGTCGCGAGCAGCAGCGGCAACGCGTTCGCAGGCAGCAGGGGAATATGAGGATTCCACGTGTGCAGAATCGTGAGCAGGGAATCGAGCATCAGAATGCCCGACGTTGCGAACAGCACCTGGCGCAGTCCGAAGTCGTGCGCATTCACGCGCTGAAGGCGCGTTGCTGCGATGGCGGCGGCAAGCGCGAGCAACGGCACGGCGGCCGCGCGCAGGTCCCAAAATTCCCCGCCGCCGGTCAGCAGCGCGCCGAGCGACTTTTCCTGGTAGCCGGACCACGCGCCGAGGAAGGGCGTGACGACGATGATGCCTGCAAACCATGCCCATCCCGCCCAGTGCGAGGGACCACGCGGGAACACCGGCCGCAGCAGCGCGATCGCGAACGGCACGAGCAGCAGCGGCAGCACGCCGAAATTGCCGAACCAGAAGATGAGAAATTTCCCGTGCGCGGCGAACGGGGCGGCGTCCGGCGCCTTGTCCGCGACGTGCTGCCAGATTTCGGCGGTGGTCGCGTCATTCACCATCCAGCCCGGCTGCCAGCCGATCGCATCCACTGGCGGACGGCGCGGGGGATTTTCAAACTGGCTCATGTCCTCCCACCTCGGTTCGGCGTTCGTCTTGAACATGCCGACGGTGAGGTAAAGCAGCGCGGTCGCCGGGAGGAACGCCGCGGCAATCAGCGCGGCGATCTGCATGCGCGCGGACGGGCGCGCGATGAGGAACGCAGCGAGCAGGAATGATAGCGCGAGGAAGGTGTGCAGGTGGAAGAACGGCATCGCCGCGTAAAGCAGCAGTTCGCCGGGGAACGGCATTCGCCATCCTCTCCCGTCCTCGAAAAAGCGCGTGCGCCACGAAGTGAGCAGCAGCAGGCCCGCCGGCAGCGCGAAGAGAAAGCCGCGCTGCGTGACGAGGATCGAGAGCGGCAGGTTCTTCCACGCCCAGTCGGCCTGATAGTCGCGGAAGAATGGAAGCTGCGGGTCCGATGCGAAGTACGCGAGCGCAGCGAGGCCGCCGTTGCAGAGAAAGCCCATCACGGTGAATGCGCCGCCCCATCGCAGAAGCGCGAGCCCGGTGGCGAGCGCGCCGAGGAGCCCGGTCCAGATCAGCCCGCGCTCGGTGTTCACGCCGACGAGCGAGAGCAGCGAGTTGAACAGATCCATGCCGACGGAGTACGTGAGTTTTCCCGCGGAAAAGATCGGGTTGTCCGGCCAGAACGGCGCGCCGTTCGCGAGGTAGTGGATGAAGGTGAGGTGCAGCGACATGTCGCCGAGATTATTCGGCGAGAGCACGCAGAGGTCGTCGCCTTCGCGGAAGATCAGCCACAGGAACGCGCGGAGACTGACCAGCGCGAAGAACACGAGCGCGGCAATCGCCCAGGCGCCGGGGCGGGGGAGCTTCTGCGCGCGGCGTCCGCGCCACCATCCGAGCACTCCGACGACAAATCCGCCGGAGAGCGCGATCAGCGCCGCCGTCGGCGTGAGTCCGCCATCATAAAACGCGAGCCCAAGCGCGATGAGCACGGAACTGGCGACGGCGTAGAGCGCGGCGGCGAGGAAGTTCATTTTTGCAATGGCTCCGGCAGGGCCGGGTTTTTCAGCGGAATGCGCGGATGGATCTCGGGTTTGCGTCCGGGGAACTGCGAGGCAAACCGGTCGGCTGCGAGGTAGAGCCAGCCGCGGGCGGTGCCGTTGCGGAGGCGGCAGCTTTCCTTGAAGTAGATGCCGTAGACGCGGTCCTCGAATTCCAGTTCACGCCCGGCGGGCATGAGGACAAAGTCGGCGTCGTAATTCTCCGGAGTCGCGTCCTCGCCGGCGTAGGTGATGTTCGGAAATTCGTTCAGCTCCCATGTGAGCGGAAACGCCTCGGTGAAGACGAGCCCGTGCAACTGGCGCTGCCGCGCATCCTCCCGGACCAGCGTGCGCACGGCGCGGAGCAGCTTGTTGATGTCCGGAGTCGTCTGGACGTAGATGTAGCGCTCGCCGTCGAACGTGGGCTGCACGAAATCCAGCCGCCAGCAATCACGCAGCGGATTCCACGCGAGGAGCAGGCCGACGGAATAGACCAGCCGCCGATCCGTGGACTGGATGAGCGTATCCGCGACCAGGCCGAGGACAAAAAGGAACGGCCAGAGGAGATTGATGATGCACCACGGAGTCTTGTACGGGATGAGCGAATAAGCCGTGAACGCGGCGAGCCCGTAGAGGCAGAGCAGGCGCGCCTCGCGGCTTTGGCGCGGGGGACGCGGCGAAGAAGCCGACGCTGCAAGCGATGAGCCACAGCCCGAGCGATGAGAGGCCCGTGAGGTTCCATTTCGGATCGAGAAAATCCCGCGCTGCGGGAATGTTGGGCATGGCGGATGAAACCATGACGCCGGCTCCGACCAGCAGCGCGCCGATCAGCACCAGACCGGCAGCGGGCAGCGGCGCGCGGCGCAGCGAGAGCAGCGGTGCCGCGGCGAGGCCGATCAGCGCGGGCCATTCGTACCAGGCCATGAGTTTCAGCCAGTAGAAGAATTCCTTGTTGTGACCGGCCTCGGCCGTCGTGCCCTTGGAATACATCAGCCCGAACGTCTCGAAGAGGCCCATGACGCCCGGCCAGTTCATGCCGAAGCTCGACTGGAAAAGGATGACGGCGGCCGTGCAGGTGACGATCACCGTCGCGATCTGACGGTTGGAAAAATACGTCTTTTTGGGAATGGAATCCACAGTCGCGTCCAATGCGCGCCCGGCGAAAAGGTCCGCCGGCCGCGCGCGCTGTGTTCCGGGGGTGAGCGGCGCGAGCCAGTCGAGGCACCGCGTCGCGAAGAGCGCGAGCGCGGCGGCGATCCAGTGGACGAGATAGGTTTCCTTGGTCAGCACCATGCCGGCGATGCCGACGCCAAACGCCCAGAGGTCACGTGCCCGACCTTCCCTCCGCGCAATGCCGAAGCCGCCATACACGGCGAGGATGGTGAAAAACGGCAGCCACGTCTCGTGGATCGCGTAGCGCGAATAGAAGACCATCCCCGGAGAAATGGCCGCCGCGAGCGAGGCGATCCACACCGCGCGCCACGGGAGGAATCGGAAAAAGGCGAGCATCAGCGCGATGGTGGCGGTGCCGATGAGCACGGTCGGCATCCGCATCGCCCACAGGCTGCGGCCGAAGAGCTGCTGCGAGGCGAAGAGCGTGTAGAAATGCAGCGGCCCGTGGTAATTCGCCGGATCGTAGCGGTAGCAGCCCTCGGTGCGCATCCCGTCGATGAACGATCCATTCACACCCTCGTCGAAATGCGCCGGGCGCAGATCGAGCGCGGCCACGCGCAGGGCAAACGCGAGAGCGATGATGAAGATGGAGATCCAGCGTTGGGGGGCTGACATCGTGCGGGCCGCTCAGCGAGGGCGCAGGGTTGGAAAAAGAATTACTGTCATGGCTTTTGACCGTCCGGCCATTCAACTGATACGGACTGCGGGAACAACCGAAATGTCCGACAGCGGCGCGCCATTTGTCTCAATCATCATCCCCGCCTATAACGAGGCGCACCGCCTGGAGGCGAGCATTACGGTGCTGGACGCCTACCTCGGCTCCGTCCCTTGGAGCCACGAACTGATCCTCGTCGTCGAGAAAAGCACCGACGGCACGCTGGAACTCGCGCGCCGGATTCTCGCAGGGCGGCACGGCGTGGAAGTCGTCGGGCACGAAGTCCAGCGGGGCAAAGGTTACGCCGTCCGGGCCGGGATGCTTCGGGCTCGGGGGGAACTCGCGTTTTTCATGGACGCCGACCTCTCCACGCCGCTGCACGAGATGGACCGGTTTATTGAGCGCTTTTCAAAAAGCCCGCCCGTCGATGTCCTGGTGGGCAACCGCCAGCACGGCCGCAGCGAGATTTTGCAGCAACAGCATTTCCTCCGCAGGAGAATGGGTCAGACCTTCAACGCGATCCTGCGCACGATCGCCGGCATCCGGCTGGCCGACACGCAGTGCGGCTTCAAGGCATTCCGCCGCACAGCGCGCGAGGCAATTTTTCCCCGGCAAAAACTGGACGGCTTCGCATTCGACGTGGAGGTGCTGCTGCTGGCCGAGCGGCTGGGTTTCGTCGTCGAGGACATGCCCGTGCAGTGGCGCAATGCGGAGGGGAGCAAGGTGCGCATCATCCGCGACTCGTGCCGCATGCTGGCCGACGCGATCCGAGTCCGCCGGTTGGTGGCAAGAACTCTCGCGGCGCGACCCGCTGTGGGATAAATCCGACCCCGAGCCGTTGCGGTTTACCAAGGCGAGAAGCGCTTGTTGTAAACGACGCGGAAGCGGTAAACTTCCTCCAGCGACTGCTTGTGGACATTGATCTTGGTCGTGCTGGTCGAGTTCGGATTGGGGTCGAGGCGCGGGTCCACAGGGTCCAGGAACCGCTCAATGGTGGTATGGCCACGAAATTCAGAGAGCACCTGATCCCGGCTTTCATCCCATGTCCTGTAATAGGCCGCTTCTCCGGCTGCATTGCCGGTATAGGCCCTTTGGCGGAGCGACTGCACGCGGTAGTGCACCGTGTAGGTGTTCGACTTCGTCGTGACGCGTGAATACAGGTCCGAATACGGCTTCTCGCGGACGTTGTCCCCGGTGACGGTGCAGGTTTTCCACCAGTTCTTGATCGGTGCTTCGCCGGACTGAAAAGTCACGGTTGAGTTGTACTTGTTCGGCTGGCCCTTCGGGTAGAGGTAGCGCTCGCAGATCTGGCTCGCCGACTTGAAGAATCCACCGTTCCGGTTCCCCTTGTACTCGTCAAAGAAGGCATCGATCGCTTTCACCGTTTCGTCGCGATCGATCAGGTAGCGCAGGTTTTCCGGGTTGTTCTGTCCCTGTTGGTTCGTCGTCTTGTAGCACAACTCGGTGGCTCCGCCCGACACCCTGGTGAGGCTGTTCGGGATTGCCGTGACCCGCAGCGGGTGAAGCGCGGCCCGGAGTGCGGTGGAGCGCTTGATGAAGCTGAATGGCATCAGCTGGTAGTTGAGGTTTACTTTGCCATCCGTCGAGAAGGGCTCGCTGATCGCATACGGCTCCACCACCGGCATGTTGAACAGGTCGAGCAAGAGATGGTCCGGAGGAGTCTGAGCTCCGGGATGGTTGTCTCCCGCCGGGTTCGGGCAGAATAGGAGAGTCTTCCAGCCCGCCTTGTCCCAAGGAGCCTGCGGTGCGAGGAGCGAACCAAACATCACCGGGCTCGGAAGCTGCCGGTTGGGCGAGAAATACGTATCCAGCGGGGCGTTATAGACCCAGGTGCTGAAGTACGGCTCCACCCAGTTTTGCCACCCCGGACTCCCCGGCTTCTTGGTGCGGTCATACCATACTTGCACGATATTCCCCTCATCGGCTTTCCCGCAGTACGGTCCGTCGGGAAAGTTGCCGATCCCTGTGTCAAAGTCCGCCGCCTGGCCATCGAAGCGCTTTGCAATCACGGGATTGCCATTGTTTTTTGGAAGGTCCGGGCCCGATCCACCCGCATATCGCGTACTTCCCAAGGCCACCAGCGAACCGGTCGTCGGCTGGCTGCCTTCACCGGGAAAGATGTTGTTGTCCGTCGGGTCGAAATAGAATCCGCCGCTTCCAAAGCGGAGCGTCTGCGCCCGCCTGGTATTGGCCTTGTTGTAGTCCGGGTGGGCTGCAAAGGTCGTCACCGTTTGCTGGAGGTGAGCCGCCCTTGGGTCGGTCCCCGCCGCGTTCGTGCCGCCGGGGATCATGCTGCGGATCGTGTCTCCCGGCTGGAGGATGTTCAGATAGCGGCCCGCGTAATTCTTGCCGTCGCCACCCGTCTGCACGCCCGTCGTGGTGTCGTAGATGGTGAAAGGGTTGTAGTCCGGCAGGGCGCACCAGGCGATTCGCAAGGGCAGGTGGGCGGACATCCGGTAGCCGCCGGACCCCGTCCAATTATTCCCTCCGATGCCAGAATTCGGCGCAAATGTTGGCGCGTTGTCCGCATTCCAGCCAGGGGCTGTCCTGTCGAATCCACCCGTCACCTGACGGAAGGCCTGGCCCTTGGTGCCATTCGGCGTGTCGCGTTCCGTGATCGGCAGCGGCCATGCTGTGCCGGCCGGCCAGTTCAGCTTGATCGTCTGGGTCAGCTCGTTGTGGGGCGGAAGTCCATTTTGCGCCAAATCGACGTAACGGATCGTGACATCCATCGTGCCGCCCGAGAAGTCGAAGGTCTCCTGGGCGATGTTCACATTCACGCCGTCCAAGCCGCTGTCCGGATCGCCGATTTGCACGCGGACGCCGTCCATCTTCAACCGGCATGGGGTTTGGAAAGGGTAGTAGGCACTCGTGAAGGCCGCGATGGTGAGCGGCGTGCCCAGACTTCCGGCTGCTTCGTAGGTCATCGTCTGGCCGCCACTCCAAGGGTAAGGCTGAACGCCCGCGATGTTGCTCGTCTTGTCCTGCAGCGTGTGGAAGAAGCCCTCGGTCCCGCCAAAGTTTCGTCCACCATAGGTGGAACCGGAGGAGCGCCAGACATGGTTCTCACCCTTGCCCATTTTCAGCGATTGAAAGCCTTCCTTCTTGGTCCGGATTTGGAAATCGGACAGGTTCGTGATTTCATACACGATGTTCTCCCGGGCTGTGCCGGAGGTGCTAAAGTCGGTGACCGGCCCGTATCCCTGCATCGGATTGAAGGTCTCAAACACCAGAAATGCCCGGACGATGATGCCCGTCAGATCGTTCGCCTTCGACCATCCGTTCTCGGGCTGGTCAAACCTGGGGATTTGAGACCAGTTATATTCGACGTCCTCCGCATTGAGCGGATCGCTGGGTTTCGCCCTTTTTTTCCGATACAGGTAGCCTCCGTGATAGAAGACGAGGCTGGCCTCCGAGATCGTCGGAAACCGGCCGAATCCGGAAGTGGCCGTCGCCTTGATTCTCGTGGGAACGATGATGCCGCGCATCGCATAGCGGGCGAGCAGCTTCATTTTCACGGTTTGTGAATTCGGATCCGTGCTCTTGCCGTACTTTTCTTCGATGGCGCGATCCCGCGAAGTATCCTTCAGGTTGACGCTCCGGATGTAGTCGTAGATTTCCGTCAGGATTTGGTCGCGTCCGCCGGGGCCCGCGGAATACTTGGCCTCGAAACTGGAGCCGAAGCCGGGGATTCTTCCGTTGGTATTCGATGTGATGTCGCGCAGATAGGCAAAGACCTCCTTGTTCCGCTGACGGTTGAAATCACTCGTCGAACTGTACGGATCTTCCCGGTCGAAGATGAACTGCCCGGGCCGGCCCTGGGAATCCGAATTATCTGCCCAGTTGATGGTTGCTCCCACCGTGGAGCAAAAGCGGAGCATGTCGTCGCTGAGGTTCCGGATACCCACGCCGATCAAGGTCCCCTCGCTCTTCGCGGACGAGACCGGCCAGATGGTCACGCGCGGTCGGCCGAAGAGATTCAGCTCCGGCGAACGGCTGTGCGCGGTGAGGAAGAAGCGAGCCTGATCCACCATCGTCGGCGTGATCGAGTTTGGCTTGATGCCGATGACGGTCTCGGCCTTTTGCCGGGCGGAGCCGGACTTCTGCGACTTGTCGATGAGGGCCGTGTAAAAAAGTTCATCCACGGACCCGAGGAGGTGATAGGGATCGGAGTCCGTCTTGGTGTCGGTCGTTGGGATTGCGGGGCTGGTATAGCCGGCCTTCTTGAGCATCGGCAAATCCCCGGCAGTCGCCTTCAGGAGGTTGTTGAGGGGGTCGTTCGGATCGAGCGCAATGTTGGTGACAGGCTGATCGACGTTGGGCTCCAGGCGCTTCGTTCCGCCTTCCGAGCCATTATGGTAGGATCCATCCGTCCGTTTTCCGCGATAGCTCAGCCGCGGAGTCATCTGGTATAGCTTCGAGGACACGAATCCGGTCGTGCTGCTAGGCAGAAGGTTTTTCAGGACCAGCCCGAGCGACGTCGTCGAAGGGTGCCCGGGGTAACGCTGGAACTCGTTTTGGATCGGCTGGGAGTTTGCCAGGCCGCCGACGAACCTGGTCGCGTCGTTGATATTCAGGCCGCGGTCAAAAACCGTTTGCACGCGAGGCGTGTCCCAAAAGGAGCCGGCGTAAAATGCAGGATTAGTCTCCGGGCGATTTCCACTCGGCTTTGAATTGTCCAGATTCTTGTCCTCGGTCACGCCGTCGGGGAGAAGGTAGCCGCCCGCGGTGTTGACGTTGACCTTGCACGTGTCGTCGTCGGTCCAGAAAGCAATCCGGCCGACGATGGGGTTGTCCTTCGTCGGCACGCCGGTGGCGGTGCCGGTTGGCCCGACCGCTGTCCATGTGGCCTGGAGCCCTGTGTTGCCCGCAGCCGGGCCGGTGAGCGGCGTCGGTGCAGAGAGCGTGCCATCGCGAAGCACATAGAGCCAGCGCACCGGCATCGGCGCGTTGTTCTTCTTTAGGTCATCCCCCTGCGGCAGGGTGATTTCACATCCCTCGACCCAGTTGGTGATGTTGTTCGCCGTGTTCTGATTCAGCGCGGCAATTCGCGCGACGGATGGATCCATGATGGGATAGCGCTTCACGGTGCCTCCACCGGCGGTGGTGCCCGGGACATCCACCGGCTCGTTGAGATCGGTAAAGAACGCCGGCTGGTTCAGCCATCCCCCATTGCCTATCGGAACCTCAGCTTGCGCTCCGCTGCTGGGGTTGGTCAGCGAGGGGTCGAACTGCTGGATGTCGGTGCCCGAAACCACGAGGTTATGCGATGAATACAGTTTGTAGAAGGCGTAGGCCTGCGCGCTCGGCTGGCCGCCGGCAGAGCCGTAAACGCGGATCATCCCGGGCTGCGAAGCCCAGCAGCCGTTCTTGACGGTCGTGGCGGCCCGGATCTGGCCCATTACGACGCCGACCGCGGAGTCGGCGAGTTGCCTGGAGTTCACCCCTTCGGCATAGGATCGCGCGCCGCCAAGTTCGGAACTGACCCGGCTGAAAAAGCTGACCACCAGCGCGGTCAGCAGCACGACGAATGAGACAACGAGAATCAGCGCCACTCCGCGGCGCTTGATGCGGTTCCGCCCGGCAGGTTGAAGCGGTTGATCCGGTTGCTGATGATCGGTGGGGACTTTCATGGCGTTACGATGCTTGGGATGGGACTGAAGACTAGTTCACCTGGCTGCGGCTCCACTTGGCTCCGCGGATGCTCACGTTCGTGGAAAAAATGCGATAGGAGGCTTTTTTGGAAACGAGGAGCTCCTGCAGTCTGGTGAGATCGCCCTTCGCGCCGGTCGATGCATTGTCGTCCAGCGACGCGGGATTGGTAAACAGGTTCAGGCCCGATAGCGGGTCGGGACTGTAGTTGATGCCCAGGTACGGGTCCGAGCCATGAAGGTCTTCCAGGCGCCGGGCGGATGGCTCGTCGATCGCCACCATCACCACTTGGACGACGGGAGGAAGCTGGTTGATCGTGTTCAGGAGCGGATCCGCACGGTTGACGTTCGCGGAATTCGAGCTGTCGTATTGATAGTTCGGCGCAAGGATGGGGCCCGTTGACGAACCCTTTTGCTTTTTCCAAAGCTCCTCATCGCCCACCGACAGTCTTGGCAGCACGATTAACGCAACAATGTTTTCCGCAAGCACACGCACGGGGCGGTCTGTGGTGGCGTTGATGAATGGGGCGAACCAGGTCGTTGCGAGCGGGGGCTGTGCCGACGGCGTGTAGATTCCCAGCTGTTCGGACGGCTGCATCAGCTCCATCAGGCGGTAACGTTTGCGCGGATCCACCGCGGTCTGGAGGAAGGTCGGGAGCTTGTCCGCGTCGCTCCCGATCTCCAGAAAGTATCCCCAAGTGTTAATCAGGTGATCGAGTGAACTGAGATTCGCACTTTGGATGGGATCGACCATGCCAATCGGCGCCTGGAAGAAAATGCCCTGGCCGGGCTGGAGATTTCCGTTGGGGCCGGTTCCTCCGGTGAGGTTTCGCATGGGGCCCGAGCGGAACCGCAGTTCCGCCGCGCGAATATAGCGGGTTGGCTTGGTGGGGTTGTCGTAGTCCCAGTATGTATTAAGGGTCGCCTGGGCAAGGCGGCGGGTCATGGCCTCAAAACCCACGCGGGCCTCCTGAAATTGCTCGACCTTGGCAGACGTGGAGCGAACGAGGCGCTGCGTCTGGTCGGTCATCCCGAGCAGCACGACCATGAGCACGACGATGATGCCTGCCGACACCAGGACCTCGACAAGGGTGAATCCGGAGTTTTGATGGTAAGATTTCATTTGCCCTGGTTGTTTCCGATGAGCGCGTAGTAGGTATAGATCTGCACGCCGGTGGTCTTCTGAAACAGGTTGCGATCCGGGGTGTTCGCATCGGTCGGTGCCGCGGAGACGATCGGGATGTCGCGGTCGCCCGGGTTACGGGCGACTTGCACGGTGGCTTGGGCGACGGCACTGCCGAAATCGTTCTTCGTCGGGATCGCAGCGCGGGGGAGAATGCGGATATTGACGTAATAAACCAGACTCACCTTTTGAGCCGCGGAGAGTGTCTTGCCGTTTGACGGCACAAGCTCGGCGCCCTGTTCGTCGAAATAGCGAAGTGCAGGCGCGCTGATCGAGGGTGCGCGGAAACTGTAGTTCGCCACGCAATAGCTCTTGCCCGTCGGGTCGGGCGGGAGATTAGCCAAATCGATCACCTCGTTGAATTCCGCCTGCTCGAGGTCGTGCATGATGCGTTGGGCGATCTGGGCCGTGACCGAGGTGTCCATGGCTTTCCGGAAATTCGTCATCCCCCCGGGCATCAGCCCCAGCAAAGCCACGAGCGCCACTGCCAGAATTCCGACGGCAATCGCAACTTCGATCAGAGAGAAACCTGCTGCATTGCCCTGCCGGGGAGTGAGGGGGGGGCGAGTCATGGTGGATTTACAATGTGTTTACACGGATACGCGCCGTTTCCGGAGCTCGCAAGCAATTTTTTGCCTTTCCTCCAACCATTCCGGCCGGGACGAAATGGTTACCCGAGACATGGTTCCGGTTGCAATCCCTCCTGTGGCACTTCGGCACCCGAGTCCAGCCAGAGGGCCTGCCGGGAAAAGGGGAATCGTGCGTGCCCATGGCCTGTCCAGCCGGCTTCCCGGGCCAGTTCGGCCATCTCATGGAATGAAAAGGCGCGCTCCGCCGAGACCCTCCCGTCGTGGCGCGTCATCGCGTCGCGGTAGATGAACTGTGTGAGCAGCCAGACACCCGCCGTGGTGAAAGGCGAACGCACGAGATCCGCTGCGAGCACCCATCGCCGCGTCAGCCGGGCGCAGTGCCGCAAAAGCGCGACAGCATCCGAATCGCTGAAATGGTGCAGTGCCAGCGCGCAGTGGATCATGTCAAATTCCCCGGGCGATCCGTGGCTCAGGGAGTCTCCCTCGACGAAGTGGATCTCATCGTAGCCGGTGCTCAGGCTGCGCGCGATCTCGAGGGTGGAGGGATTGGAATCCACCGCGGTGATCCGGATCCGGATGCCGTGCGACCTCGCAAAGTCCGCCATCACGCGCGGCAGGTCGCCAGCCCCCGTGCAAAGATCCAGCACGCGGTAGCTCGCTCCCGGCGACCACCACCGGCGCATGAAATGCCGGAGCAGCCGGTGGCTTCCGAACCAGCGGTTCAGGCTGACAAGGTTTGCGAGATCGCGCCCCAATTCCTCCGAAATCGGCTGCGGACGATCCATCAGTTCCGGGTCAGTGGGATCGAAACGGCGGGGCATGGTTGGGGCGGGGAGTATTCGCGCGGACGTTCTGGGGAGAATTCCGCGCACGGATGCTCGGTTTGCGATAGTGAACGCTATTTCGCCGGGGACCAGCCAGTGTTTTCCGTGGCGAAAGCAAACACGTCCCTGCATCCGGTCACTGCGTTTGCAAGTAGCGGATCAGCATCTTCGCCGTCGGGCTTTTCCCCGAGCGCACATAGTATCCGCTCGTCGCCACGGCGATCTGCAGGCTCGCCGCGAGAGCAAGTCCGCGAGTTCGCCCGAGGCAAAAGCCTGCATTGAAGTGATCCCCGGCGCCGGTCGCGATCTTCGGCTTTGCGCATGCGCGCCCGGCGACATGCGCCGCACCCGTAGCGTCCGCCGCCGCTGCAAAGCGCGTGGGATGGATCACGACTGTATCGAGCCCCAGCGCATTCCGGATGCGCGACGCGGCATGGGCCACTGCCTGCCGGGTTTCCTCGATGCCGCCCAAGCCGAGCACGTCCACCACCTGCCGCGCCTCGCCCAAGTTCATCCCGAGGATCACCCGTGCATGTTTTTCGTAACGGCTGATCAGGCGCAGGACGTTTTTCAGGTCGGCGCGGGATCGTTTTGCGGGGTCCGCGAGATCAAAAAACATCCAGCGGCGGGGCCCCGTCATTTTCGGGAGGATCCGCGTGAGGATGTTGCGGATGATGCCCGTGAGCTGGCTGAGCATCGTCCAGTTCACCACGGCGATCAGCTGCGATTCCGAGAGCAGCGCCACGAGCTGCGACTCGGGAATGCACCGGACGAGATTCCGCCAGTTCACCGCGGAGAGCGCGGAAAGTTTTCCGCAAAGGAGTTTGCCATCCGCGAATTCCAACGCATCCGTCTGTCCCGGATCGGCGAGCGAGATGACGCGTGCGCGCCGTGCGAAATCCGCGAACACGGGATGGAGCGCGGGCTCGCCGAGCGCGCCGGCATAGGTCACCTCAAGACCGAGCGCGAGCAGTGCATTGGCCATGATCGGACCGTTCCCGCCGAGCTTCACGAATTGCGGCACGAGTTCGAAATTCGCGCTCACGCCGGATGCCGCCGCGATGTGTCGCGACCACTCGGCCATCGACTCGAAGCGCTCGTATTTCTCCGGCGAGCGGCGCGTTTTCACCACGTGGAGAATCGTGTCCACAAATCCGTCGAAGCCGATGAGCGCTTTCATTCCGGGCGGCGATGCGTTGCGGCGGAGCAGGCTGGCCGTGCGCCTTGGGAGACTCATGCGCAGTGGTGTATGCACGCGCCGCAGCGGCGTCGCGGAAAAAGTGATCCTCGTTGCGAGCGCGGTGCGCAGCGGGGTGTCGGTCGGCACGCCGGAGGGCGTGCAAATGTGGCGGCTACACGCCGAACGGCACCTTCCTCGGCCTGCGACGCCGCATGATGCCGAGAAGGCCGACGGCACCAAGCAGCAGCACGCCAGTGCCGGGCTCGGGCACGACGGAGGTCAGGATGATGTCGCCGCCTGCTCCGCCATAGTAATTGATCGTGAACCACTGGCCATTGATGTTGGTCGGGACGTTTGGCAGAAACGGAGTCCCGTTCACGTAGAAGGTGCTCGCGTAGAGGTCGCTTTGCTGGCGCGTCGCATCCGTGATGATCGTGAATACGTCAGGGTTGTTCGGATTCGGGACGAAGCCACCGTAGTTGATGGTGAGATTCGTCGGCGCGGTGATGTTGACCGACGGAGTCGCCCCATTGTTGTTCGCGAAGATGAAATCGTAACCGCCGGGATTGCCTTGGCCGGTGGTGCCATGGATGTCGATGGCGAGGGTGCCGCCGCTGAATGTGAGTCCTCCGGTGGTGATGGTCGCGGGAGTTCCCGCGAACGGTGTGAGCGTTCCCTGTTGCAGGACGACCCTCCCTGCGACTCCGGAGGTGGTGTTTCGGAGGTCGAGCGTGCCTCCGCCGGTCTTGGTGAGTGTCCCGCTGCCGGAGAGCGCGCCGCTCACCACCACGGTCCTCGTGGGGTCGACTGAGATATTTCCGCCGCCACTCCCCATCGTGATGCCCTGGCTGAGCGCGAGAGTGGCATTCCCTGTGAATGCGAGCGTCGCGCCGTTGCTGATGCTGAACTGGTCCGGCACCGGGAGGCTCGGGGGCACTGCGCCGAGGCTCGCATCGCTGGGGACGCTGAGGGTTCCGCCCGCGATCGTGGTCTTGCCGGTGTAGCCATTCGTCCCAGTCAGGAACATCGTGCCGTTTCCGGTCTTGATGATGCCAGCCGGTCCCTTGCCGGCCCCGCTCAGGTCGGAGACGGGACCGGACACTGTGAGCGTGTCGGCCATGTTCGCGGTGGTGAAAGTGATGGTGTTCTGCAGCACAAGCGGTGCGGAAATCGTCGGCGTTCCTCCGTTGACGTTCACGGATGGATTCACCGCAGAGCCATTCGCCACGAGCGTCAGCGAATTGGCGCCGGCACCCTGCGCAATCGTGCCGGTCACGCCATTCAAGTTCACTTGATTGAGGGCCGGGGCAACCGAGTCGAGGACCACGGGTCCCGTCACGTTGCTGTTGAAGGTGGCGGTGTCATTGATGCTCAGTGATCCGTCGAGGCCGGGATAACCGCCCGGCGAGGTCCACCGGGTGAAGTCTCCCCAAGCTCCGCTGGCCATCGGCCCCCAGACTCCGATGCCGCTGTACACATTGCCGATCACCGTGATGCTGGCGGAACCGGGCAGCGTCGGACTGTTCCCGTTCAGCGTGGAATCATCGCCAAATGTGTAGGTGAAACCCTGGCTGATGGGCCCCAGCCCCTGCCCGAGGGCGAGGCTGGCGCTGATGGCACCGCTCAGCCCTGCCTGCACTCCGCTCACACTGCTGAGCGAGATAAGGCCGTTCGGCGCTGCGCTGCCTTTCAGGTCCACGCGTGTGCCGGCGACGTTGGTGACATTCAGCTGGTTGATGCTCGTGACCACGTTGGCGTAGCCTTGGCGGATATTCCCCAGGTTCAGCGTGCCGCCCGTGAACCCTGCGAATGAGGCGTGATCGAGCACGTCCACGGCCACCGTGCCTATGGCGGGGGACCCGGTGGCGCCGGGCGCGGTGACGGTGAAATTCCCAGTCTGGCCGAGGCCGATCGGGACCGCGGTGCTGTCAAAGCTCAGTCCGGTCCCGCTGCCCGTGGTCTGCGCCGAGACGACCACCGGCGTGCTCACCGAGCCTGTGGTCCTGGTACCGGATGTCGCGGTGAACGAAAGATCGGCACTGCCCGTCGGAGCGGTATTGGCAACTTCGAACGTGAATGGCACGGAGCCTCCGGTGATGACCTGGAGACCACCCGGGGTCGTCGGCGTTCCGAGCTGCCCAAAACGCTGCAAGTCCACGGAACTCGCATTGTAAACGAGCTGGTAGCCAGTGGGCAGATTGTTCGTGACGCCGCCGGAGATGTTGCCGCCCGTGGTGATGCCGCCCGTGAACGTGCCGGTCCGAGAGACCGTGGCGTCCATCAGCGTGTATTTTCCCTGATCGGGGGTCGAGAGCAGGTTGATCGCGAGTTTCGCACCGGTGATGTTCACCGAGCCCACGACCAGGACGCGGTCCTGATTGCCGGCGCCCGCGCCGACGTCGAAGTTGAAGGTGCTGTTCGCGGAAAGCGTGAGGGTGGTCGGCTGCGGGCTCGCGCCCGAGGGGCCGAACCGCAGCGTGCCCGTGGCGGTCGGACTGAGGCCCGGGTCGAGGAATGTCCCGCTGTTCAGCGTCACCGAGCCCGGAGTGACATTATTGCCGCCCTGAATCAGGCCGTTGCCGCCCAGCGTCGCCGTGCCATTCACCGTCACTGCGCCGAAGCCAGTCACCGAGGTCACCACGCTGTTGTTGTTCACGCGCAGCGCCCCCGCGTCCACCGTGGTCGTGCCGCGGTAGGTGTTGAGGCCGCCCAGTGTCAGTGTTCCGTTTCCGACTTTGATCAGGCTTCCGAGAATGGTGGAGGCGGAATTCGAGATGATGCCCGTGTAGGTTGTCGAAGTGGCGTTCCCGCCGACGGTGAGCGCCACACCGGCGGGCGCCCCGGCCGAGTTTTGCAGGGCAAAACTTCCGCTTCCCGCGATGGAGCCGATCGTGGCGGTGGTGACCGTCCCGCCGAAGCTCAATCCGTTCGCATTGTTCACCAGGGAGGCGCCCCCGAGCACGGTGGAGTTCGTTCCGCTGGCGTTGGCAAGCCGCAGCGACCCGGCTCCCGAAGTGGTGAGCGTCCCCGTGTAGGTGGCCGCGTTGAGGTTGTTTGTCAGGATGACTCTTCCCGTACCGCTTCCGCCGACGCTCAGGGGGCCGTCCCCGGTCAACTGCCCATCCACCCACAGATCCTGCCCGGCGGTGGTGGTTGGCGTCAAAGTTCCTCCCGTTCCCGTGGTGACGGTGATCGTGCCCACGGACGATCCGGTGTTGGCGAGATGCTGGTTGCCGCCGGTGCTCTGAATGGCACCGCCGTTGAGGACGAAGCTGTTCGGGATGTTGAAATTCGTGGTGTTGCTCCCGGGGGCGAAAGCCAGCACACCGCCGGCATTGATCGTGACCAGGCCGGTCCCGAGGCTGGACTGGTTTTCGCTGGCTCCAGTTCCCATCCGCACCGTCGCGTTGGTGATCGTCGTGCCGCCGGAAAACGTGTTGGTCGCGGTGATAAGAGTGAGCGTGCCGCCGCCGGTCACCGCGAGGGCAATCTTGCCCGCCGTCCCGCCGCTTCCGGTGTCCTGGATCGCTCCTGAATAGGTGGTCGTCGTATTCTGATTGACCGTCAGAGTCGAGGTGCTCGATGCCAGCGAGTTCCGGATGATGCCGCCGGTCGTGTTGCTGCTCAGCGAACTGATCGTCACGCTCTTTCCGTTCAGGTCGAGCGCGCCGGTGTTCACCACGAGCGGATTTGGTCCCGCGACGGGGCCGAGGGCATTCGTGCTCGCCGCGCCCAGTTGCACGGCGGTGTTCGTCCCATTGCCGGCGATCGTAAAGCCGCCGGTAAAGGCGGAGTTGTCACCGCCGAGAACGACCTTTCCAGTCGAAGTCGCAGCCGTGGTGATCGAGAGCGCCGAACTGCCGCTCATCGGGGCGGTCACCGTCAGATCGGTCGATGATTGGATGATCCACGCCTGAATGCCACCGAGGACCAGGCCGGACGTGCCGATGCTCGCCGACCCCGCACCCGCGAGCATCTGCAGATTGTTGTTGAGCGTGAGGACGTTTGCCCCGCCGATGCTGACCGCCCCGACCGTTGCGCTATTGTTGAAGATCAACTGGTCGATCGTGAAATCCTGCCCGAGCGTGGTGGCGGTATTGACGCCGCCGCTCGCCTTGAAGTTCACGATCGATGTCGCATTCGGGATGTCGTTCGGATCGACCCCGGCGCTCACCGCATCCACCCAGTTCGTGCCGCCCGAATTGGTGTTCCACACGGTTCCCTGCGCCCCGGTCCAGAAGAAGGTCTGGGTCACGCCGCCGACGATGAGCTGCAGGGAACTGGTGCCGGAGGTGCTCAGTTTCCATCCGTTTGCGAAGACCAGACCGGTTCCCACGGCACCCCCATTGACCGAGCCCGCTGAAAATGTGCCCGTGTACGTCACCCCGGAAAAGGTGATGAGCGAATAGATGCCGGTCGCCAGCGAGGTCGTGGGGAGCTGCGTCAGATTCACGATGCCACCTCCGGAGTTCACCAGGAGCTTCGCTGTCCCGGTGATGGAGATACGGTCGGTCGTCGTGTTCGCGACGTCGAAATTGAGCAGTGCCGCCAAGCCGCCGCCACTGCCGATGGCGAGCGCGTTGCCCGTCCCCTGCGTCGTGAGCGTCAGGGTGCCGATGGATCCATTCGTGAGGTCGATCGCGCCGCGCGCCGACCCCCCGCCGCCCGTCCCGCCGTTCACGGTAACACTGGTGAGGCTGACCGAATTGCCAATCGAACCGGTGCCGCCGAGCGAGCCTGCAAAGAGGCTGCCGCCGCCCACGATCACGTTGGTATTCGCCAGTGAACCGTTCACGATCAGCTTTCCGGCACTGATGGTCGTATTCCCGGTGTAGCTGCTCGCCCCGTTGAGCGTCTGCGTGCCGATGCCGACTTTCGTGACCCGCAGATTCCCGACGGTGGCTTCCGTGAGCGTGCCGTCGAATGTGGCGTTCACGTTGGATGTCGTGTCGCTGGTCGAGGTGCCGCCGATGAAGAGGGTCTGCAAGGCACCCGAATTGGTGACCATTCCTCCGCCATTGAGAGCGAGGAGGATCTGGTTGTTCTGGCCGGAGATGTCGTAGGCCGCCCCCTGCGCGACGGTGAGATTCAGGCCGGCCGGGACCGCCGTCGCGGCGCCGAGCTTGAGGACGCCGCCGTTGACATTGATCGTCGTCGTGGTGGCCGGGGCATACGCATTCGCCCCGTTCGAGAGGACGAGGGTGCCGGCGCCCGTCTTGTTCAGGGTGAGAGCGGTGCCGCCGCCATTCAGGACGCCGCTGATGGTCGTGGTGTTCAGCAGGCCGTTGACTTCGATTGCGTGGGTGCCGCCGCCGATGAGCGTGACCGTCCCGGCGAGGATCACGCCGTTGCCAGCCGTCGCCGCACCGTTGCCCAGCGTGCCAAAGACGGCGTTGACGGCGATGTTCACGGCATTGGAGATCGTGCGCAACGTGCCGTCGCTCAGGAGCGCGGTGCCGTTCGCCATGTTCAGCGGGCCCGTCCCCAGCGGTCCGCTGGTGACGGTGGCGCCGACGGTGCTCGGCGTGCTGTTTGCGCCGAGGATGATGCTGCCCTCGCTCAGATTCACTCCGCCCGTGAAGGTGTTGCCGGTGAAGGTCAGCGCGCCGGTCGCCGCACCGCTTGCGTTGGTGTTGGCACTGAGAGTGATCGTGTTGTTCGCGGTGTTGATCGCGCTAATCACCGTGCCGACCGGGACGTTGAGGCCCGATACGGCCATGCCGACCGAGAGGCCGGTCGGATTGCCCATCGTAACCTGGTTGGAACTGTTGGCGGTGGTGCCGGTCAGGGCAAAGGACGGCGTCAGGATCAGTGAGCCGATCCCGGTTTTCACCAATGTCCCGCCCGACGTGCCCGGCGTGATCGGCACGCTCACCAGCAGACCTTGCGGCGAGGCGCCGGCGGTGGTGATGGTGCTGTTGGCCAGCACCAGGGTCGAGCCGGTGCCACTGATCACGGGCGTGAACGAGAGGCTGTCGTTGGTGACGCTGATGCCGTTGGTGAGCGTCAGCATCCCGGCCGTTCCGAGCGCGACCGTCGGGGCGGCGCTGCCACCGATGTTGTTGATGGTGATGTTCCCGAGCGTGTTCGCGCCGAAGAGATTGAAAACGCCGCCGCCGTTGATGGTGACGTTGCTCGTGCTGACGATCTGCCCGGAATTGCCGAAGGACAGGGCGATATTGGTTCCTGCGATGACCCCGGCGGCGTTGGTGATCGTGATGTTGTTCCCCGCGATGGCCGTAACCGTCGAGCCGACAGGAATGCCATTGCCGATCACCCTCATGCCCAGCGACAGGCCCGTCACGTTGGGAAGCGTGATGGTGCCGTTGCCCGCATTCACCGTGGCAGCGGTGATCGCAATATTCTGCGTGGAGACCGTCGCATTGTTGATCTCGATGTTGCCGGGGATCACCGTCGTCCCTGCCAGGCCGGCGAGGTTCAACGTGCCCTGATTGACGAAGGTTCCGCCGGTGTAGGTGTTGTTCAGCCCGAGGCCGAAACTGATCTGGCTCGCGCCGCCCGCCGTGGCGTTGCCTCCGTTGATGGTAATGTTGAAGGCGTTGTTGGCCGTGCTGATCGAGGCGATGGTCGCGCCGGCGGGGATGCCAGCACCGATCACGGGCATGCCCACGGTGAGGCCGGTGACCGTTTCCAGCGCGATGACATTGGTCCCCTGGATCAAGCCGCCATTCATCACGACTTGCGGAGACAGGGTGAGCGTGCCGGTTCCGGTCTTTACGAGCGGAACGTCGCCCGTGGTGTTGTTTCCCACCGAGATCGAGCTGCCAAAGATGAGATTCACGCCGTTGGAACTCGAGGTCACCGGCAGTGACAGGGTGACGTTGGTCCCGCTGATGGAAACAATCTTGGTGCCCGGCTGAATCCCGTTGCCTGTCACCGTCATGCCATTCGCGAGGCCGGTCGTATTGTTCACCGCAATCACCGTGGCGCCGGCATTGATGGAGCCGCCCCTCATGGCCTCATTGATGCCCAGCCGCGCGAAATTCAGCGTCGCTTGGAACGCGATGCTCCGGAGGGAGGTCGCGCCTGAGACCGGCGCGCTCAGGGTCGCGGTGTTCCCGGAGATGTTGGTGACGGTCGTGTTGAGGGGGACGCCAATGCCGCTGACCACCATGCCCACGGCGAGCGCCGAAATCTGGCCGGGCTGCATGGTGATGAGGTTGCTGTTGTTCCCGGCCGAAAGGATGAACGTCTGAGGCGCCAGCGTCTGGGTGGCGTTGTTGCTCAGCGTGATCGTGGTGGGCGCCTGCGGAGTGCCGAGTGCGGTGATGATCGTGCCCGCCGGGATGCCCGGCCCGCTGGCATACATTCCCACTGCGAGGCTGGTGACGTTCGCCAGAAAGACCGCGTTCGACCCGCCTGTCGTGAAGGAATTGGCCTTCTGCAAATCGGTGACCGTAAAGGTCGCCGCCGGGATGGAGGCCCCGGTGGGTGCCGAGAAGGTGAAGGCCGCCGCAGCCGAGATGGGCACGGTGCTCGCATTCGTCGGGCCGCTTGGGTTGTTCGGGTTGATGGTCTGCACCACGCCGGGGGCAAAGGGCTGACCGGTGGTGGCGATGGCCGTGATCGTCGCGCCGACCGGGATGCCGGGCCCGCTGATTGCCTGCCCCACGATGAGCCCCGAGGTGCTCCCGACGGTGACGATATTCGAGAACCCGTCCGTGTTGGCGCTGTAGAGTTGGTTGCCGTTGTTTACGAGTTGGCTGTTGACGGTGATGGCTCCGCTGCCGGTCGTGGTCACGTAGAGTGTGCCCGGGGCGTTGGCGACACTTCCGGCGGTCAGCCTGCCGCCTTGGATGGAGATGGTCTGGCCGGAATTCACCAGCACGCCGCCCGTGGCGATGGACAGCGTGTCGGTGGGAAGGTTGATCGGGACCACCGTCGCGGCACCCGGGTTGCGGATCGCGAGTGAATTCACCGTGCGCCCGGCAATCGGCAGCACGGAGGCGGTGACGCTGAGATTATCCGCCGCGTGGGCAATGGCCGGCGCGCTGGTCGAGTAGGTCGGGAAGCCCGCGCTCGTGAAGGCGCCGATGCCCTGCGAACCGGCCACCGGCGAAGAGAGGTATCCCGCGAACTCGGTGCCGCCCACCGTCATCCATGCCGGCAGCATGCCGTTCACGAGCAACGAGGCCGGGCTGGCCGCGCCGCCGCCGCTGGGGGTGATGCTGGCGATCTGGACTTGGTTGTTGTTCAGTCCGCCGCCGCCGAGCGTGCCGTTGGTGGAGGCAAAGCTCACGGTCGCCCCTGGGCTCTGCTGGACGAGCGAGCCGATGCTGATCATCGCCGAGGAGCCGGCATTTTGAAGGGTGCTCTGGGTGAAGATATTCGCGCCCGAGGCCAGGTTCACGTTGTTGAAGGTCGCGCTCGAATCCACCGAGCCGGCCGAGCTTTGCGAAACAGTGCCTCCATTCAGCGTCAGGAGGGAGGTGGAGGGAATCCGGATTGGGTTCAACGCCGACGCCGGATTGAGGCCGCCCTGGTTGAGGAACAGCGTGCCAAAATTCACGTTCACTGCGCTGGTTTCCAGCGTGCCGGAATCGCGCAACTCGAGGGTGCCGCCGCGGATCAGGGTCGTGCCGGTGTAGGTGTTCACGTTGGTCAGCGTGAGCGTGCTGTTGCCGGAATTGATGAGATTGATCGCGTTGTTCGCGCCCGGGACCCCGGTGCCGATGGAGCCGGAGAATACGGTGCTGGTGTTGGTCGCGGTCGTCAGGGTCACGGTGACGCCGCCGGAGTTGATGACCGTGCCGCCCGCGCCGGGGAGGGGATTGACGTTGGTGAGGCGTTCGACGACCTGGTTGTTGCCGTTCAAGTCAAGCGTGCCGCCATTCAGGAACAGGCCGAGCGCCGTGGCGACGTTCCCGGTCGGCTGGAGGAGGATCGTGTTGTTGCCGGCGTTCAGCTTGAGCGTGCCGCCATTGATGGTGGTGCCGTTCGTCCCGGCGGTGCCGGTGTAGAACTGCGGTGCGTTCAAGGTGAGCGTGCCGTCGGCCGCCTTCACGATGCCGGCGTTCCCCGCGGTGATCGATCCGTTCAGATCCAGGTTGGTCGTACCTCCCACCACGTGAAAGTATTGCGTCGCGCCGCTGGGGGAGGCGATCGCGCCGATGCCGATCGTGGCATTCCCCAGAGCGAGGAAACCGCCGGAGGTCACCGTGAGGGTGAGCGGTCCGCCGGTCGGCCCGTAAACGCCGGCAGGCGCGCCGTGACCGGAGGTGAGCGTGGGAGTCCCCGCGCCGAGAAGGGTGAGGCTGTTGATGGTCTGGTTGGAGAACAGCTTGTTCTTGGCCGGGTCACTGTTGTTGACCGACGTGAGGCCGACGTTGGCGTTCGGGGTCAGCGCCCCGCCGGTGGCCTGGACCATGTCCGTGGCCAGTTCGTTGAGCTGATCGAGCGGACGCAAAAGATTCCCGCCGGTCCTCGTGATGAAGCCGGTGCCCAGCCCGCCCGACGCGTCGCCGATCATGTCGGGCCGGATCTGGAGCGTCTGGGGCCCGCCGCCGCTGCCGATCGCATTGAAGGTGCCGTTGACGATCACGTTCACGCTGCCGGCCCCCGAGCCGCCGAGGCCGTTCCCGGTGATGAGCACCGAATCCTGCCCGGCCTTGTCGGAGACGGATCCGGTGACTGTGATCGCCGTGGCGCCACCCGCACCGGGCGTGAGAAGGATCGTGCTGCCGCCATTGCCGAAGTTCAAAATGTTGACCGTTTCGCTCGACCCCGCAGCGTTCCCGATCATCGCGAGCGTGCCACCTGTGAGGGTGACTGTTCCGTTCGCCGCGTTGAGGCCGAGGCGATCATCGGCGGCGACTGCGGCATTGTCGATCGTCAGCGTCCCGGTGGCCGAGACGGTATAGGTGACTCCGGAAAGCGGAGTCGAGGGGTAGGCCTTGCCTGCGCCGCTGTAGGTGAGCCCGCCGCCGTTGACCGTCACGCCGCCGCTCGACCCCGAGAGCGCGTTCTGCGCGCTGGTGATGGTCATGGTTCCGGTGCCGACCTTGACCAGCACCACCGCGGCGGGGGTCTGGTCGTTGAAGCGGCTGAACTGGCCGGAGAACGTGGTGTTCGAATTGTCAAAGCCAACCGTGAGGGTCTGGGTGTTCGCGACTACATTGGTCACGGTGCCCGAACCGGAGAGCGAACCGAGCGTGGTGCTGAATCCGTTGAGATTCAGCCGGGTGCCGGCGGCGAGGGTGACCGCGGAGAAACGTGAGCCGCCGTTGGTGACGCCGATCTGGAGGCCACCCGCGTTCACGTTCACAGGGCCGGTGAAGGCAGCCTGCGCATTGAACTGCAGCACGCCTGTGCCGGTCTTGTTGAAGCCGCCGACGGAGCCCGTCACGCCTTGCAGGATGAGGCCCGCAGTGGTCGGCGCAAAATCGGTGAAAGTGCCGAAGTTGTAGCTGCCCACATTGACGGTGGAGAGTCCGCCGCCAAAGTCGATCCGCCCGGCCACGAGCGACTGCGCCGAAGGGTTCGCCGCGCTGGCGACGATGCCAGCGGTGCCGAGCGTGAGGGTGCCGGTTCCCAGCGGGGTCAGGCTGCGGAAGGTCGTCACCGTAGGCGCGATGTTGCCGCCGCCGAGGTTGTTGAGAATGAGCCCCGCCAGCGTGTTGTCCCCGGCAAGGGTCAGCGCGGCGAGGCCGTTGACCGTCGCCACGTTCGATGCGGCGATTGTCCCGCCGGGATTCTGATAGACATTGCCGACGCCGCTCACTTCGCCGCCGTTGATGATGAGGCCGTTCGCGGCCACGGCTGCCGCGGGGATGTTGCCCGTCGCGCCGATGACAAGCGTGCCTCCGTTGACCACGGTGCCCCCGGTGTAAGTGTTCGTGCCGCTCAGCATGAGGAAGTCGGCATTCGCGCTGGTAATGGCGGTGTCAGCCGCCCCGGCGGCTTCGATCAGGCGGACGCTTCCCGTGCCGTTGTCGGTGATCCCCGCGCTGACGATGAACGTGCGGTTGTTCCCTCCGTAATTCAATTGGTGCAGGTAGAGATCGCTCCCACCTCCGACACCGGGGCCTGTGCTGGTGATGGTGCCGTTCTGGACGGTGATGTTCTGGTTGTCACCGTTCAGGGCGAGGATCATGCCGCCGCCGGCGAGCGTCAGTTTCTTTCCACCGAGATCGATGATGGTCGGGACCGGCACGCCTGCCACGGCCGCCACGTTGGTGTTCACGGTGAGCGTATTCACCGTCGTATCCACGGCGAGTCCCGGCACCCCGAGCGTCGCGCGAATGTTGTCCGTCGCGAGCGGCTGCCGGTTCAGGAAATTCGTGGAGTAACCCGCGAAGCCGGTCTGGTTCAATGCGCCAACCCCGAGGGTCGGGATGTAGCTGGCAAACTCGCGATCCACCACGGCCCAAGGTCCGATCAGGTCGGCGCTGAGCGTAGGCGGGGAGGTGATCACGATGCGGCCGGTGCTCCCAATCGCACCGAGCCCGCCCCCATTGAGCGCGGATCCCACGACATCCGGAAACCGCACCGTGGCGCTCAGATTCCCCCCCCTCGTGAGCGAGGCCAGCGTGAGCACCGCGGAATTCACGCCGGTCCCGCCAGCCGCGGACTGAATCATGTTCTGCCCCTGCAGCAGGGTTACGGATCCGACGGTCTGTGTGGTTTCCGTCTGCGCCCTGCCGCTTGAGTAGGAGAGCGAGCCGCCGCGCATGGAGATGGGCGCAGCGGCGTTCAGGCGATTCGGGAGCGCGAAGGTGTTGTTATCGTTCAGCGCCAGCCGCGCGTAGTTCAGCACGATCGACGAGGTGTTGGGCAGTGAGCCCCCGTCCCGGAATTCGTTGATGCCGCCGGAAAACTGCGTCGTCCCGCTGTAGGTGCTCGCGCTGTAAAAATTGTAGGTTTGGTTGCTGCTCTTCAGGAAGCTCATCGCGCCCTTGGTCGGATCCTGCGTGATGACGCCGCCAAAGTTTCGGAGGGCGCCATCCAGGCCCAGGATCAGCGCTGCCGGGCTGGCGCTCGAGTTCGTGTAGGTGCCCGCATTGCCGGAGAGCGTTGCTCCATCCCCGGTCGTGCCGAATGCAAACTGGAAGGTCCCGTTCAGATCCAGCGTGGCTCCGGTGGCGACGAGGATGTATTGGTTCGGTGTCAGCGTATTGTTCCCGCCACCGAGGATCAGCTTTCCGCCGTTCACCGAAAAGTTCCCGTTCAGGGTCTGCCCGCTGAGATTCGGGATTCCCGCGCGGTTGGGCGCGATGGGAGTCAGGGTCAATGTGCCCTCGCCGGCCTTCACGAACCCGGAGCCGCCGCTGAGCAAGCTGCCGATGCTGAGCGAGGCGCCGGCATTCACATAGACGAATGGCTGCGCACCGAAGAGAATGATCGGGAAGTTGACCTGCGGGTTGCCGCTCGGAACGAGGATGGCGCCAGCCGAGAGCGTCAGCGCCGTGCCCTGCGTTCCTGCGCCCGTGGCCGAGAAGCTCCCGCTGATGCGGAAGGCGTTGATCGTGGCGGCCGCGGTGAATGTGGGGTCCGTGGTGAGGTCAAACGTCGCCGTGGAAGTCCCGCTGAAGACGTTGCTCGTGTTGTAATTTGCAAACGCCTGGATGCCGTTCGTGTTCGCGACTGCGCCCGTCGTGTTGTACGAAACAAAATCGGTGCCGTTCAGCGTGGCGCGCTGGATGATGCTGTTCGTCGTCCCGGGGTTGGTCTGGGTGAACGTGATCGTGTTGGAGCCCGCGCCAAGCCCGGCGCCCTGAAAGTCCAGGTTCCCATCGCCATTGATGGTGAGAGTCTTGAAGAACAGTGAGACCGACCCGGAGCCCGGATTGGACGCCACCACGTTCGTCGGGCCGCGGCTGACACTGAGCGTGCCGAATGTCTCGACGGAAGCCCCCGCACCGCCGTTGTAGGTGAGCTTTCCGCCTGTCAGCTGCAGATTCCGGTTGCTGCCAAAGGTGAGGGACTGCGGCGAAGCGGAACCGGTCGTGGGGAGATTGAGCGTGACGACCCCGGTGGTCGTGTTGACGGCAGTCACGAAACTGCCCGGCGCGATGTTCGCGCCAAAGACAGGCACGAAGGTCGTCACGGTCGCAGCCTGGGCGGGCGTGAGGGTCAGCGTCGTGGCGCCTCCGCCGACCGTCGCGGTGTAAACGCCGGACCCCATGTGCAGCGTGGGCGTGGCACCGGTGTCGTCGATAAGAAGCACACCTGAAGGCCCCTGCACGAGGGTGGTGTTCGCGGCGGAAGGATTGCCAATCGCGACGCCGTTGCCGCTGATCCTCAGCGTCCCCTCGTTCACATTGATCGCGTTGAGGAATCCCGGGCTGTTCACGCCCAGCGTCAAGGTCCCGACCCCGGCCTTCGTGAGCGAGGAAATGGCTGACTTTGACGTGAAGGCCGCGCCGCCCTGGGTTCCGGTCGCATTGATGTTGATGGTGACGGTGGTCGCGGTCTTCGCGGTCACCGTCGTATTCGCGGCGAGGTACCCCGCGCCCCCGTCCGACAGCACCTGGCCGACGACGATGGAATCGGTGTTCGGGATGTTTTGGATCAGATTCGTTCCGAAATTCACGTCGCCGCTGAACGAATAGGTCGGGTCCAGTGGCGTGGTCGTGATGTTCACGGTCCCGGCATTGTTGAACGTGAGAGCCTGGGAACCGGTGATGCCTCCGGTGATGTTGAGCGTCGATCCCGCATTCGAGCCGATGGTGGTCGCCCCGGTCATCACGATCTGGCCGCTGGCGGTGTTCGTGACTGCGCCACGGCCCTGCAGCGCCCCGGTGGAACCGATGCCGGTCCCGGTCAGAAACAGGCGGTTTGCAATGGTGACGCCGCCGGCAATCTGGAATGCCGCACCCGTCTGGGCGACGGTCACGGAGCTGGCCGATCCGGTCCCGAGAGCGGTGGTGGTCTGGACTCTCACCGCGCCGGCATTGATCCGCACCGGACCGCTCCAAGCCGCGCCGTTAAAGGTGACGTTCCCCGAGCCCGGGCCGGTCGCGGCGTCGCTCAGGGTCACGATGCCGGTGGTGACGTCAACGTTCGTAACCGTCGTGCCGGGGGCAATGCCCGCGCCGGTGACGGTGGTCCCCCTCAGCGGCAGCGAGAGCGCCTCGGACGGCGTCAGGGTGATGGTCTGGTCAAACTGCTGGATCGGAACCGAGGGCGCAAAACTCTGCACCGTCGCGCCATTGTTCGCCGTGATGAGCAGCGTTCCGTTGTCGTTCTTGACGATGCCATTGGTCTCGAATCCGGCGGGGAGCCCGAACGGCGCATCCACGGTGAAGATATTGCCGACGGTGACCTCGATCCCGTTCTGCGGTGTGGCGACCGTCGGGTTCGTCACCGCGTTCAGCGAGGCCGTGTTTGCGAAAATCGTCCGGCTTGTGGAGAAGGTGTTCGTCGCGCGCAACGTGGCGATGCTGCCCGTCCCGTCCCAGTTCAGGTTGACGGTGTTCAGGGCGTTGCCGAGCGCACCATTGCTGGCCACCGCGATCACGCCGTCCACGATGGAGATGGCGCTGCGGGCGCCTCCGAACGTATTGCCGCTGTTGCTGAGGACGAGGGTGCCGTTGCCGATTTTTTGCAGAACCGTGTTCACCGATCCGGTGACTGCACCGCTGACGATGCCGCTGAACGTGAGCCCCTGCACCGCATTCGACGCGGTCGGGTTCACCACGTTGAAGACACCGGGATTGAAAAGATCCGTCATGCTCACCGTCCCGGTGAAATCGACGCCGCTGCCCGCGTTGTTCTGGGCGGTGAGTGTCAGGTTTCCGAGCGTGAGGCTGCCCAGTTGCACGGTCTTGTTCGCGGCGCTCCTGAAAAGACCGCCGTATGCCGTCCCGTCGCGATCCGGCTGGACGGTCGCGTCACTGATCATCGTGACATTGATGGGCTGCGCAAAGGTAAGCGTCTGCGGGGCGCCTGTGCCGTTGCCGCCCGCATAGGCCGCGCCGCCATTGCCATCGAGCGCCAGGATCAGGGTTCCGCTGGTGGTCACCGCATTGCCTTTGGCGAGCGCCTGCAGGCGGGCGATGGAAAGCTTCGCCCCGGTCTCGATCACGACCGGTCCGCTGAAGCCGCCCGCGCCGCTGTTGTCACCGCTCAGGGTCACGATTCCGCCCGAGCCGGTCGGGATCGTCATCGTCCCGCTCCCGTTGATCGTTCCGCTGATGTTCAGATTCGCATTGGCGCTGCTGCTATAGTCGCGGGCCAGCAGCTGAAAGTCATTCTCCCCAGCCGTGATGGTGCCGGAGAACCCGCCGCCGTTCCCGCCCGCGCCGCTCAGCGCGGCGCCCCCGCCGGTGAAGGTGAGGTTGTTGGTGATGATGGAGTTCACCGCCGCGAATTCCGCACCGCCGCCGATGGTCACCGTGCCGCCCGCTGGGATGCCCGCCGAACTCGCCGCAAAGACGCCGGCATTGATCCGCGTGAGACCGCCGTAAGTGCTGTTGATGTTCACCGCAGTCGCGCCGCCAAACGTGAGGAATTGCGCGGAGGCAGTGCCGGAGGTAGGGGCGCTGAGGCTCACCACTCCGGTGCCTGTGTCGATCGCGAGGATCGTCGTTCCGGGGGTGATATTCACGCCGGTGACCGTCGAGCCGACCACGAGGTTCGCCGCCTGCGCAGGTGAAAGGGTGAGCGTCGAGGTGCCGAAGGCCAGGGTCGCGCCGCCGAATACGAGATTCTGCACCGATGGCGAACCGGTCGTGGGGAGGCCGATGGTCACCTGGCCGTTGCCGAGGTTGATGCCCGTGATGAACGTGTTCGGCTGGATGTTCGTGCCCGAGACGAGGGAGCCGATGAACAGTTGGGACGCCTGGGCCGGCGTGAGGTTGATCGTCTGTGAGCCGCCGCCGACAGTGGCGGTGAACTCCTTGACGGGGCTCGAGGAGGCAGTCGCGACCTGCGAGAGGGTCACATTCGTGCCCGCGACGCTGGCGATGGTCGTGCCGGGAGTGATCCCGGGACCATCCACCGACATGCCGGCCACGAGCGCCGGAATGGTCGCGCGGAGCGTGAGGGTGGTGGAACCGATCGCGGATGTCGCGTGGTCGTTGTTTAGCGGGCCGGCTGTCGCGCTGAAGTTCTGCGTGCTGCCAAAGGCCAGGGTCGCTCCGCTGAAGGTGATCGTCTGAAGGGACGCGGTGCCGATGGTGCTGGCGCTCAGGGTCACGTTGCCGGTGCCGACGTTGATCGCAAAGATCGTCGTATTTGGCGCGATATTCGTGCCGGAGACCGGCTGGCCGACGGTCAGCGTGCCCGCCTGGGCCGACGTGAGATTCACGATGTTCGATCCGCCCCCGACAGTGGTGTCGTAGCTCAGCGGAGCCGCCGAGGTGACGGTCACCGGGTTCGAGAGGGTCACCGAGTTGCCGGAAATCGAAGAGATGGTGGTGTTCGCCGGGATGCCGGGGCCGAAGGCGGGCATGCCTGGCACGAGTCCCGCCGGCGCCGTGGAAGCGAGGGTGATGGCGTTCGATCCTGCCAGCGTGGATGAACCGCCCAGGCTGAGCGCGCCGGCGGTCTGCGGATTCAGCTGCAAGGATCCCAAACCGCTCTTGGTCAGCCCGCCCGAACCGGTGACCACGCTGGAAATATTCAGGGCGTCGCCGACCGCGTCTGTGCGGATGATCAATTCATTTGCACCCGCCGCGATGGTTCCTCCCGCGATCGGGGCGATTCCGCCGCCGCTCTTGAGGATTCCCGCATTCGTGAGGGTGATCGTGGTGCCCGGGTTTTGGAGGATGCCGCCGTTGGCCGTAAACGAGCTGCCCGCGAGGTTCAGCGTGAGGACGGTGAGATTTCCCTGGCCGGTCACGTCGGCCGTCACCCGCACATGCTTGTTCGCGTTGGCCGGTGCGATTCCCGCCGCGGAGCCGGCCTGCGTCGCGGTGTTGGCATCCACTCCGTAGTTGATCCCCCGCACGAATCCGCCCGCGTCATAGTAGGCAAAGTTGTTGTTGCCAAACCCGTCCGTGAAGAACAGGCCTTGGTTCATGAATCCGGCGGCCTGCCCGGTCAGCACGATCTTGGTGTTGTTGGCCCCGGTACCGTTCTGCACGAAGCTCCCGGTCGCACCGGCTGCACGGGCGCTGAGCGAGGAAAATGTCAGGGTCGCGACATCGGAGAGGATGTTGAAGGCATTCAGGCTCACCGTGCCCTCGCCGCCGCTGAAAGTCAGCGCGCCGAGCGACAGGTTCGTTCCTCCGGAAGCTGCGGTGAACTGGAACGTCGCGGTGCTCGTGATCGTCAGGGCCTGTGACTTCAGGATCCCCGGCGAAAACTGGGAGGCGAAGTCCAGCACCAGCTTTCCGCCAGCGAGGGTGACGCCGCCGGTGATGCCACTCGCGCCGGTGCTGTCGCCGTCCAAGATCAGCGTGCCGGCGCCCGCCTTGGTGAATCCGCCCGTCCCGCGCAACTCAACAGTGATCGTCGCGATGTCCCCGGCATGCGTCACCGTGATTGCCTTCGTGGCCGGGTTGGGACCCGTCGAGGCGATCGTGATGCTGTTGCCGAACCCGCTCAGGGAATAGCCGCCCACGCTGAAAGTGAGCGCGCCCGCGGTGATGTGCTCGCCAACGCTCACGAAGGTGCCCGTGGTCGAGAACGGGAAGACGGCCTCGTTGTTGAGCGAGTTATTCCAGACCGAGTCCGTCACGCCATTCCACCACTGGGGGGTCGTCGTGTCCCAGAATCCGTTTCCGCCCAGGCTGCCGCCCCCATTCGGATCCCAAAACAGCGTCGCTGCCCGCGCTTCTCCGAGCCCCAGTGCCGTGATCGCGGAGACGGCCAGCACGCGGCAAAAGCCGGAAATCGATCCCGCAAGCGCCTTGGAGCCCGAATTCGACACAGTTCCTCGAAGTTGGCGCTTCGATTTACGGCTGCGGGGGCTGAAGGTACGTTTCATGGGCATTTGTTCTTATTGGCACGGGTGAGAGCTAAACTGCAACATTGGATCTCCCTCGGACGCGATCCAATGCACGGAGCAAAAAACATCCTCTGCCGCCAAACGTGCGCGGGCCGTGGGAAGCAGCCAGAAATGCCGGCAGCACGCTGAAAAACATGAGCGCAAAAGGGCTCCTCTTGCGAGGAGCACCGGACGGGAAACTAGGGGGAAAAGCGGTCACTTTTTGCGACGGAAAATGATTCCATGAAACAGACGCTTCGCAACGGGAATCTATTCGGTACCGCGCACATAACCGTAAATACATCGCATACACCGGACGAACGGCTGCTCGTGTCGATGGGGATCCCGTTTGCACCGTCCCTCGTGGCAGCGCGCTGCCATCAGCGCCGACGGCTTCGTTTCGCCGGCCTCAAGGATGAAGGAAACCTCACGATTCCGTCTGGCAAGTCGCGCCGCGTCGTGTCTCCGATCAACGTGGTCGGCGTGAGTCTGTCATACGCGGATGCGGCGCAATCCTTGTCCGCATTGCTTGCCACCTGTGCGCTCTAGTTTGGATCGGGCTGAATTGACGAGGGCAAGCGCGCCGGGGCAGGGAGCCTGCCCCCTACTTTGCGCCCTTCGGTGCGGATTTCGGCGGCGGAGTGTATTCGAGCACCTGCTTGTCCTCGATCAGGCGCGCGCGAAGCTTCGCGTAGTCCACCTGCTGCACGGGGATATTTTCATCGAGCGCGAGGCTCGCGGCGGTCGCCGCGGACTGGCCGAGGATCATGAAGACCGGCTCCATGCGGATGCTGCCAAATGCGATGTGCGAACTCGACACGCACACCGGCACGAAGAGGTTGTCGCACTGCCCCTTCTTCGGCACGAGCGAGCCGTAGGCGATCTCGTACGGGCCTTCAGTCGCGACGCCGATGTCGCCTTCGTTCTGCACGTAGCCGTCGGGCGTGATGTAGCGCTGGATGTTGTGCGAATCGATGCCGTAGCTGCCCATGCCGACCGACTCGGGCGTCGGGCGTCTTTTTCAGCAGTTCGTTTTCGGTCATCACGTAACTGCCGATCATCCGCCGCGCCTCGCGCACGTAGATCTGGTGCGACCAGTCCGCCGTTGTCCTTGAACTCATCCTTCGGCAGGCCCCACTGCTGCATCTTCTCCCGCACCTCCGCCGGCACGCGCGGATCGTTCGCGATGAAGTAGAGCCAGCCCTTTTGATACGTCTCGTGCTCCTTGAGGATCTCCCGCCGGCGTCTCGTAGCTCGGCCTCGGGGTAGTCGTAATTGCATCCCGATGTTGTCGGTGCTGAACGGCCCGTGGTTGTTCGTGTCGGTCTTGTGATTCGGGATCGGATCGAACTTCTCGAACGTCTCGCGCCAGCCGGCGTCGAAGACGCGCAGCAGCAGTTCGTACTGCTTCGGGTCGTAGCCGTCGGGCTTGGGAAACGGGATGCGGTTTTCCGGCACGTCGGTGAGGCACATGCGGATAGCAGTAGGCCTGCACCTTCTTGTCGCCCGCGCCGTATTCGCCCGGCGGCTCCGCGCTCACGCGCGGCAGCACGCCGCTCTTCGGATCGCCCGGCACGACGTACGGGCTGATCTTTTCCTTCAGCACGCCGAAGTGATGCCGGTGATGCAGCACGCCGGTCTGCACGCCGTTCCACTCCTCGCCATACGCGCTCTTCGCCTCGCGCCCGACGTGGTAATCGACGCCCGCCGCCGCCATCAGATCGCCCTCGTACGTCGCGTCGATGAACATTTTCCCCGCGTACGTCTTTCCGCTGAGCGTCGTGATCGCCGTGATGCGCGCGCCGTCCTTCTTCACGCCCTTCGCGCGATCGAGCCATTCGTCGCGATGCACCGGGATGCCGAACTCCTTCACGTAATCCTCGAAGACCTGCTCCGCCGACGTGCGGCTCGAAAATCCACATCGTCCGCTCCGCGCCATCGATCGCCGGCGTGCCCTGGCCCTTGTTGCCGTACTCCTCGCTTCTTCTGCCACTTCCACGCGCCGGGCTGGTCGTAGTGCTTCCACACGCGATGGTAAAAGTCGCGCGACAGCCCGCCGATCACCGCCTTGTTGCCCGTGTCGGTGAAGCCCAGCCCGCCGCTCGAGAGTCCGCCGAGATGCTTGTCCGGGCTCGACGATGATCACCGTGCTTGCCCATCTTCTTCGCCTGCACCGCCGCGATGACGCCTGCGGATGTGCCGCCGTAGATCACGATGTCATGGCCGGCGGCGAGCGCGGCGGCGGAGAGGAGAGGCAGGAGGAAAAGACGGGAGAGGCGTTTCATAGGGAAGGGGATTGGAGTGAAGTGTTCAGGATCAAAATGGGGAATGAAGCATTTACTCGCCGAGCCGCCACAGCGCGCTGTCGCCGCGGATGAAGACATGCTTCCCGCTGAGCGCCGGCGTGCTGAGCACCATTTCCTTCGTGCCTTCCTTGAGCGGGAGTTGGAGCCGTCCGAGCGCAGCGCCTTCGGGCTCGGTGACGTCCACGACTTGCACGAGCCCCTTTTCACTCACCGCGATGAGCCGTCCGCCCGCACCGACGGGTGAACCACTGAACGGTCCCTCGAGCCGCAGCTTCCACTTGCTGTCACCGGTCTTGATGTCCGCGCTTGAGAGCACGCCCGCGCTGTTGAATGCGAAAATTTTCCCATCGAGGATCACGGGGCTGATCGTCGCGGGATTGATCTGCTTCGAGCGCCAGACCTGGTCCGGCGCGCTGCCGTCCGCTTTGGGCGAGAGCGCCGTGACTCCATTCGACGGCGAGTAAATCACGCCCTTCGCGACGACGCTCGAACTCGAAGTGGACGCGCCTTCCGTGTAATCCCACAGCACGCTCCCGCTCGCCGGATCCACGCCGGTGAGCCCTTTCGAGGACTGCAGCACGGCGATGGCCGGCGACTTCGCATCCGCGCGCCACGGCACCGGGCTGCTCCAGTTCGCAGCTTTCGGGCGATCAAGTTTCCAAAGGTTGCGCCCTGTCTTCACGTCGATGCCGAGCGAGTAGCTTTCGCTGTCGTTCTCGATCACCGCCACCAGCGTCTCGCCGATCACGATGGGTGACGAAGCCATGCCGAGGCTGTTGCTCACGTTCGGATAATCGACCGTGAGGCCGCGCAGCCACAGCAGATTCCCGTCGAGGTCAAATGCCGCGAGATCGTTGCTGCTCCACAGCGCGAAGATGCGCTTGCCGTCGCTGCACGGCGTGCACGCGGCGATGGAAGTCTTCGGGTGCGACATCGTGCGCCCGGTAGCCTTGAGCTGCCGTTCCCACACCTTCGTGCCGTCGTCAAAGTTGAAGCAGATGACATGCAGCCGCTCCTGCTTCGGCCCGCTCGAACACGTCACGAACACCTTTTTCCCGATCACGATCGGGCTCGCCAGCCCGCGGCCTGGCAGCGACGCGGTCCAGTCGATTTTCGGCTTCGCAGGAACCACCGCATCCGCCGCGGTGGCTGAGCTGTCCGGTCCGCGGAACTGCGGCCAGTCGCCGGCAATGGCGGGGAGGGGGAGTGCTGCGAGGGAGAGGGCGAGGAGGCGTTTCATGGATTGGAAAAATGAGGGTTACTTCGCCGCGAGGATCGCCGTGCCGGCGCTGTCGCAGAGGCGGAGCTGGAATTCCCACTCCACGGTCCACTGCTCGGTCTGCTCGTTCTGGCAGCACTTCACGAGCACCGTGTTCGCGCCCTTCTTGAGGCGGACCTTCATCTTGTATTGGTCCATCTGCGCGCCGCGGTGATACTCGTCGCGCCCGAAGAGCAGCTCGCCGTTCAGCCACACCTTCCAGCCGTTTTTGCAACCGAGCCGCAGTTCTGCCTCGCGCTCCACGGGCGAGTCGATCGTCGTCGTGGCGTAGGCCGTCACGTCCTTCAGCATCCCGAGCGCCTTGTTGAAATCCAGCTTCCCCGTGTCCTCTTTCCCCGCAAACGGCTTCCACTTCACCTTGCCCGTCTTGCCGTCGAATTCCGCGTCGAGCTTCCCGCCTTGCTCCGGCGGGAACACCGTGTCGAAGCCCTTGCGCCCGGTGTTTTCAAATGGCCCGATGACGTTCCAGTTCATCAGGAAACCGAAGTGCTTCGGCAGATCCACAGCCACCCCGAGCTTCTTGAGTTCGCCCGCGATTGTCTGTGTCTGATCCTCGTCGCGGACCGCAGCCAGCGCGAGAAGGTATGCCGCCTTTGCTTCGTCACCGGTCTTCTTTTTCGCCGCATCCACGAGCCGCTGCACCGCGCCGCGCCGCAGCTCCTGCACCGGGTCATTCACCAGCCCCGGCTCGATTTTGTCGGCGAGCGCGCCGTCGGCTTTCACGATCAAATCGAAGGCAAGCTGGCGCGCGGAAGCAGGATTTTGTGTGTCTTTCAAAAACGCCTCGATCTCCGCGACTGGCAGCGGCTGTTTGCCGCGCAGCGCCGCGTCCGCGATCGCATCGCCCGCGAGCCGCAGCCAATTGTCCGCGACGGGGCCGCCTTTTCCGGTCGCGGCGAGCAACGCGGGCAGCGCCTTCGGCCCCTCGGCCACGACCTTCGCCCACGCCGCCGAGGCTGCTTCGTTGCCAGCACCTTCGCGGCCCGTCGCAGCGAGCGCCTTCACGGATTCCTCCACCGCCGCGTGCAGCGGTGTGAGCATGACGATGATAAGTGTGGTGGGGGCAAACAGGAGGCGAGGAAGCATGGCGGGATAATCCCGCTGGCTTGCGCATCCTTGGCAAGCACGAAGGCGATCCGCCGAATCTTCCCCTTGGTGAAAGCGGTTTTGTTCACGTTGCGGAAGGGTGCGCCCACCTCGGGATTTTCACAAAACTGAGCATTAATATTTCGTGTTGACGGAGGATATTCTCGGTGGTTGAAACGCCGATATTCCCCATCACCACATGCACTCCAAACGTCTCCTCCCTGCTGCGTTCGCCGCGTCCCTGTTCGCAGCAACCCCCCGATCCGAAGCCGCCCTCGCCGGCCTCTGGCGATTCACTGACACCGGTAGTAGCCAGGCGGATTCCTCTGTAAACTCGAACACGGCCACCACAATGAACGGAGCGGTCTGGGCATTTGATGCCGCTCGCAACAGCGGCATCATGTCTTTTGATGGCCTCAATGACTTCCTGCAGGCGGCGGATTCACCAAGCCTGTCCATCACCGGGGACATGAGCATCGCGCTCTGGGTGAACATGACCACTTTGGCCAGCCCCGACCAGTGGCGGGGCTTGGTAGCCAAGGATCCGACAGGCAGCGGCAATCCCGCCCCTTACCAATTCTGGTTTAACCAAGGGAACAACCTCGGGGCCTTCGGTCGAGGCAACGGCACGGTGTCTGATTTTGCATTCGGCTCCGCAACTGTCGGCAACATTCCGGTGGCGGGGGTTTGGGAGCACTGGGCCGTGAGCCAGAGCGGCACCACCGCGACGATGTACCGGAATGGCCTCGCCATTGCGATGACTGACACCACGATTAGCACGACCATTGCCGATGGGGGAGGTCCGCTTATCATCGGTGACCGTCCCGGTGCGCAGGACATGAGTTTCCACGGACGGATGGATGATGTGGCCATCTTCAACCAAGCACTCACGCAGGCCGAGATTCAGAGCATCATGGACGGCGACTTCAGTGCCTTCGGTGTGCCCGTGCCCGAACCGGGAACTGCGGCCTTCGGGCTCGCACTTGTCGGCGTTGCGTTGCTCCGCCGTCGCAGGAATTGAAGCAGGCTTCTTCCGGTATGGAGCAGCCGAGGCTTCTCGTCGTCAGCGTCCGTCGTCCGCGAGCCACTTCACCGCTTCCGCGCGATACTCGGAGGAGGTCGGCGGGCGGCGTTGCGCAGACGTGAACTGCGTCACCCACGCCACGCCTTTTTCATACAGGCTCCGGTGCGTGTGCCAGATGGGTTGCTTCACACCTTTGTCGTCGATGAGCCAGAAGCCACGGTGGCGACCGTCGTCAGTGACTTCGTTGTTGTAGAGTTCCCAGTAAAGGATGAGCGGGCAGCCCCACTCGAGGCCGGCGCGAATCACTTCGCGCGAGAGGCGATCCTGCTCGCCGGGCACGTGCCGGATTGCGGGGAATCCGTATTCGCCGATGAACACGCGCCGGCCCGTGATGCCAGGCTTGGGCGGCAGTTTCGATTCGATGAAACTGAGCGCCGCCTTCAGCATCGCGGGATCCGCCTGCGTGTCGTAGGCGGAGTAGGAAACGAGATCGACGTTGGTCTTCGGCAGCACTTCGTTCACGAGCGCCGGGCGGCCGTGCATGGCGAGCTTTACGTGATTGACCTCGGTGTAATGCCACACCGCCACGTCGCGGTGCGGCGTATTCCGTTTCGCATCATCCACGGCGCGCTGCCGCGCATTGAGCCAGTCCGCCATGCCTTGCACGGCGACGGGCGTCACTTTTGAATCATTCTCCGGCGCGACGCTGCCGCGCAGGAATCCGTCGCCCTCCCAATGTCCGAGGTAAAACGTCTTGCCGCTGCCGCTGTACGTTTTCAGCAAATGCGCGGCGAGTTCATGCATCTCGCGATACTCGTTCTCCGCATCCGCCTTTGAAAAACCGTTCCGCCATTTTTGCGCACCGCCGCCGAACGTGTGCGCCCACAGCACGAAATGCGCGAACGGCATATCGAGCACCTTGCGGTGCGAAGTCTCGTCACGTGCGAGCGAGGCCAGCGATTGAATGTCTGTGCGCACCGCCGGGACGTTGCCGTTCCGGTCGGCGTAGCGCGCTCCGAGATGGAACTTGATAACCGTCCCGCCGAGTTCGCGGATCGCATCGGCGGTCTCCACGAGGCGCGGCGCTTTCGTGAACTGATACGATGCCCCGATGGTCTGCGTGCCGATGATGTAGTTGAAATGTTGCACTCCGAACTTCGCGCCCGGAATCGTGAAGGCGCCTGGCTCGGGCGTGCGAACCACTCCAGGCCGCGAGCCCCAGATTTTCAGCAGTTCCACTTCGCCGATTTGCGCCGCTGACTCGCGGATGAGATTGGCGACGTATTGGCCTTCGCAGCGTTTTCCAGCGACGGCCTGCTTCGCCCAGTAATCGTTGTGGATGACTTTCCGCCGCTCCAGAACCGCGAGCGCCTGCTCCCGGTTCTGCACGGGCTCGAAAACGCGCGCCAGGTTCACCAGCAACTCCGCCACTTTCGCGCCGTCGCACAGCTTCCCTTTTTCCGCATTCTCGATCCAATAATCCGCCGCCGCCGTGACCTTCATGCGCACGAGCATCCCGATTTCGCGGGAAATATTCGCAGGTGCCGGCGCGGGGTCGGCTGCGGCGCAAATTGGTGGCAGCAGCAGGAGCGCAGCGAGGAAATGGAGCAGTTTCATTTTGAACAAGGGGGGTATGCGGCATGCCAAGGCACACGCAACGGGTCCCTTCTTGCATGTTGTGAGTCGGTGTGCGATAAACGTTTATGAGCTTTCGCTGGCCGTTCGGAAGGACCGCTAAGCCGGAAACAAAGGCTTCAACAGTGGAGGAAGTTTCCGGTGACGGTGAAGTATTGCGCGGGGAAGGTGCGGAACGGGATGGCGCATTAGGACTGGATGGGAAGGCCTTTCATCCGCACCCGGTTCTTTCGCTCATTCCTCCGAAAATCCTCAAGCGCCTGCTGAATGATTCGGCCTTCATCGAACTGCCAAAAGGCGACGTGGTCTTCCGTCGGGGCGAACCGTGCGACGCGATTTTTCTGATCATCAGCGGGCGCTGTGAATCCCGCGATCCATCGGGCGCCGTCGAACGAATCTCCGGGCCCGGTGACACGATCGGGGAACGTGCATTCCTGAACCGCGAGCCTTACCGCTCCACGGCGGTCGTCTCCACCCACTGCGTCGTGCTGCGCATCAGCACGCACGAACTGCTGGAGCTGTTCGAGAAGGACCCGAGTTTTGCGGGGCGTTTCTCCCATGCGCTCGCCGGGCGCTTTCAGGTCGTCGGTGAAACGCTGATGCCCAAACGCGTGCAGCGCATCGTTTCCCTCCTGTCCCTTTCGGACCAGGTGGATGACCGCGAAGTCGTGACGCGCCTGGCGGAGGAACTCCGCACCATCACCGGGCAGCAGGTCCTCATGGTCCACTTCGGCCCGGGGCACGAGTCGGTCGCGCTCGACGACTGGCCAAAGGTGGGCCGGCACCTCAACGGAAGCTTCGCATTCAAGCCGCACGTGAAGCAGTCGGCGCGTGGCATCGACGAATTGCGGCTCAACGTCAGCCCGGAATCCGTCGCCGCAAACTCCGTGCCGCCGATGCTCAGCCACTGCGGCCGGCACTACGATTATGTGATTCTCCATGTCGCCGCCGCGACGCCGATGGGGCCGGCGCTCGAATGCCTGATCCAGTCGGACCTCGCCTACGTCGTCGTGCAGCCTGGAAAGCGGACCTTCGAGGATTTCGCGACGCTCATGGACAAGCTGTCGGAACAGGCGCGCGGTGCGAGCGACCACGTGAAGCCGATCGTGGTCGTGGATGAAAGGCTGGACCGCTCGGAATTCCGCGACTTGATTGCAGGGCTGAATCTCCCGGTGCATTCGTTCGCGCACGGGTTCCCGGTTCATGGCGCGGGCGGTGATCGCCGGTTCGACCTGCACGTGCGACGCCTCGCCCGCGAAATCGCGCGTTGCCGCATCGGCCTCGCCCTTTCATCCGGCGGTGCAAAGGGCCTCGCGCACATCGGCGTGATCCAGGTGCTCGAAGAAAATGGGATCGAGGTGGACTGCATCGCCGGTTCGAGCATGGGCGCATATATCGGCGGCCTCTGGGCCAACGGCGCCGACGGCGTGCGTCTCGAGGAAATCGCGCGCGAAAACGAAAACCGGTGGGGCCTTCTCTCGCTGTTCGATCCCGTCCTGCCGCCGCGTCGCGGATTCCTCCGGACCCGGCGCGTCATGGCGCGGCTCCGTCGCTCCATTGGCGACGCGTGGTTCTGCGATCTGGTGCGCCCGCTGCGCATCACGGCCACGAATCTGGACACGCTTGAGCGCCTCGTCTTTTCGCAGGGCGATGTCGGCAACGCGATCGAGGCGAGCATCGCCATCCCCGGGATCATCGTCCCGGTGACGCTCGACGGCGAGACACTCATCGATGGCGGGATCGCGGATCCGTTGCCGGTCGATATCTTGCTGGAGATGGGCATCGAGCGAATCATCGCGGTGAACGTCATCCCGCCGCCAGAGCGGCTCCGCGAATGGCACGCGCAAAAATGCATGCCGAGGGACATGGTCGCCGAGGGCCGCGGGCTGGGCACGATGTTCAACCGTCACTTGAACTATTTTGCAAAGGGCAACGTCCTCGACACGCTGCTCCAGGCCATCAGCGGCGCGCAGACCCGCGTCGCCGAGACATCGGGAGAAAAGGCCGACGTCCTCCTGCGTCCGCTCTCCTGCGGGGCGCGATGGCATGATTTTACCAACCCCGGAAAATACATCGCCCTCGGCCGCGAGGCAGCCGAGGCGCAACTGCCAAAAATGATAGCCCTCGCAAAAGGAACCCCCCATGAAAACATCCCGCTTCCGGCCGTTGCCGGTGTTGCGTAAGTGGCAACTCGGCCGCCTGCGCGATTATCTCCGCGACACCGTCCTCCCGTTTTCGGCGCATTACTCGTCGATGTTCCGCCGCGAAGGCATCGACCCCGCGCGCCTCGAAACGGCCGACGATCTCCGGCGCATTCCCTTCACCACCAAGGCCGACTTTTCCGCGACCGCGGGCGAGCCTGATCCGATCCGCGCATTCGTGCTCCAGCCGGACAAGCGCGTGCTCTCCCGCCGGTTCTCGACGATCGCGAGCGCGCTCTTCCGCGGGCGGCGCGCGGTGGAGAAAAAATTTGAGCACGAGTTCCGGCCGGTATTTCTCACCAGCACCACCGGGCGCAGTGCCGACCCCGTGCCATTCCTTTTCACCGGGCACGACATCGCGAATCTCAAGCTTGCCGGGCGGCGCATGATGGAAGTGTGCGCGGCGAATCGCGAGATGCGGATGGTGAACATGTTCCCCTTCGCGCCGCACCTCGCGTTCTGGCTCACTCATTACGCGGGGACGGAATTTGGCGTGTTTGTCGTATCGACCGGCGGTGGAAAGACGATGGGCACTGAGGGAAACCTGCGCCTCATCCGCAAGATCCGCCCGGATGTGCTCATCGGCATGCCGACGTTCATCTACCACGTCATGACCGAGGCGGTGAACGAGAAGATCGAACTCCCGAACCTCAGGAAAATCGTCCTCGCCGGCGAAAAGACACCGGCGGGCATGCGGAACAAGCTGCGCGAACTTGCCCGCGAGATGGGCGCCCCGAAGGTGGAAGTGCTGCGCACGTATGGATTCACCGAGGCGAAACTCGCGTGGGCGGAGTGCCCGTACGAGGAGGACGCCGGCAGCGCGGGCTACCACGTCCATCCCGATCAGGCGTTCATCGAGATCGTCGATCCCGCCACCGGCGAGCCGCGTGGCGAAGGCGAACCCGGCGAGATTGTTTTCACGCCGCTCGACGCACGCGGCAGCGTCGTGCTGCGCTACCGCACGGGTGATGTGATCGATGGCGGCCTGTTTTACGAGGCGTGCCCGTTCTGCGGACTCGCGGTGCCGCGGCTGATCGGGGAGATTTCCCGCCGCTCCGATGTGCACGACCTGCACTTCGACAAGCTCAAGGGAACGCTCGTCGATTTCAACCAGCTCGAGCACGTCCTCGACAACGCGGCGCACGTCGGCACGTGGCAACTCGAACTCCGCAAGCGCCACGACGACCCCCTGGAAGTGGACGAACTCGTGCTCCATGTCTCCAAGTCCGACGACTGCGACGAGGAGACGCTGAAAAAGAATCTCATCTCGCACTTCGCCGCGGGAACGGAGATTCACCCGAACCGCGTGGAGTTTCACACCGAGAACGAAATGCGCGAACTCCAAGGGGTGGGCACGGCGCTGAAGGAAATGCGCGTGGTGGACCATCGCCCGGCGGCAAACGGCGCGGCCAAACCGGGGGTTCATCATGGCTGATACCCGCCTCGCAATCATCGACGGCCTGCGCACGCCTTTCTGCAAAATGGGGACGGACCTCGCGGCGCTCCCCGCCGACGAACTCGGACGCATCGCCGTGAGCGCGCTGCTCGCGAAAACAGGCCTCGATCCCACGCTTGTGGACGAAGTCCTCATCGGCTGCGTGTGCCAGCCGTTCGACGCGGCAAACGTCGCCCGCGTCATCGCCCTGCGCGCCGGCATTCCCGAGTCCGTTCCGGCGGCGACGGTGAACCGCAACTGCGCCTCCGGCATGGAATCGATCACCTCTGCCGCCGAGCGAATGGCCGCGGGCCGCGGATCCATTTTCATCGTCGGCGGCGCCGAGAGCATGACGAATGTGCCGCTGCTCTACCGTCCCGAGGCAGCGCGGAAATTCGGGAAGCTCGCGAAGGCAAAGTCCGCGACCGAGAGTCTCGCCGCGATGGCGCGTTTTCGCGTCAGCGATTTCCAGCCGCGTGTAGGCCTCCAGATGGGCCTCACCGATCCCGTGTCAGGCCTGAACATGGGCGAGACCGCCGAACTGCTCGCGCGGGAAAATGGAATCTCACGCGAGGCGCAGGACGCCTTCGCGCACCACTCGCACGAGCGCGCCGTCGCCGCGGCTGACGCGCTGGCCGGCGAAATCTGCCCCGTCTATGTGAATGGCACCGCCATCCAGCGCGACAACGGCCCGCGCGCGGACAGTTCGGTCGCCGGGCTCGCGAAGCTGCGGCCCGTCTTCGACAAGTATGGCAGCGTGACCGCCGGCAATTCCTCGCAGGTCACCGATGGCGCCGTGGCGTTGCTCGTCACGTCCGCAAAGCGCGCGAGCGAACTCGGCCTCAAGCCGCTCGGTTTCCTCGCCCACTACGCCTACACCGGATGCGATCCCGCGCGCATGGGCCTCGGCCCCGTGAGCGCCATCGAGAAGGCATCCAAGCATGCCGGGTTGAAAACTGACGATGCCGACATCGTCGAAATCAACGAGGCATTCGCCGCGCAGGTCCTCGCGGTGCTCCAGCGCGTCGAGGTGCCGGCGGAAAAGCTGAACGTCAACGGCGGCGCAATCGCGCTCGGCCACCCGGTCGGCGCGACCGGCGCGCGGCTCGTCCTCACTGCGCTGCGCGAACTCCAGCGCCGCGGCGGCCATCGCGCGCTGGTGTCCCTGTGTGTCGGCGGCGGGCAGGGCGCCGCGCTTTGGCTGGAGAGGACCTGAATCATGCAAACAATCGACCGCACCATCCTCGGCGACGGCACCTGCGTCCTCACATTCGACCGCCCGGATTCCCCGGTGAACATCTTCGATGTGCCGACGCTCAAGGAACTGGACGCGCATCTCGGCAACCTCGCCGACGTGCGGACGCTCATTCTCACGAGCGCGAAGAAGTCCGTCTTCGTCGCCGGCGCGGACATCCATCTTTTTCAAAAGATGAGCATGGAGGAGCTGACCGCCTTCGTTGATATCGGGCAGGCCGTCTTCAACCGACTCGCTGCGCTGCCGATTCCCACGGTGGCCGCGATCCACGGCGCCGCTGTCGGCGGCGGCTACGAACTGGCGCTCGCGTGCGACTGGCGCGTCGCATCGCCGGACGCGGCGACAAAGATCGGCCTGCCGGAAACGAAGCTCGGGCTCATCCCCGCGTGGGGCGGCTCCACGCGCCTGCCGCGGCTCATCGGCGTGCCCGGTGCGCTGGATGTGATCCTCGGCGGCAAGACCGTCTCCGCCCGCCACGCGCTGAAGCTCGGGATGATCGACGAGGTCGCGCCGCGCGATGCGCTCATCAAGGCCGCGATGATCCTCGCGGAAAAAGGAAAGCATCCGCGCAGCCTCACGCATTCCGCGCCGGTGAACGCGGCGGTCTCCGCCGTCGTCGCGCACAAGGCCAGGGCCGACGTCCGGCGGCGGACGCGCGGCAATTACCCCGCCGTGGACAAGGCGCTCGACGTGATCCTGCACGGCTCCGGCGCATGGGACGAGGCGACATCGTTCGCGCGCGAGCGCGCGGCGATCCTCGAGCTCGCCGGCCTCGAAGCGACCCGGAATCTGATCCGCATTTTCTTCCTGCAGGAGCATGCGAAAAAATCCTCCGCACCAGCCGGTCCGAAGGTTGAGCACGCCGCCGTGATCGGCGCCGGAGTGATGGGAGCAGGCATCGCGCAATGGCTGGGCACACGCGGGCTGCGGGTCGTGTTGCGCGACGTGGATGCGGCGCGCGTCGCTGCCGGCATGGCTGGCATCGCCAAGCTTTTCTCCGACGGCGTGCGGGCCCGCGCGCTCACCGAGCACGAGGCGCGCACGGCGCTGGATCGCATCACGCCCGCCGCCGCGGAGGTTCCGCTGCAGGGCACGGAAATCATCATTGAGGCAGCCGTCGAGAAGATGGCTGTGAAGAAAACGATCTTCCAGCGGCTCGACGAACTCGTGTCGAAGGACGCCATCCTCGCGACGAACACCTCCGCACTGTCCATCACGGAGCTTGCCGCGGCGACGCGCCATCCCGAGCGCGTGGTCGGCATCCATTTTTTCAATCCGGTCCACAAGATGCAGCTCGTCGAAGTGGTCACCGGCGATGCGACCGCGCCGGAGGTCGCGCAGCGCGCGGTGCAATTCGTCCAGCGGATCGGCAAACTACCGGTGGTCGTGCGCGATCGCCCGGGCTTCCTCGTGAATCGCATCCTCCTGCCGTACCTCGTCGAGGCGGGCGACCTGTTTGCGGCCGGTGCCGACCCCCTCGCGATCGACGAGGTGATGCTCGATTTCGGAATGCCCATGGGGCCGCTGCGCCTCGCGGACGAGGTCGGCATCGACATCGCCGCCGACGTCGCCGCCACGCTTGCCGCAGCGTTTCCGAAGCGGATGCACGCGCCGGCGATCCTCGGCAAAATGATCGGCGCGAACCTGCTGGGCAGGAAATGCGGCGCCGGGTTCTACCGTCACGTGCGTGGCGATGAACCGGTCGTGAACCCCGACGCGATCGCATTGCGTCCCTCGGGCGCGACGCCCGAAAGACTCGGCGAACGGCTGGCGCTGCTCATGGTCAATGAAGCCGCCGCGTGTCTCGGCGAATCGGTCGCCGCGAGCGCTGGCGACGTCGATCTCGCGATGGTGATGGGCACCGGCTGGGCACCCTTCCGCGGCGGCCCGCTGCGATATGCGGATTCGCTCGGCGCGCGGCATGTCTTCGATGCCCTCTCGCAGCTCGCAGAAACCGCAGGACCGCACTACGCGCCATGCGCATTGATCGCGGAGTTGGCAAAGACCGGAGGCCGCTTTCATGAAAACTGACACCACTCCCACCGAGACGCCCTCAAGCATCATCGACACGTCGAAGATGTCGCCGGAGCAGCGCGCCGCGCTCGAACTGACCGAGGCCGCACGCGAGGTGACGCGGGACACCTTTGCGGGCGATCTGTTCCTCGGCCGGCTGAATTTCTGCGCGCTGCACCCGTTTCCGAAACAAAGCCAGGAGGACCGCGATCAAGGTGACGCCTTCCTGGGCAAGCTCGCCTCCTTCCTGCGCGATGAGACCGATCCGGACGAGATCGATGCGACGGGCGAAATCCCGCAGCATGTGATCGACGGCCTCGCGAAACTCGGCGCGTTCGGAATCAAGGTCCCGACGAAATATGGCGGCCTCGGCCTCTCGCAGACCAATTATTGCCGCGCCGCGATCCTCCTCGGAAGCCACTGCGGAAACCTCACGGCGTTGCTGTCCGCGCATCAGTCCATCGGCGTTCCGCAGCCGCTCATCCTTTTCGGCACCGAGGAGCAAAAGCAGCGCTACCTCCCGCGCGTCGCTGGCGGCGAGATTTCGGCATTCGCGCTCACGGAGGTGAAGGTCGGCTCCGATCCCGCGAAGATGGAGACGCACGCGGAGCCGACCGCCGACGGACAGCACTTCATCCTCAATGGCGAAAAGCTGTGGTGTACGAATGGGACGCAGCGCCGGCGTGATCGTGGTGATGGCGAAGACGCCGCCGAAGGACGGGAAGAAGCAGGTCACCGCATTCATCGTCGATGTCGACGAGCCCGGGCGTGGAGGTCGTCCGCCGCTGTCATTTCATGGGGCTGCGCGCGCTCTACAACGGCGTGATCCGTTTCCGCGACGTGCGCGTGCCGCGCGAAAACATCCTGCTCGCGGAAGGGAAGGGGCTGCGCGTCGCGCTGACGACGCTCAACACCGGCCGCCTCACGCTGCCCGCCGCATGCACGGGCCTCGCGAAGCGCTGCCTGGAGATTTCTCGGAAGTGGGCGGCGGAGCGCGTGCAATGGGGCGCGCCCGATCGGCAAGCACGCCGCCATCGCCGAAAAGCTGGCGCGGATGGCCGCCGAGGTCTTTGCGATGGAAGCGATGACGCTCTATACGGCAAGCCTCGTGGATCGCGACAAGCACGCGGACGTGCGACTCGAGGCGGCGATGTGCAAGCTGTGGGCCACCGAGCGGTCGTGGGAGATCGTGAACGAGACCATGCAGATTCGCGGCGGACGCGGATACGAAACCGCGCAATCGCTTGCGGCGCGCGGCGAGCCGGGCATCGCGGTGGAGCGGTTCCTGCGGGATTCGCGCATCAACACGATCTTCGAGGGTTCGAGCGAGATCATGCGCCTCTTCATCGCCCGCGAGGCGCTCGACCCGCATCTCCGTGTCGGAGCGCCGGTGTTGAATTCGCAATTGCCATTCAAACAGCGCGCGGGCGCCGCGATGAAGGCCGCCGCATTTTACTCCCGCTGGTATCCGATGATGTGGCTGCCACGGTTCCAGCGCGTTCCGCTCGATGGCAGGCTCGCACGCCACGTCCGCTGGGCGGAACGCGCCACGCGCCGGCTCGCGCGCAGGCTTTTCCATTCGATGATCCGCTTTGGCCCGAAGCTCGAACGCGAGCAGGTGCTGTTGGGCCGCTTCGTGGACATCGCCACGGAAATCTTCGCCATCACCGCGACCTGTGCGCGTGCGGAGAGCCTCGGCAATGGCGATGCATGCGGCGTGGCAGACTACTTCTGCCGCATTTCCAGGGCGCGGATCAGGCAGCTTTTCGCCGGCGTTTCATCGAACTCTGACCGCGAAGGCTACAAGCTCGCGCAGCGTCTGCTCTCCGGCGAAGAGTCGTGGCTTGAGGTCGGAATCCTGCCGGAATAGATCTCGTTTTCACCCGTGGAAATCATCGCCCACCGCGGCGCCTCGCATGACGCGCCGGAGAATACGATCGCTGCATTCCAGCTCGCGTGGGAGCAGCATGCCGACGCAGTGGAACTCGACATCCAGCTCACGAAGGACGGGCGGATTGTCGCTTTCCACGACCTCACCACGAGGCGTATCGCAGGCATGGACAGGCGCGTGGACGCGCAGACGTACGATGAACTGAGGGGGCTCACCGCCCGATTCCCGCAGGGCGCGCACATCCCGTCGATCGAGGAGACGCTCGCCACCGTCCCGGACGGCAAACGGCTTTTCATCGAGATCAAGTGCGGTCCGGAAATTCTGCCGGGCCTCGAAAGAGCGCTGAGCGCTTCGGGCAAGTCCGCGGAACAAGTCGTTCTCATCGGCTTTGACATCGAGACGATGAAGCAAGCGCGGGCGCGCTTTCCCGGCGGGACCGTTTGCTGGGTGGTGGCTTCGAAAAAGTGGAGTTTTGGCAGGGCACCGTCGGTCGCCGGGGTGATTGCCGCGGCAAAGTCAGCGCAGCTCGACGGACTCGATGTCGATGCCCGCTTTGCGATCGACGCGACATTTGTTGGCAAGGTGAGGGAAGCGGGACTGAAGCTGTTCGTCTGGACCGTGGACGACGCGAAGGCCGCGAGGAAACTCGCTGCGCTCGGCGTGGATGGCATCACCACCAACCGCCCGGGCTGGCTGCGGGAGCAACTGGAATCACGCACGCCGCAAATCAAGCGACCGTAGCGGCGAGCGTTGTCCCGGCGCGGCTTGGATGGAGGAACTGGAGACTCGACTCTTTGGTGCGCGTTCACGCGCCCCTGATGGCGGTACAGCCCGCGCCGGATGGGGAATCCGTCTGAATGCGCGCCAGGCTTTCGAGCGCCTTCATCACGGTGCTGGCGAGCGTTCCGTCTGTGCGGATTTTCGCGCACTGCGAGGCCGGCAGTTCGGCGGGCGGTTCGTAGAGATGGGTGAGGGCGGCGAAATCATCGAGCCGCGCGTCGGAGATTTCGTCGGACCTTCTTTCGCGGGCGCGGAGGCGCTTCTTCACAGTGGTGTTGCTTGCGTGCGCTTCGATGGTGCGCCAGCGGATGCCGTGCTTTTCGAGGCGGTTTGCGAGCAGTTTGCGATGCGCGGGACTGGCAAAGGTCGCGTCGAGAATGACGCTTTGCCCGGCTTTGATCTGCGCCGCGGCAGAGGCGAGCAGGTGTCCGTAGGTCTTCGCCGTCATCGCCGCCGAGTAGAGCCGCTTCCGTGCGGCGGCGCTGCTTCGCTCGTAGAGCGGGAATCCCGCCATCTTCTTGCGGACAGAATCCGAGGAAAAAACCTCCCAGCCGAGTTCGGCGCCAATCGCGTGCGCGAGCGTGCTTTTCCCGGAGGCGATGCGGCCCATCACGACGAGCACGAGCGGTTCCGATCCGGATATGGCATATTGCAGGGCGAGCCGGAAATAGCGGCGCGCCCGTTCCGCGCTGGTATCGCGTTCCGCCTCGGGTGCGGCATGCGCGACGCTGTGCAGACTCTCGACCTTGCCGCGGACATAGGCGCGGTAGCACTTGTAGAAATCCATCAGCCGCGGCATGCTGCGGTCGCCGAGCGCGGACGCCATGCGTTTGGCGAAATGGCGGGAGAGATCGGGGCGGCCTTCGTAGTCCAGATCCATCGCGAGAAAGGCCGCGTCATTCGCCACATCGACGTAGCGGAAGCGATCGTTGAACTCGATGCAGTCGTAGATGTGCAGCGCGCGCGGAGCGACGTGGATGTGCTCCAGGTGCAGGTCGCCGTGACAATCGCGAATGCACCGATCCTTGATCCGTGATGCAAGGAGGCGCCGATTCCGCGAGTAGAAACGGCCCGTGAAAAAGCGGATCGTCTCGAATGCCCCGCGGGAGATCGTGTGGCCGATGAACTCGCGGGTCTGGCGGAAATTTTCGTCGGTGCTGATGCACAGCCGGTCGATGCGGCCCCACGACTCGATCTCCTCCGTCGGGTGCTGGGCTTCGTAAAACTTCTTCAGGACGCGCGCGATCCGGTTGAGAACCGCAGGGCCAATTTTCCCCCGCGCTACGAGCTGATCGAGAAAGCGCCCATCGGCGAGCTTGCGCATCCGCACCGCGTATTCCACCACCTTGCCTTCATCACCGAACGTGAAGCGCCCGTTGCGCACGGAGATGGGGACGGTGCCGAGGTAGACATCGGGGCAGAGCCGGCGGTTCAGCGTGACCTCGCGCTCGCAGAAGTGCCGCCGCTTCTCCAGTGTGGAGAAATTCAGGAAGCCAAAGTCCACCGGCTTCTTCACCTTGTAAACGAACGGCGGCGCGATGAACACGAACGACGCGTGAGTCTGCACGAGGCGCACGGTGCGCGGCCGGTGCGGATACGAGCGGGGATTCAGCAGGAAAGGGAGCAGCTTCTCCTGCGACTCGATTGCCTTCCGCGATTTTCCGCCTTGATTCGAATGGCTCATGGGCGCAGTTCGCCGTCCCGCGCGCGTCCGCCGTCGGTGGCGGCTTTCCTACTGCGCGCCTTTGCCTCAGGCGCGCTCATGGGTCTTCACTTCCCCTCGCAACCGCGCCGCATAGTCCTGCAGTTGCCGACGGGCACTCGCGAAGGCGTCGCGGATGGCCACGTAAACGTCCTTGTGCTCGGGCTGGAGTTCGCTGTGTTTCGCCACGGCAACGGCGTCATCGCGGCTGAGTGCGGCGCGCTGGGAAGGTTCGTGGCTCACGACGATTTCACGTCCGGGGACGGCGAGGTCGATGCGGAGGTGAAATGGCTCGCCGGACTTATGCTGCCGGTGCGGCGCTTCGACGATCACCCGGCAACTCGTGATCCGGGGAAAGAATTCCTCAAGCTTGGCCACCTCCTCGTGAACGCGCGCCGACACGGCGTCGGAGGAATCCATGTTTCGATAAGTGATTTGAACGGGGGATTTCATATCGTTTTGTTCGCATATTCGCCCCAGGCTCGCCGCGCTGCAATTGGCAAACGCAGCCCGTGTATAGCATGTGGCTGGCAATATTGGCCGAGGTGTCTGAGCCGACGCGGCCGCTTTTGGCTGGTGCGCCGGACAAATGTTGAGTCCGGTCTGCTCCTCGCAGCGCTGAGTTGCTGCAATTCACCCCACCGCCAAAATCATGCAACCCCATCGAAACCTGTTGCTCACAGTCAAACTCAAGCTCCGCCGGCTCCTGAATCTCGTTCCCGTGCTCATTGCCGCCTCGGCGGGCAATCACTCGTTTGCCGAGGACTGGGGACTCTACTCGATCAGCCCGTTCGGAGGGCCTGCGGTGGTGATGGAAGCCGTGAATTCCGGAACCGGGGAGGGCACGGTCGTCTCGCTCGGCAAGGCCGTGTCGGCGCCGAATCAGAAGTGGGTCATCAGCCCGAAGGGCGACAATCTCTACTCCATCAGGCCGTCGTACAGTTCCACGCTGGTCCTCTCGGTCGCAAAAGGCGGAGTGAAGAAAGGCACTGCCATTGTAATGGAAACGGACAGCGGACAGCCGTGGCAATTGTGGGCGCTCACCAAGCAGGAGAATGGCAGCTACACGCTCACGCCGAAGCATGCACCGGACAAGGGGCTCGACGATTTCGGCGGCGATACGAAACCCGGGGCGAAGCTGGACCTGTGGGAAAACAAGGCGGGTGACCGGCACCTCCAATGGTTCATCAAGCCTCTCGCTGGCAGTCCGCTTCCCGCCACTGGCGCAGCCGACGCCGCGGCCACAGGCTACGTCCCGCCTGCGATCAAGCCCGCGGACATCCTGCCGGGCACGACGAAACAGTTCACCTTTGCGCAGAGCAAAATTTTCCCCGGCACGGTGCGTGACGTCACCGTCTTCATCCCCGCGCAGTACGACGGCAAGAAGCCCGCATGCGTGTATGTGAAGACCGACGGCTTCAATCCGCGCGAAAAGACACTGCATGGAGACGATGATCGCGACGAAGGAAATGCCCGTGACGGTCGGCGTCTTCGTGCGGCCGGGCACGGTGCCCGCGCCGATGAAGGGCACGCTCGACCGGCGCAATCGCTGCTTCGAATACGACGGCATCAGCGACAACCACGTCCGCTTTCTCACCGAGGAACTGCTCCCGTTTGTCGCAAAGGAGTATCAGCTCAATCTCTCGACCGACGGCAACGACCGCTGCATCTCGGGCGGCAGCAGCGGCGGCATCGCGGCATTCACGGCGGCGTGGCATCGGCCCGAGGCGTTCAGCCGCGTGTATGCGGCGAGCGGGAGCTGGGTCGCGTTTCGCGGCGGGCATGAGTTCCCGACGATGGTGCGGAAGTTCGAGGCAAAGCCGATCCGCGCCTTTCTCACGACCGCGACGCACGACATGGAGAACGCCGCGGGCGACTGGTTCCTGCTCGATCAGGAAATGGACAAGGCGCTGAAATTTTCCGGCTACGACTACCAGTTCCGCATCATCGATGGCCGCCACGTCGCGGGCTACATGGAGAACTGGCAGGAAGGCATGGCCTACCTCTGGCGGGGCTGGCCCGAGCGTCGTGAAGGCCGGTCCGAGCGCGCCGCGTGCGCAGGAAATCCTAATCCCCGGCGAGGACTGGCAGCTTGTCGCCGAGGGCTTCAAGAGCACGCGCGGCCCTGCGGGCAACGCCAGCGGCGAGGTATTCTTCGCCGACACCACGAACAACAGGATTCACCGCATCGGCCTCGATGGAAAAGTCACGGAGTTCGTCGCGGATGCCGGGGGTGCGCACTGCGTCACCGTCGGCGCGGATGGCACGCTCTACACCATCTCGGAAAAGAGCGGAAAGCTCATGAGCTACGACTCCGCGGGCACCGCGAAGACCGTGATGGACGGCATCCTCGGCCACTCGATCCTCGCCCGGCACGATGGCGGACTTTACGTGACGGACAACGACGACAAGAAGCCGAACAACGGCGGCAGCGTGTGGTTCATCAAGGATGGGAAAAAGACGCGCGTGGACGCGGGGCTGAAATTCGCCACCGGGATGGCGTCGCGCCCGGACCAGTGGCTGCTCTCGGTCGCCGAGGGGCATTCAAAATGGGTCTGCAGCTACCAGGTGAACGCCGACGGTTCGCTGACGAACAAGGAGCGCTTTTTTCCGCTGCACGTCGACGACTGGGACGACGACGCAGGTGCGGAGTCGCTCTGCTATTCACTCGAAGGCCGCATGTTCGCCGCCACGCGCAGCGGCATTCAGATCACCGCCGACGACGGCCCCACGCAAATCATCCTGCCCGTGCCCGATCGGTCGCGCGTCACCGGCGTTTGCCTCGGCGGCAAGGATCAGGACACGCTCTTCGCGTTCTGCGGAAACAAAATCTGGAAACGCAAAGTGCAGCACCATGCGGCGGGCGCCTTCTCGCCTTGGACGAAAGTCACCGGGACGAAACTGTAGCCTGCGCACGGTCATCGAATGACTTCCGGCTAATGGAAATCATGCGAGGCCGGGGTGGTCATTTGCTCGGCAAGCAACGGCAGAATCTCGCGGGCTTTGATGTGGATCACGCCGTCCACTTTTTGCAGGACACCGCGGATTTCCAGGAAGGTTTCCTCGGAGATGCGCAGGCGCAGTTGCTCGAAAAGCTCGGCTGAGACGATGGCGTTGGCGACGCCGGTTTCGTCTTCGAGGCTGATGAAGACGACGCCCTTCGCGGTGCCGGGGCGCTGACGGCAGATCACCATGCCGCCGATGGCGAGATACGTGCCGTTGCGCGTGCGGATTCCAGATCGCGCGCGCGCCACAGGTGCGGCACGCGCCCGCGAATGAGCGCCATGGGATGCGGGCCGGTGGTCAGCGTGGTGCCGGCGTAGTCGGCGTTCAGGCGCTCGAAGGGATTCATCGGCTGCAGCGGCAGCGGGGCGGAGGTCTCCGCGGCGGCAAAAAGATCGTCGGGATCGCGCGCGACCTCCACCTGCCACTGCGCGGCGCGGCGATGCTCGCTCGAGTCCGTTGAGCGCGCCGATTTTTGCGAGCGAACGCACGGCGGCTTTCGGCAACGCGGTGCGAAGCTGGAAATCCACGAGCGATGTGAACGGTGCGGCATTCCGCTCGGCGACGATGCGCTCGCCATCCGTGTGCGTGAGGCCGCGCACGTAGCAGAGGCCGAGGCGGAGCGTGTCATCCGCGCCGACGGTGCAAAGCCAGTCGCTCTCGATGCACATTCACCGGACGGATGCGCACGCCGTGGCGCTTCGCGTCCTTCACGAGCGTCGCGGCGGAGTAGAAGCCCATCGGCTGGTTGTTGAGCAGGCCGGCGTAGAACTCCGGCGCGCGATGCACCTTCATCCAGCAGCTCGCATAGGCGATGAGCGCGAAGGAAATCGCGTGCGATTCCGGGAAGCCGTACACGGCGAAGGACTGCACCGACTGCGACGATGCGATCGGCGATTTCCGGCGGCACGGCCGTTGCGCGCCATGCCGGCGCGCAGCTTCACGCACACTTTTTCCATGCGTTCCTGCGAGCGGTGGAAGCTCAGGGCGCGGCGCAATTCCTCCGCTTCGCTGCCGGTGAAACTCGCCATCACCATCGCGATCTTCAGCAGTTGCTCCTGAAAAAGCGGGACGCCGAGCGTGCGCTCCAGGACGGGCTCGCAGGCGTCGTCGATGAACTCGACCGCTTCCTCGCCGCGCGCGCCGCGCGAGGTAGGGATGCAGCATGTTCGCCCTGAATCGGGCCGGGGCGGATGATGCGCGACCTCGACGACCACATCGTAAAACTCGCGCGGCTGCATGCGCGGCAGCGTGGCCATCTGCGCGCGGCTCTCGACCTGGAACGTGCCGATGGTGTCGGCGCGGCAGAGCAGATCGTAAGTCGCCGCGTCGTCCTTCGGGATCGTCGCGAGGTCCACCGGGCGCCCGCGCGCCTGCGCACATCTCGATCGAGTCCTGCATCGCGGCCATCATGCCGAGGCCGAGCAGGTCCACCTTGATGATGCCGAGGTCCTCGCAGTCGTCCTTGTCCCACTGCGCGACGACGCGGCCGGGCATGGAGGCATTTTCCAGCGGCATGACGCTGCTGAGCTGGCCCTTCGCAAATGATCATGCCGCCGCTGTGCTGCCCGAGGTGGCGCGGCAGTCCGTAGATGCGCTGGTAAAGCTCGACGGCGGCCGCGCGCGCGCGGGTGCGCCTGCGAGATGCCGGCCTGCGCGAGCTGCGCCTCGCAGTTCCAGCGTGTGCGGAAAATCGCCGTGGCCGAAGAGGTGCGAGAAGCGGTCGAGGACGTCGGGCGGAAAGTTGAGCGCCTTGCCGATTTCGCGCATCGCGCTGCGCCCGCGATAGGTGATGACGTTCGCGGTCATCGCCGCGCCGTGTTTGCCGTAGCGCCGATAGACTTCCTGGATGACGCGCTCGCGCCGGTCGCCGCTCGGCAGGTCGAGATCGATGTCGGGCCACGACGTGCGGCCCTCGCAGAGGAAACGCTCGAAGAGCAGTTTGCACGCGATGGGATCGCAGGCGGTGATGCCGAGCGAGTAGCAGACGACGCTGTTCGCCGCGGAGCCGCGGCCCTGCACGAGGATGCCCTCCGCTGTTGCAGAAATTCACGAGATCCCAGACGATGAGAAAGTATCCGCTGAAGCCGAGCCGCGCGATGAGGTCGAGTTCGTGATCGAGCTGTGCGCGCTCCGCCGGGCCGGGATGTCGCGTAGCGCCCGCGCGCGCCGTCGAGCGTCACCTTGCGGAGAAAGGAATCCATCGTCTCGCCCTGCGGCACGCGATACTTCGGAAATTCGTAGCCGAGGTTTTCGCAGCGAGAAGTCGAGGCGCTCCGCGAGGCGCACGGTGTTCGTCGACCGCTTCGGGCGTGTCGGCGAAAGAGCCGCGCCATGCGCGCGCGCTGGTTTGAGATGCCGCTCATCGTTGTGCGCGAGCAGGCGTCCGGCGGCGTCGAGGTGCGTGTGGTTCCGCGCGCAGGTGAAGACATCGAGCACGGCGCGCTCGTCGCGGTGTCGCGTAGAGCACGCCATTCGTCGCGAGCAGCGGGAGCTCTGTGGCGGCGGCGAGATCGCACAGCGCATCGTTTTCGCGCTCTTCGCCGCGGCGAAGGTGGCGCTGGATTTCCACGAAGACATTTTCCCGGCCGAAGATCGACGCCGAGTCGTTCGGTGGTCGCGAGCGCGCCGGCTTTGTCGTCGCGTGCGAGCGCGCGGCGCACCGGGCCTTCTTCGTCGCCCGTCAGCGCGACGAGGCCGGTCGCAAATTCCGCCAGTTCGTCCATGCGCACGGGTGCGTGAGTTTTCGTGCCGCGCAGTTTCGCGCGCGTGATGAGCTGGCAGAGGTTTTGGTAGCCGGCGCGGCTTGCGACGAGCACGGGCAGCACGCTGCCGTCGTCCATCGTCAGTTCCGCGCCGACGATGGGGCGGATGCCGTGCTCTTTTGCCGCCGAGTGGAAGCGCGCCGCGCCATAGACGCCTTCGCGGTCGCACAGCGCCACGGCGGGCAGGTCCAGCTCCGCCGCGCGGGCCGCGAGGCTCTCGGGGCGCGAGGCGCCGCGCAGAAAACTGCACGCGCTGCGGGCATGGAGTTCGACGTATTCCATGTTCACATTCCCGCTGGACGCATCGCGATGAGCGGCGCGCCGGTTTGATTTTTCGGCAATGGCTCGTCGTAGCTGCCTTCGATGCGCCATTCGTGCCGCACGCGCGCGAGGCGGTAGAGTCCGCCGTCCTCCATTTCCACGTCCCATTCCTCCGTGCCCCAGCGGTCGGATTCCCACCAGCCGCCAGACGCGCGATAAGGGCCGAGCACCGCGCGGATCGCTCCGCGCACTTTGGCGGATTCGAGATGAGCCGGATGATGCCCCAGCATGCGCACGGTCGCGGTGAGCGGCGGACGCCAGCGGCGCAGCGCCAGGCCGGTGGCGAAGTCATCGGCGGGCGTCGTCGTGCTCGATAGTTCGTGAAAGCGCGGGGGGCGCAGGCGGATGCTGTCGGGGCGGTGGGTGTCGAGGACTTCGATGACGCCGACATTTTCCGCGCCGACCAATGCGGCGAGGCGGCCCAGCGTTTCGCCGAAGCGATTCGGGTCGCGGAGCGGGGTCTCGAAAAGCTGGAACTGCTGCCGCTCCGCGCGCGTCGGCGTGATGCACAGGCGCGCGCCGGTCGCGCAGTGATCGAGATGCAGGCCGTCGAGGTGCGTGTGGAGGATGCGGAAGAGCACGTCCACGTCGGCGGTGGGCGAGGGGACCGTGAACGCGCGCTCGTAGGCGCCGCCGTTTGCCAGCAGCAGCGTGAGCGTCATCTGCCCGGCGACGCGGTAGGCGTTGGCGAGGCGGAGCGTGAGTTGATCGAGGAAGCGGCGCAGGAGAAAAAGCAGCGGCTCGGCGGTGTCGATCTCGCGCTCGAAATCGAGGGCTTCGGAAAATTCCTCGGCGGTCCGTACGAGGCGCAACGGGCGCTCGGTCTGGCCGGCGGCGCGTTCCCACAGGCGGCCGGCTTCGGGACCGAGGCGATCCATCAGGTCGCCGCGCGGCAGGCTGGTGAGTTGCGCGAGATTGTGGATTCCCCAGTCGCGCAGCACGGCGAGCAGCTCCGGCGCGGGATCGAGTTCGTGCAAGGCGAGGTCGGAGAGGAAGGCCGCGGGGGATTGCACCACGAGCACGGGTCGCGCGCGGCGCGCGGCGAGAAAGGCGAGGTCGGGATTCGGGCCGATGCCGACCTGCGCGCGCAGCCGCAGCGATGCGAGGCCCGCCACGACGCTTGCGCCGAGCGACTGCCAGTCGGTCACGCTTGAGCCTTGCAGGTTCACGGTGCAAAAGCCGTCCGCCGTCGCCTCGATTTGCGGCGAGAGCGTCGCGGCGATTTCGAGCAGCGCGGCCTGTGCGCTACTTTCCTCCGCTGGCGAACGCGAGAGGAATGCCAGCCCGGCGCAGCGCGCGAGGGCCTGAGGCACGGTCTGCCCGGGCGTCACGCCTGCGAGCGCGGCGGCTCCGGTCATTTCGAGCACGCCCGCCTTTGGCACCTGCGCGTCGGTGAGCGCCACGGGCTGCGCGTGCATTTCCTCGCGGAAACGCAACGCCGCCTGGAGACGGAAATCTGGCAGGAGAATCACCGCAAACATGGTGCATCCTCATGCGATCGCGGATTCGCATTCGCCTTCCAAAACCGGCGCATGACGGCCGGCCGTGCGCCTGGGAAAGACGCGCCACGATGCCGCCGCGATGAGTTCGCGCTGCCAGCGGTGTTGTGCGGCGAGCGTCCAGGCTGCACCGGCGGTGATGCGCACCTGCGCGGCTTCCACCATCGGCTGCGGCGTGAGCACCACGAGGGCGGCGGTTGTCTGCTCCGCGATTCGTTGCAGACGGTGCCATGTGTTGGCCGGGATGCGTTGAAGCTGGCGCAGGGGCGCGGCTTGGAGGTCGAGCATGACGAGCGCGAGGTTGCCGTCGCGGAGCAGCAGGTCCGTCGCCTTCACGGCCTGCATGGCGTCCCCGCAGAAGACGACGAGCAGGCGTGCGAGCGCGGACGAGTTTTCCGGATCGAAAGTGCGCGCGGCATCCACCAAGGCTGCGAAGCAATGCTCGCGGCACAGCGCGCGCAGCATCGCGCGGATGAACAGCGCGCCGGCACCCGATGCGGTGGAAAGCTCCGTGAGCGCTGCGCGGCGCAGGCCGCCTTCCGTTGCGTCCAGATCGGCGAGGCCGGTGGGCAGGATGCCGCCGGGCCTTTGCGCCATCGCGGGGAATTTTTCCGCGAGCAAGCGACGCAGGTCGGCGAGGCGTTCGCCCATCGGCGGCGGCGAATCAGGACTGCTTGCCGACATGACGCACGACTCCTTTCAGCAACCCGGCGAAATGCACCTGCTCCGCGGGCATGAGGATGTCCTTGAAGGCCGGATTCGACGCCTTCAGGCGCACGCGTTTGCCTTCGTAAAAAACGCGTTTCAGCGTGGCCTCGCGATCGTCGCCGACGCACACCGCGGCGATTGCGCCGTGCGGCACCTTTGCATCCGGACGCAGCAGCACGAAATCGCCATCGAGGATGCCGTCGCCGGTCATCGAGTCGCCGCGCACGCGGAGGAGAAAATCATCGCGCCGGTGCGGCAGGATTTCATGCGCGTCGAGGACCGTGTCGGCCTGCGCGACGGCTTCCGAGAGCGGGCCGGCGGGGATCGTTCCGAGCAGGGGCAGGCCGCCGATGCCGAGCACGTGGCGGCCTTTTGCGGTGAGCCGCACGAGCCTCGAACGCCCCGGCACGCCGCCGCCCTGAATCTCCACGAAGCCGCCGCGCTCCATTTTTTGCAGGGTCGGCGCGAGGCTGCTCTCGCCGGCCAGGCGCAGCGCCTTTGCCAGGTCCGGCACGAAGGCGGGGCGCTCCTTGCGCGCAAAGTCGGCCAGCGCGAGAGCGACGCGCTGCTGGACTGCGGTGAGGTCGGTGCTGATGGGTCGTGCCATTCCATCGTGCAATAGCACGATGGAAAGAAGACGGCAAGTTTCATCCCTCCGGCGGGGAGACCACGGGCATGATTTTAAGCGAGTCCGAAACTTAAGAGCCGGCAAGCCGGTCCGCGTCGCCCCAAAGCCGGTCGCCGTTTCGGCAAGCTCAAGCTCCCCGAGCCCAGCCGAAGGGAAAGCCAGCGACAAGGCAGTCCGTCGCGCAGTTTACGATTCGATCGCAAGCCTGGTTGAAAAATTGCGATCTCATCCTAGAATTTGGGTGTTCGCCCCAAAATGGTCCCCCGTTTTCCACAGACCGAGGCGCTTTTGTGCGTCGCGCCCCAGCTTTCGGGAATCAGCTCGTGCAGTGCGCAGAGCATCGTATTGCAAAGGGCAGCTCCGCGCATGCCCGGTGGAAGCAAGCCGCCGGTGGAAGCCGACGGAGTTGCATCCTACTTCAGCGGAACGAATCCAGAAGCAGCGGAGACGCGTCTTTTCAACGTGATAAAGTATAATAGTAATAAAAAACGGCGTTTTCTGCTTTTTCACATTGACTTGGCATCTCACAAATGAGAATAATGTGACCTTCGACGATTCAAGGCCAAGACCCCGTCGCCATTTTTCTTTCCGTCATATTCTGAACCCCAACTTCTCCAGTAAGGGCATCGTCCTTCCAACAAAAACGAACGCGTCGCAAAACACCATGAACACCCCAAAAATGAAAACAAACACACCACTGAGGACGGGCATCTGTGCCGCGCTCGTCGCTCTCATCGGAGTCGCCATGCAAGGGGTGGGCTTCGCACTCACTGTGACGAACAATCAGGACAATGCACCCAGCGCGTCGCTCATCACGGGCAGCCTGCGCTGGGCCATCGTCAACACTCCGCCGAACGGGTTGGTCGACTTTTCTTCCTCCTTGAAGGGAAAGACCATCGTGCTCAAAGCCGGCCAGGTGGTGATTGACAAGGTTTTGACCATCCGGGGCCTCGGATGCGATTTCCTGACGGTCAGCGGCAACAATGTGAGCCGCGTGTTTTATGTGAATGCGACCGGTCTCGCCCCGACGACCATCTCCGACATGACCGTCACCAAAGGCAATGGCACGGGGCCCGACCTCTCGGGCTTTGGCAATGCCTCCCACGGCGGCGGAATCCACAACGTGGGCAATCTTCAGCTTCTGCGCGTCTGCGTGACCGCCAACAAGTCGCCGCTTGGCAGCGGCGGCGGCATCTATAACCGAGGCACGCTCAGCGGGCTCACCGACAGCACCGTCTCCTACAATACCGCGGGCCAGAACGGCGGCGGCATCTTCGACGAGCAGGACATGACGATCATCCGCAGTTCCATCACCAACAACTCCGCCGGCGGCGACGGTGGCGGCATCCAGGAGGCGGGCACGGCAAATCTGATCAATACGACGATCTCCTCGAACACTGCAGCGGGCTCCGGTGGCGGGCTCAACGATCAGGGAGGAACCACGTTGAAGACCTACAACGTGACCATCACCGGCAATACTGCGGCGGTGGGTGGCGGGATGGCGAACGTGCCGTTCCTTGGCGCTTCGTGGGAGCTTCGCAACACGATCGTGGGCGGCAACAGTGCACCGAATGCGCCGGACGTGAGCAATGCATTCGGTTCGCAAATCAGCCAGGGGAACAACCTCATCAAGGTCACCACCGGCGCCCCCTCAGGAAGTTTTGTCGCCAGCGACATCCTCGGTGCAGATCCACGGCTCGGCCCCCTTCAGGAAAACGGGGGACCGACGCTGACTCACGCGCTCCTGCCCGGCAGCCCGGCCATCGACAAAGGCAGCAATGGCAACCTGCTCGCCAGCATGACCACGGATCAGCGGGGCTTCATGATCCGCGTCATCGACGGCGGCCTCAGCCTCACGGTGGACATCGGCGCCTACGAATACACCTCGGCAAAAGGGCTCAAGAACGAGGCAATCGCCAGTCTTACGGATTGCCTTTCCAGCACGCACTGCAAGACCCGCGTGTGGGCAGCTGCTGCGATCCTCCGCATCCAGCGCAGTCTGACGCCAGCGTTGTGGGTGACGGGGAGCGACACGACTCTCACGAGGTGTGGGGAACTCGTGTTCGATAAAGAGCAGGAGGCAGCCTATCTCATTCAGAAGATCATCAAGTATAGCCCCGACCTGGCATGCGTGCAGTCGGCCACCTACGCGGTCCAGGATCTCGTGCTGGCGGATGAGCAGCTTGCCCGCGAGGCGATCCGCCTTGCCGTCGCCGCGAACGGCAACGCCAAAAAAATCCAGGACGCGAACAAGGAACTTGTCACCGCCCAGTCATATCTTGCCAAGCAGGACTACAAGAAGGCCATCGAGCACTTTAAACATGCATGGGAAAAGGCGCAGGAATCGGTCGGCATCAAGCCGGACGACGACACATGCAAGGCCCTGAAGAAACAGTGGCAGAACGACGGCGACGACGATGACGACGACGAGGAGGACTGCAATTAAGAGCCATTCGATCCTTGGTTGAATTCAGGGCGGCCGGAGTTTTCTCCGGCCGCCCTTTTTTTGCATTTGCGTGGGGATCGCAGGGAATCGAATCGTGCACTGCACCTTCTCAGTCGCGCGATCTGGGTGCCGGAGGCAGCGCCACACCCATGGCTTCCAGGCTCTCGCGGATTCCTCCCAGCAGCCCCGCGAAGTCTCCCGGGGTGAGCTGACCGATCGTGCCGATGCGGAAGCTGTCGCCGTGGGAAAGCTTGCCCGGATAGATGACGAGGCCGCGCACGGCGAGCCGGTGGCAGAAGTCCTCGAAGTCAAATCGCGGGTCGGCCGGGAAGTGGAAGGCGATGATGATCGGGCCTTGCAGTTCCCGGCGGAGGACAGGCCGGAATCCCATCCCCTCCATGCCTGACAAAAGCGTGCGCTGGCTTTCCCGGTAGCGCCTTTCCCGCGCGGCGACGCCGCCTTCGCGGGTGAGTTGATCGAGTGCCGCGGCGAGGGCGAGGCAGACATGCGTGGGGGGCGTGAATCGGAACTGGCCGCTGCTCTCGAGTTCGTCCCTCTGCGCTGGCAGATCGAGGCTCACGCTGCGGGCGTGGCCTCGCGCGGCATCGAGGGATGCGCTTCGCGCAATCGCAAAGGCAATGCCGGGGACGCCCTCGATGCATTTGTTCGCCGAGGAGATCAGGCAGTCGATGTTCCATCTGGTGACATCCACCGGGATGCCGCCGAAACTGCTCATCGCATCCACCAGGAAGCGCCGCCCGGCTGCCGCGACGACGGCCCCGATTTCCGCGATGGGGTTGAGGATGCCGGTGGTGGTTTCGCAATGGACGGCAGCGACGTGGGTGACCTCGGGGTGTGCGGCGAGATGCACTTTTGCGGATCCCGGATCGTTCGGCTCGGTCTCCGGTGCTTCGATGCTGTCCACCGCGATGCCGAGCCGTTGCGCGATGCCGATCATCCGGCGGCCGTACGCCCCGTTGGCGAGGACGAGGAGCTTTCCGTCCGGTGGGATGAGCGAGCCGATGGCGGCTTCGATGGCGAAGGTGCCGCTGCCTTGCATGGGCACTGCCGAGAACTCCGGGCCGGCGCCGGCGATCATCAGCAATTCCTGGCGAATGTGACGGACGATCTGGATGAAGGCCGCATCGCGCGGGCCCATGTCCCTTTGCATGGCGTCGCGCACGGCGTCGCTCGTGTTGATCGGTCCGGGCGTGAAGAGGCGCTGGCGGATGTGGTCCGTCATTTCCGGGTGGCGAGGTATCGCATGAAGCGTTCCTTGATTGCAGGCGGCTTCACCGCGGGCCGGCCGAGTTTCTCCAGCGAGCCAGGGCGGATTTTCAAATGGAGCAGCGAGGGGCCGGCGTTCGGGCACATCTCCGCAAGACAGGCGGCGAGGTCCTCGGCACGCTCCGCGCTGAAGACGTTTCGGTAGCCCGCCGCCGCGGCGATTCGCGCGAAATCAACCGTCGGGGAGACGGTCGCCTGCCCTCCGGTGGAATCGTGCGTTTCATTGTCGAGGATGATGTGGATCAAGCGCTCCGGCTGGTAGTGGCCGATGGTCGCAAGCGTCCCCATTTTCATGAGCGCCGCGCCGTCACCGTCGAGGATGATGACGCGCTGCCCCGGCAGTGTGTGCGCGATGCCGAGGCCAATCGCGGACGCGGTGCCCATACCTCCGACGACGTAGAGATTTCCCGGCCGGTCTGAAACGGTGAAGAGTTCGCGCCCGGTCTTGCCAGTCGTGGCCACGATGGCGTCGTCGTCGGTGCAGAAGCGAAGGATGTGAGCGATGGCCTTACTGCGCGTGAGTCGCAAGGACGGCGAATCGAAAGGCAGAAGCCGTGCATGCGCCTTCACTGTGGCGGCTGCCGCGCGCGGCTCTAGCGCGCACGTCGCGAAGGTGTCCTTTTTCAGGATGAAGGCGAAGGGAAGCTGTCGCTCGCGCATGGAGGCATCGGCTTCGTCGAGGGCGGCATCCATTTCTCCCTGCTCCTCGGGGAACGGCAGCCACGGGATCTCCAGCGTGTCGAGCATCCGCTGCGTGATGCGGCCCATCAGTTCGTGCTGCGGCTCATCGGCGAGTCCCGGCTCGCCACGCCAGGTGGTGACGAGCAGCGTGGGGATGCGGAATGGATGGTTGAGCGACGTGAGCGGATTGATCGCGTTTCCGAGTCCCGAGTTTTGGCAAAGGGTCACCGTCTTGCGACCGGCGAGACTGGCGCCGAGGTTGATGCCGATTGCCTCGCCTTCACTCGTTGCGCCCACGTAGTCGAGTTCGCGGTCGTTGATCACAGCGTTGATCAGCGGCGTCAGGAAGGAGCAGGGGACTCCGGAAAAAAACGAGTATCCGAGAGCACGCAGCCTCGCGAGAAGCGCCCGTGCTTCGATCATTCCGCGCTGAGTGGGGCGAGGCTGAGCTTCGCGGGCGGACGCTTCGGCCGCGCCGATGTTGCCAGCGCGGCTTTCTCCGCACCGTCGGCGATTTTTGCGGACTGGCCGGCGCTGTCGCCAGGAAGGTATCGCCTTTCGGCCTCGGTGAGTTCGTCGGCGTTCTGGAGGCGGAAGACTTCCTGCAAGGGAGCAATTTCCCCATCGATGCCGGTCACGGACTGTTCCTCGAAGATCTGGCGGCACGTCGCCTGCATCGCCGCGATCGAACTCCTCAGATTGTGATTTGCCCAGATGACCGTGCTGAATCCGGCTTCGGCGAAAACCGCCGCCGGCGTCCGACTGAAGGTCGTGGGCACCACGATGAGCGGGGTGGAGCGATCCCACTCTGAGGCAAAGGCGAGGACCTCGTCTGCGTCAGTCCGCTTGCTGTGCACGAGCAGGGCATCCGCTCCGGCATCGGCATACAGGTGCGCGCGGCGAAGAACCTCCGCAATTTCCACTCCCGCAATGAATCCCTCCAGTCGCGCGATGACGCAAAAATCCGCACGGCTTTGCGTGTCCTTAGCCGCCTTGATCTTTCCGGTGAACTCCATCGGATCCACCAGCTTCTTTTTGCCCTCGCTCAGGGAATTGCGCTTCGGAAAAATCTGGTCTTCGATGCACACGCCGTCGATTCCGCGCTGATTGAGCTTCCGCACGAGTCGGCGGACGTTGTTGAAATTCCCAAACCCCGAGTCCCCATCGAGCAGGATCGGCAGCCGGGTGGCGTCGCGCATGAATTCCACGATTTCGAGCACCTGGGTCCAGCTCGCCTCGTTGCAATCGCGGACGCCGAGCGTGGCCGACATGGAAAGCCCGCTGGCCCAGATCCCGGCAAAGCCCGCCTCCTCGACGATCTTCGCGCTCAGCCCGTTGTGAGCTTCCATGAAGAACTCCATTTCCCCGGAATACAGCAGTTCTTTCAGCCCGCGAGGCTGGGGTGGATTGTGATTATGTTTCAAAGGATGGGGGAGGTGGAAGGCTGTCGCAATTCCCTTGCCCGCAACAATCATGCTAGCGGAGGAAGTACTCCGTTCAAGGATGGACTGCCTTCCTGCAGCGGGTTCCATCCCTGCACGTCCGGCAAATTCGAGGTGTCCTGGCGGGCACTGCGTTTCCTTCCGGCGATGCCATTTGGGTGCAGCAAGGGCGACCGGCTGCTTGACGGCAGCGATGCGGAAAATACCGTGGCGGCCGTGAGCCGTGACGAACATCCAGCATCAAAGATCAGAGCAGTGCCGGCCCGGTCCATCCGCCAAGGAATGCGCAGCGCGGGGAATTGATCATGTCGCTCTTTTCTTGGCTTGGCATCGGAAAAGCCAGTCCCGCTCCTTCTGAGCAATCACGGGCTGACCTGACCGGAACTGCAGACCTCCCATCCGTCTTTTGCGATCCGGCCTCGAATAACGCGCGGGACGCGTTGGACCTCGGAAAAATCCGCATCGTCGAAGATCCCACAGTCGCGGATCTCCTTTGGATGCGGAAGGGGTATCGGGACTGGTTCGGAAAACTCCGGCCGTTTCAGCTCTTGAATCATTTTCCAAACGAGCGCGCGATGACCGACAAGGGATTCCTCGCAGAGCACCTCGGCAGGTTTTCCAGGAACCAGTCGAAGTATGACTTCGGCATGACGGATCTCGTCCAGGAGACCTACTGCCTCTACATTCCGGAAGAGAGGGAGCGTTTCTTCAGCCAGCTTCCGGCTTCTGAATCGAAGGAGAATCTTTGGATACTCAAGCCCTGCTCCTCGTCCCGCGGCAGGGGCATCCAAATCCTCTGGCAGTTTGATGAGTTGCGCGATGCGTATGCGCATCCCGAAGAATTCGCATTCGATCCGCAGAAGGACCGCTACGTCATCCAAAGATACATCCGGAACCCGCTGCTGCTCGACGGGCGCAAGTCCGAAATCCGGATCTACTGGCTCGTCGCCTCCCTCGATCCGCTCCTCGTCCTCATGTATCGCGAAGGAACGGTGCGGCTGAATACGCAGCCATTCAGCCTCGATGATTTTGAAAATACGCTGATCCACGTGACCAATGTGTTTCAGCAAAAGGCCCATCCGGACTACGATCCGTCGGCTGTCTTGAAATGGAGTTTTTCGGATTGGGAAAACTACCTCATCCAGGATCGGAAGCTCGCGCCGGAGAACTGGGTCGAGGGACACCTGAAGCCGCAGCTCAAGCGCATGCTGTCCTTCGTGGTGGACGCCGCGCGGCCCACGCTCTCGCAAGATCTCGGCAACGGACTCCCCTTCGGCCTGTTCGGGGCCGACATCATTTTCGATGACACACTGCATCCCTGGCTCACGGAGGTTCAGAAGGGACCGGGGCTCAGCTTCGACGACCCGATCAAGCAGAAGGTGATTCCAGCCATGCTGAACGAGGGGATCGCCATCATGCTCGAAGTACGACGCCGCAAACGCGACGGCCTCGGATTGGCGCAGCTGGATGCCGTCCAAGGATTCGAGTGGGTGATCCGTGAGACGTGAGGCGCGGCAGAGCTGCTTCGAGCGGCTGCCGACGATGCTGAGGAACACCAGCAGCACCACCAGCCCGCCGCCTGCGTGCCGAACATCCTTGGGTGGCTTGGCTCACGCAGAGCGTGGCTGCGGTTCCTTCACCGGCGGGCGAAAAGCGCGGCCCTATTTCGAAAGGATGAATTTGTGAAGATGCCCGAACGCGCTCCACTCCGCGACGATGAGATTGCCGTCCTTGTCGATGGATGCGCCGTGCGGTGAGTTCGTGATGCCGTCCTTCCACTGGTCTTCCTTCAGCCCGAAGTTTGCACGTTGTGCCGCCACGGGATTGTCTCCGACCTGCGCGACGATCGCGCCAGTCTTGTCGAGCACCGTCACGCGTCCCTGCAGCTCGGGGACCACGGCGTAGTCGCCGCGGATGTGGACCGCGGCGGGCAGGCGGAGATCGGCCTGGATGACCTTCACGAAATTGCCGTCGAGATCCCAGTGCTCGACGCGGTTGTTATTGCGATTGCAGACGAAGAGCAGCGGCTTTTCCCCGCGCGTGTCGAGGGCGATGCCGTGGCACGTCTTGAAGAATCCGACGGAAGGGCCGGGCGCGCCGAATGCCTTCACGAATTTGCGATCCTTGTCGAATTTGAAGATGTGGTTGGAACCGTATCCGTCGGCCACGAAGATGGAGCCATCGGGGCCCACCGTGACGGCACAGGGGTTGAAGCCGTTCGCATCTTTGCACACTCCGGATTCCTCGGGGTATTTGAGGGACCACTCCTGCGTCCCGTCGAGCTTGAGCTTGATGACTTCATGCGCCGAAGGACGCGCGCCGTAGATCACCTCCGTGCCGTTTTCCTCGCGAATTTCGAGGCCGTGGATTTTTGCCGGGCCAAAGGCGCGGACAAATTTGCCAGCGGGAGAGAAAACGAGGATGCCGCGCGGTGTGTCGGTGGTGACGTAGATGTTGCCCGCCTTGTCGATCACCGCGCCGCCGTGGCACGCGCCGATTGGCTGGCCGCCGGGCGTCTTTTCGAAGAAGTCCGGTGCGATGGAAAATTTCTGCTCCGCCGCGATGGCGTGGCCGGACAGGAGGGCGATGATTCCGAGGAGGGAGTGGGTAAGGCGTTTCATTGGGGACGCGCTTTTTCGGCGACGCGATCCAGTTTGGCAATCCGCGAGATGCCGCAGCCGGCGGCCGCCGGGTGCAAAGAATTTGTGTCGGCAACTCCGGACCGGTAGCGTCGGCGGCCATGAAACTCCCCCTCATTTCCGCAGCCGTGACCTTCGCCGCGATCGCGGCCACCTCCGCCGAGACGCCGGTGCCCGCGAACTGGGCGCAGTCGGTCAAATTTCCAGCATCAGAAAAGGCGGCGGCGCTTTTCAACGGCAAGGACCTCTCGGGCTGGAAGGGCAACGAAAAATATTGGTCCGTGCAGGACGGCGCGATCGTCGGCAAGAACACCGACGCCAACGCGCCCAAGGCGAGCACCTATCTCGTGAGCGACAAAAAGTACCGCGCATTCCGCTTGGTCTTCGAGGGCAAGCTGGTGACGAGCGAGATGCACAGCGGCGTGGCGATGTGGGGAACCCCGGTCGAGAGGGAAGGGGACCCGCTGAGCTACATGGGGCACCTGGTAATGTTCCCGTCCGGCTGGGGATTCTACGATCTCTACCGGCGCAACAGCATCCACAAGGACGACGGCACCGCGAAGAAAGCAGGGCGCCAGCACGAGTGGAACCAAATGGAAATCCTCGCGCAGCCGCCGCGGATCCGCTTCGCGGTGAATGGCCAGCTCGTCGCGGACTGGACGGACCCGAAGCCGGAACTTTGCGGTGAAGGTCCGCTCGGCCTGCAACTGCACTCCAACAAGGTGCCGCAGGAGGTTCAATTCCGCGGGCTGATCCTTTCGGAGAACCCGGAGGACCGGATGGCGACGGTGACTGAAGCGCCCTCGGCGAAGTAGCGGCCGCGCCTCGCGGCGGCTCGCAAATGCGAATCACTCGCGGGCCGGGCTCAGTCTCACGATTTTCTTCCCCGGCATCGCGCTTTTCACGAGCTCGGGGATCTGCTCGATGGCTTCGAAATCGTATTTCTGGATGGCGGGATCGAGTTTGTCCCACGGGACAAGGTAAGGCGAAGTCCGGTTCGCCTTGTCTTGCGTTTTCCCGTGACGCCAGCCGGCCAGCCATCGCTCCGCGTTCCATCGCTGGTGTTCCACCGGGGCGAGCGCCTTGATGTCGTTTTCATCGAGGGCTTCGATCGCTTCGCCCGCATGGTCGTCCGCCACAAGCTCGCAACCGATGGCGCGGAGCTTCACGCGAAGATGGTCGGCCTGCTGGCGGTTGGACTCGCGGATGTCATCCCGGAGGTCATCCCAGTCGCGGAGCGTGGGATCATTCTCCGGCGTGCGCTGCGAAGTCGCGGCGCGCCGTCCGACGAACCGCCGGTGAATTGCGCGTGCGAGTTCATCCAGCTCGTCGCCTCGAAATGCGCCGTCCGAGCACGTGTCGTCCACGGTGCCGAAGGGCACAATCCGCACCTTGTCGCCTTCCGCGGCTTCGAGGATGCGCGCCACTGAATCCTTCGAGCGGATGCGCACGTGGATCCCGCAGGATTTGCACTCGCGCAGGACATCCTGGAGGCGGAGGGCCACCTCGAGGCTGCGGCCATCGTCGTCGAGGCCGAAGTAGATATGCAGCAGTGCGGCGGGTTCGGCCGCCCAGCCCTCGATAAGCTTGCGCGCCTGCTGCGACTCGGCCTCCACCGCGTGAAATTGGATGTCGCAAATGTCGCGGCCGGCGAGAATCGGATAGCGGAACAGGAGGCGGTCGCGCTGCGTGCCGGCGTGGCGGTCGATCACCGAAATGCGGAGCGGCTTTCCATTTGCGAACTGCCCCATCTTTGCCGCGCGTAACGCGAGGCTGCGTCCCATCCTCCCGAAGCCGAGAATCACCACATGGACCGAGCGCGGATCGAGCGGTCCGATGCCCTTGCCGTCGAGCGGGTGATCGCGCAGCACGCGGCGCGCTTCGCTGTCATAGACGTCGAAGAAGTGCAGCCGGCTTGCCGCATCGTTTCTCTCCTGATCGATCCACCGGTCCACCGCCTCACGCAGATGAATGTCGGAGAGGTGGACGTGACGGCGCGGACGTCGCCCCGATATCCCCGCATTCAGGCACGCCTCACGGATTCCGGCCGCGATCCGCACATTGGTCGGATCCGAAGGCGTGATGACGATGATTTCCTCGGCCTTCGTGATCCGTGCCTCCGCGAGCACCTCCGGTTTCGAAGCATCGCCCAGAATCACGCACGCACCCGCCGCCTCGCAGGCATCGGTGAATGAAGCCTCCGGGTTGGGATCGATGATCACGACACGCTTTGGCGGGGGCACACGTTCGCCGTCCAAGCGCTTCAGGAAACGGCTTGCTGCCTCCACGATCCGCTTCCCGCCACGCACCTTGCCCCCGTCCATCAGATCCATCGCGATGGCGAATCCCTTCTGCCCCAGGCCGCACACGACGTAGTGATCCTCCCACCGCTTTAGCAAAAGCCGTCGCCATTCGCGCTTCAGCCGCCTCCCGATCAGGATCGCGCCCGCGCAGAACGCCGTCGCCACCCCGGCCCAGCGGCCCACTTCGAGCCACGCATTTGCCCCGTGCTCGAAATGCGCCGTGTGCAGGATCAGCATCTGGATGCCGTGATACAGCGCTCCCAGAAAATGGACCTCCCCGTGGTGGCCGTGTTCGAGTTCGTAGCGCAGCACGCCCACTGCCCCTGCGACGACCGTCAGCACACCAAACAGGACGAGAAACCACCACTGCCTGCGCGGGATTCGGAGGTAATCGGAGGCGCCGTGGCTCATGGTCGTTTGCGATTCATTTTCGAGGCGGCACAATTTCGTAGCCGAGCGAAAGGATCGCCTTCAGCGTGCCGAGCGCGGTGATGCGGTCATATTCCTTCTCCGAATCCGGCAGCTCCGCGTACGGCACCAGGCACGGGTGCTTTTTCGCCGCATCGTCGCGACTCGGGCCAAAGGTCCACCCATCCGCCATCCGCTGCGCAGCCCAGCTATCGTGCGCGTTCTCCGCGAGCCGCTCGGTCAGCGCCATCATCTCTGGCGGCAGAAGCACGCCGGAGGCATCGATGGCCTTCGGGTGGTACGTGGAATCGCTCATGAGCGCAGGTTGCCCCGGCAGCGGGATCACCCGCAAGCCTGCGATTGCCCGGGGCCTCGCTCATGCCAGTGCGCCTCCGAATTTCCTTTTCACGATCGCCCTCGCTTCCTCCAGTCCGCGTCCCGCCGGGAGGGCGTAGTAGATGGAGATGTAGGTGTGGTCGCGGGCGGTGTGGGCGGTGAGGGCGTAGATGTTTCCCTCCAAGTAGCGGAAGACTTTGTAGGTCAGCGCATAGATGAGGCCGCCGGAATCATGGGTGGTCTCGAAGCGAAGGCAGTGCAGGCCGGGCCGGGATTCGCTGAGCGTGATGCGGCCCTCGATGGGCGGCAGCGAGGCTTCGTCGGCGTCGGCGATGTGGCGTCGGTTGCGGATGGCTTCCTCGACGATCGCGGAGAGGTCCTTCCGGAGGGGCAGGGCGCCGGGGGCGAGGTGGAAAAAGTCGAGGGCGAGGCCATGGTTCATCGCTGAGAAAAGGTGCGCCTGCCGGAGTTCGACCTGGCTTTGCCACAGCGCGCCGCTGATGGATGCGGCCAGCCCGCGGTAGTCCCGGGTGGCGACGCCGACGATGGTCGAGGTTCCATCGCGGATGATCGCCGCCTTTGGCCCGGCGGTGTCGTCGTCACCGGCGAGGCGGACGAGATGCGCGCCAAAGCGGATCGCATGGAGGCGGTAGGCGCCGCTGAAGAAATCCTCGCCGATGTCGCGCAGGATGGCGAGTTCATCCTCGCCGTAACCCGCTGCGGCGAGGGAGCCGGAGCGATCCTGTCGCGGACGGAAGGTCGCCACGGCCTTTGAGTAAAGCTCACGGATATTCCACCAGCGCACCGGCTCGGCCTGCGCGGATTCCCACTGGGCGCGGTCGGCGCACGTGAACACGAAGAGCGCCCGCAACCGCTGCTCATCTCCGCAGCGCCGCGCAAACTCCGCGACCTGCTCCCCGTCGTTGAGGCCGCTTTCGGCGAGTACCTTGAAAGCGCGCCGGTTTTCCACGAGGAAGCGCGCGACATCCACGGTGACCTGCGGGAACTCGCACTCGGGTGCGTAAGGCGTGAAGTAGTCCGCGAGCGGGATGCCGGAAACTCCCGAGGCGTGGCGTTCGTGGAGCGGGAGCGTCTCGTCGGTGCGGGCGGCTTCGTCCTCGGGCGTGAGCGGGAGCCGCTTGGTCTTCAGCGCGAGCTTCACCGCGGCGCGATGATCCGCGTCGAGCAGCGCGGCCTGAATCGCGGGCGCGACGCCTTCCTCGGTGGCGCTGATTTTTTCCGGGGAGACCGCGGTGGTGAGCCGCTCCGCGCCCTCGGCCACGTAGCGCTCCAGCGCGCGCATCTTTTGCCGCTCCAGCGCGCCGCGCAGGGAATGGCGTTCCCACATCACGCGGCCGTCGAGCGAGGATTCGAATTTCCCGTAGCCGGGAAAGAGACGGGCCTCGGCACCGTCGATCTGGGAGAGGAACTCGAAGGAATCCGCGAGGCTTCCGCGGGGCTCATAAAAGAGCGCGGAAACCTCCGGCACGCGCACGAGCCAGTCGCCGGCATTGTGAAAGGTCGCGTGGAGTTCGGCGGGGTCGATCGGCACGCCGTAGCGCTGCGAGTCCAGCAGCAGCGAAAGCGCCGCGCGGCTCTTGTCTCGCGCGGTCTCGCAGAAGCCGGAGGTCGCATGCCGCAGGCCGGCAGTGCCGTAGATCATGGGACTCCCCGGCGACACCGCACGCCCGTGCCTCAGTTCCCGCCCGATCACCGCCCTTGAAAACACCGCCACACGGCGTCGCGCTGCGAGCAGTCGCGCGCGGACCTCGTCGGCAAATTCAAACCGCGCGCCTTCGTCGCTCCCGGGCCCGAGCATCTCTCCATATGAGACTGAATCCTCGAACCCGAGCATGTCCTCGGGGTGATTGCCAAAGGCGTCCGGCCTGCCTCCTGGCGGACGGCGCAGGTGCACCCACGCGCGGATGCGCAGCAGGAAATCATACGCCGCCAGGTCGCGCGGGTCCTCGAGTTCGCGATAGATCTCGTGGCTGTGGACGAATGTTTTCCCGGCAAGCGTCCAGATGCCGCCGAGGAAAACGCGAAGTCCGTCGTTCTTGATGTCGAAGCGATCCAGCCGCTCGCTTCCCGCGCCCGCGGCCTCCCACTGCTCCTTCCAAAAACCACGCAGGTGCAGGAAATGCCCGAAGGGATCGCAGGACTCGCGGATGCGTTCACGGAAGCGCCCGGAAAGCCCGCACGGGTCGTACACCGCACGCATGTCGAGGAAGGAATTGAGCGGCTTGTCCACGAGCGCTGGCGCGTCATCGAGGCCGAACGGAAGCGCTTCGCAGCGAAAGCCGTGCTGTTCGCGGAATTCGTCCGTGTGCAACGTCTGCCGCTGGAGCTCCAGCAGGAAGGCATTGCCCTCGATCGCGTCGTCGAAGAGGAACGCGAAATCCAGATCGGAGCACGGCGTGACCTCGCCGCGGCCGGTCCCGCCGAGCGCCACGACGGCGAAGGGCTTTGCGTAGCCGAGCGCGCCCTGTTGCGCCTCGGCCCATTGCCCGACGAGCGCCGTGAAAATTGCCGTCCGCGCATTGGCGATCGCGCGGCCATTCCCCAGATCGGCGCTCCGGATCCGGGCGTCATTTTCCGCGATGAGCCGACGGTGCGCCTCCAGCGGCCCGCACTCGCGGGCCACCTCCAGCACTCGGGCTTCGTCTTGGGCGATCATGCGGAAAATCTGCCAGCAAAGCCGGCGATGTCACTTCAGCAATGAATGCCGCGTGCCGGACCGAGGACCGGAGAGTGTGAGGCGTCGCACCGAGCCGCGGGCCGCGCTTTCCCGGTCAGGCGTTCCGACTTCTTCCGGCTTGAGCAGGGACGGCAATTTTGCGCACCACCACTCCCTGACGGAGGGAATACGCAAGCCGTTCAGGACCGTTCGATGCGCTCGGCCGCGTCCGGGCGCGCAGTTCGCACAACTCGGGGACGTTTGCGAGTTCACGTTCGACAAGAAGGACATCGCGGTGAGGGCCGACAAGATGCCGATGTTCGCGCCTACACGCTAATGCCGAAGGATCAACTTCCGTTGTCTTGGTACCTGAACCCTGAGGGTGAGGCACCGAAAAAATTGCCATAGAACATCTGAAGCAGTGCCCTTCAATTCCATATGACATACATTGTTCGATGTTATATGTATACACATCGATCGCTGATGGTTTCATTGCTGTGAACAACTTGCGAAGAACTACGACGCGTTCACTCCATGCGTTCCCGAAGCCTGATATGCACCCTGCGGCAACGCCTCCTTGCACCTCTTCCCTACTCAAGAAGGCCTCGGATCTCCTCCATACTCAGTGCTTCCATGAGGGACTGCTCGCCCTCCAGTGTCGCCGCAATTACGGCGCGCTTTTTTGCCTGAAGATTGATGATCCCTTCCTCGATTGTACCTCTCGAAATGAGTTTGTAGCTTGTGACGATCCGCTTTTGGCCGATCCGGTGGGCACGGTCGGTCGCCTGAGCCTCAACGGACGGATTCCACCATGGGTCGAAATGAATCACGGTATCCGCAGCGGTCAGATTAAGGCCTGTTCCGCCCGCTCGGAGGCTTATGAGAAAAACCGGGACGTCACCCGCTTGGAATCGGGCGACCTCGGCGCCCCGATCCCGCGTTTGCCCGTCCAGGTAGCAGTGTCTCACACCGAGATTGTCGAGTCGGCTGCGGATAAAGCTCAGCATGCTGACAAACTGACTGAAAATGAGCACCCTATGCCCGCCATCCAAGGCTTCCGAAAGCAATTCCTCCAGAAGCTCGAGCTTTGCGGAGGCATCGGAATCGCTTGGTTGCTGCTCAATGCCGAGTAGGCGGATATCACAGGCAGCCTGCCGCAGGCGCAGCAATGCGGTTAACATCAACATCCGAGCCTTGTTTCGATCCGTGTATCCAGACAATTCGGAAAGTTGAGACCGCGCCGCATTTGCGAGCTGATTGTAAACATCAGATTGTGCCGCAGTCATTGTGCAATACGCGATTTGCTCTAGTTTTTCCGGTATCTCCGTTGCTACTGATTCCTTCGTCCGCCTAAGAAGAAATGGCCGGATTCGGCGGGTGAGGCGTTTCTGTTCTGGTCCGTCGGAACCGCTTTGAATCGCCTTTTCGTACCCTTCACGGAAATCAGCGCGCGTGCCAAGGTATCCAGGCATCAGGAAATTCATCAGTGACCAGATGTCGCGCACTGAATTTTCCACTGGCGTGCCGGTGAGGACAAATCGGTGCGCTGCGTTGAGCGCCGAGGCTGACTGGGCGTTCTGGCTGTCGGGATTCTTGATATGCTGGGCCTCATCGAGGATAACGGCGCCGAATTGTTGGCTCCGGTAGTTTTCCGCATCCCTTCTGAGCAACGGATAACTCGTAATTACCAGATCAGATCTCTCGATTTTATGGAAATCCTCCGCTCGATGCGCTCCCTCGAGCGTTAGAACCCGGAGTTCGGGTGTCCATTTCGAGGATTCGGCGCGCCAGTTGAAAATCAGCGACGAAGGACAGACGACGAGGCTTGGGCCCTGCCCTCGCAGCGTGCGGATGAAAGCGAGCGCCTGAAGCGTTTTTCCAAGACCCATTTCGTCGGCCAGGATGCCGCCGAAGCCGTTTTGCGCGAGGAAGTGCAGCCAATAGACGCCGTGTTTCTGATAGTCGCGCAGCACGGTATCCAGTGAACCAAGCGGGACCGGCATGAGACGTTCGAGATTCCGAGCGGCGCAGGCCCAGTCGCGCCAGCGTGTTTCGCCGGCGACGGGAAGTCCATTCTCCGTTGCGAACGCATCGAGCGCGCCCGCCTCTCTGCGATCGAGTCGGTAAACGCCGGCCTGGCTTTGCTGAGGATTGCTCTCGCGCAGGAGGCGTTCAAATTCATCGAGCAGCCCGGGATCGAAGACCGCAAGCTTGCCGTTTTTGCGCCGCACGTGACTCTGGCCACCTTGCAGCAACCGTGCGATGTCTGCGCCCGAAAAACGTTCGCCTCCTGTAGCGGCCAGCTCGTACGAAAGGTCGAACCACTGCTCGCCGGACGATCGGATTTCCAGCCGCGGTTTGATGCGCTCGACCTCGCGTGTGACATGCTGAAACCGCTCGCCGATCTCGACTTTCCAGTCGCGCTCCAGTCGCGGCAGCACGGACGCGAAGAACGCGAGGATTCGCTGTTCACCCTTGAGTGTGAGTTCCCCTTTTCCATCCGGGCCGGAAAAACCGCACGCCCGCAGTCGCTCCAGCGCCGACTGCTCGGCTGCACGGTTGCGCGCAAACCGCGCGAGGGCCGCGCCGGTGCCATCGAGCGTCACGCGGCGATCGCCATAAACTGCTTCAACCCGCGCAGTGAGAAAATTCAGCGAGCCTTCGACTCGCGCCGCAAATCGGGGCACCGGAAGTTCGGCGGGCGCGCCGGGCGCGACATCGCCCTCGATCTCGAAGAAGTTTGCGAGTGTCGCGAGTTCGCGTTCGATGAATGCATCCGCGGCACCCGCGGGAATGCTGATTGGACGCTCGAAGACCGTGAAATACGCAGCCGGCAGCCCCGGAGCGACAGCGATGAACGTCCCGCGATCGCGCAGCCACACGGCATTCCCGGCGATCAAAAGCGCGCCATCGGCGGGCACGTGCGCCACTCGGAGGCCGCCATCTTCCATGCGCTCGATGCGCAGGGTGTCACGATTCCCCTGCCCTTCGATTTTCACCGGCTGCGTCTTTCCAAAAGTGACCCGAGGATTCCCGGCCAGCGCGCCGAGCAACTCCGCAAATTGTGCCTGCGTCAGCATTACCATCGCCGGCAGCTTTCCATCGGCAAAAGCACGCAGCCGAGCGACCAACCGCATATCGGCTTCGCTCGCGCGGTAGCGTTTCGTCGCATCGAGCGCGCCGAGCGGTTTGCGTTGCCCGGCCGTCTCGACCTCGAATACCACCATCACGGATTTCTTGTCCCACGCCGCGGTGAAATTCGGTGGCAGTATCACGTGCAGCATCGCCTCCGGACCCTCCGCATCCGGCGCAAAATTCGGGTCACCGGCAGGCCCCGCCGGCATGCTTGTCGCGCCAATTTTTTCCGTGGCTGGCGCCGGAACCTCGTCCTTCTTCAGCCCCCGAATCACCGCCACCCCGACCGCCAGCGAATGCGCGCACACGAGCCCGCGCCGCCGGCTCGCCGGACACGGGCAGGTGTTCTCCATGTTCGTGCGCGACACCACGCGCAGCCCTGCGCGGAAATTCCCCTCCGCACCGCGCACGAGGCCCGCGAGCACGGGCGGTTCATAGGCGGCCTCGAGCACACGGCCTGCATCGTAAAGCGACCGCGCTTCCTTCATCGCTTCCCAGCCGCCGGCGTCCATCAGGAGTTTTTCAGTGAGTTCGACCATTCGCGTTCGCCCCATCCTTACCTTTCCTTCCACTCCTGCGCCAATTTTCTGTTCATCCTCACGCGCATTCCTACACTGCGCGCCTTCATGAAAGTCATCGCGGTCGCGAATCAAAAGGGTGGCGTCGGAAAGACGACGACCTCGCTCAACCTCAGTGTCTGCCTCGCAGAATTGGGGCAGCGCGTGCTGCTCGTGGACCTCGACCCGCAGGCAAACGCCACCAGCGGCATCGGCATCGAGCCCGTGGACGACATTTCCGCCTCGGGTCCGATGATGCGTTCCGCCCCGTTCACCGACATGGTGATTCCGACGCGCTTCCCAAATCTCTGGCTCGTCCCCGCGAACCTCGACCTCGCGGGTGTGGAAGTCGAAGCGATCCTCGCCGGCGATCACCTCACGCGCCTTCGCGAAGCCCTCGTGGACATGAGGAAAGACGCGCCGTTCGATTTCGTCATCCTCGACTGCCCGCCTTCGCTCGGCGTGCTCATGACGAACGCGCTCTGCGCCGCGGACGAGGTCGTCGTCCCGCTCCAGTGCGAATACTACAGCCTCGAGGGCCTCGCGAAAATCGTCGGCGTCTGCGAGCAGCTCCGCCAGCCCGGCGCGAATCCCGACCTCCAGCTCTGCGGCATCCTCATGACGATGTACATGCGGACGAACCACTCCAACCAGGTCATCGCCGAAATCCAAAAGCACTACGGCGACATCATTTTCAAAACGGTGATCCCGCGCACCATCCGTCTCGCCGAGGCGCCGAGCCACGGGCAGCCGATCATCCAATACGAACCCGGTGGCCTCGGCTCCGCCGCGTACCGTGCATTCGCCAAGGAATTCCTCGCCCGTGAAGGCGTGAAGCCCGTGACGATGGCGGACTGAGCTGGCGCGGTTGGAAAAATCGCGCCTGCCTCACGCGGACAGCACGCGTGCTACTTGGGCGGAGCGGCCGCGCCGATGTTCGCGGGCTTGGAGATCTCCAGCGCCCCTGCAAAGGTCGCGCCATCTTCCATCGCGAGACGGAACGTCTTCAGGCTGCCTTGCAGATGCGCGCTCGGCTTCAGGTGGCAGCGCTGCGACACGGACGCTTCGCCATCCACGAGCCCGGAGCTGGTGAGATTCTCGACCACGATGGACTTCGCGTGGACCTCCGCGCCCTCCGCGATCACGAGCGAACTCCCCTCCACCAGGCTGCCCCGGAACTTGCCCTCAAACAGCAGTTCCCCTTTGAACTTCAGCGTTCCGGTGACCTCGATGTCTTTTCCCAATCTGCTCTGTACGGTGCTCATGCCGCGCAGCTTCAGCAATCGCCCGGCGTTCGGCAACCGCAATCGTTTCCGCCGCTGCAAATGTCCGCGCAAACGCATTCCGGCTTGAAAACCCATTGGCCGTTTGGCGCTCGTGGCGCGATATTGGCCGCATGAATCTCACCATCCGCAAATCCGACGCCCGGGGCCGGGCCGAGCACGGCTGGCTTCGCTCGCGACACACGTTCAGCTTTGCCGACTACTACGATCCGGCGCACATGGGCTTCCGCTCGCTGCGCGTGATCAATGAGGACTTCGTCGCCCCGGGCAGCGGGTTCCCCACGCATCCGCACCGCGACATGGAAATCTTCAGCTACATCGTCGAGGGCTCTCTCGCGCATGAGGACAGCATGGGCAATGGCCGCGTGCTGGAGCCCGGGCAGATCCAGCTCATGAGCGCGGGCCGCGGCGTGACCCACAGCGAGGCGAACCCCTCGGCCACGGACCCGGTGCATCTCCTGCAAATCTGGATCCAGCCCCGCCAGAAAGGCCTGAAGCCCGGCTACACCGAATGGCATCCCGGCACCGCGCACGAGAGCAACCCCAAGGTCCTCGTCATTTCCCCCGACGGCCGCGAAGGCTCCGCCGTCATCCATCAGGAAGCCGACGTGTATCGCATCCGCCTCCGCGCGGGGGAATCCGTCTCCCACGGCATCCTCACCGGCCGCGGAGTGTGGCTGCAGGTGATCAAAGGTGCGTTGAGCGTGAATGACACGCCGCTCACAGCCGGCGACGCGGCGAGCACCGATGACACTGGCACGCTCGACATCACCGCCAGCGAAGACACCGAGGCGCTGCTTTTTGATCTGCTCTGACATCCACACCCACGCATCCCCATGACCGCACACGACAAGCTCAAGCTCCTCGCCAAAGACCTCACCAAGGATTTCCCGCGCAGCCCGCGCGAAATGCTCGGAGGCTACGTCATCGCGGGGCGTGCGGTGGACAAATGCCGCTCGGTCCTCGCGGGAACCGCGGGCGAATATCACTCGGGCTGCCCGCTCGATGAGATCTGGCTGAACTTCGCCTGCATCTCGATGGACGACTTCAAAAAGTTCGTGGCCACCGGCGCGACCGACGCGGAGATCGCGGAGTGGATCCAAAAGACCGCCACGTCGCGGCCGAGGATCGAGGTCATCAAATGGAACAACGATCTGCGCGGTAAACGCCTCAGCGAAATGCCCGAGGGCATTCAGGAATACATGGAGGATTACGTGGCGAAATTCATCCCGCGCAACCGCCCCATCTACGCCTTCTTCGACATCTACGACATCGAGGAACAGCGCATCTGAGGCTCCGCTACAGCGCGATGCCAAAGACGCGCGCCACCTTGCCCACGAACGGCCGCAGCGGCTCCGGGCAGTTTTGCCGCCACTCGGCGAGGTACGCGGCGAGCGGCATCTTCCGGTCGCGCGAGCCGAGATTCATGAAGGTGACCGCCTCCCATGCACGCGGCTCGGCCTCGAGCAGCGGGAGCAGTTGCGCGGCCACGATGGCGTTACTCGTGCGCAGCTTCGGGTTGCGCCGCATCGCCGGTTCATTCTGCCGGAACCACCGGATGAAGTCCCCGCGCCCGCCCGCGGCGCGCATCCGCTCCGCCGCGTATTCGGCGAATTCCGGCGCGTACGAGCGCCAGTTCCGGAAAGGCGCGGACCGCTCCCAGGACTTTGCCATCGCGCGCAGCGCGAAGAGCGACGCCGCCTCGGCGAGGCTTTCCTCCAGCCACAGGTGCGGCTTTCCATCCGCGCGCCACGTCCGCCGCCAGTCGTTGCTCTGCGCGGCCAGCACGTGGCAGAACTCGTGCGCAAACTGGAAGGCCATCTGCGCGCACCGCCGGTCCCCGGCCTCGATGCCGACGATGATTTTCCCGTCCGGCGTCCGCTCCCACGCCGTCTGCGGATGCCCCTCGCGATGATGCACCACGATCGGCCCGATGCGCGTGCGCCGGCAATGCCGCGCGATTTCCTCCCCCGCCGCGAGCGCCACCGCCCGCACCTCCCGCGCGCTCATCCGCCCCCACCCGCCCTCCGCCACCGCGATGTCGAGCGTGGCCGCGCGGAGCGGACCCGCCATCACGGCGAGCAGAAGGGCGATGAAAAGAAAGTGCTTCATGGGCGACAGAGAATGAGGTGCCCCTTCGTTAAAACCCCATCTTTCGTTCGAGGCAACGCATTGACGAGGGCCGGGCTCACCGTTGCGCGCGATTGCCAACGCGCGGGAAGGCGCGCGCGCCGGCAGGGCTAAACACGGCACTTCTATCGTTGCCGCCAGCGGGTTTTCGGGGGCGGGGTGCGGGAGAGACCTGGAGATTGGGGGACCCTCCTCTCCCTGTCTCCCCGTCTCCAAGTCCCCCTCTCCACTCCCCGCTCCACCCCGGGATTGCGTGTGCTGTCCGCGCTGTGTACCGCTCGCTCCCGATGAACCCCTCCTCCTTCCCCATCATCCCGCAGTTGCTTCGTTCGGTTTCGCTTTTCGTCCTGCTGGTCGCGGGGGGCGCACTTTCCGCCGCGGCGGATGCGGCTCGGCCCAATATCCTATGGATCACCAGCGAGGATCACGGGCCGCACATGGGGTGCTATGGGGATGCCTATGCGACGACGCCGAATGTGGACGCGCTCGCGAAGCGCGGGCTGCTTTTCACGAAGTGCTGGTCGAATGCGCCGGTGTGCGCGCCGGCGCGGACGACGATCATCACGGGGATGTATCCGACGAGCCTCGGCGCGGAGCACATGCGGAGCATGGTGCCGTTCCCGGCGGGGAAGAAGATGTTCCCGCAGTTCCTCCGCGAGGCGGGCTACTACTGCACGAACAACTGCGAAGGAGGACTACAACATCGCGAAGCCGGGGCAGGTGTGGGATGAGTCGTCGAAGGACGCGCATTGGAAGAATCGCGCGGCGGGCACGCAGGGCCAGGGGGCGCAGCCGTTCTTCGCGGTCTTCAACTCGACCAAGAGCCACGAGAGCCAGATCCGCAAGCGCCCGCACACGCAGGTCCACGACCCGGCGAAGGTGCGCGTGCCGGCGTATCATCCCGACACGCCGGAGGTGCGGCAGGATTGGGCGCAGTATTATGACACCGTGACGGAGGCGGACGCGGACGCGGGCAGCGCATCTCGACGGAGTTGGAAAAGGCGGGGCTCACGGAGGACACGATCATTTTCTACTACGCCGACCACGGCTCGGGGATGCCGCGGAACAAGCGCTGGCCTTACAACTCCGGCCTGCACGTGCCGCTGGTGGTGTTACATCCCGGAGAAGTTCAAGGAGCTGCGTCCGCCGGAATACAAGGCGGGCGGGAAGTCGGACCGGCTGGTGAGCTTCGTGGACCTCGCGCCGACGATGCTCAGCCTCATCGGCGTGAAGCCGCCGGAATGGATGCAGGGCCACGCCTTTCTCGGGAAGTTCATCGCGGAGCCGCAGCCCTTCCTGCACGGCTTCCGCGGCCGCATGGACGAGCGCCTCGACCTCGTGCGCAGCGTGACGGACGGCCGCTACGTCTATGTGCGCAACTACATGCCGCACCTCATCTACGGCCAGCATCTCAACTACATGTGGCAGACGCCGACCACGCGCGTGTGGGAGCAGCTTCACAAGGAGGGCAAGCTGAACGCCGCGCAGGACAAGTTCTGGAACCCGAAGCCGCCGGAGGAGCTGTTCGATCTGCAGAGTGATCCGGATGAAGTGAAGAATCTGGCGGACTCGAAGGAGCACGAGGAGATCAAGACGAAGCTCCGCAAAGGCCCAGACGACTACACGCAATTCGAATTCGCGATGTCGGCTTCCTTCCCGAAGGCGAGCGCGCGATCCATTGGGCGGGCAAGGGACCGTATCCCTTACGACATTGATAAGCCACCTGGTTCAAGGAAATACTCCTGCGTCACGCGGGCTATATTTCCAGCGGAAGATGCGTCAAAAGCGCACTGGCCCGGCTTCCCAGTTTACCCTCCATCGGCACTCGACTGGCGATCCTTCAAGAGCAAATGCATTCTACAGAATTTCTTGTAAGGTATTGGGCAGTGCTCGGTCACCAAATGCGCGGCAAGCCAGCGGTGGACGCGAGCCATGACGCACTGCGTGTCCGCGTTGAAAGACACCTCCGCCGCCCGTCCGCATCGCCGCGGCGCGGGCGCTGGCGAAATTCGGCACGGAGGCCGACGCGCAGGCGGCGTTCACGGTGCTGCTCGATGCCGCGGACTGGTCGAAGAACGACGTCTTCACCGCGATGTCCGCGCTGGATGCGCTCGCCGCCACCGCCGGGAAGATCGCGCAGTCGAAAGACGCCGCCGCCCTCGCCGCCCGGATCAAAGCCCTTCCCGCCAAAGGCCCCGCCCCCGACGCCCGCTACAAGGAATACATCCCGCGCCTCCTGGAGGAACTGCGCGAGCGCTTGCCGTAGGACGCGAGAAACAGGGCGCATCCGCTGAAGATAGCCCAGGCACTTCAGTGCTGGCGTTCCGATTCGGAAAGGCAAAGCGCAGTCCCGCAGGGACCGGCAGGCCGCGGACGACGCGCGGCAACCTTTGCTGTTCGTCCCTCCGGGACTCGTTGCTCGGCTGCATCCGGGATCCCGCAGCACTGAAGTGCTGGCGCTCACTCTCCGCGAGGCTGTCATCGTCATTGCGTGCTCTGCGTTTCAACTCCTCCCATCGCCGGCAAAGAAGCATGACGGAAAAAACAGAGGTTGAGCCTTGCCCAAATCCTTAAGTCCCTGTATCTCCCGCGCCGAATTATGCGTTTTCCACTAGCACTCACGGCCCGAATCGCCCGGCACATCATCAGCAATAAGCTTCGCGGCGTTAAGAAATTCGCGACCGTGCTCCAGCTCGAGCCGCTCCACACCTGCAACCTGACCTGCACCGGCTGCGGACGCATCCGCGAATATTCGACCTCGATCAAGGACGTGATGCCGCTGGCGGACTGCCTCGCAGGCTGCCGAGGAATGCGGGGCGCCGATGGTGAGCATTTGCGGCGGCGAGCCGCTCATTTACCCGCACATCGAGGACCTCGTGGCGGCCTGCTCGAAGCGCAAGCGCATCGTCTACATCTGCACGAACGCCACGGCGATGCGGAAGAAGATGCGCGACTATCTGGCGTCCATTTTCCTGAAAAATCCCGCCGCGGCCGAGGCGAAAATCCAGTTGCTGCTGAGCGAGGAACTCATCACCAACGCGCAGGCCGACGAGGTCGCGCAAAGGCCCGAAGGACGCGAAGAAGCCGGTCATCTCGCCGACGCAGTGGATGTATTGGAACGTGCATCTCGACGGCCTGGAGCGGACGCACGACCTCATCGTGGAGCGCGAAGGCGTCTTCAAGGAAGCCGTGCTGGCGATGCGCATGGCGAAGGTGCTCGGCTACCAGGTCGCGACGAACACGACCGTCTATAAGGAGACCGAGGTGCAGGAAATCGAGGACCTGTTCGCCTTCCTCAACACGCTGAACGTGGACGGCCACACCATCGCGCCCGGCTACGAATACGACGCCGCCAAGGCCGACATGGTGAAGCGTCTCGGCATCGAGCCGGAGAATTTTTTCCTCACGCGCAAGCTGACCATCAAGAAGTTCGCCAAGATCGAGGAGTGGGGCCGCCTTTTCCCGATCTTCGGCACGCCGGTGTATCTCGAATTCCTCGCCGGCAAGCGCGACCTGACGTGCTCCGCCTGGGCCATCCCGACCCGCAACGTGCGCGGCTGGAAAGGCCCGTGCTACCTGATGACGGACGGCCACTACAAGACCTACAACGACCTGCTCGAAAAGACGAATTGGGACAAGGTCGGCGTGGTGAATGGCGAGGCCCGCGACCCGCGTTGCGAGAACTGCATGATGAACTGCGGCTACGAGCCCACCGCGGCCCTCGGCCTGAACGGCAAGCGCGGCGACATGTGGAAGACGATCAAGTTCAACTTCGGCACGAAGCCGAAGCCGAAGCCGGTGCAGATCGACGCCTTCAACGGCGTGACGTGCGGCAAAGGCCACGCGACCGGCCCCGCCGCTCCCGCGAAAAACGCGTGCGGCACGGGTGAAAACGCGGATCTCGCGGCAACCGCCGCGAAGTAATCCCGAGGCCCCGGCAGCGTCCGATGATTACTGAGACAATTCCGCAGACCGAACGCGATCCCCTCCCCCGCGCCATCGGGCTCGCGCAGGCAAATCTCCTCCGGCTCCAGCGCGAGGACGGCCACTGGTGCGGCGAGCTGTTCGTCGATAGCACGCTCGTCAGCGATTACATCGCCTACATGCACTGGGCGGGCGAAGTGGATCCGGTGCTCCAGGAAAAATGCGTCGCGCACATCCGCCGCCGCCAGCTCCCGGACGGCGGCTGGAACATCTACGAGGGCGGCCCGAGCGAGATCAACGCGACGGTCAAAGCCTACTTCGCGCTGAAGCTCGCCGGGCCACGCGCCGAATCTGCCCGTGGATGCACGAGGCCCGCGCCGCGGCGCTCCGCCTCGGCGGCATCCCGCGGATGAACACCTACTCGAAGCTCTACCTCGCGCTTCTCGGACAGTTCCCGTGGAAATATCTGCCGACCGTCCCGCCGGAGATGCTGCTTTTCCCGAAGTGGTTCTTCTTCAACATCTACCAGATGAGCTCGTGGACGCGCGCGATGCTCATCCCGCTCGCGATCCTGAATCACTTCCAGCCCACGCGCCATCTGCCGCCGGAAGTCGCGCTGCACGAGCTCTACCCCGTCGGCTCCGAGCAGGCGGACATGCGCCCGCGCTGGCGCAAGCCGCGCTTCTCGTGGCCGAATTTCTTCCTGTGCTGCGACCGCCTGCTGAAACGGCTCCGCCCTTTCCAAATCAAGCCGCTGCCGCAAGCGCGCGCTGCGCATGCTGCGAGGACTGGCTGCTCGAACACATCGGCGAAGGCAGCGACGGTCTCGGCGCGATTTTCCCCGCGATGCTGAACTCGATCATCGCGCTCAAGGCGCTCGGCTACACCAACGACCATCCCGCTGCTCGCGAAGGCGAAGCGCGACTTCGAGGGACTCTTCGTGGATGACCCGACGGACTTCCGCATCCAGCCGTGCCTCTCGCCGGTGTGGGACACGGCCATCACGACCATCGCGCTCGCCGACAGCGGCGTGCCGCCGTCAAACGACGGCGCTCCAGCGCGCGGAGCAATGGCTCGCTTTCCAAGGAAGTGCGCATCCGCGGCGATTGGGCGGTGAAGAACCCGCACCCCGAGGCCGAGCGGCTGGGCGTTTGAATATCGCAACGACTACTACCCCGACACCGACGACACGATGATGGTCCTCATGGCGCTGCGCGCCGCGCGGCCCGACGTCGATTTCGGCGTCGAGCAATTCAGCGCACGCAGCGCGAAGCCCGCCGCGCCTGCCGACGAGCGCACGGCGATCTACCAGCGCGCGCTGCGCTGGCTCATGAGCTTCCAGTGCAAGGACGGCGGCTGGGCGGCGTTCGACAAGGACGTGACGCACCGCTGGCTCGAGGACGTTCCCTTTGCCGACCACAACGCGATCCTCGATCCCACGTGCAGCGACCTCACCGGCCGCGTGCTCGAGCTGCTCGGGAAGATCGGATTCCCGCGCAACGACAAGCGCATCCGCCGCGCCATCAAGCTCATCCAGCGACACGCAGGATTCCGACGGCTCGTGGTATGGCCGCTGGGGCGTGAATTACATCTACGGCACGTGGCAGGTGCTCCGCGGCCTCCGCAGCATCGGCGAAGACATGCGCCAGCCGTGGATCGTCCGCGCGCGCGACTGGCTGGAGAGCTGCCAGAACGAAGACGGCGGCTGGGGCGAGACCTGCACGAGCTACGACGACCCGACCTTGAAGGGCCGCGGCCCGAGCACGCCCTCGCAGACCGCGTGGGCGCTCATGGGCATCATCTCCGCGACCGATTCGTCGCGCCAGGCGGCGTTCGACTGCAAGAGCATCCGCCGCGGCGTCGAGTTTCTCATCGAGCCGCCAAAATGCCGACGGCTCGTGGCCCGAACCCGAGACGACCGGCACCGGCTTCCCGTGCGTGTTCTACCTCAAGTACGACATGTACCGGAACAACTGGCCGCTCATGGCACTGGCCCACTACGCGACGGCCATCGGCGTGCTCAAGCGCGACTGATTCGCCGCGCCCGCTCAGTCGCGGGCGAGTTCTTCGAGCAGCGCCTTGTTCAGGCGGATTCCTGCCTCGAAGTTTTCGACGGGGAAATTTTCGTCGGGCGCGTGCGCGCGGCAGTTGGGCAGCGCGAGGCCGAGGAGGAGGGTCTCGACGCCGAGGATTTCGCGGAAGGTGGTCACGATCGGGATGCTGCCGCCTTCACGGATGAGGGCGAGGTCGTGGCCGGGGAATGACGCGGCGAGCGCGCGCTGTGCGGCCTTTCCATACGCGGAATGCGGGTCGGTGAGGTAAGGTTCGCCGCCGTGGCCGTCGGCGATTTCGAGGCGGACACCGGGTGGGCAGTTCGCGGTGAGATGCGCGCGGACCTTCGCGAGGATGTCGGCAGGATGTTGGCCGGGGACGAGGCGGAACGTGAGTTTCACGAAGGCCTCGCGCGGGATGACGGTCTTGCTGCCGGTGCCCTGGAAGCCGCCGCCGATGCCGTTCACCTCGGCGGTCGGCCGGGCCCATGCGCGCTCGAGCGTGGTGAAGCCTTCCTCGCCGAACGGATGCGCGGCACCGGTGACAAACAGGAGTTCCTTTTCACCGAATGGCAGGCGCGCCCATGCGTCGCGCTCCCAGTCCTGGAGCGGCGCGACGCCGTCGTAAAAGCCCGGCACGGCGACACGCCCGTGCGCGTCGTGCAACGTGGCGACGAGACGCGCGACGGCGGTGGCGGGATTCGCGACCGTGCCGCCGTAGATGCCGCTGTGCAGATCGATGGACGGGCCGTGGACGCGCACTTCCATGGCGGCGATGCCGCGCAGGCCGTAGGTGAAGGTGGGCGTGCGCGGCGCGATCATGCCGGTGTCGCTGATGGCGATGAGGTCGCAGCGGAGGGCGTCGCGATTCGCGGAAAGGAATTCGGCGAGGTGCTTGCTGCCGACCTCCTCCTCGCCCTCGATGAGGAAGATGAGATTCACCGGAAGCTCGCCCTTTTCGCGCAGCGTCTCGCCGACGCCGAGGACGTGCGCGAGGATCTGGCCCTTGTTGTCCGTGGAGCCGCGCGCGTAGATGATGCCATCGCGCACGACGGGCTCGAAGGGCGGCGAGGTCCATTCGGCGAGCGGCTCGACGGGCTGCACGTCGTAGTGGCCGTAAATCATGACCGTGCGGCGGCCGGGCTTGTGTTCGTTGCGCGCGGTGATGATGGGATGCCCGCCGGTCGGATGAAGTTCGGCGGTGAGGCCGATGGCGCGGAGTTTCGCGACGAGCCAGCCGGCGCATTTCGCGACGTCGCCGGCGTGGCGCGGCTCGGTGGAGACGCTGGGGAACCGGATGAAGGAGAACAGATCGTCGAGGTGCGGACTTTGCATCAGCGAACGCTACACGTGCCGTGCGGCCAACGGCAACGTCCGGTGTGTGACGAATCCCCTTCTCGACTTCACCGCTGCGCGTTCCGTAGAAACGCAGCCCGCAATTTTCCATGAGCAACGAAACGCCCGCAGCTCCCTCGGCTCCAGCCGCACCTTCCGATTTCATCCGCGACATCGTCGCGCAGCATGTCGCCGATGGGAGCTACCCGAACATCCTCACGCGCTTCCCGCCCGAGCCGAATGGCTACCTGCACATCGGCCACGCAAAATCGATCTGCCTGAACTTCGGAATCGCGCGGGAATTCGGCGGCGCGTGCAACCTGCGCATGGATGACACGAACCCGACGAAGGAGGACGTGGAGTATGTCGAAAGCATCATCCGCGACGTGGACTGGCTCATCGCCGGCTGGGCGGACGGGGTGAAGACGCCGAAGCTTTTTCACGCGAGCGATTACTTCGAGCAGCTCTACGAATTTGCGGTGACGCTGATCAAAAAAGGGAAGGCGTTCGTCTGCGACCTCAGCGGCGAACAGGTCGCGGCATACCGCGGCGCGCCGACCGAACCCGGGCGGCCTTCGCCGAACCGCGACCGCAGCGTGGAGGAAAACCTCGACCTTTTCGCGCGGATGCGCGCCGGGGAATTCGCCGACGGCACGAAGACGCTGCGCGCGAAGATCGACATGGCTTCGCCGAACATCCACATGCGCGACCCGGTGCTGTACCGCATCCGCCACACGGAGCATCAGGCGACCGGGAGCAAGTGGTGCATCTATCCGATGTACGACTACGCGCACTGCCTGAGCGACGCCATCGAGGGGATTTCGCATTCGATCTGCACGCTGGAATTCGAAGTGCACCGGCCGCTCTACGACTGGCTGGTGGATGAAGTCGGCCTGTGGAATCCGCGCCCGCGCCAGTACGAATTTGCGCGGCTGAGCCTGACCTACACGCTGATGAGCAAGCGCAAGCTGTTGCAACTCGTGGAGGAAAACATCGTGACCGGTTGGGACGATCCGCGCATGCCGACCATCTGCGGCATGCGCCGCCGCGGCGTGACGGCGCAGGCGCTGCGCAATTTCGCCTACCACATCGGCGTGACGAAATACATGTCGCTCACGGACGTCGCCGTGCTGGAACACTCGATCCGCGACGACCTGAATCGCACCGCACTGCGGCGGCTCGGCGTGCTTGCGTCCGCTGAAGGTGGTGATCATGAATTTTCCTGAAGGCGAGACCGAGATGTGCGCCGCGGTGAACAATCCGAATGACGAGACGGCGGGCACGCGCGAGGTGCCGTTCAGCCGCGAGATCTGGATCGAGCAGGACGACTTCATGGAGGTGCCGGCGCCGAAATATTTCCGCCTGAAGCCCGGTGGCGAGGTGCGGCTGAAATACGCGTTCATCATCAAGTGCAACGGAGTCGTGAAGGACGCGAGCGGCCGGGTGACTGAGCTGCGCTGCACCGCTGATCTCGAAAGCAAGACGGGCGGGCCGAACGCCGGACGGAAGGTGAAAGGCACGATCCATTGGGTGAGCGCCGCACACGCGATTGACGCCGGGGTGCGGCTCTACGACCGGCTCTTCACGGAGGCTGAGCCTGAAAAGGACGGGCGCGATTTCAAGACGGTGCTCAACCCGCACTCGCTGGAAGTCATCACGGCGAAGGTCGAACCTTCGCTGCGCGATGCCACGGCAGACGAGCGCTACCAGTTCGAGCGGCTCGCGTACTTCGCCCTCGATCCCGACTCGAAGCCCGGCGCTCCGATCTTCAACCGCACCATCACGCTCAAGGACGCCTGGGCGAAGGAAGCCCAGCGCGGCTGATCACTTCGCTTCCGGAGCACGTTTCCCGCGAAGGTTGAAAAAATCGAATGTCTGCTGCGGCACCGGCGGTGGCGGAGGGATCGTAGTGGCGGCACCGGCTGGAACGATTTCCGCGATGGGAACCTCTGCTTTTTGCGGCGGGGTTTTTTCCGCGGCGATGGCTGCAGCTTCGGCAGCCATGCGAGCCCTCCGCCTTGCCAGTCTCGGCTCGTCCGGATTGTCCACGCCGTTTTCAGCCGCGGCATCCTCGGGGGTCATCGCCACGGCCTTCTCGGCGAGGGCTTCGAAATTTGACGCGCTGACAGTTCGATACGTTTCCTTGCCGTCGTGAAGGATCGCAGACCTCGTAGTCCACCCGATCGCTCTCCAGGCCAGATAAGGACTGGTAGCTGGCGACATCGAAAGCGCCACACGACACCTCCGCTGACTTGAACGACGGCAGTGCGGGCAGATCCATTTTGCCCGCGTACTTCAGCGCACTGCCGGAATACTTCCGGACCACGGCGGTCCATTGAATCACCCCGGCTGGCACCGCGCGCGACGATTGGTTGGTCACGTTGACGGCCAAAGTCTGTTTACGGTTCCGATCCACGCCGCCCACCACCTTATCGGGAACTCTGCCGATCGTCTTTTTGCTCACCGTGACCAGCAATCGGATCGAATCCGCGGCATGGCCGGGCGCAAGGGGGAGGACGACGAACGCAAAAATTCCCGCGAGGAATGGCAAAGTTCGCATCTTGAAGTGAGCGCGCATGGGCGTGGAAATTAGCCGGTTTCTCCGCGAAGGACAGTGCGAAGGAACAGAAATGAACCGGGTAAGCGGGCAGGATGGAAGCAGATGCGTCGGGTATGCGAGATGCTTATAATTACCATATGCATCTTGTGAAAAAGAATACCAAACTTGTGTGCGCCTACTGCGTTTTGGTCACGACAGCATTCGGAGTTGTCGCCCGTGACACAAATCGCCGTGCCGAACTGCGCCTGCACATCGCTGGCGCGGAGGTTGCACGCCCCGCGGAACCACCCATGCCGCTGCCAATCATGCCCCTTGCGCATTCGCCATTTCCGGAAGCGCGTCCAGGCCCGATTCATTCAGGCGAGCGGATTGCGAAAATCACGAAGCCGCGGTCGCGACCGTCACGTGGACAGGGCCCGTTGAACCCGGTCTCCGTCCTTCAATAAGTCGCCAACTCGGTGGAACTCGATGAGGCGATGCTTTCGTTACACTTGCTTTGCGGGCGGGAGCCGCTAGACCCCCGCGGGTGACTGAAACGGAAGCCTGCATCGTCCTCAACATGGTGCCTGGAATGGGCCCGGTGCGCCTCCGAACGTTGATCGAGACGTTTGAGACACCGCAGCGAATCCTCGCCGCCGGCGCCGCCGCATTGCGCTCTGCAAAGGGCGTCGGCCCTGAAACCGCGGACGCCATCGCGTCGTGGGAAACGCACGTGGATCTCGCAGCGGAACTGAAGCGCATCGCTGATTTCGGCGCGAAAGTGATCACCGGGAGTTCGCCCGAGTATCCTTCCGCGCTCCGCACGATTCATAACCCTCCCGTCGTCCTCTACGTGTGGGGCGAGCTGCGGTCCGCGGATGCGCACGCCATCGGCGTCGTCGGTTCGCGAAACGTCACGCACTACGGCACCGAGACGGCGAAAAAGCTCTCCTACCAGCTCGCGTTTGCCGGGTACACGGTCGTGAGCGGCCTCGCTCGTGGCATCGACACGTCGGCACATCACGGTGCTCTCGCCGCGAAGGGTCGCACCATCGCCGTCCTCGGCAGCGGCCTCGCCACGCTGTACCCGCCGGAAAATCTCGGCCTCGCGGAAAAGATCGCGGCGTCCGGGGCGGTCGTCAGCGAATACCCAATGGAACGCCCCGCGGACCGGCAGACTTTCCCGTATCGCAACCGCATCGTCGCCGGATGGGGCCGCGGACTGCTGGTCGTCGAGGCCGGCCTGAACAGCGGCGCGCTCATCACCGCGAACCAGGCCGTCGAGCAGGGCCGCACGGTCTTCGCCGTGCCCGGCCCGATCGATCGCCCGACCAGCGCCGGTACGAATCGCCTCATCCAGCAAGGCGCCCGGCTCGTCACCTCCGCCGACGACATTCTCGACGAACTCGGCACGCTCATCCCGCGTGCATCCCCGATGCCCGGCATGGAAAAACCCGCCGTCACCGCTTCCGTCCCCACACTTTCCCACGACGAAACGCTCCTCGTCACCGCACTCGAGGTCGGCGAACTCACGCTCGACGAACTCGCCGCCGCCACGCGCCTTCCGGGCCCAAAGGTCAGCAGCACATTGCTCGGCCTGGAAATGAAACGCCTCGTCCGCGCCCTGCCCGGGCACCGTTACGTGCGCACCTGAGGAGCGCCCGGTTCACGATTCTCCACCACGCTCACGAGGCGGCGGATCAGATTCTCCCAGGCGATGCGCCCGATCGGGCGCGTCCCGGGTCCTCGCACGACGGCGACCGTGCTGCGCGCCGCGCGCATCTTCCACAGCACGCTGAACGCCGGTTCGTTCGGTCCGACCGTCACGATTCTCCGCTGGCATGCGCCGGCATTCACGTCGCGCCGCCCGTCGAGGAGCACCCCGAAGACATCCACGACCCCGGTGATTTTCCCGTCGTCGTCGGAGACCAGCCACCGCTCGACGCCGCGCTTCGAGTCAGGCGAGAGCAGGCGGCTGAACGGTTCGTCCGAACGGATCACCTCCGCGGGATCGAAAGGCGCCATCACGTCCTTCGCCGTCAGGGCGCGAAAATCCACGACGTTGTGGATCATGGCCCGCTCGGTCTTCGTGATGACTCCGGTGCGCTCGCCCTCGATGGTCAGGTATTTGAAATCCTCCCGCCCGAGGAAAAGACGCTGCTGCGCGGAACCCTTTCCTCCAAAAAGGAGCCGCTGCGCGCCGGCTCCCACCCAGTGCACCGGCGTGAGGATCGAATCCAGCAGGCGAAGCGGGCCGCTCAAAAACGCAAGGGCGCGGTAAGGGAAGCGTCGAAAGAGCGACTTCGGAAGCAATTCGAGCCCGAACAGATAGACCGGCAGATAGATTCCCAACCCCACGAGGTATCCGTACGGCCCCATCTGAGCGACGAGCAACCGAGCGCCGAGCACGAGAGAAAAGATGTTCGCAAGGTTCGTGACGATCAGCACGGTGATCAGCATCCGATCAGGATTCGCCAGCAGGCGCTGGAGCGTCAGCGCCGCGCGATCGTGCTGTTTCGCGCGGTGCGCAAGGCGCACACGATTCACCGAAAATATTCCAGCCTCGATGCCGCTGAAGACAAACGACACCAGCAGGCAGAGCACGATGGTCAGCCCCGAAATCATATGCCCGGATCCTCCCCGGCGGCGCCTTCGAGAACCAGCAGCACCTCATCGACGCGCCGCCGCGAAACCCTCCTCACGGTCACATGAAGCCGGCCGATCCGCAGTTCCTGCCCCTTTTTCGGAAGCTGCCCAAGCCGTGTGAAAATCAGTCCTCCGATCGTGTCCACTCCTTCCTCTTCAAACCGCTCACCCAGCTCCTCGGTGATGTCCTCCAACCGTGCGCTCCCGCTCGCCAGCACCCGTCCTTCGCCGACAAGTTCGATGTACAATTTCGCATCCGACTGAGGCACCGCGTCACCGATGATTTCCTCCACGAGATCGCGGAGCGTGACGATGCCCTCCACGCCGCCGTGCTCATCCACGACAAACGCGATTCCCTGCGGATGCGACAGGAAGCTCTTCAGCAGCGTGAGCGCCTTCATCGTCTCGGGAACATACGACGGCACGCCGAGTCGCTCGGTGTAGTGCACGCCCGGGTCGCGCAGCAGCGCCGGAACGTCCAGGACCCCCTCGATGTCATCGCGCGTCTCGCCATGCACCGGCACACGGCGCAACCGCCGCTGCCGGAGCAGCGGGATGACTTCGTCGTTCGTCAGATCATCCGGCAGCGAAAACATGTCCACGCGGGGCGTCATGCAGTCCTTCGCCGTCTTGTCACCGAGCTTGATGATTTCCGAAATCATCTCCGACTCCGTCTCCTGGAGTGCGCCCTGGGCCGCGCTCATCTCCACGAGCGTCCCGAGTTCCTCGTCCGTGAGCTGCTGCGGCGAGCGCAATGCCTCGGGCAGGATGGCCTCCGCGACGCGCTCACTCAGCCGTTCAAGCAGCCTCGACATGGGATCCACCACCGGCAGCAGCCTGCCGAGCAGCCGCGTCCCGAAGCGCACCACGAGCATCGGCGCGCCGAGTCCGATCAATTTCGGCACGAGATCGCACGCGAAGACGATGAGCGTGAAAAGCAGCAGAGCAGACGCCCAGAACGGGATGTCCAGCCCGCGCTGCCCTTCGATCAGCGCGAGGCTCCCGATCATCAGCGGCGCATTCGCGAGCGCATCGGCGATGACGATCGCGCTCACCAGCCGGCGCGGATTCTCCATGATCTGCGCGAGCCCGCCCTTCTCGCCGCGTTGCGCCCGCAGCGCCTCGAGTCGCGAGCGTGGCAGCGCGAAGAATCCAGTCTCCAGCGCGGAGATGACCGCCGACAGGATTGCCAGGAGGATAAGCCCCCCTGCGAACAGAAGCGTGGCTGAAGGCGCCATCAGGCCATCCTTGCGGCGGGTGTCGGGAAAACCCCGCGAAGTTGAGTCAGCGTCCGCTTGTCTTGCACAGGCCTGCAAAGAATAGTGTCACCCACGAATCCCGCGATGAAAAAAACCATGCAGGGCGGTGCGAACCCGCCCGACGCCCACGCATCGGGCCCCGATCCATCGCGGGAGCCCCGGTACCTCGCGTGGTTCGAGCGCTTCAACGCCTGCGAATACTACGAGGCACACGAGGTTCTTGAGGTCCTCTGGCTGCGCACGAGTGGCAGCGACCGCGATTTTTTCAAGGGCCTCATCCAGGTCGCCGCCGCGTTCGTCCACTTGCGCAAGCAGCTCGAAAGCGCCCCCGATTCCGCGGATTCCACGCGGCTGCGCCCCGCCGCCCGGCTTTTCCAGCGCGGCTTGGAGCATCTTGCTCCGTTCGCGCCTGTCCACTTGAGACTCAATGTTGCCGCCCTCTGTGGATTCTGCGAATGCCTCGCGCGCGGCATCGAGGAATCGGGCTTTGCGGACAATCCGTGGAACCCCGCGACGCCGCCCCACATCGAACTCGCCGCGTGAACGAAAGGCACTTCGATGTCGTCGTCATCGGCGGCGGCGCCGCAGGGATGATGTGCGCGCTCACCGCTGGCCAGCGCGGGAGGAAGGTCGCGCTCATCGAGCACAACGACCGCATCGGCAGGAAGATCGCCATCAGCGGCGGCGGACGATGCAACTTCACCAATACCGGCATCGAGCCCGGCTGCTTCCTCTCCGAGCGTCCGGACTTCAGCCGCTCGGCGCTCGCCCGCTACACCGCGTGGGATTTCATCGCGCTCGTCGAGAAGCATGGCATTGCCTACCATGAGAAAAAGCTCGGCCAGCAATTTTGCGACGGCAGTTCGCGCGAGATCATCGCGATGCTTGAAACGGAGTGCGCCACCGCCGGAGTCGAGATTTTCACGAATTGCCGTGCGGCATCGGTCGAAAAGGGCACGCAGTTTCGCCTCGCGACAACGGCTGGTGAATTCGCCTGCCAGTCGCTCGTGGTCGCAGCGGGTGGCCTTTCGTTTCCAAAACTCGGCGCGAGCCCATTCGGCTACGAGCTCGCGAAACAATTCGGCCACCGGATCACTCCGCTCCGGCCCGCGCTCGTCCCGCTCACGTTTTCAAAAGTCGATGAGCCGCTCCACGCACTCAGCGGTCTCGCGCTCCCGGTCATCACGCGCTGCGGAATGGCGGCATTCGAGGAGGCCATGCTCATCACCCATCGCGGGCTGAGCGGGCCGGCGATCCTCCAGGCATCGAGCTACTGGCGCGAGGGCGAGGCCGTCGAAATTGATCTCCTTCCCGACCCGGGCGCGAACGACGCCCTGCTCCGCGCACGCGCGACGGGACGCGAATTGCCCTCCGTGCTCGCCGAGTGGATGCCGCGCCGTTTCGCCGAGGCTTGGTGCGCGCAACACGCCCCTGCAAAGCAGCTCGTCCATTTCAAGCAGCGCGAGTTCGACGACACGATGCGCCTGCTACGCGCGTGGCCATTTCGCGCCGCCGGCACCGAAGGCTTTCCGAAGGCGGAGGTTACGCTCGGCGGCGTGGACACGGGTCAACTATCCTCGAAGACCATGGAATCGCGCCTGGTGCCCGGCCTGTTTTTCATAGGCGAGGGCGTGGACGTGACGGGCTGGCTTGGCGGCTACAATTTCCAGTGGGCGTGGTCCAGCGGCCACGCTGCAGGTGAAGTCGCGTAGCTCGATGCGCTCAACGCGGGGCCACGTCGCGCTTCCGTTTCAGGAAAGGATCGCTCGCGACGATCGCGCTGATGAGGGCCGACATCCTGTGGCCTCCGGCGGTGGTCTGGCGGTACACCGCGTCGAGCGCAGCCTTGTCCGAGCGCTCGATCCCGCGGCCCAATGCATAGGTCATCACCTTCTGTGCAAAGGCGCGCGCGAACTTTTCGCCCTTCAGGTATTTCTTCAGCCCGGCGATCCCGTTCACGTTTGCGCCGTCCGCAAAATCCCCCGAGGCGTCGATGCGGTTGTTTCCCTCCATCTCGCGCCATGCGCCGATGGCGTCAAAATTTTCCAGCGTGAAACCGACCGGATCGATCTTGTCGTGGCACACCGCGCAATCGGCAATCGCCCGATGCTGCTCGAGGCGCACGCGGAGCGACGCACTGCTGTCCACCTTCGTCTCCTCGAGCGGTGGCACATTCGCGGGCGGCGGCGGCGGCGGCGTACCGAGCAGTTGTTCCAGGACCCACTTCCCGCGGACGACAGGCGAGGTCCGCGTGGGCATCGAAGTCGCGAGCAGCACGCTCCCCTGCCCCAGCACCCCGCCGCGCGGCGACCCGGCAGGGACCGTCACGCGGCGAAACTCGCTTCCCTGCACACCGGGCAGGCCGTAGTGCTCCGCGAGCTGCTGGTTCACGAAAGTGAAATCCGCATCGAGAAGATCGAACACGCTCCGATCCTCGCGCACGATCGCTTCGAAAAACCTCCGCGTCTCCTCCTTCATCGCATCGCGCAGCTTCGTGCTGAATTTTGGGAACTTGTCAACGTCGATCTCCACCTCGTCCACTGCACGTATCTGCAGCCACTGGCTTGAAAAATTCCGCACAAACGCCTGCGATCGTCCGTCCGCGAGCAAGCGCGTGACTTCACGCCGCAGCGTGTCGCCCTTGAGCAATTCGCCCTTCGCCGCGAGATCGGTGAGCTGCGAGTCGGGCATCGAGGACCACAGGAAATACGACAGGCGCGAAGCCACCTCGTATTCGTTCAGATTCCGCACCGAGCCCGGCTTCAGTGCATCCGGGTCGAGTTCCCAGCGGAAAAGGAAGTTGGGGGAGCACATCACCGCCTGCACCGCCACTCCCATCGCTTCGGTGAACGGCGCCTTCTCCGTGAGCGCGCCATCCACGAGTTTGCCGAGCCGCTCGATCTCCGTCGCCGGCACGGGCCGGCGGTATGCGCGCGGAACGAATGCCGTCAGCAATTCCCGCGCAACCTTTCCCTCCGAGCCGGGCTCCGGGAGTCGCGTGAACACGCGGCGGAAGCTCTCGCTCGGCTCCCGCTGCACATCCACGGGACCGATGACATCGAAGCCTGCCAGGAAAAGGTTCCGATCGCCGCGCATCTTCGGGTCCGGGTGGTTCGACTCGTTGTAGTTGTTCAGGTAAGCCGCCGAAACGCGGTGACTGCCGTGCTTCACACGGATTTTCACCTCGTAGGGCGCTGGCTTGCCGCTGTTTTTCACGTCAATGACAGCGACCTGCGTGCCGTCGATGGAGACGGCCAGCTTCGGTGCCTCCGGCCCGGCCTGGATGCCGTAGGCGCGGAACCGCAGCACGTATTCGCCATCGGCGCGGAACTCGACTGCGATGCTCGCGTCCGCCTCGCGGTAAAAGCCAAGCACGCCATTCGCAATCGGGTGGACCCACTCCGTGGCCTGCGACGGCTTCATCTTGTCAGCGCGGAATGACTCGCTCGGCGGCGATGCTTTCTGCCCTGCGAGCACCTTTCCCACGATCTCATCCGCAGCCGCGAGATAGCGCTCCATGAGCAACGGCTGGATGGTCAGCACGTCGGCGATCGTGTCGAAGCCGTACGCGGTCTCATCACTCGGAAAATCCGACGGATCAAAATCCACGGCAAGAAGGTCGCGGATGGTGTTCCGGTATTCCTCGCGGTTCAGGCGGCGGAGCGTCACGCGGCCGGGATTCTTCTGTCCCACCTCGCTGCCCGTGAGTTGCGCGTCGATCCACTTCACCAGCGCCTCGCGCTGGCTCTCGGTCGGCTGCGGCTTCTTCTTGGGCGGCATCTCATGGGATTCCAGCAGCTCGGCAATCTTCTCCCACGCTTTGCGCTCGCCGAGGGTGAACCCCTTGTCGGCGTACGGCCGGAAATCGAAGTCGCCTTTCTGCTTCTCCGCGCCGTGACAGGAGTAGCAGTACTTTTCGCCGAATTGCTTCAGTTGAGCGGATGACCCCGGTGCGCTCTGCGCGGCACGCGCGAGGGGCGCGCCGCACAGTGCGGCGAAGATGAGGCAGCGAAGGAAAATTCGGGTTCCGGACATGACTCGTGTTTCTATGCTGGAACGATGACGCACTTAGGCAAATTCGCCATCAAAGCCGTGCCAAAAGAAAACAGCGCGGCGTTTCGTGGCCCTGCTGCTCCTGTCTGAAATCGGGTTATGGGAAGGACGGAGCCTCAGTTGCCAGCCTTGCCCGTGAGGCCGGCCGCCTGCAGCGCGGCGAACACTTCCTTCGGGCTGAAGTCGCCCGTCACTTCAAAGGACGCCACCTTCTTCTCCGCCGTGCTGCCGGTCACACCTTTTACTTTCCCAAGCGCCTTCGTCACCGCGCTCACGCACTTGTCGCAGCAGAGATGCACTTCGCTCACCTTGAGCGAGGCGACCTTTCCGTCCTTCGCGCCGCTCGTGTCCTTCAGCGAAATATCGGCACTGTCGCTCTTGCCGTAGTAGCCTGCGGCGACCAGCGCATCCACCGCGCCCTGCGCGGAAGCCTTGTCGGCGGCGGTCAGCGTCACGGTGCCGGCGTCCTTGTCCACCGCAGCCGTCACGCCCTTGGCCTTGGCCACGGCCTTCTCGACCCCCGTCACGCAGCCCTTGCAGCAGAGGTGGACGTTCGAAATCTTCACGGAGGTTTCGGCGCGCGCAAACGTGGCGATGGCGGCGGTGACAACAATGGCGAGCAGTTGCTTGTTCATGCGATTTTGCGTGTTGGATGGATTTGGATGCGAGAGCGAGTGAACCCGTTCATTCCGCTGTTCGGGGACAAGCCTGCCAGTTTGCAATCCTTTGACCCGTTCCGTGAGTTGAGAGAACCGCGAAGTTCACACCGGGTCCGGGCTAATAAAGGACGCCGCCCAGCGATGAATACGGGAGCCCAGCCCTCCAAAGCCCGCAGCCCCTCCGCCAATCCCCACAATGCTTTCCTTCCAAGACAACGGTCCTGTTGGTGCCTCGATGCGCAGACGGGAGTTCCTCCGCGTCGGCGGACTCGGACTCGGCGGGCTGACGCTGAGCGATCTCTTCGCCGCGCGCGCCGCCGCAAAGGCCGCGAAGCTGCCCGTGTCCGACAAGTCCGTGATCTTCCTTTTCATGCACGGCGGGCCGTCGCAGTTCGAGACGTTCGATCCGAAGATGGACGCGCCGGACGGCATTCGCAGCGCGACCGGCGAGGTGAAGACCTCGATTCCCGGCATCACGTTCGGCGCGACCTTTCCAAAGCTGGCGAAGCTCGCGCATAAATTCAGTGTCGTGCGCTCGTTCGTCACCGGCGATGCGATCCACGACATCAAGACCATCGTCGGAAAGGCCACAATGCAGGCGAACATGGGGTCGCTCTACGCGCGCGTCGCGGGTCCGCTCAGGCCGGAAACCACGATGCCGACGAACGTCGCGCTCTTTCCGCGCGCCATCAGCGCCGACGCCGGTCCGGTCATCACGAAATTTGGCAACTTCACTTCCACCGGCGACCTCGGGGCTGCGTATGCGCCGTTCGTCCCCGGCGCCGGCGGCGGGATGCAGGACGACCTGTCCATGCACCTCCCTCAGACGCGCGTGAACGATCGCCGCGGCCTGCTCACCTCGCTCGACGATTGGCGGAGGCGCGCGGACACGGCGGGCGTGATGGAGGGCTACAGCGCGATCCAGCAGCAGGCCTTCGACACGCTGCTCGGCGGCGTCTCGGGCGCATTCGATCTGTCGCGCGAAGACGCCCGGCTGATCGAGCGGTACGACACCGCGGCGCTCGTCCCCCGCGACCGCATCAGCAAAAAGTGGAACAACCACCTGCACTACGGCGACCACGCCGAGACGCTCGGCAAACTGCTCCTGATGGCACGCCGCCTCTGCGAACGCGGCTGCGGCTTTGTCACCGTGACCACGAGCTTTGTGTGGGACATGCACGCGGACAACAACAACGCCACGCTCACCGAAGGCATGGGCTACGTCGGCACGCCATTCGACCACGCCGTCTCCACCCTCATCGAAGACATCGAGGCGCGCGGCCTCAGCGAAAAAATCCTCCTCGTGTGCTGCGGCGAAATGGGCCGTTCGCCGACCATCAACAAGAAAGGCGGACGCGATCACTGGGGCGGCCTCGCTCCGCTGCTGCTCTACGGCGGCGGATTGAAAATGGGCCGCGTCATCGGCCAGTCCTCACGCAACGGCGGCGAACCCGCGTCCGACCCGGTGACAATCCCGGACCTCATGGCCACCATCATGCACACGCTCCTCGACGTAGGAGAAGTGCGGCTCATGGATGGCTTGCCCAAGACCCTCGTGGACGCCGTGACAGGCGGCCAGCCGATCAAGGGCCTCGTCTGAATCGCGCTTTCAATCGCGAGTTACGCAGAGAAAGCGCCGAGCGTTCGTAGCCGCCGACGGAAGGAGGCGGGCACATTTTCAGCATGGCGCGCAGATTCAAAGTCGGCCCGCCTCCTTCCGTCGGCGGCTACCTATTGCCACGCCACTCGCCCCTACGGCAACTCCTTGATCTGGATGCGCCGGTATTCCATCTGGTCGCGATCCGCTTCCAGCCCGATGGGCCCGGTCTCGGGCAGCTTCAGCGCGGCCTCCAGGACCTCACCGTTGCACTCGCAGTGCGCGACATTGTCCTTCACCGTCACCACGATCTGGTTCCAGTCCTGCGCCTTGTATTTTTTCAGCTCCTTGTAAGGCCCCGCCACGAGGTAATCCCGGCACTGGAGCTGCGGTTTGCGCAGGAAAATCCCGCTGTCCGCGTTCACCGCCGCGCGGAATTCGATCTTCAAAATGAAATTCTTCGGAAATTCCTTCGTCGTCCAGAGCTGCCGAAGCTTCGGCCCCTTCGCAGCATCCTGCGGATTCACGACGAGGATGCCCGGCTTCGCTGAATAGCGCCCATCGCTCGCCTCCGTCTTCCCGTCAAATGTCTCCAGCACCTTCTGATCCTTGTCGCGATACCCCCAGCCCGTCAGGTCTTTTCCATTATAAAGCGAGACGAACCCCTCCTCCGGTTTCCAGTCCTCCGCCCGTGCGACGAAAATCGCGGACAGTGCAAGGGCGGCGGTGACGAACGGGATGCGGAGGGATTTCATGCGCTCAGGCTCACGTTTCCTGGCGCTGAACCGCAAGCGAGAAATCCGCTTCAGGCCGCGCCCCTACCCGGCCGTGATCGCCGCGCGCTCGTCGTCGAGAGCGCCGGTCTTTTCCAGGAAGTAATCGTAGCCGCCGGGGTAGCTGGTGACTTTGCCGTTGTGCACGTGGAGGACTTTCGTCGCGAGCTTGCGGATGAAATGCACGTCGTGCGAAATGAAGACGAGCGTGCCAGCGTAGTTCTCCAGCGCGAGGATGAGCGACTCGACGGTGTGGATGTCGAGGTGCGTCGTGGGCTCGTCCATGAGGAGGAGATTCGGCGGGTCCACGAGGAACTTGATGAGATTCAGCCGCGTCTTTTCGCCGCCGCTGAGGATCTCGGTTTTCTTGTAGATTTCGTCCTTCCGGAAAAGGAAGGAGCCGAGGATGCCGCGGGCCTCGTTTTCGCCGAGGTCCTTGCCGCTCTCCATGACTTCCTGCAGGACGGTCTTCGCGGGATCGAGCGTCGCGGAGCGATGCTGGCTGAAGTAGCCGATCTTGGCATTGAGCCCCGGCGTGCGCGTGCCTCTTTGGAATTCAAGCACGCCTCCGAGGATTTTCAGCAGCGTCGATTTTCCCGAGCCATTCGGCCCGACAAGGACGGTGCGCTCATCGCGCTCGATGGTGATGTCGAGACCCTCGTAAACCTTCGTGGCACCGTAGGCCATGTGGATGCCCTCGAGTGACATCGCGCGCTGGCCGATACGCACGGGCTGCGGGATCTGGAAGCGGAAGGGCTTCTTCGGAGGCACGGGCTTTTCGATCAGCTCCATGCGCTCGATTTGCTTGAGCTTGCTCATGGCCTGCGAGGCCTTCGAGGTCACGGAGCGGAAACGGTCCACGAATTCCTGGAGCGAGGCGATTTCCTTCTGCTGGTTCTTGTAGGCGGCGTTCTGCTGTTCGTAGTTCGCCTCCTTCTGCTCGACGTAGGCGGCGTAGTTGCCGGTGTAGGAAATGAGCTTCTTCTCCGAGATTTCGTACACGCGCTCGACGATCTCATCCATGAACTCGCGATCATGCGAAATGAGGAGCACCGCGCCGGAATAGCTCTTGAGATACTTTTGCAGCCAGAGCAGCGAGAGCAGGTCGAGGTGGTTCGTCGGCTCGTCGAGCAAAAGCAAATCCGGCTCCATCACGAGCAGCCGCGCAAGGTGCGCGCGCATGACCCAGCCGCCGCTCATTTCGCGCGCCGGGCGCGAAAAGTCCGTCTCCCGGTAGCCGAGACCGTGGAGCATCTTCTTTGCCTTGGCCTCGACGTGGGGGCTGCAGAGCGCCTCGTGCTTCGCGTGGGCTTCGAGGTATGCCGAACTCTCGACGTCGCCGGCCTTTTCCAGCGCGTGCAGCTTTTCCTCCAGCGTCGCGATGTCGCCTGCGCGGCCGGTCGCGATGTCGAGCACGGTCTCGGTGCCGATGCATTCGGCCTCCTGCGGCAGGTAGCCGACCATCGTCCACGCATCGCGCTCCACGGTGCCGGCATCGGGATCCTCCGTGTGCAGAATGATGGAGAACAGCGTGGACTTGCCCGCGCCATTCGGGCCTACGAGTGCCACGCGCTCGCCATAGTTCACCTGCAAGGCGGCGTTTTCAAACAGCGTGCGCCCGCCGTGGCTTTTTCGGAGATCGCGAATGGAGAGCATGGAAGAGATGGGTAAAGGTGTGCCGAATTTCGGGGCCGGGAAGGGACATCAGTTCAGCCCGCCACGCAAGACGCCATTCCGACGAACCATCGGGCCAGCGTTTCAGTCTGCGCCACATTTCAGGACAGTGATCGGCAGCAGTCCCGAGGCCGACGGAAACGGCGGGCGCTGCGTCCCGATCCTCCCACTTCACCAGCCGCCGCCCAGCGCCGTGATCAGCGCCACGGTCGCGTTCAGGCGGCGCAGGCGGAGATTGATCGCGTTGCTTTCCGCACCCAGCGCCGCGGCCTGAGCGGTGGTGACATTGATGTAGCTCACCGTCCCGGCCTTGTACTGGTTCATCGCGATGCGTTCGCTTTCCCGCGCGGCATGCACCGCTTCGTCCTGCGCCGCCGCTTCCCGTGCGAGGATGCGCAGCGTGGCGAGCGCGTCCTCCGTGCTCTGCAAGGCGCTCAACACGGTCTGCCGGTAATCGGCGACCGCCTGCTTCCACACGGCGTCGGCCTGCGCCTTGGCGGCGATGCGCTGGCCACTGTCGAGGAGCTGGAGGGCGGCATCCGCGCCGAGTGACCAGAAGTTGTTCGATTTGGTGAAAAGCTCGGCAAGGCCCAGCCAGCCATTGCTCGCGCTGAGCGTGATGGTCGGAAAGAAAGCGGCGCGGGCCGCACCGATGCGTTCGTTTGCGGCGGCGACCTTGCGCTCTGCGGCGGCAATGTCCGGCCGGCGTTCCAACACGGCCGATGGCGTGGAGGATGGCCATGCCGGGATCGTCGTGGGGAGCTTGCCCTTTTTCACATCGAATGCCGCCGGCGCGCGTCCGGTCAGCGTTGCGAGCGCGTGTTCGAGCGTCGCGCGCTGCACTTCCAGATCGATCATCGCGACGCGGCTGGTGGCGAGTTGGGTCCGGGCAAGGGCGACGTCTGCGGCGGATGCCACGCCCTGCTCCTCCCGATTTTTTGTAAGGTCGAGCGCCTTCTCGTAACTGGCGACTTCGCCGGCGAGCAGGCTCCTCTGCGCGTCGGCGGCGTGCAGGGAAAAGTACGCCTGTGCGGCCTGCAACTGGAGGCTGAGCCGCAAGGATTCCACATTCGCCAGCGCCGCCTGAAGATCGCCGGTAGCCGCGCCCGCGCCGTGACGCAGACGCCCCCACAGATCCATCTCCCAGCTCGCGGTGCCGGATACGGAATAGAGCGTTTGCGCGGTGACGCCACCGGTGGTCGATGTGCTGCGCGCGCTGTTTTTGCTGCGCGTGCTCCCAGCATCCACACTCACTTTCGGGAGGAACGCGAGCTTCGCACCTTTCAACAGCGCCGCCGATTGCTCGGCGACAGCGGCGGACGACTGGAGCGACTGATTGGAGACGTTCACTGCCCTGAGAATCGCGCTCAACTCCGCGTCGTGGAAAATGCCCCACCATTCGCCCCGCGGCAGGTGCGCTGCGGGCTGGGCGACCTTCCACCCTTTCCCCTCCTTGAAGTGCGCGGGGATTTCCATTTCCGGCGACTGCTTTTTGGGCGTGAAGGCGCAGCCACCGCTTGCGGCGATGATGCCGGATAAAACAAGGCGCGGAATCGTCTTCATAAGGATTGCGGCAGGCTGCTGTCCGGAACTGCCGGATCAGCGTCGGGCTTGCTTCGTTTCGATCTTGTGAAGCGCAGGCGGAGCCGGTCGAGCAAAAGGTAAATCACCGGCGTCGTGTAGAGCGTGAGCACCTGACTCACGAGGAGGCCGCCGACGACTGCCACGCCGAGCGGGCGGCGCAGCTCCGAACCGGTCCCCGTGCCGAGCGCGAGCGGCAGCGCGCCGAGCAGCGCGGCCGAAGTGGTCATCAGGATGGGGCGCAGCCGCAGCTTGCAGGCCTCGAAGATCGCGTCGCGCGAGCTGATGCCGTGCTCGCGCTCGGCCTGCAGCGCGAAATCGATCATCATGATGGCGTTCTTTTTCACGATGCCGATGAGCAGGAAGATGCCGATGAGCGCCATGATGCTGAACTCCATCCCGCACACGGCCAGAGCGAGCAACGCGCCGAGACCGGCGGAGGGCAGCGTGGAGAGGATCGTGAGCGGATGCATGAAGCTCTCGTAGAGGATCCCGAGCACGAGATAGATGACGAGAAGGGCGAGCAGGATCAGCCACGGCTGGCTGTCGAGCGACGACTGAAAGGCGCCCGCGCTGCCTGCGAACTGGCGCTGCACCGACTCGGGCAGGCCGAGGCGCCCGATCGCATTCGTAATCGCCGCCGTCGCGTCGCTGAACGCCACACCGGGGGCGAGGTTGAAGGAGAAAGTCATCGCCGCAAACTGGCCCTGGTGATTCACCGCGAGCGGCGCGGGCGCGGGTTCCCATCGCGCGAGCTCGGCGAGCTGCACGGATCCTCCCGCGATGCTCGGCACGCGGACGTGCGCAAAGTCGTCCGTGTCCTTCGTCCGCGAGGCTTCCAGCACGACACGGTATTGGTTCAAGGGCGCGTAAATCGTCGAGACAAGCCGCTGCCCGAAGGCGCTGTTGAGCGTCGCATCGATGGCCGCCATCGTCACTCCGAGTCGTGCGGCCCCGTCCCGGTCGATGACGAGCCGTGTCAGTTCGCCCTTGTTTTGGAAGTCGCTGTTCACATCCGTGAGTTGCCTGAGCCCGAGCAGCGTCTGGCGCACGCGCGGCTCCCATTCGTGCAGGAGGCTCAGGTCGCTGGCCTGAAGCGTGTACTGGTAAAGTGCCTGGCTTGATCGCGCTCCGATCCTCAGATCCTGTCCCGGCTGGAGGAAAAGCGTCGCACCGGGAATGTGGCTGAGTTTCGCGCGGAAACGCGCGAGCACCTTGTCCACGGAATCCCGCTCGGACGAGGGCTTGAGCGTCACGAAGACGCTTCCGTTGTTCTTGGCTCCTCCCGAAAAGCCGCCGCCGCCCGTGCCTGCGTTCACCGTCACAACGGCGGGATCATTCAGCACCACGGCCGCGATCGCCGCGACCTTGTCGCGCATCGCCTCAAAGGAGATCGTCTGATCTCCCGTGATGCCGCCCGCCAGCATTCCCGTGTCCTGCTGCGGGAAGAAGCCTTTCGGCATCTTGACGTAAAGCCATCCGGTCAGCCCGCTCACGACGAGGAAGACCACGAGCATGATCCAGCGGTGATTCAGGACGACCGCCAGCGTGTCGGCATAAAACGACTGCACCCAGCGAAAGGGTTTCCCGGCCCAACGTGCGAAGGCGCCTGGCTGCCGCTGGGCTTTCTTTGCGCCGAGAAGGTGCGCGCACATCATCGGCGTGGTGGTCAATGAGATCACCAGCGACACGGCGATGGCCGTGGTGAGCACCACCGCAAATTCGCGGAACAACCGCCCGAGCAATCCGCCCATGAACAGGATCGGAATGAACACCGCGACCAGCGAGAGGCTCATCGAGACCACGGTGAACGTCACTTCGCGTGCGCCGCGCCGCGCCGCCTCCTTCACGCTCATTCCATTTTCGATGTGCCGGGTGATGTTCTCGACCACCACCACGGCGTCATCCACGACGAAGCCCGTCGAAATCGTGAGCGCCATGAGCGAGAGGTTGTCCAGACTGTAGCCGAAGAGGTACATCACGCCGAAGGTGCCGATGAGCGACACAGGCACTGCAACACCGGGAATGAACGTCGTGCGGTAGCGCCGCAAAAACAGAAACACCACCAGCACGACCAGCAGCACCGACAGCAGCAGCGTGCGCTGCACCTCCTCGACGGATGCGCGAATGGTCACGGTGCGGTCCATTGTGATTTCGACATTCATCGCAGCCGGCGCCATCGCGCGGAGGTGCGGCATCATCGCCTTGATGCGATCCACCACCTCGATGATGTTCGCCCCCGGCTGCCGGAAGACCACCATCGTGACGGACGGTTTGCCGTTCGTCGTCCCGTAGTTGAATGCATCCTGCACGCCATCGGTCACGGTGCCGAGATCTCCCAGCCGCAGAGCCGCTCCATTCGTGTAACGCACGATGACCGGTTTGTAGTCATCCGCCTTGGAAAGCTGATCGGTCGCCACCACCTGCCAGCGGCGGTCCGCGTCCTCGACCACGCCTTTCGGGCGGTTCACATTGGCCGTGGAGATCGCCGTGCGGACGTCCTCCAGCGTCAATCCCGCGCGCGTCAGCGACGGCAGATCCATCGAGACCCGCACCGCCGGCAGCGAACTCCCGCTGACGCTCACATTGCCCACGCCATCCACTTGCGAGAGCTTCTGCGCGATGAGCGTCGAGGCCACGTCGTACATGTCGCCCGGCGTGGCCACGTCCGAGGTGATCGCCATGATCAGGATCGGCGAATCGGCAGGATTGGACTTGCGCCAGGTGGGGTTGGTCGGAAGGCCGGAGGGCAGCAGGCCACGCGCGGCATTGATGGCGGCCTGCACGTCGCGCGCCGCGCTGTCGCCATCGCGGCTCAGGTCAAATTGCATCGTCACCCGCGAATTGCCGACCGTCGAAGAGGAGGTCATCTCCGTAATCCCCGCGATGCGCCCCAGCGAACGCTCCAGCGGCGTCGCAACGGTTGCCGCCATCGTCTCGGGGCTCGCGCCGGGCAGCGACGCGGAGACGGAGATGGTGGGGAAATCCACGCGCGGCAGCGCTGCGACGGGCAGGAAAAAATACGCCAGGCCGCCGGCGAGAGCGATCGCCAGGGTCGCAAGCGTCGTCGCCACGGGACGCGCAATGGCGATGTCGGTGATTCTCATGCGGCGGCAGTCTCGGCGGCCGGCGAGGCCGCATCGTGCTCCCGCTTCTTCGGGAGGAGCCCGTCAAACATCAGGTAAATCACCGGAGTGGTGAAGAGCGTGAGCAACTGGCTCAGGAGGAGCCCGCCGACCATCGTGAGGCCGAGCGGATGGCGCAATTCGGAGCCTTCGCCGGTGCCGAGCATCAGGGGAAGCGCGCCGAGCAGGGCGGCGAGCGTGGTCATCAGGATCGGCCGGAAGCGCAGGAGGCAGGCCTCGAAGATCGCGTCGCGCGGAGTCGCGCCGTGTTCGCGTTCCGCCTCCAGCGCGAAGTCGATCATCATGATGGCGTTCTTCTTCACGATGCCGATCAGCAGCACGATGCCGATGATCGCCATCACGCCGAGCTCCGTGTGCGTGAACTTCAGTGCCAGCAACGCGCCGACCGCCGCGCTCGGCAGCGTGGACAAAATGGTGACCGGGTGGATGAAGCTCTCGTACAGCACGCCGAGGACGAGGTACATGACGACGACCGCCGCGAGGATGAGCAGCAGTTGGTTGCGCAGCGCGCTTTGGAACGCGAGCGCCGTGCCTTCATACCCGCTCTCGATGCTCTCCGGCATGGCGATTTCATGTTGGATGCGGCGGATTTCCTCCACGGCATCGCCGAGGGCCACGCTCGGCGCGAGATTGAATGAAACCGTCACCGCGGGAAACTGGTTCTGGTGCGCGATGGCGAGTGAGGCGGGCTCCTCGACGATCTGCGCCAGCGTGCTGAGAAGCACCTGCTGGCCGCCGGTTCCGGGGACCCGGACGTGGTCAAACGCGGAGAGACCGTCGCGAAACTCGGGTGCGTGTTCCAGCACCACCCGATACTGGCCGCTCTGCGTGAAAATGGTGGAGATGAGCCGCTGCCCAAACGCGTTGTAGAGCGCCGCGTCGATCGCGGCCACGGTGACACCGAGGCGGCCGGCGGTCTCGCGGTCAATGACGACGCGGGCTTGCAGGCCTTTGTCGAGCAAGTCATCCGCGACATCGGCGAGCAGCGGAGAATGGCGCAAACGATCCACCAGCTTCGGTGTCCACGTTTCCAACGCCTTCATGTCAGGCGATTGCAGCGTGAGCTGGTACTGCGTTCGGCTGACCCGGTCCTCGATGTTGAGATCCTGCACGGGCTGGAGGTAAAGCTGCGCGCCGGGCAGGTTCTTCGCGCGGTCCTGGAGCCGGCGAACGACTTGCGCAGCGGTGGCGTTGCGGTCGTGGCGCGGCTTGAGATTGATCAGCATGCGGCCGCTGTTGGGCGTCGTGTTCACCCCATCCACGCCGATGAAGGACGACACGCTCTCCACCGCGGGATCGGCGAGCGCGAGCTTCGCGAGGGTCTGCTGACTCTCGGCCATCGCGGCAAATGAAGTGTTCTGCGGCGCCTCGACGATCCCCTGGATGATTCCGGTGTCCTGCGCGGGAAAGAACCCCTTCGCCACGTCCAGATAGAGGACCACCGTCGCCACGAGCGTGGCAAGGAAGACGAGCATCGTCGCGACGCGATGTTCGAGCACCACCCGAAGCATCCGCCCGTACCACGCGATGATTGCGTCAAATCCACGCGCGACACGCCTCGCGATCGGGCCCTCCTTGTGGTGGCTCAGCAATCGCGAGCACATCATCGGCGTCAGGGTCAGCGAAATGACGGCGGAGATGATGATGGCGACGGCAAGCGTGATCGCGAACTCGCGGAACAGCCGTCCGACCACGTCCTGCATGAACAGCAGCGGAATGAGCACCGCGATCAGCGAGACGGTGAGCGAGATGATGGTGAAGCCGATCTGCCGCGCGCCCTTGAGCGCTGCTTGGAGCGGCGATTCCCCCTTCTCGATGTAGCGGGCGATGTTTTCGATCATCACGATCGCGTCGTCCACGACGAAGCCCGTGGCGATGGTCAGCGCCATGAGGGTCAGGTTGTTCAGGCTGAAGCCGCAGAACCACATCACCGCAAACGTCCCGACGAGCGACAGCGGCACGGCGACCGCCGGGATGATCGTGGCGCGGAGGCTGCGCAGGAAGACGAAGATCACCGCGATGACGAGGCCGATCGCAATCAGCAGCTCCTTCTGCACGTCCTCCACGGAAGCCCGAATCGTGTTGGTGCGATCCGTCAGCACCTTGATGTCCACCGCGGGCGGCATGGCATCGCGCAGCTTCGGGAGCAGTTCCTTGATGCGGTCAGCCACCTCGATGACGTTCGCGCCCGGCTGGCGCTGCACGTTCACGATGACTGCGGGCTGCGCGTCCGCCCATGCCGCTAGGCGCACGTTTTCGGCGTCATCCACCACATCGGCAACGTCGCGAACCCTCACGGCGGATCCGTTGCGCCAGGCGATGACGAGGTTGCTGTAGTCCTCGATGGAGAGCAGTTGGTCGTTCGCATCCAGCGTGCTGCTGCGCGTGAGGCTGTCGAGGCCGCCCTTGGCCTGGTTCACGTTGCCGCTTGCGATGGCCGCGCGCAGATCCTCCGTGCTGAGGCCGCGGGAGGCGAGCGCGACCGGGTTTGCGCGGATGCGGACCGCGGGCCGCATGCCGCCGCTCAGCGAGACCAGCCCGACACCAGTGATCTGCGAAAGCTTCGGCGCCAGCCGGGTGTCCGCGGCGTCCTGCACTTTGATCAGAGGCAGGGTCTTCGATGTGAGCGCGAGCGTGACGATCGGCGCGTCGGCCGGATTGACCTTGTTGTAAATCGGCGGGTTGGGAAGGTCGGCCGGCAGGAGGTTTGCCGCCGCATTCATCGCGGCCTGCACGGTCTGCTCCGCGATGTCGAGACGCAGCCCGAGAGTGAAACGGAGGGTGATCACCGAGGAACCGCCGCTGCTGATCGAGTACATCTGCGCCAGGCCCGGCATCTGTCCGAACTGCCGTTCGAGCGGGGCGGTCACACCGGAAGCCATCACCTCGGGCCCCGCTCCGGGATACAGCGTGGTGACCTGGATCGTCGGGTAATCGACCTGCGGCAGCGCCGACACCGGCAACAGGCGATACGCCACTGCACCCGCGAGCAGGAGTGCGACCATGAGGAGCGTGGTCGCGATGGGGCGCTCGATGAAAACGCGGGATGGATTCATGGGAGCGGCGGTCCGCCGCCGGGCTTCCCGCCTGGAGCGCGGGTCTGGCCGACGGGCCGGCCACCGCCGTCCGGTTTCGCAACCGGTCCATCCTCCGGGATCACTTCCACCTTCGAGCCGTCCCGCAGCCGATCGACGCCGCGTGTGATCACTTTGTCCCCGGGCTTCAAGCCGTCGGTGATCAGCGTGCGATCGCGATGTGTCGCGCCAGTGGCGATGTTGCGCAGCGACACCGTGGAGTCGTCGTTCAGCACATAGGCGTAGGCGCCTTTCGCCCCGCGTTGCACGGCCGTGGCAGGTGCGACTGTCGCGCCGGCCTGCATGTCCACGAGCAGCCTCGCGATCACGAATTGGTTCGGGAACAGCGCGCCGTCGCGGTTCGGCAGTTCCGCCTTCAGCTTCAGCGTGCCCGAACTGAGGTCGATCTGGTTGTCCGTCGTGACGAGTTTGCCGACGCCGAGCGTGGCCTTCATCTCCTTGTCCATCACTTCCACCGGCACTGCGGTGCTTCCGGCGAGACGTTTTCGCACCGCGGCCACGCGTTCCTGCGGGATCGAGAAAACGAGGCCGATCGGATCCATCTGCGTCACGATCACGAGTCCGTTGGCATCCGTTGCGCGGATCATGTTTCCGGCATCGATCTGCCGGAGTCCCGCGCGTCCGGTGATGGGCGTCGTAATCTTCGCGTAGCTGAGTTGCAGCTCCGCACTCGCGATGGCCGCACGGTCCGCCGCGATGGTCGCCTCGTATTGGCGGACCAGCGACGCCTGCGTGTCCACCTGCTGCTTCGCGATGGAATTCTCCTTCAGCAAGGCCTGGTAGCGCGCGAGATCGGCGCGTGCGTTTTCGTGCAAGGCCTCGTCGCGGATGAGCGCCGCCTTTGCCTGATCCAGGATGACCTGAAGCGGACGCGGATCGATTTCCGCGATCAGATCGCCCTCCTTCACCATCTGGCCTTCGGCGAAATGGACCTTGTCGAGTTCGCCATCCACGCGGCTGCGCAACGTCACGACATTCAGCGGCGTCACCGTGCCTGCGAGGCTCACCCATTCCTCGAAGTCCTCCTGCTTCACCGTCTCGACCGTGACCGGCACCGGCCCGCCCATCATGCCGCCCCTCCTGCCCATGCCGGGCGATCCTGCCGCGCCCGATCCGGCTGCATCGCGCTGCGCCCACCACCACCAGGCACCGCCGGCGAGCAATGCCAGGATTACGAGAAAACACCCGGTGCGGCGTTTGGTGGAATTTGTCATCGGCAGGAGGATTACAGCCCGTTCGCAATGGTGAAAAGGACGGATGCACCGAGCTGGCAGACTGCGAACGGCGCGAGTTCTTCGGAGGGAAATGGAAGCCCATCGGCTGCTCCCGGCACGCATGGCGTTCCGCCGTCGCAACCCCGCGCCGGTTCGTCGGCTTCAGTTTTTGCCTCGTCCTTCGGATGGGGAAACGCCACGGTTCCCGACACACGTCCCGCAGACGGCTCCATCGCGTGAGCCGCAGCGGAACCGACACTTTGCAAACCAACCAACCGATCATGAAAGCAACCAGCTGCATCCTCACCACCGTCGCCCGCTGCTCCGTGCAGTGCGCGCTCGCCGCCACCGCCATGCTGTTCAGCGCATGTTCCGCGTTCATCGTGCATCCGAAACCCGCCGCCGGTGCCACCCAGCGCAACGGTGATGTGAAGTTCACCAGCGGTGGCACGACAACCGTCGGCCAGATCACCATCCGCCACGACGCCGAAAATTTTCTCGCTGAGATCACCAAGGGCCCGAACGAGCCGCTGCTCACCATCTCCGCCAAATTCGGCTCGGACCCGAGATCGCCGGAACTTGCGGAAAAGCACATGCTCATCGCCCGCGCCACCGGCCCGCTCTCGAACGGCGGCTGGACGTGGAAGCCGAAGGAGCTGACCAAGAAGAGCTTTTCCCCGGACAAGCTGAAGGAGCCGTCCCGCGCCTGGGGCGCACTGCCCGAGGTCTTCATGTGGGGCGAGGCGCAGGCCAAGGGCGAGAGCTTCCGCGTCTGCCTGCCCGACATCGTCATGCACGCGCGCACGGGCAACGGCACGGTGCGACGCTTCGACTATATCCGCCACGAGAATCCCACCGGCGAGGCATTGCCGATGAAGGATCTTCGCAAGCAAGCGGCGCTGGAGACGGTCATCTGCCACCTCGACAAATAGGGCTCTGCGCCTCGGCCCGCACGAGGGCATTGCACCTTCCAAGGAACCGATGTGTGAGCCGCGCCGCCGGCTCAGGCGTCGGGTACATCGACGGCGGCGCACCGTACCGGAGCAATGTGCTGCCTCCCGTTGCGAAAATCCGGGAAGCAGTTAGCGTCCCGCCCTTTTTCATGAGCAACAGCAAGCCAGTGCCAGGACAGCGATGGGTCAGCGACACCGAACCGGAGCTCGGCCTCGGGATCATTCTCAAGGCCGGATTCGGACGCGTGGAGGTTTTTTTCCACGCCGCAGGCGAGCAGCGCCAGTACGCCATCGAGTCTGCGCCGCTGCGGCGGGTGCGGTTTGCGGCCGGAGACAAAATCAAGTCGCGCCAGGGCTCAGAGCTGCTGGTGGAGGCGGTGGAGGAACGCGGTGGGCTGCTCGTCTATCACTGGGCGCGCGGCGAACTCGCGGAGGCGGACCTTTCCGACTCGATCAGCTTCAGCAAACCGGAGGACCGGCTCTTCGGCGGGCACGTGGACGATCTCCACACGTTCGATCTCCGCGTGCAGGCGCTGCAGCGCCGCTGCGATCTGCGGCGTTCACCGGTGCGCGGCTTCACCGGCGGGCGGGTGGATCTGCTGCCGCACCAGATGTTCATCGCGAGCGAAGTCGCCAGCCGGCTCGTGCCGCGCGTCCTGCTCGCGGATGAAGTCGGCCTCGGAAAGACGATCGAGGCAGGGCTCATTCTCCACCGCCTGCATCTTACGGGGCGCGCCGAGCGCATTCTCATCCTCGTCCCGGAGCCGCTCGTGAACCAGTGGTTCGTGGAGCTGCTGCGCCGGTTCAATCTGCTCTTCAGCATTTTCGACGAGGAGCGCTGTGCTTCCATCCAGGAACATCAGCCGGACGCGAATCCCTTCCTGGACAGCCAGCTCGTGCTTTGCAGCATCGCACTGCTCTCGGAGAATCCGACAAGGGCGAGCCAGGTCGTCGAGGCTGGCTGGGATCTGCTGGTCGTGGACGAGGCGCATCACATGGAGTGGAGCCCCGACAACGCGGGGCCGCAGTACGCGCTCGTCGAGGCGCTCGCGCAAAAGACGCCCGGGCCTCCTCCTGCTCACCGCGACTCCGCAGCAACTCGGGCCCGAGGGACACTTCGCGCGCCTGCGCCTGCTCGACCCGGATCGCTACGCCGACCTCGCAAAATTCCTCGATGAAACCGGCCACTACGAGCAGGTCGCGCATGCCCTCGATCGCCTGCTCTCCGGCAAGCCGTTGAGCAAGGAAGACCGCGAGCTTTTCGGCAGACAATCGCCGCGAGTCCTGCGCCACTGCGACGAACTCGCGACAGGCGGCGCCGCAGCGCGCGCGCATCTCGTGGGCGAATTGCTCGACGCGTTCGGCACCGGGCGGGTCATGTTTCGCAACACGCGGGCCTCGCTGCCCGGATTCCCAAAACGCAAGGCGCGGCTGCATCCGCTCGACGGCGCGTCGGACGAAATCGCGGCGAAGGTGAAATGGCTCGCCGAACTGCTCAAGGAACTCCCCACGGAAAAAGTACTGCTCATCTGCCGCACCCGCGAATTGGTCGAGAACATCGCCGCGCGTCTCCAGCGCGAGATGAAGGTGAACGCCGGCATTTTCCACGAGGGTCTCACGCTGCTGCAACGGGATCGCAACGCGGCGTTCTTCGCGAGCGATGAAGGCGCGCGCATCCTCCTCTGCTCGGAGATCGGGAGCGAGGGACGCAACTTCCAGTTCGCGCATCACCTCGTGCTCTTCGACCTCCCGGCGAATCCCGAACTGCTCGAACAGCGCATCGGCCGCCTCGACCGCATCGGCCAGACTTCCACGATCCAGATTCACGTGCCGTACCTGCCGGGCACGGCCGCGGAGGTGCTCGCGCGGTGGTACCACGAAGGGCTCAACGCCTTTGAAAAAAACCCGCATGGCGCCAACGAGATCGCGCGCACACAAAAGGCCGAGCTAACCGCGCTGTGCGAGGACTACTCCGCAAAAAAGCTGCCGACCTTCATCAAGCGTACCCGCACGCTGCACGCCAGCGTCGCGGGCAAACTTGCGCGCGGGCACGACCGACTGCTCGAACTGAATTCCTCCAAGCCCGAACGCGCGGCTGCGCTCATCGGGCAGATTCGCGAGGCGGATGCGGACACGGCGTTCGAGGAGTTTTTCGCCGATCTGCTCGATCACTTCGGAGTCCAGGTGGATGACCTCGGCTCTCGCGCGTATCTCCTGAAGCCCGGCCACCTCCTCACCGACGCGTTCCCTTCCCTTCCCGCGGATGGGATGTCGGTGACCTTCGAACGCACGCGCGCTCTCAGCCGGGAGGATCTCGGTTTCATGACGGGCGACCATCCGCTCGTCAGCGGAGCGCTCGACCTTCTGCTCGGCTCAGAGGGCGGCAACACGGCCTTCGGAATCTGGAAAGACTCCGGCAGCGAATCCATCCTCCTCGAAGTGCATGCCGTGGTCGAATGTGTCGCGCCATCCGCGCTGCATGCGGATCGCTTCCTGCCCCCCACCCCGCTCCGCGTCGTCGTGGATCATGCGATGGCCGACCGCTCCGACGATCCCGCGGTGAGATCCGCAAAGCTCGAAAAGGGCGACATCTTCCGACTCCTCGATCGCGGGGCGATGAAGCGAAAGCTCCTCCCCGCCATGCTGGCCGCCGCGCAAACCCTCGCGACGACCCGGATGCAGGCGGTGGTGGCCGAGGCGACGCTCGCGATGGAGACGCAACTGCAGGACGAGATCGAACGCCTCGAAACCCTGCGCACGATCAACGACCACGTCCGCCCGTCGGAGATCGCCGCCGCACACCAGCAGAAGGCGGAACTCCATGCGGCAATCTCGTCCGCCCATCTGCGCCTCGACTCGCTCCGATTGATTCTCGGATTGAAGTAGCGCAGGCATTCCAGTGGTGGCAGCGGCCTTGCCATTCACGCGGCAGCGTGTGAACTGCCGCCAATGAAAACGCTCGCCGCCGTGCTTCGCCAGCGCGGGTTGCCCGCCCCCTACGCGCAAAGCAAACCGCTCGTCATCGAGGAGCTTGAGCTCGATCCGCCGGGCGAGGGCGAGGTGCTCATCGAAATGTCCGCGGCGGGACTTTGTCATTCGGATCTCTCGGTCATCAACGGCACGCGGCTCTGGCCGCTGCCCATCGTCATCGGCCACGAGGCGTGCGGCGTGGTGCGCGAACTTGGCAAAGGCGTGAAGGATCTCGGCGAAGGAGACCACGTCGTGTTCTCGTTTCTCCCGACCTGCGGCCACTGCCCGATGTGCGCGGCAGGCCGCGCGGCACTCTGCGAGCCCGGCGTGACGGCGAACCGCGCGGGCGTGCTCATCACCGGTGGAGTGCGTTTTCAGAAACCAAACGAAGGACGGGTCCACCACCACAGCGGCGTGGCCGGCTACTCGCAGTTCAGCGTGGTCGCGCGCGAGTCCATTGTGAAAATCGAGCCAGATGTGCCGATGGAGACGGCGGTCCTTTTTGGCTGCGCGATCATGACCGGCGTCGGCGCGGTGGTGAACACGGCAAAGGTGGCCGCCGGGACGTCGGTCGCCGTGTTCGGGATGGGTGGCGTCGGGCTGAGCGTGGTGATGGGAGCGAAGGCCGCGGGCGCGTGGCCGATTGTCGCGGTCGATTCCCTTGCGGCGAAGGAATCGCTAGCGAAGCAGTGCGGCGCGACGCATTTCGTGAATGCAGCAACCTGTGATTCCGTCGCGGCGATCCGCGACATCACCCACGGCGGCGCGGAGACCGCATTCGAGGCGGTCGGCGATGAACGTGTGATCGCGCAGGCTTTCGGCGCCACGCGGCGCGGCGGACGGACGGTGTGCATCGGCCTTCCGCATCCCGAAAAAATGCTGACGCTCCCCGCGCTCGCCTTCGCGGCCGAAGAGCGCGTGCTCATGGGCAGCTACATGGGATCGTGCGTGCCGCAGCGGGACATTCCGCGTTTCATCCGGATGTTTCGCGCCGGACTGCTGCCCGTGGACCTGCTGCGCACGCGCGAGATCCGCCTCGAAGAAGTGAACGAAGCCTTCGACCTGCTCGATCGCGGCGAAGTCGCGCGTCAGGTGATCCGGTTTTGATCCACGCGACCATCTGGCAGGGAGCGAGGCGCTGGGCGAAGTGAACGCTGGCTTTCCCCGTCCCGCTGCATCATTCCCAGCGGCGACACATGGCACTCAAGGCGACCATCCATAAGGCAACCGTCCAGCTCTCCGACATCGATCGCGGGGTCTATGGCGACTACCCGCTCATCATCGCGCGGCATCCGTCGGAGACTGACGAACGCATGCTCATCCGCCTGCTTGCCTTCGCGCTCAATGTTCCGCCTGACGACACCCGAGGCGCCATGGAATTCGCCAAGGACATGTGGGACGTCGACGAGCCCGCCCTGTGGCACCGCGATCTCACCGGGCAGATTTTGCACTGGATCGAAGTCGGCCAACCCGACGAGAAGCGCCTCCTGCGCACCACGTCGCGCGTGGACCGTGTCAGTGTTTACAGTTTCAGCAGCAGCACTCCGGTATGGTGGAAAGGCATTGCCTCGCAGCTCACCCGGGCGCGGAACCTCACCGTCTGGCAGATTCCGGCGGAGCAGAGCCGCGCCCTTGCGGGGCTCGCGCAACGTTCGATGGAGTTGCAGGTCACTGTGCAGGACGGCGGCATCTGGATCGGCGATGGCGAGCACTCGATCGAAGTAACCCCGGCGCGCCTTCTCGAGGCGGCGACGACCTAGCTCGCGCGTCCATCCTCGGCGACGGATCGAAGCCGGGGATCAATGAGCCCCGCCGGCGTTCTTCACCGCCGCGTGTGCCGTGCTGCGGAGAAATTTCGCGAAGGCCGCATCGAGCCCCGCGGGCACGAACGTGTTGTTCTCCACGCTTTTTCCGAACAGGACTTCATACCACACGCACGCGCCGAGGTACTCGCCGGCCTTGTTCGCGTGGTGTCCGTCCATGGTGAGTTTCATCGTGCCGTCGGTGCTCTTCTTCCAATTCCACCCGACATGGAGCGAATGCGTCTGGTCCGGCAGTTCGCCGGGCTTTGCCCGCTTGGAATCAAACGGCGTCGCAGGCACGCGGAATCCCCATTGCGGATCGCGGTTCGCGAGATGGAACGCATCGCCGACGGGAATGCGCCGCACGCCGAGTTCCTTCGCGATGGTTTCGTAGGCGTCCGCGAGTCCGCGATACATCTCGTCCTGCGTCTTTGGCTCGCCGGGTTTCGGAGTCTTCGCTGAAAACCGCGAATCGTCGGCGCGATATTCCCAAGTCTGGTGCAGCAGCAGCGTCGCGCCGGGCGCGTGTTGCCGGATGTAGTCGCTCAACAGCTTCGCAAACGGGCGGTACGTCGCGATGTCGTGGCTCTTGATGCTCGCCTGCTGGAACGTCACGAAATCCCAGCGCTCGCCCGCGAGCAAATCCTTCAGACCCTTGCCTCCGGTGTAGAGCCCCAGCTTGTCTGCCGGGTCCTTCTCGAACGCCTGCACCTTGCCCCAATGCACTTCCATGCTCGATCCGCCGACATTTGCCGTCCGCAGGATCAGCGTGTCGCCCGCGGCCTTCGCGATGTCGCCGAGATAGCGTGTCGCATTGGCGGAAAAGCTGTTGCCCACCGTGAACAGGCGGACGGTCTTCGGTTGCGCGGGTGCCTCGGCAAGGCACAGCGGCGCGCAAAGGACGAGCAGTGAGAGTAAGATGCGGCGGGTGATCATGGTTCGGGATGTGATGATGACTTCACGGTTTTGAATCGATGCCTCCCGCACTCGCCGCGGACGCGAGGCCGACTGCATTCACGCTGCGCACGCCGTAGCGATGCTTCTCCCCGGGCTTCGCAGTCGCGTCCTTGAAGCTCATCGGCGGAGTCGCGACGACGGGAGTGTCACCGCCGGTCAACCCCTGAAACAAAGGCGTGCCGATCTTACCAACGGGCTTCTCCGGCAGGCGCGCGATCTCTTTGCCATCGCGCTCGATGATGAAACCGCCGAGCCCGCTTTCGAGATCGGCCTCCGTGCTCCACGTGAGTTCGCCGGTGGCGCTGAGACGCACGTTCGTCGGCAGAGGCGGCGGTGTGGTGTCGGCAGGACGGCCGGTCGCATTGTAGGACATCCAAGCCTTGGCCAAGGCAGCGTCCGGAAGCCAGTGCGCCGCAGCTTTGTCGCCGCTGAATTCGCTGGCAGGCTGCGCCGCGTTCGAGCCGGGTGCGGCGAGCCATGCGAGGTTCAAGTTCACGGGCTTCAGCCTCTGCGTGCCGCTGCCGGCATCGGGCAGGCGTTGCGCGAGGCAGGCGTCAAAGAATGCGATGGCCAGGTAGCGCGAGTCGCCGCACTCGTGGCCGCTGAGCGGATCGGACGCGAGTCCGCCCGGAGCGCCGTGCTCGCGCCACGCCTTGAGCATCGCGCGATCTCCGATGCGCGGCGGGCCGTGGACCTTGTCCTCCGCTTCCTTCACGCCGCCGATGAACATGAACGGCACCTCGTACACCGCGGGCGTGAGCACCGGTTTGGGAATCTCTCCACGCTGCCAGACGGCATAGGCGGAGCCGGAGCGAAAGAAGATCGCGGCGATGCGTTCGGGATGCAGCGTGAGCATGATGCTCGACCAGAACCCGCCGCCCGAGTGTCCCCACAAGCACCACGGCACAGTCGTGAGCTCAGGGTGCTTTGATTCGTTCGCGAAATGAGCGAGCGCCTTTTGGAAAGCCGCGTCCGAGCCATTGCGCGGGTCGCACCAATTGCGGCAGTCCTTGTCCGTGAGTTGCTGATACGAAGGCCCGAGCAGCGCGCAGTCCCATTTCCGAGCGAGAGCCTGCCAATGCAGATCGTACGCTGCTGTCTTCCCGGTGAGGCCCGAGCCTTTGCCGCAACCATGCTGATGCACGATCACCCCTCGGAGGGTCTTCACGCCCTCGGGGATCCAGATCGTGTAAGTCACCGGCATGGCCAGTTCGCCGGGCTTGTCCGATGCCTCGTAGCGGATCGCGTAGTATGGGGGTGCGACTGGCGGGAGAGCGTCGGCGGCGAAGGAAGACGCCGCGAGCGCGAGGAGCAGGAGGGCGGTTTTCATCAGGTCGCCGCCTCTCACTTCTTCTGCTTCGCCTTGAGCATTCCCTGCACGCGCGCCTTCTCCTTTTCCAAGGCTGCGGGTGGCACCGGCATCGGGGTGAAATCCGAGCGTGTGAGCTGTTCATCCGCGGGGATAGTGCGGAGGAGGATATTGCGAAACCACACGTCCGCGCCGTGGTCCTGCAGCCAGAGTTTGCCGCCGCGCGCCTTCAGATCAGCGCCGCGGATGCGCAGCAATTCGATCTCCGCGGCCCACTTCGGATCGGTGTAGTCAAAGTCGATGACCTTCTCGCCGTTGAGCCAATGCTGGATGACAGTGCCTTTGCAGACGACGCGGCCTTCGTTCCATTCACCGAGCGGTTTCGTCGCATCCTTCGATGGCGCCATGCAAAAGAACAGCGAGGCTGCGGCCTGGCGCGGGTTCTCGCCGTAGGGGCTGTTGACGTTGTCGAGCACCTGGTATTCGTACTGGCCCGGGCGGTAGTACACGCCGCTGTTGCAGCCTTTCGATACCTTCCACTCGAAGCGCAGTTCGAAGTCATCGGGCACCGTCTTCACCGTGTAGGTCAGCGGTCCGCCCTTATGCCTTGCGAAAGAACGCGCCGTCTTCGATGACCCAGTTGCCCTTCTGCTCCCAGCCGGTGAACGTCCGACCATCGAACAGCGACTCGAAGCCATCCGTGCCGCGCTCCATCACGAGGACCATGTCGCCAGGATCCCCCTCCCCGGCCTTTCGCCCTTCGCCAAAAGCGGGCACCGGGCTCTTCGCAGTTCACGAACAGCAAGGGATCCATGTGGTAACCGCCGGGACCTGGGCTGAAAAGTTTGCTTTCGACAAACAACGGCTCCGCGTGGGCCGCGACGATCAGGAGGAGGAAGAGGAGGCGCAGCATGGGATGGGACCTACTCCGCGGACACCACGAGGACCGGGCATTTCGCGCGGGAGAGGATCTGGTTGGTCACGCTTCCGACGAGGAGATTGTAAAAGGAATTGTGCTGATGGGATCCGACGACGATCAGATCCGCTTCCGCCTGCAGCGCCTCTTCTGCGATCCGATCGATGGTCGTGCCGTGAAACTGTCGGAGCGTCACACCCAGTCCGCACGCCCTCAGCGGTTCGGTCAGCTTTTGAAGCGCGGCCATGTCGGCCTTCAGCTCCGCTTCCGTCGGCTGATGCGGCACTGCCGGTGCCGCGAGGGGGACATCGATGGCTCCTGTCCTCACCGGCATGCCGTGCAGCACGGTCACCTGGCTTTTGAACGCTTGGGCGATCACCTGGACTTGCTTGAGGACGTTCGCGGCGACATCCGAGAAATCCACGAGGGCGATGATGGTCTTCATACGGAGCGCTTCTATCCGCGGACCGCGGGACAAGAAAGCTCGATTCGGCGATGGTCTCAGCGGGCGATTTGCTGAAAGAAATCCAGCCAGGAAGAGCGCCGAACCGATTTTGTATTGATGGTTGAAATAATCCCGAGTTCTATCCACCCCGATGCTGATGGCGTACCCCCAAGGTGACAAGACAGGCGGGCGCCCGGGGAGAATCGCGAACTGCGACCGGGCCCTCCCCGGGATGAAGTTTGTCCAGGGACACGGGGCTTAAGGACGGGCGACTGCGTTGCCGTCCGAAAGCACGGCATCGTCCGCCTTTTGCACCCACGAGGAGTCTCCGCATGAGTCATCGTCCCCTGCAAATATTGGCGCGGGTGCTCCTCTTGGCGCTGCTGTATTTTGTCACGGGCCGGCTGGGACTGATGCTGCCGGCCTACGGTTCCCACATCACACTGCTCTGGCTCCCCACCGGGATCGCTGTCGCGGCCCTGATGCGCTGCGACTTCCGTTGCTGGCCGGGCGTCACGCTCGGGGCGCTGGCTGTGAATTGCGCCACCGGCCTCACCTGGCCGTCGGTGCTGGGCATCGCCGTGGGAAATACCGCGGGGGCTGTGCTGGCCGCATGGATTCTGCGGCGCACGGGCTTCCACATCGCGTTCGATCGCAAGCGGGACATCCTTTTCCTCGCGGGAGCGGCGGCGGTCGGGATGCTCGTGACGGCGGGCATCGGCGTGGAAATGCTGGCGCTCTCCGGTGCGTTGCCAGGCAACCGGATGGCCGCAAGGCTGATCTGGTGGGCCGGGGATACCATGGGAGTCATCTCCGCCGCGCCGCTCCTGCTCGCCATGAATCGGCAGGAATGGCGCTCGATTCGCTTCCGAAGGGGCGAATTTGCGGTCTGGATTTCGGTCGCTTCCCTCACGGTTTTCGGCGTGTTCATTTCCAGTGCAGGACGGCATGGGCAGGTGTGGTCCCTGGCTTTCCTGACCCTGCCTCTGGTCGCGTGGACCGCGCTCCGTTTTGGCGCGATCGGCACATCGCTCGCGGTCATCCTCCTCTCCATCGGCGCCGCATCCGGAACGGTGAGCGGGCGCGGGCCCCTCTATCGGGCTGATCCGACGGAGGCTGCGGTGCTGCTTTGGCTTTTTATGGCGACGACCGCGACGCTCGGGTGGTTGATCACCGCCCTGCACGCCGCCCGCGTGAAGGCGACCGGGATGCAGCACGTGCTCGAGGAGGCGCTCAGCGACGTTTCACTGGGCGTGCTGCTCGGCGACCTCGATCGGAACATCACGTACACCAACATGGGCTTCACCCGACTCACCGGCTACACGGCGGAGGACATGCAGGGGCAAAGCTGCCGCATCCTGCAGGGGCCCGGGACCGATCCTGCTGTCGCGGAAAAGCTCAGGGCCGCGCTCCACGACGGAGGCTATTTCGACGGGGAAATCCTCAACTATCGCAAGGACGGCACGCCTTTCTGGAATGCACTCCTCATCTCACCAATCCACGACGAGCGCGGTGAAAAGACCGGCTTTCTCGGAGTCCAGCGCGACTTCACCAAACGCCGGGAGGCCGGGACCGCGCTGAGGGAGAGCGAGGACCGCTTTCGCAGGCTCATCGACAACGCGCCGGAGGCCGTCGTCCTCATGGACGCCGCCGACGGGCGCTTCATCCAGGCCAATGCCACGGCGGAACGGCTGTTCAGACTTTCCGCCGCAGAACTCTGCCAGCGCGGGCCGTTGGAAATGAGCCCGCCCACGCAGCCGGACGGGCGGTCTTCCAGAGAGCAGGGGCGCGAGTACATCGCCCGGGCGCTGGCGGGCGAAACGCCGGTGTTTGAGTGGTTGCATCGCGACGCGGAAGGAAACGACATTCCTTGCGAGGTGCGGCTGCTGAGATTTGAAATCGGTGGCCGGGCGGTCGTGCGCGGAAGCATCACCGACATCACCGCACGGCGAAAGGCGGAGGCTGCGCTGACCGCCTCGATGGAGTTTTCCAATAGCCTGATCCGCTCGATGCAGGATGGCGTTGTCGTACTCGACGTGAATGGCGTCCATCTGGATGTGAATCCCGCATTTTGCAAAATGACCGGCCTCGACCGCGGGGAACTCATCGGCGTCGGGGCGCCGCACCCCTACTGGCCGCCGGAAGAATTCGATCGGATCCAGACCGCCTTTGGCGAAACCATGAACGGCAACTTTGCCGACTGCGAACTGACCTTCATGCGCAAGAACGGGGAACGCTTTCCGGTCATCGTCAGCCCTTCCGCCCTCCGAGATGGCGACGGCAAAGTGGTCAACTATCTGGCAACGGTGAAGGATGTCACCGAGCGGATCCGCCGTGAGGAATCGCTGCGGATCGCCAACCAGAAGGTGAAGCTGCATTTCGAGCACACGCCGATGGCCGTCATCGAGTGGGACATCGACTTCCGCGTGACGCGGTGGAATCCCTCGGCGCAGACGATTTTCGGTTTCAGCGAGGAGGAGGCGATGGGGCAACATGGCTCCTTCATCGTTCCGGAAAAGTTTCGCCCCCATGTGGACGAGGTGTGGCAGGCATTGCTGAAGAAGAGCGGCGGGGAACGGAGCTCCAACGAAAATATCCGCAAGGACGGCGCGCAAATCCTCTGCGAATGGTACAATACCCCGATCGTCGATGCGCAGGGCATCGTGGCCGGGGTGGCTTCGCTCGTGATGGACATCACCGACCGCAAGCACGCGCAGCGGTTGCTCGCGTGGGAAAAGAACGCCATGGAACTCATCAGCGGCCCGGCATCCCTCCACGACGTGCTGGCCGGGCTGATGTACGGCCTGGAAAAACAGGCGCCCGGCGCGCTGTGTTCCATACTCCTGCTCGACGCAGATGGCATCCACCTGCGGCACGGGGCCGCACCAAGCCTGCCGGAGGAATACAACCGCGCCATCGACGGTGCCGCCATTGGGCCCGCAGTCGGCTCATGCGGCACGGCCGTCTATTACAACCGCCAGGTCATCGTTTCCGATATCGCGACTGATCCGCTGTGGGCCGACTACAAGGAACTCGCCCTCGGACACGGCTTGCGCGCCTGCTGGTCCACACCGCTCCGGGGCACCATGGGCAAAATACTTGGAACATTTGCCATCTACTACCGCGAGCCGCGCGAGCCCCTCACGAGCGAATTGGAACTGATCGCGCGGGCGACCAACATCATCCGCATCGCCATCGAGCGAAAGCGGGCGGAGGACGAACTGCTGGAGAGCGAGGAAAAATTCCGCACGCTCTTCGAGAGTTCCAGCGATGCGATTTTCCTGCTGCGCGGGGACCGGTCCATCAACTGCAACGCCCGCAGCCTGGAGGTATTCGGCTGCACATCACGCGACGAAATCCTGGGAAAGACGCCGCAGGACTTCTCGCCGCCATTCCAGCCGGACGGGCGGGACTCGCGCGAGGGCGCACTCGAAAAAATCACCGCGGCCCTGGCCGGTCAGCCGCAATTCTTCGAATGGATGCTCGCCCACCTCGACGGCACGCCATTCGCAGCCGAAGTGAGCCTGAACAAGGTGGTCCTCCGCGACGAAGTCCTCCTGCAAGCGATCGTCCGCGACATCAGCGGACGCAAACGCGCGGAGGAGGAAATCCGCGCGCTCAACGCCGACCTGGAGCGACGGGTGGAGGAGCGCACGGGCGAACTTCAGGCCGCCAACAGGGAACTGGAGGCGTTCAGCTATTCCGTTTCGCACGACCTCCGCGCGCCCCTGCGGGCGATGGACGGCTTCTCACGTATCGTCGCAAAGGAATACGCGGACCGGCTCGATGAAAAAGGCCGCGAGATGCTCGGCATGATCCGCGGCGGGGCAAAGCAGATGGGCCGGCTCATCAGCGACCTGCTCGCCTTTTCCAGGATCGGCCGCCAGACGCTGGAGCCGGAGGAAATCGACATGCACGCGATGGCGCAGCGGGTCTTCGACGAACTGGCCGCGCTCGATCCGGACCGGAGGCTTCACCTTTTGCTCCACCCGCTCCCACCGGCCCACGGCACCAAGGCGATGGTCCGGCAGGTGTGGGCAAACCTGATCAGCAACGCCATCAAGTTCACCAGCGGGCGCGACGTGGCGGAGATCGAAATCGGCGCGAAGGTGGGCGCGGACGGCGCACAGATCTACTTCGTGAAGGACAACGGCGCAGGCTTTGAAATGGAACAGTCGGACAGGCTCTTCGGAGTCTTCCAGCGGCTGCATACCGTGGAGGAATTCGACGGCACCGGCGTCGGCCTCGCACTCGTCCAGCGGATCGTTCAGCGCCACGGAGGCTGGGCGTGGGCGGAGGGAGCGGTCGATCGAGGCGCCACGTTCTCCTTTACGCTCCAGATTCCGAAAAAATAGGGCGTCGTTCCGGGAAACACGGCGTGGATTGCGCCGCCGTTCACGGATGGAACACGGACGTGTCCCGCAAAGGGGTGTTTTAGCGGAGGAAGCGTACCCGTCTGAACGGGGCTGCTACCGCTTGGCGGGCTTGAGCGGATCGTTCGCGCCGGCGGGAGTCGCGGCGCCGAGCTGAGCGATCTCCACGCGGCGCTTTTCAGCCTTCGCGGCGGCTGCATCCGCCTGCCGGACCTTTTGCGAAGCCGCATCCATCGCCTCTCGTGCGTTGAAGCCCGCATTGATGGTGGCCTGCTCGGCCTTGTACAATTGCCGTCGCAAATCAGTCGTCGTCGGTCCCTGCTGTTTCGTGCGGCTTGCCTTCGGGCCGGAGGCCGCTGGCTCGGCAGTCGATATTCCAGCCAATGCGCGCATTTCCGCCGACACCAATGCCGTCCTCAGTTCGATTTCCTCGACGCGTTTTGCCGATGCCTCGCGGCTTTTCGCATGCGCAGTGCCCAGCAACCTGAGCCCCTCCGCCTTCAGCTTCTCTGCGGTGATTTGCAGATCGAGAAGTTCCAAATCCCGCGTGAGGCGCTTCCGGTTGGCATCCAGTTTGCCGAGTTCGCCCGTCGACTCGGTCGTCGCGCCGCCGACTTTGCCGATGCTCTTTTCCAGTTCTTCGATTTCGCTTTTTCCCTTTTTCAGATCCTCCGCCAGGCGATCCGCCACCGTCTGCTTCGCCGCCAGCTTTCGTTCAAACTCCCCCTTCTTCGCCTCTTCGACGAGCGCCTGCGCATTGGCCCGCGCGCCAGTCTGGCAAATCGCCTTTTGCGGCAACGCAAACGCGATCAGCGACGCAATGGAGCACGTGACAAGACGGAAGGAATGATGGGGTTTCTTCATGCCGCGCTTCTACACGCGGGACGGCGGACTTCACAAGGAATTTGCCGCTCCTTCGGCCCGCGCGGAGCAGTGCGGCGAAGGCGAAGCGTCAAACCCCGGTCACGCTGTCGGCAACTCACGCGCCGGTTCGAATTCGTCCTTCAATCCGAAGCCGCTCAGGCTGCGATTCCGTGACTCGCCGAGCAGCCAGCGGAGCTTGGCGGCGGCCTGCGCGGCGCTCAGGCCGTGCGTGCTGATGTTCGAGACGCAGTTGCGCTGCGCGTCGGTATTGCCGCGTCGCGGGGAATGCACGAGATAGGCGCCGAGGCTGTCGGGCGAGACAAGGCCCGGACGCTCGCCTAGCAGGATGAGCGCGATCTTGGCGCCGAGCAGTTCGCCGATGTGATCCTGCAGCGCCACGCGCCCGCGCCGCGCCATGCACACGGGAGCCAGGCACCAGCCGTCGGCACGAAGCAGCGGAAGCAGTTCGTGAAGGACGGCGGCGGCGTGCGTCTCGACCGCCAGCGTCGAGAGTCCTTCGCTGATGATGATTGCGAGGTCGCACCCGGGATTCGCAATTGGCTTCAGCCTTTCCGCGGATTCCGGCGCAAGCTGCCGCCCGAGATCCGGACGGAGGAGAAATTCATCCAAATCTCCCGCCGCGCTCTGCAGACGAAAAACGGGAGCGCCCGACGCCGCTTCCAGCGCCTGAACGAGGTGCTCTTCATCCAGCGGACGCAACAGCGCGTCGCGCGCACGGGCGTGGGCGAGCCGGAAATCGAGCAGCGCGCCGGTGGGCAGGCTGCCACCCGCGCGACCGAGCGCGACGCGCGCAGGAGTCCAGCGCCGCAGCATCTGCCACGCGGAGCGCTCTGTGTTTGCGGGCTCCTCTCTCATGACGAAGAATCCAGCAGGCGGTGAGGCAGCGGGCTCGCCTTTGCGGTGTCCGCGAGCAACCGGCGGTCCGGCCCCGTGATGGCGTGACTTTCCAGCCACGCCTCATACTCCGGCGCCGGCCGCAGCCCGAGCACCTGGCGGAGATATTGTGCATCGTGGAACGACGTGGACTGGTAGCTGAGCATCACGTCATCCGCGCCCGGCACGCCCATGATGTAATTCACCCCGGCCACGCCGAGCATCGTGAGCAGCGCATCCATGTCGTCCTGATCCGCTGCGGCGTGGTTCGTGTAACACACATCGCAACCCATCGGCAGGCCGAGCAGCTTGCCGCAAAAGTGATCCTCCAGCCCCGCGCGCAGAATCTGTTTCCCGTCCGCCAGATATTCAGGCCCGATGAATCCCACGACGGTATTTACCAGCAGTGGCGAAAATGCGCGCGCCACCGCGTAGGCCCGCGCCTCCAGCGTCTGCTGATCCACGCCGTGATGCGCGTCCGCCGAGAGGCACGAACCCTGCCCCGTTTCGAAATACATCACATTCTCCCCCACCGTCCCGCGCTTCAGCGAAAGCGCCGCCGCGCGCGCCTCGCCGAGCAGCTTCAGGCTCACGCCAAAGCTCGCATTCGCCGCCTCCGTGCCGGCGATGGATTGGAAGACGAGGTCCACCGGCACGCCGCTTTCGATCGCGCGCAGCTGCGTCGTCACATGCGCGAGCACGCACGCCTGCGTCGGGATGGCGTAGGTCTCGATCATTTCAGCGAGCAGCTTCGTGAGGTGCTCGAATGACGCGACATTGTCCGAAGCCGGGTTGATGCCGATGACCGCGTCGCCGCAGCCCATCAGCAATCCATCGAGGATGCTCGCCGCGATGCCCGACGGATCGTCCGTCGGATGATTCGGCTGCAACCGCACCGACAGCCGTCCCGGCAGGCCGAGCGTGTTGCGGAAGCGCGTGACCACGGAGCATTTCTTCGCCACGAGCACCAGATCCTGGTTGCTCATCAGCTTGCTCGTGGCGGCGACCATTTCCGGCGTCAGCCCCGGCGCCAGCGCGCGCAATGCCTCCGTGCCGGCTTCATATTCAAGCAGCCATTCGCGGAACCCGCCGACGCTCAATCCGCGCACGGGGGCGAACGCCTCCGCGTCATGCGTGTCGAGGATCAGCCGCGTGACCTCGTCGCTTTCGTAGGGAATGAGCGGCTCCTCGAGAAAGCGAGTCAGCGGCACATCCGCCAGTTCCTGCTGCGCCCGGATGCGTTCCTCCTGCGTCCCGGCCGCAATTCCCGCCAGCACATCCCCCGACCGCAACGGAGATGCCCGAGCCAGCAATGTCTTAAGGCCGGTGCCCATGTCGGCAAGCATCCGCCATCACGCACGGCAGCCAAGCAGAAACACTCCGCGTGCCGGCAGCGTCGCACTTTGGGAAATGGAGATGACGGACGCAATGCTCGCGGGTTGGTGGGATTCGTCCTGAGGTGCCCTCGCGCTTACTGGTGGAAGAGAACGGCGAATCTCCGCTACGATGCCGCACGACATGATGAGACGCGCGGCATGAACGTTCCCGAATCACCCCCGGAGCAGGATTCGACTCCGCCCATGGCGGGGTCGGACCATCCGTACGCGGTGCTGCGCAACCGCAATTTCCTCCTCTACCTTGTCGGGCGATTCGTCGCCTCCATCGGCCAGCAGATGCTCACGGTCGCGGTCGGCTGGGAGCTTTATGAGCGCACGCATTCGGCACTGAATCTCGGCCTCGTCGGGCTCACGAACATGGTGCCGATGTTTCTGTTCACGCTACCGGCCGGCCACCTCGCGGACACGCTGAACCGCAAGCGGATCATCCTGGCGATGCTCGCGCTGTCGGCCGCGGCGAGCGTCGGGCTGGCCGTGGCCTCGGCGCTGCATGCACCGGTGGTGTGGACGTATGCGGCGCTGTTTCTTGCAGCCACGGCGCGGACATTCATGTGGCCCGCGAGCGCGGCGTTCCTCCCGCAGCTCGTGACTCGAAATGACTTCGCGCGCGCGGTGACCTGGTCCACAGGGAGCTTCCAGCTTTCCTGCGTCGCCGGGCCCGCGGCGGGCGGCGCGATCATCGCGATGACGGGCTACGCCGCGCCGGTGTACGTGCTGAATGCGGTCGCAGTGCTGGTCTGCCTGACGCTCATGGGCATGGTGCATTACCACCGCACCGTCGCGCCCCGCGGTCGGATGACACTTGCGAGCCTCGCGATGGGATTCCGGTTCGTGTTCTCGACGAGAATCATCCTCGGCATCATCACGCTCGACATGTTCGCGGTGCTGCTCGGCGGCGCCACGACGCTCCTGCCGGTGTTTGCAAAAGACATCCTTCACGTGGGGCCGCACGGCCTGGGGATCCTGCAGTCCGCCCTGCCAATCGGCTCGCTCTGCTGCGCGCTCGTGGTGGCGCACCGGCCTCCGTTTGCAAAGGCCGGGCGGGCCCTGCTCGCGGCGGTGGTGGTCTTCGGGTTGGCGACGATCGGCTTCGGCTTGTCCACGTCGTTCGCGTTCTCCTTTGTCATGCTCCTGCTCTGCGGCGCTGCGGATAACGTCAGCGTGATCATCCGCCACACCATCGTGCAACTGCTCACACCCGACGACAAACGCGGCCGCGTCTCCGCCGTGAACAGCCTCTTCATCGGCACATCGAACGAACTTGGCGGCTTCGAGTCCGGCGTGGTCGCGCACTGGCTGGGTCCAGTGCTCTCGGTCGTGACTGGCGGCGTGGGGACGATCCTCGTCGTGCTCGCCGTCGCGCTCATCTGGCCGGAGGTGCGCCGCCACGGACGCCTCGTGGCGGAGTGAGTCGCGGCGGAGCGAGGAGGCATCCGCGGCACGGCGTCGCTTCATGCGGCCCGCGCGGCTCCGGGAATGGCGATTGCTATTTGACGGAGTGGCTCACGCGGGTTACCTGCGCGCGTCCGCCAGTATCTTGAATCGCACCGTCTATCCTCTTCTGACCGTTGCCATGTTCGCCATGGCGGCCTGCGCCTCGGCTGAAGAGTCCCTGTTCAACAAGGCGAAAGCGAAACCCCTCACGAAGGAACAGCGTTCGCTCTTCGGTCCGAAGTCCGGATCCATTTCATACGACCCGAGGATGATCCGCGCCGCGGAAATCGCGAAGCGGCGGGCACAGGTGAAGACGACGTGGCACTGCTGGAAATACGTGAAGGACGCGCTGCTCGCCGCGAATGTCGTGAGCAGCCGCCCGACGACCGCGTGGGCCAAGCAGGCGGGCGACGAACTCTGCCGCAAATACGGTTTCACGAAGCTCAAGATCACCAACCCCTACAAGGCGCCCATCGGGGCAGTCGTGGTGTATGGCGGACCGGACGCCGGGCATGTGGAGATCCGGACGAAGGACGGTTTCGTCAGCGATTTTGTCTCCCGCACCGCGTATCCGCGCCCGCTCGTGGGGGTGTTCGTGAAGGCGTCGTAGCGACCCGTCCGCGCCGCGGGATCGGGCGGAACGAGATCCCAATTTTACCCGCAGTTCCGGCGCATACGGCGACCACCAGCCCCACGCGATCACGCGCCCATGGCGCACCACCATGAAGCTGTGCAGTTCGCTCTTCGTCTGCGCGATTCCGCCGAGGAATGCGAGAATGGCCGATGACGCCACGCCCTCTGCCTCGGGTGTGCTGCGCGCGAGCCCTGCTCCGCCGATCGCCAATGTTTCACCAACGCTCCAAGGCACCAGCGAGCCGACGCCTGCGCCGATGCCCGCGATGCCGAACTGCCTGAGGAAACTGCGACGGGTGGAATTCATGCAGCCGGTGTCGGTGATGCGAAAAGCGAAGAAAAGCGCGCGCTGGACCCCCGGCCCGAGGCGAGTCGAGGCCTCGCTGACCGCGCGTTTGCGCAGCCGAACGGCATGGACTCCCGCATCCTCGGTCGGTGCGCGTTGCTCGCACTTGCGGACGCGGCACGAAACCTGCCCCTCATCAGCGCATGAATCGACCCCTCGCCAATTTCGTCGGCTGGACGGCCTCGCTCCTGTTCATCGTAACCGCAACCGTCCTGTGGACGATCGCCGCGCTGCTCGTCTGGTCGAGCGGCAACCGGACTGCGACATGCACAGTGCCGCGGTTCGCGAGGTAGGGCGCCCGGCTGGCGTTTGCTTCGAAGGCGCGACCGCGGACCGATCCCTTGCCTTTGCGAGGTTCTCCGGTATATGCCGCTGCGTGACGGATGCGCTGACGCGCCATCGCATGACGCCGTCAACCCCCACCCCACCTCATGAAATACTTCGTCACCGACCATAACGACGAAGTTCAAGGGCCCCACACCTTGGACGAAATTAGAAAGCTCCTCGCTTCCGGCGGCGTCGAAACAAGCTCGTTGCTCTGCGAGGAAGGCTCAGAGACGTGGCAACCGCTCGATTCCATCCTGACGCCCGCCCCGGAACCGATTCCTCCACCGGAACCTGTCACGCCTGCACCAATCGCCTCGGCGACTGCGGCGCCTGTCGCGTCATCACGGCCGCCCTCCGCACCACCATCACGGGAAACGGCGGTGCGTGCTTCAAAGAGCCCGGTGAACGTCGGCATCGTTGTCGGCATCGTTGTCGCATTGGCGCTGCTTTTTTTCGCAGCCTATTTTTTCGGACGGAAGCTCTAGCATCGTACCCAGCCGCCGGCTCGCATCTGACCGGCTCCGACGTTCCCGCGCTCTGCGGAATGTGCTCGGAAAGGAATTTTTTGCGTCCTCTTGCCCTGAATGGGGATTCCGCTTGTCAGCCCGGGCCAGTTCCCCTTTTTGTCCGCCCGCACATCCATGGCATCCAACTACACCGAAGCCAGCATCAAGACCCTCAGCTCGCTGGAGCACATCCGACTCCGGCCGGGCATGTATATCGGCCGACTCGGCAACGGCACGCATGCGGAGGACGGCATCTACGTGCTGCTCAAGGAGACGATCGATAACTCCATCGACGAATTCATGATGGGCCAGGGGCGGAAGATCGAAGTCGAGATCACCGACCGCAGCGTGAAGGTGCGCGATTACGGCCGCGGCATCCCGCTCGGCAAGCTCGTGGACTGCGTTTCGATCATCAACACGGGCGCGAAATACGACAGCGAGACCTTCCAAAAAGCCGTCGGGCTCAATGGCGTCGGCCAGAAGGCGGTGAACGCGCTCTCGCTCGAACTACCGCGCGCAGGCGATCCGCGAGGGCGAGACGAAGGTCGTCGAGTTTGAGAAAGGGAAGCTGAAGGCGCAGTCACGCGTGACGAAGACCGACGAGCGCAACGGCACGCTCGTCGAGTTCACGCCGGACGAGGCGCTCTTCGGCAAGGACTTCAAATTCCGCACCGAGTTCATCGAGGACATGCTGTGGAACTACGCGTTCCTGAATCGCGGCCTCACGCTCACGCTCAATGGCAAGCCGTTCCGTTCGCAGCACGGGCTGAAGGATCTGCTCACGAAGGAACTCAGCGGCGAGCCGCTTTATCCCGATCATCCATCTCGAGGGCGACGACATCGAAATCGCGGTCACGCACGGCAATCACTACGGCGAGGAATACTGGTCCTTCGTCAACGGCCAGCACACCACGATGGGCGGCACGCATCTCGCCGCATTCCGCGAGGCGTTCGTCGCGACGATCCGCAATCATTTCAAAAAGGACTTCGACGCCGCGGATGTGCGCCAGTCGATCGATGCCGCGATCGTCGTGCGCGTGCAGGAGCCGGTCTTCGAGTCGCAGACGAAGACCAAGCTCGGCTCCACCGAGATCGGGCCGAAGGGGCCGACGATCAAGGAATTCGTCGGCAAATTCGTGCAGCAGGCGCTCGACACCTACCTGCACAAGAACCGCGAGACCGCCGAAATCATCCGCAAGAAGATCGAGGAGAACGAGCACGAGCGGAAGGAACTCGCCGGCATCCGCAACATCGCCAAGGAGCGCGCCAAGAAAGCCTCGCTGCACAACAAGAAGCTCCGCGACTGCCGCCTGCACCTCGGCGACAAAAATCCGCGCGCCGAGGAGAGCACGCTCTTCATCGTCGAGGGCGACTCCGCCGCCGGCTCGCTCACCGCCACGCGCGACGTGCAGACGCAGGCCGTCTTCGCGCTGAAAGGCAAACCGCTCAACACCTACGGCCTCACGAAAAAGGTCATCTACGAGAACGAGGAGTTTCACCTTCTCCAGTCCGCGCTCAACATCGAGGACGGCCTCGACGGCCTGCGCTACAACAAGATCGTCATCGCCACCGATGCCGACGTGGACGGCATGCACATCCGCCTGCTGCTGCTCTCGTTCTTCCTGCAATTCTTCCCCGACGTCATCCGCAACAACCACCTCTTCATCCTGCAAACGCCGCTCTTCCGCGTGCGCAACAAGAAGGTCACGACGCTATTGCTACAGCGAGCAGGAGAAGCAGGCGGCCATCGCCGCGCTCGGCGCGAGCCACGAGATCACGCGCTTCAAAGGCCTCGGCGAAATCTCCGCCGGCGAGTTCAAGGACTTCATCGGCGAGAACATCCGCCTCGACCCGATCAACCTCCACCACCTCTACAGCACCGACGAACTGCTCTCCTTCTTCATGGGCAAGAACACGCCCGAGCGGCAGGAATTCATCATCGACAATCTGCGCGTGGAGAAAGATCTGATCGAGGCGTGATCGGCTCGCTTCCCGTTTTCTCCATCCCTCTCATTTCAGTCATTCCCTAGATGCCCAAACGCCCGAAAAAGCCCTCCGGAAAGCCGCCAGCGCAACCGATTCCCAGCGAACAGCCGGAACTCCCCTTGATCTCCGCGCCTGAACCCGGGGCAGCGCAAATCGCATCCACAGAGCCCCCTCCTGAACCGACCAACGGCGCGACAGGCGATCCAGCCAGCGAGCCGCAGGCCGACGCGATGCCAGCCGAGCGCGCAAGGAGGGGGAGAAGGTGCAGGATGAGCAGGCTCCGCTGGCGCAGAGCTATCGCAACTGGTTCCTCGACTACGCCAGCTACGTCATCCTCGATCGCGCGGTGCCGCACATCGATGACGGGCTGAAGCCGGTGCAGCGGCGCGTGCTGCACACGCTTTGGGACATGGACGACGGGCGCTTCCACAAGGTCGCGAATGTCGTCGGCGCGACGATGAAGCTGCATCCGCACGGCGACGCCTCGATCGGCGCGGCGCTCGTGTCGCATCGGGCAGCGCGGCTGGCTCATCGAGCCGCAGGGGAATTACGGCAACACTGCTCACCGGCGACGATGCGGCGGCGCCGCGTTACATCGAGGCGCGGCTCACGGCGTTCGCGAAGGACGTGCTCTTCAACCCGAAGACGACGACGTGGCAGCTCAGCTACGACGGGCGCAACAAGGAGCCGATCACGCTGCCGGCGAAGTTTCCCATCGTGCTGCTCGAAGGCGCGGACGGCATCGCGGTCGGGCTCTCGACGAAGATCCTGCCGCACAATTTCAACGACCTCTGCCGCGCGGCGATCAATCATCTGCAGGGGAAAAACTTCCGCATCCTCCCGGACTTCCCGACCGGCGGCACCGCGGATTTTTCCGAGTACAACGACGGCGAGCGCGGCGGCAAGGTGAAGGTGCGCGCGAAGCATCGAGGTGCGTTCGAAGTATCTGCTCGCGGTCACGGAGCTGCCTTACGGCGTCACGACGGAGTCGCTCATCGAGTCGATCCTCGCGGCGAATGCGAAGGGCAAGATCAAGGTCAAGCACGTGGACGACAACACGGCGGACAAGGTGGAGATTCTCATCCATCTGCCGCAGGGCGCGGAGCCGGAGAAAGTCATCCAGCAGCTCTACGTCTTCACGAGCTGCCAGGTGCAGCTCAATCCCGCCGCGTGCGTCATCGTGCGCAATCCCGAGACCGGCGACGACAAGCCGCATTTCCTCGGCGTGCGCGACATTCTCAAGACGCAGCGCGGAGGCGACGAAGGCGCTGCTGAAGCGCGAACTCGAAATCAAGCTCGGCGAACTCGAACAGCAGTGGCACTGGGATTCGCTGGAGCGCATTTTCATCGAGGAGCGCATCTATCGGAACATCGAGAAATCGAAGACGTGGGAGAGCGTGCTCGCGGAGATCCGCGACGGGCCTGAAGCCGTTCCTCAAGCAACTCCGCCGCGAGGTGACCGAGGAGGACATCGTCCGGCTCACCGAGATCCGCATCAAACGCATCTCGGCCTACAACCGCTTCCAGGCCGACGAGGCGATGAAGAAGATCGAGGAGGGCATGAAGGAGACGAAGGCGAACCTCAAGAACCTCACCGGCTACGCCGTCGCGTGGTTCGAGATGCTGCAGGCAAAAATACGGCAAGGGCATCAAGCGCCGCACCAGCTACGACGAGATCGAGCAGATCGACGCCTCCGCCGTCGTCTCCGCGAACCAGCGCCTCTACGTGAACCGCAAGGACGGCTTCATCGGGCTGAACTGGCGGCAGCACGAGTTCGTGCAGGAGTGCACGATCCTCGACAGCGTGCTCACGATCATGAAGGACGGCTCGCTGAAGGTCGCGAAGGTCGCGGACAAGGTTTTCATGGGCCGCGAGATCATCCACATCGCGATCTGGCCGAAGGACGGCGACACGAACTTCTACACGATGGTCTACCAGGACGGCGAAACGGGGAAGGCCTTCGCGAAGAAGTTCCAGATCGGCGGCCTCTCGCGCGACAAGCTCTACCCGCTGGTGAAGTCCGAGAGGCTCGCGCATCGTTTATCTCGCACATCGCCGCCACGGAAAAGGAAATGCCGAAGACGCTCCACGTCTCGCTCGACGGCCGCAGCGGCGCGCGCGTGCGGGAGATCGATTTCGATCTGACGTCGTTGCCCGTGAGCTCCCGCACTTCCAAGGGACTGACCGTGAGCAAGTGGGCGATCAAGGATGTGACCGCTCCAAAAACCAAGTAGCCGGCCCGGAAATTTGATGATGATGCGCGCTGGCCGCGGCTGGGGTTGACGGACTTTGCGACGTGGATGCGAATGGATAGTTCCTCGTGTCCAGTGTCGTGACTGCGATCTGATCGGCTCACGGCGGCCTGCTCCCGCGGAATACGGACTGCTGCACGGCGGTGAGTCGCGCGCCGGCGGTGTGAGCGTCGCTTTTCGTCGCAGCTGCGGCGGCTTCTTGCTTGCTCGCTGACGGCGAGGCTGGGAGCATCACGCCCGTCCCCTCCCCGGTGCTGCTCTTCGTCTTGGTCGTCCACGTTTCGGCCGGCGCGAAAGCGGTTTCCATCAAGCATCAATCCACGCCAAATGAACAAACGAAGCGCACGCCATTGGTTCGCCATCGCCACCACACTCGCGATGCTTTCATTTCCCCTGGTCGCGGAGACCCGACAAACCGGACGCGGCAACGGCGGCGGCAGCCCCGTTGGGAATCCGAGCGGTGATCGCGCCGGGCACCGGGGACTCCTTGGACCGCACGCTCACGCTGGCGCACCGGTCAGGCCCTTCCATCGGCATCAGCGTCGGCCCGGGATTGATTCCATCCGCGACTGGAATGAGATCGCGTTGAATGCCACCGGTCTGGACCACACGCCTGTCGCGCCGGGTGAAGGCCGTGTTTTCGGCGAGCAATTCGGCCCCTGCCGGGCAAGCCGGGCGATGGCCATCGTCCACGTTGCCATGTTCGACGTGGTGAATGCGGTGGTGGGCGGCTACGAAGGCTACACGTCGCTGCCGCCGGCCAGGAGCCGCACCTGCATCAACGCGGCGGTGGCGCAGGCAGCCCACGACACCTTGTGCGCACTTTACCCCTCGCAGAAGCCGACCTTCGATGCCGAACTGGCCAGGGATCTTGACGCCCTGCGGAATGACCCGGGCAAGGCGAATGGCATCGCGCTGGGCCGCCGGGAGGCGGAATTGATCCTCGCGTTGCGGGCCAACGATGGTTCGCATTTTGCAGATCCGCTGGTTGGCAGCGAATTCATCACCGGCAGCAATCCCGGCAACTGGCGCCAGGACCCGGTCAGCCTGTGGCCTACTGCCATCGGTGCGTATTGGAGCAGCGTGAAACCATTCGTCCTGCAGACGGGCAGCCAGTTTCGGCTCCCGGTCCCGCCAGCGCTGAGCAGCGCGGCGTACGCAGCCGCATTCGACGAGGTCAAACGCCTCGGCGGTGACGGAATCACAACGCCCACCGAGCGGACCGACGAACAGACATTCATCGGCATTTTCTGGGCCTACGACGGCACCCCCAGCCTCTGCGCACCGCCGCGGATGTACAATCAGATCGTGACACTCATCGCCGGGCAGATGCGCTCCAGCGATCTCGAACTCGCGCGGCTCCTCGCATTGGCAAATCTTGCGATGGGCGACGCCGCGATCACGTCGTGGGAATCGAAATTCTTTTACCAGCTGTGGCGGCCGATCACCGGAATCCGGGAGGCTGATACCGACGGCAATCCCCTCACAACGGCGGACCCGACCTTCACCCCGCTCGGCGCACCCGCGAGCAATCTGATCGGCCCCAATTTTACGCCCCCCTTCCCCGCCTGCCCCTCCGGACATGCGACCTTCGGCGGGGCCGTGTTCCAGGTGCTGCGGCGGCATTACAAGAGGGACCGGTTCCAGTTCACCTTCGTGTCCGACGAGTTCAATGGCTCCACGACGGACAACCAAGGCAATCTGCGCCCGCTCCGCCCGCGCAATTTCACGTCGTTTTCCCAAGCAGAGGAGGAAAACGCGCAAAGCCGGATCTACCTCGGCATCCACTGGAGCTTCGACAAGGACCTGGGCATCGCCCTCGGCAGGAAAGTGGGCGACTACGTATTCGAAAACGCGCTGCGCCCATTGCGCGGATCGCGCCGTTAAGAGTCCCGCACCTGCTTGCACCACGACGCGCGGCGACCAGGCCGCAGGGAAAATGCCTGCCAGGATGACGGGCAACTGAGATGCGTTTCTCTCCAGCCTGCGCTCGTGAAGCGCTGCATTCGAAGAACATGGACGCTCCCGTACGACGCGAAGGCAATGGCGAACTCCGTTGCCCAAATCCGCTCACCTTCTGCATCCATGTGGCCCCCCTCCTTTCAAGTTGGGGGGTACTCGGGGCGGGACTTGAACCCGCACGGAGGGAATCCAAAACTGCGCTTCCGAGCCGCTTATCGCAGGTAAATCGGGGAAGCGGACGGTTTGGGTCACTTTGCGATTTGCGTTAAAATGTGCGTATCGGCGTTAGAATTTGCCACGGATTGCCACGGAACTGGCCAGACCGATTCCGCGCGGCGAGCAACTTGCAGTCGGTCGCGGCGGGCGGGTATCACACGGTGGCGGTGAAGAGCGACGGCACGCTCTGGGCGTGGGGAGAGAACGGCAATGGCCAGCTTGGCGATGGCCCCACGACGCAGCGTCTTAGCCCCGTGCGCCGCCGTAGGTACGCACCCACGTGATGGGGTCTGAAGTTGACGACTCGATGTGCTGGCGGCGCGCCGCGGAAGATCGGGCGAACGCCCGTGGCGATTTTGTGATGGTGGCTGCTGCCGGCACTGGCAGCATCATGCGGATGTCACTCCCCGACGCTGATCCGGGTTTTGGCCGCCCCCGGGGCGGCGGGCGCAAAAGCGATTTCCTTTTGGTCAGCCAGTAGCACTCTGCTCACCCCCTCTCCATGCCAGCCCCCCGCAAACTCCTCATCATCGGCGGCGGTTTCGCCGGTCTCGACTGCGCCAAGACCCTCGCCAACGACGAGCGCTTCGAAATCACCCTGGTGGACCGCACCAACCACCACCTTTTCCAGCCCCTCCTCTATCAGGTGGCCACCGCCTCACTCGCCGCCCCAGACATCGCCCGCTCCATCCGGCAGATCCTCTGCGATGCGAAAAACGTCACCGTCCTCATGGACGAGATCACCGACATCGATCCCATCGGGAAATCAGCCACCGGCAGCTCCGGGACTGTCTATTCGTTCGACTGGCTTCTCCTCGCGGCGGGCGCGCGAAACGGGTATTTCGGAAACGACGCATGGGCGACTCACAGCCTCGGACTCAAGTCCCTCGCCGACGCCCAGAACATCCGCCGCACCGTCCTCTCCAACCTCGAACGTGCCGAACTCACCACCGACGAGGCCGAGCGCGGCCGCCTCATGACAGTCGCCATCGTCGGCGGCGGACCCACAGGCGTCGAGCTCGCCGGGGCGTTCGCGGATCTCGTCCACCGCTCGTTGAAATCCAATTTCCGCCGGATCGATACCTCCAAGCTCCGCATCATCCTGATAGAGGGGTCCGAACTCGTCCTGGAGGCTTACGACCGCGAGCAAAGCCTCTATGCCCGGCAACGTCTGGAAAAACTCGGCGTCGAGGTCCGCAACAACACCCGCGTCACCAACGTCCGCGCCGGCGCCCTCGATTTCAACGACGGCACCGTCCTCGAGGCTGCCGCCATCATCTGGGCCGCGGGAGTCGCCGCCAATCCCCTCACCTCCTGCCTCGGCGTCCCCACCGACCGCGGTGGCTGCGTCATCCCGAATCCCGACCTGTCGCTTCCCGGCCTGCCGGACATCTTCGTCGCCGGCGATCTCGCCGCCGTGAAGGAGAGCGATGGCAAGCCTGTGCCCGGAGTCGCCCCGGCGGCCGCGCAAATGGGAGTCCACGTCGCCAAGCTGCTCAAGGAGGAACTCCGCCATGGACAAGGACATCCCGGCGAACGCAAGCACGGCGTCCGCCCGCGCTTCCATTATCGGGACAAGGGCATGATGGCCATCATCGGAAAAAACTATGCCGTCGTGAAAGCGGGGAAATTCCGCCTCCAGGGCTTTGTGGCCTGGCTCGCGTGGCTCTTCATCCACATCACGTTCCTGCTGGGATTCCGCAACAAGCTCGCCGTTCTGCTCGGCTGGGCCTACGCCTACGTCTTCAGCAATCCCGAGGCACGCATCATCATCAACCCGCCCGTCGCCTCGGTCCCCGGCAAGACACCGCTGGCGTGAGCCTCCGTCAAAACGAGCGTTCTCCAATGTCTGCGCGCAGCAGTAATCTCAGCAACACCGCGCAGGGTCACATCGAGAGGACGCAGGGCAATTCGCAGAACTCATGAAACTTCCACCGCACAAAACCAAGATCGTCGCCACCATCGGCCCCGCGTCGGACTCGCCGGAGATGCTGGAGCGCCTGATTCGCGCGGGGGTGAATGTCGCGCGCCTCAATTTCTCCCACGGCAATTTAGCCGATCACGCCGAGACCATCGTCCGCATCCGGGCCGCGGAAAAGGCCACGGGCGGTCACGTCACCATCATGGCCGATCTGCCCGGGCCAAAGATACGTCTCGGCCAGATCGCGCCGGAGCCGATCCTGCTCGCCGCCGGCGATGCATTCACGCTGACCAGCGAAGACATCGTGGGCGACGCCCGGCGCGTCTCGATGAGCTTCGAGCCGCTGCCGCGCGTGGTGAAAACGGGCGACCGTCTCTTTCTCAATGACGGCCTTGTGCAACTGCTCGTCGAGCGCGTCGAGGGCCGTGATGTGCATTGCAAAGTCGCGGTCGGTGGCGAGCTCCGCTCGAAGAAAGGACTCAATCTTCCGGGAATCAAGCTCGGCATCGGCGCGTTCACCGATCGTGATCGCGAGTGTCTGGAGTTTGCGCTGAAGAGTGGCGTCGACGCGGTGGGCCAGTCATTCGTCGAGGGTGCTGCGGACGTCGAAGCTGTGCGGGCGGCCGCCGCGGCACACGGCAAAAGTCCCTTCATCATCGCGAAGATCGAACGCTTGGATGCGCTGGAATACCTCGATGAAATCCTGCGAACCTCCGATGGAATCATGGTGGCGCGTGGCGATCTCGGCGTCGAGGCGCCGATCGAACAAATGGCCGTGATCCAAAAGCAGATCATCGCGAAAGCCACTGACGCCGGGAAGCCGGTCATCACGGCAACACAGATGCTTGAATCCATGACCACGAGCCGCCTGCCGACGCGTGCAGAGGCGACGGATGTCGCCAATGCCATCCTCGACGGCACCGATTGCGTCATGCTCTCCGGCGAATCCGCCATCGGCAAATTCCCGGAGGAAGCGGTGATAATGCTGGCGAAAATCGCGACGAGCGCGGAGGCGCATCGCGAAGCGAGGAGACAGGATGGATCGCATGCCGAGCGCCAAATGGCCGCGCCGACCACCGCCGACGAGGCGATCTCCGATGTCGTGCAGTATTCCCTCGGCGCCGTGCCTTGCTCGGCGGTGTTTGTCCCCACCCACACCGGCACGACTGCGCGTATGATCTCGCGCTTCAAAACCGGCGTCTGGATTGTCGGCGTCAGCCGCGATGTCGCAGTCTGTCAGGGTCTGGGATTTTCCTACGGCGTCCGCGCTCTCCATGTGGATGACGATCCCGCCGACTGGCGCGAATTTTCCGGCAATTGGTTCCGCGATCACGACGTTCCCGCCCGCCTCGCCATCCTGCTCGCCGGTCCTTCCACGGAAAACCCGGACGCCAACTACCGCATCGAGTTCCTGCGCTTCGCTCAACCTCACTACAGACCCCCACACTCCGTTACCCCCATTCACGCCGTCGTTGGCGGCGTATGAGGCGTGTTTGAAGGCAACCAGCACCGCTCAAGCGCCCTGGCATGTCGTTCCCGCCGACTGCAAGAAAAATGCCAGGCTAATCATCTCAGAGATCATCCTCGATACCATGAAGGAACTCAGCATGAGTTATCCGACAGTCGGCAAGGCGCGCCTCAAGGAATTGCAGGCCATCCGCAAAGAGCTTTGAACGCGAACTCCGATGATGAAGGTTGAACCATGAAACATCTCAAACGGCTGTGGAGCAATCTGGACTCGAGCTTTTGGTTTGTGCCCTCAGTGATTTTGGCGTTCAGCGTTGCTCTCGCTGTGGCATTGATCCACTTGGATTCCAGCAAGGGCGAACAATGGCTTGCCCGCTGGCCGCGCCTGTTTGGTGCCAGCGCGGAGGGTGCCCGGGGAATGTTGTCCACGATTGCAGGTTCGATGATGACGGTGGTGGGGGTGACGTTTTCGATGATTTTGGTGACGCTGGCGCTGGCCTCGAGCCAATACACTTCACGCATCCTGCGGAACTTCATGCGCGACCGTGTCACGCAGGTCGTGCTCGGGATTTTTGCCGGTATCTTTACCTATTGCCTGATCGTGTTGCGCACCATCCGCAGCGCAGGCGATGGCTCGTTTGTTCCGGACCTGGCAGCGGCATTCGGTGTGGTGCTGGCAATCGGCGGGATCGGAGTCCTCATTTTATTCATCCATCACATCGCCGATTCGATCCAAGCCTCGAGCATCATCGCCTCGGTAGCCGCTAAGACCATGGGGGCTGTGGACCGGCTTTTCCCGGAGAAGCTTCGACAAGCGCGGGTGGACGACGCTGAAGATCAGACCTCCCTCGCTCTGCCGGAGCGGAACTGGCAGGCGGTCCCGGCCGAGGGCAATGGTTACATTCAAAGCGTGGATAACGCGACGCTCCTGCGGCTGGCGCGGGAGCACAAGACCATCGTGCGGATGGAGCGCGGCATCGGCGAGTTCGTGGTCCATGGCACCCCTCTCGCATCGCTCGCTCTTGACGAGCCGCCGGCGAAAGAGATCGTCGCCGACCTGCAGGCGGCCTACAGCATCGACCGCCATCGCACGGTGGACCAGGATTGCGCATTCGGCATCCGGCAGCTCGTGGACATCGCACTGAGGGCACTCTCCCCGGGCATCAACGACACCACGACGGGTGTAATGTGCGTGGATTATCTGACGGCGATTCTGGCGCGGCTGGCTACCCGAAAGTTCCCTTCCTCGCATCGCCATGAGGAAGGGGAACTGAGAGTGATCACCATCGGGCCGACCTTTGCCGGCTTGGTGTCCAAATCGTTCGATCAAATCCGAGGCAGCGCCGTGGGCAATCTCGGCGTGATGCTACGGATGCTCGGCGCGCTGCAAACCATCGGCAGTCGCACGACCAGTCCCTGCCGGCGCCGCGCGCTCCGAGAAGAAGTGCAATGGATCGCCGAAATGGCCGAACGCACCATCGAGTCACCGCACGACCGGGAGCGGTTTGAGAGCCGGCTGGCGAATGTGCGCGAAGCACTCGGTTCCGAGACGGATCTACCGTAGGAGGATTGGCGTCGGCTTTACTCCGCAATCACGATCGCAGGAGACAGGGCGTCTCTACGGAGGAACCAAACGCCGGTTTGATGACGAGATAGCGCCCCGCTGCTCCCGTTTCGCAACGATCCGGCGTGGTTCTGTGAAGCTCATCTGGCCGTTGCCTCAGTGTTCACCTCTGGATGGAACGGGAAGTCGGTGTAGCCTTTGGCGGTCGGGGCGGACCACGCCTTCAGGTCTGCGGGCGGATTCAACTCCCAGCCGTGCGTGAACCGCTCCACGAGATCGGGATTGCTCAGGTAGGGCCGGCCGAACGCAATGAGGTCCGCCTGGCCGGAAGCAATCGCGGCTTCCGCCGTTTCCTGCGTGTAGCCGCAGTTGCCCAGCAGCGGCCCCGAGAAGACCGCGCGAAACTCCTGAAGCGTCATCGGCTCCCCCTGCTCGTGGAAGCCAAACGCCAGCCCGTCCACCACATGGAGATAGGCCAGTCCATAGCTGTTCAGCTGCGCGGCGACGTAGGTGAACGTCTCCCGGAAATCAGGCGCGCCCATGTCATTGAAGTTCCCGTTGGGCGACAACCGCACCGCCACCCGGTTGGCCGGCCATACCGTGAGGATTGCTTCCACGATCTCTTTCAGAAAGCGGTAGCGGTTCTCCACGCTCCCGCCGTAACGGTCCGTCCGGTGATTGGTTTTGGAGTCGAGGAATTGGTTGATCAGATAGCCGTTGGCCGCGTGAATTTCCACGCCGTCGAATCCGGCGGCCTTGGCCCGCTCCGCCGCCCGCCGGTAATCCTGAACGACCGCCGCCACTTCCTCCGTCTCCAGGGCGCGCGGTGTTTCATAGGGCTCCTTGCCCTTGGGCGTGTGAATGGTGTCGCCGTTGATCTTGATCGCCGAAGCCGACACCGCCGGCTTGCCCCCATGGAAGCTGCTGTGCGACGCGCGCCCGCAGTGCCAGAGCTGGAGAAAGAAGGGCGTGCCCCGGTCGCGAAGCGCCGTCGTGATTTTCTGCCAGCCGGCCACCTGCGCGTCGTTGTAAATGCCCGGCGAATCCACCCAGCCAAACCCCTGCTCGGAAATCGTCGTCGCCTCCGCGACGATGAGCCCGGCCGAGGCGCGCTGCGTGTAATACTCGATCATCAGGTCGTTCGGCACCCGATCACGGCCGGCGCGGGCGCGAGTGAGTGGAGCCATCACCACGCGATTGCGCAACGGCAGCCCGCGCAGGTCAAAGGGGGAGAGCAGATGCGGTGAAGTGTTCGAAGCAGGGATGTTCATAAGTTTGATTGCCAGCAGGATCGGCCGTGCGCCCGCAGGTTTATCGGCAGAGTGGCGGTCTTGGATGGCTCGATGGCGCTGAAGACCGATTTAATTTTGATCATGGCGTCAGACGGACGATGAGTTTGGTGATTTTGGCGGGGCTACTCCGCTAGACCCACTCCGCGCACAGCAGCTCCGCCTGCGCGAGCACGGTCTTTACGGCTTCCTCCTGCAAATCCGGCGGGTAGCCATGTTTGTTCAGGATTCGCTTCACCATCACTTTGATCTTTGCGCGGGCGCTTTCGCGGAGGGTCCAGTCGATGCTTACGCTTTTGCGGACCTGGGTGATCAGTTCGGCGGCGATGACTTTCAGCTTCGCGTCGCCCATCGCTTGCACGGCGCTGTCGTTGGTGGCGAGGGCGTCGTAGAAGGCGACTTCGTCGTCGGTGAGGCCGAGGTCGTGGCCGCGCTTGGTGGCGGCGTCGAGTTCCTTGGCGACTTTGATGAGTTCCTCGATGACCTCGATCGTGGAGATGGCGCGGTTGTGGTAGGCGTTGAGGGTCTTCTTGAGCTTCTCGCTGAAGACTAAAGTTCCCCCGATTCCGTGGACAGGGAAGGCGCAGGACCGTCAGCAAGAACTGCAAACATGCCACGAACACATCGCATCTATGAAAAGGACTTCCGTCAGGAAGCCGTCAACCTGCTGCTCAGCAGCGGGCGGCCGCTCAAGCGCGTCGCCGCCGAAATGGGGATCTCCGCCAACTCGCTCCGCACCTGGCGGGATCGGGCTCTCGGCAATGGGCGCGGAGCGGAGGCCGCTTCGCCGCAGGCGAAAGGCCGCAGCGCAGCGCCCGTTGCCGATGCGGCGGGGAGATCCGCCGCCTGCAACGCGAGGTCGAATACCTGCGCCGCCAGCGTGAGATCTTAAAAAAAGCCATGAGCATACTCTCCGAGGAGCCGCAGAGCGGTATGCGTTGATTGACTCCATGCGGCACTCCTTTCCCATCAGCGAACTTTGCAAGGCCCTCGGCGTCTCGCGCAGCGGCTATCACGCCGCGGCCGCACGCGCCCCGGGCCGGCGCAAAGAGGCCAACGCGCAACTCCTCGCCCACATGCACTCCATCCACGCCGACCGCCACACCCGCTGCTACGGAAGTCCCAGGATGACCCGCGAACTCCGGGGCCTCGGCCTTGCCTGCTCGGAAAATCGCGTCGCCCGCCTCATGCGCTCGGGCGGCCTGCGTGCCAGGCCCAGAAAGCCTTTCCGGCCAAAGACCACGCGCCCCGATCACGCCGCCCATCCCTCGCCCAACCTGCTCGCCAAGGCCGAGGCGCCGACCGCGCCCGGCACCCACCTCGTCAGCGACATCACCTACATCCCCACCCGCGAAGGCTGGCTCTACCTCGCCGTCGTCCTCGACCTCTTCAGCCGCTCCATCCTCGGCTGGAAACTCTCCGACTCCCTCCACACCGAGGTCGTCACCGGCGCCCTGCACCGTGCGCTCGACACCGGCATCGTCGCGCCCGCCGCCCTCTTCCACTCCGATCGCGGCTGCCAATACTCCGCCGCCTCCACCCGCGCGCTCCTCGCCCGCCACCACCTCCGCCAAAGCATGAGCGCCGCAGGTTACTGCTATGACAATGCCTTCGCTGAAAGCGCCTTCGCCTCCCTCAAGAGCGAGCTCCTCGATGACGGCGCGCCCTTCGCCACCAAGGCCACCGCCGCCACTGCCGTCTTCGACTACCTCGAAACCTTCTACAATCGCAAGCGCCGCCACAGCTCCCTCGGCTACCAATCCCCTCACGCCTTCCTCGACTCTTACTTCCAAAACCTCAAACCCTCGCTAAACTAACCAAACAAATCGCTGCGCTCGCCGCGTCCACTTTTTCGGGGGAAGACCACAATCGAAATCGGCGACCGGAGCGAAAAGTCCGTTGCTGCGAATCCACGCGGAGCGCGGACCCATCTCTCCATCGTTGTTTTTGCAACACGTCCACACAACGCGCCGATCCTCCGGGTCGTCGCTGGCGGCTTGCAGGACAAACGCGCACCGGGGAACGGAGCCGAGTACGTATGAACCGGCAAGAAGGTTGAGCAATCCGCGACCGGTGGCGCGCTCGTCGGCCTTGGGCTTTCGGGTATGTGCCACGATCCCAAGTGCTGGAGCGTCTCCGCCGGCAGGAATGACGGAGCGAATCAATCGGAACGTCTCGAGGTAATCCGCGGCGCGGTCGTCCCTCGCCACGGCATTCCATGGGTCGAGGAGGAGCACGTCCGGCTTGAAATCCGCAATTTCAGGCGCTTGTCACAGCAGCCCGTTTCCGGTGGTAACCCGCCGGGGCGGGTTTCTTTTTTCGCTGGAGGCTTCATTATGCGTTTCCTCCATGGCTGGCGATGTAGGCTCGGAGGCTCGCCGCGCTGACGAGCCTGCACCCGGTTGCTTTCCCTTTCCGCCGGATGCAGACGGAGTGAATCTCCCCGCTTTTGATGAGTTCGTAGAGCACGGAACGCCCCAAACCATACTGAGGGCGAACATCGCCAGGGCGAAGCCACTCCGCGCCGGGAGTGATCGGTGCCGTCGTTTGTTGCCCGACGGCGGAGGCGATTGGAACAGGTGTGCGTTTCATGGACGCGCAACTAATAGCGCGTCACGTATTGGCCCCCTTTGTAACAGCGTTTTCAGCGAACGTCACGCGAAGCTGAGCGAACGTAACAGCGGTGCCCCATGCAACTCTCGGTCGGTCACGACCATTTTAGCGAACGTCACGCCGAATCGCCGCAGATCGTGTCAAAAGAAATTTTCAACCTCGCCGGTTTTTCTTCCGACGTTTGACGGAGGGGCGTTTGCGGGCATTCCTACGGTTCTTCTCGCTGCGCCGTTCAGTCTTCCACCGTTCAAAATTCTCCTTTTCGCGCAGTAATCCAGGATCGTCACGACGGGTCGACATCCGCCACATCTCCCAAGCCTTCAGTTTCACCGTCGGGTCGGCACCCGGTTTGTCGAGCACGGCGAGGTACTCTTGCATGTTTCTCCGCGCCCGAGTGATGTTCTTCGTCCCAGTCACGAAAAGGAGGGCCTCTTTTGCCGAGAGGAACGTGTTGGAAGAAGCGCGAACCTCCATCCACTGGTCAACCAATCCGACGAGCGAAGCTGCGTGTGCGCCCTTCTCTCGATAAATGCGGGCCACTGCTTCGGCCTCGGTCCAAATTTGCGCGGCGTGACGGAACAAAAATTCACGACCGTCCGTGTCTTCCTTTTCAGTACCGCCCGGGAGGGCGAGATCCGCATCTCCGAAGACGTCGCCGGCAAACGCGGCACCCCGCGCAACGTCCCGATGTGCGACGCCCTGCGCGCGTGGCTCGCTCCGTACCGCGCCCGCCTGGGCCGGATCCACGGCATGACCGAGCGCGCCCTCTCCCGCCGGCTCGAATCGTTCATCACCCACATTCAGAAAGTTGTGCCGGGATTCCGGTGGAAGGCCAACGCGCTCCGTCACAGCTTCGGAAGCTACCACGTCGCGACGCACCGCAACCTCGAACTCACGCGCACGGTCATGGGGACCGGCATGGCGATGCTCCGGCACCACTACAACGATCCGCAGTTCCGGAACGACGCCGATGCCTACTGGAAACTCCTCCCCGCCACCACGCGCGGGAACGTGGTCGCCATCGGGTAGCGCACGACGTTCGCCAGTGAGAACTCGCAATTTGCCACAGCTCCGGTGTCTTCTATTCGTTCGACCGGCTTCTCCTGGCGTCCGCACGGTTTATCTAGGAAACGACTCTTGCCTTAAGCGCTGCGCAACCGAGACACCCGCCGGCGCCGGAGTGTTTCCACGGACGTCACGCACAGCGCCAACCACGCGAGCCCGGCTGTCACGCCGGCGACTACATCGCTCACGAAATGCACTCCCAGCGCGACGCGACTGAGACCGACAAGGAGAACAAGGAAACTCCCGGCCGCCACTATGCAGACCCGCCCGCTCAGCGTGCGCACCCCATACAGTCCCATCACCGCCGCCAATCCGTAGAGCAACGTCGCCCCCATCGTGTGGCCACTGGGAAAGCTATAACTATCGAGAACCAGGAGCGGGTGCTCCCAAATCGGGCGTTCTCGTCGGAACGCCATTTTCAGCAACAGATTGAAAACCCCACCACCAGGAATGACAAGGACGAGGATGAGAAGACGGTACCAGGCACGCTGCCGGATCAGGATTACGATCCCAAAGACTGCGATGCAGCAAATCCAGAGGCCGGATCCGAGGAATGTGACTGCGGACATCGCTTGGAAAAAGACTGCCGTGCCGTGCTCCTGAAACCAGTCGGAGACTCCTTGGTCGAGCACGACGATCGGTTCGCGTGTCACCACGGCTTCCGCAATGTTGCCAAAAATCCACCCCATCGCAATCAAGGCCAACGCGCCCGCCGTAAAGTGTAGACCAAAGACGCCCTCGGGCGAAAAGCGCGCCGCCAACCATTTGGCGTGCGCTTGGAATCGGCCGCGTAACGAGTCGGTCTTTCGCGGGACATATCCGGCGGAATCCGCTGGGGGTTGAGGAGCGCTTTGCATGAAAGGGAATCGCACTCTCGGTGAGTTACGTCGCGGCAGACCAGCCGTCCGGCGTCCGTTGGAAATCGTCGTCCGACTGTCGTTCAAAGAGTGAGCCTTCGGGCTGCCACGCCCAGCATTCGATTCTGACGCGCGAGCGATCAGTATGAATGACGTTGAAAGAGTTCTGCTGCCCACGGCCTCGCGTTGAAGTGCTCGTGCCAGAGGAGACGACGAGCGCGGAATATCCGGGGATCCGGAAGCGGGTTGTGGAGGAACCGGCGTGGGCGATGTGAAAATGTCCGGCCAGCAACAAGTCGACCCGGCATTGAGCGAGGCTCTTCATGGCCTGTCGCGCGCGGCCGAGCACACGTCCGCCTTCTGCGCCTGCGGGCAAGTCAAACGGATGGTGGGTGACCACGATTTTCGTCTGTGCGTCGGTGAGACTTTGGAACCGCCTTTCCAACTCCGCGATCTGCGAAGAGTTGATTCGTCCGCCTTTGAAAGTCAGGGCACGCGCCGTATTCACTCCGACCACCGCGAGTTCGGAGTCGGAAAAAAAGGGCGAGAGGTCTTCGGTGATGTAACGGCGATACCGATCGAAACGGGACACGAATCTGGCAAGGACGTTATAAAGCGGCACATCGTGGTTCCCCGGCACCACGATCTGGGAGAACGGAATCGAGTCGAGAAACCGGCGTGCCGCCTTGAACTCCTCCGGCCGTGCGCGCTGCGTCAAGTCGCCGGAGATCGCGACGAGGTCTGGTTGGGCTTCCCGAATGAATGAGAGCAAAGGTGAGAGGGTCGCAGGGTTTATCCTGCCGAAGTGCAGATCGGAAAGATGCACAATCGTGCGCATCACTCCGTTACTTTTTCCGCCGGCACCAGCACCCGCAGTGCGCCGGAACGGATGCGATAATGCAACGGTGGTGACATCCAGGAAACTTCGCCATCGGCCGAAACCAGCAACCTGCGCTTCTTCGACTCGATCCGGGCTTCACAGATGCAGAACGCCTCGAAATCACGTTCTTGGTGCAGCCGGCCCATCAGCGCACGAAATGCAAGGCGGAGAAGTCCGAACCGGCCTGTTCGGTTCGCCACGTAGAACCCGAGCCGGCCTGAGTTCAAGCAAGCGCGTTTCCCCAAATTCATACCGGTCACCTCGTATTCATTGTTGCCGACGAAGACGAGTGCCGTCTTGAGCAGGCGCTCCTCTCCTTTCAAGTGAACCCGCAGCGTGAGGAATGGATAACGACGAAAAGCGCTCAGCAAAGCGCGGGCGAAAGCCGCCCACTTTCCCGTCCCGTGGCGCTCCTGATCGGCCTCCCGCTCGGCTACTACCTGCGGGTAAATGCCAAGGCCGGAATTGTTGACGAACACCCGTCCATTGACCTCGCCGACGTCCACCTCCACGACGCGGCCGTGTATCACCGTCCGCACAGCCTCTTGCAGTTCGAGCGGGATTCCGAGGTCTTTCGCGAAATGATTCAGCGTTCCCAAGGGCAGCACACCGAGCGTCCTTCTTGTGCCAACCAACTCCGCGGCCAGCGCGTTGACGGTTCCGTCTCCTCCACCGGCCACGACTGTTGCGTCCTCGGCCACGTGATGCTCGGCGAGCAGTTGAGGCAGATCGAGATCTCGGCCGGCGTGGAGAATGGAGCCTTGGGCGCCATTGGTCCGAAACAACTCTCGCAGCTCCACCTCAACCCCATCACTCGTCTGGCCGCCGGCGCTTCCGTTCAGGACAACGAATATCTTTGCCCTTGCAGTGGGTGCGAGAGACGGAGTGGACATTTGGGAAAAATTTTTCAGGCGCTAAACCGTCTGGTTATCGGCGACACTGTTTCCATCGCGAACCGTTGAAAATTGGCTGCTGCATCGCCCATGAATCATCGCGTTGCGCACGGCCGGCGGATGTTGCTTCCACCCTGGGAATACAGGTTTGGGTTCGGGGACAGCGCACTCCTCGATCCACGAACGAATGCTCGAGGCGGTCTGAGTGGGCTGGGAAAATTGCAGACAGTGAGCACCCCCAGGAACCGTCTGCCACCGGCTCACTGACAGGGAACTGGCGGCGGTTGCCAGCCATGTTTCGGGGACGATCGAGTCGTTTTGCCCGCGGAGAAGTAGGGTCGGGGCCGTGATCAGCGGGAACTGGTCTTCGACCGGATCGGCCAGCATTTCAGTGCTGGTACGCCAAGTGCGGAGGATTCCAGCCCGCAGGACATCGACCACTGCCCAGAAAAGAATCGCGGGCCTTTCCTTCGTAAGATCTTTCAACAGGCGGCGAATCTGCGTCGCCCGTCTGCGCGCGTCCGCGTCGACGGTCGGAGCAATCAAGGTCAGAGTTTTTACCTGAGCCGCACGCATCGCCGCAAAATGCGCAGCTACCTGGCATCCCATCGAATGCCCGACAACGTGAACCGCCACGATCCGGCGCTCCTGCAGCCACTCGTCGAGCCACACAGCGTGCTCTGACATCGAGAGGGCCCGTGGCGGCCCGCTGCTTCGCCCGAAGCCCGGCAACTCTAGCGCCTTTACGGGATGATGAGCCGCAAGTAATGTCGCCAGGGGCAGAAAGTATCGCGCGGACATCGCGAGGCCCGGAATGAGAATGATGGGGACTTCCCCCACCTTGGCCGCCTCGACCGAATGCAGCCGAATGCCGCGCACGCGGGTCCACCGGTCGGTGAAGCCTCTGGACAACTGGGGGATGCCTTTGCGAGTCATGCAAACACATAGTGCCTGCTCAGGCGGCGACGGAATGGGACGGTCTTCACGCCCAATTATCGCGCGCCTCGCCGCGGGTGGACTTAGCGAACGCCGATTTGGTACCCGCGATAAACTTTACGCGTCCGGCGACGCCCCTCTCCACGATTCCTCACCATGAGAATACCCGGAAAAGGCGCCGTCAGTTCAGCCCGTTCAATAGCAATCGTTGCCGCCGTGCGATTCACGCTCGCTGGTAGCTTTGAATAGCGTGCCCGTTCAATTCATGAAAAAAGCCGCCACACAGACCGCCGTCGCGTACACCGCCCTCCCTGACAGCCGCGAAGCCGGCATCGATCTGGGAAGGCAGATCCTAACCGAGCTCGGCGAGGGCCCACCGGATGCCGTGATTCTTTTCGTGTCGCCCCGCTACGACGCGCGACTGGTGGCGGAAGGCGTCAAGGAAAGCTGCGGCACCGAGATTCTAGTCGGTTGTTCGTCAGCCGGAGAGTTCACGACTTGCACGGAAGGGGTGGGACAGTCATGTGCCATCGCACTGCGATCTTCAGAAATGAAATTTAAGGCGGGAATGGGAAAGGGAATCAGCACCGATCGGAAAGCGGCGGCTGCTGCCATGGTGAAGCCATTTCGCGGAGTGGACGAAATCTCGTCGGCCTACAGCTCGGCCCTCGTTTTGACGGATGCCCTGGCGGGTCACGCCGACGAGCTCATCGAGCATTTGACGGTGAAGACAGGCGGAAACTATCAGTTCTTCGGTGGGGGCGCCGGAGATGATGCAAACTTCCGGCGCACCTTGGTCATTTGCGGCACTGAAGTCTCCACCGACGCTGCGGTGGCGCTGGAGATTTTATCGCCCAAGCCCATCGGGATCGGAGTCCGCCATGGCTGGCTCCCGGCGAGCGATCCGATGCGCGTGACGGAAGCGAAGGGCACAACCTTGGTCAGCCTCAACGCCACGCGCGTCACGGAAGTATTGCAGGCGCATGCGCATACTACCGGGCAGACGTTCGATCTCGAGGATCCGCTGCCATTTTTTCTCCACAACATCCTCGGAATCGACACGCCCGATGGGTTCAAGCTCCGCGTGCCGCTGGCGGTGGGCGCAGACGGCTCGGTCACCTTCGCCGCGGAAATCCCGGAGGGTGCCGTGGTCCGCATCATGTCCACCACGGCGAATGCCACCGCGAGCGCGGCGGCGGAAGCAACGCGCGACGCGATCAGCCAGCTCGGCGGCCACGATCCCAAAGTGGCGATCTTCTTCGATTGCGTGGCGACCCGGCTGCGCATGGGGAGGGAGTTTGGCTATGAGCTGAACGCTCTCCGTGAGGTCCTCGGGGAAACGCAATTCGCAGGCTGCAACACCTACGGTCAGGTCGCGCGGACGGACGGGCAATTCAGCGGTTTTCACAATTGCACCGCGGTCGTGTGCGTGCTGCCCGGCTAAGCGCCCGCCATGGCTGAACCGCACTTGCTTTCCAAGGTGGCGGCTCTTTTCGAGTCGGCGAGCCGAAAGGTGGCCGCGCGGGAACTGGCGTGCTCCATAGGCGCCGAGGATCTCATCATTTTTCTGCCCGACAGCGACCTCGGGACCCTTCTGCCAGCGCCCGGTTTCCCGCAAACAATGTCGCAGGGGATGGAGTGGAGGGACTTTTTCGCTGCCTGCCAGCCCGGCATGCCTTGCCACAGGGAACTCCTCCACCCGGACATCAAGACTCTCACGCCGGCGCTCGGTCTCCGGGGCGAGTGCGGGGCGGTGTTGGTAGTCCTCGGAGGGAAGCCGTGTCTCGGAAAGGCCGGGGATGTCGCGCTGTTGCTTCCGGTGCTCGCCGCGGCATTTCGCGGCGAACGCACGGCGCTGATTGCTGCCAGCAGCGAGCGGATGGCCCGGCACACTGCCGAACAATCGAAACTGCTCGCCGACTCACTCGACAAAGCACGTGCCGCACTGCGCACCGCGCTTTCCGATGCCGAGACAGCGAACCGCGCCAAGGACCGCTTCCTTGCGGCGCTCAGTCATGAACTGCGCACGCCCCTGACGCCAGTGCTGCTGGCGGCGACGGTCGCCGAAAGCGATCCGCAACTGCCCGAAGCCGCCCAGCGGGACATGGCGATGATCCGCCGCAACGTTGAGTTGGAGGTACATCTCATCGATGATCTCCTCGATCTCAGCCGCGTCCTCGCCGGCAAGCTCCGGTTGCGCAGCATTCCGCTGGATTTGAATACCCAGGTCCGTCACGCAGTGGAAATCTGTCTGCCGCACATCCGGGAAAAGGGCGCCAAGTTGGAACTCGACCTGGCCAAGTGGCCTGGGGCCGATCGTCGCAGACCCCACGCGGTTGCAGCAGGTGTTGTGGAATCTTCTGAAGAATGCCGTGAAGTTCTCACCCGGCGGTGAAATCGTCGTCGCGACCTGCGCCCAGGATGGCCGTGCCCAAGTGCGCGTGAAGGATAACGGCATCGGGATCGAAGCGGATGCTCTACAGCGCATTTTTGAAGCGTTTGAGCAGGAGAGCGCGGAAACGCCGCGCGATTTCGGCGGCCTCGGCCTCGGCCTCGCCATTTGCAAATCGATCGTCGATTTGCATCACGGCAGCATCCGCGCGGAAAGCGAGGGTGCCGGCCGCGGTGCGGAGTTCACGGTTGAGCTGCCTCTGTGCGCCGGCGCCGACACCGTCCTGGATCGTCCACGAGACGCGCAGGCGGGACCGGCGCGGAATGCGCGCATCCTCATCGTCGAGGATCACGCGGATACCGCGCGCCTCATCGCGCGCATCCTGGAAAAAAGCGGGCATCGGGTCCGCCACGCCGGACGGGTCGACGCCGCGCTGGAGATGCTCCGTGAGGAACCCTTTGACTTGCTCCTCAGCGATGTCGGTCTTCCCGACCGTCCCGGCTATGAACTCATGGAGACGGTGAGAAATACATATGGGATCCCGGGGATCGCGATGACGGGCTATGCGATGGAGGACGACGTCCGGACATGTCACGCGGCGGGCTTCAGCGAACATTTGGTCAAGCCCGTGGACTTGCAGCTCCTCAAGCAAGCCATCCAGCGGGTTTTGCAAGACGCTCCCACCTAGGCGGGCTCGCCCGCGTGCGCGCACCTGTTTTGCCCCGGAAGTCCACGCGGCCAAGACATCACTGAAAACCGAAACCTCAGGTGATGTGAGCACGAATGAACGACCGTCTGACCGGGACGACGCGAATGCGGTCAGTGGACCGTTCGTGCGCCAATCGGTCGGAACGGGACGGGCCTCTGATTCGGCGCCCACGAGTATTGCGCGCTTGCACGGAACACTCCGCGTTGCGCTCCTTGAAAACACGCCCGGCGGATTGTTTTGCGCCGCGGGAAATTTCTACATCGATCCGTGGCGCCCGGTTGATTTTGCAATCATTACCCATGCCCACTCCGATCACGCCCGGCCGGGTTCCCGGAATTATTTGACCGTCGCGCCCGGAGTTGCCCCTTTGCGTGAGCGGATTGGCGCGGATGCACGGATCGAGAGCGTTCCGTTCGGCGCGCGGATATTGGTCAACGGTGTAACTGTGTCGTTTCATCCGGCGGGGCACATCCTCGGCTCCGCTCAAATCCGCCTGGAGCATCGCGGGGAAGTCTGGGTCGTCAGTGGCGATTACAAAACAGAGCCGGACGGTATATCCGGACGTTTCGAGCCCGTCCGATGCCACACTTTCATTACCGAATCCACCTTCGCACTTCCGATTTATCGCTGGAGCCCGCAGGCGGAGATTTTCTCCGAGATCAATGACTGGTGGCGCGGGAACCAGGAAAAGGAGCGAACCAGTGTCGTCTTCGCCTATTCTCTCGGCAAAGCGCAGCGGGTGTTGGCGGGTCTGGAGGGCGACATCGGGCCGATTTTCCTTCACGGCGCCGTCCGGCGATTCGCCGAGATCTACGAACATGCCGGGGTCAAATTCCCGCCATTCGAATCGGCGGCATCAGAAAGCATCAAAGCCGCGCGCGGACGAGGACTCGTAATCGCGCCCGGTTCCGCGGACAATTCGCCTTGGTTGCGAAAGTTCGGTGATGTTTCCACGGCGTTTGCGTCCGGATGGATGAGAGTCCGCGGGCCTCGCCGGCGGCGGTCGTTGGATCGCGGTTTTGCATTATCTGATCACGCGGACTGGGAGGGATTGCTCACGAGCATCGAGGCCACGGGGGCTGAACGCATTTGGGCCACGCATGGATACACTGCTCCTTTGGTGCGCTGGCTGAGTGAGAAGGGAAAGGATGCGACGGCCATCACGACGCACTTCCGAGACGAAAATGAGGATGAAGCCGAAATTGCTGAGGTTCCGGACATCTCGGCTCCGCGCACCGACGCATGAAACGCTTTACTAAGCTGTACTGCGAACTGGATCAGACAACGCGCACCGGGGAAAAAGTTGCCGCGCTGGAACGCTATTTCCGGGAGGCCCCGCCAGCTGACGCGGCATGGGCCCTGTATTTTCTCTCAGGACGCACATTGCCCCGCGCCGTGCCCGCAAGGAACCTCTGGGAATGGACGGCGGCTGAAACGAACCTGCCGCACTGGCTGATCGAAGAGTGTCGGAACGCTGTCGGGGACACTGCCGAAACGATCGCTCTCCTTCTCCCGGATTCCTCTGTGGCTACGGAGCTCCCGCTGGCGGAAATGATCGAGAGGAGATTGTTACCGCTGAAAAACCTTCCCGAACTCGGGCGCCGGGAGCTTCTCGTGCGGACGTGGTCGGAACTGGGGCAAAACGAGCGTTACGTTTGGAACAAAATCATTACCGGCAATTTCCGGATCGGCGTCGCGCGGACCCTCGTCATTCGCGCTCTCGCGCAGGTAGCGGACATCGACCCTGCCGTGATGGCACATCGCGTCATGGGCGCTTGGAGTCCCACGGCGGATGAGCTTGGGCGGATTTTGAATGAGGAACCCGGCCACACGGACGTCGCCAAACCCTATCCGTTTTTCCTCGCGTCCCCGTTGGAGCTGAAAGGAGGGGGCGGCGAGGGTCTTGAGAAACTCGGGCGACCGAGCGAATGGCTCATCGAGTGGAAGTGGGACGGCATTCGCGCCCAGATCATTCGCCGCGGTGGTGAGACTCTAGTCTGGTCGCGTGGAGAGGAGATGGTTTCCGAGGCGTTTCCAGAGTTCCTTGAAGCGGGGGAATGCCTGGCAGAGGGGAGCGTCCTCGATGGGGAAATTGTCGCATGGCAGGGTGACAGACCGCTTCCATTCGCGAAACTTCAGCGGCGACTTGGCCGAAAGCAGGTCTCGCAACGCACGCGCTCCGATTTTCCGATCGTCTTCGTCGCCTACGACGTTTTGGAAATGGGCGGCAGCGATATTCGCGCCCGTTCTCTTGAAGACCGCAGGCGTTGCCTCGAAGCGCTCATCGCCGAGGCGGGTTCGCGCCTCCATGCTGGGATCCGGCATACCGGTGGAGAGCAGGTTGAGACGCCGATGTTTCCGGATTTCGAACCGGAGAACCCCGGCGCCGGGAAAATGTGTCCCCTGCGTGTTTCATCGCTCCTCCCTGTATCGTCATGGGCCGAATTGAAGGCGCTCCACATCACCTCTCGCGCTCGCGGTGTGGAAGGGGTGATGCTTAAACGGCGCTCATCGAGTTACGGAGTGGGACGGCAGCGGGGCGATTGGTGGAAATGGAAAATTGACCCTTACGTCATCGACGCTGTGCTCATTCTCGCGCAGCGCGGAAGCGGGCGCCGTGCGAATCTCTACACCGATTATACTTTCGGCGTATGGGATAACGGAAAGCTGGTGCCGGTGGCGAAAGCATACTCCGGGCTGACCGACGCGGAGATCCTGAAGGTAGACGCTTTTGTGCGCCGCAACTCCACGGAAAAGTTCGGTCCGGTTCGGTCCGTTAAGCCCGAGCTTGTTTTTGAACTCGCCTTTGAAGGCATCCAACACTCCGCGCGACACAAGGCAGGCGTAGCGGTTCGTTTTCCTCGAATGAATCGCTGGCGCCACGACAAAAAACCGGAGGAAGCAGATACGTTGGAAAATCTCCGTGCGCTGGCAAATCCTGGAGGTGGCGCACCGTGAGTGCGCGGGCGAGGAAGGGGGCCGAAAGAAGATTGCTGGACTGGTTCAAACGACAGGGCTGGACGCCGTTCAAATTTCAGCGGAAGGCATGGAGCGCGTATCTCGCCGGGCTGAGCGGGCTCGTGCATTCCCCCACCGGCACGGGAAAGACGTATGCCGTCTCCATTCCGCCCATCCTGGAATGGCTGGCAGAAAATCCCGACTCGGAGGCATGGCCGAAATCCGTATCACTTCGAATCCTTTGGATTACGCCGCTTCGCGCGCTCGCGACCGACACCGCCCAATCCATTCTGGCGCCGATCACGGATCTCGCGCTGCCTTGGACCGTCGAACTGCGCACAGGTGACACTTCGTCCGCGACGCGCGCCCGGCAGCGCGAACGGCTCCCGAGCATACTCATTACGACCCCCGAAAGCCTGTCGCTGCTACTTTCCTATCCGGGGATCCGTGAGAAAATGGAATCGCTTCGCAGCATCGTCGTGGATGAGTGGCACGAACTCCTCGGAACGAAGCGGGGAACTCAAGCCGAACTGTGCCTTGCGCGCTTGCGGACTTGGTTTCCGAATATGAAAACGTGGGGGTTGTCTGCGACACTCGGGAATCTCAATCAGGCGCTTGATGTTCTGGCGGGCGTGCAAACTTCTGCGGCGAAGTTGATTTCCGGCGATCTGAAAAAGCGGACGGAGGTCGAAACGCTGATTCCCGCGGACGTTGAGAAATTCCCGTGGGCCGGTCATCTCGGACTCAATCTTTTGCCGGAAGTCCTCCGCCAGATTGGGCGCGCAAAAACGACCTTGCTCTTCACGAACACCCGGTCGCAGGCGGAAATCTGGTTTCGTGCCTTGCTTGCAGCCAAGCCGGAATGGCTCGCCGAAATCGCGCTGCATCACGGCTCCATGGACCGCGAGGTGCGCCAGGAAGTTGAGATGCGTCTGCGCGCGGGGAACATTCGCTGCGTGGTTTGCACGGCCAGCCTCGATCTCGGTGTGGATTTTTCACCCGTCGAGCAAGTAATCCAAATCGGCGCGCCCAAAGGCGTAGCCCGGATGTTGCAGCGGGCCGGGCGCAGTGGGCATCAGCCCGGGGCAGTGAGCCGGATTGTTTGCGTGCCGGCGCATGCCTTGGAACTGGTCGAGTTTTCCGCGGTGCGGGAGGCGATTTCCGCGCGCGAATTGGAGTCTCGCACTCCGTTGGAACGACCGCTGGATGTTCTGGTGCAGCACCTCGTCACCGTTGCGCTCGGCAGCGGCTTCCGGGAGGCGGCAATGCTCGCGGAAGTTCGTTCGAGTCACGCGTATCGGGAGCTTACCGATGCGGAGTGGAAGTGGTGCCTGGATTTTGTGACCCGCGGAGGGGCCACGTTGAAGGCCTATCCGCAATATTCCCGGGTCCAAACGAGCGGGCCGGACTTCATCGTGACAGACCCCTTCATCGCCAAACTCCATCGCATGTCCATTGGCACAATCACCAGCGATAGCGCGATGGCCGTGCGGGTGCTGCGCGGACCCATGCTCGGAACCGTGGAAGAATCGTTTGTCGGTCGATTGAAGCCGGGAGCAAAGTTCTCCTTCGCAGGGCACGCACTGGAGTTGGTTCGGGTTCGGGATATGACGGCCTATGTGCGACGCACGAAAAAATTCTCCGGCGTGGTGCCCCAATGGATGGGCGGGCGGATGCCGCTCTCCTCGCAGCTCGCAAAGGTCGTGCGCCGAAGATTATCCGAGGCGCGCCGCGGAAAATTCACCGGCCGCGAAATGCGCGCCGTGAAGCCGGTCCTGGAAATCCAAGACAGATGGTCCCGCGTTCCCGAGCCGGACGAACTGCTCATCGAACGCGTGCAGATGCGCGATGGCGTCCATCATTTCATTTTTCCATTTGCAGGCAGGCTGGTCCATGAGGGCCTCGCCGCGCTCATCGCCCATCGAGTCTCGCAACGTGTCCCCGCCTCAATCGCAATCACCCTGAACGATTACGGGTTTGCACTCCTCTCCGCCACGGCCGTTTCGCTGCCCACGGAGGAGTGGCGGAAAATTTTCGCGAAAGAGAACCTTCTCGAGGATCTCCTTGCCTGCCTGAACTCCGCGGAGCTGGCACGACGGCAGTTCCGGGAGATTGCGCGTATCGCGGGGCTGGTTTTTCAGGGCTATCCCGGCAGTGGGAAGACGACCCGCCAGCTTCAGTCGTCGAGCGGACTTTTTTACGATGTCTTCACACGATATGATCCGCAGAATCTCCTGCTTAATCAGGCGCGCCGCGAAGTGCTGGAACGTCAACTGGAAATCAGCCGGCTTGGTGCGACCATTGCCGACGTGACCGCGATGAAAATTGTCGTTGTTGAAACCGAACGTCTGACGCCGCTCGCTTTCCCGCTTTGGGCCTCGTTTGTGCAGGCTAACGTCACCTCGGAAAAATGGTCTGAGCGGGTCAGGCGCATGGCCCGGCAACTCGAGGATGCCGCGGCCGGCAAAAGTGTCCGATGAGTCTCGAAACCGAGTGGGCAGGCGAACGCCTGCTCCTGCTGCACGGCAAGGCTGTCGCGTGGCACCGCACAGCGAGCCTCATCATCACGGATTTGCATCTCGGAAAAACAGCCGCGTTCCGACGATCCGGCATTCCTGTCCCCGAGGCGACCACAGCGGACGACCTCGCGCGTCTCGACAGGCTCGTCGCCGAACACCAAAGTAAGCGGCTGATTATCCTCGGGGACTTCTTCCACTCCGCCGCCGGCCGTCAGCCTGAAATGATGGATGTGGTGGCGGACTGGTGTGACAGAAATTCTGGCCTGGAGGTTATCCTTGTGCCTGGCAACCACGATCGGCATGCGGGCGACCCTCCCGCGTGCTGGAACATCCGGGTCGTCCCTGACTGCTGGCATCTCCCGCCGTTTTCATTTTGCCACGCACCGAAGAGTGTCGGGGAAGGCCACGTTTTCGCAGGGCACATTCATCCCGCAATCGCGCTGCGCGAGAAGTTCGGAAGCGGACTCCGATTACCGTGCTTTTGGTTTGGCCGGCATTGCGCTGTGCTTCCCGCATTCGGCAGCTTCACCGGCACGCAAATCATTCATCCCTCCCGTGGAGATCGCATTTTTGCAGTGGGGCCGCACGAAATCCTGAACCTGACCAGAAGCCCGTAACGTACGAACCAAAACCGGTCGCTTTGTTAAAGTAAGTCCGCTCGGCAAGTCGCGGCGGGAGTGCGGCGCTTGTTGCGCGCTTATTTCTTTTTGGATTTTGATGCGGAGCCCGCCTTCTTCGAGGTATCGCTGGTGAAGATGCTCCGAATCGAGTCGCCCAGCTTCTTGAGCACGTTTTCCTCGGGCTTTTTCTTGGTGGCCCGGACTGGATGGGAGCTTCTCGAACTCGGTGGTTCGAGCTTCACGCGCAGATTTTGATTGGCGACAATCTGGACGGTACGCGGGGCGCTGGAACTGTTGGCGAAGGCAGCTTTGATCGTGTAGCGGCCGGGGGCCAGCGGCAGGTCAAGGGGTGCTTCGCCCACCGCAGTGGCGCCTATGAATATCTGCGCGCCGGCGGGGGCGCTTTCGATATGGGCCATGGCGAATGGAAATTCATGAGCGTAGCTGTTGAGCTTTTGATCCTTGATTTCGATGACTTCGGAATACGGGGCCCACGCAAGCGATGAAAACACAATGCGGTAAACTCCCGGCGCGAGACCTTCGATGATCGCGGGAGTTTCTCCCTCCCGCAGGGCAGGCGCATCTGAGTTTTCCGCAAGTCCCGCGAACAAATGGAACCTCATGCCGGCAGGCGCGGTATTCACGGCCAGCACCGGGTCAGGCACAGCGGGAACGGGAGTCGGTGGGAGGAACGGGCCGCTCTCAGCGGGTAGCGCCGCCGCTGGCTCGGTTTCGGCGTCCGAGATTACCGCACTCGGCTCGAGGTCGGCCGCCGCCGTCGGAGTGCGATCATGTGGCAGCGAGAAATCCGCCGCATTGGAAGCACTACCGCGGGCGATCTGGGGCGCAACTGAGATCGAAGCCCGAGGAGGGGCAGTTGCGATAGCAGGGCGGGGTTTTACCATTGCCTGCATGAGCCAAACCACGAACAGCAGAAGCAATGCGGCCATTCCTAACAACCCAAGGCGTGGCGGAATCGAAAACCGCCGGGCGGGTCGGCTTTTGTGCGCCCCCGCCTCAGGATTGAATACCACGGTCAATTCCTCGGTGGACTCACTGCTCGCGGGGGCCAAGCTTTCAATTCCAAGCCTGCGCGCGATTTCCCGCGCATCGGCCGGACGCTCGCGCGGGTTTTTTGCCAGACAGGCTGCAATGGTGGCCTCCCAATCTGGAGGGATCGGCTCGCCGCACACGCCCAGTTTCGCCCGCCGTTCGTTGACGGGATCGGGCTTCACGCTGCGAATTTGATAACTGATGTCCCCGGAATGAAACGGGGGTTTCCCCGTGAGTAGCTCGTATAGCGTGGCGCCGACAGAATAGACGTCGTCGGTGATGGCGGCCAGCTCACCCTGCAGCTGTTGGGGGCTCATATAGCTGAGCGTTCCTCCGCTGCTGTTCCATGCACTCACGCGGGCCGCGGTGTTTTGGAGTCCGCAGGAAATGCCAAAGTCCGCGACCTTCAGGACCCCGCGGGTGGTCACCATGAGATTACTGGGCTTCAAGTCCCGATGCACGAAACCGGCATCTCGGTGCGCATAATCCAGGGCACGCAATAGATCGGTTGTCCATCCAAGGATCTCGTCCGGTTCGAAACAGCGGGCCTCGCGCTCGGTGCGCAGGTGCGAAAGGGTTGCGCCGTCGATGTATTCCATCGAAATGGCGGCATTGTCGCTGTCCTCGACGAAGTCGTAGATACGAACGATATTTGCATGGGTGAGCTCCAAGCTTCGGCGGGCTTCGCGCTTCAGGTCGTCGCGCGAGGACGGGTCGAGAAAGAGAACCTCGGGTAGAAATTTGAGCGCAACGCGGCGGTCGAGCCGCTCGTCGTGGGCCAGCCAGACGACCCCCATGCCGCCGCGACCGAGCAGCCGGTCCATCCGGTAACGCTCAAACATCACTTGGCGGTTGCGCACCGGTTCGGAGGAGGGTGAAATCAAAAGCGGGGAGCTGGCTGCGGGCATCCATTCCAAAGATAACACTTTTTGTGCCACCGCGGCACCCGCTTCATGCGAACACTTCTCGATGATTAATCCTTCCGCGTGGCTCGAATTTTCTTCCGGTCAGCGTGTGACCATTGAAGGTTTGTGCACCATCGGACGCACGCCCGGTAATCGCGTGGTCATCCCGATCGAACGCGTTTCTCGCCGACATGCAGTGATCCGTCCAAACGGTCGCGGAGGGTTCGAGCTGATGGATATGGGGAGCAGCAACGGCACGTGGGTGAATGGGCAACGGCTGGTGCGCCCATTCCCGCTCGAGAATGGCAGCGTGATTGAAGTCGGGATGGTAAAAATGACCTTCCGCATCGCGGGTGTCGGTGGCGCGCCTACGGCACCGATGGAGTCCGCCCTGCTTCCTTGCTGGTTTGTCAGCGGGGAAGCGTCCACGCTGGGCTTCCGGTTGCCGGCGGAGGGAGATTTCGAGAAAACCTTCGAAGGGTGGACCGAACGTTGTGTGCGGATCGTGAAAGCCTGTCAGGGCGTTTCCATGCGAAGCCCGGAGGACGGGTTTCTCGCGTTCTGGCAGGAAGAGGCCGGGACGGACAAGTCCGCAAATGTCGTGAAAGCCCTGCTTGCTCTCCGATCGTTGCAGGGTTCAACCGAGGAATTGCGTTTTGCCGTCCATTACAGCGAAGTGGAGATGCGCGTTAGCGCTTCAGGGGAGGTCCGGCCTGTCGGCGCTGAAGTGATTCATGTGTTTCAGCTTCAGAAACTGATTCGTACCATCGGCGTGAATATCGTGCTCAGCGACGCAGCAGCGATCAACCTTCGGGAAAGCCTCCCGATCCGCCCATTGACCACCCAGGAATTGCGAGGACACCGGGGCAACGGACAGTTCCACACTTTGCGGAACGACGGGCACTCCGGTAGAACCGCTTGAGCGGGACGGTCTGTTCCGGATACAATTCCGCCTGCACCTCTGCGTCTCACCGGGCCGATTCCCGCTCCGGCTCTGCTTCCTTTGGACCCTCCGCCTCAAGTCGGAGGTAGTCATACCATACGGCCTGATGCCAGACTCGGGCGACGGAACGCAGCCGGAGGGTGTTGCGCCCCAGTGAGAGCAGCGACGGGTCGAAGGTGAACTTTTTCTCGAACCAATGGCCGGCGATTCCATCGCGGTGCATCACCCCGTTTTCGGGCAGCGGGCCTGTGTCGCCGAGCGGCTTGTCTTTCAGCGATACTACGACGCGGCCTCGGTCGCGGCTGCCGCAGAACGCCAGGCGCAACGTGACCGGGCCGCGCGGAATCTCGGCCACATCGAAGGTGATGCTCCAGGTCGTCTCACGGAGGACTCTGCTTTGCGCGTCCAGCCGCGGCGGTTGGCAGTAGTTCCAGTCGCGCCGCCAGTCGCTCGTGCCGATGATGAAGTTCACATCGTCGGGAAACTCCTCCGGATATTTCAGGTAGAGGCCCCAGTGCCAGTGGTCATCGCCGTGGAGAAATTCCGCGGCGCTGCGGTTGGGCACGCCGATTTCCCAGAGCTGCCGGCCATGGCGTTCCGGCGTCCATTCCAAAGTCGCGAGATCCAGCGGCGCACCTGCGCGCACATTCACGTCGGCGTTGCGGAACTCTCCGAGCACGCCGTCCACAAAGGCGTAAAGCATGCAGCGGCCCGGACGCACATTCGGGATGAGGAAGCGTCCTTCACCGTCCGCGCGCACCCAGTGCTGGTAATGTTTGCCATCGAGCTGCCAGTCATAGGTGCGCGGGTTTTCCCATGCTTCAACCGCGTAGGGCGGCGATGCGCTGCCGACCCATGCTCCCGCGGTTCTTGCCTCCGGCGCCTGCGCATCGCGGAGCACAACCGGCCGCCCACGCTGCCGCGTTGCTCCTTCGGAGGAAACTCCGCGTGTGACATCCATGAATACGGCCACGATGCGCGCTCCCTGTCCGCACGCGCACACGCGTCGCGCCACAGCGCGGCGGGATCACCGCCGCGATTGATGTAGAGTTGAAAGGGTCCGATCAGTTTCTTCCAGCGCTCACCCTCCGCGAAGCCGTGAGATCGTTCTTCGTGCTGGTGAGGGATGCGATGACGACAACCGAGAGCAACACCAGCATCCCGAGGACGATGACGAGCGCGACGGCGGAGGATTTTCGACGGATCAGTTCTCGCTCCATTTTGCCTGAAGGATGCTCACGTTGGTGGAAAAGATGCGGTAGGTCGCGTTGGGCGGTGTCGTTCAGCGTGTCCTCCAGCGTGGCGAGATCCTTCGTGAGCTGGGTTCCGTCGCCGCTGGTCTTGAAGAGTTCCCCGAGGCCGAGATCTGGCGGCGCGGATGCCGACGCAGCGCGGCTTTCCAAGCGCGCCGCGCTTTTCTCGTCGATCGCCACCATCGTCACTTGCACGAGCGGCGGGAGTTGGTTGCGCGTGAGCATCGCGAGACTGTCGCCTGGCTTGGTCTGGTAGAGCCGCGAGTCGTAGCTGAAGTTCGGCGCGAGTTCCGTCGCTCCGGCAGGAGTGTCGTTTACCGAGCGCTTCGGCAAAATGATCAGTGCGATGACGTTTTCCGCCAGCACGCGTTTCACGCGCCGCGCCCCGGTGGCGTCCGATCCGGATGTCGCGGCTGCGTCCTCATTCAGCGGATCCGTGAACCACCGGCGGAGCGTCGCCGGATCGAACGCCGTGGATTTGCTGACCTGCGATAGTCAGCGGTACACCGCCAGCGATTCGCTCGGCTGCGTCATTTCCATGAGGCGAAACCGGTTCCTCAGCGGCTCAGACCGACCGTCGCCGAGAAAGCGCGGACGGAACTTTCCATCATCGCCGAACTCGGTGAAGTAGCCCGAGACATTGAGCAGCGGTGGCAACGCGGCGCCGGAGCCCGTGCCGGCCGCAGCGGTTAAGGCGAACGCCGCGAGTTCAGATGCCCTGATACCTCCATCGGAGAAATCCGAAGCCGGGTTCTCAACGAAGAGACGTCCGCATTGCTTTAGTCCTAGCGATGCACAAACCAAAGCGCTTCTCGTCCATGAACTCGAAACTTCACGTCGCGACGCACCGCGAGCCTCGAGTTCACGCGCACGGTCATGGCGACGCTCCGGCACAACTACAGCAAACGGAAGTTCCGGAACGACGCCGATTGCCAACTGGGAACTCCTTCCCGCCACCACGCGCGGGAAAGGGGTCGCCATCGGGTAGCGCACGGCGTTCGCCAGTGAACCTCGAAATTTGCCACGGATTTGCCACGGCGATCCGAAATCGGGCAGAAAGCACACCCCCCTCGCCGCTCTGGAACCCTGTATCCATGCGGCTTCCCGCTCCTTTTTGGAGGGGTACTCGGGGCGGGACTTGAACCCGCACGGCTTGCGCCATACGCCCCTCAAACGTACGTGTCTGCCAATTCCACCACCCGAGCATTTTTTTTACGGAAAGGGACGCGCTAAATAGCAGGCACGGCGAAGGGCGCAAGTGTTCTTTCATTTGCGACAAAAGTTTTTCGTTTTTCATGCGGCGCGACGCGCGAGGGTGCAGGCTTGGCGGGCGACGCCAGACCGGATATCAGCCGGAGCATGACCTCCACATTCCTCCAGCGCCTCCTCTACAAACACGCCCTCGTGACGGGCGGCGGCTCCGGCATCGGGCGCGCGATTGCAGAACGTTTCGCGGCGGAAGGCGCGCACGTGTTCATCATGGAAATCAACGAGGCGGCGGCCGCGGAGGCGGCGGAGGCGATTCGCGCTGCGGGCGGGAACTGCGACATCGTGGTGGCGGATGTGAGCGACCAGGAGGCGATGCGCGCGGCGTTTGCGGCATTGCCGAAACTCGACGTGCTCGTGAACAACGCGGGCATCGCCCACATCGGCAACGTGCTCACGACGACCACGGAGGATCTCGACCGGCTCCATGCGGTCAATGTGCGCGGGGTGTATCACGGCATGCACTTCGGCGTGCCGCGGATGATCGAGGCTGGCGGCGGAGCGATTTTGAACATCTGCTCCGTCGCCGCGAAACTCGGGATCTCCGAGCGCTTCGCGTATTCGATGACGAAGGGCGCGGTGCTGAGCATGACGCTGAGCGTCGCGCGCGATTTTGTGGACAAGCGCGTCCGCTGCAATTGCGTGTGCCCCGCGCGCATCCACACGCCGTTCGTGGACGGCTACCTCGCCAAGACGTATCCCGGCCGCGAGGAGGAGATGTTCGACAAGCTCAGTGCGTGGCAGCCAATCGGGCGCATGGGGCAGCCTTCGGAGGTTGCGGCGCTGGCCGCGTTCCTGTGCTCGGACGAGGCCGGCTTCATCACCGGTGCCGCGTATGACATCGATGGCGGCGTGATGCTGCTGCGATAGGCGAGCGGTATTCCTTTACCGGAAAAGCGCGTCTCACCTTCCGGCGTTCAGTTCGCGGCGAGAACTTCAGACGAGAGAAGCTGGTTCGTCCGCATCAAATGCCGGATTTCTGTTGGCGCGAGCGGACGGTCCACGAGCAGCAGTTCATCCACCGCCAGTGTCGAACCCGTAATGCCCCCTGGGCGACCGCCAACCCACAGCGCGCCGTCCAGTCCCCGAGGGCTTCCGGTCGTTCCGCGCCGGGCGCCGGACTTCAACGAAAAGGTTTCTAGCCGTCCATCCACATAGAGCTTCGCGTGCGGCTTGTTTGCGTTTTTCGCCGGCTGGGAAAATATCGCGGCGAGGTGGTGCCAGTTCCCGTCGCGCAACACCGTGGTGCCGACCGCCGCGCCATGCCCGGTCTGCAAGCGGAGCGCACCGAGAACACCTTCGCCGGGCATGCCATTCCACGAAAATTCCGCCCATGCCTGCCCCGAGCGGCCCAGCGGCATCGCGAGGAAAGTCGGCGCGCCCGAAACCGATGCCTCCGTCGGCAGCCGGATCCAGCACGCGACGCTGCGCGTGCCGCGTGCGACGGCCCGTGAAAGCTTCGCCATCACTGCGGGGTGCCCGTCGAGTTGCAGTGCGCCGCCCCAGCGGCCCTCCGTCCAGTGCGCTCCGGGCGTTTCGGATCTGCCCAGGTGAATTTCAGAATCGCCTGGTGAACTGGAAACGGACCCGGCGATCTCGCCCGCGCCTTCATCGAAGGACCAGCGCACGTAATTCAGTGGATGAGCCATCCGCTCGACGCCAATCTTCGCGGCGAAAGCGCTGGAACTTCCTGTCGCCGTCGCGCACATCGGAGGCACCGGCCTTTGCGAAGCGCCGCGCCTGCCTTTCGTGCAGCACCGAGCGCGGCTGCTCGCCGCTGCCCCCACGCGGCTGCACCTCGACTGCGCCTTTGAGCACGAAGACCTCAGCCGCACCGCCCGCCTCGGCCGTCATGCTGAATTCAGTGCCGAGGTCCACGACTTCAACGGCGGCGTTCACCACGCGGAACCCGACCGCTTCCGGCGGGACGTTCGCCTTGAGTGTGCCGTGCTGAAGTTCCGCTTCCCACGCCGAGTGCGAGATCGAGCGTCGCCGGACCGGTGAGTGTGAGTTGCGCGCCGGAATCGAACGTCACCTCGGCAAAACCGGACGCGAGCTCCAGCCTTCGTCCGCGAGCAAGTTCGTCTCCGGGTTCGGGCGCGACACCGATCCATTTGCAGTCCTTCGATCCAGAGAGGCGCGCAACAGATTCCTGCGACTCCTCGCCATTACCCGTCTGCGACGCAACGAAGAAAACCCGCGAGACGAGAACGCCGAGCAGCACGGCGGCCGCAGCAGCGAGAGGCGCGAGCCAGCGCGACCAGCGGGAAAAAGGAATGACCTTCGCCGGTTCGGGACGCTCGCTTTGCATTTCGCCCGCGCGGTCAAACAGGCTCGCCGACAGGGCCATCGAGCGGACGTAAAAGCGGCGTGCCTCATCCGAATTCGCGAGCATTTCCTCCAGCCGCTTGCACTCCGCGTCAGTTGACCGGTCATCCACGAGCGCGCTGATCAGTTCGTTGAGTTCCACCCGTTCGTTGTCGTTCATGCCGTGGCCTCCGAGGTGAGCGCGTTCGTCACGCAGTCGTGCAACAATTTCCGAAGCCGCGTGAGCGCCTTGTACGCGGCGACGAGCGAGCGGTTCGTGCGGCGCGCAGCTTCCTCGACTCCGGATTCGTAGCGGGTCATCAGCAGTTCACGGTCGCGCGGGTTCAGCTTTTTCAGGCAGCCTGCGAGCGCCTCGTGCCGGGCGCTCTGCTCGGGCGCGAGTTCCGCGGCGGTCGCTGCGACGGCCTCCAGCACCCGCTCGTCGAAGACGACCTTCGATCGCGCAAATTTCGTCCGCGCCGCGCGCACCTGCCACCATGCGATCTGACATCCCCATGCCACGAAATCGGTGCCCGTGCGGAAGTCGCCGAACTTCTCGCAAATCACGAGACTCGTCTCCTGGAGGATGTCCTCCGCGGAATGACGGTCGGGCACGAGCGTGTAGATGTAGGAAAAAATGCGCCGCTGATGCTGCGTCATCAGCAGCACGAGCTCCTTCGTCCGGTCGGCGGGATCGTGTGACATTGCCTAAGCGAGAATGATGATGGCCGCTCTATGCATGTTGGGTTACACGGGTAGAATAGCACGCAGCCGCCCGCTTGGGACTTCGATAAATCCGCGTCCCAATCCCCGCCCCCGGCGCTATTTCCCTGCAAGCGCTCCCCAACTGCCCATGAACCCATTTACGTCCACCCTGTTTCTGGCGACCGCCTCCTTCGCTGGCGCCGCTGCCGTCCCCACCGCGACAATCGTCGCCGAAAAGCAGAGCGCGGCGGGCATCGAGTTTTTTGAAAAGAACATCCGGCCCGTCCTCGTGCAGAAATGCTACGGCTGCCACTCGGCGGAATCCGGCAAGCAGAAAGGCGGGCTCTCGCTCGATTCGCGCGAAGGCATCCGGACGGGCGGCGACTCCGGCCATGCGGTCGAGCCCGGAAATCCGAAGGACAGCCTGCTGCTCCACGCAATGCAGTACGAGGACAAGGAAATGCAGATGCCGCCGCAGAAGGAAGGCGGCAAGCTGCCGGACGCGGTCATCGCAAATTTTGAACAATGGATCCGCATGGGCGCGCCCGACCCGAGGGATAGCGCGGAGCGCGCGAAGATGACGCCAGTGGCGGGGATGGACTGGGACCTGGCCAAGGCGAAGGAATTCTGGGCGTTCCAACTGCCGAAGGTGTCCCCTGCTCCCGCGGTGAACGACAAGGCATGGCCGCGTTCGGAGACGGACAAATTCACCCTCAGCGCGCTGGAGGCGAAGGGCCTCAAGCCGGTCGCCGACGCGGACAAGTCCACGCTGATCCGGCGCGTTTACTTCGATCTCATCGGACTCCCACCGCGTCCGGATGAGTTGGACGCGTTCCTTTCGGACAAATCTCCACAGGCATTCGAGAAAATCGTGGACCGGCTGCTCGCCTCGCCGCAGTTCGGCGAGCGCTGGGGCCGGCACTGGCTGGACGTCGCGCGCTACGCGGAGAGCACCGGCAAGGAGCGCAATTTCACCTTCCCATCCGCGTGGCGCTACCGCGACTACGTGGTCGCGGCATTCAACGCGGACATGCCATACGACCAGTTCGTCCGAGAGCAGGTCGCAGGCGACCTTTACCCGCACTCAAGCGACGAGGAACGCAACCGGCAGCTCGTGGCCACCGGCTTTCTCGCGATGGGACCGAAGGGGCTGAACGAAAAGAACAAGACGCAGTTCACGATGGATCTCGTGGATGAGCAGATCGACGTCACCACCCGCGCCGTGCTCGGCATGACGGTCGCGTGCGCGCGCTGCCACGACCATAAATTCGATCCCATCCCGCAGAAGGAATACTACGCGCTGGCGGGCATCTTCCGCAGCACGGAGACGTATTACGGCACCGCCGGTGGAAAGAATCGCAACGGCACGTCCTTGCTCCCGCTCGCCGGAGGCCCGACCCCTGAACCGGCAGCCGCTGCGCCTGCGGCGGTCGCGCCCACGGCTCCGACGATCGAAACGCGAATCCAGCAGCTCGCGGCAGGAAATCCGAAATTCGCCGCTCGCCTGGCCACCATGACCCCTGCGCAAAAGCGGAAAGCGATCGGGAAATTCGCGGACAAGCTCGGGACGGGCGCAACGCCGCTCGCCGACACGCCCGCTGCCGCTTCGCAGCCCGCGCCGGCCATTGCCGCAAATGCCAAGGGAAAGAAGAACAAGAAGAACAAAGGCGCCTACGCCGCTGCGCCTGCGCCAATCCCGGGGCAGGAACTTTGCATGGGCGTTCTCGAAGGAAGGCCGATGGACACGCGCCTGCTCGTCCGCGGCGAAATCGACCAGGCCACCGAAATCGTCCCGCGCGGTTTCGTGACCGTGATGACGAACGGCCAGGCGCCCGTCATCCCATCCACGTCGAGCGGACGCAAGGAGCTCGCCGAGTGGCTCACCGCCGACAGCAACCCCCTCATCGCGCGCGTCGCCGTGAACCGCGTGTGGCAGCATCTCTTCGGAAACGGCCTCGTCCCTACCGAGGATAATTTCGGCGCGACCGGCGAAAAGCCGACGCATCCCGAGCTGCTCGATTCGCTCGCAGTCCAGTTCATGAAGGACGGCTGGAGCACGAAGCGCCTCGTCCGCTCGCTGGTCCTCAGCCACACCTACCAGCTCTCGAACGCCCACGATTCCTTCGCCAGCGAAGTCGATCCCGACAACCACCTGCTCTGGCGCGCCACCCAGCGCCGCCTCGACGCCGAGGCCATCCGCGACGCGATGCTCACCGCCTCCGGCCAGCTCGACGCCACGCCGCCGACGGGCTCGCTCGTTTCCGCCGTCGGCGACGGCTACATCGGCAAGGGCATCAACCCCGATGTCTTCTCCAACTACGCCTCGAATAAGCGCAGCGTTTACATGCCCGTCGTGCGCGACTTCGTGCCGGACGTGCTGGAAGTGTTCGACTTCGCCGAGCCGAGCCTCGTCGTCGCCTCGCGCGATGTGACGAATGTCCCCTCGCAGGCGCTTTTCATGATGAATGACGAGTTCGTCCGCGCGCAGGCCACCGCGATGGCGAAGCGGCTCCTCGCGAGCCCCATGGATTATTCCAATCGCCTCAACACCGCCTACCAGCTCGCCCTCGCCCGCACGCCGACCGACGCCGAGCGCAAGCGCGCCGACGCTTACCTTCTCAACGAGGCCCGCGCGCTCATTCCCATCAAGGGCGGCAACAAGGACGAAGCCGCGCTGCTCTCCTGGTCCACCTTCTGCCAGGCGCTCTTCGCCTGCGCCGAGTTCCGCTACGTCCGCTAGAAAAACCCACCGCCATGAACAACAACCATCCGTATCAGTGCAACAGCCTCATGCCCGTGCCCCTCACGCGGCGCGACATGCTCAAGACCGTCTCCGCCGGCTTCGGCTGGCTGGCGTTCCAAGGCCTGGCGGGCAACGCCTCCGCGGCATCCTCGCTCACGCCGCGCGCCCCCCATTTCGCGGCAAAGGCCAAGCGCGTCATCTTCCTCGCCATGCAGGGCGGGCCGTCGCACATGGACACCTTCGACTACAAGCCGAAGCTCGCGGAGGACGACGGCAAGCCCGGTGAAAAGGGCAAGCTCTTCGCCTCGCCGTTCAAGTTTTCCCAGCACGGCAAGAGCGGCCTGTGGATCTCCGAGCTTTTCCCCAATGTCGCCCAATTCGCCGACGACATGTGCCTCCTGCGCGGCATGACCACCGACATCCCGAACCATCCGCAGGCCTTCGTGCAGATGCACACCGGCAGCACGCAATTCGTCCGCCCCAGCCTCGGCTCGTGGACGCTCTACGGTCTCGGTTCGGAAAATGAAAACCTCCCGGGCTTCGTCACCATCAGTCCGCCGATCCAGTTCGGCTCGCAAAACTACGGCAGCGCATTTCTCCCCGCCGTCTATCAGGGCATGCGCATCGGCGCGCAGAAGGAAGCCGGCAGCGTCTCCAGCGTCGGCAACCTGAACAACCCCGACCTGCCCGCCGGACTCCAGCGCAAGCAGCTCGACCTCGTCCAGGCGATGAACCAGGACCTGCTCGACAAGAGCACGAATCCCGAAATCGAAGGCGTCATCCAGTCGTTCGAGCTGGGCTTCAAGATGCAGAGCGAAATCCCCCGCGTCCTCGACGCGAAGGCCGAATCTCCCGAGACGCTGAAGATGTACGGCATCGGCGAAGGCGCGAGCGACTCGTTCGGCAAACAGTGCCTCATGGCGCGACGCCTCTCGGAAGCCGGCGTCCGCTTCGTCGAGATCGGCCACGGCGGATGGGATCATCACAACAACCTCAAGTCCCGCCTTTCCTCGAACTGCGCGCAGACCGACAAGCCGATCGCCGGCCTGCTCGCCGACCTCAAGCAGCGCGGACTGCTCAAGGACACGCTCGTCATCTGGGGCGGTGAATTCGGACGCACTCCCGGCAACGGCAAGCCCGACGGCCGCGGCCACAATTCGAAAGGCTACACCATGTGGATGGCCGGCGGCGGCGTGCGCGGCGGATACAGCCACGGCGCGACCGACGAGCACGGCGGCAAGGCCGTGGAAAACGTCACCCACATCCACGACATGCACGCCACTGTCCTCGCCCTCCTCGGCCTCGACCACGAGAAGCTCACGTACCGGTACGCCGGCCGTGATTTCCGCCTCACGAACGTCTCCGGCAAAGTCGCGAAGGCGATCATCAGCTAGCTCGGAGCGGCGACCTCCAGATCGCCCTCCGGTCGCCCTTCATTTCGTCCGCCTAGAACGGCTGTTCAGCGCGGCTGCAAGGCGCAGTTTCCTGTTTCCCGTGGGAACAGCTTCCCCGCGGCTTGACCCGATCGTCACACACGCGGAGAAGAAGCCCATGGAGCGACTCCCACTCACCCGCAGCGGATTCCGCTTCTGGCTCCGCCCGTGCAATGGTGGCGATGCCGACGCCATCTTTGAAGCCGCGGATGAATCCCGTGAGCGGGTCGGCAAATGGATGGACTGGCTCACACCCGCCTACACGCCCGACGATTCCCGGGCCTGGGCCGGTGCGGCAGCCGACGCATGGGGCAAAGGCAGCGCGTGCGAATTCGTCATCATCGATTCGACCGACGACGCCCTGGCCGGGTGCTGCGGTCTGAATCGAATCAACGAGAAGGATCTGGTGTGCAACATGGGGTATTGGGTCCGCGAGTCGAAGCTCCGCAAGGGCGCAGCCACCGAGGCGGCGCGATTGCTCGCGCAATTCGGGCACGGCGAACTGGACCTCCGGCGAATCGAAATTGTCATCGCCATCGGAAATCTCCCGAGCAGGAAAGTCGCGGAAAAACTCCACGCGACCTACGAAGGCATCCAGCGGATGCGCCTCAAGATCGGTGAACTGTCCCACGACGCCCACATGTACGCACTGCTGGCGGAACCGGGAAACCGCACAGGAACCGGATGATTTCCGGCTCCCCCTTTTGCGGGTCGATCGCGAGGCGGGAATTTCATGTCAAAGGCGCAGAGCCTGACGAAAGGGGCACATTTTCCAGCAAAGGGAGCGCCGGTGTGTCATGATGCCCGGCAGCGCGCCGCAGCCGCCGCGCGACCGGGCAGCCCCGCTCTTGGGAGATTGCTAGGTGCTTGACGCCTGCGGCAGCCACCTATATTTCGCCCGCCCGTTTTGAACGCCGTATGAAAGCCACTGGATTTGCCATCGCACTTGCCGCCCTGCTTGCCGGGTGCGCTTCATCTGATCCCCGGTTGTCGTCGGAGACCGTGTACCTGGGCGGACGGCGCGTTGCCGCGGGCGGCGTCCCCGAGAAACGGATGAACTACGACAACGTCTCGTATTGGGACGGCGACCATGCGAACGGCCCGGCGCGGATTCGCCTGAGCATCGGCGAACAGAAGGCCTATTTTTACAAGGGTGACCAGCTCGTCGGCGTATCGATCCTCTCCACCGGCCGCGAGGGCTTCGGGACGCCGTCTGGGAGCTTTAAGATTCTGCAGAAAAACCGGGACCACGTGTCGTCGGTTTACGGCGATTACGTGGATGCGGTCACCGGCGCGGTGGTGAAGAAGGACATCGACCGCCGGAAGGATCCGATGCCGAAAGGCGCGAAATATGACGGCGCGAGGATGCCGTTTTTCATGCGCATCCATGGCGGCGTGGGGATGCACGAGGGTTTCCTGCCCGGCTACCCCGCCTCGCACGGCTGCATCCGCATGCCCGGGTTCATGGCGGAGGCATTCTTTCGCAACGCGGATCTGGGCACACCCGTGACGGTCGGGCCATGAGCGGTGCCGTCCCCGAAATTTCCGTCGCCGACGCCGCGCGGCTGCTCCAGTCCGCGACACCGCCGCGGCTCGTGGATGTCCGCGAGGAGGATGAATGGGCATTCGCACGCATCGCCGGGGCGGAACTGCTCCCGCTCAGCCAGTGGCCGGAGTTGGCGGTGGAAAAGCTGACGGACAAGTCGCAGCCGCTGCTCATCCAGTGCCATCACGGTGGACGTTCCGCACGCGCCGCGGCGTGGCTGATCGAGCAGGGCTTCACCGACGTGACGAATCTCACGGGCGGCATCGATGCGTGGTCCGCCGTCGTGGATCCATCGGTCCCGCGCTACCAGTAGGGGTGCCGCCCGGCGCGTCGAACCAGCGCCTTTCATTTCGCGTCTCATCGGATTCAATTGGGGAGCCGCCCGATGTCGCCCTCACGCACCGCCTCCATTTTTCTCCTCGCCGCGAGCACCCCTCTCGCCGCTGCGGCGCTGACACCGGAGCAGGCGGAGTTTTTTGAAAAGCGGATCCGGCCCGTGCTCGCGAGCGAGTGCTACGAATGCCACGACGCGAAAAAGCAGAAGGGCGGATTGCGCCTCGACTACCGGGATGGCTGGAAAAAAGGTGGCGACTCCGGCGACGCCATCGTGCCCGGCCAGCCGGAGAAAAGCCTCCTGCTGAAATCGATCCGCCATGAGGACCCGGACCTCCAGATGCCGCAGAAGCGTCCGAAGCTCAGCGACGCCGCGATCGCTGACATCGAAAAATGGATCGCCCTCGGCGCGCCCGACCCCCGCGACGAACCTCCCAAGCCCGGCACCGCGGTGCCGTGGGAAACCCTGCTCGCCGACCGGAAGACATGGTGGAGCCTCCAGCCGATCCGCAGAACGGAACCTCCCGCAGTGAAGGGCGCCGCGTGGTCTTCACATCCGATCGATCGCTTCCTGCACGCGAAAATGGAGGAGCGCGGCCTGAAGCCCGCAGCCGATGCCGACCCGCGCATCGTGATCCGGCGGCTCACATTCGCCCTCACCGGTCTCCCGCCCACGACGGATGAGGTGGCTGCTTTCGTCGAGGCTGCGGCGCGCAATCCTCAATCCGCCGTCGGTGAAGCCGCCGACCGCCTGCTCGCCAGCCCCCGCTTCGGCGAACGCTGGGCGCGGCACTGGATGGATCTCGTGCGCTACGCCGAAACGCACGGCAGCGAGGGCGATCCGGAGATCCCAGAGATTTGGCGCTACCGCGACTACCTCATTCGCGGGCTCAATGACGACGTGCCGGTGGACCAACTCATCCGCGAGCACCTCGCCGGCGACCTGCTGCCGAATCCGCGCTGGAACCGCGATGGACAGTTCAACGAAAGCATCCTCGGCATCGCGCACCTGCGGCTCGTCGAGCACGGATTCCAGCCCGTGGACACGCGCGACGAACAGGTAAAGGTGACCGACAGCCAGATCGATGTGGCGATGAAGGCGTTCCAAGGCCTCACCGTCACGTGCGCGCGCTGCCACGACCACAAATTCGACGCCATCAGCCAGCGCGACTACTACGCGCTCGCCGGAATCTTCGAGAGCAGCCGCCCCGCGATGGTGACCATCGATCCGCCGGCACTGGTGGCGAAGAACAAGACCGAGCTGACCACGCTGAAAGAAGAGATCCGCACCGCACTTTTCGATGCTTGGAAAGATGAGCCGCGCCGCATCGCCGCGCGCCTTCTCGCCGAGAATGAACCGGACCCGCGCGCCGGCGCGGAGATGGAAAAAATCACATCATTGGAAAAGCAACTCGTCGTCATCGAACAAACCGCCCGCCAACGGCTCGCGGAAAAAAACGACAACCAGAATGTCTCCACCGCGCCGCGTCCGTTTACACGATGGAGCTTCACCGGCGACGCGCGCGATTCCGCCGGCACGCTGCATGGCGAGCTCCTCGATGGTGCGGCACTCCGCAATGGCCGTCTCGTGCTCGATGGCAAAAGCGCGGTCTTCCGTACCGCGCCGTTTCCGAGCGACCTCCGAGAGAAGACCATGGAGGCGTGGGTCAGCCTCACGACGCTCGAACAACGCGGCGGCGGCGTGATCACCGTCGAGGATGCGAAGGGCAGCGTCTTTGACTCCATCGTCTTCGCCGAAAGGCAGGCGCAGCGATGGGTCGCCGGCAGCAACAACTTCAAGCGCTCGCAAAACGCGGGCGGCTCGGCGGAGACTGCGAAGCCAGGGGAGTTCGTCCATATCGCGGCAACGTACCGTGCCGATGGAACCATCGCCCTTTTCCGAAACGGCGAGCCCTACGGTCAGCCATGGAAATCGGCAACCGAGAGCCCCATCACGTTCGAGGCGGGCAACGCGCGCATCCTTCTCGGCAAAAGGCACACTGGCGGAGGCAATGCATTCCTCACCGGCGAAATCGATGAGGCGCGCATCTACGACCGTGCGCTTGATCCAGCCGACATCGCCGCATCCTTCCGCTCCGGGCCGGACGCGAATGCGGTGAATGCCGCGGAACTCGCGAAGGCACTCACGCCGGAGGAGCGCAGGCGGCGCGATCTGCTCGTGCATGATCTCGCCGCCGCACGGGAGACACACCGCGCGCTCTCGCTCGGTTCGCAGGAAAAGGAATGGCGCGCCTTGCAGGCGGACGCGGAGCGCAACCCGGCGAATCCATTCAGCATCTGGGCTTCCCTTCGCAAGCGCAGCGCCGACGACATGTCGAACGCGTGGCTGTCGCTCGCGAACGCCACGAACCAAGCGCGGGCGCTCGTGGACACGCTGCCGGCCAGCGAGCACCCGCCGCTTCGCTGGAACTTCACACAAGAGTCGGCTGACTTTGACCACTGCTTCCACTACGGCACGGGCATCGCCGCAACGCCCGGTCCGTGCGGCGACTTTTCGATCGCATCATCCGGCAACCTCGTGCTCACCGGACTCATGCCCGCGGGCGTCGCGACGAACCGACTTTCCGCGAAACACAACGGCGTGGTGACGACGCGACAGTTCCGTGTGGAAACCGATTTCATCAGCGTGAAGGCGTGGGGCGGCGGCGGCGCGCAAGCCCGGCTCATCGTGGACGGATACCCGCTCGGCACGAACCCCATCTTTCCCCGCGCACAACTCGCGAAGGACGAACCCGGCTGGCTGCGGCTCGACACGAAGTATCGCAAGGGCTCCTGGGCGTATCTCGAATTCGCAACCACCGGGGACCAGACGCGCCGCGAGAGGAATGCAAAGGACCGTTCGTGGTTCGGCGTGAGCGAAATCGTCTGCCACGACGGAGAGGCGCCGCGCGATCGCGATTCGGCGACTGCCCCTTTGCTCAAAGGCGACGCACCGCGCTCGGCAAAGGAACTCGCGCTGCGCTACGAGGAAGCCATCGCCGTCGCACTGGCCGCGTGGCGCTCGGGCAAACTCGATGAATCGCAACGCCTGTTGCTCGACTTCCTCATCCGCCGCGAACTGCTTCCCGTTTCCCTCTCGCGCCTCGGCGTGGTGAAGCCACTCGTCGAAGAATACCGCCGCCTCGAAGCCGAAATCCCCGCCGCACGCCACGCACCGGGCGTTCTCGAATCCACGGCAATCAACGCCGCATTCCTGCCGCGGGGCGACCATCTGAAACCCGGCGAGCCAGTGCCGCGCGGATTCCTCGGCGTGTTCGGCGCGCCAGCGTTCCAGACGAAACAAAGCGGACGCCTCGAACTCGCGCTCGCGATGACCGCGCCGCAAAACCCGCTCACCGCACGCGTCATGGCGAATCGCATCTGGCTGCGCCTCTTCGGCCGCGGGATCGTGGCGACGCCGGACAACTTCGGCCGCATGGGCGAAAAGCCGACGCATCCCGAATTGCTCGACTACCTCGCCACCTGCTTCGCAGGGGAGAATTGGTCGCTGAAACGCATGGTCCGGTTCCTCGTCACGTCCCGCGCATTTTCCCTCAGCGCCGCCGCCTCGCCCGAGGCGGGCGAACGTGACGCGGCAAATGATCTGCTATCACACGCCCGCATCCAGCGGCTCGAGGCGGAGGAGATCCGCGACTCGCTGCTCGCGGTGTCGGGACGGCTGGATTTGCAGATGTCCGGCCCCGGCCTGCCGAATAACGGCGGCGGCGAGAAGCTGCGGCGCAGCGTCTATCTCACCATCCGCCGCACGGCGTTGAATCCGTTCCTCGAAATCTTCGACGCACCGAAGCCTTTCACGACGACAGGCCGGCGCGACGCGACGAACGTCCCCGCTCAGTCGCTCACGCTGCTGAATGATCGCTTCGTGATTGATTGCGCGCGCAACTGGGCGGAGCGGCTCGTCGCCGAAAAGGCGGACGCCACGCCCGATGAGCGCATCCGCCGCATGTTCGCGACGGCATTCGCACGCGAGCCTTCGACACACGAAATTGCGGCCAGCAGGAAGTACCTCGAAGCCGCGGGCGTCTCCGGAATCGCGCTGCTGCCGGAGGCAGCCGCATGGCGTGACTTCGCGCAGTCCCTTTTTAATGCGAAGGAGTTCATCTTCCTCCGCTGATTCAGACCCACCGCCATGCACACGAATCTGCACTCCCCATTTCGCCGTCCGCTGTCCCGCCGCGAGATGTTGCGCAAATGCTCGCTCGGTTTCGGATCGCTCGCGATGGCCGGGCTTTTCTCCGAGCAGGCGCACGGCGCAGCGCTCCCCTCCCCGCCTCTCCCGCGGCCGCACTTTCCGCCGCGCGTGAAGCACGTCATTTTCGCCTACATGAGCGGCGGCGTGTCGCATGTGGACTCGTGGGACCCAAAGCCCGAGCTCGCGAAGCGCCACGGCCAGCCGATGCCGGTGCCGGTGCGACCGACGATGTTCAACAACAACGGCAACATCATGGCGTCCCCGTGGGAGGCAAAACCACGCGGGCAGAGCGGCGTGATGATGACCGATCTCTTTCCGCGACTCGCGGAGATGGCGGACGACCTCGCCGTCATCCGCTCGATGACCTCGACGGTGAATGAGCACGCGCAGGGGAATTACTATTTTCACACCGGCTTCCCATTCATGGGCCACCCGAGCGCGGGCGCGTGGGTGAATTACGGGCTCGGCATCGATGAACAGCAACCTGCCCGGCTTCGTCGTGCTGCAGAGCGGCGGCGCGACTCCTCCGCACGGCGGCGTCGGCCTCTTCAGCAGCGGCTACCTGCCCGCGCAGAACCAGGCGAGCATCCTGCGCGTGGACGGCGAGGAGGCGATGGCCAACATCAAGCCGCGCGAAGCCGACGCCTCACAGCGCCAGCGCCTCGCGTTCATCGGGGAACTCGACTCCGCATTTTCAAGGGACACCGGCGACGCGCAGGTCGAGGCGGCGATCCGCAATTACGAAACCGCCTACCGCATGCAGTCCGCCGTGCCGGAACTCCTCGACCTCCGCGGCGAAAGTGAAGCGACGCGCAAACTTTACGGCCTGGACTCGAAGCACGCGCAGACCGCGAGCTACGGCACGCAATGCCTCGTCGCGCGGCGGCTCATCGAACGGGGCGTGCGTTTCGTCGAACTGAGCTGCCTGACACAAAAGCATCGGCGCCGGCAACGCACCGAACCCGTGGGACCAGCACGGGAAGCTCAAGGAAGGTCACGGCGCGATGGCGAACCAGGTGGACCAGCCGCTCGCCGGGCTCATCACCGACCTGAAGGCGCGCGGCCTGTGGGACAGCACGCTGATCATTTTCTCCGGCGAATTCGGACGCACGCCATTCTCGCAGGGCAGCGACGGGCGCGATCACAACCCGAGCGGCTTCAGCACGTGGCTCGCGGGTGGCGGGATCCGGGGCGGCACGACTTACGGCGCGACGGACGAACTCGGCTACTACGCCGTGGAGGATGTCGCGAGCATCTACGATTTCTACGCGACCGTGCTGCACCTGCTCGGCATCGACCACGAGCGGCTCACTTATCGTTTTGGCGGCCGCGACTTCCGGCTCACGGATGTCTCCGGACACGTGATCAAGAGCATCCTGACGTAGCTATCTGCTTACGCCGTGCGCTTCAGCGGACGCGTTGCGGGCTGGCTTTGGATCTGGTGTTCGTCGCGGCGGCCCGCATGAGGAGGAATGTTGCGGCTCCCGCCAGCGCCGTAGCGCGGAAAAAGGCGAACGCGACCGACTCGACGATCCGTCCGACGCCGCTTCCGGGAAGGATGCCGAGGAGCCGGAGGTCGAGGCAACCGCACGCGATTTTCAGCCCGCGCATCCACGCCTGACCGGTGGCGGCGGTGAAGACCACGAAGAGGATCAGCGCCCATGCGAGCGCGCCGGACGTCCGATGGTTTGCGAGGAGCAGGAGGCCGCAGAGGAGTTCCAGCCACGGGAGCACGATGGCTGCGATTTTAACGCAGACAACGGGAAGCGGGAGCCGGTAGGCGAGGAGCGAGGTGAAGAATTCGTGCGGGTTTGCGAGCTTCCCCAACGCGGCCCAGATGAGCACCACGCCGATGAGCCATCGCAGCGCAACGGTCCAGTTCGAGCGGGAGGTTTCACTCATGGCGCAGCTCCCGTTGCCGGCGTTGCATCGGGCTCCATGACCATCCATTCCGCGTAGCCGGACGGCATCTCGCGGACATCGGTGTACCCGAACTGCCCGCCGAGCAGCACAGCCGCCTCGTGTGCGAGCCTGCAGCGGATGCTGGCGCAGTAAAATACGAGCGGCTTGCCCTTCGGGATGCTGGCGGTGAATCCCGCGATCCTTTCGTTGAAGGCATCCACCGGCAGCGAGATCGCGCCGGGAATGTGACCCGCTTCGTACGCGAACGTGTCGCGTACATCCACGAGGACGATTTCGCCTTTCGCGAGCAGCGGCTTCACTTCCGCCCATGCCATCGTCGCGGGAAGTTTCTGGCCCATCGCAGGGCGGACGGCAGCGGGATCATCCGGCAGGATGAGCGCGGCGAGCGTTTCGTTGTGCAGCGCCGGTTCGGGAGCGCCGGAGGGCATCGCTGCGTCCGCTGCGGGCAGCGGAACGGAGGCGCGCTCTGCCCATCGCACACCGAGCGGGCTGGCGGCGTTATAGGCGGAGCCGAGGCACACGGCGGCCATGAAAATGAACGCACCATCGCGGAGGAACTGGAAGACGGAGATGCGTGTCATTGCGGCTTTGCAGAATTTGCCGGCTTGATGCTCAGCGATACATTTTCACCCGCAACGGCCCACCCCTTCCCTTCCCGATGAAACCAGATGCGCAGCTTCGGCGGCGGTGTTCCGTGGAGAACGGCGGAACTGATCGGCGGAGCCTGCACGGTTTCGCCGAGCCGGACCGCATACACGCCGTCGCTCACCGTCAGGCTGATGTCGCCAGACGACCAAAGCGTGGCTCCGTGCTCGCCGATGAGGGCGAATTTGAAACGGCCGGTTCCCGCAAATGGAATACCGTCCACACGGAGCCTGCCTTCGTAGTACACCACGTCGGCCAATGCCGGGGTGGCCACGAGCAAAGCCATCGCGAAATATTTCAGAAGCGGATTCACGAGAGGTTGGCGACGGAAGCCTTCATGGACTCAGTGCCGCCGAGCGTGCCGTCCACCGGGAACGTCCGCAAGCCGGATGCGAGACCGGGCCGTGGCTTCTCGACATTCAGCGTGCATCGCAGGGGACTAACCGTTCACTGTTGCCGCACTCGCCCGCATGAAAATCCTCGTCCCTGTACTAGCACTCGCCATGGCTGTCCCCGCACGTTCCGCAGAAGAGAAGCCCGCGCAGATTCCCGGCGTCGCGTTCGTGCGCAAGGTCGGACCCATTTCAGAATACCGGCTTGAAGCGAACGGGCTGCAAATCCTGCTGCTGCCGGAGAAATCCGCGCCGGTGGTGACTTTCATGGTGACGTACCGTGTCGGCTCGCGAAACGAGGTGACCGGCACGACAGGCGCGACGCATCTGCTCGAACATCTCATGTTCAAGGGCACGGAAAAATATGACCGGAGCAAGGGCACCGGCTTTGACCAGGTGCTCGAACGCGTGGGCGCGGAGACGAATGCGACGACGTGGCTGGACCGCACCAACTACTTTGCAACAGTGCCCGCTAATGCGCTGCCGCTGCTTGTCGAGTTGGAAGCCGACCGGATGCGCAATCTCGCGCTGCGCGAGGAAGACCGCCGGCCGGAGATGGTCGTGGTGCGGAATGAATTCGAGCGCGGTGAGAACGACCCGCGCAACGCGCTCGACAAGGAACTGTGGAGCGCGGCGTTTCAGGCTCATCCGTACCACCACGACACCATCGGCTGGCGCAGCGACATCGAGAAAGTGCCGATCGCGAAACTGCGCGAATTTTACGACACCTTCTACTGGCCGGACAACGCGACGGCGACCGTCATCGGAGAGTTCGCGCCGGAGGCGGCGCTCGCGGAAATCCAAAAGCACTACGGAGCGATCCCAAAGGCGCCGCATCCGATTCCGCAGATTTATACCGAGGAACCGGAGCAGACCGGGCCGCGCCGCGTCATGGTGAAACGCGGCGGCGAACTCGGCGTCGTGGCCATCGCTCACAAGACACCGGCGGCGACGCATCCCGACTGGCCCGCGGTGGAAATCCTGCGCACGATTTTGACGACGGGAAAAACGAGCCGGTGCTACCGCGGGCTCACGGACAAAAACCTCACGACGGACGTGGGTGCCCATCTCGGATTCACGCATGATCCCTCGCTGCACATCACGATCGCCGAACTCACGCCCGGAACCAAGCACGAGGACGTGGAGAAGCGGCTCATTGGTGAAATCGAGCGCCTCAAGAAGAACGGTCCCACTGAAGCGGAAGTCGCAACTGCCGTCGCGAAAATGCTCGCCGAACGCGCCTATGGCAGCGACGGCTCCTATGCGCAGGCGGAGCAAATCAACGAGTGCATCGCCGTCGGCGACTGGACGCTCTACGTGACGATGGCGGAAAAATTCAAGGCGGTCACGGCGGCGGACATCGTGCGTGTCGCCAACGCCTACTTTGTCGAAAAGCGGAGCGTGACCGGGTGGTTCGTGCCGTCGAAAGAGGACGAAGCCACCGCAGCCAAGAACGACGCGGACGAAAAGCCTCCACTGAAGGCTGTAGTTGCAGCAAAGGCCCCCGAGCAGATGCTCGCACCGCCGGCCGCCACGAATTACGCGGGCACGGTGATCCGGGAGAAAGTCGCTGGCATCGACCTGCTCATCTGCCGCACCGGCGTAAAGGACGTGGTGACGCTGAGAGGCAGCATCGCCGCAGGCGAAAACGCCGCTGCGAATCCCGCGCTCCCGCACCTGACTGCTTCGATGCTCCAGCGGGGCACGAAGCAGCGGGATCAGTTCGCCATCGCGGAGTTGCTGGAAAAGGCAGGCGTGACTTTTGATCTGAGGGTGAACCCCGACACCGTGGAGTTTGAAGCGAAGCTTCTCCGCAAGGACGTGCCCCTGGTGGTGTCACTGCTCGCCGAGCAGATGCGGACACCGGCATTCGCAGCGACGGAGCTGGCAAAGGCGAAGAAGCTGCTCACCGCCCAGGCGCGTCAGGTGCTCGACGATACGGACGAGCAGGCAGCCATCGCGTTTTCGCAGGCGGTGTTCCCCGCCGGGCATCCTTTGCGGCGCGCGGGCATGGCGGAACTGATCGCGGCCATTGAAAAGACGAAGCTGACGGAAGTACGGGCGTTTCACGGAGCCTCCTATGGATCCGACGCGATGCGACTCGTGGCGGTCGGCGACATCGATCCCGCGGCGTTCAAGGCGGAAGTGGCCAGGCATTTCGCGGGTTGGAAAGGCGGTCGCATCCCGAAGGCCGCGGAGGCACCGCCCGCGACGGGAGGCGAAAAGACCGTGCAGCTTGCCGACAAGTCCAGCGTGAGCGTGATCATCGGCCAGACGAGCGGGCTGCGCGCGGGCGATCCGGACTGGATCCCGCTGAACATCGCCAGCGGAATCCTCGGCCGCGGATTTACGAGCCGGCTCGTCGGCAATGTGCGCGATCGTGAAGGCCTGACGTACGGCATCGGCACGGCCCTCACGGACGATTCGTTCCACGCAGGCTCCTGGGTCACGAAGGCGACCTTTGCGCCCGTGCTGCTGGAACGCGGACTGGCGAGCACGCGCCGGGAAATCGCCGGATGGTGGAGCGAGGGAATCACCGCGGATGAGTTGGATTACCGCAAGAGCGTGGCGGCGGGACGTTTTGCCGTGCTCCTCGAGACGACACACGGTCTCGCCGAGCAGCTCCTCCGCTGCGCTGAACGTGGCCTCGATGTTTCGTGGTTGGACGAATTTCCCGCGAAGGTGCGGGCACTCGAACTGCAGGCGGTCAACGCCGCGGTGAAAAAGCACCTCGAGCCTGCAAAGATGGTGACGGTGAAGGCGGGCACGCTTCGCTGAGCGCGTGGCGCGCATCCGGGTGGCACGCTTCAGAACGGCATCCAGCCGAGCGTGAACACGCGGTCGAGAAACCATGCGAGGCCGAGGAGCGCGACAATCACGCTGATCGCCATCTTTGCTCGCGGACCATGCTTCCATCTGGCGAGCACGAGCGAGAGCGGCAGGAGCGCAAGGACCACTGCGAGCTGTCCGGCTTCGACACCGAGATTGAAAACGAGCAGGCACTTCGCCTTCGCCTGCGCGGGAAGCTCTTGCGGATCGAGCGTGTTCGCAAAACCGAAGCCGTGGATGAGCCCGAAGAAAAAAGTGAACAGCCAGCGATGCGCGAAATCGCTGCGCCAGAGATTTTCGACGGCGACGTAGATGATCGTCAGCGCGATGGCGCATTCGATGAAACGCGAGGGAAGCGTGATGACTCCGAATGCCGCGAGCAGGAGCGTGATGCTGTGCGCGATGGTGAACGAGGTGACTATCGCGATGAGCGGGCGCAACCGGCTCACGACGAGCAATGCGAGGAGAAAGCACAGGTGATCGTAGCCGGTGAGGATGTGTTCGACGCCGAGCTTGAAGAAGCGCCACGTGGGCGAGTCGTCTGCGTTCGAGCGATGCCCGGAGGGTCCGGGAGATCCCGGTGGTTGCGGGCCGGCGTAGGCGACATCGAAAAGGAAGTCCGGCTCGGCAAGGGTGAAGACGACCTCGGTGGAGTGGCCGCGATATTCAAAGACGCCGATCACGCTGTGCCGCTCGCCGAGCGTGCCGAAGACGTCGAACAACAATGCCACGCTCTTCGGTGGCGAACGGAGCGCCTTGTCGAAGCCAAAGGAGATGAGCGATTCATTCGTGTGCCAGGCGCTGGCGGGAATCGGATCGGGCGCGTCGAGCGGCCAGAAGGGATCCTTCGCCTCGCCGAGATCGGAAGCACCTTCATCGATCTCGATGCCAACGTGCACGCGGAAAAACCCCTGAATCGCCGGCGTCGCGCGGCGCAATTCCTCGCGACTGAGCGCAGAGTCGCCGTCCGCATCGAGGCCGGGAACGATCCGGTTCAGGCTGAATACGTCGCAGGTGAGGCGGATTTCGATTCGGTCGGCGAAAATGCGCACCCGCGCATAGCCGGTGTCCGCCGTGTGCGCGCTCGCTTCGGCGACGAGAAGCAGCGCCGCGAGGCACAGGAAGGCCCCGCAGGCGAAAAGCGTGGACGGAAAACGGTGAGGGGCCTTGCGACTCGGAATCATTGCGATGGCTTGTAAGCGCTCGGCACGAGTGAAGAAAGCGCGATGCGTTCTTCGCTGGCACACAGCCCGGGCCGGTGGCAGACATCCGCCGATGAAAACATTGCTCACCGCCATCCTCCTTTCCGTCTCGCTGCCTGTGCTCGCGGGCGACGCAAACTGGCCGCGCTTTCGCGGACCCGCGGGCTCGGGAATCGCGGAAAAGGCCAGGCCTCCGGTTGAATTCGGACCGGAGAAGAATGTGCTCTGGAAGGTGAAGACACCTTCGGGACCGTCTTCACCATGCGTGTGGGGAACGCGCATTTTCCTCACGGCTTTCGACAGCGGCAGACTGTGGACGCTTTGCCTCGACCGCGCCACTGGCAAGGAGCTGTGGCGGCGGGATGCGGGTGCGGAAAAGATCGAGGCGTTCCTCGCCGGCCAGGGCAGCCCGGCTGCCTCCTCGCCGGCGACAGACGGCGAACGGGTCATCACGTATTTTGGATCGTGCGGACTGATCGCCTACGACTTCGAGGGCAAGGAACTGTGGCGCCACGCTCTGCCGGTCGCGGAGACGAACAACGACTTTGGCAGCGGCACGTCGCCGATCCTCGCGGATGGGCTTGTGATCCTCGTGCGGGATCTGAAGACCGACTCCGCCCTGCTCGCCGTGGACGCGGCGACGGGGAAGCAGGTGTGGAAGACCGCGCGGCCCGCAATGGCGACGGGCTACTCGACGCCGGTGATCTGGGAACACGATGGCGTGAAGGAGATCATCGCCCCCGGCGGCCTGGCGATGAAGGCTTACGACCTCTCCAGCGGCGCAGAGCGCTGGGTCGTCCGCGAACTTCCCGCGGTCAACTGCAGTTCACCGGTCATGGGCGACGGGCTGCTGTTTTTTGCGGGCTGGTCGCCCGCCGGGTCCGATGCGCCGATGCCTGGCTTTGATGATCTGCTGAAAGCCGACGCAAACAGTGACGGGAAGATCTCGAAGGACGAATCGGAGCACTCGATGCTGAAGGGGTTCTTCACGCCGAACGACACGGACAAGGATGGCTTCATCACGCGCACCGAATGGGAGGCTTTGATCGGCTATCTCCAGAAAGGAAAGAACCGTCTCGTCGCGGTGAAACCGGGCGGGAGCGGTGACATCACGGAAACGCACGTCGCGTGGGAAAAGAAAAAAGGGCTGCCCTATGTGCCGAGCGCTCTGCTGTACCGCGGGCGCCTCTTCCTGGTGAAGGACGGCGGACTCGCCTCGTGCTACGATTCCGCGACTGGCGCGGCGAAATACGAACAGCAGCGCCTCGGGCTGGAGGGCTCGTTCTACGCATCGCCGGTGGCGGCAGATGGTCGCATCTACCTCGTCAATCTCAACGGAAAGGCAGCGACACTCGCCGCCGGAGACACGCCGGAGGTGCTGTGGCGCGCAGACTTTGGCGAACCGGTCGCGGCCACGCCGGCCATCGTCGGCGACACGCTGTACGTGCGCACGCAGACGAAGCTGTTCGCTTTCCGGCAGGCAAAGTAGCCGCGAAGCATCCCAGCTTGGGGCTGGAATCCCATGCGGCGGCTGACACGCTGTCGGAACTTCCCCACCATGCAACACCGTCTCCTCTCCCTGCTGCTTCTCGCATTTCTCGCCGCGCAAAGTCCGGCTGCCGAAACGCAGAAGCCGAACGTCCTGTTCATCTCCATCGACGATCTCCGCGATTGGGTCGGGTACCTCGGCCGCAACCCTCAGACCAAGACTCCGAACATTGATCGCCTCGCGAAGATGGGCGTGAGCTTCACGCGGAGCTACTGCGCCGCGCCGGTGTGCAATCCTTCGCGCGCGGCGCTCATGTCCGGCATGCGTCCGTTCACCAGCGGCGTGTACAATAACAATAACGACTGGCGCACCGTCATTCCCGAGGACAGGCCGCTCACCTCCACGTTTCGCAGGGCGGGCTACTTCGTCGCGGGCGCAGGAAAGATCTACCACGAGTCCTACAAACGCCGCAGCGAGTGGGACGATTACCTCGAAGGCGAAGGCGGCAAGGGCAAACAGCGGCTTGCCGAGCGCGCGAAGGATGACGGCGTGGGCGGGATCAAATTTGCGCCGCTCGACTGCGAGGATGACGCACTGCCGGACTACGCCATCACCGACTACGGCATCGCGCAGCTCCGGAAGAAGCACGACAAGCCGTTCTTTCTCGCTGTCGGCCTGCACAAGCCGCACATGCCCTGGAATGTCCCGCAGAAATACTACGACATGTTCCCGCTGGAGGGCATCCAGCTCCCGCCGGTGAAAGTGGACGACCTCGCGGACATCCCGCCGGCAGGTGTCGGCATGGCGAGACCGCAGGGCGACCACGCCGCGATGGTGAAATCGGGCCGGTGGAAGGAAGCCGTCCAGGCGTACCTCGCGACGATCGCCTACACGGATATGAACATCGGGCGACTGCTCGATGCGCTCGACAAAAGCGCCTACCGCGACAACACGATCATCTGCTTCTGGTCCGACCACGGCTGGCACCTCGGCGAAAAGGAACACTGGCGGAAATTCGCGCTGTGGGAGGAGGCGACGCGCTCGCCGCTCATCTGGGTCGTGCCCGGGGTGACAAAGGCTGGCGGCTCGTGCGAGCGCCCGGTGGATTTCATGTCCATCTATCCCACGCTGTGCGATCTCGCCGGCATCGCGGTGCCGAAGCATGTGGAAGGGCAGAGCATCAAGGCACTCCTCGCGGATCCGAAGGCGCCGTGGACCATGCCTGCGATCACGACCCACCAGTTCAACAACCACGCCGTCCGCAACGAGACCACGCGCTACATCCGCTACGCCAATGGCGACGAGGAACTTTACGACAATGCCAATGATGTCAACGAGTGGACCAACCTCGCCGGCGACGCGAAGTGGGCCGCGCAGAAGGCCGAACTCGCGAAATTCCTCCCAAAGGAAAACCACACCGACATAGGCGGCTCCGGCGGCGCGGAGGGCAAGACCGCCAACCCGCCGAAGAAAAAGAAGAACAAGCAATAGCCGCAGCCGGCTGGAAGCGCGGCTGGACACGCCATCATTCCTACGAGGCCCGCCGCAGTGTCATCGTGACTTTGAGGCCCGATGGTTTCGCGTTTTTCACCTCGACGCTGCCGCCGCAGGCTTCGACGCAGGTTTTGACGATGGCGAGTCCCAGTCCGCTGCCCCCGCTCTCCCGGGTGCGCGCAGAACCGGGGCGGTAGAAGGGGTCGAAGAGCCGGTGAAGGGTTTCCTGCGGGACGCCCGGGCCGCGGTCTGATATCGAAAGAATCACGTCACCATCCCGGGTGGAGGCGGCGATCACGATCGGACCCGCATTTCCCGCATAGCGGACGGCGTTGCGCAGCACGTTCGCGATGGCACGGGAGAGCAATTCTGAGTCCGCGACGACTTTCAGATTGGGATGCACATCCAGCGCGACGCCCGCATGCTCCGGTGCCTCACGCGCGATGACGCGCGCGCATACGTCTGCGAGATCGATGGGCCGCAGGTCGATTTCCTTCGAGCGCAGTCCGGCTTTTGTGAACGAGAGCAGTTCGTTCACCAGCGAGGACATTTGCCGCACTTCCTCGCGCACGTCGTTCACGTAGCCCTGCTGCTTTTCGCCAGCCTGTTGTTCGAGCACTCCGAGCGCCATTTCCATCCGCGCGAGCGGTGAACACAGCTCGTGGGCGATGTCGCCGAGGAAGCGCTTCTGGCCGGTGACGTATTCGCCGAGCCGGCCAGCCATATGGTTGAGCGATTCGCCGAGCCGTCCCAGTTCGTCCCGTCGTGCGGTATCCACGCGCATTCCGAACTGTCCCTGCGCCATCTGCCCCGCGGCTCCGGTCATCTGCCGGATGCTGCGCGTGATGCCGCCCACCAGCGGCACCCAGAGCAGCACCGAGACCGCCAGCACACCTGCGCCGACCCAGAGCCACGGCACGACATCGACCAACAGGCCGCCGCTCCCGAGCGCAGGCAGCACCATGAGCAGCGAGCCCGGGCCTCGTCTTCCGTCGTCATCCGGCATCGGCACACGGACGCCGATCCAATACATCGGCGGCTTTCCGTCGCGGAGGATGAACTTCGGGAAATACGGCGCACCCCCTCCCGGTCCTGGAGGCTGCGGGCCCTCACGCGTACGCCATTCCGGAGGAGGCCCGACTTCACGACCGGGCGCCCCATCATCGAGAGGAGGGGGAACGTCTCTGAGTCTCACGGGTGGGAGCGCGACCGAGCCCTGCGGGTGAGCATCGGGCCGGTTAGGCGCACCGGGAGCGTCGGGAGGCGGTCCCTCTTGAAAATCTGCATCTGGCTGCAATGGAGGCCGCGGAGGTCGCCCGCGTCCCGCGTCACCTTCCGCGAGTTTCAAAAGGACCCGCTCAGGTGGGTCGAGAATCGATCCCGCGAGTCGCGTGCCGTCGTTGCGGACCGCTGCGAGTTGCACCTGGTACGCATCGGCAAAGCGCTTGAGGACACCCGGCCAATCTGCGCGGCGATGAGCGTTCAATTCGGCAAGGACGACCTCGCTCATCGCCTGGAGCCGTTCGCCGGACCGCCCGGAAAGCAGGGAATCGAGCCCGAGGTGAAACTGCCCTTGCAGGAAGAACACGCCGAAGCCCCCGAGGAGAACGAGGTTCAGGACAAAGCATGCGAAGATCTTCGCGGGAAGAGGAATGGAGGTCCGCGACTTCCGTGGCGGCGAAGACGCCTGTGCTGAGCCGGTTTTCATGTCGGTGTCAGCGTGCGCCATCGTCGGGATCCACCATCATGTAACCCGCCGCGCGGACCGTCCGGATGATGTGCGGGTTCTTCGCGTCATCACCGAGTTTCTTCCGCAGGGCGGAAATGTGGACGTCGATCGACCGGTCGAACACGTCGTAGTTCCGATCGCGGATGTCCTCGATGAGCGCCTCCCGGCTCTTCACCGTGCCGCTCGCTCGGGCGAGCGCGAGGAGCAGATCATACTCGACCGGTGTGAGCGCGAGCACTTCATCGCCGACCATCACCGTCCGCGCTCCGGTATTGATGCGAATTCCGCCGATGACGAGTTCCGGCTCGCGGTCCGCGCGCTTTGCCACCGTGCGCACACGCCGCGTCACTGCTCGCAGCCGGGCCAGCAGCTCGCGGGTGGAGAAGGTCTTTGGCAGGTAGTCGTCCGCGCCGATCTCCAATCCGGCGATGCGATCGGCCTCCTCGCCGCGTGCCGTGAGCATCAGCACAGGGACGTCACTTTTCCGCCGGATCGCCTTCAACACCTCGAAGCCGTCCATCCCCGGCAGCATGAGATCGAGAATCACCGCATGCCACGGACCTGCGAGTGCCTTCTCCACGCCGTCCGGTCCCGTGTGGACTGCAGTGACGTCGTAGCCCAGCGATGACAGATAGTCGCCGATCAGGCGGCACAGCTTGCGATCGTCATCGATGACGAGAAGTCGCGGATGCTCATTCGGTGGAGCCGGGTTCATGGCGAATGCCCGGAGCATATCGAAACGCGGCGATTCGGGGAGAAATTTACCTGCTCTTTACACTTTTTGCGCCCACTGCGACGGCTGCCGCGCCCGCGCGCTTGCGCTCCTATGCCCCGAGTAAATCGCGAATCCCGCGTGTGAGGAGGTCATCCACCGCGTCCGAGCAATTTGCCACGCTCACCTCGTAGCCGCCCTTTGGATACTCCTCCTTCACCGGGATGTACCACGGCCCGCCGTCGCCGTACGCCGCTGTCGCGATGAACCGCCCCTTCGCGAGTTGCTGTGCGCGGAGTTGGTATTCGACGAAGCACTCGGCTGGCAGATGCAGCAGCGAGATGCCATCCACATGCAGCGCACTGAGGACGATCGGCGTGCGGTTTTCCAACCGCTGCATCCAGCCGAGCGTCATGGCCGGGCGGATGCGGTTGGCCGGGACGTTTTGCTTGTTCGCGACCATCTCGCGCAGCTTTTCCGCGATGAACACGGGATTCGTCGGCGGCAAAATATCATGCGTCTTCCACGACACTGCGCTGATCGGCGCGGGCTTCAGCGTTTTCTCCGACGCGACGATGCCATCGTAAATCCGCTGCGTGAGCCGCACGCGCGCTTCCGGCGTTCCGTCGTTGTATTTTCCCGCAGCGACGTTGCCCGCGCAGCCGGTGAAGTAGATGTGCGTGCAGCCCGGCTCCTCCTTTTGCCGCTGCTTTCGCGCGAGCCCCACGAAGTCGCTGCTCACGTGTCCCTGCCCATAATGGCTCATCGGGTGCGTCGCGTAGTAGTGGCAGGCGGCGACCTTCTCCGCGCCGTCGTAGAAGGCGACGGTCTTCAGCATCGGATCGATGAGCCCCTCGGGCATCGCGATGAGTTCCGCGTCCTTGCACGCACTGCCCCGCATCTTGCGCACCTTGCCATCCGGACCGAGCGCAAGGCGGCGGTTCCCGGCGACCTCCACGACCTTGCCCTCGCCTTGCGCCACATGCGTGAGCGCGCGCGCAGCCGGCACCGCCTTCTTCACGCTCTCACGCGCGCGATCGAGGCACGTCCGGAAAAAGTCCACCTCCACCACGCGCAGGCCGGCCTGCTGTTCGGCAATGAGTTTCTCCGCGTGGAGGCATACGAATGGTGCGTCGTGCTGATGCACACACTGCACCGCCACGCGGTCCGGCGTCGTACCCGCAGCCTCGGCGAGCGCAGAGCGCCATGCGACATGCGCGTCATTCAGGATGCCCGTCCAGTCCACCGCGCAAATCACGATCGGCTTCCCGGCGCCCAGCACCACGAAGCCGATCGCCTCCAACGCGTCGTCGCTGTCCACCATCGGCTTGATCCATCCGCCGCAAAGCGGATGCCCGACGGGCGGCGTGACATCGAACCGGAACGGCGCGATGCGCAGCTTTGACGAGTCTGCCGCCGCTCCGGATTGTGCAAGCGTCCCAACTCCGGCGGCTATCGAGGTTCCGAGAAAACGGCGGCGGGTGATCGTGGTGTTCATTTCAGTTCCTCGATGAATGTCAGCAAATCGGCCATCGCCTGCACGTCCATCCCCGCTTCGATGCCCTCGGGCATGAGGCTGAGGCCGGATGAACTGCTTCCCTTGATCTGATTCCGCGGGATCGTCTGCTCCGCGCCGCCGATCATTTTCAGCGTCAGCCCGCTCGCATCGTCCTTCGTGATGAACCCGGTGAACGACTGCCCGTCCTTCGTCTCCACGGTGTAGGCGATGAATTGCGGGGCGACCTCCTTGTTCGGTTCGAGGATCGCCGTGAGGATGCCGTCGCGTCCCTTCGCCTTCACGGTGATCAAATCCGGCCCGAGCTGGATCCCCTGCTCCCCGATGCGATGGCAAGTCACGCATCGCTGCGCGTAAATCTCGCGCCCGCGTGAAGCATCGCCCTTCGCCGCGAGCGCAGGTTTGAATTTCGCAATGACCTCCTCGCGCGACGGCGGCCTGAGTTCCGCGAGCACCTTGTCCGCGAGCTTCGCAACGGACGGATCCTTGTGCTTGAAGAGCGCCTGTGCGTCCGATGCGGCAAGTTCGCCCACCGCGATGCGCTTCGCCTCGATCGCGTTCAGCAGCACGGTGGCGCGCTCCGAACGCGCGAGCATCACGGCAAAGGCGGCAGTGCGCGCCTTCTTCGAGAAATCCGGCCAGTGGGTGATGAACGCATCCGTCACCTCGCTGCCGCCAAACTGCCCGAGCGCGGTGACGCCCGCGGTCTGCACGGGCTCCGGCTGCGATTTTTCAAGGCACGCGAGCAGCGCGGGCACGGCTTGCTTCGGTTCGTCCAGGCTCACGAGTTGCATCGCCTCGATCCGTGCAGTGTCCGACGCTTTCGCATCGCGCACCGTGGCGGCGGCCGTCGCAAAAACAGCGGCGAGTTTCTTGTCCGTGTCCACTTTGACGATGGTGGTGCCAGCGCGCCTGAGACCTTCGGCGAACGATCGGATGCATGCTGTGGCAAAGGCAGGTGCGAACTTCACGCCGGACGTCCGGCTCAGCCCGTCAATCACCGCCTGGCAAGATTCCCGATCATTCGATGCACCGGCCATCCCCGCGAGTTGCACGACGTAACGCTGCTCGGCTGGAAACGGGAGTGTTCCATGCTGCCTCTTGAATTCGTCTGCAATCATCCACCGCAACCTCGGGGTTAAGCTGCTGAAGACCGCCGCCTGCAACATGGCATCTGCATCTGTCTGAGTCGCAAGATACCGCAGCGCCTGGCCGGGAAACCAATATGCGGATTCACTTCCCATGATCATTACATGATCCTCTTCCTTCATCTTCAGCTTCTCAAATTCACCGATGAAAAACGCCATCTGCATCCGGACGCGCGGGCTGGGGTCGCGAAACAGTTTTCTGACTCGGTCCCAGATTCTGTATTCCAATTGGCCTTCAGTGATGAATCGCTCCAGGAGCTTCACTGCGCGTTCACGAACGTGTTCGCTCCCGGCGCTTGTCGCGATAAGCACAATGTTTTCGCTCAGGGCACCGAGTCCATCGAGCGCACCAAGCGCGTGCAGCTTGGCGACGGAACTCGATGATTCGCTCACAAGCCTTTCGAGCAGCGGCACGGCGGACTTGTCCTGCCGCTCGTAGAGCAGCCGCGCGGCGGTGTCGCGCTGCCAGCCGTTCGGATGTTCGAGTGTCTTCACGAGTTCGGCGGTGCTGGCTTTGCTGAGATCCACGTTCGCACGCCGCTGCCAGCCAGCGCGTTCCGGCTCGAGACGGTAGATTCTTCCTCGGTCGTTGCCGTTGTTCAGATCGAGGTGCTTCTTGATTTCGTCGGGGATGCTCCACGGGTGCTCGATGACTTCGCGATACATGTCGATGACGTGCAGGCAGCCGTCGGGCGCATTGGCGAAATTCACCACGCGCACCCATGTGTCCTTGCTCGCGGCGAACTCGAAGTTCTGCTCGTCGTCCGGGCGCTTGCCGATGAGCGAGACGCCGTCGGGGTAAATCTTTTTCCGATGCACGAGCTGGCCGCCCGCGTCGCCGGTGAAGGTGTTGTTCACGAAGTCATCACCGTACGCGTCGCCGCGATACACGGTGGTGCCGGTCGCGCCGGTGAAGTAGCCGCTCACGCGTCCCCCGCCCTCGACCACGCCTTTCACCACGCCGGCGACGCGCCAGCGCGTGCGGACGATGCGCCACGGCTCGTCGGGGCTGATGCGGAAGACTTCCGCCGCGCCGCCGTCCGCGGCGATGCTCTGGCGCGCGATGCGGCATCGAGAAGAACGGATTCCGCGCTGCATAGCGGTCGTCGTAGACGAAGTACTGGAGGTGGTCGGAATTGCTGCACGCGAACTTGCGCCCGTAGTTGTCGAAGCTCATGCCGTACTGCGCGCCGCCTGCTTCGAGTCCGAATTCGTACGTGCGCGGGTCGAACCAGAAATCCTTCCCTCCGAGTTCGACGCCCTTGAGATCGGGCCGCTTCAGGCACGTCATCACGCCGCGATTTCCGCCACCGGCCTGGATGTGGATGCGGTTGTCCAGCCCCCACTGCGGGCAGTTCGCGAGGCCCTGCACGTTCAGCAATTTCAGCCCGCTGCCCAAGCCCGGTGAATACGACCTCGCGCACGTCCGCCTTTCCGTCGCCGTCGGTGTCCTTGAAAAAATAGACATCCGGCGTGGCGATGACGTAGATGCCGCCGTTCGCGCAGATGATGCCGGTGGGCCACGGCAGATCGTCGGCGAAGACGGTGCTCGTCTCGTAGTGGCCGTCGCCGTCCTTGTCCTCGAGCATCGAGACGCGGCCGAGGTGCGGCGTCACATCGCGCATCTCCGAGTAGTCGATCATCTCGACGACGAACATGCGGCCGCGCTCGTCGAAGCGACACGGCGATCGGACTGCGCACCTGCGGCTCGTGTGCCGCGAGCTTCAGGCGGAAGCCGGGCTTCACCTTCCAAGTCGCGATCGCGTCCTTCGGCTCGACCGCCGGATAGCGCGGCAAGTCCTTCGCCGGATCCACTGCCACCTCACCCTTCGTCGCGCCGTAGGCCTTGGAGTAGGTGCTCTTGCTTTGCAACGCATCCGCCGCATCAGAAACTCCGCACGCGAAAATCACTCCGGTGAGAAATTTTGCGAACTGCTTTGGAAGGATGAGGAACGGAGGGAGCGGAAAGTTCATCGGGAGGATCGCTTCTGGGTGAATACAGGATGTCCGGCGGTTCTTTGAAGTGCCGTCCCCGGTGGATCACCGCAAGACGGTGATGCCAAAGGCAGGATGCGGATTTACACTTGCTTCACATTTTTCAATGGAACTCCCGGCACTACCCCGGGTTTCTCCTCCCCGCCACTGCCTTGCAGTCGGCGACAGCAAACTAGAACGTCAACAAAATCAACAACCCCACAGCCATGAAAAACCGAACAGCCATCATCGCCCTCGCGCTCGCCTTGCCCGCGGGCTTCGCGAATGCACAGCCGCCCGAGGGCCGCCCACCGCTCCCTCCGGGCGACGAGCGCGTGCGCCCTCCATTCCCGCCAGGCGAAGTCAGCCGCGGCGAACGACCCCCGCCACCACCGATCATCGGCGCCCTCGATAAGAACGGCGACGGAGTCGTGTCCGAGGATGAAATCGCCGGCGCGGCAGAAGCGCTGCGCAAGCTCGACCGGAACAGCGACGGCAAGCTGACCATGGACGAGTTGCTACCTCCGCCGCGTCGCGACATGCGCGGCGAAGGCAACCGCCCTCCCGGCCCGCCACGTGAAGGCGACGGACCCGGCCGCTTCCGTCCGCCGGGGGATGCCCCGCGTGATGGTTTCGTCCCTCCGGGCCCGCCGCGTGATGGAGAGCGCCCACGCAATGCCGACCGCCCGCCAGATGGGGAATTCCGCCGTGAAGCGGCCCGTCCCCGCGATGGCGAACGGCCCTTCGATGCCGAGCGTCCACGTGATGGAGAGCGTCCCCGCAATGCCGAACGTCCGCGCGACGGCGAAACCCGCCGCGAAGCAGACCGTCCGCGCGACGGGGAGAAGCCGCGTGAAGGCGCGCGTCCAGACGGCGCCCCGCGCGGCGATGCTCCCCGCGAGGGTGCGCGCCCCGAGGGTGAGCCGCGCGGCGAACGCCGCGAAGCGCCCCGTGGCGAGGAGCCGCGCAGGGAGCGCCCTGCTGGCGACGCACCCCGCCCGGAAGGCGAGCCCCGCCGTCCCAATCCGGAAAGCTAACATCGCCTGAATCCACAAGCCCGGCGTCGGCGCAGTTCGCTGCGAAGACGCCGGGTTTCTTTTTAAGGACGAAGGATGAAGGTCGAAGGTTGAAGGAAGGGAAAGACGCTGTTCTTTGTCCTTCGTCCTTCAGCCTTCAGCCTTCACCCTTTCCCACCATGTTCCCACAACTCGCCCTCCGCATCCTCCGCACGACCGACCCGCGGCTGCTCGGCAAGTTCATGTGGAACTTCGGCGTGAAGGGCCTGCTCTCCGTCGAGAAATTCAAGCGCCGCATCAAACGCGGCGAATACTTCCCGCCCTTCCTCTACCTCTCGATTCTGAACTCCTGCAACCTGCGCTGCCAGGGCTGCTGGGTGGACGTGGAGGCCGAGCGCACACGAGATCGACCTCGACACGCTGAACCGCACCATCACCGACGCGAAGGCGCACGGGAACGCGTTCTTCGGCATCCTCGGCGGCGAGCCGTTCATGCACCCGGAGCTGCTCGACCTCCTCGCTGCGCACCCGGACTGCTACTTTCAGGTCTTCACGAACGGCCAGTTCATCACGGAGAAAATCGCGAAGCGCCTGCGGCAGGTCGGCAATGCCACGCCGCTCATCAGCATCGAGGGCCGCGAAGTCGTGAGCGACGAGCGCCGCGGAAAAAAGGAAGTCTTCACGCGCACCATGCGCGGACTGCAAAACTGCCTGCGCGAACGCATCCTCACCGGCGTCGCGACGAGCGTGTGCCAGACGAACATCGACGAACTCTGCAGCGAGGAATGGCTGCGCGAACTCATCGACATCGGCGCGCACTACGTGTGGTTCCACACCTACCGGCCCGTCGGTCCGAAGATGAATCCCGCGCTCGCCCTGCGGCCCGAGCAACTCGTGCGCGTGCGGCGTTTCGTCGTCGAGATGCGCGCGAAGATGCCCATCGCCATCGTGGACGCCTACTACGATCACCGCGGCCAGGCGCTGTGCCCGATGAGCAACGGCATCTCGCATCACGTCAGTCCGAAAGGCGACATCGAGCCGTGCCCGATCATCCAGTTTGCCAAGGAAAACATCCGCGACGAACGCGGCGTCTTCGCCACGATGCGCGACAGCGCTTTCCTCAAGGACTTCCGCGACATCAGCGCGCAGCACACCCGCGGCTGCGTCGTCCTCGAGCGCCCCGACCTCGTGAAGCAGATCGTCGTGAAGCACGGCGCGCGCGACACGACCATCCGCGGCACCGCGATGGCCGAACTCGAAGCGATGAAGCCGCGCTTCTCCCAATGGCTCCCCGGCGAGGAAATCCCCGAGCAGCACTGGATGTATCGCTGGGCGAAAAAATTCTGGTTCAACGATTTCGGCGCCTACGCCGAGGCCGACCATGACGGGACGGCAGCGGCGAAGGCGAGGGCGCTGGCAGCGAATTGAGTTTTGAGCGTTGAGAGTCGAGTGTTCCGCCTGTGAAGCAGTGCCCGAAATGCTCCAAACTCGTCTCGGACGATTCTTTCCTCTGCAACTGCGGATATGAGTTTGATGAGCTTCCTCCCGAACTGCGGGAATCGGGATCGTTCTTGAAGTGGTCCTTTCAAACGCTTGGCTGCGCCGTGCTGATTGTTCTCGGCGTCGGTTCCATCCTCCTTTCGTTCGTCTTTTCAAAGTGCGCCCGCCGTTTCTGAATCGTAAATGCGCGGAGCAAAGATTCGACTCCCCCACCCTGGCGCGGTATTTCCGCGGCATGTTCACCCGCCGCCATTTCCTCGCCACGTTGTCCGCCGCCGTCGTCACCGCGCCGATGTTCACGCGGGCGGCACAGCCGAAAATCAAACTCGGCTTCGACAACTTCGCGGTGCGCGCGATGGGCTGGAAAGCTCCGCAACTCCTCGACCACGCGGCTTCGCTCAAGTGCGATGCGCTCTTCATCAGCGACATCGATTCCTACGACTCGATCGAGAATTCTGCGCTCGCCGACGTGCGCAAGAAGGCCGCCGACCTCGGCATCGATCTCTACGCCGGCGGCTGGAGCATCTGCCCGACGAGCGTCCGCTTTAAGGACAAATGGGGAACCGCCGAGGAGCACCTGCGCACGGGCATCCGCATCGCCAAGGCGCTCGGGTCGCCCGTGTATCGCGTCATCCTCGGCGCCGCGGACGACCGGAAGACGCCCGGCGGCATCCGCGCGCGCATCGCCGACACCGTGGCCGTGCTGAAGGCGTGCCGCTCCGCAGCGATGGATGCCGGCGTGAAGGTGGCCGTCGAAAACCACGCAGGCGACATGCACTCGTGGGAACTGCGCGATCTCGTCGAGGAGGCCGGCAAGGATTTTGTCGGCGTGAACATTGATACGGGAAACGGGGCGTGGACGCTCGAAGACCCGATGGACGTACTGGAGAACCTCGGCAAATACACCATCTGCTCCAGCCTGCGAGACAACATGATCTGGGAGACGGAGGACGGCGCAAGCATCGCGTGGACCGCCGCAGGTGAGGGCCTCATCGACTGGAAAAAATTCGCCGCACGCTGGGCCGAGCTTTGCCCTCAAGTCCCCATCATGATCGAGACGATCTCCGGCTTTGCGAAAAACTTCCCGTACAAGAAACCCGAGTTCTGGACGAACTACGACAAGCGCCCCGAGGCCCTCGCGCGTTTCGAAGCCCTCGCGAAGCGCGGCAAGCCGCTCCCTCCTTTCAAGGCCGAAGGCCCGGACAAAAAACTCGCCGATCAGGAATACCAGAAGGCCGAACTCGCGCGCTCGATCAGATACCTCCGCGAGGTCATCGGCCTCGGCGTGAAGGCCTGAACATTTCGCCGCTACGCGAGTACGCCTTTCACCACCCTGCCCTCGACATCGGTGAGCCGGTATTGCCGGCCTTGGAAGCGGAACGTGAGCCGCTCGTGGTCGATGCCGAGCAGGTGCAGCACCGTCGCCTGGAAGTCGTGGACGTGGACCGGCTGCTCGACCGCGTTGAAGGCAAACTCATCGCTCTCGCCGTAGCTGATGCCCGGCTTGATGCCGCCGCCCGCCATCCAGATCGTGAACGCATACGGATGATGGTCGCGGCCCCACTGCGCGCGGTTCGCGATGTCGCCCTGGATGAATGGCGTGCGTCCAAATTCGCCGCCCCAGATCACGAGCGTGTCGTCGAGCAGCCCGCGCGGCCTTGAGGTCCTTCACGAGCGCGGCGCGCGGGCTGATCGGTGTCGCGGCACTGGATTTCAAATTGCGTCGAGAGATTGCGATGATGATCCCATCCCGCGTGCAGGAGCTGCACGAAGCGGACGCCGCGCTCGGCGAGCCGGCGCGCCATGAGGCAGTTGTAGGCGAACGATCCCGGGCGCTTCACGTCGGGACCATACATCTCCAGCACTCCGGCGGGCTCCTTTGAAAAGTCCGTCAGTTCCGGCACGCTCGCCTGCATCTTGTAGGCCATCTCGTACTGCGCGATGCGCGTGACGATCTCCGGGTCGCCGAATTCCGCGAAGTGCCGCTCGTTGAGCTTCGCGAGATCGTCGAGCAGCCCGCGCCGCACTTCGCGCGACACGCCGTCGGGATTCGAGAGATAGAGCACGGGGTCGCCGCCGCCGCGGAATTTCACGCCCTGATATTTCGACGGCAGAAAGCCGCTCGCCCAGTAGAAGTCGTAGAAAATCTGCCCGCAGATCGCCTCCTTGTCGCGCGAGGTCATGACGACAAAGCCCGGCAGGTCGCTGCCCTCGCTGCCGAGGCCGTAGGTCGTCCACGCGCCCATGCTCGGGCGGCCCGGCATCTCCGAGCCGGTGAGGAAAAAGGTGATCGCCGGCGCGTGGTTCACCGCGCCCGTGTGCATGGACTTGATGAAGCACACGTCGTCCACGATGCCCGCCGTGTGCGGCAGAAAATCGCACACCCACGCGCCGCTCTTCCCGTGCTGCTGGAAATCTCGTGAACGGCGGCAGCACGAGCTTCTTCGCCTTCTCCGTCATCGTCGAGAGCCGCTGGTTTTTGTGGACGCTCTCGGGGATTTCCTTCCCGCTCCACTTCGCCAGTCTCCGGCTTGTAGTCGAACATGTCCACATGCGGCGGCCCTCCATTGTGCAGCAGGTAGATCACGCGCTTCGCCTTCGGCGCAAAATGCGGCAGCCCCGGCAATCCGCCCGCGCCCGCGACGGCCCCGGCAAAAGCATCCGGCTTCATCAACGAAGCGAGCGCCGCCCCGCCGATCCCGAGCGCACCCTTCGCGAAAAACTGGCGTCGCGTAAGAAATGCGGCGCGGTCTGTGAGCGGGGAGTTCATGGATGGTCAGAGGTTCGCAGTGGAGTGCTGATGCTTATTCGATTTCGGGAGTTCCGCGCGCGCCATGCCAGAACCGGGCCACGTCAACCCGGCAGTCGGCGTGATCCACTCGGTAGATGACGCGGTAGGAGCGGACGACGATTTCACGGAGCGACGGATCGCCGAACTCCGGGACGATGCGCCCCAACTCGGGAAAATCCGCGAGACGCTTGACGCTGCTGACGAGAAGCTGGCCGAAGGCGAGGGCGCGCTCCGGTGAGTCCAGCGAGATGTATCGAACGATGTCCCGGAGGTCACGACGTGCGGACGGCGAAAGCGCTACCTGATAACCCATGACGGCAGTTCGCGCTCGATCTCCTCGATAGGAATGCGCTCGCCGCGCTCGATCTCCGCAACGCCCTGGCGCACCGCCGCCACAAATTCGATCTCCCTCGCGACATCGTGCAGGGAGACATCATCGGGCAGTTTCTGGAGCAGATCCTGGACGATTTGCTTGGTGCTCATGGCGGCAGAGTGCCACGGACGCGGCGCTTCGACAAGGGGAACGAGGCAGAGACTGGCCGCCCTCGTCCGGCAGGAGCTTCACGCGGCGGCGGTGCACAGCTTGCGTTCACGATCGGCGGCGAATGGGAGGCGCGCCTGGATGTCCTCACGGGTCAGTTCGGTGAAATTGGCGGGAATCCCGTCCTCAGTCATCCCGGAAGCCAGAGACTCCCGGACATCCTGGACGGTGATGCGCATCCCCCGGATGCACGGCTTGCCCCTGCGCTGAGGCAATCATCAGTCCCCTCGTTTCCTTTGGCTTGCCCTGAGCATCCGATGCTTCACTGAAACGAACTCCGTATCTCAACCCTCGAATCACCCCACCGGAACTTCTCGAAATAGACCGTGCCGTCGGTCTTGCCAGACGGAATGGTGAACGTTCCCTTGAAAGTCTGACGGCGTCCCACCTTGTTCGGTGAAAGCAACCGGCGGTCTAGAACCTCAATGAAAGTCACTTCATAGCCGTAGGTTCCGGCGGTACCTTTGCCATCATCCCCGACGAAAACGGTGAGATAAGAGGTCCCGTCATCCTTTGCTTCCCATGCTTTGGCTTTGCTGCAGTCGCCTGGGCTTTCATCCGTTTGCCGATCCAATGGAGCGCCTGATCACGACACGTTGAAAACACGGATCGCGTTCATGCCAGCGCCATCAAATTTGAGGTGAACGCTCTTCCCGCTCGTTGCCGGATTGTTCGGCGAAGCCCTGACGGCGGAACTCGTGCTGGCTGTCGCACTGCTTGCTTGTTCAGCCGCATGCTTGGCCCGTGCCGCACCCACCATCGCCTGCCGTTGCTGCGAGACCATGCCGTCAATGCGACTGCGCGCCTCGTCTATCTCCCCCTGCGTCATCTTCCCCTGTGCGACCGCCGCTTTCAGCGCGGCTTCCGCGCCGTCGGGGTCGCCCTCGCGGAGCGCCGCGTTCATTTGCTCCAGAAACGTCCCTGCCCGCTGCCCGGCGCGCTGCTGCACCTTCTTCCTCATAGCCCACAGGCGCGAGCTTTGGTCATCCTGCGCGGGAGCGGCGGCTGGTTTGGCCGGCGCGGGCGCTTCGTCGCTGGCGATGGCGGGCGGGATGACAGCCAGCGGGGCCAGGGTGAATGCGACGGATACGGCGAAAAGGAATGTCGCATGGCGCGTGACCTTTAGCGCATGAGCACCGGATGAGTCTATCTCCCACTTGCCGCAGTCGCGCTCACCGTCACCGGCATGAATTCCTTCACGACCTTCGCGTCCTTGGGATTGATGAGCCACACACGCCCGTCCTCGCCGCCGGCGGCGAGGAGCGAACCGTCGGGCTTGTAGCTCAGGGCGTAGATGCCGCCTTCGAATTTCGCGCCGGCGAGCAGCTTCATCGTGCCGGTGAAGTACTTCTCGAGCTTCTGCTTTTCCGCATCCGTGCGGGTGATGGAGGATTTGTTCTCGATGGCGAGGATGTCCGCCGGCATCTCGGTGCTGAAGTCGAAGTTGAAGAAATTCACCGAGCCTTTTCCATCCAGCGAACTGCCGGCTGCGAAGCTCAGCCCGTCGGGCGCGAAGTCCGCGGCGTAGATGCGGCCTTCCATCGCGGGCCACTTGCCGATGGAGAGCGCGTTGTCGCCGATGCGCCGCTGGACCTTCCGTTCGATGCGATAGACCTGCGGCACGCCGTCCGAACTGCCGACGAGGAATTCATCGCGCTTCGGGTGACGCACGACGGAATGCAGCCCGCCGCGCAGCGCGCCGGGTGTGATGCTGGTGATGTTGTCGATGAAGCGCTGCGTGGCGACTTCGGTGAGCTTCGCCGTCATGTCGCGGCCGACGCTCACGAGCTTGTCCCCTTTCTGCGTGAAGACCGTACCGAGCACCCAGTCGTCGTGCGAACGCTGCTGGAGCACCTGCTTGCCGGTGTCGGCCTCGATGGCGAGCACGGCCTTGTCGGTGGCCGTGCCAAATGCGACGAGCTTTCCGTCCGGCGACCAGCTCACGCCGTACACGGTGTCGTATCCCTGCGTCGCGCTCAGCAGCAGCTTCCGCTTTTCCACGTCCCAAATCTGAATCTCCCCCATCTGCGCCGGGCGCCCTCCCGCGACCGCGAGCCTCTTCCCATCGGGAGAAAAGCGCAGCGACTGCACGCGCTCGGAAAGACCGACGAGACGCGCGAGCAATGCGCTGCCGTCACCTTTCCATAACAGCACCTCGTGAAATCCCGCGACGGCGAGCAGCGATCCATCGGGTGAAAAATCGAGCGAGGTGATCACCGGGGCTCGCGAGTAAACTGGCGGGTGATCGGTGTCGAAGCGCTGCTTCGCGTTCTCCGGCGTGTCGTCCTTCGCGCCCTCGGCGATCCATCGCTTGATGAGCGCGATTTCCATTTCGTGCAGCGGCGCCTTCTTTGGCGGCATCTCGGCCTCGCCGTTGACGGGGGTGATTTGCTTCAGCAGATGCGACTTTTCAGGCTGCCCCGGAACGACGGCCGCCCCGTCCGTCTCCGCATCGTCGCCGCCCTTGAGCAGCTTCGCAAAATCCGTCATCACATAGCCGCCCTTCGCCTTCGCCGGCTGGTGGCAGCCCTGGCACTGCGCCTGGAAAATCGGCCGCACCTTTTTGTAATAGCTCACCGGGGCATTCGAATCCTCCGCCTCCTCTTTCTTCGGCGGCGCGGCGGCGTGCATCGGGGCCGCGATCCATGCGGCACTCATCGCAGCCAGGACAGCCGGCAGCGCCAGACGACGTCGGAAATAAGACACGGAACTGCGGGGAGATTCGGGAAATCATGTCAGTGAGGGAACTGGTGCGCCGGGTGATTCTTAGCCGGGAACGATGCCCGTGCAATGCGCAGGTTTTTCTGTGTGGCGGAAGGTGGCGCTGCGGACCCGACTGACGAAACCACGCCCGCGGTCACTCGCACGCAGGAAAGGAACCCGAGCAGCCGCCGGGATTTCCACTTGCCGCATTTTCTCCGGACGCCGAAAGGAAAACTCACAACAGACACTTGCACGGGACATCCTCGGGATGGCTGTCCTCCGGGTTTCCCCTTGCGCGGCCATCGCTGCGGGAACATCGTAATCACGTCAGCTCCCTCTGCCCTCGCGGCAGTTCGTGCTCCAAATCCGAAACAGGAAGTCACGCTTATGAAAACGCTGCAACCGACTGCTCCCACGGGTGGAAATCCGAAGGCGACCGCCACGCGATTCCGCTCGCTCATCAGGCCAAAACTGGCCGCCTGCGTGGCGGCACTGGCCTTGCTCTTCACCGCGGAAAGTCCCGCCGCCGTCACTCTTCCCAGAGACCTGAATGGCGACGCCAAGTCCGATCTCTTGTTCCAGAACTTCACCGGCCAGATCGCCGTGTGGTATCTGAATGGAAGCGGAGTCGTCACGGGTACCGCCTACCTCTATGCCGGCAGCCTCGGCGACTGGAGAGTGGTGGGCATCGCGGACATGAACAACGACGGCAAGCTCGACCTCGTTTTCCAAGACTCCGCCGGCCAAATCGCCGTCTGGTTCCTGAATGGCGCCGGTGTCGTCACGGGCACCGCCTACCTCCATACCGGCAGCCTCGGCGACTGGAGAGTGGTGGGCCTCGCGGACATGAACAGCGACCTTAACGCCGACATTGTTTTCCAAAACGGCAACGGACTGGTTTACGTGTGGTACATGAATGGCAACGGCGCGGTCACCGCCGCCGGATACCTTTACAACCTCAACCTCACCGACTGGAGAGTCGCGGGGCTCGCGGATATGAACGGCGATGGCAACAACGACGTCGTCTTCCAGAACTCGTCCGGCCAGATCTACGTATGGTACATGAACGGCACTGGGACGATCATCACCACCGGATACCTCTACGCTGGCTCCATGCTCGACTGGAAAGTGGTGGCACTCGTGGACATGAACGGCGACGCCACCGCCGACGTCATCTTCCAGAACTTGTCCGGCCAGATCGCCGTTTGGTACATGAATGGCACCGGCGGCATCTCGGGGACGGCCTATCTCTACACCGGCAGCCTCGGCGACTGGCGCGTCCGCTGATCGGGTGCATTCCGCGCTCCCCCGCCGGAGGAAAATGGACCGCTGAGCGGAGCAGGGCGTTTCTACGCCGCCGACGCGTCCGGACGCGGGCGGATGGCGCTGGTGACGCTGGAGCCACGCCTGGTCTTCGTGGGCGTGTCGTCGGGATACGCCACGCGCGAATGCATCATGCTGCTGAGCGTGTGGCGGAATGCCTGGGCGACGGCTTCGAGGTCGCGGAAGCGGAGGTCGCAGTCGTCGAGCTGGCCGTCGGCGACGCGCTTGCGGATGATGTCGGTGATGAGCTGCTCGATCTTCTGCGGTGTCACGCGCTCGAGGCAGCGCGCGGCGCTCTCGATGGAATCAGCGAGGCTCACGATGGCGGATTCGCGGGTCTGCGGCTTGGGCCCGCCGTAGCGGAAGCTGCTCTCGCTGACCTCGGGCAGATCCTCGTCGTGCATCGAGGCGATCTTCCCGTCGCTGCGAGCAGCCTGCTGCTGGTCCATCGCCTTTTTGTAAAAATAGTACACCATCGAGGTGCCGTGGTGCTCGCGGATGATGTCGATGATCTCCTGGTTGAGCTTGTGCTCCAGCGCGAGCGAGATGCCCTCCTTCACGTGGGCGATGATGATGAGCGCGCTCATCGTGGGCGCGAGGTCGTCGTGGGGGTTGCGGTCGTGCCGCATGTTTTCCGTGAAATACTCGGGCTTCACGAGCTTGCCGATGTCGTGGAAGTAGCTGCACACGCGCGCCATTGTCGGATTGGCTCCGATGGCTTCGCAGGCGCCCTCTGCGAGGTTTGCGACGGCGAGGCTGTGCTGGAAGGTGCCGGGCGCCTCGATGGTCATCCGGCGGAGCAGCGGGTGGTTCAGGTCGGCGAGTTCCAGCCAGCGGACGCGCGTGGTGATGTGGAAGAGGCTTTCCACCGCCGGCAGCGCACCGACGATGATGAGCGTCATGACCACCGGGGCGCCGACCGCGACGACGGTCTGGACGGCGAGCGTCTGGTAGTTCAGGGCCGCGCCCTCGACCCACATGTGGAGGAGATTGATTTCCCGGAAGGCGACCGCGAGCAGCCACGTCGTGAGCCCGACGAAGAGCCCCGCGCGCGGGAGGTCGCCGCGCTTGCGCACTTCGGCGGTGAGATAAATCGCGACAAATCCGCAGACGAGGCTGGTCGTCACATTCCTCACGATGAAGTCGAGGTCGCCGCTCACGCTGGCAAACAGCGGCAGGGCAAGGAGCGTCCCGAAGACGGAGACGAACACGGCCATCGAGCGGCCGAGCAGCACGCTCGCCAGGACCGGCCCGAAGCCGAACGGGATGGCGAGCAGCCACATGTCGTGCCGCTGGATGGCGCTGAATTGCCCGGGCAAAAGCTCCCCGCTGGCGTGAATGGCTGCGTCGGCCTGGAGCACGCAGAGCTTCGCGAGCCCGAGGTGGCCGAGGACGATGAGGAAAAGCAGCAGGAGGCGCGAGTTGCAGTTCCAAATCTCCCTGCGGGTCAGGAAAAGGTGGCCGACCGCGGTGGAAAAGACGAGAAGCGCCACGACCCACGGGCCCACCGGCGTCCTCACGGTGCCGGCGGTGATCAGCCAGACAAGGCCGACGGCTGCGCAGACGATGACGGCGATGCGTGTGATGACCCCGTGTTCAAGCGTCTCCGCCACTTCGCTCTGAGTCAGGCGACGGCGCGTCTTTTGCGGAGTGAGGCCTTTTTTGGCCAGGCGTTGGCGTTCGAAAAAACCGAGCATGTATTCCCAATAGGGCCTGCAGTGTCCGTGCGCGCCCCCTTCTAGGCAAATGGAAAATCCCGGCCCCCGTGACGGTGGCGGCTGGGAGCTGTGGCTTTCCGCCCGGTCTGGTTGTCAGGGGCCGAGTGCAGGCATTCTTCGCAAGCGATAAAGAAATCCCTTTTCCAAAGGAGCAATGATCCCTACTTTCCGCGCCCCAATGACAGAAGACATCAAGAAGGCCGTCGAAGCCGGCAAACTCACCTCCACCGTCGGGGCCGCCCTGGCGAAGCTCCCGCCGGGCACGTTCGTCCAGCACAAGAGCTGGGGCTACGGCGTCATTGTCTCCCACGATTTTCTGCTCAGTCAGACGACGATCGACTTCAAGACAAAGAAGGCGCACTCGATGCAGCTCCAGTACGCTGGCGAGTCGTTGATCCCTCTGCCTCCCGACCACATCGCCGCGAAGAAATTTCAGGATCTTGAAGCGATCCGAAAGCTCGGCCAGAGCGACCCTGCCTGCCTTGTCCGGATGGTGCTCCAGTCCCTCGGCGGACGGGCCTCGCAGGAACAGATCGCCTCGCAGCTCGTCCCGGATGTTTTCAACGACGCCGCTTTCAAGAAATGGTGGGAAGCCGCCAAGCGGGCGCTGAAGTCGGACCCGCTCGTGGGCGTTCCGCAAAAAAAGACCGAGCCTTTCATCCTCCGCGAACAGGGGCTTTCGCAGACCGACGAAGTGCTCGAGGCATTCAAGGCCGCGCGGACGCTGAAGGATCAGATCACCGCTCTGGACAATCTCACGAAGGCGCTCGGCCAGTTCACCGACCCGGCCGTGCTCCAGCCGGTGGTCGCCGCCATCGAATTGGCCGCGAAGAAGAACGTCAAGCTGCACACCTGCGAAACGCTTCAGCTCCTCGCCGTCCGCGATGAAATTGTCTCGAAGCTCCCCACGCTCACCAGTTCACCCGACACGCCGACCATCGCCGGCATCCTGCTCGAACAGGATCGCCAGCTTGCCACGCTGCTCGGCGAACTGCCCGTCTCGAAGCTGAAGAAGGTCGTCCTCGCGTTGCCGGAAGCATTCAGCGACCACTGGAGCACAAAGGCGATCGGCCTTTTCCTCCGCGGAAACTCGAAGCTCGCGCCGGAGGCCGCGCGCCTGCTCATCGAAAAAGGGCGCATGGATGAATTCGGCGTCGCGCTCGACAAGTCCATCCGCGACCAGTCGATCAGCTCCGAAGGCCTGCAATGGCTCTGCGAGGAACGCCACGGCGTGTACGGCGAGATCGCCCAGCATCCGCGTGTGCTCAGCGCCATCCTCGGCGCGATGGAGCGCGATCAATTCAAGGAAAAGCGCGACCGCAAACTCCAGGACATGCTCGTGAACGACCAGGAACTCCTGCTCGACCTCGTCGCCGTCGCGACCGACGAGGAACTGCGCGACGTGATGCGCAAGCTCGTCCTCTCGCCGACTTTCGAGGAGCTGAACAAGCGCTCGCTCCTCGGACGCATCGTCCGCACTTATCCCGAACTGGAGTCGCTCATCACCGGCAGGCCCGACGACGACAAGAAGAACGAACTGATCGTATCGTGGAAGAGTTTGGAAACCCGCAAGGCCGACTACGACGACCTCGTGAACAAGAAGATCCCGCAGAACCGGCAGGACATCCAGATCGCCCGCAGCTACGGCGACCTTCGCGAGAATTTCGAATACAAGAGCGCCAAGGAACAGCAACGCGTGCTCTCTCGGCAGAAAAGCGAGGCTGAACGCGACCTCGCCCGCGCCCGCGGCACCGATTTTGCCGGCGTGACCAATGAAAAGGTCGCCATCGGCACCGCCGTGAAACTCCGCCGCGTGAGCGACGGCGGCGAGGAAAACTACACGATCCTCGGGGCTTGGGACACGGACCCTTCGAAGCACATCATCAGCTACCTCTCGCAGATGGCGCAGGCGCTCATCGGCCACGCCGCGGGCGACCGCGTCACCGTGCCGAAGGAAACCGGCGAGCACGAAGTCGAGATCGTCAGCATCGAAGTCGCCAAGCTTTAGGCCGCGAGCGCGGCGAGCGGGACCTAAACCGCGGCGACGGTCTTTCGCCGCTTGCACACCCCCGAGGTGCGCAGTTCGTCGCAGTGGGCCTCGATGCGCACCACTTTCCCCATCGGGGTAAAACCCATCCGCTTGCTGATGCAAATCTCCAGCGTGTCGATGTGGACATCCTCGAACTCGATGATCTTCGCGCAGTCGAGGCAGATGAGGTGATTGTGATTCGGATGATCGACGTAGTTCGGGTCGTAGAACTTGTGGTCGCGGCCGAAATCCATCTCCCGCAGCATCCCGCTCTCCACGAGCAGCGGCAGCGTGCGATAGACCGTCGCGCGTGAGACCGAAGGGTCCACCTTCTTCGCCATCACCAGCAAATCATCGGCCGTGTAGTGCTCCGTGGTGGTGAACGCCGCCTCAATGATCGCATCACGCTGCGAAGTCCTCCGCAGCCCTTTCGACTCGAGAAATTCGTAAATGCGCTGGCGGAGCCCGGGATCCATGTGGCGCACAGTTAGCCCAGTCTTCGCACCGGAGTCAAACCGCTCCGTTCACCGGTCCGCGCTCAGTTCCAAAATGCGGCCCGGCAGCCAGCCAAACCCGTCCTTGAAGCTGCTCGACCGCGTGTATTCGAGAATCAGCACCCGGCCAGGCCCGATGCGCAGCACATCGATTGGGCGTCCGAGTTTTGCAAAAATCGTCTCCGTCCTGGCGCTCCACGTGCCGTCGCTCTCTCGCTTTGGGTGCACGGAGAGCACGTCAAATCCGACATCCTGCGAGCTGCCGGTGCGGTCCTCGCCGATGAGGTTTCCAAAACGCGTGACGAGAAATCCGTTTCGCAGCGGCTCGGGGAAATCCTCGCCGCACCACGCCATCCCCGCCGGCGAACTGTGCGCATCGAACGTGTAAAGCCCGTCCGCGTTTCCACCGCCGGCAGGTCCGGTGTTCTTCACCGGCAACTTGAAGATCATTCCTGCCGGCGGCACCGGCGTGTGCGGATAAGGGCGCGGATCCATCGGCCAGTTGCCGAACTGGAACGGAAACCCGTAGTGCTTCCCGCGCTCGATGAAATCCAGCTCCTCAGGCGCGTTCGCGTCCGGGCCATTCGTCACCGAGAAAAGCTCCCCTGCCGTATTCCACGCAAAGCCGTAAGGATTCCGCAGCCCGCGCGCATGGACTTCGATCTCCGGCGTCTCGCTCTTCGGATCGAGCCGCCACAGGCACGCCGTCGTCTCCACTTCACCGCCGGTGAAAACACCTGTCGCAGTGCCCGCCTCGCCGCCATCCGTGCGCGAACCGCTGCTCACGTAGAGCATCCCGTCCGGCCCGAACGCGAGGTGCGAGACCCCGTGATTGAACGGCCCGACGCCGTACGGGTAGCGATGCACAAGCCACGGCTCAGCCTTTACCGGTCCGGATTTCAAATCCCCACTGCTGCGCCAGATCGTGACCTCATTCATCCGGTAAGGCTCGTCAGCAAAGCCGCGGTTCGTCGTGAACCACAGCCGTCCATCCGTGCCGAGCGTGATCCCGAGCGCGGTGATGTCGGCATTTTCCTGCTTCACGTATTCCGCCGGCTGCAGAATCGGCACAATGAGCCCGTTCTCGACATCGAGCCGGTACACCACGCCCTTCTGTCCGAGCGCGTACACCGCGCCATCGCGATCCGGCCCCGCGAGCCGCGTGACAAAATCAGGCAACTGCACCACCTCGCGGAGCTTCATCCCCTTCGGCGGCGCGGGCAGCGGCGCAAACGCATGCGCCCGGACCAGCGCATCGTAAGTCTTGAATTTCGACGTCAGCCTCACCTTCGCCACCTCATCCGGCGTCACGGCCTTTTCCGCATTGCCCCACGAGGAAAAGACGAACGTCAGCACATCCGCGACGCTGCGATCGTCGAGCGGCTGCACCGGCATCTGGTTGTTGTAGTCCACTCCGTTCACCCGGATTTTTCCGCCCAGCCCCTCGCAGAGCGCACGGATCGAGCGCTCGCGGTTCTCCTTGATCCAATCCGACGCCGCCAGCGGAGGAAACACCGGCGGCGCCCCCTGCCCCGTCGCCTGGTGACACACGATGCACCCCTGCTGGTAAATGCGCTCGCCGCGGGCCTTCGACTCCGCCTCGTCGGCAAGGCTCACCGCGGCGACAAAAAAACATGCGAGTGGGAGGAACCTCATGGGTCGCGAGCGTAGAAAGTGCGCAGCCCACGTCAAGAGGCCCGCGCATGGACGCCCGGGCAGGCCGTGTGTATGTTTCTGCCATGAGCTCGCTGACTCCCCTTCAAAAGCTCGATGCGGCGCATCAGCTCCATCCCTTCACGAATCACGACGAACTCCACGCAGCCGGCACCCACATCATCACCGACGGAAGCGGCGCATGGCTCCAGGATCAAAATGGACGCCGCTTGCTCGATGGCCTCGCCGGTCTTTGGTGCGTAAATGTCGGCTACGGCCGACGCGAACTGATCGACGCCGCGACGCGGCAAATGGAGCGGCTCTGCTACTACCCATCGTTCTTCAACAGCACCACGGAACCCGCCATCCAGCTCGCTGCAAAGCTCTCCGAACTCGCACCGAAGCGGCTGAATCACGTCATGTTCAGCAACAGCGGCAGCGAGGCGAACGAGACCGCGCTGAAACTCATCCGCGCCTACTGGAAGCTGAAGGGCCAGCCCCACCGCACGAAAATCATCACCCGCGAATTCGCCTACCACGGCGTGACACTCGCCACCGCGAGCATGACCGGCCTGCCCGGTTGCCAGACGCCATTCGATCTTCCCCTGCCCGGATTTCTCCACGCGCCCGCGCCTCACGCCTACGCCGCAAACCGCGAGTCGGATCGCGAGGCCTACGCCGACTGGTGCATCGAAGAAACGGCCCGCCTCATCGAACGCGAAGGGCCGGAAACGATCGGCGCGATTTTCGCCGAGCCCGTCCAGGGAGCCGGCGGCGTCATCGTCCCGCCACCGGGCTATCTCGCGAAACTCCGGGCCCTCGCGCGCAGCCACGGCATCCTCTTCGTCGCCGATGAAGTCATCACCGCATTTGGCCGGCTCGGCGCGTGGTTTGCCAGCGATCTGTGGTCGCTCGATTCCGATCTCATCTGCCTCGCGAAAGGTCTCACCAGCGGCTACCTCCCGCTCGGCGCGACGATGGTCGCCGACGAAATCGCCGACGTCCTCATCCATGGCGGCTACCTCGCGCACGGCTTCACCTACAGCGGCCATCCTACGCCCTGCGCCGTCGCGCTCTCAAACATCGCACTCATCGAAAGCGAACGCCTCGTCGAGCGCGTGCGCGACGATGTCGGCCCGTATTTCCAGCAAAAGCTCCAGTCCTTCGCAACACATCCCGCGGTCGGCGAAGTGCGCGGCTGTCAGTTCATCGGCGCGCTGGAGTTGCTCCCTCGCGAAGGAAAGGCCGCGCTGACACCGACGACGCTGCTCGGACTCAAGGGCGCGAATCTCGTCCGCGACCAGGGCGTCATCGTCCGCGGCATCCGCGACCTCATCGCCATCGCCCCGCCGCTCACCGTCACGCGCGAGGAGATCGACTTCCTTTTCACCGCAGTGAACCGCGCGCTCGACCGGCTCTGGGAATAGCCGCACGCTCCCGCCCATGGAGCGCCCACGCATCTACCAACTCCTGCCGCGCCTTTTCGGTAACACCAACGAAACTCGGAAACCGAACGGCACACTCGCGGAGAACGGCACCGGCAAATTCGCGGACATCAGCGACATCGCACTCCGCTCGCTGCGCGACGAACTGCACATCACGCACCTCTGGCTCACGGGCGTGCATGCGCAGGCGACGGCGACCGACTACTCATCCATCGGCCAGCCCGCGGACGATCCCGATTTGCTCAAGGGCCTCGCCGCTTCGCCCTACGCGATCAAGGACTACGCCTTCGTCTGTCCCGACTACGCCATCGACCCGGCAAAACGCATGGACGAATTCCGCGCGTTGCTCGACCGCGCGCACGCCCTCGGCCTGCGCGTGATCATCGACTTCGTCGCCAACCACGTCGCACGCAGCCACCGCTCCCGCCTCGTCACCTTCGGCGGGAACGACGACCGCTCGAAGTTTTTCTCCCCGCAAAACAACTTCTTCTGGCTGCAGCCCGACTCGCCCGGCGGCGGTCCACCACTGCGCCTGCCGACCGTCAGCAACGGCCAGGCCGCAAGCCCCACCTGCCATGCCGCCCGGCGGATGCGACGGACTTTTTTCCGAGGAAATGACCACCGGCCGCGTGACGGGCAACAATGCCTGCACTTGGACACCGTCGCTCCACGACTGGTACGAAACCGTGAAACTCAACTACGGCTACGATTTCACGACCGGCGCGCGAGAGTTTCCGCACGCTGGGAACCCGTCCGCCCCGCTTCCGGACACGTGGAAAAAAATGGATGCCGTGCTCGCGCGCTGGCAGGCGCTCGGCGTGGATGGTTTCCGCTGCGACATGGCGCACATGGTCCCGGTGGAATTCTGGGCGTGGGCGGTCGCACGCGCACGCGCACGCGATCCCAAGGTATTCTTCGTCGCCGAGGCATACGACAACGACCCGATGAAAGTGGAGCAAGGCAACGTGCTCACCGCCCTGCTAGGAGCGGGCTTCGACGCGGTGTACGACGACCCTTCCTACAAGACGCTCAAGCGAATCTACGACGGCCCCGCATGGGCGAACGACCTCGACGCCACGCTTGCCGCGCACCACCCGGATGTATTTCGCGATGCACTGCGCTACGCGGAAAATCACGACGAAGTCCGTCTCGCCGCGCACGGCGAGTGGGGCGGGATCGGCATGGACGTTGGCCGCGCCGTAAGCGGAGTGCTCTTCGGAATCTCACGCGGCCCCGTGCTCCTCTACAGCGGCCAGGAAGTCGGCGAACCTGCGGCCGGAGTGGCGGGGTTCGGAGGAGGCAATGCCCGCACAACGATCTTCGACTACTGGTCCATGCCGGAGTTCGCCAAATGGGTGAACGGCCACCGCTACGATGGAGCACGCCTCTCCTCCCAGCAGCGCAGCCTCCGCGAGTTCTACGGACGCCTGCTCGCCGCATGCGGTGCACCTGCATTTCGCGAAGGCGCATTTTTCCCGCTCAATGCGGCAAACACCGGCAATCCCGCCTTCGCACGGATCGATGGCGAACCCGCCAGCGGTCACTGGCTCTGCGCCTACTTGCGGGTTCCCGGCCCGGAATACGCACCCTTCCTCGTCCTCGTGAATCTCCATCGCAGCGAGACGTTCCGGGATGTCCGCGTCGTCCTGAGTGATGACGCCCGCCGCGCGCTCCGCTGTGCAGCCGACGCGGTCCTTCTGCAGGATCACGTCGGTGGACTCGCCCCGCTGCGGATCGCCATTCGCGACATGCTGGATCACGGAATCGTCGTCCCTGAACTGCCACCGCTGACACCCGCGTATTTCGAGATGCAGACGGCTCAGTGACACCGGAGACACAAGCCGCCAGCCGCTCTTACTCGACGAATTCGACAATCCCAAACCGCTCCGGCGTGTGAAAACTCGCGCGCATCGGTGGCGACCACGCGGTGAGTTCCCTCGGGATGCTCCCGTCGCGGGATGGCCGGTCTATCCGGCATAAGTTCACCCGCCACTGCGTGCCCGGTTGGGGCTGAGCGTCCGCCACGCTTGCGAACGGAATCGCCAGCTCAACTGTCCATGTGCCGGAGTCCTTCCGCACCAGCGAGCGCAGGCCGTCACAGTCCCAGGCATGCTCGCCCTTGTAGCCACTCCGGCTCCGCCGGAAAACGAGATCAAGCACCGTTCCGAGCGGGTTCACCTCGATCTCGAAATAGCTCTCCAGATCCCCCCGCGGATCAAAAAAGACCTCGACCGTTTCCTCTTCATAAAGCGGTGCATCATGCCCGGTGAGCGTCGCCCATGCGTCTGCATCGTGCGCGTGGAAAAGGATCCGCCATTCGTGCTCATTCCACGCCGAACGGACTTCCGTGCCTTGCTTCGGCGCGGCTCCCGTAACCGCATCCGCAAACACGGCAGGCGCCATGTCACACCACGGCACGGACCGCACATCAGCAGTCAACTCGCCAAGCTCCCTCCGCGGGCAGTGCAGCACTGCAATCATTTTGCCCACAGCACGCGCTTGCCGCGGAGCGTTGCCAGCACATCGAGTTCATCCCCGTCCCAATGCGCGATCACACAGGATTGCGGAATCCGCTTCACCGCACCCGCCGCGCGCAGCAATTCCCACGGACGCACCGATGCGGCGTCCCATGCCGTGCAAAGCGACACGCCGGTCATTTTGACAAAGCCGGACACCGCGCGATCCATCGTCAAAGCCGAGCCCGCGAGATTCGGACTTCCCGGCTGACGCACCACACGGTCGCGGCCCACTTCGATTTCCAAATCCCCGATGGTGTAGCGTCCTGCCGGCGCGCCCGCCGCCGCCATCGCGTCCGTCACCACGAGCGTTCGCTCCGCGCCTTTCATCCGATGGAAAAGCCGCACGGCCTCCGGCGGAAGATGGACGCCATCCGTGATGAGACTCGCGGCGAGGCGATCCTCGGCGAGTTGCGCGAAGATGGGATTCTGATGCCGATGGATCATCTGCGGACAGCCGTTGCCGAGGTGCGTCGTCATCATCGCGCCCGCATCGCAGGCTTTGGCGATCATCTCGGCGTCCGCCATCGTGTGCCCGAGCGCGGGAAGGACTCCCTCTTTCCGGACCTGACGGATGAGCGAGATGGCACCGCGGACCTCCGGCGCCACCGTGAGCAGTTTGATGCGTCCGCCCGCGGCACGCTGGCACTCCCGCCAGATATTGCGGCTCGCATCGCAGACATGCGCAAGGGGGTGAGCGCCCCGCGCGCCATCGGCGGGGCTGATGAAAGGCCCTTCGAGATGAAAGCCAGGAACCGATGCCGCAACCTCCGGATGCAGCCGCAGCGCTTCGTACAAATGCCCGAACAGCAGCTTCAGCCGCGCCGGGGATGCCGTGATCAGCGTCGGCAGCACATGGGTGCATCCTTCGCGCCACATCGCGCGAATCCCCGTCGCGATCTCCTCCGCACTTGTGCGCGGCTGGTTGAAGTCCACGCCCGCGTAGCCGTTGCATTGCAGGTCAAGGAAGCCCGGTCCGAATACGGCCGCCGCTTTCGCTCGCACACGACGCCGCCCGAGCAGCCGCGCTTGATCAAATGAAAACTCGAAAGTCTCACCCGTTCGCACGTGAGTGGCGACGACACGGCGGATTCCGGAGGGGCGTTGTTTCATGGGAATATCCTGTCGGGTCGTGAAAAGGATTCCAGCCCGACGAGCAGTTGGTCCTCTAAAACAGCTCGCCTTGCCCTAGCGCCATCACCTTCGGGGCATCCGTGCCGGCTTCCGCCTTCACCTCTGCGAGCAGCCCCTTGAAGTCGCACTTCTCCAGCGCCGCGATGAATTCCGGCCAGCGCGGCTTGATTTGCAATTCGCCCATCGGCACGGGCAGCGGCAGATCCTCGTCAAGCCGCACCATCTCGCGATTTTCACGCACCCGCGCGGCGCCCGCACGCAGCTTCTCCCGCGTGCGTTCGCTTTTCACCGCGTCGAGATTTGCGAGCAGCGCGTCCAGGTTTCCGTGCTCGTTGATCAAAGTCGCCGCCGTCTTCGGCCCGAGTCCGTCGATGCCCGGGATGTTGTCCACCGTGTCGCCGATGATCGCCAGCACGTCGCCGATGCGCCCGGCAGGCACGCCCCATTTTTCCCGCACCTTGTCCTCGCCGAGAAGCGCGAAGCCATCCGTCGGCGCAGCGAGGTCCGTCTTGTTCGTCGAATAGACGACGCACTTCGGGTTCACGAGCTGGTAGAGGTCCTTGTCGTTCGTCGCGAGAACGACTTCGTCCCCGCGGGCCTGCGCGGCGACGGCGTAGCTGGCCATCAGGTCGTCCGCCTCCGTGTCCTGCACGGCGATGCTCGCGATGCCCATGAGCGGCACGATGTCGCGGATGATCGGGAACTGCGGCCTCATCTGCTCCGGTGTTTCCGCGCGCGTCGCCTTATAGTCGGGCTGCAGCTCCGTGCGCCGCTTCGGCAGCCCCTGGTCCCACAGCACGGCTGCGATGTCGGGCTTCACGTCCTTGAGCATCTTGCGCATCGTTTTCACAAAGCCGTAGATCGCGTTCACCGGCTCGCCGCGCGAGTTCGTGAGATTCCGGATCGCGAAAAAGGAGCGGTAAACGAAATAGGGACCGTCAACGAGCAGCAGCTTCATCAGTCCGCGAACGAAGCGCGAAGCCGCGGTGATGTCGAACGCCGAATGCCTGCGCCGCGCTTTACAACTTTCCACGCGCCTCCCTACCCTCCGCCCCCGAATGAACATCCTCATCCTCGCCGCGGGCTACGCGACGCGCCTCTATCCCCTCACCCAGACAAAAGCGAAGCCGCTCCTCGGCGTCGCCGACAAGCCGATGATGGAATGGGTCATCGACAACCTTGCGCCGATCCCCGGCATCTCGAAGGTCTTCGTCGTCACGAACAACAAGTTCGCCGCGGATTTCCAGACGTGGGCTGACGGCTACAATGCGTCCCACGCAAAACTCCCCTTCACCATCGTCAACGACGGCTCCACGAGCGACGCCGACAAGCTCGGTGCCATCGGCGACATCCAGCATGTCATTCAAAAGCACGGCATCGAAGGCGAGGACCTGCTCGTCGTCGCGGGCGACAACCTTTTCAGCCAGAGCCTCGAGGGCTTTGGAAAATTCGCGCGAGAGAAAAATACGCCCGTCCTCGGCGTCTATGACGTGAAGTGCCTCGACGAGGCGAAAAAATACGGCGTCGTCGCGGTGAACGGCGAAGGCGTCATCGCGGAGTTCGTCGAGAAACCCGCCTACCCGCCGAGCACGCTCATCGGCATCGCGCTCTACTATTATCCAAAGCACGTCGTGCCGATGATCGCGCAATACATCGCCGCCGGAAACAACCCCGACCAGCCGGGCCGCTTCGTGCAATGGCTGTACCCGCAGACCGCCGTCCACGCATGGAGCGTCCCCGGCACGTGGTTCGATGTCGGCAGCAAGGAGAACCTTGAGGAAGCAAACCGCGTCTTCGCGAAGTTCGTCAAGTAGCGTCGAAGGCAGCGTTGGCAGACACCCATTCCGCAGCGCAGACTCGCAGAACACCAATCCCGCGCTACCTTTCCGCCCGATGCTTCCCTGGTTCCAAGACCGTTTCCCGCTCTACCTCGCGCCCATGGCGGGAGTGACGGACACCACGTTCCGCCAGCTCTGCAAGGAGTATGGCGCGGATGTGATGGTCACTGAGTTCGTTTCCGCGGAGGGCATCTTCCGGAAGAACGAGCGCACGATGGAGTATCTCGACTTCGAGGAGGCGGAGCGCCCGCTCGGCGTGCAGCTTTTTGGCGGAGACCCGGAGCATCTCGGCGAGGCCGCGAAGATGGTGCTCGACTGGAAGCGGCCCGATTTTCTCGACATCAATTTCGGCTGCCCGGTGAGCAAGGTCGTGAGCAAGAACGGGGGCTCCGCGATCCTCCGCGACTGCCCGCTGCTCGCACGAATCGCCACGGCCATCGTGAAGGCCGTCGCGCCGCATCCCGTCACCGCGAAAATCCGCATCGGCTGGAGCGCCGACACCGTGAATGCCACGACCACCGCGCGCATCCTCGAGGACTGCGGCATCCAGGCCATCGCAGTGCACGGGCGCACGAAGGAACAGGGCTATTCCGGCGAGGCCGATTGGAATGTCATCGGCGAAGTCGCCGAGACCGTGCGCGTGCCGGTCATCGGCAACGGCGACATCACGAACGCGCGCGACGTCGAGCACCGCAAGGCCACGACGCGCGTCTCCGGCATCATGATTGGGCGCACCGCGATGCAGCACCCGTGGGTCTTCCGCGAAATCAAACATTACCTCGCCACCGGCGCGCACCTTCCCCCGCCGACGCTGGACGAAATCTGGCGACACATCCGCCGCCACTGCGCGCGCGAAGTCGAAAAGCAGGGCAGCGAGCTCCACGCCATGCAGTCGATGCGCACACAGCTCATGTCCTACTCGCGAGGAATGCCCGACGCGAGACGGCTCCGCGAAAAATTCGCCCACGTCGGCTCCCTCGCGCAGCTCGACGACATCGCGGCGGAAAACATCGCCGGCCCGCAGCTCGCGGCGGCGTAGCTTGCGGCATCAACAGCCGCCGACGCGAGGAGGTGGGCTGAATCTCCTCGCGTGTCCGCTAAGAGACTGTGCAAAAAGTCTGCACTATGGTCATTTTAGTACCTTGGTACGAATTGGAGGAATGGGGTGGAAAGCTTGGGATGCCGAACCAAGAACCGTATCCGAGTGACCTCAATGAAGTGGAATGGGAGCTGTTGCGCCCGCTGGTGAACGTGCCGGCGAAGCTTGGGCGGCCACCGCGCCACGACCGGAGGCTGGTGCTCAATGCCATCTTCTACGTGGTGCGCAGCGGGTGCGCGTGGCGGCTCTTGCCGCATGACCTGCCGCCGTGGCGGCTGTGCTACTACTACTTTGCCAAGTGGCGGGAGAACGGGCTCTGGGTGCAAATCAACGATCAGCTGCGCGAGGCCGTGCGCGGGAAAGGCGCGAAAAAAAAGCCCCCAGCGCTGCGATCTTCGACGCGCAGAGTGTTAAAGTGGCTAACCACCCCGGAGTGCGAGGCTACGATGCGGGCAAGAAGATCCGAGGGCGAAAACGGCATCTGGTGGTAGACACCCTGGGGCTCATCCTGGGCGTCGTGGTCACCGGTGCCGATGTCTCCGATCGCGCCGGATCCCTGCAGGTGCTCCCGCCCGTGCTGCGCACCCAGCCACGGCTCGGACAGCTGTGGGCGGACGCAGGCTACGCGGGCGGCACGCTCGCCGCAGACTTGCGCGCGCACGCCGCCCATCCGGACCTGCGCCTGGACATCATCAAACGCAGCGACCCCGCCCCCAAAGGCTTCCAAGTCCAGCCCAAGCGGTGGATCGTCGAACGCACTTTGGGATGGCTCATGCAGGCGCGCAGACTTGCCCGCGACTACGAAACCAAAACCGCCTCCAGCCAGGCGATGATCCTCATTCAAGCCTCCCGCATCATGCTGCGCAGACTCGCCAAGTGACTTTTTACACAGTCTCTAAGGCACTCGGAAAATGCGTGCCTGGCTGCTGCCATCGCCGACTTTCGTTTGTTCCGAATCTCGCCCTACTTCGGCCCCGCGCTGCCGGTGGTCCCGCCGCCGTTGAGCTGGAGGTAGGTGTAGCCCTTCAGCGCGCGCTCGTAGCTGTTGAGCATGCGGATGGCTTCGGCGGGCTTGAGCTTGTCGCCGCGGATGGCGGCGTCCACCTGGGCCTTCATCTTGCGGTTCAGCTCGGCCTCGTCCCATTGCGTCATGTTCAGCACGCTGGCGATGGTGCTGCCTTCGATGGTTTCCTCGATGTACCAGCCGCACTCCTCGTCCTCGTCGAGGAAGAGGTGCGCCTCGTTCACGCGCCCAAAGAGGTTGTGGAAGTCACCCATGATGTCCTGGTAGGCGCCCATGAGGAAGAAGCCGATGAAGTACGGCACGCCGGGCTGGATGCGGTGCAGCGGGAGGGTGTCGCGGACATCCTGGAGGTCGATGAACTTGCTCACCTTGCCGTCGGAGTCGCAGGTGATGTCCACGAGCGTGGCCTCGCGGTCGGGCGCCTCGTCGAGGCGATGCACGGGCATGATCGGGAAAAGCTGACCGAGCGCCCAGTGGTCGAGCATGCTTTGGAAGACGGAGAAGTTGCAGAGGTACTGATCCGCGATGGAAACGCCGAGCTCCTTGATTTCATCCGGGACGTATTTCATCCCGGCGCTGAGCTGCACGATCTTCCGCGCGATTTGCCAGAAGACGGTCTCGATGCGCGCCTTCGCATCCAGTTCCATGAGGCCGAGGTCGAACATGGACTGCGCCTTTTCCTTCAGCTCCTGCGCGTCGTGCAGTGTCTCGCGGCGGTTCTGTTTGTTGAGGCCGGCCTTGAGCTCGAGGATGTTCCGGACGAGCTTCGGATCGCCGGTCTTGGCCGCCACCGCGCCTTCCTGATCCTTCTCGATGGAGCCGAATGCCTCGACGATGAGCACGCTGTGATGCGCGACGATGGCGCGTCCGCTTTCGCTCACGATGGTCGGGTGCGCGACCTTCTCGTCGTCGCAGATTTCCATGATGTTCCAGACGACATCGCGCGCGTATTCCTGGAGCGAGTAGTTCGTCGAGCTGTCGAAGGCGCTGCGCGAGCCGTCGTAGTCCACGCCGAGTCCGCCGCCGACGTCGAGGTAGTCGATCTGATGCCCGAGCTTGAGCATCTTCGCGTAGAAGCGCGCGGCCTCGCGGACGGCGCGCTTGATGGTCCCGATGTCCGGCACCTGCGAGCCGACGTGGAAATGCACGAGCTTCAGGCAATGCGCCAGGCCGGCGGCCTTCAGCGTCTCACTGGCGATCAGGAGGTCCGCGGTGCTGAGGCCGAACTTCGCGTTCTCGCCGCCGCTCAGCGCCCACTTGCCCGCGCCCTTGGCGTTCAAGCGCACGCGCAGGCCGATCCATGGCTCCGTCCCGACTTCGCGTGAGACCGTGAGGATCTGCTGAAGCTCCTCGATTTTCTCGACGACCAGGATCACGCGCTTGCCGAGCTTTGTGCCGAGCAGCGCGTTCTGGATGAGCGAGGCGTCCTTGTAGCCGTTGCAAATGATGAGCGACTCGGGATCCTCATGCACGGAAAGAGCCGCGAGGAGCTCCGGCTTGCTGCCGGCCTCGATGCCGAAATGGAACGGCGCGCCGGCCGACATGATTTCCTCCACGACCTCCTGGAGTTGGTTCACCTTGATCGGGAACACGCCGCGATAGACGCCTTGATACTTGAACTCCTCGATGGCGGTGGCGAACGCGCGGTTGATCGTCTCCACGCGGTTCCGCAGCAGATCGTGGAACCTCAGCACCATCGGGAATGTCATCCCCTGCGCCTGCGCCTCCTCGACTGCGGCCATGATGTCCACGCCCGTTTTCTCGTCGAGCGTCGGGAACACCTGCACGTGACCCTTGTCGTTGATTCCGAAATATCCGCCGCCCCAGCGGTCCACGTTGTAGAGTGCGGTTGCCGCTGCGATGTCCCAGTTTTGCTGCATGTTGATTTGTGTGCGCGCGAATAGGTGAATCACCCCGCGCGTGCAATACGCGTCGTGAAAAAAATCATCGCGGATGCAAACCGGCCCGTGCGGGCGGCAGCGACAGGAATGTCGCCGCCCCCATTCCAGCGTCGCCAATCATCGCTGATAGATCGGCAGGAAGTGGCTTTTCACGGAAAGCGCGAGCACGGCGAGCGCCGTCGCATACACCTTCCCGCCCTGCCGCTCCTCGCCGCCGACGCCGTCCCACCAGCCTTCGCGCGATTGGATCGGGATGAGCAAGTCCGCCATCTGCTTGCGAGCCGCGGCAGCGTGTTTGTCCCCGCGCTGATACATCCCCTGCGCATAATAGTATGCCGTGTAAAAGAACCAGCGGTCGCCGACACGCAGACCGCTCTTCAGCAGCCGGTCTGATGAGACTTTCACCTCCTCGCTGTCGTAGTCGCCGCACACCTGGAGCGCGAGCAGTCCCTCCGCGGTCGTCGATGGCTCGCTCCCGCGGCTGCTATATCCGAAGCCGCCATAGCCACGGCCGCCATTTCCAGAATCGAAGAGGCCCTTGATGTAGCGCACCGCGAGATCGATGGACTCCTTCGGCACGTCTAGCCCCGCATTGCGCGCGGAACGCAACGCCATCGTCTGCCAGCAGGTGATGGACATGTCGCTGTCGCTCGCGTCCGGCGTGTAGCGCCACCCGCCGCGGTTCGATTCGTTCTTCGGCACCCGCTGCGCGCGCAGAATGAGGTCTATCGCCTTGCGGCAACGGTCGCGGATGAGGGTGTCTTGCGCCTCGTTCGTCCCCATGCCGAGCATCTCCGCGAGCATCAGCGTGGTGATGCCGTGGCCATACATGCGCGAGCCGTCGGCCTTTCCGAAGTAGCCGTTCGCGTCCTGGTTTTCCGGCAGCAGCACAAAGTCGAGCGCGCGCTTCATCGCGCGGCCCTCGGGCGTGGTGTCGGACGGCTGGTGCCCCATCGCGGCGAATGAAAGCACCGCCAGCGAAGTCATCGTCGTCTCGTTGCGAAGGCGGTTATGAATCGCGCCGGTCGCCGGATCCTGGCACGTGATCAGGAATTGTCCCGCGCGCTTGAACGCCTCGTTCACCCGCGCGCTGTCCTCGGCCTCCTGTGCCGGCGCCGCGCACGCCATCGCGAGGAAAATGAACGCGCGTGTGAAAAACAAATTCACCGCCCCTTCGAACACCGAGCGCGCCGCTTTTTGGATTCGCAAAATCATGGCCGTTTCTTGGTCTTCTCCGCGATGACGCGGTAATACGTTTCCACCGCCTGCCGGTATTCGCCGGGGATCGCCTCCTGCGAACCTTTCGTGAGCTGCTCGGCGAGCTTCTTCGGCAGCTTGCCCCAGTCGCCGCGCTTGAGCCCGTTCGCGTTCGGGAGATCCTTGGAATTCATCGCCGTGCCCTCGGCCTTGGCACCGCCGAGCGACTTGTCGCTCTGGCTTCCGCTGAGCAGCGAGCCCGGCTGAGGCGAGGAATTTTCCGCACGGCTCATGCGCATGGAAGCCGCCGCCGCCTGCGCCGCCTGCGCCATCGCGGATTGAGAAGCGGACTTCGCCTCACCCTGCTGACCTTGCTGACCTTGCTGACCTTGCTGTCCCTGCTGATTCGCCTGCTGCCTGCTGACCTTGCTGGCCCTGCTGACCCTGCTGGCCCTGCTGGCCCTGCTGGCCTTCACCGTTCGCGGGCTGCTGCGCGGTCGCGGGATTCAACTGCTGATCCAGCGCATCCAGCGCGCGCGCCATCGCCTGCTGCTCCGCAGGTGAAGATGGCGGCGCCTGCGCGGCTTGCGAAGCCTCTGCTGCGGCCTGTCCGGCTTGGGGCGTTGCTGCCTGCGCTGCCTGCGCTGCCTGCGCTTGCGCGGCCTGAGCCGCGGCCGCCTGCTCGGGAGAAGACGCCTGCTGCCCCTGCGGAGCCTGCGCCTGCTGGCCTGCCGGCGTTTGCGATTGCGGGGCCTGCGCGGGCTGGCCTGCCTGCGACTGGGGCTGCGGCTGGCCATTCATGGCACTTTGCAAAGCCTTCAATTGCTGCGCGAGTTGCTCGCTCGCGGCGTTCACGGGAGCCTGCGCCTCCGCGGCCATCTTGGCATTTGTGAGCGCCTGCTCCGCCGCCGGCACCTGCTTTGTCGCCGTGTCGCGCACGGCTTCCGCGAGCTTCTGAAGCTGTTCGCCGGCCGGCTGATTTCCCAACCGCGCTTCGTGGCGCCCGGCGCGATCCGTCCCGTCCGCCGCGTCTGCCGCGTTCGCGGCAACGGGCTGCTGCTGCTTCGCCGCATTCGCAAGCTGCGGGTTGTTCTGCTGCTGCGCCATCGCCTTGTCTGGCGTCGCAGCGGGCGTGTTCGCCGCAGCGGCGTTCTTCATCGCCTCAGCCTGGTCCGCCGCCTGCTGGGCGAGATTCTGCGCCTGCTTCGCGGCATCCGTCGCCTTTTGCGCCTGCTGCGCAGCCTCAGCGGAACGCTCGTTCGCCTTCTGGTTTGCCGCCTGCTGCTCGCCGGGCTTTTGCGCAGCCTGCTGCGCGGACGCAGCCGCCTGCTTCGCGGCATCCGTCGCCTGCTGGGCGGCCTGCGCGGCTTCGCCGGCCTTTTGCGCCGTCTGCTTCGCGGCATCCGCGGCCTGCGCGGCATCGGGAGCCTTCGCCATTTTGTCCGCGGCCTCCGCGGCCTGCTGCGCATTCTGCGCGGCCTTGTCCGCCTCGGCTCCGGCCTTCGCGGCCTGCTTTTCCGCCTCGGCGTTGCCGGCGGTCTTCGCCTGCTGCTCGGCATTCTGTGCAGCCTGCTTCGCGGCTTCCGCCGCCTGCTTGGCTTGTTTCGCGGCCTCGGCGGCGCCTTGCTTCGCCTGCTGCATCGCGACCTGCTCCTGCTTGGCCTGCGCATCGAGCTGCTTCGCGACATTGTCCTCACGTCCGCGCGCATCGGCGAGCTTCTGCTCCGCATCGGCGAGCGCATCCTTTGAAATCGAGCTCAGCTCCTTCTGCATCGCGGGATTTTCCGGCAGCTTCGCCTCGAGTTCCTTCAGCAGCTGCGCCGGATCCTTCTGCGCCATCTCGGCGAGCATCTGCGCGTGCGCCTGCTGCTGGTCGAGCTCCTCCTTAATGCCCAGTTCCTTCTCCATCTCGCGAAGCGCCGTGCGCGTGTCGTCCGCCGGCTTGCCCTGCTCCATTTTTTCAAAGTGCTCCGCGATTTGCTTCAGTGCATCGGCGAGTTTCTGCTGCTGCTCCGCTGCGCGGTCGAGGTCGGCCTTTTGCTGCTCGGGCGCGGCTGCCGCGGCGTCCTTCAACGCCTGCTCGGCCTTCGGCGGCGGGTCCTTCAGCATCGCGAGCGCGTCATCGGCGTCGCGCATCTTTTCGCGCTCATCCTGCTTCAGGATGTCCTGCTTGTTCGCCTCCGCGCGCACGAGATCCTTCAGCGTCTCGACCTTCTGATTCAGCTCCTGCTGCTTCGCGATCTGCTTCTCCGCCTCCGATTTCGCGTCCTCGGGATTCTTCTGCTGCTCATCCTTGGCGCGCTTCTCCGTTTCCTTCTTCGCCTCCGACTGCTCCTTCGCGAGCGCCGCGGCGAGCTGGCTCACGGTCGGCGAAAGTTTTGCCAGCTCCTTGCGCGCGTCCGCCATCGGCTTCCGGAAAAGATCCAGCGCGAGCTTCACCCGTCCTGCGAGTTCCTCGGCATGCTGCCGCGCGCTCACCGGCGGATAATCAAAATTCCCCCGCCCGCCCATCTCGCGCTCCATCCCCTGCCAGGCCGCAATCTGCTGCGTCTTCCAAAGGATCTCCTGCGCGCCCGTGAACACCTTGGCCAGTTCCTCGGTGGCGCGCGCCGGCTTCGCCTTCCCAAGTTCATCCGGGATCAGCCGCATCCGCGCCTCCAGCCAGCGCCAGTCTCGCGGCGCGTCGGTCCGCGCGGAAAGGTCGCGGACCTCCCAGCGCTCACTCGAAGCGAGCTGCGTGAAGCCATTCATCGCCTGCTGCAAATTGTGGCCGCTTTCCAGCACGCGGAAGACCGCATCGAGCGCGTCCAGCTTCTCGCGGACCTGCGCCGGTTCCGTCCCGGCGGAAATCGCCGAGAGCGCCTCGATCGCCGCCACCGTCTGCCGCACATCGGACACGTACTGGTTGTCCGCATGCCGCCGGATTTCCTCGAGGTCGCCGCCCGTCTTGAAAAGTTCGCTGCAAATCTTCCACCGGCCCCCGGCAATCGCCGACTGCGTGTCCGCAGGGAGACCGGCCTCCTTCCGGAGCATGTCGAGCGCCTCCGCGAGCTTGAGCACATTTGCATACGCTGGCCCGGCCTCGAACGACGCATCGCGCGCCAGCGCCGAGGGCCGGTTGCCAAACTCGCGGCTCCAGTCGGAAAACCCGCGCGCCGCGCCTTCGATACCACGGTTGAAATCGGCGAGCTTGGAGAGCATCCGCTTGTCCGGCTTGTCCTCCGGCGAAAGGGATTTCACCAGACCCTCGCGATGCTTCTGAATCTGGAGGGCGAAAGTCTTTGCGCGATCCTTCCCATGGCTGCCGGAGCGCACCGTCATCGGCGCGAGGATTTCCTCGAGAACCTTCGCCTGCGAAGCCGCGACACGGAGCCTGCCCGCCACCGCCGCCCACTGCCGCGCGTCATTACCCGCCGCGTTCGCCATTTCCATCAGGCGCTTCTGTTCGCGATGTAGGATGAGCCCGTTCTCCGCGAGAATGGCTGACTCCTCGGAAAGTGTGATCGCTTCCGCGGCCGTGCTCACCAGCTTCGTGCGATGCGCGATCTCCGAGCAGGCGTCCATCGCCTCCGTCATCAGCCTGCGCGACTCGGGGAATCCGGCAACATCGGTCCGGGCGATTTTCGCCGAGCCAAAGCCGATCCTCGCGAGCGAACGCCCGAGCATCACGAGTTCCGCGCTGGCATGGGTGGTCTTCGCTTCGCGCAGCGCGGTGCCGAGCGTGGTCCACGATTCGGTGAACTTCGCATCAAACTCGGTGAGCGCGCCGGTGATGGCGACCGCAGCCTGCTTCGCCGTCGCCTCCTTGTCGGCGCCCGTGATTCCGTCATTCGCCTTGCGCACTGAGCGCGCGAGTTCCGTCCCGCTTTCCGCGAGGGTGCGGATGCTTTCATTCAGCGCCCGCAACGCCTCCAGCCCCTGCAGCCGCCGCATTTCAAAACCGGACGCCGTGATTGTCACCTGCAGCGGACGCGACTCCGCCTTGCTGCCCTTCATGTCCGTCGCCACGAGTTTCATCGTGAGCAGATCACCGGGCTTCACGCCCGTCTGGAAAAGGTCCCAATGATCGGTAATGCGCGTCTCCTTGCCGGGCTTCGTCAGGAGCACGGTTTCCTTCCAGCCCTTATCATTGATGCGCACGAGTCGCGAAATTGTCGCGAGGGCGAGGTCGTCCGAAGCGTTCCCCGCGATGTCCACAAGCTCGTTTGCGGGCAAAATGAGATCGTTCTTCGGAGTCTCGAGTTCCACCGAGGGCAGGAGATCCGGCTCTCCGCGCAGTTCGTTCTCCGGGCTGAACTTGTTCTCAAAGCCGGTCTCCGCGCCGGTGAGATGCACCCGGTAGCTGCCGCTCGCGCTCAATTTGATTTTCCCCGTGAGCAATCCATCCGCACCCGCGGCAAGCGCGACGGTGCTGCTCGCCTTGCCCTGCTCGATGAGCAGTTCGGCCTTCTTCACCGGCTGGTTCGTCCTGAGCTTCAGCTCGACCTCCGTGCCTTCGAGCGCGATGAGCGCGCCTTCTTTTTCGGTCACGCTGCGCGGCTGCAACTCGCTGTATGCGGGATATTGAAAGGTCTTCTGGTACTCCGTGACGAAGGGCCGCTCGCGCGCATCGAGCAGGTACTTCCGCGTCAGCGCGTCGCCGGCCTTGATGCGGTAGCGCACGCTCGCCCGGCTCACCTGCACGGTCGCGGCGAAACGATCCTTGCCGAGCGGCTCCATGTCCATCACCTGCCAGCCGCCCTGGTCGCCCATCGTCTCGATGCGCGCACGGTTCACCGGCTCGCCGGCGAGTTCCACCACCACGCGCACGGTGTCGCCCTGCGGCACGATCAGGTCGCCGCCTTCGGGCTGCTGCACGATGACCTTGGTCCGCGAGACGCGCTCGAGATTCGCCCCTGGGAAAAGCGCGCGCAGCAGCAGCGTGTGAAAGCGCCAGCCGCTCGCGGCCATCATCACCACCATCGTCACGCCAATCGCCATCGCCCAGCCGATATAACGCCGGATGAGCTTCACCGGCAGCAAAGCGCCGACTTCCACCTTGCCGATGCGCCGCGCGACATCCGCCTGCAGCAGTGCTCGGAATTGCTCCGAATCAAACACCTCGCCCGGCGTCCGACCCAATTCCACCGCCGAGAGCAAATCCTCCCGCAGGCCCGGCTCCGCGTGTTCGATCAGCCTCGCGAGTTCCCGCTCGCTGGGCGCATGCAGGAGCTGCCGCAGGCATTCCCGCCAGACGATCACCAGGACGGCGGCATACGCGGTGCCGCTCAGCGTCCAGCGAGCCCAGTCGGGCAGCATCCATTTCAGATCCACCGCTGCGACCGCCAGCATCGTCAGCAGCAGCGCGGCGACCGCCGCGAGCACGCCCTTGATGATGATGAGCCGGCGGCGGCGGCGGGCAAAGGCGCGGAGCTTTTCTTGAATCTGCGGGTCCAGTGAGGCGCTCATAAAATGGTCAAAGTTCGGGGTATCGTATCCGTGGACAACCCCCTGACCAGCTTCGGCTTTGATTATCCCGCACCTATCGTCGGCGGACCTTTTTCGGTGCGCTGGAGGGCAGCATGAAAAGGATCAGCACTATGGCAAACCCGATGCCGGCTCCGATCCACAACTTGCGATTCTGAAAAATCGAGGGCTGACCGCCGATCGCATCCGATACCGTCCCGAACGGCGGCATCACGATGTTGCGGGGAGCAGGCGTCTCCAAATCCTCCGTCCCGTCCCCCAAGACGGTCGCGACCGGCACATCGCCACCCTTGCCAGCCGCCTTCGCACGCTCCCGGTCGATCTCCGCGCGCGCCTTTGATGCTGCGTCGATCAAATCCTTTTGCGCCGTGGCCGACTCCGCCTCGAATGCTGCGTTCTCGATTTTCCGCTTCGCCCGTTCCACAGCCATGAGCGCATCCTCCTCGGCCTTCCGCTTCGCCTCCGCCTCCATCGCCCGCCGCTTCGGCGCCTCGTCGATCATCCTTTCCTCCTCGGCGAGTCGCTTGGCCTCGGCCTCCTTCGCGGCCTTGCGCGCGGCGGATTTTTCCGCAGTCCAGCCGTACTCCGCCTGCATCGCTGGCGGCAGAAAATCAAAGTCCACGAGTGCAGTGCCCTCGCTGTGGGTGATGCGGACCGCCTCGGCCTCCACCTTGGTCACCTTCACATCCTTGAACGTCGCTTCCGGCGTCACAAGGTCGAGGGCAGGGCTCATCGCGATGAGCAAAAGGAGCAAGCAGATGGAAACGAGGGGCGCTTTCATTCCCCGAAAAATACAGGACTTGCCGTGGGAAGCACACGATTTTTTCACCATCCCTCGCCGCGACGGTTGATTTCCCCGCGCGGCCCCCTACCCTCCGGCGCGATGTCGTGCTCCAAGATTGATCCCGCGCTCCACCAGGCCCGCAAGCCTGATTGGATCAAGGTGCGCCTGCCCAACAACCCGGTCTTCTTTTCCACCAAGGCGCTCATCACCGACCTTCGCCTGAACACCGTCTGCGAGAGCGCGCAGTGCCCGAATCGCTGGGAATGCTGGAGCAGTGGCACCGCCACATTCATGATCGCCGGCGACCGCTGCACGCGCGCGTGCGGCTTTTGCGCGGTCACGACGGCAAAGCCCTTCGCGCTCGAGGACGACGAACCGCAGCGCGTGGCCGAGGCGATCCGCCGGATGAAGCTCAAGCACGTCGTCATCACCGCCGTCGCTCGGGACGATCTGAAGGATGGCGGAGCGCTGCATTTCGCGCGCACCATCGAGGCCGTGCGCGGCGTCGGACCCGCAGATCGTCATCGAGGTGCTCACGCCGGACTTCCACGCAAAGGAGGAATGCCTTTCGCTCGTCGCCGCCGCGCGCCCGCACATTTTCAATCACAACGTCGAAACCGTCGAGCGCCTGACGCCGATGGTCCGCTCGCGCGCGAAATACGCAGTGAGCATGCGCGTGCTGCGATGGATGAAAACGCACTCGCCGGAAATCGTGACGAAGAGCGGCCTCATGCTCGGCCTCGGCGAGACGGAGCCCGAGATTTTCCAGACGATGGACGACCTCCGCGAAAATGGCGTGCAGCTCCTCACCATCGGCCAGTATCTGCGCCCGAGCGCGCAGCACCTGCCCGTCGTCGAATACGTCCACCCCGACAGCTTCAAGCTCTACGAGCGCATCGCCTACGAAAAGGGCTTCGAGTTCGTCGCGAGCGGCCCGCTCGTGCGAAGTTCCTACCACGCCGCGGACTACGATCCGCGGACGCGCCACAACTTGAAGTAACGCGGCGCGCAGCCTGCTATTCCACGCCGCATGCCAGCCCAGCCCACCGCCACACGCGCCAACGTCGCAGCGCTCATCCCGTGCTATTTCGAGGAAAAGCAAATCCGCGGCGTGGCCACCGCGGCAAAGGCCGCAGCTCGATCTCGTCCTCGTCGTCGATGACGGCTCGACGGATCGCACGAGCGACGAGGCGCGCGCCGCCGGCGTCGAAGTCATCAAGCACGAAAAGAACGCCGGCAAAGGCGCCGCGATCAAAACCGGCCTGCGTGCCCTCCTGGAACGGCCGGGTGTGGACTTCGTCCTCATCCTCGACGGCGACGGTCAGCATCTGCCCGACGAAATCCCGAACTTCCTCGCCGAGGCCAATGCCACCGGCGCCGCGATGGTCGTCGGCAACCGCATGGGCGACGTGCGCGACATGCCCTTCGTGCGCAAATGCACGAACCGCTACATGAGCTGGACCATCAGCCGCGTCATCGGCCAGCGCGTGCCGGATTCGCAATGCGGCTTCCGCATGTTCCACCGCGTCGCTCGCCGCGGAGTTGCTCGCGACGGAAAGCACCAGCTTCGATTTCGAAACCGAGATGCTCGCGCTCGCCGCCCGCCGCGGATGCCGCATCGGCGCCGCGAAAGTCAGCACGGTCTATGGCGACGAGGTCAGCAAGATCCACCCCGTCCGAGACACGCTCCGCTTTTTCAAGCTCCTCAAGCGCCTGAAACGCGAAGCCAAATCAGCGCCACAGGCAGCCGCATCGCCCGCCGCCGCCAGGTAGGGCGCGTTCGCCGAACGCGCCCTGATTCGCGGGACGGCTCGGCGAGCGGTCCCTACCCCGACGCATTACCCACGCGCAGCAAGCATCCACGCCGCGGCGAGCGTTCCCGCCGCGCCGGCACCGCACGCCGCCTGCACCCAGGCCCGCGCCCCGCGTCGCGCTCCGACGGCGAAAAGCCCCGCGCCGAGAAAAATCCCCGCGATGAGCCCGAAGAGATGCGCCATCACATCCACGTTTCCGGCGTCGAGCAGCGGCGCGCCATCGCGTCCGATCCCCGCGCCGCCGTACAGCGCGAGGAACGCAAGCCCCGCGCCGATCGGCACGAAGACCCGCCAGCCCGTGTGAACTGCGCGATGCATCAGCCGCGCCGCCAATTCGCCGCCGGCGAGCAGGCCGAGGCTCGCGAAGAGCGCCGTCGAGGATCCGATGCTTTGGTGCGGATTGGCCGCGTGTAAAAATGCGTTCATCAGATTCCCGAGCGCGCCGCCCATCACGGTGCCGAGCAGGCCCGCTCCCGTGCCGAACCTCGAAAACACAAACGCAAACGCGAACACCCCGAGGCTGATGTTCGACACGAGATGCTCCGCATCGCCGTGCAAGGTCAGCGCGGTGAAAACGCGCCACCATTCGCCGCCGAGGATCGCGGAATCCGCCGCGACACCACGCTCGACGAGTTCCGCGGGCGCGGCCATCTGCGCGCGATAAAGCAGCACCATCGCGACGAGCGTCATCGCCAGCGCGAACTTCGGAATCTCCAGCGGTTCCACCTTCTGCGCACGCGGACGCGCCTTTTCCTCCTCCTCGAATTCCGCCAGCGCAGCGGCCACGCGCTCCCGCGCCTCCTCCTCGACCCTCAGCACCCACGCGCCGTCCTCGCGCACGATCCAGTGCGGCAGTTCCATCGCCGCGACGACGAGCCCTCGTTCGCGCGCGGCCTTCAGCCGCCGGTAGCGGCCGACTTCCGCGAGCGGGACGGATGGCTGGTCTTCAGAAGTCATGGATGTCCCCTCTTAATCCGAATCCCCGGCAGAATCCCACTCCGCGTTTCAGCGCCGCCCTTGCGCATTTCGCGCGCCGGGGCTTGTTCAGGCTGTCCCGATTTCCGACAAGCGCAGCGCCACGCCGTGAATGCCCTCTTCCAACATCTGACGGTCCCCGACCTCTGGCAGCAGGAAGCCGTGCAGGCGCTCCGCGCCGGGAAGGATGTCGTCGTGCACGCGCCGACGGGCGCGGGAAAAACCTACATCTTCGAGATGTTCCAGCCGCAGTTGAAAGGGCAGGCCGTCTTCACCGTGCCGACCCGCGCGCTCGCAAATGACAAGCTCACCGAGTGGCGCGAGCGCGGCTGGGATGTCGGCATCTCCACCGGCGATCTCGCGCTCCGGCTCGATGCCCGCATCGTCGTCGCGACGCTCGAGACGCAGCGGCGGCGTTTCATCCGGCGCGAAGGCCCGCAGCTCCTCGTCGTCGATGAATACCAGATGATCGGCGACCCGCATCGCGGCGTGAATTACGAACTCGCGCTCGCGCTCGCGCCGCCGGAGACGCAGCTCCTCCTGCTCAGCGGAAGCGTCGGCAATCCGCAGGATGTCGTCGCGTGGCTGCGGCGCATCGGGCGCGACGCCGTGCTCATCTCGCACGACGTGCGCCCCGTCCCGCTCAACGAAGTGGACATCGAGGCGCTGCCGAACCGAGCATCGTCGGACATCCGCGGCTACTGGCCGCGCATGATCACGAACGCGCTCCGCGCCGACCTCGGCCCGATCCTCATGTTCGCGCCGCGACGGAAGGCCGCGGAGGAATTCGCCCAGTCGCTCGCCGGCGCGCTGCCGGATCCGCACCCGCTCGTGCTCTCGCCGGAGCAGGAAAATCTCGCCGGTCCGAAGCTCGCGCGCCTGCTCGCAGGCACGCGTCGCGTACCACCACAGCGGCCTGAGCTATGCGCAGCGCGCAGGAGTCGTCGAGCCGCTCGCGAAGAACGGCCAGCTCCGCGTCGTCGTCGCGACGATGGGACTCGCCGCCGGGATCAATTTCTCGATGCGCTCCGTCGTCGTCACCGACACGCGCTACATGGTGGGCAGCTTCGAGCGCGTCGGTGCAGCCCGATGAGCTGCTCCAGATGTTCGGACGCGCCGGCCGCCGCGGACTCGATGAATCCGGCCACGTACTCTTCACCGAAAGCACGCCCCGGCTGCTCAACGCACGCGCACGCCAGCTCCGCCGGGCGACGAAACTCGACTGGCCCACGCTCATCGCCGTGATGCACGCCGCTGTCACGCGCGGCGAAGAGCCGTTCGGCGCTGCGCTCGATTCGAGCCGGAGGCTCTTCAGCCCGCAGAATGTGCTGCTCGGCGTCGAGCACGCGCGAGAGACCGGCCCGATGCCGTGCGGGCTCGGCGTGGACATGGAGCGCGCGCGTTTCATCCGCCGCGCTGTCACGGAAATCCGCAACTCGCGCGGCGAATGGCAGCCGGCACCGGAACCCGAGGACGTCCCGCTCGGTGAGGCATTGATTTTTCACGAAGGGCGCTGGCGACCCGCGCTCAGCGTTGCGCGCTCGCTCGACGGAATCGGCTTCGGCCAGCTCTGCCGGCTCGATGTTCCCAATCAGCGCCGGTACGGACGCGAGCTCGTCCTCGGCACGCTGCGCGATGACGGCCTCGCGCTCGCGCCGTGGCTGCGCAGGCAAATGAAGAGGAGCCATGTCCCCGAAGGCGAGATCGAGAGCACCGTCCTCGACAAGCTTCCGCCGCTCGTGCGCGCCGCCTGCGTCCAGCCGCCGCTCGCAAACGAAGTCCCTCCGCCTCGGAAGCAGGCCCCTGCGTTTTCGGTCGCGTCCGTTTTCGAGCGGGGCGAACATCTCGTCGTCCATCTCGACTTTTCCCCGCATCGCGTCACCGCATTTCGCGACCGGCACGGTCTCGCGGTTATCGATCCCGAATCGCGGGAGATTCCCCCGCCCTGCTGCGAAGCGTGCCCCGAGGCCCAGTGGTGCCGTTCGGCGGAAATCACTGCGACGCCCGCGTGGATATGGCGACGGCTCGGCCTCATCGAGACCGACGGACGTCCGACGCGCCGCGGCATCGTCTTCAGTTTCTTTCATCACGCCGAAGGTCTCGCCATCGCCGCCGCGCTTGAGGATTCCGGCTACGCAATCGCCGACCTGATCTACGACCTTGCAAACCTCCGCGCCGGACCGCGGTTCGCGGGCGACGATTCGCCGTTCGGCGGACGGCTCGGCCTGGCCTGTTCAAGGGCAACCGATCGCGCGGATCTCGACGGCTACCTCTCGATGGGCGTGCCGGTGGAATATGGCGCGGGCGCAGAGGAACTCGTCCGCGAAATCACCGAGCACGGGACGGCGATCGGCAAACTCCAGACCGAAACGTTGCGAAGTGGCGACATCGAGCGCGCCTTGATCGAATGGCGCAGCGTCCTGCGGCACATCGCGATGGCCCCCGACTACGAATGGGACCGCTGGCAGGAACTCCAGCGCGCCGCGGCCATCCACATCGAGACAAACGCCCCTGCGCGACTGCCCGAACTCCCGCCGCTCACAGCGGCGCAGCGCAGGAGCGCGCAGTGAAAATCGGCGGCGTATCCGCTTCGCGCGCACTTCCGGGAAGATAGCGAACGCGGGAGTGGCGCAATTTTTCGAGGTCGCTAGTCTCGTTCGGATGAAACCGCGACCGCTGACCGACTACGCACGGCTCTCCGTGGTGGCGGCAGTGATCACTTTCATCCTGAAACTCTCCGCGTGGAAACTCACCGGCTCGGTCGGTCTGCTCTCCGACGCGCTGGAATCGCTCGCCAATCTCGCCGCGGCCCTGGTCGCGCTCGGCTCGCTCGCGGTCGCCGCGCGTCCCGCAGACGAGGATCATGCGTTCGGCCACTCAAAGGCGGAGTACTTTGCCGCGGGCATCGAGGGCGCGCTCATCATCGTCGCGGCCGGGGCGATCGGCTGGAGCGCAGTGGATCGCCTTTTTTCGCCGCAGGCGCTGAACGAACCGGTTCTGGGAATAGCCATCTCGACGCTCGCCTCGCTGGTGAATCTCGCCGTCGCCCGAATCCTCCTCGCCGTCGGGCGCGAGCGAAACTCCATCGCGCTCGAAGCCGACGGAAGACACCTCATGACCGATGTGTGGACCTCCGCAGCGGTCATCACCGCGGTCGCCGTCGTGGCGCTCACCGGATGGTGGTGGATGGACCCGTTCATCGGCCTGTTCCTCGCGGTGCACATCGTGATGACCGGCGTGAAGCTCGTGCGCGAGTCCATGCTCGGGCTCATGGACACCGGGCTCCCGACGGTGCAGCTCGAGATCATCCGCGCAACGCTGGGCCAGTATGAAAAGGAGGGCGTGCAGTATCACGCGCTGCTCACCCGGCGCGCGGCGGCGCGGCGTTTCATGAGCGTCCATCTGCTCATGCCGGGCACGTGGTCCATTTCCCGAGGGCATGACCTCGCGGAACGGATCGAATCCGACCTGCGCAAGGCACTCCCGGGTCTCATCGTGCTGACCCACCTCGAGCCCGACGACGATCCGGCCTCGTGGAAGGATGTGAAACTGGAGCGCGAGGATACCGTCGATTGACGCCGGAGGAGGCGGGCCATTCTACAGGTGTTCGCCGGCGAGCACGTCGGTTTCCTTCAACGCGAGAGGGAAAGGCTCCATGGGCATCGGCTCGTCGTGAGCGAGAAATTCCTCACAGACGCGGAAGAACTCCGCGCGCGTCGTCACCCGCCGGATGGCGTGAAGGAATCTGCCGCTCGGCTCCACGCCGAGGCCGATGAAGTTCAGATACTTCTTCATCTTATGCACCTGCGAGTGCTCCGAAACCTCCGGCGTGCAAACCGCGCCGAAGAGCGCGCGGATGTAATCGAGCACGTCGCGCCCGCGCGGAACCATGGGAATCTCGCCGCGCTGATGCTGTCGGATTTGCTCGAACATCCACGGATTGCGGATCGCTCCGCGGCCGATCATCAGCCCGCGCGCACCAGTGAGCGCGAGGACTTCGGCCGCTTTCCGGGCGGAGGAAACGTTGCCGTTTGCGAGCACCGGACAGGTCATCGCATCCACGGCGCGCGCGATGTAGTCGTAGTGGACATCGCTGCGATACATCTCCGCGACGGTGCGGCCATGCACGGTGAGGAGGTCGAGCGAGTGACGCGCGAAGATCGGCAGGAATTCGTCGAACACCGCGGGGTCGTCGAATCCGATCCGCGTCTTCACCGTGAACTTCACTTTCACCACGTCTCGCAGCGCGCCGAGGATCGCATCCACGCGCCGGGGCTCGCGCAGCAGCCCACCGCCGGCGCACTTTTTGTAAACGATGGGTGCGGGGCAGCCGAGGTTCAGATCGATCGCTGCGACGGGATATTCCTGCAGCTTGCGCGCGGTGCGGACGAGCGACGGGATGTCATTGCCGATCATCTGCGCGACCGCCGGGCGGCCCGTGGGATTCGCCGTGATGGATTCGAGGATCCATTTTTCCAGATTCGAGTCGGCGTGGACGCGGAAGTATTCGGTGAAATACACGTCCGCCCCGCCGTAGCGTGTCATCAGCCGCCAGAACGGCAGGTCCGTGACCTCCTGCATCGGCGCGAGCGCGAGGATCGGCGCGGTGCCATCGAGCAGGTTTTGAAATGAAGTGGCGGCGTCCAAGACGCGGATGCTTACCTCTGAATGCCGCCCGCCGCAAGGAGCCGAACCGGGTGCAAAGCATGTGCGTTGCAATGATGCCGATGCTCGCGCACTTTTCCGCGCACGTGCAACAAGCCGCCTACACCACTCTGCCGCCGGACCGGGATGAAGCCCCGCGTCGCGGCTCGCTGTATGATCTCAGCTTTTCTGCGCTCGAGCGCGTGTTGGTCGATGCCGGATTGAACGCGGTCCACACGCGCGCACTTTGGAAGGCGCTTTACCGCGGCGGCGGACTCAGGCCGGGGGAGTTGGAAAAGTTCTCGCCGCCTTTGCGCCGCTGGATCGAGGCGCGAATCGACGGCGGCAACGCCCCCATTTCCGAAACGGCGGAGGTGGTCGCCGACATCGCGAGCAGCGACGGGCTGACGCGGAAATTTCTCCTGCGGCTCGACGACGGGCAGACGATCGAGACGGTGGTGATGGGCTACGCGGGGCGCATCACGGCGTGCGTGAGCACGCAGGCCGGGTGCGCGATGGGCTGCGTGTTTTGCGCGACGGGGCAGATGGGATTTTCGCGGCATCTGCGCGCCCGGCGAGATCGTCGCGCAGGTGCTGCATGCGCGTGATGCCGTCGCACGGCAGGGCGGCAATTCGCTGCGCAATCTCGTGCTCATGGGGATGGGCGAGCCGCTGCACAATTACGACGCGGTGCTCGCAGCGCTGGAAATCATCAGCGACACGCGCGGGCTCAACATCGGCCCGGCGAAGATCACGATCAGCACGGTCGGCGTCGTCCCCGGCATCCTGCGGCTCGCGGAGGAAAAGCGCGGCTACGGTCTCGCCGTGAGCCTGCACGGCGCGACGGACGAGGAACGCACCGCACTCGTGCCCGCGGGCAAACGCTGGCCGCTCGATGAACTCATCGCCGCGTGCCGCACGTACTGCACGCGCACGGGACGGCGCATCTTCTTTGAATGGACGCTCATCGCAGGGACGAACGACACGCCAGCGCAGGCGCGGCGGCTCGGCGAACTGCTCTCCGGGATCGATGCGCATGTGAATCTCATCCCGCTGAATCCCACGGGCGGATTCGCCGGCGGCACGGCGTCGTCTGCCGCAGCGGCGGAGTTTCAGCGCGTGCTGAAGTCCGCGGGAATCCCGAGCACGGTCCGGCAGCGGCGCGGCATCGATGTCGCCGCGGGCTGCGGGCAGTTGCGGACGGAGCGGGAACGGTCGGCGGCGTAGGGCACCGCCGCGCGCGCACATTCATCTCGCCGCGGAGCGCACCGCCACGGTAGAAGTCGCGGCCATGTGGGCATTCCTTTCCAAGAATCGTGACGCCGGTCTGTTGATGCTGCGCCTCTCGCTCGGCGCGCTGTTCATCTGGGCGCACGGCTGGAGCAAACTCGCGGGGGGCACCGACACATGGCACGGCATCGGCGGGGCGATGAAGCACTTCGGCATCACGTTCTGGCCCACGTTCTGGGGCTTCCTCGCCACGATGGCGGAGACCGCGGGCATCGTGCTCTTCATGATCGGCCTCGCCTTCCGCCCGGCATGCGTCGTCATCGCGTTCACGATGGCCGTGGCGGGCATCCACGCATGGAACACCGCCAGCAGGGGAATGAGCCTCCAGAACGCGTCGCACGCGTGGGAACTCGGCCTCGTTTTCCTCTCCTGCATTTTCATCGGCCCTGGAAAATACAGCGTGGACAAAAACTAGCGCGACAGCCTGCACCACTGACCGGACCCATCCCCCGCCTCCGCGCCGCGTGCCTGGACGGAGGCGGCATACGGGGCGGTTTCGTCCACGGACTCCGGCGGATTTTTTCATGAAGATAACACCTCCATCCCCCAATGGTTGAGGCCGTGTTTCCATGGCGGCATTTCGGCCGCCGGGGACTCCGCGCTGCGATGTGGGCAGCGCCACGCAGTCATGACTGAAGGTTCGCGAAATCAGCCGCCTTCGCCGCGGGCGTTCGAGCGCGCACGCACCGCGATGCGCCGCTGGCCTCCATCACCAGCGGGGGTATTGATCCTCCTGGGGATCGCGGCCGCGTACTTCGGCACCGCGCGGGTCGGGCTGCTCCTTGCGATGGCGGGCGGAAATGTGACGCCTGTCTGGCCGCCATCGGGAATCGCTTTTGCGGCGCTCCTGATTTTCGGAGCGAGGGTCTGGCCGGGCATCTGGATCGGGGCGTTTGCCGCGAATTTTTGGGGCGCGTACTATACGGCATCCGGAGTGTCGCTGGCGCCGGCACTCATGTTTGCGGCTGGCGCGAGCACGGGCGCTGTGTTGACGGCGTGGCTCGGCGTGGTGCTCACGCAGCGGGTTGCCGGCACGGGCAATCCCCTCGAACGCGTGCGGGATGTCTGTGCGCTCATGGGCCTTGGCGGTGTCACCGCTTGCCTGCTGAGCGCGAGCAATGGCGTGCTGTGGCTCGCCACCGCCGGACTCGCGCCGCGGGGAGAATGGGGATCGATCTGGCTCACGTGGTGGCTCGGCGACACCGCCGGCGTTTTGGTATTCGCGCCGCTGTTGATCGCGTGGTGCCTCGCGCCCTCCTTCCCGAAGCGCACGCGCTGGCCGGAGGCGGCCGGGTGTTTCGCGCTGCTGCTGGCGGCGGGCGGCATCATGTTCGACGGCGCGCTGCTGCCCACGCTCAGCGCCGGGCATTTTACATTTCTCATCATCCCGTTCCTCGTGTGGCCGGCCCTGCGGCTCGGGCAGCGCGGTGCGGCCACCGCGACCCTGGCGGTCGCATGCCTTGCGGTGTGGGGCGCGATCCATGGGGAAGGCCCGTTCATCCTCGCCACACGGAATGAAACGCTGCTCCTGCTGGAATTGTTCCTCAGCGTGGTGGCCCTGAGCGGGCTGTGCGTCGCCGCGGTCGCCACCGGGCAGAGCCGTGCGGAGGCGGAGCGCAGCACTGTCCTCGATGAACTCGAATCCCGGGTCCGCGGGCGCACGGCGGAACTCGTCGCGGAAATCGCGGAGCACGAGCGCACCGAGGGAAGGCTGGCCGATCGCGAGGCACATCTGCGCGCCATCGTGGACTCCGAGCCGGAGTGCGTGAAGCTCCTCTCCGCCGAGGGCACGCTGCTGGAGATGAACCCCGCGGGGCTGGCGATGATCGAGGCGGAGTCCTTCGAGCAAGTCCGCGGCGCGAACATGGCCCGCCTGCTCGCCCCCGGCTACCGCGAGCCGTTCGCCAAGCTGACCCAGCGGGTTTTTGGTGGCCTGAGCGGAGGGTTGGAGTTCGAAATCACCGGCCTGAAAGGCACGCACCGCTGGCTGGAGACGCACGCGGTGCCGCTGCGCGGCGCGGACGGTGGAATCACGGCAATGCTCGGCATCACGCGCGACATCACCGGGCGGAAGCAGGCGGCGGATGCCCTGCGCCACGAGCGCGATTTTTCCGCGACCGTGATCGACAGCCTGCCGGGCGTTTTCTACCTCGTGGATCCGCGGAGGCGGCTGCGGCGGTGGAACAAGAACTTCGAGAGGGTGACGGGCTATACCGCGATTGAACTCGGGAACATGGATGTGAGCCGGCTTTTTCCGCCGGCGGAGCTGCTCCGCGTGCAGGAGAGTTTTTTCAAGGTCCTGGAAACAGGCTCGGCCGATGTCGAAGCCGAACTCCTGCCAAGGGAAGGACCGCCGGTGCCGTATTTTTTCACGGGGATGCGCGTGATGCTCAGGGACACGCCGTGCATGGCGGGCGTGGGCATCGACGTGACTGAACGGCGCAGAGCCGCCGCGGTCATCGAGGGGCAGAAAAGCGTGCTGGAATTGATCGCGAAGGGCGCGCCGCTCGCCGAAACGCTCACGGTTCTGCTCCGCGTGGTCGAGGCCCTGGCGCCGGAGATGCTCTGCTCGGTCCTTCTGCTCGACCCGGACGGCATCCACGTCCGCCACGGCGCGGCGCCGAGTCTGCCGGATGCGTTCAACCGCGCCGTGGACGGCCAGCCCATCGGCCCGAGCGCCGGTTCGTGCGGCACGGCGGCATTCCGCCGGGAACCGGTGATCGTGGAAGACATCGCGACGGACCCGCTCTGGGCGGATTACCGCGCAGCGGCGCTGCCGCACGGGCTGCGCGCCTGCTGGTCCACTCCCATCTTCGACGAGAAGCGCACCGTGCTCGGCACCTTCGCAATCTACTCCCGAAAGCCGGCCCGGCCCACCTCGCGGCATCTGCACTGCATCGAGCTGGCCACGGGCCTCGCAGCCATCGCCATCAGCCGCACGCGCAGCCGGGCGGCGCTGGAGAAGATGCGCTTCAGCGTGGAGCGTGCGGGCGACGGCGTGTTCTGGATCAGCCCCGAGGGGCGCGTGCTGTATGTGAACCGCTCGGCCTGCGAACGGCTGGGGTATTCCCAGGACGAAATCCTCGGCATGACGATCCCGATCTCGATCCGGATTATCCGTCCGACACGTGGTCGGCGCACTGGGAGGAGCTGAAACGGACCGGGACGCGCACCTTCGAGACACGCCACCGCTGCAAGGACGGGCGCATGCTTTCCGTGGAGGTGAATGCGAACTTCGTCGAGTTCGACGGGAGCGAATTGAATTTCTGCTTTGTCCGCGACATCACCGAACGCAAACGGGTGCAGGCGCAGGCGACCGCGGTGCTGAATTCGCTGACGGCCCACATCGCGGTGGTGGACGGGCACGGCATCGTGCTGGCCGTGAACAAACCGTGGCTGCGCTTCGCACGCGAGAACGATGCCTCGGACCGTCGCGACGTCCTTCCGGGCGTGAACTATCTCGATGTCGTCCAGCGGGCCGTGGCGGCGGGCGACGAGTTTGCCACGGAGGCCCTGGCCGGCATTCGCAGGGTGCTCCATGGCGGGGAGGATCGTTTCGAATTGGAGTACCCGTGCCATTCCCCGACAGAACACCGCTGGTTCCTGATGATCGCCACACCGCTCTTCGGCACAGAGGGAGCCGTGCTGGCCCATGAAGACATCACCGCCCGCAAGCTGGCGGAGGACGCGCTGCACGAGGCCGATGCCCGGCTGCGACTTTCCGTCGCCGCTTCGAACATCGGGCTGTGGGACTGGAACATCGCGGCGGGCGAGATCTATTTTTCACGCGAGTGGAAGGGCCAGCTCGGTTACGCGGATGACGAGTTGCCGAACCGCTTCGGCGAATGGGAGAGCCGGGTCCATCCCGACGATTTCGCGGCGGTGCAGTCAAAGCTTCAGCGGTTCCTCCAAGACCCCGCGGGCAGCTACGCGACCGAATTCCGCCTGCGCCACAGGGACGGCTCGTATCGCTGGATTTACACCCAGGCGCAGCTCTTCCACGACGGGGCGGGCAAGCCGTTGCGCATGCTCGGGTGCCATGTGGACGTCACCGAGCGCAAGCAGGCGGAGGAGTCGCTGCGTGAGAGCGAAGATCGCTACCGCAAGATCTTCGAAGAAGGACCGCTGGGCATCGCGATGGGGAGCCTGAGCGATGGCCGTCTGCTCCGGGCAAACCGGGCGGCGTGCGAGATGCTGGGCTATTCGGAGGACGAATTGAAGCGGCTCACGTTCGAGGACGTCACCCATCCGGAGCATCGTGCGGCGGATCGGGAGGCGGTGGCGTTGCTGCGGGAGGGCAGGATTTCGAGCAGCTCCGCGGAAAAGCGATACGTGAAGAAAAACGGCGAGGTGATCTGGGCTGCCCGGGCGCTCACGAAGATCCTCGGCGCCGACGGAAAGACCTTTTACGCGCTGGCGATGATCCAGGACATCACCAATCGCAAGCTGGCCGAAGCAGCGCTGCGGGAGCGCGACGAGCGGCTGCGCGCGGCAATGGCGGCATCCGGCACCGGGACATTTCGGTGGGATCTCCGCACCAATGACGTGAACTGTGACGAGGCGCTGGACCGTCTGCTGGGCCTGTCGCGGAAGGACACGATCCGCTCGCTGGCAGGCTTTTCCGCCGTGGTGCACGCCGATGATCGCCAAGGCGTGATCGAGCAATTGCGGGGGTGCGCTGAGGACGGGGCGGATTTCGAGATGGAATACCGCGTCCGCTGGCCGAATGGCACCGACCATTGGCTGGACGCCCGGGGAAAGACGACGTCCGACATTGCCGGCAAACCGCTCTACATGACGGGCGCCTGCGTGGACATCACCGATCGGAAGCGGGACGAGGCCGCGCTGCACGATCTCGCCCGGCGGCTGCTGCGGGCCGAGGACGCGGAACGGCGGCGCATCGCAAAGGAGTTGCACGATTCCACCGCCCAGGATCTCGTCGCGGTGATGATGAATCTCGGCACGCTGCGCGACACGCTCACATCGCCCGACTTGAAGCGCGTGCAGATGCTCGATGACATCATCGCACTCGTCGAAAATTCCGCGAACGACATCCGCACGCTCTCATACGTCCTGCATCCGCCGCGCCTCGAGGAAATGGGTCTGCCCGGCGCCCTGACCGAGTACGCCGCGGGCCTCGGGCGGCGGGCGGACATCCGCATCCGAGTCGATGCCGCGAAGGATTTCGGCCGGCTGCCCGAGGAACTGGAGCTCGTCCTTTTCCGCGTGGCGCAGGAGAGCCTCGTGAATGCCGTCCGCCACTCGCACAGTGACGCGGCCACGATCCGCCTCGCGAGGACGGATTGGCGGGCCATGATCGAGATCGAGGATTTCGGATGCGGGATGCCGCCGGACGATGCGGCACAACCCGGCGCCTACGGCGTGGGAATCATCGGAATGCGGGAGCGTGTGCAGCATCTCGGCGGCGAGCTGGAGGTGGAGTCGGATGCCGGGGGAACGATCGTCCGCGCCATGCTTCCGTTGAAAAGGGAAAGACCATGAAGCCTTTGAAAATCCTCATTGCCGACGATCACGAACTCATCCGCGTAGGGCTCCGTGCGCGGCTCGAAAAGCAGGAGAACTGGAAAGTCTGCGGCGAGGCCGTGAACGGACGTCAGGCCGTGGAGATGGCGCTGGCGATGAAGCCGGACGTAATCGTGCTGGACGTGAGCATGCCCGATCTGAATGGCGTCGAGGCCGCGCGGCAGATTTGCAAGGCGTGGCCAAAGGCGGAGGTCCTCATCCTCACGATGCTGGAATCCGAGGGGCTTGTGCGGGACGTGCTGGCCGCTGGCGCGCGCGGCTTCATCCTAAAGACGGACACCGCCCGGCTTCTCATCCCCGCCGTGGAATCGCTCGCGAAACACGAGCCGTTCTTCACCGGGAAGGTCTCGGAGCTGGTCCTCGGAGCCTTCCTCGATCCCACCCGCGGAGCACGGGCCGGCACGGCCGAGGGAGGGCGCCTCAGTGCGAGGGAGCGGGAGATCACGCAGTTGCTCGCGGAGGCGCGGACGAACAAGGAGATCGCCGCGAAGCTCGGAGTGAGTGTGAAGACCGTCGATGCCCACCGTGCGAACATCATGCGCAAGCTGAACCTCCGTTCCGTGACGGAGCTCGTGCGCTACGCGATCCGCGAGAAGCTCATCGAGCCGTAAGGAGCGGATACCAAACCGGGCTAGGAGAAACACCCTAGGCGGCTCTCCCTGCCGCGATTAGGGGATCGCTCGATTATCATTTCATCAGGGAGTGGCGACCTTGCGGAGCCATGAATGAAAACCTGCCTCTCAACGAACCCCTCGCCAGCGAAAAAATCACCATCGACCGGAAGGTATTCTTCCTCGACCTGAAGGAGAATGCCCGCGGCCGATTCATCAAGATCACCGAAGACGTCGGTGGCCGGCGCGACACCATCATGCTCCCAAACGGCGCATTTCGGGACTTCCTCGAAGCGCTCGCCCGGATCGTTGATTTCGAAAGCAAACTCTAGCCCCGCGCCGAGGTATGAACGCTCGCGACGCAAACCAGATGGAGTCCTGGAACTTCTCGGAATCCATCGACGCCCCACGAAGCGCGATGGCTGCCCATAACCCGCGCCCCGGTTCCAGACGCGTATTGGAAGCGGGTGATGAACCGCACATCCTCGTGATCGAGGACTCCGTGATCCGCGCAAAGGCACTCGCCCGTCAGCTCAAACGCCAAGGACTGGTCTTCCGGTCGCAGCGCGTGGACACGCCGGAAGCGCTTCGTGCCAGCCTTCTGAATTCCGTTCCTGATCTCGTCCTTTCCGCGCTCACGATGTCGTCCTTCGACGGCCTCGATGGCCTCAAAATCACGCGGGAAGTGTGTCCGGATGTTCCCTTCGTCTTTTTTTCCGGCACGATCACCGAACAGCGCGCGGTGGAATTGCTCCAGGCAGGCGCGACGGATTGCGTGCGAAAGCCGGACCTCGGCCGCATCGCCCTCATCGTGGAGCGGGCGTTGCGCGACGCGGATACGCAGGCGGCGCGGCGACAGACCGAGGAGCAGCTCCGGAAACTCTCCAGCGCCGTGGAGCACAGCCCGGTCTCGATCATCATCACCGACACCGGCGGGATGATCGAATACGTCAACCCGAAGTTCGTGGAGGTGAGCGGCTACAGCGCCGAGGAAGTGTGCGGGCAGAACACGCGCATCATCCAGTCCGAGGCTACCGCGCCTGCGGTTTACGAGGAAATGTGGCGCACGGTCCGCGCCGGCGGCGAGTGGCACGGGGAAATTCACAACCAGCGCAAGAACGGCGAGCTGTACCTGGGAACTGGCCTCGATCTCGGGCATCCGCGACGGCTCGGGGACGATCACCCATTTCGTGGCGGTGAAAGAGGACATCACCGGGCGGAAGCAACTCGAGGAACACCTGCGCCGCGCACAGCGCCTCGAAAGCATCGGCACGCTGGCCAGCGGCCTGGTGCATGATCTCAACAACATCCTCGCACCGATCCTGATGTCGCTACCGCTGCTCGAGGAGGCGCTCGCCGGCACGTCCGCAGCGTCCGTGGTTTCCGTCGTCTCGCAGTGCGCCGAGCGCGGGGCGGGCATCGTCAGGCAGGTGCTCACCCTCGCGAGCGGCATGGAAGGCGGGCACATGCACGTCCAGGTGAGCCATCTCCTCAGCGAGGTCGTGAAAATCATGACCGAGACATTCCCCCGCTCGATCACCGTCCGGAGCAATGTGCCGGGCGATCTTTGGCCGGTGAATGCAGATGCCACGCAACTCCACCAGATGCTGCTCAACCTCTGCGTGAACGCCCGCGACGCCATCTCTGAACGCGGAACGCTGACGCTCGATGCGGGCAACATCGAGGTCGACGAAAGCTACGCCGCGATGAACCGGGACACGAAGCCGGGACCGTACATCGTGATCACCGTCTCGGACACCGGCGATGGCATCCCCGCGGAAATCATGGGGAAGATTTTCGACCCGTTTTTCACCACGAAGGAAACCGGCAAGGGCTCGGGCCTCGGCCTCGCGGCGGTGCGCGGCATCGTGAAAGGCCACGGCGGCTTCCTCACGGTCACGAGCAAACGGGGCGCCGGCTCCACGTTCAAGGCCTACCTTCCGGCCGCTCCAAAGGCACTCCCGGAGCCTGCGCACACAGTCCAGGCACCGCGGGGAAATGGCGAACTGATCCTGCTGGTGGATGACGAGGCGTGCATCCTCGCGATCGCCGAGGACGTCCTGCAGACGCAGGGTTACCGCGTGCTCGTCGCAGCAGACGGAGTCGATGCGCTCAGCGCCTTTGCCAGGCACAAGAACGAAATCGCTGCCGTGATCACCGACATCGACATGCCGTTCATGGATGGCATCGCGCTCACCGCTGCACTCCGCAAGATGAGCCCCGCACTTCGAGTCATCGTCTCGACCGGCGACGCCGACATGCCGGAACTCCCGGGCCTGAATGTGAACGCCATCCTGACCAAACCCTACGCCTCAGCCACCATGCTGCGCGCGCTTCACACGGCGCTCAGCGATCCCGCGCCCCCCGGGGCTGCCGCCGTATGAAACGCACCAACATTCTGCTCGCCGCTGACCGTGACCTCATCCGGCGGAGCCTGCACGATCCCCTCGCCTCCGAGGGCGGCTGGCATATCTGCGGTGAAAGCAGCACCGGCCCGGAGGCGGTGAAAATGGCGGCAAAGTTCCATCCCGAAATCGTCGTGCTCGATGCGGAATTGCCGGGACTCGGCGGAGTGGAAGCCGCCGCGCAGATCAAGGCGGCACGCCCCGAGACCGAAGTCCTCATCCTCACCGACGACGAAAACGACGCCCTCATCCGGCAAGTCCTATCCATCGGCGCGCGGGGCTATCTGCTGAAGGACGAAGCCGGCGAAAAGATCCTCCCGGCGCTGAAGGCGCTCTGCAAGCACAGGCAATATCTCCGCTCGCCCGCCGCGCGGGTGGCGTTCGAAAATTACCTCAAGGCTGAAATGGTGAAGGCCGGGCCGACACCCCGCAGATCCATTCCGCGATAGCGGACACACTCGCGCACATGTTCTTCCCCCTGCTGCCCGCCGAAACCGCGAAGCACTCCGTGGACGAGCGCAGCGCTTCTTTCCCGAAAAGGTCGCGCTGCGGCTGCCGCAAGTTCCGTCCCGGGTCGGCCAATGCTCACGCGAGAATCGCCTTCACCACCTTCGAAGATTCGACGCCGGTCAGACGCTGGTCGAGGCCCTGGAATTTGTAGGTGAACCGGTCGTGGTCGATGCCCATGCAGTGGAGGATCGTCGCGTTGAGATCGTTCAGGTGGACCGGATTTTCGACGATGTTGTAGCTGAAGTCGTCGGTCTCGCCGTAGATGGTGCCGCCTTTGATGCCGCCGCCGGCCATGAACATGCGAGAAGCATTTCGGGTGATGGTCGCGGCCGTAGTTGTCGGCGGTGAGCTTGCCCTGCGAATAGACGGTGCGGCCGAATTCGCCGCCCCAGACGACGAGCGTGTCGATCGAGCAGGCCGCGCTGCTTGAGGTCCTGGATGAGCGCGGCGACGGGCTGGTCGATGTCGCTGCACTGGGCGCGGATTTCGGCGGGCAGATTGCCGTGCTGGTCCCAGCCGCGGTGGAGGATCTGCACGACGCGGACGCCGCGCTCGACGAGCCGGCGCGCGAGCAGCGCGCTCGCGGCAAACGTGCCGGACTTTTTCACCTCCGGCCCGTAGAGGTCGAGGACGCTCTGCGGCTCGCTCGCGGATGTCCACGAGTTCCGGGACGCTGGTCTGCATGCGGAAGGCCATCTCGTATTGCGCGATGCGCGTCTGGATTTCCGGGTCGCCGATGCGCTCGAAGCCGCGCTGGTTCAGCTTGGCGAGCGCGTCGAGCATCGTGCGGCGCGTCGCCGCTGGCGACGCCGTCGGGATTCTGGATGTAGAGGACCGGATCGCCCGTGCTGCGGAGCGCGACGCCGGTGTAGCGGCCGGGCAGGAAGCCGCTGTTCCACATGCGCGTGAAGAGCGCCTGCGCGTTCGCCTTTGCCGACCAGGTCGGGCGTGAGGACGACGAATGCGGGCAGGTCGTTGTTCTCGCTGCCGAGGCCGTACGCGAGCCACGAGCCGAGGCTCGCCTTGCCGGGCACTTCGCTGCCGGTCATCACGAAGGTGCAGGCCGGGTCGTGGTTGATGGCGTTCGTGTGGACGGTCTTGATGAGCGCGATGTCGTCCACGACTTTCGCCGTGTGCGGGAGCAGTTCGCTCACCCAGCGTCCGCATTTGTCCGTGTTGGGCAAAATTGAACATGATCGGCGCGACGGGAAGCCGCGCCTGGCCGCTGGTCATCGTGGTGATGCGCTGGCCCTGGCGGATCGAGTCCGGGCAGATCCTTGTCGAATTGCTCCTTCAGCCCGCGGCTTGTAGTCCCACAGGTCGAGCTGCGAAGGCGCGCCGTTCATGTGGAGGTAGATGAGGGATTTCGCCTTCGGCGCAAAGTTCGGGAAGCCCGGCAACGGCGGATGCACGCGGCTGCCCACGGCGGCTTGCGCGCGATCGCCCATCAGGCACGCGAGCGCGAGCCCGCCAAAGCGGAGGCCGGCGTGTGCCGAAAAACTGGCGGCGTGTCTGGAGGAGTTGGGATTCAAAGAGGGGGTCCATGAGGCTGTGGAGATTGAGAGCGGCAGATTCGCACAGATTGACCCGGAGGGAAACCCTGCCTGAGGGAAATTCGCGCGCCCCGCACGACTGAAATCGAGCGCAGACAGAAGCCGGCTTTGTCAACGCGGAGACGCGGAGACGCAGAGGAGAAGTGAATGGCGCGTGGACGCAACTCGGCATCGGCTCCGTCCTCCCATGCCGCTTCTTCTCCGCGTCTCTGCGTTTCCATATGAGCGCGGGAGCCGGTTTGGCGCCATCGCCCGGCGCGCAGCGAACGAATCCGGACCGCAGGGAGAATCCGGTTGCCTTTCCAAGATCGACACCTAGAGTCCCGCCCCTTTCTCCGGATGTTTTACCGACCGCCAACAGAGCTGAAAATCTTCAGTGGCTCCGCGCACAATGTGCTCGCGCAGCGCATCGCGGACTATTGCAAGATCAAGCTCGGCAACGCGACGGTCGCGTCTTTCCCCGACGGCGAGACGATGGTGAAGATCAACGAGAACATCCGCGGACGCGACGTGTTCATCGTCCAGCCGACCTGCCCGCCGACGAACCAGAACCTGATGGAGCTGCTCATCATGGTGGACGCGGCCCGGCGTGCGAGCGCGGCGCGCATCACGGCAGTGCTGCCGTTTTTCGGATATGCCCGGCAGGATCGAAAGGATCAGCCGCGCGTGCCCATCACCGCGAAGCTCGTCGCGAATCTCCTCGTGGCGTCCGGCGTGAACCGCGTGCTCACCGTGGACCTCCACGCTCAGCAGGTCGCAGGGTTCTTCGACATCCCGGTGGATCACCTTTTCGCCGCGCCGGTCATCCTCCAGTATCTCAAATCGAAAAACCTGAACGACCCGGTCGTCGTCTCTCCGGATGTCGGCGGATTGAAGATGGCGAACGCCTACGCGCAGGCGCTCGACACGAGCCTCGCCATCGTCGCGAAACGCCGCAAGAGCCCGACGGAAGTCTCCGCGACCACCCTCATCGGCGAAGTCGAAGGCCGCTCGGTCATCCTCGTGGACGATCTCACCGAGACCGCCGGCACGCTCACCGCCGCCGCGAAGCTTCTGAAGGAGCACGGCGCGAAGGAAATCATGGCCTGCGTGAGCCACGCGGTGCTCAGCGACCTCGGCATCCAGCGGTTGAAGGAATCCCGAAATCACCGAACTCGTCTGCACCAACAGCGTCCCGGTCCGCGAAGGCAACGGCATCAAGATCACGTCGCTCTGCATCGCGTCGCTCCTCGGCGAGGGCATCAACCGCATCTACGGCGACGAATCCGTTTCATCCCTGTTCCAAATCCCCAGAACGTAACCACAACCCAAACCACAGCAGTAGCTGAACACAGCAATGGCCAAAGCAATCCAACTCAAAGCACAACCTCGCAGCGTCTCCGGAACGGTCGAGGCAAAGAAAGCACGCAAGGCGGGTCTCGTCCCCGCAGTGATCTACGGACGTCACCTCGACAAGCCGCAGAACCTCCAGCTCGACGCCCGCGAACTCAAGGCGGCGCTCGGCAAGACGACCGGCGAGCACGTTCTCGTGGATCTCGAAATCACCGGCGGCGACAAGACGCTCGCGCTCATCCAGGACGTGCAGCATCACACGCTCAAGCGCCACATCATGCATGTGGATTTCCACGCGCTCCACGCGGATGAAAAGATGCACACCACCGTCCCCGTCGTTACCTTCGGCGAGGCGAGCGGCGTGAAGAATCTCGGCGGCGTTCTCGAGCAGCTCCTCCGCTCCATCGAGGTCGAGTGCTTGCCCAAGGATCTTCCCGAATCAATCGTCATCGACGTCTCTGCACTCGAAATCGGCGATGCCATCCACATCAAGGATCTTCCCCTTCCCGAAGGCGTCACCGCGCTCGGCAATCCGGAAACCAGCGTGCTGCACATCGCCGCGCCGGCCGTCGAGGAAGTCGTCGCTCCATCCGCCGAGGGCGCTGCCGCCTCCGAGCCGGAAGTCATCAAGGAAAAGAAGCCCGAGGCCGGCGAAGCCGCGCCCGCGGCAGGCGCCAAGACCGACAAGAAATAGTTTTCAGCTCCCGGATGAATGGCTCCCACCGGACCCACGTTCCGGCTGCTCGTCGGCCTGGGGAATCCAGGCCGCGAGTACGCGGGCACACGCCACAACGTCGGCTTCATGGTCCTCGACCGTCTCGCCGCCTCGTGGGGAGCCAGCTTCCGGGCTGAAAAAAAATGGCAGGCTGATGTCGCCACCGCACCGATGCAGAATCCCTGCGGTGGTGGCGACGTCTGGCTCCTGAAACCGCAGACCTACATGAACCTCAGCGGCGAAAGCGTGAGCGAACTTGCCCGATTTTACAAAATCGAGCCCGCCCGCGTTCTCGTCGTGCTCGACGACATGGCGCTCCCGCTGGGACGCCTGCGCATCCGCGAGCGGGGAACTGCCGGCGGCCATAACGGCCTCCAGAGCATCCTCGATCATCTCGGCACGCAGGAAGTCCCCCGGCTGCGCATCGGCATCGGCTCCGGCGGAGCCGGCGGCTCAGCGGGCGCCGCAGTCGGCCATGTGCTCGGAAGATTTGCCGTGGACGAGCGCCCGCTCGTCGAGCAATCTCTCGACCGCGCCGCCGAGGCCGTCCGGTTTGCGCAGGACAACGACCTGCCATCCGCAATGAACCGATTCAACACCAACACACCCACATCACCACTATGAACCACCGTTACGAGGGACTCCTCGTTCTCAACGTCAAAGGCAAGGAAGACAGCGCGCAGAAAATCATCGAGCGCATCGAAAAGGAATTCGTCGCCGAGGGCGCGAAGGTCGAATCCACGCAGAAGATGGACCAGCGCCACTTCAGCTACGTCAAGGGCGACCTGGACAGCGGCTACTTCGTCAATTTCGTCTTCAGCGCCGAACCCGCCGCGCTCGACCGCATCCGGGCCCGCTTCAAGCTCGACGACGAAGTGTACCGCCAGCAGTACGCCCGCCTCGCCGACAAGAAGAAGGCCGCCTAGCCCCCCGCGCCGCGCAACCCCAACTCCCCGCCGACATGCCGAATCTGAACAAGGTCATGCTCATGGGAAACCTCACGAGGGATCCCGAGATCAAGTACACGCCCAAGGGCACCGCCATCGCCAATTTTGGCATCGCGGTGAACCGGACGTACACCCCGACCGAAGGCGGCGAGAAGCGCGAGGAGGTCACGTTCATCGATCTCGAAGCGTGGGGCCGCACGGCGGAAATCATCGGCGAGTACTTCAAAAAAGGGCGCCCGATTTTCATCGAGGGCCGGCTGAAGCTCGACCAATGGGACGACAAGACCACGGGGAAAAAGATGAGCAAGCTGCGCGTCGTCGTGGACACGTTCGAGTTCCTCGGCAGCCGCGAAGGCGGCGGTGGCGAGGGCGGAGGCGCCCCTTCCGGCGAATCCCGCGGCAGCGCGCCGCAGCAGCGCCGCGCGCCCGCAAGCCCTCCCCGCCCGCCCGCCGATCCCGATCTCGACGTGCAGGCCGACGACGTGCCGTTCTAGCCGTTCCGTCGCTGACGACGGAGCCATGCCGCAAAAAAATGCGATTGGGAAATTCGCACGAGGCCTCGTGCAAGGACCGGCGCGGATTCCCTCGTGAACGAATTTTCCTCGCACTGAATCGCGCTGGAAACGACGGGCTACTTCGCGGCCGCGTCCTTCACCGGAACAGCCTGCAGCAGACCGATCGTCGCCCAGCCGGCACCCCAGTAGGTGTAGATGGCGGTCGCTTCCTTGAATGACTTCGCCTTGGCGGGTGCGCTGCGGTCCACCTTGCTGATGTGCGTGATGTCGATGGGCCAGCTTCCGTCCTCGCGCTGGGTCTTGAGCAGCCACTGCTGCGCGCGGGCGATGGCCTCGGCGGTGCGCGGGTCGGATGCGGACGGCTGCAAGGCGTAGAGCACCTCCCCGGTGGCGAGCGCGATCGCTCATGTTTTCGCCGATGACGTAACTCCACCCGCCGTCGCCTCGCTGCTGCTTCAGAATTTCCGCACGCTGCGCATCCGCGTCCTCCATTTTGCCAATGCTGCGCGCGTACAGCGCGCGGAAGACGAGCGACTCCGTGGAAGTCGGGCGCGTCCTTTTTTGCGAGCAATGCCGCGGCCTTCGTGCGCGCCTCTTCGGCGGCGTGGCGATCCGCTTCATCCGATGCGAGCGCGATGAGGAAGAGCCGAGTGGAAGTGGCCGCCGCGTCGGGCGCACCGCGTTTCTGCATGCCGGAAAACTGCCCGGCAGGCTTCCATGATCCGTCGGGCTGCTGGCCTTTCACGATGAGCTTGGTGAGCTCTGGCGCGGGCTTGCCGGGCATCGCGAGCTTCATCAGCGCCGTCATTTCCAGCCCCGGCGAAATGTTCGTCGCATGCGAGTCGGACCACGTCACGAATTCCTCGAACAGCTTCTCGTCGATCGCAAAGCCGCGCAGCTTTGCCTCGCGATGGCTCCAGAGCAGCTCGGGCATGTGATGACAGCCGTTGCAATCCTTCGCGCCCATCCACTCGTCGCCTTCCTTCGCGAGAAAGCCGAGGCCCTTGGCGATGACCGCACGCAGTTCCGCCTCGGAGGGCGGCTTCGTGGGCGCAGGCTTCGATTTGTCCTCGGCCTGCGCAGAAAGGACGCCGATGCCGACCAGCACGACAGCGGTGCGTAGCAAATGGAGACGCGGATGCATGGGGAGAGTTTCAGAGTGGATAACCCCGTCCGGCGGGAAGCGCGTAGGCTATTTGTTCGCCTCGTTCCACCGCCAGTGCGGGCCACGGATGACGGCGAGCGCCTCCTTCACATCCATGCCGGCCTTTGCCTGCGCTGCGAATTTCGCGCGACGCACATTCCATGCGGCGCGCTCCGCGTCGCTGATTGCAAGCTGCCTGCGGTATGGCGCGCGGTTCCCCACGAGCATCGCGAGGTGGCCCTCGATCCCGAAATCGTTTTCGCTCGCGGGACAGCAACTGGCGTCCGAGAGTGCGTCGGGCCGTTCTCCTCGTAAAACTCCAGCAGCGGTGCGAGTCCGGAGACATCGGTGTCCTCCCGGCAGTGCCGCCAGAACGGAGTGTCGAGCCGCGTGTTCAACCGGTAATGCAGCGCGAGAAAATCGCGGATGTCGTCCCACGTGCCGGCCACGATGTCGTTGTAGAGCTTCCGGATGGTGGGGGTGGGTTCGAGCGAGGCTTCGGTCAGCAACCCCACGAGCATCTTGCTCGTCGAGCACACGACCATGAGCGCCGTGGCTTCGAGCGGTTCGACGAAGCCGCCCGCGTTGCCGATGGCCACCACGTTATCCACCCACGCACGGCGCAGACGCCCCGAGCGGAATTTCACCACGCGCGGCGAAGCGGGAGCCTTCGGATTCTTCCGGAGAAACTCGGCGGCGGCAGCCTCGTCGGAGATCGCCGCGGAGGAATAGACGTAGCCGCGATTGATGTGGTGCTCGTGGTCGATCCGCCATGCCCAGCCGGAGTCCATCGTCTCGGCGGTGGTGTAGGGCAGGATGGGCTCGGCGGTGCGTTCCCAGCCGCCCACGACGGCGCGGTCGCAGAAAAGGGAGCGCTCCGAAGCTCGCAAACGGTTCCTCCAGCGTGCGCCCGAGCAGTTCGCTGCGAAACCCGCTCGCATCGACGAAAAAGTCTGCCGCCAGCCGGCGCCCGTCTTCGAGCATTACCGCCGCGATTCCCGCGGGACCGCGCTCGGTGCCGCGGACGGTGCCATCGATGATTTCGACGCCCGCGTCGCGCGCGACGGCTTCGAGGGTTTCCACCAGCTTCCGGTTCTCGATGTGAAAGGCGGACCATGGCTGAAACTCGGGGTCGCCGCGCGGGCTGCGCACGAATGCCTTGTCGTGCGCCATGAGGGCGCTGTGCCGGTTGCAGCTGCGGAATTCGTCGTCGCAGAAGATAGCCCTGCCTCGGCGGCACATCGCCGGTGATGTTGTCGAACTGCGGCTCGAACGAGTAGTCGAAGGACTCCCGCGGCCCCCAGAGGAAGCGGATTCCCAGTTTCCAAGTCGGCTGCGCCTTCGCATAGAAATAGGACTGCCGGATTCCGAGGAATCCGAAAAGGTGACCTGGAAAGCTCGGTGTGGTGCCTTCGCCGACGCCGATGACCCCGATCTCCGGGCTGCGCACCACGCGGACTGTCACCGCGGCGAGCTTCAGCTTCAGCGTGATCGCCGCGATGAGCCCCGCGCTTCCGGAACCGACGATGAGGATGTTCTGAATCATGGGGGAACGGCCGCGACGGTGAACGACTCGCAAATCGGATGCGACACAATCCCGCGCCAGCACCCTGCCCGGCAGGGCGTAAGTCGATATCAAGCCGAATTGTTCGACTCTCCATGCAAACCCGATCAACGCCCCAGCGGCATCCGAGTCGGGTGCGAACGCTGCGGTTCGCTTTTTTTGGCCTGCCCGTCACGCCGGACGGCAGGCCCCACGCGCGCTACTTCGCGGCTGCGGCGTTGCTTTTCGCGAGCGCGAGGCGCTCGGTCTTCTTGCGGCGAACCGCGCGTTTCTTGACGTTGTCTTTGCCTTTGCAGTGTCCCATAGGGCGTGCACCAGACACGCTCATCGCCCATCTGCCAAGTTGTTTCGCAACATCGCGGAAAATAACCGCCGCAAACAGGCGCGACGGACGCAAAAAATGGAGGTCTCCCGGCCCCGGCCGGGTGTGGCGGAATCCGGCCCAAAAAAAGGTGGTGCATCCCCACCCCGCGGGACTAAATTGGCTGCGTGGTGACACGGTCGGGCAGCCCCTTATTACCGACATATGAAAAAAATCCTTCGCTCCACAGTAATCGCCGCCGCGTCGGTCGCGTCATTTTTCCCGATCCCGATCGGAAAGTCGGAGGCGGGCAAGCACAAGAAACAGCGCGCATCGTCGGATTCCCGGCGTGCTTCTCATTCGCCCGCGGCCGGCGGTGCAACCGGCACGGGTGGCCTCGATGGTAAGATTCCGCCCCCTAAACCGATCGAATCCGCCGTGACCCTCCCGCACGCCATCGCGCCTCCTCCGCCCACGGTCGCCGTCGCGCCCACGCCTACGCCGGCACCAGTCCGCCCCGCCGTGGTCGCGGATCGTTATCCATGGAAGCGCGACATCGTGACGACGACCTTCTGGATCGGCGAGAAGCCCACGAAGAACAATCCGGTGCCCAATCACGCAAGTTCGTGGGACACCAAGTGGGCCGACAATTACGGCGGCACCGACACCCCCGACCGCGACGAGCGCAAGGACTTCCGGCCCGCCGCGTTCGTGCCCGGCCAGAATCCCTTCTACGTCGCACTGCCCTACAACGATATGCAGAAGGGAGGCCGCAAACCCGAGGCGCAAAAGGTCATCCCTTGGTTCAACGACGAAGTCCGCGGCCCCTCGGAATCCGCGTGCAAGGGCCGCTGGCTGGCCATCCGCTACAAGGACCGCACCGTTTACGCGCAGTGGGAGGATTGCGGCCCATTCCGGACCGACCACGCGGGCTATGTCTTCGGCGACGAGCGTCCCAAGAAGAACCTCAACAAGGGCGCGGGCCTCGATGTTTCGCCCGCGGTCCGCGACTTTCTGGGCATGGCCGACACCGACGTGACGGACTGGAAGTTTGTGGACTTCGATGAAGTGCCGGAAGGCCCCTGGTCGAAGTACGGCGCGAACAACACGTTCGTCCAAGCCCGCCGTCTCGAATCCCTGCGCCTCGCAGCGCTCGAAGCGGGCCGGAGGGCACCCCAGTAGTCTGCCCCATCCGCAGCGGCGGTCCGTCCGCCCTGCGCTAGCGGGCGTCCGGCGGAGGCGGGTGCAACTCCGACCTCCCGGGCACCGGTGCGCGGAAGCCGGCCATCCGTTCGAGGAGCATTTCGCTGCCAGTTTCCACCAGCAGCGATTCCAGATGCTCCGGTCGCAGGAAGCCTTCGGCGGCGGCGTGGCGGAGAAAGGCGAGGAGATGGTCGTAGAAGCCGTCCACATTCAGCAGGCCCGACGGGCTTGTCGTGAAAGCCAAGCTGGAGCCAGGTGAACGTCTCGAAAAGTTCCTCCAGCGTCCCGATGCCGCCGGGCAGCGAGATGAACCCGTCACTGAGATCGGCCATGAGCTGTTTGCGATCGTGCATGGAGGTGACGACGTGGAGCTTCGTCACGCCGCCGTGGCCGAGTTCCTTTTCCATCAGCGCGGTCGGGATGACGCCGATGACCTCACCGCCCGCGCGCATGGCTGCGTCGGCGATCACACCCATGAGACCGACATGGCCGCCGCCATAGACGAGCCCGATACCCTGAGAGGCAAGCATCGTCCCGAGTTGCGCGGCAGCCTCGCGATGGCTCGGGTTCGCCCCCTCCGAGGAGCCGCAATAGACGCAGACGCGCTTCATTTCGCCCGCGTGTCCTCGGCGAAGCGGAAGGGCGACCGGCCGGTGATGTCCGAACTGAGGAAACTCGGGCACCAGTATTTCTCGACGTGGCCCACGACGAGATCCGTGCCGGTGAAGTGATCGACGCCGGGCGGGCGCTCGGGGTTGTACATCGTGTCGGTCATGTCGCGCATGAGGACGACATTTTTCCCGAGATAGACCTGCTGCCGGATGGCGAACGGGCGGCCGAGGACGCACATGTTCAGATGCACGCCGCAGAGGATCACGTTTTCGATGCCGCGCTCCTGAAGCAGATTCCACGTCTCCTGCCCGTTGTCGGTGAGCGCGTCGCCGGGAAAAAGTTCGAGCGTCGCAATCTGGCGCTTCCACGGCGGGATGATTTCGCACTTTTTGCCGGTGCAGGAGCAGCCCATGTCGGAGTCGTCGATGGGCAGCGGGCCTTCGTGCTTTCCATCGGTCCAGCACCACGCGGTGCCCCAGCGGTCTGCGGTCGCCAGCGGGACGGGCGTTTTTGAAAATGGAGCGGACTGCGCGAGTTTGCGCTGCGGCGTGTCCTTGTAGAAATCGGTGACGCTGCTCGGCGCGTGGATGATGAAGACGCCCTTTTCCCGCGCGATCTTCAGCATTTCGTTCATCGGCCCAGCCATCTCCGTCACGCGGCGCGCGGCGGACTTGCACCAATGGTCGTCCCACATGTCGCAGACGATGAGCGCTGTCTTCTTCGGTTCCCATTGGACGACCTTTTCGACACGCGAGAATGAACCATCAGCCTGCCGGGCCTGCGAACGAATGCTGAGATTCATCGGCTCAGCAGCGGCTAGCGGGGACAGCATGGCGGCAAGGATGAGGAGGGGGCGCAACATGCCAGACGTGATAACCGCGCAGTGCTCCGCGTCGAGCGCGCAAACCGCACGCGTGCGGCGCTATTTCAGCAGCGCGCCGGCCACCTCCGGCGAAGGCAGTCCCCACGCCTTCCATTTTGCGGCGTATTCGTTCCGCGGCAGCAGGGCAAAATGCGGCTTCGCATCCGCGCGCAGCCAGCGGATGAGCGCGACGAGATCCGGCTCGCCCATCACGGTGCAGCCGACGCTCGGCCTGTGCGGCGCGCGGCGCAGGTGGAGGAAAATCGCGCTCCCCTGCCCGGCCACCGGCGGGTCGGCGTTGTGCCGCAGCTCGACGAGCCACCGGTATGCGAAGTCGCCAAGCCGCATCCGCTGCTTCGCAAACCACGGCGGCGGATTCGCCGGGTCCACGAGGACGTGCCGGTTGTACTTCGGATGGGTCGGGTCATCGATCCACGCATCGGCGGAGGTGACGGTGTGGAACGGGTAATCGCTCCCCGCCGGCAGCGCGCGATCATACGTGTAAACGGTGCCAATGCGGAAAACCCCGGCAGGCGCGCGGCCATCCCGTTCCACCTTGCGCAGCCCCGTTTCGTCCTGGCCAAACACTCCGGAGCCCCACGCCAGCCCGCGCTTTCCGTAGAGCACGGGCCACGGTTTGCCGACGGCCTTCCACCCGCCGCCCATGCGCTCGAATCGCTGTGCGCTGCCTTCGAATGCGTCCCATGACGGAGCCGTCGCGACGACGAGCTGGCGGACGCCGTCGAGTTCCGCCGCGCCCACTGCGATGGGAAAAAGGAGCAGCAGCGCGAAGCGGAACACCTTGCCAACGATGCCGGATGTTTCCTCGTTGCGGGCGCGGGCGGCGCTGTCCACTGTCCGGCGAGTGTCTCGACCTCCGCGCCTGCTTTCAGTTTTCGTGCTCATGCTCGGGACGTTCGTCGCGTACTGGCCGGCAATGCGCAACAGCTTCGTGTGGGACGACACCGCGCTCGTGCTGCGAGACCCGCTCATCCGCTCGTGGCGGCTCACTCCGGATGCATTCCGCGAGTTCCTGTTCCTCGATGCGACGGCGAGCAATTTCTACCGACCGCTGCAACGGCTCACATTCACGGCGGACTACGCGCTGTGGGGAATCGCACGCCCTTCCGATGCGCCGACGGCCGCAAAGACCGGCGCACCCGACACGGGCGACGCCGCGGACGTCGGCGCGATCCAGAGGGCGCCGCAGCCGGGCTGGCATTTCACGAGCGTGCTCATGCATGCGCTGGCGGCGATCGCGCTGTGGTGGCTGCTCCGCGTGTGGTTCGGCGCAGGCGGCGGATGGTGGGCGCTCGCAGGCGCGCTCGTGTGGACGCTGCATCCGCTGCACACGAGCGCAGTGACCTACGTGAGCGGTCGCGCCGATTCCCTTGCGGCGATTTTCACTTTCTCCGGCCTCGCGCTCATCGCAAAGGCGCACGCCCGCGGCGCGCTGGTGCCGGGCGATCGTGCTGCGGCCCGCGGGATCATTATTGCCGCCGTTTGCGCGCTCGCCGCGCTGCTCTCGAAGGAAAGCGGTGTGGCACTCCTCATCCTCTGGCTGGTGTGGGTGCTCGCGCGCGCGCGACGCGACCCGCGCGGTTGGCTGGCATGGATCGTAGCCGCGGTGATTGCGTGCGGGGCTTACGGTGCGCTGCGCATCACCGCCGGACGCACCCCGCCACCCGTACCGGGCGAGGCGGCACCGTGGCAGGCGCGTCCGATCCTCGTCGCGCGTGCATTGGCGGAGTATGCGACCCTTTTCATCGCACCGCACTCGCTGCACATGGAGCGCGATGTCTCCACGAACGCGGTCGGCAACCCGGCAGAGAATCTCCGGAATGGACGCATCCGCGAGGCGCAGACGCTCGCCGGGCTCGGCATCGCCGCGTTCCTCGTCTGGTGGTGGCGGCGCGCGCGCAGATTCGCACCGGATGCCGCCCTCGCGCTCACGTGCGCGGCAGTGACCTGGCTGCCAGTAAGCAATGTCTTCCGCCTGAATGCCACCGTCGCCGAGCACTGGCTCTACGTGCCAAGCGCGTTTTTGCTCGCGGCAATCCTCCTGAGCGTGCGCGCCCTCGCACCGGAGCGCCCGCGCCTTTTCACTGCGATCGGGGCGGCGGCGGCGCTGTGGGTCGCGTTTCTGGCGGTGCAGACGTGGCGGCAGCAGGCTTACTGGCGCGACCAGCGCACCTTCGTCGAAGAGACGATCGCACGCGCGGGCCGCGGCGCGCGGATGGTGAGCAATCTCGGGCAGCTCAAGGCCCAGGAGGGCAAACCCACCGAGGCGCTCGCGCTGTTTCGCGAGGCGCTCGGCAAGGAACCGCAGCTCGCTCTCGCGCACTTCAACATCGCGACCGTGGCATTCCGGCAAAAAGACTACGCCACCGCGCTCGTGGAGCTGTCTCTTGCGGAAAATTCGCCGCTGCTGGGCTCAGAGACGATGCTCTTGCGCGCGGCCATCGAGCACGCGCAGACGGGAAAACCCCGACTCGATCTGCTCGCCCACGCAGCCAGCAACTCCGGCCGCAACTGGGCCATGGCGCGGCAATATCCGCTCGCGCTCCTCGCCCTCGGCAAGCCCGACAAGGCCTACGACGACGTGCTGCGCCAGCTCACCGGGCATCCGTTCCGCGCGGAGTCGTGGCGTTTCCTCGGGCAGATCGCCGAGCAGCTCCGCCAGCCCGGCGTCGCCGCCAAGGCCTACGCCGAGGCTGCAAACCGCGATGCGCGCGACGAAGTCAGCCGCGAGCGCCTCCACGCGCTGCGCGATTCGCTGTAGAAAATCACCGGCGCCGGGAAACCGTTCGACTTCGCAAAACGTAGGAACTACGCCACACCAAATGCTCACGAAGCCAGACAGCGCACTCATCATCGCCGGCCACGGCTCCACGCTGAATCCCGATTCTAGCGCGCCGACGTGGGAACTCGCGGAGGAAATCCGCCGGCGCGGCGTGTTTGGCGAGGTGCACTGCGCGTTTTGGAAAGAGGAGCCGAGCTTCCGACAGATCCTCCATTGCGTGGACTGCGAGGATGTTTACGTGGTCCCGAATTTCATCAGCGAGGGCTACTTTACCAAGACGGTGATCCCGCGTGAACTCGGCCTCGGTGAACCGCTCACGCGCATCGGCCGGCACACGGTGAAATACTGCGAGCCCGTGGGAAATCACGCGCGCATGACCGAGCTGCTGCTCAAGCGCGCAGCCGCAATCGCCCCGGGCGTGCCACCGGAAACGACGAGCCTTTTCATCGTGGGCCACGGCACCGATCTGAACGAGAATTCCGCAGTCGCCGCGAAGCGCGAAGTGGATCGCATCGCAGCGCTGGGCCGGTATCGCGAAGTGCTGAGCGCCTACATGGAGGAGGCGCCGCTCATCGCGGAATGGGACAAGCTATCCACGAGCCCGAACGTCGTCGTGGTGCCGTTCTTCATCGCGGACGGGCTGCACAGCTACGAGGACATCCCGGTGCTGCTGGGCATCGCCACGGAATCACCCGGCGCCGCGAGCGCGGACCGCGCGGCGGTCTTTGCGAACAATCCGTACCGCCTGCGCGGCCGGACGCTTTACTACGCGAGTTCCATCGGCACCGAAGCGGGTTTTGCGGAGGTGATTCTTGACCAGGTGGCCGCTTTCGACGCAAGCCATCGCGCGTGATTCGCGACACGACACAGGAACTCGAACGCTGGCTGAAGGCCGGCGGAACGCGCGCCGGGCAGCTCTCCATTTCGCCCACGGGTGAAGGGTGGGAGCTGCGGCATTGGGAAGATGGCGGGCGGAACGACCTCGATGATTTTTCCGCGCCGGAGGACGCGCGCGCCCTCGCGAACCGCGATGACTCCGGCGCCTATCGCGCGCTGAAGACCGCGCCGAACTTGCGCCACGGCTGGCGGCTCGCGCTGCCGGACGCGCATTCGGTGCGGCTCGCGCTCGATTATTTCTACCCCGCGATGCTCGGGGTCTGGCTCGCGCACCGGCGCGGGGAAGTGACGCCGGTCGAACTGCGGGAAACGCTCGGGCGCCAGACGGGAATGTATCGCATCACCCAAAAGCTCACCGACGAGCAGGCACAGCGGCTGGTCGCAAAGCAATGCCGGAGCAACGGCGGCTGCCTGAAGACGATCCTCTGGCGCGTCAGCGCAGGGATCTCCATCCCGCTCCTGCCGCCGGAGAAATTCCGCGCGGACGCGACGCCGACAAACGCCCTTCCCCTCCTCTGCCAGGAAGCGTGCAACATCCTCGTGGCGGCCGCGCGGAAGATGGTGAAGGACGAGGCTCCGCCAACGTCATGATCCTCCGCGCGCGCACGGTTGTTCCGGTTTCGCATGCGCCGATCGATGACGGCGCGGTCGTCATCTCCGGCAATACCATTACCGCCGTCGGACGTTTTGCCGATATCCGCGCGGCGCACCCCGGCGAAGTGACCGATCTCGGCGAGCAGGTGCTGTTGCCGGGGCTGGTGAATGCGCACTGCCACCTCGACTACACGATGATGCGCCGCGCGATCCAGCCGCAGCGCAGTTTCACGAGTTGGATCGGCCGCATCAATTCGCTGAAGCGCTGCCTGGGCCCCAGTGACTACCGGCTCGCGGTCGAGCGCGGCTTTGCCGAACTCCGCCGCTGGGGCACGACCAGCGTCGCGAACATCGAATCCTTTCCGGAGTTGCTCACGAATCCGCCCACGAGCCCGGTGCGGACGTGGTGGTTTCTCGAGATGATCGATGTCCGCCATCAGGTGCCGAGCGACGAGGTTTCGAGCGGGATGCTCGCATTTTTCGAGTCGCGGGACAAACTGCGGGGCGGCTTTGGCCTCAGCCCTCACGCGCCCTACACGGCCTCCGGTCCGCTCTACGAAACGGTCAGCGAAGCCGCGGCGAGCCTCGACATGCCGGTGATGACCCACGTCGCCGAATCGCGCGAGGAATGGGAGATGTTCCGCCATGCGCGCGGCGAACTTTACGACTTCATGCTGGGCCTCGGCCGCTGGATGGAGGACTGCCACCAGGACCGCACGCCGCTCCGTCATGTGTTCAATTTCACGGGCTTCGGAGCGCGATGGATCCTCGCGCACATGAACGAACTCGACGACTCGGACTTCACGCTGCTTGCGAGCATTCCGCGCGCGGACCGCCCGAGCATCGTCCACTGCCCGGGAAGCCACCGCTACTTCCGCCACGCACCGTTCGCGCTGGCGAAGCTGCTCGAACTGCGCATGAACATCTGCCTCGGCACGGACAGCCTCGCGAGCACGTACTCGCTCTCCATGTTCGACGAAATGCGCATCCTCGCCGACCGCGAACCGTGGCTGCATCCGGCCGATCTCGTCGCCATGGCCACGCTGAACGGCGCGCGCGCGCTGAACCTTAATGCGGGCAAAATCGAGCCGGGCGCACTCGGGGACTTGATTGCCATTCCATCCAATGCCAGCCTGCGCAACGTCCACGCCGCAGTGATTGCCAACCGCGAGCCTGTCGCTTGGATGATGATCGATGGCCAAGTCCTTACTCAATAACGCGCTCGTGCTCCTGTGCTCCGTGCTTCTGCTCGGAGGAGCGGCCGACGGTGCGACCAAGAAGTCCACACCTTCCAAGCGTCCGGCCGCCAAATCTTCGAAGCCTGCCAAGCCTGCCAAGCCTGCCAAGACGGTCAAGACGCCCACCCCCGCGAAGAAGCCCGCCCCGACTCCGACGCCCCCGCCCCTCGCACCAGGCGAACTGCCACTCGCCGCGAAATCGGCAATCCTACTCGACACGAAAAGCGGCGACGTCCTTTACGAGAAAAATGCGGACGCGATCCAATACCCGGCGAGCGCGACGAAGATCCTCACCGCGCTCCTCGTCATCGAGGAGGGCGACCTTGACCGGCGCGTCACCATCCAGATCGAGGACACGAAGGTCGAACCGAGCGCGCTCTATTTCAAACCCGGCGAGCAATACCCGCGCAGGCACCTGCTGTTCGTCCTGCTGCTGAAAAGCGCGAACGACGTCGCGATCGCCCTCGCGCGCGACAATGCGGGGAGCGTCGCTGCGTTCGCGGAGAAGATGAATCGGCGCGCGGAAGCGCTCGGCGCGATGAACACCCATTTTACGAATCCGCACGGGCTCCCCGATCCGCACCACTTCACGACGGCTCGCGACCTGGGACTCATCGCGCGCCGAGCGATGCAGCATCCGCTTTTCCGCGAAATCGTCGCGACGCCGGAAATCGCAATCGAGCGCGGGGGCGAATGGCTGATCTTTAAAAATCACAACAGGCTCCTCACAATGGTTCCGGGCTGCATCGGCGTGAAGACCGGATACACGCGCGCCGCGCAGCAGGTGCTGGTCAGCTCCGCGCTTCGCGCCGGGCGCGAGGCGATTTCCGTGGTGCTGCATTCCGACAAGCCGGGCATCTGGAACGACTCGAAGACACTTCTTGAGCATGCTTTCGAGAAATTCGCGGCACCCCCTGCCCCCGCAGCGACCGCGACGTCGGAAGCCGCTCCCCCGGAAGCTACGGCCGGAAAATAGGCGCGCTGCGAGACAGCGAGGCGAAAGGGAGGCCGGGCCGTAATTTCCGCCCCAGCCATGCATCGCTTTGCTTGCGCGCGATCGACCCCGCTCGCTAGCCTCGGCGTCCTCATGTTGACCCTCGAAAAATTCTCCATCGGCGTCGGTGACCGTTTCGCACATCAGGCAAAGGCGCAGCTCCGCGCCTGCGAACTCGCTGCCGCGCAGGGTGCGGACATCGTGCCGGTCTGGAACAAGTCCAACCGCGAACACACCTTCGTCGGTTCGGAGCCGAAGAGCGTGTTCGACGCCGCGAAGGCCGCCGTCGCCGCGCTCGGCTGGAAGAAGGGCTGGCACGTGGACGCCGACCACATCCGCATCGAGACCGTGGATCGCTTTGTCCCGCACTCGGATTTCTTCACGCTCGACGTCGCGGACTCCATCGGCAAACCCGCGGCTCCCGCGGACGTCGCGGCGTTCCTCGCGCGCCACCCGGAGCTGGTCGGCACGATTTCGATTCCCGGCATCGCGACGCCATTCGAGACCACAACGGCTGAAATCGAGCGCATCGTCTCCAAGTATCTCCTCGCCGTGCAGGATGCCGGAAAAATCTACCGCCACATCGCGGCGGCCAAGGGCGCGGACAATTTCATCGCCGAAGTCTCAATGGACGAGACCGACGCGCCTCAGACCCCGCCGGAGCTGCTCGTGATCCTCGCCGCGATTGCCGATGAGAAAATCCCGGCGCAGACCATCGCGCCAAAATTCACCGGCCGCTTCAACAAGGGCGTGGACTACGTCGGCGACCTCGCGCAGTTCGAAAAGGAATTCCACGATGACCTGGCCGTGATCGCCTACGCCGTCGCACGCTACGGCCTGCCCGCGAATCTCAAGCTCAGCGTCCACAGCGGCAGCGACAAGTTTTCGCTCTACCCGATCATCCGCCGCACGCTGCCGAAGTTCGGCGCCGGCCTGCACATCAAGACCGCGGGAACGACGTGGCTCGAGGAAGTCATCGGCCTCGCCGAGGCCGGCGGCGACGGGCTTGCACTCGCAAAGGAAATGTATGCCTACGCGCTCGCGCACGTGGACGAACTGTGCGCGCCGTATGCGAGCGTGATCGACATCGACAAGGCGAAGCTGCCGCCCGCCGAGACCGTGAACGGCTGGACCGGCACGCAACTCGCGAACGCCATCCGCCACATCCCGGGCCACCCGGGCTTCAACGCCAACATCCGCCAGCTCCTGCACGTCTCGTTCAAACTCGCGGCCAAGGCCGGCACGCGCTACACGGACCTGCTGAAGAGCAACGAGGCCATCGTGGCGAAGAATGTCACCGAGAACCTCTACGACCGGCACCTCAAGCCGCTGTTCGTCGGCTGATCCCGCCGCGACGATTTTCTCCCTACGACCGCGCACCGAGCGCAGTCATCTAGGTCTCCGCCTCCTCCCATCTTACCGATTCCATGAAATCCCCCTCCGTGTTCGCCCTCACACTCCTCGCCGGAACATCCGTGCTGCTCGCCGAGAAGAACTGGCCACGGTTCGCCGGTCCGGACGGGTCGGGACATTCCACGGAAAAATCGCTGCCGGTGAAATGGGACGCGAACGCCATCGTCTGGAAGACCAAGCTGAAGGGCACCGGTCAGTCGTCGGTTGTGAATTGGGGCGACAAACTTTTCCTCACCAGTGCCGCGGAGGGCGGCAAGCAGCGCTTCGTGCATTGCCTCGACCGCCAGACAGGGAAGCTGCTGTGGGAGCGCGAAGTCGCGTGTGCGCAGCCGGAGCAGATTCACAAGATGAACACGTGGGCCACGCCGACGTGCGTGACGGATGGCGAGCGCGTCATCGCGTTTTTCGGGCCGGGCGGGATCCACAGTTTCGACCTCGATGGAAATCCGCAGTGGTCGCGCAATCTCGGTGAGTTTCCCGGGACGTGGGGCATCGGCGCTTCGCCGATCATCGACGGCAACCTCGTCCTGCAGAACTGCGACGCCGAGGGGCCGTGCTCGCTCGTCGCCTTGAACAAGACGACCGGCGAACCCGCGTGGACCGCAAAGCGTCCCGACGCGCCGAAGGGCGGCTGGAACACTCCCGTCATTATCGAGGTCGCCGGGCGCCGCGAACTGCTCGTGAACGGCGAGTACGGGCTCAATGCGTATGATCCCGCGACGGGCAAGGATCTGTGGTTTTGCAAAGCCTTCGCAGGCCGCGGCGAACCGCTCCCGGCTTACGCAAACGGCCTGCTTTACGTCGTGAGCGGACAGCCGGGAAACACCTACGTCGTGAAGCCCGGCGGCAGCGGCGACGTCACCGCCACGCACCGCATCCGCGACGCAAAGGTCGTCGGCGGACGCGACCTGCCGTCGCCGGTGGTCGTCGGCGATTACCTCCTCATCTCGAGCCTTTCCGGAATGCTCACCATGTACGACGCGAAGACCAGCCAGCCCATTTTCACCGAGCGCCTTGGCTCGCAGGTCTCCGCCTCGCCGCTCGTGGCGAATGGGCTCGTCTATTTCCAGATGGAGAATGGCGAGGTCATCGTCATCAAGCCGGGCAAGACGCTCGACATCGTCGCGCGCAACAAGGTCGGCTCCGAGAGCGACGAAATCTTTCGCGCCGGCCTCGTCCCGATCCAAGGCCGCCTCTTCACCCGGTCGCAGGACACGGTCTATTGCATCGGCGGCACGGCAAGCGCGGGCAAATAAGCGCACGCTCGCAGCCATTTCCCGCACCCTCGCCAGCGCTTCACGTCGTTCCCCACTTTCCCTCCCATGAAATACCCCAAGCTCCCGCTCGCAGCCATCGCAGCCATCGCGCTGCTCCATCTCAATTCAACCGCCTCCGCCGCGGACACCGGTTTCGCCATCGAGAAGACCGCGAATGGCGGCCTCACGGTAAAATTCAACGGTCAGATTTTTGCCGAATACGTGACTGACCAGGCCAACAAACCGTATCTCGCCCCGGTCTTCGGTCCCACGGGGAAACAGATGACCCGCAATTACCCGATGAAAGTCGTTGAGGGCGAGCAACGCGACCATCCGCATCATCGCGGGATCTGCTTTGGCAACCAAGGCATCGCCGGAGTCAGCACATGGGAGGAGCCCGGCTCGCTCGTGGCGGCGGAAGCGAAGAAGCCCGGCTCGACCAAGGGCCGGCTGGAGCTGATCGGCTACATCAAGCATCGCGAATACAAGGAACTGAAGGCGGACGCGAAGCAAGCCGTGGTCGTCGCCGCGAGCGACGTCGTGAATTTTGCGGGAAAGAAGCTGCTCGAAGAGGAGCATCGCATGACTTTCCGCGCCGATGCGGAAACGCGGACGATCGATTTCGACATCGACTATATCGCCAGCGAGGGAGCGGTGAAATTTGAGGACAAGAAGGACGCCGGATTCAGCATTCGCGTCCCCTCCTCCATGGCGGTGGACACGAAGCAGGGCGGAAAAGTCATCAACAGCGAGGGCCATACCAACGCCGACGCATGGGCCAAGCGCGCGAAATGGTGTGATTACAGCGGCCCTGTCGAAGGCGAAACGCTCGGAGTGGCAATCCTGAATCACCCGAGCAGCTTCCGTCATCCCACGCCGTGGCACGTCCGCACGTACGGACTCTTCACGGCGAATCCGTTTGGCATGCGCAGCCTCGACAAGACAGCGGAGGACGGCACGTTCGAGCTGCAAAAGGGCGAGCGCCTGAAACTCCGCCACCGCCTCATCTTTCACAAAGGCGATGAGAAGACCGCGAAGATCGCGGATGCCTTTGCGGCGTACGCGAAAGAGGCGAAGTAGGCCCGGCCGGCGCGACACCATCGGCCGGCGAACCCGGTGGAATGATTCGCCCCACGCTGCGGCCGGCCAGCGCAAGGCGAGCAGTGCCTCATTTTCACAGCCAGCGGAGGCTCGCCAATCGAAAGCCGGCGTGCTTCATCATCCGCCTCCATCCCATGAAATCCGCCATCACCGTCTCCCTCGTCACGCAAGCCAAAGGCGGGCCGTTTGTCTATTGGAACGGCCTGGCGGATGCGTGCGAAAAGGCCGCTGCGCTCGGCTTTGACGCCATCGAGATTTTCCCGCCCGCGGCCAATGCGCTCGACATCGCGGAAGTGCAGGGACTGCTCGATCATCACGAGTTGAAGGTCGCCGCGGTCGGCACCGGCGGCGGATGGCTGATTCACAAGTGGACGCTCACGCATCCCGACGCGGAGATTCGCAAGCAGGCGCGGGAATTCATCCGTGCGGTCGTGGATGTCGCAGGCGGCTTCGGCGCACCTGCGATCCTCGGCTCGATGCAGGGGCGCTGGGAAAACAACATCGTCCGCGAGCAGGCGCTCGCGTGGCTCGGCGAAGCGCTCGACGATCTCGGCGAACACGCGGCATCGCACGGCACCGTCTTTCTCTACGAGCCGCTGAACCGCTACGAGACGAACCTCTTCAACCGCCAGCAGGACGCCGCGGATTGGCTGCGCACGCTGAAGACGCAAAACGTGCGGCTGCTCTGCGATCTCTTCCACATGGCCATCGAGGAATCCGACCCCGCAGCCACGCTGCGCGCGTGCGGGCCGGTTGTGGGGCATGTGCACTTCGCCGACTCGAACCGCCGCGCCATCGGCATGGGCCACACTGACATCGAGCCCATTATCGCCGCGCTGCGCGACATCGGCTACAAGGGCTACCTCTCCGCGGAGATCGTGCCGCTGCCGGATTCCGACGCAGCAGCGAAGCAGACCATCGCGAGCTTCCGCGCACTCACCGCCTGATCGAAGTGCAAGAAATGAAACGCGGAGACGCAGAGATGCGGAGGAAGCGAAGACATTCGCGATCGAACCATTCGTCGCGGCAGTGTTTCTTGCATCGCTCTGCGTCTCTGCGTTTTGAAAATATCCCCCTAACCGCTCCCTCCTCTCAACTCTCACCATGCTGAAGACCCCGCTCCTCCATCCCGACATCCTCGCCATCGCCGCACGCTGCGGACACCACGCCAAAATTCTCATCGCCGACGGCAACTATCCCGCGTCCACGGCCAAGGGCCCAAATGCGCAGCAGGTCTGCCTCCAGCTCATCCCCGGCGTGCCCACCGTCGCGCAGGTCCTCCGCGCGCTCATGAGCGTGCTGCCGTTCGACGCCATCAACACCATGGGCATCCCCGCCGACGATCCGTATGCAAAATACGGCGAGCCGCCGGTGTGGAAGGAACTGCGCGCCATCGCCGTCGAAACGGGCGCGACCGTGACCATCGAGCCGATTTCCAAATGGGATTTCTACAAGGCCGTCGAGTCCGCCGACCACGTGCTCACCATCCAGACCGCCGACCAGGCGCTGTGGGCGAACGTGCTGCTCACCGTCGGCGTCCGCACCTCGTAGAATCCGAAATCCAAAAATCCCAAATCTTAAATCCAATATGCCCCTTCCCACCCGCCGTCTCGGCAAAACGGATCTCCACCTTCCCATCCTCAGCTTCGGCGCATCGTCGCTCGGCGCGGAGTTTCGCAACGTCACGCTCGAGGAGGTGATGAAGAGCGTCCACGTGGCGCTCGAATGCGGGCTGAACTTCATCGACACGTCGCCATTCTACGGCCGCGGCATGAGCGAGGTGCTGCTCGGCGTCGCGCTGAAAGGCGTGCCGCGCGACAGCTACACGCTTTGCACGAAACTCGGGCGCTACGATCTGCAGCATTTCGATTTCTCCGCGAAGCGCGTCGCGGAGAGCGTGGACGTGTCGCTGCACCGCCTCGGCACCGACCACCTCGACATCGTGCTGTGCCACGACATCGAGTTCGTGCCGATGCAGCAGATCGTGGATGAGACGATTCCCGCGATGAAAAAGATCCAGCAGTCCGGCAAGGTCCGCTACATCGGTTTCAGCGGCTACCCGATGAAGATTTTCCGCTTCATCTGCGACCAGACGGACGTGGACTGCGTGCTGAGCTACAACCAGTACACGCTGCAAAACACCCGGTTCGCCGACGAGGCCGTGCCTTACCTGAAAAGCAAAGGTGTGGGCGCGATGAATGCCGGCCCGTTCAGCGCGCGCCTGCTCACGAATGCGCCGCTGCCCGCATGGCTGAAGGAGCCGGAGAACGTGAAGGCCGCGGCGCGCAAGGCGGCGGAGCTTTGCGCCAGCAAGGGCGTCGGACATCGCCAAGCTCGCACTGCAGTTCTCCATCGAAAACCCGGACATCGCGACCACCGTGAGCGGCAGCGCGAACCCGAACAACATCCGCAACTGGGCGAAATGGGCGGCTGAGCCGATCGACCGGGAATTGCTCGCCGAGGTGCAGGCGATCTTCGCCCCGGTGAAAAATCTCGGGCACAAGGAAGGGCTGCCCGAGAACAACTGAGCGCGCACTCATGGCGCAGGCGCCCTGCCTGCGAACGGAGTGACGTTTTGCCTCCCGGAACGGCCTGCACTCCCGTGGCTCACAGCAGCCACTCAGGCCCCCGCCCAGTGTCATTGACAGCCCTGCGCTCACTGATAGCTTCGCCGCCCATTTTCCATGAAACGAGCCATCGCCAGTGATCGCGCACCAAAAGCAGTCGGCCCCTACTCCCAGGCCGTCGCATTTGGCGATCTGCTTTTCTGCGCAGGGCAGATTCCGCTCGACCCCGTCACGGGCGAAATCACCGGTGCCGATGTCGCCGCACAGACGGAGCGGGTCATCGAGAACATCAAGGCCGTGCTCGCCGTGAATGCGATGACGCTCGGCGATGTCGTCAAGACGACGGTCTTCCTGACGACGATGGACGACTTCGCGGCGATGAATGCGGTGTACGCGCGGCATTTTTCCGAACCGTTTCCCGCGCGCTCGACGGTTGCGGTGCTTGGACTTCCCCGCGGGGCAAAGGTGGAAATCGAAGTCACCGCGGCGAAATCCAAAGCAGACGGCTCCAAGGCATGAACGACGACGAAATCCTTTCACTTTTCCGCCAGACAAACGCCCTTCTCGAGGGGCACTTCGTCCTCCGGTCCGGCCTGCACAGCCGGCAGTTTTTCCAGTGCGCGCTCCTGCTGAAGGAGACGCCGGTCGCCGTGCGCATCTGCGCCGCGCTCGCGGAGAAGGTGCGCGGTGTCGGCGCCGAGATGGTCATCTCGCCCGCGATGGGCGGAATCATCGTCGGCCACGAAATCGCCCGCACCCTCGGATTGCCGCACATCTTCGCGGAGAAGGACGAAGGACTGCTCGTGCTGCGGCGCGGGTTTGAAATCCGGCCCGGCCAGAAATTCATCGTCGCCGAAGACGTCGTCACCCGCGGCGGACGCGTGCAGGAGACCATCGACATTGTCCGCTCGCGCGGCGGCGTGGTCGTGGCGATCGCGACGATCGTTGATCGCTCCGGCGGCAAGCTTCCCGACTTCGGCGCGCCGTTCTTCGCTCTCATGCAGCTGAATGTCGAAACATTCGAGGCCGACAAACTTCCACCCGATCTCGCGGCCACACAGGCCATCAAGCCCGGCAGCAAATAGCCCGGCAATCCATCGCACCTCTCCCTTTTCATCATGAATCCTGTCACCTGGATCCTCAAAAAATTCTTCGGCTCCAAAAACGCGCGCATGGTCAAGGCCCTGCGGCCGGTCGTCGCGCGCATCAACCAACTCGAACAGGAATACCGTTCGCTGAGCGACGATGCACTGCGCGCGAAGGTCGCGAAGTGGAAGGAGGAGCTGAAGCCTCTCGACTGGACCGCGCAGCAGCAATACCTCGACAAAATCCTGCCCGAGGCATTCGCGGCGGTGAAGAACGCCGCCTTCCGGCTGAACGAACGCAAGGCCGAGTTCACCGTCTGCGGCCAGCCGATGACGTGGGCGATGGTGCATTTCGACACGCAGCTCATCGGCGGCTACTGCCTGCACAAGGGCATGATCGCCGAGATGGCCACCGGCGAGGGCAAGACCCTCGTCGCCACGCTCCCGCTTTTCCTGAACGGACTCACGGGTCGCGGCGCGCATCTCGTCACGACGAACGACTACCTCGCCCGCCGCGACGCGGAGTGGATGGGGCAGATTTACCAGTTCCTCGGCCTCACCGTCGGCATCATCCAGCACGACCAGTCGCCCGACGTCCGCCGCGAGCAATACGCCGCGGACATCTGCTACGGCATGAACTCCGAGTTCGGCTTCGATTACCTGCGCGACAACGGCATGGCCACATCGAAGGAGCAGCAGGTCCAGCGCGGACACTGGTTCGCCATCGTGGACGAGGTGGACTCCATCCTCATCGACGAAGCGCGCGTGCCGCTCATCATCAGCGGCCCCGTCACCGTCTCCACGCATCAGTTCGACAAGTACAAGCCGCTCGTCGAAGCAGATCGTCAAAAAGCAGACGATGCTCTGCAACCGCCTCGCGAACGAAGCCACGCAGCTCTTTGAACAAGCCGACGTGGACCCGAAAGCCGGACCGCCGGCGAAGGGAAAGGCCAGCGACAGCAGCCGCATCGAGGATGCCGCGCGCATCATGGTCAAAGTGAAATGGGGCCAGCCGCTGAACAAAGGCTACCTCCGCGCGATGGAGGATCCCGAGAAGCGCAAGGCCATCGAGAAGATGGAACTCTCCTTCTACGCCGACGTGCGCAAGGAGGAGATGTGGAAGCTCAAGGAGGAGCTCTTCTTCACGATCGACCAGCGAGCCCACGAGGCCGACCTCACCGAGCAGGGCCGCAATTTCATGAGCCCCGGCGATCCCGATGCATTCGTCCTGCCGGACCTTCCGACGCATTCGCCGAAATCGACGGCAGACACCGAACTGACGGATCAGCAAAAGATCGAGGCAAAGGCGAAGGCCCAGGAGCACATGAATGTGCAGAGCGAGCGCATCCACAACATCTCGCAGCTCCTCCGCGCGTACTGCCTTTACGAAAAGGACGTCCACTACATCGTCGCCGAGGGCAAGGTCGTCATCGTCGATGAAAACACCGGGCGCACGATGCCCGGCCGCCGCTGGAGCGACGGCCTCCACCAGGCCGTCGAGGCGAAGGAAGGCGTCCAGATCGACAAGGAGACCCAGACGCTCGCGACGATCACGGTGCAGAATTATTTCCGCCTGTACAAGAAGCTCGGCGGCATGACCGGCACGGCGGAAACCGAGGCAAACGAATTCCACGACATCTACAAACTGGATGTCGCCGTCATCCCGACGAACCGCCCGTGCGTCCGCAAGGACGGCAACGACCTCATCTTCAAGACGCGCCGGGAAAAGTACAACTCGGTCGTGAAGGAAATCTCGGAGGCGCATGCGAAGGGCCAGCCCGTGCTCGTCGGCACGGCGAGCGTCGAGGCGTCGGAACTTGGTTTCGCGCATGCTGCAGCGCGCGAAAATCCCGCACACGGTGCTCAACGCGCGCCACAACCAGCAGGAGGCCGAGATCATCTCCCGCGCCGGGCAATTCGGCGCCGTCACCATTTCCACGAACATGGCGGGCCGCGGCACGGACATCAAACTCGCGCCGGGCGTCGCCGAGGTCGGCGGGCTCTACGTGCTCGCCACCGAGCGTCACGAATCCCGCCGCATCGACCGCCAGCTCCGCGGCCGCGGCGCGCGCCAGGGCGATCCGGGCTACTCACGTTTCTACGTCAGCTTCGAGGACGACCTCATGCGCAACTTCGGCGCCGCCGAGCGCATGACGAAGCTCATGGAGCGTTTCGGCATGCAGGAAGGCGAGGCTCTGGAGCATTCGTGGCTGAACAAGTCCGTCGAGACCGCGCAAAAGCGCGTCGAGCAGCGCAACTACCTCATCCGCAAACGCACGCTCGAATTCGACGACGTGATGAACAAGCAGCGCGAAGTCATCTACGGCTGGCGCAACGAGGCCATCAACACCGACGATCCGCGCGCGCTGCTTTACGACGTCATCGACGACCGCATCCCGGAGAAGGTCGAGGAATTCTTCCCGAGCGGCGAGATGCCCGACACCGAGGGCCTGCTCCAGTGGGCGAACATCACTTTCCCCATCTCTGTGGACAAGGCGTCCATCGAAGGCAAGACCGAGGAGGAAGTCGCCGCGCACCTCTGCGAACGCGTGAAGAAAGCCTACGAGCTGAAATCGCAGCACGAGGTGCCCGAGCAGCTCAAGAGCCTGGAACGCTACATCACGCTCGGCGCAATCGACCGCCTGTGGCAGGAGCACCTCTACGGCATGGACGGCCTGCGCGAGGGCGTTTACCTCCGCGCCTACGGCCAGAAGGATCCGCTCATCGAGTACAAGCAGGAAGCCTACAAGATGTTCAAGGTGCTCATGGGAGGCATGAAGGACGAAGTGCTCCACAACCTCTTCCGCAGCACGTCGAACATCATGGCCTTCGAGGAATTCCTCTCGAACCTGCCGCAATTCCTCTCCGCGCCCGACGAGAGCAGCATCCCCGCCGGCACTGGCACCGTCGCGCCTCAGCCCGAAGAGGCCGGTGCCGAGGCCGAACCGCATCTCAATCTCCCCGTGCGCCGCGAAATCCCCAAGGTCGGCCGCAACGAGCCCTGCCCCTGCGGAAGCGGGCGAAAATTCAAGGACTGCTGCGGGAAGAAGGCGTAGTGCATGGCCGAGGCGCAGGGTTTGCCATTTCCCCCGCCCTTTCCTCATCCGCGCGAACAGTGAAATGTCCGCCGTTCGTGAAGAGCCGCCTTTGCACGCTTACGCGGATTGCTTCCTGGTTTGCCGCAGTTGCTTCGCTGTCACCTTCACGAGTTCCATCGCGACTTTCAGGTCGAGGTCGGCGAGCTTTTTGAAACGGATGCAACATTTGCCGACGGATACTTTGCCTAGTCGGTGCTTGTTTTTCTCGGCGAGCGAGTCGTCACCGCAACCGAGGTAGAGGCTGATGTATTGCTTCTGGCTCGCGAGCATCACCACGCCGGTGTCTCCCTCGCGTCCGCTTTGGTATTTGTAGCGATACTTCCCGTAGCCGAGGAAACCGGCGATCATCTCGGGCTTGTGCTTCGGGATGGCCTTGCAGATCGCCTCGTGCAGCGCGCACACGTCGCTTCGTCGTGGCTCTGCGAGGCTGGCGAAATATTGCCCGGGCGTCTTGATGTCCGGGGAAGCGATCATGTTCGGGCGGCGTCCTGCCGTCGGCGGCTGCGAGGCTCAGAAGAGCTCCGTGATCGGCCTTCGTGCCGAAGTCCACCAGCGGGAACGGGCGGCCTTGCGGACCGGGAAGGTGGGCATCGAGGTCGAGGCCGAGGCCGTGGAAAATGGTCGCGATGATTTCCTTCGGCTCGCACGGGACGCTCGGTCGGATAGCCGCCGATTTCGTCGCTCTTGCCGATGGCGCGCCCGCCTTTCACGCCGCCGCCGGCGAAGTAGACGCTCCAGCACTGCGGCCAGTGGTCGCGTCCGCCCGCTGGGATTCACCTTCGGCGTGCGGCCGAACTCCGCGAGGCACGCGACCATCGTGGTGTCGAGCATCCCGCGCTGGTGCAGGTCCTCGATGAGCGCGCTGTAGCCCTGGTCGTACATCGGCGCGACGATGTCCTTCATGCCGGCGATGCTCGTGAAGGGCTTCGAGCCGTGGATGTCCCAGGTGATTTCGTTGAAGACGGTGATGAACGTATTGAGCGTGACGAAACGCACGCCCGCGCTCGACGAGCCGGCGCGCGAGCAGGCAGCACTGGCCGAAGCGGTTCATGCCGTAGCGCTCGCGGACGGCTGCGCGGCTCCTTGCTCAGATCGAACGCCTCGCGCGCGAGCGGCGACGTCATCAGCCGGTACGCGGCCTCGAAATTTGCATCCATGAGTTGCGCGTCCGGGCGACGCGTCGAAGTTCGCGCAGCGTGCCTTCGATCACTTCGCGCAACTTGCGGCGGCGATCGAGCCGCGCCTCGCCGATCTCCGCCGGCGGCAGCAGATCGGGCACGCGGAAGTCCGGCTTCGACGGATCGGCATTCAGCACGAACGGATCGTGGCTTTTCCCGAGGAAGCCCGCGTCCTGCCCGTGCGGCATGTTGCCGCCGGTCGGGCCCATCGGCTCGGGGAGGATGACGTGCGCGGGCAGTTCGTTCGTGCGGCCCTTGCAGAAACTCATACACGCAGCCGGCGTGCGGCGTGTTGATGCCGCCGGTGAAAAGCCGGCCGGTCTGCATCATCTGATGCCCCGTGTCGTGCACCGCCGCCGCGGTGTGATGCACGCTGCGCACGATGCTGAATTTGTCCGCGATGGCCGCGTGCTTCGGAAAAATCTCGGTGATCTGGAAATCGCCCTTCGTCGAGATGGGCTTGAACGGCCCGCGCACTTCGCGCGGCGCATCCGGCTTCGGATCCCAGCAGTCGAGCTGCGACGGCGCGCCGAGATTGAAGATGAGGATGCACGCCTTTTCCTTCGCCGCGGACTTGGCGGCGGTGCGGCGCCGCAATCGCGAGGTCCGCGAGCGAAAAACCGAGCGCGCCGAGCGTGCCGACTTGCAGGAAGTCGCGGCGCGTGACGCCGTCGCAAGTGGTGATGGAACCGGGACCGGTGATTTTGAGCATGGCTGGGAAAGAAGGGTGCGAATGGATAACCTGCTTCCAAGCGTTCGCCAAGGCGCTGTTTGACGCACGCAGCCGGATGAGGATGCACTTGCCGGAAGTCCGCGAAATGGGTCAATGAACGCGCATGAGCAAGGACACCACGAACGGCGCGGCGCGGACGCGATGACGAACGCGCTCGCCAAGTACGCGAAGGTCTTCAACGTCGGCGCGCAGAACACGTTCGTCTATCGGTGGAATTTCATCTTCCGATCCGTCTTCGGCATCGTGCCGCTCATCGGGACGATCTTCCTGTGGAAGGCGATGTATGGCGGCGCCGGCGAGACCACCCTGAGCGGCTACACGTTCAGCCAGCTCATCCTCTATTTCGCGATGACCATCTTCGTGGAGAATCTCGTCACGCCCACCGAGGACGAGTGGCAAATCGCCGGAGAGATACGCGACGGGAAGATGAGCTTTCTCCTGCTGAAGCCGGTGAATTACATGGCCTACCGCTTCACGCTCTACGGGAGCTACCGGCTGCTCTACACGGCGGTCCTGCTGCCCGGAGTCGCGCTGATTTTCTTTTTCCTCCGCGAATATATCACGCTGCCCGCGAATGCGGTCACGTGGCTGTACTTCGGGCTCAGCACCGCGATGGCGGCGCTCATCCAGTTCTTCATCGCGTATTCGATCGCCATGCTCGCGTTCTGGATTTTGGAAATTTCCACCGTCGTCTTCATGGTCTTCTCGGTGGAATATTTTCTGAGCGGACAAATCTTCCCGCTCGACATGCTGCCACGGTGGCTCGGGGACATCGTGAAATGGACTCCGTTTCCGTACGAGATGTATTTTCCCGTGCAGATTTTCATGGAGCGCGTGAGCGGCGCGGCGCTCATGCAAGGGCTGGCGATCCAGGCGTTCTGGGCCTTTGCAATGTGGCTGCTGGCGGTCGGGCTGTGGCGGCTCGGCATCCGGCGCTACCAGGCGGTGGGAGGATGAACGACGCACGATGAACCGCTACCTGGCCATCTACCGTCTCACCGCGCGGAACTCGCTGATCCGCGAGATGAACTTCAAGCTGAACTTCCTCCTCTGGATGGTCGTGGAGTCGCTGTGGTTTGTCGGCCAGCTCGCATTCATCGAGGTGCTCTACGGCCAGGTGGATGACATCGGGGGGTGGTCGAAGTGGCAGGTCGTCGCACTCGTCGGCGTGCATCAGATCATCGCGCAGATTTTCCAGGCGTTCTTTTACATGAACCTCGCCACCCTCCCGGAACTCGTCCGCACCGGGCGGCTCGACCTCATGCTCACTCTGCCGATGGATGCGCAGTTCGCAGTCAGTACGCGGCAGGTGGCGTTTGACTGCGTCATCAATTCCTTTGTCGGCGTGGGCATCGTCACGCTCGCGCTCGTGAAACTCGGCACGATGCCCAGCGTCTCGCAGTTCGCGCTGTTCGCACTCGCGGTTCCGTTCGGTGTCGCAGTGCATTACGCCGTCATGTTCGGGCTGTCGTGCATTAGCTTCTGGTTCATCCGCGCGCAGAGTTTCATCCATGGTTACTTCAATCTCTTTCACATCGGCCGCTACCCGGAGGCGGTGTTCCGCGGTGTGTTCCGGTTCATCTTCACCTGGCTGGTGCCGATCATCCTCGTCTCAAATGTGCCTGCAAAAATCCTCACCCGGCCGACGGAATCACCACTGATCAGCCTCGCAACGCTCGCGCTCGCCACGGTGATCGTCCTCACTGCGACACGGGTCTTGTGGAAACGCGGACTGCGCCGGTATGGGAGCGCGAGTTCGTAGGCGCGCCGGGGCAACGCGGGCAAAAATGTTGCCATTTACCCCTTGCGCCCCAGTGGTGAACTCCGTATCTATCCCGCCCTTTTCGTTCCAGGAGATCCAATTTTTACCATGCCAAAATCGCAGCCCAAAAAAGCCGCCAAAAAGCCAGCCCCCAAGGTGAAGGCCGCCAAACCAGCGCCGAAAGCCGCGTTGAAGCGCGCGCCGAAGCCCGCGGCAAAACCGAAGGCGGCCAAGCCGGCGAAAGCCGGCAAGGTCAGCGCGAAGCCGGTTGCAACCCAAAGGCCGACGACGAGGCCGGATCCAAAGAAGCCGGTGAAACTCACGCCCTTTCTCAAGCAGCAGCGCGAACGCCTCATGGCCCTTCGCGACAGCATCCTCGACTCCATGGCCGGTGTCGCGAAGGACACGCTCCGCTCACGCCCTGAGGGCAGCGAGGCCAGCGCATTCGGAATGCACCAGGCAGATGCGGGCAGCGATGCCTACGACAAGGACTTCGCGCTCAGCCTCCTCTCGCAGGAGCAGGATGCACTTTATGAAATCGAGGAAGCCATCAAGCGCGTCGATGCCGGCACCTACGGCGTCTGCGAGATGAGCGGCAAGCCGATTCCGCATCCCCGGCTCGAGGCGCTTCCGTTTGCCCGCTTCACGGTCCAGTGCCAGACGGACCTCGAGAAGAACCGCCGCTTTCAGCGTTCCCGCGTCCCCGTCACATCGCTCTTCGGTCTCACCGAGAGCGAAGGCGAGTCCGACGGCGACGCCGACGAACCCGAAGAAACACCAGCAAAACCGCAGGAAGACTAAACAATCACCATGGCACGCGACTTCATCATCCTCGAATGCACGGAGGCAAAGGCGGAGGGAAAACCCGTTTCCCGCTACATCTCCAAGCGCAACAAGAAGAGCCTCAACACACCGAACCGGCTCGAGAAAAAGAAATACAACCCGAATCTGAAGCGCCGCACGCTTCACCGCGAAATCAAGTAACATGAGCCAGCCAAAAACACCCCAACGCCGCACCAATTTCCGCAAGGCCAACCGGTCGATGCCGCGCCGCCGAGTGGACATCGCCCTCGACGCCCTCGACTGGAAGAATCCGGAGCTGCTCAAGCGCTACGTAACCGAGGCGGGCAAGATCCTGCCCCGTCGCATGACCGGCGTACCTGCCCGCTTCCACCGCAAAATCAACAACGCCATCAAGCGTGCCCGGCAGGCGCTCCTGATGCGCTAAGGCGAAGGCTCTCGGGCCCGGCTTTCAAGGCGCGCCACCGACCCGGTGGCGCGCTTTCGCTTTTTGCAGCGGGACCGCATGCAAACCGGGCGCGGGATTCCGTCCGCTATCTCGATCCGATCACGTTGGCGGGGCTGAAGCGCCGGACGCCAAGGATGCGGAATTTGTAAAACTGATCGAGCGTGGCGTCGGGTTGCGTGGCGAAATCGGGAATCGAAGGATCGCCGGTGTCCACGTAACGCTCGATCGCGGCAGAGCCCCGGTATTCGGCGGCGACGCTATCCGATTCCTCGTTCCACACATTCTGGCCGGAGGGGTTGGAGGTCTTTCGCTTTTTCAAAACCTGCACGCGCATGTGGACGGTGAAGGAATTCGATTTGGTGGTGACGCGCGAGTAGATATGGCCGTAGGGAACTTCGCGCGCATTGTCACCGGTCAGGGCATAGCCGTTCCACCAGCCGCTGCGGAACTGGGCGAGCGTGATGCCCGCCGGCACAAGCGGCATGTCGCAGATTTCGGACGCGGTGCGGAACATGCCGCCCTTGCCAGGATCGTCGAAGCGCTCGTCGAATGCCTTGAGCGTCTCCGTGGCATCCACCTGCTTGCGGAGGACTGCATTGTAGGCGGACTTGTAGGTGCTCATCGCTCCATTCGGAATGGCGGTGATACGGACGGACTTGAGCACGCCGTGGAGCGCGGTGGCGCGCTTGATGTAGGTGAACGGCGCGATCTGGCAGTTGAGGTTCACCTTGCCCGCAGTGGAGAATGGCTCGCTGATCGCGTACGGCTCGACGACCGGCATGGTGAAAAAATCGAGGAACGCGTGGTCGTGCGGTTTGGTGAAGCCGGGATGCGATGCGCCCGCAGAGGGGTTTGCACCGAAGAGCAGGGTCCGCCATGGCTGCACGGGATTCGTCGCGGACCCGGCGGGGAGCGAACCAAAGACGACTGGCGAATTGATCTGGCGGTTCGGAGTGACGATGGGGGATGCCCACCAGTCGCCGCTGCCGTAGTAGTCGTCCGGCTTGTTTACATAACAACCATCCTGCCAGCCGGCGGGGCCGTTGTCCCAGTCGCCCAGATAGAGAGATGCGCCGTTCGACAACAGGGCGACCTTCGTTCCGCGCGCAACGATGGGATTGCCGGAACTGGCCGCGGGGGTGCCCGCACGTCCGTCAAAAAGATCCCCGTGAAATTTCCCGCCGGTGACGGTCCCGCCATCACCGTTGCGCAGGCTGTGGACGATGGTGGCGTCGGAGGAATTGTAGCCAGGCCCATCCGCGCCGCCCTCGTATCCGGCATAGAAATTCGAAGGTACGATCTTTTGCGCGGTGACGATGCGGAGGTCGCCACGGGTGGGGCCCTTTGGATCCACCTGGAGGCTGCGCACGGTATCAGCGGTGTTGACGAGGTTGAACTTATTGGTGCCGATCCGGTTGTTGAAATCCGCATCCGCATCGGAATACCGAGGGACCGGCCAGGTACCCGCGGGGAATCGGAGATTGACCGTCTGTACCAGTGTGTCGGCGCCCGGTGCGGTAGCGTAACCGGAGTGGATTTCGATCGTGACGTCGCCACCGCCAAACTGAAACTTCCCCGAGTTCAGCTCCGGATTGATCGGAATGTCGTCGCTGACAAACGGGTAGTCCTTTTCCTCGTCAAACGTGACCGTGCCGGAAGGCTGGATTTTCTTGGTATTGTCGCTCCCCGTGCCGGCCCAGTACCGGAACGCGGCAAAGGTCCCGGTGTGGGCGGTGTTGTGCGCGCCACCGCTGCCATAGCCGCACCGGGACGTGACAAGGTTCGTGAGATTGTCGCGGAATACATTGCTCGCGCTGTTGATTACCATCCGGTTCATGCCTTTCACCACGTAGCGCACGAGCGGGCTCCACGTCCACGATGCCGCCGTCGGGCTGAACGGCTCCAGCACGAGCGCGACGCGCATCTGGTCCGGCTTACCATCCCGCTGGCTCGACGCGTAAAAGACGAGCATGGCCTCGGTGATCGTCGGGAATCGCCCGAATCCTTTCGAACCTCCACCGGGAGTGCCCGCCGGCGGCACGAGCGGGACGATCTGCGTCTCGCCACTCACCGCATCCGGCATCTGGCGGGCCGGCGCGTACTCGTAACGCGGCGGGACACTCGGGTCGGCCGCGTAGGCATTCGTTCCCATGCGGATAAGGTCCACCATCGACGTGAGGATCTGGTCGCGCTGTGCGGCGGGATACTTCGTCACCAGCTTGCCGCTGAGGCCCGGCAGACTCTGCTCGGTGAGCCGCTGGAGATACGAATAGAGCTTTTGATTGCGATCAATTTGCCAGTCGAGCGTGGGCCGCTGGCTGCTCGGCGGCGCATAGCCGTACTGCGGCAACTGCTGGAATGGAACGGCAGGGTGAGCGATGCGGTTGTTCACCGGATCGCGCATGTAAACGCTGTAGCGCTGGAAGAAAAACGGGAAGCCGTTCACCGTGCCGCAGAATGCAAGCAGCTTGTCCTTCGCGTTCCGGGGATTGACGGGCGTGCTGAATTTTCCGCCGTTCGGATCCGTCGCCTGCTGGAGTTGCCAGAGCAGCACGCGCGGTCCGTTGAAGACCGTCACCTCGGCACACCGCGCGCTCGCCGTCAGGAAAAATCGCGAACGTTCGAGATCCGTCGCCTGAATGCGCCCCTGCGTGGAGCGATTCCCGTTCGCGTCCTTCAGGGTCGGATCAAACGCCAGTTCGTCCACGCTCGCGTAGAGCCGGTCCGCGTCCACGGTGACAGGCGCCGCGGGTGATCCCGAATAATAGCTGGCGAGAGTCCCGCCCTTCGTGCCGCCGGCGGTGATGCGCGGAATCATCGCGTAATAAGGCGCCAGCTTGCTGTCATGGTCCGCCGTAGTCATCGTGTCGCCCGTGGGCACCAGATAGCCGGGCAGATGTCCGAAGACGGGGCTCAGGCTCGTCATCGCAGGATGGCCGGGGTAGCGCTGGTACTCGCCCTTCACGGGAACGCGATCCCGGAGCTGATTCTCCCCGTACGGCGACGTCGTCACATCACCCACCGCCCACGCGCGATCCCAATACGTCCCTTCGCTGTTGACGTTGATGTTCAGCTTCGAAGTCTCGTCATCCGTCCAGAATGCGATGCGTCCAACGATGGGATTATCCGCCGTCGGCCGGTTCGGGTCGCCGGCCGCGAGGTTCGCCCAGTTTGCCTGCAATCCGCCGTTCCCGACACCGGTTGGTGACGTGAGGCGCCCGTCCCGCAAGACATACATCCACTGCACGGGCATCGGCGCAGGATTGCCGGTGTAGCCCGGTTGTGCCGATATGGTGGGATCATAATTCGGAGCAATGACCGGCCGCCCGCCGCTCTGCGGACCGCCAAAGCCGGGCACACGATTCAGGTCGAATCCGCCCACGCCGTCCTGCGCCTTCGCCGCACCGCCCGTGGGCGAAAGTCCCATCGGATCGAGAATCGGATATTTCGCCGTCGCCGTCTGCGTGCTGCCGGGAAAAGTGATCTTCCCGTTTGGGTCGGAGACGAGCAGAGGCGCGTTCAGATCGCTGTAGAGAGCCGGCTTCGCGAACCATGTGTCAGGCACCTCCACGAACTGCTGCGTGGACGCCACCCACTCCGCTCCCGGCCGCGTGACCATCGTCGCCGAGGAGTACAGCTTGAATGCACGCCCCACATTTCCATTCTCGTCATAAGTCCGGATCATCCCCGGCTGCGTGGAATACGTCAGCCGTGCGCCCCCGCCCTTCCCCGTCGGGGTCGCCGCAGGGACCTGCCAGCTTTTCGTCGCATCGGAAATCTGCCCGATGACCACGTTCGTCGCGAGATCCCCGAGTTGTCTCGCTGTCACCCCCGCCTCGTACCCAGCCACCTCGCGCCGCACACTCGACGAAGATCCAAAAAAACCGACGACGAGCGCGGCGATGAGGATCACAAAGGACAGGACAAGCATGAGTGCCACTCCTCGTTGGGAGTCGGGCAGGATGGGGACGAAACCGCGCACGGGCGGCAAATTCACACGTGCCACCGTACCCCACAAGCCCGCATATCTCCCATACTCGACGGTCCGAATGCGGCTCGAATGCTTTTCACGGCGGTTTCAGTTTGATTTCCGCCTTCCGAAAATCGGTCATCGCGGGCGCCCTTCAGGGTAAACGGACACCCGGCAAACGTCCGACCCCACTCATGAGCACATCGCCCGCAGATCAGATTTCGGTGCGCGGGAGCAAAAGGCTGAGCAACATCCCGTAAAAATCGATCTGCATGATGGCAAATCTCTTTGCGCCGCTGTGTCTGCGACGGCCCGCCGTGTCATCCTCCGTCACGCCATGCCGCGCACCGAGCGCCAGGCGGGCTTGGTTGAGCGTGTGAACCCAAGCGCGCGCATTTTCAAGTCCCAGCTTTAGCGTAAATTCATCTCCTTCTCTGTGAATGGTAGCAATATCAGACGAGACGATATCCAGATGACTTTGGAAAAGCTCGTGCAATTCAGGTTCGATCTCCTCGGCCCATTCGCTGTCCGCCTGCGGGTCGGCACCGCCGGTGAGGGAACCGAAAATGCGCTTCCGCGCCGCGTCGTCATCAGTCGCCGCGCAGGCCGGCAACTCCCGGAGCAAATCCACGATGAGCGGATCCATGTCCTCGAACACCCATCCGTCATCGGTCGTTCGGACTTCCATCGGTCAGTGGGATTTTTCAAGCGTGGTGAGGAGCAGATAGGCGTGCAACTGCTGGACGTACAGTTCCCCCCGCTCGCGCGAGCCGGTCCATACGATGGAACGGCCCTTTTGGTGGACTTCCAGCATGTGGATTTCGGCCTTCTGGCGCGAAAATCCCAACACCGTCATAAATACCTTCGTGACGTATTCCATGAGGTTGATCGGGTCGTTATGGACGACGACATTCCACGGGGTGTCGAGCGCCTCCTCGGTGAGCGTCTCCTCCTCGGTCAGCACATCGCCACCCGGACCACCGAATACAGGCTTCATTCCGCGGATGTGCAGCATGAACTCAGCCCTCGCTTCCCATCAACGCGTGCCCGCGGGCGCCGGGACAATGATGGCCGTCGGCGGGGTGCCCGGTGCGGTCGCAGGCGGGATCGCCGTCGGCGGCGCGACGGTGCCGCCATTGAGAATTGAAGCAGCCGGCGTCCCGGTGACACCTGCGGCGATTGCCTCCAAGTGCGCAATCCAGTTCGCCCCCTCGGGATGCTGCGGGTAGGCCTTGATCAGGTTATACATCTCGGTAATGGCACGGTTGCGCTGGCCGATGAGCAGGAGATCCTGCGCGCGCGACCACATCAGCGATGGGCGCTTTATCTGGCTCCACTGCTTTTCCTCATAGTCGGGAATCCCGGGGTAAATGTTCTCCTGTCCCTTCCGGATCATCATGTCCCAATAATCGAGCAGCCGCGGATCCTTCGTCGCGCGGAATTCCGGGAGGATGATCGCGTTGTAGATCCCGTTCACGTTGCCGGGCACCAGTTCCCAACCGCCGCCCTCCCCGTCCTCGCCCCTCTTCTTTCGCTTGCCCACATCGCCGACCAGATCCGCGATCTGCAGCCGCTTCGCGACGGGGCTGCCGGTGACGGACGTCCTCAGGATGCTGTCGTGAAGTTTCTTCGCGTTCGTGTCCTCGGAGAGGGACTTGTTGGGCGTGCCGGGGCGCTTCGCCGCCTTGGCCTTGTCGATTTGGTCGGCGACTTTGCTGATGCCGGCTTCGTCCGCTTCGAGCTGCTTGGTGAAATCGATGATGTTGGGCAGCAGTTGCTTGGTCTCCGCCCCGGCTGCGTGCTGCATGGTGAGCCCGAGCCAGACGAGGTGCAGGCGGGCGGCATTGGCGCATTCCTTGACCTTCAGTCCCTCGCCTTCCCCCTGCTTCCAGTCGCGCACGGCCTGCGTCTGATGATCTACGCCGGCAAACTGCACCGCCAGCACGGCATCCGCCCAGAACGCGGCGGCCTTTTCATTCGATGCCGCCGCTGCCGCGATCTGCTGGTATGCGCCGTTGCGGCGAGTTTTCAGGCCCATCTCGTTCGCCTCCTTGAACTGCCGCAGCCCCAGCAGGAGCTGCTTCATATCCACGGGCGGCGCGTCGTTGAGTTGGGAAAATGCAGGCACAGCCAGCGAGGCGACGAGCAGGGGGACGAGGGAGCGTTTCATGGGAGTGGAGACAAATTACAGCGCTTTGCGCCGGACTTTGCACGGCAGATTTTCCGCCACCGGCGGCGCATTTGCAAGGATGCGCCGCCAGATCCGGTTTTGGACACGGTGCATCGTTGCGCGGTCGCGCGATGCGATGTCGTCATGCCCATTCAGGTGCAGCAACCCGTGGATGATGTAGAGCGCGAGTTCCTCCACCACCCCGTGTCCGTGCTCGTTTGCCTGGACTTGCGCCGTGTCCGCGCTCACGACGATTTCGCCGTGGTCGAAAGTGATGACATCCGTCGCGCCCGGCACGCCCATGAATTGCCGGTGCACGCGCGCGATGACCGCATCGCTCACCACGGCCACCTCGATCACCGGCGATTTTTGCAGGCGGAAGAGCCCGTCGCCCGACTCGTTCATGCACGCCGCGAGCGACAGCTCCGAGATTCTCCGGAGCCGCTGCATGTCGAAGCGGACCCGCCGCTGGCGGTTGACGAGAGTGATTTGCACGCCGCGGAGACTGTCAGTTCGCGCCGCAACCGCCAGCCCGTTTGCGAATACGGCGCTGGCAATACCCAAGAACATTGGCAAAGTGGGATTCGATAGACTGACCATGCGAATCATCCCTTTTGCGATCCTCCTGACGCCCTTCGCCTCACTCGCCGCCGAGAGCAGCGGGGACGCTTTTTTTAAGGAAAAGGTGCAACCCATCCTCACGCAGCACTGCTTCAAATGTCACAGCCACGGCGAAAAGATGAAGGGCAACCTCGTCGTGGATTCCCGCGATGGCCTGCTCACGGGCGGCGACACGGGGCCGGCCGTCGTGCCGGGCGATCCGGCGAAGAGCCTGCTGATCGAAGCGGTCACCTATAAGAATACGGATCTCCAAATGCCGCCCAAGGGCGAGAAACTCAGCGACGCGCAAGTCGCGACGCTGACGGAATGGGTGAAGCTCGGCGCGCCGTGGCCGGAAGCGCCGGGGCAGAAGATGAAGCCGCGCCCGAAGGGAAAAATCTCGGATGAGGACCGCCAGTGGTGGGCGTTCAAGCCCGTCGCGAAAATCGAGCCTCCGCCTGCGGGCAAATGGGGTGTGAATGAAATCGATCGGTTCATTTTCGCGAAACTCGAAGCGGCGAAACTCAAGCCCGCACCGCCGGCAGACAAGACGGCGCTGGTCCGCCGCGTGTACTTCGATCTCATCGGTCTGCCGCCGACGCCCGAGGAGGCCGCCGCATTTGTCGCGGACACTTCGCCTGATGCGTATGCAAAACTCGTGGACAAGCTCCTCGCCAGCCCGCGCCACGGCGAACGCTGGGCGCGGCACTGGCTGGACCTCGTGCGTTACGCGGAGAGCGACGGGTACCGCGCCGACGACTATCGCCCGAACGCATGGCGCTACCGCGACTACGTCATCGCGAGCATCAATGCCGACAAGCCCTACGATCGCTTCGTGCAGGAGCAGCTCGCGGGCGACGAACTCTGGCCGGACAGTCCCGAGGCGCGCATCGCCACCGGCTACCTCACGCTCGGCATCTACGAGTACAACAACCGCGATGCGGCCGGCCAGTGGAGCAACATGATCAACGACATCACCGACACGACCGCGGATGTCTTCATGGGCATGGGCGTGCAATGTGCGCGCTGCCACGACCACAAGTTCGATCCCATTTTGCAAAAGGACTACTTCCGCCTCCAGGCGTTCTTCGCACCGATACGGCTGTTGCAGGAAGGCGAGGTGGCGACGAAGGAGCAACGCCAGGCTTACGAGGAAAAGCTCGCCGCATGGCAGGCGAAGACCGCGGATCTGCGCGCGCAAATCGATGAGATCGAAGCGCCCGTCCGCGCCCACACGCAGAAGGACGCGGTCACCAAATTCCCGCCGGAAACCCAGGCGATCATCGCCAAGCCCGCCGCGGAGCGCACTCCGTACGAGCAACAGATCGTCGATTTGGCGTGGCGGCAGGTGGACTACGAGTACTCGGACAAGCGCTTCGAGGCGCGCGTGAAGGAGCCCGCGAAAACCGCGCGCAACGCGCTCATCGCCGAGCTGAACAAATTCCGCGCGGAGAAACCCGAACCGCTGCCGCGCGCGCCCATCGCCACCGATGTCGGCCCGGCGGCGTCGCCCGTGGTCGTTCCGAAAAAGAAGGCGCTCGGGGAAATTGCGCCCGGCTTCCTCACCGTGCTCGACGAGAGTCCGGCAAAAATTTCGCCCCTGCCCCACAGCACCGGCCGCCGCACAGCGCTCGCGCACTGGCTCACGCAGCCGGAGAATCCGCTCACCGCGCGCGTCATCGTCAACCGCGTGTGGCAATATCACTTCGGCCACGGCCTCGCCGTGAACGCCAGCGACTTCGGCACGCTCGGCGAAAAGCCCTCGCACCCCGAACTGCTCGACTGGCTCACGCGCTGGTTCACGGACAACGGCTGGAGCCTGAAAAAACTCCACCGCCTCATCGTCACCAGTGCGACCTTCACGCAGTCCGCCGCGAGCCCGATCGCAGCGCAGGCGAAGCTGGCGGATCCGGAAAACCGGCTGCTCTGGCACATCCCGACGCGCCGTCTCGATGCCGAGGAAATCCGCGACGCGATCCTTTCGGTCACCGGCGAAATCGAATTCCCCGCAGGCGGCCCAGGGCTCGAGCCGGAGCGGCACGCGCGCACCATCTACAGCAAGCTCCGCCGCAACAACCGCGACGCCGTGCTCGAGGTCTTCGACCAGCCCGAGGGCTTTTCCAGCATCTCGCAGCGCAACGTCACGACCACGCCCACCCAGTCGCTGCTGATGATCAACAGCAAGTGGACGCTGGAGCGCGCGAAGGCCTTTGCCGCGCGGCTGCGAAAGGAGAACTCCACGGAGGAAAAGGAAATCCTCACCGACGCTTTCCGCCTGTGCTATGGCCGTGAGCCGGGCCCCGCGGTGCTCGATGCTGCACGGAAATTCATCGAGCAGCAGGCAAAGGAGCTCGGCGGCGACACCGTGAGTTCCGAGCCGCCCGCATTCATCTCGGAAAAAATGCAGACCCGTGAAGGCCGCGCAGCGCAGCTCGTGCCCGGTTCCGGCCAGGAGCGGCTCGCCGTGGCGCACGACCCGGCTTTCCCGCGGGGCGACTTCACCATCGAGGCATTCATCAATGTGAAGTCCGTCTATCCCACCGGCGCGGTGCGCACCATCGTCTCAAAGTGGGACGGCAACAAAGGGCACCCCGGCTGGTCGCTGGGCGTCACCGGCGCAGGCTCGCGGAACAAGCCGCAGACGCTCGTGCTCCAGCTCTGCGGCGACAAGCCATGGAAGCCGACCGATCCCGTCGAGCCGATTTTCTCCGGGCTCCATATCGATATCGGCAAGCCGTACTTCGTCGCCGTCGCCGTGAATCTCGACGACGCCACGGAAAAGGGAATCACCTTCTACGCAAAGGATCTCACCAACGACGACGAGCCGATGCAATCCGTGCAGCTCGCGCACACCGTCACCAGCGGCATCGCCAACGAAGTGCCGATCGTCATCGGCGGCCAGCCCACCGGCGGAGGGAATCTGTTCGACGGCCTCGTTGACGACGTGCGCCTTTCGGACACCGCGCTCCGCGCCGAGGAACTGCTCGTCACGAGCGCCTCCGCGGGCGAGCACACCGTCGGCTACTGGAAATTCGAAACCTCGCCGAATCCCTACACCGACAGCTCCGGCCACAACCGCGACATCTCCGTGGCGGCGAACAAGGCGAAGCAAAAGGATCCCCGCCTCACCGCCCTCGTGGACTTCTGCCACATCCTCCTGAACTCGAACGAATTTCTCTACGTCGACTGAGCCATGCAAAACTCCTCTTCTTCCTTCTGCGGACGCCGCGAAACCGCAATCTCACGCCGCGATTTCCTGATGCGCAGCGGCGCGGGCTTCGGTGCGCTCGCACTGGCCGGCATGCTCCGCGGCACGCCGCTCGCCGCGGCGCTCGCGCAGAATCCCCTTGCCGCGCGCGCGCCGCATTTCGCGCCGAAGGCGAAGAGCGTCATCTTCCTCTTCATGGAAGGCGGCCCGAGCCACATCGACACGTTCGACCCGAAGCCGCTGCTCAACGAACTCGCCGGGCAAGCCGCTTCCCGAAAGCTTCGGCAGCGTCATCACCGCGATGGGCGAGTTCGACTCGCCCGCTCCTCGGCATCGAAGCGCAAGTGGAAGCAGCACGGCCAGAGCGGCACTGTGGGTCACCGACTGGCTCCCGCACATCGCCGAGCATGCGCCGACGACATCGCGCGTCATCCGCTCCTGCTGGGCCGACGGCATCAACCACTCCGGCCGGCGTCTGCCAGATGAACACCGGCATCGATCCTCGCCGGCCGGCCGTCGCTCGGCGCGTGGGTCACGCTACGGCCTCGGCACGCGAGAACGAGAACCTGCCCGCGTTCGTCGTCATGCAGGACAACGCGTCGAGCGTCGTCAACGGCCCGCGCAACTGGGGCGCCGGCTTCATGCCGGCCGTCTACCAGGGCACGCGCATCACCGCGGCCAGCGAGCCGATCCCGAACCTCAACACGCCCGCCGGCATCACCGACGCGCAGCAGCGCGGCAAGCTCGACTTCCTCAACACGCTCAACCGCGAGCACGCCGCCGAGCGCGCCGACTGCAGACCGAACTCGACGCCCGCATCGCCAGCTACGAGCTCGCCTTCCGCATGCAGGCCGAGGCCCCGGAAGCCGTCGACCTCGCCAAGGAGACGCGCCGCGACCAAGCAGCTCTACGGCATGGACGACAAGGAGACCGCCGACGTTCGGCCGCATGTGCCTGCTCGCCCGCCGGCTCGTCGAGCGCGGCGTCCGCTTCGTGCAGCTCTACCACGGCGCCGGCAGCAAGTGGGACGCCCACTGCAAGCATCGAGACAGAACCACACCAAGCTCTGCCACGCGATGGACAAGCCGGTCGCCGGCCTGCTCAACGACCTGAAGCGCCGCGGCCTGCTCGACGACACGCTCGTCGATCTGGGGCGGCGAGTTCGGCCGCACGCCGATGAGCGAAAAAGGCGACGGCCGCGACCACAACCCCACCGGCTTCACGATGTGGATGGCCGGCGGCGGCGTGAAGGGCGGCCAGACGATCGGCAGCGACCGACGAGCTCGGCCTGCACGCCGTCGAGGACCGCCTGCACGTCCACGACCTCCACGCCACGATCCTGCACCTGCTCGGCCTCGACCACATGGGGCTCGTCTACAAATACAAAGGCCGCCCCGAACGCCCGACGCTCAACGAAGGCGGGCCCTACAAAAAGATCGCGGGCTGATCCCGCACGACCAGCTCACGCGAGGTGCAGAAACTCACGGCCGATGAGACGAAGAGCGCGGGCCGGCTTTCCGCTTGGAAAAGCGCAACGGCGCTATTTCTTCTTCTCGGGAAACTCCATCCACGGCGTGGCGGCGAAGGCTTTCCACTGCTCCTCGATCTTCGCCGGCTCGGGCATTCCGCGGTGGATCCAGAGCGCGTAGCGGAGCCGCATGGGCTCGCCTTTTTTCACCGTGAGCGGATGGCCAAAGGTGAGCGAGGCGCCCATCCATCCGTCGCCGCGGCAATGGAACGGGACAGGGGAATTCGGATTCTGCGGGTGATCCAGTAACGTGATCCCCTCCACGGCCGTCGGCGTAATCGGGCCGCTGTAGTCCATCCATCGCGCCGGTTTGCGGAAGCAGGCCACCTCGTCCACTCCGCCCTCGCTGTTGCGGATCGTCCCTCCGCCATCGTGCACGCCGATGGTCTTCGCCATTCGCACGCCGAGCATTCCGAATGCGCTGTCATCGAGCGGCACATCGGCGGTGCGCGCTTCGAGCTGGAGGTCGAGCAGGAGCAGCCACTCCTTGCCGGCGAGCGGCTTCACGCTCACGCGGCGGCGGTCGTGGAGCACGGGCTTCCCGTCCTGGTCGAGCCACGCATTTTCCGTCTCGGCAAAAGCGGCATCGTCCGCGTCCTCGAAGCGCAAGACTTTGACGTGCGCGATGCGCCCGCCGTTGTCCGCCCAGAAATTCACACCGCCGACAAACTGGTGCGAAAACCAGACGGAGTTGTGATGGCTGTGCGAGACCGGGTCGTGCGGGTGTCCCATGCGCGTGAGCGATCGTCCGCTCGGCCCGATGATGGGGAACACAAACGGCCGCCGCTGATCCGGGGCGAAGCAGAGGCGCGCAATTTCCTCCCCGTCGCGCTGGAAGGAAACCTCGTCGCGCGGCAGAGGGATGACCTGCATGCGCGGGACAGGCTTGGGCTCGGCGGCAGAAGCAACGGCGGCGAGTGCGAGGACGAGTGCGGGGAGGAGACGCATATGACGTGGGGGGTGGGGAGTGCGAAGTGCGGAGTGTGCGCTTCCGCCCCCCTGTTCCTCAACTCCGCATTTCCCACTCCTCACTCCGCACTTCCCTAGTCCGTCACCGCACCCTTGCTCGCGGTGGCGACGGTCTTGGCGTACTTCGAGAGCACGCCGCGGGTGTAGCGGGCGGCGGGGGCTTTCCACTTGGCGAGGCGTTTTTCAATTTCGGCCTTCGGGAGATCAAGCGTGAGCGTGCGCTGCTCCGCGTCGATTTTGATGGCGTCGCCGTTCTTCACGATCGCGAGCGGTCCGCCGAGTGCGGCCTCGGGCGTGATGTGGCCGACCACGAAGCCGTGGCTGCCGCCGCTGAAGCGTCCGTCGGTGATGAGCGCGACGTCGTTGCCGAGTCCGCGGCCCATGACGGCGCTCGTGGGGCTGAGCATCTCGCGCATGCCTGGCCCTCCGACCGGTCCTTCGAGACGGATGACGATGACGTGGCCCTTTTTCACGGTGCCGTCGAGGACCGCCGTCAGCGCGTCCTGTTCGTTTTCAAAGACGATGGCCTTGCCGGTGAAGTGCGTGCCTTCCTTGCCGGAGATTTTCGCGACCGCGCCGCCGGGGGCGAGGTTGCCGTAGAGGACGACGAGGTGGCTGTCCTTTTTGATCGGGTTCGCGATGGGGCGGATGATCTCCTGGCCCTTCGGATACGCTTTCACGCGCTTGAGGTTTTCCTTCAGCGTCTTGCCGGTGACGGTCATGCAGCCTCCGTGGAGCAGGCCTTCGTCGAGCATGAGCTTCATGAGCGGGGTCTGGCCGCCGATGGCGACGAGTTCGGACATGAGGAAGCGTCCGCTCGGCTTGAGGTCCGCGAGCACGGGGATCTTTTTGCCGATCTTCGTGAAGTCATCGAGTTCGAGCTTCACATTGGCGGAATGCGCCATCGCGAGAAGATGGAGCACGGCATTGGTCGAGCCGCCGAGGGCGATGACGATGGCGATGGCGTTCTCGAATGACTCGCGGGAAAGGATGTCGCTCGGGCGGATGCCGCGTTTGATCAACTCGACCACTGCTACGCCGGCGGCCCGCGCGTCGGCGGCCTTTTCCTTCGACACGGCGTTTTGTGCGGAGCTGTTCGGGAGCGACATGCCCAGCGCCTCGATGGCGCTGGCCATCGTATTGGCGGTGTACATTCCGCCGCACGAGCCGGCGCCGGGGATGGCGTGTTCTTCAATCAGCGCGAGTTCGCGTTCGTCGAGCGCGCCAGCGGCGTGTTTGCCCACGGCCTCGAAGCACGAGACGATGTCGAGCGGCTTGTCTGCGAGAAGCGCGGCGCGCTCCTTGTTCAGGCGGCGCTCGGCGAGGATGCCGGTGATGCAGCCTGGCAGAATGGTGCCGCCGTACACGAACACCGCGGGGCGATCCAGGCGCGCCATCGCGATGAGGCAGCCGGGCATGTTCTTGTCGCACCCGCCGATGGCCACGAGGCCGTCGAACTGCTGGCAGGCCATTACCGTCTCGATGCTGTCCGCGATGACTTCGCGCGAAACGAGCGAGTATTTCATCCCCTCGGTGCCCATGCTGATGCCGTCGGAGATGGTGATCGTGCCGAAGATGATCCCCTTCCCGCCCACGGAATTCACGCCGGCTTCGGCCTGCCGCGCGAGGCCGTCGATGTGCATGTTGCAAGGCGTGACCATGCTCCAGGTACTGGCGATGCCGACCTGTGACTTTTTGAAGTCCTCCCGAGCAAAACCAACGGCATGCAGCATGGCGCGGCTCGCCGAGCGTTCGGGCCCATCCACGACTTGTCGTGACCAACGGCGGTGAAGTGACCCGGGATGTTTTGAAGGCTCTCTGCTCATATTTTGAAAAGGGCGCGCACCCTAGCGACCTGCATCGCAGATGGCAAGGACGTCGGACGGAGCGGACGCCGGACGGCGGTTTGCGGGCAGAAATCCGCCGCGCCGCCGCTGGCAGAGGGGGGAATTTCGCTTTTCTCCCCGGGCGTGCTCTGTTTCATTCGTCCCCCTTTCTATGCCAGCCAATCGAATCGCCACCGCCGTAATTTCAATCCTGTCCGGCCTGTGTGTGCTGCTTCAGGCGGACACGATCGTTTTGAAGTCCGGGGAGAAACTGGAGGGGAAAATCCTCAGTGAGACCGATGCGGAGGTCACCATGAGCGTGCAGGTTTCGGCGACGATCAAGGACGAGCGCGTGGTGAAACGGGATGAAATCGACAAGGTGCTGAAAGTGCAGCCGGAGGAGGAGGCGTGGGTGGCACTGGGAAATCTGGTGCCCGGCAGCGACTCGCTCGAACGGGATGACTACGACCGGGTGAAAACGGCGCTGCAATATTTCATCACGGCCTTTCCCAAGAGCGGCTACGTCGCGGTGGCAAAGGAAAGGCTCGACCAATTCACGGCGGAGCAGGCGCGCGTGAACAAGGGCGAGGTGAAAATGGACAACGAGTGGCTCCCGAAGGAGAAGGTGCAGGAGGAACGCATCCAGGTCGGGGGCCACATCCTTCTGAACCGGATGAAGCGGGCCGTGGCCGCAGGCCAACTCACGGACGGCATGGCAATCTTTGACCAGTTGGAAAAGGGCTTTGTCGGATCCGCGAGCTACCCGGAGGCGGTGGAACTGGGCCGCCGGGTGCTGCCCTCGTTGAAGGCAGCGGTGGAGCAAAGACAGGCTTACTTGAAACGGCGGATCGCGGACGAGAAACAGCGGCTCACGACATCGACGGGCTCGGAACGCGATCAGCTCGCGGCATTGATCAAAAAGGAGACCGCCACGACCGACGCGACGATCGCAGCGACCGAGAAGGCGGGGATCAAATGGCTCCCGCTGCATCCGGCGAACGAGCGCAGCCTTGCGTCGCTGGCGTCGCGCGTCACGTCGGAAACGGCACGACTGAACAACCTTCGCACCGACAAGATGCAGGAATCCGTCGCCGCATCGGAAACCGCCGAGAAGGCGCTGGCCGTCGGCAGACTCGACGAGGCGGAGGCGGCGTTGAAGGAGGCCCTTTCCGCGTGGCCCGCAAATGAACTGGCCAAACGGCTCCAGATAAAGCTCACCGATGCGAAAAAGGCGGCGGCCGGATCCAAGAGCCCCACTCCGCCACCGACGCCGACGCCAAAGCCGAAAAAGCCGTCGTCGGCATCCTCGGCACCTTCCGAGCCCGCCCCGGTCCAGTCCGAGGAGCCGCAGGAGTCGCCATTCTATAAACGCCCGTTCTTTTTCATCGCGCTCGCGGTGGTCATCGCGTTCGGCGCGATCGCCGGAAAGATGCTCGCGAAGTCGCGCGCCGGCTCGAACGACGTGATCGACAAGTAGCCACCCGCGCCCGACACCGGACACCACCGAACGACTCATCATGCCCCGCTCCGCTCAGATCCACCGCAAGACCGGCGAGACCGAAATCAGCATCGGCCTCACCATCGAAGGCCGCGGCACTTCGACCATCGCGACGAAGATTCCCTTCTTCGATCATATGCTCACGCTTTTTGCCCGGCATAGCCTCATGGATCTGGATGTGAAGGCCGACGGCGACATCGAGGTGGACCTTCACCACACCGTCGAGGACACGGGTATCGCGCTCGGCCAGGCATTCGCAAAGGCGCTCGGCGACAAGTCGGGCGTCCGCCGTTACGGCTTCGCCTACCTTCCGATGGACGAGACGCTCGCCCGAGTCGTCGTGGATTTCAGCGGCCGGCCCTTCCTCGAATACCGCGCGCCGCAGGGCGTCGCGAGCATCGGCGGCTTTGCATTCCAGCTCGTCGAGGAATTCCTGCGCGCGTTCAGCGTCCATGCCGGCTGCAATCTGCATGCGGAAATCCTCTACGGCCGCGACGCGCACCACATGGCCGAGGCGATCTTCAAGGGCCTCGCCAAGGCCGTGGACGCCGCGTGCCAGATCGACCCGCGCGTGACCGGCATCCCGAGCACCAAGGGAATGCTGTGAGCCGCGACATGGTCGCCCTCATCGACTACGGCTCCGGCAATGTCCGCAGTGTTTTCAATGCGCTGAAATCGCTCGGCGCCGATGTGCTGCTCACCGCCGACCCGGCCGAGATCGCTCGCGCGAAACGCGTCGTGCTGCCGGGCGTGGGCGCGTTCGGCGACTGCGTGAGCGGGCTGAAGGAGCGAGGCTTGTGGGATGGGATGCATGCCGCGCTGCAGGACGGCAGGCCGTTCCTCGGCATCTGCGTCGGCTATCAGATGCTTTTCGAGGAGAGCGAGGAAAGCCCCGGCATTCGCGGCTTCGGATTTTTCCCGGGTCGCGTGAAGCGCTTCACCACGCCGGGGCTGAAGGTGCCGCAGATCGGGTGGAACTCGCTCGATCTCGTCCCGCACGCGCTGTGGTCGGGGCTGCCATCGAATCCCTACGTGTATTTCGTCCACAGCTATTTCCCGGCGAGCGGCGACGAATCCACCGTGATCGCGCGCAGCACGTACGGCGAGACATTCGCGGCCGCGGCAGCACGCGGAAATGTGGCCGGCGTGCAATTCCATCCGGAAAAAAGCCAGGCTGTCGGCCTTGGGATTCTGCGGAATTTTCTCACGGCGTGAGCCGCCGGGGGCGCGGGGAGAACACTCCGCTTGCGGTTGGCGGCGCGCCGCGCGTAGCGTCCGCACATGAAACGCATCCTCCTCGCCGCTCTCGCATTCAGCGTTACCCTTTTCTGGTTCGCGTCCGGCGTGCGCGCTCAGATCGGCAGGGAAAAGGGCGAGGCATTTCTTGAGGAGAACGGCAAAAAGGAAGGCGTAAAGACACTGCCGAGCGGGCTGCAATATCGCGTGCTGAAGGAGGGCGACGGGAAGCATCCGAAAAAGCCCGACCAGGTCGTGGTGCAATATAAGGGCATGCTCATCGACGGGACGGAATTCGACAGCAGCTACAAGCGCGGCGAGCCCGCGAAGTTTGGCGTGTCACAGGTGATCAAAGGCTGGACCGAGGCGCTCCAGCTCATGAAGGAAGGCTCGAAGTGGATCATCTACGTTCCGTGGCAGCTCGCCTACGGCGACAAAGGCACGGGCAAATTGATCGGGCCGCACGAGACGCTCATTTTCGAGGTGGACCTGATCGCCGTGATGCCGTGATGAGGCAAGGCCCCGCCTACAGCGCGTCGCGGAGAATCTGAAAGACGTCCGTGTTGTCGAGATAGCCCTGCAGCCTTTGCGCGCCGAGCCCGGCTCCGAGCGCCAGCACATCCTCGGCGGTATTCACGCCGCCCGCCGCTTCGCGGGCCACGGGTTCAGTCGCCTTTTCGATTTTCGGGCCGGTCGCCCAGGTGATGTAGGGATTCCCATCCGGCGTCGGACCGAGCAGTGCGAGTCCCTTGTCCTGCCGGAGCGGAAAGCCGCTGAGCGCGAAGCCTCCGATGCTCGTCCGCCCGACGGCGAGGACCAGCGATTTCTCGCCGGCGTATTTCATCGCGGTGCTGATGGCGTGATCCAGTTCCAGCATCTCGCGCATCAGGTGTTCGCCTTCGTTCAGCACGCACGCCTGGGAGACCAGCGACTCATCCACGACCAGCACGTAGCCATGCCGGTTTGTCTCGAGGCTCTCCACGGCGCGGCGGACGAGATCAGCGAGCGAAGGCTGCACCAGCGCGAGTTCACGCTGCTTCGCAAAATCCAACGAGCGCGGAGCAAACAGGCCGAGCAGCGTGCCCTCACGGTACGGCGATGCCCCCTCGAGTTCCACGCGTGAGCGGATGACTTCCCATCCCGGCGCCTTCAGGCCTGCGAGCAGATCCTTCCCATCCTTACGACGCCCGCCCGCCGTTGCGGGGAGGAAATCCTCGCTGCCGCCGCCGAGCAGCACCTGAAATTTCGGCGCGGCAAGCAATGCAGGCGCGAGCGCCTGCCCGTCCTCGGCATTCGTCGTGTGCGCGTAGAACGCTGCGGCCGATGCCGCGGTGAGGCTGCCATTCGTCACGAGCCCGACGGCCCGGCCTTCCTTGCGCGCGAGTTCGAGAATGGACGTGATCGATCCTCCGCGTTCATCCACGCCCACCGTGTGATGCTTCGCCTTCCGGCCCGTCGCCAACGCGCTCGACATCGACGCCGCGTCGGGGACGGAAAACTGCGCCGCGTCGTTCCGCACGAGCGCGGAATTCGGCAGGAGCCGCTCGATTTCGAGACGGTGTTCCGCGCCGCCCGCAAAAAGCCGCGCCGCCGTGATGTGCCGCGCGACCATGCCGTCGCTCACGAAAATGATGATCCCAAACGGACGCTGCACGACCCAGAACCGCACGTACAGGACCCCAATCCCGAGGAAGCCGAGGAGGATCGCAAACGCGAGAAAGATGTTCCGGAGCCGCATGTGGCGCGGATTCAACGCCGCACACGCGCCTTGGCAATGAGAGAATTCATCAGCTTCGCGCGAGGCGCCGGCTTTTGGTGCTTGGAGTGCGCGCAGCCCGGCTGTTGTCTCCCGCGATGCAAGAGCCGGCAGCAAAGGCCCCGTTCCACCGCGACGCGACAAAGGCAGTCGCGCTGCTGCTGACGATCAACCTCTTCAACTACATCGACCGCTACATCCTCGCTGCGGTGGTGCCGTCGCTGAAGGCGGAGTTTCACCTCAGCGACGACCGCGCGGGCCTCCTCGCCACCGCATTCCTCTACGCCTACATGTTCGGCGCCCCCATCCTCGGACGGATCGCCGAGCGATTCTCCCGATGGTGGATCGTCGCAGGCAGCGTCGCGGTGTGGAGTCTCGCAAGCGGGTGGACCGGGCTTGCCGCCAGTTTTGGCGTGCTGCTTGCGAGCCGCGTGGTCGTCGGCATCGGCGAGGCCGGCTACGGGCCGGCGGCACCGGCGCTCCTCTCGGATTATTTTCCCATCGAGCGTCGCGGAAGGATGATGGCCCTCTTCTACGTCGCCATCCCCGTCGGCAGCGCGTTCGGCTACGTCATCGGCGGGCAGGTCAATGAATGGCTCGGCTGGCGCTGGGCCTTCTTCCTCGTCGTTCCGCCGGGTCTTCTCCTCGCGGTGCTGTCCTTGCGAATGCGCGAACCGCACCCGCACCGGCCCCGCGTCATCAGCAAGGGCACACTCCGCGCCGATGCCCGCACGCTGCTCCGCATCCCTTCCTATCTGCTGAACACCGCCGCCATGACCGCCATGACCTTTGCCATCGGCGGCATCTCGTTCTGGATCCCCACGTACATGGCGCAGCGCCTCGCCGAGCAGCGGGGCCTCCCGGCGCTCAGCGCCCTCGGCGACATCGGCACGCTCAGCCAGTTCAACAAAATCCTCGCCCAGGTGAATACCACCTTCGGCCTCATCGTCGTCATCGCCGGCATCATCTCCACGCTCGCCGGAAGTTGGGTTGGCGACAAGCTCCGCCCGCGCTACAGCGGCGCATACTTCACCGTATCCGGCATCGCCATCCTCCTCGCGTTTCCCTGCACGCTCGCGATGCTGAAGCTCCCCTTCCCCTACGCGTGGTATGCCGTCTTCGGCGCGGTCTTCTTCCTCTTCTTCAACACAGGTCCCGCAAATACCGCGCTCGCCAACGTCACCTCCCCGGCCATGCGCGCCACGGCATTTGCGATCAATATCTTCCTCATCCACGCCTTCGGCGACGCGCTCTCCCCGCCGCTCATCGGCTGGGTGAAAACCCACACAAACTGGGACACCGCGTTCGCCCTCGTATCGCTGATGATGCTGCTCGCGAGCGCGCTCTGGTTCATCGCCGCACGCTATCTCGGCAGGGACACGGCAGCGGTCGAGCAGATCGAAGCCGCACGCGACGCGGAGGAGGCGAAGGGGATCTGACGCAGCGGACCTCGCGGCGCTTTACTTGCCGTCGCCGTCCTCGGGGAGCGGCCGACCCTTGGTCTCCGGGAGGAACCACAGGGCGACAAGTCCGAGAAAGAAGACGCCACTGAGGTAGCACGCCGCATCGCGGAAGGCTTCAAGCTTGGCGGCGGCCTTTGCCGCGGCATCAGCGGTTTCGGGAAGTGCAAGCACGGCCTTGTCGCCGAGGAATTTTTGCAGCGCACCGAGCGTGAACGGGCCGGAGGCGGCGATGAAGCGGCCGACATTGTAGCAAAAGCTGGTGCCGGTGCTGCGGAGGCGTGTCGGGAAAAGTTCGGGCAGGTAGATGGCAAATCCGGCGAAGAGCCCGAGTTGGAAGAAGCCCATCACGGCGCTCATCCAGATGTCGCCCTTGCCGCTGAAATTCCTGAAGAAGAAAACCGTCGCTGCAAAGGCGAGCACGAATCCGGCGGCGAACGCCTTCTTGCGGCCAAAGGCGTGACAGGCCTTGCTGAAAACGATCATGCCCGCGAAGGCGCCGATGTTCTGGACGATGAGATTGTAGGAAATCCACCGCCCTTTTTCCGCCCCGAGGTCCGGCCCGCTGAGACCCTGGCCTTTCAGCGACGCCTCGATGGCAGGGCCGACGAGTTCCGGGCTGAAGAAGCCGACGCCCCAGAGCCCGACGACGCCTGCGATGCAAAGCACCATGCCGAGCAATGCGGGCGTCCTCCATCGCGCCTCGCCAAACATGTCGGAGTATGAGCCCATCTTCCTGCCACCCACCGCGCGACTGGCGGCGCGGGCCTCGACCCACTTCTCGGGTTCCTTCAACCGGAGCATGATGAAGATGCAGAGAAACGCGGGGAGCGCGCCGATCCAGAAGAGGTATTTCCAAGACTGCGTGGGATCCATTTTGGCGACCGCCATCGCGCAAAGGCCGGCGGTGACGTTGCCGACCGCTGAGAGCGCCTGTAGGAGACCGAGGGCTTTCGGACGCGCGGTTTCCGGAAGCGCATCCGCGACGAGCGCCACGGCGAGGCCAAAGACGCCACCGACGCCGAGTCCGGTGATGAATCGGTAAATGCAGAAATCAAAAATGCTTTGCGAGAATGCACTCAGGCCGGTGCACACGGAGTACAGCAGCACGGTGATGGCGAGCGTCCGCGCGCGCCCGATGCGGTCGCCGACAGAGCCGAAAATCAGCCCGCCCGTCGCCCAGCCCATGACGAAGATGGATGTGGCGTAACCGCCCCACTCCTTGACCTTCGCCGGATCGACCTTGCTGAAATCAATCCCGGCGTCTGAGGCGAGCAGCGTCTGGATGGCGTTGTTGCGCGCGAGGATGAAGAGCTGCTGGTCGAGGCAGTCGAAGAGCCATGCGGCTGAGGCGACGATGAAAACAAACCAGTGATAAGCGGTGAGCTGCTTCCACCAAGGGAGATCGGGGTTCTGGGACATGACGGCGCGGAGAGTGACGATGCACCTCGCGTGCGGCTAGGAAAAAGTCTGACGCCACGTTGTCGCGCGCATACGGGAAGCGGCGGCGCCAATGAGCGGAAGGCCGCTGGCGCTCTCGAACATCGGACCACGAAGACGGAACTGCGGAAAAAGTCCCCGTCATCTTCGCCCGAATATCCGTGCCGCGCGTTCGACGCTGAATCCGCCCGCCTCTTTCGTCGGTGGCTACTTCCGCTTGCCGCGCTTCGGGACCTTCAACGATTTGAACTTTCGCGTGAGGCTCGTGAGCGATTCCTCGATGCCCATCCGCTCCAGCGAAGTCGCGCCGACAAAGCCCACGGCATCCGTGTTTGCGATCACGCGCTCCGCGTCCTCCGGCGTGTTGATCGGCCCGCCGTGGCAGAGGAAAAAGATGTCCTTCCGCACCCGGCTCGCCGCATCAATGATCTCCTGCGTACGCTGGATCGTGAAGTCCCAGCTCTTCACCGCGCTCTTCACCCCGATGCTCCCGCCGACCGTTGTGCCGACGTGCGCGATGATCGCATCGGCGCCGGCCTTCGCCATTTCCACGGCCTCCTCGGGCGAGCCGACATAGACGATCGAGAAAAGATCCATGCGCCGCGCGAGCGCGACCATCTCGAATTCCTTCTTCACGCTCATGCCCGTTTCCTCGAGCACGCCGCGGAAATGCCCGTCCACGATCGTGTGCGTGGGGAAATTGTTCACGCCGGAGAAGCCCATCTCCTTCACCTTGCCGAGCCAATGCCACATGCGCCGACGCGGGTCGGTCGCATGGACGCCGCAAATCACCGGGCATTCCTCGACGACGGGCAGCACCTCGAATTCACCGATCTCCATCGCGATGGCGTTCGCGTCGCCGTAAGCCATCATGCCCGCCGTCGAGCCATGCCCCATCATGCGGAAGCGGCCGCTGTTATAAATGATGATGAGGTCCGCCCCGCCGCGCTCGATGAACTTCGCCGAGATGCCCGTGCCAGCGCCGCCGGCGATGATGGCGTTGCCTTTCTTCAGCGTCGCGCGCAGGCGTTCGCAGACTTCCTTGCGGGTGTAGGGGTTTCCTTTTCCAGTCCAGGGATTCGGCATGTGCGTGGGGTGGTTAGATTTCGTTTCGGCTGAAAGCGCGACCCTAACGCACCGCCACGCAAAGTGGGAAGCGCACGAATGCACCTTTTGCTATCGGGGATGCACCGGCCGATGCTTGCACGGCCCGCGAGCATCCGGGGCAAGCGATTTGAAATCCCGCAGCAGCATGCGCGACCGCTTCATGCGGCACCGTTTCAGCCGTTCGAGGTTGCGTTGCAGTCGGACGACCTGCTTATCGGACTTAGGAATTCCGATTTCCGGCCCGGGGCAGCTAGCGGTTTCGCTACATTTCCTCGTATTTTTTTAACACGACCGCTCGGAGTGAAGACGTACCGTCCGCGGCGAACTGGACGGTTAGTTCGTAGTCGGCCAGGAAACGGCGGTCTTTACCATTGGCAACATCGCCGCCCCACCAGCCCCGGCCCGAAGCGGACAGGAGAAGCTTGTCCGCCGAGAGCCATTTTACGACCTGAAGACCTTCCGAGGCCCAATGAAATTTCAGCGCGGCAGCTTTTTTCACCTGTCTCCGCGCTGGCGGTTCAAAGATCGCAGCGTTGTCGTTTTGACACTGGCTGGGCAAGCTGAGTTGCCACACGGTCTTTTCGCCGACCGAAAAAACCGAAACGGAGTTGGCATGGGTACCCAGGTTTTGGTCGATCGCCACGAGCTTGCTGTCCAGATTCCAAGCCGCCTCAATGAAGCGGGCCTTGGAATCGAAGGAGATGACCGGCGTGCTGGCGGGAAGTTCGCGGATTTCGACTTTGAATTTGTAGTAGCCCTGCCCTTGGCGAGCGTGGACGCAAAAGCGCCCGTTCGGCGACACGCTCGTGTAGGTCTCCCCTCCCGAGCGTCCAGATTCTGCCGCAGAGAGAAACGCAGCCAAGGCGAGTAGGAGAGCAAGCGATCGGGTTGGTTTCACGACTCACAATGGCACTGGGACGAATCCATGGCGCGGGCTTTTCTTCTCGTGGATTATGCCGAGATGAGCGTGAGCACATCGGCAGTCAGGCATCCGTTCGCATTATCTCGAATCAACGAGCGCCCTCACTTTACCCACCCGTGCTGCTGTAGCCAGAAGACGAGGTCCTTGCCCCAAGGATGCACATCATCGGCTGGGACGCCGTTTTTGCCCTGGCTGAGGCCAATGCCGTGCGGGCCTCTTTCATAGACGTGGAAGTCGAATGCGATGCCGTTCTTCCGCAGCGCCTGCACAAAACGGAAGCTGTTCTCCGGCAGCACGGCCTTGTCCTCGCCGGTCGTCCAGACGAAGCACGGCGGCGTTTCCTTGGTCACCTGCTTGTCGTTGGAAAGCAGTTCGACGAGCTTCGGATCGGGCTCGGCGCCGAGGAGGTTTTTCTTCGATCCGCCGTGCGTCACTCCGTCCTCCATGCTGATGACTCCGTAGCAGATCACACCGAAGTCCGGGCGGCAGCTCGCGCGATCCACAGAATCCGTCGCGTCGGATTTTCCAGCATCGAAATGCGTGACGGAAGTCGTCGCCAGATGTCCGCCCGCGCTGCTGCCCATCACGCCGATGCGCGCGGGGTCCACGCTCCACTTGCTGGCATTCGCGCGCACGAAACGAATCGCGCGCTGCACGTCGTGCATCATCACGGGATGCCGGTAGCCCTTCGAGCCGAGACGGTATTTCAGCACGAAACACGTGACGCCTTTTCCTGAAAGATACTCCGCGTAACCCGCGCCTTCATGCCCTGCGAGACCACCGTAGCCGCCGCCTGGGCAGATGACGATCGCGGTGCCATTTGACGTGCCCGCCGCTGGAAGAAACGGCGTGAGCGTCGGGATGTCCGTGTCCGCCTTTCCAAGAGCGCCGGGCGCGTCGCCTTCCCAAAGGCGGATAGGTTCGCCAGGCTGCGAGGCGGCAAATACTGCGCTGGTAAGGACGGTGAGGAGGAGGGTGGGGAGTTTCATGTCGTTGTGGTTGGAGGAGGGCCGCGCTGGCGGCCGCGCAGTTGTAACGAGCAGGAGCGCGCGGGCTTTCCCAGAAAAAAGATGCGCAGACTGCCCCTGCCCGCGGCGGATACCGACGAATTGAACGCGATCGAACGACTGCAACTCCGCCACGTATGCGGAATCCTTTTGCTCCGCGCTCCCCTCTCCTGCACGCTGCCGCCGTGAAACGCGCCATCTACGCAGGCTCATTCGATCCGATCACCAACGGCCATCTCGACGTGCTCACACGTGCGGCGCGGGTCTTCGAGCAGGTCGTCCTCGCCGTCGCAGTGAATTCGGAGAAGAAGGGCCTCTTCGCAACGGACGAGCGCGTCGCGCTGCTGAAGGAAACCGTCGCCTCGCTGCCGAACGTCCGGGTGACGCATTTTGAAGGACTGCTCGTCGAATTTGCGCGGATCGAGAAGGCCAGCGCCATCATCCGCGGCCTGCGCGCCGTGAGCGACTTCGAGTTCGAGTTCCAGATGGCGCTGATGAACCGACGGCTGGAGCCCGCGCTGGAGACGCTCTTCCTCATGCCGAAGGAGGAATACAGCTACGTGAGTTCGCGCCTCGTAAAGGAAGTCGCGCGGCTCGGCGGCGATGTCGCAGCGTTCGTTCCGCCATGCGTGGTGCGTGCGCTGAAGGCGAAATTTTCCCGCTGAAACGCGGCGTCCGTTTGCAATCCGACAGCGTCCGGCTAGGCTGAAACGACAATGAAGGTTCATGTCTTACAAATCCCCGAGGAGGGAACGCACTATCGAAGGCGAGGAGCCGTCCGACATTCTCGAACTCGACAGTGATCGCGCCCGTGCCACCGGTCCGATTGCATACGCGCTGGATGTCGGCCTGAGCGACGGCGGGCTGTTCGCGACCGGCACGCTGTCCGTCGGCATCGAGTGCCAGTGCGTGCGCTGCCTTGAAAAATTCGCGCGCTCGCTGGACGTGGATGACTTCGCCTGCCAGGTGGAACTCGAAGGACGCGAGATGGTGGACTTGACAGAGTCACGTGAGGGAGGACATTCTCCTCGCCCTTCCGGCCCATCCGCATTGCGACTGGGATGGCGAAAAGGTCTGCAAAGCCCAGTTCCGCGACGCACCCAGCGAAGCAGAGCCACTCGAAGACCCTCGCGATACTTGGAAGGGCCTCGATCAACTCAAACTTTAACCACCACCAATCATGGGAGTCCCAAAACGTAGAAAATCAAAGATGCGTCTTCGCACGCACAAGGCATCACTCCGCTGGCACGCGCCGCTGCTCAACAAGTGCGGCCAGTGCGGCAGCACCATCCGCTCGCACCGTGCGTGCCCGGCTTGCGGCTACTACGCCGGACGCCAGGTCCTCACGATCGCCGGAGCCTAAGTCTCCTTGGAGAAGTTTTTTCAGCCGCCCCGCTCACTTGCGCGGGCGGCTGAATCGTTTTTTGCCTTGCCGAAAAACGGCCCGCACTCTCAGGTCAGGCAACCCACCTTGACCCGATGAAGATTGCACTCGATGCAATGGGCGGCGACCACGCCCCTGAGAACATCGTCCACGGCGCCGTGCTCGCGCTGCGTTCCTACCCGCACATCTCTCGGCTTTTTCTCACCGGCGACGCAGCGCGCGTGGAGGCGGAATTGAAAAAGCACGGCTGCAACGACGGACGCATCGAGATCGTCCACACCACGCAGATCGTGGACATGTCCGACAGCGGCCTCGATGCGGTGCGCAAGAAGAAGGACAGTTCCATTTCGCGCGCCGTCGATCTGGTGAAGGACGGCAAGGCGCAGGCCGTCGTCAGCGCAGGCCACACCGGAGCGGCCGTCACCGCGTCGCTCGATCAAACTGCGCACGCTCCCCGGCATGGACCGCCCGGCCATCGCGGCCATCATGCCGTCGCTCACGAGGCATTGGGTCCTCATCGATGCCGGGGCGAATCCCGACGCGGAGCCTCGCACCTCGTCCAGAACGCCATCATGGGCGCCGCCTACGCGCGCCACGTCCTCGGCCGGCCGAATCCCGAAATCGGCCTCATGTCCAACGGCACCGAGGAGGAAAAGGGCAACGCGCTTACGCAAGGAAACGCGGACGCTCATCCGCAACGCCGGGGCGCGACTCAATTTCCGCGGCAACGTCGAAGGGCACGACATCTGGCACGATCCGCCGGATGTCGTCGTCACCGACGGCTTCACCGGCAACATCCTGCTGAAAACCAGCGAGGCACTTGCCCATGCCATTTTCGACATGGTGAAGACCGAAATCCGCGCAGGACTCCGGACAAAGATCGGCGGCCTGCTCGCCAAGCCGGCTTTCAAGCGCGTCCACAAAAAGACCAACGCCGACGAATACGGCGGCATGCCGCTGCTCGGACGTCAACGGCATCACCATCATCTCCCACGGCGGCGCTTCCGCCGGTCGCCATCAAGAACGCCCTCCGCATGGCCTGCGAGAGCATCCGCCACGAGGTGAATCCCCACATCGTCGAGGCCATCAAGACTCACCATGACTCCACCACTGCATCCCCGCACGCGAACGCACCTGCCTAAGCGCACCGTCTCGATCATCGGCACCGGCAGCTACCTTCCCGAAAAGGTCGCTGACCAATGCCGAACTGGAAAAGATGGTCGAGACGTCCGACGACTGGATCATCAGCCGCACCGGCATCAAGGAGCGCCGCATCGCCGCCGCCGGCGAATACACCAGCGACCTCGCCGCGAATGCGGCACAGGCCGCGATCGAGAACGCGGGCATCAATCCGGACGAAATCGATCTGATCATCGTCGCGACCATCACGCCGGACATGTTCTTGCCGAGCACCGCATGCTTCGTGCAGACGAAGATCGGCGCGACCAAGGCCGCCTGCTTCGACATCAGCGCAGCCTGCTCCGGCTTTCTCTACGCCATCGAAATCGCGCAGCAGTTCATCACCACGCCACACCTTCAACACCATCCTCGTCATCGGCGCGGACAAGCTTTCGAGCATCGTGGATTGGAAGGATCGCAACACCTGCGTGCTCTTCGGCGACGGCGCCGGTGCGGCGATCCTGCGCCATCGCGCGCACGGCCACGGCGTCATCGCCACACGCATGGGGAGCAACGGCGAACTTGCGGAGATTCTCTACATCCCCGGCGGCGGCTCCGCGTGCCCCATCACCCCGGACAACGCCGACCAGAATCTCGCAACGCATCCGGATGAAGGGCAACGAGACCTTCAAATATGCCGTCAACGCCATGCTGGACAGCGCGCGCCAGGTCCTCGACGACGCCGGTCTCGAATCCCGAGGACCTCACGTGCATCATCCCGCATCAGGCAAATCTGCGCATCATCAACGCCGTCGCCGAGCGCCTCGAACTTCCGACTGGACCGCTTCATGGTGAATCTCGACCGCTTCGGAAACACCAGCGCCGCCGCCGTCGCCATCGCGCTCGACGAAGCCAATCGCACCGGGCGCATGAAAGTCGGCGACTACGTGCTGCTCGTCGTCTTCGGCGGCGGGCTCACCTGGGCAAGTTCCGTCATCCAGTGGTAGGGCGCTTTCGCTGAAAGCGCCCCACGCTGCGTTCATTGACACCGTCAGGCTACCACACCTGAAGCCCCTCGCCTTCTGCTCACAGACACTCACGCCCATCTGGACTATCCGGAATTCCAAGCGGACTTCCCCGGAGTCCTCGCGCGCGCCAACTCCGCAGATGTCACACGCTTTGTCGCAATTGGCACAGGTGTCGAGAGCAGCGCTAAAGTCACTAACTTAGCGGAACAATGGCCTCAAGTATTTGCAGTCGTTGGTGTTCACCCAAATAATGTCACTGAAGCAATCCCTGATTTCATTCCTACCCTCCGTGACATCGCAACGAACCGCCGAGTCGTAGCAATCGGCGAGACAGGCCTCGATTACTTCCGGATCGCCAAGGACAATTTCGCCGCCCGCATCGCACAAGCGGCCGCATTTCGCGCGCAGCTCGACCTCGCAACGGAGCTCGGGCTGCCCGTCGTCATCCACGAACGCGCCGCATGGGACGATACGCTCGCAATCCTCCGCGAATACACCGACCGCGTTCGCGCAGTTTTCCACTGCTTCGGAAAATCCCCCGACCATGCCCGCGAAGTCCTCGCCTTGGGGCACCTCGTCAGTTTCACCGGAATCGTCACTTTCAAGAACGCCCCCGAAGCCCAGGCCAGCGCGGCAAGCCTCCCACTCGATTCATTCATGCTGGAAACAGACTGCCCCTATCTCGCACCGGTCCCGCATCGCGGGAAGCGATGCGAACCGGCGTTCGTCCGGCACACTGCCGAGCACATCGCCGCGCTACGCGGGATATCGCTCACCTACCTCGCCGAGGCGACGGAGGCCAATGCGAATCGCTTCTTCCGCTTTCCTTCGTAGCCACACTCGGCAGAGCGCGGGACGGCAAACCAACCGCGACGAAATGATCAGGCAGCAGCCCCTCGAGTGTGGCAACCGGGCAACGATTACTCCGCCGCGGTCTCCCCTTCCTCATCGTCCTCATTCGCCACGACTGGCGCGATGCCTTGCAACTTCTCGGCACCCTTGAGGTCCATGAGTTTCACGCCCATGGTGTTCCGACCAGTCTCGCGGATTTCCTTCACGCGCGTGCGCACCATCTGGCCCTTGTTCGTGATGAGCATGAGTTCGTCTGCATCGCGCACGGTGAGCGCACCAACGACGTCTCCGGTCTTGTCGCCGGTCTTCATCGTGATGATGCCCTTTCCTCCGCGCGACTGCACGCGGTAGTCGTCAAACGGCGTGCGCTTGCCGATGCCGTTCGCCCCGGCGACGAGCAGCGTGCAATCCGGACTCACGAGGCCGCGCCGACGACAAAGTCACCCTACTCCGGGACGGATGCCCCAGACGCCGACGGTGTGCGCCCCTGATCGCGCATTTCCTCTTCGTTGAAGCGAATGCTCATCCCGTCCTGCGTGATGAGCACGATCTCGTTTGTGCCGGTGGTCAGTTTGCCGTCGATCAACTCGTCGCCTTCTCGATCTGAATCGCAATGATGCCGCCCTTCCGGATGTTTTTGAATTCGCGGAGGTTCGTCTTCTTCACGATGCCGCTCTTGGTCGCGAAGACGATGAACAGCTTCTCCGCCCAGGTTTCCTCCTCGGTCTTCTGGCCCTGGACGCGGATGGTCGCGGCGATCTTTTCCTCGGCGCGCAGTTCGAGAAGGTTCGCGATGCTGCGTCCTTTCGATGCACGCGACATCTCGGGAATTTCAAAGACGCGCTCGACGTAGCAGCGTCCGCTCTTGCGTGAAGAACATCAGGTAATCGTGCGTGGTCGCGGTGAAGAGATGCTCGACGAAATCGTCCGCATCCTCCTCGGTCGCACCTTCGCGCGTGACCATGCCCATCACGCCCTTGCCGCCGCGCCGCTGCGCGCGATAGGCGGAAACCGCGGTGCGCTTGATGAAGCCGTTGTGCGTGATCGTGATGATGCAGCCTTCGTTCGCGATGAGATCCTCAATGTTGATCTCGCCCTCGTCCGGAACGATCTGCGTGCGGCGTTCGTTGCCGTACTTCTCCTGAATCACGCGCAGCTCGTCCTTGATGATCGTCAGCACGCGCGACTCCTTCGCGAGGATGTCGAGCAGGTCCTTGATCGTCTCCAGCAGCGCGTCGTATTCGCTTCTTGATGCTTCGCGCTCCAGACCGGTGAGCTGGTAGAGGCGCAGGTCGAGGATGGCGTTGACCTGCCGCTCGTTGAATTTGTAATGGCCATCCGTCAGACGCCGCCTCGCTCGCGAATGAGAATGCCGAGTTGCTCGACCGCGCGCCTGCGTCCAGGAGAGCGCCATGCAGTTTCGTCCTTCGCGTCATCACGATCGCGCGAGTCGCGGATGATTCTGATGAAGTCATCGAGATTCGCGAGCGCGATGAGCAGCGCTTCGAGCCGCTCGGCCGCGACTCCGCTTCGCGCAGCAGGAAGCGCGTGCGCCGCAGCACGACTTCGCGCCGATGCTCGATGTAGCAGGTGATCGCGTCCTTGAGCGACAGCAGCTTCGGCTTGCCGTGATCGATCGCGAGCATGTTGACGCTGAACGACGACTCCAGCGCGGTGTGCTTGTAGAGGTTGTTGATGATGACCTTCGGATTCGCGTCGCGCTTCAGGTCGATGACCACGCGCGTCTCCTCGTCCGATTCATCGCGGACGCGCTGATGCCGGTGAGGATTTTCTCGTTCACCAGATCCGCGATGCGCTTCACGAGCTCCGCGCGGTTCACGTTGTACGGAATCTCCGAGATGATGATCTGCTCGCGCCCGCCCTTCACCTCCGCCACGCCGACCTTGCCGCGCACGCGCACCGCGCCCTTGCCGGTGTGGAAGTAGCTCTTGATACCCGCCGAGCCTGAGAATCTCGCAGCCCGTCGGAAAGTCCGGGCCTTTCACGTACTCCATCAGCCCGTCGATCGTGATGTCCGGGTCGTCGATCTGCGCGCAGATGCCGTCGATGCACCTCGCTGAGATTGTGCGGCGGCATGTTCGTCGCCATGCCGACCGCGATGCCGGTGCCGCCATTGACGAGCAGATTCGGGAACGCCGCCGGGAAGCACCGTCGGCTCCTGCCGCGTCTCGTCGTAGTTCGGGACGAAATCGACGGTGTCCTTGTCCATGTCGTCCATCAGCGCCGCGCCGAGGTGCTGCAAGCGCGCCTCGGTGTACCGCATGGACGCCGGCGGATCGCCTTCGACGCAGCCGAAATTTCCCTGCCCATCGATGAGCATCTCGCGCATCGCCCACGGCTGCGCCATGTGGACGAGCGTCGGGTAAATCGCCTGGTCGCCGTGCGGATGATAGTTGCCCATCGTCTCGCCGACGATCTTCGCGCACTTGAGATGCTTGCGATTCGGCAGCACGCCGAGCTCGTTCATCGCAAAGAGGATGCGCCGCTGCGAAGGCTTCAGCCCATCGCGCGCATCCGGCAGCGCGCGGGAGATGATGACGGACATCGAGTAGTCGAGGAACGACTTCGACATCTCCTCGGCCACGTTGATGGGCTGAACTTTTTCGTTTTGGTTATACATCGGCTGTTCGGAACTCGGGAAATTTTTTGACTGATTTGCTTAGACATCCAGCCGCGCATTCAGCGCGTTGTCTTCGATGAACTGCCGGCGCGGTTCGACGACGTCGCCCATGAGGATGGTGAACATGCGGTCGGCTTCGACGGCGTTGTCCTCGTTGAGATCCACCTTCAGCATCTTGCGCTTCTCCGGGTTCATCGTGGTCTCGAAGAGCTGCTTCGGGTTCATCTCGCCGAGACCTTTGAAGCGCTGGATGGACAGGCCGCGTTTGCCGATTTCGAGCACCTTGTTGAGGATGTCCGGGATGGCGAAGAGCGGATGCGTGACGGCCTTGTCGCCTTCGCCTTCGATGAGTTCGAAGATCGGCTTGTCGCTGTTGGCGTAGTGCTCGATCTTGAGGCCCTTCTTGCGCGAGTTCGTCGATGAGCTTCTGCGACGGCGGCGGATTCGTGCAGCTCGACGAGCCGGGCGCGGCGGCGGTTGCGGGTCGTTCTTCTCCTTCTTCGCCTTCGGCGACGGGCTCGGTGGCGAGGTTCGCCTTCGACGATCGGGCTCGGGCTCGGGCTCGTCGAAGAGATTGAGGTCGCGGTTTTCCTCGTGGAAGGCGCGCACTTCGGCTTCGCCGGGGAAGTAAGTGGCCCACTCGTGTTGCCCTCGCGGACTTTGCACCATGAAGGCCGGGCAGCTTGCCGGTCTTCGGCTCGCGCTCGCGCGAGGTAGTCCTCGAAGTCGCCGCCGTGCCGGCGGATGGCATCGCTGAATTTCGCGAGGCGCTCGAGCAGCTCGAGCATTTCCTTGAGCTGCGCGGCGGTGAAGATCCTTGCCGTCGGCGAGATTCTTCAGCTTCACCTCCTCGGCGCCGAGCTGGATGAGGATCTTGTTCAGCGCGCGTCGTCGTCCACGTACTCCTCGCGCTTCTTGCGCTTGATGAGATAGAGCGGCGGGCAGGCGATGTAGATTTTGCCCTGCTTCACGAGCTCCGGCATCTGCCGGTAGAAAAAGGTGAGCAGCAGGGTGCGGATGTGCGAGCCGTCCACGTCGGCATCGGTCATGATGATGATGCGGCCGTAGCGCAGCTTCTCGATGTTGAAGGTGCCCTCCTGGTCTCGCCGCTCGCCGATGCCCGTGCCGATGGCGGTGATGAGCGTCTGGATTTCGGTGTTTTGCAGCACCTTGTCGAGGCGCGCTTTCTCGACGTTGATGATCTTGCCCTTGATCGGAAGGATCGCCTGGAAGCGCCGGTCGCGCCCCTGCTTCGCGGAGCCGCCGGCGGAGTCGCCCTCGACCACGTAGAGCTCGGTGAGCGCCGGATCGCGCTCGGAGCAATCGGCGAGCTTGCCGGGCAGTCCGCCGCCGGTGAGCGCGCCTTTGCGCACGGTCTCGCGGGCCTTGCGCGCGGCTTCGCGGGCGCGCGCGGCCATGAGGCACTTGTCGAGACGCGCTTGCCGACGTTCGGGTTCTGATCGAAGTGCAGCATCAGCCCCTCGTAGGTGATCGAGCCGACGATGCTCTCCACCTCCGGCGAGATGAGCTTCACCTTGGTCTGGCGACTCGAAGTGCGGATCGGGGTGCTTGACGACATGACCACGCCGCGATGCCTTCCAGCACATCGTTGCCCGTGATCGCGGGATCCTTGTCCTTCAGCAGATTGTTGTTCTTCGCGTACTGATTGATCGCGCGCGTGAGCGAACCGCGGAAGCCGCTGCGAGTGCGTGCCGCCGTCCGGATTCGGGACGGCGTTGGTGAAGCAGAGGAGCTGCTCGTTGTAGGTGTCGGTGTAGTGCAGCCCGATCTCGACGATGATTTTGTCGCTGCTGCCTTTGATCATGATCGGCTTGGGATGCACCATCGTCTTGTTCTCCACGAGCCGACTCCACGAATTCCTCGATGCCCCGCTTGTGCTGGATCGATCTGCCGGCTTCATCCCCTCGACGCGCTCGTCGAGAAAGTTGAAGATCAGCGGCGCATTGATGTAGGCCAGCTCGTGCAGCCGGTGACGGATGCGCTCGGCCTTGAATTCCGTCGTCTCCTGAAAAATCTCCGCGTCCGGCTTGAAGGTGATGAGCGTGCCGGTGTGCTTCTTGTTCTTCAGCTCGCCGATGACGTGCAGCTTCTGCTTCGTCTTCCCGCGCTCAAAGGACATCGCGTGAATCTTCCCGTCGCGCGTCACCTCGACCTTGAACCACTCGCTGACCGCGTTCACGCACTTCGCGCCGACGCCGTGCGTGCCGCCGGAATATTCGTAGTTTCCCTGCCCGTACTTGCCGCCCGAGTGCAGCCGCGTGAGCACGAGCTCGACGCCCGGCAGTCCGTCCTCCTTGTTGATGTCCACCGGGATGCCGCGCCCGTTGTCCCGGATGGAAATCGAGCCGTCGCTGTGGATGGTCACATCGATGTGCGTGCAGTGCCCGGCGAGAAATTCGTCCACCGAATTGTCGAGCACCTCGATTGACGCAATGATGCAGCGCGCGCTCGTCCGTTCCGCCGATGTACATGCCCGGTTTTTCGCGCACCGCCTCGAGCCCCTTCATCGTGCGAAGGTCGTCGGCGTTGTACTGTTTCTCGACTTTCTTGTTCTGGTTTTCGGTCGTTTCTGCGGACGTTTCTTCGGTCATTGGGATTGGGAAAATGCGGGTCGTTTTCTGTGCGGAAAAGGCAGGGCCGAAAGCTACCGGGAAATCCATGTGCACTCAACTGCAATTTCCGCGAAAAAACACATTATATTGCGGAGCCCGAAGCCCCCCCTCCCCAAGGCGTTGCGGAACCCTTGGGAGGGCGCTTTCGCCGAAACCGCCCCATTCATCGGCGGAAAACCAGTGCCGACAAACCGAAGATTCATCTCCCCGCATTTTCCGAAAAAAACGCAAGCGCCGCAGCCACAAAATGCGGCTGAAGCGCTTGCGAAAGGATTGCCCCACCTTTGCCGTCACGGCAGATGCTCCGTTCCCCCATTGGTTACGGGCGAGAAACCTGGGGCGGGGCTCGGTCTTCCAATGAAGGCATGACCTAAACACGCCCACCCTGACCCTCTGTGTTGTTTTAATTACCGGTTCGGATTTTCCACCTTCTACTCGGACAACGCAGGGCAAATCGTTTTGAGCGAGCGGTCGGCGCATGTCGCTGCCGAGCATCCCATTCCGCCATGCTCGAAATCTTTTTGGGAAAGAACTACGCGTATCTCTGCGCATCTTCGCCGTTTCGTCAACGGTCGAGATCACCATCGGTGAAAATCCCACGCAGACCGCAGTGGCTGACACCACCCGTAGCCGCGCTTGTAAGAGCGCGGGCTGATCTCCTTTCCGCAGACCTCTCGAAGAGGACGCACCGCAGCCAAGCGCGCCCGCGCTCTCACGAGCGCGGCTACGGCCCGTCTTCCGCCGCCGCTTTTGCAAAGCCGCCCCACTTCCAGGCGAGCGCGGGCAGGATGATCAAATTCAGCACGCGTCGACGTGACGAGTCCGCCGAGGATCACGACGGCCATCGGGAATTCGATTTCCTGTCCCGGGATATTGCCCTTTACCACCAGCGGCACCAGCGCGAGTCCGGCGCAGGAGGCCGTCATCAGGATCGGCGCGAGGCGTTCCTGCGCGCCGCGCAGGAAAAGTCGAGGCACCAAACGGCACGCCCTCGACGGTGCGCAGATGCTTGTAGTGGCTCACGAGCATGATCCCGTTGCGCGCGGCGATGCCGAGCACGGTGACGAAGCCAACCAGCGAGCCGATCGAGAGCACACCGCCCGTAAAGAACGCGGCGAACACACCGCCAATCAGCGCGAACGGCAGCGTCAGCCCGACGAGGAGCGTGAGCCGCACACTCTGGAAATCCGCCTGCAGCAGCGCGAAAATGCCGAGCACCGCGACGACCGAGAGCAGGAGCAGCCGCCGGCCCGCCTGTTCGCGCGCCGCAAATTCGCCGAGCAATTCCGGATGCGTGCCGCGGGGAAATGGAATCGCGCGAACCTTCTCACCGATCTCGCGCGCCACGCTGCCGAGGTCGCGGCCGGCGACATTGCACGTCACGTCGATCCGCCGCGACGCGCCTTCCCGTTTGATCTCGTTCGGCGTCGGCGCGAAATCCACATCCGCCACATCGCCCAGTCGCGCGCGGCCGCCCGCAGCGGTCTCGATGACCATCTCGCGCAACGCCTGTGCGTCGCTGCGCACGCCGGGCACGCTCCACACGACCACATCGTGGACGCGCTGATCCTCGATAGACCTCGCCCGCCTTCACGCCCTTCACCAGTGTCGTCACCGCGCGCCGCACATCGCCCGCGGAGAGCCCGTGCATCTGCGAAGCCTCCTGCCGCAACCGCACGACGAGATGCGGCACATTCGACTGCGCCTCCACTTTCAGCGCCGTCACGCCTTTCACCTCGGCCATCGCCTTCGACACCGCGCCCGCGCGTTCGCGGAGCACATCCAGATCGGGCCCGAAAATGCGGACCACCAGCGCGCCACTCGCGCCCGTGAGCACCTCCTTGACGCGCTCACGCAGGTAGGTCTGCACGTCGCGGTAAAGGCCGGGATAGCCGTCCACCGTCGTCCTCGACCCGCTTCAGCGTTGCCGCGTAGTCCGCCTTCGGATCCACGGAAATCCACAGCTCGGTGAAATTCGGCCCGACGACTTCATCCGCCACCTCGGCGCGGCCGATGTGCGCTCCGAAATTCCGCACGCCGGGAATGCTGCGCAATTCCCTGCTCGCGGCGATCGTGATGCGCGTCATCGCATCGAGCCCGATGCCCGGCTTCTCGACCCAGTGCATGAGAAAATCGCGCTCCTGGAAATTCGGCAGAAACTCCTCGCCGAGCCGCGTCCACGCCACCCACGTCGCGATGAACGCGCACACAAGGACGCCCACGCACAGCCATGCGCGCCGGAGGAAAAGCGGCAGCACCGTGCCGTAGAGCGACTTCAACATCCGCACGAGCGACGGTTCCTTCCGATGCTCCGCCGAGCCGCGCAGGAGCAGCGAGCACATCGCCGGTGTGACGGTGAGCGCGACGACGAGCGAGGCCAGAATCGCCAGCACATACGACAACGCCAGCGGACGGAAAAACGCACCCGCCAGCCCATCGAGGAAAAACACCGGCAGGAACACGAGCACGACGATCAGGCTCGCGTACACGACCGCGCTGCGCACTTCGAGCGACGCGGACAGCACGACCTTCCACCGCGGCTCCGGCTTCTCCAGAAGCCGGTTCAGCCGCAGTCGGCGCAGGATGTTTTCCACGTCGATGATCGCGTCGTCCACGACCTCGCCGATCGCGATGATCAGTCCAGCGAGCACCATCGTGTTCAGCGTGTGCCCCAGCCATGCGAGCACGAGGACCGCCGCGAGCAGCGAGAGTGGAATCGCCGTGAGGCTGATGAACGCCGTGCGCCAGTCCGCGAGGAACAGGATCAGGATCACCACCACCAGCGCGCATCCCAGCCACAGCGCATGGCTGAGATTTGCGAGCGACATCTCGATGAATGTCGCCGGGCGGAAAATCGTCGTGTCGATCTCGATGCCGGCCAGTCCCGGCTTCAGCGCCTCGATGCACTCGCTCCACCTCCAGCGTCAGGTCCAGCGTGTTTCCCCACGGCTGCTTCTCGACGATCAGCAGGATGCCCGGGCCCGTCATTGATCACCGCATCGCCGATCGGCGCCGGATGACCCACGACGACCTCCGCCACGTCGCCCAGCCGCAGCTGGCGCGCCGTTGCGAAACTCGACGATCGTCCGCGCGAGATCGTCCGCACCCGTGATGCTCGAAAGCTGGCGCACCGGCAGACGCTGATTCGGCGTGTCCACAAATCCGCCCGCCGCCGGCGTCGCCGCATCGGCCGTCGCGCGCGTGATTGCATCGAGCGTCACGCCCGCGACGCGCAGCCGGTCCGGGTCCACGAGCACCTGATACTGCTTGTCGCGCTGTCCCCACACCGCGACATTCGCCACGCCCGGCACCGACATCAGCCGCGGACGAATCGTCCAGAGCGCCGTCTCGCTCAGCTCCATCTGCGAAAGCGTCTTCGAAGAAAGCCCAATCTTCATCACGCGGCTCAGCGAGGAATGCGGCGACAGCAGCACCGGCGTCTTCGCCACGGCGGGCAGCCGCGTCTGCGCGAGCGCCAGCCGTTCCTGCACGAGCTGCCGCGCGCGGAGCAGATCGGTGCCGTCGTTGAAAATGATCGTCACCGACGAAAGGCCGAGCACCGACTTCGAGCGGATCGTCTTGATCCACGGCGTGCCGTTCAGCGCGCCTTCCAGCGGCACCGTCACGAGCGCATCCACTTCCTCCGTCGAAAGCCCCGGCGCCTCCGTCTGAATCTCGACCAGCGGCGGCGCGAATTCCGGAAACACATCCAGCGGCGCATGCTGCACCGCCCGGATGCCGAAAAACAGCAACGCCGCCGCCGCCGCGAGCACGAGCACGCGGAATCGCAGCGAGGATTGGACGATGGCCGCGAGCATCTATTTTCCCCACGCCGAATTCCGTGCCGAACATTTCCGCCGCGCCGCTCGTGACGACCTTCGTCCCCGCCCGCGGACCGCTCGCGAGCACCGCATCCGCGCCGACCACGCGGGCCACGAACACCCTCCGCCGCACGAAGGTCTGCGGCGCCGTCTGCTCATACACCCACGCGCCGCCGTTGAAATCATGCACCACCGCCGCGTGCGGCGCGACGAGACTCTCCGCCGCCGCGCCCCGCACCGGGAGCGACACCGCGACGCGCTGCCCGATCTGCAGGCGCGTCACCTCCGGCGATTTCGTAAAATACATCCACCGTCCCGAGCAGCGGCGTTGGCCGACGTCGGCGCCTTCACGCGGCTTGGCTTCGATCGTCTTCCGATCCGCGACCTGCGAGCGCGCTCACGTGCCCCGGCGCGTCGGGGTCGAGCCTTCGCGAGTTCCGCTGCGGAAAGCGGTCACGCGCACCCATCGCGTCGATCCCTTTCGCAGCTTCGGCCACCGGCATGCCGAGCAGCGCCGCGTCGCGCCTCTGCCGTGGCAGAAACCGCCTTCGCCAGGTCGAGCGCACCCCGCGCCTCGTCCACCGCGCGCTGGCTGCCGGCCTTGTCCGCAATCATCTGCTCCGCCCGCTTCATCGCCGTCTCGGCGGCGCTCAGGCTCGCGCGCGCCTCCTTCAGTTTCCCATCCGCATCCGCCTGCAAATCCGCCACGCGCCGGAACTCCTCGGGTGAGGCCCCGAGCACCGGCTGCGCAAACGACGAGTTCCCGTCGGTCGCGAGCGGCAGCACGATCTCGCCGGGAAACGTGCGGAGCTGCGGCAGCGCACGCTTCTCCACGACGGCTGTCGCGATGCCGAGGCGCTGCTCGGCCTGCTCGGTCAGCTTCACCGTGCTGAGATCACCTTCCTTCACCGCATTCTCGATTGTCGCAGGCGGTGTCTTCGATCCACTTTCCGCGGCGAAGACCGTCACGGCGGCGCATGTGATGATCGAGACGATCAGCCGGTGCATCTGCAGCATGAATCGTTCGTTTCATAAGCGGTGCCCCACGGCGTATTCGAGTTCCGCCCACGCCTCGCGCAGACGCGCGGTCGTCTCGGCGGCCTTGCTCTTCGTCTCGACCAGCCGGCGCGCGGCATCGAGCGCGATCGAGTTGCGGCGAATTTCCCGAGTTCGACCGCGCGTGCGCGCGCGTTCGAGCACCTTCTCCAATTCCGGCAACGCACGTTCCCATCCCGCGGCGACGGCCCGCGCCTCCGCCACCCGGATGCGGGCCTGGCGCACTTCTCCCGCGATGCGGTCGCGCACGGCCACCGCAGTCCCGCACGGCCTTCGCGACGCCGTGCATCGGCGATCGCGCGTCCGCCCTGGTTCTGGTTGAAAATCGGCAGCGTGACATCGAGACCGGGGCCGGACTCGAAGTTGCTCCCCGAGCCATTCGCATCGTATGCCAGCGAGAACTGCGAGAATCTCCGCCTTCGCCAGTCCCGCGCGTTTCCCCGCGGCCTCGATGGCAAGTTCCGCCGCGCGCATGTCCGGCCGCGCGGCGATCGCCTCGCGCACCAGCGCGTTCTCGGACGCAAGGCTCTTCGCGACGGCATCGGCGGCGTCTTCAAATCGAAGGACACGCCAGCCATCGCGAGACCCGTGAGCGTGCGCGCATGGTCGAGCGCGAGACGCTCCTCGTGTGCGAGCCGGGCGACCTCCTGCGTGGCGAGCAGCGACTCCGCGTGCGCCTGCGATGTTTCGAGTTCCCCGGTGTCGCCCGCGCGCTGCCGCGCCTTCGCGACCTCCGACATCTTGTCAAAAATCCCCGCCGCCTCGCGCGCGAGCCGCAGCTTCTCCCGCGCCAGCGCGACAGCCGGCACAGCGCCAGCTTCACGTCGCGCGCCAGCACCGAGCCCGCCCTGCACCAGTTTCTCCGCGACTATCTCGATAATCGCAGATCTGCCGCCGCCACGCGCTGCGGACGCAGCACCAGCGCTTCCATGGGAAATTTGCGCGATGAACTCGAGCTGCTTCGGACCGAGCGGGAACAGGACCGAGAGCGTCGGATTCGGAATCTGCCCCGCCTTGATCACTTCGCCGCGAGCGAGTCCGAGATCGGCCAGTGCGGATTGAAAGTCCGCATTATTCCAAAGCGCGACCGCGACGGCCTGGTCCTGCGAAAGCGCGCCGCCGCGCGAAATACCCAGCGGGCCACGAAGGTTCGCCCGGCGCTTCCTTGAGACGCGCGCTCTTGCCCGTGCGGCGCTTCGTCTCACTCCGCGACATGCCCGTTCAAATCGCGCGCAGCCGAGCACGCGGACAGGAGAGTGACCGCGCGCAACGACCGAAATGGATGGAGGGAAACAACGGAGGCGGTTCATCAACCGGCGGACATTGGAGACTCGCGTCGACGCTTTGGGAGTGAAATAGTGCCGGCCACAGCGAAACGGCTCCGCCCTATTCGCGCAGCGCGACACCGAGTTCGGTCTTCAGCCGCTCCTTCAGCTTTCGCGTGCGCGGCGTTCACTTCGTCCGCAGTGAGAGTGCGCTCGGGACTGCGGTACGTGAGGGAATAGGCGAGCGACTTTCGGTCCGCCGGCACTTTCACGCCGGTCGGATCGGTGAAGACATCGAACAGTTCCACCCCGGCAAGCAGCGGCTCCTTCGCCTTCGCGAGCGTGGCGGCGATCGACCGTGCGGCAGCGTCAGCGGTGCGAGCATCGCGATGTCGCGCGAGGTCGCCGGGAATCGCGGGATCTCGCGATACTTCTGCGCGACATCGGCAGCCGCGGCTTTCCAGAGCGCGGCGAGATCGATTTCCACGAACAGCACCGGCACTTCGGAATCGAGCGCGCGCGCGTCGGCCGGCCAGAGCTGTCCGGCGAAACCGACCGGCTTTCCGTTCGCCTTGATGGTGAGCGACAAGCGCGAGCGCAGGGATTTTCCTCGTGCTCGAAAGCGATGCCCGTCTCCGAGCGCGGCGCTCACGACGGCCTTCAGATCGAAAAGATCGCCGAGCGTCCTTCGCGCCGCGCGCCAGTTGCGCTCGCAGAGCGGCCCGGCGAGCACCGCAGCCGCGTGCGTGAATTCCTCGGGTCGCTGCGCGCTGAAAATGCGGCCGACTTCAAACAGCCGGACACTCTTCGCACCAGCGCGCAGATTGTCGCGCACTGCAGTGAGCAGCCCGTGGAGAAGATTCGGGCGCAGCACGACTTGTTCGTCGTTCATCGGATTCTTCACCCGTAGGAGTCGCCGCCGCAGTCCGCGTGAAATGTCGAGCCGAGCGGTTCTGCCGGAACGAGCGTGATGCTCCGCGCTTCGTGCAAGACCTTGCGCAACAAATGCGCGTCGCAAAATCATCGCGCGGTCGTAGTTCCGATCGGTGCCGCTCGCACCGGCGAAACGCGCCTGAGTCCGGGCCGGAATCGCATCCATCCCGATCACCCGCGCGATTTCCTCGATGAGATCGACTTCGCGAGTGAGGTCCGGACGATATCCCGGAGGCACGCCAGCCTTCCGCGGCCTTTCTCGCAACCGAACCCGGTGAGGATCTGCATCCACTCGCTCCTGCGAAGACCTCCACGCCGAGCAACGCCGCGACGCCGTGCAATCCGAAGCGGGATCGCAGGACGCGCCGCATTGCGCTGCGCCAGAAATCTCCGACTGACCCGCTTCACCCGCGGGCGAGACGGCGCTGATGCTCCCGCGACTTCTGCGATGTAGCTTCGCCGCGCAAAGCGAAGCGCGCTCTACGCCGCCGGGCCACACGCCACGCTCGAAACGGTAGCTCGAATCGCTCGACAGACCGAGCCGCCGCGATGTGCGCCGGATGCTCGCCGCGTCGAAGACCGCGGCCTCCAGCAGGACATCGGTCGTCGCGGCGGTCACGCCGCTGTCTTCGCCGCCCATGATGCCCGCGATGGCCAGGGCCTTCTCGTCGTCGGCGATCATCAGGTCCGTGGGCGCGAGCGCGTAGGTCTTGCCATCGAGCGCGAGGAACTGCTCGCCTTCCTTCGCCTGCCGCACGCGGAGAGTTCCGCGGACTTTCGCCGCGTCAAAGGCGTGCAGCGGCTGCCCGCTTGCCATCATCACAAAATTCGTCACGTCCACGACGTTGTTGATCGCGCGCAGGCCGATGCTTTCCAGCTTTGCACGGAGCCAGTCCGGGCTCGGCCCGACCTTCACGCCCGAGATTCGGCGGGCGGTGTAGACGGCAGGGCGACATCGGTCTCGACGGCAACCGCAGGCGCATCGCCACCGATGTGCGGCTCGCTTGGACCGGCCGGCTTCGTGAGCGTTTTTCCCGTTAGCGTCGCGATCTCCACGGCGATGCCCGCGTGACTCAGCAAATCCGCACGGTTCGGTGTGATTTCGAGATCGAGCACCGTGTCCGAATGGAACACCTCGCTGAACGGCGTGCCGGGCTTCGCGTCCGCCGGGAGAATGAGCAGACCGTCCTCCGCGCCGCGCGCACCGAGCGTCGCAGGCAGGCCGAGTTCGTCCGCACTGCACAGCATTCCCTGGCTCTCCACGCCACGGAGTTTGCCGACTTTGATCACGAAGTCCGGGGCGAGTTGCGCGCCCGGCAGTGCCACGGGCACCTTGTCTCCGACACGGTAGTTCTTCGCACCGCATACGATCTGCCGCTGCGTGCCGCTGCCGTCGTCCACTTTGCAGACGCTCAGCCGATCCGCGTTCGGGTGCTGCGCGGATTCCTGGATCTCGCCGACGACGATGTTCGCGATGGAGCACCCGGTGGACTCGATGCCCTCGACTTCCACGCCTGCCATCGTGAGCAAATCCACGAGCGCAGGCACAGTCGGCGGCAATTCGACGAGTTCACGGAGCCAGTTGAGGGAGACTTTCATCGGAAATTAGAACTGCGCGAGGAAGCGCTGGTCGTTGTCGGTGAAGTAGCGGATGTCCGGCGTGCCGCTCATGATCATCGCGAGGCGATCCAGGCCGAAGCCGAATGCGAAGCCGGTGAATTTTTCCGGGTCGAACGCGCGGTCGCCGCGCTTGGCGTTCACGGATTCGAGCACGGCGGGGTCCACCATGCCGCAGCCGGCGATCTCCAGCCAGCGGTCGCCGGAGCCGAGCGCGCTCGTCTTGATGTCCACCTCGTAGCTCGGCTCGGTGAACGGGAAGAAGTGCGGGCGGAAGCGGAACTTCGCGTCGTTGCCGAACAGCTCGCGGAAGAAAAACTCCAGCGTGCCCTTGAGGTCCGCGACGCTCACGCCTTCGTCCACGTAGAGGCCCTCCATCTGCGTGAACTGCGCGAGGTGCGTGGCATCGATCTCATCGCGGCGATACGCCGCGCCCGGCGCGATGATGCGCACGGGCGGCGCGGCTCTTTTCCATCGTGCGAATCTGCACCGTGCTCGTGTGCGTGCGCAGCAGGCGTCCATCCGGCATGTAAAAAGTGTCCTGCTCGTTGCGCGCCGGATGATCGGCGGGCGTGTTCAGCGCGTCGAAGCAATGCCACTCCGTCTCGATGTCCGGCCCGTCCGCGAGCGCGAAACCCATGCGGCGGAAAATCGCGATCGTGCGATCCAGCAGTTGCGTGATCGGATGCAGCGTCCCCTTCCCCGCAAAGCCCGACGGCGTGCCCGGCAGCGTCACATCCACGCCGGCGAATGCCGCCTTGTCCGCATTCGCCTTGCAGCGCCGCCTTGCGCTCATCGAGCGCCGCAGTCACCGCCGCGCGCACGTCGTTCAGCAGTTTTCCGATGCGCGGCTTGTCGTCCTTGCCCACGTCCTTCATCCCCTTGCTCAGCGCCGTGAGCGCGCCCTGCTGGCCGAGGTATTTGATGCGCGCCTGCTCGACCGCCGCCTCATCCGCGGCAGCGGCGATGGCGGCGATGGCTTCTGCGCGGAGTTGTTCGAGTGGAGCGTCCATGTTGGAAAAATGAGTCGCGGAGATTGCCCATCGCGCACGGCAGCGCAAGGGCGGAAAAAGATCGTAGCCGCGGCTACGGAAAGCAAAACCCCGGACGCCTTGTCGGACATCCGGGGTTTTGTGAAAGAGGTTAAGGTTTCCGGTTACGCAGCCTTCGGAAGCGTCACACCCGCCTTGTCGGCGAGTGCGGCCTTGGCTTTTTCGACGAGCACCTTGAAGGCGGCTTCGTCCTCATAAGCGAGGCCGGAGATGACCTTGCGGTCGAGCGTGATTCCGGCAGCCTTGATGCCTTCCATGAACCGGCTGTAGGTGAGGCCGTTCGCTCGGGCGGCGGCATTGATGCGCTGGTTCCAAAGTTTGCCAAACATGCGCTTGCGCGTCTTGCGGTCGCGGAACGCCCAGTATTGGGCTTTCATCACCGCGTTCTTCGCGTAGCGGAACAGTTTGGATCGGCGTCCGCGGAAGCCCTTGGCTTTGTCGAGGACCTTCTTGCGGCGCTCGCGCGAGGCGGGAGCGTTAGTGGCTCTTGGCATGGTCTTGGTTTGGTTGCCCGGCTGGCTGTTTTGGGTTTGTGGTTAAATGGCCGGGCTGCCTCGCCTGCCGGTGAGTCCTCCGAGGAGGACAGGCGCCCGAACCGGTGTGCCGCGTCCGCTTACGCGAACGGGAGGCACTCTTTGATACGGTCCACCATTGTCTCGTGGACCTGACCGTCTTTGCCGAGCTTGCGCTTGCGCTTCGAGCTCTTGCTCGATGCGAGGTGGCGAAGGCCCGGCTTACGGCGCATGATCTTCCCCGTGGCGGTCACTTTGAACCGCTTGGAAGCTGATTTTTTCGTCTTGCGACGTGCGATGGCTCTTGGCATGGGGCGCGGAAAGTAGCGGTCGAAGTGCGATTGGCAATTACTTTCTCCCATGATGTGACGGAACGAAAAGCTGCGGCTTCACGTGAAGCGGAACAGGATGGGAAATGGTGTCGCGGAGCGTGGCACGATGAGCCCGCGGAGAAACGGACACGGCGATTTTGCTCAATCGGACGACGACCCGGAGGGCACGGAACCTGCGACCGCAACGGGCCACATCATGCCTCTTTACGATACAAATGGACGGGTTGCCGGATCTCCAGGCAACGGAGCGGGAAACATTGGGACGGCAACCGCGGTTCAGACACCGCGAAACCGGAGCTGCGCATGAACGGACATTCGCCCGAGGCAGCGCCGGTGGCGGCGCTCACGCCTACGCCCGCGCCGGCCGCCGAGCCGCCGCCGGTCGCAACCGGCATCGGCGATTTGCGGTCGCCGGTCTTTTCCGCGCCGAGGATCCCGATCGACGAACTCCTGCGCACAATGCTCGCGCAGGGCGAAGGCGTGAGCGATCTGTTCTTCATCGTGGGCCGCGCGCCGCAGGTGGAGAATTTCGGCAAGCTGATGCCGGTGGAAGGCACCCAGTTCTCGCCGGTATTCACCGCGCAGCAGACCGAGGGGCTCGCGCATTGGATCGTCGGCTCGCAGCAGCGCCTTCTGGATGATTTGCGCAATACCGGCTCGTGCGACTGCAGCTACGCGCTCGGCGACACCGCGCGCTTCCGCGTGAATGTATTCAAGCAGAAGGGCAGCTTCGCCATGGTGCTGCGCAAGCTGAACACGCGCATCCCGACGATGGAGGACCTGAACCTCCCGCCGGTCTTCAAGCGGATCATCACGGAAAAGACGGGCCTCATTTTCGTGACCGGCGCGACCGGCAGCGGCAAGACGACGACGCTCGCCGCGATGCTGAACGGACTGAACGAGAGCCACCCGATGCACATCGTGACGCTGGAGGATCCGGTGGAATTCATGCATCCGCACAAGGCGGCGACCTTTTGCCAGCGCGAGATGGGCAAGGATTTTTCCAGCTTCGCGATGGGCCTGCGCGCGGCGCTGCGGCAGGCGCCGAAGGTGATCCTCGTCGGCGAAATCCGCGACCGCGAGACGATGGAAATCGCGCTGACGGCGGCGGAGACGGGACACGTCGTTTTTTCCACGCTCCACACGATCAGCGCCGCGCAGTCCATCAACCGCGTGCTCGGCATGTTCAGCAAGGAGGAGGAGTCGCAGGTGCGCGAACGTCTCGGCGAGACGCTGCGCTGGGTGGTGAGCCAGCGCCTCGCACCGAAGATCGGCGGCGGGCGCGTGATGATCCCGGAAATCATGGGCAGCAACATGCGTTCGCGGGAGGCGATCCAACTCGGTGAGAGCGAAGTGCGGAACCTGAATGACATCATCACCCAGTCGCGGCAGGACGGCTGGTGCACTTTCGAGCAGACGCTCTGCGAGGCCATGGCGGAGAACAAGATCACCGAGGAGACGGCGATGCTGCTCTCGGTGAACAAGACCAGCATGCGCCAGATGATGGATCGCCTGAAAAAATCCCTCGGCAAGGACGACGCCGGCGCGCATTCGTTCAAACTCAAGGAGACGGACGAGCATGTGAAGAAGAGCCCATCGATGGGCCAACACGGGAGCCTTCCTCCTGGCCCTCCGGTGCAACTGCGCGGCGCTACGCCCCCCCCTACGGCACCCGCACCGAAGCTGGCAGTGCCCACGACTCTTAAGCTGCAAGGCTGATCAGGCACTCCCGCGCTCAAAGTCGCTGACACGCACCGCCGGGCTGTGGCAGAAGCCCGGTGTGCTTGCCGCTTTTCTTCACTCATTCGGGCCATTCGTTTTTCGCATCGGGGATTTCGGACCGCGATGGTACGGCCTCTCGTACGTCGCATCCGCGCTCGTCGCCTTTTGGCTCTACCGGCGCCTTACCGTTCGCGGCTACGCGGACATGCCCCCGGAAAGGGTCGCGGACTTCATCACATGGACGGGCCTCTTCGGCGTGCTGCTCGGCGGACGCATCGGGTGGATCCTTTTCTATGGCATCAAGGAGCCACACGACACGCCATGGTGGATGCTCGAGGTGTGGAAAGGCGGCATGTCGAGCCACGGCGGGATCCTCGGAATCGTGCTGGTGACATACGTGCTCTCGCGGCGGTGGAAAGTCTCGTGGACGAGCATCGGTGACACGCTTTGCGTCGTAGCCACGATCGGGCTGTTCCTCGTGCGCTGCGCGAATTTCATCAACGGTGAGCTGATCGGAAAACCCGCCGAAGTCGCGTGGGCCGTGCAGTTCCCCCGCGAGCTGCTCGACACTCCGGTCGGCAGGGAGGAAATCGGGCCGAAGGTGATGGATGCCCTTGGCCGTCCGGTAGGCGAGATCGTCGAATCCATCCCTCGGGACGCGGAAACCAACCGGGTGCTGCGCGAGTTCCTCACCCCGCGCCATCCCTCGCAGCTCTACGAAGCACTGCTTGAGGGCGCGCTGCTCTTCTCCGTCCTCTGGTTCATGCGCACGCGCTGCCGCGTTCCTCGTGGCGTGCTCACTGGTTCATTCTTCATCCTCTACGCCACCGGCCGGATCGTCAGCGAGATGTACCGCGAGCCCGATCCCGCCTGGGCGGTCGGCTCGTTTTCCGCGGGCCAGTTTCTCTCGCTGTTCATGTATGGGATAGGCACGGCGTTCCTCCTGTGGGGACTCAGCACGCGGCACTACGAGAAGGCCGATCGGCGCGATTGACGCTGCGCGAAATCCCATGGCCGTCGCTGCAGATTTCACCGCCGTCACGCCCTCGCTCTTCGCATGGCAGGCGTTTGAGCCGTCGGTGAATTGCGACCTTTCCTCCTGCGCGCTCGATACTGCCGACGGACTCGTGTTCATCGATCCGATCGACCTCGCCGATGCCGCGCTTGCCCGTCTGCTGCAAGGACGGAAGCCGGCGGCCATCATCCTCACCAATGGCAACCACTCACGGGCCGCCGGAACGCTTCGCGACAGGCTCGGCGCAAAGGTGCTTGCTTCGATCGATGCGAGCGGGCTCGACCTTATCCCCGATGCGACCCTCGCCGCTGGAGAAATCACCCCCGGTGGCATGGAAGTCGTCCCGGTACCCGGAGCCGGTCCCGGCGAAATCGCGCTCGTCGGCCATGGGATCGCGTGCATCGGGGATGCGCTGATTCATCTGCCGCCGGAAGGGCTCCGCCTGCTGCCGGCAAAATACTGTGCGGATACCGGCCAAATGCGCCATTCGCTGAGAAAACTGTTGTCATACCAGTTCCAAGTCATGACTTTCGCGCACGGTGCTCCCCTCGTCGGACCGGTGCACCGGCACCTCGAAGAACTACTCGCATGAAACACACACTGGCACTCCTCCTCACGTGCGCGCTCGGCGCGACGGCATTTTCACAGCCCCCCGCCGTGCCCGCAGTGCCAGCCGTGCCCACGGTCGAGACGGCTGTCCCCGTGGAACCGGAGGCCGATGGCCCGGACAAGATCATCGCGCGCTTTTTCTCCTACCTCCAACGCAAGGAAGTGGACCAAGCTTATGACCAGCTCACGCGCGGCACCAAAATCGCCGAACGCGCCGAGGACGTGAAGACGCTGAAGTCGAAAACCAAGGAAGCCATCACGGTCTTCGGCCCGATTCTCGGCTACGATTCCGTGCTGAAGAAAAATGTCGGCTCCCGCCTCGTGAGCTACACTCTGCTTTCACTCGGGAAGGAATTCCCCCTCCGGTGGCGCTTCTATTTCTACAAGCCGCAGGACGCGTGGAAGCTGATCGACTTGCGCGTGGACGACCGGCTCGCGGCGATGTTCGACGAGACGGAGGAAGTGCGCCCCCGCGAACCGCAGCAGTAGATGCTGTCCGACGCGCTCCGGTTCATCCGGTTTTCGCACACGGTTTTCGCGCTTCCCTTTGCGCTCGGCTCGATGGTTGTCGCCGCCGGGGGATTTCCCGGATGGAAAATCTGCGCGCTGATTTTGCTCGCGATGGTCTTCGCGCGGACGGCTGCGATGGTTTTCAACCGGCTGGTGGATTGGGAAATCGACCGCCGCAATCCCCGCACAGCAGCGCGGCACAAATTGCTCCCCAAGCCGGCCGCCTTCGCGCTCCTCGCCATTTGCACCGCCGGATTCGTGCTCACGACATGGTTCATCAATCCCCTGTGCTTCTGGCTCTCCCCGGTCGCCATCGCCATCATCTTTCTCTATTCGCTCACGAAGCGTTTCACGCACTGGAGCCACTTCTTTCTCGGGCTCGCCCTCTCGGTGGCGCCCGTCGGCGCGTGGCTGGCGGTGCGCGGACACTTTGAACTCGCGCCGCTGGCCCTCGCGCTCGCGGTGCTGCTCTGGGTCGCGGGGTTCGACATCATCTACGCCACGCAGGATCACGAGTTCGACCGTGCTGAGGGATTGCATTCGCTCGTCGTGAAGCTCGGCATCGCCCGCAGCCTGCTTGTCGCCTCCGCGCTGCACTGGCTCATGCTGGCCGGGCTTGCGGGGTTCGGGTGGCTGGCCTCGATGGGCCGCGTGTACTTCGGCAGCCTCGTATTGGTCGCGGCGGCGCTCATCTACGAGCAGCGCAGCGCGCGCCGGCTGGATGTCCAGGGCATCAACCGCGCCTTCTTTCAGAGCAATGCATTTGTCAGCGTGGTCTTCGTCGCAGCCGTCATCCTCGATGTGGCGCTGCGCTCGCGCTGAAAGGGATCACCGCCGCAGCGACACCCACAGCGTCCGCGCACCGTGACCGGCAGGGAAATCCGCCGGCTGCGCTTCGCGATGCAGGTCGCCGGCGCGCCGGTGGAATTTCAGCGCAAAGCGGGCGACACGCTCGAGATCGCTGTGCTGGAGCTTCGTGCAGTTCGTGGAAATGAGCATCCGTGAAACCGGCGCGGCCAGTTCCATTGCGGCCACGACCAAGTCTTCCAGGTCCTTCTCGACCTGCCAGCGGCGACCCTTGTTTCCCTTCGCAAACGTCGGCGGATCGAGGACGATGGCATCGAATTTCTCCCCTTGCCGCGCAAGCCGCGGCAACACCTCCAGCACGTCGTCTGCGATGAACCGATGCCCCGCACCCGCATCCAGCCCGTTCAGCGCAAAATTCGCCCGGCCGCGCTCGATGGATTTTTTCGAAAGATCGATGCTCACCGTGGCCGCTCCCGCCAGCGCCGCGACCACGCTGAACGAGCACGTGTATGCAAATGTGTTGAGCAGGCGCGCAGGCGCCGCATTGCGGAGGAAGGCGCGGTTCGTCCGCTGATCGAGAAACAGGCCGGCGGAATATCCCGCCGCGAAATCCAGCCCGTAACGGACGCCATTCTCACGAACCTCGCCGGTGAGCGGCAGCGTCGCGTCGCCGCTCAGGAGCACGGGTGCGTCGCGATCCTCATTTTGCCGCGGGAGCAGCTTCGCGAAAATGCGGCGCGGCTGCCATCCATTCGCCAACCCCCACTCGGCAAGTTCTTCGCTCATCACATCGGGCGCCACGGGGGTCCTGTGGGAAATGAGCGCGTCGTCCGCGAGGCGCTCGACCCATCCGTCCGCACCCGAGAAGAGCCGGTGTGCATCCGTTTCCGCCGCCCCGAATGCGGCGGCCTGCGCAGTTGTGATCCATCCCCGGTTCATGGCGTGGGCTTCGGCGGCGAGAATACAAACCGCGCGTAAAGGTAAGCGATCACCTCATCGAGCACGCTGCGAAAACCGCTGCTGCTGGCCCACCACCGTTTGGAATCGAAGCTCATCTCATCAACGTTGCTGATGCCGACCCGCACCCCGAGCGCCTTTTCGTAAAGCAGCCGCGTCCGCCGCGAATGCGCGCCATTGCCGGCGATGTTGATTTTGGAATCCATAGCGCCGTGATCCCGGAGCCATTGCCGGAGCGCCAGCGCCGAGGCGTAGCTCCGATCGCGGTCAACAGCCGGGGCCGGAATCGCGGTGAGGGCCTCGGACGGCACGCCGAGCTCCATGCACATGGCCCTTGCGTACTCCGCATACGTCTTGTGCTCCCGCAATGCGTTGCCGAATTCAATCGGTCCGCCCGTCAGGCAGATGCGCTCGTATTGCGCCCGGCGAAACTCCTCCGCGGCGGCCTCGATGACGTAATCCGGCGACCATCCCTCAACGACGAGAATGCCTCCGGGGAGCGGTTCGTTGATGGCGAGGAAGCCGTAGAGATTCCGGACCACCAACGTCCCCGCCACGCCGAACACGAGGAGCAGGACCAGCCAGCCCCGCCATGTCGGCACGATGCACTGCCGCTGTCGCAGCAGGCCGAGATATGGCGTTCGGGTGTTCATTCGCGCGGCACTGTCGGGATTCAGTGCGACGCGATGCAAGGGGGAAATCTGACGCCTTCGCCGCGTGAAAGCTCATTGGCGACTGATGGGAGGTCCTTCGATTTTCCGTCAACTGTTCGACATCGCAAAACCAGCCACAGTTCGCCAGTCACTGCATCGGACCACGCGCACCTCCCAGCTTCACATCCCCGGTCAGAGCCGTTAAAGCCACGCCATGAAATTCCTCCTCGCCCTCCTGCTCCCCATCACGCTCGTCGCACAGGAAGTCCGCCCCGTTCCGCCGCCGGGAATCGAGATCCCGGCGGCAGACCGCGCGGAGATCGAGGCGGGCGTGAAGAAGCTCGGCGAGGAAATCGCAAAGCTGCGTAAACTCGCGAAGCAGAACCCGCAGATCGAACGCGAACTCCCGAACGTGGAAATCTTTCACAAGTCCCCCGACTGGGCACTGCGCTACGGCGAGATCTTCGACACGAAGCAAATCGCCACCGCGAAGGATCACGTTCTCCAAGGCCTCGACCGCGCCGCCGCGCTGGCGAAAGGCGAGACGCCTTGGAATTCCGCCACCGGCCTCGTCGCGCGCGGCTACCGGTCGAAAATCGACGGCTCCGTGCAGCCGTACGGCCTGCTCGTGCCGGACACGTTCAAGGCCGGCACGAAGCAGACCCCCTTCCCGCTCAACTTCTGGTGCCACGGTCGCGGCGAGAAGAACACCGAACTGCCATTCATCAACGGCACGCAGAACAGCAAGGGCGAGTTCGCGCCCGAGGGGCAGTTCACCTGCTACCTTTTCGGCCGCTACTGCTGCGCAAATAAATTCGCCGGCGAGATGGATCTCTTCGAGGCGCTCGACGACATCGAGGCGCACTACCCGATTGACAGGCAGCGCCTCGTCATCCGCGGCTTCAGCATGGGCGGCGCGGCGTGCTGGCAGTTTGCGTTTCACTTTCCCGGAATGTGGGCCGCTGCGGCACCCGGCGCGGGCTTCGCGGAGACGGAGGAATTCTTCGGCCGTACGCTTTACGCGGAAGGCGCCACGCCGCCGCCGTGGTGGGAGCGCCAGCTCTGGCGTTGGTATGATGCCACCATCTGCGCGCGCAACGTCGCCGGCCTGCCCGTCGTCGCCTACTCCGGCGAAAACGACGGGCAAAAGCAGGCCGCCGACATCATGCTCCGCTACGCCGCGCAGGAGAAACACAGCTTCTCGCACATCATCGGGCCGAATGTGCCGCACAAATATCATCCCGACTCGAAGCCGGTCATCGAGAAGTTCATCGAGGTCGCGCTCGTGAAAGGCGCGGACCCGGTTCCGAAATCGATAGCCTATACCACCTACTCGCTCATCTATCCGCGGCGCGCGTGGGTCGAGATTCTCGGCATGGAGAAATCCTGGGAGCGCGCCGATGTGGACGCGGTGATCGAAAAGAACACGCTCACTGTGAAGACGAAGAACATCACCGCGCTCCAACTCTCGCCAGGCGAAGCGGCCTTCCCGCCGAAATCCACGCCGAAGCTCATCATCGACGGCACCGAGGTGAACTTGAACGGCGGCGGAGCCATCGCGGTGAAAATCGACGGCAAGTGGGGATCGGCAAAGGCGCATGCCTCCGGCAAACGCCCGGGCCTCTGCGGGCCGATCGATCATGCCTTCATGTCGCGCTTCCTTTTTGTCCGCCCGACCGGCAAGCCGCTCAACGACGCCATCGGCAAATGGACGCAGTCGGAAATGGAGCACGCCATCAAGTCCTGGCGTGCAGTCTTCCGCGGCGATGCGCCCATCAAGGACGATACCGCCGTGACCGACGACGACATCGCGAACTGCAACCTCATCCTGTGGGGCGACATCTCGTCAAACGCAGTCCTCAAAAAGCTCTCCGACAAACTCCCCATCGGGTGGGCAAAAGACGGGCTCAACTTCAAAAGCTACCGCCTCGACCCCACCCGCTACGCGCCCGTGCTCATCTACCCGAACCCGCTCAACCCCTCGCGCTACATCGTGCTGAACAGCGGCCACACCTTCCGCGAATTTGCGCTGCTGAACAACAGCGACCAGACGCCGAAGCTCCCTGACTGGGCCCTCGTGGACATCACCGTCCCCGCCGACGCCAAATGGCCCGGCCTGATCTACGACGCGGGGTTCTTCGACGGGAACTGGAAGTAATTCGTAGCCGCCGAAGGGACGAGGCGGGCACGCTCATCCAACGGTCGCAATGACACTGGCCCGCCTCCTTCCGTAGTCGGCTACTTCAACTGCACGACGCCTGCGCCCTTCTCCATCCGGCCGATGACGCGCGCCTTGAGCTTCGCCTTTACAGGGCCGGCGTCTTTTTCTGCCACAACGACCGTCATGCCGATGCCCATGTTGAAGACCTGATACATCTCCGCGCGGTCCACTTTCCCGCCGCGCTCGATGTGCTGAAAAATCGCCGGGCACTTTCCAGACTCGCGTGTCGATCACGGCGTCGCAGGTCTTGGGCAGCACGCGCGGGAGATTGTCGACGAGCCCGCCGCCGGTGATGTGCGCGAGGCCCTTCACGAGGCCGTGCGGGAGCTTCGCGAGCGAGCGGCTGGTAGTTGCGGTGCACGCGCAGCAGTTCGTCGCCGAGCGTGCCTTTCACGCCGGGCGAGCTTGCTCGTGAGCTTCAGGCCCATCTGATCGAAGAGGACTTTGCGCGCGAGCGAGTAGCCGTTCGTGTGCAGGCCGTTCGATGCCAGGCCGAGGATCACATCGCCGACGCTGATGCGCGAGCCGTCGAGCAGCTTCGGGCGATCCACGACGCCGACGATGGTGCCCGCGAGATCGTATTCGCCGCGCTGATACATGCCGGGCATCTGCGCGGTCTCGCCGCCGATGAGCGCGCAGCCCGCGGCCTTGCACGCTTTCGCGAAGCCCTTGATGCAGCTGCGTGAAGACGGCGGGCTCGAGCTTTTCCGCGCCGATGTAGTCGAGGAAGAACAGCGGCCGCGCGCCGATGACGGCGATGTCGTTCACGCAATGATTCACGAGGTCCTGGCCCATCGTGTCGTGCCGGTCCGGTCGCGAAGGCGAGCTTCAGCTTCGTGCCCACGCCGTCCACGCTGGAGACGAGCACCGGGTCTTTCATCCCGCGGAAATTCGGGCGGAACAGCCCGCCGAATCCGCCGATCTTACCGAGCACCTCGGGCCCGTGCGTGCCCTTCACGAGCGCCTGGATGCCGCTCTTCACGCGGTTGCCGAGGTCCACATCCACGCCGGCGGCGGCGTAGGCTTTCTTCGATTTCGGGTTTCTGGATTTCGGAATGCTAGCCATTGCGAAAATGCGGACTAGCTTGAGTTTGTCGAAAAGCTCCGGCTGCGTGCTCGTCTTCGGCGAGCGAGGTTCTCGCGGTTCGCGCGGCGCTCCATGATGAATTTGTCGCAGCGTCGGGATCGACCGGCACCGGGTAGTCGCCGTTGAAGCACGCGAGGCAGAAGTTCCTCTTCGGCTGGCCCGTGGCGCGCACCATGCCGGCGACGTCGAGGTAGCCGATGCAGTCCGCGCCGAGGTAGTCGCGGATCTGCCTCGAGCGTGTGCTGGTTGGCGATGAGCTTTTCCGGATCGGGAAAGTCGATGCCGTAATGGCAGGCGTGCCGGTGCGGCGGGCAGCAGATGCGCATGTGCACTTCCTTCGCGCCGGCTTCGCGCAGATTCATCACGCGCGCCGGGCGGTGGTGCCGCGCACGATCGAGTCGTCCACGACCACGACGCGTTTCCCGTCCACCATCTCCTTGATGAGGTTCAGCTTCACGCGCACGTTGAAATCGCGGATGAGCTGCGTGGGCTGGAGAAAGGTGCGGCCGATGTAGTGATTGCGGACAAAGGCGTGCTCGTAAGCGGATGCCGAGCTCCTCGGCGAAGCCGAGCGCGGCGTAGTTCCCGCAGTCCGGCACGGGCACGACGATGTCGGCCTCCACGGGATGTCTCGACGGCGAGTTCGCGTCCCATCTCCGTGCGGACGCGCGCGACGTTGATGTCGCTGATGATCGAGTCGGGCCGCGCGAAATAGACGTACTCGAACATGCAGAACGCGCTGCGCTCCGTCGTCGAACGGAAACTCGCGAGCGGATGCCATTTTCGTCGATGATGACGACCTCGCCCGGCTCGATCTCGCGGACGAACTCGGCGTGGATCAGATCGAAGGCGCACGTCTCGCTGGAGAGCACGTACGCGCCTTCGAGCTTGCCGAGCGACGAGCGGGCGGAAGCCGAAGCGGATCGCGCACGCCGATGATTTCGCGTCTCGCTCATCATCACGAGCGAGAACGCGCCCTGGATGCGGCGCAGCGCGGCGAGCACGCTGCTCGGTCCGGTCGGCTGCGCGAGCAGATGCAGGATGATCTCGCTGTCCACCGTCGTCTGGAAAATGGAGCCGCTTCGCCTCGAGCTCGTCGCGCAGCAGGGCGGCGTTGACGAGGTTGCCGTTGTGGCCGATGGCGATCTGGCCGCGCGCGCAGTCCACCATGAGCGGCTGCGCGTTGGTGAGTGTTGCTCGATGCCGGTCGTCGAGTAGCGCACGTGGCCGATGGCGCGCGTGCCCTTGAGCCGCTCGAGATCCGCGCGCCTTGAAGACCTGCGAGACGAGACCCATGTCCACATGGCGGATGAACGGCGAATCCGGGCTTCCGCCGCGGTGACGATGCCCGCGCTCTCCTGTCCGCGATGCTGCAGGGCGAAGAGACCGTAGTAGGTCAGCATCGCGGCGTTCGGATGGCCGAAGACGGCGAAGACGCCGCACTCGTGTTTCGGATGGTAATGGTTCACGCGAGGCAGGCGGCGGAGATACGGGGCAACGCTGTGCGCGTCAAGCGGGGGTCGTCACGGGACGCTTTTCCGCAGCCTGCGCGAGGGCTTTGTTCAGCTCATGCAGGCTCCACGCCGAGGTCACCGGGCCGCCTTCGATATCGGTGATGTAGAAGCTGTCGATGGCCGCGCCTTTCTCCGTGGTGATGCGCGCGGCCGCGATCAGAAACTGCGCGTCGCTCACCGCACGGAGGATGTCGTACAGCAGCCCGAGCCGGTCGGGCGCAGCGATGTCCACGACGGTGTAGTTGGGATTGACGTCCGGATTGATCGCGATGCGCACCGGAAAATCCAGCGTGCGCTCCCACGTCTGCAGGCGCCGCAGCCGTTTCGCGATGAGGGGCTCAAAGTCGTAGTTCTCCACGCGGAGCGCCTCGATCAAGAGCTTGGTCACGCGCTGCATGTCACGCTCGTCCTCGATCGCCTTGAAGCGCGGCGTGGTGACGCGGAAGAGGTCGAGCGCGAGCCCGTCGTGCCGGGTGAAGATGTCCGCGCTGAGAATGTTCAGCTCGTTTGCCGCCAGTGCGCCCGCGATGCGGGTGAGCAACTGGTGACGATCCCACGTGCAGACCCAGAGTTCGCTGTGGCCCGCGTTCGGGCGGGGAATCCAGCGCAGGACCGGCTCGAGCGTTCCCTCGTCGCCCTCGAAATGCTTTTCGAGAAACTCCCGGATCATCCGGAGGTGATCCACGATCTCCCCGGCGGGATGCGTCTGAAAGTAGCGTTCCGGCAGCGCCGCAAAGTGCGCATCGATCTCCGTCTCGAAGTCCGCTGACATTTTCTCCAGCACCGCGGCCTTGAGCTCCTGCCGCTCGACATGCCGCTGCCGGCGGAACCCTTCGCTGTCCGCGAGGCACCGTGTCGCCTGCCGGTAGAGCTGCCACGCGAGCGACTCCGTCCAGGCGTTCCAAATCTTTTCATCCCCCACCCCGAGGCCGTCCGCGGTCGTGAGCAGCATCAGTGCGTCGAGATTCGCCTGACTCCCGACGACCGCCGCAAAGCCCTCGATCGTGCCGGGGTCGGAGAGGTCGCGCTGCCTCGCGGTGCGCGCCAGCAGATCGTGGTTGTCCACGAGGAAAATGAGCATCCTCCGCTGCGGGCTCGAGAGTTGGAGACGCCGTGCGACCTTCTGCGCGTTGATGGTGCTCTCCACCGCGTGGTGCCGGCTGTTGGCCGCCTTGCCCGTATCATGCAAAAGCAGCGCGAGGTAGAGCACGTAGGGATCGCCGAGTTTTTGAAAAAGCTCCCGGTAGCCCTGGTGCCGCGGCTCCTCGGTATCTAGCAGACTGTCGAGCTTCTCCACGCAGACCAGCGTGTGCTCGTCCACCGTGTAGCGGTGGAAATATTCGTGCTGCACGAGCGCGGTGAGCCGGCCGAATTCCGGCATCCACCGCCCCAGGAAATCCACGCGGTGCATCGTGTGCAGGATGTGGCCGACCTGCCCCTTCTTCCGCAGGATGCTCGAGAACACCTCACGGTTCACCTTCAGGTAGCGAAATGTGTTGTTGATGTATTTCAGCCGTCGCCGGACGAGTTGCCGCAGCTCCGGGCTGATGCGCAGACCCCGCAGTTGAACGTGCTGGAAGAGGCGCATCATCCGCGCGCTGTCCTCCTTGAAAATCTGCCGGTCCCGATAGTAGAGCCGGTCGCCGATGGCGATGAAGCCGTCGAATTCCTCGCGCTTCGCCTTCGCCTTCGCCGTCCGCCGGAATGGCAGAAACCGGAAAAATCCCCCGGGCTGCCGCGCTTCCACCGTCGGCAGCGCGAGACGCTCGGACACGAGTTCGGTCAGCTCATAAATGGCGCGCGCGTTGCGGTAGTAGTCCCGCATCAGCTCTTCCGTGCGCCGCAGCACATCCGGGAATCTCTCCCGGTAGCCGAGACGATCCGCGATGTCCTTCTGGTTGCCGATCAGGATCACATCGGCGTGCCGGTCGGTGACGTAATGCAGCTCCGTCCGCAGCCGGAAAAGAAAGTCATAGGCGCGATCCAGTTCCCGCTTCTCGGTTTCATCCAGGTATTTCTTGGCCACGAGTTCCCGCGTCGTCCGCACGCGGTATTTGAAATACGCCATCCAGAGCAGGTTCTGGTAATCCCGCAGCCCGCCGCAGCCGTTCTTGATGTTTGGCTCCTGCATGTAAACAGCGTCGCCGTATTTGCCGTGACGTGACGCCTGATCCGCGACTCGTGCCTCGAGGTAATCCTCCGTGTGTCCGTCCACGCACGATTTCAGAAACCGCTGCTGGAACGCCTCGAAAAGGTCCTTGTCGCCCCACAGGAAGCGCGCCTCGAGCATCGCCGTCTTCGACTGCATTTCCTTGTTCGCCTCCTGCACCGTTTCCGTGAGATTTCGCGTCGAGTGCCCGGGTGTGAAATCGCACGCAAAGAGCACATTCAGCACGTCCTTCACCACCGGCGCGACGCCCCCGGGAAGCCGCAACCGGCCGCCGTGGAGAAACGCGATGTCCACGTCGCTCTTCGGGTTCAGTTCCCGCCGGCCGTAGCCGCCGATCGCCATCAACGTGAGCCTCGGAGGCTTGATACCTGAGCTTCGGAGCTGCGCGATCCCCACCGCCATCAGGTGGCAGATGAAATCATCGATCGTATCCGCGCGCATCCGGCCACCTTCGAGACCGCCCGTGATTCTGCGGTGCTGGAGTTCGAGCCACTTTTCCTCCACACGGAGCGCCTTGCGATACGTCGCGACGCGCGTCTCGAACGTGTAGTCCCCACCGGCTTTCAGGCGGACTTCGATTTCCGCCAGGACCTTCGCAAATCGGCGCATCAGGATTCGGGCTGCCCGTGTCTCTTACGCGAGCGAAAACGTCTGCTGCCCCGGCGCGCCCCCCGCCACGATGCGGACCTTGGCGTCATTCGCCGCGAGGTGCGTGAGCGTGTGAAATACAGCCTCGGCATCCGCACCGAGCGCCTGCGCGATCTGCGCCGCAGTCTGCGCCTCCGCCTTCAGCGCCGCGCGCACCCGGCGCTGGAGTTCCAGCACCGTCGCCGCCGCCTTCTTGCCCGCCTCCACCCCCGGCTGGTGATACGCGTTGACGTTCACCAGCGTCGCATAGAAGCCCACAGCCCGGTCGTAGAGCGCGATGATCGCTCCCACCGTCTGCGGCGACACCGCGGGGATGCTCAGCGTCACGCTGTCGCGTCCGCTTTCATAGAGCGCCTGCCGCGTGCCGCGCAGGAATCCCTGCAAGTAATCGCCCGCGGTGATCCCCTGCTCCACCTCGATGCCCGCCGCCGCGCGGTCCTTCCGCACCTCGATGAATGTCGCGAAAAAATTGTTCACCCCGTCCCGGAGCTGCTGCACGTAGGCATGCTGGTCGGTCGAGCCCTTGTTCCCGTACACCGCGATGCCCTGGTGCACTTCCTTGCCGTCGAGATCGAGTTTCTTGCCGAGGCTCTCCATCACGAGCTGCTGGAGATACTTTGAGAAAAGCGCGAGCCGGTCCTTGTACGGCAGCACCACCATGTCCTTCGCGCCCTTGCCGCCGCCGGCGAAATGCCAGCTCAGCGCGAGCAGCATCGCGGGATTCTTCCGCGTCTCGGTGCTGCGCGTCCATTCGTCCATCAGCGAAGCGCCTTCGAGGATGCCGCCGATCTCCAGCCCTTGCAGCGCCAGCGGCAGCAGCCCCACCGCGCTCATCACCGAGGTGCGCCCGCCGACCCAGTCCCACATCGGGAAACGCGCCAGCCACTTCTGCTCCGTCGCGTACTTGTCGAGCGGCGAGCCCACGCCGGTCACCGCGACGGCATGCGATGCGAAATCAATCCCCGCGCGCTTGTAGGCGGCCTCGGCTTCCAGCATCCCGTTGCGCGTCTCCGGCGTGCCGCCGCTCTTGGAAATGGTGATGACCAGCGTGTGATCCAGCCGGTGCTCCAGCGACGCCAGCGTGCGGTCGATCCCGTCCGGGTCCGTGTTGTCGAAAAAATGCAGCCGCATCCGATCCTCCTGCGTCCCGAGCGCATCCGCGACAAACTGCGGCCCGAGCGCCGAGCCGCCGATGCCCACCACCAGCACGTCCATGAATTTTTCGCCCTGATGCGTCCGCATCGCGAACTCCTTGATGTTCGCATAGCATGTCACGATCTCCTCGCGCAGCTCGTCGTTTGGCGCGATCTCCGGCGTCCGCAGCCAGTAATGCCCGACCATCCGCTTCTCATCCGGATTCGCAATCGCGCCCTTCTCCAGCGCATCCATCGCCACGAACGCCTTCTGCGCCGCCGGCTCCATCCCTGCGAACCATTCGTCGCTGAACCGCATCCGGCTCACATCGAGCGAAACGCCGAGTTCCTCGTTGGCCGTGAAATACTGCTGATACCGTTCCCAGAGCGAAGTGGACATAGGGCCGCGAATGAAGCGCCCCGCGCCGCGCCGTGCAAGCCCCGGCAATGTCAGACCGCCCGGCAGACGCCGCACCCGCGGCCCATTTTCATGCCCGTCGCTCCGCTACTCGATCGCCTCGACCTCGACCTCAACTTCCATCTTCCGATCCGTGGTGCCCTTGTAGTGGCCGCGGACGGGAGGCACGTCGGCGTAGTCACGCCCCACGGCGAGCTTGATGTAGCGCTCGTCGGTGGGCTGGTTGTTCGTGGGATCGAGGCCGCACCAGCCGAGGCCGGGGACGAATACTTCGCACCATGCGTGGCTCGCCTGCGCGCCGAGGAGGTGATCGCGCGGGCCGTTGTAAAGGTAGCCGCTGACGTAGAGCGCAGGGATGCGGAGCGCGCGGCAGAGGCCGATCATCACGTGGGCGAAGTCCTGGCAGACGCCGCGGCAGTCCGCGAGCACGTCGCGCATGTGCGTGTGCACCGATGTGACATTCGGCGTGTACGCGAAACACGAGTGGATGCGTTCCATGATCGCGCAGGCCGCGCCCCACACGTCTTCGCAGCCCGCGGTGATGTCGATCGCCAGCCGCCATGCCTCGGGGCTGTCCTCCACGTGGGTGCTCTCCTGGAGGAAGTCGAAGCACCGCTCGCTCTTCCGGCACTCCGAGAGCCGCGCGAGGGCGACGGGCGAGGTTTCCGGGCGCGTCGTGACTGGCATCGTGGTCACCTTCGCAAAACTCTCGACGAGGAGAGTCGCGTGAGGCGTCGGCAGCTCGAAGAAGTGGATGACGTTCGCGTGGAAGTCCGTGTAGTGCGAAAGGCGCGCCGCAGGCAGCACTTTCAGCAGGAAGGAGTCGCAGGACTGATGCTCATTCGTCACGGGCCGGAGGCGGACTTCATTGAAGCTTTCGCGAACCGGCGATGCGTAGGTGTAGCGTGTGCGGTGTGTGACTTGGAGTTTCATCCCGGAGGCAGCGGAAGCTGGGGGGATGATCCAACGTTGGCAAGTGTCGCGCGCATGCTCGGTGGCGGACTATCCGAGCGGCTCAACATCCACCATGACTCGAACCTTGTGCTTCCCTCCGCCGGTGAGGATGCCGCTGAGCGGGCTCACGTCGCTGAAGTCGCGTCCGACGGCGACGGTGATGTGTTCGTCGGTCGGCATCGCGTCGTTGGTGGGATCGAAATCGACCCAGCCGGCGTTGGGGCAATACACCGACAACCACGCGTGCGACGCATCGGCGCCCACAAGGCGCGGTTTCCCTGCGGCCGGGTACGTGCGCAGATAGCCGCTCACGTACCGCGCGGGAAGACCGAGCGAGCGCAGGCATGCGATGCCGATGTGGGCGAAGTCCTGGCAGACGCCGTGCCGCTTCTGCCACACCTCCTCCAGCGGAGTGGAGATGGTGGTGGCCACACTGTCGTAGCGGAAATCCGAGTAGATGCGCCCGATGAGAGAGCGCGCTCCGACGAGCAATGGCGTGCCCGGGCCGAAGCTCTCCCGCGCATACGCGGCGTATTCGGGCGCCAGCCGCACGAGCGGTGAGTCGAGGCAGAACTCGTAGGGCACGACATCCGCCGGCAACACCGGATCGCGAAAGGCCGAGGCGACCACTTCCCATGCCGGCGAGATGCCGAGGGCGGGGATCGTCACCGCATCCACCGTGACGTAGCTGCTGGCGACGACCTCGAGGTGCCGGTGGATTTCCTGGATGGCGAACGAGCAGACGTGATTCCCGAAATAGTCGCGGCTCTCCTTGCGCACGGCCGGCTGCGGCGAAATCGACATCGAAAACCGTGACGTCCGCTGGGTGGAACTTGTCAGCGGCATCTGGCGCGCCGCGTGGTGCGAGACGGTGACGCCGTCGCCGTAATCGTAAATCGTCCGGTGGGTGATGCGGTAGTCCATCTGAGTCTAAGCCGAACTGGCGCGGGAAATCGTGGAATGGGCGAAGTAGTTCACGGCGATTCCGTCGGACAGCTCCGGAAGGCTTGCGCTCACGGCGCGGATGACTTTCCCGGTCTCGCCCTCGTGCCATGGCCCGTGCGGATGCACGAGTTCCCGCGGGTCGAGCAGCCGCACGCGCGCGACGCTGCCGATGAGAATCCGCTGCCCGGCGCTCGGCAGCGCGCCCTGGTGTTCCTTCGGGAGACGGTCGAAATGTTTCTCGAGCTGGAGCAACTGAAAGAGCAGCGAGCGCGGATTCGTGCCGTCCAGGAGCACGATGTCGTACACGGCGGCAATGTTTGGGATGAGCGTGTAGCGGGAGCGGTAGGTGAGCGTGCTGTCGGCGTATTCGAGCACGGCCTCGAGCACGCTCGGGTTGTTCGCCTCGGGGGAACGCAGCGCGCAGTCGAGGAATGTGCAGAGATAGATCGAGCGTTCGATGCGCTGGCCGATGTCGATGAATCGCCAGCCCTGCGCGCGCGTCATGTTTTCGCGGGCGAGGCCGTAAAAGGACGCGATCAGCAGGATGAGCCTGTTCAGCACCGGGAGGGCGTCGCCGGTGAGCATGGGGCGTCCGTTTGCGGGAGCGGTGACACATTCCTCGAGCTGGCCGAGCACGCGCCAAACGTCGTTCGATGTGCGATCGCGAATGAGCATCGCCAGTTGCTCGACCCGTGCGGCGAGGTGCCGGAGGCTGCCCGGGCGTGTCCGATCGAAAATTGACGCTAGCAATTCAGCCTCCAGCGCCTCGGAATTCTGGCTCCACTGCGGATGCTCGGTGTTGAGCAGCCCCTGCTTTTCGAGCGCCTGCAAAAATGGCACGAGGTGCGGCATGCTCGACCCGGTCCGCTCGGGATTGAACCGCGAAAGCGTACTGCGCAGCAGGCGCGCGCTTGCGTCCAGCCGCTCCGCGTAGCGCCCGAGCCAGCAGAAGTCGTCGGCCAGCCGCGATGGCAGATTATTGCCGACCCGCCGCAACTCGACATTGCGCCCCGTCCCCTGCAGGAGGGTCATCTCCTCGACCGGCTTGTCGCTCAGGACCCACGTGTCCTTGCTCGTGCCCCCGTGCTGCATGGAAACGAGCCGCGCATCGCCGCTCATCGCAGTCCGTGTGAGGCCGCCGGGCATCACTTTGTAGCCGTCCGCCGTGGCGACGAGGAACACACGGACGACGACGCGCTTCGAGGCGATCCCGGCGCCATCCCACGCCGGCGCGGTGGACATGTGGACCTTTTCCTGCGCGACCCAAAGGTGCGGCTGGAATTCGATTCGCGCCCGCAATTCATCGGACGTCAGCCTCTCAATTTCGCCGCGGCCGTATGGCCGGAATGCAGGCTTGATGACGAGCTCATCGAGGTGCTCGAGCACGTACTTTTGCGCCGACTTCTGGCCGCACCACCACGTCGCCACCGAGGGCATGAGGAGTTTCTCGCCGAGCACGTGACGGCACAGGCCCGGCAGGAACGGCTTGAACGCAGGGCTCTGCAGCAGCCCGGTGCCGAGCGCATTCGAGACGGCGACATGCCCTGCGCGCACCGCCTCGACGAGTCCGGGCACGCCGAGCATGGAATCATTCCGAAGTTCGAGCGGATCGCAAAAGTCGTCGTCCACGCGGCGGAGGATCACATCCACGGGCTCGAGACCGCCGATGGTTTTCAAAAAGACGCGGTCGTCGCGCACCGTGAGATCTTCGCCCTCGACGAGCGTGTAGCCGAGGTAGCGCGCGAGATAGGCCTGCTCGAAATACGTCTCGTTATAGGCACCCGGAGTGAGGACGACCACGCGTGGGCTGTCCGTCTTTCGCGAACCCAGCGCGGCGAGCGAATTCTGCATTTCGCGGAAGAATCCGGCGAGCCGCTGCACGTGGCAGCTCCGGAAGGGTTCGGGCAACACGCGCGAGGTGGCGAGCCGGTTCGCTAGCGTGTAGCCCGCGCCCGTCGGGATCTGCGTGCGGTCCGAAATCACCCACCAGCGCCCGTCCGGCGAACGCGCAATGTCGGCGGCGTAGCAATGCAGATAAATGTCCTGCGGCGGCCGGACGCCGTGGAGCGGTCGCAAAAAGTCCGGCTGGGCAAAGAGCAGCGCAGGCGGGAGCCACGCGGTGCGGATGAGCTCCTGCTTTCCATAGCAGTCGGCGAGGATCCGGTTGATGAGGGTCGCGCGCTGCGTGAGCCCTTTCTCGACCTCGCGCCACTCCGACTCCGTGATGACCAGCGGAATCGGGTCCAACTGCCATGGCCGCTCGGCGCCGAGCGGGTCGCCATAGACCGTGTAGGTGATCCCCTGCTCGTGGATGATCTCGGCGCACGTCTGCCGGCGGTGCCGCAGCGCCTCGATTCCGAGCGCATCGAACTCATGCAGCAGCGTCTCGTAGTGCGGGCGCACCGATCCGTCGGGCGCGCGCATTTCATCGAACACCCCCGCCCGCGCGGTATAGTCGCCGAAGATCGGCGGATGCCCCTGCGAGGCTTCAGCCGGCTCCGCGTGCGCTGTCGCCCCTTGAAATGAGTCGGCGCCGCCTCGCTCAGGCATGGCGCAGATCGAGCGTGAACGGGAAGTCGCCGCTCACGGGTTCGGAAGGCAGGGCGAATTTGCCCTGCGTATGGCCATGCGCAAAGAATCGGGCGAGGCGTCGGCTTTCGGCTTCGTAACTGTTCACTGGGAATGTGTCGTAGCTGCGACCGCCCGGATGCGCAACGTGATAGGTGCAGCCGCCGAGCGAGCGCTTGTTCCAGGTGTCGAAAAGATCGAACACGAGCGGCGCATGGACGCCGATCGTCGGCTGGAGACAATTCGGCGGCTGCCACGCGCGATAGCGCACGCCCGCGACGCCTTCGCCATTCGTGCCGGTCGGGTGCAGCGGGATGCGATGGCCATTCACCGTGAGCGCGAAACGATTGCCGACGAGGCCGCGGGCCTTCACCTGCATGCGTTCGAGCGAGCTGTCCACGTAGCGCACGGCGCCGCCCGCCGTGCCCTCCTCGCCGAGCACGTGCCACGGTTCGAGCGCGGTGCGCAGTTCCACCTCCACATCGCGCTGTGCAAAATCACCGATGCGCGGAAAGCGGAACTCGAAGTGCGGCGCGAACCAGTCGGCCTCGAATGCGAAACCGGCATCCCGCAGATCGTGGATCACATCCTTGAAATCCGTCTCGCAGAAATGCGGGAGCATCCAGCGGTCGTGGATTTCCGTGCCCCAGCGCACGAGGTCGTTCGTGTAGGGTTGCTTCCAGAATTTCGCGACGAGCCCGCGCAGGAGAAGATGCTGCGCCAGGCTCATGCGCGCATGCGGCGGCATCTCAAAGGCGCGCATCTCCACGAGGCCGAGGCGTCCGGCGGTGCCTTCCGGCGAGTAGAGCTTGTCGATGCTGAACTCGGCGCGGTGCGTGTTGCCGCTGGAATCGGTGAGCAGGTTCCGGAAGAGCCGGTCCGTGAGCCACGCAGGGGTGTGCTCCGGGTCGCGTTTCTCACCCAATGCAAGCTGCCGATCGAGTTCCTTGAAGGCGACCTCGAGTTCGTAGAGCGCGTCGTTGCGCGCCTCGTCCACACGCGGCGCCTGCGAGGTCGGCCCGACAAAGAGGCCGCTGAACAGCCAGCTCAGCGAAGGATGATTTTGCCAGTACGCGATGAGCGAGCGCAGCAGATCGGGCCGCCGAAGCACCGGCGAATCCACCGGCTTCTCAGCGCCGATGAGGATGTGGTTGCCGCCGCCGGTGCCGGTGTGGCGGCCGTCCACCATGAATTTCTCCGTGCCGAGCCGCGTCTGGCGCGCCTCCTCGTAAAGCACGGTCGTGCGGTCCACGAGTTCGTCCCACGATTTGCTCGGGTGCAGGTTCACTTCGATGACGCCGGGGTCGGGCGTGACCTTGAGCACGTTCAGGCGCGGGTCGCGCGGCGGCGTGTAGCCCTCGATGGCGACCGGCGTGCCAAGTTCCGCGGCGGTGTCTTCGACGGCGGCGATGAGTTCGAGGTAATCTTCCAGCGTCGAAACCGGCGGCATGAACACATGCAGCCTGCCGCCACGCGGTTCGACGCAGAGCGCCGTGCGGACGATCCACGCGGCGGATTCGCCCGGCTTGGGCACGCGCGTCGTGTCTGCGCGCAAGGCTTCCTTTTTCGCGTCCTCCTCGCTCTGTCCGCGACGCCGCTGCTCCGCGATTTCGCGACGCCAGGGCGTATCGGCACGGCGGTAGCGCTCGCGGAATTCCTCGGGCGACGGCAACGGCGGACGTTCGGCGGTCGGATCGAGTTCGATGATGTAAGGATAGTCCTCCTCCTTCACCCACGGGAGCGATTCCAGCGGGAGACGCAGCCCCATCGGCGAATCGCCGGGCACGAGATACAGGCGCTCGGAGCGCAGGAACCACGGTCCGCTCACCCAGAGCGGTGCGTGGTCCTTCCAGCCGCGCTGGATCGGCAGCACGTGGCCGACGATGCTGTCGAGCCCCTGCTGCTGAATCCGTGCGAGCCGCACGCGCTCCTCATCCTTCTTCTTCGGATCCGCCTTGTGCGGATCCACGTTCGTGGGGAGACGGCGCTCCTTCCACACGTGATGGAACGGATCCTCGTAGCCGGCCAATATCCACTTCGGGTCCACCCCGATGCGCGCGCTCAGCGCAGCGATGAACTTCGCGGAATCCTCATTCGTATGTTTGTAGTTCGCAGCCTCCTCGGCGATCAGGTCGTCGCGCTGCCAGACAGGCATGCCATCCTTGCGCCAGTAGGCAGCCGAACGCCCAGCGCGGGACCGACTCGCCCGGATACCATTTGCCCTGGCCGTAATGCACGAGCGAAGCCGGCGCGAATTTTCCGCGCAGCCGCTTCAGCAACGTGTCGGAGAGGACACGCTTTTTCGGCGAGGTCGCCGAGAAATTCCACTCGGGCCCTTCCGGGTCGTCGATCGAGATGAATGTCGGCTCGCCTCCCATCGTGAGTCGGACGTCGTGCTTCGTGAGGTCCGCATCGATGGCATGCCCGAGCTTCTCGATCTCGGTCCACTGCTCCTCGCTGTAGGGCTTGGTGACACGCGGCGATTCGTAGATGCGCGTGACCTTCATCTCGTGGAGCAGCTTCGACTCGCACGGGTCCACCGCACCGGTCACCGGCGCCGCGGTGCTCGGCTCCGGCGTGCAACTCAGCGGGATGTGTCCCTCGCCCGCGAGCAGGCCGCTTGTCGGATCAAACCCGACCCATCCCGCTCCCGGCAGGTACACTTCGCACCACGCGTGGAGGTCCGTGAAATCCACCTCAGTGCCGCTCGGTCCGTCGAGCGACTTCACGTCGGGCTTGAGCTGGATGAGGTATCCGCTGACGAAGCGCGCCGCCAATCCGAAGTGCCGCAGCAACTGGACGAGCAACCACGCGGAATCGCGGCACGATCCGCTGAGGTTGCCGAGGGTTTGCTCGGGCGACTGCACGCCGTGTTCCAGCCGGATGAGATACCTGATGTCGCCCTGAAGCCGCTGGTTGATGGCGACCATGAAATCGATGGTGCGCAGTTCCTTCTTCGCAGCCGCGCCTTTCGCAGCCGGGATCTCCGGCTGGCCCGCAACAGGAGCGGGCATCTGTCCGCCTTCCGTATGGACATCCGTACGATGCAAACCCGCCGGCGCCGGCACATGCGTGAGGGCTTCGGGATGTCCGAGGATGTCGCGCTTCAGTGTGGAAAAATACGATGCGAGTTTCGGCGTGAGCGGACACGGTTCGAGGAATGGCGTGAGATCCTTTTTCGTCGTCGCCTCGTAGGCGAACGGAAAATTGGCCGCGGCCTCCTCGATGAAAAAGTCGAAGGGATTCAGCACGGACATTTCCGCGACGAGCTCCACCTCCACGCAGAATTCCTTCATCTTGTCCGGGAAAACGAGCCGTGCATTCCAGTTTGCAAAGGGATCCTGCTGCCAGTTGATGAAGTGCTCCCCGCCGGTGATCTTCTGCGAATAGCTCAGGATTTTCGTCCGGCAGTGCGGCGCAGGCCGCAGGCGCACGACATGCGGCGCGTGGGCGACAGCCCGGTCGTACGTGTAATGCGTGCGGTGATGGAGTGCGACGTGAATGGCCATGATTTTTCCCTGTGTGCCCTGCCGCCGGGGCGCGGCGTTGCGGCGTTACTGTTGCTGCTGCATCTCCTGCTGCACGATGATCTCGTCTTCGAGATTCGTGAACGGCTGGGAGATGTAGGCGTTGAAAAGAGCTTCGCCGATCGCGTTGAACTTCACCTGCAACTGATCGAGGTATTCGTGCAGCCCGAACGCGAGCACTTCGTCGATCGAGCCGTACTCCAGCTCCGCGAGGAGGCGTCCGCTGAGTTTCTCGCCGTCGTTGCTGAAGCGCCGCGGCGCCACCCCGGAGATTCGCCGCAGCGAGTCATCCAGCTTCTCCACGCAGAAACGCACGCTGCGCGGAAACTCGTCGCTGAAGAGCAGCATCTCCGCGACCCACTCGGGCCGCACCTCCGCACCGTACGCGGCCTTGTAGGCGTCCCACGCGCTGCACGAACGGAGCATCGCGCTGAGTTCGAGGGCATCGCGCTGCGACATTGGGCGCGGCGTTTCCTTCGTCGGGAAAATCGCGTGCCGCACGTCGAGGATGCGCGTGATCTTGTCCGCGCGCTCGAGGAACTTGCCGACCTGCATGAAATACCAGCCTTCGTTGTGGACGATGGTCGCGTAGATGGTGCCGACGAGCAGCAGGCTGGTATTCCGGATCTGGCCGAAAAAATCCACCGGGCTGCGCCGCCACAAATCGCGCGCATCGCTGGAACGGATCCAAAGATACAGGCGGTTCAGTTCCAGCCACAGCTCCGCGGTGATCTGGTCGCGCACCATCCGCGCATTTTCACGCGCCTGGCTGACGGAGCTGAGGATGGAGTTCGAATTCTCGGCATCGAAGACGAGGAACTCCGTGACGCTCGGTCCCGTGGCCTTTGGGTTCCGTTTCAGGAACTTCTCCTCGTCACCGGTGCTCTCGATGATGGGCATCCAGTGCTCCGCCAGGCTCTGGTCATCGAGCTTCCGGAAGTCGAGCAGGAGTTGGAGATTCACGTCCACGATGCGCGCGGTATTGTCCGCACGCTCGATGTAGCGGCTCATCCAGTAGAGGCAGTTGGCAACGCGGCGAGAGCATCGGAGATTTAAGGTTTAAGGTTCAGGATTTCACTCGTCCCCGTAGAGCACCCAGGTGTCCTTCGAGCCGCCGCCCTGCGAGGAATTCACGACCAGCGATCCTTTGCGCAATGCCACGCGCGTCAGGCCGCCGGGGACGATGACGACTTTCTCGCCGTAGAGCACGAACGGACGCAGGTCGATGTGGCGTCCCTCGAAGGTTCCGTCGTCCTGGCGGGTGGGATGCGTGCTCAGCGAAATCATCGGCTGCGCGATGTAGTTGCGCGGGTCGGCCTTGATGAGTTCGCGGAACTTCTCGATTTCCTCCGTCGAGGACTTCGGCCCCATCAGCATGCCGTAGCCGCCGGATTCGTTCGCCGCCTTCACGACGAGCTTGCCGAGATTCTCCATGATGTATGTCGAAGTCCTTTTCCTCGCTCGCGAGATACGTCGGCACGTTCGGCAGGATCGGTTCCTGATCGAGGTAATACTTAATCATCTTCGGCACGAAGTAGTACATCACCTTGTCATCCGCGATGCCGGTGCCGATGGAGTTCGCGAGCGACACATTGCCGGAGCGGTACGCGTGGATGAGGCCCGGCACGCCGAGCGCGCAGTCGCGGCGGAAGACCGTGGGATCGAGAAAATCGTCGTCGAGCCGCCGGTAGATCACGTGGACCTGCTTCTGCCCCTTCGTCGTGCGCATGAAGACGCGCCCGTCGCGCACGACGAGGTCGCGGCCTTCGACGATCTCGATGCCCATCTGCCGCGCGAGATACGTGTGCTCGAAGTACGCGCTGTTGTACGAGCCCGGCGTCAGCAGCACGACGTTCGGCTCCGCCACGCCGTCCGGCGCGATGTATTGCAGCATCTTCAGCAAGCTCCTGCGGATAGTGCTCCACCGGCCGCACGCCGATGCTCCTCGAACATCCCCGGGAACGTGCGCTTCATCGCGCCGCGATTTTCCAGCACGTAGCTCACGCCGCTCGGGCAGCGGCCGTTGTCCTCGAGCACGAGGTAGTTGCCGTCCGCGTCGCGGATGAGATCGGTGCCGCAGATGTGGATGTAGATGTCCTTCGGGACCTGGAAGTTCACGAACTCACGCCGGAAATGTTTTCCCGAGAGCACGTAGAACGGCGGAATCGTCCCGTCCTTGAGGATGTTCTGCTCGTGGTAGATGTCGTGCAGGAAAAGATTCAGCGCGGTGATGCGCTGGATCAGCCCCGACTCGATGCGCTCCCATTCCTTCGCCGGGATGATGCGCGGCACGAGATCGAACGGGAAATATGCGCTCCGTCCCTTGCGCGTCGCCATAGACGTTGAACGTGATGCCCTGGCGCAGGAACGCGAGGTCGGCGGCATGCCGCTTCTGCTCGAATTCATCGAACGGCATCTGGCGAAGCAACCGCTCAAACTTGGCATAGTGCGGACGGATCGCTCCGTCCGCGCCCGCCATCTCATCATAGAAATGTGACCCTGAAGAATATCCCTTTAGCACGGCGGCACTGTCTTTACCGAGGAAGCGCGGATTTCTGCAAGCGCCGATTCATTCCGCACGCATCGCGCCCCCTGCGCATTCACACCGCGATCCTGCCTCGGAAATTTGCTGCCTAAGCGGGCTGGACTTCGGCGCGGAAAATCTCGAGCGCCTTGCGGATCAGCGGGTCGCGTTTGAATTCCTCCATCGGATCGAGCTTCGGCTCCGGAGCCGGTTTCGGTATCTGTCTGGCGATGATCCCATCGCGGATGTCCAGCGAGAGATTCACCTTGCGACCGAGAATGGCGCTCGCGGCGCTCGTCAAAAATTCGCGGTGACCTTGCTCGAGGAAGTCCTTTGAAAACGCCTGGTCCGGAGGAAACCCGATCTGCACGGACGGACCCTCGATGCGAATCACCGCGCCCGCTTCCAGCCATGCGCTGATGAGCTTGCGGTCGCGCCGCACGGCTTCCACGAGCGCCTTCCAGAATTCCTCGTTCGACATGGCTGCCGAGGGGGCAGCCACGGGCGGTGGCTCGGCCAATTTCGGGGTCTCCACGACGCGCGCCTCCGCAGTCGGCGGCTTCGCAATCGGTGACGCGGAGGGCGGAGCACTCTGCGGGCGAGCCACCGCCCGGCGCGGCTCGGCGCGCGGCACGACAGGCGCGGCAAGCTGCGTGCCGGCGGGCAGCGGTTGCCCACCGCGCATTGCGGCGAGCGTATCGATGACCTCGGTGAGCGTGGCGCTTTGCAGGATCTGGATGGCGCGAATGGCCGCGACCTCGAAGTGCATCTTCTTGTTCACCGCCCATTTCATCCGGCCCTCGGCACCGGCGAATTGCTCGATGAGATCGAGCACCTTTTCCATCGGCACACGCCCGGCCTGCTCCTGCATGATGGCGACGGCCTCGGGCATCCATTCGTCGCCGAGTCCGTTCGGGTCGGCCTTGAGGACGAGAAGGTTGCGCAGGTGCGTGATGAGTTCGTTCATCAGACGCGCGAGATCTTTCCCGGCTTCCGCCTGCTCGTGGATTGCCGCGAGCGCAGCGGGTGCGTCGGCATTGAGGATGGCCTCGCAGAGCTGGGTCACCGTCTGCGCACTCGTGAAACCGAAGACGCTGAGCACATCCGCCTCCGTGATGGAGTCGCCGCAAAATGCGACGAGCTGATCGAGCATCGACTCCGCATCGCGCAAGCCGCCCTCGGCACCGCGCGCGACAGACTCGGCGGCTTCGGGCGCGAGCGTGAAGCCCTCGTTTTTCGCGATGAAAAGCAGGTGGCGCGCGATGGTAGCCGCAGGGATGCGCTTGAGGTCGAAACGCTGGCAGCGGCTGAGGATCGTCGTCGGCACCTTTTGCACATCGGTCGTGGCAAAGAGGAACTTCACATGCGGCGGCGGCTCCTCGAGTGTCTTGAGCAGTGCGTTGAATGATCCCGTCGAGAGCATGTGCACCTCGTCCACGAGGTAGATTTTGTAACGCCCGTTCACCGGCACGTAGTTCACGCGGTCGAGGATGAGGTCGCGCACCTTGTCCACCTGCGTGTTCGACGCCGCGTCGAATTCGATCACGTCGAGCGAGCGCCCCTCGGCAATCTCGCGGCAGACTTCCTCCTCGGGATCAAAGTCCGCGTTTGGCCCGTCCGAGCAGTTCAGCGCCTTGGCAAAAATGCGCGCGGTCGAGGTCTTCCCGGTGCCGCGCGGGCCGACGAAAATGTAGGCGTGCGCGATGCGGTTTTGCTCGATGGCGTTGCGAAGCGTCCGCGTGATGTGCTCCTGGCCGAGGACATCCGCGAAGGTCTTGGGGCGGTACTTGCGTGCGAAAACCGTGTAGCTGCTCACGCCGCGAAGTCTGTGTGGTGCGGACCTCCGCGCAAATGGAAAAAGCAGACGAACTCGTGAAAACACCGCCCGCCCGACGCAGGAACTTCATTTTCGCGGGCTAGCCACGCATCTCCAATGAATGCTCCGGACCGTCAGCCGTCCAATAAGGTGGCTCGCCGCGTGCTACATTTACTCCAGTCACCCAATGAAAAAGTCCGAATCCAGCCGCCCGAACGCGGACTCCGGCCGCCAATCGCCGGCCGGCCGCGGCTCGGGCACTGCGGTGCTCAATGCGATCCTCAAGACCGCATACCGCCGCCATGCGCGTGGTCGCGTGGCGCTCGCCGCCGTGACCGCATGCCTCGGGCGCTAGCATCATTCGCCCCGCTCCGCGCTTCCCTTCGCCGCGGAGCACGCTAAACGTCGCGGCCATGAAACTAGGCTTCATCGGCTGCGGCAAAATGGCCACGGCTCTCATCAAAGGCGTCCTCAAGTCCGGATTGTGCAGCCCGGCGGACATCACCGTCAGCGACGTCCATGCGTCTTCGGTGAAAAAACTAAGCACGGAAACCGGGGTGACTGCCGCGGGTTCCAACACCGAGGTCGTGAGCGCCAGCGAGGCCATCCTCCTCGCCGTGAAGCCCGCCGACGCGCTGACGGCAGTCCAGAGCCTCACTACCCAGCAGATGGAATCCTCGATGAGTTGGGCGTGGCAGGGCGGATCGGGCAAGGCGGGAAAATTGCTCATCTCCATTGTCGCCGGCCTTTCCATCCGCAGCCTCGAAGGCGCGGCAGGCGAGAAACTCCGCGTCATCCGCGTGATGCCCAATACCCCCGCGCTCATCCTTGCAGGAACGTCCGCGTTTGCCCTCGGCACCAAGGCGACCGAGGCGGATGCAGCCGTGGCGGAGAAAATCTTCTCCAGCGTCGGCGTCGCAGTCTGCGTAAAGGAGGCGCTCCTCGACACCGTGACCGGCCTGAGCGGCAGCGGCCCCGCGTATGTGTACACCATCATCGAGGCCCTCGCAGATGGCGGCGTGCTGATGGGCCTCCCTCGCGAACTCGCGCTCCAGCTCGCGGCAAAGACCGTCGCCGGCGCCGCCGAGATGGTCCTTCAAAGCGGGATGCACCCCGCCGTGCTGCGCGACCAGGTGACCAGCCCCGGCGGCACGACCATCGCGGGCATCGAGGCATTGGAAGCCGGCGGCCTCCGCGCCGCGCTCATCGCCGCAGTGCGCGTCGGCACCGAGCGCGCGACCGCACTCGGCGCCACGAAATGAAACTTGGCATCCCGGTGCGCGTGGCCGTGCTGGGTGCGCTCGCCATGGGCGCTGCCGCGGCACCGAAGCCAAAGGCCGTCCCCGCAATCCCCGCCGTGCCCACGGCGACACCGCCTCCCCCGCTCACGCAGGACCACCAGACCGCACAGCAATTGTACGAAATGGCGCTGAAAAATTTCACCCTGGGCAATCTCGACGCCGCAAAGGCGGGCTTCCACAAAGTGCTCGGCATCGCCCCGGAAAATGCGCCGGCGCTCATCAATCTCGCCATCATCGCGCAACGCCAGCAGCGGGACGACGACGCTGAAAAATTTCTCCGCCGGGTGCTCCAGAAGGACACGCAAAACGCCACGGCATGGCTGCTCCTCGGCATCCGCGCCTACGAGCAGGGCAGGCTCGACGCGGCACTCGCCCACCTCGCCCAAGCCGTGCTCCACGCTCCTCAGGACGCGCGCGCGCATCAATACCTCGGCGCCACGCTCGGCCGCCGCGGCTGGTACAATGCAGGCGAGGAGGAACTGCGCCGCGCGCTCGAACTCGATCCGAAATCCGGCGACGCGCACTACAATCTCGCCGCGATCTACATGGAGCGCATCCCTCCCTCCGTCGAACTCGCGCGCCGCCATTACGTAAAGGCTCTGGAACTTGGCGCAGCGCCCGATGAAAAGCTCGCGGACCGGATCGGCAAGTGAATGATCTGCCTCAGCTCCTTGCGTCGCCGTTTTCCGCCGCTACGGTGCGCGAAGATTGATTTCATGAGCCGAATTGCCGCGTTTCTACTCACACTCGTTTTGCTGCTCGCGCCGGCCGCCGCCGCGCCGAAGTCCGCGAAGAAGCCGAAAACCCCGTCGCGCACCACCTCGCCGGCAAAGCCGGAGTCGCCGGGAGTCGCCCGCCCATTTGCGGTGGATGACAACGACCCGAGCGTCTTCCCCGTGGTGGCCGCAGAGGCCGTGATCCTCTGCGATGCGGTGACGGGGCGCGTGCTTTACGAGAAAAACGCCGACCAAATCCGCGCCGTGGCCAGCACGCAGAAGCTGCTGACCGCGCTCGTCATTGCCGAGGCAGGCGACCTGTATTCGCAGGTACGTGTCGAATACGAGGACACCTTGTGCGAGCCGACGAAGCTGGGGCTGAAGACCGGGGAATCCTACCGCCGCTACGACCTGCTGAAAATCCTCCTCATCAAAAGCATGAACGACGTGGCCCGCTGCCTCGCGCGCGACAACGCAGGGAGCATCGAGGCCTTTTCGGCGAAGATGAACGCGAAGGCGCGGGAGATCGGCATGCGGAACTCGAACTTCGTGAATCCGAACGGGCTCACCGAACCGAAACAGTATTCCACGGCGCGGGACATGGCGCGGCTCGCGCTGTTCGCTTACCGCAACCGCATCGTCCGCAACATCGTGAGCGAGCGCACCCTCACGTGGCGTTCGCCCAGCGGAAAGGCGACCGTTTACGAGAACACGAACAAGCTGATGAAATACCTCGGCATCTGCAACGGCATGAAGACCGGCTACACCGAGGCCGCGGGCCATTGCCTCGTGTCGAGCGCCTCGGAGGGCGGGAAGCATCTCGTCGCCGTGGTGCTCGGGGATCGGCGGCGCGAGGCCATCTGGACGGACAGCTACCGGATGCTGAACTGGGGCCTGTATCAGCTGAAGAACCAGCCCGCGCCCGCCGCCTCGAACTGATCGCGCATGGCGGCGAGCATCGAAGACCAGCTTGCAGAACTGCGCTCGCTCTCGCTGCTTCGGCGGCTGCGCACTTTCGATACCCCGCAGCAGCCGGAGATCGAGGAGGCGGGAAACCGGCTGATCAGTTTTGCATCGAACGACTACCTCGGGCTCGCGACGGAACCTGTGCTCAAGGAAGCGGCGAAGGCGGCCATCGATCGCTACGGCGTCGGCAGCGGCGCGGCGCGGCTCATTTCCGGCACGCTCGCGCCGCACGCGCAGCTCGAGGAGGCAATCGCGCGGTTCAAAGGGACCGAGGCGGCGCTCGCATTTGCGAGCGGCTACGCGACGGCCCTCGGCACGCTCGGCGCGCTCTGCGGCGAGCAGGATGTCATCATTCTCGACAAGCTCAGCCACGCGTCTCTGATCGACGGCGCACGTCTGAGCCGCGCGACGATGCGCGTCTTTCCGCACAACCACCTGGGCAAACTCGAAAGCCACCTCGAATGGGCCGCGGCCAATCATCCCGATGCGCGCGTGATCATCGTGACCGAGGCGGTGTTCAGCATGGATGGCGACCGCGCGCCGCTGACGGAGATCGTCGCCCTGAAGAACCGCTTCGGCGCGATGCTCCTCGTCGATGAGGCGCACGCAGTCGGTGTCCTCGGGCGCAACGGTCGCGGGCTCGCCGACGCGCTCCGACTGGAAGGCGAGGTGGACATCCAGATGGGCACGCTCAGCAAGGCGCTCGGCGTGGCCGGTGGCTACATCGCCGGCTCGCGCCGGCTCATCGAACTGCTCATCAATCGCGCGCGCAGCTTCATCTTTTCGACCGCTCCCCCGCCCTCCACCGCGGCAGCGGCGTGCGCGGCGATCGAATTCATGCTGAGCGACGCCGGCGAGAAGCGCCGCGAACAGCTCTGGCAAAACCTCGGCTGTTTTGGCGAGGAGATGCCGCAGCTTTTCTCCGACGGGCGGAAAATCCAGAGCGCGATCATCCCGCTCATCCTCGGCGACAGCGGACGGGCGCTGGAAGCTGCGGACCGGCTCGCAGAACGCGGCTTTTACGTCCCCGCGATCCGGCATCCCACCGTGCCCCGGGACGCCGCGCGCCTGCGCCTCACCATTTCCGCGCGTCACACGCCGCAGCAAATCGCCGCCGTTTGCGGCGTCCTCCGGTCGCTTTGAGAGGTGGCTCGCGGTCCCGGCGTTGAAAAGCCGGGCGCCCCGACTACCCTGAGCCCGGCAGTCCCCGCGCACACTCCCATGTCACAAAACTCCCGAGCATCGTCACCCACCCCCGGCATCCGCCGCCGCTGCCCGGATTGTGGAGCGGAATTCGATGCCGCGGCTGTTCGCGGCACGACGGCGAACTGCTGCGATGCATGCCAGGTGAAGCGGATGACCTTCGTGCCCCCTCCCATCGCCGCGGTCATTCCGGCGCCGGAAGCAGAGCCGCGCTGGTATCGCTCGCGAATCATGTGGCTCGGGCTGCTAATTTCCGCCGCAGCAGCGACCGCCGGGTTCGTCTGGCGGAAGCCCCTCGTCCACCAATACCGCGAGTGGACGCAAGACATGCACGCGAGGCGCGCAGCGGAAGGCCTTGAAAACAAGGACTACCAGCGCGCGATCCTCGACGGCCGCAAGGCGCTCGAATTCGATGCTTTCGATGTGGAGGCAAACCGCGTCATCGCAAAGGCGTTCGAAGCTCAAGGATCCGCAGAGGCGATCGCATGGCGTGCGAGGCTCAACATCATCAAGCCTGGCGATCCTGAAAACGCGCTCTCGTGGGCGCGTGACGCGTTGGACATCGGCGACGTCGACACCGCCGAGGATGCCCTCGCGGTGCTGAAACCCTCCGACCAAGGCGGCGCAACGTTTCACGGCATCGCGGCCAGGATCGCGCTGGGGAAGAGGGACCTCGAAAAGGCGGAGTCGCACTGGACCGAAGCGGTGCGCCTCGAACCATCTTCCGACGACTACCGGCTGAGTCTTGCAAGGCTGCAGGTGCGCTCGCGCACGGCGGGTGTCCGCGACGCTGCAACGAGGACGCTCGAATCGCTCACGGAAAATCCGGCCCATCGTGTCACCGCGCTTCGCACGCTGATCGAGGATGCAATGAACCATCAGGAATTTTCCCATGCACGGGCGCTCGCCGATCGGCTCGTTGCGATTCCAGATGCCCCCTTTGGCGATCGCATCGGACGCCTCGCCGTGCTCCGCGACCAGAATGCGCCGGATGCGCCGCAATATCTCGAGCAGCTCCGCGCTGAATCGATCGGGAAGCCGGAGCAGCTTTCCACGTTGCTCGAGTGGATGAATCAAAACGAACTCCCGCTTCTCGTTTCAGACTGGGTGCCGGCGCTTCCGCCGGGCATCTCGTCGAAACCTCCCGTGTCCCTCGCCGTTGCGGACGCCTATGGCCGCGGCCGCGAATGGACGAAGCTGAAGTCGCTGGTGGAAACCGCTTCGTGGAAAGGCTTCGAACACGTCCGCCTCGCGTACCTCGCTCACGCGCTGAACAATCTTGGCAACGTCGTCGCAGCGAAGACGACTTGGGGCCGGGCAATCGCGGAATGCGACGAAAAACCCGAACGCCTCGCGTTTCTCGTCCGCCTCGCACAGACATGGCGGTGGGATGAGCCCGCGGAACTCACGCTGCGAAAGCTGTCCGCCGACGAGCGCACGCCGATATGGGTGCTCGACGCGCTTTGGAACGTCGCGCGGAAATCCGGCGACTCCGCCGAATTGCACAGGCTGAGCCGCCTCATCGTAAAGACACGCCCGAAGAACCCGGCTGCGCGCAACAACTTCATCCGCCTCTCGCTGCTGCGCCACATGGACGAGGGCTCCACCCATGCTCTCGCCAGCGCGCTTTTCAAGGAGCGCCCGGACGACATCTCCTGCGCGGTGACATATGCGCTGTCGCTCTTTCTGAAGGACAAGGTTTACGAAGCCGTGGAGACCATGCAGACATTTCCCGCCGACCGACTCCGCGCGCCCGAAGCCGCGCTCTACTACGCGATCTTCCTCCAGGCCTCGGGCGACACGGGAAAGGCGGACGAATTCTTCGCACTGTCCAAGGGGCCGGCGCTGCTCCGCGAGGAGGAGGAACTGACCGCGAAGGTGAGGCGCGAATCGCGATTCAACACGCTCACGCCTGCACCGAAGAAACCGAAGGCGCAGGCGGAATAGCGTTCCTCAATCACCCGCCGGCGGCCTGGCAAACCGAAAGCCCTCAAGCGACACAGTGGGGCCGATGCCTTTGGAGAAGGCCGCGACCTTGAACGATGTGCCCATGAACTGCGGGTGCATCAGCGTCTGGAATGCGCGGCGCTCGGAGGCATTCGCACCATCGGCAAAATGCGCGACGCCGACACCGACCATGAAGTGATGCTGATCCGTGAAACCCTCCAGGCGCAGTCCCGATACCGATGCCGCCTCGATGAGGCTGTCGAACTCGACATGCGCCGTGAGATCGATCTCGCCAGGCCGAACAAGCGGATCGCGCTCGCGCCGATGATTTGCATACGCCGACAGCGTGCCCTCGGTTCGCTCCGGCGCGTAGTATTCGAGACGCGGAAAGCCGTAGTCCACCGCGAGCACAAATCCGCGCCGCATGACGGCAGCCAGTTCGCCGATCCACTCCGCCGCCGCGAGATTCACCTCCGTCGTATAACCCTCCGGCAGCGGACCCGGAATCCGAGCGCACGCCGCGCCGAGCGCGCCGGAGGGTGCCGGACCATCGACAAAGACGAACCGCCCATCACGCTCCACGACGATTCGCTCACGCCACTCACGGCCCGTCCATTTCACCAGATGCACCGGGAATGCATCCGGCAGTTCGTTGGAAAGATGCACGCCTGCCTCAACGCGAAGCTCATCCAGCCCGCGCACCCACTCCGCTGTTTCACCGCAAGCAGCGAGCCGCTCGCGCTGCCGTGCTTCGAGCTTCGGAAATGGTTCCACGATTTTGTAACGCATTGCCTTGTGGCAGTCTGAAAACATCGTGCGCAACCCGCCGAGCACATCCGCCGCGAGGTCGCCGCCGTGCGCGCCCTGTTCGACGATCGTGAAATCCCCAGGCTCCCCGAGCACCCGCCACATCCCCGCGATCTGCCTCGCGAGCAATCTTCCAAAAAGAGGCCCCACGCTCACATTCGTAAAAAAATCGCCGCCCCGTCCGATGCGCGCATTGCCCGACGCGTAGTAGCCGAGTTCCGGATGATATAGCGCCAGTTCCATGAACCGCCGGAAAGGCATCGGCCCGCCGGTGGCAATCTCGGAACGGATCAATTCGGTGAGCGTGGCGGACATCGGAAGCAGCACGCTTAGCCGCCACACACGGCGCGCAAAGAAAGAATTCATCCCGGGTTCGCAAACTAAGAACTCTTTCCCCCAAAGACTTGTCCCCCGCACAACGCCGGAACTAGCTTCGCTCCATGCTCACACGCCTCCTTTTCCTCGCCCTGCTCACCCACGCCGCCGTCGCCGAGGACTGGCCCCAATGGCGCGGACCGCGCAACGACGGCCGCAGCACCGAGAACTCCTTTCCCACCACGTGGAGCAAGACCGAAAACGTCCTCTGGCGCACCGAACTCCCCGGCGGAGGCCACGCCTCGCCCATCGTGTATGGCGGCAAAGTCTTCACCGTCGCCGCCACTCCCGATACCGGCGAGCGCCTCCTCCTCTGCCTCGACCGCACGACGGGCAGGAAGCTCTGGCAGCAGACCGTCGTGAAGTCTCCCGCCGAGCGCATCCACCGCGAAAACAGCCACGCCTCCTCCACGCCGGCGTGCGATGGCGACCGCGTCTTCTGCACCTTCCTCGATGGCAAGGACGTCGTCGTCTCCGCCTACAGCCTCGACGGGAAAATGCTCTGGCAAAAGCGTCCCGGCATTTTCACGAGCGTCCACGGCTTTTGCAGCACGCCGATTCCGTACAAGGACAAGATCATCGTGAACTGCGACCACGACGGCGACGGCTATATCGTCGCACTCGCGCGCGCAGATGGCCGCGAACTTTGGCGGATCGAGCGACCGAACAAGACGCGCAGCTACTGCACGCCCATCATCCGCGAAGCCGCCGGCCGCACGCAGATGGTCCTGAGCGGGAGCAAGTGCATCGCAAGTTACGACCCCGACACCGGCAAACAGCTCTGGATCGTGGACGGCCCCACCGACCAGTTCGTCGCTTCGCCGGTCTATTCGGAAAAGACCGGCCTCTTCTACATCACCGGCGGATTCCCCGAACACCACATCATGGCCATCCGCCCGGACGGCAACGGCAACGTCACCAACACACACGTCGTCTGGCATCACAACAATGGCGCGGGCGTCTCCTACGTCCCCTCACCGATCATCGAAGGCGACTGGTTCCTCGTCACCGACGACCGCGGATTCGCCCACGCCTTCGATGCAAGGACCGGCGACATCGTCTGGAATGAAAAGTTTGGCCGCAGCCACGCCAGCATCGTCAGTGCCGCCGGCCTTCTCTATTTCATGAACGACGCCGGAGTGTGCCGCGTCGTGAAGCCCGCCGACAAATTCGCCACCATCGCCACGAACGATCTCGGCGAACCCTCCTACGCCTCCCCCGCCCTCAGCGACGGCCAGATTTTCCTCCGCACGGACAAAGCGCTCTACTGCATCGGCCACCCGGCGAAAACCGCCGCCACTTCGCCCGCGCCGCAAGCCAAACCGTAAGCTTGACCGTCCGCCCCTGAGGACTCAGCGATTCCTTCCTCTCACGGATGTTGTTTCGCTCACTCTGCCTCGCCCTGCCCCTGCTCCTCGCCGCCTGCGCGGTAAACTCTTCGACCGCGACGGGGCGCATTCCAAAGCCGGACATCCTTGCCCTGCCGGATGCGCGCCGCATGGCGGTGTATCACTTCGGCGATCCGCAGGGCACGCCCGTGTTCTTTTTCCACGGCTGGCCCAGCGACGCCGGCACCGGCGTGCTGCTGGATGCCGCTGCGCGGAAGCATCACCTCCACGTGATCGCCCCGGATCGCCCAGGCATCGGCCGCAGCGATCCGAAGCCAAATCGTACGCTTGCGGACTGGCCTGGAGACGTCCGGGCAATCGCGGCGCACTATCGTCTCGGTAAATTTGCCGTGCTCGGCATCTCCGGCGGCGGTCCGTACGCACTGGCGACGGCACGGGCGATGCCGGGACAGGTCACCTCCGTCACAGTCGTCAGTGGCGTCCCTCCGCTGGATGATCCGCGCGACGTGGACACCCTGCCCGCAAGTTATCGCCGGCTGATGCGAGGGCAAAGCGACCACCCGGAGAGCATGCGGGTACAGTTCCGCGCCGCCCGCCCGCTGCTAAGCCATGTCGTGCCGGACGCCTTTCTGTATCTCGGCACGCTCAACCTTCCCGCTCCCGATCGCGCCGCGCTCGCCAATCCACGCACCGCCGCAGCCGTCTTTGGCGGAATGCGACGGAGTTGGCGCTCATCCAGCGACGGCGTTTACGAGGACGCAGTCCTCTACGCGAGCCCGTGGAGTTTCTCGCCCTCGCAAATCCGCACACCCGTGGAATTCTGGCACGGTGCCCTGGACCGCAACTTCCCGCCGGAACTCGCGCGCAAACTCGCCGCCAAAATCCCCGGCGCGCGCATCCACATCGTGCCCGACGAGGGCCACTACTCCCTGCCCGTGAAGCACGCCGAGGCAATCCTTGCGCCCCTCGCCCGAAAGGCGCGCTGACCGCGCCCCTCCGCCCTACGATCCGCCGCGGTAAATGCGCGCGAGTTGCAGCAGCAGGGCTTCAAGTTCACGGAAGTAGTCATCCTCCTTCATCGCGGACTTCCGATCACGGAGACCGGCGACTTCCCGTTCCAGCAAGTCACGCTCTGCGCGCTGCGAGGCGGTAAGCGCAAGCTCGGCGGCACTGCGGACGAGATGAATCTGCGCGCCGCGCAACCCGTCCGGCGCGCTTCCATCCCGCGCCTTCTTCACGGCTCGGACGCCGGAGAACCAGTCGGGCGGCGTGCCGAGCCCGTCGCCGTTGTCGTCGAGCAACGAGTGCTCGGTCGCGATACGCCCCTCGTCCTTGTAGAAATCGGCAGTCTTGCGCGCTGCGGTGAGCCATGCCTCCAGCAACGATGTCTCGCCGTCCTTGTCGATGTCCGCAGAAGGATCGGCGATCGTCTGCGCGAGATAGCCACCAAAACGCGAGTAGTTGTTCTCCGAGCCGTTCTTCGTCGCAGTGACGACGACGCGGTCCGCCCCCGCGAGCGGTTTCAGCCAAGCACCGCTCGCCGAGAATGCGCAGACGACCACCACCGTGCGCCGGAAGGGCTTCAACCATGCCGCAAGCTCCGAGGCGGCGAGGTCGTCGCCACGGAGGTTGAACTTCGCATCCTTCGCGTCGGCCGTGCCGTGTCCGAGGAGCACGATCCACAGTTCGTTCGCGCCTTCCTTCGGCTCCGCCTCGATCGCAGCTTTCAGCCGGTCGCGGTCCGATGCGGCGTCCTTATCCAGGCCGAACGTGAGGGTTTTCGCACCACCCGCATTGGACGCCTTCTGCCAATGCGCCGCCCACGCCGCGAATGCATCGTCATATCCCTGCTCCCCGCCCGCGCCCGCCGCGATGAGCACCGTGACTCGCTCGTTTTCCCCATTCGCAAGGAACGGCGTGACGAGGGACAGAACTACGAGCAGCAACCGGATCATCATGCGAGTCCGGAACGGCGACGCAGGCCCCATTCCGCAAGAAAGCAGCCGAGTGAAAAAAGAAACACCCAAGGCGTATGCCACAGAGGCTCGGTGACCGTCTCGGTGATCGGCGCATTCCGCCGCGGCAGGTCGCGGGAAAATGTCTCCAGGCGCTCCGCCGCGATGACCTCGCCGCCGGTCTTGCGCGCAAGGTCGGCCATGAGTGTGCGATTCGGAGCGAGCACGCGGAATTCGTCGGCGTCGAAGTTCGTGCTCCATCCGGTTTGCGCGGTCCCGGCGTTCGCACCGCTCTCATTCAGCACCGTCGCCTCGACCAGGTAGCCGCCGCTCTCACGCGGCACGTAGGTCGCAATGTAAACTCCTGCGTCCTTTGGCGACGGTTCGGCGGCGATGGTGAGTTCCGCGTCCGGCCCGCGCGCACCCGCACGCACCACCTTCACCGTCACCCGCGCATTTTCGATCGGCTCAAACTTCGCGTCCCGCGCCCGCACTTCGATCCGCACGCCATGCGCATCCGCCTGCGGCTCCGCATGCATCTCGATCGCACCCGGCACGTCCGCGACGAGCCAGCGCACCATCTGCCGCCACGCCCGCCCGAGATCCTTTTGCCGTACTTCGTCGCCGAGACCCGTATGCCACAGGTCGCCGATCAGCATCGCCGCCGTGCGACCGCGTCCGAAACGCTGCGTGACGAGCGCCGGATGCTCGCGCTTCCCGTCGCTCACCGTCGCAATGACGGTGGCCGCGGGTTTTGCCGTGCCGACGTGATTGAGAACGCCGGACGCCGGAAGTTCGTCCAGACGTTTGCGCTCGTCGCCCTCCGTCGTGCGCAGCCGCGCCCAAGGCTGGAGCCAGCCCTCGCGCGTGAGCGACAGGCGCAATTCGCCCGGCTCCTCGGTGGCCCGCTTGGTGAGATACACTGGCAGCATTTCCCCCACTGCCGTCTGCGAATAATTCCCGTCGCCGAACGACTCCGCTCCGCCGAGCATCAGAAAGCCGCCGCCACGCTCGCTCACGAATCGCTGAAGCAGCGACATCTGCGCCGGGGTGAAGAACTCCGCCTCCACATCGTCGAGGATGATCGCGCGGTAGCGGAAAAGCTCCTCCGCGGTCTTCGGAAAGCCGCCGCGCAGTTCGTTCTCATCCTCGGTGCCGAGGCGCACCAGCACCGGCTGGTCGTAGCGCTCGATCTCTTCCTTCGACTGGTTTCCGAAGCCGCGGAAGAGCGGATTGCTCGACTCGCCCGCACGGCCGCGAAAATCAAACTTCGGTTCCCTTTTCGCGATGCGGATGAGCGCCACGAGCTGCGTCTGCTCCTCGCCATCGAGTGCGCGGCGCAGGAATTTGTACTCCCAGTTTGGCCGCCCGCTCACGTACAGCAGGCGATACGGCCCGCCGCCGCGATCCACGGTCACGATGGTTTCGTTGTTCGCCAGCGTCGCCTCGGGCGCCCCTGGGTTCTTCGCGCCGACGCTGAGCCGGTACGAGGCCACACCCGGCTTTTCGGGCTTCAGGCGGAATTGGAACACGACCTTCGTCGCATCGCGCGGCACTTTCAGGAATTCCTCCGCGACTGGCTTCGAGTCCGCAACCGGAGTTCCGGAGCCGATGAGAAAGAGTCTGCCGACGATCGTCTCATCCCCGAAACCTGAAGCACTCACATCCGCCTGCACGGTCACAGGCGCATCGTCGAACGAAGTCAGCGTGACCGCCGTGCTTGTGATCGCGAGATCCCGCCTGGCCTTGTCGCTGCCGAATACCACCGGATACACGGGTGGCAGACCCTCGATCGCCCCGACATCCGCGAGATCGCCTGCGTTACCATCGGTCATCAGGACGATCCCAGCGAGGGGCTGTCCGCGATGCCGTGCAGCGATCTGCCTCAGCGATGCGCCCAATGCGCTGGTGCGTCCGTCAAAGTTCAGATCGGAGAAGGCATCCGTGGGCCGCAGACGCGAATCCGCGAGGTAATTTCGGACCTCGAAATTCTCTCCAAGCGACTTCCGCCACCCGCTCCGCTCGCCGACGAGGCTCTCCCGGATCTCCGCACCACGCGACAATTCCGCATCCGGCTCCTGCAACGAGAGGCTCCGGCTGTTGTCCGCGACGATCGCAAAGACGTTCGCCCCCGGCTTCGCCTTCTCGCGGCTCCACATCGGCTCTAGCAGACACGCGAGGAGCGCCGCGATTCCCAGAAGCTTCAGCACCGCACACGCAAGCTTCAGCGGCATCGACGCGCCGCCGCGGAGATACGACCACGCGACAAACAGGATCGAGCAAGCCGCGAGCGCCGCCACCGGCATCAGCCACGCCGTTCCCGCAAAGAAGAGGGTGCCGACGGACATCAGCGGCTCCTGCCGAGTTCCTCGTAGTATCGCCGCACGCGGTCCGAGTATTTCGTGGGAACAGGATCGCGATCGATGGGCACAAGCGCCTCCTTGGATTCACGCCGCGCGAGTTCCTGGCTGATCCGATCCCGCAGCTCCGCCAGCGGCTTGCCGATCTGCATTTTTACGATGTCCCACTTCGGTTCCGCTGCGTTCCTCTTGAACTCCGAGCGCATGACCTTTGCCGCCTCGCGGATGTCCGCGACCTCGCGGCGCAGTTCCGGCGCATCGAGCATCTCCTCCACATTCCGCAAACGGTCGGACCAGTCCACAAAGCCATCGCCGGTAAGCGGCGCACGCTGGTCAAACTGCGAACCGCCAAGTGGTCCGCCGCCTCCCCCGCCAGCGTTGTTCGCGCCGCCGCGCGTGCCCGTCGAAGACGCGAGTTGGGCAAGCCGCGACGACACCTTTCCGTCCTGCTCCTTGCCGGGTGCACGTCCGGATTGCTGCGCGGAAGATTGATCTTGCCCGCCCTTGCCGTCACCGGACCCGCTGCCCGAGGAGGCGCTCTGCCCTCCTTTCGATCCGGGCTGGTCGCCGGGCGATTCCCCCTTCCCGCCATCTCCGCCTTTCCCCTCACCTTCGCCCTTGCCCTCGCCCTTGCCTTCACCGGCACTCCGAGCCATCTCGCCTTTCCCGTTCTTGCCGGGTTGTCCGCTACCTTCGCCAACCTGCTTTGCTTCCTGCCCAGGCTTTCCATTTTCACTCTGCCCACCCGCTTTACCTCCCTTTGAAGGCTGCCCATTTTCGCCCTTCGCTTGTTGGCCATTTCCCTTCTCCGCGGAACCTTCACCGTCGCTGCCATCCTTACCCTTCTCCCCTTGCGATGGCGCGGAAGCAGCTTGGCCTTCGCCTGCACGCTTGCCCTCGTCTCCTGGCTCCTTGCCTTCACCCGGTTGCCGCGAATCACCGCGTTTGGAGTCCCCGTCGCCCTTTCCGTCCGGCGAATTTTCTCCGTCGCGTCCCATCCGTTCGGCATTCTCGGCAAGGTCGGGCCTCGCATTGGCAATTTCCTGATCGAGCTGCTTCCGGAGCGAGTCGAGTTCCGCCCGCGCCTGGCGCAACGCCTCCGCTTCATCGCCCAGCACGCTCTCCGCCGCCCGCTCGACGCCTGATTTCACTTTCTCCACCTCGCCGCGCGCCTTCTCCTCGAATTGCTTCACCTGCGCACCGTAGCCGCGCCGCGCAAGTTCGCCCGCCTTCTGCAAAGTCTCATCCGTGCCTGCCTGCGTGTTCTCGCGAAGCGTGTCGTAGAGCTGCTTCGCCAGCAAAGGCTCCGCCGCTTCCGCATCCGCGGAAACGCGCTGCATCTGCTCGCGCACATCGTTGAGCCCCTTTTGCTGACGCTCGAAATCCTGCGAAAGCTTCTCCTGCGGGCTTGAACCGTCGAGCGTCCGCCTCTCGTTGCCCTTCGGTTTCGCGTCGAGCTGCTCCGCGATCTCCTGCTGACGCTGCGCCAGTTCGCGCGCATCCGCACGCATCTGCCGCATCTCATCCTTGAACTGTCCGCTCGCCTTTTTGCGCAGGTCGTCGCGCATCTTCTGGAATCCCTCCTCCGCACGCTTGCCCTCCGCGAGCGCCCGCGACGACTCGCCCTTCTGCATGGATTCCGCGGCCTGCTGCGCATCGTTCCGCGTCTTTTCGAGCTGCTTCCGCTCCTCGGAAAAGCGCGACTGGTTCTCGCTCTTGTCGAGCTTCTGCCGGAGTTCGTCCGCATCGGCGAGGAGCTGCTGCTGCTCCTCCTGCAGACGCTTGAGCTGACGCTTCGCCTCCTCGCGCTCCTTTTCCGTCTTCGCCTCCTCCATCGCAGTCTGCAGTTCCTTCACGCGTTCGTTGATGTCCTGCTGCCGCTGCGCGAGCTCCTTCAGGCGGTTCAAAACGGCGAGCTGCTCCTTTTGCTGTTCGTTCTGCGGCTGCTCGGCCTCCTTCTGCGTCTCGTAACGCTTCTTCTCGTCCTTCATCTCGAGCTGGTCGAGCTGTGCACGGTTCCTCTCACCCTGCTGGCCCTTGCCTTTGCCCTGCTGCTGGTTCCGCTGCACGCGAAACTCATGCGCCGCCAGTTTCAGCAGCCCGTTGTAAGCCGCCTGTTCCGCCGCGAGCGCCTCCGCCAGCGGCGCGGTGGACTTCTCCGCGGCAGTTAGGTGATTCAATGCGCGCTCCATTTCCAGAATCACGTTCGCGACGAGTGCGGCGGACTTCGGCTCCTCGATTTTCTCCGCGAGCTTCTGCGCCATGCCGAGGGCCTCCGCCTGCGAATCCTTCACCACCGGCTCGTCCTTCAGGTACTTCTCACTCGGCGCAGCCGCACCACCCTGATCCTCGCTCCGTTTCAGATTCCACGTCGCGCTGATGATCTGCTTCTGCAGATCCGCCAGCTTCGTCGCCTCCTCGCCCTGCCCGCCGCCTTGCTGCGACTGCCCGCCGGCGCTTTCGTCGCCGGGCCGGTAGATTTCCTCGAAAGGCCGCACCTCGGCAAAAAACATGTCGCCCTCCGTCCGGCGCGGCTTTCCGTCCGGCCCCACGTCCTCGGCCCACACGTGCCACGACACGAGTTCGTCCACCTTCACGCCGATGTCCTCGAGCTTCAGCAGATGTTCGAGATGCAACCGCTCATCCGGCTTCGAATCGCGGGCGAGACGAAATCTCCTTCGTCTCGCCGCCACCGATGGAATAGCTGATGCCCGCCGCACGCAGGCCAAAATCGTCCCACGCCTCCACGCGGAACGCGATCTCCTCAATCTGCGAAACACGCTGGTCGCCCTTCGGCGTCACGACCTTCAGTTCCGGCCTGCGGTTCGGCAGCGCATCGAGCGTGAAGGTCGCCGGAAGCTTGTTCGATCGCGCCCTCCGCGTCTTTGAGTTTCAGCTCCCACACCGCGCTCGCGCGGACCGGGAAATCCTTCAACTCCGCCACGGCTTTTGCGGGATCGATCACCAGCGGCACCACGCTCCCGTCCTTCGCCACGAGCGAGGCGGAAGTCACCGGCTTGTTCAATTGGAACGAGACATCCAGCGTCGCGCCTTGCTCGGCACCGACGCGGCGCGTGTCCGCAATCACCTTGTCCGGCAGTTTCGCAAACTCGGGATGCCGCACCCGCGCATCCGCGCGTTCGAGCCGCGGATGCTCGAAGACCTTCACATGAAAATCGCGCGACGCGTGTCCGGAAAATTCCACACGATACGACAGGTCGCCCGGCACCTCGGGCACGCCTCCGCCGAAGACCGGATCATCGAGATTCTTCACCATCGCGATGCGCTGGACGGGCTTGTTCACCGGGCTGAGCACCAGCACCGCTTCGCTCGGCACGTTCTGGCCGAACTTCGCCAGCACCACGAGGCCGCTCCCACGTTCCAATTCCACATCCCCCGGTGTGACGCTGATCTCCTCCTCCACCATTCCCGCAACTGCGCGACCGACGTCTGCTTTCTCCCCGAGCAATCCCATGATCGCAAAGCCGAGCAACGCCAGCATTCCAAATTGAAATGCCGCCGCGGAGACCAGTTGGAGAGCCGGCACCGTCCTCACACAATCGCGTCGCCGCACTTCCGCGACCGCATGGGCGACCACCCGTTGCTGGAGAAAGTTCAACGTACCGCCCTTCACCTCGGGGCTCTGTTCCACCGCGGTGAGCAGCAAGGCATGCAAGTCGGGATGCTGCGACTCCACGCTCCTCGCGATCGCCGCGTAATCGGCCTTTGAAACCGCAAGGTTCCTCCGGATGAGGACCCATGACAGCAAAATTCCAACCAGCAGCGCTCCAAGAGCGACGCCCTTTCCAACATGCATGGAGGCGCCCAGAAATCCCAATCCCGCGAGCGTGAGCCAACAGCCGCCCAGCAGCAGCATCAGGCGGCGGAATTTCTGACGCCGGACGATGGGTTCCAGCGCGGTCTTGAGCAGCGGAAGAGTCATGATGAGACCTCGGGGTTGCGGCGGGTTGCGGAAAGCTTCGCAGCGATGGCGGTTTCCACCAGCAGGAACATCACGGCGGCGATGACCAGCCAGCGCCACAATTTCTGCCGCTGCTCCACCTCCATCGCCAGCGCGTGGACGCCCTCGGCGGCAGCCTTCTGCGAACCGGCATCGCCGGCTTCACCCATCGGCATCGCGAGCGCGGCGAGCTGGTCTCGACCGAGCGGCGATGTCCGGCTCTCCTCGGGATCGAGATTCACGACGAAGCGCAGTTCGCCCGGATTCGCGACATAGATTCCTGGCTGGTCCGTTCCTGCGAAATTTCCACCCTCAGCCACCGGAACTTCCGACCCATCAGCCTTCCGCATCGTGTAGGCTTTTGGTCCGGGAGGGAGCGCGATTTCATCGCCGACAAAATATTGCGCCTTCGCCGGCGGAAGCCCCGCGCTGTCGTCGAGCATCGAGTGCAGGAGCGGCACGAACTTCGAGGAAAGCGCGAGCTGGCTGTCCACCGGGCGCCAGCTGCTCGTGAGCACGATCACCCCGCCCTTGCCGAGAGGAACCTTCATGATCGCCGGGTCGCGGTTGTCGAAACTCGCGAGCACTTGGGCGCCCGGCAGTTTCGTCGCATCGATCCTGCGGTGATGCCAGAAATGGATCTTCGTGAAATCGCTGAACCGGGGATCGGCAAACGGCGCAAACAACGGGCTCTGAAAATCGATCTGCGCGAGCAGCGCGAAGTCACGCGCAGCAGCCTCCTCCGCTGCAAGCCCGGGTATTTCCAGCAATCGCCCCAATGCCCCCGCGCTCTCGGCGTTGGTCATCGGAAAGACGACCAGCCGCCCATCGCGCGCGAACTGACGCGCCGCGGCAAGCTGCGAATCCGTCGCTCCGTCGCCGATGAAGATCATCTGTGCCTTTTGCAGTTCAAATGCCGCGACTGCGTCCCCCGCCCTCCGCGCGGAAATTTCGACAATCTCCTGCATCGTCTGCGGAAACGCACGCCGCAGATAGAACAGCGATCCCCGGATGTCGTCCTCCGCGTCGGTGCCGAGGAACATCACCGGCACACGGCGCGGCTGCGGCGGGAGCAGCCACAGCGCATTGTCAAAATCGGCGGCATCGCCCGTCAGCACGAGTCTGTTCGCGCCCTCGGGAAGTTTCGGGATGCTGATCACGGTGCTCTGGCCCGCCGGGACGTAGGCATCGAGCCCAGCGTCGGCCTCCGCCCCCCAAGCCAGACGAAACCGCTCGGACGTCGCCTCTGCTGCGTTATGAATTCGCAAGCGCATCTTCTCATCCTTGTCAGCCGCCTCCTTCTGTTCTCCGCCGACGAGCCACTGCGCCGATGCATTGCCCGGCTTCGTCGCATTCACCGACTCAAATCGCACCGTCACGTTTGGCGGCCATTCCAGTCCCTGAAGTCCGTCGAGCCTCGCCCCCTCCTGCATGTCGCTGATGACGACAATCTCCCCGCGCGCCGGAGTGGTTTGCCGGGCGCCGCTGATAAGGTCCAGCGCCTGCAAAACGGCCGCGCCCAGATTCGTCCCCGCCCATCCGGGGCTCGCAGCCGCCAGTTGCCGGATCGCCGCGGGGACGCGTTGATCGACGGGCATCGTGCTCCATTGCTCCATGTCCATGAGCACTCGCGGAGTTCGATCGAAGGCCAGCACCGCCACGGCGTCCAGCGGCGTCATCGTCTTCAGCAGCGCCTCCGCCCTTTCCTGTGCCTGCTTCCAGAGCGTCTCGCGCCGCATGCTCGCGCTCACATCCACGAGGATTGCCAACCGCCTCGCCTGGGCACCCGCATCGGCTGTCTTCGCGCTGCTCTCGCGGAAAAAAGGACGCGCAAAGCCGAATGCCAGCGCGAGCAATACGAGACATCGCAGCAGCAGCAGCCACAGATTTTCGATGCGGCTCTTGCTCGTGACGCGTGGCGGCGTCGGCTGCAGGAACATGAGCGTGCTGAACGGCTTCACCTCGCGCGTCGTGCGGCGGATGAGGTGGAAAATGATCGGCCCCACGACCGCCAGCGCACCGAGCAGAAAGAGCGGCGAGAGGAAGTTCATGCCGCGCCCTTCCTGCGGATGAGCTTCCCGCGGACCGAACGCGCCTTCAGGAAATCAAACAGCGCGAGTTCGAGCGGCTTCGACGTGTCCAGGAGCACGTGACTGATGCCAAGCCCTTCGCACGAGGCGCGCACCGACTCCACATGAGCCTCCAGCCGGCGCACATAATCCGCGCGCGCGAGCGAAGGATCGAGGAACAGATCGCGCCCGGTTTCCATGTCGAGAAAACGCGCGGCCTGATCGAAATCGAACGTGCGCTCCGCGGGATCGAGCACCTGGAAGACGATCACCTCATGCCGGCTCGCGGTGAGCAGTGACAGCGCGTCGGAAAGCGCATCCACCGGCGCGAGCAGATCGCTGATGAGCACGATGAGGCTGCGTTTCCTCACCAATTCCGCGATGCGCCGCAGCGGCGTGGCGAGATCCGTGCTGCTGCCGGATGCCGGCTTTTCCAGCGCGAGCATGAGCTGGCGCAGATGACCGGGACGGTTCCGCGCAGGCAGGTATTCGCGCACCTGTTCGTCGAACGTGAGCAGCCCCGTGGCGTCGCCCTGATGCGAAAGAAAATACGCGAGCGTCGCCGCGAGCGTGCGGGCGTAGTCGGCCTTCGTGTATCCGCGCGAGCCGAAGGTCATCGACCGGCTGCCATCGACCAGCAGGTGGCAACGCAGGTTCGTCTCGTCCTCGAATTTCTTGATGAAATAGCGATCGGTCCGCGCGACGAGCTTCCAGTCGAGATACCGCGGATCGTCGCCCGGCGTGTACTGCCGATATTCGGTGAACTCGACCGAGAACCCGTGATACGGGCTGCGATGAATCCCGTGCCAGAAACCCTCGACGATCGCGCGCGCCCGCAGTTCGAGGTTGCGGATCGCCATCAGCGCCGCGGGATCGAGAAATGACGCGCCGCCCGCCTGGGCTGGGCTTGTCGAATTCGGCGGCGCTACGGACATGGACTGGCGCTATTTCACCGTCTCCAGGATGCGTTCAATCACCTTCTCGACCGTCACGCCTTCCGCCTCGGCGCGATAGTTCACCAGCACGCGATGCCGCAGCACCGGCGCGGCAAGCGCGATGATGTCCTCCTTCGTCACGTGCGCGCGGCCATGCGAGCAGCGCGCGGGCCTTTGCGCCGAGGATGAGGAACTGCGCGGCACGCGTCCCCGCGCCCCAGCTCACCCAGTCGTTCACGAAATCCGGCGTGCCCGCCTGCCGCGGACGCGTGGCTGCGACGCAAGCCGCACGGCGAAACGCACGAGGTCTTCCGCGATCGGCACCTTCCGCACGAGCTCGTGGAATCGCAGCACGTCCTCGCCCGTGAAAAGCGGCTCGATGGCTTCGCCAGCCGCGGCGGTCGTCCGCTGCACCACGGCGACCTCGTCGTCCTCGGGCAGGTAGTCGATCACCACGTTGAACATGAACCGGTCGAGCTGCGCCTCGGGCAGCGGATACGTGCCTTCCATTTCGATCGGGTTCTGCGTCGCGAGCACGAAGAACGGCTCCGGCAGCGCATAGCGCCGCCCGCCCGCGGTGACCTGATGCTCCTGCATCGCCTCGAGCAGCGCGGCCTGCGTCTTCGGCGGCGTGCGGTTGATTTCGTCCGCCAGCAGCATGTTGCCGAAGATCGGCCCCGGCACGAACACGAGCTCGCGGCCATCCGCGCCTTCCTGCAGGATCTCCACGCCCGTGATGTCCGTCGGCATGAGGTCCGGCGTGAACTGAATGCGGCGGAACTCGAGGTGAAAAATCTGCGCGATGGATTTCACGAGCAGCGTCTTCGCCAGACCCGGCGCGCCGGTGATCAGGCAGTGCCCGCCCGCAAACAGCGCGATGAGGATCTGCTCGATCACCTCGTGCTGCCCGACGATGACCTTGCCGAGTTCCTTCAGGATCCGCGGACGCGCTGCCGTGAGTTGTTCGAACGTTGCGGCATCGCCGTCGGGTGTTGAAACGCTGCTGGCTGGCTGGGTGGTCATGGATGAAAGTGCGGGCGCGCGATGCGGGAGTCTCAGTGCGTCATCGCGTAGAAGATGATGTTGATGCCCAGCGGGTACGCCTTCTTCTCGGAGAACTCGTGGAAGTAATAGTCGTTCTCGCCTTCGCGCTCCCAGCCGTCGCCGTTGTCGGTGTTGTGGCTGGCGATGACCATGATGCGCCCCTTGTCGTCGAAGATGCCGCGGATGTGCATTTCGTGCAATCCTCGTAGCTGCCGTCCTTTCGGATGTCGCTCCCACGTCACCGCCGCTGTACTGGCTCGTCGCGCCCGTGCGCCACGTTTGGGCATCTGGAGATTGAGCTCGTCCAGGCTGAGGTCGAAGACGCAGTGGAAGATCGGATGGTCCGCGGCAGTTCCACGAACTCGCGGTCGGGAAAGACCCGCTTCATTTGCTCCGCGAAGCACTCCCACTCGCCCTCGCCCCAGAAATCGTCGACCATCAGGAAGCCGCCGTTGAGCAGGTAGCGGCGGAGGATGGGAACCTCCTCGTCGCTGCAAGAGCAGCGCGCCCGGCTCGACCATGTAGATGAACGGATAGTCGGACGAGTTCCGGGTCGGTGAGGTCGAAGGATGCGCCCATTCGGATCGACCTTCATCGAGGTCATCTGCTGGAGCCGGAAGGAGAGGTTCAGGTCGCGTCCGGGAAATCCGTGATCCAGCTCGCCGCACTCGGCCGCGCCGCTCGGATCGCTGTCGCGGATGATGCGCGACGAACGTGAAACACGTCCTTGTCAAATCCGGGCGCATTCTTCCACATCGGGCGTGCCGGTGCTGTGCGATGCGATTTCGCGCGCCGTCTTCACCACGCGCACATCCACAGGGACTCCGCCTTCGCTGTAGTAGATCGGCCCGTCGCTGTATCGGCGGCTGCGGCGCTGCGCGAAGCTCAGGCTCGCGAACAACACGAGCATCACCACGAACATCGCGCCCCGTGATTTCATGGCTTGGCCGCACTCTTCGCGGGGGCCTTCGATGCTTTCGACTGCCATCTCCAGCAAAAGCGCATGCGCCTCGCGGAAACGCGGCGCTTCCTCGAGCGCGAGCAGCACCTCGCGCTTCGCTCCCGCATCGCCCGTCGAGTGCAGGGCGCGGGCGAGGCGATAGTGGACCTCCGGCTGATCCGGCGGATTCAGCGCGAGCAGCGTGCGGTATGCGCGAATCGCACCGCGCCTTGTCGCCCGTGGCTTCGCGCGCCTCCGCGATGCGGTGATACGGCTCGTGGGCCAGCGGATTGACGCCGGTAAAATGCTCCGCGTTGGCGAGCACCGTTCGCCAGTCCTTGCGTGCGGCCGCGATTTCCATCAGCCGCGCGTAGGCCTCCGGAGCATCGCTGCAGAGCTCCGTGACCTTGTTCAGCATCGCCTCCTCAGCCGCAGCCTCGCCGAGTTCACGATGGGCGTGAGCGAGCAACGCGTACGCGCTCTCCGAATCATGCTGGTTGGGATAAAGTGCGATCAGTTTCAGCAAGGGGGCCTTGGCGGCCGCCCACTGCTTCTCCTTGAGCAGCGCCTTCGCCTGTTCCATCAGCGCCGTGAAGTTGTCCGGATTCCTCGCGATCCAATCCTTGAGCTTCGGCTCGCTCGCGATGTCAGCGGGTGCGGGCTTTGCCCAGTCGAGCTTCGGTCCGGTGCCGTTCGCGAGGCTGCGGGCGTGTGCTGCAAACTCGGCATCGAGTTTCTCCATCGGCGCAAAGTGCGCGGCGAGCGCGTCGTTGATCGCCACACCGCGCGCGAGATCCCCGAGCAGCGCCGCATCTTCTCCATCCCCCACTTTTTCACCAGCCACTCGACCACGAGCGACGACTCGTAATACGCGAACTGCAGATGCGCGCCGTCTTCGGGCGAAGGAAAGCTCCGCTGAGCTGGCTCACCGGCGTCAGATCCTTTCCCAGGATCATCGCGCGGTAACGCGGCGTCATGTGCTCACCCCAGTTGGCCCGTGCCTGCCGTTCCTCATAGACGCTGATGCCTTCGCTCAGCCAGCGCGGCATCTTGTTCTTCGTCAGCGTGAGCGTGACGACGTGCGTGAACTCGTGCCAGAGCACCGCCTGCCAGTTCGACGGACTCCCTGGGCGCGACGCGGGGCTGTTCGCAGTGATGACGCGGCCGAAACACACGCCCAGATAACCCGCGCCACCCGGCAGACCGAAGGTGCGAATCGCGAAATCCTTCTGATCGGGAAAAATCTCCACCATCGTCCGTTCACCGGGCGGCAAGCCGTATTTCTTCGTCAGCGTCGCGTGCGCACGCTCGAGCAGCGCGAGGACATCCGCGCCATAGACATCCGCCTCACGCGGATCCATGCGCACCTGAAAATGCTCGCTCTTCAGCACCCGGAAATGCGCGATGGTGTCGCGCAACTGCGTGAGGTTGAAAGCCACCACGTCGTAAGGGTCCGCCTTCTGCACCTCGTCCGCGAGCCGCCAGCCTTCCTCGTCGCGCCCCAGCCGCAGGAGATCCTGCGCGAGCTGAATCTTCGCCGGCAAGAAATCCGGTTCAAACTTGAGCGCCTGCCGCTGCAAGCTCCGCGCCCTCCGCAAACCGGTAATGCTGCGAAAGCTTGCGGCCGATGAGGTGCGGCACGGACGGATTGGTCGGCCACAGCTTCACCGCCTCGGCCCGCGAAGCCGCCGCACCTTTTGCATCCGAGCGGATATTCGCCAGCACTGCGCGGAACGCATGCGCCTCCGGGTGGCGGGGATTCACCCGCAACACCTCCGCGAGCTGCTTTTCGGCCTCGGAGTAGTTTTCCGAGTCGATCGCATGGTCCGCGAGCATCAGATGCGCACCAGCGTGGTTTGGATTCAGCTCCAGCGTCTTCTCGATCTGCTCCTCCGCGGCCTCGCTGTCGCTCGGCGCAAATGCGCGTGCCAGGCCAAAGTGAGCCTCCGAGTTCTCCGGAAACTTCTTCACCGCCGCCGCATAGCTCTTTGCCGCAAGTGCGAAGTCATGCTTCGCCAGCGCGAGATCACCGGTCGCCAGATAGGTGCCCGGAAAATCCGGATTCAGCTTTTTGACAGGATCGAAAAACAGCTCCGTGACCCGCTTCGGATCCGCCCCGAGGAGGATCGCCGCCCTTCCCAACGCCACGCGATCCGGAGGCTCGCGGTAGGCCCACTCGCGCTGCCCGCCGAAACGATCCATCTCTTCCTTCAACGTTTTCGCGCGTTCCGTGTCACCATTGGCGCGGCAGACGTCGAAGCCCACGATCCGCAGCCGCATCGAATACGGGAATCGCTCAAGCGCCGCCGAAAGCACCTGTTGCGCCTCGGGGTACTTCCCCAGCGCCATCGACGCCTCGATCTTCAGCAGCGGCCAGTCCTCGACTTCAGGCTGAGTCTTTTCCGCCGCGCCCGCCACGTCCGCGGCATCGGCATATTTCCCCGCGAGCAACTGCTTGCGCACCGCATCGACATCCTCCGCGCTCAGGGCCGGCGCGCAGAAAGCGAAACTCGCCATCATCGCCACCGCCGACAATCCACCGCGGAAACCGAGCGGAAGAAAAGTCTGAAGCGACATCGCAGCCAGACTAGACCCCTCAAACTGCGTTCCTCAAGCAGTGACCTCGTAATTTCTCTGTGCGGGTCGGACGGAATTGCACTTTTCGCTTGCCCGGAATTTTCTTCTGCGGATAGTCACCGCACTGTCTTTCAGCAACGGGGAGTTAGCTCAGTTGGTAGAGCGCGTCGTTCGCAATGACGAGGTCAGGGGTTCGACCCCCCTACTCTCCACTCCTTCTTTGGTTCTCAAAAACGGAGCCGCTGGCTGGACTGGCCTCGAACCGCATCCGCTGCCACGAATCGCGAACACTCAGGGCCAGTTTGCAGCAAGCTCGGCGAGCGTTCGCACGCCAAATCCCGTCGCGCCCTTCGCAAGCGCGATGCCGTCCTTGTTGCGGTGGGACATGTAGGCGATGTCGAGGTGCACCCACGGCGTCTTTTCCGCAAAAGTCCGCAGGAACGCCGCCGCCGTACAGGCTCCCGCCAGGCGCCCGCCGCTGTTTTTCAGCAGGGCGACGTCGCTCCGGATCGCTTCGTCGTACTCCGGAAAATGGGGCATCGGCCACAGGCGCTCGCCGCATTTCCGCGATGCGGCGAGGACGGCATCGCGCAGGCGGTCGTCACTGCTCCAGAGCCCAGCCGCCGCTTCGCCGAGCGCGACACCGCATGCGCCGGTGAGCGTCGCGATGTCCACGATGGCGGCCGCGCGGAGATCCTTGCGCGCATAGCCGATCGCATCCGCGAGAATCATCCGCCCCTCCGCGTCGGTGTTCACCACCTCGACGTGCCGCCCGTCGTAGCAGGTCACGATGTCGCCCGGGCGATATGCAGCAGATCCCGGCATATTCTCCGCGGCGGGGATGAGGCCGACGACGTTGCGCCGCACCCCGAACTTCGCAATCGCGAGCATTGCGCCGAGTACGGCTGCACCGCCGCACTTGTCCCAGATCATCTGCTCCATGTCCGCCGCGGGCTTGATGGAAATGCCGCCGGTGTCGAACGTGACCGCCTTGCCCACCAGCGCGAGCGGGGCCTGCGTTTTCGATCCGCCGCGATGCTCGAGAACGATCAGACGCGGAGGCCGCGCGCTGCCACTTCCGACCGCAGTGATTCCGCCAAATCGCCGCACGCGGAGCTGCCGGTCATCGAGCACCGTACAGCGCAGCCCGTGCTTCTTCGCATGCCATCGCGCCTCTTCGGCGAGCGTTTCGGGAAAAACGACATTGCCCGGCCGGTTGGCGATCCCGCGTGCGAGATTCGTGAAATCCCCCAGCGTATGCGCGAGCGCCACCGCCTTTTTCACGGTGCCGGCCTGCCGCGCTCCGACCACAAGATTCACCTGCTGCAATCCGCGGCTGCGCGTCGTCTTGAATTCCTCATTCGAGTAATCGGCAAGGACGATGCCCTCCACCGCAGCCGCGGAAAACTGCGGCCAGTCCGCGAGGATCACGTTGAAGCGCGTGCGTCCGCTCCGCTTCATCGCCAATGCTGCGGCGCCGGCCGCCAGGCGGACTTCATCCGCACCGACTTTCCCGGCGTCGCCCAGGCCGACGCAAAGGACGTCCTCGCCGTGGTGGAACACTCGTGAAGCGGGCTTCAGCGACAGCTCCTGCTCCGAAATCCCCTTCGGAAGAGCTCCGCGCTGTGCGGTGGTAAAAAAACGAACCGCGGGTGTGGCCGAAGGGACCTTGGTGAGAACGGAAATTTTCACACGCGCGTTTACACAGGGATGCCCGTGCGCGGCGAGGCGCATTTCGCACGGCACGCCGCCGCACTCGCGAAATTGCGGACACGCTTTTCCTCCCGGGGAAACTCACGCCGTGCCTTGTCAGACGCGGCAGCCGCTTCCCGTCAAAGCTGCACGACCTGCGCGGAACGGATGTCCGGCTCGGCGAGCATTTCCTTCAGCACGGCTTCGCCGGGGACGCTGTCGAGATTCAGGATGCCGAGCGCGTTCCCGCCGGCCTCATTGCGACCGAGGCTCATGCTGGCGATGTTCACGCCGTGCTTGCCGAACAGGTTGCCGATCAGGCCGACCATTCCGGGCCGATCCTTGTTCTCGTAGATGAGCAGCACGCCGTCGGGCTTCGCTTCCACGTGGCGTCCGTTCATCTTCACGATGCGCGGCTGGCTGCCGAAGAAGGTGCCTGCAACGCTCACCCATCCGCCTTCGCCGGTCGCGGTCAGTTCGATCAGTTCGGTGTAATCACCACCGTTGCTCTCGCGGCTCTCGGTCACTTTCAGGCCGAGTTGCTTTGCAAAATCCGGCGCATTCACTTCGTTCGCCTCGCCGCCGCTCGCCGCAAAGAGGAAGCTCTTCAGGATCGCCCGCGTAACCGCAGTGGTGTCGTGGTCGTTGATTTTGCCGGCGAAGTTGATGTGCAGCGTGTCGCAACGCTTCGCCGCGATCTGCCGGAGCAGCATGCCGAGACGCGCTCCGAGGGCGATGTGCGGGCCGATGATGGCGAGCGTCTTCGCGTCGAGGTTCGGCATGTTCACCGCGTTGCGGACTTCACCGCTCATCAGCATTGCGCGGATCTGCTGTGCGACTTCGATGCCGACATTCTCCTGCGCCTCCGCGGTGCTCGCGCCGAGGTGCGGCGTGAGCACGACATTCGGCAGCGAGCGCAGCGGGAAATCCGCGGGCGGCGGCTCCACTTCGTAAACGTCCAAGGCTGCCGCCGCGACCTGGCGGCTCTTCAGCGCATCGTAGAGCGCCTTCTCGTCCACCAGCCCTCCACGGGCGCAATTGATGATCCGCACGCCCTTCTTCGTCTTCGCGAGGCGTTCGGCGTTGAGCATGTTCTTCGTCTCGTCCGTGAGCGGCATGTGCATCGTGATGTAGTCGGCCAGCGGGACGATTTCATCGAGACGCTCGACCAATTCCACCTGCAGGGAACGCGCGCGACTCGCGGAGAGATACGGGTCGTAGGCATAAACGCGCATCCCGAAGGCAATCGCGCGCCGCGCGATCTCCGTGCCGATGCGGCCCATTCCGAGAATGGCGAGCGTCTTGCCGTAAAGCTCGACACCCTCGAAAGACTTGCGGTCCCACTTGCCCGCCTTCACCGACGCATCCGCCTGCGCGATGTTGCGCGAAATCGCCATGAGCAGGCTGAACGCGTGCTCTGCCGTGGAGATTGTGTTTCCCGCCGGCGTGTTCATCACCACGACGCCGCGCTTCGTGGCCGCCTCCACGTCCACATTGTCCACACCGACACCGGCGCGGCCCACGACCTTCAGATTCTTCGCCGCCTCGATCACCCTTGCGTTCACCTTCGTCTGAGAGCGCACGACGAGGCCCTCGAATTCGCCGATGATTTTCAGAAGCTCCTCCTCCTTCAGGCCCGTCTTCACGGTCACGTCGAGCAGACCCCCTTCCTGCAGTTCGGCGATGCCGCGCTCGCTCACTGGATCGGCCACTAGGACTTTTGGTTTGTTCATTTTGGAGTATTGAAAATGGGCGCGCAGTCTGCGCACCAAGCCGCCGCTGGCAAATCGAAAGTTGCCCCCACCCCGCCCGAACCGATAACGAACCTTCATGCGAATCGCTCGTCTCCAACTCCCCGATGCCTCCGTCATCTTCGCCCGCCAGCACGCCGGCGGAGAATTCACGCGTCTCACCGGCGGGCCATACGGGCCGTTCGCCGACACCGGCGAGACGGTGTCCGGAAAGTTGCTCGCGCCGGTGGTGCCGAGTGCGATTCTGTGCATCGGGCTGAACTACAAAAAGCACGCCGCGGAATCGAATTCGCCGCTGCCGAAGTTCCCGGTGCTCTTCGTGAAGTCGGCAGGCGCTGTGCAGGATCCCGAGGGGACCATTTTCCTCCCGCGCCGCCTGCGCAGCGACAAGGTGGACTACGAGGCGGAACTGGCCGTCGTGATCGGTCGCGCGGCCAAGAATGTTTCGCGCGAAAACGCGCTCGACCATGTCCTCGGCTACACGTGCGCGAACGACGTGAGCGCGCGCGACTGGCAGAAAGACGGCGGCGGCGGGCAATGGTGCCGCGGGAAGTCGTTCGACACGTTCTGCCCGCTCGGGCCGGTGCTCGTGACGCCCGAATCCCTCCCCGACCCGCATGCGCTCCGCATCGCCGCCCGTGTGAACGGCGAGACGCTGCAGGACTGGACGACCGGCGACATGATTTTCGACGTTGCGACGATCATCGAGTTCCTGAGCAGCAGCAACACGCTGCAGCCCGGCACGGTGATCCTCACCGGCACGCCGCACGGCGTCGGCATGGCGCGCACCCCTCCCCGCTGGCTGCTGCCCGGCGATGTCGCCGAGATCGAGATCGAGAAAATCGGCACGTTGCGCAATCCGGTCGCCGAGGAACCGGCCGAGGAAGGGCGCTTCCGCATGGCGTAGCCGCCCACGGGAGTCGCATCGCATTTCTGCAGCAAACGACAAAGGCCGGATGCCACTCAGCATCCGGCCTTCGTGAATTCGTTCATTCCTCCGGCACGTGCGCCGGCGGATGCCAGCTTGCCTACCCGAGCAGTTCTTTGATCGCCGTGCCGTAGCGCGCGATCATCACGGGACGTCCGCTCGGGGTGTTGTATTCCTTCTGCGGATTGATGCCGAGCGCGGTGTAGAAGGTCGCGGCGATGTCGTCCGGCGTGATCGCCTTGTCCTTCGGTCCTTCGCCCTTCTCATCGCTTTCGCCGAGCACCTGACCCATCTTGATGCCGCCGCCCGCGAGGAGCGTGAACATCGCCCGCGGATAATGGTCGCGGCCCGCGCGCGCGTTGACCTTCGGCGTGCGGCCGAATTCGCCGGTGACATAGACGACCGTGGAGTCGAGCAGGCCCTTGAGCGCGAGCGCCTGGAAGAGGCCGCTGAGGCCGGAATCGAGCTGCGGGAGCTGCTTGTTTTTCAGCGCATTGAAGTTGTCCGAGTGCGTGTCCCAGCCGCCGAGGTTGAGCGTGACAAACTTCACGCCGCTCTCCACGAGCCGCGTCGCGAGCAGGCAGCTCTGCGAGAATGCGTCATTGCCGAAGAGCGTCGTCATGTTCGACGATTCCTTCGACAGATCGAAGGCGTCGCGCGCCTTTGTCGAACGCATCATCGCGTAGGCCTTCTGGCCAAACTCGTCCATGCCGGAGAGAATCTTGTCCTCCTTCGCGAAGTCGCCGAATGCATTGTCGTAGCGCTTCACGAGGTTCTGTCGGCGATCCACGTCTTCCATGGTGACGCCGCGCAGCGCGAGCCCGCGGATTTCCATCGCCTTGCCGGCCTGCGGAGCTCGATCCGGTGTCGAAGGGGCCGTATTCCACGCCGAGGTAGCCGGTGGGGTTGTTCCCCTGCGAGGGCACCGCGACAAACGCGGGCAGCTCCGGCGACCCACCGATTTCCTTCGCGACGACCGATCCGAAGCTCGGGAACTTCAGCGAGGGCAGCGGACGGTTGCCGGTGCCCATGTAGAGCGAGCCGAGTTCGTGCGCCGCGAGCGTGTGCGAGACACCGCGCAGGATCGCGAATTTGTCCGCGCACGTCGCGAGCTTCGGCAGGTGCTCGGAAATTTGCATGCCGGCGACATTCGTCGCGATGGGCTTGAATTCGCCGCGGTGCGTGTCGGGCGCGTCGGGCTTCAAGTCGAACGTGTCCATGTGGCTCGGTCCGCCGCCGAGGCGGACGAAGATCGCGGCCTTCGCCTTGCCTTTCAGCGGCGAGGCAGCCGTGGCGGCACCCGCGTTTGCGGCGAGGAAATGTTGGAGGCTGAATCCCATGCCGAAGCCTGTGATGGCGCCGACGCGGATGAAGTCACGGCGCGTGACGCCGTCGCAGCAGATGTATTTGCTCATGGTGGTGGTGGTTTGTGTTCGGGGTTGGGAGTTGGGGTTGAAAATCGGGCGTCGCTTTCCGTCAGTGGTTCACCATGAACTCGCGCGTGTTCAGCATCGCCCAGAGCAGATCGCGGACGCCTTCGAGCGGAGCCTTCGCGGCGGCCACATCGGCCTTTGCCTGCGTGAGCTCGGCAGCGCTCGGCGGACGGCTGAGCGTGCGCAGGAATATCTCGGTGATCGCATCCTCCATGTTGAACGGCTTCACCGGCTTTTCCGCCTCGGCGATCTGCTTCTGCAGTTCCGCCTTGCGCACGTTCATCTCCGCAACCCGCGCCTCGTACTGCCGCAGTTTTTCCTCGTAGCGGCTCGTCGCCTCCGCATCGCCCTCCTCCGGCTTCTCAGGCGCCTTCAGAAACTTGGCGGCCTTCCCCTCGCCCGGCGAAAGCTGGGCCAGTTTCTTCCGGAGCGCTTCGGGACTGCGCTCGCCATCCGGCGCGAGTTGGCTCCGCATTTCGTCCAGCCAACTCGCCCCTTTGTTTCCATCCAGACGCTGAAGCATCGATGGGATCGTTCCGCGTGAAGATGGTCTGGAGCAGGGTGGGATCGGTCGTGCGCTCGCAGTCGCAGTTGGTCTCGCGCGCGGGCTTGCCGAAAATGTTCAGCGCATAGCTGTCGCCGCCGCCCTTGCCGTTGCCGGACGTCGCATTCGGCCCGATGGACCGCTCGGTGATCTCGGTCGGAAATTTCGCCGCACGCTCCGTCGAGGCCGTGGCCATCGCGATGGCGTCGAAAACGACTTCGGCCGGCAGGCGGCGGATGACGGCGTGGCTGAAATTTTTCTCGTCCAGCTTGTTGGTCGGATTCGTCTTCCAGCTCCGCTGATACGTGTCGCTGTTCAGGATCTCCTTGTGCAGCCACTTCATGTCGAAATTGCGCGCCACAAAACCATCCGCGAGGTAGTCGAAAAGCGCGGCATTGCTCGGGGCATTCGCGAGGTTCAGGTCGTCCGCCGGCTCCACGATGCCGCGGCTGAAATACGAGGCCCACACGCGGTTCACGAATGCCTTCGCAAAATACGGGTTCTCCTTGCCGCGCAGCCATTCCATCAGCGGCGCGCGCGGATCGTTGTATTGCGTCCATCGCCACTTCACCGCCGCCGAGAATCTTCGGGGTGATGACCCGCGAGCTGCCCTTCACCTCCTTCTTGTCCTGCTTCATCGGCTGGCCCACGCGCTTGATGTCCACAACGAGTTCATCCCACGGAATCGGCTCACCCGCGGCGATGCGCCGGCTCACCTCCGTCTGTTCGTACTTCTGCTTCTCATTCTTTTTCGGGTCCACCGGCTTCCCCGCCATGGACGCCTCCACCTTCTCCTTGATCTCCTGGCGAAGGCTCGCCGGCGTCATTTCGGCCGTAGCTCCGGCGGCTTCCTCGCCCTTCGCCATCTTCCCCTTCCCGCCATTTCCGCCACCGTAGGCGACTCCGGAAAAGAACGCCTGGAAGTGCTCAAAGTCCTGCTTCGTCCATTGATCGAACGGATGCTTGTGACACTGCGCGCACTCGATCCGCACGCCGAGGAATGTGTGCGCAAACGCCAGCGCCTTCTCCTCGGGCTTCTGCACGTTCTGCCGCATCCAATACCACGGGAGATTCGAGCGGTGCGCGAAATCCGCCGGCTGGTCCTTGCGGAAATAGCTGCCCATCTCGTTCACGAAGTCCGCGTACTTCTGATCCGGCGCAGTGCGGCTGACAGCCAGCACGATCCCCGCGGCAAGTTGGTCGTACGGCGTGTTGTCCGCGATGCGCTTATAGATCCAGGAGTACCATTGCTTCGACATCTCGCCGTTCAGGTTTCTCCCATTTCCGTTCATGCGGATCAGCCGCGGATTGTTGCCGGTGAAATCGCACAGCTTCGTCGTCCACCACGCCGCATACGACGGGCGCGCGAGCAGTTCGTCCACTTTCCGTGCGCGCTTGTCCGGCGCGGTGTCCTTCGCAAATGCCTCGATCTCCTTCGGCGTCGGCAGCGTCCCCGTCACATCGAGCGAAGCGCGCCGCAGGAACTCCAAATCGGTGCAAATCTCGCTCGGCAGGATGCCAGTCTTGCGAAGTTTCGCGATCACGAGTTCGTCCACCTTCGTCCGCGTCTTCACCGCCGGGAATTTCGCCCCGACGCGATCCGAGACCGGGAGCACCGCGGGCACCGGTTCCACGCCGTTGTCATAAAACGCGACGATGTGTGTGTCGCCCGGCGTCTTCGCCGTCACCAGACCCGTGTCACTCACGAGCGCCACGGATTCATCGTTCGTCCGGAACCGCGTGAGCTGCGTGACGTCCTCCACTGTCCCGTCCTTCCAATGCGCGACCACCTTCAACTGGATCGCCTCGCCGGATTTCTTGAACACCAGTTCCTTCGGCGAAACATCCAGCCGCGCAAATTCTCCCGTCTCCGCCACGTCGCTCTTCGCGCCCGACTGGATCCATTTCAGGATCAGGTTGTATTCCCACGATCCTTTGTCGAAACGCTTCTTGCCCTTGTGCTCCTCGCCGTCGAGCGACGGCTTCGCGAGGACGAGGCTCTTCACCGGATCATTCAGATCCACGCGAATCTCCTCAGCGCCGCCCTTGCCCTTGGTAATCGCCTCGTGGTCCTTTTCAAAATCGTAGCCAAAGAGCGAAAGCTGAAATCCACCGCGGCCCTGGAACGAACCGTGGCACTCGCGCCCGCTGCAACCCGCGCGCGACATCAGCGGAATCACATGCCGGCGGAAGCTCGCCTCGTCCGCCTTCGCCGCAGTCTGCCAGCGCTCCTTCGCAGTTTTCGTGACCGTCGCGGATGCCGATGCTTTCACCGGACCCGGGGATGCCGGTGCAGCTTCCCGGATGGCATTCGCGAGGACAGCCGCGGGCAGAAGTGCGGCAAGGATGAGGAAGGGTTTCATGGGTATTGGGAGGTGGACGAACCTTCTTTCGCCGACTGGCGAAACGCAGCCCAGAGGGAGGGTTGCAAATGGTTCATTGTGTAAAGGACCGACGCTGCGGGGTTTTCTTAACAGGAATTTTATGTTCCGGCAGATGTATTTCCATCCGGCAGAAGCGCATCTTCGAGCCTACTCCCCGCACCCCTACCCTTTCCACCACCCATCGAGCTTCGCGCGCATCTTCTCCACGCGCTCCGTCTCCGCATCGGCGAGATTCTTTTCCTCGGTGGGATCGGATTTCAAATTGAAGAGTTCCACCACCGCCGCAGGCTCGTTCTGCGACGCCGGGACGATCAGCTTCCAGTCGCCTTGGATCACCCAGCGCCACCGCAGGCTCGCCGAGGGATTCGCGAGATCCTTTGAATTGTGGGTGAAGCATTCGCCGAACACCGCCCCGCGCGCGTTCACCGCCGCCGCATCCGTCAGGCTCACACCGGGCAGACCGTCGGGCCGATGGATGCCGGCCGCGTCGAGCACGGTGGGGAGAATGTCGAGCGAACTCACCACCGAATCGCTCATCGCTGGACGGATCTTCGCCGGCCAGCGCACCATGATCGGCGTGCGCAAGCCGCCGTCGTATTGCGACTGCTTGGATTTCGGCGCGTACTTCGGCGCGTTCGGATCCTGAATCCACCCGTTGTCGGTCACGTAAATCACAATGGTATTCTCCGCGACCTTCTCGCGATCGAGGAAGCCGAGCAGTTCGCCGCACGTCTCGTCGAACCACTCGACCATCGCCCAGTACTTCGCCACATGCTCGCTCGGCGTCTTGCCCTTGTACTTTTCCAGAAGCCTCGCCGGCGGCGTGTGCGGATCGTGCGGCAGCAGCGGCGCGTACCAGACGAAGAACGGCTTCGACTGCTGCTTCGCCTCGCCGATGAAATCGTAAATCGGCTGCATCGTCTTGCGGCCAATATCGAGCCCCTGATCGCCGTGGCGCCCGCCCTTCGTCATGCCGTGAGTGAAGCCGCCATGCGAATACGAACCCTGCCACCATTTCCCCGTCTGGAGGCTCAGGTACCCCTTCGTGCCCAGCAGCCGCGGCAGCGTGGGCATTTCATCCATGTACTTGTTCATGATGTCGCGCCCGGCCTGGAACTGCGGCGACCTGTTGAACTCGCGCGGCGTCATCCCGGCGGGAATCGGCGGATCATTGCTCGTCACCCTGTGCTGATGCGGATAGCGCCCGGTGATGATGCTCGCGAGGCTCGGGCAGCACAGGGACGCGGGAACGTACCCGCGGCGGAATGTCAGCGACTCCGCAGCCAGCTTGTCGAGATTCGGCGTCTTGATCACCGGATGCCCCATGAACCCGTAGTCACCCCAAGCCTGATCGTCGGACAGGATCAAAACGACATTTGGCTGGGAGGCGGCACGCGCGGGCACACTGCCGAGGACGCAGACGGCAGAAACCGCGAAGGCGAGAAGTCGGAGAAAACACATGGGTCGGGCATTCATTTTGAGGTTGGGAAGAAGGAATCCACCGTCGCGTCACCTGCCAGCCAGCCGAGCGATGCGAGAAATTTGTCCGCCTGCTTGAGCGTCTCGCGGAACATCGCGTTGTCGCCGCGGCCGAAATTGAAAAAGCCGTGCTGCTGTCCCTCGAAGCCCATGACTTCACATCGGTTCCCGGCCTTTTTCATCGCCTCCGCGAACGCCTCCACTGTCGCGAACGGCACCGTCGTATCCGCCTTTCCGTGGAAGATGATCGTGGGCGGCGTTCCGGCCTTCACGTTGTGCGCCGGTGAAATCGCGACCGGCTCCGCGCCGAGCTTCTCCGCGGGAAGCCGCGAGCCGAATCCTCCGAAGTCATTCCCTTCCACCGGCGCGAGCGCGAGCGCGGGATTGAAAAGGACCATCGCATCCGGCACCGAACTGACGGCTTTGTCCTCGCCCGGCTCTTCAAGGCCCGGCACCGCACCGGTGCAACCCGCGATGTGACCGCCCGCCGAACCGCCGCCGGCAGCAATGCGCTTCGGATCCACGCCGAGCTCCTTCGCATGCGCCCGAACGTAGCGGACCGCCGACTTCGCGTCTGCCACACACTGCGCCGCCTTTGCCTGATGCCGCGATGCCACGCGGTAGTCCGCCGTGATTGCCACCATCCCGCGCGAGGCAAAATAGCGGCACTGCTGCTCAAACTGCCCAGGCGACCCGCTCGTCCATCCGCCACCGAAAAAAAGCACAATGGCAGGCCGGCTGTCCGAAGCCTTGTGCCCCTCGGGATTGAAAATGTTCAGCGCGAGCTTCGTCTCGCCGACCGTCTTGTAAGTCACCACCTGCGCGCCCGAAAATTCGGGCGGATATCCGAACCCGGATTTTTTGACGCGGGTCGCCGGGGCAACCTTTTCAGCAGCGCCGGCCATGCCGACGATCGTGAGGAGGAGAAACGCGAATGATTTCATAGAAGGGGAAACTGGAACGCGGCTGCACCGCATTCGTCGGCTGCATTCTTGCGCAAGTCACACGCAGGCCGTCGAGCATCCTCTCGAAACCGGCCCGTCACGCGAGCCACGGGCGCAACACTTTCCCCGCGACATCCGTGAGCCGGTAATCGCGGCCTTGGAAGCGGTGGGTGAGCCGCATGTGGTCGATTCCAAAAAGGTGCAGGATCGTCGCATGGAGATCGTTGATGTGGACCGGATCGCGCACGACCGACCAGCCGATCTCGTCCGTCCCGCCATAAGTCTGCCCGCCTTTGATTCCGCCGCCCGCGAGCAGCACCGTGAATGCATTCGGGTGGTGATCGCGTCCGGTGACGTTCTTGCTTCCGCCGCGATTCTCGCCAAGCGGCGTGCGTCCAAATTCGCCGCACCACACGATGAGCGTCTCATCGAGCAGCCCGCGCATTTTCAGATCCTTGATCAGTGCCGCGACCGGCTGGTCGCTCATGCCCGCGTTGAAGGCGAGTTCGTTGTCGAGGTTCGAGTGATGGTCCCACGACGCATGCACGACATTCACGAAGCGCACGCCGCGCTCAACAAGCCGGCGCGCGAGCAGGCAATTCGTCGCAAAACTCCTGTACTGACCCGGCCCGCCGGCGCGCGTCGCCTTCACCTTCGCATCCTCACGATTCACGCCGTACATCTCCAGCGTCTTCGGATCCTCCTTGGAAAGATCGATCAGCTCCGGCGCCGCGCTCTGCATGCGAAACGCGAGCTCATACGCTGCGGTGCGACTCTGGATCTCCGGGTCGCGCATCTGGCCGAACCGCTCCTCGTTCAACCCCGCCAGCGCATCGAGCCCCGCGCGCTGGAGCTCCGGCGGAAGACCCTCGGGGTTGCTCAGATTCAGGACCGGCGCGCCCTGATTGCGAAATTGCACGCCCGCATACACCGAGGGCAAAAATCCGCTCTGCCACAGCGACGTCCCGCCGCTCGTCCCACGCCCCGCCGACAGCACGACGTAGCCCGGCAGGTTGCGCGACTCCGAGCCGAGCCCGTAGTTCAGCCACGCTCCCATCGTCGGCAGCCCGAACGTCGCGCGCCCGCAGTGCATCACGAGCTGCGCCGGATGATGGTTGAACTGATCCGTGTGCATCGAGCGCACCATCAGCAGGTCATCCGCGCACGTCGCGACATTCGGCAGCAGGTCGCTGAACTCCATCCCGCACTGCCCGTACTTCGCAAATTTCCGCGGCGAGCCCATCAGCCGCGCCGTCTCCTTCTTGATGAATGCGAACCGCACGTTCTTCGTCATCGATTCCGGCAACGGCTGGCCGTTCAGTTCATTAAGCTTGGGCTTCGGGTCGAAGAGATCGATCTGCGACGGCGCGCCCTCCATGAACATGAAGATGCAATTCTTCGCCTTCGGCGCGAAATGCGGAGCCTTCGGGAAAAGCGGATCGATCCCCGCGCCGGGCGCGGCGAGCAGCCCGTCCTGCTGCAACATGGACGCCATCGCCAGCCATCCCAGCCCGCTCGCAGCCGTGGTGAAAAATTCGCGGCGGCTGAGATGAACGGCGCGGTCGATTGGATTCATGGCTCTAGTTTCGTGTGATGAACTCATCGGTATTCATGACTATCCGCGACGTTGCCGTCCAAGCCGCCAGCTCGACGGCGTTCGCCTCCTTGGGATTCGCAACGAGCTTCTTTGCCTCGTCCGGATGTGCCGCGTAATACGCGCGCGCCTGGCTCAGCAGCGACATCAGCCGCGAACTTTCCGGCGCCGTGGGAGGCCGCCCGAGGCACAGCCGGAACGCGCGCTCCAACCGCGGCGCATCGTTTCCGTTCGCTTCGCGAAGGACTCGCGCCGCGAGAGCCCGCGCCGCCTCCGCGAATGCCTGCGCGTTCAGCGTGGCAAGCGCCTGAAGCGGCGTGTCGGACACAGTCCGCGTGACGCATGCTGTGTTCGCATCGGGACAGTCAAACGTCATCAGGTCCGGATGCGGCGCAGTGCGCTTGAAAAAGGTGTACATCCCGCGCCGGTACCGGTCCTCGCCGCTGCTCTCGGTCCACTTGAAATTCCCCGCGTAACTCAGCGCCGCGACATCGGCCGGCATCGGCGGAAAGACGCTCGGGCCGCCGATCTTCGCCGAGAGCAATCCGCTCGCCGCCAGATGCAGGTCGCGCACGACCTCGCCCTCGACGCGGATGCGCGCCTGCCGCGCGAGCAGCCGGTTCAGCGGATCCACGTCGCGAAGCTCGGGCCTCTGTGCCGCGCCCTGCTGGTACGTCGCGCTCGTGACAAGCAGCCGGATCATGTGCTTCCGGCTCCAACCCTTCGCGACGAATTCATCCGCGAGCCAATCGAACAGTTCCGGGTGCGACGGCGGTTCGCCACGCACACCGAAGTCATCTTCCGTCCGCACGATTCCCGTGCCGAAAAGCTGCGCCCAGAAATGATTCACCGTCACGCGCGCCGTGAGCGGATTCTCCCGGCTCATGAGCCAGCGCGCAAAATCGAGCCGGTCGGGCATCGCGCCGCCCTTGACATCGGCATTCCGTGCGCGGAGCGGCGGCAGAATTGCCAGGCCACCCGGCTTCACGGGATCGGTCGGGGAAAGGAACTCGCCCCGGTGCAGGATGCGCGTGTCGCGCGGAGTCGCCCGCTGCGCGATCACCCGCACATCCATGAGCGGCGGCGGCGGTCCCGACGCTGCGATCCTTTCCGCCTCCGCCGCGATCGCGCGGGTCGCGGGATCGCTCTTCACAGCCCAGTCGAGGATCTCCGCGACATTTTCATTCGTCCACTTTTCCGAACCGACGCGCAAAAGGCGCCTCACTTCCGCGGTCCCGATGCTCTCCTCCGTCTCGCCAGTGATCGCGACGAGCCGGAAACGCCCGATGCAATGGTCGCCCTTCGGGTAAGTCTGCTGCAGCGAAATGGTCACCTCACCGGCCTTCGCACCGTCGAGCGGAAGCGCGACTTGGAATATCGCGCTGTGCTGCTTGCCGACACCGCCTCCGACAGCCCAGCCCGTCTCCGCATTTCCATCGAGCGCTCCCGCGACTTTCCAACCCGCCTGCTCGTAGTCGGCCCTCGGCGAATGCAGTTCCACCTTCGCGCCGTCTTTTGTCTGAACGCGGAACTCGCTCAGCACAAAGTTGCCCTTGTCCGCGCGCCCCGGACCTTTCTCCGGCAGCGAATCATCCGGCAGCACTTCCAGTTCGAACGCGCTTACGTTGAGCGGCGGCAACTTTGCCGTGACCGTGTATGTATCGTGCTTCGGCTGCACGCCGGCCGCGAGCCACGATCCGTCGTCGAGCTTTGTGAAGGTGGTCTTGCCCGCCGCCTTCACGGAGGAAATCTCAAGCACGCTGCGCCCCGCCTTTTTCCCCTCGGCAGCGCCGAGCTTTTCCAACTTCGCGTGCATCTCCCTTTCCCATGCAGGCAGACGTTCCTTCAGCGACTCGCGCGCGGCTGCCACTTTCGCCTCTGCCTCGCGGAGTTTGGCAAGATGCGCGGCGTTTGCCTTCGCGTATTCCGCGAGTGCGGCGGCGGACTTGCCGACCTTCGCCGTGGCCTCGTCGCCGTTGTTGAAAAACGCGAAGAGCTGGTAGTACTCCCGCTGCGAAATCTGGTCGTACTTGTGCGTGTGGCAGCGCGCGCAGCCGACCGTGAGCCCGAGCCACACCGCGCCCGTCGTCTCCGTGCGATCGAACACGGCCTCGTTGCGGAACTGCTCCTGGTCCACGCCGCCCTCGGTGTTCGTGAGCGTCTGCCGGTGGAACGCGGTCGCGAGCTTCTGCTCCGGCGTCGCATTTGGCAACAGGTCGCCCGCGAGCTGCTCGATGGTGAACTGGTCGAACGGCATGTCCGCATTCACCGCCGCGATCACCCAGTCGCGATAACGCCACGCATCCGGACGCGGCCTGTCCTTCTCGTAGCCATCGCTGTCCGCATAGCGCGCCTTGTCGAGCCAATGCCGTCCCCATCGCTCGCCAAACCGCGGCGACGCGAGCAGCCGCTCCGCCAGCGCCTCCACCGCCTTCTGCCGATCCTTCGCCGCAGCCTTCGCAAAATCATCCGCCTCCTCCGGCGTCGGCGGCAGTCCTGTCAGATCGAGGAAAAGCCGCCGGCAAAGCGTATGCGCATCCGCCGCTGGCGAGGGCTTGATGCCTTCCCTCTCCAGTCGCGCGAGGATGAAGCGATCCACGTCATTTCGCGGCCACGCCGCGTCCTTCACCTGCGGCGGCTGCGGACGGTGCACCGGCAGATACGCCCAGTGCTGCGTCCACTCCGCGCCCGATGCGATCCACTTCTTCAAAATCTCCACCTGCTGCGGAGTCGGGCGTTTCGCCATGTTTTTTGGCGGCATGACGTCATCCGGATCGTTGGTCGTGATGCGCGCGATTGCCTCGCTCCTTTCCGGATGCCCCGCGACGAACGCCGCCGCCCCGCTGTCGAGGAGCTTCAGCGCACCCTCGCGTGTCGTGAGATTCAGCCCGCCCTTCTGCTTGTCCGGCCCGTGACACTCATAGCAGTGCTCCGCAAAAAGCGGCTGGATGTCGCGCTGAAAGTCCACCTCCGCGGCAAAGGCAGCGAGTGGTAGAACAAGGGACGAAAGTGCGGCAGTTCGCAGCATGCGTGAAGGGTATCACCACCACGCGTCCGTGTTAGCGGAAAAAAGCACCTCGACTGGCGGGAGGATCACGCCGACCCCAGTCCCTCGGCGGAAACTGCTACCGTGGTCGCACGATCATCTCCTCGATGATCACATGCGGCGGCATGTTGATCGAAAACACGATGCAATCCGCGACATCTTCGGGACGCATCATCTTCGCAAGCGCGTCCGCATCCGGCACGACCGGACGTTTCTTCAGCAGCGGCGTGTCGATGTCTCCGGGGAAAATCCCGATTGCGCGCACACCGCGCCCGCGCTCCTCGGCGTTGATGCTCTGTGTCAGCCCCGCGAGGCCAAACTTCGACATCACGTATGCCGGCCCGGCCTTCGGCGACGCCGCCTTTCCCGCATCGGAAATCACATTCACGATCGTCCCGCTCCCACGCGCACGCATCCCAGGCAAGAACGCCTGCACGCAATAGTACGCACCGTTGAGATTCGTGTTCATCATGTCGTGAAAATCGGCGGACGACAGCACCTCCAGCGCACGCTTCGGCGCATTCGTCCCCGCCGCGTTCACGAGCACCTCGACCTCGCCAAACTCCGCGAGCACGCGCTTCCCCATCGCCGCCACCGCCGCCTCATCGCCGATGTCGCACGGGCACACGAGCACCTTGCCACCATGCTCGCCCGCGATGCCCGCCGTCTCCAGCAGCGCATTTTCACGCCGCCCGAGGATCGCCACATTCCAGCCTGCGCCAGCAAGCGCGACTGCCGTTGCACGACCCACGCCGCTGCCGGCGCCGGTGATGACTGCTGTTTTCATAGATGCTTCGTTCAATGCCTTCACGCTCACGCAACGTCAATCCACGCTCCGCGCTCCGCCGATTCCAGCGCAGCATCCATCACCCGGACGACATCCGCGCCCTCGTGGAAGCTCGGCACGCACGGGCGCTGATTCCGGATCGCCTCCACAAATTCAAACGCCTGATCGTAGCGGAACGTCACGAGCGGATCGCCCGTGCCGGGATCGCGCGGCGAGCCGGGCCACGTCCAGAACTCGCGCGGCACGGGCAGCGGCGCGAGCCCGGGACCGCCGACTTTGCCGAAGATGAGCTCGTTCCATTTTCCCGTCGTGAACTCGAACGTCCCCTCGCTGCCGTTCAGCTCCACGTAATCGAGCGAGCGCCACGACTCGTTCCGGCCACTCGCGAGCTTCGAGCTTTCCAGCACGCCAGTTGCGCCATTTTGAAAATCCGCAAGGATCGCCACCCAGTCCTCGGTGTCGTTCGGCAGTCCCCCGCGCATCGGCGTGAGGGTTTTCACATTCGCCACGAGCCGCTTCATCGGCCCGACGAGATACTGCGCGAAATTGATCCGGTGGCTGAGCATGTCGCCGAGTTCGCCTGTGCCAGCGAGTTTCTTCACCATGCGCCAGCCGAGCGGGCGCGTGCCCCAGTCCTGCAGCCGGCACGAGCGGTAGTGGTACGGCTGACCGAGGTCGCCGCGCGCGATGAGATGCCCGAGGTAGCGCATCGCCGGGACGAAACGATACGTGAACGCCGTCATGTGCCGCACGCCGGCGCGGTCCGCCGCATCCGCCATGCCACGCGCCTCAGGGTAGTTCATCGCGATGGGCTTTTCGCAGAGCACATGCTTGCCCGCCGCAATGGCCGCGTGCGCGATCGGCGCATGGGTGAAATTCGGAGTGGCGATGATCACCGCATGCACGTCATCGCGCTTCACGATGTCCTCGTAATTCAGCGAGCAGGTCTGGACGCCCGTCTGCTGCCGCGCCGCCTCGAGCGTCGCGGGATTGGTGTCGCAAAGCGCCGTGACTTTCACATCGCCGCACATGGCGAGGCCGGGGAGATGGTTTTGCAAAGTGATGCCGCCGGTGCCGATGATTGCGAAATTCAGGGTGCTCATGGGCTGCGCAGGACAGCCGAGGCGACGCAGCTCCGCAAGCCCGCAACTGCGCCTGCCGACCTGTCCGCACTCAAGCTGTCCGCGCTTTCACATTTGCAGCTACGAGCGGACGAAGGAACGGCGCCGTCCTGCTCACCGGATGCGCAGCGACTTCCTCCGGCGTGCCGCAGGCGACGACTTCACCGCCCGCCGCGCCCGCCTCGGGACCGATGTCCACGACGTAGTCGGCGTCGGCGATGAGCGAGAGATTGTGCTCGATGACGAGCACCGTCGCGCCGTCGTCCACGAGGCGGTGGAGCACTTTCAGCAACTCGGCCACGTCCGCCATGTGCAGGCCGATGGTCGGCTCCTCGAGCAGGTAGAGCGTGCTCTTCGGCTCGCGCTGGCGGCGCAGTCGCGAGTTCGCATCGCGCGCGACGCCCTGCACGAGTTCGGCGACGAGCTTCAGCCGCTGTGCCTCTCCGCCGCTGAGCGTGGGACTGGGCTGGCCGAGACGCAGATAGCCGAGCCCGGTGTCGCAGAGGAGCGCGAGCGGACGGTGGATTTTCGGCGCGGCTTTGAAAAATTCCGCGGCCTCCGCAAGCGACATCTCCATGACGTCGCCGATGCTCTTGTCATTGTAGAGCACCTCGAGTGTCGCCGGATTGAAGCGCTTTCCGTGGCAGTCCGTGCACGGCTGGTAGCTTGTCGGAAGGAACGCCATCTCCATGCGGATGACACCCTGCCCGCTGCACGTCTCGCAGCGTCCGCCCTCGGTGTTGAAAGAAAAGCGCGACGCGGTGTAGCCGCGCATCCGCGAAGTCGGGAGCTGCGCGAAGAGCGCGCGGATCTCGTTGAACACGCCGAGATACGTCGCTGGCGTGGAGCGCGACGTTTTGCCGATGGGCGACTGATCCACCTCATGGACAGCCTCGATGAACTCGACGCCGCCGAGGCAGGGCGCGCCCGCCGAGCGCGCCGACACTTCCTCGCCGGGTTTCACGCCCGCCAGCTTGAGCACTTTCGGCGAGAGCGCCCTGCCCCGTTTCGCTCCCTCCTTTAGCGCAGCCTCGACCGTCGGTTTCAGCACCCCGCGCATGAGCGTGCTTTTCCCGCTGCCGCTGATGCCGGTGATCACGCTCAGCCTGCCGATGGGAAAACGGACATCCACGTTCTTCAGGTTGTTCGTCCGTCGCTCCGCGGAGTTCCAGCCATTGGCCGCCTTCGAGCGAGCGTCGCACACCGCGCGTGGGATGCTCCAGCGGATGGCGCAAATACTTTCCCGTCGCGCTGCGCTCGCACGCCGCGATGTCGTCGAGCGAACCGATGGCGCAGACTTCGCCGCCATGAACGCCCGCGAGCGGCCCGAGGTCCACGATCGTATCCGCGCGGCGCATCGTCTCCTCGTCGTGTTCGACGACCACGAGCGAGTTTCCCTTTGCCGCGCAGTGCGATGAGCGTGTCGAGCAGCGCATCGTTGTCGCGCGGATGCAGGCCGATGGTCGGCTCGTCGAGGACGTAGAGCACGCCGCGCAGATTGCTCCCGAGCTGCGCGGCGAGGCGGATGCGCTGGCTCTCGCCGCCGCTGAGCGTCTTCGCGCTGCGGTCGAGCGACAGGTAGTCGAGCCCGACTTTTCCCATGAAAGTGAGCCGCTGGATGATCTCCGGAACGATGTCCTGCGAGATGGGCGTTTCCTGCGCGTCGAATCGCAGCTTTCCCGCGAGCGCGAGCGCTTCGCGCACCGGCAGCGCCGCGTATTCGCCGATGGTGCGCCCTTTCAATTTCACCGCGCACGCCTGCGGATTCAGCCGCGCGCCGGAACACGCGGGACACGGCACCGCCTCGCCTTCCTCCAGCGATTCACCCTGGCGCTCGATGTCGAGTTCCTGCTCCAGCGCGGTTTCCAGCCGCGGATTCACGTAATGCTTCCACACTTCGCCGAAGCCGCGGCACTCGGCGCACCAGCCGTGCGGCGAGTTGAACGAGAACAGGCGCGGATCGAGTTCCTCAAAGGATTGTCCGCAATCCGGGCAGGCCTGCTCGGTGCTGAGAATGGTGCCGCGGTTCTTCGCATCGAGCACGCGGATGGTGCCGCGGCCGATGCTGAGTGCGCTCTTCACCAACTCGGCGAGCCTCCGCCGCCGCGGGCCGCGCGTGTCGGCGGGCGTGCGCTCGCCGACGAGCACCTCGATGGTGTGCTCGCGGAAACGCTCGAGCTTGGTGAACTCGTCCACGCGCACGAGACGGCCGTCCACCAGCAGCGTCTCGAAGCCCTGGCGCTTCGCCCATTTCGCGATGTCCGTGTGGAAGCCCTTCCGGGCTCGCACCAGCGTCGCGAACACGCGCACCCGTCCCTTTTTTCGCGAAGTCCTCGACACGCCGTGTGACCGCAGCCGCGGTCTGCGACTCGACAGCGCAACCGCAATCCGGGCAATGCTGCACGCCGAGCTTTGAAAAGAGCAGCCGCAGGAAATGATAGACCTCGGTGACAGTCGCCACGGTGGATTTTCCGCCGCCGCGCGTGACGCGCTGCTCGATGGCCACGCTCGGCGGAAGGCCCGTGATGCGATCGACGTCGGGCTTTTCGAGTTGCTCGACGAACTGCCGCGCGTACGGCGACATCACGTCGAGGAAGCGGCGCTGCCCCTCGGCGAAGAGAAGGTCGAACGCGAGCGTGCTCTTCCCCGAGCCGCTGAGGCCGGTGATGACGACCAACTGATCGCGCGGGATGGAGAGCGAGATGTTCTTCAGGTTGTGCTCCCGCGCACCGTGGATGCCGATTGCACGCGAAGCGGCAGCGCGCGACGGCTCCTCGGCGACCACGGCTGTTTGGTAGGGCGCGCTCGCCGAGCGCGCCCACTCTTCCGCACCGGCTGATCTGGGCGCTTTCGGCGAAAGCGCCCTACCGAGGTATCGCCCGGTGTGCGACTCCTCGACTTGCGCGACTTCCTCCGGCGTGCCCTTCGCGACGAGAAGGCCTCCGCCGGTTCCTGCCTCCGGGCCGAGATCCAGGACGTAGTCGGCGCACTTGATGACTTCGAGATTGTGCTCGATGACGAGCAGCGAATTCCCCTGCTCCACCAGGCGATCGAAGACCTTCACGAGCATCGCCACGTCGTCGAAATGCAGGCCGGTCGTCGGCTCATCGAGGATCAGCAGCGCGTTCGCGGTGTCCTGCTGCGTGAGGCGCTCCACCAGCTTCAGCCGCTGGCTTTCGCCGCCGCTCAGCATGTTGAGCGGCTGTCCGAGGCGGATGTAGCCGAGGCCGACCTCCTCGAGGATGCGCAGCGGACCCGCGATTCGCGCCGCGTCACGGACCTCGAAGAGACGCACCGCCTCGGTGACGGTCATCTCCAGCACTTCGTGGATGCTTTTGCCGTCCACGCGAATTTTCAGCACGTGCGGCTGATAGCGCCGGCCTTCGCATTCCGGGCAGCGCACGAAGACGTCGCTAAGGAATTGCATCTCGATTTTCTCGAAGCCGCTGCCGCCGCAGCGCTCGCAACGGCCCGGGCCGCCATTGAAGGAAAACGCGCTGGCGCTGAGCCCCTCGCGAAGCGCCTCGGGTGTCATCGCGAACATCTCGCGGATGTCGTCGAAGATCCCAAGGTAAAGCGCAGCGGTGGATTTCGGCGTGCGCGAAAGTTGCGACTGATCGACGAGGATGACCTGCGAGATTTGCCGCGCGCCGACGAGCTTCTTCAATGCGCCCGGCTGGTTCGCGCTCGCGATGCCTTTTGCGTTCAGGAGGTTTTCGTAGAGGACGCTGTGGACGAGCGTGCTCTTCCCCGAACCGCTGACGCCGGTGACGCAGGCGAAGACGCCGAGCGGAATCTCGACGGTGATGTTGCGGAGGTTGTTCTCGCGGGCGCCCTCGATGCGAAGCCACGAGGAAGGCGTGCGGCGCATCGCCGGGACGGGGATCGATTTTTCGCCGGTGAGATAGGCGGCGGTGAGGGAATATCCGGCGTCCAACGCCGCACGCTCAACGTCCAATGCGCGGCGACCACCGCCCGAAGTTTTGGGAGCTTTCGCCGCGCGCGTTGCACGTTGGCCGTCTTCAGCAGCTCCTCCGCCGGCCCCGCAAAGACCAGTTCGCCCCCACTCTCGCCGCGGCCGGGGCCGAGTTCGATGAGGTGATCCGCGGCGCGCATCACGGCTTCCTCGTGCTCGACGACGAGCAGCGTGTTGCCCTTGTCGCGCAGCGCCTCCATCACGCGGATGAGCCGCCCGGTGTCGCGCGGGTGCAGGCCGATGCTCGGCTCGTCGAGGACGAACAGCGTGTTCACGAGCGAAGCACCGAGGCAGGTGGTGAGATTCACGCGCTCGACTTCGCCGCCGCTCAGCGTGCGGGTCGGGCGGTCGAGCGAGAGGTAGCCGAGGCCGACTTCGAGCAGAAAGCCGAGACGCGAGCGGACTTCGCCAGCGAGCATGTCGGTGGTGGAGTTGCCAGCGCCCGCGCTCTCGTTTGGTGAACGATCGCCGGAGTCCGCGAGGATGGCGCTCATTTCGCCCAGCGGCATGCATTGCAGTTCGGGCAGCGTCTTTCCGGCGAAGCGGTAATTCAGCGTCGCGGGCTGGTAGCGGCCGCCGTGGCAATCGGGACAGATCGGAATAGTTGCGGTAGCGGCTGAGCAGCACGCGGACGTGCATTTTGTACGCCTTGCTTTCGAGCCAGCGGAAGAAGCCGCGCACGCCGTACCACAGGCCCTCTTTCCAAAGCTCCTCGCCCTCGCGCTTCGGGTCCTCGCCTTCCAGCACCCACTCCTGCTCGTCCTTCGGCATGTCGTCGAAAGGCATCTTCACATCGATGCCCTTCGCCTTCGCGCAGCGCATCATGTCGCGCTGGCAGTCCGCGCCGCTCTCGGTCTGGAACGGCTTGACGCAGCCATCCGCGAGGCTGAGCGAGCGATCGGGAATCGCGCGGAGCAAATCAATCGCGATGGTCCGCCCAAAACCGCGGCAGGTCGGACACGCGCCGAGCGGGTGATTGAAACTGAAAAGCCCCGGCGTCGGCGGCGTGATGTCGACGTCGCAGTGCGCGCAATGCCAGCCCGCGCTGTAAGGGTGCCGGTAGCCCGACCCCGGATGCCGGATCGCGAGCTTCCCGCTCCCGAGACGCAGCGCGTGCTCGATGGCCTCCATCAGCCGCGCGCGGTCTTCGTCGGAAATCGTGACACGATCCTGGATCACCTCGACAAGCGCGGGCAGCCGCTTCGCCGCCGGCTCCTCGTCGGTCCGGAGAATCTCACCGTCGAGCCACACGCGCAGATAGCCCTGCTGCTGGAGGAACGAAAAGAAATCCGCGGGCTTCGTACCCGCGGGCGCCGGAACCCCAAACGTGATCAACACCGCCTCGCCGCCGTGCTGCGCGAAGACATGCTCGACGATGCTCTTCGCCGACTCGGGTTTGATTTCCAACGCGCACTCCGGGCACCGCGCCGTGGCGATGCGCGGGAAGAGCAGCTTCAGGTAGTCGTTGATCTCCGTCATCGTGCCGACGGTCGAGCGCGTGCTCTTCACGTTGTTCGTCTGCTCGATGGCGATGGCCGGCGGGATGCCGCGGATTTCGTCCACGCGCGGCTTGTCCATGCGGTCGAGGAACTGCCGCGTGTAAGGGCTGAACGTCTCGACATACCGCCGCTGCCCCTCCGCGTAGATCGTGTCAAACGCGAGCGACGACTTCCCGCTTCCACTCGGCCCCGTGACGACGATCAATTTGCCGAGCGGCAGATCGAGGTCGAAGCCTTTGAGGTTATTCTGCCGCGCGCCCCGGACCTCGATGCAATCGGGACTAGGAACCACGGTGAGTGCTGGGCGTTTCTTGGGCATCGGTAAAAAGGGCGCGCAATCTGCCTCTACGCGCGCCCCTTGGCAACCGGCGCGAAAGAATAACGCCGCACTGCTTTCCCCGGCTCCCCCGCGCTTGCGCGCTTTCCCTCCTTCATGTCGCTGAGATGCGCCCGCGCACCTCAGCCGCCCCAAAGGGCGTATTAACCGCAGACAACTCGACAGCGGCTACGCGCCGGCCTGCCCTTCCGCGTCCGCCTTCAGCTTCGCGGTGAGCTGGCTCACGCGCTGTTTCATGATTTTGCCGGACTTGAACTTCACCGTGGCGCGCGCCGGAATGACGAAGCTGCTCCCCGGCTGGTTCGGGTTGCGTCCGACGCGCGGCTTTGTGAGCTTTACTTCGAAGACGCCGAAGTTTCGCAACTCGATGTTGTCTCCGCGGGCGAGTGCTTCGATGACTTGGTCGAGCGTCTTTTGGACGACATCGAACACCTCATGTTGGACCAGCCCTGTCTCGTTGCTGATGTTCAGAACGATTTCCCTTTTAGTCAGTGTGCCCATAACGCTTTCTTCCTAAGGCTTTTCACCCCCACGGGCAAGCACGGAAATCCGCCTCCCCGGCTAGGTTGCGCCGGAAGGGACCTCGACGTATTCGAGCGCCCACTCCCGCATGAAGCGGACGCGCACCGGCTCGATGCGATAAATGATCAGTTCGGGATTGTCCGGCGTGCCGAGGTAACGGCGCAAAAGCGGGTTGCTGTCCCAAATCGTGCGCAGCACCGCTGCATCCGTCTCCACGTGCGCAATCCCGGTGATGCGGACCTGATCGTGGTGCTCGTCGAGGTAGCAGAGTTCGCAGCGCGGGTTCGCCGCGAGTTCGCGCGTCTTGCCGTAGCTTCGGAGATTCGCGACAAAAATCGTGAATCCATCCACCCGCACCGGCGACACCGGCCTCAGGCGCGGCTGGCCGGCCTCATCCACCGTGGCGAGCATCGGGAACTTCGCGCGACGGATGACTTCGTGGGAAAGTCGCGGGGCTTCGTCCGGGGAAACGGGTGCGGGTGCGGGCATGCGGATCAGCGGAACAGGAATCGGCGTCAATATCAACCGGCCATGCGACACTCGACAGCACGGCGCGGCTGCGGAAGTGTCCTCGCGATGGAATTCGCAAAGCTCGTCCTGCTGTGCATCGCATCCGTATGCGGCTACGGCGCCCTCCTCGGCGGAGTCTCCGCAGCACTGTGCCCGGAGGCATTCACGCTCGGGCGTCCGCCTTTCTTCGAACACTGGCCGGCGCTCGCGCTCGGCGCGATATGGGGCACGCTCGATCTGCTCATCCCCGCGACCTTCGCCGGACTCGCTCTCGGCATCGCGGCAAATTTCGGTCCCCAGCCGGCGCTAAAGGCCGCGTTTTTCCGCCGAATCGTCCCCGGCCTGGTCGGCCTCCTCTCGCTCGCCTCGCTCGCGGGCGGCGCGACGGGTTACTTCGCCTCGAAGAACGGCATGCACATCATCACCGGACCGCTGAAGGAAACGCTCGCGCCGGAAAAGCATCCGATGCTCGCCGCCGTCTGGTGGGCTGCGCTCGGAGCCCTGCTCGCGCTCTTCGCTTCGGCGATCGTCCTAGCCGCGTGGGCCTGGCGGAAACGCGCCTACTACGCGGAACTCCTCCGCAATCGCTGACCCCTACCGCGCCACACCCGCGGCGTCCTTGGGAGCCTTCTTGTGCGCCTCCTGAAATTTCGCCGCGCGCTGCACACCGTCGATCACCTGCGCGCCGTTCAGCTTTTGGGAAATCTCCCGCAGCGCCGCCTCCGCTCCCGGCGCATCCTCCCATGTCGCGAGCCATATCCATTTGTAGGCCTCCACCAGATCCTGCGGACGCCCGGTCCCCTGCGCATACAGCGACCCGAGATCGAGCTGCGCACCGCCGTGGCCTGCCTCCGCCGCCTTGCCCAGCCATTCACCCGCCCGCTCCACATCACCGCGTGCAAAAAAAAATCGCCCGAGCGTCGCCATTGCCTTCGCATCGCCCTGCCGCGCGCCATCGAGCAGCCGCGAGGAAAACGCGCTGACCGTTTCCTTTTCCATGTCCGGCGCAATCCAGAGCGCCGCACCGCTTGGAAAAAGCCCGGTCTTCCGAAACGGCTCCCATTCCTCCGCAGTCTGCGCGAGCGCAGCGGCGACGGTGAGGAGCAGGACCGGAAGGATTTTCCACATCCCTCGATCGTAGCGCGCAAATCCCTCTTGCCAAGCACACCGGCACCGCGCACTTTCCGCGCCCGCTGGAATCGGGCCGTAGTTCAGCTTGGTAGAACGCTTGAATGGGGTTCAAGAGGTCGTGGGTTCGAATCCCGCCGGCCCGACCAGCCTCCCCTCCGGGGGACTTTCGCAGCGGAATTCGCTGCGCTCCCTATGCATTCGTCCGTTTCGCCGAGCCTCGGGCCGCGAACCTCACTGGAAGGTGAGTTCCACTCTCGGCAGCAGCGCCTTGATCTTCGCCTGCACTTCGTCGGAATAGGGTTTGGGCCGCTGCACGATGCGGAGGGATTTTAGGAACGCGAACGGCTTCAACTGCGCGACACGCTCCTCGGTCATCGGCAGGTTGCCGAGTTCCAGGCTTTCAAGCTGCTTCATCGTGGCGAGAAGCTTCAGGTCTTCGTCGGTGGTCTTGGAGCAGTTCGTCAGCGTGAGGCGTGTCAGCGTCCTGAAGTTCTGGATGGCAACCAGCGATGCGGATGAATCGAACCCTTCGCCGAGTTGCAAATACTCAAGGGGCAATCCCGCGAGGTTTTTCAGAGATGCAGGCGTTGCGTTCGAAGTGCCGATTTCGAGGCCTTTGAGCTTGGTGAGCTTCGCGAGGGCCGGAGCGCCGGCGTCGGTGAATTTCGCGTGCGCGAGGCTGATGCTTTCGAGGTTTGGCAGATGTTCGCAGAGCTGCAGGAGACCTTCGTCATCGATGCTGCTGCCGCGATGGCTGACCTTGATGACGCGCGTCCAGTCCTTGCACTTCGCGTACGCGCGACCGGTGATGGCGGTGCCGACGAAGGAAAACGTTTCGAGGTTCTTCAATCCGGCGAAGTGCTCCATGCCGGCATCGGTGAGCTTGCCGTTGTTGGTGAAGCGAAGCGTCTTGAGGTTCGCCAATTTGCCGAGCGGCGCGATCCATGCGTCGTTGGCTTTGGTCGAGATGATGTTCAGCGATTCCAGCGCAGTTATGTGCCCGAGGTGCTCAAAGAATGCGGCATCGTAGGGATCGCTCCCGCGCTTGTCGTGCGGGCCGGTATTGGGCACGGCGAGGTCCACGAGCTTGAGGCCTTTCCCGTCCTCGGTTTTTTCCACTTTGCCGCGCGCGCCCTCGACGATGCGGGTGACGGCTTCGACGTGCGGATCGAGCGCGAGGGCTGCGTTTGCGGATAATTTCAAGAGAAAAGCGGCAATCGTGATTGCCCTTAAATGGAGCCGAGGGAGTGTCATGTGACGGTCAGGCTAGTGCGCTTCCGGCCCCGTTTGCACGAGGAAACCAAGCGAAGGGATCCTGCCGGCCAAATGCGACTCATCACCAAGAAAGCTGCGGTAAACCTGAGAGGCACCGCACATACTCCATTGATGCCTGCGCCTGATCCACACGCGAACTTCATTTTCCTGCTCAATGCCGCGCACCGGCGGCTGCTGGCGTATCTCGTCTCGCTGCTCGGCAGCCGCCACGACGCGGAGGACGTCTTGCAAAAGGCAAGCATGACGATGTGGCGGCGTTTCGAGACGTTCGACGCCTCGCGCGTGACGGCGAATGACGATTTTCTCTCGTGGGCCTGCACTGTTGCCTTTTACGAGGCAAAGAATTTCCAGCGCGCGGCGGCGCGTTCGCGGCTGCATTTCAGCGATGAGCTGCTCGAAATCCTCGCCAGCGAGCGAGCGCCGGATCTTGCGCAGACGGACGCGCGGCACGAGGCGCTGGGGCATTGTCTCGAAATGCTCGACGATCCGGGGCGCAGACTCGTTGAGGCGGCGTATTTCGAGGAGGGCAGCATCGCCACGCTCGCGGAGCAGCTCGGCCGTGCGCCGCAGACGCTCTACAACAAGCTGAACATCATTCGCCGCAAACTCGCGGACTGTGTGACGCAGCGCCTTGCCGGAGGAGGCGCGGCGTGAGTGCGGACTTCGAGCGCGATGAACTGCGTGCGATGATGGCTGCGCAGAACGACGGAACGATTTCCGGGGATGAACACGCGAGGCTGGAAAAAATCCTCGCGTACAGCGCGGAGGCCCGGCGGCTGTGGTTCCTGCACTGCGACATCGAGACGGGGCTCGCCGAATGGGCGGCGGCGCGGAATTCCGGCGATGCGCTGACGGTGCCGCGCAAGGTTGTGCGTTCTCGCGTTTTTTGGAAATGGGCGACACCGCTCGCTGCGGCGGCGCTCGTGATGCTCGCGGCAGTGTGGTGGTGGCGCGGGCCGGCGGAGTCGCGTGCGAACGGCGCGGCAGTGCTGGCGCGCGCGGTCGGTGTGGAGTGGGAGGATGGCGTCGAGCGCATGCCGGGGACGGTGCTCGCGCCGGGCGAACTGCGGCTGAAGTCGGGCGCGGTGCTCGTGGAATTTTACAGCGGTGCGCGTGTCGTCATCGAGGGGCCGGCGGAATTTCGAATCGTGTCATCGGGCGCGGGATTTCTGAGCCGGGGGAAAATCAGCGCGCACGTGCCGCCGCAGGCGCGTGGCTTTGCGGTGGATGCGCCTGGCGTGAAGGTCGTGGACTTCGGCACGGACTTCGGCGTCGCGCTGCGCATAGGTTCCGCGCCGGAGGTGCATGTTTTTCTCGGTGAAGTCGAAGTCACCGCTACTGCGGCACCGTCGCGCAAGTTGATCGGCGGCGAGGCGGTGCGCGTGGATGCCAATGCGCTCGCGGCAATCCCAGCGGCGCGTTCCGATTTTCTGAGCGAGGAGGAACTCGCGAGGCGCGACGAGGACGGTGCGCGCCGCCGTTTCGCAGCGTGGCGCGATGCCAGCCGCGCGCTGAGCGCAGACCCTGCGACGGTGATTCATTACTCGCTCGACGACACGCCGCAATCCGAGCGCAGCGTCGCGAACCACGCCGCAGGCGCGACGGAGGAATCGCACGGCAGCATCGTCGGCTGCGCGTGGATTGCGGGACGCTGGCCGGGGAAACGCGCGCTCGATTTTCGCAGCGAGGGCGACCGCATCCGGTTCACCGCTTCGCATTCTCAGAGTGCGATCACTTTCCTCGCATGGGTGCGCGTCGAGGCGCTGCCGCACGGGATGCACACGCTGCTCTGCGCCGAGGCGGAACGTCCCGGCGCGCTGCGCTGGGAACTCACGCGCGAAGGGCGGATGCGGTTGGCTGTGGGGCGCGACCTCGGACGCGCGCGGATGGAATGGGAGGCGGTGAACAGCGAGCCGTTCGTCACGCCGGAGCGGCTCGGCCAGTGGCTGCTGCTTGTGACGACGTTCGACGGCCACGTTGTCCGGCACTACGCGAACGGCCGGCCGATTGGATCAGGCGCGTCGTTTACTCCGCCCGCGCTGCACATCGGCACGGCGGAAATCGGCAACTGGCGCGGCGAAGTGCGGCGCAGTTTTTCCGGGACGCTGGATGAGATGGCGATTCTCTCGCGCGTGATGAGCGAGGCCGAAGTGCACACGGCGTATGCGGCGGGAAAGCCGTGAAGCGATTTGGCACGCGTCGCTGATTTGCCCGGTAAATCGAATGCGTGCCGCACATTTCCCTGCGACATGAAACAGCCATTCTCTCACACGTCCGCCCTCGTCCTCGCCCTGGCCTTTTCCGCACACGCCGCGCCGCAAGTCACGCCGCTCTTCGACGCGAGCACGAAACTCGAACCCGCCACGCTGGAGGAAACATCCGACGCGCTCATCACGCGCCTCGGGGACCGCGCGCGCAGCCGTCATGCGCGCGAAGGGCAGTTTCACTCGTATGATCTCTACGCCACATTCTATTGGGAGGAGCGCACCATCGGCATCGAGATTGTGGACCGCATCGCGAAAGGCGGAAAGGATGTGATCTTCACCTACGACACGCTCGCGGAGCTGAGCGCACCGGAGTTCCGCGCCTTCTTCCGCGGCATCAACACGGAGGCCGAATATCATCTCAACACGGCCGCGCCGCTCATTGCGCCGAATCGTCGCTCGGTGACGGTGAAGCACAACGTGATTGAGAAGCGCCCGCTGCAAGTCGGCGACCGCATCGAGGTGGAAATCAGCCAGTTCATGAAAGCGCCGAAGCACGGCCAGAAGAACTATTACGGCACCGCATTCCTCTACGTCGTCGGGCGCGGCGTCGTGCCGTGGGAGGGCAAGGGCGAGAAGCTCGACTCGTTTCCGCTGCCCGAGAAGGCGTGGCTCGGTGGGCTGACGACGTTGCCCTATCATTACTCGGGCGAGCCGGTGCATCGCTTCAAGCAGATGGCCGGCAATATCGCGCCGGTGAGCGCGCAGCCGTTCATGCTCGGGCGCCGACTGCATCACACGGACTTCGCGAGCGGCGCACATTCGGAGAAAGGGAATCCGGTTTTCGAAGAGCAGAAGGGCAAGCTCGGGCCGCGGTTCGTCGCGCAGAGTTGCATCGCTTGCCACGTCAACAACGGTCGCGCGCTGCCGCCGGAAATTGGCAAGCCGATGTATCGGACGGTCATCAAAGTCGGCGCGGATGCGAAAGGCACGCCGCATCCGAAACTCGGCAGCGCGTTGCAGCCGCAATCCAGCAACGGCAAACCCGAGGCCGGCGCGAGCATCGCAAGCTGGCAGAACATCGACGGCAAGTACGCCGACGGCACGCCATTCTCGCTGCGCAAGCCGGTGTATGCGTTCACAGGCGAGACGCCTTCGCACTTCTCCATGCGACTCACGCCGCAGCTTGTGGGTCTCGGATTGCTGGAGGCGATTGACGAAGCGGACGTGCTCGCGCTCGCAGAGGCGAATCACAAGCGCGGCGACGGCGTGCGCGGACGCGCGCAAATCGTGAGCGACGAAGATGGCAGGCCGCGCCTCGGACGCTTCGGCTACAAGGCCGCGCAGCCGAGCGTACGGCATCAGATCGCCAGTGCGTTCAACAGCGACATGGGCGTGACGACTTCGGCTTTTCACAAGCTCGACGATGGCACCGACCGCAAATCGGCACTCTCAGACGCCGACCTCGCGAACCTCACGCGCTACGTCAGCACGCTCGGCGTCAGCGCGCGTCGCGACCTCGCCGACGCGGATGCACTGCGCGGTGAGCAGCTCTTTGCAAAAGCCAACTGCACCGCCTGCCACACACCGAGCTTCACCACGAGCAAGCATCACCCTTTTGCCGAACTGCGCGGACAAAAGATTCAGCCCTTCACCGACCTGCTGCTGCACGACATGGGCGCAGGCCTCGCCGACAGCCTCGGAGAACACGAAGCCACCGGAGCCGAGTGGCGCACGCCGCCGCTCTGGAGCATCGGCCTCACGGCTGGCGTGAGCGGCGGCGAAGCGTATCTGCACGATGGCCGCGCGCGGACCCTCGAGGAAGCCATCCTCTGGCACGGCGGCGAAGGCGAGCGCTCAAAGGAATCCTTCCGCTCGATGCCCGCTGCCGACCGCGCCGCGCTGGTCAAGTTCCTCAGGTCACTCTGAGCCGCAGTTCGAGTCCCATTCCAAGGGGGTACGCTCACCCGGAACCGTCCGGCAATACGCACGTTGTGCTTCCTACCGAGCACCGACAGGCCGCTTTCTTCGCTAGCTCTCGTCACTCGCGCCCTTGGAACTGCTCCTCCCTCGGGAGCGCGTTCACTTTCCAAGTGGCGGGATAAAAGCGGACGATGCGGCGCGGCCGGAAACCCTCCAGCAGCATGTCGCATTTCACCTGGATCTGGACGCCGCTGCTGCCGGGCTCGGCGGGGATTTTTTTGATGTCGAGAATGTTGCCGCCTTTGCGGTCGTTCACGGGATCGTAGGTCATCAGGCTGTCGCGAGCGACGGCGATGGTGCCTTTCGGCGCTTCCGGATTGTCGGGCTCCTTCGAAAGCGGCCAGCCGATTTTGTCGCTGTTGGTGAGCCTGAGTTCGTCGAAGAGCTTCTCATCCACGCCGCCGAAGAAAGTGATCGTGACGATCTGCTGTTCGTCGTCCACGGCCTGCACCCAACCGGCGAGACCACGCTCGCGGATGTGATTACGGTGCCGCTCAAGCTGCTGGGCAGTGGCAAGTGCGCGGCTACGTTCATCTAGCCAGATGTCGGTGATGCGGCCGGGGCCGTAGAGGGTGACCCATGTGAAATTGAAGAGGACGGTCTGCCCGGGTTGCAGCGCCTCAAGATCGGCAAAGCCCTCGCCGCGCATCACCCGGGTGCTGGTGAGCAGGTCGAAAATCCTCGGCTGTCCGCTTGCCTGGCCTTTGTCGATCAGCGTGGCGGTGAGTTTTTTCTCCGCGAGGTTCACGGAGTCGATTTTCCAGAGGTGCTGCTGGCGCAAATGAAAGCTGAAGTCGTCCTCGATGCGGAAGCAGCGCCGGAAATCCGACTCGGGCGTCTTGCGCTTGTAGGCAGTATCCGGAAGCGGAGCGTTGTCGTTCGGATCCTTCAGGTAAAAAAGCCCGTGCAGATGCGTGCCAAGCGGGATGTCCTGCAGCGCTGCGGGCGCTCCGTGGTAATAGATGGATCCGTAGGGCAGCATCGTGGCATCGAGAGGCAAATCCCAGACGCCGCGTTCCTGGCTGTCGTTGCGATCCACCCGGATCTGGAAACGGCGCTCCAGGTGATCGACCTGCATCAGTTCACCTGAAATCGCATGCGCCGAGCCTTCCGGCGGGAACTCCCCCTCCACGGGCAGAAACCACTCGGGCACGGTGCTCTTCTCCTTCGGGTTCTTCTTTGCGGTGGCGGTCACGGGGCCGTCGGCATCCGTGCGGAATTTCGGCGGCTCGGCGTGGAGAATGGCGACGGCGAGGAGGAGTGCGATGAGCGGGCGCATGAAGATGGATGGTAAGAATCGGGCGCTGAGCGATACGACAGAAGGAACAGCGCAGACAGATCCGGCGAACTTTTCCACCATCGTATCGCTGTCTGCAGCTTCCGTTCTTCTCGCGCAGGTCAGGCGACGATCTGCGAGATCGGCGCGACGCTGTCCTGGAACTTGTCCACCTTCACATCCACGCGCTGGAGCATCGTGAGGAGCAGGTTGCTGACGCGCGCGTTGTCGTCCACGGGCTTCGAGCAGATGCGGTAATGCGTGATCGCGTCGGCGACGTCGTATTTGCCGATCTTCGGGAGGTTGAAATCGACGTGCGTGCCGTGCTTGTAGCCGAGCGCTTTTCCGCCGGCGAGGATGGTGGGCAGGTTGGCATTGCCGTGGCTGTGGCCGTAGGCCATGCCGCTGCCCCAGAGCACCTGCGTGGTGTCGAGCAGCGTGCCGTTTTCCTCGCGGTGCGACTTGAGCTGGTCGAGGAAGTAGCTGAGCTGATCGATGAGGAAGGTGTCCGTCTGCGTGAGGCGGCGGAGCTGCTCGGGGTCGCCATTGTGGTGCGACAGGCCGTGGCGCGTCTGCAAAATGCCGATCTCGGGGATGCCGCTCGCTGTTGCCTTCGCTGCCGATGCCGCAGGTGATGACGCGCGTGGAATCCGTGCGCAGCGCCATGACCATGAGGTCATAGAAGAGCCGGTAATATTCGCCGGCCTCGGCCATGCTCGAGCTTGCGCTGGAGGCGCGCGGCCTCGTCGGCGGGCACGAGCGGCTTGGGGACGTTCAGCCATTCATCGGCGCGGCGCGTGCGTTCCTCCACCTGGCGGACGGCGGTGAAGTATTCGTCGAGCTTCGTGCGATCCTCGCTGCCGAGTTTTTTGTTCACGCGCTTCGCGTCATCGGCCACGAGATCGAGGATGCTGCCGCGGCGGCTGAGGCGGCGGCGGATGGTCTCCTTGCTGTCCTTTTCCACGCCGAAGAGCATGTTGAAAATCTGCTGCGTGTTCCGCTCGGCAGGAATCTGGATGCCGTCCTTCGACCACGCGAGCGAAGTGCCCTCGATGGCCATTTCCAGCGAGGAAAAACGCGTCGCCGCGCCCTGCGCATCCGCGATGAGCTGGTCGGCCGAGACCGTGTTGCGGAATGCGCCGCCGTCGCCGGGGACGTTCGCGCCGGTGAGCCAGACCTTTTCGCAGTTGTGATGCTTGCCGATCACCATCGGGTGATGCAGTCCGCTGATGGGCGTGATGTCGGCGCGGTGCTTTTCGAGCGACTTCAGCGGCGCGGTGAATTCGTAGTCCGCGCCCGCCTTTTCGATCTGCCACGTGAGCGTGTTCACGCCGTTCGGAATGTAGAGAAAGACGCTGCGCTTCGGCTTCGATGGCACCGGCAGCACGGCCATGCAGTCGAGGAGCGGCAGGGCGATGGTGGCTCCGAGGCCGCGCAGCATCTGGCGGCGGCTCATGCGCCAGCGGTTGAGATTGAGGTTGCTCATGGGGTGCTCCTGGTTGGTGCTGCGGTTGGGTTAGCGCTTTTGGAAGAGGTCTGAAAGGACGAATGCTTCGACGATGTCGCGCAGGCGGTAGTCCTTCGCCTTGCCCGCGGCGGCGATGGCCTTCAGCTCGTCGCGGTCGCTGAAGGACATGCTGCGGCGCAGGCCGTAGGTCGCGAGCTTCTCGACGAAGGTGTGATTGAACGCGTCGATGTCGGCGAGGAGCAGCTTCTTGAATTCGTCGGCGTCGCTGTAGTTCGCGGCCGTCGGGGAGTTTGCCGGCAGGATCGACCTTCGGATTCGCACCGGTGCCGTCGGTGACCTCCTCGGTGCGCCAGCGGCCGATGGCGTCGTAATTTTCAAACGCGAGCCCAAGCGGATCGATCTTGCGTGACAGGCGGCGCAGGTCGGATCGTGGATGTGCGCGTCGAGCTTCATGCGCAGCGTGGCCTTCGGCGCATCGAGCGCGATTCGTCGCGATGGGCTCGACATTCGCCGGCGGCGGCGGCGGCGATTTGCCGAAGATGGCCTCGGAGACCCACACGCCGCGATGCACCGGCCGGTGCCGCGTGCCGTCGGACGTGAGCGAAAGGATCGACGCCTGCGTGAGCGAGTCCGCCGCGTTTGCTGTCGGCCGGCAGCGACGACGCGCTGGAAGCCGTCGCGCGGCAGCCCCGCATCCGGCAAGGCCGTAAAACTTCGCGAGCCGCGCGTTCACCATGCTCCAGTCCGAGTGCAGGAATTCGCGCAGCGTGAGGCCGCCTTGCAGCACTTCGCGGAAGAACGCCTTCGTCTCGCCGACCATGCTCGCCTCGAGCGTCTTGTCGTAGTCGGGATAGAGCTTCTTGTCCGGCTGGAACATGCCGACCTTCCGCAGCCGCAGCCACTGGGTGGCAAAGGAGTCCGTGAAGCGCGTGGCGCGTTCGTCCGCGAGCATCCGCGCGACCTGCCGCGAGAGCTCGGCCTTGTCCCGCAGCTTCCCTTTTTCCGCGAGCGAGAACAGTTCCTCGTCCGGCATCGTGCTCCACAGCAGATACGAAAGGCGCGAGGCGATCTCCCAGTCGTTGAGTGTGTCGCGGTTCGCGTTCTCGTCGCCTTCGGCGATGAAAAGGAAACTCTTCGAGCAAAGGATCGCCAGCATCCCAGCCTTCACCGCGTCGCGGAATTTCTCCTTCGCGGCGAGCTCCGCCTTCACGATGCCGACATAGCCGTCCAGTTCCTCATCCGTGACCGGCCGGCGGAATGCACGGCGCGCGAGCGTGCGCGAGGCAGTCGCGCACCTGCTCCATGTTCCCCTCCTCGCGCGGGAAATACGTCGGCGCGGCGGCTTTGCTCCTCGTCGGTGATGATCGGCCCGCGCCAGGAGACCGAATCCATGATGAGGAACGGATACCGCGCGCGACCCTGCTCGTCGGTGAGCTTCATCTGCCAGGGGATGCGCCCGTCCTTGATGCTGATGAACGGCTTGTCTCCATGGCGGCCGGAGCGCGGAAGTATTCGACGGCCCCGGCACCTCGTTATACACCTCGATGTTCGGCCGGCCCTTCGGCAGATGCGCGCGGAAAGTGACCGTGATCGGCTGCGTCCTCGGGCGCGATGATGTCCTGCTCGAAGAGCACGCGATCCAGCTTCGCCTCATACACCTTGAGCCGCGGCGCCCGGCCATTTTCCGGCTTCAGCCCGCTGAGCGTGTAGCTGATCTCGTAGATGCCCGCCTCCGGCAGCGGGTCCTGCAGATTCGAGTAGCGGAACATGTCCCCCGGCCACATCTCGTAACGCACCTTGTCCAGCAGCCCGAGTTCGCGCAGGCGCTCACGATGCCGCTCGTTCACCTGGTTTTCCAAAATCGCTCGCTTCGTGCCGCCGAACGGAGGGACGGGCTTCGCCTTTTTGTCCGGCGGATCGGGATACGCCTCTGCGAGGATCACCTCCGCCGCGCCGAGATACTTTTCGATGTTCGACGGCGAGAGCGTGAGCACCGAGCCGATGCGCTCGAAGCCGTGCCACTCCGGGTCCTCGAGAAAGGCGCCGGGATCCTTCGCGTCGTAATGAACGCCGATGAGGTCGCTCACCGTGTTCACATATTCATCCCGCGTGAGGCGGTTGTAGGACACACGCCCGCGCGATGCCATGCGCGCCGACTCGCCTTCCTTCATCCGCGCCGCCAGCCATGCCACCACCTTCGCGCTCTCCTCCGCCGTGGGCTTCACCTTTTCCTTTTTCGGCGGCATCTCGCCGGAGTTGATGCGCTCCATGATCTCCAGCCACTGCGGCGTATTCTCAAAGCCGACCTTCGGGGAGAGCGTGTCCATCCGGAACTCGCCCTTTTGCTTCTCCGCGCCGTGGCAGTTCAGGCAGTGCTTTTCAAAGTAAGCCTGCACCGTCGGGTCCAACCCTCCCGGCACCGCCGCGCCTAAATGGCCAGCCGCGGCGAGCAGCAACGAGACAACAGATAATGTGAGAGCGGGATGACCGGACTTGAGCATGGGACAGGTGACAGAATACCCAGACCGCCTTCCCCTTAGCCAGAATGCTCGGCAGCGACAAACGCACTGGCGGGCCAATTGACTTGGACGCTCGCCCTGCCACGCTCGGCACGTGATGAATCCCCCTGCCCGTCTCCTCGTCGCGCTGCTTGCCTTTGCCGCCAGCGTCAGTCTTTTCGCCGCCGACCCGGGAACCGCGCCCACTCCCACGCACTCCACTCCGCCCGACGGATTCGTGTCGCTATTCAACGGCAAGGACCTGGATGGATGGACCGTCCGCCAGCCCGACAATGGCGCATGGAGCGTCGTGGACGGCGTCATCGATTGCGACCCCAAGGGCGACGCGAAGGGCGACCAAAACCTGTGGACCACGAAGGACTTCGGCGACTTCGATCTGTGGGTGGATTGGCGGATCAAGGAGAGCCCGTTTTTCAACCGCAAGGCGCGCATCATTCTTCCCGATGGCACCTACAAAAAGGACGTTTCCGGCAACGTCCTCGCCGTCACCGCGCCGAACACCGACTCGGGAGTCTTCCTCCGCGGGCAGCACAAATCGCAGGTGAACATCTGGTGCTGGCCTGTCGGCTCGGGCGAGGTGTGGGGTTACCGGACAGACCCGGCCCTTTCCGCAAAGGTCCGCGCCGGGGTGACTCCGAAGGTGAATGCGGATCGGCCAGTCGGCGAATGGAACACGTTCCATATCGTGATGCAGGGCGACCGCCTCACGGTGACGCTCAACGACAAACTGGTGATCGACGATGCCGAGTTGCCCGGAGTTCCGCGCAAGGGCCCGCTGGCCCTGCAACTCCACTCCGAACGGAAGGACGGCGAATGGGGCGCGTCGCTGGTGCAATTTCGGAACATCCGGATCAAGGAGCTGACGGGCGTGAAATAGCAGTGCGCAGTAACGGCGCGCTTCGTCCCCTCGCCGGCGAAGCAATTTCGGCCGGAGGCGCTGCGTTGATTGAACGTCAAACGGCGTTCTCGGATCGGCTGAAAAGCTCGCGCACCGCCTGCTCGCGGAATGCAAAAATCTTAGCGAGCTGCGGCTTGACCAGGAAGGGATGCGCGAAATTGCCGAGCGGGCCGAAAGGCAGCACGTACGTCACCCGGTCGGTGATTTCGACGCGGCCGCCCGCGAGTTCCTTGAAGTGGTGCTCGTGGTGCCAGATGCGGTAAGGACCGATGCGCTGCTCATCGACGAAGAACTGTCGCGGCTCGACATGCGTGATTTCCGTCACCCAACGGGCGGGGATGCCAAGCAGCGGGCGCACCCGGTACTCGATCATCATGCCCGGATAGATGCGCTCCGGGAGCGAGGTGAGGATCTTGAAGTCCAACTCGGGCGGAGTGATTTTTTCGAGATTGCGTGGATCGGAAAAGAAATCCCATGCGCGTTCGAGGCTGGCTTCGATGATTTGGGAGGCTTCGAGGACGTGAACCATGACGAGGAAAGGATGACGCGAAGGGCCCGGATGAGTCGTTCAGGCGTCCGAACGCGCCGGTGGCGCCGGTTTGGATGGTCCCGCATGACTGGCGAGCAATTGTTCGATCTGCGTATTCAGCGCGGGCGCGCCGTCGAGTTCATTCCTAAACTTCGACGGAATCCCATCGGTTCCGGCTGCGGCCCCGAGCAGCGCGCCTACGACCGCGCCACGGTGGCAGTTGTCGCCGCCGACGTTGGTGTTCGCGATGACTCCCGCCTCGAAATCATCGGCGTACTTCCACGCGAGGTAGAGCGAGGCTGGGAATGCATCGGCGATGTAGCACGCGGGGCTGACACATTGACCGATGACGACCTCGTCCGGCTCGTGCGACCACTGCGCCGCGGTGCGTGCCGGGAACCAGTCGCTGCCATGCGCGACGATCGCTTCACGCAATCCGGAGCCGGAGACGACGGCTCCGACGATCCGCACCATCGCGTCCGCCGCGGCGAGCACCTCCGGTACGCGGTGCGTTAGCGCGACGTGTTCGCGCACGGCATCCCGGCTGGCGGCGAGGTCGCCGCCGAAGAAGGCGCAGAGCACACCGACATGCGCGAGGCCGCCAATGTGGATGTCGCTGCCTGCGCATTTGCGGGGAGGGGTGCCACGGGCGTACGCGGTGAAGAATTTCCGATGGCACTCCTCGACGTAGGTATCCCGGTGCCGGCCAGGGCTGAGCATGAAGTCAATATACCGATCGAGATAATCGTCGGCGTCGTAACCACCGCGCGCGATAAGCGATCCGATGAGCACTTTCGCGAGCTGGAGGTTGAGGGTGTTTTCGCCGGCGCGGAGGAACTGGTGGTAGTGGATGCCACGCCGTCCCCAATATTGCGCCTGCTCGTGCAGGATGTCGCCGCGCGCATTGAGCGGCGTGTATTCGGAACGCCAGAGGATGCTGTCGGGATGGGGATTTCGCGGCGCAACGTAGTCGCGCACGAGGCCGTAGTCGCGACGCAGCGCGGCGCGGTCGTAATACCAGTGAACGGGCATCGCGAGCGCGTCGCCGATAAATGGTCCCCAGGCGAGACCTTGGAGCTTATCGTGAATGGAAGCGGTCATTGGTCGGTCGCGTGCTGAAGTTTTTCATGGGGACGCTGCGAAATCAGCCGGAAGGCCGGCCGGTTCCCAAGCATCAAGTTCCTTTTCCACATCGGCGAGTTTCCTGCGCGCTTTTTCGTTCGCGTATTTTCCGAGCACGAGTCGCAGCGGCGGGGAATCGGATTCGACGGCGGCCATGATCGCTTCCGCTGCCTTCCCCGGAACCCCCGGCTGCCTGCCTTCCATCGTTTCGAGGAAGCGCAGGAATTTTCCGCTCGTGCGATCGTAATCGGCGATGTGGCTGCCCGCGCGCTCGAGCGAACGCGCGATGAAGCCGGTGCGAAACGGCCCCGGCTGCACGATCGTCACTTTGATCCCAAGCGGCTTGAGTTCCGCGGCGAGTGATTCCGACACCCCTTCGAGCGCACACTTGGTCGCGCCGTAGATCGAAAAACCTGGATAGTTCGCAATGGCCGCCGCGGCGGAGATGTTCACGATGTGGCCGCTGCGCTGCGCACGCAGGATCGGAAGCGCCGCCCGGACGACCTCCAGCGCGCCGAAGAAGTTCGTGTTGAAACTGCGCGCGATCTGCTCCCCGCCGAGTTCCTCGAATGCGCCCACGAGCCCGTAGCCCGCGTTGTTCACGATCACATTGAGCCGGCCAAATGCCTCCGCACTCCGTGCGACCACATCCCTCACTTGAGCGGCGTCAGTGACATCGAGGGCAAGCACCCGGCAAGTCTCGGGATGACGCGCGGCAAGTTCGTCGAGGGTGGCCGGTTCACGCGCCGTCGCGACCACTCTGTGCCCGCGTGCGAGTACGTGCGCAGCGAGCGAGAGTCCGAGCCCGCTGGAGCAGCCGGTGATCAGCCAGACTAGGGAGGGTGTTGTTGAATCGGGCATGTTGCCTCGAACCTTACGCCCGGCCTTGCCGGATGGACGTGACAAAGCGCGAGCGTTCATCTGCGCATGCGGCCTCAACGGACTTCGTGCCGCCGCAAACCCACGGGATTGCGGACCCCTTCGGCGGACGCCACGGTTCGCGCGAGCATCGCGTAGCGCCGGGAAGAAGCACCGCCCCCCCGGGCGGTGGACGGCATTATTCGCGATTTTGGCCTGCCACTTGAGCCCGAGGTTTCATACGCTTCTCCGATGCACGACTTGGCGATTTCCCTGCAAGCTTTCGTAGCCGCCTCGATCTTTTTCGTTTGGGTCGTGCGCTACGACAACATCATCGCGGAGTTCAAACAGTATCGCCTGCCGGACTGGCTCCGCGATTTGGTCGGGATTCTCAAGCTCGCCCTGTCTCTGCTGCTGCTGATCGGAATCGAGCGCCCGCGCTTCGCCATCGTGGGCGGGCTGGGCATCGCTGTCCTGATGGCGTGCGCCTTCGTCGTGCATCTGCGGGTGAAGAACCCGCCGTTCAAGATGCTCCCCTGTCTCACGCTGCTCGTCCTTTCCGCCACGATCGCATTCATCAACTACCGGCTCGTGAACGCGTAAGTTCCGGAGCATGGGTTCCAGCGAAGCACCAGCGCGGGTTCCCGATGATGCGCAGCGGCTCGCGGCGCGGGCTCGGCCAACGGGGCGACCGGTGATGTATCAGCAATGGCGCGACCTGCTCTTTCTCCACTGGGAATATCCAGCCGCTGCGATTCAGGCGACGCTGCCGGAGGGCCTGTTTGTGGATACGTTCGGTGGAAAGGCGTATCTCGGCATCGTCCCGTTCTTCATGCGCAACATCCGGCCGCGCTTTCTGCCTGCGGTGCCGGGCATCTCGAATTTCATGGAGGTGAACCTGCGCACCTATGTGCATGATCGATCCGGTGTCCCCGGTGTGTGGTTCTATTCGCTCGATGCGAACCGATGGCTCGCGGTGAAAATTGCGCGGAGGTTTTTTCATCTGCCCTACGAGCACGCGAGGATGCGGGCGAATCGCGCACCCGACGGCCGCATCCGCTACGAATCGCTGCGCACCGGCGAGCGGGCGAACGGCGCGAGTTGCCTTTTTGAATACGCTGCCGGAGCGGAGCTTCTGCCGCCGTCGCCCGGCTCGCCGGAGTTTTTTCTCGTCGAGCGCTACCGGCTCTATTCCCGCGCGCCCTGCGGGCTGCGGCGCGGCGCAGTTTCTCATCAGCCGTATCCGCTTTGCCGCGCGGATGTGTCGGCTTGGGACGACCACTTGCTGACGCTCGACGGCTTCGCCCCGGCTGGCCGCCCGCCGGATCACATCGTCATGTCGCGCGGGGTGGACGTGACGATTTTTCCGCTGGAGCGGGTGTGAAACCGCTCTCTCGCCGATGTCTTCCTGCGACCTTCCGGTTTCTGTTGTCGCGAAGTCCGGATTCCATCATTCTCGGCGGGCATGGAACAGGAACCCGATCCACAGCTCGATGCGGAGATCGCGCTCTTGCGTCGGGTCGCGCAGGGTGACCGCCGGGGTTTCGAGGAACTTTACGATCGCTTTTCCGGCGTCCTTTTTTCCACCGCGCATCGCGTGCTGAACAACCAGGAGGCCGCCGAGGATGTGCTGCAGGATGTGTTCATCCAGATCTGGGAAAAGGCGCCGCTATACGACCCGTCGCGCGGAAAGCCGATGACGTGGGCGATCACTCTCACCCGGAACAAGGCGATCGACCGCCTGCGCTCCACGCAGCGGCGCGGCCGGTTGCAGGAGGAGCTGATGCAGGAAACGCAAACTTCCGAGCAATTCGATGATCGGAGTTCCTTCGATGCGGCCTCAGCGGGCGACACGAACAAGCTGGTCCACGAGGCGATGCAGAAGCTCTCGCCCGATCAACGCGAGGCGATCGAACTCGCCTTTTTTTCCTCTCTCACGCAGATGGAAATTTCCGAGCGGCTCAAGCGTGCCGCTCGGCACTGTGAAGGCACGCATCCGCCGCGGCATGATGCGGCTGCGGGATCTGCTGGGTCCGCGATTGTAGCCGCCCGGATTACGCCGCGATGCGGTCCGTCAGTTCACGTTCGCGGGCGACGAGCCAGAGCGGCTGGCCCTCGCCGTTGAGAATCGGCGTGATGGCGACCTCGACCCAGTAAGGTGTGCCGTTCTTGTGGTAGTTGAGAATCGTCTCCTTGCACGGCTGGCACTCGTGCACCGCGCTCCGCATGCGCGCCGCGACCTCCCGGTCGGTCCTGGCGCCTTGCAGGATCGGGCCGAGATTTTTTCCACGCAACTCGTCGAGAGAATATCCGCACATCTCGGTGAAGGCGGGATTGACCCATTGCACGAGGCGATCCGGGCCGCACACCACGAGCGCTTCGGACGCCACGTGCTGCGGGCGCTGGCGATCAGGCCAGCGATGCGAGCCTTGAGCCCCGGCGAAGGCGATGGGTCTGCGGCGCGGCGCGTGGAGAGCGTCAGCGCCGCACCCACCTCCGACATCCCGGCCGCGAAATCGCGGAGTTCATGGTGAAATTCGAGGAGGAGTTCAAACTGCTCGCGCTCCTGCGGAGTCATGGCTCCGGAGGAGAAGAGTGCGGCTTGGTCCTGGAGGAATTCGTTGAGCATCGGATGCGGGGATCGGGTGGAGAAGGTTAAGGATGGAAGCGCTACGTTCCATCGCCTGCTTTGGATACATTTTACGCCGAAATTTTCCAAGCGGCCAGAATCGGCTAGCCGGCGTATCGCCACCATGTTCACGCCCCAATGAAACGCGCCCGAAAGCTGAGGAATCTCATCCTCGTCCTCGGAGATCAACTGGACGAGCGCTCGGCGGCATTCGATGGCTTCGACCCCCGCATGGACGCCATCTGGATGGCGGAGGTCGCGCACGAGTCCGAGAAGGTCTGGGTGGCAAAACCGCGCATCGCCATTTTCCTCGCGGCGATGCGCCACTTTCGCGATGCCCTGCTCGAGCGCGGCTGGCGGGTCTTCTACCGCGCGCTCACGGCGAAATCCGCGGAGTGGAGCGGACTGAGCGGCACGGGATTGCCCGGCGAGACATTCGCCGCGCAACTCGCGTGGGCCATCGCGCAGACGCATCCGGAAAGGCTCATCATCGTCGAACCCGGCGAGTGGGGCGTGCGCGACGAAATCGCCGCCGCCACGCGCGAAGCGAAAGTGCCGCTGGAGATTCGCACAGACCGCCATTTTCTCTGCTCCGCCGAGGAGTTCGCCGCGCACGCGAAAGGCCGGAAGCAACTGCGCATGGAATATTTCTACCGCGAGATGCGCGTGAAGACCGGCGTGCTCATGGACGGCGACAAGCCCGCGGGCGGCGAGTGGAATTTCGACCACGACAATCGCGAATCCTTCGGCAAAGACGGCCCCGGCTTCCTGCCAGCGCCGCGCCGATTTCTGCCGGACGAGACGACACGCGAAGTGATGGCGATGGTCTCCGCGCGCTTCGCGAGCATCCGGGGGAGTTGGAAAAGTTCGACTGGCCCGTGACCGCCGCGCAGGCGCGCGAGGCGCTCGATGATTTCATCGCGCACCGGCTCCCGGATTTCGGCCGGTGGGAGGATGCGATGTGGTCGGGCGAGCCGTGGCTCTACCATTCGCGCCTCAGCGCCGCGCTTAATCTCAAGCTGCTCGATCCCCGCGAAGTGCTCACCGCCGCCGAGCGCGCATGGCGCGAAAAGCGCGCGCCGATCGCGAGCGTCGAGGGTTTCATCCGGCAAATCCTCGGCTGGCGGGAATACGTGCGCGGCATCTACTGGCGGCTCATGCCCGGCTACGTCGGGCGCAACGCGCTCGGCGCCGACGAGCCGCTGCCGGCATTCTACTGGACGGGCGAGACGGAGATGAACTGCCTGCGCCACGCGCTTCGCCAGACGCTCGACCACGGCTACGCGCATCACATCCAGCGGCTCATGGTCACCGGACTCTTCTCGCTGCTGGTCGGAGTCCGCCCGCGGGAGATCGAGGAGTGGTATCTGGCCGTGTACGTCGATGCCGTGGATTGGGTGGAGCTGCCGAACACTCTCGGCATGTCGCAATACGCAGACGGCGGCGTGATGGCCTCGAAGCCCTACATCGCGACCGGCAAATACATCCAGCGCATGTCGAACTACTGCGCCGGCTGCCGCGAAGCGAAAACCATCGTCGGCGTTGCTTCCGGTGCCGGAGCAGTTCAACACCCTCGTGGCCGCCGTCAAGGCAGCCGGCCTCGTGGACACCCTCAATGGCGCCGGACCTTTCACCGTCTTCGCGCCGACTGACGAAGCGTTCGCGAAGCTCCCCAAGGGCACGGTGGAAGACCTGCTCAAGCCCGAGAACAAGGCCAAGCTGGCATCGATCCTCACTTACCACGTGCTCGCCGGAAAAGTCATGGCCGCGGATGTGAAAACCATGGGCGCCAAAACCGTGAACGGCAAGGAAGCGTCCATCAAGGTGGGTGGAGGCAAAGTGACCATCGGCGCCGCGAATGTCGTGAAGACGGACATCGCCGCAAGCAACGGCGTTATCCACGTCATCGACACCGTCCTCATCCCGTAACGAACCTTCCGTGAGGGGCTGGCGGCTCACACCGCCAGCCCTTTTCACGATTGGGTGCACTACCCGCCGAGACCTATGTTTCACAAAATCGACTACCCGTTCCTGATCGGGGCTTTCGTCAGTTTCCTCGCCAGCGTCACGCTCTGGTTTCTGAAAAGTCACGAGTACCGGCTTTTCGTCGGCCTTTGGGTGCCGAGCATTCTCAGCCTGTGGGTCGGAGTGCGCATCGCCATTCTCTCCACCGGCATCACGATGAGAAGGCCCTGACGCATGGAATACCTCATCGCCATTTTCGGCCTCGGTGTCGCCGTGAGCGGCGTCGTCATGAAAGGCATCTTCCATGCCGAAGAGTTTACAAAGACTGAGTTGGACCGCCGAAACGAGGAAGGCAACAGAGGATCATCCTGAAACTCGATGACGGCCCCGCTAATCCACCACTTCATTCAAAAGTAGCCATCACGAATCATTCATTCGCGACTGAATCCAGACTGACCGAACCAACGCCATGAACATCGGACTCTCTGACAGGACCCGGAACACCGTCATCAAAACGCTGCAACCGCTGCTTGCCGGTCACGCAGTGCTCGCGATGCAAACGCGCGCCGCTCACTGGCGGCTCACGGACCGGCTCTTCAAGCCCGTGCACGAATGGCTCGGCGAGCAATACGAAGAATTCTGCCGAAGCGTGGCTGAAGTTGCTCCTCGCTCACCGCGAAGCATTGATCTGCCAGCTCCGCAGCGCGGCAGATGCGGTCGGCTCCGCAGGGGACAGCGGCACGCAGGACTTTCTCATCGGCCTCATGGAGGACCATGAAAAGACCGCGTGAATGCTGTGTTCCAGTGTCTGACCAGGCCGCGCTTGGTCACTCCCCGCCTTTCGGCACGCAATGGCACAGGCTGACGCGAAGTGTCGGCGCGGGCAATGTAGGACAGGCTTCCAGCCTGTCCCGAATGGAATGAAGGCACGCGAAGACCGCGAGTGCGTCCTGCCGGATTCGACGCGTGGACTGCGACCGGGCGACCCGTACTGATTTTGTCCGCCCATCTTCCATCCGGGACAGGCTGGAAGCCTGTCCGACATTGCTGCCACGGCACCGCTGAGGCTCATTTCACAAAATCACGCTCGTGCGTTCCACGCCTGTTGGTGACTCAGCTCCTTGATGCGTCAGCCCTTCGCGATGGCACTTGCGTGGACGACGCGACAGGCGCAGGAACGGAGGGTCACCCCACAGCGAAAAATCCATGAGCCAGCGCCAGCGCATTTTCCTCCCGTTCATTCCAACCACCCGGCGATTCGCCGCCTGCGTTGCCCTGCTATCACTTTTCGCACTGCCGCCGGCGGGGTTCGGGAAGGAGTCCAAACTGCCGCCGCCCGTCCGCATCGAATCCGGCGTCAGCGGGCACATTCATCCGGCCCTGTGCATTACCAGCAAGGGAACGCTCGTCGCGGTCTTCTGCAAAAAGGAACGCGCGCCACATCTCATCACCCGCTCGACCGATGGCGGGAAGACATGGTCGCTGCCAGCGCTCTTTCCTCCGACGATCAAGACCGGCATCTATCCCGGCTCGCTGACCACGCTCGCCGACGGGCGCATCGTCTCGACGTGGAATGTCTGGTTTGCCGTCCAGGAAAAAATCGCGTCGCGTTACGTCGCCTTTTCCATCAGCAGCGACGACGGCGTGACTTGGAGCGAGCCGGTCAGCCTCGCGAAGGCCGCCGACCCGAAAATCCACAGCGTCATCCGCCATCCCATCGTCGAGCTGTCGCCCGAGTCGTGGATGTTCCCCCTCGCCGACCGCACGGTGCTCTACCATCCGAAGTCCGGCGTCGAAAGCCCGTTCGGCGATGCCACCAATCACGGGCTGGTGCCGATTGTCCGCACTGCGGCCGGGACATTTGTCAGCGGCAAAGGCTCCCGCTCCACGGATGGCGGCAAGACATGGAAGCCCATCGCCCCCTTCCCCGACGTCTTCACGCAAGGCTGGCGGCATCAGATGATCGCGCTGAAGAACGGCTCGCTGCTCGCTTCGCAAATCCCCGGCCCCGGCGTCGGCGGTGATCGCATCAATTTCATCGTCTCCCGCGATGACGGCGCGTCGTGGGACATGGAGCATCCGGTGGAATTCTACAATCCAAACCGTGCGATCGGCGGCAGGGCGTGCCCGCGCACCGTCGAACTCGACACGCAGACGCTCGGAACAATCTACTATGACACCGACGAAACACAGCCCGGCGGCTCCGGTGTGTTCTTCCGGACGATGCCGATCGCGAACTTGGAACCCTGAACGAAAGGCACACGCAATATTCATCGATCGCGGTTCAAGAATGGAACGGGTAATGAATCGGTACGGCGTAACCCTTCCCGGCCGTGTCGCGCTCCGGATCGCTGTCAGTGCTTCAAATAGTCTTCTCGCAGACGGGTGATCAGACCTTGTACATCCGCCTCATGACCCATCGCCCTCCCTCCGGCTTGGCAGCGCTCAGTGCACTTGCGCTGCTCGCCGTTGACGTGCGTGGCGCCGATCCGAAGCCTTACAGCGGTGCGGGCTGCGCGGCGGCGGATGAGTTCTTCAACGACCATGTCTGGCCGAAGGTCGCCGCGGAGTCGTGCCTGAAATGCCACAAGGCCGGCGGCGATGCCGAGGACAGCAAACTGGTGCTGCGCGATCCGAAGCGCGAGCCGGATGCGGCGCAGGCGGAGGTGATGCGGCACAATCGCGGGGCGTTCGCGCGCATGGCGACAACGATGGAAGGCGGCCAGTCGCGGCTGCTGCTGAAAGCCGCAGGCAAGCTCAAACACGAGGGCGAGGAGGTGCTGAAGCCGGACTCGGCGGGTTACGGTGTGCTCGCAAGTTTTGTCCGCCGCGTAAATGCGCCGCCGGCCGCAACGCTCGCGAAAGAGACGGCGCCGGACAGGAATGCTCCGCCATTTTTCGACGGCATCGTGATGATGGACGACCGCCGGCTGCTCCGCCGCGTCACGCTTTCGCTCGCGGGCCGGCTGCCGACGGATGCGGAGATCGCAGACGTGAGCAGGAATGGCCTGAAGGCGCTGCCGGCGATCCTCGATGCCGTGATGAAGGAGGACGCCTTCTACGACCGGCTGCGCGAGGGGTTCAACGACATCTTCCTCACGCTCGGCGCCGACGGAAATGCGGACCAGACGTTCCTTTCCTACGATCATTTCCCGCAGAGGCACTGGTATCAGAAGTGGGAGTTCAAAGACATCCCGGACGAGAAGGACCGCAAGCAGGCCGGCTACAAGATGGCGCGTGAATACCGCGAGGCGCTCCACGGCGAACCGCTGAGACTCATCGAGCAAATCGTGCGCGAACGGAAGCCTTTCACCGAGATCGTCACGGCGGACTACATCATGGTCTCACCCTACACGGCGCGGGGCTACGGCATGTTCGACGAGCTCCAGGCGCAGTTCAAAAACGCGGACGATCCCTTTGAATACATCCCGGTGAAGCTCCACGCGCTCAAGGGACGCGCGAAGCCGCAGGATCAGGAGTCGCCGACCGGCTTTTATCCGCATGCGGGACTGCTGAGCACCTTCCAGTGGCTGTGCCGCTACCCGACGACGGAGACGAACCGCAACCGGCTGCGCGCACGGATGTACTACCAGCACTTCCTCGGCGTCGATGTGCTCGAGCTCGCGGCTCGCGTGTCGGACGCCGCCGCGGCCACGGCTAAATTCAAGGTGCCGACGATGGAGGCCAGCGAGTGCGTGGTGTGCCATAAGACGCTCGATCCCGTCGCGGGGCTTTTTCAGGACTACTGGAAGTTCGCCGACCAGGGCGTGTACGGGCGGCGGAAGGACGGCTGGTTCACAGACATGTTCGGCGCGGGATTCGAGGGCGAGAATCTGCCGGCGGAGGAACGCTGGCGATCGCTGCAATGGCTCGGAGAACGCACGGCCAAGGATCCGCGCTTCGCCGTCGCGATGACCGAGCACGCCTACTACATCCTGACCGGTCGCAAGGTGCTGCTGCCGCCGAAGGATCTCGATGACCCGCTCGACGCCGCGAAGCGCCGTGCGTACCAGGCCCAGCGAAAGCAGACCGAGGCCATCGCCGCGCGCTTCGCGCAGACGGGGTTCGACTTCAAGAGCGTGATCAAGGACTGGGCCGCGTCCGACTTTTACCGCGCCGACGGACTCGCGACCGTGGCGGCCAAGCCCGAGCGTCGCGCGGAACTCGACGACATCGGCGTCGTGCGAATGCTCGCGCCCGAGCAAGTCGAGCGGAAGCTGAACGCCATTTTCGGCAAAGGATGGGGACGCCTGAGACATGGTGACGGCGGCATGGCCATGCTCTATGGCGGCATTGACTCGAAGGAAGTCACCGATCGCGCCACCGACCCGAGCGGCGCGATGGGCGCGATCCAGCGCATCCTGTCCAACGACGTGGCGTGCAAGCAGACCGCCCTCGACTTCAGCCGCCCGCCTGCTGAGCGGATTCTTTTCCCAAACATCGAGCCGGACGTGCTGCCCGGCGATTCGCCCGAGGCGGACGCGAAAATCCGCAACGCGATCGTGCATCTGCACAAGCGCGTGCTCGGCCGCTACGACACACCGGACTCGCCCGAGGTCGCGCGCACGTTTCAGCTTTTCTCCGGAATCGTCAGCGACGCCGCCGAGCACAGCAAGACGCTCGACAAACAGGAGAGCTACTCCTGCCGCCAGGGCCTCCTCGCTCCCGTGCCCGATCCGAAATACGCCGTCCGCGCATGGCGCGGTGTCGTGACCTACCTCCTCCGCCAGCACGAGTTCCTCTACGAGTGACCGGCCATGAGACGCGATTTCCTCCACCTGTGCATCGCAGCCGGCGCGGGCTTTGTAACGTGGGCCGCCTCGACACTGCCTGCTCGCGCTGCGGACGATGCAGGTGGCAGGGATCAATCTGCGCGTGATCTTGGCATCAAGGTGCTCGCGGTGCAGAAGGCGCTCAGACACCCAAAGGCTCCCGGCGCGATGGATGCGATTACGGCGCTGGGACGCGACTCGCGCTACTACGTGATGGTGCGCGGCTGGCTGGTGCAGGAACTCGCAGGCGCTGAAAGCATCCGCGACGCAAACCGGGAAGTGATCGCAGCCGAACTGCGCGAGCGGATTGATTTTTTGCACAAGGCCATCCGCGCGATCGACCTCGAGAAGTGAACCGCACTCCCGCGAAATCCACGAAACAAACACAACCGCTCCTTTTTCATCATGAGACGTGATTTTCTAAAACTCTGCGGCCTGCTCGGCCTGGGCTTCGCCTGCCCCGGCGGCATGACCTCGATCCTGCGCGCGGCGGTGAAAGAAGAACCGCCCTACGTCGGACCGTTCTACCTCGTGTTCAACGCCTCGGGCGGCTGGGACACGACCTGCCTGATGGACCCGAAGGGCATCAATGAAATCAACCGACTGTACAAGGAAGGCGACATTCTCACGAAAGGCGCGCACAAGTTTGCGCCGACGGACAAGCACAAGGCCGGCGGCATGAGCAACGAGGAGTTCTTCGGCGAATTCGGCGGCGAACTGCTCACGCTGAACGGCCTCGACTACTCGGTGAACAACCATTCGCCCGGCGCCCGCTACATGGCCACCGGCAAGCTCGACAGCCTCGCGTATCCGACCTTCGCCGCGCTCGTCGCCGCGTGCAAAGGTCCGGCCTGCCCCCTCTCCTTCCTCACGTTCGGCAACTACTCCAACACCGGCAACCTCGTCGCGATGTCGCGCGTGCCGTACATCCAGTCGCTGCGGCAAATCGCAAACGCCGATTCCGTCGAGGGCAACACGCGCTCGCCTTACCACGACGATTTCGCCCTCGCGCGCATCGAGCAGGCGTTGCGCGACCAGCGCGAATCGCGCACTTCGCTGCCATTGCTCCCGCGGCAGGAGCGCGCCGAAAACATGCTCTACGCCGCGCAGGTGAACTCGAAGGCGATGCAGCGCGTCACCCCTTTCATCCCGAGTTCGATGCCCAAGGAGCGTCTCGCGCAGCAGGCTGAGATTGCGCTCGCGTCTTTCAAGGCCGGCGTGTGCGTCTCGGCGAATCTTTCCATCGGCCAGTTCGACAGCCACGCAAACAACGACGCCGACCAGATGAAGCTCATCCCCGAGTTGCTCGAAGGCATCGCGTATGTCCTGCGACGCGCCGAGGAGTTGAAGATCCGGGAAAAGCTCGTCGTAGTCATGCAGAGCGAAATGGGCCGCACGCCGGATTACAACAAAGGCAACGGCAAGGACCACTGGTCCGTCGGCTCGGTGATGTTCCTCGGTCCCGGCATCAAGGGCAACCGCGTCATCGGCGCGACGGACGAGAAACAATTCCACGTCCCGCTCAATCCGCAGACGCTCGCGTGCGACAGGGTTGCGGGCATCAAAGTGCGCCCGGAGCACATCCACGACGCGCTGCGCAGATACGCCGGCATTGCCGAACATCCGCTCAGCAAGAAGTTCCCGCTCGTCTTTCCCGAGAAGGAACGGCTCAAGGGATTGCTGGCGTAGGATTGGGAAAATCGCATTTGCAAGCGACCCGAACACGCGTCCGCGCGCAGGGCCAACACCGACAATGCGCTGGCGTCCCCCCGCCCCCACGGTCACTTTCACCGCGTGCCTGAATCCCTAGCAGAGCCCCGCCTTTCCCAGGCCGCGCCGGAACTCGCGGGCCACCTCGCGCGCGTTCGCCGCCGGCAAAGTGCCGTCGCGCTCCGCACGGGTTTTGCGATGGCGCTGGTCGCGGTGTTCGCGTGGCTCGCAATCGGGATGCCGCTCGACTGGCTGCTCGCGCTGCCGTTCGCCGTGCGTGCCGTGCTCCTCGTGTGCGGGCTCGGCGGCGCGGCGGCGCTTGCGTGGGGGTTCGGCGTCCGAAAGTGGCTGCACCAGCCCGATGACGATCGTGTGGCGCTCGCCATCGAGCGCGCGTTGCCGCAATTCCGCAGCCGCTTCATCGCCAGCGTGCAGCTCGCGCGGCAGCACCACGCGAGCGATTCGAGCGGAGCCAGCGACGGGGTGAGCCGCTCGCTCGTGAATGCGCTGCTGAAGGAAACGGCCGCAGTCGCGGCGGATGCCCCATTCGACAACGCCGTGAAGACGGAGTCGCTTCGCCGCTGGCTGCGGATCGCGGCAGCCGCGACGGTCTGCGCAGCCGGACTGTGGATCGTCGGCGGACGCGCGAGTTGGCCCTTGTTCCAGCGCGCGTGGCTCGTGAATGTGCCGGTCCCGCGAAAGACGATGATCGTCGCCTTCACCGGTGACCGCGCAGTTGCGGTCGGCGACAATGTCACCCTCGAGGCCACGACCGCCGGAATTATTCCGAAGTCCGGCAGGCTGCTTATCGAAACCGCGTCCGGTCGTCGGCAGGAATTCGCACTCGACGCCACGGCCACCGAGCCGGTGCGCTTTTCCCGCATCCTGCAAAGCGTGCAGGAGAGCTTCCGCTACCGCATCGAACTCGGCGACAACCGCACGGCGTTCGCGAGCGTGCGCGTTCGCCCACGTCCGGCCATCGCGGATCTCGCCTGCGAACAGATCTGGCCCGCATACACAAGGCTCCAACCCGTGCAAAGGCAGCCCGGCAACCTCAAGCTGCTCGCGGGATCGAAGCTCGCCGTCCGCATGAATTCCACCACGCCGCTCCGAAACGCCACGCTGCGGCTCACCGGCGCGGAGCCTGCGCAGACCGTCCGCACCGCGCCGCTCGCGACGGATGCAAAGACTCCGGAAGATTGGACGGGCGCGGTGGAAATCCCCGCGAAGGATGTGGCCGGGATGACTTTCCAGCTCACGGATGTGGAAGGCGTGGAGTCGCGCGCGATGGCCGTGCATCGCATCGAGGTCGTGCCCGACCAGCCCCCCAGCATCCGCATTTTGCAGCCCTCTCGGCGCGAGGAACTGCTCACGAAGAAGGCGACGCTGCTGCTCGGTTTCGAGGCAAAGGACGACTTTGGCGTCGCAAAAGTGCTGCTGCATTACGCCGTGAACTGGACCGAAGGCGCGCCGCACAAGACGCTCGAGCTCGACCTCGGCGGCGACGAGCCGAAGTCACTCACGCGGCGCTTCGAGTGGAAGATCGAGCGCATCACGCCCGCGCCCGCGGAGAACGACACCATTGATTTTTGGCTGGAGGCCCGCGATGCGAACAACGTGACCGGCCCCGGAATCGCGGTGCTGCCCGAGCACTGGCAGGCGCGCATCGTGAGCGAGGAGGAAAAGCGCGCGGACCTCGCGAACCGGCTCAACGACACGTTGCAGACCCTAGACGCCGTGCGCCAGAGCCAGGAGGACCTCGCGAAAAAGCTCGGCGATCTCATCCATGAAAAGCCGGCCAAGCCGTGACGATTCTTTCCGCGACAATCGCCCTCAAACACGTAGCTTCGCTCCGTCACCGTCCGACGCATGAAACTCCCTCTGCTCCTCCCCGCGAGACTGATCCTTGCATCCGTAGTGCTTGCCGCAGGTGACGCATTCGCCGAGCTGCCGACCGCGCCGATTCGCGAAAGCGAGCAAAAGCAGGCGCAGATTCAGGGAGAGACGAAACTCCTCTCCGACACGCTCACGGCGATGCTCGGCGAATATGAGCGGAACAATCTCGCGGGTGACGACGCCGCGACCGTGCGCAAGCTGCGCGAATCGCTCGGCGCGCTGTCCTCCACCGAGATGCGGCAGGTCGTGGATTTGCTCCAACGCGCGCGAGCGGCGTCGGATCCGAATGCGACAGTGAGGACGGTCGCGGATGCGTTCACGACCCAGAAACAAATCCTCGTGGCCATCCAGCGCATCCTCGCCGAACACGCGCGTGAGCAGGAGGCGGCGGAGATTTCCAAGCAACTGCATGCGCTCGCCGACCGGCAGGCGCGCAATCTTCGAAACGCGATCGAACTCGGACGGATGACGGCCGGCGGACAGGCGGAGAACGCCGGAGCCATGCAGCAGGCGCAACTCGAGACGCAGCGCGGCGAGCAGTCGGCCATCGCCGAGGAACTGAAGATGATTCGTGGCAAGGTCGCGCGTTTCGCGGCGAATCCGGAGAACGCGGGCGCGGCGGACAATTTCAATGCGGCGGCGAAGCAGCTCGAAGCCGTGGAGCCCGTCGCCGAGGCCGCGGCGGAAGCGCTGAAAGCCGGGCAGCTTTTCAAGGCGGCGACAGACGAAAAGGCGAGCCGCGAGGAATTGCGGAAGGTCGCGCGACAGATTGCACCGCGCGAGCAAGGGCCCGAGGCGCTGCGGAAGGCGGAGCGCGAACTTGGCGAGGTGATCGCCGAGCAGCGCCAATTGCGCGACTCGACGGCGGGACAGCGGAAACAGCAGGACCTCGACAAATGGCTGGCGGAAAAGCTCGCCGGAGAGGGCAAGAACGACGCGCTTCCGTCGAAGTTTCGAAACCAGCCGGCATCCGCACTGCGTGAAAATCCGGAGATCCGCGCGCGCTTTGAAAACGAGGAGAGGGCACAGGAGGCGCAGCTCGCACGCATCGAGGATCAGCAGGGTGAACTCGCCTCGAAGACCGATGCGCTCGCGCAAAAAATCGCCGAGGTCCCGCGGGCTGCGGAAGGACTGAAGGGCGCGACGGGAAAAATGCAGGAGGCGCGCGCCGCGATGCAGGATGCAAACGCACCGCAGGCCGCGCAGCAGCAGGACGCCGCCCTCGCACGGCTCGACACGGCGCACGCGGAACTGAAACGCCGCGCCGACGAGGCCGAGGCACTGGCCGCACGGAGCGACGACAAGGTCAAGGATCTCGAACAGCTCAAGAATGTCGCCGAGGCGCTCGCACGCGAGGAGGGCGCAGTGGCGAAGGAAGCGAAACCGGACGCTGCGGCACAGGCGGACATCGCACGGCGGGCAAATCAACTCGCGCAGCGCGCGGCCGCGGCCGCGCCTTTGGCCGCGCAGCCGGCACAGGCGGCGGCGAACAACGCGCAGCAGGCCGAGCAGGCGATGCAAGCCGGCAAGCCTGCCGAAGGCCGTGCCGCGGCGGAGCAGGCCGCGCAAAATCTCGCGGAGGCAGCGAAACAAATCGCGCAGGAACTTGCCAAGGCGCAGGCGGCCCAGCAGCAGGCGGATGCGGCGCAGGCGGCGCTCGCGGACCTTGGAAAATTGATCCAGGCGGAACAGACGCTCGAACTCGAAACCGCAAAGGCTGTCGCGCTCGTCTCGCAGAAAATGCCCGCGCCTTTTGCGGAACTCGGAACACGACAGGGTGCGGTGCAAGCCGATGCGGCGAATTTCAGAGGCACGCTCACCGCGATGGCTCCGGACGCGGGGCAGGCAGTCGGGGACGCCGCGATGGCGATGGGCGATGCACGCGTTCAACTCGATGCGGCGAAAGGTGCCGAGGCACGGGTCGCGGAGCAGCGGGCGATCGAAAGGCTGCTCGCGGCGCAGCATTTGCTCGGTGCGATGCTCGATCAGGCGCAGGCCGCGCTCGGCCAACCGAATGCCGCAAACGCGGCGCAGATGGCAGCGGCGGCGAACCAACTCGCGCAGGCGCAGCAGCAGGTGCAGCAGGCGCAGGCAAATCTCCAACAGGCAGCGCAGCAATCCGGACAACAGGCGGCGCAGAACGCCGCGGAAGCTGCCCAGCAGGCGGCGCAGGCTGCACAACAGGCCGCACAAGCTGCGCAGGCCGCACAGCAGCAAGCGGCGCAGGCGGGCAATCAGCCTGCGGCACAGCAAGCCGCTCAGGCCGCGCAGCAGGCCGCCGCCGCCGCCCAAGCCGCCCAGCAAGCCGCTCAAAATGCGCAGCAGATGGCCGCGAATCCCGGCCAACCCGCAGCACAGGCGGCGCAAGAGGCGGCCCAGCAGTCGGGCCAGGCCGCGCAGGCCGCGCAGCAAGCCGCGACCGCCGCGCAAGCGGCACAGCAAGCGGCACAACAGGGTGCCCAACAGGCGGCTCAAGCGGGACAGCAGGCTGCGCAAAATGCGAATCAGCAAGCAGCGCAGCAAGCCGGCCAGGCTGCCCAAGCTGCGCAGCAGGCGGCACAGGCTGCACAGCAGGCGCAGCAGATGGCGCAGGCAGCGGCGCAAGCCGCGCAGAACGGATCACAAACCGCGAACGCTTCGATGCAGCAGGCCGCACAGCAACTCGCGCAGGCCGCGCAAAGCGCGGGGCAGGCGGCGGCCCAGCAGGGTGGCCGGATGTCACCCTCCGCACAGCAGGCGACACAGCAGGCCGGGCAGCAACTTTCCTCCGCAACCGGCCAGGCGATGAGCGGGCAGAACAGCGCAGCGCAGCAGGCCGCGCAGAGCGCTTCGCAGTCGCTCGCGAAGGCGCAGGCCGCGATGGCTGCGACGCAGGCGGGACTCTCGGCTTCGCAAGGCGCGCCGATGCCGGGCGGGCAAGGACAGCCGGGACAGGGCTCGCAGCCGGGACAGGGGCAGGCTCCGGGGAAAAATTCGCAGGCAGGCACAGGGCCTTCGCAGGGCGCGGAAAGTTACACGCCCGGCGACCCGAAGGCGGTGGAGCGCGGTGCGCGCGAGGCGGCGCTGAAGAAGGCGGACTTCATCGGACTTCCCGCGCGCGAGCGTGCAGCGATCCAGCAGTCGCTCCGGGAAAAATATCCGCAGGAGTACGGCCCGCTCGTCGAGCAATACCTGCTGAACCTCGCGAACGAGAGCGGGAAAAAGTAATCCGCTGATCGCCGACGGCCGCGGTGGCCCAGTCCAATCTGAGTCGGGATTCATCGAGCAGCGTCGGCACAGAGCCCGGATATCCTCCGACGACGTGCTGATTCGTTCAGATGAATTTTTCCGCCAAACGTGCATGCGAATCCGCAGCCGGGGCGGCGCTTTATCACACCCACATGCCGTCGGGCAGCACGGCGCCCTTCGGGATGACGACGATGCCGTCGCGGACATACCACAACGGCTTTTCCGAGCCGTCACCCCATCGCACGGGGGGTCCGTCGCATTCATCGGGCTTGCCGTCGGGCGTGATGACCACGCCGTTTCCGACCCGCGCGTTCTTGTCCACGATGGCGTGGTCCACGACGCAATTCGAGCCGATGCCGAGCGCCGGCTCCCCTTCCCTTCCGGGGCGCACTTCCTCGTAGTAGTCCGCGCCCATCACCACGCTGTTTTTGATCGTCGAGCCGCTCTTGATGATGCTCCGCAGACCGATGACGGCGCGCTCGATGTTGGCGTCGCTGATGATGCAGCCGTCGCTGATGATCGCCTGGCGCACCGTGGCGCCGTTCACTTTGCTGCCCGGCAGGAAACGCATGTGCGTGTAGATCGGCGCGGTCGCATCGAAGAAGCTGAATGGAGGAAGCGGATTGGTGAGCGCGAGATTCGCATCGAAGAACGCTCGGATGGTGCCGATGTCCTCCCAGTATCCTTGGAAGATATGCGCGTGGACGCGGAGCTTTCCGAGGGCCTCGGGGATCACGTGCTTGCCGAAATCCATGAGCTGGTTGTCGAGCGACTGGCGCAGCGCCTCGCGGTTGAAAATGTAGATGCCCATCGAAGCCTGAAACAATTCCGCCCCCGCATCGCGCCCGAGTTCCGTGAGGAGCGGCGCGGGAATCCGCAGTGTATCGAGCACCGCAGGGTCTTTCGGCTTTTCGACGAATTGCGTGATTCGCCGCCCCGCATCCGTATGCATGATGCCGAAGCTCGACGCATCCTGCCGCCCGACGGGGATCGTCCCGACCGTCAGCTCCGCCTTCGTCTCAATGTGTTGCTCGAGCATGCGGCGGTAATCCATCCGGTAAAGCTGATCGCCGCTGAGGATGACATAGTACTCGAACGGCCCGTTGAGAAAATCCGCGAGATTCTGGCGCACCGCGTCCGCCGTGCCCTGGTACCATTGCGAATCGGTCGGCGTCTGCTGCGCGGCGAGGATCTCGACGTAGCTTCGCGAGAACTGGTCGAACTTGTAAGTCGCGTGGATGTGCCGGTGCAGCGAGACGCTGTTGAACTGCGTGAGGACGTAGATGCGCCGAAGGCCCGAGTTCAGGCAGTTCGAGATCGGAATGTCCACGAGCCGGTACTTTCCGGCCAGCGGCACGGCGGGTTTGGAACGCTCCTTTGTCAGCGGAAACAACCGCGAACCGGCGCCGCCTCCCATGATGATCGCGAGGGTTTTCTCGGTGACTGCAGGCCAGTTGAAGTTGGAGTCGATTCCCATGCACCGAGGCTAGACTGAAAACATCGTGCGATGGAAGCTGCGAAAGTTTCCCTCCGGCTCACGTCTCTGTTGCCATTCACGGAAGCGAATGCGTAGAAGGAAAGCTTTATGGCCGACCTGAAGCACCTGCTCGACAACAACCGCGAATGGGCGGAGGACATCAAGAGTCGCCATCCTGATTTTTTCCGGAACCTCGCGCATCTCCAGGCCCCGGAATACCTGTGGATCGGCTGCTCGGATTCGCGCGTTCCCGCAAACCAGATCACGGGCCTCGCGCCCGGGGAGGTTTTTGTGCACCGCAACGTCGCCAATGTCGTCGTGCACACCGATCTGAATTGCCTGTCGGTCATGCAGTTCGCCGTGGATGTGCTGAAGGTGAAACACATCATCGTCGTCGGTCACTACGGCTGCGCCGGCGTGCTCGCGGCTCTGAAGCGTCATCGCTTCGGCCTCGTGGACAACTGGCTGCGGCACATCCAGGACGTGCGGCACAAACACGCCGGACTCATCGAGCGATTCCCCGCGGAGCGGCAGCAGGACACGCTCGGCGAGTTGAACGTCATCGAGCAGGTGCTCAATGTCGGCGAGACCACCGTGGTCCGCGACGCATGGGAGCGCGGACAGCCGCTCTCGATCCACGGCTGGATCTACCGCCTCGACGACGGGCTGATCCGCGACTTGAAAATGGACGCCTCGGATGTCGCCGAACTGGACCGTGCATACCGCGACGCCATTGCCGCGATTGCGTAGCACCGGAGAGCCGCTTCAGGCTGACGCTTCGGAGTTGCCGAATGCTCGGCGACGCCTCTACCGTCTCGCGCTTCATGCCGACGCGCTTTTTCAACACCTACTCGCGACAGCTCGAAGAGTTCCGCCCGCTCGATCCTGACGGCAGAGGCGTGAAACTCTACACGTGCGGGCCGACGGTCTATAATTTCGCGCACATCGGGAATTTCCGCGCCTACATCTTCGAGGACCTGCTGCAGCGGCATCTGGAGGCGCGCGGCTTCGAGGTCGAGCGCGTGATGAATCTCACCGACGTGGACGACAAGACGATCCGCGGGTGCCGGCAACTCGGCGTGCGGCTCGCGGAGTTCACGCAGAAGTTCAAGGACGCGTTCTTCGAGGACCTCGGCACGCTGCGGGTGAAACGCGCGCAGCATTTTCCTGCCGCGACTGATTACGTCGCGCAAATGATCGGGATGATCCGCGTGCTGGAGCAAAAGGGCATCGCGTATCAGGCCGAGGACCAGTCGCTGTATTTCCGGCTCAGCAAGTTCCCCGACTACGGGAAGCTCGCGCATCTGAACCTCGACGAACTGCGCCCGAGCGGCCGCGTGACGAGCGACGAATACGAGAAGGAAAACATCGGCGACTTCGCGCTGTGGAAGGCGTGGGATGAAAACGACGGCGACGTGAAATGGGATTCACCGTGGGGCCCCGGTCGCCCCGGCTGGCACATCGAGTGCAGCGCGATGGCCACCGCGCTGCTCGGCCCGGAGATCGACATCCATTGCGGCGGCGTGGACAACATTTTCCCGCACCACGAGGCGGAGATCGCGCAGAGCGAATGCGTGAACGGGGAAGAAGTTCGTCCGCTACTGGCTGCACTGCGCACACCTCATGGTCGAGGGGCAGAAGATGGCGAAGAGCGCTGGGAACTTTTACACGCTGCGCGACTTGATCGAGAAAGGCTGGACCGGACGAGAGATCCGCTACGCGCTCATCACCGTGAACTACCGGCTGCCGCTGAATTTCACATTTGACGGTCTCGCCGGGGCGCGCAGCGCGCTGGGGAGAATCGATGAATGGGTGGCGCGCCTCACAGACCGCGCCGTGAGCGCCATCCTGCCGGAGGCACTGCCCGCTCAGTTCGCGAATGCCATCGAGTCGTTTTTCACCGACTTGGACGACGACCTGAACATCAGCGGCGCGATGGGCCGGGTGTTCGACCTTATCCGCGAAACGAATCGTGCACTCGATGCGGATGAGATCAGCCCGGGCGTCGCAGCCGCGATTGTCGGCGGCTGGAAGCGGATCAATTCAGTGCTCGGTCTCGAACGCGAAGCGCACACTCCGTCGCCGGAAGTTCTCGCGCTCGTCGAGGAACGCCAGCTTGCCCGCACCAACAGGCAATGGTCCGAGAGCGACCGTCTGCGAGACGCCATCGCGGCGCTCGGCTGGGTTGTAAAGGACACCAAGGAAGGCCCGAAGCTCTCGCCAAGAACGTAGCCGACGACGGCAGGAGGCGGGCTCTCAGCGGATGGCCACATTCTCCCCGAACAAGTCAGGGCGCGCTCGGCGAGCACGCTCCACCGGTAGGGCGCGACCGCACGGCGCGCCCAAACTCCACCGTCGAGATCAGCCCGCCTCCTGCCGTCGGCGGCTACTGACGGGCGATCACCGCGCCAGCTTCACCGTCGCGAGCACGATCTCCGCGAAGCCGCGCGGGTCGAGGCTCGCGCCGCCGACGAGTGCGCCGTCGATGTCCGGTTGCGACATGAGTTCCGCGGTGTTCGCGGGCTTCACGCTGCCGCCGTACTGGATTCGCACCTTGTCCGCCGCCGCTGCGCTCCAGAGTTCCGTAAGTTTGCGGCGGATGAATGCGTGCGCGTCCTGCGCCTGCTGCGGCGTCGCGGTGCGTCCGGTGCCGATGGCCCAGACGGGCTCGTAGGCGATCACGGTTTCCTCAAGCTGATCCGCGCTGAGCCCCGCGAGGCTGCCGCGGATTTGCCTGTCGAGCACGGCCTCCACCTGGTTCCCGTCGCGCTCGGCGAGCGTCTCGCCGACGCAGACGATCGGCCGCAGCGTCGCGGCGTGCGCGGCGTGCGTCTTCTTGTTTACCGATCTCATCCGTCTCGCCGAAAATCGTCCGGCGCTCGCTGTGGCCCAGCACCACGTAGCGGACGAAAAGCTCGCGCAGCATCGCCGCGCTGATCTCGCCGGTGAATGCGCCCGATTTCTCCGCGCTCATGTTCTGCGCGCCGAGCTTCACATTCTGCACGTTGCGCAAAATTTCCCCCGCCTTCGCGAGCGCGGTGAACGGAGGCACGATGACGACGTCCGCCCGTTTCTCCGATCCGATTTCGATGAGGAACGATTTGAAGAACCCTTCCGTCTCTCCGACGGTCATGTTCATCTTCCAGTTGGCCGCGATGATTTTTTTGCGCATGGGATTTTGAAAATGGGCTGCCTACTTGTCATTGAGCGCGGCGACGCCGGGAAGCACTTTTCCCTCGAGGAGTTCGAGCGATGCCCCGCCGCCGGTGCTGATGAATGTGACCTTGTCCGCGACGCCTGCGCGCTTCACGGCCTTCACGCTGTCGCCGCCGCCGATGATTGTCTTCGCGCCGCGGTTCGCAGCGATGGCCTCGGCGATGTCGAAGGTCCCCTTTGCCGTCGCCTTGATTTCAAAGACGCCCATAGGGCCGTTCCAGATGACCGTCTTCGCCTTCGCAATTTCCGCGGCGAAGAGCTTCACGCTCTCGGGCCCGATGTCGAGGCCCTCCCAGCCGTCGGGGATGCTCTCGCCGGGCGGCACGACTTTCGTCTCGCCGATCGTCTTCGTGTCAAAATCGAACTTGTCCGACACCAGCGCGTCCACGGGGAGGAGCAGCTTCACGCCGCGCTCCTTCGCCTTTGCGATCGCGGCCTGCGCGATGGGCTCCCACTCGGGCTTGTAGAGGCTCTTCCCGATTCCGATCCCCTCGACGAGTTTGCGGAAAGTGTAGGCCATGCCGCCGCCGATGATGATCGTGTCGGCCTTTTCGAGCAGCCGGTTGATGACCGCAATCTTGTCGTTCACCTTCGCGCCGCCGAGGATCACCACGAAAGGCCGTTCGGGCGACTCCAACTCGTCGTGCAAATAGGTGATCTCCTTTTCCATGAGCAGTCCGCTCACGGCAGGCAGCAATGCCGCTACACCCGCCGTCGAGCTGTGCGCGCGGTGCGCCGAGCCGAATGCGTCGTTCACGAAGACATCCGCGAGTTCCGCCATCGCCTTTGCGAGCGCCGCGTCGTTCTTTTCCTCTCCGGCTTCGAAGCGCACATTCTCCAGCAAGGTCACGTCGCCATTCTTCATGTGCGCGATGATTTTCGCAGGCACTTCGCCGATGACGTCGTGGCTGAATGCGACAGGATGATTGATGAGCGAGTGCAGGTGATCCGCGATGGGGCGCAGGGATTCCTTTTCGCTGCGTTTGCCCTTGGGCCGGCCGAGATGCGAGCAAAGGATGACCTTCGCACCTTTCCCGATGAGATGCCTGATGGTCGGCAGCGTCTCCTTGATGCGCGTGTCGTCGGTGATGACCATGTGCCCGTCCTTCTCGTCGAGCGGCACGTTGAAATCCACGCGCACGAGGCAGCGCTTCCCGGTTACTTCGATGTCACGAATGCTTTTCTTGGCCATAAATTTGAGCCGGCGATGAATCGCCACCGGAAGCGGAAAGACAAGCTCTTTGCTGGGAAAATCCGTAGCGGCGCTGAAGAATGAAACGCAGAGGCGCGGAGACGCAGAGGACGGAAAACGAGCTTCAACCAGCCACTCGCGCTCGACCCAGATCCGCCGAAAAATGCACCTTCATCCTTCTTCTCTCCGCGCCTCTGCGTCTCTGCGTTTCATTCATGCTTGGCCGGACGCCACGCGCCCGCTTTCCTGCGCATCATGCGCATCCTTTTCTCCCTGCTCCTCATCGCATCCTCACTCACCGCCGCGGAAATCCGCACCGTCGCCGGCACCGGCATCGCGGGCTCCGCGGGCGACGGCGGCTCGGCCACCGCCGCTCAGATCGACAATCCCTTCGGCGTCATCCGCGGGCCGGACGGCAACATTTGGTTCTGCGAATACACCGGCCAGCGCGTGCGCAAAATTACGCCGGACGGAAAAATTCACATCGTCGCGGGCACGGGCGCGAAAGGCTACACCGGCGACGGAGGCCCTGCGCTGCACGCCACATTCAATCTCCCCCACGAGATCCGCTTCGACAAAAAGGGCGACCTTTTCATCGTGGACATGACGAACCACGCCGTGCGCCGCGTGGACATGAAGACCGGCATCATCACCACGTTCGCCGGCAGCGGCAAAGCCGGCTACTCCGGCGACGGCGGCCCGGCGAAGGACGCACAGTTCAAGCAGCCGCACAGCATCCAGTTCGACCCCGCGGGCGACCTCTACATCTGCGACATCGGCAACCACGTCATCCGCAAGGTGGACATGAAGACCGGCATCATCACGACTTTTGCCGGCACCGGAAAAGCCGGCCCCACGCCCGATGGCTCGCCGATCGCCGGCACGCCACTGAACGGCCCGCGCTCGCTCGACTTCGACGCGGAAGGCAACCTCTGGCTCGCCACGCGCGAGGGGAACCAGGTCTTCAAATTCGACATCAAGGCCGGCAAGATCCTCCACGTCGCAGGCACGGGAAAGAAGGGTTTCACCGGCCACGGCGGCCCCGCGAAGGACGCCACGCTCTCCGGCCCGAAAGGAATCGCCGTCGCCCCGGACGGCAACGTCTGGCTCGCTGACTGCGAGAGCCACAGCATCCGCATGATCGACATGAAGACCGGCAAACTCGAACTCATCGCCGGCACAGGCGAAAAAGGCGACGGTCCCGACGGCGATCCGATGAAGTGCAAAATGGCCCGCCCGCACGGAATCTTCGTGGACAAGGACGGAAGCGTCTTCATCGGCGACAGCGAAGCGCACCGCGTGCGGGTGCTGAAGTAGCGGTCAGTTCCCTTCCGCCGTGCGCTTGATGTGATTCAGCACGCGCTCGTGGATTCGGTGGATCATGTAGTCGGAAATCGGACCCCAATACCACTGAGGCGCCAGCGTGTGCGCGTACCAAGTCGTACCTTCCAGCACCACGGCTCCACCTTCCTGCACGAGGCGGAACTGCCCGCGTTTTGAAACCATGTGGCCGTGGAGATGCGGGGCATTCACCTGTTCGTAGGGCGAAAGCTCCTTCATCGGCGGTGGCGACGAGCTCACATCGAAGGCGAGCAGGCCGGGCGACTCCCATCGCGTAATCGGTTCGACGAAGCTCCCTGTGGAAAAAACGCAGTGCCGGACGGCACCGACGCCGGCGCCTTCAATCCGCGCCTCGATGGGATATGCAATGCCGAGGCAGAAAATGCCCGACGGCGGCTCTGAAATCTTCGGGAACGCAATAACGGTATCCCACACGCGGCTGATCGGCGCATGCACGAGGACGCTCGTCGTCACACTGCGAACAGACGGAGCCGACCGCGATGTATAGTCAAACGCGACGAACGCCGGGAACAGCAGGACGATCAGCAACGGCAGTGCGGACCGCACCCCTTTCCCGCACGCGCGGCCAGCCACCCGGCCGAGCGCGGCAGCGACAATCGCGAAGCACCATGCCAATGGCAGCGCCATGAGCAGACAGATGAGGCCATCCATCGCGAACAACATGATGACGGCACCCAGCACGAGCACGCCGGCCGTCGCGGATCCATAGACCGCTGACTGCGAGACATCGCGACGAAACGATCGGAGAAACGCCGACAGGAAACCCACCTCGACCGGCACGCCAAGGAAAAGGCTCCAACCGTAAAACTGCAGATTTTGGACGCACAACGCAGTGAGCCCAAATCCGATCAACGCCGGAGCCAGCGTCGCAAACCAGAAGCTGTTGATGGTCTTCAACAATGCGCTGCTAGCCGGTGCGCTCTCATGGAGCAAGGTATGAGCCCGAGTGAGGCCACTACCTCACCCCCGTCACCACCGGCTGCGTCCACGCCTGCTCCATTTCATCCGGCGAGAGGACGCCTTCCTTGCGCTTCGAGGAGACGATGCGGGCGCGGACGTAGAGTTCGTCGCCCTTGAATGCGTAGCCCGCGGTCGTGCCGTCGGCGGTGGCGAGGATGCGGCCCACGTCCTTGCTGTAGCGGCGCGTGGTGCGGAGGGTTTCGCCTTTTTCGCCGAGCACGGGCTCGCTCGCGGTGTCCCAGCCTTTGCGCGTGCCGATGAATTCCGTCCGGAACGTCACGCCCGGCTGCGGCTCGATCTCGATGGTGATGCCCTTCGCGTCGTGGCGCACGTCGCGCAGCGTCACGCCGGAGGATGCGTAGAAATCCCCCGCCTCCATCGCGGCGATGAGGCTCGCGGCGTCGAGCTTTTCCGAGCGCACCATCACCCAGCCGCGGCCGGTGCGGCTCTGCTTCTCCGGCGCGGGGTTCTCGTGGTAATTGTGCGCGTCGTCCGTCGCCATTCCGTAGAGCACGCGCTTGCCGGCGGTGGCGCGCATGGTGAGCACGATGTCCCAGATGCGCGCGGTGCTCGCGCGGGTAGCGTCGCCCTCGTTGTGGACGGTCGGGTGGCCATTGTACACCTCGAAAAACTGCTCTTCCTCCACCTCATTCAGTTCCTCCGCGGTGAGCGCCCAGTTGAAGTTCGGGTGGTTGATGTGTGCAAACATCGGCACTCCCGTGCGCGTGCGCTGCTCGAGCACTGCGGCGAGGTTCCGCTGCATCACGTCCACGGGATTCCGCCCGCCCTGCGGCTTGATGACTTCCTGCACGTTCGTCGCGTTGATGTGGATGGGCGCGCTGAGAAAGCGGTCGCTGATCTCCTCGCTCGGCACCATCAGGAAGCGCGCCGGCTCCTCCAGCTTCGTGCGGAATTCCGAGAGCATCTTCAGCCGCACCTCCTTCCCCGTCTCCGCGGGGCGCGTCTCCACCCACGCCGCGCCGAAGCGCGCGAAGTATTTGTCGAACGCCAATTCCTTGCCCTTGGTCTTCGCAATGTCCACCCAGCGCTCGTGGTCGGCGATGATGTTGTGATCCGACAGCGCGAGAAAATGGTAGCCATGTTCCTTGTACCAAGAGGCGATCATCTCCGGGTAGTCGTCGCCATCGCTCCACAGCGAATGCGTGTGCAGGTTCCCCTTCCACCAGCGCGGCTCGGCGGTGGCTGAAAATTGCAGTGCACAGACGATAAGAAGGCAGGGAATCAGGCGCATGGATTGGGAGATCGGGACGACGGCTACACGGTGAACCCGCGCGTCCGACGCACGAAAGGTGTTTTGTGCGCGGGCTCGGGACTGGAATGTGGTGCCGACGATTCGGCGGCGCGCGTTAGATCGCTTCCGCCACAGCGGCACCCATCTCGGCGGTGCCGAGCTTCTTCGTGCCTTCGCTCCAGATGTCGCCGGTGCGCAGGCCGGCCTGGATGACCTTTTGCACCGCGGCCTCGATGGCATCGGCGGCGGCATTCTCGCCGAGGGCGTAGCGGAGCATGAGTGCGGCGCTGAGGATTTGCGCGATGGGGTTGGCGATGCCCTTGCCTGCGATGTCGGGTGCGGAACCGCCGCCCGGCTCGAAGAGGCCGAAGTAAAGGCCGCCTTCCTTTGGCGTGCCGAGGCTGGCGCTGGCGAGCATGCCGATGCTGCCGCAGACGGCGCCCATCTCGTCGCTGAGGATGTCGCCGAAGAGGTTTTCGGCGAGGATGACGTCGAAGTGCTTCGGCCGCTGGACGAGATACATCGCGGCGGCGTCCACGTAGATGTTCTCGAGCTGCACGTCGGGGTATTGCTTCGCGACGGCGGCGACAGTCTCGCGCCAGAGGACGCCGTTGGTGAGGACGTTCGCCTTGTCGATGGATGCGACCTTCTTGCGCCGCCCCTGCGCGGCGCGGAATGCGACATGGGCGATGCGCTCGATCTCGCTGCGCTTGTAAACCATCGTGTCCACGGCGACGGCTTCGCCGTTTTCCTCGTGCCGGCCCTTGGGCTGGCCAAAGTAGAGGCCGCCGGTGAGTTCGCGCACGCAGAGCATGTCAAAGCCGCCCGCGGAGAGGTCGGCGCGCACGGGCGAGGCATGCGCGAGCTGCGGGTAGCAAATGCCGGGGCGCAGGTTTGCGAAGAGGCCGAAGTGCTTGCGCAGCGGGAGGAGCGCGCCGCGCTCGGGCTGCTCGGCGGGCGGGAGCTTCTCCCACTTCGGGCCGCCGATGCTGCCAAAGAGGATCGCGTCGCTTTCCTCGCAGACTTTCAGCGTGGCCTCGGGCAGCGCCTTGCCGTCCACATCGATCGCGATGCCGCCGACATTCGCCTCGGTGCAGGAAAAGGTGAGGTTGAATTTCTTCTCGATGACGGCCATCACGCGGCGCGCTTCGATCATCACTTCGGGACCAATGCCGTCCCCGGCGAGGACGGCGATTTTGTAGTTCGGCATAGGGCGGGCGAACGTAGGAGGCGAAGCGCGTTTGCCAAGACGGAATCGCAGACCGGATGAACGGCGCGCCGCACCTGGCTCCTGGCTCCGATGCCCGCTGCCCATCCCTATTGACGGACCGCCATGAAAAACTGGCGTGATTATCTAATGGACGACACGGTCAGCGGGTCTGAAATGTCCGTAAGATGAAATTGCAATCCTGCCTCGCCCTGTCCGCGTTTGCGGCTTCGGCAATTTTATGGAGTGGAAGCGCGAATGCCGCGGCAAAGGCGCCAGACGGCGCGAAGATGGTTACGGCCGTTTCTCGATCAGCACTGCACGGGATGCCACGACGCGACGGAGAAGAAGGGCGGGCTGGATCTGGAGGCGCTGCCGGTGAAGTTCGACACGGCGAAGGAGCGCGCGGAGTGGGTGAAGGTTTTCGACCGCGTGCTTTCGGGTGAGATGCCTCCGCCGAAGAAAGCGCGCCCGGACGCGAAGGAAAAGCGGGCGGTGCTGGAGACCATCGGCGGTGCGATCGTGAAGGCGGAGACGGCGACGCAGGCCGCGGATGGGCGCGTGCCATTCCGCCGGCTGAACCGCGTGGAATTTGAGCGCAGCGTGCAGGAGCTGCTGGGCGTGGAGACGGCGATGCGGCACATTTTGCCCAACGACACGCCGTCGCATGGCTTCGACACGGTGGCGGAGGGGCTGCGGATTTCGCAATTGCACATCGAGAAATATCTGGAGGCCGTCGATGCGGCGATTGTCGATGCGCTGGCTTTTCAGCCGCCGCCCGATGCGACGGTGAAGCGCTACCAGTACAAGGACGAGGCGGGCGTGAAGAAGCAGTTCGAGATCGCGGACGGCACGCCCGACCCGAAGAATCCGAAGAACGTCCGGCGGCAGGTGCTGAAGGAATTGCCGGATGCCGCCGTGTGGTTCAACGCCGGTTACCCGCATGCGGAGCTGAAGCAGTTTTCCGTGCGGCAGTCGGGGCGGTACAAGCTGCGATTTTCGGCCTACGGCTATCAGACGGGCGGGCGGAATGTGATGATGCGCGTGTACACGGACAACTACCGGACGCGGCGCTTCCTCGGCTACTTCGACATCCCGCCGGACAAGCCGCGCGTGGTGGAGCTGAATGTCGCGCTGAACGCCGGCGAGTTCATCCGCGTCGAGCCGACCGGGACGGGCTACGACGCGGACGGGAAGAACGTGAACAACATCGGCGCGCCGAATTTCAAGGGCTCGGGCCTCGCGCTCCAGTGGGCGGAGGTCGAAGGTCCGCTCGTGGAAAGCTGGCCGCCGCCGGGGACGAAGCGGCTCTTTGGCGATGTGCCGCTCGTGGAGGTGGCGCAGAACAAGCAGGTCTGGCGCAAGAACCGCAAGGTGCCCTACGCGCTGAAGCCCGAGCAGCCGAAGGAGGCGGCGCAAAAGATGATCGAACGCTTTGCGCAGCGCGCATTCCGGCGTCCGCTGGAGAGCGGCGAGGCGGAGCCGTTCGCGAAGCTCGTGACGGACGCGCTGGACGCGGGAAAGTCGTTCGAGGACGCGATCGAGGTCGGTTTCCGCGCGGTGCTCACGGCGCCGCAATTCCTCCTGCTCGAAGAGCGCCCCGGCCGGCTCGATGACTTCGCGCTCGCGTCGCGGCTTTCATATTTCCTCTGGAGCACGATGCCCGACGACGAACTGCTCGGCCTCGCCGCCGCGAAAAAGCTCGGCCAGTCCGCGACGTTGCGCGCTCAGGTGGAGCGGATGCTCGCGAGCCCGAAGGCGCGGGCATTCACCGAGAATTTCACGGGCCAATGGCTCGACCTGCGGAACATCGAGGCGACCACGCCGGACAAGCGGCTCTACCCGGAATTCGACGAGGTGCTGCAGGCCTCGATGATCGGCGAGACGGAGTCGTTCTTCACCGAGATGCTGAAGCGCGACGAGAGCACGGTGAATTTCATCCACTCCGACTGGCTGATGGTGAACCGCACCATCGCCGAGCACTACGGAATCGAGGGAATCAAGGGCGAGGATTTCCAGCGCGTGAAGCTCCCGGCAAATTTGCCTCGCGGCGGGCTGCTCACGCAGGCGGGCATCTTGAAAGTGAGCGCAAACGGGACAGTGACATCGCCGGTAATCCGCGGCGCCTGGGTGATGAAGCGCCTCCTCGGCAAGCCGCCGCTGCCGCCACCACCGGAGACCGGTACCATCGAGCCCGACACGCGAGGCGCGACGACGATCCGCGAGCAGCTCGCGAAACATCGCAGCGTGGAGTCGTGCGCCTCCTGCCATCGCACGATGGACCCGCCGGGATTTGCGCTGGAGAGTTTCGATGTCATCGGCGGCTGGCGCGATCGCTACCGCTCGCAGGAAAAGGGCGACAACCCGAACCGGAAAATCCACGGACGAAACGTATGGGAATACAAGCTCGGGCTGCCCGTGGACTCCACGGGCGAACTCCCCGACGGGCGGAAATTCCAGGACATCGGCGAATTCAAAAAGCTGCTGCTCGACGAGCGCGACCAGGTGCTGAAGAACGTGACCGAGCAACTGCTCACCTACTCGACCGGCGCTGGCATCCGCTTCGCCGACCGCACCGAAGTCACGCGCATCACGGCGAGCGTGAAGGCGAAGGGCAGCGGCCTGCGCACGCTCGTGCATGAGATTGTCCAAAGCCCGCTCTTTCTGAACAAATAGCCAATCCTCGATATGAATATCGCTCACCAACCCATCTCCCGCCGCGCATTTCTCCGGGGCGCCGGCGTCGCGCTCGCGCTCCCCTATCTCGATGCGATGTGGCCGCGCGCATTTGCCGCCAGCGCCGCGGCACCGAGGCGGATGGTCGCCATCTGCACCTCGCTCGGCATCTACACGCCGAGCCTTTTTCCGAAGGAGGCCGGGCGCGACTACACGCTCACGCCGTACCTTGAGCAGCTCAAGGAGCACCGCGGCGACTTCACTGTTTTCTCCGGCGTCTCGCATCCCGACCAGGCAGGCGCGGACGGGCACACTTCGGAAATGACGTGGCTCACTTCCGCGAAGCATCCGGGGCTCGGCGGCTTCCGCAACACGATCTCACTCGACCAGGTCGTCGCGGAGAAAATCGGCATCCAGACGCGCTTCCCATCGCTCGTGCTCGGCACGAACAACACCAGCCAGAGCTTCACGCGGAGCGGCGTGATGCTGCCCGCGGACTCGAAGCCCTCTCAGGTCTTCGCAAAACTCTTCCTCGAAGGCACCAAGGACGCCGTCGCCGCGCAGATGCAGAAGCTGCGGGAAGGCCGGAGCATCATGGACACCGTGCATGCGCAGGCGAAGCGCTTTGGCTCCCGCGTCGGTTCGGCGGATCGCGAGAAGCTCGACGAATACTTCACGTCGATCCGCGAGATGGAACAGCGGCTCGTCCTTTCGGAGGAATGGGCGCGAAAGCCGAAGCCAAAGGTGGACGCACAGCCGCCGACGGACATCACCGAGGAGAAGGATCTCATCGGACGGATGCGGCTGCTTTTCGAACTCATCCCGCTGGCGCTACAGACGGATTCCACGCGCGCCATCACGGTCCTCGTGCAGGGCCGCGGCGACGTGCCGGTCGTGGACGGCGTGAGCATCGCGCACCACGAACTTTCGCACCACGGGCAGGACCCGGAGAAGCTCAAGCAGCTCGCGCTCATCGAGACCGCGGAAGTGCGCGCGCTCGGCGAACTGTTCACCGCGCTGAAGGCGAAGAAGGAAGGCAACGGCTCGCTGCTCGACAACACGATGGTGCTCTTCGGCAGCAACCTTGGGAACGCGAATTCGCACGACACGAAAAACCTCCCGCTGCTGCTCGCCGGCGGAGGTTTCCGGCACGGCCAGCACCTCGCGCTCGACACGAAGAACAACACGCCGCTGTGCAATCTCTTCGTCCAGATGCTCCAGCGGATGAACGTCGAGACCGACTCGTTCGGCTCGAGCACGAAGGCAAGCCTGCCGGGACTCGAAGCGGCCTGACGCGGGAAAAGCCGCTACGGCTTTGCGAACTGAACGTCGGTCGTGACCATCGCGTCGCGGTCGTCGGTCACCGAAATGAACCACGTGTTCGCATCGGCAGGCGGGCGCGGTGCGGTGATCGTCCCATTCGCGATGGTCGCGGGCGTGCTCTTCCACGTGCGCTTTGAGCGGAGGCCCTCGTCGGTCGTATAGTGGAGCGCCGCGGACTTCAGCGTGTCGCCGCCGGTGCAGGTGACGCGGACATTTTCGCCCTCGACGACCGGCTTGCCGGGAATCGGCAGCGGGCGGCTACCGTTGCAGTATGAATCGATGAACATCCCGATTTCCTTCGGCTCCCATCCGGCGGGATGGCTGTGGCGCATGTTCACCTCGATGCGCATCTGCTTCACGCCCGGCACGCGTTCGAAGGACTTCTGGTAGCTGTCGAGCACGTAGTGGACGTCGTTGGTGCCATTCACAAAAAGGATCGGCACGCGGCAGCGCGGCAGCAGGCTCGACGGGTCATACTTTTCCACCCAGCGCTGGCGGAGGTCGCCCAGCTTGTCGATGGATGGCTTTTGCACGGACTCGCCTTCGTGGAGAAAGCCGCAGCCATAGACGGGGACCGCGGCCTTGAAGCGATCGTCGAGCGACGCGACGAGGCACGTCGTGTAGCCGCCCCAACTGATGCCCGTGACCGCCGTGCGCTCCGCATCCACCTCGGGAAAACTGCGGAGCAGCGAGTGCGCGCGGATGACTGCGGCAGCGGCGTGGAAGGGCCACTGCTCGCTCGTCTCGCCGCCGATGCTGTCGAATTTTTCCGGGATGCCCCTGATCCGGTCCGCCGTTCGCGAGCCTCGTCCGCGTTTCCTTTTTCGCGGTCTGATTCAGCACGGGGATGCCCGTCTTCGGGTCATAGACAGGCGCGATCGGCTGCGCGCCGCCGAGGTCCATCGCGATCGCCGCGTAGCCGCGCTGCGCCCACAGCCACGCCCACTCGGCGAACGCCGTGCCGCCGCCCCCGTGGATGAGCACGACACCGGGGAACTTCTTCCCGGCATCCGCCTTCCCGAGCGTCGCGGGCGAGGCGTAGAACGCGAAGACCTCCGTCGGGTGGCCCTTGTAGTTTTCGCCGGTGTAGAAAAGGGAATGCACCGGGCCGGATTGATTCACCCAGCGCATCGCCGGGGCTTTCTTCAACTCGGCGAGATTCCACGGGCCGACCTGCGCATCGGCGGCGAAGGCCGTGAGTGAAACGGTGAACCACAAAAGCAAAGCGGCGGGAGGTTTTTCATGCGTGTGTGCTTTGAGGGTGAAATTTCGCGCCGTTGCAAGTCGGTGTTTTCAAGGTCTCTGGACGCGACAGCGGGGCAGCGGCGAGCGAATGAAGGACACGCATCCTCCCTGTCCGCCTCATGGGTGAACTCCGAGCGGCGCACAAATGCTGAATCAGCCACGGCAGACACCCTCTGCGATTCCGCGCTCCGCCGCAGGCCGGCCAATCCCCGCGATTGCATCGCGCCGCACAGCCTGCAACACGACAGCGCGTGCATCCCAAGTCCAGCACTTCCAACTCCGTGTTCGCCTCGCGATGATTGATCTCCCGGTTGCCATCCTTGCCGGCGGGCTCGCGACGCGACTGCGTCCGATCACCGAGAAAATCCCGAAGTCACTGGTGGACGTCGCGGGCGAGCCTTTCCTATCGCACCAGCTCCGGCTTTTGCGCTCGCATGGAATCCGCAAGGCGGTGCTCTGCGTCGGCCATCTTGGCGAGATGATCGAGAGGGACTTCGGCGATGGCACGCGATTTGGAATCGAGCTTCGCTATTCATTCGACGGCCCGGTGCTGCTCGGAACGGGCGGCGCGCTTCAGCAGGCGCTGCCGCTGCTCGGCGAATCCTTCTTTGTCCTCTACGGGGACTCGTATCTGCCGGTGGACTACGCCGCGGCGGAAGCGGCCTGGCGCGCGAGCGGGAAGGACGCGCTCATGACCGTCTTCCGCAATGAAGGCGCGTGGGACACGAGCAACGTGGAGTTTTCCGACGGCAAACTCCTGCGCTACGACAAGCGCGACCGCACACCCGCGATGCTGCACATCGACTACGGCCTCTCGATTTTCACTGCAAAGGTCTTCGCGCATCGCGCCGCTGGCGAGCGATTCGACCTCTCGGACGTCCAGAGGGATTTGGTCGCGCAGGGCCGCATGGCCGGATACGAAGTGCGCGAACGCTTCTACGAAGTCGGCTCGCATGCCGGGCTCGAGGAACTCAACCAACTTCTGGCAAAAAATCATGAGCTACTCCAAACAACACATCGGCGAGGCCATCAGCATCCTCGGACAACTGAATCTGGAGACCCTCGAAAAGATGGTCGCGCTCCTCGCTGCGACCCGTGAGCGCGGCGGGCGGCTGTTCATCCTCGGCGTCGGCGGCAGCGCGGGGAATGCGTCGCATGCGGTGAATGATTTTCGGAAAATCTGCGGCTTCGAGGCCTACGCGCCGACGGACAATGTCTCCGAACTCACCGCGCGCACGAACGACGAGGGCTGGAGCACCGTCTTTGCCGAATGGCTGCGCGGAAGCCGCCTGCGGAAAGAGGACGCGCTGCTCGTGCTAAGCGTCGGCGGCGGCAACCTCGAGAAAAACGTGAGCCCGAATCTCGTCGAGGCTGTGAAGCTCGCGAAGGAACGCGGCGCGACCGTGCTCGGCATTGTCGGCAAAGACGGCGGCTACACCGCGCAGGTCGCGGATGCGTGCTGCATCGTGCCAACCGTAAATCCCGCGACCATCACCCCGCACTCCGAGGCCTTTCAGGCGGTGGTGTGGCATCTGTTCGTCTCGCACCCGGCGCTGAAAATGAAGGAGACGAAATGGGAGAGCACGAAGTGAATGCAGGATTTCAGATTTCCCCCTCCGCAGCCCGCGGCTGTCCCGCTACGCCCGGCTCAGACTTGACCTTTGCACGGCGATGAAACGCGCGGTGTTCCTAGACCGCGATGGCGTGATCAACCGCCCCGTCGTCCGCGACGGCAAACCGTATCCACCAGTACGCGTGGAGGAATTTGAACTGCTGCCGGGCGTCGCCGATGCCTGCGTAAGGCTGAAAACTGCGGGCTTTCTCCTCGTCGTCGCGACGAACCAGCCGGACGTCGGACGCGGCACGCTCGCGCGCGAAGACGGTCGAGGCCATCCACGCGAAGATGTGCGCAGCGCTGCCGTTGGATCGCGTTGAAGTCTGCTACGATCCCGGCCATGGCGTGCCGAGCGAGTTCCGCAAACCAGCCCCGGGCATGCTGCTGAGCGCCGCACGCGAACTCGGCATCGACCTGCGCCAGAGCTGGATGGTCGGCGACCGCTGGCGGGACATTGATTGCGGCGCCGCGGCCGGATGCCGGGCCATCTTCGTGGACCACGGCTACGACGAAAAGCTGAAGGCTCGTCCGGATTTCACCGTCCGGAGTCTCTCCGAGGCCGCGGAGGTAATCCTCGCGCAAGCGTCATGAGCGCCTGAATACTGCCTGGGGCTGTTCCCATCCCGCCCTTCCGCTGATGAATGCGGGATCAAACTGGCCGTGTAGCACAACCCGCTCACTTCCTGCGCAGATTTCCACCTTATTGCCTTGGCAATATCTGAGGCCGCTTGGCAATGTGCTGGGACTTGAGGGAAACACTTGGCCTCTCGGCATTGCGCGCACCCCTCCATTCACCGCAAGCGCCGGGTGACGCAGGACCTTCGATTGGCGCAAAACTAATGCCCATATCGCCATGGGCTCAGTAACAGACCTAACACCTATGAAAATCCACACCTCGTTCAAAGCAACCATCCAAGCCGCATTCCTTCTCGCCGCCTGCCTGTTTTACTCCGTCCCGGCTTTTGCCAAGGAAATCAAGCTGCCGAACGACGAGTTTGCCATCGCCTCCATCACCATCCCAGGGAGTTGGAAGCCGGAAGCCGTCGAGCATGGCGTCGAGGCAGAGAGCGCCGACGGCGCGATCTACATGTCAGTCGTCGCAGCCGGCAGCGAAAAGGGACTCAAGGCAGACATCGACACCACTTTCGAGATGCTCGCCGAACACAAGGTGAAAATCGATGAGTCGTCCAAGAAGGAAGGCAAAGGCAAAATCAATGAGTTCGAAACCAGCAGTCTGACGTTCAAAGGCACTGACGAAGACGGCGCCTGCACCGTCGCCATCATTTTCGTCCCGATTAAGAAAAAGGTACTCATCATGACATTCTGGTTCTCAGACGAAGGAGCGGACAAGCATTCCAAGGAAATGGACAAGATCCTCGCCAGCTTGAAGGCCGTCTCCGAGTAGGCCTGTCTCCCGACAGCGGGCAGACTTCGGGCCAACATCACGCATTGGAGTACACCAAGCCTCATGGAGTTGGGTTGAAAGAAGGACCTGTGCTTGGTAAGTACATCCCGACATTAGGCTCTGCACGGCCCACAAATCTGACCAAAAGAATGCACATCCCAGCTACCTCACCAACGAGAAGCGGGCGTCCTGCGTACGCCATTATCGATTAGCGGATGCGGCTCGTACCGATCGCCCTCCGGCACTTCGGGAAAAGCGCGACTCCCAAGGCGAAGGAGCACGGCAGCTTTCTGCAGTGATCACGATTCAATGCCGAAAGTCCGATCAGCATTCGCGTGGCTGGAATTCATGCGCGGCACTTTGTCGGCGGGGTGGGAAAAATTGTCATTCAGGATATCTTCCACCACAGGGTCTGCCGCGGACGGCTGTAGCCTCGAACTTGGTCGAACTTGATCGAGTTCAGCAGCTGCGCCTGGTGGGTGATCCCTTGGTCAGTTGGCTTCAGGGCATTGCTTTTTGATTGGCTTTGTATTGGGGAGAGTCACCAAGAGGCGCAATCGTGATTTGCAGCTTCTTCAACCCGGGATACCGCGCGTCCTGGACCTAGATGTGGAGGCTCTACAGCTAGGCCTTCGCCTTCACCGCGAGGGTGACCTGCTCGCCTTCGCGTGCAGATTCGACGCGCATCCCGCTCCCCATTGCGATCCGTTTCGCCTTTTGCAGCATCCGATCGAGGAATTCATCGTCGTGCGAAGGATCGTGGTGAAACAGGTGGAGCCGCTTTACCCGCGCATCCCGTGCGAGCCGGACGGAGTCCTCCATGCAGCTGTGCCCCCACCCTTCGCGGCCGCGGTATTCCTCCGTGGTGTACTGCGAATCGAGGATCACGAGATCCGCCTCGTGGATCAACTGCGCAACCGCCACCGCTTCCGGTCCGGCGTTCGCGCCGTCCACCTCGTGATCAGGGATGAAGCAGATGCTGCCCGCGCTCGTGTCCAAACGGTAGCCATGGCAAATCCCAGGGTGCTTGGTCCGGCACGCGCTCACCCGGACATTTCCGATCTGAAGCCCCTCCAGACCCAACTCCTCAAACACGACACCAACCGGCATCTGGGCGAGGGCGACGGGGAAATACGGAGCCTCCATCTGGCCGGCGAAGATCTCTTGGAGTCCGCGCCGGACATCCGAAAAGCCGCGGACATGAATCCGGTTCCATTCCTCGTACGCGGGTGCAAAAAACGGGAACCCTTGGATGTGATCCCAGTGCGTATGGGTGATGAGGATCGTCAAATCGAGCGGCAGGCCGCGAAATTCCGCGGCAAGCGAAATGCCAAGCGGGCGCAGGCCACTCCCCGCGTCGAAGATGATGATCTGCCCGTCAGCGCGCACCTCCACGCACGAAGTGTTGCCGCCGTACCGCACCGTCTGCGGTCCCGGCACCGGGATGCTGCCGCGCACACCCCAAAACCGGACCTTCGCCGGTTCATGATTGGCGGCACGCTTCATCGGGGTCTTTGGGCTGTGCGACATGTGGGTCGGAGGCATCCTCTTCGCTCATCCCGGGGATCGCAAGCCAGCCAAGCGGCAAGCTTGCCCGGTCGCGCCCGGACGCCATACTCGCGCGCATGAGCGCTCCAGGTCCCCGCAGCCCACACGACAAGGTCAGCGGTCTGGTCTATTTCGGTCGCATGCTCGACAAGATCCGCCTGCACCAGCGCGAGGAACTGGCAACCGAACTCCACGCGAATCTGGGCGAGGGCTTCGACAAGACATGCGCGCAGTTTCTCGGCGTCCCGTATTCGGATATCGTCGGGCACGTCAAAGGCGGCGCGTCCGACGAGGAAACGCTTGCGTGGTGCCGCTCGCGCGGACGCCCGTTCACGGATGACGACGCATTGGTATGGAGCGAGTTCATGCGGAAACGGGGGTGGAATGATCTCCTCAGTGAGCGTCTCAAGCAGCGCAAGGCTGAGAGCGGTTTGTCGAGCCGCGACGACATCCAGACGATGTTCGACTACATCGACGCCGACGAGGGGCGTCCGCTGCGTCCGCAGCCCTAGCTGCCGCTCTCGGCAGGCTGCTTCGCCGAGTCAGGCGCCGACGGGAGCGAACGAACCTGATCGGATGCCGCGCCGCCGAAAAATCGCTGGAACAAGGTGCGGGAAGCGGCCTTGCCGGCCTCCTCCTCGCAGAGTTCCTGCCACGCGGCCTGCTTCGCCTGCTCCCACGGCGAGGCAAAACCCGGCGCCGCGACCGTCATTTTCTTCTCGGCCCGCGCAAAGATCTCGAGCTCGCGCGCAAGCTTCTGCTCCGGCTGGGCGCTCAGATTCTGCACCTTGATCCGCAGGTTCTCGTTCTCCTTCCGCAACGAATCGAGTTCGCCCTTTTGCTTCGAGACGGCTGCCGCATCGATCTCCATCTTGTCGCTCAACATGCGGCGGTAGCGCGTGTATTCGCCTTTCACGCGGAGAAGATGGTAAAGCGCGAGGAGGAGGAGGACCGCGAGCAGGACGCAACCGGCGCCGAGTGTCGCGGGGTGGAGGAGGAAATCTTTCATTGTGGAGATGGGCGTTTGAGGCGCGCAGGCGTTCGCTACGCGAACATTTCTTCAAAACGGGAGAGCACGCCGGCCTCCGAGCGGATGATATTGTTCAGCTCATCGAGAATCGCCACGCGCGGCCGGTGATGCGCGGCTTCCTCGGCGGTCATCTGCGCGAAATTCATGATCGTCAGCCTGTCGCCGATCGCACCGAGATGCGCAGTCGCACCGTTCAACTCGATGACGCCCGAGCCGCGGGGACCATAGATCACATAGGTCTCGAAGCGCGCCCCATTCGCCATGTTGCTCACGAGGATGCGCTCATAGCGGAGGAGACCGACGCACTCCGCGATGTCCTCGGAGATCGTCATGCTTCCTTGGTAATCCACACTCGCCCCGGTAACGGTTGCGCGGTGAAGTTTTGATTTCAGCAAGGTCAGCTGCATTGCGCGGAAATCATGGAGGGAATCGCCGGGAATTGCAAGGAACCCCTCGTGTTGGGTCAAATCTCGGGCTTGTAAGTCCGGCCTTTCCACGAGACGCCGCGTCCCGTCGAGAGGCGCCAGCTATTGAGGCCGATCAACATCAACAACAGGAAACCGAGCGGATGCAGCAGTGCTCCGATCCGGCTCGTGCGAAAGCGGGCGGCGAGGAGCAAGCGGATAAGAAAAATGATCGCGATCTGCAAACCCGCGACCCATCGCAAAGGCGGCGGCACAAGGAACACCGCGACGAACGGCCAGAAAAAACACGCCGCCTGAAGACCGCCGAACAGCCAGAACGTGATTCCGCGATCGTCGAACGCCGCGCGGATGTTCTTCGTGAAGCCCTCCCAAGTTTCCGCGAACGAGCGATACATCCGCACCGTGGAAAACTGGAGTGCGTCGCAGTTAAAGAGTCGCTCTCCCTCGGGAACATGCTCCGCGACCTGCCGGCCCAGCGTCACGTCTTCCACGACATGTGCGCGGACGCCGTCGTGGCCGCCGATGCGTTCGTAGGTCCGCCGGGCAAAAAACATGAACTGTCCGTTTGCGACGCCCATGCCGCGCGGGTCACGCCCCCGTACGCGTTCGGGCTTTTCCTGAATCCAGCGCTGCAACCAGAGCGGGCAAAATGAAAACCCCACGAGGAGGATGACCGGCACGATCAGTTTCTCGCCCGGTGTGACCGTCACGAGCCTCGGCCAGGCGGAGACGAGACCCGCTCGGTTCCGCTGCGCATACGCCACGGCGGCGGTCACCGTCCCCGGCGCATGCTCCGTATCCGCATCAGTGAAAAAGAGGAACTCGCCCCGCGCCGTCTGTGAAAGTTGATGGCAGGCCCAGTTTTTTCCCGTCCATCCCTCCGGCAGCGGATGGCCGCGGAGCAACTGCGAACGAATGCCCGCAGGCCGTGCTGCCTCAATCAGCCGCTCCACGATCGCCCCCGTGTCGTCCTCGGAATGATCGTCCAGCACGAGGACTTCGCAGTTCGGGTAATCCTGCCGCAACAGCGAACCGACGCAGGCCTCGATGCTGCGCTGCTCGTTTCGCGCCGGGACGAGGATGGACACCAGCGGCGGGCTTTCCGGCGGCTCAGCCGGGCGCAGGCCGTCAAACGAGCGGAGGTTTGCGAGCACGTTTGCGAGAATGAGCAGCAGACAGCCCACGATCAGCCACTGGTAGATTGTGTGCGCGAGCATGCGCGCGGAACGGAACCGATCCGCCGGCCGGTTGGCAAGCACCGTGGAAGTTGCCACTCCGCAATTTCGCACGTAAATGAACCGTGAATGCACAGCACCGAGGAAATCCTGAACACTGACCGGCCATCCACCGTGCTTCGGAAGTTCGCGTCCCTGCTGGAACCGAAAAGCGACGCGGAACTCGAGGCGATGGCGCGCGAATCGGCGCTGCTCACACGGCGCAATTTTGGCAAGGTCATCCGCCTTTTTGCGCCGCTCTACCTTTCCAACGAGTGCATCAACTCGTGCACCTACTGCGGATTTTCCCGCGACAACGCGATCCTCCGCGTGACGCTGGAAATCAAAAGCGTGCTCGCCGAGGCGCGCCATCTCGCCGCGGAAGGTTTCCGCAACATCCTGCTCGTCGCGGGCGAGCATCCGAAATTCGTGTCGAACGGCTACCTGGAGGCGTGCATCCGCGCCCTCGCGCCGGAGATTCCGACGCTCGCCCTCGAAGTCGCGCCGATGGAGACGGCGGACTACATCCCGCTCGTGCGCGCGGGCGCCGAGGGGCTCATCGTGTACCAGGAGACGTACGATCGCGCGACTTACGCCGAACTGCACACCGCGGGGCCGAAGCGCGACTTCGACTGGCGGCTCGCGTGCCCCGAGCGCGCGTATGACGCCGGCTTCCGCCGCATCGGCATCGGTGCGCTCTTCGGCTTGTGCGATTGGAAAGGCGAAGCGCTCGCGCTCGCCGCGCATCTCGACCATTTGCTGCGCCGCTGCTGGAAGGCGCAGTTCACCGTGAGTCTTCCGCGCCTGCGACCTTGCGCGGGCGAGTTCACGCCACGGCATTCGCTGCCGGACCGCGAGTTCGTCCAGCTCGTCACGGCGCTGCGCATCTGCTTTCCGCATGTAGGCATCGTCCTCAGCACCCGGGAGCCTGCGGCGCTGCGCGACGCGCTGTTGCCGCTCGGCATCACGATGATGAGCGCCGGCAGCCACACCGAGCCGGGTGGCTACACGGGCGAGGGAAAGGACGACCTCCACCTCACCATCCGCGGCCGCCGCCAGGAAATCGTTCCGGCTCTCCCCTCTCCCGACGGTTGCGATCACGATCAGTCCGCGACCAGCCAGTTTGAGATCTCCGACACGCGCTCGGCGTCGGAAATCGCGGATCTGCTGCGGAGGCGGGGATTCGAAGCCGTGTGGAAGGACTGGGACCAGGCCATCGCCGCGCATTGAAAAGGATCACCGTCAACGGCCAGGCGCGCGAGACCGCAGCCGAAAATGTCGCGGCGCTGATCGCCGAACTGGGCTTTGCGAAAGGCACCGTGCTCGTCGAGCACAACGGCACCGCGCTGCGTCCCGCCGAATGGAACGGATGCCCGCTCAACACCGGCGATCACATCGAACTCCTCCGCCTCGCAGCCGGCGGATGACTGCGGATCACGTCGCACGCGAGCCCGCCACCACCACGAACTCGGCACGGTAAAGCCCCGCGGCATTTTCCTCGTGCCGCTCGACGGCGGTGCCGAGCAACCGGCGGAACATTTCCATCTCCAACCGCGCGACGACCGGATAGGCGCGCAGCACATCGAGAAACGGGCAGTGATGCTCGATGATGGAAATGCGACCATCGCCCCCCTTTTCCACCACGGCCATGTGGCCCGCAGCGTCACGGGAATTCGCGAGAGCCGCTGCGCGTGTCTCCGGGTCCGGACCCTGCACTTTCTCCTCAAGGGCGGCCGCCTTTTGCTGCCACACGAGCATGAGCAATTTTTCCGCCGCTGCGGGCCCGAAGAGCTTCTTCGCTGCGTCGAGCAGTTCGAGCGTGAGAGGATTGCTCGCGGCGGGAAAGAGATCGTTCGCGCGCTCGGTGAGACGGTAGAGGATGCGCGGGCGCCCCGTGTTGCCCTCGGGGCGCGGCTCGCGGCGCCCGTCGAGCAGTCCGCGCGCCTGCAGGTCCATGCAGAGGTCCTTGATGCCCATGTACGACATGCCGAGGTGGTCGGCGAGCTCCTGCACACTGAGTCCTTGCGTGCGCTTGAGGACATTCAGCACACGGAGGCGCGCGGAACGGGCGACGGCGGCTATCAGCTTCTGCGACATCGGCGGGCAGCGTCGCTTTTTGAAAGGCGGACGTCCAACCCGGAATCGCGCCTCGCGCTATTCCTTCGGCTTTATCCCGCGATGCCGGCGGTAGGCGGTCACGATCTGCTGCACAAGCTCGTGCCGGATGACGTCGCGGTCGGAGAAATTCGCGAATGCGATTCCCTCGATGCCGTGCAGCGCGGCGAGCGCCTCGACCATGCCGCTGGCCTTGTTCTTTGGCAGATCGATCTGCGTCGGGTCGCCGGTGATGACCGCCTTGCTCTCCGTCCCGAGGCGCGTGAGGAACATGAACATCTGCTCGCTCGTCGTGTTCTGCGCCTCGTCGAGCACGACGAAAGCGTGGTTCAGCGTGCGTCCGCGCATGTAGGCGAGCGGCGCAACCTCGATGACGCCGCGCTCGAAGTAGCGCTGCAATTCCTCCGGCTCGAGCATGTCGTGCAGCGCGTCGTAGAGCGGGCGCAGGTAGGGCATGATCTTCTCCTGCAAGTCGCCGGGCAGAAAGCCGAGGGCCTCGCCGGCCTCGACGGCGGGGCGCGTGAGGATGATGCGGTGCACCTCCTCCTTCTTGAGCGCTGAGACGGCCATCGCCATCGCGAGGTAGGTCTTGCCCGTGCCGGCTGGGCCGACGCCGAAGGTGAGGTCGTGCTGCTGGATGTCCTGGATGTACGCGCGCTGCGTCGGGTTTTTCGGGATGATGGGCGGGCGCTTCGGCGAGCACTGGATGCGCGTGACGACGAGGCTGTCGAGTCCGACGGCCTCCGGGTCACTCGCGCCGCGGAGGGCGTAGTTGAATTCGTAGCGGCGGATGTTCAGCCCGCCGCGCCGCGCATCGTCGAGCTGGCGGAACATTCGTCCCGCCGCGGCGACGCCGGCGCTCTCGCCCTCGACGCGCAGCCAGCCCTCGCGCGTGGTGAGCTTCACATCGAGTTCCCGCTCCACGGCGCGCAGATTCGTCAGATCATTGAGGAACAACTGCCCCAGCACCCGCGCGCTCTCAAATTCAAACGTCTGGACTTCGTTCATCCCGCACGCCGCCTAGCGGAATCCGTAGGCCATGCCCCAGTGCGTCCGTTCGCGCGAAGTTTTCTCGACTTCGACGATCACGTAATATGTTCCCGAACGCTTTGGCACGACGCGCGCGGCGGCGAGCTGTCCCTTCTGCCAAGACTCCACCTCGCACAGATTCCCATCGCTGTCGTAAACATGCACCGAGACACGCGCCCCCTTCACGTCCGTGCCCATCCAGAACCAGTATTCGTTGCCTTTGAAAAGCTGCTGCGTGATCGCCTTCGGCTGCGACACGGCCATGTCGCCGCCCCAGTAGTCTTCGCGCACGGTGAAGCCTTCCTTCACGTACGGCTGGGCGGCCTCGAGCGTGTAGGAGAGGGCGTCGTCCACCGTCGCCAGCGCAGGGAGCGCGGCGCAGGCGAGGAAAAGGATGATTTTAAAAAGCCGGGTCACAGGTGTGCGGTGAGTTTAGCGACTATTGATTGCTTTGACCAGCCCCGCCGCGATGGAGCCTACTTCGCGGACGGACTTCGCCGAGATCTCCGACCCGTCGCGCAGGCCGAGGAGCGGGCGGATTTCCTGCAGCCCGGTCTCGATTTTGCCGATGACGGCGGCCTTCTTGTAGCGACTCTTGAGGCCGTCGAGCTGACCCGCGAAATATTCGAGCAACACCGGCTGATGGAGCAAATCCGCTCCGTCGCGCGAGTAGTCCTTGGAGACGACTTCGCAAAGCGCCTCCGTGCCGCGAAGCCAGCCTCCAAGGCTCACGAGCTGCGAGAGTTGCTCGCTGCCGAGTTCGGCCATTGCCTCCTTCACTTCGCTGAGGGCGCGGTCCAGTTCCTTGCGCACCTGTTTCCAATCTTTGTTGTTGCCGGCCTGGACGATTGCGTTCGCGCGTTTGGTCACGGCTTTGCGCACGCCCAGCGCGTCGCTGAGGCTTAGCACGCTATTGCCGATCTTTTGCACCTGATCGGCGTCCTCCGCTTCCACGGCCACAAAGCCCTCGGCGATCACAATTCCAAGGTTCAGCGCCACTTGCGCCTGCTCGCCGAATGGCTTCGCCACGCCCTTCATCGGGCGCAGCACCTCGGCCCAGCGCGGCTTGCCCAGCTTGTCGAGCACGCCGAAAATTTCGCTCGGCACCGGCACGATCACATCGCCGATGATCCGCGTCTGCTGCGGCAGCTTGCTGACGTCGATCTTTGGCGGTGGAGCGGCGTTCAGCGGCAGCACGGAGAGCAAAAGGGCAGGCAAAAGGGCGTGTTTCATCGTTTCGAGCATTCGTCCACGGGTGTGGACGTTGATCAGAACGCGGGGGCCACACGGCGGCAAGTCATCTTTTCCGCCGACGCCGGCTGGCCTGCGCTCCGAACATCGGATCAATCGGTGCTGTTGGTCGCGATGGTCGTGCTTTTGAGACGGATTTTGTGCGTCCTTCCATCCCGTTCAATGGTGAAAGTCCCGCTCCATCCGGCGTCTTTGCACGGGCCGCTGAGCCACTCCACGGCACCCCTCGTGGCGTCGAAGGTGTAGGTTCCTTCGCCATAGTATTCACCACTGCTGCGGCGCGAGATGCGATACTTGCCTCCCGCCTGCAGTTCGATATGGCCGAGATAAAGCGGCGGTCGTCCGATCGCCCCGTACGAATTGATGTTGTACTTCCCCAAGCGCGGTCCGGCACCTGCGGCAACACCCGCCGGCGCACTCGTGGAACCTCCCGGCGCAGCCGGAGCCACCGAAGGCGCTCGATTGCCCGTGCCGCCGGGCGCCGATGGTGCGGCAGGCGCGCCACCCGCAACCTTGCGAAAATAGACCGGACGCAGCCACCGGTCGTAGCTCGCGGGGTAGCCGTCGTAGTGGACCTTGAACTCGCCCTCATGCTCGCCGCCCGCCTTGCCTACTCCGATGATCACCGCCTTGTCCCACGAACCGAGTATGTTCACCTCGATTCGCTCGTTCATCTCGTATGCAGGTGCGGCGGCTGCGATCCGCGGCTGCGCCATGAGTGCGAAAATCGCAACGAGGCCAATCAGCCTCGCGGCCGACACGCACACGATCCAATGAAATGAACGGCATTGCATGGCGGATGGTGGGATTTTGCCCGCGCGTAAGACAAGGCGAATGAACGCGCGGATGAGGCGCATCGGAAGGCGGACGGTGTTCCGTCATCTTTTCCGTTGCGGACGCCCGCAATGCAGCGGCTATGCTCTGACAAATGCCAAACAGCGCCGCATCGAAACTCGTGCTCGCCCCCTATTCCGAATCCGTCGTCGCGGAGGCGGCGAGCTCGGCGTTGCACGAGGCGGGCGGGCGAGTGAGCTGCGCATTCGTCTTTTGCTCGGCGGACTACCGGGCGCAGCTCGGCGAGTTCCTCGAAGTGCTCCAGGTCCACGGCCACATCCCGCTCATCGTGGGCTGCAGCGGCGCGGGCTTCGTCGGCACCGGAAAGGAAGCGGAAGCCGTGAGCGGCTTTTCGCTGCTCGTCCTGCATCTGCCCGAGACGCAGCTCCTGCCCTTCTCGTTCTCCTCGGCCGCAGCGCCCGCGTGGGACGATGGCGACGCATGGCGGAAAGCCGCTGGCACCGAGAATGCGGACGCATGGCTGCTGCTGGCAGACCCGGCCACAGTCTCGCCTGAGCCGTGGCTGGCCGCGTGGAGCAAGGCCTTTCCCGACACGCCGTGCTTCGGCGGTCTCGCGAGCGGAGGAGGTTCGGCCGAGGACATGTTCGTCTTTCGCGACCGCGAACTCCTCGATGGCGGCGGCGTGGCGCTGGGCTTCCGCGGCGGCGTGAAAATCAAGACGCTCGTCAGCCAGGGCTGCCGCCCGATCGGCGAGGCGCTGCCGGTCACTGGCGCGGAAGAGAACATCATCCAGACGCTCGGCTCCCGCCCCGCGTGGCGAATCCTTGACGACGCGTTCCAGTCGCTCACCTCCGAGGAAAAGGCGGCTGCAAAAGGCAACCTCTTCGCCGGCCTCGCGATGACGGAGTACCGCGAGGAATTCCACCGCGGCGACTTTCTCATCCGCAACATCCTCGGTGCCGACCAGGAGAGCGGTGCCGTCGCCATCGGAGCCTTCCCTCGCGTCGGCCAGACCGTGCAATACCAACTCCGCGACGCGACCGCGGCGGACGAGGATCTCACGCACCTCGCGGGCAGCCTCCGCGACAGCGGCGTAAAGCCGTTCGCGTCGCTGCTCTTTTCCTGCGGCGGGCGCGGGCGCGGGCTCTTCGGCGTGCCGAATCACGACGCTGGCGTCATCGCGGAAACCTTCGGGCCGCATCCGAGCGCCGGCTTTTTCTGCAACGGCGAGATCGGGCCGGTCGGCGGGAAAAACTTCGTCCACGGATACACGGCGAGCGCGGCGCTCTTCGTCTGACACGCGCCAATGGCCGCCGACATCTTCCCGGACGCACCGGAGGTTTTCCAAATCCGCACGACCGCCGCAGGGCCGCAGGGCGCACTCCCGCTCACCGCGGAAATGCTCGGCACCGCTCCGAGCGGCGACCTTTTCGGACTCTCGCAAAATGTCGGCATGGGCTGGGAGGCGGCGACGGCGGCGGGCCCGCAGTTTCTCATCCTCAGCACGCAGGGCGGACTCCGCTCGCCGGACGGACGCCCGATCGCGCTCGGCTACCACACGGGCCATTGGGAAATCGCGCTGCAAGTCGAAGCCGCCGCGCGCGAACTGCGTCGCCTCGGCTGTGTGCCATTCGCGGGCGCGGTGAGCGACCCGTGCGACGGCCGCACGCAGGGCACGCACGGGATGTTCGACTCGCTGCCGTATCGCAACGACGCGGCAATCGTGATGCGCCGCCTCATCCGCTCGCTCCCGCTGCGGCGCGGCGTCGTCGGTGTGGCGACGTGCGACAAGGGACTTCCAGCCATGATGATGGCACTCGCAGGCTCGCCGGATCTGCCGGGCGTGATCGTCCCGGGCGGCGTAACGCTCCCGCCGACACACGGCGAGGACGCGGGGAAAATCCAGACCATCGGCGCGCGCTTTTCGCACGGCCTGCTCTCGCTTCAGGAAGCCGCCGACCTCGGCTGCCGCGCGTGCGCGACTCCCGGCGGCGGCTGCCAGTTCCTCGGCACCGCGGCCACCTCGCAGGTGATCGCCGAGGCGCTCGGCATGGCGCTCCCCCACTCCGCGCTCGCACCGAGCGGCCAACCCGTGTGGCTCGACATCGCAAAGCGTTCCGCACAGGCCGTGGTGGATTTGGACGCACGCGGACTCCGCAGCCGCGACATTCTCACCGAGGGCGCGGTTCGCAACGCGCTCGTCGTACACGCCGCCATCGGCGGATCGACCAATCTGCTTTTGCACATCCCCGCCATCGCGCATGCAGCAGGGCTCCCACGTCCGAAGGTCGCCGACTGGATCGCCGCAAACCGTTCCACCCCGCGGATCGTGGACGCCCTGCCTAACGGCCCCGTCGGGCATCCGACCGTCCGCGTCTTCCTCGCAGGCGGAACGCCCGAGGTCATGCTCCACCTCCGCGAACTCGGCCTGCTCGATTGCAGCGTGCTCACCGCGACGGGCCGCACGCTCGGTGAAAATCTCGACGCATGGCAGATGAGCGGGCGCCGCGCGAAGTTCCGCGAACTGCTGCGCGAACTCGATGGCGTGGATCCCGACGACGTGATCCTGCCGCCCGCGCGCGCACGCGAACGCGGACTCACCGGCACGATGATTTTCCCCGTCGGCAATCTCGCGCCCGAAGGCAGCGTGGTGAAGGCCACGTCGATCGATCCGTCAGTCGTCGGCCCGGATTCCGTTTACCGACATGAAGGCCCCGCGCGCGTTTTCCCCAGCGAAGCGACGGCCATCGCGGCGATCCGCGGAGGCGTGATTCAATCCGGCGACGTGCTCGTCATCGCCGGCATCGGCCCAATGGGCACGGGAATGGAGGAGACTTACCAGGTCACAAGCGCGCTGAAGCACCTGCCATTCGGCAAGCACGTCGCGCTGCTCACGGACGCGCGCTTCAGCGGCGTGAGCACCGGCGCGTGCATCGGCCACATCGGCCCCGAAGCCCTCGCGGGCGGCCCGCTCGGCAGGCTGCGCGACGGTGACATCATCCGCATCGAGATCGATCGCAGCGCCATGACTGGCAGCGTGGATTTCATCGGCGAAAATGGCCGCACTTTCTCCTCTGAGGAAGGTGCTCGCATCCTCGCGGCACGCCCGATGCGCGATGACCTCGCGCCGCACGCCGCGCTGCCCGACGACACGCGCCTGTGGGCCGAACTGCAGCGGATCGGCGGCGGCACCTGGGCCGGCTGCGTGTACGACGTGGAAAAAATCATCGCGCGCCTGCGCGGTGAAAACTGACTACCGGATTACGAGCCGCGACAGTTCCGAGAGCGCCTCGGCCAGTCCCTCACCCTTCGTCGCCACCGTCGCAAAGCGCGGCGCTCCGAGGCGGTTCAGCACTTCGTCGAGGTATTCGAGCGGCGCGGCATTTGGAAGGTCGCGCTTGTTGTAGAGAAACACCATCGGCACATCCGAAAGGCCCGGCACCGCGGCGATCTGACGAAGCGCCTCGACGTTGTCCTCCATGCGTTCGCATTGCGAATCGGCGACGAAAAAGACGCCGTCGAGCTCACTCATCACGCGCTCGACGAGTGCAGGATCGGCGATTTTTCCCGGCACGGTAATCGCCTTGCAGCGCGCGCGGTAGTCGGCGATCGGCACGAGATCCGGCGGCGTGAAATCGAAGCTGACGATCTGGTCTTCGCCGATCGGACGCATGACCAGTTCCGCACGCATCTCGACCGGCAGTCCGGCGTGCAGACGCCAGAGCATCTGGGTTTTTCCCGCGCCCGCGGGACCCGCGACACCGAAGCGGAGCAGGACTTCTTTCTCGTTGTAATCGATGGTGGGCACGGAGCGGGGGTTCTAGTGCGCCTGCGTGCCGCCGGCCAGCAATTCGGCCACGCGCGCGAGCCGTTCGCGCACGCCGGGAACGGTGCTGCCGGCGGCGAGGACCGCGGCGACGCAGACTCCATCGTGGAGAAAAAGCGCGATGTCCGAGTCGCCGCGCTGCAGCGTTTCGGAAACGTTTCCGCCCTTCCGCGCCAATTCCGCTGACGCTGTGAGCACATCGGCCGGGCTCGCGCCGTGTGCAAAATCGCCGGCTGCCGCGTCGCCAGCCGCTCCGGAAATGACGCATGCCCGGACTCCCGGCAGTCCCGCTGCCAGCGCCGCAACGCCGCCGAGATCGAGCGCGATGCCCGTCATGAAAAGGTTCTGCAGTCCCGCAAAATCCGGCGCACTGCGCGGTGCCGACGATGTGGCTTCGTCATTCGCAGACACCACTGACGGACCTGTACCCGTTGGCGCGAGGACCACCGGTTGCGCGCCGCCGACCACCGGCGCGATGCGCGGTGCAAGAATGAACCCCGGCGCGGATGATGCGGTCGCCGCGACTGGCCCGGCACCTCCGAGCACCACGGCGCGGAGCGTGGTGGACGTCGAAACTTCTTTCTGCGGACGCAATTGCACCGGTTGAGAAGTCGGCTCGGTCGCGGTGATGGAAATCGTCGGCTGATGCTCGGGAATCAACGGCGGTGGAGGCTTTACGACGGATGCGGGAAATTCCGGCTCCGGCGCGGTCTCCGCAGTCGCGTGCTCGCTCCCCACCGTGGGAATGTCCGACCCTGGAAGCGGCGTCGCCTCGGCGGCAGGCGCCACCTCGACAGCCACCAACACCGACACCGGAGGATTATCCCACACGATGGATGGCAAACGCTCGGCGACAATCTCACCGCTCAACAAGGCGGCGGATTCCGCGGGGCGGTCCACCGGCGCGGGCTGGCGCTCCTCGCGCGCCGCCATTTTTTCCACCGGCATCGCGGCGAGTTCCGCCGCGTAGCTGCCGATCTGCTGGAGCAGCTTTTGAATCGGCAGGCGAATCTGCGGATCATCCGTCTCGCCGCGCTCCCAGCGAAACACTTCGGGCGCGAGGGCCACGAGCCGTGCGAGCGAAATTTCCGCGCGGCCGCGTGCGAGCCCGGGAGCGACGTCCGCCGCCGCGATGCGCACCACGCGGCGCTCGTCGTGCCGCCCCAGCCACATGAATTTCTCCGGCACGCGCGCGATCAATTCGCCGAGCGTCAGCTCAAACTCCGCCGGCATGCCATCCTGCTTCCGCACGCCCACAGCGGCCGCGATCGCGCCCAGGCCACGCACATTGCCGCCGCCTTCCGACGACGAGGGACGTTCGTCGGCCAACGCACTCCTGTGCCGGAAAAGTTGAGCAAGCAATACCATCGCCCTGTCTTTTGCCTCCAAAGGGACCCCGATGTAAAGGCGCTCAAATGCCTCCGGCGCCACGTCCGCGCGTGTCAGCGGCTCACTTTCCGATGCACCAGAGCTTCTCGCTCGTGCGGATGAAGAGGTTGCCGTCGCTCACGGCGATGCTGCTGCGTGTGGCGTCGCCGGCGCCCATGGAGATCGTGGCGAGCACCTTTCCGTCGGCGAGGTTCTGCACCACGGCGGTGCCGCGCTCGCCGATGTTGTAAATTTTGCCATCGGCGACGGTCGGCGAGGCGCGGAAAATTTCCATGCCCTTGGCGCGGTCGAGCGTGAAGGCTTCCTGCCAGATCTTCGCGCCGGTCTTCGCGTCGAGGCAGGTCATCACCTGCTTGTCGCCGTTGAGCGCGTAGAATTTCCCGTCAAACGCCGCGGGCGTGCAGGTGTCGGGCGTGTTCTTCTCGTCGAAGACCCATGCGCGACCCTTCTCGGTGATGTCGCCTTTGCCGGTCATCCGATAGGCGATGGCCGGGCTCTGCTTCGGCCCGCAGACGAGCGCGATGTCGCCGGATGCCACGGCGCTCGGCACGAGGCGCATGAATCCGCCGCCGCTCAGGCCCTTCTTGTTATTGATGCCGCCGCCGCGCCACAGCTCGGCACCGGTCTCGGGATCGTGGCCGGTGAGGTAGTCGCCGCCGGCGATCAGAAGCTGCGTCTTGCCGCCGACGGTGTGCGGGATGGGCGTGGCGTAGGTTTCCTGCGTCTCCTGCTCCGCGTCGGACGGGCGGACGTGTTTCCAAAGCGTCTTGCCGGTCGCGGGATCGAGCGCGAGCAGGTAGCTTTCGCGCGGACCATGGTCGGCGTCCTCGATGCCGGGATAGCCGCCGTCGGCGGGCGTGCGCTGGAGCACGAGGACGTAGAGCTTCCCGCCGTAGAGCAGCGGGCTGCTGCCATAGACCCAGTTGATGTTGAACTTCCCGTAGTCCTTCGCGAGGTCGCGCGCCCAGACCTGCTTGCCGGAAAAATCGAACGCCGCGAGCTGCCCGGTGCCGACGAGCGCCCACACGGTCTTGCCGTCCGTCACCGGCGAAGGCGAGGTGCTGTTGCCGCGGCCCTTCGCGAGCGCGCCACCGGCGAGGTTGTGCTTCCACGCGACTTTGCCGGTCTTGCGGTCCACGGCGATGAGCCACTGGTTGTTCTCCGGGTCGGGGCTCATCACGAAGACGAGCCCGCCCGACACGATTGGCGTCGCGCCGCTGATGCCAGGCATGTCCAGCGACCACTTTACGCCCTCGGTCTGGCTCCACTTTGCGGGCAGATTCTTTTCCGGCGAAGTGCCGTTGAAGGCCGGGCCGCGCCATTGCGCCCAGTCGGCGGCGCTGGCGGTGGAGATGACGAGGAGGGAAGCGAGCGTGAGGAGTTTCATTTGGGAGATGTCGGAAAGGTTCATGGGACAATCCGGGCGGCGGAGTCAACTTAGCGCACGCGAGCGATGCCGCTTCCCTTTCCGCCCCGGCACTGGACTGGCGCGGAGAAAATCGTACGCTGCGGCATCATGAGCAAAGCGCTGGCCCCCATCCTCGCCCTCGCCGCCATCGGCGGCGCGGCATTCTCCTACATGCAGTACAACGCCCGCTCGGCCGCCGAGGCTGCAGCCGAGGAACGCGACCTGCGAATCTCCGCGCTGGAACAGTCGATGCGCGACGCGGCCGACGCCGCCAAAAAGGCGCAGGACGAACTCGCGCTGGAAAAGGAGAACGTCGCGCGGCTGAAACGGGAACGCGACGACGCGCTCGAAAAGGCGAAGCGCGTCGCCGCGTCCGGCGCACCCGGAGCGCCCGGCGCGGACGGCAAACCGCAGTTCGACCTCCGCAATGCGCTGGGCGGATTCGCAAAGGCGTTCGACGATCCCGATCAGCGCAAGGCGATGCAAGTCCATGCAGGAGCGCATGGTGAGCGGCGCGTATGACAAGCTCTTCAAGGAACTCGGCCTCAGCGAAGCCGACTCCAAGCTGGTGTCCGAACTCCTCGGCGAGCGGAATTTTCTCGCGATGGACAAGGGGCGGAAACTCCTGACCGGCAAGACGGATGAGGCTTCCGTGGCGGCGATCCGCAAGGACATCGAGGCGACAAAGGCCGAATACGATTCGAAGCTGAAGGCCGTGCTCGGGGACGAGAATTCCGGCAAGCTCAGCGCGTACGAGCAGACCGTGGGCGACCGGCGCGCGCTGGATTCGCTCTCCAAGGAGTTCGAGCGCAAGGCGCAGCCGCTCGATGATTCGCAAAAGAGCCGCCTCACCGCCATCATGACCGAGGAACGCCTCCGCACGCCTTCGAACGAAATCCCGGACCTCGGCGGCGGGCCGGGGATGCAGATGCTCATGTCCGACGAGGAAGCGAAGGCCCGGCAGTCGCAGGAAGAGGCGTATCAGCAGCGTGTGTACGCCCGTGCCGCGGAGGCCGGTCTCACGCCGGATCAGCTCAACACGCTGCAGGATTCGCAGAAGAGGCAGAACGAGCGGCGCGTCTTCAGCCGCACCATGGGCCGCGCCTTTCTGATCCCGAAATAGCGAGGGGCGCAGCGGCCATCGCACTCTTGCCTCGACCTTTGCGACCGCGTAACGCTCGCCGCATATGAAACGCCGTACCTTCCTCCAGTCTTCCGTCGCGCAGGCCGTCGTCGGGTCCGCCGCATTCGCCGCACTTTCCACCACCGCATCCGCCGCGGGAGAACCCCGCGAATACTACGAGCTTCGCACCTACACGCTGAAGACCGCGAAGAAGCCGATGCTGGATGCCTATCTCGGCAAGGCGTTCATCCCGGCGCTCCGGCGCGCGGGCATCGGGCCGGTCGGCGTCTTCAGCGAGAGCCCGGCCGAGGATAAAGTCGCCGCGTATGTGGTGATCGTCTTCAAGTCCGCCGATGAGGCCGCCACGCTGCCTGCGCGCCTCGCAGCGGATCCCGAATACCGAAGCGCCGCCGCCGGGTATCTGGATGCGCCTGCGAGCGACCCGGTGTACGAGCGAATCGAGAGTTCGTTCCTCGGCGCGATTGGTGGATTTCCGAAACTCTCAAAGCCCGACGCGGCGCAGGGGCGGCTGCTGAATTTGCGCATCTACGAAAGCCACAACGAACGCGCCGCCGCGAAGAAGATCGAGATGTTCAACGAGCACGAGCTGGCGATCTTCCAGCGCGTGGGACTCACTCCCGTCTTCTTTGCCGAGTCCCTCATCGGCTCGAAAATGCCGAATCTCACCTACATGCTGGTGTTCCCCGATGAAGCCGGGCGCGCTGCGGCGTGGAATACCTTCAGGATCGATTCGCAGTGGGTCACGCTCAAGGCGATCCCCGAGTATGCGGACAAGGAGATTGTCTCGCGCATCACGAACAAGCTGCTGACGCCGGAGCCGTATTCGGAAATCTAGGCCGCACCGCGCCGCGGACGCGGCTACCTCCCGCCGAGGTCGAGGCAGACCAGTTCGCCGGTATTGTTGCGGCAATAGGCTTTGCCATTCGCGAACACGGGCTGCACCCAGCAGCGGCCGCCGAGGACTTTCCTTCGGGCGAGTTCCCTGTAGGCCGCGCCCGATGCGGCGGCGATGACGAGGTCGCCGGTCTCGGTGAGAATGAGCAGCTTGTCGCCTGCGAGGATCAGCGAGCCGTTGGTCCCCGCCTTCGCGCGCCACTTTTCATCGCCGCTCGCGAGATCGAGGCAGACAAGCGCGGTGCGGCGCTTGCCTGCCTCGCCGTCCACTCCGAAGACGCTGCCATCCGCATGGACGGGGGAGTTGAAATGCGCGTTGAAATTCCTCGTGAACCACACCTGCGACGGTTTGCCGCCGGAGAAGTTCACCATCGCCGCACCGTGATTGTAGGCGGCGGAAATGATCGCCATTTCCCCCACGACGAGCGGCGTCGCTGCGTTCACCTTGAATGCGGTCTTCCAGTCGAAGCGCCACGCCTCGCGGCCGTCCGCCGCATTGAGCGCGACGAGAGCGTCGGCCTTCAGAATGAGGATGCGGTGCGCGCCGCCGTGCGTGGCAATGGCGCTGCCGTAGCCGGCCTCATCGTCGCCGGATTTCCATGCGAGCTCGCCGGTGAGCTTGTTGAGCGCGACCGTGCTCGCGCCCTTGCCGCCCGAATCGAGGATGACGTTGTTTCCGACAATCGTCGGCGAGCCGCTAAAGCCCCACTCAGGCCGCCTGCCGGCGAACTCGCTCATGAGGTTCCTTTCCCAAACCGGCTTGCCCGTCGCCGCCGAGACACAGGCGACATGCCCATCCGCGCCGAGCATGTAAATGCGATCGCCATCCACCGTCGGCGTCGCGCGTGGGCCACCCTCGAAGAGATAGGCACCCAGCTTTGCGGACCATGAGTGCGTCCACAGCACGCGGCCGTTTGCGGGGTTCACGCAGTAGAGGACTTCCTTGCCGTCCTTGAAGCCCGCGGAAAATGCGCGGCCATCCGCGACGGTCACACTGCTCAGCCCGGTGCCGAGCTGCACGCGCCACAGTTCGCGCGGACCACCGACGGGCAATGTGCCGATGCTTTCCTGCGTCGAGCCATTCATCGCAGGCCCCCGGTAGTGCGGCCAGTCGCCGGCAGGGAGCGGGCCGGAAAAAATCACACCGCACGCGAGGAGGGAGGCGACTTTGAACATGGAGCGAAGTAGGCGCGCGGGTTGGTTTCGTCAACACCCACGCCGGAGAACTGCGAAGGCGAACATCGGACTTCGCAAGACTCTGCATGCGGGCCATCCGGCGGTTGGATACTTGCAGAAAAGTTTCGCCGCCATCATCATGCACCGTCTGCCGCTCCCGCACTGAACGTTTAAACCCTCTCCACACATGTTCTTCGCCTGTCCCAATTGCCAGATGTCCCTCCAAGCCGAGCCGGAATCGGCAGGCCGCGCGGTCAATTGCCCGGGATGCGGCACGCGTTTCGAGGTCCCGCAATTGACCCCGGCGGAAACCGCTGGCGCGGGGCAGGTCAAACGCCAGGGCTGGCCGGAGACGGATCCTTCCAACGTCAACCTTTGGGTCGGCCTCGGCATCGGCATGGGGGCGATGGCGGTCGTGGTCGGGCTGCTTGCGCTCATTCGGAATACCTTCATCGGGCAGGTGTTTTTCTCGGGCGGCTGGGTCAACTACATGGAGTTCGTCCTGTTCTTTTGGGGCCTCGGCATTTTGTTTTTGAAATTCCGCAAGACCCGCCACCAGCGCGACGCACTGCTGCTCGATGTGCTGCCCGATCGCCTCGGCAGACGGGTCAACGCGACGACCATTGGGAAATTCGTGGATCACCTCTACGGCCTGCCGGCGACCCTTCGGGATTCGATGATGGTGAATCACATCCGCAAGGGCCTGGAGCTTTTCGAGGCGCGCAACAGCAACAGCGAAGTCGCCGCACTGCTGGATGCGCAGTCCGCGATCGACGCCAACAAGATCGGCAGCAGCTACGCGCTGCTGAAAGTGTTCCTGTGGGCGATTCCGATTCTCGGCTTCATCGGCACGGTGCTCGGCCTGTCGTTCGCGATGGCGGGTTTCGGCTCCGCGGATCTCACGGACATGGAGGCCCTGAAAGGCTCGGTGACCGCGATCACGAGCGGCCTCGCGACGGCATTCAACACCACGCTGCTCGGCCTCATTCTCAGCATGCTGCTCATTTTCCCGATGAGCAGCATCCAGAAAATGGAGGAGGACAGCCTCAACAACATCGATGCGTTCTGCAACGAAGTGGTGCTCCCGCGGCTCGACGACGGCGGCACGAATGCCGGTGCCAGTGCCGGCAGCATCCCGCAGCTCGTCGAGCAGCTCGCGGCGGGAATCACGGCGAGCCAGCGCGAGTTTCTCGAGGAGTTCAACAACTCGGCGGAGATCTTCCGCAATCTCGCGGTGCAGCTTCAGGAGGCGTCCGCCGCACACCAACAGAAGGTCGAGGAGCAGTTCACCAACACGCTCACCGAACTCACGACGAAGACGAACGACTCCATTGGCAGCGTTGCAAAATCGGTCGCGGATCTTACCGGCAAAACAGGCGCTGCCGTGGAGAAATCCACGGAGTCGGCGTCGCTTTACCTCCAGGCGCTGAACACCGGCATCCGCGGGCTGAACGAAGTGCTTACGAAGCTCGGCGAGAAACAGGTCCTCATCCAAAACGTCCGCACGGGCTGGTGGCCCTTCGGGAGCAAGAAGTCGTAGCACGCCATGGCACAGGCACGCGCCCGTTCCGACGCCGAGGTTTCGCTCTTTCCGTTCCTGAGCATCCTCGTTTGCCTCATCGGCTCGCTCGTGCTGCTGATCGTCATCATGACCATCGTGCAGTCACGGATGGGCGACGGACGCACGCCGCAGGAGATGGACCGGGCCGTCGAGGCGCTGAAGCTGAAGAAGGAAATCGCAGAGCGCGAGAAGCAGCTCGAACAGCTCAAGAAGGATTCGCCCGCCGCCGCAAACAAGGACGCGCTCCAGCAGAAGCTGGCCGCCATCGTCACGCTCCGGAAGGAACTCGCCCTCGGGGAGGACGCGCGGAAGACGAACAAGGAAATGAGCGCCGAGCTGCAAAAGAAACTCGAGGACATGCTCACCCAGCTCGCGGAAATGGCGAAGGAGAAGCCGCCTATCGACAAGGAGATCGCAAGGCTGAAGGCCGAACTCCTCGCTCGAAACAAGAAGCCTGACGACAAGCCGCCTGCGATCATCGTCCAGGCCGGTGGCACCGGGACCTCGGCGAATGTGCGCCTCCATTTTGTGGAATGCAGCGCCGCGGGCATCGTGATGCACAAGAGCCTGACGGAGCAGGTGCGAATCACCTCCGCGAGCATCGGCGTGGATCCCGCCTACAACGCCTTCCTCGACGAGGCGCGCAAACAGCCGAACAGCATGATCCTCTTCCTCCTCCGCGACGACGGACTGGGCACCTACAACCGGGCCGCCGGATGGGCTGAGGGACAGTTCAACCTGCGCATCGGCAAACTCCCGCTGCCTGGCAAGGGCCCCGCCGACCTCTCCGCATTTTTCCCCAAATAGCACCATGGCACGCCGAAAGAAATCCGACGCCGGAGGGATGAACATGGATTCCCTGATGGACACGCTGACGAATGTCGTCGGCGTGCTGATCATCATTCTGATCCTCGTGCAAATCAACGTGTCACGGGCCGTGAAGAAGATCGTCAGCGAACTGCCGCCGGTCACGATCGAGGAGCACGCGAAGCTGAAGGAGGCGGTGGCGGAGAAAGTGAAGATCCAGGAAGACTTGAAGACCGCACAGAAGGACGCGAAGCAGATCAACGAGCAGCTTGAAAAAGCCAACGCGGAATATGCGATGCTCGACGAAGGCAAGCCGCGCGACGTGAAGATGGTGGACGTGGACACCTTGAAAAAGCAGCTCGAGACCAAGGAAAAGGACCTCGCGGCGAAGAAGGCGGAGATGGCGAAGCTCCTCGCCGAACAGGAGCGGCTCCAGGCGCTGCTCGCGAGCACCCCCGCCCCGGTCCAGGTGGCGCCCGTTCCGTCGAAGGTCGTGCGCATTCCGAACTCGCGGCCGGTGCCGGACAAGGCCAAGTTCAACCGGGTGATTGTCTCCGCCGGGCATCTCTTCGTGCTCGACGTGGATGCGGCGGAGCGACTGGTGATGACGGAATTCAACCGGGCGAAACACACCCTCGAAGCGGCAAAGACAAAGGACGCAAAGGGCAAGACCGTCACGACCTACGATCAGGACAAGGTGGTGAAATATTTTGCCGCGCGGCCGCTGTCGCTGCCCAACGCGACCATCACCATTCCCTACAACAAGACTTCGACCCGCCTCGTGATGAAGCTGATCGCCAAACCGGGGACCGGCGAGCCGGTCGAGTTTGCGAGCAGGCTCAATTCGCGGACCTACGCCATGCTGCGCCAGGCGAAGAACAGCAACACCGTTGTCTGGTTCCACGTCGTGCGCGATTCGTTCGAGACGTATATCCGCGCCCGCGAGATCGTGGACTCGCTGGGGGTGCCGGCGGGCTGGGATGTGGCGTCCGAGCCCGCATTCTCACAGGCGCTTACCGAGTTCACGGTGACGCAGATGGAGCAGCCGCCCGCACCGGCGCCGGTCGATCCGACCAAGCCGGTGATCCCGCAGCCGAAGAAGACGCTCGACTGATTTCCGAGGGCCGTCGCCCGGGATCCTTCGGGATTGGCGCGAACGGCAAAGAATGCGCGTCTGCCCTTGATCCGCAGATGCAGATCGGGAACCTTCTCGCGCGTTGCGCCGGCAAAGAGCGGCGCTTCACAACCAAACCAACCAAACCACCCATGAAGAACCTGATCATCATCATCGTCGCGGCAGTTGCCATCGGCGTCAGCGGATGCTGTGCCTCGAAGAGCAGCTCCTGCGGCACCGACGCGTGCTGCGCGAGCACGCCCGCGAAGAAAAAGTAGCCGTCACAAACGGTCCAAAGCACGGGGCGCGCTGGAAACGGCGCGCCCCGTTTTTTTGCGGAACGAGCGCTATCGCTGCACCATGTGCCGGGGAGGAACGGGAAACCGTTCCCGCAATTGCGAGAGCACCGGCCCGGGGAAAATGCCGAGGACGATCACCAGCACACCGAGCACCGTGATCGCCATGCGCGTGAGCGGCGTGACCTTGATCGGCGTGCTGTCCGTGGGCTCCTGCCAATACATCGCGGCGACGACGCGCAGGTAGTAGTAGAAGCCGGCCGCGACGGTGATGATGCCGATGGCGACGAGGAGCCATTGGCCGGCTGCGACGGCGGCGGCGAAGACGAGGAATTTCCCGAGGAAGCCGGCGGTGAACGGGATGCCGGCGAGGCGAGAGCATCGCGAGAGCATGCCCGAACGCGAGGAACGGGCTGCGTTTGCCGAGGCCGTTGAAATGGCGGATGTCGTCGCCGCGGCTGTGGCGCGCCACGACGATGAGGATGAGGAAGCTGAGCAGCGTCATCAGCAGGTAGCCGGCGAGGTAGAAGGCGATGGCCTCCCGCGCGGCCGAGCCTTGTCGGCGGCAAAGTGACGCTGGCGACGGCGACGAGCAGATAGCCGGCGTGGGCGATGCTGGAGTAGGCGAGGAGGCGCTTGAGGTTGTCCTGCGGGAGCGCGGCGAGGTTGCCGTAGAGGAGTGTCGCGGCGGCGAGCAATGCGAGGACGGCTGAGCGACTTTTCCGCTCGACTGCCGGGACGGCGAGGAAGACATCGAGCACGCGGATGAGCACGACGAATCCGGCGGCCTTGCTGCCGACGCTGAGGAAGGCGGTGATCGGCGTCGGCGCGCCCTGATAGACATCGGGCACCCAGAGCTGGAACGGGGCGGCGGCGACCTTGAAGCCGAGCGCGATGAGAATGAGCACGACGCCGAAGAGCAGCGCGGCTCGTTTCCGATGAGGCCGCCGGCGGTGCTCAGATGATCGATGCTCGGCGCGGAGAAGCCGTTCATGAGCCGGGCTTTCACGAGCAGATTGGTCTCGCCGGTGAGGCCGAAGATCCAGGTGATGCCGTAGACGAGGAAGCCGGTGCTGAGCGCGCCGAGGATGAGGTATTTCACGCCGGCCTCGAGCGATGCGCGTCTGCCGGCGCATGTAGGCGACGAGCGACGTAGAAGCTGATGGTGACGAGTTCGAGCGAGACGAAGATGAGGATGAAATCCACGGCCGATGCCATGAACATGAGGCCCGCGCAGGTGAAGACGGGCAGGCAGTAGAATTCGCCGGTCCCGCCGCCCGGCCTCGGCACCGGGAATGAACCGCGCGAGGACATGCGCGATACTCCAGCGCCATCACGAGGACGACGATGGTCGTGAGCGAGCGCGATGCGCTTGAAGAACATCGCGATCGCATCGACCGCATAGACTGCCCAGTAGCTGCCCGCCTCGATGGACTCCGGTGCGGCCTTTGTGAAGAACGACAAGCCGAGCACGGCGAGGAGGACGCCGATCGCATAGCGCGCCATGTGCGAGCGATCCGCGCGGCGGCTGAACGACTCGGCAAACAGCATGAGGACGCCGAGGAGGAGGACGGTAATTTCGAGCGAGATGGCTGGGATGACTTGCTGCATGGCCTATTTCGCGATGAGTGCTTCGACGCTCGGCTGGATGAAACTCAGGTAGGAACGCGGCGCACATGCCGCCGATGAGCAGCGCGGCGAGCAGCAGGACCAACGGCCCAGCGCATCGCAGGCGCAGGCTCGGAAACCACAGCGGCGCCCTCGCCGGCTCACCCATGAAGATCTGCGCGGTAGGCGCGGAGCATATAGACGGCGGAGATGACCACGCCCCAGAGCGCGAAGATGGTGGCGAGCTGGAAGTGGCCGAAGCTGAGATGCCGGGCCGGCGCCGGCTTCGAAGGCGCCGAAGAAGACCATGAGTTCGCTGGCGAAGTTGGCGAAGCCGGGCAGGCCGATGCGAGGCGAAGGCCGCGATGCCGAAGGCGAAGCCGAGGAACGGCAGCGGCTTGGCGAGGCCGCCGAAGCTCGTCGAAGGCGAGCGTGCGGCGACGTCTGCGCGCAGCATGTCCGGCCATGGCGAAGAGCGCGGCGATGGAGAGGCCGTGCGCGAACATGAGCAGCGCCGCGCCGCTGAGGCCGACGACATTCAGCGCGGCGATGCCGAGGAAGATGTAGCCCATGTGCATCACGCTCGAATAGCCGAGCATCGAGGTCGAGTCGCTTCTGCGCGATGGTGACGAGGCCGATGTAGAGGATGTTGCCGACGAGCAGGATGAGCAGCAGATTCGCCCACGCTTTCGCGCCTTCCGGCAGCAGCGGCACGGCGACGCGGATCAGACCGTAGAGGCCGAATTTTTTCAGCACGCCCGCGTGCAGCATCGCGGCGGGCGTGGGCGCGCAGGCGTAGGCGCTGGGCGCCCACGAGTGGAAGGGGAAGAGCGAGATGAGCATGCCGAAACCGATGAGCAGCAAGATGTAGGGCCGGCCCTGCGCGGCCGCGGGAATCAGCCATTGGCGCGAGTGCTGGAGCATCGATGCCATGTCGAAGGTGCGCGACGCTTCGGCGGATACGCGAGGTAGAGATTCGAGCAGGCCGATCAGCAGGATGAAGCTGCCGAGCCGCGAGATAGATGGTGATTTTCCACGCCGCCGCGTGGCGCTCGCCGCTGCCCCAGATGCCGATGAGCAGGAAGGTCGGGATGAGCGCGAGTTCGTGGAAGGCGTAGAAGAAGAAGAGATCCATGCGACGCAAACGCACCCGCCGCGCCGGCGGCGATGAAGAGGAGGCAGGCGTAGAAGAGGCTCTCGCGCTTTTCGATCGCGCGGCGCGACCCAGACGGCGGCGAGCGTGACGAGCGCCGGTGAGCAGCAGCATGACGAGGCTGAGGCCATCCGCGCCGACGAGGTAGTTGAGCTCCCACTCCGGCACGACGGCGCCATGCGCACAGGAACTGGAAGCCGCCCTTCGCGCGGTCGTAGCCGAGGAAGGCGAACAGCGGTGAGGACGAGTTGCGCCCAAGCCGCGACCGAGCGCACGTCTTGCGCGCGGGCGCGCCGAGCAGGATGGCGAGCGCGGCGAGAATCGGCAGCAGGACGATGAGCGAGATGACGGTCATCTATTCCTTGGAAGTGAAATGGACGATGGCGCCGACCACGGCCGCCACGGCAAGACCGATGAGAGCAAGAAAGGTGACGCTCATTTGAAGACGAGGAAGTAAACGAGCGCGACGACACCGAGGCCGAAGAGGAAGGCGTAGGCCTGGAGGTTGCCGACCTGGAGGAAGCGCAGGACGAAACCGCAGCCCCACGCCGCGCCGCTCAGGCCGCGCACGAACGAGGCCGTCGATGAGCCACTTGTCGACACCAGCGGCGATGAATCGCGAGGAGATCCTGCGTGCCGGCGATGAGCGCGGCGTAGAGTTCGTCGAAGTAGAACTTGTTCCGGAAGAGCGGGATGCGAGATCGGGCTCCTTTTCCGCGCCGGTGATAGAGCACCCAGCCGCCGGCCGTGCCCGCCGACGAACGCGGCAATCGCGAGCACCGGCACGACAGCGAACTCGCGCCTTCGCCATGGTCGACGCGCGAACGCAGTGCGGCACGGCGCCGTAGCCGGCGATGATCGGAGAGGACTGCGAGGACGACGAGCGGGCCATGTCATCTGCGACGGGGCCGTCGTGGCCGTGCTGCGCGCCTCGCGTCCGCGCCTTGCCGAGGAAGGCGACGACGAACAGGCGCGTCATGTAGAACGCGGTGAGGAACGCGGTGACGCAGCGCCGAGGACGAAGATGCAGCTTGTCGCTGTTGCTAGGCGGCGAGGAGGATGGCGTCCTTCGAGAAGAAGCCGCTGAAGCCCGGGCAGCCCGATGAGCGCGAGCGTGCCGAGCGGCGAAGGTCACGGAAGGTCCACTGTGCATCGTCTTCGCGCAGGCCGCCCATCTTCCAGATGTCCTGCTCGTGGTGCAGCGCGTGGATGACCGCGCCGGCGCCGAGGAAGAGGAGCGCCTTGAAGAAGGCGTGCGTGAAGAGGTGGAACATCGCCGCGCCGGGCGCGGCGAGGCCGATGGCCATGACCATGTAGCCGAGCTGCGAGAGCGTGGAGTAGGCGAGGATGCGCTTGATGTCGTCCTGCTGCGTGGCCATGAGCGCGGCGAGGAGCGCGGTGATGGCGCCGATCCACGCGATGACGTCGCCTGCGCAGTCGGGCGACGCATCGATGAGGAACGCGACGCGCGCGAGCATGTAGACGCCGGCGGCGACCATCGTCGCGGCATGGATGAGCGCGGAGACCGGCGTCGGGCCTTCCATCGCGTCGGGCAGCCAGACGTGCAGCGGAAACTGCGCGCTCTTTCCGACCGCGCCGCAGAAGATGAGCAGCACGGCGGCCGTGAGGAAGACCGGATTCTGAGCCAGCGCCGACATTGCTTCGCGCGCAATGTCCGTCGAAAACCACGGTGCCCGCGGTCGCTCCACACCATCAGGATGCCGAGCATGAAGCCGAAGTCGCCGATGCGATTGGTGAGGAACGCCTTGTTCGCCGCCTTGCCGCCGCGGCGTCGCGCGTGAACCAGTGGCCGATGAGCAGGTAGCAGCTGACGCCGACGAGTTCCCAGAAGATGAACATCATCGCGAAGTTGTCCGCGAGCACGATGCCGAGCATCGAGAACATGAAGAGCGAGAGGTCGCCGAAGAAGCGCGCCTTCGCCTCGTCGTCGCTCCATGTAGACCGAGCGAGTAGATGATGCACGAGCACGCCGATGCCGGTGACGACGAGGAGCATCACCTTGCTCAAGTCGATCGATCGTCACGCCGATCGGCACGCTGGAAGGCCGGGCCGAAATCGATCCACGGCATCTCGCTTCGGACTTCCGGTCCGGCCCGAAGAACACGAAGATGCTGGCGAGCGAGCGAAGAACGCAGACGGCTCGCGACGGAGATCGTGGCGCTGAGGCCGCGCGATTTGCGCGCGTGAAAAGCTGGATGAGCACCGCGCTGACCAGCGGACGCGAGAAGGATGAACCAGGGAAATAGTTTGGCGGTTTCCATCCGGCGTTAAAATTTCAGCGAGTTGATGTCCTCGACGTGCGTCGTCTGCCGCGCGCGGAAGAGCGCGACGATGATGGCGAGGCCGACGGCGACCTCGGCGGCGGCGACGGTGATGATGAAGAAGACGAGCACCTGCGCGTTGTAGTTCGGCAGGCCGTCCGGCGCCGACATTGAAGCGGGAGAACGCGACGAGCGAGAGGTTCGCGGCATTCAGCATCAGCTCCAGGCACATGAAGATGATGATGATGTTTCGCCGCAGCATCACGCCGGCGAAGCCGATGGCGAAGAGCAGGCCGCTGACGAGCAGGTAGTCGATTGAGGGTCAGCGTCATTTCAGTTCGCGCTTGGAAAGGACGACCACGCCGATGGTGGCGACGAGGATGAGGACGCCGATGACCTGGAAGGGCAGGTTGTGCGTGCGTGAAGAGCGTCGTCGCCGACTTTCGCGGACGTCATTCGACGATTCGCCTGCGGCCGATTCAGCGCCGGAAAAGGCTGGCTTGCCGCGCGGGAATCGCCCGAGGACGAACCGAAGACCTGCGCGGCGAATATCGAGCGCCACCAGCGCCGCCCGCCGACGTAGCCGACGACGTTGAATTTCCGCCGCTGCCTCCGCCTTGAGATCGAGCAGCATGATGATGAACAGGAACAGCACCATCACCGCGCCGGCATAGACGAGCACCTGGATGACGCGCGATGAAGTAGGCATCGAGCCCGACGAAGAGCGCGGCGAGGCCGAGGAAGGAAACGACGAGGCTCAAGCGCGCTCGCGACCGGATTGCGGTTCACGACGACGGCGACGCCGAAGACGAGCGTCAGCGCGGCGAAGAGGTAGAAGAGGATCGGCGACATCAGGCTACTTCTTCGGATTCCACTTGTGCACGAGGCCGGTGAAGCACGCCGCCGAGCTCGTAGAGCTTGCTTCTTGTCGTGCACCATCTCGGCGCGGGTGATGCCGGTGATGGCGTAGTCTTTCCGCAGGAAGATCGCCTGCTCGGGGCAGACTTCCTCGCACATGCCGCAGTAGATGCAGCGGATCATGTCGATCTCGAATTCCTGCGGGCGCTTCTCGACCTTGGCGAACTTGCTCTCCGGCGGGAATTTCCTCGGGCTTGATCGTGATCGCGCGCGGCGGGCAGATGAATTCGCAGAGCTGGCAGGCGACGCAGCGCTCGCGGCCGTGCTCGTCCGTCACGAGCGTCGGCGCGCCGCGGTAATGCTCGGGCAGCTGCGCGTCCCACTTCTCCTCGGGATACTGCATCGTCACCTTGGTCTCGCCCTGCGAGCATGCTCTTGAGATGCTTGAAGGTGATCGTCAAGCCCGGCGACGATGCTCGGCAGATAGATCTTCTCCTTCCAGGTCAGCTTCGGGACGTGGGACGACGTAGGCCATGGCGCGTTACTTGGTGAAAGCGAGGATGCCGGCGGTGAGGAAGATGTTCACGAGCGCGATTTCGAAAAGGTAGAGCCAGCCGAGCTTCATGAGCTGGTCGAAGCGGAAGCGCGGCAGCGTCCAGCGCACCCAGATGAAGAACGAGGAGCAGCGCGGCGACCTTGCGCGAAGAAGACGGTGATATTGACGAGGCCGCAGCAGCCAGTGCGGAAGTCGCGCAGGAATCGCGAGTCCGCCGTTGCCGTCGCCGTCGGGGATGACCGGGGATGTGCCAGCCGCCGAGGAAGAAGCACGACGATGAGCGCGCTGCCGGCGATCATCGCGGTGTATTCGCCGAGGAAGAAGAGCGCGAATTTCATCGAGCGAATACTCGGTGTGGTAGCCGGCGACGAGTTCGGTCTCGGACTCGGGCAAGATCGAACGGCAGGCGGTTCGTCTCCGCGAACATCGAGATGGTGAAGATGACGAACGCGATGACGATCGGAATCCAGCAGCAGCCAGCTCGCGCAGGCTGAGGCCGGCCGTCCGTGAACGGCAGCGAGCAGCCAGCCGTTGTCGCGCCTGGTAATCGACGATGCGGCTCAGTCTGCGTCGATCCGCAGACGAGCAGCACCGGGCACGGCGCTCAGGCCCATGCAGAGCTCGTAGCTGATCATCTGCGAGCGTGCTGCGGATGCCGCCGAGGAAGGGATACTTCGAGTTCGACGACCAGCCCGCGAGCACGATGCCGTAGACGCCGACGCTCGAGATCGCGAAGATGAAGAGCAGCGCCGACATTGATGTCCGCGATGACCATCTTCTCGCCGAAGAAGCTCGCTGCCAAACGGGATCGCCGCGAGCGTGACGAGCGCCGGCATCATCGCGAGCACGGGCGCGAGCCAGAAGTAGAACTTGTTGACGTGCGCCGGGCGTGAAGTCCTCCTTCAGCAGGAACTTCACCGCGTCCGCGATCGGCTGGCCGAGGCCGCCGAGGAAGGGCGAGAAGTCCTTCTTGAAGCCGAGCAGCGTCAGCGGGAAGCCGGTGCGGTTCGGGCCCGACGCGATCCTGGATGAGCGCGCTGACGCGGCGCTCGGCATAGACCGTGTAGCTGACCATCGGCAGCACCACGAGGAAGATGAGGAAGATCGTCTTGCCGAGCGAGGTGCGAGTCAGAACCCACGGGATCGGAGGCGAGTGAGGAAGTCCATCGGTTACAGAACGGACAGTGCTCGGCGCGGCCTCGGTGCTTCGCGGCGGATGCCTTCTCGCGGTTGACTCAGGTCCACGCCGAGGTCGCCGATGCTTGCTCAGGCTGAGGCCGGCGAAGTCGGGTGTCGTCGGCGGCCATCGCTTTGAAGACGTCCTCGATGCATGTAGCAGGCCGTTCGAGCCGCTGACGGCGAGGATGAGGTCGCGCAGGATTTCCCAGTCGTCGCGCGCTTCGCCGGGCGCGATCGACCGCCGGTTCAGGCGCTGGAGGCGGCCCTTCGAGTTGATCATCGAGCCGCGCTTTTCGCACCACGCGCTGGCGGGCAGGACGACGCGCGCGCTTGGCCGTCGTCTTGTTCGGCAGGATGTCGAGCGCGACGATCGCATCGAGCTTCGCGAGATCGTCGTCGGTGAGGCCGGCCTTCGTGAGCATCTTCGCCGAGCGCGAGCAGCGCGTTGATGCTCCCGCCGCGGACTCCCGCGACGATTCTTCAGCCGAGCTTTCCGGTCGCGACGTCCGAGCAGCTTCGCGCCGGTCGTGTTCGGATTGCGATCCGCGGCGATGAGCAGGCCGTCCGCCTCGCCGGTGCGCGGCAGGATGTCGCACTGCCTTCGCCTTCAGCGCATCCGCGAGGCGGCGCGCGAGGAAGAGTTCCTCATTGGTCGCGCGCCCGCTCGCGATCACCGCGACTGTTGCCGCGTGTGCTTCTTCAGCGATCTCCGCGGCGATGGCGATGGCCTGCGTCCAGTCGGACTTCGTCTCGCCGGCCTGCGGACGGATTTCCGGCTGCGTCAGACGGCGCCTCGTCGCCGACGTATTTGAAATTCAGCCGGTGCGAATCCGGCAGCCAGACGCCGTTCACGTCGTTGTTCTCGCGCGGCGTGATGCGGTAGATGACGTTCTCGCGCGCGCCGATGGTGATGTTGCGCCGGTGCCGCAGTTCACGTCGATCGTCTTGGTTTCCTTGCAGGAACCAGACGCGCATCTTGAAGCGGAAATCCGTCGAGGTCAGCGCGCCGACCGGGCAGATGTCGACGGTGTTGAGCGAGTAGTTGTTGTCGAGCATGCGGTCCGGATGGCAGGCGATGCGTGTTGAAGCTGCCGCGATCGACGATGCCGAGCACGTCGTCGTCCGCGACCTCCTTCATGAAGCGGATGCAGCGCGTGCAAAGGATGCAGCGCTCGGCGTCGAGCGTGACGCGCGGCCCGAGTTCGACGTTCTTCGGCTTCTTGACCTTGTGCTCGAGGAAGCGCGAATTCGCCGTTGCCGTACTCGACGGAGAATTCCTGCAGCCGGCACTCGCCCGCCTGGTCGCAGATCGGGCAGTCGAGCGGATGATTGATGAGCAGGAACTCCATCACGCCCTTGCGGCACTCCTGCACCATCGGCGAGTCCGTGCGGATGCCCATGCCCTCGCTCACGTCCTGCGCGCAGGAAATCTGCGGCCGCGGAATCCAGCGCGATCTCCGGCTTGCCGTCCGCGCCGAGCACCGGCTTGCGGTCGGGCGTCATCTTCGGCATGCCCATTTCGACGAGGCACATGCGGCAGTTGCCGGGCGAGGAGAGCTTCGGGTGGTAGCAGTAATGCGGGATGAATTTCCCCGCCTGCGTGCAGGCCTCGATCACGCGCGTGCCTTTCGGAAATTGCATGCCAGACGCCGTCGATCTGGACGTTGACCATCTGCACGGGAGCGGCGGTTTCGGTGCTCATCGGAAATTAGCGCGTCGCTGCCTCCGCCATGATTTCCTGCCGAGTTCCCGCGCGGTGCCGGCACGGTTTCGATCTTCGCGATTCTTTTCCAGTTCGTCGGAGTTGTATTCCGGCGGCATCGGCGGCGGGACGTGGCTTCTGCGCGACTTGCCGGTGAACTCGTCGCGGAACTTCGCGACGAAGCTCTGCATCGGCCACGAGCAGGCTTCGCCAAAGGCGCAGATCGTCTTGCCGGCGATGTTGTCGGCGACGTTCTTGAGCGTCTCGGGATCCTTCTCGGTGCCGCCGCCGGCGACGATGCGGTCGGTGATCTTCTTCATCCACAGCGCGCCTTCGCGGCACGGCGTGCACTGGCCGCAGCTCTCGTGGGCGTAGAATTCGTTGATGTTGTTCAGCGTCCCAGACCATGTCGCGCGAGTCGTCCATCACGATCACGCCGCCGCGAGCCGGCCATCGAGCCGCACGCCGCGAGCGTGTCGAAATCCATCGGGATGTCTTCGAGCGCCGATCTCGCGATCCTTGAGCTTGTAACGTCTCGCCCGCCTTCAGCACCTTCGCCGAGGAGCCGCCGGGGATGACGGCCTTCAGCTTGCGCCCGGGCTTCAAGCCGCCGCAGATGTCGTTGATGAGTTCGCCCATCGTGACGCTGCCGACTTCCACCTCGTAATAGCCGGGCTTCTGCACGTCGCCGCTCACGCAGAGGATGCGCGTGCCGGTGTTGTTCGGCTTGCCGAGCTTCGCGTATTCGCGCCGCCGCCCATGCGCGATGATGTGCTTCACGTCGCAGAGCGTCTCGACGTTGTTCACGATCGTCGGGCACTGGTAGAGGCCGAGCACGGCGGGGAAATACGGCGGCTTGATGCGCGGATAGGCGCGCTTGCCTTCGAGCGATTCGATGAGGCCGGTCTCCTCGCCGCAGATGTAGGCGCCCGCGCCGCGATGCACGTAGATCTCGCAGTCGAAGCCGGTGCCGAGGATGTTCTTGCCGAGGAAATTTTTCGCCCGCGCCTCCGCGAGCGCCTTCTCCAGGATCTGCGCGCCCTCGGGGAATTCGCCGCGGATGTAGATGTAGGCGAGGTTCGCACCGACCGCGAAGCACGAGATGATCATGCCCTCGATGAGCTGATGCGGATCCTGATGGATGATGTAGCGATCCTTGAACGTGCCCGGCTCCGACTCGTCCGCGTTGCAGATGAGATAGGTCGGCTTCGGCCCGCCGCGCTTGATGAAGCCCCACTTCACGCCGCACGGAAAACCCGCGCCGCCGCGCCCGCGCAGGCCGCGACTTCTTCACCTCATCGATGATCTCCTCCGGCTTCATCGTCGAGCGCCTTCTTCAGCTCCTCGTAGCCGCCGTCCTGCAGGTAGCACTCGATGTCGTTCGTCCAGCCCTCGCGGTCGATGTTCTTGAAAACGATCCGCTTCTCGCGCGGATGCGGCGGCAGCACCTTCGGCAGCGTCGCGTCGCTCTTCGTCACGCTCAGCAGCTTCCGCCGCCTTGTCGAGCGTGATGTTTTCCTTGAAATGGTCATCCACCATCGCGACCGGCGCGCTGCCGCAGCTCGCGAGGCACTCGACGAACTCCATCGAAAATTTTCCATCCGGCGACACGGCGATCGGGTTGCCGTGACCAGGATTGTGCGGGTGCCCGTGGACGACCGCCATTTTCTGCTCCGCGAGAAATGCCGGCAAATCGATCCCCGCGGCCTTCGCGACGCGCTCGCGCAATTCGTACGCACCGGCCATCGCGCACGAGAGCGTGCGGCAGACGCGGATGTGCGTCTCGCCCGCCGGCTGCGCGGCGGAACATCGGGTAGAACGTGACCAGTTCGAGAATGTTGATCGGCTGGAGTTCCAGCTTCGCCGCGATCCACGCGATCGCTTCGTCGGAGATGAATCCGAAATGCTCCTGCCAGAGATGCAGCAGCGGCAGCGACGCCGAGCGCTTCGACGCCGGGTAATGCGTGATCGCCTCGTCGATTTTCGCGAGCAGTTCGGTGGGAGGCGTCATCGTATCAGGGACGGATTGCGGTCGTCTCCATCGACCCGGGCGCCACTACGACAGGCGCTTCACTGCCAGCCGGTAGAGCCTCGCCAAATTGCGGGATCTTGCGCTGCAAATTCCCATCCACAAAAAGCAGCTCGATGGTCTTTCCGTCCTGCACGTAATACCAGCGCGTCAGCTCCAAGTTCTTCTGGACGAGGATGGGGCGCTTCTCGGTCTCCATCCGCGCGGGCTGGCCGAGGATGCTTTCCACTTCCTTCAAGGTGAGCCCTTCCTTGACCAGCGGTGAACGCGTGGACCGGGTTGCGGCAAGTTCCTGCTGCCGGTTGGCGACCTCGATATTCGCGGACGAAAGCCTGCGCTCGCAGCCCGTGAAAACGAGCATCGAAACCGTGGTGATAAAGGCGAATCTGACAGCCAAGCGATGCACTGCTAGCGACTAAAACGGGGGCGCGGAATTGGAGCAAGGTCAATTTGTGAAATATTTCACAATCTCGCGCCGTCGCGCGGGTTTTCTACTTCCCTCCGTCGGCAGTCCGCCGCAGAAACCTTCCCCTCCCCGGTTCCTTTCCCCATGAAATATCTCGCCTGTCTCCTCGCCCTCAGCGTCTCCGCATTCGCGCAAAGGAATCCCACGCCGGCAGACCCGGACGCGAATGCGCCCGCAGCATCTCCCGCGCAGAACCGCGCGCAGAAACAGTTCCCGCCGGCGGGCGTCGCCATCCCCGTGAAGGATCGCGCGGAACTCACGGCGGGCGCGGCGGAGTTGGGCAAAGAGATCGCCGCTCTGAAGCTCGCGAAGCTCAGCGGCAGCTTTAGCGCGCTGATTCCCGACGTGGAAGTCTTCCACAAGGCCGTGGACTGGGCGCTGCGCTACGACGAATTCTACAACGTGAAGGAAGTCGCCACCGCGCGCACACTGCTCGCCGAGGGCAAGGCGCGCGCCGCCGCATTGCGCGAAGGCAAGGCTCCGTGGACCACGCAGACCGGGCCGGTCGTGCGCGGCTACCGCTCGAAGATTGACGGCAGCGTGCAACCCTTCGGCGTCGTCGTGCCGACGACCTGGAAAGGCCCTGCCGACAAGACGCCGCGCCCGACGTGGATCTGGAATCACGGCCGCGGCGACACGCTCAGCGAATTCGCCTTCATCGCCGGACGCATGAAATCACCCGGTGAATTCGCGACGGACGCGAACATCGTCATCCACCCCTACGGCCGCTACTGCAACGCCACGAAATTCGCCGGCGAGGTGGACGTCTTCGAGGCGCTCGACGCCGCGGCGCGCGCGTATCCCGTGGACCGCAGCCGCCTCGTGAACGCCGGCTTCTCGATGGGCGGCGCGAGCGCGTGGCACCTCGGCGTGCATCACAGCGGGCTGTGGGCCGTCACGCACACCGGCGCGGGCTTTGCCGAGACGGCGGAATACGCGGGCGTCTTCGCCGCCGGCAAGACCCCGCCGCCGTGGTGGGAAGTCATCCTCTACCGCTGGTATGACGCCACCGTCGCCGTCGCCAATTTCGCCAACCACCCCGTACTCGCCTACTACGGCAGCGACGACAAACAGAAACAGGCCACGGTGATCATGAAGCGCTTCGCGGAAAAAGAGGGCGTGAAAATCGAGGAGTTCATCGGCCCCGGCGTCGGCCACAAGTACGAGCCGGAGACGCAGAAGAAGATCGCCGACAAGGTAGCCGCGCTTCTCGCCGCACGCCCGGCGAACGACGACGAAGTCCACGTCGCCACCTGCACGCTGCACTACCCAAAGGTGAAGTGGGTGCGCATCGACGGCATGGAACGCCAGTGGGAACGCGCGGAAGTTCACGCGAAGAGCGACGCAGACAAAATCATCGCGACGACGAAGAACGTGACGGCGCTTGTTTTCTCGACACCATTCCGCGACGGCCCGCCTGCCAGCGAGCGCATCAGGCAAGTCGTCCTCGACGGCCAGACTCTCACCCCGGCATGGAACAAGGCGGGTGCGCAATTTGTGAAGACCGGTGGGCGCTGGGCAGGCGGCATCCAGCAAAGCGGACTGCGCAAGCAGCCCGGAGTTTCCGGCCCGATAGATGACGCCTTCACTTCCCCGTTCATCTTTGTGAAGCCCACCGGCGCTCCGCTGAATTCCTCCGCCGGAGAGTGGACTCAGCGCGAACTTGCGCACGCCACCAAACAGTGGCGTGCCATCTACCGCGGCGATGCACCGGCGAAGAACGACACCGAAATCTCCGCAGCGGACCTTCAGGAGAACAACCTCATCCTCTGGGGCGATCCCTCCTCGAACGCCGTGTTGGAAAAAATCGCCCAACTGCCTGGCAGTTCCACACAGCTGCCGGTGAAGTGGACGAGGGACGGGCTCGAATTCGGCGGGAAGAAATACGACGCGGCCACGCACATGCCGATCCTCATTTTCCCGAATCCGCTGAACCCGCGCCGCTACGTCGTGCTCAACAGCGGCTTCACCTTCAGCCGCGCCTGCGCGAGCGGGACGAACTCCCTGCAGACGCCGAAGCTGCCCGACTGGGCCATCGTGGACACGACCGTGCCGCCGGATGACAAGTTCCCCGGCAAGATCGTGGACGCGGGATTCTTCGACGAGCAGTGGCGCTTCACCGCCGAGCGGCCGAAGTAGCCGCGCCCGTAGCGTAGCTCTCCAGAGCTGCGGGCGTTGGCGAACGAAGAAGCCGCAGCTCTGGAGAGCTACGCTACAAACCGAATCGCGCGCTTGCAGCGCACAAACCAAATCAACAACCTCACCTCATGAAACTCGCCTCCGCCGCCCTCCTCCTCGCGCTCGCCACCCCCGCATTTGCGCACGACGCGAACGTGGAAATGGCGAAGGCCGCGAATGCATTCCTCGCAGCGCTCACGCCGGAGCAAAAGGCGAAGGCCGCGTTTCCATTCGAGAGTGACGCGAAGGGCGAGCGCGTCAACTGGCACTTCATCCCGCGCGAGCGAAAGGGGCTGCCGATCAAGGACATGACGGAGCCGCAGGTCGCACTCGCGCGCGCGCTTTTGAAGACCGGCCTGAGCGACGACGGCTACAAGAAGGCGGAGACGATCCAGAGCCTCGAATCCATCCTGCGCGTGATGGAGAAGGACACGACCGGCAAGCGCGATCCGCTGAAGTATTACGTGAGCGTCTTCGGCACGCCGGGGAGCAAGGTGTGGGGTTGGCGCTGGGAGGGTCATCACCAGTCGTTCAACTATACGACCGTCGGCAATGCCGCGCCTTCGATGACGCCGTCGTTCTTCGGCACGAATCCCGGCGAGGTGCGCGAAGGTGACCGCAGGGGACTGCGCGTGCTGGGCCTCGAGGAGGATCTCGGGCGCGGGCTCGTGAAATCGCTCAACGATGAGCAGCTGAAAATCGCGGTGATGCCCGGCGATGCGCCGAAGGAAATCTTCAACGACCCGAAGCGGCCCGACCCGACGAAACCCGAGGGGATCCCCGCATCGAAGCTGAGCGCCGACCAGCAGGCGGCGCTGGTGAAAATCATCAAGCTCTACCTTTTCCGCTGCCGCCCGGATGTCGCCGCGGAGGAATACGCGAAAATCGAGAAGGCCGGGCTCGGCAATGTGCATTTCGCGTGGGCGGGCGGCTTTGAACTCGGCGAACCGCACTACTATCGCATCCAGAACACGGCGTTCGTCCTCGAATACGACAACACGCAGAACAACGCGAACCACGTCCACTGCATCTGGCGCGACTTTGCGAATGACTTCGGCACCGACCTCCTCAAGCAGCACGTGAGCGAGGGGCACGGGAAGTAGCCCCCTTTCCCCACCCCTCCGCCGCGGCCCTGCGCCGTTACTCGGAAATGGTGACGGTGTCCGCCTTGCCCGTCGCCTGGCTGTTCGACGCGCTGGTGAAAATCCTGGTCAGCGAATCCTTGCTGCCGACGCGGTATTCGATCGTCCGCGAGTGGGTCGTGACAGGGTAGCTTTTCACGACCTTCTTCCACGAATCGCTGCCGCTGCGCTCGGCGGCGTCGGTGAGAATGTTTTGCACCTTGCCGAGTGTCGCCGCGCCAAGTCCGCCCGGTCCGGCCGTCACCGCGGGCTCGATGAAATAGAAACGCACGGCGAACTGGCCGCTCGTGTCCACGTTCACTTCAGTGACCCGCGCCGCGCCATCCACGACATACTCGTGCGTGCTCACGCTGAGGATCGCCGAGACGAGGACTTGGTACGTTCCGCCCGGAAGCGTGCATTTCCACAGCGGGCGGGTGGCGGTGACCGTGGTCGCCGGCGTGGTAGTGGCGGTCTGAGCCACCGCAGAACCGGCAAGGGCAAGAAGGAAGAGGAGGATGCGCATGGAAGGAGGATTTCAAAGCCATGGAAGCCGCGCGACGCGGTGCGTGCAATCACTTCATCACGGCAGTTCCAGTTCGGGCTGCGTGACTGATTTCAGTTCCCAATCCCATGGCTTCCAACTGCGCTGCCGCCACTCGGTCACGAAAGGCTCGCGCAAGGCGTTCACCGCGTCCCGCGCCGCCATCGCCAACGGACCTCCGAGGCCTTTCAGTCGCATCTTTTCAGCGAGCCGCCAATTGCCCGATTCCTCCCCCAGCCCCTTCGGTTCGCGCTCCACGGTCAGCATCGCAAACTGACCGAAGACCTCGCGGCTGCGGTCCAAAACCGTCGCCTTGTCATGCTGCCACCGGTCGCGGTAATCGGCGGCCAGCATCCCGGCCATCGCGGCAAAATCGCGTTTCTCGATGCTCGACAGAAGCCTTGCCTGCGCACGGGGAATCTGCCGTTCTGGCCGAAGCCACCAACGCAGCCACAACGCCGCGAAGAGGACCACGCATCCGAGCAGCAACGCTTTATTTTTTCCGTTCATGAGCAAGTCCGAGCCGAGTTATCAGCGAAACGTCGCAGGCATCCTGCGCAACCGCGACGGAAAAATCCTGATCTGCGAACGCTCGAATGTGCCGGGCGCATGGCAGTTTCCGCAGGGCGGAGTGGATGACGGCGAGACCGTCGAGCAGGCCCTGACGAGGGAACTGTGGGAGGAAATTTCGCTCGACCCTGACGACTTCAGGATCGTCGAGAAACGCAGCGGCTACCGCTACGTTTTCACCGGCGGGAAAAAGCGCGGCCACGACGGAAAGGATCAGACCTATTTCCTGTGCGACTTCCTCGCGGGCGACTCGAAGATCGACGTCAAAACCAAGCACCCGGAGTTTCGCGCATGGAAGTGGATTGCGCCCTCGGAATTCCGCCGGGAATGGCTTCCGGCCATGAAGGCGGATGTTTACGCAGCGGTTTTCGAGGATTTTTTTGGCACCCGGATCTAAGGCCAATCCCGGCCCCTGCTGCGACTTGCCCGCGACCGGCATCGCCCGGAATCCAAATTTCTTTAGTAACTGAGTCCGGAACCTGCTTGGGTTCAGCCTGTCCGGCAAGCTCCTCGCCCAGTTCCTTTGCTCGATGCAGAGGAGCGGGGTGGACGCAAACCGGGTGCCTTTACCAAAAACACAATGTCCGCAGAACCCGATAACCAGTGGCTCCATACGGCTGCAAATGACCTGAACAACCTGCTTCAGGTCATCAGCGAGTCGTCAAAGGCGCTCGAACCGATATGCGAGTCCAGCCCTGATGGAATGCGTTACTTTGCATTCCTGCGGACGAGCGTGGACCGGGCCAAGCAGGTCACCGCACAACTAGCCTCCCGCCTCGGCGGTCAGGCCGCTCCGGCGGCGACTCTCGAAGACCGACGCAATCGCGCAGCCAAAGCGCTCTTCGGTCGCCATCGACAATCCGTCCGGGACGAAGGAGTTGATCCTCATCATCGACGACGAGGCGCTCATCGTGACCCTCGCCAAGCGCATGCTCACCAGCGCGGGATACCGCGTCGTGACTTCCGCCGAACCTTTCCAGGCGCTCGAAATATTCAAGCAACTCAAGGACGAGGTGGATCTCGTGATCCTCGACTTCACGCTCCCGATCATGGACGGCTCGGAGGTCTTCGACGCGCTCCGCAAGATCACGCCGAGTGTGGCGGTGATGCTCAGCAGCGGCTTCGCCGAGCAGGAGAAAGTCCGCGCGATGCTAAGCCAAGGACTGCGAGGATTTCTCCCGAAGCCGTACACCCAGGAAAAACTCCTGGCGCAGGTGCGCTCGACGCTGGACGCCATCCGCAGCGCGAAAGCCGGCGCCACCCGCGCGGCTTTGTAGCACTCGGCAGACCTCAAACCCGCCCGCTCTCTACTTCGAGGCGGCCGTGTTTTTTTCCGTCGAGGCCGTGGCCGGGGGATTGCGGCTCAATTCGATGAGATCCTTCAGGATGTTGATGCTCTCGCTGCGAATCGGGTCGATCTTTGCCGCAGAGTCTTCTGCCGCCAGCTCGCCATCATCGTCTGCAGCCTCGTCGGGCTTGGCCTCATCGCCCTTCTTTACAGCAGTCTCCTTCGCGGTCTTCTTCTCCTTCTTGAGCTGAAGCTCCGGCTCGGCAGCATTGTCCAAAGTGACGCTGTAAACCTTGTCCTCCGGGACCTTCAGCTTCGCCCGCTCTGCGGTTCGCTTTTCCTTTCGGGCCTTGTCTTCGTCGAGTTCCGCGCGCCGGACCTTCTCGTTCAGCGACACCTTGTTCTCGGCGATCCTCGTCCTCGTGCGCGCCATGTCTTCGAGAATCCACTGGAATTCTGCATCCTTGGCCATCCGCGCGGCTGAGCGCTGCTTCAGCTCCGGCTTGTAGAGCGGCAGCTCCCACTTGTCATACGCCACCGGCTCGATCGTGTCGTAAGGCATCGGGTTTTTCAGCGCGACTTCGCCGATGTCAGCCTGATCCCAGAGCGACGGCAGCTTGACGTCGGACGTGACGCCCTGCAGCTGCGTGGAGCCGCCGGAAATGCGGTAGAACTTCTGGATGGTCAGCTTCAGCGCTCCGGCTTCGTTTCCGGTGGCCTTCCCGCTCAGCGAAAGCGGGATGATGTTCCCCAGTTCCACCATCGTCTGCACGGTGCCTTTGCCGAAAGTGGTCGAATCGCCGACGACCACGGCACGATTGTAGTCCTGCAATGCTGCGGCAAAAATCTCGCTCGCGGACGCGCTGAGCTTGTTGGTCACCACCAGCATCGGGCCTTCGTAGGTGACGCCCCGGTCGCGGTCGCGAAGCACCGAATTGCGGTTGTTGCTGTCGCGCGCCATCACCACGGGGCCGCTCTTGATGAAGAGCCCGGTCAGATTCACCGCTTCCTCCAGCGATCCGCCGCCATCGCGCCGCAGGTCCATCACCAGACCTTGGATGTTCTCTTTCTTCAGCCGATCGAGCAGCACGAGGATGTCCTTGGTCGTGCTCTTGGTCCCGGTCCGCTGCATGTCCGCATAAAATGACGGCAGGATGATCCATCCGATACGCACCGTCTTCCCGTCGGGACCCGTGCGGTCCACGATCTCGGCCTTTGCCTCCTGCTCCTTCAGCTTCACTTTCTGCCGCGTGATTTCCACCACCTTGCGCGCCGACGGGTCGGTCGCATTCACGGGAATCACACGCAGCCGGACGACCGTGCCTTCCTTGCCGCGAATCATCTCCACGACCTTGTCCAGCTTCATGTCCACGGCCTCGATGAAGTCCGCGTCGCCCTGCGCGACTGCGCTGATGCGGTCGCCCACCTTCAGCCGTCCGCTCTGCTCGGCCGGGCCGCCGGGGACGAGTTCGCGGATCTTTGCGTAGCCTTCCTCACTCGTCAGCACCGCGCCCACGCCCACGAGCTGCAGGCTCATGTTGATGTTGAAATTGTCCATCTGCGAGCGGCTCATGTACTCGGAATGCGGGTCGTAGGTCTCGCAGAGCACGCTCAGGAAACCCGCCATCACGTCCTCGTTCGTCTGCTCGTGCAGGCTCCGCAGCAACTGGTCGTAGCGCCGCGACACGACCTTCACGGGCGTCTCCAACTTGTCGTTCATCAGCGTGCGGTCGAGCAGTTCACCCTCAAGGCGGTCCTTCCATATCTGATCGGCCTCCGCGGCGTCCTTCGGCCAGGGCGATTTTTGCCGGTTCAGTTCGACGGTGCGCGTGCCCGTGAAATCAAATTTCTCTCCGAGCAACTTCTTCACCGAAACGACGCGATCCTCGACGCGCTTGCGGTACACATCGAACATCTTCACCGCGGGATCGAGGTCGCCGGCCATGATGCTGTCGTCCAGCGTCGTTGCGTATTTCGCGGAAAAACCGTCCACGTCCTTCTGCGTGAAAAACAGGTGATTGTAGTCCAGCCGTTCGAGGTAATTCTTGAGGAGCTGCCGCGACACCGAATCATCCAGCCGCCGCCGGCTGTAGTGGGCCTTTTCCAGCAGCTCGCCGACGGTCTGCGCGACCTTTGGTGCGATTTTTTTGAAGTCCGCCTCGTTCGCGCTCCGCGCCAGCGGAGTCAGAACGATGGATGCAACCACAGGCGCGACGAAACAGCGAAGGATGTTCATGGGATTATCGTGAAACGGCCCAGCAACGTGGCAGAGTTCCCCCGAATCGCAAGGCATTCGCGACCAAATTTCAGGCGCGATACTCCCAACGGCCCGAGGACGATACTCACGCGCCAGCCAGCGCTGGACATGCCGCCCGCGGATCGCGACTGTCCCCTCTCCCATGGAAATCGACGTTTATACCGGCGGCCTCTTCGAAACCAACTGCTTCTACCTCCCCGCGCACGGCATCCTCATCGACGCCCCGGAGACCACCGCCGCTTGGCTGAAAAAGCGCGGCCACAAGGTGCGCACGCTGCTCCTCACCCACGCCCACGTGGACCATGTCTGGGACGCCGCCGCCATCCGCCGCGAACACGGCTGCAAGGTCGGCTATCACCCCGACGGCGTCGAGATGTTGACGGTCCCCGGCTTCTTCAAACGCCTCGGCATGGACTGGGAAATCGAACCCGTCCCCGCCGACTTCCTCATCGGGGAAACGCCCAGCCTCACCGTCGAGGGGCTCGAGTTCCAGGTCCTCCTCGTCCCCGGTCACTGTCCGGGCAGCCTTTGTTTCTTCGACAAAAAGGAGCGCATCCTCTTCGGCGGCGACGTCCTCTTCGCCGGCAGCATCGGCCGCACCGACCTCCCCCGGGGCGACCAACAGCTCCTCCTCGACGGCATCCGTGAAAAACTCTGGCCGCTCGGCGACGACGTCAAAGTCCTCCCCGGGCACGGTCCTGCGACGACCCTCGGCATCGAACGGAAAACCAATCCCTACGTCGGCGAAGGCGGGTAAAGCGGACCGGCGAGGAAAGCCCGGATCCGCAGCAAGCAGCGATGCCCCCGCTGGGCCGCAATCGCCGCAATTACAAATGCGCAAAACGAGTGCTGCAGCCGGTCGCGTTCGAGTTTGAAAATTCTTGTCTGCGGTGCCGCCGAAAATATAGTAAACAGCCATGAAGACTCCCCGCCGCACCTCCGCCTCGCTCTCAATCGTGTGCGCTCTCGCCCTCACGCACTTGCCCCAAATGATTGCCGCGCCAGCTCCTGAAGGAAATGCGAAGGCGCTCATGGAAGAGGCCAGGAAGAAGCAGACCGAACGGAAACGCGCCGAGATGCAACGGGAATTGGACCGCGTCGCGGAGGATGTGAAAAAGGGGCGCCAGGAGCTCGGTGAGTTGGAAACGAGCATGTCCAAAGTCGGCTACGCGGTAGCCGAGACCAAGACCCAGATCGATCAACTCGCGGGCCGAAAAAAGCGCGCCGGCCAGGACTTGGAATTGCTGCCGATGCGGATGGAGGCTGATCGCCTGAAAACAGATGCCCTCAACCTTCTCAACGCCGCTCATGCCAAAGCGGGGGAAGCCATCAAGAGGCGGCAGGAAGAGCTTGAGTTGAAAGCGGCACTGGTCGCCGCGCAGCTGCACAAACTCGAGGACGCGGAGATCGGCGCAGAGCCCGGTGCCAAGGGTGAGTCGGTGCCGACAGTGACGGAGTTGCAAAAGAGTCTTCAAAAGGCCGAGGATCGGAGCGCGCTAGCGACGGTGCGCGCTCGCGAGGCCATGGACGCTGCCGCTGCGAAGCTCCAACAGGCCGAGGCCGCAGCCGCCAAGGCGGAAAAAAAGCAGGCTGAATTCGAAAAGGAAAACGCCTCTCCCGCCCCCGGCGCCGCCGGCACCGAGCCCGTCACCACACTCAAGGCAAAAAAGACCCGCTGAAAGGCTGCGGGTTTCCCGACTGCGAGCCCGCACCGCATCGATCTTCGCTGCGAGAGACGCTCGCTCCTGCCTACCCGGTGGAAAGCGCCCACTGGGCGCCCGATCTCCGAATCGGCTTCCCCCCTCCCCGTGCGCAAGTCAACGCCGCAAAAACTGCCGCTGTCGCGTTTCAACGGACGATGCCAACGCGAGCCTTCGCGATCCTATCCCGCGACAGTCGGCAGGAGAAGCATCGCTCGATACCGCGTGTGAACCCGGCCGCCTACGCGACCGCTGGCACCACGTAAGGCGTGCGGTAGTCGCGGGTGAGAAGCTTGTCCGCCTCGGCGTTGCCGATGAACTTCTCCGTCTTCGGATCCATCGTGAGATGTTCGCCGACGGTCAGATGATCCTTCGCGATGTCCACGCCGTTCTTGGCGAGATGCTCCTTCATCCGCTCGAAGCTGTCCGCGGCCTCCTTGTTGCCCTTCACTTTTTCGAGGATGGCACCGGGTGCCTGCTTCTTGCCGAGTTGAATGGAGATGTTCGCCGTGTGGCAGAGCGCGCTGCTGAGGTGACCATCGAGGATTTCGGCGTTGAGTTCACCCGGCTTGCGGCTGCGGATGGCCTTGCTCCAGTTCTGGTGATGGCTGTCCTGCCCTTCCGTGCTGTCGGCCTTGGCGGTGTCGGGCGCGTCCTTCGGCCCTTTGAAATTGCCGAAACGCTTCACGAGCTTGCCGTCCTTGTCGAACGCGCCGCAGCCGGTATAGCTCGGCACCTCGATGTGGCCGCCTTCGTATTGGATATAAACGCCGACGCCGTTGTTCCCGCGATAGTCGTCCATTTTCTCAATGCCTGTCGCCTGCGGGAGGCCGCGCACCTCGAAGATGAGCTGCGCGGTCGCATACTCATGCATGACGAACATCGTGTTCGGCGTCTCGCCGTCATCAATGTAGCCGAGCCGTCCGCCGACGCTCCAGATTTTCGGCGAAAGCGCCTGCTCGCCCATGAACCAGCGCGCGATGTCCATCTGGTGGATGCCCTGGTTGCCGAGGTCGCCGTTGCCCGTGTCCCACACCCAGTGCCAGTCGTAGTGGAGTTTCTTGCGCATGAGCGGCTTCACCTGCGCGGGGCCAAACCACAGGTCCTGATCGATGCCCGCGGGCCAAGGCGTGGGGGCGTCCACCTTGCCGATGCTCGGGCGACGCTTGTAGCACGTGCCACGTGCCCAGAGGAGCTTGCCGAGATTCCCAGCCTGTCCCCATTTCACCGCCTGCTGCAGGCCGATGCTCGAACGGCTCTGCGTGCCGCATTGCACGATACGCCCGTACTTCTTCGCCGCCTCGGCGAGCACGCGGCCCTCGAAGACATTGTGCGAAACGGGCTTTTCCACATACGCGTCCTTGCCCGCCTGGCACGCCCAGATGCCGATCAGCGCATGCCAGTGATTCGGCGTCGCGGTGGAAATGGCGTCAATTTCCTTCGAATCGAGCATCTTCCTCACGTCGGTGAACGTGGAGACGTTCGCATTCTTCTTGGAGAGGCTGTCCTTGCCCTTCGCGAGCACCTTCTCGTCCACGTCGCACAACGCGGTGATTTTCACGCCGTTGATCTTGAGCATGTCGCTGATGTGCGATCCGCCACGGCCATTGAAGCCGACCACGCCGACGCGGATGTCGCTGCCCGGCGACTGCGAGCGGGCGATGGCCGGGAACCCGAGAGCGCTGGCGGCGAGGGCGGATGTCTTGATGAAGGAACGGCGGGAGTATGATGGGAGGGACATGGTGGGAGGGTCGTTGGGTGGCAGAGGTAATCAGAAAACCGGCGCGGGGTTAAAGGGAAACTTTTGCGATCCGCCATTTGCAGCATTCGTTCCTTCGGCACCCGGTCGGCGACGATGGCAGGACGCTAATTGACTTTTCCGCGCGGTCGGGCATTTCACTCCGCCCATGTCGCCCACCCGAGCACTTCGTTTCGTCCCCTCCTTCATCCTCACAGCAGCCTGGATGTCCTCCGCAGCGATGGCGCAGTTCACCGTGGGAGGAACCGGCGGCGGGACTCCCGGATCCGGACTCAGCATCGCAGGCGACATGATCGACAACATCCTCGTGCCGCGCGTGGGTGCCACACTCACGGCATCGCCTTCTTCGCCCGCGTTGAATCTCGGCACATTCGATATCGTCATCCAAGCCGGTTCGTCGCTCTCCGGAAATGCCGCGGCGCTGGCGGCGTTCAACCGCGCCGCTCAGGCATGGGAGGCTCGCATTTCCAACCCGGTCACCATCACGATCAATGCGGATCTCGCGTCGCTAGGGAGTGGCATCATCGGGAGCGCGAGTTCGGTGATTCTCCAGGGCGAATACAGCGAGATTCGCGACCAGCTCGTGAGCAACGCCACCAAACCGATCACCGCGAGCCTGCCGACCGCCGCGCAGTTCAGCGCCACCGTTCCCGCAGGCACCTCGTATAACGGAATGGTCCTCGGGACGAAGGCGAACCTGAAGGCCATGGGCTTCGGGGGGCTCGACGAGGACTTCGGCATCAGCGATGCCACCATCACCTTCAGCAACAGCTTTTCGTTCGACTACGACAACAGCGACGGCGTCGGCGCGGGCATGATGGATTTCGAGACCGTGGCCGCTCACGAAATCGGACACGCCTTGGGATTCACCTCCATCGTGGATTCCGTCAATGCCGGCGCGACCTCATTCGGCCCCATGGTGCTCGACCTCTACCGCTTCGCGAACAATACCGCAGCCGATCCTTCCACGACCGGGGAGTTCACGAATTTCTCCCGCAACCTCGTCCCCGGCACCGACGCCATCACCGACATCATCAATGGCTTCGCCGCCGAACGCCGGATGTCCACAGGAGTCTCCAGCATGACCTTTCCTGGCACAGACGGACGCCAGGCGAGCCACTGGAAGGCGGACGAGCTCACGGGGGAATACATCGGCATGATGGATCCGACGCTCGAATTCGGCGTCGCACAGTCGCTGACCGAGGCTGATTTCGAAGCGTTGGGCCTGATCGGCTACAACATCTCGCCGGTGCCGGAGTTTTCGAACGGCATCTTCGGCCTCGCCTGCGTGCTCAGCGCCCTCGGTCTCCGGCGCAGGCGCGCCGCGCACGCCGCCCCCGGGACGCGCTAGCCGAGCGCGTCCAGCGCGTCGTGGTCGATCGTCACGAGACGCCTTTGCTTCGAGCCCAGCTTCGGGATGCACTGGATGAGCGCCTTGGTGTAAGCATGCTGCGGATCGCGCAGCACGTCCGCGGTGGTTCCGGCCTCGACGATTTTGCCGCGGAACATGACGGCGACCTTGTCGGCGAAATGTCGCTGATGATGCCGAAATTGTGCGTGATGAGGATGATCGCCATGTCGAGCTTCGTGCGCAGCTCGCGGAACTGATCCATGATTTGCGCCTGGATGGTCACGTCGAGCGCGGTGGTCGGCTCGTCGGCGACGAGCAGGTCGGGCTGGCACGATAGCGCCATGGCGATCATCACGCGCTGCTGCATGCCGCCGCTGAGCTGGTGCGGATAGTCGTGCAGGCGCTTGGCGGGATCGATGATGCCGACGAGGTCGAGGTACTTGATGATCTCCGCGTCCATGTCCTTCACCTCGGGCCGGTGCAGCGCGATGGCCTCGGCGATCTGGTTGCGGATGGTGAAGACGGGATTCAGCGACGTGCCCGGCTCCTGGAAAAATGTAGGCGATGCGCCCGCCGCGGAGCTTGCGCAGCTCGTCGGGCTTCATCTTCAGCACTTCCTTCCCGTCGAAGAGGATTTCACCTGACACATAGCGCGCCGGCGGCTCCGGCAGCAGCCGCGTGAGCGCGAGGCCGGTGACGCTTTTCCCGCTCCCGCTCTCGCCGACGATCGCGAGCGTCTCACCCTTCTCCAGCGTGAAGGTAGATGCCCTTCACGGCCTTCACGACGCCGTTCTCGGTGTGGAAGTGGATGGCGAGATTGCGGATGTCGAGGAGCGGCATGGGAATCAACTGCGTTTGGGATCGAAGGCGCGGCGGAGGGCGTCACCGAAGAGATTGAGCGAAAGGACGAGGCCGAAGAGCGCGGCGGTGGCGGCGGTGAGATTCCACCAGACCATCGGCTCGCGGCTGAGTTCGCTGCGCGCGCCGTCGATCATCGCGCCCCAGCTCGGCGTGCCGACGGGCGAGCCGACGCCGAGGTAGCTGAGCATCGCCTCGGCGAGCACGATGCCGCAGAAGCCGAGGACGAATTTGATCAGCACGAGGTGCATGACGTTCGGCAGCAGATGGCGCGTGAGGATCTTCCAAGTGCTCTGCCCGAGCGCGCGCGCCGCTGCGACATACGTGCGCTCGGCCTGGCGCATCGTCTCGCCGCGGATGAGGCGGCAGAGGTCCGACCCAGCATCGTGACGCCAAGCGCGAGCGCCATGGAGAGCAGGCCCTTGCCCAGCACGAGCAGCATGGAGACGAGCAGCAGGATCTGCGGGATGCTCGCGAGCGTGGAATAGACGTACTGGATCACGTCATCCACCCACCGGCGGAAGTAGCCCGACGATGAGGCCGAGCAGCGTGCCGAGCGATGATGTAGATCACGCTGGTGACCCCGCCGAGCAGCAGCGCCGTTCTGCAGGCGCGCAACGTTTCCACGAGCGTGTCCTTGCCCAGCGCGGTCGTGCCGAGAACGTGCGTGCCGGTGATGCGATACCGCTGCGCGCTCTTGAGTTTCGCCGGGTCTCCGCTCGCCTCGGCCGCGGCGACCTCGGATTCCTTCGAGAGTTGGATTTTCGCAAATGGCGCGCTGTAGCTGCGCTCCTGCGGAATGCCGCTGGTCAGACGCTTGAGCCCGCTCTCCCATGCGCCGTCGCCCGCAGGCACGCGGATGGTTTCCGCGACGCCGATGAGCAGGTAGAGCGCAATGATGCACGCGGAGGCGATGCCCACGCGGTCCTTCCGGAAGCGGCGGAACGCGATCCGCCATTGTTCATCGTGGCGCCCCCACCACACGACGGCGGCCAGTGCGGCGAAGCCGAGCGCAACGAGGCTGTTTTGCACGACCGGCCGCTCGATCCAGTCTGCGAGTTGTGAAAGTGTGCTTGCGTCGGCCATGGTCTATTTGAGGCGGATGCGCGGATCGGCGATGGCGTAGCAGATGTCCGTGAGCATCAGGCCGAGGAGGTAGAGCAGCGAGCCGACGAAGACCGCGGCGCGGACGATCGCGAAATCCTGCTTCTGGATCGCGTTCACCACGAGGCCGCCGAGGCCGGGGATGCCGAAGAAATTCTCGATGAGCAGCGATCCCATGATGAGCAGCGGCAGATACGCGACGATGAGCGTGATGAGCGAGATGGCGCCGTTTTTCAGCACGTGCTTGAAGAGCACGCCGCGCGGGCTCACGCCCTTCGCCTGCGCGGTCCGCACGTAGTCCTGCGCGATTTCCTCGAGAAAGATGGATCGGTAGAGACGCACGTCCGCGCCGAGATAGATGATGGCCATGACGCTGACCGGCAGGACGAGGAACCGCAGCGTGCCCCACCCTTGCAGGTCGAAGCCGAAAACCGGGAACCATTTCAACGACACCGCGACGAGGCTCTGCGCCGTGATGATGTACGCCATCGGCACGACGCTCATGAGAATGGCGCACGCGATCGTCATGCCGGTGTCGAGCGCGGAGGCACGGTACATCACCTGCACGAGGGCAAGGCCGACGGCGAGGAGGAAGCCGACGACAAGCGCGGGCGCCGTGATGAGCAGCGAAGGGATCGCGCCGGCGCGGATCTTCTGGCCGATGGGCTCCCGGTTGAAGTCGGACTCGCCGAAATCAAAGGTCGCAAAGCCTTTCATCTGCTGGATGAAGATGGAGTCCGTCCACGGCTTGTCCGCGTGGTAAAACTGGTCGCGCGACCACGCGGTGTTCACGAGCAGCGGCTTGTCGTAGCCGCGTTCGCGGAGCCAGTTGTTCACCTCGACGGGCGTGGCGCGCTGGCCGAGCTGCGCGCGGGCCATCGTCTCGCGGGTCTGCACGACGAAGAAGAGGATGAACGTGATCAGCATCACTCCAAAGACGATCGGGATCGCGTAGAGCAGGCGGCGGATGATGTAGGAATACATGGCGTGTCAGCGGCGTTTCCACTCGGCGCGCTTCTTTTCCCGGAGCACGGGATCGAGCCACATGTATTTGATGCCGCCTTCGAGCATCATGTTGTTGTGCGTGCGAGGCGCCCACGGCTGCACGAGCGAATAGTACGCCTTGTGATTCGTGAAGATGACCGGGCAGTCGTCGTTCAGCATGTCCACCAACCGATGGACGATCTCCATCCGTGCCGGCGAATTCTCCATGGTCGCGATCTCCTCGTAGAGCCGGTCGAACTCGGCACTCTTGTAGCGGCTGACGTTCTTGCCCTCGGGGGGCAGGTTCCTGCCGTAGAAAAGCATCAGGTAATTTTCCGGGTCCGGGTAATCGGCGCCCCAGCCCGTTCCGCTCGAGAGCTGGAAATTTCCCTTGTCCTGCTTCTCGAGCATCTTGGCGAAGGTGTTCTCCGAGACGCCCACCTTGATGCCGAGCCGCTCAAAGCACTTCTGCTCGAACTCCGTGAGCAGCCGCTCGTCGGAGCCGGTCGCATTCGTGTCTAGCATGATCTCGAGCGGGCGTCCGGTCTTCGGGTCGATGCCATTTGGAAAACCCGCCTCCGCGATCAGCCGCTGCGCCTTCTCCAGGTTGAAGCCATTCGGGTTCCGGTACGTCTTGCGGAAACCCGGGATGCCGGGCGAGAGGAGCTGCTGTGCCACCTCACGCACGCCGTTGAAAAAAATGTCGTTCTCCGTCGCGGCGTCGAACGAGCATGCGAGCGCCTGCCGCAGCTTCTTGTTCTTTCCGAGCAGCGGATCCTCCATGTTGATGCTCGTGTAGAAGGTGGACACGTCCACGTCCTTCTCCAGCGTCATCCCGCGCGCCGCGAGTTCGGGCGAAAGCTCATGCGTCGCGGTGACCACCGAGCTGTAGGCGTCCTTGCTCACGCCGAAACTGTCGAGGTAGCCCTGCTTCGTGAGCAGCCACGCCGGGATCGTCTCGCGCAGGATGCGCACCTGCACTTCATCGATGATCGGCAGCGGCCGCCCGGCGAGCGGCTTGCACACCGCATCGCGCGCCGCCGGCCATCCGCTGGTCGGGAAGCGCGTCGTCGTGTAGCGCTCGTTGCGCACGAGGCGGAAATTCTGATCGTGGTCGCTCAGGCGATGCACATAGGTGAACGGCCCGGTTCCCACCGGATGCCACTTGAACCGGTCGCGGCGCACCATCTTCCCGCCCTCCTCGTGCTTCTCACCGTCGTAATATTCCACCGCCTCGCGCGCGACCGGGCAGGTGAAGTGCATCCCCATCCAGTAAACGATCTGCGGATACGGCTTGAGGAGATGCACCCTAAACGTGCGCGAGTCGATCACCTCCACCCCGGCGAAGGGGGCGGCGTAGTCGAAGCGGTTCCCGTTTTTCTGCGCAGCCTCGTACCCCACCTTCAGCCCCGCGACGTAATCCCATAGCGACGAAAGCACCGGGCATTCGGTCTTTGGATCGGCGATGCGCTGCCACGCATAGCGCACATCCTCCGCGACGACCTCCCTGCCCTTCCCTCCGGGGAAGCATGGATCGTCGTGAAAAAAGATGCCGCCCTTCAGCCGGCACAAGTAGCTCACCTTGCCATCGGCGGTTTCCTCCTTCACCGGCATCGCCTCGAGCATGCACGGCATGAGCTCATACGGGTCGGTCTTGAAAGGGTCGTACTCCAGCAGGCAGTCGTACACCGGCTCCAGGATGCGCCGGCTCATCTGGTCATACGCCTCCTGCGGATCCAGAGAGCGGGGCGCTTCCGGCTGGTAATTGTAGCGCACGAGCCACGGCGAACCATCCGCCCGGCGCTCACGGAGCGCGGCCGGATGAGGATCGGGATTGCATCCCGCCACGAGGAGGACGGCGAAAAATGAGGCGAGGGCGATCGCGGGGGCGCGGAGCATCGCCGCAGCCTGTAGACGCTTACGGTGTGCTTTGCCAACGCCGAATCGCATGCGTCGCGGTCCGGCTACGACTTTCGCTTCATGTTGCGGATCGCATCGCGCAATTCCGCAGCCCGCTCGTACTTCTCATCCTGCACCGCGCGCTCCATCTCGCGCTTCAGTTTTTCCACCGGCGTCATCGGCTTCAGCTTGCGCAGCTCCAGGAGCCACTCGGCGAGGCTCTTGATCTCGGAGCTCTCCCCGTCGCCGTCGCGGTTGTTGTCCTTCACGAATTTCTCGATCGCGGAAATCCCCTTCTCCACCAGCGCGATGGCCGCATCCACATCCTCCTTTTCGAGCGCGAGATTCGCCTTCGCCCGCGTGTTCATCATCATCACGTACGGCCGGAACTGCTGCACCGACCACGCCGCCTCGTCATCCGGCGCGTACTTCGCGACAAAGGTAAACATGTCGAGGTTCCGCTTCGTGTCGCGGATCACGCTCTGCCAGTCGCCGAGCTGAAACAGCGCGAGATAGCGGTGGTAGTACTGCACGCCCTCCGCCTGGAGCTCGCCCACGTCGTCCTCGCTCAGTTCAAAGTCCACGCCCGCCTGCTCCGCGCGGTCGCTCTGGAATTCCAGCTCGCTCTCCACGCCGTGCGGCATCCGGCCGTCCGGCCGTCCGGCCATCTCCATCTGGAGCACGCCCATGTCCAGCCGCAGCTGCAGCTTCTCGCGACCATCGCTTCCGGTGATCTTCCGCACTTGGAGCTGCCCCGGCTCGTAAGGCCAGTCCCGCAGCAAATCGCTCAAATCAAAACTCATTGCCGCCGAGTATCGGAAGCATCCGCCGCGTGTCAACGGGCCGTGCGCCTCCGCTCAGATTTCATCACCTCGGCGGCGGACGCCGGGGACCGCGGCGACCGCCGTCCGGATTGTTCTTCACCTCAACCCGATCGTGCGGATCGGCATCCGGCGGCGTCACGCCGAGGATGATGTCCCACTTCGCTGCAAACGCCGCCGCCTTCGTGCCGGACAAGGGCACGAAATCCACCGTCACCGAATCGCGCGCCTGCGGATCGCGTAGGCTGCGATACAGGCCGTCGCCGTCATTTTGCGGATGCCCCTTCGCGTAGAGCTGCGTGGTGAGCAGTTCACGGCCGTTCAGGCGCACCATGGCGTGAATGTGCGGGCAGCGTCCGCTGTACGGCACGGGCTTGATGGTGCGGAAAAGATACTCGCCTTTCTCCGCCGTGAGGAAACGCCCGTAGCCCTGGAAATTCGCGTCCTTCTTGTTCGCGCTGGAGCTGCGGGTGTGGATGTACACGCCGTTCGCGTCGCACTGCCATATCTCCACGGTCGCGCCGCGAACGGGCGAGCCATCCGCCCCGAGCACGCGCCCGCTCAGGTAGGTGATATCGCCGACGGCCGGCGTGAGCGCGTTGTTCACGACGATGAGATCGTTGTCCGTGTCGAGCGGCAGATGGTCCGGGTAAAACGGCCCCTCGGGCTGCCGCGCCGTGATTGTGAGCGCCTCGGCGAATGCGCCCGGCGTGCAAAATCCCGCCGTGGCCAGCGCGAGGCTCTGCAACAGCCGGCGGCGGCTGAACGGAATGTAAAACGCGCGGGGAACAAGCGAAGCGGACGGGGAGTTCATGCGCGAAATCTGCGGCCCACCAGCCCGCTGTCCAGAGCAAATCGGGGCGGCTATTTCCCCTGCGGCTGGGCCAGTTGCTGCAGGAGGGCCGCGCGGCGCTGCTCGTATTCCGCGAGGGCGGACTTGTAAGGGCTGAGCTTTTTCTTCCTCGCGACATTGATGATGACGCCGACAACCAGCGCGAGAAAGACCGCCGGGGCGATGCTCTTGTCGGACGAAAACATGGAGCCAATCGAGAGCATCATCACGACCGGCACCATGAGCAGCCCGACGGCGCATCCGGCGAGCTTCGACGATCCGCCCGGTTCCACCAGCTTGCCGCGCCGGTCTCGGATAAGCATTGCCTCGCGCTTCATCTGCCACTCGCGGTCGAGCAATTCCAGTTCGCCCTGGATGCGCAGGACGCCGAGGTTGTCCGCCATGCGGTCCGTCTTTTGCTCGATGCGCTGAAGCACCTCCGTGCAGACCGCGCCATCGCTCCGCTGCACCGTGAGCTCGCTCTTGCAATACATGCAGGTGACAAACCGCGCCTCAGCGGGAATCTGCAGCGGCGCGCCGCAGTGGTTGCAACGGACGGAGATGAGTTCCATGCGCGCGGTGCGTGAAGGTTAAAGCAGTTCGGCGATCTGCACCGCGTTCAGCGCCGCGCCCTTCAGCAACTGGTCGCCCGCGACCCAGAACGAGAGGCCGTTATCCATCGCGCAGTCCATGCGCAGGCGGCCGACGGCGCAGTTGTCCTTGCCGGCGACGTCGAGCGCGAGCGGGTACTTTTTCAAAGTCGGATCGTCCACGAGGTCGAGCCCCGGCGCCTTGCCGAGGACTTCGCGCGCGGCGGCGACGCTGACGGGCCTTTCAAACTCCGCGCTCACCGCGACGCTGTGCGCGCGGAACACGGGCACGCGCACGCACGTCACGCTCGCGCGGAACTTCGGGTGATGCATGATTTTCCGCCCCTCGTTTTCCATCTTCATCTCCTCCTTCGTGTAGCCGCTCTCGAGGAACGAGTCCACCTGCGGGAGCGCGTTGAAGGCGATCTGATGCGGATAGACGCTCACATGCTCGCTGCCGAGCCGCACGTCGTCCCACTTGCGCGCGGACTTCGCCCACTCGCGCGTCTGCTTTTCCAGCTCCTCGATCGCCTGCGCGCCGGTGCCGCTCACGGCTTGGTAGCTCGACGCCCACAGGCGCTTCACGCCGAACGCCTGGTGCAGCGGCCAAAGCGCCATGAGCGTGATCGCCGTCGTGCAGTTCGGATTCGCGATGATGCCGCGGTTCGCCTTCACGTCCGCGCCGTTCACCTCGGGCACGACGAGCGGCACGTCGGCATCCATGCGGAAGGCGCTGGAATTATCCACGACGACCGTGCCGGCCTGCGTGGCAAAAGGCGCATACTGCTTGGAAATGGAGCCGCCCGCGCTGAACAGCGCGACATCCACGCCCTTGAATGCATGCTCCGTCAGTTCCTGCACGGCGATGTCCTCGCCGAGATACGGCAGTCGCTTGCCGACCGAGCGGGCGGAGGCGAGCAGCGTCAGTTTGCCGAGCGGAAAGTTCCGCTTTTCGAGCGTCTTCATCATTTCGATTCCGACGGCTCCGGTGGCTCCGACAATGGCGACATGCAGGTTCTTGCTCATAAATGAAAGGGCGCGGAAGTTAGCGTTGCGCGCGCACTTGGCAAGACGCGGAAGCGACGCGCACTTGGCAGAACCGTAAGGAAGCGGCACATTTTCGCCATGCGCATTTATGTCCATGTCCCGAGCCAGACCCTCGACCTGCTCGACGATTCCGGCGCGCTGCTCCGGCGTTACCCGTGCTCGACATCAAAGTTCGGCCTCGGCTCCGAACCGGGCTCGAACTGCACGCCGACGGGGCGATTCCGTGTCGCGGAAAAGCACGGCGAGGGCGCGCCGCTTGGGATGATTTTCAAAGGCCGCCAGCCGACCGGTGAACTCGGCACGCCGACGGACGAGCGCGACCATGTGCAGACGCGCATCCTCTGGCTCGAAGGGCTCGATGCCGACAACGCCAACACGAAGGAGCGCTACATCTACATCCATGGCACGAATTGCGAACACCAGCTCGGCACGCCCGCGAGCCACGGCTGCGTGCGGCTGTCGAACCAGGACGCCATCGATCTTTTCGACGCGGTGCCGGAGGGCACGGAGATGGTGATCGACGCGGGCGAGTGATCCGGTACCAGCGGTTCCGTTCCGCGCGTTTCATCACCACGAAGACGAGGACCGGGACGAGCAATTCCGCCACGACGATGAGCACCGAGGCCCACACCGGCAGCACGGTCAAAACGCCCGTGACCGCCATTCCCACCAATGAACCGATGGAGGCCACCGCGCTCGCGGCAGTGACAATCTCGACCTTGGAACGGCGCGGGGAATCTTCGGGTTTCACACCGTTCACGTATCCCGCGCGAAACCTTCCCGCAAGCCGCGCGAATCCTCTGCGCAAGCCGCGCGGATTTCCGAAGAATTCTGTTGTCACAAATTACCCCACCCGACTACATGCCCGGCACATGCAACCTGCACAGAAGGGGGTGACACTATAAAATGCGTATCCTCGCCATTCTCGCCCTCGCGGCCATGAGCTTCGGTTTCGTGTCCTGCGCGAAGCACAATCCGCCGCCGCCAGCGCCGGAGCACCACTACCACAAGTAAGCTTCCCTCTCGGGGAGATTATTTTCGAGGCCAGATTGAATCCGTTCAGTCTGGCCTCATCCTTTTCCGGCGGGCTTCACGGAAATGTGCTCGCTGCCCCGCAGCATGAAACGCCAAGCGAGATCCAGCGCGCGGGAAATCCCGATCCTCGCCCCGGCTTCGATCTCCACGGCACCGGACGGCCGGACAAATCCCGCGCCTGCGCCCTCGCAAAAGTCCCGGCCGTGATCGCGCCCCGTCACCCCCAGCGCCTGCGCGAGCTTGCCGGGGCCGCTGCAAAGCCACGCATGGGATTTCAGGTTCGCGGTTTTTGATTTCAGATTCTTCGCGCGGCGGCGGATCATTGCGGCGATCCCCTCGGTCGGCTCGATGGCGCGGAAGAGCACGAAGCCGTCCTCGCCGCCGCCCTTCACCAGCACATTCAGCATCCAGTACATGCCGTAGTTGAAATAGACGTACGCCGCGCCGGGCGGATGCTTTGCGACAAAGGCCCGCGCGCTCGGACGAGACCACGTGTGACACGCCTCGTCGTTCACGGCACCGTAGGCCTCCGTCTCAACGATCACCCCGGCACATCGCCCCCAGCGAAGCGTGCAGCCGATGAGTTCCCGAGCGCACGTCACGGGGTCGCGTTCAAAAAATGAGCGATCGAGCGGAGTCACAAAGTAACGTTGAACGCTCAATGCCCGACGTCCAACGCCCAAAGTTGAAACCCGCACCCGGGGTCTCGCCACCGCGGACGCTCAACGCCGGACGTCGGACGTTTTTACAGCCCCGTCGGATGATCGATGAATTCCCATGGCTTCCGGAATTTCCGCGCGACGTGCTGCACGAGCGCCTTCACTCCAAACGTCTCCGTCGCGTAGTGCCCGCCGTAGAAAAGGTTCACACCGAGTTCCTCCGCGAGCGTGAATGTGTGATGCGCGCCCTCGCCCGTCACGAACGCATCGCAGCCAAGTGCGGCCGCATGCGCGACCATGTCCCCCGCCCCGCCGGTCACCACGCCGACGCGCCTCACGCGCGCGGCTCCTCCCGGTATGATCTTCACCGGCCCGCCGACCGCCTTTTCCAACCGCCGCGCAAACTCCGCACGGGTCACATCCACATGCCCGACGAGCCCGATGTCCTGTCCCTTCGCGGGAAAGGCTGGCGCACATTTGCGAAGCCCGAGCATCTTCGCGAGCAGGGCGTTGTTGCCGAGCTTTGCGTGGAGATCCAGCGGCAGGTGCGAGCTGAACACCGCGAGATCCGCGTCGAACGCCAGCTTCAGCTTTCTGCGCAACGCGCCCGTGAATGCCCTCGCCCCACCCCACAGCAGTCCGTGATGCACCAGCAGCAGCGTCCCCGGCACACGCGCGGCCTCCGCCAGCACCGCCTCGCACGCGTCCACCGCCGCGCAGACGCGGGACACACGCCCGCTGTTCTCGACCTGCAGACCGTTATGCGCGCCGGGATAGTCGCCCGTGTTCGCGTGATTTAGCAGCTTGTCGAGGTGACGGACGATTTCGGAGAGCACGCGCCCACCATGCCCGCATTCGCTCCCCGCGGCAAGGCGGCTGCAGCGGTCTGCGGTCCCGCTACTTGATGATTCCCCGCGCGCTCTGCGTGACGAAACCGATCAGGTGTTCGATCTCCGGGATGTCCGGCAATTCCGAGCGCATCCGCTCCACCGCCTGTGCGACGTTCAGATCGGAGCGGTAGAGAAATCGGTACGCCTCCTTCATCGCCCGCACGACCTCGGGTCCGTAGCCGTGCCGTTCGAGGCCGATCTTGTTGATGCCGCGCACGCGCGCCGGATTCCCATCCGCGAGCATGAAGGGCGGGACGTCCTGCACGATTTTCGAACAGCCGCCGGTCATCGCGTGGTGCCCGAGGCGGCAAAACTGATGCACCGCCGTGAGGCCGCCGAGCACCACTCTGTCCTCGACCGTGACGTGCCCGGCGAGCGTGCCGTTATTCGAGAAAATCACGTCATCGCCCACCGTGCAGTCGTGCGCGATATGGCAGTAGGCGAGGAAGTTTCCCCGGCTGCCGACGCGCGTGAACGAACCCGGTGCGGTCCCGCGGTTGACGGTGACGAATTCGCGAAACGTGTTTCCTTCGCCGACTTCGAGGTGCGTCGGCTCGCCGGAGTATTTCAGGTCCTGCGACCGCTGCCCTAGCGAGCAGAAGGCGAAAAAGCGGTTCCCATTTCCAAAGCGCGACGGGCCGGTGAGGCTCACGTGATGTTGCAGCCAGCAGCCGTCGCCGAGCACGACGCCCGCGCCGATGACGCAATACGGCCCGATCTCGCAGTCCGCGCCGATCTCTGCTCCCGCGTCGATGACGGCGGTCGGGTGGATTTTTGCGCCGTTGCTCACGCGTCAACGATTCCGAAGAGCATCTCCGCCTCGCTGCACACCTCGCCATTGACGATGCAGCGACCCTTCGCCTTTGCGATTCCCCTGCCCTTCTTGGAAGTGAGCTCCACCTCGATGAAAAGCGTGTCGCCGGGGACGACGGGCTTGCGGAATTTCACCGAGTCCGCGCTCATGAAGTAGCCGATCTTGCCCGCGTTGCCCGGCACCCGCAGGAGCAGGATGCTGCCGACCTGCGCCATCGCCTCGAGTTGCAGGACGCCCGGCATGATCGGGTGGCCGGGAAAGTGGCCCTGGAAAAAAGGCTCGTTGATCGTGACGTTCTTCACGCCCGTGCATCGCGTGTCGCCGTCGAGCGAGACGATGCGGTCCACCATGAGGAACGGGAAGCGGTGGGGCAGCAGGTTCATCACGTCCTTCACGTCGAGCACGTCGCCGCCCTTCGGCGTCGTGGCCGGCGGGATGAGCGCGTTCATGCGCGCCTGCTGCTTTGCAATCGCGCGGCAGAGATCCGCATTCGGTCCGTGGCCGGGCTTTATCGCGATGACGTGGCCCTTGATCGCGCGGCCGAAGAGCGCGAGGTCGCCGATGATGTCGAGAATCTTGTGCCGCACGAACTCGTCCTTGAAGCGCAGCGGCTCCTTGCCGAGCACCTGCTCGCCGCGAATGACGACCGCGTTCTCCAGGCTGCCGCCCTTGATGAGCCCCTTGTCCATGAGCGGCTTCACGTCCTCGTAAAAGACGAACGTGCGCGCGGGCGCGATTTCCTTTTCGTAAATCGCGGGCGTGATCTCCGTGGAGAAATACTGCGTGAAACGCCCGTCTGGGCCGACATTGGTGCACGAGACGCGGAACTTCGAATCCGGGACGATGGTCATCAGCGAGCCGCTTCTCGTCTCGATGTGGATCGGCTCGGTGACGTCATAGATCGGACGCGCCACCTGCTGATCCACGATGCCCGCCTTGTTGATCAGCTCCACGTATTGCTTCGCCGAGCCGTCGCCGATGGGCGGCTCGCTCGCGTCCATCTCGATGAGGCAGTTGTCCACGCCCATGCCCGTCAGCGCGCTCAGGACGTGCTCGACGGTCTGCACCTTCGCACTGCCGTCCGCGATGGTCGTGGCGCGCTCGACCGTCTTCACGTGGTCGATGCGTGCGTCGATTATCGGCTCATCTTGCAAATCCGCGCGCTTGAATTTCATGCCATGTCCGGCGGGGGCCGGGTGCAGCGTGAGGACGACCTCGTTGCCCGTGTGAAGGGAGGCGCCGGATACGGAGACGCTCTGGCCGAGCGTGCATTGATTGAGACTCATCGTTTGGATTCGCGGAAAAGTCCGCCGCTTATGGGGAATCCGTCCCCATGCGGCAAGCGCGATGATTCTGCTAGGGCGCTCTCGCCGGGAGCGCCCGCTTCGAGCCACAACGAGTCAGGGCGGCCTCGGCGATGCCGCCCTACCTGCGGATCAGCGAGCGCCCTGTCATCTCCGCGGGCTTCGCCACGCCGAGCAGGTCCAGCAGCGTCGGTGCGACGTCGGCGAGGATGCCGCTGTCGAGGTTCACGCCCGCGTGGTCTTCGCCGACATAGATGAATTGGACGAGGTTCGTCGTGTGCGCGGTGTTCGGCGAACCGTCGGGGTTGCGCATCAGCTCGCAATTCCCGTGGTCGGCGGTGAGCAGCAGCTTGCCGCCCAATTCCAGCGTGCGCTCGACGAGCAGCCTGCACGCGACATCGATCGTCTCGACCGCGTGGATGCCGGCCCCGACCACGCCCGTGTGCCCGACCATGTCAGGATTCGCAAAGTTCACGATGACGAGGTCGAACTCCTCCAGCCGCCGCCGCACCTCGAACGCCAAATCCGGCGCGCTCATCTGCGGCATGAGGTCGTAAGTCGGCAGCGCCGCCTCCTTGCCGTCCTTACTGTAGTTCTTCGGGCTCAGCGTGAGATAGCGCGCCTCGCCGGGAAATGGCGTGTCGCTCCCGCCGTTGAAGAAAAATGTGACGTGCGGGAACTTCTCCGTCTCCGCCGCGCGAAGCTGCTTCAGCCCCGCCGCGGCGACGACTTCGCCGAGAATGTGGCTCATGCTCGCGGGGCCGAAGACCGACTTCACACCGAGCGCCGCATACGTCTCCTTGTATTCCGTCAGCGTGTAGTAGCCGGCGAGCTTCGGCTTGCCCTGGGTCGCGAAGCCGCTGAACGCCGGGTCCATGAATGCCTCGGTGAGCTGCCGCGCGCGGTCGGCGCGGAAGTTGAACCACAGGACCACGTCGCCATCGCGCATCCGCTGCTCATTCGCGTGGGAGAAAATGATCGGCTGCATGAACTCGTCGCCGCGCGGGTCCGCCGGATACGCGGCCCGCACCGCTGTGGACGGCTTCTCGGCGCTCACCGGCCCGCGCCCGAGCACGATGGCGTCCCACGCGAGCTTGTTGCGCTCCCAGCGCTTGTCCCGGTCCATGGCAAAATAACGCCCGATGACCGTGGCGATCTTCGCCGCAGTCGGCGCGATCCCCTTCTCCACCATCGCCAGGAAATCCGCACCGCTCGTCGGCGACGTGTCGCGCCCGTCGGTGATGGCGTGGATGAGGATGTCCTTCACCCCCGCCGCCGTCGCCGCCTTGCACAGCGCGATGAGATGCTCCTGATGCGAATGCACCCCGCCATCGCTCACGAGTCCGAGTAGGTGCAATCGCGATCCTTTCGCCTTTGCGAACGCCTCCGCGAGCACCGCATTCGTGGAAAATTCGCCGTCGAGGATCGCCTTGTTGATGCGCGTGAGGTCCTGATACACGACGCGCCCCGCGCCGAGGTTCAGGTGGCCGACTTCACTGTTCCCCATCTGCCCGTCCGGCAGCCCCACATCCATCCCGCTCGCCGAGAGGCGCGACTGCGGATACGTGGCGTAAAGGTGATCGTGGAACGGCGTCTTCGCGAGCAACGTGGCATCGCCATTTTCGACCGCCTTCGCGCGGCCCCCGGGATTCACACCCCAGCCGTCACGGATGATAAGGACAACAGGCTTCTTCGACATAAGCCCGCGAGAAAAGCAGACACGCGCTGCTGTGCAAGCGCGGCGGCGGCTGGCTGCGTGGCAAGGGGGCTCGGTTCATCCCGATGCTGCACATTCCATGGTCGGCGTCAGCCATTGCCGTCCCCAGGCCCGGAAGTCAGCCAGCCCAGCCAGAGGACAATCGCTGAGCCGAAGAAGTAGGACGCGACGGCAGTCCAGCGGACATCCGCCGCGAAGACGACCGTATTGCTCATCCCCACGATCGATATCGTCAGGCCGAAAGTCGCCACGAGAAGGATGGCCAGCCGGGCAAGCTGAGGATGAAGTCCAGGTACCTGTGGATGATTCCACCTCCATCCGGGGCCGACCGATGCCGAGGAGCGCGCGCCCAGATCGGTCCGCGCCAGTAATACCGGACGACGGCGGCACGCAGGCGCTTAAACAGCGGGCGGGGCCGAGACGCTGGCACGGGCGCGAGTGACCGGGCCGCAACCTCTGGCTGCGGCGCGGAAGGCGCGGCAGAACCCTGGCGGAGGTAGGGCAGCAGCCGTGCCTTTTCATCGGGCCATCTGAACACCTGGAGCTGGCGGAGGGTGCAGGGCAGGTCCGCGGCAGCGATGCCGCCGCAGACGACTGTAAAAAGGTTCCCGCGGTTCCGGCCCGAAAGCTTCTCGATGGCGAAGGAGTCCCATTCGTAGCGGACCCACTGCTTTTCCGCGTGGGCGCGGCTGGAGGTGACGACCATGAGATGCAGGCAGCCTTCAAGGGCACCGTCGATGGTGTGCTTGTACTCCGCCAGCCCGACCTGGTCGATGCTCTGCTCGCTAAACAAGCAGACGCAGTGAGATGGCGGAAGACTTCCGTGGCGAAGGAATAATCCTCGCTCGCCGCACTGATGAAGACTTCGTAGCCGGTCTCGTCCATGCGACCGTTTCGCTAGCACGCAGGGCGGCGCGTGACCAGCATCGAACGGCGCTACGGGCGGACGATGGCGGTGACGCTCGGCTGTGTGAAGTAGCGCCGGGCGGCTTCGCGGACCTGTTCGAGCGTCACGGACTCGACCCGCTCGCGAAGGCCTTCGTAGTGGCGGTGGCCGAGGCCGTAGAGTTCGTCGAGGGCGCAGGCAAAGGCGAGGGCGTCGTTGCTCTGGTTGCGGATGGCTTGCGCTCCGAGGAGTTTCGCCTTCGCGCGTTCCAGTTCGGCAGGCGCAAGGCCATCCTCCGCGAGCTTGCGGATTTCGTCGGCCAGCGCTGCGCGGACTTCCGTGACCTTCGCGGGGTCCGTGCCGACGTAGAAACTGAACGCGCCGCGGGCGAGGCCGATGAGGTTGCTGCTGCCGACAAAGTACGCGAGGCCCATGTCTTCGCGGATGCGGTTGAACATGCGGGAGCCGAGATCGCTGCACGCCTCGTCGATCAATTCCAGCGCCACGGCATCGGCGCTGAAGATGTCCACCCCGGGGAAACCGATCATGAGGACGGCCTGCTCCTTTGCCTTGATGAGCGTGGCATCGATGCTCGCCGCTGGGAACTGCGATTGCGGGATTTCCTTCAGTCCTTGGACGCCCTTCGGAATCGCGGCGAGCACGCTCTCGGCGAGGTCGCGGACTTCACGCGAATTCACCGCGCCGAAGACGGATAGCACGCCGTTGCTGGCGACGACATGCCGGTCGCGGAACGCGGCGAGGTCGGCAGGTTTCAGCGAAGCAAGCGTCGCGGGCGTGCCAAGCACCGGCATCGAGAATGGATGCCCCGCAAACAGCCGCTCACGGAGCAGATTGCGGGCGATGCTGGTGACCTCTTCGCCGTCGGCCTTGATCGCCGCCAACTGCGCGCTGCGCTCACGCTCCATCGCGGCCGCCGGAAAACTGGCGTTGAGGAGGATGTCCGAGACGAGTTCGAGCCCGTGCTTCAGATCGGGCCGCAGCACTCGCGCGGAGACGCTGAGGCTGTTGTTCCCGCTGTCCGTGCCGATGGCGCCGCCGGTGGCCTCGATGGTTTCCGCGATGTCGTCGGCGGATTTCGTCAGCGTGCCCTTGATGAGCGTCCTGGCGACCATGCGCGAGATCCCATTGTTCGCCGGAGTCTCGGCGAGGAGGCCGCACCGGAAGGTCGCCACCATGGAGACGAGCGGCAGGCGGTCGTCCTCGCGCACAAGCACGCAGAGTCCGTTCGAAAGCTGGAACTTTTCCACCGCCCCTGCGCTCCGAGTCACGACGCTGGCGGCGCGCTTGCGCAACGTGCCCTTCGGCATGAGCGAGGAAATGGTGAGATTTTCCTCCGTGAAATACTGGCGCGACACGCGGCGGAGATCCTCGGGCGTCACGCGCTGGACTGCTGCGAGGTAGGTCTGGTTGAAATTCAGATCCCGCGCGTGGAGCCAGTTCGAGCCGAGGCTGCTGGCCTTGCCGCGCATCGAGGTGAGCGAGTGGAATTGGTGGCTGAGGAATTGCCGGCGCGCCTTCTCGAGTTCCGCGGGCGTGACTCCGCTTTCCTTCAACTCGGAAATCATCCGCTGCACTTCGCGGACGGTCTCGTCCGCCTTGTCCGGGTCGAGCACCGCGTCCGCGCCGAAGAGCCCCGCGGTGGACGAAGTGTAGCACCATGCATCGATGCCATGGACGATTCCCAGGCCTTCGCGGAGCCGCCGGTAAAACCGGGCGCTGCGACCGGCTCCGAGCACGCTCGAGAGCAGGTCCAGCACGGGAATGTCGGCATGCGTGATCTCCGGCACGTGCCAGGCAAGGCCGAGTCGCGCCAGTTCAGTGTCGAATTCCGTGTGCCGCTCGCGCCGGCCCATCTGGCCCGCCTCGCGAGGCACGAGCACGTCCGGCAACGGCCGCCGCGGTTGCGGGCCAAACGACTTGGCCAACTGCGCACGAACCGCGTCCGCCTTCACGTCGCCAACCACGACGAAAAACACGTTGTTCGGCGCGTAGCGCGTCCGGTAGTAGGCCTGCATGTCGGACCGGGTCAGACGGTCAAAAAGGTCCCGGTGGCCGATGACGGGATGGCGGAACGGATGCTCGGCAAATGCCGTCGCGAAGAGCTGCTTTCCCGCAACGGTGTCCGGGTCGTCGTTCCCCATCGCGAATTCCCGCCGGATGACCTCCTGCTCCTTGGAAAACTCCGCTTCCGGCAGGGTGGAATTGAGAACCGCATCCGCCAAAAGGTCAATCGCGACACTCACGTTTTGTGCGGGAATATCAATCCAATACACTGTCTGTTCAAAAGATGTGTATGCGTTGATGTATCCGCCTCGTTCCTGGATTCCACGGGCGAAATCCTGCGAACCCCGTGTGCCCGTGCCCTTGAAAAGCATGTGCTCGAGAAAGTGGGAAAGCCCCGCTCCAAGCCATTGCCCCTCGTGGATGCTCCCCGTCTTCACCCACGCCTGCACGCTCGCGACAGGTGCAGAATCGTCCTCCAGGACGACGAGCTCAAGCCCGTTGGGAAAATTCAGCACCTGAGCCTCGCTCGGAGGCAAAAGCAGGTCATCATTCATCCCCGCACCTCCATCGCGATGCGATCGCTCAACGCCCAATCCGGAAGCCGGCCAACATCCCGCCGATACCATCTCGCCACGCTAGTTCCTGACTTCCGCGCTGGGTTTCACCTTGCGCCCGATGCGCCCCACATTCCCCGGCGTGTACGGCTCCACAAATGCCTCATGGAACGAATAGACGTCCTTGAAATCCTCGCGCGAGTCGCCGTCGGTCTTCCCGAAAACGCCGAGTTCGATCAGATTCCAGACCATTTCACCAAAATCGTCCGTCTTTTGAATGCCCCAATATTCAAAAACGGTCGGCACCATCGGGCCAAACGCCTTGATCGCCAACTGGCGGAGCCCCTCGGAAAGCTGCTGCCCAGTGACGTGGCCGCTCTCGCCCAGTTGCCGTTTCCTCAGCTTCACCGCGTGGTCGAGTCCTTCGCGGAGAAAGAAATAGGCATCAGCGTGATATCGGGGATCTGCATCGGTGAGGACCGCAACCGCTTCGGCGAAATCAAGTTTTTGCATGGGGTTTTCCAGAGGACCGAGGTTATGCCACGCGTTCGGCAAGGTCAATGCCAGCGCAGCAGAATGGCGGCGAATTTCACCCGAAACGAGTCATTGACGTGCAGACGCGTGGCCCCTAGCTTCACGCCCCTTTTTCAAAAGAAACCACTCAACGAAACACTCAACCAGATAGGAGGAAAAAATGCCCGAAGTGACCGTCCGCAAAGGAGAACCCATCGATCGCGCGCTCAAGCGGCTGAAAAGCAAGCTCGAGTCCGAAGGAATCATGGACGAGGTCCGTCGTTTGCGCGCGTTTGAGACGCCCACACAGCGCACCAAGCGCAAAGCGAAAGCAAACGCCAAGCGCGCCAAGGCCAAGTTCCGTTTCAACATGAGTTGATTCGCCGGACTCGGTGCCCGGCACCGTCAGTTCCACTCTCATCAAAGCCCGCCGGGTCCCAGGACCCGCGGGCTTTTTGATTTTCCGGCGCCTGCCTCAGGCACACTCGCAGACGATCCGGAACCCGACGTCATTCGCGAGATACCCGGGCTCGTTAAACGCCCTCGCCGTCGCCCGCAAGCTGGACATCCGCGATTTCCACGAGCCTCCGCGGTAAATGCGCTGCTGGCTTTTTTGCGTGGCGCGAGGATTCAGGACTTCCTTGCCCTTGTAAGCCTCGTAGGTGTCGAGGCACCACTCGAAGACATTGCCCGAGAGATCCTCGATGCCGAATGGGCTCGCGCCGCGCGGAAAACTCCCTGCCGGCGCCGTCTCGGCAAAGCCATCGTCGATCGCCGGATCGCGCCACGGAAAATTGGTCCGTGCATCCGCGAAGTTTGCGAAGTGCCCGACCGAACTCCAGCAGCCCCACGGAAAAATCCGTCCATCCTCTCCACGGGCGCTGAACTCCCACTCCGCCTCGGTCGGCAGACGGTACGTCTTCTTCTCGCGTTTGCTGAGCCATTGGCAGAACGCCTCCGCCTCGTTCCAACTCACGTAAAGCACGGGATGTTTCTCGTTCGCCCACGGCGCACGTTTCGCCGCATGCCTGGGGTCGAACATTTCGTACTGCGCATTCGTGACCGGCAGCCGCGCCATGTAAAAGGATGTCAGGGTCACGGGCGTCAGCGGATTCTCGTTCGGCTGCGCATTGGCGTCCTTGCTGCCCATCACGAAACGGCCGGTCGGCACGAGAAACATCTCGGATCCCACGCCGTTGGTAAAATTCGGGTATCTCCGCCGTTCCAGTGCACGGGCGGTCGGGGAGAGGTTGATCTCAATCCCCGCTTCCTTCTTTGCCACCGGCGGCGCCGGAGCCGCCGCCGCTGCACGGACGGGGACCGGAGCCGGAGGTTGGGGAGAAGGTGCGGGCCTTGCACCGGCAGCCACCAGGACTGGTTTTGCCTGGCGGTTTGGCACCGGCACCGAAGCGTGCGCGACGGGAGCCATCGGCTGCGACTCCATCTGTTCCAGATAATCGTCAATGAGGTCCTCCGCCTCGCCACCCGTGAGCCCGAGGCTCTCGCCGAGGTTGCACATCGCGTCACGCTGGTCATCGCTCATCTCCTCCCCATCGAGGCACAGGCGCGACATCTTCAAAATCCTACGGAATTCATCCGCCGGATTACTGCCGCCCGCCGAAGCACCAGCCGATGCAGCCGGCGCGACCGACGCGAACCGGACGGGCTCGGGCGGCGGCGGCGCATCTTCGACGCGGACAGCTCCCGTCCGTTCCAATTCCGAACGGATGGCCTCCTCGATATCAGCCGGCCCGAGGCCGAGCCCCTCTCCGGCCACCTGAAGCTTTGCCTCGCTCTCCTTGCTCAGCCGTTTGTCCGCCAGCGTGAAGCTCAGCAGTTTCTTAAACTCCTCGAGCGCGCGGCCGATGACCTCGACGTGGATCTCGGAATCGATTCTCTCGCGCTCCTTCGGATCGAGCAGCTTCGTGCGGGCCTCCGCCAGAAAGTGCGGCGCTTCATCCAGCCCCTGGCGCAGCAATTGCGCCATCGGGTTGCTCGGCTGGTTTTTAAGCGGAAGCTTTTTCTGCCACCAGACGAGAAGCTGGCGGCAGTGATCCTCGATCATGTCTGGCGTCGCATTCGAGGAAAAGTCGAGACACAGGCGCGCGTAAAGATTGGCGGAATTGTAGGTCTTCCAGCCTGTCCATTTGATCGGGTTGTCGGGAAGCGGATTGGGAAGTGCCACGGCTTTGGGCTCAGCGGGGCGGCATGGGCCGGCGTTACGAAATGCTCAGTTGGGCAAGATCGGCTGTCGCCAGCGCGATTTCATTTTCCGCAAGTCCGGTATTGCGGGCGATGGACACGCGGCTGGTGCGTCCGTATGCCTCGACCACGACTTCGAGCACCTGATTCTCGTTGTAATGATACGTCAGTTCGACAGGCGATCCCTTCGGCAGGAATGGCGGAAGCTCGATGTCGCAGATGCCCAGCGGCGTGCATTCCCCGGGGACGCTGCTTTCCCCCTCCACCACGCGGACGATGGCGTTCTTCATGTTCGCCTTCGCTGTTCCGAATGAATTCTTCATGTCCGCCGGCACCGGCGTCATTTTGGCGATCATCGGGAACACGTATTCCTCGACCTTGCTGTCGTCCCACAGCACTACGCCGAGCGTGTGCGTGGTGATGTTCGTCACCTTGATGAGCGAGCCGTCGGACGCGGAGAACTGATCCCTCACCTCCTGCGAAATATTGTGCAGCCCCGTCTCATCCTCCTCGTGGAGCATCGAGAGCATGCCCTGGATGGCGGCCCCCATCGCGACCGCCTCGTCCGGGCTCACATCATCCGCCGTCGGGCGGCCGGACATGTCGTTGATCATCTGGCGCACGGAAGGAACGCGGGTCATGCCGCCGGTCATCAGCACGCGATCAATCTGTTCCCAGTTCATGTTCGCCTCCTGCATCACGATTTCGCAGATGGCCTTGCTCTTTTCGAGCAGGTGCCGGCACCGCTCCTCAAAGTCCTCGCGGGTGAGTTCGAGCTTCACACTGCGTCCATTGTAGTTGTGTACCAAGGTGGTCCGCGGACGTGTGGAGAGCTGGATTTTCGCCGTGAGCGCGCGGTTGTAGAGATCCTGGTAGCTCTGCAGATCGAGCAGCGGATTCTCCCCGTGCTGCTTGTCGAATTCCTCCGCGACCCAGTTCACGATCACGTCGTCCCAGTCCTTGCCACCGAGGCGATGGTCGCCGTTGCTCGCCACCATCCGGATGTGATGGCCGTCGATCCGCATGATCGTGACGTCGAACGTTCCGCCGCCAAGGTCGAACACGAAGACCGTCTGATCCTGATCCAGCTTGTCCAAACCGTAGGCGAGCGCCGCCGAGGTGGGCTCGTTGATGATCTGCAGGACGTTCAGTCCGGCGAGCTGCCCGGCGACGAGCGTCGCGGTCCGCTCCGCGTCATTGAAATACGCGGGAACCGTGATGACGGCGTCCGTGACCGTTTCGCCGAGATATTTCTCCGCGTCATTCTTCAGCTTCCGGAGGATGATGGCCGACAGTTCCTCCGCAGAATACACCTTCCCGCCAAACGTGCGGCTGAACTGCGCCTTGCTCTTGCCCATTTCGCGCTTCACGAAATCGACAATCTTGTCGGGCTCGGCGACGGCGTTCTGCTTGGCGATGGTTCCCACCACGGCATTCGTGCCGTCGAACAGGATCACCGATGGCGTGATGCGCTCGTTCTCGGTGTTTGGGATGATCTGCGGCTTTCCGTAAGCGTCGATGTGGGCGACGGCGCAGAATGTGGTGCCGAGGTCGATTCCTACGGCTTTGCGGTTTAGTGGTTTTTCAGACATGGCTCTTTGGGCTTAAGAACACTTTTTGGATTGCAGAGGTAAATTTGCGGAAGGTTGAAAAGATCATGCCGTGGCCGGGGCTTTTCCGAGGGCGGAGAGGAATCCTTCCTTCCACTTCTTGATCACGACCTCCTCGGCGCGGACCACGCGATCCTTCCAGAGGAAACCGCGTTTGACGACTTTCACGACCACATGATCCTGATCCGGATCCTCGGTGTATTCCACGGTCACCGCCCGCTGGGACTGCTTGTCCAGTTTTCCCGTGCCGGACGGAACGATCGTCACGCCCAAGCCGCTCCAGCATTTCGAGCACCGAATCGCGGTTGTGTTCGAGCTGGTGGACCGGAGCCGCGACGTTCTCGAAAAAGATCAGCGCACTTCCCGCCATGGTGCCGCGCTGCTCCTGGCTCGAGAGCGCCAAGCGCGAGTTGCCGATGGATGTCCGAAATGTCGTCGTAGAGCGAAATCAGATCGCGAATCACCGGGCGCAACACCGCTTCGAGGAGAAACGCGTCCTTGTAGGTCTTCAGCTCCGCGTGGAGCGCCTCAAACATCGCCTTGCTCACCGCATTGCGTTGCTCGAGCGCCACCTTCGTCTCCGCGAGAATCTTCGGCACGCCGGTCTGGTGCATCATCACCTTCTCCACGCGGTCCAGCATTTCCACCTGCTCGAACTGCGCGCGGGCCACCGCCTCGATCCCCTGCAGGACGGGACGCAATGATTGCTGAAAACTCAACGGATGGGATCCTCCATCGCCCGGACTGTTTGCCGATGGAACTCCGTCGGGCTTGACGGAACACATGACCACGGGCGTCGCAATGGGATGCGCTTCGGGGTTCGCGCAGTCGGCGAGTTCGCTGGTGTTTGCGGGCTGAGGTTCGACCATGACGACCTGCGAAAAGCGAATTCCGCGCCAGCCAGCCGACAAATTATGATTCCGCCCTCAAATCGCGGCTCTGCAGTAATCCAAAATCGCCTCAACGAGCCCCGGAATGTCGTAGCGAGACGCCTCGACATCCACGTTCAATCCCAGCCCGCGCATGGTGGCCGAGGTGATCGGGCCGATGGAGGCCGCCTTCAATCCCGGCGGCAGAGGCAGCTTCAGCGCCATGAAATTTTCCGCCGTCGAGGAACTGGTGAAAGTGACCATGTCCGCGCCCTCCTCGCGAAAGCGCGCGATGGCACCAGATCGGTCCTCCGTCTCCGGCACCGTGCGGTACACGGCGGCCACATCCACGATCGCGCCAAGCTTCGTCAATTCCTCCGGCAACACGTCCCGCGCTTCCTGCGCCCGCGCGAGCAAAATGCGGAGGTTCTCGACCGAGCCTTCCTTCTTGAATGCCTTCACAACGGCCTCTGCGACATACTCCTCAGGCTGCAAATCCACGCTCAGCCGGTATTCGCGCACCTTCGCCGCGGTCGCCGGTCCGATGGCCGCGATCCGCACACCGCCGATCTCGCGGGCGTCCTTGTAGATCTTGTAGAACGCGTCAAAGAACGCATCGACTCCATTCGGACTCGTGAAGACCAGCCAGTCGTAGCCGTGCGCGTCGCGCACCATTTCCGCCATCGCGAGTCTGTCCGTCGGCGGCTCGATGCGGATCGTCGGGATTTCCATCACGTCCGCGCCGAGCTCCCGGAGGCGCGATGAAAGCGCGCCCGCCTGCTTGCGCGTGCGCGTCACCACGATCCGTTTTCCAAAAAGCGGCCGCGTCTCGAACCAGTTCAGCGACTCCCGCAGCTTCACCACCTCGCCGATGATCGCCACCGCCGGCGCCTTGAACCCCGCCGCCTCCACCTTCCCGGCGATGTCATCCAGCTTGCCCACGAGCGTCTGCTGACGCCCGGTCGTCCCCCAGCGGATGAGCGCGACGGGCAAATCCGCACGCGCACCGTGCTTGATCAACTCCCCGGCGATCACCCCAATGCGCTCGACACCCATGAGCATCACTTTGGTTCCCGGATTTTTCGCAAGTTGATCGTAGTCGAGCTTGCTCTCCGGCTTCGTCGGATCCTCGTGCCCGGTGAAAATGGTGAGCTGCGAAGTATGCTCGCGGTGCGTCACCGGGATGCCCGCGTAGGCACCCGCCGCGACCGTGGAGGAAATGCCGGGGATCACCTCGAAGTGCAGTCCCGCGCGCACCAGTTCCAGCGCCTCCTCGCCGCCCCGCCCGAAGACAAACGGATCGCCACCCTTGAGCCGCACGACGCGTTTCCCAGCCTTCGTCTTCTCGACGAGCAGCGCATTCGTCTCCTCCTGCTTGAGCGCATGCTGCGCCGCGCGCTTGCCCGCGTAGATGATCTCCGCCCCTTCCGGCGCCCACTTCAAGATCTCCGGATTGCAGAGCGCGTCGTACACCACCACGTCCGCCGTCTCCAGGACCTCGCGCAGCCGCAGCGTCACGAGCCCGAGATCCCCCGGCCCGGCTCCGGCCAGATAGCAGATTCCCGAATGTTTCACTTTAGTCGCAGGCATGCGCGGAAACTGTCTGACGCACCGCCCGCCGGGCAAGTGCAACCTCGCATCCCGTCACGACGCCGCACGGGAGAGCTGGCGGAAAAGCTCCGCGGCCAGCGCCTCCGGCTGCGTCGGATCTCCGGTTACCGTGCCCTCTGCCGGAGGCCGGCCGGGTTCGGAAAAAAGGATGCCCCGCATGACGAGCTCGCCATCGCGCAGTTCCGTACGAACCCCCACCGGCACCGAGCAGTCGCCCGCGAGCAACCGTTGCAACGCCCGCTCGGCGCGAATCGCCACCATCGTCGGAGGATGGTTGATCCGAGCAAGGACGTCCCGGACATCCATACGGTCCGCGCGAATCTGAAGCGCAATCGCCCCCTGCCCGATCGCCGGAATGATCCGCCCCGCGAGCGACGACGCGCGCCACTCGCCGCCGTCCCACTTCAAAATCCCCCGCTCCAAATCCAGCGTGTATCCGAGACGCCGCAATCCCGCCTCTGCCAGGACAATCGCGGCGATCTCCGCGTTCTCACCCAGTTTCCGCAGCCGGCTCGGCACATTCCCGCGCCATTCCCCGATGACGAGATCCGGCCGCAGCCATCCGAGTTGCCGTGCGCGACGAACACTGCTCGTGCCCACGTGCGCGCCTTGCGACAGCGCATCGAGGCCGCCTGCGGTCTTGCTCACGAGAATGTCCGCAGTCGGTGCGCGCTCCAGCACCGCGACGATCTCCAGGCCGTCCGGATTGTGGCCGGGCAGATCCTTCAGGCTGTGAATCGCGACGTCGATGCGCCCGTCGAGCAGCGCATCCTCAAGCTCACGCGTAAAGAGCCCCTTCCCGCCCGCTTCGCCCGCCTTCAGCAAATTCAGATCGAGCTTCTTGTCGCCGCGCGTGATGAAAACTTCCCGCTCCGTCCGGAGCTCGGGCAACTCCCGCGCGAGCGCAGCCTCGGTAAGGTCCACCTGCGCGAGCGCAAGCGCCGATCCACGTGTACCGATCCGCAGGACCTTCACTTCGCCCCCTCCGGCTGCATTCCGGCGGTTCCCGTTCCGCCAAAGCCATGGTGCGGCACCGAAAGCCATTTCGAAAACTCGGCAACGTGCCGCTCGATCATCTCCTCACAGCGGACGAGTTCCTTCCGCCGCACCTGCATGCTCTGCTCCGCGATCCCCTGCAGCGCATCGATGTCGTAAAGGTACACGCCCTCGACGTCGTTCACCGTCGCCTCGAAATCGCGCGGCACCGCGAGGTCGATGCAGAACAGCGGCCGATCCTGGCGGCGCGTCATGAGGGGTGAAATTTTCGCGTTTGTGACCACCGCGTGCGGCGCGCCGGTCGAGCCGATCAGGATGTCCATCGCATCAAATTCCTTTTCCCAATCATCGAAATGGATTGCCCGGCCGCCCAGCATCGCCGCGAGCGACGCAGCCCGCTCGTAGGTCCGGTTCGAGACAAAAATCGCCTTTGCCCCGCGCGATTGCAGCGCCTTCGCAGTCATCTCCGCCGTCTCTCCGGCGCCGAGCACCATCACGTTGCACGCGTCGAGCTTCCCGAAGATTTTCTCCGCGAGTTCCACCGCCGCGCTGCCGACGCTCACCGCGCCGCGCGTGATGCTCGTCTTCGTCCGCACTTCCTTCGCCACATTAAACGCGCGCTGGAAAAGCTTGTTCAGCGTGCGCGAAGTCGATCCCGCGGCCTGCGCTGACTGGTAGGCCTTCTTCACCTGTCCGAGGATTTCCGTCTCGCCGAGCACCATGCTCTCGAGCCCGCTCACCACTCGGAAGAGATGGCGGATTCCCTCCTCGCCTTTCAGTTCCACAAACGTGGGCGCCTGCGGCGGGTGCCCGCTCTTCGTCGCGATGAAATCCGACACCGTCCTCAATCCCTCCGTCCCATCCTCGGCGGCGGCGTAATATTCCACCCGGTTGCACGTGGAGATGATGACCGCCTCGCGAAGCCCATGCGCCTGCGCGAGCAGCGAGCTGAACTCGCCAAGATGCGCGTCCCCGACCGCGAAACGCTCGCGCATTTCCACCGGCGCGGTTTTGTGGCTGAGACCGAGGCAGAGGACTTCCATCAGTTGCCGAGGTGGAGGAAGCTGAGTGCTCCCAGTGTGGTAAGCGCCAATGCGAAGGCCGCGACCGCGAGCCACGCGATCCGGCGCGAGCTGAAGCGGTGCGTGCGGCGCATGACCAAAAGCACGCCGTACGGCAGCCAGACGCACACCGCGAGGATGATGGTGGAGGCCGCCGCGTGCCCGGCAAAAAAGCCCGCAACGATGCCAACTGTCAGCAGCGCGAAGCCCGCGAGCATCAGCCGCTGCACCGCTTCGGCGAGATTCGCGATGGGCGGGAGATCGTGGAAAAAGGAATTCAGCGTGTGCCGCTTCAGGTGCCGCTCCTGCACGAGGAACATCACGCCCGCAACGCACGCCAGCGCGAAGGCACCGTACGCCACGAGCGAAATTGCCGCGTGCAGCTCTGGCCAGAAGCCTGACGACACCTTGCGCACCGCCGGCTGCGAGGCGGCAGGCAGCAATTGCGCGACGACCTGGATCAGGAAGACCAGTGGAGCGGTGAACGTCCCGAGCAACGACAGCCGGTAGGTGCTCCCGACGACGAAATACAGCAGCACCACCGACCAGCTCAGGAAGACGAGCACCTCGAAAAGATTCGTGAGCGGGCATCGTCCGACATCCTGGCTCCGCAGATGCAGGAAGCCGCTCTGCAAAATGAAACCCGTCAGCATCACCACGAAATTCCAGCGCGAGGGATGCCGCACTTTCGCGCCGAGCGCATACATCGCGTAGGCGAACCCGGCGAGGAAGCAGAGCGTGGATGAGACGAGGAACGCGCGTTCCATGGGTGATGCAGGCTACGTGGCGGCTTTGCGCAATGCAAACGCCCGCCTCGCCGCCTACGCGAGGACTCCTTCGGCCGCCGGCGCCCCCTCGGTCACGACGCGGCGCAGCACGCGTTTCCCGTCGGTGAGCGTGAAGATATACTCGGACGAGAACACAGCACCTTCGACGTTCACGCGATGCTCCTGACTCGCGATCTTCGCAGCCTCCTTCGCGTGCCATGCACGCAGCGCGTCCGGAGTGACGGCGGTTTCCTTCCAGAATTCCACGCGGTCGAACGGCGTTTCGCGCAAGCGGCGCTGGAGGAAATCGCGGTCGAGGAATGCGAGCAGGTTGCCGGCTTTCGGACCGGCGGCCTTGTCGAGGATGACGCGGTAGAGCGCCTTGAAGGCGAGCGGCTGCTCCACGGGTGTGAGGCGGGCGACCTCGAAGATTTTCGACTGCAGCACGTCGTCTTCCCATGCCGTGTCAGGCAGCGCATCGGCGAGGGCGTGGAGGAAGGCGCGCTGGGCCTGCGTGAGTTCGGCGGCCCGGGCGGGCAGCGTTTCCTGAAGGTGCGTCTTTTCCTCCTCGCTGGCGTAACGCTCGACCCAGACTCGCGCGGAGCGGATGCGGGCGTCGAGGTGGGCACGCTCGCTCGCGGTGAGCGGACGCCCGGCGCGCTTCTCGATCTCCTTCACCGCATCGAGATGCGGGAGCTGGATGAGCGCGGTCACGAGCTGGAAGTTCGCGTTGAACTCGTGTCCCTCGATGGACGCGGGCGCGGCGAGGCGAGTGACGAACGCCTCGTCCGGCGTCGCCTTGCCGGTCACGGTGCGATCGTGGAAGCGGTCGTATTCGTTGAAGAGCTTCACGATGCCTTCCTCGTGCACGTCGAAGTTCACCGGCGAGTTCGGCTTCGTGCGGATCATCAGGAATCGCAGCAGTTCCGGCGGCAGAAGGTCGGCCATGTCGCGCGCACTGGCACCGATGCCTTTGCTGGAGCTCATCTTCGCGCCACCGACGAGGAAGAACTCGTACGGCACGTTGAGCGGCGGCTCCTTTTGGAAGATTGCGCGCAGGCACGCGGCGCTCACGTCGCGCGAGCCGCCCTTCGTCGAGTGATCCTTGCCCGCGCCCTCGATGGTCACGGGAAAGCTGATCCACTTCGCGAGCCATTCGAGCTTCCACGGCAGCTTTCCACGTCCGTCGAACGGCGAGACTTTTCCCTCGTGGCCGCAGCCGCGCGCCCACTTCACCATGTCGGGCCGGCAGCGGTAGCTGACCTCGTTGCCGTCATAGGCGAAGACCTCCGTCGTCCCGATGCGCCCGCACTTTTCGCACACCGTCTGGAACGGGAACCACGTCTCGGAGCGCTCGGAATTCGAAACCTCCTTGTACACGCTGCGCACGGTGGCGGCGTTGCGGAGGATGACGTCGATCGCCTCGTTGAACTTCCCGCTGCGGTAGATGTCGCGCATGCGGTACTTCTCCACTTTCACGCCGAGTTCCTCGAAGACCTGGAAAAACTCCGAGATGTAATGCTCGGCCATGTCGGAAGCGGTCGAATTGTCCGGCGGTGGCACGTTGCAAAGCGGCTGCCCGAGGAACTGCTCGAAGTGCGCGCCCTTGCCCGCGGGGATTTCATCGAGCGGATCGTAGTCGTCCACGCCGAAGAGGTAGCGCGCCTCGATGCCCTTTTCTTTCAGCGTACGGAAAATCGCGTCGTGGATGAGCACGCCGCGCAGCGCGCCGACGTGAACGCGGCCGCTCGGGGTCTTCGAGTCGTTGATGATTTGCGGGCCGACGCACTTGGCGGCGACGTCTTCGGTCCAGAACATAGGGCGCGAGGGATAGCGACGAAATGCGACAAGTCGAGCGAAGCCTTGCGCACCGTGCCGCGCGCCGTAGATTGCGCGCGTTGGCCGACGGTCGCTCGCGGTTCGCCCGCGAGAGGAAAGTCCGGACACCACCAGACAGCAGGCCGTGGAGAATCCGCGGGCGTGGCGGACGAAAGTCCGCCGCGACAGACAGTGTCACAGAAAACAGACCGCCTGCGGTCCCTCGCAAGAGATGCCGCGGGTAAGGGTGAAAAGGCGGGGTAAGAGCCCACCGCCCGCTCAGCAATGCGCGGGGCACGAAAAACCTACTGCGGTGCAAGACAAAACAGGAGGCCTGGCGTCTGGCCGGCTCCGCTTCGGCGGGGCAGCCTCCGGGTAATAGTCGCACTGGCGGCGCGGGCTCCGGCTCGCGTCATCGGCCGGCCGCCTCCGGGCGGCCGGAGAGAAATGATCGTCACCAGTCGCATTCGCTCGGCGCAAGCCGCGCCACGCGGCGGGAACAAAATCCGGCTTATGGCCAGCAAAACGGGGCGCCTCGGGGAAACCCGGGGCGCCCTCACTTTTTGCAACGCGGAACGGGGAGGCGGAACACGGAGAAACCGAACATCCGGCGCCGCGAGCTTTCTCCCCGCCCCGTTCGTTACGGCGCAGCGATTGCTTTGGAAAATGGGAATCCACCCATCCCTTGGCACTCCACACTTCCAGCATTCACCATTCACGGCCCCGGCCGTTGCTTCAGCGTGTGCTGGTCCGGTTGAAGGTGCAGGAAAAGCTCCGCCTCTGCGGGATTCTCAGCATTGGTGCTGGCTTGGTGCCTCCGCTGTTTCTGCTGTGGTGGGCGCAATCCTCGCCAGGTGGAACGGTCGAAAAGGCCACACTCATTCAGCAGCTTTGCTGGACCGTCGTCGCTCAGGGCCTCGGTTTGCTCGGGGCGACATTCATCAGCCGGCAAATCCTGCTCAACATGGGCCGTTCCTTTCAGCGGCTCGGCGACGTCGTGGACTCCATCACGGCCGGCCAGACCGAAGGGCCCTTCGAATTCACGAGCCGCACGGACGAACTCGGCGCGCTCGCGACGGCACTGCAAAAGATGATTACCGTCAGCAAGGCCGACCGCCAGACGCTCGTCGATGGCAACCTCGCCCTCGTGCTCGCAAACGAAAATCTTGCCGAGGCCAACATGGAACTTGAGGCCGCCAACAAGCGCGTCCGGGAATTCGCCGAGCAGGCCGGAAGCGCGAATGCGGCGAAGCGCACCTTCCTCGCGGTGATGAGCCACGAGATCCGCACGCCCGTAAACGGAATCATCGGCATGACGGAGCTGGCGATGAAAACGCGCCTCGATCCGGCGCAGCGCGACTATCTCGAAACGATCAACAACACCGCGGAAAGCCTGCTCGATCTGCTCAACGAGGTGCTCGATTTTTCGAAAATCGAAGCGGGCAAGTTCGAACTCGATGTGGCCGACTTCAGCCTTCGCAGCGTGGTCGGCGACGCGGTGAGCGGCTTCGCCGCCCGGCACCACGCAAAGGGCCTCGAGCTGATTCTCGACATCCAGCCCGATGTCCCCGACGCAGTCATCGGCGATCCGTTCCGGCTCCGGCAGATTTTGGTAAACCTCATGAGCAACGCCCATCGCTTCACCGAGCGGGGCGAAGTGGTGGTGAGCGTGCAGGTGGATGAACCCGGCGAGGTGGAAACGCGGTTGCGCTTTTCCGTGACGGACACCGGCTGCGGCATTCCGAGGGAAAAGCAGCAGTCGATTTTCGACCTCTTCACCCAGGGCGACAGTTCCACGACGCGACGCAGCGGCGGGAGCGGGCTCGGCCTCACGATCAGCAGCCAGCTCGTCCAGATGATGGATGGGCACATCCGCGTGCTCAGCGAGGTGGGCGGCGGCAGCCGGTTTGATTTCACAGCGGTCCTCGGAGTCGGCGCCCAGACACCCGAGCCCTCGGCAGCGCCATTGTCGGGGCGCCGCGCACTGCTGATCGAATCCAACGCCCGGAACGAGGAAGTCGCCACGCGAATGCTCGAAGGATGGGGTGTCACTGTCCACGCAGTCCGATGCGCGGCGGCAGGCATGCGGATTATCGAGGCAGCGGCGACACAGCCTTTTGATTTCATCATCGCTGACACATTTCACGCCGGCAGCGGCGGGCTGGAATTTGCGGACTACGCAGCGGCACTGGGCGCCAACGGCGCAAGGATCGTGCTGCTGACTTCCGCAAACCGGACGGACCTCTCCACGCGCGTGCTGCCGTCCGTGAACGCGCTCGTCAACAAGCCGGTTCGCGAATCGAAACTGCTCGAGATTTTGCTGCGCGCGCCGGAGCCCGCCGGCGAGGCTTCCGCCAACCCCGCTCGCGACGACGCAGAACGGCTCCCGCATGGCCGCTCCCTGAACGTTCTCATCGTCGAGGACAACGCCACCAACCGCCGCATCATCCGCACCTACCTCGAGAGCTGGGGGCATACTGTCGTGGCCGCGCACGATGGGACCGACGCCACGCTGTTTTTCCCGGCGGACAAATTCGATCTGGTCCTCATGGATCTCCAAATGCCGCGGATGGACGGCATCGCCGCCACGGCGAGCATCCGGCAGATGGAGGCCAAGGGCTGCCGCGTCCCCATCATCGCGCTGACGGCAAATGTGCTCAAAGGCGTGCGCGAGGAATGCCATGCAGCCGGGATGGACGGCTACCTTGCGAAGCCCATCCGCGAGCACGAATTGCTCGCAGCGATCGAGGCGGTGGTGCCGGGGCTTCGCGCCGCCTCGCACGCCGTCGCACTGCCACCTGCTGGGACTCTGCCCACGATCCCGAAGACGGAGCAGCCATTCCACGAAACCGAACTCGTCGGCAGCGTGAACGGCTCGCATCGCACTCTCGCAGGGCTGCTCGAAGACTGCCGCGACGGGGACTTTCCCGAGTTGTTCGCGCAGATTGCCACGGCCTTGAAAGAAAACGATCCACGGGCTGCTCAGAGGGCGGCGCATGCGATCAAGGGAGTCGTCGGCGTGTTTCACGCCCCCGCCGCGTACACGGCTGCGAGGCGACTGGAGGAATGCGCACGGTCCGGAGATGTCCGACAGCTCGCTGCGCACGCCGAGGAACTTCACCGGACGGTATCCGAATTGCTGTCCTCCTTGGAACGTTTCGTCGCCTTCTCACCGCTGCTCAGCCGGGCCGCGTGAGACGCAGCCGCCATCTTCCCACCTTCATCTCCATGCCAGACAGCGCACCCGCCATCCTGATTCTCGAAGACACGAGGACCGTCCAGAACTACATCCGCGACGTGCTGCGGCCCCTGGAAGGTGCGCACCGTGTCGTCCTCGCGCGCAAGGTGAAGGAAGCGCAGGAAATCGCCGCCGGCACGGACATCGCGCTCTTCATCGTGGACATCGGGCTGCCCGACGGGGACGGGATCGATTTCCTCTGCGAGATGTCCATGCTGCATCCGGACTCGCGTGCGCTCATCATCACATCGACGCCGAGCGACGACTTCCGCGAAAGGGCGAGGCAGCTCGGTGTGCTGCACTTCATGGCGAAGCCGCTCGAGAGGCGCGTGCTGCTCGATGCCGTCCGCAAACTCCTCGCGCCGCCGACGGCACCCGGCGATGCGCTTTCGGGATTCGAGGCCACGCTCGGGGGATTGTCGCCGATCGACATCATCCAATTGAAATGCCTGCGCGGCACGACGGGCGCGATCGAACTGCGCGACCAACACCTATTCGGACAGGTGTGGTTCGAGCGCGGAGAAATCATCCACGCGGAATGCAAGCTGCCCGGCGCCGAGCACTCTGGACTCGATGCGCTGCACTGCATGTTCACGTGGAGGACAGGCTGCATCCGTGAAGTGGCGGACGCGCGCACGGTGCCGCAGACCATCACCATGCCCTGGCAGCAACTGCTCATGGACGCCGATGCGCTGGCCGCGGAAGCCGCACTCCCATGACGGCGCGCCGCTCCGCTCAATCGAGTGCCGAACGCGAGGAGCTAGGAAAATTTTTGCACGGAGATCGGCGGGGGAACCTGACGTGGCGCGACAGATGCTTTCTCAGTGCCATCCCAAATCACCAATGAGCAACGCAACGTCCACCATTCTCCTGATTGAGGACATCAGCACCGTGCAGTTTTTCGTGCGCAACGCACTCAGCTCGCTGCCGCGCCCTTACACCTTGCTCACCGCCGGCTCCATCGGGCAGGCGCGCGAGCAGATGGCGGGAAAATTTGTGGATCTCTTCATCGTGGACATCGGCCTGCCCGACGGGGACGGCATCGATTTCCTGTGCGAAGCCGCAGTGCTCCAGCCGCAGGCCACCGCGATCATCGTGACCGCCACGCCTTCCGAGGAACATCGCGCGCGTGCGGAGCAGCTCGGCGTCGTGCAGCTCCTCAGCAAGCCCATCCAACGGAACCAGCTCTGCGCGGCCATCTGCAAGCTCCTCGGATGGTCCGACCAGGCAGCCGGCGACACCTCGAATTTCCGTGCAACGCTCAGCGGCCTCACCCCGCTCGACATCGTGCAGCTCAAGTGCATGAGCGGCGCGACGAGCATCCTGGAGTTCACCAACAACCAGCGCAGCGGCCGTGTCTATTTTGAAAAAGGCAACGTCGCCCACGCACTCCTTCTGCAGGACGACGGGACGAAGATCCTCGGCTACGACGCCTTCGCGGAGATTTCCGGCTGGAGCGCCGGCCGCGTCGCCGAGGTCCAGGATGCCTCGCCCTACCCGCACAGCATCCGGACGAACTGGCAGTCGCTCGTGCTCGAGGTCGCGCATCAGCGCGACGAGATGCAGGGCCACGCCGCCTAGCGCTGGACGGGGCGCAACACGACGCGCCGCAGATCCATCACGGCCCCGCCGGGCTTCGTCTTCGGTTTCACGGCAACCGTCTGCCTTCCCGCCGGCATCTCGACTTCGCCGATCGTGCGCTGGATGAAGTTCTGAAAGTGCCCCGTGTCCTGCACGGTGAAGTTCAAAGTCTTGCCTGCGATCTCCACCGCGACCTCCGCGCCGCCGCTGCCCTTGCCGCAGCCTTGTGTGACTTCCACTTCGTACCTCCCGGGCGTCTTTACCTCAAACTCCCAGTCCGCCCAGTCCTCGGGCTTTGTCCAAAAGCCCAACGTGTCCTTCTGCGGCTGGGGCTCGTAGCGGAGCTTCTCGCCGTGGACACGCGCGTCCCTCGCGTGCAGGCGGATGTCGCCCTGCGCCGGCGTGATGAAAGGCTTGTTCCGCTTTTCACCGGGCGCGCCGTCGCCCTTCACGGCCGCATTCATCCCGGCGCGCCACTCCTTCCACTTTTCCTCCACCGCCGCGGCGCTCGCGCCCTTGGCGAGCAAGCTCGGGTCGGTATCCACGTACAGCGTGCGGTGGAGTTTTTCGTCGAAGGCCGGGTTGGGCTTCACCTCCTGCGCGCCGACGCTCACGCGCCATTCCGCGAGCTTCGCCTTCATCGTGGAAAGCCGGGCGGACTCCTTCTCAGCGAGGTCGTGCTTCTCGCCGACATCCTGCGCGAGATTGAAGAGTTCCACCTTCCCGTCCTCGAAATGCTCCACCAGCTTCCAGTCGCCCTCGCGCATCGCGCCGCCGGGGCGCCCGCCCTGGTTGGTGTAGTTTGGGAAGTGCCAGAAGAGCGCGCGCGGCGCGAGTTCACCGCCCGCGAGGAACTTGGTGAGGCTCGCGCCATCCAGCGGGCCGACCTGCTTCGCGAGATCGATGCCCGCGGCTTCGAGCAGCGTGGGCACCAGATCGGTGAGCACCACCGGCGTGTCGCTTACCCACGCGGGCTTCACCGTGCCGGGCCAGCGGATGATGAGCGGCACGCGCAGGCCGCCTTCGTAGTTGTAGCCCTTGCCGGAGCGGTACGGCTCGTTGTGAGTCGCGGGTGTGCCGGGAAATTCCAGCACGTGCAGTCCGCCATTGTCGCTGGCGAAAATGAAAATGGTCCGTTCGCGCAGACCGAGCGCGTCAATTTTTGCCATCACGCGCCCCACGCAGGAATCGAGGTGCTCGATGACCGCCGCGTACACGGGATTGAACGTGTCCTTGTAGCGCGTCACCTCCTCGGGCAGGGCGGCGAACGGGATGTGCGGGGTATTGTGCGCGAGGTAGAGGAAAAATGGCCGGCCCTTATTCTCTTCAAGCCACTGCTCGGCGCGTGCCGTGAGGTCGTATTCGCCTTTGCTCCCCTCGGTCGCGCTCGGAGTGGTGTTCGCCTTGCCCGCGTAGGTGGATTCAAAGCCCTGCTCCTTCGGCCCGAAGCCCGCGTTGCCGAGGTGCCACTTGCCAATGTGCCCCGTGGCATAGCCCGCATCGCGCAGCCGCTCGGCGAGGGTCACTTCCTCCAGCGGCAACTGCCCCTCGATGATCGGCTGCTTCACGCGCTGGGAAGGAGCATCGGCACGGCCCGGCAGGAAATTCGTGAGGTGCAGCCGCGCAGGGCTCTTGCCAGTCATCAGCGCCGCTCGCGACGGGGAGCAGATCGGCTGCGCACAATAGCCGCTCGTGAAGCGAACCCCCTCGCCCGCCAGCCGATCCAGATTCGGCGTGCGATGCTCGGCGCGTCCGTAGCAGTGGAGATCATTGATGCCGAGATCGTCCGCGAGGATCAGCACAATGTTCGGCCTGTCCGCCGCGCGCGCGGTGAAAGTGACGGCCAGCAGCAACAGGAGGAAACGGAGGGGTTTCATGCAGGCGATGGCATCTGCGCAGCCGCAATGGCGCAAGCGCAGATTCCTTCGCAGCCGCCGACGGCAGGAGGCGGGCACCTTGAACGCCGCAAACTCAGCCGAGATGGAACGCAAAAAAACAGCCCGCGTCGTCCCCTCGGCGCCTACCGGCGGATCACTTCTTCTTCCCCGGCCTCGCCCCGATCTTCGTCGGATCGTAGTTCGGATTCGGCGTCGGGAATTGCGCGCCTGTCTCCTTCAGCCATGCGTCGAGTTTTCCGCGGACTTCGGCAGTCTTCGCTTTCTCCGTCGCACTCACGTCGTGCTTTTCCAAGGGATCGCCCTTGAGATCGTAGAGCTCGTCACGCCCGTCTTCGTAAAAATGCACCAGCCGCCAGTCGCCGTCGCGGATCGCCGAATACGGCGTCGCCCCACCGGGATGGTAGTGCGGATAGTGCCAGAAAATTGTCCGCGACTGCGCACCGTCCGCGCCCAGCAACGCCCTCACCGACATCCCATCGCCCGGCGCCTTCACGCCTGCCGCGTCGAGCGCCGTGGCGTTCCAATCCATCGTGATCACCGGCGTCGCATTCTCCGTCCCGGCCCGGCTCACGCCCGGCCAGAAAATCATCCCCGGCACGCGCACTCCGCCTTCGTACGCACTGCCCTTGCCGGCGCGCATCCCGAGATTTTCCGTGGTGCCGGGCAGCCCGCCGTTATCGCTCGTGAATACGATCAGCGTGTTCTTATCCAGCTTCAGTTCCGCGAGCCGTGCGCGGATGCGGCCCACGCCGTCATCCACCGCTGCGATCATCGTCGCGTACTTCGCCTTGCCCTGCGGCGTCATCAGCTTCGCCTTCTCCTCGTACTTCGCCGTCACCTCCGGCAGCCCGCCGAGCGGCGTGTGGACGGCATAATGCGAGAGATAGAGAAAGAACGGCTTGTCGCTCTTCGCCTCGATGAACTTCACCGCCTCCTCCGTGAGCCGGTGCGTGAGCGATTCGCCGGGAGGGCCGTCGGGGAGATTCGGGTTATTGTACGGCGAAAGGTAGGACGCAGGCTGCCCCCTGTGATTGTTCGCGATGGCCACATCAAAACCGTGCGCCGCAGGTCCGCCCGGCGAAAGATGCCACTTCCCGATCGCGCAAGTCCGGTAGCCCGCTGCGCCGAGCCGTTGCGCGATGGTCGTCTCCGCCTTCGGGAGTTCCTTGCTCCAGTCGGGGATCGCGAGCTTCGCAGCAGGCCGGTTGTGCCCAGCGATCCAATCCGTGATGTGCAGCCGCGCCGGATACTTGCCCGTCATCATCGCCGCGCGGGACGGCGAGCACACCGTGCAGGCGGAATACGCATTTGGAAAACGGCAGCCGTCCTTCGCCAGCCGGTCGATGTTCGGCGTCTCGTAAAACTTCGACCCGCAGCACCCGAGGTCCGTCGCCCCGAGATCGTCGATGAAAAAGATGATGATGTTCGGCTTGTCCGCAGCGCGCGCGGCAAGGACGGAGAGCAGGAGGGCGAGGAGGAGACGCATGACGTCGAGTGTTCATGCATCCCATCCTGCGGCGAGCGGAAAACAAGGCGGGGAGCCTTCGGAATCGGACTCGCTCGCTCCCGCTTAGTGCTCCATGTCGTTCGGATTCCCAGCGCCGCAGCCTACTTCGCCGGCTCGACGATCATCACGCCACGCATGACGAGGTAGTGGCCGGGGAAGGAGCAGATGTAGGGATAGCGGCCCGGCTCCTTCGGCGCGTGGAAGCGCAGCGTGTCGGTCTCGCCCTGCTTGAGCATCTTCGTGGTGTGCATGACTTTTTCCGACTTGGGGACGAAGTCCATCTTCTCGAATGCACCGGGCAGCGTGGCCATCTGGTTTGCGGCCTGGCCGATCTCGTCCTCGGAGCCTGGCTGCACGATCATCAAGTTGTGCGGCGTGGCGTCGGGGTTTTCCAGGATGAGCTTCACCGGCGAGCCGGCCTTCACTTTGAACTCCGTGATCGTGAACATCATCCTTTCGTGGAGTGTGGACATCTGCACGATCTGCGGCTTGAGCTTGTCGAACGGATCGCGCGCGCCCGTGCTGCTCGGCTTGCGCTTCTGCGGCGTGCTGTCGGCAAGGAATTTCACGAGCTGCGGCTCGGCAGAAAATTTCGCGTCCTTCTCCCAGTGCGGCTTCAGCGAATCGAGCGCGCTGCGCAGGGCGAACGTGAGATACGTGTCCATCGGGTGCTTCAGCAAATCGAGCGCGACGCCCGCGGCCTCCCGGCTCTGGAAATAGCTCGCGGCAATCGCCGCCTCCAGTCGCACGAGCCCGTTCCCGTCATTCGCGCATTCGCGCAGGAGGTCGAGCGCACGCGGTTCGGTCGAGGTGCAGATGAGCGATTCCTTTCCGTCCTCCCCCGTCACTTTGATCAAGTCGTGCCCCTGCCCCGCGAGCAGCGGATGCGCCCAGCGCAGTTCGCGCGTCGCCGCGGCGCGGGCCTGGGGATCCTTCGCGTGCAGCAGCTTCATGAGCAGATCCACATTCGTGAAGCCCAGCCCGCGATACATCCACAACGCCTCGGTTTCGTGATGCAGCACACGCGCATCGCCCGCATCGAGCTTCGGCCACCACGCATCGAGCGCCTTGCGCACTTCGTCGCGCGGACGCTCGCGCAGTTCCATCTTCGCGAGGTAGCGCGTGCGCGGCTCGGGGACTTTCAAAAGTTCCAGCAGCGCGGGAACCTGCTCGCCCGCGATCTTCGGCGCATCGAGCAGCGGCTGTCCCTTCGCGGTGATTCGCCAGATGCGGCCGCTCGTCTTGTCGCGGCGCGTGTCGCGCAGCGAATACTGCGCGTGGCCCTTCACCGGATTGTACCAGTCGCACACATACATGTCGCCGCGCGGGCCGCAGCGCACGTCGGTCGGGATGAACGACAGGTTCGTGCTCTCCCACACGTGGCCCTCCAGCTTCTCCTCGAAGTGCGTGTCCTTTTCCTCCCAGCGCATGATTTCCACGCTGTTCGTCGGCTTGTAGCGCACGCGCGCGAAGCACCCCTGCAGCTCCGCGGGAAAATGCCGGCCCGTGAAAAACTCCTGCCCGCAGGTGCCGCTGTAGGCCGGGAAGAAATTCCCCGCCGGCACGTGCTGCTGCGGGAATGGCGGGTTCAGCGCATGCACCGCGCTCGCGAAGACCGGATGACTCCCGACGTGCCAGCCCCAGTCATCGAACACGATGCCCCACGGATTCGTGCTGTAGTAGCTGCCGAATGCGAGCAGCCGCTGCGTCGCCGGGCGGAAGCGGAAGAACGTGCTGTCCTGCGCGCGCACCGGGCCGTAGGGCGTCTCGACCGACGAGTGATGAAAGATGCTCTCGCGGAAAATGAGGTCGCCGTCCGGGCTCCACGCAAAGTCGTGCAGCGCGTGATGCGAATCCTCCGTGCCGAAACCCGTCATCACGATCTGCTTCAGGTCCGCCTTTCCGTCGCCGTCCGTGTCCTTGAGAAAAACGAGGCTCGGCTGCTCCGACACATACACGCCGCCGTCGCCAAACTCGAAGGACAGCGGGATCGTCAGCCCCGTCGCGAACGTCGAGCACTTGTCCGCCTTCCCGTCGCCATCCGTGTCTTCGAGGATGATCGAGCTTGTCGCCCGGCGCGTCGCCCGGCGTCACCTGCGGATAGGTCTGCGAGCACGACACCCACAGCCGCCCGCGCGTGTCGAAGCGCATCTGGATCGGCTTCGCCAGTTCGGGAAAATCTTCCTCCGACGCAAAGCAGTTCACCTCAAAGCGCGGATCGATCCGGAACGCCTTCAGCTCGTCCGCAGGCGTGAGCCATTCGTTGATGGGCCGGTCGCCCGTGATCGCCGGGAGCGGCGTCGTGTTCGAGTCGTCCACCTTCACGCCCCTTCCCTTCGGCGAGCGCCCACGCCGCGCGGTCGCGGTTCTCCGTCATCTCCTCCAGCTTCTTCAGCTCGCCGGGGAAATTGACCACGCCATACGGCTGCGCGCGCCCGCCGGTGATGTAGAAGCCATTCAGCGGACGGTAATGCAGCAGCCACTGCCGGTTCTTGTCCTCCACCGTTTCCTTCAACTGCGCCGACACGTCCTTCGGCGTCTCGCTGAACAGCCCGCGGAACAGCATCTCGCCAAACTGCCGGTAGCCCGCGTCCGTGAGATGGATGCCATTAAAAGTGAGCGCCTCCTTTTTCTCCGCCGCATTTTTCCGCGCCTCCATCGCCGCGAGAGACGGCGTGAACACATCCACAAACCCCACGCGCTCCCGCTTCGCCACGCGCTCCATCGCCTCCGTGTAGAGGCGCAGCCGCGCGTTGCTCTCGCGCCCGTCCGGCAGATTCGGATTGCCGAGATTCTCATGCGCGATCGGCGAGATGAGCACGATGGCCGGTGCCGACTTCCCATTGTAGCGATGCGCCCGCAGCCCCGCGACGAACGCCACCAGATCCGCCTCAAACTTCGCCACGCCCGCCGCACCGGCAAACGACTCATTGAACCCATACCCCGCGAGCACCACGTCCGCCTTCACCTCCGCGAGCTGCGCGTGCATGTCCGCATATTTCTCCGGACGCGGCTGCACCGTGATCTCATCCCCCGGCCAGGCGAGCGTCCGCACCACCGGCTGCTGCGCCGCAAACCGCGCAAACAGCATCCCCTCAAACCACCCATGCGCCTGCATCCGCTCCATGAGCGTCCCCCCGAGAATCGCAATGCGCGCCCCCTTCTCGATGGAAAGCGGGAGCATCGTTGGAATCACCTCAGCAGCCTTCGCCGATTGCGCGGCACCCGCCGCATTCTGCGCACACACGGGCCACGAACACGCGACGGAAAGAACGGCAACGGCGGCGGGGAAAAGAAGGCGAGGGGAATTCATGGGAGTGCTCGGAACACCCTCACCGCCGCGACGACGGACACTCAAGGATTTTCAAATCAACTTGGTGCATTTCACAAATTCCCCGACCGGCTTACGCCCTAACAGCGAAATTGGGGTTTCGCGGCCGACTCAAATCGTCAGCGCCCAAATCGATTTGGCAACTTTCGCCATCTCGCCTTGCCGTTTTGCAATCGTCTCTTCCGTCCAGTCGCTGTATTGAGGCAGTTCCTTCGAAGTTCGATATTGGGATTGTGCATACACATGCTGTTTTTGTGCAAATGCGGCGTTGCCAGCTTGCTGCCCATTCAATCCTCGCTCCAACAATGAGTAGTTGCCGACGCGCTCGTAGCTGCGCTCATGTGCCTCGGGAGTAAACTGCTCCCACCCGACCTCACCCGGATTCTCCGGCAGGATATGCTCAACCGTGGCGGTCATCCCTTCGTCGGTGATGTCGGCACCGCTGAGTTGCTTTTCAATCTTAGCGAGAAGGTAGCGCAACCGCTTGCCAGAAGTGCTGCGGTTCCTCAGTCGAAGCGCTGAGAAATCCGCCTCGAACTCATCATCGGGAACGTAGATGGGCCGTAGAGCCTGCCGCACCGCAGCAAGTGTTGTAGCAGTGCCACGACGGACTTCCAAGGCTGCGCGGTTGTAAATTTCTTCCAGAATGTGAGTGCTGCGTCGGCCGACGCCGTTGAATCTCACCGACAACACCGCGCAATAACGAAGAATCTCCACCAAGTCTTGCGGAGCGATGAACACATCCTTCGCAGCAAGGACTAGCGGTGTGAACTGGGATACATTGAAAAGGTTGAGCACGCGCACCTGTTCGCGTGCGCCTTGGTAATCCAGCCAGAACTGGCTGGAAAAGTCGCTGAGTGCTTCGAACCACGCGGCATCCTTCTCTAATCGATCGAGCAGAGCAAATACGTGGTCCAGTGTCGTCACATCCCGCTTGATCGTTTTGAAGAGCTGCTTCTGTCGCACGTATTCACGATGAGAGTTCAGGTGGTGACGCAGGAAATCGGGAAAGCTGGCGATGCCCACACGAGCGGTGATGCGCGCCCACTGCCGGAGCACCGGGTCCATCTGCGACTTGCTGAGACGATCCGCCAGCGACAGCAGGTAGTTTTTCAACAGATCAGTTTCTGTCAGTTCCAAACCACGCGCGTTCAGAGTTTCAAAGACGGTGTAGGCGCTCAACTGATCCTGCACTCGCACGCTGATGAATACCAATCGCTCGGTAACAATCTCGCTGACGAAGCCCGCTACCTCCTCGCCCTTCTTCTTGCGCGAAAACTTTTCCTGAACCTTGCGTTTGAAGAACTGGAAACACTCCCAAAGAAGTCTCTCCGAATCACGCAAACCTCGAACTCCACCCTGCGGCGGCTTGCGCTGGGCGAGGTTCAACTGAAAGAAGTCGTCGTCGTTGTTGTTGAGCTTGAGTTTTGGCGTGATCCTCAGACTAGCCTCGTCTTTCGAGCCGACGTATCGCCCCTCCAAGAGTTCGGCTCGCTCGCGGTTTTCGGCTGGCTCGACGCCTTCTTTCGCAAGCTCATAGAGATAATCCGCGCAGGCGAGGATCAGGATGCTAAGCGTCGCCATTCGCTGCTGCCCGTAAATAATCCGGAACTGCTTCCGCTCGCCACTTTCCAGCACCAGCGCGCCCATGTAGTGATCCTCGCGGTTGGCCTCGATAGTCATCAAGTCTTCCCAGAGGTCCTCCCAATGCTCGTCCTTCCACGAGTAGTCACGTTGATACGGGGGAACACTGTAGCTCTTCCCGTTGCTGAGAAGCTCCTTCAGGTCTTCCGTATCGGTGTTGAGTAGAGTGCTGCGTGCCATAATTGACGGTGAGTTTACACAGTCGATCAGGAATGAACAGTCTCCGCCATACTCAGTTTTCCGCGCAGGAGAACCACGCCCGCAGCCCGTCCTTCTTCAGCCGCTCCGCCACGTCGCGCATGACCGCGTTGCCGCCAGTGTCGTGCATCAAAGTGGGCGGCTTACTTCGTTTGTCCTTTTCGCTGTGGCTCGGGAAGACGTCGTAGGGGAATTCACCGGGCATGGCTGTGGGGAATGGGATTCAGACGCTGGTTCCAACCTGCGGACGCGAGGTGCATAGCAGGGCGGGCACCGGGACGGCAAGCAGTTGGGCGGGTTTTTGAAGGATGCAAATTTTCCAAAGGTGACGGTGATCTTTCCGGGGGCGCGGGTTTCTCGCTCACATCAGCCGCTGAACGGGCGTCTGGCAGCATGACGGATGTGGCCGATGAGCACGGCGGTGGAGTGGATTTGAAAGAAGACAATGTAATTGCCGAAGGGCATCATCCTCCACGTTCTGGCGTACGGATATGCCGCGAAGCGTTCAGGGAAAGTCTCCAAAGAGGCGCAGGCGGCGAGCAGTTGGCTGACGAAACGATCGGCCACCGCACGGTCGCGAGCCTCATCAACGAGCCGGGTGTGAATCCCGTCCAAGTCCCGGAGCGTGCGCCGGGCATGGACAACCTCGCGCTTCACGGCAGACCGAAATGCCGCCGCACGTCACCTTCCCGCAAGACATCTCCCCGGGCGAACTCCGCTTCGGCTTCAGAAAGCGCCTCGCGAATCACCGAGGTCTCTTCGCTGGAAAAACGCGACGCGAGCATTTCGGCAATGCCGGTCTGGATCTTCATCCATTCCTCGCTGGGCATCGCGGCAATGGTGGCGAGAAGTTCCTGAGCGTTCATGTCGCCCGCACGCTGCCACGGCGAGGCATCGCCCTCAAGTGAGAACCCCGCACATTTTTCATTTCGAGGTTCCATGGGGAGTGACGGGGCCGGATGGAGCCGGGTTGCAACACGATTGGTCGCTGAAGAAGCGCAGGCTCACGCAGGCACGGCTTCAAATTCCGACAAGTCGCGGGCGTAATCCAGGCACGCCGCAACATCGGCCGGAGTGATGTCGGGAAATTCCCGCTGGATGGCTGCCGCATCGCGTCCTGCCGCCAGATAGCCCAGGATGAGCGCCACGGGAATGCGGGTGCCCTTGATGCACGGCTTGCCGCGGAGGATTTGCGAATCGCTAAGGATGTGTTCGCGCCAGTTCATAAGGTGAATTATGTCACACGCTTGGCGGAAGGCGAGAGCTTCGCAGTCTTCGACTGGGTTCTTTCGATGCTGCCGCCGGGCCGGATCTCCCATTCATCGAACCACCCCCGCAGCCCGTCCTTCCTCAGCCGCTCCGCCACGCCGCGCACGACCGGGTTGCCGCCAGTGTCGTGCATCAAAGTGGGCGGCATACTTCGTTTGTCCCTTGCGTTGTGGCTCGGGAAAGCATCGCAAGGGAATTCACCGGGCATCGCTCTGGGGAGTGGGATTCCAACGCTGGTTCCGACCTGCGGACGCGAGGTGGCATGGCAGGGCGGGAGGGAGGGAAAAGGATGAAGTTTCAAGGATGAGCCGGAAACTTTGGCTTCCGCGACGGGCAACCTTTTAGTCGAACGCGGTCGCAGACCGGATTTTCCATCGTTTGATGCGGTTTTTGCTTCAAAAAAGGCTCTTTTTCAAGGTTGCGAGGTGATTCTCCGACGCAAGAAAACCATTCTCCGACGCAAGAAAACCATTCTCCGACGCAAGAAAACCATTCTCCGACGCAAGAAAACCATTCTCCGACGCAAGAAAACCATTCTCCGACGCAAGAAAACCATTCTCCGACGCAAGAAAACCATTCTCCGACGCAAGAAAACCATTCTCCGACGCAAGAGAACCATTCTCCGACGCAAGAGAACCATTCTCCGACGCAAGAGAACCATTCTCCGACGCAAGAGAACCATTCTCCGACGCAAGAGAACCATTCTCCGACGCAAGAGAACCATTCTCCGACGCAAGAGAACCATTCTCCGACGCAAGAGAACCATTCTCCGACGCAAGAGAACCATTCTCCGACGCAAGAAAACCATTCTCCGACGCAAGAGAACCGCTCCCCGACGCAAGTGAACCGTTCTCCGACGCAAGAGAACCATTCTCCGACGCAAGAGAACGATCCTCCGCCGGAAGAGAAGCGAAGGCGTCCAGCATCATCTCCAGAAGGGCAGGCGGTCCGGTTTCCCCTTCCATCATGCAGTCCGCGCGCTAGCGTGCGCGGCTGTGCCAGTCTTCTCCGGCATTTTCCGCAATCTAGTCTTCAAGCCGATCTTGCGGCCGGTTTTTCGCGTGCTCACCGGGGTGCTGGCCATCCCGGTGTTTCGGTTTGTGATGCGGCGTTTCTTTCACCGGAAAAAGCTCACGAAGGAAATGGAGCGGGACCTGGAGATGTGGTTCCGGGGCGCGGTGATCCTGCTCGCGGCGACGGCGAATCTGGAGGATTTTCTCTTCGGCTGGCTGCCCTGGCACAAGAGCGAGGAGCCGTGGCTGACCATGCTGCTGCGCCTGCTGCTGGCCGTCGGGGTCATCGAGCACATGCCCGACCAGGAGGTGTTTGGCATCCTGCATCGCGGGCCGCCACAGGTGAAGCTGACCAGCCGCAGCGGGTGGAAGGAAGCCTGGCGGCGGCGGCGGGAATTCCTGCGCGGCCTCGTGGTCCTCCACCTGAAGCGCTCCTCGCCGGTGTTTGTCATCATGACGGTGATCTTCGGAAACCAGCCGGGCACGCGCGAGTTCATCGTCGGATGGATCTTCTACGGCCTCGCGGTCGCGCAGTACTTGATCATCGGGCTGGTGACCGAGGGCGACCGGCTCCGGGGCTTGCTGGCGGAGTTCGACCGCAGTGCGGAGGCGCTCCGGAAGGAGATCGCGGCGAAGGAACCTGCTTCCGCAACCCCGGCGAATGACGGGACGACACCGATCTCGCCCCCGTAGCGACGACCGCCAGACTGTGAATGGGCTGCCCCGCTACACGCCGCCAGCCGAGGGCGGGTAATCGGCATTTGCCTCGCGACGGGGAAGTCGCGCGCGGCTTCTCAGGCGCATTGAGTCGTCGGAATGGCGAAGGCGCTGCCTTGCGATAGGATCGCTTTGTGAAGGACGGTCAGGAGCGTGCCCGTGCTGAAGGGCTTGTTGAGCATCTCGCTCACTTTGAGTGACTGCAATTCCTCGGCGCGCGCTTCATCCGCATACCCGGTCGAAGCAATCACGGAGACCGCCGGATTCATGCGCTTCAAAAGACGGCAGAGGGTCACGCCATCCACCAGTGGCATCATGATGTCGGTGAGGACGACGCGGATTTCTGCGCCGTGCTGGGCATAGATGGATACCGCCTCGGTGCCATCCGCCGCCGCCATGGTGCTGTAGCCGTATCGGGTGAGCACGGATTCGGTCGTGGTGCGGATGTCGTATTCGTCGTCCACCACGAGGATCAGTTCGCCATGTCCGACCGGGAACGGCGTTTCGACGTCCTCAAGCATCGGACAGGCGCCTCCGGACGCGACCGGCAGCCAGAATTCGAAGGTGGTGCCCCGGCCCTGTTCGCTCCGCAAGTTCAGCACGCCGTCGTGGCTTTTCACGATGCCGCTGGCAGTGGAGAGGCCGAGGCCGGTGCCCTTGCCCAGCGGTTTGGTCGTAAAAAATGGATCGAAGATTTTGGCGATGATCTCGCGGGGGATGCCCATGCCGCTGTCGGCGACCCTGAATACGACGTACCGTCCGGGTTGAACCCCCGGCGTCATGCACGCAGATGCCGCGTCGAACTCAACATTGTCGGCGCTGAGGCGCAGCGTGCCGCCGTCGGGCATGGCGTCGCGGGCGTTCACGCAGAGATTCATGAGCACTTGATGGAGTTGCGTGGCGTCGCCGTTCACGCAGAACAGGTTCTTGGCAATGTCGCACTGGATGCGAACGTTTCGCGGGAAGGTACCCGAGATGACGTTGACGATTTCGTGGAGCAGATGGCTGGGCTCGAGACGCGAACGCGCGCCCTCCGCACCGCGGGCAAAGGTGAGCACCTGCTTGACCAACACGGCGGCACGCTGCGCGGAATTTTCGATCATCGCGACCAGTCCCCTCGATTCCTCGGCGATGTCCACATTCAGCAATCCCGCGGACATGAGGATCGGCGAGAGCATGTTGTTCAAGTCATGCGCGATACCGCTGGCGAGGGTGCCAATGCTCTCGAGACGCTGGGCGCGCAGAAGGTGGTCCTCGGCCTGCTTGCGCTGTTCCATCTCGGCGAGGAGCCGCTTGTTCATTTCGCGGAGATCGCGGGTGCGCTCCTCGACGACCCGCTCCGTTTCCGCAAGGCGATCGCGGGCCTCGTGGGTCAGCCTCCATTTTTCGCAGAGCGCGCAGGCGAGTTGCAGCGCCTCGATGGCCGCGAATGGCTTTTTGAGCACCAGCAACCGGTCGCGGTTACCGAGGCGGTCCACCATTTCCTGCCACGAATAGTCCGAGTAGGCGGTGCACATGACCACCTGCAGCTCCGGGCAAAGCTGCCAGAGGCGCTCCGCAGTCTCGATGCCATCCGCGCCGGGAGGCATCCGCACGTCCACAAACGCCATCGCAAACGGACGCCCCTCCTCGATCGCCAGGCGAAGCGCGACCACGCCTTCATCCCCCTGATAGGCCGAGGTGAGTTCGAAAGTCGGCTGCCCCGGGGATGGCACGGGCTTGCCGAAGAACTCCGCCTCCGCCTGGTCGCTCGCGTCATTTACGGGGCAGAGGATCTTGCGAAAATCCTCATGGATCGCGCGGTTGTCATCGATGACGAGGATGCGGTGGTTGGAGTGCGTGCTCATGAATTTTCGGGGGTCAAGGGGATCTCGATGGTGAAAGTGGCGCCCGTGCCGGGCCCGTCGCTGTGTGCGCGGAGCGAGCCGCCCATCTCGGACGCGGCCAGCGCGCTGCTGTGGAGCCCGAATCCGTGCCCCTGCTTTCGCGTGGTGAATCCGTGTTCGAAGATGCGGGTGAGGTTTTCCGGAGCGATGCCGATGCCATTGTCGCTCACCGAGACTTTTGCGAACTTCCCGCCATTCAGCTGCGCACGCACCGTGACCTGCTTGTGCGTACCGCCGCCCTCGTCACATGCATACTTTGCGTTGCGGACGAGGTTCATCAAAATGAGCAGGAGCTTGTTGCGATCGAAAGGGATGGGGGGAATCGCGGGATCAAATTCGCGCACGAGATGCGTGCCGTGGCGGAGGAAGGCGTTCGCATTCATCCGCAGCGCGTCCTCGATCACTCCGTCCAGGGGCAGCGTCTCCACGACGCCGCCCGAGCCCGCGAAGCTCTGCTGCATGGCCACGATCTCGTTGATGTGCTCGATGTTCGCACGCAGCGAGGCGAGTTCGCGGAGTACCGTCTGCCGTTCCGCGATGAAGTGCTCGGCGAGCTGGGTGAGGAATTTCGGCAGTTTGGAACCCTGCGGGTGCTCCGCAAAAAACGCCGGAAGCTCCTCCGTATGCTCGTTCACCAGCTCCGCGACGCGGCCCAGTCCCGCGGCCTTCAGGCGGGAGACCTTGTCGGTGGCGATGCCGATGGACGTGTAGACGCTGTTGAGGACGTTGCCCACATTGTGCAACACGCTGGAGGCCACCTCGGCCATTCCAGCCTGCCTCGAGGTGTCGAGCAACTGCCTGTGGATTCGACGCAGCTCACTTTCGGCATGCTTTCGCTCGGTGATGTCGTGAAGAAACGCACTGAAAAGCACCGTGGTCCCGAGACGGATCGGGGAGATGGCCAGTTCGACGGGCAGCTCATGCCCGTCCTGATGCAGGACACCGATCTCGGTGCGCTGGTTCAGCGCCGCGCCGTCCCCAGAGGCAAAGAAGTGATCGAGCCGCTGGCGGTGGGCTTCGCGGTGGCTCGGCGCGACGAGCATCTCGGAGAAGTTGCGCCCCAGCGCTTCCGCCTGCGTCCAGCCGCAGGTCAGCTCGGCCTGCCGGTTCCAAGCGGTGATCGCACCGGTCGCGTCGGTCGTGATGATGGCATCCGATGCAGTGTCCACGATGAGTCGGATGCGCTCTTCACTGGCACGCAGGGCCGCGGTGCGTTCCTCGACCCGCTTTTCCAAGGTGACCTGTGCTGCCTGGCGCTCGGCGTCCCGCGCCTCCACCTGCGCCAGTAATGCGCGGGTGGCGGCGAGCGAAAGGCCGAGGCAAAGGAGCGTGAACCCCGTGAGCACCACCGTCGCGAGGAGCCCGAAATGATCGGACTGCGCGAGGAGCACGGTGGTGCGCACGCCGGCTGCGTTGGAGAGCTGAAAGTATTGCTCGTTGAGGGCGCCAAGCTGCGTCTCGATCTTGTCCTGCGCCGGTCCGACCTGCTGGTCGAGCGTGGCCATCGCCTTTTCAAACTCACCCACGGCGAGCTCGGTCTGGAACTTTTCCGCGCTCTTGCGATAGCGTTCCTCATCCTCGGCAAATGCGGCAAGGAAGCGTTGCGTGGGCTCATCCTTGGCGAGCAGCTTCAGGAGGGAAATGCTGCGGTTCACCTGCACCGTGGCTTCCTGGAATGCCTGCTTTTGCTGCTTCATGGCCTCCTCGTCCCTCGCGAGCGCAAACTGGTAGGTAATGCTCTTCAACGTAAGCGCGGCGTCCTGCAACCGGGCAAGGGTGACCAGGCCCGGCAGGAACTGACGGGTGAGGGTCTCCGTCTGCTGGGTGCCCTGCCGGGAGTATTTCCGGGAGATGATGGTGACGACGGTGACGCCGAGCGCGATCAGCGCGAAGCATCCGGCTGTGAGCAGCATCGCCTGACGGAACCCGAAATTGCGGGTGAAACGGGTGAGGTTCATCGGTGGCCTACTGCGGGGCTAAAACAGTGAGGCCGGCGGTCCGCCCGGAGTCGGTGATCACAATGGCGCCGGGCGTTTCAGTGGCGATTCGCTTCGCCTCCGCCTCGGTGTCGACAATCTTGGGCGCGCTGCCTCCGCCGGTCATGAACAGGCGACGCCAGTGGTTTTGAAACTGGCTGGTCGTCATGCCAAGATGGAACTGGAGAAAGGCGTTCTGGGCCTCGCTGTTCCTCGCCATGACGATGACGACGCGCACGCCGCCGAGCGTGATCCTTTTGCCGAGAAGGACGGCCTTGATGCCCTCGGCATCGAGCGACTGGCCCGCAAGTTCGGCGTGACCGAGAAGTGCGGGCGCAGCGCGGAGATTCACCGACGAGCCGAAGAGGCTCGCAGCAAGAATCAGTGAGCGCAGAAGTTTGATAAGCACGGGAGTTAAGGCAGTGGTTTCCGGTGCGGGTCAGAACGAGAAGGTGAGCTTCGCGGCGAAGAGGAACCACGAATTGTCACGGCCAGAGACGGGCTGCGGGTTCTCGACGGTGTCGAAGACCTTGCCGGCATTAAGCATATAATGCCCTTCAAGCTTGAAGACGAGGTGCTCGTTGATGTCGAATCGCGCGCTGACGGCAAAGTCGTTCTGTTTGAGGACCGGCAGGCTTAGGTTGCCGTACGGACTGTTCACCAACGGCTCCGTATCCCGGGAGTGACTGTAATAAACGCCCAGCTCCAGCCACGAGTTGATCCTGCGAGCGACCGACAGGTAGTAATAGTCGCTGTTGAAATCCATGTCCAAATAGTGTGCACCGGCCAGATCGGTGTTGTAGAAGGCCGAGTCCCGTCCCGCCTCGGCGGCGAATACCCAATTGCCCTTCGTATACTCGACCGAAAACAGATGCCGTTGATAGGAGTCCGTGGACTTCGTGCCTACGACGTTCACAAAAGGCTGATCCAGTCCGTTCAGTGGCAAATCCGCCCGGCGCACGGAACTCAGATTCTGGAACGAGCTGTACGAGTATCCGAGGCGAAGTCCTGCGAGCGGGGTGTTCCAAAATACGGAACCCCCAGCCACGGAATCCATCTTCATGCCCAAGCCCACGGACGGATAATCGTTATTGAAGTAGTCGCTGGCTCCCGATTCCGTGCCGATGGGAATATCGCCAAAGAAAGCCCGGTAATCGATGCTCCCGGCTTCCTTCAAACTGACATTGCCGAAGATCATGCCGCCGTTGAAGGAGGCGTTGAAATCCCGCAGGCGCGCGTCATAGACGCTCTGCGGCAAGAGGACGAAAGGACGGACGGAATCGAGGTCGAGTGCCTCGTTGTAAAGCCCGCGCGGCATTTTCACACGGCCGGCACGCACGCCAAACCACTGCGCAGGCTGATAATCCACCGTCGCCCAATCGATATCCAGCTTGTCATTGCCGTAATCGCCGAGCTTTTGGCCGAAGGCCTGAATGCCCAATCGCCATTTTCCTATGGCATAGGACGCATTGACGCCGTACTCGCGGAAATCAAAAGTTCCCGCGCTGGTATCGCCAAGGTACTTGTTGTGCCCGGTATTGGCGATGAAGCCCTGGCTGACAAACCCGCCGAACTGCACGGAGGTCATGGATCCCTTCATCAGTTGCTGGATGGAATCAGAAAGGCTGGACGAACGGTCGGCACCCATCGCCGGAGTGCCAAGGAGACCGATGGCACAGGCCAAAGCACAGCCTTTTGCGCCCGAGAGAAGCTGCCGCCGCACTGCAGGTATCCGCGGAGCCGCCGACTCGGAAAGCGGGAGGATTGAATCACTCTCCGGGGGGTGGAACTGAGAATTCCGGATAGCGGCTTCCCCGGATATCCATGATGGCGTGGCGTTTATTTCCATTTTAGGACAACCAAACCTAGCCGACGCCATGCCAACACCCTCCGTAAACTCAATTCTTTTATCACCTCGTTCCCATTCAAATGTCGCGGATAAAGCCTGTCCGCAGGGTCGACGCACCACGCGTCATTTCCGGCATCGCGCCGTCCTGATGCAGCACTCCATTCACAATCTCATACCCCCGCGGCACCCGCTTTCCGGCCCGCCGCGGCCTAGGCCGACGACTCGAGAACTCTCAGGTCGGCACGCTTGTTTTCGTAGCTCTCGTTAAACGCGGCGACCCTGGGCTCCGGCTTCACCCCCCAGTTTTCGCACGCGGCGGAATAGACGTCCGGCCACCAGTTGCGGTGCTGCGTGAGGCCCTCGTCGCGCCATTGCGCGCCAGCCGATGAGGACCTTGCTCCAGCAGCGGTCGCCCTACTCGATGGCCTCCTTCGCGTTGTCGAACTGGCTGACGTACCAGTCGCGGCCGACGCGCGCGTGCAGCACTTCGTCGGCCCAGTCGTAAGTCCTGGAACGTGCGCGGAGAGCGGTTGCTGCGACGCGACGCGCGATCTCCCACTCGAAGCGCTTGCCGGTCTTCGGCATCAGCCCCTGCTCGATGAAGTAGAGCACGGCGTGCCGCTCCTTCGGCGCGAGTTGGGTGTTGAGCCCGAGCGACCAGGTGAAGTTGACCATCACCTTCGTCCAGTCGACGCCCAGCGTCGACGAAGCCGACCTCGCCCATCATCGCGTGGCGCGCCTCGTCCCAGAGCTGGCGCGTCATGTCGCGGTAGTAGCCCCACGGCTTGCCCGGCGTCTCGGTGATGATGCTGGCCATCATCTCCGGCACGTCGATTTCGCGGAGGCGCTTGTAGAACATCATCAGCGTCTTCGGCTGCGCGCGGCATCTCCGGGTCGTAGAGGAACGCCTCGGCGTTCACGCCCATGTTGTAGGGATCGGGGAAACGCTCGTCGCGCTGCGGCACGCGGTCGTAGGTGTACGGCTTCGCCGAAAAGTGACGGGGTGCGCGTGCGGGCGAGACTTCCGCGGAGCCGTCGAGCGTTCCCGCGGCCGCGAGCGCGCAATCGAGCAGCGCAAGCCACTCCGCGAAGCGCGTGCGCTCGGCGGCGGCGACGAGCTGCGCGACGGCCTTCGTGCCGTAGCCGGCATGTCACCGAGTTCGAGCAGCGCGAACCGCAGCACGCGACGGCTCGGCGCATCGGCGAGCGGATTCGCCGCCGCGCTGTAGCGTTCCATCGCCTGCACGAGCTCGGGGACCACTTTCTCGTACAGCCCGAGCAGGAGCGCGGCCGTGTCCGGCGCGGCGAGGATTTCGTCGAAGAAGATCTCGAGGTTCGCATCCGGCACGACCTCCAGCCCGAGCGGCGGCTCGCGCATCTCGCCGACGCGCGCACGCAGCGCCGTGGCGTGCTCGGCGCAGTAGTGGCCATGCAGCGAGAAGGCCATCTTCAGCTCATAGATCGGCTCGGCGGTGAGCCGTGCGATGAAGATCTCGTGCAGCCGGCGGAAGGCGTAGTGGAAGCGCTTCAGCCGCCGCACGCATTCGTCCACGGAGAGGCCGGGCGTCCGCGCTTCGTCGAACGAAGCGAGGCCGGCGAGGGGCGGGAGGCTCTGGTACGGGGTGTAGTTCTCGATGGCCATGCAGGGAGAATAACCTGCGGGCGGCGCGATTCCAGACTTCGCGTGAGCCCGGCGACCCCGCAACTACTCCGGTTTCGGATCGCGGCCGAGCAGGCGCGCCATCGCGTCGGCGGGCGAGACGGCACCGTCGAGGATTGCCTTCACCTGATCGATGATCGGAGTTTCGACCCCGAGCTTCCGCGCGCATTCGAATGCGCTGTAAGTCGTCGGCACGCCTTCCGCGACCATCTGCATCGACGACACGATGTCCGCGAGACGCTCGCCTTTTCCGAGGCGCTCGCCGACCGCGCGGTTGCGGCTGTGCCGGCTGAAGCACGTGACCATCAAATCCCCCACCCCGCTGAGGCCCATGAAGGTCTCGCGCCTGCCGCCGAGCGCGGTGCCGAGGCGGCCGAGTTCCACAAGCGCACGCGTCACGAGCGCGGACTTCGCATTGTCGCCGAGGCCGAGTCCGTCGCCTGCGCCCGCAGCGAGCGCGTAGATGTTTTTCAGCGCGCCGCCAAACTCAACGCCCGCGACATCCTCGCTCGTGTAGGCCCGGAAAAACGGGGCGGTGAATGCGCGCTGCAGCTTTTGCGCGATGCCGGAATCGCTGCAGCCGAGCACCACGCAGGTCGGCATCTTGCGCGCGACTTCCTCCGCGTGGCTCGGCCCGCTCAGTGCGGCGAGCGGATGATCCGGAAAATGTTCGGCGATGACTTCGCTCATCCGCAGCCCGCTCCCGCGCTCCACGCCTTTCGTGCAGCTCAGGAGCACGGCGCCGGCCCGCACGCCGCTCGCCGAAAGCCGCGCGGCCACCTCGCGGACCGCCTTCGATGGCGTGACGACGAGCAGGAGATCGCACTCTGCGAGATCGCCGAGTTCCGGGGTGAGGCGGAGCGATTCGGGAATGGCCACGCCCGGCAGGCAGATGGCGTTCTCGCGCCGCGTCGCGATTTCACCGACGTGCCTGGGATCGTGGCCCCACATGGTGACCGGCACTCCGTTGCCGAGCAGCACGAGCGAGAGCGCAGTGCCCCAACTCCCGGCCCCGATGACTCCGACATTTTGAAAACTCACGACTTTTTCCTCCCGAAGCGGTTCTCAGTCCCCGCGCGCAGCCGGGCGATGTTTGCCCGGTGGCGCACGATCACCAGAACGCCGGCAAACGTAGCGAAGCCGGCGCTGGGCCAGCCATACGGCCATTCCGTGAACTGCGCCACGATCGCGACGGCCGGCAGCGCCACCGCCGCGACGATGCTGGCGAGCGAGACGTAGCCGCTCGCCTTGAAAACGATCAGCCACAGCAGCAGCGCGCAAAGGCTCGCGAGCGGCATCAGTCCCAGCAGCACGCCGAGCGAGGTCGCGACTCCCTTGCCTCCTTTGAACCCGAGCCAGACTGGAAAGCTGTGGCCGAGCACGCAGGCAAGCGCGCCCGCGATGGCCGCCCAAGCCGGATCGCCGCCCAGTCGCACGGCCAGCCAGCGCGAGAAATAGACGGCGGCAACGCCCTTCACCACATCGAGCACGAAGACCGGCAGGCCGTACCGCCAGCCGCAGACACGCCAGACATTCGTCGCGCCGATGTTGCCGCTCCCGTGCTTGCGGATGTCCAAGCCCTTCAGGCGCGCCGCCAACAATCCGAATGGCACGGAGCCAAGCAAGTAACCGGCGAGGAGGCTGAGGCAGAGGGCGAGCACGTGCCGGATGGGATGTTTTCGCGAGGCGCGGTGTCAAGCACGCGGCAAGACGAACGCGCTACTTCAGCTTCTCGTAAAAGCGGAGCGCCTCAATCTGGCTGCCGAATTCCTTCAGCGGATAGAGGCCCTTCGCCGCGCCTGCGCCGGGGTCGCGCACGAGGTAGTCGTAGCCTTCCTTGCCCGCGATGACGACGAAGTGCGTGATGCCGCCGGTGGTGCGCAGGCGGACGATGACGGGATTCCGCCGAGCGAGGTTTTCGTCGATCAGGCGGTAGCTCGGGTCGGCCTCATACGCCTTGCGCGCGATGTTTCCGGTGACCTCCGCGGCCTTCTCCCACACGAGCCAGCCGGTTCCCTCGTAGCCGTTCGCTTCGGTCACGAGTTTGTTCAGCCGGCCGGGGTCGGTGTCGGCCCCGTAGCTCGCGAGCACCATCGCGGCAGAGGCAACGGCGCAGCCTTCCGCTGCGAGCGACGCGGGGGTGTTGCCGAGGAGATCCTTTCCCCATCGCTCATCAGCCTGCCGGAAAATGGGGACATCCAGCTCGATGCGCGGCTGGAAAAAAAGTCCGCCGCTCGGCTCCAGCGGACCGAGGCGATTCCAGTCCTGCTGCCAGCGGTGCCAGCGCACCCAGCCATACACCAGGCTCCCGATGATGCTCAGGACGATGACGAGAATCGTGAGTCGCAGCGAACGCTTCGAGTTCGGGTGCGGCAGGGCGAGCGGGTCGGCTGGCATGGGTCAGGAGCAGCGGAGCAAAATCTTCCCGCCACGCTGCGAACGCTGCGCGTGGGCAAGGGCGTCGGCGATTTGCTCGAGCGGATAGACGGCCTCGACGGGCGTCGCGATGATTCCGCGCGCGGCGAGCGCGGACAATTCGGCGAGCAACGCAGCCGCGGCAGCCTCACCGGCCTGCTGGTACCAGCGCGTGATCCACAGGCCGCGCCACACGGTGTTTTGGAAAATCAGCAGGCCGTTCGGAATCTTCAGCGGCTGGCGGGCCATCGCGCCGAACGTGACGATGGTTCCGTCCGGCGCAAGCGCGCCTGCGAGCCGCACCGCGCTGTCGCCGCCGACGGAATTCAACGCAAGGCGGGCTGGCTCGCCGCCGGTCGCGGCCTTGATCTCGGCGGAGGTTTTTTCCCCATCCACGAGCACGACATCCGCGCCTTCGGCTTTCAGTTCATCCACGAGTTCGGGACGGCGCACGACATTCACCGTGCGCCAGCCGAAGTGCCGCGCGAGCCGGATCACGCAGCGGCCCACGGCGGAGTTTGCGGCGTTCTGGAGGACCCATTCGCCGGGCTGCAGCGCGACGAATTCACGGAGCAGCACGAGCGCGGTCGCCGGGTTGATGCGCAGCATCGCCGCCTGCTCCAGCGGCACATCGGATCCGATTTTCAAAAGCTCGCCCGCCTTCACATTCCCCGCTTCACGCCAGGTGCCGAATCCGTGCGGCAGGAGCACGACGCTCCCGACGACGAGGCCTTCAACGCCCACCCCGCATTCCTCGACCACGCCGACGCCCTCGATGCCCGGCGTGGCGGGCAGTGCCGGACGGACCGGGTATTTGCCCTCGATGACGTTCAAGTCCGCCGGATTGACCGGCGCGAACTTCACGCGCACCCGCACCTCGCCGGGGCCGGGGTCAGGGAGGTTCAGCGCTGCGACCCGAACGACTTCGCGGGGCTCGCCGTGTTCATGGATGATGATGGCGCGGACGTTTTGCATGATGCGACGACGATGCCGGGTTCTGACGAAAAAGGAAGGGCGGGCGAGCTTTCAACTGGGGGAATGCTCGCCCGCCCTCATAGGAGGAATCTGTTTCTCCGCGCTAAGCGGTCGGCGCCGGCTCGGAAGACTTCGCGGGCTTCGAGGCCTTGAAGGTGAGTCCCTTGTCGTCGGTGCTGACCTCGGTGGTGTCCCCGGGTTTGATGGTGCCCTTGAGCATCTCCTCGGCCATCGGGTCCTCGAGGTAGCGCTCGACGGCGCGGCGCATCGGACGCGCGCCGTAGGCCGGGTCGAATCCCTTTTCGATGAGGAAGTCGCGGGCCTTGTCGTCGAGGACGACCTTGATGTCCTTCTGCTTGATGCGCGCCACGAGCTTCGCGATCTCGAGCTCCACGATCTGCTGGAGGTCGGGTTTGCCGAGCTGGTGGAAGACGATGAGGTCGTCGAAACGGTTGATGAACTCGGGCTTCAGCACGCGCTTCGCCTCGTTGAGCACCTTGCCCTTCATCGAGTCGTAAGTGCCGTCCTCACGGTCACCGCCGAATCCGAGCGTGACCTTCTTCATCTGCTCCGCGCCGATGTTGGTCGTGAGGATGATGATGGTATTGCGGAAGTCGATCTTCCGGCCGAGCGAGTCGGTGAGCTTGCCCTCTTCGAGCACCTGCAGGAGGAGATGCAGGACGTTCGGGTGCGCCTTTTCGATCTCGTCGAAGAGCACGACCGAATACGGACGGCGGCGCACCTGCTCGGAAAGCTGGCCGCCTTCGTCGTGACCGATGTAGCCGGGAGGCGAACCGACCAGACGCGAGATCGTGTGCTCCTCGCGATACTCCGACATGTCGAACTGGATGAGCGCATCGCGGTCGCCAAACATGTATTCGGCGAGCGTCTGCGCGAGGTAGGTCTTTCCGACGCCGGTCGGGCCGAGGAAAATGAACGAGCCAATCGGACGCCGCGGATCCTTGAGATCCGCACGGCTGCGGCGGAGCGCCTTCGCCACGGCAATGACAGCTTCGTTCTGGCCGACGACCTTGCCCTTCAGCTCGGCCTCCATCTTCAGCAGCTTCTCGGTGTCCTCCTGCTCCATGCGGTGCAGCGGCACGCCGGTCCACTTCGCGACGACGACACGCATGTCCTCCTCGGTGACGACGATTTCCTTTTCCTCGCGCTTCTTTTCCCAGTCCTTGAGCACGGAGTCCTTCCGCTCCTTGGCCTGCTTTTCGGTGTCACGGAGAGCCGCGGCCTTCTCGAAGTCCTGCGCTTTGATCGCGCCTTCCTTCTGGGCCTTGATGGCTTCGATTTCCTTGTCGATGTCCTTGATGTCCGGCGGGCGCGTCATCGAGGCGATGCGTGCGCGGGAACCGGCCTCGTCCATCACGTCGATGGCCTTGTCCGGCAGGAAGCGCCCGGTGAGATACCGGTCGCTCAGTTCGGCGGCGGCCTTCACGGCTTCGTCGGTGATGCGCGCCTTGTGATGCTGCTCGTACTTGTGGCGGATGCCCTTCAAAATGAGGATCGTGTCCTCGACGCTCGGCGCCTCGACTTTCACCTGCTGGAAACGGCGCTCGAGCGCGGCGTCCTTCTCGATGTACTTGCGGTACTCGTTCAGCGTGGTCGCGCCGACGCACTGGAGTTCGCCGCGGCTGAGCGCGGGCTTGATGATGTTGCTCGCGTCCATCGCGCCTTCCGCGGAGCCCGCGCCGACGATGGTGTGCAGTTCGTCGATGAAAAGGATGACGTTCTTCGTGCGGCGGATTTCGTCCATCACGGCCTTGATGCGCTCCTCGAACTGGCCGCGATATTTCGTGCCCGCGACCATGAGCGCGAGGTCGAGCGTGATCACGCGCTTGTCGCGCAGCAGCTCCGGCACGTTGCCCGCTGCGATTTCCTGCGCGAGGCCCTCGACGATGGCCGTCTTGCCGACGCCCGCTTCGCCGATGAGCACGGGGTTGTTCTTCGTGCGGCGGCAGAGGATCTGGATGACACGCTCGATTTCATTCGCGCGCCCGATGACCGGGTCCATGTCGCCCTTGCGCGCAAGCTCCGTGAGGTCGCGGCCAAATGCGCGGAGCGCGGGAGTCTTGCTGTCCTTCTTGCTGCCGGACTGCGGCGCTTCCTGCGGGGCATCCTGCTCGCCTTCCGGCGGCGTGAAATTCGGGTCGAGTTCCTTCAGGATTTCGTTCCGCGTGCGCTCGATGTCCACCTCGAGATTCTTCAGCACACGCGCGGCCACGCCTTCGCCCTCGCGGAGCAGTCCGAGCAGGATGTGCTCGGTGCCGACGTAGCTGTGATTCAGCGCCTTCGCCTCCTTGCCCGCCAGCGCGAGCACCTTCTTCACGCGGGGCGTGTACGGGATGTTGCCGACCATCTTCTGGTCCGGCCCGCTGCCGACCTGTTTCTCGACTTCCATGCGGACGGTCTCGAGATCGAGGCCCATTTTTTGGAGGACGTTTACGGCGACGCCTTGGCCGAGTTTGATGAGGCCGAGCAGGAGGTGCTCGGTGCCGACGTAGTTGTGGTTGAACCGGTCGGCTTCCTTGCGGGCGAGTGCGAGGACCTGCTGCGCGCGGGGCGTGAAGTTATTCATCATGGTTTGGCTGAGCTAGCCCCATGCCTCGCCACCTTTGCTCCGCACTTCGCGAGAGCTGGAGCGCTGCAACAGGGATGCGATGCACAGTGGAGTGCCTCCAGGATTTGCGCAAGGTGCGACATCGCGGCCCGGCGAAATATTTTTTTGGCGCAGAAGGTTTGTCACATCGGCGCACTTGCGTTCGCGTCCTCCGCGTGCAAAAAACGCACCGATGAAACTCCCTTCCCTCCTCCTCGTCATTTTCTCGGCCGCCACGCTGTCCCTCCACGCGCAGGTCAGTCCGATCCGCATCGCAGTCGAGCAAGTCAGCAAGACCGAAACAAAGGACAAGACGGGACGCGACAAGACGCAGATCCGATCCCTCAAGATTTCCCTCAACAACAATTCCGCAGAGACGTTCGAAAGTCTGATGGTCAAGTATTGGTTCCTCGGACGCGACGTGAAGGACCCCGCGACCAAAGTGGTCGCCGAGGGCGAACGCAAATCCGCGCTCACTCCGCGTGGCAAGGATCTGGTGGAAAGCGAATCCGTCTCCAAGCGCTACGTCGAGGCGCACTCTGACAAGGGCAAGAAGGTCCCGGCCTCCGGCGAAAAAATCTCCGGCTACGCGGTGCGGGTGTTGAAGGACGGCAAGGTCCTCGCGGAGTATTACAGCGAGCCGTCTTACAAAACGCTCCTCAAGTAAGCCGTCGCGCCCGTCCTATTGCGCTCCGGCAAGGATCCCCTCGCCGTGCCGCTGGATCATGATTCCGCGCACGATCGCCTGCGCGAGCTGCTCGCGATACGCCCCGCTGGCACAGCGCCGGCCCTCGACGGGATTGCTGAGATAGCCGCATTCCACGAGCACGGCCGGATACTCGGCCTTCTTCAGCACGCGGAAATTTGCCGTGCGGATTCCCCGCGACGACGTGCCGCGAATCGCGGACAGCTGGTTCAGGATGTTGCGCGCGATCTCCGCTGAACAACGCGAATTGTAATACACCTCCGCCCCACGAATCCGAGACTTCGGCGAGTGGTTGAAATGGACGCTGACGAAAATGACGTTGTGGTTGCGGTTCGAGATCGCGGCCCGGGTGTCGAGCGGGATGAACCGGTCATCGCTGCGCGTCATCACCGTCCGGAATCCCGCATCCGCCACCTTCGGGCGCAGCCGCATCACCACATCGAGCGTCGCGTCCTTTTCCCGGCCGGCGTAGCGGCTCGTCGCCCCGCTGTCGTGCCCGCCATGGCCGGCGTCGAGAACCACGCCCGTAAACGTCCGGCTCGTATCCTTCACGCTCGATGCGCACGCGCCAAGCAGGCACGCGACGGCTACCGCTGCCAGCGACGCAACCGCACGGCGCACCTTGCCATGTGCTTTTGCTTCACCGAAGATTGCGGGAATGTTTTGCATATCAAAGTTCGCTTGCTGGAAAGTCGCGGCCCTTCTCATCGCGCAGGCGATCCCGTGTCAAGCAGCGGACGTACCCAAACCCAAATCCACCGCCTCCGTGGCCAATCATCCCCAATTCACAAACCGCCTCTCGAAGGAAAAATCGCCCTACCTTCTCCAACACCAGCACAACCCGGTGGACTGGATGCCGTGGGGCGAGGAGGCTTTTGCCCGCGCGAAAAAGGAGGACAAGCCCATCTTCCTCAGCGTCGGCTACTCGACCTGCCACTGGTGCCACGTCATGGCCCACGAGTCCTTTGAGGATGAAAAAATCGGGAAGTATCTGAACGAGCATTTCATCTGCATCAAAGTGGACCGCGAGGAGCGGCCCGACGTGGACAAGGTGTACATGACCTTCGTGCAGGCGACGACCGGCAGCGGCGGGTGGCCGATGAGCGTCTGGCTGACTCCGGACCTGAAGCCCTTCCTCGGCGGAACGTATTTTCCGCCGGAAGATCGCGGTGGCCGCCCCGGCTTCCTCACCGTCCTGACGCGCATCGCCGACGGCTGGAAAAATGACAGGGAAGGCATCATCAAGCACGGCGACACGGTCGCAAAGCAGCTCAACGAGATGGCGGCGACCAGCGCATCGAGCGCCGAAAAGCCCGGCCGCGCGAGCCTGTATGGCGGACTCAATCAGCTCGCAAAGCGCTTCGATGCCGAGCACGGCGGCTTTGGCGGATCGCCGAAATTCCCGCAGCCGAGCATCATCAATTTTCTCCTCCGCATGTCCGTGCGCAGCGGCCTCGGCGCGACACCCGAGACCGAGCAACGTGACCGCGAACTCGCGAAGAAGATGGCGCTTTTCACCCTCGAGAAAATGGCCGCCGGCGGGATGCACGACCACGTCGGTGGTGGCTTCCATCGGTACTCCGTGGACACGTACTGGCACATCCCGCACTTCGAGAAAATGCTCTACGATCAGGCGCAGCTCGCCCGGGCTTACGTGGATGCATTCCAGCTCACGCGCGACGCGCGCTGGGAGAAAATCGCGCGCGACGTTCTCGACTACGTGCTGCGCGACATGACGGACAAGGACGGCGGCTTTTACTCCGCCGAGGACGCCGACTCGTTCCTCGAACACGGCAAGCCCGAGCATGGCGAAGGCGCCTTTTACGTCTGGAAGAAGACTGAAATCGAAAACGTTCTCGGCGAAGACGCCCCGCTGTTCATCCGGTTCTACGGCGTGGAAGCCGATGGCAACGCGCCGGCCGGAAGCGATCCGCTCGGCGAATTCCGCGGGACGAACACGCTCATCCAGCGCCTTTCGATTTCCGAGGCCGCGAAGCTCTTCAAGAAGACCGACGCCGAGATCGAGCGCTCGCTCGCCAGCTCGCGCGAGAAGCTTTTCAAGGTTCGCGCCAAGCGCCCGAAGCCGCATCTCGACGACAAGATCATCGTCGCATGGAACGGGCTGATGATTTCCGCGTTCTCCCGCGCCGCGCAGGTGCTCGACGACCCGCGCTACCTCGCCGCCGCGCAGGGCAGCGCGCGGTTCACCAAGGCAAACCTCTGGCGCGATGGCGCACTCATCCGCAGCTACCGGCAAGGGGCGAGCAACGTGGCTGCATTCGCCGATGACTACGCGGCGCTCATCGCCGGGCTGCTGGATTTGTATGAGGCCGACTTTGACACCGCATGGCTGGAATGGGCGGGCGAGCTTCAGGCGAAGATGGATGAACGTTTCCTCGACAAGGAACACGGCGGCTATTTCCAGACCGCGCCCGGCGCGAAGGACATCCTCTTCCGCACCAAGGAAGACTACGACGGCGCGGAGCCCGCGCCCGGCAGCCTCGCCGCGGCAAACCTGCTGCACCTCGCCCAGCTCGGCGACTCCAAGGAACTCCGCGAACGCGCGGAAAAAACCATCGCGAGCGCCGCCGACCAACTCGACCGCCTGCCAAGCGCGATGACTCAGATGCTCTGCGCCGTGGACGCCTCACTCGCGAAGCCGCGGCAGATCGTCATCGCCGGAAAGCCCGGCGCGCCCGACACGCAGGCGCTCCTCCGCGAAGTGCGCTCCGTCTTTTCGCCAAACCAAATCGTGATTCTCTCCGATGGCGCACGCGGCCAGGAGTGGCTCGGCCGCAAGCTGGAGTTCCTCCGTACGGTCGGCCCCGTGGACGGAAAGGCCGCCGCGTACGTCTGCGAAAACTTCACCTGCAAGGAACCCGTGACCGACCCCGTGAAGCTGCGCGAACTGCTCGCGCATTGACCCAGTTCCCTCGCGACCGCCTACTTCGCCAGTTCCTTCACGAGCAGCCAGAGGGTGACCCGGCCGATGGTCTGGAGGCTGGCGGCGCTGAGTTTGTCCATCGTGTCGGCGGAGGTGTGCCAGGGCGGGTAGTCGAAATCGATGATGTCCATCGCCGGGATGCGCGCGATGCGCTGCAACGACGTGTGGTCGTCGATGATTTCACCGGCCGCATAGCCGAAGTTCCGCCGTACGCCGAGCGCCTCGGCAGCGGCAAACACACCGCTCGCGAGCGACGCTGGCGTATCGCGCGGGAGCGTGACGGTGAGGTCGGCATCGCCGATCATGTCCCACACGATGGCGAAGCGGAACTGTGCGGCGCGGCCGGTTTCGCGGAGCGCGTGTGCGTAGTGCCGGCTGCCGATGAGGCCGTCCGGTCCGATTTCCGGCGGGCCGTATTGTGCGACGGCTTCCTCGCCGTCGAAAAAAACCAGCTCGATGCGCGACGCGAGAGCCGGCGCGGTGGCGAGGACGCGGGCGAGTTCCAGCAGCGCGCCGGTGGAGGAGCCGGCGTCGTTTGCGCCGACAAAGCGGATGCCGTCCATGCGCTTCGTATCGTAGTGAGAGCCGATGATGGCGCGCTGTGTGTCCCTCGGCGCGGGTGTCTTTCCATCGGCGGGAAAACGGGCGATCACATTGACAAAATGAAGGCTCCCCTGCCCCGGAACCGGAACGTGGTCGAATGCCTGCATCTCGACTTCCCAGCCGGATTTTTTCAGCGAGTCCTCGATGTGTCCGCGTGCCCTGGTGATCGCGGCGGACCCCGAAGGACGGGGGCCGAAGCCGACCTGCGCCTCCACTTCCCGGAGGGCATTTGCGCCGGAAAATTGCTCCCACAACCGCGGCGGCACTTCGGCTCGCGTGGCACCGTCGCCTTTCGCATCCTCCTTCTTTTCCGGTGAGCAGCCCGCGCACGCCACGAGCGCGGCGGCGAGCATGACACCGAGCGCACGCAGCGGAAACAAGAAGACCTGCCGTAACGCCACGATGCTATTCCTCGTCGGGAATGCCGATGAGTTTCAGAAGCCGCTGGAGGTCGTCGTTGCCGTAGTACTCGATCTCGATGCGCCCCTTCTTCTCCCCGTGGTGCATCGCGACCTGCGTGCCGAGATGCTGCCGCAGCCGGTTTTGCAAATGCGCGATGGCCGGCTCCAACTGCGGGCTGCTGGATGCGCCGCGCTTGGGTTTTCTTGTGCCGTTGCCGGCGAAGTGATCCGCGACGAGGCGCTCGGCGCCGCGCACGGTGAGGCCGCGCCGGAGCGATTCCTCCGCGAGCGCGAGCTGCTCCTCGTGGCCCTTTGCACTGAGCAGGACCTTTGCGTGCCCGACGCTGAGGCGCTGCTGGACGACCCACGTCTGCACCTGCGGATGCAGGTCGAGCAGGCGCATCGAGTTCGCGACGGCCGCGCGGCTCTTGCCGACCTTTTGCGCGATGTCCTCCTGCTTGAGATGGAAATCCGTGGCGAGCCGCTGGAATGCGCGCGCCTCTTCGATCGCGTTCAGATCCTCGCGCTGGAGATTTTCGATGAGGGCGAGTTCGAGCACGTCCTGGTCGCTCGCCTCGCGGACGATGACGGGCGCCTCCTTCAGCCCGACGCGCTGCGCGGCACGCCACCGGCGCTCGCCAGCGACGAGTTCAAATTTTTCCCCCGCACGGCGGACGATGAGCGGCTGGATGACGCCCTTCTCGCGGATGCTCTCGGCGAGTTCCTGGAGGTTCTCGTCGCGGAATTCCGTGCGCGGCTGCCACGGGGACGGGATGATTTGATCGATGGGAACAGTCTGGATCCGCTCACCATCCTCGGGACGAGGCGTGGGCGACGCGACGCGCGGATTGATGAGCGCGCTGAGACCTTTTCCAAGGGCGGGTTTGACCATGCGCGAGACGCTAGTACGCGGATTCGGACGGGGCAATGCGAATCGCTAACGGCAAATTCACGACGCGGGATTTTTTCCAAGGCGGCTTGCGTTTGCGGATAAAGCCAGCGACACCAACCCGCTCACACATGAAAACCCTCATTGCATTGTTCACCCTCGGCACGCTCGCATTTGCGGGCGAAAAGCAACTTTTCAACGGCAAGGATCTCGACGGATGGGATGGCAACATGAAGCTCTGGTCCGTGCAGGACGGCGCCATCACCGGCAAGACCGGCAGCGAGGGCGACACGAAGATCGGCCACAACACCTTCCTCGTCTGGAAGGGCGGCAACGTCTCGGATTTCGAGCTCACTTTCAAATACCGGATCGAGAAGGGAAACAGCGGCGTGCAGTACCGCTCCAAGGCGCTGGCGCCGGGAGCAGCCGGGCCGATCATCAGCGGCTATCAGGCGGATTTCGAGGCGGGGAAAACCTACAGCGGCATCCTGTATGAAGAGAAAGGCCGTGGCATCCTCGCCAAGCGCGGGGAGAAAACCAAGGTCGCCACGGATCCGGATGGGAAGAAGCACAAGGTCGAGGTGACCGGGAGCGTGGGCGATTCGAACGAGATTCAGGCCTCGATCAAGGCCGAGGACTGGAACGATTACAAGATCGTCGCCAAGGGCAATCACCTTCAGCACTTCATCAACGGCAAGCAGACCGTGGATGTGACGGACGAGCACGCGGGCGCCGCAAAGGAGGGCCTCCTCGCGCTGCAGATCCACGCCGGCCCGGCGATGGTGGTGCAGTTCAAGGACATCGTCCTGAAGACACAGGACTAGAGCGTGTCATGCACTTGGGTTGAAAGAAAGGTCTGTACTTTGTAAATACATCCCGGCATCAGGCTCGGGATGGCACACAAAACTGACCAAAAGAAAACGTATCCGAGCGACGTCACCGACGAGGAGTGGGCGTTTTGCGCACCGTACCTGACGCTGATGAATGAGGAAGCTGCGCAGAGAAAGCATGCATTGCGCACGGTGTTCAACGGGCTGCGTTACATGGTGCGTGCGGGCTGCCCGTGGCGGATGCTGCCGCACGACCTGCCGCCCTGGCAGGCGATCCAGCAGCAGACGCTGCGTTGGATCGCGGCGGGGATTTTCGAGGACATGGCGGCGGACCTGCGGCGCATCCTGCGCTTGATCCTGGAACGCGCGGAGGAGCCGAGCGCGGTGGTCCTTGATGGACGGACGGTGCAATCCACGCCCGAGAGCGGGGCGCGCGCGGGCTATGACGGGCACAAGCGGCGCAAGGGTTCGAAGGTGCATATCGCGGTGGACACGCTCGGACATTTGCTGGCGCTGCGCGTGACCAGCGCCGACCAGCAGGAGCGCGCGCAAGTCGAGGCGCTGGCCAAAGAAGTGCAGCAAGCCACCGGGCAGAGCGTCGGGCTGGCGTATGTGGACCAAGGCTACACCGGCCGGGACGCGGCGGACGCCGCCGCAGCGCAGGGCATCCAGCTCGAAGTGGTCAAACTCAGCACGGCCAAGCGCGGGTTTGTCCTCCTGCCCAGGCGCTGGGTGGTGGAACGTTCCTTCGCCTGGATGGCGCGCTTCCGCAGACTGGCCAAGGACTACGAACGATTGCCCCAAACTTTTGCCGACCTTCACTGGCTGGCCTTCATTACCCTCATGCTCGGCTCGCTCTTCCGTCAAAGTGCATGACACGCTCTAGGCGCGAGCCTCACCCGTCCGCTTCGGCTCCCGGCGTAGCCGGGGCCGGAATTCGAAGGCGGAGGACCGGCACAACTGTCAGCCCAATGTCAGTTGCACCGGAGGATCCCCGCCTCCGAATTCCGGCCTCGGTAAAATCATGCGCTCTTGCGGATGGTCGCCGCATCGCCGGACAGCACGTCGCCCACGGTCCGGACGAGCTTGGAAATCTCGTACGGCTTGGCCACCGCGGCGCCGAATCCGTGCTTGCGGCAATCGCGCATCACCGGATCGCCGTCGTATCCGCTGGAGACGATGGCCTTGATGTCCGGGTCGATGGTCCGCAGCTTTTGCAGCGCCTGGATGCCATTCATGTCTCCTGGCAGGCTGAGGTCGCAAATCACGAGTGAGAATGGCTGGCCTGAACGCGTCGCCTCCTCGCAGGCTTGAATCGCGATCGCCGTGGAAGTCGCCGGCGTCACTTCAAATCCCGACGCGTCGAGCGCGCTCGCCACGAGGAGACAGATGGCCTCCTCGTCATCGAGAATCAAAATGCGCGACGGACCGGAAGGATGGGACGATTCCAGCTTCGGCGCCGCCTGCATGATTGGCATCGGCAAAATCGTGCAGCCCACATCGGCCCTCCCGGACGAGACCGTTTCGTCACCTTCGCCCGGTTGGATGAGGGACTGCAGTTTCTGGCTGAGCACCTGCGCGCGGACGGCGGTCTTCTTGGCAGTCAGCACGCGCCCGTGCGTCGCCGGGTCGCCGGGCCTGGCCATCAGGATGAGGGACAGATTGCCGAGCACCGAAGTGAGCTCGTTGTTCAGGTCATGCGTGAATTTCCCGACGGCGTCGTTCAATTCCAATTTCCGAGGCGACTTCTTCAGCGGATCACGGGGAAATGCCTCCCGGGTCTCGTGAAGGATCGCCAGGTAGCCCCTGCCGCCGTTCATATCGACCGGCGAAAGCAGCATCTCCACCTGCGCAAATGCCTCCTCGCCGCGCCGTGCGGTCGTTTCAAAGTTTGCAGGCCCGTGCTTCGTCAGTTCACCCAGGGACAGCGGTTGCGCCATGACCTTCGTGAGTGGTTCGCCGATGAATTCCTCCGCGTCCCGGTCAAACAGTTCCTCCGCTGCCGGATTCGCCGCGCGGATGCTGCCCTCCGAGGAAAGCACAAGCACCGCCTCGTCGGTCATCATCAGCAGCGCGCGCAATTCCGCCTCCGCGTTTTCAGCACGGCGGCGCAGTTCCTCCTCCCGCTGATGCATGTGCCGGTAAAGAAGCGCCGCCGAAAGTCCGAGAATCCCGGCACCCACCGCGAGGATCGCCGTGAAAGCCGATTCCGGCGCGATCTCCACAGCCGCGATGGCGTGTCCGTGAAAAGGGCCGGCAAGCAGGGCTGCACAACCGAACGCGTGGCCTCCCACGGGTTTCTTCGCCGGTTTGGCAAAGGCTCGGATCGAGCGAGCTAGGATGGACTGACTGGGCTGTTTTCGCATGGCTGCCTCCGAGAGAGCCAGCCACGTGCCAAACTATGACAATTATAATCCGTCTAGTAAATCACCATGCTTACCACTGGAGTAGGGCAGACATTCTTCCGCCCATCGAGAAACCCCAGTTCCATCAAAAACTGCGCCCTCACCACCTCAGCACCACTTTGGCCGAGGAGTTTCACTGCCGCAGCTGCCGTTCCGCCGGTTGCAAGCACATCATCGATCAACGCCACCTTCTCCCCTGGCTCCACCCCGTCCACATGCATCTCCACGACAGACTCGCCATATTCGAGCGTGTAGGCCGCCGAACGCGTCGTCCAAGGGAGCTTGCCCTTCTTGCGGATCGGGATGAACCCGAGCCCAAGTTTGTACGCCACCGCGCCTGCGAAGATGAAGCCCCGCGCGTCGATCCCGACCACCTTCGACACACCAAGGCCGCTCAGTTCATCCGCAAACCGATCCACGACGTCCTGAAACAGCTTTCCGTCGGAAAGCACGGGAGTGATGTCTTTAAAAACGATTCCCGCTTTTGGGAAATCTTGCACGTCGCGGATGGCGGCACGGAGCCGGGCGTTAAAGTCCATGGATTGCATTTGGCAGAGCGCGGGCCGCGGCGCAAGTCCGACGCAGCGTCACGCCACGCCGCCCGCGCTTTCGCCGTTTTCGCTGTGAAGATCGCCGCTCTTGCCAAAGCTCTCCGCGATGCTCGGCACGGGCGTCGCATTTTCAGCACCGAGAATGTCCCGGCTCTCGTGCGCCTCGTCGCGCGCGCGGAATTTCACGCCGACCAGCTTCGAAACGCCGTGCTCCTCCATCGTCACGCCGTAGAGCGCGTCGGCCCGCGCGATGGTGCGCTTGTTGTGGCTGATGACCACGAACTGGCTCTGGGCCACGAACCGGTCGAGAATCTTGATGAACCGGTTGATGTTCGACTCGTCCAGCGGCGCATCCATTTCGTCCAGCACGCAGAACGGCGACGGCTTCACCATGTAAATGGAGAACAGCAGCGCGACGGCCGTCATCGTCTTCTCGCCGCCCGAAAGCAGCGTGATGCTCTGGAGCTGCTTGCCCGGCGGCTTTGCGATGATGTCGATGCCGCTCTCCAGCGGGTCATCCTCCATCGTGAGGATGAGGTTCGCCTGCCCGCCGCCGAACAGCTCCTTGAACATCTCCTGGAAGTTCACGCGGATCTTCTCAAACGTGTCCGCGAAGAGCGTCTTGGTCGTCGTGTTGATCTTGTTGATCACGCCGATCAGCTCTTCCTTCGCCGAGGTCGTGTCGCCGATCTGCGTTTCGAGGAAAGTGTGGCGCTGCTCGAGCTCCTCGAATTCCGCGATGGCGTCGAGGTTCACCGGCCCCATGCCCGCGAGCCGCGTGTCGAGTTCGCGCACGATGGTCTCGATGCGCATCCAGTCGATCGTGTCGGACACCGGCGCCTCGCTGACCTCCACGCTTTCGGACAGCGCCTCCGCCGTCGGATCCCCGGCTTCCGCAGTCCCCTCGCCGCCCGCCTCCGTCTGCGTTTCAAATTTCCGCACGCGCTTCCCGATTTCCCGCATGCACGACGCGAGCGCGTAGCCGTCCGGCACGAATTCGCGCAGCGTGAGCTGGTAGCGCTTCTGAATGTGGTCATCGATCGAGGCCGCCTTCAGTTCGAGCTGCGTCGAGCGCACCTCGATCGCCCCGCGCTGCTCCATGCAGTGCGACTGCTCGCGGCGGAGCTGGCGCATCCGCTCCGCCATCTCCTCCGCGGCGGCGACGACCCCGGCGCGCTCCTCCTGCAACGTCGCGACATGCTCGTTCGCCTCGCCGATGCTCGCGCGAAGGCGCTCCATGTTTGCCTCGATCTCAAACTTCTCCGCTTCGAGCGCACCCGCGCGCTCCTCGTAATTCTGGATGTCGCGCTGCCGCTGCTCGATCAGTTCGCGCAGTTCGCCGATGCGCGCCTCCATCGGCTGCCGCTGGTGATGCAGCGAGGAATGCCGCTGCCGCTCAGTCGCGACCTTGATCTTCAGATCATTCAGCTCCGACGCGATCTCGCTCTCCCGCGCACGCAGCATTTCGAGCGACCCCTGCGCCTCCGTGCGCCGCGTGAGCATGGACTCAAATGCCTGCATCGCGCCGCGAATCTCTTCCTCGAGTTCCGCAATTCTGCCCGCCGCCTCGGCCCGGCGCGACTCCGCGCTCTGCCGCTCCCATTCGAGGCTCTCGTTCCGGCGAGTCGTCTCCGTGAGCTGCGAATCGAGCATCTGCACCTGCCCCTGCAGCGTCCCGAGCCGCACGGTCGCGTTCTGCTTTTCCTCGCGCGCCTCGGTCAGTTGCGCGTTCGCGGATTCCATCCGCTGCAAAATCTCAGCCTGCCGCACGACGATGCCATCCAGCACCGCCTGGAGCCGCGCGACTTCCGCTTCGAGCGCCAGCGTCTGGTTCTTCCGCGCAAGCACGGAGCCGCCTGCGTCGCTCGCCGTGCCGCCGGTCAGCAAACCTTCCGTCGTCAGCACCTCGCCCGCGAGCGTCACGGCGCAGAGCCTGCGATTTTCGGCATGGGCGCGCTGCTGGATCCGGATTGCGGCATCCACGCCTTGAACGATCACGTGATCCGCGAGCAGCGCGGCGAGCAAAGGCCGCATTGCGTCGTCCACGCGCACCTTGTCGATCGCCCATGCGAGCGCGCCCTCGGGCAGGAATTGCCCCTGCGACGGCGCCGCCGGTTGCAGTTCGCGCAGCAGCAGCGTCGCGCGTCCCCACTTCTTCGCCGCGAGCGTCCGCATCACCGACTCCGCGACCATCGCGTCCTTCATCAAAATCGCCTGCAAGTTCTGCCCGAGCGCCGCCTCGATCGCCGTGACGAATTCCGGCTCGACCGTCAGGTGCTCCGTCAGCGCGCCAGCGATGGCCGCCTGGAAGAACTCCGGGTTATCGAGCCCGCGCAGCACCGCCTGCGTGCCTTCGCCGAATCCTTCGCCCTCCGCCGCGAGCTGGCGCAGCACTTCGAGGCTCCCCGCCTTCTCACTCAGCGCACGCTGCGCTTCCGCAAATTCCCGGTCCACCTGCGCCTTCTCCGCGGCCGCGGACTGCACCGCACCCGAAGCCTCCGCGAGCGACGATGTCCACGATTCGAGATTCCTGTTCGCGTCGTCGAGCTGCGCCACCGCGGTCGCGCGCTGCTCGCCGAGCCGCGTCGCCGCTTCCGTCGCCGCCGCGACTTCGCTCGCCAGCACCGCCAGCCGCGCCTCCGCGCCGTCCTGCTGCTGCGTCGCGCCCGAGATTGCCATGCGCAGGCTCGCGAGCTTGCTCTCGATTCTCCCCGCCTCGTTTGCGAGCGATGAGATCTGCGCATCCGCCTCCTGCCGCTGACCCGTGAGGTCCGCCGTCTGCGCCTGCACATCCTCCATGCGCCGCAGCTCCGACGCGAGCAATGTGCTGATCTGCTCGAGCTGCACGTCCGCCTCGCGCAGCTTCGATTCCGCATCCTGGAAACGCTCCTGCGCGCCGGCGATGTCCGCGCGATAGCGATCCGCGAGCTGGCCAAATTCCGTCACGCGCTCGGCATTGAACGCCAGCCGGCTCTCGTGGTTCGCGATGCGCGAATGCAGGTCCTGCACGGACTGCCGCGCCTGCGCGAGCCGGCCCTCCATTTCCTCCAGCGCCACGCGCCGGTCGTGCGCCGTGGATTCCTCCGCCTCGATCTGCGAGTCAATCTCCGCCTGCCGCGCCACGAGATTTTCCAGCTCCTCCGCGCCGGCAGCGCGCGAATTCTCCAGTTCGTCCCACTGGCGCTTCGTGCTGTGCGTTTCGAGCACGCGCAGATCGTCCAGCATTCCCTGGTAGCGCCGCGCCTTCGCCGCCTGCCGCTGCACGCTGCCGATCTGCCGCTTCACTTCGCGGATGATGTCCGCGAGCCGCACGAGATTCGCCTCCGTCGCCTCCAGCTTGCGCAGCGCCTCCTTGCGCTGGCTCTTGTATTTCGTGATGCCCGCCGCCTCCTCGAAAATCGCCCGCCGATCCTCCGGCCGCGACGAAAGGATGAGGTCAATTTTCCCCTGCTCCATGATCGAATAAGCGCTGCGCCCGATGCCGGTGTCCATGAACAGCGTGTGAATGTCCTTCAGCCGACACGGCGTCCCGTTCAGCAGATACTCCGAGCCGCCTTCGCGGAAAACGCGCCGCGTGATTTTCACCTCATGCCAGTCCAGCCCGAGCTGCTCCTCGCATTCGCTGAAAGTCATCGAGACCTCCGCCATCCCCAGCGCCGGCCGCGAGTCCGTGCCGGAGAAAATCACGTCCGTCATTTCGCCGCCGCGCAGCGCCTTCGCCGACTGCTCGCCGAGCACCCATCGGATCGAGTCCAGCACGTTCGACTTGCCGCACCCGTTTGGCCCGACGACGCACGTCACGCCGGGGTCAAAATTGAGGGTCGTTTTCGGCGCGAATGACTTGAAACCAAAGATGTCGAGGCTCTTGAGATACATGGGATGCGAAAGGTCTAGTGGGGGTTTGACCGCGGAGGATGAAAAAGACTAAAACGCCGCGCAAGCACTATTACGAGTGGTCGCGCGAAAAGTGGACCCCTGCATCTTGTGGCACGCCCGGCGTCTCTGACATGCGCCTTTTCCCTTGAATCCGAGCGAAAAACGATCCTTCACGATGCCGTTTTCGCCCGGAGGCGCCTGTCACCGCACGAAAGGACGCCGTGCCACGTTTTCGCGCTGACAGCGCATCGCACGGGACTACTCTCCGCACGATGCAGACGCTCACACTCGGCACAGGAAACCTCACCGCCACACGCCTCGCCTACGGCTGCTGGAGGCTTGCCGGGAGCGAGGGCGGACCGCGCCTCGACGACTCCGAAGGCAAGGCCGCCGTGCGCGCGGCCTACGACGCCGGCTACACGCTCTTCGACCACGCTGACATCTACGGACGAGGCGAGTGCGAGCGCATTTTTGGCAAAGTGCTCCGCGACACGCCGGGCATGCGACAGCGCATCGTCCTCGCGACGAAGTGCGGAATCTGCCCGCCGTGGGACGGCCGCACGCATTGCTACGACTCCTCGGGTGCCTACATCGTCGCCTCCGTCGAAGGCTCGCTGAAGCGGCTCGGCGTGGATTTCGTGGACTTGCTGATGATTCACCGGCCCGACTTCCTCGGTGACCCGCTCGATATCGCCGCCGCCTTTGCACAGCTCCGCGCGCAGGGAAAAGTGCGCGAATTCGGCGTGAGCAACTTCCGTCCATCGCAGCTCGCCGCGCTGCAAAAGCACTGTTCGATGCCGCTCGTCGTGAACCAGGTCGAAGTCAGCCTCGCCGCCCTCGCCTGCCTCGACGACGGCACGCTCGACCAGTGCCTGGCCGAGTGCATCACGCCCATGGCCTGGAGCCCGCTCGCCAAAGGCCTGCTCCTCGATGCGCCGCGCGACGAACGCGCGAAAAAACTTCAAGCGCTCCTCGCAACTATCGCCGCAGAAAAGGGTGCAACGCCTGCCGCCGTCGCCGTCGCCTGGCTGCTGCGCCATCCATCGCGCATGATGCCGATCATCGGTTCGGTAAATCCCGATCGCATCCGCGAAGTCACCCGCTCCGACGCCATCGAACTCACGCGCGGCGAGTGGTATTCCCTGCTCACCGCTGCCCGCGGGACCGCCCTGCCGTAGCCGGGATCGCTACTTTGGCGCAGCGGCGCGCAATTCATTACCGAGCACGCGCGCCTGCTCGTCGTCCGCGCAAATCGCTTCGGCCTTCGCCAGTTCGGCGAGCGCCTCATCGCGGCGATTCTGTTCAGTCAGCGAACGCGCCAGTTGCACACGCGCACGCGCTCTCTCGATCGATGCCTCCACGACCGCCCGCAATTGCAGCAGGTCGCCCCTTCCCGGTTCAGCCTCCAACCCGCTCACGATGCTCCCGAGTGCGGCGAGAAGCTGCTTCGCGTCCATGCGTGCCCGTGCGCGTGCCAGCGCATCGCTCGCGGCATTGATCCTCCGCGTCAATTCAGCGCGATCGGGCAAGTCCCAATCCGCCACCTGACGGTCCGCCGGGAGCTGGTTTCGCGCGAATGAAGCCACCGCGTCCCACATCGGCAAACCGATCGATAGCGAGCCGCTTCCGATGAGTGATCTTCGCATATCCGCGCGCGGACTTGATCGCCGTCGCGAGCGAATCCGTTGCCGCATTCACCGCCGCTTCGGACTTCCCACGCAAGGCAATCGCCTTCGCCCGGATCTCGCCCGCGCGCACCTGGTTCGACATGTCGCCGGGAATCAGCGCTCGGGCGGTCCGCGACCTGCGCATTGCGGAGCAGTCGCGCCACCTCCGCGAGATCCCGCTGCAACATCTGGTGCGCCGCCGCGAGGTCCGCGGTCGCCTTGCGCAGCGTCTCGCACTGCAGCGCGAGATTCATCGCGACCGCGTCCACATTCTGCCCCGTCGAGGCACGGACAAACTGCGCTCGCGCCCCGGCCATGTCGCCCTGCTGCATCGTCCGCACGCCTGACTGGAGCAGCGCCCAACAGTCCTTCGGCGCCGGCTCCAAGGCCGAGTCCGCGCAATGCAGCGCAAACGGTTTCCCGTCGCTCCCGAAGGCCAGCAGATACACGCGCCCCGCCGCGCGATCGTAACGCATCACCTTGAACGTCTCGCCGATCTTCCCCGTGCGAAAGACGCCCTCCTTAAAGTGCAGCGGCTCATCGCGCCGCAGCCGCACCTCATCCTCCGCCGCAAACTGCGCGCGCAACAGACCGCCCGCACAGCAGGCCGCGCATAACACGCTGAGAATCGCCCGCAGCATCCGGGATTTCCTTTTGCAAAATGCGGTGCCGGTCATGAGGTCGAAACACTGCATGAGGCGCGGGCTTCCCGCACGTATGAAAAGCCGGGGGCCTTTTCAACCGGCCGGCTGTGCCGGAACCGCGGGAGCCGGCGAATCACCAACGCCTTTTGCACGCCGACGCCGCTCGCTGAACCACATGATGACGACGTAGAAGACCGGCGTGAGGAAGAGGCCGAAGAAGGTGACGCCGAGCATGCCGAAGAAGACCGCGGTGCCGAGCGCCTGGCGCATTTCGTAGCCGGCGCCGCTGCTGAGGACGAGCGGCAGCACGCCGAGGATGAAGGCGAAGCTGGTCATGAGGATCGGCCGCAGGCGCAGCTGGCAGGCTTCGACGGCGGCCGTGAAACGGTCCTTGCCGTCGCGCTCCTGAATCTGCTTCGCAAACTCGACGATGAGGATGGCGTTTTTGCACGCGAGGCCGACGAGCACGACGAAGCCGATCTGCGTGAAGATGTTGTTGTCCATGTCGCGCAGCCAGACGCCGCCGATGGCGCTGAGCAGGCACATCGGCACGATGAGGATGATGGCCAGCGGCAGCGCCCAGCTTTCGTACTGCGCGGCGAGCACGAGGAAGACGAAGAGCACGCAGAGCGGGAAGATGTAGAGCGCGCTGTTGCCGGCGAGCTTTTGCTGGAGCGTCAGCTCGGTCCACTCGGTGGTGAAGCTCGTCGGGCAGCGTTTCCTTCGCGAGCTTCTCGACGGCGGCCATCGCCTGGCCGGTGCTGAAGCCGGGCGCGGCGCCGCCGTTGAGATCGGCGGCGGGCCACATGTTGTAGCGCGTCACTCTGTCCGCGCCGCTGATCTCCTGCACCGTCGCCGACCGCGCCGAGCGGGACCATGCCGCCGCTGGCGTTGCGCGTCTTGAGCAGGCGGATGTCCTCGGGCGTCAGGCGGAACTTCGCGTCGGCCTGCGCGGTGACGCGGTAGGTGCGGCCGAAGAGGGTGAAGTCATTCACGTAGCTGGAGCCGAGATAGGTCTGGAGCGTGCCGAAGATGTTGCTCAGCGGGACGTTCATCGTCTTCGCCTTCACGCGATCGACGTCGAGCCAGAGCTGCGGCACGTTGGCGCGGAAGGTGGTGATGTTGCCCGGCGAGCCCGGCGTCGCGTTCGCCGGCCATCATCAGTCGCGAAGGCCTGCTCTTGCAGCGCCTCGAGCCCGGCGCTGCCGCGGTCCTGGATGTAGAGCCGGAAGCCGCCGGCATTGCCGACGCCCGCGACGGGCGGCGGCGGGAAGACGCCGGTGAACGCCTCGGGAATCTCGGCGCGAAAGCGCGCGTTGATCTTCGCGAGGATCGCCGGCATCTGCTCGGTCGGCGCCTTTGCGTTCGGCGAATGGCTTGAACGGGATGAAGACCGCGCCGGTGTTCGACTGGTTGCCGCCGAAGAGGTTCATGCCGGCGATCTCCATGGTGTCGAGCACGCCCGGGCGTTTCGCGCGCGATCTTCGCCATCTTGTCGATCGACCTCCTGCGTGCGATCGAGCGACGCGCCATCGGGGAGCTGGCAGAAGCGACGCCGCGTAGCCCGGTCCTGCGTGGGGATGAAGCCGGTCGGCACGGCCTTGAAACCGAGCGCGGTGAGGGCGAGCAGGCCCGCGTAGACGACCAGCACGATGCGCGGCGAGGCGCGTGAGCGCGCGCGACGCTCCTGCCGTAGGCGTTCGCGCCCCAGCCGAAGACCGGTTGAAGCCGCGGAAAAACCAGCCGAGCAGCCCGTCGATCAATCTTCTGGAGCCAGTCCCGCTTCGCGCCGTGCGGCTGCAGCAGGATGGCGCCGAGCGCGGGCGAAAGCGTGAGCGAATTGAACGCGGAGATGACGGTGGAGACGGCGATGGTCAGCGCGAACTGCCGGAAGAACTGCCCGGTGATGCCGCTGATGAACGCCGTCGGGACGAAGACCGCGCCGAGCACCAGCGCGACCGCGATGACCGCGCCGCTCACTTCATTCATCGCCTTGCGCGCCGCGTCGCGCGGCGCTCAGCCCCTTCGCGATGTGATGCTCGACGTTCTCGACGACCACGATGGCGTCATCGACCACGATGCCGATCGCGAGCACGAGGCCGAAGAGCGAGAGGTTGTTCAGCGAGAAGCCGAAGCAGCGCCATCACCGCGAACGTGCCGATGAGCGACACCGGCACGGCGAGCAGCGGGATGATCGACGCGCGCCAGTTTTGCAGAAAGACGAGCACCACGAGCACGACGAGCGCGATGGCTTCGAAGAGCGTCTTCAGCACCTCCTGGATGGACTCGCGCACGGAACGTCGTCGGGTCGTACTGGATCTCGTAGTCGAGCCCGGCGGGAAATCGCGTCTTCAGCTCCTTCATCTTCGCGCGCACCGCGTCGGCGGTTTCGAGCGCGTTGGTGCCGGGGAGCTGGAAGATGCCGATGGCCGTGGCGGGCTTGCCGCCGAGCTGGCTGTTCACGGCGTAGTCCTGCGCCGCGAGTTCCACCCGGGCCACGTCGCGCACGCGGGTGACCTGTCCGTTCGCGCCGGTCTTGACGACGATGTCGCCAAACGCCGCTTCGTCCGCGAGCCGGCCCTGCGTGTTGACCGTGTACTGGAATGCCGTCGCGCCCGCCGGCACCGGCGGCGCGCCGACGATGCCCGCGGCGACCTGCACGTTCTGCTCGCGGATCGCCTGCACCACGTCCTGCGCGGTGAGTCCGCGCGCGGCGAGCTTCTCCGGATCGAGCCAGATGCGCATCGCGTACTCGCGCGCGCCGAAGACGTTCACGTCGCCGACGCCGGGGAGCCGCGCGAGTTCGTCGCGGATCTGCAGCAGCGCGTAGTTGCTCGTGAAAACGCGAATCGCGCGAGCCGTCCGGCGAGACGAGATGCACGACCATCGTGATGTCCGGCGACTGCTTCTTCGTCGTCACGCCGATGCGCTGCACCTCCTGCGGGCAGCGTCGGCATCGCGACGTCCACGCGGTTCTGCACCAGCACCTGCGCCTCGTCGAGGTCGGTGCCGAGCTTGAAGGTGACGTTCAGCGTCATGATGCCGTCGCTCGTGCTCGACGACGACATGTAGAGCATGTTCTCGACGCCATTGATCTGCTGCTCGATCGGCGTGGCCACGGTGTCCGCGACGGTCTTCGCATTCGCGCCCGGATAGGCCGCCGTGACCTGGACGGTCGGCGGCGCGATGTCCGGATACTGCGCGATCGGCAGCGTCCAAAGCGCGATGCGCACCGACGAGCGTGATGACGATGCTGATGACGCCCGCGAAGATCGGACGGTCGATGAAGAAATGCGCGAACTTCATGGCTCGCCTACTTTGCGCCTTCCGGCTTCGCGCCCTCGGGTTTCACGGCCTCGGGCTTCGGCGGTGCGCCAGCATCTGCCGGCTTTGCGGTCTCGTCCTTCGTCTCCGCCAGCGGCACGACGGGCATTCCAGGCTGGAGAATCTGCAGCCGAGTCGAGACGACCTTCTCGCCCTGCTTCAGCCCGCTCTTCACGATGCGCAGGCCTTCCCACATCGTCGCGGTCTCGATGTTTCGCCGCTCGATCGTGTTGTCCGGTTTCACCACGAAGACATACTTCACGCCCTGCTGTGAGTTGATGACCCTGTCCTCGACCAGCGCGGCCTTGTAAGGCTGCACACCGGCCACGCGGACGCGGACGAAAAAGCCCGGCGTGAGCAGCGGATTCCAGCTCTTGAGAATCACGCGCGCGCGCATTGTGCCGGTCGCGGCGTCCAGGCGGTTGTCCACAAAATCAATGTACCCCTCGTGGGGAAAACCGGTCTCGTTGCCGAGTTCCACGAACGCCGGCACCTGCGCCTCGCGCGCGGTCTTGCGCTTCCCCTCGTCATTGAGCTTCACGTATTTGAGGATCATGTTTTCGTCCGCATCGATCAGCACGTAGATCGGATCAATGGAAACGACGGTCGTGAGCACGCTGTCCTGTCCGGAGCCCGGCTGCACGAGGTTGCCGACCGTGATGCGCTCGTTGCTCACGCGCCCGTCAATCGGCGAGCGCACGAGCGTAAATTCCAGATTCAGCGCGGACGCGCTCTTTGCCGCCGCCGCCGAGCGCGTCGCCGCGGAAGCCTGCTGCCACGCCGCCGCCTTCTGATCAAATTCACTCGCCGCGATGATTTTCGACTCCCGCAGTTCCTTCGCGCGATCGAGATCGATCCGTGCCAGTTCGAGTTGCGCCTCCGCCCGCTCCATTTCCGCAGCGGCCTTGTCGAAATCCGCCTGATAAGGCCGAGGATCGATGACGAAAAAGCGGATCGCCTTTTTTGACAATGGCACCCGCCTTGAAATGAATCTCGGTAATGTAGCCCGACACGCGCGGCCGGATTTCCACCGACTCGACCGCCTCGATGCGCCCGGTGAATTCATCCCACTCGCGGACTTCCTGCTCCACGACGGTGACGACATTGACGGGCAGCGGCCCCTGCTCTTGCGGCGGCGGAGCCTTTTTGCACCCGGTGAAGCTCGTGGCGAGGATTACCGCCGCCGCCAACATGGAATACCAAACTCGTGCGTCCTTGCATGACATCCCGCGAATGCTACGCCGACGTGCAACTTCGCCAAGGAGTATTCAATTTACACCTCGTAAGGAATTGCCTCCGACCACGAAGGATTCCGATGACTCAGAACTTCATCGCCTTGATGCGCCGCGCCGACTTCCTCCGCGTTCGCGCGCGAGTTGAACGCGCTGATGCGGAAGTAGCCTTCGCCCGCGGCACCGAAGCCGCTGCCCGGCGTGATGACGACATTCGCCTCGTTCAGCATCTTGTCGAACATCTCCCAGCTCGTCAGTCCGCCGCGGGCGTTTCACCCAGATGTACGGCGCATTCACGCCGCCCCACGTCTGCGCAGCCCGCGGCCGTTCGCGGCCTCGCGCAGAACGCGCGCATTGCCCATGTAGTGCTCGATCGAGCGCGCGCACCTGCGCCTTGCCCTCGGTGCGAATAGAGCGCCTCGGCGCCGCGCTGGACGATGTACGCGACGCCGTTGAATTTCGTCGTCTGCCGGCGCAGCCACAGCGGGTGCAGCGGCTTGCTTTTCGCCGCTCGCCGTCGTCGCCATGAGCGTCTTCGGCACGACGATGAATGCGCAGCGCACGCCGGTGAAGCCGCCATTCTTCGAGAAGCTGCGGAACTCGATCGCGCACTCGCGCGCGCCGGGGATTTCGTAGATGGAATGCGGGACGCCGGGCTCGCTGATGTAGGCCTCGTAGGCGGCGTCGAAGAGGATCAGCGACTGTCGTTCGCACGCGCGTATGCGACCCACGCTTCGAGCTGCGCGCGCGTCGCCACCGCGCCGGTCGGGTTGTTCGGCAAGCAGAGGTAAATCGACATCCACCTTCTCCTGCGGCGGCGCGGCGACGAAGCCGTTCGCCGTCGTTGCACTTCGAGATAGACGAGCCCGGCGTACGCGCCGCGCGCATCCGCCTCGCCGGTGTGCCCGGCCATCACGTTCGTGTCCACATAAACGGGATACACCGGGTCGGTGACCGCGATGACGTTCTGCGCGCCGAGGATGTCGAGGATGTTGCCGCGTGTCGCACTTCGTCCCGTCGCACACGAAGATCTCGTCGTCCGCCACGTCGATGCCATGCGCGCGGTAATCATTCTCCGCGATCGCCTTGCGCAGCCACTCGTAGCCCTGCTCCGGGCCGTAGCCCTTGAAAGCCTCGCGCACGTCGCCATTTCGTCCACCGCCTTGTGCATCGCCGTGCGGCACCGCCTCCGGCAGCGGCTCCGTCACGTCGCCGATGCCGCAGCGGATCATGCGCTTCGCCGCGTCGGGATTCGCGTCGGTGAACGCCTTCACGCGCCGTGCGATTTCGGGAAAGAGGTAGCCGGCCTTGAGCTTGAGAGTAGTTGTCGTTGAGGAATGCCATGGTGCGGGTGTGGTTTGCGGGACGGGCGATGTAGTGGCTGCGCGCGCGCCGGTCAACCGTCCGCGGGAGTTTTCCATTTGTGCGCCGGAATAGGAAACGACACGGTCGCCCGCAGCATGACACAGACATCCCGATGGCCGCGCCACTGACCGACGACGAACAGCGCCGCCGCAATTCCTGGATGGTGGTGATCATCCTCTGGACCGCACTGATCGTCGGCGTGCTCATCCGCTCGCTGCTGAAACCGGGCAGCGGCACCGTGTTTCCCATATTCCACACCGCCGGCGGACGCTGGCTCCACGGCGAAAACCTCTACTCCGGCGGCACCGACTACCTCTACAGCCCGCTCGTCGCCGCATTACTTTCGCCGCTCGCGCTGCTGCCGCTGTGGCTGGCGAACATCGTCTGGCGGCTCGCCGTCGTGGGCGCTTATCTCGCCGCCGTCCGGGCGTGGCTGCGCGACGGCACGAGCCGCATCTCGGCAAAAAGCCACGCTGCGGTGTTTCTCATCCTCCTGCCGCTCTCGGTCGGAAGCATCAACAACGCGCAATCCAACCCGCTCGTGATCGCGCTCGTCATGTTCGCGCTCATCGCGTCGCGTGGATCGCGCTGGCTGCTGGCCGCGCTCTGCATCGCCGTCGTCGCCTACCTGAAAATCTACCCGCTCGCGGCAGGCCTGCTGCTCGCGGTCCTGTTTCCGAGGCAGTTTACGTGGCGCCTCGGCGCGGCGCTCGTGGCGCTGGGCGCGCTGTCGTTCGTGCTGCAAAAGCCGGCCTACGTGCTCGAACAGTACCAAAACTGGGCCGCTACGCGCTCCGTGGACGAGCGGCACTACGACGTGATGAACCGGCCACGCGACCTGTGGACGCTGCTCTACGCCTGCGGCATCGAGCTAAACTTGCGGCTCTACTTTTTCATCCAGATCCTCGGCGGCGCATGCATCGCGGCGCTCTGCCTTTTCGGCCGGCTGAAAGGATGGGGCACGGATCGGCTGCTGACGCTCATCTTCACCCTCGTATCGTGCTGGATGCTGCTGCTCGGCCCGGCGACCGAATCCGCGACTTACATCATCCTCGCGCCTGCCGTTTCCCTCGCGCTGGTCGAGGCATTCAGCCGCCCGTTTCCAACGTGGATGCGCGCGCTCGTCACGACCGCGTTCACGATTCTCATCGGCGGTGCGGCGTTCATCGCGTTCGCAGGGCGGCGCCGCGACCTGTGGTCCATGTCCATCCAGCAAATCGGCACCGTGCTCTTCGCCGTCTTCGCACTCGCATGGATATTCAGGGATTCCCTCTGGCGCGACGACGAGGGTCGGGCGCGTTCGCCGAACGCGTCCTGATCCGCGCGACGGCCCGGCGAGTTGTCGTTACGCGACGGACGCCACACGAACTGCCTCGAGTTCCTCCCATCGGGCAAAAAGCGCCGCCGCACGCGACTTCGCAGCCTCGAGCTTCGCCTCCCATTCGGGGAATTCCTTCGAGCGCGTGACGAAGAACGCGGGATCCGCGAGCATCTTCTCGATCTCGGCGGCCTCGGCCTCCGCTGCGTGGATCGCATCCTCGATGCCGTCGAGTTCCTTCTGCTCCTTGTAGCTGAGCTTCCGCGCCCGCGCTTTTTCGGGCTGCACGACCACTTTCACGGCAGGCTTCGGGATTTCTACGATCGGTCCCTTTGCGAGCGCGCGCTTCTTTTCGAGATAGTAGTCGTAGTCGCCGACGTTCAGCTCCACGCGCCCGTCGTCTTCGAATGCGAGGATGTGCGTGCAGACGCGATTCAGAAACCAGCGGTCATGGCTGACGACGAGCACGCAGCCGCCGAATTCCGCGAGGCCTTCCTCGAGAATTTGCAGCGTCGAAAGATCGAGGTCGTTCGTCGGCTCGTCGAGGATGAGCAGGTTGCCGCCTCGGAGCAAAATTTTTGCAATCGCGAGCCGGCTGCGCTCTCCGCCACTGAGGGATTTGATGCGACCATTGATCGCCTCGTCGGTGAAAAGATAGCGCTTCAGGTAGCTGCGGACATGCAGCTTGTGGTCGCCGAGCACGACCCAGTCGCTCTTGCCCGAGATGGCCTCCATCACGCTCTCCTCGTCGCGGAGGACTTCACGGTTCTGGTCCACGTAATTGATCACCGTGCGCGCGCCGATCTTCACCTCGCCCCATGTCGGCTTCTGCTCGCCGAGGATGATACGCAGCAGCGTGGTCTTGCCTGCGCCGTTGCGTCCTACGAAACCGACGCGGGCGCCGGGAGGAAGCTCCAGCGAGAGGTAGTCGAAAAGTTTCCGCCCGCCGATTTCCACGCCGACATTGATGAGGTCGAGGATGGTGTTCCCGAGCTTCGGCGGCGGCGGGATGATGAGGTCCACATCCTCCTCGCGCTGCGGGCCAGCCTGCGCGGCGAGTTCGTGATAGCGCGCGATGCGATCCACGCTCTTCGTGCGGCGCGCGCTCGGGCCCTTGCGGACCCATTCGAGTTCGCGTGCGAGAAATTTTTGACGCTGGCGCTCGCTCGACTCCTCACCGGCTTCACGCTCGGCCTTTGTCGTGAGGTATTGCTGGTAGTTGCCCGGGTAGGAATAGAACTGCCCGGCCTTCAACTCGACGATGCGCGAGGCAACACGGTCGAGGAAGTAGCGGTCGTGGGTGACGAGGAAGCAGGTGCCGGGATAGCTGCGCAGGAAATTTTCCAGCCACTCGACGCTCTGCGGATCGAGGTGGTTCGTCGGTTCGTCGAGGATGAGAAGCTCCGGCTGCGCGATGAGCGCGCGGCAGAGTGCGACGCGGCGCTTTTCCCCGCCGCTCAGCGGGCGGACGATGCGATCCGCAGCGGGCGCGTGGAGATTTTGCAGCAGGCTTTTCAGGCGTGAGTCGAGATTCCAGCCGTCGTGCCGCTCGATCTCGTCGAGCAAATCCGCGCCGCGGTGCGAGTCGCCGGGCGTGTTTTCGTATTCGGCGATGATGTCGAGGATGTGCTGCGCGCCGCTGAGCACGTTGGCCTCCACGGTCGCATCCAGATCGAGGTCGAACGTCTGCGACAGGAAGCCTGTCATGATTCCGCGACGCCGCGAAACTTCGCCCTCATCCGGCTCTAAATCACCTGCGATGATTTTGAGCAGTGTGCTTTTTCCGCAGCCGTTGCGACCGACGAGGCCGACGTGTTCTCCCTCGTGCAGTGCGATGGTGGAACCGCCCAGAAGCGTCGTCGCGCCGTAGCGGACGACGAGGCCATTGGCGCTGACGACGGGTGTTGCGTTTGCGGGTGCGGACATTGGAAGTGATTTTGGGAAAAAGAAAACGCGGGTGGTGTGCCCGCGTTTTCGAGGAGCGATTGGATGCGCGTCGCGCTTAGCCTCCGACGGCTGCGCGGGCATCCGCGGCGAGGGCGGTGGAGAGGTAGCGCTCGCCGGTCGAGCAGGCGACGGTGACGATGAGCTTGCCCTTGTTCTCCGGGCGCTTCGCGACCTGGATGGCGGCCCACACGTTCGCGCCGGTGCTGATGCCGACGAGGATGCCTTCCTCCTTCGCGAGGCGGCGCGCGATGGCGAACGAGTCGTCGTTCGACACCTTCACGCACTCGACGATCTGCGGCTTCCCCGCGGCGTCCTTGAGGTGGAGATTGTTCGGCACGAAGCCCGCGCCGGTGCCCTGAATCTTGTGCGGGCCGGGCTTCACGGGCTCGCCTGCGAGCGTCTGCGAAATGACCGGCGAATCCGCGGGTTCGACGGCGATGGCGGTGAACGACGCCTTGCGCGGTTTGATGACTTCGGTGACGCCGGTGATCGTTCCACCGGTGCCGACCGCGGCGACGAGGATGTCGATCTTCCCGTCCGTGTCCGCCCACAGCTCCTCGGCGGTCGTCTTCGAGTGGATGGCCGGATTCGCGGGGTTGTTGAACTGCTGCGGCATCCACGCATTCGGCGTGTCCTTCACGAGCTGCTTCGGCGCGCGCGATGGCGCCCTTCATGCCCTCGGTGCCGGGCGTGAGGACGAGCTTCGCACCGAGCATCGCGAGCAGCGTGCGGCGCTCGACGGACATCGTCTCGGGCATCGTGAGGATGAGCTTGTAGCCCTTCGCCGCCGCGACGAATGCGAGCGCGATGCCCGTGTTGCCGCTCGTGGGCTCGACGATGACGGTGTCCTTGTTCAAAATGCCGCGCTTCTCCGCATCCTCGATCATCGCCACGCCGATACGGTCCTTCACCGAGCCGAGCGGGTTGAAAAATTCGCACTTGAGCGCGATCGTCGTGCTCGGGTCCACGCCTTCGGCAGGCCGGGATGCGGTTGAGTTTCACCAGCGGCGTGCGGCCGACGGTTTCGATGATGTTGTTGTAGATGTTGCCCATGGTGAGGATGAGTTGGTTGAAAGGAGTGCCGTGTCTAGCGGTCAGCGCCCGGAGCGGCAAGGCGGAGTTTTACGCGACTCACACCATCATTGGAGCGACTGCCTGTTATTCGACGTCTTCGTTTTCACGCTTCCGCTCAATCCAATCGTCGAACTCTTCATGTAAACTCTCAGTATCCTGTTCGAGATCCCAATCCTCGCCGTATTTTTTCATCAGGTAAGTTTCTCTCGCAGCAGCGTATCGAGCATCCACGCCTGCTTGCTCAAACTTGCGCCGCGTTTCTGGCCTGCCCCCGGTTTTTGAGCCACTCGCTATGAGAGTTTTTGGTTGGGTTCGGGTGTTTGGTTGTTGGTTTGGTGTTCTTGGGGAAGAGCGCAGCCATGCGGCTGCCGGAGCGTAGCGGAGGCGGCCGCATGGCTGCGCTGCGCGAACTCCACGGGCGTCTGGTCCTCCAGCGAGGAATGCGGGCGTCCTTGGTTGTGCCAGTGCCGGTGTTGCCTGCCGAGCACTTTTGCCTCCAACACCGACGCGAAGGCTTCACGGTTCAGGAACTCGTCGCGGTAGCCCGCCCGCGGATGGGCCGCCGAAATGCGTCGCAGTTCCGCGGCCAGCGCCGCGTCCTTGCTTCGCCGCCGCCCGCGGTAGCGTTGCGTGCTGCGCGGCTGCCGGATCGTGGTGCAGGCCCGGCGTTCGCTCACGGCCAGCTCGTGCTGCACATGCACCACGGCTTCTCGTTTGCGCTCCGGGCCTACCATTTTCCCTCCGCAATCTCCTTGAGGATCGCCTTGTCCAGCGACAGGTCGGCCACCAGCTTCTTGAGCCGTCCGTTTTCCTTCTCCAGCTCCTTGAGCCGTTTGACGGTCTCCTCCTTGGCCCCGCCATATTCCTGCCGCCATCGGTGGTAGGTCGGCGGGCTGACTTCCAGCTTCTTGCAGACTTCCTCAACGCCCTGGCCTCCGGCCAGCAGCGTCGCCGCCTCGCGCAGCTTCTTGATGATCTCTTCGGGTGTGTGTCGTTTGCGTTTCATGGTGAGAGTTCGGCGGCGCTCACGCGCCGCCAACTCTCATAGCGCCTGGATCAGTTTTTGGGGAGCACGCCAGATTGAGCTGCGGGCGCTCTTCTAGAAACGCGAAAACATATTGCTCACTCATTTGCCGCCATTTTACCGGTCAAAAACACGCGTCAAAGCGTGAAATCTACCATCCGGGCTACTTCACGCCGGCCATCGCCGTCCAGAATCCGAAATGCTGCAGCGCCTCCACGACTCCCGCGCTGGCTGCGCCTTTGGCGAGGTACCCGCCGGCGGTGCGGACGGTGAGCTTCACCTCCTCGCAGGAATTCGACGGGCATGCGACCCACTTGGCGAAGCTGCCGTCGAGCATCGGGATGTCGTTGTGATGGTCGCCGGCGGCGAAAATCGCGTTGTGGTCGAGGCCGAGGAGGCGTGCGAGTTCGCCGAGCGCGGTGCCTTTGCTATACGCCTCGTGGCAGAAGCGGATATAGATCGTGTTGCGCTGGTAGCTGAAGATGGGCAGGCGCGCGCGCAGTTCGTCGAGGAAATGGCAGAAGCGGTCCATGTCGGCGTTGCTCGCGGTGATGGCGCCGATGAAGCGGCCCTTATCCATGAGCGTCTGCGCGCCCTCGAACCGCTCGATGAATGCGAGCACCTCGGCGAGCAGCGGGCCGGCGAGCCGGAACAGCTCGTCGTGGTCGCGCACGCCGCGCTCGTTCCAATCGCCAAATGGCTTCCACGCGCCGTCCTCCTCGCGGTGGTAAATGTCGCGCTCCTCGACGATGGCGTAATCTGGCTGGATGGGCAGGGCGAATTCGCGCTTCAGCCCGTCGTCCATGTGCCAAAGCGTGCGGCCGGTGTTCACGGCCCACTTCACCCCGGCGGCCCGGAGGTCGCGCAGGGCCGTGATCATCTCCGGCACGACGGAAGGTTTCGCGTCGTGGTTGATGATGGTGCCGTCGAAGTCGGTGCTCAGGAGCTGAAGCATGGATGGAGAGTTGATGATTGAGGGTTGCGAGTCGCTCAGTCTAGATTCGTTTCCGCCAAAAGGACGGCGACACTCAACTCTCAACACAAAACTCTCAACCTGAAATGAAAAGCGCCTACGAACTCGCCATGGAACGGCTGGAAAAACAGTCCCCCACCGCCAAGCTGACCGACGAACAGAAGGCGCGGATCACCGAGCTGGAATCGCTCAACAAGGCGAAGAAGGCGGAGAAGGAGCTGTTTCTCCAAGGCGAGATCATCAAGGCGCAGGAGGCGGGCGACTTTGAGGCGACGGTCCAGCTCCAGAAGCAGCTCACCCACGAACTGGGCAAGCTGGACGAGGACCTGGAGAAGAAAAAGGAGAAGGTGCGGAGCGGGAAAAAGTAGCACCCGGATACGACGGCGGATTTGCGGCGCCTGAAGAGGAGTGACGCGCATCGCCTGCACTTTGCCACTGGCTGTGCAGTCGCCATCCCCCGCAGCCCTTGACTCTCCCCGCGCGCTCCGCTGGCATCGCGCCGCATGAAATCCCTCCCCGCCATCGTCCTGTCGCTCACGTTCGCCGCAATCGCATCCGCTGAAGATCAGTGGATCACCTACGAGGGCAAGGAGGGGCCCGGCAAAGGCAAGCGCGTCGTGCTGCTCGCGGGCGACGAGGAATACCGCTCGGAGGAAGCGTTGCCGATGCTCGGAAAGCTGCTCAGCCAGCGGCACGGTTTCACGGCCACCGTGCTTTTCTCGATCAACAAGGAGACCGGCGAAATCGATCCGAACACCCCGGACAATGAGCCGGGCATGGCGGCGCTCGACAAGGCGGACCTCGTCATCACTTCGCTGCGCTTCCGCCGCTGGCCGGATGAGCAGTTCAGACATTTCGCGGACTACGTGAAGGCCGGCAAACCCGTCATCGGTCTGCGCACGAGCACGCATGCGTTCTCGGGCATCAAGGGCGAATTCGCGCCGTTCAACGCATTCGGGAAAAAGGTGTACGGCGAGGGCTGGGTGAGCCATTGGGGCAGGCACAAGGGCGAGGCCACGCGCGGCGTCATCGAAAGCGGCGCAAAGGACGACGTCCTCCTGCGCGGAGTGAGCGATATATTCGGTGACACCGACGTGTATGAAGCCTACCCGCCCGCCGATGCGAAGATCCTCATCCGCGGCGTCGTGCTCAAAGGCATGAAGCCGGGCGACGAGCCGGCCGATTACAAAAAGAAGCGCGCGACGGACAAGCAGGAGCAGGGTATCAACGAGCCCGCGATGCCGGTTGTCTGGACGAGGGTGAATGACAACGACTTTGGCAAAGGCAACAAGGTCCTCTGCACCACGCTCGGCTCCGCCACCGACCTCGAGAATGAGGGCCTCCGCCGCCTCCTCGTGAACGCCGCCTACTCGTTCACGGGCCTCGAAGTGCCGGCGAAGGCGAACGTCGAATACGTCGATCCCTACAAGCCGCTCTTCTACGGCTTCAACGGATTCCGCAAGGGCCTGAAGGTCTCCGATCTGGCCCTCGGCAAGGCACTGCCCGAACTGCCGCTCGCGAATGAAAAGAAAAAGTGAGCGCGCGGGCGCTCAGCGGGCCGTGCGCTTCCCGCGCGGGACGGATGCGACGGCGCTCCCCGCAAGGGGGACCTCGCGCCACCCGGACGAGTCGAAGAAAAGCCGCCGGCTGCTCACTTTCACGAAAACCGATTCGAGCGGGCGCAGCGCCGCGGCAGGAATACGCACCTCGGTCACCGCTCCCTTCACGCGCACCGTGCACCTGCGCTGAAGCGCTCCGCAGGTTTCATCGCGCAATTCCACACAGCGGCTCCGTGACGGCAGCGGGAGCGACCAGCGGACCATCCCGAGCGGAATGCTTTGCGCAGCGATAAACAGCCGTCTCCGCGGCAGCGGCGCGCGAACGCTGCGGACTAGAAGCCTGAGCGCGCCGTCCTTGAATGACGCCTCGCTCACCGGATGGTGCGCGGAAGTTTCGACCGCCGCCGGCAGCAGATCGTAAGGCTCCTCCGCCCTCGCGTACGCAGTGAAGCGCCGCTTGCTCAGCGCCATCTGCGTCTCGTGGCAGAGAATGGCCTGCCGTTTGTCGCGCATCTCCGCGGGGGTGAGCCGGAGACAGAGCGCTGGTCCCGGCGCGGACTTGCCCCGCCGGTGGACGACGTAGGTGAGCACCCGGCAGTCGGCGAGCGCGCCGGAAAAAGCGAAGCGCGCCAGCACATGCAGCGCGCTGTGGTCGGGATGCGCGTCGTCCGCGGACGGCAGGATCACAATGGTCGGTCGCAAGGCCGCGAACTCGGCCCGCAGCGTCGCGATGGTCTGTTCGCCGCCGCGCAGCAGCACGCGCGTGACACCCTGGTCCGGCAGATTCAGGAAAATGGAGGACGCATCGGTCCCGAGGAGAAAGCGCAACGCCGCCCGCGCCTCGTCCCTCCGGCGAGCCGCCCAGCGCAGTCGCGCCGACGCCGAGATGAATACGCGCTTCTCGACCGCGCGCTGCGGCCACGGATTGTCATCGCCGCTCGTGCCAAAAATGACACCCACCTCCGCACCCGCCTGTTTCACACGCAGGAGGAGTCCGCCTGCGCCGATTGATTCGTCATCCGGATGCGGCGCGACGACGAGGATCCGATCCGTAGGTGAAATGGTGATCTGCATGGACCGCGCGGACGCTAGCTGGACGCCGCGGGATGGCAACGCGGGAAACCGCGGAGCATCCGCAACCCACTGCGCGCACGCCTTGCGACGAATCGCCAATCACGTTTGCCGGCGCCCTTCACGCTCTGCTCTTGTGAAAAAATTCCCCTTGCCAACCCATCCCCTCATTCCCATCTTCCCCGCCCGCTGCGAACGGGGTCTTAGCTCAGTTGGTAGAGCGCCTGAATGGCATTCAGGAGGTCAGGGGTTCGAACCCCCTAGGCTCCACTCCTTTCGTCAGAAAGAGAGTCCCGCCCGTGGATTCCGGTGGGCGGAGCGGGACATCAATGGCAGCGCACCGGCCTCGTACCGCCGCACGGATTTACCTCTTGGCCCGACGCGGGCTACCGCGTCCACTCGTACCGGCATGTGAATCGTAGTCGGACGGCTCGCTGGTCGCCACGGTCGGCGAGGGCGCATTGGTGAGTGCCGGTGTCGCTGGGAAATGCGCTGACGCGAGCCCATTCGGTCCGACGGACATCCGGGCGGAAACCCGGTGCGGTATCCAAGCCGTGCGCCGAGCGCCATCAGGCGTCCTTGCGGATTTTTCCGCCCCACGAAAGGATCCGCGCCTTTCCTCCTGCGGCCTCGGCCTCGGGCACCTGGTGATTCTTGACGTAGCAGATGCTCAGCGTGCTCCACGCGAGCTGGTCGTTCGGGCGCAGCTCGGTGTTTTTCAAAGCTGCAGGAATCGCCTCGGAATGACGGCCGAGCTTCATCAGCGCCATGGCGAGCGCGTGCCACGCATCGGCGAAATCCGGCGCGAGCTCCGTGCAGCGGCGGTACTTTTCCACGGCCGCGTCGAGTTCGCCGAGGGCGAGATCGCCGTTCGCGTCGTCGAAGAGCTCGTCGAGTTCGGGCGTCATGAAAAGGCGCGGGCGCTACTGGCGCAGCGTGCGCGGCTTCAGCCCTGCGGCGACCCTGCGGTCCGCGAGCCACGCCTGGAATGCCATCATCTGGCGGGACGACTGGATGTATTCCGCGATGCGCGCGGTGGCTTCCTCCATTCCCTTTTCATCCACGGCAGGCCGCTGATCGACATGGACAATGAGCGCAGCTCCCGAAGTCGGAACGACGTCGCTGATGTCGCCGGGCGCGAGCTTGGCCGACGCGGACTGGACGACTTCCGCGAAGGGCGTTTGCGGCGGGATGCGCTGCATCATCGAGAACGCGGGAAACGCGACCGGCTTGAGCGCGAGCGCCGTCGCGGCTTCCGCGAAGGACTTCCCGGCCTTGCGGGCCTCCACCAGTTTACCGCGGATTTCGCGGGCCTTCTCCATCATCGCGGTGTCGGCCTTTTCGGCGAGGAGCTCGTCCTCGAGCTGCTTGCGCACTTTGTCGAACGGGAGCTGCTCGGGCGCCTTCGTCTCCTTGAAGACGAGCACGTAGGTTCCATTCCCGAGCGGGATGTGCGTGCTGTACGGCTTCTCCTTCGTGAGCGCAAAGGCCGCCTCGGCTGCGACCGTGGAGCCTTCGAGTTCCGCCGGCCCCTTGTCACGGGAGAAAAATTCTGCGGTCTCGCCGATCGTCGCACCGGCCTGCTTCGCAGCCTCGTCGAAATTCACGGCCGGCTTTTGCAGCGCCGTCGCGAAATCATACGCCGCATTCGCGAGCTTCTGGAGTTCCTCGGTCTTTTTCGATTCCTCCATGGGCTTGCCATCCGCGGTGGGCGGCAGCGCAAAGGCCGCGAAGCGCACCTTGCGCATTTCCGGCGACTTCAGGAAATCCTTCTTCGCCTCGTAGCGCTGCTTGATTTCGTCCTCCGTCACCTTTTGCGCGGCGCGGAAATCCTCGGCCTTGAACGACACGTACGAAGCCTCGGTCGTGAGGCGTTCACGGATGAACTCGTCCTTAATCTCGGACGGCGTCGGCGGCATCGTCGAAGCGAGAAGCGCGGCGATTTTCCGAACGCGCACCTCGGCGATGATGAACTGCTCGATCTGCGTCTTGCTGAATCCCTCGGGGTTCAGCGCCTGCTGCACGAAGAAGTCGAAACGGGCCGCGTCGAACTTCCCGTCCTGGCCCATGAAAGCGCGCGTCTCGGCGAGCTGTTTCTCGACTTCCTCCTGCGTGACCGAGATGCCGAGCGCGTTGGCCTCGCCGTCAAACAGCAGCGAATTTTCCACACCCTCCGGCGAGAGCGACCCAAACCGCGTGTTGGGATCCATCAGCTGCGCATACGCATCGCCGAGCCGCGTGTGAACGAGCATGATGCCCCGCTCGCGCCGCCAGACCTCCTCGCTGACGGGCTTGCCGTGAATCACCGCCGCGGGGCCGCCATGGCTGGATTTTGCGTACCAGCTCGGCGTCCACCACACGAAGGTGATGATGATGAACACCGTCACGAAAATCATGATGGGCCGGCTGAATTTGCGGAGGATGGTGACCATTGGTTTTTTAAAAAAGCTGCGGAAGTGTGTTGCGTCGGTCCGGCGGAGGAGAGTAGGTATTGCGCCACATTCCCCCGCCCGAAGACAAAGGCCATGAAGCTACGTTTCCCGTTCGCCGCGCTGCAACTTCTTTCTGCACCCATCGCAGGATGCGCCTTGATTTTTGCTCCCCACGCGGCAATCGCGCAGGCTCCGGCAGCCGGCACCGACTACGTAATTCTCAAGCCGGTCACTCCAACCGCGCAACCGCAGCAGCTCACCAACGTCCTCATCGTCGCAGTGCGAGGCGGGAAGGTCTCGATCAAGAATGCGCAGGGCGAAATCGCGTACAACCTCAGCCAGATCCAGGAAGTGAGGAAGGCCGCACCTCCGGAGTTTGGACAGGCGCAGCGCTTGATCGAAGCGGGCGACATGGAGAAGGCCCTGCCGCTCATCAAGGGCATCGCAGATCGCTACAAGAGCCTGCCGACGCCCTGGGCGGCCGATGCGACCGGCATGCTCGGCAACATCTACATCAGCCTCGGCAAACTCCCCGAGGCCGAGGCAGCCTTTAACGACTTTCAGCAAAGCTACCCGGCAGCCGGCTCGAATATCACCGGCGTGGGCAAGGCGCGCCTCGCAGCGGAGCGTGGAAAATTCGAGGAAGCGAAGGCAATCGCCGCGCCGCTTGTCGCGGACGCCCTGACCAAAAAAACCGTGAGCCGTGCCGAGAGCCAGCTCTACGGTCAGGCCTACTATATTCTCGGCAAAATAGCCGAGGGAGAGGGAAAACTTCCGGAGGCGATGGAAAACTATTGCCGGACGGTGGCAATCTTCTATCAGGAGCGCTCAGTCGTCAAAGAAGCGCAAAAGCGAATTGACGAACTCCGTCAGAAAGGCATTACGACACCGTAACAAGGAATCCCTCGCAGAACCGAACCTCTTTTCACCCATGCTCAAACACCCGCTCCGCCGTCTCCTCCCGTTCATCCTGACTCCAATCGTCGCGCTATTATCCGTGGCCTCCGCCGCAGCGCAGGAACATGCCAAGCAGGATAGTGTCATCACCCACATCCTCGCCAGCGGGCCGATGGGCATATTCATCTGGATCTGCATTTTGGCCACCTCGGTCATCATGGTGACGCTCATCATCCAGCTCGCCCTCTCCATGCAGAAGGCAAAGCTCGCCCCGCCGCCGCTCGTGGACAGCCTGCGCCAGATCATCGGCTCGGGCAATTACCAGGAAGCATGGGAGACCTGCAACGCGAACAAGAACTACCTCGCCAACGTCCTCAAAGCCGGCCTCAGCCGCATCGGTCGCGGCAAGGAGGCCGTCGAAACCGGACTCGCCGAGCACGGCATGCGCGAAGCCACGCTGCTCCGCACACGCAACAGCTACCTCTCCGTCATCGGCGTCGTCTCGCCGATGATCGGTCTGCTCGGCACCGTCATCGGAATGATGGGCGCATTCGCCGTCCTCGGGACTTCCGGCATGGGAAACCCAAAGGAACTCGCCGGCAAGATCTCCGAAGTGCTCCTCGCAACGGCCGCCGGTCTCTTCATCGCCATCCCGGCATTCGTCGCCTACTACGTCTTCCGCAATATGTCGCAGGCATCCATCGTGTATGCCGACGACATCGTGAACACGCTCTTCATCGACATCCCTTACGAGGAACTTGCCGGCATGCAGGTGGGTGAAAACTTCGCCGCCGCTGGCGCGCCGATGGCACGCCCGATGGGCGTGGCCGCCGCGGCACCCGCGGCCGCCGGTGCGAGTTGTCCGGTCTGTGCCGGCGCCGTCACAGTCGGCCAGACTCCCTGCCCGCACTGCGGTTCGGTCCTCAGCTGGTAACGTCCCGCCATGGCCCACCTCACACACGCACAGCAGTCGAAGGCCGCGACCCGCACGCTGCCAGAGGAAGATCCGGAATTCCAGATCGCTCCGATGATCGACATTCTCCTCGTGCTGCTCGTGTTCTTCATGTCCATCGCCACCGAGCAGGTGTTGCAGGTGAACAAGGAAGTCATCCTGCCGATGGCCAAGGAGTCAAAGCCGCCGGGCCCCGAAGACACGGCGAAGAGCGAACTGATGATCAATCTCACATGGTCGGACCTCGGCAACACCGGCTCCATCATCGTGGACGACCGGACGATCGACGCCGCCACGCTCCAGGACCTCATCCGCCGGAAAAAGGAAATCAACAAGGATCTCCGCGTCATCATCCGCGCCGACAAGCGCGCGAAGTATCAGTACGTCCGCTCCATCATGGTCGCCATGGGCGCCGCCGGCGTCCCGAACGTCACGTTCAGCGCCGTGGACAAGGAGATGGAAGACAAGAAACCCTAACCCCACACAGAAAGGAACACACTCATATGGCCGGAGGCGGAGGCGGAGAAAGCGGAGATTACGGATTTCAAATCGCACCCATGGTGGACGTGGTGTTCGTGCTGCTGCTGTTTTTCATGGCATCAGCCGGACAGCAAATCACCGAGGGATTTTTTCAGATCGGCCTGCCCAGCTCCGCCCCGGGCGGAGACTCCAAGCCCATCGTTCCCATCGTCGTGGACGTGGACCAGCTCGGAAACGTCTTCGTGAACGGCAACCCCATGTCCGGCAGCACGAAGGATCGCGAGCTCAAGCAACTCACCGAATTCCTCTCCAGCGCGATGAAGGCATCGCCTGAGGATCCCGTGATCGTCCGCCCCAACATGGAAGCGCGGCACGAACGCGTCGTGGATGTCCTCAACGCGTGTCGCGTTGCCAGAGTCAATAAGCTGACCTTCGGCTAGGGGCTGCCCTTTCGTGGCGGGCTCCATGGTCTCCTTTCTCCTCGGAGGCGATCTGCCCGTCCATCGCATCGGCTACGGCGCGATGCGGCTCTGCGGACAACCCGGAAATTTCGGCCCCTTCGCCAACTGGCCTGCGGGTGAAAAGCTGCTGCGCCGCGCGGTCGAACTCGGTGTCAACTTCTTCGATACCGCCGAGGCGTACGGCCCCGGGCACAACGAGGAACTCATCGCCTCCGCCCTGCATCCGTACTGCGAAGGGATCGTCCTCACGACAAAAGGCGGCGTGACAAAAACCTCGCCCACCACCGTCTTCCCCGACGGCCGGCCGGAGAATCTTCGGCGCGCCTGCGAAGCCAGCCTGCAACGGCTGCGCCTTCCGCGGATCGACCTCTATCAGCTCCACCGTCCCGATCCGAAGGTGCCCTTCGCCGATTCCGTCGGCATGCTCGCGACGCTCCGGGGCGAGGGGAAAATCCGGCACGTCGGCCTTTCAAACGTCACGCTCGAACAGATCGGGGAAGCCCGCGCCATCGTGCCGATCGTCACCGTGCAAAACCGCTACAACCTCCGCGAACGCGGGGCGGACGACGTGCTCGGCTATTGCGAACGCAACGCCATCGCATTTCTCCCCTACGGCCCGCTCGGCGCACAGCCCTTCGAACGCAACGCTCCCCTCACCGCGGACACCGGATCCCTCGCCGCAGTCGCCGCCAACCTCGGCGCGACGTCCGCGCAAGTCGCCCTCGCCTGGCTCCTGCATCGCTCGCCGAATATCATCGTCATCCCCGGCACGACGACCGTTTCGCACCTCGAGGAAAATTTCGCGGCAGCACGCATCGCGCTCACGTCGGACGATCTTGCGGCACTTTCCGCGGCGAAAATCGAGTGACTCAGCCGGGCGCTTCCCTACCCTGCCCCCGCCATGACTCCCGAACAACGCCTAGCCGCACTCCGCCTCGAACTCCCGCCCGCTCCGAAGCCCGTCGCCGTTTACAAGCCGCTGGTGATTACCGGCAGTCTCGCCTACGTCTCAGGCCACGGCCCGCTCCGTTCGGACAAGACCGTCATCACCGGCGTCGTCGGCCGCGACCTGGATCTCGAAGCCGGCAAAGCCGCCGCGCGCCAGGTCGGCCTCGCCATTCTCGCCACGCTCCGCTCCGAACTCGGCAGTCTCGACCGCGTCCGTCGCCTCGTGAAAGTCCTCGGCATGGTGAACACCGCTCCGGATTTCTACGATCACCCGAAGGTCATCAACGGATGTTCCGAGCTCTTCGCTGAAATCTGGGGCGCCGACGACGGCGTCGGTGCCCGCAGCGCCGTCGGCATGGGCCCGCTCCCCGGCAATATCGCCGTCGAGATCGAGGCCATCTTCGAGTTGCGTTAAAAGCCGCTCCCCGGCGAACTCCCCTCCCTCGTGACCACCGAGGACTGGACACTCATCACCTTCGCGCTTGCGGCCGTCGTGCTGCTCGTCGTGCTCGTCACGCGGTTCAAGGTGAACGCCTTCAACGCGCTCGCGCTGGCATCACTGCTCGTCGGCGCCGGTGCCGTCGCGATGGGCGTGAAGGCACCCGGGGGAAAGGCGCCGCTCTCGCTTTTCGACGTCGTCGAAACATTCGGCGCAGGCCTCGGCAGGACGCTTGGCAGCATCGCCGCCCTCATTGGCCTGGGCACCATGTTCGGCAAGCTGCTCGCGGAAAGCGGCGGCGCGAGCGTGCTCGCAAAACGCTTCATCGCATTCTTCGGCCCGAAGCGCGTCGTGTGGTGCGTCATGGCGCTCGCCATCGTGGTCGGGCTGCCGACGTGGTTTGCCGTCGGCCTCGTGCTGCTGCTCCCCGTGCTCGTGAGCCTCACGCATGAGACGAAGCAGCCCTTCCTCCATCTCGCGATCCCGCTCGTATCCTGCCTGAGCGTGATGCACGGCCTCATGCCGCCGCACCCCGGCCCCGTCGCGGCGATTGGCGCATTTGCGCAATACAAGCCCAACATGGGAATGGTCATCCTTTGGGGTTTTCTCATCGGCCTGCCGACCGCATTTGTCGCAGGCCCGCTCTTTGCGCGCCGCGCAGTGCGCCTCGTGCCCGCCGAGGCGCCGCCGATGCCATCGGTCTCAGAGCGGCGTCACATCACGCCACCGCCGTTCGGGCTCACGCTTTTCACGGTCATCCTGCCCATCGGGCTCATGCTGCTCGACACGCTCGCGCGCGTCTTCCTCGCGGAAAATGATCCGCTCGCCGCGGTCGCGAAATTCGTCGGCCACAGCACCATCGCTCTCCTCGCATCCGTCCTGTTCGCCGCGTGGGCGTTTGGGACGCGCTGCGGCTACTCCCGCACCGAGGTGCTCGGCTTTCTCGACAGTTGCATGGCCTCCGTCGGGCTCACGCTTCTCGTGGTCGGAGGAGGCGGCGGATTCGCGGCCGTGCTGCGCGACACCGGCGTAGCGAGCGCGATGGGCGCCCTCGCGACTCAACTCGGCCTCCCGGTGCTCCTGTACGGATGGATCATCGCTGCATTCATCCGCGTCGCCACCGGCAGTGCGACGGTGAGCATCATGACCGCCGCCGGACTCGTCGCGCCCGTCCTCGCGAACTACCCCGGCACGAACGTCGAACTGCTCATCATCGCCATCGGCTGCGGCTCGCTCTTCCTCTCGCATCTCAATGACGGCGGTTTCTGGATCGTGAAGGACTCCCTCGGCCTCAGCGTTTCGCAGACGCTGCGGACGTGGACAATCACCGAGACGATCGTCGGCGTCTTCGGCCTGCTCCTCACCATCGGCGTCCACGCCGTGTGGCAGATGCTGCACCGCTGACGACGCGCGGCGTCAGATCGTCTGTGCGAGATAGCCGCCGTCCACGACGATGTCCGTGCCGGTCACGAAGCTGGACGCCTTGTGGGCGGCGAGGAACACCGCGGCACCGATCAGTTCGTGGCTTTCGCCAAAGCGCTTCATCGGCGTGTGGCCGAGAATCGCCTGCGTGCGCGGCGTCGGCGAACCGTCGTCGTTGAAAAGCAGTTTCCGGTTCTGCTCCGCGGGGAAAAACCCGGGCGTGATCGAATTCACCCGCACGCCCTTCGTCGCCCACTCGCGCGCGAGGAACATCGTGAGACTCAGCACCGCCGCCTTGCTCGCCGAGTAGGCGACGACACGGGAAAGCGGGATGCGCGCGCTCGCGCTGGCGATGTTGATGATGCTCCCGCGCCCGCGTCCGCACATCGCCGGTCCGAATTCCTGGCTCGGCAGCAGGACGCCGCCCACCACGTTCATGTCGAAATTCGCGCGCCAGTCCTCGATCGTGATGGCCTCGATGGGCCGCTCGGGCGTCACCGTCACCTTGGGATCGTTGCCGCCTGCGGCATTCACGAGAATCGTCGGCGCTCCGAGCACTTCCGCCACCGCCTCATGCGCATCGTGCAGGCTCGCCTTGTCCATCGCGTCGGCCGCAAAAAATTCCGCCGTCCCGCCCGCTGCGCGGATCGCATCCACGCGCGACTGGCCGCGGCCCGCATTGCGCCCGAGAACCGCGATTTTCGCGCCTGCGGCAGCAAGCCCATCGGCCAGCGCACCGCCGAGGACGCCGGTCGCGCCGATGACGACCGCGACTTCATTTGTGAGATCAAAGAGGGAATGGCTCATGCACCCAAGACAGCCGAGCAAGGCAGGGCTTGGCAAAGCCAAACTGAACGCAGCAGTGAAAACGCCGGGGGCAAAACGGCGTCCGCAGATGCACGCAGAGTTCAGGCGACACGCCCGCGTTCATCCCCCGCGCGAATCCGCACAATCTGCGGATGAATCCCTACCCTCCGGACTTCGGATATGTGCCGAGGATCTTGACGAGCGTGCAGTGCTTGCTGAGTTCCTCGATGGCTTCCTTCAGAGGCGTCTGCTCCGCGTGACCCTCGGCGTCCACAAAGAAGAAATATTCCCACGCCTTCCGCTTGCTCGGCCGGCTTTCGATCTTGCTCATCGAAATGTGCAGCCGGTTGAACGGCTCCAGCGCACGAAAAAGTGCGCCGGGCTCGTCGCGGATGCAGAACATCAGCGACGTGCGATCCTCGCCGGTCGGCGGCGGCGCGACGGGGCCGATGACCAGGAAGCGTGTGGTGTTGTTCGGATTGTCCTGCACGCTCATCTCGATGATGGGCAGACTGTGTTCCTCCGCAGCCATGCGGCCCACGAGCGCACCGGCCCCAGGCTGCTGCGAGGCGAGTTCGGCGGCGCGCGGCGTGCTGCCGGCCTCGATGAGCTCCGCATTCGGCATCGTGCGCTGCAGCCACTGGCGGCATTGGCCGAAGACCTGCGGATGCGAATAGAGCTTCGTGATCTCACCACGCGCACATTTCGATGCGAGGTGGTTTTCGATCTTCATCAGGATCTGCGCGCAGATGCGCAGTTCGCTGTCCATGAAAACGTCGAGCGTGTGGTTCACCGCGCCCTCGGTGCTGTTCTCGATCGGCACGACGCCGTAGTCGGCGCGACCACGCGCGACAGCGTCGAACACATCCGCGATGGTCACCTGCGGCACATAATCCACGCTGGAGCCGAAGCGGCTGCGCGCGGCCTGGTGGGTGTTCGTCGAAGGCGGGCCGAAGTAGGCGATGGTGAGATCCTTTTCGAGCGCGAGCGCGGCGGACATGATCTCCCGGTAAATGGCGCGGATGCTTTTCTCCGGGAGGCGGCTGTTCAGCTCGCGTGCCTTTGCGGCAAGCGCGCGCAGCACCTGCTCCTCGCGTTCCGGCGCGTAGATGGGCTGTCCCTGCGCCTTTTTGATAAGCCCGACCTCGTGGACAAGGTCCGAGCGCTCATTGAGCAGGCGGATGATTTGCTCATCCACGATGTCGATCTTGCGGCGGATTTCGGGAAGGTCCATGGCGATCAGTTTTCGGGCGTTGGCTGCGCGTCGCCAGGCTCCACCTCGGCGGACTCGGCCTGCAATTCAACCGGAGGCGCATCCTCAGCCAGAGCCTCCGCCGCCGCTCCTTCCTCCGCCGCCGTCTCGGCCGGGGCGGGCGCGCCAGCCTTTTCCTCGACGGGAATCTCCGCCTTTGGCAGCTGCACCCGGCGCAGTTCCTCCACGTTGGGAAGTTCATCCACGGCCTTGAGGCCGAAGTGCTGCAGAAAATATTCCGTCGTCGCGTACAGCAGCGGGCGTCCCGGCACCTCGGCGCGACCGGTGATGCTCACCAGGCTGCGGTCCAGCAGCACCTGCATCACGCCATCCACGGCGACACCGCGGACGGCCTCGATGTCCGCGCGCGTGACGGGCTGGCGGTAGGCGATGATCGCGAGCGTCTCCAGCGCGGGACCGCTGAGCCGCGTCGGCTTCGCCTCGGGGTAAAGCTGCCGCACCCATTCGCTCGCTTCCTTCACCGTCGTCATCGTCCAGCCGTTCACCTGCTCGGTGAGCTGAAGCGCGCGTTCCTGCTGCGCGTATTCGGCCTTCAGCTCCTCCAGCGCCGCGGTCACGTCGGCCTCCTTCGTCTCGCTGAACTGCTGCACGGCGGCGTCCTCGCTCTCCGCCGCAGCATCGCGGATGGCCTTCACCATTTCCGACAGCGTCAGCGGCCTCGGCGAGGCGAACACCAGGGCCTCCACGGCATGTTTGATCGTCAGCGTCATCGCGGTTGGGACAGTTTAGGCGCGGCTCAGTTCAATTTCACCGAAAGGCTCCGGCTGCACGCAGCGCAGTTGCTTCAGCCGGATCAGTTCGAGCAGCGCTAGGAAAGTGATCACCACCTCCGAGCGCGAGGCTGCGTCGGTGAACAGCTCGGTGAACTTCAACGCCACGCCCGGTGCCGCCATTTTCAAGATAAGATCGATCTTGTCGGCGACCGTGAAGTTCTCCTCGAAGATCTCCCGCAGGTCCTCCTTCTTCCCCTCGATGCGCTTGAGGATCTTGTTGAACGCATTGATGAGGTCGAACACCGACACCTCCCCGAGCGGACGCTCCGCGTGCTCCTCCGGCGACGCCGCAACGCGCGGAAAAACCCCCTCGCGCTCCAGCTCGCGGCCGTGCAGATGCGCCGCGGCCTCCTTGAATTTCTTGTACTCGATGAGCTGCCGCACGAGTTCCCAGCGCGGGTCCTCCTCATCGGCCTCCTCCTCCGGCGGCTGCACGTTCACGGGCAGAAGCGAGCGGCTCTTGATGTAGATGAGGTTCGCCGCCATCACCACGAACTCGCCCGCCACATCGAGGTCGAGCATCTTGAACAGCTCCATGAAATCCAGGTACTGCTTCGTGATGTGCCCGATGTTGATGTCGTGGATGTCGATCTCATCGCGCTTGATGAGAAAGAGCAGCAGATCGAGCGGCCCTTCGAAGACCTCGAGTTTCACTTTGTATTCCTGCGACATGAGGGCGCGGAGGCTAGCGCACGACCGCCCGATGGGAAGGAAAACGTGGAGAAACGACCGCCGGCACTTGGCTGCGCGTGAAGTCTAACCTGCGGGATCGCGCCGGTCGCGGGGGTGGCTTTCCAGCAGGCGGCGGGCGCTGGCGTCGTCGGCCATGCCGAGGGTGGACCAGTCGTGCGCGTGCCGGCCGTATTGCGCCCAGAATGCGCGGAGGTTGGAATTGGAGACAAACTCCGGGTGCTCGACGAGGACGTCGTAGGGGCCGGGGCGGCTGAAGATTTTCGCCATGATGGGCACGAGGTCCAACACGAAGAGCGTGCCGAATATCACGAGGAACTGGAAGAGGCCTGCGATCCACTTCTGACCCTGCTCGCTGCGTTCGGTTTCGTCGGCATCCGGCGGGAGGGTGAAAATGACTTTGTACAGGCCGATGGTTTCCTCCATGGGGTCGAGGACGCCGGCCATCTTGAGTTCATGCCGCGAGATCTGCGGGAGGTATTCATCGTCCGCGCGCTTCACGCCGCTGGCGTTCTCGGCTTCGAGCGCGGCGGTCTGGTCGGCGATGCGCTTGAGGTGCAGCGGGTGTTCGGTTTCCGCTTCGGTGATTTCCCTGGTCACTTTGTCGAGGCGATCCTTGCGGATGCGTTCCCGCTCCTTCCCTTCCTCGACATAGGCGGCGCGCTTGCTGCCGAGGGCGTCGAGGTAGGCGTTCTTGTCGGAAAGGCGCGCGCCGGCGAGCAGCTTGTCGCTCGCGAGGAGTGCGGCGGTCTGCGCGGCCTCGGAGCTTTCGAGGCGGCGGATGTCGGTGACGACCCCCCTGTCCCGGGCCTGCATGTCCTTGAGGCGCGGGCCGTCGCCGGCCTTCTTCACTTCGGGATAGAATTCGTTCGGCTGCCCGAGGGCCTCGCGGGCGATGGCTTCGACGAGCCGGCGGTGGAGGTCCTGGCGCTCATCGATCTCAGTCTTCGTTTTTGCGAGCGTCTCCTTTTGCGCCTCGATCTGCGCGATGACGGCACGCGTGGCACCGCTCGCAGGGGCGACAAAATCGGGTTCCCCCGCCCTCTTGCGCTCCTCCTCCATCCGTTCGTCGGCGTAGGTCTCGGTGTTGATGATCGCCTTTTGCAGCTCGGGAAGCTGCGCCATGAGCGCGTCGCGCTTGGTGTTGTAGTCGGCGATGACCTGCTTGCGCGCGGCGGCTTCACCGTCGCGGATTTTTTCGAGCGCGACAGCGAGTTCCTTGCGCTTCACGGCTTCCTCCTCGCGGAGTTTGTTCAGGCGTCCCTGGACTTCGGTCTGGTAGCGGTACTTGATGGCGGGCCGGTACTGATCGAGGCAGAACGGGAACGCGATGGCCACGCTCACCACGGCGGCCAGCGCAAAGCGGAAGCAGATCTGCAGCAGCTTGCGCCACCAGGCCTGGAACGGCCGATACGTCGCGAGCAGGATGCGGTCGGTGTTCATGATGACGAACGCCCACGCGACCGAGATTCCGAAGACCGCGAGCCACGGCGGCTCGGCGAAGCGGCTCTTCGCGTAAAAGATCATCCCGAGGAAAGACATCACCGTCGGAATCAGCACCGTGCTGCCGATCACCGCAACGCGCTCGCGTTCCGTCGCCGGGCAATGCTGGAGCGTCTCCCACCGCGCCCCGGCGAGCCAGTAAAGCGGACGCATCCATTTGTCGGCGCTCGACGGCGCATCGGCTTCGGGCGGGAGAGGATTTTCGGGTGGCTGCCAGTGCATGGGGCCGGGAGGGTATCGGTGGAAAGCGGATGCGCCAGATTTGAAAACCGCACAATCACGATTCCCCGCCTAACAAAACTTCACTCCGAGATCCCCGTCCGGGAGCAAAGCTTGTCCCGTCCTTTATCGAGCACTTTGCGCTCGGCGCGGCTCAGGCTCTGAATGCCGTCCCGGGAGATTTTCTCGAGGATGGGATCGATCTCCATGCGCATGAAATCGTCCGGGCTCATCCGCTCCATGCGCATCTCGCGCTGCCGACGCTCGAAGGCCCGGCGCTGAAACCACATCGGATTGCCGAAACCCAGTTTTCGCGCCCACGCCCAGCCGAGCACCGTGCCGGTGAGGATCCCGGCGGGACCGATCGCGCCGAGGGTGCCCGTCGCCGCGCATCCCGCGGCAAAGAGCACCATCGCGAAGGCGAGATACTTTGCGCGGAAGCGCAGTGGGAAGAGGTGGAAGAAGGAAATGCCGGTCTCCAGTTCCGGCATGATCGTCGCGTAGGCCGCGAGGACCGCCGCGACCGCCGCGGAGAATCCGACCACCGCCACACCGCCGGTCGCGATGCACGCCACGCCGCCGATCGCATTGGCGAGCAGGCAGAGCCAGATGAATTGCACGCGCCCGACGATCGGCTCGATCTCACGCCCGGCAAACCACAGCACAAGCAGGTTCACGAAGAAATGCCCGGGCCCCGCGTGGAGGAACTGGTAGCTGAACAGCCGCCAATATTCCCCGGCGAAAAACTGCGACGCCTCGAGCCGGAGCAGCTTCAGCGGTTCATCCACCCCGGCCCACCAGAGCGTGGCCTGCGTCGTGCCCCAGAAGATCATCGTCCAAAAAAACACCAGCACTCCGGACGAACGGCCCTGCGCCCATACGCGCTGAAATGACGAGGTCTGACGTCGTGGGAGGCTCATGAAGCAGGTCTGGGATTAATGCCCCTTTCCGCCCGTTTGTAAAAGGGGAATTCTACGGCACGCACAGCCGCAGTTTGCCCGCCACGCGGAAGGTCACTGGCAGCACGCCGGAAAGCTCGCCATCCACCTCCACCGGCACCTCCTGCGCGGAGCGGACCGTCGCCTCCGCCACCTGGAAATACTCCACCCCAGCCATGCCCGTGTGCCGCCCCACGAGGACGCCCGCGAGATATTTTGCGAGGTCGAGGTAGCCGATATTCTTGAAAATGAGCACGTCCAGCAGGCCGTCATCGACGCGTGCCTTTGGAAAAAGTGTGAGCTTCGTGCCGTAGTAACGTCCGTTCCCGACGAGCACGAACGAGCCTTCGCTTTGCACCCCGCCCGCCTCGACGACGAGCTTCGGCGGCGTGCGCGCGGCGATCTGCGCGGCGCTGATGAGGTAGCTCAGCGGCCCGAGGTTTTTCTTCGATTCCCAAGTCGTCTCCTTCACCACCTGCGCGTCGAGCCCCACACCCGCGAGCTGGATGAAGTACGCGTCGTTCGCCGCGAGCAGATCGATTTCCCGGCGGCGTCCCGCACGGATCACCGCCCACGCCTCCTCCAGCTTCTCCGGCAGCGCGTGCTCCTTGGAAAAGACATTCATCGTGCCGACGGGGAGCACGCCGAGCGCCACGTCCGTTCCCGCGAGTCCGTTCGCGACTCCGTTCACCGTGCCGTCTCCACCCGCCGCGGCCACCACGCGAAAGCCCTCCCGCGCCGCCTCCGCCGCGAGCCGGCGCGCATCGTCGGGGCCGGCGGTCATCCGCAATTCCGCCTCAGGCGCCACCTCGCGCAGCACGTCCGCGAGGTCGCGCGATTTTTCGCCTCGGGCCTTGGGATTGAAAATGATGACGGTATCGGGCACGGCTGAGTGTGGCTGTTCTATGCACCGCGGCAGCCGTGTTGCCAGACACTTTCCGCCCTTTCCTTTGCGCACCGCGCCGCTAGCTTCCCGGCGCTTTGAGACGCTTCGCAAAATATCTCGCCATCACCTCCATCGCGGTGGCGCTCCTGCCCGCCGCAGGCGGATGGTTCATGAACCGCTGGGCGCAATCCCCTGCCGGTCGCGCGAGCATCGAGGCGCAACTCAGCAGCGCGCTGCGCCTGCCTCTCAAGATCGCGAGCCTCGACTTCTCCGCATGGCGCGGACTCACGGCCAAAGGGATCACTGTGTCCGGCCCCGATGGCATTCTGTTTGAGGCCGCCGGCATCTCGGCCAGCCACCGCTTCTTCCCGCTGCTCCGCGGCAGCTTGGCGCTAGATGAAGTGCGCATCGAACAGCCGCAGTTCCGACTCGTCGAGGATGCGGCCGGCAAATGGAAGCTCTCGCAAGCGCCGATCGCCGCGCCTACGGCCATCACCGAGATCCCGCCGCCCGTGATCTCCCAGCCCGCGGCAACCGCGACCCCTGCGCCGCGAAAATCATCCGGCATTTCCATTGGCAAAATCACCGTGCAAGGCGGCACCGCCGAACTCATCGACAAGGCCCGCCGCCCCTTCGCAAACATCACGGGGCTGAGCATCACCCTGCGCGATGTGACGGACCGCGGCTTCGCCGGTGACTTCGCAGTCGAGCGCGCGATACTCCACGGCTGGTTCGCGCTCGAGAACCTGAGCGGCACCGCGAATCGCGCCGGGCAGGACATTCAGATCCGGAAACTCACGGCCACCGCCGGCGGAGGCGCTGTCACCGGCGAAGCCACTTGGTCCGCCGTCTCCCAAACGGCGAGCGCCGCTCTGCATCTCGAAGGCATCGGTCTCGCGCGCACCACGCAGGACGCCGGACTCACCGGCCAGAGGATTTCCGGGACGCTCAGCGGCGATGCGCAGTTCGCTGGGCTCGGTTCCGACAAAAAGGGCATCACCGGCAAAGGCACCCTTGCCCTCAAGAGCGGCAATTGCAGCCAGATCGAGGCGCTGCGGCAAATCGGCGACGTGCTGCGACTCGCCTCGCTCGCCAATTTTGAAATCGCAGATGCGACGGCCAATTTCCAAGTCGCCAACGAGCAGGTCGTCCTCGCGCCGCTCGATGTCTCGGCACCGCCCGTCGGCATCACGCTCACCGGCCCCGCGACGTTCGACGGCACGCTGAACCTCTCCGGACTGCTGCACGCACCCGCAGATCTCGTCGAGCGTCAGGGCATCGTCGCGGGAAAATTTTCACCGGCGGATGCGCAGAACCGGCGGAGCGTGCCGTTCAACATCACCGGCCTGCTCAAGAAGCCGAAACAGAACCTCGCCGAGAGCCTCACCGGCACGAAGGACCGCAAGCAGCAGCGCATCATCGCCGCCGAGTCGATCATCTCCGCGCTCATGCAGCGCAACAAGCCCAAGGCAGAACAACCCGCGCCGCCACCGCAGCCCGTCCCGGCGCAGCCATGAGGGTCGTCGGCGGCATCGCTGGCGGCATCCCGCTCCAGGTCCCGAAGACCGATCTGCGCCCGACGATGGACGTGGTGAAAAATGCGATCTTCAACAGCCTCGTGGAATTCGTCCCCGGCACGCGCGTGCTCGATCTTTTTGCCGGCACCGGCGGCCTCGGCATCGAGGCGCTCAGCCGCGGGGCGGTTTCGTGCACGTTTGTCGAAAGTGATCGCCGCGCGTGTGACAGCATCCGGCGCAACCTCGAAAAGACAAAGCTCGCCGGCGGCACGCTCGCCTGCGCCGACGCGCTGCGCTGGGTCGAACGCAATGCGCAACCCGCGACGTTCGACCTCATCCTCGCCGACCCGCCCTACGCGCGCAGGGACGGGGAGCGCGATTTTGCAAGGGAACTGATCGCGCTCGCCGGAATCCGCAGCGCGCTTGCGCCGGGCGGGATTTTCATCCTCGAGCATCGGCCGGACGAACCGCTGCCGCTCGGCCCGGACTGGGAATGCACGCGCGACAAGCGCTATGGCGCGACTGCCGTGGCCTTCCTGCGCGCAACGCAACCTGCACCTTCCAACCCGTGACCAATCAAACCCAACAGGAACAACACGCCGCCTTCCTCGCGGCGGCGGACCAAGCACTGTGGCAGCCCGGCGACCACGTACGGCGCGCCGGGATGTCCGAGATTTTTGCGCGACCCGCGCCGCTGGAAATCGACTTCGGCTGCGGCGACGGCTCGTTCCTGCTCGCGATGGCGAAGCGTTTTCCGGAGCGGAATTTCCTCGGCACCGAACGCATGCTCGGGCGCGTGGAAAAAGTTTCCCGCGCCATCGCGCGCAACCATCTCACAAACACCCGCGTCATCCGCCTCGAAAGCAACTACGTGGCGAAATGGCTCCTTCCCGTGGGCTGCGCGGAGATCGTCCATATCGGCTTCCCCGACCCGTGGCCGAAGCGCCATCACCACGAGCGGCGGCTGTTTCAGGACGAATTCATGGATTCGCTGCATCAGGTTCTCGCACCCGGCGCGGAAGTCCGCATCAAGACCGACGACCAGCCGTATTTTCTCTGGATCGAAAAAGTGATCGCCCGCGCGAAAGGCTTCGAGCGCATCGAGTGGCCCGAGGAGCCGGATTACCCGAAGACGGATTTCGAGCAGCACTTCGTGGATCAGGGCCTGCCGATCTACCGCGCGCGGCTGAGAAAGGTCTGACCGCCGAGGTAAGTCTGCAGGACGAACCCGTCGTCGCGCAGTTCGACCCGCACCGCACCGCAGTGTTCCTGCTGAAACGGCACTGCCCCGACCGCGCGGACATTGCGCTCCCATTCCGCGACTCGCTCCGGCGGCGAGCCAAATGGCGGACGCGAGCAAACGGCCGCAGCCGGACGAACGGCCGACAGGAAATCCGGCGTGCCGGAGATATCCCGCGAATGCCAGCCCGTCACGAGGACGTCCGCGCGCAGGTCGGGCTCATTTTCGAGCAGCCAACGCTCGGTGGAAAAACCCGCATCCGACGCGAGCAACACCCGGAGCCCGGCGGCCTCGATCCGGCAGACGAGCGCCTTGTCGTCGGCCTGCGGACGCACGATTTCCGGCGGCGGGAAAAGCACCTTCATCGTGACGCCAAGCCCGAGCGTGAACGTTTCACCACGCTCCAGGTAGCGCCGTCCGAACGTCGCCTCGGCCAGCCGCGCATGGACGTCCCTGCGCACCGGCGAGCGATCCGCATACGTCGTGTCGGCCATCCAGCGCGGATGAAAATCCCCGAACACGGGCCACGCCCCGCCGACGTGCGCCGTGTCGCCGTGAGTGAGGACCACGCCGTCGAGCCGGTTCACCCCGCGCGAGCGGAGATACGGCAGCACCGCGCCGACGTAATCGCGCACACCGCCACAATCCACGAGCCAGTCTCCCCTTCCAGCACGCACATGAATCGCCGCAGCCCTCGCCGGTTTCCAAGGCGACGATTTCGCACGCGGCTGCGCGCTCAAAACGCGGCACTTCGACGTAGATGTAGCCGCCCGGCACCTTTGAAAAAAGCGCGAGGCTCGCGAGCAGCGCCTTGGCGGCGATCCAGTTGGCCTGATTCACCACCATCGCGAGCGCCAGCGGAAACCACTCCGCACAGCAGGCTCATCAATCCCAGCGCGAGCACGCAAAACGCGAGCGGCACCGCGACCGCATTCGCGACGATCGCGACCGGTGAGATGAGATGAAAGTAGCCAGCCATGAAAGCAAACGACCCGATCCACGCGGCAAGCGTGACTCCCGCCGCCTGCGCAATCTGCCCCCAAAGCACTACGCGCCCCCGTTCGCCGCGCGACCACAACTCGCGCGGGATGAAATCATCCGGCTGCGCCAAACGGCTCCATCCGCCGGGCGATGGGAGCCGAGAGCGCCATGATGAAAACGACCAGCACGAACGAAAGCTGAAAGCCCGGCGTGAACAGTTCGTTCGTATCCCACGCCAGAATCACGACCGCGGATGCCGCGAGACTGTTCATCGCCACCGCGGGCCGGTCGAGCAACTGCCCGAGCAGAATGAACGACGCCATCACCGTCGCGCGCACGCAACTCGCGCTCAGTCCCGTGACCAGCGCGTACGCGCACAGCAACGGGATGATGATCACCACCGCCGCACGTCGCGAAAACCGGAGGGGCTTCAGCAGATACCACGCGATGCCCGCGAGCATCGCCACATTCAGCCCGCTCACGGCAAAAAGATGCAGCGTCCCCGTTTTTTGAAAAAGCCCCTTCATCTCCGGCGGAGTCTCGCCTCGAAGGCCGAGCACCATGCTCTCGATCAGCATTGTCAGGTCCGGTTCATCGGCCAGACCCAGCTTCAGTTTGCCACGGATCCATTCCCGCGCCGCGATCGCAAAAGTCATCGCCGCCGATCCCCGTCCATGCCCGGTCACCGTGCAGTCCGTCGCATTACGTGCCGCGACTTCGAACCCCACACCCTTGCGCCGCAGCCAACCCGCGACATCAAACTGCCCCGGATTCGTCACCTCCTGAAGCACCCGCGCCGAGCCCTCGATGGCGACCACATCACCGTACGTCGGCGCGCTCCCGACCCATCGCACGAGGCACAATCCCGAGAATGGAACCGCATCCGCATCGAGACGGAGCGACTCCGCCTTCAGCCAGAAACTCGCCCGCGCCTCCCCGCGCGAACCGGTGTGGCTCGCCGGTTCCGACCACACGATCCCGCTCACCGATGCCGTACGCTGGCCGCTCCGCAATAGCCCGTCGAGCGCGGCTTCCGCCGAATGGTGATGCCTCATCTCATGCAGCGCAAAGAAGGCCGCTCCAGCGAACGTGACGCACGTCCACCGCCTTGGAAAAAGGAACACCGCCAGCGCCAGCAAGACCGCCACACCGAATCCCCACTCGGCCGGAACCCGCCATAAGTCTGCCAGGAGGATGCCCGCAATCGCACCCATGCCGATGCCGAGAAATGGCTTCCTGGGACGGAGGGAGATCATCTGCATAAAGCCGTTTTAGCATGCGAGCAGGACAGACCGCCTGCGGCAAGATTGTTCACCGCGCGCCCGCCCACGGTCCTGAAATCTAGTGTTCGGCAGCAGTGCGCAGCCGTATCAAATTTTCGGTCGTAGTGACACCATAGTGACAACATCGTAATTCATGAGACTTAACAGGAATGCTCCCGTGAAATACGCGATCCTCTGCACGCAGCGCTGCGGCAGCATTTACTTGGGCAGTGTGTTGAGAAACGCGGGCCTTGGAGTCTCCGGCGAATACTTCTATCCGGAAAGTCTGCAGGAACGCATCGCGACATGGTGGCTCGATGAAGCGTTCCGACCTCAGCCCGACGCATCGCCGAAGCAATTTCTCGACGCCGTCATCCGAGCGCAGGGAGACGTCGCCGGCATCAAGCTCAACTGGCTTTCGCTCCTGATCTTCATGCGCGACATGGGCTGCAGGCCGGAGGACCTGGGATTCCGAATCATCTACCTCACCCGGCGGGACAAATTGCGCCAGGCCATCAGTTGGTACCGGGCGGTCGCCACGGGAGAGTGGGCTCAAAGCGGGCAGCAACCCGCCACAGCTCCACCCTTTGACTGGACGAAAATCAACTTCTGGCTCCAGAACATCACCCTCGACGAAGTCCGCTGGGAAAACTCCCTGAGCAGCGTCGAGAGCCCGGTTCTCCGGCTCGTCTACGAGGAGGTTTCGGACGCCACGGTCGCGGAGGTCGGCGCATTCCTCGGCAGGGAGGTGCCACCCCAAAAGCGGGAATCCTATTTGAAGGTTCAGCGTGACGAAACCACCGATCACTGGGTGGAGCAGTTCCTGAAGACGGTGGAGGCTCCGATTCTTGGATCGGACGAGATAAAGCGGGAGCTCGCCTCGCGGTGAACGCGGGAGCCACCTCGTAACGGGCTCGTGGTATCCGATGTGAGCGCCGTGCGACCGATGGATTGCTGAAGGATGGAAATTCCCAGCGCGTTGCGTATGATCCGACGCATGCAGCCACTCAAAGACGAGCACTTCGTGAGCTGGGAGCAGTCGCCGGAGCAGATGGATGCGCTCTGGGCGAAAGGCTGGCGTCACTTTGGTCCGATTTTTTACCGCTACCGCCAGTGCCTCACGCCGGCCGGGCTTCGCAATGTGCAGCCGCTCCGCGTCGATGCGACACGTTTCCAGCCCGGAAAGAGCCAGCGGCGCGTGCTGCGGAGGAACGAGGACCTCGAAATCCGCGTGCGCACAGCGGAGTTGCTGGATGACCGCCGCGAGCTTTTCGACCTCCACAAGCAGCGTTTCCAGGACAACGTGCCGAATTCGCTCGAGGATTTCCTCGGCCCCGCGCCGCACGCCGGCCCGTGCCAGACGCTGGAACTCGGCGCATTCCTCGGCGACCGTCTGCTCGCCGCGAGCTACCTCGATGTCGGGGCGACCAGCGTGTCCAGCATCTACGCGTTCTTCGACCCCCGCGAATCCGCACGCTCGCTCGGCACCGCCACGCTGATGTGGGAAATCCTGCTTGCGCGGCAGACCGGCAGGCACTGGCACTATCCCGGCTACGCCTACGTCGAACCCTCCGCCTACGACTACAAAAGGCGGTTCGGCCCGATGGAACGGTACGACTGGGATTCGTGGGAACCGATCGACGTCCCCTCGGCCTGAGGACGCGCCGCCAAGCAGCCGCGACCGCAGCCGGAACCGCGCATTCCGCCCGGCGCAGACGCCTCGCCCGGTTCCGTCCTCCACCAAAAAAGATCGGAATCGCTGAAAGATCGGTCCCGCAGTGGCCGTTCTCTCTGCAAGTATGCAACACTCCGTCTTTCTCCGTCCGTTCGCCTTCATCGGCCGCGCCGTTTCGCGCCTCCTCTCGCTCTTCTTCGGTTCGCTGAAACTGGCATGGACTCCCCCGCCTTGGTTGCTCGCCGCCGGGCGCGGCTTTGCACGGCACTCCCGTGTCGCCGTGCTGCTGCTCATCGTCGTCGTTGCCGCCGCATACGGGATGTGGCGCACCACCTTGGAGCGCCATGCAGGCAAGCCGCGCACGAGCCTCACCGCAGCCGCCCTCGACACTCAGCCCGCGCCTGCTGCGAAGCCCGCATCCCAGCCCACAGTCCCCGCCCCAAAGGCAGACGCCGACGTCCGCGATACTTCCAAGCCCCCCATCCGCAGCGTGACCGCACACGTGCGCTGGCAGCAGGTCGGCTGGAATGAACAGCAGAAGAAGGGCGTGGGGCCTGCGCTCGTCATCCAGTTCGACTCGCCCGCCGCACCCATCGCGCTGATCGGGAAAGCGGCTGCACCCGACACGGCGCAAGATCGCGCCCGAAGTCCCCGGCACGTGGAGATGGCTCAACGCGCAGCAACTCGCATTCGACGCGCAGACCGGCTGGATGCCGCCGCGCGATTACGACTTCAAGCTCGGCGAGGCCGGCTTCGCAACGGACTGCACGGTCACCTTGAAAAAGGAGAACCGCTTTTCCTGGCAGTCGCCGAAGCTCACCGCCTCGTTCGGCGAGAAGTCCTTCTACGTGGACCCCGCCACGCCCTCACTGCAGCAGACCGTCGCGACGGTCACCTTCAGCCAGCCCGTGTCGCGCGACGAAGTCCTCCGCTGCCTCACCGTCGTGAACGTCAGCGAAACGCCCCTCTTCATGCCCGGCGGAAAGCCGCAGGTGATCGCGGATGAAAAGAATCCCATGCGGTTTTTCCTCCGCTCGCCGCTCATCAAACCGGGTGAAAAGGAAGACCTTGTGCGCTTCCAGATCGCACCCGGACTGCTCGCGCTCTCGGGCGGCGATCCGATGGAAAAGGAGGCGGTGACGAAAATCGCCAGCCCGTCGCGCTACTCCGGATTCGTGTTCAACAGCGCGAAGGCGCAACTCGTGCAAGGCGACGAGGACGAGCCGCGGCAGTTTGTCTTCCTTGAAAGCAGCATCGCCGCGAATGGCGCGACCGTCGCGAAGTCCACAAAAGCGTGGCAACTCCCCCCGCCGCCAAAGGACAAGGATGGCGAGGAAGTGCCGTGGACGCCGGAAACCGTGACGCCTGAAGTGCTGGCGAAAGCGAAGGTCGTGCCGATGGAATTCATGCCCGGCGAAGACGCACCGCCAATCGCGAACGTGTTCGGTTTCCGTCTCGCGCCGCGGGTGCCGTCGAGGCTTTTCGTGCGCGTGGCAAAGGATACGCCCGCGCCTGGCGGCTTCGCGCTGCACGAGGATTTCGACGCCATCGTGGACGTCCCGATGTTCCCGCGCGAGGCGCGCGTGCTCGGGAACGGCGGCATCCTCGCGCTCGGCGGCGAACGCAAGCTGAACATCAAATCACGCGGCTACGAACACCTGCGCTACACGCTCGCCCGCGTGCCTGCGGGGCAGATTCATCACCTCGTCTCGCAGACGAACGGCAGCTTCGAGTCGCCCGGTTTTCCCGGCAAAATCGGCTTCGACAATCTCGCGAATTTCCACTCCTCGGTGCAGACGCTCGTGAAGAAAGAACGACCACGAGGTGAACTACTCGGCGTTCGATTTCGCGCCCTCGCTCCTCCGCATCGAGCCGGGCGGCGAAGATGCGCAGCGCGGGCTTTTCCATCTCGCCGTCGAAGGAGTCCGCCGCCGCACGCCCGACGACGCAAAGCCGGGCGACAACGATCCCGACCCCGAGTGGATCGCGTTGGGCGATGCGAACAACGCCGAGCGGCGGAACTCCCGCCGTCATCGCGGTGACGACGAGGAGGAAAATGATGCCGCCGACAATGGCGGCTCCGGCGACTCGCGCTTCGTGCTCATCACCGACCTCGGCCTCATCGTGAAGCGCAACGCCGACGGCACGCGCGATGTCTTCGTGCAGTCATTCAAGGACCGCGTGCCCGTCGCAGGCGTGCATCTCGCCGCGCTCGGGAAAAACGGCAGCACGCTCGCCGAAGGCGACACCGATGCCCAGGGCCGCGTGTCGCTGCCCGGCGCTCGATGGCCTGATGCGCGAGAAAAAGCCCGTCGCCCTCGTCGCGCGCAAAGGCGCGGACCTGGCCTTCATCCCGTGGGCGCGCGAGGACCGCGCGGTCGAGCTGTCGCGCTTCGACATCGGCGGCGTGAGCCGAAGCGACGTCAGCGCGCTCGACGCGTTCCTTTTCACCGAACGCGGCATCTACCGCCCGGGTGATTCGATCCAGCTCGGCGCGATCGTCCGCCGCCGCGACTGGACCGGATCGCTCGCGGGCCTGCCCGTCGAGGTCGCGCTCATCAATGCGAAGGAGGAAGCCGCCGGCGTCTTCCCGACAAAGCTCAACGCGGATGGATTCATCGAACTCACGCTCCCCACGAGCGAGACCGCACCGACCGGCGTGTGGCGCATCGAGCTTCGCCGCCCCGACGACGGCAAAAAGAAGAAGCGCACGGACGACGAGGAACGAAGCCGACGAAAGGCACCTCGGCCACATGCTCGTGCGCGTGGAGGAGTTCCAGCCCGACCGGCTCAAGCTCGCCGCGAAGGTTGAACCCGCCGCGCAAGCCGCGTGGCTCCCGCCGGAAAATCTCACGGCAAATGTCGAGTTGCAGACGCTCTTCGGCATCGCCGCCGCCGACCGCCGCGTGACGGCGAAGCTGCGCATCGCGCCCGGCTCGCCGCAGTTTCGAGCAGTGGCCCGGCTGGAGCTTCGGATTGCCAAAGCATGAACGCTTCGAGCCTCGCGAAATCGATCTTGGCGAGACGAAGACCGACGCGGAAGGCCGCGCGAAGTTTGCACTCGCCCTGGAAGCCTACGCCGCGCCTCTGCTGCGCGTGTCGGTCGAACTGGAGGCCTTCGAGGCCGATGGCGGACGCGGTGTCCGCGGCGCGCTCGGCACGCTCGTCTCGCGCCAGCCGTACCTCCTCGGCTGGAAGACCTCGGACGATATCGCATTCATCCCGCGCGACGTTCCGCGCGCCTTTGAAATCGTCGCCATCGGCCCCGATGCAAAGCCCGTCGCCGCGCCGGGACTGAAGCGCGTGCTCGTCGAGACGCGCCACACTTCCGTGCTCACCAAGCAGGACAACGGCACGCTCGCCTACGTCTCGCGCGAGCAGGACAAGGAACTCGAGACCGCCGACGGCTCGCTGCCCGTCGGCGCGATGAAGGTGTCAGTTGCCCGTGAACCGCGCAGGCCGCTTCCGCTACGAGTGGCGCGATGCCGCCGGTGCGACGCTGATCATCGTTCCGTTCACGGTCGTCGGCCCCGGCGAAGCCAGCCGCAATCTCGAACGCGACTCCGAACTCGAAATCACGCTGCCGGACAAAGTGTGGAAGCCGGGCGAACAACTCGAAGTCTCACTCCGCGCGCCATACGCCGGCGCGGGACTCATCACCATCGAGCGCGAGCGCGTGCTCTCCGCGCAGTGGTTCAAGGCCGACACCGCATCCAGCGTGCAGCACATCACCGTGCCCGAAGGCATCGAGGGCGGCGCGTATGTGAGCGTGGCATTTGTGCGCGCGCTCGACTCGCCCGAGATTTTCACCAGCCCGCTCAGCACCGGCGTCGCGCCGTTCAAGGTGACGCTGGAACGCCGCCAGCTCACGGTGAAGCTCGACGCGCCCGAGCGCGCAAAGCCCGGCGAGCGCGTGCGCATCGGATTCACCACGCCGCGCCCGTCGCGCATCGTCGTGTGGGCGGTGGACGAAGGCATCCACCGCGTGACGAGCTACCGCGCGCCGCAGCCGCTCTCGCAGCTCATCCGCAAGCCATCGCTCGAAGTCGGCACCTGGCAGCTCCTCGATTTGCTGCTGCCGGAGTATTCGCTGCTGAAAAGCGCGAAGGCATTTGGCGGCGACGGCGACGAACCGCCGGAACTGAAACTCGGCCTGAATCCGTTCAAGCGCCGCCGCGTCGCGCCGGTCGTGTACTGGAGCGGCATCATCGAGAGCGGCCCGGAGCGCCGCGAAGTCTTCTACGACGTGCCGGATTACTTCGCCGGCCGGCTCAACATCATGGCCGCCGCCGTCGCACCGGATGCCGTCGGCATCGCGGAAAAGCACACCGTCGTGAAAGGCCCGTTCGTCCTCACGCCGAACGCGCCGTTCTTCGTGGCGCCGGGCGACGAGTTCAACGCGTCGCTCACCGTCGCGAACCAGCTCGAAGGCGACGCCATCACGGATCATGTCGCCATCGCAGCGGAGCCAATCGGCGGACTTGAAATCATCGAGTCGCCGCAATCGCCGATCACGATCGCCGTCGGCAAAGAAGTGACCGTGCGCTTCCGCGTCCGCGTGAAGGACGCGCTTGGAAATGCGGAGCTGAAATTCTCCGCGAGCGCCGGCAAGGAACGCACCGAGCAGCGCGCGACCATGAGCGTGCGCCCCGGCGTGCCGCGCGCGGCCATCGTGCAGAGCGGATGGTTCCGCAAGGACACGCACGATGTCCCGATGCAGCGCCAGTTCTTCGCCGAATTTGCAAAGCGGGAAGCAGTCGTCTCCACGACGCCGCTCGGCCTCGCACGCGGGCTCGCCGCCTATCTCCGCGAGTATCCGCACGGCTGCAGCGAGCAGATCACCAGCCGCGCATTCCCGTGGCTCGTGCTGCGCGACGATGCGGACTTTGGCATGGACAAGTCGGAGGCGGAGAAAGACGGTGCGCGAGACGATCTCCCTGCTCGCCCGGAGGCAGCACGGCGACGGCGGCTTCGGCTACTGGTCATCGTCGAACAGCGCAGGACGGCTTCGACTACCTGAGCGTGTATGTGACCTTCTTCCTCACGGAAGCGAAGGCCAGCGGCTTCACCGTGCCTGGGCCGATGCTCGACGCCGCGCTGCGCCGCGTGCGGCTGATGGCGGACGCGAAGCTCTCCGACCCGTGGCGCGACGATCGCGGAGTGATGCACTACGAGCGGACGCGCGGCGAAGCGAACATCCAGGCCGCCGCGATCTACCTGCTCACGCGCAACGAGGAGGTGACGACGAACTACGCGCTGAAGATGCGCGACTTTCTCGAAAAGAAAGTGCCCGCCGAACTGTGGCAGCGCGACCCGGCCGCCGCATGGCTCGCCGCGACGTGGCGGATGCTGAAAAAGGACGACGAGGCGAAGAAGCTGATCGCCATCCACCGCAAGGCGCGCGCAGGCGCACCGCGGAATTGGGACCGGAGCTAGTACTACGAGTCGGACCTCACGCGCGAGGCAATGACGTTCACCGTGCTGTGCCGTCACTTCCCGGAAATCGCGGGCGTCTTCGGCTACGATGATCTGCGGCCCATCACGGAGCCAATCGAGAACGGGCGACTTCCACACGCTCTCCGCCGCATGGAGCGTGCTCGCGCTGAAATCCTACGCCGCCCTCGCGAAGGACAGCGGCGTGAAGGCAGGCATCGCGGAGGTCACCGGCACCGGTGCGACAAGACGCTCGTCGAACCGCGCGCGGGAATCGCGACCGCGAAAGCTCACCAGCGGAGGCGGCAGTCGCGCGCTTCCTCCTCACGCGTCCGGACGGCGCGGCAAAGATCGGTGCCTGGTATCAGGCCATCGAGACGGGCTTCGACCGCACGCTGCCCGCGGCCGCGGACGCACACGGCATCGAGGTCTTCCGCGAAATCCTCGATGAACAGGGCGACGTCGCCACGATGGCGAAGATCGGCGAGACGCTGATCGTGCGCCTGCGCGTCCGAAACGTCAGCACGACCGCACAGCCGCACATCGCGCTGAGCGAACTGCTGCCCGGCGCATTCGATTTCGCCCCGCAAGGCGAGGAGCACGCGCTGAAGCCCGGCCTCGGCACTCTGCCCGGCGCGGAATACGTGGACGTGCGCGAAGACCGCGCGTTGATCTTCTGCGACCTCGCGCACGGGGAGACGAAGACGTTCGAGTATTCCGTGCGCCCGACGTGCGCCGGCGCATTCATCATCCCGCCCGCGTACGCCGAGAGCATGTATGACCGCGCGGTGAATTCGCGCGGCGTCGCCGGGAAATTCACCGTGTTGCCGCGCGAATGAAAATGATGCGCCGCTGGCTCAAACGATGCGCGTGGGGCTCTGGCTTCCTCGCCGTCGCCCTGTGGATCGCGTGGCTGCTGCTGCCGAAGCCGGAGCTGCTGCCGCAGGGCGCGGAGTTCTCGCGCGTGGTGCTGGATCGCGACGGGCGCGTGCTCTTCGTCACGCTCACGCAGCGACGGGAAATATCGGCTGCCCGCGAAGCTCGTCCGAACTTTCCCCGGAGATGCTCGCGGCGACGCTCGAGATGGAGGACCGGCGGTTCTTTTCCCACCACGGCGCGGATCTGCGCTCGCTCGTCCGCTCGGCTGTGGGGCGTGGTGTCGCGGCAACGGCTCGGCGGCGGTTCGACGCTCACCATGCAATACGCGCGGCTGCGCTGGCATCTCGACACACGCTCGGTGTGGGGAAAGCTCACGCAGGTTTTCCGCGCGGTGCAGCTTGAGCGGCACTACGGCAAGACGGAACTGGCCGAGGCGTATTTCACCTTCGCGCCGTATGGCGGAAATGTCGAAGGCGTCCCCGCCGCGAGCCTGCTGTGGTGCGGGAAGCCGGCGCGCGACCTTTCGCTGCGCGAAGCGGCGGCTCTCAGCGTGCTGCCGCAAAGCCCCACGGCGCGTCGTCCGCGCGCTGGCAGAAATCCCGCGCTCGCAACGGCGCAAGGGCGGCTGATGGCCCGACTGCGCGCGGCGCGCGGTGAACCGGCGAGCGAACTGGACTGCCGAGTTTTCACTGCGCCCCGCGCCGGTGCCGCGTCTTGCGCCGCACTACGCGCGGCGGATTCTGAACGAGCATCCGGAAGCCGCGATCGCGCCGACCCGCCTCGACCTCACACAGCAGGAGACGATGGAACGCAGCATCGCGGACTTTCTCTCCCGGGAGCGAAGCAAGGGACTGCGTAATGCCGCGGCCATTCTTGTTCATGCGCCGACGCGCGAGGTGCGCGGCTACGTCGGCTCCGCGGGATTTTTCAACGACGGCATCCAAGGCCAGGTGGATGGCGTGACGGCCCGGCGCTCGCCCGGCTCCGCACTGAAGCCGTTCATCTACGCGCTCGCGATTCGACGCGGGCCTCATCCAGCCGCGCACGCTGCTCGACGACGCGCCGCGGCGCTTCGCGGGCTACAATCCCGAAAACTCGGATCGCGGATTCCTCGGCCCGATCCCCGCGGCGGAGGCGCTGCGACGCAGCCGAAATGTGCCCGCGGTCGAGTTGCTCGCGCGTCTGCATGGCGGCGGGCTGGACTCGTTCCTGCGGAACGCCGGCGTGAAGCTCGCGAAAGCGCCCGGTGAATACGGACTCTCGCTCGCGCTCGGCGGTGCGGAGGTTTCGCTGGAGGAACTGGCCATGCTTTACGCCGGCCTCGCGTGCGGCGGCCCCGGTTCCGCGCTGTCCCGTTCCGCGTGCTGGCTCACGCTTGATGCGCTGCACGGGAACGAACCGGGCGCGCCGGGCGGTCTGTCCTGGAAGACCGGCACATCGCACGGCTTTCGCGACGCATGGGCGTGCGGCATCGCGGGCGACTGGGTGCTGTGCGTGTGGATCGGGAACTTCGACGGCAGGCCGATGCCGGGACTCTTCGCACGCGACACGGCGGCTCCCCTGCTCTTCCAGACCGTCACGCGGCTCGGGTTGCGCGGGAAATTGCAACCGCGTCCCGCCGAGATTGCGAACGTGCCGCTCTGCGGCGACTCCGGCTCGCTCGCCGGGCCTCATTGCCCGCACCGCACGCACGGCGATTTCATCGCCGGAGTGTCGCCGATCGATGCCTGCTCCGTGCATCGCGAGATCCTTCTCGATGAAAGCGGACGCCGCGTGGCTCTCACGGACGGCCGACCGGGCCTGCGCCGCGAGGTCGCGGAGTTCTGGCCCGCGCAGAGGCTGGAACAGTTCCGCCGCGCGGGTCTGCCCCGCAAGGAACCGCCGCCGCTCGCCCCCGATGTGGCTGCGCGCGAGTCCGGCACCGCACCGCGCATTGTGTCACCGCAGAACGCGCTGACCTACGTGCTCCGCGCAGGCGACGCTGCAAAGGATTCCATCCCGCTCGAAGCCGATGCCGCGGCGGAGGCGCGTGAGATTCACTGGTTCGCCGGGGCGCACTATCTCGGCGCGAGCGCGCCATCGCACCCGCTCATGTGGAAGGCTGCGCCAGGTCGCTGGCAGATTCAGGCCGTGGACGATTCCGGGCGCGTGGCGAGAACGTCCGTCACGATCGTGGCAGCGCAGTGACAGGCAGGGCGCTTTCGCCGAAAGCGTCCCGATCGTCCCTTGAATGTGGGCGGCCTCGGCGAGGCCGCCCTACCTCACAGGCGATGCCACTCCTGCAACGGCTTCACGCTGTAGCCGCTCGCCTTCATCGAGCGGATGCCTTCCAGCGAAGCGCGTGCGGCGCGGAGGGTGGTCATCACGGGGACTCGGCTGCTGCTCGCGGTGCTGCGGATTTTCACCTCGTCCTCGCGCGCGGACTTGCCGCTTGGCGTGTTGATGACAAGCGCGAGTTCGCCGTTCTTCAGCATGTCGAGCGCGTTGGGGCGGCCTTCGCTGAGTTTGAAAATTTTCGTCACCGGCACATCCGCCTTTTCGAGCACGGCAGCGGTGCCGCTCGTGGCGTAGAGCGTGAAGCCGAGTTCGGCGTAGCCTTTCGCCAGATCTCGCGACGCGGGTCTTTTCCGCATCAGCGACGCTGATGAAAATGTTTCCCTTCAGCGGCAGCGCGGGCTGCGCGGCCATCTGCGCTTTCGCGTAGGCGATGCCGAGGTTGGCATCGATGCCCATGACCTCGCCGGTGCTCTTCATCTCGGGGCCGAGCACGATGTCGGTGCCGGGGAATTTCGTGAACGGGAACACGGCCTCCTTCACGCAGTAGTGCGCGGGCACGACTTCCTTCGTGAAGCCAAGGTCCTTCGAGCTTCGCGCCAGCCATGATTTTCGCGGCGAGCTTCGGCAGCGGGACGCCGATGGCCTTGCTCACGAACGGCGCGGTGCGGCGACGCGCGCGGGTTCACTTCGAGCACATAGACCGTCTCGTTCTGCACGGCGAACTGCACGTTCATCAGGCCGATGACGTTGAGTTCGCGGGCCATCGCCTTGGTCGCGCTGGCGATTTCCGCCTTCACTTTCTCGCTGAGCGAAAATGGCGGGATGACGCAGGCGCTGTCGCCGCTGTGGATGCCGGCCTGCTCGATGTGCTCCATGATCGCGCCGATGACGGCCGTCTCGCCGTCGCTGATGCAGTCCACGTCCACCTCCGTCGCGTCTTCGAGGAAATGGTCCACGAGAATCGGGTGCGTCGCGCCGCCAGTCGCGCCGTCAATCGCGTCGCGCACGTATTTGCGCAGGTCGGTTTCGTTGTGGACGAGCATCATGCCGCGTCCGCCGAGCACGAAGCTCGGGCGCACGAGCACGGGATACGTCACGCGGTTCGCCACGGCCACGGCTTCGTCCTCGGTCACGGCGGTGCCGCCGCTGGTCTGGCGGATGCCGAGCCTGTCGAGCATCGCGCCGAAAAGTTTGCGGTCCTCGGCGATCTCGATGCTGCGCGGCGAGGTGCCGATGATGGGCACGCCGGCTTCGGCGAGGCCGTTGGCGAGGTTCAGCGGCGTCTGCCCGCCGAACTGCACGATGACGCCGAGGAGATTCTCGCTCTCCTGCTCGCAGATGTTCAGCACGTCCTCGAGCGTGAGCGGCTCGAAGTAGAGCTTGTCGCTCGTGTCGTAGTCGGTCGAGACGGTCTCGGGGTTCGAGTTCACCATGATGGTCTCGAAGCCCATCTCGCGCAGCGCGAACGACGCGTGGACGCAGCAGTAGTCAAACTCGATGCCCTGCCCGATGCGGTTCGGCCCGCCGCCGAGGATGATGACTTTCTTCTTCCCGCTCTCGCGCCGCTCGTTTTCGTCGCCGTAGGTCGAGTAGTAATACGGCGTGTAGGCCTCGAACTCCGCCGCGCAGGTGTCCACGAGGCGGTAGGTGGGGATGAATGCCGAAGCCTTCGAGCGCGTCGCGCACCTCGTTGAAGTTTAAACCACTCGCCTGGCTGAGCTGTCGGTCGGAAAAGCCGAGCTTCTTGGCACGAACGAGCGACGCTTCGATACGTCGCGAATCCATCGGAGTCCTTTGCACCCTTCGCGAATTTGGCCGCAACAAGAGCGGGATGTCTTCGCCTTTCGGCGCTGCGCATTTGGATTCAATTCCGCAGCAAAGCGCTTCGAGTTCGTCTTTCGACATCGAAGCGTGCAGCGCAACAATCTCGCGGATGTTCTCCAAGAACCACCGGTCAATCTTCGTCAGCTCGAAAATCTCATCCACCGTCCAGCCGCGCTGGAACGCGAGGCCGAGGAAGAAGATCCGCTCGGCACTCGGCACGATCAGCCTCGTGCGCAGCGTCTCGTCATCCACCACCGCATCCTTGCCATCGCCGATGAGCCCAAACCGTTTGATCTCCAGCGAGCGCAGCGCCTTTTGCAGCGCCTCCTTGAACGTCCGGCCGATCGCCATCGCCTCGCCCACGCTCTTCATCTGCGTCGTCAGCATCGCGTCGGCCTGCGGGAATTTCTCGAACGTGAAGCGCGGGCATTTCACCACGACGTAATCAATCGTCGGCTCGAAGCTCGCGGGCGTCTCGCGCGTGATGTCGTTGCGCACCTCGTCGAGCGTGTAGCCCACGGCCAGCTTCGCGGCGATTTTGGCAATGGGGAAGCCCGTCGCCTTGCGACGCCAGCGCCGAGCTGCGCGACACGCGCGGGTTCATCTCGATGACGATCATCCGCCCCGTGTCCGGGTGGACGGCGAACTGGATGTTGCTACCCGCCCGTCTCCACGCCGATCTCGCGGATGATCGCGAACGACGCATCGCGCATCACCTGGAACTCGCGGTCGGTGAGCGTCTGGATCGGCGCGACCGTGATCGAGTCGCCCGTGTGGACGCCCATCGGGTCCACGTTTTCGATCGAGCAGATGATCACGCAGTTGTCCGCGTGGTCGCGCATCACCTCCATCTCGAATTCCTTCCACCCGAGCAGCGACTCCTCGATGAGCACCTCGCTCACCGGCGACATGTCGAGCCCGCGCGCGACGATGGTTTCAAATTCCTCGCGATTGTACGCGATGCCGCCGCCGCTGCCGCCGAGCGTGAACGCCGGCCGGATGATGAGCGGCATCGTGCCGATCTCCGCCGCCACCACACGCGCCCTCTTCCATCGTGTGCGCCACGCCGGACTTCGGCATGTCGAGGCCGATCTTCAGCATCGCGTTCTTGAAAGCGAGCCGATCCTCGCCCTTGTGGATCGCCTCCGGCTTCGCGCCGATCATCCGCACGCCGTATTTTTCCAGCACGCCCATTTCGTGCAGCTTCATCGCGCAGTTCAGCGCCGTCTGCCCGCCGAGCGTCGGCAGCAGCGCGTCCGGCCTCTCCGCGATGATGATTTTCTCCACCACCTCCGGCGTGATCGGCTCGATGTAGGTGCGGTGCGCGAACTCCGGGTCCGTCATGATCGTCGCCGGATTCGAGTTCACCAGGATGACCGTGTAGCCCTCCTCCTTCAGCGCCTTGCAGGCCTGGACGCCTGAGTAGTCGAATTCGCACCCCTGCCCGATGACGATGGGGCCGGAGCCGATGAGGAGGATTTTGTGGATGGAATTGTCGCGCGGCATGAAATGGAACGGGCTGAGCCCGGGAAAAGTCCGCGCGGTGTAGCAGGCGTGCCGGGAGTCGGCAATGGGACGTTGCGGAAAAACGCGGAAAGAATCCCCTTTTCATTCCGAGACGAATGCACGGATCGGGCATTGTTTGAAAAACCTTCAAAAGGCGTGTGTATGCCGCGCTTGCCGACGGGCGGAGCGGATGGCGGCGGGCTTCAGGGGCGCGGGGGCGGAGGGAACTCCGCGGAGGCTGAGGGATTCGCGGCCGGCGGTGCGGCGCCAGTCGGCTTGCAGCGCGTCGGCGACGGTCGCGCTATCCGCGCCATTTTCCACCGTGAGGAAGTCGAAGAGGCCCTGCGCGACGGACTGGAGGGCGATCTGGTGCGTGCGGCGCAGCGTGGCGTGGAGCCAGTCGCTGAAGCGGAGGAAGGAAGCAAACGCGGAGCGCGAAACGGGGCACGCGGAAAGTTCCGCCGCCTCGCCAGCTCCGCATTCTGAACGCTCCGCTTCACACTTTGCGATCGTTTCGTCCTTTCCGCGTTCCGCGTTTCGCGCTCCGCGTTCCCACAGCATCGGCAGCGTGGTGGCGAACTGGCCGCTGTTCGCCACGATGTCCCAGTAGCGGGCGAAGCGGCGCATGCGCTGCATGTCGGGGAAGGTGATGTCGCGTGTGGCGAGGATTTCGTAGGGCGGATGCGGCGCGTAGCTCATGGCGAATTCGACGTCGTGCCGGACGATGGGCGTGCCGCGCAGGCGCTTCAGGATGCCGACCTGGATCTCCTGCGGGCCGAGCGCGACGAGCCGGTCGAAGCCGCGGCCAAAGCTTTCCATCCCCTCGCCGGGCAGGCCGACGATGAGGTCCGCGTGGACATGCACGCCCGTCTCCTCGCGGAGAAAGCGGAGGTTGTCGGCGAGGCGTTCGAGGTTCTGGCGGCGGCTGATGTTCTTCGAGGTGGCGTCGTCGAACGTCTGGATGCCGACCTCGAACTGCACCGCGCCCGGCGGGAATTTCGCGGATGAGCGCGCGGAGCTGTTCCGGCAGCCGGTCGGGGATCATCTCGAAGTGCAGGAAGAGCCCGTCGCGCCAGCGGTCGAGGAAGAACTGGAGGATGCCCATGCTCGTCGGGAGATGGAGATTGAAGGTGCGGTCCACGAACTTGAACTGCGTCGCGCCGCGGTCGAGCAGCCGCTGCATGGCGGCGAGGAAGGCATCGAGCGGAAACGCGCGCACGGGGACATCGAGCGACGAGAGGCAGAACTCGCAGGTGAACGGGCAGCCGCGGGACGCCTCGACGTAGACGACGCGGTGGGCGAGGTCTTCGTCGGTGTAAAAATCGTATGGCGAAGCGAGACGGTCGATCGACGGGAGTTCGGCGGGGATGACTTTGGGAAGCGCGGAACGCGGAATGCGGAACGCGGAAAGAGTGCCTGCGTCGTCCCGCTGGTGCGGTGCGGAAAGTCGATCGTGGAAGTCGGATGGATCGGCGGCCCCGTCGTTTCCGCGTTCCGCGCTCCGCGTTCCGCGTTCGAGCAATTCGCAGCAGACTTCCGCAAATTTCACATCCGCCTCACCGGTGATTACGTGGTCGGCGAGCGCGACGATTTCCTGCCCGTCCGTCTCGTAGGAAACCTCCGGGCCACCGACGATGATGATCAGTTCGGGACGGATGCGCTTCAGCAGCGCCACGACCTCGGTGGTCTGATCGACATTCCAGATATACACGCCGAAGCCGACGATGCGCGGATCGTGCAAAAGGATCGCCTCGGTGATTTCGAGCGGCGTCTGGTTGATGTGAGACTCCGCGATGCACGCGCGCTCCCGCAGACCGCCGAGATTCGCCATGAGGTAGCGCAGCCCGAACGAGGCGTGGATGTATTTTGCGTTGAGCGTGGCAAGGACGATGTCCGGCATGGGCGCGCACTGTGGCCGATCCCGCCGCGCACGGCAAACGGCACTTCACCGGCGCAGACGCGGAATCGAACTGCAGTCCGTGCGCGGGAATTGCTGCTGACAGGCCCGTCCCGCCATGCACGTTACCGCCATGTCAGCCACCGCATCGCCCCACCCTTCCTCCGGGCGGCTGCTCCGGCTGTTTGTCTGGCTGCGCTGGCGCAGCCTCGCCGCGCACTTTGCAAAGTCCCGCCGCGAATCGCCGCTGCTCGTCTTCATCCTCGCGGGATTCGTGCTGTGCTACCTCGTGTTCGGGTTCGTGCTTTTCCGCTCCGGGCTCGCGTATCTCTACCGCTTCCCGCTGGTCGGCAGCCTGCTCGCGGAGCGCATCCTGTATCTCATCTTCGGGTTCTTTTTCCTCATGCTCGTGGTGTCGAACCTCATCATCGGCTACTCGACGCTATTCCGGAATCGCGAGGCGCAATGGTTTCTCTCGCTGCCCATCCGCCACCGCGACGTGTACCGCTGGAAATTCATCGAGGCCCTCGGCATTTCGTCGTGGGCGCTCGTCTTTCTCAGCGCGCCGATGCTCGCGGCGTACGGCGTGGTGCACGACGTGCCGTGGAAATTCTATTTCCAAGTCGCGCTCGGCTACCTGCCGTTTGTGATCATCCCCGCCGTCGCAGGTTCGTGGCTGATCCTGCTCCTCGTACGGATGCTCTCCACCCGGTGGGCCAAGCCCGTGTTCCTCGGCGCTGCTGCGATTCTCCTGGCGTACATTTTCCTCGGATCAAAGCCGGTCACGGAAACCGAAGCCGCGAACGCCGGCGAGGTGCTGATATTTCCAAAGCTCATGCAGGGCTCGCGGGCGGCGACGAATCCGTTCCTGCCGAGCTCGTGGCTCGCGATGGCGATCCGGAGCTGGAGCATCGAAGGCATGGGAAGGAGCGGGCTGTTCTTCTTCCTGCTGCTGCTGAGCTACGCGCTGTTCGGGCTGGTGCTTGCGTTTGAACTGGCGGGCCGCGCCTACTACGGGAGCTGGTCCGCGGCGCTCGGCTCGCAGGCGGAACGCCAGCAGCGCGACAGCGCGGCCAAGCGGCAGCGCAACCGGCGCATCACGCCGCTCGCCTGGCTCCAGGCAAAACTGCGCCCGCTCTCGCCGCGCATGGTCGCTCTCGTCTTCAAGGACATCCGAGTCTTCTGGCGCGACCCGGTGCAGTGGACGCAGTTCATGATTTTCTTCGGCCTGCTCTGCATCTACGTGGCGAATCTGCGGAACGTGTCCATCGAGTTCCAGCAAGGCTACTGGGAGACGCTCATCAGCTACCTGAACCTCGCCGCCAGCGCGCTCACGCTGAGCACGCTCACGACTCGCTTCGTGTTTCCGATGTTCAGCCTCGAGGGGCGCCGCGTGTGGATCCTCGGGCTCTCTCCCGTCGGCCTGCGTGGCGTGGTGCTGCAGAAATTCTGGTCGAGCTTCATCGCGTCGGCCCTCATCACGGTGCTGCTCATGAGTGCGTCGTCCGTCATTCTTCGCCTCGGCTGGTCGCGCGGGCTGTACTTCGGCTCGGCCATCCTGCTCATGAGCGCCGCGCTCTCCGGCCTCGCGGCCGGGCTCGGCGCGCTCTTTCCCGCGTTCAAGGAGGAGAATCCATCGAAGATCGTCTCAAGCTTCGGCGGCACGCTGTGCCTTGTCATCAGCTTCGTGTTCAACACGGCGGTCGTCGCCATCCTCGCGGTGCCGGACATGTTCGCGACCACCGGACATCCGCTGCCGATTCCCCGCTGGCTCGCGCCCTCGATCGCGGCCGCGATCTGCCTGGCGGTTGCGGTCATTCCGATGTCACTTGCACTTCGGCGCGTGAAAAGTCTGGAAATCTAGCGGAGGCCCGGCATGGTGCGCATCGCTGCCCAGCGACATGCCCAACCCACCGCGCGACCAATTCCTCGACCTGCCAGAAGGCGACCCACTCTCTACGGAACACCTCGACGAAAAGGTCCAGCAAGCGGAGCAGCAGGAGCAATCGCTGAAGCGGCAACTCGAGACGATCGAGAAGCAGAAGCGCGAGCTTGAGGACCTCAGCCGCCGCCAGGAAGCCTTCACCTCCGGGCGCAACGACGCCGTGGACAAGCTCACCCGCGCCCTCGTCGTGGTCGAGCGCGAGACGATGGATGCCAGCAAGCGCCTCGAACTGCTTCAGAACATCAGCGCCTCGTTTGCCCAGCACCTTGAGATGATCGAGTCCATCAATCCCAAGTCGTGGGAGGGTGCCGACATCAACAAGGAGCTGACGCGAGCCATGGCCGCCGTGGACGACGCGCGCGGGGAATACAACCGTTCCTTTCCCAAGATTTGCATCATCCCCGACCAGACCGTGGGCGACCCCGCCACCGATCAGGGATACGCCGGAGACCCGACCGGCGGCGACGGCAAGGATTTCATCGGCTGGCTGAAAATCGGGTTCGCATTTTCGCTGCCGCTCATCGTTCTCGGGCTCATCGCCCTCGTCGTCATCGCCAGCCGCCTGCCGGCAAAGTAGCCATGGCCCGGAAACCCGATCGCAACTCCAAAGGTGAGTCTCCGATTCACTCCAAACAGCAGCAGCTCGCGCAGCAGGAAGAGCACTTGAAGGCGCGCCTGAACCAGACGCGCGATTTCCTGAAGAAGGTCCCCGCGCTCAAGGACGAGGTGCAGAAGAAGCAGCAGCGCGAAATCATCGACCGGTTCAACCACCCGGCAAGACTGGAAGGCCCGACGGATTTCCGCCTCAACTTCGACCACGGCCGCAATGCAAAGCCACCGCCGAAACTCCGCAAGGAACGCAGCAAGGCCCCGCTCTTCACGCTTCTCCTTCTCGTCATCTTCGTCGTGGTGGCCTACTTCGCCTGGAAGGCGCTCTGGCAGGGCTGAGCAGACGGCACGTCGCAGGAAAGCAGCATTGCGGCGAAGTGCCGCGTCACCGCATAAAGGCGTGCATGTATTACCGCCGCTTCGGTCGCACGAATTTGCAAATGCCGGTCTTCTCCTGCGGGGGGATGCGATACCAGCAGAGCTGGGATGATGTGAAGCCGGAGGCGGTCGAGGAGGCGGGGCAGCGGAATCTGGAGGCGACGATCCTGCGTTCGCTGGAACTGGGCATCAACCACATCGAGACGGCGCGCGGCTATGGCAGCAGCGAGATGCAGCTCGGCTGGATCCTGCCGCGACTGCCGAGGGAAAAGATGATCGTGCAGACGAAGATCGCGCCGTTCGCCACGGCGCGGGAGTTTCGCGAGACGTTCGACAAATCGATGGCGTACCTGAAGCTCGACCACGTGGACCTTCTCTCGCTCCACGGGATCAACAACGCGGAGCTTCTCGACTGGTCGCTGCGCAAGGGCGGCTGCCTGGACGAGGCGCGCAAGCTCCAGCGCGAGGGTCGCTGCCGGTTCATCGGCTTCAGCACGCACGCGACGACGGACCTGATCGTGAAGGCCATCGAGAGCGACGGGTTCGATTACATCAATGTCCACTGGTACTTTGTGAACGAGATGAACTGGGCCGCGGTGCAGGCGGCGACGGCGCGCGACATGGGCGTGTTCATCATCAGCCCCACGGACAAGGGCGGGAAGCTCTACACGCCGCCGCAGAAGCTCACGGAGCTCTGCGCGCCGCTGTCGCCGATCCAGTTCAACGACCTGTGGTGCCTCGCGCGCCCGGAGGTCCACACGCTGAGCGTCGGCGCGGCAAAGCCGTCCGATTTCGACGAGCACATCGCCGTCGCTCGCGCATTACGACGAGGCGCGGGAGATCACGGCACCCATCGAGGCGCGCCTGCGCGAAGCGATGCAGGGTGAACTCGGCGCGGAATGGTGCGCGCGGTGGGGCGAGGGGCTGCCGAATTACACGGACGTGCCCGGCGAGGTGAACGTGCAGGAGATCCTCCGGCTCTACACTTACGCCCGCGGGCTCGACCTCACGGATTGGGGCAAGATGCGATACAACCTGATGGGCAACGCCGGGCACTGGTTCCCCGGCGCCAACGCGGCGGCCTTCGACGCGGCGGCAGTGCGCGCCGCGTGTTCAAGGAGCCCGTTTGCCGACCGCATTCCGCAGGTTCTCACCGAGGCGCACGCGCTCCTTCATGACGCACCGAAGAAAAGGCTGAGCGAAGGCGGTGCGTGAGGCGGGCCAAGCGGTGCCGAGAAGTGGCCGGCATCCGCTACCAGTTCTTCACCCAGTTTGCCCACACCACGTCGTCGGTCTCACTGGATTTCCTGGAGGTCTTGCCGCCAGTGGACCAAAGATCGAAGCTCCCCGGGTTGAAGCCTTGAAGCGCATTGCCACTCGGGCGGACGATCGAACTCCTGTTATTGGGGTTTAGCAGCAGCTGCTTCTGGTAGTCCTGCTCATTCTTCGCGGCCGCTGTCGAGTAGGCGTAGGGAAATCCAAACGGGTCCTGGAGGTAATTGACTCCGGTGATCGCCTTGGTCGTGGAGTTCTTGGTCGCGTTCAGGATGCGCGGTTCGAACTCCTTCATGTAGCGCGGCTCCCCGTCGTCAGGAATGCCGTCCGGCTTGGTGCCGTTGCCCTTTTTGTCACCGGTGAGCTCCTTGTAGAGGAAGAGCGAGGAGTCCGAGTATTTCGTGGTCGTCGGTATGAAATCGGTCTTGGGCGAAATCACGTCCGTCACACTGGTGCCGTTGGTGGGAACGTCCCGCGGGTAGTTGCCGTTGTCGGACTTGTAGCTCTCGCACGCGGAGCTGAGCATCGCGATTTCCCCTGCCGCCCGCGAAAGCGCGCTCTTCTTTTGCACGTAGCCGCCGACCGACAGCACCAGGCCGGCGAGGACGACGATGATCGCGAGCACCGTCAGCATTTCGAGCAGCGTGAACGCGGATGTGGGGGTCTTTCTCATGGTCGGAAAATATCCGCTTCCCCCGGCGGGGCCATCGGATTCTCAGTTCGTGTTGCGTCTGCATCTTCTCGATGATTTTGATCAGCGGGAGGAAGAGCGCGATGACGATGGTGCCGACGATGAACGCGAGGAACACGATCATGATCGGCTCGAGGAGCGAGGTGAGGCTCTCGACGGCGTTGTCCACTTCGTCGTCATAGACCTCGGCCACCTTCAGCAGCATCTCGGGGAGCTGGCCGGTCTCCTCGCCGACGTCCACCATGCTGATCACCATCGGCGGGAAAACGCCGCTCGCCTCGAGGGGCGACACGATGCTTTCGCCTTCCTTCACGGCGTCGTGGACCTTGGTGATCGCGTCCGCGAGGACGACGTTGCCCGCGGTTTCCTTCGTGATGTTGAGCGCCTGGAGAATCGGCACGCCGCTGGTCACGAGCGTGCCCAGGGTGCGGGTGAAGCGCGCGATCGCGCCCTTGCGCGAAATGTCGCCAAAGATGGGCAGGCGCAGCTTCATCCTGTCGAGGAACTCGCGCCCCTTCTCCGTGTTGTTCAGCGACCACCAGCCGCCGCCGATCGCCCCGATCGCGATCAGCGTGAACCAGAGGTTTGGCGGAACGAACATGCCCTTCACAAAATCGCTGGTGGCCATGACCCACAGGGTCAGCGCCGGCAGCTTCTCGCTCTCGCCGAGCATGTCCTTGAAGATCTGCGCAAACTTCGGAACGATCGTCGTGAGGAGGAACACGAGGATGAGGAGCGCGATCACCAGCACCACGACCGGGTAGGTCATCGCCGACTTGATCTTGTTCTTCAGCTTCTGCGCCTTTTCCTGGAATTCCGCCAGACGGGTCAGCACGAGCTCAAGCACGCCGCCGATTTCGCCCGCCTTCACCATGCTCACGTAGAGCCGCTGAAAAATCCGCGGATGCTGCCCCATGGCCTCGGAGAAAGTGCTGCCTCCCTGCACGGACTCCGCGATTGCGACGATCGATTCGCGCAGGACGGGATCCTTTTCCTGCTTGGCGAGCACGTTCAGGCCCTTGAGCAGCGGCAAGCCCGCATCGATGAGCGTCGCCAGCTGGCGCGTGAAGATCATCAGCGTCTTGGTCGGGATGGTCTTCCGCTTGAAAAGTGTGAAGCCCTTTTTCTCCGACGACCTTGCCACCACTGCGGTCTTTGCGGCGGCCTTGCCGGCTTTCGCGGGCTTCTTCGCCTGTCCCTCGGGCGCTACGCTCGTGGGGAAAAATCCCTGCTGCCTCAATTGCGCGACCACATCGTTTTGCGAGGAGGCTTCGACGACTCCCTGGGACTCGGCGCCCCGGGCGTCGAGGGCGGTATATTCAAATCTCGGCATATGATGGGGCTTGGGGGCTCTGTGCGTGGATGTTGGTCGCGACGGGAAATCTTGTCCATCCGAATCCCGGCCGCACCTGAATAACCCGTTACGTGTACTTGAGCACCTCTTCGATGGTGGTCTCGCCGAGGTAAATCGAACGCAGGCCGTCCTGCCGCAGCGTGTCCATGCCGAGTTCGATGGCCTTCTGCTTCATCACCACGGACGGGGCGCGCTCGTTGATGAGCTGGCGCAGCGGATCGGTGATGTCGAGCAGCTCGTAGATGCCCTTTCGGCCGCGGTAGCCGGTGTTGTTGCAGACGTCGCAACCGCCGCCGTAGTAAAAGCTCTTGTCGCCGATTTCCTGCGGCGTGAGGCCGAGCTGGGCGAGCACGCTCTCGCTCGGCTCGTACGGCTTCCGGCACGTCGGGCAAATGCGGCGGATGAGGCGCTGGCCGAGCACCGCCTCGAGCGACGCCGAGATGAGGAACGGCTCCACGCCCATGTCGATGAGACGGGTCACCGCACCGGGCGCGTCGTTCGTGTGCAGCGTGGTGAAGACGAGATGCCCGGTGAGCGAGGCCTGGATCGCGATCTGCGCCGTCTCCACGTCGCGCGTTTCACCGACCATGATGCGGTCGGGGTCCTGACGCAGGAACGCGCGCAGCACGCGCGCAAAATTCAGCCCGATGCCCTCGTTGATCGGCACCTGGATGATGCCCTCGATTTCGTACTCCACCGGGTCCTCCGCCGTGAGCACCTTCGAGTCCACCGTGTTGATCTTGTTCAGGCACGCATAGAGCGTCGTCGTCTTGCCCGAGCCGGTCGGTCCGGTGACGATGAAGATGCCGTTCGGCTGCTCGATCGTGTTCAGCAGGTATTTGTAGATGTTGTCCGGCATTCCGAGCGACTCGAGCTCCAGCTTCACCGTGCTGCGATCGAGCACGCGGAGCACGACCGATTCGCCAAACTGCGTGGGCAGCGTGCTCACGCGGAGGTCCACCTGGCGGCCCGCGATGTGCGTCTGGATGCGCCCGTCCTGCGGGATGCGGCGCTCGGCGATGTTCAGGTTCGACATCACCTTCACGCGCGAAATCACCGGGTTCGCGAGATGCCGCGGCGGCGGCGACATTTCGTAAAGCGCGCCGTCCACCCGGTAGCGGATCTTGAACTCCGTCTCGAACGGCTCGAAGTGAATGTCGCTCGCGCGGTCCTGGATGGCCTGCGCCAGCACGAGGTCCACGTAGCGGATGATCGGCGCGGCATTCGCCTCAGTTCTCGATTTCCTTGATGTCGAGATCCTTGCCTTCGCCGCCAAACTGAATGCCTCCGCCGAGCTCGGCCAGGATCGAGTCGAGGCTCGCGGCATCCGAGCCGTAGTGCTTCTTGATCAGATCTTCGATCTGGTAAACGGCCGCGACGACGGGATGGACGTCCTTCCCGATCGCGAACCGCAGATCCTCCACAGTCTGCGCATTCAGCGGATCGACCAGCGCGACCTGCAGCATGTTGTCCTCATACCCGAGCGGGAATGCGCGGTGAAGCTGCGCCAGCCCGGCAGGCAGCAGCTTCAGCAGCTCGGCCGGCGGCGAAAAATCCTTCAAGTTCACAAACTCCGAACCGATCGCATTCGCGAGCGTCTGGTAGTAGCCCTCCTCGGTCACCGCCTGGTACTCCACGAGCACGTCGCACAGGGTCTTCCCCGTCCTGGCGACCTCCTGCAAAATGTCGTCCTGCGACGGCCTGGTCCACGAGTCCCTGTTCGACGAAGATGGCGAGTGTTTGTCTTGCGTTCATTGGTGCGAAATCAGCGTGTCAGCGTCGGGGTTCGCGCCCGGCGAGCAGTTGGGCGACAAGCTCGGGATCCTGGGCTTTTCCGAAGACCTCCTCCCGCGCGATGACGCCGCCAAGGTAGAGGTCCACGAGGGATTGCTCGATGGTGTTCATGCCGTACTTCGCGCCGGTCTGGATTTCGGTCGCGAGGCGGAAGGTCTTGTTGTCGCGGATGAGCGCGGCGACGGAGGGCGTGTTCACCATCACTTCGAAAACGGCGATGCGCCCCGGACGATCGATCCGCGGGACGAGGAGCTGGGAAATCACCGCCTTCAGGTTCGTCGAGAGCTGCACGCGGATCTGCTCCTGCTGGTGCGCGGGAAATGAATCCACGATGCGATCCACCGTCCGGCCCGCGCCGGTCGTGTGGAGCGTGGAAAAGACGAGATGCCCCGTCTCCGCGGCGCGGATCGCCGTCTCCATCGTCTCGAGGTCGCGCATTTCGCCGACCAGGATCACGTCCGGATCCTGCCGCAGCGCGCGGCGGAGCCCGTCGGCAAACGATGACACGTCCGTGCCGACTTCCCGCTGGTTCACCATGCCCGCCTGATGCTCGTGAATGTATTCGATCGGGTCTTCGATCGTCACGATGTGATGCCCGAGGTGCGTGTTGATCTCGTTCAGCATCGCCGCAAGCGTGGTCGTCTTGCCGGATCCGGTGGGGCCGGTCACCAGCACGAGCCCGCGCGGGAGCCGGATGAGCTCGGCCACGATCGGAGGCAGCCCGATGTCGGTGTAGGAAAGCATCTCGCGCGGCAGCAGGCGCAACGCGATCGCGGTGGTGCGCTTCTGCCGGTAGAGGCTGATGCGAAAGCGATTCCTCCCCGAGCTCGTGATCGCAAAATCCACGGTGCCCTCGGTCCGCAGCTTGTGGATCTGCTCCCCGTTCGCGAGCTCGGTCGCGATGTTGTCCGTGTCCTCGGCAAACAGTGCGCGCGTCTCCAGCCGGACCAGCCGGCCGTGAATGCGCAGCACCGGCGGCGTCCCGACGGACAGGTGCAAATCCGAAGCTCCCGATTCCACGGTGAGGCGCATGATGTCCTCGATCGGCGCAAACGCTCCGCGTCCTCCCGCAGACAGGACCGGAGCCGGCGGCTCCGGAGCGGCGGCGGCCTCGGCGGCAGGTTCCTCCCCCGCCACAGTCTTGCCAAATCGGAAGATGCCCATGGTCGCTCCTTACTCGTCGTCCGACATTGTCGCGCTGATGACTTCCTCCGCCGTCGTCATGCCCGGAGAGCACTTTGCGGATGCCGTCCTCGCGCAGCGTGCGCATGCCCATTTCGCGTGCCCGCTTGCGCAGGTCCACGGTCGTCGCCCGCGTGTTCACCATGTGGCGCACCGTGTCGTCCACCTCGAAAATCTCGAAGATGCCCATCCGGCCCTTTGCACCGAGCCCCTTGCACTTTTCGCAACCCGTCCCATGCGCGACGCTCGCCTCGCTGAGCTGCGATGCGTCGATGCCCGAGCGCGCTGATCTCCACCGCAGTCAGCTCCGTGGGCTGCTTGCAGTTCGGGCAAATCTTGCGGACCAGCCGCTGCGCAATCATCGCTCGCACCGCGGAGGACACGAGGAACGGCTGCACGCCGATATCCACAAGACGCGCGATGGCGCTCGGCGCGTCGTTCGTGTGCAGCGTGGAAAAGACGAGATGGCCGGTGAGCGCGGCGTTGATCGCGATGTTCGCGGTTTCCGGATCGCGAATTTCACCGATCATGATGATGTTCGGCGCCTGGCGCAGCATCGCGCGGAGCGCTGCCGGGAAGGTCATCCCGACCTCCGCATTCACCTGCACCTGGTTGATGCCGCTCATCTGATACTCCACGGGATCCTCGACCGTGATGAGCTTCTTGTCCGGCTTGTTGATGTAGTTGAGGCACGCGTACAGCGTCGTCGTCTTTCCGGAACCGGTCGGGCCGGTGACGAGCAGGATCCCATCCGGCAGGCGCAGCAGCCGTTCAAAGACCTCCTGGTCGTCGCTCAAAAATCCGAGCTGCGGCAGACCGAGCGAAAGCGACGTCTTGTCGAGAATACGCATGACCACCGACTCGCCGTGCGCGGTCGGGATCGTCGAAACGCGCAGGTCCAGGCTTTTCTTGCCCATCTTTACCTGGATGCGTCCGTCCTGCGGCAGGCGCTTCTCGGCGATGGACATCGTGCCCGTCATGATCTTCAGGCGCGACACGATCGCCGCCTGCAGCTTTTTCGGCGGGTTCTGCATCTCGTGCAGCACGCCATCGATCCGGAAGCGGACCCGCAGCCGCTTTTCCAGCGGCTCCACGTGGATGTCCGAAGTCCGCGAGTTGTACGCCTCCACCAGCATCATCGTCACGAGCTTGATGATCGGCGCATCGCCCACCTCCCCTTGCGCGCCTTCCACGTCCACCTCCTGCCCGCCGATCTGGATTCCTCCCGCAAGGTTTTCCATCGTCGCCACCGCATCCTCGGCGGTGCCGTAGTATTTCATCAGCGCCGCCTTCATCGAATCCGGCGTCGTGCAAAGGAACTCCACCTCGCGCTGGAGCACCGCCTGGATCGCATCGAGCGTGTCGAAATTCAGCGGGTCATCCACCGCGACCACCACACCGCCGAGTTCGGTCGTCGCCACCGGCACCACGCGGTAACGCCGTGCGGTATCGGCGGGGATCAACTCGAGCACGTCCTGCGAAACGGTGATTCCGTCGAGAACCACGAAATCCATCGCCGCGTTCGAAGCCACCGCCCGCGCCACATCCTCCTGCGTGATCAAATTCCGGTCGATCATCGCCTGGATCACCGTCTTTCCCGGCTTCAGCCCCTGGCGGACCTCCTCCACCTGGCTCGTGGTGACCAGCGCGTTCTCGATGAGGATTTCCAGGATGTAATCGTCGTTTGCAGCCACGGTCAGGGATGGTTCTCGGGAAAGATGTTCGGGGTCGGGCTGTTTCGCTCGGTGCCCGGGGACGATTTCAAACATTCCTCGTTTCTTATCAACCACGGATTTGAGGAATTGTCTGTTTTGACCGTTGCGCAACGCGCCAGTCCGCCCTTGCCGCAACCTCGCAGCGCGGCTATGGACGCGCCCTCATGAAATCACTCCTCGCCCTCGTTTGCGCCATTTTCGTCACCACAGTCCACGCCGGAGACTCCGGAAAATTCACCGTCGGCGCATATAACTTCTCCCGCCCCGCCGATTGGAAATCCATCGAGCCCACCTCGCCCATGCGCAAGGCCCAGCTCCAGGTCCCCGGCAAGGACGGCGGCAAGCCGGCCGACATCACGTTCTTCTTTTTCGGCGAAGGAAACGGCGGCGGCGTCCAGCCGAATGTGCAGCGCTGGCTCGGCCAGATCGCCGGCAAGCCCGACGCGAACAAGGTCGATACCCAGGAGTTCAACGGCGTGAAAGTCACCGTCGTCTCCGCCGAAGGCACGCTCAAGGCCGCCCCGATGGCAGGAATCGCCGAGGAACTCACCGATGCCGCCCTCCTCGGCGCCATCATCGAGCACGGGGAAGGCGCGGTCTTCGTCAAGATGACCGGCCCCGCCCCGCTGGTGAAAGAGAACCGCGAAAAGTTCCTCGGCCTCATCAAATCCGCGACGGAGAAAAAGTAACCATGGCCGATCTGCCGACGAGTTACTACGTCCACTCGCTGATCGAGATTCTCCACTACATCAGCGACGACCTGCTGCAGTGCGACTCCGGCACCACCGTCGCCGAACTCTTCAGCGACGACTTCGACGACCTCGACTTCGAGCTCGCGCTCACGTGCTTTGAAGGGACCCACCGGCTCGCCTTCAAGGAGCACGTCTGGAAGGACGAACTCGCGAGCTTCGAGGAAAAGACCATCGAGGAATTCGTCGAGGAATACCTCGATCCCCGTGAGCAAAAGGATCCCCTGTTCGTCACCAAGCGCTTCCTCTTCTACGAGAAGTCCCTCGCCGAAGCCCTCCGCGAGGAATACGAGTCCCCGCCCCCAGGCGATTACTAATCCCGCACCCGCGGGCCGCGGCGCCCGCGGAGTGAACGCCAGCGCACCGTCTGCAAGCGGACTCCACCGGCCCTTTCGCAAAGCGCGCCAACGGATCTCCCGCGAACGGACACCAGCGGCGTTCCATCAACCAGCCCAGGGTCGCGAGGAACGAGCTCCCCTGGGTTCCGTCATCAAAACGAATCCCACCGGGCTTCCACTCGCATTCCGCCGAAAGACTTGCCCCGCGTTTCGCGTTCCGCCATTTCCGTGGGCTACGATGAAAACCACCTTCTTTTTCCTGCTCGGCGCCTCGATCCTCCCCCATACCCTCCCGGCCGCTTCCAACGCCGCGATGGAAAAGGAGTATCAGCAGGTCCGCACCATCGCGCTCCGCGACCCGCGCGTGCAGTCCGCCTATCGCGATGCCGACCGCAGGCTGGATGAAAAGATGATCCGCATCGACCCCGCCTTGGAATCCTACGTGAAAGCCAAGCAAGCCGCCCGCGAAGGCACTGCCGCTCCGAAGCCCGCGGCACCTTTCACCCGCTCCATCTTCGGCAGGAGCACCGCGCCCAAGACCACCCACGCGGTCGCCGCGGGCGAAACGCTCGGCTCCATCGCCGCGAAGCACCGCATCACGGTCGCGTCGCTCAGAATGGCAAACCACATCAAGGACGAGCGCAAAATTCCCGTCGGCCAGGTGCTCACAATCCCCGCCCCCGCATCCGCCGGTCGCACGCGCTCGACGCGTTGAGGCTGCGATTTCGCAGCCGCGCACATCCAGCCCCGCCTTGTCTGCGCCTCCATCCTGCGACGCAGCCTAATGCAGCATTGCAACTGAGGCGAAAGACCTGCCCGGGATGAGGGAGGCGGCGCTTCTACTGCGCCTGCTGCACCTCCGGGCCGGTGTCCTCGGAAATCAGCCAGAGGATGTTGGGCTTCGCCGGCCTGTCCGCCGCCGCGGCCTCACGCAAAGGAGCGGAGATGCTGGGGACTGAGAGCAGCAGGGCCGCGGCGGAGCGGACGGTTCTGAGGGAGCTGTGGTTCATGAGGGATGAAGCATCGGAGGGTTATCTGCGCGAGGGGAGAAAGTGGCCGCGTTCGGCGATGTCGTGGAGCAACAGTGCGGCACAAATCAGGCTTTCACCGCCTCAGCGCCGTCGTCGGCACTCAGTCGAAACTCGGATCCGCCGCCAGCGCCATCTCGCGCCGGCGCTCGCTCTCGGGCTTGCCGGTGTTGCCGGCCCCGCGCTTGCGCTTCGCCTTTCCCTCGCCGCCGGTCAGCGAAAGATCGGAGTCATTCTTCTGTGCCTCGCCCGGCGTGCTGCGCCCGCGGGCGATGTAGGTTTGCATCAGCGCAGTCAGCTTCGTCGCGATTTCACCATTCGCCGCGAGCACGTCCTTCGTCTCGCTCAAGTCGTCGGCGAGATTGAAGAGTTCCCGCTTCCCCGTCTTGTGAAAGATCGCCTTCCACGGACCCTGGCGGATGGCGAGATCGCCGGCCGCGGACTGGTGCACGGTGGCTTCGCGCACGCCGTCCTTTGCGGTGCCGGAAAATTCCGGGAGCAGGCTCACGCTGTCTTCGCCGGCGTTGGCGGGCAGTTTCGCGCCGACGATTTCCGCGGCGGTCGCCATCAGATCATTGAGGCAGACGGTGTGAACGTTCACCGAGCCGGGCTTGATTTTCCCCGGCCATCGCGCAGCGAACGGCACGCGGTGCCCGCCCTCGTAAATGCTGCGCTTCGATTCGCGCAACGGCTCGTAGGCGCGGTGCTCGGCGCCGTTGTCGCTCGTCGCGATGACGAGCGTGTTGTCCGCAAGATGATTGCGCTCCAGCGCGTCGAGAAGCTGCCCGAGCATCGCATCGCCCTGTCTGAGCCAGTCGCCGTATTTCGGATCCTTCTTCACCAGATCCTGCGCGCCGCTTTTCCCCACATGGTCCGGTGCCGGCACGATCGGCTCATGGGGCGGACACATCGGGAAATAGAGGAAGAATGGTTCCCCCTGCTTCCGCTGCCCGATCCACTCGACCGCTTTCCTGATCATCAGCGGCTGATTTTCCACCGCCCCGACATGCGCCACCACGCGATCCTGCTCGATGATCGTGCCGATGTTCCGCGCATGGGTGAAACCGTAAAAGTAATCGAAGCCGATGGCGTTCGGCCCGTCCGTCATCTTCGCGCCGATGGGCACTTCCTTATCGGTGCCCGGCTTGCCATCCACCCAGTTCATCCCGAGATGCCACTTGCCGATGCACGCGGTCGCGTAGCCGTTCTGCTTCAGCAGCGACGCCACCGTGAGCCGGCTCGCCGGGATGATCGGCGTTGAAAAAGTCGTGAGCACCCCGAACTGCCCGATTCGCGAAGGATACCTCCCCGTGAGCACGCCGTAACGCGTGGGTGTGCAGACTGCGGAACCCGTGTGCGCATCCGTAAAGCGCATTCCCTGCTGCGCAAGACGGTCGAGGTTCGGCGTGCGCAAAGCGGAACCGGCATTGTAACTTTGCGGCTGCCCCCAGCCCATGTCATCGAACAGGACGAAGATGATGTTCGGCTTTGCGGCCGTGCTCGCATCGGCGGCATGCACCGTTGGCAGCGCCGCCAGCGCAAAAGCTGCGCCAATCACAAACGCGATGGGTGTCGGGGAGTTGCTTTGTCTCATGGTCAGGATTGGGGGTCTTGTTGGGGAATATGATCAGAGACACTTCAAACAACGGCAATCGTCCCGATTCGGACTGCGGAATGTCGTCACTGCATTGCGAGCGCGGCCGGTTTTCGGGTGCCGCCAGTATCGGGGGCGTCCATGACGGCTTCACGACGAACAATCCAGCTACTTCCGCTCCGTCGCCGCCGCGACGCTTGGTCGGATGGGCAAAGCCTTCGGACTGGAAACTGCCGACTCGTCGGGATCGATGCCCTTCCGGCCGCCTACAAATTGCGAATCCCTCAATTTCGCGATTGCGCGAATCCCGAACTCCCTTTAGTTACCGCCCCCCTTTCCTGCCTCATGGTGTAACGGTAGCACAGCAGACTCTGAATCTGCTTGTCTAGGTTCAAATCCTAGTGAGGCAACCATCTCGCGGCCGCGCCAGGAAAGTGCATCCGCCGACGTGGCGACAGCGCGCAATCCCCTTCCCCGCCGGCCTGTTTCTTCGCCGCCTTGCGCCGCCTCGCCTGCTCCGGTCATCAGCATCCTTGCGGCTGGATTTCGGGCTCAAAACCCATTGTTTCTGGTGGCCCACCCGGCCCGGCCGTCTCAATAAGCAATCATTCCTGAGAGACACGAGACTCCGGGTCGTGGCCAGACAATCGTTCCCGGCGGACACCTCGCTCCGGTGGGTGCGCAGACAATCGTTTTCAAGGATCACCTCGCTCCGGCGTGCTGAAACACAATCGTTTTCCGGGGACATCAGGCTCTGGTTCCGCGAAAGACAATCATTCCTGAGAGGCACCCCGCTCCGGTCTCTCAGGAACGATTCGTTTTGGCGTCCGACCCTCTCATTCCTGCCCAAACGCAATCGTTCCTGAGAGTCCCCAGCTTTCCGGGTGAGAAAACACAATCATTGCTGAGAGTCCCGAGCCTCCCGTCTGCCAATTCGGATTGTCGCGCAAGGCTCCGGAGCCTCCTGTCTGCCAATTCGGATTGTCGCGCGGGGTTCCGGAGCCTCCCGTCTGCCAATTTGGATTGTCGCGCGGGGCTCCGGAGCCTCCCGGCAACGAATTTGGATTGTCGCGCGGGGCTCCGGAGCCTCCCGGCAACGAATTTGGATTGTCTGGCCGCGTTCCGGAGCGGGTTGTCCCTCCAAAACGATCATCTGCTGATTGTCCCGAGCCTCCCGGCAGTCAGGACGGATTGGTTTTTCACGCGCCCGAACTTCGAAACAAGGGCCGAGGCCATACCGCGGACCGGCGCCTTCCTCCGCCGCGAGCGGCACCGCGCCGGCTGCGGGTCGGCCCGGACCGGACCAGCCTCGGGGCAACGATTGCTCGGAAATAGGTTGCCGCAAAGCCGCGCACCACTTCCCTTTCCCGCCCACGTGAAACCCGGCGCTCCGAATCTGCTCGATGCCATCGGCCGTGAGCCTTCGCTTGCGGCGAAGCTGCGCGCAGTGACGGAGGGCGGCGACGGGATTGTCTTCGAGCAGGTGACGGAGGGAGCGCATTCGGCATTGTGCGCGGCCATCGCGCGGGCCGCGCAGCCGACGGGAAGCCGGGTGTGGCTCGTGTGCCCGGCCCTGCGGGCGCAGGAGCAGCTGCACAACGAGCTGCTGCAATGGACGCCCGACGCGCTCTTTTTCCCGGAGCTGGAAGTGGCCCCCGTGGAGGGCGCGATTCCGGACCCCGAGACGGTGGCCGAGCGGCTCGCCATCATCCACCGGCTCAATGCGCGCGACGACGGGAAGAAGCCGCTCGTGATCGTGCTCACGAGGGCGGCGCTGGAAGAGGCGGTGCCGGACTCGGAGGAGATGCAGGCGCTGGAAATGCGGCTTTCGCGCGGCGAAACGGTGATGCGCGAAATGCTCCTCGGACGGCTGAGCGCGGCGGGCTACGAGCAGGCGGCGCAGGTCTCGCAGCGCGGGCAGTTCGCGGTGCGCGGCGGCATTGTCGATGTTTTCAGCTTTCACCACACGCTGCCGACGCGGCTGGAGTTCTTCGGCGACGAACTGGAGAGCATCCGGCAGTTCGACCTCGATGCGCAGACAAGCGTGGAGCAGCTCCCGTCCTGCACGATCCTCCTCGGCCAGGCGGTGCCTCGCGCGCGACGGCTGCGCGACTGCATCCGGGAGCGGGACATCACCGTGGATGTCGGCGCGGACTGGCTGGAGGCGAAGGTGACGATCAGTGCTGGATCGGTCGGCGGAGAATTCACCACGGAGGACACGGAGAACACGGAGGGAGTCACAGGAGATTCTGACTACGACTCTTTGCATACCTCCGTGCCCTCTGTGGTTGAATCACAAGCATTCGACTACTCGCTTGCCTTCTTTGACAACGGGCTCGGGGAATTTGAGGCGGGCGATTTCGTCGTCGATGAGGCGCGGCGCGAGCGGTTCTTCGCGCAGCTCACGGAATGGCGCACGCAAGGGTGGAGCACCTTCGTCTTTTGCAACAACGAGGGCGAAATCGAGCGGCTGCGCGATCTGATCCCCGCGGTGGAGGCGGACGCGCTGCAATTTTCGGAGGGCACGCTCGGGCGCGGGTTCACCTTCCCGGCCGGACGCGTCGCGGTGCTCAGCGACTCGGAGCTCTTCGGCCGCTACCGCAACACCCGCGCGCGGCGGATCGCACTGAAGCGCTCGCGGGAGATCGTCAGCCGTTCGCAGATTGATTTCAGCGAACTGATTGAGGGCGAACTCGTCGTGCATCTCGAACACGGCATCGCGCGCTTCGAGGCGCTGAAGCAGCTCGCGAACGGCGAGGACGTGCTCGCGCTGGAATTTGCCGAGGACGCCAGGCTCTACGTGCCGCTCGACCAGAGCTACCTCATCGCGCGCTACGTGGGCATCGGGAAAAAGCATCCGCCGCTCAGCAAGCTCGGCGATGCGGCGTGGACGAACGCGAAGAAGAAGGCGGAGAAGGCGGCGTTCGACTACGCGGGCAAACTGCTCGAAACGCACGCGGCGCGCGAGACGCAGAAGGGCTTCACCTTTCCGCCCGACAGCAAGTGGGTGCGCGAATTCGAGGCGTCGTTTCTTTACAAGGAAACGCCGGACCAGCTCACCGCCATCGCCGACACGAAGGCCGACATGGAGACGGAACAGCCGATGGACCGGCTCATCTGCGGCGACGTGGGCTTTGGAAAAACGGAGGTGGCGATCCGCGCGGCGTTCAAGGCGGTGTGCGCGGGCAAGCAGGTCGCCATCCTCGTGCCGACGACCGTGCTCGCGGAGCAGCACTGGCGGAATTTTCGCGAGCGCATGAGCGACTACCCGGTGACGGTGGACATGCTCAGCCGCTTCCGCACGCGCGGGCAGCAGGTGAAGACGCTCGCGGGAGTGAAGGACGGCACCGTGGACATCGTCATCGGCACGCACCGGCTCATCTCGAAGGATGTGGAGTTCAAGGATCTCGGGCTCGTGGTGATCGACGAGGAGCAGCGCTTCGGCGTGCTGCACAAGGAGCGCTTCAAGCAGATGTGGCCGCTGGTGGATTTGCTCACGCTCTCGGCGACGCCGATCCCGCGCACGCTCTACCTCTCGCTCATGGGCGCGAAGGACATGAGCACCATCGAGACCGCGCCGCTGAACCGCATCCCGGTCGAGACGCTCATCTGCCCGTACGACGAGCGCATCATCCGCGACGCGATCCAGCGTGAGCTGAAGCGGCAGGGCCAGGTGTTCTTTCTCCACAACCGCGTCGGCGACATCCAGAGCGTGGAGGCAAAAATCCGCATGCTCGTCCCCGGCGCGCGCACACTCGTCGGCCACGGGCAGATGGCGGAGCATGAGCTGGAGGAAGTGATGCACCAGTTTGTGAAAGGCGACGCGGATGTGCTCATCTCCACGACGATCATCGAGAGCGGCGTGGATATCCCGAACGCGAACACGATCATCATCGACCGCGCCGACCGTTTCGGGCTCGCCGATCTCTACCAGCTCCGCGGACGCGTCGGGCGTGCGCAGCACAAGGCGTACGCCTACCTGATGCTGCCGCGCGACATGCTCGGCACGGGCGAGGCGAGGAAGCGCATCAATGCGATCAAGCAATACGGCTCGCTGGGCGCAGGTTTCAAAATCGCGATGCGGGATCTGGAAATTCGCGGCGCGGGCAACATCCTCGGCACCGCGCAGAGCGGGCACATTGTGACCATCGGCTTCGAGCTTTACTGCGCGATGCTGCGCCAGGCGATCGCGAAGCTGAAAGGCGAACGCAGGAAATCGCGAATCGAGGTCGCGCTGCATCTGGACTTTGTCGTGCTGCGCGAGCCCGGCTTCCTCGAAAAGGAGCGCAAGGCCGGCTGGGCGCCCGCATTTCTGCCGACCGGCTACATCGAGGAGACGCACGCGCGCATCGCCGCGTACCGCCACCTCAACGAACTCAGCACGCAGGAGGCGCTCGACAAGCTCCGCAAGGACTGGCGCGACCGCTTCGGCCGTTTCCCGGAGGCGGTGGAAAACCTCCTCACGCTCGCCGAGCTGCGCATTTCCTCCGCGGCGCGGAAGATCACGGTGGTCGAGGTGAAGGACGACAAGCTGATGCTCACGCGCGGCGGCGACTTCATCCTCATCGGCGGGAAATTCCCGCGCCTCACGGCCAAGGGCGGAACCCCGCGGCTGCGCGAGACGTTGAAAATGATCCGCAGCCTGTGAGCGCCGCAGGCTTGCCTTCCAGCGGCCTTTCTCTAAGCCGCACTGCGCTGTGAAGATCCTCCGTACCATCGCCGCCACCCGCCGCTTCCGCGCGCAGGCGCGGGGACGCGTGGTGCTCGTGCCGACGATGGGCGCGCTCCACGAAGGACACGCCGCGCTGGTCCGGCGGGCGCGCCGCGTCGCGGGAAAGGGCGGCACGGTCGTCGTGAGCATTTTTGTGAATCCCACGCAGTTTGGCCCGAAGGAGGATCTCTCGCGCTACCCCCGCCCTTTCGCCGAGGACAGGAAGCTCTGCGCGTCGCTCGGCGTGGACGCGATTTTCCATCCGCCGGCCCACGAGATGTATCGCGAGGATTTCTCGACGTGGGTGAACGAGGAGCGCGTATCGCGCGGGCTGTGCGGAGCATCGCGGCCCGGGCACTTCCGCGGAGTCTGCACGGTGGTGCTGAAGCTGTTCACGATCGTCCAGCCCGACGCCGCCATTTTTGGACTGAAGGATTTCCAGCAGTGCGGTGTGATCGCGCGGATGGTGCGCGACCTTGATTTGCCGGTGCGACTCGTCTTCGCGCCTACGGTCCGCGAACGCGACGGCCTCGCGCTCAGTTCCCGCAATGCATTCCTATCGCCGGAGGAGCGCGCCGAGGCGCCCACGCTCCGCAGCGCACTGCTCGCGGCGCGTGGCGCATTTCTCAAGGGCGAGCGCAGCGCGGCCAAGCTCACGCATCTCGCAAGACGGCAAATTTCACGCAGCGCGCGCGTGGATTACATCGAAGTCGTGGACGCCGTCTCGCTGGCTCCCGTGCGGAAGCCGCGCGAGGATGACGCGATGGCGGTGGCGGCGTTCTTTGGCCGCACCCGGCTGATCGATAACATCCAGTTCCGCTAGCCCGCCCGTTTCCAAAACATGCTTCATTTCGACTACGCAGTCATCGGCAGCGGCCTCGCGGGGCTGAGCTTTGCGCTCAAGGCGGCGCGCAACGGCACGGTTGTCATCATCACGAAGAAGGCAAAGGCCGAGTCGAACACCGCCTGGGCGCAGGGAGGCATCGCCTGCGTGACGGACGAGACGGACAGCATCGAATCCCACGTGCAGGACACGCTCATCGCCGGCGCGGGGCTGTGCGACGAGAAGGTCGTGCGCAGTATCGTGAGGGACGGGCCGGGGCGCATCGCGGAACTGATGGAGATTGGAGTGGTGTTTGATCAGCATGCCGATGGCCGGCCGGATCTCACGCGCGAGGGCGGACATGCGGCGCGGCGCATCCTGCATGCTCGCGACGCGACGGGCCGGGAGATCGAGCGCGCGCTGCTGGAGGCGGTCGCGAAGGAGCCGCGCATCACGCTGCTCGAAAATCACATGGCGGTGGACCTGATCACCTTGCGAAAGCTCGGGCTCTCCGCAGTGGAGGATCGCTGCGTCGGGGCCTACGTGCTGAACGAGACGACCGGCGAAGTGCTGACGTTGCGCACGGACCGCGTGCTCCTCGCCACCGGCGGCTGCGGGAAGGTCTATCGTTACACGACGAACCCGAGCATCGCGACCGGAGACGGCGTGGCGATGGCGTGGCGCGCGGGCGCCCCGGTCGCGAACATGGAGTTCATCCAGTTCCACCCGACGTGCCTGTTTCATCCCGAGGCGCGAAGTTTCCTGATCACCGAGGCGATGCGCGGCGAAGGCGCGAGGCTCGTGGATGCGAACGGGAAGGAATTTGCACAGCGTTACGATCCGCGGGGCGCGCTGGCACCGCGTGACATCGTCGCCCGCGCGATCGATGCGGAGATGAAGCGCACCGGCAGCCCGTGCGTGTATCTGGACATCACCCACAAGCCCGCGGAATTCGTCCGCTCGCATTTCCCGACGATCCATGAGCGCTGCCTCGGGCTCGGCATCGACATCACGAAGGATCCCATCCCCGTCGTGCCAGCGGCGCATTACCAATGCGGCGGAGTTGTCACCGACGACGATGGCGCCACGCCGCTGCCCGGCCTTCACGCGATCGGCGAAGTCGCGTGCACCGGGCTCCATGGCGCGAACCGGCTTGCGAGCAACAGCCTCCTCGAAGCCGTCGTCCTCGCGCACCGCGCCTTCCACGACCTCGCAAAATCGCAGCCGCCTTCCGAGCCCATGCTCACGGATCTGCCCGAGTGGAAGAGCGGCGACGCGACCCATGTGGACGAGCTCGTGGTGATTTACCACAACTGGGGCGAAATCCGGCGGTTGATGTGGGACTATGTCGGCATCGTCCGCACCGACAAGCGGCTCAAGCGCGCCGGCGCACGGTTGCGGAATCTGCTCCAGGAAATTCAGGAGTTTTACTGGGACTTCAAGGTGACTACCGACCTGCTTGAGCTGCGAAACCTCGCGACGGTCGCCAGCCTGATCGTGGACAGCGCACTCCTCAGAAAGGAAAGCCGCGGCCTCCATTACACCCTGGACTACCTGCAGCAGGATGAGCGTTACCAGAGGCCGACGCTGCTGCGGAAGGTCTGAGGAATTCGACGGCTGCCATAGCCCTCAGACTTTGGGCACCGGGTTGGCATCCTCATTGCTACCCTCACAGGTATGCAAACTTTTGCCTACCAAGCCCGCGACGCCGCCGGAAAAATCTCGACCGGTGTCCAAGAGGGAATGAACGAAGAAAACGCCGTGAACGCACTGATGTCCCGGGGCCTTCTGGTCCTGTCCATCCAGCAGAAATCGGCTAGCAAGCTCGTCCGTGGCAAGGCGAAGGTTCCCGATTCAGACCTCGTGATGTTCACCCGCCAGCTCGCGACGATGGTCGATGCGGGCCTGCCGCTCGTCACCGCGCTGACGGCGCTTTTTGAGCAGTCGGATCCGAAGAAACAGCCCGGTTTGCGCCGCGTGATCGGCGAGATCACAGCGCAGGTGCAGGATGGTTCCACCTTTAACGACGCAATCCTGAAGCACCCGAAGGTCTTCTCGCGCCTCTACAGTTCGATGGTGAAGGCCGGTGAATCCGGCGGCATGCTCTCGGAAGTTCTCGACCGCCTCGCCGGGTTCCTCGAAGCGTCGGCTCGTCTTCGCAAGAAGGTGAAGTCGGCGATGACCTATCCGGCCATCGTCATTTCCATCGCGCTGGCCATCACGACGTTCCTCATCGTGAAGGTCGTGCCGGTCTTCGGCAGCATCTTTGCCGACTTCGGTGCGAAGCTCCCGGCGCCCACTCAGTTCCTCATCGACCTGTCGGCGTTCGTCCGGGGCAACTGGTACTTCATCGTCGGCGCCATCGTCGGTGTGTTCTACGCGATTCGTGCATGGCTCAACACGGCGAAGGGCGCGGACACCTGGGACCGCTGGAAACTCAAGCTGCCGATCTTCGGCCCGCTCACGCACAAGATTTGCATGAGCCGCTTTTCACGCACGTTTGCGCAGCTCATCCGCTCGGGTGTGCCGATTCTCGAGGTCATGCAAATCGTCGGCGACACGTCCGGCAACAGCGTGGTGACCAAGGCCATCAAGTCCGTCTCCGCCGATGTCGAGAAGGGCGATCACCTCACTGCTTCGCTCAGCCGGCAGGCAATTTTCCCGCCGATGATGCTCCGCATGGTCGCCGCCGGCGAGAGCACCGGCAAAATCGACACCATGCTCGAGAAGATGGCGGATTTCTGGGACGAGGAGATCGAGGCGACGCTTGCCGCGCTGACTTCCCTGCTGGAGCCGCTGCTCATCGTTTTCCTTGGCGTGATCGTCGGCGGCATCGTCATCGCGATGTTCCTCCCGATCTTCAAGCTGAACGATATCGTCTCAGCGAACAAATAGGCCGCCGGCCACCAGCAACGCTCCATAGGCGAGCCCGGCGAAAGCCGCGGCTCGCCAGCGTTTTTCGGAGGAACTCAGCCAGGAGATCTGGTCGCGCAACGTGTAAGGCATGCCCACCCAGAACATGCCGAGCAGCACCCACACATAGACCAGCACGACGAGGAGTAGACGGATGCTTTCCGGGCGCATGAATGCGGACTCCAGCAGCGGTTCAGCCGCCAGCAGCGCGCAGGTGCCGAGGGCGCGGACGGAGAGAAAATCGGGGATGAACAGAATCGCCAGCGCCGTCGCGATGGGAGTGCCCACGAGCACAGTGTTCCGCCACGGGTCGAAGTCGCCGAGATCCATTTTCTGCACGAGGAAGAAAAACCACGCACCGGCGACCAGGGCGAGGACGACGCCGGCCTCGCGGCTCCGGTGAAATTTCTGCAGCCAGTCCCGGACTTCTTCGCCCTTCGCGATTGCGAACATATGCACAAGGAACATGATCCCGCCGATTGCGAGCATCGTGAGCTTGAGGGTCAGCCAGGAGGGATAAATCATTCGAAAGGTCGCGTATGCAATGGAGCCGGCCCCTGCGCGGCAAGCGAAAAGCCCCGACGGCTATGCCACGAGCGCTTTTGCGAGCGTCGCCACCAACGAATCGAACACCACCCGGCCGTCCTCGCTGAGCAGTGCGCTGTCGCACGCGCGCTCGGGATGCGGCATCAGGCCGAACACATTCCGCTTCGCATTGCAGATGCCCGCGATGTTTTCCGCGGAGCCATTCGGGTTCGCTGCGGGCGTGATGCGCCCCGCCCCGTCGCAGTAGCGCAGGAGCACGCGTGACTCGTCGTTCAGCGTCCGGAGCGTCCCGGCGTCCGCCGTGTAGCTGCCTTCGCCGTGGGCGATCGGGATGTTCAACACGCGACCGTTTTCGGATGCGCAGAGGAAAGGGTTCGCCGTGTTCTCGACGCGGAGCAGCACGTGCTCGCAGCGGAAGTGCAGGTCTCGATTGCGGATGAGCGCGCCGGGGAGCAGACCGCTTTCGCAGAGGATTTGGAAGCCGTTGCAGATGCCCAGCACCAGCACGCCCCGGCCGGCCTGCTCGACGACGGATTTCATCACCGGGGAATACCGCGCAATGGAACCGCAGCGGAGGTAGTCGCCGTAGCTGAACCCGCCCGGGAGGACGATGAGATCGTAGCCCGCGGCGCTGGTTTCCTTGTGCCAGAGGAAGTCGGTGTCGAAGCCGAATTCGCGCAGGACGAAGTGGCAGTCCTGATCGCAGTTTGAGCCCGGGAAGCGGATGACGGCGGCGCGCATGTCCTACTTCTCCAACACGAGTTGGTAATCTTCAATGACCGGATTGCTCAGGAGGTCGCGGCAGATTTCATGCATCTGCGCCTCATCGGCGCCCTCCACTTCGACTTCGAGCATTTTCCCGACGCGCACGCTTTTCACACCGGGCAGGCCGTGGTGGCGCATGGCTTCCCGCACGGCGACGCCCTGCGGGTCGAGGATGCTTTGTTTCGGCATCACGATGACTTTTGCTTTCATAGGAGGCGCGGCTTTTAGAGAGCCCGGCATCACGTGTCGAGCACTCCGCGATTCGTTCGGGAAAATTCCGCACACCGAGTCTCGGCTCGACACCCTTCCCCGCCCGCGGCTACCGTCCCTGCATGTCTTTCCGTGCCTGCCTGTCCGCCTTTTTCGGGCTGGCTGCGTGTGCGCTCGCCGAGGTCCCCGCGCCCCAACCGCTCGCCGAAGAACAGATCCGCACGGCTGAATTTCTCGACCTTTCCATCCCGAATCCGGGCGAGTTGTTCGCGGCCTACGGCAAGGTGGCGGTGCCCGACTGGGCCGCGCTTTTCCGCAAGCCGCCGCAAACCTCCCACATCACCCGGCCCCACATCGCACTCAACCTGGGCACGCTCATCGCGGAGGGCTTTCTCGCGGCCGAGGCACAGGACAAGCAGCAGGTGAAAAACGTTTCCAGGGAGATCAAGCTGCTCGCGAAGGGCCTCGGCCGGGAACAGGAATTCATGGTGCGAAACAACAGCATCGCGGACTTTGCCGACAGCCGTCGCTGGGACGCGCTCGACGAGGAACTCGAGGCGGTGCAGAGCGAATTTGCGTCCGCAATGAACGCGCAGCACGACGAAGAGCTCGTGACACTCATGTCGCTCGGCTGCTGGCTTCGCGCGCTGGAAGTCGTGAGTTCGCACCTTGCCGCCAAGTACACGCCCGAGGGTGCGGCGATTCTCCGCCAGCCGGGAGTCGGGGAATTTTTCGTCGCCCGGATGGACGCGCTGCCGGAGAAGATGAAAGCCATCCCGGTCGTCGCCGAAATCCGCCGTCGCATGCCCGAGCTCGCCACGGCATTGTCGCTGCCCGTGGAAACGCCGCCCACCAGCGAAGCCGTGACTGGCCTCCAGAGCCTCACCACGGGGATCCTCAATCTCGTCACCGCGCCCGAAAAATGAACCCGGCCATTTTTCCCGCATCCGTGCTCGCGCTCGCGACGGCCCTCAATGCCGCACCGGTGAGCAGCGACGCCGTGGTCACCAGCCGTCGCGCCGCGCTTGAGCTCGCAGGCGCGTGGACAAACGACGGCTTCCGGCTCCGCGAGCGCTCGTGGACTGGCACGCTCCCCGGCGACAAGCCGGCCCTCGCTCGCGTGAACCTGCTCGCGGGAAACCGCTACTGGTTCACTGTCGCCACCAATGCGGCCTCGACGACGCTTTCGTTGAACATTTACGACGAACGCGGAATGCCCGTGACCTCGGAAAACTATCAGGACGGCCCGGTGGCCGCCGCGGGTTTCGCCCCGCCGGCGAGCGGGTCTTACCTCATCGCCATCAGCGAATCCACCGGCACGCCAGTGCCTTTCTGCCTCATCTATTCCTACAAATAGCAATGCCTACCAAGACCCCGACCACCAAATCCGCCGGAACCCGGGCCGCCCGCGAGCGCGTCGTCCAGTTCAGCATCTTCCTCCGCAACAAAGTCGGCGCCTTTCTGGATGTGGTGAGGCTGCTGCGCGAACACAGCGTCCAAGTCCTCGGCACCACCATCGAACCGAGCGCGGACACCGCAATCGTCCGCATCGTCGTCAGCGATCCGGAGGCGGTGGAGGAAATCTTTCATTTGCACTCAATCCCCTATTCCACCTGGCCGCTGGTGGTGGTGGAGCTCAAGGAAGCCGCGCACTTCAGTGAAGTCCTCACGGCATTGCTCGCCGCGGAGGTGAACATCTACGGGGCCTATGCGCTGCTCACCCGGCCGCGCGGGCACGCGACGCTGGCGCTGCACGTGGAAGATAACGACTGCGCGACCTCCGTGCTCAGCGGCAGCGGGTTCATCATCCTGAATCAGGACGATCTCTCCCGCTGAGGTCCGCTACTGCGCGGCCCGCTCCGTCACGACAGCGGCAGCAATCCGCGCCCCGGGGAGCTCCGTCGCAGGACCGACATCCGGCAGCGGAAGGAATTCGTTGACGATCCTCACCTTCGCGCCGACGCCCACCGTGTTGTAAAGTTTGACCACGTCGGAAGAGCGCATCCGGATGCAGCCGTAGCTCGCCGGTGTGCCGATCTTCGACTCCTCGGCAGTGCCGTGAATGTAAATGTAGCGGCTGTATGAATTGCGGTTCGAAGGCTCCTTACCGCTCAGCCACAGGATGCGCGATACGATCGGGTCACGGCCCGGGGCGTTGGGCTTCACAATCTCGCCGGTGGGCCGGCAGCTTTTGAATTTCATCCCCTGCGGCTGGCCGCCGCCAATCTTCCGCGCCACCTCATGCTCGCCGAGCGGCGTCCCGTAGCTTCCGCTCCGGCTGCTCAGGCAGAATTTCGACGTGGAGACATCATACACACGCACCAGCGTTCCCTTGCGATAGAGCGCGAGTTTCTGCTCCGGGACGCTCACGACCATCGTATGCACCGTGTCCCTCGCGCAGGAGGCGAGAAACAAACTGAACCCAAGTGAGAGAAGCCGGAATAATGGTGTCCGCATAATCGCTCACAATACACCCACGAGTAGCGCCTCGCAAATGGGAGTTTCTTGCCGGACGGATTTACCTTGAGACACGCACTTCCGTCCCCATCCTTTCGACCACAATGATTCAGCGCCTTTTCACAATCTCCGCAGCACTGCTCTTTTCCCTCGCAGCAGCCTGCGCCGCGTTGAAGCCGGGCGAGACCGCTCCAAACCCAAAACCTGACGCCCCCGCTGCCGCACCCTCCACCGGCCCCGTGTACGTTTTTCCGTTCAAGGATGAGGTCAGCCCCGCCAATCTCGCCTTCCTCCGCCGTTCGCTGAAGGAAGCCGAGCGCGCGGGTGCCAGCGCCTTCATCATCGACATGGACACGCCCGGCGGGCGGCTCGACGTGACGCTCGATATTTTCGAACTCATGCGCCGGACGAAGCTGCCAACGATCACATTCGTGAATCCGAACGCACTGTCCGCAGGGGCGCTGATTTCGCTCTCCACGCCGAAGATCTATATGCGCCCCGACGCAACCATCGGTGCGGCGGCCGTCGTGGGTGGCGAAGGCGCGGACATCCAGAATACGATGAAGTCGAAAATCGACTCATTCATGACGGCGAAGATGCGCGGTGTGGCCGTGGCGAACGGCCATAACCCGGACATCGCGGAGGCATTCATGATCCTCGGCAAGGAGATCAAGATCGGAGACGAACTTGTGAACTCGAAGGACAGGCTCCTCAGCCTGAATGGCCGCGAGGCTGCGAAGCTGTACGACGGCAAACCGCTCCTCGCCGCGGGCCTCGCCGAGAACGTGGAGGAGGTGCTCAAACTCGAAGGGCTCACCGGCCCGGTGGTGCGAATCACCGCGACGGGCTTTGAAAAGGTTGCCTTTTGGATCACGATGCTCGCCCCCATTTTGCTCATGGGCGGCATCATCGGCGCATACGTCGAAATCAAGTCTCCCGGCTTCGGCATCCCCGGAATCGCGTCGCTCATCTGCTTCGCGCTTTTCTTCGGCGGTCATCTCATCGCCGGCCTTGCCGGATGGGAGGCGGTCGTCATTTTCGCCATCGGCGTGGTGCTGATCCTTCTCGAGTTTTTCGTGATGCCGGGCACTTTCCTGCCAGGAATCGCCGGCACTTTTCTCATCCTGGGCTCCGTGGTGTGGGCGATGGTGGATCGCTGGCCGAGCCAGACGGGTCTTCCTTCCAGCGAGTCGCTCCAGCAGCCGTTGTTCAATCTGCTCGTTGGCGCGGGCGGTGCCGCCGTCGCCGCCGCAGTCATCATGAAGTTCCTTCCGAAGACCGCATTTTACCGGCGCCTCGTGCTCGGCGACTTCCTCCGCGAGCGGCCCGGCCATCACCGTGCCCACCGTCAACCTGACTGTGCGCGTGGGCGAGATCGGCGTCGCCACCACCACGCTGCGCCCCTCGGGAAAGGCGACCTTCCGCGGCGAGCCCCACGATGTCGTCACCGGGGGCGATTACATCAACGCAGGCACAAGCGTGAAGGTCATCAGCGTCGATGGCATGCGGGTGATCGTCGAGCCCGAGGGCTAGTTCCTCGGACACGAATCGAATCCCGCAGGGCGGATCCTGAAAAGCATCCGTGCATTGCCAACCGCACGCCCCGCGCCTAACGCTCCCCTCTTTCCAATGACCATGACCTCCGCCAGCCAAGTCAACCCCGCCGAACGCATCCTCATGGGCCCCGGCCCCAGCAGCGTCCCGCATCGCGTGCTCCGCGCGATGGGCGCGCCGACGCTCGGCCATCTCGACCCGCAGTATCTCGCGATCATGGACGAGACGTGCGAAATGCTCCGGCAGGTCTTTCGCACCGCGAACAAGCTCACCTTCCCCGTCAGCGGCACCGGCATGGCCGGCATGGAATGCATCGCGACGAATCTCCTCGAACGCGGCGACGAAGCCATCGTGTGCGTGAACGGCGTCTTCGGCAGTCGCATGAAGGACGTGATGGAACGCTGCGGCGCAACCGTCCACGCGATCGAAGCGCCGTGGGGCGACATCATTTCCAAGGAGCAAGTCGCCGCCGCACTCGACGCGCACCCGAAGGCGAAGCTGCTCGGCATCGTCCACGCCGAGACGAGCACCGGCGCGCTCCAGCCGCTCGAAGGACTCTCCGCGCTCTGCCGTGAAAAAGGCGCGCTGTTCGTCGTGGATGCCGTCACTTCCCTCGGCGGCCACGAACTGCGCGTGGACGACTGGGGCATCGACGCGATCTACAGCGGCACGCAGAAATGCCTCTCGTGCCCGCCCGGCCTCTCGCCCGTGAGCTTCGGCGACCGCGCCCTCGCGGTGATGGATGCACGAAAGACAAAAGTGCAGTCCTGGTATCTCGATGTCTCGTTGCTGCGGAAGTATTACATGAACCCCGGCGCCGGCGGCGGCCGCGTGTATCACCACACCGCGCCGATCAACATGACCTACGCGCTGCGCGAGTCCCTCGCCATCCTCCTCGAGGAAGGACTCGACGCGCGCATCGAACGCCACCGCATCATGCACCTGCGCCTGCGTGCCGGATTGGAAAAACTCGGCCTGAGCTACGTGCCGAAGCATTCGCTGCACACGCTGAACTGCATCCACGCCCCCGAAGGCCGCGACGAGGCCGCGCTGCGCAAGCGCCTGCTCGAGGAATACGGAATCGAAATCGGCGCCGGCCTCGGCCCGATGGCGGGCAAGGCCATCCGCATCGGCCTCATGGGCCACTCCGCCTCGCAGCGGAATGTGGATCTCGTCCTCGCCGCGCTCGCGGAAATCCTCCGCTGAGGAAACGCCATGAACCCGCTCGAACGCTTCCGCACCGTGTTTCCCGCGGAGCGGATGCTCACCGGGCCCGCGCAACTCGGCGCGTATGAGTCCGACGGGCTCACCGCCTTTCACGCGCGCCCGCTCGGCATCGTCGTGCCGGAGACGCAGGAGGAAGTGATCGCCGCGGTCCGCCTCTGCCGCGAACTCGCGCTGCCCTTCGTCGCACGCGGCAGCGGCACGAGCCTCTCGGGCGGATCGCTGCCGGTGGAAAATGGAATCGTCATCGCGCTGAACCGGCTCAACCGCATCCTTCGCCTCGATCCGCGCGAACGCATCGCCGTCGTCGAGCCGGGCGTCATCAACACGCAGGTGACCGCCGCCGCGGAAGAGCACGGGCTCCACTACGCGCCCGACCCGTCGTCGCAGACCATCTGCACCATCGGCGGAAATGTCGCCTTCAACTCCGGCGGCGCGCACTGCCTGAAGTACGGCATGACGTCGAACCACGTCCTCGGCATCAAGGCCGTGCTCGCGACCGGCGAAGTCGTGGAATTTGGCGGAGCGAGCCGCGAGCAGGTCGGCGCGGACTTCACCGGACTGTTCACCGGCAACGAAGGCCTCTTCGGCATCGCGCTTGAAATCACCTGCAACTGCTGCCGCGCGCCGAGTGCTTTCACACCGTCCTCGCCGGCTACCGCACGCTCGAGGAAGCCGGCAACGCCGTGAGCGCCGTGGTCGCCAGCGGGCTGCTGCCGGGCGCAATCGAGATCATGGATACGCTCGCGATCCAAGCCGCCGAGGCCGCTGTCCATGCCAACTACCCGCGCGATTGCGAAGCGATGCTCATCGTCGAACTTGAAGGCCCGCGCGAGAAAGTCGCGGTCGAGCGCGCTCATCTCGATGCACTCCTCGCCGCATCGCAGCCGGTCGAGACACGCGTCGCACGCAATGGCTCAGAGCGCGGCGCGATCTGGAAAGGCCGCAAGTGCGCGTTCAGCGCCGTCGGACGCCTGTCGCCGGACTTCATCGTGCAGGACGGCGTCGTCCCACGCCAGCGGCTCGGCGAAGCGCTCCGGCGCATCGGCGAAATGAGCACCGCCGCCGGCCTGCGCGTCGCGAATGTCTTCCATGCCGGCGATGGCAATCTGCACCCGCTCATCCTCTACAATGGCCGCGAAGCCGGGGCGCTCGCCCGCGCGGAGGAACTCGCCGGCCGCATCCTGCGCATGTGCGTGGAAATGGGCGGCAGCCTCACCGGCGAGCACGGCATCGGCATGGAAAAGCGCGATTACCTTGGCGACATGTTCAGCGCCGCGGAGATCGATCTTATGCAGCGCCTGCGCGCCGCATTCGACCCGCTCGGAATTTCCAATCCCGGAAAAATGTTCCCCGGCGGCAATGCGCCCGCGCTCGTGCAACACGGCCTCCACCCGCTCGAAGCCTCCGGCCTGCTCAGCCGGGAGTGAGGGGATGTTGAGGGTTAAGAGTTGAAGGTTGAGAGGAAGAAAAGCGATCCGTCGCAGGCCGCGCGTTCTCCGACAACAATCAGCGGCTTGAAACGGCGCCCCCTCTCAGCTCTCAACCCTCAACTTTCAACTCCCCCTCACCGCACCGGCACGACCGTCCGACTCGTGCGCAGGCGCTCAAAGCTCGGAAAGTACGCTTCGATGACCACGGGCCGCCCCACCGCCATGTCGCGGGTCGAGACTCGCGCGTTGTATTCCAGGCGCTCCTTCGGGTTCACGATCACCACCGCGGGCTCCTTTTCAATCCGCTGATCGTCCGACCACCGCGAGACGACTTTGCCGCCCCCGTCCTTCACGACCACCTCCATGCGCAGCGAACTGGGAAACTCGAGCCGCACCGCCTCCTTGCCCTTGTTCACCACGGAGATCGTCACGTCGATCACGCGCGTATCCGGGAGGCGCACCTGCGCGGGCTCCAGCTTCATCGTCACCGAGAGATTCTGCCATGCGACCGCGCCCGGCGACTCGTCCGCAGTGTTCCGGCGGCCGCGCGGCGTCACGATTTCGGCGGCTTTCTTTCCGACGTTCTTCGTCGCATTCCAAGTGCGCTGCCAAAAACCCGGCTTCGCCGGCGGCTCGTCCGCTGCGCGCAGCGGAATAAGACTGGCGATGCAAAAGGCGAGGCACAGTTTCTTCATGGCGGCAATGTGACCGAGGTCCTTCGCGTGTTGCAAATCGCATTTCGGACCGCGAAGCTCCGCCCCATGTCCCTACGGCGTCTTTGTTTTGCCCTCGCGTTGCTCGCGCTGCCCTTTTCAGCGCCCGCCATGTCGAAAAAGGCGGAGGTCTCGATCCGCTTTCACACCGAGGCCAACGCGAATGACAGCGAGGCGTTTTCCATCCCCGTGAATCTCCTTTATCAGCGGCGTCAGGTGTATCTGAGCCGCGTCCCGGATTTCAGCGAAAAGCAGATCGATCGCATCTTCCCCTTTCCTGCCAAGGACGGCTCGTGGGGCTGCGTGTTCAAGCTGAATCCCCAGGGCCGCATCCGGCTCGAGACCATGAGCGGGGAAATCCGGGGTTCCGCGCTGGTTGTATTCATCGCCACCAAAGCCGGACGCCGTCAGGTCACGGACATGATCATCGATCGCCCGGTCAGCGACGGCATCATCACCATTCCGCGCGGGCTCACCGCATTCGAAGTCGAGGCGCTGAAAAAGGAGTTCAAGACAGTCGGCGAAAAGGAAAAGAAGCCATGGGGTGAGAAGCCGAGGGAGAAGGTGGAGCAACTCCCGGGCGCCCCCGCGGACCGCCACCAAACCCGGCCCTCGCTCCTCGAACCGCTCTCCACGGCGACGCCGTCGCGGGGCCGCGCGAAAACGGAACCGGACCTCCCCCGCCTCGCTGAGTGAGTCTGGCAACACGGACCACATCCCGCGCCGACCGCCGCCAATGCGGACGCCCGCCTGATTCGCGAGGATGAAAATCACCTACGCCTCGCTGCTGGCTGCCGTCGTGCCGACGTTTGTGGTCCTCGCGTGCGGCTTTGCGTTGCGGCGGTTTCGCGGCCTCCGCTCGGAGGCCGACGCGAGCCTGCTTACCGTCGCGGTCAATTTCCTCTATCCGTGCTTCATCGCGGACACCATCCTGCGCAGCCCCGCATTGCGCGACGTGCGAACGGTGGCGAGCGCACCGGCGATCGGCTTTGTCCTGCTGCTGCTGTGTTTTGCGCTCGCGGCTCTCGCCGCGAAATTGCTCCCGCTGAAATGGCCGCAGCCCGCGCGGACCTTTGCGTTCAGCGCGGCGATTCCGAATTGGGGCTATCTCCCGGTGCCCCTCGTGCAGCAGCTCTTCGGCACGGACACGATGGGCGTCCTCTTCGTCCACAACATCGGCCTCGAACTCGCGCTGTGGTCCGCCGGCGTCTGGCTGCTCTCGGGGAGCGGTTCGTGGCGGCGGGTCCTCACGGTTCCGTTCTTCGCGATCCTCGGGGCGCTCGCGCTGAATCTCGTCCACGCCGGAGACTGGCTGCCCGGCGTGGTGCTCGAGTCGCTGCACCTGCTCGGCCAGGCGGCGATTCCCCTCTCGCTCCTGCTCACCGGCGCGGTGCTGGCGGACTCCGTCGTCTCGCTCCGCGACGACCGCCGCCCGTTGATCACGGTGGCCGGCTGTGTCGTCCGACTCGCGCTGCTCCCGCCGCTGTTCCTCGCCGCCGCGCACTGGCTCCCGGTGTCGCTGGACCTCAAGCGCGTGCTCGCCGTGCAGGCCGCGATGCCGTGCGCGATGGTCCCCATCCTCCTCTCGCGTCATTACCGCGGAGACATCGGGATCGCCGTCCAGATCGTCCTCGCGAGCACCGCGCTGGGATTGCTCACGATCCCGCTTCTGGCTGCGCATCGGCTTCGCGTGGCTCGGGCTTTAAAGGGGTACCGTCGGACTTTCCACCCACGCCGCGGGTTCGACAGCCGCCCGGCCTTCTGCCACAACTCCCCGGCAAAGCCCATGCCCTCCTCACCAAACAACGCCGCCGTCTTTGCCCTCGATGCCGACTTCCTCTGGGACGACTTGGAGGACGCCATGGCCGGATGCGTGAACTGGCAGAGCGCGAAGCGCGGCAAGATCATCCCCCTCCTCTTCTTCGCGCCGATGACCGCCCCGGCAAACCCCGACGCGTGGGAACCCCTCCAGGGCCCGCCGCAGCACCTCCTCATCATCTCCATCGAGCACAGCTCCGATGCCACCCTCCGCCGCGCCATCCGCCACGCGTCCGGTGTCCTCGGCGAACTCCATGAGCCGGCCAACTGTCCCCACGTGGACATCGCCTTCGACGGGCATCCCATCGCCGAAGCCTATGCGCAGATGGAGGCTGCCGACATCACCGCCTACCGCTACAGCAGTCTCGTGAAGGACGACGTCTCCTTCTTCTTCATCCGGGGGCCCGAAGCCGTGCAGGCCTTCGGCCAAGGTCTCCGCCGCGCGACTGCGGGGAAGTAACATCGCCGCACTGCCGGGCTACCGCTCCATCGGCACCGGGAACCGGACACGAAGGACGCGGCGTACGGACCACTCGATGACCTTCCGGTCCTTCCGGGAAGTGATTGCCCCTAGCCGCACCTTCGCAGGCGAGGCCGGATCGTCGGGAACGGGGGAGAAATTCGGATTATCAGCCTGCCCTCGCCCCTCAGGCCTCAAACGGATTGATGAGTCGCAGCCCGCTGACGTGTTTGAAGTCGTCCACGTTCCGCGTCACCAGTTCCAAGCCATGCACCAGGGCCGTAGCGGCGATGATGGCGTCCGCTAGTGCCCATCCTGCTTTCCTGCCGCAACGCGATGGCCCGATCGATGACCGCCGTATCCAGCGGATGCACCGTCAGGCGGCGAAACAAAATGTCGAGCGCGGCTTTCTCCTCCGGTTTCAGCCCCGTGAACCCATACACCTCGATCGGTGTGACGCTGGCCACCCCATTGTCCCCGGAGACCACCAGCGCCTCGATTTCCGGCACGGTCTGGTTCGCTGCGTAAATCAGAATGTTGCTGTCCAGGAGCATCGCTCAATCCCGGCCCGGCATCGGACGGTCTTTGCGGATTTCCCGCTGCCAGGCCACGGGGTCGGTGATCTCCTTGAACGTGCCCATCTCCCGCAACCGCTTGAGCGCGGCCAGCGCCGCCTCCCGCGTCGGTCGTTCGCTTTCCTCGGACGCAGCTTCGATGGTGGCCGTCACTTTCAACTTGGAATTGCGCAACTCTGCCGGCAGCGGCAGATGCACCGTGCCATCGGCGTCGGCTTCCAAAATCGCGGTGATCGTGCTCACGCAAAGAGATTACCCCGGCGCGTGCCCTGCGTAAAGCCGCGACTCGCCCGCTTTCTCGTTCCAATCGCGCTCCAAGGCTCCCAGTCCTCGGCTTGCGGAGGCGTCTGCCAATTACCCTTTGAGAACCTTCTCCCGCCACCGCCGCACGCTGCTCAGGTCCAGCCGTTCGCCTTTGAACTCGATCTGCTTCACCGGCTTCGTCCCGTTCGCGCTTTCGCGTTGGAGCACGCTCGATGATTTCCATCCAGCGCACGTCGGCGAATTCCAGCTTCGTCACTGCCGATCGCGCGCTCGTCGTCCTCCGAGAAGGTGCCGATCACCAGCATCACCGGATGCGGCTGCTGGATCCACGTCTTCACCCAGCGCTGCTTCTTGATCGTGAAAACCTCCGCGCCGTCGGTCTTGCGCTTCGTGAGGTGGGAATTGCCGGACTTGAGTTGCAGGTAGAGGCCGGCGTGCCGATGCCGTTCGCCGTCGTCATTGGTGAACTCGAGCTCAGCATATCCAGCCCGTCGTCCTCCGTCCGCCGGAATCTCGAAGCACTTCTGATCGGCGCTGGTGATGCGCGCGCCGACCTCCAGCGCCAGCAGCTTCCCGCGTCGGCGGGTACTCCAGCTTCGCGAGATCATCGGCCTGCAGTTGCTCGACCTGCGCGCGCACCGCGTCGCTGGCAAACTTCTTCTCCAGCGCATCCCACAGCGGGAAGCGCTCGCCGCAGTCGTCGCATTCCGTGTCGGCGTTCTGCTTTTCGCGCAGCAGCTTCTTCATCAGCACCTCGGGATTGCCTTTCGGCGCGTGACACTTCGGGCAGACGTAGTGCCGGAGCCGTTGCGCCTGTTCGCAGGAGGTCTGGAGGTGCGCGTGGATGTAGTTGGCAAAGATCACCTGCTCCTGCTGCGTCACGCCCTTGCCGAAATAGACGCTGATGTCCCCGTCGCTGCCGCTCTCGCGCGTGAGCTTGAGGCCCATGTGATGATCGCCCGCGAGCGTCACGAAGTCCGCGGCGTCGCGCCAGAGTTCCTTGAGTTGTGAAGGACTCGCTGTCCGCCAGCTTCACCACCAGCGTCGCGTAGATGTCGTCGAGAAAGCCCTTCACCGCGTAGCTCACGAAGACCGACGGATGCTCCAGCACCGCCGGGCGGTCGCGTCCGCAATGGCTCGGGAAGACGAGCTTGTCGCCCTGGCGCAGGCAGAGGCCGCGCTGCTCCAGTTGCCGCTCCATCTCGCCCAGCACCACGCGCTCCTCGGCGGGCGGCAGGCGCTTCATCTCCACGGGAGCGCCGTCGCGCCCGATGCTCTGGTAGATCAGCTTCCCTTCCGCGATGCTGCGCAGCGGCAGCACGCCGAGATCGTTCTCCGCGCTGCGCAGGGTGCGAATCACGGCTTGCGCGTAGGCATTGATCCACTCCGGCGCGAGCAGGATGTAGGTGCCGTAGTCGAGTTCCTTCACCACGCCGGGACCGTCCAGCAGGCCGATCACCGTCTGCAAGGTCTCGTCCGTGAAGCGCGGTTCGTCCGGCAGGCGCCGCCAGAGCAGTTCGCGCAGTTCCTTGAAGGTGTGCAGCACCTGCCCTTCGTCCCGCAGCTTCAGGATCTCGTCCTTGATCAGTTTGAAAATGCGCGGCGACGTGCGCTTCTCCATCTGCGCCCAGGATGCCGGCGATCATGGCCGCGCGCAGTTCGTCGCAGCCGGTGCCGTCCTTCGCGCTCGTCTCATGGTAGGCGAGCCCCTGTTCCTTCGCAAAGGCTTGCAGCTTTCCCCGGCTCGCCTTGAAGCCGGTATCGATCCGCCCGGCCACGAGGAAGTGCGAAATCTTCTCCTTCACGCTGCGCCGCAGAGCCGTCTGCCAGTCGCGCAGACCGGGCAGGACATCCTCTTGGTCCGCATTGAACAGTAGCAGGATGAGTGCGGTGCGATCCATGTAGAGCTGGTGAATGAGGCGTTGATCCGCCTGCCCGCCGAAATCCCATAGCCAGATGTCCCGTTCTACACCTTGCTCCACACTGGCGGCCTTGAGTTGCCACTGCGTGGACCACGCGCCAACCGTGGAGTCTTCACTCGGCTTCCATTCGCCGGTGGCGAGACGGTGCGTCAACCCGGTCTTGCCCGAGTGAGTATCGCCGACCAGGAGGACTTTGGCGTTGGTATATTCAATTTGGTCGCGCCAGAGAGGTAGGTCGTACGCGCGAGATGCGGACGCTCGTGCTTCAGCAGTTAATTCTTCCAAATCCCACACCCTAATTCCTCCGCGCTTGTCGCCGGAGAACGCGTAGCGTTGTTCTGCGCTCCACGCCACGATGCGGATTTCGTGTTTGTGACCTCTGAGCACTAGCAAACAGCGGCCAGTCTCGATATCCCAAAGGCGCACGGTGTTATCTGACGAACCAGACAATGCACGGCTCGCATCGCTGTTCAAAGCCAAGCTCGTAACTCGATTCGCATGGCCTTCGAGCACACGTAAACATCGCGCCGAGTCCGCCTCCCAAACACGAATAGTTCTATCGTGTGAACCGGACAATATGAGACGTTGATCGGCACTCCACGCTATACTCCGAACCTGACCAGTATGGCCTCCAAACACGCGAAGACACTCTCCGGTCTCAATGTCCCATTGGCGCACACTGTGGTCGTCAGAGCATGACAAGCCGCGGCGCTGGTCAGCACTCCACATTACACGCCAAACTAGAGAATAGTGTCCTTCAAACACGCGAAGACATTGGCCTGTCTCAATATCCCATAGCCGCATCGTGCCATCGTCCGAGCCCGAAAGTGCGCGAGCGTTGTCCGCGCTCCACTCGGCGTGCCGAACCGCGTTTGTGTGACCCTGAAAGACTCGATTACGTCTCCGTGAATTAAAATCCCACATTCGCATGGTCTTGTCCGAAGAGCATGTGAGAATACGCCGCTGGTCATTGCTCAGGGCGACACTGTTCACACGACTAGCATGGCCTCTGAAAGTAAGGAGGCACAATCCCGTCTTCGCATCCCAAAGCCGCGCTATGTTCTCAGTCCCACCTGTTAGCGCGTGGTTACCGCTTGGGCTGAACACAAACGCTAAAAGCCTCCCCTTCGATCGAAGCTGGACGGCATTTGCCTCAACCTCCTCCTCCTCTTCCGTCGGCATCGTAGGAGGCGGCCGGCACGCTTCGAGGAGCTTCACATATTCCTGCTCGCGCTCTGCCGGGCGCCAGTTGATGTAAAGGAATTGCGCCAGGGAGCCTTTGATGGGGGCGTCGTCGAGGCGCAGGGGAAGGAAGCGGCGCTCCTTGTTCAGCGGGTCGCGAAAGCGGAACGTGCCGGACTCCAACTGCGCCCAGTCCGAGCCGAACGCATTCGCCGACATGCAGAGCACGAGCACGCGGGAGCGCTCCAGCCCTTCCTCGATCTTCGCCGGAATGCTGTCGCCGGGCCGGATCTCCCATTCATCGAACCACACCCGCAGCCCGTCCTTCCTCAGCCGCTCCGCCACGTCGCGCACGACCGGCTTGTCCTTCGCGCTGTGGCTCAGGAAGACGTCGTAGGGGAAATCCTCAGGCATAAGGCGGTGGCATTTGGGACGGCGAGGACTGCGCGGCGTTTACATTTGCCGCTGCGTCCGCTGCGCCGCCGGGTGCTGTCTCGTGTGTCATGCCGCGTGGGAGGATGGAGATTCGCCGCGGAGGATGCACGATCGCGGGAAGCGAGGCGAGGAGGAAAAGCAGGACTTGGATTCGAGTGGAACGAAAAGCCTGCCGCAGGCAGCCCGAAGGGCAGCGCCGGAGGGCGCTGGCAAGCTTGGAGACGCGGGACTGGAGAGTTCACCAGCGGCGCGCCCCTTGCCGGGCGAAGGGCGGGCGGCGGCAGATGACTACGGTGACGGCTTCCAGCGCGGCGGCGAGGCGGTTCTCGACGCAGAGCTTGTCGAGGATGCGGCGGACGTGGGTGGAGACGGTGAAGTTGCGGAGGTCCATGATGCCGGCGATTTCGGGGTCGGTCTTGGCGTGGAGGATCCATCGCAGCACTTCGCCCTCGCTCGGGGTGAGCAGGGGGAATGAATCGCGGAGGGTGACGGGCGTGAGTTCGTAGGGAGCGGGAATTTTCATGGCACAGCCATTTCAGATAGCGTGCCAAGTGGCATCCGTAGGTCTCGGTATGGTGGGAAGAAGGGCCGGGTGCCAGCATCCGCGCCATGAAACGGAGTAAGCCGCACACTTCTCTCGCCGCCACTGGCGGCAATGCGTGTTCCCTCCACAGCACGGCGGCCGTGTTCAGGCGCGGCGGATGGCGCGGGCCGGGACATGTGGTGGTGGGCGGTGACACCTTCCGTGGCATGGGGACGTCAGTCATGGCTGTCTATTTTCAGGGGAAGGAGTGGCAAATGACTGCCACGGGCGTCGCTGCGGGGGCAGGACGCCTGCTTGGTTCGGAAACTGCATTCCGTCCGATGCGCGGGGGCCTTTCCGAACCCGCAGCAACAGTTGCCGGAGCATGGGGGAGACTCCTCCGGCCTTGGACAACACTTGCCGGAGCATGGGGGAGACTCCCCCGGCCTTGGACAACACTTGCCGGAGCTTGGGGGAGACTCCCCCGGCCTTGGACAACACTTGCCGGAGCATGGGGGAGACTCCCCCGGCCTTGGGCAACACTTGCCGGAGCATGGGGGCGACTCCTCCGGCCTTGGACAACACTTGCCGGAGCATGGGGGAAACTCTCCCGGCCTTGGACAACACTTGCCGGAGCATGGGGGAGACTCCCCCGGCCTTGGACAACACTTGCCGGAGCATGGGGGAGACTCCCCCGGCCTTGGGCAACACTTGGTGGCGCCTGGGGGAGACTCCTTCACCTCCGGACAACAGTTGGCACAGCTTTGGGGAGGCTCCTTTGCCTCGGAAAACGCCTGTTTTCCGGCTTGGCCGCCCTGATTACCCCCGCGCCCGCGATGGCGGCGTGGGATGAAGGGGCCTGGGATGATGGATTCTGGGACACGCCGACGCCGCCCGCCTTTCCGCTGATTCCGCAGGCCAAAAAACCAACCAACCGAAAAACCATGGCTACAAACCCAACCCCCGATGACGATGACGTGCTCATCTCCCTGACCGAAGAACTCGCCGACGGCTGCCACCTGCACGAGGTGGCCCTCGGCATCAAGCAACAGACCGAGGCGGTCATGCGCGCCGGCCTGCTGGCGTCCAAGACCGCCCTCCTGGGCCTCGGCGCCGCGCGCGTGCTGGTGGACCAGAAGAACGACCTCTTCCAGGCGGCGGACGCCGCGGGCGAGACCGTGCTGAAGAACTGCCGCCTGCGGCTGGTGAAACTCTTCGGCACGCAATACAACTCCAACTGGCAGGCCGCGGGCTGGCCCGACCAGTCCACGAAAATCCCGCTCAGCCAGGACAAGCGCCTGACGCTGCTCGGCGCGCTGGATCTCTACTTCACCGCCAATCCCTCCGCGGAGAGCGAGGACATGGACGCGACCGCCGCCATCTGCCACACCGCGCACGAGGCCATCAGCGATGCGCGGGGCGCGGTGAATGTGGCGGATTCCGGAGTGACGACGGCGAAGAACACGCTGACGAGCACGATGAAGACCCTGCGCAAGCGGGTGCGCGGCCTCATCGTGGAACTGGGCACGCTCATGGCCGACGATGACGCGCGCTGGGAGCAGTTCGGCCTGAACATCCCGGCCAACCCCTCGGCCCCCGAGGCGATCGAAGACCTCACGCTCACCGCACTCGGCGGCGCCAGGGTGCTCGCGCAATGGCCCTACGCCACGCGGATGACGGGCACGCGCATCATGCTGAAGCGCATCGGCACGGACGACGACCCGGTCTCCGCCGGCAGCGTCGGCGGCCTGGAAAAAGTGCTCGCCGCCCTGACGGTCGGCCAGACCATCGAGGTCTTTGTCATCGCCCACAACGACGGCGGCGACGCCGCACCGAGCCCCACGAAGAGCGTGGTGGTGACGTGATAGCCGAAGGATGAAGGATGAAGGATGAAGGCGGAAGGGTGAAGTCCCCCCGTTTTTCCGCGGTCGTTTCTGCCTTCCTTCATCCCTCGTCCTTCATCCTTCATCCTTCATCCTTTGCCCCCCATGCCCTTCGACCCCTCCAAGCCCGCCGACCGCTCGCCAAACTCGGCCGCCGAAATGCGCGCGCAACTCATCGGGCTGAAAGACCTCATGGACGCCATCCCCGGGATCACCTCCGCGGTGGTGGATTCGGTGACGACGCTCAATCCCGGCGAATCGGCGACGGCGACGTTCACCCTCATCGGCACTGTGCTGCACATCAGCCTCGCGCTCCCGCGCGGCGCGGACGGCATCCCCGGCCTGCAAGGCGAGGTGGGGTCGCAGGGACCGCCGTTTGCCAATGCGGTCATCGACAGCGTCACGACGCTGAACCCCGGGGACAACGCGACGGTGTCGGTGACCTTCGACGGGAACTCGGTGCATTTCAGCTTTGGCATTCCGCGCGGGGCGCAGGGGGAACCGGGGCCGCCGGGGCAGCCGGGCGAGGTGACAAATGCGGACATGGCCAATGCGATTTCCTCGGTCATCGCCGGCACCTCGAACAACACGAACTCGGTCCCCACGATGGACACGCCCTTCACCAACGACCCGCTCTCGCTGGCCGATGGCGAGCTGCTGCGGGCGAACTACAACGCACTCGTCCTCGCGCTGCGCCGGTAGGCGGCGCCCCTGGACTGCGGCAGCTCGCTGCCGCTTTCGGCTTCGAGGCTTGCCGAGAAGGGGGCTGGGGCGGGTGCTCCGATCCCCGCCGCACTCGCCAAGGCTCGCCTGCCACAAAGCGGCGGCGAGCCTCCGCAGTCCAAGGCGGTGAGCGGATTCACACCGTGCGCAAACCGCGCCGGAGCACCAGCGCGCCCGCGATCCATAGCACAAGCAGCGGCGCGACGCTCCACCGGCTGCGCGGGAAGAACAGCTCGCCCGCGTTGAACGAACTCCACCGCGCCGCTTCGGAATGCGCAGGGAATTGCCGGAAGTAGGTGCCGTCCCACGGGCCAATCACATTCGTGGACACAGGCCCGTCGATGGCGGCGATCCAGAGCGGTTCGGGTTCGCCGCGCATGACTTTCTCCCAGCCCTCGCTACGCAGCTTTGCCACTTGCGCATCGAGTGCATCGCCAGTCAGCCCCTTCTTCGCCAATCCCGCGCGCTCCTTTCCGATCCATTCGTCGAACTTCGCATCGATCACCGGCCACGCGCGGTCGCGCGCAAACATCGGCCACGCGTAACGCCAGACAATGCTGTTGCCGGCGAGCTTCTCCTTCCACTCGCCGGGATGGTCCACCCAGACGTGGGCTCCCAAGCCGAGCGGATTCAGCGCGTCGGTGATCGTCAGCAGCGATTGCTGGGCGATGCTCACCGCGGCAAGGAGGGTCGTCGGACGCGGCCAGCGGACGAAGGCGCCGGCGAGCGGAATGCAGACGAAAGGCAGCGCGGGAATGAGGTAGCGCGGCCCGGCTGTGAACCCGCCGTGAAAGCCGTTGAAGCAAATGTTGATGAGAAAAAAATACGCGGCGCATGCGAGAATCAGCCGGCGCTCGGCGACGAGCGTCTCCATTTTCCAGCGGCCAATCAGACACGCCAGGGCCAGGATGAGGACCGGCGAGAGGATGAACACGCCGCGCCACGGCGAGACGGTGATAACCACCGTGGCAAACCACGACGGCCACGAAAACATGCCGAGGAATGCCGGGGCGATTTCCTTGAACGCCGGATTCTGGAAACTCGTGTTCAATGCAAACGGCGATCCGAATGCCGCGACATTGTACGCCAGCAGCGCGACGAGGCACGGCAGGACGCCGAGCGTGAAGCGCGCGGCATTGCCCCACTGCAAACGCAGGTCCGCCGGGTCCCCAGCGGGTTCCGCATTCGGACGGTCCGGCACCTGCCGTCGGCGCCTGCAAAGGAGCCACACGCCGAACATCGCGCCGGGGATGGCGGCAAGGTAGTTCGTCAGCGCCGCGATGCCGGCCCAGACGCCGGAGGAAACCGGCCGTCCATTTCGCGCCGACGAAAATGACGCGAGAAGAAGAACGGCCGTCACGTTGTGGTCGAACATCAGCGTCGCAAACGGGAAGAACGTCGTCCCAAAGCCGAATGCCAGCGCGGCTCCGAGCGCGGCAGCGGGATGGCCCGGATACAATTGCGCCGCGACCCGGAGCACGAGCACGACGCCGAGCGCGGAGACGAGCCCCACGGTCAGCACGGAGCAAAGCCACACGTTCACGTTCAGCACCCACCAGTCATCCGGATCGAGCCCGAGCCAGCGCTCGACGTGGTAGAGCACAAAGTACGGCGGCACCGCGAGCAACGAGGCGCCCGGCGGTTTGTTCGGGTGGAAATGCCCGTCCGGCGCCATGCCGACATCGCCCGTGCAGGTGCCTTCGCCGACGACGACCATCGTCGCGGTGGGATCGAGCGGCGTGTCGTTCACCGTGAGCTGCTGCCAGTCGGGCTTCTCCTTCGTGCCGACATTCCGCCAGTCGCCCCACGAGAGCTGATGCCGCACGCCGCCGTAGCTATATTCCCCGCGCTCCACCTTCGAGCGCACGAGCTTCCGCCCCTCGCCGCGGTGAAAGACCATGTAGTCGTTGATTGCGAGGCGCCCCTGCTCCACGATGGCGCGCACCTCGGCAAAACGCGCATTCTGGTTCCATCCACCGCCTTGGTGGAACCACGCGAAGGTGATGAAGGACAGCGCGAACAGCAGCGACTGGAGGCGGCGGGTGGGCATTGAGGGAAAGACGAATGCCGGATGATGCAGGGCGAAAGAAGCGCGAAATTGCGGCACACACGGCTTGCCTTCGCCATCCGTCATCCGTCATCCGTCATCGGTGCCTTGGCCCCAGAACTACGATCCACTGCATTCCCTCGTCGGCTCCACTCTCGCCGCAGCAGTGCCGGTCGTGCTGCTGCTCGTGCTGCTCGCCGTCTGGCATGTGCGCGCGCACCTCGCGGCACTCGTGGGACTGCTCTCCGCGATCGGCGTTGCCATCCTGATCTACGGAATGCCCGTGCCGACCGCGCTTGCAGCGGCATTGACTGGCGCGGCGTTCGGCCTTTTTCCCATCGGCTGGATCGTCATCAACGCGGTGTTCACCTACCGGCTTGCGGTGGAGACGGGCACCTTCGAGCAGATCAAGGCGCAGATCGCGAAGCTCTCCGCGGACTCGCGGATTCAGGCGCTGCTCATCGCGTTCTGCTTCGGCGCATTCATCGAGGGCTGCGCGGGATTCGGCGCGCCGGTCGCGATCTCCGGGGCGATGCTCCTCGGCCTCGGTTTCAAGCCGCTCGATGCCGCGAAGCTCGCGCTCATCGGCAACACCGCGCCGGTCGCGTTCGGCTCGGTCGGCATCCCCATCACCACGCTCGCGACAGTCACCGGACTGGATGTCGGGCAGCTCAGCGCGATGGTTGGCAGGCAGCTCCCGTTTTTTTCGCTCATCGTTCCGTTCTGGCTCGTCGCCGCGCAGGTCGGGCTCAAAGGCATGCGGCAAGTGTGGCCGGCGTGCCTCGTGTGCGGTGCGAGCTTCGGCATCGCGCAATGGGCCGTGAGCAATTTCCACGGACCGTGGCTCGTGGACATCGTCGCCGCCGTCGTGGCCGTGCTCTCGCTCCTCGTGCTGCTCCGGTTCTGGCAGCCGGCAGAAGCGCCGACCAATCATCAGCCGCCCTCCCGGCGTACCGGCATCCGCCCGTGGCTGCCGTGGATCCTGCTGGCGGCATTCGTCGCACTTTGGAAAGTCGGCCCCGTCGAAAAATGGCTGAAGGCGGCAGCGCCATGGAGCTGGAAGGTGCCGTATCTGCACGAGAGCGTGCAACGGATGCCACCGGTCGTCGCGCATCCGGAATTTGAAAAGGGCACCTACGACTTCCTCCTCCTCGCGGGAACCGGCACCGCGCTGCTCGTGGCGGCGCTCATCTCCGCGCTCGCGCTCGGGCTCCGGCCGGCCGCCATCGCCCGCTCATACTGGCAGACATTTCTGCGCGTGCGCATCTCGCTGCTCACCATCGCCATCATGCTCGCGCTCGGCTTCACCACCCGCTACTGCGGCTCGGACACGACGATGGGCCTCGCGTTTGCGATGACGGGGTTCTGGTTTCCATTTTTCTCGCCGATGCTGGGCTGGCTCGGCGTCGCGCTCACCGGCAGCGACACGTCGTCGAATGTCCTCTTCGGCAATCTCCAGAAAGTCACGGCTGAGCAGCTCGGCCTGTCGCCCATCCTCACCTGCGCAGCGAACAGCTCCGGCGGCGTGATGGGCAAGATGATCGACGCGCAGAGCATCGTCGTCGCGCAGACGGCGATCGGCAGCGCCCCCGGCGCACCGGACGCGGGCACCATCCTGCGCTCGGTGTTCTGGCACAGCCTCGCGCTGGCCGCGCTCGTCGGAGTGCTTGTCTTGCTCCAGGCGCGGGTCTTCGTTTGGATGATTCCACACTCCCCATGAAAAAGATCCTCCTCCTCCTCGTCTGCCTCGTCACCGCTGCGAACGCACAGAAGCCCGACGCCAAGCCCCAGCAGCGTGCCCCGAAAAAACCCGACGCCTCGCTCGCTGCGATCACCGACGAACCGGGCCTGCCGCGCGTGCTGCTCATCGGCGACAGCATCTCGATCGGCTACACTTTGCCAACGCGCGCATTGCTGAAAGGAAAGGCCAACGTCCACCGCATCCCCACCAACGGCGGATCGACCAGGGACGGCATCGCAAAAATCGAGAGCTGGCTCGGCACCGGAAAATGGGACGTGATCCATTTCAACTGGGGCCTGCATGACCTGAAGCATTTCAAGGATGGAAAGATGGACCTGGCCGCGCCGCAGGTTTCATCGCTCGAAGAATACGAGAAGAACCTGCGCGCACTGGTGAAGCGCATGAAGGCCACCGGCGCGAAGCTCATCTGGGCCACACACCACTCCGGTGCCCGAGGGAAGCAGCGGCCGCGTGCATGCCGACGAGCTGAAATACAACGCCGCCGCCGCGCGCGTGATGAATGACGAAGGCATCCCGACCGACGACCTCCACGCGATCTGCCTGAACAACAGCGGCTGGCAGCTTGCCGCAGAATGTCCATTTCACACCCGAGGGCTCTGCCGGACTCGCGGCGAAGGTCGCCGCCGAAATCGAGGCCGCGCTGAAGAAGTAGGCGCCCGCGCGGCTACATCCCGTCAGCGGGGGAATTCACGACTTTCGCGCTCACCACGTAGAAGAGCTCGCACGCGCCGTTCCCGCTGTCCTCGCGCGTCGTCGAGGAGTTCCACGTCCTGCCTTCCGGGCCGGCGGCATTCACGAGGAAGCCATCCATTTTCAAAATCTGCCCCACGCGGAGGCCGCGGATCACACCCTTCACTTCGGCGTTCGCGGAGATGAGGTGATTGTTCGCGGCGGAGACCTTGATCTCCTCCGGCGGAATCGCCGGCTGGTCTGCCCACTCGTAGAAAAAGAACCGGTTGCCCATGCTGATCTCGAATTGATCGAGCACGGCCTGATCGGTCATCCGCTTCCAGCCGATGGCGACGTCGATCGGCACAAGGTCGGAATTGGGATCGCCGTAATAGCGCTTGGTGCCCAGCACCCGGCCGCGCACGTGATACTCGGCGACTGCGGTGAGATTCCAGCCGGCGACGGTCCCGAGCGATTTCCACGGGATGTCCGTTTGCGCCGGCGGCTCCGGCACGAGCACGCCTGCCGGATGCGTGATGGGTCGCCGGGACATGAACAGCCAGACCGCTCCCGACAGCAGGAGCAGGAAGACAAGTTTCGGGAGCATCCGGATGAACATCGCCATCACCCCCTCCAAAGCAAAACCGATGCCGCGGGCCGTGGCGCGGCCCGGCGAGGAATCACGATTGCACAGCCGCGGCCCGCTGTTCAGCGTCCGCCCCATGAAGCGCATCCTCTCCCTCATCGCACTCACCCTCGGCATTGCCGGACTTTTCACGCCCTCCCGAGCCGCCGACGAAAAGACCAAATCCGCTCCGCGCCCTGATGGTCTGCGGCGGATGCTGCCACGACTACACGAGCCAGAAGAAGATCCTCTCCGAGGGCATCACCGCGCAGGCGAACGTCGAGTGGACCATCGTGCAGGAAGGCGCGCCGAAGGGTGCGGACGAACGCAGCCATCGCGTGAGCATTTACGAGAAGCCCGAGTGGTGGAAAGGCTACGACGTCGTGGTCCACAACGAATGCTTCGGCATGGTCGCGGACAACGCATTCATCGAGGGCATCACCGCCGCGCACAAGGCCGGCGTGCCCGCGGTCTTCCTGCATTGCTCGTCGCACAGCTACCGCGCTGGCACGACCGACGAGTGGCGCAAGTGCGTCGGCATCACGTCACGCAGCCATGAGAAAAACCGCGACCTGACAGTGAAGGTGATCAAGGCCGATCATCCCGTGATGAAAGGCTTCCCCGCCGAGTGGCTCAACCCGAAGGACGAACTCTACAAAAACGAATTCGTCTGGCCGAACACCGTGCCGCTCGCGAAGGCGTACGGCGAGGACACGAAGCAGGACCACACGGTAATCTGGGTGAACACCTATGAAGGCACGCGCGTATTCACCACGACGCTCGGACACAACAATTCCACGATGGCCGCGCCGGAGTTCCTCGGTCTCGTCACGCGCGGCCTGCTGTGGGCGTGCGGCAAGCTGACCGATGACGGCAAGCCCGCCGCAGGATTCGGCCCCGGAGGAAAGTAGCACCCCGGCCGGAAAAGGGACGTTGCATCGCGCGCAAGGCGGTTGCTAGCGTCGCGCCTCATGACCACCCCGCCCCCCTCCGACTGGACGCGGATCGCAAACGATCCCGCATTTCTGGAACTCAAACGGGCGCGCAGGCGGTTCACCATTCCCGCGACGATCTTCTTCCTCGTGTATTACACCGCGCTGCCGGTGCTCGTCGGGCTTCTTCCCGGAGCTCATGAAAAAGCCGGTCTTCGGCAAGGTGAACGGCGCATACCTTTTCGCCCTCTCTCAATTCATCATGACGTGGGTGCTCTGCGGCATGTACGTCCGCGTGGCGCGCCGCTGGGATGCGATGAACGCCGCCCTGCTCTCGCGCCTCGCACCATCCAACGTCACGACCTCGAACTAGTCCGCCAATGCTCTTCACCCTCGCATTCATCAAGCCCGCGCTCGGGCTCTTCCTCGGTTTCGTGGCGCTGACGCTCGTCATCACCTATTTCAGCGCGCGCAAGGCCAAGGGCAGCGCGGCCTATTTCGCCGCGGGGCGCAGCATCACCGGCTGGCAGAACGGCCTCGCCGTCGCGGGCGACTACATGAGCGCCGCGAGCTTCCTCGGCATCAGCGGCATCATCTGCCTGAAGGGCTACGACGGCTTCATGTACACCGTCGGCTTCCTCGTCGCCTACCTCACGGTGCTCTTCCTCGTCGCCGAGCCGCTGCGCAATGCGGGCAAGTACACGATGGCCGATCTGCTCGCCTACCGGCTCAGCCCGCGGCCGGTGCGCGCGATGGCTTCGCTCTGCACGCTCACCGTTTCCACGTTCTACATGATCGCGCAGATGGTCGGCGCGGGCGGGATCATCAAGGTGCTCATCGGCGTCGACTTCGTGCCCGCGGTGATCGGCGTCGGCGTGCTGATGCTCGTCTATGTCGTCTTCGGCGGCATGCTCGCGACGACCTGGGTGCAGATCATCAAGGCCATCCTGCTCATGGCCGGCGCATTCGCGCTGAGCTGGATGGTGCTCGGCAAGCACGACTACAGCCTCACGACTTTCTTCGACGCCGTCTCCGCCGCCGACTACGCCGGCACCAAGGCGCCCGTGAATCTCCTCGATCCCGGCCTCGCCTACGGCGCGACCGAGAAAAATCCGTGGGGCGCCGTGGACTTCCTCTCGCTCGCGCTCGGCCTCGTGCTCGGCACCGCCGGACTGCCGCACATCCTCGTCCGCTTTTACACCGTGCCGGATGCAAAGACCGCGCGCGTCTCCGTCGTCTGGGCCACGGCGATCATCGGCGTCTTTTACATCCTCACCACGTTCTTCGGATTCGGCGCGGCGACTCTGCTGAAAATCACCGACATCCCGCTCGACGCCGCAGGCAAGCCGGACGGCAACATGGTCGCGCCCATCCTCGCGCAGGTGCTCGGCGGCGAATGGTTCTTCGCGTTCATCAGCGCGGTGGCCTTCGCCACGATCCTCGCGGTGGTCGCCGGCCTGACGATGAGCGCCTCGACTTCCTTCGCGCACGATTTCTTCACGAACGTCATCCACCACGGCAAGGAGCACCGGCCCGGCGAGGAGGTGTTCGTCGCGCGCATCACGGCGTTCGTCGTCGGCGCCATGTCCATCTTCCTCGCCATCCAGCTCCGCTCGCTGAACGTCGCCTTCCTCGTCGGACTCGCCTTCGCCGTCGCGGCGTCGGCGAATCTCCCGGTGATCCTGATGAGCATTTTCTGGAAGCGCTTCAACACCACCGGCGCGGTCGCCGGACTCGCCGTCGGCCTCGGCAGCAGCATGCTGCTGATCATTCTCAGCCCGTCCATCATGGACCCGAGCGGCGCCGCTTCATCAAGGCCGAGCCGATTTTCCCGCTGCGAAACCCCGGCATCGTGAGCATCCCGCTCGGCTTCCTCGCCGCATGGATCGGCACGCTTCTCGGCGCGCGCGATCCGCACGCGGAAGCGAAGTTCGACGAACTCAACGTCCGCGCGACGACCGGCCTCGGCGCGGAGAAGGCGACTTCGCACTGACCTTCGCCTTCGCACCCAGCAGCGACCCGCCGGCTTGAAGAGCCGCGCGTGTTCGTCGAGCAGGTAGCGGTCGGTCATTCCCGACACGTAGTCGCACACGGTGCGATGCACGCCACCCTCCCGGACCCGGCGCGCGGTCGCCTCGCCGAGCAGCGCGGGCTTTTTCAGGTACGCCGTGAACACATCGCCGAGCATCTCGCACGCGGCGGTGTTCGCCCCGGCGACGCTCGGGTGGTAGTAGAGTTTCTTGTACAGGAATTTCCGGAGCTGCTGGTTCGCGCGGCGGAGCGAGTCGCTGTAGGCGATGAGCGGCTTCGAGTAGGCACGCACCTCGTCGGCGCTGCGCACCCCTGCCGCATCGATGCGCGCGGAACTGGTGCGGATGACATCGGCCACCTGCCGGTCGATCATGCACCGGATGACGTATGCCCGCAGCTCGGCACCCTTGAGCCTCGGGAAAATTGCCGCGCACCTCCGCCTCCGTCTCCTGCCACGCGTGCAGCTCCGCGAGTTGCTTCGGGTCGAGCAGACGGAAGTCGAGCCCGTCATCGATGTCGTGGCTGTAGTAGGTGATTTCATCCGCGAGGTTCGCCACCTGCGCCTCGAGCGAAGGCTGCGAGGTCCGCTTCCCGCCGGGCTTCGCACTTTCATAAAAGCGCGCGTGCTTCTGCAGTCCCTCGCGCACCTCGTGGCTGAGGTTCAGGCCGGGGAACTTCGGGTAGCGCGTCTCGATCACATCCACGATGCGCAGGCTCTGCTCGTTGTGATCAAAGCCGCCGTGATCGCACATCAGTTCATCCAGCGTCTCCTCGCCGGTGTGGCCGAATGGCGGATGCCCGAGGTCGTGCGCGAGCGCGATGGCCTCGGCGAGATCCTCGTTCAGCCCGAGCGCGCGCGCGACGGTGCGCGTGATGTTTGCCACCTCGAAGGTGTGCGTGAGCCGCGTGCGCAGGTGATCGCCCGTGCCGTTGAGAAAAACCTGCGTCTTATATTCCAGCCGCCGGAACGCGCGGCTGTGGATGACGCGCGCGCGGTCGCGCTGGTAGTCCGTGCGATGCGGATGCTTCGGCTCGGGATAGGCGCGCCCCTCGGAGTCGCCCGACTTTTGCGCGTAAGGTGCGAGCACCACGCGCTCCTGCGCCTCGAGCTCCACCCGCGTGCGGATCACTTCGGCTCCCCCTTTGTCTTCTCGTCGATCTCCGCGATCTCCCGCTCCAGCCGCGCCCGCATCGCGCGCGCTGTCGCACGGATGATCAGGATGTCAAAAACCGCGAGCAGCACGCCCGTGAGCGTGATCCACCCGCACAGCGCCCAATAGATGAAGTAGAGCCACACGTGCTGCCTCGCCCACTCGTCCGACATCAGCCACGACCCGAGGAAGAGCATCACCAGCGCCACCGACATCAGCCACAGCATCACATTCCGCCGCGTCCTCGTGTCACGGAGGACGCCTTTGGTGAGCAGAATGACGAGGCGGAACATGATCGATGTTTCGTTCTCCGCCCGCGCAACGTCGAGAAAAGAAACCGGCTTCGCCTTCTCCGCGTTCCCTCTCTCCATCTCCGTTTCAAAAGGAACCTTGGCCGCCCGGGCCGCCTGCGATACCTCGTGTCAAAGCCGTGACCAACCACGAGGCACTTGAACTTGCGCGCCATCACCACCGAGCCGGGCGCTTGGCGGAGGCCGAGACCATCTACCGGAGATCCTGGCCGCCGAGCCACGTCACGCGGATGCGCTGCATCTGCTCGGAGTCATCGCCGGGCAGACCGGCAGGCATGAGGCCGCAGTGCAATGTCTCCGCCAGTCCGTCGTCGTCCGGCCCGATCATCCGGAAGTTCACAAAAACCTCGGCGTCGCGCTGAAGGACAGCGGACGGATCGACGAAGCCATCGCCGCTTATCGGACGGCCGTCGCCCTCAAGCCCGACTACGCCGAAGCCCACAAGAATCTCGGCAGCGCGCTTTATCCCAAAGGGCCTGCTCGACGAATCCATCGCCGCTTATCGGCAGGCCATCGCGCACAGGCCCGCGTTTGCCGAGGCCCATGGGAATCTCGGCGCGGCTCTCACCGCCTCGCGCCAGCTCGACGAAGCGATCTCCGCCTGCCGCGAGGCCATCGCGCTCCGGCCTGGAAATCCCGAAGCCCACAACAACCTCGGCAATGCGCTGCACGACCAAGGTCATTTCGCCGACGCCATCGCAGCCTACCGCGCAGCGCTCGCGCTCAGGCCCGGTTTCGCACCCGCCTGCAACAATCTCGGAATCGCGCTCCACGCCAGCGGCCAGCACGATGAAGCCATCGCCGCATATCGCCGGGCCATCGAGTTGCAGCCCGACAATCCGGACATTTTTGGCAACCTCGGCAACGTCCTCAAACAGGAAGGCCGCCTCGACGAAGCCATCGCCGCCTATCGCAGCGCCGTCCGCCTAAAACCCGCTTCGCCCGACTGGCAGCACATCCTCGCCGCACTCACCGGCGATCATTCTTCCTCCACCACTCCCGCCAGCTACGTCCGGAAGCTCTTCGATCCCTACGCCCGCGAATTCGACGTTCATCTCGTCGCAAAGCTCCACTATCGCGTCCCCGAACAACTTCTCGAAGCCGTCCTCGCCGTCGCCCGTGGCAGAAAGTTCGACATCCTCGACCTCGGCTGCGGCACCGGGCTATGCGGCGTCGCATTCCGTTCACTCGCCAACAGCCTCACCGGCGCGGACCTCTCACCGGCGATGATCGCGCAAGCCGGCGTGCGCGGCATCTACGACCGCCTGCTCACCGCCGACCTCGCTGAAGCCCTGCAGGCGGATGAAGGCTGCGACCTCGTCCTCGCAGGCGACCTTTTCATCTACACCGGCGACCTCAGCCAGATCTTCCCCGCAACCGCCCGCGCGCTGCGTCCAGGCGGGTTATTCGCGTTTTCCCTCGAACGCCACGACGGCGAAGGCTTCATCCTCCACTCGAAAGTGCGTTTCGCGCATTCGCTCGCCTACATCCGCGAACTGTCCGCGCGGCACCACCTGGCCGAACTCCACGTCCACGAAGTCACCCTACGCAAGAGCGGCCCCCACGACGTGCCAGGATGGATCGTGGTGCTGCAGAAACCGGGCTGAACCCGGCTTTGCGGAGCGGAGTCGTGCGAATGGCTCGGCGGACACCAAGCGATCCACCGGCTCAACGCCGACCGGTGCATTCCTGCGCTGCCGCCACCGGCTACGTCTTTCGCGAAAACTTCCTGCGGAGGACAAAGCCGATCGCCTTCCACCGGCGAGTGAAATGCCCACCGCGCGGCAGCCATGACTTGATCTCATTCTTCCAACGCACCACCGCCGCCCATGCAGGCATGGACTTGATGGCCGTGTAGAGCCAGGTCTTCAGCCGGGCGATCCATTCGTAGATCCGGCGGAACCACACGACCGTGAGCAGCCGTGGCCGGCACACCGCAAAAATGCGCGCCACGATGGCAGTGCCGAGGACCTTCGCCGCGACGATGATGAGCAACCCTCCGCCGGGATGGCCCTGCGCAATCAGGAAAAGCGCGGCGATCTTCACCGGCAACAGCATCAAGCCAGGGACGAAGAACACCGCCATCGCACCGTACGGCGGCAGCGCAGCCAGCCTGCGCTCCAGCCAGCGAAAGACACGCGCGCGAGCCACCCACGCCATGAAATTGGCGAGATGCACCCACAGCCATTCCTCGAAAAACATGATCGCCGCCGCGAGGATCACCATGGGCGGGTAGAACAGTTTCTTGAGCAGGCGGCGGAACATGAAAATTGGTTCGCGGACAATGCCGGGAGAGCATGAGTCACTCCACCTTCAAAAATGTCACGCCAGACCGTCCCGGCATCGCAACTCCGAACGTCGCACCCCGCATCGAGGAAAGCACGGGCATCAAACCAAGGATCAGCGGCAACAGATGTGCGCCTACGGCTCGCCCGCTGCTTCCGACCGATCGAGCGGTTTAGGATTCCGCCCAGCCGCGGCGCGGGATTGAATGCGCGGCGTGAAGCGCCTCCTTGTTTTCCTATGCGCGGCGTTGCCGCTGGCGGGGCAGACTGCTTTCGCTCAGGCCCCTGCCCTGCCGCCGGAGCCGCTGACAACGGCGCGCCAGGTGCGTGCGCTTTCCCCGACCGAGGCGGAACAGAAATGGCCCGTGAAACTGCGCGCGACCGTAAACGCAATGGATCCCGGGCGCTCGATTTTCATCCAGGACCCGACGGGCGGCACATTTGTCACTCGCCCAAAAGGGCAGTCGGCCGTGACACTTGGCGACGTCGTGGAAGTGGAAGGCGTGACGTATCCGGGGCTGTTCCTGCCGGGCATCATGGCATCCTCGCTGCGCGTGACGGGGCGCGGGGAAATGCCGGAAGCGGCGGATGTGACGTTCGACGATTTGCTGAGCGGCAGGTGGCACTACCAGCGCGTGGCCATCGGCGGCATCGTGCGCTCTGCGGTGACGACGGAGGATGGGCGGACTGTGGTGAATTTCGCGGTGGGCGCGCGGAAGCTGGAAGTGCATTTCGTGGTGCCGGGCGTCCCGGAACTGCCGCGGCTCGTGGACGCGCGGGTGCGAATCGCGGGACTCGCCACGGGCTACATCAATGACAAGCGGCAGCTCATCGCGCCGCAGGTGTACGTGAGCAGGATGGAGGATTTCCAAATCGAGGAAGCGTCGCCGGAGGATGCCTTCGCGGCACCGCTCACCACAGTCACGGAATTGCTGCATTTCCGCCCCGAGGGAATATCCGGCCATCGCGTGCTGCTGCGCGGCGTGGTGACGTACAGTCAGCCGGGCGAAGCGATCTTCCTGCGCAGCGAGGGGCACGGCCGCTCGTTCAGACCGCCGCCGGCGAGGCTCCGCGAGAGGGCGAGTCGCCATTGGCGCCGGGCGATGTGGTGGAAGTCGCGGGATTCCCGGCGATGGGAAAATTCAGCGCATTCCTTGAGGATGCGGAATTTCGGAGGGCTTGGCCGGAGGACGCGCCTCAGCCGGTGCCGGTGACACTGAAAGAGGCGCTGAAAGGCGCGAACGATGCCGACCTCGTGACGCTCGATGCGCAACTGATCGAGGTGCTGGAGACGGCGGCGGAATCCGTGCTGCTGCTGCGCGCGGAGGAGACGGCGTTCAGCGCGCGCATTCCGCGCACGCAGCTCTCGCTGCGCAGCGGCAGCCTCCTGCGGATCACGGGCATCTGCCGCGTGGATGAGCCGAATTTTCCGCGCGTCGGATTCCAGGCGAAGCCGCGTTCCATCGAAGTATTGCTGCGCTCGCCCGCGGACATCGCGGTGCTCGCCGCACCATCCTGGTGGACTGCGCAGCGGCTCGCGTGGGCAGGCGCGCTGCTGCTCGGGATCGCAGTCGCGGCGCTCGCGTGGGCGGTGATGCTCCGCCGCCGCGTGGCGGCGCAGACGGCGGTGATCCGGGAAAAAGTGGAGCGCGAAGCGATGCTGGAGGAGCGCCAGCGAGTGGCCCGAGAGATGCACGACACACTCGCGCAGAGCTTCTCCGGGCTCGGTTTCCAACTCGAAGCGCTGGCCGCGGGCCTGCCCGCTGAGACGGACACGGCACACGCACAGCTGGAAACCGCGAAGCAGATGGTGCGGCACGGGCAGGAGGAGTTTCGCCGCTCGCTGATGAACCTGCGCGCCGGGGAACTCGAACGCGGCGGACTCGCCACGGCGCTGCCGGAACTCGCACGGCAAATCACCGCAGGCACGGGCATCGTGCCCGACTTTGAAACGAAGGGAACGCCACGCGGCCTGCCTGAAGCCGTCGAGGCAAACCTGCTGCGCATCGCGCAGGAGTGCGTGAACAACGCCGTGCGCCACGCGTGCCCGAAGCACATCGCCATCGAACTCTGCTACGAACCGGCAGCCGTCCGACTGTGCGTGACGGACGACGGCGCAGGTTTTGATCCGGAGCGCGCGGCGGCATCCGGCACGGGGCATTTCGGGCTGCGCGGCATCCGGCGCGCGGAGCAGATCCACGCGAATGTGGAATTGCGCTCCCAGCCCGGCGAGGGAACGAAGGTCACGGTAACCGTCCCGCTTTGAACATGCCGCCACGCAAGATCCGCCTGCTGCTCGTCGATGATCACCTCATCGCGCGCACCGGGCTGCGCGGATTGCTGGAGACGCAGCCCGATCTCGCGGTGGTCGCGGAAGCGGCCAGCGGCGAGGCGGCGCTCGCGGCATTCGAAGAGCACCGGCCCGATGTGACGCTGATGGACCTGCGGATGCCGGGCATGGGCGGAGTGGAGACAACGGCCGCCATCCGTGCGCGTTTTCCGGATGCCCGCATCCTGGTGCTGACGACCTTCGACACCGAGGAGGACATCTTCCGCGTCCTCAACGCCGGGGCGGCCGGCTACCTGCTCAAGAACACGGAGACGAAACCGCTGCTGGAAACCATCCGCGCCGTCCATGAGGGCACATACCGGACGCCTGCGGAAATCGACGCTCGCCTCGCGAAATGGCGCGCGATGCCGGAGCTCTCGGCGCGCGAACGTGAAGTGCTCGAACTCATCGTGCGCGGACGGAGCAACAAGGAAATCGGCGCAAACCTCGGCGTCGCCGAAAACACGGTGAAGAACCACGTGAAGGTCATCCTCGGCAAACTCGGCGTGCAGGATTGCACGCAGGCTGCGACCACGGCTCTCCAGCGCGGCCTCGTGAGCCTTTAGCACGTGCCGGGATGATAGCCCGAAAGGGCCATTGTCTGCGTCCTCTGGATCCGGCATGTTCCGGGTGTCCTCATCGCCCCATGACCACCACTGCCCAGCGCACGTTCCTCACATTCATCGCCGGACTCTCGGTGTCCGCCGCCCAGTTTCTCCACGGCGCGGATCTCCCCTACCGCGAAGTGCTGCTCGCCGACAAGCCGGCGGCGTATTGGCGCTTCGACACGATCGAGGAATGCTGCACGCCAAATGAGACGCACGAGTCGCTCCGTGCCAACGCGGGGACGAATGTCTCGCTGCTCGAAGCCGGGCCGCGTCCGCCGAGCTTTCCGCGCATTTTCCGCGGAGAACACCGCTGCGGATTTCACCGGCTACGAACGCGACACGTATCTGCGCGTGAAGGATCCGGGGACGCGGAGCGAGTTCGACTTTGAAAACGGCGACACGATCACGATCGAGGCGTGGGTGCAGTGCGACGAGCATCGGCGACGGGCAGAACGCGTACATCATCGGCAAGGGCCGCACGGGCCTGCCGGGCGTCCGCGCGCACAATCAGAACTGGGCGCTCCGCCTGCGCGGGCAGGCGGGCTGGCGTGCGTGAGCTTCGTCTTCCACGACCGCGAGAACGCGGGCGAGAAAGACTGGCACCGCTGGACGACGCGAGCGGGTTCGTGCCGGGGACGGACTGGCATCACGTCGCGGTGAGCTACACCTTTGGCGAATCGGACAGCATCCGCGGCTACGTGGACGGCGAGGAGGTCAAGGGCGCGTGGGACATGGGCGGGGCGACCGCGGCGCGCCGATGGTGGACGATGACGAGGTGTGGATCGGCACGTCGATGGGCGGCGCACCGCAGGCTCGAGTCTCCGGGACGGCTCGATGAGCTCGCCATCTACCGCACGGCGCTGACGCACGAGCGGATCAGGATCCACGCCGCCGCGAAGCCGTCGTCCCCGGGCGCGCCGCGCCCGTGGTGAAGATCGCACCCGGGGCAAAGCCTGCGCCGAAGGGCGAGGCGCTGCCGCTGCCGCCCGCGATCATCGCGGCGGAGGAATTGCCGAAGGGCAAGGTGCGCGTGCAGGTGTTCGAGTTCCGAAGCCGGCGGAGCAGGAGTCCGGCTGGGCGTCGAATGATTCGCCGAAGAAGAAGGCGGAATCCACCGACTTGGACGAGTCGTGGTCGGTGCTGCCGGAAATCCGAACGGATGAATTCACGGAGCAGGCATTCGCGTTTGCGGACGTCACGAACAAATACAACGAGCGCGGCGTGAAGGTGGATCGCTCCGCGCCCTTCCTCATCCGCGCCGCCGGCGTGGTGCGCCTCCCCGCGGGCGAGTACACGCTGCATCTGCGCGCGCTCAGCGGCGCGCGTGTCGCATCGACGGCACAATCGTCGCCGACACGCCGCTGAAAAAGGGCCAGGGCGGCGACGCGGAGGCCGTGCCGGACATGGCGAAGCTGCAGCTCGTGGAATCGATGCCGCCCGCTCCAGCCCGGCCACAGGGAAGTGATGGCGACCGAGCAGCGACGGCCAGCCGCATGTGCTTCTGTCGAAGCCTTCGTCGGCGGCAAGGGAATCCGCCCGGAACTCGGCCAGCTGTTCGCCGCGTGTCGAGGGACGGCAAGGCCTTCGCCTGCTCGCGCCCGAGGCGCGGAGGCACCGCGCCGGGACTCGACGAGGGCATGGCAGAAGTTACCGAGGAGCAGCGCGCGCGATCGCGACGCTCAATGCGGAGCGACGCCGGAATCCGGCGGAGGAGGCGTACTGGAAGAAACGCCACGATCTCGCCCGCCAGAACGCGAAGCCCGCGATCGCGGTGCCATCGGCCGCGGCGAACGCATCCGCAACGACGTCGATCGCTTCATCGGCGCGAAGCTCGAGAAGGCCGGCGTCGAAACCCGCCCCGCTGATCGACGACGCCGCCTTCCTCCGCCGCGCGACGCTCGACACCATCGGGCTGGTCCCACCCCGGAGGAGGCCGCCGCCTTCCTCGCCGACAATGCCCGCGACAAGCGCGCCCGCGCCATCGACCGCCTGCTCGCCGACCCGCGCTGGGCCGACCAGTGGGTGCCCTACTGGCAGGACGTGCTCGCGGAGAATCCCGCGCATCCTCAAGGCCACGCTGAACAACACCGGCCCGTTCCGCTTCTTCCTCCACGACGCGCTGCGCGACAACTGGCCGATGGACCGCTTCGTCACCGCGCTCGTCGCGATGGAAGGCAGCGCGCGCAACGGCGGCACCGCGGGCTTCGCCATCGCCTCGCAGAACGACCTGCCGATGGCGAACAAGGCGCAGATCTTTCGCTCCGCCTTTCTCGCGCATGGAGATGAAATGCGCGCGCTGCCACGACGCGCCGAATCATCCCTTCAACCAGGAGGACCTCTTCGCCATCTCCGCGATGCTCCAGCGCGCGCCGGTGAAGGTGCCCGGCACCAGCCTCACGCAAGGCCTGAGCGCGAACAGCCACGTCGTCGTCTCGCTCAAGGCCGGGCAGAAGATCGAGCCGCACTTGCCGTTCGAGGACGCTGCCGCCCGAGCCGCTGCCCGGCGTGCTGCGCAATGCCGAGGACACGCGCGAGCAACTCGCCGCGATCCTCACCGATCCGCGCAACGAGCGCTTCGCGCAGGTCGTCGTCAATCGCCTGTGGAAGCGGCTGCTCGGCTTCGGCATCGTCGATCCGGTCGATGATTGGGAAGACGTGAGCGCCGTCGCACCCCGAGCTGCTGACCTGGCTCGGCTCGCGAGCTCATCACGCACGACTACGACCTCAAGCACGTCGCGCGGCTGATCATGAATTCGCGACGACCTATCAGCGCGTCGTCACCGACGCCGGCTTCGCGCGTGCCAAGACCAGCAGCGAGCGGCTCTTCGCAGTCGCCCGCGCGCCGCCGCCTCACCGCCGAGCAGCTCGTCGATTCGCTCTTCCAGGTCGCGGGCAAGGAATTCGACTGCGAGGAGCTGAACTTCGATCTCGATGCGCCGCCGCACGATCAAGGACTTCCTCAATCTCGGCACGCCGCACCGCGCGTGGGAATTCGTCGGCCTGAGCAACGAGCGCGACCGTCCTTCGCTCGGCAAACCCTCCGCGCAGCCGTTCACCGACGTGCTCGCCGAATTCGGCTGGCGCGACTCGCCGCGCCGAGCCCGGAGCACGCGCGAGGAAGACGCCAACGTCCTCCAGCCCGCGCTGCTCGCCAACGGCATCCTCGGCGCGCGCATCACGCGGCTGAGCGACGACAGCGCCTTCACCGCGCTCGCCCTGCGCGACCAGCCGCTCGACGATCTCGTCACGCAGCTCTTCCAGCGCGTGCTCTCCCGCGCGCCGAGCGGCCACGGAGCGCGCCGCTTCACCGCGACTGCTGCGCGACGGCTACGCCGACCGCCTGCTCGCGGTGCCCAGCGGCGACCTGCCGAAGAAGCCGCGCATCACGAAGTTCGCGATGTGGAGCAATCACCTCCACCCCGACTCCACGCCCGTCGTCTATGAACGCGAGCAGCATCGTCCGCGCCGGCGACCCGCCGACACCGCGCCTCGCCGCCGCCTGGCGCGAGCGCATGGAAGACGCCGTCTGGGCGCTCATGCTCACGCCCGAATTCACCTACGTCCCATGAACCTTCTCCCGCCATGACCACTCCTCACTCCCGCCGCGACTTCCTCACCCGCGCCTCGCTCGCCGCCGGCGCGCTCGCCCTCCGGCTTCGCCGCCGCCAATGCCGCTGACGCCGCCGTGCCGCTCGGCAAGGCCGAGCACTGCATCTTCATCTGGCTCGGCGGCGGCATGTCGCAGATCGACACCTTCGACGCCAAGCCGACGCAAGGGCGACGGCAAGAAAGTCGCCGGCTGCTACTACGACATCATCGACACCGCGATCCCCGACGCGCAAGTTCTGCGAGCATCTGCCGCGGCTCGCGAAGATGGCCGAGCACCTCGTGCCCGTGCGCACGGTGAATCACAACGTCATCGACGAGCACGCCGCCGCGACCAATCGCATGCACACCGGCCGGCCTGCCGAGCGGCAGCGTCGTCTATCCGTCGCATCGGCTCGATCATCGCGCACCAGCGCAAGGCCGCCGCCGACGGCGTGCCCGCCTTACGTCGCTCATGGGCTACCCGAGCGCCACGCGCGGCCCCGGCTTCCTCGGGCCGAAGGCCGGCTACGTCTATCTCACCGACACCGCCAGCGGCCCCGCCGGGCCTCGCGCTGCCGCCCGACATTTCGCCGCGAGCGCGCGGCGCGCCGCGCAGGGCCTGCTCGCCACGGTGCGCGAGGAGTTCCGCGGACGCGCACGCCGACGACCGCGCACCGCGCGATTACGACGCCGCGATCGAGGAAGGCTTCCGCCTGCAGGGCGGCGACTTCATGAAGGCCTTCGACCTCGCCGAGGAGCCCGATCCGCCTGCGCGCGGCGTACGGCGACGAGTTCGGCCAGCGCTGCCTGCTCGCGCGCCGGCTCATCCAGCGCGGCGTGCGCTTCCTCGAAGTCGGCTACAACATCAACTTCGTCAACGGCACCGGCTGGGACACGCACAACGCCGCGCAGAAGGAGCAGCACCAGCTCATCCAGGGACTCGACCAGAGCGTCGCCACGCTCATCACCGATCTCGAAAACGAACGCGCCTGCTCGACAAGACGCTCATCGTCGTCGCCGGCGAGTTCGGCCGCCCGGCGCAGCTTCGACAGCGGCGGCGGGCGCGGCCATCACGGCAAATGCTTCACCGTGCGTCCTCGCCGGCGGCGGCCTGCGCACCGGCCAGTGCGTCGGCACGACCGACGAACTCGCGATGAACATCGTCGACGATCCCGTGAGCGTGCCCGATCTCTTCGCCACGATCTTCGCCACGATGGGCGTGAATCCGGCGAAGAACCTGATGGACGGCGATCGCCCCGTGCCGATCACCGACGGCGGCAAGCCGATCGCGAAGCTGTTCGCGTAGCACCGGGAAATGCGACGTGCGGAAGTCACGAACGCGTAGGGTTTGCTGATGTTTGATCGTTTCCAGCGTCCGCTTTCGCGATCTGCGCCTCTCCGTCACGACCGCTGAATTTCCGTTGCGGCTATTGCATGCCCAAGGAGGTCTTCGGGCGCGGCTACGACTTTTTCCCCAAGGGGGACGTGCTCTCGTTTGAGGAGATTACCCGGCTCTCGGGGACTTGTCGGGGGGGCGTCGAGAAAGTGCGACTGACGGGCGGCGAGCCGCTTCTTCGGCGCCATCTGGATCTCCTGATCGGGAATCGGCGGCATCGCAGGCCTCCGCGACCTGACTCTCACCACCAACGGCTCGCGCTGGTGGAGGAAGCGGCAGCGCTCCGCGCCGCGGGGCTCCGCCGGCTGACGGTGAGCCTCGATTCGCTCGACGACGCGATTTTCCGCGCGATGAACGACGTGGACTTTCCCGTGCATCGAGTGCTCTGCGGGATCGACGCCGCGCGCGCAGCGGGATTCGCCCCGATTAAGATCAACATGGTGGTGAAGCGCGGGGTGAATGACGACGAGGTCGTGGCGATGGCGCGGCGTTCCGCGGGCCGGAATTCATCGTGCGCTTCATCGAATACATGGACGTGGGGAACAGCAACGGCTGGCGGATGGCAGGATGTGGTCCCTGCCGCGGAAATCATCGAGCGCGTCGGCGCCGAGCTGCCGCTGGAGCCGCTGCCGCGCAATTATCCCGGCGAGATCGCGCGCCGCTACCGGCATCGCGGAGGGCGGCGAAATCGGCGTCATCGCCTCGGTCACGCAGCCATTCTGCGGCGACTGCACGCGCGCGCGGCTTTCCGCGGATGGGACGCTTTTCACGTGCCTCTTTGCCTCGCAAGGCATCGGGTTGCTGGACTAGCTGCGCGCCGGAGCCACCGAGCGATCTGCGCGAAAAAATCAGCGCCGTGTGGAAGAGGCGCGAGGACCGCTACTCGGAGATTCGCTCCACGCAGACCGGACGCGCGCCAAAAGTCGAGATGTCGCGCGTCGGCGGCTGAGCGGGATTTCTCCCACTCGCTCGGACACAACGCTGGGCGCGGATGACCGAGGTGATCGAGGCATTCGACGATCGCGGGCAGGAGGAGCGGCAGGCATTCGCCGATGGCGCGCGGGTTGCCGGGGAGATTGATGATCAGGGACGTCCGCGCGTGCCGGCGGTGGCCCGGCTGAGGATGCCGTGGGCACCTTGGCAAATGACTGGACGCGCATGATCTCGCCGAAGCCGGGAAGCTCGCGCTCGAGCACTGCGTGCGTGGCCTCGGGCGTGACATCGCGCGCGGACGGGCCAGTGCCGCCGGTCGTCACCACGAGCGCGCAGTTCCTCGTCGCAGGCGCGGCGCAGCGCGGATTCGATCTGCCCGCGCTCGTCGGGGATCAGCACGCGCATCCATTCGACTTCCTCCGCGAGCGCGGTGGCAAAAAACTGCTCGATCGCCGGGCCGCTCCGGTCTTCGTAAACTCCCGCGCTCGCCCGGTCGCTCAGCGTGATACGCGCGAATTTCATTCCTTCACCTTCTCGGTCACGCGGATTCGCCAATGCTCATTTTTTATCCACGGCCTTGCACATGTCGTAAATCGTGAGCGCGGCGACGCTCACCGCGGTGAGCGCCTCCATCTCCACGCCGGTCTTCGCGGTCGTGCGCGCGGTGACTTCGATGCGGATGGCGTTGGCCAGCACCGTAAAATTCACGTCCACCGCGTCGAGCGGCAGCGAGTGGCAGAGCGGGATCAATTCGTCGCAGCGCTTCGCGGCCTGGATCGCCGCGATTTTCGCGACGGCGAGCACGTCACCCTTTGGCAGCGCCTGCTGGCGCAACGCGCGGATCGGTCGCGGCGGCGCAATGGACGAATCCCTCGGCGCTCGCGGTGCGGCGCTGCAAGGCTTGGCGCCCACGTCCACCATGCGCGCGGCGCCTCGCGTCGAGATGGCTGAAGTTTTCGTTGTTGGCATGCCGAGGCTTGCGCGCGGCAAAAAGCGAGCACGGGCTATGCGATCGCAGCACGGGTCAGCCGAGCGGAAATCTTATCGCCCGGAGGAATTTCCGGACTGTTCGAGGGGATGCGGATCAGCGCATCGAAACCGCCGAGGCCCGTGAGGTCGCCGGAGCTCTGCCATTTCAACGGGACGAAACCCGGCCCCTCGCTCTCCACGACAGCCGCGCGGGCCACCATGTCTCGCGGGCTGTCCTCGTATCGGTTTCGCGCCGCCGAGCGCAGCGTCGCGAGGCCGAACTCCGCTCAGCCGGTCGTGAGCATGTCGAGGGCGGCGCGGATCACGACGTGCCAGCAGACGACGTGCGAGAGCGGATTGCCGGGAATGACGAAGGCAATCTGCCGGCCGCGCGTGGCAAAGATGAGCGGTTTGCCGGGCCGGAGATTGAGCTGCGGAAAATGGACGCGAAGCCGAGCGCCTGCAGCGCCTTCAGGCCGAAGTCGTGGTCGCCCACACTCGCACCGCCGGAGAGGAGCAGCACGTCCCAGCTCTCGGGCGCTGCGACTTCAGCGTGGACATCAGCGCGGTGAAGTCATCGCCAGCGCGATGCTGCGCGACGATCTCCGCCGGCCTCGGCGGTGAGCGCGCGCGACGAGCGTGGAATTGCTGTCGCGGATCTGCCCCGGCGCGGCGGCATCCGGCGGCACGATTTCGCTGCCGGTCGCGACGTGCAAGATGCGCGGACGCGGCGAAACGAGCGGTTCACGTTTCCGAGCTGTGCGCAAAGGGAGAGTTCCGGCGCACCGAGGCGCACGCCGCGGTCGATCATCACGCTCCCGTCGCGCGCGTCCTCGCCGCGCAGGCGGATGTTTGTCGCGGCGTCGCGTTTCGCGAATGAAACCGAAGCGCCCTCGCGCTTGCGCGAGTTCCTGGATGACCACTTGCGTCGTGCCCGAGGGAATCGCCGAACCTGTAAAGACACGCGCGCATTCGCCCGGGCAAATGGTGCGATCCGAGACGGCGCCGGCCGGGAGCTCGGCGACGATGGGAAACGGACCCGTGCCGTCGCCGTTCACTGCGTAGCCATCCATCGCGGAACGATCGAATGCGGGGATGTCCTCGGTCGCCACGAGCGTCTCGCGGAGCACGCGTCCGCGGGCTTCGGCGAGCGGCAGCCGCTCCGGTGCGAGAATGTGGACGTGCTCGGCAATGAGCGAGCGGGCTTCGGCGAGCGTGAGCATGATCGGGGGATGACTTGTGCCGTGTCGGTGCTCCGCGGGCGAATGGAAATTCCGGAGACGTTGCTCGCGAGCGCCGCAGCATGCGCTTGAAAATTCGCCGGATGAGGCGTTTTCAAAATGCGTTCGGGAGATACAGTGGTGCCGCATGATTTCCGTCAAACTCCTCGCCTTCGCACAAGCCGCCGACCGGCTCGGCTGGCGGGACATGCTGGTGGAATGCGCGCCCGGGGAGACGCCGCGGGAGATTATTGCCCGTGTCGCGCCGAACTTTGATCCGGGCACGGTGCGCGTGGCGGTGAATTGCGAATATCTCGACCTGGGACGATGCCGTGGGGCCGATGGCTCAGGAGCTCGCGCTGCTGCCGCCGGTGAGCGGAGGCTGACGATGGACAGCGAGGTCATTTTCACGTCGGAGCCGATCCGCGCGCCGGAAGGACGCGGCCTCGCGCGAGATTGGTGCGGTCGTGGAGTTTCACGGGATCGTGCGTGAGCTGGAAGGCGAGGGCAAAATCGCGGGGCTTTCCTACGAGGCTTACGAGCCGATGGCGCGGAGCGAGTTTGAGCGCATCTTCGCGGAGCTTTCCGCGATGCATCCGGTCCAGTCGGTGCTCGTGATTCACCGCCTGGCGCCGTGCCGGTCGGTGAGGCGTCGCTGTTCGTGCGCGTCGAGGCGAAGCACCGCGGGCAGGCGCTGGCGTTTTGCGGGACGCTCGTCGACCGGATGAAAGAGGACGTGCCGATCTGGAAATCGCCGATGAGGTGAGCGCTCTCACCGCTCGCGCAGCGAAGTGCGGCCTCCCCTCGCCTTCCGGAAGCGGTCGAACACTTCGTCGCAGCCGTCGGTCTTGAGCTGATGCACGATGCGGAGCAGTTCGCCGATGCGCCCGGCGGGCCAGCCTTTTTCTGGAACGCAGCACAGGTATTCGACCGGGAGGTCGAAGAGCGGCACGCCGTGCGGCGGGTAGTGCTCCGGGCTGTATTTTCCGAAGGGCATGAACGTCCCCGCGATGTCGCCGAGGTCAGCTGCCATCCAGTCGCGGAGATTTTCCTCAATGCGCTCATGCGGATGCCGGAGGGTAGTGCGGCTGCGTTGCCGGGCGATGCGAAATGTGCGCGGTGCTGACTTGCGAGAGGTGGCGACGCTTATGACCTTTCGGGAGGCGGCCACCCGAAGGCCGGGGCTCGCCCTGATATGTCCAGGATGGCACTCATCTGGCTTGCTTCAGGGTCGAAAGGACATCCAGTGCCCGAATAGTCTTCATGCCAACTGTCAGCCCCATCAGCGGCTCCGTCACCGAGCAGTATGCAGACGTGCCGACGTCGCGCTTTGCCCGGATCTTCGAGGCAACGACCGATGTCGTGGCAATGACGGACCGGGATGGGAAGCTCCTTTACCTGAATGCCGCCGGTCGGCGGCTTCTCGGTGTGCCGGACGACGGAGATTTCCGGGCACACGCTGCGTGACGTTCATCCGGAATGGGCGTATGAGATCCTCGTCCAGGAAGGTTTCCCTCCGCCCAGGCGAAAGGCTCATGGTCGGGGAGACCGCGCTGGTTTCGACATCGGGCGCGAGTATCCGGTGCTCCAGGCGGTGCTCTCACATCTCGGCGCGCAGGGGGAGGTGGAATTCGTTTCGACGATCTGCCGCGACATTTCGGATCACAAGCAAAGGGAACTTGAACGCATCGAATGGGCCAACCGTTACAATGCGGCGATTCGCGCGAGCGGCCAGGTCGTCTTCGACTGGGACACGCTCTCCGGCGAAATTATGTATGGCGGTGACATGGAGAAGCTCCTTGGCTTTTCCGTTGCGGAAATGAGCGGCGGCATGGAGCGTCTGCGCCAGGAGATCCATCCGGAGGATCTGGCGTCATTCGATGAGCGCATCGAAGTGGCGACGATGACGCGCGATCCATTCGATCAACTTCCGCGCGAAGCGCAAGGGAGGCGGCGGAGATCATCATTCACGCCCAGGGTTGCTTCTTTCTGGATCGCCGGGGCAGCTCGGCCGGATGGTCGGCTTCCTCAAGAACGTGACGAAGGAGCGGCTGGCCCAGAGGGCGATTCTGTGGCCGAACGAACGGCTCGACCAACGGGTGACGGAGCCGGACCGCGGAACTCGCGAAGGCAAATTTGGAATTGAAAATCGGCGCGCTCCGGCAGGCCGCCGTCTCAAGGCTCGGACAGCGGGCACTCGCTGGGCAGTCGCTGGGCGAGCTGATGCTTGATGCCGCCAGGACCGTCCAGGAAATGCTTCCGTCCGATTGCACTTCGATTCTCCAATACGACGAGAGCGATGGAATGTTCAAACCTCTCGCGGAACTCGGATGGGGCGACATCGGCACGACCCGAAGCCCGATACTTGGAGGCACCCAGTCCATGAGCGGCTACACCGTGCAGGTAGGCGAAGCCATTGTCGCGAACGATCTGCGCAAGAACACGCTTCCAGCTCTCCGCAGCCGCCAGCGCTTGCATGTCCAAAGCGGCATCACGGCTTGCATCAAGGCGGGCGACCGTCCCCTCGGGGTTCTTGAATCCTTCACTTTCACGCCGAGGGAATTTTCGCGCGATGATGTGAGTTTCGTGCAATCCATTGCGAATGTGCTGACGGCGGCGATTGACCGCCATCAGGCGGAGGAAAACATCCGCCGCGCGCGGGCGGATGCAGAATCGGCGAACCGCGCGAAGAGCGAGTTTCTCTCGCGGATGAGCCACGAATTACGCACGCCGCTGAACGCCATTCTCGGTTTCACGCAATTGCTCGAAATGGAGGAGCACACCGGGAAACAGAGCGAGAGCATCGAGCACATTTCCCGCGCCGGACGGAATCTGCTCGATTTGATCAATGAGGTTCTCGACATCGCGCGGCTGGATGCCGGGCGAGTCCAATTCAATGTGGAGCCGGTGGATGTCTTCGAGGTGTTGCGGGAGAGGTTTCATTTTCCACCTCCAGTGCCGCGAAACGCAAGATCACGCTGCGCATCGCCGAGGCGTCGGGCGAAGTGCCGTTTGCTCTCAGCCGACCGCGAACGGCTCAGGCAGGTGCTGCTGAACCTGCTGTCCAATGGAGTGAAGTTCAACCATGACGGCGGCAGCGTCACCTTCGCCGTGGCGCGGATCCATGCGGGCACATGGCGCATCAGCGTGACGGACACGGGCATGGGAATCGCACAGGACAAACTCGCGCGCCTCTTTGTGCCGTTTGAGCGACTGGGCACGCGCGAAGGCGGCACCGAGGGCGGCACCGGCCTGGGGCTCGCACTGTGCCAGCGGCTGATCACCAGTTTCGGCGGACGCATCGGAGTGACAAGCACCGTTGGAATGGGCAGCACGTTCTGGGTGGAATTGCCCGTGGCGGAAATCGCCCCGGAGCCTCTTCCCCGGAGCCGTCCGCACCCTTGCATGCCGGGGTTGCGCCATTGATCCCGGCCGGCCGGTCCCCGGAAAGTCCTGTACATTGAGGATGACGTGGCGAATTACTATCTGCTCGAAAGATTTCTGAGCACGCGCAAGGACATTGAACTCATCTCGGCTCTGCAAGGCGGCATCGGGATCGATCTCGCGCGTCAACATCGGCCCGCGCTGATTCTCCTGGATCTGAATCTCCCGGACATGAATGGCGAGCAGGTGCTGCAGAAGTTGAGGGCCGATCCCGCCACCGCGGATCTCAACGTGGTGACGGTCACAGGTGAAATCCGGACCGAGCGGGACAAGGAACTGCAGAACTCGGCGTGATGGAGACGCTGGTGAAACCTTACAAACTGACGGAAATCACCGCGCTGCTGGAGCGCTCGCTCGCCGGGAAAGGCTAGCGCCGCCGCGCATGGCCCGGAACAGCAGGAGTGCCACACGCCCGGAGGAACGCGGCACCCGTTGAAGGAAGCACTGCTTTCAGTTTCGCCTAGAGACGATCCGCACACCCACACGAACGGCGAAGTTGTTGATGTCACCGCGGCCGAACGCTCGCCGTGATAGTTCCAGCGCCAGTGCAGAAGATGCCGACCTTGTTCGGGACGACCCGGTGTTCGATGCCGACGCCGCATCGCCGACGGCCAATTGGTCGCCTTCCGCCGCGACACCGCCGCCGACGAAGACGTCCGGGGCGGTGCAGATGCTGTCGATGGGGATCGGTAGGTGAGGCTCGCACTGAAGTTATCGATGGTCGTCCGGCCATCGTTGCCGAGTAGGGAGCCTCGCTCGCCGACAGCCACGCAGCGTCGGCACCGAGGCCGAGGTTGCGGGTGAAGAAGTAGTTCAGGCCGATGCCGCCGCCGCAGCCGTGGTCGCGGATCGGACCGGCATGGTGGTTGGAATTACCGTCATGTCTGGCCGAACATGTCCAGCTGAGCTCGCCGGCGCGGAAGCACTCCTTCTCGTCGACGACGGTCGTTTTTGCTTTCAACCGTGCGCGTGACCGCAAAAGCAGTCCCACAATGCTGCGACGGCGGGTAGGATGGTTTTCATTGGTGGTTTGCGTTGGTGTTGTGTTTGGGTTTTGAAGCGCTGATGCGCCAGCGGTGGTAATCGGGGCGGGCCATCCCCGTCGGTCGTCCTTTATTTTCGTCCTTTTTGAGTGCCCCAAGCTCGCCCCTGCCGCGGACGGGTAAAGGAGGCGATTTGCTCCCCGCCAGGCCTGCCGCCGTAGGTATTGACCCGATCGCCAACGCTGCCGCCATACGCAGGCTTGCGCCCTCAGCCTCACAGAATTGGCCAGACAGAGAGGACTGCGCAGAGTGCGCGAAAGGCGGAACGCGGCCCCGGCTTCTCTTACATCCGTGAATGGACGACGACGATTTTGTCTCCGTCGATGGAACCCCCGCGACATCAACAAGAAGCCAACCATCACCCCAAAAAAACCCCATGAAACTGCTCCTCCAAACCACTGCCCTGTCCCTCTCGCTGATTGCCGCCAGCTTCGCCACCGACGTGCGGAATACCAAAACCACGCGGATATCCCCACGCCAGGCGAGCCCATGGCCAAGCCTGTGAATCCCGACGCCGGCAAAGGCGTCACCACCAATGGCGTGCGAAACACGAAGACCAACAAGTAGGTTTTCGGCGAATACCGTCGCCTCCGGGCAGTCGGAAGGCACCTTAAACGCGGGCGTCGCTCGCGGGTAAGGTGCCTTCCTGCATTTCAGGGCCACATCCGTAAGCGGACGGGAACACGGAAAATTCTTCCTTCCCCTCTCCGCGACTCCCTCTTTCCTCCACCTTCTACCCCGTCTCCCCGCCCCCCGCCTCAATATCCGGGTTCTGTGCTGGTATGGCGCGGCGTCCTTCCCAACTCCTCCAGTGAACGGCTTCCCTGCAAAAACCGCCTGTTTCCCGATGCCGGGAGGCCGCCTTTGCCGCTCGGGTTGCGGTTTCGGGCCGAAAATGGCGGTTTTCGCGGTCCCATTGCCGCCCCTGCCCGCGCCGGGGTGCCCATGAACGTCCCGGGGTGCCCATTCCCGGTCCCGGGGTGCTCCATCCGGCGGCGCGGGGTGTCCCATCGCGGCTCCATGGACGCCAGTCCCGCCGCCGGGGTGCTCCATGGGCCGGGCGGGGTGCTCACTACGCAGGCCGGGGAGGCGCACCGGCCCGGCGAGTGGGCACCCCCGCAGTGCCATGGGACACCCCGGCTCGCGGAGTGGACACCCCGGTCCGCGCACCCGGCACCCCCGAGACGCCGGGCGGCCGCATCCCACGCGACGCCCGCCGAAGGACGCCCGCGACAACGCGGCAGCGAAGTCGGCGCAGTCCAGACCTCGCGGCGGAAGTGGCTGTCCCTCGGTTCTGCGTTGCGTTCGGCGCTGGCATCCGTCATTCGGCGTTGATGCAACTCGAAGGACGTTCCCTGATCGCCGGCAAAGCCGCGCCCGCCAACACGAAGACTTTCCACGCCGTCTCGCCGCTCGACGGGACGCGGCTGGAACCGGAATTCCACGAGGCGAGCGCTGCCGATGTGGATCTCGCGCTGCGGCAGGCGGAGGATGCGTTCGGCATTTTCGGCCGGATGCCCGCGGCTGCGCGCGCGGATTTCCTCGACGACATCGCGGCGGAACTCATGGCGCTCGGCGACGATCTGCTGCAGCGCGCGCATGTCGAATCCGGACTGCCGCTGGAGCGCTTCACGGGCGAGCGCGGCCGGGCGTGCGGGCAGTTCAAGACCTTCGCGACGCTCATCCGCGAAGGCTCGTGGGTGGACGCGCGGATCGACACCGCGCTGCCGGAACGCCAGCCGCTCCCCCGCCCCGATCTCCGCCGGATGCTCGTGCCGCTGGGCCCGGTCGTGGTGCTCGGCGCGAGCAATTTCCCCCTCGCGTTTTCCACCGCGGGCGGTGACGTGGCCTCGGCGCTCGCCGCGGGCTGCCCGGTGATCGTGAAGGCGCACCCGGCGCATCCCGGGACCTCGGAACTCGTCGCGCGCGCCATTTATCGCGCGATGGAAACCTGCAAGGTCCCGCATGGCGTATTTTCGCTGCTGCACGGCACCGGCGCGGATGTCGCGCAGGAACTCGTCCGCCATCCGCTCACGCGCGCGCTCGGCTTCACCGGCTCGGAACGCGCAGGCCGCGCGCTCTTCGACGCCGCCGCGGCGCGGCTCGATCCCATTCCCGTGTTCGCCGAGATGGGCAGCACGAACCCGCTTTTCATCCTGCCTGCGCGCGCTGAAAAACCGCGGCGCGGCGATCGCCGCAGGGACTGAAGGCGGCGTTCACCATCGGCGTCGGCCAGTTCTGCACAAAGCCCGGAATCGTGTTCGCGCTCGGCGGGCCGGACTTCGATGCATTCATCGAGGAGTTCCGCACGCAGGTCGCGCAGCACGGTTCCCGGCACGATGCTGCACCGCGGGATTCTGCGACGCCTTCCACGCCGGCGTGGAGCGCGTGCAAAATGTGCCCGGCGTGCTCCCGGTCGCGGAATCCGCCACCGATGCGGACGAGACGAAGACGCAGGCCGAGCCGGTCGCGTTTGCGACGGACGCGGAGACCTTTCTCCTCCACCGCGAACTGCGCGAGGAGGTCTTCGGGCCGTACACGCTGCTTGTCGCCGCGCGGACCGTCACGCGAGCTCATCGCCGCCGCGCACGCGCTGCCCGGCCAGCTCAGCGCGACGCTGCATGCCGACGGCACGGACCTTGGCGATTTCAACGACCTTGTCCGCATCCTCGAACGCAAGGCGGGCCGCGTCCTGCTGAACGGCTACTCGCCCGGCGTCGAGGTGTGCCCGGCGATGCAGCACGGCGGGCCCTACCCGGCGACGACGGATTCGCGTTTCACGAGCGTCGGCACCGCGGCCATCGCGCGCTGGGCGCGGCCGCTCTGCTGGCAGGGATTCCCCGCGGGCGGCCTGCCCGAGGCGCTCCGGAATGAAAACCCCACCGGGATTTTGCGGACGGTCAATGGAACCCTGACGCGCGATCCGATCGCGGGGTGAGAGCCTGCTTGCCATGCGGCCCTTCGCGGCCCTAAGCACCATCCCCTTATGTTCAGTCACGTCGTCATCTTTTGGACCAAACCCGAAAACCCCAACGCACCCCGCCGAGCTGCTCGCCGGTGCGGAGAAATACCTGCGCCCGATCCCGGGCGTGGTCAGCTTCCACGTCGGCAGGATGGTGACGAGCCCTCGCGCGGTGGTGGACCAGAGCTATCAGGTCGCGCTGAATCTGATTTTCGAGACGAAGCAGCAGCAGGACGACTACCAGGTGCATCCGCTGCACATCGATTTCGTGGAGAAGGTGTTCAAGCCGTGCTGCGCACGGGCGGTCATTTACGATTTCGAATAGGCGGCCCGGAAGCGTGCGGCGCCCGGTCCACGGCACTTGCTTTCCGCGCCCACGTGCGGAAACGTCCGCGCGCAATCGGCTGGCGCCGCGCCTGGGCCCCGGCGCGTTTCCTGCCATCGCCGGCCCGTGCCGCAACCATCATTCATGAATTTTCCCGAAGCTGAGACGCTGACAAAACTCGCGCAGATCATCCTCACGGACCTCGTGCTGGCCGGCGACAATGCGCTCGTCATCGCCCTGGCCACGCGCGCTCTGCCGACGAGGCAGCGGTTCTGGGGGCGGATCTTTGGCGCGGGCGGCGCGGTGGGGCTGCGGGTGCTGTTCGTTTTCTGCATCACGTGGCTGACGGCGATACCGGTCATCCAACTCGTCGCCGGGGTGGCGCTGCTCTGGGTGGCCTGGAAACTCGTCCGCCCTCAGGAAGCGGCGCTCGAGGCCGCGGCGCATCCCGAGCACGCAAAACGCCATGCAGCCCGTTCGCTCTGGAATGCGATATACGTCATCATCGTCGCAGACATGATCATGAGCCTCGACAACGTGATCGCCATCGCCGGAATCGCCAAGGAGGGCAGCGCCTCTCCGCACGGCGAGATGGGCCTGGTGATATTCGGCCTGCTGCTTTCCATCCCGCTGGTGGTTTTCGGCAGCGCGCTGATCGCCCGCCTGATGAGCAACTACCGGTGGGTCATCTGGCTGGGCGGCGGCGTGCTCGGCCATGTAGCGGGGGAGATCATTTTCAAGGATCCGCAAGTGCTCCGCTGGCTGGGAATGCCGGCGACCTCCGGGATGTCCGGAATCGAGGTGGACAATCTGCTCAAGCTCGCGCCCGCAAGCGTGAGCTGGCTGGTGCACGGCCTGCCCTGGGTGCTGGGCGCGGTGCTTTTCTCGCTCGGCGCGTGGTGGAGCCGGACGCACCATACGATCGCGGATGATTCCCAGCAGGCATGAAGGAGAAGCCGGAAATCAAGCATCCCACGCCGGCTGAGGAGGTGATTGATCCGATCAGCGCGGACCTCCGTTCGCTCCTGGATGTCGCGCAGGGGGAGCCGATGTCACTTGCGCAAATCGAGGCCCATCTGAAGGACCGTGGCTATGCGCTCCTGGTGCTCTTCCTCGCAGCGCCCTTTCCGATCCCCAATATCCCCGGCCTGTCCGTTCCGTTCGGGATCGCCATCATGCTCATCGGCATGGCGTTCACGCTGCGACGCAGGCCGAAGCTTCCGGGGTTCATCCTGCGGAAAAAGGTTCCCTTCACGACGCTTCAAAAAATGATCCCGTTCATCGCGCGCTTCATGGAGCGCCTCGAACGTCACATGAAGCCGCGCCTGCAATTCCTCATCAAGGGGCCGGTCATGACGAGCATCTTCGGCCTCGGCATCGTGTCCGGCGGCCTTTTTCTCGCACTGCCGCTGCCAATCCCGCTGACCAACGGCCCCCCCGCGCTGTCGATTATTTTCCTGATCGTGGGCATGCTGTGCCGCGATGGCGTGATGGTCCTCATCGGCTATGCGCTGGGAATCATCGCGTGGGCATACCTCGCGGTCTGGATCTACTTCGGGGCCTACCTCATCCCGAAACTCCAGCTCCTCTGGGAATCCATCAAACACTGGTTTTGAACAAAAAGGCGTTTGCAATGCGCCGCCGGAACTGGTTGAAACCCCTCACCGATGAAACGCCTCCTCCTCACCCTCGCCGTCGCACTCCTCGCCGGTCCGGCCCTCGCTGACATCCAGGACCCGCCGATGAACGATTACAACTCCACCAGGAAGCTCGGCCGCGCATGGGCGAACATGCTTTACTCATCGTCTGAAATCGGGATGACCATGCAGCGCGTAAACGAACTCGAAGGAAATTCCGCGGGGGCCACCTACGGCTTCATCAAGGGCGTCAGCCGGTGGGTCGTCCGCACGGGCACGGGCATCTACGAATTCGTCACCTTTCCATTCCCCCTCAACCGCCGATCCTACCGGCCGATCCTCCGCTCGAACATCCCGTGGGTCAACGGAGGCTACGAGGAATTCCCGCCCGAGTTTGGCTTCCAGACACGGAAACGGTATACGACCACCTCGGATCGTAACTGACACCGGATCGCACTTTCCCATGGAGGCTTCCGTCCCCAAAGGCGGAAGCCTTCAGCTTTTTCACCCTGTCGCTGCCTGATGCCTGAGCCTGTCGAATTGCAAATTACTGATGTCGCGTTTGGAGGCGCAGGCGTGGCGAGGCACGAGGGAAAGGTGTACTTCGTCCCGTTCACCGCGCCGGGCGACACCGTCCGCGTGAGGGTCGCGCGGGACCGCAAGAAGTTCTGCGAGGCGAGCGTGGCCGAAATCGTCACGCCTTCGCCGGATCGCGTCCGGCCGGAATGTCGGTACTTCACGCGTTGCGGAGGGTGCGCCTACCAGCACATCGCGTATCCGCGGCAGCTGGAATTGAAGCAACGGCAGGTCGAGCAGACGCTCCGCCGCGTCGGGAAATTCGACGAGGTCCCCATGCGCCCCATCGTACCGGCCCCGCTGCCATACGCATACCGGAACCGCATCCGCGTGCATGTGCAGGACGGCCGACCTGGCTTTTACGCACACCGCTCGCACGAACTCGTCCCGATCACGCATTGTGAGATTGCGAAGCCCGCCGTGAACGAAGCGCTGCAGCGAATGCTCCGTTCGGGGGTTCGTGACGGCGACTACACGCTGTTTGGGGGTACCGGGGAAAACTTCTTCAAGCAGACCAACGACTCCGTCGCGGATGAACTGCTCGCGCTCGTCGAGCGCTCGCTCCTCCGCGGTCAGGCATTGCTCATCGATGCCTATGCCGGCGCCGGCTTCTTCTCGAACCGGCTCGCGCCTCTCTTCACGGAAGTCATCGGCATCGAGGAGAACGAACATGCCGTCGGCCGCGCCCGCAGCGGCGCAGCCGCGAACGAACGCCACCTGCTGGGGGACGTGGCGGTCCTCATCTCGGAAGTGCTCACCGCCCATGCGATGGACAAAACCTCCGTGATTCTCGATCCGCCCGCGACCGGACTTTCCCCGCGCGTGGCCGGTCTCCTCGCCGCGGCACGCCCGGCCGAAATCCTCTACGTGTCCTGCAATCCCGCGACGCTCGCACGGGACCTCGGCGAATTGCGTTCCACCTACCGGCTCGAATCCGTGACGCCTCTCGACATGTTCCCGCAGACGGCGGAAATCGAAGTGCTCGCAGCCTTGCGCCTCGCCTAACGCCGCGTCCCGGGTTTCCGCAGATCCTCGAAACGGTCCGGCGTCCAACCCGCGGGATTCCTCGCGGCACCGGATCGCGTGGGGAGACGAAACGCCTGCCCCACCGACCCGCCTCCCACCGTTTCGTTGTACACCACGAAAGTATTCAGCGGCACTGCCGCGACGGTAGTCGAGGGCTTCAGACGCCGGTGGGCATTGATGAACTCCACCGGGCTCCAATAGATGCTGTCGTCCTGGGCAAACTGATGCCGTGCCATTCCCACTCGGATGTCCTTCCGCATCTCCAGATGGAGGTGCGCCTCGTAGCGTCCGCCCGCAGTCCCGATGGTGCCGACCTGCTGCCCGCGCCGGAGCTGCTGGCCGTAACGCACGAGAATCCTGTCGAGATGGCCGTAAAGCGAATCCACCAGTCTCTGCCGGCCACCTTCCTCGTACGCGTGCCGCACGATGACCACATTGCCCCAGCCGTGCCCGAAATTCTGCGCGAACACCACGACGCCGTGCGCGACGGTATACACGGGGTCACCCAGATCCGTGTCGCCGCCGCGGTTGCCATTCCAGTCCTCGCCAAGGTGACCGTGCGCCCGGTAGCCCCGCGAACGGCGGTAGCCTTCGCCGTTGGGTTTTCCGACGGGCAGATCAAATCCGTCCGCTGTGAGCGTTGCCGCAACGTCCGCCCCGGGCGCGGGGCATCGGAGCAATGCGAGGCAAAGGATCAGGGCGGTGATTCGCATCGGCAGCGCGCAATCTAGGGAACTGCGGACGCAAAAGGCAAAGCCGCAATCCCTAGCTCACTCCCATGAGAAGGAGCACGACGGCCAATACGATCCGGTAGATGCCAAAGCCGATGAACGTGTGACTCTGCACGTAGCGCAGAAGCCATTTCACCGCGATGAACGAGACCACGGCCGCGACGACTGCGGCCACCGCAAGGACCGCCCAGTCTTCTTGCGGCGCACCCGCGACCGGGTGGCGGAGCTCCTTGAAAATCTTCAGCGCGCTCGCAGCGAGCATCGTGGGGATGCCGACGAGGAATGAGAATTCCGTGGCCGCGGGCCGCGCCGCGCCGAGCATCAGGGCAAAAATAATCGTCGAGCCAGAACGGGAGGCACCGGGGAAAACCGCGGCGACGAGCTGCGCAAGGCCGATGGCCACCGCGACTTTCCATGAGATGTCATCCGTTCCCTTGCGCCCCCGGTGGAACAGTTCGACCACGATGAAGAGTATGCCGCCGACAAGCAGCGCAACAGCGACCGGGATGACCTGCTCGGGAAGCTTGAATCCTTTTTTCTCCAGAATGAATCCCCCGACGCCCGTGATGAAAAATGCCACCGCGATTTTGGCCATCAACAGCCGGCTCGCAGATTCGCGCCAGTGGCTCAGCATTTTCAACCTCCCGCGGAACAACGGCAGGACCGCCAGCACCGCCCCGGCCTGGATGACGATATTAAACAGGTCGCTCTGCCGAGGCAGCCAGTGCTCGGCGATGAGAAGGTGTCCTGTCGATGAAACCGGGATGAACTCCGTAATCCCCTCAACGATCCCGAGAATGATGGCTACGAGCCAAATGGACATGGAGAAGCGTGGAACTGCGTGTGGCGGGCGGAATGCGCCGCCCTAGACCGCGTCCTCGCCCCGCTCTTCGGTGCGGATGCGAATCGCTTCGTCGACATGGGTCACGAAAATCTTGCCGTCGCCGATCTTGCCGGTCTTGGCGGACTTGATGATGGCCTGCACCGCCTGATCCACGCGGGTGTCCGCAACGACAATTTCAAACTTCACCTTCGGGAGAAAATCCACCGTGTACTCGCTGCCGCGATAAATCTCCGTGTGCCCTTTCTGCCGGCCGAAGCCCTTCACTTCGGTGACGGTCATTCCCTCCACGCCGATTTCGGCGAGGGCTTCCTTTACGTCCTCCAGTTTGAACGGCTTGATGATGGCCTCGATTTTCTTCATTCGGCCCGCACTGCTATCGGGCGTGAGGCGGGACTGCAAGCCCTCCGTCGAATTCTCTCCCCGCGCTCACCAGAGCCGTGCCCGGCCCGCCGCGAACATGGCTTTCCACAGCCACCAAAACAGCGCGAGCACGGCGATGAGCGCGACGATCCGCCAAAATGGATGCAACCCCGGCTTTGATCCCCAGCGCACCTTGCCGCGATCGTCCTCATGCGCCTCATCCAGAAAATCGAGGCCGTCGTACACCTCGGCGTTTTCCTTCCAGCCGGATTCATGGCACGCGCCGCATTCCGGGCACGCCACGGCACTCGGCGGGACCGCTGCGCCACAGACCGGGCAGACTGGCGGCGGCTTACGCATCGCCACGCTCGTTGGCGCGGACAAATGCCGCATTCACCTGGTGGCGTTTGCCGAGCGCCGCGCGCAGCGGATCGTCCGCCTCATCGCTGAATCCGTAATGCAGGTGCCGCACCCAGCCCTCGGCATGCGCGAATCCCCGCGCCTGCTTCCCCATCGCCCGCGAAAAATCGTCCATCGTGCGCAGGTAGCTGTCCATGCCCTGCGTCTTGTCGAGCCACTCCTTCTGCGAGGCATGGCATGCGAGCGCCTCACGCTTGCGTGCGTGGACGCCCGTCGTGTTCACAAACGCCTCTGGAAAGACGCGCCGCCGCACCGGCGTGCGCTGCCCGTGCGGCATCGCGTGATAGATGACGCACGGCTCCAGCCACGGCGCCCGTTGCGGCTGCGATCGGTAGTTCGGAATCCCACGCGTGAATGCCGCCGTGACCGCGAGGCGCGCGGTGATCATGTGATCCTCCATGTAGTCCTGCAGCGCGTGGGTCAAAATCACGGTCGGCTTCGCCGCTCGCACGACAGAGCACACCCGGCGGATGTTTTCCTCCGTGTAGAAAATGCAGAGGTCGTCGCAAATCGGCGCATGCCACCGGGCGTCCATCATTTTCGCCGCGGCCTTCGCCTCGTTGCGCCGGGTGCGCGCCGTCTGCGCCGCGGTCATCACCGTGCTGCCCATGTTGCCGTTCGAGAGATTGCAGCAATGAATCGTCCAGCCCGCATCCCGCAGCAGCAGGAGCGTCCCGGCCATGACGAACTCGATATCATCTGGGTGTGCGGCAATCGCCAGTGCGGAAGGCATGCCGCGTAGATTGGGTCGCCGCGGCTTTTTTGCCGAGCGGAAACATCCGCGCCCCGTACTTGCACCGCGCGCCGGGGGTCGCTTAATTCCCCGCCCGATGCGTCCAGTGATTTGCAAATGCCCAAACCATAATGGCTGCCTGCTCGGCTACCACGGTGACGATATCGAGATCACCCGCGACATGCCGCTTGTGTGCCCCGAATGCGGAACGCCGGTGAAGGTCGCACCGAAACCGCGCAACGACCTGTTCTACCGCGTGCTCAATCTCATCGGGATGGCTGCGGTCGCAGGCGCGATTTGGTTCGCGTGGCCCTCGCTGGTGATTCTTTGGCACAAGGTGACCACCCCGCCGCAGCGGCAGGCGCCCGCGAAGCACTGAGCCGCGAACGCGCCTTGCCGCGCTAGGAAAGAGTCGGCCGGATCAGGCTCCCATGCCCGCCTCAAAGCTCCCCGCGGCCTGCGGCCAGCACAGGTTCTCCTTCACGTAGCGGATGCCGTCGGCGGAGCAGAAATCGAGATCCTTGTGCGCGCTCTCGGCCTCGACGACCAGCGGCGCGGACTTCGTGCCATGCAGCTTGCAGTAGCGGTCCTGGTAGCCCACGTGCAGCAGCAGTTCCACATAGCGCTGCATGTTCAGATCGCCGCTGCCGAGGTCGGTGAACTGCATCGCGCGGCGCGGCCAGTTCGCCTGCATCGCGCGCAGCGGGAAGCCGGGGCGGATCACGAAATTCTTCACGTGCGCCGCGTAGATGCGGCTGCCCACCTTTAGGAAGCGCTGCTCCCAGCCTTCGCCCTCCCAGCAGTGCGACGGGTCCGCATTTACCGCGAGCGTCTTGTCGCCGTCGCAGGTGTCCACGAGCATGTTAAAATCATCCGCGCACGACGCCGCGGTGCCGGGATGGATTTCGTGGCAGAGATAAATGCCGAGCTTCCGCGCGTGGTCGCGCAGCTTCTGCGTCTTCTTCACAAAGCGCGCCTTTCCCTCCTCCAGCAGGTCGAAGCCGCCGCCGCTCCAGAATCCCCACGGATACCCCGTCGCCATCTCCCAGCCAAACGCCACGCCCCAGAACATCGGCAGCGATTTCACGCCCAACTCCGCGGCGAGATCCATCAGCTTCAGAAGATAGGTCTCGTGCCACTTCTCGATCTTCTCCGGCGACAGCTTCACCACGTCCGGCGCGATGAAAGGATTCCCGCTCTTCGTCCCCGTCCAGATCGACGTGTGCACCCAAAATGGGCAGTGCGCCGAAATGCCGTCCAGCTTCATCCCGCGGCTGTCGAAGGCCTCGCGAATCTCCTTCGCCTTCTTCAGCCCCTTCGGGCCGTTCAGCATGTAATTGCTCGGCTGCGCGCCCGCCGCACCGGCGCCCTTCGCATAGTCGAGAAACTGTTCGAGGGATTTCGCGCCGTGCTGTGCGCCTTCGATGGAGGGATGGTAAGCGTTCTTGGACATGGTGGGATCGGTTCGGACTGCGCGGCTTACCCGCCCGCGCGTTCCTTGGCAAACGGAAACCTGCGCACGATTGCCAACCGCGCACCGTGCGAATCCGAGGCCTTCAACCCACGCGCTTTGCCATTCTCGGCGATCCCGGAAATCGCTACTTCCCTGCGGCACCGATGGCCCAGAGCGCATCGAAACCGCGCAGGTAGATCCGGCCATTGGAGATCGCCGGTGATGCCGTGAACTGATCCGGCAGCTTGTTCTTCGCGAGAATCTTCAGCTCGGGCCCCGCTTCCACGACTGTGAAAGTGCCGTCCTTCGCGGTCAGATAGATCCGCCCGTCGGCGGCGACCGGCGACGCCCGGTAGGTCTGGGCGTGGGCGCGGTCCGAGTAGATCTGCGCGCCGGTTCCCGCATCGAGGCACGTGAGCACGCCATTCTCGCGGCAAAGATACACGCGGCCTCCGTAAATGACCGGCGATGGCACATCCGGCGTGCCCCTCTCCATCCGCCATGCCTCGCCCGGCGAGCCCGCTCCCAGCAAGGCCGGCGGCATCCGGCTTCACACCGACGACCGGCCCGTTCTTCGCCGTCGGGATCACGATGAGATTTTCCAGCGCGACCGGCGAGGCCACGAAGCGCAGCGTGCTGTTGTACCGGCCTTTTGGGTTGAGGTCGCCCACACGCCACACTTCCGCGCCGTCGGCGAGGTTGTGCGCCACCGCGTAGTCATTGCCGTGCGTGATGAGACGGGCCTCCCCTCCCCGCTGCCAGAGGCAGGGTGAAGCATAGGAATGCAGGCATTCGCTGTGGCCGTCGCTCTTGCGTTCCACTTTCCAAATCTCCGCGCCAGTCGCCGCATCGAGCGCGACGACGACGGCCGCCTTGGCGTGGATGAGTTGGAGGTAAAGCCGGCCCTCGTGGAGCAGACGGCGTCGTGTGCATGCCGAAGCCGTACGCGAACTTCCCGTAGCGATCCTGCGCATCGAAGCGCCAGACTTCTTTGCCTGAAAAATCGAACGCCGCGAAGTCGCCGCTCCCCACATAGGCATAGACGAGTTTGCCGTCCGTGCTCGGCGACGGTGTCGCGCCGTTCCCCTCGCCGCCGCGGGCTTTCTTGCCATCGGCGCCGACTTTCGCCTTCCACTGCTCCCGCCCGTCCGTGCCGATGCAAAGCAGGACAAGGTCATCCCCTTGCTCGCTCGTCACAAAAATCCTGTCACCCCACACAGCCGGAGTCGCAGCGCCGACGCCGGGGAGCGGTGTTTTCCAGAGCACGTTCTTCGATTCGTTCCATTCGATTGGAAGATTCTTCCCGGTGCTGACTGCATCGTGTTTCGGCCCGCGCCAAGCGGGCCAGTTTTCCGCGCGTGCGGAAATGGTGGTGGCAAGGATTGCGGCAACGCATGCCAGCGATTTGGAGAGTCGGTTGTTCGGGTTCATGTGGGGGAAATTTCGAGTTTCGCGAGTGGGCGAAGGCATGGATTTTTGCGCGACCGCCGGTTGCGGCGCACGTCGCTCCCTACACCTTCACCCGCTCGATCCGTGCTCCGAGGGCGTTGAGCTTTTCGTCGATGGATTCGTAGCCGCGGTCGATGTGATAGACGCGGTTCACCTCGGTGATCCCTTCCGCCTGCATTCCCGCGAGGACGAGCGCGGCGCTGGCGCGCAGATCGCTGGCCATCACCGGCGCGCCGCTGAGGTGATCGACGCCTTGGATGATCGCGGTGTGCCCGTCGAGCGAGATATTGGCGCCCATGCGCTTGAGTTCGCTGATGTGCATGTAGCGCTGCGGAAAGACGGTTTCGCTGATGACGCTGATGCCGCTCGTCTTGCAAAGGAGCGCGCACATCTGCGCCTGCATGTCCGTCGGGAATCCCGGGTACGGTTCGGTGGTCAGCCGCAGCGGCTTCGGGTTGCCATTGCCATGCACGGTCACGGAGTCCGCTGTCGTTTCGACCGCGTAGCCGCTCTCGCGCACCGCCGCGATGACGCTCGCCGAGATGCTCCGGCACGACCCGGTTCAGCCGGACCTCGCCGCCCATCATCGCTCCCGCGACGAGGTAGGTGCCGGCCTCGATGCGATCCGGGATCACGCTGTGTTCCGCGCCGTGCAGTTCCTTCACGCCTTCGATGACGATGCGCCGCGTGCCGGCGCCCTGGATCTTCGCGCCCATCTTGTTGAGGAAATTCGCGAGATCCACGACCTCCGGCTCGGCGGCGGCGCTGTCGATGATGGTCGTGCCCTCGGCGAGCACCGCGGCCATCATCACGTTGTCCGTACCGAGGACGGTGGGGCCCTGTTTGCCGCGGAGGTTCATTTGCGCGCCACGGAGTTCGCTCGCAAAAATCTTCACATTGCCGTGCTCGATGCGGTTCACCGCGCCCAGCGCCTCGAAGCCCTTGAGGTGAAGGTCGATCGGCCGATCGCCGATCACGCAGCCGCCGGGAAGCGAAACGACCGCCTCCTTCTGCCTGCCGAGCAGCGGCCCAAGCACGCAGACGGATGCGCGCATTTTCCGCACAATCTCGTAGGGAGCCTCCGACTTGATGTTCTCCGCCTCGACCCGGACCGTGCCGCTGGCGCGCTCCACACTCGCGCCGAGATGCGAGAGGATCTGGAGCATGTAGTGGATGTCCGAGAGGTCGGGCACGTTGGAGATCGTGCAAGGCTCCTTCGTGAGAAGGGTCGCAGCGAGGATGGGCAGCGCGCTGTTTTTGCTGCCGGAGATGCGGACGCTTCCGTTGAGCTTGTGGCCGCCGTGCACGAGAATTTTATCCATGGGTCGTAAAGAGGAAACGTTCGCGGTCCTGGTGATCTTTCATGATTTTTCCAACGGAAAATCCATGCGCCGGCAGTTCGGCTGAGAGCAGCGTAGCCTGTCCCAGACCGACTTCCATGGCGAGAATACCGCCGGTCCGCATTTTCGCGGCAGCCTCGGGCAGCAGTCGCCGGATGATCGCCAGCCCGTCTGCCCCGCCATCGAGCGCGGTTGCCGGCTCGCGCTGCACCTCGGTTTGGAGTCCGGCCAATTCCGACGTCGGGATGTAAGGCAGGTTCGCAACGACGAGATCCAGCGGACCGTCCACGGCAGAGAGCAGATCGCTTTTTGTGAAGGTAACGCGTCCGGCGAGTTCCGTCAGCGAGGCGTTCTCGCGTGCGAGGGCAAGGGCGTCATCCGAGGCATCGAGACCGGTCACCTGCGCCCCGGGCAGCTTCGCCGCGAGCGCGAGCGCGATGCATCCGCTGCCCGTGCCGACATCCACGATCCGCCCCGCCTTCCAAAGGCACTCTGGCGCGGCTGCCTGGATGGCGAGGATCTCGCAGAGCTGCTCCGTTTCCGGGCGTGGGATGAGCGCACGCGCATCGCTTTTCAGCGTGAGGCCGAGAAATTCCACGGTGCCGAGCAGGTGCTGGAGCGGCTCGCGCAGCGCGCGGCGGCGGACAAGATCGCGCAACGGGCCGAGTTCCTTCTCCCCCAGCGGCCGGTCAAATTCGAGATAGAGGTCCATGCGCCGCTTGCCCATCACGTGCGCGAGCAGATGCTCGATGTTCAGGCGCGGGCTCTCGACGCCGCTGTTGCGAAAATAGTCCGTCGTCGCGGTGATCACTTCGAGCACGGTCTTCATGGTCGCCGGCTTCGTCACTACACGGCGGACTGAAGCTCGTGATTCAGGACGCTCACACAGTAAATCGCCGCAGTCTCCGTCCGAAGAATGATCGGGCCGAGCGTGATCGGACGGCAGCCGTGGCCCTTGGCGAGCGCGAGTTCCGCCGGAGTAAAATCACCCTCGGGTCCCACGAGGATGAGCACGCTCTTCGGGCGCTTCGGCCCGAACTCCGCGATGACCTGCTTGAACGGCCGCGCGTCGGCCTGAAGCGAGCCGATGAGCATCAGATCAAAACGCTCGTTCCTCTCGAAAAGCGCCCGCGGCGTGCAAGGCTGCGCCACCCGCGGAAGAAAATTCTGCCCGCACTGCTTGCACGCCTCGATCGCCGTGCGCTGCCATTTCGCAAGCTTGCGGACGTGATCCTCCTCGGAGCCGCGAACCACGGTCCGCTCGCTCATCAGCGGCGCAATCGCCGCCACGCCGAGTTCCGTCGCCTTCTCGATGATCAGCTCCATGTTCTTCCCCTTCGGCACCGCCTGCGCGAGCGTGATTGCGCAGGGCAGCGGCGCGGTCTTCCCCATCGAGATTTTCCGCAACTCGGTGCCCGACTTGCCGCGCTTGAGCATTTCCACCTCGGCCTCGTTCCCCGTTCCGTCAAAAACGGTCGCGCGCTCACCTGCCTTCATCCGCAGCACGTCGAATGCGTGGTGACTCTCCGTGGCGTCGAGCGCGAGTCGGTCCGGATTCCACGCGTTCGCGGAAATGTAGAAGCGCGGCATGGCTACTGGAAAAACTCGCGCGCCCGCTCGAGGAAGCTCTTGTGCGGCGGCGGCACCTCGTCGCCGAGGAGCTCCGCGAATTCCTGCAACTTGTGCTTCTGCTCGGCTGTGAGTTTTTTCGGCACGGCGATCACCGCACGCACGAGCAGATCGCCCGTGCCCCCGGTGTTCAGCTCCGGCATGCCTTTTCCGCGCAATTTGAAAACAGTCCCGCTCTGCGTGCCGGCGGGCACCTTCAGCGATGTCTCGCCGTGCAGTGTCGGCACCTTGAGTTCCCCGCCGAGCGTCGCCATGGCGAAGCTGATCGGCAGGTCGCAAAAGAGATTAGATTCCTCGCGCTCGAAAATTTCGTGCTCCTTGACGTGAATGACCACGTAGAGGTCTCCATTCTGCCCGCCGCGGATGCCGGCCTCTCCGTTTCCAGTGCTGCGCAAACGCGAGCCGTCCTCGATGCCCGGCGGGATCTTCAATTTGATGCGCGTGCTTTGCTCGGAGCGGCCTTCGCCGCGGCACTCGCCGCACGGCTTTTCCACCGTCTGCCCCGTTCCGCGGCAGCGCGGGCATGTCTGAGAGACTTGGAAAAATCCGCGCGAACTCACGACCTGGCCGCGGCCGCCGCACGTCTGGCAGGTCACGACACGCGAGCCCTTCTCCGCACCACTTCCATGGCAGGCCCCGCAGGCGCTCTGTTTCGATACCTCGATTTCCTTCTCCGCGCCGAACGCCGCTTCTTCGAGCGTGATCTGCATGTCGTAGCGCAGGTCGCTGCCGCGCTGGCGGCTCTCGCGATCCTGCCGCCCGCCGCCTCCGCCGAAGAATTGCTCAAAAATCCCGCCTCCTCCGCCTCCTCCGCCGAACACCTCGCGGAAAATATCCATCGGGTCATGGAATCCTCCCCCGCCCCGCGACGCACCACCTTGAGCAAATGCCGCATGCCCGTACCGGTCATACGCCGCGCGTTTGTCCGGATCGGAGAGCGCCTCGTAAGCCTCGCCGAGCTCCTTGAAATTGTCCTCCGCCTTGTGGTCGTTCGGATTCTTGTCCGGATGCAGCTTCACCGCGAGTTTGCGGTACGCCTTCTTGATCTCCTCCGCGGGTGCCCCTTTGGCAACGCCGAGGATTTCGTAATAATCTCGTTTTTTCGACATTCGATGAGTCCCCTCTAGGCCGCAGGCGCGCCCTTGCTCACCACCACCATCGCGGCCCGCAGGAGCCGATCACGCAGACGGAATCCACGGCGCAGTTGCCGGATCACATGCCCCTCCGGCGTCGAGGCGTCCTCCTCCTGGCTGACGGCCTCATGCAGGTTCGGGTCGAATTTCGCGCCCACCGCGTCGATGACCTCCACTCCGCTCCCGGTCATGAATTCGTTCAACTGCCGCTGGATCATCTCCATGCCCACGGCGATGGGCGACTTCGGATCGCCTTTGCGCACCTCCATCATGCCGAATTCAAAATTATCCAGCACCGGCAGCAGCCGCTCCAGCACCACGGCCTGCGCGCGCTTGTAATCCTCGTCCCTCTCGCGGGCCACGCGCTTGCGGTAGTTGTCGAGTTCCGCCTGCGCACGCAGCGCGGCGTCCTTCCATTTTGCAATCTCGGCAGCCTGCGTGTTTTCAGCGCCATCCTCCGCGGCCTGCACTTCGGCTTCGATGGGTTCCGGTTTCTCTTCTGGCTCGGCCTTTGGTTTGCTCATTTTTTCAAGATGGTAATCAGGGTGATGTCGTCGTGTGGCGGATGGTCGCCGATGAACGTCTTCACGTCACTGGTGACGCGCTGCACAATGTCGGACGCGCCTTCGGATGCGCTCGCCTGGACAGAGCGAATCATCGCTTCCAACCCGAATTCGTCCCCGTTCCGGTCTTGCGCCTCGGTGACGCCGTCCGTGTAGAGGATCAGGCAGTCTCCAGGTTCGAGGACCAGGGAAAATTCGTTCGTCACCCTATTGAATGCGCCCCCGCTGTCAATTCCCACCGCCATGCCGGGCGGGTTCACGCGCGTCACGCTCCTGTCCGCAACCCGGTACACCAGCGGAGCATCATGTCCGGCGCGCACGAGTTTTACCTCTTTGGTCCGCCGGTCGAGCACCACGTATGCCAAGGAGATGAACATGTCCTCCCGGATATCCGGGTAGAGTTGCGCGTTCAGCCGGTGGACGACCTCCGTCGGCGACGCCCCCTCTGTCGCGAGCAGCCTGAGGGCCGTCCGCGTCATCGCCATCATCAGAGCCGCGGGGATTCCTTTGCCCGACACATCCGCGATCACCACGCCGCAGCGGTCCTCATCGAGCGAAATGTAGTCAAAGTAATCCCCGCTCACCCAGCGTGCCGGCAGGTTCGTTCCCGCGACATCGAATCCCTCCACCACCGGCGGCTCACTCGGCAGGAGGATGCGCTGCACTTCCGTGGCGATGTTCAGATCCTTTTCGATCTGCCGCTTTTCCGCCGCCTCGTTGTGCAGGAATGCATCGAACAGCGAGAACGCGGACTGCTCCGCGAGCGCCTTGAACGTAGCGAAATTCTCCGGCCCGAACGGCTCGCTTTTCCCCATCCGCGCCAGCGCGAGCACCCCGAGATTCTGCCCCGCATACACCAGCGGCGCGATGAATGCCGAGTTCACCCCGAATGTCCGCAGCCGCTCCAGCCGCGGGTCGGATGCCGGCAAAGACAGCACGATATTTTCCGCGAGCACCCGCCCGATCAGCCCCTCGCCGGCCTTCTCCGCCTGCAGCCGCATCTGCGCATGCAACGAAGTCGTCGCCGGCCCGTTCTGCTTCGGGAGTTCCACAAATGGCGGCGATCCCTTCGACACGTAGCTCGGCTGCAGGGCCGTGCCCTTCTTGTTCGTCAGGTAAAGTGCGCCGCCTTCCGCCTCCAGGATCCGCAATGCCCCCTCCACGATCAGCCCGTCCAGTTCCCCGAGATGCGAATCGTCCTTCAGCGCCTCACCGATGCCGTGCAGGAAATCAAAAACACGCCGCTCCTCCGTCTGCACCTTCACCTTCTCCCGCACCAGCCCCTCCACCTGCCGCCGGTGCATGCGCGCCGCCAGCAGCGCCCATGTGGCGGTCGCGCCCAGCGCGGTCGAGAGAATGATTTCAGCCAGCATATTTCGCGGGCGGGAAAGAGAGTCCCCAAGCGCCCCGCCTGCAAGCATTCGATTTTCCCGACGCGTGAGGCACGCGAACATTTCACCCACCTCGCGCCGGAGTGCGGCGTGGGATTTCCCGCAGCTCCCGAGGGAACGAGGCGGGCGTTCCTCCGGCCTCACTACACGGATCGGCGCGCGCCTCCCGCCGTCGGCGGCCAAAGGCGGGATTTTCGCTTCCGCGTTCCCCTACAGCCCCGCGACCTCGCGCCCCTTCCGGTAGGCGCGTTTTACAAATGCGTTCGCCGCGTCCGTGTTCGTGAATTTCAGCGCGGCGGCGTCCCACGCGAGGGTCTGCTTCGGGTAACGCGTCGCGACGCTGCCGAGCAGGACGGCTTCCGTGAGCGGGCCGGAGTAGTCCCAGTTCGCGTCGGTCTTCTTGCGGTTGCCGATCACTGTCTCGAGAAACTGCATCCAGTGGTTCTCGCCTTCGACTTTCTCCACGTTGATTACCCCGGCTTTGTCATTGAATACGCGCGGTGCCTGGACGTGCGGGAGGATCATCACGCCGCGCGTCCCGAGAAAGATGCTGCCCTGGTCCGGGAGCCCACGCTGCTTGTCGCCCTTGATGATATTCGCGGCCTCCTGCACAGCCTGCGGCGGACGCTGGTCGCCATCGTACCACACGACGCGGACCGTCTTCTCCGCGGTGAACGGGGTGCCGGGAAAGGTGTAGTCGATGATGGCATCCGTGGCCCACGAGTGATCGTTCGGCTGCGGGCCGTCGCTGCGGATGCTGAGCGGCGCGGTGAGCGCGAGCGCCTTGAAGACCGGATCGTAAATGTGGCAGCCCATGTCGCCGAAGGTGCCGGTGCCGAAGTCGAGCCGCTTGCGCCAGTTGCCGGGGTGATACCAGCCGCCGCCGATGAACGGCCGCTCCGCCGCGACGCCGAGCCAGAGGTCCCAGTCGAGCCCCGCAGGCACGGGGTCGGTCTTCGTCGGCATTGCGCCGTTGTCGCCCCACTTCTTGCTGCTCCACGTGTGGACTTCCTTCACCTTGCCGATGACACCATTCCTGATCGAGCCGGCACGCGGTGCGGTACTCGGAGCCGCTGTGAACCTGGATGCCCATCTGCGTGACGGAGCTTCTTCTCGCGCGCGATCTCGGTCATGCGGCGGACTTCGTAAATGTCATGCGCGAGCGGCTTCTGGCCATAGACGTGCAGCCCGCGGTTCAGCGCGCTGACCCCGATGGGCGCGTGCATGTGGTCCGGCGTGGAGACGTTCACGGTCTGGAGGTCCTTCTCCTTTTCGAGCAGCGTGCGGAAATCGGAGTAAATGCGCGCCTCGGGGAACCGCTTCCGGAATTCGACCGTCCGCTTTTCATCCACATCGCACCCGGCGACGATTTTCACCGCGGCGTGCTTCGAGATGGCGCCGACGTCGGACATGGCCATCCCTGCGCAGCCGAAGCTCGCGTGATGGATGACGGAATTCGGCGATTGAGCCATGAGTCCTCGCGTGACCCACGGGGCAATGGCGGCGCCAAGGGCGAGATCGCGGAGGAATGAACGGCGGGAACGGAGGAGGGAACGGTTGGGATTCATGATGGGGTTTGTCTGGGTGCTTCGGATTGAGCGCCAAGGCGCGGAGATATTGGAGAGATTCGCCGATGGATTGGGGAAACGTCGAGCCGGAGCGCGGAGGACCATCCTTGCGGGCACTCACACCACCCACTCCGCCAGCGTGCTCTCGGCACTGGGGACGGCGAGTTCGATCGGCGAATTTTCCGGATAGCATTCGTGTTCGACGCCACCCACGAGGATCCTCACCTGAAACCGCACCTCGGCTCCGGCCGGCATGCCTATCTCCGAAAACGGCACGCTGAGCTCGACGATTTCCTCCACGGCAAACTCCCCGGCCGTCCGCGCCTTGCCGCCCGGCACCGACACGGTGACTTTGCCGAGAGCCCCGCGCTTGGCGACCGGCGTCTGCACGACCACTCCGTCCGGCTGCGAAAATGCAATGACAAGCGTGAATTCGCCCGCGCGCCTCAGGTCGAGGCGCAGGTGCAGCCGCTCCGCATCGCAGCCAAAGCGCAGCGTCCGGACAAAACGATCATCGCGGAACATCGCGCCCTGCTCGCTCCCCGCCACGTAGCGCCCCGCCCCGACCCACTCATAGAACGGTTCGATCCGTCCGTTGATCAGCGGCGTGATCTGCCGTCGCGGACGCGTGTAAAGCGGCGGCGCCTCCGTGCTCAGGACCGTGCGGTCGAGTTCCGGCGGGAAATTTTCGCCGCAGATGGAATAGACGTTCTTCAGGTGCTGCCGGAACAGTTCGTCGAACAGCACATCGCACTCCGTCGAGAAGTCCGGCCCGTACCACCAGAACCAGTCGCTGCCCTCGGCGGCGTACACTTCGCGGAGCGCTCCTTCGCGCTGCTCCGGCGTGAGCGATGGCAGCCTGCCCTCGAGAAAGCGCCGCGTGTCGCCGAGCAAATCCCACGCGCGGTTTTCCTCATCGTCGCCGATCCAGATGTCGAAGTTGCTGTAAATCCACGAGCCGCTGTGGAGCTTTTGCAGCGTCTTTTTCGGCGGGCAGCGCTGGAGGTAATTCTCGATCGTGCTGCTCCGGAGCTGCGTGCCGCCCTTTTCCAGGCCGCGATACACCTCGCGCAGGAAAGTCTCGCCACCGTCCTTGAACGTCTCCCACGCATTCTCGCCGTCGAGGATGATCGGGATCAGCCCGTTGTCGCGCGGGATGTGATCCGCGATGTGCCGCATGTGCGAAAGCAGATGCTCGGCGGAATCGGCCGGCTCGCCACGCGACGCCATGAAGCCGACGAAATCGCTCAGCGGCTTTTCGCGGAACACCGCATTCACCGCCGCGCCCTCGTGCTCGACGCGCCAGCCCTGGAAAAGCTCGAGGTGATCGGCGTGAATGCCTTCACGCCGCAGCGAATTGAAAAGGTTCTCCTCGTCCGAGCAGAAATACTGGATGCCGGCCTTTTCCATCAGCGGCACGAGTTCCGGCGCGATGCTCCCCTCGCTCGGCCACAGCCCGCGGGGCGCGCGGCCAAACATCCGCGTGTGTTGCTCGACCGCGAGCCGCAGATGCGCCTCCGCGTCCTGCGGCCAGTGGAAACGCCTCGGCAGCGCCCGGCCCGGCATGGCCCGCTCCGCAAAATCGCTGTCGTACACGAGCGGCAGGATCGGGTGAAAAAACGGCGTGGTCGTCAGCTCCGCCTGCCCGCGCGCCTCGGCGTCCGCGTAGAGCTGCGGGATGCCCGCGAGGATCTCCATGTGGATGTCCAGCACGCGCAGCTTTTCCTCCTCGGAAAATCCGCGGTCCTTGCGTTTCAGCGCACCGAGTTCGGGATACAGCCGCGCCGCCGTGAAGCCGCACCACGCGAGATTGTACCACGTCTGCAAATCGCGGAAATCCTCCGTGCTCCAGTGCCGCAGTTCGGCGCGCAGCCGGTCGCGCTGAAAGTTTGCGCCGCGTTTCGCATGCAGCTCCGCATAGCGCGGGAAGGGCCGGAGCAGGTTGTCGTGCTGGATTTTGAAGAAGTGCTCGAGGATCGCGAGGCGCTCGTTTTCATCGAGGTCCGCCGCGGGCTTGCGCGACCAGTCCAGCCACAGGTCGCGGATGGTCCCCTGCACCAGTTCCTCGATCTGCAGCATGAGCACCGGCGTGAGGTTGAAGTTCACGCGCACGCCCGGGAAGTCCGCGAGCACGCTGACCATGTCGAGGTAGCCCTTCACCGCGTGCAGCCGCACCCACGGCATCATCGCGACCCGCGACACCGGGTTCACGTAATACGGCTGATGCATGTGCCACAGAAAAACGACGTTTGCCATGGCGTGGAGCTAGCGCGGCGGCGGCGTGGCGCGCAACGAAAAGCGTCAGGGCCGCGGCGTGTCGTCCGGCGGCGGCCCGTCGAATTCCGGAAGCCCGAGCCGCCAGCGGATTCCTGCAAGCCGCAGGGCCAGCGTGACGAGCGTGCCCACGATGAGCGCCGCCGTGCCCCCCGGAATCCAATGCCGCAGCGCCACGAAAAACCCGGCGCCGATCGCAGAGGCGGTCGCGTAAAGGTGAATCTCCCGGCGGAATACGAGCGGGATTTCGCTCATGAGCACATCGCGGCACATGCCGCCCGCGACACCGGTGATCACGCCCATCGCCACCGCGATCTGGGGTGCCACGTTGAATGCCATCGCCTTTTCCGCGCCGAGCACGGTGAAGAACGCCAGCGCGAGCGCGTCCGCAATCAACAGCACGGTGCGCGGCATCTCGCGGATTCGCGCGACGAAAAATGTGACGAGGCAGGCTGCGACCGCAGTGATCACAAAGCTCCCGTCCCGCACCCAGAAAATCGGACGTTCGCCGAGCACGAGGTCGCGGATCGTCCCTCCGCCGAATGCCGTCACAAGCGCGAGGACGAGCACCCCGAACAGATCCACGCGCTTGCCCCGCGCCGCGAGGGCGCCGGTGATCGCACCCACGGCGACCCCGAAATGTTCGAGCAGCGGTTGCATTTTCCGCGGCGCAGGCGCCGCTACGCGAGCTTCAGCCGCGCGTCCTCGCCGAGGAGTTCATCGAGCGCGGACCAGTCCGCGTCGCTCGTCGCGAGAAATGCGTGGAGGTAGACCGCGACGACCGCCGGGTCGTGCTTCTCCAGCAGCGTGTTCACGACTTCCGCGAGCTTCGCCTTTTCCGGCGCGGCCGGGAGATCCTCCACGGTGCCATGCTCGTCGTGCGCGATGCCGAGGCCGTCGAGGAAATCGCAGAGCAACTGCTTCTGCGTGCCGACCAGCCAGATCTGCAGCAGGTGCGCGGCGATGCCCTCGTTCTGCTTGCGCCCGCACGCGTCGCGCAGCCACGCGAAGCGCTCCGCCTTCGGCTTCCGCTCGACGAAGACCGGGCGCAGCTTGCGCTGCTTGCAGAGCGTGTCGATGGTCGCCTTCATCAGAGGCTTCTCGTTGTCGGTGATGTGGGAAAAGAGCTGCGCCGAGGCCGACGCCGGCATGTGTGCGAAAATTTCGTGAGTGGAATACATGAAGGTCGCGGAGCCTAGGGGGCGCGCGATGCGTGGCAAGCGCGCAGGAGCTACTTCGTCGGTGCGACCGGACGCCGCGTGAGCAGGTCGAGCACGTCGCCGGGATTCAGGAAAAAGTAGCGCCGTCCATCCGGCCCCGGACGTGAACTTGGAATCGTAGATCGCGACCTTGCTCGGCCCGACGACCCGCGCGCGGTCTCCCTGCACGATGATCGCCGTGCCTTCATCGATGCCGAAGCCGAGCAGCTCCGGATGCGCGGCGATGACCGGCAGCATGTCATCGAGCCTGCCTCGCGCGATCACGTGCTGATCGATCGCGCAATTCTTCACGAGCGAAAAGCCCTCCTCGTGGCCTTTCGCCATCATGATCGTGTTTCCCTCCGGCGCGCCGCGGACCATGTAGCTGCCCTGGATCGTTGCGCCCGCCGAACTGCCGCCGACGACACCGCCGCGCGCGAGCACGCCATGGATTTCCTTCAGCGTGCGCGTGCCGAGATACGAATCGGCGAGCCGCCACTGCCGGCCGCCATCAAGCCAGACCGCGTTCGCCTTCGTGAGCGGTTCGACGAAAGCGGCACTGTCCGCCACCGCGCGGTCGCGCGTGTGGACGACCGTCACGTGCTTCGCCCCGGCGCGGGTGAGAAAGGAACGCGCGACATACTTCTCGCCCCAGTCCTCGCCGACGTTGGCGGTCGGGATGATGACGAAGTTCGCATCCACGCCGCCGGCGAGCCTGATGAATTCCGCCTGCGTCTCAGCGCCAAACTTCCCTCCCCCGTGGATGAGAAGCGAGCCGTTCGCAGGGCCGACCTTGGTCTCAGCCGTCACGGTGGCCGCTGCGAGCAGGAGGAGGATGAGGATGCGCATCGGCGCGAAGATTGGAGGGAACATCACTTTTCAATAACCGCCCCAGCCGGAAAAGCAGAGCGCACAAATGGCGGCACACGGAACGCGAGCTGCCGCGCCTGCAATAGAGTCCTTGGCGAGTGCCCCATCCTGCGCCATTGGTCTCCCATGTCGGTCACCACCGAAAAGCCAGCCATCCAGAGCCTCGATCCCGCAGAAATCGAGGCAGCCCTCGCCGTGCGCGGACAGCCGAAGTATCGCGCGACGCAGGTCCTCCGCTGGCTCTACGAAAAGCGCGTCACCGGCTTCGCCGGAATGAGCGACCTCCCCGCCGCACTGCGCGCGGATCTCGCCGAAGCCTTCACTTTTGTCCGCTTGGAAAATCTCCGCGTGCTCGGCAGCGAGGACACGACCCGGAAATACCTCTTCAAGCTCCCCGACGGCGCGCTCATCGAGACCGTGCTCATCCCCGCGTCGCCCGCGCTCTACGGCGAGACGAGCGACCGCCGCACGCTCTGCGTGAGCACGCAGGTCGGCTGCGCGTACGGGTGCAAGTTCTGCGCGAGCGGGCTCGACGGATTTTCGCGCAATCTCTCGCCCGGCGAAATCGCCGGCCAGCTCATCGAGGCCGAGCGCCTCGCCGGCGAACGCGTGAGCAACCTCGTCTTCATGGGCATGGGCGAGCCGCTCGCGAATTTCGCCAACCTCATGCGCGCGATCGACATCATCAATTCCCCGTGGGGCCTCGGCCTCGGCGCGCGCCACATCACCGTCTCCACGAGCGGCCTCGCCCCGCAGATCCGGCAGCTCGCCGACCAGCCGCGCCAGATCCGCCTCGCCATCTCGCTGCACGGCGCGACGGATGAAGTGCGCGGCCAGATCATGCCCGTGAACCGCAAATATCCGCTCGCCGAACTGCTCGACGCGTGCGCCTACCACGCGTCGAAAAAGAAGCAGCACATCACCTTCGAATACATCCTCATCGAGGGCATCAACGACGAACCCGCGCACGCCGCCGACCTCGCCCGCGTCGCGAAGCTCGTCCGCGCCAAGGTGAACTGCATCCCCTACAACGCCGTCGAAGGACTCCAGTGGAAACGCCCGAGCGAAGCGCGGCAGGATGCCTTCATGGAAGTCCTCGAACGCGCCCGCATCCCCGCCACGATCCGCCGCGAGAAGGGACACGACATCGCCGCAGCGTGTGGTCAGCTCCGCCGCCAGCAGGCCGCTCCGTCCGTTGCCAGCAATTGAGTCGCGGCGCTACTTCAGCGTCTTGATGAAAAGGATGAGCGATTCGATCTGCGAGTCGGTGAGGGCGCCGGCGTAGCTGGGCATGGCGTATTCGCCGCGCTCGTAGCCGGCGACGATTTTGGCGGAGGGATCGAGGATGGATTCGCGGAGGTAGGCGGCGTCCACGACGGCGTGGCCTTTCTTTTTCCCTGCGGTGAAGTAGTCGCGTTCGCTGCCGAACAGCCCCTTCCATGTGGGGCCGACGTGCGCCATGTCCTTCCCCTCCAGCGAATGGCACGCGGCGCAGCCGAACATCGTCGCGAGTCGGCGGCCTTCCTCGGGCGTCGCGGGCGCGGCGTTCTGCACCGTCGGGGCGCGGGGCGTGAGGTCCACGGTGATGTCGCCAAAGCCTTCGGACTGCGGGTCGAATTTCGCGAGTTCGTAAGGCGTGGTGTAGGCGTTGCCTTCGAAGCCCTGCAGGGCAGCCTCGCCGGAGCCGCCCGCATTTTCCCCGGTGTGAAGCTTGGGCGCTCTCGGCGAGAGCGCCCCACCTAGCGACCAGCCGATGCGGAGCTGCTGCACGGGCTTCATGCCGGACACGCCGACGAAGACACTCTTCCCGTCTTTCGAAAGATACGCGCTGCTCGCGGAGGGGAAGTCCTGGCCGGTGGTGCCGTCGGCTTTGTAGATGGCGGAGCCGTATTTGAACGTGCGCTTGTAGTGAAAGGTGGCGAGGGAGTAGCTCGCCGGGTCCGTCGCCTTCTTCGCGTCGAGCGGCACGTCGAAGCGGAGCAGCACGCCCTTGTCCATCGGCACGATTTCGCGCGGCAGGGTGGAAGGCGCTCCGGTGTAGCGCATGCGTGCGAGGCCGGCGATGCGCGTGGCGGTGGTGCCCCAGCCGACGATTTGGAAACCGGCGACGTAGAGCTGGCCGTCGGCGGGATTCACGGAGCCGTTGAGCGGCGGAAAGGCGAAGTCGCTCGTGACGCTGACGACGCCAGCCTGCGGTTTGGGCGTACGGTCATTCAGCAGCACTCGGAAAATCTCGGGACGATTGAAGCCGATGTGGACGAGCGAGTCGTTGAGCGGGCCCATCTTCGCATCGAAGAGCCACACCTGCGAAATGGCGGAAGCGTTCACCGCGTGCGGAATCCACACGAGCGGGTCGGCGATCGGCGCGGGATATTTCTCCTTCGGCTGCAGGTCGCTGAGGAAGCCGTAGAACTGGCCGTCGCGCACGATGTGCAGCGGCGTGCTCGGGATGTACTGGCCCTCCTGGTCGGAGGCGGTGACGAGGCCGGTGCGGATGTTCACGCCGATGTTCGGCTGGCGGAAACCGTAGCCGAGCACGGTGGCCCGGCGTGCCGTCGGCGGAGATGCGGAGCACGCTGCCGTTGTGCTTGCCGAGCGTGGTCGCCTGCTGGCCGCCCTTCGCGATGACGAACTCGCCGCCGGGTGCGAGTTTCACGCCGCTGGGGAATTCGCGCATGTCGGCCGTCTGCGCGAAGGCGTTCGAGAACAGCTCGTGCACATCGGCCTCGCCGGTGCCGCGCGTGTCGCGCAGGCGCCAGATGCCGTTGCGGTCGAAGACAAAAATTTCGCTCGTCGCGAATCGCGAGCGACATCGGCTCGTGGAGACCGGAGGCGAAGCGATTCCAGCGCACGGTGCCGCCTGTCTCGTTCAGATCCGCGGATGAACCACACATCGCCATCCACCGTCACGCCGACGCCGGTGCCGTCCTTGAGAAACTGGATGTCGCCGATGCGCACGTCGCGCTTCCACGGGTTGTCGAGCGGGAGCGCGATGTCGTCCACGACGTAGGCGTTGTCGGTGGAGGAGGACAATTTCACCTTGCTCGTGGCTTCCTGCGGCCAGCGCCGGGCCGGCGCGTCACGGGGAATCTCCCTCGGAGCGACGACGGGCGCCTTCCCGGAATCCGCGAGCGTGATGCAGAAACGCGCGGGCTCGCGGTGCTCCGGCACGCGGACGATCCACATCGCAGGGTCTTCCACAATTTCCGCCGTGTGCTGGGCGTGCGGCGTGCAGAGCGTGACGGATGCGACCACTTCCTCGACCGCGGCGTTGTTCTTCGCACCGACGATGAGCAGCAGCGGCTTTGCGCTCGCGCCGACCTCGATGTGACGCTCGATGATTGTCTGGTCGTCGCGCTCCGAGACGGTCGTCCATTCGCGCACCTCCGCGCCGCCCGCGGTGTATTCCAGAACCACGCCGTCCTGCACGAGGCGCACGGCCTTGAATTTCCCCATCGCATCGGGAAGCGGTCCGCGGCCGACCTCCGCCGGGCTCGGCGCGGGCTCACGCGGGTCTTCGAGCACCGCGCGCTCTCCGGTCTGCCAACCGGGGTAGATGCCGTTTGAGAGCCACAATTTCCCGTCCGGCTGCGGCGCTGGAAATTGTCCGCCGGGCGTCTTGCGGCTGGAGTCGTGGTACGATCCCGGTGCGAGCGCCTTTGCCGTCACGCCCGGTCCGCGCCAAACGGCGGCGACGCGAAGCAGATCGGTATCAAAGCACACCCAGCAGTCGTGCCCGAGATTCAGAACGATGCCGCGCGGCGTGAGATTGTTCGCGCCGACTCCCGCGTGGCGCGCATCGAGCACGGACGAGTAAAACGGGAAGTCCGGCTCGACCCACGCGACCCACGGAGACGGCGCTGCGGGCTTCTTTTCCTTCGGAGCAGCGGGCGCAAACGAAGCAGCGACGAAGAGGATCGCGAACGGGAGAATGTCGCAGGCGAGCACGCCCGCGAACAGTTTGCGACGGAGAAGGCACGCACGGCGTGAGAGCAAGGGGAACGCGAAGTTCATGCTCACATTGATGCCCCTTGCGCTTCCATTGCTCAAGATCGGCGATGCTGTGCTGCCTGCAGCAACACGAGCGCAACAGGCCTCGCCCTTCGAAGGTCGCCTACGAAATAACGCGGCCTATGAAAATGCTGCCAGCCCTACGGACCGGGAGGACGGCCACCGGGACGCGGCTTGCCTGGTGCCGGCTTGCCGGGGGCGGGCCTCCCGGGCGCCGCACCCGGTCCACGCACGATCGGCCCCGGCCTGCGAACAACGGGAACCTGCGGCGGCCTCCCGGGGATTCCCGGGCCGGGTCGATAGAGAGGTCGGACGGAAACAACCGGCCCGGGATGGCCACGATACGCCGGCCTTCCACCGGGATGCGGCGAAGGGGGAGGCAGACAGCCGGTGAGAGCGGTGCAGATGACGAGGCAGACAGGGACGAGCGGTTTCATGGGGTGTGGGATGCGCTATTAGCCCGCAGCGCGGGCGATTGCATTCAAAAAACAATCCGCGCTCACTTCATCCGGTCGAAGTTCTTCTGCAAAATCTGCCAGTCGGCGAGACCCCCGACCTTCGCGCGGCTGTCGGCGATGAGCTTTGCTTCGTTCGCGTTCTTCGTCGGGCGGTTCACCTTGTAGAAAAGTGCCGAACAATCCCGGCCACGGGGCGTCGCACAGCTTGTAGGCGGCGTATTCGTCGGTCACGTCGTGCTCGGCGGGAATCTCGGGGAAGGTGCCGCCTTTGCGCGGGATCGCGGCGTCGAACGCGCCGGGGAAAAACTCGATGCACTCGCTGAGGCACTCGATGAACGAGAAGCCGTCGTGATCCATCGCCGCCTCCATGAGTCTTGAGCAGATGCGGGATATTGGTCGCCGTGCTGCGCGCGACGAAAGTGGCGCCGGCGCGATGGCCTGCTTCATCGGATTGATCGGGCGGTCGGTGCGTGCCGCCGATATCCGTCTTCGATTTGAAGCCGAGCGGCGATGTCGGCGAGGTCTGCTTTTTGGTGAGGCCATAGACGAAGTTGTCCATGACCACGTAGGTCATCTTCACGTTCTTGCGCGCGGTGTGCGTGAAGTGATTTCCGCCGATCGAAAATGCGTCGCCGTCGCCGCCGAAGACGAACACATGCAGGTCGGGACGCGAGAGCGAGACGCCGCTGGCAAACGCCAGCGCGCGCCCGTGGATGAAGTGCGCGCCGTGCGCCTGCACGAAATACGGGAAGCGCGACGAGCAGCCGATGCCCGCGACGGTGCAGATTTTCTCGTGCCAGATTTTCCGCTTCTCGATGAGCTTGTAGTAGAGCGCGAGGACGCTGAAGTCGCCGCAGCCGGGGCACCACGTCGGGTGGTCGGCGGCGGTCTCCTTTTTCGTGAGCGGCTTGCGGTCGGCGTCGGCGAGAGGCGCGGGCGCGGGCAGCGTGGCGGCGACGCCGGTGCGGGGGAGGGTTTCGTTGGGAATGGCGATGGTGCTCATATCGGGAAAAGTGCGGGGTTACTTCGTGAGGGTGAGGGCGCGCGTGAGGATTTCCTTCACCTTCCACGGGAGGCCGTCGGTCTTGGTGACGCTCTGGATGCGCGGGTCGCAATAGCGCGCGCGGAGGATCGAGGCGAGCTGGCCGTGGCCGTAGAGGCCCTCGTCGTTGAGTCTCGCACGACGACGACGTGCGTGAAACCGCTGAAGATTTTTTCGAGCCCGTTCGGGCAGCGGGTTGAGGTACTTGATGTGCAGGCCGGAAACGGCCTCGCCCTGCAGGCGGCCGTGCTTCACGGCTTCCTCGATCGGGCCTTTGCTCGAGCCCCAGCCGACGAGCAGCACGTGGCCCTCGGAGGCGCCGTAGATGTTCGGGACGGGCAGATCTCCGCGGCGAGCTTGCGGAGCTTGTTGCGGCGCTTCGCGTTCATCTGCGTGTGCAGCTTGCCGGAGCCGGTCGGGTGGCCGAGTTCGTCGTGTTCGAGGCCGGTGACGACAGGATATTTGCCGCTCGCGACGCGCGTGCCCGGCGCGACGTGGCGCGTGATGCCGTCGGGCGCGGAGAGGTCGTAGGGCTTGTGATCGGCGACGGGCGTGAAGTCCGGCGAGATGTCCTGGCAGACGTTCTGAAGATCGGGACAGGGGAACGCCTCGATGCGCGTGGCGATGCCCTGGTCGCTGAGGATGAGCACGGGCGTGCTGAATATTTGCGCGCGATGTTCACCGCCTCGATCGCCGTGTAGAAGCAGTCCTCCACGCTCGACGGCGCGAGCACCACGCGCGGGCTGTCGCCGTGGCCGCCGAAGCACGCGATGTTCAGGTCGCTCTGCTCGACGATTCGTCGGCATGCCGGTGCTGGGTCCGCCGCGCTGCACGTCGATGACCACGACCGGCATCTCCGCCATCGAGGCCCAGCCGAGCGCCTCGGTCTTCAGCGAAATGCCCGGCCCGCTCGAGCCGGTCACCGCGACGCGCCCGCCGTAGCTCGCCGCCGAGCGCCATCGAGATCGCCGCGATTTCATCCTCGGTCTGGACGAAAGTGCCGCCGTATTTCGGCAGCTCGCGCCGCAGCAGTTCCATGATGTCGCTCCACGGCGTGATCGGATAGCCCGCGCCGAAGCGCACGCCCGCGGCGATGATCCCGTAGGCCAGCGCCTCGTTGCCGCTCATCACCACCTGCGGCGCGCCCGGTGTGCTCGCGTGCTCAAATTGGAAGGACTCGCATCAGCCCCTGGATCTGATGCCCGTAGCCTGCGTTGAAACACGCGAGCGCATTTTTCACGATCGACGGATCCTTTCCGCCGAAGCGCTCCTCGATCAGCTTCGTGAGCTTCGGCACATTCAGGTCGAACATCCGCGCGATCAGCCCGAGCGCGTAAATGTTCTTCCCCTTGTCGCGCCCCGTCCCGCCGATCGCCTCGACCGTGAGCGACGAAATCGGCACGCCGACATGATGATACGTGCCGAGCAGTTCCTCGTTCGGCTTCACGTGGTCGCAGTCGTAGAGCACGATGCCGCCGCGCTTCAGCGAGCTGATGTGGTTTGCGTAGCTGTGATCGTAAAAGCACAGCAGCACGTCCGCCTCGTCGCCCGCGCTGAGCACTTCGCCGGAGCCGATGCGCACCTGGAAAATGGACGGCCCGCCCGAGATGGTGGACGGGATGGTCATGAACGTCATCACCTCCTGCTCGCTGCGCCCCGCGAGCCGCGCGAGGAAGCCGCCGATGGCCTGGATGCCGTCCTGAGAATTGCCCGCGATGCGGATGACGCTTTCAGCAATCTTGGAAACTTGGGAACCGCTCGGAGTGGCGGCGGCAGTGGTGTCGCTCATTGGATGTAGGAAGTGGAAAAGGGGCGTGAAAGTAGCAACCGCCGATTGCTGGTCAAGACCGGCAGTACCGTGAAAGGGGATACAAAGACAACCGCCCCGCCACTGCCGGGCTTTGAGCATTCCCCCGGGATTACGTGAGGACGTCGTTCACCACCTCGCCATGCACATCCGTGAGGCGGAAGTCGCGGCCTGCATAGCGGTAGGTGAATTTCTCGTGGTCGAAGCCGAGCAGCTTGAGAATCGTCGCATGCAGGTCGTGGACATGGACCGGCTTTTCCACGGCCTTGAAACCGAACTCATCGGTCGCGCCGTGGATGTGGCCGCCCTTCACGCCGCCGCCAGCCATCCAAAGCGTGAAGCCGTGGTGGTTGTGATCGCGGCCGTTTTTCACTCCGGCATTGTTTGAGCCGGGCGTGGAAATCTCGACGGTGGGCGTGCGGCCGAATTCACCGGAGCAGATGACGAGCGTGTCCTTGAGCATGTCGCGCTGCTTGAGGTCGGCGAGCAGCGCCGCGATGCCCTGGTCGCATTCGCCTGCGAGCTTGCGGTGATTCTTCTCGATCTCGTCGTGGCTGTCCCACGGCTGCCCGTCGCCGTGCCAGACTTGGACGAAACGCACGCCTTTCTCCAGCAGCCGTCGCGCGATGAGGAACTGCTCGGCTTGCTTGCCCGTGCCGTACATCTCGCGAATGGCCGAGGGCTCGCGCGTGACGTCAAATGCATCGCTCGCGTCCATCTGCATGCGGTAGGCGAGTTCGAACGACTGGATGCGCGCCTCGAGTTGCGCGTCCTTCGCGCGCTTGGCGAGGTGCTCGGAGTTCAGGCGCTGGAGCAGGTCCAGTTGCGCCCGTTGCTCGGGCAAGGTCACGCGCTTGTTGTGAATGTTTTCGATCAGTTCCTCGATGGTCTGCTTGCGCGTGTCCACGTAGGTACCCTGGAAAATGCCGGGCAGGAATCCGCTCTGCCAGTTCTGCGATTCCTGGATCGGGTAGCCGGGACACAGCGAGACGAAGCCGGGGAGATTCTGGTTTTCCGTGCCGAGGCCGTAGGTGATCCACGAGCCCATGCTCGGGCGAGGCAGGCGCGAATCGCCGCAGTTCATCAGCAGCAGCGACGGCTCGTGGTTAGGCACGTCCGCGCGCATCGAGCGGATGAAGCACATGTCGTCCACGTGCGCGGCGGTCTTGGCAAAAAGCTCGCTGACCTCGATTCCGGCCTTGCCGTATTTCTGGAAGGAGAACGGCGACTTGAATGCCGTCGTCGTCTTGCGCTCGGTCTGCAGCTTCGTCGGGATTTCCTTGCCGTGCCACTTGTCGAGCTCGGGCTTCGGATCGAACGTGTCCACCTGCGACGCGCCGCCATTCAGGAAAATGTGGATGACGCGCTTCGCCTTCGGCGCAAAGTGCCACGGCTTGCGCGCGGCGAGCGGGTTCGTGCTGGAAATCTGTTCCGCCGCGGATGCCCCGGCGGGACCGAAGATGCCGCTTTCACCAAAAAGACCGCCGAGCGCGAGCATGCCCATGCCCATCCCTGTCCTTCGCACGAAGTCGCGACGGGTGAGGAAAAGGTGATCGGTCGGTGTGGTGTGATGGCTCATCGGTTTCGCAGCAACAATCCAGCCCCCAGCCGGGCCTTAGATGCCGCAAGGAAGCTAGGACGCCAATGCCGGGAAAGCAACGGAATCAGCACCGAACAGCGCGTACACGAAGTCTCGCGCCCACGGATGGAATGCAGCGCGGAAGCTGGCCCGCGCAAGTTCAGGCGAGTGCTCCGCCCGATGCTGATGGGATGCCGGTCGGACCGGACTAGTAGCGGTCTCGGCCACCGCCGCCACCGCCGCCACCGCCGCCACCACCACCGCCGCCGTAGCCGCCACCGCCGCCACCGCCGCCACGATAGGGACGGCGTCCGCCGCCACCACCACCGCCGCCGCGATCTCCGTAACCGCCGCCACCTCCGCGAGGAGGGCCGTCAAAGGAACGGGGAGGACGATCTTCCTTGGGCCGGGCGATGTTCACCTGCAGCTTGCGTCCGTCCACTTCCTGGCCGTTGAGGACTTCGATCACTTTGTTGGCTTCCTCTTCAGAGGACATCGTGACGAATGCGAAGCCGCGCGAACGACCGGTCGCCCGGTCAAGCATGAGGCTGCATTCCGTGACGGTGCCGCAAGCGGCGCATGCTGATTCAATGGCTCCCTCGGTGGTGGTCCAGGCGAGGTTGCCGACAAACAATTTGTTGTTCATGGATTACTGTTAACTGTGTTCTTGCCGCAGACCGACATGGCGACTCGGGGAGGCGCGCTGATTGACCGCTGGCATGACGCCAGAACCGCACAGTTGCGCTGTTCCGGCGGGGACCAATGGACTACCCGGCTGTCTAACGACGCGGCGGACAGTGGGCGAAGGCCCGGGGGCTGGCAAGCACGAATCAGCAGTGTTGGAGGCCTGGGATTTCGCGGACCGAACGCCGCACCTAAAATTTTGCGGCACTCTGCTTCCAACCCGGCTATGGATCTGCCCCATGCTCGCCCGCCGTTCATTTCTCCGAACCCTCGCCGCCGCTGCGATCGTCCCGTCGCTCAGAAGCCAGGAAGTTGAGAAGCTCCCGCCGGTCCGCGCCATCACACGCGGGCCGAAATTCCACTGGTTCGCCTACTACGATAAATTCCAGTTTGACCCGACGGATCGCTTCGTCCTCGCGAATGAGGTGGATTTCGAAGGCCGCTCGCCAACACCGGATGACGTGATTCGCACCGGCATGGTGGATCTGCAGGACGGTGACAAATGGATCGAACTCGGCGAGTCGCGCGCATGGAATTGGCAGCAGGGCTGCATGCTCCAATGGGTGCCGGGCACGGCCTCGACCGTGATGTGGAATGACCGCGAGGGCGATCAGTTCGTCTGCCGCATCATGGACGTGAAGACCGGCAAACGCCGCACGATTCCGCATCCGATCTATGCGCTGAGCCCGGATGGAACCTCGGGCATTTCGCCGGACTTCCGCCGGCTGAACGACACGCGCCCCGGCTACGGATACTGCGGTGTGCCGGACCCGAATCGCGACGTGCTCGCGCCGGAGGACGCGGGCATCTGGAAGACGGACATGGCGACGGGAAAGCAGACGCTGCTGCTTTCATTCGCGGAGGTCGCGAAGGTCGCGCAGCCGGGCGGATTTTCGAACGGCTCGAAGCACTGGTTCAATCACCTGCTCGTCGCGCCGGATGGAAAGCGCTTCACTTTCCTCCATCGATGGAAAGGCGAGGCCGAGGGGAAAAGCTGGAAGACGCGGCAGTTCACCGTGGGCGCGGACGGCAAGGACCTCCATCTGCTGAACCCGAGCGGCAAAGTCTCGCACTTTATCTGGCGCGACGCGACGCACATCCTCGCCTACGCCGGGTGGGACGAGCAGATCTGGCGCTTCCAGGTTTTCGAGGACAGGACCAACAAGGCCGAGGCGATCGACGGCATGCTGCCCGTGGACGGACACTGCACCTACCTGCCGGGCAACGAGTGGATCCTGAACGACACGTATCCCGACAAGGAACGCAACCAGAAGCCGTATCTTTTCCATCTGCCGACCGGACGGCTGCACCTGCTCGGGAAGTTTCAGTCGCCAAAGGAATACACGGGCGAGTGGCGATGCGATACGCATCCACGCAGTTCGCGAAATGGAAAATTCGCGTGTATCGACAGCCCGCATGCCGGAGGGCGCCAGTTGCATCTCATCGACCTGCGCCCGATCACCGGCTGAGGGGACGGATCATCACTTTTCCGCAGTGCGACGGCCGAAGCAGCCGGGCACGGCGGCGACGACGATGCCGGATGAAAATCCATGCACCGGGATTTTCTCGCCTCATCCGCGGTGCCCGGCAAAGTGCGCGCATGGCGGATTTTTTTCAGACTGGCGCGATCGCCACGCTGCACCGACTCGGACCGCCGAACGTCGCGCGGTTGGAGGCGGAGCTGTGCGCGCTCGCCCCGGCCGCGCCCATCGCGCTCGTGCTGCCGTGCCACGTCCGCGAGTTTGGCACGCCGGCGCTGGAGCGGATTCTCGGTGAGTTGCAAGCCGTCGGCTACCTGCGGCAAATCGTCGTCGGGATCGATGGCGCGGACACGGCGGCAAAATGGAACCGTGCTCGGAAAATCTTCAGCGTGCTGCCGCAAAAGCCGCTGTTGCTCTGGAACGACGGCCCGCGCTTTTCCCGCCTGCTGCGGACGCTGGCGCGCCACCGTCTCGGCGACGGCCCGCCAGGGAAAGGGCGCAACGTCTGGCTGTGCCTCGGCGCCGTCCTCGCCGACGGGAAGTCGCGCGTGATCGCGCTGCACGACTGCGACATCGTGAACTACTCGCGCGAATTGCTCACGCGGCTCTGCTACCCGCTCGCGAATCCGGCGCTCGGTTTCGCTTTCTGCAAAGGCTACTACGCGCGCGTCTCGGACCGGCTGCACGGGCGTGTCACGCGGCTGCTGGTCGCGCCGCTGCTCCGGGCGATGCAGAACATCATCGGGCCGCATCCTTTTCTTTCGTATCTCGAGGCTTTCCGCTACCCGCTCGCGGGCGAGGTGGCGCTGCACACGGATCACGCGCGCCGCCTGCGCGTCCCGCGCGACTGGGCGCTGGAGCTCGGCATCCTCGCCGAGACCTACCGCCATTGCGCGCCGCGTGCCGTGTGCCAGGCGGAGCTTTGCGACAACTACGATCACAAGCACCAGAGCCTCTCGCCGCGCGATCCTTCCCGCGGTCTCCACAAGGTGGCGCGCGAGGTCACGCTCGCATTCTTCCGCAGCATGAGCGGCGAGGGCGTGAAAATGGACGCCAGCCTGCTCGACACGCTCCTCGCGGCTTACCAGCGTCATGCAGCCGGAGCCTTGCGCCTGTATTCCGCGGATGCGCTCATTAACTCCCTCGAATACCCGCGCCGCGACGAGGAACTGGCGGTGGACACTTTTGTCCGCGCGATTCAGGAGGCGGCCCGCGCGTTCCTCCACGCACCAGCCGATTGCCCCGCCGCGCCGAGTTGGGACCGCGTGGAGGAGGAATTGCCCGATTTCCTGCCCTCGTTGCGCGAAGCCATCGCCTCGGATAACGCTTCACGCCGGAAGCAATGAAACGGCCCGGGCCCAAGATTGCCCTTGACCATGCATGGCAGGCTCGCGATGTTCCGCGCCCTTTTCACCCGTAACCTTACCTAAATTTATGAGCCGCGTTTGTGACATCAATGGAACCAAAGCCCTGAAGGGCCGCAAAATTCACCGTCGCGGTCTCGCGAAGAAGAAAGGCGGCATCGGCCAGCACGTCACGCGACGTCGCGCCGCGTACTTTCTGCCGAACCTGAAGACCAAGCGCATCTGGGTGCCCGAGCTGAAGAAGTTCGTCACCGTGAAGCTCACCGCCCGCGCGCTGAAGACCGTGACGAAGAACGGCGCCTACGCCACCCTGAAAAAGGCTGGCATCGTCGCCTAGCCGCCCGGTAGCTTCTTCCAAACCCTCCACCCAACCCAAAATCACCCTATGGCATTCACCGTCGTCAGCAAAAAATCCGGCAAGACCTACCACCTCCACGCCCGCCAGCAGAAGCTGAAGGGTGGCCAGGAAGTGACCCTCTATTACTTCGGCGGCGAAGCCAAGGAAGGCGCGATCGACGCCCTCCCCGCCGGCATGGAAGTGATCGGAGAACGAGCGCACCGGCCTCCCGATGCTCCGCAAGAACAAGTAAGCCCAGCACGGTCATCCGCTTTTGAAACCTGGCGGCTGGGAGCTTGTCTCCGAGCCGCCAGTTTCATTTTCAACCCACACATTCCATGAGCCAGAAACGCATCCCCGTCACCATCCTCACCGGCTTCCTCGGCGCCGGGAAGACCACGCTGCTCAACTACATCCTCAAGCAGCAGCACGGCTACAAATTCGCCGTCATCGTCAATGAAATCGGCAAGATCGGCATCGACGGCGCGCTCGTCGAAAAGACCGAGCGACGACATCCTCGAACTGAACAACGGCTGCCTCTGCTGCACGGTGCGCAAGGATCTCGTCAAGGGCGTGCAGAAGCTGCTCAAGACGCGGCGGCTTCGACTACCTGCTCATCGAGACCACCGGCATCGCCGATCCGCGGCCCGGTCGCGCAGACCTTCCTGAACATCCCGCAGCTCCAGCAGTACGTGCGGCTCGATTCGATCATCACCGTCGTGGATGCCGAGCAGATCGAGAAGCAGATGAAGGAGACCGAGACCGCGCGCGAGCAGATCGCGATGGCCGACTTCCTCCTGCTGAACAAGACCGACCTCGTGGACGAGGCGCAGCTCGCGAAAATCGAGGCGATCGTGCGCGAACTGAACCCGCACGCCGCGATCTTCCGCACCAACCAGTCGCAGGCGAACCTCAAGGAGCTGCTCGACATGAACGCCTTCGACCTCGACCAGAAGCTCGAGCGTCGATCCCGAGTTCCTCGACGAGACTGCAGAACCGGCATCACCACGACATCAACAGCTTCTCGTTCACGTTCGACAAGCCGTTCATCATCGAGAAGCTCGAGTTCTTCGTCCAGGAGCTCTCCGAGAAGGAGCAAAGTCTATCGCAGCAAAGGCTTCCTCAGCATCGCCGGCAATCCGCGCCGCGCCATCTTCCACGGCGTGAACAATCGCTTCACGCTCCTCTGGGATCGCCTCTGGGAAAAGGACGAGAAGCGCAGCAGCCAGCTCGTCTTCATCGGCAAAAATCTCGACGAGGCAAAAATCCGCAAGTCGCTCGAAGGCTGCATCGCCTGAGCATCGAGCGCGGGCGCGAGGGAATCGCAGCGCCTTCCGCTACGCGTACAGACTCTCGATCGGCTGACCTTTCCCGTCCTGCGTCGTGTAAAATGGGCGCTCCTCGACGAGGTACGAGAGCTTCGGCGAGATGCCCATCGCCTTGTAGATCGTCGCGTGCAGATCGGTGATGCTCACGGGATCCTTGACCGTCGTGCACGGACGCTCGTCGGCGGTCTCGCCGTGGACGTGGCCGCGCTTCATGCCCCCGCCCCACAGCAGCACGAGCCCGCTTCGGTGAAGTGGCGGTGCATGCCGTAGAACTTGAGATCCTCGATCTTGTCCGGCACGCGCGCCTGCTCGCGCTGCTGGCTCTTCTCCTTCCCCTCGATGAGCATGTCGCGGGAAAACTCGCTCGCGAGCACGATGAGCGTGCGGTCCAGAAGCCCGCGCTCCTCGAGATCGAGGATCAGCTGCGCGATGGGCGCATCGATCATCTTCTTCATGTTCACGAGCCGCGTGTGGCCGTTCTCATGCGTGTCCCAGTTTAGGAACGGGATGTACTCCGTCGTCACCTCGATGTATCGCGCGCCCGCCTCGGCGAGCCTCCGCGCAAGCAGGCAACCGAGACCGAACCGCCCAATCGTGCCCGCCTCGTAATCGCCGTCGCGGTTCTGCTTCGCGGAATTGATCTTCGTCGCGTCGAAGCCTGCGGGCACGTATTTCGCCACGTTCGACGGCGGCTCGAGCGACAGGTCGAATGCCTTCGCCGACGGCGACGCGAGGAGACGGTGCGCATTGTCCATCGCACGCACGAAGCTCTCGCGCTGGAAAGTGCTGCCGTGCTGGCCGACGGGACTCGCCTCGAGCAGCCGCTTGTAAAACTTGTTCCGATCCTCGAAGCGCCCCGGCGTCATCCCCGCGGGCGGCCGCACCGCGGTCGGCGGCGTCCTGCGGGAAGGGAATGTTGAACGGCCCGAATTCGCTCCCGAGAAATCCCGCGGTCGTGAATGCCTTCAGCTCCTCGCCTTCGCCGAGGTCGAACCGCTGGCCGATGTTGATGAACGCCGGCATCGCCGGATCGCGCGGCCCGAGCGCCTTCGCCGATGAACGCGCCGAGGTGCGGCGCCGCCACGCTCTGCGGCGGCACGTAGCCCGTGTGCCAGTGGTACTGGTGCCGCGAGTGCAGGATGAAGCCGAGGTCCGCCGCCTGCGCCGTGCGGATGAGCGTGCCGCGGTCCATCACCGCCGCCATTTTTTCCAGCCCTGCGGAAAAGCGCACGCCATCCACCGCCGTCGGGATGCTCGGGAAAGTCGAGAGCACCGCCTTCGATTCCACGCCCTTCTCAAATGCCGTGTATCGCTTCGGATCGAACGTCTCCGTGTGCGCCATGCCGCCGGCCATCCACAGGACGATGATGCAGTCCGCGCGCGGCGCGATCTTTTCCAGCTCCTCAGCGGAAAGTCGCGGCTCGCGTGCGGCCAGCGCGCCGAGCGTGGCGGCGGATGCGGTCTTCAGGAAATCGCGGCGGTTCAGCGGGGACATGGTCAGTTGATGAGTTGAAATTCAGGGAGGTTCACGATGGCCCAGAGGAAATCGGCGACCACCTCGGCCTTCGGCTCAGCGCCGAAAAGCTCCGCGGCGATTTGCCTTTCCTCTGCGGCAGGCGGGCGGCTGAGCAACGTGCGGTACGCGTGGTCAACCCACGCCGCAGGATCCTTCGCGGCATCGGGCAGAAGTTTCGCCGCCGCCTTTTTCAACCGCGCGTCGAGCGTCGAGCCGTTGGTGAGTTCCAGCGCCTGGATCGTCGTCGCCGCCGTGAGGCGCTCGGGCGTGACGATCTCGCGGTTCGGGCGGTCGAGCGCCGCCTGCAACGGATCGGACGCGAGCAGCGGCGCGCGGATTCTCCCCGCATGCGCCGCGGTGCTCACGGCGGGCCGCAGGATCGGGCCAAAATCGATCGCGATGTTTGCGTAGTCCTTCCGCTTGATCGGCTCCAGCGAGGGCCCTTCATCCACCGGCGGCACGCCGAAGGGCAACTGCACCGCGGCCGGCCAGCCTTTGTCGTCGAGCTTCGGGTCGGACCACGTGCCATCCGGCGAGCGGAAGACGCGCCACTGGCTGTCCGTGCCGAGTTGCACCGGCGCGTGCTTTCCATCGAGCGTGATGCGCGTGTGAAAGGCCATGCCCGGCCTGCGATTGAGGTGGTTGATGGACTGCGGGTAGATCGCCCGCTCCGTCGTGTTCATGCCCTTGTCCGTGTGGCTCATGACGCTGATGGAGATCACGTTGTCGCCCGGCTTCAGCATCGGCCCGATGTTGTAAATCTTCACGCGGCCATTGCGGAATCCGTCGTTCAGCACCGCCTTCGCCGTGCCGCCGTTCACGGAAAGATCGAACGCCTGGCTCGCGGCGAGCATCGCGTAGGCCTCGGTCGCGGGCTGCGCGAGTTTGAAGTGCCTTCGGAAAACCACGCGATGCTTGTCCGCATCCGGCCGCACCTTCACCTCGCCGGGACCGCCGACCGCCTTTGCCGTTGCAGCGGCGGCCAGTTGCTCCTGCGCGCTCTTCATTTTCTCCGCGGCCTTTGCGATTGACGCATTTGCGGCGGCAATCTGCTCCGGCCCGCCCGCGATCGCAGCCAACGCCTGCTTGTTCGCCGCATCGAGATCGCTGGCAGCCCACGCGATCCATCCTCGGGCCTTGTGCAGCGCCTCGCGCCGCGCGCCGAGATCGAGCGGTTCGTCCGTCCAGATCCAGCGCGGCATCGTCAGGCCGCCCGGCGAGATCGTCCGCGCCGAAATCAAACTCCAGCGAAGAGGGCAGCCGCGCCCAGTCGCCGGTGAGCGACGTCACCGCGTCGCTGAACTGCTCCGCCGTCATGCGCCGCGTGAGCGGGCCGCGGAAAACGAACGCAGCCTTTTCATCCTTCGGCCCCTCGACCGCCGGCATCGCGTAAGCCTGCGACGTGAGGATCACTTCGATCGTGTGTTTCAAATCCCAGCCATGCTCCACGAGATCCTCCGCGAGCCAGTCGAGCAGGTTGCTGTTCCATGCCGGCTTCTCCATGTCATCCAGCGGCTCGACGAGCCCGCGCCCGAGGAGTTTCGCCCACAGGCGGTTCACGATCGTGCGCGAGAGCCGCCCATTCTTCGGATCGAGCATCAGGTCCGAGAGGCGCTTCATCCGCCCGCTGCGGTCGAGTGCGGCGTCGATGCTTCCGACTTCCGGGTAAAGGAATCGCACCTTCGCCATCTTTCCTTGCGGCTTGTCGCAGCGGACGAGTTCGAGCGCCTCGTCGGCATAGACCGCGGCCATCCCGAAGCCGTCGGAGAGCGCCCAGTCGTTCACGAAGCTGTCGTGGCACGACGCGCACTTGAGATTCACGCCGAGGAACACCTGCGACACGCTCTGCGCCGCCTGCATCGGACGCCGCATCGCGGCGTTCACGGTGCCGCGCCAGAGGATGCCGCTCGTGAAGCCTTCGCTCGCGTAATCCGGATTCACCAACTCTGCGACAAAGCGGTCATACGGCTTGTTCTCCCTGAGCGCCGAATGCAGCCAGCCGGTGATTTGCTTGCGCCCGCCGTCGATGAAGCCCGTGCCCTTGTAGTCATTTCGCAGCAGGTCGTTCCAAAAAGTGAGCCAGTGATCCGCATAGCCGCGCTTGTCTCCCAGCAGCGAACGCACGAGCGCCGCGCGCTTGTCCGCGGCCGAGTCCTTTTCAAATGCCGCGAGCTGTTCCGCTGTCGGCAGCAGGCCGATCGTGTCGAGATACACGCGGCGCGCGAACACCGCATCCGCCACCGGCGGCACGGGCTTCACGCCACTTTCCGCGAGATACGCGGCCAGCAAACGGTCCACCGGATTTCCATCTCCGGCCGGCAGCTCCACTTTGCGCGGCGCGAGATTCCGCGGCGCGGGCTTTGCGAAACGTAAATCCATCCGGCCACATCGCGCCCTGGTCGATCCACTTGCGCAACAACCCGACCTGCTCGGCAGTCCATCGCTTGCCCTTCTGCGGCATCACATTGTCCGGGTCCAGGCCGGCGACCAGCCCGACCGCGAGACTCTTCGCACTGTTCCCAAGTTCGATCGCCGGCCCCGTGTCGCCGCCCTTCAGAAACGACTCGCGCGTCTCCAGCGAAAACCCGCCGCTGTCCTTGCCCTTCGCGTGGCACTTCACGCACGCCGCCTCGAAAAGCGGCTGGATGTCCTTCGCAAAATCCACCGGGTGATTCGCAGGAGGCGGCAGTTCCGCGGCGATCGCGAAAGCTGGAAAAAGGAGGATTGCGAGGGGTTTCATTCGTTCTGGATAATTTCATCCATCTAAGACCGTTAGCAAGCCGCGCGCTACAACACCGGAGAATTGCGCCCCTTCGCCGAGGCACGCTCGATCAGTCGATGGAGCAACCAGCATCTGCGATATTTCCCGGCAATCGACGCTCTCGACCAACCCGTACCTCCGAGATACTCGACGGCCCTCGCCTTTCCCGTAAATCTCCGCGCAATGCGCTTCCTCCTCGCTCTCCTGCTCATCGTCCTCGCGTCGTTCACCTCCGCCGCGGACAAGCCGAACTTCATCATCATTTTCGCCGACGACCTCGGGTATGGCGACCTCGGGTGCTACGGGCATCCGAGCATCCGCACGCCGAACCTGGACCGCATGGCGGCGGAGGGCGTGCGCTTCACGGATTTCTACTCGGCGGCGGAGGTCTGCACGCCGAGCCGCACGGCGCTGCTCACGGGGCGCTATCCGGTGCGGAGCGGGATGGCGCATGGACAGTTCCGCGTGCTCAGGACGCAGTCCATGGGGCATTTGCCGGATGATGAAATCACCATCGCGGAGCTGCTGAAGAAGCAGGGCTACGCGACGGCCGCGGTGGGAAAATGGCATCTCGGCAACTGGATGAACAACCCGGCGGGGCACCCGATGAAGCACGGCTTCGACTACTACTACGGCCTCCCGCACTCGAATGACATGAACCGTGTGCCCGGCGGGCCGAAGGGCGGGGACAACAGCGAAGACCCGGATCCGAAGTCATGGGAGGCGCCGCTCTTCGAGGGCGAGAAGCTCATCGAGCAGCCGGCTGACCAGACCACCCTCACGCGCCGTTACACGGAGCAGGCGGTGAAGTTCATCCGCGAGAAGAAATCGCAGCCGTTCTTCCTCTATGTCCCGCACACTTTTCCGCACACGCCGATCTTCGCGTCGGAGAATTTCCACGGAAAAAGTCCGCGCGGGCGCTACGGCGATGTCGTCGAGGAACTCGACTGGAGCGTGGGCCAGATCCTCGACACGCTGCGCAGCGAGGGGCTGGACAAGAATACGTTCGTCTTCTTCACGAGCGACAACGGCCCGTGGCTCATCCGCGGCCTCGCTGGCGGCACCGCCGGTCTGCTGCGCGACGGAAAGGGCAGCACTTGGGAAGGGGGAATGCGCGTGCCGGGCATCGCATGGTGGCCGGCCAAAATCCCCGCTGGGAAAGTGTGCCGCGAGATGGCGACGACGATGGATCTCATGCCGACCATCGCAATGTTTGCCGGCGCGGAGGCACCGAAGGATCGCGACATCGACGGAGTGGACATCGCGCCGCTGCTCACGAGCACCGGCACGGTGAAACGCGAGGTCTTCTGCTACTACCGCGGCACGGAGCTGTTCGCCGCGCGTCTCGGAAAATGGAAGGCGCACTTCATCACGCAGCCCGCTTACGGATCGCCGAAGCCCGAGCCGCACCACCCGCCGCTGCTCTTCAATCTCGAAGCCGACCCCGGCGAGTCCTTCAACGTCGCTGCCGATCATGCGGACGTGATCGAGAAAATCAAAGTTGCCGTCGAGAACCATAGGACCACGGTGAAGCCGGTGAAGAACCAGCTGCTGGAGACCGTGTCGAAGTAGCGCCGTAGTCACCGATCTCGGTGATTCCGGCCCAGCGGGGCCCGCTGGGCACTGGCACTGGCACGGGGAAAATTTCGCCTGCTTTCCGCATCCGCCTATGCTGGTGATGCCCTGCACACTCCCGCCATGCGACCCCTGATTGCCCTCCTGCTCACGACCGCCCTCGCCTATTCCGCCGACGAAGTGGACACGCCGAAGGCGCCGAAGAAGAACGACGATCGCACGCCGAAAGGCAACGCAGCGACGCAATCGCCGGAGAATGCGATGAAGTCCTTTGCCGTCGCGCCGGGGCTGAAAGTCGAGGTGTGGGCCGCCGAGCCGCTGCTCGAAAATGCCGTGGCATTTTCATTCGACGACAAGGGCCGCGCATTCGTCGCGGTGACGAATCGCCGCCGCACTTCCGTGCCGGACATCCGGAAATTTGAGGCGTGGCAGACCGAGAATCTCTCGCTGCGTACGGTCGAGGAACGCATCGCCTTCATGAAGGCGAAGATGCCCGAGTCGCCGGTGAAAAAACCGAAGAAGCCCGAGGAGGATATCAACAAAGACGGGCAGCTCGACTGGCGCGACTGGGCGGTGGAGTCGGAGGAGATTCGCATCGTCGAGGCCAGCACGGGCGCGGGCGGCGCGGACAAGTCGCGCGTGCTCGCGAGCGGCTTCAACAATCTCGAAACCGGCCTCGGCGCGGGCGTGCTCGCGATGCCGGATGCCGGCGCGGTTTTCACCTGCGCTCCCGACCTCTGGCGCATCGCGCCCGATGGCACGAAGACGAAGCTCGCGACGGGCTTTGGCGTCCATGTCGCGTACGGCGGGCACGACATGCACGGCGTGAAGATGGGGCCGGACGGCCGGATCTATTTCACCATCGCCGACTGCGGCGCGCACGTTGTGTCCAAGGAAGGAAAAGTGATCGAGCATGCCCGACGCGGCGCGGTCTTCCGCTGCTGGCCGGATGGCGCCGGGCTCGAACTTTACGCCTGGGGCCTGCGCAATCCGCAATCGCTCGCCTTCAACGACGTGGGCGACCTTTTCACCGGCGACAACAACGCGGACGGCGGCGACAAGGCGCGGTGGACTCACGTCGTCGAGGGCGCGGACTACGGCTGGCGCATCGGCTGGCAGTTCCTGCCAAAGCTCGGCGCATGGAACAGCGAGGGCATGTGGCACCTCGACGTGGCGGAGACGAACGCCGCCATCCTGCCGCCCGTCGCGCACATCACGCACGGCCCCGCGGGCATCGCGTTTTATCCCGGCACCGGGCTGCCGGAAAAATATCGCGACCACTTTTTCGTCGCCGATTTCCCGGGCGGCGTGCGGCACTTCGCGCTGAAGCAAAAGGGCGCGAGCTACGAGGTGGACGGCATGGCCGGCGACGATCCGATTTTGCAAAACAACTCGCCCGGCGAGATGCGCGGCAAGCTGCTGTGGAACCTGTATCCGAGCGACGTGCAGTTCCCGCCCGGCGGCGGCGTGTGCGTGCTCGACTGGGTGTATGGCTGGGAAAAAACCGGCAAGGGCCGCATCTACCGCGTGCACGATCCGGTCGTCGATGCGAGCGCGGCAGTGCAGGAGACAAAGAGGCTGCTCGCCGAGGGGATGGAGAAGCGCACGCCGGAGGAACTCGCGAAGCTGCTCGGGCATGCGGACCAGCGCGTGCGCGTGACGGCGCAGTTTGCGCTCGTGGAGAAGGGCGAAGCGACCGCACTCGCGCAGGCAACACTCGCGGCGAACCCAAAGCTGATGCGCCTGCACGGCATCTGGGGTCTCGCGCAACTCGCGCACACGAAGCCCGAAGTCGCGAAGACGCTCATGCCGCTCGCGATGGATCCCGATGCCGAGGTGCGCGCGCAGTGGGCGAAATTCGTCGGTGAGACGCATTTGAAGGAGGAGACCGATTTGCTCATCCGCCTGCTCGGCGACAAGGAGCCGCGCGTGCGGTTCTTCGCCGCGCAGGCCATCGGTGGAATGAAGGTCCGGGCTGCCATCCCGGCGCTGTTTTCCGCGCTGAAGGAGAATGCGGACCGCGATCCCACCGTCCGTCATGCGCTGGTCTCGGCCTTGGCCTCCTGCGCGGACTTCGCGCAAATGGCGCCATTTCAATCGGACCCTTCGGAGTCTGTCCGCCTCGGGGCGCTCCTCGCGCTCCGCGGGACACGATGCATGGATGCGGCCAGATTCCTCAATGACAAGAGTCCGCGCCTCCGTCTCGAAGCAGCGCGGGCGATTCACGACACACCGATCTCCGGTGCGCTGCCGGCGTTGGCGGCATTGGATTTGGACAAAGTGAGCACTGCGCCCACTCAAAGGGAACCGGCGAAGACCACCGACACTTCGAAGCAGAAGGACGCCAAGGCTCCCAAAAAATCGAACGATGCGGCGCTTCACAAGTCTGAAGGGCCGATCACGCGCCGCGTCATCAATGCCAACTACCGCCTCGGCACCGCCGAGACTGCAAGGCGTCTCGCGACGATCTCCGCGAACAGCGCCATCGCAGAATCCGTGCGCCTCGATGCGCTCGAAGCACTCGCGCAGTGGCCGGTGAATCTCGGACGCGACCGCGTGCTCGGCATCGTCGTCCCGGGTGATGGGCAGCGGAATGCCGCGGAGGCTGCGGCGGCGCTCGCACCGCTCGTCGTCACGCTGCTCGGCGAGAACAACGACGCGATCCGCATTGCCACGCTGAACGCGGCGGGCGGGAACAAGCTCACGGCGGCGGCTGACACGATCACGATGCTCGCGACGAACTCGAATGCCTCGGGTGCCGTCCGCGCCGCCACGCTCGATGCGCTTGCGGCGATGGAGTCACCAAAACTCGGACCGCTCGTCACGGCGATGCTCGAATCCACCGACAAGACGCTCGCGGAGGGCGCCAGAAGGCTCGCGGGGAAAGTTTCCCCGGCGGCGGCGGTGAAGGCCAACGCAGCGGTTCTCGGCAAGGGCGGCATTCGCGAACAACAGCAGGCGCTCGCGACCATCGCGGCGGAGACGGTCGCGGCGGCGGATGCCGTCATCGCGCAGCAACTCGATCTTCTGCTCGCGGGAAAAGTGAAGCAGGGACTGGTGCTCGATTTGCTCGAGGCGGCGGCACCGCGAAAGGATGCGGCGATTCAAAGGAAGCTCGCTGCATTTGAAGCCACGCGGAAGGCGGAGGATCCCCTCGCCCGGTGGCGCGAGTGCATCGAGGGCGGCGACTCGAAGGCGGGCAGAATCGTCTTCGCCGAGAAGGCCGAGGCCGCGTGCATGCGCTGCCACATGGTGAAGGGCGAAGGCGGCGATGTCGGGCCCGACCTCGCGGAGACTGGCAAGCAGTTCGGCCGCGAATACGTCCTGCGCAGCATCGTGGATCCGAATGCCGAAATCACGAAAGGCTACGACAACGTGATGGTGACCCTGAAAAGCGGCGACATCACCGCGGGCCTGCTCAGCGCGGAGACGGCCGACGAACTCACGCTGAAGAATCCCGCCGATGCGAAATTGCAGCGCGTGAGGAAGGCCGACGTGAAGGAGCGGGTGTCGCTCCCAAGCGCGATGCCGCCGGGAATGGGGGAGGTGCTCACGAAGCGCGAACTGCGCGACCTGGTGCAGTACCTTTCCGCGCTGAAGTGACGCGGGCGGCGCGAGGTGGACGATTGACGCCCGCCGCGCCGTTTGCTTCCCTGCGCAGCCATGAAGTTCCTCTTCCCCGCCATTGCCGTGTTCCTGATCGCCGGTTGCAATTCCAACATGGTCACGCATCGGAGGGATTTTTCGCCGCCGAAGAAAAAGGGCCCGTGGGAGGATTACCGCAAGGCGATCCGCAAAGGCGAGCAGCCCGAGGCTCCGAAGGAACTGAAGGACAGGTAGCCTCTGCCCGGCATCCGGCGGATGGGGCGCGAAATTTTCACCAAGCCGGAGCTGGCCGCACTCGCGGCGCTGCGTGCGCGATTTCTCGACGGTTCGAATGCAGGCGGCGGCTATTGGAAAAACGAGGCGGAGCTTGCGCTCTACGATGGGAGCTTTGGCGAGCGCATCGGGTGGAAATGGGATGCGGTGATCTCGGAGCTGAAGTTGCGCGGATGGCGCCCCGCGGCGAAGCACGTGGTGGACTGGGGCTGCGGCAGCGGCATCGCCGGCAGGCGGGTGCTCGATGCCTGGGATGGCTTTGAATCGCTGACGCTCACGGATGTCTCGATGAAGGCAATGCGGTTTGCCGAGGCGCGGGCGCGGGAGACATTTCCGGGGCTCGGCGTGCGAACGACGGCGAATGGAACGGCTGCGGTGGTGGGGTCGTTGCTGCTGGTCAGCCATGTGGTGAACGAGACGGATGAATCGGCGGCGCTCCGGCTCGTCACGGCGGCACGGCGCGCGTCGGAGATCATCTGGGTCGAGGCCGGCACGCATGCGGACAGCCGGAGGCTGATTTCCGTGCGCGAGGATTTGCGCGGGGAATTCGACATCGTCGCGCCATGCACGCACGCCGCGCGGTGCGGGATGCTCACGGCGGAAAACGCGGCGCACTGGTGTCACCATTTTGCAACCGTGCCGGCGGAAGCATCGCGCGACGCGCGCTGGGCCCAGTTCGGACGCGAACTGGGCATCGACATGCGCTCGCTGCCCTACAGCTTCCTCGTTCTCACGCGGCGGGACTCGGGTCCGGCGCATACGCCGGGCTTCTCGCGAATCATCGGACGGCCCCGCGACGAGAAGGGGTATTATGACGTGCTGAGCTGCAGCGAGGAGGGCGTCGAGGAACTCGTGCTCCAAAAGCGGGACGCGCCGGCACTTTCCAAGCAACTGCGCAAAGGGCGCGCGGACCCCGTGCAGCGCTGGACGCGGGACGGGAGGCACATCACGGACGCGACGCCTCGGTAGTCCTCGGTGTTTTCCGGAAGCGCGGCAGAAATCGCACGGCTCTCGACACGGCGCGGCATCTGCATGATGGTGCGGGATGTTCGTTGACCACATCCAGATTCACGCGCAGGCCGGCAGAGGCGGGCGCGGGACCGTTTCATTTCGCAGGGAAAAATTTGTACCGCGCGGAGGGCCGGATGGCGGCGATGGCGGACGCGGAGGGAGCGTGATCCTGCGACCGGACCCGAACGTGGACAATCTCGTCGAGTTTCACTACCAGTCGAACCTGAAGGCGAAGAGCGGCGAGAATGGTGGCTCGAAGAATTGCACCGGGCGCGCTGCCGCGGACGCGATCTACAAGGTGCCGGTCGGGACGCTCGTGTATCGCATGCCGTTTGAACGCGCTGAACCGGGACCTGCACCTCGCAACACCACCTCGTTCCTGAACCTCGAAACGCTGACGGATGAGGAGGCCGCGAAGCTCGAATATCCGTCAGGCACCGCGCAGGAAAGTGGACCCGGAGGAGCTGGAACTCGTCGTGGATCTCAAGATGCCGGGCGAGGATTTCGTGCTCTGCAAAGGCGGCGATGGAGGCAAGGGCAACGTGCATTTCAAGAGCAGCCGCAACCGCGTGCCGCGCGAGTTCACCGAAGGCACTGAGGGTGAGGAAGGCGTGTTTTACCTCGAACTGCGCAAGATCGCCGACGCCGGACTGGTCGGCTATCCGAACGCCGGAAAGAGCACGCTGCTCACGCACATTTCCAACGCGCATCCGAAGATCGCTCCGTATCCCTTCACGACGCTGACGCCGCACATCGGCGTGGTGGATCTGGCGAACTACCGGCGCGTCACCGTCGCGGACATCCCAGGCCTCATCGAAGGTGCGAACGAGAATGTCGGGCTCGGCCATGATTTCCTGCGGCACATCGTGCGGTGCAAGCTGCTCATCTTCGTGCTCGACATGGCGGGCAGCGAAGGACGCGAGCCGCTCGAAGATTTGCAAAAGCTCCGCAAGGAACTCGACCTCTACGACCCGACCTTGAGCGAGCGTCCATGGATCGTCGTCGCGAACAAGATGGACCTCCCGGGTGCGAAAACGAAGCTCAAGCAATTCAAGACGCGCTACAAGAAGCTGGAGGTTTTCCCCGTGTGCGCGGAAAAATCCGAGGGCCTCGATGCGCTGACGGAAAGGCTCGGGGAGTTGATCCCTCACGAGGAGCCTGCAAGTGCGGAATAGCGGTCCGCGCGTTCGTGCTGGAATTCTCGCAGTTCGCGGACATCTTTCCCGCCCATGAGACTAGCCCTCCTCGCATTCACCACGCTCCTGGCAACCCAGACGGTCCGGGCAACCACGGCGTATGAAGCCCTGCGCATCCTCGGCAAACAGAAGAACGAAGCGCTTCTCGACAACATCATCGAGATGCGCGGCGACAAGGGCTCACCGCAGCCCCGCGTGTGGAAAATCATCGTGAAGGACGCCACGGCACGCGGCGGCGCGAGGGAATTCTCCGTCCAGGGCACGCGCCTCACAGGCGAGCAGGCTGCGCAGACGACCGGCGCGCCGATGAACATGAGCCAGCTCAATCTCGACAGCGACGGCGTCCACACGGTCGCCGAGCGCGAGGCCAAAAAGGTCACCTTCTCCTACGACCACGCCAGCTACACGCTGCGCGCCGGGAGCAAGGGCGGATCGCCCGTTTGGGAAATCCGGCTCACCGACGAGAAGAGCGGCGGCGCAGCCTCGCTCCATATCGCTGCGACGACGGGAAATGTTCTCAGCTCCGAAGGCCTGGTGAATCATCCCAAGCCCGCGGCTGCAATTCCCGCTCCCGCTCCGCGCTACCAGCCCGAACCCGAGCAGCGCGACCCGCGGCCCGCACCCCAGGGTGTCGCGCGACGCGTCGAACCCGACAACCCCGAGCCGAACCGGTTCTTCGACCGCCTCGGAAATCACATGTCGCGCCGCGGGCGCCAGATCGGCGACGCGTTCCACAATCTCTTCACAGGTGACAATCGCGACAGCGCGGGACCGCGCGATCCGCGTCCAGGCCCGCCGCCGCCGCGTGCGAATGACGACACGGACTACGTCCGCCCGAGCCGCGTCCGCGACTGAGTCTTCACATTTCAAACTATGCTCAGCACGGTCATCGCCCTCGCCACGGCTGGCGTCGCGCTTCTCTTCCTCGAAGTGTTCCTCCCGGGAATCATCGCCGGCGTAATCGGCGGCATCCTGCTCATCGCCGCAGTCGTCACCGCCTACCGGGACCTCGGGCCTGCGGCCGGGAACATCACGCTTTTGGCCACGAGTGCGGCCACCGCCGTACTTTGGTGGTGGTGGGCGACGAAATTCCAGCACACGCGCTTCGGCCGCAGGATGATGCTCGAAACCACGAGCACCGGCACCTCCCAGGCCGAGGGTCTCGCGCAACTGATCGGGCAGACCGGAACCGCAGCCACTCCGCTGCGGCCCAGCGGGACGATCATCGTCGCGGGGACGCGCGTGGATGCGATCACCGGCGGTGAATTTCTCGAACCGGGAACGCCCGTGCGCATCATTCGCGCCGAGGGCTCCGGCGTCATCGTCCGCAGGCACGTCCAGCCCGATTCGGCAGCGGCGTAATCTGTCCTCCCTTCATCGCAGTCTCCCCTGCTCGCCAACGAGCACTACGGAGCACGATGTGAAGCGCGGCCTCAAAAGCGGAAGGCTTCCCCTTCCGGTTCCTTCGCGCAGAGGATAACCAGTCACCCGCGCAGCATGCCCGGCGGGCACGCCCGTAAGCGATCGTTCAACTGATAATCCCTTTCACCCGCTTCGCCGCGTCCACGCCAGTGAGCCGGAAATCGAGCCCCTGCGAACGGACGGTGAGCCGCTCGTGATCGAGGCCGAGCTGATGCAGGATCGTCGCATGGATGTCGCGGACGTGGACGGGATTCTCGACGGCACCGAAGCCGAACTCGTCGGTCTGGCCGTAAACCAGTCCAGGTTTGAATCCGCCGCCGGCGAACCACATCGTGAAGGCATCGATGTGATGATTGCGCCCGGTGGACTCGCGCACCTCCCCCATCGGCGTGCGTCCGAACTCGCCGCCCCAGATCACGATCGTGTTGTCCAGCAGGCCGCGCATTTTCAGGTCGCGCACGAGCGCCGCGCTGGCGCGGTCAACGTCGGCGGCCTTCATCGGCAGATGCTTCTCGAGATTCTCCGTGGGCCCGCCGTGGTGGTCCCAATTCGTGTCGTAGAGCTGCACGAAGCGCACGCCGCGCTCGACGAGGCGGCGGGCGAGCAGGCAATTCCGCGCGAAGCTGGTCTCCTTGCTGTCCTTGATGCCGTAAAGCTCGAGCGTCGCCTGCGTCTCGCCGCGGATGTCCATCAGCTCCGGCGCACTCGTCTGCATGCGGTAGGCCATCTCATAGGCGTTGATGCGTGTGGAAATTTCGTCGTCACCCGTCTCGACGAGCCGCTTGAGATTCAGCTCGCGCACCGCGTCCACAAGCTGCCGCTGCTGCGGGGCGGTGATGGACTGCGGCGTGGAAAGATTGACGATGGGATCGCCCTGGTTGCGCAACGGCACTCCCTGGTACGTCGTCGGCAGCACTCCGCTTCCCCACAGCACCGCACCGCCACGCGGACCGCGCGGCCCGCTCTGCAGCACGACGAAGCCCGGCAGATTGTCGCATTCACTCCCGAGCCCGTAAGTGACCCATGCGCCCATGCTCGGCCTGCCGAAAAGCCCGCTGCCGGCATTCATGAAAAGTTTCGCCGGCGCGTGATTGAAAAGGTCCGCCTTGCAGGTCGTGAGGAGGCACATCTCGTCCGACGATCCCCGCCGTGTGCGGCAGGAGATCACTCACCCACGCGCCGGATTTTCCGTGCTGCTTGAAATGCGAATTTCGATGCGAGCAGGTTCGTCCGGTGGCTGCTGTCCATGAACGCGAACCGCTTGCCTTTCGTGTAGCTCTCGGGAATCGGCTTGCCGTTCAGCGCGGTGAGCTGCGGCTTGTGCTCGAAGAGATCAAGCTGCGACGGCCCGCCCGCCATGAAGAGGAAGATGACGTTCTTCGCCTTTGCCGGAAAATGCGTCGGCTTCGGTTCCAGCGGATTGCGCATTTTCACCGCGGGATTCGCCGCAAGTCCGCGCTCCTCCATCAGCGAGGCGAGCGCGATGGAGCCGACGCCCATCGAGCAGCGGCTGAAAAAGTGACGCCGCGTGATGTCGCGGAGGGCGTGTTCAGGATTCATGGCAGTTCGCGGATTCGGATTTTCCGGAAGTGAATGGGCGAGCCTTCGCTTTCCAGGCAGAGAAACCCCTTCGCGGGGACACAGCCGGTGCCTCCCGAAACTTCCTCGCCATTCACCCACAGGCGGACTTCGCCGTTGATGGCGCGGATGTAGTAGTGGTTCCATTCGCCGTGCCCTTTCGCGAGATGCTTGCGCGGGAAGCTGCGGCTGCCATCAGGCGAGAGCGGCGGGAAAGGTTTCATTTTCACGCCGACCGGAAAGACATCGCCATTCGTCCCGAACCAGTCGGTCTTGCCCCCGCCCGCCTTGATTTTTTCAGTGTACCCGTGGTCGAGGACCTGGACCTCGATGCCCTGCGGCAGCCCCGGCTTTCCGGCGGCGGTGAGCTTTTCGATCGAAGCCGGCGTGGCCCAGATGAAGACGCCGCTGTTGCCCGCCGCCTTCTGATGGCTCCACTCCACGACCGCCTCGAAGTTCTGATATTCCTTCACCGTGCGCAGGACACTGACCGGCTTCCCCGTGCATTGCAGCACGCCGTCCTTCCAGCTCCATGTGTCGTCGGCGCTGTTCACTTTTGTGAAATCCTCGGCGACGAGCGCCCGCCATCCCGGCTGGGTGTCGTCCATGAATGCACGCACGGGATCTTCCGCACGGAGGACGGCCACTTGGAGAAGAAGGACTGCAAGGAGGGTGAGGTGCGTGGTGTTCATTGGAGGGCTATTCTCGCGTGAGGGTTTCGTCGAGGTTCAGGAGCGCACGCGCGGCGTTGAGCGTGTCGAGTTTCTGGAGGATTGCGAGTTCCCCAGCCTTCGGCGCGCGGCTCGTGCAGCGGCGGAATGCGGCCTCCAGTCCGTCCTTGCGGATGATTTTCTCCAGCGCCGTCGCGAACTCGAAGAAGCCGGCTGTCGTTCATCAGCGTGAGCGCCTGGAGCGGCGTGTTGCTGCGGATGCGGCGCGTGCAGGAGCTGAAGCCGTCCGGCGCGTCGAAGACATTCAGCGACGGCGGCGGCGAGGCGCGATAGATGAATGTGTAGAGCCCGCGCCGGTACTTGTCCTCGCCCTTGCTCACGGTCCACGCGCGCTTCACCTGGCCCACGCCCATCACGCCATCCGGGATCGGCGGATACACGGGCGGGCCGCCGAGCTTTTGCGAAAGGAGTCCGCTCGCGGAGAGCGCGACATCGCGCACGATCTCCGCGTCGAGACGCAGGCGCGTCTGCCGCGCGAGCAGGTAGTTCTCCGGATCCTTCTCGCGCAGGTCAGGTCGCTGCGCAGAACTCTGCCGGTAAGTGGCCGAGGTCACGATGACCCGGTGCAGCTCCTTGAGGCTCCATTTTTTCGCGGCGAACTCCGTCGCGAGCCAGTCGAGCAGTTCGGGATGCGACGGCAGAGTGCCCTGCATTCCGAAATCATTTTCCGTCTCGACGATGCCGCGCCCGAAATACTGCTGCCACACCCGGTTCACGATCACGCGCGCGGTGAGCGGATTTTTCGGGCTCATGATCCAGCGCGCGAGATCCAGCCTCGTCGGCTGGGCATCCGTCGTTTCAAGGGCGTGCAGCACCGCCGGAGTGCCGGGAGTCACCTCATCCGCCGGTCGCGTGAAGTCGCCCTTGATGAAGACGGTCGTCTTCCGCGGCTTCGGCAGCTCTTTCATCACCATTGTCGTGGTCCCGCTGTTGAGGAGCGAATCGAGTTCGGTGTAGCGGTCATCGAGGATGCGGAACTCATCGCTGGGATTCACGATGACCGAAAAGAGCGTCCGCTTGTGCTCCAGCGTCCGCTTTGCCGCGGGTACTGCCAGCGCCTTCTTCACGCCGCCCGTGGTCGTTTTCCGAAACTCCGGCGTGAGCCCGGATTCCCAGGCCGCGATCTCGTCGTTCCGCCGCTCCAGCAGGGCGGCGAGTTTGCCCTCCACGTTCTTCAGCTCCGCGGTGAGCGCATTCACGTCCACCGTCGGATCGAGGACCTTCATCGTCGGCTCGTCCTGATTGTTCAAAAACGCGAACAGGCGGTAATATTCCTTCTGCGCGATGGGATCGAACTTGTGATCGTGACACTGCGCACAGCCTACGCTCAGCCCGAGCCACACCGTCCCCGTCGTCGCCACGCGGTCGAACACGCTGTCGATGCGGAACTGCTCCTTGTCGATGCCGCCTTCCTGATTGATCTGCGTGTTGCGATGAAACCCCGTCGCGATCTTTTGCGCCTCGCTCGCATTCGGCAGCAGATCGCCCGCGAGCTGCTCGATGGTAAACTGATCGAACGGCATGTCCGCATTCAGCGCGCCGACGACCCAGTCGCGGAATTTCCAAATCTGCCGCGGTGCATCAATCGAGTAGCCGTTGCTGTCCGCATAGCGCGCCTGATCGAGCCACCAGCGCCCCCAGCGTTCGCCGTAGTGCGGACTCGCGAGCAGGCGATCCACGAGTGCGCGATACGCCCCCTCCGCGTCCTTCGCCGAAGCGTTCACAAACGCATCCACCTCCTCCGTGGTCGGCGGAAGCCCCGTGAGGTCGAGCGACACGCGGCGGATGCGCGTCGCCGCGTCGGCGAGCGGTGAAGGCGCGAGCTTTTCAATGGCCAGCCGGGCCTGGACAAAGCGGTCCACCGGATGTGAAGCGCCGGGAATCTCCGGTGGTGCGCTGCGCTTCGGCGGCTCGAATGCCCAGTGCCTCTCATATGTCGCTCCCTGCTCGATCCATCGCTTCAGCGTCTCCTTCTGTTCTGCCGTCAGCTTCTTCTTCGATTTCACCGGCGGCATCAGGTCGTCCTCGTCGTGCGTGTTGATGCGCTTCATCACTTCGCTCTCGTCCGGCTTGCCGGGGACGATCGCCGCGTAGCCACCGAGATCCGCGACCGCAGCTTCGCGCACATCGAGCCGCAGCTTCGCCTCGCGGTGCTCCTCATCCGGGCCGTGGCAGTAGTAGCAGTTGTTCGAGAGGATCGGGCGGACGTGCGTGTTGAAGCTGACCTTGTCCGCCGCGGTGGCACCGGTCGCGGCGCCCGCGAAAGCGCAAGCTGCCATCGTGAGGAGCGTCCGCGCATTCAGGAGCACGGCGAATGAAGCTGGGGAACGGTTTGGCATTTCAGAACTACTGCGCCGCGGCTGCCTTTTTCTTTGCGCCTTTCGCTCCTTTGCGCACTTGGATCTCGACTGCATTTTTTTGCGCTTCACCGGGCGTGCTGCGTCCGTCGGCGATGTATTTGTCCAGCAATCCGCCGAGACGCTTCACCATTTCCGGGTGCTCCGCGGCGACGTTCTTCTGCTCAGCATGATCCGAGGCCAAGTCGTAAAGCTGGTCCGAAGGCAGATCCTTTTCCTCGGCCGTGCCGGGCCTTGGCGCGCTCCATCCGCCGCTGCCGGCGCACAGGATGAGCTTCCAATTGCCCTCGCGGATCGCGAACGAGCCGTTGATCGAATGCGACACGAGCGCCGTGCGGCGCAGGCCGTCCGTGCCGAGCAGCACGGGAAGGAAACTCACGCTGTCCTCCGCTGCGCCCGCCGGGAGTTTCGCGCCAGTGACATCCGCCGCCGTCGCCATGAAGTCCGTGAGGCACACCGTCTGCCCGCTGCTCCCGCCGGCCTTCACTTTCCCCGGCCAGCTCACGATGAACGGCACCCGGTGCCCGCCTTCGAATATGTCCGCCTTGTGCCCGCGGAAACCCGCGCTCGGGTCATGCCCCTTCGCGCGCAGTTCGTCGAATTTCGCCTGCGGCGAGCAGCCGTTGTCGCTTGTGAAAATGAAGAGCGTGTTTCCGGCCGCGCCCGCCTTTTCCAGCGCGTCGAGCACCTGCCCGGTCGCCGCGTCCACCTGCATCACGAAGTCGCCGTACGCATTCAACCCGCTCTTCCCCTTCCACTCCGGCGACGGGTTGGTCGGCGTGTGCGGCGCATTCAGCGGCATGTACAGAAAGAACGGCTTCCCTGCTTTCGCAGCCTTCCCGATCCACTCCGACGCCTTCTCCACGAGCTTCGGCAGCACGTCCACCGCCTCGAATCCCTCCGCAGCCGGCCCCTTCCTCGTCATGCCGCCATTTTCGCGATCCGTCATCATGGGAAAGGCCGCTTCCTTCGTTGGAACGGCCGTCACGCGATCGTTCTCGATGTACGTGTAAGGCACCATGTCGAGCGACGCCGCGATGCCGAAGTAGTAGTCGAACCCGACCGCATTCGGCCCGTTCGCGATGGGCTTCTTGAAATCCACGCTCCACACCTGATCCGGCTTCTCGATGTTCAGCGCCTCGACCTGTTTCCCCTCGTGCTTTGCCCAATCCATCCCGAGGTGCCACTTGCCGACGCACGCCGTCGCGTAGCCGCTGTCCTTCAGCAGCTGAGCGACGGTGAGCCGCCCTTCCTCGATCAGCCGCGGACTCAGCCCACCGAGCACGCCGCTCTGGAGTTTTGTCCGCCAGTTGTAGCGCCCGGTGAGCAGCCCGTATCGCGTCGGAGTGCAGACGGCGGACGGCGTGTGAGCGTCGGTGAACTTCATGCCCGCCGCAGCGAGACGGTCCAGATTGGGCGTCGCGATTTTCCCCTCGGGATTGAAAGAGCGCACGTCGCCGATGCCGAGATCGTCGGCGAGTATGAAGACGATGTTCGGCCTGTCCGCAGCGGTGGCGACGGAGACGACGGCGAGAAGCAACGGGAGGAAGCGCATCGCGCGACAATGCAATCGCCGCCGCGAAGTGCAAGCCGAGCCGCATCCGGACGCGTGCAGAAAAATACCTTTCCCCGTCACTCCAAGTGCTGCGCACGCCTGCACGTCGGAGCCGGCGCGAGCAGCTCCCCGCCAGACTGTACGCTACACTGTTGCGCAGCCCGTTCCGTCTTCTCACCGGTGTCTCACATCCTTCATTTCAACTGCGGGACGTTTGTTCGAAACCGCAGTTGAATCCCGCCCCGCCAGCCGCTACCCATCCGCCGCGATGGCCCCGACCGAGAAGATTGACACACTCCAGACGATCGAGATCGCCGAGGGCGTGCAGATCCAGCTCAAGCCGGCCGGGCCGTGCGTGCGGATGGCGGCATACACCCTGGACCTCATCTACTTTTTCGTCGCCCTGCTGATCCTCGGCATGGTCGTGAGCGTCGTCGGAACATACTTCGGCACGGGTGTCGGCCGCGGTTTCTACTCGCTCGCGTTTTTCCTGCTGAACTGGTTTTACTTCGTCTGGTACGAAGTGCGGCGCGGGGATTCGCCGGGGAAGAAGAGCATGGGGCTGAAAGTGGTCACCACGTCCGGCTCACCGCCGACGCTCGGCGCCTCCATGCTGCGAAATTTGCTGCGCTTCGCGGACTTCCTGCCGTTCGGATATCTGTTCGGCGTGGTCACGTGCCTCTCGAACCGCAACTTCCAGCGCATCGGCGATCTCGTGGCTGATACGCTCGTGGTCTATGCTGCCAAGCCGGACAAAAGCGAAAAGGCGCTGCTGCTGAAAACTCCCGTCACACCCCTCGCGCCGCGCGCCGTGCTCAGCCGCGAGGAGCAGTCCGCGCTCGTGCAATTCCTCGACCGCGCCGAGCTCTGGTCGCCATCGCGCAAGGAGGAGCTCGCCGACCACGTGCAGCCGCTGACCGGAGCGACCGGAAAGGAAGGCGTGAGCCGCACGCTCTCGATGGGCGCGTGGCTGCGTGACTCATGAAGCGGAGCACCTTTGAAAAGACGAACGCGAAGGCGTGGGACGAGCTCGATCACATCGTCAGCGAAATCGAGAAGCGCCGCGAGTCGCCCGACGCCGCGCGCGTACCCGCGCTCCTCCGGCAGGTGTGCGGCGACCTCTCGCTCGCACAGCAGCGGATGTACGGGAGGCGGCTGTGCGACCGGCTGAATGCGCTCGTCATCTCCACCTACGGCCTCATGCGCCGCGCGAGTGCGCGCAGCGGCGAGCGGGCGCTGAAATTCGTCACGGCCACCTTTCCCAGCGCGCTGCGCGCGGAATGGCGGCTGTTCTGGCTGAACATGGCGCTCTTCTGGGTGCCGATGTTCGCCTTCATCGCGGCCGCGCATTTTGATCCCCGCTGGATTTTCGCGATCATCACGCCATCCATGCAGGCGGACATGGATCAGATGTACAGCGCCGCCGCGCCCATCGAGGCCATGCGGACGAAGTACGGCAGCGATTTCATGATGTGGGCCTTCTACATCCAGAACAACGTGGGCATCGGCTTCCGCATCTTCGCCGGCGGCGTCCTGCTCACGCTCGGCGCGATCTTTTTCATCGGCTACAACGGCCTGCTCATCGGCGCCACCACCGGCTACATCCACTACGCGGGCCACACGCAGAATTTCTACCGTTTCGTCGTCGGCCATTCGTCGCTGGAGCTCATCGGGCTCATCATCTGCGGCGTCGCCGGGATGCGGCTCGGGCTCGCGATTTTGAAACCCGGCCGCCTCACGCGCCGCGACGCCCTGCGCAGCGCCGGACACCGCGCGTTGCCGCTGCTCACCGGCGGCTCGCTGATGATTTTCCTGGCCGCGTTCGTCGAGGGATTCTGGTCCGCGTCGCACGCTCCGGCATGGGCGAAATACACGGCCGGCATCACGCTCTGGGTCCTGCTCACGCTCTACCTTTTGCTCGCCGGGAGGAAAGCGGATGCAACTTGAAGACCTCACTGCGGAGGTGCGTCCGCGCAGCCATTGGGAAGCCGTGGATCTCGGGTTTGCGCTCGTGCGCCGCCATTTTCCGAGGCTGCTCGCCTCATGGCTCCTGTGCGTCGGGCCGCTCTGGGCCGCATTGCTGCTCCTCACGCGCTGGGTTCCGCCGGGACTGATCATTTTTGTGATCTGGTGGCTGAAGCCCGTGTATGGCCGCGTGATTCTGTTCCACCTCAGCCGCGCGCTGTTCGGTGCGACGCCGAAACTGCGCGACACGCTTCGCGCGTGGCCGGGACTGCTCCTCTCGCACCTGCCGTTCGCGCTGATCGGAGGCCGCCTCAGCACGCAGCGCGGCCTGCTGCTGCCCGTGCAGATGCTCGAGGGTTTGAAAGGGCGCGCGCGCAAGGAACGCAGCAAGGTCATCGCGCGCCACTCGGGGAGCACCGCATCGTCGCTCCTGTTTTGCTGCGCGGGCTATGAGCTGTTTCTCGCCGGCGCGTTCGTGTCGCTGCTCCTCATGATGCTGCCGGAGACCGCGACCTCGGAACTTTTCGAGTCGCTTCTCGACCTCGGCATTCTGCGCAACGGCATCCCTCCCGCCCTGCTCTGGTTCGCACTCGGGAGCTGGCTCGCGGCGATGACGCTGGTGGAGATTTTCTATATCGGCGGCAGCTTCGGCCTCTACCTGAACTGCCGCACCCACCTCGAAGGCTGGGACGTCGAACTCACCTTCCGCCGCATCGGCAGGCGGCTCGCAGGCGTCGCCACAGCACTCGCGCTGCTGCTCTGCCTGCCTGCATCCGGCGCGGTGAAACGCGAAGATTCCACCGCGGTCGAAAAGGAAAAGGCGGACGCCCGTGCCGAGATTTCCACGGTGCTCGCGCACGAGGATTTCAAGATTCACAAAATCAAAGTCCGCGTGCCGAAGGGCGGTGAAACGAGTTCGGGCGGTTCCAACTTCGGCGGGATTTTCAATGTCATCGGCTACGCGATCTTCTGGGCCGTCGTCGCCTTCGCTGTCTGGAAGCTCGTCGAATTCATCATCCGCAACCGGCATTTGCTCAAGCAACGTGCGCGCAAGGACGCCGCACCCGTGCCCGTGGCGAAATCCGTGATGGGTCTCGACCTCACGCCCGATTCGCTGCCGGCCGATGTGGTCCGCGCTGCGCGGGAAAAATGGGAGGCAGGCGACTTTCACGGCGCGCTGAGCCTGCTCTACCGCGGAGCGCTGAGCTGGCTGCTCGTCCACGCCGCACTGCCGGTGCGCGACAGCGACACCGAGGGCGACTGCCTGCGCCACACGCAAAACCTCCCGGATGCACCGCCGCGCGGAGTTACTTCGAAAAGCTCACCGTGCAGTGGATCGCCGCGGCGTATGGAAACCGCGCACCCGCGGAACCAATCATGCACGCGCTTTTCGACGACTGGCCCTTCGGCGCTCGCACCGGGAGGAAATCACCATGACGGCGGTCCGGCACTTCCTGGCGATCATCGCGGCATTCGCGCTCCTCGGCTGCAGCGGCGAGGAGGTCGAGATCGAAACCGGCCACCGTGGAAAGGCGCGGCGCGATCCCTTCCTCGCCGCCGAGCGCTTCCTCGCGGAAAACGACTTCGACGTCTCCACGCACACGTGGCTCGGCGAAGGCCTGCCGGAAGGCGCGACGCTCATCGCCACCGCACAGTCCTTCGGCAACCGCGGCACGACCGACACCGTCCTCGACTGGGTCTCGCGCGGCGGGAACCTGCTGCTGCTCCTCGATGGCGGCGAGACTTTCCGCGGCGACTGGGATCCCGACCGCCCTGACCGCGGCACGCGCTCGCAGCCCGAGCGTGCGGAACTCCTGGAAAAGCTCGGCATCGACAAGGTCACGGGCGGCGGCGGCGAGCTGACGGCAAAGCTCGGCGACAGTTCCGCCCCGGTGAAGCATCCCCGCGCGCTTCACGTGGCAAAAGGACCGCGCGCCGGGCCGCATCGATATCACCGCCGCCGACGGAAACTCGCTTGCCCTCGCCAGTTTCCGCAGCGGCAACGGGCGCATCTCGATCGCCGCGCACGCCGAGCCGTTTCGCAACCGCCGCCTCGGCGACGGCGACAACGCGTGGCTGCTGCTCCGCCTCGTCGGCAACCCGCGCGACGGCGAAGTGTGGATCCTGAACGGCGTGAAGGTCTCCTTCTTTGCGATGCTCTGGGAACACGGCTGGATGGCGATCATCGCCGCCGGCGCGCTGCTCGCGGCGTGGCTGTGGAAATACCTGCCGCGCTTCGGCCCGCTGCAGGCCGCGAAGGACACGGGCACGCGCGATTTCGCCGAGCATCTCTCGCTCACCGGCGCATTTCTCTGGCGGCACCGCCAGCGCGCGCAGCTCATCGGGCCGCTGCGCGAAACGGTCACACGCGGCGCCGTCCGCCGCGGACTGCTGCGGAACGATCCCGAGTTTCCCGAAAAGCTCGCGGCCTTCGCGCAGATGGACGCGCTGCGTGTCCGCGCCGCGCTGCTCAGCGAGAACATCGGCGACCCGCGCACTTTTCTCCGCGCCATCCAGGACCTCCGCCAGCTCCACGACAAGGTCAGCGCCTGACCGCAGCCCCCACTTTTCAAACTCCCGACACCGCACACACCATGGAAACGAACACCGACGCCAATCCCCAGCAGCCATTCGAACACGCGACCGCGATCGTCGCCGCCATCCGCGCGGAGGTGACGAAGGTCTTCGTCGGCCAGACCGCGATTCTCGACCAGGTGCTCGCCGCGTTCCTCGCGGGCGGCCACGTGCTGCTCGAGGGCAAGCCCGGCCTCGGCAAGACGCATCTCGTGCTCGCGCTCGCAAAGACGTTCGGCGGCAATTTCCGGCGCATCCAGTTCACGCCGGACCTCATGCCGAGCGACGTCACCGGCCACACGCTCTACGACATGGGCGCGCAGCAGTTCCGGCTGCGGCGCGGGCCGGTCTTCACGAATCTCCTGCTCGCCGACGAAATCAACCGCGCGCCCGCAAAGACACAGGCCGCGCTGCTGGAGGTGATGCAGGAAGTGCAGGTGACCATCGACGGCGAGAGCCACGCGCTGCCGCCGCCATTCATGACGCTCGCGACGCAGAACCCCATCGAGCAGGAAGGCACGTATCCGCTGCCCGAGGCGCAGCTCGATCGGTTCCTCATGAAGGTGCTCATCGAGTATCCCGAAAAGGACGACGAGGAGCGCATCGTCGGCGAACTGCTGAACGGCAGCGGCCTCCGCATCCCCGACCTTGCGCACGTCTGCACCGTCGAGGACATCCTCGCCGTGCAGCAGACCGTCGCCTCCACGCAGGTGATGCACGAGGTGATCGCCTACGCCGTGCGCCTCGTCCGCGCGACACGCGAGACGCAGGGCATCGCGCTGGGCGCCGGGACGCGCGGCGCGATCAGCCTCGTGCGCGTGGCAAAGTCGTTCGCCGTGATGCAGGGCCGCAACTTCGTGACGCCGGACGACATCAAGAGCGCCGCGCTCCCCGTGCTGCGGCATCGCATCGCCATCGCGCCGGAGCTCGCCATCAGCGGGCAGAATCTCGACGACATGCTCACGGCCATCATCAGCACCACCGAGGCGCCGCGCCGATGATTCCGACGCGGCGCACCATGCGGCTGCTGGCGTTCTGGGTCGTGCTGGGAATCGGCGCGTCCGTGTGGAGCCGTTTCAGCGTGCTGTGGCTCGGTGCCCTCGCGCTGCTCCTGCCCGCGATGCTCGTGGATGCGCTGCTGCTGTTCCGCCTGAAACCGATCACGGTGACGCGCAAGCTGCCCGGCCGTTTCGCCGTCGGCGTCGCGAGGGAAATTGCGGTCACGCTCAGGAATCCGAATGCGCGCGCGCTCGTGCTGGAGTTTTTCGAGGGCCTGCCGGAAACCATCGAAAGCGCGCAGCTCCCGTGGCGCGGCGACGTGCCGGGACACGGCTTCACCGAAGTGCGCTACGAGGTGACGCCGCTCGCGCGCGGGCCGTTCACTTTCACCGGCAGCCATCTGCGCGTGGAATCGCCGCTCGGCCTCTGGCAGCGCCGGCTGCGCTCCGGCGGGGCCGCGGAGGTGAAGGTGTATCCGAACTACGAACCCGTCGTCCGCTACACGCTGCTCGCGATGAGCAATCGCCTGAGCCAGATGGGCATCGTCTCGAAGAACCGCGCGGGACAGAGCCGCGAATTCCATCAGCTCCGCGAATACATGGACGGCGACGTCCTTTCGCAGGTGGACTGGAAGGCGACCGCGCGCAGCGGCCATCTCATCTCGCGCGAGTATCGCGAACAGCGCGACCAGACCATCGTCTTCATGCTCGATTGCGGACGGCGGATGCGCGCCATCGACGGGGCGCTTCCGCAGTTCGACCACTGCCTGAACGCCGCGCTGCTGCTCAGCTACATCGCGCTGCGGCAGGGCGACCGCATCGGCGTGATGGGCTTTGGCGGCACGGAACGCTGGCTGCCGCCCGTGAAGGGCCAGCACTCGATGAGCACCGTCCTGAACCACCTCTACGACTACCGCAGCAGTTCCGCGTCGAGCGATTTCACCGAGGCCGCCGAGCGGCTCATGGCCGTGCAGCGCCGCCGCGCGCTCGTCGTGCTGCTCACGAATCTCCGCTCCGAGGACAGCGCGCACCTTCTCCCGCCGCTGCGGCTGCTGCGCCGCAGGCACCTCGTCGTCGTCGCCAGCATGCGCGAGCAAAATGTCACCGACCGGCTCCGCGAACCCGTCGTGCGGTTCGAGGACGCGCTCTTCACCGCCGCCGGCCACGGGTATTTTGCGGAGCGGGAAAATTTCCTGGCAAACCTCCGCGACCACGGGGTGATGGCGCTCGACGAAACCGCCGCGAGCCTGCCCGCCGCGCTCGCAAACGCCTACCACGACATCAAGCGCCGCGGCGCGCTGTGAGCTGCGCCGCGTGCGCTTGCATCCACCCTCTCCGGCGCATACGCCGGAATGAGCCACCAACGCATGCCCCGAACCATCCGCTGCCTCCTCGTCATTCTCCCGCTCGCGCTTTTTGCCGGATGCGGGACAGTGTCGCCGTTGCCGGGAGGCAAGGTCAGCGTGAACCGCGACACATGGGGGCACCGCCCGGGCGCGCGCGGATTTTCCACGGTCATCCTCGACGCCGGGCATGGCGGAAAGGATCAGGGCGCGACGAGCCGCGCACTGGGACTGAAGGAGAAGGACCTCGCGCTCGAAATGGTGAAGCGGGTCCGGAGCGAACTCAGCGGCAGCGTGCGCACGGTGCTGACGCGGAGTTCCGATGTGTTCGTGGAACTGGAAGATCGCGTCGCCATGGTCAACCGCCGCAGCGACGCGATCCTCGTGAGCATCCACTTCAATTCCGGCCGTTCGAGGATCGCAGGGCCCGAGGTCTATTATTGGCGCGTGGACAGCTACTCGCTCGGCAAGCGCATCCAGGCCGCGCTTTCACGCGTCGCGCCGGATGAGAATGGCAACCGCGGCCTCGTCCGCCGCCGACTGCGCCTCACGCGCAATCCCGAGCTCGCCTGCGTGCTCGTCGAGTGCGGCTACCTCAGCAACCGCAGCGAGGCGCAACGCATCGCCGGTTCCTACTACCGTGCGCGCCTCGCCAAGGCGATCGCCGGTGCGATTCTCGACTCAGCGTGCCGAGGGCGACGGAGGCGTCGGCACGCTGCCCAAGCCAATCTACGCCCCGCGGAGCAAATCCACCGACCGCCGCCAATAGCTGCGGAAGAGTGAGCGGATAGGGCTTTGCGTCCACTGCCGGATCGTCTAGGCAACCCGCCTGCGCAATCGCGAAGTCCGTTGCGCGCCGATGCAAGCCGAAGTCTTTTTCATCTACCACAACGGAGAACAGCGGGGCCCCTTCACTGCGGCCCAGGTGAACCATTGGCACCGTTGCGGATTCATCGACGACGACACGCTTTACTGGCGCGAGGGCCTGGAGCAATGGCAGCCGGTCGGGCAGATCGTCCTCCGCCGCAAACGCAGGAACCGCCTGCTTTTCTGGTTCATTCTCCTCGGCGCGCTCCTCGTCATCGCGCCGCTTGTCATGCTCTTCGGGCCGGTCACCGCGGATGCATGGCGTGAACTGACCAGCGGCGAACTTACCGAAGAGTCCGCGTGGTGGCGGGCCCGCGGCCTCGTCCGCGATCAGCTTCCGAAGGGCACGCAGGTCCGCTTCGATCCGTTCTCCACGGCACAGGTGACGCTGCAAGGCCGCGAAAGCGCGACCGTCATCCTCGGCGGCACGCTCACCCGCTCCGCCGGACCTTCCGAACATGGCGCCTGGCGCGTATTGCTCCGCTACGACGAGGGCCACGGCATTTGGGTTCCCGCGCCAAAGGCTGCCGCGTCGCCGCCTCCTCGGTGACCGCGGCACGGCGGCGCTTGCCATCGCTGTGCCGCCGCAGTCTATTTCGCGCCCCCATGAATCGCCTCCTCCTGCTCATCGCCCTCACCGCGACCGCCGCCGCCCAGCGCGTCGCAGTCCCCGCTGGCGCGAGTCTCGGCGAAAGTGAGGCGCAGAAAATCGAGGAGAAGATTGCGACCGTCCGCCGCGATCTTCTTTCCAAGTACGAAACGCAGCTCGGCGAGCTGCAGCTCGCCTTGCAAAAGCTCGCCGACCTCGAAGGCGCACTCGCGGTCCGCGACGAACGGACCCGGGTGCATACCGAGCAGACGCTCTCGGACAAGAACCTCGTCTCGGATCCGAAATCGCTCCGCACACTCCAGCAGACCACGGTGTCCAAGATGAACGAGTTGGTCGCGGGCACCGTCGCGGAGTCGCTGCCAAAGCTCGTCGATCTCAAGAAGCAGCTCACGGTGGATGGCCGTCTCGACGACGCGTTTGCCGTGAAGCAGGCCATCGAACGCCTGCAGAATGCGAACGTGCCGATCGTCCGCGCCGACGCCGGCAGCATCGTCCCTGCCGAAATTCTCCTCCGCGCGTACAGCGCCGACCGGTCGCGCGCCGACAAGACCTACAAGGGCGTCCGCATCGCCGTGCGCGGCGTGAATGCGGGCTACAAGCTGGATCCCGACAATGGGAAAAATCTCCTCGTCTTCCTCACCGGCGGCACCTCCGCAGGCTGGGTGCAGTGCTCGTTCAGCCTCGCCCAGTGGCGCTACCGCGAAGACCGCTCCACCTCGGCGAGCGTCCTCGTCCTCATCCCGAAGGACGGCACCGAGGTGCGCATCGCAAAAGGCCAGCCGATCGACATCCTCGGCGACTGCACCGGCTGGGATGAAATGGTGAAGCTGACGAAGTGCGACGTGCCGCGGTAGCGGCGAGGTTCAGCGAGGCGCCCGCACCGCATCCCCGAGCGGCTTCACGAAGGCGGCGACCTTCTCCACCAGCTTCGGGTCGCTGCCAAATTCCGCGATGCGCTTCACGATCGCGCTGCCGACCACCACGGCATCCGCGGCAGCCGCGACCGCGCGCACCTGCTCCGGCGTACCGATTCCGAAGCCGACCGAGATGGGAAGCGGAGTCGTCCTTTTGATCTCCGCCACACGCTCCGCGAGCCCGGCCACGACATCGCTCCGCTCGCCGGTCACACCTTCGCGCGACACGTAATAGATGAAGCCGCCCGCGTCCCGCGTGAGCAGCGCGATGCGCTCGGGCGGCGTGGTCGGCGCGATGAGCCGGATCCGTTTCAGCGGCCCGTGCATGCGCAATTCCGGCGAGGCCTCATCCTCATCCGGCGGGAGGTCGAGAAAGAGCACGCCATCCACGCCTGCGGCCTCGGCGTCGGCGAGGAATGCATCGAACCCGTGGCGATAGACGGGATTCATGTAGGTGTAAAAGACGATTGGAATCTGGCTCTCCTTCCGGATGGCACGCACGCATTCGAGCACGCCGTTCAGCGTCGTGCCGCTGGCGAGCGCGCGAGCGCTTGCGAGCTGGTTTACCACGCCGTCGGCGAGCGGGTCGCTGAAAGGGACTCCTAGCTCGATGATGTCCACGCCCGCGCGTTCGAGCGCCGGGACGAGCGCGCGCGTCGCGGCGAGATCCGGGTCTCCCGCACAAATGTAGGCGATGAACCCTGCGCGCCCCTCGGAGCGCAGCCGGGCAAAGGTGGAATCGATGCGGTTTTCGGACATGAAAAGGGACGACAGGATGGACAGGAACGCCTCGATTGACAGAAATTTCCCGTCGCGCCGCTTCCCCCGCGCCACGGGCAAAAGCCTGTTCATCGCCGCATTCCCGACTAAAGAAACCCACGCATGCCGGCCGCACCGACGCTCAAAATCAACGAAGTCTATGAATCCATCCAGGGCGAGAGCACCTGGGCGGGCTGGCGCTGCGTCTTCGTGCGGCTGACGGCGTGCGACCTCCGCTGCACCTACTGCGACACGGAATACGCCTTCTACGAGGGCAAGAAGCGCACGCTCGATGACATCCTCGCCGAGGTGCTCGCATTCGACTGCCCGCTCGTCGAGATCACCGGCGGCGAACCGCTGCTGCAAAGGAACGTCCTCCCGCTCATGACCGCGCTTTGCGATGCGGGCAAGACGGTGCTCATCGAGACCAGCGGCGCGCATGACATTTCCAAAATCGATCCCCGCGTGCATCGCATCATGGATCTCAAGACGCCCGGCAGCGGCGAGTGCGAGCGCAACCTGTGGAGCAACATCCCGCACCTCGAAAAGCGCGACGAGGTGAAGTTCGTCATCGGCTCGCGCGAGGACTACGAATGGTCCCGCACGCAGGTGCGCGAGCATGGCCTCGACGTGCGCTGCGCGAGCGTCCTCTTCTCGCCGATCTTCGGCCGCATCGAGCCGCGGCAGATCGTGGACTGGATCGTCGAGGACAAGCTGCCCGTGCGTTTCCAGCTCCAGATGCACAAGTTCATCTGGGACCCGAAACAGAAGGGTGTCTGAGGAATTGCGGATTGCAGATTGCGGATTGCGGATTGAGTGTCCGCGCCCGGAATTCCCAACCCGCACGCCGCAATCCCAAAATCCGCCATCATGAAGGTCCGCCTCACCAAAGACTTCCTCTTCGAAGCCGCGCAAACGCTCCCGTGCGCCCCCGAGGGCCACAAGTGCCGGAAGATGCACGGGCACAGCTTCAAGCTTGAGGTCTCAGTCGAGGGCGAGACGGATCCGAAGACCGGCTGGTTCTACGACCATGCGGAAATGTCCCGCGCGATGAAGCCGCTGCTCGCCGTGCTCGACCACGGCTACCTGAACGAAATCCCAGGGCTCGAGAATCCGACGATCGAAAACATGTGCGCGTGGTTCTGGCAGAAGCTCTCCCCGCAGCTCCCCGGCCTCGCGGAAATCGTGGTCCATGAAACCCCGAGCGCGCGCTGCTCCTACCGCGGCGGCTGATGAAACGCTTGGCAAGCCCCGCCCACCGGCTACTTTTCCACCCGATGAAACGCCTCGCACTTTCCGCCGCCATCGCCGTCGCCGCACTGGGCATCGGCGCCTGTGAACGGCACTCCTCTGCCGACCTGCCCGAACATTACCTGCACAAATGGGACGCAAAGCCGGCGGCCGGAAAACACGAGCCCGCAGCCCCGGCCCAAGACGAAAAGAAAAAGGCGCCCGCCGGGGAGCACAACGGTTAGCGCCGGGTCCGCGCTGATTCCCTGCATGCCATGAAGCCGGAGCCACCACCGGGCTTCTGGCGCGCGCGGATGAGAAGCTTCGCCTGCGCCGGACGCGGCGTCGTCCTGCTCCTGCGGACGCAGGCAAATGCGCGCATCCACCTGCTGGCCACCGTCGCGGTCATCGCCGCGGGCATCGCGTTTCACGTCACCCGCGGCGAATGGGCCCTGCTCGCCGTGGCCCTCGGCATCGTCTGGATCACCGAGGCCGCAAACACCGCGCTCGAACTCCTCGGCGACCGCATCACCCTGCAACACGACGAAACGATCCGCCGCGCCAAGGACGTCGCCGCCGGAGCCGTGCTCCTTGCCGCCATCACTGCCGCCGTCATCGGCATCCTCATCCTCGGCCCGTACGTGTGCGCCCTGCTGTGCCGTCCGTAGGCCGCGTCAGCGCCCCGGCCCCTCGGCGAGATACCACCCGTAGGTCTGGCGGATGCCTTCCTTCAGCGCGATGCGCGGCTTCCAGCCGAGCGCGAGCAGGCGCGTGCTGTCCATGAGCTTGCGGGGCGTGCCGTCGGGTTTCGTGGTGTCGAAAGTGAGCGCGCCCTTGAAACCGACGACCTCGCAGATCGTCTCCGCGAGTTCGCGGATCGTCACATCGTCGCCGTAGCCGACGTTGATGAGCGCCGGGTCGTCGTGATTTTCCAAAAGGAAGCGGCAGGCCGCGGCGAGATCGTCCACGTGGAGGAATTCCCTCCGCGGCGTGCCCGTGCCCCACACGGTGACCTCCTTCGCACCCGCAAGCTTTGCCTCGTGGACTTTTCTCAGCAGCGCCGGAAGCACGTGCGAGTTGTTCAGATCGAAATTGTCCCCCGGCCCGTAGAGATTCGTCGGCATCGCGGAGATGAACTTTTTCCCGAACTCGCGGGCGTACGCCTGGCAGAGCTTGATGCCCGCGATCTTCGCGATGGCGTAGGCCTCGTTTGTCGGTTCGAGGGGGCCGGTGAGCAGCTCGCTCTCGGCGATCGGTTGCTTTGCGAATTTCGGGTAGATGCACGAGCTGCCGAGGAAGAGCAGCTTCTCCACGCCGAAGTCCGCCGCCGCCTCGATGACGTTGTTTTGGATCTGCAGGTTCCAGAGCAGGAACTCCACGGGGAAATCGTTGTTCGCCTTGATGCCGCCGACCTTCGCCGCGGCGACCGCCACTACACGCGGACGCTCCGCCTTGAAAAACACGCGCGTCGCCTCCCGGTCGCGGAGGTTCAGCTCCCGCGAGCGGCGCGTGAGCAGGGCGGTGTAGCCCGCGCGCTGGAGTTCGCGGAGGATGGCTCCCCCGGCGAGCCCGCCGTGGCCGGCTACGAAGATTCGGTCGCTTTTTTGCATCGTGCGCGAGCCTAGGCCGCCGCCCTCGGAAAAGAAAAGCCCGGCGCTGCGGACTGGCGGGCCGTCCAAGTTGGAAGTTGAACCCAAACCGGCGCCGTCCAATTCTCAGCCGCGATGCCCCTCCCCGACCTGAACACCTCCAGACACGCGGGCGGAATCTCCGGGGGACTTTAAGGATGCGCGCGCTGCTTCTCGTTCTCGACAGCGTCGGCTGCGGCGGCGCACCGGATGCGGCGGCCTACGGCGATGAAGGCGCGGACACGCTCGGGCACATCTACGGACGCACGCCGGGATTCGCCTTGCCCAATCTCGAACGTCTCGGCCTCGCAGCGATCCTGAATCGTGCGAATGCCCCCGCTCCCGAGGCATGCTGGGGCCGGATGCGCGAGCGCAGCGCCGGAAAGGACACGACGACCGGCCACTGGGAAATGGCGGGCGTCGTGCTCGAACAACCGTTCACGGTGTACGAGAAGTTCCCCGCCGAACTCATCCAGGCCATCGAACGCGAGGCTGGCGTGGAGTTCATCGGCAACTTTCCGCGCAGCGGCACCGCAGTGCTCGATGAACTCGGCCCCGAGCATCTGCGGACCGGCAAACCGATCCTCTACACGAGCGCCGACAGCGTGATGCAGATCGCCGCGCATGAATCCATCGTCCCCCTCCCCCGCCTCTACGAGCTCTGCAAGATCGCCCGCCGCCATTGCGACGCCGCACGCATCGGGCGGGTCATCGCGCGACCCTTCATCGGTGCGCCCGGCGCCTTCACACGCACCGCCGGTCGCCACGACTACTCGATGCTCCCGCCTCGCACCGTGCTGAACGCGCTCGCTGATTCCGGCGCCACCGTCCACGGCGTCGGGAAGATCAGCGACATCTTCGCCGGCAGCGGAATCACCGCGAGCACCCCGACCGCTTCGAATGCCGGGGGCATGTCCGCCATCCGGAGCCTGTGGCCATCCCTTGACGGCCTCCTCTTCGCAAACCTCGTGGACTTCGACATGCACTTCGGCCACCGCCGCAATGTCGCGGGCTACGCAAACGCGCTGGTCGAATTCGACCGCTGGCTCCCGACCCTCCTCGCGGACGTGACACCCGACGACCTCGTCATCATCACCGCCGACCACGGCAACGATCCCACGTGGCGCGGCACCGACCACACGCGCGAGGAAGTCCCGCTGCTCGTCCTTCACGCCGGGAAATCCGCGCCCCTCGGGACGCGCACCTCCTTCGCCGACACCGCCGCGACGCTCGCGGAATTCTTCGCCCTCTCCGCATTGCCGGTCGGCATTTCCTTTCTTCCTCACCATTGAAAATGCACATCCCCACGTTCATCGAGAAAAAGCGCGACGGGCACGAACTCAGCGCGGAGGAAATCGCGGAGTTCATCCGGGGCTACACGGCGGGCGACGTGCCGGACTACCAGGCGGCGGCCTGGGCGATGGCGGTCTATTTCAAAGGCATGACCGCCGCCGAGACCGGCGCCCTGACGCGGGCGATGATGCACAGCGGCGGCGTGCTGAAACACGCGGAGGGCTCCCCGCCAAAGGTGGACAAGCATTCGACCGGCGGCATCGGCGACAAAGTCTCCCTCATCCTCGCGCCCCTGCTCGCATGCGACGACCTGTGGGTGCCGATGATCAGCGGGCGCGGGCTCGGCATCACCGGCGGGACGCTCGACAAGCTCGAAAGCATCCCCGGCTTCCGCGTCGGCCTCAGCGAGGCGGAGACAGCCGCGCAGCTCCGGCGCATCGGCGTCGCCATGATCGGCCAGACCGCGGACCTCTGCCCCGCCGACAAGAAGCTCTACGCGCTGCGCGACGTCACGGCGACGGTGCCGAGCATCCCCCTCATCGTCGCGAGCATCATGTCGAAGAAGCTCGCCGAGTCGCTCGACCGGCTCGTGCTCGATGTGAAGTTCGGCAGCGGCGCATTCATGCGGACCCGCGAGGACGCGGAGACGCTCTCCGCCGCGCTGTGCGCGGTCGGGAGGGAATGCGGCGTGCGGACCGACTCGCTGCTGACGCCGATGGATGAACCGCTCGGCCACACCGCCGGCAATGCGCTGGAGGTCTGGGAATCCGTCGAGACGCTGCAAGGCCGCGGCCCGCGCGATCTGGTCGGGCTCACGCTGGACCTCGCGGAGAAGGTGGCGAACGTCCCCCGCGCGCAGCTTGCCCGCTGGCTGGAGGACGGAACGGCGTGGCGCAAGTGGGTGCAGCTCGTCGAGGCGCAGGGAGGCCGTGCAGCCGACACCGAGCGCATCCTCGAGATCCACCGCGCGCCTTTGCAAAAGGAAGTCTGCGCCCCGCAAGGCGGCAGGCTGGTGAAGATGGACGCCGAGGCGATCGGCCGCGCCTGCATCGCGCTGGGCGGCGGCCGGGCCAAGTCGAGTGATGCGATCGACTTCGCCGTCGGCGTCAGCCACGTGGCGAAGACAGGCACGGCGGTCAGCGCGGGTGAGCGCCTGCTCACCATCCACGCGCGCGACGAGGACACGCTCGCGCAAGCCCTTGCCCTCGTGACCCCGGCGATCGCCATCCGGTAGCCGCCGACGGAAGGAGGCGGGCCATTCCAAACCCCCGGCGCAATCCCCGCCGGGAAAACCCCATGAAGGATCAGCCCGCCTCCTTCCGTCGGTGGCTACGTCCGGGGCTCGATTTCCGCACGCGGCCTGCTACACGGGCCGGATGCGTCTCCTTCTCGCCCTGCTTCTCGCGACCGCGCCACTGGCGGTTGCGGAGGAAAAGTCAGCCGCCGTGCGGCAGCTCATCCCGTGGCTGCTGGATGAGGAGGCTTCGCTGAAGGGCATCCTCTTTTCCGACGTCATCGGCGCGACCTCCGGCAGGAAGGTGCTCCCCATCGACCGGAAGGACCCGGACACCGCACGCATCCTGGCCGCGCTCGGCAAGGTGCTCGACGGCGTGCTCGCGCAGATGAACCGCGCCGACAGCCCCGCCAAACAGCAGAAGCGGGTGAATGAGATGAGCAGACACTTCGAGGATGCGCTCGGGGCGGGCCTGAAGGCGTTGCCGGGATTCGAGTGCGGTTCCCCGAAGACGGCGTCGGGACACCTCCAGCGCAGCGGCTACCCCGACCTGCGGCTCGTGGACAAGGCGACCGGACGCGTCCTCTACCTCGACCCGAAGCTCTACGCAAAGGGCAGCCGCCACAGTTCGCTGCGGACGTTCTATTTCACGCCGAAGCGCGAGACGAACAAGGTGAACGACGACGCGCACCACCTGATCGTCGGCTTCGAACACGAGAAGACCGGCGCGGAGGTGAACTTCACCCGCTGGGAACTCATCGACCTGAGCGGATTCCGGGTCCGCCTGAAGGCGGAGTTCCAGGGCAGCAACGCCGACATGTACCGCGAGGACGCCGTCGTCGGCGGAAGCGTGCGGTGAGGCATCACTTCGTCAGCGTCTTCTCCACCTCCACACACTTCCTTGAGGCGGTCTCGGTTCTCTTTTCACCGAGGCGACGGCACCATGTCCTTCGTCTCCAAAACTATTTCGCAGACAAAGCCGCACCCGCCTTGAGGCGTTCCCGCACGGCGGCAAAGCCGTCGTTCTCGATGTCCTTGATGCCTCTGGGCATGAGCACGTCACTGAGGAATCGAAGCATCAGCTCCGTGTGGTGGCAGAAGCCGGAAATCAATCTCATGTCATCGGCCGCCCCACCCCACATCGAAGGCTCCAATCCGGTTGTTTCACCTTCCAAGGCCCTCAGCTCGTCGCGCCAGTGGCGCACATGCTTAAGCCTTTGGCCGGTTGTCGAAATCGTCGCGTCCTCCAAGATTAGTGGGATGACCCTCTGGGTGAATTCGTCCTTGTCCTGAAGGCTGCGTTGGTAAACGTGGGAGAGTTCGCTCATGCAATAGGTCGAGCCCAGATATTTCTCGCTGATCACGACGATCACTTGCGCACCCCGTCCAACCTCGCGCATGAACGTGGAAATCCAGTCGCCGGTGCGCACGGCGGTCTTGTCGCGGCGAACTTGGTAATCGGTTTCCAGAACGCGGCACAAACGTTCCACCATTGCCTCCTTCTCCCCGCCCCATGCATAGGAAATATGCACGATCGGCTTTTGTCCGGGCAGCAGCGGCGCGTCGGTAATTTGTAGTTTCTCGATGGGAGCCGCCTTTGCCTCCTCCTGGCTTTCCTTCACGCAGGATTCTCCGCCCTCCGGCAGAATGACGTTTGGCTTCCTTCCGAACTGAATGCCTGTGATCGCCTCTGTCAGCGTCGCACCCAGTTCCGCCGCCTGCGGTCCGCTGGTCTCGATCACGACCAGTCCCCGCGCCGGCTGGTTTTCCCTAGGCTCGGGGACAGACCGCACGCGGGCACGGCTGTGGGTCTTGCCATCGTAGAAGCAGCATCCATAGCGCCAGTAAACCGCCTTCGGCCCGGCGTGCTTCCCGATGGCGCAGAGGAACTGGCGAAGGACACCCTCGTGCAGAAAGCCGTATTCCAGCGTGGTCGTCCGAACCTCCACGCCAGCCGGCCAGAGCGCCTCGATCTGGCCGCAGACTTCGCCTTCCTCCGGCATCAGATCCGGAGCCGCGTAGTATTGGACCTTGTCATGGCTCTCGTGCAGCGGGAAGCAGATGGAGCAGCTCTCCATCATGGAGAGAATCACCGCCTGCTCATCCTTGCTGAACTGCCCACCCCACACGACGCGATCGAGCAGTTCCGGCGTGAAAGTTCCGCCCTGCTGCCTGACCACGGGATATGCGCCATTACGGTCGAAGACACTGTAGATCGCCCGCAACGCCCACTCCTGATCCAGCACGATCTCATTGCTGAAGAGGCCTTCCTTGTAAAACAGCACGCCGCTTCGGTGAAGGTAACTTAGTAGAACGGCGGGAACAGAACTGGCGTGATGATCCGCGCAGAGCCGGTTGAAGGCGTCCAGCGTGATGGTCTTTTTGGTCTTCGCTTCCTCCCGCAGGGTGTCCCGGACAGAAACCCATTTCGCCGGGAGTCGGTAGTCACCGTGGTGTTCGTGCAGATGACGGGCGGCCTGCCGCATGATGGCGTCCAATAGCTCCATGCCATGCGGCTGCCTCGCGCTGCACCGGGTTTTTTCCAGCCAGAGGAAGCCGTGATCAGCCGCGGTGGCCGGTTCCCTTCGCTGGCTTTCAAAGTCACACTGCGACTGCACCACCACGACGGTGGCATTTTCCCCGGCGAGTGAGCGGACATAGTCCAGCCAGTAGGTGAGCAGATGGTTCCGCATCGTCTGCCCGCTCTGCAGCTCCTGATAGATCCCTTCGTTTTCGAAATCGGGATTCCAAACGATCACGAAGATCGCCCTTCCCTCCAGGAACAGGGCGTGGGTGCCGTGGTAAATATCCTGCCCGCCAAAGTCCCAGAGACTGGCCTCCACGGCACCGGATCCTTCACCGGGAAGAAGCGGGAAGGTTCCCAACTGGACACCATGGGTTGTTGGAATCGTCGGATCGTATCCCAGTCCACGGAGCCGCCGGCAGATTTGGGTCTTGCCGATCCGCCCATTGCCGAGAACGAACACCTTGGCCTCCCGGTCACGGGCTTCTCCTGCTTCCAGATCACTCCACCAGACGCGTACGCTCCGAAGACAGTCATTCCATCCGTTCTCAGACTGAACTTCAGGCGGCGCTCCCGCGATCGAATCCGTCTGGATGTCGCGCAGGCTGGGATATTCCGTGAGCACGAGAGTCGGGACAACGGTATCGGCGAGTTCATATGCAGAGAGATTTTGGAGGCAAGGCAAGGCGCGCAAAGTGGCCCATCCCTGCTTCACGGGGCATTGACTGATCGCAAGCCTGCGTAGCATCCGCAATTCACCGAGCGGCGAGAGGTCGCTGACTTGGGTGCCGGAAACATCCAGCGCCTGCAACGAGCTGAGCTGAACCAGCGGCGAGAGGTCGCTGACTTGGGTGCCGGAAACATCCAGCGTGTGCAGCGAGCTGAGCCGAGCCAGCGGCGAGAGGTCGCAAACTTGGGTGCCGGAAACACCCAGCGTATGCAGCGAGCTAAGCTGAGCCAGCGGCAAGAGGTCGCTGACTTGGGTGTCGGAAAAATACAATGTCTGCAGCGAGACAAGCTGAGCCAGCGGCGAGAGGGCGCTGACTTGGGGGCCGGAAAAATACAATTTCTGCAGCGACCCGAGCTGAGCCAGCGGCGAGAGGTCGCTAACTTGGGGTTGAAAAGATACAGCGACTGCAGCGAGCCAAGCTGGGCCAGCAGCGAGAGGTCGCTGACTTGAGAATTGGAAACATCCAACGACTGCAGCGAGCCGAGCTGGGCCAGCGGCGAGAGGTCGCTGACTTGGGTGTCGGAAACATTCAGCTTGTGCAGCGAGCTGAGCCGAGCCAGCGGCGAGAGGTCGCTGACTTGGGTGCCGGAAACATTCAGCGTGTGCAGCGAGCTGAGCCGAGCCAGCGGCGAGAGGTCGCAAACTTGGGTGCCGGAAACACCCAGCGTATGCAGCGAGCTAAGCTGAGCCAGCGGCAAGAGGTCGCTGACTTGGGTGCCGGAAAGATTCAGCGTCTGCAGCGAGACAAGCTGAGCCAGCGGCGAGAGGTCGCTGACTTGGGGGCCGGAAAAAAACAATGTCTGCAGCGACCCGAGCTGAGCCAGCGGCGAGAGGTCGCTGACTTGGGAGCCGGAAACACTCAGCGTCTGCAGCGAGACAAGCTGAGCCAGCGGCGAGAGGTCGCTGACTTGGGGGCCGGGAAAATACAATGTCTGCAGCGACCCGAGCTGAGCCAGCGGCGAGAGGTCGCTGACTTGGGTGCCGGAAACATTCATTCATTGGCCAGTTTGATGATGTGGAAGTGGTCGAAGACGATGGCCGCCCCTGGCAGGTGTTCGAGGATGGCGCTCCAGTAGGCGGCACTCATGTCGCAGGCCACCGCCTCCACGCGCGCCCTGGCCAGCCGCAGCCGCCGCCAGAACTTGCGCAGTGCATCCCCGCCGCGCCCCTTGGCCACCCAGAGGATGCGACCGGTGTCCAGATCGATGACCAGCGTGAGGAACTTCGCCTTTTTGCCCAGATGGATTTCATCAATGGCCAGCCGCCGGACCTCCCGCAGCGGGATGCGCGCATAGCGCCGCCGCAGGTCGGCCTTGACGATCTCCTTGACGGTGTCCCACCCCAGATGCGCCAGCGCCGCCACCTCCGAGAGCGTCATGAAACGGCTCAGCTCGCAGGCGAACTCCGCGAGCCCATGCGTGTAGTGCGCGTAGGCCGGGGCAAAAAGGGGGCCACCTCGAACCCATGCCCGCACACCCGGCACTGGCAGCGCGGCACCTCAGCCACCAGCACCACTTCCTTGAGCCCAATGGGCACCGTGCGAATGCGCCGCCAACGCTTGCCACGCCGCATCGCCGGTCCGGCCCCACACTTCGGGCAGACCAGCTCCTCCTCCTTCACCGCCAGATGAAACTCCACCCGCCCCTCCACGTACCCGGTCTTCACATATTCATACCCTTCACGGACCCCAAACGCATGATACAAAAGGCTCTGGCTCATCCCTCCCTTCTACCACTTCCCAACCCCTGTAAGCCATCACTCCCCGGATGAACCTTTTTTGGCCCGTGCTTTGTTGGTTTTCTTACCCCGGCCCGAGCCGCTCTTCTTTCCTCCACCGTCCATTTTGTTCACGGTGGCCCACGCGCGGGCGGCAGCTTCTTTTTTTGGCACACCCCGATCTTCGTAGCCTTCCTCGATGTGCTCGGCTTGACGCTTCTGTTTGGCGGTGTAGCTGCGTTTGTCTCCTCTGGGTGTCATAAGAGCGGCTTTTCTGGTACCATCGCCCGGGACTCGTGCCCTGGACGTATTTCACGATCCAAAACGGCATGCACGATCGCGGCAAAACCGGACAGGGGACCCGCAAATCCTCCATTTGCATACGGCCAACAGAGCGCTGATTTCGATCCCGAAGCGCTATGCCTGATGAAAAAGAGACGACACGAACTGGAGCGTCCAAACCTCGTGAGACCCGACATCTCGCCGAGCGGCAAAAGCGAGCACTCGACCTGCAAGCCGAGGCCGAGCACGCCAGCGGACGCGAGCGGGAAAAACTGACGAAGGAAAGCAAGCAGTTGGGAGAGAAGAAAAGCCCCCGACGTTCGTGACGGGAGCATCGGCAAAGTTTCACCCATCCATCCCGCGCGCGAGTGGCGATCCACGTTTGCTATGAATAAACTCCAACTCAAAGGCTCTTGGAACGAGCTCAAAGGCAAGCTGAAGCAGAAATACGCTAACCTCACCGACGACGATCTCACGTTCGCCGAAGGTAAGGACGACGAGTTGCTGGGACGCCTGCAAAAGAAGCTCGGCCGTACGAAGGACCAGATCCGCGACGAAATTGAGGCGCTGTAGTCTCGTCCATTCGTTTCGGAGCAGCGGCGCGGTCTCGCACGAGTCTGCGCCGCTTTCTTTTTATCACCTTTCATTCGGTTCCTTCCCGTAGGTCATGCAGGTTACAGCACTCGCCTTCTTCCCCTTCGCGCCACGGTTCGCGCTATTGGCGTCCACAGCTTTCGGACGAGTCCCGCAATGCGCATGAATGAACGAATTCCA
>CAVYKI010000010.1:0-524584 GCA_963769025.1 uncultured Verrucomicrobiae bacterium
AGCCACGTGCGCAATGCAAGGGATCCCCTGCCCTCCCATGCGGCGGCGGGAGCGCCGGGACGCAATGCGGAGGATTTTCTCCCCCGCTGCCTCGACCTCATCTCCGCGGAGGATGTGATCCGGCGCATGGGCCTGTACTTCGACGGCGGTGCGGTGCGGGCGCTCACGGCCGGGGAATGGCGGCGCTGCGAGGAGACGATCGGCGGCGTGGCCAGCGGATGAGGGCGGACTTCTGCCGCTATGAAGCGCTGCGCGGGATTCCCGCGTCCGCGAACTGGCGCGGGGTGACGCCGAGGACGCGTTTGAAATGCCGCGCCATGTGGCTTTGATCCGAGAAGCCGGCGTCCTGCGCGACGGCGGCCATCGTCCAGCCGCGCTCGCGGCGCATGAGCTCCTGCGCGCGGTCCACGCGCAGGCGGATGAGGTAGTCGTGCGGCGGATGGCCGGTCGCCGTCTTGAACTGCCGCGCAAAATGAAACGGGCTCAGGCCGGCGGCGTCCGCGAGTTCCTCGAGCGACAGCGGCTCCACCATCCGGCGGCGCATGAGTTCCACGGCGCGCAGCACGGCGACGGGCGGCGCGACGTCCGCCGGCTTGCGGGCGGGGAGCTGCTGGTATTCGCGGAGGAGCAGGACGGCGATGGCGCGGGCGACGCCCTCGGCGACCAGGGATGCGCCGGGCGGCGCGTCCAGTTCCGGCACGAGCTGCCGCATGAGCGCGCACACCGGATGGGTCGCTGGCAGCTTGCGGACATTTGCCGCGCCGTGCAGCGCGGAGCTTCCGCCGAGTTCCGCCGCGATGCGCTCGAAGAACCACGGCTCGAACCCGAGCATCAGGATCTGCACGTCGCCCGTCCACCGGAACGACACCGGCCGCCCGGCAGGCGTGACGCGCCCCTCGCCCGCGCGATACACGACCTTTCGCACCTCGCCATCCACCACCACGTCGCTCCGCAGCGGCTTGAGAAAGTAATAGAAGACGTGCTGCCGGATGCCGGGGACGTAGTCCACATGCCCGGATTTCCCGCGCCGCTCCTGGAGGAAAAGCCCCGGCCAGCCGCGCGACCGCCGCACCACCGTGATGGCCGCAGGCACATACTTCTCGACGTCCACGAGCGGCAGGGAGGGGGTTTTCTTCATGCGCGCCGCGACGATACGCAGCCCGCGGCAGGATTGCCAACCGCGGATGGGAAAGTGCGCGCCCGTGCCCCGTGCGGGGCTCTTTGCCTTGCCCGCGCGCAAGGCCGGCGGTAGCGTCGCGCCATCGTGAAATTCCCAATCCTCGCCTCGCTCGTCCTCGCCGCCACCTGTCTCGCACAGAAGGATCGACCCGACGTGATTGCGCTGGAGAAAAAGGCGTCAGCCGGGGACGCGGAGGCGCAGATCGCCCTCGGCCTCGCGTACGACGAAGGCAAGGGCGTCGCGCAGGATCGCAAGAAGGCCGCGGAATGGTTCACCAAAGCCGCCGCCCAAGGCGTGGCGGAAGCGCAGTTCAACCTGGGCATCATGTACAGCTCCGGCATCGGGGTCGCGAAGGACGAGGCGAAGGGAGTGGAGTGGCTGGAAAAGGCATCGGTGCAGGGCTTGGTGGATGCGCAATTCAACCTCGCCAACATGTACGCAAACGGACGGGGCACCGCGAAGAATCCGGAAAAGGCCGTCGAGTGGTACGAGAAGGCCGCGTTCAAAAGCATGACGCGGGCGCAGTTCAACCTGGCGCTCATGTACTATGTCGGGAAGGACGTGCCGAAGGATCCCGTGAAAGCCTACGCGTGGCTCTCGGCAGCCGCAGCCGACGGCGATCCCGCCGCGAAACACAACCGCGACTTCATGGAGAAAAGCCTGACCGCCGAGGAGAAGGCGAAATACAAAAAGGCGGCGGAGGAGCTCGCGGCGAAGCTCAAGCCGTAGCCGGCGCAAGCCGGTGGGATGGCCCGCCTCCGGCACCGTCGTGCCGGCGGTTTTCCCCCCGCGGATGAAATAGAAGACCGTCGTGAGCGCCCCGACTCCGGCCGCGAGCCGCCCCCGCTTTTTCCAGCTCTGCCTCGCGGAGCCGTTCCGGATTTTCTTCCCGCTCGGCGTGCTGTTCGGGATTTCCGGCGTGTCGCTGTGGCCGCTCTACTTGCTCGGGATTCACACGTCCTTCTATCCGGGATTGATGCACGCGCGGTTGATGATCGAGGGGTTTCTCGGTGCGTTCGTGCTCGGGTTTCTCGGGACGGCACTGCCGCGGATCCTCGGCGCAGCATCGCTGACACGTTGCGAACTCTGGACGCTCGTCGTGCTCCATCTCACGGCGATCGGCCTCCACATCGGCCTGCAACCCTTTTCCGGCGACCGCGTGTTTCTCGCGCTGCTCGTCTTCTTCCTCGTATGCATGGGACGAAGGTTCGTCCGGCGCGAGGATCTGCCACCGCCGGGATTTGCCCTCGTCGGCCTCGGCTTCCTGAATGCGCTCGCCGGCACCGCGCTGCTCGCTTCCGTGCCGCTGAACGTCTGGACTTACGCGATGCCCGTCGGCACCGCGCTCTTGAACGAGGGCTGGCTGCTGCTGCTGATCCTGGGCATCGGCGGATTTCTCCTGCCCCGGTTCTTTGGGATGGAGCTCACGCCGTTCCCTGAATCCCGCACGCCGCCGCCGGGCTGGACACCGCGCGCGCTGGCCGCCGCGGCGACCGGCGTCGCGATCACGGGGACATTGATCGCCGAGAGCCTCGCCTTTCACCCGCTCGCTGCGCAGCTGATCCGCTGCGCCACCGCCGCTGCCTACCTGCTGACGACCGTGCCGTTTCATCGTGTGAAAGCGCCAAACACCACGCTCACGTTCTGCCTGCGCGCCGCGCTGGTGCTGCTCATCGCCGGGCTCGCCTTCCCGCTCTGCTGGCCGCACCTGCGCGTCGCGGGACTGCACGTGATTTTCATCGGCGGATTCAGCCTCATCGCGCTCACCGTCGCCACGCGCGTCGTGCTCGGCCACAGCGGCGGCTCGCATCTTTTCCCGGCTCCCCTGCCCTTCCTGCGCGGCGCGGCGGTGCTCTTCGCCATCACGACGCTGCTGCGCGTGGTCGCGGACTTCCTGCCGCTCGCCCGCACTCACTGGCTCAACGCCGCCGCCGGCGCGTGGATGCTCGCGGCGCTCGTGTGGGCGCGGCGCATCCTTCCACGCGTCCGGATTCCGGATTCGGACTGACGGGAATCACGGCAAGGCGTTAGAGACTGTGCAAAAAGTCTGCACTATGGTCATTTTAGTAACTCGTACGAATTGGAGGAATGGGGTGGAAAGCTTGGGATGCCGAACCAAGAACCGTATCCGAGTGACCTCAATGAAGTGGAATGGGAGCTGTTGCGCCCGCTGGTGAACGTGCCGGCGAAGCTTGGGCGGCCACCGCGCCACGACCGGAGGCTGGTGCTCAATGCCATCTTCTACGTGGTGCGCAGCGGGTGCGCGTGGCGGCTCTTGCCGCATGACCTGCCGCCGTGGCGGCTGTGCTACTACTACTTTGCCAAGTGGCGGGAGAACGGGCTCTGGGTGCAAATCAACGATCAGCTGCGCGAGGCCGTGCGCGGGAAAGGCGCGAAAAAAAAGCCCCCAGCGCTGCGATCTTCGACGCGCAGAGTGTTAAAGTGGCTAACCACCCCGGAGTGCGAGGCTACGATGCGGGCAAGAAGATCCGAGGGCGAAAACGGCATCTGGTGGTAGACACCCTGGGGCTCATCCTGGGCGTCGTGGTCACCGGTGCCGATGTCTCCGATCGCGCCGGATCCCTGCAGGTGCTCCCGCCCGTGCTGCGCACCCAGCCACGGCTCGGACAGCTGTGGGCGGACGCAGGCTACGCGGGCGGCACGCTCGCCGCAGACTTGCGCGCGCACGCCGCCCATCCGGACCTGCGCCTGGACATCATCAAACGCAGCGACCCCGCCCCCAAAGGCTTCCAAGTCCAGCCCAAGCGGTGGATCGTCGAACGCACTTTGGGATGGCTCATGCAGGCGCGCAGACTTGCCCGCGACTACGAAACCAAAACCGCCTCCAGCCAGGCGATGATCCTCATTCAAGCCTCCCGCATCATGCTGCGCAGACTCGCCAAGTGACTTTTTACACAGTCTCTTAGTGTGCGCACGCTGTTCCGTCCCCTCCATCGAACCTATTTTTCTTGCCTATCGCTGGTCAAGGGTCGAAAAGCACATTGCCTCAGGCAAAGGTTTCACAGCTCTCTCCAACGACTCTCATCGGGAAAGCAACGGTGATGGGCTGTGGAAAAAAGCACATCAAATGAGAACGCTCCCCTTTTTGAAACACGATCAGGCCCGGCGAGTTTCGCCCGCCGGCGCACGGGACAATTTCCAACGAACACAATAGGAGACGCAAATGAACATGTTGATTCCAATGAAGACGCTGGCGGCTGGTGGCGATCCGGTGCAATTGCTGGACCTTGTGCAGTACGGGACCATCGGCATCGCGCTGGCTGGTTTGATCATGAGCTTCTGGCTGGTCACCCAGGCGAACAAGGAGAACAAGGTGGACCTGCTGAACATCAAGAGCAACAATGCGACGAAATTTCGCATGACATGCATCGTGGCGCTCGGCTTCAGCCTCGCGATCGAAGTGGTGAAGCTGTTCGCCAGCGGCAGAACGCCCGATGTGGTGGCGGCGGTGAAGGCCCGAATCGGCCTGGTCCCGCTGACAGAGGCGGGTTCTGGAAAATACGGGAAACCAAAGATCACCCACATCCGTGGAAGCGAAGACATCCCCATCCCGGTGAAAATGACCGGCTTCGAGGTCGCGCTGAATCCAAACGACAGCATCGTGGTGGATGTCGAGGAATTGATGAAGAAGCTGGATGCCGAAAAGGAGCAGCATGACTTGGACAAGCGACTCTATGTGGCGCCTCAGGCGGCGACATTGAACCCGACAGCTATCCAATAGGCATCCATGAAAACGTTCATCTCACTTGCAACAAAGGTCGCGGCAGCGCTGCTCGCATTGGCATCCTCGAACATCCGGGGGATCGCCGCGGATGCAGATCGCTTTGGGCAGAGACCGAAACCGAGCGCGGAAATGAAGGTGCGGCAGGCGGTGGAGGCGAGCGGGAAGGACCTGGCCACATCGGCAAAGCTGCTGCAGGAGGCGCTGGAGGAGGATCCGTCGTACTACCGGGCGCAACTGAACCTGGGGCTGATCAGGCAGGCGCAGAATCTGAAGAAGGAAGCTGTGTCGGAGTTGGAAGTGGCAAACGAGATGAAGAATGCATATGACGTAAAGGACGCAGGGATCTTTGCGGAACTGGGGTTCGCATACCATCGGGCGGATATGTACGAACAGGCGCAAAAGGCATTCGCCGACGGGGTGGCAAACATCACGAAGCTCACTCCGCAGGAACAGGAAAAGCTGCTTCAACGGGGGGTGGCATTTTATCTGGAATACCAGAATCCACAGGCCGCTACGATTCTCTACGAGACCGCGAAGGGGGGATTGAACCCGGCTCTGAGGGCGACGATGGACACTTTCCTGAAGCAGGGCATCGAACGCCTGACCAGGAACGATGTGGACGGCGGGTGGGTGAGCTACGGGAGGGAAAAGCTGACGGTGACGGGATCGGAATGGGGCGCTCAGCTCTTCCGGAAGGTGGATGGCAGTCCCGGAGTGCCGAAGGCGGGAGAAAAAATCACGCCCCTGGGTGGGGCGGTGAACATCCGCATGGATCGGCGGCGCACGGAAAACAAGGAGACGCAGCTCGCCCTCGCGGTGGGTTATGCAAGACCGGGCGAGGTCTTCACCGTGGTGAGCGAGCCGTTCGGTGTGGAGTTGGATCGGGATCTCGCCGGCTGGAAGGCCTGGTGGGTGCAGGTAAAGCGGGATAAGGCGCCTTAGGAGGCGTCGCACCCGGGACGGAAAGTGACAGCACTCGGGCCGGAGTGGCCGTCGCTCGCGCAGTCGTGTATATCCGAGGCGGGACGACGGAGGCCGGGAATTTCGCGGGCGGCATTCTCATGTCGGAGTTCGGGCGTGCAAACGACCGCCGGTCAAACCGCCGTTTGCACCATCGACCTACCCCGCCCCGAGCCGCTGCGATTTTTTGTTCGCCGGGTGCTCATCTTTTTTTCCGTGAAGGAAGACGGCCGTCCACTCCGCGAGACGCTGGCCGAGCAGGCGGCACGCGGCGGTGTCGTCTTCCGAGCGCGGCTCCTTTGCGACGACCGCGCCGTAGTGGAGCGTGCGCATCTTCGTCGCGTAATCCGTCACGCCGAAGACGAGGAAACCGAAATTCATCAGCACGGTGAGGATGGACTGGCAGGCGAGCTCCATGCCGCCGCCCCATCCGCCGGCGGAGGAAAAGGCGCATGCGATTTTGCCGTCCACGTCCATCCAGTGCGGCCCCATCGTCTCATCCCAGAAGCGTTTCATCTTCCACGAGAGGATGCCCATGTTCGTCGGGCTGCCCACCGCGAGGCCGTCGCACCAGATCACGTCGTCCGCCTTCGCCTCGTCCACGGGTCGCAGGCGCACCTCGGTGTCCGCGATGCGCTGCGCGCCCTCGGCGACGAGGGCCGCCATCTTTGCGACATTGCCGGACTTGGAATCGTAGAGGACGAGGATGCGGTTCATAGAAAGCGGCGCTCAGTGCGCGGGCGGGAGCATCACGATGCCATAGCGCGGGGCCACGGAGAGCAGCTTCTCGATTTCGCCGGGCTGAGGCGGAATCGGCGGCGCGTCCGATGAGGGCAGCTCGGTTGCAAACTCGGCCATGAACTTCTCGAACCCCGCTGGCATGCACATGATGAGCATGCGCGCGGGCTTCGCCGTGTGGTTCCTGAACGCGTGCGGCGTGCCCCGTGGGATCTGGACGAACGTGCCCGGCGTCCCGATCACCGCGCGCCCGTCCACGGTGAACGTGATTTCGCCCTCGGTGACGTAGAAGGACTCCTCCTCGCGCGTGTGGTAATGCGGAGGAGGTCCGCCACCGGGCGGCACCGTGGCATCGGCGAGGCAGTAGTCGCCGCCGGTCTGTTCGCCGGTGGCGAGGATGACGTATCGGTCGCCGACGGCGGAGAAGGTCTTCGCATTGCCGGGAGTGGAGTGGATGAATTGCACGGGGGCGCTCATGGGCCATGGAAAACATCACGGACGCGGACACGCGGCAACATTTTGCGGTTTCGCGCAGGCGGCGGACCATTCCGCATTCGCGTCCCCTCGCTTCGGCGATGCGCGTTAAACACATTTTCATCACAGAGCATTTGCGTTGCTTGGATGGCGCGACGATGGAGCGCACCCGCAAAACCCAATGACGAGCGCACCCGCACCTCCGACACCCCTGACCAAGCGCGGCACCGCGCCGCCCGCGCGCAGCCCGGGCCGGCGCGTGCTGCGGAAAATGATGCTCGTCGCCGCGGGAATCGCGATCGGCGCGCTCGCCACCCGCTTCATCCCGGGCAGGACGAGCACCGCTGCGATCGCGTCCGAACTCGGCACCGCCGTAAGGCCTGGCCCATGGGGCGAGCTTTACACCGTCCCATTCCACATCGCCGCACCGGACGAACTGCTCCCCGTCCGCACCATCGAAGCCGCCGGCACGCACTGGGTGTTCAAAAATTCCACCCGCACCGAGCTCACCAACCTGCTGGAATCCGCCGGCCTCCCCACGGACCAGCGTGAGGCGTTCCTCGACCCCGCAGTCGCGCACGTCGGCATCATGGACATCGAGCTGACTCCAACCCCCGCGATGGTCGCGGCGTTGCCCGAGAAGGCGCGGGAAGTGATCTACCGGGGCCTCGCCCAATTCCCGGAGAACCGCCCGGCCTTCTTCTTCATCCACAAGGACACGCTCCACGATCGCTTCGGCGACAGCGGTGTCTCACCGGACACCCTCGCGCTCTTCCGCAAATTCTGCTGCGAGCACGGCGATTACCTCGTCCTCGGCGGCCTCCCGGCGCTGCTTTCGCACATCCCCGGCTACGAGGAAAAGATGCGCTTTGCAAAGGCGCTCACCCGCCAGAAGACGATGCTCATCCGCCTCCGCGTGACGGACCAGTCGGACCCGAAAACGCTGGCCGCGTACTGGGCCCGGGGCCGCTGGGCGCCGAGCATCCGGACCGTCCTCGAAGGCATCGAACATGTTCCCGGCAGCACGTTCATGAGCATCATGGCGCTGCTCCCGCCGCTGCCCGCATCGCAGCTCTACTTCTATCCCGACGTCCAGAGCGCCCAGCCCGGCACCACCGCGCCCGTGCGCGACTGCCACTGGACCTCGCAGAATTTCTTCAGCGACCCCTCCGACACGAAGCCGATGAACCCGGCGGCGTTCGCCGTGGAACTCGCGACAAGCTACTTCCCGATATCCGGCGACCCGAGCTACGGCGACGTTGTCATCCTCGAAAAACCCGACGGCGAGATCGTCCACTCCGCGGTCTTCATCGCCGACGAGATCGTCTTCACGAAAAACGGCTCGACGCCCATCTTCCCGTGGATGTTTTCCACGGTGCCGGACCTGCGGAGGCAATACTCTTTCCTCGCCCCGGAAGGCCGCCAGCTCACCCTGCGCTACTTCCGCAACAAGGGCGCGTAGCCCGCCCGGAGACGGACCGTCGCGAATCCGCACTGGCGTTTTCCACGCGGCTCGGAAAAATCCCGCGCATGAGCACCCCGAATACCGACGCCGAAACCGGCACCTGCCGGTCCACCCCAAACGCAATCGAGTGGAATGAACTCATCACACCCGACCCGGCTGCGGCCCTGAAGTTCTACGGCGGCCTGTTCGGCTGGACCGGCGAGCCCTTCGAGTCTGTGCCCGGCCAATCCTACACGGTGCTCAAGCTCGGCGACAGCGGCTTCGGCGGAGTGATGGCACCGCCCATGCCCGGCATCCCGCCGCACTGGCTCCACTACGTCACCGTGACGAGCGTGGATGAGTCCCTCGCAAAAGCCACCAGCCTCGGCGCCACCGTCTGCCTCCTGCCGACCGATATCGGCGAAGCCGGCCGCATCGCCGTGCTCAAAGATCCGCAGGGCGCCGTCTTCGGCCTGCATCAGCACCCGAAAAAGTAGCCGCGTCCTCATTTCCCCAAACCGCGCTGTTTCCCTCCCGCATGAAAACCTCCCTCGCACTCCTCGTCGCCGCCATCACTTCCGCCGCTTTCGCCGCCGACCCCGGGCTGCCGCAAACGCGCATCGCACAGATTGAGAAACTCGAGTTCGCCGACGCTTTCAGCGGCACCGCGCCCGGCCCGCAGTGGAAGGCCGCCAAAGGCAGATGGGAAATCGTGGACGGCACACTCCGCGGCAGCGAAATCCCCGCGGACAAGCACGGCGCAGTCATCCGCCTGCCGTTCAGGCTGCAGAACATCGTCATCGCCTACGACGTGAAACTCGACGGCGCGAAAACGACCTCCCTCTCCATCAACGGGCCGAAGGATCACCTGGCCCGCGTCATCGTCGCACCGGCCCGCTTCGCCGTGCAGCGCGACGACCAGGATCATGACGGCCCCGACAAGGCCAGCGTCTTCCTCACCAAGCCCGTCAAACTCGAACCGGGCACGTGGCACAGCGTCGTCCTCGAAATGGTCGGCGACAATATGGTCGGCACGCTCGACGGCAATCTCATCGGCGACGGAAACGACCCGACTTTTGCCGCGAAGGAAAAGGTGAACCCCGGCTTCACCGTCGCCGGCGAGAGCGCCAGCTTCCGGAACGTGCGCATCTACACGGCCAAACCCGAGCCGAAGAAGGCCGGGAAGTAGCAGCCTGGGGGAACGCTTTCGCTGTACCTTCAGCGCCGCCGGCTGCCGCCGTGCACCGCGGTGATGAGGTCACCCACCGTCCGGTGCGCCTCCAGATCATGCCTCAGCGCGGCGTCGAGGCGCACACTGTAGCGGTTGCGCCGCCCGTCGCGCTCGCGTTCGATCACGCCGCCCTCCTCGAGGTCGGCGAGGATTTTCAGCACAGCGCGCTCGGTGATGCCCACCTTCAGCGCGAGGTCGCGCACGCGCAGGGAATCGTCGGAGGCGAGGCAGAGCAGGACGTGCGAATGGTTCGTGAGAAAGGTCCAGGATGACCCGGCTGCAGGTTCGGGAGTTTTTTTCTTTGACGGCATAGATGCACTTATTTACATGCAGTTGTTTTCATGCTTTTCAACGCATGACAAGCACAGCATATCCCACATCGACATGAAAAACACAAGGAACGGCGGATTCGCCATCACTGGGACCCGCTGCGTGATCGCTCAAGGCAGTCCGGAGACCGTCCGCTAGCCGCAACGCCTTTCCACATTCCGCATGGACGCCGCACTCATCCTCTCGAATCTCCTCAATCCGCCGGTCCTGTTTTTCTTTCTCGGCATGCTGGCCTGCCTGGTCGGCTCCGATCTGGAGATTCCGCAGCCGCTGCCGAAGTTCTTCTCGCTCTACCTGCTGCTTTCCATCGGGTTCAAGGGCGGCGTCGAGCTTCACAAGAGCGGACTCACGGCGCAGGTGAGCTGGACGCTCGCCGCGGCGGTGTTCATGGCCGTGGCCGTGCCGGCGTGGACGTTTTTCGTCCTCCGGCGGAAGCTCGACGTGAACAACGCCGCCGCTGTGGCCGCGACTTACGGCTCCGTCTCCGCGGTCACCTTTATCGCAGCGAGCTCATTCCTCGGGCAGCTCGGCATCACGTCCGGCGGGCACATGGTCGCTGCGATGGCGCTGATGGAATCACCCGCGATCATCGTCGGCATCACCCTCGCGCGCTGGCTCGGGAAGGCAAATGGCACGGCATTTTCATGGCCGCACCTGCTGCGCGATTCGTTCGCGAATGGCTCCGTGCTCGTGCTCTGCGGCGCGCTCGTCATCGGCCTGCTCACCGGGGACAGCGGGGAAAAGGCGCTCGGTCCTTTTACCAACGACATCTTCCGCGGAATGCTGTGCCTCTTCCTCCTCGACATGGGCGTCGTCAGCGCGCGGCGGCTCGGCGGCATCCGGCATCTCGGCGTCTTTCCCATTGCATTTGCCACGCTGGTCCCGCTCGTGAATGCCGGGGCCGCCATTGCCATCGCGCACTTCCTCGGGCTCTCGCGGGGCGATGCGCTGCTCTTCACCGCACTGTGCGCCAGCGCCAGCTACATCGCTGTGCCCGCTGCGATGCGCCTCGCGCTTCCGGAGGCAAACCCCGGCCTTTACGTCACCATGTCGCTCGCCATCACCTTCCCATTCAACATCATCATCGGCCTGCCGCTCTACCTCAGCGTCATCAACCGCCTCTGGAACTGACCCATGAAACCCGTCAAGCGAATCGAAATCATCATCGACACCCCGGAAGTCCCCGCGCTCCTCGCCATACTGCGCGCGCAGGGGGTCAGCGGCTATTCCGTCTTCAGCGCCGTCACCGGCGGAGGCGAACGCGGCGAGCGCCGCAACGATGAGCCCGGCGGCGGCAGCGGAAACGCGTGCATCCTCACCGCCGTCCCGCCGGAAGACGTCGCCCCGCTCGTCGAAGCAGTCCGCCCCATTCTCAAACGCCGCGGCGGCGTCTGCCTCGTCTCAGACGCCGAGTGGTTGATTCATTGAAATACCGGCGCCTACTTTCCCACGCCGAACAGCGCGCGGAACCGCGCGGCGGATCGCGGAAACTCGGTGCCTTCCTTTTTCCCCGTCCCGCTCACGCCGGGCGAAAGCTGGTGGCCGTGGTCGCTTTCGTTGATGTCGAAATAGCAGTGAAAGGCGACGTTGTTCTTCGGGTCGGTGATGAAGGCGTGCATCTGCTCGATGAAATGCGGGTTGTCCAATCCGCCATGCTTGTGCCCCGCCCACACGAGGCCCCATTCGGGAATTGCGAGCGGCTTGCCGTGGTCCTTCGCAAACTTCGCCCAGAACGCCAGCCCGCGCGGGCTCGCCATGATCCACTCGGCCCACGCCTTTTTCTGACGCCGGGCAATCTCGTCCGCGCTCGCGTCGGCAGGCCACGGATAGGTGCCCTCGTGCCATGTCTCGTCGTACACATCCACGCCAACGAAATCCACGAACGCGTCGCCCGGCCACGCCTCGTCGGCGGGGAACTGCTGATCGCCGAGCGTCGGGTTCCAGCAAAACTTCAGCGACTCCGCGCCGGGCACCGCGCGCATCGTCTTCACGATCTGCCGCCAGTATTCCGCAAACGCCGCCGTCTTTCCCTTCGCCCGCCACGCGTACCAGTCGCCGTTGAATTCCCACGCAGGACGCAGGATCGTTTCCGCGAGCCCATGCTTCACGAGGTTCTCCGCGAGCTGCTGGAAGTGAATGTTGTAGTCCCCCGTCGCGCCCTTCTCCAGCGACACGGGCACATTCACGCCGACATCACCCTGCTTCGGCCCGCTGCCATCCACGGGACCTGCGAGGATCGGGATGGAAAGCACAAGCCTGCGGCCTGCCTTCGCCTTCACCCACTTCGACCAATGCTCCAGCCAAAACACCGGCCAGCCGACATTCGACCACGACTCACCGCCGACGAAGTCCAGCCCCCACACCACATCGCGCCCGAGCCATTCGGCAAACGCGTCCACTCCCTTCGTCCCATTCGGCCAGTGGTAGGTGCCGACCGGGGGCTCCGCGGCCCGTGTGTGGGCGAGCGTGAAAAGGATCGCGCAGAGAAATCGGAGCGCACCTTTCATCGCCGGGATTCGTCAAAAAAATCGCCAAACACCGGCGGGATCTTCCGCGCAACGCAGCGCAAGCTTGTTCCATCTGCGAGCAGCCGCCGCTGGAGCGCCGATGCATTTTCCGCCGAGCCGCGCACATATTCGATCACCGGACGCCGCTCGGTGAACCGATCGCGATAAGGGTGGCGCGGATCGAGCCAGTGCGCCAGCAGCCGCGCACGCATCGCCGGTCGCGCCCACATGCGGCGGCCATATTCGAAGCGCGCGATGTCGTCGTAGTTTGGGTAAGCGCCCCAAATCGCTGTGAACTCGTCGGCGCTCATTGTCATGGCCTGAATTTCAACTGGCTTGCCCGATTGCAATTCGAGTTCTTCCCGGACCCTACTCACGCAAACGCGAGCCTGCCTTTTGGCTCGGGGATCGGCCATGATGCTTCGCGCGCGGCAGTGAGATACGCGTCAATCATCTCCTCGGCATTGCGCAAAGCTTCAACCCGTGTCGCTCCATCAGTGACGATGCTCGGAAGCTCAGGCACTTCAGCAAGGAAGTGGCCATCCTGCTCGCTCCAATAAACGACGACCTCGAATTTGTTGTTCATAGTAGCTGGTTGTTTTGAAGCGCTTTGCGGGCCTGCCGGACTTGATAAGCTTTAGCTTTCCCGCCCTGCGGTTGCAAGTTGATCGCTTCGGCCATGCCGGGCTTCCGGAAAAAATGATGGCTTCCCGCGATGCGCATTTCAAAGCCGAGCCTCTGGAGCAACTGACACATCTCAGCGAAGTCCCACGCGGCATCCCGCTGCGGGTCACGCAACCGCTCCAGCAATTTGTCGTGTTTGCTCACGCACGCCGCTCTCTGATCGCCGCAAGGATGTCCGCCACCGCCTCGTCGCGTTTCTTCGCGCCTTGCGGGCCTTTGCCGTGGATGCGAACGCTCACATTTCCCGCTTCCAGATCGCGTCCGCCGATGACGAGCATGTGGTGGACTTTCATCGTCTCGGCATTTGCGATCTTGGCTTTGATGGGTTCGTTCAGCGCGTCGAGCGTCGCGCGCACTCCCGCGGCGCGCAGCTCGGCGACGATGCCCTTCGCGTAGGCGAGCAGCGGCTCATCGTCCCCGAGCGTGAGCACGCGCACCTGCTCGGGCGCGAGCCAGAGCGGGAAATTGCCGGCGTAGTGCTCGATGAGGAAGCCGATGAACCGCTCGTGCGTGCCGAGCGGCGCGCGGTGGATGCAGAGCGGCGTCTTGTCCGTGTTGTCGCGGTCGCGGTAGGTGAGGCCGAATTTCGCGGGCACGGCGAAGTCCACCTGGTTCGTGGCGATGGTGAATTCGCGGCCGATGGCGCTCCACACCTGCACGTCAATCTTCGGGCCGTAGAACGCGGCCTCGTTCGGCACCTCGATGTAGTTGATGCCGCTGCGCTGGAGGACGCCGCGGACCATGTCCTCGGTCTTCAGCCACAGCGCGGAGTTGTCCACGAACTTCTGGCCGAGCTTCGCCGGGTCGTGCGTGGAGAAGCGCATGAGGTATTTCTCGATGCCGAAGATTTTGAAATACTTGAGATACATCTCGTTCACGGCATTGAACTCGGACTCGAACTGTTCCTCGGTGAGGTAAATGTGCGCGTCGTTCATCTGCATGGAGCGCACGCGCATGAGGCCGAAAAGTTCGCCGCTCTGCTCGTAGCGGTAGCAGGTGCCGTATTCGGCGAGCCGCAGCGGAAGGTCGCGGTAACTGCGCGGCACCGCTCCGAAGAGCTTGTGATGGTGCGGGCAGTTCATGGCCTTGAGGTAGTAGCGGTCTCCAGTCGCCGTGGTAAAAGAAGGCGCGTCGTCCGCGGGTTTGCGTGCCTCGGGTAGGGTGGGCGTCCCGCCTGCCGTGCCGGGCGTCCCGCCTGGCACATCGGACGTGGGACTGGCTCCCGCCTGCACATCCGGCGTCCAAACCCATGGATAGTTCTCCTCCGGCCCAACGAGATTCTCCCCGCGCGGATTGTTGCAGATGTAGAGAAACTTCTCCTCCAAATCCGAATCCCCGCGCACATAGCGATCGTATCGCTCCTGCTCCCACACCTCGCCCGTCGTCCCCTCCGCCTTGTTGATTTCCTTCGCGGTGAAACTCTTGATCGAGTGCATCAAATCGCCGAGCGGCCAGAACACGCTTTCGTCTTTCGCATTCTTCTCCTTTACCCACGGCTGAAGCAAAAAATGGACGTGATCGGGCATGACCACGGCGGCGAACAGTTCGTAGCGGACCCCGTGGAAATGGCGGAGAGCATTCAGGACGATGGTGCGCGCATCCGGCGAGAGGACGCGGTGGTCTCGCGTGGAGACGGTGACGAAATAGATCGCCCACGGTTTTTCGAAGTGCGGGAGGCGGCGGTGTTCCTTTTCGTAACGAACGCCTGTCGTGCGTTCGGATGTGCCAGGCGGGACGCCCGGCACGGCAGGCGGGACGCCCACCCTACCCGAGGCACTGCCCTTCGCCATTGGCGCGCCTGTGGTTCCCGCGCGCTCGTTTTCCAAAATCATCGGCGGGAACATGCTCTCCGCGTAATACGGCAGATGCCCGCTCGTGAGATACAGGTTCTCCCGCGCGAGGTGCGGCGTGCGCACGCGGTCGTAGCCGGCGGCGAACTCGGTTTCCTTCGCGAGCTTTTCGAGCTCCTCCAGCAGCACCGTGCCGCGCGGCAGCCACAGCGGCAGGCCGGGGCCCACGTCGTCGTCGAACGTGAAAAGCTCCAGCTCCTTGCCGAGCTTGCGATGGTCGCGCTTCTTCGCCTCCTCGAGCATCGTGAAATACTCGTCCATCTGCGTCTTGTTCTTGAACGCCGTGCCGTAGATGCGCTGGAGCTGCGGGTTTTTCTCGTCGCCCTTGTAGTAGGCGCTCGCGACGTGCGTGAGCCGGAACGCGCCGATGTTCCCCGTGCGCATGACGTGCGGCCCGGCGCACAGGTCGAGGAAGTCGCCGTTGCGGAAGAGCGAGATTTCCTCGCCCTCGGGGATGTCCGCGAGGTTGCCGATTTTGAATTTGCTCGGATTGCCCGGCCGCTCGCCGAGCCCGCCGAGGCGTCCGCTTTCCGCGAGCTTCACCGCCTCGTCGCGCGACACAACCGTGCGCTCGAAGACGTTGTTCGCCTTGATCTCCTTTTTCATCTCCTCCTCGATGCGCGCGAAGTCCTCCGGCGAGATGCGGTGCTTCAAATCCACGTCGTAGTAAAAGCCATTCTCCACCGGCGGCCCCGCGGCAAACTGCGCCTCCGGCCAGATGCGGAGGATGGCCGTGGCGAGCACATGCGCCGCGCTGTGGCGCAGCCGCTCAAGGTCGGTCATCTGGTGGCGTTGCTCGATGGTCTTGCGTTCGTCGGACATAGGAAAAGGGCGGCGAAGCTAGGCGAGCCGCGGCGCAGGCGCAAGGGTAGGGCGCGCTCGCCGAGCGCGCCCCAACTTTTGCGGAGGGGCTTCGAGAAACGGCAGGCGCGGGGTAGGATGCGTGGGCGCTTTCGGCGAAAGCGCCCTACCCTGGCGCCCCGCGGTCACTGCGCGTCGAGCGCGCGGATGGGGAAGAGGTCCGACTTTGTGTGCTGCTCCTTCATCAGGGCGCTGAGCTTTGCGACCACGTCGGGATGATTGTCGGCGACGTCGTTGCTCTCGCCGATGTCCTTCGCGAGGTCGAAGAGCTGCGGGTCGCGCGGCTTCAGCTTCGCCTTCGGGCCGCCGTGGAGTTTCTCGAGGATGAGCTTCCAGTCGCCGACGCGGATGCACGCCTGCCCGCCGTAGCCGGGCGATTCGCGGTAGAGGAAAGGCCGCGGCTCCTGCGGCTTGCCGAGGAGCGTGGGCGCCATGCTGATGCCGTCGATGCCCGCAGGAGTGGCGGCCTTTTCGCCGATGAGCTCGAGGAGCGTCGGCATCCAGTCCTCGAACCCGCTCACGCGATCGCTCACGGTGCCAGCGGCGATGCGGCCCTTCCAGCGCACGATGGTCGGCACGCGAATGCCGCCCTCGAACATCGAGCCCTTGCGCCCGTTCAGCGGCCCGGCGCTCTCGAAGAAATCCGTGTCGGTCCCGCCGAGCTTGCCGTAGAGCGGGCCGTTGTCGCTGGTGAAGACGAAGATGGTGCGCTCATCGAGGCCGAGTTCCTTCACGAGATCGGCCAGACCGGCCAATCTCGCGATCCATGCGCGTGACCATCGCGGCGTACGCAGCGCGCGGGGCACGATGCGGCAGGTAGCCATTGCCGCCGGGATAGGGCTCCTCGGGAAATTTTCCCGCATACTCCGTGAGCGAATCCTCCGGCACCTGCAGCGCGAGGTGCGGCACGGTCGTGGGGTAGTAGAGGAAAAACGGGCGGTCCTTGTTGTCCTGGACGAACTCCAGCGCCTCGGCGCTGATCAGGTCGGGCGCGTAGTCCTTGCCGGAAAACTTGCGCGTAGGTCTCCGAGGAATTCGAGATCGGCGCCCTCGGCGAGTTTCTGGTGCGCGGAGAATGCCGGGTTGTCCAGGGCGCGCTTCTTGTCGTTGTCCCAGAGGTGCGTCGGGTAGTAATTGTGCGCGACGCCCTGGCAGTTGTAGCCGAAGAAACGGTCGAAGCCCTGCTTCAGCGGATCGCCCGTCGAGCCCACCGGACCGAGGCCCCATTTTCCAAAACCGCCGCTCGTGTAGCCGAGCTTTTGCAGCGTGAGCGGGAAGGTCAGTTCGCCCGCGGGCACGGGCGTCTGTCCTTCCTCCCACTTCGGGTCGAGCGCCTTTGCGTTCCCGTTGTCGCGGATGAATGCGTGGCCGGGGTGCTTGCCGGTCATGCAGCACGCAGCGCGACGGCGCGCAGACGTTGTTGCCCGAGTAGTGCTGCGTGAGCTTCATGCCCTCGGCGGCGATGCGATCGATGTTCGGCGTGCGGATCTTTTTCTGCCCGAATGCACCGACATCGCCGTAGCCCAGATCGTCGGCGAGGATGAAGATGATGTTCGGGCGCTGCTCCGCGGCGTGCGCGACAGCGGCGAGGAGGAGCGATGCGAGGAGGAAACGCGGTGCTTTCATGGGAGGAGGCGATATGGAGTGGGCGCGCGGGGAGTGCAAGCGGAGGCTGCGACCGCCAAGCGGCCGCCGGGAGGAGGCGGGGCCTTCGAATTGGAATCTCAACCCGCCTCCTTCCGCCGGCGGCTACCGAGCGATGCTGCTTGCCGGGATCGTGCTGACTGCTAGACCAGCAGGCAATGTTGCAAGACTTGATCGAAATCTGGTTCCGCTGGGTCCACGACTGGGGATACGTCGGTGTTATCATCCTGATGGCGATGGAGAGTTCCATTTTTCCCGTGCCGAGCGAAGTTGTCATCCCTCCAGCGGCCATCCTCGCCACCCTGCCGGGCGGGAACATGACGCTGACGGGCGTCGTGATTGCCGGGACTTTCGGGTCATGGGTGGGCTCCGCGATCACGTATTACATCGCACGGAAGGTCGGACGGCCGTTCATCGCACGCTATGGCACGTACTTCCTGATGCCGCCGAAAAAGGTCGCCCGCGCCGAGCGCTACATGCACCGCTACGAGTCGGGCGGGATTTTCTTCGCGCGACTGCTGCCGGTCCTCCGGCATCTCATTTCCATCCCGGCGGGAATCATCAAGATGAACTTCATGCGGTTCAGCGCGCTGACGATCATCGGCGCGGCAATCTGGTGCTGGGTGCTCGCGTGGCTCGGCGCACGCGTGGGGGCGAAGCTCGACGCAAGGGAGATCGGCGCACTGCAGACGGGGATTGGCGTGGATCTGGGCGGGCTGATCCGCGCGGTGAAACACGAGGCCCTGTGGATCATCGTCGCGATCGTGGTGGTCTGCGTGCTCTATTTTGTCGCGATGCGGATGTCGGAACAGCGGCACGAAGACGACCACGCGGACGCCCCGAAGGAGCAGTAAGGCGGCTAGAGCCGGATGGGGACGCCCGGCGCGGGAGTCAGCACCTCGGTGTCCGGCAGGTCCTCGCGCGCGGCGTTGGCGAGCCATTCGGAGGCGGCGGGGTCGCCGTGGACGTAGATGAGCTTGCGCGGGTTCGCGCGCTTCACGTAGTCGCGGATGGATTCACGCGTCGCGTGGGCGCTGAAGTTGAACGCCTCGATCTGGCAGCGCACCTTTTCCACCGGATGGTCCGGGGCGAGCGAAATTTCGCCGCCGGTGCCGGCCGCCCGGAGCCTGCCGCCGGGTGATTCCGGATCGGCGTAGCCGACGAAGAAGATCGCATTTTCCGGGTGGCTGAGGAACTGGCGCGCGAAGACATTCGAGAGCGTCTTTTCCACCATCATGCCGCTGCTGAGCGCGAAAACGCGCGCGGGCTTCATGCGGAGATCGGCAAAATTCTGGCCGCTGACGACGAAAGGCTGGACGTCATTGAGCAGGTCCAGTTTCGGGTTCAGGCGCGGCGTCTTGCGGGCGAGCTTGTCGTAAACTTCGGTGAGTTTCGCACCGAGGCCGCCGATGTAGATGGGGCAGTCGCGCCGCAGGCGCCCGCGCACGCGGAGGTCGTGGAGGAGAGAAAGGAATTCCTGCGTCTTGCCGAGCGCGAAAAGCGGCATGAGCACGCAGCCACCGCGCGCAAACACGTCCTCGATCGCCTTGGCAAGCCGCTCGGTCTCGCTCGCGCGCGTGAAGCCCTCCGGCGTGGGCCGCTCGCCGTACGTGCTTTCCATGATCATCACGTCGCACGGCTCGTCGGCGAAGCTGGGAAAGGTCGCGCCGGGCGAGATGTTCTGGTCGTCGAACTGCACGTCGCCCGCGTAAAAAATCGTTCGCCCGCCGGAGCGGATGAGCGTTCCCGCGGAGCCGAGGATGTGGCCGGCGTCGAAAAGCTCGATGGTGACATCCGCCGCCTCAGCCGGGCCGACGCGCTCGCCATGCAGGTCGAATTTTTGCTCGAGCGGGCGCGCCATCCAGCGGCGCGCGCAGATTTCCACTTCGCGGTGGGAAAAAAGCGGCGGCACTGCCGATCCGGCATTTTGCTCCGCGAGCATCACGTTCACGGAATTATGCATCATGATGTCGCCGAGCAGCCGCGTGGGCTCGGTCATGAAGACGGGAGCACGCGGATGCCGCCGCATGACCACCGGCAGCGAGCCGATGTGGTCGTGGTGCGCGTGCGAGAGCACCATGGCGTCGATGGAATCATCCTTCACCAGATCGAGGCGGGGCAGGCCGTCCGTGCCGGACCGTTTCGGGTGATATCCGGCGTCGAGCAGGACGCGCCGCCCGCCGGTCTCGATGAGGTAGCTGTTTGCGCCGATTTCGAGAGCGCCCGTGAGGTTGGTGAAGGTGATTGGCGGCATGCTCGGTTTTCTTGCGGCGGCAACGTGCGGCTGCGACCGCTAGAACGCGATGATTTTCTCGATCCTCCGCGCGACGAGGCGCAGCAGAAGGACCCACGTGGAGAGTCCGACGGGAAGCACCGCAGGGAGGAGGATCTGGCGGGTGCGGAACATCCACCACGCGCTGACGGCGCAGGCGATGAGGAGGCCGAGGGTGATGACGACGCAGAGGACCGGCTTCCATTTGCGAATCCACAGCGCAAGGAAGGCCGCGATGCCGACGAGCGTCCAATCGAACCATTCGCCGATTCGCCGCGGGAAGGTGCCGGCCTCGACGCTCGCAAATGCAGCGCCGATGAATTCGCCCGGCGAAACCATCCGGCCGCCGGGCATGGCAAGGGTGCGCGACCCGGGGTCGGTGCGGGCGAGCATGACGGCGCGGCCGGCAAAAAGCTCCGCGGGGCGGACCGGTGCTTCCTTGCGGTCGAGTTGCTCCCGGCTCAGGAGCAGATCGTCGTACGAGACCCGGATGAAATCCGCGCCGACATTCAGGAGCATCCGGCCCGAGTCATCGATCGGCACGGAACGGAATTTCCCGATCGCCACATGCGAGCCGAGGATGACCTCGACCTCGTCGAGCGTGACTTTTTCCATGTGCATCACGAGCTGCAGGACCATGGTCGGCACCGGCTGGCCGCGGTAGCGCAGGACGAGCGGGCAGAAGCCGCGCGGGCCGGCGCGCCCGGGGACATTCGTCCAGCCGGGCTGCGTGGTGAAGCGCAGGGTTTCGTCGGCCCACGATTCCACGGCGGTGAATTCCGGCACCAGGGTGAGGTCGCCATGCACTTTGTGCAGCACCGGCATGGGCTGGATGTCCGGCACGGCCTCGGCATCCGGCGCAAATCCGAGCCTGCCGCCGAGCACGAGTTTGGGGCTTTTCAGCACGTGGTCGTGCAGCATTTTTTCAAAGACCGGATCCTTCTCCGCGGCTGCGTCGTGCTCGAAATGGACCGGCGGCTCCACGGCGAGGACCGCGGGCTGAAAGGGCAGCACGGCGTGGAAGAAGAGCGCAAAATCATCCGGCCCCCATGGCCACGGGTGCTTGGAAAGGCTGTCGCCAGTGATCTCCACGAGCGTGAACTTCGAAGCCGTGGTCGCGGGCGTGCCGAGTTTTGCGACGAGCGCCCACCAGCCTTCGTCGAGACGCGCGAGCCTGCCGAACGCCGCCTCGCGGATGAGCGATGCACCGGCCAGGAAGACCAGCAGGGCGTATATCAGGGAGCCGCGACGAAGCATGGGCGGGGAAACTGCGCGAAATCCCGTCGCGAGGGGAAGCCGAAACCGCACCGCATTTTATCCGTGAACCTGGAAAAAAGTTCCGTCAGGGAACCACGACAAGGAAGGGCAGGCTACCGTTGCTGCCTTCCGGCTCTGGCGGGGTTTGCCAGCCTTCAATCCATGGCCCCTGACGGAGCGCGGAGGAAAGCACGCCGAACGCCGCCCTGACAAAATGAAAACGTAGGAATCTTTGAGGAATGCCCTTGCAAAGAAATTTCGCAGCCGCTTAAAAGCGCGCTCCGATGACGTTTTGGCATTGCACCAAAGTGTCCCGCTTGTCACATCTCCCAGACCACCCACCACCTGACCTAACCTTATGGCGAAAGTTTTTTCCGTTTTGACCCTTCTCGTAGCGTTGGCCGCGACTTTCTTCGGATTCCAGAGCAAGGAGCTGGTCGGCAAACTCCAAGTCGCCGCGGAACGGGATCACAAGGATCTCCTCGACACCCGGGACACGCTGAAGAAGACCGAGGCAAAGCTGAAAACCACCGAGGAGGAATTGGAGACCACGAAGGGGGAACTTTCCAAGACGCAGATCGAGCTGACGCAGACCAAGACGGAACTCGACAAGGCGAAGACCGACCTCGTGGCGGCGATGGCGGCGCAAACGAAGGCGGAAGAGGAACTCGCCACCCTCAAGAAGAACTACGACGAGCTGAAAGTTGCGTTTGGCGACAAAACGCCCGAGCAGATTACCAAAGAGATCACGGATATGCAGGCAGCCAACAAGGTGCTCGAGGCCAAGGTAACCGCCGCTGAGACGAAAGTCGCCGAACTCACCACGGTAAACGAGGGCCTCATTGCCCAGAAGAAGGAGACGGAGGAAAAAATCGCTAGCCAGAAAAAGGTCGTGGATCGCTACCAGAAAAACATCATGCAAAAGGGCATCCGCGGAAGCGTGCTGGCAGTCAATGCCGGCTGGGGCTTCTGCGTGCTGAGCATCGGCGACCGCCATGGTGCCGCAGCGAACAAAATCATGATCGTCGCCCGTGGCGGGCAGGCCATCGGCAAGGTGAAGATCATCAATGTGGAAAACTCCCAATCCGTCGCGGACATCATCGCGTCGAGCTTCACCCGCGGGACTTACGTCGAGCCCGGCGACGAGGTCATTTTCACCGGCGAGGATAAAGTCCGCGAGGAACCTGCCGATGAAAAAGCCCCCGTCGGCCCGGCCCTGCCGGTCGTCCCTTCGCTCCCGGAGCTGTAAGCCGCAACTGTCGGGCATATGTTTCGCATCCTTCTCGCCATCATCGCAGCCAGCATCGCCGGCTGCGCGAGCACGGAGCGCTCACAGGAAGATCGCGTCTCCAGCATCCCGTGGGCCAAGCCGGAAAGCTGGGAAGGCCAGGGAGCCTTCGGGTCGATGATGCAGGGCAGCCGCTGACCGGAGACGACCCCTCGGCGGGCCTCGTCGATCCGGCTCAAATTTGGGCGGCCAATGCGCCAACGCGATATGAAAAGTCACCTATTCTTGACTTTCATCCACTTTCAAAACTGGTAGTCTCCGTGAGCCTGACTCGAATGAACTCAAGTGCCCACAATCTGCCTGACGACACCCGTCCGCCTGTCGATCCGGCTCCGAGCATCACGTCCATGTCCGGAGGGGTCGCACCGGGCGCACGCATCACCTATCGGACCCGGCTCGCCACTTCGGAAGCTGACATCCAGGCCGCCCAGCGGCTTCGTTTTGACGTGTTCAACGTCGAACTGCAGGAAGGCCTGAGCGAGAGCTGGCGCACGCAACTCGACTCCGATCGCTTCGACGCCACATGCGATCATCTGGTCATCGAGCACATCGCCACGGGAAAAATCGTCGGCACCTACCGTCTTCAGACCGGAGAGATGGCCGCGGCGGCCAACGGCTACTACAGCGAGCAGGAATTCGACTTCACTCCGTTCGCCCCTTTCCGCAGTGAGATCGTCGAACTCGGCCGCGCCTGCGTCCACCAGGATCACCGCAAGGGCAATGTCCTCGACCTTCTCTGGCGCGGCATCGCCGCCTACACCCGCGAGCGCAAGGCCCGCTACCTCCTCGGGTGCAGTTCGCTCACCTCGCAGGATCCCGCGCTCGGCCACGCCATGTATGCCCGGCTCGCGCCGGAATACCTCGCCCCGGAGCCATTCCGCACCTCGCCGCTCCCTGCCTTCGCGCTGCCGGATGCGGAACCGCTCGCCGTCTGCCCCCGCCCGCCGCGACTCTTGCGCACCTACCTCAGCGTCGGTTCGAAAATCTGCGGCAAACCCGCGCTCGACCGCGAATTCGGGACCATCGATTTTCTGACGCTGATCGATCTCACCGCACTGCCAGCGGCGACATCCGCGCGGTTCCTCTCGTAAATGGGAACATTGGCAGGTGCTGCCCGCACCGCAGTCCGTTCATTGCTGGTCGCGCCGCTCGCGGCAGGATGCCTCGGGGACTTCCTTCTCAGCGGCGCGAGCAGGAGCATCCGCGACCGCGTCCGATGGCTCTCTCGCTCGTCGCGGCGGCATGTGAAATGGATGGGAATTCACGTCAACGTCCACGGCGAAATCCCAAGCGGCGGGCTCATCGTCGCAAACCACGTGAGCTACGTGGACATCATTGCGCTGAGCATGGCCGCGACCTGCGCATTCGTCTCGAAAAAGGAAGTGGCGAAGTGGCCGTTGTTCGGCCTCTACGCGCGGCTCGGCGGTACGGTATTCGTGGATCGCGAGCGGCGCGGCGCCGTCGCCGAAGTGGCGCCTGAAATGCGCGAGCGCCTCGACGCCGGGGTGCCGCTGACCCTTTTCCCCGAGGGGACCAGCACCGATGGCAGCGACGTGCTCCCGTTCCGCAGTTCGCTTTTCGAGCCCGTCGTCGAACTCGCCTGTCCCGTCACCGCTTGCGCGCTCCGCTATTCGTTCGAAGGCGGCTCCGTCGCGGACGAAGTCGCCTATTGGCGCGACATGACGCTCGCCCCTCACCTCCTCAACCTCCTCGGGAAATCCGGCGTCACGCTCGACATCCACTTTGGCCCCTCATCGCGCCGCACCGGCGACCGCAAGACGCTCGCCCGCGATCTCCACGCCGAAGTCCGCACGCTCCTGCGCGGGACGGCTGCCTGACGCCCTCAGCGCACGCCCATCTCGCGCGCGGCGGCCTTCACGCCTTCGAGCAATGCGCGCCAGTCGTCGCGCGTCGTCCCCCACCCCGCGCTGAAGCGCAGTGCGCGCCCGGCATCCTCCGGCGAAACGCCCATCGCCGTCAGCACGTGCGACGGCTTCTCCTTCCCGCTCGCGCATGCCGATCCGGTCGAGACCGCAAAGCCCAGCTTGTCCATCACCACCACCCAGCGGCGGCGGCAATCGGGCGTCTCGGGCAGGATCACCGAGACCGTGTTCCAAAGCCGCTCCACGCCTGCGCCGAGCACGCGCACACCCGGCAGCGCCGCGGTGAGTCCGCTCTCAAATTCCTCGCGCCATCCGAGCCGTTCATCGAGCGCACCGCCGCGGATCGCCGCCTCGCGCTCCTCCAGCACCGCGAGCATGGCGAGGACGCCGGCAACATTTTCCGTCCCCGCGCGACGCCCCTCCTCCTGCGGCCCGCCACGCAGCAGCGGCGGAAAATCCGCGGGGCATTTCAAAAACCCGACGCCCTGCGGCCCGCCGAACTTGTGCGCGCACCCGCTCACAAAATCACACGCACCGAGCCCTGCCGCCGGCAGACGCCCGATCCACTGCGCCGCATCGCAAAACAGCGGGACGCCATTTTCCCCGCAGACCGAAAGCGCCTCCCGCCACGGCTGCAGCACGCCCGTCTCGTTGTTCGCCGCCATCAGCGCGACGAGCTGCGGACTTCGCACCGTCGAACCGCGGAAGCTCCACCACTCCCGTAGCCGCCGACGGAAGGAGGCGGGCTGATTTTCCCCTCAGGGGTTCCAGCACGCACGGATGCTCGATCGCCGAAGCCAACACGTCATCGAACTGCGCGATCACCGCATTCGCCGATTCCGTCGCGCCGCTCGTAAATACGATCTGATCCGCGCCACACCCCAAAATCGTCGCGAGCCGCTCCCGCGCATTTTGCAGCGCCGCCTCCGCCCGCTGTCCCGTCCGGTGCGGCGACGACGGATTTCCCGGGAAGCGCTCCACCGCCTCCAGCCACGCGCGCTTCGCCGTCCCGGAGAGCGGATGCGTGGCGTTGTGGTCAAAGTAGAGCATGTCCGGGCCGAGTTAGCGCGAGCGCTGCCGCGAAGGCAATGGCTTCAGCGCCACATTCCACTCGCGCCGCAGCGCGTGATGCCCGATGTTCCGCGGCCCGATGAGCGGCCCCGCGACATCCTTTTACAAACGCAGCAACTTCGTCACCCACCTGCCGGTGGAGTGTCTCTACAGCCCGTCGCATTTCTGGATCGCGAAAATGGGCGGCGCACGCCTGCGGATCGGCTTCACGAAATTTGCCACGCGGATGCTCGGCGAGATCGTCGAGGTGCGGTTTGAAAAGGCGCCCGGCTCGGCGCTCGCGGGCGGCGAAATCGTCGGGAGCATCGAGGGCTTCAAGGCCATCAGCGACATCTACTCGTGCGCGGGCGGCACCTTCGCCGGGGGCAATCCCGCGCTCGCGGCCGGCGTGGAAGCCGTCGGGAAAGATCCCTACGGCGCAGGTTGGCTCTACGAAGTGGACGGTGAGCCGGATGATAAGTGCGTGCCGCTCGAACAATACCGGGCGATGCTCGACACCACGATCGACAAGATTCTCGAAAAACAAAAAGCCGAAGCCGACTGATGCCCACCTCGCAATCCGACCCACAGCCATCCGCACTCGAAGGCCCGCTACATCATGATCGGTGGCTTCCTCGGCGCGGGAAAGACGACCGCCGTCGCCGCAGTCGCGCAGCATTTTGCCGCACAGGGATTGCGCGTCGGGCTGATCACGAACGACCAGGGCAGTGAACTCGTGGACACCACGATGCTGCGTGCGCGCGGTTTTGCGACGGAGGAAATCACCGGCGGATGCTTCTGCTGCCGCTTCAACACGCTCGACGGACGCCGCGCAGAAGCTGACGGACGCTTCGCGGCCGGACGTGTTCATCGCCGAGCCGGTCGGGAGCTGCACGGATCTCGTCGCGACGGTCACCTATCCGCTGCGGCGCATCTACGGCGACTCTTTTGCCATCGCGCCGCTGAGCGTGCTCGTGGACCCGATTCGCGCGGAGCGTTTCCTCGGTCTCGCGGCCGGCGGGAAGTTTTCCGACAAGGTCACCTACATCTACCGCAAGCAGCTCGAGGAGGCGGACATCATCGTGATCACCAAGAGCGATCTGCTCGATGCCGCGCGCCTCGTGGCCATCGGCGCAAAGCTCGCCGAGGAGTTTCCCCACGCGGAGATCCTCGCCGTCAGCGTGCGCAATGGCGACGGCCTCGCTCCGTGGCTGGAACTCCTCGCGACCGGCGAGCAGAGCCGCCGCGCGACGATGGAGGTGGACTACGAGCTTTACGCCGAAGGCGAGGCGCTGCTCGGCTGGCTGAATGCGACCGTGCAACTCGCCGCGCCCGCGGGCTTCGACGCCGATGCCACGCTGAAGACGATCGCCGCCGGCATCCAAGAGCGCCTCTCCGGCTCAGAGATCGCCCATTTGAAAATGACGCTCAACCCGGACAGCGGCCTCGGTGACATCGCCGCGGTGAACCTTGTCCGCAGTGATTTCGTCCCCGAGCTTTCGCTCACGCTCGAAGAGCCGGTGGAGAGCGGACAGCTCATCATCAACTGCCGCGCCGAGGCTGCGCCCGAGTCCATCCGCGATGCGGTGAACGAAACGATCGCCACACTGAACAGCGACACATTTTCCGCAAAGCTCGAACACCTAGAGTTTTTCCGCCCCGGCAAACCGGAGCCAACCCACCGCGACACAGTGTCCGCCTGACATGAGCAAACCAGCGATTCTCTACTGCCACTGCCAGTACGCGCAGGTGGTGCCGAAGGAAGTGAAGGAAGCCGTGCTGCGGCGCCTTTGCGAGAGCGGCGTCGCGTTTGACGCCGTTGCGGACCTCTGCGAGATGGCCGCGCGGCGCGACCCGGCGCTCCGGCAGCTCGCGGCGAACGGCGCGGTGAAGATCGCCGCATGCTTCCCGCGCGCGGTGAAGGGCCTCTTTCACCAATGCAACGCCGACCTCGCGCCGGACAAGGCCGAGGTGCTCAACATGCGCACGCTCACCGCGGATGAAATCTGTGCGAGGCTCGCGGCGGACGATCTTTTGCCGAATCTGCCCGAGCGCGAAACGAAAAACGCGCAACCCGCGACTCCGAACCCCCAAACCTGATCCGCCATGTCACTGAAAGACGAATCCACCCTCCGCGTCGTGCTCTACGAAGGCGATGGCGCCGCTCCGCTCGACAACACTTTCGCGACGATGGCCGCGCTGCTGGAGAAAGGCTACGCCGTCACGCGCAGCACGGCGGGCGGCAAGGTCGCGCCGCAGGAAAAAGGTTCGCTCGTCGTGCTCGGGAAATTTTCCGGCGGTTCCGCACCTGCGGCGGAGGACGGAGGCGGCGCGGTGAAGGTGCGCATGCACGACATCACGAACCGCGACATCGCAGGCGTGACGGCGCTCGTCGAGGAGGAGCGCGCGGCGGCGGGCGCAGCACAGCATGGCGCGTGGAAGCCGTGGTTCCCGGTCATTGACTACGACCGCTGCACGAATTGCATGCAGTGTCTCAGCTTCTGCCTTTTCGGCGTGTACGGCGTGGATGGCGACAGCCACATCCAGGTGCAGAATAACGACAACTGCAAAACGAACTGCCCGGCGTGCTCGCGCGTGTGCCCGGAGGCGGCGATCATGTTTCCGAAATACAAGGCGGGGCCGATCAATGGCGACATGGTGAGCGCGACGGATCTCAAGCGCGAGAAGATGAAGATCGACATCTCGGCGCTGCTCGGCGGCGACGTTTATTCCATGCTGCGCGAGCGGACGCTGAAGGCGCAAAGCCGGTTCAGCAAGGAGCGCGACGCCGACAAGGCGCTGACCGAACGGCAGAAGTGCCTCGTAAAACTCGCGGCCGCCGGGGACATTCCCGCCGAGGTGCTGATGTCGCTGCCGTCGCCCGAGGAAATCGCACGCCGCGCCGAGGAAGCGAAGGCGAAGGCCGCGGCCGCGCTTGCCGCACAGAAGAGCTAGCGGAGCGGCGCCCAGCGGGCTTCCTCAGGACGCCTTGACCGATTTCGCCTTTTCTGTCGCAGTCCCGCGCCGCTGATCCTCCGACCCATGCTCCCACCGATCGCCTCCCTGCCTCCCGTCGCGGTGTCCTATTGGCCGTTCGTCATCCTCGCCGTGTCGGTGGTGTTCATCATCGTCACCATCACCAAGCTGCGCATGCACCCCTTCATCGCGCTGATCCTCGCGGCGTTCCTCGCGGGGTTCATGACGGTGGACTTCAAGCCCGAGCAACTCGCGAAGGTCTCCACGAGCATGCGAGGAGACGCGAAGGCCAACTCCTGGGTCGCCGCCGTGGAACTCACCGCGGTCGAATTCGGCGGCGCCGCCGGGGCCATCGCCATCTCGATCGGCCTCGCGTCGATCATCGGCCTGTGCCTCATGGAAAGCGGGGCGGCGGACAAGGTCGTGCGCCGGTTCCTCGGCGCATTCGGGGAGAAAAGGGCGGGGCTCGCGCTGCTGGCGAGCACGTACGTGCTGTCGATCCCCATCTTCTTTGACACGATGTTCATGCTCATGGTGCCGCTGGCGAAGGCGCTCCGGCTGCGAACGGGCAAGGACTACATGCTCTACCTCATGTGCATTTGCATCGGCGGAGTTGTCACGCATTCGCTCACCGTGCCGCACCCCGGACCGCTCGCGATGGTGGACAATCTGCGCGTGGACCCGGGCATCTCGCTGCTCGTCGGCATCGCCGCGGGCATCCTGCCGTGCATCGCGGGGTTTTTCGTCGCCCGCTGGCTGAACGGACGCACGGAAATCCCGCTGCGCGAAACGCCCGGCGTGACGCTCGATGAACTCAAGGGCATCTCCAACCAGCCCGAGAGCGCGCTGCCCTCCTTCTTCTGGAGCATCACCCCGGTCATCCTCCCGATCCTCCTCATCACCGCGGCGTCGTTTTTCAAAATCACCCAAGGCACTGCGGTCGAAGGCTGGTTCGGCGGCAGCGACACATTTGCCACCGCGGCGAAAGTCTCATTTTTTGTCGGCAACAAAAACATCGCCCTCGCCATCGGCACCGTGATCGCGCTCTGGGTGCTGGCCCGGCAGCGGAACCTGAGCTTTGCCCGCATCGAGGCCCTCCTCGGCCCGCCCATCGAGACTGCGGGCGTGATCATCCTCATCACCGCCGCAGGCGGGGCGTTTGGCGGAATGCTCCGCAATGCGGGCGTCGGCGACGCCATCGCCGATGTCGCCAAGACCTACTCCATTCCGCTGCTCGTCCTCGCGTGGCTCACCGCCGCCGTTATCCGCATCGCGCAGGGCTCCGCCACCGTGGCGATCCTCACCACCTCGGCGATCATCTGGCCGATGATGGACCCCGCCGTCGCCGGCAACGCCCCGCTCGCGTACAATCCGATGTACGTCTTCCTGAGCATCGGCTTCGGCGCATTCTGCTGCTCGTGGATGAACGACTCGGGCTTCTGGGTGGTGAACCGGCTCAGCGGAATGACCGAAAAGGAGACGCTGAAGAGCTGGACGGTCATGCTCACGGTGGTCTCGATCTTCGGCCTGCTGCTCACGCTCGGCATGGCGGCCATCCTGCCTTTGGCAAAATAGGCCGCGTTTTTGCCCCCCCGGCGCACGGATGGCCACCGGGGATCGCGGCGGGACTCCAATAAAAGCCACCATCGGAATTGGTGCGTCACCGCTCGCAATTTTCCGCGTGGACATTTCCGGGGAATCGTTTGTCCTGTCGCGCCGACCTTCACCCCACGGAAAAACGAATGAGCCCCCTCCAATCCACGCCCCCCGCACAGAACCCCGCCAGCGAGGCCGACGTCATCGCCATCGACCAGCTCCGTGAGCTGTACGGCCGGATCCGCACCGAACTCGCGAAGGTTATTATCGGCCAGGACAAGGTCATCGAGCAATTGCTCACGTGCGTCTTTGCGCGCGGGCACGCGTTGCTCATGGGCGTGCCGGGCCTCGCGAAGACGCTGCTCATCCACTCGCTGGCCGATCTGATGTCGCTGAGCTTCAGCCGCATTCAGTTCACGCCGGACCTCATGCCGAGCGACATCACGGGGACGGAGATCTTGCAGGAGACGGAGACGGCGGGACGCCGCCAGTTCGAATTCGTGAAGGGGCCGATTTTCGCGAACATCGTGCTCGCGGATGAAATCAACCGCACGCCGCCGAAGACGCAGGCCGCGCTGCTTCAGGCGATGCAGGAGCAGAAGGTGAATTCCGGCAAACACAGCTTCACGCTGGAGAAGCCGTTCTTCGTCCTCGCGACGCAGAATCCCATCGAGCAGGAGGGCACGTATCCGCTGCCCGAGGCGCAGCTCGACCGGTTCATGTTCCTCATCAACGTCGGCTACCCAAGCGCCGCGGAGGAATTGCAAATCGCGAAGACCACGACCGGTGCCGCGCAGGAGGCGCTGAACAAGCTCATCGGCGGCGAGGAAATCCTGAAATTCCAGGACATCGTCCGCCGCGTGCCGGTGCCGGACCACGTGTACGAATACGCCGTGAAGCTCGTGCGCAAATGCCGCCCCGGCGGCGAAGAGGCGCCGGACTGGATCAAGAAATTCGTGATGTGGGGCCCCGGCCCGCGCGCCGTGCAGTATCTCGTGCTCGGGGCAAAGGCGCGCGCCGTCCTCTACGGCAGCTACCTCGCGAGGCTCGAGGACATGCTCGCCGTCGCCGAGCCCGTGCTGGCGCACCGCATCCTGGTGAATTTCCACGCGGAGAGCGAAGGCATCGACAGCGCGGAGATCATCCGGCGCGTGATCAAGGAGACCGAGAGCTAGGCGTCCTCCCCCGGACATCATGGCCGACATCCCGCAAAACATTGATTTCCTCGACCAGGGGGTCGTGGGCCGTCTGTCGCGGCTGATCCTGAATGTCCGCAATCCGATGCTCGGCTCGGTGAACGGGCTGCATCGTTCCGCGACGCGCGGGGCGAGCGTGGAGTTTGCGGAATACCGGAAGTATTCGCCGGGGGATGACATCAAGTTTCTCGACTGGCGGGTGTTTGCGCGGACGGACAAATTTTTCATCCGCGAGTTCGAGGCGGACACGAATCTGCGCTGCTACCTCGTCGTGGACACGAGCGCGTCGATGAAGTTTTCCAGCGCGGCGGACGGCAGCACGCGCTTCGACTACGCGCGGCAGCTCGCGGCGACCATCGCGCACATGCTCGTGCATCAGGGCGATTCGGTGGGGCTCACGTGCTTTGCCGACAAAGTGATCGATCTCCCGCCGCGCCACACGCCGTCGCATCTGCGCCAGCTCTACCAGACGCTCGCGGAGACGCAGCCGCAGGGGGAATCGAACATCGTCCAGACGTTGCACGATTTCGCCGAGCGCATCCGGCAGCGCGCGCTGGTGATCGTCGTGAGCGACCTCTTCACCGAAGTGCCGGCGCTGCTCGACTGCATCAAGCACCTGCGTTTTTACAAACACGACGTCGCCGTGTTTCACCTGCTGGACCGGCAGGAGTTCGATTTCGATTTCACGCGCCCTGTGCGCTTCGTGGACCTCGAGACCGGCGCGGATCTCATCACCGATCCGAGCGTCGTGCGCGACGCCTACCGCGAGGCGCTGATGGATTATCTCGAGGCGATCCGGCACGGCTGCCGGCAATTCCACGTGGACTACCACCTCACGTATCTCGACCAGCCGTTCGAGGGGATGCTCACGAACTTCCTGCTGAAGCGAATCCGCCAGTCCAAGAAAGGCGGAAGGCGATGAGCTACTTGCAGCCGTGGATGCTGTGGGCGCTGCCGGCGGTGCTGCTGCCGATCATCATCCACCTGCTGAACCGCCTGCGCTATCGCACGGTGCATTGGGGCGCGATGATGTTCCTGCTCAAGGCGAACAAGGCGGCGACGCGGCGCGCAAAGATCCGCCAATATCTGCTGCTGCTGTTCCGCGCGCTCGTGATCCTTTTCCTCATCTGGGCAATGTCGAGGCCCATCGTCGGCGGTTGGATCGGCAGCGCGGCGGGCGGCGCGCCGGAAGTGGTGCTCGTGCTGCTCGACCGTTCGGCGAGCATGGAAGGGCGCGGGCCGGACCAGCAGGAAAGCAAACGCCAGCACGCGATCGCGCTGCTCACGCAGGCGGCGAAGCAGAGCGCCGGCAGCCGCTTCGTGCTCATCGAAAACGCCCTGCGCCAGCCGCTCGAAATCGCGGACACCGCGGCGCTCGGCACGATGCAGATGGCCTCGGCGACGGACACCGCTGCGGACATTCCCGCGATGCTGCGCACGGCGCTGGATTATCTCTCGAAAAACAAGCCCGGCAGCGCCGAAGTATGGCTCGCGAGCGACATGCAGGAGAGCAATTGGCGCGCGGACAGCGCGGAGTGGCAGGACATCGCGGCGCGCTTCGCCGGCCTGCCGCAGGAGACGAACGTGCGTGTGCTCGACCTTTCCTCGACCGGCGGGACGAATGTGAGCATCGGTTTGAAGAGCGCCGATTTTCGCGTGCGCGATCCGAAGACCGGCAAGGGGCAGCTCGCTCTCGGATTTGAAATCAAGACGAACGGGAAGACGGGGACGTTCCCGCTGCTCGTGACGCGCGACGGCGCGAAGAGCGAGATGGACGTGACGATCACCGCGCCGGTGCAGCGGCAGACGATGAAATTTGAAGTGCCAAAACTCGACGCGGCCGGCGCGTGGGGAAAGCTGGAGTTGCCGGCGGACGACAACACCGCGGACAACACCGCGTATTTCGTCCACCGCCCGCCGACTCCGCTCCACGCCACGGTGATCGGTGAGGCGACGGCCACGGCGAAGATCGTCCGCTTTGCGGCCGCTCCCGACCCGACGCGCACAGATCGCACGGCAGAGGCGCTCACGCCGGCACGCGCGTCCGGGGCGCGCTGGAAGGATTCCGCGCTGGTCGTGTGGCAGGGCGCTGCGCCCGGCGAGGCGGAGGCGAAGGCGCTGAAACAGTTCGTCAATGACGGCGGCGTGCTGCTTGCCTTCCCGCCCGGCGGCAGCGCGACGGGCATTTCAGCAGGGCCGGCAGGCGTTTCGTGGGGCGAGATCGAAAAGAGCGGCAAGGATGCCTTCCGCGTCACCGCGTGGGACGATCTCGACGGCCCGCTGGCACGCACTGACGCCGGCACGCCGCTTCCACTCGCGCGACTCGCGGTGGAGCAACGGCAGACTCCGCGCTCCGACGGCGGGACGGCGCATGTCTATGGAGCGTTCGCCGATGGCCAGCCTTTCCTCACCGGGAAAGGTGTCGGCAAGGGATACGTCTTTGCATGCTCGACACTGCCGGAAGACGACTGGAGCACGCTCGGCGAGGGCTTCGTGCTGCTGCCGATGGTGCAGCGGCTGCTCACATTGGGTGGAGCGCATCTCGCGCCTCCCGCGCTCGCCATCGCCGGTGAATGGAACCCCGAGGACGGCGAGGGAAGCTGGGCACCCGTCGAGACCGACCGGCGGCGCGATCCGCGATGGAATGCAGGCGTTTACCGCAACGGCGCGCAACTCATCGCGCTCAACCGTCCCGATGCGGAGGACGTGCCCGAACTCGTCGAGGCTGCGCGCCTGCCCGAGCTTCTCCGCGGCGCGAAGCTCACGGTGATGACCGGCGCGCTCGAACTGAAAGCGGACCGCCTGATGAGCGAAATCTGGCCCGCCATGATCATCGCCACGATGCTTTTCATGTGCCTCGAAATGCTGCTCGCCACGAGCAAGGCGATGCTGCCGGTGAAGCCGAAACCGAAGGCTGCGGCGCGCGCGGAAAAGAAAGAGGAGGTGGCGGCGTGATCGAAGGCTGGCAGATCAACATGGCTCCGTGGGCGCTCGGCATTGCCGGGACGTTCGTCCTCGCGTCGGTGTGGTTCTTTTTCCGCTCGCTGAAACGCGAAGGCAGCACGGGAGGAATGGTCGCGATGCACCTGCTGCGCCTCATCATCGCGGCGCTCGTTGCGCTCACATTTTTGCGGCCTGAGCGCGTCGTGGTGGCGAAGCGCAGCGAGCAGCCGCGCGTCATGGTGCTGTGGGATGGTTCGGGCAGCATGGGCACGCGCGATGTGGTCTCTGACGGAAAGACGACGACCTCGCGCGCGGAATGGGTGAAGTCGCAGGTGGATGCGAAATTTTGGGAGCCGCTGGAGAAGCGCTACCAGGTGAGCGTGGAGGCGTTCGCGCAGCCGCCCGCGGATCCGAAGGCGGACGTGGAGACGGAGATCGGCACGGATTTGAACGACCCGCTGGAGCGCGTGCGGCGCGACCATCCCGACCTTCGCGCGGTGCTGCTGCTCACGGACGGCGACTGGAATCTCGGCAAGTCGCCCATCACCGGCGCGACCGGGCTCGCGCAGCGCGACGTGCCGGTCTTTGCCATCGGCACGGGCAGCGAGACGTATCTGCCGGATCTCGAATTGCAGAGCGTGCTCGCGCCGACTTACGGGCTGCTGAATGAGCGCATCAGCGTTTTCGTCACGTTGCAAAACCATCTCAACCGCGAAGTGAAGACGACGGTGACGGTGAGCGGGCCGGGCGGCGCGACGGGATCAAAGGCGGTGATTATTCCGCCGATGGCGCAAATTCAGGAAATGCTGGTTTTCACTCCCCAAACCGCAGGGCGAGGGCGACTTCACGGTGAAGGTGCCCGTCGAGCGGGAGGAGATTTTCCCGGAGAACAACGAGAAGAAATTCCACATGGCGATCCGCAAGGAGACGCTGAAGGTGCTAGTCGTGGATTCGCAGCCGCGGTGGGAGTTCCGCTTCCTGCGAAACGCGCTCATGCGCGACCCCGGCGTGCAGGTGAATACGGTGCTCTTTCATCCGCAGCTCGGCATGGGCGAAGGCGCGGGCTATCTCGGGGCGTTCCCCACGAAGCGCGAGGATTTGCAGGGCTACGACGTGGTGTTCCTCGGCGATGTCGGCGTGACGAAAGGGATGCTCTCGACGGAACAGGCGACGCTGCTGCGCGGGCTCATCGAGCAGCAGGCGAGCGGGCTCGTCTTTCTCCCCGGTGCGCTCGGCTGGCAGAAGACGCTGAAGGATTCGCCGCTCGCGGACCTCGTGCCGGTGGAGACGGACTACGACAAAGGCGCGGGCATGGTGAATTTCACGCAAGGCAGCGGCTTCACGAGCAGCGGCGAGACGCGGCTGGAACTGACCTTCCGCGGACGCGACCACTGGCTGACGATGCTCGCGAACGGATCCGGCCGCGAACCAGGCCGTGTGGCGCGGACTGCCCGGGATTTTATTGGTACGCGCCAGTCGTGAAGGCGAAGCCGGGCTCGGAGGTGCTCGCGGTGCATGAGTCGGCGCGCAACGCAGTCGGGCCGCATCCCGCTGCTCGTCACGCGCAGCGCGGGCAGCGGCAAGGTGCTCTACATGGGCACCGACGCGGCGTGGCGCTGGCGCAAGGGCGTGGAGGACACGTATCACTACCGCTTCTGGAGCCAGGTCGTCCGGTGGATGTCGCATCAGCGCCACCTCGCGCAGTCGGACGGGATGCGCTTTTTCTACACGCCCGAAGCGCCGAAGCGCGGCGACAAGGTGCGGCTGAGCGCGACCGTTCTCGACAAGCTCGGCACGCCGATCACCGAGGGTAAGACGACGGTGACGCTGAAAGCGCCGGGCGGCACGAGCGAGACGATCGAACTCGCGGCGGAGAATACCGAGTGGGGCGTTTCCACCGGAGTCTTCACACCGCGCGAAGGCGGGCGCTACGAAGTCGAGATCGCAAACGAAAGCGCGGGGCGGAAGATGAAGACGCAGATCGATGTGAGCGTTCCCACTTTGGAAAAGGTGGGCCTGCCCGCGAAGCTCGACGTCCTGCGCGAAATCGCGGCGCTCACCGGCGGCAGATTCGCCGCGCCCGGCGAGCTCGCGCAGGTCATCAGCAGCCTGAGCCTGCTGCCGGAACGGAAGCCGGAGGAACTGCGGTTTCGCCTGTGGTGCGACCCGTGGTGGTGCGGCGCGCTGCTGGCGCTGTTTTCGGCGTACTGGATCGGGCGGAAGATCGGGGGACTGGTGTGAGCTTTCACCTCATAATTTCCTGACAACTCCGCGGTTTCCCTAAGCAGTTTCGCAGTTACACTCCCCAAAACCATTCCAGCCATGAACTCCATCCATCTGCCGGATTCACTGGTCGCGCAGCTTCAAGCCTACGAGCGGAAATTGCGGCGCATGGAAACCCTCGTCGCGGTGGCGGGCGGGCTCGCCGGACTCCTCATCACGTATGTGCTGCTGTTTGTGTTCGACCGGTTCGTAAACACGCCGGTGTGGGCGCGCGCGGTGCTGACCGCCACGGGCGCGGCGCTCGCGGCGTGGTTTGTGCATGGGTGGACACGGCACTGGCTGTGGAACCGCCGCGGTCCTGCGGACCTCGCGAAACTGCTCCAGAAGCATTTCCGCGTGCTCGGCGACCGACTGCAGGGCGTGATCGAGCTGACGCAGATCGAGGAACTGCCACCGAACATCTCCCCTGCCCTGCTCCGCGCAGCCATCCGCCAGGTCGCGGATGATTCGGGCCGCCATCAATTTGAGGACGCCGTGCCGAGGCGCCCTGCGCGCCGCTGGGCGCTCGCGGGAATCACCGCGACGGCGCTGACCGCCGCTCCGTTTGTCTTCGTGCCGCGCGCGGCGACGAATGCGCTGGAGCGCTGGGCGATGCCGTGGGCGGGCGTCGAGCGCTACACATTCACGACCGTCGAGACTCTGCCGGACGATCTCTACATTCCGCATGGCGAGCCGTTCGAGATGTCCGTCGGGCTCCGGCCGGACGCGGAATGGAAACCTTCGTCGGCAACGGCGCGCATCGAGCGGCAGGACAAACTCTCGGCGCAGGTGGAGGACAGCCGCGCGCTCTTCAAGTTCCCCGGCCAGACGCGGGAGGGCAGCCTCAGCCTGCGCTTTGGCGACTACCTCAAGGACATCGCCGTGCATCCGCTTCACCGGCCGGAATTGAAAGGGCTCACGGCACTCGTGAAGCTGCCGGAATACCTCGGGCATCCGGATCAGCGCGTGCCGGTGAATGGCACCATCGCGGATTTCCTCACGGGCAGCAGCATTTCGTTTGAGGGGAAAATCAGCCGCGGCGTCGGCAGCGGCGCGCTCACTGCGGGAACACTGAAACTCGACGCCAGCGCGAACGCCGAGACTTTCACCACTCCGCCTGCCGAGCTCGCGAAACTCGGAGCCGAGGTCTCGATGCGCTGGACGGACATCCACGGACTCACGCCGCTCCAGCCTTACACACTCAAGCTCGGCACGACGCAAGATGCTCCGCCGCGCGTGGATATCCAGAATCTCGATTCGCAGGAGATCGCGATTTTGCCGAATGAGGAGGTGCGCTTCACGCTCAGCGCGGTGGATGATTACGGGCTGAAGGAAATGTGGGTCTCCTGGACGGCTCGGAACCTCAACGACAAGCCGAAGGAACCGAAGAAGGCGGAAAAGGAAAAAGGCAAGGACTGGGTCGGGCAGCTCTGGGACGAGTGGAAGTCGCAGGCGGAAGTGAAGCCGGAGCCCGCCAAGCCTGCACCGGAATTGCCGCGCATCGGCGGCGGACAGACGGTGCGCGAGCTGACGCGCCCGCTCACATGGTCACCCGCGGCGCTCGGCGTGCCGCCGGATTCCGTGGTGGAGCTGACCGGCTACGCGCTGGACTTCCTGCCGAAGCGCGAGCCGACCACTTCCTGGAAGCTCACCATTTTCGTCCTGAGCCCGGAGAAGCATGCGGAACGCGTGCGCGAGCGGATGGACCAGGTGCTCAAGCAGCTCGACGAACGAATCCGCGACGAGGAGCGGGCCATCGAGGAAAACAAGGGCATCGCCGAGAACAAGGAGGACCTGAAGACGGACAAGGCGGCGGAGGAAATCAAGCGCGTCGAGGCCGGCGAGAAGGCAAACAAGGACGCGCTCGACAAGCTTTCGGAGCAGATGGCCGAGGTGATGAAGGACGCGTTGCGGAACAAGGAACTGCCGACGGATACGCTGAACGAATGGAGCAAGATCGCGGACGCGTTGGAGAAGCAGGCTTCGCCGAAAATGGAGGAGGCGGCGCAGAACATGGCGCAGGCCAGCCAGTCGCCGCAGGAACGCGCAGAGGATCTGGAGAAGGCGATGCAGAACCAGCAGGAGGCGCTCGACGCGATGCGGCAGGGGGCGCAGAAGATGAAGACGACGAACGAGAACCTTTTTGCGCGGAACTTTTACAACCGCCTGCGGCTCGCGGCGTCGGTCGAACACCAGATTTCCGACGGCCTGAAGAAGCTCGCGCGGGCGACGGTGGGGCTGAAGCCGGAGGAAATCGGCGCGGGCGAAAAGAAGTCCTTCGAGAGCGTGGCCGGCAAGCAGGATGGCAACGTGAAGGACGTGGATGGGATTCAGAATGACATGACGACATTCCTCCGCCGCATGCCGAATGAAAAATACCAGACGGTCGTGAGCGAGATGGAGGAAAAGCGCGCGGTGCCGGAACTCGGCGAGCTCGCGAATTCCGTCCGCGCGAACCTCGGGCTGAAATCCGTCGGCCGCGCGAAGATGTGGGGCGACCAGCTCAATGCATGGGCCGAGTTGCTGCGGGACGAGGCGCAGGGCGGCGGCAAAGGCGGCGGCGAGATGGATCCGGACATGATGGAGCTGATGATCGCGCTGGTCCGCGTGGCTGTCGGCGAGGACGCGATCCGGGAGCAGACGGGCGAGCTGGAAAGGGCGAAGGACAAGAATCCGCACCATGCGGACGACAGCGCCAAGCTCGCGACGACGCAAAACCAGCTCAACGGCACGGTGCAGGACATCGGCGACAATCCGAAGTTTGCGAAGTTCATGGTCGATGTCGGCCCGTTGCTCGAACAGGTGAGTTCGCTCATGCGCGAGGTGTCCGGAGAATTGAACAAGCCGAACACGGGGGCTGAGACAGAGTCCGTCGAGAGCATCATCATCGAGTTGCTCGTGCCGCCCGCGAAGAAGGGCGGGAGCGAGAGCCAGTCGCCGGGGATGGCGCAGATGCAGCAGATGATGCAGCAAATGATGCAGCAGATGACGAAGAGCCGCACGGCTGGCGGGAACAATTCCAAGGCACCGAGCACGCTCGAAGGGACTGCGGCACAGGGCGCGACAGCGAAGGACAAGACGAACACGCGCACGGTCGAGAAGAGCGGCGGCGCGGCGAATGCGGGCGAATGGCCGGAGGAATTCCGGGAGGCTTTGCAGGCTTACTTCCAGGCAATCGAGGAGCGGAAGAAATGAGCATCGCGAGACACATCAAAATCGCGGCCTGCGCGCTGCCGTTGCTTTTCACCGCGCCGGCGATGGTGCTGGCGCAGACGATGGACTTCCAGGTTTACCGCGGGACGCAGGTGCCGCCGGAGGTCGAGCGCATCTATGAGAAGGGGCTGAAATACCTCGTCGCCGCGCAAAATGCCGAAGGATCCTTCCCCGGCCAATATGGCAATGAGCCCGGCGTGGTCGGCATGGCGCTGATGAGCTTCCTCGCGCACGGTGATGACCCGAACCACGGGCCCTATTCCAAATCGATCAAGCGGTGCATCGAATACATCCTCAAGCAGCGCAGCGAAGAAAACGGCTACATCGGCAGCTCGATGTACAACCATGGCTTTGCGACGCTCGCGCTCGCGGAATCCTACGGAGCGGTGGCGGATGATCGCATCGCGCCGGCGCTGAAGAAGGCCGTGGAACTGATCCTGACTTCGCAGGACAAGAACAAGTTCAAGGCGTGGCGCTATTCGCCGGATGCGCAGGATGCGGACTCCACGGTGAGCGGCGCGTGCTTTGTCGCGCTCATCGCGGCGCGGAATGCGGGGATCAAGGTGCCGGACAAGAACATCGAGGACGCGCTGAAATTTTACACCGACTGCCAGAACCCCGGCGACGGCGGGATCGGCTACATGCCCAGGAGCGGTTCGCACGGCGGCTCGACGACGGCGATCGGCGTGGCGGCCTACGCCTATGCGCGGAAAAAGGACATGCCGACTTTCATCAAGGCGCTCAAGGCGATGAAGGGCAGTGACGACGGGAACGGCGGCGGATATCCGTTTTACTACGACTACTACGCGGCGCAGGGGTTTTTCCAGGGCGACTTCAAGGCTTGGCAGGGCTGGAATGACAGGCAGGTGAAGCGGCTCACCGAGATGCAGAATGACGACGGGAGTTGGGACGCGGGGCTCGGACCGGGCACTTGCACGGCGCTCGCGCTGCTGTCCATCGCACTGAACTACCGCTACCTGCCGATCTACGAACGCTGATGAAAATCCGGGCCATCCTCGTCGCCACGCTGGTTTTGCTCGGAACCTTCACGTCGGCGGTCTGCCAGGTGCAGGCCATCGAAATCGACGGCTTCGACATTTTCGACAACGGCGCCGCCGGCGAGGCGGAGGGCGTGCAGATCGTGAACGGCAGGGTCGTGCTCACCGGCACCACCGCAAAAAAAACCGACAAGCCTGCGCAGCCTGATCCAGCGGGCGAACAAGTGTTGGAACTCACCGACGGTTCGCAGCTCCATGGCAGGCTGACCACCTTGGGAAAGAGTGAGCTCATCTGGCAGCGCGGCGATACGACCGAGCCGCTTACGTTTTCGCCGCAGGACGTGCGGCGCATCGTCTTTGCCGGCCAGCCTGACGCGCAGGCTGCGAAGGCCAATGCGACCATCAAGCTGAACGGGAGCGACTGGCTCACCGGCGATCTGGTCGGCATGCAGGGCGGAAAGTTCCGGCTCGCGATCCCCGGCGCAGGCGACATCGAGATCGAGCGTGGAAAAATCGAGTGGCTCTATCTTTCCAAAACGACGCCGCCCGACGCCTACGAAGGGCCGACAGGCCCGATGGGACTGGCGGGTTGGGACACCGGCGGCTCGGGCGGTTCCGGCGCTTGGGACTACGCTGACGGCGCACTCGCCGCGAGGGCCGCGATGCCGCTCACGCGGCGCTTCGAGGCGCTCAGCGACCGGATGGACATCGAGTTTTCAGCGAGCGACGGAGGCAATGCGATTCGCGGGCTCACACTCTGGCTGCAACCCGGGCTCACGTCGCGCGGCTACTCGAAGGGCTCCGTCTATCTGCGCTTCCAGGCGAACAACATCACCGCGAATTCCTACGATGGGAGCAACATGAAGAACTTCAGCGCGGTCGTCCCGGAGGACAAAAATCCGCCGAAGGAAACGCGCTACCGCATCCTGCAGGACCGGCGCAGCGGGAAGCTCGTCATTTTCGTGAATGGCAAAAAGGTCGCCGACTGGGACACGCAGGGGCAGAAGGAATCCGCGCAAGGCGGCTCGCTGAGCTGGCAGCCGACGTATTGGAGCTCCAACATGGCGTGGACGCTCTCGAAGGTGCGCGTGCGGCCGTGGGACGGGAACATCGAGCCTGATCCGAAGGGCGACGATGCCACGAAGGATGCCGTCTCCGCGGGCGCGGGCCGGCAGGCGGGAAGCCTCGAAGCGATCGGCACGGACTCGGTGAGATTTTCCGGGAAGGAAATGCCGCGCAGTGAGCCTCTCTTCATCCGTCTCAATCCCGCCGCCGCAGGCGATCCGCCGGCTGGCGCGGTGGCGCGCGTCTGGCTCGCGCAGCGCGGTGAGTTTGATGTGACTGCCCTCGGTTTTCGCGACGGCCAGCTCCGCATGCGCACGTCCTTCGGCGGCGAACTCGCACTGCCAGTCACGGCCCTGCGCTCCATCGAGTTCCCGCACCGGATCGCGGCCGGGGACAAGGCGATTGCCGACGGCGGCGACTCGCTGATTTTCCGCAACGGTGACGAGCTGCGCGGCACGCTCGTCAGCGCGACCCACGACAAGTCCGTGAAGTGGAAGCCCGTGAAGGCCGAGCGGCCCGTGGAGTTCGCCGTCAGCCGCCTCGCCGGAGTCCTCCTCGCGAGCAAGGCCAAGCCGGCAAGCGGCACAGCTACTGCCGCGGTGCGCTTCCGCAACGGCGACTGGCTGCCGGGCGAATTGAAGCTGCTCGACAAGGCGCACCTCCTCCTCAAGTCACCGATCGCCGAAGATCTCCGGCTCGACCGCAGCGGCATCCGCGCCATCTACTTTGGGCGGAACAGCGAAGTCCCGGTGTGGGATGGCGCGAGCGACCGGCAGTCGTGGATGAAAGCCACGAACAGCGACGGCCCATTCTCCTCGTCCAGCCGCCAGCGCAAGGACGACACGGTGAAGCGCAACCCATGGCGCTACCTCGACGGAGCATTCACCCTTCCGCAAAGCAGCAATCGCAACGGCTACGGAAATGGCCCGAATATCGGCAGGGCGCTCGACAACCTTCCGGACAAGGTGGAAGTCAGCTTCGATCTTTCCACGCCAAAGGGCCCGGCGGGCTACTCCATCCAGCTCTTCAACGAGGAGAACCGTCCCGGGCTCATGATTCAGGGCGGCTGGGACAGCGCCTACATCTACGACATGTCTCCGCGCAAGCAGGGCGGCGCCTTTTTCAACCAGCCGCAGCAGATCGAGTTCGGCGAAGCCATCGGCTCCGAGGGAAACCGGCGCCAGTTCCGCATCCTCGCCGACCGGCGGAGCGGACGGCTGGTCATGCTCGTGAACGGAATCCCCGTCGGCCAGTTCGGCCAGAAACCCGGCAAGGAATCCGCAAAGCCGGGCAAGGGCATCTCCATCGTTCCGCAGCCGATGAATTCCAGCGTCACCGTCTCCAACCTCTGGATCGGACCGTGGAGCGGCGACGCGCCGGACACACCGAAGCGCGGCGCGACTCCGAACCGCCGCGGCGCGAACAAGGGCGCCGCCGCAGCGCTCGCGGAGAAACCCATGTCGGACACGAAGGACGAAACCAAATCGAAGCCTGTCGCGCCCGCACCGCCTGCGGCCGACTTGCTCGCGCTCGTGAACGGCGACGAAACCTCCGGCACCATCGAAAGCGCCACTGCCACCGACCTCCGCCTCCAGTGTGATGTGGGCAAACTCGACATCCCGATGAACCGCGCCCTCATGGCGGAATTCGCCGGCCCGGTGCAGCCGCCCGCCACGGGCGTGCGCCTTCACCTTGCGGGAAAGGGAACCATCACCGTGGATTCCCTCACTGTCGCCGATGGCAAGGTCACCTGCCACAGCGCTGCGGCGGGCGACCTGAGCTTTGGCGCCGGCACTCTCTCGGAAATCGTCTTCCAACCCCGCACCCTCGCGCCGCCGGAAAATGCCGCCGACAAGAAGTCCGGCGACGCCAGTGGCAACCAACCCGGCGGCAACATCATCATCCGAGGCGGCGGCCAGCTTCAGATCGAGGGCAACGTGATCATCAACGGCGGCGTGCTTCAGGTTCGCTGACGCGGCCAGGAGGCTGGAAATCGGTCGAAGGCGCCAAAATTTGCGGAGCCGGAAGCATTCGAAACGCCGACCGCCAAAAGCGGACGAAACGCATGTGAGTGGAAGTTTCCCCGCTGCTCCCCCGCCCTTCCAATGTTGCAGCAGCGCACCGCGGCACGCGAGGCAACCGCACCTTGGCGGATTGAAAGCCTACGCGACATTCTCCGGCAGCCGCCATGCCGCGAGCCGCTCGCGCCACCCGGCGATGGCGCGCTGCTCGGGAGAAAGGCGGTTCCAGTCCTTGAAGGTGAGATTCCCCAGCATGCCGAAGAGCAAAAAATCCGCGTAGACCGGCGCAGCTCCGAAGAGAAACGCCTCGTGGCGCAGCGTCTTCTCGAACCGGACGAGCAAGCGGTCCAGCTCGGAGCGAATGGCCGCCGCGTCGCCACGCCACATGTCCACGCAGCCGCGCCCGAAACGCCGCTCCTTATGCCGCACGACCATCCCGCGATGTGCGACATCCGGGATCGCGGGAATCCAGTGGATGTCCACAAGCTTGAATGTCCGCGCCTCAACTTCATTTTCGAGGAACTCGAGGACGCACTGATGCGCGGCCTCGATCGCCTCGGGAAAAAGACGGCCGCCGAACCACGTGCGGTCCACATATTCTGCGACGTCCTGCGTGTCATTCCCGCTCTCAAAGACGAGCCGCCCGCCATCCTGAAGCACCGGCACGGCATAGTATGCTCCGTCGGTAAGGCGGAGGAGTTCTGAACGATCCCAGCTAGGAACCTCGCGCGATTCAAATGCGACACCCGCCGCGCGCAGCGCCTGCGCAATGGGAATGCAGAACGGGCTGTGCGCGAGTTCATGGAGGATTGTCTTCATGCCACCGGCACTAGCAGACACGCCGCCCGCGAGCCAGCGTTTGCCGTCCTAAGGGCGGGCGGGACGTTAGTCGATGGGGACGTTTCAAACGTTCCGCAATCGGAAGACACGTGCGTTGGCAAACGAAGTCCTCCCAAATTTCTTTTCCATCGTGCTGACAAGCACGGTAATGCAGGCACTGCGGGCCTGTAGCTCAACGGTTAGAGCAGGGGACTCATAATCCCTTGGTTCCGGGTTCGAATCCCGGCGGGCCCATTTGAACGCGGAATGAGGAAAGGGAATTGCGGATTGCAAATTGAGGGATTGAAATTGCGGCGATGAATCGAAGTCCGCTCGGGAAAATCGCCGTCGTCGGGTCCGGCGCGGTGGGGTGCTATTATGGAGGCATGCTCGCGCGTGCGGGGCACGATGTGCATTTCCTCATGCGGTCGGACTTGGAGACGGTGAGACGGGACGGGCTGGTGATTTTCACGAAGGGAAACGAGGTGCGAATCCCGCGCGTGCAGTGCGCTAGGACGACGGTTGAAATCGGCCCGGTGGACGTCGTGCTGATTGCGTTGAAGGCGACGGCGAATGGCGAACTGGAGCGGCTGCTGCCGCCGCTCATCGGCAAGGAGACGGCGCTGCTCACTCTGCAAAACGGGCTGGGAAACGAGGACTTTCTCGCCGGGCGATGGGGTGCGGAAAGGGTGATGGGCGCGCTGTGCTTTGTGTGCATCAACCGGACCGCGCCCGGAGTGATCCGGCATCTGGATCACGGTTCGATTTCGATCGGGGAATTTCACAGACCTGCCTCGGACCGCGCGCGCGCGATCGCGGAGGCGTTCCGGGCCGTGGATGTGGAGGCGAGTGTGGTAGATGAGCTCGAGGGCGAACGCTGGCGAAAGCTGCTGTGGAATATCCCGTTCAACGGCCTCTCGATCGCCGCTGGCGCAACCGTCGCGGACGTGCTGGCGGACTCGGGACTGCGTGCGGCGGCGCGCTGGCTGATGGACGAGGTGCTCGACGCAGCGCGGCGGCTCGGCCATGAGATTCCGGATTCCTTTGCCGACTGGCAGGTCGATCGCAGCGATTCGATGGGAGCGTACAAGCCGTCATCGATGATCGACTACCAACTCGGCCGTCCGGTCGAGGTGCAGGCAATCTGGGGCGAGCCGCTGCGGCAGGGCGTCGCGGCCGGCGCGAAAATGCCGAGGCTGGAGATGCTGCATGCAATCATCCGGCACGTGACGGAGCGGCGTGCGTTGCACGGGGCATGATCCTCGGATACTGATGGCGCGTGCAGCCGCAAGCCATCGTCTCCATTCGCAACCTCTCGAAGGTGTACCGCCAGGGCGAAATGGAAATCGCGGCTCTGGACGATGTGAGCCTCGACATCGCACGCGGGGAATTTCTCTCGCTCATGGGGCCATCCGGCTCGGGAAAGAGCACGCTGCTGCACATCATCGCCGGAGTGGACCGCCCGACCTCCGGGCAGTGCGCAGTGGGCGGAGTGGATGTGACATCGCTGAACGAATCCGAACTCGCGGACTGGCGGAATCAGAACGTGGGATTCGTCTTCCAGAGCTTCAACCTGATTCCCGTGCTCACGGCTTTCGAGAATGTGGAACTGCCGTTGTTGCTGATGAACCTGTCGTCTGCACAGCGGCGCGAACTGGTGAACACGGCGCTGGAACTCGTCGGCCTCGCGGACCGGAGGAAGCATCTGCCCAAGCAGATGTCCGGCGGGCAGGAGCAGCGCGTGGCCATCGCGCGCGCCATCGCGACCGATCCGCGCCTCGTGGTGGCCGATGAGCCGACGGGGAATCTCGACAGCGCGAGCGCGGACACGGTGCTGGAGATTTTGCAGACGCTGAGCGGGAAGGCGGGCAAGACGGTGATCATGGTCACGCACGATCCGCGCGCCGCCGCGCATGGCTCGCGGACGATTCATCTCGAAAAGGGAAAGCTGTTGCCGTGAGAGGACGAGGCGAATGCCGATGAACATCCCGGGCTTCATCATTCGCAATGCGCTGCGCAACAAGCGCCGGCTACTGCTCAGCGTGCTGAGCGCGGCGGTGAGCCTCTTCCTGCTCGTCACGCTGATGGTGCTGCTGCGCGAACTGACGCAACCGCCGACCGACGCGGATGCCGCGCTGCGCGTCGCCGTTCGCAACAAAATCTCGCTGATGAGCACGCTCCCGCAGCGGCAGCGGCCCATCATCGAGCGCGTGCCGGGAGTCGATGTCCTCACGCCCTTCGTGTGGTTCGGAGGGAAGTTCAAGGAGAACGAGCAGCTCCTCTTCGGCACGATCGCCATCGAGCCCGCGGCGCTGAAGAAGTTGCTGCCGGAGATCCGTTGCAACCCGGAGGAATACGAGGCGTGGCTGAAGGATCGCACGAGCTGCATCGTCGGCCGGGATACGGCGCTGCAGTACGGCTACAAGCCGGGCGATCGGTTCACGATGATGAGCGGACTTTTCCCTTGCAGCATCGAGCTGAAGGTCGCCGGGATCTACTGGGGCACGGTGGACGACCGGAACATGTTCTTTCACCACAAGTATCTCGACGAGGCGCTCAACGACTGGGGGCAGACGGGAATGTGGTGGATGAAGGTCGCATCCACGGAGGTGATGCCGCAGGTCATCGACCAGATTAACAAGGCGTTTGCGAACTCCGCGAACGAGGTCCGCGCGGAGAGCGAGCGCGCGTTTCAGGCTTCGTTCGTTTCGATGTGGGGTGGGATCAAATTCCTCATCGGCAGCATCAGCGTGCTCGTGCTGCTCACGCTGCTGCTCGTGACAGCGAGCACGATGAGCATGGCGGTGCGGGAGCGTTTCCGGGAGCTCGCAATTTTGAAGGCGCTGGGGTTTCGACGACGCGAGCTGTTCGCGCTGATTCTGGCGGAGAGCTTCGGCCTTGCGGCACTGGGCGCGTTGATTGGAGCTGGCGGAGCGTGGCTGCTCTACTCCGGCATGGACGTCCACAAGGCGACGCGCGGGGTTTTTATCTCCTTCGAGGTCACAGCGCGGATGCTGGGGACGGCGGCGCTGGTCGCCGCAGTGCTCGGCATCGTGTCATGCCTCGCGCCGGCGATCGCAGTCGCGAAAATGAGCGTCGCCGAGGGACTGAAGACGCTGGACTGAGCGGCGGTGCGACAGCGCGGACGCCGATGGAAGGCGTCGTCGAGGCGAACTGCGCGACGGCGTCAGAATGTGTGGATGAACAGGCCGGAGCGCAGCTTCGGCTCAAACCACGTGCTCTTTGGCGGCATGATCTGGCCGGCGTCGGCGATGTCCATGAGTTGCTGCACGGTGGTCGGGTACATCGAAAACGCGACCGCAGCTTTTCCGCTGTCCACGAGCTTGGTGAGTTCGCCCGTGCCACGGATGCCGCCGATGAAGTCGATGCGCTTGCTCGTGCGCGGGTCGTCGATGCCGAGGACAGGCGCGAGAAGCCGCTGCTGGAGACCTTCCACGTCGAGACGCGAGATGGGGTCGGCGTTCGGCGCATGCTGCCAGCCGAGGGCATACCATTGCCCCGCGAAATACATGCGGATGTCGCCGGGCCTGGATGGAGTCGGTGAACTGCCGGGCGTAACGGTGAACTGCTTTTCCACCGCCGTGAGGAACTGCGCAGCGGTGAGCCCGTTGAGATCCTTGATGGCGCGGTTGTAGGGAAGGATCTGAAGCTGGCTCGCGGGAAAGAGCACGCAGAGGAACCAATCGGAATCGGCGGTAGCTTCGCCTTTCGCCCGCAATTCAAGGCCGACCCGCGCCGCACTCGCCGTACGGTGGTGCCCGTCGGCGACATAGGCGGTCGGCAGGGTGCCGAACTCGGAGACCAGCGCCGCGATGACATCCGGGGCGGTGATTTTCCACACCGTGTGGCGGATACCATCGGGGGCCGTGAAGTCATTGGTTGGCGTCTTTGCGATCTCAGTCGCTACGATTGCATCGATCTCGGCGCGATCACGGTAGGTGAGGAATACCGGGCCTGTGTCGGCGCGCAGCGTGCCGATCAGCCGCGTGCGGTCGTCCTCCTTGTCCTGCCGCGTGCGCTCGTGTTTTTTGATGATGTCGCGGCCGTTGGGATTCGCGACGCGCTCGTGAACGTAGTCATCAACATGGCACACGGCGGCGAGTCCGGTCTGCACGTGCGCACCCATGAGTTGCTGATAGAGGTAAACCGTCGCCGCGCTTTCGCGGCGTAGTGCGCCGGCGGACTGGAGGCGTGCAAAGTTCACCTTCGCGCGCTCGTAGACGGCGTCGGAGTATGGATTGGTCTCCGGCGGGAGTTCCAATTCGGCGCGATCCACCCGGAGGAGCGTATTTGGGCGTCCCTCGGCGAGGACACGGGCTTCCTCGGTATTCAGGACGTCGTAGGGGACGCAGGCGATGTCGGCGACTTGGTGAGGATCGGGGACGAGGCCCCGGAAGGCACGGATTCGAAGCATGGGGCGCGCGTGGTAGCGGGGCACGGGCATCCGTGCAAGCAAAGGCGTCGGGAAAGAAAAGGGCGCACCGGTGAGGGTGCGCCCTTTGCTTGGAATTGCTGTGACGGCGGTCAGTTCACGTAGGCCGCTTCGTTCGCGAAGAGCAGCGCGTGGGCGTAGGCCTCCCACGGTTGCAATGGCTTCCGCTCGACGATCGTGCCCTTGTTCTGGACGGCGCGCCTCGCGTCGTTATCGCGTTTCGCGATGTCATCGACGCGCTTCTGGATCTCCGCGTTCTTCTTCGCGATTTCCGGTGCCGTTGCGTCCACCTCGGCTTGCTTGGCCTTTTCCTTCTGGACGAAGTTGACTCCGAATTCGATCTCCTTCGGCAGCGGCTGGCGCTGGAACATGATGCGGTAGAGCGCGAAGACGCGGCGGAGATCGTTGTCAGCGCGTTGGAATTCGCTGCGGGCGACTACGCGGCGCGCCACATCCACGGCGAGCGGGCTATTCATCAGGAAGAGCGCCTGCTGCGGAACGATGGTGGTCGTGCGCTTCGAGTTCGGCATGTCGGGATCGCTGAAGTCGAAGTGCGACATGAGCTCAGGCAGATTCCCGCGGTCAATGTAACCGTAGATGCTGCGACGATAGCTGTAGGGCTCGTCGGTGATATTGACGGGCTGACCTCCCATCGTCGGGTCAAGGCGGCCGGACATGGCGAGCAGCGAATCGCGGAATGATTCGAAGTCGAGGCGGCGGACGTTTGCGCGCCAGAGGAGGCGGTTGTCCGGCTCGAGGGTTTCGTAATCGGGGCGGGTGTAGCTGCTCTCCTGGTAGACGCGCGAGAGCATGATGAACTTGTGCAGCCGCTTGATGCTCCAATTTGCACCGTTCTCGCTGATAAACCATCCGGCGAGGTACTCGAGCAATTCGGGATGGGAGGGCTTCTCGCTCATCACGCCGAGGTCATCGGGCGTGCGCACGAAGCCTTCGCCGAAGTGCTGCAGCCACACGCGATTCACGAGGACGCGCGGAGTGAGCGGATTGTCGTTGTCGGCGATTGCCTTGGCGAGTTCCAGACGACCGCTGCCGGACTTGAACTCCAGACGCTTGCCAGTCGGGCTCAGGATGCTGAGGAAGCCGCGAGGCACTGCGCCACCGGGGGTTCCCTGCTGTCCGCGGATCAGGAGCTGCGAGTTTTGCGGGCTGGACTTGTCCAGCATCACCATTGCGCGCGGAGTGGCGCCAGGATGGCTGAGTTCGAGGTCGTTGATTTTCGCGAACACAAAGCGCGCACGCCCGGTCATCTGATTGTTCCAAGTGCCGATGGCGTCGCGAATCCACGGAATGGTCGCGTTCGGAGCCGTGACGAGGGCAAACGGGCCTGAGAGAAACTCGATCTCGGCAGGCGTGTATCCGGTGACCGTGTCGCCGGTGGCGTCTTTAAACGCCGGGATGAAGGTTCTCAGCTTCGGTGCCATGCGCCTGACGAGACCTTCGTAGGTCGCGAGCACCTCATACATCGATTTCGGCCTCGCCGTGGTGAGTTCATCCACGACGATCTGGTTGTAGCGGCCGCTCTTCTGAATCTCCTTCAGCACGCCTTCGCTGCGGGATTCGAAGTTGCCGTCACCCAGATCCGCAAACTTCCTCAGCGGACCGTAAACGGGATGGTTCTGATTCAGGACGCGTTGGAAGAAGTTTGCGAAATTCACGTCGAGCGAGGCCTGCTTGACGAGGTCCAGTCGCGCCTGGAGGTTCGCTGCATCCCTCCGCCCGCTGAGCAGTCCGGCCTGCAGGTACTCGTTGGGTTTGCCTTGGAAAAGGCTCAGCCAGTGCTCCACCTCACGGTAGTAAACATCGCGGTTCTCCTTCACCACTGCGGCGATCTTTTGCTCGTAGTCGAGTTTCAGCGCCGGGTCGGGCATCGCGATCATCGGCTTTAGCGCCGGTTCCTCGCTGCTGGCGAAGACACCGTGCAAGGCGTAGTAATCCGCCTGCGGAATCGGGTCGAACATGTGGTCGTGGCACCGGGCGCAAGAAACCGTGATGCCGAGGAATCCCTTGGAAACGACATCGATTCGGTCATCGATCGTGTCGTTGAGATTATTGTGGCGCATCCCGACGGTGAGGAACCCGAGCGCGGCGAGATTCGGGCTGCCTTGGGTTTCCTTGCCCGCGGAACGCTGGCCGGAGGCGCTCATCATCATCATGCCATCGGCACCCATCATCGCGGGCTCCACCGGAGCTGCGGGAGCCATCGGTGCGCCAGGTGCGGCGGGATTGACGGCAGTTCCCTTGGCCATGAGGAGCGGATCCGCTTTTTTCAATCCGGCTGTCTTGGCAGCGGTGGCCGCAGGCTTCGGCGTCGCAACCGGTGCATCCGCCAGCGACGAAGCGGCGACCGGCTGTACGGGATAAAGCAGGTCGGCTGCGAGTTGCTCGACGATGAACTGGTTGTACGGCTTGTCCTCATTGAACGCACGGACGACGTAATCGCGATAGGTCCATGCATTCGCGTAGCGGTAGTCGAGCCGCCCATTGTTCACATTTGCATCGCCACCAATGGTATCAGCGTAGCGGGCGGAATTCAGCCAATAGCGCGCCCAGCGCTCACCGTAGTGTGGGCTCGCGAGCAGGCGGTCGATCACTTTCTCCCAAGCGTTCGGTGCGCGGTCAGCGAGGAAGGCTTCGATTTCAGCAGGGCTCGGCGGCAGGCCGATGAGATCGTAGTATGCACGGCGGAGGAGAATTTCCCTATTCGCATCGGGCGAAGGCAGCATTCCCTTGGCTTCCAGCTTTTGGAGAACATAGGCGTCAATCGGCGTGCGGCACCACTGCTGATTCTTATTGGCCGGAATCGCCCGTTTCGGATTGTACGGCTTGATCGGCTGATATGCCCAGTGATGGCGGGCTGAATCATTCAGGCCGCTAAGCTTGGTAGCTTTGGCAGCTTCCTTGCGGGGATCTGGCGCGCCCATCTTGATCCACTCCGCGACATCGGCGATCTGCTTGGCGTCCAACTTGCCACCGCTGCTTGATGGCGGCATTTCCATATCCGGATCCGTATACAGGATCGCCTTGTAAATGAGCGACTCCTCGGGCTTTCCCGGAACGATACCAGGCCCAGTATCGCCACCTTTTCTAGTTTCCGCTGCGGTGTCCAGCAAGAGGCCACCTTTCATTTTTCCGGCTTCACCACTGTGGCATTTGTAGCATTTTTCGCTCAGAAGTGGGCGAATCTTACCCTCGAAAAAGTCGAGCTGCTCTTTGGTTGGCTCGTCTGCGAAAGCAGGGAACGCAAGGGCGAGCGCTCCGGCGAGGATGAAGGCGGGTTTGGATTTGCTCATGGTTGAAGGAACGAGGGTTGAATAACGAGGGTAGTTTGGCGCGCCCCGGCAGGGGAATCAATGTGGAATTTGGAACGAAAAGGAAAGCGCCCGCCGGAGGCCTCGGCTTCCGGCGGGCGCTGAGCAGAATGATGTCTGTGCGTCCGCGGTTAGCCGATGAGCGCCTTGACCACTTTTCCGTAGTTGTCGGTGAAGCGGAAGTCGCGACCATTGTAGCGATAGGTCAGCTTCTCGTGATCGAAACCAAGCAGCGCCAGTTGCGTCGCGTGCAGATCGTGGACATGGACTTTGTTTTCGACAGCCTTCGCGCCGAACTCGTCGGTCGCGCCATAGGCCTGACCGCCCTTGACGCCGCCACCGGCCATCCATGCGACCATTGCGCGACCGTTATGGTCGCGACCCGGGGTTGCGCTGCCGGCACCGTCCGCGGTGACAGTGCGCCCGAATTCGCCGCCCCAGATGATGAGCGTCGAATCGAGCAAGCCGCGCTGCTTGAGGTCCTTGATGAGGGCTGCAGCCGGCGTGTCGATCGCGCCGGCGGTGCGGGGCAGGCCGGTTTCGATGTTGGCGTGCATGTCCCAGCCGCCGGCTTCGACTTGCACGAAGCGGACACCGCGTTCAACGAGGCGGCGGGCCACAAGCAACTTCGCGCCGAGATCGGTCTTCCCGTAGGACTCCTGGATGTCATCGGGTTCCTTGGTGATATCGAAGGCTTCCGTGGCCTCGGTCTGCATCTTGAACGCCATTTCAAACGACTCAATGCGTGCTTCGAGCTGCGCATCCTTTTGCAGCGCCTGGGCGTGCATCGTGTTGAGCGTCTTGACGAGATCGAGTTGACGGCGCTGGCGTTCCATCGGGCTGAACTGGTTACGGATGTTCAGGATGACGTTGTCGAGATTCATCCCGCGCGAGTAGTTCACGTTCACGCCTTGGTACGTACCGGGCAGGAAGGACGACTGGCGCCATTCAGGACGACCGCCGATGGTAACGAAGCCGGGCATGTTCTGGTTGTCCGTGCCGAGGCCGTAAACCACCCACGAACCGAAGGACGGCTTGGGAAGCTGGAGCGAACCGGTGTGCATGAAGCGCTGGGCGACTTCGTGCGCCGGTATGTCCGTCCACAGCGAGCGGATGACCGCGATGTCGTCGATGAGTTCGCCGAGCTTCGGGAATACCTCGGAGACTTCCACGCCGCTCTTGCCCATCTTCGGGAACTTGAACGGCGAACCAAACGCGAGCCCACCGTGCCCGGGGATGGTCTTGCCACTGTACTTCGTCAATTCCGGCTTCGGATCCCACGTATCCACCTGCGTGGGTCCACCCGATGCGAAAATGTGAATGATGTGCTTCGCCTTCGCGGCGAAGTGCGGGCTCTTGGGTGCGAGCGGCCCGGCGATCTTTGCAGCGCCGGGGTTCAGCGCGGAAGCCCCTTCTGCCCAAGGATTGATCCCGAAAACTCCCGCCAAGCTCATTGCACCGAAGCCCATTCCGGTGCGTTGCAGGAATTGGCGACGGGTAAAGATGATGTCGTCCGCCGACGGAGTGTGTTCGCGGATGTATTTTTCGCTGGGTTGAATGGGACTGCTCATGGTGGATTTCTGGGTTTGTTGGATTGAATTAACGTGGCGAACCGGGCGTGGATTTCCCGGTTATTTCGGATTCCTACACCGTGTATATCGGTTGGCTAGCAAAATGTGAGCATTTTTAAAAAAATTTCATCGCTCCCAATCGGCACCGAATCGGTCGTCGTGGAGCAACCGGACCACCCCCCCCGGGGCGCACCAGTCTCAACGGTTCAGTTTCGCAAGCACTTCGGGATCGCGCACGTCGGCCCACTCGCCCGAAAGTTCGATGACCCGCACCGTCATTCCGCTCTGCGCGAGGTCGCGGATCGCGTCCGTGAGTTCATACTCGCCGCGCGGTGAGAGCTTCAGCCGCGCCGTGAATTCGAAGATGGAAGGCCGGAATGTGTAAACCCCGGTGTTGTACCACGGACTGGGCGCGGGGCCTGCGGGTTTTTCGATGAGGTCCGTGAGTTCGAATCGTTCGTTCACGACGACGCACCCGCCTTTGGCGATCTCGCCGGCGTTGTGCTTCACCGTCACGATTCCCTCTGCCCCCGCGAGGTCGGTGAGGCGCACGTAGTTGGCCGGGTTGATCAAAATATCACCGTAGCTGAGGATGAACGGATCTTCGCCGGCGAACCCCTTCGCGAGTTCCACAACGCGCCCCGTGCCGTCCTGCACCACTTGGGTTGCATAAGAAATACGCACACCGAACTTCGACCCGTCTTCAAAGAATGCGCGCACCACGTCCGCGCGGTAGCCGACGACGATGCAAAAATCCGTGATCCCGGCAGCCTTCAATCCCTCAACGATGTGCAGCAGGATGGGCTTGCCGCGGACCTCCAGCATCGGCTTCGGAAGTTCATTCGTGAGCTCCTTCATGCGCGTGCCTTTGCCCGCGGCGAGTAGCACGGCTTTGGTGACTTTTGTGGCGTTCACTTGCGGGCCTCCGTCACAAATTCCGCCATGCGCTCCATCGCGATTTTTATCTTCTCCAACGAGGTCGCGTAGCTGCACCGCACGTGGCCTTCGCCGCTCACGCCGAATGCCGGCCCCGGCACGCAGGCGACCTTTTTCTCCTGCAGCAGGCGCAGCGAAAATTCCTTGCTCGTGAGCCCCGTGCTCCGGATGTCCGGGAAGACATAGAACGCCCCGAGTGGCTTGAAGCACGGCAGCCCCATGTCGTTCAGGCTTCGCACGATGAAATTCCGCCGCGCCTCGTATTCTTTTCGCATCATCGCCACGTCGCCTTCGCCGCTTTCGAGCGCCTCGATCGCCGCGTCCTGCGCCATCGTGTTGGCGCACAGGATCGCGTACTGGTGGACCTTCATCATCGCCTCGGTCAGCGCCGGCGGCGCGCACGCGTAGCCGACGCGAAATCCCGTCATCGCAAACGCCTTCGAGAACCCGTGCAGAAACACCGTCCGCTCGCGCATGTGCGGCAGCGCCGCGATGCTCACATGCTTGCCGCCGTCGTACGTCAGTTCGCTGTAGATTTCGTCGGTCAGCACCACGAGATCGTGCTTCACGCACAGCGCCGCGATTTTCTCCAGCTCCTCGCGCGTCTGCGTGGCGCCCGTCGGGTTGCAGGGAAAATTCATCATCAGCACCTTCGAACGCGGCGTGATCAGCTTCGCGAGTTCCTCCGCGGTCATGCGGAAATTGTCCTTCGCAAAAGTCGGCACCGCCACCGGCACGCCGTGCGCGAGCACCACGCTCGGGCTGTAGCTCACGTAGCATGGCTCGTGGTAGAGCACCTCATCGCCGGGGTTCAAAAGCGCGCGCAGGGCGAGATCGATCGCCTCGCTCACGCCGACCGTCACGATGATCTCCGTCGCCGGATCGTAGCCGACGTGGAAATGTTTCTGCACATACTGCGCGATCCGCTCGCGCAATTTCGGCAGCCCGAGGTTGCTCGTGTAGCCCGTGTGCCCGCGCTCGAGCCCGTAGATGGCCGCCTCGCGGATGCGCCAGGGCGTGTGAAAGTCCGGCTCGCCGATGCCGAGCGAGATCACGTCCGCCATCGTCTGGACGATCTCGAAGAAGTCGCGGATCCCCGAGCGCGGGAATGTCGCGCACATGGTCTGCGATGTATTTGCTGGAAGTCATATGAAAATTTCTGATTGGTGATTTCTGATTTCTGGTTTGGACGAAACCGCCCGCGTGGTTTTGGACGGAGGAGCCGTGCGCGAGGTGCAGTCAGCAGGCACAGGGAAAAGCCTGTGCCGCCATGCGGGAACGCACGGCTACCAAGCTCGCGCGCCGCAAATCCGAAATCCGAAATCCGAGCCGAGCGAAGCGAGACCGCCGTGGGCGAAGGCGGGGCAACTCTGAAATGCTCTCATGGCGCCACCGAAAGCCGCTCCGGGCCGGTCTCCTTTTTCAGCTCCACGCCATTCTCCTTGTAAGCCCGCAGGCGAAAATGCGTCGCCGTGGAAATGACGCCCTTTTGCGTGCTCAGCTTCTCCGACACGAAGCCCGCGACCTCGTGCAGATTCGGCCCCTCGACCACGACCATCAGGTCATATCCACCGCTCATCAGGTAGCAGCTCTGCACCTCGGGAAATTTGGAAATGCGCTCCGCCAGCTTGTTGAAGCCGCCATCCCGCTCCGGCGTGAGCTTCACCTCGATCACCGCCGTCACACGTTCCTTCGCCGTCTTCTCCGGATCCACGATCGCCTGATAGCCGAGCACGACGCCGTCGTTCTCCAGCTTCTCGATGCGCGCGACCACATCCGTCTCGCTGAGGCCCGAAGCCTTCGCGAGATCGGCGATGGAAGCGCGCGCATTTTTGCGCAGGAGCGGCAGGATCATGTCCATTTTGGAAAAAAGCGGGCGCCACGTCTCGCGTGCGCAGCCGGTGCGGGCAAGCGAAAATGCGGCAGCCGCCGCAAATGGGTTCGTTTGGCAAAAATCGCATTTCGCATTCACCCCCGGTCGGCGACCTCCACGGAAAGCGGTGCGGGGATCCCCTCGCCCTGGCGCATCCGCTGCACGCGTTCGAGCTGCGCCATCGCCCGATACATCTGCCGTTCCAGCTTCGTCTCGTAGCGCAGGATTTTGTCGAGCGTCGGCCCAGCTTCGCAGCACGCAGGTAGCGGAGCGCTATCCAGTCCCGGCGTTGCTCATGATTCCAGTGGCGCGGGGCTGTAGCAGCGCCGCGAAGAATTGGCGAGTGCAGTCTCAGCCGTGTTCCCCCAGCAGCATCGCACCGGTGCAGACATTCAGCCGATGCGGCTCTTGGATCGCGCCGTTCACGCTCCGAGCGCCGCGCGGGTGCGCTTCACGAGATCGTTGTCCTTGTCGCCGGAACCTCTCAGGTAAAACGCGCTCGCGGCCAGCATCCGGTCGCGCCACGGCGGCGTGAGGGACTCACAGTCCTCAAGCACGGCGGCGCTGAACTTGTAATCATGCGAGTTGGTGCCCTTGAGGAAGATCAGCCTGCGCGCAGCCTCGGCGATCGGTCGCGGGCTTTGATGCTCCTTGAGGTAGCCAAGAATCTTTCGCGCCGCGGTGAGGCGATCCTTGCTCACGTCGGCGAAGATTTCCGCGACCGCCTCATCGCCCTTCGCCGCAGGCGTGAGCGGCTCCAGCGTGTCGATGTGGAGTCCCGTGTCCTTCCGGTCGCCGCGGAAAAGCGGGAGGAGCGCGGCATTCTGGAGCAGAAGCAGGCGCCGCGTCCCGTCGCTCTGGGTCCGGTGCCACGCATAGTGAATGGCATTGGTGAACGTCGTCGCGTGGAGGGAGAGAATCCCGGGCGCTTGCATCAGCAACTCGCCTGCGGATTGGAAAAGCGCGTCGAAGACCGATTGAGGCGCGACTCCCTGGTTCAGCAGTTTCAGCGTCACAGCGCTCGCATCGTCCGCGCCCCCGGTGCGGATCGCTTGACACAGATCAGCGCTCGCTTCCGCGCTGGGTTTGCCGGAGAGCCAGTCCTCCCGCACCTGCTTCATGTTCCCGAGGTTCTGGCGGAACGGACGATCCGCCGCGAGGTCGGCCTTCGCCGGATTCTCCTTCGCGCCGCCGCGGTCGAGCAGTGCGTACGCAAGCGAGCGGAGCACCGGCTCGGCATGGTGCCAGCCGATCGCCTCCAAAGTGCGGAAGCTGTTCGCGACATAGATCGCCTTGTGCCCGATGTCGCGGAAGTCACGCGCGCCATACCGGCAGAAGACATCGAACAGCTCATTCGCGCCCGCGGCCCGGGCGAACCCGACCACCGCTGCGTCCGCCGCAGCTTCGTCCCAGTTTTCCATCGCCTCGATGAACGCCTGCCGGGCGCGGTGATTCGGTGGCACAACCGCTTCATCCACCGGCTCCATCGTCCAATTGCCCTCGCGCACGTCCGCCGCCTGCGAACTCTTGAACTGATCGATCGCCCAGAAGATCGGCAGCCAGCGGTCGCGATCCGCCGAGGCGAGGCTGGCGATGTGGGCTGAGTTGATGACGAGCACCGCGTGGAATTTGAATCCGACGGGCCGCGGCTGAATGTTCCGGACGCCCGCCAGCAACAGCGCTGCAAGAACTTCGCGGTAGCTCAGCCCGCGCTGGATTCGAGCGGCCACTTCCTCCAGCACACGCTCGCGTGGCCTGTCCTCCAGAAGCCGCACAAGCGGCTCGATGTCGGGATGGAAGCGGACCGTCCGCGGATCGATGGCCGCCTCCTGCGCAGTGACGGATGGGAGTCGCGAAAGAAAACCGAAATTGCCCAGCGCAACGACGGCTCCAGCACTGCTGGTCGATTTCAGGAAGGAACGACGGTCGATCATAAGATTACCTCCAAACGATTTGTGGAACGAAGCTACCACCAAACACGCGCCGTGCGAGCGCCTTGATTTCGCTAAGGCAAATCCGAATGGTTCACCGGTCCTTCCCTCCGCGATGCGGACAGGCGAGTCCATCTGCGTCTCGAAGTCATAAACGTGGAATTCGTGAAATTCGTGGAAGTGGCCGAAGGCGATGAAGAGGCGGTCGAGGAAGCGCTGCGCCTGATCGTTGTCGTCTCATTCGGAGACGACCTGCGAAATGCCTCCGGGTTTTACGAACGCGCTCACGCGCGGGGCAGTCTCGTCGGCGGTGATGTGTGCCTTTGCCCATGCGGTGAAGGTGGCAAGTTTTTCGGGAGAGGAGCGCAGTTCAGCCGTGGCCACAGGGCGGAGAGTGCCCGGGAGTCGGGAGCGTTTCACGCCGTGGGGCGCGGCGTTCTCTTCGCGACAGCCCGTTTTGCGGACGATTTTCCCGGCCACAAGGCACGCTGGCCCGAATCCGTCTTAGAATGAAACAACCTCCGACCCCCAATAAAGCCGGCGACAAGAAGCCCTCCGACCCCCGCGAAGACCCGAAAGCCCGCGACTCCCGCGGCAAGGCAAGCCGCGAGGAAGTGCGCAAGGTCCACAGCGTGCCCGCATCCCGCAAACCCGGGTCCCGCAAGTAGCCGCCTCGCGGCTTGGCAAGGCGAACCCGCTTCGGATTACCGCGCGGGCAGCGTTGGGTCGCAGCACGGTAACGCGGTGCCGACGGAGAGCGGGACGTCGATGAGCGGGAGCTCGCAGTTGTCTTCGGTTCCTCGGGGACACGGGCCAGGAACGGGTGCGGGCACGACACGGCGGGCAGGCCGGGGGGTCGCCCAGGGACCGATGGAAATCCGCTTGCGGGACCGAAGAAGATCAGGTTGCGTTGCGCAATGTCCTTCCGAGGAGTCCAGTTTCAACGCTGTGCTTCGTTTTTGCGCCGCCGAAATGCGCAGTCTGCTGCCGTTCTCCTCGTGGCACTCACGGCATTCGTCCTCGCGGGCCGCGCGCAGGCTGCATTGTTGGTTTACGAAGGTTTTACCGGGTACACATCGGGCAGCAATTTGATCGGCCACACGGTCAGCGCCGACACGATCGGACTCGACACCTCCGCTCAATGGAGCACGACACAACTTGGGGACCTCACCGTGCAGGCGTCGGGCCTTGCCCTTGGGAGCCTGATCGGATCGCCGGTCCGAAAATCCAGCAAACCATGAAACCGCTTCCCCTTCCCCTCATCGCAGCGGTCGGGATTCTGCTTATCGCGCCACCGGGACATGCGCAGGTCCTGGTCAACGACACATTTTCGGACAACGAACGCTCGACGCAGAGTCCGCCGAGTTCGCTCAGTTGGATCGTGGGGGCGCACAATGGGACGGCTGCCAATGCTTTCGGGACACTGGATGCGTCCGGAGGCAACCTGGTGCTCGACCACACGCAGTCCCCAGGGGTGAACAGCTTCGCGGTGGCCATCGGATATTTCACGGTCAGCGGTTCACCCGTCGTGCTCAGCATGGGCGAGACATTGACGCTGAGCTTCGACGTCAGCTTCAGCAACGGGTCTTTCCAAACCAACAACGGGGCTTTCCGATGGGCCCTGTTCGACTCCGGCGGCAGCCGCGTGTCGGCGGATTTCGCCGGCAACAACGCTCCGGGCATCTCCAGCGGCACCACCTTCAACGGCTACCGTGGCTACGAGGCACAGTCGCGGATCGACGGTATGGCCACGCCCAATGCGATGTTCACTCGCGAGCGGACAGGGAGTGGCGCAGGGCTTTTCAACAGCACCGAATGGGCGGCACAGCTGGGCAGTGAAACCTCCTCCGCGTCCTACGCCGCCAATGTGACCTATGGCGGGTCGCTGATTTTGGAGCGCACCGCTTCCGGGGTGAATGTGCAGGGCTCGCTCAATGGCGCAACGACTTCCAGCTATCTCGATACCACGCCGGTAACCCAGTTCGACACGATCGCCTTCTTCACCGTGGACGGCCTCTCGCACGACCTCACTTTCGACAATGTGAACGTGACGGTGACCCCGGAACCTGCCGCCGGCAGCCTTCTGGCAATGGCCGGTTTGAGCTTGCTGTCCATGAGGCGCCGGCGTCGCGCCTGAACGGTTCGCCGGCGGTCCGGCTACTGCCCTGGCAGCGGGGCGATTTTCTCGCGCGGGACTTCCAGCGGCGCGTCGCCATCGTCCCATTTCACGGTGTAGGAATTCTCGCGCCGGGCCGTGACGGTGCCGGGAAACATCTGCGCGCCGCGCCAGCACGCGAGGACGCGGGCGCCGACCGCGATCCCGCGGTCCGCATCCACGCGCACCATGTCGCCGATGCCCACGGCCCCCTTGTCGCCGTCGCCGTAGGCCACGTGGTATTTCCCCCCGTCTGCCATCCCGGTGATCGTCGCGATGTAATAGGCATTCCCGCCCCACTTCGCCGCCACGCTCGTGCCGATGGAGAGCCTCGGCGCAAATGCGGGTGCCGCCGCAGCCTGCTGCCCCAGCTTCACGACACGATCCCGCGCGACCTCCAGCGGTGCATCGCCATCGTCCCACTTCACCGTCACGGTGAATTCCGTCTTCGCCGTGACCGTGCCGGGGAACATCCCCGCGCCATTCCATGCGGCGAGCACCTTGTCGCCGATCGCAAAGTCCGCATCGCGCGAAATGCGGATGAGGTCCGCCGCGCCCACGGTCGCCTTGTCGCCATCGTCGTAAAGCACGTCGAACCGTCCGCCGCCCGCCGCGGTGACGGTCGCGAGGTAATGGCGCCCGTCGCTCCACTTCGCCGCGACCTTGTCGCCGGGTTTCGCGTCATCGGCAAAAGTGAGGGTGTGCGCGGTGAGAAAGATCGCCGCAAGGAGCAAGGAGGACATCCATTGTTTCATGGCCTGGGTTTGGTTTGGGGTTGTGATTTCCGGGAGGAAACGTCCGCAATGCTTGAGCCGCCCCGGCGCGTTGGCAAGCCGCGGATTGCGACGCTATTTTCCCAGCGGCGTCTTCAAGATCTCCGCGCCGTCCGCACTCACCGTGAGCGTGCCGGCGATGGCGATGACCTCGAATTTCTTCGCGCCCGCCGGCACCTTCGCGCTCTCTTTCGTGTCCAGGAGCACGCGCTGCTTATCGATGATGATTTCGTGGCCCGTCATCTTCACGGTGAACTGATCCTCCCCGGGTCCCACCCACGCCCCGCCTTCGACGCGAACGTGAATGTGCCGGTCGCCGCTGGTGGCCTGGATGTCGGAAATGCCGGGTGGCTTCGGTTTGCACCCCGCCGCGAGCAAAACGCCGCAGGCGAGGAGTAATGTGATGATGTGTTTCATTTTCATGGGTTGGATGCATGGGAATGGTCGCGGCAGCTTCAGCCGCCTGCTTCGCGGGCCATCCTCATCGTCTCCAGCATTTCGGTGATTTCGCCGGGGGATTGCCACTGCAAAGTAAATGGAACCGTGTCCGCGGGAAACCAGCGCACCAGTTCCGCGGCCGCGATGAGGTCGTGCTCGCCCGCCAATGCAAACGCCCCGGCCATTCCGGGCGTGACCGGGTGCAAGGCCCCTGCCGGACACTGGATGATGTCACCCCCTTCCGCCGCGATAATGGCCTGCCCCCCGTGATCCAACGCGACGACTTCGCCCTGTTTGCGAATCACGGTTCCTGTCTCGCCCGCACGATCCTGGTGGGTGATTTTGAAAACGATCAACGCGGTGCGGCAATCGAGGGAGTAACGGGTCATTTTTCCAAAGGGGTTTCCCGATTTTCCACACCTTGGAGCGATTCGGGTTTGGTTTTCATGGCTTGGATTTCGTTGGTGCCTTCTTCCAGTCGGTGTGGGCGATGACGTAGGGCGGGCGGTGCGGGACGTGGTGTGTCCGGCAGTCGAATGCCTGATCGTAGTGGCGCTCCAGCTTTGCGCCGCGGGATTTCATCTCGATGAGCGCGCGCTCGGGCCACAGGAGGTCGGCGAATTTCTTGCCTCCCTTCGCCCGCGCGCGGTCGCCATGGAGCGGTTCGAGCTGCGCGTAGCCGGGCTTTTTCGCGATGCGGAACTCGAAGGTCGCTCCAGCCTCGATGGCTCCGCCGTGACCGAGCGCGCGGAAGAGATGATCGAGAAACGTCTGCGCCTCGCTTTTCTCATCGCCATGAAGCGAGCGCGCAAAGGCGGCGAAATTTTCGGGGGAGGAACGAAGTTCAGCCGTGGCCACGGGACGGAACGTGTCCGGGATGCGGGATGGTTGCAAGCCGCGGGTCCGTGCCTTGCAGGCGGACATGGCTCGGGCGCTCAGTCTGCAAGCGAGGCGAAGAGGTGCTGCTCTCGGCATCCACGTCGGCGGGACTGGCGACGGTCCCGGCGATCCCGGCGCGGGGAGTTGTCAGCCAGTCCGCCCGATTTCACCGCGTGACGACGAGCACGATGGCGGAGGTCATCAGCGCCGCGCCTGCGAGCCGCCAGCGGAGCACGGTCCCGCCGAGCTGCGCCTCGGTGTTGGAGAACCAGTGGCCGATGAGCCACACGGCGGCGACGCTCCACACGCCGCGCGCGCTATAGACGACATTCATCGCCGTGGCGTCGCCGAAGATCGCCACCCCGGAGACGAGCGCAAAGGCCTGGAGCGCCAGGAAGAGCGCGCCCGCCGCCAGCGATGGCATTGCGGCGCGCGGCAGCTCGCGCAGCGGCGCGCGGAAAAACGGGACGAACGCGAGCGACATCGCCGCGGAGAGCGCGAACATGATCGGCAGGAAGCGTCCCGCGCCCCAGCGCGGGCGACCACTTTTGCACCAGCACGTCGAACATCGCGTACGACGACGCGGCCACCATGGAGAAGCCGAGCGTCCGCCCGAGCCGCCGGTGTCCTCCGGATGCGCGGCTGCCGGGGGCGAGATTGAGCAGCGCGATCGCGGCGACGCTGAGCGCCGCCGCGCACCAGAGCTGCCACGGCAGGCGCGTGGCGAGCAGCAGCGTGGTGAACCACGCGACGAAAATCGTCTTCGCGCCGAGCACGGGCGTCGCCACCGACACATCGCCGAGCGAGAGCGCGAGGATCGAGAAGACCTGCCCCGCGATGAAGAGCAGCGCCACGAGCGCCGGGCTGCCAGAGCTGCGTCCACGGCTGACCGGCCCCGCCCAGCGGGAGCAGCGCGGAAAAGACGACCGCGGCGGTGCAATTGGCGATGAACGTCGTGCGCATCACGCCTGCGCCGAGCTGTTGCGCGCGCTTCAGAAAGAGCGCAGCGGCGACGTAGAGCAGGCTCGCGATAAAGGGGAAAAGAAGATGCCACTTCATCGCTCGCCGGACTGGAGGATGACCACGCGCCGATGCCGGTGCAGATCGCCGGATTTGTCGGGGGAGGAACGAATGTCAGCCGGTGCCACGGGGCGAACGATGCGCAGTCTGCCCGGACGCTGCAAGCACGCCGGTGCGAAGCGTCGTGGCGCGGTCGAGCGGGGGATTTGACCGCCCAAAATGCGGTCAAATCCCCCGCCCCACCCTGCGCACCCGGCGCGCGGCGCACAGTCCGAGCAAGGCAAACCCGACGAAAACCGTGCCCGGCTCCGGGACAGCCACGAGAGTCAGCGACTGGCCGTCGGCCGCCATGATGGCGTTCATCTGATCGACGTAAGACGTGTAGGAGACGAACGCATCCACGCTCAGCGAAAGGCCGGAATCCACGCCGGAGTGCGTTCCGATCAAACCGTACAAGCCGTCCAGATACCCGAGCGTCGGGCTGCCGGAGTCGCCGCCCTCCAGCAGCGTTTCCCCGGCACCGGCGCCCTGGGTGTAGACCAGCCCGATGTTGGTTTTCGGACCGCCGAACGTGAACTCCGAGAAACCGTCCAGGCCGTTGGTCCCCATGCGCGCCGTGTGGCCGTAGTTGAAAAGCGACACGCCGTCATACTGGTCAAAGCTCGACGGCATCGAGATGTCGGTCGCGCCCATGTAGAAAATCGGCATCGGGGTGACCGCGGAAGGCAGCGCTGCGACGAGGCGGCCAATGGTCAGGTCCGAAGATTGCGCCCCGTCGCTGCCGAAGTATGTCAGCGTGTACGTGGAGGCGACCGTCGCCGAGTAGAGCGAATTGTCGGTGCCCGCGAACTGCAACGTGGCTGCCGATCCCGGGAAAGAAGTGCGACGCGCCGACAAAGTACAGCGGACTGACGAGCGTGATGCTTTGCGTGGGGTTGGCGGTCACCCAGCCGATGCCCGAGAGATCGAATGAAGCGCCGATGAAAGTCGGATTCGGCGCGGGCGCCCCGGGATACGTGCCGACCACGAAGCGATCGTAGATTCCGGTGACGTTGTCCGGCCCCTCGCCGTTGATGAGGATGGCCCGCGCGGACGGCACCGTCGTGCCCGCGCAGAGCGCCATGACCAGGAACGCGGCGAACCAGCGGCGGGAGCGGATCGAGGTGCGGGGGAGCATCGCCCACTCATAACCGGGTTCTGAGCGTTCGCTACAAACGAAATGCCGTTCGCGACTCAGCATGGCCGACAGGGATCGCGACCGTTGACGTTTCAGCATCTCGTAGTGCCCGCAGCCGCGTTTGCCCAACCACAATTCCGTCACGCTTCTGTCGTCGAAAGCGCCGCTGGACGCTTGCGCAAATTTCCCGGAATCGGCAGGACGGAACGCGATGCCCCGGCACTCACAGACCCTCGAAGCTTCGCCGCCCGCGCGCGGCCCCGGCTGGCGTGGGATCGCGGTGATGCTCGCCATCGTGCTGCTCGTCCCGGCGCTCATCGGGCAGGGAAATCTCACCAAGCGCCGGTTCGACACCGGCCCGACGGAGCGCCTCGCGAAGTCCCGGCCCGCCGGCGTGTTGTTCGGCGACTCCATGCTCGGCTCGCGCATCGATGCCGACGTGCTCAGCCGCGCCGCCGGAGCCCCGTGGGAAGTCCTCGCGTATCCCGGCAGCGGCTCCGCCTCGTGGTTTCTCGCGCTGAAAAATCACGTCGCCGTGCAGCCGCAGCCGCCGCAGTGGGCCGTCATCCTTTTCCGCGACCGGCAGCTCACACTGCCGGGCTACAGCACCGAAGGCCGCTCGCGTCCGCGGCTGGAGGCGCTCATGCGCGGGCCGGAACCGGAGCTCGATGCCGTGCTCGCCGCCGCCAGCCCGAGGAAGACGAACTGGATGGAGCGCTTCGCAAAGGCCGCGTATCCGCTCCAGAAGCACCGCCTGGAGTGGCAGGAAAAAATCCGCGGCACCGCGCTCGACATCGCGGCACGCGGCGGGCCCGTCGAGCCAATCGCCATCGACGCGCTTCGCACGTTCGACGTCACTCGCCTGCGCTCGGACATGGGTGCCTTCGCGGATAACGATCAGAACGTCAGTTTTGCCCTCGATCCCGAGGGCCACGAGTTCCCCACGGCCGTCGGCAAGTCGCTTCTCCCGCACATCGTCGGACTCGCGCGCAGCCGCGGCATCCGGCTGCTTTTTTACCGCGTGAAACACCGCCCGCCGTCCGAAGGCGCGACCGTGCCCGACTCCCCCGGCCTGCAGGCATACCTGCGCGACCTCGGCGCGTGGCTCGCAAAAAACGGCGCGCTTTTCATCGACGAGAAGGAAGACAACGCAGTCGGCATCTCGTACTACGGCGGCGATGACCACGTGCGTGCGGCGATGATGGCTCCCTACACGGAGCACTTCTGGTCGAAGGTGGGCCCGCTGCTGCGTGAGGCCGGCGCGGGCGCCGCAGGAGGAAAGGCGAAGTGAGCTTCCACAGCCTCGAATTCGTCGTCTTCCTCACCGCCATCCTCGGCGTGTACTGGTCGCTGCCCAAGTCGCAGCGGAACCTCTTCCTCGTTCCCGCGAGCGTGTTTTTCTACGGCTTCCGCCACACGTGGTTTCTCATTCCCTTCGCCGTCACGACCATCGTGGACTACGTCATCGCGCTGTCCATCGAGCGGAATCGCGATCACGGACGACGGCTCGTCGCTATCAGCGTCACATCAAATCTCGCGCTGCTTTGCTCGTTCAAATACTTCAACTTTTTCACCGAGAATGTCGCCGCACTTTTCGAGTGGCTGCATGTCCCGGTGAGCATGCCGGTGCTCAATGTCGTCCTGCCGGCGGGCATTTCCTTCTACACATTCCAGAGCATCGGCTACGTCATCGACGTCTATCGCGGCGACGTGCGCGCGTGCCGGAATTTCCGCGACTACGCGCTCTTCGTGGCCTTCTTTCCCCAGCTCGTCGCCGGGCCGATCCAGCGCGCCGGGGAATTCATCGGCCAGATCCAGCGCGACCGCGGCCCGATCTCCCCGGCAATCGCCGCAGCCGCGTTCTCGCTGCTGATGTGGGGCTTTTTCAAAAAGCTCGTCATCGCCGACAACGTCGCCGTCACCGCCAACAAGGTCTTCGCGCTGCAGGCTCCCTCGTTTCCAGTGCTGTGGGCGGGAGCGTTCGCATTTTACATCCAGATCTACGCCGACTTCTCCGCGTACACGGACATCGCGCGCGCGGTCGCGCGGCTCCTCGGCTTCGAGCTGCGGGAAAATTTCAACCATCCCTACATCGCGCAATCGCCGTCCGACTTCTGGCGGCGCTGGCACATCTCGCTCTCCACGTGGATTCGCGACTACCTCTTCATCCCGCTCGGCGGCTCGCGCGGCAGCGCCGCGAAGAACGTGCGGAATCTCATCATCATCTTCTTCCTCACCGGCCTCTGGCACGGCGCGTCGTGGAATTTCATCCTGTGGGGCCTCTACTACGCCGTGCTCATGATCGTGTACCGCTTCGCCGCGATGACCGTGCCCGCGCGCATCAGCGGGATGCCCGGCGCGGCGGTGTTCCGCGTGGCCGTCATGTTCGTCCTCACCAATGTCGGCTGGCTCATCTTCCGCGAACACAGCATCGCCCAGATCGCGCGCGACCTCACCACCTCGCCCTTCGCCGCCAGCGCGAGCGAATGGAACGTCGGCATCTACCTCGTTGCGATGACCGCGCTCTACGCCATCCCGCTTGCGATCCACCTCGCGTGGGATCTGAAGATCCGCACCGCCGTCCTGCGCCGCGAATGGTCCCCCATAGCCGAAATCGCCGGCCGCACATTCGTCGCCACCGTCCTCCTCACGCTCATCATCCTGCTCAGCAGCGGCGAAGTGCGCGACTTCATCTACTTCCAGTTCTGAGGAAGGCCCGCGTCGCGCGACGCTCGGACCGCACGCCTCACCGGACGCCGTCTAACACAAAATGGCGCGGGCACGAATGCCGAAGCACTCAACCCTTCGCTCGATTTCCATTCACCCGTTCCGTCGCGACAATCTCCAGTGCCGCCGCCAGCCACGCGCTCGATTCCTCGGGTGGTCCCGACGCTCCGGGAGCCTGCGCGCGGCTCGGTCGCGGGTGTCGCGGGACGCGAATTTCTCCGCCGCAATTCCGTCACCTCCTGCCGGAGAGTGGCGAGCTGGACGGTCAGCTCCGCGATCTGGCGATCCCGTTCGTCAAACTGCAGCGGCTTCGGCGCCCTCTCGGCGGCGAGCTCCGCGAGGACCCGGTTGAGTTCGCTTCGCAGCGCGTCGCGCTCCGCAGTCGCACGCGCGAGCATGGTGTCCATCACCGGCGAGCGGAGCACCTTGTTCGCCAGGGTGTGCCGCTCCTTGCGCATGGCGACGATGCCGTCCTGCATGTGCCCGAGATGAGTCCTCGATTGTTCGAGCAGGAACTTCAGGTGCATCAGCTCCTTGGATTTCCCGGCCAGTTGATTTTCCAAGGTCGCCGCGAGTTCCTTCGCCTGCCGCAAATCCTCCTGGACCGCGTCGTGATCGTCCTGCAGCGCGATGCTCAGGCTTCGATCGATTAACTGGGCATCGGCAGCAGGAGATTTTCCATCAGGCTGCTGCGGAGAAGAATTCGTGGGCTGATTCATGGCGTGTGCGGGTTTCGGGTCACTGGGGCTCTCAGAAATGGAAAAGCAATCAGCATGCCCAGACCATGCCGGTCCGTTGAAAGCCTGCTCCAGCCGTGGTTCCGAGCCACCCGTCGGAGGTTCCGCGCCGTGTCCTGCGCGACGTGGACACCGGGCCAGCCGGGCACGCCAGTCACGCGCCTGCGTTCACGCCATTCCGGCTGCCCGTCCGAGCTTCGGGAAAAACTCCTCCGCCACCATGTATCCCACGCATGTCGCCGCGCCGCACAGGCAAGGGTGCTCCTCGTAGTTCTCCAGGTCGTAGCTGTAGTTGAAGGTGATTTCCTCACCCGGCCCGATGTCGCGGAGCGCCATGATCCAGATCTGGTCGCCAAATATTTCCGCCTCCGCGTTCGGCTCGCAACTGTGGTTCAGGAACCTCGCCGGATTCCACTCCACATTCCCGTCCACATCGCACTCGTCATCCAAGCTGAAGATGAAGGGGTTGTCCGCCGCGATGCGCTTCGCCGCCTCCGCCTTGGTGATTTTCTCGCCGACGTACTCGATGAGCGCCGTGCCCTTCCGGATCCTGCCCCGGGCAAACCCGCCCATCCCGTGAATTCCCGAATCCCTGAACTCGATCCGCTCTTTCGTTTGTGCGGGGGGCTTCCCCGCTGATGTCTTCCTGGCCATAGGTCTTGGTCTGCAATGCTCGCGCGTTTCGCGCCCCTGCGCTATGCCCGGAACCCGCCGCAGCGTCAACGCGTTCATCAACGGAGTCCGCCGCCTTCGCGCGCATCCCAATCCAAAACCTTGAACGTGAGACCCAATTCGCGTTCGAGTTCAGCGATGTCGCGGCGCTCGTTCGGTTCGATGAGGCAAATCGAGAAGCCCTTCTTGCCGGCTCTCGCGGTGCGTCCGGCGCGATGGGTGTAGTATTGCAGATTCTCGGGCAACTGACGGTGGATCACGAAGGACAACCCTTCCACGTCGATGCCCCGCGCGGCGACGTCGGTCGCGACCAGGAAGCGGGTGCGTTCCTTTTTGAAAGCCCGCATCACCTTGTCCCGATCCTTCTGGCTCAGGTCGCCCTGCAGCACGTCGAGCGGGATTCCGCGCTTGTTCAGCTCTTTGCCCAAGACAACCGCCCCGGCGCGCGTGCGGCAGAAAATCATCCCGCGCTCCGTCCTTTGCGCCAGCAGAAAGTCCGCGATCCAGTCGTCCTTGTCGTCGCGCTGGCAGATCACATAGCGGTGCGAGATGTTGCGGTTCACGACCTGCGCCTTCGCGACCTTGATGACCCTCGGGTCAGGCGGCATGCAGTCCGCGATGAGTCGCTGGATCTTCTCGGGAAACGTCGCCGAAAACAGCCACGTGCTGCGTCGGGATGACGTCAGCTCGGCAACCCGGACGACCTCGTTGCGGAACCCCATGCTCAGCATTTCGTCCGCTTCGTCGAGCACGAGATGCTTCACGGTGTCGAGCTTGAGAGCGCCGAGTTTCAGCAAATCAAAGAGCCGGCCCGGCGTCGCCACGACGATGTGCGTCGGGCGTTGCAGTCGCTGGACTTGCACGTCGATTTTGTCGCCGCCACCGGTGACTTCGACGAAGATCTTCTTCTGCGAAAACTTGGTGTATTGAAACAGGTGCTTGCCGATTTGTTTGGCGAGTTCACGCGTCGGAGAGAGGACGAGGCCCTGCAAGGTCGGGTCGTCGGGATTGATCTTCGTGAGCAGCGGCAGGCCAAACGCCGCCGTCTTGCCGGTCCCGGTCTGCGCCTGCGCGACGAGGTTCCCGCCGTCCTGGATGAGGAAGGGAATGGCGTTTTCCTGAATGGGGGTGGGAGTGGAGATGCCGAGCGCGTCGAGACCAAGAACCAGATCCGCCGGAACGCCGAGTTTTGAAAAGTGTGACATTGTTTAGGAAAGGTTTTTCCGGACGGCGAATCGCCTCCGGCAGCAAAGAACCTCGCACAGTGCATGCGCCTGCTCGATTGACGAGAAGCGAATCACAAATGGGAGCTGCTGCCGAGCTTCGCGTTGGCAATGCCTCGCGCTGAGCCATAGCGTGGGCCTCACTTCATGCCTGCCGCCACCGCGCTCCCGATCTGGAAAATCCACGCAGACATCTTGCGCACTCTGCAAGCCGGCAATCGCCTGGTGCTCGTCGCGCCCACGGGCTCGGGCAAGACCACGCAGGTGCCGCAGATGCTGCTCGATGCGGGGATCGCGGGCGACAAGATGATCGTGGTGCTGCAACCCCGGCGCGTCGCCGCCCGCACCGTGGCCACCCGCGTCGCCTGGGAACGCGGGGGCAAGCTCGGCGCGGAGGTCGGCTATCAGATCCGGTTCGACGATCACACCAGCGTCGGCACCCGCATCTGCTTTGTCACCGAAGGCATCCTGCTGCGCTGGCTCCAGGATGATCGCACGCTGGCCAACATCGGTGCCGTGATCTTCGATGAGTTCCACGAGCGGAACTTGCTCAGCGATGTCGCCCTCGCGTTGGTGAAGCACTTGCAGCAGACCCAGCGCCCCGATCTGGTCATGCTGGTGATGTCCGCCACGCTCGATGCCGAGCCGGTCGCCGCGTATTTGGACCAGTGCCCGATCCTCATTTCCGAAGGGCAAAGCTATCCTGTGGAAGTGGGCTATCTCTCGCTTCCGGATCAGCGCCCGATCACCGCGCAGGCGGCGGAGGCGGTCGAGCGCATCATCAACGAAGAGGCGCCCGGCGACATCCTCGTCTTCATGCCGGGGCGCGGCGAGATCAACGGCACCCTCGACGCGCTGCGCGGCCTGAGAACGCGGGAGCGCGTGGCCTGCATTCCTTTGCACGGCGAACTCGAACCGCAGGAGCAGGACCGCGCCTTCGCTCCGAACGCGCTGCGCAAAGTGATCGTCGCCACCAACGTCGCCGAGACCAGCATCACCATCGACGGCATCCGCCACGTCGTGGACAGCGGCGTCGCCCGCGTGGCCCGCTACGATGCGGAACGCGGCATCGGCACCCTCCTGCTCGAGCCCATCAGCCGGGCCAGTGCGGACCAGCGCAAAGGCCGCGCCGGCCGCACCGCGCCCGGCACCTGTCATCGCCTGTGGACCGCGATCGGCCACAAGAGCCGCGAGGAGCGCAACACGCCGGAGATCCAGCGCAGCGATCTCGCCGAGGTCGTGCTGCTGCTGCACTCGCTCGGCATCCGGGAAGCCGCCACCTTTGACTGGCTGGACAAACCCGATCCGCAGGCCGTGGAACGCGCCGAGCGCCTGCTCACCATGCTCGGTGCCTTGCTCGATGCGGACCTCACCGCCATCGGCCGCCAGATGCTGCGCCTGCCCATGCACCCGCGCTACTCGCGCATGTTGATCGAGGCCAGCCAGCGCGGCTGCGTGCCCGATGCCGCCTTGTGCGCCGCGCTGGTCAGCGGCCGCGATTTGCTCGCACGCCTGGATCGCGATGATGCGCAGACCAAAGCCGCGCGCGAGATGTTCGAAGACAGCGCGGACTCCGATTTCATCACGCTGATGCGCGCCTACGACTTCGCCAAAGTCGAACGGCTTCAGCTTCGATCGCTGTCGCAGCTACGGCATCAACGCCCAGGTCGCCCGGCAGGTGGAGCAGACCTGCCAGCAGATCCTGCAAGCCGCCCACCAGCAGCGCCTGTACGACCGCGGGGCCAAGCCCACCGGCGCGGCAAAAGGCGACGAAGCCCTGATGCGTTGCCTCATGGCCGGCTTCGTCGATCAGCTCGCGAAACGACGCGAACCCGGCAAGCCCGCGTGCGACCTCACCGAGCAACGTGCAGGCCAGCTCGTGCGCGAAAGCGTGGTGCAGGACGCCCCGTTTTTCGTCGCCGCGAACATGCGCGATACGCCATCGGGGCAGACCCTGCTCAGCCTCGCCACCGCCGTGCAGCCTGCGTGGATTGCCGAGATGTTTCCCCAGCATCTGAGCACCACCGTGGAGCACCTCTTTGATGCCCAGAACAAGCGCGTCGCCGCGATGAAACTCGTGCGCTATCGGGATCTCGTCATCGAGCAGAAAGCGCAGCAGCGCGACCTCGATCCCGTCGCCAGCGGACGCTGCCTCGCCGAAGCCCACCGCGCCGGAGCCTTTGATCTGCCGCTGATGGATCATCGCGTGAAACAGTTCATCGCCCGTGTGGACCTCGTCCACGCCACGATGCCCGAACTGGAGTTTGCCCGCTTCGATGCGGACGCCATCACCGCCTGCCTCGCCCGCGCCTTCACCGGCCTCTCGCTGGTGAAGGAGGCCCAGGCCGCGCCGCTCATCGCCGCGTTCCATCAGCATCTTGGCAGCAGGGCAGGTCAGTTGGCTGGATGAGTTGGTGCCACTCTCCATCCCTCTGGCCCGACAGCCGCACCACGAAAGTCTCCTACCTGAATGAGTCGCCGGAAGCACAGGTGAAGCTGCAGGAGTGCTTCGATCTCGAAAGAACATCCCAGCCTCTGCGAAGGCCGCCTGCCTGTGCTCCTCATGCCTCTGCACTCCTGATGGCAAACGCCTAGCCACCACCACCGACTGGCCTGCCTTCCGGTCCGCGAATGGCCGAAGCATCGCCAGGCCGTGGCGAAGAAGTTCCCCAGCGTCCTGTGGCGCTGACCCCCAGCCTTGTCGCGAGTGCGGAGGGAGGCGGGGGCGGGAATCGAACCCGCGAATGGGGGTTTTGCAGACCCCGGCCTTACCACTTGGCTACCCCGCCGCGAAATGAGGGCGGACTAGTAGTGAAACGGTGCGCAGTCGTCAACGGACAATCGTACGGATTCAGTTCACCAGCAGGATCGGCGCGGGAACGAGTCGGATCGGCGCCGCGAGCTCAGTCGTGCCTTCGGTCTGCTCGAGCGAGGAGACGAGGCTGTTTTCGAAGGTGACGGACAACTTTCCCGCCGGCACTTTCACATAGACGACCGAGATGACGGGCCGACCCTGCGGATCGAAGACCGTGTTCTCCTGCGGGATGCGCGCGTAGCGGATGAACTCCCAGACTTCCTGCCGTCCGTTGGCGTCGAGCTTGGAGCTTTTCTTCTGCGGTTTGCCGAGCGCGCTCATGACTTCGTCGTGCGTCATGTTCAGCGCGACCTCGCCTTTTGCGATGAGCGCGTCCACGTCGGCCTTGCGCTGGGCGTTCTTTTTCACGCTCTCGATGAATTCGGGCTTCATCGGAGTGAGGCCCGCGGCCGGCACCCATCCGACGACGCCGCCCTGCTGCGCCGTGCCGCGGACGCGGATGGCGGTGTCGGAAATGGCGACGACCTCAGCAGCGCTTCCCCGGCGAAGGACGCCCAGGTAGCGGCCATTCGTGAGCTGACTGTAAACGGCGGCCTCGCCGATCACGGTGAGCCTGACGGGCTTGATGGAGAGGTCTTCGAGGTAGATGGCGCCCGTTTCGCGCGGCAGCGCGCTGACTGCAAAGGCGGAGGCTGTGAGCAGGGCAAGGCCAAGGGCGAGGAAGGGGGCTTTCACGCGATCAAAGTTAGGCGGGTTTGGCGGCGCGGAAAGGTGATTTATTCATGGGAACCCGCGCGATGCTGCTTCGTCCCGCACCGCACGCCGCCGTACGGTCCGGGGAAGTTCCGCGGCACGTCGCACTTATTACGCACACACACTATTTCGTTGCCAGCGCACACTCTCTCGCCGAAAGTCCCGCCGTCATGCCTCCAACGACCGCCGAACTCTTCGATCAACTGCTCACCGACGGTGACGACACCACCGCGGGGAATTATTTCGTCGCGAACTACCCGCCGTTTTCATTTTGGGACAAGGACAAGGTCGCCGAGGTTCGCAGCGTGATCGCTGCGCCTGCGCCGGCGGATGCGGTGCTCGGCGTCTATTTCCACATCCCGTTTTGCCGGAAGCGCTGCCACTTTTGCTACTTCCGCGTTTACACCGACAAGAACGCCGAGGAAATCAAAGGCTACCTCGACCACGCAATGCGCGAACTGGAGATGTATGCGCACACGCCGCGCATCGCGGGACGCAAGCCGAAGTTTGTATATTTCGGCGGCGGCACGCCGAGCTACCTTTCCGTCTCGCAGCTCACGTCGCTCACCGATCGCATGAAGGCGCTGCTGCCGTGGGACGAAGTCGAGGAAGTCGCCTTCGAGGCCGAGCCCGGCACGCTCACCGAAGGGAAGCTGACGGCCCTGCGCGAGATCGGCGTCACGCGCCTCTCGCTCGGCGTGGAAAATTTCGACAAGCACATTCTGGAGATCAACGGCCGCGCGCACCGCGAGGATGAAATCTACCGCGCCTATAATTTCGCGCGCAGCGTGGGCTTCCCGCAGATCAACATCGACCTCATCGCCGGCATGGTCGAGGAGACGGACGAAAACTGGCAGCGCAACATCGCGAAGACCATCGAACTTCAGCCGGACAGCGTCACGATTTACCAGATGGAGATTCCGTTCAACACGGGCATCTACCAGCAGATGAAGGCCGAGGGGAAACTCGTCGCGCCCGTCGCCGACTGGCACACGAAGCGCCGCTGGGTGAACGAGGCGTTCACCGCGCTGGAGGCGAACGGCTACACCGTCACAAGCGCCACGACGGCGGTGCGCGATCCGCAGAAGACGAAATTTGTCTATCGCGACGAGCTGTGGAAGGGCGCGGACCTCCTCGGGCTCGGCGTCGCGAGCTTCAGCCATCTCGGCGGCGTTCATTTTCAAAACCTGCCCGACTTTGAGAGCTACAGCGCGGCGGTGGCCAAAGGACGAGCTGCCCATCGGCCGCGCGATGCGGACGACCGAGGAGGAGCAGCTCATCCGCGAGCTGATCCTGCAGCTCAAGCTCGGCCGCGTCTCGAAGGACTACTTCACGACGAAATTTGGGGTCAGCGTCGCCGAGCGTTTCGATTCCCAGTTCAGCGAACTCAAGCGCCGCGGCCTGCTGACCGAGCACGGCGACTGGCTCGTGCTCGACCGCTCCGCGCTGCTGAAGATCGACGTGATCCTCCACGCCTTCTTCCTGCCGCAACACCAGAACGCCCGCTACACGTGACCTCCACCCCGACGCTGGAAATCCTCCACCCGCTCCCGCTGCTCTACGAGGCGGCGTCGCATCCCCTGCCCGATTTTTCACTCGTGGATCCCAAGGCACTGCCTGCCGCCGCGCACCGGCTGCTCGTCCATACGGGCGACATGACTTCCAAGCTGGAGGAATTCTTCGCCGATGAAATGGCGCTGCGCGTCCTGCAGTGCGACCACACCCCGGACCACTACCGCCGCGAGGTCGTCCTCTTCTGCGAAAAATCCGGCCAGCCCGTGGAATACGGTGCCATCGAGATCGAGCTGGGTTCGTTCGATGAGACGCTGCGCGCCGAGATCGTCCTCGGCCACTCGCCGCTCGGCGGCCTGCTGAACCGCCACGGCATCCGCTACCGCAGCCGCCCGCGCGGCTTCCTTCGTGTCGCGCCCGACATCCGGCTTGCGGAAATGTTCCGGCTCCCCGCGCCCGTGTCGCTCTACGGCCGCACGAACCAGCTCCTCGACGAACAGGATCGCGTCCTCGCAAATATCGTCGAAGTCCTGCGCCCGGTCTGAGCCGTGGCGGGGCACGCGCCGTCGTATCGCTGATGCAATCAGGGCACTGACAGGCCAGCGCCCCCGAGCGTGAACCATCCCTCCGCGACTGCACGCTTGTCGTCCCCTCGGCGACACTCCACTTTCGCGGGACAACGCTTTTTCACCATGCCCACCGACCCGTTCTTCATCGCCCAGGGATCCTGCGACCTTTGCTTCCTCCCGCAGATGGCCAACCGCCATGGCCTCATCGCGGGTGCGACCGGCACGGGGAAGACCATCACGCTGCGCACGCTCGCGGAAAATTTCAGCGCCATCGGCGTGCCCGTCTTCATGGCCGATGTAAAAGGCGACCTCAGCGGCCTCGCCAAGCCCGGCGCAAACAGCCCGAAGGTGAAGGAGCGCGCCGCACAGATGGGACTGGAGATCACGCCGAACGGATTCCCCGTCGTGTTCTGGGATGTCTTCGGAAAGAAGGGACACCCCGTGCGCGCGACGATCAGCGACATGGGCCCGCTGCTCCTCTCGCGGCTCCTCGATCTCAATGACACGCAGGAGGGCGTGCTCAACGTCGTCTTCCACGTCGCCGACGAGGAAGGACTGCTGCTCCTCGACCTGAAGGATCTCCAGGCAATGCTCACGCACGTCGCGCAAAATGCCGCAGAGTACACGGTGAAATACGGCAATGTCGCAGCCGCCACCATCGGCACCATCCAGCGCGCGCTGCTCACGCTCCAGCAGCAGGGCGCGGCGAATTTCTTTGGCGAGCCCGCGCTGAACCTCGACGACATCATCCAGACCGCCGAGGACGGCCGCGGTGTCGTGAACATCCTCGTCGCTGACGAGCTCATGACCTCGCCGCGCACATATGCCGCATTCATGCTTTGGTTGCTCAGCGAACTTTTCGAGCGCCTCCCCGAAGTCGGCGACGTGGACAAACCGAAGCTCGTGTTCTTCTTCGACGAGGCGCACCTCCTCTTCAGCGATCTTCCGCAGGCCATGCAGGAAAAAATCGAGCAGGTCGTGCGCCTGATCCGCTCAAAGGGAGTCGGCGTATTTTTCTGCAGCCAGAACCCGCTCGACATCCCCGACAAGGTGCTCGGCCAGCTCGGCAACCGCTTCCAGCACGCGCTGCGCGCGTTCACGCCACGTGATCAAAAGGCCGTGAAGTCCGCCGCGGAAACGTTCCGCGCAAATCCGAAGCTCGACGTGGAGGCGGTCATCGGCCAGCTCGGCGTCGGCGAGGCGCTCGTCTCGCTGCTCGATGCAAAAGGCACGCCCGGCATCGTCGAGCGCGCATTCATCGCGCCGCCCGTGAGCGACCTCACGCCGCTTTCGAAGGAGGACCGCGGATTCCTCATCGAGGGCAGCCCGCTCTTTGGCAAATACGAGAAGACCGAGGATCGCGAGAGCGCCTATGAGCTTTTGACCGGAAAGCCCGCGGCACCCGTGCAGAAGTCCGCGATCACATCCGGCGCCGCGCCATTCGACGCCGTCGCCGCCGCGCGCGCGCGTGCAGCCGCGAGGCAGCAATCGGCCGCCACGACGAACGCCGACGAGAGCGCGGAAGCCATCGCTTCCGCCCCGGCAAGGACACGGGCCGCAACCCCGAGGGAAGAGATGGCAGCGGCGGAGGCGGACGCACGGCTCGCGAAACTCCGCGCCGAAGTCGCCGAGCGCGAAGCCAAGACTCGCGCCGCCCAAGCACTCGCGGACAAGCGCAGCGCCCCACCGCAGAAATCCGGCATGCTCGACAAGCTCGTGCAGAGCGTCGCCCGCAACGCGGCGGGGCAGGCCACGCGCTCACTGATGCGCGGCCTCCTCGGGAGCATCTTCGGAGGCCGACGCTAAGCGACCCATGGCTGGCATCATCATCAGACCCCGTTCGCGCATCCTGCATGGGCACGACTGGGTTTATTCGAGCGAGGTCCTGAAAGTCTGGGGCAACCCCGAGCCCGGCAGCATCATCGCGGTGAAGGACGGCAAGGACCGCATGCTCGGCAGCGCCATTTTCAATCCGAAGTCGCAGATCATCGCGCGCCGCTTCTCGCGTCAGCGGCAGGAACTGGACACCGATTTTTTCCGCCGCCGCATTTTGCAGGCCGTGCGCTACCGCGAAAAGCGCGGCGTCAACGCGGCTGCTGCGCGACTCGTGTGGAGCGAGAGCGACGGGCTTCCAGGCGTGATCGTGGATCGCTACGGCGACCATCTCGTGCTCCAGACACTCACCCTCGCGATGGACATGCGCCGCGATCTCATCGTGGCCGCGCTGGTCGAGTTGCTGAAACCCGCAAGCATCGTCGAGCGCAACGACGCGCCCGTGCGGATCGCCGAAGGAATGGAGCAGCGCACCGGCGTCCTCCACGGTGAAGCGCCCGCCCCATTCTGGATCGCGCTCGACGGAATCGGATTCGAGGTGGACCTCATGCACGGGCAGAAGACGGGGCTCTATCTCGATCAGATCGGCAGCTACACGGCCGTCGCGGCGCACGCGCGCGGCCGTCGCGTGCTCGATTGTTTTGCAAACCAGGGCGCCTTCGCCCTCGCCGCCGCGAAGGCAGGCGCAGCGAGCACACTTGCCGTCGAAATCAGCGAGGACGCCTGCTCGAACATCCGCCGCAACGCGCTGCGCAACCAGCTCACCGTGGACGTGCGCGCCGAGAACGTCTTCGATTTCCTGAAAGCCGCGGACTCCGGCGGCGACCGCGCACCCTACGATCTCATCGTTCTCGATCCACCGTCCTTCACGAAGAACAAGGGCACGCTCGAGGACGCGCTGCGCGGCTACAAGGAGATCCATCTGCGCGCGCTGAAGCTGCTCGCTCCGGAAGGCATGCTCGCGACGTTCTGCTGCTCGCACCACGTGAAGCGCGAACTTTTCCTCGACGCGATCAACGAGGCCACCGTGGACGCGAAGCGCACGCTGCGGCAGATCGCGACCTTTTCTCAGGCTGCGGACCACCCGATCATTTCCACGCTGCCCGAGACGGAATACCTCAAGGGCTTTCTCTTCGAGCTGGTGCCGGGGCGCTGAGCGACGCGCGGCATGGCGCGGGCGGCACCGGGTCTGAAGCCGCCCCCCGCCCTTCGTCGTTGCGCAGCGCGTGCAGTTGCGGCATCTCGCTGTCCCGATGAAGAACCCGCGCTCCTCCGCCCTGTTTGCCGAAGCCCGCCGATACATCCCCGGCGGCGTAAATTCCCCCGTCCGCGCATTCCGCGGCGTCGGCGGTGAGCCGTTCTTCGTCGAGCGCGCATCGGGCTCGCACATCTGGGACGCGGACGGGCAGGAGCTGATCGATTACGTCGGCACGTGGGGCCCTGCGATCCTCGGGCACGCGCCGCGTGTGGTGCTCGATGCGATCGCTGCGGCGGCGGAAAGAGGAGTGAGCTTCGGCATCCCGCACGCGCTAGAAGTCGAGATGGCGCGGACGATTTGCGAATGGGTGCCATCGATCGAGAAAGTGCGGATGGTGAACAGCGGCACGGAGGCGACGATGTCTTGCGTGCGGCTCGCGCGCGGATTCACCGGGCGCGGAAAGATTGTGAAATTCACCGGCTGCTACCACGGCCACGTGGACTCGCTGCTCGTGAAGGCGGGCAGCGGCGCGCTCACGCACGGCACGCCGGACAGCGCTGGCGTGCCGGCGGAACTCGCCGCGCTCACGATCACGCTGCCCTACAACGACGCGGACGGACTGCGCGCGGTCTTTGCCGAGCACGGCAGGGATATCGCCGCGGTGATCGTGGAGTCCGTCCCGGCAAATGCGGGACTCTATTTTCCCGAGCCGGGATTTTACGAGCTGATGCACAAACTCTGCACCGAGCACGAGTCGCTGATCATTTTCGACGAGGTGATGACCGGCTTCCGCCTCGCGCGCGGCGGCTACCAGCAGCTCTGCGGGTTGAAGCCGGACTTGACGGCGCTCGGCAAGGTGATCGGCGGCGGGCTGCCGGTCGGGGCGTTTGGCGGACGCCGCGAAATCATGGACCAGCTCTCGCCCGACGGCCCCGTGTACCAGGCCGGCACGCTGAGCGGGAATCCGCTCGCCCTCTCCGCCGGCATCGCGCAACTCCGCGAACTGGAGCGCCTCGACGGCTGGGCAAAGCTCGATGCAAGCGGCGCTGAATTCGAATCGCGCGTCCGCGCCGGACTGAAGCGCGCGGGCCGCGACTACAATTTCCGGCGCATCGGCTCAATGTTCTGCCTCTACTTCACTAGCGCGAGCGCACCGGTCCGGAATCTCGAAGAGGCGATGCAGTCGGACAAAGCCACGTTCGCAAAATTCTTCCACGGCTGCCTCGAACGCGGCGTGTATTTCGCGCCGTCGCAGTTTGAAGCCGGCTTCCTCTCGCTCGCGCACACGCCCGAAGACATCGCCCGCACGGCGGATATCGCGGCGGAGGTTCTCGGCAAAATCTGATCACTTATGTTCCGCGGCCTGCTCCTCCTCCTCGCCACCGCCGCCGCATTTGCCGGTGAGCCTTTTTCATTCGACCGCACGCCAGGACGGCTGCCGAAGGACGTCGTGCCGAAGCTCTATCGCATCTTCATCGAGCCGGACATCGGACGCGCGGCCTTCACCGGCTCCGTCGAGATCGATGTCGAAGTCCGCGAGCCCGTCCGCACGTTCACGCTGAATGCGCTGGGCCTCACGATCCGAAGCGCGACGCTCGACGGCAATGCCAAGCTGTCGCCCGAGGTGGACGCGGCGAAGCAATTCCTCACGCTCACCTCGCGCGCGGAAGTTGCCGCAGGCAGGCACACGCTGAAGCTCGAATTCAGCGGCGCGATGACCGAGCAGCCGCAGGGAATGTTCCTCACTCGTTTCCAGCTGCCCGATGGAACGTGGAGCAAGGGGATCGTCACGCAGATGGAGCCGGCGGACGCACGGCGGATGTTCCCCTGCTGGGACGAACCCGTGTTCCGCGCGACGTTCCAGCTCACCGCGATCGTCCCCGCGCAGCACACCGCGCTTTTCAACATGCCCATCACCGGCGAGCGCGCCCTCGGCGATGGACGCAAGGAAGTCACCTTCGGCACCACGCCGCCGATGGCGAGCTACCTCGTCGCATTCGCCAGCAGCGACCTCGACAGCATGGAAGACGAGGTTGCCGGGACAAAGCTCCGCATCTTCGCGACGACCGGAAAACGGGACCGCATGAAGCTCGCGATGGACACGACCAAGTCGGTGCTCCCGTACTTCAACGACTACTTCGGCGTGAAGTATCCGCTGCCGAAACTCGATCAGGTGGCGTTTCCCAGCGTCGGCGCTGGCGGCATGGAAAACTGGGGAGCGATCGTCTACTCGGACACGGCGATGCTCTTCGACGCGGCGAATGGCTCGCAGGCAAACCGCGAGCGCGTCTTCGAGATCGTCGCTCATGAGATCGCGCATCAGTGGTTCGGCGATCTCGTCACGATGGCGTGGTGGGACAATCTCTGGCTGAACGAGGGCTTCGCCTCGTGGATGGCGACGAAGGCCGCGGACCACTTCAACCCCTCGTGGAAAAAGTGGCTGCGCGCCGCAAGTTCCGCCGAGGCGGCGATGCGCCTCGATGCGCGCGCGACGACGCATCCGATCGAGCAGCCGTCGATCTCGGAATCTCAGGTGAACGACGCCTTTGACGAAATCACCTATCAAAAAGGCCAGTCCATCCTGCGCATGATCGAAACGTGGCTGGGCGCGGAAAAGTTCCGGGCCGGCATGCGGCTCTACTTTGCCCGCCACGCGATGGGCAGCACAACGACCGCCGACCTGTGGCAGGCGCTCGAGGACGCCTCCGGCGAAAAAGTGCGCACGATGGCCGCAGGCTGGACAGAGCAGCCGGGCTTCCCGGTCGTCCAAGTGCGCAGCGATGGCGACAACGGGATCGAACTGAGCCAGGAGCGTTTCACCGTGCATCAAAAGGATGCCGCGGCGCTGACATGGCAGATCCCGGTGCTCATCGCCCTGCTCGACGGCAGCGAACCGCGCACCGTCCTCCTCGGCCCGGAGACTCTGCGCGTTCAGGCCACGCTCCCGGTGCGCGTGAATGCCGGACGAGCGGGATATTTCCGCGTGGACTATATCGGCGATGCGTGGACGCGACTGCGGGGGCGCATCACCGCCCTGCCGGAAGCGGATCGGCTCGGCATCCTGCAGGATCAGTGGGCGTTCGTGCAGGCAGGCCGCGCGCCGCTCGGCCGCTGGCTGGAGCTCGCTGAGTCGTTGCGCGCCGATCCGTCGCCCACGGTCGGCGGGGAAATCACCGGCGTCCTCGGCTTCCTCGATCACATCTTCCGCGGGACCGCCGAGCGCACCGCTTTCCGCATTCGTGCGCGCGCCCTGCTCGCGCCGCGACTCGCGGACATGGGATGGGACGCGACGAAAACCGAGGAACCCGTGGCCGCGAATCATCGCGCCGGACTTATCCGCCTGCTCGGGCAGATGGGCGATCCCGAAGTGCTCCGCGAGGCGCGCAACCGCTTCGAGACATTCATGGCGCGACCGGAATCGCTCGCCGGCGACCTGCGCGGAGCGGTCCTCGCGCTCGCGGGACAAAACGCCGATGCCGCGACATGGGATCGCATCCGCACACTCGCAAAGCGAACGACCGACACCGAGCAGAAGGATTTGCTCTACGCGGCGCTCACCGCCGTGCGCGATGAAGCGCTCAGCACCCGCACACTGGCCATCGCGCTCACCGACGAGCTCCCCACGCGCCAGGCCGCAGGCATCCCGGGCCGCGTGGCTGCCAGCAGCGAACAGCCGGAAAGGGCGTGGGATTTTGCCAAAGCCAACCTCTCCGCCCTGCTCGCACGCGTGTCGGACTTTGAGGCAAACCGCTTCGTCCCGCGCATATTCACCAATTTCTCCGACGCAAAGCGCGCCGCCGAACTGGAAACATTTGCCGAGTCCAGCCTGCCACCCCGCGCCGCCCGCGCCGTCGCACTTGCAGCGGACGAAATCCGCTTCAAGTCCGATTTCCGCACCCGCGCCCTGCGCGAGGCCGCCCCATGGATCGCCGCCGACGCCGCCGCACCCGCGGCTGGAAAGTGATGGTGGGCAGTGAGGGATTCGAACCCACGACCAACTCGGTGTAAACGAGACGCTCTACCGCTGAGCTAACTGCCCCGGAAATTGCTGACCGCTCCTTTAAGCGATATTTCAAAACCTGTCATCCCCACATTCCATGCCCCGCTTTCCGGAAAGGCCCGCCGTCCGGATTGCCATTTTCCTTACAGAAAGCCCCACCCTGCCGATCCGGAGCCACCTTTCGGTTCCGAGGACCCGTGATCTGCCGGCTGGGAGGCCCATGTCGCTACCGCAGAACCCTGGGTTGCCGGGCGGGACGGCTCTTTTCAGCTCGCTGCCGTTTTCAGCGAAGCGCTGACCTCGAGTCTGTCATGCATTTTGAACGAAATGGTGCGCTGAGGCCAAAAGGCCCTGCACAAGCCAGCTCAGGCTGGTGTGGATGCGGGCCTTTGATCCTCTGTCCACTTCGCCAGCGAAGTGCTCTGCGGTCTCTACGCCCCGTACTTCCGCATCCACCGCTCGATGGCGGCGCGTGCTTCGCCCCAGAGCGTCACGCGGACCGGGCTGCGGAACCGGACCCGCGCGAGTTCACCGTCGTCGAGCGCGGAGGCCATCTTGGAAGTCACCCGCACCGTCGCGCCGATGTGCGGCTCGGCGAGTTCGTAGCGTTCCTCTCCCTGCGTGCGCGGCGCTGCGTCGCCGCCCGCGGCCTGCACGGCGATCGGTCCGCCTGCGATCGCGGTGAGCGCGGGATGCGGCAGCGTGCGCGATGCGTTCCCATCGAGATGCTCCAGCCGCGCGGAGAGCACATCGCCGCGTCCGTCCACACGCACCGAGACCGCGCCCTGGAGCGCGGCCTTGAAATGCGGTGCGGCATCCTGACGGATCGCGAGCTTCACCTCGCGCCCTTCGGCCTCGCCGATTTTCAGGATCTCGTCGCCGCGTTGAAAGTAAGAGCCCTCCACCTGATCGAGCTTCCGCGCCGAGACTTGTCCCGCGATCGGTGCGCGGATCTGGAGCGTCGCGAGATATGATTCGTTTTCGCGCACCGTCTTGCGCAGCCCCTCGGCGCGCGCGAATGCGGCCTGGTACTCCGATACGGTGCCCTTCGCATAGGCGACCCGCACGCGGAGTTCCTGCGCATCGAGTTCGCGCCGCGCCTTCATGAGCGCGGATGCGGCCTCCTCGTTTCGCAACTCCACGAGCAGCGCACCCGCCTCCACGACGTCGCCATTCTTCACGTGCAGCCGTTCGACGAAGCCGGGACACTCCGCGCGCAGGATGCGCGTGTCGCCGAATTCCACCACGCCGCGCGCCACCACCGTCTTCCGATACGGCGAGAAAAACACGAGCCAGACGAGTCCGAACACCACCGCGAGCCGCAGCGCCACGTGCAGCGTGCTCCCCATGCCGCGATGCAGTGCGTCGCGGATCTGCTTCACAAACATCACGAGCGGCACGCCGATCCACGCCACACTCGCGAGCACCGAGATCAGCAGCCCGCCTCCGCGGAACATCACGCTCGCGGCGAGCAGGCAGCCCGCGACGACGAGGATCTGCCACACCCACGCCGCGACGCCATAGATCGCCACGAGCCAGTCCTCGCGTGTTTCGAGCCGCCCGGGCCTCAGCTTTTTCGCGCCGAGCAGCACCCATGTCGCCGCGGCCATGAACCACGAGCGCGCGCGCGTCGCGAGATTCGGGATGCCGAGCAGATCGCTGAGGATGAAGTATCCGTCGAAGCGCATCAGCGGATTCGCATTGAAGAAAATCGTGACCGCCGTGCCCATCACGATCGCGTTGTGCAGGATGGTCGCGGCGCGTCCGTCCGCCGTCCCAGCCCACGCGATGGCGGCGATCGCGGCGATGAAAATTTCCACGTACATCCCCGCGCACGCGACGACGATGCGCCGCCACTTTGACGCGAGCCCGAGGCTCGCGGTGGCATCCACGTAGCCCATCGGCATCAGCAGGATGAAAATCACCCCCACCTCGCGCACGCGCGTGCCGAAGTGCCGGCAGAAAATCCCGTGGCCGCACTCGTGCAAAATTTTCAGCCCGATCCAGACGAGTCCCAGCCACAGCCAATTATCCCGCGCGATGATCCCGGTGAAGCCGCGGCTGAAGCGCTCCCATTCCATCCCCACGCGCGATGCGCCGACGAAGATCACGGCGATCCAAATCGCGAATCCAAACCACCCGAGCACGGGACGGAACAGACGCGCCGCCCACGCAAAGAACCGATCGGGACGCCCGAGCGGCACGCGGACGAGCAACGGGTTCATCCATTGCACGGCCCCTTTCAACGCGCGCCGCGAACCCTCGGCCTCACCCGTCGCGCGCTCGCTCTCGAGGGCGAGCAGGTGATTGTCCTTCAGCCAGCGCAGCATCTGCAACGCCTCCTGCTCGGTGAAAGTCTCGCCGCTGCGATCGCGTGCGCGCCGCGCGATGATGGACGCCACGGTCTGCCGTCCGTCGAGCGAGCGGAAGAAATGATATTCCTCGGTCCCGACGCGGAAAAACCGCGACGACGCAGGATCCTCGATCACGCACACGCGCTCGCCGCCCTGTTCCTGCACGGAGAAATTCAGGCAGTCGCGCAACCGCGGGCGGAGCATCTCGAATTCGCGGACGGAGAAGTTCATCGTGTCACAGCACTGCGGGGAGCCGCGCTACCATAGCAGGGTCGTCTCCACCCATTCGGTGAAGCGGTGCCCGATGATCCAGATCAGCGGACGCCGGTCCCCCTCGATGGACGCACGCCCGCGCATCCCTGGACGAAGCTCCGGTGCGCCGCTGCCGACCGGCGCCTCGGCGATGAAAACGTTCGCCCCGTCGCGCTGCTCGCTCATCGGATGCAGCCGGTCGATTTTGCTCTCCCCGCTCCATCCGCCAAACGCCTCCACGCGGAAGCTGACCGCCATGCCGGTGCGCACGCGGCTCACGTCGCGATCCGGCACGTCCAGCTCCACGATCATTTCATCCAGCGGCGCGATCTCGAAAAGCACCTGCCCCTGACGGATCGGCTGACCTTCCGAGCGCCGCAGATCGCCGCTCACGACCATGCCCGCGATGGGCGCCTTCACTTCGAGCATCGCGAGCTTGCGCTCGACGAGCGCGAGTTCCTGCATGATGCCGTCCGCCTCGAACGCCGCGACCTGCGCCGCGGAAAAGTCCGCGCCGTCGGGGCTGTTCATCGCGCGGTCACGCTTCTTCAGCGCCTGGTCGCGGCTCGCGGTGAGTTCGGCCTGCTTGAGCTTCAGCTCGCGGTTTTCCATGACCACGAGCACACCGCCCACGGCCACGCTGTCGCCGGGCTGCACGCGGCTGCGGCCGAGCTGTCCCTCGAATGGCGCGGCGAGCGTGCGCTTCACTTTCGGCACGAGCCGGCAGTCGGTGCGGATGGTGTGGTGGAATGGACACGCAAGCAGCGCAGCGAGGAGCACCGCGCCGATCACGAGCGCGCGGCGACCGCTGCGGGTCGCATTCCGCCATGTGCGGCGCACGAAAAACGCGACGGGATTTGGCCGCGCGCGCTCCAGCAGGCGGAAGAGCGGCGGCACGAATGGAATCGCTGCGTCTAGCAGCGCGGGCGTGCGGCGATCGGGATCCGCGTCCCATTCGAGGAGCAGCGCCCCTTCGTGCAATGGCACCGTGGTGATTCGCGCAGCGCCGGTTTTTTGCTGGAGAAGTTCGTGCGCGATCGTGTCGCCGTGGCCGGCGTCCGCGGGCGTGAAATCCACCTGCGCGTCACCGAGCAGCGCCTCGCCCATCGCGGATTCGATGGGCTGATGCAGCGGGCTCTTCGCGTCCACATGCTGCACGCCGCTCATCGCACGCAGGCGCACGCCGCGCGCCGAGCGCGCCCCGAGACACACGCGCGTGCAGCCGAGGTAATCGCGCAGCGCATCCACGGCGACGCGGCAAGCCTTCGGGTAATCTTCCTCGCCCGCCGTCTTCCGAAAAATATCCAGCAGCCCGCTCGCGCGCGAGAGCACCCATTGCACATCATCCGTCGCGGACCGCTGCTCGCGATAAAGCAGGAAGCCGGCGGCACTTTGCAAAATGACGAGATACGCCTGCAGGTCGCGCGGATTAGGGACCACGATTTGCGCGAGCAGCACCCACAGCGGCTGTTCCTCGCGCCGCACCGGCACCGCGAGCGTGTAGCCATCCGCGCCGAGCGACGGCGCGGGTTCCGCCACGGCGGCGGCGGCATTTGCGAGCCGTTCTCCGAGCGGCGCGAGCGACGTGGCGAGGATGCCGCGCGTCGTGACGACCACGCTCGAGAGCCCCGCCTTTCCCGCCGCGGGAAACAGCGCGAGCGCCTTCGCATTCAGCAGCGCGCGGAGAAATTCGAGCAGCGGGCGAAGTTCGCCGGATTTTGCCTCAGCGAGCGCGGCGAGTTGATCCTGGATCAGCGGCCCGTCCGGCATCCCGGGCGCGATCGGCGCTCCCGTGGCACCGGATCGTCCGCTCGAAGCCTTGGCGACGGAACCGCTCATGTCACAGCGCGCAAGTCAGCACGCGCGCGGTCATTTTTTGCTGACCACAGGAGGCGTGGCAGCCTGGGCCTCACTCTTCGCGACGAGCTGCGTGAGCATCTGGTGAAAGCGCTTCAGCGCGGCGTGCGGCATCGCGATGCGCGTGTGTATCGGCAGCACGCTCACGCCATTTCCCTGATCGGGAATGATGCCGCTGGAAAAATCCAGGAACACCTCCTCCTGTCCGGTGGTGAGGACGATCTGGTTCGCATAGCGAGCCGTGGTGTCTTCGTATTTGACCTGGAGTTTGACCTGCTGGGGTTTCGGAGCGTCTGGCATGGGCACTTGCTAGATGTCGCCGCGTGACTTGGCAAACGCCACGTGAAATTTTCCGGGGAACGCAACGTACCGACAGGCCGGACCGCAACATCTCAAAACGCGAACCCGAAGCTCACGTGCAGCGCGCCGGATGCATCGCCCTCCTTCGGGCTCGGGTTGTAACCGTAGTCGATCCGCAGCGGGCCGATGGGGAGCTGGTAGCGCAGGCCCGCGCCGATCGCGTAGCGCATGTCGTCGAGCGAAACCGCTGAATCGCCGACCAGGTTGCCCGCATCCGCGAAGACCGCGCCGCTGATCGCGCGGGAAATGGGAAATCCCCACTCCGCATTGAGCACCGTGTAGAAATTGCCGCCGAGCGGATTGCCGGAGATGTCCTTCGGGCCAAGTTCCCGCTCGGCATAGCTGCGCACGGTCGTGCCGCCGCCGTTGAAGAACCGCAGATCGACCGGCACGAGTTCATCGCTGATGGGAATGATCCACCCGGCGCGTGCGCCGAAGCCGAACAGCGATTTCCCGTACTTGCGATACCACGAGTAGCGCGCCGTGACCCTCGCGAACGCGAGCTGCCCGTCGAGCGCATCGATGTCGGCCGAGGTGGTGAGGACCCAGCCGCGAGTCGGGTTCATCATGTCATCGCGGCGGTCGAGTGTCTGTGTGAGGCCGATTCCCGCGAGCACGTAGTCCTGCGGCCCGGCGAGCCGCTCGTCGATCTCGAGCTTGCTGATGTTCGTCGCCTCCAAAGACCGTGTAGCCGCCAGCCTCCCAATGCGGCGCAAAGCGGCGCTTGAGTTCGAGCCGCGCGCCCTCGGTCGTCTTCGAGTAGCCGATTTCGTCGCGGACGGCCGAGTAGATTTTCGCGCGCATCGTCCACCGCGTGTCGAACAGCCACGGATCGATGTAGAGGAGTTCGCCGCGGAAACCGCGCTGCGAATACTGCAGGCTCAGCGAGAGCGGACGGCCACGGCGGAGAAAATTCCTGTCACCGAGCGTCACGCCGCCGATGGCGCCGTCGTAGCTCCCGTAGCCGAGCTCAAAGCCGAGTTCCTTCGCCTTCGCCTCCTCGACCTCGACGGCGAGATTCAGCACATTGGGACCGTCGATGACGGGCCGCACGCGGAGCCCCCTGAAGAGCCCCGTCTTGATGAGCTCGCGATACCGTTCCTCGATTTTCGCCGGGTCGTAGATTTCGCCGGTGAGCGATGCGAAGCGCTTCTCGATGAATTCCGGCGGGAGCCGGTCTGTGCCGCTCGGCACGACACGCGCGACGTGAAATTGCGGTCCCGGCTCGCAGATGAAAGTGACCGGCACCACTCCGCCCTTCGCCTGCGTGCGATCCGCGTGTGCCTCGACCTTCGCGGTGAAGTATCCCTTCGAGCGGTAATGCCCCCACAGCAGGCGCCGCATGTCATCCACCACGAACGGCGTGAACACCGCGCCGTCCTGCAACGCGAGTGCCCCGAGCAGTTCCTTCCGGTCCAGCACCGGGTGCCCGGCAAAAGTGATCGCACCGAGGAAATACTTCCGCCCCTCGGTGGTCCGCACCACGAGGTCCGCGCTCTTGCCGCTGGCGCTGATCCGCGTTCCCGAAACATCCACCACCGCATCGAGAAACCCCTCCGACTGATAGAACGCGAGCACCCGGCCGGCACCGGCCTCGACCTCGGATTCGTTAAACGGCAGCTTCGACTCCGCCACTTTGTCCGGCGCGATTCCGACCATGTACTCCGCGAGCTTCGCATCATCGAAGGCCCGGTTGCCCGTGAATCGCAGCGACTGCACAAATGTCCGCACGCCCTCGCGCACCTTGAGCACGAGCTGCCGGCCGCGAATCTCGAAGGTGATGTCCGCCGAGGGAAATCCCTGCTTCCGGTAAAACGATCCAAGGAACCATGCCGCGTCATCCGCATGCGCGGGAGTCAGCCCCGATGTCGCGATGTCGCGGAGCTGCTCCGCGAGAACGGTGCGGAGCTTCTCCTCCGTGAAACTCGTCGCGCCCGGGAAAGCCACATCCGCCTCCGCTCCCAAAGCGTCCGATGCGCCGGCCTGGATCACGCACACCGCGGCGAGGATTAGCGTCACGCGTCGCAAAAATTTCATCAGCACACTCATCGGAATCGCAGGAGGTATCTCACCTTTCCTGTGAACTGTCCCTCCGTATCCAGTTCGCCGAGAAAATACACTTTGTCGGTGACGCGCATGCTGCCCGTCACTTCCGGGCGTCCGGTTTTCGGGTCCACGTTGGTCACGTCCAGGTCGAAACGGTCGGCGAACGATTCCTCGCCGTCGGCCACCGGTTCGTCCGCGCCTTTGCGGAAAATTTTCCGGTACCATCCCTTCACGGTCAGCAACGCCGCCTTCGTCGCGAGCACGCTGGCGTTGGAGCCGAGCTCGTCGGTCGTGGTTCCCGTCGCGAGCAGGGAAAGGATGTCCCTTTGGGGCAGCGGCGGCTCGCTCGTGAGATCGAGACGCGGCCCGCTCGCAGGGCCGGATATGTTTGCCGTCACCGTGGTTTTCCCGATGCGCGACTGCGCCTCGATGTAGAGCTGCGGCTGGAACGGATCGTCCTCGGAAAAAGTCACGAAGCCGCGCTTCACCTCCAGTTTGCTGACCGGCAGGATCGCCGTGAAATTCTCAATCGGCGCCTGCCCGGTCAGGAATGGATTCAGGCCCGTCCCGCCGAGCCGGAGATTGAGCGACACCGCGCCCTTCGCGAGATTTCCGCGCACCAAAAAGGAATCGCGCTCCCGCGTCTTGATCGCGATGTCGAATTTCCAATCGCGCAGCGGCGGATTGGGGAACGAAATGCGCATCGGCGTGGCGACCGAACGCGCCCGCGGCAGCTCCTGGCCGGGCAACGAAAGCGGCAGGATGTCCACGTCCTTCAGGAACCGGCTCTGCGTCACATACACCGTTCCCGCCGCCGTCGCGGCATTCAGCGGGCCGCGCAGCGTCACATCGGCATCCGTACGTATCGTGAGGAAATCATCCCGCCGAACGAGAACCTTGTCCGAGCGCAGCCGCAGGTCGAACGCGGGCTGCGCCGGCTGCGCGATGTTCACGCTGCCATCCACGCGGAAAGTGCCGCCGCCGATCTCCCCGCGCGTGTCGGAGAGCGTGACCGTGTCGTCGCGGAAAATGAGCTTCCCCTTGAAATTGGAGATCGGCGGCACATTCGCCGACGCCATGCGGATCGACTGCGTCGCGAGCGACACCTCGCCGCTCACGACCGGACTGCCGACGGTGCCGGCCACCTCGACATTCGCCGCCACGGTGCCGTCGATCCTCGCGAGCGCAGGCACGAAACGCGGGAGAATCGCGAGCGACGACGCGGGCACCTTCAGCGATCCCTGGAGCGGCAGCTCGCGCATGAGTTCCGGCTTCCTGCGCAGCTTCTCGACGACGAACGGCACCGATGCGGACAGCGTTATCGGCTGGATGTCGCGCTGCTTCAGGATGGCGTCCACCGTGAGGCGCGAGTCGGCGATGTTCAGTTTCGCGTCGAGTTCCGCCGGCGCGACCGACGCGGCCTTCGAACTGGTCAGCGAACGCCCGCTGATGCTGAGGTTCACGTCCGGCATCGCGAGCGTTCCGCCCACCGTGAGTCCGCCGGACACCTTTCCCGAGACCGGAGCGGAAACGCCCACGCTCGCGAGAATCTGCGCGATGTCCGCATTCCTCGCGGTGAGCTTCGCGCTGATGGGTTCATCGAGAGGCAGGGCGCCCTTCGGATTCGAGGGATTCAGCGGGATGGACACATTCCCGCCCACCGCCTGCTCCCCGGCGATCGAGATGGAGAGATCGGAAAGATCGAGCCGGGCATCCTTCCACCGGATGCGCCCGCCGATCCGCGTCTTGTCGGAGACCACGAGCAGTTCGTTCGTTTCAAATTGCAGCGGCGAATATGCGGCGCCAAGCCGGACTTCGTTCAGCGTGAGCGCATCGCGACGCACGCCTTTTCCGATCACGCGCAGCTTGCCGTTGTGCGCGCTTTCGGAAAGTCGCCCGTCACCCGACCAGTCGAGCGTGAGCGCGCCGCCGAGCTTTGCCGGATGCCCCGCGGTGGCGAGCAGCGCGTCCAGCTTTCCGAGGCTGGCGAGCTTCACGTGCAGTTCGCCGGTGTAGTCCATCGGGGCTTCCAGCGATGCGCGCCCGCGCGCGGTGATCTCGCCGGCGGCGAGCGCGACCTTCAGCGAGTCGAGAATGAGCGCGCCATCGGCGAATGTCGCCAGCGCGTGAAATTCGCCGATCGGCGTCGCGCCGAGCCGCAGATCCGTGCCGTCCGCCTTCAGGTTTCCCACGAGGTGCGTGCCTTCGAGCCGGAGTTTTCCGCCGGCGGTCACCGCACCCGAAAGCGCCGCGCCATTCACGACGACGCCCAGTTGCTCCAGCCGCGGCGCGGCGATGCTCAGCTCGATCTCCGGCTTGCCCGCGAGTCCCGCGGCGTTGGGCTTCAGCATCGCAGATCCGGAACCGGTGAAGCGGTTCTGGCCGCTCGCCACGCTGAGCTGCTCGATGCCCACGGTCTGCCCGTCCATCGTTGCCGTCACCGAGATCGCGTCCACACGGGCGCCGCTGGCGACGACACCCCTCGCCTCAAGGGAAAGATTCGCCGCGAGGCCTGCGAGAACGTCGCTGAACGTCCCGATCTTTCGCCGTGCACCGAGCTGGATCGTCGCGGTGTCGATGGTCACCTTCCCCTGAGAGACCTTCATGGCCCGGAGGGTTCCGGTCGTCGTTGCCTCGCCATTTTCAAAACGCGTCGTCCCCGCGCCGGACATCGCTCCCTGCGCGCCGGGCAGGCCGCGCAAGTGGAACGCGGCGAGATCCGCCCCGGAGAGTTTCCACGTGATTTCACCGCCCAGCCTCGACACCGTGAAGTCATCGAGCGGCACATTCAGTTCGCCGCCAATGAGCAGCTCGGCCCCAGACGACAAAGCCGCCAGTTCTGTAATGCGAAACACGCCGCGCCCCCACTTTGCCTCGCCGCGCACGATCGCCGCCGGAAACGGCAATTCTTCCTTCGTCCGAAACACGAAGGCGACATCCGCCGTGGAGGTCGCGAGATTTTCCGGCGCGCCGGTGAAGGTCGCGCGAAAACTCTCGATGGCCGAAGGGGACGGCAGCTCGAAGCCGAACGGCGCGGCGACCTCGTTGAGCTGCACGGCATCGACGTTCACCGACACATCGAGCGCGCCCGGCGTGACTGACGGCTCGACTTTCAGCCCAGCGGTGCCGCCGCCTGCCTCGAGGAGGACCTCCAACCCGCCGCGCGGCAGCGTCTCGGTGATGCGGTTCAACGACAGGCGCCGCACGATGATCTGAGGAAGCAGCGGGAGCTTGGAAATCGCGATGACGGATTGGTTCGTCACGAGTTCCGCGCGCGCGGCGCCGAAATCCGGGAAGCCGACGACATGGAGTTTTTCCCACGCAACGAAGCCGGGCATGTCGCTCACTTCTGCCTGCAGGCCGTGAATCGCGGCGATGCCCTTCACTTCAAAATCCGCGCGCCCGACCGAGAGGTACTCCACCGGCGAGAGCGAGCTGGAAAGAATCTTCGCAAATGCGTCCGCGATCGGGGTCCGCGGCTTGGACTTCACCTTGGCATGCAATCGAAGCGCCCCATCGAGCGTGCCCACTTCCACCCGGCGAAAGACGTGCCTCCAGTCGGAGTGGATGAGCTTCCACAGGTCGTAGTCCACGGCAACCCGGTCGACCTTCAGCTGCTCGATCGGCGCAGGCCCCTTGCCGTCGGCATGCAGTGTGACATTCCGCAACTCGACCTTGCTCCACATGTTCCCGCGGACGTGAAAATCCAGGATCATGTGCTCCCGGGCCGCAAACCAAATCGCCGACGCGCCTGCCGGCAAAATGCAGCAGCGGCCGGTGCAGCACGAGGAGCACGAGGAGAGTCCACAACGTCCATTTTCCGAACCTCCACAGCCTGCCACGCGCCCGCACGGAGCTTTTTGGGGGCATCGTTTCAGCGGGCATGAGCGGCAGAGCTTAGCACCTGACCTCCGATCGGCAAACAGACACGTGACGGATTCCATCCCGCCCGCCTGACACTGCCCTGTGGTGCCGGTTTTGCGGGCGCTGCATGCGCCGGGATATTTTCCCGTAAAATCCCTTTGCACCCCCTGTCCGCTGTGGCATACAGCGCGCCCATTTTTTGCCCGGTAGGAATGTCCCCCGAACCGCCCCGGCACGATGATTTGAACCCTGATCCACACCACACACCTCTATGGCATCCAAACTGAAGTCCGCTAAATCCAAATCCACCAAATACGTTTACACCTGGGGCGACGGCAAAGCCGACGGCGACGGCAGCATGAAGGCGCTGCTCGGCGGAAAAGGCGCCAACCTCGCCGAGATGACGCGCATCGGCCTGCCGGTGCCTCCCGGATTCACGATTTCGACGGACGTCTGCACGTACTACTACGCGAACAAGCGCACCTACCCGGCGACGCTCCAGGCGGAGATGGAAAAGGGCGTGGCCAACATGGAGAAGATCATGGGCTGCAAATTCGGCGCGACCTCCGGCATGCCGCTGCTGGTGGCGGTGCGCTCAGGCGCGCGCGATTCCATGCCGGGCATGATGGACACGATTTTGAACCTCGGCCTGAATGACCAGACCGTCCTCGCGCTCGTCAAGGCGACGAACAATGAGCGGTTCGCCTGGGACTGCTACCGCCGCTTCATCCAGATGTATGGCGACGTGGTGATGGGCGTGCAGAAGCGCGCGGGCGAAGATCACGATCCGTTCGAGAGCGTCATCGAGCATCTCAAGCACGACCATCATGAGGAGCAGGTGGACGACGCGCACCTCACGGTGGACGACTACAAGGAACTCGTCGTGCGCTTCAAGAAGCTCGTGAAGGAGCGCACCGGCAAGGCATTTCCGAACGACGCGTGGGACCAGCTCCGCGGCGCGGCGGGCGCGGTGTTCGGCTCGTGGATGAATGACCGCGCGATCGTCTATCGCCGCAAATACAACATCCCGACCGAATGGGGAACGGCGGTGAACGTGCAGGCGATGGTGTATGGCAACACGGGCGAGACGTCCGGCTCCGGCGTCGCCTTCACCCGCAATCCGGCAAATGGCGCGAACGAATTCTACGGTGAGTTCCTCATCAACGCGCAGGGCGAAGACGTCGTCGCCGGCGTGCGCACGCCCGAGCCCGTCTCGGAGCTCAAGAAGCAGATGCCGAAGAGCTACGCGGAGCTGATGAAGGTCCGCCAGATCCTCGAGAAGCATTTCAAGGACGTGCAGGACATCGAGTTCACCGTGCAGGAAGGCAAGCTGTTCATGCTGCAGACCCGCAACGGCAAGCGCACCGCAGCGGCGGCGCTGAAATTCTCCATGGACATGGTGAAGGAGAAGCTCATCGACTGGGAAACCGCCATCCTGCGCAACCCCGCCGACCAGCTCGACCAGCTCCTCGCGCCCATCTTCGACCTCGCCGAGGTGAAGAAGGCGAAGGAACTCGCGAAGGGCCTGCCCGCCGGTCCTGGCGCCGCGTCCGGAAAGATCTACCTCAACGCTGACCGCGCCGCCGCGGCTGCGGAAAAGGGTGAGAAGGTGCTGCTCGTCCGCAACGAAACCTCGCCCGAGGATCTGCGCGGCATGATCGCCGCCGAGGGCATCCTCACGGCGAAGGGCGGCGTCTCCTCGCACGCCGCGCTCGTCGCGCGCCAGATGGGCAAGGTGTGCATCTGCGGCGCGTCCGCGGTGCAGATCGATTACAACGCGAAGACCGCCACCATCGCCGGCCAGACCTTCAAGGAAGGCGACTTCCTGTCGATCGATGGCACCAGCGGCATCGTCTATGGCGGCCAGCTCAAGACCTCGCCGAGCGAGATCATCACCGGCACCATTCACGGCGACAAGCGCGCGCAGAAGACGGAGAAATTCGCCGCCTTCAACCAGCTCATGAAGTGGTGCGCGCAAGCGACCCGCATGGACGTGCGCACGAACGCCGACAACCCGGAGCAGACCGAAAACGCGATCGCGTTTGGCGCGACTGGCATCGGCCTCACGCGCACCGAGCACATGTTCTTCGAGGGCGACCGCATCGACGCCATGCGCGAGATGATCCTCGCCGACAAGACCGAGGACCGCATCGCCGCGCTCAAGAAACTCCTGCCGTATCAGCGCAAGGATTTCACCGGCATCTTCAAGGCTCTCAAGGGCTATCCGGCGACTATCCGCTTCCTCGATCCGCCGCTCCATGAGTTCCTCCCGCACGACCACGCGTCGCAGCAGTCGCTCGCGGAAAAGATCGGCATCACGTCCGAGAAGATCGCGCAGCGCGTGAAGGACCTCCACGAGTTCAACCCGATGCTCGGCCACCGCGGCTGCCGTCTCGGCATCGCCTATCCCGAGATCACCGAGATGCAGGCGCGCGCCGTCTTCGAGGCCGCCGCCGACGTCCAGAAAAAGGGCATCAAGGTGAAGCCCGAGGTCATGATCCCGCTCGTCGGGTTCAAGAAGGAACTCGATCTCCAGGTCGAAATCGTCCACCGCGTCGCGAAGGACGTGATGGCCGAGAAGAAGGTGAAGCTCGACTACATGGTCGGCACGATGATCGAAGTCCCGCGCGGCGCGCTGACCGCCGACGAGATCGCGCAGACCGCGGAGTTCTTCAGCTTCGGCACGAACGACCTCACGCAGACCGCGCTCGGCATTTCGCGCGACGACATGGGCAACTTCCTGAACGCCTACACCGAGAACGAAGTCTTCAAGAAGAACCCCTTCGCCAGCCTCGACCAGGCCGGCGTCGGCCAGCTCGTGAAGATCGCCATCGAGAAGGGCCGCAAGACGCGCCCGAACATCAAGCTCGGCATCTGCGGCGAGCACGGCGGCGATCCGGACAGCGTGAAGTTCTTCCACAAGGTCGGCCTCAGCTACGTGAGCTGCTCGCCCTTCCGCGTGCCGGTCGCGCGCCTCGCAGCCGCGCAGGCCGCCATCGAGGAAAAGCGCGCCGCGAAGAAGAAGTAGCCCGCGCTCCAGCAACAATCACAAGAGCCGCCCCGGGAAACCGGGGCGGCTTTTTTGTTGGCCGCACACGCCGGTTCCCTATTCTCCCGCCGCATGAAATTCCCCACCCTCGCAAAAATCTGCTGTGCAGCCACCCTCGCCACGTTCAGCGTCACGCCACTTATGGCTGATCCCAACCTCGAAAAAGGCGAAGCGTTCCTGAAAGAAAACTCAGCGAAGGAGGGCGTAAAAACGACCGCCAGCGGGCTGCAATACAAGGTGCTCAAGGAGGGCACCGGCAAAAGCCCGAAGGCCACCGACAACGTCCAGGTCCACTACAAGGGCACGCTGCTCGACGGCACGGAATTCGACAGCTCCCACAAGCGCGGCGAGCCCGCGACCTTCCCGCTGAACCGCGTCATCCCGGGCTGGACCGAGGGCGTGCAGCTCATGAAGGAAGGCGCGAAATATCAGTTCACGATTCACCCGAAGCTGGCCTACGGCGAGCGCGGCACGCCCGGCGGCCCGATCCCGCCAAACTCCACGCTCATCTTCGAGGTCGAACTGATCGCGGTGCAGTAGGGCACCCCTTCAGCAACTGCCGGCGCGAGACGGCCTGCGACCGTAGTTCGCGGCCCGATCGCTGCCGATGGAGATCGGCGCGTGCGATGACGCGCGACCGCTCATCGGGAGCGGTGCGGAAAATGGCGTTGTTCAGCCAGCGGGCTACCTGCCGGCCGTGCGGCTGCGGACGCCGGGGAATCGGCGGCGCTCGCGGTATCCAATCAGGGCACACAACGCGACCGCTCCGATGAGCGCCGTCGTCGCGGGCTCCGGCACCGGAACGATTTCATACTGGCCGCCGCCCAGGTCGATCTGTGCCGCGGCGCCAAAGCCGGTGAAGCTGATCTGGTTGAGCCATCCGCTGCCGGCGATGTCGGTGTTGAAGATCAACTGATCGGTCCCGCCTCCACCAGGCCCGGGCATGAGCGGATTGCCGGTCCAGCCATCGATCACGAGATTCGCCCCGAGAGCAAATGTCGTCCCCGCGCCGAACGTCAGGATGCTCGCGCCAGAGCCCAAATCGATATTGGAACTTTGCGAGAGGATGAGCGCCCCGAGCGTTTCATTGAAGCCGCCGGTGTTCAGCGTGCCACCCGCAAGTTCCATCGTCGCGGCATCGTTGATGCGATTCGCGGCGTTCAGAAGCATCGTGCCGCCGCTGTTCACCTTCACTCCGCTAGTCCCGCTGAGGCTGCCGGTCACGGCCAGCGTGCCGGCGTCCACAGTCGTCACACCGGTGTAGGTGCTGCTGGCGGCTGTCAGTTCCAGGGTGCCCGCGCCGAGCTTGGTGAGTCCGACGCTGTTCGCGCCGGCGTTGGTGTTCGCGATCGCGGTGCCGTAAGTGAAGGTCCCGCCGGCGTTGGTCGTGTCAAGGCCGAGGCTGGAACCGTTTTTGAAGCCCCCGGATGCCGTGCCGATGACCTTGATCGTGTCGATGTCGGAGGCGGTGAACTCACCCGCCCCGCCGACATTGAACGCGGCGGTGGCGCCCGGCTCGACGATGACTTTCGCCGCGGTCCAGTTCGCCGCGTTGCCGTTGTAGAGCGACACCTGCTTCTCCGCCTGGAGCGTGCCGGAAGCCACCGTGGTCGTTCCGGTGTAGCTGTTCGTGCCGCTGAGCACCGTGCGCCCCGTCGAGGTGCCGCTCTGGACGAGGGCGCCCGAACCGCTGATGTTGTTGGCCACCGCCAGCGTGTTGCTGCGGTTGAACGAGAGCGCTCCGTTGTTGACGATAGCCCCGGTGCCGGTCGTGCCGGTCGTGCCGCCAGTGCCCACCTGCAAGGCGCCGTCGCTGATGGTGGTCGTCGCGCTGTAGGTGTTCGTGCCGGCGAGGACGAGCGTGCCGGTGCCCGTCTTCAGGAGATCCGTGCAGTCGTCGCCGGAAATCACGCCGGAGACGGTGAGCACGTTCGCAAGCGTCACGTCGATGCTGGCCAGCGCGCCCGCGAGCGCGATGTCGCGACCCACGCCGAGGTCGACATTGGCGCCCGTGCTTTGGAACGTGGAGCCATTGGCGATCCGGATGTCATTGGTCGCGCTGGCGTCACCGAGGTTGTTGCTGGCGCTGATGCTCAGCATGCCCTGCTGGATGTCCGTCACGCCGGAGTAGCTGCTGCCTCCAGCGAGGACGAGGGTGCCTGCGCCGAGCTTGATCACTGAGCCGCTGCCGGAGATCGCGCTGCTCAAGGTCTGCGTGCCGGTCGTGCGGTTGATGACCAGATTGGAATTGTTCGTGATGTCACTCGCGAAGGCGGTGGCATCGTTCAACTGCAACGTGCCGCCGCTGATCGTGGTCGGACCCGTGTAGATGATGTTGGCCCCGGCGAGGATCTGCGTGCCGTTGCCTTGCTTCGTGAATGCCAGCGTCCCGCCCGTGCCGGAGGCGCGGTTCCGGAGGAAGCCGGTGAAGCTGAAGTCCTGGTTGCTGTTGACGATCAGCGTGCCGTTGCCGGCGACGGTGTCCGTGGCGCTCTCGTGGTTTTCGATGACGCCGCGGGACACGGCCGAAATGCCAGCCACCGTCTCCGTGCGGCCGAACAGCTTGAAGTAAGCCTCCGCGCCGCTCGCGCTCACGAATGAGAGGACGGCGGTATCCACGATCTGCTCATCCGCACCAAGCCCGACGACGACATCCAGCGTGCCGGACGTGACGTTGCCGATCTGCAGGTTGCCGTTGATGGCCGAATTCGTCGTTCCGTTGAGGACGACGGAGCTCACCGTGGAGCTGTTTACCGACTGGTTGACGATGGTCGTTCCCGTGAAGGTCGAGGCACCCTGGATGGTGAGCAGGCCGGTGGTGCCTGTCGTCACGCTGCGCGTGATGATGTTCAGCTCATCCGCTGAACCCGCGGTGGTGTCGTTGATGCCGTTCGCCAGCGTCACGCCCGCGGTGACAAGGCTCACGTCGAGCGTGCCGCCGCCGGTGTTGATGTCCCACGGCTTGGTGGACGGGTCGCCGGTGAAACCTGCCGCCAGCTTCAACCCGCCGCCGAAGAAATGGAGGGCGTTGGTGGTGCCGTTCACCTTGTCCAGATTATCGATCAGGAGCGTGCCCTGGTTGAGATAGACGTCGGTGAAGAGGTTGCCGGTGTCGGTAAGCGCGAGGGTGCCCGCGCCGGATTTGACCAGCGGGACGGCGGACGTCAGCGGCGTGGCCAGCGTGAGCGATCCCGCCGCCGTCGTGACGAAGACGGTGTAATCGCGGCTGCCACCGGTGGTGATTTCACTGATCGTGCCGATGCTGTGGCTCCCCGCCCCCGCCGCGAGGATAGCGCCGGTGGTAATCTCCATCGAACTCTCCATCGGACTGGCGGAGCCGGTGAGGGCGATGGGCGTCGCGGAATCGAGCACCAGCGAGTTGATGGCCGCCGGCGTCGCGGTGATCGCCGCGGTAGCCGTGAAGCGGATGTTGTCGAAGAGCGTACCCGTGATGGTGTTGTCGTCGTTGATGTATTCCGTGGTCGCGAGCGGGCGCACGCCGGTGGTGGCGTCCACGTTGGTGACGAAGCTGTTGCCCAGCCCCGCATTGGTCACATCGCCGACAATCCACGGGATGATCTTCAACTGCGTGCCCGTGTCCGATCCGTTGCCGACCTCGAATCCGTTGAGCGCGGCCTGGCCGGCGGCATCAAACCGGATCAGCCCCTTCCGCGCGGTCGCCGTGCTGCCGAGCGCGAGTCCGCGCACGAGGAGCGTGGCGCGGTTGCTGCCACGGGAAAGGGTGTCCGCCGTGAGCAGCGCAACGGTCGCTGTGCTGTTGTTCGTCGGGAGCGCCGTCGCGACGTTGTGGCCGGCGCCGAGATTGATCGCCCCGACGTTCTCGTCCCGCGATCCGGCGGTGGTGGCGTAAGTATTTTCGACCGTGATCCCGTTGGTGCCTGCGGTGTTGTTGAGGGTGATGGCCACCGTGTTGCTGACGCGGTCGATGGTTCCGCTCTGATCCTGGACGCTGCGCAGTTCAGCGCCATTCAGGGTGTAGCTCGTCGCCTGGGCAATGTCGCCACTCCCGCCTGAGAGCGAGAGGAGTCCCGCATTCACCGTCACGTTGCCCGTCATCGTGCTGTTCCCGGTGAGGGTCAGCGTGGAGCCGCCATCCTTGACGAGTTTTCCGGCGCCGCTGAAGATCGCATTGACGGTCTGGGCGGACGTCTGGTTCACCGTGAGAGTCGAGCCCGTGTTGAGGACGACGGAGCCGCCCGAATCGCCGGCGAGGCTGCCGATCGTCTCCGTCTGGTTGGTGACGAGTTCCAGCCGGGTGCCAGGCGCGTTTCGGAGGTTGATTTGCGAGTTGTCGCTGACCGCGCTGCCACCCGTGAGGCGGAGCGTGCCTTCGATGATGGTGATGGTGCCGGTCTGGTTGTTCGTTCCGCTGAGCACGGTGATGCCGGTGCCGTTCTTGGTGATGGCGGCACCTCCGACAATCCGCGACGCGAGGGTCAGCGTGCCGGTGTTGTTTTGTGTGATGATGAATTCATTGGTGCCGCTGGCGAGTGTTCCGCCGGTGATCGTGGACGAGCTGCCGACGACCGTGCTGGTCACCATGATGCCGCCGCTGGAGATCACCAGGCTTTGCCCGACGGTGATGGTGGAAGTTGCCGCCACGTCGAAGCGCAGGCTGTTGATGGTGTTGCAGTCGGGATCCACGGTCCCTGTGAAGCCGGCGCTGTTGGTGATGTTTTCATTCGACCCCCACGTGCTGGCATTGTTCTTCGTCGTGTAGGTGGCGGCGACGATTTGGCCGCCGGAGATGGAGGCGAAGTCGCGGTCATTGATCGTGAGCCAGGCGCCCACGATGCCGTTGGTGTTCACGGTCGGCCCGCTGTAGGCGAACAGGGTGTTCGCATCCGGCAGCGAGACATTGAGGATGCCGGCAGTGCGGGTGATCGTGCCGGCGACGGCGAAAGTGACGTTCTGCCCGCCCGCCGAGGTCAGGCTCATCTGCGAGGGGCCGCCGGCCACGGCGAGACTTGCGACGGTCTGGGTGCTCGGGGCCGTGGCGTTGCCGATCAGGTTGGTGTTGGAGGGCGCGTCGCTGTTCGTCGCGGAGCCGACGGTGAATGCGCCGGTGCCCATCTTGTTGTCGGTGCCGGCGTTCGTGGTGAAGTCGAGGACGAGCGTGCCTTCGCGGTTCAGCGTGGTGCCGGTGAGGCTGTTGTTGCCGCTCAGTGTGACCGTCAGGTTGTTATCGCGCGTCGCCGCGGCCGCGCCGCTGAGATTTGCGGAAACCGTGCCCTGGTTGAGGGTCAGCGTGTTCGTCACGTTGAGCGTGCCGGTGCCGGTGATGTTTCCGACTTCCGTGGCCACGGTATTGAACCCGATCTGCAGCAGCGGGATGGTGTTGGTCGTTCCGCCGAGGAGTTCCAGGTTCCCGATTCCCTGGTTGTCATCTCCGAGGATGATCTGCTCGATGGAGGAACCGATGGCATTGGTGGCGTTCAGATAAATGGTCGCGCCATCGCGGGCGAAGAGGCGGTTCTGGCCGGCGCCGCCGACGATGGCGTCCACGACGTTCAGGTTCACCACGGGAGCGCCCGTCGAGTCGGCGACGAGATCACCGGCAGAGCCCAGGATCAGGCTGCCAGCGCCGGAAACAGTCAGCGTGCCGGCGTTGACGAGGTAGTCGTCGCCGACGCTGACCGTGCCCTGGATCGTCCAGGTTCCTGTGCCGTTCTTGATCACGTCGGAATTCGCGCCGTCCGTGGTGCCGCTCGCGAGGGTGACGGGGCCGGTGATGAGGCCGTTGCCGGTGCCATCGAGCACCAGGGCAAAGCCATTCGCACCGACGTTGCCCGCCGTGGAAGTGACAGCTCCGGAGACGGTGAGGTCGGTCGCCGCGGTGGCGGAATCATTCGCGGTGAATGTGCGCGAGGCGGTGCCGAGATCCATCGGTGCCGCGATGCTGCCGCCCAGCGGATCGTTGGTGCCGTCAAAGACGACGTTGCCATTGAGCGTGATGGAGCCCCCGCCGCCGGTGTTCGCGATCACCGGAGTGGCGGCGATGTCCGCACCGCCCAGGGTGATGCCGCCGGTGAAGACCGTGGTCCTGCTGTTGTTGTCGAATGTCGCGGTGGTGCCGGCATTGGCGTTGACCGAGAGGGCGCTGCTCGTGGTGATGCTGCCGGCGGCTCCGAGCCGGAGGATGCCGTTGTTCACCGTCGTGGTGCCGGTGTAGGTGTTGGCGCCGTTCAGGATCAACGTGGCGGTCCCGGTCTTCACGAGCGCGAGGTTGTTTTCATTGGTCCCGGCTCCGCCGATCACACCGCCGAAAGTTCCCGTCGCACCCTGCGTGACGATCAGCGTCGAGACGGCCGCGCTGCCGCCGACGATTGCGTTTGCGGTGCCGCTGCCGGAAGTCGTGAGGGTCCCGAGCGCGGTATTGGATGCGCCATTCACGGAGTCGCCGAGCTGGAGGACGGCCGAGGTGCTGCCTGCGCCGAGGGTAAATGCGTTCAGGCCGGGCAGGCGATTGTCGGCCAGGCCCTCGAGGATGAGGCGGCCGGCAGTCAGGGTCGTGGCGCCGTCGTAGGTGCCCAGCGCGTCCGTCCCGCGGAGGATGATGGTGCCGGCGGAAGTCCCGTCGTCGTTGAGCTTCAGGAACCCAGGCCCGATGATGGAGCCGGAGAGGACGAGCGTGGATGCGCTCGTCACGTTCCATGTCTGGTCCGCGCCGAGCCGGATCTGGGCGTTGATGGTGACCGTGGCCGGTCCTCCGGTCGTGATTTTCAGACCGTCCGTCGAGACCTGCGGGGCGATCGCGATGCGGCTGGTGGTCAGCGCCCCGGTGTTGATGGTGACCGAGGAAGGCGTGTCGAGCGGATTGGTGCTGGGCTCGAAGGTGAGGGAGTTGATCTTGAAGTTCTGCTCGAGCGTGGTCGTGAGCGCGGCGCCGCCGGTGAGGCTGTCGGCGATGAATTTCACATCGGACCCCTGCCCAGGGCTGGAAATCCGGGCCGTGGTGCCGGCCTTGTCCTCGGACCAGTTGGTGGCGTCGTTCCAGACCAGACCCGCTCCGCCGCGCCAGAACCAGTCGCCGGTGATCAGCAGGCCGGTGGTGATGTACATCAGCGTGTCGGTGCGCACCAACGTGATGGAGGTAAAGCCGCCCGGAGTGGCGCCGAGGAGCCAGTCCGAATTTGACAGCAGGCCGGTGGTCAATCCGCCATCCACGACCGACAGCAGATTGTAGTTCTGGGATGGGTTCAGCCCGATGTCCGTCAGGTTGAATTTGATCTGGTTTCCCGCGAAGAGCGTCAGCGCGCCGCCCGTGGATAGCGTGATGAGATCCGTGCTGAGCTGATCCCCGGCGGTGACCGTGTCGCCGACGTTGAGGCCGAGTTCCGTCAACGTGCCGCCGGAACTGCCGAGCGTGAGCGCGGTGACCGTGAGCTTGTCTCCCACGCCGTTCAGGAGGCGCAGGTTCGCGCCGTCGCCGACGGTTATGGCGGTGGTGCCGCTGATCGGGCCGGCGAAAGTGAGCTTGCTGCCCGCGCCGGTGACGGTCGTGCTTCCGGTATAGGTGCTCGTGCCCCCCACGGTGAGTTCGCCCGAGCCGGTCTTCACGAAGTGGAGATTGTTCTCATTCGCGCCCGCGCCACCCAGTCCGCCGTTGTACGTGGTGACGGTGCTCTGGTTCACCGTCAACGTGGAGAACGCGGCATTCCCGCTCACAATCGCGTTCGATGTGCCGAAGCCGGAGCTCGCGAGGGATGTCGCGGTCTGGTTGGAGGCACCGGATCCATTTCCGAGACGGAGCACGCCGGAGGTGCCCAGATTGCCGAAGCTGAGACCGCCGGAGCCCAGTCGCTCATTCACACCGCCCACCGCGATGACCGTGCCGTCCTGGATCGCTGTGCCGCCCGAGTACGTGTTGGTTCCAGTGATCGTGAGAGTGCCGCCGGTCGTTTTCAGGAGCGGCGTCGTCCCACCGTTGAGCTCGGCGAGATTCTGGAGCGTGCCCCCCTGCCCCTCGAACGCGACGCTCTGAGTCGAAGATCCGATGTTGAACCCGGCCATATCGAGCAAGCCGTTGCTCAGGTTGATCGCCGCGTTTGCGACCTTGGAACCCGAGCCGGTTCCGGAAAGGCCGATCTTGACGATGTTGCCGCCCAACGTCGTCGTGCCACCCGAGATGTTGATGGTGGAATTCACCGCGGTCGCCTGCGTGCTGGTTCCGTTGTTCAGGGCGGCCATCGTGATCGCTGTACCTGAGGTCGCGCCGATCGTGACGGTCCCTCCGCTGATGTTCAAAGTCGCGTTCTCCGTCGCGCTCTGCCCCGCGACGGTGTAGGTCCCGGCGAGATTGCCAAACTGGAGGATGCCGCTGGCGATGTTCACGATCCCCCCGCCGAGATTGATGGTCACATCCGTCGTACGCGCGAGGCCGGCCCCGTTGCCGGATTCGGCCGTCCGCGTTGCCGCAGTGAGGCTCAGCATGTCGAGCGTTCCAGTGTCAAAGCTGAACGAGTTCCCATGGCTGGAGCCCCGGCTCTGCGTTCCGATGTTCAGCGTGCTGAGCAACAAGTCCGCGCTGTGACCGGTGAAGTCCACGATGTTCGTCACGCCGGCACCCGGAGGCACGCCCGTGTTGGCAGCGCCCGTACCGATGTTCAATGCGACGCGGCTGGTCGTGTCAGCAGCCCGCAGGAAGATGGTGCCGTTGCCGGAGGCGACAGTGATTTGACCCATGTCACGGCCGCCGGTGCCGACGTTCACGGTGTTCACGTACAGGGTCGTCAGGCCGGTGCCGAGGACCACGGAATTGGTCTGGCCGGCAGCCCCGGCATTTCCGCTGTTGTCGCCGACGTTGAAATTCGCCGCCGTGATCGTGGTGACCGGCGTGGTCGGCGTGATGCCTGTCGTCGGAGTGGGCAGGAGCAGGGTGGACTGGTTCCCGGCGAGGTTCGTCCCGTTGGGCTGGTTCACCCGGACGGTTCCCGTGGCGCTCACGTCGATCGTGACACCGTTCAGCCCGGTGAGATCGAGGACGGAGTTCTGCGAATTCGTGCTGCTCGTGCTGCCGCCGACCGCGAAAAGTCCGCCTGCGGCTGTGGTGACATTCAGATTTCCTCCGCCCGTCATCGTCAGCGTGGCGCGTGCATTCGTGGTGCCGGGGGTCGTGGCGCCGATCTGCACGTTGCCACCGAAGCTCAGCGTCTTGCCCGGATCCACGGTGATGGTGCTCGCCGTCGCGGAGTTGATGTTCATGATCAGCGCGCCGCCGAAGCTCGCGTTGATGCCATTGAGATCGAAGGCGACCGGGACCGTGGTGGCGGCGGCACCGAGCGTCAGGCCGCCCGAGAGCGACGGATTGGCCGTGTCGAAAGTGAGCGTGCCCCCGTTGATGGTGGTAAGGCCGCCGTAGTTGCTGGCCGCGCTCGAACTCAGGCCCGAGAGGGTCAGGTTGCCGCCGCCCGCCTTTGCCACTGCGCCGGTCGCGCCCTGGATGCTGCCGGTGAACGTGGAGCTCAGGTTGTTCGTCACATTGCCCACGGTGAGCGTGAATGCGCCGGTGATGTTCACGAGGCCACTGTTCGTGACAGTGCCCACATTGCCCAGCGAACCGAGGGTCTGCGAGGCACCGATGTTGAGGGTCGTGCCGTCGCCCACATCCACGGCCGCCAGCGCGCCGAGCGCCGTGGCGTTGTTGGAATTCAGCGTGCCGCCGTTGAGGTCGATGACAGTGCCATCCACCAGGCCGGTCGCGGCGGTAGCCAGAATCATCGTGGCGTCGCCCTCCTTGGTGATGGTGCGGGCGACCCCGTTGTCGTTCAGCGCGCCGAGCGTGAGGGTCAGAGCTCCGCCGCCGGAGGCATTGGTGACATTGAAGGTCGGGGACGCGAGAAACGAGGCGCTGCCGGTGAAGCTGACGACCTCCGTCCCGCCCGTGATATTCGCACCGCCCGCGATATTGAGGACGCTGGATCCCACGCCCATCGTGAGCCCGGCCCCCGTGCCGGTGCCGATGGCCTGGGTGATTCCGTTCCCGGGGGTCGCCCGGTCCAGGGTGATCGTGGTGGGCGTGCCCGTGACATACACATTCGCCCGGGCGATGCTCGCCGTGTCGGTCTGGATGGCGAGCGCGCCGCCATTGAGCTGCATGGTCATCGAGTTCGGGTTGATATCGCCGACCACGCTGTTGCTCGTGCCTTGCAGCAAAAGGGTGCCTGCATCCACGCGGAAGCCGACGCCCGTGGCACCGCCCACGCCCACGCCCTGCGCATCGTACGACGAACTGGAAACGGTGAGCGCGAGCGTCCCGGCGCCAGTCTTGATCAGGCCGCCGCCATTGGCAGTGGCGGCCGTGGTCCCGACAATCGCGCTGCTCATGACCAGCGTGCCGCCATCGACCTGGATCGTTCCCGGCCCGGCCTGCACGTTGAAGACCTTGCCGGAATTCGCGTTGAAGCCGGTGGTGACCTGCAGGGTGCCGCCACCCGTGCCGAAGATGATGTCATTGGTGCCCACGCCCAGTCCGGTTTCCGCGTCGATCTTCACCACGCCGCCCGTGTTGATGTTGGTGTTTACGGTGAATCCGTTTGCGCTGCTGAGGTAGAGCGTCCCGGTCCCGGTCTTCGTCACGCTGGTGACCCCGGCCGGGATCGTGCCGGCGATCGTCACGTCGCCCGTGCCCGCCACGGTGAGGCCGAAGGCGCCGGTCACGTTGCCGTTGATGGTGAGCACGTTCGCGGCGTCGTTCGCCCAAATCTGCGCGGCACCGAGGGTGACGGCGCTGTTGATGGTCACCGCCCCCGCCCCGCTTTCCACCGCGAGACCCGTGGTGCCGCTGGGCGGCGTGAGCGTGAGAGTGTTCCCGCTGATCGAGGCGCCGCTGGTCGCCGCCGCGGCGAACGTCAGCGTCCGGATGGTGAAGTTCTGCCCCAGGACCGTGGCGAGGTTCCCCGCGGCGGGTGTCGTGGTGTAGAAATGGACATCCGTCGTCGTTCCCGGGAGGGCGAACGTGTCCGCGTTGCCCGTGGCATCCGTGCGCCAGTTCGAGGCCGCACCGGCGCCGAGCGTGTTCCAGTTTGCGTCCACGCTTCCGGACCAGAACGCGATGGACGGCGTGAGGTTGGTCACGAACAGCTGGAGTTGGTTGGAGTTGTTCTGCAGGACGCCCGTGTGGGCGGGATCCCCGGCGAACACGGGGTTCAGCACGAGGTTGCCGAAGTTGCTCAGCGTGCCGGTGTATCCGTTCACCAGCGTGTAGAGGCCGCCCACCGACAGCGGTGCCATTGCATTGATGTTCACCTGCGTGTTCGTCCCGAAGACCGGGATGATGTCGGTGGAAATGAGGTCATTCACTCCGCCGCCGACGGTCGTCACGCCGGCGAGGTCAAAGTTGAGCTTGCCAAAGGCGTTGGCGTTGGTGGTCAGGCCGACGGTGTTGATCGTCAGCGTGCCTGCCGTGCCGACGGTGCCGGGATTCAGCACCGCGCCCTGGGAGAAATTCGTCGCGCCGCCGACGGCGAGCGTCACGCCGCCCGTGACGGTGCCGGTGCCGCCGAGGATTCCCTGCGTGGCGGCGGTGGTGCCGCCGGTGACCGTGAGAAGGCTCGTGCCCGTGCCCGATCCCGTCGTGTTGTTCACGAGCAGCGTGCCGCCGCTGACGGTCGTCACGCCCGTGTACGTATTCGCGCCGGTAATCGTCCACGTGCTGATGTTGCTCTTGGTGACCCGCGTGTAGCCGCCGAGCAGGACGGGGGCGAAGCCGCCACCCACCGCGTCGGAAATCACCCCGTCAACCCGGTTGCCCGTGCTCGTGCCGTCCAGCGTGATGGTGTCGAAATTGCCGGTGCCGAAACCGGTCATCGGATTCGTCACGTTGCCGGCGATGATGAGGCTGGCGGTCGTGGGATTAAGCGTCGTGGTCTGGCCGGTGCCGGGATTGAGGCCAAGGCCGCTCAGCGTCAGCGAGTAGCCATCGGCACCCGTGACGTTCAAGGTGCGGGCCGCCGCGGTGGCCTGGGTCAGCGGGCCGAGCACGATCGTGTTGCCGGTGTTGCCGGTCAGGCTGGCCACGTTGATCGTGGAACCCGATGTGGTGAGCTGCACATTGTAGCCGCCGGGGTTGCTGGCGCTGCCGTAGGTGATGCTGCCGTTGTTGCCGGTTCCGTCATTGCGGAGGCTCAGGATGCCGGCGTTCAGGTTGATGGCGTTGACGGCCGTGGAATCACCGAGGCCCCCGATCGCGCGGTTCACCTGCAGCGTGCCGGCCGTGATCGTCGTGATTCCCGTGTACGTGCTCGGCGCGGCCGTATTCGCGAGCACCCACGTGCCGGCCTCGGCCTTGGTCAGGGCCAGGACGCCGACGCACTGGTCGATGATGCCATTGAGCACGTTGTCGAATCCCGTCGTCGTGCCCTGGAGCGTGAGCGTCGCCGGGGTGGCCCCGCCGCTCTCGACATTTTCGATGTTGCCATTGAGGACGAGCGCGCCGCTTCCATCGTTGTCGATGGTGCCGCCTCCGGTGGTCCCCGAAATCCAAAAGGGGCGATTCGTGCTTCCGCCGGTACCCGTGTAAAGCAGGACGCCGGTCGTGGTCCCGAGGCCGAGCCGGATGGCGGCGTTCTCGCCGGTGGGCGCGCCGATGGAGCTGCTGAAGCCGGCGTTGGCGATCGTGTCGATGCTCAGCGTCCCGTTCGTGATATGCGTGTAGCCCGTGAAGGTGCTCGCAGCGTTGCCCAGCACCACCGTCTGGGCGCTGGTCAGCTTGAGCAGGTTCATGTTGCCCGCGAGGATCGGCGTCACGGTGCCGCGATTCACCGTCATCGTGCCGGTGCCGGTCAGCGTGCCGGTGCCGGTGAGGGCCGCAGTCGCGGAATTGGGCAGGGTGATGTCCCCCACCGTGGCGTTGAACGCTCCCATGTCGAAGGTCGCCCCGGCCGCAACTGTCAGATCGCCCGTGCTGATGGCCTGGTTCACGCCCAGCGTGAGCGTGCCGGCGGCGACGATGGTGTTGCCCGTGTGGGCGGTCGTGGCATTCAGCGTGAGATTGCCCGCGCCCGCCTTCGTGAAGTTGCCGCTCCCGCTGCCAAGGCTGTTGGCAAGGGAGACATTCAGTCCGTTGAGGTCGAACGTGCCGCCGCCATTCAGGAACGAGATGGTGCGCTGTGAAATGTCGTCCGTGAGCCCGGCGCCGAGGCGCAGTGTGCCACCTGCAAAAACGAGGGCGCCGGTATTGCCGCCGATGTTGTCGAGGTCGGCGATTTCGAGGATGCCTTCGTTCAGCGTGGTCTTCCGGCTGCCGCCGCCCGCGGCGTTGTTGCCGCTGAGAATCAGCGTGCCGCGGCCGGACTTCGTGATGTCCGCCGTGGAGGTGAGCGGCGAGGAGATCGTGGCCGTCACCGTGCCGCCCGCCGCGGCGGAGGTGGGATTCTGGACAAAGAAGACGTATTCATTCGTGCTCCCGACGGTGATGCCGGAGTCGAATCCACCGAGCGTTATCCCCATTGCCGGAGTCCCCGTCACTGCGGCGGTCGCCGTGAAAAGCATCGTGCCGCTGGTCACGGCCAGGGTCTGGCCGCCTCCCGTGCCGGTGAGGTTGATCGTGTTGGCTGTCGTGTTGCTGTTATTGACCACCAACGCGTTCAGCGTCGTGCCTGCGACCCCCGTCAGATCCGTTGGACGAGATTCACGGATATTGTCCGAGTTGCTGGCCTTGGTGGAGAAGGCGAAATATTCGGTGGTAAGGTCGAGCGCACGGAAGCCGGCACCGGAGACGTAGGTCACCAGCGAGTTGCCCATGTTTGCATCCGCAAGAGTGGTCGTGGTTGTCTCGCCAAAGGCCCAAGGCACAATCGAAATGGTCTTTGTTCCCGCAGCACCTCCGCCGCCCACCAGCGTGGCGATGAATGCAGTCTGATTGCCCGCCGTGCCGATGCGGAACTGATTACGATCCCCGGTAGTGGCCCCCATCGCGCGGCCGCGCGCATCCACGGTGGCGTTGTTGTTGCGTACAAAATTGTTGGTAATGAGCGAGGCGATGCCCGTGGTTCCGCTGGCGTCGCCGCGCAGGTAGTTGGCACCCGAGTTGAAGACGAGATCGCCGATCGTTTCGTTGGTCGTGGCGTTTTGGTCGGTCCGGATCGCCAGGCCGCTGGGCCTCGTCTCCGCGTTCCAGGATCCGTCCGCCGAGTTCAGCGTGATCGGCGTCGTATCCAGGATGCGCGCGCCCGTCCGGGTGGCGCCGTTGTTGCTGATCAGGAAACTGGCCCCTTTGTTCAACGTGATTGCGGAGGCATCCATGGTGCCCAGTGCGTCAAGGAGCACGAGCCCGCCATTGATCGTGAGAGTCCCGGTAAATCCGGCACCGGATGAACCTTGGAAACTGAGGTTGGCGACGCCGCTCGTCCCATTCCGGACAATCGCCCCGCTGCCCGTGAAAACGCCCGCGTAGGTGGTGCCCACAGTCTGGTTGATCGTGAGCGTGTTCACCCCCACATCCACAACGCCGACCGCGACACCGAACGAGGTCGTGGTGTTGCCGCCCGCAAGGTTGCCGATGGTTTCGTTTCCCGTGAGCTGCAGCATGCTCGCCTGATCATCGGCAAGGGTCACTGGCGAGGCGTCGCCGATCCCGTTCCCGCTCGCGACCAGGGTCCCGGCCTGGATGTCGGTGATGCCCGAGTAGTTGTTGTTCCCGCTCAGGACCAGCGTTCCGAGGCCAGACTTCGTGACCCCGGTCGTCCCCGAGATGGCCGAGGAAACCGTCAGGCTCTGGGCGGTGCTGTCCTGGATGAAGATCAGCTCGTTGATGCCGGAAGTGAGCGTGCCGCCGGAGATGGTGTGCGCGCCCGTGGTCACCGCGCTGGTCATCAGGATGCCGCCGCTGGTGATGCTCAGCACGCCGCCCGCGTTGATGGTCACGGCCGAGGCCGCATCGGCATTGAAGCGCAGGCTGTTGATGTCCTGGCAGTCAAGCGTGCCGGTGAAGCCGGCCGAGTCGGTCACGTTATCCCCCCGCACCCAGGAGCCGATGGCGTCCTGCAAGGTCGTGGTCGCCGCGACGATGTTGCCCGGCGAGCCGGAGCCATCATTTTTGGCAAAGAAGGTGTCGCCGCTGCTCGTCGTCACCGTGTACCAGCCGCCGAGGATGCCCGTGCCGGTGGCATTGTTGTTGGCCGAAGTCGTGGTGATGGCGCCGAGCGCCGGAAGTTCGAGCCGGAGCGTGCCGTCGTTCGCCAGCGCGCCGCGCGCCACGTTCCCGAGGTTGAGCGTGGTGGCAAATCCATTGCTGTTGACCGCAATCTTGCTGGAGCCGCCGCTCCCGAGGGTCACGGAGGCCACCGACTGCGTCGTCGCCGCACTCGCATTGCCTTCGAGCGTGAGGTTGCCGCCGCGCAAGTCCAGGCCCGTGGTGGGCGTGAGTTTGTTGCCGTTGTTCGTCCCGTAATCGAGGATCAGGTTGCCCGCAGTCACGATCACCGCCGTGGCGCTGGAGAGGGAATTGTTTCCCGCGAGCGTCACCGTTCCCGTGCCCTGCTTGTTCACGGCGAGGGCGCTGATGAGGTTGGCCTCGATCGTCCCCGAGAAGAGATTCAGCGTCGTGGTGACGGTGAGGTTGCCCGACCCGGTCACGACGCCAAAGAGACCCGGAGTGAGGACGCCGATGTCCAGGCGATCCGTCGTCAGGTTAAAGGCTCCCATGTTCAGGGTGTTCGTGGCCGCCCCGCCTCCCTGGCCGATGAGCAGGCGGTCAAAACCCGCCGCGGTGACGGCATCGTGCGCCCCGAGATTGATGGTCGCCCCGGCCTGGATCTGCAGCGTCGCATCCGCGCTGGCACCGAAGTTCAGCACCCCGGTGCTGTTCAAGTTCAGCACGGTCGAGGCACCGGTGACCGTGAAGTCGTCCGCGATCGTGACGGCGCCACCGGAGAACGTCCAGGTCCCGGAACTCATCGTGGCGTCCGCCGAAGTGCCCGTCTGGGTGAGACCGCCGGTCAGGGACCCCGCACCGGTGCCGATGAACGTGGGGTTGATGGCGTTGACATTGATCGGGCCCGCGTAGGTGATCGTGGCTCCGCCCGTGCCGTTCGCGGCGAGCGTGCTGGCGACGGTCATATTGATGGCGCGGTCGGTGGACTGGCTGGTGCCGCCGACGAACGCAAGCGTGCCGCCGCCCAAGCTGATGCCATCGGTTCCCTGGCCGAGATTGCTGGGGCCGCCGCCATTGTCGCTCACGGTGCTGAAGGCGAGGGTGCCCCCGGTGACGGTGACGCCGCCGGTGAATGTGTTCGCGCCGGCAAGGGTCACGACGACCACCCCGCTCTTGAAAATGCCGCCCGCGCCGGAAAACGTCTGCGCCTCGGTGAAGCTGCCGGTGGAGCCGCCCCATCCCACACGCCCATCCTGGATCTCCACGGGACCCGAATAGCCGGCGGTGACGCTGTTTTCCAAAAGATTGCCCGCGCCCGTCTTGATCAGCGGAAATGCGCCGTTCACCGAGGTGACGATCATCGTGCCCGTGCCCGCCCCGTTATTCGCCACGTCGATGGTCGCCCCGCCCGCATTCAAGGTGAGCGAGTTGCCGGTGAGGCCGTAGGCCGTACCGGCGGTGATGTCATTGGAACTCACCGAGAGAACCCGCCCGCCGCCGATGGTGATCGTGCCCACCGTATGGGTCGTTGCCGTGGCCGCAGCGGTCACGCGATCCACCTGAATGGTGGTGTCCGCATTGACGATGAGGTTTCCCGTAAATGTCGTGCCCGCGTCGGCGGAAAGTCGCAGCGTCCCGCCGTTCAGGTTGAGACCGGTCGCCGTCGTCATCAGTGCGGTGGTGCCCCGCAGTTCGAGGATGCCCTCGTTCAGATTAAACGCGCCGGTAAGAGTGCTGACCCCGTTGAGAATGAGGATTCCCGATCCGGTCTTCGTAAACCCGCCGGTGCCCACGAGGTTGTTGTTGTCCGAACCGCGATTGAGCTGCAGCGAACCGAGGATGTGGAACAGGGCTTCGTTCGTTCCGAAGAGAAAGTTCGTGCCATTGGTCGTGGTCGCGCCGGTGGCGACGAGGCTCACGCCGCCCGTTTGGAGGATTCCCCCGCCCATCGTCAGGTTGCGGTCGCCCGCCGGGCCAAGGATGTCGATCCCGCTGTCCAGAGTCAGCGTGTAAAGGCTGCGCGATGCCGCATTGGTCACATCGGCGGTGGGTCGCGCGTTGCTGGCGGCCACCCACGTGGTCTCAGCACCTTGATTGTGCCCTGCCAGCGCCAGCGGAAAGAGGCTCGTCCCGTCCCCACCGTGAGTGGCGAATGAAATCAGCGCGCCATCATTCACCACCGCCCACGGGAGGATGGTGTTGACGAGCGCGTTCGCGGTCGTGAGCACCACCTGGTTGGTTCCGCCGCCGAGGCCGGTGCCATTCACGTAGAGCGTGCCGCCGGCGACGCTGCGCGTGATGGATGGAATCGTCAGCGTGCTTCCGCCCGCGCCCGCGGTGCTGTTGATCGTCAGGGCCCCGGCGTTCAGCGTCAGCGCGCCGAGCGTCTCCGTGGTCGCGGCGGCGTTGGCGATGAAATTGACCGTGCCGCCCGCGGAGGTAAACGCGCCCGCGGTGCGGTCCGCGACGAGTGCCGCCGTGTTGTCGAGCGTGAGTGTGCCGCGGTTGCTGAGCGTCACGCCGCTGGTGCCCGCCATCTCGCCACTGCCGCTCATTCTCAAGGTCCCGCCGTCGATCAGCAGCGCTCCGAGGAATGCCGATGTGCTGTTCCCGGAAAGGACGAGCGTGCCCGCGCCCGTCTTCCTGAACGCGCTGCCCGCGATGCCCGTGATGACGCCGCCGTAGGTCACCGTGTTCCCAGACGCATCGACCTGCACGGTGCCCGTCACGGCATTGCCGATGGTGATTCCGCGATTGGAATCGAGCGCCGGATTCCCCGTGCCCGTGAACTGGAGCGTGCCGCTCCCCGTGAAGCTGATGCTGTCCGCCGTCGCCACGCCGGGCGCGGTGCCGAGATTTGCGTCCGTCGAGATCGAGAGCGTGCCTCCGTCGATGAGGGTGCGTCCGGTATAGGTGTTCGTCCCGCCGAGCACGAGTACGCCCGCGCCGGTCTTCGTGAGATCAAATGCGCCGTCAACGGTCGAGTTCACGATGGCCGTAAGGCCTGATGCCACGTCGAAATTGGAGTTCGCCGCCAGTTGCAGGATGCCGCCGCTGAGCGTGATCAACCCTTCCTCGAAAATGAGGCCGCCGATCTGCTGCGTGCCCGATATGTTGATCGTGAATGCCTGGCTCGCATTCCCGCCCGCCGAGAAGACCGCGACGTCGCCCGCATTCCAAAGGCTGATGGCTCCCGTGCCATCCGCGATGGCGTTCCAAAGCCCTGTCGCCCCATCCCACGTGCCCGCGGCGCTCCCCGTGCCGGAGGCTCCGGCAGCAGCGCCGTTGAGGTCCCAGTAAACATTGGCTCCCTTCGCCTCGGAACCCGTGGAAAGCGAGAACGCCGCGAAGGCAAACGCGGCGATCGATCCCGCAAGCGCAGACGGCCTGCGTGCGGAACGGGCAGTTTTTTTCTTTGGCTTGCGCGAGAGGGCGAGGAAGATCCGGTTCATGTTGATGCGAGGGTGCGAGGGGTGGGACGAAGACGTGGGGGGCGGCTAAAGGCTTGCGACTGCACGGGATTCAGCGGCGGCATACGCCGTATGCGCCAAGCATTGCCTCGAGCGGAAACTCGACGCGGGAGGCTGCGAATTGAGTCACTGATTCTGGGGGATAAAAATTGGCTTCCGGTCAAGGCCACCCGCCGGTTATTCGCCAGCGAATGTCCCTAGAATTAACGGTGATAAAATCATGCCGTAAACTTGCCGGCAAAACCCATGAGTTGTCGCGTTTTCCGCCAAGCCGCTGTCGTAAAAAATGACCGGACATCTCCCCCTGACAAACGAGCTTCCCCCGGCTTGCCCGTTTGCACCGCACATCCTCGCCCCCTAGCCTCCGAGCATGAAATTCACTGCCTTCGCAAAATTCATCTGTGCTGCCAGCCTCATCGCTTCCGTAGCCACGCCCCTGTCGGCGGCTTCGAATCGCGAAAAGGGCGAGGCGTTCCTCAAGGAGAACTCCGCCATGGAAGGCGTGAAGACCACCGCCAGCGGGCTGCAATACAAAGTGCTGCAGGAAGGCACCGGCAGGACCCCGAAAGCCACCGACACCGTCGTCGTCCACTACCGGGGGACGCTCATCACCGGCAAGGAGTTCGACAGCTCCCACAAGCGCCGCAAGCCCGCCACCTTCGCTCTGAACCGCGTGATCCCCGGCTGGACCGAGGGCGTGCAGCTCATGAAGGAAGGGGCGAAATTTCAGTTCACCATCCCCGCAAAGCTGGCCTACGGCGAGCGCGGCACCCCCGGCGGCCCCATCCCGCCAGACTCCACGCTCGTCTTCGAGATCGAACTCCTCTCGATCAAGTAGGCCGTTCCGTTCGGCGCGTGAGCGTCTGCGTGCGCGGACTTTCCGTATGGTCCGAGCCCATCCAAAGCACAAAAGGCATGCGCATCGAGGTGATGCACATGCCTTTTGTTGGAATTACAGGATCGCGTGTGCGTCCGCTGCCTACTTCATCAGCTCCGCGAGCTTCGGCGTGATGGCGTCCGCCCAGATCTGATAGCCCTTCGCAGAGAGGTGGAGGAAATCGGGCATGATCTCCTTGCTCAGCGAGCCATCGGGCTCGAGGAATTTCGCGCCGATATCGAGGAAGAAGACGTGCTTGCCGTCGTCGAGCTTGGCGATCGTTTCATTGACCTGCTTCAGCTTGTCGCGCTGCGCGTTGGGCGCGGCCTTTTCGCCACGCGGGAAGACGGCGAGCAGGAGGATTTTCGTCGCGGGCGTCTTCGCACGGATCGTCTCGACGATCTTGGTGACGCCTTTCGCGATGCCCTCCGCCGAGTCCGAACCCGAGTTGTTCGTGCCGATCATGAGCACCGCGGCCTTCGGCTTGATGCCGTCGAGTTCGCCATTTTCGATGCGCCACAGGACATGCTGGGTGCGATCGCCGCCGATGCCGAAATTGGCAGGCTCATACTTTCCGAACGCCTTTTCCCAGATGTCCTTCTTGCCGCCCCACCCGGCGGTGATCGAGTCGCCGAGGAAAAGCAGCTTCGCTTTCCCCTGCTTGGCGATGGCGACGAAGCTCTCGTGGGACTTGATGAATCCCGCGTTCGGCTGGCCATCGGGACCCAGCTTGGGAGCGGCGACGTCCGGCGCTTGCGGAGGCAGCTTCACCGCCGGCGCGGCCGGCTTCGCGGGAGCTGGCGCCGCGGGTGCGGCGGCGGGTTTCGTTTCGGCGAAAAGTGACGCCGAGGTGAGAATTGCGGTGAACGCGATTGCGAATGGGAGTGGTTTCATGGGGTTGTGGGATTGGAACCGCGGACGCTATGGAGTCCGCGGCGCGCTGACAAGGATCTGCGCAACGAATGTCGTCACGCCGGGGCGAGGGGTACCGTCAGGGCGATGACGGAAACGGCCGAGGCAGCGAATGGGGCGCTTTCGGCGAAAGCGCCCTACCGGAGGATCTCCGCGAAGAACTTCTTCATCGCGGACCATGATTCCTTGTCGGCCTTTTCCTGGTAGGCGGGACCGGCCTTGGTGAAGCCGTGCTGCGCGCCTTCGTAGGTGACGAATTCCACCTTCGCTTTCGCCTTTTCCATCTCCTCCTTGAACGCGGGGACCTCCTTGTTCACGTGGGTGTCGGCGCCGCCGTGGCAGACCAGGATGCGCGCCTTGATGTCGCCGTCCTTCGCAGGCTTGGACGTGGAAAGACCGCCGTGGAAGCTCACGACGCCGCGCACATCCGCGCCGCTGCGGGCGAGTTCCAGCACGCTCGTGCCGCCGAAGCAGTAGCCGATGGCGGCGAGCTTCGTGGCATCGGTGCCGGAGTGTTTCTTGAGCTGGTCGAGCCCGAGCATCACGCGGCGGCGCAGGAGCGGGAGATCGTTTTTGTAAGTGCCGGCCTGCACCGCGCATTCCTTCGGGTCGGTGGGGCGCACGCCTTTTCCGTAGATGTCGGCGGCGAATGCGACGTAGCCCAGTTCGGCGAGCTGCTTGGTGCGGGACTTCGCGTAATCCTGCAGGCCGGTCCAGTCGTGGATGACGAGGACGCCGGGGCGCGGGCCTTTCACGGAGTCGTCGTAGGCGAGGAAGCCCTCGAGTTCCGTGGAGCCGTCCTTGTAGATCACGGTCTCGGTCTTGATTTTTGCGAACGCGGAGGAGGCGAACACGGCGAGTGCGACGATGAGCAGGGAGAATGGATGACGTTTCATGCCGGAACGCTGGACGAGCGTGGTGTCGATGCAAGCTGCAATCCGTGAAGCCGAGCGCGCACGACGCGGAGCGTGCATTTCTTCACGCCACGCTGCGGCGCTTCCTTCGCCGGGGAAATGCGCTAGCGTCGGACCGATGTCCGTTTCCCTCGCACGCCTTCTCCTCGTCTCGGCGCTCAGCCTGGCGCTCGCGTCGTGCAGCTCGGTGCCGCTGCCGGAATGGGCAAAGCGCAAGGCGGTCCCGAAGGCCGTGCCGATCCGTTTCCCGAAGACGCAATCCGACGGCACGAAGGGCAATCCCAAGGGCGTCGGGACGATCCTGCTCGTGAATGCGGATGCCGGATTTGTCCTCATCGACTCGCACGGCTGGTCGCTGCCGGAAGTCGGCACCGCGCTCAAGTGCATCCGCGACGGCGTGGACTCCGGCATCCTGACCGTGAGCGGCGAGCGGCAGGGATCGCACGTCGTCGCCGACATCGTGACGGGCGCGCCGAAAAAGGGCGATCAGGTCTTTCAGTGAAGCCGCGTGGGATCGGCAGCGCGTTCCGCAATCGCGCCCGGCGGCGGAAAAAGTCGCCGCATCACTCCGGCGCCGGGATGCGCTCGAAGCGGAACCGTGCATCGTATCGCCCGCGATTGTGCGTGCGGCAGCAGCGCAGGCAGGCGGAGCCGCGCTTCAGCGGCCGGACGCGCGCGAGCGTCTCGCCGCAGCCCGCGCACCGGTAATGATGGCGCGGCGTCATCACGCGGCGCGGCAGCGGCAAATCGTGCGTGCGCTTTTCATCCGGCAGCCCGAGGTCGGCGCACGCGCGACGCCACTCCACGCCGTGCGGGGCGATCCGCCGCCGGCCGGAGCGCTCGTGCGCGAGGAGGTGCGCGAGTTCATGCCGCAGCGTTCGCTGGACTTCGGCATCGCCAAAGTCGCGGAGCCGCGGATTCAGCCGCACCAGCGCACGTCCCGCAAACGCGAGCCCGGCCGTCGTGCGCAGCCGCGAATCCCACTCCACCCGCACGCGTTCGGCCAGCGCCATCGCACCGGCACCGCGGAGCAAAGCACGCGCTTCGGAGAGCAGCGGATCCTCCGGCTGGGAAACAACCTTCACGGCAATCGGCGACGGACTCGTCGCCCGAGCGCGCGGGCGCTCGCGCTTCCCGAAAAGGCCCCTGAGAAAATCGAACTGCATCACGCGAGCATCCGACATTCTGCGCACCGGTTGCGATGCAATTTCTTCGCCACGGTCGCTCAGTGAGCGCCGCGCCCCCGGGGAGGGAGTGGGCAGAGATGGATTCGAACCATCGAAGGCGTAAGCCAGCGGATTTACAGTCCGCCCCGTTTGGCCACTTCGGTATCTACCCTTTTTTGGTGGGGGCCGTGGATATACGCAGGCGGCTCCGCGGCGCAAGGGTTTCGCTGGAAAAAATCCGCGCGGACAATCAGCGACTGCCGCCCGGACTTTGGCGCGGGACGATTTCGGACGCTGCCCGCGACTTCACGATGCTGTTCGCGGGACACACGCCGCGCCATTGCATGCCGGGATAAATGATGGAGTCGCGCCCGACGAGTGAGCCGGGGTTCAGCACGGAGTTGCAGCCGATCTCGACGCGGTCGCCGAGGATGGCCCCGAACTTTTTCAACCCGGTGGGAATGAGGCCGCCGTCCGTGACGACGGTGATCTCACGGCGATCGAGGCGCACGTTGCTGAGGATCGCGCCGGCGCCGAGGTGCGCCTTGTGGCCGAGGATCGAGTCGCCGACGTAGTTGAAATGCGGGATCTGCGCCTCGTCGAAGACGATGCAGTTCTTGAACTCGCTCGAATTCCCGAGCACGCAGCCGCGGCCGACGATCACATTTTCGCGGATGTAGCAGCCGTTGCGGATTTCGCAGTCCTCGCCGATCCACGCGGGGCCTTTGATCATCGCTCCATGCTCGATCACCGTGCCCGCGCCGACGAAGACGGCGTTGCTCACAAACGGCTTGCCGATGAGCTTCGCGAGCACCTGCGGCTTCAGGCGGAATTGCAGGTAGCTGGGGATTTGCTTCAGCGCCTCCCAGACGTTCACCGTGCTGTCGAAAAGCATCCGGTGTTCAGTGTGGTTCAGGTCGAGGTAGTCGGCGGCAGGGAAGGTCATCGGTGTCTCGCAGGCGACGGCGTAGCGGGCCGGCGGCGCGATGGCAAGGAGCGGCGCAAGCGTGATTCGGGAACGGGAGCGTCCGCCGCGCTCCTCATCCGTGAAAAAAGCGCGTGAAGTTTCCGGCCACGAGCGCGGCGAGTTCGTCGCGAGACACGCCTCGGATCTCCGCGAGCGCGTCGTAGGCGACGAGCAGGTTTGCGGGGTGATTGAGCGTCTTCCCGTCCGCGCCGTGCAATGGGCGCGGGTTGCACTCCGGCGGGGGCGCGAGGTCCGGCGCGTCGGTTTCCACGAGCACGCGGTCGGCGGGGAGCTGCCGGAAAATCTCGCGCTGCGCCGCCTTCCGCTCGTGAAGGAAGGACGGTGAAAACGAGAAATGCGCACCGTGCGCGAGGAAGCCCGCGACCATTTCCGCGGGACCGCCGTAGGCGTGGATCAGAAAACCGCGCGCCGGAACCGGGCCCTCGCGGATGATGTCCCACAGCGCGCCCCACGCGCGGATGCAGTGGATCGTGGCGGGACGATTTCGCTCCGTTGCGAGATTGAGCTGCCAGCGGAAGCATTCCGCCTGCGCCGCCGGATCATGGCCTTCGATCCAGCGGTCGATGCCGATTTCGCCGACGCCCGCGCCGGGATGCACATCGAGGAATCGCAGGAGATTTTCGCGCCATGCGGGAGTGCGCTCGTTCACATACCACGGATGCAGGCCGAAGGACGGAATCACCCATGGCATCGCAGCGGCGAGGGAGGCGACTTCGGCCCAGTCGTCCTCGCGGGTTCCGTTCACGACTGCGCCGCGCACTCCGAGGCCGGGAAGCTCGGCGAGGATTTCCGCACGCCACGGCAGCAGGCGCGCATCGTGGAGATGATTGTGCGCGTCGAGCAGCGGCGGCGGGGTCATTGCTCGGTCGTCGCGAATGCCACCGCGATCTGCTTCATGCGCGCGCGCACCGAAGCGAGGCCGGCGAGCCGCGTGGGCGAGACCATCCGGACGATCCCGAGCTCATCAAAGAGCGTCGGCTCCAGGCCGAGCACGGCCTCCGGCGAGGCGCCCTCGTAAAGTTCGCACAGCAGCGCGACGAGGCCCTTCACCATCGGCGCGTCGCTTTCCATCCGCCACCGGCATGCGCCGGACTCGAGTTCGCCGGTGAGCCACACGCGGGACTGGCAGCCGAGGATGCGGTTTTCCTCGATGAGGAGCTCCTGCGCAGGCGCCGGGCACTTCTTCGCGCGCGACATGAGCGCGGCGAGCCGCTCGTGCGGGTCTTCGATGATGGCGAGCTTCGCCACGAGCTCGATCTGTTTTTCGGCGAGGCTCATCGAGGTCAGTCTGCCGCTACTTTTTCGCCAGCGCGTCCTCGATGGCCTTCACAAGCTGCGAATCATCCGGCTCCGCATCCGACTCGAAACGCGCGAGCACCTTCCCGTCGCGGCCGATGAGGATTTTCCCGAAGTTCCACTGGATGTCGCCGGGGATTGCCGAACCGGGGCCGGTGAGTGCCTTGAACAGCGGGTGCTGCCCCGGGCCCTTCACGTGCATCTTTTCCATCATGGGGAAAGTGACGCTGTAGTTTGAAGCGCAGAACGACTTGATGTCCGCATTCGTGCCCGGCTCCTGCGCGCCGAAGTCGTTGCTGGGAAAACCGACGACCACGAGGCCCTTGTCCTTGAGCCTTTCGTAGAGCGACTGGAGACCGGCGTATTGCGGGGTGCTGCCGCACTGGCTGGCGACGTTCACGGCGAGGACGACCTGGCCCGCATAGGCCTTCAGCGAAGTCGCCTTTCCGTCGATGTCCTTGATGGGGATCGTCTGCAGCTTCGGCTCGTCGGCTGCGAGCGAGGCGCCGAGGGTGACGGTGACTGCGAGCGCGGCAATGTGGAGGATGTTCATGGTTGGGTTGAAAGTGCTGCGCATTCCTCGCAGACGCCGGGCGTGCGCGCAATGGCGCACGTGAAAGCGGCACCCGCGACTCGCAATTGAAACGCCGGGCATCGAGCCCGCCGAACACCCCCTCCGCCCACATTTCTCGCACTTCAGCCGAAATAGCCGTTGACACTCCCGGCCCTGCTTCCTAGTTTCCCGCCCCTTTTTCAAACCATGAGGACACTCTCCGCAAAAGCAAACGAAGTCCAGCGACGCTGGTGGATCATTGACGCAGCCGACCAGGTGCTCGGCCGCGTCGCCAGCCGTGCCGCAAACATTCTCCGTGGCAAAGAGAAAGCCACTTTCACCCCGCACATGGACGCCGGCGACTTCGTCATCGTCGTGAACGCCCAGAAGGTAAAAGTGACTGGCAAGAAGGAGACGGCCAAGGAATACATGAGCTTCTCCGGCTACGTCGGCGGCCATAAGAGCGAGACGCTGGAAAACCGCCGCGCGCGCCGTCCCGAGTTGCTCATCTCGAATGCCATCAAGGGAATGATTCCCCACACGCGCCTCGGCCGCAGCCAGATCACGAAATTGAAGGTGTATGCCGGTGCCGAGCACCCGCACGCCGCCCAGCAGCCCGTGTCGGTCGGCAAAGTCTCCTAAGCAGAAAAAATTCGCATCATGTCCAACGAAGCCATCATTTCCGCCATCGGACGCCGCAAGACCGCCACCGCACGCGTGCGTCTCACGCCGGGTTCGGGCAAAATCCTCATCAACGGGCGTCCGTACGACGACTACTTCCCGGTGACCTCCTTTCAGGGCATGGTTCTGAAGCCGCTCGAAATCGCAAAGAGCCGCAACACCTACGACATCACCGCCAACGCCTCCGGCGGCGGCGTCGGTGGCCAGGCCGGCGCAGTCAGCCTCGGCATCGCACGCGCGCTCCTGCAAGTCAGCGCCGAACTCCGCGGTGCGCTCAAGGCCGAGGGCCTGCTGACGCGTGACCCGCGCATGAAGGAACGCAAAAAGCCCGGCCAGCCCGGCGCCCGCAAGCGCTTCCAGTTCAGCAAGCGCTAGAAAATTTACCCCGGAATCTTCCCCCACACAGATTCCTCCGAGAGACCCGCGCTGTGCGTCCCCCGATGCACGCACAGCGCGGGTTTTCCTTTTTCGCGGAACCGATCCGGACACGCGCTCTAAGCTCGCCATTGCTCCCGAGTCGTTTCTGCCGAGAATGTCACGGCTTCATCGTCCAGCCGCATTCCCCCATGCGCACTCGCACTCTCGCATTTCTCTCCTCGGCCATCCTCGTCTGCACGGCGCAGGCGGCGCCCGACTACGCGCGGGACATCAAGCCGATCCTCGCGAAGAACTGCTACGAATGCCATGGCCCGGACAAGCAGAAGAGCGGGCTGAGACTCGACAGCCGCGCGGCTGCATTCCGGCCCGCTGAGTCCGGCGACACGGCGATCGTCGCCTGGAAAAGTGCGGACAGTCCGTTGATTCAGCGCGTGCTCTCGTCGGATCCCGATGAGCAGATGCCGCCGAAACGCGGCACCAATTCCAGCCTTGCGAAGAAGGAAATCGAAACGCTGAAAGCGTGGATCGATGCCGGTGCGGACTGGCCTGCCGCGGAACCATCCCTTCGTCACTGGGCATACGAAAAGCCCGTGCGCCCCACCCTTCCGTCGATCAAAGCGAAAGCGTGGCCGAAGAATCCGATCGATCATTTCATCCTCGCGCGCCTCGAAGCGGCAGGCCTCGCGCCTTCGCCCGTGGCATCGCCGGAGACGCTCTGCCGCCGGATGCATCTCGATCTCACAGGGCTGCCGCCGACGCCCGGGCGCACCGCTGCATTCGTCCAGTCCGCGACGCGGGATCTCGATGCCGCGATCGCCAGCCTCGCGGAGGAACTGCTCGCCTCGCCGCAGTACGGCGAGCGCTGGGCGCGGCCGTGGCTCGATTATGCACGCTACGCGGACTCGCACGGCTTCCAGCGCGACGACTTGCGCGACCTTTGGCCGTATCGCGACTGGGTGGTGAACGCGATCAACGCCGACATGCCGTTCACGCAGTTCACCATCGAGCAGCTCGCCGGCGACGTGCTGCCGAATGCGACCGAGGGCCAGAAAATCGCCACAGGCTTCAACCGCAGCGCTCCGACCAACGTGGAGGCCGGCACCGATCCCGAGGAGACGCGCGTGAACCAGATCCACGATCGCGTGAGCACACTCGGGACGGTCTGGCTCGGCGCGACGCTGGAATGCGCCCAGTGCCACGATCACAAATACGACCCCTTCTCGCAGCGCGACTACTACGGCGTCTTCGCGTTTTTCAACAACACCTCGCTCGAAGCGGACCGCACGAATCCGAAGACGCCCGGCTCGATCCAGTTCAAAGGCCCGGTCATGGAGATTTCGGATCCGGGCACGCGTGCCGAACGCGAACGGATCCAAGGCGAGCTCGCAAAGGTGGAGAAAGAGCTCGCCGCGTTGGATGCAGGTGGCGAATCGGACCAGGCTGCGTGGGAGGAAGCGCTGCTCAAGCGGAGCAACGATTCGCCGAAGGAGCATGTGCTCGAAATCGCGGACTTCGATTCCAGCGGTGGCGCGACCAGCGAGATTCTCGCGGACAAGTCGGTGCTCATCAGCGGCGAACCCGCGCCGGACAAGGACACCTACGTGCTCGAAGTGCGCACGAAAACCACCGGCATCCGCGGCATCAAGCTCGAGGCGCTCACCGATGACGCGCTGCCCGGCAAAGGTCCCGGCCGCGGCGACGAAAAGCGGCCGAACTTTGTCCTGAACAACCTCACCGTGACCGCCGCGCCCGCCGACAAGCCGCAGCAGGCAAAACCGGTGACCTTCATTTCGGCGAAGGCCTCGTTTTCGCAGTCGAATTTTCCCGTCGAGAACCTGCTCAAATCCGACAACACCGCGAAGGCCGGCGGCTGGGCCATCAACCCGCGCTTCCACGAGTCGCACTGGGCGGTCCTCGAGACTGCCGAGGCGCTCGGCTTCGCGGCAGGAACGGTGCTCACTTTCAAACTGGAGCAAAACTATGGCGGGAGCCGCACGATCGGTCGCCTGCGGCTGAGCGCGATTACCGGCAATGTGAGCGGCGAGGCGCTGCCGGCGGAGCTGACCGACGCGCTCGGCACACCCGCCACGAAACGGAAGCCGAAGCAGAAGAAAGTGATCGCGGATTACCGGCGCAAGCAGAGCCCGGAGTTCGCGCGACTCGACAAGGAAAAGGCGCGGCTCGATGCCCAGCTCCGCAAGCTCAAGCCGCCCTCGACGCTGATAATGCAGGAGGACACGCCTCGCATGAGCGCCATTTTCCAGCGCGGGGAGTTTCGCACTCCCGGCGACAAGGTGGAGCCGCATGTGCCTGCGGTGCTCCATCCTTTGATGCGCGAAGCCGAGCTCCAGCCCACGCGTCTCGACCTCGCGAGGTGGCTTGTCAGCCGCGAAAATCCGGTCGTCGCGCGCGTCGTGGTGAACCGCTGGTGGGCGGACTTGTTCGGCCACGGGATCGTCACGACACCGGAGGACTTCGGGATCAAAGGCGAGCCGCCGACGCATCCCGAACTGCTCGACTGGCTGGCGTGCGAGTTCATGGACAACGGCTGGAGCATGAAGCAGACGCTGAGGACCATCGTCACGAGTGCGACCTATCGGCAGTCCTCGAAGGTGACGCCGGAGTTGCTCGCGCGCGACGACCAGAACCTGCTCTACGCCCGAGGCCCGCGACACCGGCTCGACGCCGAGATGATCCGCGACAACGCGCTCGCCATTTCCGGACTGCTCAGCCTCAGGCAGGGCGGGCCGCCCATCAGACCTTACCAGCCCGACGGCCTGTGGGTGAAAGTCGGCGGCCAGCGTTACGACTACGAGGTCAGCCCCGGCGATGAGAAATACCGGCGCGGCCTTTACGTCGTCTGGAAGCGCGGCGCGCCATATCCGAGCTTCGTGACCTTCGACGCCAACGCGCGCATGGCCTGCCGCGTGAAGCGTCCGCGTTCAAACACGCCGCTCCAGGCGCTCACGCTGATGAACGACCCGGTGTACGTCGAAGCCGCGATGGCCTTCGCGAAGCGCGTGCTGACGGAGAAACCCGCGGCCGACACGGAGGCGCGGCTGCGCCATGCATTCGCCATCGCGACGTCACGCGCTCCGCGACCGGAGGAACTGGCGACGCTCACGAACCTGCTCGCCACCGAGCGTGCCGCGCGTGCGCAGGATGCGAAGGGCGCGAAGGAATTCGCGGGCACATTTGAGCTGCCGAAAGGCGTGGGCGCGGAGGAATTCGCGGCTTGGTACGCGGTCACGGCGGCGCTGCTGAATCTGGACGAGACGATTTCGAAGCAATGAACGAGCACGACCCCATGCCCACCCATCTCGACCTCATCACGCGACGCGACTTCTTCCATCGCACGGGGCTCACGCTGGGTTCGCTCGCACTTTCGAGCCTGCTCCGCGAAACGCTGGGAGCCGCGCCTGCAAATCTGCTCGCCCCGAAGAACCCCATGTTCAAGCCGCGGGCGAAGCGCGTGATCTACCTGCACATGATCGGCGCGCCTTCGCAGCTCGACCTGTTCGACCACAAGCCGGAACTCGGCAGGCGCGACGGACAGGATTGCCCGGAGTCGCTGCTGAAAGGACGGCGGTTCGCATTCATCGGCGGCAAGATGCAGCTCGCGGGATCGAAGTTCAAATTCGCGCAGCACGGGCGCAGCGGGCAGGAGATGTCGGAGCTGCTGCCACATCTGGCGAAGGTCGCGGACGACATCGCCATCGTGAAGACGCTGCACACGGACGAGATCAATCACGCGCCCGCGCAGATGTTCCTGCACACGGGCTTTGGCCGCGGCGGCAGGCCGAGCTTCGGCTCGTGGGTGACGTACGGGCTCGGCACGGAAAATCAGGATCTGCCCGCCTACACCGTGCTGCTCTCCGGGCCGCTCGGCGGCGCGGGCACGATCGCTCTGGGCGAACGGATTCCTCCCGAGCGTGCATCAGGGCATCCAGTTCCGTTCGAGCGGCGACCCGGTGCTTTTCCTCAGCAATCCCAAGGGCCAGTCGCAGGCCGACCGGCGCCGCATTTTCGACGCCGTGAAATCGCTGAACGAACGCCAGCTCGCCGATGTGGGCGACCCGGAAATCGCGACGCGCATCAGCCAATACGAGATGGCCTACCGCATGCAGACCAGCGTGCCGGAGCTCATGGACATTTCGAAGGAGCCGAAGTCCGTGCTCGACCTCTACGGCGCGAAACCCGGCGCGTCGTCCTTTGCAAACAACTGCCTGCTCGCGCGACGGCTCATCGAACGCGGCGTGCGGGTCGTGGAACTCTACGATGCCGACTGGGATCACCATTCCGCGCTCGCCACGCGCCTGCCGGCGAAATGCCGCGACGTGGACCAGGCGATGGCCGCGCTCATCGCCGACCTGAAGGCGCACGGGCTCCTCGACGACACGCTCGTGATCTGGGGCTCGGAATTCGGACGCACGCCGCTCCGGCAGGGCATCGACGGCGACGGCAAGAGCACGAACCCTGGCCGCGATCACCACAAGGACGCCTACACGATGTGGCTCGCGGGCGGCGGCATCAAAGGCGGCATCACGCATGGAACGACGGACGACTTCGGATTCAGCCCGGCGGAGAATCCCGTCCACGTCCACGACCTCAACGCGACCGTCCTTCACCTGCTCGGCCTCGATCACGAGCGGCTCACTTTCAAATACCAGGGCCGCGATTTCCGCCTCACCGACGTGCACGGGAATGTCGTGAAAGCCACTCCTCGCGCTAGCTCCGGAATGGCTCTTGCGCAGCGGGCCGTCTTGAGGAATAGACGGGCAGCAACGCAATTCTGCACCCCGGCAAAATCACCATCGTGAAAACGCTCATCCTCACCCTCCTCACCTCGCTCGTCCCGCTGACGATCACCCTCAACGCCGCCGAAACCGTGAAGACCGAATCCGACAAGCCAGCCGCCACCCAGAAAATCGTCGTCGGAGGCGGGTGCTTCTGGTGCGTCGAGGCCGTCTTCCAGCGCGTCGGCGGAGTCAAGAAAGTCGTCTCCGGCTATTCCGGCGGCCACGTCCCGAATCCCACCTACGAGCAGATCTGCACGAAGCAGACGGGCCATGCGGAGGTCGCGGATGTGGTGTATGACCCGTCGGTTGTGACGCTCGACTCGCTGCTGGATGTGTTCTTCGCCTCGCACGATCCGACGACGCCGAACCAGCAGGGCGCGGACAAGGGCCCGCAGTATCGCTCGGTGATCTTTTTCGCAAACGAGGATCAGAAGAAGGCCGCGCTGGCTGCGAAGGAGCGCGCGAAGAAGGAGTGGGGCGCGACGGTCGTCACCGAGATTTCGCCGCTGAAGGAGTTCTACGTCGCCGAGGACTACCACCAGAATTATTACAACCTGAACAAGAACAGGAACCCGTATTGCTCAGCCGTCATCGCGCCAAAGCTGCGCAAGCTGATCGAGAAGGGCATCCTCAAGGAATAGCTGCGGGCTACGCGAATAGCGGCAGCGGCTTCAGCGCAAAGTCCGGGAAAACTTTTGAGAGCGCGTCCGCGCTTGCGCCGTGGCGGACGAGGATCGGTGAGAGGATGTCGCGGTAGTTGTTCCAGACGGGCAGGTCGCCCGGACCGTCGAGCATCTCGGGCTTCAAGCCGGGCCACGGGCCGCCCGGCTGCAGGCCGCCAAATACGCGCCCGCCTTTCACGCCGCCGCCGAGCACGAACATCGCGCTGCCGCGCCCGTGGTCGGTGCCGAATGCGGAGTTTTCCGCGACGCGCCGGCCGAACTCCGTCATCACCACGACTGTAGTCGTTGCCATTCGCGCGCCGAGATCCTGCCGGAATGCGGCGAGACCTTTTGCGAGCCGGAGCATGAGCGGTTCGAGGAGAAGCTTCTGCGTGAAATGCGAATCCCATCCGCCGAGGTCCACGCTCGCCGCGTCGAGGCCGACGTCCGCCTTGATGAGCTGCGCGACCTGCCGGAGCCCGTGCGAAAAGGAATCGCGCTCGTCGTAGGCCGCGCCATTCGCAGGACTCGCGCCGGAATCGATCGCCTCGATGCGCGCGAGGGCGTCGAAGGTGTTCCGCGCCGCGTCGCGCATCTCGTCGCCCTCGAGTTCGTAGAGCCGTCGAAGCTCGCGCGGGAATTCCACCGGCACCCGGTCGCGGCGATCCCGGCCGCCCAGCGAGAATTCCGCGAGCGATTCGAACGCCGCGGCAGAAGGCGCGCCGGATAGCATTTCCGGCAGCGTCGGCGCGAGCGCGACGGCGCTGAGCGGACTGGCGGCAGGCCGCTGGGTGCGCAGGAAGCGTCCCAGCCAGCCGCCCGCGGCAGGTCCGCCATGCTCCATGAGTTCCTGCGCCTCGAAGTGCGAGCGCGTGTCACTCTCGCCACCCGCGCCGTGGATGATGCAGAGGTCGCCGTCCTTCCACGCGGGCTGCGAGCGCGCCGAGATTCGGATGCAGGCCGAAGAATCCGTCGAGCGCGACCGCCTCTTCCTTTCGCACCGCGAGGCGCGGACGAAAGCGGCGGTAGTTGTCGTCTTCCAGCGGCGCGACGAGCGTGAGGCCATCCGCAGCGCCGCGAAGGAAGACCACGACGAGCGTGCGCTTGTCGTCGCGGTTTCCGGAAATGTGAGTCTCGGCGAGCATGTCAGCAGCGTTGAAATGCCGGCGAGGCGAGCAGGAGCGCGAGGCCGTCGCCGGACTTGAGATATGCGTCACTTTCCTCGGCGCGCGGCTGGCGGCCCAGGAGGTGGCCATGAGTCCGCTGTCGGAACCAATCCGGCGTTGCAGCCGGATGCGCTCGATGTGCGTGCCGCGATCCGGTTGTTCGCGAGCGCGAGCGCGAATTTCCAACGCCACAGCAGTGTCGCGCGCCAGTGGACCGCCGCGGCGGGATAGCCGTCCGGCGTGGGATAGCGGAACGGCATGTGGCCCATGCGTTCGAGGTACGACAGGACCGGCCGGTCCGCGCTGCTCGATGCGTTCGTGGCGCGCAGCGCGGAGACGACGAAATGAAATGGCCGCTTGAATTTCGCGCCGCGGCTCGCCGTGAATTCCGGCGTGGCGAAGAGCGTGCGGAGCATCGACCTGATGTCGCCTTTTCCCTCGGTGCACGCCGCCGCGACCGCGGCCACCGCGACGGCGGGCGGATCATCGGCGATGAAACGGGCGCAAAGTTTGTAGGCGACGAAGTGAGCGGTGCTCGGGTGCGACGCGACGATTTCAATCACGCGATCGATATCCCCTTTTCCAAGGCCCGCGGGAATGTCGTGGCCGAGCACGCGCTTCGCGCCGTCGTCGTGCGCCTCGGGTCGGAAGAAGACCGCGGCGTGGTCCGTCAGCGGCGAAAGGAGGCGTCCGGCGAAGCCGTCGTCCTTGCGCGCGCGGATCGTCCAGCCGGTGAGGCAGCGCGCGACCTCCATCACGTCCTGCTGCGTGTAGCCGCCGCGCACCCCGAGCGTGTGCAGTTCCATCAGCTCGCGTGCGTAGTTCTCGTTCGGCTTCTCCTCGGGCGTGCGCTTCACGTTTGCCCGGCCATCGAGATACCAGAGCATCGCCGGGCTCAGCGCGGAGGCACGCAGCATGTCGCGGAAATTCCCGAGCGCGTGCCTGCGGATGACCTCTGCGTCGTCGCTCGGTTTCGTCCAGCGGCAGTCGCCCTTGGTCGGATCGATGTTGAAATGGTCGCTCCAGAATTCGCACATCACCTCGAAGAGCTGCCGCTCGCTGTAAATCGCGCGAAGCAACGTCACGCGGCGGAGCACCGGCGGCAGCGCCTCGGGATCGGCGTCGTATTGCTCGCCGAGCGGCTCATTCCACATGTCGCCAAAGCGCGCGATCGCACGGTCGCAGAGCGAGTCGTCGATGGCGTCCGGCGCAAGCTGTTCCCCGAGGAACGCATCCACTCCCATCGCCGAGACGCGTGCGTAGTCGCCGGGACCGGGGCCAAAGGTGAGGCGGTTCAGCGCGTGAGAGACCGGATCGAGTTCCGCACCCGGGGGAGGAGTCAGCGGAGCGCGCAGCGGACGCTCGACGCCGTAGCCGGCGTACTGGCCCATGCTCGTGAGCCAGCCTTGCGCGCTTTTGAAAATGGCGGCGCTCAGCGCGATCGTTCCCGCGCTGGCAGCGATGAATTCGCGTCGGGAGGTCTTTTTCATGGGAGCGCCGGAGCCGGGATGCCTGTGTCGTCTGCCGACACCGACTTCCAGGGCTTCGCGAGCAGGAATGCGCCGAAGCCGCTCGCGAGTCCTGCGTGCAGGAGGAAGCCCCAGCCGATGAACGGCGTGATGAATACGAGACCGAGCATCACGCCGCCGCGCAGGCACTGCTGCCAGCGGGAGACATCCGCGGAAAGATTGCGCCCGATGCGGAGCGCAAGCCCGGCGCTGCCCGCAAAGGCGATGAGCAGGGACAGAAAGCCCACGACGATCATCGCGATCCGCGGCACGGTTCCGGGGAGCCTGGCAGTGTTCAGCAGCAGGAGAAAAATCGGCCCATACGTGACAAGGCCGAGCAGCAGCGCGCGGATGGGCCGCTCGTCATACACCCGGACGAATGCCGCGGTGGCCTTTGGGAACATCCCGCCCGCGACGAGCCAATGCCCAAGCAGGATGAAGAAAAGCGCGGCGTGGAGGGCGAGGAAGAAGAGGACGTTACCAGTGTAAGGCATGGGCGGGTGGTTTGGTGGGCAGACGGCGCCTCCCGCTCCAAGGTTACGCCCGTTGCGCGATCATTTCGCGATAGAGCGCGAGGTAATCATCCACCATTTTCTGATGCCCAAAGCGCGCAGCCGCCCGGCTGCGGACGACACGCCGGTCGAGCGAGCATGCGTTCGCCACGAGCGGAGCGAGGTCGCCCGGGGCATCGGCGGTGAAACCGGTCACACCATAGTCCACGACTTCGGCGACGGAGCCGCGGCGTACGGCGAGCACGGGCGCACCGCAGGCCATCGCCTCGATCATCACGAGGCCAAAGGGTTCATCCCACTGGATTGGAAAGACGAGCGCCGCGGCATTGCGGAGGAGGTCCACTTTCTGGGGATGGTTCACGAGGCCGACCCAGCGGACGCGTTCGCCGTCGATCAGCGGCTGCACTTTCTCGCGGAAATACGTCTCCTCGGCGGCATTCTGCGGCCGGCCGGCGAGCACGATGGGCACGCCGGCCGCGTTCGCGATGTGGATCGCATCGAGCGGGTTCTTTTCGTGCGACATGCGGCCGAGGAAGGCGAGGTATTTGCCCGGCTCGAAGGATGCATCGTAGGCGGCGAAATCCACGCCGTTGTACACCACGGGAAATTTCCGCCCGAGCCGCTCCGATGCGGCTGCGACCTGCGCGTGGCTGATCGCGACGGCGGCCGCCTGCGGAAAATTTTGCATCACCCATTCGTCGTCCGTATGCGGGCTGGTGTGCAGCGTAAACGCGCACGGCGTGCGCATCGCCGCCGCAAACGGCAGCCATGCGGGCGGCAGATGGCAGTGGATGATGTCAAACTCGTCCTGCGCCGCGAGCACGGAGGCCATCGCCGCGTTCACGTAGTATTCGAACATCAGCGCGTCACCCCGGGCCATCAGGTCGCCGAGGTTCACCGGGATGACCGGGTGCAGTTTCGCCGAAGTCCGGCAATCACCGCTCGCGTAGAGCGTCACCTCGTGACCGCGCGCGATGAGTTCGTCGCAAAGCAGCGCGAGCAGGAGCTCGATTCCGCCGTAGGTGGCCGGCGGGATCGGCGTCCAAAGCGGTGCGACCTGTGCGATGCGGAGCTTGTTTCCTGCGGGAGTTGGCATACGTAGTGCGCGCCGATGCTAGCCCGTTTCATGTTTGCGCCAACCACGATCGCCTTCCTGGCGCTGACCGCCTCCGTTTTTGCCGAGGAAAACCCGGCGGCCACCCCGCGAAAAAAGTTCCGGACTGGGTTGCCGGTCATGCCGGCAACCGCTCCAAGCACCGAGCCACAGCCCACGGACACGACGAAGCCAAAGCCCGAGGCGCCCGTCGCACCGCGCACGACACCACCGCCCACCGCAGCCCGCGACACCACCGACACCACCGACACCAACGACACCAACGACGCCAGCGCCACCTTCGACACCCACGACACCTCCGGCACCGGTGACGCCGACCGCTCCCACGGCACCGGGGGAAGGCGAACCGCAGGCGGCGCGCGCGATTCTCGTGACGAAGCGGGAGATCACCGCGCAGCTCCAGATTTTCCTCGATCAGCAATTGTTCAGCCCGGGGATGATTGACGGCAAGCAGGGCAAATTCCTCACGAATGCATTCAAGCGCTGGCAGCGCTCTCACGGGCTGCCGGAGACCGGGGTGATCGACGACAATGTGCCGCTCGAAAGCGTGTATCCCGTTTACACGTTTCACACGGTCGCGAAGTCGGACATGAAGTTTGTCGGCGATTTGCCAGGCAAGACGGCCGAGCAGGCGCGCAGGAAGATGCTTCCTTACGCGGCTTACATCGACTTTGTGGCGGAGCGCTACCACTGCTCGCCGGACTTCCTCGCGCGGCTGAATCCCGGCGTGAAGTTTGGCAAATTGAATCCCGACGATCAGGTGAGGGTTCCGAATGTCGTGCCTTTCAAGATCGAGGAGATGCCGGAGACTGGAAACCTCCCGCCACGCGAGGAATTCAAGGATCGCCGCATCGTCATCACCCGCAGGGAGACGATTCTGGAGCTTTTCGAGGGTGACAAATTGATCGCCGCGATCCCGATCGCGCCGGGCTCGCCGGCGCACCCGACGCCGCCGGGCAAGTGGCGCATCCTCGGCATCGCGTCGATGCCGACTTTCCGCTGGGACGCAGGCGTGCTGAACCGCGGCGTGCGGACGAAGAACTTCCACATGCTGCCCCCCGGGCCGCGGAATCCAGTCGGCGTCGCATGGATGGGCCTGAACAAGCCCGGCATCGGCATTCACGGGACGAACAATCCCTACAGCATCGGCACCTTTGCGAGCCACGGCTGCATGCGCACGGCGAATTGGGACATTTCCCGGATCGCCCACATGGTGACTGCGGGCGTGCAGGTGGAAATCAAATAGCGGTCACTGCGCGGCTGGCGCAGGGACGCCATCGAGGAGCGATGTGCCCTTGGGCTTCATCTCGGGATTCAACGGCTCATCCGCCATCTCGAGGCCGGGCGCGGGTGGCGCGGGCGGCGCGACCGGCGGCGGCTCGGGCGCGGGGGCTGGCGCGGTCTCCCCAAAGAAAAGGGCGCGGTCGTTCTGATACTCGGGCTTGCGGTTCGCCGCATCATCCATGAGCGCCTGCCCTTCGTTGAAGAGCTGCGTGAAAAGGCAGAAGACGCCCGCGCGCCACTCGCGGTCCGCGAGCACCGCCTGAGGCTGCGTCGGTCTCATGTAGAAGCGGGACATTTGCAGCACACTGAGGGCGCTGATGTCGGTCCACGCGATCGGAAGGCTGCCAAACTGCACGCGCATCTCCACCTGCAGGTCGGTGGCCCTGGCGATCATCCCGGTGATTTTCTGCCCGCTCTTGCGCTGGAGCGCGAGCGTGCAGCCGCCGGTGTTCAGGTCCGCGATGAGCTGGCGCTTGAATTCCACGAGCCAGTCCACCCGCTTCGCGAGCAGGTCGCGCTCGCCGACATGCCGTTCGCGTTTCACATTCACCGCCCGGACGAGCGCAGCCGCTTCGCTGAAGCGGTAGTTTTCGCAAAGGGCTTTCAGTTGGAATTTCACATCGGTCAGCAGCTTTTCCTCGCGCGCCTCGGCCTCGGCCTCCTGCTTCTTCATCGCCTCCTCGGAAGCAGCGATCGCCAGCCGGACCTTGTTGCCGACCTCGGTCTCCATCGCGTCCAGTCTCGCCAGCAGTTTTTCCGAACGCACCTTGCCCTTTGCCGCTGGGATTTTTTTCAGCGCCGCCTCGGCAATCTTTGGCGATGCGTCCGCCTTCGCGACGTCGTCTGCGATTTCCCGAAACGTCCCGTATTCGTCGAGGTAACGCGCGACCAGCGGGCGGTAATCCGCAACCCACACGTCCTCACCGCTCGGAGTCGCTTTCTGGAAGCGCCGCATGAGCGCGATGGCTTCCTCAAACTCGCTTTCGTTCCAATGCTTCACGGCGGCGGTGAGGAAAATGAGCGACTCGTAAGTGGTCGCGTCGAACTCGTCGAATTTCGGCGGCTCGCCTTTCGCGCCCCCGGAAACGAGCGTCGAGAGCCGGTTGAAAAACGCCACGAGCTTCTCGTCGAGGCCGATGGCGGTGGGCGTGGTGCGCTCGGAGAGCATCTTAAACGCCGCCCGCGCGCGCTCCGTCCGTCCGGCAAAATATTCCGCGATCCCGCCATGCACGGCGGCCCAACTGTTCTTCGGCTCCGGCAGGCGTCCCTCTTCATAGAGGGCCATGAAGGTCTTTGCAGCTTCGTCAAACTGCTCCTCGAGCAGTTGTTTCCGCCCGAGGTCGAAACGTTTCTCCGCAGTCAGGTCGGCCTCGGCCGAACCGGGAGTCGGGACCTTTTCTGTCGTCTGCTCCGTCCGTGCGCCGGGCCGGTTCACCCAAAAGTAAACACCGACGCCGACCACGAGGGCGATGATCGCAAACGTCACCCAACTGCCGCCCTTCCCCTGACCCATCGCGAGGGCGCGCGGGACGCGCCGGCGCTTTCCGGGATGCCTGCGCAGCTCGGCGCGCGCGTATTCGAGGCTCTCGATGAAGTGCGTGTAGCTGTCGAACCGATCCTCCGGCTTGAAGCTGAGCGCGCGGTCGATGACGTAGGCCGTCGGCGTCGAGACATGCGGGGCGAAATTCAGCAGCCGCACGGGCAGGCTCTTGATCTTCCGCAATTCCGTCATCGAATTGGATTCCGTGATGAACGGCGGGCGCCCCGCGATGGCGTGGAAAAGCGTCGCCGCGAGCGAATACATGTCGCTCCGAAAATCCTCGGCCCTCCCCTCCAGTTTTTCCGGCGAGACATAGTAAGGCGTCGCCCACACCTCGCCCTGCTCCTCGTGCTGTTTCTCCACGAGAATCGCCAGGCCGAAATCCACGATCTTCGCCGTCTGCCCGTCGGCGAACAGGATGTTGCCGGGCTTGATGTCCCGGTGAATGAGGCCCAGCTCGAGCCCCGCCTTCAGCCCCAGCGCGATCTGGATGCCGATGTCGATCACCTGCTCCTCGGGCATCTTTTTCAACTGCGCCATGAGCGAGTCCAGGCTGCCATGGTCCACGATCTCCATCGCGAGGTAGAGCAGTCCGTGATGTTCGCCGGAGGAGAAGACCTTGACGATATGCGGATTGTTCAGGCTCGCCGTAATCCGCGCCTCGCTCTCGAAGCGTTTCACGAAATCCGGATCAGCGCTGTATTCGCGCTTCATCACCTTGATGGCCACCGGGCGGTTCAGCTTCTTGTCCACGGCGCGATACACGATCCCCTGCCCGCCTTCCCCGAGGACCCCCTGCAGCTCGAAATTGGCGAAATCCGTGCGCACCCGCATCCGCGCGCCACAGCTCGAGCAATTCACCAGCGCGAATGGCTCCTGCTCCGACACATCAATCAATGTGCCGCAACTCTGGCAGGTGGCGATGTTCGGATCAGCGGATGTCATCAGGACAGGAACCCGTCACATACACGCGATAGGCATGTCGGGCAAGTTGTGAGGCCAACCCCGTGCGGGCATCGCGCATTAGGGGATCATTTGGACGGGTCGCCGCGAGCGTCAGCCACGCGTGGGAGGCAGGGATTGCTCCGTCACGGTGCCCATTCGCAAATCGGCGCGGAACGCAAACTGCTAATAGTCACCGTAGCCACTGAAAAACCCTGTTCCGAGCCAAACGATATCGACTTATGTCCGAGCAATCTTTATCCCCCTATCGCAAGCCGATGAAACTCGCGACGCTTTTGGGGCTTGCCGCCTCCCTTTCCTGCGTTCTTTCCGCCACGGTCGCCACTGCGCAGCAGGCTCAATATTCGCATGGCGAACCGACCGCGCTCGAACAACAGATGCTCGAATTGATCAACCGTGCGCGGATCAATCCGACGCAGGAGGGCATCATCCTCGACACGGTCAACACGTGGTACTCGAACGATGCTCGGGCGCGAAAACCGTCGTTTTTCACGAATCTGCGCGGCGAGTTTGCCTCGTATCCGGCCGTCGCGCCCCTGGCGTTCCACTCCAAGCTCATCCAGGCCGCCCGCGCGCATTCGCAAGACATGGTGACGCGGAATTTTTTCGCGCACGTGAATCTGAGCGGTCAGGACCCGACGGCCCGCGCCGCGGCTGCGGGTTATGATGCCGGCGTCGGCGAGAACATCGATGGCGGCGGGGCGTCCACCGCAGACGATATTTCGATGAGCCATTTCGGCTTCATGGTGGACTACGACAACGTCGACGCCTCCCATCCCCTCGGCCACCGGCTGAACGTCCTGACTTCGAGCTACACCGAGATCGGCGTCGGCGTCGCGGGCGCGCGCTACGGCGGGAAAATCACGCAGGACTTCGGCGGCCCGACGCGGAACTACATCCTCGGCGTGGCATACTCGGACGCGAACAGCAACGGCAGCTACGACGCGACCGAGGGGCTCGCCGGGATCACCGTGCGGCCAGATTCCGGCAATTGGTACGCCGTCACGTCGAACTCGGGCGGATTCGCCATCCCGATCGACCCGGTGCAGACCGTCTCGGACACCGTGAATGTCCCCTTTGCCGTGCAGACCACCCCGTGGGCAAGCGTGCTGCCGTACGACACCGCGTATCGCCAGCAGCAACTGGCCGCCGCACCGAACATCACCGTGAACCTCACGTGGACCGGCGGCTCACTCGGAACGCCGAGGACCACCAGCGTCACCATCAAGCAGCCCGTGCTGCGCAATTACAAAATCAAGGGCACCGACGGCTGGTCGTATAGCATGAGCATGGTGACTTCGCAGAACGCAAAGGCGGACCTCACTCCCGCGGCCGCTTCCCTCACTCCGCCCACGCCCGCAAAAATATCGAGGGACTTCAATGGCGACGGCAAGGCCGACCTCCTTTTCCAGAACACCGCCGGGCAGATTGCCGCGTGGCACATGAGCGGGAACTCTTCCGTCGCGAGCTCCACGCTTCTCTACGGCAGCAGCCTTGGCGATTGGAAAGTGAAAGGCATCGCGGACCTGAACGGCGACGGAAAAGCCGACCTCCTCTTTCAAAACACCACCGGCCAGATCGTGGCTTGGTACATGAACGGAAATGGCGGCTTCGTCGGATCCGCCATGCTCTCCGGCAATAGCCTCGGTGACTGGAAAATCATGGCCGTCGCGGACCTGAACGGCGACGGGAACGCAGACCTCATCTTTCAGAGCACCACGGGCCAGATCGTGGTCTGGTACGTGAACGCCAGCGGCGCCTTCTCCGGATCCGCAATGGTCTATGGCAACAGCCTTGGCGATTGGAAAATTGCCGGCGTCGCGGATCTGAACGGCGACGGGAATGCCGACCTCGTCTTCCAGAACACGTCCGGTCAGATCGCGGTCTGGTACATGAACGGTTACGGTGTCATCTCCAGATCCGCCACCCTCTACGCCAACAGTCTCGGCGAGTGGAAAATCGCAGCCATCGCGGACTTGAATGGCGACGGCAACGCCGATCTCATTTTCCAGAATACCAGCGGCCAGATCGCGGCGTGGTACATGAATGGCAGCGGTGCCATTTCCGCGACAGCGACGCTCTATGGCAGCGGCCTCGGCGACTGGCGCCTGCGCTGAGACGCACGCCGAACCATCGTAACGTCGGCACCGGACTTGTCGCCCACCGCCCGCTGCGGTAACGGGCATCATGTCCCAGCCGCGCCGCCGAAAGCCCGACCCGCGCAACCCGCGCTTCATCCCGGGCATCTACAACTACTGCGACCGGTGGTGCGAGCGCTGCCCGTTTTCCCACCGGTGCGCGCAATTCGCGATGCGCAGCCACGAGCGGACCGGCAATCCCCGGAAGCGCGACATCGAAAACCGGAAGTTCTGGGAGGCGCTCGGCTCCGCGCCGGACGCCGGCACCACGGCATTGAAAGGCAAACGCCGCACGCCGAAGTCGCGGACGGCAAAGGGGGCATCCATCGAGGCCGCCGCGGCGCATGAAAAGCACCTCGACCGGCGCGCCCGCGCGCTCGGACAGCGCGAGAGCAACGCCGCGCTGACCTACTCCCACATGGTGGACGAGTGGTTCAACAACGAGCTGCGCCTGCCGCTCCAGCACGTCCGCAACCTCGAGCGCCGCGTGGAAAAGGGCCTCACGAGCGTCGCGCACGCAAAGGGCGAACTCGTCCGGCTGAACGACTGCGTGGAAATCATCCGCTGGTACCAGGCCTTCATCTACGTGAAGATCTGCCGCGCATTCCTTTCGCTCGTCGAGGAGGAGGACGACAGCAGCCTCGCCGCCACGCGCGACTCCGCCGGTTCGGCAAAGGTCGCCCTCATCGCCATCGAGCGCAGCCTCGCCGCATGGTTGGCGATGCGGGAGATGTTCCCCGAGGAGACGGACTCGATGCTGGAAATCCTCGTCCACCTCGACCGGCTCCGGCGCAGCGTGAAGCGGAAATTTCCCGGCGCAAAATCCTTCAGGCGTCCCGGCTTCGACGACAAGCCGCGCAAGGCCGCCTGAACCGGTCCGCCGGTGGCGTCGCGAAGAAAACTCTCGCCCTCGCCAGCGCGTCTTCCGCACTGTTCCCCACTTCTCAATGTTCAAGTATCTCCTGAAAGGATTGGCACTCGCCCGGCCCTACCGTTTTCGCCTCATCGTCGGCATCGTCTGCGGCTTCCTCGCCGGCGTCGCAAACCCGCTGCTCATGGTCAGCGTCCGGCTCGCCATCAACACTATTTTCCCCGGCAGCGGCGTCTCGGTGGGAACGATCCCCGCCGCGGGAGTTCCGTCCTTCCTCACCAAGTTCATCGAATACGCCAACTCCTTCTTCACGCAGACGGAGGGCAGTGCTCCGAAGGTCGTCCTGGTCGTGATCATCCTGCTGATTCCCATTTCCATGCTCCTGCGCTCCGGGTTGGGCTACGTGAACGTCTATCTCATGAACTGGGTCTCCATGCGCGTCGTCATGGATCTGCGGGTGAAAATGTTCCGCCACGTGCTCACGCTCGGCTCCAGCTTCTTCAGCCGCTCCAGCACCGGCACGCTCATGGCGCAGCTCCAGGCCGCCGACAGCATCCAGCACGCGCTCGGCAATTCCTGGGTCACCATCATCCGCGAACCCATCACCGTCGTCAGCCTCGTCGGTCTCCTCCTCTTCAGCCATCCGCAGCTCACGCTCCTCTCGGTGACGGTGCTTCCCTTCACGCTGCTGCCCTACGTGCTGTATGCGCGCCGCGTTCGGAAATCCACGAAGCTGCTCATGCAGAAGGTCAACGATCAGGGCAAACTCGTGCACGAATCGCTCAGCGGCTACCGCATCCTCAAGGCCTACAACCTCGAGAAAAAGGCGACGGACCAATTTGAAACCACCTCGCGGCTCATGGCGGCCCACCAGATGCGGATCGTCCGCGCGGGCGAACTGCCGAGCGCGATGATGGAAGTCCTCGGCGCCATCGGCGTCGCGACGTTCTTCATCTACATCGCGTTCTATTCGCCGGTGAAAATGCAGCCCGGCGACCTCATGCAATTCGTCGGCTGCATCTTCCTCCTCTATCAGCCCTTCAAGGCGCTCATCCGCCTGCACAACCAGCTCGAGCAGGCGCGGGTCATTTCCGGGATGGTCTTCGCCCTCCTCGACACGAAGAACGATATCGTCGAACCCGAAAATCCGAAGCCGCTCCAGGCCGTGGGCGCCGATGTCGCATTCGAGAACGTCAGTTTCAGCTACGGTGAAAAGTCCGTGGTGCAGGAATTCGATCTCAAAGTGAAGGCCGGCCGCCTCGTCGCGCTCGTCGGCAGCAGCGGTGCCGGCAAGACGACCGTCACGAACCTCCTCCTCCGTTTCCACGACCCGCAGACCGGCCGGATCACCATCGGCGGAATGGACATCCGCGACGTGCACACCCGCGACCTGCGCGGCCAGATCGCGGTCGTGACGCAGGAGACCGTGCTCTTCAACGACACCATCTTCAACAACATCGCCCTCGGCCACGCCGGCGCGACGAAGGAGCAGGTGCTCGAAGCGGCGAGGCACGCGCACGCGCATGAGTTCATCATGGAAAAGGAGCAGGGCTACGAGTCGATCATCGGCGAAAAGGGCGCGATGCTCTCCGGCGGCCAGCGCCAGCGCATCGCCATCGCGCGCGCGATCGTGAAAAACGCGCCGATCCTCATCCTCGACGAGGCGACGAGTTCCCTCGACGCCGAGTCCGAGCGCGCCGTGCAGGCCGCCCTCGAGGACTTGATGAAGGGCCGCACGACCATCTGCATCGCACACCGGCTCTCCACGATCCAGCGCGCCGACCAGATCATCGTCATGGAGCAGGGCCGCATCGTCGAAACCGGCACGCACGCCGAACTGCTCGGCCGCGGCGGGGTGTACCGGCGCCTCTACGACCTGCAATTTTCCGAGGCCTGATTTCTGGCGCTACGGCGCGAGCAATCCCCGGAACGCCTCGACATACTGGCGCGCCGCATCCTCGTGGCGGAAACCACCGCGGATCGCCGCAATGCCGGCCGCGCCGAGGCGCGGCCGCACCGCCGCGTCCGATAAAGCAGACACAAGCGCGTCCCGCCAGCCGTCCTCCTTCACCACGATCCCCGCGCCGCTCCCGGCAATCCACTCGCGATTGACGCCCACATCGCTCGCCACGACCGGCACCCCGCACCGCATGTATTGCAGCGCCTTGTAGGCGCACTTGCCGCGGCTGTGCTCATTGTCGGCGAGCGGCATGATCCCCAAGTCGAAGCCCGCGATTTCCTCGTACTCCGTCTTCTCCGACCACGGGACAAACCGCACGTGCCGGAATTTTTCAAACGCCGGCGGCGCGTTGCAGATCACGACCAGTTCAAAGGGCACGCGCGCGTACGCCTCGATGAGCGCCTGCTCGATGCCCACGAGATACGGAAGGTTGATCCCCGTCCCCACCCAGCCGACGCGCAGCGGTGAGTTCGACCGCGCTGGAACTTCCGCCTCCGGCGCCGGGACGCTCGATGGGATGACCATTGTCCGCGTCGCCGGAGCTGTCGCCCGCACGCGGTTTTCGAGGATCGGATTCCCGCAGATCGCGAGGTCCACCCGCTTCATGAAACGCGCAAAGCGCCGCTGCAGCTTGTTGCTCGGCTTCGCGTCGCCCTCGCGGTTGCGCAGCCACACCGAGTCGTCAAAGTCGAACACCAGCCGCTTCATCCGCCAACGCAGGATCGCGCCTTCGAGCACGCTCGGCAGCCTTTTCTGCACGAGGAGGATGTCCGCATCGCGCAGCCGCGGACCCACGCGCATCCATTCGCGGAGCGAGTCGGGATATTCCTCCACGCCCGTCCGGAAATCCACCGCGTGAAAAAACGGGAGCAGATTCAGGATGCGCACGCGCGTGCTCGGAGCCGTCTGGCCCTGGATCAGGAAAGTGATTTTCGGCGCGGGTGGCGGCGGCATGGGAACTCCCGGCGTTTACACCGTCTCCGCCTTCGATGTCGGCACGGCGGATGCAGGGACGTCCCGCGCGATCTCCCTCGCAGCAGCCTCCACCTGCCGCACCGTCACGCGCAGGATCGGATTTTCGACGCCGACCATCTCCGCCGGCCACTCCTCCATTTCGCCGAGCCCCGCAAGCACTCGGTTGGCCACCTGCCAAGGCTTCCATTGCACGACCGAGCTCAGCCCGAAAATCGCCACGGTCGGACACTGGCACGCCGCCGCGAGATGCATCGCCGCCGTGTCCACACCCACGAAGACCCGCGCGGAAAAAAGCAGCTCCGCCAGTTGCGCCCAGCCCAGCTTCCCCTGCGTGCTGAACGCCTCCCCGCCAATTCCCGCCGCGATGCGGTCGCCCAGTTCAATCTCCTCCTCCGCAGGCCCGACGCTCACGACGATCGGTTTTCCGTCCGCCCTTAGCGCGCGTCCCAATTCGATCCAGCGCTCCTCCGGCCAGAATTTCTCCACCATCCGCGTCGCCGGATGAAACACCACGCAGCCACGGCCGGCCCGCTCCGATGCCCACGACGTGACGGCCCGCTCGCGCGCAAAACACAGCGACCCCGGCCCGTCGCCGAGCTCCAGCGCGTGCATGACGGTGAAAAAATCCTTCTCCGCGCGATGCCGGTAGCGCCACTCAAAATGCGAGACGCTTTTGAAAACCAGGCTTCCAGATTCGCGGCAGCTTGATGAGCGAATCATTCGTGCAGCGCACATCCGCCCGCGCGAGCGCGCAGACCCAGCGACCGCGATCGCCGTCACTCAGCTCGAATGCGTAATCAAATTTCTTCCGGCGCAGTTCGGCGATCGTGCGCGCCTCCTCGAGCCAGTTCAGGGCAGACCGCCGGCTCCCCTCCGGCGCGGCCGCCGTCAGTATTCGGTCAATCGCCGGGCATCCCGCGAGGATTCCCTCCGTCCCCTTTCGCACGACCACGGTGATCTCCGCGTCCGGATACCGTGCGCGGATCGCCATGATCACCGGCGTCATCAGCAATGCATCGCCGATGTGCTTGAGCTTGGTGAGAAGGATTCGCATCGAGGTAAGGTCCGCCGTGGTCAGCGCGGATAGGGAAGCAGCTTTGTGCCGCTCGGTGTCCACGTCGAGCAGCCACACGCGGCGGTCCTTGAAATATTCGAGCAGCCTCGCGTTGTGCGCCGCATCCATCTCGCGGGCCCAGAGGATTTCCGAGCCATCAAGGTCCACGCCATTCCGCGTCCAGTCGCGATATCCGAAGGACGGCGTGTTCGCGACATTCGGCGCGTAGCGGATGACGATGAGATGCCTCCCGCCCTCGCGGTGAAGCTGATCGACGATCTGCTGGCGCTGCGCCCACCAGCCGTCGGGATATTGCGCCGCGACATCGCGCCCGGTCGCAAGCACCGACACCGCGCAGAGGATCACCGAGCCGCGCGCGAGGAAAAGCCCGGCCGGCTTTCCATGCCAGCGCCACGTGCGCAGATGCCGCATGCACTGCACGGCTGAGAAAAAGAACAGGCCAAACACCGGCGCCGCGTAGTGGAAGAACGTCCAGTTCACCAGCAGCAGCGCCGCGAAGAAGACGAGCGTGAACACGAGCGCGAACTTCATCCACCCGTCGCGCCGCAACGCCCACGGGAGCGCGACGAGCGAGAGCGTGAGAAACCAGAGGCGCATGTCGCCGCGGAGCAGCCGCCACGTGCGCTCGATGAGTCCGGTCGCGAGTCCCTTCAGCGCCGATCTGCTTTGAGTAACCGCGATATTCCCAGCCGGTGTGGAAATCCCGGATGTCCGCATGGCGGTACACGGGCATCGGCGGCGCTGTCTGCCAGATGAAAATCGGCGCGGCCATGTACTGCGCGACGTGGATTTGATACGGCATCGTCAGCGGGTTGCCCGTGACACGGCTGTTGTAAAATCCGAGCCACGCCGCAGCGACGCAAAGCAACGCGGCGGCAGGCAACACCACCCGCACCACGAGTTCGCGCAGCGCGATCCTTTTGCGAAACGCCGCGACGAGCATCACGATCCCGAGCAGCAGCGTGAGCACGCCGCCTTCGTACGGACGGGTGAAAAGCAGCACCGCGACACCCGACGCCATCAGCAGGCCGTCGCGGACGCGCGGCCTGTTCATCACGCGGCGGAATGCGCCGATGGCCAGCGCGCCGCCCGCGAGCGCGAGGCAGCCGCCCCAGTAGCGCTGACTCCACATCAGCACCTCCGGATGCACGGCGGAGAGAAATCCGCCGAGCAGGGCCCAGCGCGCCGGGAGCCAGGCCATGAGCATCCACGTGATCGCGGCGCAGGCGAGCGCGGCGCCGAGCCAGACGCCGACGATGGGATGCGCGATCACTTTTCCCAGCGCGAGCAGGAGCCCCTGGCCGGGCGGATACTTCGACGAATAGGTCGGCTGCTGCAGCACGTGGAATGTCTCGAAGTGCTCCCACATCGGGATGCGGCGGGTTCGCGAGCCGGCCGTGCGTGAATGTGTCCGCCGCGAACAGGTAGCTGAACTCGTCGTCCACCTTCGGCATCGGCACCCCGATGACCGCCGCCATCGCCGCGACGACGCCAAACGCGGTGAGTCCCACCATAAAAATTGCGAGCCCGCGGCGACGCGCCAGCGCGGCGGCGGCACGCTCGAATGGACGCATCCAGCGAAGCCCGCGATGCGGCGCGAAAAATGCCAGCGCGAGCAGCAGCGCGATGCCGATGCCGTAGAACAAAATCTCCGGCCCACTGCGACCGAGACCGGCGGCGAGCGGGAGATGTTGGAAAGGCATCACGCTCCTTTGAATGAAAGGGCGCGCGCGGTCATCTGGAAAAATCGCACGGCGGCGGGCGGCGGGTCGTCGGGACGCCAGCGTTCCACTTACAAGCGCGTGACCGTCTCGTGGAGATTGAGGATTGCCCGCGCCACGGCGGTGTAGGCGGCGAGATCGACCGTCTGCACGTCAGCCGGAACGGGAGCGAAGCCGACTTTCGTGATTTCCCCGGCTGCGTTTGGATCCTTCTCGATGACGGAACGCTGCCGATCGAGGAGGCTGCGCAGCGTCGCGATCTCCACGGGCTTCGCTGCGCGACCGGTGGCTTCGCGCCATGCCCACGCGATGCGCGACTCGGGGGTCGGGCCGCCTTCCTTCAAAATCCTCGCGGCAAATGCTCGGGCGGCCTCGACGAATTCCGGATCGTTCAGGAGCACGAGCGCCTGCTGCGGGATGTTCGAGCGCGTGCGGTCTGCGGCGCACTCCTCGCGCGTCGGCGCGTCGAAGGCGAGCATCGCGGGATGCACGTAACTGCGCTGCCACCACGTGTAGAGGCCGCGGCGCCACTGGTTCTCGTTGTTGTCCGCCTCCCACTTGCGCACGGGAAAGTTGAGGTTCTCCCAGTAGCCGTCGGGCTGGTACGGCTTCACGCTCGGGCCGCCGAGTTTCTGCACGAGGAGGCCGGAAATGCTCAGTGCGTTGTCGCGGACGAATTCCGCATCGAGCCGCCAGCGGCCCTGACGGGCGAGGTCGCGGTTGTCGGGATCGCGCGCGAGCAGGTCCTTCGGCGCGATGCTCGACTGCCGGTAGGTGCCGCTCTCGGTCATCAGCCGGACCATGTGTTTCACGTCCCATCCGGAGTCCATGAACTCGACGGCGAGCCAGTCGAGCAGCGGCTGGTTTGGCGGCACCTCGCCCTGCGTGCCGAGGTCCTCGAGCGTCTTCACGAGGCCGATGCCGTAAAATTGTTTCCACAGCCGGTTCACAAAAGTGCGAGCGGTGAGCGGATTGCCGCGGCTCACAACCCAGTTTGCGAGGTCGAGCCGTGAAAGGCGCGCGCCCTCGGCGGGCTTCGGCGCGCCGGGGAGGTAGCCGGGCGTCGCGGGCGAGACGATGTCGCCCTTGTCGTTCATCCAGTCGCCACGCGGCAGGATGCGCACCGTGCGATACTGCTCGCTGTGCTCGGAGACGATGCAGCGTGCGATGGTCTTCTCGAAATTCGCGCGCTCCACCTGCGCGTCGGCGATCTTTTTGCGCAGCGGCGCGAGTTGCGGCGAGACGGTCCGGAAATGCTTCGCGAGCTTCACGCGCTGATCCGGCTTGCGCTGATCGGCGGGGATTTCAATCAGCGCGACGATGTCCGGCGGATATTCCATCTGCGGCGCGCGGATCGGCTTCGGTGCTTCCGTGGTGAGGATGCGGAATTTTCCGAGCGTATGCCGGTCGCCGTAAATCTGCCGCAGCTCGAACACGACCGTCTTTTCGCCGGTCAGCGGTGCCGCCAGTTCGAAATATGCGGACGCATCGCGGCCCGTGTTGCCGAGGACCGCCCAGCCGTTCTTCGCGTCGTTCGCCTTGCCGTCGATCGCCTGCGCAACCGGGAGGCCCTTCTGCTCGAAGGTCGCCGTCGCGCCGGCGATCTTCACCGGCTTGTTGTCGAGCTTCACGGTGAATTCGTTCAGCACGAAATTCCCATTCCCGCCGCGACCAGGGCCTTTCGACGGCAGCGAATCATCTGCGAGCGCGTCGAGCTTCATGCCGGTGATCGTACCCGCGGGCAGCTTTGCCGTGATGAAAAATGTGTCCGACGCTGCCGCGCTGTCCGCCTTGTTTTCGATGATCCCGCCGTCGCGCACCTCCAGCTTCGAGCCGCGGTCGGCGTGGACTTTCTCCGGTGTCAGCACGGTCCACGGCACGTCCGCCTTGCCGCTGGCTGCGCGCTTTTCCCACTCCGACTGCTGGCGGTCGCGCTCGGCGCCCGGCGCGTCGAGCTCCACCTGCAGTGCGACGATGCGCGTGTCGAATTCCTTCAGCCGCGCCTCCTGCTCCGGCGTCGCCACGGGCATCCCCTCTTCGCGGCGGCCGATGGCGCTCTCCTTGATGTCCGCAAAAAACGCACCGAGGCTGTAGAAGTCGCGCGTGGTGAACGGATCGAATTTGTGGTCGTGGCACTCGGCGCACATGAAGGTCTGCGCGAGCCACGTCGTGCCGATGCTTTTCACGCGGTCGGTGACGGATTTCGCCTCGTATTCCTTCGCCTGCGCGCCGCCTTCCTCGGTGGTCAAAGTGAGACGGTTGTAGGCGCTGGCGACCTTTTGCTCCTGCGTCGCACCGGGCAGCAGATCGCCTGCGACCTGCTCGACGGTGAAGCGGTCGAAGGGCTTGTTCGCGTTGAACGCACGGATGACGTAGTCGCGATACGGCCAGACGTTGCGCGGGTTGTCCGAGTGGTAGCCGGCGGTGTCGGCGAAACGCACGAGGTCCAGCCACCACACGGCCATGCGCTCGCCGTAATGCTCGGACGCGAGCAGCCGATCCACGAGCCGTTCATACGCATCGGGGCGCGTGTCTTTTGCAAAAGCGTCCACGTCGCCCTGCGTCGGCGGCAAGCCGGTGAGATCAAGATGCAGCCTGCGGACGAGGGTCGCCCGGTCTGCCTCCGGCGCGTGCGCGAGCCCCGCTGCCTGCTGGCGCGCGAGCACGAAGGCGTCGATCGGATTGCGCGAAAAGCCGTCCTTTTTCTCCGGAGGCACCGCCGGGCGCATGGGCGCGATGTAGGCCCAGTGCGGCTCGTATTCCGCGCCTTGCTCGATCCATTTCCGGATGACCTCCCTATCCCGCGCCGAGAGCTGCCGGTGCTCCTTCTTCGGAGGCATCACGTCGTCCTCGTCCTTGGTGTTGATGCGCTTCCAGATTTCGCTCTCTTCCGGCTTGCCGGGGACGATGGGGAAAATGCCGTCGATCTTCGCGAGCGCCGCCTCGCGCACATCGAGCCGCAGGTCCGCCTCGCGCGTATTCTTGTCGAAGCCGTGGCATTTGAAGCACGTATCCGCAAGGATGGGCCGCACGTCGCGGTTGTACGCGATTTTCGCCGGAACCGGAGCATCCGCCGCGAACGCGGTAGAAATGAGAAGAGGTGCGAGGAGGGCGCGTTTCACGAGGGGAATCTTTGCGATGCCGGGAGAATACGCAAGACGGCGATGGAGAAGGCTCGGCATTGAAAATGGGGGCACCGTGCTTCACAACGCATCCGAGTGAGCGGACCGTTTATCGCGGGCGATGGCGTCTGTTCCAGCGAGCGAGGACCCGCGCGTAACCGGCAGAATAATCAGTTTATTGCCGCGCTCGAAGGCCAAGAATCAGTTGCCGAGGTGAAAACGTTGCGTAGCTTCGCCGCCCCATGCGCCTTCTCCCTTCGCTCCTTGTCGCCATGATCGCCCTCGCCGGGCCGCTCTTTGCACAGAACAACGACCCCATCACGCTCGTTGGTTCCATCCCCAGCAAGTCGATCGTGCAGCCCGTGGCCTCTCCGGCGATCGATCTCCGGTCTTACTTTGACGTCCCGACCCTCGCTGGAAAACAGGTGGTGCAGTTCAACACGCGGGGATTGCCGGGAGGCGGCATTTTCAATGTGGTGATGGACTCCGTCAACGCGCCCAACACGGTCGCCAATTTTCTGGCATACGCGAACGCCGGCAGTTTCACGAACAGCCTCATCCACCGGTCGAACCCGAACTACCGCATCATCCAAGGCGGCGGATTCGTGAACAACAACACGTTCCTCTCCTACATCGGCACGGTTGCGCCCGTCGCAATGGAAACCTCGGCCTCGATGGTCCATGAACGCGGCACGATCGCCATGGCGCGGTCGGACTATTATCAGTCGGGTTTCACGCTCGATACAGCCACCAGCCAATGGTTCATCAATACCGCCGACAACACCGGAACCTGGGATCCGGCGAGCGCGAACACTCCCAACAGTTATGCCGCGTTTGGCCGCGTCACCGGCACGGGCATGACGGTCGTGGATGCCATCGCGGCGCTCCCGGTGCCGAGCGGGGTCCTCACCGTATCGAGCAGCGCGACCAACAGCAAATTCGTCACCGTGAACACCAGCACCCTGCCCGCGGGATTCGGGGCCGGCTGGGGGCTGCTCGGCTCGAACGTTAACAGCATCGTCGGAAGCTTCGTCACCCTTCAGGACAACGCCAATCAGAATATCAGCACGGCAACGCCGGTTGCGTGGCAGAGGCTGAGCGCCCCGCTCAATGAACTGCCGGTCCTCAGCCCTCTCCCGGCCGACAACACTCTCTTCTATTCCAACCTGGTCACCGAGAACAGCATCTCGGTGGTGCCCCTTTTTCCCGCCACGGCGGGCGGGGCGGCTGTGGTCACATTTTCTGCGACGAGTTCGAATCCCGGGCTCGTCAATGTCTCGATCAGCGGGAGCAATTTGAGTGTCGCCGCGGCGGCAAACCTGACCGGTGCGGCGACCGTCACCGTGACTGCGACGGACTCCAACGGAAACTCGGTCCAATCCCAGTTCAACGTCTCCGTGACGCGCAAGGTCTTGGATTACAACAGCGACGGACACGCCGACCTTCTCTTGCAGAATGGGAGCGGGCAGGTCGTCCTGTGGCGGATGAATGGCAACGCCGGCGTCGCCAGCTCGGCCTACCTGTATTCCGGCGGCCTCGGCGATTGGTACCTGGCGGCCACCGCAGATATCGATGCCAACGGCACGTCCGATCTCATCTTCCAAAACACCATCGGGCAGATCGCCGTATGGCGCATGAATAGCAACGGAAGCATCGCCAGCTCCACCTACCTCTCCAGCAGCGGCCTCGGCGAGTGGAAAATCGTGGGCACTGCGGACCTCAACCGCGACGGTTATCCCGACGTGGTTTTCCAGAATAACTCGAACCAGATTTTTGTGTGGTATCTTAACGCCAGCGGCGCGGTTGCCGCGTCCGGATACCTTTACAGCGGCGGTCTCGGCGACTGGCGGGTGCGCGGCTTGGCGGACGTAAACAGCGACGGCAGGCCCGACTTGATTTTCCAAAATACGTCCGGCCAGATCGTGGTCTGGTACCTGAGCAGCACGGGCGCCGTGACGTCATCCGCATACATCTCGAGCAGCGGCCTCGGGGAGTGGAAGATCGTGAGCATCGCCGACATGAATGGCGACGGGAAAGCCGACCTGATTCTTCAGAATACCGCCGGCCAGACCTTGGTATGGTATCTGAACGGAAACGGCGTGGTCTCCGGTTCCGCATGGATCTCGTCGAGTGGCCTGGGCGACTGGCGAGTGCGTTGATCCGCACAACCCGCGCTCGCGCGGCCTCCCTTCGGCACCACTTTCAGGCTTCCGGCTTCGGGCTCTCCCGAACCGCATTCGACAGTCGTCTGTGCCGCTGTTGCGCGACTGCGCCCGGAGCCTCAAGGAATGGGTGACAAGGGATAAAAGCGCCGGTCGCGTTCATCCACCGCGAACATCACCAGCGAAGGCGCGTCGCCCGTCGTCTCCCAGCGAAACGATTCACTGAAGCCGCTCTTCGCGGGCAACGTCTTTCCTTGGATTCCCGGCACTTCCTTGTTCCTCAGGCCGATCGCGAGCATCAGCCACGGTTCGAGTTCGCCGGATTGCCCTTTTCGGCAGACGAGGACTGAGTCAGCAGCGGCATCCAGAAGTGGCTTCACCGCCCATCCCGCGATGCGGATCTCCGACGGCCGTGGCCTGTCCACCCGGACAAACCCTCCGCTCGCCGTTTCCGGGTGCCGCGATCGATCGAGAATCCAATCCCCAAAGCTGGTCGTCTCGTGGAGCTTCCGGTCGTGGAGAGCCTTCACCAAGACCGACAGATCCGTCCATGCGCAGGCCTTTTCGACGAGCGGGCTCTTAGGAACGACGGCAAGCATCCGGACCGTCAACTGCGTCTGCACGCGACCGAGCCTGATCCACTCGAACCACCGAAAGTTGTGGTTCCAGGTCCGGAGGAAAAGAAGCAGGAACACGACGACAGTCCACCGGAGCGTCCGTCCGTAATTTCCCTGCGGCTGCGGCGACCCGAGCATGGCGACCCGGTGCGAGTTGAATGCGGCGAGCAGGCCGACCAGCAGCGCCCCGGAATGGAACAGATACCGTGACGAAAACGCCTGCTCCACGCCGAAGCCCGCCCGCCCGAGCGCCGTGGTCAGACCGGAAGTGAACGCGTAGGCGATGATGAGCAACGACGGATAGAGCATCCCGAGATAGGATACCGTCTTCACGCCGGGATGCTTCCAGACCCGGAGCGCAGTGCTCAAAAACACAACCGCAACCGCAATCATGAATGCGATTCCGAGAATGATCCGCAGAATTGCCCCCGCATGAAACGGACCGCCACACCAGGCGGCCAGGTACTTCAACACTCCCACCGGGTCGTGAAGCGCCTGCGCCAGCGAGGGGTGCGAGGGCATTGGTTGATACCCGATGAAATACACGCGCACGAAAATCGCGGCGGTCAGCACGTAAAGCGCGGACCAAATCCAAAAGCGGGACTTCCCGCCTTTCAAACTCCGGCGACCGGCGAGCCATCGCAGCGCCTCCCGCCAGAACGGAAACGAAATCACCCACAAAAGCATCCCATTGGCGAAACTGAACATCGCCACGGCGTTGAGGACGACCGTCGCACAAAAACGCAGGGCGAATGACTGGGTGCGATCCTGGATGTGAAACCCGGCCAGGATGCACAGCAGCGGGATAAAGATGATCCACTGAATGCCCCACAGCCAGTTCTCGAATGCCGCCGGCGAGAAAAGCAACGCGCTGGAGAGTGAGAGGCAGAGCAAGCCCGTCGGGTCCTGTTCCCGGCCGCGCGTCACGCGCCGATAGCACACCTTGTGGATCAGGATGAAGATGACCAGGACGAGCAGCCACCCGAGATACATGAAGTGTTTCGGCTGCCATCCCACCAGTTGGCTCACGGCCAGAAAGATCGCCTTTGGCACGAGCGCGCGGCTTTCGTTGGATTGGGCGAAGTAGTCTGCGAACGTGTGGTTCTCCAAGACGAGGAACTGACCCGGGATCGCCCACTCATCCGCATAAGGCACGTTCACTCCATACTTCGCGATCAGGATCAGGATCACCAGCGGTGCCAGGACCGGGATCACGCCGCCCAATAACCGCGACAGCTTCATGGTTCCCCTACTCTTGGTGAACCGCCAATCGATCACCAGACGAATTCCGCCGGCCACGCGGATTCACATCGCCGCAGGACTCGATGTGGAAACCGTTTGCACGGGGATTTTGCGTTTGACGCCCTCTGGCCCGCCCGCCACTTTCCCCGCCCTTTCGCCATGCGCCATACGCTGTCAGTCCTCGTTGAAAACAAATTCGGTGTGCTCACCCGCATCGCCGGCATGTTCAGCGGGCGCGGGTTCAACATTGATTCGCTCAACGTCGGCCCGACGCTCGATCCCGAAACCTCGCGCATGACCATCGTCGTCCGCGGCAACGACGCGACCCTTGAGCAGGTCAGCAAGCTCCTCGCGAAACTCATCGACGTCATCGAAGTGCAGGACTTCCGCGACGGCGAGTACGTGGACCGCGAACTCGTGCTCATGCGTGTGAAAATCACCCGCGACACCCGCGCCGAGGTCATGCAGATCTGCGACATTTTCCGCGCGAAGATCGTGGACGTGCAGGCGAAGAATTTTGCCATCGAAGTCACCGGCAACGAGAGCAAGATCAACAAGTTCGTCTCGCTCATGGAACCCTTCGGCATCGCCGCCCTCACCCGCACGGGCAAGGTCGTGCTGCCACGCAAGGGAGACTAGATTCCTCCGCCCCGCACGCGCAGCGAGACCGCTGCGTGCCGCTTCATTTTCAAACACACACCCAACACTCATGGCTAAAATCTACACTGACAAAGACGCCGACCTCGGCGTGCTCAAAGGCAAAACTTGCGCCGTCCTCGGCTTCGGCTCGCAGGGTCACGCCCACGCGCTCAATCTCAAGGACAGCGGCGTGAAGGTCATCATCGGCCTCTATCCCGGCTCGAAGTCCCGCGCGGTTGCGCAGGAAAAGGGCTTCGAGGTCTTCGACACCGGCGAGGCTGTGAAGCGCGCGGACGTCATCTTCGTCGGCCTGCCCGATACGAAGCAGGCGGCGGCATTCGAGAAGGACATCCGTCCGAACCTCGCGAAGGGCAAGACGCTCCTCTTCAGCCACGGCTTCTCGATCCATTTCAAAACGATCGTCCCGCCGAAGGATGTGGACGTCATCATGGTCGCACCGAAGGGCCCCGGCCATATCGTCCGCCGCCAGTTCACCGAGGGCAAGGGCGTCCCGGCGCTCATCGCCATTTACCAAAACCCCAGCAAGAAGGCCAAGAAGGTCGCGCTCGCGTGGGCGAAGGGCATCGGCGGCACCCGCGGCGGCGTGCTGGAGACCGACTTCAAGGAAGAGACCGAGACCGACCTCTTCGGCGAACAGACCGTGCTGTGCGGCGGCGCGAGCGCGCTGGTGCAGGCGGGCTTCGAAGTGCTCACCGAGGCCGGCTACTCGCCCGAGATGGCGTACTTCGAATGCCTCCATGAACTGAAGCTCATCGTGGACCTCATGAACGAATCCGGCATCGCCGGCATGCGCTTCTCGATCTCCGAGACGGCGAAATGGGGCGACGTGCTCGTCGGCCCGCAGATCATCGACAAGTCCGTGAAGGCGCGGATGAAAGTCGCGCTCAAGAACATCCAGAGCGGCAAGTTCGCGAAGGACTGGGTGAAGGAATACAAGGGCGGCTACAAGAAATACAACGCACTCCTCAAGAAGGGCGAACAGCACCCCATCGAGAAGACCGGCGCCAAGCTCCGCGCACTCATGCCTTGGATTCAGAAAAAGAACCTCAAGGGCGCGCAGGCGGCCTACTAAGGTCTCACCAATTCAAACCAGAACGCGGAGGCCGGGCGAAAGCCCGGCCTTTGTCGTTTGAAAGTTTTGCCAGACACGAATGATTCTCGACCTTCCGGCTATCGAGTGGCTTCAAAGACGCCATGAATAAAGCGATTTGCGCATTCCTGGTCGCCCTGCTCATGGCCGGACTTTCCCGTGCGGAGGACAGGCAGTGGCTTTCCACAGGCAAGATCCTCATCGGTGCTTGGAGGTGAATCCGAAATTGAAGAACGGAGAGCCGATTCCCGAGGTTTTTTATGGGACGTGTGTCGAACTCCTGCAGACAACCTCCATTCTGAATGGTGCCCGCAAGCGGGTGAGTTCCTTGCACCCGGATTTGCTGCCCCAGCCCTGCAAATTGAAAGCGGCAAGATTGCCAGGAACACGCATCATCGTTCTAGGGGCGTTTGCGCCCGACCCGGCCTATGCCCAGGCATATTTGGACTCGGTGATGGACGAGTTTCTGGCCAAGGCGAAAGAAACGCACATGGACGGGCAGGACGCGCTGTTTGCCGTAATGGATGAAATTGTCAGGGAAATCTTTCTTGCGGAGAAGCAGATCAAGGCGGCCGAGCAGAACGGGATGAAGCCCGATCAGTTGGCTGAGGCGAAGGCCAAGGTGCAGCAAGACAAAATACTCCATGAAAGACTCGTCGGCACCGCGCAGAAACTTGAGGATCGAGTTGGTGGTGGCAAAATTTTCAGCGTTGTTGAACGAGCAAGTAATCCAGTCGCTGTTCAACCCGGTTCTCCTCTTCCAGATGTCTTCAAGAAAGAGAAGGAATGAACTGCTGATGCAGCACAGCGGCGACGCCTCCGGCGTCGAAAAGATGTTTTACCCCCTTCTCTTGCGGTTTTTCACCCAAACGCTTCGGTGATTTACCGAGATGCTTGGGTGATTGACCGAAGCGTTTCGATGTTTGACCCAAAGTTTTGGGTGATTCACCCAAACATTTGGCTTTTTCACCCAAACCGAAGGGTCGCGGACCGAAACGTTGCGGTGATTTTCCCTTCCGCCGGGGCGCGGCGGGCTACGGGGGTCGGCGGTTTGGGCTTCCGGGGGGTGCGGGGGAAGTGGGCTTTCATCCGGTCGTAGTAGCCTTGGGCGTCGGTGTTGCCGCGGGCGGCAAGTTCGGCGATCTGGTTATAGATGGCGAGGGTGGCGCGGCGGGTGTCGTGGGCGGCGAGGCGGCGCATGATGACGACTTTGCGGGCGAGGGCCGCGGCCTTGGTGTCCATGGGGGCGGTGTCGTTGAAGAGCGCGGTGTCCTGCGTGTACTCGGTGGCGTCCACGACGAAGGGCTTCCAGTCGGGGTGCGCGGCGAGGGCTTCGGCGGCGATTTCGTCCAGCTCGGTGCTCTGGTCGATGCTGAGGAGGCGCCTGAGGTCGGCGTCGGAGATGTCGGTGATGCCGGGGAGGAGGGCGAGGGCTTCGTCGAGTTTCTGGACGAAGAGGGCGATGTTCTGCGGGGTGATGGCGGCGGATATCTGGTTGTCTGCGGACATGGGTGGCGAAGTTGGAGGGTTGGGATATGCGGATGCGGGCACGTTCCCATCCCATGTGAATTCAGGACCCATGTCCCAACGGAGTGGTTCTCCATTGGGCAACGTCATGTCCCACCCCTGAGGGGTTCGGGCTGCGGCATCGCCGCGAAGTGCAAAATAGCGGGCGCGCGCGGGCAAGCCCAATTTTCTCAATTATGCCGGCAAGTACTCGGCGCTCAGCAGATGCGGCAGGGATCGGTGTCGCGGTTCTGGTTCCACGGAGCTTTGCCGAGGAGCATGGCCATTCCGCAAAAGCCGCTGATGCCGGAGAAAATCAGGCCCGCGGCCATGAAAAGGACGAGGTAAGTGAAGCCAGGATGGACGTAACGGGCGAGCAGCCAGAATGTGAGGATGAGAACGCCGAGGGTGATGCGGACCTGGCCGTCGAGCGGGATGCCCGCCTTTGCGCCGCGCTCCACGGCCAGTCCGGCAGTGACGCAAGCGTCGGTGCCGCCCGTGACGACGCAGACGTTTGTAAACCCTGCGGCGCGGAATTGCTCGGCGGCCTTTGCCGCGCGGCTGCCACCTTTGCAAAGGAGGTAGATCGGCGCGCCGGGCGCGGGGCTCAGGGCGTCGGCGGCTTTTTTCGGGTCGAGCACGTCGAGCGGGGCGAGCTTTGCACCCTGCACATGGCATTCGGCGAATTCGGCGGGCGTGCGGACATCGAGCACGCAGAGCGGCGTGCCTTTTGAAACGAGTGCGCCGAAGTCGGCGGTGGAAATGCTGGCGGGAGCGTCGGTGGTGGTCATGAAAACGAGGGCTGAAGGCGCGCAGGATAGACCCGTTGCCCGGGATTTCACCGGACTTATTTTGAGCGACAACGCCATTCCGTTGTCCTACCCACCCGCTCCCGCCTATGAAATCCCGCCTCCTCTTTCTGCTCGCCGCGCTTTTTGCCGCCTCCGTGCCCATGCGCGCACAGGAAGATCCCGCGCAGGAGCCGTCGGTGAAGGCGGTGGCGAAGGCGATGCCGGCAGTGGTGAACATCAACACGGAATCCATCGTGCGGCGGACCGTGCGCGACCCGATGGATGCGTTTTACAATGATTTCTTCGGCGGAGCGATGCGGCCGCCGCGGACCATCAACCAGAAGGTGCAGAGCCTCGGGTCGGGTTTCTTCATCGACGACAAGGGGACGATCATCACGAATGCGCATGTCGTGGCGCGCGCGGCGGAGATGAAGATTTCCGTGACCACGCCGGCCGGGAAGACCTACACGGCGCGCTACATTGCCGGCGACCCGGACCACGACCTGGCGATGATCCGGGTGGATTCGAAGGAGAAGTTCCCTTTCATCGCGCTGAATGATCTTTCGCCAAATCTCCTCGGGCAGACGTGCCTCGTGCTCGGGAATCCGCTCGGCTACAGCTCGTCCGTGGCGCGCGGCATCCTGAGCGCGAAGGGCCGAAGCGTGACGGTCGGCGACGTGGAGTATGAGAACCTCGTGCAGACGGATGCGGCCATCAATCCCGGCAACAGCGGCGGCCCGGTCGTGGACATTGCGGGCCGGCTCGTGGGGATGTCGTCGGTGAAGATGTCCTTCACGCCGCAGGGCGTGCCCACGCAGGGGCTCGGGTTCGCGATTCCCGGCCACGTGGTGAGGGCAAAGGTGGATGAGTTCCGGAAAATCGAGCGCGGCGAAAAGCTGCCGGAGAAGCCGAGCCTCGCGACGAAGTTCTTCGGCCTCGTGCTCCAGGACGTGGACGAGAAGCTCGCGACGAGCACCGGCTTTCGCGAAGACGCCGGGGCATTCATCAAGGGCGTGGAGCCGAAGTCCCCCGCGGCGGCGGCCGGACTCCAGCCCGGGATGCTGATCGCGGCGGTGGGGCGTTTCGAGGTGAACGGCGTGAAGCCGATCGAAAAGCTGCTCAAGCAGGTGGACACCGGGAGCCGCGTGGATTTCGGGATCGCGTGGTTCCAGCAAGCCGTGCGCGGGCCCCGTCTCGTGAGCGACACTTTCCCGCTCATCGCCCGATGACCGGCGCGGATCGGTGAACCGATTTTTGCCGGAATCCGCGCAGTCAAAATGCCGAAAAAGACCCACTTGCCAACTTCGCCGAGCCTGCTATTTGTCCGCCCCCCTTGGCAGCCGCATGGCTGCCGGTGACCAAGCATCCGTTCAGTCGTTGACCTCGTCAATTGGCGTCGTGCGCATGCACAGAGCCCGAGTCGGCAGCAGGACGGAGCACCAGCCACACGCATCGCACTCATGATTAAAGTCGAACATCTCACCAAGAAATACGGCACGTTTACCGCCGTGAACGACATCAGCTTTCAGGTGGAGAAGGGCGAAATCGTCGGCTTCCTCGGGCCAAACGGCGCGGGAAAAAGCACGACGATGAAAATCCTCACCAGCTTCCTCCCGGCGACCTCCGGCAGGGCGAGCATCGCGGGATTCGACGTCTTCGACCAGAGCATCGAGGCACGCAAGCGGCTCGGCTACCTGCCCGAAAACACGCCGCTGTATCCCGACATGAAGGTCGGCGAATATTTGCGCTATCGCGCGGCGCTCAAGGGCGTGCCGCGTTCAAAGATGCGCGAGCGCGTCGGCGACGTGCTCGAGCTTTGCCACCTCGCGGATCGCGAGAACCAGCTCATCGGCAGCCTTTCCAAAGGCTACCGCCAGCGCACCGGTCTCGCGGATGCGCTCGTCCATGACCCGGAACTGCTCATCCTCGACGAGCCGACCATCGGCCTCGATCCGAACCAGATCCGGACGGTGCGCGAACTCATCAAGAACCTCGCCAAGAAGCGCACCGTGCTCATCAGCACGCACATCCTGCCCGAGGTGGAAATCATGTGTTCGCGCGTCATCGTGATTCACAAGGGGACGATCCGCGCGACCGACACCGCGGAGAATTTGCTGAAGAACCACCGCTCCGTCGGCGAGCTCCGACTCGAGGCACGCGCGGGTGAAGGCGCGGCCGGCGCGCTCCGCGGCATCGCCGGCGTGAAGGACGTGACCGAGGAACAGAACGGCGAATGGACGACCTTCAAGCTCCGGCTCGACGCCAACGCGCGGCCCGGCGAGGAAATCCTGAAGCTCGCGCAGCAGCGCAACTGGCCCGTGCGCGAACTCCACCAGAAGAGCGCGACGCTTGAGGACGTGTTCGCCGACCTGACGCTGTCCGAACACTGAGCGCGACGGCCAAACGACAGACATCCCTTTTGAAACCATGAGAACATTCTTCGTCCTTCTGAGCCGCGAAGTGCGGTCGCTTTTCTACACGCCCATCGCCTACGTGGTGCTGGTGTTTTTCCTCGCGCTGATGGGATTCAACTTCCAGGGCGCGGTGACATTCCTGAACCAGGGCCCGACGGAAACGACGCTGGTGGAGGTCACCTTCTACAATCTGATTTTCTGGTTCGTGTATCCGCTGATTTTCCCGCTCATCACCATGCGCGCATTCGCGGATGAATACCGCATGGGGACCATCGAGACCCTCTCGACCGCGCCGGTGAACGACTGGCAGATCGTGCTCTCGAAGTTTTTCGGCGCGGTGACGTTCTACGTCATCCTCTTCCTGCCCACGTTCCTCTACTTCCGCCTCTTCCATTGGATCAGCGGCGGCAAGGAGGCCGTGCAAAGTGCGGGCGCCTACACGACCACCTACCTCCTCCTGCTGCTGCTCGGCATGTTCTTCATCAGCATCGGCATCTTCGCCAGCTCGCTCGTGAAGGATCAGGTGAATGCGGCGATCATCAGCGTCGCGTCCGTCCTGCTCTATCTTTTCGTCCCGAATCTCCTCGGCCTCATGCTGAACTCCACGGACCCGCGTTTCACGATGATGCGCGGCTTCCTGAGCCCCTTTGACCACATGCGCGACTTTGCCCGCGGCATGATCGATACCCGGCAGGTCGTCTGGTATCTCTCGATGACGGTGCTGCTGCTCGTCATCACCCACCAGGTCTTCCAGAGCCGCAAGCTGAAGGCCGCCTGATCCGGACGCGCAAACCGAACCACTCGCACCATGGAAAAGACCAAAGCACCTCTTGACGCACCGAAAGTCATCCGCATCGGCCGCGTGCAGCTCACCCTCAACGTGATCGTGCAGGCCATTGTCGTCATCGCGATTGTCGCGATGGCGAATTACCTCAGCTTCCGCCACTACGCGCGCTTCGATCTGTCGAAGAACCAGAAGTTCGCGCTCAGCGAGCAGACGAAGGCGATCGTCGGGAATCTCACGAAGCCGGTGCAGGCCATCGTGTTCTTCGCGGGCGAAGGCGAGGCGGAGGCGAACTGCCACCAGTTGCTGCGCGAGTATGCGTTCGCATCGGGCGGGAAACTCACCGTCGAGGAGGTGAGCCCCTACCAGAACCTCACCCGCGCCCGCGAGCTGCAGACGAAGTACAAGTTCGGCGCGAACGAGAACATCGTGATCCTCGACTACGAGGGAAAAAGCAAATTCCTCAACACTGCCGACATGGCGGAAGTCGAGCAGCTCGACCAGATGGCGATGATGACGGGCCGCCGCCCGCAGATGATCGCCTTCAAGGGCGAACAGATCCTGACAAACGCGCTGCTCGAACTGACGGAAGAAAAGCAGAGCAAGGTGTACATCCTCGGCGGCCACGGAGAATACGACTTCAACGCGGGCCAGAACAAGATGCTGAAGGAGCAGATCGCCCGGCAGAACATCAAGGCCGAGGCTCTCATGCTCGCGAACCTCGAAAAGGTGCCGGATGACGCGAACGCGCTCATCATTCTCAGCCCGCGCTTCGACTACTCGGAACGCGACCTCAAGCTGCTCTCGGACTACTGGGATCGCAAAGGCCGCCTTTTCATCGCCATCGGCCCCGTCGGCAAGCGGCCCGGCCTCGACAACTGGCTCGCGGCTCGCGGCGTCCAGCCGATGAACGACACCGTGGTCCGCGTGGTAAATCTCGGCGGCATCACCGGAATGATGGAACTCGAAGGCATCATCATGCCCGGCTCGCCGATCACCAGATCGCTCGAAGGCGTGGGCGTGGCATTGATCGGCCAGACTGAATCGCTGCACCTCGACCGAACCCAGGAAACCACCGGGCAGTTGCGCATGTCCGGGCTGATGAGCGCGCCCGAGGGATTCTGGGGCGAGACCGAGTATGCCGCGGACCGCCGGTCGGTGCCGTTTTTCGACCCGAAAAAGGACACCGCCGGACCGCTCATGCTCGCGGTCTCCGTCGAAAAGGGCGCATCGCGCGATCCGAACGTGAAGCTCGAGACTGCGCGCATGGTGGTCGTTGGAAATGGCGATCTCCTTTCCATGCAGGGCCTGCAAGCCGGGCCCGCCGCGCTCGATCTCGCGACGAATGCATTCAACTGGCTGCTGAACCGCGACAGCCTGATCGCGATTGCGGCGAAGCCGAAACAGAATGTGCAAATCACGCTGAACGAAGGCCAGCTCCTCTCCATCGCGAAGTGGGTGTCGCTCTACATTCCGCTGATCATCGGGCTCTTCGGCCTCTACTACCTGTGGGCGCGCAACGGGAAGAGCGTCCTGAAGCTCACGATGACGGTCACGTTCTCCTTCGTCGCGTGCTGGGTGCTGTGGCGACTGCTGCTGCGCTACCTCGGCTCGGCGGAGGGCCGGCACATTTCACGCGACTCGCTGATCTTCGTCGGGGTCGTGTTTGTCGTCGGGGCCGCCGCGTTCATCCTGCAAAAAACTCTGCGCCGGAAGCCGCAGCCCCAGCGGATCTGATCTCATTTCTACCCTGCCATGAAACTGCGTAACACCATCCTCCTGCTCATCCTCGGCATCGGGCTCTTCGCCTACATCCGGTTTGTGGACAGCAAGAAACTCTCGACGGACGAACTCCTCGCTCAAAAGGGCAAAGTCGTGGACGTGGACCGCAGCGGCACCGACTCCGTGACGATCCGCAACAGCGAAGGCTCGCTTCAGCTCAAGAAGGACGCCGAGGGAAACTGGCTGCTCGAAGCACCGGTGAAGGATCGCGTGGATTCGCTCGCGATTTCGACGCTGTTCACCTCGCTCGAAAGCCTGCGCATGGAGCCAATCCCTGCCGGCAAGAACGGCGGGCTCGCCGAATATGGCCTGACGAAAGGTGACGTGAGCATCAAGGTGAACGGGAAGAGTTCGTTCGAGCTGCTCATCGGGAAGGAGACCGCCGTGGAGGGCAAGGTGTACATGCGCATCGAGGGCAAGGACACGGCCTACGTCGCCTCGAAAGACCTCCGCGATCAGGCCACGAAGGGTGTAAAGGACTGGCGCGATCGCAAGCTCAGCGACCTCACGGCGACGCAGGTGAACAAGGTGATCATCAAGACCCCGAAGGGCGAAGTGGAGGCCGTGAAGATGTCAAATCACTGGTCGCTGACACGCCCGTTCAAGGGACGCGCGGACGACCAGAAGCTGATCGATCTGATCTCCAATGCGACCACGCCCCGCATCGAGGACTTCATCGCCGACACCAAGGATCTGGGCACCTTTGGTCTGAACACGCCGCGCGCAACCGTCACCTTCCACGCCGACGGCGTAAAGGATCCCGTCGTGCTCGAAATCGGCAACGCGAAGAAGCCCGACGAAAAGAAGGACGAGAAAGCGCCGCAGCCCGAAAAGCCGGCGGCACCGACACACGTTTATGTGAAGCTCTCGAATCGCGAGGGCGTCTTCACCGTGCCCGTGGCCATCGAATCGCTGCTGAACACGCAGCCGAATGATCTCCGCGACCAAAACCTCATGCGCGTGCAGAGCGACATGGTGGATCGCATCACCCTCGAAGCGCCGGGCGGGCAAAAGGTCGTGCTCGGCCGCAACGGTGAGGAATGGGTGCGCAAAGTGGACAAGCAACCCGACACGCCGGTGAACGGCGGTGCCGCGAACAAGCTGCTCTCCGACCTTACGACGATGAAAGTCGCGCGCTTCGTCGCGGACGTGGCCGGCGATTTGAAACAATACGGACTCGATGCCCCGGTGGGGACAATTACGCTGAGCAGTTACTCGACCGAGGGCACACCTGAGACGAAACCCGGTGAACAGCCGCTCGCGAAACTTTTCCTCGGGAAGTTCGAGGGCGATGCGGGCTACGCGAAGCTCGACGACGAACCCTTCATCGTCGCGGTCCCCGCTTCGATCCGCGACGGGATCTGGACCGATCCGCTGCAATGGCAGGAACTGAAAATTCAGGAAGTGAGGAGCGAGGATGTCGCGGGCTTTGAGGTGACGCGCGCCGGGCAGCCGACGCTCGGCTTTGCGCGAGACAAGGACAAGAAGTGGAAGCTCGCGAAGGGCGACGGCGTGGTCAGCCAGGGTGCCGCCGAATCGCTGGTGAACACGCTCGCGAACCTGCGCGCCGTCCGCTGGGCCGGTGCGACGGCCCCCGCCGCACAGGGCCTCGACAAGCCGAATGTGGTCATCCATTTCACGCTCGCGGACAAGAAGACCGGCAAGCTGACCATCGGCAGCAACACGCCCGAGGAAATGTGGAATGCGACGCTGGACGGAAAGACCGGCACGTTCCTGCTGAGCAAGCCGGACTTCGATGCGTTGAACGCCTCGCTCATCGAAACGCCCAAGCCCGCCGCTGCCGAGGGAACGCCGAGCACGCCGCCGGTTGCCTTGCCGCCGCCGCTCACCCCTGCTCCCCCGATCGGGGCGGAGCCTCCTGCGCCGAAGCCGGCTCCCGCTCCGGAACCGAAGCCGTAGCGCTTCTCAGCGGCGGCGGGCGGTGTAAAGCGAGACCACGCCTCCCGTCAGGGGCTCGCATTTCGCTTCTGAAAAACCCGCGGCCTCGACCATCGCGTTCATCGCGTTGCCGGTTGGAAATTCCTCGATCGACGCGCCGAGATATTCGTACGCGCCGCGCTCCCCGGTGAGCAGCCGGGCCAGACCCGGCAGCACGCGATGCAGATAAAAGCGGTAGAACACGCTCATTGGCGGCCGGGGCATGGAAAAATCCAGCACGAGCAAATGGCCGCTCCGGTCGCAGGACTCTCGCGATTTCCGCGAGGCCGCGCTGCCACGACTCCATGTTGCGGAGCCCGAAGGCGATGGTGACGACGTCGAACGCCGCGTCCGGAAGCGGGAGCTGCATTCCGTCCGCCTGAATCAAATTCGCAACGCCCTTGCCGCGGGCCGCGCGCAGCATCGGCAGGCAGAAATCCGCACCGATCACAGAAGCCTCCGGGCACGCCTTTTCGAGCGCGAGCGCGAGATCGCCGGAACCCGTGGCCAGGTCGAGCACATCGACCGGCTTCCACGAGCGGACGATCGCCGCGGCCCGGCGACGCCACCAGAAGTCGAGCCCGCAGCTGAGAAGGTGGTTGGCCAGATCGTAGCGACGCGCGATGGCGCCAAAAAGGCGCCGGACCGCCGCGCCTTTTCCCTCTGCGGGACCGGGGCTGGGTGTGGGTGCCAAAACTCTCATGGAAGACGGCATATCAAGTGCTTCCCTTGACCGTGTCCACTGCACACTTGGGTGGCGCCATCACAGCCCATGTCCCGCATCACTCTTCCGCCTGCCAAGATTCTCGTCGTGGATGACGAGCCCTCGAACGTGCGCCTGCTGGAGCGAATGCTGGAGCTTTTCGGCGGGCTGGAATGGCGCTGCACGACGGATCCGCGCGAGGCGATTCCGATCTTCGCGGAATTTCAGCCGGATCTGGTGCTCACCGACTTGCACATGCCGCATCTGGACGGCTACCAGGTCATGGAGCAGCTCAAGCAAATCATCCCGGAGGATGTCTTTCTGCCCATCGTGGTCCTCACCGCCGACGCCACGGCGGAGACGCGGCGCAAGGCGCTCTTCGCGGGGGCGAATGATTTCATCACCAAGCCGCTCGACACCACCGAGGTGCAGTTGCGCCTGCGGAACCTGCTCGAAAACCGGTTCCTGAACCAGAAGTTGGAAGATCAGGTGCGGCAACGAACGATCGAGCTGGAAAACGCGATGGAGCAGATCCGCAACGCGCAGGAGCAGGTCGTGAAGCAGGAACGTCTGCGCGCCTTGGGCATGATGGCGGGCGGCATTGCGCACGATTTCAACAACGCGCTCACGATGGTGCTCGGCTACGGCGAACTGATGCTGCCGTGGTTCAAGAAAACTGCGCCCGATGCGAAGGAACACGCCTACATCAAGCACATCATCGCCGCCGCGCAGGACGCGACTCACGTGGTGAGCCGGCTCCGCGATTTCTACCGCCCGGCGGAGACGGACGAACTCCGCGCGCCCCTCGAAGTGAACGCGCTCTGCGAGCAGGCCGTCGCTTTTACGACCCCGAAATGGAAGGCCAAGGCACGCGCCAACGGCGCCACCATCGAGGTGCGGACGGAACTTTCGGAAGTCCCGCAAGTCCTCGCCAGCGCGCCAGAGCTCCGCGAGTCGCTCACGAATCTCATCTTCAACGCGGTGGACGCGATGCCCGCAGGAGGCACCATCACGGTGGCCACACACGCCGACGGGCCGAATGTGCGCATCGACGTCACCGATACGGGCACCGGCATGACCGAGGAGGAAAAGGCGCGTTGTCTGGAGCCGTTCTTCACCACCAAGGGCGAACGCGGCACCGGCCTCGGGCTCGCCGTGGTGTACGGCATCATCCAGCGCCATGGCGGCACGATCGAAATCGCCAGCGAAAAGGGCAAGGGCACCACGTTCTCGCTCGTGCTTCCGGCGACGGACCAAAAGGCGGTGGCTTCCGACAAGAGCGCTCAGGCGGCGGTGAATCGCACGCTGAACATCCTCGTCGTGGACGATCAGGAAATCATCTGCGAACTCATCGCCGAGCACCTCAGCGCGGATGGACATCAACCGGTGACGATGTCGGACTCCACCGAGGCCTTCGCGCGCTTCGAGGCGGGTTCCTTCGACCTCATCATCACCGACCAATCCATGCCGGGACTCTCTGGCGAGCAGCTCGCAAGAAAAGTGAAGGCGCACAGCCCCGGCACGCACGTCATCATGCTGACCGGTTTTGGTGATGACCTGCTGACCGACGGCAAGGCTCCCGAGGGCATCGACCGCATCCTCTCAAAGCCCGTCTCCTCGGACGAACTGCGGCGGGCAATTTTCGAGGCGACCAGCTAGCTCCAGCCGGCACCTGGCGCGTGAGTCGTTCCGTGATGCCGCAGCGCTGCGCTTGCCCTTGAAAAAGGGCACACCACTTCTGCCTTTGCAAAAGTGGTACTCACGAGAGGACTCGAACCTCCACGGGTTGCCCCATACGGTCCTGAGCCGTACGCGTCTGCCAATTCCGCCACGTGAGCATTTTCGGGGGGCGGGATAGTTGTTTCACCCGCCTCACTTTGCAAGTGCGACTTTTGAAAAAAGCCGCTTCCTGCGTTTAGGAAATCCGCATCGGCATCAGCACGTAGAGGAACGGCGTGCCGATCTTGATCACTCCGGGGCTCATCTCATCGCTGACTTCGAGGTGAATTTCATCCTCCGTCAGGGCGCGGAGCGGGTCCTGGAGGAAGCCGGGGTTGAACGCTACCGAGAAGTCCTTGCCCTTGAAGCTGATCGCCAGCGACTCGTGCGACTCGCCGATGTCAGGCGTGTTCGCGGTGATCTCGAGATTGTTCTTCGTGAACACCAGCTTCACCGAATTCGACTTTTCACTGGAGAGCAGTGAGACGCGGCGCACGGCGTTGAGCAGGAGTTCGCGCTCGATGGTGATGCGCTCGCGCGACTCGGCGGGGATGACCTGCCGGTAGTTCGGGTAGTTGCCCTCGATGAGCTTGGAGACGAGCAGCTTGCCGCCCGCCTCGAACGACACGTGATTGTCGCCGACCGCGAGTTTCACATCGCCCTCTTCGCCGAGCAGTCGCTGAAGTTCGGTGATGCATTTCGATGGAATGACGACATCCACTTCGTTGCTCCTCGGAAATTCCGCCTCGAGATCCACGAGCGCGAGCCGCCGTCCGTCCGTCGCGACGAGCGTCAGCTTGTTCTCCTTGAAAGAAAACAGGATGCCGTTGAGCACGTAGCGCGTCTCGTCGGTCGAAATGCCGTAGCTCGTCTTGCGGAGCGCGTCCTTGAGGACTTTTTGCTGCAACGTGAATGCCTTTGCCTTCTCAAGCTTCGGCAGCGCGGGAAATTCATCCTCCGGCAGGCAGAGCATCTTGAAAAAGCTCGGGCCGCAGCGGATCGATGCGGCATTCTTTCCGTCCACTTCCACGCTCACCTCGGAGGAAGGCAGTTCCTTCACGATTCCCGCGAGCCGGCGCGCCGGGATCGTCGTGCCGCCGGGTTTTTCGATCTTCGCCTCGACCGAGCAGCTCATGCCGACATCGAGGTCGTTCGTGGTAAAGTGAAGCGCGCCGTTCTCGGCACGGATCAGCACGTTGGAGAGGATGGGGAGCGTGGTGCGGGTGCTCACGACGTTCTGCACAGTCTGCAGACCCTCGAGCAACTTGTCTTTGGCGACGCTAAATTTCATGGAGTGGGGTAATTGGAGCGCGCGGGTTTTGACGGAACATCTTGTGGGAGGCAAACCTTTTTGACCCCACCGATTGATGTTTGCGCCATAACGCCCCGACCGCCGGCCCGGCTGAAGCCGCGGTCAGTCCACTTTCACGCCGTGAACGCGCAGCGTCGTTCCCGTCTGGAGCCGGTATTGCGCGACGGCCTTGTTGTAATCGGCAATCGCGCGCAGCTCCGCCGTCTCGGCATCGGCCAGCAGCTTCTGGAGCTGGAGCACCTCGAACGTCGTTCCGGTCCCCGCGATCAACCGTGACTCACCGGCCGCGAGGCTCTCCCTTGCCAACCGGCGCGCCTCGCGGTTCGCCACCGTGAGTTGCTGCGTGGTGACCACCGCTCCCGCGGCGTTGTCCACAAGGACGATGATTTGCTGCTCGAGTTGCTGCAGCCTCACGAGCGCCTGCGCCGCGGAAAGTTTCGCCGCGTTGTAATTTCCCCGGCTTTCGCGATTGCCGATCGGGATGCTGAACTTCGCCCCCACGCTCCATGCACTCTGGTCGCGGGCGAGTATCCGCTGCGCGCTGGTCCCGAAGTCGTCGTCCATCCCGAGCATGCTCAGGCTCGCGGTCAGATCCAGCCGCGGCAGCTCCGCATTTTTCGTGAAGGCGACGTTGATGTGCTTGTTCTCGATATCGAGCTTTGCCTGCCGGTAGTCCGGCCGCAATTCGAGCGCGGCGACGATTCCCGCCACGACATTCGGATCAAGGTTCGCCGATGGCGGTGCCGCGATATTCACCCTCGTGCGGATCAGCAGCATCATGTCCGCCGTGATGAGCTGCTTCAGGAAGTTTTCCTGATCCTTCACCGCGCGCGACGCGGTGATTAACGCCGCCTCGCGCGAGGCGACCTCGGCCTGCGCGGTCGTGACATCGAGCGGCGTCTTCACGCCGATTTCCACGCGCTTGATGTTGTCGCGCAGGAGCTGCCGGGCGAGTTCGCGCGAGCGCCGGGCCACCTCGAGATTCTCGTGGGCAAACTGCAGCTCATTGTAAACGTTGATGACTTGGGTGATCACGTTCATCACCTGATTCCGGACGCCCCACTCGGAGATCGTGACGTTGTTCCTGGCAACGCGGACATCCGCCAGGTTCGCATCCGTCCCAGCACCGCGCAGCAAAGGCTGCCTCAGGCTGAAGGTCGCATCGCTCGACCAGTCATTCGCGAAGCGGTTCGAAGTGCCGCCCTGTGCCGTGGAATTCAGGGACACATCGTAGCCGAGCCCCCACACCGTCACGCCGCTCACACCGGTGCTCCACGTGTCCGTTTGCGTGATCGAGTGGACGGAAAAATGTCCACCCCCGTTGTCGGCGTTCCTCCTGAAGGAGTCCGCCACCACATCCTCGCCCGTCGAATACGACAGGCTGAATGCCGGATCGAATTTCCCCTCCGACGCAACCACGCGTTCACGCGAGACCTTCGGATCGAACTTCTGCGCAATGATCGAAAAATTCTTCTGCAACGCCATGCGGATCGCCTTGCCCATCGTCAGTTCGAGGAGCTGCCCCTTGCCGTGATTCTCGTCGGCGCGCACGGACACGCCGGCGGCGAGGAGAAGGATCACCGCTTTTTTCAAAAAGGAAGAATGCACTCGCATCAGGACGCAATTCTTCGCGGGGACGTTGCAAAATCCCAAGCACGAATCCACCGGACGCCGGACCGGACCATCATTTCGCCTCGTTCCCCGCCGGTGCATCGACCGCCTTCGGCGCGGCTTTCGGCGCGGGCTTCGCCTTTGCGTCCCAGTACTTCGTGATGTCTGCCCGCTCGAATGCAACCGGCGCGCCGCCTTCGGGGACTTCGATCTTCGCGGACCAGAGGATTCCGTTCACCACGAATCGGCGCTGCGCCTCGATCTGCCAGTTCGTGTGCCAGTCCGCGCCGGTGAATGCGAAGCTGCGGCCGCCATCCTTGCGCTCGTAAGCCCATCCGATCGTCTCAGCGCGGCCCGCGTGCGATTTTGCGTCGGCACTCGTGCGCGCCTTGTCGGGCACTTCGCCAGCGATGACCGGCACCGCACCCGGCGCAAAATGCAGATTATAAAGCCAGCCGTCTCCCGGCGCGGTGAAGGGCGTCACGCCGCGCGTGATCGCGTGCTTCGGAAAGGTGTCAAAGCTCATGTCCCAATGTCCGCGGCAGCCGATGTCCTTTTTGAACACGCCACCGAGCCACGACTGGATTTCGTCCGCACGATCCTCCGGCACATCCACGGCCTGGTGCAGCATCACAAGGCCCGTCCCCTTCGCCAGGAGCGACTTCATTTTTTCCCATCGCGAAGCATCGAGGAAAGGCAGCTTCGCACCGCCATCCGTGTACACGACGACCGCACGCGCGTTGTCGAAAATGTGCTCGTCCTTCGGCCAGCCCTCGGCGGCCATCACGGGCCACACACCCGGCGTCTGCTTCAGCGCATTCGCGAGGATCACGCACCCTGCGAAATACTCGTGCCCGCCGGGCTTGCTGCTCACGCTCCCCGCGAGCAGCACGACCTTCGCAAGCTTTGCGTCCTTCGTGTCCACCTCCAGCGGCACGCTCTTTTGCTCGTCGGTGAGTTCAGCGTGCGCGAGCGGGACGATTCCAATGAGGCAGGAGAGAAGGAGGGGTTTCATGAATTTTGGAGGCTGGGATGGCTTGTGAGATGTCAGTTGGTTGATCAGGGCTCGCTCGGCGAGCGAGCGCTCCCAGGTATGCGTCCCCGCAGGGCGCGCCCATGCTATCATCATGCCAGGATCTCTTTCACAACATGCCCATAGACATCCGTGAGTCGGAAATCGCGCCCGGCGTAGCGGTAGGTGAGTTTCTCGTGGTCGAGCCCGAGCGCGTGCAGGATGGTCGCGTGCAGGTCGTGCATGTGGACCTTGTCCACGACGGCGTGGTGGCCGAACTCATCGGTCTCGCCGTACGTGATGCCGCGCTTGAAGCCGCCGCCTGCGAGCCAGACGGAGAATCCCGCCGGATTGTGATCGCGACCCGTGCCGTTCTTCTCGGCATACGGCGTGCGGCCAAATTCGCCGCCCCACCACACGATCGTGTCGTCCAGCAGGCCGCGCTGCTTGAGGTCTTCGAGCAGTCCGGCGACCGGCTTGTCCACGGCCTTCGCGTGGTCGCCGTGCTTCTTCAGATTCGAGTGCTGATCCCACGCGGGGTTGTTGGAATTGTCCGCGTAATTGACCTGGATGAAGCGCACGCCCGCCTCCGACATGCGCCGCGCGAGCAGGCATTGGCGGCCGAAGTTGTCCGTTGCCGCCTCGCCGATGCCGTAAAGCGCGAGCGTCTCGGGCGATTCGCCCTTCAGATCGAGCACCTCCGGCGCCGCTCCCTGCATGCGCCACGCCAGTTCGTAGCTGTTCACCACGGCCTCGAGTTCGCTCTCGCCGGGCTTTTGGGCGAGTTGCTCGGCATTGATTTCACGCAGCAGGTCGAACTGCCGCTTCACCTCGTCCGGCGTCCGCGGCGGCTGGAGATTGCGGATGCTCGACTCCTTTGCCGGGATGCCCGCGCGCCCGATCGCCGTGCCCTGATAGACCGCGGGGAGAAATGCGTTGCCGTAATTGCGCGGCCCGCCGTTCCCGAGCGCCGGCGCGAGCGAGATGAAGCCGGGCAGGTTTTCGTTCTCGGTGCCGAGTCCGTAGTTCACCCACGAGCCCATCGACGGGCGGATGAAATTCGTCGACCCCGTGTGCAGGAAAAGGGTTGCCGGTCCGTGGGCGATGCCCTCGGTGTGCATCGAGCGGAGCACGCAAAGATCGTCCGCGTGCTTCGCCATCTCCGGGAAAAGGTCGGAGGCCCACAGGCCGCTCTGCCCGTGCTGCCCGAAATTCCACAGCGGCTTCATCACGCGCATCTGCGGGCTCTTGCCGGTCTTCGCGAGGCTGCGCAGGTCGGCAAAGTCCATCATCTTCCCGTCGTCCTGATCGAGCCGCGGCTTGTAGTCGAACGAATCCACGTGGCTCACGCCGCCCGACATGAAGAGGAAGATGATGCGCTTCGCACGCGCAGGGAGATGCACGGGCTTTGGCGCGAGCGGATTCACCGCGGCGCGGGCCGCGAGGTCCGCGAGGGCGAGATATCCAAAGCCGCATCCGAGGGTGCGGAGGGCATTGCGGCGGGTAAAATGGAGAGGGTTCATGGCGGGTAATCAGTCAATGTATCTGAAGTCCACGCTGGCGAACAGCGTCTGGTGCAGTTGCGCCCAGGTTTCAAGGGAAGGCTCGGCGCCGAGGAAGCGCACACACTTCGCACGCTCTCCCGAGGTCGGCCCGCGGCCCAGCGTGCGGCGGAAAATCGCGTCGAGGCGCTCCGCTTCCGGCAGCTCGAGCGTGCGCGCGGCAGCGGCGCGCGAATTCTCGATGACGAACGGATGATTCAGAAGGAAAAGCGCCTGCGGGGCGACGGTGCTCGTGCCGCGCTGGCTGATGGAGGCATTGATGTCGCCAAAGTCGAACACCTCAAAAAGCTCCAGCCGCTTGTTGCGAAACGCCGGCGTGTAAACGCTCCGCCGCGTGTCCTTGTACACGTAGCCGTATTCGATGTTCTGCGCGCTGAAGTTGTTCGCGTCGATGTCGCCGGCGCCGGCGATGTTCGACCCGAGGTAATCGGTCTTCAGTTCGCCGCTCACGGCGAGGATCGTGTCACGGATCTGCTCCGCATCGAGCCTCCGGCGGTTTGCGTGACCGAAGAGCCGGTTCTCCGGGTCCGAGCCGCCGGGTTTCGCCACGGCGAGCTGCCACGTCCGCGAAAGCAGGATCTCGCGCACGAGGCGCTTCAGGCTCCAGCCTTCCTCGGTGAATCGAATCGCGAGGTGGTCGAGCAGTTCCGGATGCGACGGCTTTTCGCCCGTGGTGCCGAGATTCTCGACCGTGCGCACGATTCCCGTGCCGAACAGCCAGGCCCACACGCGGTTCACCAGCACGCGCGAGGTCAGCGGATTTTCCGCGCTGGCGATCCAGTCCGCGAGTTCGCGCCTGCCGCTCTCGGCGGCCGGCAGCGGGGACAGTGGCTTTTGCAGCGCCACTTGCAGGAATCCGCGGGGAACCGTCTCGCCGCGCTGCTTTTCGATTCCGCGCACGCGGATCTGGGCGTCTGCGATTTGGTCATCCTCGCGAACCGCCATCACCATCGGGCGCGGAGGGCCTTCCTTTGCGAGCTTCTTCATGTCGCCCTCCAGCTTCTTCACGAGCTTCGCCGCTGCCTCGCGGGCGGGATTCGCCTTGCCCGCGTTTGCCACCGGGGCCGCTGCCTCGTCCTCGGCGAGCAATTGCAGGGCATCCACGGTCACGTGACCCTTCGTTCCCTCGGTGGAGACGAGCACGTAGCCCGCACCGTCCTTTTCAAAACGAAACTTCCCGAGCGAAACGAAGCGACCGTCGATCGGCGGCGGCTCCTTCTGGTCCACGTACACGTTGTCCTCGCCATCGGCGTGGAAGACGGTCACGCGCACGTTGTTCGCACGGTTTGAAGAGTGCGTGTAGGCGAGGCGCACCTCGTAACGACCCATCTTCGGCAGCATCGGAGTGAAGGTGACCGTCTTTTCGCCCTTCCCGGTGTTGTCGTCGGTGAGGTAGCCGTCGCCGATGAAACTGCGCACGCTCTTCGACTGCCTCCATGCTCCGACGATCTTCGCATCCGCGTCGTCGAGCACGATGCCCGGCAGGTCGCCCGGCGAGATGGCCACTCCGGGCTTCAGCGTTTCCTCGGCGACGCCCTTCGAAAGTTTCGCAAGCTCGGCCTTTGCGGACTCCACCTGCTTTTCCAGCGCCGCGGTCTTCGCCTCGTGGGCGCGGAGGACCAGTTCATCGGCCCCCTCGCCGGGGAGCGGCACCGTCTGCCAGCGCGCGACGTTGTCGGTGTAATTGAAGAGCGTCCGCGTGCTGGCGAGGATGCCGGCGAGCGCGTAGTAATCGCGCTGCGGGATCGGGTCGAATTTGTGATCGTGGCAGCGCGCGCACCCGATCGTCTGCCCGAGAAAGGCCCGGCCGATCGTGTCCAGTTGCTCGTCGATGATGTCAAAGCGGAGCTGCTGCTTCTGCTGCTCCTCGTAATTCGTCGGGCCGAGCGCGAGGAATGCCGTCGCCGCAAGATTCCGCCGCCGCTCAGCGGGCGATGCGGCCGGCAGGATGTCACCCGCGATCTGTTCGCGGATGAAGCGGTCGAGCGGAACGTCGGCATTCACCGACTCGATCACGTAATCGCGGTAGCGCCATGCGTCCTTGAAAAGGAGGGTGCGCCCGCCGCCGCTCGACTCGGCAAAGCGCGCCACATCCAGCCAGTGCCGCCCCCACGTCTCGCCGAATTGCCTGCTGGCGAGCAGCCCATCCACGAGCGACTCCACCGCGGACTGCGGGCTCTTTTTCCAAGACGGCCCGAATGTCTCCATCTGCTCCAGCGTCGGCGGCAGTCCGATCAAATTGTAAGTGATGCGACGCAACAGCGCGTCGGGCGCGGCGTCAGGGGCGGGGCGCATGCCTTTTTCCTCCAGTTTCGCGAGAATGAATCGGTCGATGTCGCCCCTGGGCCACGCGGCGTCCTTCACCCTTGGCGGCGGCGATTTTTTCGGCGGGATGTAGGACCAGAATTTTTTCCCGTCCTCGATGCTCATGCCGGTCTGTTTCGTCGCCACCTCGCCGCCGGTGCGCGGATCGGGCGCGCCCATCTTCACCCATTGCTCGAAAATCGCGATTTCCTCCGCGGGCAGCTTGCGCTTCTCGGGCATCTGCAGGTCGGTGTTCGTGTAGCGGATCGCCTCGATGAGCAGGCTCTTGTCCGGCTCGCCAGGCACGATCGCACGGCCCGCGTCGCCTCCGTTCATCCACCCCTCGCGGGTATCGAGTCGCAGGCCGCCTTTCACCTTCTTTTCGGGACTGTGACATTCGAGGCAGCGCTCCGCGAGCAGCGGTCGGACTTTCTTCTCGAAAAAGTCCACGCCGGCATCCGCGGCGAGCACCGGAGCCGAGCCGACGAACGCCGTGGCGAGCATGCAGATATGGGAGCGGGAAAACATCAGGGGTTTGACCGGTGCAGGGAAGCAACCTTAGACGCACCTTCGCGCTGGCGCGCCATCAAAAATTGAGGCACCCGATCAGCCTCAGTCCTTCGAGCGTCAGGTTTTCATGCACAGTCGCGATTTCCGGCACGCCGCAGGCGATCAGGCTCGCGTATCCGCCGGTGGCGACGGCCTTCAGTTTCCGGACTCCGAGCGCCGGGCGGATCTCGGCGAGGATCTGCCGCACGAGGCCTCGGTAGCCGTAGATGGCGCCTGCAAGCATCGCGTGCCGCGTGGATTTTCCAACCGGCCCCGGCGGTTCGAGCAGCGAGATTTTCGGGAGCTGCGCGGTGCGCTGGTGCAGGTAGTCCGTCATCGCCTCCAGACCCGGGGCGATGACTCCCCCGATGTATTTCCGCCCACGCGAGAGGATGTCGAAGGTGACCGCGGTGCCGAAGTCCACCACGACGCACGGCACGCCGTAAAATGAGGCGGCGGCCGCTGCATTCGCAAGCCGGTCCGCGCCGATGGTCTTCGGTTTCGGGTACTCAATGCCGACGCCGAGGTTGCTGCGATGATCCACGTTGTGCAGCGGCTTCCCGCTGAGCTCATCGCGGAGCAATGCCCCCATTTTCGGGACGACCGAGCAGATGACGCCCCTCTCGAATTTCCACCCGCGCAACACGCGCCGGATCGCGGCGGGGTCCAGTTCCGCAGTCCGCACGCGCCTCACGGCGCCGAGGCGATCCCGCGAGGACAGTGCGAATTTCGTGAACGAGTTGCTGTTGTCGATGAGGAGAAACTCCGCGGACGGCATCTTCACAGTGGAGAGTGCGCGCCGCGCTTTGTCACGCGTGGCGACGCGGCGGCGGTTCCGCGCATCCCGCAAGCAAAGAAAAACCCCGTGGCTTCAATGCGAAGCCAGCGGGGTTTTTCGTTGCGCTCAGGAAGACCTGAAAGCCTAGCCGGCGATTTCCTCGCCAACCTGGAAGCGGAGGAAACGGCGCACCTCGATGGTGTCGCCGAGGGCCTTCGCCTTGTCCGCCACGAGCTGCGTGATGGTCTGCTCGGGGTTCTTCACGAACGCCTGCTCGAGCAGGCACACGCCCGCGAAAAACTTGCTCATCTTGCCTTCGATGATCTTCTCGATGACGGGCGCGGGCTTGTCCTTCGGCGTCTGCTCGACGTAGATGGCTCGCTCGCGGGCGGCGAGGGCTTCGGAGACTTCCTCGCGGCGGATGCTCACGGGGCTGGCAGCGGCAATGTGAAGCGTGATGTCGCGCACGAGCTGCTTGAAGTCATCGTGGTTCACGGTCTCCTGCTTGCCGGCGCCCACTTCGAGGAGGACACCGATTTTTCCACCGAGGTGAATGTAAGCGGCGACGATCCCGTTGCCGGTCACCTCAATGCGCCCATGGCGGCGGATCTGGATGTTCTCGCCGATCTTGGTAACGGCGTCGATGCGCGCGGGCTCCAAGTCAGTGGCGGGATTTTCGGCGAGCGTCTTCGCCCATCCGGCTGTGAGCGCGAGGAAGTCGTCGTTCTTCGCGACGAAGTCGGTCTCGCAATTCACCTCGACGAGGATGCCTGTGCGGGCGCCGGGGAGGATGGCCTGCGCGATGACGCCTTCGTTGGCGGCGCGTCCGGCTTTCTTCGCGGCGCTGGCGGTGCCTTTTTTGCGGAGGATGTCAATGGCTGCCTCGATGTCGCCGTTCGCTTCGACGAGCGCCTTGCGGCAATCGAGCATTCCGGCTCCGGATTTTTCGCGGAGGGCGGCGACTTGCTTGGCATCGATTTTCACTTCTGTGGTCATGGGTCAGGGTATTTTTGGGTTGAAAAAGCGAGAGACGAGAGCGTTCACCCTCGTCTCTCGGAAATTGGAAACGGACGGCAGGCGCGATTTACTCCGAAACGCCGGCGAGTTCAGCCTGGCCCTTCTTTGCTCCGGAAGCGTTCCCGCTCACATAGGCGTCCACCAGCTTCTGCAGGATCACGCGGATGGCGCGGATGGCGTCGTCATTCCCGGCGATCGGGTAGCTGATCAAATCGGGATCGGCGTTCGTGTCCACGATGGCGACGACCGGGATTCCGAGACGTTTCGCTTCGGCGACAGCGTTGCCCTCGCGCATGGTGTCGATGATGATCATCGCGTCGGGCTGCTTCTCCATCGTGCGGATGCCCTCGAGGTTCCGCAGGAGCTTCGCGCCCTCGCGCTTGACGGCGGAAATCTCCGCCTTGCCCATCTTGGAATACTCCGGCGACTTCTCGAGGTTCTCGATGTAGTTCAGCCGGGCGATGCTCTGGCGGATGGTCTTGAGATTGGTGAGCGTGCCGCCGAGCCAGCGCTGGTTCACGTAGAACTGGCCGGCCGCCTGGGCCGCCTCGCGGATGGCTTCCTGCGCCTGCTTCTTGCAGCCGACGAAAAGCACCTTGCCGTTCCGGGCCGCGACGCTCGCGAGGAACTCGCACGCACCGCGCAGCTGCCGCACGGTCTCCCCGAGGTTGATGATGTAAATCTGGTTTTTCTTCTCGAAAATGTAGGGCTTCATCTTGGGGTTCCAGCGTTTCGTCTGGTGGCCAAAATGAACGCCTGCTTCGAGGAGTTCTGTCATCAATTCGGTGGACATAGGGTCGGTAGTGTTTTGCGGAAAAAGGGCGCGCAACTTGGCGAAGCCTCCTGCCTTTGGCAAGCGCGAGTTTGAAAAATATGATCCCGGAGCTACTTCGCGCCCTCCGTGCCCGCCGATCCGGAGGGTGGAGTGCCGAATTCCTGTTTCAGCCGCGCCCTCATTTCGCCGAGGAGCCGGCGGCGTTTTTCCTCCGATTCCCTGCGCAGGGTCTCCTCGATGGCGTGCCGCTCGTCGAAATAACGGCGGACAAATGCCTTCCGGCGCTCCTCGTCGAGCTGAAGTCCGTTTTCCCCGATGGCGCGGTCGATCTCCTCGCGGGCGAACCGCCGGCGTTCCTCATCCATGCCCAGCAGCGTATCGCGCTTTTCGGGGGGCAGATTCAGCACCGCCCAGACGGCTCGCCAGAGATCCGCGCGTTTTTCAGGGGAAAGCTTCTGGACCTCGCGCATCGCCCGATCCCGCATTGCATCGCCCTCGGGACCACCGTGAAAAAAGGGCCGCCGCGGTCCATCGGGCCTTGGACCCTGCCCGGGTGGAGGCGGCGGTGGCGGCTGTGCCGCTGCCACTGCCGTGAGCCAGCCTGCGCCGATGGCGGTCAGTAAAGTGAAGAGGCGTCGCCGGCCAGCCATATTGAATTGTTTTCCAACGCTAGAAGCGTGTCGAGGGAGGGGACGATCTCGGGCGTCGCCGCAGCTGCGAGCGCGATTTCCGCCAGCGGGTCAGCCGCTTGGACGGTTGTCGCGTCAGGACGCATCGCAACAAACGCGAGCAACGCAGCGCAGGTGCCGGCCGTGACAGGCAGATACCACTTGCTGCGCAGCCACGCGACGAACCCCGGCTGCGGCAGCGCGGCATCCTGAGCCTCGCGGACCGCGCGCACCACTTTGCTTGCAAAGAATGCAGACGGCTTCGGCTGCCGGGCTTTTCCCAGCAGCTTCCAAAGTGCGTCATGTTCGTCCTGATTCATTGTTTGATGAAAACCGTGATTGGCCGGGAAAGTTGCAAAGTAATCTCCGTGCCGCCAGCACAGAATCCAGTGGCGCGCAGAAATGGGCCGCGGTCCTTCCTGCACCCGGCCTTTGCCGGATTGCGGTGTTGCGTGAGCCGCCGCTTTTCGGCTTCAACAGGACCACAGCGCGAAATTTTCCCATGAGCCATCCCACCAAAGCCATCATCCTCGCCGGCGGCGCCGGCACCCGCCTGCATCCGCTCACGCGCATCGCCTGCAAGCAGCTTCTGCCGGTGTACGACAAGCCGATGATCTACTACCCGCTGGCAACGCTGATGCTCGGCGGGCTGCGCGAGGTGCTTTTCATCTCCACGCCGAAGGATCTGCCGATGTTCCGCGACCTCATGGGCGACGGCAAACGCCTGGGGATGCGCTTCGAGTATGTCGAGCAGCCGAAGCCGGCCGGCCTTGCGCAGGCGTACGTCCTCGGGGCGGATTTCGTCGGCAGCCATCCGTCGTGCCTCATCCTCGGCGACAACATTTTCTACGGGAAGTTGGACTTCTTCCGCGATGCGCTCGCGCAAGTGGGCGAAAAAGGCGGTGCGTGCGTCTTCGGCTACCAGGTGAAGGATCCGGAGCGCTACGGCGTCGTCGAATTCGACAAGGATGGGCGCGCGCTGAGCATCGAGGAAAAGCCGAAGCAACCGAAGAGCCATTTTGCCGTCCCGGGACTCTACGTTTACGATGGCGACGTGGTGGAAATCGCGCGCAACCTGATGCCCGGCGCGCGCGGCGAACTCGAAATCACCGACGTCAACCGCGAATATCTCCGCCGCGGCACGCTGGGCGTGAAGGTGCTCGGCCGCGGCATGGCGTGGCTCGACACCGGGACCCAGGAAAGCCTGCTCGACGCCGGCAACTACATCGCCGCGATCGAGCATCGCCAGGGTCTGAAGATCGCGTGCCTCGAGGAAATCGCGTTCCATCAGGGCTTCATCGATCGCGCCGGGATGGAGGCCTGCATCGCCGATTCACCGAAGAGCCCGTACCGCGATTACCTGGAGATGGTGCTGAAGGAAGCGTGACAGCCCGCCCGCGAGCCCGCGGGATGAAGCGAACTCTGTCGACTCGTTTGAAAACACGGGGCAGCGGCGCTAGCTCTCGCGCCGGTCCTTGAGCTGGAGGATGCGCTCCTTTTTCCCAGCGTAGTCGAGCGAGTGAAAGATGCGGATCTCGTCCACGCGTCGCGCTGCATTGAGCGCATCGAGAAGGTGCGTGTATTGCGCGGCGAGTTCGGTCGTCTCAAGATAGCGCCCGCGGAGGTTCGGATCGGAAAAGGCGTCCGGGTTTTCGCGCTGGAAAAGGTGGAAGCGCAGCCAGCGGCGATCCGTCCGGGAGACGCGCTGCGTCTTCCGGAAAAACGCGACGAAAAGGAGCAGCACGAGGTACGTATCCACCCGCGCCTGGAGTTCGAGATTCCGCGCAAAATCCTCGGTCGTGATATCGCGCTCGCCGCGCTTGAAGGCGAGCGCCGCGTGCAGCGCGTGGTCGATCTCCTCCACGAATGCGATGACGTGGCCGATGTTCGAGTCCGTGAGCCCGCGGCGCGGGTCGTGGTGTTCGAGCCGCTCAATGAGCCATTTCGAATAATAGATGCCGATGAAAAGATTGTCGCCGCTGTGCCGGAGGAAGGTGCGCGCGATTTCGCTCAGTTCCCGGGCCTGCGCCCCGGCGAGCCGTGTGAGCTGCCCGCAACGCTCGTGGCCGATGAGGCAGTCCTCCAGCGCCACGCCGCTGGCGGCGTAGGTGCGCTCGAGGAGGCGCGCGATGTCGGTGAAAAGCGTGTTCACGTGAAAATATGCGGCGCCGCTTCGTCGAGGTGCAGATGGCGCTCGGCGGTCTCGTTCAGCGCGAGACGGACCTCGTGGAAACGCTCGCCCAGTTCCGCGAACACCGGCGAGAGTGCATTCCTCCGCGCCACCGGATGATCCGCGGCACTCTGGAAACTCGCCGCGCCGACATTCTCCAGGAAACCGATGCCCGGCCCGCCGCGGCGACTGCGGCTCTCGATGCGATCCTGGAAGACGCCGGAGATGAAGAGCGCGTAGTTCCCGATGTGCGCGCGCAGGAGAAACGCCTGCGACGAAGACGCCTTCTGCAACGCGAGCAGCAGGTCGCCCACGTATTGCTGCGTCCCCTCCCCTGCGCCGCCCGGTGCGCGCATCCGCTCGGTGCGCGAGAAGGTCTCCAGCAGCGAAGCGAGGTAGTCGCACGTCTCGCGGTTCACGATGCCGCGGTCCTTCAGCACGTGGCGGAGGAGGACGTAAAAGTAGCACTGCGGCGAAATGCGGAGCTGCGCGTCGCCCTGGAGCACGGCCTGGAACAGAGTCTCGCTGTCGAGGATGGCGTCGCGCATTTCGGCGTCCGTGAGCAGTTCCGCGAGCGTCGCCGTGTTGTTCCGGCCCGCGCCCAGCGTGCCGGCGATAAATTCGAAGTCCGAAGCCGTGAGGCGTTCCCGACAATTTGGAGTTATCATCGGAAGTGTGACGTTAGCATTTCGGATGCCATTCAATTTTCACATGCATTTCCCCCTGTAGAGCTGCCCACTGATTCGCGCGATCAGCCGTAGCGCGTGTGCGATTTCGCACAGGCTGCACAAATTTCCCCGCGCAGAGAAAATGTTGGCGATGGCGCGCGGTTCGCGGGATGCTCCGCCGGTGCGGCGCTTCCTGCAGATCCTATTCCTTCTCCTGCTGCTCACGGCAGGCATCGGCGGACGCTATCTGTACAACCGCGGCGTCACCAAATCGTGGCGCGAAGTGGTGATGCAGGAGGTGCGCAAGCACGGCGTCGAGGTCTCCTTCACCCGGCTCACGGTGCGGCCGTTCCGCGGGCTCGTGGCGAAGGACGTGAAGTTCTACGACTCGCCCGCGCGCACCCGCGTCGTCGCCCACATGAACGAGATGGTCATCGAGGCGAACTATGCGAACGCCGTGAAGCGCAAGCCCTTCCTCGACGCGCTGACGCTCGTGGACACCAGCCTGCGGATCCCCGTCGATCCGCAGAATCCCTACGGCCCCGAAATCCGCGTGGACAAGCTGAACGCCCGCATCCTTTTCCCGCCCGACCAGGTGCAGGTCACCCGGCTCGACGCGATGATGTTCGGCATCCGCGTCCGCGCCAATGGCAGCCTGCTCGTGCCGCCGGGCATCTCCTTTTCGCAGGAGAAAGGCGGCGCCAACACGGATGTCCTCTCCACCTTGGTGCGTGAGCTCGCCTCGCTGCAGTACGAAGGCCAGCCGCCGCTCCTCACGGTGCGATTCGGCGGCAATCTCGGGCGGCCGGAGGAGATCGTGGTCGAGGCGGAGCTCGACGCCGGACGGATTCGCCGCGGCCGCTACTTGCTCACATCCCTTGCGGCTTCCGCGACCTGGCAGAACAACGTGCTGCTCCTTTCCCGCTTCGACGCCGCCGACGCGCGCGGCCGCCTCCAGGCTTCCGGCAGCTTCGCGCTGAAATCGCGCACCGCGGAACTCCGCATGCGCTCCGGGCTCGACCTCCCGGCGCTCCTCCGCTCCGCGAATGTCGGGGTTCTCGACGACTTCACATTCGAATCCGTGCCGCAGCTCGATCTCACCGTGCATTCCGAACTCGGCGGAGGCGGCACCGCTCCAAAGGTGCATGCGCTCGGCCACGTGCAGGTCGGGAAATTCTCCTATGGCGGCGTGCCCTTCGCCTCGATGGGCGCCGACATCTCGTGGGATGGCCGGCGCTGGGCCCTGCGCGATTTTGCGCTGCGCCAGGAAAATGGCGGCGAACTCACCGGCAACGCGCAGCAGGACTACGACGCCGCGGGCAAGGGCGACTTCCGGCTCGCGCTCGCGAGCAGCATCTCGCCGGGTGCGCTCGCGCCGCTGCTGAAGCCGGAGGCCCGCGCAAAGCTCGCGCAGATGAAATTCCACGACGCCCCGCGCATCTCGCTGAGCGCACGCGGCTCCGCGCCGGGCCTCGACACGCTCTCGGCGAGCGGCGAACTGAGGCTCGGACACACCGTTTACCGCGGCGTCGAGGCGCGCGACGCCGAGGCCTCTTTCCGCTACAACCGCCGTGTCCTTTCGCTCGACGCCTTCGAGGTGCATCGCGCGGAGGGCGGCGGAAAGGGCCGGCTCGTGTGCGATTTCAACACCAACCTCTGGCACATCCATGATGTGACCACGTCCATATTTCCCGCCGAAGTCGCGATGTGGATCGACACCGACCTCGTGCAGGACATCAAACCCTACCGCTTCGGAAAACGGCCGCCTCTGCTGCACATCGACGGGACCCTGGATCCCCGCAAGGGAGGCACAAACACGCGGCTCACGGTGAACGCCACGGCCCCCGGCGGGATGGAATACACGTTCGCAAAAAAGGACCTCCACTTCGGCGAGATGAAAGGAAAACTCTTCTTCACCGACGAACGCCTGAAGCTGATTGACGTGCGCGGCGAACTCTTCGGCGGCACGATCGTCGGCGAAGGCGACGTCTCCATCGTGAAGGGGAAGCCGGGCCACACCGCCACGGTGCGCCTGATTGGGGCTGATTTCTCGAAGCTCGCGAAGCTCTACTTCGGCATCGACGACTCGAAGGGGAAACTGGATGGCACCTGCACGTTCAGCGGCAAAGGCGATGAGGCACGCGCGATCCGCGGCGACGGCGAGGTGTCGGTCACCGAGGGAAATGTCTTCGCGATCCCGTTCCTCGGCCCGTTCAGCGAAATCCTGAACAAGATCGTCCCCGGCATGGGCTACAGCCGCGCGCGCAAGGCGACCGCGGAATTTTCAATGGGCGACGGCATCGTCACCGCGAAGGAACTGGTCATCAAAGGCAACGGCTTTTCCATGTACGGCGACGGACGCATCTGGATGATCGAGGACAAGATGGACTTCGACATCCGCATCAACGCCCAGGGCCTGCCGGGCGTGCTCCTTTTCCCTGTGAGCAAGCTGCTCGAATACCGCGCCAACTCGCGTTTCTCGAGCCCCGACTGGCGGCCCAAGGCGCTGCCGCGGTTCGGCGGCGACCGGTGAGTTTCCGGGACGTCCGTCCGCCGGCTCCGGGTTAAAATCCGACCCCACTCACGCCTCTACGCCAGCAGCGGCTTGAGCACCTCGCCGTGGATGTCCGTGAGCCGGAAATCGCGGCCCTGGTAGCGGTAGGTGAGCCGCTCGTGGTTCGACGCCCAGGAGGTGCAGGATCGTCGCGTTCAGGTCGTGCACGTGCACCGGATCGCGGACGATGTTGTAGCAGTAGTCGTCGGTCTCGCCGTAGCGTGATGCCCGTCCTTCACGCCCGCGCCGGCCAGCAGCATGGTGAAGCAGCGCGGGTGGTGGTCGCGCCCGTAGTTCGTCTCGGTGAGCGTGCCCTGCGAGTAGATGGTGCGGCCGAATTCGCCGCCCCAGACGATGAGCGTGTCGTCGAGCAGCCCGCGCTGCTTGAGGTCGGTGATGCAGCGCCGCCGTCGGCTGATCGGTGTCGCGGCACTGGCCGCGGATCGCGTTCGGCAGGCCGCCGTGGTGGTCCCAGCCCATGTGGAAGAGCTGGACGAAGCGCACGTCGCGCTCGGCGAGCCGGCGGGCGAGCAGGCAGTTCGCGGCGTAGGTGCCGGGCGTCTTCACGTCGGGGCCGTACATGTCGAGGACGTGCTGCGGCTCCTTCGAGATGTCGGTCAGCTCCGGCACGCTCGCCTGCATGCGGAAGGCCATCTCGTATTGCGCGATGCGCGTCTGGATCTCCGGATCGCCGAGCGCGTCGAAGCGCTGCTGGTTGAGCGCGGCGAGTTCGTCGAGCGTCTCGCGGCGCGTCTCGCGATCCATGCCCGGCGGGATTGGAGAGGTAGAGCACCGGATCGCCCTTGTTGCGGAACTTCACGCCCTGATGCTTCGACGGCAGAAAGCCCGCGCTCCACAGCCGGTCGTAGAGCGGCTGGTCGTCCTTGCGCCCGCTGCCGAAGGACGTGAGCACGACATACGCGGGCAGGTCCTTGTTCTCGCTGCCGAGCCCGTAGCCGACCCACGAGCCGATGCTCGGCCGTCCCGCGAGCTGCGAGCCGGTCTGGCAGAACGTGATCGCCGGATCGTGGTTGATCGCCTCGGTGAACATCGAGCGGACGACGCACAGCTCATCCGCGACGCCCGCGATGTGCGGCATCAGCTCGCTGAGCCACGCGCCGCTCTTCCCGTGCTGCGCGAACTTGAAAATGCGACGGCGCGACCGGGAAACGTCTTCTGCCCGCGACGTCATCGTCGTCAGCCGCTGGCCCTTGCGGATCGACTCCGGCAAATCCTCGCCGCGGCGCTTCTCCAGCTGCGGCTTCGGATCGAAGAGATCCATCTGCGACGGCGCGCCGCGACTGGAAGAGGTAGATGATGCGCTTCGCCTTCGGCGCAAAATTTGGGAACGCCGGTTTCGTCGCGGCCATCAGCGACGGCCCTGAGCAGCGAGCCGAGCGCCGCGAGTCCGATGCCGCCCGCGGATTGCTGGAGAAACGTGCGGCGCGAAACCGCCATGCGCTGCGCGCGCGTCGAGGGACAGGAATGCGGGGTCGTTGCAGTTCATGGGCACGGGGTGACTGGGACTACCGTGCGCCGCTCGCCGCCATTAGACAAAAGGAAATCTCACGGACTCTCAGGAAGGCATGAAGGCGCGAAAGCGGGCGCTTTTCATGCCTTCATGCCTTCCTGAGCGATTCTTGACTGCGAACCGGATAGGCACGGACAAAACCGCCTCGTCCCTCCAGTCCGCGATCAGTTCCGCGTGATGGTCTCGTCGAGGTTCAGGATCAGGTTGGCCACGAGCGTCCATGCGGCGAGTTCCGTCTCCGGGAGTCCGGCCTTCGGCTTGGATTCGCCGTTGTGGATCACTTTCTTCGCCGCGTCGGGCGACTGCGCATATTCGGCGAGGAACTTTCCGAACGTCCCCTCCACAACCGTGATTTCCTCCTGCGTCGGCTTGCGCGAAAGCGCGACGCGGTAGGCGAACGTGATGCGCTCCGCCGGCGTCGCCCCGCCCTCGGTCATGATGCGCTCGGCAAAACCGCGCGCGGCCTCGAAGTGCTGCACGTCATTCATCAGCTGCAGCGCCTGCAGCGGCGTGTTGCTGCGCTCGCGCACCGCGCAGGACTGCTCGCGGTTCGGCGCGTCGAAGTTCGTCATGAACGGCGGCGGCGCGGTGCGCTTGAGGAAGACGTAGAGGCTGCGGCGATAGAGCGCGGCGCCTTTGTCCTGCACGTAGTTCCGGGTGTTCGAACCGCCAAAGCCGACCGGCTCCCAGATGTTCGGCGGCTGATACGGCTTCACGCCCTTGCCGCCCATTTCGAAATTCATCAGCCCGCTCACGAAGAGCGCGTCGTCGCGAAGCTGCTCGGCGTCGAGGCGGAAGCGCGGACCGCGCGCGTAGAGGCGGTTCTCGGGATCCCGTTGCACGAGCGCAGGCGTCGCGGCGGACGACTGGCGGAAAGTCGCGCTCGTGAGCATGAGGCGGATCATTTTCCGCGTGTCCCAGCCGCCCTCGCGGAAGGTCACGGCGAGCCAGTCGAGCAGTTCCGGATGACTCGGCACCGAGCCCTGCGAGCCGAAGTCGAAGCTCGTCTTCACGATGCCCGTGCCGAAGAACTGCTGCCAGAGCCGGTTCACGGTGACGCGCGCGGTGAGCGGGTGCTCGGGCGAGAGCAGCCAGTTCGCGAGGTCGAGCCGCGTGGCGCGTCCCTCGGGCGCCGCCTTTTTCAGCGGCGGGAAAATCGCGGGCGTCGCGGGCTCCACCTTTTCGCCCGGCTTGTCGTACTGGCCGCGCATCATCACGAAGCTCTCGCGCGGCTTCTCGAGATCGTTCCAGATGAACGTGCTCGGGATGTTCTTCGCGAGGTCGTCCCGCTCCCGTTGCAGTGCGTCGCGCTCCTTCGCGAGCGCCGTAAAGGCACCCTTCGTCTCCGCGCACACGTTGGTGAGGTAGTAATCGCGGAGCTGCTTTTCCTGCTCGGGCTTGAGCTTCTTCGGCCCGTCCTTCAGCAGCTTGTTGATTTCCGCGGGAACGCCCGGCGTGTCCTTGCCCGCCGCGGGCTTCTGCCACGCGATGAACGACTGCGCGGGGTCGTTCGCCGGCGCGACGCGCGCGACCACGCCCATGTGATCGAAATACGCCGTGCCGCCGTGAAGCGTGAACGCGACACCGGTGATTTTTTCGCCGGGCTTGATGTCAATCGCCGCGGCGTCCACCTCGAGCCGCGCCCATTTGCCGGGCTCCGGCAGCGCGCCCGCGCCAAAGCGCGTCGGAGTGTTCAGCTGCCCGTAGGGGATCACGTCGGGGTTGCCCCACACCGCGCGGTTTTCCCATTTGCCCGTGTGAAATTGGATCATCACGGCCTCCGGCGGATCGGCCGGATCGAGGTAGACTTGGAGGAAAAACTTCGCGCCCACCGGCGCCTCGAACGGTGCGGCACCGCCGCTGTAATAGTCCTGCGCGAGCCCGGCGGCGGAGCGTTTCAGCGCGCGCTTGCCGCTGAAGACCTGGCCATCCTCCGCGGTCACCCACTGCGTCGGCGGAGTGCCACCGTTGCTCTGCGCCTTGGCTCCCGCTGGAAAGTCGTCCTCGATCCAGACCGTCTCCGTCTCCTTCGCCGGCGGCAGCGGCTTCAGCGTCGCCGGGTCGGTGTAGGTCACCTCCTTCAGCTTCGCATTCATCTGCGCTCGCAGCGGCGCAATCTTCGCGTCGAGCTTCTTCATCTGCGCCTCCTGCGCGGGAGTCGCGAGCTGCAGGACCGGCTTCGTCAGCAGCACGTTGCCGTCCATCGCCGGGTCGGCATTCGACTGGAAGAACGAATACAGCGAGTAGAACTCCTTCGCCGAAATCGGGTCGAACTTGTGGTCGTGGCAGACCGCGCATCCGCCGGTGAGCCCCATCCACGTCTCGATCATCGTGCTCGTACGATCGACGGCGTAGCGATAGACATACTCCTCGGCGATCGATCCGCCTTCGCTCGTCGTGACGTTGCAGCGGTTGAAGCCCGTGGCGATGAGCTGATCCTGCGTGGCGTTCGGGAGCAGATCGCCCGCGAGCTGCCACGTGGTGAACTTGTCGAACGGCAGGTTCTCGTTGAACGCCCGCACGACCCAGTCGCGATAGGCCCACATCTGCCGCTCGTTGTCGAGATGCAGCCCGTGCGTGTCGCCGTAGCGCGCGACATCGAGCCAGTGCTTCGCCATTTCCTCGCCGTGGCGCGGCGAGGCAAAATAGCGATCGACCATCTTGCCGTACGCGTCGGGCGAGCTGTCGCCGAGGAAGGCGTCCACTTCCTTCAAGGTCGGCGGCAGCCCGGTGAGCGCGAACGCCACGCGGCGGATGAGCGTCTCGCGGTCGGCTTCCGGCGAAAACTTCAGCCCTTCGCGCTGCAAGCCGCTCGCCGATGAATGCATCGATCGGATTCAGCGCCGCACCATCCGCCACTGCCGGTACGGCGACCTTCGGCAGCTCGCCTTTCACCGGCGGCTCGAATGCCCAGTGCTTCTGATACTCGCCGCCTTCCTCGATCCAGCGTTTGATAAGCGCCTTCTGCGCGTCGGTCAGTTTCTTGTTCGAATCCGGCGGCGGCATCACCTCGTCCTCGTCCTTGCTCGAGATGCGCTTCCACGCCTCGCTCTTTGCCAGATCCCCCGGCGCGATGGCCTGCACACCCTCGATCACCGCGTGGGCACCCTCCGCCGTGTCGATCCTCAGGTCCGCCTTGCGGTGCTTCGCGTCCGTGCCGTGGCAGGCAAAACAGTTGTCCGAAAGAATCGGCCGGATGTCCCGGTTGAAGCGGAGCTTCCCGCCATCAGCCGCAGGCGCGGTGACGGGGATTCCTGCGAGCACGAGGGCGGCGATGAGAGGGATACGGCGTGTCATGGGAGATCGAAAACAGCATGTAGGTAATCCCCTTCCCGCGGCATTCAAAGCCATACATTACGGCGCGCCGGACGATGCGGCGGCAGGCGGTCCAAGCCGCCGTCAGCGCACGCGCCAGTCGCCCAAGCCGCTGGCGTAAATCATCGCGGCCGAAGTGATGCCGCCGCTTCCATTCATGTGCCATACGGCGATCTGGCCGTCGGTGTTTTGGAAGAGGAGATCGGCGTTGCCATCATCGTCCATGTCGGCAATGCCGGCGATTTTCCAGTCGCCGAGATCGCTGGAGGAGAGCAACGCGGACGAGGTCACGGCGCCGCTGCCGTCCATGTGCCACACGGCGATGTGGCCTGTGGTGTTTTGGAAGAGGATGTCGGCGTTGCCGTCGCCGTTCATGTCGGCGACGCCGGCGATCTTCCAGTCGCCCAGCTCGCTCGAGGAAATCATCGCCGACGTGCTGATGGTGCCGCTGCCGTCCATGTACCACACGGCGATCTGGCCCGCGGTGTTCTGAAAGAGGAGGTCAGCGTTGCCGTCGCTGTTCATGTCGGCGATGCCGGCGATCTTCCAATCACCCAGATTGCTGGAGGAAATGAACGACGACGAGATCACGGCACCGCTGCCGTCCATGTACCACGCGGCGATCTGGCCCTCGGTGTTCTGGAAGATGATGTCGGCGTTGCCGTCGCTGTTCATGTCGGCGGCGCCGGTGATTTTCCAATCACCCAGACCGCCGGAGTACAGCAGCAGCGTCGAGATGACGGCGCCGCTCCCGTTCATGTACCACGCGGCGATCTGGCCGGCGGCATTTTGGAAAAGGAGGTCGGCATTTCCGTCGCCGTCGAGATCCCGGGTGGCGGCCGGCTTCACGCGGACGCGGACGGAGTCCAGCGTCCAGTCGGGCGACAACTGCCCGGTCGGCGGGATACGTCATCCGGAGCGCGATGAAAGTCCCTTCGACGTGATCGAGCGAGCGGTTGGCCTCCGCCGTCGGCTGATCGGGCGTGGTGTGGAGCAGATCGTTCCGCGTGAGCGTCACGCGGCCCGGCGCTGCGTAGCACTCCAGCCGGCCCTCCTTGTTCCACGAGATCCCCAAGGTCCACCAGCCCGCCGCCGGGATCCGCCCGATGGTGTAGTCCGGCGAGAAACCGTCGCCCACGCGCGCGATGAAGCACGGCCCCTCGTCGTCCGTCGCGACGTAGATGCCCGGCCAGTAATTGCCGCTGTTGTACGGGAGGTCCGCGTCGTAGGCCGTCACGCGCAGGCCGAACCATTCGCGGGCACCCGCGGCATTCGTCCCGGCGGGCCATTGGTCGAAAGGCGGGAACCACACCTGCGCGACGATGCTCGGCCGTTCGGAGGCAGCCAGAGGGCGGCCGATTTGATCCGCGTAAGTGCAGAGCATGTCCTCCGCGGAGGGATACGCGTCGTCGCCATTGTCCACCGAGCGCACGCTCAGAAGGCCATCGTGGATCGTGAGCACCTCGGGCATCCCGCGGAGGCCGGGCACCCAGATCGGCTTCAGCGTGTCGAACTCGTCCGAGATTTCCGCCACGACACGCCCGCCCGGCACCCCCGCCCGGCCCGCGGGGAGAAAAGTGAACGCGACCCCTTGCAGGAGCATCGCCATCCAGACCCACAGCCGGATGCAGCATCCTGAAAGGTCGCGCAGTCGCATGGCCGGAGGGGAAAAGGTTTCGGGCTGGCGGGATCGAGATTTCACCGGGGTGCTCGATCCACCGTGTGACCGCATCGCGGCGAACGGTCAATCCCCCTTCCGTGCCGCGCGTGGCAACCGGGCATGGGCTCGTGCATCGGAGGATCGCCCTTTTCCATTTACTCCACCGGCTGGGGCTATCATTTCTGAACGGAAAGACTCGCAAGGCCTGCCGTGCAAAAACTCGTCATCACCAAACCATACCGCTTCGTTCCGCCGCGCCACAATGCGCTGCTGTGGCGGCTCATCCGGTGGCGGTTGCCGGCGCAACTCCGGAAAGACTATGGCGTCACGTCGTGGGAGTGCACGGGATTGGAGCGGCTGCGCGCTTCGCTGGCTGCGGGGTCGAGCGTGCTGTTGGCGTCGAATCATTCCCGGCCCTGCGACCCCCTGATGCTCGGGGTGTTCTCGGGCAAGGTCGGCAGGCCGTTTCACGTCATGACGAGCTGGCATCTGTTCGAGCAAAGCCGCGTGCAGGGATTCGTGTTTCCACGGATCGGCTGCTTCAGCGTCTATCGGGAAGGCACGGATCGCGAGTCGCTGAAATGTGCCGTCCGCGTGCTGGCCGAGGGGCGTTTTCCGCTGCTGATTTTCCCCGAAGGCATCGTCACGCGGAACAACGACCGCCTGCTGAATCTCATGGATGGCGTCTCGTTCATCGCCCGCTCCGCGGCGAAACAGCGGGCGGCCTCGGCGCGGCCGGGCAAGGTCGTCGTGCATCCGATTTTCGTCCGCTATTTCTTCGAGGGCGATCTCGCGGCGACCGTCGCGCCGGTGCTGCGGCATGTCGAAACGCGGCTGTCATTGCCGCCGCAGGAGGCGCTGCCGTTGCGCGAGCGCATCGTGAAAGCCGGACGCGGAATGCTCTCGCTCAAGGAAACCGAATACTTCGGCGCACCGCAGCCCGGCCGCATGCGGGAGCGGCTGCCCCGGCTGCTGGAGCGCGTATTCGAACCGCTCGATCGGGAATGGAACGGGGAACACCGCGAACCCGACACCATGGCGCGCATCAAGCGCCTGCGCTCGGCCATCCTGCCCGACATGGTGCGCGGCGGCCTCGCGGAGGCGGAGACGGCACGCCGCTGGAGGCAGCTCGCCGACCTCTACCTTGCGCAGCAATTGCACTGCTACTCGGCGGAATACCTCGACGGCACGCCATCGCCCGAGCGCCTGCTGGAGACGGTCGAGCGCTACGAGGAAGACCTCACCGACACCGCACGGCCGCACCCGCCGCTCCATGCCGTCATTTCCGTCGGCGAAGCCATCGAGGCGGCCCCGGTGCGGGATCGCAGCGTGGATAATGACCCCATCGCGGAGAAGCTGCGGCGCGGACTCGAAACCCTGCTCGAAGAAAGCAAATCCCGGCGGAGAATTCCGCGGCCTGCCGGCGAAATGTCATGATTCTCTTTTTCGCCGCGCTCCACTGGCCCTCCATCGGACTCCGGGTCGGCGTCGTCGCGGGCGCGCTCGTGATCTGGTTCTGGACGCAATCGCTCATCGGCCGCAAGGCCGCCGCGAAGGATGGCATCGGCGATGCCGTCCACAATCTCACTGCGCGCTGGCACCGCTACCTGTCCGCACATCCGCGCGCCGCCAACGCCACGCTCATCACGAGTTCCCTTTTCATCGATCTCTTCGGCCTCGCGCTGATTGGCGCTGCGATCTTCGGTCCCACGTTTGCGCCGTTCCTCGCCATGATCCTCCTTTTCGCCATGCGGCAGGTCTGCCAGGCCTTCTGCACGCTCCCGCCGCCGCCCGGCAACCTCTGGCGGAATCCCGGCTTCCCGTCGCTGCTCGTCACCTACGAAGTCAGCAACGATCTCTTTTTCTCCGGCCACACCGGCCTCGCCGTGCTCGGGGCCATCTACGCGGCCCACTCCGGGCCGCCGTGGCTCGCGGCCGCCGCGGTGGGCATCACGCTCGGCCAGTCACTCGTCGTCCTCGTGCTGCGCGCCCACTACACGCTCGATGTCGTGGCCGGCATTTTCGCCGCGTTCGTCGCGGCGGAAATGGCGTCGGCGATCTCCCCCGCGCTGGACGCGTGGCTGCGCTGAATTTCCGCGCACTTCAGCGCGTGTGCGCGCGCCCATGATTCGCGGAGTTCACGCTCGGAGCGCACCGCCAGCGGCTCCAAACGGGGATGATCCGCGAGGAATGCCGCGACCCGCTGGCGGTGGATCCCGAGGAGTTCCCCGACCGGCGTTCCGGCCGGGAGCCGCATGCGCCGGATGCCCCGCACGTCGCTGCTGGAGTCGAGCCCGAGGTTGTCCAAGGTCGCGATAAATGTGCCATCGGACAATCCGGTCGCGAATTCCGCGACGCGCATGTCGCCTTTTACCAGCCTGAGCAATGCCAGCACGCGCAGCCATCCCCGCGGCTTCACCTGCCACACGCTCGCCGTCACCTTGCCGTGATCCCCGGTGAAATTCCGGCTGGCCGTGCGGAGGTTCGGGAAAACGGCGGAGAGGGAGATGTTCTCCAAGTCGCCCATGCACCGAAACCCGGCAGCCTCCAGCCGGCGCTGCATGGCGCTGTAGTGGCGCGCGTCCAGCCAGCGGAAGTCCTCCACGCGGACGGGCGCGAACTCGTGCGGCTCGGAATAGACGGACCGCTGAAGCCCGGTGATTCGTTCAGCCTCACTGGCACTCCTCTGGATCGGAGAAAAGTGAAGCAACGCCCAAAGGCTGAACCCGAGCCACAGCAGGCCCGACCATGGGATCATGCCCGAGGAGAGGGTCCGCTCGACCGCTGCGACGAGGTGCTGAAAGATGTCCATGCCCTTTGGAGAGCAGCAGCCGTTCCCGACACCGCCGGCGGGCGGAAACGCAGCCCCGGGATTCGCTTCCGAACCTCCCATTCCCGCAGCGCGACGGGCAGGTTTTTTCGCTAAGAAGGAACGGGTGGGAATGCTTCACAAAGACGCCATCGTGCCACCCTCGCGGGCGGTCCATCGTCACCTCCGAAAAAAGCAGCCATTTCGAAATGAAGAAATTCCTGAGCATCGCAATCATCATCGCCCTCGCAGGCGGAGGTTACTTCGCGAAGACGCGGGAGTGGTTTGGCCTTTTCCAGAGCTCGACCGAACCGGCGCACGAAGACGTGCCGACGGTGCTCGCCGAAAAGAAGGACATCGAGTTTTCCATCCAGGTCAGCGGCGACGTGATGCCGGACACGCAGCTGGATGTGAAGACGCAGGTCGGCGGGCTCATCAAGGCGCTGCACGTGGAGCCGGGCGACCTCGTGAAGGCGGGCGACCTGCTCGTGGAAATCGACGACCGGGACATCCTCAGCGAGCAGGCTTCCGCGAAGACGGAGATCGACGGGGCGACGCTGTCGGTGACGAAGGCGGAGCGCAATTTCGAGCGGGCCAAGGATCTCTTCGATGCGAAGCTCATCAGCCATGAGGCATTCGACAACCTGTCCTCGGAACTCGACATCGCGCGCAACACGCTCCTGAAGTCCGAGCGGAAGATGCAGCTCGTGGAGGACAAGCTTTCCAAGACCAAGGTGATCGCGCCGGCGGACGGCACAGTGCTGACGGTGCCGGTGGTCGAGGGGCAGGTGGCCATCGCCGCGGCGAGCGTGAACAGCGGCACGACGCTGATGAGCATTGCGAATCTCGCGAAGCTCATCGTCGAGACGCACGTGAACCAGGTCGATGTCTCGAAGCTCGAGATGAAGCAGCGCGTGAAGCTGCTCGCCGAGTCGCTGCGGGACGCCGAGATGCAGGCGGAGATCATGTTCATCGCGCCCGTCGCGACGATCCGGAACGGCATCAAGGGATTCACCGTGCGCGCCGCGATCGAGCAGGTCACGGCGCGGATGCGCCCGGGCATGACCGTCCAGATGACCATCCCTGTCGCTCATGCGGGCGATGCGGTGTCGGTGCCGATTTCGGCGGTGTTCAAGGGCTCCGGCAATTCCCGCGTGGTCTATGTCCGCAAGGGCGCGAAGACCGAAAAACGCCCGGTGAAGATCGGCGTCTCGAACACCGAGAGCGCACAGATTTTGCAAGGAGTGCTCGTGGGCGAGGAGATCCTGCTCGACGAACCGGATCGGGCACAAAAGCGCGGCTAGATGGCGCTGATAGAGCTTAGCGAGGTCACCAAACGCTACCGGGTGGGCGACCAGGAGATTCGCGCGCTCGACGGCATCACGCTGTCGATCGAACAGGGCGAATACGCGGCCATCATCGGCCCGAGCGGCAGCGGCAAGAGCACGCTCATGCACCTGCTCGGCTGCCTCGACATCCCGAGCACCGGGAAGGTCATCATCGACGGCACGGACGTCTCGCGCGCCTCCGACGGAAAGCTGGCGGAGATGCGCAATGCGAAGATCGGCTTCGTATTCCAGTCCTTCAATCTTCTCGCGAAGTTCACCGTCCTCGAAAACGTCGAGCTTCCGATGATCTATTCCGGCGTCTCGAAAAAGGAACGCCGTGAGAGGGCCGTGGCCGCCGTCGAGCGCGTCGGGCTCATGGAACGGGCAAAGAACACACCCCTCCAGCTTTCCGGTGGGCAGATGCAGCGCGTGGCCATCGCGCGCGCGCTGGTGAACGATCCGAAAATCGTCTTCGCCGACGAGCCGACGGGCAACCTCGATTCCAACACCGGGGCGAGCATCCTCGAGCTTTTCCGCGAACTCAGCCAGCAAGGCCGCACCATCGTGCTGGTGACGCACGACAACGAAATCGCCGAGAACGCCCCCCGCCGCATCGAAATCCGCGACGGGAAGATCGTGAACCGCTCAGTGGCTCTGCAAAGCGGCATCCACGCCGCGCCGCCGGCCCCGGAGCCTGCCGCATGAACTTCTGGAACAGCATCTTGGTCGGGCTCAGGGAAATCTGGTCCCACAAATTCCGGAGCTTCCTGACGATGCTCGGTGTCATCCTCGGCGTCGCGAGTCTGCTGTCCACGTTCGCGCTCACGGACGGGATGGCGAAAGCCTCGCGCGAGTACATGACGCAGATGGGCGGCGTCGAACGCATCAACGTGATGGCGCAGGAAGTGCCGCAGGAGCAGTTGCTCCTCGCCGACACTTCGCCCGGCCGCACGGTCCAGGACGCGGAGCTCATCCAGCGCTCGGCGAAGCACGTCAGCCTCGTCACGCCCTGGTACACGCAGTTTGTCCCGCTCGTGAGGAAAAGCGAAAGACTCCGCGCCTACATCTACGGCGTGTGGCCCGATTACGTGCCCATCAACCGCCACGTGGTCGAATACGGGCGGAACATCACCCAGCTCGATCTGGATGAAGGGCGCGCCGTCTGCGTCATCGGCACGCGCATCATCGAGCAGCTCTGGCCGGAAAAGCCGAACGCAAAGCCCTTGGGGGAGACCCTCCTCATCAACGGCAAGCCGTTCAAGATCGTCGGATTATTCCAGCACTACGAGAATGAGGACGCACGCGCCGCACGGCTGAAGGGAACGAAGTCGCCCGTCCTGATGCGCAAAGGGAAGTCGTACAATCCCTACAACGTCAAAAACAGCACGGTGATCATCCCCTTCGACACCTTTTACTATGAGTACCGGGCCGCGAATGTCGTGGGCCTGATCGATCAGGGACCCATTCAGAAGGTGGACGGCCTCACCATCCAGGCCACGGACGCGCAGCACGTGCAGGACGCCATTGACGAAGTCTCCAGCCTCATGCTGCAAAATCACCGCGGCGTGGAGGACTTCACCTTCGACACGCGGCAGGAGCTCGCCGAGAGCATCGAGAAAACCGCGCGCAACACCCGGCTCACCGGCGGGCTCATCGCCGGCATCAGCCTCATCGTCGGCGGAATCGGCATCACGAACATCATGCTCGCGAGCATCACCGAGCGCATCCGCGAGATCGGCGTGCGCCGCGCCATCGGTGCAAAGTCACGGCATATCTTCACCCAGATCCTCGTCGAGAGCACCGTGATCGGGATCATCGGCGGTTTCCTCGGCCTCATCGCCGCGCTGGGGATGACGCACCTGATCCAATTCACCACCGACGGCGCGAGCCTGCCCGTCATCCAGATGTCCAGCGTCGTGCTCAGCTTCGGCTTCGCCGTCGCGATCGGCGTCTTCAGCGGGATCTATCCCGCCTGGAGCGCAAGCCGCATCGCCCCGATCGAGGCCCTGCGCTACGGCTAGCCGCTCAGGGCTTCACTTCGAAGACGACGATCAGCTGGCCGCGCGCATGCATCGGGCCGCGGATGAAGAGCGGGCTCTTCGGGCCGAGCATGGCCTCGGTCTGGAGGATGCGGCGGTTGTCGTGGAAGAATTCCATCTTTAGCCGGTACTTTTCGCCCTCGCGTGTCGTCTTCGCACAGACCCAGAAATTCCGGGTCGGCACCAGCCATCGCTCGGTCTGCCCGTCCATGTTCCTCGTGGCGGAACCGAGCACCTCGAACTGATCGTAGCCGAAGAATTTGGAGAGCTTCGCGACGTAGGGAGCGAGCTCCGGCGCGACCTCCGCAGGACGCCCGCCCTTGCTCACATTGCTCGCGAGGACCACGGCGCTCCATACCTTTTCCCGCACCTCGGCCCCACCGGGCCACGTGAATCCGAGCGGCTTTTTTGCTTCCATGTGCGCCGGAGGCTGCGCCACCGCACCGGCGGCTGCCATGAACGTGCCTGCGAGCGCAATGAATGGGGCCTTACTGCAGCACATAGTCGTCGGGGAGCTGGTCGAGGCCGTCGATCCAGACGACTGCGAGGCCATCGGCATCGAGCACGGTCGCGGCGAGCAAATCGTCGCCCGCCTCCACCGAAACCACCTCGGCGACGTAACGGTTCGGCTTCGCGTCATGACCGCTCACAAACAGCGCATAAATCGCCCCGGCAATGACGAGGCACGTCGCGCTGGCAAAGGCGAGCCGCCAGAGCGGCCAGAGCGCGCGCGCCGGCTTCGGGGCCGCCGCGGGAGTCGGGGAGATTTCGCGCAGGATGCGTTCGTTGAAAAAGTCGGCGTTGCGCAGCTTCGGCGCCGGCGAGTGCAGCCGCACGGCACCCATGAGCCGCGTGTGCAATTCGCGCTCGGCGACGGCATCGGGTTGCTCGCGTTCGAATGCGGCGGCGTCCTCCGGGGAAAGCATCCCGTCGAGGTATGCCGTCCATTTCTCCTCGGGTGAAAGTGGTGGTTCAGAGCTGGTCATGGACGTCGCGGAGCAAGGTTTGAAGTTTGCGGCGGGCGTAGAACAGGCGGGACATCACGGTGCCGATCGAGCACCCGATGGCGTCGGCGATTTCCTGATATTCCATCCCGTCGAGTTCGCGCATGACGATGACCGCGCGGTGCTCGTCGCTGAGCTTTGCGATGGCGGCATCCACGCGCACCCGGATTTCCTGATCCGCGAGCCGCGTCGCGGGTTCCACGGTGGCCTGCGGGGCGGTAACGGCACCCGGCGCGATGCCGGAGAGGCCAATCGTGTCGTCGAATTCCTGCCCGCCCGCGATCCGCTTTTTGCGCAGCCAGTCGAGCGTCACGTTGGTCATGATGCGATACAGCCACGTGAAGAACGAGGACTGCCCGCGGAAGTTCGCCAGACTGCGCCACGCGCGCACGAAGCCGTCCTGGGCGAGGTCCCAGGCGTCGTCTTCGTTTCTGACCATCTGGTATATCATGGCAAAGCAGCGTTGGCGGTGGCGGGTGACAAGTTGATCGAATGCCTGAGTGTCTCCCTCCCGGCACCTTGCGACCAAATCAACGTCGCTTGGCCCTTCAGCGGGGACATCGGCTTCCAGTTTTGACGGAGAATCGTTCAATCTATTCACTTCCACCCGGTTTCCCGGACCTACCGCCTGCCGTGGCGACGGCGGAATTCGGAACGGTATTCGCCCATGGTGGTGACAATGCCGTCCCGGATCGAAAAGATCCGCGACCGGAGCACCTCGAAACGCGCCGTCTTGATCAGCCCTTCCTTTTTCATCGCCACCGCGGAATCCAATGCGCTGGTGAGCGCACGGAGCCCGCGCTTGAGATACGCGATGCTCATCCCGAGTTCGTCGATGTCATCGTCATTCAGCGCCGCCGCGAGCTTGGCCGCCGCCAGGGTGGCCTGGCCGTGAAGTTCGCTCACCGCGGGATGCTCGCGCACCGATTCCTCCACGCCTGCGAACATCTCATCCAGCTCCGCGGTAAACGCGATGGCCTGCCGGTAAAGCGGGTGGCGCTCAAAGGGAAACGTGGGCTGCCCCGTCTCGCCCGCTGGGTCGCCCGACTCCGATTCCTCGCCTTCAAAGGACGACTCGACCTCATCCTCCCACTCGCGGGAATCGCCGTCGATCAGATGTGTCCAGCCCATCTCACGGGCGATGATCGCGTCACGGTCCGGGTGGTCCATGTACTTCTCGATCAGGCCCATGTATTTTTCGGTGCGACGCTCCTGCTCCTGGAGGAAGCGCTCCCAGTCGTATTCGTCCCAACAATTGTCGGAGTGGTTGTCCGCCATACGACATTTACGTAGCCCGCCCCGCCCGTTTTCGCAAACGGGAATCTTCACCCTCCTTGTCTTTCACTCCGCCGCCGTTTAGCGTGATTCGCATGAGCAAACAGGTCGTCCCCGTCCAGATCCGGGCCATCCTTCCGTACAACAACGGGCGGGCGGTTTTCGTGGGCAATGAACACAAGGTCTTCGTCATCTACGTGGACGAATCCGTGGGCGCGGCCATCGGGATGTTCATGAACAAGACGCCCGAAGGAGCGCCCCCTCACGCACGACCTCATGGCGCACCTCCTCGCCGCGCTGGGCGCCAGGGTGGACCGCGTCATCATCAACGATCTGAAGAGCGAGACCTACTTTGCCCGCCTCATCATCAGCGCGGAAAATGAGCTGCATTCGCGGAAAATCATCGAACTCGACGGCCGGCCGAGCGACTGCATCGCGCTCGCCGTGCAGCAGGAGGCGCCGATCTACGTCGCCGGCGAAGTGTGGGATGAAGTCGAGGACCGCACCGAAATCCTCAAGAAGATGGAAGAGCAGGGCGAAGGCTGACGGGGCCGGAATCAGCGGACGGACAACTGGCGGACGGCCTCGTAGAGCACGATGCCAACGGAGGTCGCGAGGTTCAGCGAGCGCGTGCTGCCGGACATGGGAATGGTGAGACAGTCGCCCGCCCTCGCGGCGAGCAGCGACTCGGGCAGCCCTTTCGTCTCCCGGCCGAAGACGAGGAAATCGCCATCCCGGAACTGCGCATCCCAATACGAGCGCGTGGCCTTCGTGGTCAGAAAAAAGAAGCGCTGCCCAGGTTGCGATGCAGCGAAAATTTCCTCCAGCGAATCCCACAGCGTCACATCCACCTCCCGCCAGTAGTCCAGCCCCGCGCGGCGCACCGCGCGATCATCCAGCGAAAAGCCGAGCGGCTTCACGAGATGCAGCCGGCTGCCGGTGGCGAGGCACAGCCGGCCGACGTTGCCCGTGTTCGGCGGGATTTCAGGTTCGACGAGGACGATATTCAGCATCGCCGCATCGTCGGCGGGCCGCAGACGATTTGCGAGCGTGGCAACGCGCATGGCGGCTGCTATGTTTGATCCCCGGATGAACGAACCCAAACTGCCAACGCCGGAGGAGCTCCGGCAAAAGCTGGCCGAATTCATGAAGTCGAATTTCGGCGAAAAGGTCTCTGTGCACACGATGCCAGACGAGACCGGAAACGATCCCGTCCCGCCTCAGGACGGCGCGGCGGACATCTTCCGCTTCCGGCATCAGCCGCGGGAAATCAAGGCGCACCTCGACCGCTTCGTGATCCGGCAGGACGAGGCGAAGAAGGTTTTGGCGATCGCCGTTTGCGACCACTACAACCACATCCGCTCCGTCTGCGAAGCGAACGCCGCTCCCGGCCGCGAACTGGAATACGTAAAGCAGAACGTCATCCTCATCGGCCCGACCGGCGTGGGGAAAACGTATCTCGTCAAACACATCGCGGAGCTCATCGGCGTGCCGTTCGTGAAGGCGGACGCGACCAAGTTCAGTGAGACCGGCTACGTCGGCGGCGACGTCGAGGACCTCGTCCGCGAGCTGGTGAAAAAGGCGAACGGCAACGTCCAGCTCGCGCAACTCGGCATCGTGTACGTCGATGAAATCGACAAGATCGCGACGACGCACGGCAACGGCGGCCGGGACGTGAGCGGGCGCGGCGTTCAGACGGCGCTGCTCAAGCTCATGGAAGAAACCGAGGTGCCCGTCCGCAGCCAGTCGGACCTCGCGGGCCAGCTCCGGGCCGTGATGGAAATGCAGCGCACCGGTCACTCGTCGCCCGAGACCATCAACACGAAGAGCATCCTTTTCATCGTGAGCGGCGCCTTTGACCGGCTGCCGAAGCTCACCGAACGGCGCATGAAAAAGAGCGAGGTCGGATTCAAGGCGCCCAACGCCGCACCGCTGGATGACGACGGCCTGCTCCGGATGTTTTCCACGGGCGACCTCATCGAGTTTGGCATGGAGCCCGAATTTGTCGGCCGCCTGCCCGTGCGGGTGAGCTGCGACAGCCTCAGCGCGACGGATCTCTTCGAGGTCATGAAGCGCTCCGAGGGCAGCATCATCCGGCAATACGAGCGCGCGTTCCGCGCCTACGGCGTCGAGGTGCTTTTTGAAGACGGTGCCCTGCGCGAGATCGCGCGACTCGCCGCGGATGAAAAGACCGGCGCCCGCGGACTCCTGACGGTGTGCGAACGCATCCTGCGGGATTTCAAATTCGAGCTGCCGGGGAGCGGCATCGCGCGTTTCAACGTCACGCCGGAACTGATCGCAAACCCGCGCCAGACGCTCCAGCGCCTGCTCAGCGAAGGACACCGCGAAAAGGCCGAGGCGCTCGCGGCCGTCGCCCGGGAATTTGCGCAGCGCATCTCCGAGCACGTCGGTTTCGCGGTCGAGTTTTCCGAGGACGCCATCGCGCAGCTCGTCGAGCGCGCGGAAGCGGAAAATGGCCACATGCGCGATCTCTGCGAGCGCCTTTTCAAGGACTACGAATTCGGCCTGCGGCTCGCACGGACCAGCGCCCCGGGGGAGAGGTTTCTCATCACCGCGGACGCGCTCGTCGATCCGGATCGTTTCCTGAGCGACTGGCTCGTGAAGACCTACCGCAAAAGCCGCGAATAGGCGGCGGGCTCAGTTGCCGGCCCGCTCGTTCGTGACGATCGTGATCTGGCCGTTGCGGCCCCGGATCACATCGCGGATGACAAACCCGCGCCCGCCTTCGCGCGTAAACGTGGCGTTTTTCGCCGGAATCGCGGCGCCCTCCGGATACTCGACGACGATGAGCGCCGCACTGTTGCCGGGCTGCGTCGGATCGGCATCCCGATCGCGCAGCGATTCCTGCGTCCGCAGCGCCACACGCCTGCCAAGCACGCCCGTGACGACAAAATCGCCGCTGAGCACCGCCGGTTCTCCCGTCGTAAAGCGATCCACCAGGCCGCTGGCCTCGGCAGTCGAGAGCACCCGCGCCGCTCGCGCCGCAGTGGGCGCCGGAGCCGGCGGCGCGGGAGGCGGAACAGGCGGGGCCGCGGGAACCGGCAGCGCGCCGATGATCGGCCTGCTCTTCACGATGGGACGCGGAGGCAGCGGCACCGCCGGCGCAGGTGTCGGCTGCGGACGCGCGATCTGCGCGCGCCTTGCATTCGTGGCCGGTGCCGGTTTGGAAGAGCCGGCCTCGCCGGGTTTCGGCTCGTCCCCGTCCGACGGCTCGGCCGGCGGCGGCTCATAGCGCACCAATTCCGGACCGGCTAGCGCCGCCTGATCATCGCCGGCGCGGGCGAGCGCCTTGCGGCGGAATTCCTTGAACTCCGCAAGCGCGGTCGTAAGGCGCGGGTCCCGGACAATCGGCAGTCCGGCGCCGAGATTGAGATCGAACCCGTGGTCGCGCAGCAACTCCTCCGGCGATCGGAGCGAAAAACTGCCGGTCCCGCCCTTCAGCTGCCAGCCGCTGTACGGCAGCGGCACGACGGTGAACTGCATCCGCCCGTCCGCGTGGCGCTCCACATGCAGCAGCGCCCACAAATCATGCGCGCGTTGCAACGTGATGTCCGCGCCAGTCGCCACGGTCTCGCGGATCGTCTCCACATTTTTCGGCGCAGCCGGAAAGACGAACTCCACGAGCACCTGGGGCAGCAGCTCCGACTGCGCCACCGCCACCGCCCCGCTCGGGAAGCTATCCTTCCGCCCGAGCGCGTAGCTCTGCACCACTTGGAAGCGCCCGGCGACATACGGAACGCGCCGGCCCGATTCGCGGAAGTTCATCAGGTAATTGCGGAGCAGCAGCGCGTTTTCGCGATCGAGTTCCAACTGCCCGAGCTTGCCGAAGCGATCGAGCAGCTTCGGCGCAGTCAGGAATTCCCCTTTCGGCGCGTCGGTGACCGCGAATCGCTTCGGCGGCTCGACGCGCTTGAACTTTTTCAGGATGCGATAGCACTTCGGATTCTCCGGATGCCCGACCACGTAGAAGCTGCCGATCCAGCTCGCGAAGCACGCGCCGGTCATCACCAGCAGCACGACGGACCAGATGAAAAATCCGTTCCCCGTGCCGCGACGCACCGGCTTCTCGTCCTCGAGCAAATCCACCATGCGCCTGACGGCTTACTGCGCCTCCGCGGGGGTTTCCGGCGCGGGTTCAAAGGACGTGCCGCAGCCGCACGAACGCACCGCGCGCGGGTTCAGGATGCGGAATCCCGCGCCCGCGAGATCGTCGGTGTAGTCGATCGTCGAGCCGCTCACGTACGGCAGGCTCGCCGGGTCCACCACCACCTGCACGCCGTCTCGTCCCTCCGCAAAATCCCCGGCGCCCGGATCATCCAGCTTCATCTCGTAGCTCATGCCCGCACAGCCGCCTTTCTCGACGTAGATGCGCAGGGCCTTCCCGGGTTCGCCTTTTTCGGCGAGCAAATCCTGAAGATGTTTGACGGCTGAATCAGTGAGCGTGAGCATCGCCGGCCAACGTAATGACCGCCGCCAACCAAGTCAAATGAGCCGAATCGCCCTGCTGCCCGAGGATGTGGCTTCGCAGGTGGCCGCGGGCGAGGTGGTCGAGCGTCCGGCGAGCGTGGTGAAGGAGCTGGTGGAAAATTCGCTCGATGCCGGAGCCACGCGCATCGAGGTGCTCATCCGCCGCGGCGGGAACTCCTCCATCCGCGTGATCGACAACGGCTGCGGCATGGATCGCGACGACGCGCTGCTCTGCCTCGAGCGCCACGCCACGAGCAAAATCCGCACGGGCGCGGACCTCATGGCCATCCACACGCTCGGCTTCCGCGGCGAAGCGCTGCCGAGCATCGCGAGCGTCTCGCGCTTCCGCCTCACCACGCGCGAGCACGGCGCGCTCGCCGGGACCGAGGTGCTCGTGAATGGCGGCCGCATGGAGACCGTCCGCGATTGCGGCGAACCCGAGGGCACGCAGATCGAGGCCCGCTCGCTTTTCTACAATCTCCCCGCGCGCCGGAAATTTCTCCGCACGGAGAACACCGAGGCCAGCCACGTCGAGCACGTGCTCCAGCTCCAGGCGATCGGCCATCCGCACGTGGGATTCGTTTTTCTGCATGACGACCGCCTCGTGCATCAGCTCCCGCCGGGGCAGACGCTCCGCGAACGGCTGCGCGATCTTTTCGGCGCGACGCTCGTCGCGGAATTGCTCGACGTGCCCGACGCCGAAATCGCCGGCGTGCGCGTCTCCGGACTGCTCGGCCGCGCCGGGGTGAGCCGCTCCTCGCGCCAGCAGCAGATCGTCTTTCTGAATGGCAGGCCCATCGAGAACCCGACGATCTCGTTCGCGCTCCGCGAGGGCTACCACACGGCGCTGATGAAAGGGCAGCACCCCGTCACCTTCCTCTCGATCGAGATGGACCCCGCCGCCGTGGACGTGAACGTCCATCCCGCGAAACGCGAAGTGCGCTTCCGCGACCCGGCGCTCATCCGCGAAGTCATCGTCGAGATCACCCGCCGCGTGCTGGAAAGCGATCGCGCATCGTGGAGCCGCACCTTCACCGCGCCCGCAGCCGCGCCCTTCACGCCGGATGAAACGCTCCCGCTGATCCCGCCCTCGGAGCAATTCACGCTGCGCCGCGACTGGTCGCAAATCCCCTCTCCCGCCGCCGCGCCTTCGGAAAATGCCGCGCAGCAAATCCCCGCCGCTCCCGACGCCGCTCCGGTGCCGACTTTCGCCCCCGCGCCCTTCGCGCAGGCGGCGCCCGCATTTTCCCCGGAGCAACCGCAGGCCGCGCCCGACCTCGCAGCGGCGCACCCCCGGCCGGCGCAGGATTTCAAATTCATCGGCATCCTCGGGCGACTCTACATCCTCATGGAAAATGCCGGCGGTCTCGTGCTCGTCGATCAGCACGCCGCGCACGAGCGCATCCTTTTCGAGGAAATGCTCCGCCGCATGGAAGGCCAGGGCGTCCCCGCGCAGCGCCTCCTCCTCCCCATCACCCTGCAGGTCGCGCCGAAGGACGCCGACTGGCTGCGGGACAACCTCGACGCCCTCTCCCGCACCGGCATCGGCCTTGAGCCCTTCGGCCCGGGCACGTTCAAAATCGACGCGCTGCCGCAATTCCTCAGCGCCTCCGAGCCGTCGCAGCTCCTCCGCAACATCATCGACGAACTCCGCGAGACCTCGCAGCAGACCTCGCAAGCTCCGGCTCGGCGAAGACATGATCGCCAAGACCGTCTGCCGCCACGCCGTGAAGGCCAACGACATCCTCCGCGAACCCGAATGCCTCCGCCTCGTGCAGGATCTCCTCGCCTGCGAACTCCCCTACTGCTGCCCGCATGGCCGCCCGACGATGATCCAGATGAGCTACGCGGAGCTGGAGAAAAAGTTCGGCCGCAAGGCCTGACCGGGAGCGGCGCGTGGACGGATGAAATGGGCGGACGGGAAAAGCTCAGCCGCGGCGTCGCGGCTGGCGGGATTTTTCCAAGGCGGACTCGACGGCCATCGGCAGGGCGTGGGGGCCGTCGCCGCCGATGGAGGCGTCGATTTCCTCCAGCCTCCGCACGAGGTCCCGCACTTCATTGCGGGAATAGGGGCCGCCGGCGGCGGAGCAAAAATGGGTGCGGCATCCGAAGGGACGCGCGTCATAGACCAGACATTTGCCAGCGCGATCGAGCAGCGGGCAGCGGCCGGTCGCGGGGTCGGCGGTTTCCGGGAGTTCGCGCCGCCCGGTGCGCCGGAGTGCGGAGGCGACGACCAGCGCCTCGCCGGCGGTGAGCATGGGAGTCCTCCCGGTCAGCTTGAACTGGCAGCACTCGGTGCTCCGCACGCACGAACGCTCGACGGGCTGCCGGGCGAGGTCCGCGTAGATCGCGCGGGTCGCCGCGATGGCGGCGTCGTAGGCGGTGGTGAGGAGTGGCTGCATCGCGTGACCAGACACCACGCGCGCCATTTTTGCAAAGCTGCGCGGCGCCTGGCCGGCGGCCCTACTTCGCAGCGGGTCCGACCTTGATCATGAACTCGACCGGCTCGGCCTTTTGCTCGGAACGCTTGGCGCCGAGCTCGGGGCGCTTCATCGGGACGAAGATCTGGTGTCCCTCGTAGTCGAGGGTGACGCCGCCGTCGCGGATGGAGCGCAGCACGACGCGGAGGCGCTCGGTGCCGTAGACGACGGGAAGGAGTTCCCCTTCCTCGAATGACCGGCCGTTGATGGTGGCCAGCGCGGGATTGCCGGAGAGGATGCTCGTGACGCTGAAGTTGCCGGGCTCGAGCAGGATTTTCGGCGCCGCAAGCGCGGGGGTGGCAACGGTGCCGTCCGCCTTGATCTTCGGGCGTTCAAAGCCGATCGGCCAGAATGGGATCCTCGATTCCGTATCGACCGTGAACGAGGAGCGGTTCTTCAACTCGTAGCCCTTCGTCGCGTCGGACGACTCGGCCTGCGCAGTGACGGTGAGGACGGCGGCTGCGAGAGCGATGGTGAGAATGAGCGGGGCTGGTTTCATAGATGGACAATGTTTTGCAGGGTGAGGGACACGCGCTGGAACTGGACGTCTTCCCGGCCCGCCTCGATCTCCAGGGTCTGGACTTCGATGAGCGGCTCGCCGTTCTCGAGGGCCGCGAGGGCCGCGGCAAAGGTGATGAACTCGACGCGGGGAATCTCGACAGCCCACGCGCACCTGCCAAAGCCCGTGAGTTCCTTTTCCGAGAGTTCGCCGGTCATGCGGGCGGACGCCCTGTCCACGCCCTCGCGCTTGAAGAAATCCGCAAGCTTCGTGGGCACCCAGGCGATTGGCGCGCCCTCGGGGATCATCGCCTTCACCTGCTCGAGCACCTTCTGGGACGCGGGCGCCTTGGCTTCGATGGCCTTGGTCTTCGCAATCTGCGTCCGCGCTGCGGTGATCTTCGGCCCGAGCGCATCGGTGTCCTTGATTGCCTTCTCCCGGCCCGCGCTGAGCGGCCCGAGGAGAAACTCGAAATACGAGTAGATGACGCCGCAGAAGAGCATTCCTCCGAGCACGATTTTTTGAATCTGATCCTTGGTGAGTTTCATGAAGTGATTGGCTAGTGTTTGGCGAGGCGCTTCTGCGGGACCGGAGCCGCGACGGGCTCGGCTTCCGGCTTGAAGGTGACGTTGATGGTGAAGACCACCGCTGCGACGCGCTTGCCGTTGACCGTCAGGCTCTCCGAGCTGTCGTCGAGGTTGCGGAATGTCGCCGTGGCGTTCGGATACCGGGTGCCGACCCGCTCCGCGACCGCCCTGCGCAGATCCTCGGCCACCGCACGCGGTTCCTGGTCGGCGGCGATTCCCTCGATGTTCATCTGGCAGTTTCCAGACTTCTCGCGGCCTGTGTCGCAGGTGAGCTTCGTGAGCTGCACATTCGGAGGCACTGCGCCGAGGACGCTTTCAAACAGGGGCGCCCAGTAGATGCGGCGTTCCATTCGCTTGGCGAGCTTGTCGCCCAGGTCGATCTCCTTGTTCAGTTCCGCCTCCTTCTTCTCCGCGGCCTTCGCCTGCGGATCGAGCCGCTCAAATTCGGCGTTCTGCGTGTTGAAGGCCGATCGGGCGTCGCTCGTCCGTTTCAACTGGAGGAAGTAGTAGCCGGCCATGCCGACGGCGACGACGATCAGGCCGAGCAGCGAGAGCTTGAGCGGATCGTATTGCTCCTGCCGCTTTGCGCGGAGGACTTCGTGGTAGAGGTTGATGCGTAGGGCCATGGTCGTTTAGGCGTTCAGGAGTTGGGCGGCGGCTCCGCAGGCGATGCTGTAATCCAGCATCTCCTCCGCAAGCTGCGCGCGTTTGGTTGAGGAAACATTGACTTCGCAGCGCTCGACCGCGAACCACGGCTGGCACGGCATGCGGAGCTCCTCGCCGAGCAGCCGGAGGAGCGTGGCGTTCCTGGCGAGGCCGCCGGAGACCCAGATCTGGGAAATCGCCTCCTCGCGGCGCCCTTCGTAGAAGCCGATGGAGCTGCCGATTTCGCGGGTCAGCGCCATGAGCGCCATGCGGGCGTATTCGACCATCACCTCGTCTTCCGCGGCCAGCGCGGAAAGGACCGTCTCGGGACTCTCGCCGCTCAGGCCGCAGAGGGCCTCGACCAGCGACTTGCCGCCGAAATCCACGGAGCGGATGAGCGCCAGTTCGCGACGCGCGCCGATCATCATCGTCGAGGACAGATGGCCGAAATCGATGAGGAAGAACGCCTGGTTGTCGAAGACTTCCTTCTGCGCAAACTCGAAGGAGTTGAAGACCGTGACCGGTGCGAGTTGCACGGCCGCGACGTTGTTCAGCCCGCCGGCCTCGAAGACCTGCGAGAGCTGCGTGATCTCGGCGCGGGGCAGTCCCGCGACCAGGTAGCGCCGTTGCGGAACGGAAGCCGATGCCGACTGTTCCTTCGCCGCGCCCGGCTCGGTCTTTTCGCAGTCCACGCAATCGAGGACGAAATTCTTGCAGTCCTGGTTCATCAGCGCCGTGCCATTCAGGCGGAGCGCGTCGCGCAAAATCTCCGGCGGCGTCTCGGGCTGCTCGATGATGCGCACCAGCGCATCCGGGCTGCTCACCGCGACGGCGCAACCCTTGGCGCTTCCGCCCATGTGTTTGACGAGCGCCTTGAGCTGCGCGCCAATCGCCTCCGGGGTTCGTTCCGTGGCATCGTTGATGGGCATCGATGCGAAGTGCGTGATGACGTAGCGGTCGCTGCCCTTCTTTTGCAGAAGGACGGACTTGAGGGAGTAGCGTCCGAGGTCAACGCCGATTGCGGATGAGAGGGTCTTAGCCATTTGCGTTATGAGAAAAGCAGGTGTTATGCCGCGTTGTGATTGTTCTTAGCGCACGCCCTCATTTGATGCGGCGCCCGCACTTTCCATCCGCTCACCGTGCTGCGGGCGCATCTGCTCGAGCATCGCCGACAGCACCCAGAGCGCAACCGCCGCGCCCGCCACGATGACGACAATCCCGAGGGTCCCCGCCTTTCCGCGCCCGGCATCGCGGGCGAGGCGGCGCTCCCTCGCGGAGGCCAGTTGCAGCTCGAGCACTTTCAGGAGTTGCTCGGAATTTGGTTCCTGTGTCTTGTCGCGGCTCATGGATGTTTCTGCCATAAAATGATCGGTGAACGTTCCCAGCGGGTAGCTTATCTCGCGCCGTTCTTCGTTTTTCTTGCGTTCCTCTTCCTCGGGGAGGCCGTGGCGAAACTGGGCGAGGGCTATGCCTACTGGCCGCTCTCCCAGCCGCGGTATTGGATCTTCCCTTTGCAGACCGTCGTGTGCGCGCGTGCTGCTCTGGAAAATGCGCGACCGCATCGAACTCCGCCCGCTGGCGGGTTTTGGTTTCGCGACACTGATCGGCCTCGTCGCCCTCGGGCTCTGGATCTCGCCGCAGGCCCTGTTCGGATTTCCGCCCCGCACGGACGGCTTCCGCCCGGATTTCTTCGGCGCCGACGGCAGACCCTACTGGGTCAACCTCACCTTCCGCCTCATCCGCATGGCCGTGATCGTCCCCTTCGTCGAGGAACTCTTCTGGCGCGGATTCCTGCTCCGCTACCTCGTGCGCGAAGACTTCGCCAGCGTCCCATTCGGCACGTTCACCTGGCGTTCGTTCCTCATCAGCAGCTTCGCCTTCTGCCTCGAGCATCAGCCGTCGGACTGGCCGGCAGCGGTGCTCACCGGCGCGCTTTTCAACCTCGTCGCCTATCGCACCCGCAGCCTCGCGGCCTGCGTCCTCACCCACGCCGTCACGAATCTGGCGCTCGCGTTCTACATCCTGCGGACCGGGCCAGTGGGGATTTTGGTGAGGCTGCAAAGTTCGGCGCCAGCAGCCTCTCAGCCCCTCGACTTTCAACTCCGAACCGCCCTTGGCCGGCGATCTGCTTTGGAAGACAGGCATGATCCGGAATTCCTTCTTCCAAAAAGTCCTCCTCACCATGTTTTGGGGATTCTGCGCTGCTGGCTTGATCCAGTTTTACAAGCACATGATCTGGCAGGCCAATGAGGACATCAACGGCGCGGCCGCCACGAAGGAACTCTACAGCGACAGCCGCCAGGTGGTGCATCCCGTGCGCAAGGGACACTGACGCCAGAACGCACGCAAACTCGCGGTAGCCATCGCGCGCCGTTCTGACTTAGAGTCCGCGCCGTCCATGAGGGTCGGCTTCGCCCAAATCAATCCCACGGTCGGCGACTTCGCCGGCAACAGCGCGCAAATCCTTGCGGCCTACACGTCGCTCGTGAAAGCCGGCGCGCAGGTGGTCCTCACCCCCGAGCTCGCCCTGCCCGGCTATCCCCCGCTCGACCTCCTCTTCAAAAGCCGCTTCGTCCCCGACAACCTCGCCGCGCTCGAAGCGCTCCACGCCAGCGTCGGCGAAGTCCCGCTGCTCGTCGGCCATGTCGATGTGAACACCGGGCGCGGGCGTCCATTTCGCAATGCAGCCGCGATCCTCCAGCGGGGCGAACCGATTCGCGGCGTCTTCAAGTCGCTCCTGCCGACCTACGACGTCTTCGACGAAGCGCGCTATTTTCAGCCTGCGGAAACCCACGAGCCCGTCCAGATCGCGGGGGTCGCCTGCGGCGTCACCATCTGCGAGGACATCTGGAGCCGCGACTACCTCCCGCGCGAACTCTACGACTGCGACCCCCTCGCCGCCCTCGTTGCGCAGGGCGCAAAGCTCATCCTCAATCTCAGCGCATCACCGTTCGAGGTCGGCAAGCCGCGCCGGCGTTTCGACATGCTCGGCGCCCGCGCACGCACGCACCGCATCCCCATCGCGTACTGCAATGCCGTCGGCGGCAACGACCAGTTGATCTTCGACGGCAATTCCTTCGCCGTCAGCGATACCGGCGACTGCCTCGCCCAGCTCGCATCGTTCCGGACGGAAAATGCGGTCGTCGAATTCCTCACCCCGCACTCCGCCCTCCGCACCCCGCATTTCCAATGTGAGGAGGAGGAGCTCTTCGACGCCCTCGTCCTCGGCACCCGCGACTATCTCGCCAAGTGCGGATTCAAGAGCGCCGTCCTCGGCCTCAGCGGCGGCATCGACAGCGCCATCACCGCCGTCATCGCCGCACACGCGCTCGGGCCGGAAAACGTCCTCGGCGTCACCATGCCCACGCGCTACTCCAGCGAAGGCAGCGTGTCCGACTCGCTCCGGCTCGCCACGGCCCTCGGCATCCGCTGCCTGACCATCCCGATCGAGAAATCCTTCGCCGCCTTCAAGGAGCAGATGACGCCGTTTTTCGACGGCAAACCCGAGGACGTGACCGAGGAAAACATGCAGCCCCGCCTGCGCGGCATGACGCTCATGGCGCTCAGCAACAAGTTCGGCCACATCCTCCTCACGACCGGCAACAAGAGCGAACTCGCCGTCGGCTACTGCACCCTCTACGGCGACATGTGCGGCGGCCTCGCGGTCATCAGCGACGTCCCGAAAATGATGATCTACCGCCTCGCCCGCTGGCTGAACCGCGACCGCGAAATCATCCCTGCCGCCACGATCGAGAAACCGCCCAGCGCCGAACTGCGCCCGAACCAGCGCGACCAGGACACCCTTCCGCCCTACGAAATCCTCGACCCGATCCTCGAACTGCTCATCGAGGATCACCTCGGCACGGAGGAAATCGTCGCTCGCGGCTTCGACGAGCAGACCGTCCGCTGGGTCGTGAAGCGTGTCGCGCAAAACGAATACAAGCGCGCCCAGTCCGTCCCCGGCCTCAAGGTCACGAGCAAGGCCTTCGGCGTCGGCCGCCGCATGCCCGTCGCGCAGCGCTTCGCGGAATAAGCACGTCTCACGGTGAGACGCGGAAGCGCTGCCTCACGGAGCGGAGCGAAACCCCGTCACCGCCCCCGAGTCTTCGCTCCTTCGCGTTCCCATCGCGGCGGCTTCTTTCGAGTTCGATGACATTTTGTTGCTGAACATCCGCCGCGGAATGTTGCTTACTCCGCCGATGGATTTGCCGAGTTACCTCACCACCCGCATCAAGATCGTCGATCGCGCACTCGATCGCCACCTTCCCGCCGAGACCGTGAAGCCGCACACCATCCACAAGGCGATGCGCTACTCGATCTTCGCCGGCGGCAAACGCCTGCGCCCCGTGCTCACGCTCGCCGCCGCCGAGGCGTGCGGCGGGAAAGTCGCGGACGCGCTCCCCGCCGCATGCGCCGTCGAGTGCATCCACACCTACTCGCTCATCCACGACGATCTCCCGTGCATGGACGACGACGACCTCCGCCGCGGCCGCCCGACGAATCACAAGGTCTTCGGCGACGGCATCGCCGTCCTCGCCGGCGACGCGCTGCTCACCGTGGCGTTCGAGATTCTCGCAAAATCAAAACCTTCGAAACGCCATCCCATCGCGGCGCAAATCGCCGACCTCGCAGTCGCATCCGGCAGCCGCTGGCTCGTCGGCGGACAGGTCGCCGACCTCGAAGGCGAGGGCCGCAAGCTCGGCGGCGAGGATCTGAAATACATCCACCGCTGCAAGACCGCCGCGCTGCTCACCGCGAGCATCCGCCTCGGCGCGATGAGCGCGAACGCCACGCCCGCGCAGCTCAAGGCGCTCACGACATTCGGCCAGAGCGTCGGCCTCGCCTTCCAGGTCATCGACGACATTCTCGACGTGACGCAGCCGACCGAGAAACTCGGCAAGAGCGCCGGCAAGGATGTCGCCGCGCAAAAGGCCACCTACCCCGCCGTCTTCGGCCTCGAAAAAAGCCGCGCCGAGGCACACCGCCTCACGCGCACCGCGCACGCGGCACTGAAGCCATTCGGCAAAAAGGCCGACACGCTCCGCGCCCTCGCCGACTACCTGCTCGCCCGCGAGTACTGAGGCACGCGCCCGGGCGCGCCTACGCGCGCGCGTCGAGCTGGAGATTCGGATCGATGTCCTCGCTCAGATCGCTCGACTGCCCGGCCTCCGTCCTGAGCGCGGCGACGTAGGCGATCATCGCCGCGTTGTCCGTGCAGAGCGAAGGCTCGGCGAGCAGCAGTTCGATGCCGCGCGCCGAACACGCCGCCGCAAGCTTCTCGCGCAGCCGGGAATTGCAGCTCACCCCGCCGCTCACCGCGATCGTCTTCCGCCGCGTCTCGATCGCGGCGCGCACCGTCTTTTCCACGAGCACGTCCACGACCGCCTCCTGGAACGACGCGCACACATCGGCGACCGGCGATGCTCGTCCATTTTCTGAAGCAGATAGCGCACGCTCGTCTTCAGCCCGCTGAAGCTGAATGCAAAATCCCCGGACGACAGCATCGAGCGCGGAAAATCAAAGCGCGTCGGATCGCCCTCGCACGCGAGCCGGTTCACGTTCGGCCCGCCGGGATACGGCAGGCCGAGCAGCTTGCCCACCTTGTCAAACGCCTCGCCCGCCGCGTCGTCCTGCGTCTTCCCGAGCAGCCGGTATCGTCCGACCGCCTCAATCTCCACGAGCAACGTGTGCCCGCCGCTGACCACGAGCCCGATGGCCGGACGCACGCCGCCATGACCGAAAAACGGCGAGAGCAGGTGCGCCTCGATGTGATTCACCGCCACGAACGGCCGCCGGAAACCGAGCGCCAGCCCCTTCGCCGCGGAGAGCCCGATCATCAGCGACGTCGCCAGCCCCGGCCCGCGCGTCGCGGCGAAAATCTCGACCCCTTCGAGCGGGACACCGGCATTTTGCAGCGCGGCATCCATCACCGGACGCAGCATCCGCAGATGATTGCGCGACGCCACCTCCGGCACCACGCCGCCAGTGAGCGCATGCAGCGCGATCTGCGACGACACTTCGCTCGACAGCAGCGCGCCATCGCGCAGCACCGCCGCCGCCGTCTCGTCGCAGGAGGTCTCGATGGCGAGGACCGTCACTGCGCCTACTTGCCCCCCGCGCGCTGTGCGTACACGAGCACGCCCTTGAGCGCATCCACCGCGCGGTCGAGCTGCGTGTCGCGGAAATTCGCGAGGTCCTTCTTCCGCTGTTCATCCGGAAGATCCTCGCGGCGCTGGATAATGAGCGCCCTTTCCTGTTCGAGCGACATCGGCGCGAGGATCGTCGGCGCGACACCGTGCTCGTGGATCACCTGGTGACCCGGCGTGTAATACTTCGCCGTCGTCAGCCGCAGCGCGGAACCATCGGGCAGCTGCATGATGCTCTGCACGCTGCCTTTTCCAAAGGTCGTCTCGCCCACGAGAATCGCGCGGTTCGTGTCCTTGAGCGCGCCCGCGACGATCTCGCTGCCGCTCGCGCTGCCGTTGTTGATGAGCACGGCCACCGGATAATTCGCACGCCGGCGCAACGCGGGGTTCGCGGTGTATTTTCGCGACTGCGAAGGCGACGCGACCCTCGGTCGTCGCGACGACCGTCGCCGGCGGGAGAAACATGCCCGCGACATCCACCGCCGAACTGAGCAAGCCGCCGGGATTGAATCGCAAATCGAGCACCAGCGCCTGCATGCCCTTCTTCTCCAGTTCATCGAGCTTCTTCGCCAGTTCCTCCGCGGTCGGCGCGTTGAATTGCGTGATGCGCGCGTAGCCGATCTTCATCTGCCCGGTCATCTCCTGCGGGAGCAGCTTCGCGTCCTTCACGCTCCAGACCTTGATCGTCTCGCGCACCATCTCGAAATCTTTGATCTCCTTCGTGCCGGGCCGGAGAATCGTCAGCGTCACCTTCGTCCCCGGCGCGCCGCGGAGTTTTTCGATCGCGCCGTTGAGATCCAGCCGCTCGGCGCTCTGGCCGTCGATCTTGATGATCTTGTCCCCCGGCAGCAGCCCGGCGCGAAAGCCCGGCGAATCCTCCATCGGCGACACGACGATGAGGTCGCCATTCCGCTCCGTCACATGCACGCCGAGCCCGCCGAAACGGCTCTCCGTGTCCTCCTTCATGTCCTCGAAATTCGCCGGCTCCATGAATTGCGAATGCGGATCGAGGCTCTGGAGCATCCCCTTCAGCGCCGCGCGCATGAGCTGCTCGTAGCCGATCTTTTTCCCGTCCACGTAGTCCTGCCGGATCAATTCCATCGCGCGCGTGAGCGTCTTGATCTGCTCGTAGGGCGAATCCTTGTCCCCCGCAGGCGCCGCGTCTTCCGCGCGCAATCCCGCCACCGGAAGACAGAGCCAGATGAGTACGGGCAGGAAACGGGGAAGCTTCATGGCGCGACCGTAGCACCCGGCGGCACTTTGAAAAGCGCCAGGTAGGGCGCTTTCGCCGAAAGCGCCCACGCATCCTCCGCTCGGGCCACGCCCCACGCGGCCAATTTCACTCGTCACGCGCCCCCCGCCCGGGAAAACTCCCGCCATGTCCTCGCCTTCCTCATCCGAACACCTCGCCCGCGCGCGCCGTGTGTTCGAACTCGAACTCGCCGAGGTCCGGCGCGTCGGCGAGCGCCTCGACGAATCGTTCGTGCAGGCCATCGAGACCATCCGCGACGCCACCGGCAGGCGCGCCAAGGTCGTCCTCGTCGGCGTGGGAAAGTCCGGACACATCGGCGAGAAGATCTCGGCGACGCTCACCAGCACCGGTACGCCGGCGGTGATGCTGAACGCCCTCAACGCGCTGCACGGCGACCTCGGCATCGTGTGCGACGGCGACGTCGTCCTCATCCTCAGCAACAGCGGCGAGACCGACGAACTTGTGAACATCTTCCCGGCGCTGGCGCGGCTCGATGTGCGCATCATCGCCATCACCGGAAAGCGCGACTCATTCCTCGCAAAGAACGCGCACATCCACCTCGACGCATCCGTGGAGCGCGAAGCCTGCCCGCTCGAACTCGCACCGACATCGAGCACCACCGCGATGCTGGTCCTCGGCGATGCGCTCGCGATGACATTGCTGGAAGCCCGCGGCTTCACGCGCGAGGACTTCGCGAAATTTCACCCGAACGGCAAACTCGGCCGCACCCTTCTCCTCACCGTCGATCAAATCATGCGCAGCCCGGACCAGATGGCGCGCATCATGCCCGCCACCGTCGTGCGCGAGGTCCTCTTCGAGATGGCGCGCCGGCGCGCCGGATGCGCCGTGGCCGTGGATGACGGCGGCACGCTCGCCGGGATTTTCACCCAGGGCGACTTTGCCAGGCACCTGGAAAAGAACCCCAACCTCCTCGAGCTCGCTGTCACGCCCTTCCTCACACGGAAGCCAATCACCATCCGCGCGGGGGCCCTCGCGTTCGAAGTCCTCCACATCCTCGAACACCACCGCATCGACGATCTCGTGGTCGTGGACGCCGCCAACCGTCCCGTCGGCATCGTGGACACGCAGGACCTCGCGCGCTTCCGCCTCGTGTAAGAACAATCCGCAGATTGCGCAGATGAGCGCAGATTTGAAGAGAACCGCTCGGCTTCATCCGCGGGAATCTGCGCAATCTGCGGATTCAACCTCCCCACTCTTTATGAACCACCTGCTCGAAGAACCCCTCGCCGATCCTCTTTCGCTCTACCGGTACCGCGACGGCATCAGCGCGGTCGATCTCCTCACCGTCGGCATCGCGCACCTCGATTTCTTCACGTGGCTCGCCGACCATCCGAGCACGCTCGGGGCGATCTGCGCGCATTTTGAGATCCACACCCGGCCTGCGGACGTGATGCTCACGCTCTTCCGCGCACAGGATCTCGTGACGCAGAGCGGCGGCGTATTTCTCCTCACGCTGCGCGGCCGCGAGCACCTCACCGCAAGCTCGCGCTGGAATCTCGCGCCGTACTTCGCCTCGACGAAGGACCGCCAGCCGACGCTCGACATGCTGAAGGTTCTCAAGACCGGCAAGCCCGCGAACTTCGGCAGCTTCGACCCGCAGGCCTGGGCGCAGGCGATGCAGCGGCCCGATTTCGCCGCGCACTTCACCGCCGCGATGGACTGCCGCGGCGTGCTGCTCGGGCCCGCGATGGCGAAGCTCCTCGACCTCTCGCAGCACCATGCGCTGCTCGATCTCGCCGGCGGCAGCGGCATCTACGCCTGCGCGCTCGCCGCGAAGAATCCCCACCTCCGCGCGACGGTGCTCGAACGGGCGCCAGTGGATCGCATCGCCACCGAGTGCATCGCGAAGCAGGGCTGCTCGGAGCGTGTGAATGTCATCACTGGCGACATCTTCGCCGCGCCGCTGCCGACGGGCTTCGACGTGCATCTGTGGTCGAACGTCCTCCACGACTGGGACGAGCCGGACGTGCGCAAGCTGCTCGCGAAATCGCGCGACACGCTGCCCTCCGGCGGCCTCGTCGTCATTCACGACGCATTCATCAACGCCGAGAAGACCGGCCCGCTGCACATCGCCGAGTACTCCGCGCTGCTGATGAACATCACCGAGGGAAAATGCTACTCCATCGGCGAAATGCGGAGCTATCTCGGCGAACTCGATTTCGAGTGGCTGGAACACAAGTCCACCGCCGTCGGCCGCGGATTCATCGTCGCGCGCAAACCGTAGCCGCGAGTCTGACACCGCAGCTATTTTTTCGTGAAGTAGCTGAAGAGATCGCGCACCTGCTGATCGCTGAGCGCGTCGAGCAGGCCCTCGGGCATGAGCGACATCGGTGATGCGGTCAGCGACTTCAAATCCGCACGGCTGAGCACCAGCTTCTGGCCGTTCAGATCGCGGATCGTCACCGACTGCGGCGTCTGCGCGTCCATGAAACCCATGAGCGTCTGCCCGTCACGCGTCTCGACCGAAAATGCCGTGAACTCCTCCCGGATCGCCAGGCTCGGATCGATGATTGCCGGCAGCATGAAATCCAAATTGTCGCGCTCATAACCCGTGAGGTCCGGGCCGATTTTCCCGCCCTCGCGCCCGAACGTGTGGCACACCGCGCACGACGTCTTGAAAATCGCGTGCCCTGCTTCAGCGTCGCCTTTGCCGGTGGCGAGGAGCTTCCGCACCTGCGCGATGCGCGCCTCCTTCGCGGCGGTGCCCTGTTTCAGTGTGCTCCAGTGTTTCGCGAGAAGCGCGTCGCAAGCCGAGTCGTGCAGGCCTTGGATCGTGAGCAGGTTCGCCGCTGTGAGATGCTCCTTCTTCACGCCGCCGGCGTCCACGGCCGTGAGCAGCAGTCGCGCCCATGGCGGCCGGCTCGCGAGCGCGGCAAACACGGTGGAGCGGACCTTTGCCGACATGGTCGGCGCGAGTTCGAGGAAGGTGCGCGCGACTTCCTCTCCGCTGAAGCGCTGAAGCGCGTTTGCCACCGCTAGCTGCATGGGTTCCGCCTTCTCGGCTTTCAACAGTTCGAGAAAGACTGGCACGGCCTTCTCCTCCCGCTGCTCCGCAAGCAACGCGATCAGGGCGGTGCGCTCGGCGGCTTTTCCTTTGACGTCGCGGACGCGCTCCATCGCGACGCCCATCGCTGTCGCATCGCCGAGCCGGACGCCGAGTCTCACCAAAGCGGGAACGGCACCGGCCTCCTTCCAGAGGGACGCAAATACGCTCCGCAATTCCGCGGGGATCGCGCCCGCCGCGCCGCCCTGCAGGCCTGCGTCCATGCCTTCCGCGAGCCTCAGCCGGTTCTCGGGATCCGGTGCGAGCGCGAGCAGCCGCGCACAAATCTTCAGCCCCGACTCGCCGCGCTCCGCGGTGAAACGCTGCCCGAGCCGCGTCGCGATGGTCTGCTGGAAAATCGGTGCGGCCCACAGCGATTCGTCGCCGAGCATCGCCATCACCGCCTCGCGGTCCGCGTCGCATTTGCTCTCCAACGCCCACCACAGGAGCAGCGCCTGGTGCCTGTCCGTCGCGTCCTCGCTGCGCACGAGCAGTTCGCGGATGATTGGCACCGCATCTCCCGCGGGCAGGCGGCGCGCGGTGCTCGCGAGTTGCGTGCGCACTTCCACGTCCGCCTCGGAGCGCGCGAGCTGCACGAACGCATCACGCGCGGCGGTGCCCACGTGCTTCGCGTCGCCGAGCAGGCGCGCGGTCCAGTAGCGCAACATCGGATGCGAATGCCCGAGCGTCTTCAGCGCGTAGCCCTCGTCGAAGCCACCGCACGCATTCACCGCCCAGAAAGCCTCCAGCCCGAGCTGGCCGCGCTCCTTTTCCACCATCTCGCGCAGTTTCGGCACGAGCGTCGCATCGCGCCGGTCCCACAACACGCGGAGCGCGGTCTGCCGGTGCCACTTGTTCGGATGCGAGAGCTTCGCGATCAATTCGTCGCCGCTCATCTTTGCAAAATCAAAACTCTCCTGCTTTGCGCCCGCTCCCGCTGCGCGCAGGCGCCAGATGCGGCCCGACTCCTTGTCCCAAGTGTCACGCGGATCGAGATGGCTGAGCCGGCTGTCCGACCAGTCGGCGAAAAACAGCGATCCATCCGGACCCGTCTTCGTGTCCACGGGGCGGAACCAATTGCTGGCCGACTCGAAAAGCGCCGGCCCGTCCTCAGTGCGGAATGTCGAGGTGTCGCGATACAGCGCCGTGCCGAGCACGCGATTCGTGAGCGCCATCGAGGCGATGAACTTTCCCTCCAGCGACGGGATCGCGCCGCCCTCGTAGATCACCATGCTCTGCGAAAAACGCCGCGTCTCGCCCTTGTGCGCCATGTGCGTGAACCAGCCGAACGAGTAGGGATTCATCAGCGGCCCGTGCTTGCCCCAGTTCTTCTCGAATGCGCCGCCCTGCGGATAATGCAGCCCGCGCTGGCTTCCGTTCGTGCCGGAAAAAACGCGGCCCTCGCGATCGAAATCGAGGCTGTAAGTATTGCCGCCGCCCTCGGCGAAGACCTCGAATTCATCCGTCCGCGGATTGTAGCGCCAGATCGCCTGGCCGAGAAATTTGATCCCCCGGACATCAGCCGTGCATGTGCTGCCGTGCGCGCCGTAGAGCCAGCCGTCCGGCCCCCATTCGAGCGAGTTTGCGCCGCTGTGCGTGTCCTCGAGACCGAAGCCGCTCAGCACCACGCGCGGCACGGCAGCGCCGTTTTCCATCACGTCTGGAATGTCGTCGCGATTCTTGTCCGGGTAAAAAAGGAGGTAGGGCGGATTCAGGATCCATACGCCGCCGCGGCCGGTGACGACGCTGCGCGCGATGTTCAGGTCGGAGACGAAATCCTTCGCCTTGTCGTAAACGCCGTCGCCCTTGCTGCTCTCGAGGATCGTGATGCGATCCGCGCCCTTGAAATGGTTCGGCGGCGGCGGCGGCACCTTGTCGAAGACAGCGCGCAGGTATTCGTCGTAGCGCACGATCTTCAGGCCCGCGGGAAACGGGTATTGCAGGTACTGCACGACCCAGAGCCGCCCGCGCTCGTCGAAGTGCATGTCGAGCGGCTGCCGGACCATCGGCTCGCTCGCCACGATGTCGAGTGCAAGACCGTCCGCGACCTTGCACGCCGCGAGCGCGTCGGCGGTAGTGGGCTTTGGCGCCGTGTCGCCCAGTGCACCGCGGCCGGTGAAGCGCTTCACGAATTCCGCCATCTCCGGTGAAAATTTTTCATCGGCGTGAACGGTGACCGGCAGCGCGCAGAGGGCGGCGAGGACGGGGAAGGTTGCGATTTTCATGGGGGAGGAATGGGACCGTGCTGGAAGGGAAAAGCGGTGAATGCCGCACGCCTTAGCTTCGACCCGTTCATCGCGGGGCGCGGCAGTGCGTTGCATTCGGCCGTTCTTTGGCGAAAGTCCGCGGCATTCCAAGAAGATGATGCTCCGCGTTTCAGTTTTCCTTTTCGCCCTCGCCACCGTCACGCGTGCGGCAAATGCCGCTCCGCCGAGCAAGGTGAGCCGTGCCGAGGCGATGGCGACGGCGGAGGTTTACCGGACTTTCAAGTGGGTGCCGGCAGCGGCAAACGTGCTCCACGGACCCGATGCCGGACGCATCCGCGTGGATACACCGGACGCGGGATACAGGCCGGCGGAGCGGTTTGGCGGCTGGTGGGTGCCAGGCCTGCTCAACACCGGCATGCCCTACAAGTGGGGCGGCTTCGACACGCCGGAAACATTCCTTTCCGGCCTCGCGGAAGGGAAAGCCGCGGGCGATGTCTGCACGCCGGAAAAGCGACGAATGCTCGAGGCGGCGGTGAGCGCACACGCGGTGGGGATTGATTGCTCCGGCTTCGTCTCGCGCTGCTGGAATCTCCCGCGCGCGTACTCCACCCGCACGCTCACCAGCCTGTGCGACCCCATCGCCGATTTTAAAAAGCTCCAGCCCGGCGACATCCTCAACGCACCGAACTCGCACGTCTTCCTTTTCAAACAATGGACCGCGCTGGATCGCTCGCGGATGCAAGTTTACACCACCGGCTCGCCGCCGGTCTGGGCGGTGCAGGTCGGCCCGTTGCGGACAAAGCAGATGGCGCCGCTCGGCTACACCGCGTGGCGTTATCGCGGGATGAGGGATTGAAAGGCGCGCAGCCTGCGCGAAGGTGATCGGATGCCGGCATTCCAACTTTCCTCGAAATACACACCGCAAGGCGATCAGGCGCAGGCCATCGCGAAGCTGACGAAGTCCATCTCGGCCGGCAACCGGCACCAGACGCTGCTCGGCGTGACGGGCTCGGGCAAGACGTTCACCGCGGCGAATGTCATCCGCGAAATCGAACGGCCGACGCTCGTCATCTCGCACAACAAGACGCTCGCCGCGCAGCTCTACTCGGAGTTCAAGCAGTTCTTCCCGGACAACGCGGTCGAGTATTTCGTCAGCTACTTCGATTACTACCAGCCCGAGGCCTACATCCCGCGCACGGACACCTACATCGAGAAGGATTCGTCCATCAACGAGGAGATCGAGCGCCTGCGCCTCTCCACGACTTCGTCGCTGCTCTCGCGGCGCGACGTGATCGTGGTCGCGAGCGTGTCGTGCATCTACGGCCTCGCGCTCGCCGGAGGATTTTCTCTGAACATGCTGCTCACGCTGAAAGTCGGCCAGAAAATCGACGCGCGAGATGGTGCTCAGCGAAGCTCGTGGACATGCTCTACGAGCGGAACGACATCGCCTTCGAGCGCGGCCACTTCCGCGTGCGCGGCGACGTGGTCGAGGTGCATCCGGCGAACGAGGACGAGAGGCGATCCGCATCGAGTTCTTCGGCGACGAGGTCGATCGCATCACGCGCTTCGATCCGCTCACCGGGCATGTGAACGAGCAGCTCACGATGATCGACGCTCTATCCCGGCGAAGCAATTCGTGACGCCGCAGCGACAAGCTGCGCACCGCGCTGGTGACGATCCGCGAGGAGATGCGAGGAGCGCATCATCTTTTTCGAAAAGCACGGGCAGCTGCTCGAGGCGCAGCGCATCAAGAATGCGCACGGAATACGATCTGGAGATGATGCAGGAGATGGGCTTTTGCAGCGGCATCGAAAACTACTCGCGCCATCTGAGCGGCCGCCCGCCGGGCTCGCGGCCCTACACGCTGCTCGACTTTTTCCCGCGCGATTTCCTGCTCGTGGTCGATGAAAGCCACGCGACCATCCCGCAGATCGGCGGCATGTATGAGGGCGACGCGTCGCGCAAAAACGACGCTCGTCGAATACGGCTTCCGCCTGCCGAGCGCGCTGGACAACCGGCCGCTGAAATTCCCCGAGTTCATGGAGATGACCGGCCAGACGATCTACATCAGCGCGACGCCGGCGGAGTTCGAGATCCGGAACAGCGTCGTCGGCAACACGAAGTATCTGCCCGCGAGCCGCACGCAGTTTGGCGGCGCGATTGAAGTGCCTGATTTCGTCGTGAGCGCGAACACCGACGTGCGGCCGAGCGGTCGCCATCGAGCCGATCGACAAGTTCGACGTCCACACGCCGGGCGCGCCGCTCGTCGTCGAGCAGATCATCCGCCCGACCGGCCTGCTCGATCCGCAGATCACCATCCGCCCGCTCAAGGCGCAGATCGACGAGACGCTCGAACTCTGCCGCCAGCGCATCGAGAAGAGCGAGCGCGTCCTCATCACCACGCTCACGAAACGCACCGCCGAGGATCTCAGCGATTACCTCGGACGTCGGCCTGCAAGGTGCGCTACCTGCACAGCGACATCGATACGATCGAGCGCGTGGAAATCCTGCGCGCGCTGCGCGCCGCGGAGTTCGACATCCTCGTCGGCATCAATCTGCTCCGCGAAGGCCTCGACCTGCCCGAGGTCTCGCTCGTCTGCATCCTCGACGCCGACAAGGAAGGCTACCTCCGCTCGCAGACTTCGCTCATCCAGACCGCCGGCCGCGCCGCGCGCCACGTGAACGGCGCAGGTCTATCTCTTCGCCGACATGGTGACGAAGAGCATGCAGGCGCTGCTCGACATCACCGAATACCGCCGCGCGCGGCAGATGGAATACAACGAGAAGCACGGCATCACGCCCACGCAGCGTGCAGCGCGCCGTGCAGGAAAGCCTGCACACGATTTTGAAAGGCCGCGAAATCGAATCCTCGGTCGTGAACGAAGCCGGCGGCAATTTCTCCCTCAGCGAAACGCTGCGCGAACTGGAGGAGGAAATGATGCACGCCGCCGCGAATCTCGAATACGAAAAGGCCGCGCTCCTCCGCGACCAGATCGGCGAACTCAAGGCCGGCACCGGCCTCTCAAAGATCGAACCGAAGAAGCGCCCGGTCTCCTACGGAAAGCCGAAACGCGGCGCAGGCTCAAAGGCGCGGGCGTAGCGCGCCGCGCCCGTCTCCGCGCCCGTCCGCGTTTGTAACGCGGTCCGAGCAGGCCCGGGAGTGCTCGTACCAAAAGCAAAACGCGCGAGGGCTTTCGCACCTCGCGCGTTTGTGAAAGGAATCGTTCCGGCTCGAAAACCGGGTGGTTCCAGAGTGAGGAGACTACTTGATCTCGACCTTGGCGCCTGCGGCCTCGAGCTTCTTCTTGATGTCTTCGGCTTCGGCCTTGGTCGCGCCTTCCTTGACGGTCTTCGGGGCGCCCTCGACGAGAGCCTTGGCATCGGCGAGGCCGAGGCCGGGCACTGCGGCGCGGACTTCCTTGATGACGTTGATCTTGTTCGGGCCGGCTTCCTTGAGGACGACGTCGAATGCGGTCTTCTCTTCTGCGGGTGCGGCGGCTGCGCCTCCGCCACCGGCGGCGGGTGCTGCAGCGGCCACGGGGGCCGCGGCGCTCACGCCCCACTTGGTTTCGAGCTGTTTGACGAGATCAGCGACTTCCAGGACGGTGAGTCCGCTGAGCTGATCAACGATGGTGTTGATGTCTGCCATGATGTGTTTGTTTTCTTGCGGTGTCGTCGCCACCCGAGGCTTCGGGCGAATTAAGGCCGGCTGCCACCAGCCCGACGAGGAACCATGTTTGGTTGTTTCCCTTTTGGACGGCCACCTTGCGGCGACCGTTTCCCACCGGATATGGCAGCGGTAGAAAAAGGGACGCGGAAACTAGTGGACTGCCCCGGGGTGTCAAGCGGGCTTTTCCAGCGCGGGAAAGGCAGGACTCTCCGAAACGGTCCGCCAAGCGCATTCAGGGCGATTGACACCGGGATGACGGAGTTGTCTATTTCGCCAAAAGCTACTCCCATGCACGACGACCTCCAGACCGAACATCACGCGGGACAAGAGCCGCAGCTCACGTGGTTTCAGAAATTCCAGCAGAAGCTCGCCGAGTCGCGATACTTCATGCTTTCCTGCGTCATTCACGCGGTGATCGTGATCCTCGCGGGATCGATCGTGCTTTATAAGGCAATTGTCGAGCCGCCGGATTTTGTCGCCGAGGGTGGTGACGGGCTGATTTCCGCGACGGACGATCTGACGCCGCCGCCGGAGACTCCCGCGGACGCAGTGCCCACCGAGCAGGTCGCACCGCAGGCACCGAACATTAACAGCCCGAACATCGACGTCATCAGCACGACGGCGCAGACGAGCAGTTTCAAGGTCGCCCCGGCGCAGGTGCAGGTGAAAATCAATACCAACGCCTCCGATCTCGCGAAGGCGACTGGGAATATCTCAAAGGCGATGGCCGGCGGGATGGGCGGTCTGCCTGGCACGATGCGCGGTCGCATGGGCACCGGCAGGGCAAAGGCGATGGATCAGAACAAGATGAAGTCGAAGACCGAGATGGCGGTAGTCAAGGGACTCAACTGGCTTCAGCAGAATCAGAATTCCGACGGTTCCTGGGGCGACGCCACCAAGGGCGCAATGACCGGCCTCGCGCTGCTTTGCTTCCTCGGCCACGGCGAGACACCCGAGTCCCAGCAATATGGGCTGACGGTGAACCGGGCCGTCCAGTGGATCCTGGACAACGGGACGAAGAACGAAGGCCGCCTGCACATGGCCAAGGCATTCAGCCAGTCCGGGGTCTATGAACACGGCATCTGCACCTACGCCCTCGGCGAGTATTACACGATGACCAAGGACGAACGCGTCGCGGAGCTGTTCAAGCAGGCCATCACTTACATCGTACAGGGGCAGGGCCCCGGCGGTGGCTGGATGTATTCCTACGACAAGACGGCGGATGACCTCTCGGTGGGCGGGTGGCAGATCCAGGCGCTCAAGGCCGCGCACCTCAGCCAACTCAACATCTCCGGAGTCGATCAGGCACTCGACAAGGCCATCGCCTACATCGAACGCGTGAAAGGCCCGAAAGGCGGCTATGGATACCGCGAAGCCGCTGACAAGTACAGCCTCACCGGCGTCGGCATCCTCTGCCAGCTCTTCTGGAAAGGCGACCGCGGCGCGCTTCGCAAAGGCATGGAGTGGCTGCTCGACGAAACCGAGAAAAGCAAGCCCGTGAAGTACAAGGGCGAAGATGCGGACCTTTACGCCTGGTACTATCACACACAGGCGTGCCTCATGTTCGGCGGAAGCGCGTGGACCAAATGGAACCGCTGGTTCCAGGACGAGATCTGCGACGCTCAGAAAGAAGACGGAAGCTGGCCGGTCCCCGGCGGCAAAGCTCACGGCCCGCAGGCTGGTGAAAACATGACCGGCGCCGTGTACCGCACCACGCTCTGCGTCCTGATGCTCGAGGTCTTCTACCGCTACATGCCGACGACACAGGGCTAGGACTCCACGACTTCGCACCCCAAGCAAGGCCGCGCCTCACATCAGGCGTGGCCTTTTGCTTTCCCGTCCGCTGTCCCCATGGGCGGCATCGATTACAAAGAGGTTAGCATGCCCTTCGCCGATTGACTGTCCGCACGGGCGCGCTCTGCTCTGCAGCAACTCCCATGGCTACCTCCCTCCAGAACGGCCCGGAAAACGGGCTCCCCGATCACGAATCCCCCATCACGCGGTTGCGTCGAAGAATCGCCGAGTCGCGCTACTTCATGATGTCCCTGCTCGTTCACACGATTCTCGTGATCATCGCGGGTTCCATCGTGCTCTTCCAGACGGTGATGCCGGTGGAGGATTTCGTCTCCGCAGGCGCGGTCCCGGGAGTCGAGAATTTCCCCGCTCCCATCGAGCAGCCTCCCGAACATCCCCGCACGCAGGAAGAGTTTCGTGCGCAGCTCCCGGAGACCGGCGTCCCCGGCGTCAATCCCATCACCACGCAGGCACCTGTGCCGTTCGTCTGGAAACCCGGCACGCACGCGGGTCCGATCGTCAGGCCGCCCAGCGTGCCGGGTTCCGACCTTCCGCGTGGGCTCGCCTCCGCCACGCCCGCGGGGATTCACTCGACTTTCATGCCACGTTTTGGCGACGCCAAAACCACCATCGGCAAACAGAAAGGAATGACCGATAGGTCGCAACTCGCCGTGCAGCGGAGCCTGAAGTGGCTCCGCGACAATCAGAACGCCGACGGCTCGTGGGGCGACGGCAACAAAGGCGCGATGACCGGCCTCGCCCTGCTTTGCTACCTCGGCTACGGCGAACTGCCCGACTCGAAGGACTACGGATACACGATCAACGCCGCGATTCAGTGGCTCGTCGAAACCGGAACGAAATTCGAGGGCCGCCTCGGCATGGAAAACGCCTTCACGCAAAGCGGCGTGTATGAGCACGGCATCGCCACCTACGCGCTCGGCGAGTACTACGCCCTCACGCACGACAAACGCGTACTGGAACTCCTCACGCAGGCCGTCGCGCACATCGTGCGAGGCCAGGGCCCCGGCGGCGGCTGGATGTATGGCTTCGACAAGACCGCCAACGATCTTTCCGTGGGCGGCTGGCAGATTCAGGCGCTCAAGGCCGCACATCTCACCGGGCTCAAGCTCCCCGGCGTGGACCAGGCGCTCGACAAGGCCATGAGCTACCTCGAAAGTGTGAAAGGTCCGAAAGGCGGCTACGGCTACCGCGCTGCCGAGGATCGCTACAGCCTCAGCGGCATTGGCATCCTCAGCCGGCGCTTTTGGAAAGGCGAACGCGGCGAACTCCGCAAAGGCATGGATTGGATCCTCGACGAAACCGCGAAAGCGCACCCCGTGAAGTACGCGAGCCAAAATGCGGATCTCTACGCGTGGTATTATCACACCCAGGCCAGCCTCATGTTTGGCGGCGCGGCGTGGACGAAATGGAACCGCTGGTTCCAGGATGAACTTTGCAACGCGCAAAACACCGACGGCAGTTGGCCCATCCCCGGCGCAAAAGGCCACGGTCCGCAGGCCGACGCCGGGCGGACCGGGCAGGTGTACCGCACCACGCTCTGCACGCTGATGCTCGAAGTCTTCTACCGCTACATGCCCACCAACCAGGGCTGAGCGCAGGCCGGCTCAGAAGCTCCCGCCGACTTCCCATTCCTCCACAAGCTTCTTCGGCACTTCGCCGAGAAAACGAGACGGACGCTGGAGCGGATCGCCGTAGCCCGAGTTGAACGACATGCACGGGTAGCTGAGATACAGCTCGTCCTTCGCCCGTGTCACCGCGACGTAGAAAAGCCGACGCTCCTCCTCGATGGCCTCGGGATTTTCCAGCGAGCGGCCGGTCGGGAATTTCCCGTCCGCCAGCCAGATCACAAACACGACCTTCCACTCCAGCCCCTTCGCCTGGTGAACGCTGCTGAGCGTCACGCGATCATGGTCGTCGGCGCTCGCCGCGTTGCTGTCCATCGTCGTCAGCAGCGCGAGCTGGTCGAGAAAGGCCTGCGCGTTCTCGTACTGCCGCGCGAAGTTTGCGAGCGTGTTCAGATCCTCGCGGCGCAGATCGTAGTTCGGGAACTTCGCCCGCGCGTAGTCGTCGTAGATCGCCTCCATCACGCTGTGGATCATCTGCGACGGCGCCACGAGCCGGCCACCGGGTGCGAGTTCGTCGAGCGTATAGACGCACTGCTGCCACGCCTGCTGCGCCTTTGCCGGCACCTTCAGCGGGAGCAGCAATTCCTTGATCGAAGGCAGCCCCTCCCATGGATTCGCGACCGTCTCGGGCAGCGGCTGCGTCGGCTCGTCGTCCGGGTAGGGCGCTTTCGCCGAAAGCGCCGACGCATCCCCGGCCGGCTCCTTTTTCTCCACCTTGCTCTCCACCGCCAGGAGCGAACGGACCACGCCATCCCACAGCGAATCCGCGCTCCGCGGCCCGACGCCCGGCATCAGCTTCACCATGCGCTTGAACGCCACCTCGTCGTGCGGGTTCACCACCCATTTCAGGAACGCGCTCACGTCCTTGATGTGCGCCTGCTCGAAGAACCGCAGCCCGCTCGTGATTTCGAACGGCACACCGCGCCGCGTCAGTTCCATCTGCAGCTCCATCGAGTGAAAATGCGCGCGGTAGAGCACCGCCATCTCCTCCAGCCCCACGCCCTCCTCGTGCAGTTCGAGAATCCGCTGCGCGACAAACTGCGCCTGCTGCTGTGAGTCCGCCAGCGGCACGAGCGCCGGCTTCACTCCCCCGCTCTCGCGCACGGCCACGAGATGCTTTTCAAACTGATGCTCGTTCGGTGCGATCACCGCATTCGCCAACTCCAGCACCTCCGGCACCGAACGGTAGTTCATCTCGATCTTGTAGATTTTCGCACCCGCATGCCGCTTCGGGAACTCGAGGATGTTCCGGAAATCCGCTCCGCGCCACGAGTAGATGCTCTGAGCGTCGTCGCCCACCACCATCACATTGTGATGCCGCGCCGCGAGCAGCTCGATGAAGTCATTCTGGAGGTGATTCGTGTCCTGATACTCGTCCACGAGGATGAACTGGAACTGCCGCTGGTAATGCTCCGCGATGGCCGGGTTGTTTTTCAAAAGCGTCACCGTCTTCTCCAGAAGATCGTCAAAATCGAACGCGTTCGCCTTCTTCTTCCGAGCTTCGTATTTCTTCCGCACATCGGCGAAGTGCTCCGAAAATTCGAGGAAGTGCGGATACTTTTCGACGAGCACATCCTCAAGTTTGCGTCCGGTGTTGAGTTGGTAGCTGAGCACGTCTGCAATCACCTGACCCTTCGGGAAACGCTTCTCCTTCGGATCAAAGCCGAGTGTCGCAATCACCCCGTCGATCATTTCCTCCGAGTCCTCGCGGTCCATGATGCTGAAGCCCGGCGCGAAGCCCGCCTCTACCGGATGCCGTCGGAGGATGCGGTTCCCGATGCTGTGAAAAGTGCCGCCCCACAGCCCCATGAGATCCGCCGTGATGATTGAACCGACGCGGTCGAGCATCTCGCGCGCGGCCTTGTTGGTGAACGTGAGCAGCAGGATGTGCTGCGGCAGGATGCCGTTCTCCATGAGGTACGCCACGCGGTACGTCAGCGTGCGCGTCTTGCCGCTGCCCGCACCGGCGATCACGAGCGCCGGTCCCGGCGGTGCGGTCACGGCTTCGAGTTGCTGCGGGTTCAGCTCGGCAGCGAAATCAATCCGCGGGCCGGTCGGTTGCGGACGATGCAGGGTGTATTGGCGCGCCATCGTTATCCGCAATACGCGCACCCCCGCGGCGATTCATCAAGCACTTCATCCGCCGGATGCCCAACGGATGTTTACGCAATGCTCCGTGAACAGCACGCGCCCCAGATACCCGGACAGCGCACCGAACTGAACGATGCTACGGCAATTCCTTGATGAAAATGTTCCGGAACTGCACGAGCGCCGGCGGGCTGGTCCAAACACCGTCCTTTTCCGCGCCGTGATGCTGCAGGCCGATGCGACCGCTCGCGGGAAAGCCCGGGATTTTCACGCTGGGAACCACGGCCTTGCCGTTCAGCACGGTGCGGATGGTGCCGTTGTTCACGGTGATTTCGTAGCGGTTCCATTTGCCGATGGGATTGTCCGCACGCTCGCGCGGCGTCACGCCTGCGCGCACCTCGGGCGGCATCGCCTGGTCGCGGCGGACGCCGTACATTTCGCCGGAGCCGACGGGCCAGCACCAGATGTTCACCTGGTACTTCTGGTCGCCCGCGAGCAGGATGCCGGAGTCGGAATCCTTCACGGGATACAGGACGGGCTTGCCGTCCGGGCCGAGTTCCTCCGAGCCGTCGGGGAGCACCTTCACGGCGCGGGGATTCAGGTACGGAGTCTCCTTGATCCGCCAGTCCACGATCAGCGTGTAGTTCTTGTATTCCTTTTCCGTCCACAGGTGCTTGTCGCCCTTTGCTTCGCTTTTTGCGTCGTAGTCAATGACTCCGCCTGCGACCTTCCAGTGGCCGTTGTCGCCCTCCGGCACTTTCCATCCGGTGAAATCCACCCCGTTGAAAAGGGACACGAAGCCCTCGTACGGATTCGCCGTCTGCTCCGGCGGCGTGTTCGAGGGCGGCAGTTCCTTGATGTAGATGTTCTTGAAATGGCACTCGGCACCTTCGCTCTCCAGCGCGAGGAATCCCTTCCGCGGCACGCAGTCCTTCGCAGTGGTGACCTCCTTGCCGTTCACTTCGAGGCGGATCTCGCCCTTGTCGCAAGTCACGCGGTAGTGGTTCCACTCGGGCGAGCTCTTGCTGCGCTCCTCGATGGGGAAACTGCGGTTGCCCTTGCCGTCATTGGAGATTTTTCCCAGCGGCGTCATCGTCGCGCCCCAGATGGGAAAAAGATCTCCGTGCGTGGTGAAGCCCACGTTCTTGCCCTTCGCGCCGTAGCCATTGTCGAGCACCTGCACCTCGATGCTGCGCGTGTAGCCCGTGCCCATCGCGGGGATGCCGTCGCCCCACACAAACATGCCGCTGTTGCCGCCGCTCTTCATGTGCCGCCATTCGCACTCCACGATGAAATTTTCCAGCATCCGCTCCGTGCGCATGTAGCCGGTCGGCACGCCGCTGATGATGATCATTCCGTCGCGCACCGTGTAGGTGTCCGGCGCGACATTCACCGGCACCCAGCCGGAGAGATCCTTTCCGTTGAAGAGCGCCTTGAAACCCGCGGGCGGTTCATTGTCGGCGGCGTGGAGCGCAAGGCTGGTGACGAGGAGGCAGAGACAGGGGGGCAGTTTCATGGGGTTCAATGTTGGCATTTCACCCACCACCGACGAACACGTTTCCGAGGATATTTCGCGTTTGCCCCTGTGCATTTTCGCTGCGCCGCTGCGAAATGCTGAGCGCTGCGCGGGAAGCCGCATTCCATCAGGCGTAATTTCACCGTCGCCATCCGCGCAGATTCAACCTTCAAGTCGTATGACTTCCACCCTCCCATGCACCGCCGCGTCCTCGCACCGCTGATCCTCGCCATCGCCATGTCCCCGCACCTACCCGCCGCCGCGAAGCACCCGCCCACCGCCACGAAGCCCGTGGCCGACGAGTATCACGGCGTGAAGGTCACGGACCAATACCGCTGGCTGGAGGAGTCCGGTTCGCCGGAGGTGAAAGCGTGGACCGACGCGCAGAACAAACACACGCGGGCATTCCTCGACGCGCTGCCGGAGCGCGCCGGCATCGAGAAGCAGCTCACCGCGCTCTACGCGAAGGACACGCCCTCCCACAGCGGACTCGTCGCGCGCCCCGGGCGGCTCTTCGCGCTGAAATTCCAGCCGCCCAAGCAGCAGCGCCTGCTCGTCACGCTCGCATCGGCGGACGATCTCGCGTCGGAGAAAATGGTGCTCGATCCCAATGAACTGGCGCCAATAGGCCAGGTCGCGATGGATTGGTTCGTGCCTTCGCCGGATGGAAAGCTGATCGCCGTCTGCCTCTCCGAGCACGGCAGCGAAGATGGCACGCTGCATTTCTACAGCACGGAAACCGGCGAGCATCTGCCCGACCGCATCCCGCGCGTGCAGTATCCGACCGGCGGCGGCAGCGCGGCGTGGACGCCGGACAGCAAGGCGGTCTTCTTCACCCGCTATCCGCACAAGGGGGAGCGGCCTGTGGCAGATGCGAATTTCTACCAGCAGATCTGGTTTCACACGCTCGGCACACCGGAGAGCGCGGACACGTATTCCGAGGGCAAGGACTTCCCGCGCATCGCCGAGATCGACTTCGACACTTCCCGCGACGGCCGCTGGCTGCTCGCGCGGGTGGCGAACGGCGACGGCGGCGAATACGCCCACTACGTCCGCGACACGAAGGCCGGCGAGGCCGCGAAGTGGCGGCAGATGACGCGCTTCGAAGACGGCGTGAAGGAAGCCGCCATCGGCTGCGACAGCGCCACGCTCTACCTGCGCTCGGTGAAGGACACGCCGCGCGGAAAAATCCTGCGCCTGCCGCTCGACCCATCGAAGTCGCTGAAGGACGCCGAAGTCATCGTGCCCGAAGGCGACGCCGTCATCGAGGGCATCACGCCCACGGCTGGTTTCCTGTTCGTGGCAGAACTCCTCGGCGGGCCATCGCGCATCCGGCAGTTCGATCTCGATGGAAAAAATGTGCGCGAAATTCTGCTGCCCGAAGCCTCCGGTGTCGCACAGATCGTCGCGCTCGAAGACAGCCACGACGACAACCGCATCCTTTTCCGCCAGACGAGCTTCGTCGCGCCCTCCGCGTGGATGTCCTACGATCCCCGGAGCAAGAAGGCGGAGCCGAAGCCCGAGAAAACCGCCCTCTTCAACACGTCCCCCGTGGACTTCAGCGACATCGAGGCGGTGCGAGAGTTCGCCGTGAGCAAGGACGGCACGAAGGTCCCCGTGAACATCCTCCGACGCAAAGGCACGAAGCTCGACGGTTCGAATCCGACGCTCCTCAGCGGCTACGGCGGCTACGGCATCAGCCTGCGGCCGCGGTTTAATTTCGAGGATCGCCTGTGGTTCGATCGCGGCGGCGTGAAGGTCATCGCCAATCTCCGCGGCGGCGGCGAGTACGGCGAGGAGTGGCACCTCGCCGGCAATCTCACCAAAAAGCAGAACGTCTTCGACGACTTCGCCGCATGTGCGCGCCACCTCATCGACCGCGGCTACACGCGGCCGGAAAAGCTCGCCGTCGAGGGCGGCAGCAATGGCGGGCTGCTCATGGGCGCATTCCTCACGCAGCACCCGGAACTCGCCCGCGCCGTCGTCGCGCACGTCGGCATCTTCGACATGCTGCGCGTGGAACTCGACCCGAACGGCGCGTTCAACGTCACCGAATTCGGCACCGTGAAGGACCCCGCGCAGTTCCGCGCGCTCCACGCGTATTCGCCGTTTCACAATGTGACCGACGGCGCAAAGTATCCCGCCGTCTTCTTCCTCGCCGGGGAGAATGACGGCCGCGTGAACCCTGCCAACTCCCGCAAGATGACCGCGCGCCTCCAGGCCGCCACGGCGTCAGCAAACCCGATTCTCGTCCGACTCAGCTCCGCCTCCGGCCACGGCATGGGCACCGCCCTCACCGAACGCATCGCGCAGCAAGCCGACGTGTTTGCATTCCTCTTCGATCAGCTCGGGATGAAGCCGGGTGGCAAGTAGCCGTTGACGGTGGGCGGCAGACTCAGATTAACGCGGCGCCACGCGCGCAAAGTCGGCCTTGCGTATCCAGCCCGTGCGATCGCCATCGGCGCGCACGTAGAGGTAGTCGCCGCGCTCACGCTCCACGCGGGCCATTTCCCCGGCGGGCAGCTTTACGAGCGTCTCCGCCTCGCGTGTCGGCGTCAGTCGGAGGGGGGTCTCATCTTCGAGCACCACACCGAGGCGCGAACGTTTCCACGCTCCAAACAATGCCGGCCCGGACAAGATGAAAACCGCGAGCAGCGCGGCGGCAACGCCTTGATGCCAGTCCGCACGTCTCCACCCGAGCAGCCGCGGCAGGAAGAGCAGCGCCACCCCGCCCCATAGGGCCGCCGAGGCGATCACAAGCCACCAAGCGCCGGGGAGCGCGGCCGAGTAGCGTTCGTGCCACTCGAGCGAAGGCGCATCCACGCGGGCATTGTGCCGGGCAAAGCGAAGGTTGGCCGCGGTGTTGCGGCTGAAGGGATCCATCAGCAGCGCGCGCTCCCATGCGAGGATGGCGTGGCCGTGGCGGCCGACCTTCCACTCCGCGTCGCCGAGATTGTGCAGCGCGCCGCTGGCGAAATGGCCGTCGTTCACCAGCTCGCGCAGTTCGTACACCGCGTCACCGAATTCCCCGGCGGCGTACGCTGCGGATGCCTTGCGGAAACGCTCATCCGGCGTCGCCGCTGCAAGACCCTGCGCCGTGATCGCCGCGAGGAAAAGCGCGAGGAGCGCTGCGAACCGGAACCCTTGTGGCGGAAGGGTCGTCTTCATGCGCGGCGTGCGAGCGTGCTCACCGCCCGCTCCAGTTCGGGCAGCAGCGCGCGCGGCTCCATCTCACCGGCATCGGCGGGCGAGTAATTCACGGCGTCGGCGGAATCGAAAACCTTGCGCGCCGCGGCGGACGCACCGGCGTCATTCCCCAAAAGACGCAACACATCCTCCCGCGTGAGACTGTCCGCGGAGGCGGTGTCGAGCGGCGACGCAGCCTCACGCAGCGCACCCGCACTGGCGCGAAGGAACTCCCCACGGTCGCCCTTTCGCGCTGCGGCCCTCGCCCGGCCAAGCGCGCGACGCGCCGCGGCATGCGCACGGCGGCGCCGGAGGATTTGCGGATTTGCCGCGAGGTAATCGCGACGGCGACGCCATGCCCAGAGCACGAGCAGGAGCACCGGCGGCGCGAGTCCGATAACCAGCACCCAACGTTCGCGAAATGGCGGGCCGGGTGAATGCGTCCAGCGGCCCGGTTTTTCCTCGAGGCCCGTCATCGCGGGCTCGACCGTCCGCGGAGGCTCCTCCGCACGAGACACCTCGTTATTCATCGGCGCAGCCGGAGCGGCCTCGGGCGCCACGCTCGACGGCTTCACATGGATCGGCAGCGGCGGGATGGTGATATCCACGAAGGCGCGGCGCTCGGGGTCAAAGTAGCTGAATGGCAGCACCGGCGTGGACTTCAGCCCGGCGCGGCCCGGGATGAGCGTGTAGGTGAAAGTCTTCGAGCCCCGCGCGGTGTTGTGGTCCTCAGGGTCCGCCTGGTATTCGCTCGTCGGCTTGTAAATCTGCCAGCCGTCGGCGCTCTCCAGCTCCGGCGCGACGACACCCTCGAGATTCCCCTCCCCTGCCATCGCCAACGTCAGCGTCACCGGCTCGCCGACCTCGACCTCTGTGGCCGAGAGCTTCGGTTGTGCGACGGTGAATTTTCCGATCGCTCCGGTGAATCCCGGCAGCCGTCCGGTGCGCGGCAGCGCGAGCACGCGGACCCGTGCCGGCTTTGAATCAATCGTGCTCTGCACCCCGCCCAGCCCGCGCTGGCCCGGAAGTTCGAATTTCTGCACGCGCACCACGATCTGGCATCCCAGCTCCACCTCGCCTTCCAGGATCGGCGTGATGCGGATCGGCATCACCAGCCCCTCCATTTGCTTTCCGCGGAAAATGAACTGCTCGCGTGTCGTCCGCATCGAGGGACGGAACACGGCCGCGCCGGTCGTCTTCGCCACGTGCGAGACGAATTGCGGCGACTCGTCCTGCGTCTCGATCACGAGCAGCCGTCCGCCGATGGATTCGCCGACAAAAAAGTCACGCTGCGGCAGATCCATTTCCACGCGCACCGGCTGGTAGCGCGCCTCCCCGGGCTCGGGTTCCACGACGGTCAGCACCGCGGGCGGCACTCGGACACGCCTGCCGGCGACGGCGACTTCAAACGCCGGCATCGTGAGTCTCCCGGCCCGCTGACCGACGACGCTGTACGTGAACGTCGAGGTGATCGCCGGCGCACCATTCAGAATCACGGTGCTGATCGTGCCTCCGGCAAATGCCACGTCGAGGCCCGCCGGCGCCGGCGGCTCCGGTGCCTCAAGCGGCTTCTGCGAAGCGGTGATCGTCACACGATAAACCGCCGGCCGGCCGACATGCGCCGATTCCGGCTCGAATCGCGCACTCGCAGCCGGCTCCACGTTCCCTTCACCCGGCAAATCCCCGGGGAAGGGTGCCTGGGAAAATGCCGGCGGCACCCCGCCGCACAATGCGAGCACGATTGCAACCGCCGCGAAAAGTCGGGATCGCATGCTCACCAGTCCCTGCCCTTCCGCTGCATCGGCTTGCGCTGCTCCTCGGTCGGCTGAAAGCCCTCGCCCTCCTGCTTCGTGCCGAGGGACATCGTACGCCGTTTCATCGTCTCCTTCAGCCACCGCGCCATGTCGGGCGAGACCTCGCGGTCGCTGCCGATCCGCTGCTGCTGCTTCTCCCCCACTTGCGGCTCCTTTTCCTCCTCCTCGTCATCGTCCTCCTCATCGTCGCTCTCGCGCTGCATCTCCTTCGGAATCTTCCCGCGCATCTTTTTCATCAGCTCCTTAATCCTCTCCCGTTCCTGCGCGACATCCTCGCTCTGCTGCTCGACCTGCTTCTTGAATTTCAGCAGCTCCTCGATCTTCCTCTCCACGAAATCCGCATTCACCTTCGCGTCGCTGTTCGAGGTGTCCATCTCCAGCGCACTTTGAAAGTCGCCGACGGACCTCCTCCAACGCTCCAGCGCTGCGCCGATGAGACCGAGCGTGCGGCTCGTCTCATCCCGGGAAAAACGCAGATCCTTCCGCGCAGCGCGCGCATCCATGTAGGCAGCGATGATCTCCTTGAGCTCGTCGCTCTCCAGCGCACGGCTGCCATTCCGGATCGCCTCCTCCGCGACCGCGACGGCCGCCGCGGATGAATCGAGCAGCTGCTCCCGCTTGCCCTCGCCCTTCAGCGTCTCCTCGCCCTGCCGAAAGCGCACATGGCCGAGGTTGTAGAGCGCGAGCGGCTGCACGCTTTCCACATTCGACCCGGCGGATCTGCGCAGCGCCATCTCCGCCTCCCGAAGTTCGCCCTGGGCGAGCTTGCCGACGCCCTCGTTATAAAGCTCCCGCGCGCCCGGCTGGGAGGCCAATGCCGGGGCGGCGAAGAGCAGCAGCGTGGCGAAATGTCGGAGGTTCATGCGGTTTGCGCCGCCGGGCGGCGGCTATCGGCAAGCGTCGCCTTTCGGCGGCGCGTGCGGAGCAGAGATTCGCCGACGAGCAGGAAAATGGCAACTGCAAGCGGCCAGCGATAGCGATCGATTCCGAGCCGCTTTCGGAAAACCGCCGCCGGCTTCGACTGCGGATCCTTCAGCGCGCTGGCGACGTCGGCGAGACCGCCCGCGATTGTTTCGAGCCGCCGGTAGGTGCCGCCGGTCGTCTCGGCGATGGTCTTGAGCGTCGTCTCGTCGAGCCGGCTGGTGACCTGCTGCCCTTTCTCATCGCGCAGCGGCTCGAGTTCGCCGCCTTTGCCCTGCACTTGGATGATGCCGCCATTCGGCGTCCCGACGCCCGTGGCGAACACCACCACGCCGTCCTTCGCGAGCTTCTTCGCAGCGTCGATGCCCGAGCGCTCCAGGTCTTCGCCGTCGGTCACGAGCACGAGGATTTTCCTCCGCTCGGCTTTGTCGAATGCGCGGCTCCCGGCGAAAAGCGCGCTCGCGATGTCCGTGCCCGGCACGAGCACCGACTCGGTATCGAGATCCCGGATTGCCTCCTCGAATGCGTCGTAGTCGAGCGTGAGCGGGCACTGGAGAAAGGCGTCGCCCGCAAATGCCACGAGCCCGACGCGCCCACCCGCATGCCGGCGAAGGAAATCGAGCACGGTCATCTTCGCGCGATCAAGGCGGCTGGGCGTGACATCGTTGGCGAGCATGGATTTCGAACAATCGATCAGGAACACCACATCGTCGCCCTTCCGATCCACGCGTTCCTCCATCTCGCCCCACTGCGGGCGCGCGAGAGCGACCCCGAGGAGCAGCAGCGCGAGGAAAAGCATCGTGTTCTTCACCACGCGCATCGCCGGGCTGTGGGAAGCCAGCAGTGCCGCGCGACGCTCAGGGTCCGCAAACTCGGCGAGCTGGCGCCTGCGCGCCTTTGCCGAAATCCAGAACAGCGCGGCCGTGAGCCCCAGCGCGGCCGCAGTGAACCACAGCCAATGCGGCGCGGCAAATTGGAGCGTGTGCGTCGTCATGGGATTCGCCGGAAACGGGTGTTCGCGAGGAACAGCTCCAGCAGGAGCATCGCGAGCGCGCCGAGCAGCGGGATGTAAAACAACGGCGTGAACGTGCGGTGGCGTTTCAGCTTCACATCGGTCTTTTCCACCCGGTCGATGTCGGCGTACACCGTGTCGAGCTCCTGCCGGTTCGTCGCGGTGTAGCTCTTGCCACCGGTCATCTTGGACATCTTTTCGAGCACCACGTAGTTCGCCGGCTGCAGCATCGTGATCGTTCCCGTCGGCTGCCCATCAAAGCCGAGTCGCAGCTTGCCGGTTTCGCGATCGAAGTCATGCAGCACGCAGCTCTCGTTCTTTCCGATGCCGATCGTGTAGACCCGCACGCCCTCGCCCGCGGCCAGGCTCGCGGAGGCGATGGGCTCGAGCGTCTCCCACTTGTTGTTGTCGCCATCGGTCAGCAGCACGACGAGTTTGCCGCGGCTCTGCTTTTGCGCGGCGAGGCGCTTCACCGCGAGGCCGGTGGCGTCGCCGATGGCCGTGCCGAGCTGATTGATCACGCCGATGTAAAGCCGGTCGAGGTTTCGCTGGAGCCACTCGTGATTCAGCGTCGGCGGACTCACGAGATACGGCACGCCGCTGAACACGATGAGCCCGATGCGATCCGACGGACGCCGCGCGACAAAATCCTTCAGCACGCTCTGCGCGATGTCGAACCGCGTCGTCAGCTTCCCCGGCGGCGCCATGTCGAGCGCCATCATGCTCCACGACAGGTCGAACACGAGCATGATGTCCACGCCGCTCGCCTGCGTCTCGGTCTCCTCGTTCACCCAGCGCGGCCCGGCCATCGCCACGATCGCGAGCGCCACCGTGAGCAGCCGGAGAAAGACGAACAGCCGGCCCGCCATCGAACGCACGCGGCCGCCGATTTTCCGCACGAGCTCCGCGCTCGAAAATCCGAGCGCGCCATCCGTCCCGGTCCGTCCGCGGACGAACGCGTAGAGCGGCAGCAGCGCGAGGAAAAACAGCACCCACGGATGCTGGAACTCGAACCCCTCGCTCATACCGTGCGCGCCACCGAAGCACGGGCGCCCTCCAGTTGATCAAGCAGCGATGTGGCGGCGCCGAGCAGCGCGTGACCCTCCATGGGTTCCGCGGTCGGCGCGAATTTCGCGCGATCGCAGTCCGAGAGAAAATGCCACGCGGCGTTGACGAGGTCGGAGGGACACGATCGGCGCGTCGCGAGCCCGCTCACGACTTCCTCGGAAGTCAGCCCGTTTCCATCGAGCCCGAACGCATCCACCGCATAGCGCCGCACGATCGCCGACACGGCCAGCGGAGTTGCCTTCGAAGGCTCGGCGCCCAGCGCATCGAGTTCCCGCTGAGCGATCGCGTGCGCGTCCGGCGGAGGCGCAGGCGGTTTGCGGCGCGGCCAGCACAGCCACGCGAGGACCAGCCCGGCAGCCACGCCGGCCAGCATCCATTTTTGGCGGTTGCGCTCAATGGTCGGAGCCGGGAGTTCCGGGCGCGGCGGGCGAAGGTCCGACATCGGCTCGGCCTTGATCGCACCCAGCGCCGTGAGCGGCGCAAGTGAGAGGGCGGCTGCGAGGACGGCGCGTTTCATCGGCGGCGGCGGTGTTCGAAGAAGCGCTGCAGCATCGCCGCGTGGTCATCCCCCGCGCCGAGCCGGATGATGTCCACGCCGGACTGCATCAGCGCGCGGTCGAGCTTCTCCTGCATCTCCACCGCACCCGCGGCGAAGGCATCGCGCACCGACTCGCGCGTCGAATCCACCTCGAGCACCTCGCCCGTCTCCAAGTCCTCGACCATGAGCAGACCGGATTCCGGAAGCGCGCGCTCCCGCGCATCCTGCAACTGGAGGCATACGAGATCGTGCCGCGCATTCGTGCGCCCGACTTCCTGGAAGATGTCGCGGTGTCCTTCGCCCTCGCCGAAGCTGTGGAGGAAATCAGTGATCAGAAACACGATCGAGCGCCGGTGGACGACGTGGTTGAGGAACGAGAGCGCCGCCTGGATGCTCGTGCCCCTGCGCCGCGGACGATGCACCAGCGCCTCGCGGATCACGCGCAGCAGATGCCGCCGCCCTTTCCGCGGCGGGAGAAAAAGCTCCACCTCGTCGCTGAACAGCAGCAGCCCGACCTTGTCGCCATTCCGCATCGCGGAAAATGCGAGCGTCCCCGCGACTTCGGTCGCAAATTCGCGCTTCGTCCGTTCCGAAGATCCGAAATCGCCCGACGCCGAAATATCCAGCACGAGCACGACGGACAGCTCCCGTTCCTCGCGGTGCAGCTTCACGAATGGCCGGCGCATGCGCGCCGTCACGTTCCAGTCGATCGCCCGCACATCATCGCCGGGCACGTATTCGCGCAGCTCCTCGAAATCCATCCCGCGCCCTTTGAACTGCGAGTGATACGCGCCAACCATCAGGTCGTTCGCGAGCTTGCTCGTCCGAAGTTCGACACGGCGGACGCGTGCGAGGATGTCGCTGGAGGTGATCATTTCTCAGCTGCCGCGCCAATGGGGTTTGCCGAGGTGCAACGGTGCCCACCAACCCGGCTGCGGGCGCTACGGCACGGGGACATTGTCGAAGATCCGCTTCACGATTCCGTCGCCGGTCATGCCCTGCGCCTCGGCTTCGTAGGTGAGGATGATGCGGTGGCGGAGCACGTCGGCGCCGATGGCCTTCACGTCGCCGGGCGTCACGTAGCTGCGGCCCTGCAGGAGCGCCCATGCCTTTGCGGCGAGGGTGAGATTGATCGTCGCGCGCGGGCTCGCGCCGAACTGGATCAGCGGGCGCAGGTCGGCGAGCTGGTATTTCTGCGGGTCGCGCGAGGAAAAGACGACATGCACGATGTAGTCGCGCACCTTTTCGTCCACGTGGATGCTGTCCACGACTTTGCGCGTGGCGAGGATGTCGCTGAGTTCGATGACCCGCTCCACGTCGAGATTCGGCTTCGTGAATGCCATCGTGTCGAGGATGCGCCGCTCCTCCTCGAAAGTCGGGTAGCCCACGAGCACCTTCAACATGAAGCGGTCCACCTGCGCCTCGGGCAGCGGGTAGGTGCCTTCCTGGTCGATCGGATTTTCCGTCGCGAGCACGAGGAAGGGCACGGGCAGCGCGTCCGCCTTTCCGCCGAGCGTGACCTGCCGCTCCTGCATCGCCTCGAGCAGCGCGCTCTGCACTTTCGCGGGCGCGCGGTTGATTTCGTCGGCGAGGACGATGTTGGCAAAAACGGGGCCGCGCGTGACGTGATACTGCCCGTCGCCGGGATTGTAGATGAGCGTGCCGATGATGTCCGCCGGCAGCAGATCGGGCGTGAACTGCACCCGGCTGAACGTGGCGTGAATCGCCGACGCGAGCGTGCGCACCGCGAGCGTCTTGGCGAGGCCGGGAACGCCTTCGAGCAGCACGTGGCCGTTCGCGAGCAGGCCGACGAGGAGGCGGTCGATCAGGTATTGCTGGCCGACGACGACCTTGCCGACGACTTCGCGCAGGCGGTTGACCCATGCCGTGGCGTTGCGGACGCTGGCGTTCAGTTCATCGAGGGATTCGCTCATAGTGGGAAAAGTCGCGCCCGTGCGATGGGCGGCGTAAAGACAGCGGAAAGCGCACTTTCGGCAAGAAGAGAAACGTCAGTGCCGCCGCGAGCGCGCACCTTCACGAGCGCTTGTAGTGCAGGCTCAGGGTGTGGAACGCCTGCCCGCTGTCGTCCACCGCGAGGCGGAAATAGATCAGCTCCACGGCGGTGTTGTTGCGGTTCCATTTGTAGCCCACGAGCGTCTGCGTCGCCTTGCCGTCCGGCGTGGGCGTGCTGGAACGCACGAGCTGGTGGCCGGGTCCGTAGAGACGCTCGAGCATCTGGCGTTTTTCCGAAAGGCACGCGCCGTATTTCTCCTCATCCCAGCCGTCCTGCTCGTATTGCAACTCCACCTCCACGAGCTGCCCGCCCGTGAGCATGTCGCGCACCTTGCCGTTCGCGCCCTTTTCCTTGGAAATCGTGCCGCCCTCGAAATGGAAGAGCACGCGGCGAAGCTCGGGCGGCTTCGGGGCGGCCGGGTCGGAAGGATTCGGCTTTTTGAATCCGCCCGCCGTCACGATCCACTGCCGGTCCAGCCTCCGACGCTCGTTGATGGAAAGCTTCGCCGTCTCGATCTTCACCTCGAGCCGCTCCGAAGGCTCATGCCACATGAGGCTGAATGGCGGGTGAATCTCCCGCTCCTGCGGGGCCACCGCCGGGGCTGGCGTGGGCGTGGGCGTCGGTGTCGCCTTTTTCGGCTTTTGCGCCGACGCAGGCATCGCCACGGCCAGCATCAGGCCGGCAAGCATCCAGCGGTGAAGGTCGGTGGCAGTTCGCATCGTAATCAAGGTCGCCCGGCGCGCCGTCCCACTGCAATCCCAAACCCGTCCCCCGCAGGGCGAGAAGCAGCCGGCATGGCCCACTGCGCTTCACCGGAGCCTCCCGGCACGCTGCGTCCCTATTTTCCGGCCCCGTACAGCGGCCAGAAAAGCGGGACCAGCACGAGCACCAGGATGGCCAGCGTCACCGTGAGCAGCGCGCCGACCTTTGCGAAGTCCCGGAACTTATATTTTCCCGGTCCGTACACGAGGATGCACGACGGCTCGAAGGGGGTGATGAAGGAGACCGACGCGGCGAGCATGATGGCGATGGCGAAGGTGCGCTCGTTTGCACCGAGGACGCGCGCCGTCTCCATCGCCACCGGCAGCACCACGAGTGCGGCGGCGGCGTTGGACATCGGTTGCGTGAGGAGGATGGTCAGCACGAAGAAGCCGGCGAGGATCGCCATCACGCCCCATGGTTTGAGGACTGCGACGATCCATTGTGCGAGCATGGTGTCGGCGCCGGTCTGGTCGATCGCCACGCCGAAGGCGGTCATGCCGCCGATCAGGATCAGCAGCCGCCAGTCGATGAACTGGTAGGCGCGCTCGATGGGGATGCAGCGGCAGAGGACCGCGAGGACCGCCGCCGCGAGGAGGCTCATTGAGACCGGGACGAGGCCCAGTCCGCCGAGCACCAGTGCGATGATGAAAAAACCGGCGGTGTAAATGCCCCTGCGCTTGGTCACGACGGCCGGAGGCAGCTCCGCCAGGACGGCCAGTTCGCGCTGGCGCTGCAGGGCTTCCAGGCGCGCCTTCGGTCCCTGCACCAGCAGGAGATCGCCGACCCGCAGCCGGACCGCCCCGATTCTCTTGCGAAGATTCTGCCCGCGCCGATGCACCGCGAGCACGGTCAGCCCGTGTTCCTGCCGGAAGTCGGCCTCGATGAGCGTGCGGCCGATCAGACTTCGACTGCGGCGATACGAGGACCTCGACGATGATTGCGTCCTCATCCACCAACCCTGTGTCGCCGAGCTTCCAGTCCGGCTTGATCTCGATGCCTTCCGTGGCTTTCACCTTCAACAGTGTTTCGAGGTCCCCGGTGACAAGGAGCGTGTCGCCGTCCTCGATGGTCGAGCGGGCATCGGGCGAGAAGCTCTCCGCACCGCGCAGCACCTTGAGGATCCGGAAATCCATGGTCGCGAGATCCGAGCGGAAGAACTTTTGCCCGATGAGCGGAGAACCGGGGAGAATGACGATTTCGCTCAGGTATTCCCGGATCGCGTCGCCCTCCGCGAGGCTCTCGACCGGATGCGAAGGCAGGAGGCGTTTGCCGATGAGCATGATGTAGGCGATGCCCACGGCGAGGATGATGAGGCCGATGGGCGTGATTTCGAACATGCCGAGCGGCTTCATCCCCGATCGCGCGATAAACCCGCTCACAGCCACATTCGTGGACGTGCCGATGAGCGTGCAAGTCCCTCCGAGGATCGAGGCAAAGGCCATCGGCAGGAGAAGTCTCGATGCGCTGACCTTGGCCTTCCTCGCCAGGCCCATGACCGGGCCGACGAGCATGGCGGTCACCGTGGTGTTGTTCATGAAAGCTGAGGTGCCGCCGACCCCGCCCATCAGCAGCAAAAGCAGACGGTTCTCCCCTCCCTTGGCCAGCTTCACGAGCCGGGCCCCGATGGCATCCACGACGCCCGTGTCCTGCAGTGCGCCGCTGAGCACGAAGATCGATGCGAGGATGATGATGATCTCGTCGCTGAATCCTTGGAACGCATCCGAGACCGAAAGCACGCCGGAACCCACCAGCGCGAGCAGCAGGATCAGCGTGATGATGTCCACCGAGATGATCTCGATGGCAAACAGCACGACCGCGACCACGAGCAGTCCGAGCACGAAGGGGATTTTCCAGTTATCAGGAAGGGCGAGAGCCAGCACAGCAGTCATTCGAAGCAGTCTTTCGTAGGCGGCATGCCGCCCGGATGGGCGGCATTAAAAAGGACGTCGTTGGAAATTCTCAGTCCCCCGAACCTGCGAGGGGGAGTGGGCAGAGATGGATTCGAACCATCGAAGGCGTAAGCCAGCGGATTTACAGTCCGCCCCGTTTGGCCACTTCGGTATCTACCCGTTTTCGGTGAGGGGTGCCGTGCTTATACGCGCGGCGCGTGCGGCGCAAGGGTTTCGCGGGGAAAATTCTCCGCGCACCGCGGCATCAGAAAGGCCACAGGTGACGCAGGAGCGACTTTTTCTCCGGCGCGGCACCGGGCTTCGGAGCCGCAGGCGGCGCGGGAAGTTTTTCGCGGGGGATGATGCTCACCTTCTTCAGGATGATGCGTTCGATCGGATAGTCGTTCGTGTCGGCGGAACGGTTCGAGATGGATTCGAGGACATTGAGGCCGCTGATCACGTTGCCGAAGACCGTGTATTTTCCGTCGAGCTGCGACTGCGGGGAAATGCAGACGTAGAACTGGCTGCCGTTCGAGCGGCGCTGCGGGTTCACCTTGTCGCCGATGCGCGCGGCGGCGACCGCGCCTTTCGTGTGCTTGCGGCGAATCTCCGGCGCCAGCGTGTAGCCGGGCCCGCTGGTGCCGACGGCGGTGCGGTCCTTCTTTTTGCTCAGCGGATCGCCGGTCTGCACGATGGCTCCCGGGATGGCGCGGTGAAAGGCGCAGCCGTTGTAGAATCCCTTCTTCGCGAGCTTCTTGAAATTCGCGACCGTCGCGGGCGCGTCCGCTTCGTAAAACTCGATGGCCGCCTGCCGGGTCGTGCCGTCTTCGAAGCGGATATCGAGCAAGGCGACATCGTCGGCGCGCACGACGGCGCAGAGCGCGAGGAGGAGTAGGAGCGTTTTTTTCATGGGATAAATGGGAGCGGATGGACAGCGATGCGCACCGGTGCGCCGTCTGAGTCAGGCGCTTCCGGCGCGGCGGCGAGGAATTCCCCGCCCGCGGCATCCCTGCGCAGGTAGCCGAGCGCGATATGGCGGTCGAGCGCGAAACTGAACGCGGCACTCGTGAGCCGTCCGAGATCGCGCGACGGCTCCGCCGCGGAGAAAATGCGCGCGCCCGCCGCGAGCGGCACGCCATCCGTCGAGACGAACCCGCGCAGTTCGCGGTTCACGTGGCCGACGCTCTTCAGCCGCGAGATGACCTCCTGGCCGATGTAGCAGCCCTTGTGAAAATCGATGTGCGTGCGGTCGAGCCCCGCCTCCGGCGGGCAGCGTGCTCTCGTCGAGCTCGAAGCCCCAGCGCGGCACGCCGTGCTCGATGCGGATGAGTTCCAGCAGCGCCTCGGAAAGGACAGGCAGATTCGCGGTGATTTTCTCCCACACGGGCGGCAGATCTTTTCGGAATGGCGGGAAGAAATCGAACCCGGCGACACCGAACCGGTTCGACGGCACGAGGCCGGCGCGGATTTCCTCCGGCACTGCGTCCGGCTTCATTCCGGCGAAATGGACAATCGCGATGCTCTCCCTCACGTCCTCCATCGTCACATCGTCCGCGATGATGTAGCGCTCCAGTCGCCCGGGGAGCACCTCGGCGACCGCAGGATCGGCGTCCACGAGCACGCCCGACGGGCCGATGCTCACGAAGACATCCGCGCACAGCCGTCCCTTCGCGGTGGTCACGCAGGCGGGAATGACGGAGGGGCATTTTGCCCCGGCGATGTTCGCCGTCACCTGGCCGTTGATGTAGCGGATGCGGTCGCCGCCCGTGAAAAGCAGCTTCACGCGCGAGGCCAAATCCACGACACCGCCGCGTTCGCGGAATGCGCGGTATTCCGCGGCTCCCGCGCCATTCTCCGGCGTCACGCTCATTCGGCGGCTGGTGCCTTCGGCGGGGCCGCGTGGTGGTGGTTGTCGTAGAGCTTCGCGACGGCGGCGTAATCGAGATCGCCCCAGCCCTTCATCACCGCGCCGTACATCACGCCGCCGACCGTGCTGGTCGCGGGCACGTCGAGCTCCAGCTTATTCGCCAGCTCGATGCCGAGCTGCACGTCCTTGAACATGTGCTTCAGCGAAAAATGCGGCGCGTAGTCGCCGTTGAGCATCAGCGGCAGCTTCAGATCCGTCACGCCGCTGCGCATCGCGTTGTTTTCGATGGCCTCGGCGAGCGCCTCCGGGCGGATGCCCGAGCGCTTCACGATGGCGAGCGCCTCGGCAAGCGTCTGCGCGGTCACGGCGCTGATGAGATTGGTGACGACCTTCACCACCGCCGCCTGGCCGATTTCGCCGATCCGGATGATTGCCTTGCTCGTCGCCTCGAGGACCGGTTTCGCCCGCAGGAAATCCTGGTCCTCGCCCCCGATGTAATACACGAGCTGACGCTTGTCCGCCGCGCCCTTGCTCCCCGTGAAAGGCGCATCGAGAAACCGCGCGCCGAGCTGCCGCACGCGCTCCGCCGCGGCCTTCGTGCCTTCGAGGCCGATGGTCCCGTTGCACACGATGAGGTGCTGCGCCGTGAGTGCCGGGGCGAGCGCCTCGATCGTCTCCATCACCGCCCGTGCATCGGCGACGAAAAGCTGGATGATCTCGCACTCCTGCGCGACCTCGGCCGGAGAGCCGAGGAAATTGGGCGCGGGCTTCGGCGTGCGGTTCCACACGCTGGTGTTGAACCCCGCATGCCGCAGGCCCGCCGCCACGCGCGCGCCGATGATCCCGAGTCCGATGACGCCGACGTTCTTCTTCTTGTTCGATTGGCTCATGAGCTGAAAATTTCCGACCTCAATCCAGCAGGAACGCCGCCGCCCCGCAACAGGGGGAAAGTGCTACTTCTTCGCGGGGGCCGGCGCCGGGGCATCGCCAGCGGCGATGTTCAGCTTCACGTCCGCCTTTTGGCGCATCACCGCGATCAGCTCGTCGATCGCCAGCCGCTTCCGCTCGCGCGAGAGGTAGGAGACAATCTGCGGCTTCGCCTCCTCGAACGGCTGCTTACCGACGGCCTTCCGATCCGTCACCTTGATGATGTGGTAGCCAAATTCCGAGCGGACAGGCTCCGGCGAGACCTCGTCCTTTTGCAGCTTGAACGCCGCCGCAGCGAACGGCTCGACCATCGCACCCTGGCGCGGGAAAAAGCTCAGGTCACCGCCGCGCTCCGCCGCGCCGGGCTCCTCGCTCAGCTCGCCCGCGAGCTTCGCAAAGTCCTCCTTCTTCGCACGCACCACCGCCGCCTCGGCCTTTTTCAACGTCTCGGTAACCTTCTCAGGCGTCGCGTCGGGCGTGAGCCGGAACAGGATGTGGCTCGCGCGCACCTGCTCGGGCTGCTCGAAATGCTGCGGGTTCTTGTCGTAAAATTCCTTCGCCTCCGCGTCCGTCGCGTCCGCAGCCTTGCCCTTGAGCTGGTCGTCCACCCACTGCCGCTGCTGCATGCGCTTCGCGATGTCCGCTTTCAGCGACTCGATCGTCATGCCCATCTGCGCGAGTTCCTTCTTCACATCCTCGACGCTCGCCTTGCGCGCCTCGCGGATTTTTTCAAATTCCGCATCCACGGTCGCCGGTTCGACCTTCACCGACGCAGCGGCCTTCGTCACCAGCCGCTCGTTGATCATGTCGTCCAGAATCATCTTCAGCACGCCCGGCTTCTGGTCCGGCGGCACCGAATCCACCTGCATCCCGCGGCTCGCCGCAGCGCGCGCGAACGCCTGCTCCACCTCCGCATTCGTGATCGGCTCGCCATTCACCGTCGCCGCCAGTTCAGCCGGCAATCCGCCCGGCCCCTTCGCCGAGACGGGCTTGCTTTCAGCCACCGCAAAGGCGGCGGCGGCGATGGAGACGGCGATTGCGAGGCATTGCGAACGGTGGGTTTTCATAATGAGGCGCGGACGCTTGCACGGCTCCCCGCCCGTGGCGAGGGGTTTTGCGCAAAAATTCCGGTGCGCGCCCCGGATAGTTTGAGCGTCGGGAAACTGCATGGCGACCGTGCTCAAATGCAGGGTCAACTGCGTGCGAGAATTCTTCGGGGCACTGCTCAACTGCGCGGCGTTGATCGCACCGCGCAGAGCAGGACGACCTCCCCCACTCCTCACGCCCGTGCGCAAAAAGCGGAACTAGTGACCGGTCGCCCGCTCGAGATGCTGGCCCGTGTGCTCCACATCGCGGCCTACGCCACGAATCGTGTTGCAGCCCGTGCTCGCGATGCTGACCAGTGCTGCAGCCAGAAAAAGAAGGGCGAACCGGACATGGGCTTTGGTTTTCGGTGTCTTTGTTTTCATACCTCCTTATTCGCAAGCTCACCGCGAAGTGGTCGTAAGAAACCGTCCCGGAAATGCTGCGCGCCACAGTCCTACTCGCCTCCGGCTGTCCGGTGGCGATGCGGTCTGAAGACCCTACGCGACCGATCGGGACGCGCGTGCTCCCGCGCTTCGGGTCGTCCGCGCCGGCGGTCTGGCAGCTCCATTCGAATCAGCGGCGGCGATGAATTTTTCCACGACCGTGGAAGCCGCTCCGACCCGGCACGCGGCACCGACGACGATCGGCGCGGAGTCGGGTGTCAGTGAAAGAATTTTCAGGCGCGGCCCGACCATGCACGCCATGCAACCGGCGACCAGGGCGACGCCTCGGCCGGATTCCACCGCGGCGATGAGGCTCGTCACGCTGTCGTGCTCCTCGACGATCATGCGGTCCGGCGCCGAGCGGCGCGAAGAGCGCGGCGAGGGCATGCGTGGTATTCGGGATAGTCGGCGCGGCTGTAGGCGATGAGTGGCTCGGCTGCGATCCGGGCGAGGCTGACCGACTTCTGCGCGCGAGGCGTATCGCCGGGCGGGAAGGCGACGCACATCGGGTAGCGAGCGATTTCGTGAAAGCGCAGGCCGCGGAGTTGAGCGCCTTGGGGTTGCACCATCAGCGCGAGTTGCAGCCGGCCCTCGCGCAGCCCGGCGAGCATTTCCTCCGTCGAGAGATCATGCAGGGCGACGCGCACCTTGGGGAACTCGGCCTGGAAGCGGCGCAACGCGCGCGGAAGAATTGCGACGGTGAGCGACGGAGCGTAGCCGACATGAATTCGCCCGCCGTTCCATCCGCCGCGGCCGCACCGTGGCAACGGCTTCCTCGGCGCGCTGGAGCACGGCGCGAGCCTCCGCGAGGAAGACGCGGCCCGGCTCGGTGAGGCGCACGGCCTTCGCGCTGCGCTCGAGAAGCGTGACACCGAGCTCGTCTTCGAGATCGCGGATCTGCCGGCTCACTGCGGGCTGCGCGACGCGCAGTTTCGCGGCGGCGCGCGTGACATTTTCCGCCTCAGCCACGGCGACGAAGTAACGCAGATGACGGAGTTCCATGCACGGCGAGCATGCCTTTCGCGCATGGTAAGGCAAGGAACATGGTATTTCCGCAGCGCGGCGCTCGCGGGCTAAGGTCGGCCCATGATCACTCTTCGAAAAAGCCAACGAACGGGGCCATGCCGACCACGGCTGGCTCGACTCGTATCACACCTTCAGCTTCGCGGATTACCACGATCCGAAGTGGATGGGTTTCCGCAGCCTGCGCGTCATCAACGACGACCTCGTGATGCCGCGCATGGGTTTCGGCAAACATCCGCATCGCGACATGGAGATCATCACCTACATCCTCAGCGGCTCGCTGGCGCATCAGGATTCGATGGGCAACGGACGCGTCATCACCGCGGGTGAGTTTCAATACATGGCCGCCGGCACCGGCGTGCAGCACAGCGAACAGAATCCCTCGCGGCACGGAGGCGGTGCATCTGCTCCAGGTCTGGATCAGGCCCGACGAGAAAGGCGTGAAGCCGCGCTACGCCGAGAAGTCGATGAAGGACGGCCGCCACCGGGCAGCTTCATCTCGTCACCAGCAAGACGGGCCGCGATGACTCGATCGCCATCCATCAGGATGCCGATCTCTGGCTGGCCAAGCTCGACGCCTGGACAAAGCGTCACGCACTCCCTTCGCCTCCGATCGCCATGCCTGGGTCCACGTGGCCGAAGGCGACATCACCCTCAATGGCCAGACCCTGACCGGCGGCGATGCCGTCGCCATCACAGGTGAATCCGCGCTGGAACTGCAACGGCGCCAAAGCCGCGCAAGTCCTCGCTCTTTGATCTCAACTAATCCAACCAACCAAACCAAACCAGACATCCCATGACCAAGCTACTCGTTCTCTATTACTCCATGTACGGCCACGTCGAAACCATGGCCAACGCCGATCGCCGAAGGCGCACGCAGCGTGGAGGGCATCGAGGTGACGCTCAAGCGCGTGCCGGAGACCATGCCCCCCGAGGTGGCCAAGCAATACGGCGCCAAGCTCGACCAAAGCGCACCCGTCGCTTCACCCAAGGAACTCGGCGATTACGACGCGATCATCTTCGGCAGCCCGACACGCTTCGGCAACATGACCGCGCAGATGCGCAACTTCCTCGACCAGACGGGCAGCCTCTGGATGAGCGGCGCGCTCGTCGGCAAAGTCGGCAGCGTCTTCACCAGCACCGGCACGGGCGGCGGCAATGAGAGCACGATCATCAGCTTCGTCACCACACTCATGCATCACGGCATGGTCTATGTCGGCCTGCCCTACTCCTGCCCGGAACTCGCCGACATCAGCGAGGTGAAAGGCGGCTCGCCCTGGGGCGCCGCGTGCATCGCCGGTGCGGACGGTTCGCGCCAGCCTCGCGCCAAGGAACTCGCCATGGCGCGCTTTCAGGGCGGTCACGTCGCGAAGCTCGCGACCAAACTCAAAAGCTGAACCTCACGCGATCATCCATGAAATACGCCACACTCATCGCGCGCCTCTTGCTCGGCGCCATCTTCGTCGTCTTCAGCCTGAATTTCTGGCTGCGCTTCATCCCCATGCCCCCGCCTCCGCGGGCAATGCGGGCGCCTTCACGGGCGCGCTCTTCGCCAGCGGCTATCTCGGTGCGGTGAAGGTGTGCGAACTCACCGGCGGCTTGCTCATGCTCAGCGGGCGCTTCACTCCCGTGGGGCTGCTCTTCCTCGGTCCGATCATCCTGAACATTCTCTTCTTCGATGTGTTCATGGCGAAGGCTTTCAACCCCGTGAGTTCCCTCGCCGCCGTACTCGCGCTCTTCCTCCTCTGGGCAAATCGCGAACGCTTCGCGCCGCTCGCGAAGGGGTGAGCGAAGCCGTCGGCATCGTGGTTTTCGTGGCGTGCAAACAGCTTGAGCGCCGCACGCCTGCCAAAAGTGCCGGCAGCGGGACTCGAACCCGCACGGGAGTTGCCTCCCAAGGGATTTTAAGTCCCTTGCGTCTGCCATTTCGCCATGCCGGCAGATGCCGAAAATGCATTACTTGCGAAGGAACGAAGAAGGCGAGCTTGCATTTGGGCAGCCGCTGCACGCGGGACCGACGCCTCCCTGCAGCCCGGTCATTTCGCCGCGGTGACAGACGTCGGGACCATCTCGATTTTCGCGGCCGCGGCATGGGGCGGCTCGGCATTGTCGGCGGTCTCCGCGAGGACGGTGAGCGGGATGTTGAACGGGCCCGGCTTTGCACCGAACTCGATCGTCAGCGTGCCCTGTGTCTCGCCGCCGGCGAGGAGCACGGGTTTCGCGCTCACGCCGGTGATGTGGGGCGGCAGCGTCAGCGCGACGCGCATCGGGCGCTTCGCCACGGCGGGATCGCGGCGGAGCGTGAAAGCGCACCTCGACCCGGCCACCGGGCACGACGGGATACGAGGTGTTTGCAGTCGTGAGGCGCAGCATCCCCTCCGAGACTACGGAGATGATCTGCTCGTTCTGCTCGAACGACGTGTGGCTGATGGTGTGCTTCGTGCCGTCGAAGTCGGTGAGTTCGCCGACGAGCATGAGCTGCACGCGGTTCGTTCGGCCGAGTTCCAGATCCGGCGGGAAAAGCACGTGGTAGGTGAAGTCGGTGGCGCCGGGCGGGATGAGCATCGGCTTCGCCGTCAGGCCTTGCAGGCAGCGGCCCTGACGGTCGGCAAGGCTGACGGTGATGGGGCCGTCGAATCCGCCGCGCTGCAGCTCGAAGTGCTTGCTCATCGTGGTGCCGGAGGGCTGGTCGTTGGTCACCCAGTATTCGCCGATGTGCGTGAACGGCACGGCGGGCGCGATGCCGAGGCGGACGTGATCGGCGCGCGGTTCGCCGAAGGCGGAGGGAAATGTGGCGTCATGCGTCAGCGTCTTGCCATCGAACTCGGCGGTCCCGCGGATGGTGATGTTCGCGACTTGGATCTTCGTGCGCGGCGGTGCGGTGAAGCGGAGATCGGCGAACTTCTGCTTCGCGCTGATCACCGGCTTGTCGAGCGTGACACCCTCGGGCAGGCCGCGCACTTCGAGCGTCACGTCCTTTGCGAAAGTGCCCAGCGGGGCGACCGTCACGCGCAAGGTGCTTCCTTTCGGCGCGGGTTTCTTTTTCGCAGTCGGATCAGCTGCATCGGCTTCCGTTTGGCGCGTGATGTTCACGACGTCGCTGGAGAGGGTGAGTTCAAAGTCGGCGGTCTCGGCGAGTGTGGCGCGCAGGCGGTAGCCAAATGCCGGGCCTCCGCGGGCGGCGAAGCGGTCCGAAATCCCGACGCGGTAGCTGCCATCCGCGGGCGCAGTGAATTGCAGCCGCGAGTCCGGCAGGCCCTCGGGGCGATCGTCATTGCGCGCGAGTTCCTTTCCGGCGGCGTCGGTGATGGCGATGACGGAGTCGAGCTTGCTGCCGATTTGCGCAGCGATGGCATCCAGGACGAGCGCCTGCCCCTTTTTCAGATCCACGCTCCAAACATCGGTTTCGCCCGGCCGGGCGATGCAGCCGTTCAACATCGCGGGCAGGGTGAAGACACTCGGAGCGCCCTCGCCGTCGCGCTCGCGAAACTCAGGAAGATCGTCCACATGCAGGATGGCGATGCCCATGTCCCCGATGCGCTGCGTCAGCGCGCTGCCGGTGGCGGGACTCAGCGGCACCGCGACGCTCCGGGTGCCGTTGATCAGGAATTTCACCGTCTCCCCGCGGCGTCCGCCGAGCGGGTAGATGGACTCGACGCGCGGGCCCGCTTGCAGCGTGAGCCGATAGACAAAATTCGGCCCGCCGGCGAAGCCAGAGTCGCACACCTTCACCGTGTATTCGCCCGCGGCACGGGCGGTGAAGACGACGGCGGGATCGCCGGAGATATCGGTCTGCCGGCGTCTGTCGCGGACGGTGCTGCCATCCGGCGCGATGATTTCGAGCGCGGCCTCCAGCGGATAGCCGAGGCTGTGCGACGCAAGCGAGCAGGAGATCGTCTGACCCTTGTCCGCGTGGAAGGTCCACAGGTCCACATCCTCGCGGGGAAAGATGCGGCCATTGATCGTGACCGGCATCGCCACGTGCGCGGGAAGCGGAGCGCCTTCGATCTCACGCTCGATGATCTCCGGCAGGTCGCCGACGACGAATTTCATCGTGGCCGTGGTGCCCTGCGAAGTGCGGCAGTGCCAGTGCCGCACGCCGGGCATCGCATCGGCCGCGATGGTGACGCTTCCCGCGTGGTCCTTCGGGTAGTCTTCGCGCCTTCTGCGATTCGGGCTTCAAAATCATCGGGCCTTCGATCCAGAAGTTCTCGACGGCCTTCACCTCCGGCGACGCCTGCACGCCGGCGCCCGTCATCTCGAAACCGGCGCGACCGTGCAGATAGAAACCGCCGACGCGGACATCGACCTTCGTGCCGCGCTGTCCGCCCGCTGGGAAAATGTGCGAGACGCCGGGCGGTTCGGCCTTGGCAACCGCCGCGAGCAGGCACGCGCTGAGGACGAAGGCGCGCATCATCGGATCAGATCAGCTCTTTGATGATGCGGCCGTTGTTCGTCAGCATCACGGGCCGGCCCTCGGGCGTGTGCATCTCGTCGTGCGGATTGATGCCGAGCAGTGAATAGACCGTGGCGCAGAGGTCCTCCGGGCCGTACGGATTGTCGGCGGGATCGGACGCGCTGGCATCGCTCCTGCCCACGACGCGCCCGCCCTCGATGCCGCCACCGCCGAGCGCGACGGTGAAGCAGCGGCTCCAGTGATCGCGGCCGGCGTCCTTGTTGATCTTCGGCGTGCGGCCGAACTCCCCGGTCACCACGACGAGCGTCTTTTTCAACATGCCCCGGTCCGCGAGATCGGCGAAGAGCGCGGACATCGCCATGTCGAGCTTGGGCAGCAGATCGTCCTTCAGCGTGCCGAACTGATGGTAGTGCGTGTCCCAGTTCTGATGCTCGACGGTCACGCAGCGCACGCCGGACTCGACGAGCCGCCGCGCCATGAGGCACGACTGCCCGAGCGTGGTGCGGCCATACGCGGCGCGAAGTTTTTCCGGCTCCGCGTGGATGTTGAAAGCCGTCTTCGCCTCGCCGGAGGTCATGAGCGCCGTCGCGCGCTGGCTGAAGACGCTCAGGTCGCTCGCACCCGCGTTCGCACTTTTCTCGACGCTGCGCTGGAAACGATCCACGTGCGCGAGCAGGCCGCGGCGATCCTCGAGGCGCGCGGCATCCACCTGGAGCGGTGGCATGAGATCGGGCACCTCGAAGCCGGGCGAGTTCGGATCCGCCTCGATGGTGAAAGGCATCGCGGTCGGGCCGAGGTAGGCGGAGCCGGCGCTCGGGTGCATCGTCGGCAGGCACATGTAAGGCGGGATGCTGCCGCGCGCACCGAGCTTGTGCGCGATCACCGAGCCGATGGACGGCTGCTGGTTGTTCGGCGTGAGCCCGGCGTTGAAGCCGGCGTTCGGGTGGTAGCCCGTGAGCATGTAGTGGTCGGCGGGACCGTGCCCGGCATTGCTGTGCGTGAAGGAACGGATGAGCGAAAACTTGTCCATCACGCCCGCGATGCGCGGCAGCTGATCGCAGATGTGGATGCCGGGCACTTTCGTCGGCATCGGCTGAAAGACGCCGCGGATCGTGTCGGGCGCGTCGGGCTTCATGTCAAACGTGTCAATCGTGCTCAGCCCGCCGCGGAGAAAGACGAAGATCAGCGACGTGTCGCCGCGCGTGCCGTCCAGTTTGCCGGAAGCCTTGCCCAGCGATTCTGCGCGCATCAGGCCATCGAGCGAAAAGCTCGCGCCGAGTGCGCTGGCGGCGCCGACGCGGAGGAAGCTGCGACGGGAGATGCGGTCGCAAAAGGCAGGGGTGTGTTTCATGGCGTGCGATCAGTGGTTGAACGTGAATTCGAGGCTGTTCATCAGCGACCAAGCGAGGTCCTCGATGGCCTTGCGGCGCTGAGCGGAGCGGCTCGCGAGATGTTTTACCGCGCGCTCTTTTTCCCCCGCATCCGGGAGGCGGCTGTAGCATGCGAGCCAGAGCTCCTCCACCACGCGGCTGTCGTCGCTGAGCGTGGCGAGGTGCGCGATGCGTCCGCCTTCGTGCGAGAGTTTGTTTTGCAGGTTGGGCGAGTTCATCAGGTGCAGCGCCTGTGAAATGCTCGCGCCGGTGGAGCGCTCGCACACGCACGGCGTGGCGCGCGCAGGGCGGCCGAACAGTTTCAGGAAGTAGTGCTGCTGGTTGCTGTCCCACAGCTCAACGGCGCGCGTGCCCAACGGGACGCCGGCGAACTTTTCCGGCACGCCCGTCACATCGCACACGGCGTCGAGCAGCGCCTCGGCGGGCAGGCGGCGGAAAAGCGCGCGGGAGAAATTTTGCGAGTCGGCTTCGTTCGTCGCGTTCGGCTTTGAGGAAAGCTGGTATGTCCTCGACGTGGTGATGAGCCGGATGAGCGCCTTCGCGTCGAACTGGTAATTCACGAGGTGCTTCGTGAGCGCGTCGAGCAGCGCCGGATTGCTCGGCGGATTCGTGGCGCGCACGTCGTCCACGGGCTCGACGATGCCGCGGCCGAGGAAGTGCGCCCAGAGCCGGTTCGCCATGTTGCGCGCGAACCACGGATTCTCCGGCGCGGTCATCCACTTCGCCAGCGCGACGCGGCGGTCGCCCTCCGGCGTGGCCTCCGGCATCTCTGTCCCGAGCGGGTAGGCGAAGACGGCTTCCTTCGTGCGCGGGTGCTGGCCCTTGGGATTTCCCTGGATGACCAGCGCTTCCTCGCCGTTCGGCTTCTTGTGGCTGACCTGCTCGAAGAACGCGCGCATCCCGTGGTAGTCGCGCTGCGTCCAGCGATCGTACGGATGCTGATGGCACTCCGCACATGTGATGCGGATGCCCGAGAAACACCTGCGAGATTTCCGCCGCCATCTCGCCCGACTTTTTTGCCACTTTGTAAAAGTGACCTGCCGGCTGCTCCGCGAGCGGCCCTTCGGCGGTGAGCAATTCGCCGGCGAAAGCATCGAGCGGCTTGTTCGAGCCCACCGATTCGCGAATCCATTCGTAATACTCGTGCGCATCGCGGGCCCCGAGCGCCAGACGATCCACGCGCAGCAGATCGGACCACTTCAGCGCCCAGAATTCCGCATACTCGGGAAGCTCCAGCAGTGCATCCACGAGGCGCGCACGCTTGTCTGGCGCCGTGCCCGCGAGGAAGCGCCGCGCCTCATCCGGCGACGGTAGCCGCCCGATCACATCGAGCGTCACGCGGCGGAGAAAGGTCGCGTCGTCGGCGAGGTCGGAAGCCTGCAGGTTCATCTTCCTCAGATTCGCCGCGACGAGATCGTCGATGACATTGAACCGCTGGTCGGCCACCGGCGCACCATGCGGACCCGGACGCGGCACGACGGCCTGGAAAATCGCGATGCTCCCGAGGTAGCGCGCCATGATCGCCGCCTGTCCCACGGAATTCCCCGTTCGCACCGCGCCAGTTTCATCCACCTCGGCGAGCGCGGCGTTGTTGGAATGAAACACCGACAGCCACGTCACATCACGCTCGCTGCCATCGCTGAAAGTCGCGACCACGCGCAGCGGCTGTGTTTGATCGAAGCCCATGATCCGCTCCGCCGGCTCCACGCGCAATTTGGTCACCTCGCTCTTGCCGCTGATCGCATAGGGCGACCCTCCTACAATCCATTCGCGCAACAGCGCATACTCCCGCGAGCCCGTCTTCATCCGCGCCCCGCCGGAGTGAGGCACCCCCGCTGATGCCTTGCGCAAAAGCAGACTTTCCTCCGGTGCCGCAGCCATGATCCGGCGTCCGCGCGACTGCTTCACGATGGCATCGTGATCGGCCCGCGGGTCGGTGCCGAAGATGGAAAGCTTGAACCCATTCTGCCCCTCCGCCTTCCCGTGGCACGCCGACGCGTTGCAGCCGAACCGGCTGAGCAGCGGCATCACATCATGGGTGAAATCCACCGCCTCGCCCGCGACGGATGAAGCGGAGACGCACGCCGCGGCCAACAGCAGCAGGCGCCGGCAAATCGCCCGCATGCTGAAAATCCAACAGGCTGTATTCATGCGCTGGTCTGTCTCGTCGAGGACGCCACGGGAGGAAGTTGGGAGTGGGGAATTTGTAAAAATGCGACTGCCGGAGCCAGGCTCCCCGCGCACACGAGAGGAAACCCCTCACCCCATCCCTTCTTTGTGCCTCTGTAACCGACCTCTCCCCATCCACAACCCGGCGCAAGCCGCTGATCAGCACACGAAATTACAACGGGCTCCCCACGCATCGAAGGTCCACTCCGCGTTACCATCCGCACATGGGGCACGGAAAAAGTTGCCACCTGTGCGGACATGTGCTTTTCTCCGCGTCCCAAATCGGGAACGCAGCCGTAGCTCAATTGGATAGAGCATCTGACTACGAATCAGAAGGTTTGAGGTTCGACTCCTCACGGCTGCACCCTCTGGAAATATGGGTCCGAGGCGGCGGGGTTGCAAAAATCGGGAACGAGGCGCGTTTCCTTGATTAATTCCACGACCTACCAATGCGCAGCAGCGGAGGAGGGCCGCGGCACACCTTGGGAGATCGTTAGTTCTCCCAGACCGGCAGGCGCACGATGAAGGTGGAACCTTCGCCGAGGACGCTCCGGCATTCCACGGTCCCTGACATTGCCTCGGCCAGACGCTTGACGATGGAAAGGCCGAGTCCATTGGAAGATTCGCCGCCGGTGGGCCTCGCGCTCAGTCGGGCGAACTTGCCGAACATTTTCTTTCGATCCCCCTCACTGATGCCCGGTCCCTCGTCCTTCACCGCCACGCAAGCGTGACCGCGCTCGACGTAGGCACGGATCCGCACGGTGGTCTTGGGTGGCGAATACTTGACGGCATTCGAGATCAGGTTGTCGAGGATCTGCGTGGCTGCACTTGGGTCGGCACGAATCGCAAGCTCGCCGGCCGGCTCAAATTGCAATTCGATCTCCTTGCGCTTCGCATTCGGCTGATTCTGCTCCACACCGCATGTGGTGATGACGGCGAGGTCGCAACGTTCGAGCTTCGCAAGAAAGCGACCCTGCTCAATGGCGTTTACATCAAGCAGATTGCTGATGAGGTCGCGCATCCTTCTGCCCGCGTCTATGATGCTCCCGGTAATCATCGCCGTCTCCGGCGTGCGCTCACGCATCGCCAACACCTCCCCGGCCATGATGATCGTGGAGAGCGGATTCTTGAGGTCATGCGCGGCGATGCCGAGGAACTCGTTCTTTTCGTTGTTCAGCTCGACGAGCTGGTCGTTCGAGACCTTCAGCCGTGCGAGCGCCTCCTCCGTATTTGCACGGGCCTGTTCACGCAGCGTCTCGAAAATCATCCCGAGAACGAACATGAAAACGATGAGCCCGATATAGCCCATGCCGGTGATCAGTTTCTCCCAGCGCGGATCGTACGTGCGCGGCAGTTCCACCCCAAGGACCGCCGCGAGGATCACGCAACCTGTGGCGAGCAGGCAGACGAACACCCACCGGAACGCCGCACGCCTCCCCACGAGCAACAGCGCCCACAGCGGTACGCCGACGAGCCAGGCGATTGCGTGCCCCGACAGTCCACCCTCCACCAAGCACAGCGACGTAAAGCCGAATGTCATCGCACCCGGAAGGACATTTCCCGCGAGATCGAGCGAATGCGTTTTACGCATGAGGAAGGGCGTCATCGCAAAAATCGCACTGCTCACTACGACGATGGCCGCGCCCCAATAGTGGCCCAGAACCGTGTAAAACGCCGCGTAGGCCATCCCGAACATGCACCCGATCAAACCGATCCTCGCGACGAGTCGTGCGCGACGGCACAGCTCCGCATCTTGCTTCCATTCCTCAACGACAAACCGATCCGCAAACTCCGTCACCTTCTCTTTCCACGCTTGGATGAAATCCAAGCGCAGCGGGCGGGCTGGCGCTTCCGGTTCAGTCGGTTTGGACATTGCGTGATGCAAGCGAGTTCAGCGTGCGCGTCAATCGCACGCATCGTGGAAAAGCCATCACCTTCCGATTTCCGGGCGGCTGCACCACAGTCCTCCGGAGGTGTTCGGTTCCAAAAAGTCAGCGTGCCGCGATCGGCTGACACTCCCTCATGACTACGTTGACGCCCATGCAGGCCGGCAGCATCCTGCGGCGACCATGCGGTCCGCGATGCGACTCCAATGAACGGAACAGACACCCTTGCCCGGCTCCGTGCCGAGATTCCGAGCGCAGGCCTCTTTGCGGAAAAGGACTGGCTGCTCTCGCCGGAGCCGCTGCGACTCGGTCCGGATGTCGTCGCGGAGTTGGAAAAGCTCGGCCACCGGCTGCTGCTCTTCCAGCGCGCGTCGAACGAACTTTACCATCGCAGCGTGGGCGGCAAGGCCCCCGCGTGGGTCGCCGACTATTTTGACCGAGGGAAGCCGCCCGAGTTGCTCGAATTCGCGCGGCGGAAGCAGTTCCGGAACGATCTGCCGCAGGTCATCCGCCCCGATCTGCTGCTGACGCCGGAAGGATTTGCCATCACGGAACTCGACAGCGTGCCCGGCGGCCTCGGCCTCACGGCTTGGCTGAACAAGACCTACGCCGCGCTCGGTTTCGACGTGCTCGGCGGCGCAAATGGCATGCTCGCCGGTTTCCGTTCCGTCCTCGGCGATGATGCGGACATCGTCGTCTCGGACGAATCCGCCACCTACCGCCCGGAGATGGAATGGCTCGCGCAGCAGGCAAACGAATCCGGCGCACAATGGCGCGTGCAGCGCGCGGAAGACTTTCGTCCGCATTCGAAAATCGCGGCCGGCAACGAATCGCCGCGCAACGTGGAAGGGGGAAAAAACCTGTCGATCTACCGTTTCTTCGAGCTCTTCGATTTGCCAAACATCCCCGCCGCGAAAGCGATCATGGACGCCGCATCGAGCGGTGCCGCACGGGTGACGCCGCCCTTCAAGCCGTGGCTGGAAGAAAAGCTCTGGCTCGCGCTTTTCTGGTCGCGCCCGCTGCGCGAATTCTGGCGCAGGGAACTGAGCGAACGCCACTGGCTCGCTCTGCAAAAGTCCATCCCGCAATCCTGGGTGCTCGACCCCGCGCCGCTGCCGCACCACGCCGTGCTGCCGTGGCTGAACATTTCCTCGTGGGAGGAACTCGCCGCGTTCTCGCAAAAGGAGCGCGACTTCGTGCTGAAAGTCAGCGGTTTCTCGCCCGAGGCGTGGGGCAGCCGCGGCGTCACCGTCGGCAGTGACGTGCCGCAGCAGAAATGGGCCTCGGCGATCCATCGCGCGATCGAGGACTTCCCGCACCACCCGCAGGTGCTCATGCGCTTCGCGCACTCGAAGATCGTCGAGCATCCATATTTCGATCCAGCGACCGGGGCAATGTGCACGATGCGTGGCCGTGTGCGCCTGTGCCCCTACTATTTCGTCACCGATGGACAGGCGCAGCTCGGCGGCGCGCTCGCCACCATCGTCCCGGCGGACAAGAAACTCATCCACGGAATGCGCGACGCCATCCTCGTCCCGGTCGCGATCGCGCCGAACTAATCGCCCGCCGCGATGAACTCGACCAGGTCGCGGATCGCGCGCCTGTCGAGCACGTGGCCGAAGTGCGCAGGCATCGGGCTCGGCAGCGGAGTACGCTCCGCGACATCCGACAGCTTCACCGAGCTCCGCTTGCCATCGACGAACGACGCGAGCGCGATCTCCTCCGCGGATTCGTTTCGCACGATGCCAGCGACGGTCTCGCCGTTTTTCAACTTCAGTACAACGCTCTCAAAACCCGTCGCGACCGTCGAGTTCGGCAGGATGAGGGATTCGAGGATATGGCTGCGCTCGGTTGCCTTGCGGAGCCATGTCAGTTCGGGCCCGATCTGGCCCCCCTTTCCGTCGATCGAATGACAGCGGATGCAGCCCGCCTCGGGCTTCTTCGTGAAAATGGCGCGGCCTCGCTCACCATCGCCACCTTCCAGGCACTCCTCGAAGCGGCGCACCGGATCGGCTGATTTCGCCAGGCGTTCCTCACGCTCGGCCAGCAGCGCCTTGAGACCGGCGTTGTTGCGCTTCGCCATCGCTTCAAAGAGATCCAGCCAAAGCGCCGGCGGAAGCTCGCCGCTCCGGTAACGCTCAAACTGGCTCCTCAACACATCATCCGCCGCGGGATCGCTGTGCACCCCGAGCCTGGTAAGAGCCCGGTGCCGTGCCGACATCCGCCCCTTTTCGAGGACAGCGATTTCCTCCGCCAGCGTCCGCTCCGGCTCCGCGTGCGAGACCGCCGGCTTTGCGGGTTCTTCCGCACGGCATGCCGCGGAAAGAACGATCGCAATCGCGATGATGGTACAGGCGTGGGGGAATGGCATGGCGTGGCGTGCCGTTGTCGCTGGCACGCGGGAAAATACGGCCCGGCCCGCAAGACCGTCAACGACCGCGCTTGTCCAAGACCGGCCAATTCTAGCCGCCGAAAGGAAGCTCCCACCGGCGACATTCCCAAAAGCGTCTCACTCACGTTGCCGCCCACCGTCTGGGGAGCGTGTTCCGCCATGCCGCCGGCGTTTCGACCTGTCCGCTGATTCGGCGTCTTCGGGCTTCGGCGGATCTCACTTGGTGCTTCCGTCGCCGCGCGCGATGCGGCACTTTTTCCGCATGAACCGCCGCGCCGCCCTCACGACCCTCGCCACCGCTGCCACCGCCGGGCTGACCTCGGCCTTCGCGGAGGAAGCGCCGTATCGCATCAAGAACGGCCGCATCAAGCAGTCCGTCGTGCCGTGGTGTTTCAATCCGATGCCCGTCGAAGAACTCGCGAGGCACTCCGCAGCCATGGGCCTCAAGTCCGTCGAACTGTGCGACCCGAAGCACTGGCCTTTGCTGAAGGAACTCGGCATGACGTGCGCCATCGCGGGCAGCCACGGTTTTGCGAAAGGCTTCGCACATCGCGAGGAATGGGACGAGTGCCACGCGAAACTCCGTGAGCGAATCGGCCAGTGCGCCGACGCTGGCGTGGAACGGCTCATCACGTTCAGCGGATTCCGCCGCGGGATCAGCGACGAGGAAGGAATCAAGAACATGGTCGAGGGGCTCAAGGTTGTCGTTCCGCTCGCGGAGGAGAAAAAGGTGACGCTCTGCATCGAGATGCTGAATTCGCGCGTGAGCACGACGATGAAGGGCCACCCGGACTACTTCTGCGACTCCATCGAGCGCACGATCGAGATCATCAGGCAGATCGGCTCGCCGCGCGTGAAGCTGCTCTTCGACATCTACCACGTGCAGATCATGCACGGGGACGTCATCAGCCGCATTCACCAGCACAAGGAATCCATCGCGCACATCCACACCGCCGGCGTCCCCGGACGCAACGAGATCGACGACACGCAGGAGATCAACTACCCGCCGATCATGAAGGCTTTGCTCGATGTCGGCTACGACGGCTTCGTCGGCCAGGAATTCATCCCGACGCGCGACAAGGTCGCCTCGCTCGCGCAGGGCGTGAGGATTTGCGACGTCTGACCGCCGCGCCGATCTGGATGTCGGCGTGGCGTCGCTACGGCATCCGCCCTTCCTCGACATCGAACAGGTCGAAGAACGTCACGATGTCCTCCCGGTGCCCAAGCCCGGCCTGCTCGCGCTGCGCCACCAAACCGCCAGATGCGGCATCGCGCCAGCCGCGCTTGCTCATGAAGCCATTCCAGATCTCAATCTGCTCCGCGTCCGGCCTGCGTCCGGTCTGGAAACACCATTCGAGGATCTCCTCATCCGTCCCGCCCTGCAGCGTGCGCGCCACGAGCGCCTCGTATTCCACGCCGAGCAACCTGCACACGCGGTCGTCAAATGTCCGCTTTCCCGCGATGACTCCGACGTTGTAGCCCGCCGGCAGCTTCCCCTGCGCATTGAGGCGGATCTTGTCGAGGATGCGGCCGAAAACAAAGATCCCGCCGACGGGATCGCGAGCAGAGCGGATGGGGAAGGACATGCATGGTGCATAGCCGCTCCCTCGCGACAGCACCAGCCTTGGCACTGCATCGGCCACCCGCCTCCGCCCGAATCGTGGACGCCTCCGCTCCTCGCGCCGCGATTGGCTATTGAATCCCAACCATCGGATTGCGGATGGTGCGCGGCACTGTGCTGGTCCTCGACGTTTTCACGCAAGTCCTGCTCCCGATCCTGATCATGTTCGGTTCGGGCTGGCTGCTCGACCGGAAGTGGAACCTGAACCTCGCCACGGTGGTGAAGCTGAACATCAACGTCTTCGTGCCGGCGTTCATTTTCTACGAGCTGTGCACGGCGAAACTGGATGCGGTGCTCGCGGGCAAAGTGATCGGCTTCACCCTCGCGGAAATGGCCGTGCTCTTCATCATCGCCGACGTGGTCGCGCGGCTGCGGCATCGCACGCTGGAGGAGCGGCGCTCGCTGCAAGTGGCGTCCATCTTTTACAACTCGGCAAACTACGGCATCCCGCTCATGGCGCTCGCCTTTCCGCCCGCGGCGCTCGGCGTGCCGGGGCTCGCGCAGGTGCTGCAGGTCTTCATCATCCTCGTCCACAACATCGGGAACTTCACCTTCGGCATCTTCCTCGTCTCCTCGTCGCGCGTGCCCGGCTGGCGCGCTGCGCTGCCGATGCTGCGGCAGGCGAGCGTGTGGTCCGTCGGCGTGGCGCTCTGCGTGCGCGGCATCCTCGGACCGGTGAACCCCGACCTCGTCGGCGGCATGCGCTGGCTGTGGGTGCCGGTGAAGTATTTCCACGACGGCCTCGTCGCCGTCGCGCTCATCACGCTCGGCATCCAGCTTTCCAAGACGCACGCGCGTGCCGCGCTGCCGCGGCTCGGCTGGGCGCTCGGCCTCCGCCTGATCGCCGGGCCGCTCGTCGGCTGGGCGCTCGTGCCGCTGTTCGGCTTCACCGGGGAGACGGCGAAAATCATGATCCTCAGCACGAGTTTTCCCACCGCGGTGAACACCGCGCTCATCGCGCATGAGTTCAACGGCGACACCGAATACGCGACCGGCGCGGTCTTCTGGAGCACCATCTTCAGCATGGTGACCGTGACCGCGCTCATCGTGATTCTGAAGATGGTGTGAAGTGCGGCGGGACCGGGATCACCTTTCGCGTGAGCCATTCGAGCACGCGCGGCCAGCGGCGGGCGGCGGACAGGAGCGCGGAGGCGAAACGCGGATGCAGGCACGCCGCGCGGGCGAGGCGGTTCACCCAGAGGCGGCCGCGGTAGAGTTGCGCGTGGCTTTTCGCGTAGCCGGAAATGTCGCGCGAGCGGACGTGCGTCGCGGCGAGTTCTCCGGTGGCAAGCGCGTAATAGATCCCCTCCCCCGTGAATGGCTCGACGACGCGAGCCGCGTCACCGACGAGCAGCAGCCCTTCACGCGCAGGCCGCAGCGCAGCGCGGGAAAGCGGCGTGACGGTGCGCCATGACTGATCCGCGCCGAGGTGAAACCGCGCGACGGCCCACGCCTTCAGCGCGCCGATGTCCCGCGGGCGCGCGACGAGGCAGAGGTTCAGCAGACCGTCGCCGACCGCCGCGAGGCCGCTGTAGCCCCACGGCAGGAACTGCATCACCACGCGCCCGCCGAGTTCCGGCGTCGCGGGAAAGTGGGTCTGCAGCGCCACGCGATCCTTCGCGGCGTCGGGGAGGATTCCGAGCAGGCGAGCGACGGTGGAATTGCGCCCATCCGCCGCGACCAGCGTGCGGGCGGTGAAGGTGCGTCCACCGGCGGTGATGCGCCAGACCGCCCCGTCGCGCACCACGCGCTCGACGGCGGTTCCTTCGCACACGCGCGCACCGCGCGCCTTTGCGGTTTCGAGCAGCAAGGCATCGAGGTGACTGCGACGGACGCCGAGTTCTGCGCGCGCTCCGTCCGGAAGGTCGCAACGGAGCGAGCGCCCCTGCGCGTCAGCAAACTCCACGCTGCGGAGCGGGCTCGACGGCAGCGCGCGGACGGCGTCGTCGATACCGAGCCGCGCAAGCACAGGCCATGCGGCGGGGTTCAGGCAATCGCCGCATACTTTCTCGCGGGGAAAAACTTCGCGCTCGATCAGCAGCGTCCGCAAACCGCCCGCCGCACAAACTGCCGCGCAAACGGAACCGCCAGGACCGCCGCCGACGATGGCGACTTCGTAGCCGTCGCCGGGCGGCCGAGGTGAAGTGGATGATGCCGGCATGTTCCGTGTGTGATTCGTCCAGCAACACGCAAAGGGCGAGTGCATTTCGGGTAGGGCGCTTTCGCCGAAAGCGCCCGCGCATCCCGGACAGTTGTCTGATCCTGCAAACCGTGGGTGAACAGCGGGCGGCCTCGGCGAGGCCGCCCTACCCGCTCGACTCCACGAACGCCTCGGCCACGCTGTCGGCCAGGAGCTTTCCGCGGCGGGTGAGGCGCACGATGCCGGCTTCCTCGCACAGCAGGCCGATGCGCTCGAACTCCGCGATCGCCGCGCTCCACGGCGCGAGTTCCGCGCGCGGGATGCCTTCGGCCATGCGGATGCGGAAGGCGGCGATCTCCCCGGCGCGCGTAGCGGCAGCGAGTTCCTCGCGGACGCCGAAGGCGGGCGCGCCGCCGAGGATGCCGCGGGTGTACGCCGCGGTGTCGCGCACGTTTTCCCACCGCGAGTGGCCCACGGTGCTGAATGCGCCGGGACCGAATCCGAGATAATCCGCGCCGAGCCAGTACGCGCGATTGTGCTGCGATTCGCGGCCAGCGCGGGAATAGTTGGAGATTTCGTACTGCGCGAAGCCGCCCGCAGTGAGCCCGTCCATCGTCTCCTCGAAAAGCTGCGCGTCTCGTTCCTCGTCCTGCCGGAACTCGCCGTGCGCGAGCTTTTGAAAATACGCGGTGTCCTCCTCGTAGGTGAGGCAGTAGCTGGAAATGTGATCCGGCTTCAGCGCGATCGTCTTCTCCAGCGTCGCGCGCCACTGCGACGGGCGCTGGCCGGGCACGGCGAACATGAGGTCCAGATTGATCTGCGGGATGCCGCTCGCGCGCAGCACTTCATACGTGTGCTCCGCCTGCGCAGCGGTGTGGACCCGGCCCAGCGTCTTCAGCAGCGCGTCGTCCCACGACTGCACGCCGAGGCTCACGCGCGTGACGCCCATTTCGCGGAGCAGTCGCGCCTTTTCCTCGCGCACCGTCGCGGGGTTCGCTTCCACGGTCCATTCGCGCAGCGCCGAGAGATCGAGCCGTTCGCGCAGTCCGCCGAGCAGGTGTTCCAGTTGCGCGGTCAGCAGCGAAGTCGGCGTGCCGCCGCCAAAGTAGATCGTCTCCGGCCGCAGCGTGTGGCTCTCACCCGCGCGCTCCACTTCGCGCAGCAGCGCGTCGAGGAAGTCGCGGTTCTTGTTCTTCGCGCCGACCTCGACGTAGAAGCTGCAATACGGGCACAGCTTCGGGCAGAACGGGATGTGGAAGTAGAGATGCCGGATGGTGGTCACGCGCTCACCTCCCGGTGCGAACTCCGCAAATCGCGGCTATTCCTTCCCCTTCTCCGAACCGATCCGCTTCGTCATGGATTGCTCCACCCGGCCGGAATAGTCGCTGACGCTGGGATCGACTTCGCGGATCTTTTGGAAGAGCGCGCGGTTGTAGTTCAGCAGCGCCTTGTGGGCCTCGGCCTCGTTCAGTTCGCTGTCGGCCTTGCCTTTGAGGTCCTTGAGGCTCGGATCCTCCAGCGCGCGCGCCTTCGCCGCGCGGAACCTCGTCGCATCGTCGCCGCCGGTGGAAGTCGGAGGAGGCAGGCTGCCTTTTTTCGGCGAGGGCTTCGTAGTCTTCGGCCCGGGGACTGTGGCGGGCTTCGCCGTCGCGGTGACTTTCTCCGTCGTGGAGGACGCCTCCGTGGCCGGCTTGGCCTTCGGGCGCGGACGGCGCTTCACCACGGGCGCAGGCGTGGGCGCCGGAGTCGGCGCGGGGCGAACCCCGAAGAGGCGCTGGAACCACGAAAGCTTCTTTTCCGGCTGCGCCTCGGTAGTGGCGGGCTTCGGGGCGGGAGTCTGCCGGGCAGCCGCGGGATTGAGCGCCGCTTCGAGCGGGGACAGGGCAAAGGTGGAGACGAGGATTGCGACGGAGAGCTTACGCATGGGTTTGGTTGGCAATTGGCGGGGAATAGTGTTGTACGAACGCTGCTTGTCGAGTCTGTCTTCCAAGTCTGCCACGGATGGAGCCCCTGCGAAACTGCGAAGCTGGGTGGAGGTGGATCTTGCCGCCATCCGGCGAAACCTCGCCGCGCTCGCGTCCGTCGCCGGGCCGGCGGTGAAAATCATGGCGGTCGTAAAGGCGAACGCCTACGGCCACGGCGCGCGCGAAGTGGCCGCCGCGCTCGCGGGACGCGTCGCGATGTTCGGCGTCGCGAATTTCACCGAGGCGGAGGCGATTTCAGCAGGTCGCGCGCGGCACGCCGATCGTCCTGCTCAGCGCCACGCTGCCCGCCGAACATGAGGCCATCGCGCGCCACGGCTTCATTCCGTTCGTGTCGAGCTTCGAGGAGGCGCGAGCAATATGCGTCGCACGCCGCCGGAGGACGCGTGCAGGTCCACCTCGCGGTCGATACCGGAATGGGCCGGATCGGCGTCGTGGGAGCAGGACGCGATCGAGACCGCGCGGCGGATGCTCGCGTTGCCGGGCATCGAAATCACGGGCATCACCTCGCACCTTCCCGTCGCGGATGAGGATGCCGCTTTCACCACGGAACAGCTCGCACGCTTCCACTCGCTCGCCTCGCGACTCCGCACCGCCGGCCTGCCCGACGCGCTCGTGCACATCGAGAACAGCGCCGGCCTGCTCGGCTTTCCCGACCTCGCCGGAGCCCTCGCCCGGCCCGGGCTCGCGCTCTACGGCGAGGCTCCCCTGCCCCGATTCCAGCCGAAACTCGAGCGGGCGCTGACTTGGAAGACGCGTGTGCTGCTGGTGCGAGACCTCGGAAAGGGCCGCAGCGTCAGCTACGGGCGGACGTTCATCACGCCGGGCCCGATGCGCATCGCGACGCTGGCTGCCGGCTATGCGGATGGCTATCCGCGGCACCTCTCCGGACGCGGCGCGACCGTCCTCATCGGCGGAAAGCGCTGCGCCGTCCTGGGCCGCGTGACGATGGATCAAATCATGGTGGACGTGGGCGGCGTGCCGACGGCACCGGGCGATGAAGTCGTGCTGCTCGGCCAGCAGGGCGAAGAGCGGATCACCGCCACGGAAATCGCGTCGCTCGCGGGAACCATCCCGTGGGAAATTTTCACCGGCATCAGCGCCCGCGTGGCGCGGCTGTACCGAAATGGCGATTCTTCTGCTTCCACAACGCCGATTCCAGCGTAGGTATTTCCCGAATCCCACCCGCCGATGTACCAGATCATCTTCAACGAAATCAGCGCCGCCGAGATGGCCGCCCTGCCAAAGGAGCTTCAGCTCGATCTGCTCGCGGAATTTGAAGCCCTCCCGGAAAATCTCGACGAACTGGACCCGGAGAAATTCGGCAAGCTCGAGCGCGAAGGAAAAACGCTGCACCGGTATCGCGCGCGGGAGCACCGCATCTACTTCGAGCGGCGTCCCGAGGGCATCACCGTGCATCGCGTGCTGCACAAGAACACGCTCCAGGATTTCCTTTTCCGCTCGAAGCTTTCCTCCGCCGAGGACGAGCAGCTCAGCAAGAAGGAGGACTTCTGGAAACTCATCGAGGCCGGAGCCAAAGCCGGGAAGCGGCGTTGAACGCAAAGCTCTGGGGTTGCGTGATCATGGGCGTCCTCGTGGCGCACCTCGCCGTGCTGATCATCTGGGACAATTACCGCTCGATGGGGAAGCCGCGCCCCAAGCTCCTGGAGCCGACGTTCTTCACCGCCACGACGACCTTCACGAACGCGCGCGGAGAAGCTGTGAAGGTGCTCACCGAATTCACGGTGCAGACCGAACTCGCCAAGCCGGAGCTGCTCGAGCAGCTCCCCCCGGCGCCGGCGCAGGGTATCGCTGAGCCGGCGAAACCAGCGGAGCCGGCCGCTTCGCGTTGAACGGACGACATGCCGAATTTTTTCCCCGATGAGTCCGAGCGGCAGCGGCTCTTCCCGGTCTGCAAATCGAAAATCTTCCTCGGGCACGCCGCCGTCACCGCGCTCCCGGCCTGCGTCGCGGATGCGATGTGCGCGCACATCCGCCAGTCGTGCGAAATGCCGCAGGAATTCGGCGACGTGCTGCGCGACATCAAGGGCGCGCGCCAGTTGTGTGCGGAATTCATCGGCGCGGAGGCGGATGAAATCGCGCTGCTCGGCCCGACCTCGCTCGGCCTGAGCCTCTTCGCGAACGGCCTCCCGTGGCAGCCCGGCGACGAGGTCGTGTGCTACGCAGGCGACTATCCGGCGAATGTGTATCCGTGGATCGAGCTGCGGCGGCGCGGCGTGGGGGTGAAGCTGCTCCAGCCCGCGACGCCCGGCGAAATCACGCCCGAACTCGTCGCCGCCGCACTCACGCCGAAAACGAAACTCGTCGCCCTCGCGAGCTGCCATTTTTTCTCCGGCTACCGCATCGACGTGGATGCCATCGGACGCATGCTGCACGAGCGCGGCGTCCTCTTTTCCGTGGATGCCATCCAGACGCTCGGCGCGTTTCCGATGAACGTGGATCACGTGGATTTCCTCAGCGCCGATGCGCACAAGTGGATGCTCGGCCCGGTCGCCATCGGCATCGTGTATGTGAAGAGGAAGCACTTCGACCTCTGCCGCCCGACGCTGCTCGGCGCGTGGAATGTGTATTCGCCGAACTTCCAGGCGCAGGACGAGGTGCGCTTCATGCCGACGGCGCAACGCTACGAACCGGGCGTGCTGAACATCGCCGGCATCTACGGCATGCAGGCGGCCATCGAGATGTTCCTGCGCCTCGGAGTGCAGCAAATCGCGGCGCGCCTCCTCGAACTCACCGCGCATCTCGCCGCCGGACTGCGTGATCGCGGCTACGAGCTTCACAGCCCCGCCGCCGGCGCAACGGCGAGCGGGATCACGACCTTCCGGCACGAAGCGCGGAGCATGGCGGAGTTGCACGCGAGGCTCGATCAGGCCGGCGTGGTCAGTTCACTCCGCCACGATCGCGAAGGCCGCGAGTATCTCCGTTTCAGTCCGCATTTTTTCAACACCGAGGCGGAACTCGACACGGTGCTGGGACATTTGTGAGGTAGGGCGCGTTCGCCGAACGCGCCCAGATCCCTCGACTCGGGAGGATCCGTGGGACGGCTCGGCGAGCCGTCCCTACCGGATCAGCCCGAAGTGCGTCTCGCGGTCGCGCAGGAATGGCCAGTAAACGAAGAAGCCCGGGCCCATCAGGTTTTTCTCCGGCACGGTGCCCCACGCGCGGCCGTCGGAGCTGTTGAAGCTGTTATCGCCGAGCGCGAAATATTGTCCCTCCGGCACGTGGAACGTGGCGTCCGGGTCGCGGAGCAGATAGCCGATCGTGTTTGAGTAGCCCTTGTATTCGTTCCACGGCTTTTCGTCGCTGCCCTGCATCACGCGCACGAAGCCGGGCTCCTTTGCGCGCTGGCCGTTGTGGAAAAGATCCGGCGCGGCGAGCCGCAGTTCGTCCCCCGGCAGGCCGGCGAGTCGCTTGATGTAAAATTGCGACGGCTTCATCGGCGGCGGACCGGAGATGCCGTAGCCGGGGATGTCGATGTACTGGGTCAGGAACACGAACACCTCGCCGCGCGTGGGCTTGCGGAAATGGTAGCTGCATTTGTCCACGAACACGTGGTCGCCCGTGTCCGTGTAGCCGCGCGCGATGGGGTCGCCTTTCTTATACGCGCGGCCGGGGGAAATCCCGAACGTGTCGCGCACCGGCCGCTCGGATTCATTCACCCAGTAGGTGTGTCCCGCATCCGTATCCACGCGGGTGTAGGTGAAAAACCGCCGGAGACCGCCGCGCTTTTCCTCGGCGACGTTCGTCACCCTTTCATCCGCCTCGGCCACCACATTATGCCAGCTGCGCCCGTACGCAGCCGTGTGATAGGCGCGGAGGAGAAGGTTCGGCGGCTCCTCGGCCGTGACCTTTCCGGTGATGCCGTTCAGCGTCGGATACATCGAGGAAGTGGGAATGGTGAACGGCTGGAGGAAATACGTGCGAATCCCCAGCGCCACGATGATCGCGACGAGGATCACCTCCACGTTCTCCGCGATCCCCGCGTGCTTCCCGAGCGGGCAATGCTGGCCGCACAGCCGGTCGAGCGCCTCTTCGCTCGCCTTCACGCCGGCCTTGTCGCGCTGCTTGACGCAATCGGCGAGTCGCTCGATTTCCACGACGAATTCCGCGGTCACATCGGGAGCCCAGCGGTCGCGGTTGTAGTCCACGCGCTTCTGCGCCTCCTTGATGTAAAGGCGGGCCTGCTTGATGTACTTCGGCGTGAGGAAAAACATGGGTCGCGCTCCCTTATGCGTCCCGTCCCGCGATGGCAAGCGCGCACGCCGGGCGCGCCGCTTTTCACTCGTAAACGAGCTGCACCGTCGCGCTGCAATCCGCGTCGGCGCTCGCACGGAGCCAGCGCGCGTGAATCGCAGCCGGGAACTCGTAGGTGACCGCGTCGCCATGCGGCACCTCGAAGGCCTTGTGCGTGATCCAGAGACCGGTGCCATCGAGATCGAGTTCGACGCGGAAGGTGACCGGGCGCTTCCCGTCGTGACTGAGTTTCAGAGTCCGCCGGTCGTAGCCCCAGATCAGATACGGGTCGCTCTTCTCGCCAGCGGCGACTTTCGCATGCGCCCAAGGTCCGCCCTGGCCGCGCGGCTTGCCCAGTTTCCAAAGGTCGTCGATCGCGCCGGCCCACAGCGCGGCCTTGCCGTCGTCGCTGCGGATGATGTGTTCGCCGCTCGCGTCAGGTTTCAGGCCCGTGAGGATGAGCATCCCGCGGTAGCTGCAGTAGTCCATGATACGCCGGTCGTGCGTGGCGACGGGGCGGATGTTGGCGAAGCCGTCGGCGTTTTCCGCGGGCAGTTCGTAGAAAGTGCCGTGCGCGCTGAAGAGGTCGCGCTCGGTGGACACTTCGCGGCAGATGCGCAGCAGTCCGGCGTCCGTCGGCGCGTCGTTGGACTCAGTCGTGAATGGCAGCCGCCAGCGGCGTCCGCGGTCGTCCACGACCAGCACGCTCGCGCCGTCCTTCGTGATGACGTTGCGCGGGATCGCCGTCTTCGCCTTCACGAATTCGTGCGCCTTCGCGTCCTCGACGCGGCGCAGGTTCAGTTCGCCATCGAGTTCGTAGTAGCCGAGGTCCGCCGCCTCGGTGCCGCGCACGTTCATGGCTGCGAACGCGAGGGTGCGCTTGTTGTCGCCGCGCGCGCGGACGAGGCCGCCGATACTCGCGCCGGAATCGCTGATCGCCGCGACGCCGCTGAAAATCGCGTCCGGCTGCGCGCCACGCCGGTCCGCATTCACGCAGGTGAAAAACGCGCTCACCTTGTCACCGGCGCTCGTGGCGCGGAGGCGGATCCATTCGCCCTGCTCCGTGAACGTGACGGCCTCCGCCGCGCCGGGCGCCACGGTGAGCGCGTCCTTCCGCGGCTTGCCGTCGATCTCGATCGTCGCGGTGAACGGCGCTGTTCCGCCGTTCACGACATGCAGCGTGCGATGCTGCCAGCCAGCGGCGAGGAACGGGTCCGACACCTCGCCGCGCCTTCACCGCGTCGCGCAGCCACACCGCGCCGCTCGCATGGGCGGGGCCGAAGCTGTCGAGCGCCTTCGGCTCGACGAACCACAGGTTCGACTGCGACTGGCCCGGGCCCGTCGATGCCGCCCTTCACCTTGCGCTTGTTCAGGAACTCCGACTTTGCCGTGTCGTCGCAGCCGAAGCACGAGGCGATCGTTCCACGCGGCAGAAGTCGCCGATCGACCTTGAGATACGTCGCTGCGCGGACGGATGCCCGCGGTGTTCGCCGCGCGTGAACGTCTTCGGGAACCGCCAGAACATGCCGTGCATCGTCATCAGCAGATCGCTCTCGCCGATGTCGCGGATGCGCGGCCACTCGGTGTTCCAGCCGTGCGCGCCGTCGTAGCTGTGGCTCGCCTTCGGCAGGCGGAAGGTCGTGCCACTTTCCGCCCTCGCAGCAGCATGAGGATGAGCGAGCGATGATCCCAGCCGATGCTCCAGAGCGGATCGGTCGCGGGATTCTCGTTGCCGAAAATGCCGCCCGGCCCGGTGACTTCGGTGAACTGATTGCGCCGCACGACCGTCCACGTCGTCCGGCCTTGCCGTCCCACTCGGCGAGCACGCCGGACGGCGTCGTCGGGATCCTTCAGCGCCGCCGGGGCGTGGTCGCCGTTGTTCGCATACACGAGCCGGCCCTGGCCGGAGTAGAGGCCCTTGCCGTGGTAGCCGGGCAGGTCGGCGTGGCGGCCGTCCTTTTGCTGCTCGTCGGTCCAGAGCTTCGTGACGGCGAGCGACTGCACGTCCACCTCGTAGATGCCCTCCTCCATCGTGGCGTAGTAGATCTTGCCCGCCGGGTCGGTGAGATGCCGCGCATTGCCGGTGAGCCGGCCGAACATCTTGTCCGGCGGAATCACGCGCACGCCGCCTTTCGCATCGATGACGTACGGCCCGATGAAGAGCTGCTCCGACTCGCGGTGGATCATCCGGTTCGCCGGCGTGCCGCCGATGCTCTCGGGGCGGACGGTCTGCACGAGCTCGGCCGTGATTTCGTAGAGCTTGTCCGAGGAGCCCTGCGGCTTGTGCGGCGCGTAGGTGATGACCCACAGCCGGTCCGCCCACGGCACGACCGCGCCGGTGCCGCACTCGCCCTCGTCGTTGAACATCGCGAGATGCGGATAGATGCCGGAGACGCTGCGCGGTTCGGCCGCAGAGGATTCGCAGTGAATGATTCCAGCCAGGAACGCGGCGTAAAGCGGGAGGAGCGGGGGTCGTCGGAATTTCATGGGATTGCGCATTGAATCCGCGCGCCGCGCCGTTTGGAAAAGCTATTTTCGGCCCTCTCCATCGATGGACACCCCCGGGACGCAACGTGCGTGGCATCGGCGTCGTCAGCGGGGTGAGCTTGCATTCGCGCTTCCCGCCCGTTTTGAGTTTCGTGACATGAAACTGATTTCCTGGAACGTGAATGGCATCCGCGCGGCGCTGAAAAAGGGTTTCCTCGATTTCCTCGCGGCGGAAATGGCGGACATCGTGTGCGTGCAGGAGACGAAGGCTTCGCCGGATGTCGTCGAGGTCGAGTGGCCGAAGGGCTACGGCGCGCATTGGAACTGGGCGGAGAAGAAGGGCTACTCGGGGACGCTGATCCTCAGTCGCACCGAACCGCTGGCCGTTACGCGCGGCATCGGAAAAACAGAGCATGACCGCGAGGGGCGCGTGCTCACGGCTGAGTATGCCGACTTTTTCCTCGTGAATGTGTACGTGCCGAACTCGCAGCGCGAGCTGACGCGGCTCGACTACCGCCAGCAGTGGGACCGCGATTTTCTCGCGCACCTGAAGGCGCTCGAACGCACGAAGCCGGTGATTTTCTGCGGCGACCTGAACGTGGCCCACACGGAGATCGACCTCGCGCGGCCGAAGGACAACGTGCGCAACCACGGCTTCACGATCGAGGAGCGCACGGGCTTCGGCGCGCTGGTGGAGGCGGGCTTCGTGGACACGTTCCGCGAATTTGAAAAGGCCGGCGGCCATTACACGTGGTGGAGCCAGATGAACAACGCGCGCGCGCGCAACATCGGCTGGCGGATCGATTACTTCCTCGCGTCCGCCGCACTGCGTCCGCGGTTGAAATCGGCGCGGATCTACCCGCACATCACCGGCTCCGACCACTGCCCCGTGGGGCTGGAGCTGAAGCGCGGGAAATGAGAGCAGCGGCATGTCGCCCGAAATCCATCCCGCACGCATCGGTTGCATTCGCGCGCCTCAATCCGGATGCTGGGCCGCCTCTGCCGCTTGATACGACTACGCCTTCCGCCGAATGACACATGAATTGGACCATTTGCATCAGCCCGTATCGGCAGTCGCGCGCACGGACGTCGCCACGTTGCGCCAGGATTTCACCGTTCAGCATGCGTTGGATGCCATCCGGCAGCGCGGCATCGGCGAGAAAATCGTCTATTTTTACGTGGTCGATGAGGAGGACCGCCTGGCCGGCGTCCTGCCCACCCGCCGGCTTCTGACCGCGCCGCTTGGGCACTCGCTGGCCGACCTCATGATCACCCGCGTGGTCGCCATTCCGCAGACCGCGTCCGTCCTGGAGGCGTGCGAAGCCTTCGTCCTCCACAAGTTTTTGGCCTTTCCGATCGTGGACAAGGAACGAAGGATTGTCGGCCAGGTGGATGTCGGATTGCTGAACGAAGAGGCATTCGACATCGCCGAGCGGGAGCAGACCGGGGCACTGTTTGAAACCATCGGTTTCCGCGTCTCGCAGGTGCGCGATGCATCGCCAATGCGGGCTTTTCGCTTCCGCTTTCCGTGGCTGCTGGCGACCATCGGCAGCGGAACCGTCTGCGCATTGTTGGCCAGCGCTTACGAGGTCACCCTCGCAAAAAGCATCGTCCTTGCGTTTTTCCTGACGCTCGTCCTGGGCCTGGCCGAAAGTGTCAGCATTCAATCCATGACGGTCACCATCCAGGCATTGCGTGGGACCCCGCCCACCTTCGCCTGGTATCTCCGGGCGTTTCGAAGGGAGACAGGCACGGCCGTGCTGCTCGGGGCGGCGTGCGGGTCCGTGGTGGGCGTGATTGTTTTCCTCTGGCGCGGCACCGGCCTCGCCGCGGTGGTGATCGGCGGAAGCATCTCGCTGGCGCTATGCGCGGCGTGCTTCTTCGGTCTGAGCGTTCCGGCCCTTCTCCACGCACTCAAACTCGACCCGAAAATCGCCGCCGGACCGGTGACCCTCGCGTTGACCGACATTTTCACGCTGCTGTTTTACTTCGGCTTGGCAGCGTGCCTGTTGTGAGGCGGCTTCCGCGCGCGGCACGCGACGCGGCGGCACATGGGAAACGTTGCGTCGCGTGGACAATTCTGCCACTGAACCCGTCCCCTGCGGCGCGTCGTGGCGCAGTCCCCTCATGATATGGGCTAAGTCGGACGAGTGTCCGCAGGTTTTCACCGCGCATTATTTTCATCCCGAACCAGACCATGAAACACATCACGACACTCCTCGCCGTCATCGCCCTCGCGATGACAGTGCATGCCCAGCAGGGCGGCAGCCTCGAACTCCACAAAGGCGACCACATCGCGATCGTCGGCAGCGGGCTCGCGGACCGGCAGCAGCATCACGGCTGGCTGGAGATCGCTGATCCACAAGGCGTATCCCGGATCTCGAACTGACGGTGCGCAATCTCGGCTTTGCGGCGGATGAGGTGAACGTGCATCCGCGCAGCGACGAAGTGCCGACGACGGAGTAGTTCCTCGAACATGAAGCCGGGAACGACGACGCTGACCGTCGGCAAGACCGAGGTGACCTACCACTGGGGCACGGATTTCCATGCGAACGTGATCCTCGCGTACTGGGGCTTCAATGAGTCGTTCAAGGGCGAGGCGGGGCTGGCGGATTTCAAGAAGGCGCTGGACGAGTATCTGAAGAAGCAGCGCGACGGCGGACTACGGAAAGGGCAAGCCGCGCGTGGTGCTGCTCTCGCCCATCGCGCATGAGAACGTGAAGGACCCGACGAACTATCCGGACGGCTCGGCGAACAACAAGAACCTCGCGCTTTACACCAAGGCGATGGCGGAGGTGGCGAAGGCGAACGGGGTGCAGTTCGTCGATCTCTTCGCCGCGTCGCAGGCAGCTCTACGCGAAGGCCGCGCGTCCGCTCACGATCAATGGCATCCATCTCTCCGAGGAGGGCGACAAGGTGCTCGCGCCGGTGCAGTTCAAGGCGCTCTTCGGCAAGGACGCGCCGAGCGACGACCGATCCCGCCGTGGCGAAAATCCGGCAGGCGGTGCTGGAGAAGAATGTGCAGTGGCATCACCGCTACCGCACCGTGGATCAGTACAACATCTTCGGCAGCGCTCGCGCATCAAATACAAGGAGAAGGACGCTCCCGGCGAGGGCGTGGACAACGCGACGATCCTCGGCCAGGAGCTGGCTCAGCGCGATGTGAAGGTGGCGAACCGCGACAAGGCCGTGTGGGCCGTGGCGAAGGGCGAACCCATTCACGGTGAAGGACGACAACCTGCCGCCGGTGCAGCCGACGCCGCCGAACCGCAAGGAGCCGGTGCCTTATCTGAGCGGCGCGGAGGCGCTGAAGCACCTCACGGTCGCCCGAGGGCGCGAAGGTGGAGTTCGTCGCGTCGGAGGAGGAATTCCCCGAGCTGGTGAATCCGGTGCAGATGAATTTCGACACGCAAGGGCCGCCTGTGGGTCGCCGCGTGGCCGACGTATCCCGAGACGACGCCGACGACAAGAACTTCGACAAGCTGCTCGTCTTCGACATCGACCCGAAGACCGGGAAGTTCACGAAATGCACGACCTTCCCGACGGGCTGAACTGCCCGACCGGCTTCCAGTTCTACAAGGACGGCGTGCTCGTCATGCAGTCGCCGGACATGTGGTTCATGCGCGACACGGATGGCGACGGCAAGGCCGACTGGAAGGAGCGCATCGTGCATGGCCTCGACGCGGCGGACTCGCATCACGAGACGAACTCGATCTGCTACGAGCCCGGCGGCGCGGTGTATTTCAGCGACGGCGTTTTCCATCGCACGAATGTCGAGACGCTCAACGGCCCGGTGCGCAACGTGAACGGCGCGATCTACCGCTACGAGCCGCGCACGCGCAAGTTCAGCGCTACGTGCCCTACGGCTTCGCGAATCCGCACGGCCGCGTGTTCGACTACTGGGGCAACGACATCATCACCGACGCCACCGGCAACGCGAACTACTTCGGCCCGGCGTTCAGCGGCCACCTCGACAGCGGCTCGCACCCGGGGATGAAGCAGTTCTGGAACCGCCCGTCGCGCCCGACTCCCGGCACCGCGATCCTGAGCAGCCGCCATTTCCCGGACGACTGGCAGGGCGATTTTCTGAACACGAACGTCATCAGCTTCCAGGGCATCTTCCGCGCGAAGATCACCGAGGACGGCTCGGGACTGCAAGGGCGAGACACGCGAGCACGGCTCGTGCGACGGCGACGTCGCGGCAGAACCCGAATTTCCGCCCGAGCGGCATCGCCGTGGCGCCGGATGGCTCGCTCTATTTCATGGACTGGTCGCAGATGCTCATCGGCCATCTTGCAGCATCATCTGCGCGACCCGAACCGCGACCATCAGCACGGCCGCATCTACCGCATCACCTATCCGTCGCGTCCGCTGCTGACGCCGAAAAAGATCGCCGGCGAGCCGATCGAGAATCTGCTCGAACTGCTGAAGGAGCACGAGGACAACGTGCGCCAGCGCGCGAAGATCGAACTCGACACGCATGACACCGCCGCAGGTCATCGCCGCGGTGCAGAAGTGGGAGAAGGCGCTCGATAAGAAGGACACGAACTACGAGCACCACCGCCTCGAGGCGCTGTGGGTCCACCAGTGGCACAACGTCGTGAACCTCGCGCTGCTCAACGACGTGCTGAAGTCGCCCGAGCCGCCGCGCCCGCGCGCAGGCCGTGCGCGTGCTCTGCTACTGGCGCGACCGCGTGCCGAATGCGCTCGCCCTGCTCGAAGACCGCCGTCGAGGACGAGCACCCGCGCGTCCGCCTCGAAGCCGTGCGCGCCGCGAGCTTCTTCAACGGCAAGGACGTGCCCGCCGCCATCGACATCACCTACGCGGCGCTGGCCAAGGAGATGGATTACTACCTCGAACTACACTTACGACGAGACGATGAAGCAGCTCCGCTCGCTCTCGAAGGACTTCGTGCTCCCGCAGAATCCGGCACTCGTGGAAATGGCGCTGCACAAGCTTTCCGACGGCGAACTGGAAAGAGCACCATCCATCGAGCCCGTGCTCTATGCGCGTCTCGAACGCAAGAGCTACGACGCCGGCAAGCGCGACAAGGTGATCACCGAACTCGCCAAGCTTCACAACATCGATCGCGTGACCGAGATGATCTCCTCGCTCGCCAAGCTTGATGCCAAGGGCGGCACCGCCTCCGGTGGCGCGCAGGAGCTGGCAAAAATGCTCGGCCTCAGTGCTGCCGCGGATCTCGCAAAGGCTCGCACTTCACTCGTGAACCTCGCCTCGACCGCGAAGCTCGGCCCCGTGCGCGGTGCCGCGTGGGCCGCGCTCATCATCGGCGACGGCAAGCCAGAGACCGCCTGGGCCGCGGCGTCCGATGAGACGAAACGCAAAGCGCTGATGGATTCCATCGGCCTCATCCCCGACCCGTCGCTGCGAGCGAAATTCCAGCCGCTGCTCACCGACGCGCTCGGCGATCCGAAGTTCCGCAGCGCAGCGATGAAGGCGCTCCCGCTCATGGGCGCGGAGAACGCGAAGGCAAACTTCAAGGTGCTGATCGCCGGCATCCAGTCTCCGCAGACGCGCACCGCCGCGGTGCGCGCCGTGATGCAGCTCCCGCGCGATTCCTGGGACAAGGCGCTCGCGGGCGCCGCGGCCGAGGGCATCCTCACGTGGGCAAAGACGGTCCCGCAGCGGCGACCGCACGAAGCAGGACTTTGTGGAGACGGTGCAGATCGGCATGGAACTCGCGAGCCTGCTGCCGCCGGATGCGGCGACGAAGCTCCGCAAGGAACTGCGCGGACTGGGCGTGAGCGTCTTCGTCGTGAAGACCGTCCACGAGCAGATGCGCTACGACACCACGCGCATCGTGGTCGAGGCAGGGAAACCGTTTGAGATCATCCTCGAGAACCTCGATGCGATGCCGCACAACCTGCTCATCGTGGACCCAGGTACGCGGCAGTCGGTTGCGGAGGCGGTGCAGACGCAGCGGCCCGACAAGTTCGACAAGCAGGGCCGCCCGTATGTCCCGGAAAAGGACAAGCGCGTGCATGAGGCGACGAAACTCGTCGAGGCCGGGCAGAAGGACACGATCAAGTGGACCGCGCCGAAGAAGGAGGGCGAATACGAATACGTCTGCACATTCCCGGGCCACTGGATGCTCATGTGGGGCAAGCTCATCGTCACGAAAGACGTGGACGCCTACCTGGCCGCCCATCCCGATTCGACTCTGCCCGCGCCCGGCGCACCGGTGCCGCCGCACGCGCACAAGTAAGCGAATCGTAGCCGCGCCCGCCGCTTGATCTCCACCTCACAGCACTCACCGAAACCCACCAAGCAAACGCCCTCACCGGGCTTTTTCCTCCACTCATGAAACGTCCCAGCCTCACCCGCATCGCCGCACTCGCCGCATTTCTCGGCGCATCGCTCACCACATTTAACGCGCTCGCCGAGCCGCAGTGGATCTGGCTCTCGCAATCCGCGAAGCCGAAGGAAAAGGTGACGCTTGTCCGCGAGTTCACGCTCGATGGCGATGCGAAGTCCGCGACGCTTTCCGTCTCGGTGGACAATGGTGCGAAGGTCTTCATCAACGGCAAGGCGGCGGCGGAAAATCCCGACTGGCAGCAGGCGACCAAGGCCGACGTGAAGGCGCTGCTCGTGAAGGGCAAAAATGAAATCCGCATCGACGCGAAGAACCAGGACGGCAGCGCGGCGGCGGTCGCGCTGATCGATATCGAGCTGGCGGACGGAAAGAAGATCGCCATCGAGACGAATGGCGACTGGAAGGCCGCGACGACGGGAACGACGGACTTCAAGCCCGCGGCCGTCATCGCGAAATACGGCGCCGGGCCGTGGGGCGATGTCTTTGCGCGCACGGGCGGCAAGGGCACGGTGAAACGCGGCGTGGACACCAGCGTGCAGGCCGCGACGGATCCGGCGGAGATCCAGGTGCCGCCGGGCTTCAAGGTCGAGCTGCTCTACACCGTGCCGAAGGCGGAGCAGGGCTCGTGGGTTTCCATGACCGTGGACAACAAGGGCCGCCTGCTCTGCGGCGACCAGTACGGCGCGCTTTACCGCCTCACGCCGCCGCCGATCGGCAGCGGTGAAAAGGCGAAGGTCGAAAAGCTGGAGACCAAAATCGGCGGCGCTCACGGGCTGCTCTACGCGAATGATTCGCTCTATGTGATGCTCAACGAGAAGGGCGCGGCTGAGGCGAAGGGGCTCGCGTCGGGCCTGTACCGCCTCAAGGACACGGATGGTGACGGCAATTTCGGCGAGCCCGGTGCTGCTGAGCGAAATGCCCGGGCGGCGGCGAGCACGGCCCGCATTCCATGCAGCTCGCGCCGGACGGGAAGAGCATCTATTTCAACGGCGGCAACCACACGAAACTGCCGGTGAATCTCACGCTGTCGCGCCCGGCGAAGGACCAGTGGGACGAGGACCACATCCTCCCGCGCATGTGGGACGGCAACGGCCACGCACGCGGCATCCTCGCGCCCGGCGGCTACATTTGCAAAACCGACCCCGAGGGGAAAAAGGTCGAGCTGTTCTGCTACGGCTTCCGCAATCAGTTCGACTTCGCGCTCGATGCGAACGGCGAGATCTTCACCTACGACGCGGACATGGAATGGGACATCGGCTCGCCGTGGTATCGGCCCACGCGCATCAACCATTGCGTGAGCGGCGGCGACTACGGCTGGCGCTCCGGCTCGGGAAAATGGCCGACGTATTATCCGGACAATCTGCCCGCCGCGGTGGACATCGGCCCCGGCTCGCCGACGGGCGTGGTCTTCGGCACCGGCGCGAAATTTCCCGCGAAATATCAGCGCGCTCTCTACGGCAACGACTGGACCTACGGCACGATGTACGCGGTGCATTTCACGCCGGATGGCGCGGGCTTCAAGGCGGTGAAGGAGGAGTTCGTCTCCGGGAAACCGCTGCCGCTGACCGACGTCGTGATCCATCCGAAGGACGGCGCGATGTATTTCGCCATCGGCGGACGCCGCACGCAGAGCGGCGTGTATCGCGTGACTTACGCCGGCAAGGAATCCACCGCGCCCGCGGCGCCTTACGCGATGACCGCGGAGATGAAGCAGCGGCACGAGCTGGAGAAACTGCACGAGGAGGGCACCGGTCCGGAGGCGATTGAAAAGGCGTGGCCGTTCCTCGCGAGCAAGGATCGCTTCCTGCGCTACGCCGCGCGCGTGGCCATCGAGCGCCAGCCCGCGAAGCTCTGGGCCGAGCGCGCGCTGAAGGAAAAGGATCCGCAGGCCATCATCGAGGCATCCATCGCGCTCGCGCGGGTCGGCCGCACGGGGAATCCGAATCCCGCGGTCGCAGGCAAGGCGCAGATCCGGCACATCATCCGGCGCTGTCGGTCCCGCGAACGCGGAGGACGCGAAGCTCCAGGCGCGCATCCTCGCCGGGCTCGACGGCATCGCATTTGCGAAGCTGGATCTCGACCATCAGCTCCAGCTCCTGCGCGCGTACCAACTCGCATTCGCGCGCCTCGGCAAGCCCGACGCGGCGGCGTGCGCAAAGGCCGCGGCGCATTTCGAGCCGCTCTACCCGCAGGCGAATGCGGACGTGAACCGCGAGCTGTCGCAGCTCCTCATCTTCCTCGACTCGAAGAGCGTGGTCGGCAAGACGCTCGGCCTCGTCGCTTCGGCGCGCGACGATGCGGGCGCCATCGCCTCGGACGAACTGCTCGCGCGCAATCCCGGCTACGCGAAGGCCGCCGAGAGCGTGCACAGCACGCGGCCGAATCACCAGCAGATCGCGCTCATGTTTTCGCTGCGCAACGCGCGCGCCGGCTGGACGCCCGAGCTGAAGAAGACTTTCTTCTCGTGGTTCCCGCGCACGCGGGACTGGCGCGGCGGGAACAGCTTCCCGAAGTTCATCGACAACATCCGCACGGAGGCGCTCGCGAATTTCGTCCCCGACCCCGCCGAGCGCGCCACGCTCGATGCACTCTCGAAGAAGGTGCCGCCCGCGCCGCCGGCGAATGTCGTGATGCCGCAGCGGCCCCGGCAAGGCCTACACCACGGACGACGTCGTCGCGCTCACGCAGGGCGGGTTGCACGGGCGGAATTTCGAGCAGGGCAAGGCCATGTATGCCGCGACGCTCTGCGCGCGCTGCCACAAGTTCAACGGCGAGGGCGGCAGCATCGGCCCTGACCTCACCGGCGCGGGCAACCGCTACACGATGCGCGATCTTGCGGAGAACATCATCGATCCTTCAAAGGTCATCAGCGACCAGTACGGCACGGACGAGATCGAGCTGAAGGACGGCACGAGCGTCGTCGGCCGCCCGATCGTCGAGGAGAACGGCAAGCTCTTCCTGATGACGAGCCCGCTCGCGCCGGACGATCTCACCGCGGTGAACTCCGCCGATGTGAAAGGCCGCAAGCCGTTCAACATTTCGATGATGCCGCCCGGGCTCATCAACACGCTGAACAAGGACGAGCTGCTCGACCTGATCGCGTTCATGGTCAGCGGCGGGAATCCGAAGGACAAGGCGTTCAAGTAGGCGGTTGCGCCCAGCGTCCCGCCGGGTCCAGTTGGAGAAATCCCGCCCATGAAACCGAAGCTGACATCCATCCTCGCAGGCGCCATCGCACTCGCGGTTCCGCAGATCTCCCACTCGGAGGAGAAGGTTTCGTTCAACCGCGACATCCGGCCGATTCTTTCGGACATCTGCTTCGCCTGCCACGGGCCGGATGAAAAGGCGCGCAAGGGCGGGCTGCGGCTCGACATCAAGGAAGCCGCGATGAAGGGCGGCGAGTCAGGGCCCGGGATCGTTCCGGGCAAGCCGGAGGAGAGCGAAGTTTACAAGCGGCTCATCACGCACGACGCGGAGGAACTGATGCCGCCGAAGAAGGCGAACAAGACGCTGTCGCCGGCGCAGATTGATTCGTTCCGCCGCTGGATCGCCGAGGGCGCGGAGTATCAGGGGCATTGGGCGTTCATTCCTCCCGTAGCTGCCGACGGGAGGAGGCAGGCTGATCAAGCGCTGACGACTGCGAAGAGTGCCCGCCTCCTTCCGTCGTCGGCTACGAATGTGATCGATGCCTTCGTCCTCGCGCGACTCGCGAAGGAAGGGCTGCAGCCGCAGCCCGAGGCGCCGAAGGAAACGCTCATCCGACGCGTGACGCTCGACCTCACGGGCATTCCGCCGACGCCGGAGGAGGTGGATGCGTTCCTCGCGGATCAATCGCCGGACGCCTACGAGAAGGTCGTGGATCGCGCTGCTTTCCTCGCCGCGCTACGGCGAGCACATGGCGGCACGCTGGCTCGACATGGCGCGGTATGCGGACAGCAACGGCTTCCAGAGCGACACGCAGCGGCACATGTGGCACTGGCGCGACTGGGTGATCGATGCGTTCAACCGCGAACATGCCGTTCGATCAATTCACGATCGAGCAGCTCGCGGGCGATCTGCTGCCGAATGCCACTCGCGATCAGCTCATCGCGACGGGCTTCAATCGCAACCACCGCCTCAATGGCGAGGGCGGGCGCATCGTCGAGGAATGGTTCGCCGAGACCGTGATCGATCGCGTCGAGACGACCGGGCTCACGTGGATGGCGCTCACTTTCAACTGCTGCCGCTGCCACGATCACAAATACGATCCGATCTCGCAGAAGGAGTTTTACCAGCTCTTCGCGTTCTTCAATTCCAACGACGAAAACGGCGTGCTGGACGACTTCGGCGGCGCGGGAAAGACGCGGCGCGGCGGGAACTCGCGGCCGGTGCTCGGCTTTGCCGACGCCCGAGCAGGAAGCGCAAATCGCGAAGCTCACGAAGGCCGTGAAGGACGCGGAGAACGGCGTGGCCGCAGCGACGAAGGAACTTGCCGCGGCGCAGGCGGCGTGGGAGCCGAAATTCCGCGACCGAGATGCAGCGCGGGATGAAGCCCGTGGACGATGCTGGACCCGAAGGAGGTCCGCAGCGACGGCGGCGCGACTTTCGCCAGGCAGGCCGACGGCTCCTGGCTCGCGAGCGGGACCAATCCGCCGTTCGATCATATACACTCACCGCGGCGCCGATCGCGGAAGGTTCCTTCAGCGGGCTGCTGCTCGAAGTGCTTCCCGGATGCATCGCTGCCGAACAAGAGCCTCGGCCGAAACTCGAACGGCAACTTTGTCCTGACCGACGTGATCGCGGAGATCACCGCACCCGGTCTGGCGAAGCCGCTGCGTGCGACGTTCACGCGCGCGGAGGCGGACTACAACCAGAAGGGCTACGAAGTCGGAGCTCATCGTGCAGGAAAACGCGAAGCGCGGCAAAGGCGGGAAGAAGAGCCAGGGCTGGGCGATCGACGGGCCGACGAAGCGCGACGCGCGCAAGGCGATATTCGTCACGGGCACGCCGCTCACGGTGCCGCCGAATGCGACGCTGAGCGTGACGCTGCGGCACGACTCGCTCGCGAACCACAACATCGGGCGCTTCCGCCTCTCGACGACTTCGCTGCCGCCCTCGACGGTGAAGCTCGATGGCGGCAAAAGTCGCGCCGTCCATCATCGCGGCGCTCAACGCAGAGCCCGCGAAACGCACGCCGGCGCAGAAGGCGGAGCTTGCGAAATTTTTCCGCGAGAACGCGGACAACCCGGCGAAGCGCGCGGAGGCCGCGGTCGCCGCGGCGAAGAAGGCGCTCGATGCGGTGTATGCGGATGTCTCGAGCACGATGGTGATGAAGGAACTGCCGCAGCCGCGCGAGGCGTTCATCCTGAACCGCGGCGAATACGACAAGCCCGGCGACGTGGTGCGCCCGCGCGCTGCCCGCCGTGCTGCCGCCGATGCCCGAAGGACGCGCCGAACAACCGGCTCGGTCTCGCGCAGTGGCTCGTGAGCGGCGAGCATCCGCTGACCGCGCGCGTGTGGGTGAACCGCGCGTGGGAGCGCTTCTTCGGCACGGGCCTCGTGAAGACGTCGGAGAACCTCGGCTCGCAGGCGGAGTGGCCGAGCCATCCCGGAACTGCTCGACTGGCTCGCGACGGAATTTGTGCGGCTGAAGTGGGACATGAAGGCGATGCAGAAGCTCATCGTGATGAGCGCGACGTACCGGCAGTCGTCGCGCGTCACGCCGGAGCATCTGCGAGAGGATCCCGAGAACCGGCTGCTCGCGCGCGGACCGCGCTTCCGTCTGCCCGCCGAGGCGCTGCGCGATCAGGCGCTCGCGGTCAGCGGGCTGCTCGTGGAGAAAATCGGCGGGCCGAGCGTGCAGCCCGTACATGCCCGCCGCCGTGTGGGACGAGACGAGCGTCTATGGCGACATGCGCGAACTACAAGGAGGACACCGGCGAGGGACTTTACCGACGCACGCTCTACACGATCTGGAAGCGCACCGCCGCGCCGCCGACGATGACGATGTTCGATTCGCCGACGCGCGAGATCTGCACGGTGAAACGCTCGCGCACGAACACGCCGCTGCAGGCGCTCGCGCTGCTGAACGAAGAGACCTTCGTCGAGGCCGCGCGCATCCTCGCGGAGCGCATGATCGCCGAAGGGCGGCAGCACGCCGGAGGAACGCATCGCATGGGCATTCCGCCGCGCCACGTGCCGAGCACCGCGCGCGGAGGAGCTGAAGGTGCTCACCGCGGGGCTGGCGAAGCGCATGGCGCGATTCCGGCAATCGCCCGAGGAGGCCGCGAAAATCCTCACGGTCGGCGAGACGAAGGCCGATGCGAAACTCGACCCGGCGGAGCTTGCCGCATACGCGGGCACGGCGAACGTCCTGCTGAACCTCGACGAGGTCGTGACGCGGGAGTGAGCGGAACCCGGATCGCGTGCTGAATCCCATGAAATGGCTTACTCGGGGCGTGAGGCGGGTTTGGGAGCAGCCGCAGCTTTTGAGGCGGACGGCTTTCTTTCAAATGTCCGTTCGCTGACTTGGTTTCCTACCTTCCCCGGAGCAGCCGCAACACACTGGGACCGCCATTTTCCAAAATCACGAATGAACACCGCACATACTCCGTCGCTCGCGCTGGCCGCGATGCTTGCCGCCACTCCCGCCTTTTCCGCAAAGCCGCCGGTGCCCGAACCGGCGCCGATCCTGCCGGCGGGCCAGGCGACGCCACTCGCGAAGCAGATGCCGATGCTGTCCCCTGCCGATGAGCTGAAGACCATCCAGCTCCCCGACGGCTACCGGCTGGAACTGGTCCTGAGCGAGCCGGACATCAAGGAGCCGATGGCGATCGCGTTCGACGGGAACGGGCGGATGTATGTCGTGGAAATGCGGACCTACATGCAGGACATCGACGGCACGGGCGAGCACGAGCCGAGGAGCCGCGTTTCGCGCCACGAGAGCACGAAGGGCGACGGGAATTACGACAAGCACACAGCCTTTGCGGACAACCTGAAGATCCCGCGCATGGTGCTGCCGTTGCAGGATTCCGTGCTGATCGGCGAGACAGACACGAATGACATCAACGAATTCCGCGACAAGAACGGCGACGGCGTGGCGGATGAAAAGACGCCGTGGTACGAGGGCGGGCCGCGCGGCGGGAACATGGAGCACCAGCCGAGCGGGCTGGTGTGGGCGATGGATAATTGGATCTACACGACCTACAACGCGTACCGCCTGCGGTGGAATCCGAAGGGCCCGATTTTGAAGGAGCCGACTGCGCCGAATGGCGGACAGTGGGGCCTTTGCCAGGACGACTTTGGCAAGCCGTGGTTTTCAAACGCGGGCGGCGAAAAGGGCGTGTGGAATTTCCAGACGCACATCGCATACGGCGCGATCAACGTGCCGAGCCAGTGGGACGAGACGTGGATGACGGTGTGGCCGGCGGTGGGGCTGTTCGACGTGCAAGGCGGCAAGAACCGGCACCGTGAAGACGGGACGGTGAATCATTTCACGGCATCGTGCGGGCAGGAGATTTTCCGCGGCGACCGATTGCCGGCGGAAATGCGCGGCGACGTGTTTTTGCCCGAGCCGGTCGGGCGGCTGATCCGGCGCGGCAAGCTCGAGGTGAAGGACGGCATCACCACGCTGAAGAATCCGTATCCGGAGTCGGAGTTCATCCGCAGCATCGATCCGAATTTCCGCCCGGTGAACATGGCGACGGGACCGGACGGCTGCCTTTACATCGTGGATGCGTACCGCGGGATCATCCAGGAGGGGAATTGGGTGAAGGCCGGATCGTATCTGCGTCCGCAGGTGGAGCGGTATGGGCTGCAGAACAACATCGGCCACGGACGCGTGTGGCGGCTCGTGCACAAGGATTTCACGCCTGGCCCGCAGCCGAAGATGCTCGACGAAAAGCCGGCGCAGCTCGTCGCGCACCTCGAACACCCGAACGGCTTCTGGCGGGATTCCGCGCAGAAGCTGCTGGTCGTGCGGCAGGATCAATCGGTCGTTCCCGCACTCCAAACGGTGGCGCGCACGAGCAAGAACCCGCTCGCGCGGATGCACGCGATGTGGACGCTCGAAGGACTCGGCGCGCTCGATGCGACGCTCGCGCGGGAAAAGCTGAAGGACGAAAATCCGCGCGTCCGGGAAAATGCGATCCGCGCGACGGAATCACTCATCAAGGCAGGTGACAAGACGCTGGGCGCGGAGATCGCCGCACTGGCGACGGACAAGGATCCGAATGTGGTCATCCAGGTGATCGCCACGTCGAAGGTGCAGAATTTTCCCGGCTGGGAGACACTCGCGCAGACGACGATCGCCGCGAGCAAGTCGCAGGGCGTGCAGGAAATCGGCAAGGCGCTCATCACGACCTCGAAGCCGGCGGACACGCAGGCGTTCAGCAAGGACCAGATCGCCGTGCTGAAAAAGGGCGAGGCCATTTACAAGGAGCTCTGCTTTGCGTGCCATGGATTCGACGGCAAGGGCATGCCGATGCAGGGCCAGCCCGGCGTGACGATGGCGCCGCCGTTCATCGGATCGAAGACGGTCGCCGGGCACCGCGACGGCCCCGTGCTCGCGCTGCTGCACGGCCTCGCTGGCCCGGTGAATGGGAAGACCTACGAGGCGCAGATGGTCTCGATGGCTGGCAACAGCGACGAGTGGATCGCCTCGGTGGCGAGCTACATCCGGAACAGCTTCGGCAACAGCGGCGCATTCGTGACGCCGGAGGAAGTGAAGCGCCTGCGCGCGGCAACGAAGGATCGCACGCAACCGTGGACGCAAAAGGAGCTCCTCGACGTGCTGCCAAAGCCGCTCGGTGATGCGAAGAAGTGGAAGCTCACCGCGAGCGCGAACCCCGGCGGATGCAGCGCCACTGTCGATGGCGATGCCAAGACGCGCTGGGACACCAAGGCGTCGCAGGCTCCCGGCCAGTGGTTCCAGATCGAGCTTCCCGAGGAAACGGAGATCGCGGGGCTCGTGCTGGACGCGGCAAAATCCGGCAGCGACTTTCCGCGCGGCTACAAGGTCGAGCTGAGCGCCGACGGCCAGAAGTGGGCCAAGCCCGTTGCCCAAGGCAAAGGCAACGGACCGATCACGGACATCCCGTTTGCGCCTGCAAAGGCGAAGTTTATCCGCATCACGCAGACGGGCTCGGTGAACGGGAAATACTGGAGCATCCATGAACTCGCGGTGCTGAAGCCGGGCGGGAAGTTCTAGGCGGCACGGCAAGGTGAGGCGGATATTCCTCCGGTGAGCCGGCTGGAACGTAGGCCTCACGTGTAGCGCCCGGCTCTTTGCTGAGGCGAATATTCAAAGTCGTAATGCGCGGTGCTTGCGCTATTTCTTCCGTATCAGGCGGCACTCCCGGCCGCTCAGAAACCCCACCGCCATGAAACGATTCATTCTTTCCGCCTCCATCGCAGCCTGTGCCGTGCTCGTCTGGACGGCCTCTGCATCCGCCGCGAAGCCCGGCAAGAAAAGAAAACCGGACCCCACGCCCGCGCCAGCGCCTGCGGCCTCGGCGAGCAAACCAGCGCCACCGGAGGCGAAGCCGATGTCCGAGGAGCTGCCTTCGCCGTGGCGCACGTGGAGTGATCCGACGGGACGCACAATCGAGGCGGCGTTTGCCTCGCTCTACGGGAATATCGTCACGATCCAGACGAAGGAGGGGCAGACATATCAGATCAACCTGACGAATCTCGTGCCTGCGGATCGCGCCTTCGCGCACGACTACGCGCAGAAGCTGCGCGCCCGGGCCTTCGCGAACGACTACGTGAAGAAGGCGGCTTACCAGATCGACTACCTGATCGGCTCGACGCTCGTGGGCAAGAGGCAGAAGTTCAACGCGGAGGCGACGGACGAACAGTTTGTGCGGCGCATCTACCTCGACGCAATCGGCCGCATCCCGACCGCCGAGGAGGCGGCGACCTTCCTCGCCGACACGACGCCGACGAAGGAGAAGCGGGCAAAGCTGATCGACAAGCTGCTCTATTCGCCGGGCTACACGATGCAGATGTACAACTGGATGGGCGACATGCTGCGCGTGAAGGACACGTTCGGGAAGAATGTGCCTGCGTTCACCTTCCAGGACTGGCTGAAGGACCAACTCCACGCGGACCGCACCTGGGACGGGCTCGTGCGCGCGATGCTCACGGCGGATGGCAAGCTCTGCGACAATGGCGCGACCGGTTTCCTGCTGTACGACGCGCAGATGCCGCTCGACGGCGTGTCGAACCTGCTCACGACTTTCCTCGGTGCAAACGTCGCGTGCGCGCAGTGCCACGACCATCCGCTCGCGGCTTGGACGCAGCGCGATTTTTACCAGATGGCGGCGTTCTTCGGCGCGAGTGACGGCCTGGATGAGAAGCTGCTGAACGCCGGCAAGAAACTCGCGAAGGGCAAAGGCAGCGGCCCGGAATTGCCGAAGGCGGCCGTGCAGCGCATCGCGAGCGCGAATGCGTTCCGCATGACGGACTCGGACAGGCAGAAGCTCACTTTCCCGAAGGACTACCACTACAGCAACGCGAAGCCCGGGGAGACCGTCACGCCGGCGCTCATCACATGGACCAAGACAGACACGGCGAACCCGGCATACCGGGTGAACACGTCGAGCCCGCAGGAGCTCCGCGACGAGTTCGCGAAGTGGATGACGCATCCCAACAACCCGCGCTTCGCCGCGAACATCGCGAACCGGGTGTGGAAGAAGGTCTTCGGCCTCGCGGTGCAGGAGCCGGTGTCGGACATCGACGACGTGTCGAAGGCGAGCAATCCCGCGCTCCTCGCGCACCTCGCGACGATCATCAAGGCGGGGCGCTTCGACCTGCGCGAGTTCCAGCGCGTGCTGTTCAATTCGCAGACCTACCAGCGCGCCGCAAGCGCTTCGCCGGACCTCGAAAAAGGCCCGTATCTTTTCCCCGGCCCCCTCCTCCGCCGCATGAGCGCGGAGCAGGTATGGGACAGCCTGATGGTGCTGAGCGCCGGCCCCGATGTGGACAATCTGGTGCTGCGCCGCGGCGACGACGAGAAGCTGATGTCGCTGCCCGGCGACGCGGCGACGGCCGAGAATTTCAAATACGTGATCGAACGAATGCAGAGCGCCGGCGCGACCATGGGCGGCGGAAAGAAAAAGGGCGGGGCGTCGAAGAATCTCATCGCCGAATACCAAGGCGGGAAGCCGCAGCAGCGTTTCGGAATGATCCTCGCGCGCGCGAGCGAGCTGCCGCAGCCCGCGCCGGAGACTCACTTCCTGCGCCTTTTCGGCCAGAGCGATCGCCTCATCGCGGACACGAGCACCACGGACGGCAGCGTGCCGCAGGCGCTCATGCTCATGAATGGCGGCGCGGGCCAGCTCATCAGCGATACCAACTGCGCCGCAGTCACGAAAGCCGGCAGCGCAGCGACGCCCGACGAGAAGATCGATTCGCTCTACCTCGCATTCCTCGCCCGCAAGCCGACGGCCGAGGAACGCCCCGTCGCGGCCAAGGCGCTGACGACCGGGCTCGGCATCAGCGACCTCGCCTGGGCGCTGGCGAACACGCGCGAGTTTCTCTTCATCCAATAATCCAACCAGACATCCCCATGAATTCCGACTCCCTCCGCGATCCCATCGAACGGCGCACCTTCGTCGAGCGCTGCGCGCGCTACGCATTCGGCCTCACCGTGCTGCCGGTCTTTGCCGGTCGCGCGCTCGGCGCCGACAAGGCGGCCGTCGCAGCATCCATCGCCCGCGGCGCGGGCTTCGGAAAGGCGAAGCACGTCATCTTCCTCGAGCTGCAGGGCGGGCTCAGCCACATCGATTCGTTCGATCCGAAGACCGGCGACTCGAAGGGGCCCGGCGCGCCGCTCTCGACGAACGCGGGCTTCCAGGTGACCGAGTATCTGCCCGAGACGGCGAAGATCGCCGACAAGATCACCGTCATCCGCTCGATGACCGCCAAGGTCGGCGTGCATGCGAACGCGCAGTATCTCATGCGCACCGGCTATGAAAAGCGCGGCACCATCGTGCATCCGATGCTCGGCGCGTGGGCGCAGCATTACCTCGGCCCGAGCCACAAGACGCTGCCCTCGACCGTGTGCGTGAACCGTCCGGCGAACCACGGCAACGGATACTTCCCCGCGTCCTTTTCCCCGCTGCCGATCCTCGATCCGGACCAGGGACTCGCGAACTCCGCATCGCTCGTCTCCGCCGACGTGCAGACCAAGCGCCTCGGCTTGCTCGAGCAGCTCGACGCGACGTTCGGCAAGAAGATGGCCGACGAGAATGTGAAGGCGTATGGCGATTTCTACGACACGACGATGCAGCTCATGAAGAGCAGCGACCTGAAGGCATTCGACATCGGCTCGGAGCCGGCGGCGATGCGCGACAAATACGGGCGCACCAAGTTCGGCCAGGGCTGCCTGCTGGCGCGGCGGCTCGTGGAAAATGGCGTGCGCTTCGTCGAGGTCTCGAGCGGCGGCTGGGACATGCACAAGCAGCTCGCCGACAGCATGGAGGATCGCGGCGGGGAATTTGACCGCACATTCGCCGCGCTCGTCGAGCGACCTCGACGCGCGCGGGCTGCTCGACTCGACGCTCGTCGCCGTGACGACGGAATTTGGCCGCAAGCCGAGCTTCGACGGCAGCGGGCGCGGGCATCATCCGCTTTCCTTCAGCACCGTCCTCGCCGGCGGAGGCGCAAAGCGCGGCTACGTCCACGGCGCGAGCGACGCGAAGGGCTACGAACCGGAGGACAAGGCGATGACCGTCGGCAGCTTCCACGCGACCATCGCGTGCGCCGCGGGCCTGCCGATCGAGACCGAAGCGATCACGCCGAGCGGCCGTCCGATGAGCGTGGGCAACCACGGCAAGCCGGCGCTGGGAGTGTTCGCGTAGCGCCCGGAAGCAACGGACGACGCAATCGGCGGCGAGGGTGGCGCTGTTCGCGACGCTACCAGTCGCGGGAGCGGAGCTTTTTGACTGCCCCGCGCTTTTTCTTCGAGTCGAGCATGCGCTGCTTCACTCCCCACGGACGCTTCGCATTCTGCCGCCGCTTTTTCTCCCGCTCGTGCTTGCGTGCGGCGCGGGCCTGCTCCTCGGCGGAGGCGAAGGCGTCGAGCAAGCGTTCCCATGCGACGAGGCGGTTCGTCGCCTGCGAGCGCGTGTCCTGCACGCTCACGGCGCGTCCCGTCGGCTTGTGGTTCAAGGTCACCTGCGTCGAGACCTTGTTCACGTTCTGCCCGCCGGGGCCGCTGCTGCGGCTGAAGGTCTCCTCGAAATCGTCCGCCCGCAGCCCGAGCACGCGCAAGCGTTCGGCTTTCCAAGTCTGGAATTCGGCGGGCGTCATCGTCGGACGCTACCACTTCGCGAGCTGCGTGGGAAAGAGGCACCGCTCGCAATCCGTCGCGTCGCGCTGGCAGAAGTCCTCGTAGATTTGCAGCAGTCCCTGCTGGATGGCTGCGGAGCGGAGGAATTTTGCGTCCGGCGGCGCACCGCCGAAAAGGCGGATCGCAGCCGTCTCCACGCGCCGGTTGCCGAGCGGCGCAGGCAGTCTGCAAAACTCCGCCCATCGCTTCGCATCCGCGGCGATGCCGATCGGATAAAAGACGTTCGCCAGCATCTCGGTGACGCGCGATTCGCCGACGAGCGCCATGCGATTCGCCGAGGGCTTTGAGGTCACCGTGTAGTGATGGTCCCAATATTCGTCGCGCAGTTCGCCGAAGAATTCCGCGATGGCATCCGGCAGGCACGCTTCGCGCAGCGCGCGGATGCGCGGCCAGTGGCGGACGATCTGTGCGAGGGCGGCAAGCCGGCGCTGGGGATGGTTCATCGGGCGTTGGCCGCTCATTTTCCAAAGTGACCGCGGGAGAATCAGCCGCTCGAATTCCGCGCGGCGCGGCCACCATCGCTCCCACAGGCCGCGCAGATAAGCGCGCGTCGGTGAGTCGAATTCACCGAGGTCGCGTTGGTCGAGAAAACCGGCAACACCGAACAGCAGCGCGGCCGCCGAGTCCTTCGCGTTGCGGAGCATGCGGAGCGGCAGGCGCTGCGCGAGGAGGGTGAAAGGAAGCTTGTTGGATTTGTAGCCGAGCGTCGCGGCGAGCGACTGGAAGAGCGCCTCGTCGTCGCCGTGCAATTCCGCGAGCCGCGCGACGGCGGCGGCCTTCCTGCGCAGGCGGAATTGCGCGGCGCCCAGCAGCACCTCGCGCACTTTTTCCGCCGGCAACTCACGCAGCGGCGCGACGCACCGGCCGGGCTTGGCCGCAGGCTGCGGGTTCGGCGGTTCCTCGATGGCGTGGAGATCGATCTGCACCTGCGGCACGGAGCGGTGCTGCGAGGTGCGGGTGAAAAACTCGCGCTTCCCTCGGCTGACGAAGACGTGGAGCACAACGCCGTCGTAGTCCGTATTCGTCGCGTGGCCGTGGCGTTCCCAGTCGGCGGAGTCCGTGTCCAGTTCGATGCAGCCGCGCTTCGGCGTCCCGCCATCAAATGCCACCGCCGCCTCCGCGAAGTCGGGGCCGGCCTCGTGATTCCACACGCCGAACTGCACCACGCGCACGGCGTGTCCATCGGTCGTCGTGAAATCCCTGCCGAACGCCCCGGCAAACCACAGCGCCTGCAATTCGTGCTCGGACCACTCCCCGGCGGCTGCACCGGTGCCTTCGCGGACGAAGGCGCATTCGCGCAGGCGGACGTAGCGATCGGTGGGCGTCACCGGGCGAAGGTAGGCCGAACGCTGCGGCCGGGTTCAATTCCAAAACCGCATTTTCACGCAGTTCCTCTTGTGCAGACGGGTGCTCTTTTTCCTCGTCCGCAAGGCGGGCTCCGGCGTAGAGGCGGGCATGTCTGCCACCAAACCCGAGGCGCTGCTCGCCCAACTGCAATGGCGCTACGCCACAAAGAAGTTCGACCCGGCGAGGAAGATCGCCCCGGACGCGTGGTCGGCACTCGAGCAGGCGCTCCTGCTCACCCCGTCGTCATTCGGGCTGCAGCCGTGGAAATTCATCGTGATCACCGACCCGGCGGTGAAGCAGAAACTCGTGCCGGTTTCGTGGAACCAGACGCAGCCGGCGGACTGCTCGCACCACGTCGTCTTTGCAGTGCGCAAGGCGGTCGGCGATCTGGAAGTGGACCGTTTCATCGAGAGCATCGTGACCGTTCGCGGCGGCTCGACGGAATCGCTGAAGGGTTATCGCGACGTGATGGCGGGCTTTGCTGGCAAGGCCGCAAAGGAGGGCTGGCTGCGCGAATGGGGCGTGAGGCAACTCTATATCGCCCTCGGGAATTTCATGACGAGCGCCGCGATGCTCGGCGTGGACACGTGCCCGATGGAGGGCATCTCGCCGGCGGACTACGACAAAATCCTCGGGCTCGAAGGGACGGAATTTGAGACGGTCGTCGCGTGCGCGGCGGGCTATCGCGCGACGGACGACAAGCACGCGGCTGCGCGCAAGGTCCGCTTTCCGGCGAGCGAAATCATCCAGCACATCTGACGCATGAGCACGACCTGGACCGGAACTGAGCAATGCGGAGAAACGGGAACTGAAGGCGAAGGCGCAGTTGCTCGAGCCAGTGGTGAAACTCGGCCACGCGGGGATGAGCGAGGCATTTCTGCGCAGCATGGACACCGCGCTCACGCTGCACGGCCTGGTGAAAATGAAGTTCAGCGATTTCAAGGATCAGAAACACGACCTCGCGCCGCAGATCGCGGAGATGACTTCGAGCACGCTCGTGATGCAGGTGGGCAATGTCGCGGTGTTCTTCCGGCCGAAGCCGCCGGCAGCGGTTCAGGCCGGGGGCGAGCGGTAGCCGAGAGGCTTGGCATTCGTGCGGTGCCCGCCATTATCGCGCGCATGAAGATGATCCCCCTCCTCCTCGCCATGTCCGCCACCTCACTCGCAGGAGCGCCGGAGCCGAAATTCACGCCCCAGGATATCGATGTGAAAATCGAAATCGGCTACGGCGTCGCGGTCGCGGACGTGGATGGCGACGGGAAGCCGGACATCCTGCTCGCGGACAAGAAGCAGTTCGTGTGGTACCGGAATCCCGGCAAGCGCGGCGTGCCTTGGGACAAGTTCATCCTCGCGGAAAACCTCACCGAGAAGGACAACGTGTGCATCGCCGCGCGCGACATCGACGGCGACGGGAAATGCGAAATCGCCGTCGGCGCCGAGTGGAATCCCGGCGACACGGTGAACAGCGGCGCGGTCTTTTACCTCATCCCGCCCGCCGACCGGACGCAGAAGTGGGAGGCGGTGAAATTTCCCAGCGTGGAGCCCACGACGCATCGCATGAAGTGGGTGAAGCGCGGAGACGGTCGCTTTGATCTCGTCGTCGTCCCGCTGCATGGCCGCGGCAACAAGAACGGTGAAGGTGCCGGGGTGAAGATGCTGTCTTACCAGAAACCCTCGGACCCGCGCGGTGAATGGAAGTCGGAAGTCGTCTGCGACGCGATGCACATGACGCACAATTTCGACGTGTTTGAGTTCCCCGAGGACAAGGGCCGCGAGCATCTGCTGATCGGCGGGAAGGAAGGCATTTCATTCGTCATGCAGGAGGATGGCCAGTGGAAGTGCCGCCGCGTGGTCGAGCACTCGGAATACACGCCGCCGCCGCCGGGAGCGGGCGAAGTGCGGATCGGATGGATGCCGCAGGACGGAAAGCCGGTGCCCTTCGGCGTCGCCGTGGAGCCGATGCACGGCAACATGCTCGCATTTTACAGGCAGGACCCCGCCAAGACCGACAGCAAGACGCCGCCGCGTATGGTGCTCGATCCGACACTCGAGGACGGACACGCGCTCGCCTGCGGCGACGTGCTCGGCCTCGGGCGCGACCAGGTCGTCGTCGGCTGGCGCGCAATGCAGAAGAAGGGAGCGAAGGTTGGGATCAAGCTCTTCGCGCCCGACGCCGGCGGCGACAAATGGACGCAGCACCTGATCGATGACAACACGATGGCCTGCGAAGACCTCGTGCTCGCGGACCTCAATGGCGACGGGAAACTCGACATCGTCGCGGCCGGCCGCGCGACGAAGAACGTGAAGATCTACTGGAACGAGCGGTAGCAAGTGAGGAAGCGGCTTCGCTGCGTTCCATCCACGGCCATTGGGCGACAGCCATCCCTCTGGCCCTGCGTTGTGCCGCCGCGTTCGACGCATCGCATCGGCGACTGCAAAACAAGGCGGGTCTGTGATTGTAAAATCCCGCGAAGACAGGGAGGTTAATCACCAACACTCAACCGGAGAACATTATGGCCAAAGGAAACAACAGTCACAAAAAGGAAACCAAGAAACCGAAGAAGGAGAAGCCGAAGGCTCCGCTCGCGACACGCAGGGGTTCCTGACGGAACGCCTGATGACGGACCGGCGGTTCATCGTGCTCATCAACAACGGCGCGGCTTCGTCATCACCGGTCCATCTTGCAGTGACCAAAGCGAATCGGGCGGTGTAGGAATTCATCCGATGCCTTCGCCCTCTGCCCATCCGCGTGATCCACTGCACGGGATCACGCTGGAGAAAATCGTCACCGAGCTCGTCGCGCGCCATGGCTGGGCCGCGATGGGTGATCGCATCCCGGTCCGCTGTTTCCAGATCAATCCGAGCGTAAAGTCGGCCCTGACTTTTCTGCGGAAGACCGAATGGGCGCGCAAGCGCGTCGAGGCGTGGTTCATCGAGGAGCAGCCGGGGCAGTAAGCTTCGTGGAGAGGCGTACGGCTGGAACGCACGCCCCGTCGCCCTCGAAATCGCAGCATTCGCGAGGGCGCGCGATTGACCCGCACGCGCGCACGCCCTAGACGGCACGGCGATGTCTCTGAACAAAAAATTTCCGCGTCTGCTCCCGACCTCGATCGGCAAAGGCTGGACGGTCACCGATCTCGTGGACGATTCCTTCAAGGCCTACAACGGCGGGCGGCTCGCCGAGGCGTGCCGGCTTTTCACGCAGAAGATGGTCGCGGGCAACGGCACCGTGGGCATGTCGCTCACCGGCGCTCTCACGCCCGCGGGGCTGGGCAAGGCGGCGATCATCCCGCTGATGAAGGCGGGCTTTGTGGACTGGATCATTTCGACGGGCGCGAATCTCTATCACGACATGCACTACGGGCTCGGGCATGGAGATGTATGCGGGCTCGCCGTTCCTCGATGACGTGACGCTGCGGAAGGAGGGCATCATCCGGATTTACGACGTGCTGTTCGACTACGACGTGCTGCTGGATACGGATGCGTTTGTGCGCGAGGTGATCCAGGGCGCGGAGTTTCAGCGGACGATGGCGACGGATGAATTCCACTGGCTGCTCGGAAAATACGTCGCGGCGCGGGAGAAGAAACTCGGCATCAAGGAAACGAGCGTGCTGAGCGCGGCGTATCACTACGGCGTGCCGATTTTCACGAGCAGCCCCGGCGACAGCAGCATCGGCATGAATGTCGCTGCGATGGCGCTGCGCGACTCGAAGCTGCTCATGGACGTGAACCGCGACGTGAACCAGACGGCGGCGATCGTGTACGACGCGAAGTCGAGCGGCGAGATGAGCAGCGTGTTCATCCTCGGCGGCGGGTCACCCAAAAATTTCATGCTGCAGACCGAGCCGCAGATCCAGGAGGTCATGGGCATCGAGGAACGCGGGCACGATTACTTCCTGCAATGCACCGACGCGCGCCCAGACACCGGCGGCCTGAGCGGCGCGACGCCGGCCGAGGCGGTGAGCTGGGGCAAGATCGATCCGGACAATCTCCCCGACTGCGTGGTGTGCTACGCGGACTCGACGATCACGCTGCCCATCATCACCGCCTACGCGCTCACGAAGGTGAAGCCCCGCAAGCTCAAGCGGCTCTACGACCGGCGCGACGCGATGCTGGAGAAGGTGCGCGAGATGTATTTCAAGCACGGCCGCGTCGCGAAGATCGAGCACCGCACGGACCTAGACAAAAAGAAGAAGCCGAAGAGGGGCGTGAAGGGCCGCAGCGGCCGCAGCGTGACCGGGACGAAGCGCGATGCCAAATAGCAGGGCCCGCCGCCAGCGCTCGCGCGAGGACTGGGTCTGCCACATCTTTGAGAGCGGCAGTCCGCTCTACGCCCACGTCGTCGGCACGCTCACGAAGGTCGAATTGGAAGTCGCGGACACGCCCGACCGCGTGGACCACGTGTGGATGACACTGGATGTCCCGCCCTGCGGGGCCGTCCTGCTCTCGGTGAACACGGTCTCGCGCCTGAACCGCAAGGCGGGCTTCGATCCGAGCGTCCGCGTGGCGGTCGTGAAGACGAGCTACGCGGGGATGCCGGAGCCGTTCATCGAGGAAGCCATGGGCCTGGACTACACGACCATCGAGGCGCAGTTCCACCCACGCTGGAAATCCTACGAGCACGACCCGCTCGCCGAATTGCTCATGGAGCGGGCAAGCGCCGCGCTGCGCATCGAGGCCTGGGGCGAAACCTACCGGGATCCACACCTCGGCCTCCACCAAATCCACAGCCGTCGCGCAAGCCGCGCCGTGAAGACAGACCTCATCGGCCACGACGGTGCACTGCGATTCTACCTGCCCGACGGCCGCGCCGAGATGTTCCTATTCAAATACTGCGGCCAGCCGTAGTCGCTATTTGAAAATAGCCCATCGCTTCAGCGCTGGGATTTGGTCCAAAGAATCGCGAAAAGTCCCGTCAGGGACGGCAGTTCTTGATCTTCTTGCGCGGTAGCCTCGCATGCACTTTATCTGAGTAGTAGTAGCACAGCCGCCACGGCGGCAGGTCATGCGGCAAGAGCCGCCACGCGCACCCGCTGCGCACCACGTAGAAGATGGCATTGAGCACCAGCCTCCGGTCGTGGCGCGGTGGCCGCCCAAGCTTCGCCGGCACGTTCATCAGCGGGCGCAACAGCTCCCATTCCACTTCATTGAGGTCACTCGGATACGGTTCTTGGTTCGGCATCCCAAGCTTTCCACCCCATTCCTCCAATTCGTACAAGTACTAAAATGACCATAGTGCAGACTTTTTGCACAGTCTCTGACGGGACTTTTTCATTTCTCCACGCGGAAACCCAGTGCTGAAGCACTGGGCTGTTATCGGACGATTCAAACGCTCCCACGCGGAAGCTAGCCGATATTCCCCTTCTTCATCTCCTCCATCAGGTAGTCGCACGCGCGCCATGCGAGCGCGAGGATGGTGAGCGTGGGATTCTTGTAGGGGTTTGAGACAAATGGCCCGCCGTCGGTGACGAAGACATTCGGGCATTCCCACGTCTGGCACTGCGAATTCGTCACGCCCTCCTTCGCGGTCGCGGACATGCGCGTGGTGCCGATTTCGTGGTTCACCGAGCCACCGGTGGTAATGGCCTTCGCTCCATCCGTCTCCAGCTTTTCGTTCACCTTGCCGCCCATGCCCTCGATGATTTGCGCGAAGGTCTTCTGCATGTGCAGCGCCTGCTTCAGTTCGTGATCGCTCCACTCGAAATGGAAACGCAGCACGGGGATTCCCCAGCGATCCTTTTTTTCCGGGTCGAGTTCGCAGAAGCTTTTCTCATTCGGGATCATCTCGCCGCGCGCGTGGAAGCTCACGATGGAGCCGTAGTAGCGCCGGGCCTCCTCCTTCATCGCGCGACCGTAAACCGTCTTCGACGGGATCTGCACGCTCGCGCCGGGCATCGTGCGGCTGCTGCTCCAGCCCATGTAGTAGCCGCGCGCAAAGCCGAGCTTGCCCGCGAGCTGATCCGCATACGGCCACCACGGCGCGTAGAGGTGAAAGGCGGACGTGCCGTCGTCATTGTGCGGCGGGCAGTTTTCGAGCGCGGGGATCTGCCCGCTCAGCGCGCCGCCCGTGCTGTCCGTGAGCCATTTCCCGAGATGTCCGCTGCCGGCGCCGATTCCATTCGGGAAATTCGCCGACTTGCTGTTCATCAGGATGCGCGTGCTCTCCAGCGCGCTCGCGGCGAGGATGACAATGCGCGCCTTCACGTGCTCCTCCTTGCCAGTCGTGCGGTCGATGAAATGCACACCGGTCGCCTTGCCGGATTTGTCCACGGTGACCTCGCGCGCCAGCGCGTCGGTGATCACGTCGAGGTTGCCCGTCTCGATGGCCGGCGGGATGAGCACGGTCGTGCTCTGGAAGTTCGCCTTGATCGAGCAGCCGCGTCCGCATGGCGTCGCGTAAAAGCACGCCGCGCGATTGTTCAGCGGCTTCGTGAGAATCGCGAGGCGCGACGGCACGACGGGGATGCCGAGCTTTGTCGCGGACTTCTTGATCAGCAGCTCGTAGCCGCGCGGCTTCGGCGCGGGCTGAAAGAAATCGCTGTCCGGCGCGTTCTCGATGCCCGCCTTTTCGCCGAAGACGCCGATGAGCTGCTCGACCTTGTCGTAATACGGCGCGACATCCTCGTAGCCGATCGGCCAGTCGAAGCCGAGCCCGTCGCGCGACTTCGGCTTGAAGTCATACGGCCCCATGCGCAGCGACACGCGGCCCCAGTGGTTCGTGCGCCCGCCGAGCGCGCGCGACCGCCACCACATGAAGTTCTGCGTCGGCTTCATGCGGTTGCCATGCGTGGCCTCGACCCACGAGCCGTTGGCGAGCGATTTCACCATGTACGGCTCGTCCTTCACGACCCAGCCGCCGTTCACCGTCGCGTCGAAAAACCCGTTCGGCTTGTCCACCGTGCCCGCGCCTCGCAACGGCGCGTCCGCGTTCGTCTGGAACATCGGAGTCTCCATGATCGCGTCGTAGTTCCGACCGGCCTCGAGCATGAGCACCTTCATCCCCGCCTTCGCGAGGACGTATGCCGACATGCCGCCGGCCGCGCCGGAACCAACGACGATGGCGTCATACTTCGGCGCCGTCTTGCTTGCTGGGATGAATGCCATGGTGGGAGAAAGTTGAAGTTGAGCGCGAAGTCGTGTGCGTTACGCGAGCCCGAGGTGCTTGAGCACTTCCGGCGGCGGGCCGGGGAATTCGGCCATCGGCACGTTGCCGACGTAGCCGATGGCCTTCCAGCCCTCGGGCGTCGAGTAGTAGCCGCCGGCGGCGCGGTCGCGGAAGAGCTTGAAGAAATCGAAGCCCTTCTTGTGCGCGTCGGTGCCGGTTTTCACGATGTCGTCCACGAGCGCGGTCTGCTGCTCGGGCGTGGTGTCGGCGAAGACTTTGCCGGAGCGCTCCTTCGATTCACCGTCGAGCCACGCGAGGCCCTTTTGGATCACCGCGCGATCCTTTTCCTGCTGCTCGTAGGGCGCGCTCACCCATTCATCGATGAACTCTGTCACGCCGACCTTGCTCGCCGCCGGGCCGTGCTCGTCGGCGGGGATGAGGATGTCTGCAAACGCGGTGACGGCGCGCTTCTCCGTATCGTTCAGGATGAGCGGCCACGGGATTTCCTTTTTGAGCAAATTGGGATCGGTCCCGATGCCGCGCACGGGCGTGGCGGCGAAGGCGTTCAGTTCCATCGCAGTCAGCGCGACGGACACGCCGATGACGCGTTTGAGCGCCTCGCGGCGCGAAAGGGAGGAGGGTGCTGTGTTCATGTCGTGATGAGGTTGGCGAATATCAGCGGTGTATCAAAAAGGCCAATCCAGCCCGAGTCCGTCGCGCGACTTCGGCTCGAAATCATACGGCCCCATCCGCAGCGAAATGCGGCCCCAATGATTCGTCCGCCCGCCGAGCATCCGCGGACGCCACCACGTGAAATTCTGCGTCGTCCTTTTCGCATCCCAGTCCCTCGCCTCGTGCCAGCCCTGCTCCCCTTCGCGTTTCACCACGTAAGGCTCGCCCGGCACCGTCCAGCCGCCGTTCACCGTCGCGTCGAAAAATCCGAACGGCTTGTCCGGCGTCGCCGTCCCGCGCAGCGGCGCATCCGCATTCGTCTGGAACATCGGCGTCTCCATGATCGGGTCGTAGTTCCGCCCCGCCTCCAGCATGAGCACCTTCACTCCGGCATTGCACAAGACGTAAGCCGACATCCCGCCCGCCGCGCCGCTGCCCACGATGATGACGTCGTAGCTCGGGAGCGTCTTGCGAGGCGTGATGACGGGCATGGCGACGAGAAATGCACGACCTGTGGCGGCGATCAACATCCAACACTGGACCCACCCCAAGCCCGGCGCGTCTCCGCTCGCGCTTGGTCGCGAATGCGGCAAGGATGCGCGCCTTGATTACCGTCCTCCATCAACGCGGGCTGCATCTGCCGGGACACGACCTGTGGCTCGATCCGCAGCGTGCGCAGGCGCTCGCGTTTGTGTCGCACGCGCACGGCGATCACATCGCGCGGCATCGCGAGGTGCTGATGACGGCGGCGACCGCGCAATTCATGCGCGCGCGCATGTCCGGAAAACGCACGGAGCACGTCGTGGCGTTTCGCGAGGCGCGCAAATTTGCGGGCGGGCGCGCGACGCTGCTGCCCGCGGGGCACATCCTGGGATCAGCGCAGTTCTTTTTTGAAACGGACGCGGGTTCGCTGCTCTACACGGGCGACTTCAAGCTCACTCCGGGCCTCACCGCGGAACCGTGCGAATGGCGGCGGGCGGACACGCTGATCATGGAGACGACTTTCGGCCTGCCGCGCTACCGCATGCCGCCCCGCGCGGAAGTCGCGGCGCACATCGTTGCATTCTGCCGCGAGGCGCTCGACGCGGGCTCGGTGCCGGTGCTGCTCGGCTACTCGCTCGGCAAGGCGCAGGAGATCATCCGCATCGTGCTCGATGCGGGCCTCACGCCGATGCTGCACGAGTCCGTGTGGGAGATGACGGCGATCCATCGCGGCCTGTGCGCCGATTTTCCCGACGGGAGCATGCGCTTCCGCGCTTCGTCGGCGAAAGGACACGTGGTCGTGTTTCCTCCCAATGCCGCGACCGCACCGCTGGAAAGAATCGGCCCGCGGCGCACGGCGATCCTCACCGGCTGGGCGCTCGACCCCGGCGCAAAATACCGCTCACGCTGCGACGAGGCGTTCCCTCTGAGCGACCACGCGGACTACGACGAGCTGCTCCGCTACGTGGAACTCGTGCAGCCGAAACGCGTCCTGACCGTGCATGGCTTCGCCTCGGAATTCGCGGCGGACCTGCGCCGCCGCGGGATCGAGGCGTGGGCGCTCGCGCAGGAGAACCAGCTCGAACTCAAGCTCGGCTGAAATCGAGGGCGACGGTTCAATGGCGTTTCCACCGCTCCTTCCTCGACGCGTGACAGCCGCCAAATTCTCCCGGCCCGAGGATGACCCTTTTCAAGCCAGCCAGTAATCTGACAGAAGACACGCGTCCGTTCGCATTCCAGCGTCACGGACTGATCACCCCATCCTCCCCATGACACACCCCATCTTTCGCATCGTGCTGCTGGCCGTCCTCTGCGCGATGGCCGACCGCGCGTCTGCCGCGCAGAAGCCGAACCTCATCTGGATCATGGCCGACGATCTCGGCTATGCCGATCTCGGTTGCTACGGTCAGAAGGTGATCCAGACACCGCACCTCGATCGCATGGCGCGGGAAGGAATGCGATTCACGCACTTCTATGCAGGGGCCACGGTCTGCGCGCCGTCGCGCAGCGTGCTCATGACCGGGCAGCACCACGGCCACACGCGGGTGCGCGGCAATGCAGGGCCGACGAACCCGGTTGCGCAGGCGTTGCGCGAAGGCGACATCACCGTTGCGCGAATGCTGAAGGACGCCGGCTACAGGACCGCGCTCATCGGAAAATGGGGCCTCGGCGATGTCGGCGCGGCGGAAAGCGGACTGCCGAAGAAGCAGGGCTTCGACCGCTTCTTCGGCTACCTGAACCAGGTGCACGCGCACAACCACTTCCCCGACTACCTGTGGGACGGCGACAGCCGGCGCGCGCTGCCGAACGTCGTCACCCCGGTGGGCGAGGCCGGTGGCGGCTACGCGACCGAGGCGCGGGTCTTCGCCGATGATCTCTTCGCGAACGAGGCGGTGAAATTCGTGACCGAGAACAAGGACCGTCCGTTTTTCCTCTACTGGAGCATGGTCGTGCCGCATGCGAACAACGAGCGCACCCGCGTGCTCAAGGACGGCGCGCACGTACCCGACTACGGTCCCTACGCCGATCGTGACTGGCCGAATCCCGACAAGGGCCAGGCCGCGATGATCACGCGGCTCGACGGCTACGTGGGGCGGATGCTCGCGGAATTGCAGCGGCTCGGCATCGCGGAAAATACGCTCGTCGTTTTCACCAGCGACAACGGGCCGCACAACGAAAGCAACCACGACCTGAAACGCTTTGAGCCCTCCGGCCCGCTCACGGGCATCAAGCGCAGCCTCACGGATGGCGGCATCCGCGTGCCCTTCATCGCGTGGTGGCCCGGGAAAGTGAAGGCCGGCGCGGAATCGGCGCATGCGGCCTACTTCGGCGACTGGATGGCCACCGCAGCCGCGCTCTCCGGCGCGACGCCTCCGGCGAACATCGACTCCATCAGCTTCGCGCCCACGCTCCTCGGAGATGCGGCTGCGCAGAAAAAGCACGAGTTCCTCTACTGGGAGTTTCACGAGGGCGGCTTCAAGCAGGCCGCGCTTTACGACGAACGCTGGAAGGGAATCCGCACCGGAGGACCCGATGCCCCGGTCGCGCTTTACGACCAGCAGAATGATATCGCGGAGAAAACCAACGTCGCCGCGCAGCATCCGGAGATCGCGGAAAAGATCGGCGCGTATCTCAAGACCGCGCGCACGCCTTCCCCCGATTGGGAACCGCGGTGGCAGAGCACGGGGAAAAAGAAGTGAGCCAGATCAGGCCCGGCTGACCCGCGCGGCCCGCGAGCGCGGACGGCCGGCAAAGACCCTTGCGCGTTCACCGGCGCCGAGTTCGCGCCAGTGGCCGGGCGCGAGGCCGTTCAGTTCGAGTTCGCCGATCTGCACGCGGATGAGCCGCAGGGTCGGGTGGCCGATGGCGGCGGTCATCCGGCGGACCTGGTGGTTTTTTCCCTCGATGAGCGAGAGGGCGATCCAGCAGTCGGGGACATTTTTCCGGACGCGGATCGGAGGATCGCGCGGAATCACAAATGGCTGCGGATTGAGCATCCACGCGCGGCATGGCAGCGTGCGGTGGCCGCCGATGACGATGCCGCGTTGCATCTCATCGAGCGATTCGCGCGTCGGCACACGCTCGACCTGCGCCCAATACGTGCGGCTGTGCCCGTTCTCGGGCGCGAGGAGTTTCTTGTTCAGGAATGGCTCGTCGCTGAGCAGCAGCAGGCCCTCGCTCTCCGCGTCGAGACGGCCGAGCGGATATGCGTGCTTCGGAAAATGGAACTCCGCGAGCGTCCGGTGCTTCGAGCCGTCGTCCGTGAACTGGCTGAGCACTCCGAATGGTTTGTTGAATGCGATGAGCATGGATCAGCGAGGATGATTCATCGGGAATCCGCAGATGTCGCAGATTTTCGCAGGTGGGAAAAATAAAACTCCGGTTGCGATTTTTCCATTCATCGGACGACCGATAGCACGGGATCCGTCAGCACTTCGCGCACGTCGTGCCTACGCAGCTTTTTCCTGCCTCTTCATCTGCGCCAATCTGCGAAATCTGCGGATCGATCTGCATCGCTCACGTGTCAAATTTCGCGCGCTGCTCGAGTCGCTGTGTCCAGAGCGAAATCGGCAGCGTGATGATGAGGTAGCCGACTGCGAGCGGCAGGTAGCTCTCGAATGGCGTGTGGGTGGTGGAGGTCACGTTGCTCGCGGCGTTGGCGAGTTCCTCGATGGCGATGATCGACAGCAGCGACGAGTCTTTCACGAGCGACACGAACTGCCCCGCAAGCGACGGGAGAATCTGCCGGATGGCCTGCGGGAAGATGACGTGGCGGTATGTCTGCCGCGTCGTAAGGCCGATGGCGCGCGCAGTTTCGAGCTGCGACTTGCCGATGCCCTCGATGCCGGCGCGAATGATTTCGCTGATGTACGCACCGGTGAACGCGGCGAGGATCAGCGGGCCGACGACGTAGCGGTTGCTCACGGCGAGCGCGTTCGCGAAGACGTAGAAGTAGAGCCAAATCTGGATCAGCAGCGGTGCGCCGCGGGTGAGTTCGACATAAATGCGGGAGAAGTATTGCAGCGGCAGAAATGCCGCGCGGCGAGCGAGCGCGAACAACAGCCCGAGCACGCAGCTCAGTGGGAGCGCGATCGCCGAGATGCCGAGCGTGGCGAGCCAGCCATCGACGAAGAGCCGGCGATATTCCCACGCGGGTTTCCAATTCCAGTGATACGGAAGCGCCAGCAGCGCGGCGACCACGATGCCGATGACAAGCGCCAGCGCCAGCGCGAAGCTGAGCACGCGCGTGGCTGGATGACTGTCGTTCGGCATCGCGCGGAGCTAACCGAATGACGGATGTTTGGCGAGGGCGTGCGCCGTTTGATTTTCACGCTCGCCGCCGCGCCGCGCGAATCAACACAGTGTCGCGATGCGCACGGTTGCACGAGTCTTTGCCTATCTGCGCCGCCATCCCGGAATGGCGGCGGGCACGATGCTGTGCGCGATTGTCTCGACGCTGATGGTGACGGTGTTTCCGAAGGTCACACAGCTCGTGGTGAACGACATCCGTGACGGGCGCGGCGACCGGCTGTGGTGGCTCGTGGGCATCGGGGCGGCGGCATTTTTCGTGCGGGACGCATTCAATGCGCTGCGGATCATCCTGAACAACACCTTCGAGCAGCGCGTGATTTTCGACCTGCGCAGCGATCTCTACGGACACATCCAGCACCTGCCGTTGCGGTGGTTCGATGATCGCGCGACCGGCGACATCATGACCCGGCTGCTCGAGGATGTGACTGCGGTCGAGCGGATGCTCATCGACGGGATCGAGCAGGGCGCGGTCGCGGTGCTGCAAATCATCGTCGTGGGCGCGATGCTTTTCCAATATCACCCGAAGCTCGCGTGGCTCGCGCTGATCCCGATCCCGTTTCTCGCCGCGGGCGCGCTCGCGTACACGCTCACCGCGCCGAAGCGCTACCGCGCGCAGCGCAAGGCGGCTTCCGCGATGAACGCGCTGCTGCACGACAACCTCGCGGGCATCCGGCAGATCAAGACGTTCGTGCGGGAGGAGGAGGAGCACGCGCGTTTCAACGACGTGAGCGGCAAGTCGCGCGACGCCTCGCTGCGCATCATGCACGTGTGGGCGCTCTACAGTCCGTCGATGACGTTTCCTCGGCCGCGGTCGGCTCGGTGCTCGTGCTCGGATTCGGCGGGCAGGAGGTGATCGCCGGGCGGCTCGGCTTCGGGGAATTCACGGCGTTCCTGCTGCTCGTCGGATTTCTCTACGACCCGATCGGGAAGCTGCATTCGCTGAATCAGCTCGTGCAGTCGGGCCGCGCCGCGGGCGAACGCATCCTGGAAATCCTCGACGAAAAGCCGGAGCCCGACGAGGCGGAGCATGCGCCTGCGGTCAGCGTGCGTGGCGACGTGGAATTCGAGGACGTGAGCTTTTCCTACACCGAGGATTTGCCGACGCTGCGGCACATTTCGCTCCGCGCGAGACGCGGCGAGACGGTGGCGCTGGTGGGGCCGACGGGCGCGGGCAAGAGCACTCTCGTGAATCTCATCACGCGATTTTACGAGTACGACGACGGGGAGATCCGCATCGACGGCACGCCGCTGCCGGATCTGCCGCGCGCGCGTGCTGCGCAGCGCGGTGGGCATGGTCACGCAGGAGAGTTTTCTTTTTAACGGCACGGTGCGGGACAACCTGCGGCTCGGGCGCACCGCTGCGACCGACGAGGAAATGTGGCAGGCGCTCACGGATGCGAACGCCAGGGCGTTCGTCGAGCGCATGCCGGAAGGGCTGGGCACCATCGTCGGCGAGCGCGGCGTGAAGCTGAGCGTCGGCGAAAAGCAGCGCGTCTCCATCGCGCGCGCGCTGCTGAAGGATCCGCCGATCCTCGTGCTCGACGAGGCGACCTCCAGCGTGGACACGGAGACCGAACGGCTCATCCAGCAGGCACTCGACCGGCTGATGCAGCGGCGGACGTGCTTCGTCATCGCCCACCGGCTATCCACGGTGCGGCATGCACATCAAATCCTCGTGATGGAACGGGGCCGCATCGTGGAGCGCGGGACACACGACGATTTGCTTGCGATGGGCGGGGTCTATGCGCGCCTCTGCGCGAGCAGCTTTCTCGCGGCGAAGTAAGGCTTCATCCCGACCCGGGTCGGGATCCCGGGCGGCGGGGTTTGATACGCATTTGTAAAAAGTGGGCCATTCCCTCTTATTTTGTTGACGCATGGGACGAAATGGTAGGAAAAGGGAGCCTCTGGGAAAAGCCTTAAGCCGATTCCCGAACCACCCACTGTAATGGCCGAAGCCGAATCACGCCTGCCGATGTTCACGGATGAACTCGAGCGCCAGCTCGATTCGGGCCTTCGTGTCATGCTCCCGAAGGACTGGCGGAGTCTGAACATCACGGACTTTGTCCTGATCTCAGACTCCTCCAGTTCCTTCATCAAGGTCCTGCCGCAGTCGGAATACGACAGGTTCGTCGCGAAGATCGAATCCGACACCACGCTCGATGAGCTCACACGAAACGAGCATCTCGAGGAAATCGGATCGACCTGCAAAAAGGTGCAGCTCGACAACGCGGGGCGCATGGCGCTTCCCGCCAACATGTGCGCGGAGATCGGCATCGGAGAAAAGAATCCGACGGTCATTTTGAAGGGTGCCGTGCGCACGTTCAACATCTGGAATCCCGCCCGGCTGAAGAAGAAGCTGGATGCAAAACAGCAGCTCGCCAACTCGGGTCATATCGCGATGAGCGCCAAGAAATTCCTCGGGGTATGATCGACTACCAGCTTTCCGCAGAAACCGCATTTGAACCGGAGGAGTTTTTCATGTCCGCCGACCCACGTTCGCCCGGTTACCACGAACCCGTCCTGCTGCGGGAAGCCATCGATCTCCTGCAGCCATCTCCCGGGAAGGTGTTTTTTGAAGGGACGATGGGCGGCGGCGGCCACACCCGCGCGCTGCTGGAGGCCGGCGCGACGGTCATCGCGACGGATCAGGATCCGGAGGCAATCGCAAACGCGAGCGCCGAACTCACCGGCCACGGTGATCGCCTCATCATGCGGCGTGCGAATTTTTCCGATGTCAGCCGCATTCTCGCGGAATTGGGCGTCACCCAACTCCACGGCGCGCTGTTCGATCTGGGCGTCAGTTCGCACCAGTTCGATACGCCCGAACGCGGTTTCTCGTTGCAATACGACGGCGCACTCGACATGCGGATGTCCCCCGACTCGCCGCAAAGCGCCGCGGATCTCGTGAACACCGCCAGCGAGGACGAACTCTCGCGCATCTTCCGCGACCTCGGCGAGGAACCGGCGGCACGGCGGATCGCGTCGCGCATCGTCCGCGAGCGCACGCAGGCACCCATCACCCACACGCTGCAACTCGCCGATCTCGTGGCCGGCGTGATTCCTCGCAAAGGCCGCACGCATCCGGCCACGCGCGTCTTCATGGCGCTGCGCATGGCGGTGAACCGCGAACTCGAAGTGCTCACGTCCGTGCTGGGAGAGGTCACCAGGCACCTCGCGCCCGGCGGCCGGCTGGCAGTCATCAGCTTCCACAGCGGCGAAGATCGCATCGTGAAGACCTTCATGAAGGAGCGTGCCACCGAGTGGCACGACCGGCCCGAGTGGCCCGCGCCGCGCCGCAACCCCGATCACATCTTCCGTCTGCTCACCACCCGCCCGCTCGTCGCCAGTGTCGCCGAGCAAAAAGCGAACCCGAGGGCGAGGTCGGCCAAACTCAGGGTTGCCGAACGCCTGCCCCATGCCCGCTAACCAACGCCGCTACGCCCAAACCGTCCCGCTTGCTTACATCTGCATCGGGCTCGCCATCCTCATCTGTGCGGGGACCTTTGGGATCAAGGTCCTGATGCTCAAGCAGCAGCTCAAGCAGGGTGCCGAGCGCATGGCCCGGCTCCGAAAGGATCTCAACGAGGTCAACACGAGCAACGAGGCGCTGCGCACGCGCAAAAACCAGCTCACTTCGCTCCCGGCCCTGAAAAAGGCGATCGCCGACGGGGTCATCAAGCTCAAGCCCATCGAGGAATCCTTCGTCGTGAATGTCCCGGCGGCACCGCGCACCGTGGCGGTGTCTTCCCTGCTGCTGGACGCGGAGGAGGGACGTTGAGATGTCCCTCAAGTCGCGCGCATGCCTGGCCTGCTACGGCCTTGGCGCCCTTTTCACGGCACTGTCCGCGCGGCTGATCTACCTCGCAGTCAATCGGCATGACCACTACGTCGCCATCGCGAGGAGCACGTACGTCGGAAAGACGACCATCCCGGCAAAGCGCGGCAGCATTCTCGACTCGGAGGGCACTTTCCTCGCGCGCAACGAGCCTCTGAAAAACGTCATCCTCGACGGCACCCTCATCAAGAGTCCGCAGAAGGTCGCGGACCTCATCGCCGGGCCGCTCCAGATGAAGCCGGAGGACGTGCTCAGGCGCATCAGCCCGGACAAGCGCTACGTCGTCCTCAAAAAGAAAATCTCCGAGGAACTCGCGGCGGACCTCGACCGGAAAGTGCAGAAGGCCGGCATCAAGGGCCTCACGTTCGAGCAGAACTTCGAGCGCATCTATCCCGCGCACCAGACGCTCTGCCATGTCCTCGGATTTTTCGGTTACGAGGACAGCAACGCAGCCAACCCCACGGGAGGATTCCGCGGCATCGAAGGCGTCGAGCGCTCGATGGAAAACTGGCTCGGCGGACAGGACGGCTGGCGGTTTTTTGAAAAGGACGGGCGCGGCAAGGAGCTGATGAACTACACCGGCGAGGAGCGCGCGCCCCGCAACGGCGCGGATGTGCGGCTCACGGTGAACCTCAATCTCCAGCAAATCGTCGAGAGCGAACTCGAGGCCGCCTGCAAGCGGCTGCGGCCGCTGAAAGCCAGCGTCATCATGATGAGGCCCGACACGGGCGAAATCCTCGCGCTCGCCAACCGGCCGACCTTTGACCCGAACGAACCCGGAAAGGCCAAGCCCGAGCACCGCTTCAACAACGCGGTCGCCGGAATCTACGAACCGGGATCGACGTTCAAGGCGGTCACCTGCGCGGGAGCGCTCAACTACCAGCTCGTAACGCCGAAGACCGAGCTCTGGTGCGAAAACGGCAACTGGATTTACGGCGGAAAGCCGCTGCGCGACCATCACCCGTACGGCATGCTCAGCGTTTCGCAGATCATCGAGCACTCCTCGAACATCGGCGCCGCGAAGCTCGCGGTGCAGATCGGCGAGGAGCGCTTCTACAATTGGATCCGCGCGTTTGGCTTCGGCCAGCAGACCGGCATCGCGTTGCCGGGCGAAGTCCGCGGCATCCTCCACCCTCGAAGCAAGTGGACGGGCATCTCCATCACGCGCATCGCGATGGGCCACGAAGTCAGCGCCACCCCGCTGCAGGTCGTCACCGCGACCTCCGCGATCGCCAATGGCGGAAGGCTCCTCATGCCGCAGCTCATCCACGACATCCGCGACGACTCCGGCACCGTGCTCGTCGAATACGGGCCTCAGGAAATCCGCCGCGTCATCTCCGAGGCCACCGCGAGCAAGGTGACCGACGCCCTCGTCAAGGTGACCGGCAAGAAAGGCACCGCGAAGCTCGCCCACATCCCCGGCTTCAACGTCGCGGGCAAGACCGGCACCGCGCAAAAAATCGAGGACGGACGCTATTCGCACGACCACCACATCACGTCATTCGTGGGCTACGTTCCCGCGGAAAATCCGGCGTTCTGCATGCTCGTGGTCTTCGACCAGGCGCAGGTGAAGCCCAATGAGGACGTCGGCGGCCTTGTGGCGGCGCCGGTCTTTCGCGCGATCGCGGAGCGCACGCTCGCACACCTTGGCATCCAGCCGGACCCGGTACTCTTGCAGCAGCAAAAGGAACAAAATCTCCTCCTCGTCAAAACCGGGAAGAATTGAGCGATGAACCTCCAACTGCTCACGAAAGCAATCCGGCCGGTGAACGTGACCGGCGCACTCGACCGCGACATCACTGCGATCTGCTACGACTCGCGCCGCGTCGTCGAGGGCGCGCTCTTCGTCGCGCTCCCCGGGGAGAAGGCGGACGGCACGCAGTTCATCGACGCCGCCATTGATCGCGGTGCCGCTGCCATCGTCAGCGAGAAGCCCGGCCTGACCACGCGGGCGACCAGCCTGCAGGTCGAGAATGCCCGGCACGCGCTCGCCGATCTTTCCGCCGCCTTTTTCCGCCATCCCTCGCATCGCCTGAAGATCGCGGGCGTGACCGGAACCAACGGGAAGACGACCACGACCTTCCTCATCAAGCACATCCTGGACTCGGACTTTCTGCGCTGCGGCCTGATCGGCACCGTGCGCTACGTCGTCGGCGAGCGCGAACTGCCCGCGGACAGGACGACACCGGAATCCGCCGACGTGCACGAGCTGCTCTGGCAGATGCGTTCCGCGGGTTGCAAGAGCTGCGCAATGGAAGTCAGCTCGCACGCGCTCGCGCTCGACCGCGTGCGCGGGGTGGAATTCGACGCCGCCGTATTCACAAATCTTTCTCAAGATCACCTCGATTTCCATCGCACGATGGACGCCTACTTCGAGGCGAAGAGCAGCCTCTTCTCCGGCGTCCGCGGACCAGACGAAGAAGAAGGGCCGTGGAGTCGTGAACATCGACGATCGCCACGGCGCGAAGCTCGCGGATCGGTTCGGCCGCGGCGAAATGGAGGTGATCACCTACGGCATGGGCCGGAGCGCGCAATTCCGCGCGAGCGATGTGCGGATGGATTTCGGCGGCACGACCTACCAGCTCGAGGCGGTCGGCAAGAGCTACCTCGTCCGCATGCCGCTCATCGGCGGGTTCAACGTTTACAACTCGCTCGCCGCCATCGCCACCGCGCACGCCCTCGGCGTGAACGTCCGCCATGCCGTGCAGGCGCTCGCAGCCGCGCCAGCCGTCCCCGGACGCCTGCAAGCCATCCCGGCCCAGAAGCCGTTCCGCGTCTTCGTGGACTACGCACACTCCGACGACGCGCTGACGAACGTCCTCAAAACGTTGCGCGAGCTGAACCCGGCGCGGCTCATCGCCGTCTTCGGCTGCGGAGGAAACCGTGACCGCGCCAAGCGCCCGAAGATGGCCGCCGCCGTGGACGCCATCGCCGATCACGCCATCGTGACGAGCGACAACCCTCGCAAGGAGGATCCGCTCGCGATCATCGAGGACATCAAGCCCGGCTTCCGCCGCCTTGTGCCGGAGATCGTGCCGGATCGCAGGGAAGCGATCTTTCACGCCATCGCAATGGCGCAGCCGCGCGACATCATCCTCCTCGCAGGCAAGGGCCACGAGTCCTACCAGGAATTTGCGGACCACACGCTGCCGTTTGACGACGCCGCGATCGCCGCCAGCGCCCTCGGCTCGCGGGTGGAATTTGAACGCCCGACGCCGCGCCCGCGCGAGCAATCGGATGAACGCCCGCGCGACCAAAGGGAGCCGCGGCAGCGCAGGGAGGATCGCGACTGATGGACGCGACGCCACTTTCCCAAATCGCAGCGTGGTCCCGGGGCCGGCTGGCCGGCGGCAACCCCGCCGCCACGGTCACGGCGATCTCCTCGGATTCACGCGCGCTGAAACCCGGCGACCTTTTCATCGCGATCCGCGGGGAGAAATTCGACGGCCACGATTTTCTCGCCGAGGCCGCGCGGCTCGGAGCCATCGGCGCCATCGTGGAAAAGGAAACGCCCGGCCTGCCCGACACCTTTGCGCTGATCGTCGTCGCCGATGCGGTGCTCGGCCTCCAATTGCTCGCGACGGCCTACCGCGCCACGCTGCGGCTCACCTCCCTTTGCATCACGGGCAGCAACGGAAAAACTTCCACCAAGGATCTCTGCGCCGCCGTCCTCGCGCAGCGCTTCAACGTCACGCGCACCGTGGGGAATCTGAACAACCACCTCGGCGTTCCGTTTTCGATCCTCCGGGCTGACAGCAGCCACGACGTCGGCGTGTTCGAGATCGGGATGAATCACGCCGGCGAAATCGCGCCGCTCGCGGCGATTGCGCGGCCGGACATCGCCATCATCACGAATGTCGGCGTCGCGCACATTGAGTATCTCGGGACGCGCGAGGCGATCGCGCAGGAAAAAGGGACGCTCGCGGAGGCCGTCGGCGAGGTCGGGACCGTCATCCTCAACGCCGACGACGTATTCACACCTTCCATCGCGAAACGTACGCGCGCGCGCGTGATGACCGCAGGCCTGCAGGACGGCGACGTGCGCGCGACCGATTTGGAACAGCTTTCGACGGGCATCAAGTTCCGCCTCCACGCCACTGGGCAGTGTATGGAGGCGGAACTGCCCGTCCCCGGCGAGCACATGGTGCGCAACGCACTCCTCGCCTGCGCGGCGGGAATCGCGCTCGGACTTTCGCTCGAAGAATGCGCCGCCGGGCTGCGCGCTCTGGATCTCACCGCCGGACGCCTCACGCAGAAGACATTCGGCGGCATCCGCATCCTCGACGACACGTACAACGCAAATCCCGACAGCATGAGCGCCGCGCTCGTGACGCTCGCGCGCATGCCCGTCACGGGCCGCCGCATCGCGGTGCTCGGCGGGATGGGTGAACTGGGCAAGGAAAGCCAGCGCGGCCACCGCAGCGTCGGCGAGGTCGCTGGCCGCGAGAAAATCGGCTGCGTCATCACCGTCGGCGAAGCGGCCCGCTGGATCGCCGATGCCGCCGAGATTTCCGGAGTTGGCAGCGTCATCCGCACCGCGGACGCCGACGAAGCGGCGCGCACACTCCGCGGCATCGCGCAGCCGGGCGACACGGTGCTGGTGAAGGCCAGTCGCTCCGCGCGCCTCGAGCGCATCGTGCAGGCAATGGAAGGAGGGAGTTGCTGATGCTCTACTATCTCGAACGGCTTGCCGATCACACCACGAGCGAGTTTCTCAAGGCGCTCAACGTTTTCCAGTATGTGACCTTCCGCGCCGTGGGCGCGGCGCTCACGGCGTTTCTGCTCTCACTCGCGCTCGGCAATTTCACGATTCGCAAGCTCCTCTCGCTCAAACTCGGCCAGCCAATCCGGAACAAGGAGGAGGTCCACAAGCTCGCCGAACTGCATGGCCAGAAAGCCGGCACGCCGACGATGGGAGGCATCCTGCTCCTCGGCACGACGGTCTTCTCCACGCTCCTGTGGGCGCGGCCGGACAATTCCTTCGTCTGGATCGTCCTCGGCGCGATGGTCGCCGCGGGCGCGCTTGGATTTGTGGACGACTACCTGAAGGTCGCGAAGAAAAACTCCGCCGGAGTGAGTGAACGCACGAAGATCATCGTCCAGTTGCTCATCGCGATCGGCGTCACGTGGTTTTTTCTGTCCGACTCGCGCATCAACCAGCAGGCCAGCGCCCTCTACGTGCCGTTCTACAAGAAGATGCTCATACCGAACATGGGCATCATCATCACGTTCCTGTTTTTCGCGGGCATCATCCTCGGCACGTCGAACGCGGTGAACCTGACCGACGGGCTCGACGGGCTCGCCACCGGCTGCACGCTCACCGTCACGTTCGCCTACGCGGTGCTTGCTTACATCGCCGGCCATCACGTCATCGCGGACTACCTGCAGGTCCCCTTTTATCCGCAGGCGGGCGAACTCACGGTCTTCTGCCTCGCACTCGCCGGCGCATCGCTGGGGTTCCTGTGGTTCAACGCGCATCCCGCAAAAATGTTCATGGGCGACACCGGCTCGCTCGCGATCGGCGGCGCGCTCGGCGTCGTGGCCATCTGCGTGAAACAGGAATTGCTGCTGCTCGTCATCGGGTTCGTGTTCGTGCTCGAGGCGGCCTCGGTGCTCATCCAGCGGTTCTATTTCAAATACACGAAGCGCAAGTATGGCCAGGGCCGGCGGGTTTTCCGCATGGCGCCCTTGCATCATCACTTCGAGCTGTCCGGCATCAACGAGACCGTCGTCGTGACGCGCTTCTGGATCGTCTCCTTCATCTGCGCCCTCATGGGGCTCGCAACGCTGAAGCTCCGGTGAAAATGCACGTCTCCGGCAAACACATCGCCGTCCTCGGCGCGGGCGAAAGCGGCGGCAGCGCCGCGCGCCTCCTGCTCGACGAAGGCGCGCACGTCACCGTGCTCGACAGCGGCGCGCCGGACGCGCTCCGCGAGAAAATCGCGGCGCTCGAAACAGCCGGAGCATGCGTGATCGCCGGGCCCGCTGCGGATACGGACACCGGGAGCTACGACCTTGCAGTCCTCAGCCCGGGCATCGAGCCCACCAGCACGCTCGTGAAAGGCATACTCGCGCGCGCCATCCCGATGCTCGGCGAGCTCGAACTCGCGTTCGTGCTGTGCGGGCGTCCGGTCATCGCGATCACCGGGACGAACGGCAAGACCACCACCACTCAGCTCGTCGAGCAAATGCTGCTCGGCTGCGGCGTGAAGACCGTCGCGTGCGGCAACATCGGCCCGGCATTCTCGGCGAAGGTCCGCGACGGCCGCGCGATGGACGTGATGACCGTGGAGGTCAGCAGTTTTCAGCTCGAGGAAATCCGGACGTTCCGCCCTGCCGTCTCGGTGTGGCTCGGCTTTGCGCCTGATCATCTCGACCGATACCCGTCCCTGCAGGCGTACTACGACGCAAAGGCGCGCATCTTCGAGAACCAGACCGCGGAGGACTGGGCAGTGGTGAACCTCCGCGACAAGCTTCCGCCGCTGAAGGCACGCCGCATCACATTCAGTGCCTATCAGGGCGGCGGCGACTTCGACCTCCGCGATGGCGTGATCCACTTCCACGGCGAGCCCGTGCTGGAGATGCGCGCCACGAATCTGCGCGGCTCGCACAACGCCGAGAACCTCATGGCGGCGCTCGGCGTGGGAAAGGCCTGGGGACTCGATTTTGCCCGGATGGTCCCGCCGCTCTCCGCTTACAAGGCGCTGCCGCACCGCTGCGAACTCATCCGCACACTCGACGGCGTGGACTATGTGAATGATTCGAAGGCCACCAACCTCGACTCGCTCGAAAAGGCGCTCGACGGGGAAACCCGCCCCGTGGTGCTCATCGCCGGCGGCAAGGACAAGGGCTTCGAATTCGACAGCGTCACCGACCTCGTTGCGCGGAAATGCCGCTGCGCCGTCCTGCTCGGCGAAATGGCAGGGCGCATCGAACAGCTCTGGAGCCGCAGGCTTCCATGCATCAATGTCGGCCGTTCGCTCGAGCGCGCGGTGCACACCGCGCGCTCCGAGGCGCGGTCCGGCGACATCGTGCTCTTCAGCCCCGGGACAAGCAGCTTTGACATGTTCCGCAACTACGCCGACCGCGGTAACCAATTTCGCACCATCGTCCACTCGTTCGCACCAACCAACTCAACGCCATGAAAAACCCGATCCACAAACTCCGCCGCTTCTTCGTCCGCTCACGGACGTACAATGCCGCTGCCGCACGGACGGCGTCGCAGACGTCGCACGATGAGGATGACGGCACCAACCGCCTCTCGGGCGCGTTCATCATCGTGCTCCTGCTCCACATCATCGCCGTCGTCGGCGTGTTTGCCTTTGCCAGGATCAAGGAAAGCCGCAGCCACAGCGCCGCGCCGGATAATCCGGCGACCACGACGACGGCAAAAACCGCGCCCGTGAAATCGCCGGCACCGAAAGTCCCGGCCCCCGCGGCCGCCGCATCGATCGTCGCCTCCAACACACCGCAGCCCACGCCCCACGAGGCATCCAAGGCGTCCGCAACCGGCACGCAGACGACCTATGTCGTGAAGGAAAACGACACGCTCACGAAGATCGCCTTCGCGTACAACGTCGGCGTGACGGACCTGGTCTCGTCGAACAAGTTGAAGAACCCCGGCGACATTCACCCCGGACAGGCGCTCGCGATTCCCGGGACAAAACCGGCGCAAAAGGCCGCCTCGACAACCGAGAGCAAGCCCGCGCAGGCGACTGCACAGAAGGCCTCCCCGACGCCGGCGGAGCGCAAGCCCGTCAAAACCTACGTCGTGCGCAAAGGCGACACGGCCTTGAAAATCGCGCGTGAAAACGGCTGCAGCTACGAGGACCTGATGAAGGCGAACAACGTCAAGGACCCGAAGAAAATCCAGGCCGGCCAGGTGCTGAAACTCCCCGTGAAAAACGGCTAGCCATCCCCCGATGCAAAAGCGCTTCGTCTTCATCAACGTCTTCCTCCTCGTGATCGCGGTCGCCACGCTCACGACGATCGGGATCGTGATGCTCACGAGCACAGGCGCCTACGCGCAGGACGCAAAAGGAGACCCGACCTTCTTCCTCTCGCATCAGCTCAGGTGGCTGGGCGTTGGCGTCGTTCTGTGCGTGGCTGCGGCGCTGATCGATTACCGCTGGATGGAAAAGCGGTGGTGGCTTTTTTACATCGGTGCCGCAGTGCTGCTCGTGTGCTGTTTCGTCCCCGGGATCGGGAGGAAGATCAACGGTTCGTACCGATGGATCGGGACAAAGTCACAGACGGTGCAGCCATCGGAATTCGCGAAACTTGCGGTACTCGTGACGCTCGCGTGGTGGTTTTCACGGAAGGAAACGAAGCCTCGCGAATTCCTCCGGGGCTTCGTCTATCCCATCTCCATCGTTCTTGTCATCGTCGCGCTCATCGCGAAGGAGGTGGACCTAGGCACCTCGACACTCATCCTCTGCACGACACTTGTGGTCATGTTCGTCGCCGGGACGCGGCTCCCCTACATCGGTCTGAGCGCCCTCGCCGGGGCCGGGGCGCTGGCCTTCGCGATCTGGCTCATGCCCGAACGCACCGATCGCTTCCTTGCGTTCCTTGATCCGGAAAAATATCCGAAGGACGCATACCAGCAGGTGCAGGGGCTCATTGCCATCGGCTGCGGCGGAGTTCCCGGGCTCGGCCTCGGGAACGGGCGGCAGAAATTCTCGTATCTGCCCTTCGCACACACCGATTTCATTTTTCCGGAGATCGGCGAGGAACTCGGGCTGTTCTTCTCGCTCGGCGTGATTCTCTGCTTCCTCGTCGTCCTCGTCGCCGGCACCGTGATTGCGACCCGTGCGAGCGACCGCTTTGGCAGGCTGCTCGGCGTGGGAATCGTGATGCTCCTCGCGCTCCAGGCGATCATGAACATCGGCGTGACCACCATGGTGCTGCCCAACAAGGGCCTGCCTCTCCCGTTCATCAGCTACGGCGGTTCGAGCCTCGCCTTCTGCCTCGTGAGCATTGGCATCCTCCTCAGCATCTACCGGCGCGGCTTCGGCGAGCGGCCGGACCCCGAAGGCATGCGTTTCGATTCCAAAATCCGCATCCGAAAAACCCCACGCATTTAGCCCATGCAACACCCTGCCAACCACCCGCAACCCACCCGCCCCGCAGCGGACACGTCCGAGGAACTTCACCCGCCCGTCACACGGTGGAGCGTCCCAGCACCGCGACTCCAGGGCGTGCGCTTCCAAGGCCCCATCGCGATGGTCCGCACCGTCAATTCCCCGCTCCGTCCCACCCGTCCCGCATGAGATTCGTCATCGCGGCAGGCGGCACCGGCGGTCATTTGTTTCCCGGCCTTGCGGTCGGCGAGGTGCTGCTCGCGCGCGGGCACAAGGTGATGCTGCTGATTTCCGAAAAGGAAATCGACGCGATCGCCACGCAAGGCAGGAATGAGTTCCGGATCGAAAGGATCGCCGGCGGCGGGATGCCGAAGCTCTTCTCGCCCGCGATCCTTGGCTTCCTTTGGCGTTCATGGAAGGCGCTCCAGCGCTGCAAGGCGCTCTTCCGCGAATGGAAGCCCGACGCCGTGCTCGGCATGGGCGGCTTCACTTCCACCGCGCCGATCCTCGCGGGACGTTCCCGCAAAGTGCCGGTCTTCGTCCACGAATCGAACGCCATCCCCGGCCGCGCCAACCGTCTGAACGCGCGCTACGTCACGAAAGTCCTCCTCGGTTTCGAAGAGTGTGCCGCCCATTTTCCGAATGCCGCATGCGCGGTCACCGGCACGCCCATCCGATCCGGGCTCACGCGTCCGGTGGACAAAACCGCCGCGCTCGCAGCGTTCGGCCTGAACCCCGGGAAGACGACCCTGCTCGTCATGGGCGGAAGCCAGGGCGCGCATGGGATCAACATGGCCGTCAGCGGCGCGGCCTCGAAATTGAAATCGCACTCGTGGCAGGTGATCCACCTCGCGGGCGCGCAGGATGAGCAGGCGATGCATGCAGCCTACCAGCGCGAAGGCGTCCCCGCGGCAGTCGCGGCGTTCTATCACCGTATGGAGGAGGCGTACGGCGCCGCGGACCTCGCCATCGCTCGCAGCGGCGCGGCGAGCCTCGCGGAGCTTTCACACTTCGGCCTGCCGGCGATTCTCCTCCCCTACCCTTTTGCCGCAGACGATCACCAGACCGCGAATGCGCAGATTTTTGTGAAGGCCGGCGCGGGCGTGATCGTGAAGGAACGCGATGCGACCCCCGAGGCGCTCTCGGAAAAAATCGGCTCGCTGATCGGCTCCCCCGCGCGCCTCGCGGAAATGTCGCAGCAAAGCCGCAAACTCGCACCCGCCAACGCCGCCGAACGCGTCGCCGATGTCCTCGTGAGCTCCTGCCAACCCAACCCGTGATCCACCCGATGAAAACTTCCATCCGCATCGCATTCACCTGCGCCATCATTTTGGCGGCGGCACAGCCGCTCCACGCCGGATTCCTCGAGCTGAAAATCCGCGAGACCACCGCCGAAAGCATCTGGCACTGGACCGCCGCGCTGCTGACCGTGCTCGTCCTTTTCACCATGCGCGCTTCGCGCAGCAAGGGAGGCCAGGGCCGCTAGCGATGGACGGAGCGCAACTAGCCCGATTCCTCACCGGAGGCGGACGCAGGATCCATCTGATCGGCGTCGCCGGCTCCGGCATGAGCGGAATCGCGGGGTTGTGCATCGCCCTCGGGCATCGCGTAAGCGGCAGCGACAAGGCGACGACCGAGGAAACCGCGCGCCTTCAGACGCTCGGCCTGGATTTCTCATCGCCTTCAAATCCGGACAAGGTCCGCGATGCGGAACTCGTGATCTTTTCCTCGGCGATCAAGCCGGACCACCCCGACTACGAGGCTGCGACGCAGCTCCGCGTGCCGATGGCCCGGCGCGCGGACGCGCTCGCGGCGATCATGCGGCAGAAAAAAGGCATCGTCATCGCCGGGATGCACGGGAAGACGACGACGAGTTCCATGAGCGCGCACGTCCTGCGCGAGGCCGGGCTGAATCCCTCGCATTACGTCGGCGCGGAGATTCCGATCCTCGGGACGAATGCGCTCTGGGACGCGGCGGGCGAATGGTTCGTGGCGGAGGCGGATGAGAGCGACGGGACCATCGTCAATTACCACCCCGAGCACACGGTCATCCTCAACATCGAGGAGGAGCACATGGACTTTTACGCCGACCTCGCGGCGATCGATCGCGCGTTCGAGCAACTCCTGCGGCAGACGGCGGGCAGCGTGTTCTACTGCGCGGACGACAAGCACGCGACGCGGCTCTGCTCCGGCCACGCGCGGGCCATCTCCTACGGAGCGTCGGAAAAGGCGGACTACCGTTTCGAGGCCGTTCACCCGAAGGATTTCCAGTCACACTTCCTCGCGACGCGACGCGGCGAGCCGCTCGGCGCAGTCACGCTGAATGTCCCCGGGCGCCACAACGTGAGCAACGCCACGAGCGTGATCGCGCTCGCCACGGAGCTCGGCGTGCCATTTCCGAAAATCGCGGCGGCGCTCGAGTCCTTCCGCGGCGCGCGGCGTCGGTTCGAGATCAAGCACCGCTCGGAGCGCTTCATGGTGGTGGATGACTACGGGCATCACCCGAGCGAAATCCGCGCGACGCTCGCGACCGCGCGCGGCACCGGGCGGAAGCGCGTCCTCACGATCTTCCAGCCGCACCGCTACACGCGCACGCAGGCGCTGCGGGATGATTTCGGCCGCGCATTTGAGGACACGGACGTGCTCGTTGTCGCGGACATCTATCCCGCGAGCGAACCGCCGATTCCCGGCGTGAGCGGGCAGACCATCGTCGATGCCATCGCGCAGCACACGGCGCAGGAAGGCGTCACCTTCCAGCCGGACCGGCGCCAGATCGCGTACGACATCGGGCGCATCGCCGAGCCGGGCGACCTCATCCTTTCGCTCGGCGCGGGGAACATCCACGAACAGGGCTCCGTGCTCGCGCGCGACATCGGCGTGCTCGATGCGATCGCGGACGTGATGGGCCCGGGCCTCGACGCGGCTCTACGAACCGCTCTCGAAACACACGACGATGCGCGTCGGCGGGCCGGCGCAATTCTGGGCGGAGCCGGAGACCGAGGAAGGCTTTGCGCGGCTCGTGCGCTTCACGACGGAACGCGGCATCCCGCTCTTCGTGATGGGCCGCGGATCGAACCTGCTCGTGCGCGAAGGCGGCATCCGCGGCGTGGTGGCGCATCTCGCGCGCGGCGAATTCAAGACGGCTCGAAGTCCACGGCACGCACATCAGCGCGGGCGTCGGCGTGAAGCAGCGCGAACTCGCCATCGCGGCGCGCGACGCGCAGATCGGCGGCTTCGAGTGGTTCGAGGGCATCCCCGGAAATGTCGGCGGCGCGCTGCGCATGAATGCCGGCGCGATGGGCGGCGAGACCTTCCGGCAGGTCGTCAGCGTCCGCTTCGTCGATGCGAACGGCGAATTTCCACACGACGCACGCCCAACGAGCTCGAAGTGCGCTACCGCGACGTCCCCATCCTCGCGAAGAACTACGCGGTGAGCGCGACCTTCCGCGGCGAACCGGCGGCGGCGGCGGACATCGTCGCGCGGATGGATGAGAGCCAGCAAAAGCGGCGCACGAGCCAGCCGAAGGAATCGAGCGCAGGCTGCATTTTCAAAAACCCCGGCCCGATCCCGGCGGGGAAACTCATCGATGAACTCGGCCTCAAGGGCACGCGCGTCGGCAGCGCGCGCGTGTCGGAGATTCATGGCAACTTCATCGTGAACGAGGGCGGAGCGACCGCCGCCGACGTGCTCGGGCTCATCGCGCAGATCCAGGAGCGCGCGATGCGGGAACGAAACATCGAATTGCACACCGAGGTCCAAATCGTTGGACAGGAGGAACCCGTCTATGCGTGAAATCGCACGCAACCTCGTGAAAGAATCTCTGCCCGCACGCCGTATTCATCGCGATGAATACGCACTCCATTTCCATGCCCTTTAATCCCTCAGGAATCCCAGTCGCCGTCCTCATGGGCGGTCCCGGTTCGGAACGCAAAGTCTCGCTGAAATCCGGCGAGGGCGTCGTGGCCGCGCTGCGTTCCATCGGCGCGAATGTCACGCCGGTGGATGTCACGGGCGCAGATTTTTCCGTGCCCGCCGACACGCACGTGGCTTTCAATGTCATCCACGGCACGTTCGGCGAGGACGGGCAGATCCAGCGCATCCTCGAGGCGCGCGGCATCCCGTACACGGGCGAGGGCGTGGTCGGCTCGGAGCTGGCGATCGACAAGATTGCGTCGAAGCGCCGCTTCGTGGAATGCGGCGTGCCGACGGCGAAATCGGAAATCATCCGCAACGGCGCGAAGCCGACGCTCCCGCTGCCGCTCGTGATCAAGGCGCCGAAGGAAGGCAGCAGCGTGGGCGTGTACATCGTGAAATCGCCGGAGGAACTCGCGCTCTTCGCTGGAGCAGGCGTGGAAGTTCGGCGAGCGAGCTGCTCGTCGAGGAATTCATCGCGGGCCGCGAGCTGACGGTCGGCATCGTCGGCGACACGATGCTGCCGGTGATCGAGATCAAGGCGCGGAAGGACTTCTACAATTTCGACAACAAATACCCCTTCCTGAATCCGAACGCTGCCGGCGCGGATCACATCTGCCCGGCGCTGCTCGACGCCGCGACCACGGCGCTCGTGCAGCAGACGGCGCTCGCCGCGCACCGCGCACTGGGTCTTGAAGTCTACTCGCGAGTGGACATCCTGCTGACCGACGCAGGCCTGCCGTTTGTGCTCGAAGTGAACACGATTCCCGGCATGACGCCGGCATCGCTGCTGCCAGAGGCCGCCGCCGCCATGGGCATCAGCTACGCCGAGCTTTGCCGCCGCATTATCGAACTCTCACTCGCAGCCCGCCCGACCAGCCCATGAAACGCCGCCGCCCACGCAACAAACGCCTCACTTCCGACCGCGATCAGCGGAAGAAATACTTCGTCAGCGGAGTCGTGAAACGCGGCAGCAACGCGACATGGATCGGCATCCGCTCGTGGATCTCGCGGCTGGTGAAAGTGACGCTGCTCGCGGCCCTCGCGGGCGGTCTCTACTACGGCGCGACGCAGGGATGGCGGAAGTTTTTCTGGGCGAATCCGGACTACGCGTTGCGCGAGATCCACTTCACCACGGACGGTTCGCTCACCCGCGAGCAGGCGTGCGTGACGGCGAAGCTGAAGCCGGGCGAGAACATCTTTTCCTACGACGTCACCGCGTTGCGCGACGCGCTCAAGAAGCTCCCGCAGGTCGAGAATGCGGAGGTCACGCGCTACCTGCCGAACCGCATCGAAGTCTCCGTGCGCGAGCGGAGGCCCACCGCCTGGCTCGCCTCCGGCACCGATGCCCAGTCCGCGCACGACGCACCGACGCACCTTCTCGACGCGCGCGGCATGGTGTTTCAGCCGAAGCACATCCCGCATGAGTTCAAGACGCTGCCCACCATCGGCGGCGTGCAGACGGAGGACCTCGAGCCCGGCAAGCCGATCCGCAAGGCGGAGGTCGTCGCCGCGCTCGAACTGCTCAGGCGCACGCGCGAAACGGGTTCGTTCAAGGTCATGTCCATCGACGTGTCAAAGGCCTACTGCCTCGTGGCCATGGATCAGAAGCGCGCGCAGCTCACGTTCGGCCTCGACGACATCCCCGAGCAGCTCGACCGGCTCAGCGCCGTGCGCGGCGAGGCGACGCTCATCGGCCAGGAGATCCAGACGGTGAACCTCATTCCGAAGCGGAACATCCCCGTCACCTTCATGCAGCCCGTGCCGCTGGAGGATGATGACGCCGACCCGGTCCCTCCGCCGCCCGCGCGCACCGTCACCACGAAGGCGAAGCCCTCCAGCGACGCCGGTTCCTCGACGAAGGACAAACCGCGGCCCGCGACGAAACGCGCCGAACCTTCCAAACCCAAGGAAACGCCGAAGCCGGAAGAAGGCGGCATCCTCAAACGCTTCCGCGCAGCCTGATGGCCAGGGACCGCATAGTCGTAGGACTCGAAGTCGGCACCTCGAAGGTGTGCGCCGTCTCCGCCGAGCTGAAGCACGACGGCACCATCCAGATCCTCGGAGTGGGCGAGGCGCCGTCGCGCGGCGTGCGCAAGGGCGAGATCGTGGACATTGAAAACTGCGGCAAGTGCATCCGCGAGGCGCTCGCGGACGCGGAGGAGAAGAGCGACGTGATGATCAAGAACGTCTATCTCGGCATCACCGGCGCGCACATCCAGAGCTTCAACAACCGCGGCTCTTACACGCTGCCGGACGAGCGGGAAAAGATGGACGAGGGCGACTTCGCCCGCGTGCAGGAGGCCGCGCGCACCGCGCCCATCCCGTCGCAGAACATGTTCGTCCACACCATCCTCCAGCACTACTACGTGGACGGACAGGACGGCATCCTGAACCCCGTCGGCATGCACGGGCGCAAGCTGGAGGCGGACTTCCACATCATCCACGGCGTCGCGAACCGCGTGCGCAACAGCATCCAGTGCCTCTGCGATCTCGACATCGAAATCGAGGACATCGTCTTCACGCCGTACGCCGCCGCGCAGGCCGTGCTCGACCCGACGCAAAAAACCACCGGCGCGATCCTCGTGGACATCGGCGGCGGCACGAGCGGCTACATCGTCTATGCGGGCGGCGCGGTGAAGCAGAGCGGCGTCGTCGGCATCGGCGGCGATCACATCACGAACGATCTCTCGCTCGGCCTGCGCATCCCGATGGGCAAGGCGGAGAAGCTGAAGATCGACGAGGGCAGCTGCATCATCGGCAATTCGATCCCCGGCGAGACCGTGGTGCTGAAGGATGAGCACGGATTTGCCGGCCGCGAGATCGAGCGCGAGATGCTGAACACGATCATCCACATGCGCGTGCGCGAGACCTTCGAGCTGCTGAAGCGCGAACTCGACAGAGGCGCGCTACCACGAATACGCCGGCGCCGGCATGGTGCTCACCGGCGGCAGTTCGGCGCTGCGCGGCATCCAGCATGTCGCCGAGGAAATCTTCCAGATGCCCGTGCAGGTCTGCCGGGCGCAGAATGTCGCCGGCGTCACCAGCGCCTTTGAAAACCCGCAATACTCCACCGCCATCGGCCTCGTGAAGTACGCACAAGCCACCCTCGACGACGAATCGGGCGGATTGCTCGATTGGTTCAAGAAGTGGTTCCGCTAAGCCCATGATCGCACTCCACCGCTCCATCACCCCGGCTGCGCCGGTCATCAAAATCCTCGGCCTCGGCGGCGCGGGCGGCAATGCGCTCGACCGCCTCATGCTCGACGGCATCGAGGGCGCCGCCATCATTGCGATGAACACCGACGTGCAGTCGCTCAACGGCTGCGTCGCCCCGCAGAAAATCCACCTCGGCAAGAGCGTCACGCGCGGCCTCGGCGCGGGCGGCGACCCCGAGATCGGCTACGAGGCCGCCGAGGAGGCCGCGACGGACATCAAGGCCGCCATCGACGGCGCGGACATGGTCTTCCTCTGCGTCGGGCTCGGCGGCGGCACCGGCAGCGGCGCGGCCCCGCTCATCGCGCACATGGCGCGCGGCGCGGGCGCGATGGTCGTCGCGTTTGCCACCATGCCGTTTTCCTTCGAGGGGAAAAGGCGGCGCAAGCAGGCGGCCGAATCCCTCGCGCAGCTCGAGGAGCAGGCCGACCTCGTCATCTGCTTCGAGAATGATCGCCTCGGCGAAATCTCCTCGCCACACCGCGGGCGTGCAGGAGGCGTTCGTCGCGGCGGACAAGGTGCTCAGCCATTCCATCCAGGCCATCACCTCCGTCGTGCGCCGCGGCGGCATCATCCCCACCGGGCTCGATGAACTCGCCGCCGCCCTGCGCCGCAAGCACCCGCGCTGCCTCTTCGGCCACGGCGAGAGCGAAGGCTCGAACCGCGCCCACGAGGCGCTCGCGCGCGCGCTGAAAAGCCCGCTCATGGACAAGGGCAAGATGCTCGCGGATTGCCAGTCCGTCGTCATCCACATCGCCGGCGGCCCGGATGTCACCCTCCAGGAAATCACCACGCTGATGGAGGAGTTCAACCGGCACATCGGCGACGACACGCGGATCGATTTCGGCATCGGCACGGATGCAAAGCTCGGACGCAGGCTGTGCGTCACCATCATCAGCTCCACCGCCGCGCCCGTGCTGACAGCCGCCGCACCGGCGCCCGCGCCCGTCACGCGTCCCCTGCCGAGCCGCGTCGTCGCGCCCGTCGAGCCGCCGCGCGCCGCCGCGCCCGTTACGCCGATTGCGTCCGCCGCGCCTGAGATTTCCGAGGAGGAGGATTTTGAAGACGACATCCACTCCGAGCTCGCCGAGCCGGAGCCCGAGCCGGAGCCCGTCGCGCCGGTGAAGGCCGCGCCCGCGAAGACGGCACCCGTCGCGCAGACTTACCGCAAGGCCCCGGCGGAAACGGTCGCCGCCACGACGAAGAAGGAGGAGAAGGCCGAGCAGATGACGCTCGAGCCGGCGAACCGCGGACGCTTCGAGAAGTCCGAGCCGACCATCGTGGACGGCCAGGACCTCGACGTGCCGACCTTCCTGCGGAAGAACCTGAAGCTGAAATGAGGTAGGGCGCTCTCGCCGAGAGCGCCCACTGTTTTACGCCAGGCGTTTGATTCGGCAGGATTTGTCTCGCTGAAGGATTTTCTCGCGGGCGCTTTCGGCGAAAGCGCCCTACCTCGCGGCGGCGAGGGCCCAGATTTCCTTCTCCTTGGCCTCGATGAGCGGGAGCCACTGCTCCATCTCCTCGGGGAACCAGCGCTTGCTCGGGTCGAGGTGGTCGCGCGAGGAGGGCTGGTTGGTGCGGTTGCCCGCGAGGAAGGCCCAGTTCTGCGGCCGGGTGTAGTGGAACCAGAGGCGGTTCTTGGCGCGGATGGCGGTGCGGAGGAGTTCCAGAAACGCCATCTCCCGCTTGCTGCCCATCACGTATGCCCAGTCCAAGGTCGGGTCGAAGTCCGAAAGTATGGTTATCGCCGCTGCAAACTGCTCCTGTTTGTCGAGGTGAACGCCGTCTCGGGTTCGATAACGTGATACCTCGTGTGACACCTGCGGCCGTAACCCATCGGTGGGGACCTCCGGGAGGTCTGGAACTTCTGCTTCAAGAAAGGCCGCGCCGTTCTTCTCGGCGAGCATCCTGATCACATTCATGTAAGCGATGAACTCGCCGTTCCGCGCAGTCAGGTCGGGCACCCCTTTTGGTGGCGCTCCAAAGCGCGGCGGCAGCACCAGCGCGATGCGCCGCTTCTTCTCCCCGCTGAGGCGCGCGAGCAGTTTCCCATACGCCTCGGTGAACGCGGCGACGCCCTCCTTCCCGGCGAAGCTCTCCATCTTCCCAAACTGGCAGATGACGACCGTGGCGCCCATCCGGTCGAGCTGGGTTTCGAGCGTGGGGTAGTTCAGGTCGCGCCGCTGCTCGAAGACCGTGTCGCCCTCCCACGCGAGGCTGCGCCAGCGGATGCGATCCTTCGGTTGCGCCCACGTGACGAGCGTCTCCAGCCAGCCCTCCTCGGCGAGCGCGACCATGTCCTCCCCGCCCACGAGCGCGACGACATCGCCCGCCTTCAGCCACCGCTCCGCCCCATGCACGGTGCGCGCGGCGAGCGTGAGGACGGCGGCGAGGAAAAGTGCGGCGAGGGTTCGCATGACGCCGGGATGATGCACGCGCGCGGTGCGCAGGGGAAGGATGCAGTGCCGTGCACGTGCGCACCAATCGTTTGACAGCTCGCCGACCACCGGCACCATCCGGCGATGCCGACGGTTTTGCGCATCGGGCCGTATCGTTTCCATTTTTACAGCGGCGAAAACCGCGAGCCTCCGCACATCCACGTCTCCCGTGATGATTTTGAGGTGAAATTCTGGCTGCGACCCATCGCACTGGCGGACAACCATGGTTTTCGCGAGGCTGCATTGCGCGACATCGAGCGCCTCGTTGAAGAGCATTGCGACAAACTGCTCGCCGCCTATGCTTCGTTCCACCGTGAATAGCGAACCCGCCACCGCCCTCCGCTGCTGGATCGAAGGCCGCCGCGTCTGGCTCGAACTCGATGACCAGCGCATCGTGAGCTTCCCCGCCGCGAAATATCCGCTGCTCTCCGGCGCTCCGCAGGAACTGCTGGAAAAAGTGTGCCTGCGCGTGCAAGGCCGCGCCCTCCGCTGGGAGGATCTCGACGAGGACGTCTGGGTGGACGACGCCGTTCACGGCCGCTTCCCGCGCCCAAAATCCGTCGCCGCATAACCCCCCGACGGGCCAGCTCACCCCCGCCCCGGCGACCGCGCCGCCCGTCCCGCCCGGTCGTTGGCCCGGCGGCTCACTTCTTTTCCTTCAGCAGCTTCTCCGCCTCCGCCTTGGTGATCCTGCTCAACTTCGTCACCGGGCGCTCCGGCGACGAGCTTCCGGCCTGCGTCACGTAGTCGTGATTCCATGACAGCAGCACGTGGTCGTCCTTCTGCAGGCCCTTCAGCGTGGCGAGCAGTTCCGCGGACACCTTCGCGTTTTTCATGTTGTCCTCCACCTGGAAGGTGAAGCCGTGCTGCATCGGGTCCCCGTACTCGCCCGGCTTCCGGTAGAAAAGATAGCCGGTGATGCTGAACGACGCGAAGTCCCCCGAGTTGCCGCACTTGTCCGGGCACAGCGCCGTCCGGCCCATGCATTGCTGGGAGTTCACCCCGACAAAGCGCGCCACGGTCCGGTGCTCGGAAAGCAGCTCCCGCCCGTCCCCCTTCGGCGCGGCAGCCGCCGCACCTGCGCCGACACCGAGCATGCTGAGGGCGACTGCGATCCCGGCAAAGGCACGGGCACGGGGATTCAGGGGGGCGGATGTGGATGTCATGGGTTTCCCTGCAGAGGACTCCCCTTTCCCAAGCCCGACGCAAGCCCGCAAACGGCACCCCGTCCAGCCGCACGCCGCCCGCGAGACGGCCGCCGCGTGATGCGGATCCTCCTCGGCCAAGGCACTCCCCTCCCGCTCCGGCGGCGCTACACTCCCGCCGGCTCACACATCGGACGCGTGACGGCTGCGGGGAGTTCGCGGCCCGCGGCATCCAGATCCGCAATCTCCTCGCGCACCAGTTCGCGCAGCGCGTGATACGTCGCCTCCTCGTCCGCGCCGTGGCACACGCCGCCCCACGGGAAAAGGTCCGGGCAGAACCCCACATAGGCGGCGTCCTCCTCACTCCAGCGGACAAACTTCAGGTAACGGTCTTCAGCTTTCATCGGGTCGTTGCGCGGATGGCGTTGCGGACTTGTTTCTCATGGTAATGGTGTGCGTCCTCGCCGTCTTTTCCACTCAAAATCACAGCCCCCGCGAATTTCGGATGCCGGAATTTGCGATGGGATCCCTTCCCTCCCGGGCTGAGCACAAAGCCCGCTGACTCCAAATCAGCGACGAGTTGGCGGATCTTGCGAGGCATGCACTCTCGCTAGCAATCCGGTCCCCGCATGGCAAGCCGCCCCGCGCCCGATGCCCCTCGCCGCCCTTCGCCTCGCCTGAGGGAAATGTCCATCTGAGCGCCATCGCGCCCCGTTCGCTATTTCCAAACGATACACAGCCACCCCGCGCGCCATCCCGATTGATGTGCGTGAACATTACCAAAAGCCTCTTCGCCTCCGCTGCCCTCATGGGCATCTCCTTCATCGCCGCCCCGGCCGCCTTTGCGGATCCCGTGGTGATCACGAAAACCGTCACCTCCTCCGGCACCATCAGTGAATTCGGACCCGGCCGCATCGTCATCCGTTCCGAGAGTGAAAAACTGCCGCTCGACTACGCCTTCACCAAGACCACCACCTACGTGGACGAGACCGGCGCGCCCGTCTCCGTGGAGACCGTGAAGTCCGGCCTCCCCGTCACCGTCTATTACACCCGCGACGGCGACCGCATGATTGCGAGCAAGATCGTCGTCCGCAGGATGGCGCCCCCCGAGGGCGGCCCCATCGTGCAGGAAAAGACGACGACCACCCACACCCACAGCGCCGGCACCCTCAGCGAGTTCGGACGCGACGCCTTCGAGCTCAGCTCCGCGAATTCCCCCGCCCCGGTCCGCTACGTTTACTCCACGAAGACCGTCTATGTGGACGAAAACGGCGCGCCTGTCTCCGTCGAGACCGTGAAGTCCGGCCTCCCCGTCACCGTCTATTACACCCGCGACGGCGAGCGGATGAACGCCGTCAAGGTCATCGTCCACAAGCCCGCCGCTCCCGGGGTGATCATTGAAAAGAAGACCACCACCGTCACCGAGGAAATCAAGTAACCCCGTCCCCCCTTTCCCGGCATCATCATCATGAAAATCATCGCCTCATCCCTCCTCGCAGCCACTGCGATCCTCACGTTCTCCTCCTGTGAAACCGTCGTCGTGGAGCCCGCCAGGCCCACCACGCGGACTACCACCACGGAGGAAACCATCGTCCGTCGCCCCGGCACCACCTACCAGCCTGCCGCCCCGGCCTACCAACCCGCCGCCCCCTACCAACGCCCCGGCACCATCACGACGGAGACCGAAGTCCGCCGATACTGATCCCCCTTCCGGCCCCAGTGCCGGACGCCGTTTGCGACAGCACGGTGATGACCCAGGCAGCCCCTGACGTCGTCCCCGTGCTTCGCTTTGCCTAGGAGGAGTTGCGCCCCGCCAGGCAATCGCCCCAGCGCCCGGCAGGGGCTCAGCATGGAGAAACCGCCAAGGTGCCAAGGGAACAAAACCGCAGGCCCTCGGGGTCGTTTGTCGATTGCCACTTCCCGACCTTCCCGACCTTACCGACCTTCCCGACCTGTCGGGAAAAAAGCGGAGCGCCTTAGCGGGACGAAAATTCCTCAGGCGTAAGCACGGAGATTCCTGCAGGGGTGCCAAAGTCGGCCTTGTTCCGCGTGAGAATCACGTCCGCGCTGCAAGCCTCTGCTGCGCTCACCTGCAGCGCGTCCTCAAGATCGCGCAAGCCGGAAGCCAGTGCGCGCAGCGCATCCGTGTGCGCCACAGGCGCGACTTCGAAGGCCGCAGGCAAATCCCGCAAGAACTCAACCGTCTTCTCGCCGCCACGATCCTTTCGCAGGATGTAAAACAGATTCGCCACCGTGTGCCAGGCGATGCGCAGTTCGCATCCCTCCGCCTCGCACCGCACCAGCGCCCGCTGGCTCCCGTCAAACAACCCCGGGCGCCGCAACGCCACATCCAGAATCACGTTTGTATCCACCAGCACCCGCACAGCTACTTTGCGTGTTTGCCCAGCAGGTAGGCGAGCCGTGCGTCATCGTTCTCCGCTGTCGGCGACGGGAATGAGCCCGCCCACTTGTCGATGAATGCGCGAACCGATCCACGCGCTGCTCCGGGCATGGTTGTTCCCGGCAGGAGTGTCAGCAGCCCGGTGCCTTTTTCGGGCAACGGCTCCGATCCACGCGCAATCACGCGTCCGTGGTCAATTTCGACTTCGAGCGTCACGAAACTCATGCAGCCACCCTAGCCACAACGCACCCAAAGACCAGCATCCAATTCCCGCCCTTTCGTGCCCCGTAACGCGGACGATCGAAGACAGGTCCCAGCCATTCCTGTCCGCGCCCCCACTCCACACCCCTCCGACCCGCGGGCACGATTGCCTTGCGCCCGTCTTCGGGCTGCCCGCGCTACACCGCCAGCGCCCGCGCCACCCGGCGCGCCGTGCGCGGCCAGTGCTTTGCCGCGAGGTCGTGCTCCCAGATGCGCAGCACCTTCCAGCCCGCCTTGCGCAGCGCGCGCGTCACCGCCCGGTCCCGCTCCGCGTTGCGCGCCAGCTTCGCCTGCCAGAATGCCCGGTTCCCCGCCGGCATCGTCCCGTGCCTCGGGCAGCCGTGCCAGAAACACCCGTCCACGAAGACCGCCACGCGCTCCCGGCGGAAAACGAAATCCACCGACACGCGGCGGCTGAGTCGGGATTGGAGCGATGAATGTCGGGAATTCTCCTGTCCGCGCTTCGCGCGCGCTTGCTTCCTCTCAACGCTCAACTTCCCACTCCCCACGGTCGCGCGCAGCGCCACCTGCCTTCTCCACCCGGTGATGCCATGCGCGCGCATCAGCGCGATCATCCGCAACTCCGTCCCCTTGTTCCCCCGCCCCCGGATCGCCGCCATCACCGCGCTCCGCTTCGCCTGGGTGAAAATATCGGGCATACGGCAACAGTATCAAAGGCGATCCCCAGGGCGAGTTTCTCCTCACCGACTACAGATCGTGCACAGTCTGCGCGTCCGCTCACTTCGATGGGTGCAACATTTATCTCTGCTTTGGCCGAGGACCGAAGAACCGATCCCCATTGAAATGAATCATGTGATCCGGCTCCTGAGCGATCCATACCTCAGTCTCCCAAGCAATCTCGGGCGCAAATTTCCGGAAAGCGTTCCGATCCAAAAATGCGGTGACGAAAACCACTGGCAGGTCACATTTTGCGCAGAGACCTTGAAGCGTGATAAGTCGTGCCGCTGAGATGGGACCAAAGCTGTGAACCGCCTCAATGAAGAACACCCACCCGCGCTTCTCATCCAAAAGGACGATGTCAGGAAGACTTCCAGAAACATCGAGCACAAGCCCGAGTTCACCGAGTCGCTTCTTGTGCGAAACGATGGTGCGATTATCCGCATCGCCAAGATAAAGGACCTCGGAGTCAGACGTGGCCTGCTCCCCGAGAACTGGTCCAGGTGCTATGAGAGTTGGTGGCGCGAAAGCGCCGGCGAACTCTCACCATGAAACGCAAACGACACACACCTGAAGAGATCATCAAGAAGCTGCGTGAAGCGGCAACGCTGCTGGCCGGAGGCCAGTGCGTCGAGGAAGTCTGCAAGAAGCTGGAGGTCAGCCCTCCGACCTACCACCGATGGCGGCAGGAATATGGCGGTGCCAAGGAGGAGACCGTCAAACGGCTCAAGGAGCTGGAGAAGGAAAACGCGCGGCTCAAGCGGCTGGTGGCCGACCTGTCGCTGGACAAAGCGATCCTCAAGGAGGTAGCGGAGGGAAAATGGTAGGCCCGGAGCGCAAACGAGAAGCCGTGGTGCATGTGCAGCACGAGCTGGAAGTGAGCGAGCGCCGGGCCTGCACCACGATCCGACAGCCACGCAGCACGCAACGCTACCGTGGTCGCAAGCGCGGCAAGGACGCGGCGCTGGCCGCGGAACTACGACGCATCTCAGCGGCGTATCCGCGTGCAGGTTACCGCATGGCCGCGGCGCTGCTGCGGCGTGCCGGGATGGAGATCAACGCCAAGCGTGTGCAGCGGCTCTGGCGGCAGGAAGGGCTGCGAGTGCCGCGCCGGCAGCGCAAACGCCAGCGGCTCGGGAGCAGCGATGGCGGCACGCAGCGTCTGCACGCCGAGCGGGTCAACCATGTCTGGAGCTACGACTTCATCTTTGATGCGACCGAGGACGGGCGGCGGCTCAAGTGGCTGCCGATTTGCGATGAGTTCAGCCGGGAGCTGGTGGCGCTGGAAGTCGAGCGGCGGATGGAAGCCAAGGATGTGATCCGCATCCTGGACGAGGCCGTGCTCGCGCGCGGCACGGTGCCGGAATTCATCCGAAGCGACAACGGCCCCGAGTTCATCGCGCAGGCGGTGCAGGACTGGATCGCGCGGCGCGGCTTCAAGACGCTCTACATCAAGCCCGGAGCGCCGTGGCAGAACGCCTACAGCGAAAGCTTCAACAGCCGGTTCCGCGACGAGTTTCTCAACCGAGAAGCCTTCGCGTCCGTGCTGGAGGCAAAAGTGCTCGGCAGGCAGCACCGGCACTGGCACAATGAAGACCGTCCCCATTCCTCGCTGGATGACCAGACGCCCGTGGAGTTCGCGCAGCGCAGCCTTGCGGCTGCCTCCGCTACGCTCCGGCAGCCGCAAGGCCGCGCTCCGTCCCCCGAACACCAAACCCACAACCAAATACCCGAACCCAAGCAAAAACTCTCATAGCGAGTGGATCAACAATCGGGGGCAGGCCAGCATGAACTCGTCGCCGCCGTTGTAGCACTCGCTGAGATTCAGTCGCTCGTTGGTCGACGGCTTTCTTGCACTCGTGCCAGAGCGAAAGCGCACAGCCGAAAACGGCGGCAGGGTCGGGTTGTTCGGATTCATCACTCATCGCTTTCCGATAAGGCTCCGACCCGATATTTTCCTGGAATGTCTTCCGGAAAAAATGGACACGCGACGAGTTGCTCGTTGCGCTCAATCTCTACCACAAGCTCACGTTCGGGCAGCTTCATGCGCGGCAGCCGGTGATCATGGCGCTCGCGGAAAAGTTCGGACGCGGCGGGAACAGCGTGGCGATGAAGCTGTGCAACCTTGCGTCGCTCGACCCAGCGCTGAAGCTACGCGGCATCAAGGGGCTCGCGGGCGCGAGCTGCGCTCGACCGGACGGTTTGGACGGAGTTCCATGCCGATCTCAATGAGACCGTACCTGCCAGTGAGGACGCGCTGCGGGATTATTTGGGGCGGCGCGGACCACGATCTCGAGGTGCTGCCAAGGGAGGCGTTCGGGTGCGGAGACTTCCACCGTCCGGCCCGACCGAACGTCCGCCAATGTGAAGCTGCGACGGGGACAGGAGTACTTCCGGGATGCGGTGTTGAATAACTTCGGCGGCCGGTGCGGGGTCGCGGCCTGGGGGTGCGCGAATTGCTCGTCGCCTCCCATATCCTGCCTTGGGGCACGCATCCCGCGGAGCGATTGAACGTCCGCAACGGCCTCAGTCTCTCGCGCCTGCATGATGCGGCCTTCGACCGCGGCCTGATCGGGTTCGATGTCAAGTTTCGGTTGCTCCTTTCGCCGCGCCTCAAGACCGAACTTTCGCAGCGAGCGGTCACTGAAAACTTCGGCGCTTACGCCGGAGAGGCATTGCAGATTCCTGACGATGCCGTCCTTCCCAGCTCCGCATTTCTTGCAACGCATTGCGCAACTGTTTTCCGGACGCGGTGATCTCAGTTTTCCGCGTTTCCTACTGAGCAACACCCACCGCTGAAGGCAAAATCCGATCTCCAACTTCAGTTTTTGCAATCACCCACTCAATCGTGCTGCTACCGGTGCCAGATTCGGTGCTCCAGCCGGCAAAGGCCGCCTTGCCCGGTGTCGTTTTTTGGCCAGTTTGGGTGTCTGGACGTTGATGTCGGAGAAATCCGCCGTTTTTCCCCGTTTTTCGGGCATTTTAGACGACGGCAGGGCGGTCTGCTACCCCAAGAAAACCGTTCTCCTCCGCACGGGAATCGTTTTCCTCCGGAAGGGAATCGTTTTCCACCGGAAGAGAATCGTCTTCCACCGGAAGAGAACCGTTTTCCACCGGAACGAAACCGTTCTCCACGGCAAGGGAACCATTTTCCTCCACGACGGAATCGTTCAGTTCCGCGACTGGATCGTTCAGTTCCGCGACTGGATCGTTCGGTTCCGCGACTGGATCGTTCGGTTCCGCGACTGGATCGTTCGGTTCCGCGACTGGATCGTTCGGTTCCGCGACTGGATCGTTCGGTTCCGCGACTGGATCGTTCAGTTCCGCGACTGGATCGTTCGGTTCCGCGACTGGATCGTTCGGTTCCGCGACTGGGTCGTTCGGTTCCGCGACTGGATCGTTCGGTTCCGCGACTGGATCGTTCAGTTCCGCGACTGGGTCGTTCAGTTCCGCGACTGGGTCGTTCAGTTCCATGACTGGATCGTTCAGTTCCGCGACCGGGTTGTTCGGTTCCGCGACTGCGGGGAGGTCGATCGCGGACAGGACCGCATCGCGGACAGGATGGGCTGGCGCCTGTCTCCGGTTGTCCGCGTTACGGGGTTGCGCCGGCTATGTCATCGAGTGCAGGCCGATTGTGTTGCCCTCGGTGTCGGTGACGAGGGCGATGTGGCCGTACTGGCCGATGGCGAACTTCGGCTTCACGACCTTGCCGCCCGCGGCCTCGACCCGGCCGGCGTCGGTCGCGCAGTCCTCGCAGGAAAAATAGACGAGCGTGCCGCCGCCGCCGGACTGGCAGCCGGGCATGTGGATGAGCGCGCCGGGTGCGCCGTATTTGCCCATCTCCATGGGAAAGGCGCACATGTTGAAGTCGGTGCCGGGGAGCTTCTCGAGCTTCGTGGCAAAGACGGTCTCGTAGAAGGCCTGTCGCGCGGGCCATGTCTTGGACGTAGATTTCAAACCAGCCGACGGGATTCATGTTCATGCGGCGAGGTTTGCGCGCCGCGGCAGCGGGGTCAAGCCGGTGTCCGGTGTCGGCGGACCGGGGATCCGGCGCTCAGCGATCGGCGGGCTGCTTGCGTTTCTTTTTCGGCGGCTCGGTTTCGGCGCTGCCGGGGGCGGCGGGGATGGGGAGGTAGGCGGCGGTTTCGGTGCGCCAGGCGGCGAGGCGCGCGCGCATGGCTGCAAGGCGGGCGGGCTCGGCGGCGGCGAGGTTGTGGCGCTCGGAGAGGTCGGCGGTGAGGTCGTAGAGTTCGGCGGTGCCTTCCTCGAAGAACTCGATGAGCTTCCATCCGCCCGCGAGCATGGCGCCGCCGGGCGCCCACGTGGAGCCGTGGTAGTGCGGGTAGTGCCAGAAGAGCGCTTCGCGCGCGGGCGCGGGTCCGCCGCGGAGGACGGGGGCGATGCTGATGCCGTCGCGGTGCTGCTCCGGCCTCGCGGGCAGTCCGGCGAGCGCGAGGAGCGTGGGATACATGTCGGTGCTGATGACGGGCGCATCGGTCACGGCGCCGGGCTTCGTGATGCCGGGGGCGCGGACGATGAGGGGCACGCGGATGCCGCCTTCGTAGAGCCAGCCTTTGCCGGCGCGCAGCGGTTCGTTCGAGGCGGGGCCGGGCTCGGCCTTTGTCGAGAGGCCGCCGTTGTCGGAGAAAAAGATCACGATCGTGTTTTCGGCGAGGCCGCTTTTGTCGAGCTTCTCCAGGAGGCTGCCGACGAATGCATCCAGCCCGGCGACCTCGGAGCCATAGGGGGCGTCGTTTTGCACGGTGCGCGTCTGGCCGTCGCGCTCGGTGCGGGGCGCGGGGCCGGGCGGGAGCTTCGCGGCCTTGTCGCGGAATTTCGCGATGTGGTCGGGATACTCGAGGATGGGCGTGTGCGGCTCGTGGTAGCCGAGGAACATGAAGAAGGGGCGCGCGGCGTCGCGCTCATCGAGGAACTTCAGCGCCGACTCGGTGAGCCTTTTGCCGACCTGCCAGTCCTTGCCCTTGTTGCCGAGCTGCGCGTCGGGGATCTCGATTTCAAAGCCCTGGTCTGCGGCCCGAAGCCGCGCCCGCCGAGGTGCCATTTGCCGGAATAGAAGGTCTGGTAGCCGCCTTCCTTCATCGCCTCGCCGATGGTGAATTCCCCGAGCGCGAGCTCCGTCTTCGTCGGTCGCGTGACGAGCTTGCGGCCGGTGCCCGGCAGCCCGGGGATGTAATCCGTGACGCCGGTGCGCACGGGGTATTTGCCCGTCATGATGCTGCTGCGCGTGGGCGAGCACACGGCGCCCGCGGTGTAGGCCTGCGTGAAGCGCACGCCCTGCCGGGCGAGCGCGTCGATGTGCGGCGTTTCATCGAAAGGCGCGCCGTAGCAGCCGAGGTCGCGCCAGCCGAGATCGTCGGCGAGGATGAAGAGGATGTTCGGCTTTGCGGCCGATGCCGGATCGGCGAAGCCGAATGCCGCGAGGAGGAGGGCGAGCCGGACGAGCGCTTTCATGGATGGCGGGGATCAGTCGAACTTCACGGCCAGCACCCAGCCGGGGCCTTTGCCGCAGTCGTACGTTTTCAGCGGGGTGAGCGCGCCGGTCTGCGTGTCGCGGCGATAGACGATGAGACGGCCCGAGCCTTCGCCCGCGGAGACGACGAACTTTTCACCGCCGGGGACGAGGGCGAAGGAACGCGGCGTCTTTTCCGTCGGCACCTGGCCGTGCGCGGTGATGGCGCCGGTCTTGGCGTCGATTTCAAAGACCGCGAGGCTGTCGTGCCCGCGGTTCGAGGCATAGACGAAGCGGCCGTCGGCGCTCACGTGGATGTCCGCGCAGGAGCCCTTCGTCTTCCAGTCGTCCGGCACGGTGGAGACCGTCTGCCGTGCCTTGAGCGTGCCTTTCTCCGCGTCGTAGTCGCAGACGGTGACGCTCTTTCCCTGCTCGTTGACGAAGTAGGCCCAGCGGCCATTCGGATGGAAGGCGAAGTGCCGCGGCCCCTCGCCTTCGCCGCCGGCGAGATGCGGCGGCGTGTTGGAAGTGAGCGCGCCGGTGACGGCGATCGAAGCGGAGCTGCTCGACCTTGTTCAGGTCGCCGACGTGCGGCACGAAGGCGAAGCGGTTCGCCGCGTCGGTCTGGATGCTGTGGGCCTTCGGGCCGGTGGTGACGGTGGAGACCGGCGCGCCGTCGATGACGCCGTCCTTGATCCGGCTGACCGCCGCGACGCCCTCGCCGTAGGAGGCGGAGAGCAGCCATTTCCCGGTCTTGTCCACGTGGACGTAGGCCGCATTGATGCCCGCGGGCGCCGTGACCACGTTGGAAAGCAGGCCGGTCTTCGGATCCACGGAGAGCGTGGCGAACTCCTTTGCGGAACGCACCGCGGCGTAGAGGTGCTTCCGGTCCGGGCTGATGGCGAGGCTCCCCGGCGCGCCCGGGAGATCGATGGCGCCGGTGCGGGTGAGGTCGCCGGATTGTTCGTCGAGCGTGTAGATGGAGATGCGCTTGTCGCCGCCTTCGGAGACATAGACGACGGTCGGGCCGGCGAAGGCGGCGGCGGTGGAGAGGACGAGTGCGAGGAGGGTTTTCATGGGGTTTGTTTTTTGGGGATTACTTTCGGAGGTCATTCGCGCGGACGGCGAACACGGGAGGAAGCAGGGGCGTGGGGAGAACGCGGATCATGACCGGGTGGGAATCGGTCAATTCTCCCTGCCTGTCGAGCGGAACAGGCGCGGCACGCCATTCCGTTGCGCGGCCTTCGTGCCGCCCGCGGTTTCCATTGTGTCTCCCCGCGCGGCTCTTCAGGCTGTGCGTCCATCACTCCCATGCGCCACATTTCCCTCCTCCTCATCGCGCTGCTGCTCGGCGCGTCCACGCTGTCCGCGCGGGCGGCGCATCTCGTCTTCATGATCGGCGAGGACGAATATCGCACGTGGGAGACGCTGCCGGAATTTGCGAAGAAGGACCTCGAGCCGCTGGGGCATCGCATCACGATCATCCACGCGGACGCGGCGGACAAAAATCACTTCCCGGGAATCGTGGAGGCGCTGCGGGATGCGGACCTGCTCTTCGTGAGCGTGCGCCGGCGGACGCCGCATGCGGCGGAACTGGACGCGGTGAGGGCTTTCGTCGCCGCGGGCAAGCCGCTGATCGGCATCCGCACGGCGAGCCACGCATTTTCCCTGCCGCTGAAGGCGACGCTGACGGACCCGAAGCTGGCGGTCTGGCCGGAGTTCGATGCGGCGGTGATCGGCGGGCATTACACGGGGCATCACGGCAAGGACAAGGTGGCGGTGACCTTCGCGCCGGGCGCGGAAAAGCATCCGATCCTCGCGGGCATCGCGCCGGATGCGCTGCTGGGGAATGGCGGGCTTTACAAAAACACGCCGCTGGAAAAGGACACGGTGCCGCTGCTCATCGGGACCATCGCGGGGCAGCCGCCGGAGCCGGTGGCGTGGACGCATCTCCAGGGGGCGAAGCAGGGGCGCGTCTTTTACACGTCGCTCGGGCATGCGGATGATTTCCAGAACCCGGCGTTCCGAAGGCTGCTGCTGAACGGCATCGCGTGGGCGCTCGGCGGCCCGGCGACGCGGTAGGAGCGGCGACGGTCAATCCGCGGGGAATTCGCGGCGCATCTCCACGGTGTAGCTGGAGCCTTCCGGCGCGAGGACGGACGAGAACAGCACGAAGCCGGTCACTTTCCACAGGCCGAACTCCGTCTCCGCATGGCGGCGCAGGAAGGGCTTCAGCACGGACCGCGAGAGGCCGCGCATCCGGGCGAGCGTGATGTGCGGGTGGAAGGGCTTCAGGTCCGGCTCGAGTGCCGCGCTGAGGACCGCATCCTGGATGCGCCGGTGCAGGGCGAAGAGATGCGGGTGACCGTTTCCCACGCCGCCCCAGAGCGTGTGCGGACGTTCGCCGCCGAAAACCCCGACGCCGGTGACGGGCAGGAAGAACGCGGGCACTTCCACGGGCGCGAGCATCGCGCGCAGCCGTTCCTCGCCCGGCGCATCCACGTCGCCGAGGAAGCTCATGGTGAGATGGAGGCTGTCCTCCGCGACCCAGTGCACGCCCCGGATGTGCGGGTCGAGCCGCGCGAGTTCGCCGCGGATGGCCGCGGGCAGTTCCAGGCCGATGAAGAGACGCTTGGACATGGGGAGAGCGGGACTTTCCCCGCACGCCCGCGAACATGCCCGGTCAGGGGCGGGGAGTAAAGTCGCGGCGGTCCTCGCGCCCGATGCGGACGTCATGTTTGCGGCAATGGAGGGCCCGAGATGGGCAATTTCGGAGGAGCGGAATCCCGAGCGCGGAGTGACACTGGCATTGCCATGAAAACGAAAAACTACCTCCTACGCTCCGCGGCAACCCTGCTCGCCGCGGTGTCACTGTCGATCGTGAGCCCCACTTTCGCGCAACCTCCGGGCGGCCCCGGCGGCCCCGGCGGCCCTGGCGGCCCTCCGCCACCGCCGGACGGACCTCCTCCGGGCCCGCGTCCGCCGCGCCCTCCGCGCCCGCCGCGTCCTCCGGTTCCGCCGTTTCCGTTCACGGCAGCGAATGCCCGCAATGCGGATGTCCAGGCGCTGACCAAACGTGTGCAGGAAAAGCTCCGCAAGCTCGGCTACCATGCCGGGGCCGTGGATGGCTGGCTCGGCCCCGTGACGATCGCTGCGATCCGCACGTATCAGGAAAGGCAGCAGCTCACCCCCACCGGCAGCATCGACCAGCCCCTGCTGGATTCACTGAAGCTGAAACTGTAGCCGCGAAGCCGCACCGCGGCCGGCTGTGATTCGCACGGCTGCGCGGGCGTCACGGCCCGCGTGTGCCGCGCGGCTTCACGCGGACCCTTGGCCGTGGCGTCGCGACGGCTACTTCGCGAACGCGCGCCACGCCTTTGGGATCATCACCCACGTGTCGCCGAGCTTCACAAGGCCGTCGTAGGACATGCCGAGCGTCTTGCCGGGCTCGACGTACTTGAAGCCGTAAATCTCCACGCCTTTCTTGAAGTGGGCCGCCTGCATCGAGTAGCCGCCGGGCAGCGACTTGCCGGACGTCACGAGGACTTCCGTCTGTTCCGGCTTCCCATTGATCCCTCCAGCCGGGAGTCCGGCGTAGAGTGAATCCACGTAGGCGACGAGCGCCTTCGCGTCCTCGTCGGTCGCCGCGATTTGGGCGATTTGCGCGGCCGTCGGCTTGAGTTTTTCTAGGGCCGCGCGATTGCCGCGCACGCTCGCGGCGATGGTCTTCACTTCGTCTTCAGCACCGGCGAAGGTCGTGGACGTGAGGGCCGCGAATGCGGCGAAGAGGGTGAGAATGAGCGTTTTCATGGCTGTTGATGGGTTGGTTCGGCTTTCGTTCGCGGAAGCGTACTATTCAGGCACGAGGCTGCGAGCAAATTTTCCAGATGCGGGACGCGCGAGTGGCCGGTCTGCCGGGGTAGATGGATGCGTGCCCGTCCGGCTGCACGAGAACGGGCGCTACAGGGAAATGCCCTGAAAATTGGCCGCTCAAGCGCTGGGCTTTGTCGCGAAAGCGTCCTGAAGCCAGTTGTTGCGAACACCAGAATGAGATGAGTTCCTCATCCCGGCCCACGTCGCCGTTATACGACTGAGCTCAGTCATATCCGTTCATTGGCGCCCAGTCGGATGTACGTCCAAACGCCCCCGGCTTGCTCATAAAGAGCGACATCGGTCATAAAATCATCATTGCCATTCATCGCTCCCGCCCGCCGGTCACGGTCCTCAGATGCACCCGCCCTTCACCCACTCCAGCGCCTCGTCGCGCGTGCGCAGCGTGCCTTCGAGCTGGCGGGTGGAGACGGCGTCGAGGATTTCCTTGAACCGCGGCCCTGGTCGCAGGCCGAGCGCTTTCAAGTCCTCGCCGGTGATGAGCGGCGGCGGGATGAGCGGCTCGGCGGCGAATTCCTCGCGCTTCGCGCGGACGAATTCGTAGTTGTCCACCATGCCGTGGCTGCTCACGCAGTCCACGCGGTGGAGTTCGAGTTCGTCGTCGAAGCCGGGTCGCGCCAGGAAGCGCTTGAGCTTTGCGACGCGCATCTCCTGCACGTCCTTGAAGACCATGTGATTCGCGACGGCGCTCACGGTGGCGTCGATCTCCGCGCGGCTGAAGCGCAGGCGCGTCATGATTTGTTCCGTCATCTCGGCGCCGAGCTTGTCGTGGCCGTTGAAACGGATGCGCCCCGTTTCATCCACGGCGAAAGTGCCCGGGCTTGCCGATGTCGTGGAAGAGCACCGCGAAGACGAGCGGCACGCTGACCTGCTCCGGCAGCAGCGCGAGCATGGCGCGCGTGTGGACGAAGACGTCGCCCTCGGGATGAAATTGCGGCGGTTGCTCGCAGCCTTGGAGCGCGATGATCTCCGGCAGCACCTCGCGCATGAGCCCGCTCTCGACGAGCAGATCGAAGCCGTGCACGCGGCTGCGGTGGAGGAAGATTTTCACCAGCTCCTCGCGGATGCGCTCGGCGCTCACGTCGTGGATGTCGGCGGCGTGCTCCTTCACGGCGGCCCATGTCGCGGGTTCGATTTCAAAGCCGAGCACTGCGGTGAACCGCACCGCGCGCAGCAGCCGCAGCCGGTCTTCGCGAAACCGCGCGACCGGGTCGCCAATCGCGCGCACGATGCGTGCCTCCAGATCGCGCCGGCCATTCACGTAGTCGATGACCTCCCCCTTGATCGGGTCGAAGAACATGCCGTTGATCGTGAAGTCGCGCCGCTCGGCGTCCAGCTGCGGCGTGCTGAAGGTGACGCCCTCTGGCCGGCGGCCGTCCACATACGCGAGGTCGCTGCGGAATGTGGCGACCTGGAAATCGTGCCCGCCCTCATGCACCACGACGACGCCGAAGTGCGCGCCCACCGCGTACGTGTGCGGGAAAAGCGGCCGCACCTGCTCGGGCCGCGCATCCGTCGCGATGTCGTAGTCGTGCGGCGCGTGGCCGAGCAGCATGTCGCGCACGGAGCCGCCGGCGTAGAGCGCGGCAAAGCCGGCGTCCTTCAGTCGGCGGACGATGGAGAGGGCGATGCTTTCGAGCGTTTCAGGCACGCCGAGATCAGAATTCAGCGCGAGCCCGGAGTCGATTCTTCATTCCGTTTTTGACCGGACATAAACGCCCCACCCGACGCCCGTACAGAATCCGGCCCACGTTCCCGCGGTCGTGCATCCGTGCTGGGAACGTGGGCCGAAAGTCTGACAGCGGAGGCTAGTCTTTCAGCTCCTCCTCGAGCTTGTCGTAGTATTCGTGCTGCGCCCGGGCCTCGGCGCGCTCACGCGGGTCCTTGAGTGACTCGGCAAGTTTCTCATAATACTCCCGCAGGGCCTTGGCCTCCGCTTTGCTGATCTTCGCAGGAGTCTGCTGCTGCACGACGATCCGCGAGGCCAGCATGTTGTCGCCTTCGCGGACATAATGCACCGTCACGGGCACGCCGCGGGTGACGCGGTCCACTGCGATCGGATTGCCGGCCGCGTCCACAAAAACGGTCTCCTTTGTGACCGTATAGCGGGCGGGTCCGGGGCCGCCGCGGCTCGTCACCACGAGCCGGCCGGCCGAGGGCATGAACTCGGCGATGGTGGCACCTTCCGTGGTCGTGGTGGTGGTTGTTGTTTTCGTCACCGAGACTTGGGCGGTGGCAGAGGAGATCATCGCAGCGAATGCGACTGCGGAGAGGATGACGGCGAGTGGTTTCCAGGATGTTTTCATAGATGTTTGATGGGTTGAAGTGACTGCCTCTTGGGAATCGTCCGAACCATCCGGGCTGGTCGCCTCAATTCGCCGATCCCATTCCCCATCGCGCGCGAGGCCCCCGTTACGCCGAGCACGGGACACTCAGCTGACCAAAACGAAAGCGGCGAGCGGCACGCAAGCCGATCGCCGCCAAGGAACGAAGCGCCCCCCGGCCGGACGCCGCTATTTCATGCGCGTCAATGGGTTGATGACGACGGCATGCTGACACTTGCAGTGAACCTACGGAAAGAGCAGGGCGCCTGAAGCGTCGCGGGTGACCATGCCGCCATTGGCGTCGCCGAGCAGCTTCGCCTTCTTAAAGGCATCGATCGCCTTCGCGGAGTCGCCTCGCTTCAGGTAGAGATACGCCAGCTTTCCCCATGCATCGGTGAACCCCGGATCCAAGCCTGTCGCGTGCTCGAACGCGGCAACCGCCTCCGCTGTCTGGCCGGCCTGCAAGGCGAAATTGCCGTGTGAATCGAAGTCCGCCGCCCCATGCGGAATGCCTCCGGCGCCGGACCGGCCCTTTGCGGAATGCGAAAGTGATGTCCGGCGTTTCACTGAGCGGGCAGGCAGACCGGAAGGCTTCGCGACCGGCACGGACATCGCCCGGGGTGCGGCCGAGGGAGCACTGACGGCGAGCGCCGGAAGCGCGCGTTCCGGCAACGGCAGATCGACGCTCTGCAGCGGAGCGCCGCAGGCGCATCGGGCGATGGCAAACGCGGCGCCGGTGACCACAACGCGGAACCGACGAAGGAATGGGACTGGGCTCATGCCATCCTGCTTAGCATCAGGCCTGCCAACTGCGGCGCTTCCGACGCATGCGCCCGGTCCCGGCGTCGAGCCGTACGACGCGATTCCAGGTCGAAATACCGGATTCATGCGCCCCTTCCATGGTGTGAGTGAAGGTATCCGCTCGCCGGCTCTGAAAGCCCGCGAACCCTGATTCCATCAGGGGTTTGAAGTGGTGGCTGGGCCCGGAATCGAACCGGGGACACGAGGATTTTCAGTCCTCTGCTCTACCAACTGAGCTACCCAGCCATTTGAAGGTGAGAACCTGCGAAATACTTTTTTCCTTCGTCGCTTCCCGACGTTGCGACCGTGTCACAACGCGGAGAAAACGCGATTTCAGAATCTTGTCTCTGCAAGCGGGCGGGCACTATGGACGCGAATTTCTGCACGGCAAGGAATTTTCAAAGTCCCGCCAGCGACGCAAGTTTCGCTCCCACGAAACCTCGCCGCACCGCAAAATGCCAATGCCCGCTGGCGGTCGCGCCCGGCACATGCGAACTCTTGGACCGAATGTTTCTCCACGCCCTCGCCACCGCGGTGCCTCCCGCCACTTTCACACAGCCGGATTGCTGGGAAATCATCCGGAATTCGCCCGTGAGGGCGCAGCTCAGCCGTCGCACGCAGCTCATCATGCGCACGGTCCTCAATGGCGACAGCGGTGTGCACACGCGGCATTTTGCGGTCCCCGACATCGGCGGCGTGTTCGCCCTCACATCCGACCAGCTCAATGCAGCCTTCCGCACCGAGGCGCCGCTCCTCGCGGGCCGCGCGCTCACCGCGGCGCTCGCGAAGGCTGGCGTGGACGCGGATGAAATCGATGCGCTTCTCGTGTGCACGTGCACCGGCTACCTGTGCCCGGGCGTGAGCAGCTACGTGGCCGAGCAACTCGGGCTGCGGACCGATGCGTATCTGCAGGATCTCGTGGGCCTCGGCTGTGGCGCCGCGATCCCGACGCTCCGCGCCGCGCAGGGTGTGCTCGCGGCGAAACCGGACGCGGTGGTCGCCTGCATCGCGGTCGAAGTCTGCTCCGCGGCCTTTTATCTCGACGAGGATCCGGGCGTCATCATCAGCGCGTGTCTTTTCAGCGACGGCGCGGCGGCGACCATCTGGCGGAGCACGCCGGGGGAAAATGGATGGCGCTGCCACGGATTCGACACGCTGCACCTGCCCGCCGATCGCGATTTTCTCCGCTTCGAGCAGCGCGATGGAAAATTGCGCAACCTCCTCCACGCTTCCGTCCCGACGCTGGCGGCAGGCGCAGTGTCGCGCCTGTTAGGCACCGCGCAGGCACACACGGGAGCGCGCCCGATCCGCCGCATCGTCGCGCATCCCGGCGGACGGGACGTGCTGAATGCCCTGGAGGCCGCGCTGCCGGATTACCCGCTCGACGCGAGCCGGCGGGTCCTCCGCGATTGCGGGAACATGAGCAGCCCGTCGGTGCTCTTCGCGCTCGAGGAGGCGATGCGGGAGGACCGGCCCGACGCGAATGCGGACTGGTGGCTGGTGTCCTTCGGCGCGGGCTTCAGCGCGCACTCGTGCAGGTTCGGCGTGGAGTAGGCGGCGGACGCGGATCGGAAAAACGCCAACCCGCGCAAAGCGCATCCCGTTTTCGATTGCTGGGAGAGCGACCACACTCACAATCAGCCCAGCCAACGCACGGACGCCCATGCCGATCTACGAATTCTTCTGCCCGAACAACCGCCGCATCTATTCCTTCTTCGCGCGCAGCCTGCGCCTTGCGGACAAGGTGCCGCGCTGCCCGGACAACCCGAAGTGGAAAATGGAGAAGGTCATCAGTGGCTTTGCCATCACCGGCAAGGCGCAGGAGAAACCTGCCGGCGCACCCGGCGGCGACATTGATGACGCAAAAATGGAGGCGGCGATGGGCGAGATGGAGCGGGAATTCGGCCACGTCGCGGAGAGCGACAACCCCGACCCGCGCGCGCTGGCGAAGATGATGCGGCGCATGGGCGAGATTTCCGGGCAGAAAATGCCGGCCCAGATGAACGAGGTGATCGCCCGGCTGGAAAAGGGCGAGGATCCCGACAAGCTCGAGGCGGAGTACGGCGATGTCTTTGACGCCATGGACGACACTGAGGCCGGCGACAGTGACACGACGCGGACGAAGGCGCGGCGCGCAAAACGCATCACGCGCGATCCGAAGCTCCACGAGATGTCCGAATTCTGCGAGTGACGCGGCGTCAAACCGCGCCCACCTTTCCGCACAAACAATGAAAGCCTCACCCACCAACGTCCTCGGAACTCCGCTCGAATGCTGCTGCCGCGCGCCGATGACCGGCTTTTTCCGCGACGGCTACTGCCGCACCGGCGCGGGCGACCATGGGATGCACACGGTCTGCGTCGTCGCGACGGAGGAATTTCTCGCGTTCAGCGCCGAGCAGGGCAACGACCTCAGCACGCCCGTGGAGGCGTTTGACTTTCCCGGCGTCAAGGACGGGGAGCGGTGGTGCCTGTGCGTCACTCGCTGGAAGGACGCGCTCGAAGCGGGCTGCGCGCCGCAGGTGATCCTGGAGGCCACGCACATTTCCGCGCTCGAATGGGTGTCGCTCGAGGAATTGCAGGCGCACGCGGCCTCGAGGTAGGTGCGCGCGGGCGCGCTTCACGCGGCACAAGGAATTGCGGTTGAGCAACGCGGGAAGCCGCATTAAGAAATGCGGAATGCCAAAGAGCAGCGAAACTTCCAGCGAACAGACATTTGAGACGGCCATCGGCCGGCTCGAAAATCTCGTGGAGGAAATGGAGGCGGAGGACCTCCCGCTCGAGCGCCTCATCGTGAACTACGAGGAGGGCATCAAGCTCGTGAAGACCTGCCAGCAGAAGCTCGCCGAGGCGGAGAAGAAGATCGAAATCATCCAGCGGCAGGCGGGCGCGGACCCGGAACTGAAGCCGTTCGATCCCGAGTCAAAGGCCGACTCCCCCACCCCTCAACGCAGGACCGGCCCTCGCGACGCGAACCTCTTTTGATCCTCACTTTTCATCGCTCTCCCCGGGCAGACCTGCGAAATTTTCCAACCATCCCGATGACCACCACCAACATCCTGTCCACCATCAACTCCCCGGACGACGTCAAGGCAGTGCCCGAAAACCTGCTGCCGCAGCTCGCGCAGGAGGTGCGCGACGAACTCATCCGCGTGATGTCCGACGACAACCCGAAATCCGTCGGCGGCCATCTCGGGCCGAACCTGGGGGTCGTCGAACTGACCATCGCGCTGCACCGCGTCTTCAGCACGCCGAAGGACAAGTTCGTCTTCGACGTTTCGCATCAGGGCTACGTGCACAAGATTTTCACCGGACGCCGCGAGCGTTTCGACACCATCCGGCAATACGAGGGGCTGAACGGCTTCCTCCTCCGCACTGAGAGCGAGCACGACTGCTACGGTGCCGGCCACGCGGGCACCGCGATCAGCGCGGCGCTCGGAATGGCGGTCGCACGCGACCTTCGCGGATCGAACGAGCATGTCGTCGCGGTCGCGGGCGACGCGGCGTTCACCTGCGGCGTGAGCTACGAGGGGCTGAACAACGCGGCGGAGCAGACGAAGAAGTTCATCGTCATCCTGAACGACAACGAGTGGAGCATCGACCGCAACGTCGGGGCCATCGCGCGCTACTTCAATAAGATCACCACGAGCGAAGCCTACTCCCACCTGCACGACCGCGCCGCAAAGCTCGTCGAGAAGCTCCTCGGCAAGCGCGTCAAGAACCTCGCCCGCCGCGTGGAGACCGGCGTGAAGGGCCTCATCGCGCACAGCGTGCTCTTTGAGGATCTCGGCTTCCGCTACTACGGCCCGATCGACGGCCACGACACGCAGACGCTCATCCACACTCTCGAATTCCTGAAGACGCAGGAAGAGCCCGTGCTGCTGCACATCCTCACGCAAAAGGGCAAGGGCTACGAGCCTGCGCTCCAGCAGCCGATGAAATTCCACGGCCTCGGCCGCTACGAGCCGAAGACCGGCGCGACCAAGCCCGCGCCCACGCCGACCTACAGCGAACTGCTCGGCCAGACGCTCTCGAAATTCGCCACGACGAACAACAAGCTGGTCGCCATCACCGGCGCGATGCCGAGCGGCACCGGGCTCATCGCTTTTGCGAAGGAACATCCCACGCGCTATTTCGACACCGGCATCGCCGAGGAGCACGCCGCGCTCTTCGCCGCCGGCCTCGCGTGCGAGGGCTTCACGCCGTTCCTCGCGATCTACTCCACCTTCATGCAGCGCGCCTACGACATGATCGTGCATGACATTGCGCTGCAAAATCTCCCCGTCCGCATGTGCATGGATCGCGGCGGCCTCAGCGGCGACGACGGCCCGACGCACCACGGCCTCTTCGACATCGGCTACCTCCGCCACATTCCGAACCTCATCCACATGCAGCCGAAGGATGAGGACGAATTCGTGGACATGCTCTGGACCATGGCGAACCACACCGAAGGCCCCACCGCCATCCGCTACCCGCGCGGCAGCGGCACCGGCGCGCAGCCCAAGGCGCAGCCGAAGCTCCTCGAAATCGGCAAGGCCGAAGTCGTGAAGCACGGCAGCACGCAGCCCGTCCGCGTCGCCATCCTCGGCCTCGGCGGAATGTGCCAGATGGCCGAGCAGGCTGCGGCGCAGCTCGAAGCCCAGGGCATTTCGACCGCCGTGATCAACCCGCGCTGGATCAAGCCGCTCGACACCGCGCTCATCGAATTCTTCGGCCGCAGCGTGGACGTCCTCTGCACCATCGAGGACCACGTCCTGCACAACGGCTTCGGCTGCTCGGTCATCGAGCACCTTTCCACGCAGCGCATCACCACGCCCGTCGTCCGCATCGGCTGGCCCGACCAGTTCGTCGAGCACGGCTCACCGGACATCCTGCGGAAAAAACACGGCCTCACCGTGGAGAACACCGTCAAGACCATCCTCGCCGTGCTGCCTGCAAAGGCCGGGGCGAAGAGCGTCGCCTAAAGCGCGCCGAGCCAGCCGCGCAGCACGAGCCAGAGCTTCGTGAGTTTTCCGAGCGAGTAGCGGCGGTCGAAGACGCGCCAGCGGTCGAGGCGCATCTTTTCCAACAGCCGCGAATAGACGGCGCGCATGATTTCCGCGGCGACGAGCGCCTTGCGGTCGGAGGCCGGGCGCGCGGCTTCGGCGGCGCGGTAGAATTCCTCGGCGCGCACGGATTCAAAATCCATCAGCGCGAGGAATGCCTCGTTGCGGTTGCCGGCCGCGAGATCCTCGCGCGTGACGCCGAAGCGCATCATGTCCTCCTGCGGGAGGTAAATGCGGCCCTCGTTTGCAAGGTCCTGGCCGACGTCGCGCAGGATGTTCGTGAGTTGGAAGGCGAGGCCGAGCTTCAGCGCGTATTCGCGCGCGCCGGGATCCTTCGCGCCGAAAATGCCGAGGCTCACGAGCCCGACCACGCTCGCGACACGGTGGCAGTAGAGTTCGAGTTGCTCCCACGTGAGGTAGCTCGCGCCGTCGAGGTCCATCTCCATCCCGGCGATGATTTCGAGGAAGTGATCCACGGAAAGCGAGCGACGCCCGATGAGCGCGCGCACCGGCGCGGCGAGCACACTTTCGCCCGGCGTCTCCGCGCACACGGCCTTCCGCCAAGTCGCGAGCGCGGCCTCCTTTTCCGCGCGCGGCGCGGGCTCGTCCACGATGTCATCCACGAGCCGGCAGAACGCGTAGAACGTGCTCATGTCGCGCCGCCGATCCTTGGGCAGCGCGGCGAAGGCGAGCGCGAGGTTCGACTTGCTCGCGCGGGTGATTTTCTCTGCTTCCGTCATGGCAGGGATGTAACGCAGCCAGCCGCAAGGAGGGCAAGCAAAGGCAGGGCGCGGCAGCCGGGCGACAACCCGATCGTTCCAGTGGGGAGAACCGGGCAGATGAGTGGGCGCTTTCGGCGAAAGCGCCCTACCAAATGCGACGCCGCATCCCCTCGCGAGGACGCGGCGTGCATTGGTTGGGCTGAGCTTTCTCCGGCTGACGCGCGCGTCAGTCAGCGAGGACGGGGCCGGAGCCTTCGTCGCGAATCTGTGTCTTGTTCTTGTCGCTCATCGGGTGGTTCGGGCGTTTGGAAACTAGCTGCAGCCCTGGCTGGTGCCGCACTCGGTGCAGCAGCCACAGGCGCCGGCGCGGATGACTTTGTTGCTGCCGCAGTTTGAGCACGGTGATGTCCATGAACATGTGGCCCAGCGCCGCTTTCAGTTGGTCGGCATGCGTGTTGCCGGGGACCTTGATTTGCGGATGCCCGTCGTTGCCGCCGGAGTTTGTGATGATGTCGATCACCCCGGTCTCGCCGGTGCGTTCGAGTTCGGGCACGGGGCGGTTCAGGGATTGTTTTTCGATGCCGGCCAGTTCCTTGAGCGGCAGTTCGGCCTGCGCCTTGTTCGGCGAGGTGGCCTCCTTGTAGCCCTTGATGAACTGGCAGCCGAGCCAGCGGAACACGTAGTCGGTGATGCTGCTCGCATTGCGGATGTCGGGGTTCTTCGTGAAACCGCTCGGCTCGAAGCGCGAGTAGGCAAACTTGCTGACCATGCTCTGGAGCGGCACGCCGTACTGCAGCGCCATCGAGGTGAGCGCGCCGACGGTGTCCATGAGGCCGCCAATGGTGCTGCCTTCCTTTTGCATCTGGATGAACAGCTCGCCCGGCTGGCCGTCCTCAAACATGCCGACGGTGATGTAGCCCTCGTGGCCGGCGATGTCGAATTTGTGCGTGAGCGAGACGCGCGTGTCGGACATGCGGCGGCGCACAGGCTGGTCGGCCTGTTTGCGGAGTTCGGTCATCTCGTTCTCAAGGTCGATGATGCGGGTTTCGAGCTGGGCCTTGTCGTTGAGGACCGCCTCGACATCGGCGAATGAGCCGTCGCCGCTGGCTGCGCTGGCACTCACATTGTTGCTGCCGTGCTTTTTCTTGTCCGCGGAGAGCGGGGCGCTGCGCTTCGAGCCGTCGCGGTAAATCGCGATGGCCTTCAGCCCGAGCTGCCAGCCTTCGATGTAGGTGTTCATGATGTCCTCGACGGTCGCGGTCGAGGGCAGGTTCACCGTCTTGGAGATCGCGCCGCTGAGGAACGGCTGCGCGGCGGCCATCATCTTGATGTGTGCACGGTAGTGGAGGCTGCGCTGGCCTTGATGCGGCTTGAAGGCGCAGTCGAACACCGTGAGGTGCTCCTCGCGGAGGCCGGATTTCACGACCTGGCCGCTGTCCTCGTCCTGCACGTCCTCGATGGTGTCGTACTTTTCAATGTGGGCGACGATGCGCTTCGATCTCGTCGGGGGCGTAGCCGAGGCCGCGCAGCGCGGGCTTCACGGTCTGGTTCACGATTTTCAACATGCCGCCGCCTGCGAGCAGCTTGTATTTCACGAGCGCGATGTCGGGCTCGATGCCCGTGGTGTCGCAATCCATCAGGAAACCGATGGTGCCGGTCGGCGCCAGCACGGTGACCTGCGCATTGCGGTAGCCATGCTTTTTGCCGAGCGAAAGTGCGGAGTCCCACACGCGGCGCGCTTCGTTTTTCAGCTCGGCGAAGCCGTTGCTCGCGCCGATCTGTTCGACGCTCTCGCGGTGGAGCTTCATGACTTCGAGCATCGGCTTCACGTTGTCCTTCGCGAGCGGCTTCGGGATGCCGCTGCAGCGCGCGTCCTTGTAGCCGGGGAACGGCCCCATCGCCTGCGCCATGCGGGCGCTCTGCTCGTAGGCGTGGCCGGTCATGATGGACGTGATGGCGCCGGCGAGCGCGCGGCCCTCGTCGCTGTCGTAGCCGAGGCCGTAGCTCATGATGAGCGAGCCGAGGTTGGCGTAGCCGAGGCCGAGCGTGCGGAAGATGTGCGAATTCTCGGCGATTTCCTTGATGGGATAGCTCGCGTTATCGACGACGATTTCCTGTGCGGTGATGAAGATGCGCACGGCGGCCTTGAAGCGCTCCACGTCGAATGCGCCGTCGGCCTTCTTGAATTTCATCAGGTTCAGCGAGGCGAGATTGCACGCCGTGTCGTCGAGGAAGAGATATTCCGAGCACGGATTGGTGCTGTTCTGGCGGTCGGTGCCCTTGCAGGTGTGCCACTTGTGAATGGTCGTATCGAACTGCATCCCGGGGTCGCCGCAGACGTAGGTGCCCTCGGCGATCTTGCGGAGCAGCGTGCGCGCGTCCTTTTTCTCGGCCGGCTTGCCGTCGGTCACGCGCTTCGTCCACCACTCGCGGCCGGCGATGGCGGCGTCCATGAATTCGTCGCTCACACGCACCGAGAGGTTCTCATTCTGGAACATCACCGAGCCATAGGCGTCGCCATTGAACGAGCCGTCGTAGCCGGCCTCGATGAGCGCCCACGCCTTTTTCTCCTCCTTGGTCTTGGCCTCGATGAACTCCTCGATGTCGGGATGCCAGTCCTTGAGCGTGTTCATCTTCGCCGCGCGGCGCGTCTTGCCGCCGGACTTCACGACGTTCGCGACCTGGTCATAGACCTTCAGGAAGCTGAGCGGTCCGCTCGGGCGTCCGCCGCCGGAGAGTTTCTCGCGCGTCGAGCGCAGCGAGGAAAGGTCGGTGCCGGTGCCGCTGCCGAACTTGAACAGCATCGCCTCCGAATGCGCGAGGTGCATGATGGACTCCATCGTGTCCTCGACGCGCTGGATGAAGCACGCGCTGCACTGCGGGTATTCGTACTGCGTGGGGGCGCGGCGCGCGATCTTGGTCTCGCGGTCGATGAAGAAATTTCCCTCCCCGCGCCCGGCACCCGTCCCGTATTGCTGGTAGAGCCCGCAGTTGAACCACACGGGCGAATTGAACGCGCCAAACTGATTCACGCACAGCCAGGTGAGTTCGTTGTAAAAAGTGTCCGCCGAGTCCTTGTCGGCGAAATAGCCGTCCTTCATCCCCCAATCGGTGATGGTGCGCGTGACGCGATGGATGAGCTGCTTGACCGACCGCTCACGGCCGCCCTTGTAGGGATCGGTGCCCTTCGCGACGTCGCCGTAGAAATACTTCGAGACGGCGATTTTCGTCGCCAGCGCCGACCACGCCCGCGGGAACCTCGATGTCTTCCTGCTTGAAGATCGCCTTGCCCGTGTCGTCGGTGATTTCGGCCGTGCGGAGCACCCACTCGACCTGATCAAACGGCGCGACGGCCGGGTCGCTGAAAACCCGGTCAAATTGGAGACCTTTTGGAGACAAACGGACCGCCGAACGGCGGTTGGACGGAGCGGCGGGACGGACGCTTTTGGAGCGACGGGAGGACATCAGTTTGGGCGTAGTGGTTGGCATTGTGAGTAACTTGGTGAGAAGTGTGGGAGCACCCGACCAAGAACCGGTGAATTGCTAGGGGTAAACCTGTGAACAACCACACTATCTTGGGCGCGGGGTGAGATGAAACCACAACCAGTAGGGGTATCCAAGAAAAAACTACGGCAGTCCGAAGAAAAGATTTCAGGCGTGAATTTATGCTTGCCAGCAGCCCCATCGGCCGCTCCCCAAGACAAAAAAACGCTTCCAAGACGGGCCCACCGTGGAACCCGCATAAACCGCCCCATTCGCGGGGATCGAGGCCCGCAAAGCGGCATCATCACACAGTGGAACGCGCGCATGGAAATCCGGTTAATTCCGGTGACGAAAGCCTCGTGCTCGCGACTGCGAAAATCAACCGCTCCGCCCGCTAAATCTTCCATCGCTTGTGCATCCAGATCCACTGCTCGGGATGCCGCAGCAGCGCCCGCTCCAGCGCGGCGTTGAACGCCCGCGCAGTCAGCCGGATCGCCTCGCTCGTATTCTCGTGTTCGACGACAGGCACCGGGTCCTCGAATCGCAGCACGTGCGTGCCATCCGGCTCGCGCCAGCTCGTGGCGGGAATCACCGGCGCCCCCGTATCCATCGCGATGATGGGCAGGCTGCGGAAGGTGTTCGCGGGCTTGCCGAGAAAGTCCGCGACCACGCCCTCGCGCATCGTCGCGTGCTGGTCGTAGATGAAGACCACGATCCGCTGCTGCGCGAGAAGATCGAGGATCGTGTCGAGCGAACCGCGCTTGGCGATGGTGCCAAATCCCGCTCGACGGAACCGCCAGGTCACATACGCGTTCAGCGGCGCCGGCTTCAGCGGCCTGCGCACGAAGTGGAACAGCCCCTTGAACTGCGAAAACTGCCCGATGCCCGCGACGGTCGCGACCTCCCAATTTCCGAAGTGCCCCGTGAGCAGCAGCACCCCCTTCCCCTGCGCGTGCGCGCGCTAACGCAGCCTCCATGTTCTCCACGCGAATCATCGCCCTTTTTCGTTTCGCGGACATCCACGGCAGCCGGAAAAATTCGCCGAGGAAACGCGCGAAATGCCCGTAGTAGGCCTGCGCAAGCCGTCGCAGATTTTCCTCGGAGAGCACATCACCGAAGACGCGCCGCATGTTCGCCATCACGGTGCCTCGCTTGATCGGCAGCAGGTGGTAAAAGAGCTTCCCGAACCACGGCACCTCGATCCGTTTCGTCTCCGCGACCGCGACCGCCGATGCGCTTGTGTCCGTGTGCGTCAGCGACAGCCGGATCTCGCTGATGAATGCACGGTTCATCGCAGTCCGTGCAGCGGGGCTCGCCTCGATGCCCGGCGCGCCGTAGCCGTCCTTGCGGACGGAAAAATCATACGGCTCGATGGTCCCGAGAGCCGTCTCGCGCGGGAACAGCTTGCAGCACGCCTCCTTCGCCGCAAAACGCGCCGCAAGGCTCGCGGCGCGACCCGGACCTTCGCCGGCATCCGCGAGCTCCTGTTCGCTGAAAAATCTCCGCAGGTCCGCCGGCGATGTGTCGCGCAAGAGCTTCTCGATCCGCGCGACCTCGACCGTGTCGATCCCGCACCGCGCCGAGGGCGGCGGCTCCGGATTCATCACGGCTGCGCCGCGCGGACCACGAGCGCGACATTCATCCCGCCAAAGCCACGGCAAATCACCAGCGCCACGTCGCTGCGCGGCTTCTGCGCATCGCGCGAGACGGGCAGGCCGGAAAATTCCGGGTCCACGGCATTCAGCGTCGGCACGCCGGGCACCACGCCGTGCCGCAGGGCCTCCAGCGCGAGGACGAGATCCAAAATCCCCGACGCTGCGAGAAGGTGCCCGACGCACCACTTGAACGCCGTAACAGGCGGCGGATTGCCGCCGAATACCCGCAGAATTCCTTTCGCCTCCGAGGCGTCGGATGCGGGCGTGCCGTTGCCGTGCGCGACGATCATGCCGACCTGTGCTGGCGTGATTCCCGCATCCGCCAGTGCGAGCGCGATGGCGCGCGCGGGACCGTCTCCATCCGGGCGCAAGTCCACGACGCCGGTCCCCTCCGTCACGCAACCGTGGCCGAGAAACTCGCCGAGGATCGCCGCCTTGCGGGCCTGCGCACCGTCGAATTTTTCCAACATCACCGCTGCGGCGCCCTCGCCGAAAACCGTCCCCGAGCGGTCCCGGTCAAACGGCCGCAGCACGTCCGACGAAGCCAGCCCGAGCGTATGGTAGCCGAGCACCGTCTCCGGCTCGATCGGCGTGTCGTGCCCGACCGCGGCGATGCGATCCGCCTCGTCCGCGCGCAGAGACTCGGCGGCTTCCGCGACGGCGAGCACTCCGCCGGCGCATTGGTTCGTGATGCACGCGTTCGTGCCCTTGAACATGTGCCGGATGCCCACGTGGCAGAGCACGTTGTTCGGGAGATTTTTCAGCAGCCACATCGGATTCACGGACGCGCCGAGTTCCCCGCCGAACTTCCGCATGTCGCCGCCCGCCTCCGTCATCAGCGGGAAGTATTCGTAGTTGCTCCTGAAGGTGCCGCCGCCCGAGCCGATCACGAGTCCGCTGCGGTCGTTGAAATGCGGCACCTCCGTCGCGTCGAGTGTCTCCCGGTAGGCCGGAATGCCGGACGATTTGATCGCCTCGCCGCCCGCGTAGATGCCGAAGAGGTCCGTGCGCGAAATGCTCTTATGCAGCTTGCGATCCTCGACCAGTTCCTGGTTCTTCACGCCGTTCACGGCTGCGGCCACTTTCACGGGCCAGCGTTCGGCGTCCCATTCCGCGATCGGCGTCACGGCGGACTGCCCGTTGAGCACTGCAGCCCAGATTTTCTCCACGGCGAGGCCCGCGCCGCAGACTGCGCCGCTGCCGGTGATGGCGATGCGAGGTGAAGTGCTCATCCGTCAGGCCTCCACGAGATCGGGGTGGCGGAATGCGAGGCAACTGTTCGAGCCTCCAAAGCCGAGCGAATTGGAAAGCGCGGCGCGGATGCGCATCGGGCGCGACTGGCCGGTCACGAGGTTGATGTTGCTGCACTGAGGGTCGGGCGTCGCGAAGTTTGCGTTCACCGGCGCGATGCCGTCGCGGATCGCGAGCGCGCACACCGCCGCCTCGGCCGCGCCGGCGGCGGCGATGAGGTGCCCCATGCAGCTCTTCGTCGAACTCACGGCGACATTTGGAAGATGGTCGCCCATCACCGCGCCGAGCGCGACGCACTCGCTGCGGTCGTTCATCATCGTCGAGGTGCCGTGCGCATTCACGTAGTCCACGTCCTCGGGGTTCATGCCCGCAAATGCGAGCGATTGGCGGATCGCCTGAATGGGCCCGTCGCCATCCGGCGGCGTGTCGGTGATGCGGTAGCAGCTCAGCGAATTCCCGTCGCCCGCGAGCTCTGCATAAATTTTCGCGCCGCGCGCGCGCGCCGCGTCCCATTTTTCCAGCACGAGAAATGTCGCGCCCTCGCCGAGCACGAAGCCGTTGCGCGTACCGTCGAACGGCCGGCTCGCGCGCTGGGGCGTGTCGTTGTCCGTCGAGAGCGCGCCGAGCAGGCAGAAGCCTGAGAGGCCGATCGGGTTCAGCATCGAATCAAAGCCGCCCGCGAGCATCGCGTCCACATTGCCACGCTGCATGACCTTCAGCGCGGTGCCGAGCGCCTGACCGCCGGACGAACACGCGGTATGCACCGCCGTCGCGTAGCCGCGGATGCCGAAATTCTTCGTGAGCAGCGCAAGTCCCGCGTTCGTCTGGCTGCGGCAGAACGCGACGGGGTCCGCGGGATAGCCCGGGGAGAGCAATCCGTCGGGGTGAAATTCACCGTCCGCCGCCGCGTGACGATGCACGCTTTCGAGTTGCTCGTACGTCACGCCCATCATTCCTGCGCCAACGACAAAGCCCCAGCGCTCGGCAGTCCCCGCGCTCGGCCGGATGCCCGCGTCGGCGAGCGCCTGTTCGGCGGCGTTCAGCGCGAAGCGGTGCGAGCGCGACGCGTACTTCAGCAGCCGTCGATCCGCGATCGCATTCTCGAAATCGAAGCCCTTCACCTCTGCGCCGATGCGTGTCGTAAAGCCGCTCGCGTCGAAAATCGTGATCGGTCCCGCTCCCGGCTTTCCGGCACGGAGCGCGTCCCAAGTCGCCGCCGTCGTGTTGCCGACGGGCGTGACCATGCCGATGCCTGTAATCGCGACGCGCACGCGCTGGTTCATGCCGCGGCCTCCGGGGTGAGTTCGACGCGCGCCGCACCGAGCCGGCCCCTTTCGTTCCGCGTCTCGACGGAAATTTTCAACTCCTCGCCCTCATGGCGCATCACCTTCGCCTCGAGGCCCAGCAGTTCGCCCGGCGAGATGAAATCGCGCAGCTTCATGTCCACGACCGCACGCGGCACCCACCGCGTGGCAGCACGCACGGGCACGCTCGCGGCGAGCGCGGTGACGAGCTTCAGGTTCATATTCATGAGCAGGGTGCCGGGAAACACGGGACGTCTTGGAAAATGGTCGCCGAAGAAAGCAGCGTCCGCGGGAACCTGCAACTTCGCGCGTGCCTTCATTTGCGGCCCCTCCTCGACCGCCAGCCCCTCGAGCGAAAACACCGGCACGCCCGTGGCCGCGAACGCGCCCGGCACCGCGCCTTCGCCGCGCAGCAGAGCGAGGCGAGCCCGGAGCAGCTCGGGATCGTCAAATTCACCAATCGGCACCATCGGTCCCATGCAGTGATGCAGCCGCAGCACCGGCTCGCCGTTCACCGACGCGCAGCCGCCGTAGGCCACGTCGCTGGTGTCCGCGTTTTCGAGTTCGGCGGAAAGTTCGAGCGTGTCGCCGGGCCCCACTTCGCGCAGCAGCTCGACGCGGCCCGCAAGCCCCGCGACTGGACGGTGCGAAAAATCAATCTTCGCCATCGCCGCCCACGCCGCGAGCTGCCCGGTCGCCTCCGCCACAAGGGACAGCGGAAACGCCGTGTGCGACATCGGAAACTCCGCAAGCCCCGCCGGGATCGCGTAGCTCCCGGAAATCCGCACGCCCGGCTCGATTGCAGTGATGCGATCGACAAACGAGAATGCGCGGAAATGGTGGTCCATCAGTGTGTGCGGTCAGTTAGCCGGAACGATGCGGTGCAAATCAACCGCGAAGAATGCGAAGCTCACCTGCCCGGCGCAATCGGCCGCAACCGCGCAAACACTCCGCCCGCCGCTCCCAATGCGGAGATCGAAACACGCGCACCCACCACCACCACAGACGAGGCCGGCGCCCGCCACGGGCACAGGCACCTTGCCCTCCTCATGGAAAGTGCTACTGGGTGCAATGTCCTCGCGCCTTTCTCCCTCCGGTGATCAGTAAATCTCTTCCTCTTCCTGCGACGGTGGATCGCAGGCACATCTTCTGGACTTACGGCATCACCATCCTCGTGGGGCATCTGCTCGCCTGCCTTGCTTTCGTGCCGTGGCTGTTCAGTTGGTCGGGGCTGGTTCTGCTGCTCTTGGGGCACATCGTCTTCGGCATGCTCGGCATGACGCTCGGCTATCACCGGCTGCTGACCCACCGCGGCTTCACCTGCCCCCGCTGGCTCGAACACACCTTTGCCATTCTCGGTGTCTGCTGTCTGCAGGACACCCCGGCGCACTGGGTGGCCGTCCATCGCATGCACCACCAGCATTCCGACGAGCAGCCCGATCCGCACAGTCCACGGGTCACGGGTTTCTGGAGCCACATGGGCTGGTTGTTTGTGAAAAATCGGGGTCACGGCCTCGAGATGCTCGATCGTTACGCCCGGGATCTTTTGCGCGACCGCTTTTACTTCCGGCTGGAACGCAGCCATTCTTGGATCGGGTATGTGCTGCTGCAATGGGTGATTTATTACGGGGCCGGATTCGCCGTGGGCTGGCTGACCGGGGGTGGCCCGGCGGCAGGCGTCCAGTTGGGGCTCAGCTGGCTCGTCTGGGGCGTCTTCGTGCGCACGGTCCTCGTCTGGCACATCACTTGGGCGGTCAATTCCGCCAGCCACATCTGGGGCTATCGCACCTACAAGACGGGGGAAAACAGCCGCAATAATTGGTTCGTGGCGCTGATCAGTTACGGCGAAGGCTGGCACAACAACCACCACGCCGAGCCGCGCTCCGCCGCCCACGGCCATCGCTGGTGGGAATTCGACATGACTTACGCGACGATCCGGCTTCTGCGCCTTCTTGGGCTGGCACGGAACGTCATCGAACCCACAGGTCGGAGGCGTCCTTCCGTGAACGAAAGCAAAAGCAGTGAGATGGCAGACACGGACTGAGCGCCTGGAGCGCCGATTCGGAGCAGTGCCGGCGGAGGTTACGCCGCCGGCGTCGCCTTCTGCTGGCGGATGACCATCTTGGCGAAGGTCTCGACCGTGAAGAGCTTCGCGATCTCCGCAGCCTTCACCGGGGACTTGATGCGGTCGGCGGGGACTTCGCTGAGGAATTCGCGCAGGCGCTGCTCGCCCGCGGGCGTGAGCGTGCCGCCTTTTTCAAACTCGGCCTCGGACAGCGGGCCGCGTGCGTCCTCGATGATTTTGCCGCGCGGGATCTTCACTTTGAACGCGCGCTCGAGGCGGAAGACGATGTCGAGGAAATCAATGGACTCCGCGCCGAGGTCGCCGATGAGCGACGAGTCGGGCTTCACATCGGCGGCGTCGCAGCCGAGCGCGTCGGCGATGGTGTCGGCGACCTTCGGGAGGATGGCGGAGATTTCTTCGGTGGTGATGTTGGTGTTGCTCATAAATTTTCACTCCATCTTGAATCCACCGTCCACGGACAGGATCTGGCCGGTGATGTAGTCGGAATAGCGCGAGGCGAGAAACCACACAGCGTGCGCGATGTCCCCGGGCTTGCCAATGCGTTTCAGCAGGATGCGCGAGGTGATCTGGTCGCCCGCGAGTTCGCGGACGGTCTTGGACATCTCGGTGTCGATGACGCCCGGCGCGACGGCGTTCACGCGGATGTTGCGCGAGGCAACCTCGCACGCGAGCGAGCGGGTCATGCCGTTGATGGCTCCCTTGCTCGCGGCGTAATTCGTCTGGCCGCGCCCGCCCTTTTCGCCCGAGACGGAGCTGATGTTGATGATGCGCCCGCGGCGTTTGCTCATCATGAACGGCACCACCGAGCGGCACATGTTGAACGCGCCCTCGACGTTCGTCGCGAGCACGGTGCGGATGTCGTCGTCGCTCAACATGCCGAGCAGTCCGTCGCGGATGACGCCCGCGTTGTTCACGAGCACGTCGATGCGCTCCGTGCGGTCCGCGACTTCCTCGGTGAACGCCTGGCACGCGGCGGAGTCGCGCACGTCCACGGCCTTCGCGGAGACTTTTGCATCGGGCAGCGCGGCGGTGATGGCGGCGATCCCTTCCTGCGCCGCAGCGGCATTTCCGAGATAGGTGAAAATGACCTCCATTCCCGCAGCCGCGAGCGTCTCGACAATCGCGCGGCCAATGCCGCGGCTGCCCCCGGTGACAATCGCCACGCCACCGGCGAGGCCTGAATCTGCGAGCGAAGGAGCGGTCATCCGGAGATGCAGTAGCCGCCGTCCACGACGAGCGTGTGGCCGGTGATGAGCGCCGCTTCGGGCTGGCAGAGGAGATAGACGGCGTCCGCGACGTGCGCGGGCGTGAGTGACTCCTGGATCGGCGTGCGGCGCATCGACTCGGCGAGGAGTTCCTCGCGGTTCGGAAAATGTTTCAGCGCGTCCGTATCCACGACGCCGGCACTGACGATGTTCACGCGGATGCGGCGCGAGCCGAGTTCCTGCGCGAGTGCGCGGGCGAGCGATTCGAGCGCGGCCTTCGACGCGCCGATGAACGAATAGTGCGGAATCGCACGCAGCGAACCGAGGCTGGAAAGGCCGATGAGCACGCCGCCATCCGTCATGAGCGGCACCGCCTGCTGAGCGAGCGTGTTCAGCGCGAGGGCGTTCGTCTCCATGCAGCGGCGCCAGTGCTTGAGCGTGAGTTCCATCGCGGGCTTCAGCACGCCGATGGCCGCATTGCTCACCACGATGTCCACGCGGTCGAACTGTTTCCGAAATTCCACGAACGCCTCCGCGATGCTCGTCGGGTCGCTCACATCCGCCTGCAACGCCATGGCGCGGCGTCCGAGATCGCGGATCGTTTTGCAGAGCGCCTCCGCCTCCTCGTGGCTGTTGAAATACACGATCGCGACATCACAGCCGGCGCGGGCCAGCTTGAGCGCAGTCGCGCGCCCGATGCCGCGCGCGCCGCCGGTGATGAAGGCAATCTTGCCTGAAAGCGTTTCGCTCATTTGATAAATGGGCGCGGAGTGTGTGGGCGCTGCGGAAAAAAATCAACAGGCGGCGTCAGGAAATGCGAAGCGCGGAATTCGGAGTGCGGAATGGCGTATTCCGTAGCCACCGAGGGATCACGACGACCTTGCTCTGCCTCGGGTCTGGTTCGGAACGGCTCGTGCGCTGCGAAGGCGGCGGCGAGATCGGCCAGCCTCCTGCCTTCGGTGGTTACAGCTTTGGAAACAACCGTCCCGTCCTCACCAGATGCGCGCGGTAGCTCTCGCCGTGCGTCGCGATGAGGTAGGCCTCCTCGTCCGCAGCCTTCAGCCACACGCAGGCGAGGTGAAACGCGAGCAGCAAGAGCGAACACACCGTGGGCAGCAGCAAGAACGCGCCGGCAAGCATCACGACCTGCAGGGCGTAAATGGGATGCCTGACCCGCGCAAACGGCCCGTCGGTGACCAGCACATTTTTCTCCTGCTGGTTCACGCCGATGCGCCAGGAACTGCCCATGATCGCGTAGCACCACAGCGTGCCCGCGTAGCCCGCGACGACGAGCGTGAGCCCGAGAATCATCAGCCCCCGATGCTCGAGCAGCGGCCAGAGCCGCACGAAGGTCCACGCGTTTTCCCCGACAAAGAACGGCTGGCCAATCCACACGGCGATGGCCAGCAGCCAGCCGAACCAAAGCACGCGCTCCTTCGTCCCGCTGGGCGTCATGTTTGGCGAACGCCCGATTTTCTTCCGCACCCGTCGTGCCTGGATCAGCACGCCAGCCCAGTAAACCAGCCCCGAGCCCGCGACGACTGCCTTGCGCAGCAGCAGTTCGTCAACGCCCATGGCCTTGGGCGCGTCGTGCACGGATCAGCCGCTGGAGTTCGATCACCCAGTGGCGTTTCACGCTCTTCCACACGTCCGCGCCGAAAATGATGCCCTCCGGATTTTCGATGTCCTGCGGTTCCGTCGGCTTCGAACTGGGCACGTAATTGTTGATCCACGCGATCGCGCGCGGGTTTGAGAGCAGGCGCTCGATCTCGGGCGTGACGGCATGGGTGCGAAGGCTGTGGGCCGGCAGCTGGACGTTGCGCACTTTCGCGCGGCCAAGCGAGCGGTAGTGGTTCGCAGAGCCGTAACCGAGGAAGTCGCCACCGAGCACATCCATGGGGACGTAAAATCCGGTGAACTCATCGACCGTGTCCGGGATCGCACGCAGCGAGAGCATGATGTCCCATTGGTTTGGAAGCATGCGCCCCGCGCCTCCGCCGCCGAGCGCCGCGATGTAGGAAACGCTCAGCCCCACGACAGGTCGCGGCTTCCCCGTGAGCGGGTCCGTGATTCCCGTGCGCTCCTCGGGCTTCCAAGTCAGCGGGCTCCACACCGAAAGGCGGCTGGCGCCCTGCCCGGCGAGGAGCTGCAGCGTTTTCACCGCCTGCATGCAACCCTGGCTGTGCCCGATGATCATCGGCCTCATCCCCTCCTGTTCGTAATACCAAGCGACGATCCCGGCGAACAGCTCCGCCTCGTAGTAGCAGCTGATCGTGTATTGGCCGCCCGGCTGCCGGACGGCGCGATCCGGATAGCCCATGCCGACGAGGAATTTTGAAAACGACGTCAGTCTCTTTTGCACGGGCGCGATGCCGCCGTGGATATTGATGAGGTGCGGCGCGGGCGCGCCGGCGAGGACGTTGCGCACGTCCGACTCGGTCACGCGCTCCGGGTTCAACGCGAGGATCCGGTTTTCCTGTTCGCGCGACATTTTGCCAACTGCGCCTCGGAGGCCCTGCTCGATTTCGGCCGCCGTCGCCGGACCCGCGGGGACGAGATCAAACTTCGCGCATCCTGCAGCCATCAGCATCACGGCGAGCACCGCGAACATGGATGAAAGTCGGCGCTTCATACAGCGGCCTCCAATCCGCTGACCGCCGCGAGAAACCTCTCGCGCATCGCGGATATCTCAGCGCGCGAGAAAACCGACGTGCGATACGACATCGCGAGATTCACGCCCTTGGAAAATGTCGTGACCGAGAGCACGAGCGGCGTTACCGGCCCCGTGGACACGGTTCGCAAGTAATCCAACGGCTGCACCGACGATGGTACGGATGGAAGTTTCTTGAGGTTCATATTCGTGAGCCCGCCCCAGAGCGGATAGTTCTTCGGATAGAATCGCCGCCGCTGGTTCGTCGAGAACAAAGACATCAGCCGCAGGACGAGCCCCATTTCGAGCGCGTTCGCAAGGTGGAGTCCGCCGCGCTTGAACCGCTGCGTCTGGCCCGCAATCGAGCGCGCCAGTTGCGAAATGCCGGCGGTCTCGGCGATGCGGCAGGTCACGGAAAACGAACCGAGTACCAGCCCGAACGCGTCGTCGTCCTTCATGCCGAGATCGCGCCGCGCGTTCACGATGCAACCGAGCGAAATCCGGTCGCGGCCCGGGCGGCGCGCGGCCTCGCACAATGGCGCGAGCGACCACATCAGCAGCGCGAGCAGCAGATCGTTCACGGTGACACCGAGCCTCCTGGCGGCGCCAATCAACGTCTCCAGCTCGCTATTGCCGAGCGTGAAAAGCTCCAGCCCGTTTCGGAAATCGTCGCCGTCCGTGCCGCCGGGGCGAATCGCCTTCCGCATGGCGTGAAACTGCGCGGGCAGCGCCAGCAGCTTGCGCACCCAGCGATCTGGCCGCCATCGCGCGCCTTCGCCAGTCGCGGGCCGGCAGTTCCAACGTTGCTTCGGCACCGTCGCCCCGGCCGCGCAGTAGTCCGCAGCCAGTTCGCACGCGAGCCGCACGATCGGCTCCGCATCCGCGATCGCGTGGAAATAGACGATCCCCAGCCAGCACGAATCGCCATCCGGCAGCGCAAAAAACCGGAACGGCGTGAACTCTCCGACCCGGGCGAATCTCACGTTAATCTGCCGCTCCATCTCGGCACGCAGCGCGGCGGCTGAATCGCCACCTGGCGGAATCACCGTCAACTCGACCGCCGCAGGCCCACCGCGAAATTCAAAGCTGCGACCCTCCGGCCCGATGGACAATCCGGTCAGTCCGCGCGCTTCCAAGGCCCCCGCGATCGTCTGCCGCAACCGCTCCGCATCGCACGCCGCGGGCACGCGGATCCCATGCACCGCATTGTATGGGTGCATGTCGTCCCACAGCAGCATCGTGCGTTGGAAAGTGTTGAAGCGGCCTGTCACAGACATTCCGGCGAGACTGGCGGAGTCGCGCGCGGGGTTCAATCGCCGCGTGACGCGGACTCGCCTGTCCGCGGCTCACGATGCGTCCTCCAAGGTTCCGTCCGCCTCCCGGGTTATCCCCTGCGTTCCCCATTCCCCATGAACAAGAAAGCAAAACGCGCTTCGACCGGCGCATCCGACATCTCCCGCCGCGGCTTCCTGAAATCCTCCGCCACCGCCGCGCTCGGCGGCACGCTGACGGCGGGCGTTTCCGCAGCCGCGGAATATCGCGGCATCATCGCGGAGGAAAACGCAAAACCCGGCTCGGACGACTGGCAGCTCACCCGCGTGCGGCTCGACAAGAACGGCGGCTTCCGCGCGCCGGCCATCGAGGGCTACTGCTCGCGGCAATCCGTCCTCGCGGGCGAGACGCTCGACATCATGGTGAGCACGAGCCCGCCGGTGCAGTTCACCATCGAGATTTTCCGCACCGGCTACTACGGCGGAAAGGGCGCGCGGCTGATGACCGTGCTCGGGCCATTCGCCGGGAAAAAGCAGCCCGATCCCGAAATCGGCGAGAAGCGTCTGCGCGAATGCCAATGGGAGCCGAGCGCTTCGCTGAAGATCCCCGGCGACTGGCCGAGCGGCGTCTATCTCGGGCGGCTCACGACGATTCCCGAGGCGACGGACAGACCGTATTGGCAGAGCTACGTCGTCTTCATCGTGCGCGACACGCGCAAGGCCGACATCCTTTTCCAGTGCAGCGACAACACCTGGCAGGCCTACAACAGATGGCCCGACAACTGGTCGCTCTACACCGACCCGCGCGGCGCACAGGCACGCGACGTGAAGGTGAGCTTCGACCGCCCCTACGCGAAGTACGCGCAAATCTACGACAACCCGCAGTCGCTCGGCAGCGGCGAGTGGCTGTGCTTCGAGTTCCCCGCCGCCTACTGGCTCGAGCAGCACGGCTACGACGTGACGTATTGCTCGAACAGCGACTGCCTCGACGCCTCGCAGCTCACGCGCTGCAAATCATTCATCAGCATCGGCCACGACGAGTACTGGGACGTGCGGCAATACGACGCGGCGAAGAGCGCAATCGAATCCGGCGTGAACATGCTCTGGCTCTCGGGAAATTCCGTCTTCTGCGTGTCGCCGTTCACGCCATCACACGACGGCCGGGCGAACCGCATCATCGAGCGCACCGGCCATTTCGCGGGGCTCAGCAACGACGAGGTCGCAAAGGAAAAGGCCGTGTTCACGGAAAACTATTTCCGCGCCGGGCCGGACGAGAGCCTCATCATCGGCGCGCGCAGCATCGTGCCCTTCAACGGCGGCGGCGACTGGATCTGCACGAAACCCGACCACTGGATCTTCGCCGGCACCGGCATGAAGCACGGCGACAGCATCCGCGGCCTCGTCGGCTGGGAACACCACGGCGCTCCGGCGAAAATCCCCGGCCTCGAAGTCGTCGCCGAGGGCACCGCATGGCGCGGCGGCACCACGCCCGCGCACTAGACCGCGACGATTTTCCCCGGCCCGAAGAACAACTTCGTCTTCAACGCCGCGACGATCTTCTGGGCGCAAGGCCTCGGCAACCCGCCCGGCCACATGCTCCCATGGTCGCACTGGTCCCGCCCGCACGGCCCGGACGAACGCGTGCAGCGCATCACAAAGAATCTCCTCGACCGCGCGATTCCCGGCGCGGCGCGTTGAAGTCGACTACCCGAGCGTCCAGCCCTTGCGATATTCGCGGCGCAGGAATTGCTCGGCGTCCGGCGCGTTCGGGAAGCGCATCGTCGGCGGCGTCCCACTCGAGCTTCTTTGCCGGCGCGATAGGCGACGTTGCCGAGGTGGTTCGCCTCGGTGAGCGGGCCGCTGTAGCCGAAGTTGCACGTCGTCGGCGCGCCGGTCTTGCAGGCGTGGATCCATTCCGGGTGATGGCCGATCGAGTGCGGGATCGTCTGCGGCGGGCGGCACGAAGCCCTCGAACTGCTTCTCCGGCAGCAGCACGTGCTTGCCGTAGTCGGAGAGCAGCATCCCCTTGTCGCCGACGAAGAGCACGCCGTTCGGCCCACTGCGGGATCACCTTTTCCGTCCACTGCGGCGGCTTCATCTGGCCCTGATACCACGTGAGCTTCACCGGCGGCATCGCGCCGCGCGCGCCGTACGCGTAGGTCGCGCTCATCGTCGCCGGCGCGATCTCCGGATGCGGCGGCGGGCCGCTCGCCTCGATGGTCAGCGGCGCGTCGAGCTTCAGCGCCCAGAACGGCAGATCGTTCCAGTGCGAGCCGAGGTCGCTCATCGTGCCGTTGCCGAAATCCCACCAGCGATACCACTTCGGCCCGGGGAAATAGACGCTGTTGATACGGGCGCATCGGCGCGGGGCCGATCCACAGGTCCCAGTCGAGCCCCGGCGGCACGGGCTCCTCCTCGGTCGGCCGTTCGAGCGACAGTCACGATGTCCTTGTACGTCGCCGCGTCCTCCGCGCGACTGCCGGCCCCACGTGCGGTCCACCCACACATGCACTTCGCGCACCGGGCCGATCGCGCCGCCCTGCACGAGCTCGACGACGCGGCGGTAGTTGTTCGCTCGCGTGGATCTGCGTGCCCATCTGCGTGGCGACGCCCGCGGCCTTCGCGGCCTCGGTGATGATGCGCGCCTCGTGCACGTCGCGCGTCAGCGGCTTCTCGCAATAGACGTGCTTTTTCCGCCGCAGCGCCGGCAGCGTGGCAAAGGCGTGCGTGTGCTCGGTCGTGCTGACGACGACGGCGTCGAACTCGGAGTCCTTCAGCTCGTCGTACAGCTTGCGGAAGTCGCGGAACTTTTTCGCGTCCGGCGCCTTCAGCGCGGCGGCGTTCGAGGTTCTTCTCGTTCACGTCGCACAGCGCGACGATGTTCTCGCTCGAGCATCGCCCGCCATGTTCGCCGCCGCCGCGCCCGCCGCAGCCGATGATGGCGATGTTGAGCTTACTGTTCGGCGAAGCGGCACGCAGGATCGCGGGAAAGCCGAGCACCGCACTCGCGGCTGCGGTGGTCTGGAGGAAATGGCGGCGTGTGAAGCGCTGGGGATTTTGCGTGGGGTTCATGGGGTGGAGTTCTTCGGGGTTGGGAAATTCGGCGGCGTTGCCGGGTTGGGTCGGCGCGCAACTGCAGAGCGTCAATTTTGAAGCGCACTGTTTCTTTGAGTGCGTACGGAAACTCTTTTTGGCGCACAGGCGCAGAGACGCGGAGGAAACAGGCAGAAACGCGGAGCGGTCTCTGAGTTTCCCGTCTGCGCGACTTCCTTGTTTTCTCCGCGTCTCTGCGTCTCTGCGTTTTAAAATCTGCCGGCGTATGCTCTATGGTCACCCCACCGCCTCGTCCGTCGCCTCCGCGAGCACGGCGATGCCTTCCTCCAGCGCGTCGCGCGGAATGGTGAGCGGCGGCGCGATCTTCACCGTCTGCCCCCACGCGCCCACGGGCGCGAAGAGCAGCAGCCCCTTCCACATGCAGCGCTCGATGATCGCGTGCGCGAGATCGTGGTCGGGCTCCTTCGTGCCGGGCTTCACGCGTCTGCATGCCCGCGACGAGGCCGCGCGCGGTCACGTGGCCGATCACCTGCGGATGCTTCGCCTGGATCTTCTTCAAGCCCGCGAGCAGCACCGGCTCCAGCGCGGCGGCGTTCTCCGTCAGTTTTTCGCGGATGATTTTCCGCACGCTCGCGAGCGCGGCGGCGACAGCACACCGGATTGCCCGTGTGCGTGCTCGTCATCGAGCCGGGGCCGAATTGATCCATGATGGATTCGCGCCCGATCACCGCGGAGAGCGGCAGCGAACTGCTGATGCCCTTGCCGCAGCAGATCACATCCGGCGACACGCCGTAGTGCTCGAACGCCCAGAATTTCCCCGTGCGCCCGAAGCCCGCCTGCACCTCGTCGAAGGTGAGCACGATCTGGTGCTCGTCGCACCACGCGCGCAGCTGCTTCACAAACTCCACCGGCGCGAAGTCCGGCCCGACGCCCTGATACGTCTCCATGATCACGCCCGCGACATTCTCCGGCTTCATCCCGCGCGCGGCGACCGCTTTCAAAAACGCCTCGAAGCTCGTGTCCGTCTGCCAGTAGCCGTCGGGAAACGGCGCGGTGATGATCGCCGGGTCTTCGTTCACGATCCAATTCTTCTGCCCCGCCATGCCGCCCGCCTGCTGCGAGCCGAGCGTGCGCCCGTGAAAGCCGCGCTCCCAGCCGATGATGCCGATCTTCTTGTTCCCGCCGACCTTGATGCCGTGCGCGCGGCTGAGCTTGATCGCGCACTCCGTCGCCTCCGATCCCGTCGTGAGCAGGAAGACTTTCCGCAGCCCCTCCGGCGCGAGCCCGGCGAGAAACTCCGCGAGTTCCGCGCGCTCCTCGCTCGGGAAAACATAGTTGTGCAGCAGCCCGCTGTTCACCTGGTCGAGGATCGCCTGCTTCACCTCCGGCGCGCCGTGGCCCGCATTCGTCACGAGCACGCCGCTCGACCAGTCGAGCCAGCGGTTGCCGTGCTTGTCGAAAATGGAAATGTCCTCCGCGCGATCCCACACGATCGGCGGCTGCCCGCGCATGGACTGCGGCTCGAACGTCGCGCAGTTTCTCCAGCGTCGCGACCGAATCCGGATGCGGAATCGGCGTGGCGATGCGGCGATACTTCGTCTCGACGTGCGGCACGTCGCGAGGGGTGATGCTGAATTCTTTGCCCATGGTTGGTGAGGATTGAGCCGCACTTCCTATCGCACATCGGCCCGCGCCGACACGCACTTTGTCACGCATCCCGGTACTTCCCCGCCGCACACGGGTGGCGCGCAGCTTACGGGCCGTTCTTGACCTGCACGCGGTAGAAGCGCCGCGGCGCCGCACTCGGCAAGGAGCCGGTGACCGTGCCGTCGTCGATCCACAGCTTCGTCGTGCCGTCGCCGGAAACTTCTGCGGAGCCGGGATGCCAAGAGAGCAAATCGTCGCTCCACAAAACCTGGTACACGCGCTGCGGCAGCGTGGGGAAAGTGACCTCATGAAACCCAGTCGTCTGGTTGCGCGTCGCAGCCCAGCCGTAGCGATCCGACACGTGCGGATTCAGACCGAAGAGGTACTCGGCGAGCGCCGTGTTCCCGTCGCCGTCCGCATCCAGCACCGCATCGGCGGGATCGAAACGGTTCATCCCATTCGCAGTCTCGAATGCATCCGCCACGCCGTCGCCGTCGCTGTCGGCGGCGCCCTGCTTGATGATGGTGAACGTGTCCGGCACCGTCACATTTTCCCGCACGAACGTGCCCGTGAGCGTCGTGCCATTCACGTCGAGCACGAGCGAGCCGAGGTTGTTCAGCGAAATGAAATGCGCCGGGTGATTCAGCGAGCCGCCGGTGGCTTGCCCCGCCGAACCCGCGACCGAGTACACAGCGCCGAAGTGATCGCGCGGCCCGGTGAGCGGCTTGATATAGGCGCCGTTTCCACCGGGCGCCCGTCGCCGGCGTTCTTCTTCATCGCAGCCGTGAGCGTGGTGGAGATGCCGTAGTGCCCATCGAGCAGATACGAGCGCTCGTAGCAATGGCTGTGGCCGCTCAGCACGAGGTCCACGCCACCGGCCTCGAGGATGGGCAGGATGTTCTGCCGCATCTCGGCCATCGCTCCGCCGCTGTCGGCCACGCTGTCGGAATCGTGCGAGCCTTTCGTATAAGGCGGGTGGTGGAAGAAGCACACGATCCACGTCGCAGTGGTGCTCTGAAGATCGTTCTGAAGCCACGTCGCCATCGCGCCCGCCGGCGAGCGGCTCGCCGTCATCGAGTCGAGGCTGATGAAGTGAATGTTCCCGTAATCGAACGAGTAGTAGTGCTCCGTGCCCGACGCCACGCCGCCGCATTCGCCCGCCGTCGGAAAGGTGTAGATGTCGAAATACGGATACGTGTCCACGAACGCCGTTGGACTGCGCGGTCTCGTGATTGCCGAGGCACGACCAGAACGGCGTCTTGCGGAGCATCGTCCCGTACATGTTGAAGACGGCGGCCTGGAATTCCGCGTCAGTGCCGGTGTTGTAGGCGTTGTCGCCGAGTTGCAGCACGAGGCTCGGCGTCCGCGCGCCGGTCCACGTGTAAAATGCGTCGCGCACGGCGGTCTGGTTGGCCGTCGCGGTGCCGGCATCGCCGAGCACCCAAACACGCGTGCTCACCGCAGAGCCCGCGACGGGCGGCGTGGTGAAGACATGATCCACACCACTCGCGAGTGTGTCCGACGCGGAGCCGACGCTGTAGTAGTAGGTCGTGCCCGCGGAGAGACCGGCCAGTTCCACGACATGCTCGGTCGTTGCGCCGGACTCATCCATCGTGAACGTGAGACTCCCCGCGCTCGTCCCGTAGCTCACCCGCCCCGCCACTGCCTGGCTGCTCCGCCAGCGGATCGTCATCCGGTCCGGCGCTGCCTTTTGCAAATACGGCCCGCGCGTGAGCGTCCCGCCCGGGCCGGCACTCACCGTCACGGCGATCGGTGCCGAGGAAGTGGTGTTGCCGGAATTATCCGTGGCACGTGCGGTGATCCCGTAGCTGCCTGCCGCGACGCCCGTCCACGCGAATTCGTAGGGCGCAGTCGCATCCTCGCCGAGTTTGGTGGCGCCTTCGAAAAACTCGACCTTGGCGATGCTGCCATCCGTGTCCGATGCCGCGGCGGCGAAATGGATCGTCGAGCCGGCGGCATACGCCGACCCGTCCGCGGGCGACGTGATCGCGGCCGTCGGTGGCTGCCCGATTGGAAGATCGATGACCACATTATCGAGACCGAGGATCTGGTCGGGGGAAGTCTCGGTGGCATTGTCATCGACCCAGCGCAGGAGCAATTGCGTGCCCGCGCCCCAGGAACCCGCAAGCGAGACCGCGGTCGCCGGCACTGTCGTCACACCCGTGGTGCCCGGGACGATCACGCCTGCGGGACCGGTGAGGGTCGGATTGAGCGCGGCGACATTCTGCCATGTCGTGCCGCCATCCGCGCTGTAGAAAAGCCAGTAGCCGGGGAGTTGATTCGCCGCGGGCGCGGTGAAGCGACGGATGTCGTAACGGATGCGGACCGCGTTGATTGCGGAGCCGGTGCCGTTCGTGAGGGCCAGCTGCCACACGAGACCCTGCCCGGAAGTGGGCGACGTTCCGATGGCACGATCGCCAGTGGATGCGGGGAGCGCGTAGTTGAATCCAGCGGTGTTGCTGCTGGCGGCAAATGACGTCGTCGCGGCCAATGCGTTGTTCAGCGTGCCGCCGCCCACGCTGCCGGCGGGGATTCCCGTGGCATTCGTCCACGTCCCGTTGCTGCCGCCGAGCGCTCCGAAGAAGGACCATCCCGCAGGCGGCGCGGTGCCGGTCGTGCCCATGGCATCGAAGTCCTGAATGTAGCTTCCGTTGAAACTGACCTGCGCGACTGCGCCTTGCGCCAGCAGCGCGAGAAGGACCACGACAAGGAGACGGATGTGGTGCTTCATCGGGGAGAAAGGCTGGCGAGCGACTCCAGTGCGAATCGCGCCTGTTCGAGCAATCGCGACATCGCGTGCGAACCGCGCTCCAGCGGCGGCATCGCGAGGATCCGCTCCTGAAGCGCCTTCCACCCGGCGATGCAGTCCCGGGTCCTCCCCGCCCGGGCCAGCAGCGACGCGCGTTTCGCCAGCAAAGGTTCCTTGATGCGTGCTCCCTGAATCACCTCATCCATCCGGTGGAGCGCCGCATCGTGGCGCCCGAGTTTCATCTCGATCTCCACGGCGCGGTCCACCAGCGACTGGAGACCGCGCATCCGGGCCAGCGCCTCGTCAATTGCAGCCAGCGCGTCCACTTCTCGACCGGCGGCGCGGAGGAAGGCGACCAGTTCAAACACGTGATCGGGCTCCGGTTGCGCGACGTGCGACATCGCGCGCAAAAATTCATCGGCCGCCTCCGCCTTCTCGTCCAGCGCGCCGAGCACCCGCGCCCGCTGCATCAGCGCCGGTGCGCTATCCGGATGCGACGCCACGAACGTGTCGAGCACCGCCTTCGCCTCCGCAAATCGCCCGCCCGACGCCAGCGCGCGACCTCGCAGCAGCCCGGCGCCGACATCCTGCGTCTGCCGTTTTTCCGCCTCGTCCACGTCGAGCAGGCAGGCATTCCAGTCCCCGTGTTCGAGGTGGAGAAATGCGCGCCGCAGATACAGCGCGGCATCCTCCGGCTTCTCGATGATCGCACGGGTGGCGGCATCGATCATTTCGTGACTCGTGCCGTGGGCCAGCGCGGACGCTCCGGGCAGCAAGCCGGCGATTACGGCACAAAGAGGCGCCGCGATGAGGATGAGAGTTCTGGTTCTGCGGGGATTCAAACCACCGCCACGATACGAGGCATCCTATCGTTGTCCACCGGCAGACCGTATCAGGCCTTCATCCGCACACTCACCGCTTCGGCAGCTTCGGGCGCGTCTTGATTCCGTCGCGGATGATCTTCAGCACGCGCTTGCGCTCGTCGCCGGCGATGGGTAGGCGCGGCTCGCGCACCCACTCGGAACCGAGGCCCGTCTCCTGCGCGCACAGCTTGATGTACTGCACAAAGTGCGGGTGCGTATCGAGCTTCATGAGCGGCTGGAACCAGCGGTAGAATTTCCGCGCCTCGTCCCATTTTCCCGCACGCGTGAGCTCCCAAAGCCGCTGATTTTCCGCGGGGAATGCGACGCCCGTGCCCGCAACCCAGCCATCAATCCCGACGATGCTCGCCTCCATGATGAGATCGTCCACGCCGGTGAATACCGCGTAGCGCCCGCCGATGGCGTTGTGGATTTCCGTGATGCGCCGCGGGTCGCCCGAGCTTTCCTTGAGCGCGACGAACGCCGGCTCATCCGCCAGCTCCGCGAACATCGCGGGCGTGATGTCGTTCCCGTAGCTGATCGGGTTGTTGTAGATCATCACCGGCAGACCGCCGCCGCGCGCCACGGCGCGGAAATACGCGAGCGACTCGCGCGGGTCGCCCTTGTAGCTCATCGGCGGCATCAGCATCACGCCGGCCGCGCCGAGCTTCCCCATGTCGCGCACGTAATGGACCGCGACCGCGGTGGACGACTCCGCCACGCCGCTGAGCACCGGCACACGTCCGGCAGCCACCTCCACCGCGCAGCGCACCACCGCGCGCTTCTCCACGGGTTCCAAGGTCTGGTTTTCCCCGAGCGAACCGCACACGACGAGTCCGCTCACGCCGCTCGCAATGAGCGCCTCAAAGTGCCGCGCCGTCGCGTCGAGATCGAGCGACTGGTTGCGCTTGAGGTGGGTGATGCATGCGGGGAATACGCCGGTCCAGAGGGGTTTCATCCGTCCTGTTCAGCGCGAAACCGACGCCGCGTCACGCGCTTTCGCGCGCCCGCCTACTCGTTGCCGGCGACCGAAACCTCGTCCACATCGATCCGCCCGCCAGCGCCATCCGGCGTACGGATGATTACCACTTTCCCGACGTGCGTGATCGTGTCCGTCCATGAAAACGCCGTCGCGGCGGGCACCCATCCGGCTGCCTTCGCCTCCGCATCCGTCCAGTCATAGCGCAGCTTCGCGCTCGCTTGCGTCCAGCCGACGCCGAGCGGCTCGGCCAGGAATGTCCACTGCGCGACATCGCCGGCAAAAATCTCGAACTTCACGCGGCCGCCCGGCTGCGGCGTGCGGACGGATGCCGTGATGGTCGCGCCATGTCCGCCAAAAATCTGCGACCAGTCTCCGGCGAGCGGCGAGTCTTTCGCAAGCACCGGCGAGTGGACGAACGGCACAAGCCCCTTCCCGCGCTTCGCCGTGATGTAGCCTCCCTTCGCGCCGCCTTCCGCGTGATGCTCGATTTCCTCCACGCCCTTCCACCCCTGCGCGTCAGCGTCGAAAGTGATGCCCTGCTTCGCAATCGGCGCCGCCGGGCGGGAACGCAGCGGATTCGCCACCTCAGGCAGCTTCGTGTCGCGGAGAGTGACGCCACCGAGCGCGTAGAGTTTCGCATGGTGCAATTCAAAACGAAACCGCACCGACTTCCCCTTCGTCGCCGCGAAGTCGCCGCGCTTCCAGTTCACCGGAGCGTCCGTCACGTTCGCCGTGATCGGCTCCGACTCAGCGACCACTTTCTCGCCATCCAGCGCCCGGACACGCACGCTCCCTCCTTGCGCATCCGCGCTCACGCGCAGCGGCTCACCGCCGGTGGTGAAAGCCCCGCTCTCGAGCACCGCAGCCTTCCCCTTCTCCACCGGCTCGTAGCCCGCAAAGCGATCCAACGGCAGCCGCGCGAGACTGAGCAGGCAATGGCGCTTCCAGCCCGTGTGCGGGAAATCCGAGCCGCCGTAGTAGATCAGCATGTCATTCCCCTGCGCGATCGCCGGGCCGGACATCGCGTAGATGCATTCCGAGTCGTAGCTGCCCTTCGGCCCGCGCGGGATGAACGCCACGCCGGGCGTCACGCGCCGCCACGTGATGCTGTCCGGGCTCCACGCGAGTTCGCAATCCACCGTGCGCCCCTTGCCGACATTGTAGATCATCGCGTAGCCGAGCCAGATGTTCCCGTAGCGGAAAGGCGTGAGCGCATATGTCTGGCTCGCCTTCCCCTCCTCCACCGATGAGCGCAGCACCATGCCCGAGTTTTTCCAGTGAATGAAATCATCACTCTCGAAGCGCGCCACCGTGCGCTCGCCGATGTAGAGCTTAGTGAACCACAGATACTTCTTCAGCCGCCCGTCCCACATCGCGTTGTTGTGTGTGTCGCCGTTCTGCGCGCCGAAGCCCACCACGTCCACCGGCTCGCCCCAATGCACGCCATCCGCGCTGAACCGCACGTGCGGCTTCCCGAGCCCCGTGTCGTACACCATCTTGTAGCGCCGCGCCGGGTCCGCGTCGTGCGGGTCCTTGAAGACGCCCACGTTCGGCGTGTCGCGAGCCACGATGTTGTTCCCGCCGCGCCCGTCGAACTTGTGCAAATCCAGCGCCGGCCGCTCCCACGCCACGCCGTCCTTCGACGTCGCGTAAAGCAGATACCAGCCGACATCATGCACCGTGCTCGGCCCGTCCATCTTCGCGATCACCTCCTTGTCCGAGAGCACGCACTTGTACCACATCTTGAAGACGCGCTCCTCAGCATCCCACAGCACATTCGGGTAAAGGTTGTTCGTCGCATTCTCCCAAGGCTGGTCCGCGCGCAGCAGCGGATTGCGCGCTTCCTTCACCAGCGTCCCCGGCGCGAGCCGCGCATTGCTGGAGGAAACGATCACGCGCGAATCCAACACGAGATGCTTCTTTTCATCGGGCATAATCAACCTTGGCGAGTCCGCCACAGGCCGCGGCTCCACCGCAAAAAGACGGGCACCGAGAACCAACACCAACGCAAGCAGGGGGGATTTCATGCCCCTAGCTAGACGGCAGCGCAGCCGCCCGGCAACACCTGCCTCGCGGGCGGCGCGTCCCGCACGGGCAACACTCCGGGATTGCGCGGCGTTGCGGGCTTGCGCAGCCTGCGCGCACGGATGCCTTACGAATTCACCCTCTCCCATCGCGTGGAGTTTGCCGAGACGGACATGGCGGGCATCGTCCATTTCGCGAATTATTTCCGCATGATGGAGAATGCCGAGCACGCGTTCTTCCGCTCGCTCGGCTTCACGGTCCACGGGCACGATGCCGGGACGACGATCGGCTGGCCGCGCGTGAACACGGCGTGCGAATTCCTCAAGCCGCTGCGCTTCGAGGAGGTCGTGGACATCCAGCTCCTCGTCGCCGAGGTGCGCACGCGCAGCATCCGTTACGCGTTCCGCTTTTGGAAAGACGAGGAAGGGCAGCGCACCGAGGTCGCCCGCGGGAGCGTGACCGCCGTGTGCGCGACGGTGAAGGCGAACGGCAAGCTCGGCGCGGTCGAGATTCCCGAGGCGCTCCGCGCAGCCATCCAGCCCGCGCCGGCGGAACTGCTCGCCGATTTGCAGAGGCAGGCCTGACGCCTCCCACTTTTCACTTTTCACCTTTCACTCCGCGCCTCTCACTCGCAGCACGCAATGTCCAACCCGCAAACAAAGTCTATGACCTGGATTCTCTACGCATTCCTCACCGTCGCCTGCTGGGGCGTCTATGGCGTCTATCTCCACCGCGGACAGACCGAGATGGCCGACATGGCGAACGGCCGATGGAAGGCGTTCCTGTTCGTCGGATTCGCGTATTTCCTCGTCGCAGTGATCGCGCCGCTGATCATGCTGCGGCTCAACGGCAAGCCCGGCGACACGAACTTCCTCGCGTATCCGATGAAGGGGCAACTCTGGTCGCTCATCGCGGGAATCGTCGGCGCGATTGGCGCGTTCGGCGTGCTGCTCGCGTTCGGCGCGGCGCCGCAGCCGAAAGCGGCCTACATCCCGGTGGTGATGTCCATCATCTTCGCCGGCGCGCCGATCGTGAATGCGGTCGTCTCGATGCTCTACCATCCGCCGCACGGCGGGCTGGGCGAGGTGAAGTGGCAGTTCTGGGCCGGCATCCTCGTCGCCGCCGTCGGCGGAAGCATGGTCGCGCTTTACAAACCTGATGCCCCGGCGCCCCCCAAGCCGGGCACCGTGCAGGCGGCAAAGCACTGATGCGCGGCGCGCAGCGATGAGCACGCTCACGAAGCTCCGAGAGCTGCTCGCTGCGATCGCGGGCAACCGCTTCCAAGCCTCACGGCTCGCGGGCCTCGGCGCAATCGCGAGCGTGGAGGATTTCACGGCGCGCGTCCCTTTCACGACAAAGGCCGACCTTGTCGCCGACCATGCGGCACATCCGCCATTCGGCACGAATCTCACTTTCCCGCGCGCCGCCTATACGCGCTTTTGCCAGACGAGCGGGACGACCGCGCAGCCGCTCGCGATCCTCGACACACCGGAGAGCTGGGACTGGATGCTCGGGAACTGGGCGCGCATCTATCGCGAAGGTGGCGTCGCACCGGGCGACTGCGTTTACTTCGCATTCTCGTTCGGGCCGTTCCTCGGCTTCTGGACTGCGTTCGAGGGCGCGGCGAAATTTGGCTGCCTGTGCATCCCCGGAGGCGGGCTTTCCAGCGCGGCGCGCATCCGCGGCATCATCCGCCACGGCGCGGGCGTCCTGCTCTGCACGCCGACGTACGCGTTGCATCTCGCAGACGTCGCGGCGCGTGAAGATGTGAGCCTGCGGGATTCGGCGGTGCGGAGAATCATCGTCGCGGGCGAGCCCGGCGGAAGCGTGCCGGCGATCCGCGAGCGGATCTCCGCCGCATGGAACGGCGCCGAGGTGCTGGATCACTACGGAATGACGGAGACCGGCCCCGTGGCATTCCAGCGAACGGGCGAGGACGGGACGCTCCACGCGATCGAGGAGTCGTACTTTTGCGAAGTCGTGGATCCGAAAACCGGCGCACCCGTGGGGCGCGGCGAACTCGGCGAACTCGTCCTCACGCCGCTCGGGCGGACGTCCAATCCCCTGCTCCGCTACCGCACCGGAGATTTCGTCCGCCGGCGCGCGGGCGAAGGCTTTGCGCTGGAAGGCGGAATCCTCGGGCGCACCGACGACATGCTCGTGGTGCGCGGCGTGAACATTTTCCCGAGCGCGGTGGATGCGGTCGTGTGCGGCATCGGCGCGGTCACGGAGTACCGCGTGCACGTGCGGCGCACGGGCGAAATGGCGGAACTCGCGATCGAGGTGGAATCCGACGACGACCGCGCGGCCGACCGCGTGGAGACGGCGCTCGGCGAGGCGTTTTCACTGCGCATCCCGGTCACGCGGGTCGCGGGCGGGACGCTCCCGCGCTTTGAACTGAAGGCGCGCCGCTGGCAGCGCTGAGCCACTACGCGCCCGCGCCGATGAGCACCGGGCGTGGTGCGAAGATCGGCCCGATCCAGTTCCAGAGCTTCCCACGGGAGACCGGCGGCCGAGCGACCTTGACGCGCGGTGCGGCCTTCGTCTCCCGGGTGGAACTGCCAACCGGTACCGAGACTGCAGCGGAGACCCGCAGCGTCCCCGGCGTGTCGCGCCTCGTAAACATCACGGACGGTGAAGGAGGTGCAGTGATGACCACCCAGTAATGCCGGTAGGGGCTCGAGGGGTCGGAATACACGCCGACGCCAAAGTTCGTCTGGTCGCGGTAAAAGGAACTCCGAGCGAGCAGGTGCGTGCGATGGGATGCCGAATGCATCCAGGTATCCCATGCCGCGGCTGCAGTCGGCTGCCCGGCGCTGATGGACTCGATGAAATTCCCCGAGCGCGAATTGCTCCAAAACGAGGGGAGTTCGTAACCCGCGGACCGGGCGAGGAAATTCGGGCCGTACCCATCGGGGTTCGTGTGGGAAAAGTAATGCCGCCTCGCCATGTCGGCTGCGCGTGACCGCGCGACGGCAGTCAGGATCGGGTCCAACATCATCCGTCCCCGGTCGCGCTGCTGGCCGCGATCCTCCGAGAGAAACCTCGCGAGTTCCTGCTCCTGCGTGTTCAGCGAGACGGCGCGCGCATCCGGCACCAGCGGGGACAACGACGCCAGCGCGATGGCGGCGGCAGACAAGACACCACGCCACCGGAATCGCCGTGCGGCAGCAGGATGGTGCGAGGTGCTTTCGGTGGCTGGACGGCGCTCCAGAATCCGCGATGCGGTGGGAGCCTCGGAAATAATGCGGGTCATGGAAAAAATGCGGGGTTGCCAGTACGCTGAATCACGATCCGTGCCACCGGAATGTACGACCCTTCGGATCGGCGGAAATTTCCGCGACCTCAGACAACTCCGGCACCCACTTCGCGACAGCCCGCCCGCTCGCGGCATCCCTCCGGGCCCGGCAGGAAAAGGCGGGCCCCGGTTCCGGAACCCCGCGCTTACGCGGCTCCCCGGATCGCCCGGATCGCAGCCGCCATGTCTTGCGCGGCGAACACGCTCGTCCCGGCGACCAGCGTGTCGGCCCCGGCCTCGATGCTCGTCCTTGCGGTGGTCGTGTTGATGCCGCCATCCACCTCGATGCGATACGCGAGACCCCGCTCCCTGCGAATCGCTCGCGCAGCGCGCACCTTTTCCATCATTTCCGGGATGAACGGCTGGCCGCCGTATCCCGGCTCCACCGTCATGACCAGCACGAGGTCCACATCACCGAGGAAGGGCTCCAGCTTGGAAAACTTCGTGCCCGGCTTCAGCGTGATGCCGCACTGGATGCCCGCCCCACGGATCGCGCGGAGCGTCGCGGCGACATCGCAGTCCGACTCCGCGTGGATGGTGATGTTCTTCGCCAGCTTCGCAAAGCGCGGCCAGAACGTGTCGGGCCGCGTGATCATGAGATGCACGTCGAGCGGCACTTTCGCGACCTTCGCGACCGACTCGCAGAATGCCGGGCCGAACGAGATGTTCTCCACAAGGTGGCCGTCCATCACGTCAAGGTGCAGCCAGTCCGCCCCCGCGGCCTCGACCTGCCGGATTTGCTCGTGCAGGCGGCCCCAATCCGCCGCGAGAACCGAGGGTGCGATGATGGTCTGGTGCGTCATGCCCGCGAGGAAAGCGCGCGCGGACGTGCGTGGCAAGGCGGAGCGCTCGCGCCAACCGACGGAGAGCATCCGGCAATTGCGCCCTTGTCGGCATCGCGGGATTGCGGGACATTTCGGCATGAAATCCCTCCTGCTCGCCCTCACGTTCGGACTGGCGGCAACCAGCCTCATCGCCGCCGACAAAAAAACCGCAGATGAAGGCGCTCCGCCTCCCGGAAAATATTCCGAGAAATCCATCTATCAGGTGACATCCACCTGGACGACCGACACCGGAAAGGAGTTCCAGCTCGACAGCCTTCGCGGAAAGCCCGTGGTGCTCGGCCTCTTTTTCACCCACTGCGACCATTCGTGCCCGGTCCTGGTCCGCGACATCAAGTCACTCCAGACCCCGCTGACTCCCAAGGCAGCGGGAAACGCGCAGTTCGTCCTCGTGAGCATCGATTCCGAACGCGACACGCCGGCCACGCTCAAGGAGTTTCGCAAAAAGTACCTGCTCGCGGATGAACGCTGGATTCTCGCGAGGGGCGATGAGGACGCCGTGAAGCAACTGGCGGAGAAGCTGGGATTCGCCTACGCGCCCGGCTCGAAGACGCAATTCGGCCACTCGGTGCTCGTCACCATTCTCGACGAAAAAGGCGTGATCAAGCACCAGCAGGCGGGCCTCGGCGTGGACCGCAGCGGAGCCATTGCGACGATCGAGAAACTCGCCGGCGCGAAGAAGCCGGAGTAAGACCGACGTAACGGACGGCCCTCGCCGAACCCTGCGCGGGCGGCGCTTGCCTCGCCATTCGCGGGACGGTTTGCTGCCCGGCTCACGTGTCCACGCCCGCACCCACATCGCCCCCCGCTCCGCACCCGCGAGTCTTCGCGCGATTCATGATCGCCGAGTTCGTCTCGATGGTCGGCGCGTGGATGCAGATGCAGGCGCAGCAGCTCGTGGTCGAGAGCCAGGCGACCACTTCCACCGCGCAGGCGCTCGTCAGCTTCGCCACGCTCATGGTCATCCCGCTCTTCGGCCCGTGGGCCGGGAATGCCGCGGATCGCCACGACCGTCGGCGCATTCTCATCACCGTGATTTTGATCCAGGCGCTGCTCGCCATCTTCGTCGGCTGGAAAGTGCAGACCAGCACGCTGCTGCTGTGGCACCTCGTGAGCATCGGCTTCATCATGGGCGTCACGCACGCCTTCGAGGGTCCGGCGTATTCCGCGTTGATTCCGGAGCTCGTCCCGAGGGAAAGGATCGCGCGCGCCTTCGCGCTCGACCGCTCCGTTTTCCACACCGCGCGGATCATCGGCCCCGCACTCGCGGGCCTCGCGGTCGCGCACTACGGCCTCGCGTCGGCGTTTTACGCGAATGCCGTCAGCTTCATCTGCCCCCTCATCATCCTTTTCACCATTCCGCCGCGTCCCCGCGGGACGGAAGCGGAGGAAAAGCTCCGCCGCACGGGATTCATGGACGGCTGGCGGCACGTGCGCTCCGACGCGCCGACCTTCCGCATGGTGCTCATCTGCACGGCGAACGCCCTCTTCTGCTCGCCCTTCGTCATCGTGATGCTCACGTGGTACGGCAAGCGCACGCTCGGGCTCACGTCCGGCCAGGTCGGCTGGCTCATGGCGCTCGCCGGCGTGGGCGCGCTCACCGCATCGGTCTCGCTCATCATGCTGCCCCATTCACGGCGCGATCTCTTCGTGCGCTTCGGCGCGCTGCTCAGCGTGCTCTCGATGCTCCTCCTCGCCGTCGCGCCCGGCTTCGCGCCCGCCGCCGCCGGCATCCTCCTGCTCACCCTCGGCCTCAATTTCCTCTACGGCATCGCCAACCAGATCGTGCAGGAACGCGCGCCCGACGCGTTGAGGGGCCGCGTCTCCGCCGTCGCGGCGTTCAGCTTCGTCGCTGTCATCCCATTCTCCGGCCTCATGACCAGCGGCCTCGACCGCCTCTTCGGGATGCGCGCCACGCTCGTGATATGCGCCTGCGGCTACCTCGTCGCCTCCGCCGCCCTCCTCTTCCGAAAATCACCCGCCGACCCGAATCCCGCCGCCACAGCCTAAAGTCGCACGACGCATAGCGTACGCGTTTCTGCAGGAGAATTGGCCGACTAGGATTCGAACCTAGACTAGGGGAGTCAAAGTCCCCTGTGCTACCTTTACACCATCGGCCAGTGTGCGCGTGGGCGCGAAAAATTGAGGGCGGGAAACTACCGGGCGCGACGGATGGCGCAAATGCAAACTGCGCTTACGGCGTCCGCCGCTTCAGCGTGATGCGCTTGATGCGGGCGTCGTCCTGCGGGCTCCATGTCATCACATCGGGGTCGTCCTTGAAGGCGTTGTGGATGACGCGGCGCTGGTAGCTGTTCATCGGCTCGAGCTGGTAGGGGCGGCCGCTGGTGCGCACGACGTCGGCGATCTGGCGGATGCGCTGGACGAGCGTGTCGTCCTGCATTTCGCGCCAGTGCTCGATGTCCACGACCACGCGCGGTGAGTCCTTGTCCTGCGATTGGAGCATGCGGTTCAGGAGGAACTGGATGTCCTCGAGCAGTTCGCCGCGGCGGCCGAGGAGCCGTTCGCGCTCGGGCGAATAGACCTGCAAGGTGAGCCCCTTGTCGTTGGGGAATTCCTTGATCTCGAATGAGAAATCCAGGTGGCCGAGCATCGTGTCGAGCAACTCCTTGGGGTTCGCATTCATGGCTACGGTCGTTTTGGGGTCGAGAGGGTTTACGCGGAGGTCGGCACGAGCTGCGCGGCGGCCTGGCGCTTATTAATCTGCAACTGCACGATCGAAATCAAGTTTTGGATCGTCCAGTAGAGCGCGAGCGCGGATGCGAAGTTGTAGCACATGAAGATGAAGATCAGCGGCATGAACATGAACAGGCGCCGCTGGGCCGCATCGCCGCTCTGGGGCGAGAGCTTCATTTGCCAAAGCATCGTGAGGGCCATGAGGAGCGGGAGCGGATTGAGCGGAAAGCCCGCGATGTGCGCGATGGTGTCGGGCTGCGAGAGATCCTTCACCCACCAGAAGCCGTGATGGCGGAGTTCGACCGCCTTTCCGAGCATGTTGTAAAAGCCGATGAAGATCGGGATCTGGATGAAGATGGGCCAGCAGCCGCTGAGCGGATTCACGCCGGCCTTCTTCCACATCTTGCCCATCTCCTGCTGGAATTTCGCCGGCTCTTCCTTGTACTTCTCCTGGAGCCGCTTCATCTCCGGCTGGAGGGCGGACATCTTCTTCATGTTCTTGTTCGCCTTGTTTTGCAGCGGCCAGAGCAGGCCCTTCACGCAGATGGTGAGCAGGATGATGGCGATTGCGTAGTTGCCGGTCCACGCGTAGAGGCCGTTCATCGAGTTCAGCAGCAGCCGGCTGAAAGGTCCGGTCGGCAGGCCGAGGAAGCTGCCGTAGTCGAGCACGTCCTTCTCCTTGTCGTTGAGCAGGCGCAGGCGGCGGTATTCACGCGGCCCGGCGTAGATGCGCAGGTGCTTCGTGGCGGAGTCGCCGGGGTTCAGCGCAAAGCCCGGCATCGCGAGCGCGCCGTCCACCTTTTGGATCGGCTGCTTGGAATTATCCAGCGTGTGCCCGGCTTGCCGCCACGTGTCGGGCGAAATGTCCGCGCGCTTCGCCCACACGGCGATGCCGAGATTCTTCAGCATGTCCTGCGCGTTCCCATCGCCGTATCCGAGGATGGTCACCATCGTGGTGAAGTACTGGTTCGTCACCGCGGCCCAGCGGATGAGATCGCTGTTCTGCCGGAAGACCGGCCGCTCCGGGTGGCTCCATGCGAGGATGCCGCCGGCGGAAAACCAGTCCACGCTCTGGAAATTGTTCGTCCCGTCGCGCCACCAGTCGAAGCCCTGGTACTGCCGCGTCTCGGCGATGTTCACCGGCGCGGCGCTGCCCGCGTGCACGAAGAGCGGCGGCACCATCATCGCCTGCTCGCCGACATTCGTGTACGTCACGTCGAGTCCCACGACGTATTCCGCGCTCAGGCTCCTGTCGCGCGGGAGCACGAACGTCTTCTTCATCCTGATGCGCCGCGCCTCGTCGGTCCGCTCGAAGGTGACCATGCGTTCGGTGTCGTTCACGGTCATCTTCCACGGGAGCTTCTGCAGCGCCTCATTGTCCGGATCCTCCGTCATCGCGCCGATCGGGATGGCACCGAATTCGTTGATGATCACCTGCGTGCCCGTCGTCTTGTCCTTGTAGTGTTCCTGCAGCGTCCCGCGGATGATTCCCCCGCCCTGCGTGGTGAATTCATACGACACCGTCCCCGGAACGCTCGAGACCACCTTGCGCTCCTCCGGATCCGAGGCGGGCGCCGGCACGGGCGTCGCGACTGCTGCCGGTACGGTCTGCGTGGCCGTCGCCGTCGCCGACGCGACGGAAGCCGGCGCGGGCTCGTTCAGCCTTTTCAACGCGTCCGCCCTCTTTGCCTCCTCGTAGGCCTTCCGGTTTTTCTCCGCGCGTGGGGCGTAGTAGCCGAAATGCCACCCGAGCATGAGCCCGGCGGTGATGAGGAGGGTGATAAGTGTTTTTCGGTCCATAGGTCAGCTTGAAATTTTCGGCGATTCGTTCGTGGCGGTCTGCACCGGGGGGACAGGGTCAAAGCCCGGTGCGCACCACGGATTGCAGCGGCAGATGCGCACCGCGCCGAGGCGCGCACCGCGGAAAAAACCATGCTTCTCCACCGCCTCGGCAAAATACTCCGAGCAGCTCGGCTCAAAGCGGCAGCCCGCGCCAGGCCCCGCGATCCAGTGCAGCATCGGCGACACCGTCAGCTTGTAGAGCCGCAGGAGCAGGCGGATGAATGTCTTCATGGCGCGATTTCGCGCAGGATCGCGCCGCGCCGCGCCAATTGCGAACATTCCTCGGTCAGCGCCGCGAAGGTCGCCTTGGCCGCGGGCGATTTCGCCACCACGACCAGCCACAGCCCGGGGATCAGCCGTGGCCGCATCGCACGGAAAACCTCGCGCAGCCTGCGCCGCACACGGTTGCGGACCACCGCACCGCCGACGCGTTTGCTCGTCACGATGCCCACGCGCCCATCCGCCTCGCCGCAGCCCTTCAGCACGCCGAGCACGAGCATCTTGCCGTGCACCGGCTTGCCCTCCGTCCGCACCCGCGCAAATTCCGCCGACTCCTTGAGCCGGGCTGCCTTCGGGAATCTCAGGCGCGGCTTCCGCCCGCCCGGTCCCCCGGTCGTGGCGTCATCGGGCACTGGATGGAAAATCAGGCTTCGGTGTGACGCGCGAAATGCACCTCGACGCCCTTCGGCATGAGACGCTTGCGGCCACGCTGCCGGCGACGGGCGAGAATGGCGCGGCCATTCTTCGTGGTCATCCGTTTGCGGAAGCCGAATTGCTGTTTGCGAGTGCGCTTGGATGCCTGATAGGTGCGTTTCATGGTTGGAAAGTGTTGTCAAAAAGAGCGCGCAGCTTAGCGGGCAACCCTCCCCTGTCAACCCATCGGAGCGAATTCCCGAAAATACCGCACCTACTCGACGCCGACGGTTTCCTTCGCCCCGGCGACGGCGTATTCGCGGTTGAGCTTCGCGATGACGGTCGCGGGGATTTCCGCGGGGCAGACGGCTTCGCACTCGTAGTAGTTCGAGCAGTTGCCGAAGCCTTCCTTGTCCATCTGCGCGACCATCGCGAGCACGCGGCGCTTCCGCTCGGGCTGGCCTTGCGGCAGCTCGGCGAGGTGCGTGACTTTTGCGCCGACGAAAAGCATCGCGCTGCCGTTCGGGCACGCGCCGACGCATGCGCCGCAGCCGATGCACGCGGCGGCCTCCATGGCGAGGTCGGCGTTCTGTTTCGGCACGAGGATCGTGTTGCCATCCGGCGCGCTGCCGGCGCGCGCGGTGATGAAGCCGCCGGCCTGCTGGATGCGGTCGAATGATGCGCGGTCCACGCAGAGGTCGCGGATGACCGGAAACGGCTTCGCGCGGAACGGCTCGATGTAAATCGTGTCCCCGTCCTTGAACTTCCGCATGTAGAGCTGGCAGGTCGTCGTCTCGCTCGGGCCGTGCGGGATGCCGTCGATGGTCAGCGAGCAGGTGCCGCAGATGCCTTCGCGGCAGTCGTGGTCGAATGCGATCGGCTCGTCGCCCTTGCGCGTGAGTTCGTCGTTCACGATGTCGAGCATCTCGAGGAATGAGGCCTCGGGCGGAATGCCGTTCGCGGCGATGTCCACGAGCCGGCCTTCGCTCTTGCTGTTCTTCTGGCGCCAGACTTTGAGTTTCAGGTTCATTGCGCGGTCTAGGTAAAAATTAGCGGTAGCTGCGCACGGCGGGCTTCGCGACTTCGTAGATGAGCGGCTCGGTGTGGCGCAGCGGCTGTGCTTTGCCGCCCGCGTATTCCCAGCAGGCGACGTGGCAGAAATTCTCGTCGTCGCGGCGCACATCGCCGGCGCAGACCTTGCCGCTCTGCACCTCGGGATCCTTTTCCGTGTACTGGAATTCCTCGCGGAAATGCCCGCCGCAGCTCTCGCGGCGTTCGAGCGCGTCGAGGCACATGAGTTCGCCGAATTCGAGGAAGTCGGCGACGCGGCCGGCCTTTTCGAGCGCGACGTTCAGCGAGTCGGCGCTTGCCGGGGACGTTCACATTTTCCCAAAACTCCGCGCGCAGCGTGGGGATGCGGGCGAGGGCGCGCTTGAGGGATTTTTCCGTGCGCGCCATGCCGCACAGGTCCCACATCAGAAGGCCAAGCTCGCGGTGGAAATCGTCCACGGTCCGCTTGCCCTTGATGGCGAGCATCCGCTGCGTGGTGGCCTTCGTGGCCTCCTCCGCGGCGCGGAATTCCGCGTGGTCCGTCTTTGGCCGCTGATCGGGCGCGACGGTCGCGAGGTAGTTGCCGATGGTCGCGGGCAAAATGAAGTAGCCGTCCGCGAGCCCCTGCATGAGCGCGCTCGCGCCGAGGCGGTTCGCGCCGTGGTCGCTGAAGTTTGCCTCACCGAGCACGAAGAGTCCGGGCGACGTTGGACATCAGGTTGTAGTCCACCCACAGGCCGCCCATCGTGTAATGCACCGCCGGATACACGCGCATCGGCTGCTCGTAGCCGCTCTCCGCGGTGATCTGGTGATACATGTCGAAGAGGTTCCCGTAGAGCGCCTGCACCTTGTCCTTGCCGCGCGCGCGCGCCTCGGTCTCGGAGATGTTCGCACCGCCCACGGTCCCTCGGCCGTAGCGCAGGATGGCGTCGCGGAAATCGAGATACACGCCGAAGCCGCCGGGGCCGACGCCGCGCCCGTCGTCGCACTGCATCTTCGCGGCGCGCGAGGCGATGTCGCGCGGCGCGAGGTTTCCGAACGCGGGATACATGCGCTCGAGATAGTAATCGCGCTCGGCCTCGGGGATGTCGTCCGGCTTGCGCGTGTCGCCCTTTTTCTTCGGCGCCCAGCAGCGGCCGTCGTTGCGGAGCGACTCGGACATGAGCGTCAGCTTGCTCTGGAAGCTGCCGGCGACCGGGATGCACGTCGGGTGGATCTGCGTGAAGCACGGATTGGAAAACAGCGCGCCCTTCTTGTAGGCGCGATACGCGGCGGTGACGTTGCAGCCCTTCGCGTTCGTCGAGAGGTAAAAGACGTTGCCGTAGCCGCCCGTCGCCAGCACGACGGCGTCCGCCGAGTGCGAGGAGATTTCCCCCGTCACCATGTCGCGGACGACGATGCCCTTCGCGTGGCCGTCCACGATCACGAGCTCGAGCATCTCCGTGCGCGGGAACATCTGCACGGCGCCCGCGCCGATCATGCGGTTCAGCGACGAATACGCACCGAGCAGGAGCTGCTGGCCCGTCTGGCCGCGCGCGTAGAAAGTGCGCGACACCTGCGTGCCGCCAAAGCTGCGGTTGGCGAGCAGCCCGCCGTATTCGCGGGCAAAAGGGACGCCGAGCGCGACGCACTGGTCGATGATGTTCACCGACACCTCGGCGAGCCGGTGGACGTTCGCCTCGCGCGAACGGAAGTCGCCGCCCTTCACCGTGTCGTAAAAGAGCCGGTGCACCGAGTCGCCGTCGCCCTGGTAGTTCTTCGCGCCGTTGATGCCGCCCTGCGCCGCGATGCTGTGCGCGCGCCGCGGCGAGTCCTGATAGCAGAAACATTTCACCTGGTAGCCCAGCTCCGCGAGCGTCGCCGCGGCGCTCGCTCCGGCGAGACCGCTGCCGACCACGAGCACGGAATACTTCCGCTTGTTGGACGGGTTGATGAGCTTCGATTCGAACTTGTGCTGCTCCCACTTTCCATCGAGCGGGCCCGGACGGGACCTTTGCGTCAATTCTGCCGATCATATTATTTGCCCCCCTTTCCGGCGATGTGGGCCTTGTCGTAAAAGCCCGCCATCACCGCCACCGGGATGCTCACGTAGCCCGCGCAGATGACCCACGCGAAAACCTGCGCGCAAAGCCCGAGACAACACGCCAGCCGTTTCGTCCGCAGCCCGAGCGTCTGGAAAAGGCTCGCCGCGCCGTGGCTCAGGTGCATCGCGAGCAGCACCATCGCGACGATGTAGAAAATCGAGATCCCGATGTTGCTGAACCCCGCGACAATCATCCGGTACACGTCGTGATCCTCGCCGTCCTTCCAGTTCGCGTACGCCGGGTTGACGGTGTGCGTGGTGAAATGCAGCAGGTGAAACACGATGTAGCCCAGCAGGAGGATGCCGCTCAGGGCCATGAGCCGCGTCGCGATCTTCGCCTGCACGTTCGCCTTGAACTCATACCCCTTCCCCTTCGCCGCCCGGTTTTCCTTCACAAGCAGGATGGTCGTCACGATGTGCAGCAGCACCGCCGCCAGCAGCCCGATCCGCACGATCCACAGCCCGCCGAAAGGCAGATGCCGCAGCTTCGTCCCGTATTCATTGATGACCTGCGGGCCGGCGAAGAACTGGAGGTTCCCGATGAGATGCCCGACGACGAAGAGCACCAGCACCACGCCGGTCAGGGCGACCATGAACTTTTTCCCAATCGAGGAACGAAACAACGAGCAGCAGCTATTCACGTGTGGTTTTCAAAATGGAGATTCTTCCAACAACTGCTGACAGACGCGCCGAAAACCGGAGGGGTCCGCGCTGTCATCCGCCTGCGTTGGCGGCAAGCGGCGCGGCATTGATATGCGGAAACGCCCGCCCATGGCAACTGGCACGAATGCCAAATTTTCAAAACAAGTCTCCCGTCGGATGGTAGGCGGTAGGACGGTTTAACTGTCTGACCGCCTGACGGTCCGGCCGCCACTACCGCCGCAGCGCCGCGATCAGCTCGTCGAGCTTGTTGGCCACCGCCTGCACCTCCGCCTGCGTCGGCGGGTCGCTCACCGTCATGCCGAGCAAGGCCACGCCATTCGAGCCGTTCGAAGTCTGCGCCAGCACGCCATTGATGGCATTCCCCAGGTCCGCATTCGTCACCTCGCCCGGCACGCCTTGGATGCCCTGCTCGCCCGGCATCCCGCGCGGGATGCCAAAGCTGAAGTGCACACTGCTCCCGTCGAAGCTCACCGACACCGTCGCATTCTCGCCCGGATTCAGCGTCCCCACGCTGTCGATCACCGCATTGGCAAATGGCGGCCCCTGCGCGCCCTGCTCCCCGGTCGCCCCCGGCTGCCCGTCATTGCCCCGCGGGATGGCAAAGCCCAGATGCAGCACCGTCCCGGCGACGGACACCGACACCGTCGCATTTTCCCCCGGCCCGACCGTGCCCACCTCGTCCACCACCGCCGAGGTGATGGCCGGCAGCGCGTCGATGAGCTCCTTCAGCCCGTTGAACTGATCGCGGACGACTTGGGATTGCAGCGGGGAACCGGCGGCGGGAAGGGATGGGTCGAACATGGGATGGTGTGGGGTCGGGATTGCGGAATGTGAAGAGGGAAAAGGAGGAAGTGTGGCGGGAGGGGCGGAGCCCTGGGACTGCGGCGGCTTGCCGCCGCTTTGGGTCGGCGAGCCTTGGCGAGCGCGGCGGGGCAACCGGAGCACCACCCCCTTCTCGGCAAGCCTCGAATCCAAAAGCGGCGGCAAGCCGCCGCAGTCCAGGGGCACCCATCCGAGGCCGGTGATCCGCAGCATCGAGGCTCCCGCGCCGCGCGTCCGAGGTGGCTCGCCGAACCCTGCGGGCACCCGCTCGCCACCCCCGAAGCTGCGAAGCGGCACCCCACGAGCTCCCGCTCGCCACCCCGGACGGTCCCGATGACCGCCCCAAAGGCTCCGACGAACCACCCCGAAGGCTCCGACGAGCCACCCCAAGGGCTCCGATCGACCACCCCGCAGGTTCCGATCGACCACCCCGCAGGCTCCGATCGACCACCCCGCGGGCTCCGATCGACCACCCCAAGGGGTCCCCCTTCGAGCCATTCAAGATGCTCACTGGCATTGGTTTCTGAAGGACGGAGCCTTTCACGCTCCAAAAACCCCGGTTTCCCCATCCGCCCGGTCGGGATTTCGCGTCGAAAGAAGCGGTCCGCGCCGGGATTTACGGCGTCGGCGGCGTCGGCGGCTCCTCTTCCGGGTCGCCGGCCACGCCGGGGAAGCGCTGTTTCAATTCGTCATACACGGTGTCCGCGCCGGCCACGTCGCGGCGCGCGGCCTGCCGCACGGTCTGGTAAAAGGATAGATCCGCCAGCCAGATCTCGCTGCCCACCAGCAGCAGCGAGTCGTCGAGCTGTTCGCAGAGCTTCTTCACTTCGCGGAAGATGTCGGCCAGCACCACGCGCAGGGCGCGGTCCTTGGTCACCTCGGCCGGGTCCACGAAGGGCGGCACGAGGTTCGGCGCGCTGGCCATGTAGCTCGCGCACTGTTCATCGAAGAGGAGCGACGCCGCGCCCAGCTTCGGGAGCTGGATGCGCTCGTCCTTGGTCAGGTTGATGAGGAACGGCAGCAGCGCCTTGATCTCGGTGAGCTTGGTCAGGATGGCGGTCCTGTTCGCCGCCGTCACTTCGGTGGAAATGCGATTGTCATTAGGCATGGGTGGGTGGGGTTGTGGGTTGTCGGGCGCCATGCCATCCCACGTGAGCCCCGGCGCGTCCCATGTCAGGGCGGCGTCCGGGGAATCCCATGTGAGCGGCTGTGGCACGGGCGGACATTAGCCGCCCACATTTCCGCGCCTCCAAGGAACAAGTGTTCTTCGCGGGAGGCACCGCGGCTGCTGGCGGGCGGATGTTGAGAGTTGAGCGTTGGGAGAAAGCGGCGAGACCATGGCCCTTCGTAGCCGCCGACGGCAGGAGGCGGGCACTTTGAAGACCGGAGAGCGGAACGACGTTCTTCGGCTGAATCTTCCTTTCCGGGTTCCGATTTCCGCTCTCAGGATCAGCCCGTCTCCTTCCGTCGTCGGCTACGGGGACGCTCCACACCGGTCCCTCCGCTCCGCCCGCGCATAGATCCGCGACGGCACCGTCTCCAGCGCGTGCGCCACGCGCGGGAGGGATTCGTTGTTGATGATCCGCCGCCCCATCTCCCAATGCTCCACGGCCTTCGGGTCCACGCCCGCCCGCGCCGCCAGTTCCTCCCGGTCCATGCGCTTCTCCTCCCGCATCTCCGCGATCACCGGCCCCAATTGCCTGCCCAGCGGCTCCGGCACGCTGGGATTCAATGCCCGTCTCTTCTCCATGGCTCCGCCTCCCTCCCGTTCCGCCCGTCACATCACGCCGCCCTCGCGGCGCAATTTTCCAATCCGCCCCCCGGCATCCCTCATCCCGCGTTTGAATCGGTTCATCGCATCCGGGTCCGGCACGGAACAAGGGAAGGAAGGGCCGGACTCATCATTGCGTTCACGGGCGGTCATTTCATTTGCCATGGCAGCATCCCACGCTGGGTGACGCGAGTCTTTTCAAGCAAAATCAGGAGGACGACCGCCGGCGAAAGACACTATTCAGCCCGTCCCTTGTTCCCTCTCCGCGCATCCCGCCATCCGCCCAAAGCGGCAGGGGACTGCCGCACTCCAAAATGCCCGCCCCGCCTCAGCCGCCGCTTCTCGTGGTCATCGGGTGCTCTGAGTCGGGCCTGCCGCATCGGCGGAAGCGCCTTTGAAACACGGTCGCAAGCACGATAATTAGTCTGTCCCTTTTCCCGCTCCACCACGCGATTTCCTCGCAACCCGTCACCTTCTCCATCACCCCGTCCCGCTGCGCCTGAGAAGCGCCGCGGATCCACGGCCGGAGGCTGTGGGACGTCGAACTGACAGGGCACGCTTATCGGCTGTGCCAGCACGGACGGCGTGCCGCGACTCAGGTTCTCGAATTTGCCCGACCAGCCCTCACCCGACGGAGCGCCGCGGTTCCGATGCACGCAATGCCAACGAGCGCCATCGTGGGCTCGGGCACCGGAGTCGACGCTATCGGGGCAGCGGCGAGGTCCCCGCGTCCAGCTTCCAGTGGACTGTAAAAATTGGACATCAACGTGGTACGGCTGAACTCCGACGACATATCGTAGGAGTAAAGGTCGTCTCCGCCACTGGACTGCAGGGTAACCAGGGCTGCCGGTGTGAGTGGGGAGACTGCCACACCGACGTTGTTTTGGCTGCCGTCTGCCTTCTCCAGCAGAAGCGTCCCGGTGAACGGATTCAGACTGTAGATCGAATTCCCCACTACCATGTGAAACTCCCCGTTTATGTCCTCTGCCAGATCGACGCTGTTGCTCAGATCAAACGGGGAGCCCGCAAGTGTCAGGCCCAAGTCCGAGCCGATGACACCTCCGGTTGACGGGTTGATGCGTAGCAGCGAATTCGCCGTCGCATCCAACGCCCACAGGTCTCCGGCAGCGGAGAAGGTGGCCCCGCGGATATCCCTGCCGGCAAGCACCGAACCCACGAGGGCCGACGCGCCGGTCACTTTGTTGATGGTAATGAGCGCGCTATCGCTCCCTTGGATCCGGAAGCCGTAGAGTTCCCCGGCGGCCGACATCGCAAGTCCATCCGCATCGATTTCGGCACCGGAGAGCAGGAGCGGAGCCACATCGAGTTGGGTGCCTAGGGCATCCACGCCGAAGAGTATTGTTGGCGAAGTGCTGAGGCTGCCAGAACTCGTGCTTTTGATACCGTAATATGCTGGAGTGAATCCGTTGATCTGGCTTGCAGTGACAGTTCCGTTGAGCACGACATTATCGATCCTCACGCCATTGGTGTCGCCTGAGAGATTTCCTGGGTCTGCAAAGAAAAGTCGGAAATCGATCGGTGCCACCACATTCTGAAATGCGGCGGTTGAGAGGCTTTTGGACGCAGTCGCCCAACTTAGGGAGCTTGATGTCGTCACGCTCCCTACGTTCACCGCAAATCCATCGAGGCTCGTCCGCAGGGCGATATTCATGTCGTTGTTGGCTGTGGACATGCTGTGATCAAACGTGAGCGACGTGAGGTCGATCTCATACCCGGCGCGGGGTGTGAATGAAAATCCCATGTATTCGCCATTGTTCACGGCAGTGGTGATAGTTGTCGCTGCCACATCCCCGAACGAAATGTAAATTCCCGGAAGCGGATTTCCCGCGCCGCTCACTGTGGTGAAGTTTGAAACCAATCCCGGTCCGTCGAGGAAGGCCCCCGCAGTGGAATTTGTATTCGTGTCTGTCGAGGCTGAGGAATTTCCTGTGAATGGATATCGCGCCAGAACTTCAGCTTGTGCGGAGTTCGAGGAAATAGTTGCGCAGAGGGCGACCAAGCCAAGGAGGGTCGCGACGCTGCGTCGCAGGACCGTTGGATAAGCGTTGAAATTCATATCATCAGGATGGTTATGTTGACGGGTCGAGCGAAAAACTGCACTGGCAAAGCAGATCGCTCGGGCCGTTGCGAATGCAGGGCCCGAGGGAGGAATGTTCCCATTCCGTTCCCCGTGAAATCAGGGTCAGAGGCAGAGGTCAACGCGCTCATTTTCGCAGACGGGCTCGCTGATATCGGAGGCGCTTTTGGACTGTCAACACCGAAATTCATCGCGAGGGATTACGTCTCGCCGCGGTAAAACCCGGCGTTACCGCGTCAATCGGGTGCCGGTGTCGATACCCGTTTTGACACGACGAGGCGGACGCCGTTTTTCCGCTGCTGATCTCTGATGAAGCTCGATTCCCGGTGATGGCGGCGGTCGAAACCGAGGATGGATGGCTTGTCGGTGCGGGACCGGAACTGGGTTGAAAGCCCCTAAAGTGGAATAAGGGACCGGGAACAAGCGGGAACAAGGGACACAGGAAGGGACAGACTGTCCCTTTTTCCCTCTTTTCCCTCGAGACGGGGCATCGCGCGGGCCTGTCCGCGTCCCTGTCCCGCGGGCAGGATTGCCCGTGGCACCTCGCACCGCTTTGGTTTTTCGACAGGCTGCTAGTGGTCCTCGCTTGTGACGCGGAGCACTTCCTCGAGGGTCGTGATGCCTTCCTTGCGCCTTGTCGATGCCGACCATGCGCAGCGATTTCATCCCTTCGCTGATGGCCTGGTTCTTGATCACCGCGGCGCTCGCGCGCTTGATGATCGAGCCGGCGGATCGTCTCGCTGATGGGCAGCACTTCGAGGATGGGCGCGCGGCCCGACGTAGCCGCGGCCTTTGCACCGGCTGCACCCGGCGCCGCGATAGAGGGTCGAGCCGTCGTCTTCGATGCCGAGCTTCGTGAAAATCTCGGGCTCCGGCTGGAACTCCTCCTTGCAGTTCGGGCAGATGCGCCGGACGAGACGCTGTGCGCACGTGAGGATGACCGACGAGGAAATGAGGAACGGCTCGATGCCCATGTCGTCGAGACGCGTGATGGCGCCGGCGGCGTCATTCGTGTGGAGCGTGGAGAGCACCTGGTGACCCGTGAGCGCGGCCTTCACCGCGATGTCGGCGGTCTCGTTGTCACGAATTTCACCGATCATCACGATGTCCGGATCCTGACGGAGGATGGAGCGCAGCGCGCTGGAGAAATCGAGGCCGATGTCGCTCTTCACGGCGACCTGGTTGATGCCCACGAGCTGGTATTCCACCGGGTCCTCGACGGTGACGATGTTGTAGATCGGGTTGTTGAGCTCGCTGAGGATGGTGTAGAGCGTCGTCGTCTTGCCGGAGCCGGTGGGGCCGGTGACGAGGATCATCCCGTGCGGCGCGTCGATCGCCTTCTTGAAGATGCCGAGCGTGTAGTCGTCCAGCCCCATGTTCTCGATGCTGCCGCCGAGGGCGCCCTTGTCGAGGAGACGGATGACGATCTTCTCGCCGTACACCGTCGGGAGCATGCTGATGCGCAAGTCGACTTCCTTGCCCGAGACGCGGATGCGGAAACGGCCGTCCTGCGGGAGGCGGCGCTCGGCGATGTCGAGGCCGGCGAGGATCTTGATACGCGAGGCGATGGGCAATTGCAGCGCCTTCGGCGGCGAAGTCGCCTCGATGAGCGCGCCGTCCACGCGGTAGCGGAGTTTGATCTCCTTTTCAAAGGGCTCGATGTGAATGTCGGACGCCTTTTCCTTGATCGCCTGGACGAGGATGAGATTGACGATCTTGACGACCGGCGCGTCCTCGCTGTCCACGCGCCATCTGGTCGAGGTCGATCTCCTGCTTGGCGACCTTCACCTCCTCGACCGTGTCCGCGCGCGGCGGCCTCGGCGGCGTGGCGCAGCACCTGATCCATCGTCGCGCTCGACTGGCTCACGCCGGAGAGCGCCTCGATCACGCACGTCTCCGTGGTGATCATCGGGAAGATTTCGAGCTTCGTGCGCTGGCGCAGATCGTCGAGTGCGAGCACGTTCAGCGGGTCGGCCATCGCCACGAAGAGCTTGTTGCCCGAGCTTGCAGACCGGCACGAGCTTGTAGGCGCGCGCCATGTCCTTCGGGACGAGGTTCATCACGTCCTCCGGGATGCGCATCTTCGAGAGATTGATCGGCGGCGTGTCCAGGCAGCGGCCCATCGAGATGACCATGTCCTGCTCGGTGACGTACTTGCTTGTCCGTCAGGATCTTCAGCAGGCGTCCGCCCTGCTTTTTCTGGAGCTGCATGGCCTCGTCGAGCTGGCCGGGCAGCAGGAGGCCGTCCTCGATCAGGACATCCGCGATTCGTTCACCGAAGGATTTGATGCTCATCTTTGGGCTGTAAAGGTTAGCGACGGTAGGAATCGACGAGCACCTTCGACACCGCCTCGGGCGAGGCCAGGTGCCACTGGATGTTGTAGTCGAGCAATTGCTGCACGGCTTCCTTGCCGACTGCGTCGAAGGGATTCGCGAGCGCGACCATCATGCGTCCGCGAGATGATGTCGAACGGGACGATGAGGCGCCCGAGCGTGATCGACTCCGGGAGCATTTTCACGATCTGCCGGTCCACGTCGTAGTATTCGACGGGAAGATAGGCGAACTTCGACCGGTCGAGGATTCCGCAGAGCAGATTCTCCATGTCCACGCCGCCGCGGGCGACGAGTTCCGCGATCAATGAAGCCGCGGGCTGTCCGCCCTGGCGCGCGCCGTTGCGCTTGCGCACCGCCATGAGCGCGGGCGTGAGCACGTCATCGGAGACAAGCCGGTGCTGGACCGAGGAATTTCGCCAGCGCGTCGTTGCCGTCCTCCGCCTTGTCCAGTTGCTGCGGCGATGGCCGACGCATCGACCGAGCCGCGCGAGCGAGACGCGCTCGGCGGACTGGGTCATCTTCGTCGCCATCAGGTTGCCGCCATCGGTCACGACACTGCGGAAATCCAAATTGATCGCAGCCTGCATCCGCGCCCGCCTGGGCCTCGGCGTGGCTGGCGCGCAGCCGCTCCTCGACCTCGCCCGAGCGCGGCGATGATCTCCGAGTTATCCGGGTCGTGCTGCAGGATGAATTCGTATTCGAGCAGCGCGCCGGAGAATTGGCCGAGTTCCATGTGGGAATCGGCGAGTCGGCGGGCGACCACGAGTCCCTCGGCTCCGCTGGCCGAGTTTGAAGTAGGCCTCCTTCAGGATCTCCATGCTCTGCGTATCCTGGGGATTCGCCTGCGTGATGACCTCGAACATCTCGACGGTCTGCTGCAGTTGCTCCTGCTCCTCCGAAGTGAGCGGCTGGGTTGGGCTGGCTTCTATCGCTGGCATTTGCGGACCTGAGATAGCGGAAACCGTGCCCCGCCACGCCGTTCCTCACGCTTCCTTAAAAAAAATCAATTGCCCGCAGGGAAAACGCGCCCTATCTGGGCCGCGCATGAAATTCCTTCCGCATTGGTGGCTCCCCTAGACGGGCCTGCCCCGCCCTGCGTGCAAAAGCGCGCGCACTTTGGGCGGGGCGGTCGTCGCCACCGTGCGTCGCCTCTTCCGGCCCGATGATTCAGAAAGCGAATCACCGGGCCTTTTCATTTTCACCATTCACATTTCACACACCCGATGATCAGCCAGTTCAAATACAACGCCGACGGACTCATCCCCGCCATCGTGCAGGACGCAAAAAGCAAGCGCGTGCTCATGATGGCCTGGATGAACGAGCAGAGCATCCGCATGACGCTCGAGAAGAAGCTCATGGTCTATTTCAGCCGCTCGCGGCAGAAATACTGGGTGAAAGGCGAGACGAGCGGCAACGTGCAGCGCGTGCGTGAAGTGGGCCGTGGATTGCGACAAGGACACGCTGCTCTTTGAAGTCGAGCAGACCGGCGGCGCATGCCACACGGGCTACGAGTCGTGCTTTTTCCAGGAACTCGATGAACACGGAATGCCGAAGCCGATCGACGAGCAGCCGCTCTTCGACGCGGCGAAGACGTACGGAGACTAAGTGATGACCACCCATTTCACCCCCGACCTCGCGACCTTCCGCACGCTCGCGCAGCAGGGCAATCTCATCCCCGTCCACGCCGAGTTCATCGCCGACGCGGAGACGCCGGTCGGCGCATTCGCGAAGCTCGACGACGGCGGATACACGTTCCTTTTCGAGAGCGTCGAGAAAAGCGAGCAGACGGGGCGCTACTCGTTCGTCATCGTCGGCCCGCGTGTCGTGATGGAGAGCAACGGGCGCACCGTGCGTATCACCGAGGACGGCGCGACGCGCGAGTTTCAGTCGGAAAAGGATCCGCTCGCCGATCTGGAGACGTTCATGGCGCGCTTCCGCTACGTCCCGCTGCCGGATGAGCCGCCGGAATTCCGCACGCGCTTCTCGGGCGGTGCCGTCGGCTTCCTCGGCTACGATATCGTGCGCTTCTTCGAGCCTAGCGTGCCCGTCGCCAAAGCCGATCAGCTCGGACTGCCCGAGAGCCTCTTCGTGCTCGCAGAGACGGTGCTCATCTTCGACCACCTCAAGCGCCGCCTGCGCATCGTCGCGAATGCGCTCGTCGAAGGCGACGCGGACGACGCCTACGCCCGCGCGACGAAAACCATCTCCGACATCGCGGAGAAACTCGCGAAGCCGAGCCAGCTCCCGCCATTCCCCATCACGCCGCCGCCGCCCCCGGCGGAGGCCGTGAGCAACACGACGCGCGAGGAATTCCACGCGATGGTCCGCAAGGCGCACGAATACATCCACGCGGGCGACATCTTCCAGGTCGTGCCGTCGCAACGCTTCACGACCGACTACACCGGCGACCCGCTCACGCTCTACCGCGCGCTGCGCTTTGTGAATCCGTCGCCCTACATGTTCTGCATGAAGTTTCCCGCAGTCGCCGGACGCGGCGCATTCAGCTTCGTCGGCAGCAGCCCGGAGGTGCACGTCCGCGCGGTGAATGGAAAAATCGAAATCCGCCCCATCGCAGGCACGCGCAAACGCGGCGCGACTCCCGCTGAGGACGACGCCAACGCCGCCGAACTGCTCGCCGATCCGAAGGAGCGCGCCGAGCACCTCATGCTCGTGGACCTCGCCCGCAACGACGTGGGCCGCGCGAGCGAATTCGCCTCGGTGAAGGTGAACGACTTCATGATCATCGAGCGCTACTCGCACGTCATGCACATCGTCAGCAACGTCGAGGGCCGCCTGCGCCCCGACCGCTCCGCCTACGACGTGATGCGCGCCACTTTCCCCGCCGGCACCGTAAGCGGCTCGCCCAAGGTGCGCGCGATGCAGGTCATCGCCGAACTCGAAAAATCCAAGCGCGGCGTGTATGCGGGCGCGGTCGGCTACTTCGGATTCGACGGCAACAGCGACTCGTGCATCGCGCTCCGCACCGTCGTGCTTGAAAGACGGCAAAGCCCACGTGCAAGCCGGCGCCGGAGTCGTCGCCGACAGCACGCCCGAGGGCGAGTACCAGGAGACCGTGAACAAGGCCATGGGCATGATGGCCGCCATCGCCCGCGCAAAGAACGCCGCCCAATAAGGAGAACCACCATGCTGCTCGTCATCGATAACTACGACTCCTTCACCTACAACCTCGTCCAGTACTTCGGCGAACTCGGCGCGGACCCGCTCGTGAAGCGCAACGACGAAATCACGCCCGACGAAATCGCCGCGCTGAAGCCCGAGCGCATCGTGCATCTCGCCCGGCCCGTGCACGCCGAACGAGGCGGGCATCTCGTGCGAGGTCATCCGCCGCTTTGGCCCGACGGTGCCGCTGCTCGGTGTGTGCCTCGGACACCAGAGCATCGGCCAGGTGTATGGCGGCGATGTCGTGCGCGCAGGCCGCCTCATGCATGGGAAGACGTCGCCCATTCATCACGACGGCACAGGCGTCTTTGCCGGACTCCCCTCCCCCTTCGAGGCCACCCGCTACCATTCGTTGCTGGTGAAAAGGGAGACATTCCCAGCGAGCCTCGAGATCACCGCGTGGACCGAGGAGCAGGAAATCATGGGCTTGCGCCACCGCGAATTTCCGATCCACGGCGTGCAGTTCCACCCCGAGAGCATTCTCACCATGGAAGGCAAAAAGCTGCTGAAAAACTTCCTTTCGCTGTCCCGTTAAAAGCACCGGCCCGCGTTTCGTGCGCAATTCGGAAAAGACTGGAGGGACTCAAAACCCATTCCGTCTGCGATTAGGAATGCATGAAACATCCCCGCTTTGCCGGACCGCCGCGATGGACCCATTTGCTCGGTGCCGCGGCCGTGGGCGGTCTTGCCACCATTTTTGTCGCTCGCAACTTCTTCCCGGCTGAAAAGAAGGTCCGCAGCCGCATTGTCGCGGATTATCATCCGGGCGACGACACCTTCACCCGGACCATGGGGAACGTCCTCGGGCCGCCCTTGCTGGAGAAGAACAGGATCACGCCGCTTCAAAACGGCGACGAGATCTTCCCCGCGATGCTGGCGGCGATCCGATCTGCCGAGCGGACGATTACTTTCGAGAATTTCCTGATGGCCGAAGGCGCGGTCCTGGATGCATTTGCCGAGGCACTGGCGGAGCGCGCCCGGGCCGGCGTAAAAGTGCACTTCCTCCAGGATGCATTCGGATCCAACTGCGTCCACGGCCGGGCGATCAGGCATCTCGAACGCTCCGGCGTGGAAGTGGAAATCTACCGGTTCGTGCACTTCACCACGGTGAACTTCAGGACGCATCGCAAGATTTTGGTCATCGACGGAAAACTGGGGTTCGTCGGCGGGGTCGGCATTTCCGACGCCTGGATGGGCGATGGACGGACGAAAGGACTTTGGCGCGATACGCACTATCAACTGGAAGGCCCCGCGGTCGCGCAATTGCAGCAGGCATTCATCGACAACTGGCTGGAAACCCGGACGGAACTGCTCCACGGAGATCTGTACTTTCCGAAACTGGAGCCGGCAGGCGAGCAGACCTGCCATGTCTTCAAAAGTTCAGCAACCGAAGGGTCCGACGGCGCCCGGATGATGCTGCTGGTTTCCATTGCGGCTGCGCGCAAATCCATCCGCATTGCGAATGCGTATTTCGTGCCGGACGACCTTTGCCGGCGCACGCTGGTGGAAGCCCTTGAACGCGGCGTGAAGGTCGAAATCATCACCCCGGGCCCCGACTTCGACGCGGAAACGGTGCGTGCGGTGGGGAAGTCGCGCTGGAAGCCGCTGCTGGAGGCCGGAGCGCGATTTTACGAATACCAACCGGCCCGCTTTCACTGCAAATATCTGCTGGTGGATGACTGCTGGGCGTCCGTCGGATCGGCAAACCTGGACAACCGATCATTGTCTCTGAACGAAGAGGCAAACCTGAATGTGCTCGACCGAAAATGGGTCGAAGCCCACGCCCGCATCTTCGACGAAGACAAAAGTCACTCGCGCGAAATCCGCATGGGTGACTGGGAGCGCCGTCCTTTCCGGGAGAAAATGAAAGGGAACTTGGCGGTGGTCTTCCGGCAGCTGATGTGAAATCCGCCTGCTCGCAGAACAATGAATGAAGCGAATGCCCCAACGCTGCGGGTCGCGACCTACAACGTCCACGGATGCGTGGGCACGGATCGCGAGCGCTCCGAGTCGCGAATCGCCGACGTCATCGCCGAGTCCGATGCGGACATCGTCGGGTTGCAGGAGCTGGATCTGAGTCGCCGTCGTTCCGCCGGAGTCGATCAGGCCGCGTTGATTGCCGGGCAGCTTGGCTGGCACCGCTATTTTCACCCCGCGATGCGCATGGGCGATGAGCACTACGGCGACGCCATCATGAGCCGCTTCCCACTGACCCTGCGACGGGCGGGCGAGTTGCCGGGTGTGGGCGCCCTCCTTTGTCGGGAAAAGCGCGGGGCGATCGCGATGGATGCCGACACCCCTCTCGGCGTCGTGCGCATCATCAATACGCATTTCGGTCTGGGCTGGAACGAGCGTCTGCATCAGGCGCGCGAACTCATCCGCTCCGAGTGGCTGGAAATGGGCTCGCCCGACAGTCCGTTGATCCTGCTCGGCGATCTCAACAGCCTGCCAGGCTCACGGCCCTTTCGCACACTCACGGCGCATCTTCGGGACGTGAGGGGCTTGGTCCATCCCGCCAGGCCCCTGCGCACCTTCCCGACATTTTTTCCGCTTCTCGCGCTCGATCACATCCTGATCAATTTCGCGGTGCGTCCCCTGCGCGTGGATGTTCATCGGTCGCCTCTCGCCCGAAAAGCGTCCGATCACTTCCCACTCATCGCGGAACTCGCCCGGGTACCGCTGGAACAGGCCGCGGTGCCGCTTTCACGGAAACCGCCGAACGGCTGACGCGGGGGCCGGGATGGAAAGATCGGCCCTCATTTCGGCGCCGAGATCGCGATGTCACCGGGCGAGTTCCAATTCGTGAACAGCCGCGTGGCCGCCGCTTCGACCGGAAAGATGGTGACGAGAGTGCGGGCCGCCAGTGTGCGAACGAAGCCTTCGAGTTTCCGCTCGCCGGCACGCAGGCAATCGTCGGCCACCGGGAGCGCGGCGCCGGGATAGACGGCGGCAAGCGATTCGAAGCGGGCCGGCCTCCTTCCGTCGGCCGCTACGGATGGGACGATGCCCTTCGCGGAGCGCCGCGATTCGGCGAGCAGCGAACACAAAAATTCCGCCGTCATCGCGGGCATGTCGACGGCGAGGACGAGGAGGCGATCGCTTTTGCAGCGGCGGAGTGCGGTGGCGATGCCGCCTAGCGGGCCGCAGTCGGGAAATTCGTCGGCGAGGATTTCGACTCCCGCATTCGCGTACGGACCGTCGCTTTTTCCGGAGATGAAAAGCTCCGCGGGATCCGTGGCGCGCAAAGTGGCGAGCTGGCGCTGCCAAAGCGGCTCACCGTCCACGGGCAGCGCGGACTTGTCGCGGCCCATGCGCGAGGATTTTCCACCGGCGAGCAGCACCGCGGCGTGTGACATGGATTCCGTTTGAGCGCACGCGCCACGCGGCGCAAGCTCCGGATATGAGCGTCCGCATCCGCCAAATCTTCATCAGCCCCGGCCACAACTTCGTGGGCCACCACGGGAAGCCTCCCGGCGATAACCTGACCGTCGAGGTCCGCGAAGCACGATGCCTGGAGGGTCGCGGCATCGAGGGCGACCGGTATCTGGATTTCAAGGAGGACTACAAGGGGCAGGTCACGTTCTTCGCGTGGGAGATTTACGAGCGGCTCTGCGCGCAGTTCGGCGTGCACGACAAGTCGGCGGGAGTGTTCCGGCGCAATTTCATCACGGACGGGTCGGACTTGAACGCGCTGATCGGAAAGGAATTCGAGGTGCAGGGCGTGCGCTTCTTCGGCACGCAGGAAAGCGCGCCGTGCCACTGGATGAACAAGGCATTCGCCGAAGGCGCGGAGGATGCGCTGAAGGGAAACGGCGGGCTGCGGGCGAGGATTCTCTGCGACGGCGTGCTGCGAGTGGACGCGTAAAAAAAGCGCCGGGCGGCTGCCGCGTCCGGCGCCGCAGAATCGTCCGCGTGCGGACTAAACGGGGAGGTGTTTGTCGATGAACTCGACGATGGCGTCGGTGCTCGCCGGCTTGGCCAGGAAAGGGTAGCCGCCCAGCACGCCACCGCGCGCATCGACTTCCGACTTCCTCACCGTCGCCGTGAGGAAAACGATCGGCACCTTGGCCAGCGCCGGGTTTTCCTTGAGCTTCGCCGCGACATCGCCTCCGTCCATGTCCGGCATGATCACGTCGAGCACGACCAGATCCGGACGGAATTCCAACGCCGCCTCCACCACCTTCGTCGAGTCGTTTTCCGCGCGCACCTCGTACTTCCCTGTCTGCTCCAAGGTCATCCGGAGCAGGCGCGTCGTCACTTTCTCATCATCGACAATCAGAATCTTGCTCAGCCTGTTGCTCATGGGTCGTTTCTAGGGAGCATGAACGAGCATGTCAACCGGTGTTGAGGGTTGAGCTTCCCGTTCCGTGTATGCCTTGAAAGTAATCCTCGCCGTGACGCCGGATTCCGGCCGGTTCATGAGCTGGAGATTCCCGCCGTGGAGTTCGATGATCTTTTTCGACACCGTCAGCCCGAGGCCGGTTCCCTTTCCTGCCGGCTTGGTGGTGAAGAACGGATCGAAAATCTTGGCAATCTTCTCCTCCGGAATCCCCTGCCCGGAATCGCTGATCTCGAGGACGACGACGCTGTCTCCAGCGCGGACCCGTTCGTTTTTCTTCGCGCCCTCATCACGTTCACCTGCGATGGACGTTTCGACATACGTTTTGACGATGACCTTGCCTCCCTCGGGCATCGCGTGCATCGCGTTGCCGAAGAGGTTGATCATCACCTGCTCGATTTTGACACGATCCAATTCCACCGGTGGAAGCATCGGGGCAAGGTGCTTCTCGACCGTGACGCGGTTCTTGATGAGTTCGAGCCTCAGCAAAACCAGCGCGGTCTCGAGGGTTTCGTTCAGATCTTCGGCCCTGAGATCCATCTCGTTCGGCACCGCGTACTCGAGCATTCCGCGCAGAATCCTGTCCATGCGCAGGATGGCACCCCGCATGTCGCCCAGCACCTCGGCCCAGACCGTCTCCTCCCGGGGGATCGCCTTTTCGAGAAATTCCGTGCCGAGCAAAAGTTGGTTGAGCGGGTTCTTCACCTCGTGGGCGATGCCCGCCGACAGCCGCCCGAGTGATTCCAGCTTCTCGGCCTGGATGAGCATCATCTGGGTTTCACGGAGTTCCGCATTGGAACGCTCGAGATCCTCGACCGCCTTTCTCAGGGCCTGCGCGCTCTGCTCGCGGGCGGCCTCGGCCTGCTTTTTCGTGGTGATGTCGCGGCTCAGGCAGACGAGCCCGGCGACCCGCGAGTCGGTGCCCACGAGCGGGATCTTGCTCGTGGAAAGCCACACATGCTCGCCGTGGGGACGGTCCACGGTCGGCTCTTCGCGCTCGATGGACGGCCGGCTCGACCGGATCACCGCGAGGTCATCCACCTGGTAGCGCGCGGCGAGGTCGGGCGGGAAAAGATTGAAGGCGGTCTTGCCGATGATCTCCTTTGGATCTTCGGCGCCCATGAATGCGCAATGCGCCGCATTGCTCACGATGTACCGGCCCTGAAGATCCTTCACGTACACGTGCTCGGGAAGGTTATCGATGATGGAGCGCAGCAGATTTCTCTCTTCCGCGAGGCGGTTCTCGGCGAGGACCCGCTGCGTGACGTCGCGGATGATCAGCCCGAAGTAGCGCAAGTCACCGACCAACCACGTGCTCAACGAAATCTCCACGGGAAACTCGCTGCCACCCGCGCTCACTCCGTAGAGTTGGCCAGCCCCGACAATGAAGCTCCCCGGTCCTCCCGTCGGAAACCGCGCCATCTCCGCCACGAATTGCCCGCGGCTCCGGCTCGCAAGCAATTCAGTGACCTGCTTGCCCAGGATTTCCTCCGGTCCGTAGCCGAACATCAGGTTCGCCCCGGTGTTCCACGATGCCACGTTTCCATCCGCGTCGGCCGCGATGATCCCCTCGCCGGCGGCTTCGGTGATCGACCGGAATTTGAGTTCCGATTCCCGAAGCGCCTCCTGCACGCGGACGCGCTCGATGGCATGGCCGATCGACCGATCGAGCAAGGCCGGAGTCATCTCATTCTTCGGGATGAAATCGGCGGCTCCGGCAGCCACGGTCTGGACGTCGATCGCCGGATCCTCCAGGCCCGAAAGAATGATCAGCGGGAACCTGCAGTCCACGGCCTTTGCCTCGCGCAAGACATCCATTGCCGTGCGCTTGCCGAGTTTGAAATCCACCAGCGCCACATCATACGAATCCCGCAACTGCCCGATCGCGATCTCGTAAGAAGGCGACCAGGTGAGGTCAAAGTGCCGCCTGGAGATCGACTCGAGCGTCTCTTTGAGCAGATGAAAATCCGCCCGGTCGTCGTCCACGACGAGCACCTTGACTGGCTTGAGGTCGTTATTCACACCGTTTGAGGGTTTGGTTAAGCCGCACGTTGTTCATGAACCAAATCCCGGTGGCACGCAAGCCTCGCCGCGAAGATAGAAACGCATCTCGAACGGTGTCCCCCGCCGCAGGACTGCACCGCGCGATTGCGGCCGCATCCGAGAAAACACCCGGCACGACTTGACGCTGCAACAGACTGCCGCCACCTTTTCCCTTCTTATGCGAAAGCCTGCGATCATCCAAGCCATCACCGTGACCGCGATCCTCTGCGCGACCCCTCTGGCCGGTGCGGTGGACATCTTCGGATGGAAGCCGTTCGGCGACAAAAATGCCGGGAAAGCCTCAGCCACTCCCGAGCAGGAATCGGCGGCCGCACAGGAATTGCGCAGCGGCGAAGCGCTCGAAACCAGCGGTCGGCTGGATTCGGCGCTGAAGGTGTACCGGGGGATCGTGAAATCCGGCCCGGTGACCGCGGCCTCCGCGAAGGCGCAGTTTCACATCGGCCACATTCTCGAGCGCAAAGGCGACCTGCCGGATGCCTTTAAGGCGTATTCGGAATACACGGCGAAATACCCGAACGGGACCGATTTCGACCGGGTGATCCAGTCGCAGTTCGACATCGCGAAGATTTTCCTCGGCGGCAAGAAGACGAAGGTGCTCGGGGTGCCGCTTTCGCCGTCGTACAAGCGCGCGGAGGAAATGTTCGCCGCCATCGTGAAGAGCGCGCCGTTCCACCGGCTGGCGCCGATGGCGCAGTTCAACGTGGGCCAATCGCTCGAAAAGCAGGCGAAAGTGCCCGAGGCGATCGCCGCCTACCGCGACGTCATCAACCGCTATCCCGGCGATCCCGTGGCGCACGACGCGCAGTACCAGCTCGGCTACGTACAATTCAACGAGACCCAGACGGGCAGCTACAACCAGCAGACGCGGCAGCAGGCGAAGGAGTCGTTTGAAGAATACGTGAACCGCCAGCCGAAGAGCGAAAAAATGGCGCAGGCCCGGGAGAACATCAAGGTGCTGACGAGCGCGGAGCTCAAGAACACGATGGAGATCGCGAAATTCTACGACAAGACGAAGAACTACAAGGCGGCCGTCGTTTACTATAACGAGGTCATCAAAAGCGCCCCGGGCGGACCGGAGAGCGACCAGGCGCGCAAGCGCATTGAGGAACTCAAGGCCATTGCCGGCGCGGATGTTCTCCGCTCAGGCCCCGAAAAGGCGGAGAGCGGCGAGATGGCGCTCGCCCGGCGCCGTGCCCAGGCGCGCGTGGATGTCGCCAGCCGTCCCGACTTTAACGGTCCCTACATCCCGCTGCCGCCGCTGCCGGACGACGGTCGTCCGCGCCTGCGCACGCCGGGGCCGATGGGACCGATCACCGAGCCTGCGCTGCCGACGACCGATCCGCTGCAGGATCCCTCGCTGCCGAAGCTGCGCCCAGGCGACCCGCTCATCCCGTTGCAACCGCTCCCGCCCCTGCCGGAGCCCAAGCCCGAGGCTGACCCCGCGAACAAGGCGCAATGAGGTTCGTGCTGTCGTTGCTCGCGGCGCTCCTCTGCACGTCGTGCGGCTACCATGTGGGGCCGGTAAAGCCGACCAAGCTGCAGGACATCCGCCGCATTTGCGTAAAGAACTTCAAAAATGAAACGCTCGAGCCGCGCATGGAGGCGATGCTCGCCAGCGCGGTCATCAAGCAGCTCCAACTCGACGGCACCTACGAGATCACGGGCGAATCGCGCGCCGACGCCATCCTGCAGGGCACGCTCATGCGCATCGAGCGCACCCCGGCGCGGGTGGTGCGCGGCAATGTCCTCCAGAGTTCGGAATATCTCCTCACGATCACGTGCAGCTATGTCCTCACGACGGCGCGGACCGGAAAGGTGCTCGACCAGCGGCAGATCATCGGGACGACGAATTTCTTCGTCTCCGCCGGATCGAGCGGCGCGGACCTGCTCACCGCCGACTCTGCGCGGGACGAACGCCAGGCGATCCCGCTCGCCGTCGAGGATCTCGCCACGCGCCTCTCGAGCCTCCTCTGCGAAGGCTGGTGACGAACGAAGTTGAGGGTTGAGGGTCGAGGGTTGAGAGGCGAAGAATCGGGCGCTTGCACCAACATTTTGCCCTGCCAGAAAAACGACACGCTCGGAGGACCGGCACACGGCTTTGTTTTTTCCTCTCAACTCTCAACCATCAACCATCAACTGCCGGAAATGCTCTTCCTCGTCCCCACACCCATCGGCAATCTCGGCGACATCACCGTCCGGGCGCTCGACGTGCTGAAGGACGCTGACTTCATCGCCTGCGAGGACACGCGGCACAGCATCCACCTGCTCCGGCATTTCGGGATCGAAAAACCGCTCGTGAGCTACCACGAGCACAACGAGGCGCGGCGCACGGCCGAATTCATCGAGCAGCTCGCCGCGGGGAAAAAGATCGCCATCATCAGCGACGCCGGGCTTCCCGGCATCAGCGATCCCGGCCATCGGATCCTCCGCGCGTGCCAGCAGCGCGGGCTGCCCTACACCGTGCTCCCCGGCGCGAGTGCCGTCCTCACGGCGCTGGTCGGCTCGGGCTTTGACGCGACGAAGTTTTACTACGCGGGATTTCTCCCGGTCAAAAGCGGCGGACGCGAACGCGATCTCCGCGCGGCGGGCGAACGCGAGGAGACCACCGTCTTTTTCGAATCGCCGCACCGCCTCGTGAAGACGCTCACGGCCGCGACCACACTGCTGCCGGAGCGCCCGCTGTGCGTCGCGCGCGAACTCACGAAAACCTTTGAGGAATACCGGCGCGGCACCGCCGCCGAGCTGCTCGCCCACTACACCGCGCACCCGCCGAAGGGCGAGATCGTCCTGATCGTCGCCGGCCTCGACTGATGAACGCAAACCCCATGTCCCTGCTCCGGCTGCTGCTCCTCCTTTCCGTGCTGTCTTTCACCGCGTGCACCGACCCGCGGAGCACTGCGGCATCGCGCCTCCGGAACGCCGATGTCGCGGAACTCCGCTCCGATGTCGCAAAGCTTTGCACGCGCCTGTTCCTCTCACCAGGTTCCACCATGGTCGCCGTCCGCCCGGAGATGTGGCCCGCCAGCGTGCTCAAACTCCGCCCGCTTCGCCTGAACCTCTACCCCGACGGTCTCGCCGTCACGGTCCAGGCCGAGCCCGGTTTCGAATACGGCATCCACATTGCCCCCACGGGCCATTCGGAGCCGCCGAAATCCACCGCCCGCACGCAATACGAGAAGCTCCAGGACGGCATCTGCTACTTCGTGCAGAAGCGGTAGCTTCCCGCTCCAAACGAAAAACCCCGACCACTCTCGCAGCCGGGGTTTTCGTAAAATGATGTGCAGCGTTTAGCTCGCGGACGCGACGGGATCCACGTTGATACGGCGGCCGCCCTTGTCGAAGCGCACCTTGCCGTCCACGAGCGCCCAGATTGTGTAGTCGCGACCGAGGCCGACATTCTTGCCCGGCTGGAATTTCGTTCCGCGCTGACGGACGATGATGTTGCCGGCGACGACGACTTCGCTGCCGTATTTTTTCACGCCCAGCCGCTTGCTGACGCTGTCGCGGCCGTTCTTGACGCTTCCCTGACCTTTCTTATGAGCCATAAAATTGAGTGGTGAGTGTTGGGTTGAAAATTAGCCGATGGCCGTGACCTTCACCTTCGTGAGGCGCTGGCGATGACCGACCGTGCGGTGGTAGCCCTTGCGGCGCTTGTAACGGTAGGCGAGCAGCTTTTCGCCTTTCTCCTGCGCGAGGATCTCGCCGGTCACGGAGACTCCCTTCGTGTCGCCGCCGACCTTGATATCGGCGCCTGTGCCCGTGAGGAGCACCTCGCTGAACGTGACGGAAGAGCCGACTTCGCCCTCGAGTTTTTCGATGGTGAGCGTATCGCCTTTGGCGACCCGGTATTGTTTACCACCGGTTTTGATGACTGCGTAAGACATGGCGTTGTTTTCTTGGAAAATGGGCGCGGAAACTGGCACCGACGCCGCACTCTGGCAAGGGATAAAATCGCACGAACTTCAAATGCACCCCCGCCGGGTTTTGCCCGCTTGCCTAAGGAACCCTCGCGTTCCAAGGTTTTCCCATCATGAAAACCCCCTCCGTCCCCTCCCAGTGCCCCGATTGCGAATCGCCCCGCATCATCGTCGTCCACGAACCGCTCCCGCAGATCGAGCGCCGCGTCTTTTTGAAAAAAACCATCGGCGCGCTCGCCGCCACCGCAGTCGCGCCGTGGGCGCAGGCCGCGAAGGGCGGAAAGAGCGAGACGCTCGTGCAGCAGTTCGCCAAGACGCTCACCGAGCAGCAGCGCGCGAAGGTCTGGTTCCCGTTCGAGGACCGCAAGCGCACGCTCGTGGACAACAACTGGCACATCGTGGACGAGAAGCTCGGCGCGTTTTTCACCAAGGATCAGCAGGCGATGGTGCGCGAGATTTTCCTCGGCCTGCACTCGCCGGAGTACGCGGAGAAAGTGATCCAGCAGGTCACGCACGACAGCGGCAAGGCGGGATTCGAGGACTCGTCCGTCGCGCTCTTCGGCGAGCCCGGCACGGGCAATTTTGAATTCGTGCTCACAGGCCGCCACTGCACGCGGCGCTGCGACGGCGACAGCGTCGAAGGTGCGGCGTTTGGCGGGCCCATTTTCTACGGCCACGCCGCCGCGGGATTCAATGAGCCGCCGGATCATCCTGGCAATGCGTATTGGTACCAGGCGAAGCGGGCGAACGCGGTCTTCCAGATGCTCGATGGCAAACAGCGCGAGAAGGCGCTGCTCGACCGCGGGCGCGAAGAGACCGGCAACAACACCGTGAAGCTTCAGGGCAAAGGCGCGAACATCGAGGGCCTCGCCGTCGCCGACATGACGAAGGACCAGCGCGAAGGCGTGCGCGGCGTGCTGAGCGATCTGCTCGCGCCGTTCCGCAAGGAGGACGCCGACGAGGCGCTGAAATACGTGGACGCCGCGGGCTTCGACAACGTCCACATGGCGTTCTACAAGGCCGGCGACATCGGCAAGGACGGCGTGTGGGACGTCTGGCAGATCGAAGGACCGAACATGGTCTGGTACTTCCGCGGCTCCCCGCACGTGCATGTGTGGGTGAATATCGCGGCCAGCGCGTAACGCCGGATCAGAGCATCACCGCACGATCCCGCTGAGCGCCGGCGGCAACGCCTCCACACCGAAGGCCACTTCGCCAAGCATCGGCACCGCGCCGCCCGGCAGCGTGGCGAGCAATTCGCCGAGCACCCCGGCGTTCGTCAGCACCGCCGCATCACCGTCCGCAGGCGGCTGCGCCTGGTTCAAAATCACGCCCGCGCAACGCAGCCCCCGCGCGTGAATCGCCGCGACGGTGAGCAGCGTGTGATTGATCACGCCGAGCCGGTTCGCCGCCACGATGACTACCGGCAGCGCGAATTCCGCCGCGAGATCCGCCATCGAGAAATCCCGCGCCACCGGCACCAGCCAGCCGCCCGCGCCCTCCACGATCACCGTGGCGTGCGCCGCGCGCAGTTGCGCAAATTTTTCGCGCACGAGCGCGAGGTCCACCATGCGTCCCTCGATCATCGCCGCCGTGTAAGGCGCAACCGGAGGACGCAGCCACACGGGGTTCACATCATTCAGCGCCACCGCACCACCCGACGCCTCCGTGAGCAGTTCGCCATCCTCCCGTCCGCCGCAGCAGATCGGCTTGAAGCCCACCGCATCGACACCGGTCGTGCGCAACGTCCGCACGAGCATCGCCGCCACGTGCGTCTTGCCCACGTTCGTGTCCGTCCCGGTGATGAAAAGTCCCGCCACGGCGCTACTCCACCGTCACGCTCTTCGCGAGGTTGCGCGGCTTGTCCACGTCGCAGCCGAGGGCGACGGCGGTGTGGTAGGCGAGGAGTTGCAGCGGGATGGAAGTGAGGATGGGCGTGAGGAAGTCCGGGCACGCGGGGATGCAGATGACGTCATCGGCGACGGCTTCCAGCTTGCTGCATCCCTCGGTGCCGATGGCGATGATCGGGCCCTTGCGCGCCTTCACTTCCTCGATGTTGCGAGATGTTTTTCTCGAGCACGCTGTCGTCGGGCGCGATGAAGACGTGGGCAGTTCGGGCGTGATGAGCGCGATGACGCCGTGCTTCAGCTCCGCGCTCGGGTGGCCGCTCGCGTGGATGTAGGAGATCTCCTTCATCTTCAGCGCACCTTCGAGCGCGACCGGGTAGTTGAACTGCCGGCCGAGGAACATCATCGCGCTGGCCTTGCGCGTATTTCTGCGCGATGGCTTTGATGTGGTCGTCTGCGAGGATGCGGCGCGACCTTGTCGGGCATGCGCCTCGAGTTCATCGATGATGCGCAGCCCTTCGCGTGGTGCTCGAGGTGCCGGATGCGGCCGAGGAGCAGCGCGATGAGCGTGAGGATGGTGACCTGCGAGGTGAAGGATTTCGTCGCGGCGACGCCGATCTCCGGGCCGGCGTGCATGTAGACGCCGCCGTCGCTTTCGCGGGCGATGGTGCGAGCCGACGTTGTTGCAGATGCCGAGGGTGCGCAGGCCCTTGCGCTGGCTCTCGCGCAGGGCGGCGAGCGTGTCGGCGGTCTCGCCGCTCTGGCTGATGCAGAAGACGAGCGTGTCCTTCGGCAGCGGCAGATTGCGGTAGCGGAACTCGCTCGCGAACTCGACCTCGACCGGCACGTGCGCGAGCGCCTCGATGATGTATTCGCCGACCAGCGCCGCGTGGCAGGCGGTGCCGCAGCCGGTGAGGATGATGCGCTCGACCTCGCGCAGCTCCTGCGGCGTCATCTCGAGGCCGCCGAGCTTCGCGGTGGCCTCCTCGCGCGAGAGCCGGCCGCGCATCGCATCGCGGATCGTCTCCGGCTGCTCGTAGATTTCCTTGAGCATGTAGTGCGGGTAGTCGCCCTTGCTCACGTCCTCGGCGGTGAACTCGACCTTGCTCACCTCGAAGCCGCTCGCGCCGCCGAGCAGGCTGGTGATTTCAAACTCGTCCCGCGCCGAGCACGGCGATGTCGAAGTCCTTCAAATAAACCGCCTCGCGCGTGTGCGCGACGATGGCGCTCACGTCGCTCGCGAAAAAATTCTCGCCCTTGCCGACGCCGAGCACGAGCGGGCTGCCGCGCCGCGCGCCGACGATGACATCCGGCACGTCCGCGTGCATGAGCACGATGCCGTAGGTGCCGACGACCTCGCGCAGCGCCTCGCGCAGCGCCTCGACGAGCCGCGCCTTTCGCGTGCGGTCGCCTTCAGCGCGTCGTAGTGTTTGCCGATGAGATGCGCGAGCACCTCGGTGTCGGTCTGCGCGGTGAAGGTGTGGCCCTCGCTGGACGAGCTGATCGCGCAGCGTCGGCGTAGTTCTCGATGACGCCGTTGTGGCAGACGCGAGAGCGCCCGCTCTGGTCGAGGTGCGGGTGCGCGTTTTCATCCGTCACGCCGCCGTGCGTCGCCCAGCGGGTGTGCGAGATGCCGGCGTCGCCGCCCAGCGGCGACTGCTGGAGCAATGCGGCGAGGTTCGCGATGCGGCCGATGCGCTTGCGCGTCTCGATCGCGCCGCCGGAGATCGTCGCCACGCCCGCGGAGTCGTAGCCGCGATATTCGAGCCGGCGGAGGCCGTCGAGGAGAACGGGGACCGCCTGGTTTCTGCCGATGTAGCCAACGATTCCGCACATGAGAAAAGGAGAGTTCGAAAATGAATGCCGGGTGAGGCGGCAGTTATGCACACGGTGACGGAAGCGGCAAACCGCTTTCACGGATCGCCGATAATCGGAACACGGCCATTTTGAAACGCAGAGAAGCAGAGACGCGGAGGAAGCAGCGCCCCGCGGAAATCCGTGGCCAGCTCACATGGGATCTCTGGCGAGGGTGCCGTTCTTCTCTGCGTCTCCGCGTCTCTGCGTTGCAAAAATCACGCCCGCGAAAACGGATCGCGATCGGGCGCGCGGGCTGACATGGTCACCGCGATGCCGCGCGCTCCGAAGAAAACCGACCCCATGCTTGCCACGCGCCAGAGCCTCATCGCGAGCCTCGGCGACCTGGATGACCGCTCGCGATGGGAGGAATTTTTCGAGACGTACTGGCGGCTCATCCACAGCGTCGCGATGCGCGCGGGACTGCACGACGACGAGGCGCAGGAGGTCGTGCAGGAGACGTGCATCGCCGTGGCGCGGAACGTCGCGCGCTACGACAGCAAGGCGGGATCGTTCAAGTCGTGGCTGCTGCAGATGGCGCGGTGGCGCATCACGGATCAGTTTCGCAAGCGCGACAACCGCCGCGCGGTGCGGAGCGACGACGACACGCGCGCCACCGGGACCATCGAGCGGCTTCCGGGCGCGGGCGAGGGCGGGTTCACGGCGATGTGGGAGGAGGAATGGCAGCGCCACGTGCTGGGCGCGGCGCTCGCGAAGGTGAAGCGGCGCGTGGAGCCGAAGCACTACCAGATTTTCGACTGCGTCGTCGTGAAGCAGTGGAGCGCGGCGAAGGCGGCGAAGGAACTCGGCGTGAACATCGCGCAGGTGTACCTCGTGAAGCACCGCCTGAAGGCGATGCTGAAGAGCGAGCTCAAGGCGCTCGAACTCTGACTACGAGACGAGCGGCAGAAAGACGGTGAACGTGCTGCCCTGGCCGGACTTTGTCGTGAGGCGGATGGCGCCTCCGGCTTCGTTGATGAGTTCCTTCACGCTGCCAAGCCCGAGGCCGGTCCCCTGCCCGGGCCGCTTGGTGGTGAAAGGCTGGTGGAAGAGCCGCGGAACGACGGCGGACGGAATGCCGGGACCATTGTCGCGAACGCTGATGGCCACCATGGGCATGTCGGCCGCGAAACGGTCGGACAGGATGAAGCGTTCGTCCGTGCCGTTCGTGAAGCCGGCGATATCAAACTTTTTCGGAATCGCCTGCGCGATGACTTCGACGCGGATGGGCGCCGTCGCGCTCTGGAGCCCATTGAGCGCAAGATTGATCAGGACGCGGAGCAGATCCGTGCCGGAAATGGCGGCGTGAGTGTGCTCATCGAGTTCGCTGATGGTGAGTTCGCAGCCCTCGGCGCTCGGGTGCTTGCTCAGGAGTTCCTGCAAGTCCACGAGCACCTCGTTCACAGCGACACTCTCGTTGACGGCGCCGTCGGCGGCACGGCGGACGCCGAGGTAGCGCCGTGAGATTTCCAGGCATCGCACGACCTGACCGTGGACGCGGGCGATGCTGTTCTTCATCTTCTCGAGCTCCTCGCCCTCAAGGCTGGCGGCGCTGCCGACCTGCTTGTGGATGAGCTCGATGAACCCGTTGATGACGGTGAGCGGGCTGTTGAGATCGTGGAGGATGTTGCCCGCGGTGTCGCCGGCGCGCGCGATGGATCCGCCGATGGCAGAGTCCGAAATTTCCTCCTGCAATTTTTGCAGGCGCACGTGCGCCGACTTGAGTTCGTGGCTGGCGCGGCGCTTGGCGAGCGCCTTGCTGGCGGCGGTGCGCAGCGCGGCGATGTCGAACGGCTTGTTGAGATACTCCCTAGCCCCGAGGCGGAGCGCCTGCCGCGCGGTCTCGAGCGTCTCGTAGGCCGTGAGCATGATGACCTCGATGTCCTCGTCGATGTGCTTGAGCTCGCGCAGGACGTCCACGCCGGACATTCCGTGCATGAGGATGTCGAGGATGGCTACATCGACCTTGTTGCTGCGCGCAAGTTTCACGGCGTCGATGCCGTTGGAGGCGAGCAGCACGTCAAAGTCGTTCTTGAAAACGACCTTGAGCGAGGTGCGCGGCCCTTCCTCGTCGTCAACGACGAGCAGCACAGGTTTGCCGGAGGCGGGCTTTTCGAGGTGGATGACGGGTTCCGGCACGGCGGTGGAAAACATGGATGTCGGGTTAGAATCGATAACCTGCACTGACGGAAATCGCGTGGCTGTTAAATTTGTAGGTGCCGTCTGCGACGCCGCCCTGGCTGACGGTGCGCGTGGGGCCGAAGGCGTACTGGTAGGCGATGTCAAAGTCCCATTGCTTGTACGTTTTGCCGAACCCCATGCTGAAGATGTGGCGGTTCGAGTCGGGCACGATCGGGTTGAACGCACTGTTGGAGATGCTGTTCTCGCTGTAGATGTAGCCGGCGCTGGCGGTGAGGCCACTGTCGAATCTGTACGTCGCGCCGAATTCGTAGAAGAACGAGGACTGCCAGTTGAACGGCAGCGGGACATTGCCGCTGCCCTTGTTGAGGAGGACGGTGTTGAGGCGGTCCCAGTCGGTCCAGTCCACGTTGACTTCGAGGTTCCACTTCTCCGTCGGACGGTAGCTGTAGCCGAGGACGATGTTCTGCGGGAAGACGATGTTCGCCGTGGCGGATTCTCGGTTGCCGATGACGGTCGGGATGTAGGTGTTCGCGTGGCCGTCGAAAGTCACCTGCGTCTCGCTGCGATACATGAGGCCAAAGCTGTGCTTGGGATCCGGGCGCCACATGATGCCCGCGTTTGCGCCGAGGCCCCAGCCGGCGCCTTCGAATTCAAACGCATCGCCCACCGTGACGATGCCGCGCTTGAGCGCAGTCTTGGCGTAGTTGATCGTCGGACCGGCGGCGACGGAAAGCGTCTTGGTGACCTGCCAGGCGACGACGGGGTTCAGCGACGTGTAGGCGATGCTTCCGCTGATCGCCGCCTGCCGCAGCGGCGAATTTTCCGGATACCAGACGCCAAAGCCGTACGGGGAGTACATGCCGAAGCCGAAGGTGAACGGGGAGTTCTCCTTTTTCCAGGTGGCGTAAAAGCTGCCCGCGACCTGCCAGCGGTGGCTGATGTCGAGCGAGCCGCGGCCGCCGGAGAGATTCACCTGGTTGCCGAGCGTGATGGCGTAGGTGCCCATGCGCAGGCGCAGGCCGCCCTCACCGCCGGAAGATTCCGGTTCCGCGGGCACGGCCCCCTTTCCGCCGAGCGACGGCGTGAAGGCGGGCGAGTTCAGGTCGGTCGAGTAGAGCTGCGAGATGCCGGCGGGATTGTAGTAGATGGCCGAGGGATTGTCGGCGGTCGCGGTAAATGCGTTGCCCCTCGCGGTGGCGTGCGCGTCCTGATCCGAGATCCGGATGCCGAGCGCGAATGAAACGGTGGGGACGAACGAGGCAATGGCGACAGCCAGAGCGATAGGGTGGGCTTTTTTCATGGTTGGGCGCGAATGAGATAGCAAGTCCCCTGCCGGTCTGACAGACAAAATTCTTATCGCAGCGAGAATGCCTTTTGTTTGGCCCGTGCAGCAGTTCCGCCGCAGATGACGCCAAATTTAATTATTTTTCCGAGCAATCCAGTCCGCCCTGACTCAAACTCTCGGCACATGAAACTACTGGTCATCGAAGACGAATTGAAAATCGCGAGCCTGCTGAAGAAGGGATTGCAGGAACAGGGCTTCGAAGTGGACATCAGCGGCGACGGCGAAGACGGCCTCGATCGCGCGACCACGACGCCCTACGACGCGATCGTCATCGACATCATGCTGCCCAAGCGCGACGGCCTCAGCGTGCTCCGGACCTTGCGCACGCGAAAGGTGACGGCGCCGGTGATGATCATCACCGCACGCGGCGACGTGACCGAGCGCATCGAGGGCCTGAACCTCGGCGCGGATGATTACATGGCAAAGCCGTTCTCGATGGACGAAGTGGTCGCGCGGATTCGCGCCCTGATCCGCCGCGTCACCGGCGAGACCATCACGCTCTACAAGGTCGGCGACCTCACGATGAACCTCGTGAAGCGCGAAGTCATGCGCGGCACCCGGAAGATCCATCTCACCGCCCGCGAATTCCGCCTGCTCGAGCACCTCATGCGGCTGCCCGGCCAGGTGGTCACCCGCACGCAGCTCATCGAACGCGTGTGGGAATATCACTTCGACCCCGGGACGAACCTCGTGGACGTGTACATCCAGCGGCTGCGGCGGAAGCTCGATGACGGCGAGGACGTGAAGCTCATCCAGACCGTGCGCGGCGTCGGCTATAGCGTGACGGCAGAATAGCCGATGAACGCCCAGCCGCTCAGGACGCGCCTGGTTTTGTGGACGGTGCTGGTCGGCGGGCTTTCCGTGGCGCTCTTCGGCGGAATCATCGGCCAGTCGCTGAAGCTGGCGATGCGGCGGCATCTCGACTCGACGCTGAAACGGGAGGGAAACAGCGTCTTCCAGAATGTCCAGCGGCTGGGTCATGCGATGAACTGGAGCGACCAGGCCGAGGTGGCGAAACTCTTCAGCGCGGTCATCAGCCTTTACAGCTTCGAGATCGAGGAGCCACCCGGCAAACTGGTGTACCGCTCCAGGGATCTCGGCGACACGCCGCTCCCCACTGGTCCGGAGGATTCGGTCTATACGGGTTCCGTCGGCGGTTCCGATGCCGTCAGGGTCCTGCAAATCAACAGGGGAACGATGCGCATCCGCGTCGCGGTGGATGCCAGCCCTTTGACCGAATGGGAGAAAAGCATGTGGTGGACGTACGCCATCATCATCCCACTCACGCTCGCCTTCCTCGCCGGCGGGGCGCGTTGGCTGTATGTGAAGGCGCTGAAGCCCGTGGACGACATCGTGGAGGCGGCGGAACGGATCACCGCCAAGAGCCTCGAACAACGCCTGCCGTTGACCGGCAACCGCGACGAAATCGGACATCTCACGACGGTTCTGAACCGGATGATCGACCGCCTTCAGCTCAGCTTTGAGCAGGCGCGGCGTTTCAGCGCCGACGCGTCGCACGAACTCAAGACGCCGCTCACCATCATCCGCGGCGAACTCGAGATCGCGCTGCGCTCGGGGGAAATTCCGCACGGAGTCGAGCGGACGATGCTCGACCTGCTCGACGAGACGGGGCGGCTCATCCACATCGTCGAGGGGCTGCTGCTCCTCTCGCAGGCGGATGCGGGAAAATTTCCGGTCGGCAGCGACCCGGTACCGCTCACGGAACTCATCGAGGAACTCGCGGAGGACATCGAGATCCTCGGGGACCGGCTGGAAATCGAAGTGACGCTCCAACTCGAGCCTTCCGTCCGCGTCAAAGGCAGCCCGCAGTTTCTCCGCCAGCTCGTGCTCAACCTTTTCGACAACGCGATCAAATACAACCGGCGCAGCGGCACCATCCGCTGCGAACTCACGACCGCCGCCGGCATGGCCGTCTTCCGCATCGCGAACACGGGCGAGACGATCCCGCCCGGCGATCGCGAGCGCATCTTCAACCGCTTTTTCCGCGTGGAGTCTTCGCGCACGCGGGGCGATGCCGGCGGCGGCCAGGGCCTCGGCCTGAGCATCGCCCGCGAAATCGTCCGCGCACACGGCGGCACGCTCACCATCGAAAACTCGGAGCCCGGCTGGACCATGTTCCAGTTCACCATTCCGCTTTGCGATTCCCCCGCGGGAAAAACGGATCGCTGATCGCCGGGGGCGCGCAGCCTACTTGAGCGGATCCTTTTTGCTGCAACCGCAGCCGCCCTTGCCGGCCTTTTTCGAGCGCGCGCGCAGCACGAGATACACCACCGCGCCGAGCACCGCCGCGACGACGAGGATCTGCTGGACGGTCTCGTTCACTGGAAGCCGAGCAGCCGCCCGCCCTGGTAAACGACAAACGCGCCGACCCACGCGAGCACGGTCATGTAAGCGATTTGGAACAGCGGCCAGCGCCACGAGTTCGTCTCGCGCCGCACGATGGCGACGGTGCTGATGCACTGCATCGCGAGGACGTAGAAGACCATGATCGAAAGGCACACGAGCGGCGTGAAGACGGGCGTCCCGTCGGCACGGCGCTCGGCGCGCATCTGGCTGCGGAGATCCTCATTCTCCTCATCGGCGTCCTCGATGTTGTAAATCTGGCCCATGGTGCTCACGAAAACTTCGCGCGCGGCGAACGAGGCGACAAGGCCGATGCCGATTTTCCAATCGTAGCCCAGCGGCGCGATGACCGGCTCGATCGCGTGCCCCATCCGCCCGCCGATGCTGTGCGCGAGGGACTCGGACGGCGTGGGATCCGGCGTCGTGGGCTTCGGATAGCTGAGCAGCGCCCAGAGGATGACGCTGAGGGCGAGGATGACCGTGCCCGCCCGGCGGAGGAACAGCACCGCACGCTCCCACATCCGCTGCACGATGCCGCGCAACACGGGCGCGCGGTAAGGCGGCAGTTCGAGCAGCAGCATGGGCGTCTCGCTGCGCAGGATCGTCTTTTTGAAAAGGCCCGCCATGACGAACGCGGCGAGGATGCCGATCAGATACATGCACAGCATCACCCCCGCCTTGCTCCACACTCCCTGCGCGGGCATGAGCAGCGAAATCATGATCGCATACACCGGGAGCCGCGCGGAGCAGCTCATCAGCGGCGCGACGAGGATGGTGACGAAGCGGTCGTTGCGGTTCTCGATCGTGCGCGTCGCCATGATGCCTGGAATCGCGCACGCGAACGAACTCAGCAGCGGGACAAACGATTTCCCGTGCAGGCCCACGCGCGACATCATGCGGTCCATGATGAACGCGGCGCGCGCCATGTAGCCGCTGTCCTCCAGCAGCCCGAGGAAGAAAAAGAGGATCAGGATTTGCGGGAGAAATATGACGACATTGCCCACGCCGCCGATCACGCCGTCCACGACAAGGCTCTGCAGATCGCCGGGCGGAAGGTGCGCGCCTGTCCATTTTGCGAGCGCCTCCATCCCGGCGCTGATCCACTCCATCGGCGCCTGCGCGACGACGAAGATGCACACGAACATCAGCACCATCATCCCGATGAACGCGATCCAGCCCCACAGCTTGTGCGTGAGGATCTGGTCCATGTGGTCGCTGAACGTCAGCCCGTGCGAATCCTCCCCGCGACGGTGCACGACGGAAGCGCACACTTCCGACACCCACGCGTAGCGCGCATCCACCGGCGCGGCGATCGGGTCCAGCCCGCTGAGCCGCAGCCGCTCGCGCGCGGCATGGATCTCCGCGAGCAGCGCGGCATTCCCTTTCACCTCCGCGCCAAGGCGTTCGTCTTCGAGCGAAAGGAGCAGCATCGCCTCCGGGCGCGTGCTTCCCGCGTGGCAATCGATGATGCGCGACAGCGCGGCGACCTCGCGTTCGAGCACGATGGGGAGCTGCGCCTTGCGGTCGGAAACGTGGAGCGTGGGACGGGAGAGCGCCTGCTTGAGCTCGATGAGCCCCTGCCCGCGGCTCGCGACCATCGGGATCACCGGCACGCCCAGGCTGTCGCGCAACGCGAGCAGATCGATCGACAGCCCGCGCTTTTCCGCGACGTCCACCATGTTCAGCGCGACGATGACGGGGATGTCCAGTTCGAGAAATTGCGCGACGAGGTAGAGATGCCGGTCGAGGTTCGACGCATCGAGCACCGCGATGATCGCATCCGGCCGCGGCGTCCCGGGCACGCGGCCCAGCAGCAAATCGCGCGACACCGCCTCGTCCGGCGAACGCACCTGCAGGCTGTAGCTGCCCGGCAGATCGAGCAGTTCCATCGCCTCGCCGTGGCTGCCAAAAAATCGCCCCGTCTTTTTTTCCACCGTCACGCCGGGATAGTTCCCCACTTTCTGACGCAGGCCCGTGAGGGCGTTGAAAATCGTGCTCTTCCCCGTGTTCGGATTTCCGGCGATGGCGATGCGTCGGAAGAGTTTTGGAAGGTCACCCATGGCTCAGATTCGTTGCACGCGGATGCCCGCGGCTTCCGCCTTGCGCAGCGAAATGTGCGCGCCGCGGACCTTGAATTCCATCGGGTCGCCCAGCGGCGCAAAACGCACGACCTCGACCACCGTCCCGACCGTGAAGCCCATTTCCATCACCCGGCCGCGCATCGATCCGGGCACTTCCACGGCGAGCACCTTCGCGCGCTGTCCCGGTTGGAGCGCACTGAGAGGTTCCGCCTCGCTCCGGGGCTCCGCTGTCTCCGCGTTGTCACTCATGGCGGCTCAGACTGCGAACCGCTCCACTTCCACGTGGTCGCAAAGTTCACGGCCCAGCGCCAGGCGCGTCCCCATCAGCAGGCAGATCACCGCAGCGCCGTCCGCGATTTTCCGCACCACCACGTGGTCGCGGAAGCCCAGTTCACGCAGCCGAACGCAGTGCGGACAGTCCGGGCAGATGTGCCGGACACGCAACTGCTCGCCGCATTTTGCGGTCGCGAGCGTCAGTTTCGGAGTGGGGAAAAGCATCGGTGTATTTCTTACTACAGTGCCTGAGATTGGGTCGCAAGAACAATTGCGATTGAGTCGCAATTGGCCTCGCGGACAGGTGAAATACCCGCCCGGAGGCACCGGATTAGGCGGTTTGTCCGCAATTTTTCCGATGTCGCACGCGCGGGAGCCGGACCACTGCCCGCAGTCAGCGGGAAGTACGGACTAGGCGCGCTTTGGGTGCCTGTGGGCGTCGGGAGGCAGTGAGCCACGGATGCGCGAGCGCGCCGGATGCGGACGCGCGTGCGGAAGCTTCCACCGCCAGCAGCGACGCGAGAAAATCCGCAGCGACGTCGGCTTCCGTTTTCGGGAGCTTGGAGAGGCGGCGGACAAACGGCTGCAGCGACGTGCGACGGATCGCGGGGCGGAAACGGAGCGCGCCGTCTTGCTCGAAATAGGCGGAGCGGTAGAGGGCCGCGTCGATCATCGCGGGCGGCAGCGGCCCGCGCAGCCGGGTGATTTCGAGGAGGTGTTCGTAGTTCAGGGTGAGGTCGAGCAGATCGTCCGCGCCGCGGACCTCGCGCCATTTCTCCTCGTGGATGTTCTTCTCCCCTTCGATCTCGGACGAACCGGGCAGGCTGTTCGCATAACCCCAGAGCGTGGCGTAGGTGCCGTCGAGCGCTGTGTCGTTCAACTGCCGAGCCTGCCACACGGTGCCGTAGCGTCCGCTGCCGAGGACCTTTTCGAGCGCGTACTTTCCGGCGATGATCGTGCCAGGCTTGAATTGCTCGGCCTTTTCAACGGTCTCGTCCGCCTTCACGCTTTCGGCGAGCGGGAGTTCGATGGCTTCCTTGCCCGTGCTGAACTCGCGGTACTTTTTCGCCGCGGCTTTGCGCGGGCTGAAGAGGCGGCGGCCGGTGAGCATTTCAAAGACGGTGCAGCCGAGGCTCCACAGGTCCACGGCTGTGCTCAGCGGTGCGCCGATGATCAGTTCCGGCGCCATGTATTCGCGCGTGCCGAAGGTGGAGCCCTGCTTGAAGCGGTTGTCGGCGCTGCCGAGGTCGGCGAGGCGCGCGGTGCCGGTGCGGGCGTCGTAGAGGATATTGTCGGGCTTGATGTCCGTGTGCGCGTAGCCGCAGCGGTGCAGGCGCTCGGTGGCGCGCAGGAGTTCGCGGGTCACGCGCTTCACGCGGGCGAGCGGCAGCGGCTCCGCGATCGAGCGCGTCGTCGAGGCTGCGCCCGTGCTTTTCGTAGGCCATGCACACGTGGCCGTCGTGGAGGAATGCCTCGTGCAGTGCCGATGATGTCCGGGCACTCGCCGAGTTCGCGGCGGAGGAGCTTGTGCAGCGACACCTCGAAGACAGCCCCCTTGCTGTAGCGGCGGCGCTGGATTTTGAGCGCGATTTTCTCCACGGCGAATCAGTTGTCCGTGTTGTTCACGAATGCGCGGCGGATTTCGTAGAGCACGCGGCCGATGAGCCGGATGTCCTCGGTGATGATGCTCGCCTCGCCGGTCATGTCCTGTTTGAATTGCAGCCGCTTTTTGAAGCTCGTGACGAGCGGATACGGGATGTCCACGAGCACGAGGTTCGCCCCGTCGCGCGCGACCATGGAGACGGACTGCACGCGGCCGGTCACGAGGCCGAATTCACGGTACGGGAAGTCGGCAAAGCGGATGCGGACCTTCTGGCCTGGCTTGATTTTTCCCGCGCCGCCCTGGTTCACCGACATGCGGCCGATGAGGCGCGAGGTCTCGGGCACGATGAGGAACACCTGGCGCCCGGCGGTCACGAACTGCTGGTCGCTCCAAAAATCGTAGAAGGCGACCACGCCGTCCGCGGGCGCGCGCAGGACGTAGTCCGCCTCCCACACGTCGATTTCGCCGCGGAGCTTGTTGAGGCTCACGCGCAGCTTTTCGCGCGCGAGCGTGAGCGCCTCGTGGCGGTCGTGCTCGATGTTGCGGAGTTCGCGCTCCATGCGCGACGCCTCGATCTCGGCATCGGTGAGATTCTTTTGCATGAGCCCGTCGCCGCGCATCTGGGAAAGCACGGCCATTTCCTGCTCCTGCAATTGCGCGGTGCTGATCGAGTCGCGGCGGTGCAGCACTTTCAGCCGGTCGTATTTTTCCTGCGCGAGTTCGAGTTCGCGCCGGGTCATCTGCTGTTGCGCGCGCATGGCGGTGATCTGGCTCTGCTTGCCGGTGAGTTGCTGGCGCAGGAGGTCGCCGGCCTTCTGCGCGTAAGTGTCGGCGAACACGGTGCGGAACTGGTTGTACGCCCCGAGGAATTCCGCGTAGCCGTCCTGGAGGCGTCCGAGGCCCTCCTCGGGTTTGAATTCGATGTCGAATGTCGCAGCGTCGCCCGCGACGGCCGGTGCGAGACGCGCGAGCTTTTCCTTCAGCGCGAGAGCGACGGCTGCCTGCGAGGGGCTTTGGATCACCGCGAGGATGTCGCCCTTTTTCACCTTCTGCTTCTCGCTGGCCTGCAGGCTTTCGAGGTGTCCGCTTTGGCGCGCGACGACTTCCACGACGGGCTGCGTGCCGGTCACGCTGAGGCGCGCGGTGATCGTGTCGGGATACTTGATGATGACCGAAAGGATGAGCAGCAGCGTGAGGACCGCGGCGAGCATCGTGGTGCCGGATTGCAGCAGCCAGTGCGGCGGGCGGCCCATGAATTCGCGCACATCCGCGTTCATGAGCGCGAGCGGCTGCGGCGGCGGGATCACCGTGAGCGTGCGCTGGGGTTGAGGTTCGTCAGCCGGCATGGGTCGACGAAACCTCCAGTTCGAGTTGGTTGCGCACGAGCCGGTAGTACGCGCCGGCCTTCGAGACGAGATCGCCGTGCTGCCCGGTCTCCACGATGCGGCCCTGATCGATGACGACGATCTGGTCCGCGTCGCGCACGGTGCTGAGGCGGTGCGCGATGACGACGACCGTGCGGCCCTGCGCAAATTCACGGAGCGCCGCGATCACCGCGCTCTCGTTCTTCGTGTCGAGAGCGCTCGTGGCTTCGTCGAGGAAAAGGAAATCGGGATTGCGGTAGATCGCGCGCGCGAGCAGCAGGCGCTGGCGTTCGCCGCCGGAGAGTCCCTGCCCTTCCGCGCCGACGACCGTCTCCGCGCCATTCGGCTGGTTGCGCACAAATTCCTCCATGCTCGCGAGCCGGATCGCCGCGCCCATGCGCATCGGATCGATCGTCTGGCTGCCCGGCACGACGTTCCTCGCAAACGTCCCGGAAAAAATGAATCCGTCCTGCATCACCACGCCGCAGCGCGCGCGCCACGCGTGTCCGTCGAGCGCACCGAGCGGCACATTGTCCACGTATATTTCGCCGCCGGTGGGGCGGTACAGGCCGAGCAGAAGTTTCAGCAGCGTCGTCTTGCCGCTGCCGCTCGCGCCGACGATCGCCGTCACTTTTCCCTGCGGGATGACGAGGTTGATGTCCTTCAGCACATCCGCGCGTCCGGCGCCGGGATAGCGGAAGCTGAGGCCGGAGATCGGTGAGCTTTCGCGACTCGGGAAAGTCGGACGTCGCGTGCGTTTCGTCCTCGTCCTCGTCCTTGTGGTCGTAGATTTCCTGCATCCGCTCGAGGCTCAGCCGCGCGTCCTGCGCGCTGTAGATGAATTCGATGATGCGGCCGATCGGCGAGTTGAGCTGTCCGACGATGTACTGCGTCGCGATCATCATGCCGAAGGTCATCTCGCCCTGCAGGACCGCGCGCGCGGCGAGGAATGAGATGAGGATGTTGCGGATGTTGGAAAGGACGGTGACTCCGAGGCGCTGCGTCTGCTTGAGCGCGAGGCTCTTTGCTTCGAGCTGGTAGTTGCGCATCGCGATGTGCTCCCAGTCCCACCGCTTGTCGCGCTGCAGGCCCTGGATTTTGATCTCGGGCATGCCGGCGACGATTTCCATCAGCGTGTCGCGCTCCTTCGCCTCGAGGACGAAGCGCTTGAAGTCGAGCATCCGGCGTTGCTTGAGAAAAATGAGGAGCCAGCCGACGGCGAGTGCCGAGAGGATCACGAAGGTGCGAGGATTTGCCAGCTGTAGAGTGCGAGCACCATCGCGAAGACGACGAACGTGAGCAGCGAGAAGACCACGTCGAGCGAGGACGACATCAGGAAGTCCTTCACGCGCCGGTGATCGCCGATGCGCTGCATGATGTCGCCGGCGGTGCGGCTGTCGAAGAACGGGCAGCGGGAGCCGCAGCAGCTTGCTCAGAAAATCCGCGATCATCGCGATGCTCACGCGCGAGCCGATGTGCAGGAGCAGCCAGCTCCGGATCATGTCCGCGGCGGTCTGGCTGAGCGCGAGCATCAGTTGCGCGGCGAGCAGGAGGTAGATGAAATGCAGATCGAGATTCCCGATGCCGTAGTCCACGACCGCCTGCGAGAGGAAGGGCAGGATCAGCTCCAACCCGAGACCGACGAACATCCCGACTCCGACTTGCAGGAGGAGTTTTTTGTAAGGCCGGAGGTAGTTGAAAAAGAACGCAAGCCCCTTGCGGCCGCGCTCCGCATCCTTGCGGCCCGAGGCGCTCTGCTCATGGAACGCGGGGGTGGTTTCCAGCAGCAGGTAGATTCCCGGCGCGTCGGCGGAAATGGGGGTTCCCGGCGGCGAACTCGCGCGGATGAATTCCTCCGGCGAATAGTCCACAAGGCCGTGCGCCGGGTCCGCGACGCGCACCTTGTTCCGCGTGAACTCATACACCACGACGAAGTGATCCGCCTGCCAGTGTGCGATGCACGGCAGCGGCGCCTCGTCGCGCAGACGCATGTAGCTGAGGCGCACGGCGAGCGAGCGCAGGCCGACTTTCTCCGCCGCCTCGGAAATGCCGAGCAGCGACACGCCGCCCTTGCCGATGTGGCAGAGTTCGCGCAGCCATCCCTGCGAAAATTCACGGCCGTGATGCGTGCAGATCATCCGCAGCGCCGCGGGGCCGCAGTCCATGGCGTCGAGCTGCGGGTGGAACGGGAAACGTTTCTTCATGCCCGTGCGCGCGGCCTAAAAGGAAAGATTGTGGCGCTGGGCGATGGTGCCATCGAGCTGGCCGAGCGTGGACCATGCGCCGAGGATGGCGAGGCGGGCTTCGAGCACGCGCATCTCGGAGGTGCGGAGATCCTCCTCGGCCTCCCGAAGCAGGCGCACGGGCACCGAGCCCTTCGCGATGCTGGAGGAGCTGCTCCTGCCACTTTTCCATGCTCGCCTTTTGCGAATGCCGCGCGGCGGCGAGCTGCTGCCGGCCGAACGCGATGGCACGGCAAAGTTCGCTGATGCGCTGACGCAGCCGCTGCTCGGCCTGCTCGCGGAGGACCTCGCTGCGCGCGAGTTCGGCCCGCGCGGTTTCGAGTTGCGCGCGTTCGGCGCGGAAAGTCCACGGCAGCGAAATCCGGGCGAGGGCGACACCTTCCCAGCCCCTGCCGCCGCTGCCGTCGGAGCCCGTCTTGTTCGACGCGCCGGAAAACTCCACCTCCAGCTTGGGCAGCATGTTGTTGCGCGCGCGACGGAGTTCCACTTCGCGGCGCTCGATTTCGTTGATGAGCAGCACGGCGATCGGCGCGTTTTCGAGCGCGCGCTGGATCGAGACGGCCGGGTTCGGATCGGCGGCAGGCATCGAGGCTTCGCGGATCGGTTCAAAGACCAGCCTCGATGCTGACACTCCCTGCGGTGCGCCGATCGCAAACCACAGTTCGTCCACGCGGTCGGACACCAATTTGGTCGCGGACAGCCAGCGCTCCTGCGCGGTGGAGACGAGGACTTCCGCCTCCAGCACGTCGAGCTTCGATGCGGCACCCGCGGCCTGCCGTGCCTTTGCATCCTCGAGCACCGACTGCGCGCGGCGCAGGCTCGCGAGGAAATTTTTCTCGCTCAGCGCCGCGACCGCCGCGGCGAAATAGCCGGATTCGGCCGCACGGAGCATTTCGAGGATCTCCGCATTGCGCGTGGCCTCGGCCTGGTCGCGCAGCAGTTCGGCGATGCGGATGCCTGCGCGGTTCACACGCGGGTCGAGGCCGCGCAGCAGTTGCTGGCGCACCGTCAGCGTGTATTCCGAAGTCGTGCTGTTGACGTAGTCGTTGCGGAAATCGCCGGTGCTCGTCGCCACCTGCCCGGCTTGAAAGTCCACCTCGGTTCCCGTCACGAACCTTTTCGACACGCCGCCGCTCCCTGCGGCCTGCGACCATGTCCGGCCCTCGGGCGTGTCCGTCCGGACCGTGCCGGTGAAGTTCGGATCGAATTGCGCCTTCGCAGTCTCGATGCCCGCTTTCGCGGTGCGTGCGGCGAAAGATGCGTCGCGGATCCGGAAGTTGCGCTGGATCCCGTAAAGCACGCAGTCGTCGAGCGTGAGCCGTCCGCTGGAGGCGATGTGCACCTCGGCAGGCGCGGCGCTCGGCAGACTGACCCGCGCGGGAGCGGGCGTCTGTTTCGCAATCGGGCGCGGCGCGGCGGTCCCGATGGCGCGTCCGTCCTCAGCTCCGGGCGCGATGGAAAATGCGCCGAAAAGGATCACCGCGATCGTCGCGGCGAGCGGCACCCCGGAGCCGCGGCGGCGCGGGCGGGGCTGCACACGTGGCGTGCTGGGCGTGCTCGGGCGGAAGTCAGAAGGTGTCATCCAGTCGAAAGGCGATCGTGCAGTGCGGAATGCAGCATTGGGAGAGCAGGATACCAGCCTAGAAAAAGAAAAAGCAGGAAGGCACAAAGTCCTTCCTGCTTTTGAATCTTCCGACCCGGCGACGAAGTGGGACCCGCGGGCGGACCTTCAATCGGCACCGGGTTCCGTGCGGATGACTACCAACCGCAGGGCTTCGGAGCGCAGCCGCGGCGGGACTTGCTGCCGGACTTCTTGCTCTTGGAGCCGCACTTCACCTTGGATTTCTTGCTCTTGCTCTTCTTGCACTTCACGGTCTTCACTTTCGTGACCTTGCAGCCGCCGCCGCCGGTGACAACTGCGGGTGCGTTGATTGCGTCGGACGCGAACTGGTCGAGGATGCTGATCTTCTTCATGATTGTGTGTGTTTGTGTTTTGTTTGTTTAACTGACTGGCAGATTTCTCTGCACGCGCCTCGTTTCTTATAATTTACAGACACCGTCAACAAAAATAAGAAATAAAATGCACGGACCGCATGCCGTAGATGACGAATTGTTTTTGACCGGGTGCATTTACCAAACGTCAAACCTGCGGACGCGCTACTCGGCCATGGCCGGCGCAAGACGTTGCGAAACAGGGGCCGGGGGCGACGGCGCTTAGCACACCACCACTTTCCGGCCCGCGACAATTCCGGCGCAGGTGCCTGCGGGTCTGGATATTGGGTGACTTACCGGAGCCCCCAAGGATGCGATGCAAGCCTCCAGTGCGTTCGCAGAGAGAGCCCGGCTGCATGCGTGTCGCTTCCGCCATGCCCCGTCGTTCGTTCACGCGCCCTGAGGAAAATGCTACTGATGAGTAAATCTGGTATGTTTACTGCTACTTTCCATAATCAAGATGCCTATCCACGAAACAAACCGCAACCCTTCCTCCGGGCCACTCCGCTGGTCAGAGCGAGCGACAGTCCCAGTCTGCCCGGACGCGGAATCCAAACCGCTCCGCCGTTCCCGCCGGGCATTCACCCTCGTTGAAACCTTGGTTGCGGCGACGGTGGTCATCATCGCGCTCGGCGCGATCTTTATGGTGAGCAGCCGATGCATGGGGATCGTCCGCTCCTCGCAGAGCGTGGGCGTCGCCTCGGCCATTTTGCAGGAGCGCATGCAGCAGTTGCAGGCCACGGATTGGGAAACGCTGACTGACAGCGATTCCTACACGGATCAGGTGTGGACCGATCCGGAGGATGGGACGACGGAAAATGTCGCCGGCCTCCTCAAGAGCGCGACCCTTTCGGCGGGCGCGTTCCAATTGCAAAACGCCGTGGAAACGATCCGCGTGTCGGCATACCGGCCAGTCGCGGTCGCCGCCGCGGAACCGGCAGCGATCGTTGCGAGCCGGACGGCCACCACGCCGACTCTCACATCCGCGACGACAAATCTCGGGGATGAGAAAATGGTCCGCATCGATGTCCGGCTCACGTGGACCGAAGGCAAGGCAGGCCTCCAGCGCTCACTCGGATTATCGGCCATCGTGGCCCGCAGATAGGACGCTCCTATGAAAACACCACTCCCACGCCTCCGCCGCAAAGCCGGTTTCACGCTCGTCGAGATGCTGATCGGCGCCACAGCGGCCTCGATCTTCCTCGGAGGACTGATGACCGGGAGCATCGCGCTCCAACGCTCGCTTTCCGCGAACGATCAGCTCGCCCGCGCCCAATCGGATATCCTCCGCGTGTCCGATTACATGACGCGGGACATCCGCAACGCGACAACCATCAACACGGCGGCGACGGGCTCAGTGCTCCTCACGGTGACGACCGGGGACTATTACAACCGGAACGGCACTCCGAACAACCCCGCGGACGACGTTCCCAATTCCCCCGTCCTCGGGCGCACCACGGCGAGCTACGGAGCCAGCCCCGTGAGCATCCGCTACCTGAAGAGCGGGACGCGCATCGCCCGCGAAGTCACCCGGATCGACGCCGGTGTCTCCACCACGACCACGACTTGGATCGCCGACAATGTGGACACTCTCAGCGTGGCTGCGGATGCGAATGGCAACATCACATTCACGTCGGCGACTGCCATGAACTACCGCGTCCGGAAGGCAGGATTCGAAGTCCCCTCGCTCTCCTTCGTGATGTCTTCAAAACCCCGAAACTCAACACCGTAAATACCATGCTCCTGTTCCCGAAAAAATCCAAGTCCACGGAAGGCGCCGTGCTCGTCGCCTCCATCCTCACCGTCGCAGTCCTGGCATCGATTTCCGCCGGCGTCCTGCTCACCGTCGGGGCCAAGCACCACGACAGCTACCACGCGGCAGGCTGGCGGGAAGCACTCACCGCCGCCGAATCCGGAGTCGAGCGGACCATGGCCGAGCTGCGCACCGCCATCGACGATCCAGCCAACGCATGGACCGGCTGGGTGGTCGTCGATTCGGCAGGGAAAACGGCGGCGTTACAGCAGATCAATCGCACTGGCCGCTGGCCGGCCGGCTACACCCTGCGCATGAACGCCACGCTGCCTCCGCAGGCCGGTGAGAGCCGGCAGACCCAGTACGCTGTGCTGGTCGATGTCCCCTCCACGCTGGCCACGACATCGAGGCGGTGGAACCAGTCGTATCGCATCCGCTCCACCGGCGTCACGGCGGTGCCCGGGGCGGCGATCGCCGCGGTGGACAAGCGCGACACACAGTTGCGGCGCCTGAGCCTCTTCATGGACCGGACGGTGGGCTTTCCCGGCAGCGGCTCGCAGCTCGCGAGGCCGCAGGCGACCAGGACCATCGAGGTCATCGCCAAGCCCGAGAGCGTTTACAAATACGGGGTGACTGCGGAGATCAACTTCAAGCTGAACAAGAAGACCATCATCGACGGCTATAATTCCAACTACCCGGAGAGTTCGACCAACGGCAAATACGATCCGACGAAACGGACGGCAAACGGCGGCACGATCCTGGCCAACCGCTGGAAGAAGAAGCCGAAGCCGGATCAGGCGGCTGAAAAATTCGATGTCGGCAAGGCCACGATCTATGGCGACCTGATGGTCAAGGGCAGCATGAAGAACGTGAAGAATTTCGAGAACGTGCAGGGCAACAAGCTCACCAACGTGAGCATCGACACGCCGACGAACGTCGCGCCGGTGTGGACCTCGGTGACGGCAAACATCGCCACGTTGGACGGCAAAATCCCCGATGCACTGAAGGCGACCTACAAGACCGCAGAAAAGAATGCCAAGGCGGGCGGCCCGGTCGCCCAATTCGAGGCCAAGAGTGCCACGGCGGCGGCCGAACTGGCTGCCAAGGGGATGGAACTGCCCGGCGGCGCCGACCCTTCCAACCCGACGCGCTACAAAGTCGAGAAGATCGGCGTGGACAAGAAGACGGAATCGCTCGTCCTGAGCAATCCGCCCGGAGTGTCCGAAAGCTGGATTGAAATCTGGGTGACGGAGGAGATGAAGATCGAAAAGGGCGGCACGATGTTTGTCTCCAATGGCGTCCACGCGACGATTTACCTCGAAGGCAAGAAGGTCGAAATCAAGGACACCAAGGCGGACAAGGGGGGCTTCATCATCGAAAGCGGCTTCGCCGGAGACCTGCAACTCATCGGCATCGAGGCAAAGGAAGACACCAAGAAGGAAACCGACGACGAGTATTCGCCGAAAAAGCGCAGCGGCAAGATCTCGATCTCCGATGCCGACTTCACCGGCGTGATCAATGCCCCGGACTGGGACGTGGACTTCAAGCCGAAGGACTGGGACAAGGATGACACCATCTACGGTGCCCAACTCTATGGCTCGGTCCTGGGACGCAAGGTCAAGATCGGCAACGGTGCGGACTACCACTACGACGCGGCGGTCACGGAGATCGGCAGCGTCACGATGTATTCGACCGCCGGCTGGAACGAGCTCGAGCGGTAGGCTGAGTTCCCACTCACTGCGTCACACGAGTTCTTGCTGCCGCCCGCGGCGTCCTTTGGGACCCGCGGGCGCAGTGATGCCGGGACCCGGCACCCGCCCGCTCCCCACTGGGAGAGGGCCGCAACGTTGAAACCGCCGGCGGCGCGATGGGACTCCGCCGGGGGAGAAACCACGAGGCGGCACTCACGGAGATCGGCAGCGTCCCGAGGTAATCGTCCGGGGCGTTTTCGAGCGCCCAGTGGAACGCGACGTCACGGTGGATCCGCACTCAGGCAGACATACGGCACCAGCCCGCTTCAGACCGCGAGCTGGCGTTTACTGCGGGACGAGGGCCGTGACGTTGAACCCGCCGGCGGGCCAGTGAGGCTCGTCGGAGTCCGAGGAAAAGGATACGTCCAGGATCCTCACAAACGGTTCCTGCCGCTCGATCTCCGCCACCGCCAGCAGGAGCCCGCTCATGGTTCGCATCCCTTCCTGCCTCGGCAGATTCAGATGCCAGTAGCTCCGCTCGTACCCGGGGATGCCCGGCTCAGGGATCGCCACGTTCATGCGAATCCCGGCCTCCGCGATGCCCGCACTGCGCAGGTGCTTCTTCAGCCGCACGGGGAGCCACACGGGAGTCGGGTCCTTCGGAATGTCGCGCTGCAACGAATCCAGCGATGCGCGGGCGGCCCTGGCCGCGTGCTCCTCCACGCCGATCTCGCGAATCTTCCCCTTCGAATCGCTGATCCGCTGCCGCGCATCCGCGAGCTTTTGCCGGGACTCTGCCTCGCGCAGGCGGAGGGGGACAAGCCAGTGCGTGTTGAAATACCATGCGACGCCGACCATCGCGGCGCCCGCAGCAAACCGCTGGACATAGGTGAAAGCGGAGGACGGCATCTTATGCTCCTCCCTTCCTGACGGTCGTCGCTTCCGCCTCGAAACGAATCGTCGCATTCACGGTGAACGCTCCCCGCCGCGTTTCTGGCGTGGCAGGCGCCGCATCGGGCATGTCCTCGAAACGCTCAAACGCGATGCTCACACGGCCCGGAAACATCCGATCCAAATCCCGCTGCAGGTCGGCGCGGTAACGGTCCGCCAGCCCGCGGGGATTCGGCCCGGTCGCGACACCGCGGACCAGCAGCGCCCAAATCTTTTCGGTGCCGGACTTCTCGCTGGCGCGCACCTCGCGCACTTCGATTTCCAGGCCCGCACATGCCACGACGCTCCGCAGCGCGGGCACCCACCGCGGCCTGGCCCGATCGGCCAAAACCCCGGCCAGTTCATTCTGGATCAATTCGCTTTTTGCCCTCGTGGCGAGGGCCGTGTCCAGATCGCCTGAAACGGTCGTCCATTCCGCATCGAGGGCCGTCTGCTGCACCGCGACCGCATCGATCCGGTCCCGTGCATCCCAGTACAGTTTCCACAAGCCCGCGGTCAGGACGAGTGCAAGGGCCAGCCCCGCGAGCAGGAATGCCGGCGAGCCGCCATTTGCGGGAAGCTCTACTTCGCCGTCCGGCCACGCGTCCGCTGCCCCCCCTCCGGCAGGGCTTCCTCGGCGCGGGCGAGAATCTTCGCCACTTTCTCAGCGAGAGCGGCGTCGTCCGGTCCCCTGGATCCGCCGGCCGACCCCGCGCCGGATGAACGGTAAATCCGCGAGGGAATCGGTTCGGTGGACGTGCCTTCGAGCACGCTATGGACCGTGCCGCGCAGCTCCATCAGCGCAATCGAGCCGAGCAGGTTTTTCGAGTCGAACGGCTTCCGTAGCACGAAGCCATCGATATCCTTGATGAAACGGCTCGTATTCTCATCCTCGCGATCCGCGCTCATGAACACGAACCGTTCGCAAAGGTCCGGATCGACGCGCCTCACCGACTGGTAGAAAAGCTCGGGCGCCGGCCCCGGCATCACCAAATCGAAGAGGATCAGCGCAAAATCGCCGTCCATCACGTGCCTCAGGCCCTCCTGAGCGCTCTCCGCCGCCACGACCTCGTGCCCGTGTTCGACCAGACAGTCCTCGATCGTCCCGCGGAAACAGGGGTCGGCTTCGAGCAGCAACACGCGTCCCTTTTCACGAATGACGCCGTTTGCCGAGGCCGGGGAGGGCTCTTCCCGGGCATCCGTCGCTACGGCGATGGTCCCGAGCCCCTCGCCGACGGGGAGCAGATCGCGACCCGACCTCGCTGCCTCAGCGGACTGGGTATTGAGCGTTTGATTCACTTGTTGGAAGATTTGGCGACGGGGCGGGAATTTTGTCCCGGTCCGCATCAGAAGGCCTACATGCGCAGAAAACGTGCCGGATCGGCACCGGATTCATGGGGCCGTGCCAAGCGCCGCACATTCACCGAACGCAGACCCGGGACGACGGCGATCGCCCGGACCGCGCCTTCGATTCGCGATTGCGCCCCTGCCCCGCAAACACATGCAACGCCCAACTCGGATTCCGATTTCGTGCTGGCCACGAAACATTTGATACGCACATCATAACCCGATGGGCCCCCACCCCCCGAAAGTCCTGATCGTCGATGACGAAGCGCACATCGCTGCCTCCGTGTCACTCGCGCTCGGGACGGCGTACCAGGTGGATGCCGTTTCCGACGCCCACGAGGCTTTCGAACTGCTCAAGGACAACGCCCAAGGTTACGAGATCATCATTACCGACCACATGATGCCCGGCTGGGCGGGCTGGGAACTGGTGAAGCGGCTTCACGAGACGGAATTCCACGGCAAGTGCATCGTGCTTTCGGGATATTTGTCCCCGGCGATCGAGGAGATCTACCGGAACCTGGGGGTGGAGCACATCATTCAGAAGCCATTCGACCTTTCAAAACTTCGGAACGCGGTGGGAGCGAGCGCGCGGGCGATCCGGGGCCAGGGCTACTGAAGCGCCACCGCACCGACGTGCGTTGCCGCGAGGGGCCGGATGGGATGCAACCTGCCGGCCAGAGCAAACCAGTTCCGCCTTTCCCCGAAGCCGAAAACATGACGCCGGCGAGCGAAAATGACGACAGGCGAATCATGACAATAATAAAATTTGCGTTATCTGCGCCACCTCCATAACGTCTGGAACCTCGGATTCACCAACCCGCCGGCATTCAAATGCCGGACCGGACACAGTGAATCATCCCCCAAGACTCCCGTTCGTATTCTGCCAGATGCCCACTGCCGAACTCCACACTCCACGCACGACGGACGTGAGCCACAAGCTGCGCAAGCGCAGCGCAGTGCGCAGGCGGGTGACGGGGAGCATCGGCTACATCGCGCTCGGCGTCCTGCTCTGGTACGGATGGCATCGCTTCGAGGCATTCGATGGCCCCATGGCCTCGATCAGCGCGATACCGCATGACCACCCCATGCACCGTGTGGTCGAAGCGGCAATCTTTCTCGCCGTCGCCATCGTGCCGGTTGTGATTTATTTTATCCTGCGCCCGCGCTCGCGTGGCAGGAACTGATCAGCCTCTTTATGACCCTCAGCACCCCACCACAGACCTTTCCCCTCATCCACAGGAGGCACGTTCCATGAATCTCACCGCTGACGACCTGCTTTTTGCGGGTGCCGTTGCCGCGTTCGTCGCGGCGCTTTGCTTTGCCAAGCGCTTTTCCGGTCCGCCCATGGCGCTGCGCCGATGGGCAGAAGAGCAGGGCTACGTGATTGTCCGCACAAAGCACCGCGAATACGCGACGGGGCCTTTTGAGAAGATCGGCTTCCGCGAACAGCAGGCTATTTTCCAAGGGACCTTCCGCACCCCCGACGGAGTGACGCGTCGCGCATGGGTGCGGTGCAACTACGCGCCCGGCGGTGAGCGGGTGGACGTGGTCTGGGACGCTCCCGAGGGATTGCCCGCCGCGGACGCGCATCAGGCCCGGGTGTAACCGACACGCATGGAACGCGTGCGCCTCGCGGAAAGTGGCAATGCGGGGCGCTGTCCCGCGCGGCGCACCATTTTCTGGCTGGGCAATCGGGGCTGAGGTGCGAACATCGCCCGCGGCATGGAACCCCCTCCGACGAAGATTCTGGTCGTTGATGACGATCTTCATATCGCCACCGCCATCATGCTGGCGCTCGGCAGCGGGTCCAAAGTCGAGACCCTTCCCGATGCTCACGCCGCCTTCGAAGTCCTCAAGGATAACGCGCAAGGATTCGACATCGTCATCACCGACCACATGATGCCGGGGTGGGCCGGGTGGGAATTGATCAAGCGGCTTCAGGAGACCGCTTTTGCGGGCAAGTGCATCGTGCTGTCCGGCAACCTGTCGCCGGCCATCGAGGCCATCTACCGCAGCTTCGGCGTCGAACACGTCATTCATAAGCCGTTCGATCTCGCGCAGCTCCGGGATGCGGTGGAAGCGAGCGTGCGAGAGATCGAATCACAGCGGAGGTGAAGCCAGCGCGAAGGCGCCACCGGCCCTCGGGCCTCGCGCGGGAAAAAGCAAACCGCCGCGCCCCTCTCGGGACGCGGCGGCTGTGATTTTCTAGGTAGGGCGTGCTCGCCGAGCGCGCCCACTTTGAGCTGCGAGCGGAGTCTTAGAACTCCCCGCCGCCGCCGTGACCATGGTGGTCACCGCCGCCTGCGGGTGCCTTCTTCTCCGGGATCTCGGTGATGAGGCACTCGGTGGTGAGCAGGAGACCGCTGATGGAAGCGGCGTTCTGCAGCGCGCTGCGCGTGACCTTCGTCGGGTCAACGACGCCGGCTTTCACGAGGTCCGTCCATTCGCCGGTGGCGATGTTCAGGCCTTCGTTGCCCTTGCGGCGCTTGCACTCGCTGACGATGAGCGCGCCTTCGAGGCCCGCGTTGTCGGCGAGCGTGCGGAGCGGCTGCTCGATCGCGCGACGCACGATCTCGGCGCCGATCTTCTCGTCGCCTTCGAGCTTGAGGCCGTCGAGGACCTTCTGCGCACGGATGAGTGCGACGCCGCCCCCGGGGACGATGCCTTCCTCGACGGCTGCGCGCGTGGCGTGCAGCGCGTCTTCGACGCGGGCCTTCTTTTCCTTCATCTCAGTCTCGGTGGCTGCACCGACATTGATGACGGCGACGCCGCCGGCGAGCTTGGCGAGACGCTCCTGGAGCTTCTCACGGTCGTAATCGCTGGTGGTTTCCTCGATCTGGCGGCGGATCTGCGACACGCGGCCCTGGATGTCGCTCGGCTTGCCGGAACCTTCGACGATGGTCGTGTTCTCCTTGTCGATGCTGATGCGCTTCGCCTTGCCGAGGTCTTCGAGCCCGAGGTTTTCGAGCTTGAGGCCGAGGTCTTCGGTGATGCAACGGCCACCGGTGAGGATGGCGATGTCTTCCATCATGGCCTTGCGGCGGTCACCAAAGCCGGGCGCCTTGACGGCGGCGACATTGATGGTGCCACGGAGCTTGTTCACGACGAGCGTCGCGAGGGCTTCGCCTTCGACGTCTTCGGAGATGATGAGGAGCGGCTTGCCGGTCTTCGCGACCTTTTCCAGCACGGGGAGGATGTCCTTGAGGTTGGTGATTTTCTTCTCGTGGATGAGGAGGTAGGCGTTCTCGAGGTTCGCTTCCATCGTCTCGGCATTCGTCACGAAGTAGGGCGAGATGTAGCCCTTGTCGAACTGCATGCCTTCGACGACGTCGAGCGTCGTTTCGATGCTCTTCGCTTCCTCGACGGTGATCGTGCCGTCCTTGCCGACCTTGTCCATCGCGTCGGCAATGATGTTGCCGATTGCGGTGTCCCAGTTGGCGGAGACGGTCGCGACCTGCGCGATTTCCGTGCGGTCCTTGACCTTCTTGGAGATGCGCGCGAGTTCCGCGACGATCGCCTCGACGGCCTTGTTGATGCCGCGCTGGAGCGACGTCGGCGTGGCGCCGGCGGTCACGTTGCGGAGGCCTTCGCGATAGATGCTCTCGGCGAGAACGGTCGCGGTCGTGGTGCCGTCACCGGCGATGTCGCTGGTCTTGCTGGCGACTTCGCGGACGAGCTGCGCGCCCATGTTCTCGTAGGGATCCTCGAGTTCGATTTCCTTCGCGACCGTGACACCGTCCTTGGTGATGGTCGGGGAGCCGAATTTTTTGTCGAGGATGACGTTGCGGCCTGATGGCCCGAGGGTCGCCTTGACTGCTTTTGCGAGTTTTTCGACGCCGCGCAGGAGGGCCTGACGCGCCGTCTCGTCGAATTGGAGTTGTTTAGCTGCCATTGTAGTGAGTCTGTTGAGTTGTTGGGTTGTTGTTTGTGTTAGCCGATGATGCCGAGGATGTCGTCTTCGCGCATGATCAGGTAGCTCTTGCCGTCCACCTTGATCTCGGTGCCGCCGTACTTGCTGATGAGCACGGTGTCGCCGGTCTTCACGACGAAGGGGATGTTCTTGCCGTCTTCATCACGCTTGCCGGTGCCGAGGGCGACGACTTTGCCTTCCTGCGGTTTTTCCTTTGCGGTGTCGGGAATGATGATTCCGCCTTTTTTGACTTCCGCTTCTTCAAGCGGCTGAACGAGCACGCGATCCCCGAGGGGACGAACGTTTACTTTTGCCATGATGTTTGTGTGGTTTGTTTGTTGTTGCTTGTGGGTTTTTAACGAACCGAAGCCGGCATTGCGGCTTAGGTTCGGTAAAGTGTGATTCGCAAAGGCCGGCACCGCGAAAGCGAGACAGCCGATGGCGAGGGAAAGGTGGCGTTTCATGGGGACGAGGACGCCGCGGGGAGAGCACGTGGCCCGCACTGCGGCGGTCGGTTACTTCTTCTTGTTCTCGTCCACGACTTCGAACTCCGCGTCCACGACGTCGCCGTCGGGCTTCTTTGCGGCACCCTCGGCGGCACCTTCCGCGCTCGCGCCTTCGGGCTGCGCTCCGGCTCCGGATGCGGCGGCGTTCTTGTAAAGTTCCTCGCTGGCAGCCTGGAACTTGTTCTGCAGTTCCGTGTAGGCGGTCTTGATGGCGTCGGTGTCGTTGCCCTTCAGCGTCTCGCGGACGGTGGCGATCTTCGCCTCGATCTCGGCCTTCACGTTGCCGGGGATTTTCTCGCCAAGTTCCTTGAGCTGCTTCTCGCACTGGTAGGCGAGGTTGTCGGCATTGTTGCGGACTTCGGCGGCTTCCTTGACCTTCTTGTCCTCCTCGGCGTGCGACTCGGCATCGCGCTGCATTTTCTCGACCTCTTCCTTCGAGAGGCCGCTGCTGCCGGTGATGGAAATTTTCTGCTCCTTGCCCGTGCCGAGATCCTTCGCGGAGACGTGCAGGATGCCGTTCGCATCGATGTCGAACGTGACTTCGATCTGCGGCGTGCCGCGCGGCGCCGGCGGGATGCCGTCGAGGTGGAAGGTGCCGAGCTTCTTGTTGTCCTTCGACATCGGGCGCTCGCCCTGGAGCACGACGATTTCGACGCCGGGCTGGTTGTCGCTGTAGGTCGAGAAGGTCTGCGACTTGCGCGTGGGGATGGTCGTGTTGCGCGCAATCATCGAGGTGGCCACGCCGCCAGCGGTCTCGATGGCGAGCGTGAGCGGTGCGACGTCGAGCAGGAGCACGTCCTTCACGTCACCCTTGAGCACGCCGCCCTGGATGGCTGCGCCGATGGCGACGACTTCGTCCGGGTTCACACCCTTGTGCGGCTCCTTGCCGATGATGCCGCGCGCGACTTCGACGACCTTCGGCATGCGAGTCATGCCGCCGACGAGCACCAGCTCGTTGATGTCATTTTGCGAAATGCCAGCGTCCTTGATGCACGCGCGGGTCGGCGCGAGCGTGCGCTGGAAGAGCGAGTCCGTGAGCTGCTCCAGCTTCGAGCGCGTGAGCTTCTTCTGAATGTGCTTCGGCCCGGTCTGGTCGGCCGTGATGAACGGCAGATTGATTTCGTACTCCTGCGCGGAGCTGAAAGTGCGATCTTCGCCTTCTCGCACTCTTCCTTGATGCGCTGGATGGCATCGGGCTGCTTGGTGAGGTCGAGGCCGCTCTCGCTCTTGAACTCGGCGAGCACCCAGTCCATCAGCGCGTGATCCCAGTCATCGCCGCCGAGGTGCGTGTCGCCATTGGTCGCCTTAACCTCGAAGACGCCGTCGCCGATTTCGAGAACGCTAATATCAAACGTGCCGCCGCCCAAGTCATAGACCGCGATCTTCTCGTCCTTCTTCTTGTCGAGGCCGTAGGCCAGCGAAGCCGCCGTCGGCTCGTTGATGATGCGCAGCACTTCGAGGCCCGCGATCTTACCGGCGTCCTTGGTGGCCTGGCGCTGCGAGTCATTGAAATAAGCCGGCACCGTGACGACCGCCTGCGTGATCGTCTCGCCGAGCTTCGCTTCCGCGTCGGACTTCAGCTTGGCCAAAATCATCGCGCTGATTTCCGGCGGAGAGAAAGTCTTCGTCTCGCCGTTCACGACCACCTGGATGTGCGCGTCGCCATTCGCCGCCTTCACGACCTTGTAAGGCACGCGCTTCAGCTCGTCCTGCACTTCGTCAAATTTGCGCCCCATGAAACGCTTCACGGAGAAAATCGTGTTGGTCGCATTCGTGACGGCCTGCCGCTTTGCCGCCTGCCCGACGACACGCTCGCCGGTCTTGGTGAATGCAACGATGGAAGGCGTCGTGCGCGCGCCTTCGGAGTTTTCAAGGACCACCGGCTCGCCGCCTTCCATGACGGACATGCAGGAGTTCGTGGTGCCGAGGTCGATGCCGAGAATTTTAGCCATAAATCAGGATTCCTTGGATTGAGGTTGGAAAAGTGGGTTGGGTGAAAAAGTGTCGGACACACTCTATGCAAGGGACAGGCCACGAGAACGTATATCGACAATCACTTGAACATGCAGTTTATTACGACATATTCATGATTCTGCAAAACAGGTGCGCCAAACACCTCATTATGGCGCACTTGGCACACTCTGAAACGCGCCACCGTGGCTCACACTCTCCGGAAACCGGCCACGCTCGACTACAATGCCTTCACGACAACCCAAGTCGTCACCTTCCGCCCGGATTCCGCATCGCGCGCGACGAGTTCATGCCGCCCCTCGACAGCGACCGCAAATGTCCGCCCCGCCCGTTCGCGCAAGCGCCAGCGTCGCGCTCTCCCATTTCACCGGTCCCGAGCCATTCGCCACCAGCGGCACCAGACCCGAGGACGGCACATCCGGGTCGATGAGAAATGTCGAGCCCGGCTGCGGGGAGACGAGGTGCAGCTGCCCCGAGCCCTCGACCACGACGCGATCGCGGAGTTGGTTGTCCACGCTCGACGCCCATTCCGCGTACTCAGGGCCGAGCTTCACGCGGCCCGCCGCGTCGTAGTCGTCCGCGCTCTCGGCCTGCGGGATGTTGCCGGCGATGAATTTCTCCATCACCGCCCCGGCCCGCGGTCTGGCAAGCAAGTGTCCCGTGAGCGGATGCACCGGATGCTCCACGATCGTCGCCGGACGCGCGAACCACGTCGTCCCGAAGCGCTGGTGCAGATACGCCATCACATCGTGCATGATCGGCGCCGCGCCCGTGACGCCCGACACCTCGCGCATCGGCGAGCCGTTGAAATTCCCCACCCACACGGCCACCGTGAACTCCGGCGTGTAGCCCACCGTCCAGTTGTCGCGAAAATCCGTGCTCGTCCCCGTCTTGCACGCCACGGGAAAATCGAACCGCAGCGCCGAGTTCGCGCCGAATGCCGGCACGCGCGCCGCATTGTCCGAGAGCATGTCCGCGATGAGCCAGCAAAGCTGCGACATCGCCACCCCGGGCTGGTTGTCGCGAATGCCGCCTTTGGACTGCGGCAGTCCCCTGCCGCTTTGGCCCTGCGCGGTCGAAAGCGCCAGAGGGCTGGCGCTCTCCAACAGCCGGTACGGCCGCCACTCGCCCATCCGTGCCAGCGTCGCGTAAAGGTTCGCCAGTTCGATCAGCCGCACCTCCGCATTTCCGATCGTCAGCCCCAGCCCGTATTCATCCGGCTCCATCGGCAACGTCGTCACACCCCACGCCTGCAGCCGCCGCTGCAACGGCGCCGCGCCGCCGAGCGACTGGAGCACCTGCACCGCCGGGATGTTCAGCGAACACGCCAGCGCCTCGCGATACCGCGCCGGCCCCTGGCAATGCCGGTGGTAATTTTCCGGCCGATACGGCCCCGTCGCCGTGGGAAATTCCGTCGGCACATCCGGCACGATCGTCGCCGCCGTGTCGCCGCGTTCGAGCGCGAGCAGATACGTGATCGGCTTGATCGTCGATCCCGCCGAGCGCGGCTGCGTCGCGCCATTCACCATCCCGCTGCCCGGCGCGAAATAATTCTCCGAGCCGACAAACCCGAGCACCTCGCCCGTCCGGTTGTCCAGCACCACCGCCGCCGCATCGCGCACATTCTCCGCGCGCAGACTCGCCAGCCGCTCCGTCACGCTGCGCTCGATGAAGCGGTTCAAATCCAGATCGAGCGTGGTGCGGATTTCTCCCTGCAGCCGTAACGCGGGCAATCCTGCCCGCGAAACCTGCCCGCGGACAGGATTGTCCGCGCTACTCCCGTCGCCGCCTTTCTCCGCCTCGCGCTGCAGCACCAGGTCCACAAAATGCGGCGCATTGAAAACACGCCGCGCCCTTTCATACCGCAGCGGCTCCGCGACCGCGCGTTCGTAATCCTCCTGCGCGAGCCAGCCCGATTCGCGCATCCGCCGCAGCACCGTCTCCTGCCGCCGCTTCGCAGCAGCCGGATTCGCGTGCGGATTCAGCCGCGTCGGGATTCCACGGCAGCCCCGCGAGCAGCGCCGCCTCCGCGTTGCTCAGATCCGACAGCGGCTTGCCAAAGTAGTAGTTCGCCGCCGCCGCGATGCCGAAGTTCAGGTTCCCGAAATCCAACCGGTTCAAATACGCCGCGAGGATTTCCTCCTTCGTCCAGAGCTGCTCCAGCCGCAGCGCCGTCGCCATCTCGATCACCTTCGTCGTCCAGGTCCGCGGCCTCGGCACCGAGAGCTTGATGAGCTGCTGCGAAATCGTGGACGCCCCCGAAGTCTTCCGCCCCGCGCGCACGCTCGTCAGCCCGCGCGCGCCCAGCCGCGAGCCAGTCCACGCCCGAGTGGGAAAAGAACCGCTTGTCCTCCGCCGCGAGCATCGCGTGGATCACATTCGCCGGCACCTCGCGATACGCCACCTCGCGCCGGAACCGCTCCCCCACCCGCGTCTCGCGCAGCGGCTGCCCGTGGCGATCCGTGAACTCCAGGCTCACCGGCGGCGTCCGCAGCAGCGCCTCGGGGACGGGGACAAACTTGAGCCCCATCCACGCGGCGACCGCGAGCCAGCACAAACACGATGCGCGCCGCGCCTCACCCACTTCACCCATCGCCGCGTCTTGATCGGACGAGTCATAAAAAGGCCGCCGCGCGTGGACGCCACATCTTCACAGCGCCTTCCCTTTCACGACGATCGAATCGCTCAGCCCGAAACGCTCCGGGTGATACATCTCCTCGATCTTCGCCGGCGGCGCGGTCGCGCTGCCGCTGGCGCGCACGCGGGCGAGGTAGCGGATCTGGTGTTTTCCCGGCCACATCGTGTTCTTGAAGAACAGCGCCCGGTCATCGCGCAGCTCGTTGAAGTCCGACGCCCACGCGTTCGACAGCCCCTGCCCCGCCATCGCCTGCGTCTTGAATTCCGGATTCACCGCCTCGAACACCGCCGGCAGCGGGTCATCAATCGCCACGTAGCTCGCCCGCGCCGGCGCGACAAAATCGAGCGTCACGAGCACGCGGTCGCCGACCTTCGGGTCGCCGAGATCGGACAGCGAGCCGTCGTCGTTGATGCGCTGATACCGCCGCGTGATCGTGTAGCCGCGATCCTTGCGCTCCGTCACGAGCGTCTTCGGCCGCGCCTCGATTTTCACGTTCGTGAAAATGCGGCCCTTGCCCGGATTCCGCAGCTTCAGCGACGCCGCGGCGTCGAAAGGAAACTCCTTCTCGAAAAACGCACCCTTCGCCGGGAGCCGGAAGTCCGCGCCGTCGCGCGATCGTGCCTTTCACCTCCTTGCGATCCGTCTCCGTGCGCCGGACGTATTCGGCCACGCCGAGCATCGCCCACGCGTTGCCCTGCGTCGTCATCCAGCGCGCCGCCGGTGCGCGCATCGAAGACCGCCGTCGCGATCGCATCCGCCGCGCCCGATTTCGGCGCGAGCTTCGACCACGCGAGCAGCCGCACGCCTTGCGCGCGGGCGACGGAGCCGAACCAAAAATCCTCCTCCACGGCCTTGTCCTGCATCTTCAGCAGCGTGTCTGCCATCTTCGCGGGCCCTTGCCCTCGAGGATCGCGAGCGCGAGCAGCGCGCGGTTTTCCTGCGTGAGCACGTCGCGCTTCTTGAAAAGCGTCTCATGATACGCCGCCTCCGGCCGCCCCGCGAGCGCGAGCGTGTAGCACGCGAGCGAACGCGGCGAGAGCTCCCATTTGTCGTTCGCATCCGCCGCGCCGCGCAGCGCCTTGCTCAGGTAGTCGAGCACGCGCTTGAGATTGTCCTCATCGACTTCGAAGCCCGCCTTCTTCGCCATCACGAGCCCGAGTCCGCCGTAGGCCGTCGACCAGAATTCCGAGCGATGACCGCCCGGCCAGTAGGCGAGCCCGCCGTCCGACGTCTGCATGGCAATAGATGCGCGACACGCCCTTTTCGATCGCCGCCTGGAATTCCTCGTCCGTCCGATTCAGCTCCGGCAGCATCGTGCGAAAATCGCGCAGCGCCAGCCACGGCAGCATCGACGACGTCGTCTGCTCGAGGCAGCCGTACGGGTAGTGCAGCAGCTCGCCGACGCTCTCGCGCAGCTCGAAGATGCGCGAATTCGAAATGCTCACGCGCACCATCCCGCGCCCCTGCAGCAGCGCCGGGTCCACGCCCGCGAGCAGATTCGTCTCCGCCGCATCCACGCGCTGCTGGCGAATCTCGCGCAGGCAGCGGCGTGGGGAAAGTGACCTTCAGCCTCGTCTCCACCGCATCGCGGAACTTCGCACCCCGCCGCGCTGAAGTCCGCGCTCCAAATCCACTTCGCCTCGCCCACGTCCACGATCTCCACGGGGAAATCCACCGCAATCGAGCTCTTCGCCGGGATGCGTCACCGTGCGTTCAGTCTCCGCCGCGCTCGCGGTCGCATCGAGCTGGATGCCCACCTTCACCTCGCCGGCCTGCGCCGTCGTGTTGTGCACGACCGCGCGGAGCACGAGCTTGTCGCCGACATTTGCAAAGCGCGGCGTCGCGGGCTCCAGCATCACCGGCTTGTTGATTTCGAAAGCGCCCTCCGCGTTGCCGAACTGATCGCGCTTCGTCTGCACCACGGCCATCAGCCGGTAGCGCGTGAGGCCGTCGGGCACCTTGAAGCTCGCGCGCACCTTGCCCTCGACGTCGCTGCGCAGCGACGCGGCCCAATACGCCGTGCCGAGGAAATTCCGCCGCACGCCGGCCTCGCCGCCCTTGCCGAATCCGCCGATGAGGTAGCCCTTGTTCTCGAACAGCCCCTCGGCAATCGCATCGGGCCCTTCCTTCAGCAGCTTCTCGATCGTCAGCCCCGTCGAGACATCCAGCCGCAGCAGCCTGCTGAAAAAGTCGAGCGGGTCCGGCGTCTCGAAGCCCGTCAGGCTCAGCACGCCCTCGTCCGCCGCCCACAGCGTGACCTCGGCGTTTGCGACCGGCTTCCCGTCCACGTCGCGCACTTCGCAAACGACCGACGCCTCCTCGCCCGGCTGATACTGCCCGCGCTCCGGCTTCACGTTCACGTAGAGCTTCGCGTCGGGCCGCACGATGCGCACCTGCGTGTAGCCGATGCGATATTCCGGCATCTTGAATTTCTTCGGGCTGTCCTCCGAGCCGCGCAGGATGACCACCGAGACGAACACATTCGGCGCGTCGCCCTCCTCCAGCGGCACGCGGATCGCGGGCGCATTGCCTTCGAGCTTCACGAAGAAATGCCGCCGCACATTCTCGCGCTCGACGGTCACGAGCGCCGGGCCGCTGATCGGCGTCTTCACGAGGATCGTCGCCTGCTCGCCCGCGCGATACTCCGGCTTGTCGGTCGTGAGTTCGATCTGGAAGCGGTTGCGATAATTCCACGCGAGCTGGTCCTTGCCGTACACGTTCACCGTCGTCGTCGTGATCACATCGCGCCCCGCCGCATCGCGCGCGACCGCGGAGATGATGTAGAGCCCCGGCTTGTCCACCTTCAGCGTCGTGTCCTTCTTGTCCGGATCGGCGAGCAGCCATTTGCCGCCCTTTTGCACGACCTTCGCCGTGCGCACCTCCGCCTGTCCGATGAGCTGCGTGATCGGCTCGCTGCGGAAATTTTCCGCCTCGTCCGCGTCCTCCACGCGGTTCGTCTGCCAGTCGATGCGCGTGAGCTTCACCGTGACCTCGACCGGATCGGGGTTCGGCGTGCCATCGGTGCGCACGGCGACGACTTGGAGCGGCAGCGCCTCGCCTTCGCGCATCACGTCCGGCATGCGCATGATGCCGAGATAAAAGTCCGAGCTGTGCGCGAGGAAATCCGCGCGCTCGGCGACCGTCTGCTGGTTGATGTCCGTGATCTCGCACGTGAACCGCACGCGGCGCGGCTGCGGCAGACGCGTGTTTTGCGGCACGTTGAACGACACCTTCGACGTGCCATCCGCGCCGATGTCCGCGTTGCCCTGCACGGAGAAGCGCGGCTCGCCGCCGAGCTTCTGCTGGAGCCGCCAGTCGAAGAGCGCCTCGGTGAACACAAAATCCTCGAACCCCGTCGGCGAAAACCGCTCGTCCATCGCGCGCACCGACCACGCGAGCTGCGCCTTCGAGAGCGGCGTGCCCATGTAGTATTTCGCCGCGATCGGCAGCTCGATCGGCGCGCCGAGCATCGGCGTCTGCGGCGTCGCCACCTTCACCTCAAACGCATTCGGAGCGTACTCCTGCACCGTCCAGCCGTGCGTGATGTCGCTCCAGTCCTCGTCCTCGTTCTCCTGCAAAAAAGAGCTGCGCGAAAAATCCGCCGACCGTGTCCTTCGGAAGCTGGATGTCCACGTTGAACGAGCCGGTGTCCGAGAGCGTCAGCTTCTGCTGCAGGAGCACCTTTCCGCGCGGGCCCTTCACCTTCAGCGTCGCCTTCAGGCCCGCGGCCATGTGCGACTCGCCCGGCGTGTAGCTGCGGACGATGCCCTTCAGATGCACCATCTCGCCCGGCCGGTACACGGGCCGATCCGTGAAAAGGAAACCGCGCCGCTTTCCGCCGACGAATTCGCCCGACTGGATGTCCTCCTCCTCGCCGAAGACATTGATGCGGAACCGCCCGAACTCCAGTTCGCCGCGCTCGGAATCGAACCGCAGCAGATGCTGATCGCCGCCGTGCGAGACGAGCAGCCACTTCGCGTTCTCGATGTCCTTCGCCAGCCGCACCGTGCCGTCCGCCGCCGTCTTCATCTCCGCGAGCACCTCGCCTTTTTCATCGAGCATCCGCACCGAAGCGCCCGCGAGCGCCTCCGCCGTGCGCAGCGAAAAGACGTGCAGGAACGAGTCGCCGCTCACTTTCCACACCACGCCGAGGTCCGTCACCTGCACGAGCGCCTGCGAGCCGACGCGCTTCACATTCGGCGCGGGTTTCACCGGCTGTTCCGCGGTGAGGAAAACGGCGCCCGTCTTGCCGGGACCGAGGATCTCGTCCCAATTCAGGTTGATCACCTTCCGCTCGTCCACCGCCGCATCCGTCGAGAAATCCTTCTGCCACACGACCGTGCCCGGCACCGTCCGCTCGTCCACCTTCTGGTAGAATTCATCGTCCTTCGGATCCTCGCTGTTGTATTTCGCGTACGCCTCAAATGCCGCCGTCGTGCTGTCGGCCGGGATGACCTTCGCTGTCACGCGGATCTTCGACACGTTCACGCTCATCAGCCCGAATTCCCGCGTCCCAGCGCGCTGCTGCTGCGCTGCGAATCCCTGGAAATACGAGCCGCGACGCCACGGGCGCGAAGCTCACCTTCCGGATCGCCGCCTGCCCGAGCGCGAACGGCTCCACCGCCGCCGTCTCGCCCGCGACCGTCACCGTGTAATCCGTGCCGAGCGCGAAATCGCCGCGGACGAGGATCGAATTGTCATCGCTGTAAAGGCTGTCGCCCATCGTCACCTTCAGGTTCGCCGGCGCAGGCTCGACCTTCACGAATTTCGCCGGCTCCTTCTTCACCGCCTTCGCGAGCCGCTTCGAAAAGGTGAGCGTCACCCGCTTGCCCGATACCGCGAGATTTTCCACCAGAGCGTTGTCCAGCGTGAACGGCTTCACGTCCCCGATCGGCGCCTCGAACGCGCTCGGCAGTTTGAACGCGCCATCCGCCGAAGGCGCCGCCTGGCTCACGACGAGCCGCCAGCCCTTTCCCGGTGGCAGCGGGTTTGCGGGGGTCACGAGCAGTTGGTTCTTGAAAACCACCGCCTCCTTCGCGGCCTGCGGCGTGTTGTCATCGTCTTCATCTTCGGCCTCCGCCTTTTTCGGCCCGCCCGCGAGATGCTCGCGCACCTGCTCATCCCATGTGAGCGCGCTGCGGTCGTCGGCGCGATACGTGGGGAACATGCCGTCCTTCCCCTCGAGGTGACGGACCGTCGCGTCGATGGACCGCCTGTCGGCATCCACAAACTTGGAGTTCGCACCGATCGCCGCGGGGTCCACATTTGCGCTGAAAAGCAGCATCACCTTTGGCTGCGCGGGCGCGTCCTTGTCGTCGAAGTAATCCATCATGTTCATGGCCTTCACGCGGAATGCCGGCGTCCGGAACGTCTCGTTCAGCGTCCCGCGAAACGCCTTTCCGTCCGCAGTCTTCAGCCCGCCCGCGAGCGTCACCTGGTAGGTGGCCCCCAGCGGCGGTGGCTCGGTCGGCTGGAAGATGCCGCTCTGCGTCGAGACCCAGCGCCAGCCGCCGGTCATCGCGGGCCGGATGACCAGCGGCGATTCGCGATCCGGTTTGCCGACCGCATCGGCCGGGACCATCGGCTCGGCGAAGCGGACTTCGAACGCGGACGACGGCTTGAGCACGAGATTGTCGTGCGCGTCCACGTGCAGCGAGACCGGCGCGTCCTTCGGCGCGGCGAGGAGTGGTAAAACCGAGAGCAGGGCGAGAAGGACAGGCAGTTTCATGGCGATGGAGAGGATAACGTTTCTGGACCGGTGATTCTTTCAACGAAAGCAGGCAAACGCGAGCGCACTCTTGTCGCGGGCGACCCGTGTTGATTCGGCACTACCTTCACCCGGGGCCGGAGGAATGCAATCGGCAGGCCGACAAACGCCGGCGATTTCCCGGACAGGATTTTCCCCGCAACCTCGGCGGCTCCCGCGGGTTTCAACGAACATCGACCGCCCGAAACGTAACCCTTCGCGGGCGGCGCGCGTCTTCACTCCACACACCGCTCAACATGACCCCGATGAACTCCAACACCTGCGGCGACATCACCCCCCTTCTCACGCGCCGCGACGTGCTGAAGAATGTCGCGTGCGGCTTTGGCTGGCTCGCGTTTGCCGGGTTGGTCGGAAAAAATGCGATCGGCGCGGAGACGAGCCCGCTCATGCCGAAGCTGCCGCACTTCACGCCCCGGGCGAAGCGCGTCATTTTCCTCTCGATGCGCGGCGGGCCGTCGCACGTGGACACCTTTGACTACAAGCCGAAGCTCACCGCGGACACCGACAAGCCCGGCAAGCGGCCCGGCACGAAGCTGCTCGGCTCGAAGTGGAAATTTTCGCAGCACGGCAGGAGCGGGCAGTGGATTTCCGAGCTGTTCCCGAATGTCGCGAAGCACGCCGACGAAATGTGCGCTCGTGCGCTCGATGCAGACGGATCTGCCGGCGCATCCGCAGGCGTTCCTGAAGATGCACACGGGCAACTCGCAGTTCGTCCGTCCGTCGCTCGGCGCGTGGACGCTCTACGGGCTCGGCACGGAAAATCGAGAACCTGCCGGGCTTCATCACGCTCACGCCGCCGTCGGGTTTTGGCGGCGCGCAAAATTACGGCAGCGCGTTTCTCCCCGCGATCTACCAGGCCACGCGCATCGGCTCGGACAACCGCCCGGTCGCCAACGCCGAGGTGCGCAACATCCAGACCACGCTCGGCCCGACGGCGCAGCGCGCGGAGCTGGAACTCATCCAGACGCTCAACCGCGAGACGCTCGCGCCGCGACCGCGTACAATCCGGAGGTCGAGGGCGTCATCGAGAGCTACGAACTCGCCTTCAAGATGCAGAGCCAGATGCCCGCGGTGATGGACCTCACCAAGGAAACCGAGGCGACGAAGAAGCTCTACGGCATCGGCAACACCGGGACGGGGCGGGGGAGGCGGCCTTTGGCGAGGATGGCGACGGACGACATCGGCCGGAAGTGCCTGCTCGCGCGGCGATTCATCGAGTCCGGCGTGCGCTTCGTGGAAGTATCGCCACGGCAACTGGGACCAGCATTTCAACCTCGGCACCGCGCTCGCAGGCGAACTGCACGCTCCGTGGACCTGCCCATCGCCGGCCTGCTCACGGATCTGCAAGCAGCGCGGCCTGCTGAAGGACACGCTCGTCGTGTGGAGCGGCGAATTCGGCCGCACCCCGCACGCGCAGGGCGGCGACGGACGCGACCACAACAACAAGGGCTTCACGCTCTGGATGGCCGGCGGCGGCGTGAAAGGCGGCCTGAGCTACGGCCAGACCGACGACTACGGCTACGAGGCGGTGGAGAACAAGGTGCAGATCCACGACCTGCACGCGACCATCCTCGCGCTGCTCGGCCTCGACCACGAGAAGCTCACCTTCAACTACGCCGGCCGCGATTTCCGCCTCACGGACGTCGAGGGCAACGTGGTGAAGGCGATCATGGCGTAGCGCGACGCGCCGCTACCGCTTCGCGAAGACCTCCACCATCAGCACGGTCGTCTGCCCGTCGTCGGTCGTCACCGTCACGGGCTTCAAGAGCGGCAGCGGCTTCTTTTCAAAGTCCACCTTCACGACCACCGCGCCGCTCTCGCCGGGCGCGAGCTTCTTCTTCGTCGCGTAGGCCGCGGTGCAGCACACGCAGACCCCACGCACGCTCTCGATGCGCACAGGCGTCTTGCCAGCGTTGCGATACGGAAACTCCCGGCGCACCGACTTCTCGGCGGGCCCGACCTCGATGCGCTGCGTGGTCCCGTCCCATTTCAAGCCGCCGGCGAAGGCGGATTGCACGAGGAGCAGCAATGCGAGGAGGTATTTCATGGGCGGCGGACAGATGAGCGCACCGCGAGATGCGAGGCACGGAGAAAATCGCCGGTATCCCAAACTCGATGCCGTCCGCAATTTCACTCCTCTGGAGCCATCCGGCCGGGGTGGCGACCAAGCCGGGCACCACCGATGCTGCGCACGGCTTGACGTCACAGACGCAAAGCCCTACAGCACATGAGGATGCCACTGAATCGTCGCTCCTTCATCAAAACCCTGGGCACCGCTGGGACCGCAACGCTCCTCACAGACATGCCAGGCGTAACTTACGCGGTTACGACGCCGTCCGAGAGAGCTCCAAAACTCTCGCAGCCCGAACAGCGGGCGGTGGATGCGGTCATCCGTCCGTTCATGGAACGATTCAAGGTTCCCGGCCTTTCCATCGCCGTCGGTCGCCAAGGGCGGTTTCTGTTCAATCAGGCACTCGGCTTGGCGGACGAGACGACGCAAACGCCGCTCAGCACGGAGAGCGTGTTCCGTGTCGCGAGCATCAGCAAGTCGTTCACCGCTGTGGCGATCTTTTCGCTCATCGAGCAGGGTCGGCTCCGGCTGACCGACCTGGTCTTCGGCGAGAAAGGAACACTGGGCTTCGACTTTGGGAAGACCCTGCCCTCACCGGTGAATGAACTCACCATCGGGCATCTGCTCACACACCGTTGCGGCGGATGGACGAACAAAGCCCAGGATCCGATGTTTCAAAACCCGGCAATGAATCATCGCGAGCTGATCGAGTGGACGATCCAGAACGTGCCCCTCACCGAGGCCCCTGGGAAGACCTACGCATATTCCAACTTCGGCTACTGCATTCTCGGGCGCGTCATCGAGAAACTCACCGCCCTCCCTTACCAGCAGGCGGTCCAGCGCGACGTCCTTGCAAAGTGCGGCATCACCACGATGCGGATCGCCGGCAACACCCTGGCGGATAAGGCGCCTGGGGAGGTCACCTACCATGACCGGGAGAAGGACTTTGCCTACAAGATGAACGTCGTGCGGATGGATTCGCACGGCGGTTGGATGGCTCGGGCAAGCCGACCTCGTGCATTTCCTCATGCGCGTGGACGGCATCTCATCCCCGGCGGACATCCTGCGCGCCAACACGATCAAGGTGATGACCACACCGGTATCCCCGGCCGACGGCTACGCGTACGGCTGGACATGGCGCAGGGTGGCCACTGGTGGCACGGCGGAAAGCTGCCCGGCACTGCCACGATCATGTCCCGCATGCCGAGCGGCTTGTGCTGGTCCGCACTGGCCAACACCGAAACCGAAGAACTGAGCCGGGCAATGATTCCCATGATGTTGGAACTGGTGAAGGCGGTCCCCGCATGGCGCGCATAATCGCATCGCAGCCCCGGCGCTGACGAAACGCATTCACAGCCAGCCGGGCAACGAGGCAACACAAGCCGCACACGGTGCGTTGCGTAAGTTGGGACTTGTTTCCCGCTGCGAAGGCAGGCGATAAGGCGCAAATGAAACTCCTCCCCTCACCGCTCCTCCGCTCCGTTTTCACCGCCACCGCGCTCGTCGCGTTCGGCTTCCTGCCCCGCGCCTCCGCGGAGATCGCCGTGAAGAGCGGCGACAAGATCGCCTTCCTCGGCGACTCGATCACCGCAGGGCGGCTGGGGAAATCCAGCGGGCTACGTCCGACCTCGTCATCGCCGGGCTCGAGGCGAATGGCATCAAGGCCGAGCCCGTCCCGGCCGGCATCAGCGGCCACAAATCCGACCAGATGCTCGCGCGCCTCGAAAAGGACGTGCTCAGCAAGAAGCCGCAGTGGATGACCCTGAGCTGCGGCGTGAACGACGTGTGGCACGGCAAGCGCGGCGTCCCGCTCGACGACGCCGCAGCCGCCGAAGCCCGGCGAATACGACGAGAAGGTCGCCGACCGCGGCACTTACAAGAAGAACATCACCGCCATCGTCGAGAAGGCCGCCGCCGCGGGCGCAAAACCCGTCATCCTCACCGCCACCGTCATCCACGAAAACCTCGACAGCCCCGAGAACGCGCGCCTCGCGCCCTACAACGACTTTCTCCGCAAGCTCGCGAAGGAAAAGCACCTCCCCATCGCCGACCTGTTCGCGCTCTTCGCCGAGCGCATCAAAAAGGAAAACAAGCCCGGCACGAAGGTCGCTCACCAGCGACGGCGTCCACATGAACGGCGAAGGCAACAAGCTCATGGCCATCGGCGTCCTCCAGGCCTTCGGCCTCAACGCCGCGCAGATCGAAAAGGCGAAGGCCTCATGGCCCGCCCTCGAAGCCGCCGCCGCCGAAGCCGCAAAGAAAGCCGCCGGATGCCAAGGCTGCCGCTGCTGCCGCAAAGGCGAAAGCCGACGCCGCCAAGGGACAGCCTGCGCCGACGGCGAAGTAACCTGCCGCTTTCGCAAGGAAACGGCGACTGCGTGCGCCGGATTACGCGAGCGGACCAATGCGAAGGAGGCCCATCACGGGTTCGCCGGCGGCGCGGGACGCGGCGAGATCGACCTCGAACTCCGCGACCCAGTCATTCGCCTCGGCGGGATCGATGAGCATCTGCTGCACGCGCCAAGTGCGCTGGTCCTCGGACGGCGTGACGTAGGTGTGGCGCACGTTGCGCGCCTCGGGATCGAGGCGGATGCGCTCGTGCTCGACGTGGTATGCGTCCAGCGCCTGGCGGAGCCGCTCGGCGGTCCACGGCTCGCCTTCGGCGTCCGCGGATGACGCGATGGACGCGAGCGCCGCTTCGAAATCGCCGCTGAGCAACGCGCGCAGGAAGGTGAAGATGCGGTTGCGAATCGCGGCGGTGAACGCCTTCGCGTCGCGCGTGATGTCGCGCGCGGCTTCCTCGGCGCCGGGCGGGCGCACTTCCGGCTGCTCGCCGCGCGGCTGGTAATTCGGGTCGCGCATTTTCTCCCACTCCTCGAGCAGGCTGGAATCGATCTGCCGGAGCATCGTGCGCGAGGTAGAGTTCCATCTCGCGCAACGGCGTCGTTCTTCGCCGCGTCGGGCACGGTTTGCGCGAGCACTTTGTGGACGCTGGAGAGATGCCGCAGCAGCAGCCCTTCGGCGCGCTGGAGTTCGTAGACCTTGATGTAATCCGCGAAGGAGCGGAACTCCTCGAACATCTCCCGCGCGATGGATTTCGGGCGGATGTTTTCCTGCCCGACCCACGGATGCCGCGCGGCGAAGGCATTGAACGTCGAGTAGATGAAATCGCGGTTCGGCTTCGGGTATTCGAGCTTCTCCAGCTCCTCCATGCGCTGGTTGTATTCGATGCCCTGCATCTTCATCTCGGCGATCGCCTGGCCCTTCACCTTGTCGAGTTGCTTGCGCAGGATGACGTCCGGATCTTCGAGGATGGATTCGACCAGCGTGAGCACGCACGAGCGCGTAGTCCGGCGCCTGCGGGTCCATGAGCGGGAGCGTGTCGTGGACGTAGAGCGAGAGCGTCTGGTTCATCGAAAAATCGTCCTGCAGCGCGACGTTCACGCGCACCTTCGCGCCCTCGGTCGGTCTGCGGGATGAACTCGATGATCTTCGCGCTCGACGCAGCGCGCGGAAGAGCTGCCAGCCGCGCTTCGGGTCAGCGCCTTCTTCGCCTTCGGCGTTTCGTGGCAGCGCGCGATGAGCTCGCGCATCGCGCGGCAGCCGTCGCCCGGGCGGCTGAGCACATTGAGCAGCATGCCGTGCGTCACCTGAAACTGGCTCGTCAGCCGCTCCGGCGGCGCGGCGATCAGGCGCGCAAAGGTCTGCTTGTCCCAGTTCACGAAGTTCCGCTCCGGCGGTTTGCGCTTCACGAATTTCTTCCCGCCGCCCGCCTGCTTTTGCTCGAGCTGCAGATTCTCGATCACATGCTCCGGCGCCTGCGCCACCACCCAGCCGACATCGTCGAAACCCTTCCGTCCCGCGCGCCCGCTGATCTGGTGAAAGTCGCGCGCGCTCAGGATGCCCGTCTTCTGCCCGCTGAATTTGCAGAGCTGCGTGAAGAGCACGGTGCGGATCGGCACGTTGATGCCGACGCCGAGCGTGTCCGTGCCGCAGATCACCTTGAGCAGCCCGCGCTGCGCGAGTTGCTCGACGAGCACGCGATATTTCGGCAGCAGCCCGGCGTGATGCAGGCCGATGCCGTGGCGCAGCCATTTCTTGATCTCCGGCCCGTACGGACTGCGTGAACTTGAAGCCCTCCAGCGCCTGCGCGATCGCCGCCTTCTCCTCGCGCGTGCAGACGTTCGTGCTCATGAAATCCTGCGCGCTCTGCGCCGCCTCGGTCTGCGTGAAATGGACGACATAGACCGGCGCCTTTCCCGCCGGCGACGCAGCGCTCTCGAGCGTCTGCGCCAGCGGCGTCTCCGCGTAGGAAAACTCCAGCGGCACCGGCCGATCCGTCGACGCGACGGTCACGGTCTCGCGCCCGTTCAGCCGCGTCAGTTCCTCCTCGAAAAACGCCGTGTCGCCGAGCGTCGCCGACATCAGCAGAAACCGCGTCTGCGGCAGCGTGAGCAGCGGCACCTGCCAGGCCACGCCGCGCTCGCGATCCGCGTAGTAGTGGAACTCGTCCATGATCACGTCGTCGCACATTCGCGTCGCGCGCCTTCGCGCAGCGCGATGTTCGCGAGGATTTCCGCGGTGCAGCAGAGGATCGGCGCGTCGCGATTCACCGACGCGTCGCCCGTGCTCAGCCCGACATTCTCCGGCCCGAACTCGCGGCAGAGCGCGAGCCATTTCTCGTTCACCAGCGCCTTGATCGGGCAGGTGTAAACCGAGCGCCGCCCCTGCGCCAGGCTCTTGAAATGCAGCGCCGTCGCGACCAGCGATTTGCCCGAGCCGGTCGGCGTGTTGAGGATGACGTTCTTCTCCGTCGAACAGCTCCAGGATCGCCTCCTCCTGCGCGGGATAAAGCTCCAGCCGCTTCGCCGAACGTAATCCAGAAACCGCCCGAGCAGCGCGTCATTCCCGGTGTGCCCGTCTTTGGGAATCGCGTCGTAGAGCGTCATGGGCATCCGGCGGACGGTGATGTGCCGCGCAATTTCCCGCAACACGCTTCTCGCGATGGCGTGCGTCCGGCGGCGGCGGCGCATCTTGACACTCGTCGCGGCGCTTTGTCAGCGTCGCCCCGATGAATCTCCCGGCCACCACGGCCATTTTCCGCAGAATCATTCGCGGGGTGGCCCGCACCGAAACGCTCCGTCACCGGCGCGCGGCCTGATGCTGTTCAGCTCCTGGCAGTTCATCTTCGTCTTCCTGCCGCTCGCGGTGGCGGGCTTCTTCGCGATCCCGGCGCGGGCGCAGGTCGCGCGGAAATGGTGGCTGCTGCTCGTGTCGCTGTTTTTCTACGGCTACTGGAAGGTCGAGTACGTGCCGCTGCTGCTGTTCTCCATCGGGTTCAACTACGCGGTGGCCGAGGGCATCATCGGGTGGCACGGCCGCCCGCGGCGCGGTGGTTCATGACGGCGGGCGTCGCGATCAATCTCCTGCTGCTCGGCTACTACAAATACACGAACTTCATCCTCGACGCGCTCGGGCGCGTGGGCGGGCCGGAGATTCATCGGTTCGACATCATCCTGCCGCTGGCCATCTCGTTCTTCACGTTCACGCAGATCGGCTACATCGTGGACGTCTATCGCGACCAGAAGCTGCATTACCGACTGCTCGACTACTCGGTGTTCGTCGTCTTTTTCCCGCACCTCATCGCGGGGCCCATCGTGCGGCACTGGGAGATCATCCCGCAGTTCGCCGAGAAGCAGCTCAAGGCAAACCGCGAGGACATGGGCGCGGGCATCGCGATGTTCCTGCTCGGGCTCTTCAAAAAGGTGCTGCTCGCGGATCCGGCGGCGCACTTCGCCGACACGGTCTATGGCGCGGCGGAAGCGGGGACGGCCATCACGTGGTTCGACGGCTGGCTCGGCACGCTCGCGCTACGCGATGCAGATCTACTTCGATTTCTCCGGCTACTCGGACATGGCGATCGGGCTCGCGCGGATGTTCGGCATGAAGTTCCCGCGCAATTTCGACTCCCCCTACAAGGCCGGCAGCATCATCGAATTCTGGCGGCGCTGGCACATCACGCTGTCGCGCTTCCTGCGCGACTACCTCTACTTTCCGCTCGGCGGCAACCGCTGCGGGAAAACGCGGCACCTCGTGAACATCATGATCACCATGGTCGTCGGCGGGCTGTGGCACGGCGCGGGATGGACCTTCCTCGTGTGGGGCGCGCTGCACGGCACATACATCGTCATCGCGCACCTGTGGCGGAATTTCCACACGGCGCGCGGCTGGCGTTTTGCCGCGCACTGGAGCTACCGCGGCGCATGCGTGGTCGTGACGTTCATCGCGGTGCTGTATGCGTGGGTGTTCTTCCGCGCGAAGACGCTGCCGGAGGCCGGGCGCGTCGTCGCGGCGATGGCCGGCATGAACGGCTTCACGATTCCCAAAGCCGTGAACGATCCGAAGCGGCAGCCCGGGCCGATGCTCGAGACGATGGGCGCGCGCTTCGTGGATCAGAGCCTCGGGGACAAGTTCTACAAGCCGGGCATGCGCTGGATGGCCGCGCTGCTGCTCATCGTTTTCCTGTTGCCCAATACGCAGCAGCTCCTCCGCGGAACCGATCCCGACGCTCGGAGCCGGTCGAGCGCCCGTGGCGATGGCAGCTCGGGCTCAACGCGGTCACCGGCCTCGCTCCTCGGCGTGCTGCTGTTCGTCGTCATCTGCAGCTACTTTGTCGCGCGGCCGAGCCCGTTCATCTATTTCAACTTCTGATCCGCCGTGAAAGTCCGCCGCTCCTTTTTCATCGCGCTGCCCCTCGGGCTGCTGCTGTCCGCGGCGATCTATTTCGGCCTGTTTCTCCTCCAGCTCGGCGTGCCGACGGCAAAGTGGGCATGGCTCCACGAAATCATCGTGGCCAAGCGCAAGCTCGCCGAATCCATCACCCAACCGAAGCTGCTCATCGTCGCCGGATCGTCCGCGCTCTACGGCATCAGCGCGGAGGAAATCGAGCGCCAGACCGGATTCCCGCGGTCAACTTCGGCACGAACGCCGCGCTCGGCCCGGACTACATCCTGCACATGACGCGCAAGGTCGTCCGCCCCGGCGACACCGTGCTGCTCGCGTTCGAGTACGAGCAGTATCTCTTCGGCAATCTCACCGGCGAGACCACGGACGAGCTGTTCATCGACTACATCCTCGGCCACGACCGCGAATACGTCCGCAGCCTCAGCTTCCACACGCAGTTCAAGCTCGCCCTGCTCACCTCCACCGACCGCCTCTGGATGGGTGCCCGCGCCGTTTTCCAGAAGCCGGTGCAGAGCGAGGCCACCGCGGCCTTCATCCACGGGATGCTCGAAGCCATCAACAGCCACGGCGACCAGACCAACGCCGTGCCGGAACGGCGCCCTGCGGAGGCCGCGATGCGCTCGATGGCCACCTTCATCCCCCGGTACGGCTTTCCGCCATCGGTGCCGGGCTTCCCGCCGATCCGGGAATTCGCCGCGTGGGCAAAGGCCAACAACATCCGCGTCCTAGCCACCTTTCCCAACACCACGCATCGCCCCGAGTACGACCTGCCCGAAGGCACGCGGATGCCCGGGCAGTTCCGCGCCTACTACGAAGCCATGGGCGTCCCCGTCATCGGCGAACTCTCCGAGGCCATGCTCCCCGAGGATCAGATGTTCGACTCCTTCTACCACCCGATGCGTTCCGCCGCCCTCGAACGCACCCGCCGCCTGCTCCCCCACCTTGCCCCGTATCTCAAGTCCCAGCCGGGCGCGCGTTGAAGGCCGCGGCCAGTTTTACTCCGGCAGGAAGCGGATGCGCTTGTTGATGTCGGTGTTGATCGAGTGGTACGGCTGCGTGAGGTTCCCGGCGGCGAAGAGCGTCTGGCGGGTGTGCTCCATGTCGTCGTTGCCGATGGCGCTGGTGAAAATCGGCAGCAGGTATTCGATGCCGAGGCGCGAGGGTTTCAGCAGCTTCGTGTCGTAGAGCGCGGGGTGCATCTGCCGCGCGTGGATGAGGCCCCAGCGGTCGCGGAAGCGGTTGGCGTCGTAGCCCTCGACGTGGAAGCCGGTGGACTTGCTGTATTGCAGGACGGAGACGGCGTTGTTGCGCCCGTCGTTGAGCAGTTCGACGGCCTTTGCGCCGAGCTGCGCGGCGTAGAAGCGGTCGAACGCAATCGGCCTGCCGCCGCGCTGCGTGTGGCCGACCTTTCTGGTGAAGATGGCCTCGCGCGCGGACTCGCTGCGGCGGTAGCTCTGGAAATATTTGTCGCCGAGCATCTGGATGAGCTTCGCGCGCAGGGCCTCCGCGGCACCGCTCAGCGCGACGTTGCCGGCCGGGTCGAAGGTTCTCGATTCCGCGCCGAGTTCGTTGCCCTGCGCGTCCACGATGCCTTCGCCGCACACGATGACGACGTTCTTTTGCAGGTCGTAGATGCTCTTCACCCGGTCGGCGAGGTGATCGACGTCCAGCGGCACCTCCGGCACGAGCACGATGTCGGGCCGGCCGTAGGTGGAGCCGAGGGCGATGTAGCCGGAGTGCCGGCCCATGACTTCGACGATGGCGATGCGGCGGTGGCTCTCGGCGGTCGTGCGGAGGCGCTCGACGCCGCTCGCGGAGACGAAGACGGCGGTGGCGTAGCCGGGCGTCACGTAGTTGACCATCTGCTCGAGGTCGAAGACGGACTGCGATTCGCTGCGGCGGTAGCGCATTCCGCTTTTCGCCGCGGGGTCGTGCGAACGGACCCATTCGTCGGGCTCGCTCGCGTAGTTGAGGCCGAGGTCGTTGTCGATGGTCTTGGGGGCGAGCACGGTGGGCAGGCGCTCGGCGAGCGGCTGCAGGCCGTTGAGCGTGCCGTCGCCGCCGACGCAGACGAGGCCCTCGATGCCGAGGCGCTGGAGGCGCTCGACGATGAGCTCGAGCTCTTCCTTTTTGTCCGGATCCACGTAGTCGCGGGACGAGCCGATGAGCGTGCCGCCGATGGTCGGGTCGAGCTCGGGGATGGTCTGGTAAAGCGGGTTGAGGTGCACGTGCGGCACCTTGGGATTGAAGAGGCTGTTGAAGCCCTTCATGAGGCCGAAGACCTCGATGCGGAGCTGATTCGCACGGACGACCGCGCCGTGGATGGTTGCGTTGAGTGCGGGCGTGTCCCCGCCCGCCGTGAGAATGCCGATTCGCTTCATGTTTGAAAAAACGTTTGCCGTTGAACCGGCGAACAGCAACGGCACGCGCACCGAAGAGTCAAGCCTTCGCACGGTGCCAGCCCGGCAGCGGACCGATGCCGCGCCCTTCCGGAGGGACCCGCTGAGCGAGGTGACGTGCGGGATTTTCGTTTACATGCATTTTCGAGGAGATGAGCTTCTTCAAATGTCCGAAGCGCTCCCACAAAAGTCATTTGCCGAATTGCTCGGGGAAGAAGCGCGGAAATCGAACCTCGCGGCCCGGGAAGTCAGCTTTCCCGCAGGGCAGATGATTTTTGGAGCGGGCGAATTGGGCGACGGCCTGTACGTGATCGACGAAGGCATCGTCGAGATTGCCACCGCGATGCCGGACCGGCAGTCGCGGGTTCTTTCCACGCTGGGGACCGGGGCGTTCTTCGGCGAGATGTCTGTGATCGACGACCTGCCGCGCTCGGCCAACGCGAAGGCGCTGACGGCCACCCGCGCACGATTCTTTCCACGCGAAGAAGTCTGGCGCCTGGTCGCCCAATCACCGCCGCTCCTGATCGCGCTGATGCGGGAAGTGATCGGTCGGATGAGGCGCGCGGAGCAGCGCGCCATGCAGGAGGCGTTGGAGGCCGCGCGGCTTTCGGTCGTGGGCCGCTTTGCGCAGTCCATCGTGCATGATTTGAAGAATCCGCTGAACACGATCGGGCTCGGCACGGAGCTCGCATTCTCGGATCATTCGACCCCCGAGATACGCAAGGAAGCGGGGCTCCTCGTGCGAAAGCAGGTGGACCGGCTGGCGGGGATGATTCACGAAGTGCTCGAGTTCACGCGTGGGACGACACGGTCGCTGGATCTGGTCCCGGTGGATTTCCGGGAGTTCATCGCGAGCGCCGTCGAGGAACTCCGCCCGGAGGCGGAGGCGCGGGCCGTGAAGCTGGAGCTTGCGAACGAACCGCCCGAAGTGCCCGCGCTGATCGATCGTGTGCGGCTCATGCACGTCATCCACAATCTGGCGAACAACGCGATGGATGTGATGCCTTCGGGCGGGAAAATCCTGTTTCAGTTCCGGCTGGAGGACGGGGGCGTCGTCACGGAAATGGAAGACACAGGGCCCGGCATCGCGCCGGAGGTTGCGAACCACCTCTTCGAGCCGTTTGTCACGCACGGGAAGTCCCACGGGACCGGGCTCGGCCTTTCCATCTGCAAGCGCATCGTCGAGGACCACGGCGGCAAGATCGCGGCGATCAGCCAGCCAGGGCGCGGCGCGAAATTTTCATTCTCGCTGCGGCGGCAGTGCTGAGGCTTCAAGCCGCCGGCCGATCCTGCGCCTTTCGCCAGCACATCCGAGCCGCGGTGTTTCCGCTAGAAGCGGTAGCTCGTGCCGATTCCGATTCCGAAAGTCTGATAGGACGCGCGCGAGACGTTCGAGTCGTTATCGACCAAGTAGGTCGTCAAATTGGCCGTCCAGCGATCGCTGATCTGATACACGAAATTCAAGCCTGCCAGGTTGCGCGAATCGTGCCGGGCCACACTGGTGTAGTTGCTGTACTGAAAGGCATAGAAGAGCTGGCAGTAGAGGGCGAATCCGAGCCGCTGCGTCACACCCACCGTGACCCGGTGCGCGTTGCGATCATCCGCGACGGGAAAGCTGAAGTAGTTCGAGAAATTGTAGCCGATGGAGAAAACGGTCTGGTCCCGGTTGAAAGTCCACTCCTTCTGGATGCCTGCCGAAATTGGCAGGGCTTCGGTGAGCTGATCGCCGGTGCGGGCGCTGGCGTACCAATACGGCTCGATGCCGGCGTAAAAACGCACCGCGTCCTTTGACGGCTGATAATTCAGAAGCGCCGACCCGCTGAAGCCCCAGAAGCTGGACTCATCGAACTTGGTATAGACGAAGGCGTCGGATCGCGCACCGAACGAGAGCGAGAAGCCATGGTCGAGCGGCTCGTCAAACGACACCCCAATGCTCGGACGAAGCAGGAAATCGCCGCTCCCGTGATTGCCTGAATACAGCGCGTTGGAGACATACTCCGTGCTGACCGACGCGGTCAGGCGTAACCGCTCGAGGAGCGGTTTGTCCGCGAGCGGACGGATGTCCCCCAAATCGTCGATGACGGCCGGCGGCTGTTGCGGCACGCCTCTCGCCGCTTCCACGATCTGCGTGACCTGAACCACGCGGTCCGACTGCGAAAAGGCGTTTTGAACGAAGCCAGTCGCTACGAGTAGCGCGAAGAGAACTCGATGGAGTTTCAAGGGATGATGGGTGGGTGGGTTGATCGGCCGTTACGGATTGCCGCCGGGACGCCGGGATCCGGGATTGCCGCCGGGATTCACGGGATTGCCGTTCATGGTCGTTGGTTGCACCGTCGTTCGTCGACGCGGTCGGCGTGACCGGCTCCGTGCTGACCGGTTGCGGAATCGCCGTTGGCTGGCGCGACGAATTCACCAGGGCGGAATCGACTGCGTTGGCATCATGCAAACCCGGAAAAAGGGATGCGAGCCAGGTCCGTTTGATCTGGATTCCCGTATCTTCGGGAAGCGGTCCCATGGCGTACAGCTTTCCCCGCGTTGCCTCCTTCGGGTCGAACTTGAAGAGCGTTGCCTTGCCGTTGGCGACCCTGATCGCCCATCCGGCGGGAATCTTGTACTTCTTTCCGGCGACCGTGACCGTGGTCGAACCTCGCAGTATGGCCAGCATGTCGGGCGTGAGCTTGCCGACCGTACCGGTGATTGCTGCGGTGAGCGCCGGTGTCTTGATGGTCCGGACTCCCTGGTTTGGCGCGGCGTAGAAAAGCATGTCGCCCTTGTCCAGCGAGAGCGCGCGGGTTCTTCCCTCGAAGGAAAAGACCGAGTTCTGCCCGACGCGGACGAGGCTGCTGTCCTTGAATTGCAGTTCCGCACGCGAGTCGCTGCCGGTCTGGACAATCTGCGTCGCCTTCACCGAATCCGAAACGACCGCGGCACGCCGTGCCGACACCTGCCCTGCCTTGATTTCCGCCACGGCCACCTTGTTCTGGACCCGGGTGATCGTTGCGGAATCCAACGGGGGCTGTGCCATGGCCACGCTCAAGCTCGCGAGGATGAACACAGCGCCCCAGGGAAGTCCGGCGGAGAAGGTGTGCCGTTTCATGCCGTTTCCTTGCCCGGCGCGGCGGTGCCAGTCAAGCCCTGCGCACTGGCTGGCAGTCCCCGCAATTGAACGCGGAATGCCTCGCAAGCCGCCCCCCGCCATCGCCACAGGCTCTCGATTCCGGATGGCTCCGCCCGCCGCTATCGCAACCCCAAGAATATCCCGATCGAATCGAAGATTCCGACCCGTCCGTCAGGAAGGACTCCGGTGATTGGCCTGTTTGTCCCGACGAGGGATCGGTTGATAAGACGGCTGCTCTCAGAATCAAATCCGACACCGGCGGCGTCATACAGACGAATGACGGCGTAGTCCGCGTCCGCCTCCTTGAGCCATGGGCTGAATTTCGCCATCTTGGCCTCGGCCTCGTCCGGGAGCGCCGCCCACTCCAGGAGCTTTCTCCGCGCCCGGGACCACAGTTCATCTTCGCCATCGGATTGATAAATGACCAGCGTGCCAAACACCCACTTCGCGGCGTTGTGATCGGTGCCGGCCTCGATCACCGCCTTCTTGTCCACCCCATCCTGCCTATAGAAGAGCGGGATTTTCCCGTCGAGGGCGAGGACACCATCGAGCGAAAAGAGCACCACAGTGCCCGTGATCGCCGCGGTCAGGGCCGCGGTCTTGAGTTTTACCCCGGACTTGCCCGGCGGCAGATAAAAGAGCATGTCGCCCTTTTCGAGGGAGAGCGTGCGCGAGTGGGCTTCGAAGGAAAAAATGGAGTTTGGCCCGACACGGATGAGGCTCCCGTCGTTGAACTCCAGTTCCGCCCGCGCAGCGCTCGCGGTCTGGAGGAAGTGGTTTGCCCGGATCACCTCGGAGACGGTGGCCGGATGCGCACCCGTGGCCTGGCCCGCCTTGATCTCCGCCACGATGGCTTTGTTTTCCACCCGCTTCACCGTCGCGGTGTCGAATGGCGGCGCGCGCGTGAGCGGGGATGAGACCCGCGACAAGAAACGCTACGATCCGCCAAGGCACACCGGGAACTCTGCGGGGGTTCATGGCGTCGTAGGTCTGCCCCCGCGCGTGCCGAGTCAAGCCGGAAAAGGGTCGCCAAATCCGAGGTGTTCGCCCGATACTCCCGCGGTGCGAGGTCCTGCCACCCCATGAATTTCCTGAGCCGCCATCGACGCGCCTTTCTGGTCGTGGTTTGCGTCGTGTGCACAGGCATCATCGCGGCGGCGCACTGGACGAATTTCGAACCGCTCGTGCGCATGGAATCGAGCGCCCGTGATTTTCTGACGCGGCACGGCGACCGCTCACCCACTCGGCCGGAGCTCGTCTATCTTGCGATCGATGCGGCGACCATCTCCCTCGACAATGCGTTCGACGACGAGATCAACGCGTCCCCTGCCCTGCGGTCGATGAAGGCCTCGGGCTGGCCGTGGTCCGCGCGACGTCTATCCGATGATCATCGAACGGCTGCTGAATGCCGGCGCGCGAGTCATCATATTCGACATGCTGTTCCCGACCGAGCGGGAGGGCGACGCGGCGTTCCGCGCGGCGCTGGATCGCTACGGCGACAAGGTCGTGATCGGCGCGAACTTCGTCGAGACCCCGCTCACGAAGACGCTCACCGTCCCGGCTCCGTCGCTGATCCCGTCGGAGGATCCGCTCGATCCGCGGGTGGGCTACGTGAATTTCTGGGCGGAAATCGACGGCACCGTGCGCACCGCCAACTACCGGATCACGGAAGACGAGGTGAATGGCTGGCGGCCGAGGCCCGATTCCAGGGTGCTCTATTCGCTCGGCGGCCGCGCGCTGTCCAAGCTCGGGCACGAGGATCTGATCCCCCGCGAGGGCCGCTGCATCCGCTTTGCGATGGACGATCCGAATTCGCTGACCGCATTTCCGCCTCGTTCGTTGTGGCAAATTTTTGCCGCCCCGACATGGGAGGCTCATCCGTACAACAGCGGCGAGTTTTTCCGGGACAAGATCGTGCTCATCGGCCCCGAGGGCGACTGGGCCCACGATGTCCTGCGCACCCCGCTGGGCCTGATCCCCGGCCCGGCCCTGCACCTGCACGCGATCAATGCGGCGCTCAACCGGGACTTTGTGCGCGAGCCCTCGCGGACGGGAGATCTTGCCGGCATCCTCATCGCGGGGCTCGTCGCTTGGGGGCTGAGCATGCTGATCCGGCAGCCGTTTTTCCGCTTCCTCGCCTTCATCGGCGGAAGCGTCGCCTATTACTTCGTGGCGCAGGGCGTCTTCGACTTGAAATCCGGCGCGGTCATCCTCGGCCTCATGCCGCCGCTGCTGGCCGCGAACGGCTCGGGACTCGTGTGGCTCGTCTGCGAACAGGTGATCGACCGCCTCGAAAAGGCGCGCACGCGCCGGACGCTCGAACGCTACGTGTCCAAGGATCTCGTGAAGGAGATCCTCGACAACCCCGCGAGCATCCTGAACGCGCTCGGCGGCACGCGCCGGTCCGTGGCGATCCTCTTCAGCGACCTGCGCAATTTTACGACGATGACCGAGGAGGCCGACTCACGGCAGCTCGTCGCGCAGCTCAACGAATACTTCACCGCGATGGTGGAGCGCATCTTCCACAGCAAGGGCACGCTCGATAAGTTCATCGGCGACGCGATCATGGCCGTCTGGGGCGAGGTGCAGAGCGAGGGACCCGTGCGGGACGTCGAGCGCGCGGTCACCGCCGCGCTGGAGATGCAGGTGGCGCTCACGGCCTTGAACCGCAGTTGGGAGCAGCGCGGCATCCGGACATTCAAGATGGGAATCGGCATCAACTACGGCCCGGTCATCGTCGGCAATATCGGCGCGACCGGCGCGACGGAGAAAATGGAGCTGACCGTGATCGGCGATCCGGTGAACCTCGCCTCGCGCCTCGAAGGGCTCACCAAGCAGTTTGGCGTCGAGCTGCTGCTCGGCGAAGGCGCGGCCGATCTGGTGACGGACCTTTTTCACCTCCAGTTTGTGGATCAGGTCAGGGTGAAGGGAAAAACCCAGCCCATCCGCATGTACACCGTCCTCGGTCCGCAACGCACGCCGCTCCCGGAAAACACGCTCAGCTACGCCGCCTACTACGCGGAGGGCGTGAGCCGTTACCAGATGGCGCACTTCGCGCCCGCCATCGAGTCGTTCAGCCGCTGTCTCAAGTGCATCCCCGACGATCCGCTCGCGTCGATGTACCTGAGCCGTTGCAGCGACCTCCGGGATCACCCGCCCGGGCCGGAGTGGGATGGCGTTTTTGTGGCGACCAAAAAATGAACCTGCGCCCCAAAGGCCCGGGCCGCGTTCGCGTCCGTCCCGCCTGAAAGCGGAGCGCTACGCCGCGCCGCCCGCCTTGCTTTCCACCATTCGCCGCAGCCGTGCGATGTTGCGCTCGACCCGCTGCACGTACTCGTTCGGCCCATCCGGGTAGGGCCGGTTCAGAAAAGTGTACAGCCGTTCAAAATCGCTCTCGATTTTCGTCCGGACGTATCCGTCCCAAAATGCCGGCGTCTTCCGCAGCAGATCGTCCAGGCTCGTGAAGGGAGATTTTCTTCGCCGCCGCCGGCCCGTCGAACCGCGCGGCTTCCGCGAATTCCTCGTAAAGCACCGGCAGCTTGTCCACGTAATCGGGGGCGGCCATCTGCCCGAGCAGATCCGCGGTGCCGAGCACATAGCCCATCATCCGCTCCTCGGCGTTTTGGAAAGGAATCGCCTGGAGATCCACATTCACGCCGGTGCACCGGATCATGTGCTGGATGGCCGTCGTGTCCGCCTCCGTCCAGCCCTTGCGGGAAAGAAACTCCGTCGCAAACACCGCGCTCCGGGAGACGTGCGTCAGCGTGTATTTTGCCCCGGTCCCTTCCGTGTCATCCTTCTTTTTAAGATAGCCCGTGTCGTGGAAAAGGATCGCCAGAAGTCCCAGCTGAAATCCTTTTTCCGAGAGCGCCGGGCGCGCCTTCGCCTCGTGGCGCCCGTGCAGCAGACGCGCGAGGCAAAGCGTGCCCTGCAGCGTGTGCTCGAAATCGTGGTAGAGCGCATCGATGGCATGGTAGCCGTCGTATTCGCCGGAAAAAAACTGCCCCGCCCACTCGAACGCCTGCCGGACGAAACCCCGATCGCCCTCCGGGAACATGCTCCGGTAAATCGACGCGACACACTCCTCCGCTGCGCGGGGCACTTTGGTGTCCACCTCGTCAAACATGCGCGGAGCGTGGGCTTTTTCCCGCCTTTTGCAATCATTCTCCCGTGCCCGCGGACGCTCGCTCCTACGACGCGAGAACGGCTTCCGGCGCGACCGAAGTGAGATCGCCTGAAGGCGCGCGGATGATGCGCACGTGTTCCCCGACCGGCGCCCAGACGGACGGATCGGTCGGGCCGAAAAGCAACGTGGACGGGATGCCGGTGGCGGCGGCGATGTGCGAGATGCCGGTGTCGTGCCCGAAGTAGGCGCTGCACCCCGCGAGCAGCGCCGAGAGCGTGGGAAGCGGGAGATTCCGCGCGACGAGCGGCGCGTGCACGGAAAGCGAGCGGGCGAGCGTGTCGAGTGCGCTGTCGTCGGCCTCGCCGCCGATGAGGAGGAGCCGCGCGCCGCCCGATGCGATGCGGTCGCCGAGGCGCTGCCAGTTTCCCGCGGGCCAGTTTTTCCTCGGGCTGCCGGAGCCGGGGTGGAGCGCGACGAGCGGGCGCGCATCCTTTTCCGCGGCCTGCTCGGCGAGCCACGCAGCGGCGGCAGTTTTTCGTCGGTTCGTTCGGGAAAAGTCGCGTGGCATTTTCGTCGAGAAAGACGGCCATCCGTTCGAGGCCGCGCGCGAGCTGGACGCTGGCGTGCTGCTGGTCGGTGATCTTTTCGTGGACGCCGAGAAAGTTGCGCACGCCCGCGCGTTCGAGGTTCGCGGCGAAGATGCCGTCGGGATCGAAGAGCCAGCTCACGACCTGCTGGAAGCCGGCAAAGTACGCGCAGAGGTCGGGCGCGAGCTGCCCGGCGCGCGCGAAGAACGCGGCCATCGGGCCGTATTCGATATTCCGCACGGCGTCGGCGTAAGTCTTCCCGGGCTCGGGGCCGCCATGCAGCGCGAGTTCGGCGATGTGGCGGTAGCCGAGGATCTCGAGGTGGCAGTGCGGCAGCGTCTGCCGGAGCATCCGGATCGCGGGAAGCGTAAGGACGAAGTCGCCAATCGCTCCGCCGCGGATGACGAGGATGCGCGGCTTGCTCACCGGTTACTTCCGCTCTGGATCTCTTCCACCTCGCGCTGGATCGCCTCGATCTACCGCTTGGATTCTTCGAGCGTCCTCATCGCCTGGCGGTGCCTTGCGTCTTCCCTTTCCATATTCTGCCTAAACAGGAAGACGCCGACACCCACGAGGATTGTAACGAGGAGTTTGGTGATGCTGGCAAGCTTGCCGGGCGATGGGCGGGGCGTTGCGGCGGGCTGCATGGCAGGGTCACATCAGGTTCGCGGCGACCTCGGCCATCTCGCTGCGCTCGCCCTTGAAGAGATTGATGTGCGCCATCCACGGCTGGCCTTGCAGGCGGTTGCGCGCATAGACGAGGCCGTTCGTGTGGGCGTCCACGTACGGATTGTCGATCTGCCCGAGGTCGCCGATGAGGATCATCTTGCTGCCTTTGCCCATGCGGGTGATGAGCGTCTTCGCCTCGTGCGGCGTGAGCTGCTGCGCCTCGTCCACGATGAAGACGGCGTTCGGGATGCTGCGTCCGCGGATGTGCGTGATGGCCTCGATCTCGAGCCGCCCGCTCGCGGTGAGATGTTCCCACGGGCGCATCGGTTTTGTCGGCCCGCTTTGCTGCGAAGGGTTCTGCTGGTGCTGCGGCTGGCGGTCGTCGGCCTTGCGCTGGCTCTGGCGCTTGTTCTCGAATTGCTCCGGCCGGCGCGGGCGCGTGAGCAGGAGTTCCAGCGCGTCGAATGCGGGCTGCACCCACGGCTGCATTTTCTCCTCCAGCTTTCCGGGGAGGAAGCCGATGTCGCGTCCCGTGGGCATGATCACGCGGGTGATGAGCATTTTCTCAAACACGCCGACCTGCACCTGCTCCAGCGCCGCGCCGACGGTGAGCAGCGTCTTCCCGGTGCCCGCCTTTCCATAGACGGTCACGAGCGTGATGGCCGGATCGTAGAGCGCGTCGAGGAGGAAGCGCTGGCCGAGATTCAGCGCCGCGAGCGTGCGGCCCCCGCGGATGGTGATGCGGTCGCGGCGCAGCTTGTGAAGTTCGCCTTCGCCGACGTGCCGCGCGGGGATGGCGTGCGTGGGCTCCTCCTCGTTGCGGAGCAGGAGGTAGTGGTTCGGGTGAAAATCCTTCGCCTCGGGGATGACGATCGTCTCCTGGCTCGCGTACGCCTGCACGGTGTACGGCGCCACGTCGAGCGTCTCATATTCCTCCTCGCTGCGGCGCATCGTGAGGCGGATGTCCACGTCCTCCACGCGGTCCGTGCGGTAGTCCTGCGCCTCCATGCCGAGCGCGCGGGCCTTCAGCATCATGTTGAGGTCCTTCGTCACGAGGATGACGGAGCCCTTTTCCGCGTCCGCGACACCGCACGCGGCGGCGAGGATGCGGTTGTCCGGCAGCGTGAGGTCGGCGAAGAGATCGCGCAGCGCCTGGAAGCGCGGCGAGTCGCTCACGAGCTGCCAGCCCTCGCCGTCGAAGCGCGCGACGGGATTGATGCAGACGCGCAGCGTGCCGCCGTTCTCCAGCTTCACGCCCGCCTGCATGTCGCTGGGGTTCATGAAGCGCTCGCTCAGCCGCCGGTGCACCTCGCGGGCGTTCGCGCCGCGCGTGGAGCTTTCGCTCTTGAACCGATCCAGCTCCTCGAAGACCTCGACGGGGATCCAGACGAAGTTCTCCTTGAACTGGAAGGGCGAGCCCGGGTCGTGGATGAGGACGTTGGTGTCGAGGATGTAGTGCTTCGGGGTGGGGCGTGGCGCAGCGGCTGGCTTCGGTGGCATGGAGATTTTGGTGCCCGCATCCGCAGGCGAGGCGACCGTGAACCCGGACCCCCCGCAGGCGCAAGAAGGGAAACGCGGACAAATGCGGGTGCCGGACGTGTCTGGAGACGGGCGCGGATTATTTAACGCAGAGACGCAGAGACGCAGAGGACAAAAAACGGGATACAGGTATGCGCCGTGTGATCACTTTGATGGTGTCGTGCTTCGCTTCTCCGCGTCTCTGCGTCTCTGCGTTTCAAAACTGCGGCGCGCCCGGCGTAGCATCGCGGCTAAGATTTGCACCGCGCGCGCGGCTTTGACTTCCCGACTCCAAATCCCTACAGCCGCACCTCCATGAAACTCCGCGCCCTCATCCCTCTCGCCGCACTCACCCTTTCCGCCACCGCCGCAGACTGGCCGCAATACCGCGGGCCGAATGGCGACGGCTCCACGACCGAGTCGCTGCCCGCGCAGTGGCCCGCCGCGCCGAAGGTGCTCTGGAAGGTCCCCGGCGGAACCGGCTTCGGATCGTTCGTGGTGAGCGGCGCGTGGTGTTTCTCCATCGAGGGAAAAGGCGCGGATGAAGTGCTCGTCGCGCGCGACGCGGCGACAGGGAAGGAAAAGTGGACCGCCAATCTCGGCCCCGCGAAATACCAGGGCGGCGGCGACGCCGGCACGAATGACAACAAGGGCGGCGACGGCCCGCGCAGCACGCCGACGCTCGCCGGCAAGGTCATCGTCGCGATGCACAGCGACCTCGTGCTTCACGCGTTCGACGCCGTGACCGGCAAGCCGCTCTGGAAGCGCGACCTCGTCGCGGAGCACGCCGGCAAAAACATTTCCTGGTCGAACGCCGCGAGCCCGCTCTTCGAAGGCGGCCTCATCTACGTCGCCGGCGGCGGCGCGGGGCAGACGTATCTCGCCCTCGACCCGCTGAAGGGCACCGTGCTCGCGAAAACCGGCGACGACACGATCACGCACGCCACGCCCACCGCGGCGACGATCCACGGCCAGCGGCAGATCATCTTCTTCATGAAGAGCGGCCTCACTTCCCTCGACCCGAAGACGCTGAAGCAGCTCTGGCACGCGGATTTTCCGTTTAACGTCAGCACCGCCGCGAGCCCGGTCGTCGCGGGTGACTACGTGTATTGCAGCGCCGGCTACGGCACAGGCGCGGGCGGCTTCAAGATCACCAAGTCCGGCAACGACTGGAAGGCCGAGCAGGTCATGCGCGTGCCCGCAAAAGCCGCTCGCCAACCACTGGAGCACGCCCGTGCATTTCGGCGGACATCTCTACGGCATGTTTCAGTTCAAGGAATACGGCAAGGGCCCGATCAAGGCCGTGGCGCTGCCGGACGGTGAGATCAAATGGGAGCAGCCCGGCTTCGGCCCCGGCAACCTGATCCTCACCGCAGGCGGCAATCTGCTCGCGCTGAACGACACCGGCGAACTCGTCGGCATCGCCGCGCGGCCCGACGCCTACAAGGAAATCGGCCGCTTCAAGGCCGTGAGCGGCAAATGCTGGTCCACGCCCGTGCTGAGCAACGGCCGCGTCTTCGTCCGCTCCACCACGGAAACCGCCTGCATCCAGCTCGGCACACCGGGCAAGTAGCCGCTGGCGGCGGCGTGCACACCCGGTAGAGTAACGCCATGACCCCCGATCTCCCCCATCTCACCCGTCGCACCTTCCTCGGCAACGCCGCGCGTGGCGTCGGCGCGGTGGCGCTCGGGTCGCTGCTGAATCCCGCTTCGCTTTTCGCCGCGCAGAAATGGCGCGGCATTTTGGCGGCGCCGCATTTTCCGCCGAAGGCGAAGCGCGTGATCTGGCTCACGATGGCGGGCGGGCCGTCGCATCTGGAGACGTTCGACCACAAGCCGAAGCTCGCCGAGATGCACGGCAAGCCGATGCCGGAGAGCATCACCAAGGGGCAGCAGATCGCGCAGTTGCAGGGCAAGCAGCTGAACTGCTTCGGCCCGCAGTGGGCGTTCAAGAAGTTCGGCCAGTGCGGCGCGGAAATCTGCGAGCTGTTCCCGCACATCGGCTCGGTCGCGGACGACATCTGCTTCATCCGCTCGATGACGACCGACGCGATCAACCACGATCCCGCGCACATGCTTCATGAACACCGGCTCGACCGATCCCCGGCCGCCCGAGCATGGGCTCGTGGCTCACGTACGGCCTCGGCAGCGAGGCGGAGGAATTGCCCGGCTTCGTCGTGCTCACCTCGCTCGGCAAGGGCGGGCAGAACCAGCCCATCGCCGCGCGGCAGTGGAGCGCGGGATTTCTGCCGAGCCGCTTCCAGGGCGTCGCAGCTGCGCGAGCAAAGGCGATCCCGTCCTTTACCTCACGCAATCCCGCCCGGCGTCTCGCGCGAGCAGCAGGGCGACGTCATCGACGCCGTCAACAAGCTCAACGCGCAGCTTCGACGCCGTCGTGGACGATCCGGAAATCGCCACGCGCATCGCGCAGTACGAGATGGCGTTCAAGATGCAGGCCAGCGTGCCCGAACTGATGGACATGGCGAAGGAACCGCAGAGCGTCCTCGACCTCTACGGCTGCAAGCCCGGCGACGGCTCCTTCGCCGCAACTGCCTGCTCGCGCGCCGGCTCGCCGAGCGCGGCGTGCGCTTCATCCAGCTCTACCACAAGGACTGGGACCACCACGGCGGCGTGAAGGACGGCATCAAGCTCAAGGCCGAGGAAGTGGACCGCGCGTGCATGGCGCTCATCACCGACCTCAAGCAGCGCGGCATGTTCGACGACACGCTCGTCGTCTGGGCCGGCGAATTCGGCCGCACGCCGATGTCGCAGGGCGGCAGCGGACGCGACCACCACATCCTCGGCTTCACGACCTGGATGGCCGGCGGCGGGATCAAAGGCGGCACGCAATGCGGCGAGACCGACGAATTCGGCTACAAGGCCGTGAAGGACGTCGTCCACGTCCACGACATGCACGCCACGATGCTGCACCAGCTCGGCATCGACCACACGAAGCTCGTCTTCCGCACCCAAGGCCGCGACTACCGGCTCACGGATGTGTTCGGGAAAGTGGTGAAGGGGATTCTGGCGTAAGCGGACGGCAATCGCCGAGCTGGGAGCTTGATCACCGTTTCCGATGAGTAAGCGCTGGATTTACCTTGGAGCGGGAATTGCAGCCTATACCGCGCTCGTTTTTTTTGGAAAACGCACGGACCTTCTTTATTTAGTTCCCGTTGGTTTGGTGTTTTCAGCAGCCGGCGTCCTTAATTATCTCGGCATCCGGTTGTACTCTGCCATTTCCGGACGTTCGTTCGGTGAGCGACTTCGCTTTAATTTGGCACTGGCCGCCTTCGGTGTCGTCCTGGCGCTCCCATTTCCCCTCCGGGTAGCAATTGACCGGCAGCGGGTGTCTGCTGCGAAGGCGTATCCTGCTCTCGTCGCGCCGGTGTTGGAAAAGTATCGTCAGCAACACGGCGCATATCCTGACAGCCTCGACGAACTGCGGTCGCGACCGTCCGTTCCCGGATTACTGCGCGGCAGCAAAGGCTACCGAAGATACGGTGCTGGCGATTACTCATTTGCCTTTCCCGACCCCACAAGGAGTTACGGAGGTTGGACCTACAGGAGCGATAACCGCACTTGGAGCTATTCCGAATTCGACTGAAGGCCCGGATCTGTGTGCGGAGTAATGGAAGTTCATTCGGGCGCACCCCTCCCGGCACCACCTTCACCACTATCATCGCCGGCGACGCTGAATCGATATGTCCGGGGCTGGTGCGACGCAGGAACGAGGAGCTGAATGAGTTCCGAGTTGTCCGCACCGCCCGGAGCGGCTACTGTCCGCCGCATGAAAGCACCCGCGCTCAAAGACGGACGGTTCGTGACCGACGCGAAAGGCAAGACGGTCGGCGTGCTGCTCGACATGAAGACCTATGAGCGGCTGCGCGAAGCGGAGGAAGACCTCGCCGACATCCGCGCCTACGACACCGCGCGCCCGAAGGTGCTCGCCGAGGTGAAGGCCGGACAGGTTTCCACGCTGACCGAGTACCGCGCCCGGCGTTCGCGGAGGAAATGAAATACCGCATCGTCCTGCCGAAGACCGTCCAGAAGGCCCTGGACCGTTTGCCGGACGCAGCAGCGGGACGAATCCTCGTCTCGTCTCGCGGAACTCGAAACCAACCCACGCCCGCCGACGTGAAGAAGCTGAAGGGCCGGGATGCTTGGCGAATCCGCGTGGGAGATTACCGCGTCATTTACGAGATTCACGACCGCGAACTGCGAGTGCTCGTCATCACCGTCGGCCACCGCCGCGACATCTATCGCTGACAGCTTGCGCGCTCGACAGATGCCGCATTTTTAGCGACAGCTTCGTCCGCATGTCGCCGGAAAATTCCCCACGCATCCGCGCGTTGCGGATGCTGATGATGATGGATGCGGTCGTGCTCACCGGGCTGGGCGTGCTGTTCATCACCGTGCCGCGGCGCATCGAGGCGGCGTTCCATTTCCAGGATCTGCCGGCCGGCGTGGACTACATGATCGGCCTGTGGGGATGCGTCTTCGCGACGCTCGGGCTCGGCTACGTGCTGGCCGCCGTGGAGCCGCGACGGAACGTGCTCTGGGTGCAGATGGGAATCGCCCGCGGACTGCTGGAGGTGGTCTTCGGGGTGATGTGCGTGTTCCGCCAAATCGTGACATGGGAGCAGGCATCGTTCGGGATTTTCACGGCGGTGTTCATCGCGGCGGCCTACACGGTGCTGTATCCGCGAAAGGAGGAGGCGTAATGCAGTTCCTGAACATCATCCCCGCGCTGGTGATCATCGGCGCGCTGATCTGGGGCTTCAAGCTCGCGGGCCGTTGCACGGCGAGCGTTCCCTTCCAGATGTTCCTCGGCGTGCTGCTCGGCTTCGCGATCCTCGTCGGCGTGGTGTGCGTGCTCTTCGGCGTGCTGTTCGCAGGCTGCCTCATCATGGGCTCGCCGTCGTTTCATTGAGGCGATGCCGCTCCGGCTGCCGATCCGCTGGTGGGAATGGGCGCTGCAGTTCACGCCGGCGGCGGTGATGTTGCTGGGGTCGGCTTACGAAGTGACGTTCATCCCGCGGGGCGGGAAAATGCTCGTGGGCGTGGAAGGCGCCGTCGCCGGTGCCTGGATCGCGCTTCCGCTTTGCTTCGTGGCCGCGTTTTTTCTCACGAAACCGCATCCTACCCCGGCGGTGCGGGCGCTCAGGATCGTGCTCCTGGCCGTCGGCCTCGCCGTCGTGAACTGCGCAATCGCCTTCGCCGGCTGCGTTCTGGTCCTGCCCTGACATGTCGAGCCCCCGCACGCGCTCGGCCTTCTCGATCCGGACCTTCCGGAAAAGAGCCACCCACCCGTGCCGCTGGAGCCGGTGAAGAGTCGATGCGAGCGGACGCTCGGTCCGGAAGCCGAAGCTGGCCAGCGCCTCCGCGAAAACCCAAAGTGCGCCCCGCGACCGGTGTCCCCCTTCAAGAATGTTTCCCATGCTCAAAAACATCGTCCTCATCCTGCTCGCCGCCGCCCCGCTGATTTACCCCGCCACGGCAGCGGAAGCTGCGCCGGAGGCGCGCGCACTGCGCGTGGATCCTCGAAGCGGCGACGACAAGAACGACGGTACCACGGCGCCGCTCAAGACCATCGCCCGCGCAATCCGCCTCGCCCAGGCCGGCGACACGGTTCACCTCGCGACGGCGCGCTATTTTGAAAGTGCGGACCTCACGAACAAGCACGGCACACCCGGCAGACCGATCACACTCGACGGTCACGGCTCGGTGCTCGATGGGAGCGAGTCGGTGCGCCTGGCAGATTGGGAGGCGCTCGGAGGCGGGCTTTTTCGCAAGGTGAAGCTCATGCCGCGCATGGATGACGCGATCATGGGGCGCTGGTTTTTCGTGTGGGATGGGAAGATGAATCACATGGGTCGCACCTCGAAGGGCAAAAGCGCGCCGCTGAAGACACCCGCCGATCTCCAACCGGACGAGTGGACCTATGTGAAGGACGAGGACGCCTTTTACATCCGCCTCGCCCCGGAGCGCGGCCCCGACACCGCAAACATCCGCTACCCGGCGCGCAGCAGCGGCGTGGTCCAGGGCGGCAAGGGCTCGCATCTCATCGTGCGAAATATCATCGCCACGCACGTCTATAACGACGGCTTCAACATCCACGGCGAACAGCGGGCCATGGTGTTCGAAAACATCGCAGCCATCGAGTGCGGCGACGACGGTTTCAGCGCGCACGAGGATGGCGAGTGCCGCATCGACGGCTTCGTGAGCATCGGGAACTCGACCGGCATGTGCGACACGGTGTCGAGCGTCACGCACTACCGGAATGTCTTCATCCGCGGCTGCCTCGGTTACGACGTGTTCTTCATCGGCGACTCGTCGCACAGCATCGAAAACGCGATCATCGAGAGCAGCGCGTTGCGCGCATTCGAGGCGGGACAGCATGCGGATCGCGAGCCGAATGGACCGTGCAGTGTCGTGCTGAAAAATGTGCGCTTTCGCCGTATCGGCATGCCTCAGGAGCTCCACGTGGGCAGCAACGCCAAGCTGAACGCCGAGCACTGCACCTTCCTCGGCCTGAGCGTCCAGGTTTCGCCCGGCGGTGAAATCGCCGCTCGCCAGTGCGTATTCGGCGGCGATCCGAAACCCGAAATTTTCCTGCAAGTGAACACGATCTGGCGCGGCGCGGGAAACCTCTACGACCTGAAATCGCTGCGGCTGGACAAAACGGCCTTCACCGCAGAGACATTCCCCGCCTTCCAAAAACTCACCAGAGGCGATGCGGCCTCGCGGTGGGGCACCGATGCGAACCGTGCTGGCATCGGCGCGGATCCAGCATCGCTGATGCCTCTGGAGCAGATGGCCGCCGGTGTCCTCCAGCGCTGGCGCGAAACGCGATGACATCGCGGAGCCTTGGCTCCCTGCCACGGTGCGGCGCGGGGCAAGCCGCTAGGTCTCCGACTTCATGTCCTCTGGCGTCTCGCAGTCATCTTCCTCCACCAGAATCGAGCGCTGCTGGAGGATGTGGTCGAGTCGCTTCCAGTGGAACCACAGGCCGACAATGTTTTCGTAGCGCTTGATGACCCGCTGCTGGTTGTCCACGGCGATCAGGTCGCCGCCGCCAAATCCGAGCAGCGTCTCGAGCACGTCGCGATATTTCGTCATGAAGCGCAGGCCCGTCCGATCCGTCCGCTCGGAGCCTTCGCCAAAGTGATACTCCGCGATCTCGTTCGGGGTGAATTTTTTCCTGCGGTTGAAACCCATCTCGAACAGCGACGCCACCCAGGGGATGAGCAGCAGCCAGCAGATGACCGACACCGTGCCGGGGTCGAACTGCGGATTGAGCGACGCAAAGTACTTCATGATCGAGCCGAGGATCACGACGTTGTGCAGCCCTTCCATGTACCTCGCAAAGAGCCACAGCACCGACACCACGAGCGTGCAGAGGATGAGCTTTTTCAGGCTCAGGTCGTAGAGCATCGCGAGGAGGAAATAGACGAGCGTGAAGATGAAAATCCACGCGCCCGCGCCCGCACTGATGATGCCCGGGCAGAGCCCCCGCAGCAAGAAGCCCACGGCGATCACGATCCACAGGAAAAATGCGGGCGGTGCGGAATAGACGGTGATCTCATCCAGCTTCCTCTTGCCTCCCCCGGAGCGGCTCCCGCCGGACGTGCCCGGCTTGGACTTTGCGTCCGGTTCCTGTTGCGGTTTGTCGAAAGGTGACTGCGGTTCTTGTGGATCAGCCATGGCGGGTGCCGGAGCGATTACCCTTAGCGGCGTGCTGGAGCAAGCGAAACGCAGCGGCGCAAAGGCCGCGCATTTTATGAAACGCAGAGGCGCAGAGACGCGGAGAACGGAAGGGCTGGCGCCCGCCCTGCCCGTAGCCGCCGCCGGAAGGAGGCGGGCCATTTGGAAACCGGAGACTGAAACGAGAAGCAGCCCGAACAGCTTTGCCGCGGTGCTCTCGGAAATACCGAGTGCCCGCCTCCTTCCGTCGGCGGCTACAGGGCTCAGTTCTGCCGCTTCTTCCTCCGCGTCTCTGCGTCTCCGCGTTTCAAACTCCGCGCCTACTTCTTCTTCAGCGTGCTCAGGTACTCGACGAGGTCCACGAGGTCCTGCTGCGTGAGCGCCTGGTTGAGGCCGCTGGGCATCATCGAAGTCGCGAGCTTGTCGCGCTTGGCGATCGTGTTCTTGGCGAACTTCTGCGCGACGCCGCCGGGCAGCGCGAGGACGAGTTCGTCGTTCGTCTCGCTGCGCACGATGCCCATGCCGATGCCGCCGCCTTTCAGCGCGAGCTGCGTGGTCTCGAAGCCCATGCTCAGCCCGGCGTTCGGATTGATGATGGAATCAAAAAGCGCCTCCTTCGGGAGCTTCGTGCCGATTTCCGAGAGCGCGGGGCCGAAGTCCGCGCCCTTGTCGTCCACGCGGTGGCACGTGACGCAGCTCGACTCGGTGCGCTCGTAGATGGCGCGTCCCTTCGCTGCGTCCCCGGAAAGCTTCACGAGTTCGGAAATCGGCGGCAGCGCCTTTCCTCCCATCGCGGCAGGCGCGGGGAAAAGCGAATCAATGTCCGCCTTCAGCGACGCGTACTGCACGAGGCGCAGCGCGCTCGCGGCGACGGGCTTCAGGTCTTCGCCCAGCTTGCCTTCCTTCGCGATTTTCAAAAGCGACTCCGCGCCGGCCTGCGTGCGGGCGAGCGCCTGCACGGCGGCTTTGCGGAGTTCGGGCTTCTGCTTCGCGTTGGTGACGAGACCGTTCAGCCGGCCCATTCCCTTGGCGTTCGATGTGGCTCCGAGGAGATTCAGCACCTCGGCGGATTTCGCGCCTTCGAGCGCCTTCGTCACGATGGCCTCCCAATCGTTTTCATTCAGCACCATCTTCATCGCCTCGACGGCGGCAGGATCGCCGCCGATGGCGAGCGCGGTGTCGAGCAACTCCTGGCCTTGGCCGTCCACACGGAAGTCGGCGACGAGTTCGACGAATCCGGCGGTGCCCTTCGCCTTCGCGAGCGCGTCGGTGAGCAGCTTCGCCATACCAGGCAAATTGCTGTTCTTGAGCCGCATCAGCGCCTCGCGCGAGACTTCGATGTTCTTCGCGCCGAGCGATGCGAGCTTCACGAGCGCCTTCTCCTTCTCCGGGGTCGCGGGGAGAAAGTCGAACGCGCGCAGGAAGCGCGACTTCTCGTTCGCGGAGACGGAATCACCTTCGAGGATGCGCGCGAGGTATTCGGGCGTCTTCGACGCGCGCACGCGCCAGATGATGTCGCGCCCGCCGGGCGTGTTCCATTTGTCACCGACCGCGGCGAGCCACGTGTCGAAGCACAGGTCTTCATTGCGCACCGAGCCGATGCCGAGCGCTTCCAGAAACCAGCGATCCTTCCCGTCGTGCTGCTGCGCGAGCGCGGCCCAGAGCTTCTCGATCTTGTGCGAGGCATGGAGTGAAAGTGCGATCTCGCGGCGGACGGCCATGCTCGGGTCGCCGAGCAGTTTCGCGACGAGCGCGCGGTCGCTGTCGAGCGGCGTGGTGTTCAGCCCGCGCGTCGCGTGCAGTTCTCGGCAAAGGCGGATGGCGAAGCAGCGCACGTCGCTGTCGGGATCATTCAGCCCGGCGGAAAGGTGCGGGATTGCGCGGTCCTTGATCTGCGAGAGCAGGCCGAGCGCGCGGGCGCGCAGCCGCGGGTTTTCGCTTTTCCAAAGCCCGAGCAGCGCAGGCTCCGCCTTCTCGCCCATCGCGTGCAGCGCGGTCCAGGCGACGGTGCGCGCGACGAGATTGGGCGACGACAGCGCGGCGACTGCGCCGGCAGCCGTGCTCACGTCCACCTTCGGCGTGGAAGCTTTGCCGCCCTCCGGCGCGACGCGGTAGATGCGGCCCATGACTTTTCCTTTCTCATGGTCGCCCGCCGCGTGTCCGCCCACGCCCGGATCGTACCAGTCGGCGACGAAGAGCGAGCCATCCGGCGCGATCGCGACATCGCTCGGGCGGTACCACGAATCCGTCGAGGTGAGAATGTCCACCATCTCGGCGGAGTAGCCCGCGCCGTCCGGCTTCACCGGATACGCGCGCACGATGCGCGGCCCGGCGTCGCAGTGGATGACTTGATTCGTGAACGGCGCCCCGAGCAGTGTGCCTTCGTTCACGAGGATGCCGGTTGGCGAACCCGCGCCGGTCTGGAGCAGATTCGGCACGACTCCCGGGTCGTTGAGGTGCCAGTGCTGCTTCGGGATTTCCGTCTCGATGTTCGTGCGCTTCGTGCGCCAGCCGGCGCCGGTCATCTCGTCGGTGTAGCCGTAGTTGCCGTAGTCCATCACGTAGTTGATGCGCACGCCCTTGTTGCCGTCGTCGTCGTTGTCGCTCTGCCACATCGTGCCGAAGGAATCCACGGCCACCTCGTAGTTGTTGCGGAAGTTGTGGCCGAGCGTCTCGATGTTCGCGAGCTTGCCGTTCACGAGATCGCAGCGGAACACCATGCCCTGCCGGTAAGGCTTGCCGCTCGCGTTCACCTCGTTGCCGAGGATGTCCTTCACCGGCGAGCCATCGGGCCACATGAGTTTCTGAAACTCATTCCCGCAGTTGAAATACAGCTTTCCCTCGGGGCCGAACACGAACGCGTGGACCTGATGATCGTGGTGGAGATTTCCTCCGACTTTCAAAATGATCTCCGCCTTGTCCGCCTTGTCATCGCCATCCGTGTCCGTGAGCAGCCACACATTCGGCGCGGAACTCACAATGACCTGCGTCCCCTTCTTCGCGCCGCCGGGCCCGGGCAGCACGCAGATGCCGAGTGCATTCTTGTGCTCCGTGCTCTGGTGAAACGTGATCTCCTTGTCCGCGAGGCCGTCACCGTTCGTGTCTTCGAGAATCACCACGCGATCGCCCTCGGGACGCAGATCGGTCCACTTGCGGTAATTGACATTCTCGGTCGCCCAAACGCGGCCGGTGTGATCGATCTCGATGTTCGTGGGGTTTTGGATCATCGGCTCCGCCGCGAAGAGCGACGCCTTCAGCCCGGCGGGCGTGGTGAAATTCGTCATCGCCTTTTTTGCCGCGTCGAGGCCGTAGCGTTCCTCGTTGGTCTTGCCGTCGCCGCCCTGCGAAACATTCAGCAGCTTGCGCGGCGGTTCCTCGTTGAACGCGAAGAACTGCGCCGAACCTCCGCCCTGATCGGTGCCGCCGTTGTCGATTCCGCACGCGGACTCAAACGCAACCACCCCCGGCGGCAGATCGAATGCGAGCATCGCGGGCGCATGCGTGCCGAATCCGAACGCGACCGGCTTGCCCTCGACGCGCATCGGCTTCCCGCCGGCATTCGCGTTCACGCCGAGCTTGCCGAAGCCGACCTGCGCGGACTTCGGCTTCAATTCGGTGAGTTTGATCTTCGAGCCGTCGGCCTTCACGAGCACCGGCTCCATCCAGTTCGCCCAATCGGCCATGATGCCGTCGCCGCCGTCCGTCACGACGAGGAAAAGTTCGCGCGCGCCCTTAAGGTCGGCGCTGAGCTTTGCGGGCTGCTTGGAAATGATCGCGGTCTTCGCGATGGGCTCCACGGTTTTCGGCGCTGCGAAAACGGGGAGGGAAATGAGTGCGGCTGCGGAGGCGAGGAGGATTCGAGGGTGCATGGTGGGGTGATAACCGGGATTGGGGCGCGGACTTTGGCAGGGAGGAGGCGAGGTGGAAGCCCGCAGTTTGCGCGCAAAGAAATCTGTCGAGGGGAACCGCACTTCCCGATTGCGCTGTCCGTCCGCGTTTGCACGATGCGCGCTCTTTTCCACAAAACCGCACATGCTCGAAAAACACGTCCTCATCATCGCCACGGAACTCGGTATCACTGCGCGGCAGGTCGCGGCGACGGCGGTGCTGATCGAGGAGGGTGGCACGGTGCCGTTCATCGCGCGCTACCGCAAGGAGCGCACAGGCGAGCTGGACGAGGTGAAGATTACGTCCATCCGCGACCGGCTGGAGCAGCTCGGCGAACTCGACAAGCGCCGCGAGAGCATCGCGAAATCGCTCGAAGAGCGGAAACTTCTGACGCTGGAGCTGAAGACGAAAATCGACAACGCCGCGACGCTGAACGCGCTGGAGGATCTCTACGCGCCTTTCCGTCCGAAGAAGCGCACGCGCGCGACGATGGCGCGCGAGAAGGGGCTGGAGCCGCTGTCGGAATTGCTGTGGGCGCAGGACGCCGACGCTCGATCCCGTCGCGGCGGCGCGCGAGTACGTCGGCCGCGAGTGGGCGATGGATGACAAGAAGGGGAAATTTGAAACGCCCGACGAGGCGCTCGCCGGTGCACGGGACATCATCGCGGAGCGCATTTCCGACGATGCAACTGCGCGTGCGAAGCTGCGCGAGCTCTACGCGGCGAAGGGTGTGATCAAATCGAAAGTGCTCACGGGCAAGGAGGAGGAGGGCGCGAAGTTCAAGGACTACTTCGACTGGAGCGAACCGGCGGCGACCGCGCCGTCGCACCGCATCCTCGCGATCCGCCGCGGCGAGGCCGAGGGCTTCCTGCTTTCGCGGCTCACGCCGCCGGAGGAGGACGCGCTGGCGATCCTCGAACATCTCTTCCTGAAGAACAAATCCGCCGCGTCCCTGCAGGTGCGCGAGGCGGTGCATGACAGCTACAAGCGGCTGCTCGGTTTCGCGATGGAGGGCGAGGCGCGGCTGGCGTTCAAGAAGAAGGCGGACGAGGAGGCGATCCGGGTGTTCGCGGGGAATCTCCGCGAGCTGCTGCTCGCGCCCGCGCTCGGGCAGAAGGCGATGCTCGCGATCGATCCGGGATTCCGCACGGGCTGCAAAGTCGTGGTGCTGGACCAGCAGGGGAAGCTGATCGGCAACGACGTGATTTATCCCGAGAAGAGCGAGCGCGAGAAGGACGAGGCGGTGGGTCTCGTGAAGGCGTGCGTGAAGAAATACAACGTCGAGGCCATCGCCGTCGGCAACGGCACGGGCGGGCGCGAGACGGAGGCATTCCTCCGTTCGCTCGGGCTGCCCTCGACCATCCAGATCGTGATGGTGAATGAGAGCGGCGCGTCCATTTACTCGGCGAGCGAGGCGGGGCGGGAGGAGTTTCCGAACCACGACATCACCGTGCGCGGCGCGGTGAGCATCGGGCGGCGGCTCATGGACCCGCTCGCGGAACTCGTGAAGCTCGACCCGAAGAGCATCGGCGTCGGGCAATATCAGCACGACGTGGATCAGCCGGCGCTGAAGCGTTCGCTCGACGACGTGGTCGTCTCCGCGGTGAACAACGTCGGCGTGGAACTGAACACCGCGAGCAAGCATCTGCTCGCCTACGTCTCCGGGCTGAATTCGCGCGTCGCGGGCAACATCGTCGCACACCGCGACGAGAACGGGCCGTTCAAGTCGCGCAAGGAACTGCTGAAGGTCGCCGGTCTCGGGCCGAAGGCATTCGAGCAGGCCGCGGGATTCCTGCGCATCCGCGGCGGCGAGCATCCGCTCGACGCATCGGCGGTGCATCCGGAGCGGTATCCGCTCGTGGAAAAAATGGCGGCGGACATCGGCTCGACCGTCAGCGATCTCGTGAACGACTCGGCGAAGCGCAGCCGCATTGACCTGAAAAAATACGCGACCGACGAGGTCGGGCTGCCGACGCTGAATGACATCGTGAAGGAACTCGCGAAACCGGGACGCGATCCGCGAAAGCAATTCGAGGTCATGCAATTTTCCGCGGACGTCCACACGATGAACGACCTGAAGCCCGGCATGAAGCTGCCCGGCATCGTCACGAACGTCACGGCGTTCGGCGCGTTCGTGGACATCGGCGTGCATCAGGACGGGCTCGTGCATGTGAGCCAGCTTGCGGACACTTTCGTGAAGAACGCCGCGGACGTCGTGAAACCGGGGCAGAAGGTGAACGTGACCGTCGTCGAGGTGGACATCCCGCGGAAACGCATCGCGCTCTCGATGAAGGCGGTCGTCGTCGCGGGCAAGCCGGGCGAGCGGAAACCCGAGGCGGGCAAACGCGATCTCGAACGCCACACGGGAGGGGCGAAGCCCGCGCCCGCGGTGGACTGGTTCACGCTGGCGCAGCAGAAAAAATAGCGCCCGACCCTTTACGCGAAGTTCCGTGCTCGCCAGCGGCGCGGCTTTTTGCTGAGTGACGCGCGCCGATGATCCCCGCCGACCTCCTCCTGCACGCCTACCGCAGCGGTGCGTTCCCGATGGCGACGCCCGGTGGCGAGATCGCATGGTTTTCGCCGGACCCGCGGGCGTTGATCCCGCTGGATGAGCGCTTCCACATTCCCCACGGCCTGCAACGGACGCTGAAGAAGAACGCTTTCGAGATTCGCATCAACACGGTGTTTGAGGAAGTCATGCGCGGCTGCGCGACGCGCGACGAGACGTGGATCAACCGCGAGGTGTTCGAGAGCTATGTGAACCTGCACCAGCTCGGCCATGCGCATTCCGTGGAGGCGTGGCGGGAGGGGCGCCTCGCGGGCGGGCTTTACGGCGTGGCCGTTGCCGGGGCGTTCTTTGGCGAGAGCATGTTCCACCGGGAGACGGATGCTTCAAAGGTGGCGCTCGTTGGTCTCGTCGATCGGCTGCGTTGCCGGGGATTCAAGCTGCTCGACACGCAGTGGAGCACGCGGCACCTGCGCACTTTCGGCACCATCGAGATTCCGCGGGCGAAATACATCCGCCTGCTGAAGGACGCGCTGGCGGTGGAATGCAGCTTTGTGTGATCCCGGAGCCTCAGGGGGTCGTCGTGGTCTCGTACATCGGATCCCACCGCTGCTTTTCGAGCTCAGTGCCGTTTGCCGTGTATTTGCTCCACTGCATCTGCTCGACATGACCGTCGGCAAAAAGCACGTTGATGGCCTTGCGCGACTCGTGCGTTCCCAAGTCCGTGCCGGTGGGCTTGGTGAGTTTCAAGGCGTCGTTGCCGGCATCCGATTTCGCAGCGGCCTTGAATTTTACCGTCTTCCCCGTCACCGCAGTGTCCACCAGCGGCGCGGCGAGGACGACGGAGGAATCCGATCCCTTCCATTTTCCCTTGAACGTATCGAACGTTTTTTCGCTCAGGCCGTAGCTGATCGGCACCGGGGGCGTGTCGGTCTTCGGGCGGTCCTTGGACGGCTTGTCGAAGGGCGACCGGAATGCCTTCCAATCCTTCACGTACTTCGCCTGCAGGAGATTCGGCCAGTTGGTGGCAGCGCTCCCGTTCATGGAGAACATGGAGTCATCGTTGTCGTTCAGGTACATGATGAGGCCCTTGCCGAGGCTCGAGAGGTTGTTTTTGTCCTCGGTCGCCCGCCCACGTTCCATCGCGGAGGTGAAGACTGGAAGTGCGAGGCCGGCGAGAATCGCGATGATCGAGATGACGACGAGCAGTTCGATGAGGGTGAAGGCGTGAAGTTTTTTCATCGTTTCAATGGGGTGCCCGAGACTACGGGCGGCACCGGAAAAAGCACGCGCTGATTTCCGGGAATGCCCGCTGCGCGACATTTCACCGGAATGTCGATTGTCGGCAGGCACGTGCTCCGCTATCCCCACGCGCTTCCATGAAACGCATCCTCATCCTGACGGCCGGATACGGCGAAGGGCACAACGCCGCAGCGCGCGGCCTCGCTGCCGCCGTCGCCGAAACCGGCGCGGTCGCGGAGGTGCGGGACCTTTTCATGGAGACCTATGGGAGCCGGCAGCGGTTCTCGCAGCGGCTCTACATCGAATGCATCAACCGCGCCGCGCCGCTGTGGGCGATGGTCTATCGCGCACTGGATCGCACGCCGCTCATGAAGATGATCCTGCCCACGCTCGGCGCGCTGAGGCGTAAATTGGCGCATGTCCTTGAGGAAACGCAGCCGTTCGCCGTCGCGTCCGTCTATCCGGTGTACGGCTGGCTGCTGGATCGGATTTATCCGGATGGCACGCTGCCCTTCCGCTCGCACACCATCGTGACGGACAGCATCACGGTGAACGCCGTGTGGCTGGGGTTTCGCTCGGATTCCTGGATCGTGCCAAACGAGGCGACTGCGGAGGTGGTGCGCGCGGGCGTTCCGCCGGAGCGCGTGCATGCGCTGGGCTTTCCCGTGCCGATGAAATTTGCCGACTCGAAAATCGTGCGCAAACCGCCGGGCAATGGCGAGCCGCTGCGGGTTTTTTACATGGTCAATCACGGCCATTCCGTCGCCGCGCGCCTCACCGGGCGCCTGCTGGAGATCCCCGGCATCCGGCTCACCGTGGCGTATGGAAAGGACGAGTCCGTCGGCCGCGAAATCGCCGCGGCGGCGAAGTCGGCGGGTCGTGAGATCGAGCTGCACGGGTGGACGCCACGCGTGCCGGAGCTGCTGATGGAAAATCACATCCTCATCGGCAAGGCGGGCGGCGCCGCGACGCAGGAAGCCATCGCCGCGAAGACCCCGATGATCATCACCAAAGCCGTGCCCGGGCAGGAGGAGGGAAACGCGCGCCTGATCGTCGAAAACGGATGCGGCGCGCTTTGCGAAACGGACGATGCCATCGCGGATGCCGTGGCGCTCGCCGCCGAAAACAACTCCGCGCTCTGGCATCGCTGGCACGCCGCGATCTCCGTCCTGTCGCGTCCGAACGCATCCCGCGACATCGCGCGTTTCATCCTCACGGCGGGCTGAGGATATCGCCGCGTTTTACTCCAACCCTCAACATTCAACGCCCAACTGTGATCCGCGCCTTCCTCTTCGACATCGGGAACGTCCTCGTCCGTTTCGACTTCGCCCGTGCAGCCCGCGCCGTGGCTCCGCTGTGCGATGTCGCCGATGCGGCGGAAGTGCTCCAGCGGATGGACTCGGTGAAATTTGGATACGAGGACGGACAGGTCACGCGCCGCGCATTCCTGCAGAAGGCTTCCGAGGTGCTCGGCTTCCGCGGCAGCGAGGCGCAGTTCATCGCGGCGTGGCAGGGGATTTTTTGGGAGAATGAGCCGATGACATCGCTCGTGCGCACGCTGCACGGCAAGTTTCCGCTCTTCCTGCTGAGCAACACGAATGACATGCACGTCGAGGGACTGTTCCGCGATTTTCCGGTCTTCGCGCACTTCACCGGCGCCACGTACTCGCATGAGGCGCAGGCTTCGAAGCCGCATCGCGACATCTACGAAATCGCCTGCCGCACGCACGGCCTCGACCCGCGGGCGACGTTCTTCATCGACGATCTCGCCGCGAACATCGCGACTGCGAGGGAACTCGGCTTCCACGCGCACCACTACCATCATGACCGTCACGGCGAACTCCTCGCCGCCGTGCGCGCAGCCGGCGTGGATGTCTAACGGCACTCGACACCGTGCGTCACGCCGCTCAATCTCGCGCCCACTCATGAAAGCTATTCTCCTTCTGCTCGCCAGCGTCACGGCTGTGGCGCTCACCGGTTGCGAATCCGACGTCCCGCGCGATCCCAACCGCCCGGCCGTCAGCTTTGGCAATGACCAGTTCCGCGACGAGGGGCTCGACCGTCCAGCCGCACCTGCCATCAGTCGCGAGAGGACCGTCTGGTAGCGCGTCATGGCCGGCCATTCCCGCGTCGTCATCCTCGATTTCGGTTCGCAGTACACCCAGGTCATCGCGCGGCGGATCCGCGAGTGCCAGGTCTATTCGCAGATCCTCCCGCACGACACGCCCGCGAAGGAAATCGCGGCGCTAAATCCGAAGGGCATCATCCTCAGCGGCGGCCCTTCGTCCGTGTATGCAAAGGACGCGCCGCATCCCGACCGCGCGATTTTCTCCCTCGGGCTGCCCGTCCTCGGCATCTGCTACGGCGTGCAGCTCATGGCGCATTTCCTCGGCGGCAAGGTGGAGCACGGCGGGAAGCGCGAGTACGGCCACGGCCAGCTCAAGCTGACCCACAAGTGCGCGCTCTTCGACGGGCTCGGCAAGGCGATGGACGTCTGGAATTCGCACGGCGACAAGCTCACCAAACTCCCGCGCGGCTTCCGCGCCATCGGCCGCACGGACAATTCGCCGTTCGCCGTCATCGAGGATCCGAAGCGCCATTTCTACGGGCTGCAGTTCCACCCCGAGGTCGTCCACACGCCGCGCGGCAAGGAGCTGCTGGAAAATTTCGTGTATGAAATCTGCGGCGCGCCGCCGGACTGGACGATGGGTTCCTTCATCGAGGAAACGTGCGCCGGCATCCGCGCGAAAGTCGGCGGCGATCACGTCATCCTCGGCCTGAGCGGCGGCGTGGACAGTTCGGTGGCTGCGGCGCTCCTGCACAAGGCGATCGGCGACCAGCTCACGTGCGTCTTTGTGAACAACGGCGTGCTCCGCGCGAACGAAGCCGAGGCCGTGCAGCGCATCTTCGGCGAGCATTTCAAAATCAAGCTCAAGTACGTGGACGCCAGCGCGCGCTTTTTGAAGAAGCTCAAGGGCGTCACCGACCCGGAGAAGAAGCGGAAGATCATCGGCAACGAGTTCGTCTATGTCTTCGACGACGCCGTGAAGGCGCTGGCGGTTGGCAAGGGCACGAAATCCAAAGCTGCCGGCGCCCCAATTCAAATGGCTCGCGCAGGGCACGCTTTATCCGGACGTCATCGAGAGCGTGGCCATCGCCGGCAATCCCGCGGCGCTCATCAAGAGCCATCACAACGTCGGCGGCCTGCCGAAGAACATGAAACTCAAGCTGCTCGAGCCGCTGCGCGAACTGTTCAAGGACGAGGTCCGCGAAGTCGGCGCACAGCTCGGCCTGCCGAAGGAAATCGTGCAGCGCCAGCCCTTCCCCGGCCCCGGCCTCGCCGTGCGCATCCTCGGCGACATCACCGCGGAACGCCTGCGCGTGTTGCGCGAGGCGGACACGATCGTGGTCAGCGAAATGAAGGCGAGCGATTGGTATTACAAAGTGTGGCAGTCCTTCGCCGTGCTGCTCCCGATCAAGAGCGTCGGCGTGATGGGCGACGAGCGGACCTACGAGGACACCTGCGCCGTGCGCGTCGTCGAGAGCCAGGACGGCATGACCGCCGATTGGGTCCGCCTGCCCTACGACCTGCTCGCGCGCATCAGCAGCCGCATCGTGAACGAGGTGAAGGGCATCAACCGCTGCGTCTTCGACATCACCTCGAAGCCGCCCGGCACGATCGAGTGGGAATAGCCCGCCTCGCATTTTCGCGCGACGCGCATCCGGCGAACTGAACGCCCTCAAATCCTCGGCTTGAGGAGGCAGCGGATTCCAAATCACCTCAGCGACGCGTGAAGCAACACGCCGGACCCTCCGGCTTTCACCCTTGCGGGATGCCGGTTTCCGCCGAAGATGCGCGCCCTCGGCATGAAATACAAAACCTACCTCCTGCTCGGCGCGCCCGGCAGCGGCAAAGGCACGCAGGGGAAAATCCTCGGCTCCATTCCGCGCCTGTTCCACCTCTCGATGGGCGACGTCTTCCGGGCGCTCGATACCCGGACGGTGATCGGGCAGAAGTTCATCGATTACTCCAGCCGCGGGCAGCTCGTGCCGGATGAAATCACAATGGAGCTTTTGCGCGCGCACATCGGGCACCTCGTCGGCATCCATGCGTTCAAACCGGACATCGACGCCCTCGTGCTCGACGGCGTGCCGCGCAATGTCGCGCAGGCGAAAATCATGGCCGACATGATCGAGGTCCGCCGCGTCTTTCACATGTCGTGCCCCGACCGCGAGCAGCTCGTCATCCGCATCCGCAAACGCGCGCTGAAGGAAAACCGCTTCGACGATGCGAACGAGGAGACGATCCGCCGGCGACTCGTGACCTACGAGGAGGAGAGCAAGCCTCTGCTGGATTTCTACGGCCCAAAGCGCGTGACGAACGTCAACGCGCTCGCCGCGCCGATCAATGTGGTGAAGGACATCGTCAGCGCGATCTGCGAGGAGAAGTAGGCCGTCTCGATGCGTGTTGTTTTCATCGGCACGGGCGACATCGCGATTCCCAGTTTTCGCTGGCTGCTGGATGAGGCGGGCGTCGAGGTCGCCGCGCTTGTGACGCAGCCCGACAAGCCGGTCGGGCGGCATCAGGAATTGCAGGCCCCGGCCATCAAGCGCCTCGCGCTTGAACGCGGAATCCCGGTGCTGCAGCCGGCCCGGATGCGGGCGCCAGAGGCGGTCGCCGAAGTCCAGTCGCTCGGCGCGGACCTCATCGTCGTGATGGCCTACGGGCAGATTTTGCCAAGGGGCGTGCTCGATGCGGCGAAGGTCGCGTGCCTGAACCTCCACGCGTCGCTCCTCCCGCGCTGGCGCGGCGCCGCGCCGATTCAGGCGGCCATCCAGTCCGGGGATGAAAAGACTGGCATCACCGTGATGTACATGGATGAGGGGCTCGACACCGGGGACATCCTGCTCATGCACGAGACTGCCATCACGGCGGACGACACCGGCGGCACGCTCCACGATCGCCTGGCCGGCATCGCGGCGCTCGCCCTTGCGGATGCAGTCGCACTTCTGCGCGCACGCCGCGCGCCACGCACGCCGCAGCCCGCCGAGGGCGTGACCTACGCCGGGAAACTCACGCGTGAACACGGACATCTCGATTTTTCCGCCGGCCGCGAAGCGGTCGCTCGCAAAGTGCGGGCGATGAACCCGTGGCCCGCCGCTGCAACGGGCATCGGCGGCAGGCGCCTGAAAATTTTCGCCGCGTCGCCATTGGAAAGGCCGACGGGCGAGCCCGGCGTCTTGTTCCCGTGCATGGATGGCCTGCTCATCGGCACGGGTGACGGCACGGTGCTCGTCACAGACCTTCAGCTCGACGGGAAGAAGCGGATGGGCGCCGCGGAGTTCCTGCGCGGGCACCCGATTTCGTCAGGGGAAACGGCACAATGAGCTCGAATTCCGCACCCACTTCCAGCCGTCTCGAAGCGCTTGTCACGGCGCTCCGCGCCTGCACGCTTTGCCCAAAAATGCACCGCCCGGCGGTGAGCGGCGGCGCGGTCGTCTCGCGCGTGATGAGCGTGGGCCAGGCGCCGGGCGTGAAGGAACCGGTCGCGGGCCGGCCGTTCGCGTGGACGGCGGGCAAGACGCTCTTTGGGTGGTTCACGAACGCGTGCGGATGGAGCGAGGCGGAATTTCGCGAGCGCATCTACATGGCTGCGGTGTGCCGCTGCTTCCCGGGCAAGACCAAGGCCGGCGGCGACCGAGTGCCCGACCCGGGCGAAGTCGCGATGTGCTCGCGGTGGCTCGCGGATGAAATCGAGATCCTCCGCCCCGCGCTCGTCCTCCCGATTGGAAAGCTCGCCATCCTGCAACTCATCGAATTCGACAAGCTCACCGACGTCATCGGGAAATCATTCCGCGTGAAGCGGCATGGCCACGAGTTCGACGTCATCCCGCTCCCTCACCCGAGCGGCGCATCGCCCTGGCACCGGATGGAGCCGGGCAAATCGCTTCTCAACCGCGCGCTGCGGCTCATCGTGAAACACGACGCGTGGCCGCAGCGCTAAGGGCAAAGGCCGGATTCCTTAAATCGCGGAGACGCAAAGACTCAGAGGCGCAGAGGAGGAAAAGACAGTGGCTTGAGAATTCCGAATCACAGCGCGCAACCGGTCACCTTTTGCCAGTCGTTGCTTCTGCTTCCTCCGCGTCTCTGCGTTTCTGCGTTTCAGCCCGATGCGTGGACGAACCCGCCCTTCCCGGAACCGAAACCCGTTCCCGCGGCGAAAAAGTAGGCATCTGCGAGGATTCGCTCGCTGCGGAGGTCTTCGGGAATGCGTCCGCGAATCCCGTTTGCCAGCTAGAACCGCACGTCGGGCGGACGTGAGGCGGCCGGCGCTTCCTTCGGCATCGGCTTCACGGACTCGGACGGAGATTTCGTGCCGACCTTCGTAGCAGCCCACACAGTCCACGCCACCGTCGCGATGAAGAGAGCAAACGCGATAAGCTTGAAGCCGAGCATCAAAGTGCTGCGGTCGTTCAGCCGGCCGCATCGCGGACAGGAGACCGTGGCTCGCCGCGGGAACCGCTCCGAGCACTGCCTGCACTGGACGAAGTTCTCACGACCGGCGTGATAGGACGTTCTCATCGCTTCGCTTCGGGAACCGGTTGCCGCTGCTCTGGGGGTTGCATCCAACATTGCGCGCGCTTCTACCAGAACACCTAGCCCCCGCCACTGAATATTCCGTTAGCGAAGACTATCGAGGGAAAACACGACAGGATGCATCCGGTTTTTACCACACAGACAGGCCGGTTCTCCCCCTTTTCGCGTTTCGCGCTCGACACCTCCCCATCGCTGCCGCAAACGCCGCTGCATGCCGGAGACCGCCGCCATCCACTACACCTGCCAGCGCTGCACGAACTGCTGCCGCTGGCCGGGCGTCGTCCGCGTCGGGCGCGAGGAAATCGCCGCAATCGCGTCGCACGTCGGGATGGGCGAGGACGCGTTCATCCAGCGCCACACGCGCCTGCGTCCGGACCGGCTTGGCCTCTCGCTTTTGGAAATGCCCGACGGCTCCTGCGAATGGCTCGACGGGCGCGACTGCCGGCTCCAGCAGGTGAAACCCGCGCAGTGCCGCGCTTTCCCGAACGATTGGAACTTTCCCGGTTGGCGGGAAAAGTGCGAGGCGACGCCTTCGCTCGTGCGCCGCGGGATCGCCGCCGGCTAGAGCCAGTCCGCGGCGTCGGAGCGCAGCCAGTCGTGGAATCCGGCACCGGACTTCGACAGCACGAACGCGACCAGAACGAGCACGAGGGCGGCTGCGTCCCGGCGGCAAAAATGATCCGCGCGGCCGTGTCCGCGGATGAAATTCAGCAGCGCACCCGTCGGGCAGCCGTAGTGGCAGTAGGCCATCGGCACGAAGCACGCGGCCACAAGTCCCACGACCGCGATGATGATCGTCGCCCACCCCGCGCTGCGGATCGCGTAGGCGTCGAATGGCTCAAACGCCGCAAGATCGTGCGGCAGCACGAGCATCACCACGCCGAGGATCATCAGCATCGTGAGAAATGGCAGCCAGCGCAGGCCCGCGGCGAAGCGCTTTGGCAGCGCGATGCGCCAGCCTTTTGGCGCAAAGCGGGCGAGCAACTCCTGCGCGTGCCCGTGCGGGCAGAGGTGCTGGCAGTAGAGCGGCTTGCCGGTGGACCACGGGACGAGCAACGCCGCGGCAAGCATCAGCACAAGGCCCGGAGCCGTGCGCCACGGCACGCCATTCTGCGCCCAGCCGATGAAGAGCGTCTGTGCGAGAAGGTCGGCATTGATGAACCCCACATATGCAATCACGAGCACCTGGAATCCGCGCCGCAGCCACGGGCGTCCGTATGTGCCCGTAAACGCGAGCACCGTCCCCGCGAGCACCACCAGCGCGAGGCCCACGTCGCGCATTCCAAAGCGGAATGGCAGGGGCTGCTGCGCTGTCGCCGCATTCGCCGCGCGCAGGCGCCGCACGATGCCGTCGGCGAGCGCAAGGCTCGTCATGGATGCTCCGCTCACGCCTTCAATCCCCTCCTCCTCCGGCGTGCGCCCCGCGACCTCGTCCCACGAGCGCCCGTTCCATGTTTTCAAAAAGCTGCGATCCTTCCGGACATCGTCCACGTGATCGACGGTATCCTGGCTCGCGCGGATTCGCACGCCGACGACGTGCAGCGTCGCATCGAACGCGATGAGCGTGTTCGTCCACCCGCGGTAGCCGATGATGGAATCCGACACCGGCGCCGTCTGCAGCACGTAGCCGAGCCGCGTGCCATCCGGCCCGCCGACATGCCATCCGCCGCGATCTCCTTCATCGATCTCCAACGCGACCGCCGTGGGGAAAAGCGGCTGCACCTCGGCCAGCGTGAGCGGACGCAGCGACTCCACGCGCAACCGCACCGCGTGCTCGCGGAGGATCCACGCGACGGCGACGAGCATCGCAAGACGGAACAGCTGGAGGAGCGCACGGCGCACAGGAGGCCACCTTGCCGGAAGCGCCCGCGCCTTTCCAAGCAGAGACTGGCGCCAGGCTCCGGCGCGGTGCACTCCACTCTTGCGGCGGGCGGCGGTGCCTTCGATAGTCCGCGCCCTTTATGAAACAAATCGGCATCGGCTTGGCCGGATTCGGCACCGTCGCCGCGGGCGTGTTCAAACACCTCGCGGAAAACCGCGACCTGCTCTCGCAGCGCCTCGGGCTCGATCTCACCGTGCGTCGCATCGCCGTCCGCGACTTGAAAAAGACGCGCACCGTGGACGCGCCTGCCGCCATTTTCACCACCCGATGGCAGGACCTCGTCGATGATCCTCAAGTGCAGATCGTCGTCGAGCTGATGGGCGGGATCGAGGAGGCGCGGCAACTCATCGTCAAGGCGATCGAGGCGGGGAAGACGGTCGTCACCGGCAACAAGGCGCTGCTCGCCGAGCACGGAAAGGAACTCTTCGACCTCGCGACGGCACGCCAGGTGCCGATTTTTTTCGAGGCCGCTGTCGCGGGCGGGATTCCGATCATCAAGGCCGTGCGCGAGTCATTCATCGGGAATCACATCCAGTCGATCCACGGCATCATCAACGGCACGACGAACTACATCCTCACGCGGATGACCGAGGCCGGGCTCAACTACGCCGACGCTCTCGCCGAGGCGCAGTCTCAGGGCTACGCGGAGGCCGACCCCACGCTCGACGTGAACGGCTGGGACGCCGCGCACAAGGCGATCATCCTCGCGTCGCTCGCATACGGCACGTGGATCTGCCCGTCGCAGGTGTTCGTCGAGGGCATCGAGAAAGTCACCGCGCGGGACATCGGCTTCGCGAAGAAACTCGGCTACCGCATCAAGCTGCTCGGCATCATCAAGGCCGACGAGCGCGGCCACATGGAGGTCCGCGTGCATCCCACGCTCATCCCCGAGAAGCACGTGCTCGCGAGCGTGAACGGCGTCTTCAACGCGCTCTGCGTCCACGGCGATGTCGTCGGCGAAACGCTCTTCTACGGACGCGGCGCGGGCCAGGATCCGACCGCGAGCGCCGTCATCGCCGACCTCGCGGAGGCCGCGCACGCGCTCGAGTCGAAGCGCCGCGACTTCGGCTTCATGCCGCATGGCCTCTACGGCACCTGCAAGCCGCTGGACGAAATCCTCTGCCAGTACTACCTGCGCATTCCCGTGGACGACAAACCCGGCGTGCTCGCGCAGGTCGCCGGCGTGCTCGGCTCGCTCGACATCGGCATCAGCTCGATGATCCAGCCCGAGAGCGATGGCCAGAGCGCGGTGCTCATCCTCATGGTCCACGACGCCACGCACGCGCAGGTGCGCAAGGCGCTCGAGCAGATTTCCGCGCTCCCGCCGGTGAAAGGCGAACCCATGCTGCTCCGAGTGGAGCATTTCGCGCCGTAGCGTTCACCCCAGAACCGGCAGCCGACTGCGGCACACTCGGGATGACTCCGACCGCAGTTCGGAGTAGCGTCCTTGCGCCCGATGCATGCCTCGCTGCTCACCCCCGATCTCCTCGCGCCCGGCGATCACAAGTCGGCGACGCTCGATCCGGCGCAGTTCAGCTGGAAGCGGATCCGTTCGTCCGCGGATCCTCTCTTTGAACAGGCCTACGCGGCGCTGTGGGCGGAGTTCGGCGCCGCGCACGAGCTGGAAAGCCGCAAGGTCCTCGCCGCGCGTTTCACCGGGGACGCGGCGATGCGTTACGAGATGATCCTCGCGCGTGCCGGCGAAACGACCGCGGCAGTGCGCGATCAGACCATCATGTTTTTCGAGGGCGAAATCGTCGTCCACCTTTCCCATCTCCTCGTCGCTCCCAAGTGGCGGCGGAGCGGCCTCGCCGGGTGGATGCGCGCGGTCTCGCTCCTCTCCGCACGCGCCGTGGCATCTGCACACCGAAAGCCCGAGGCTCCCATCACGCTCGTCGGCGAGATGGAATACGACGACGGGAGCGACCCTCGCCGCGCAGTGCGCCTCAAGGCTTACGAGAGGGCCGGCTTCCTGAAAATCGACCCGTGCGCGGTGCGCTACTTCCAGCCGGACTTCCGGCCGCCCGCGGAGATTGATGCCAGCGGTGGCGCGCGTCCCCTGCCCTTTCAGCTGATCATCCGACGCGTCCGCCGCGAAACGCAACGCAGCCTCCCCGGTTCCGAAGTGCGCCGCCTCGTCCGCGCACTCTACGCGATGTACGGCGCGCAGTTCCGCCCGAAGGACATGGCCCACCCGGCGCTGAACCTCGCAACTTACCCGCCCGACGACGCCGAGGTGGCGCTGCTGCCTCCCACCGCAGCGCCTTAGCACACCGGCACGATTCCGATGCTCACCGCCTTTTACCACCCCGGCTACGCCGCCCCGCTCGGCGATCACATCATGCCGATTCAAAAGTTCGCGCTCGTCGCCGATGCGGTGCGTGCGATGCCCGATGTGCAACTCGCCGAACCCGCGCCGGTGACGGAGGCCGACCTGCTGCGCGTCCACACTCCGGAATACATCGCGGCAGTCCGGACCGGGCAGCCGCGCGCGCTCGCCGAGTCGCAGAAATTCCCGTGGTCACCTGAACTGTTTCCCAGCGTCTGCCTCACCAGCGGCGGATGTCTCGCAGCTGCGCGGCAGGCGCTCCGCGACGGTGCGAGCGCGGCCGTGGTGAGCGGCTTTCACCACGCTTGCGCGGATCACGGCGAGGGCTTCTGCACGTTCAATGGCCTCGTGGTCACGGCCGACGCGCTGCTCGCCGGCGGCGAGGCGCTGCGCATCGCGGTGCTCGACATGGATCTTCATTACGGCAACGGCACCGCCCAGCTCGCCGCCCGCCGCCCGCACCTGTTCGCCGTGAGCATCTACGGCAATGACTACCGCGACAACATGCCTTACCGCGACGTCACCGCGCGTCGTCACGAGGACGGCGAAAATCATCGCTCGCACGCGCTGCCTGCCGGCTGCGACCGGGCGACGATGCTGCAAATCCTCGAATCGGCGCTGCCCGAGATCGCCGCGTGGAAGCCGGACGTTCTGCTCTACCAGGCGGGCGCGGATCCGTATTTCGAGGATCCATTTTCACCGCTCGCGCTCGACGACGACGATTTGCGCGCCCGCGACTCGCACGTCTTTCAATTCGCGCGCTCGCACCACATCCCCATCGCGTGGGTGCTTGCGGGCGGCTACACCCGCGACATCACCAAGATCGTGCGGATTCATGCGGGGACGTTCGAGGCGTGGCATGCAGTGTGGAACGAAGCGCAGGGCGAGGCCCGCCGCTAAGTGCGAAGCGCGGCGATTGCGGAGGCCGGATTATTGGGCGAAGGGTCACGCCTCCGATGACGTTCCTCATCATTCTTATTCTCGTGGCCGCCGGCGATCTGCTGTGGTGCATCGTTGCGCTCAAAAGACCGCAGCGGTGGGCCCGCTGGATCGGCACTGCATTCGGCGTGCTGCAGTTCACCGGGCTTGCGGTCATCCTCTCATCCCGCGCGGGCGTGACGCTCGCAGACGCGATGCCGCGACCGCTGCATTCGATCATCCTCGCGTGGCATCTCGTCATCCTGCTCCCGTGGCTCGTGTGGCGTCTGCTGAGAGGGTTCGCCGTGCTCGCGCGAAAAATGACGCGTACCGTGCCTCACACGCAGCCTCCGGAGGCCAAGCCCCACACGGGTGTCACGCGCAGGGAATTCCTCGGCACCGCCGCGGCGCTGACCCCGCCGATGCTCGCGCTCGGCGCGGCGGCCATCGGCGAGATCCAGCTCAACGATTTCCGCATCCGGCGCATCGACGTTCCCATTCCCAACCTCCCGCCGGCGCTCGACGGGCTGACCATCGCCCATTTGTCCGACCTGCACGTGGGACGCTTCACGCGTGGCCGCACGCTGGAGCGCATGGTCGAGGAAACCAACCGGCTCGGCGCGGATGTCGTCGCGCTGACCGGCGATTTCATCAACCACTCCCTGCGCGATCTCCCGGCGGCTCTCGACGTCATCCGGTCCCTCCGTGCGCGGCACATCACCGCCGCCTGCGAGGGAAACCACGATCTCATCGAGAACGCGCAGACCTTCCGACGCGAAGCCGAGCGCGGCGGCCTGCCGCTTCTGCTTGGCGAAACCGCGACGACGACCATCCGCGGCCAGCGTGTCCAGTTGCTCGGGCTGCCGTGGCATCGCCGCGCGACGGGAATGCAGGGCGATGCCGCCTCGCTGCTCGCGCGGCGCGACCCTGCCGCGTGGCCGCTGCTCCTCGCGCACCATCCCCACGCGTGGGATTTTGCGGGCGAGATTCCGCTCACCCTCGCCGGCCACACGCACGGCGGCCAGCTCATGCTCACGGATCGCATCGGCGCCGGGCCGCTGCTGTTCCGCTATTGGAGCGGCCTGTACACACGCGCATCCGGTGCGCTGGTCGTCTCCAACGGAGTCGGCAACTGGTTCCCCGTCCGCATCCAGGCGCCGGCGGAAATCCTGCACCTCACGCTCCGTCGCGCCGCACTCACGGTGGATGCGGACCACGGCGCCGCGAGGCGGCGCGAAATGATCGCCATCGGTTTGCCAAGGGCATGGCGCTCCGGGTAGCTACGGGCTCCATGACTTCCCACAGCCAGCGCGCCGCGGATGCCCGGCCGTCTCCCGTCAGCGGCTCCCGCATGCCGCGGATCGCCGTGACGATGGGCGATCCCGCGGGCGTCGGTCCCGAGCTTTGCCTGCGCCTGCTCGCCGATGCGGCGATTGCGCGCGAATGCATCCCGGTCATCTTCGGCGATGCGGCCCTGCTGCGACGCGTGGCCGAAAAACTGGGCCTGCCATTCATCGCGCCGGTGCTCGCAATGAGCGACTGGCCGTCGGCGCACCGCAGCGTGAATGCGCCGGCTGTGCTCGATCTCCGATGCGTGGACGCGAGTTCCGTGACGCCGGGAAAGGTCAGCGCAGCGTGCGGCGACGCGGCATTCCGGTATGTGATCGCGGGCATCGAGGCCGGGCTGCGCGGCGAGGTGGATGCGGTCTGCACCGGGCCGCTGAACAAGGAGGCGCTGCACGCCGCGGGGCACAGGTTCCCGGGGCACACGGAGATTTTCGCGGCGCGCATGGGAGCGGAACGCTCGTGCATGATGCAGTACTCGGAGGAAATCACGTGCAGCTTCGTGACCACGCACGTCGGCTACGCGGAAGTGCCGGCGCTGCTGACCCACGCGCGCATTCTCGACGTCATCGAGCTCACCGCCGCCGCACTGCTCCGCATCCGCGGACGCCAGCCGAGGCTGCTCGTGTGCGGGCTCAATCCGCATGCGGGCGAGGGCGGACTCTTCGGCGGGCGCGAGGAGGAGCGGATCATCGCCCCGGCGATCGGGGAGGCGCAGCGGCGCGGCTTTGACGTGACCGGCCCCGTGCCGCCGGACACCGCATTCACGCCGGCGCGCCGGAAGGAATTCGATGCGGTGATCTGCATGTATCACGACCAGGGCCACATTCCGGTGAAGATGATCGCCTTTGACTCCGCCGTGAACACCACGCTCGGCCTGCCCGTCGCGCGCACGAGCGTGGACCACGGCACCGCCTTCGACATCGCGTGGCAGGGAAAGGCGAATCCCGGCAGCCTCCGCGCCGCCGTCCGCCTCGCGGCGAAACTCGCCGGCGCCCCGCGCTGATCGCAGCCGCGCGCCGCGCAGCCTCAGCGCTGGATTGATTTCTCGAGGAAGCGCTTCACCGATTCCTCCGCCTGCTCGGGACCCGCGGCGTCGAAGATGACGACCTCGATCGCCTGCTGTCCGGCATTCCGGATTCCTTTCTTCACGGCGTCGAGCCTGCGCTCCCTGTTGAGTTCCTCGGCGACGCTTTGCACCCCATCCGTGTCGGGCCGCTGTTCCCAGAGGCAGTAGAAGACGTGGAGCACCTGATCGCGCGCGCGGAACGTGTAGGCGCGCATGGGAAGATCGACGCCGTTGATCCGCATGGGGCGCGCGCCGAGGTCGGCGGTCATCACCGCGCCGCCGGCGGGAAGGCACACCTCGGGTCCATGCGCGCGGGCGAGCTGGACCGAGGTGCGACCCGGCGCCCAGCGGAGGAAGATCATCGCCCAGCGGAGGCCGTCCGGTCCCGTCCACGAGGCGGAACGCGCGTCGGTGTATTTCAGGATGTTCCGGGTGACCTCGCCGAGTTCCACATCACGGAAGCCCTTCTGCTCCTCCGGCCAGCGGAGTGTCCACGGGGTGACTTTCGCCATGTGCGCCTCGGCCCTGCGGTACCACACCTCGGTGCCCGCCTCGACGATGACGAGCCAGGCCACGAGCGCGATGAGGATGCCTTTTCCGGGCGGCACGCCGGGGCTGAGCAGTCCGGGATCCGGCGGTTCCTTCTCCACCTCGTCACGCTTTGGATTCAGCAGTACGCAGAGAATGCCGACTCCCAGGAGGCTCCCGAAGAGCACCGCGAAGCCGACGTTGTCGTGCCATTTTGCGACCTCGTCCGTGCCGGAGCGGGCGCTCACCCAGACGAGGAAAAATGCGCGGCTCGCGTTGCACACGAAGGCGACGCCGAGCGCCCCCGCGAGGAGGACGAACCGGCGGATGATGCCGAAGCGGAGCAGTTCTCCCATGAACAGCGCGATCATCAGCGTCGTCTGGAGCGAACGTACCCCGCTGCACGCCTCCTCGACGCCGACGCGCCCGGTGCTGATCTCGATGACGTTCCCCTTTTGAATGGCCGGCACCTCCACCCAGCTGAGCGCCTCGACGCAGATCGTCGTCACCGAACGCATCAGCCACTGGACGAGCGACTGCTCCAGGGGCACCGGCCACGGCACCGCCACGAGGAAGAATGCGACCGGAAAAAAGAAATGGCGCAGCCATGCGAAGCCGCCCGCAAAATAAACGGCGCACAGCGTGATCGCCACGCACACCCCGCCCATCGCCCAGCCGAGCAGGCGCCAGTCCGGGGCGGATTCCTGGATGAGGCGGATGGGCAGCAGCCACACCGCGAACGCGAGGACCACCAGCGCGACGGCGATGCGAGAACGCGGCGGCTGCGCGGGAGGGCGGCGTTTCCATCGCTCCGCGAAAAGGTACGCGGCGAGCAGCGGCACCGTCCAGCCATAGGTGTATTGCGGATTGATGGTCCATTCGAACCTCAACTGGCGCACGGCCAGCAGCCACACCGCGCCCAGAACGGCGCAGACAGGCCACCACGATGGTGACTTTGCCCGTCCGACCGCGTGGCCGTCTTCCGCGTCGCTTACGGCGTGCGCCACGATTTGACCAATTCGCGTTCCTCCGGACGCAATTCCTCCCAGCGCAGGGCGGCGACTTCCGCCCTGGCCTCATCGCTCCGGCCGTTCGCACCGAGAGCCGCCGCGTACACGGCACGGTGTCCCTGGCCGACCCGATCCCACGGAATCGAGAGCCCCTTGTAAACCGCCAGCGCTCCGGCCCCGTCCTTCTTCCGGATCGCGGCGAGCGCGAGCGTGGTCCGGTGCGCGAGGCTCGTGGGCGAGCGGGCGACGAGTTCCTTCGCGGCAGCCATGGATTCATCCACTGCGCGGCCCATGAGCAGGTTCACGTAAGCGAGATCGTTCTTCACGGAATCATCCTGCGGCCAGCGCTCGCGCATCGTCTTCAGCGTTTCGGAAAGCATCTCCACGTCGCCGCGCTTCTGCGCGATCCGCAGCAGGGCCTCGAGCGCGGGGCGCGCAGTGGCCGCGTTCACGCTGAGCGAGCGGAACGCAGTCTCGGCCTGATCGAGCTGGCCGATTTTTTCCGCGTAGTTCCCGATGAATGCCATCTGCTCGGACGATGGCCCCGCGGCGATGCGCGCACGGCGCCAGTGCATGTCCGCGACGGTCGCGCTTCCCAGCTCCAGCGCCGATCGCGCGAGGAAGAGTTCCTTGTACGCGGCATCGAGCGGCACATTCTTCATCCCGAGCACGCGCTCGATTTCATTCCATCGCCTGAGCCCCGCGAGGGAATCCAGGCACAGGAGGAGCAGGTCCTTGCGCTTGAAGGCCTCGTCCACCGGGACGACGGCCAGCATCCGCTCGTATTCCCCGTGGGCATTCAGCCATACGCCGAGGGCGCGGCGGGCGGCGGCGCCGGCCTTTTCATACTGCCGGACCGTCGCGTCGAGAATCGTGGCGCGTTCCGCCGGGCGGAGGGCGAGTTCGATATTGAGCGCGAGAAGCCGGTGTTCGTCGGTGGCGAGCGAATTCTCGCGGATCAGCAGGAGGACCTTTTCCGCGACGTCCGCCGGGAGGGCGGGGAGTGCGGCCAGCCGCCTGAGCGCCTCGATGCCTTCGCGCGTGTCCGCCGCGCCGAGTTCGAGCATGGTCCGGACGGCCTCGTCCCGGAGCTGCGCCGTGCCGGCGGAAAGTTGCAGCAGCGCCAGCAGGAGGCGCGCTTCCTGGTTGTCCTTGTCGAGGCGCACCGCATCGCCCGCAAATTTGCGCGCCCTTTCGCCGTCGCCATCACTCGCGGCCCATCGCGCGGCGAGCCGGTGCAACGCGCCGTCGGCCGGGTTTTCCTTCAGCAATGCCTCGATCTGGATCCCCGCCTCGGCCACCGCTCCCGACATGAGGAGATCCTCCGCATACGACCGGCGATCCGCCGGGCGCATCGCGCCCGACTCCACGAGCTGCTTCCAGAGCGGGACCGCGGCGGAAGGCTGCCCGGCCATCCCCTGCACCCGCGCGGCGATGCGGATCGCCGCGGGTTCATCCGGCTTGGTCTGATACGCGGTCCGCGCCTTGATCAAAGCCTCCTCGATGTTGCCGCCGAGGATCTGGGATTCCGCCTTGGACGCCATGCGCCGCGCACGCAACCCCTGCACCCAATCGTGGAGCGTGCGAAATTCGAGCGCGGCAACGCCCAGACCCATCACGGCAAATCCCACCACCGCCAGCCAGTTCCGGCGGCGCTTGCGCGCTTCCTGAAGTTCAGGAGCGAGGACCGTTACAAGGGGATGCACGTCGATGAATTCGTTGAAATATTATCTGAATGCAGGCGTTGTGCCAATGATCGTTTGCATCATCTGGGTGTCCGCCGGCGCGGTCCTTCGGGCGCGTCGCTTCAAATCCCGTGCCGCGGTCCAGGATTTTATCTGCCGGCACGCCGCAGCACCCAGACCAGCCACGCCGCGAAAATCCCGCTCCATCCCGTGCAGACGTCCTGCAAGTCCGGGACGCGGCCCGGGATGAAGCGCTGCACCAGCTCGATGACGCACACGAAGAGCATCAGCGCGGCGACCCGCGCGAGCGGGGGTTCCAGGGTCCGCAGCACCACGGCCGGCAACGACTTTCCCTCCCTGTTCCGGACTCCCGGCAGCAGGAGCGCCACCGTGGCGATCAGGAAAAACGCGGCGATGTTTTGAAAATCATCGTGTTCATTCACCCACGCGCGGAAGGACGCCGGCACGAAATTGTGGATGCCGCCATGGCGGTTCGGCCTCAGCGCCATCGCCATCGCGGCGATGATGCCGATGACGAAGATCGCCTTCAGCATCGCCGCCTTCATCTCAGCCGTCGGCCCGCCCGCTCCGCGTCCCGCTTCATCTCGTACGTCTTCGCGACGCTCAGGAATTCGTAGAAGCCGTGCAGCCGCGCAAAGTAGTAGCCTTCCCTCCCGTCGAGAAAACCGCGCTGCCAGACGTAAACGTAGAGGAAGCGCAGCAGGCCGCGGAACGGCAGCGCCTGCGACCACTGCTTCAGTTTCCGCCGCGCACCCACGCCGCCCTTTTGCAATTGCCCGCTGCTGCCCTGCAGATGCCGGTCCAGCGCCACGCGCGCCTCCCAGTTCGAGTAGCGGTTGTGCTTTTCCACGAAGACCGCGACGGACGGGAACGCGTAGTGATCCATCTCGGCATCGCAGCCGCCCGGTCGTCCCCTGCACCACGACGTGCTCGTGCACCTCGTTGTCCCCGCTCTGCGTGTCGGCGTCGGTGAGCTTTTCGTAGCGCCCGAGCCGGTGCTTGAAGAGGCGCAGGTTCCAGTTCGGGTAGTAGGCGTGCCGCAGCCATTTTCCCATGAACATGAACCGCCGGTTGATCCAGTAGCCGGCGACGGGATGGCTCGCGTCGGTGACGATGGCGCGAAACTCCGCCTCGGCTTCCGGCGGGAGCACCTCGTCCGCATCGAGGATGAAAACCCACTCGTGCCGGAACGGAACATTCTCCAGCGCCCAGTTCTTCTTCTTCGGCCACGTCCCGTTGAATTCAAACTGCACCACCGTCGCCCCGTGGTCCGCCGCGATCTTCTGCGACCCATCCGTGCTCGCGGAATCCACGACCACGACCTCCTCCGCCCACCGCACCGACGCCAGGCAGCGCGCGAGATTCGCCGCCTCGTTCTTGATCGGGATGAGGATCGAGACCGGGACTGTTGCGTGCGCGCTCATGGGGCCTGCGCGCCGCGCATCCGGACCTGTGTCGCGGGATTTCCGGCGACAATCGCTGAAGGCGCGACGTCCTTCGTCACCAACGCACACGCGCCCACGACCGCGCGCGCCCCGACCGTGACGCCCGGCAGGATGAACGCGCGGGCACCGATGAAGGCGTCCTCGCCGATCGTGATCTTCGCCACCTGCAGCGGAAGCGCCGGGACTGAAAAGTCGTGGGTTCCGGCGCAGAGGTAGGCTTCCTGCGCGACGATCGCGCGCGCGCCGATCTCGATCTCGCCGAGGCTGTACAGATTCGCCCGATCGCCCAGCGTGGCGCGGTCGTGCAGCGTCACGTTCCACGGGATCTGGATGCGTGCGCGCTGATGCACGAACGGCATCCCGTGAATCCGCGCCCCGAAAATCCGCAGCCAGAAAAGCCGCCAGCGATTGCACGGCTTGGGCGTCCATCGGCAGCAAATCACCCAGCAATACTCCCAAACCAGCATCGCCATCCTCTGCCGGACGGACCACGGGGAATGATACGGCGACTTCTGGTCGAACGTCCGCGCGCCCTGCTGTTTCTGTTCTTCGGCCATCGGTGAAAGGATACGGAGTCGTCAGTCTGCGGAACAGCCCGATTGCATTTTCAAAGCGAACGCAGCGCTGCGGCCACGCGAGTCACCTCCTCATCGGTGATCTCCGGAAACATCGGGAGCGACAGGATGCGCGGCGCGAGCGCCTCGGTGACGGGGAAGTCGCCCTGCCTGTGGCCGAGTTCGCGGTATGCCTCCTGCAAATGCACCGGGATCGGATAGTGGATGCCGTGCGAGACGTTCGCCGCATCGAGCGCCTTTTGCAGGTCGTCGCGGTCGTCGGTCTGCACGACGTAAAGGTGCCACACGGGATTCGCATGCGGCGCGACCTTCGGGATGCCGAGCTTCGTGCCCGCGAGGAGTTCGCCATAGCGCGCGGCGGCGGCGCGGCGTTGGTCGTTCCACTTCGCGAGATGCGGGAGTTTCACGCGGAGAACCGCCGCCTGGACGGTGTCGAGGCGCGAGTTGTAGCCCTTCATCGTGTGGACGTATTTCACCTTCTGCGCCGTAGTTGCGGAGCAGCGAGATTTCTCCGCGAGCCCCGCATCACGGGTCACGACTGCGCCGCCGTCGCCGTAAGCGCCGAGATTCTTGCCGGGGTAAAAGCTGAAGCAGCCGATGTCCCCATCGTGCCGCACGCAGCCGGCCCTTGTAGGTCGCGCCGTGGCCCTGCGCGGTGTCCTCGACGACGGCGAGCTTGCGATCCTTTGCGATCTGCAAAATCGGATCCATGTCGGCGGGATGGCCGTAGAGATGCACGGGCATGATCGCCTTCGTGCGCGGCGTGAGCGCGCGCTCGATGGCCTTCACGTCGATCGAATAATGGTCCGGCTCGCAGTCCACGAAGACCGGCTTCGCGCCCGTGCTCGAGATCGCCAGCGCGCTCGCGATGTAGGTGTGCGTGGGGACGATCACCTCGTCACCCGGCCCGACGCCGAGCGCGAGCAACGCGAGATGCAGCGCATCGCGTGCCGTCCGCCACGCCGATGCAGTGCGGGGCCTCGTTGAATACGGCGAACTCCTTCTCAAACTCGCGCACATCCTCGCCGAGGATGAAATCGCCACGCCCAACGGCTCGAAGGATCGCCGCATCCATCTCCGGCTGGAGATCGTGGTATTGGCGGAGGAGGTCAACGAACTGGACCTTGTTAGGATGCATGGAGATGTTGAAAGAAAAAGTGGCCTAGCGCCGTCCGCGTGTGGTGACGGGAATTCACCGGCTCCCGGAAACCAAGCGCCAGCGCGAACCTGTATCGGGACATAGAGCGAATCCCTGTGCGTCAAAAGACAGCCGCGCGCCGGTTTCGGAAACCCAGCCCTTGACCTCTGCTGGTACCCCGACTGCGAGCCCGTAAGCAGGCACGTCGCGCGTAACGACAGCGCCCGCCGCAATCATTGCGTATTTGCCGATAGTTACGCCACAAATAATCGTGGCATTCGCTCCTATGCTCGCGCCATCCTTGACCATCGTGGGAACAAGCCATTTTGTGACTGGTAACGCTTCGCGGCGACAGATGCCCTAGGGGAACGAGGCATTAGGTCGTTCGTAAAGACGACGCCCGGCCCAACAAACACGTCATTTTGCAAATGGACGCCGTGCCAGATCATCGCACCGTTTTTCACTGTGACCCGATGGCCGATGACGGCGCCACCCTCGATAAATGCGTGATCCCCGACATTGCAGTCCCGACCGATAATAGCCCCCTTCAAGACGTGCGCATAAGCCCAGATCCGCGTCCCGGCCCCAATGCTGGTCGTCTCGACAATTGCGGCTGCATGAGCATGGAAGCGTGGCGTTCTCATTTACAACTGAGGGATTGGGCAGGAGCCATCCGGAGACAGCCTTCGATTTGGGCCAAAACCCGCACGACGCCGGTCGCAAAGGCGCCGTCCGACAGCGGAGTTGAACCGTCACGCACTGCTTGAATGAAAGCGGCGTCCTGCGCCTTCAGCGGCTCGCCTGCCTGCACCTTGGGCAGATGCACGTCGCCATCGAGCATCGAGAGGCGGAGGAACTGGCCGTAGTCGGTGGCTTCGACATTGGTTTCCACGGCCTTCTCGTAAATCGCGACGGGATTCGACAGCGCGAGGTCGTCCCAGGTGATGATCTTCTTGCTGCCGACGAGCGTGAGCTGGCGGACTTTCTTCGGGTCGAGCCACGAGCACTGGATCGAGGCGAGCACGTTGCCGGGGTATCGGAGTGAGATGTTCACCACGTCCTCGATGCCCGGCTGGAGAAATGCCGCGCCCATCGCCTGCACCTCGACGGGCTCGGAGCCGAGCAGCCAGTTGAAAATCGAGATGTCGTGCGATGCGAGAATCCCAAGCGGCGTTCACGTCGCTGCGCACGGGGCCGAGATTCGTCCGCACGGCGGAGAGCGAGCGCACGTCACCGACCTCGCCCTTTTCCACGAGTTCCTTCACCTTGAGGATGCCGGGATTGAACAGGAAAATGTGGCCGACCATGAGCACGAGACCCTTGCTTTTTGCCAGCGCGACGAGTTGGTCGCCCTCGGCGGTGTCGATGCACAGCGGCTTCTCGCAGAGGACGTGCTTGCCCGCATTCAGCGCATCGGAGACGACCTCGAAGTGGGACCGCGTGGGCGTCACGACCACGACTGCATCCACGCCGCCCTCTCGCAGCAGCGAAGTGTGATCCGCAAAGCCGCGGACGTGCGGGAACATCTCGCAGACGGACGCGAGGCGCTTCGCATTCGCATCCGCGATGGCGGTCACGGTGCAGTCCTTCATCTGCGAAAAGGTGCGGATGTGGTTCGGCCCCCAATGGCCGCAGCCGATCACGCCAATGCGCAGGTGGGGGGGATCAGCCGGTGAAACCATAATTTTCCAGATTGCGAACGAGGTTGGCGATGTCCACCTGAAAATCCTGATCCGTGCCGCGCCCGACGAGAAGTTCGTCATCGGGGCTCGACAATATGCAGTGGTATTCGAGCCCCGCCGGGTCGGCGACGCTCCAATGGAATGGATCGAAATTCCGAGCCGAGAAGATCTCCATCACCTTGGTGCCCTGCCGGCAATAGACGTAGTTGGCAAATCCCGCGCCGCTCGTGCCGACGATGTGTGTCGCGCCGCGGAAAAGCGCCCGCTGCTCCTGCAGCGAATGCATACCGGGATCCACGGGCGTGTAACCAAATCCGCGCATGCACCCGACGACGTCGTCCTCGTTCAGGGCGCGGCGGCGCGCACCGGGCTTGCGCGAGATGAGCAGCCTTTTCGGCGTGGCGGGATCCGGTTCGTAGCGCGCGAGGCCGGCGAGGTTACTCGCACATCCACGGGAAGATGTCGTAGTTTGTCGCCTTGCGGCTCGGCACGACGAGCGTGCCGGCCTGAATGTGATCGGCGTCGGTGATGCGGATGATTTTCTCGCCGGCGATGCCCGCGTCGCGCAGCAGCTCGGTCTGCCACGCGGAGGCGTTGCTGTTCACGAGATAGGCGTCCACTTTCTCCGGCGTGAAGCCGGCCAGTTCCAGCACGCGCAGGCGCGGCATGAGGTCGTGCGTCCAGTGCCAGTAGTTTGCAAAAGCCTCGGGCGTGCAGATGTCCGCGACGGTGCCCGCGATGCGCCGCACGCGCGGGAGGCGCAGGCGCGTGAACACGGCGTTGCGCTCGATGCCCCAGAAGTCGCGCGAGAGATCGGCGATGACCTCGTCCGTCGGGGTGATCACGACACCCGCATAGTGGCCCCACACGCGCGCATCGCGCAGCACTGAGACGGTGAAGGGCGGCACGTCGCGCTCGATGAACGGCACGAAGTTCGCGGCGAGCGCGGGGTCGGGGCATTTCGGCGGGCGGTGCGTGAGGCGCGCTGCGGGAATTGCGGTGATGAGGCGGCTGCCGGAACCCGCCGGCTGTTTTGCGAGCCATTCCGCGGTGTTCGCCACCCAGCCTTTCGGCGGGCCGAAGACCGCGGAGCTGCGGCTCAGTTTGGAAATTTGCCTCAACGCTGCGATGCGCAGTGAACGGGACACGCCTTCCAAGCGGCGCATCCACCGCAGACGCAGCTTCAGGTTTCGCTTGAGCGTTCCGAGATCCATGAAGGGTTCAGTTTTCGCACGCTCAGAATGCGCCGGATCTCAGCAGCGTGTGGAAATCGTCGAGGTAAATGCCGGCGATCCGATCGATCGAGAATCGCTGTGCGGTGGCGGTTGCGCTCTCCCCCGCCCTTCCGAGCCGCGCGGGATCCTGGATCAATTCCCGGATTTTCGCCGCGAGCACTTCCGCAGGCTGCGGCGCGCGATGATCGAAGACGAAACCGTTCGCCCCGTCCCCGACAAAGTCGCGGAAGCACGCGAGGTCGGACACCAGCGCGGGACATCCGTGCGACATGGCTTCGAGCGGCGCGACGCCGAAGGTTTCCCCGCGTTCAGCGAGCGACGGATAAACGAAAAGGGATGCCATCTGGTAGAAACGCGCGAGCTGGCCGGAATCGAAGACGGGGCCGGTGAACTCGACGCGTTCGGCGACAGGCTGTGCGATTCGCTTCAACTCTTCAAGGTAGCTCTTCCCTCCACCGCCCGCGTTCGCCTCCCATGGCCCGACGATGACGAGCTTCCACTCCGGAGGGATCGTGCCCGCGAGCAACCCCATCGCCTCGACGAGCAGGTGGATGCCCTTTTCCGGATGCACCCGGCCCGCGTAGAGCAACACCTTCCCGCGCGAGGACACATCCGTCGGAGCGCCGGGAGGCGGGGCGTCCGGAAGCGGATATGGAATGCAACGCACGGCGGCGGCCCGATCCGGGACTTCCTCGATGATGGCGGACTGGATCGGCCCGGACACCGTCTGCAGGCGTGCGGCGTGGCGGTAGAATCGCATCTGCCCGCGCGGATAGCGCGCGACGTGGACGTAGAGCTTTCCGGGGCGCTGCGAGCGGATGAGCGCCGGCAGCCAGAAGGTATTCGTGACGACGATGTCCGCCGGCGGCAGCAGCAGGCGCACACGCAGCGAGTAGAGAAGGTCCAGCAACTTCAGGAAGAGCAGCCGTCGCGGAGCGTCGAAGCCTCCCGCGCGAATGTGACGGACCCCGCCGATGACCTCCGTCCGCGGCAGCCCGCCGAAGCTCCGCGAGATGTGCGTCACCTCATGGCCGCGGCGCGCGAATTCCTTGCCGAGTGCAAACCAGATCTTCTCCACCGCCCCGCCACGCAGGGGCGGAACCGGCAGGAACGCGCCCTGGACAATGGTGATTCTCATCGCGCGCACACGAACACAGTTGCCGCCCGCAATGCAATTTCGCATTCAAGCTGCACCCTGGACTGCGGCAGCTCGCTGCCGCTTTGGAGGGCGAGCCTCGGCGAGCGCGGGGGATCGGAGGGGAATCCGGTGATGGAAGTTCCGCAGGGCTTCCTCGGCAAGCCTCGGAAACAAAAGCGGCAGCCTTGGACTGCGGCAGCTCGCTGCCGCTTTGGAAGGCGAGCCTCGGCGAGCGCGGGGGATCGGAGGGGAATCCGGTGATGGAAGTTCCGCAGGGCTTCCTCGGCAAGCCTCGGAAACAAAAGCGGCAGCCTTGGACTGAGGCAGCTCGCTGCCGCTTTGGAAGGCGAGCCTCGGCGAGCGCGGGGGATCGGAGATTTCCTCGGCAAGCCTCGGAAACAAAAGCGGCAGCGAGCTGCCGCAGTCCAGGGGGGGAGGCCGGGCAACGCGCCTACACGTCGCCGTCGCCGTCGGCTTCGGCGATTTTGTCGAACCTGAAGCTGTAGATCGTCTTCACCCACGCGGGCGTGCATGCGCGCTCGAATGCGGCGGCGGAACACCATTCGTATTGGGCCGCCAGCGGAACGAGGCCGTGGTGGGCGGGATTGTTGTGCGTGTAGCTGAGCCGCGAGAGATACGATTCCTCATGGGTGAGGCGGGTCTCGCGGTAGTTTTGCCAGATGCGCCGCCCCTCGGTGCCATCCAGCCGGTTGATGTGCCGGGTGATGTCCCCGTGCAGGTGCTTCAGGAATGTCCGGAGCGACCCGGCCGAGGTCGCGCCTTCGGGACTATGCGCGATGAAGTGATAGTGATTCGGGAGGACGGCCCATGCTTCCATTCGCCAGCGATAGTGTGCGGAGAGTTCCAGCAAATGATCACGCACCCACGTCAGGCGTTCGGGTGTGTGAAAATGGCGGATCTTTTCGCGGGTTCGCGCCGTGACGAAATACGAACCCGATTCCCCGAGCCGATGTGGCGGTGCGTGGGGCCAATCCCGCGTGCCCTTGCCAGCGGAGTCCTGTGTCATCCGGCCGACGCTGGCGGGCACTCGCCCGGCGGTCAACGAAGGAGTGCGCCCTGGACTGCGGCAGCTCGCTGCCGCTTTTCCTTCCGAAGCTTGCTGAGGAAGCCCCCCGCACTCGCCGAGGCTCGCCCTCCAAAGCGGCAGCGAGCTGCCGCAGTCCAGGGACGCCGCTCCCATTCACGACACGTTCTTTCCCGTCGGCTGGATCGTCCGGATCAGCGCCTCGGCCGCCTGGGTGACTTCGAAACGCGACCGGAAGCTGCGCTCGGCGACCGGCTTCATCGCCTCCCTTTGCGCGGCGGGCATCGCGAGCCAGCGCCGGAGGAGCCGCACGGTGCCCGGTTCGTCGTCGTCGTCCACGAGCCCGGCGCCATCGGCCTCGATCTCGCGCCAGATGTTCACCTTGTTGGAAATGAGCACGGGCGTCCCGCAGGCGAGAGCCTCGGCGACGGCGATGCCGAAATTTTCCTGGTGCGACGGGAGGATGAACACCTCGGCCAGGCGCAGAAGTCCCCACTTCAGATCGCCGGCGACCATGCCGGTCCACACGATGCGGCCGGCAATGCCGAGGCCGGCTGCGAGCGCGCGGAGTTCATCCGCCCATCCGGTCTGATCCGGTCCGGCGAAGACGAGGCGGATGCCGTCATCGGCCGCCGCCGTTTTTGCGAAGGCGCGCAGGAGCAGGTCGCAGCCTTTCTTTTCGTGGATACGGCCGAGGTAGAGAAAGACGCGCCGGCCTTCGAGCTCCGGGAACTTTGCGAGCACGGCGCTGCGCTGGAGGGCGGCGTCCGCGTCCGGACCGGCGATGCCGTAGTTCACGACGACTTCGTTGCAGCGGTAGAGCCAGAATGATTCGCGGGCCGCGCGCCTTTCCTCCTCGGAGGTGAAGAGCACCGCGCGCGCATCGCGCAGCACGCGGTAGTCGGCCCACGGCCAGTAGAGCCATTTTTTCAGGTGCTTGAGCGGGTAGGCGCGCTTGAACCACGGGTCGAGCATCCCGTGGGGAAAAACGAAATACGGCGTGTCCGTCCCGCGGAGCGCGCGCCACGTGCCGAAGCCGCTGTATTGCCAGAGCCCGCTCACGATCACCGCGTCGTACTCCTTGCGGTGCGCCGCGATCCACGGGGAAAATTGGCGCGAGTATCCGTAGCTCGATTTCACCGGGCCGAGGGCGTGGACCTTCACCGGGCATTCCCGCACCCACGGGTCCGCGGGATCATCCAGCGAGACGAGTTCGGTCCCGTGGCCCGCGGCGGCGTGGACTTTTGCGACCTGCCTGATCCCCTCGATCGGCCCGCCCCCGGCGGGGTTCACGGAGCGGATGGAACGGAGGATGCGCATGGGTGCGGTGGGGACGGTGGGAGAAGAGCGCGGAACCATTGTGAGTCGGACGGCTGTATTCAAGCTTCGCAAGGGAAAGCGGCGCCATGGACTGCGGCAGCTCGCTGCCGCTTTGGGGCGCGAGCCTTGGCGAGCGGGGGCGCGTGGAAATTCCTCGGCAAGCCTCGGAAACGAAAGCGGCAGCGAGCTGCCGCAGTCCAGGGAGGGCGAGCCTTGGCGAGCGGGGGCGCGTGGAAATTCCTCGGCAAGCCTCGGAAACGAAAGCGGCAGCGAGCTGCCGCAGTCCAGGGAGGGCGGGCCTCGCCGGCTATGTCGCGTGCGCGAGCGCCGCGGCGTGAACGCCTGCATATACCGTCTGCTTCTTCAGGTAATGTCCGAGCACGACGAGGGACCAGATCCGCGTCCAGTGAAGCTTGCCGTCGAGGAACTGCTTCCGGATCCGCGGGATCGTCCCGGGCGCGAGCACGGCGAGCCGTTCCACCTCCGCGAGTCCGGCGTCCGAGAAAGTCTCGAGCGGCCCGCGCATCCAGAGATCCATGGGCAGGACAAATCCCATCTTCCGACGGTTGTAAACGTTCTCGGGAAGCAGATCCCGGCAGGCTGCCACGAGCAGGCCCTTGCTGCCCGGGTGGCGGGTCTTCTCACGCGCCGGCAGGCTCAGGACGTATTCGACGAGATCCCGATCCAGGAAAGGCACGCGCAACTCCAGCGACACGGCCATGCTCATCTGGTCGGAATCGCGCAGGAGCATCTGCCGCATGTACACGGCGATTTCCGCCCAGCTGATCCGCGCGAATCCATCCGCGAGCTTCGGCGGCGTTTCGGTCTGCAGCGGGCTCAGCGGCAGGCCCGCTTCGCGCAACATCTCATCGCTCCAAAGCCTGCGCCGCCAGATCGCGATGGCGGTCAGATCCCCGTGGGGCAGGTCCGCGAGGCGCGCCCCGAGTTTGCCGAATGGCGCGCCCAGCCTTCGGATTCCCTTCGGGATGGCCGCAAGGAGCCGCAGGCGCGGCGCGTCGTGGAAACTCGGGTAGCCGCCGAACAATTCGTCCGCGCCGAGGCCGGACATGGCCACCTTGATGCCGTGCTGCGCCACCTTCTTCGACACGATGTAGGTGTTGATGGCATCGACCGAGGGCGCATCCATTTTGCCGACCGCCTCCTGCACCAGCACGATCGCCTCCTCGTCCTTCACCTCGATCCGCGTGTGCTCGGTGCCGTAGCGCCGCGCGACCTCCGCGGCCACCGAGGTTTCATCAAATTCCTGATGCGGAAAACCCACGGAAAATGTGCGCAGCCGGCCCTTGCCCATGGCCCGCGAGGCGATGGCGGTGATGATGGAGGAATCGATGCCGCCGCTGAGAAACGACGCGACCGGAACGTCGGCCATGAGGTGCGAGGCGACGGCCTGCTCCACCAGCTTGCGGACATGCGCGGGCGCGGCGGTCGCCGGGATGGCTGGAAGCTTATGCGCCGGCCAGTAGCGCTCCGTCTCGACGGTGCCGTCGGCGGCGACCGTCATCCAGTGGCCTGCTCCGAGCATCCTGACCTTTGGGAAAATGAACTCCGTCTCCGGGCATGAGCCCCATTGCAGAAACGAGCTGATGCCCTTTGCATCACACTCCCGCTGCGTCCCCGCGACCAGGGCGCGCATTTCCGATGCAAACCGCATCCCGTCTTCGGACGACTCATGGTAGAGCGGTTTGATTCCCAGCGGTCCGCGCGCGACGAAAAGGCCGTTTTTCGCAGCATCATAAATGACGAAGGCAAACATGCCCTTGGCACGCCTCACCACCTCCGGGCCCCACACCCGGTAACCGTTGAGCAGCGTCTCGGTATCGGAGGTGCCCTTCCATTGGATTTCCGATCTCCGCATCTCCGCGCGCAGTTGCTGGTGATTGTAGATCTCGCCGTTGAAGACGATCACGTTGCCCGTTTCCTCGTCGTGCATCGGCTGCGCGCCCGTCGGTGAGAGATCGACAATCGCGAGCCGCGTGTGGCCGAGCCAGATGCGCCCGTCCGGGGAAGTCCATTCGCCCGAGCCGTCGGGGCCACGGTGCCTCAGATGCTCAAGCCCCAGCGCACGCGCCGGACCCGATTTGCTCATGACTGCTGCGATGCCGCACATTCAGTCGAATCGTTTACGCCGAACCGCTCCCGCTGAAAGGAGGAAGATGGGCTTGCCGGTGACAGTTGTGTAACGGCGCAGGCGAAGGCCGGCGGCAGCCGCCGTGAAGGGCCGACCGGAGGCCCCCTTGGACTGCGGCAGCTCGCTGCCGCTTTGGAGGGCGAGCCTCGGCGAGCGCGGGGGCGCGGAAAATTCCCCGGCAAGCCCCGGAAGGAAAAGCGGGAGCCTTGGACTGCGGCAGCTCGCTGCCGCTTTGGAAGGCGAGCCTTGGCGAGCGTGGGGGCTTGCCGCGCAGGGCGGTACGATTTCCTCGGCAAGCCTCGGAAAGAAAAGCGGCAGCGAGCTGCCGCAGTCCAGGGACGAGACGCTTTTCAACAGGAAGCTACCCGACATGGCCGGTGGCGCGTTTGAAATACTCGCAGTCCTTCGACAGCACCCGGATCGGCCGCGAGGGGACGCCGCCGTAGAGCGTGTACTCGTCCACATACGCATGGGTCAGCAGCGACTTGGCGCCGAGGACGGAATAATTCGGAAGCGAGCTGCCGCCCAGCAGCACGCAGTCGGTGCCGACAAAGCAGTAGTCGCCGATGGTGACCGGCATGGAGGACTGGCGGCCCTTTTCGATGTCGATGCTGTGCGCCAGGATCTGCGAGCGGAATCCCGCGAAGGTGCTGAAACGCCCGATGCTGACGCGGTTGGTGCAGTCCACGATGTGCCGGTTTGTGATCGCCGAATGCTCGCCCAGGACCAATTCCGCGCGCCGGTCCGACTGGTGGAAGAAGTAGTCCGGCGAGTTCGTGGGAAAGCCGGTGATCCAGTTGCCCCGGCCGATCGAGGAGTGGGACTTCATGTGCACGAGGTCGAGATGCACGCACACCGTCAGGTGCCCGATGATGGTCTTTTCCTCCATGATGAGGTGCCGCGGGAACACGAAGCAGAACCCCATGCGCGCCGTCCTGTGAATGTCATAGCCGTAGAATGCCTTCAGCGCCCGCCGGCGCAGCGGCCACGGCAGGATGCAGACCAATGCACGGAGTAAAAAACCAAGGCTCATGATTGCGACGGAGATGCCGCGGCTGCGGGGACTCCGCGTGCGGCGAGTTGTTGCAGCACGGCGGCGCAAACCTCGTCAACGGTAATGGAGAGGATGCACACCTTTTTCTTCTCGATGCACTCCAGCAACTGGCATCCCCAGCATGGCGTCTGGTGGTAGAAAATCGTGTGCTGGTCCCCGCGGGGAAACCACTCGCCGGGCTTGTTCCGCGCCGAGAAAATCGCGACGCACGGCACGCCCATCGTGGCCGCGAGATGCATGGGCCCGCTGTCATGGCAGACCATCACGGACGCGTTGCGGAGCACGGCCGCGCTCACCCGCGGCGAGGTCACGCCGCAGAGGTTGGCCTTCGGGCCGCGCCACAGCGCCAGCATCCGCTCCGAGCGTGCCCTTTCCTCCGCCACACCGAAAAGGACCAGCGGCAACGTGGGATGTGCGGCGGCGAGGCGCCGTGTCAGTTCCATCCAGTTCGGCTCCTCCCAGTCCTTCGACTGCCCCTTCGTGCCGACGCTCGCGGCGAGAAACGGCGCGGCGACCCCGTGCTTCGCGAGCACGGCATCCGCCTCCGCAATCTCCCCGGGCGTAAGACGCATGTCCCACCATTGCGGATCCTTCAGGTCCGCCGTGCCGAGGCTCTCCAGCGACTCCATGGTGCGCACGGTCTCGGCCTTGTGGAGCGTCGTCCCGGGAAGCGGCTCGCAGCGCAGCGCCCGCCGGGACATGGGGACGCCGATGATCCTGCGAATGCCGCAGCACCGGAAGAACAGGTAATCCCGGATGCTCGCGAGCAGGCCGCCCTTGGGCTTTGCGAGATACATGAGCCCGTCGTAGCGCCCCGCCTTCAACTGCTTCCTCAGCCTCCATAGCGCGCGCACATCGCGCATCGATGCAGGATAGCTCAGCGTGTCATCGTAGAGACCGGTGTTCCGGAGGATGCCCTCCATCGGCGCCGCCTTGGAGTTGATTGGGAAATTCGTGAGCAAGGTCAGATGCGCATCCGGGAACGCCTGCCGGACGAGGTGGAATGCCGGCAAGACCACCAGGGCGTCCCCGAGGCTCCCGACCCGGTAAACGATGATGCGTTTCATCCTCCGGTCAGGGGCGGTCATATCCCTGGACTGCGGCAGCTCGCTGCCGCTCTGGAGGGCGAGCCTCGGCGAGCGCGGAGCGGGGTGGGAATTTCCTCGGCAAGCCTCGGAACCAAAAGCGGCAGCCTTGGACTGCGGCAGCTCGCTGCCGCTCTGGAGGGCGAGCCTCGGCGAGCGCGGAGCGGGGTGGGAATTTCCTCGGCAAGCCTCGGAACCAAAAGCGGCAGCAAGCTGCCGCAGTCCCGGGAGGGCGAGCCTCGGCGAGCGCGGAGAGATTTCCTCGGCAAGCCTCGAAACTAAAAGCGGCAGCCTTGGACTGCGGCAGCTCGCTGCCGCTCTGGAGGGCGAGCCTCGGCGAGCGTGGAGCGGGGTGAGGATTTCCTCGGCAAGCCTCGGAACCAAAAGCGGCAGCAAGCTGCCGCAGTCCAAGGACGGACGAACTGCTCATGTCGTCCGTTTCGAGGAGTGAAGCTGCTCCGCATACGCGGATCGCCCGCGGAGCTTGGGAACCACCCGCGACTCCGCCTCAATCAACGGGCTCAGCCCATCATCTTCCTCCTCTTCCTTCGCCGCCGCGAGACAGAGCCCCGCGCCGAAGGCGGCCCACCCGAGCGTCGCCGCCGCACCGAGTTGGCCGTTCAGCACGAGGGTGGCGCACATGCCGAACAGCAGCATCGCGAGCGGCTCCCCACGACGCAGGGCCGCCAGCGCCTTTCGGAAAAGAAACCACACCAGCAGGATTCGGAAGAAAATGAACGCCAGTCCGAGCACAGGCCCGACCTCGCTGAGGATTCGCTCCCACTCCCCTTCCGCGAGAATGAACACCCTCTCCCCCGTCAGCAAACCCGCGCCCACGTTGGTCCCGACCCCCAGACCCTTGCCAAGGATTCCATGAGTGCCCAACGTTTCGAAGGCGCCGGTCACGCTCCCGAGGGCGCGATCGATCACTCCCGCCTTGATTCCTTCCGCTGCCTCGAAACGCTGGCCCAGCACCATGACGCCCTGCCTGAGGGTCCGCGAGGTCGAGAATGCGAGCACCATGATGACCCCCGCGAACGCCAGCCACATCGAGCCCTTGAAAAACTTCGGCTGAATCCACACGCAAAAGGCGCCGGCGATGCCGATCAACACCACGGAAAGCGTCGTCGTGCGACTCGATGAGAGCATCGCGCTCCCGGCCACGGCCAGCGACGCGGCCATCGCCAGATACTTCCCGTACACCTTTCCGCGCAGAAAGTGATTCACTAGGAACGCGGCCGCCAGACTGAGAAAGGTCGCAAGGCCCGTGTTGTAGGAAAAGAGACCGGCCGCGCGCACTTTCTCCACGTCGCCGACGGCGACCCCTGCGAGCATCTGCCCGCCCGCGCCCTCGCCCGTGCCCTTGTTCACCCATGCCTCCGGTCCCGCGCCAAACTGTGCCGCGACCAGCGCGGCCATTGGCAAAGAAATGACAAGCAGCCATTTCCCCATCTTCTTCAAATCCTCGCGGCCGAGCGCATCCGCCATCAGGAAGATGAACGGGAAGTAGAGAAAATTCGTCCTCGCGCCGTACGCCGCGACGAGGAAATTGCCGCGGGTCAGCCCCGCCATGAAACACGCGACCGCAACCGCGAAGGTCACGAAGCCCAGAACAATGATGAAGGTGACAAAGCCGCTGCGCGGGAACCGGGCCTCCTTCAGCGCGAGGAGATAGGCCATCACCACCACGGGATCCTTCACGACAATCAGCGCATTCGCCAGGCCGGGAACCACCCATTTGCGGAGCGCACCCTCGATGATCAGCAGCCAGAAAAAGATCCAGATGCACGTCCTCACGCCGCGGTATTTCTCGCGCGCGGTATCGACGCCGGCAAAACTCCCCGCCGGAATGCCCGGCGGCAAGGCGTGCGCCTGCATCGGGAATTTGGGTGTGGCCGGGTCCATGAGCGGCTTAAAGCACAATCGGGTCCAAAGTCGAGCGGTCTGACGGTGGGACGGTGGGACGGCGGGGCCCTTGGACTGCGGCAGCTTGCTGCCGCTTTGGAGGGCGAGCCTCGGCGAGCGCGGGGGGAATGGGGAATTTCCCCGGCAAGCCTCGGAACCAAAAGCGGCAGCGAGCTGCCGCAGTCCAGGGCGCGTCACGGAGCAGCCGTCACGAGCGGGGCAAGGATCTCTGCGAGACCGCTCCGGTAATTCTCCCACGAACACCGCCGCGCAGTCTCCATGGCTGCGGCGCTCATTGCCTGGAGCCGCGGGCGGTCGGACGCGAGCAGTTCGAGCTTTTCCGCGATCGCCTCGGCCGAACGGATCGGGACGCCGAAGCCGTCCACTCCGTCGGTCACGATGTCGAGCCCGCCGCTGTTGCTCGTGGTGATGACCGGCAGGCCCTGCGACATCGCCTCGAGCACCACGAGCCCGAAGCCTTCAAACAGCGACGGGAACACCAGCACATCGTGCTCGCTCATTTCGCGGAGCACCTCGGAATGGGGCACGGACGTCACCCACCGGTGCCGCTTCACCGCGGCGTTCAGCGGTTCGCATTCCTCCGACGTTTTCCTGCCGATCAATGTCAGCGTCACGCCGCTTCCGAGCGCGGCGATGGCCTTCAGCACATATCCCAGCCCCTTGCGCTGCCCGAGCGAACCGACAAACAGCACGCGCAGCGGACGGTCGGACGGTCGGACGCTCGGATGGTCGGACGGAGCCGGGCCGCCATAGGGGATCACGTGGATCGGCGCGGTCATCCCGGGCGCGAGCTTCAGCGTGTCGCGCACAAAATTGCTCGGCACCACGATCGTCGAGGCCGTCCGCAATTCGTCGTCCTTGCGCTGCAGCTTGGGCTCGCTGTCCGCGAGCCCGTCGAGCGTCGGCGCCCATGCCGGCTCCCGCTCGCGTTCCTCGCGGAAAATCGCGTGGGCCGCGCGCGTACCCGATCGGCAGTTCGTACACCCGGTGAATCCCCATCTCCGAAGCCACCCGGAACGTCTCCACCGCGCCGTCCTCGTACGCATAGACCGCGGACGGATTCAGCCGCGGCGGCGCTGTGCGCCATGTGGCGGTCCATCGCCTTGAAGACCGAGTCGATCGAAAATCGCGCATGCTCGCCACGGACGAGCGATCCGCATTTCAGCCGGATGGAAACCAGCCGCCCGAGTTCGCACCACGGCCGCGTGCGGATGAAGGGCCTCAGCGCGTCTGGAAACGACCGGCGGCGCAGTTCGGCGCGCACGGCCCGCGGCAGCAGCCGGTTGATGAAGCTCCGGTCGTTCCAGCTGATCGAAGTCCACAGCTCGGCGAGCAGCCCCGCCTCCGCCATCGCGAGCGCGGCGTGTCGGGAGTTCTGGTTTCCGGTGGGATGGGAGAATGCAATCATGGCGCGATTCAGGAGCAGGGACGGTCAGGCTTTGCCATCGCCGATGTATTCCAGCCACTCCTTTGCCAGCGCGGCATTCGAATAGCGCCTGAGGTAAAATTGCTGGAGCCGCGCCCTGATCGATCTCCCCGCGCGCGAGCGCCTCCATCATCGTGCGGACTCCGCCGAGGAATCTTCCCTGCTCGGGCACCACGATGCAGTCGGGATTGTCCGTCGCGTAGTCCGGGATGCCGCCGACGCCATTCGCGACGAAGGGCACCCCGCAAGCCATGGATTCCAGCAGCACGAGCGGCGCGCCTTCCGGGAAAACCGTCGGCAGCAGCGTCACATCGTAAGTCGCCAGCAAATCCGCATAGGCCTGCCCGCTGGGGTAGCGTCCCAGGCAGCGCACGCGATCCCCGATCCCGTTCGCTTTGACGAACGCCTCGATCTCCGCCTGCTCCGGCCCGGAGCCGTGGATGTCCAGCGTGCTCACCATGTCCTTCAGCGTGTCCCATTGCCGCACGAGCCAGAACGCCTGCTTGCCCTCGACCAGCCGGCTGAAGAACCCCGCGCGCGCCGTCCCGATCGGCACGGCCTTCCGCACCGCCACCGGAAGCGTCGCGGTGAGTTCCAGCGGCTCGGGAAATGCGGGGATTGCGGCGAGCTTCTTCCGCCACCGGAATTCGCGCGCGAACGTCTCCGCGACGCGCGGCGACTGCCCGATCACCTCGTCGAAAAACCGCCGCACCAGCGGGCGCGGATCCTTTTTTCCAAACGCCTCGCCCGACATCCCCTCGTAGAAAATCTTCCGCACCCGCGACGGCAGCGCCATCCCCAGCAGCCCGAAATGCCAGCTCAGCCCCGTGCCCAGCAGCACGTCCGGACGGAAACGCCGCACCGCGCGGACGAGCCGCACCAGCTCGCGCAGCTTCGCCCGGACGCCGGGCATCTCCGGCATGTACACGATCTGCGCGCCCGCGCGCACGAGGTCATCATTTTCGCCCGGCCTCACCGTCCCCGACGTGCCGGCATGCAGCACGGTGATCACCGTCACCTCCCACCCCGCGCCCAGGAATGTCCCGCGCGAGCCCGCGCCCGTTCATCTGCATTCCGCCAGTCCCGGCGATCGTTGCAAAAAGCACCATTCTCATGCCGTCGGATCGTTTTCGGAAAACATCGCCGCAAACCGCGCCGCCACCACCGGCCAGTCGGACCGCGCAGATACCACTCCCGCAGCGCGCACGCGCGCCGGGCGAATTCGCCAAGCTCCATCCGCTGCACCGCGGGCGCCACCTCCTCCGGACGGATGAGGTGCACAAACGGCCCGCCGCACCCTTCATCCGCGACACGACCGCGCACGTCAGGCGCGCGAACGCGGCGAACGTCCCCGATTTGGAAAAATCGTTCTCGTTGCTCTGCGTGAGGAAGAATCCCGCGCGCGACAAAACCGCCGACACCTGCGGCGCACCGAGCACGCCGTGCCGCACGACCGCATCCGCGGGCAGCGTGCGCGCGAGCAGCGCATCCGTTTCCGGCGGAAACTTTTCATCGGACGGCCCGATCACGTGCAGCCGTCCGAGCACTCCGGCCCGTGCCATTCCGCCAGCTCCGCCGCGAAATGCCGCACCGTGAGCAATTGCGTGAGCGGCACGCCGAACACCACGAAGTCCCTCGCCTCCCGGCGCGCAAAGCTGCCGTCCGAATCGGGCGGCGCGGGAATGTTCGCGGGCACGGGCAGGCAGCGCACATCGCGGCGCCCGGTGATTTTTTCCAGCCGCGCCGCGTGCTCCCGCGTGTTCGTCGCGACCACATTTGCCGCGCGC
>CAVYKI010000011.1:0-27667 GCA_963769025.1 uncultured Verrucomicrobiae bacterium
AAAAAGATCCTCCTCCTCCTCGTCTGCCTCGTCACCGCTGCGAACGCACAGAAGCCCGACGCCAAGCCCCAGCAGCGTGCCCCGAAAAAACCCGACGCCTCGCTCGCTGCGATCACCGACGAACCGGGCCTGCCGCGCGTGCTGCTCATCGGCGACAGCATCTCGATCGGCTACACTTTGCCAACGCGCGCATTGCTGAAAGGAAAGGCCAACGTCCACCGCATCCCCACCAACGGCGGATCGACCCGGGACGGCATCGCAAAAATCGAGAGCTGGCTCGGCACCGGAAAATGGGACGTGATCCATTTCAACTGGGGCCTGCATGACCTGAAGCATTTCAAGGATGGAAAGATGGACCTGGCCGCGCCGCAGGTTTCATCGCTCGAAGAATACGAGAAGAACCTGCGCGCACTGGTGAAGCGCATGAAGGCCACCGGCGCGAAGCTCATCTGGGCCAACACCACTCCGGTCCCCGAGGGAAGCAGCGGCCGGGTGCATGCCGACGAGCTGAAATACAACGCCGCCGCCGCGCGCGTGATGAATGACGAAGGCATCCCGACCGACGACCTCCACGCGATCTGCCTGAACAACAGCGGCTGGCAGTTGCCGCAGAATGTCCATTTCACACCCGAGGGCTCTGCCGGACTCGCGGCGAAGGTCGCCGCCGAAATCGAGGCCGCGCTGAAGAAGTAGGCGCCCGCGCGGCTACATCCCGTCAGCGGGGGAATTCACGGCTTTCGCGCTCACCACGTAGAAGAGCTCGCACGCGCCGTTCCCGCTGTCCTCGCGCGTCGTCGAGGAGTTCCACGTCCTGCCTTCCGGGCCGGCGGCATTCACGAGGAAGCCATCCATTTTCAAAATCTGCCCCACGCGGAGGCCGCGGATCACACCCTTCACTTCGGCGTTCGCGGAGATGAGGTGATTGTTCGCGGCGGAGACCTTGATCTCCTCCGGCGGAATCGCCGGCTGGTCTGCCCACTCGTAGAAAAAGAACCGGTTGCCCATGCTGATCTCGAATTGATCGAGCACGGCCTGATCGGTCATCCGCTTCCAGCCGATGGCGACGTCGATCGGCACAAGGTCGGAATTGGGATCGCCGTAATAGCGCTTGGTGCCCAGCACCCGGCCGCGCACGTGATACTCGGCGACTGCGGTGAGATTCCAGCCGGCGACGGTCCCGAGCGATTTCCACGGGATGTCCGTTTGCGCCGGCGGCTCCGGCACGAGCACGCCTGCCGGATGCGTGATGGGTCGCCGGGGCATGAACAGCCAGACCGCTCCCGACAGCAGGAGCAGGAAGACAAGTTTCGGGAGCATCCGGATGAACATCGCCATCACCCCCTCCAAAGCAAAACCGATGCCGCGGGCCGTGGCGCGGCCCGGCGAGGAATCACGATTGCACAGCCGCGGCCCGCTGTTCAGCGTCCGCCCCATGAAGCGCATCCTCTCCCTCATCGCACTCACCCTCGGCATTGCCGGACTTTTCACGCCCTCCCGAGCCGCCGACGAAAAGACAAATCCGCTCCGCGCCCTGATGGTCTGCGGCGGATGCTGCCACGACTACACGAGCCAGAAGAAGATCCTCTCCGAGGGCATCACCGCGCAGGCGAACGTCGAGTGGACCATCGTGCAGGAAGGCGCGCCGAAGGGTGCGGACGAACGCAGCCATCGCGTGAGCATTTACGAGAAGCCCGAGTGGTGGAAAGGCTACGACGTCGTGGTCCACAACGAATGCTTCGGCATGGTCGCGGACAACGCATTCATCGAGGGCATCACCGCCGCGCACAAGGCCGGCGTGCCCGCGGTCTTCCTGCATTGCTCGTCGCACAGCTACCGCGCTGGCACGACCGACGAGTGGCGCAAGTGCGTCGGCATCACGTCACGCAGCCATGAGAAAAACCGCGACCTGACAGTGAAGGTGATCAAGGCCGATCATCCCGTGATGAAAGGCTTCCCCGCCGAGTGGCTCAACCCGAAGGACGAACTCTACAAAAACGAATTCGTCTGGCCGAACACCGTGCCGCTCGCGAAGGCGTACGGCGAGGACACGAAGCAGGACCACACGGTAATCTGGGTGAACACCTATGAAGGCACGCGCGTATTCACCACGACGCTCGGACACAACAATTCCACGATGGCCGCGCCGGAGTTCCTCGGTCTCGTCACGCGCGGCCTGCTGTGGGCGTGCGGCAAGCTGACCGATGACGGCAAGCCCGCCGCAGGATTCGGCCCCGGAGGAAAGTAGCACCCCGGCCGGAAAAGGGACGTTGCATCGCGCGCAAGGCGGTTGCTAGCGTCGCGCCTCATGACCACCCCGCCCCCCTCCGACTGGACGCGGATCGCAAACGATCCCGCATTTCTGGAACTCAAACGGGCGCGCAAGCGGTTCACCATTCCCGCGACGATCTTCTTCCTCGTGTATTACACCGCGCTGCCGGTCCTCGTCGGGTTCTTCCCGGAGCTCATGAAAAAGCCGGTCCTCGGCAAGGTGAACGTCGCATACCTTTTCGCCCTCTCTCAATTCATCATGACGTGGGTGCTCTGCGGCATGTACGTCCGCGTGGCGCGCCGCTGGGATGCGATGAACGCCGCCCTGCTCTCGCGCCTCGCACCATCCAACGTCACGACCTCGAACTAGACCGCCAATGCTCTTCACCCTCGCATTCATCAAGCCCGCGCTCGGGCTCTTTCTCGGTTTCGTGGCGCTGACGCTCGTCATCACCTATTTCAGCGCGCGCAAGGCCAAGGGCAGCGCGGCCTATTTCGCCGCGGGGCGCAGCATCACCGGCTGGCAGAACGGCCTCGCCGTCGCGGGCGACTACATGAGCGCCGCGAGCTTCCTGGGCATCAGCGGCATCATCTGCCTGAAGGGCTACGACGGCTTCATGTACAGCGTCGGCTTCCTCGTCGCCTACCTCACCGTGCTCTTCCTCGTCGCCGAGCCGCTGCGAAATGCGGGCAAGTACACGATGGCCGATCTGCTCGCCTACCGCCTCAGCCCGCGGCCGGTGCGCGCGATGGCTTCCCTTTCCACGCTCACCGTTTCCACGTTCTACATGATCGCGCAGATGGTCGGCGCGGGCGGCATCATCAAGGTGCTCATCGGCATTGATTTCGTACCCGCGGTCATCGGCGTGGGCGTGCTCATGCTCATCTATGTCGTCTTCGGCGGGATGCTCGCGACGACCTGGGTGCAAATCATCAAGGCCATCCTGCTCATGGCCGGTGCATTTGCGCTCAGCTGGATGGTGCTTGGCCGCCACGGCTACAGCCTCACGAGCTTTTTCGACGCCGTCTCCGCCGCCGACTACGCCGGCACGAAGGCGCCCGTGAATCTCCTCGATCCCGGCCTCGCCTATGGCGCGACGGAGAAAAATCCGTGGGGCGCCGTGGACTTCCTCTCGCTCGCGCTCGGCCTCGTGCTCGGCACTGCGGGACTGCCGCACATCCTCGTCCGCTTCTACACGGTGCCGGATGCAAAGACCGCGCGCGTCTCCGTCGTCTGGGCCACGGCGATCATCGGCGTCTTCTACATCCTCACCACGTTCTTCGGATTCGGCGCGGCGACTCTGCTGAAAATCACCGACATCCCGCTCGACGCCGCGGGCAAGCCGGACGGCAACATGGTCGCGCCCATCCTCGCGCAGATCCTCGGCGGCGAATGGTTCTTTGCGTTCATCAGCGCGGTGGCGTTCGCCACGATCCTCGCGGTGGTCGCCGGCCTCACGATGAGCGCCTCGACTTCCTTCGCGCACGATTTCTTCACAAACGTCATCCACCACGGCAAGGAGCACCGGCCCGGAGAGGAGGTCTTCGTCGCGCGCATCACGGCATTCGTCGTCGGCGCCATGTCCATCTTCCTCGCCATCCAGCTCCGCTCGCTGAACGTCGCCTTCCTCGTCGGACTCGCCTTCGCCGTCGCGGCGTCGGCGAATCTCCCGGTGATCCTGATGAGCATTTTCTGGAAGCGCTTCAACACCACCGGCGCGGTCGCCGGGCTGGCCGTCGGCCTCGGCAGCAGCATGCTGCTCATCATCCTCAGTCCTTCCATCATGGACCCGAGCGGTGCCGCATTCATCAAGGCCGAGCCGATTTTCCCGCTGCGAAACCCCGGCATTGTGAGCATCCCGCTCGGCTTCCTCGCCGCATGGATCGGCACGCTTCTCGGCGCGCGCGATCCGCACGCAGAGTCGAAGTTCGACGAACTCAACGTCCGCGCGACGACCGGCCTCGGCGCGGAGAAGGCGACTTCACACTGACCTTCGCCTTCGCACCCAGCACGCGCGCGCCCGGCTTGAAGAGCCGCGCGTGTTCGTCGAGCAGGTAGCGGTCCGTCATTCCCGAGACGTAGTCGCACACGGTGCGATGAACGCCACCCTGCCCCACGCGGCGCGCGGTCGCCTCGCCGAGGAGCGCCGGCTTTTTCAGATACGCCGTAAAAACATCGCCGAGCATGTCACACGCGGCGGTGTTCGCGCCGGCGACCCTCGGGTGGTAGTAGAGATGCTTGTAGAGGAATTTGCGGAGTTGCAGGTTCGCCCGGCGCAGCGGGTCGCTGTAGGCGATAAGCGGCTTCGAGTACGCACGCACGTCGGCGGCGCTGCGCACGCCGGAGGCATCGATGCGCGCGGAACTCGTGCGGATGACATCCGCCACCTGCCGGTCGATCATGCATCGGATGACATACGCCCGCAGCGCGGAGCCCTTGAGCTTTGGAAAATTGCTCCGCACCTCCCCTTCGGTCTCCTGCCACGCCTGCAGCTCGCGGAGCTGCTTCGGATCGAGCAGGCGAAAGTCGAGCCCGTCGTCGATGTCGTGGCTGTAGTACGTGATTTCATCCGCAAGGTTCGCCACCTGCGCCTCGAGCGAAGGCTGTGAGGTCCGCTTCCCGCCGGGCTTCGCGCTCTCGTAAAAGCGCGCGTGCTTCTGGAGCCCCTCGCGCACCTCGTGGCTGAGGTTCAGGCCGGGAAACTTCGGGTAGCGCGTCTCGATCACGTCCACGATGCGGAGACTCTGCTCGTTGTGATCAAATCCGCCGTGGTCGCACATCAGCTCATCCAGCGTCTCCTCGCCCGTGTGGCCAAAAGGCGGATGCCCGAGGTCGTGCGCGAGCGCGATCGCCTCGGCGAGATCCTCGTTCAGCCCGAGCGCGCGCGCGACGGTGCGCGTGATGTTTGCCACCTCGAAGGTGTGCGTGAGCCGCGTCCGCAGGTGATCGCCCGTGCCGTTCAGAAACACCTGCGTCTTGTATTCCAGCCGCCGGAACGCGCGGCTGTGGATGACGCGCGCGCGGTCACGCTGGTAGTCCGTGCGATGCGGATGCTTCGGCTCGGGATAGGCGCGCCCCTCGGAGTCTCCCGACTTTTGCGCGTAAGACGCCAGCACCACGCGTTCCTGCGCCTCGAGTTCCACCCGCGTGCGGATCACTTCGGCTCCCCCTTTGTCTTCTCGTCGATCTCCGCGATTTCCCGCTCCAACCGCGCCCGCATCGCGCGCGCGGTCGCGCGGATGATCAGGATGTCAAAAACCGCGAGCAGCACGCCCGTGAGCGTGATCCACCCGCACAGCGCCCAATAGATGAAGTAGAGCCACACGTGCTGCCTCGCCCACTCGTCCGACATGAGCCACGACCCGAGAAAGAGCATCACCAGAGCCACGGACATCAGCCACAGCATCACATTTCGCCGCGTCCTCGTGTCGCGGAGGACGCCTTTGGTGAGCAGAATGACGAGGCGGAACATGATCGATGTTTCGTTCTCCGCCCGCGCAACGTCGAGAAAAGAAACCGCCATCTCCTCCCAGCGCTCTCGTCGTCCATGCTCCGTTTCAAATGCAACCTTGGCCACTCGGGCCGCCTGCGATACGTCGTCCGAAATCCGTGAGCAACCATGAGCCACTTGAACTTGCGCGCCATCACCACCGAGCAGGGCGCTTGGCGGAGGCGGAAGCCATCTACCGCGAGATCCTGGCCACCGATCCGCGTGAAGCGGATGCGCTGCACTTGCTCGGAGTCATCGCCGGGCAGACCGGCAGGCGTGAAGCCGCCGTTGAATGGTTCCGCCAGTCCGTCGTGATCCGGCCCGACCATCCGGAAGTTCACAAAAATCTCGGCGTCGCACTGAAGGACATCGGACGGATCGATGAAGCCATCGACGCGTACCGCACGGCCATCGCCCTCAAGCCCGACTACGCCGAAGCCCACAAGAATCTCGGCAGCGCGCTTTATCTCAAAGGCCGGCACGACGAGGCCATCGACGCGTACCGCCAGGCCATCGCGCACAGACCAGCGTTTGCCGAAGCGTATGGGAATCTCGGCGCGGCTCTCACCGCCGCGCGCCGGCTCGACGAAGCGGTTGCCGCGTGCCGCGAGGCCATCGCGCTCCGGCCTGGAAATCCCGAAGCCCACAACAACCTCGGCAATGCGCTGCACGACCAAGGTCATTTCGCAGAGGCCATCGCCGCCTACCGCGCCGCGCTCTTGCTCAAGCCCGATTTCGCACCTGCATGCAACAATCTCGGCATCGCACTCCACGCCAGCGGCCAGCGCGATGAAGCCATCGTCGCGTATCGCCGGGCGATCGAATTGCAGCCCGACAACGCGGAAATCTTCGGCAACCTCGGCAACGTCCTGAAACAGCAGGGCCGCCTCGACGAAGCCGTCGCCGCCTATCGCATCGCCGTCCGTCTGAAGCCCGGTTCGCCCGACTGGCAGCACATCCTCGCGGCGCTCACCGGCGATCAATCCTCGACGACCACCCCCGCCAGCTACGTCCGGAAGCTCTTCGATCCGTACGCCCGCGAATTCGACGATCATCTCGTCGGAAAGCTCGGCTATCACGTGCCACAGCAACTCCTCGAAGCAGTCCTCGCCGTCGCCCGAGGAAGGCAGTTCGACATCCTGGATCTCGGCTGCGGCACCGGGCTCTGCGGCGCCCCATTTCGCTCCATCGCGAAAAGTCTCACCGGCGTGGACCTCTCCCCCGCGATGATCGCGAAAGCCGGCGCACGCGGCATCTACGACAGCCTCATCACCGCCGATCTCGCCGAGGCCCTGCAGGTGGAGGAAAGCTACGACCTCCTTCTTGCGGGCGACCTCTTCATCTACGTCGGCGATCTCGGTCCGATCTTCCCCGCGGCAGCCCGCGTCCTGCGTCCCGGCGGGCTCTTCGCCCTTTCCCTCGAACGCCATGACGGCGAAGGTTTCATCCTCCACTCGAAAGTGCGCTTCGCACATTCGCTTTCCTATATCCGCGAACTGTCCATCCGCCACGGCTTCGCCGAACTCCACGTCCGCGAAGTGACCCTCCGCAAAAGCGGCCCGCATGACGTGCCCGGCTGGATCGTGGTGCTCCAGAAGCACGGTTAGCCCGCCATTGTGGAGCAGATCCGGGTGGCGACCGGCGGACGCAAAACGCGCGAACAACCCCGAGCCCGGCCACATGCAACCGGGCTGGCGGAGCGCTAAACCTTTCTCGAAAACTTCCTGCGCAGGACAAACCCGATCGCCTTCCACCGGCGAGTGAAGTGCCCGCCGCGCGGCAGCCACGACTTGATCGCATTTTTCCATCGGACCACCGCCGCCCACGCCGGCATAGACTTGATGGCTGCGTAGAGCCGGGTCTTCAGCCGGACGATCCATTCGTAGAGCCGGCGAAACCACCCGACCGTCAGCAGACTCGGCCGGCACACCGCAAAGATGCGCGCGACAATAGCTGTGCCGACGACCTTCGCCGCGAGGATGACGAACAGCCCGCTGAGAGGGTGACCTTGCGCAATCAGGAAGAGCGCGGCGATCTTCACAGGCATCAGCATCACGCCCGGGATGAAGAACACCGCCATCGCACCGTACGGCGGCAGCGCGGCGAGCCGTTGCTCCAGCCAGCGGAATATGCGCGCGCGAGCCACCCACCCCATGAACGTGGCAAGATGATCCCACAGCCACTCCTCAAAAAACATGATCGCCGCCGCGAGGATCACCATCGGCGGGTAGAACAGTTTTTTGAGGAAGCGGCGGATCATGAAAATCGGTTCGCGGACAATGCCGAGGGAGCATGAGTCACTCCACCTTCAAAAATGTCACGCGACAGGATCCCGCCATTGGGACATCGCTCCGGCCGATTCGCATCTCTCCGGGGCAGCACGGCAACGGCGCCACCGCAGTCCCTTTCCCCTCTATTGCACACGTCGGCGGCGGATTGTATTGTGACCTTACCGTGAAACACGCAGCCGCCCTTCTTCTTTTCCTCGCAACCCTCCCCTCACTCCCTGCCGTCGCAGATGGCCCGAATTACCGCGACCTGGTGATCGCCGACAGACCGGCATCGTACTGGCGCTTCGACACCATCGAGGAATGCTGCACGCCGAACGAGACGCACGAGGCGCTCCGCGCGAACGCAGGCACGAATGTCTCGCTGCTCGAAATGGGCCCGAGGCCGCCGGCATTCAGCGCGTTTTCCGCGGAGAATACCGCGGCGGATTTCACCGGCTACGCGCGCGACACGTATCTGCGCGTGAAGGATCCCGGGGCGCAGAGCGAGTTCGACTTTGAAAATGGCGACACGATCACGATCGAGGCGTGGGTGCAGTGCCAGGAGATCGCAGAGGGGCGGAATGTGTACATCGTCGGCAAGGGCCGCACGGGATTGCCGGGCACTGCGCGCGACAACCAGAACTGGGCGCTCCGGCTGCGCGGGCAGGCGGGGGTGGCGTGCCCGAGTTTCGTCTTTCACGACCGCGAAAACGAGGGAGAGAAAGGCTGGCACCGCTGGACGACCGTCAGCGGGATCGTGCCGGGGAAGGAATGGCATCACGTTGTGGTGAGCTACAAATTTGGCGAACCGGAAAGCATCCGGGGCTACGTGAACGGCGAGGAAGTCAAAGGCGCATGGGACATGGGCGGAGCGAGCGCGGCCGCGCCGATGGTGGACAACGACGAGGTGTGGATCGGCGGTTCGATGGGCGGCGCACCCCAGGCGCAATTTCCGGGTCGCATCGACGAACTCGCCATCTACCGCACGGCTCTGTCGCAGGAGCGAATCAGGATCCACGCCGCCCGCGAAGGCGTCGTCCCCGGCCTGCGCGCCGCGCCCGTGGCGAAGACCGCACCCGGTGCAAAGCCTGCACCGAAGGGCGAGGCGCTGCCACTGCCGCCCGCGATCATCGCGGCGGAGGAATTGCCGAAGGGCAAGGTGCGCGTGCAGGTGTTCGAGTTTCCGAAGCCGGCGGAGCAGGAGTCCGGCTGGGCGTCGAATGATTCGCCGAAAAAGAAGGCGGAATCCGCCGACTTGGACGAGTCGTGGTCGGTGCTGCCGGAAATCCGGACGGATGAATTCACGGAGCAGGTGTTCGCATTTGCGGACGTCACCAACAAATACAACGAGCGCGGCGTGAAGGTGGATCGCTCGGCGCCCTACCTCATCCGCGCCGCCGGGGTCGTGCGCCTCCCCGCGGGCGAATACACCCTGCATCTGCGCGCGCTCACCGGTGCGCGTGTGGCCTTCGATGGAAAAATCGTCGCCGACACGCCGCTGAAAAAGGGCAAGGGCGGCGATCTGGAGGCCGTACCGGACATGGCGAAGCTGCAGCTCGTGGAATCGATGCCGCCGCTGCTGCCCGGTCACAAGGAAGTGCAGGGCCGGCTGAGCAGCGACGGCCAGCCGCACGTGCTGCTGATCGAATGCCTCGTGGGCGGAAAAGGCATCCGCCCGGAAATCGGCGAGCTGTTCGCCGCCGTGACAAAGGACGGCAAGGCATTCGCACTGCTGGCGCCCGAAGGTGCGGAGCGCACCGCGCCGGGACTCACGACGGGCGAATGGCAGAAATTCACTGGGGAGCAGCGTGCGCGGATCGAGACACTCAATGCGGAGCGCCGCCGGAATCCGGCGGAGGAGGCGTACTGGAAGCAACGCCACGATCTCGCGCGACAGAACGCGAAGCCCGCGCCCGCGGTGCCATCGGCCGCAGCCGGTGCATCCATATTCAACGACGTGGATCGCTTCATCGCCGCGAAGCTGGCGAAGGCCGGCACGAAGCCCGCGCCGCTGTGCGACGACGCTTCGTTTCTCCGCCGCGCGACGCTCGACATCACGGGCGTGATTCCCACCGAGCAGGAGGCCGCCGCTTTCCTCGCCGACAGCTCCCGCGACAAGCGTGCGAAGGCCATCGACCGACTGCTCGCAAGCCCCGGCTGGGCAGAGCACTGGACGAGCTACTGGCAGGACGTGCTCGCCGAGAATCCGAACATCCTCAAAGGCACGCTGAACAACACCGGGCCGTTCCGCTGGTGGATCCGCGAGGCGCTGCTGGACAACAAGCCGATGGACCGTTTTGCGACCGAGCTGATCACCATGGAAGGCAGCGCGAGCTACGGTGGTCCCGCAGGCTTTGCGGTCGCCTCGCAGAACGACCTCCCGATGGCGGCGAAGGCGCAGATCGTCTCGAGCGCATTCCTCGCGAACGAGATGAAATGCGCGCGCTGCCACGACGCGCCGAACCATCCCTTCGAGCAGGGCGACCTTTTCAAGATGGCCGCGATGCTCCAGCGCGCGCCGCTGAAGGTCCCCGCGTCCTCGCTCACCCAAGGCCTCGCCGCGAACAGCCACGTGACCGTCACGCTCAAACCCGGACAGACGATCGATCCGCACTTCCCATTCTCGACTCCCGGGGAGCCGCTCGCGGGAGTCCTGCGGCGGCAAGGCGACAGCCGCGAGAGCCTCGCGGCAATCCTCACCGACCCGCGCGATGACCGCTTCGCGCAGGTCGTCGTGAACCGGCTGTGGAGGCAGTTCCTCGGCTTCGGCATCGTCGAGCCGGTGGACGACTGGAGTACTTCGCTCGCCTCGCATCCCGACCTGCTGAAGTGGCTCGCCCACGAACTCATCACGCACGACTACGACACGAAGCACCTCGCGCGGCTCATCCTGAACAGCCACACCTACCAGCGGGTGCCGCAGCCTTCCGCGATGCGGCAGGTGACGAGCAGTGAGCGCCTTTTCGAATCCCCTGCCCGCCGCCGCATGACTGCGGAGCAGCTCGTGGACAGCCTTTTTGCCGTGACCGGCCTGCCGATGGACTCCGAGCAGCTCAGCTTTGACCCTGAGGGACGCCAGTCTCCGAAGGATCACAACAACCTCGGCACGCCGCGACGCGCGTGGGAACTCACCTCGCTGAGCAACGAGCGCGATCGGCCCGCGCTCGCCAAACCGCGCGCGCAGGTGATCGCGGATGTGCTCGCCGCATTCGGCTGGCGTGAAAGCCGCCCCGAGCCGCGCAGCACGCGCGACCATGATGCCAACGTCCTCCAGCCCGCGACGCTCGCGAACAGCACGATCAGCAACCGCCTCACGCGTCTCAGCGACGAGCACGCGTTCACCGCGCTCGCGCTCGAGGACCAGCCGGTCGCGCAACTCGTTGAACGGATGTTCCTGCGCCTCCTGTCGCGTCCGCCGACTCCCGCCGAGACCGCAAAGTTTTCCGCGATCCTCGCGCCTGACTTTGCCAAGCGCCGCACCGGCGCTGCGCCCGCGCCTCCGCGCCCGCCGTTCACGATGGGCGTTTCGTGGGCGAATCACCTCAACCCCGACGCCAGCACCGCCGTGCTCGCCGTCGAACGTGTCATCAAGGCCGGCCCCACGCCCTCGCCGCAGCTCGCGAGCGACTGGCGCGACCGCATGGAAGACGCGATCTGGGCGCTCATGCTTTCACCAGAATTCACCTACATCCCATGAAACTCTCCAGACGTCAGTTCCTCGCACACTCCGCGCTCGCCGCCGGTGCCGCATCATTGCGCGCCCCACTTTTTGCGGAGGACAAAAAGACACCGCTCGGCAAAGCAGAGCACTGCCTGTTCATCTGGCTCGGCGGCGGAATGTCGCAACTCGACACCTTCGACGCGAAGACCACCAAGGGCGACGGAGTGAAGACGCCCGGCTGCTACTACGACACGATCGAAACCGCGATTCCCGGCGTGCGTTTCTGCGAGCACCTGCCGCGGCTCGCGAAGATGGCGGATCGGCTCGTACCCGTCCGTTCGGTAAACCACACGGTGATCGACGAACACGCCGCTGCGGTGAACCGCATGCACACGGGCCGCCCGGTGAGCGGCAGCGTCGTGTATCCGAGCATCGGCAGCATCATCGCGCACCAGCGCCGCGGGGCGGATGAAGGCGTGCCGCCCTACGTGCTCATCGGCTACCCGAGCGCCACGCGCGGCCCCGGCTTCCTCGGACCGAAGGCAGGCTACGTCTATCTCACGGACACGGCCGCGGGTCCCGCCGGCCTTACGCGGATGCCTGGCATCTCCGACGACCGGCAGAAGCGCCGCGAATCGCTGCTCGCGTCGCTGCGAAGCGACTACGTGGGCCGCAACCCCGGCGACAAAATCGTCCAGGACTACGACGACGCGATTGGCGAGGTCTTCAAGCTGCAGGGCGGGGACTTCATGAAGGCGTTCGATCTCGGCAGCGAAGCGGGCTCGCTCCGGGAGACCTACGGCGATGAATTCGGCCAGCGCTGCCTGCTCGGCAGGCGGCTCATCCAGCGCGGCGTCCGTTTTGTTGAGGTGGGATTCAACCTGAACTTCGTCAACGGTGCGGGCTGGGACACACACAACGCCGCCCAGAAGCAGCAGCACGCGCTCATTCAGCGGCTCGACCAGGGAGTCGCCGCGCTGATCGCCGATCTCGAGGCTCACCGCCTTCTCGAAAAGACCATCGTGGTCATCGCCACGGAGTTCGGACGTCCCGCCTCATTCGACGCGGGCGGCGGCCGCGGTCATTACGGGAAATGTTTCACCAGTGTCCTCGCCGGCGGCGGACTCCGAACCGGACAGGCCATCGGAACCACCGACGAACTCGCCATGAACATCGTCGATGAACCGGTCGGCGTCCCTGACCTCTTCGCCACGATTTTCGCCGCGATGGGAATCAACCCCGCGAAGAACCTCATGATCGACGAACGCCCCGTGCCGATCACGGACAACGGCAAGGCCATCGCGAAGCTCTTTGCTTAGGCGGCTTTCGGAAATGCGGCGTGCGGAGCACGTCACGGACACGTAGGTTTCACCGATGCTCGATCGTCTCCAGCGACCGCTTCGCGACTTGCGCCTGTCCGTCACGGACCGGTGCAATTTCCGCTGCGGCTACTGCATGCCGAAGGAAGTCTTCGGTCGCGGCTACGATTTCCTGTCAAAGGATCGCATCCTGTCCTTCGAGGAGCTGACGCGCATCAGCCGCGTCTTCGTCGGACTCGGCGTGGAAAAAATCCGCCTCACCGGAGGCGAGCCGACGATGCGGCGGGACATCGAACGCCTCGTCGCGCAACTCGCGGCAATCGACGGCTTGCGCGACCTGACGCTCACGACCAACGGCTCGTTGCTCGTGGAAAAGGCGGACGCGCTTCGCTCGGCGGGCCTGCGCAGACTGACGGTGAGCCTCGACTCGATCCGCGAGACGACCTTCGCCGCGATGAACGACATGAATTTTCCGCTGAGCCGAGTGCTCGCCGGAATCGATGCCGCGCTTGCAGCGGGCTTCTCGCCGATCAAGCTCAACATGGTCGTGAAGCGCGGCGTGAACGAAACGGAGGTCGCGGAAATGGCGCGGCGCTTCGCGGGGCCGGATTTCATCGTCCGGTTCATCGAATACATGGACGTGGGCAACAGCAATGGCTGGCGGATGGCCGATGTCGTCCCGGCCTCGGAAATCATCGAACGCGTCGGCGCGGAACTGCCGCTGACGGCTCTGCCGCGGAACTACCCCGGCGAGACGGCGCTGCGCTACCGGCTCCCGAATGGCGGCGAAATCGGCGTCATCGCATCGGTCACCCAGCCTTTTTGCGGCGACTGCACACGCGCGCGGCTGACTGCGGACGGGACGCTTTTCACGTGCCTGTTTGCCTCGCATGGCGTCCCGCTGCTGGACGTGCTGCGGGCCGGAGCGTCCGACGCCGAGCTGCGGGAAAAGGTCAGCGGCGTGTGGAAATTGCGCGGAGACCGGTACTCGGAAATTCGCTCATCGGAGACCGAACGCGCGCCGAAGGTGGAGATGTCGCGGGTCGGCGGCTAGCCGACCGGATCATTCGGCCGGGCGGAGCGTCGGGCGCGGATGACCGAGGTGATCGAGGCACTCGATGATCGCGCGCAGCAGGAGCGGCAGGCATTCGCCGATGGCGCGCGGGTTGCCGGGCAGATTGACGATGAGCGAGGTCCCTCGCGTGCCGGCGGTGGAGCGGCTGAGGATGCTCGTCGGCACCTTTGCAAATGATTGGACGCGCATGATCTCGCCGAAGCCGGGAAGCTCGCGCTCCAGCACCGCGTAAGTGGCCTCCGGGGTCACGTCGCGGGGGGACGGACCAGTGCCGCCGGTCGTCACCACGAGCGCGCAGCGTTCGTCATCGCAGGCCTGGCGCAACGCGGATTCGATCTGCGCGCGCTCGTCGGGGATGAGAACGCGGAGCCATTCGACCTCCTCCGCGATGGAAGCTGCAAAAAACTGCTCGATGGCCGGGCCGCTCCGGTCCTCGTAAACTCCCGCGCTCGCCCGGTCGCTCAACGTGATCCGGGCGAACTTCATTCCTTCACCTTCTCGGTCACGCGGATTTCGCCGATGCTCATCGTTTTGTCCACGGCCTTGCACATGTCGTAGATGGTGAGCGTGGCGATGCTCACCGCGGTGAGGGCCTCCATCTCGACGCCCGTCTTCGCCGTCGTGCGCGCCGTGACTTCCACGCGGATGGCATTTGCGAGCACGTCAAATTTCACCTCCACCGAATCCAGCGGAAGTGAGTGGCAGAGCGGGATCAATTCATCGCAGCGCTTTGCCGCCTGGATCGCGGCGATCTTTGCGACGGCGAGCACATCGCCTTTTGGCAGCGCCTTCTTGCGCAACGCGCGGACGGTCGAGGCGGCGCAATGGACAAATCCCTCCGCGGTGGCGGTGCGCCGCTGCACTGCCTTGGCTCCGATGTCCACCATGCGGGCGGCGCCGGCCGGATCGAGATGGCTGAAGGTTTTCTTCGTTGGCATTGCGGAGAGATCGCCTTTGACGCGGGAAAAAGCGAGCGCGGCCTACGCGATCGCCGCGCGGATCAGTCGTGCGGAAACTTTTCCTCCCGGCGGAATCTCCGGGCTGTTTGAGGGAACGCAGATGAGGGCATCGAAGCCGGCAAGGCCCGTGAGGTCGCCCGAGCTTTGCCATTTCAACGGCATGAATGACGGCCCCCCGCCCTCCCATGACAGGCGGGCGGGACACCACGTTTCGCGCGCGTGGCCGCGGAGCGGTTTGGTGCCGCCGAGCGCGGCTGTCGCGAGGCCGAACTCCGCGCAACCGGCCGTGAGCATGTCGAAGGCGGCGCGAATCACGACGTGCCAGCAGACGATGTGCGAAAGCGGATTGCCCGGGATGACGAAGGCCAGCTGCCTTCCGCGCGTCGCGAAGATGAGCGGCTTGCCGGGCCGGAGATTGAGCTGCTGAAAGTGGACGTCGAAGCCGATCGCCTCGATCGCCTTCAGGCCGAGATCGTGGTCGCCGACGCTCGCGCCGCCGGAGAGCAGGAGCACATCCCAGCCATCCGGCGCTGCCGATTGGAGCGTGGACATCAGCGTCGCGAAGTCGTCGCCCGCACGATGCTGCGCCACGATTTCCCCGCCGGCCTCGGCGGTGAGCGCGGCGACGAGCGTCGAATTGCTGTCACGGATCTGCCCCGGCGCGGGCGAGGCATCCGGCGGCACAATCTCGCTGCCGGTGGCGACATGTACGATGCGCGGGCGCGGCGAAACGAGCGGGCTCACATTTCCGAGCTGCGCAAAAAGCGAGAGCTCCGGCGCCCCGAGGCGCACGCCGCGATCGATGATCACGCTCCCGACGCGCGCATCCTCCCCGCGCAGGCGGATGTTCGTCGCGCCGTCGCGTTTTGAAAATGAAACGGAGGCACCCTCGCGCTGGGCGAGTTCCTGGATGACCACATGCGTCGTGCCCGCCGGGATCGCCGAGCCCGTGAATACACGCGCGCATTCGCCGGGGCCAATCTTGCGCTCCGAGACGGCGCCGGCCGGGATCTCGGCGACGATGGGAAAGGGACCGGTCCCGTCGCCATTCACGGCGTAGCCATCCATCGCCGAACGATCGAACGCCGGAATATCCTCGGTCGCCGCGAGCGTCTCGCGGAGCACTCGTCCGCGCGCGTCGGCGAGCGGCAGGCGCTCCGGTGCGAGGATGTGGACGTGCTCGGCAATGAGGGAGCGGGCTTCGGCGAGCGTGAGCATGATCGGAAGCGACTTGTGCCGTGTCCGCGCTCCGCGGGCGAATGGAAATTCCGGCGACCAAGTCTGCGGACCCGCGGCGTGCCTGCAAAATTTCCGTCGAAGAGACGTTTTCAAAATGCGCGCGGGCGATACATTGGCGGCGCATGATTTCCGTGAAACTCCTCGCATTTGCCCAGGCCGCCGACCGGCTCGGCTGGCGGGACATGCTGGTGGAATGCGCGCCCGGCGAAACGCCGCGGGAGATCATCGCTCGCATCGCACCGGGCTTTGATCCCGGAACGGTGCGCGTGGCGGTGAACTGCGAATACTCGACGTGGGATGATGCGGTGGGGCCGCTTGCGCAGGAGCTCGCGCTGCTGCCGCCGGTGAGCGGAGGCTGACGATGGACTGCGAGGTGCTTTTCACATCGGAGCCGATCCGCGCGGCGGAACGGACGCGGGCTTCGCGCGAGATCGGTGCGGTCGTGGAGTTTCACGGGATTGTCCGCGAGCTGGAGGGCGAGGGAAAAATCGCGGGGCTTTCCTACGAGGCTTACGAGCCGATGGCCCGGAGCGAGTTTGAGCGCATCTTCGCGCAGCTTTCCGCCAGCCATCCCGTCCGGTCCGTGCTCGTCATTCACCGGCTGGGCGATGTGCCGGTCGGCGAAGCGTCGCTGTTTGTGCGCGTGGAGGCGAAGCACCGCGGGCAGGCGCTGGCGTTTTGCGGGACGCTCATCGACCGGATGAAAGAGGACGTGCCGATCTGGAAATCGCCGATGCGGTGAGCTGCGTCACCGCTCGCGCAGCGAAGTGCGGCCTCCCCTCGCCTTCCGGAAGCGGTCGAACACCTCGTCGCAGCCGTCGGTCTTGAGCTGATGCACGATGCGGAGCAGTTCGCCGATGCGCCCGGCGGGCCAGCCCTTTTTCTGGAACCAGCAGAGGTATTCGACGGGGAGATCGAAAAGCGGCACGCCGTGCGGCGGGTAATGCTCCGGGCCGTATTTTCCGAAGGGCATGAAAGTCCCGGCGATGTCGCCGAGGTCGGCTGCCATCCAGTCGCGGAGATTGTCCTCAAAGGCGCTCATGCGGATGCCGAGGCTAATGCGGCTGCGTTGCCGGGCGATGCGAAATGTGAGCCGCGGTGAACTGCCGGTGTTGGCGGCGGCGCTTCGCCCTGAGAATCTCCCCGGAGTGGCACTCATCTGGCTTGCTTCAGGGACAAAAGGACGTCCACTGCCCGAATAGTCTTCATGCCCATTGTCAGCCCCATCAGCGGCTCGCTCACCGAGCAGTATGCAGACGTGCCGATGTCACGCTTTGCCCGGATCTTCGAGGCGACGACCGATGTCGTGGCGATGACGGATCGGAACGGGAAACTCCTCTACCTGAATGCCGCGGGGCGGAAGCTGCTCGATCTGCCGCAGGAGGTGGAAATCTCGGGACACACGCTCCGCGGCCTGCATCCGGAATGGGCGTACGAGATCCTGGTGCAGGAAGGCTTCCCATGCGCGCTGGAGGAAGGCTCATGGTCGGGCGAGACGGCGCTCGTTTCGACCTCGGGCCGCGAATTCCCGGTGCTGCAGGCGGTGCTCGCGCACGTCGGCAAACACGGCGAGGTGGAGTTCATCTCGACGATCTGCCGGGACATCTCGGATCGCAAACAGAAGGAGCTCGAGCAGATCGAATGGGCGAACCGCTATGACGCAGCCGTTCGCGCGAGCGGACAGGTCGTCTTTGACTGGGATACGCTCTCCGGCGAAATCGCATACGGGGGCGAGATCGAGAAGCTCCTCGGCTTTTCCGTCGATGAAATGAACGGCGGCATGGAGCGGCTGCGCAAGGCGGTCCATCCCGAGGATCTGGAGTCATTCGATAAGCGGACCGAAGTGGCCTTGCTGACACGCGATCCCTTGGATCACACCTTCCGCGCGCAGCGCAAGGATGGCGGGGAGATCGCCATTCACGCAAATGGCTGCTTCTTCCTGGACCGGCAGGGGCAGCTCGGCCGGATGGTGGGGTTCCTTAAGAACGTGACGAAGGAGCGGCGGGCGCAGCGGGCGATCCTGATGGCCAACGAACGTCTCGACCAACGGGTGACGGAGCGGACGGCGGAACTCGCCAAGGCAAACGTCGAATTGAGGAACGGTGCCCTCCGGCAGGCCGCCGTCTCGAGGCTCGGCCAGCAGGCGCTCGCCGGACAGTCGCTCGGGGACCTGATGAGCGATGCGGCGAAGATCGTACACGAGATGCTGCCGTGCGACTGCACTTCGGTGCTCCACTACGACGAGCACGCCCTGCTCTTCAAAGTGCTCGCCCAGATCGGATGGGCCGACACCGGGGAAGCCCGGGCCCCGGTCTTCGGCGGCAACCAGTCCATGAGCGGATACACGATTCAGACCGGCGAACCGGTCGTTTCAAACGATCTCACCACGGAGACGCGATTCCAGCTCGGGGCCGAAGCCAAGGCTGCCGGCGCGAAGAGCGCCATCACGGCGTGCATCAAGACCGGAGAGCATCCCCTCGGCGTTCTGGCCTCCTTCTCGCTCCGCCGGAGGACGTACTCGAACGACGATGTGAGCTTCGTGCAGTCCATCGCGAATGTCCTCACGGCCGCCATTGACCGGAACCACGCGGAGGAAAGCATCCGGAAGGCGCGCGCGGATGCGGAAGCGGCGAACCGCGCGAAGAGCGAATTCCTCTCGCGGATGAGCCACGAACTGCGCACGCCGCTGAATGCGATTCTCGGCTTCACCCAGCTGCTGGAAATGGAGGAGCACACCGAGAAGCAGAACGAGAGCATCTCCCACATTTCCCGGGCGGGGCGGAACCTGCTCGACCTCATCAACGAAGTCCTCGACATCGCGCGCCTCGACGCCGGGCGCGTGCAGTTCCAGCTGGAATCGGTGGATGTCCAGGAGATGCTCCGGGAGGTCGTCACGTTTTCGACTTCCATGGCGGCGAAACGCAAGGTGACGGTCAGCATCGCGGAGGGGCCCGGCGGCTCGCAATTCGCCTCCACCGACCGCGAGCGCCTGAAGCAGTTGCTGATGAACCTCATTTCCAACGGCGTGAAGTTCAACCAGGAGGGCGGGAGCATCACCCTCGCCGTGTCGCGGGCGAATGACTCCACGTGGCGCATCAGCGTCACCGACACGGGCATCGGCATTCCGCAGGAAAAGCTCACGCGCCTCTTCGTGCCGTTCGAGCGGCTGGGCACCCGCGAAGGCGGGATCGAGGGCGGCACGGGGCTCGGCCTCGCGCTCTGCCAGCGCCTCATCACCGGGCTCGGCGGACGCATCGGCGTCACCAGCAACGTCGGCGTGGGCAGCACCTTCTGGGTCGAAGTCCCCGCAGTGGAAGCGCCGGAAGACCCGCCGCCGGCCACCAAGTCCGCCCCGCTCGCACCCCTCAGCCCGCCGGCCAAGCCGGCGATGGAAGTCCGGAAAATCCTCTACATCGAGGATGACGTGGCGAACTACTTCCTGCTCGATCGCTTCCTCAGCACCCGCAAGGACGTGAAACTGCTCCAGGCCGTCCAGGGCAGCATCGGCATCGACCTCGCGCGCGAGCACCGCCCCGCGTTGATTCTCCTCGATTTGAATCTCCCGGACATGAACGGCGAGCAGGTGCTACGGCTCCTCAGGGCCGATCCCGCGACCGCCGATATCCGCGTGGTCGCCGTCACCGGCGAGGTCGGTTCCGGGCGCGAGCAAATGCTCGCGGAACTCGGCGTGGCGGAAACCCTCGTGAAGCCCTACAAGCTGTCGGAAATCACCGCCCTCATCGAGCGCTCCCTGGCCGGGAAATGCTAGCGCAGGCGCGCATGGCCCGGAAAAGCAGGAGTGCCGCGCCCCCGGAGGAACGCGGCACCCGTTGAAAGGAACGCTGCTGTCAGTTTCGCCTAGAAGACGATCCGGACACCGGCGCGAACGGCGAAGTTGTTGATGTCGCCGCGGCCGAAACGCTCGCCGTAATAGTTCCAGCGCACATCCGAGAAGATGCCGACCTTGTTCGGGACGACCCGGTGTTCGATGCCGACGCCGGCATGGCCGACGGCCCATTGGTCGCCTTCCGCCGCGACGCCGCCGCCGACGAAGACGTACGGGGCGGTGCAGATGCTGTCGATGGGGAAGCGATAGATGAGGCTCGCGCTGAAGTTATGGATGGTCGTCCGGCCCGTGGTTCCCGAGTAGGGAGCCTGGCTGGCCGACAGCCACGCAGCGTCGGCACCGAGGCCGAGGTTGCGGGTGAAGAAGTAGTTCAGGCCGATGCCGCCGCCCCAGCCGTGGTCGCGGATGGGACCGGCATGGTCGTTGGAATTGCCGTCATTGTACTGGCCGAACATGTCCAGCTGGAGTTCGCCGGCGCGGAAGCACTCCGTCTCGGCGACGACGGTCGTTTTGCTTTCAACCGTGCGCGTGCCCGCAAAAGCGGTGCCCGCAAATGCTGCGACGGCGAGGAGGGTGAGGGTGGTTTTCATTGGTGGTTTTGCGTTGGTGTTGTGTTTTGGGTTTTGAAGCGCTGATGCGCCGCGGTGGTAATCGGGGCGGGCCCGTCCGGTGGTCGCCTTTATTTTCATCCTTTTTGGGTGCCCCAAATCCCGCTCCGCCGACCGGGTGGACGGCCTCCGCTTTCCTACATCCGTGAATGGACGAGGGGCGATTTTGTTTCCGTCGATGGAAACCCCGCGACATCAACAAGAACCCCACCATCAACCCCAAAAAACCCATGAAACTGCTCCTCCAAACCACTGCCCTGTCCCTCTCGCTGATTGCCGCCGGCTTCGCCACCGACGTGCGGAATACCAAGACCACGCGGGATATCCCCACGCCCGGCGAACCCATGGCCAAGCCGGTGAATCCCGACGCAGGCGGAGGCGTCACCACCAATGGCGTGAGGAACACCAAGACCAACAAGTAGCCTTTCGGCGGAATCCGTCGCCTCCGGGCACCTGGCAGGCACCTTAAACGCGGGCGTCGCCCGTGGGTGAGGTGCCTTCCTGCATTTCAGGGCCGCATCCGTAGGCGGACGGAACGACGGAAAAATCCCCCATTCCCCCTGTCCGCGGAGCCCTGTTTCCTCCCTCCGTCCCCGGTCTCCTGCGCCTCTTCCCGTCTCCCCGGCTCCTGCCCCGCTGCCCGGGGTCCGTGCGGACGGCACGGACGTCCTTCCCGGCTCCCGGAGCGAACGCCTTCCTTGCAAAAACCGCCTGTTTCCCCATGCCGGGAAGCCGCCTTTGCCGCTCGGGTTGCGGTTTCGGGCCGAAAATGGCCGTTTTCGCGGTCCCATTGCCGCCCCCGCCCGCGCCGGGGTGCCCATTCCCCGTCCCGGGGTGCCCACTCGCGTTCCCGGGGTGGCCATCCGGCGGCGCGGGGTGTCCCATCGCGGAGCCATGGACGCCAGTCCCGCCGCCGGGGTCCTCCATGGGCCGGGCGGAGTGCTCATTCCGAGGGCCGGGGAGGCGCCCCGGCCCGGCAAATGGGCACCCCCGCAGTCCCATGGGACACCCCGGCCCGCGGAGTGGACACCCCGGTCCGCGCACCCGGCACCCCCGGGACGCCGGGCGGCCGCATTCCCCGCGACACCCGCCCAGGCACGCCCGCGACAACGCGGCAGGAAGTGGCGCAGTCCAGACCTCGCGCCGGGAGTGCTGCCCTTCGGTTCTGCGTTGCGTTCGGCGCCGGCATCCGTCATTCGGCGTTGATGCAACTCGAAGGACGTTCCCTGATCGCCGGCAAAGCCGCGCCCGCCAATGTGAAGACTTTCCACGCCGTCTCGCCGCTGGACGGGGCGCGGCTGGAACCGGAATTCCACGAGGCGAGCGGAGCCGATGTGGACCTCGCGCTGCGGCAGGCGGAGGATGCGTTCGGCATTTTCGGGCGGATGCCCGCGGCGGCGCGCGCGGATTTCCTCGATGCCATCGCGGCGGAGATCATGGCGCTCGGCGACGATCTGCTCCAGCGCGCGCATGTCGAATCCGGACTTCCGCTGGAGCGCTTCACGGGCGAGCGCGGGCGGGCGTGCGGGCAGTTCAGGACGTTCGCGACGCTCATCCGCGAAGGCTCGTGGGTGGATGCGCGGATCGACACCGCGCTGCCGGAACGCCAGCCGCTCCCCCGCCCCGATCTCCGCCGGATGCTCGTGCCGCTGGGCCCGGTCGTGGTGCTCGGGGCGAGCAATTTTCCCCTCGCGTTTTCCACCGCGGGCGGTGACGTGGCCTCGGCGCTCGCCGCGGGCTGCCCGGTGATCGTGAAGGCGCACCCGGCGCATCCCGGGACCTCGGAGCTGGTCGCGCGCGCCATTTATCGCGCGGTGGAAACCTGCAAGGTGCCGCATGGCACATTTTCGCTGCTGCACGGCACCGGCGCGGAGGTCGCGCAGGAACTCGTCCGGCATCCGCTCACGCGGGCGCTCGGCTTCACGGGCTCGGAACGCGCAGGCCGCGCGCTCTTCGACGCCGCCGCGGCGCGCGTGGATCCCATTCCCGTGTTTGCCGAGATGGGCAGCACGAACCCGCTTTTCATCCTGCCCGGCGCGCTGAAGAACCGGGGCGCGGCGATCGCGGCGGGACTGAAGGCGGCGTTCACCATCGGCGTCGGCCAGTTCTGCACCAAGCCCGGAATCGTGTTCGCGCTCGGCGGGCCGGACTTCGACGCATTCATCGAGGAATTCCGCAAGCAGGTGCGCGGCACGGTCCCCGGCACGATGCTTCACCGCGGGATCTGCGACGCCTTCCACGCCGGCGTGGAGCGCGTGCAAAATGTGCCCGGCGTGCTCCCGGTCGCGGAATCCGCCACCGATGCGGACAAGACGAAGACGCAGGCCGAGCCGGTCGCGTTTGCGACGGACGCGGAGACCTTTCTCCTCCACCGCGAACTGCGCGAGGAGGTCTTCGGGCCGTACACGCTGCTTGTCGCCGCGCGGACCGTCACGGAGCTCATCGCCGCCGCGCACGCGCTGCCCGGCCAGCTCAGCGCGACGCTGCATGCCGACGGCACGGACCTTGGCGATTTCAACGACCTTGTCCGCATCCTCGAACGCAAGGCGGGCCGCGTCCTGCTGAACGGCTACTCGCCCGGCGTCGAGGTGTGCCCGGCGATGCAGCACGGCGGCCCCTACCCGGCGACGACGGATTCGCGTTTCACGAGCGTCGGCACCGCGGCCATCGCGCGCTGGGCGCGGCCGCTCTGCTGGCAGGGATTCCCCGCGGCCGGCCTGCCCGAGGCGCTCCGGAATGAAAACCCCACCGGGATTTTGCGGACGGTCAATGGAACCCTGACGCGCGATCCGATCGCGGGGTGAGAGCCTGCTTGCCATGCGGCCCTTCGCGGCCCTAAGCACCATCCCCTTATGTTCAGTCACGTCGTCATCTTTTGGACCAAACCCGAAAACCCCAACGCACCCGCCGAGCTGCTCGCCGGTGCGGAGAAATACCTGCGCCCGATCCCGGGCGTGGTCAGCTTCCACGTCGGCAGGATGGTGACGAGCCCTCGCGCGGTGGTGGACCAGAGCTATCAGGTCGCGCTGAATCTGATTTTCGAGACGAAGCAGCAGCAGGACGACTACCAGGTGCATCCGCTGCACATCGATTTCGTGGAGAAGGTGTTCAAGCCGTGCTGCGCACGGGCGGTCATTTACGATTTCGAATAGGCGGCCCGGAAGCGTGCGGCGCCCGGTCCACGGCACTTGCTTTCCGCGCCCACGTGCGGAAACGTCCGCGCGCAATCGGCTGGCGCCGCGCCTGGGCCCCGGCGCGTTTCCTGCCATCGCCGGCCCGTGCCGCAACCATCATTCATGAATTTTCCCGAAGCTGAGACGCTGACAAAACTCGCGCAGATCATCCTCACGGACCTCGTGCTGGCCGGCGACAATGCGCTCGTCATCGCCCTGGCCACGCGCGCTCTGCCGACGAGGCAGCGGTTCTGGGGGCGGATCTTTGGCGCGGGCGGCGCGGTGGGGCTGCGGGTGCTGTTCGTTTTCTGCATCACGTGGCTGACGGCGATACCGGTCATCCAACTCGTCGCCGGGGTGGCGCTGCTCTGGGTGGCCTGGAAACTCGTCCGCCCTCAGGAAGCGGCGCTCGAGGCCGCGGCGCATCCCGAGCACGCAAAACGCCATGCAGCCCGTTCGCTCTGGAATGCGATATACGTCATCATCGTCGCAGACATGATCATGAGCCTCGACAACGTGATCGCCATCGCCGGAATCGCCAAGGAGGGCAGCGCCTCTCCGCACGGCGAGATGGGCCTGGTGATATTCGGCCTGCTGCTTTCCATCCCGCTGGTGGTTTTCGGCAGCGCGCTGATCGCCCGCCTGATGAGCAACTACCGGTGGGTCATCTGGCTGGGCGGCGGCGTGCTCGGCCATGTAGCGGGGGAGATCATTTTCAAGGATCCGCAAGTGCTCCGCTGGCTGGGAATGCCGGCGACCTCCGGGATGTCCGGAATCGAGGTGGACAATCTGCTCAAGCTCGCGCCCGCAAGCGTGAGCTGGCTGGTGCACGGCCTGCCCTGGGTGCTGGGCGCGGTGCTTTTCTCGCTCGGCGCGTGGTGGAGCCGGACGCACCATACGATCGCGGATGATTCCCAGCAGGCATGAAGGAGAAGCCGGAAATCAAGCATCCCACGCCGGCTGAGGAGGTGATTGATCCGATCAGCGCGGACCTCCGTTCGCTCCTGGATGTCGCGCAGGGGGAGCCGATGTCACTTGCGCAAATCGAGGCCCATCTGAAGGACCGTGGCTATGCGCTCCTGGTGCTCTTCCTCGCAGCGCCCTTTCCGATCCCCAATATCCCCGGCCTGTCCGTTCCGTTCGGGATCGCCATCATGCTCATCGGCATGGCGTTCACGCTGCGACGCAGGCCGAAGCTTCCGGGGTTCATCCTGCGGAAAAAGGTTCCCTTCACGACGCTTCAAAAAATGATCCCGTTCATCGCGCGCTTCATGGAGCGCCTCGAACGTCACATGAAGCCGCGCCTGCAATTCCTCATCAAGGGGCCGGTCATGACGAGCATCTTCGGCCTCGGCATCGTGTCCGGCGGCCTTTTTCTCGCACTGCCGCTGCCAATCCCGCTGACCAACGGCCCCCCCGCGCTGTCGATTATTTTCCTGATCGTGGGCATGCTGTGCCGCGATGGCGTGATGGTCCTCATCGGCTATGCGCTGGGAATCATCGCGTGGGCATACCTCGCGGTCTGGATCTACTTCGGGGCCTACCTCATCCCGAAACTCCAGCTCCTCTGGGAATCCATCAAACACTGGTTTTGAACAAAAAGGCGTTTGCAATGCGCCGCCGGAACTGGTTGAAACCCCTCACCGATGAAACGCCTCCTCCTCACCCTCGCCGTCGCACTCCTCGCCGGTCCGGCCCTCGCTGACATCCAGGACCCGCCGATGAACGATTACAACTCCACCAGGAAGCTCGGCCGCGCATGGGCGAACATGCTTTACTCATCGTCTGAAATCGGGATGACCATGCAGCGCGTAAACGAACTCGAAGGAAATTCCGCGGGGGCCACCTACGGCTTCATCAAGGGCGTCAGCCGGTGGGTCGTCCGCACGGGCACGGGCATCTACGAATTCGTCACCTTTCCATTCCCCCTCAACCGCCGATCCTACCGGCCGATCCTCCGCTCGAACATCCCGTGGGTCAACGGAGGCTACGAGGAATTCCCGCCCGAGTTTGGCTTCCAGACACGGAAACGGTATACGACCACCTCGGATCGTAACTGACACCGGATCGCACTTTCCCATGGAGGCTTCCGTCCCCAAAGGCGGAAGCCTTCAGCTTTTTCACCCTGTCGCTGCCTGATGCCTGAGCCTGTCGAATTGCAAATTACTGATGTCGCGTTTGGAGGCGCAGGCGTGGCGAGGCACGAGGGAAAGGTGTACTTCGTCCCGTTCACCGCGCCGGGCGACACCGTCCGCGTGAGGGTCGCGCGGGACCGCAAGAAGTTCTGCGAGGCGAGCGTGGCCGAAATCGTCACGCCTTCGCCGGATCGCGTCCGGCCGGAATGTGAGTACTTCACGCGTTGCGGAGGGTGCGCCTACCAGCACATCGCGTATCCGCGGCAGCTGGAATTGAAGCAACGGCAGGTCGAGCAGACGCTCCGCCGCGTCGGGAAATTCGACGAGGTCCCCATGCGCCCCATCGTACCGGCCCCGCTGCCATACGCATACCGGAACCGCATCCGCGTGCATGTGCAGGACGGCCGACCTGGCTTTTACGCACACCGCTCGCACGAACTCGTCCCGATCACGCATTGTGAGATTGCGAAGCCCGCCGTGAACGAAGCGCTGCAGCGAATGCTCCGTTCGGGGGTTCGTGACGGCGACTACACGCTGTTTGGGGGTACCGGGGAAAACTTCTTCAAGCAGACCAACGACTCCGTCGCGGATGAACTGCTCGCGCTCGTCGAGCGCTCGCTCCTCCGCGGTCAGGCATTGCTCATCGATGCCTATGCCGGCGCCGGCTTCTTCTCGAACCGGCTCGCGCCTCTCTTCACGGAAGTCATCGGCATCGAGGAGAACGAACATGCCGTCGGCCGCGCCCGCAGCGGCGCAGCCGCGAACGAACGCCACCTGCTGGGGGACGTGGCGGTCCTCATCTCGGAAGTGCTCACCGCCCATGCGATGGACAAAACCTCCGTGATTCTCGATCCGCCCGCGACCGGACTTTCCCCGCGCGTGGCCGGTCTCCTCGCCGCGGCACGCCCGGCCGAAATCCTCTACGTGTCCTGCAATCCCGCGACGCTCGCACGGGACCTCGGCGAATTGCGTTCCACCTACCGGCTCGAATCCGTGACGCCTCTCGACATGTTCCCGCAGACGGCGGAAATCGAAGTGCTCGCAGCCTTGCGCCTCGCCTAACGCCGCGTCCCGGGTTTCCGCAGATCCTCGAAACGGTCCGGCGTCCAACCCGCGGGATTCCTCGCGGCACCGGATCGCGTGGGGAGACGAAACGCCTGCCCCACCGACCCGCCTCCCACCGTTTCGTTGTACGCCACGAAAGTATTCAGCGGCACTGCCGCGACGGTAGTCGAGGGCTTCAGACGCCGGTGGGCATTGATGAACTCCACCGGGCTCCAATAGATGCTGTCGTCCTGGGCAAACTGATGCCGTGCCATTCCCACTCGGATGTCCTTCCGCATCTCCAGATGGAGGTGCGCCTCGTAGCGTCCGCCCGCAGTCCCGATGGTGCCGACCTGCTGCCCGCGCCGGAGCTGCTGGCCGTAACGCACGAGAATCCTGTCGAGATGGCCGTAAAGCGAATCCACCAGTCTCTGCCGGCCACCTTCCTCGTACGCGTGCCGCACGATGACCACATTGCCCCAGCCGTGCCCGAAATTCTGCGCGAACACCACGACGCCGTGCGCGACGGTATACACGGGGTCACCCAGATCCGTGTCGCCGCCGCGGTTGCCATTCCA
>CAVYKI010000012.1:0-601150 GCA_963769025.1 uncultured Verrucomicrobiae bacterium
TCGCCTTCCATGAGCTCGACGCCGAAGCCCGCGCCCGGGCCCTTTTCGTCGCGCAGCTTCCGGCTGTATTCCTTGATATGAAGATTGATGACGTGCTTTTTCCCAAGCGTGCGGACCCAGTGCTCGGGCCAGCCGAAGGTGACGCAGTTGCCGACATCGAAATGCCAGCCGACCCACGGGCTGTTGATCTCCTCGAGGAAGCGCTTTGCGGCGACGGGCTCGTTGATGAAACGGTTCCACACATTCTCCACCGCGATGGCGCATTTGCTTTTCTCCGCGGTCTCGATGCAGCGCCTGATGCCCTCGATGGAGTCACCCAGCACTGCTCGTAGGTCACGTCCTTCTCGACGGTGCCAGGGACGAGCAGCACGCGGTCGCAGCCGATTTCGCCGCCCTGCTTGAGCGCGAAGTTGAGCCCGTTCACGGTGCGCTCGCGCTTCGCCGGATCGGGTGAACTGAGCGGATTGCTCCAGTGCGGCGTGCAGATGATGCCCGCGACTGCGAGTCCGCTCGCGGCTTTGGCCTCGATGATCTGATCGGTCGTGAGTTCGCCCGGGAGGTTCAGCTCGATGCCGTCGAAGCCCGCATCGCGGATCGCCTTAAACTTGTCATTCTACGCTGCCCTTCACGCCGCCGGCCATGCCGAGGTTCACGGCCTTCTTCAGATGCGGGCGTTTCTTCGCTTCCTGCGCGCGGGAAAAGACGGCGCTGGCTGCGAATGCGGTGGTGGTGGCGAGGAACGTGCGGCGGTTCATGGTTGGGCGGTTTGTTTCGGGGGGGTGGAGGAGAGGGCCTTTGCGGTGGCGTCGGGCGGCAGCGCGAGCAGGCGCTTGGATTCGGTGAGCAGCCACTTCGCCTGCGTGAACGGCTGGAAGGAAATGTCCTGCCAGCGGACGAGGCCGTTCGCATCGATGAGGAACGTGCCGTGGAGCGGCATCGCCTCGAAGTCGTCGAAGGCGCGGAAAGCCTTGAAGGTCGCGAAGCGATTCGTCCGCGAGGATCGGGAATGGGAACCCCGCGTCCTCCTTCGCGAGCGTGTACGTCTTGTGCAGCTCCTCGGACCGCTCGGTGCCGATGGCGATGAGGTCGATGCCCGCGTCGGCGAATTCCTTCGCGACCGGGCCGAACGTGTTCAGCTGCTCGATGCAGTGCGAGCAGCCGCTGCCGAGGTAAAAGAGCACGACGACCGGGCGGCCCTTGAACTCGCTGAGGAGCCGCGTCTCGCCGGTGTGATCGGGAAGGCTCCAGTCCGGCGCGGGGTATGGATGCCAGCGGAACGGCCCGAGGCTCGCGAGGTCCGGGCGCTTCCCGCTGTCCGCGGGAAAATCGAGCTTCGGCCGCCAGTCGGCGGCGAGCTTGAGCTCATCAGCGACGGGACGCAGGCGCGTGAAGGCCGCCTGATCGACTCGCCTGCGCGCAGAGCGGGCGGAGCTTGTTGAACGTGTCAATCGCCTCCTTGCTGCCCGCACGCCACAGGATGTCGGTCAGATTCGCGAGCGGGAGCACCTGGCCCTCGCCGTCCTTCGCGGCGTCGCGCGCGAGCTGGCAGGGCCTTGGCACTGTCACCGGCCAGTTCGTTCAGGCGCGAAAGACGGACCTTCTGCGGAATGGTGACGCCGGCGATCTGCTTGCGCGCGTCTTCGGTGCGGCCTTCGGCGAGCGCACGGTAAAGTTCGAGTTCGGCGATGGCCTTCTCCATGGGCGCCATCTTGGGCACGAAGGACGCCTGCGCGTCGGCGATCGCCTTTGCAATTTCGGCAACCGGCTTTTTCGCCTTCGTCGCAGCAGCCTCGGCCTCCGCGCCCTTGGCGGTGCGCTCCTGCCGGATCTTCGCGAGCAATCCGCGGATCGCCCCGACCTTCGCCATGCCGCGCGCCTTGTCGTCCTTTTGAAACGCGGCGATGCCCATTGCGACGAGACGCTTCGTCTCCTCCGTGGCGTCCTCATTCACGGGAAGGGACGCGCCACCGTCGAGTGCGAGCAGATCGTCCCACCGCTCCCATGCGAGCAGCGCATCGAGGAGGCGCCGCTGGCCCATCACGAATCCGCCGCGTTCCGCCACGTAGCCGGGCTTGCCGACGAGCTTGTGCCCCGTCGCGAGGCGTGGGAGCTCGATCATGTTTTTGGCCAGATCGATCGCCTCCTGAACGCGGCCGACGTAGGTGAGGTTTTTGACCAGCCAATCGTTGTTGTGGGCGTAGTTGTGGATCTGCTCCGGCATGATGCGCGCCGCCGCCATGTAGGCGTGATCAACGCGCGCGGAAGCTTCCTGCTGCCAGGTGGCGTCCGGGTAGCGGTGGAGATTGGAAAGGTATGCCCCGACATGTGCCACATGTGGGCGATGGCCGGCGCCGATTGCCCGCAGCGCGGCGCCGCAGCGGTAGCGCGCGCTTGTCTCCGTCCGCTTATTCCAGAGATGGATGAGGTAGTGGTGCGACGGGGTGCATCGGGTTCTTCGCGAGGACCTTGCTGGGCGAGCGCGTCGAGGCCGCGTGGCTGGGCAGCGGGATTCGCTTCTGGCTGTTGTCCCACACGTGAAAGATGAGGAACGCCTTCGCCTCGATGTCGTCCGGAAACTCGAATACGATCTTCTCCAGCGCCTTCACCAGCGCGGTGCGACGCGCCTTGTTTGCGGGGTCGTCCTTCTTCGCGGGTTCGGCCTGCTTCGCCGGTTCAGGCTGCTTCGCGGCGGCATCTTTCCCGACAGGCTCCGGCTTCTTCGCGGGCTCATCCTTTTTCGCCGCGGTGTGCCACGCGCTGTAAGCGTCGATGTAAAGGCGTTCGCGCGGGCTTCCCTTTTCACGGCGCGTGACGGCCTGCCTGATGAACTCCGCCGCGCGCTTCGCGTTGTTGACGTTGGCCATCGCCATTCCCCAGTAGGGCATCGGCGCGGTGTCATCGAGTTTCGCCGCCTGGCGGAACGAGCGCTCCGCCTCGTCGTACCAAAACCCGTGGAGCTGCGCGACGCCCTGGTCGAAAAATTTCTGCGCGTCGCCGCTCTGCGTCGTGATCGGAAAGCGGATCGCGCCCATCCCGCCCAGCAATACGGCGGCCTGCCTCGGGCCTTCGTCAAATGCATCGCCATGCGTGGAATGCCCGGCCACGGGCGTGCCGCCGGGGAGCACAGGCACGTCATCGGCAGACGCGAGCACGGGACAAAGGACGGCGGCGAGGAGGAGGGTGCGGGGCGACATCGGCAGGGAGGAAAACCCGCCTGCAGGCCCATTACAAGGGGGTGAATTCCTGAGCGCTGCAAATCGCCGCACTTTCACGCGACGCGCTCAGTTGCCGGAAGCCTCGGGGAGCGGGAGGATGACGCGGACGACGCCGGGGCCTTTGTCGGGATGGGGGATCTCGATCACGCCGCGGTGGCTCTCGATGATCTTGCGGGAGACCGTGAGGCCGAGACCGAGGCCGACGCTGCGCGTGCTGTGGAAAGGTTCGCCGATCCTGTCGGCCACTTCGTGCGGGAAACCCGGGCCGGTGTCCTGAAACTCAACGGCAATCCCAGGCCTGCCGGAGCTCGGGGCCTCCGCGAAGCGGATGGTGATGAGCGGATTCTCCGGGTTGGCCTGGAGGGCGTTGAGAAGCAGTTCGGAAAACGCGTGACGGAGGGCCTTGGTGTCGCCGGAAATTTTCCACGCGGCCTTGCTCATGTTCAGCGCGCTTTTCTGCTTCGAAGGCTGGTAGCTGCTGGCGTCCTGGTAGGCGCCCTCGATGAGGTCGGTGAGTTTCACCGCGTCGCCGGGCTTTCCGTCCCACTCGCGGCTGAGGAAGGTCATCTGCTGGGTGAGGCGGGTGATGCGGCGGACGCTGCTGGCGAGCACGCCGCTGAGTTCCTTGCGGACCTCGGCATCGTCGCCCTCGATCTCGAGCAGCTGCTGCATCGTGGAGACGGGCGTGACGGCGTTGCCGATTTCGTGCGCGAGGTGCCACGCCATCTGCCGGACGAGGCGCAGCTTGCCGGCCTCGATTTCCAGAAGGACGGCGCGCTCGTGCTCGGTGATGTCGTCGAGGACGAGGAGCGCGGCGTTGGGACGCTGGCTGTTGCCGACGGTGAACGGGAGGATGGTGACGCGGCACGCCAAGTCACTGCGCGAGGGCGGGACCCATTTGAAAGGCGGCGCGGCCCTGCCGTTCTGGATGACCTGGAAAATGAGGCTGCCGATCTGCTGCGGGATTTCCGCGAAATCGATCTGCCGCGCGGTGGCGCGCTCGGGGATGAGGAGGCGGAGCGCGACGGGGTTGGCATGGAGCACCCCGCAGTTCGCGCCCACGACGATGCAGCCATTGCCGAGGCCCGCGAGGATGTCGTCGACGAGGCCGTGGGTGGCGGCGAGCTGTTCGTGGCGACGGCAGTTGCGGATGGCGACGCCGAGTTCCTCGAGCCAGTGGAAAAGCTGGGCGAGTTCCTCGTCGGAGAAGACGCCGCCGGTGATGCGCTCGTCGAGCAGCAGCACGCCGACGAGGCCTTCGCGGTCATTGATGGGGAGCGCCACGGCGCTGCTGAGCGTCTGGAATTCGCGGCTGATTCTCGCGATTTGCCCGGACCTCGGCGCTGTCGGCGCGGAGGATGCGGCCGTGCTGCGCGAGATGCCGGCCCATTCCGGTCGAGAGGCTCAGTGGGAAATGTTCGACGAGGGCAGGGTCGTGGCCGGTCATGTGCGCGGGGCGCAGCCAGTGGTCATCGGAGGAGGGCGCGCCGTCCGTCGGCAGCGCGCTGGGCTTGCGCAGGAAAATGACGACGCGGTTCACGCAGAGCGCTTCGCGAAGCTGCTGGACGGCGTCGGAAAGGAGTTCGCGGACATCGAGGCTGTGGACGAGGAGGGAGGAGAAACGGCGCAGTTCATCGAGCCCGCGGCGCGGCGCGTAAACCGGGGCCGGCATCACCGGCAGCGCGCCGGATCCGGCGGGCGCGGCTTCGCCGGATGGCGGCGTCCCGTCGAGCGCCTTCCCGAGGAGATAGACGAGGAGTCGGGCGCGCACGGGTTTCTCGAGCACATGCGCCGTGCCGAGAAGGTACGCCTCTTCCTCCCATCCCCGGGGGCCGTGCCCGGCGAAAACGATGAGGGGGCAGTCCGGGTCGAATGCGCGGACTTCCACGATCGCACGGGTGGCGACGCCATCCGGGTGCTCGAGATCGAGGATGATGGCGTCCACCGCGCCGCGCCCGAGGAGCGAGGCCGCACTGGCCGGGTCTTCCTTTGCGATGACGCGGTAAACCCCGGGATCGAGCGAGGCCTCGATGACTGCGGCGAAGGGCGCCTGGCGGGTGATGACGAGAAGGGTGTGCATTTCAGACGTGGACCGTTTCGACGCCCGCAGCCTGCGGGAGCTTGGGCGTGGACTGGAAATTCGGGAGGTCGAGGTTCACGATGGTTCCCTTTCCGACCTCGCTGGAAACGACGAGGCTGCCGCCGTGGAGGGACGCGATCTTCCTGCAGATCGCGAGGCCAAGGCCGAAACCGCGGTTGTCGTCACCGGTTTTTTTGGTCGTGAAGTAGGGCTGGAAAACGCGCTGCAGATTTTCCGGGGCGATGCCGGAGCCGTGGTCAGTCACGCGGACGCGAAACCAGTCGCGCTCGGCGTCGGTTTTCAACAGGCGGATGACGTCGATCTCGATCCGCCCGGGCGATTCGGACGCATCCACGGCGTTGGAGATGACATTGCTGAGCAGCCGCCCGATGAGGACGCGATCCATCTCGAGCACGATATCGCCGGACAGGCGGACCGAGTATTCGATGTCCTTGCCCTTGCGCTTGTTTTGCCGGGCGATCTGGACGACTTCCTGCACGAGCACATCGAGGCGGCCGGTCTGGAAATCGGGTCGGAGATTTTCCGAAAAGAAAAGGGCCTCGCGGATGTATTCGCGCATCGTCTGGATGTTGCGCATGGCCACCGGGGCGAGGTCGGAACGCAGGGTGTCGGCCGGGACTCCTTCGCTGAGGAGCTGGAGCAAAGTCCACACGGGTGTGGTGAGGTTGTTGAGGTCGTGTGCCATCCCCTGCGACATGCGTCCGAGTAGGTCGAGTTCTTTGGATTGAAGGAGCTGGTTTTTAAGAGAAATCTGATTGATTACAAGAGCTATATTTGTCGTAAGCTCACAAAGAAGCTGGATATCGGTTTGAGTGAACGACCGACCGCCGGCTTTGTCTTCGATGACGAGAAATCCCAACGGCTGCTGATCCACGAAAAATGGGAAGGCAAGGATGCCCGGGATCTCCTTGAGTTCAGCCCGGGCGGCAATTTCGAGCGGGTCTTTATTTTGGATGTAGCCCGACCCGAGCGCGAGGTAGCCACTTGCGGATGCCGAAAATGCGCGGAATACCGCCGAGTCGCTGCCTAATTCCGGGATCTGCCTCGGGATATCCGGCGGATGCGCCCGGGCGACTGCGAAGGCCCGGTTCGTCTCATCCCGGAGAACAACCGCATAGCCGCGAACATTGAGCGTGTTCAGGAGAACGGTGTGGAGGTCCGCGAGCAGGGCATCGAGTTCCGTATGCCACCTGCAGCGCTCGATAAAGGCGCGGACCTTGTCCTGATACTCGAAGTGGTCGCCGAGGAGGCGGCGCTCGAGGGATTCCGATCCCGCTCCGAGCAGTTTCGGCATGTAGCGCGACGCCACGAATCCGCTCGCGAGCAACATCGCGAGCGATGCCCAAAAAGCAGCGGGGCTGATCGCATTTGCCGGTGCCAGGAGCGAAATGACTAGCATGAAGACAAACCCAATCAGGAAGAGAAACGCCATGCGCATCGCATGGGCTGCGAACCGGGTGAGACCGACGTGGATGTCCAGCAATTGGTGCTGCAACACGCTGTAGCCGACGAGGATGCCGTAGAAAATCGCGCACAGGCTGCCGATGGGGAAAATCGGGATGTGCACCACGGGATATGAATAGACGCCGAGAATCGGCAGGATGTCGTTGTTGCCGCCGGCGATGAGGATACCCGTGGCCCAGAGCAGCGAGCGGATCTGCCCGTGGCGAAAGCGCGTGGCCTTCGCTTTCGCACGCCAGAGGAAAATGAGGGTCGAGACGGTGAGGACCAGATACATCGCCGCGTAAATCCAGAACGCGACCCCTCCGACGCTGTACCACGCGTAACCGGCGTCCCGGACATCGGCGACGAAGAACCGCGTGAAAACCGTGCCAGTCAGCAGCAAGCCGGCGGCGTAGGACAGGAGCACGAGCCGCTTGCGCTGGATGTTGCAAATCTCAAGGCAGAGGTGAAACAGGCTGATCGGGAGGAAAATGACGCCGATTTGGAGAAACCGAGCCCATCCGAGCGCGTCTTCGTGGGTGTGGGTCCGGAACATCTGGAAGGTGCCAAAGTTCCAGATCGCGATGGCGAGTCCCCAGACGAGGTAGGCGACCCGAGTGGAAGCCTGGACTCCCGCGCGCAGGACAAAAAATGCGAGGAGCGCGTTCAGCAGCGCTGCGGCGAGCGGCACGTACGCTGCGAAACTCATGAGCCGCCCAGATAGCGTTTCATCACCAGACAGGAATTCTTTCCGCCAAAGCCGGAACTCAAATTCAACGCGGCCTGAATCGGATAAGGTCGCGATTCGCCGATAACCAAATCCAGACCGCAGTCGGCCTCGGGCACGAGCAGATTGGTGGTCTTCGGGATCATCTGATGATGAATCGCGAGCGCCGTCACGACACTCTCCAGCGCGCCGGCCGCCGCGAGCAGATGCCCCGTCACGCCCTTGGTGGAACTGACGGCGAGACGTTTCGTGTGGGCTGCGAAATGGGTCCGGATCGCGAGGAGTTCCACCGTGTCGTTCGCAGCCGTCGCGGTGCCGTGGGCATTGATGTAATTCACTTCCGACGACGGAATCCCGGCATCGTTGAGCGATTTTTCGATCGCCCGGCGCATCCCGATGCCTTCCGGATGCGGTGCGACGGAGTGGTACGCTTCACACGCACGCCCATGCCCGCCCACCTCCGCATAGATGCGCGCGCCGCGCGACATCGCGTGCGAGAGTTCCTCGAGCACGAGAAATGCCGCGCCCTCGCCGAGCACAAAGCCATTCCGCGCCACATCGAAAGGGCGCATGGCGGTGGCTGGCGTGTCGTTGCTCGTGGACATCACTTTCATGAGGCAAAACGCCCCCCAAAGCGGTGCGAGGATCGGTGCCTCGGCACCCCCGGCGACCATCACGTCCACCTCATCGTCCCGGATCATTCGCACCGCGTAACCCATCACGTCGTTCCCCGACGCGCTGCCCGAACTGTAACTCGCGGCGTGCCCCCGGATGCCCAATTCCAGGGCGATCTCCCCCGCACCGCCCCCGGTGTACGCATTGATGAGCGTAAACGGGCTCATGCCGCGATAGCCGCGCGTTTCGAATGCGGTCTGCCCTTTGAACGACGACTCCATGCCGGAGACCGAGGTTCCCTCGATGATCCCGATGCGCTCCGGGTTGCGGCTCACCACGTCTCCGCGCGCGTCATTCAGCGCAAGCCTGGCGGCAGCAAGGCCATACTGGATGGAAAGGTCGAAGCGACGCGCCTTTTTCGGATCCGTATATTTTCCGAGATCAAAGTCGCGCACCTCCCCCGCCACGCGGCTCGGGAGATGGGCTGCATCGAATCGCGTCAGCGGTGCCGGTCGCGCTCCGTCCGTCGCGGATGCTCTCCCAAAATGTCACCAGGTCTTTCCCGTTCGGGGCGATGACTCCCATGCCGGTCACCACCACCCGGCGGCGGGGTTCGCCCGAGCTCAAGACGTCCTCCTTCCGAAAGGCAGGATCGCGGGGGTGCGCTGGATATATTTCGAGTAGGCCTCGCCGAATTTCTCAATCAGCGCGCGCTCCTCGATCCGCACCCGGGTGATCATTGTCGGCACAAAAATCGCGAAGACGACCGCGAGCGCGATCCACGCATTCAGGATGAGCCCGATGCCGAGCAGTTCGAGGATCATCGAGAAATAAACGGGATGCCGCGCGTAGGCGAAAGGTCCGCTGGTCACGAACTCATGCCCCTCGCGCATCTCGACGTGCAGGCTCCAGAATTTCCCCAACGCCCGGATCGCCGCGCGGCGGATCGCGAAAGACGCGAGCGAACAGACCAAGCCGATCACAAACGTGGGCCACCACAGCACGGAATGCCGGAGCAGGAATTCCGCGATTCCGCCGATCACGATCAGAATCCCGCAGAGCATGAACAGGCGGAAGGTGAGATTCTCAGTCTTCTTTCCGGAGACCACATCGCGCTTGGTGAACACCTCAGCCATGCGCGCGGCATAAACAATCACCACAGCGGCGAGCGGAACGAGTTGGGCGGGATCGGCAGTCATTGTTGGGGAAAATGTACTTAGCTTGGAAATCCGGCACGCAGGGGCGAAATGGATTCTTCCGGTGCCTCCCTCACGACTCACCACCCTCACCGGACGGAGGCAGGACAGCCGCGGTGAGGTCAGCCGGGCGGCCATGCGAGCGCCCTGCCGGCGAGCAGATGAAGGTGGAGGTGCGGGACACTTTCCCCGGCGTCGCGGCCGTTGTTGATGACGACGCGATATCCGCTTTCGAGCACGCCCAGTTTCGCGGCGATCTCACGGGTCGCCAGCAGCATGGCCCCGAGCAATTCGGCGTGCTCAGGAGCCGCGTCCGCGAGGCGTGGGATGCATTTTCGCGGCACGATGAGGACATGGACGGGAGCTTGCGCGTGAATGTCGTGAAAAGCGATAAACTTATCAGCCTCATGCACGATTTTCGCCGGGATTTCGCCGGCGGCGATCTTCTCAAAGATGGTCATGTGACGTGGAGGAAAAGCTCGCGGGCTGAGTGCGTTCGTGACCCGCCGAGAGCCTGCGCCGTATGGCTCCGCGCGAAGGTGACGATCTCCGCGCGCAACTCGTCACATCCGCTGCTCCAGTTCCTGCGCTGGCGGAGCACCTTCACGCACGGCTCCAGGCTGTGCAGTTCGCAATAGCTCCCGCCCGCGGCGAAAACCTCGCGCAGCCGAGCGTCGAGCGCGGCGAAGAACGCGAGCTCGAATCCGTTGCCCGCCTGCTGCGCGATCTCCACGAGCGAGATGCGCGCGAAAGGCGACGACGCCTCGAAATGCGCGCCGATCTCCGCGTAGCCGATCGCCTTCAGCGCCTCGCGCACGGCGCGGGTGAAGGAAGCCACGGGCATCGTCGTCCGATCTTTCAGGCACTCCATCCACGCATGCACGCTTTCCGCGACATGCGGCGCGAGCCACCAGTCCGCGTGGCCGGCCCGCTGCGCGGCGAGCGAGAGCACCCGCGTGAGCCATTCGCGGTCGAAGGCGATCGCGCGACGGTCCTGCAGCACGATCAGCGGCAGCGCATCGCGGAAGGCGATCATTTGAAAAGCTCCGGCTGGCCGCTGCCCTTGCGCGGCTGCTTTTCCAGCTTTTGGATCTCGTGGATGAATTCCCCGATGTCCTGAAAGTGCCGGTACACGCTCGCATATCGGACGTAGGCGACCTCGTCGATCTCGTGCAGCGCCGACATCACCTTCGCGCCGATGACGTGGCTCGGCACTTCCCTGCGGAATTCCATCTGCAGATCGTGCATGATCTCATCGCTGACTTTCTCCAGCGCCTCGACGCCGACCGGGCGCTTCTCGCACGCCTTCAACATTCCGGCCAGCAGCTTCTCCTTGTCAAAGGGCTCGCTCCTTCCGTCACGCTTTGCCACGCGCAACTCCGAGCGCTCCACCTCCTCGTAAGTCGTGAACCGCTGCGCGCACTGGAGGCATTCGCGGCGACGGCGGATGCTCCGCCCGTCTTTCGAGAGACGCGAATCGATGACTTTGTCTTCCAGGCTACCGCACTTGGAGCAATACATGGGGTTGTGGCATTTGGGAGCGGGCGCTTCCTTTTAACACAAGGTATGGATGGGTCAACGTGAAACACACGGTTCCAACTTCTGGGAAATTGGACCCGTGCAGCCGCGGAGAATGCCGGTTCCGGAGCCCACGGACATGGTCGAGATCCCTCCGGAAGCAGCCACAGCACTCCTCCTCTGAAACGCCTGAGTTTCGGCACCATTGCTGGCACTGGGAATGCTATTTTCCATAGAAACCACTATCATGACTCAGGCATTTAACGAGAGAGGCGGGACCAGCGGCCCAAACGAGGCAGCCGGGCGGAGCGCGCTCGGAAGACTGCGGCGCTTGCGCAGCCGCACGGGCATCCTGCTCGTTGAGGTGATGGTCGCGGCCGGGGTGCTCGCGATGGTCATCGTCGCCGGGACTCACGCACTGCTGACTGCCAACCGGATGGCCGCCGCTTCGAGGGTCTGGACCGGGGCGCGGGCCGCCGTCCAGCGGAACATCGACACCGCGCTCACCGTGACTTTCACACAGGCCTCTACACCGGCAATCCTCGCCTTCACGCCGGCAAACGGTCAGAGCGTGGGACGACGACGGCGGTTTCGACAACGCCATCCAGATCGCCGTCCAGGATAACGGGACGATGGTCGTCGCCACCGGCGTGATGACGCGCACGGTCACCGCCGTGGCAAACCCGGACAACGCGGACATCCGCCAGGTCACCTTCCGCTTGGACTACACCTACCAGAAACGGCCGCAAACCATCTCCATGACGACCATGCGGAGCATCGACGACTGACATGAAAAATTCCTTCCGCCGCCGCCGCCTTTTGGGCGCTTCGCTCATGGAGATGACGCTTTATCTCGGCATCGCCGCTGCGCTCTCCGGCGTCACATACGGATTTTTGCGCAGCACCACGATGCTTTACGCAAAAAACGCATCCATCGTTCGTTCGCACACCAGTCTGCGGAGCGTCCTCGACCGGCTCTCGAACAATCTCCAGCAGGCCAACAGCCTGCCCGTGCTCATCACCACGACCGGCGCTTCCAGCGCCGCCCCTTCTTCGGGCCTCTACTACGATCGCTACCTCGGCGATCCCTACGTCGTTTCAAACCCCTCAGGAACCGGACTCCCGTCGAGCACCGTCACCGTCACCCTCACCCGGTCCACGGATGCGAATGCATCGCCGCCGATTCCGGCAGCGGGCGACGCCGTGTTGATCGACGATCCGAACGGCGCAGTGCGCGCGCTTGTTTCCACGGTCACCGCAGGCGCCATCAACGGCGTCACCAAGCAACAGCCGATCACAATCACCCTCACCGCGGCGCTTGGGGAGGACGATCAGCTGGTCCCCGCCGGAGATCCGCACGGCCAAGCTCGTGCATCGGGAAGCGTTCATCGTGGTGCCGGTGGGAGACCGCTCGGAGTTCCGGTACTTCCGCAATTTCGAGCCGATGCCCGTGCTGACCAATCCCGCCAACTACCGGGTGCTCTCGAACCAATTCAGCATGATGCCCGGTGAAACGACGCCGTTCTCCATCGACATGATCGGCTCGGATCGAATCGTCCGCGCGAGCCTGTTTGCGCGCAGCACCGAATTCAGCACCTGGCTGGCCGACAAGCAGGCCAACAATTTCAACACTTTCGTGCGTCTCAACGCCTCGCTCGGCTCACGACTTCGTCCCAAGCAATAACCACCCCCGTACCTTATGAATACCGCACTTGTTCCAAACCGTGAAGCAGGCGTGCCCGGCTCGCTGATGGGTTCAAAATTCAGCCCGTCGGGACGGCACCGCGGCAGCGCCCTCATCGCCGCCATGATCACCGTCGTCGCCGTGACGGCGGTCGTTGGCGTCACGTTCGTCTCCACCACCGACGCCACCCGGATGGGCGGACGCGCCAAGGACTTCGCTTCCACCCAGCAGGCCGCCGAGGCGGCGGTGGAGTACGGCTACGGCATCTGGAAGCGGCGCATCTTTATCGCCAATGGCGCAATATCCACACTCGCGGCGAATGCCAGTCTCGTCGGGTCCCGACGCTCCCGGGGATTTCCTATCAGAACGCAGCAAACAACGGACTGCTGAAAATCGCTGCCACGGATGAGTTCGGTGCGCCGGTGACCGACCTCACGAAGCCCCCTACCCGTGTCGCGGTGAGCCTCAATGACTATCCGGGATGGCGCGGCTATGCCTCCAGCTACCTCGTGAGCGCCAAGGTGGACTCGGTCGGCCAGGTCGGCGCCCTCGCGAGCGCCGGTGTCCGCCGCCGGTTCCAGTATGTCGAGGTGCCGATTTTCCAGATGATGTTCTTCTTTCAGAACAACATGGAATTCTACCGGCCCGCTACGATGATCGTCGGCGGGCTCGTCCATACGAACTCGAGCCTCTGGGCAAGTTCCTCCTCCTCGGGGACGCTGACCTTTACCGGCAACGTATCGTACGCAGGCAACTATTCGACGACGCAGGATCCGCCATACGCGAGCGCGTGGAGCGGGTGGTCGGCGAATGCGCAAATCAAGCCGACCTATCCCAATGGCGAGGCCAATCAGGTCACCAAGGTCCCGGCGGCCCAGCCGATGGGCGTTTCCCTGACCACCGTTTTCAACACCCTCGATGCGAACCCGAATAACGACGGATACAGGGAAATCATCGAAATGCCGGTGGCCGGCTTCACGGATCCCGCGGAGGTCGCCTCGCGCCGAATGTTCAACAAGGCGGGCCTCGTCGTTTCCATCGTCGGCACGACCGCGACGGTCATCCCGCAAAACGGCACGGTGGTCACCCCTGCGCAACTGCTCGCCGTCCAGACCGCCTTCACGGGCAAGACCACGATTTACGATCAGCGCGAAGGAAAGTCCGTGGACGTCGCCAACATCGACGTTTCGAAACTGACGCCCACCTTGAACACGCTGAGCACATCCGGTGGCTTCAACGGCGTGCTGTATGTCGTGGATAATACGCCGGTCGTCCCGGCCACCCCGTACGTTCCGGCCGTGATTGCTGACCCGAAAAAAGGCATTGTCGGTTCCCCTGCCATTCCCGCCAACCCGGGTTCCCCGAACGTCAAGACCGTCCGCCTCCAGAACGGCGGCGTCCTGCCGGATAGCGGCCTGACCATCGCCAGCCAGAATCCCGTCTACATCCAAGGCGACTACAACACCGGCACGAACGCTGCGAACGCCCCGACGAAGGTGCCCGCGAATTCCACCGGCAACCCGAACAACACCGACAGCCCGACCGTGCCCGGCTACACGCGGAAGCCGTCTGCCGTCATGGGCGACGCCGTGATGTTCCTCTCGAACGGATGGAGCGACGGGAATTCCTCCAGTTCGCTGAGCAACCGCCAGGCGACGAACACCACCTTCAACACCGCCGTCATGGCCGGCTTCATGCCCTCGGGTTACCAGCCCGCATCCGGCGCACAATACGGCTACTCCGGCGGCGCGAACAATTTCCCGCGCTTCCTCGAGGACTGGTCGGGCAACTCCTGCACCTACTACGGCTCGATGGTCGAGCTCTTCGAGAGCAATTCCTTCACCGGCAAGTGGGACACCGGCAACATCTTCTCCCCGCCGTACCGCCGCTGGAACTACGACACGAACTTCTCGACCAATTCACCTCCCGGAGGCCTGAACGCGGTCGTCTATACCCGCGGCTCGTGGGCCCGGTATTGAAATCCCTCATCTGAAATCCTGCACATGAAAATACACGTCAGCCTGCTCCTCGCCTTCAGCGCGCTCTCCGCACCGGCGCTCGATCTGAGTCCCCAATACGTCAACACGGAATCCGACGGCGTCACCATCCGCCGCCCGTACTTTGCCGACGGCGGCAAGAAGTATTCGGTGACGCTCAACATCGAGACCGAACTGCTGCCCTACGAGGACGGCGCGCTGTTCCGGTTCGTCAAAGTCAAAGGCGCCGAGATGCGCCTGCGGCCGTCGTCGTTCGGCGTGGAGATGAAGTTCGACGATGAAAACGCGGATCGCTACCGGCAGGCCGCGCGCAAGCTCCTGCCGCAGATCGCCGAGTCCGTGGTCCTCGAACACGAGACGCCGAATCCGCTGCCCATCAACGGATGGCAGAGCCAGCGCTTTGTCTTCAAATACAAGACCACCGCCGGCGAAGTCCGCGAGAGCATCACCTTCCTGAACATCACCCCCACGCAGCAGGTCATCGTGCAGGTGTATGCGCCGGAAAAGGATTTCGCCGACGCCTCGGACCGCGCCTGGGACATCATCCGCCGCTGGCACGAATTGAAGCCCGAAGCCGTCCTCCGCGGGAGCTGACCGGCGGACGCTGCGCCTCGGACCGATTCGCCCGGAGAAAAGCCGGCGGCACCCGCGAGGGCGATCTTGCGATGCCGGGTCGGGCGGAACTCGACACGCATCGGGCGGGGTCGCTAGCGTGCGCGGACCAACCGATGAATCCAGCCGTCCGACACGTCCACTTTTTGGGAATCTGCGGCTCGGCGATGGGAGCCGTGGCGGCGGCGATGCGCGAACAAGGATTTGCGGTCACCGGCTCGGACGAAAAGGTGTATCCGCCGATGTCGGATTTCCTGAAGGCGCGCGGCATTCCGATCCTGGAGGGGTATCGCGGCGAAAACATTCCGGCGAACACGGATCTCGTCGTGGTGGGAAATGCGATTTCGCGCGGCAACGCGGAGCTCGAGGAAGTGCTGAACCGGCGGCTGTGCTACCAGTCGCTTCCCGAGACGCTGCGGCATTATTTTCTGCGCGGCCGGCGCAATCTCGTCGTGGCGGGCACGCACGGAAAGACGACGACCGCGGCGATGCTCACGCACATCCTCAACACGGGCGGGCTGAACCCGGCTTACATGATCGGCGGCATCGCCGAGGATCTCGGCCAAGGCGCGAGCCTGCACGATTCGAAGTATGTGGTACTCGAGGGCGACGAGTATGACACGGCGTTTTTCGACAAGGGGCCGAAGTTCGCGCATTACCTGCCGGACCTCGCGATCCTGAATGCGGTGGAACTCGACCAGCTCGACATCTATCCGGATCTCTCGGCGGTGAAGAAGGCGTTCGGCCTGCTCATGCGCGTGCTGCCGGCAAATGGACTGCTCATTTTCAACGCGGACGATCGCAACGCCTGCGACGTGGCGGAGCCGGCGCGGGTGAAGGCGAAGCTGGCGGTGGGCCTCGGCTCCTCGGCGAAATTGCGCGCGACGGCGGTGCGGCACGAGCCTGCGGGTTCGCACTTCACGCTGCTCGGCACGGAGTTTTCGCTGCCGATGGTCGGCGAAATCTATGTGCGCAATGCGGCGATGGCGATCGCGGCGGCGGAGCATTGCGGCGTGGCGCACGAGGCGATGCAGAAGGCGCTCGCCGGATTTCGTGGCGTGCGGCGGCGGCAGGTGCTGCGCGGGGAACGGAACGGGATCCGGATCGTCGAGGACTTCGGCAAGCACCCGACGAACATCCGCGAGACGATCAAGGCGCTGCGCTTCCGCTTTCCCGGCGCGCGCGTGTGGGCGGCGGTGGATCCGCGGTCGAGCACGATGTGCCGGTCGGCGATCCAGCAGGCGCTGATGGCGGCGGTGGCGCACGCGGACGGCGTGCTCATCAGCGCGGTGGACCGGCCCGAGCGGTTCCGCTCCGGCGAGGCGCTCGACCCAGAAGGAATGGCGCACGAACTCGCCGCGCGCGGGATGCCGGCATTCGCGGAGCCGGGGCCGGATGCGATCGTGGAACGCCTGCGCGAGGTGGCAAAGCCGGGCGATGTGGTGGTGCTTTTCAGCAGCGGGAGCTTCGGCGGGATCTACGAGAAGCTGCTGGCGGGACTTTAACGGCGAGCCGCGAATCCGCAGAGGGACAAACGCGGTACACATTCGGCCAAATTCAGGGTTTGCGTGATCGCCGCCCGCGACTAATTGAAACGCCTCCAATCTATGAACCTCACCCGCACAGCCTACGGCACCTGGAACGGCGGCCGATACATGCACTTCGGCGAAGCCATCGACGAGGCGCGCTTCGACGCCTGCATCCGCCACGCCTACGACAAGGGCATCCGCACTTTCATGACCGCCGACGTGTACGGAAACGGAGCCGCTGACGAGGCGGTGGGCCGGTCGCTCGCCGGCGTGCCGCGCGACAGCTACTGCCTCGTGGGCATCATCGGACACGACTTTTACGGCGGCGCGCGCGACGGGCAAAAGGGCTTCCCGCGCTTCACCGATCCGCGCCTTCGCCAGCCGCGGGATTTTCCGGAGTACGTGCGCATGGCCACGGAGCGCGCGCTCGCACGATGCAAGACGGATCGTTTCGACTGCCTGATGCTGCACAATCCCGACAGCATCGGCTATTCGCAGGACCAGGTGTGGAAGGCGATGGCGCGGATGCAGGAGGAGAAAATGACCGAGCTGATCGGCGTCGCGCCCGGGCCGGCGAACGGCTTCACGCTCGACCTGCTGCTGTGCTTCGAGCGCTTCGCGCCGCTGCTCGACTGGGCGATGATCATCCTGAATCCGCTCGAGCCGTGGCCCGGCAACATGGCGCTCCCCGCGGCGCGCAAGCACGACATCGACCTGATCACCCGCGTGGTGGATTACGGCGGCCTTTTCCACGACGACGTGAAGCCCGGGCATACCTTCGGCACGCGGGACCATCGCACCTTCCGCCCGGCAGGCTGGGTCGAGGCGGGCAGCGCAAAAATCGAGGCCATCCGCCCCATCGCGGAAAAGCACGGCCTCACGATGCTGCAACTCGCCTGCGCGTGGAATCTCAGCCAGTCGCCGGTGAAGAGCGTCATCCCCACGCTCATCCAGGAAGTCGCGCAGGTGAACGGCGTCACGCCGAAGACCATCGAGCAAAAGATCGAGGAACTCGCCGCGCTGCCGGACGTGACCTTGAGCGCCGACGAAATCGCGCGCATCGCCGAGGTCGGCAACAATAAGGGCTGCATGGAGTTGAAGGGCGGCAACCCGGGCTTCACCGGCGACCCGCTCCCCGACCGTTGGCCATTGAACGACGAACTGCTCGAAATCGCCGCCCGCTGGAAGATCGAGCCCGCCCGGGACCTGACCTGCACCCACGCGACCGCGGCCTGACGGTGCGCGCGTGCGACCTTTGAATGAGCGCCGGGTGGTCGGCACCTGCCTGATAAAAACTTCGTTCCCGCCCGAGCCGTCCGGAATGCGCCAGGTTCCGCATTCACCGTCTCCGGACTGAAGACGTTTCTGCATTTCGCGCCCGTGCATCCTCTGAAGGCACAACGACGTAGTGAAAAACCGCACAAGACCACCGCGACCCCCGGCGTGGAAACGCGGTGAAGCATCCGAAATCCGGCGGGATTTCCACTTTACACATGCCGGGAGGTCGATAAAGATTAACAACTTGAAGAACGGGTCAGCCACATTCCCCCTAGCAGTTCTTGCGCTCCTTGCATGCGCATGGATTTTGCCGTCGGCGCGGGTCGAAGGTGCGATTGTGAATGGCGATTTCGAGCTGGGGGCAAACCAGAACAGCGGAGTCTGGGAAGCACCGATGACCTTTTGGACCATCTCCGCCCCGGATATTTTTAACAACGTCGTTGGGGTGGATACCGCCGTTCAGTATGCGCTCGCACCGCATTCGGCGAATATCGCCGCGGCATTCTCCTCGGACACAGATGCGACCGGAGCCGGCGCGAGCCTCTCGCAGATGGCCTCCACGCTACCGATACTGACTTACGACGTGAGCCTTTGGGTCGCGAACCCGATTCAGGATGCCGCGAACTTCAACAACGTCTTTTCCATCAGTTGGAACGGGCAGCTGATCTCCCTCTCAAATCCCTATCTGACTGAGACGGCCTCCGGATCGAAAATGTATGTGGTCACCCCATCGACACCGTGGTTCCAACTGGTGGTCACGAATCTCCCGGTGACAGGGGCGATGACGGAGCTGAAGATCAGCGCGAGGAACAACGATTGGGCGACGCTCGTGGACGACGTAATCGTCGAGCCAACGCCGGAGCCGTCCACAGTGGTGATGCTCTGCGCGGGCGCGGCACTCCTCGGAGCGCGTCGCAGGCGTCAGCAACGGGTCTCCTGATCATTCGGGGCCCAGATGCGCCCCCAAGTGCCGCACGGGCACCGCTTCGATCTGACCTACCCTAGCACCGCCCGGATCTCCGCCTCGCGGGCGCGATGTGCGGCATCGTCCATCACCGGGGTGAAAATGACACCGCTAGGAAGCTCCGGGAGCGGAATCCAGGACCGGCAGCCGCCGAATTTCGGCGAGTCCGCGAAGACAAACGGGGCACTCAATTTCTCCACGCGCACAAACGCGACGCTCACGCCGGGCTTCCCCTTTTCCTCCTCGTAACGGAAGCGCTTCTCGATTTCCGAGTCCTGCCAGATGTGAAACCCCGCGAGCTGTCGCACGATTTCAAGGTCCGCCACATCCCGGGTCCACTCCACGCGCACCCGGAGCGTGATCTCGTGCCGCCCATCACCGCGCTGCGCCAGGAGAAGGGTGCCCGGCGGCAGCTTCAGCTTCGCGACCTGCTCGTGGAACAGCGTCGGGAAAAGGAAGAATTCCGGATGCTGAAAACGAAAGCCCGCGCGTCCCTCGGCGATGCCGCCCTTGCGGATGATGATGCTTTGCATGCCGCTCCCGAGCGCGTCGCACACCAACGTCCATTCTTTGAAACCAATGCTCATTCCCCGGAATAAAGGATGCGCGCCGTGCGACGCAAGGATCCCGGTTCACGCCGATGCACGCGCCACTTGCATCCGGCGGCCCTTCGCAGCCATCTTCTGCGGGTGTCCCTCCACCTCGACCTCCATTGCCATTCGTGGTTCTCCGGCGATGGCGTGAGCAGCCCGGAGGCGTTGATCGCCAGCGCGCGGAGCAAAGGCCTGCACGGTTTCGCCATCACGGATCACAACACCTGCGACGCCTACCACTACATGGTGGACCATGGTCTTGCGCGCACAGACGGGTTGCCGGTGGATGGATTCCTCGTCATCCCCGGCGTCGAAGTCTCCACCTCGGAGGGTCACCTCCTTTGCATCGGCACCGTGCTTCCGCAGATGAAAGGCGAACCCGCCGCCGCAGTCGCGCGCGCTGTGCGGGCCGCGGGCGGGCTGGCAATCCCGGCACATCCGTACGATCGCTTTCGCGCCGGCATCCGCGGGGCCACGCTCGAGACGCTGGAGGTGGACGCCATCGAGGTCTTCAACGCCGCGATTTCCCACCACAGCTACAACGACAAGGCGCTCGCATTCGCCAAAAACCGCGGCCTGCCGATGATCGCCGCGAGCGACGCCCACCACGAGGCGGCCATCGGCACGAGCCACATGATTTTCGAGACCCAGGATTTCACCGTCCGGGCCATCCTCTCCGAAATCGTGAAGGGCGCGCGCCGCCACGAACAGCTCCTCTCCTTCCGCGACAAGCTGCGCAAGACGCTGAACAACTGGTTCCGCCTCCGCCGGACCCGCAGCTACACCGCGAAAGCGTAGCCGTTACGCGAGCCGCACCGCGCGCGTCTTGTCGAGCTTCAGCACGTCGCCGTGGTTGAACGCGGGCGCCGCCTTCGCATCGCCCACCTTCTCGCCGCGGAGCTGGATGCTCCCCTGCTCCACCAGCCTGCGCGCGTCGCCGCGCGATTTCGTGATCGAGAAACATTGCGCGTAGGCGGCGACGACGACGCTGATGATGTCCGGCTGCAAGCCCGCGAGCGGCAGCGCCGGCAGGTCGGCGTGATCGAGATCCTTTTTTGAAAAGCGCGTCTCAAATTCCTCGCGTGCCGCCCGTGCCGCCTCCTCGCTGTGGTATCGTGCGACGATCCGCGTCGCGAGCTGCTTCTTCGCCTCCATCGGGTGAATGTCCGGCACCGGCTCGCAGAGCAGCAGCTCGTAGTAACGCGCCATGAGCGTGTCGCCGATGCTCATCAGTTTTCCGAACATCATCTCCGGCGCCTCCGCCACGCCGACGTAATTGCCCAGGCTCTTGGACATCTTGTTCACGCCATCCAGCCCCTCGAGCAGCGGCAGCAGAAAGACGACCTGCTCACACTGCCCTTCCTCGCGCTGGAGCGAACGTCCGACGAGGCAGTTGAAAAGCTGATCCGTGCCACCGATTTCCACGTCCGCCCTGATCATCACCGAATCCCAGCCCTGCATGATCGGGTACTGGATCTCGTGAAGGTGCACCGGCTCGCCGTCGGCGAGGCGTTTCTTGAAATCCTCGCGCTGGAGCATCTGCTGCAGCGTCACCCGCGCGTTCAGCTTCATCACCGAGTCAAACGTCATCATCTCGAACCACTCGCCATTGAACACCACGCGCGTGCGCGACGGGTCGAGAATCTTGAACGCCTGCTGCTTGAACGTCGTCGCGTTCGCCATCACGTCGTCATGCGTGAGCTGCGGGCGCGCCTTCGAGCGACCGGACGGGTCGCCGATCATCGCCGTGAAATCGCCGATGATGAGGATCGCCTGGTGCCCGAGGTCCTGGAACTGCCGGAGCTTCGAAAGGCCGACCGTGAAGCCGAGATGAATATCGGGTGCCGTCGGATCCACGCCGAGCTTCACATTCAGAGGGCGCCCAAGTCGCAGCTTCGCGAGCAATTCTTGATCGGAAATAATCTGCGCGGATCCGCGCTTCAGGATGTCGAGCTGTTCTTCGGGCGATTTCATCATTGGAAAAGAGCGCGCCTGGATATTCCCCCGGCGACCGACTGCAAGGCTGGACTCCTCCCCATCGAATGCCCCTCAGTTCTTGTTCAGCAGCGCCTTCACATCCTGGATCGTCAGCGGCTTCAAGTCGCCGGACCAGCTTTGCCCACCGTCGCGGTCGTCACCGACCGGAAGCTTCGGCGCGCGACCCTCGGCGCGATCCGCGTCGAGTTCAGCCTGCCTGCGGCCGCGCGGGAGGAACTGCTTCTCCGAGCCGGGCAGCGTGCCTCCCTGCAGGTTCTTGTTCGCATCGGAACTCTCCCGGGTCACAAACGCCTTGGTCGAGGCGGTGAAACGCGAAAACCATGACTCCTTCGTCTGCGCGGTCTTCGTCTCGTACGTCGAACCCGCGCCCCAGGCCGGCTTCGAAAAAAGCTCCTTGGTCGCAAAGCTCTTCGTGCGCGTCTTGTCCACGAATTGAAATTCGCTCGTCGATGTCTTCTTCCCCGTGATGGAGACCGCGGTGCCAAATTTCGCCGAACTCAGGTTGAACGCCTTCGTCTCATCCGCACGCAGGATTTCCTCTTCCCGCGAACTCGGCTTCGGGGCCGTGGCCGCATTCAGCCGCTGCTGCTCCTTGGCACGGCTGTTCCACGGCCATTGGAGCGGCTTCGCCTGGAGGCAGCCGGCCGTGAGCAGCCAGGAAAAGAGGAACATTCGCATCCACAAACCGATGCCAGTGGAACCGCCCGGTGGCAAGGTCAACTTCCCGGCTTTCCCGGCCTCGCGGGATCGGCGGTCTTTTCCCACAAATCCAACGCGGCCTCACGTTCCGCCGGTGACTGCGATCGGGAGAGAAACGGCTCCAGCACCGCCCTCGCCTTCGCCAGCTCATTGCGCCCGAGCCGCATCTCCGCCGCGCGCCGCGCGAATTCCCACGAGCCCGGCCGCAACCCGGCCGCGCGCTCCAAGTGCAGCACCGCAGCGTCGCTTTCGCCACGCCGCCCTGCCCGGTCGCCGCGCAATGCTTCCAGTTCCGCTTCCGCGTCCGGCTTCCGCGATGCCGCCATCCATTCGAGCGTTTTCGCGACCTCGTCAAATCCCCCCGTCTTCACCGCCATGCGCCGCAGCCGTTCGCAATCAATCCGCGGCTCCGCACCGGCCGCAGCGCCGGATATCCCCGCCGGGCTCACGATCGACGGCTCCGCCGCGACCAGCGCCAGCGCCTCGCGCACGCGGGCGTGCCTTTCGTGCACCGCGAAAATCGCGAGCTGCAACTCATGCCTCGCCCGCGCGGAGAGCCCGAACTCCTCCGCAACCTCGCTCCACCGCGCCATCCCGCCGCCCGCATCGAGATACGCCGCAAGCGCCGCGTATTCGTGACACACCGGCTCCGAGAACGCACGCCGCAGCAGCAGTCTCGCCGCGGGAAAATTATTCGCCGCGACGTGGACCTGCGCCATCGCAGCCAGCACGGATGGCGGCGGCACCGGCACATTCTCCTTCATCGCGCGCGAAAGATAACCCCGGGCCTGCTCCGTATCACCGGTCGCGAGCCACGCACGGCCCAGCGCTTCCGCTCCGCCGGAAAATCCCGCGAGCCAAGCATGCTGCGCGAGCACCTCCGCCGCGCGCTCACGCGATCCGCTCGCCGCCAGCAGGCGCACCCATTCCAACATCCCGTCCGCCGCCGGCCACGAGCGGCGCGCCGCCGCCTCGGCGACGAGCAACTGCAAATCCCGGCGACCGGTCTGCGCCACAAGGACACGCAAGGCCTCCATCGACGCATCCGAGACGTCCGCGCGAGTCGTCAGCGCCGTGCAGGTGAGACGTGCGGCATCCGCGTCGCCGCGCGCAGCCACACGCCGGAGCATCACCATTCCCGCAGCGGCATCCCCTTTCCCGCCCGCCCACGCGGCAGCGACCTCGTCCTTCCATTCCTCCTCGATCCCGAGGCGCGCCGCATAGCGATCGAAAAATTCAAAATACGCGCCCGCCAGCTCCGGATTCTGGCGGACGCCGTCGCGCATCCGATCCTGCATCCGCGCGAGAAAGGCGCGCGACGGTGGGAAGCCGGGGATCGTGAGCAACTTCGCACGCACCTGCAGCATCGCACGCGGCTCGGCCGTCTTCGACGCCGCGGAAATGAGCGCGCCCCGCGCCAGCGCACCGTCGCCCTTCATCGCCACGACCTCGGCCACCGCCATCGCCGCCTGGACCGCGCTGCTGCCCGTAAGCCGCTCGAGCGCGATCAACGCCTCATCAGTCTGGCCGTTCTTGCAAAGGAGCGCCGGCAGCGCCGTGTCCCCCGACGCACCCGCACGCGTACGCACCTCGATGGCGTCCTCGAATCTCCCGCGCTCCTCCAGCAAGCCCGCCAGCGCAAAGCGCGCATACGCCGTGCCGCCGTCCATGCCGATCATCCGTTTCCAAATCGCCGCTGCATCGTCCCCCCTTCCCACCCTTTCGAGGAGCAGCGCCTGACGCATCAGCAGTCGCATCTCCTCGGGATTCCATCCGACGGCCTTTTCGATCACCGCCAGCGCGTCGTCCACCGCCCCGCGCGCCTCCAGCAATTCCGCGAGCTCGATCGCGAATTCCCGCGGTGTCGTGTCGTTGCCCAGGTTGATGCGATCCTCGACGCAGCGCCGGCGCACTTCCTCGGCGGTCGTCACGTCGCCGGTCAGTCGCGATGCATCTGCCAGCTTCCGCAGGGTCGCGGGATTCTCGGGATCCTGTTCCCATCCCATGCGCCAGATCGCCACCGCGTACGGCTTGCCACCGCCCAGCGATTCCAGCGCATCCGCAAATCGCGACCACTCACCCTCGTCCGACTTCGCCTGCATCTCCGCGATCATTGACCCCCGCCCGATCGGACCTCCGCCGAGGTATGTGAATGCATCGCGTTGCGCGCGCCCTCGCAGCATGGCCTCGTGGAAATGCGGCCGCTCGCCCCATGCCTCGCCGAGGGACTCGATGGTCGGCGCACCGTGCCGGACTTTCTGCTGCTCCTGAAGGCCGCGCAACCCGCCGTCGGCGAGCGCCACTTCCAATACATGGTGCGCAAGCTCCGGGAGGTTCCACTCGATGAGCTGAGTCGCGATCCCGTTTGCAAAGCCCCATTCGCGAAGCGCGGAATTTCCCTCCTCCTGCAACACCGCGCCGATCGGCCGCCGCGCGAGAAGGCGCGAGATCGCGGAGCGCGCCTCGCCGTTCCGGCCTTCGAGCGCGAACAGCAGCGCCCGCGTGTTCAGTCCGTGCACCGTGCCCTCGTCCGTCTTGCGGAGCCGCTCGCGAACGAATGCGGCACGCTGCTCGGCGGGCAGCAGGAAATAGAGATCCCGCAGCGCGCCATACACCGGCGCTTCCAGCGAATCGCCAGCGCCCTCGCTTGTCGCCGCGAGCACGGAGCGCGCTTCGTCCGTCTCGCCGAGCGCGAGATGCCAGCGCGCCATTTCACGCCCCACCACGGCCCGCTGCGGCGGCGCATTTTCCAGGACGCGGCGTCCGAGCAGGATTGCCTCGCGCGTGTGCTTCGCACCCGCAAGTTCCAGCGCGCACGGCCACAGGCGCGCACGCGCGCCTTCCGGAAAGAGTCCCTGCATCATCGCCGGCGACACCATTTCCGGGCGCGACCGCAGCACCTCGGCGAACGCGTGCGAGAACAGCTCCATATCGTCCCCCGTGCGCCCGTCCGCATTCAGCCACACACCGAGACGCGCATACAGGCCGCTTTCGAATGCCATCCACAGGTATGCCTGACGGTGCACATCGCGGTCCGTGCCGGTCGCCGCATTTTGCTCCGCCAGCGAAACCACGGCATCGCGCGCACCCGCAAAATACAACGCCCACAGCGTCTCCACCGTCTCGCCGGAGGGGGACGGCGTCCAGTCGGCCATCCATTTCTCAAGGGCCGCGCCTCCCATCCTTTGCGCGATCTCTGCAAGGCGGCGCAGCGCACCGAGGCGAAACCGCGCCTCCCCTTCGAGACGGCCCCCGCCCTTCTCAAGCCTGCGCATCGATCCCGCCGAGGTCGCGAGCCCCCGGGAATTCACGGGCGCACTCCGATCGCTCCACGGTCCGCCGCCGCGTTCCGAAGGATACACGGGCTGCGTCACGGGCTGTGTCAGCTTCATCACGCTCTCGAACGCGGCGCGCGCCTCCGCAAGCCGGCCGGACGCAAACTGCAACTCACCGAGTTCATACGCCGAGCGCAGATCCGTCCCGTCGAGCGCGCAGAGTTTTCCGAGGAGCACGGCTGCAGTTCCGCGTTCGCCCCACTGCACATGGAAATCCGCCGCGCGCCGGAGCACATCCGCATCGCGCGGGAACTTCGCGACGGCCTGCGCCCACGTGCGCTCGGTGGCATCGGGGTCGCCGCTGCCTTCCTGCAATGTCGCGAGGCGCATCCACGCGTCCGGATGCTCCATCCGCGCCGTCCGCACGAACTGCTCCTGCAGGCGAACGGCGAGCCCGAGCCGGTGAAGTTCCTCCGCCTCCCGCACCAGCTCCGGCAGCACCTCGGCGTCATTCGGCGTGGAGAGCGCCGCATCCGCAAACATTTCGAATGCCGCGGCCTTTTTCCCCATGAGCTTGAGCGCCCGGCCGAGCGCGATGCCGGCCACATAGTCGTCCGCCTTTGCCTTCCGCCGCTTCTCGAAAATGCCGCGCACCCACGGAAGCCGCCCGTGCCGCTGGCAATACATCAGCAGCTCATCGAGCCTCGCGAAACGCGTCCTCTCATCTGCCGCCTCATCCGCCCCGCGCAGGAGCAATGCCGTTGCCTCCTCGTGACCGCCCGTGCGTTCCAGCACCCGCAGCAGCGACGAGGCCGCCTCGCGCCGACGTGCAGCAGGCGCGACCGCGAGCACACGCCTCCACGTTTCCGCAGCCTCCTCGGCTTTTTCGGCGCGTTCCTGCGCGAGTCCAAGATCGGCCAGCGCATCCATGCTGCCGGGATTGGATTTCACCAGGTCCGCGAAAATCCCCAGCGCCTCCGCCTGGGCGCCGCGCTGCATTTCGAGCTGCGCAATCTCGCGCAAATACCCGTCGCGCCCCGGGGGATTCAGCCCGATCAGCTCGCGGAAGTACGCAATCGCATACGCAGTCTCGCCATTCGACGCGGAGTGCCGCGCGAGAAATTCGCGGGCTGCGGGATTCTTCGGCTCCATGTCCGCGGCCTTCACGGCAAAAGTCACCGCGCTCGCCTTGTCGCCATTCCACGCCTTCCACCGCGCCACGCGCAACCAGCCTGAGGGGGATTTCGCGTCGTTGGCTTCGCGCATCAGATCGCGGATGTAGCCCTCCACCTGCGCGGCGGCGGACTGCCCCTGCGTGCGTCCCTCGCCCGCGGGCGCCGCAGAGGATCGGACGCTTTCGAACAGTTTCCCGTCCACCTCCATCCGTTCCGCAGCGGTCCGGCTCACCTTGTAGGCGCGTTCATACACCGCCCTCGCCTCCGCCGGCTGCGCGAGCGCCGCGCGCAACTCGCCCAACTGCATCAGCGCCTCGCGCGATTCCGGTTTCAGGCGCACTGCCGCCTCCATTTCCGCGACCGCGGCGGTCAGTTCGCCGTGCCCCTTGAGATGCTCCGCCGCGAGCGAACGGCGGCGCGCCTCCTCCTCAGGCGGAACGCCCGCGCGGAGCAGACGCTTCAGCACCGCGCGCGCCTCCTCGTTTCTCCGCTGCGAAAAATAGAACTCCGCCAGCGCGAGCACCGCGTCATCCGCTTCCTTCTCCGCGTCCGCCCGCAGGAGTTCCTCCACGGAATCCGCGAGCCGGTGTTCCTGGAAAAATCCCAGCGCCCGCGAGCGCAGCAGTTCGTCGTCCCGGTTCGCCGAGAGCATCGCGGCGATCCGCTGCCGCGCGGCCGTCCCATCCTCGCGGCGCAAATCCAGCCGTGCCCGCTCAAAGACCAGATCGGTGTTTTTCGCCTGCGCGGACAGCACCGCGTCAAACTGCGCCGCCGCCGCGTCGAGCTGATCCATCCGCGTCAGCAATCGCGCCAGCCGCAGCCTGTGCTCCGCATTTCCCGGCACCAGCGCCGTCACCTTCTCCAGCCACGCACGCTCCTGTTCGGGATTCCCGACACGATCGTAAAATTCCACCAGTTGCAAATAGCCGCCCAAATCGCGCGGGTTCGCCTCCACCTGCGCGAGCCACTTTTTCTCCAGCGCGTCCTCGGCACGCGTCCTCCGCGCGAGCCGGATGATTTGACCGAGCAGTTCGCGGCGCAGCCAATTTCCCGGCGCGGTTCCGCGCACCGCACGTTCCAGCGCGAGCATCGCATCCTGCGGCCTGCCGGCGGCGGAATGCAAACCCGCCATCTGCTGCAGCGCCTTTGCACGCTCCGACGGCTCCGCATGCTCCGCGAGAAACTCCAGATGCCGGAGCGCCACCTCGGCCTGCCCCGCATCCGCGCACGCCTGCGCGAGACGTCGGCGAAGCTCCAGATCGTCCGGCGCCAGCGCGACCATGCGCTCCCACACCTCCGCGGCCTTCGCCGCTTCCCCGGCGGCGCTCCATGCCGTGCCGAGTTGCATCAGCGCGTCCTGCACACGCGCGTCACCCTTCGGGAGAAGGACGAGCGCCTTTTCGAAAAGCACCGCCGCCTCGCGCGGCCGCGCATTCTCCAGCTCCAGCCGCCCCATCGCGAGGAGCGGGAGCGGACTCGCGACGTCCGCCTTGGCAGCGCTCTCGAATGCCGCACGCGCCTCGTCGTCGCGGGCCGCCTTTCGCAGCAGCAGGCCGAGGATCATCCGTCCCGGCAGATCCTGCGCATTCCGATATCCGGCGAGCAGCTCCTCCGTCGTGCCGCCGTCGAGCGCGCCTTTCCACAGACGGTCGAGCGCGATTCCCTCGGCCGGGATTTGCCGCGAGCATCTGCCGGTAGCGTTCCGCCACCCGGGGCGAAAGCGGCTCCGCCTGCGCCATGGCGGAGGCAAGCATTGCGGCGGCAAACATGCGGCGGACTCGCATCGTGCGCGCACTATCCGCGCCGCTCCTGAAAACACAACTCCGCCGCCACCGCACTCGGCCTTTCCAATTTTCCATCCGCCGCTAGGTTGATTCACCATGTTTCAGCACACCTCCCGCCGCTCGATGCTCCGCGGCCTCGGCACCGTCATCGCGCTCCCTTGGCTCGAATCCATGGGCAGCCTCACCGGATGGGCTGCGGGCGCGCCGGGCAAACGCACCGCGCCGAACCGCCTCGCCTTCCTCTACGTGCCAAACGGAAAGGACATGCCGAACTGGACGCCTTCGGCGGAAGGAAAGCTCGGCGAGCTGCCGGAGATCCTCTCCGCGCTCGGGCCGGTGAAAAACGATCTCCTCGTCCTCAGCGGTCTCACCGCCGACAAGGCCCGCCCGCACGGCGACGGCGGCGGCGACCATGCGCGGGCGATGGCCGCCTACCTCACCGGCGCGCAGCCGCGCAAGACCGACGGCACCGACATCCGCGCCGGCACCTCGGTGGACCAGCTCGCCGCCGCGCGCGTCGGCGAACAGACGCGCGTCGCATCGCTCGAAATCGGCTGCGAAGCCAGCGCGATGGCGGGCAACTGCGACTCCGGCTACTCGTGCGTTTACAGCTCCACGATGGCGTGGAAGACGCCCACGCAGCCGCTGCCGAAGGAAGTCAACCCGCGCATGGTCTTCGAGCGGCTCTTCGGTTCCGCCGGCGCCACCGAGCGCGCAGCACCGCTACGCTTCGCGAAAGAGCGTCCTCGATTTCATCCGCGACGACACGCGCGCCCTCGCCTCGAAGATCACCTACTCCGACCGCCAGAAGCTCGGCGAATACTTCACCTCCATCCGCGAGATCGAGCAGCGCATGGATCGCGTCGCGCAGATGCCCGCCATCCAGCCGCCCGCCGGGGTCACCGCGCCTGCGGGCGTTCCCGGCGATTACGCCGAACACCTGAAGCTCATGTGCGACATGATGGTGCTCGCGTTCCAGTCGGACATCACGCGCGTCTGCACGTTTGTCCTCGCGAATGAGGGCAGCAACAAGAACTACCCGACGCTCGGCGTGCGCGAAGGACACCACGAGCTTTCGCACCACGGGCGCGACGCCGAGAAGATCCGCAAGATTCGCGAGATCAACAAATTCCACGTCGCGCAGCTCGCCTACCTCCTCGGGAAGCTGAAATCCATCCGCGAAGGCGACGGCACGCTGCTCGACCACTGCATGATCGCCTACGGCAGCGGCAACAGCGACGGCGACCGCCACAACCACGACGACCTCCCGCTCCTCCTCGCCGGCCGCGGCGGCGGCACCATCCAGACCGGCCGCCACGTCCGCGTCCCGAAGGAAACGCCCATCGCCAACCTCTGGCAGTCGCTCCTCGAACGCATGGACGTCCGCGTCCCCTTCGTCGGCGACAGCACCGGCGCGCTCGGCGGGCTGTCCTAGTCCAGCATCGTCCCCGGCTTGTAGCGGTAGAGCAGATAGACGCGGACCTTGCGCAGCGGGAGTCCGTGCTGCTCGAACTCGAACGTGGTCTTCAATTCCCAGCGCTCGAAGGTGTGCGTGAGCGGGTCGAACGGGATCGTCTCGAACTCGCGGTCGGTGACGTAGATCGCGGTGCGCCCGGCGAAGCGGCTGGTGCCGTATTCGCGCGAGTCCTGCTGGTCGTTGATGACCGGCGCCTTCCGGTCCTCGTATTCGTCGTAGCGGCCCCAGAAGTGGAACTGGTTTTCCGGCACCGGCGATTCCGGGACATAGACGGCGGGATGGCCGGGCGCCTCGATGCGCTTTTCCGGAAGGTAAAAGCACAGCGCGCCGGCGGTGCCGTAGCTGTTCGCGATGAGGAATGTCCTCTGGCCGCTTTGCTCCTCGATGGCCTTGCGAAATGCGCCGACCCGCTCCGCAACTTCGCGCCAGCCGCGCAGGCGCGCGCTGGGGTCGCGCTTGAACGGCAGCGGGATGCCGACTGCGCGGAGGAGGTCCGAGTTCACCGCGACGGCGCTGATGAGGAACCCGAGCGCAAACGCAATGACGGTGAACACCCGCACCCCGCGGATGTCCCTGAGGACACGATCCAACCCGTACGCGACGGTGAGGACAATCAGCGAGACCGACGCCGGCGCAGTCCAGTTCGGCTCACCGTTATGATGGAGCGCGAGCCACAGGTACACGAGCAGCAGCGGCAGCGCGAATGCCGAGAGGAACCGCGACTTCCACGGCGTGTTTGGCGCTTCCTTGCGCACGTAGATGAAAATCAACGCGGCCAGCACGGCAAGGAACACGCCGGCCTTATGGAACGATTTCGCCTCGAAGAAATTCCCGGCCATCCACAGCGCGGCGAGCGCGATTGCCAGCAGCACCCACCCAACCCACGCGGAGCGGAAACTCCGCGGGAACGCCGTGAGCGCCTTTGCGAACGCACTTCCCCACCGGCGGAAGGACGCCCCGGTGGCAGCCCCGAGCGCCATCAGCATCGTGAAGAAAATCAGCGGCGAATAGACGAGGAAATGCGCGCCGACGAATTCGGCGACGGATGCGAAATCAAATGCCCACCACGCCTTTTCGAGACCGCCGCGCGCCGCGAGGTGCATCGTCGTCGGCCAGCCGCGCGCCTGGTTCCAGACGACCATCGGCACGACGAATGGCGCGAACGCGAGGAGCATCGACCAGAAGCCGGGCCGGAGGAGTTCCCAGCGGAAGCGCGGCGTGAGCAACAGCAGCAGGAACGCCGACGCGAAGAACGCGGCGTTCGTCATTTTGCAGAGGAAGCCCAGCCCGGTGAGGATGCCCGTGAGCGCCCACCACCACGAAAACGCGGGGCTTTTCTCCAGCGCCAGCCAGAGCGTGCAGAGCGACGCCGCCCAGAAAAAGATGGAGGGCCCGTCGATGGTCATCAGCAGCGCGCCGGCGTTGAAGATGGGCGTCACGCTCATCACGATCACGGTCCAGAATGCGACGCGCGCGTCGTAGATGCGCCGCGCGAGCCAGTACACGAGGAGGGACGTGCCGAGCGCAAAGAGCGGCGCGAAGAAGCGGACGCCAAATTCCGTGTGGCCGAACAGCGCCGTGCCGATGCGCATGATGACCGCGATGCCGGGGCCCTTGCTGAAATACCACCAGTCGAGCCGCTGGCTCCATTCGTGGTAATACGCCTCGTCCGGCAGCAGGCCGACCTGCGCGATGTACACGAGCCGCAGCACCGTGAGGACGACGAGAAACGCGAGGAGGCGGATGTTCATGCGGTGGTCGAAAGCAGTGAGGGAAAGCGCGTGGCGAGCGCGGGCGCGAGCTTGCTGCCCAAAGGCGCGCCAGAGCGCTTCCGCGAGCAGCAGCGTGAGCAGCGCCATGCCGAAGCCGAGGCAGATCCCGCCGAGCACATCACTCGGCCAGTGCGATCCGGTGTACACGCGCGAGTAGGCGACGAGCAGCGCCGGGAAAAATGCGATCCATCCGCGACGGCGGAAAAAGATCGCGGCCAGCAGCGCGACACACGCCGTGTTCGCAGCATGGTTCGAGGGAAACGAGCGCCCCCCGGCCTGCGGCCCGGAGCCGTCTGGAAATCGTCTCAATCACCGGGGCAAAGACTCCCTTCCACGGCGGATGCGCGAGCGATATCTGCCGCACTCCGGCTTCAATCTGATGCGGCCGCAGCCGCGCGACTGCCTTTTTGATCAAGTTGCCCGACGATCGCGTCGTAGAGCGCGACCGCCAGCAGCGCGACGACGACGAGCGCCCGCCCGCGAAATCCGCCGAGCACGAGCACGGCCAGCACGAGCGCCACGAGCGGCACCGTCCAGAGCGCGGAACTCGATGCGACGGTCATCACCCGGTCGAGAACCGCGCCGGTCCATTCACGGTTGATGAGAAAAAGTAGCTTTTGATCCATCCGGAGTAGGCGAAGGTTCGCGAGCCTATGGTCGCCCTACTCCGTGTAAAGAGCATCCTCGCCGCCTCATTCCTCACCCTCGCGCTTGCAATCGCGCCAGCCGTCGGTGCCGACGATCCGCCGCCACCCGCGCAGGACCTGCTGCGGTCCGTCCGCATCGCGCAGTCCTCGCAGGATTGGAAACTCACCGGCCGCCTGCGCGTCGGGAGGGACAAATTCCCGTTCCGCCTGACGCTGGAGAAGAACTCGATCCGCTACGAGTTCACCGCCACCGGCGACACCATCACGCTGCGGCTCGGAGAAAAGACATCCACGCTCGAGGAAACGAAGGGCGGCAAGACCGGACGCGTCTCCACCGCGAAATTCGACGCGCCGGTGCTCGGCACCGACATCAGCTACGAGGATCTCGCGATGCGATTCCTCTACTGGCCGAATGCCAGCGTGGTCGGCACCGGCATGATCTCCGCGCACAGCTGCTGGAAAGTCGAGGCGCGTCCCGCCTCCGCGAACGACTCCCAGTACGCGCGCGTCGTGCTGTGGATCGGGCGCGACGATGGCGCGCTGATGAAGGCCGAAAGCTACGATGCCGCTGGCAACTGGGTGCGCCGTTTCACCGTGACGACCGTGATGAAACGCGAGGGCTACTGGCTGCTGAAGCAGATGCGCATCGAAAGCGCAAAGGGCAGGAGCACCGATCCAAAGCCGACGTATCTCGAAATCGAGGACGCGGAGAAATAGCGCGGCTACTTCGGAATCGTAGCGATGATCTCGCTGGCCACGCGCCGGTTGATCTTCACCGCGACATCGACCTTTTTCCCGTCGAACTCCTCGATGCCCGCCGCATCGACCTCCAGCTTCGCCATGCCCTTGGTGCGCCCGGCCGTGGAAGTCGGATCCACCGGCACATCCATCTCCACGGTGTATTCCGAGTGGAAATGGCGGCCCTTCACGTTCTCGGGAAGGTTCGTCAGCGACACGCCCTTGCCCTCGATCTTCGCATCCATCCGCACGGAATACGCAGGCTGCTTCTCGAATTCGCCGAGCATCAAAAGTTTCGCGTGCCCGCTCACGCCGGAAGGATCGAGGCCCGTGACACCGTTCTGCGCCAGCGAGGCGACCGCGGCCTTTGCATTCACCGGCCATTCCGCGCCGATCGCGACTTTTTCCGACGTGCCGAAAATATCCTCGTCGCTCACCTCGTCCTCCGCCTGCACCGTCAGCAGCGACTCGATGATCTGGGCCTGCACATCGTCCGCGGCCTCGCCATTCACCTGCGCCTCATTCTCCGGTTCGTCCCGGCGGAGGAAAAGTTCGTCGCCGTCGCTGAAAATTCCCACGGGCTGTCCGCCACGCACGCACTCGACAGTTTTCACCTTCAGCCGCATCGCGCTCGGCAGGCCCTTCTTCGTCACAGCGAGGACGGTGAGCGCGCCCGTCAGCCGGCAAGCCACGATCGTCTCATCCGACTCCACCTCGCGTCCGTCGATGCTCGTCTTCATGCTGTCTTCGTAGGCGACCTTTGCCGAAATGTCGAAACGGTCACCGGCCTTCACCGGCCGCAGCAGGCGAATCTGATGCACGTCCGCCGCAGCGGCCGTGGAGATGAACAGGCAGAGGGCGAGAAACGTGCGTGCGATCATGCGCCTTCCTTCGCAGAAAACGCGCCATGCGCCAGCGCAGATTCGTCCCGGACGCCCGGCGAGTCGCCCGCCTTACGCCGGCACCGGCTCGGCGCCCGCGTACTTTCGCCATCCACTCGCGGTGCACCTTCGGCGAAATCTCGCTCGGCTTGATCTCGCTGCGCCCGCCCCAGAAGACGTTCGTGTAGCTCACCGGGATTCCGCACGCCTCGAGATGATCGTCGATCGCCTTCTTGTGCAGAAAGCACGCGCTCCTTCTCCGTGCCGTGGCAGACCGCCATGATGTTCACATTCGCAAAATCCGGCCCGCCCTCGCGCCAGTAGCAATGCGTGAGAATCTCGTGCCGCCCGGCCTCCGCGCCCGCGCGCTCCTGCATCCCCTCCGGCACACGCCAGTGGAAGAGCGCGTTGAATTTCGTCACCCGCTGCCCGCCCTGCGACGGCTTCACGTGTTCGAGGAACGTGCTGAAGCGCCCGATCACCTGGCGCTTGTTCAGATCCTCCGCGACGCGGCAGAACGTCTCCACGTCCACGCCGATTTCCTTCGCGCGATCCGCCCACAGGCCCGTGCGGATCTCGTCCGGCGAAAGTTCGCGCTTCAACGCCAGCAGCACCTCCCACTCCAGGTCGCTCAGCTTCACGATCCCCACCGGGATCATCCGCGCAGGCTCCGGTGACTTGTCGCCGGGCTCGATCACCTTCCGGCGCACATGCCCCACGCCGAGCGCGAAGATTCCCTTCGCCGGCATCAGCTTGAATTTCGTGCAGCCTGTGTGGCGCATCAGCACGCGCGCATGTTCCTCCATGTTCGTGCCGGTCGGCGTCTTCAGCGTCGTCCAAAGGCGGTACATGCTGCCCGTCGTCTGCCCGTCGGTGCTGCGCACCACCACATGACCGCTGAACGGATCATTCTTGAACATCCAGTCAAACGCGTCGTTCAGCTTTTCCTCCGGCACCTGCCACGCGACGAGCGCGCCCTCGGCGAGATTTGACGCCACGAGCGTCTGCCGCACGCGCCGGATCGTCCCCGCCGACAGCATCGTCCGGATCCGCTCCAGCACCGTCTCCAGCGGCACGCCGCTCTTCTGCGCGATCTCGATGAATGGCTCGCGCACGAAGCCCTGAATCTTGTCCTCCGAGGTGGCGAGGATTTGCGAGTTGATGGGATCGCTGTGTTCGATGCTGGACATGGGACGTGAGCCTTAACCCATCCGGCCCCGCCGCGCCACTTAGGAATTGCCACGCTTTGCCCCAGTATTGGCGCGCGGAAAACCTGACGGGCGGCAGAGCCTCTTAAACCCGATCGGCACTCAAGCCGCAGCCATCTGCCGACGACGCCGTGCCGCGAAAAGCCGCCCGGCAAGCGCGAGCAGCACCGCCAGCCCTGCAAAAATCGCGACCCGCATCCAGCGCTCGGCGATCTGCGGATCGGCGAAGGAAACTTCGAGCACCGCGCTGGCCTTCGCCTTTTGGAAATGGTGCACGCGGCCCGCCAGCGGAAAATCCACCGCAAGCGAGAGCCGTCCCATCTGCTGCACGGCCTGGAGTTCCGCATTCATCGAAACACCCGCGCCCGCAGTCGGCACGGTCGCCGCCGCCAGCGCGCCGGGACCGGTTACGCCCATCCGCACGGTTCCTCCGTTCGCGGTTGAAAATGACATCGTCGTCCTCGGCTGCGCGGTGACGACGGGCGGCAGGTTCGGCGTGGTTGGCGCCGGGGTACTCTGAGGCGGAGTCTCGGCTGTCGGCCTTGCCACCGGCTGCGGTGCGCTGGCATTCGAAAGCACCTGCGCCTGCTCCATCTGCTGCTGCCGGTTCCCGCGGGCGAGATTCAGCGTCCGCAAATTCTCCCCGTCGCTCTCCGCATCCTTCCTGCCTTTTTCCTCACCGGATGCGACCTTCTTCCCCTCCTGATCGTCCCCCATCACCTTCAGCTTCCCGGCGATGTCCATGGGTTCCGCAATGTCGGCGGGCTTCCCTGGCTTGCCATCCGCACTCTCCTTCACACCCCCCTTGAAATTGCTCGCGCCAGTCAGTTCCAGCGTCCCCGCGCCGCTCTTGTTCAGGACAGCGACACCCTTCCCGGTCTTCGCCTGCTGCAGCACGATGTTGTCATTCAGGTAAAAATTCCGCTTGTCCCCGGCCGTCGCCTCCTCGGGTGCCGTGGGCTGCGCCGGGGCCTTGTTTGCAGGATTCTCAGCCCAGCGTGTGTTCTGGACATTCGAGACCGCGCTGTTGCCCTGAATACCGAGAGCACCATTGTCGAACTGCTGCGCCACGCCGCCCTGCCCGGCGACGACCGTCCCGTTGGTGATCACAATGTTGTTCCCAGTCGTCGCGTTGCTGTTGAGCGTCCCCGCATTGATGTTCGTCCCGCCCGAGTACGTGTTGTTCCCGAAAAGCAGCACCTGCGCGCGATTCTGATTCATCGCGCCCTGCTGCACCTGCAGGCCATTCGCATCCGTGAGCGCGGCGGCCTGCTGCTGCGGAAGGTTGCTCTCATTGGACTGCCCCTCCCGCTGCTGCTCGATGCGCCTGTTGTCCGCCTCCACCTTCGCGAGCTGCTGGCCGACATAGGTGTTCGTGTCGCTCAATTTCTGCACGAGCGCCTGCTGATCCTTCCCGACCTCGTCCCGCTGACCCGATGAATAGCGGTCCACCCGCAGCACGTCGCTGTTATATGCCACCTGCTTCTGCACCTCCGCGCATTTCATCGCCCAATTCAGCTTCGCGTTTGCGCGCACCTCCTCGCTCACCGTCGGGTCGGCGATGATCCCATTGAGTGCCGCCAGTTCGTCCACCGCGCTGCGCGCCTTCTCGACTTCGCGTGCCACTGCCACGACTTCCGCCATGTTCCCTTCGCTCTTTGTCAGCGAGCGGCTGTCCGGCAGCCATACGGACCAGAATGTCTGCTCCACCGTGATGCCGATGAGTTCCGCGTCGTGAAAATTCCGCTTGTCCCGCGGCGCGAGCTTCGCGCCCGACTGCTTCCACACCACCTCCACATCGTAGCTCACATCGCCCGGCCGCGTCTTGATCAGCGGGATGAGGATCGCCTCGCGCCCGTTCACCTTCCCCGAATCAGCCCGCACTCCCTGCCCCGCGACCTTCGCGCTCACGAGCACCGCGCCGTCCGGCAGTTTCACCGGGAGGAATTGCAGCGAGCGGTTTTGCAAATGCCACACCGCCTTGTGCCACTCCGTGCCGTTCTCGCGCAGCGCCGTCGTCATTTCCGCCCACGCGCAAAATGCCGTCCGCACCTCCGCCTTTTCCAGCCGCTCCAGCACGAGCGCGACCTTCCACACCGGCTGCACGCGGAAAATCCCCGCGCTCTTCGTCACCGACGGCAGCCACGGAATCGCCGACGCCTGCGCGGGCTCCGCGCCATCGGTCTCCAGCTTCAGCTCGTACTCGCTCGCATTGTCCGCGATCACGTAGCCGGTCGTCAGTTGCGACTCGGGAAATTCCGGCGCGGGCAGCGCGATCTCGTTCACCTTGCGCCCGTCCGGCTTCTTGCCCTCGGCCATCGTCAGATCCACGTCCACCGTGAAGTCCACCGTGTCGTACACATCATTCTGAAACGCCACGTCGTAAATCCGCCGCTCGCCCTCCACGCGGGTCCGCGTCTCGCGCACTTCGGGGCCCGTCACCTTCGCTTCCGGCAGCGCAGCGGGGAGTGAAAAGGTCGTCCGCTCGATGCTCCCCTGCCGCAGCGTCACCTGCACCTTCATGCTCCACGACACCCACGACTCGAACGCCTGCGCGTGCATCATCCAGGTCGTGTTCTGCTTCACCGGCAGCGCCGCGAGCGTCACCTGACCGGAGAATTTCTGGTTCTTGAATTCAAACCCGCGCTTCCGCTCCAGCGGCGGCAGGATTTGGAAATCCGGCGCAGCCTTCGCCGGGTCCACTTCCTTCGCTGCATCCACCGCCTCCGCACCGTCGAGCGAGAGCGAAGCGCTCACGCCCTTGTGCGCCGCGATCACCGCCTCGCCTGTCACCTTGGAAAATCCATCCAGCGCGAGAGGCTGCACATCGAGCTGCTGCGGCGCGGCGGCGTATTCGCGCACGAGATACACCACGAGCGGCGTCATCTCCGGCGTCGCGTCCTTGAACCGCACGCGCAACTTTTGCCCGTCGCGCCACCAGTCCTGGAGGCGGACGCTGTCCACCGCCTGCACGTCGAAATTCGCCGGCAACGTGAGCGACACATCGAAAAGCGGCGCATCCTTCGCGTGCAATTGCAGCGACGCGATGAGTTCGATTTTCCGCCGGTTCACCTGATACACGTAATCCACGCGCGCCTCGTGTCCCGACTCCGCGAGCGAAGTGCGATAGCCCAGCGCCCCCGCTCCCGTCCACGATCCCGCGAGCTTCACGCCTTCGCGCGCCTGCTTCGCGAGCTGCACCTGCCGCAGCACCGCATCCGGCTCCGGCACGACCGCGATGCCCGCGCCCGAATAAAGCGCCAACGTGCGATTCACACGCCGCGCCGCGGGCGAAAACTGCGGCACACTCCGCGTCGCCGGGAACACCGTCGCCTGCGCCCGCTCCGTCGCGAACGCCAGCCGGAAGCTCCCCTTCGCCGGCTCCGCAAGCTGCACTTCGAGCACCTGCTTTGAATCGCCATCCGTGAGCTTCCACGACTTCATCCCCGGCGCATCCAGCATCGCCAGCGCGAGCCCCTTTTCAAAGCTCACCGAAAACCGATCCTGCTGCGCATCCGCAAATCCGAACGCGATCTCCGTCTCAAACCGCTCATACCCCGCGAGCGCCAGCGCCGCCGTCTCCACCTCCGCAGTCGCAGGCTCCACGACCCGCGCCACGCCCTCCGCCTCGACGAGCGCCACCGAGATCCGCCCCGTCGTGCCGAGCGCCGCCGTCACCGTCTTCTTCCCATCCGTCACACGCTCGATCACACCCGCATCCGGCGCGATGCGCGCCGACCATCGCGTCTCCGGCAGCGTCAGCACCAGCCGCGTCGCTGCCGTGCGCGGGATGCCCCACGAAAATTCCCGCGCCCCCGCCGCCAGCGGAATCTCAAACGCCGCCGTGAGCGAATGCCTGCCCGGCTTCTCCACCACGAGCGCGCCATCCGCAAATGCCGCCGGCTTCCCGTCCACCGCGAGTTCGCTGATCTGCACGCCCTCGAACGGCAGCGGCACTTTCACCCACGCCTCGTCGAACGTCGAAAACTCCAGCGTCACCGAAAACGCCGCGCGCTTTTCCTCCACGCGCCCCTCATACCGCGCCGCCCCCAGCGCAAACGCCGCCGCCGCAAACGCCGCCTTCTCCGGCGTCCGCGTCTTCTTCGCCGCCTCCCACAATTCGAGAAAGCGATCGTATTTCAGATACACCTTGTCCGGATGCTGATCCGCCACCGGCTTCTTCGGATCGTACGGAACAATCACCGTGTCGCGCGACTCCGGCCGCATGGCCTGCGGCTTCTCCGCGCGCACACCGACGTTCCCGACGCAAAACAGCGCCAGCATCATCGAGAGCATCCAAGGTTTCACGCCAGCACCTCCTTCTTCACCCGGAACACGCACCACGCCCCGACCCGGTTCAGCACCAGCCCTGCGAGCCAGCCGCCGAGCAGCGCATTGCACACCGGCATCCACGCCACGCTCACACACAGCGGCACCGCGGACAGCACGAGCACCGCCCACAGCGTCCGCCACCACGGTCGTCTCGACGCCACGAGGTAAAATGCGACCCCTCCCGCGACGAACCAGATCCACAACGCCCGCGCGCGGCTCCACCAATCGTCATACCGCATCTCCAGCCGCTCCGGCGCATACAGCCCGTCAAACACCAGCGCCGGCCCCGTCTTCGGAAGATCGAGCGTCACGGGCAGAAGACCCGCGGTTTTTCCTCCGCGATACCATCCGCGCGCGCCCGATTCGGGAAGTCGGGATTTCAAGGTTTGGAAATTGCTCACGTCGTCCGTCTTGGTTTGCGGCTTCGCCGGAGCCGCCGGTTCAGGTTGCGCAGTTGCGGTCTGCGGAGCCGGCGCCTTCGGGGCGAGTTTCCCGTCCAACTCGCGAGCCGCCAGTTCGCTCTTCGTACCTTCCTGGGCGGCCTTCCGCCCATCTTCAAACCGCCCTCTCATGCTTCCCGGCAGTTTCTCCAACGCCTTTGCGCGATCCAGTTGGTCTGCATCCACGTTCATGTCGGTTATTCCCGGACGGTGCGACTGCGCGGCAGGCATCTCTTCGTTGTCCCACATCACCTGTCCTGCCGATTCACGCGCAGCCTTCAGCGTTCCCAAACTGAGCTCACCCAGCGCGCCGAGCGACACGCGCCCAATCGTCCGCACCAGCAATTCCTCATGCGGCGCTTCCGGCACCGGCAGGTTGCTCTCGATGTCCGAGAACGAAAATCCCTCCGGCACCCACACGCGCCACGTGCTCTTCAGCACCGGGATGCCCGTGGCGATGGATGGCGCGTTCAGCGCGAGCTTGCCGCGATTTTTCCAAGCACCGCCCGTCGTCTCGTACACGAGCGCAGCGATGACTCCGGTGTTCGCGTCGCGCTTCGCCGGGAGCGGGAGACGCACGCTGCCGGGGCGATCCTCCACCGTCACGGGCTTCACCGCGGTGCCGTCAATCGCCGCCGAGAGCAGCGCCGCGCCCTGCGGCAGAGCCACGTCGAAGTATTCCACGCCCGAGGCGCGCAGCCGGTAGATGGCCTCGTGCCGGTGCGTGCCGCTCGTGGATATCACCGTGTTCAGTTCCAGCGCGTCCACCACGGCCGCGAGCATCCCCGCGGGCGCGTGCCGCACGCCGTTCAGCGTGAGCGCGTAGTCCGCGCCGAGCCAGCCGAAGACGCCGATGACGCGGTGCCGCGGCGCGTAGTCCGCGAGCTGCGGCGCGAGCAGCGAGTCGAGTTCGTTCATCCCGACCGCGTCGAAGCGAATCTCCGTTTCCGTGTTCGCCTCCACCGCCCACAGCCCGCTCGCGCGCACGACATCGAGCGGCGAAATCACCGGCACCTTCACCGCAAACGAATAGCCCTTCGCGCCATTTTTCCCGTCGCCCGCCTGCTTCCCCACCGGCACCTGCGCGGCGATGCTCAGCGCATAGTTCCCCGTGAGTTCCTTTTGGAAAGTGACCGTCCACACGTCGCCGTCGAGCGCGCGCTCGGCGACTTGCGGTCCTTCAAAATGGAAGTTCTGCGCGATGTCCTTCGGCACGCGAATCTTCACCGCGCGCGTGCCGCCGCCGAGGAACTGGTAGTTCATCACCGCATGCACATCGAGCACGCCTTCGAGCGGCAGGACGTAGCCCGTGAGCGCCGCGAGCACCTCGGACGGACGCCGCGCGATCTTCGACCGTAAGATCGAACGCATCGCGCCGGAACCACGCATACTCGCCCTGCACCGGTGTGCTGCGCCCGTCGCGCCGCTCCAGCGTCTCGCCCGGCTGCGCCTCGATGCGAAACGCCGGGTCCGCCGTGAGCGCGATGTATCCCGTAACCTTCGCCGAGTCCGCGATCTTCGCATCGCCGAGCGTGATCGAAATCCCCTCCGCCGGAAGCTGCGTCCATTTCTCCGGCTCGATGCGCGTGCGCACGCGGAACACGCGCGGCTTCACGGATTCGTCGCTCCACTTGATGAGCACCCTGCCGCCCTCGCGCGTCCACTCCGGCTCGGTTTCACTGCCCGCGATTTGGCCCGGCAGGATTCCCTGAGCCGCAGGCTGGCCCGCGACAGGCTTCACTTCCTCGATGCGCCGCACGTCCAGAAACTCCTCGCTCGCAGGGAGCGTGATCGCCGCGGAAAAGCGACGCCCCTTCTGCTCCCGCAGCGTCAGCGTGCGCGTGACGAAAATCGCGTCCGAACGAAACTCCACGAGCGTGTCGAGGTCGCTCTCCAGCCCCGGCACCGCGCGCTCGATGACCACCTTCGGCGCAACGCCGCTGCCGGAAAATTCATACGCGCCGAAGAACCCGCGCTCGCCGCGATCCTCGGGAGTCGGCATCCGCCGCATCCGCGCATCGGCGGTCACGTCCTTGATCGTCACATTGTCCGCGCCCGCGATGTGCAGCTCGCCATCGAGCCGCGACGCGCCCTGCAACACCGGCATCGGCAGCACCGTCGCCGCCGCGTCCTTCCCGATCAGCGGCTGCAACTCCACACCAATTTCCAGGTCGAGTTCCTTCCGCGCACCGTCCTGAAACTTCGCGACAATCTTCCCGCCCGCCGCCTCCCACCCGCGCAATTCACCCGCGCGCACCGCGAGCACCTTCACCCCCGCAGGCAGCGCAAACTCGAACGACAGCGGCAAATCGCCGAGCGGAGCTTCGAGGTGAATCCGGTAACTGCCCGCGATTTTCTCCGCATCAATGTCGTAGCGCACGAGCGCCTGCGCGCGCACGGGAATCTTCCCGTCATTCTCTGCGCCGCCCTTCCACGCAAACGCCACCGCACTCCGCGCCGGCGAAAGCGCGACGGTCGCCGTGGTGGATTCCGCAGTCTTCGTCACCCGCACCGCATCGCCGAGTTTTTCCATCGTCGCACCCGCGGGCAGCGCGAGCGTGAAGGAACCCGCCGCGACGCCCGGCACACCGAGCGCCAGCGTGCTGATCCCGCCCGCTCCCGCGATCGGCGCGGTGATTTCCAGCGTGACCTTGTGCTCGCCGCGTCCGCGCAACAGCAGGAGCGCGGGCCTCTCAGGCGCGATCATTTGTTTCCCGCTCTGCGGCTGCGCGGCCTGCGGCGGCGGCGCATCCCGCAAGACCGGATTCCGAGCCGTGAGCACGCCTTCGCCGTCGAGCTTCACCTCGCCGATGGCCGCGCCCGCAAAGTCGAGCGGCAACGAACTCCAGCCGTTGCGCAGCACGTTCACACGGAGTTCCGCATGGATCACCGCCGTCTTCCCATCCGGCACCGCGCGAAATTCCGCGCTGGAAATCGCAGCCGCAACGGGCGCCTCGGATTCCGGCTTCTTCTCGCGCTCCGCATCGCGGAGAAGCGCCTCGTACTGCTCGCGCGTCAGCAGCACCGCATTCTTGTCGAGCACATGCCCGAGCTTGTCCACCGGCACCCAAAGCTCCCGGCGATCCGGCGGCTTCGGCGCGGCGGGCTCCGCGCGCGCCGCGATGGATGGAAGCACCAATGCGATCAGCAGCGCGACGAAAACATGTAGCCGCGCTTGTAAAAGCGCGGGCACTCTTTGCATTCGCGCGGGAAAATCAGCCCGCGCCTTTACAAGCGCAGCTACGATCGGTTTCGCACTCATGGCTGCGCGGGCGGCTCGGTAGGTTTCGTTTCCTGCGCAGCCTGCCTTGCCGCAAATCTCTCCGCGCGCTTCTCCGCCTCCTCGGCGGCGAACTTCGCGGCCAATGCCTGGCGCTCGCGCCGCCGCTCCATGCACGCGGCCAGCCAGGCGCGGATTCCGCAGATCAGCCAGATGCCCACGCCTGCGAACACGCCGATGGACGCCATCTGCCACGGCCCGGCAGAGCGCGGATTCACCGTGCCGGAAACGACCAACGCGCCGAGCCCGACGAAAATGAAATACGCCCACTTCGCTCCGCGCTCGCGACGCAAGAGCGCGATGGCCCCGGCAAACGCCAGCAGCGCCGCCATCGCCTCGACGAGGAACGCGAACGTCTTTCCGCGATGCGACACACTCACCGTCGCGGGCGCATCCATCCGCCGCAGATCCGCGCGCACGCCTTCCTTGCGGAGTTGCGTGTCGAAGCCCGCGCGTTTCGGCGGCGGCATCGGCGGCGTGGCGACATTCTGCACGTTCAGCGCGGACGGCGCAGCCGGGCCGATCTGCGGGAGGTAAAACCGCAGCCCGCGCGCAATCCGTTCCCAGCCGAACGCGCCCACGTCCTCGCGCATCGCCCCGCCAAAATCCACGTAGCGCTGCGAGGCCGGCAGGAAGAGCGTCCAGTGCGTCTGCAGCACCTTCACGTCGGAGAGCCGCGGCGGCTCCAGGTCAAAATTCCCGCGCCAGCCGAACTTTTCGCCCGGCTTCGCGCTCGGCACTTCATAGACGAAACGCACGGGGAATTCCGCATTGCCGTCCTGCCGCGCTGGCAGGCGGATGAGCACTTCGTTGCGATCCGGCCGCTTGCTCGGCTGCTGCGGTTCGCCATTTACGAACGCATCGCTCAGGAGCCGCGCCTGCTTCCCGCCGCGCGACGGGAGCTGGATGCTGAAGAACTGCTGCGAGTTGTTTTTCACCCAATAGATCACCTCGGTCGTCTCCGCCGCGTCCTCGGCGATCACGCTCGTGAGCACCGCGCTCGTCACGATGGCCTGCGGCACGTCGAGGTAGAGATTCTTCGACACGCTCAGCGAGAGCGACACGGGATGCTGGCTGTATTTGTAGGCGAGGAAAATCCCGTCGCGTTGCAGCGCGGCGTTCAGCTCCTTCGGGTCAATCGTCTCCAGCCCCTTCGAGTCCGTCTTGGTGAATTCGAGGTTGCCGTCCTTCAGCACCGCGACCTGTCCCGTCTCGCGGAAAACGCCGGGCGTCTTCACCTCGTGCAGCGTCACGGGCAGCACCACGCCGGGCTTTTGCTCCGCGCGCGCCGCGTCGTGGGAAAAGGTGAGCGTGTGCGCGCCGAGCACCTTGTCCTGCAGCACGACGCGCCAGATCACCGCGCCCGTCGGCTGCCCCGCGGCATCGAGCGCGTCGCTCTTGATGCGCTCCTTGATGTTCGCACCCTCGATTTGCAAATCGTCCGCGATCGCCTTCGGCACCTCGACGCTGAACTCATTCACGCCCGGCAAACTCCACGTTGAAATTCACAATCCACGAATGCCGCGTGAGCGTCTCGCGCACATCGAGCAGCGTGAGCACATCGGCGGACACGCGCGGCTTGCGCAGCTCGAATGCGATCTGCGCCGCCTTCACCGCCGCCGCCGACTGCGAGCGATATCGGAAGCCGATCGTGAGCGGCGTCTGCGCGGGATTCGCCGCCACCATGCCTTCGAGATTGCGGATGTCCTCCTCGCGCATGTCGCCCTTGTCCGTCGTGTTCGCCTTCAGGCTCAGGTGAATGGCGAGGCCCACCTTTGCATCGTGGCGCTCCGCGGCGAGCGGATTGAAAACGGGCACCGTCACCGCGTCGCCCGCATTCGCGCGCGGCGCATCGGCCGTGAGATGAAATTGAAACACACCGAGCTGGCGCGACTTGAACTTCACGCTCATCACGCGCTTGCCGCCCGACCTCCGCCACCGTGCTGCTCTCGACCATCGGGCCGACCGCCTCCTCATTCCGATACCCGGCCGGCAGCTCGATCTGCACCCCGAAGATGCCCGCCTTTTTCACCGTGTAGCTGAAGCGCGTGTTCAGCGTCAGCGTCTCCGTGCCGACCGTGAGCAACGACAGACTCGCCACTTCCACCTGCGGTTTTGCCTCGGTGACATTCAGCACGCCCGCGTACGGCAGGCGCAGATAGCGGTAGCTGCCCACGAGCCCCGGCTGCGTTTTTCCGTCCTTCGTCAGCGCGACGCCCTGCTGCGTGAGGTTCTGGAGATCCGACGGCTCGACGACCAATTCCGCGTCCGCATTCACCGTGATGCTCCCGCTCTGCCGCTCGACATTCAGCGCCGACACGACCGGCAGCGCGGGCTTCTGCGGCAGCGCGCCGAGCGCGGCTTCCAGCGTGAGCCGCAGTTGATACGAGTCCTTCGCAGGAGTGTGCAGCTCGATGTGAATGCCCTGCCCCGCCTGCCCCGCGACGCCCGCCGCCGGCTTCCATTCGCGGATATTCGCGCCCTCGACGCTGAGCACCTGCTGGTCCAACGGCACCGTCACGTCAAACGCACTCACACCTGTGCGCAGGATGCGGTAGCTCATCGTCACGTCCGTCCGCAGCGCGCCGCCGCCCACGCGCACGACCGTCTGCGCATCCGCAAAAAGCAGCGCGGGCAGCGCCGTCTCGCCGCCCTTCTTCGCCCAGGAAATCGTCACCTGCTGCGAAGCGCCGAAATACACCGAGAGCTTCGTCCCCTCGCCCTGCTCCACGGCGCTGAACGCCGACGCCGGCGTGATCGTGAACTCCAATCCCTTCTCCGGGATCGTGAGTTCAAACTGCGACACCGCCGTGCCCGGCAGCTTCAGCGGCAGCGTCGCGCGCCCCTTGTCGCGCGTGACCTTTCCAAAGATGACCGCATCGAGCGTGTATGCGCCCTTCTTCGGAAAAATGATCGTCTGCCCGTCCTTCGTCGCATTCAGCAGCGCCGTCGTCTTTGCCTCCGCGAGCGCGAGATCCGTCCCGAGCGAAATCTGCGACCAGCCCTCCTTCAGCGCCTCGAAGTTCACCTTCGCCTTTATCTCCGCAAGATCGCCCTCCACTTTCCCCGAGTAAGTCGCGCCCGCCACCACGCCATCCACCGGCGGCTCCGTCTTCTTCAGCTTGTCCGGCAAATTCACCTTGTTCCACATCTCAAGGAATTCGCGGTACGGCAAAAACACGCCCTGCTCCTGTCCGGCGAAAACTTCCTCCAGCTTCTCGAACGGCACAAAAATCGTCTGCTCCTTCGTGATGACCTTCGGCGGCTGCACGGGCGCAATTGGTGGCGCAGGCGGCACCGGCGGCGGCTCCTGTGCGGACGCGATCACGAGCAGCGCCGGAAACAACAGCGCGAGGAGACGGAGGATTTTCATGCGGAGGGAATCTTGCCGAAAGTGCTCCGGCGATTGTCAGGTTTTGGAGCGGCGGTTGTAAAAGAATTGTCAGTCCGCGGCGAGACATTCCATCCGCGGGCGTCATCCGCGGAATGAGGACCACGCACCGCGTTACGCACCACGCCCATGCGCACCGCACCCGGCTGGGCCAGGCGCCGGACGTTTCCCCAAACGCCCGGCGCCCTCCCCGCCTTTCGCGGGATGCCCCCTTGTTGACGGATCGTGAGAACGCTCCCTCACCTCCCGGATACCGCGTTTCGCGCCGTTTGTTACCGAGGTTGAGCAAAAATCTTCGTGGACCGGCTCATTTTGAGGTCACTCCGGCTCTTTTGCCCGGAACAGAGCCCGCGAAGCGGTTCGTCGCCCAAATTCACCTTGCCCGACCCGGCTCCCGCTTTAAGTATCCTCCTCCGACATGAGCACCACCACACCGGCCGCCTACGACTCGAAGATCGAGGGCAACATCATCTTCACCAAGGTCGATGCCGCCATCAACTGGATGCGCAAAAACTCGCTCTGGCCGATGCCGATGGGCCTCGCCTGCTGCGCCATCGAGCTCATGGCCACCGGCGCGTCGCGCTTCGACATCTCGCGCTTCGGCGCGGAGGTCATGCGCTTTTCGCCGCGGCAGAGCGACGTGATGATCGTCGCCGGCACCGTCACCTACAAAATGGCGCTCGCCGTGAAACGCATCTGGGACCAGATGCCCGAGCCGAAATGGTGCATCGCCATGGGCGCCTGCGCGTCAGCAGCGGCGGCATGTATCGCAGCTACGCCGTGCTCCAGGGCATCGACCAGCTCATCCCCGTGGACGTCTATATCTCCGGCTGCCCGCCGCGCCCCGAGGCGCTCATCGAGGGCCTGATCCGCCTCCAGCGGAAGATCGACGGCGAGAAGTCCTTCCTCGCGCAGAAGCCGGAGCTGGTCGCCGCCTTGAGTTAAGAAGATTTTGAATCAGGAAGGCATGAAGGCAGGAAAAGAGCATGTGAAAATGTGGGTTTTCCTGCCTTCCTGCCTTCCTAAGTTTCTTCACCCCACGATCTGCAACTGAGCACTCACCTTTTCAAAATGGCCATCAATCTCGAAGTCCCCGCATCCACCAAGAAGGACGCCGCCGCGCTCGCCGCGAAATTCACCATCGTCTCGCAAAAGGAATTCCGCGGCGAACTCACGCTCACCGTGAACCGCGCGCAGTTCCACGACATCGCCGCATTCCTCCGCGACCAGCTCGGCTACACGTATCTCATCGATGTCAGCAGCGTGGATCACTTCGGCCAGGAGCCGCGCTACGAGGTCGTCTATGAGCTGCAGAACTTCGAGCGCGCCGACCACCTCCGCGTGAAATACACCGTGAGCGAGGACGACGCCACCGCGCCCACCGTCACCGACCTCTGGGCCACCGCCGACTGGCACGAGCGCGAAGTGTACGACATGATGGGCATCCGCTTCACCGGCCATCCCGACCTGCGCCGCATCCTCATGTGGGAAGGCTACCCGTTCTTCCCGCTGCGAAAGGACTTCCCGCTCGCCGGCAAGGACAGCGACACGCCCGACGTGGCCTTCTCGCGCGCCGCCCCGCTCGCTGGCGGCCCCTTCGTCACATCGCCCACCGGCGGCGACACGCAGGACCGCGAACCGCGCTCGCGCGAGATGGAGTGAATGTAGAACCTGATCTTCAGGACACATCATCCGGGACTGGCCGACCCGGACAGTGGTGGATCGCTTCACTGGTGGCGCTCGTGGTATTTGCCAGCTTGGGTTTCGTTATTGGCGTCACGCAACGGGACTGGATGGCCTTCTATGTTTATTCGGTATACGGCTTTTTTACCGGAGCGTCGTTGTGCGTGATTTTTGCGATCATTTCGTTCGCGAGAAATGAAACGCATCGCGTGTGGGCCGCCATCCCCGCACTTGTCATGGTGTTTTGGGGCCTGTCCAAGCTCACCCAACAATGGCAGTCCGCCCGAGATTTTAAGTCGTACCGCGCATACATTGAGCAACTCAAGGCCGACCCCGAGATCGCCCTGCGGGAACACTGGCCCTCGAACCGGGCCACAGTGCAATCAAGGGCATTCTTCGATGCCGTCTGGGCGCCGTATGTGGAATTCTCCGCAAGCCAAGTGGAGCGAATCTACGCGGAAATGCCCGAGTTTCGCGAGGTGGTATTCAATCAAGTTTCCTGCACACCCGGATTTATCCGCGCCCATTTCGATGAAGCCCCCGATTTAGCGCGCAAGAAATCCCCACACATGCTGGAGAAAATAGTCCACAACCGGAATACTCCGATTGAACTGCTGCAGCGGGTCATTTTTTATCGGAAACAGCTACCATTCGAACCGCCTCATCAGGCCGAGCGCATTTCGTCGCATCCCGTGCTCGGCTACGGGATGTCGCCCGAGCAGGCATTCGGCGTGTTGCGGAAGTTGCTCGCGGTTCCGACGCATCGTTTCGTTGGTTGATTTGAGCTGTGAAGGCCGCGTGCCGCTCACCGGACGCATCCCGGGTGCAAACAATGTCACCGGTCACTACCTCGCCGCACGGGCCCGCCAGCATGGGCTGAGCTTTGATGAGCCATTGACCCGCACGTTTCCCGACGGACCGGGATTGATGGAACTGGTGACTCAGCGAGAACAGGGGGAGCACTGTAGCCTGACCCTTGTTCCTTGACGTTTTGATCGCGCATCGCCATCCGGTGCAGAGCGGATGCGGAAATGAACTCTTGCTTAAATACCGATGCGAACGACTGTTCGCGCCCCTCGGCTGGCCGTGATGGTCGGTCGAGGCAGCCCACAAGGGCAATTTTAACCCGGCGAAGGTCCCGAAACCCGCCAATTCAAACGCAAAAATCCAATCCATGCCTGTTCAAGATGATGTCATCGTAATCGAGGGAAAAATCACGTCGGTCCTTGCCGGAACCATGTTTCGTGTCGAGCTAGCCAACAAGCACCTCGTGCTCGCACACATCTCTGGCAAGATGCGCAAGCGGTTCATCCGCCTCGCAATGGGAGACCGCGTGAAAATGGAGATGTCGCCCTACGATCTCTCGAAGGCGCGCATCGTTTATCGTCTCGGGTAAGGCAATGCACATCCGTGGAGGCGCAGCAGGAAGGCTGAAGCCGTGATTTTTCCGGGGGCTGGTTCCCCGGGTCCAAGAAGACATCCGCAATCGAAACGCCGATACCGGACGCATCGTCCGCACCCTCAAGGAGGACCTCATCTGCCCCCGCGACCGGTTCAGCTTCCATGAACTCCGCGCGGCCCTCGCCCGCTGGTTCCGCTACTGCAGCCACAACTTCCGCCGTATCTCACCCCTCCTCATCCGCCTCTCCTTGATTTTTCCTCGCCTTAGCCGGGGGCGGCCACGGCTCGGGCTCACGACACCATCCGGCCGAGGCACTCGATGAGGTAGGGGAGGAGCTGTTTTTTACGCGAGACGATGCCGTCGAGCTGCCAGATGAAGGACGGGTGAATGACGGGCGATGGGATGGTGGAGAGGAAACGCTGGTCGCCGCGCACGAGGAGGAGGCTGCTGTGCGTGGTGATGTCCGTGACGAGGAGCGCGGCGAAGAGCAGGCCCTCGCGCTTTTGCCGGGCCTCGAGCGCGGCGAGGAGGGCGTCGCGCTTTTCGTGGAAGTGGACGAAGGTGAGTTCCTCGACCTGAGCGACCACGAAGCGGTGGCCGTTCTCGGTGTAAGGTTTTGAATCGGCGTTGATGGCCTCCTCGGCGGAGAGCGTGAGCAGCGGGCTGCCGACGCTGAAGAGTTCCTTCGCGTAAATATCCGGGTCCACTTCGGCGGCCTTCGCGAGTTCGTCGCGGATTTTCCGGTCGGTCGGAGTCGTCGTCGGTGAAGTCAGGTTCAGCGTGTCGCTGATGAGCCCGGAGAGCAGCACGCCCGCGATTTTCCACGGGACGGGGATGCCGGCATACTGGAAGCAGAGCGCGACGATGGTGCTCGTGCTGCCGACGGGGTTGTTCCAGAAATGCACGGGCACGCGGCTCGTGAAGCCGCCGAGGCGGTGGTGGTCGTAAATTTCCACGATGGGGACCTGCTCCGCGCCGGCGACGGCCTGGTCGAGCTCGTTGTGATCGACCAGGATGAGCTGGCGCGGAATTTCCTTGATGAAATCGGACTTCGAGAGGATGCCGCAGAGCTTGCCGTGGTCGTCCACGACCGGGAAGACGAACGCGCTGCTGTCCGCGGCCGTGCGGCGCGCCTCGGCGAGCCGGGTGTCGCGGCGGTAGGAAAGGAAATTCGTCTCGACCATCCGGCCGGCACGCACGGCACCGCGGCTCATGAGCACGGTGGTCGCGGTGTCGGTCGGCGAGGAAAGCAGCGTCACTCCCGCGGCGCGCGCGGCGATTTCCACCTCGGGCTCGACGGCGTGCGCGCCGGTGACGACGATCGCGTGCGCGCGAAGCTCGATGGCGAGCTGCTGGATGTGCGGACGGTCGCCGACGAAGACGACGACCTTGCGGCCCTCCTCGGCGTAGCTTTTCAGACGCGGGCCGAAGCTGTCCTGCCGCATCGCGCCGACGAGCAGGAAAAGCTCCTCTTCCACGGTGGAAAGTTCGCCGCAGATGAGCTGTCCGCCGACGGTGCGCGCGATGTCCGCAAGCGACGCGGTGACGATGCGCGCCGCGCCCGCCCCTTCGCGTGGCGGGAAAAGGTGGTGCATGATCTTGTAGGCGTTCAGCAGGCCCATGCAGCGATGGCGGTTGTCCACGACCGGCAGGCCGCGGAGCTGGCGACGGTCGATGAGCTGGATGGCGTCGTAAATCGGCGTGTCCACATGCACGCTCACCACGTTTGGCTGCATCACGTCATTCACGCGCGGGCTCAGGTCGCTGAGCAGCATGGGCGCCTCGGTGCCAAAGCGCTGCAGTGCAAAATCGATCCGCGGATTGGTCGGCCCGCAGCGCGCGGCGATCACGTCGAGCCAGCCGCTCAGGCGCTTGAGTTCCGCGCAGCCGATGGCCGAGCAGATGGAATCCATGTCGGGATTCTTATGGCCGATGACGATGGTTTGCACGGCGCGGAGGAAAGCTGCGACCGTGCCAGCGGGGAAGGACAAACCGCGCAGGACCGGTCCGATCTGCCCGCCGAGCAGAGCAGATCGACCTACGCGACCTTGCGCCGGGAGGCCTTCGCTTTCGAGGCGTAGCCCTTCGGCGTTTTGGCTTTCGCTTTCACCGCGTGGGAGGCGTGTTTCACCACCGACTTGCCGGCGCTTCCCTCCTTCTTCGCGGGCTTCGTGGCTCCCGCCGGGAACTCGTCGATTTTCACGATGGTCGCCGGGCGGCTGACGTAGAAGGACACCTGCGATTCGACCGGCTGCGTGGGAAGCCACACGGGGGTCGAGAGCCGCTCGGACATGATCCACCATGGATTCGCCGGCGTGCAGCAGTCGCGATAGATGACGGCCGTCTCCTCGCCTTCGGGGTTGAGGCGGAGCCGCGAGCGGTAGCGGAATTTGAAAGTGACGACCTTGTGCTCGACGTTGGCATCCTGCAGCGCCTTGTGCAGATTTCCGGCGTAGGCCACATCCGGGTTTTGCACGCCGGGGCCGATGCGCGGCACGGCCCGGACCGTTTGCCAATTGCGTGAGGGCTGCGGAGTCCCGCAGCCTGCGAGGAAGATGGCGGCCGCGGTGGAGAGGAGGACGAACTTTTGCATCGAAGTGGTGGAATGATGTCGCGGCGAGTGGGCAAGGCTGCCGCGCTCCCGCCACTCAGGCCAGGTCGAGGCGGTTTTTCAATGCCCAAGTGTGCGCCTTGAGCGTGAGCTCGAACATGTTGAACGGCTTTCCGAGCAGGTCGCTCGCGCCTTTGAGCATGCCGCGCTCGCGGTTGTTTGCGGAATCGTCGCCGGTGACGAAGAGGATGGGCGTCCGGTCGTGCTTCGGCAGGGCGTGGATGCGGGCGCACATGTCGAGCCCGCTCATGTCGGGCAGGCCGATGTCGAGCAGGATGACGTCGAAGGGATGTTCTTGGAGCAAGTCGAGCGCGGTGCGGGCGTCGGCGCAGCCGGTCGTGACGAGGTTCGCCGATTCGAGCGTGGCGACGATGATGGGGAGCAAATCAACGTCGTCGTCCACGGCGATGACGCGGGACTGCGGGAGCTTTTCCGCGCGGGAGAGGACATCGTGCGCGAGCAGCCGGGTGAGGAATTCGAACGTGTGCGCCGACGTCTGCACGGTGCGCTGGCTCACGGGACCGGAATGCTGAGCGGCGTCCTGGAGGAGCGCGTCGAGATGCGCGGTGACGGTCGCGACCGGGTGCTGGCCGAGGATCGCAGCGAGCTGGCACATCTCCTTCACACGCGAAATGACCTCGGCGAATGTGTTCCGGTCCGAAGGGTGCAAGGCGAGGGTCGCCGCCTGGTCGCGGAGGATCGCGTTGATGTTGGCGACTTCGTAAAACGGTGAATCGAGCGGCGGCGCAGGCAGCACCGCGAGCGGCGAATGGCCAATGCCCCCCTCCCCCGTGGGCGCCATGAACACGCTCTGCACGAAGCTTCCGCCGGAATTCCCGCCCGCGACGCGGCGCGCGACGTGCACCGTGGCGCCGCGCCCGGTGAGCACGCGGAGTTCGTGCAGTTCCTCGGCCAGCGCCTTGTTTTCCACCATCAGGGCGTCGCGCTGGGACACGAGTTCCTTCACCTGCTCGCGGAAGGCGCTCAGCTCGGATGTCGCGCCGCGCGTCATCAGCTTCACGTTGCCCAAAATGTCAATTTGGTTCTTCTGCTCGATGACCTTGGCGATCAGCTCGTCGTTCTGGCGGCGGAGCACGCCGACGTTCTTTCGCAGCGCGTCAGTTTCGTCCGGGAGGGCTTCCACATTGTCCGGCAGAAAGTCGCACTCCACCGTCCCGAGCACGAGCCGGCAGGCCTGTTCGAGGGCCGCCTCGATGAACATGACGCCGCCGATGTACGAGTGGTTCGTCGATTCGAGGTCGCGCATGACGTAGTGGCCGCCGACCTGGACGAGCTCCGCGTGATGGCCTGAAACCGTCGTGTGCCGGATCTGGATGGTGTTGTCCGAATGCCGCCCGACGGTGATCCGTTCACCGCTGAGGGTGAAAGTCAGATCCCCTTCGTCGGGATGTCTTACGAGTAATTTGGGCATGTGCTCGGCGCGGGTGCGTTGATTTCTGGAAATTATAGCACATATAATGCCTGCACTGGATTAAGTATCGGCCTTCCCCACCTCCCGAGAGCCCAAGCCGCAATTCACCAGCCCCGCGCCGCGAGCGCGCCTAGAGCGTGTCATGCACTTTGACGGAAGAGCGAGCCGAGCATGAGGGTAATGAAGGCCAGCCAGTGAAGGCCGGCAAAAGTTTGGGGCAATCGTTCGTAGTCCTTGGCCAGTCTGCGGAAGCGCGCCATCCAGGCGAAGGAACGTTCCACCACCCAGCGCCTGGGCAGGAGGACAAACCCGCGCTTGGCCGTGCTGAGTTTGACCACTTCGAGCTGGATGCCCTGCGCTGCGGCGGCGTCCGCCGCGTCCCGGCCGGTGTAGCCTTGGTCCACATACGCCAGCCCGACGCTCTGCCCGGTGGCTTGCTGCACTTCTTTGGCCAGCGCCTCGACTTGCGCGCGCTCCTGCTGGTCGGCGCTGGTCACGCGCAGCGCCAGCAAATGTCCGAGCGTGTCCACCGCGATATGCACCTTCGAACCCTTGCGCCGCTTGTGCCCGTCATAGCCCGCGCGCGCCCCGCTCTCGGGCGTGGATTGCACCGTCCGTCCATCAAGGACCACCGCGCTCGGCTCCTCCGCGCGTTCCAGGATCAAGCGCAGGATGCGCCGCAGGTCCGCCGCCATGTCCTCGAAAATCCCCGCCGCGATCCAACGCAGCGTCTGCTGCTGGATCGCCTGCCAGGGCGGCAGGTCGTGCGGCAGCATCCGCCACGGGCAGCCCGCACGCACCATGTAACGCAGCCCGTTGAACACCGTGCGCAATGCATGCTTTCTCTGCGCAGCTTCCTCATTCATCAGCGTCAGGTACGGTGCGCAAAACGCCCACTCCTCGTCGGTGACGTCGCTCGGATACGTTTTCTTTTGGTCAGTTTTGTGTGCCATCCCGAGCCTGATGCCGGGATGTATTTACAAAGTACAGACCTTTCTTTCAACCCAAGTGCATGACACGCTCTAGCCTTTTTCGCCCCGGCAAATCCGCCAGACTTCGCGGGCCCGCGAGATGATCTGCTTCAGGACTTCGGGGGTCACCGCCTGCTTTGGGTCGTCGCCGATGCCCTTTGCCGGGCTGGATGTTGCACTCGATGCACAAGCCATCCGCACCATACGCGATGGCCGCCAGCGACGCGGCCGGGACATACATCGCTTTGCCGGTGGAATGCGACGGGTCCACGACGACCGGCGCCCATGAGCGCTCCTTGAGCAGCGGGACCACGCTTTCGTCCGGGTGGTTCCGGTAGCCATCGAGCCCCGGCTGCGTGCCGCGAGGGCAAAGCATCACGTTCGGGTTCCCGAATTGGACAATGTATTCCGCCGCCGAGATGAACTCCTGCACGGACCCCATGTGCATCCCGCGCTTCAGCAGCACGCTCGTCTCCCGTCCGGCGATCGCCTGGCCGACCTGCCGGAGAAGGGCGTAGTTCAGCGAATTGCGCGTCCCGATCTGAAGGCAGTGCGCGCCTGCCTCGAGCGCGAGGTTGAGCTGTTCCTCGTCCATCACCTCGGTGTCCACGGGCAGGCCGGTCTGGCGGCTGGCCTCCATGAGGATGAGCAGCGCCTTCGCGTCGCCCTGGTAGCTGTAGGGATTCGTCCGCGGCTTCCACACGCCGCCGCGCAATGCATGCGCCCCGGCCTCCTTCACCGCGTGCGCGGTTTCGATGGTCAGGTTCGGGTTCTTCGGGTCGATCGTGCACGGTCCCGCGCAGAAAAACGGCTCCTTCCCCAGTTCGATCCCGCCGACCTTCACCCGGTGCGTCGAAAGGCTGGAACGGATGTCCATGAGCTTGTGCGGGCTTTGGATGCGATCCACGCGGTCCACGTACGGCAGTCCTTCGAGTTTGGTCACCATATCATCGTTTCGCTCGTCGCCGACGATTGCGTAAATGCACCGCTCCTGCCCCTTGATCACCATCACCTTGCTCCCATACGCCGTGAGGATGTCGGTCACTTCCTTGAGCTGCTCGTCGGAGAGCACGTTGACGTTGGGGATGATCATGGCCGGAAAAAATGGGTCGCGAAGCTAGCCGTCCGCCGTGCAGCGGCAACGGTTTTCTTCCTCCGCCGCCGGCTCGCCGGACAAAAAAGACCCGTGGCAGGGCCGGGATCTGCTTTTTGGAAAGCCAAATCTCCTACTCACATGGCGCGACAAATCAAACTCAGCGGCCGCGAACTCGGCGTGATGCGCACCATCGGCTTCGGCCTCGGCATGCGGGGCTCGGAGATCCAGGAACGCACCCAGATCGACCCCGAGGACCTCTGCGATCTCCTCAACACCCTCCTCGACGTCGGCTATCTCGAGACGACGACGATGAAGGAACGCATCCCTTTTCTCGACTACCCGACAGAGCTCTTCGAGATCAATCCCAGCTACGCCTCCGACCTCAAGGTCGCGATGCGCCGCTAAGCACCGGCGCGACCGGGCCGTGCTCGGCGAAGAGCTGGCGGATCACATCCTCGACCGGCGGTTCCTGCACAGTCAGGTCCGTCACCGGAAAACGCCCCAGCACCTCGCGGCACACCTCCGTCGCCTTGGCACGCGGCACGCGCAGCCGCACCGTGTGCGAAGTCTTTTCCACGATCTCGCCAAACGCCCCGAGGTCATGCGCCGCCGTGTCGCCAAACGTCAGCCCGAGGATCTTGTGCGTCGCATAGCGCTCGATGACCCGCGCCAGCGGCCCATCGAAGAAAATCTTCCCGTGGTCGATGATGATCACCCGCGGGCACAGCGCCTCGATGTCGCCCATGTAGTGGCTCGTGAGCATCGTCACGATCCCGTGGCCCTTGTTATACTCGCGGAGAAAATCGCGCACCTTCTGCTGCGAAGTCACATCCAGCCCGATCGTCGGCTCGTCGAGGAAGAGCACCTTCGGCGAATGGAGCAGCGCGGAAATCAGTTCCAGCTTCATCCGCTCGCCGAGGCTCAGCTCGCGCACCATCACGTCCAGCTTGTCCTTCACATCCAGCATCTCCGTGAGCCCCCCCACCACGTCGCGGAACCGCTTTTCGTCGATGCCATAGATCGTCCGGTTCAACTCCAGTGACTCCCGCGCCGGCAGGTCCCACCACAGCGCATTCTTCTGCCCCATGAGGAGGGAAAACTGGCGCTTCAGCGCATCCTCGCGCTTCCACGGCACGTGGCCGAGCACGAGCGCGTCGCCGCTCGTCGGATGCAGCAGGCCGCTCAGCATTTTCAGCACCGTCGTCTTGCCCGCCCCGTTCGGCCCGAGGAACCCGACGAACTCGCCCTCCTCGATCGAAAATCCCACGCCATCCGCCGCCCGCACCTCCTCGTAGTCGCGTTTGAAAAGCCCCCGCACCGCCCCCGCGAGCCCGGGGCGTTTCTTGTAAGTGCGGTAGATTTTCGTGAGACCGCTGGCAGTGATCGCGGGCATGCCCGCCAGTTACCGGAACGCGCCGCGCCAGCGCGAGGGGAAATTTTCCCCGCCGCCCGCCAGGCACGAACCGTTTCCGGTTTGACTCAGCCCCCCGCCCCGCAACACTCCCCACCCATGACGCCTCCCCTCCCGCGTAGGCCGAGGAAAACGGAGCCCCGACTCGGTCCCCTCCGATGTTAGGCCTCTCCCCATGAACTTCAGCGAACGAGACCTGATTCAATTCCGGAAGGACGTCGAACGTATCCGGAGGCACGAAGCGAATCGTTTTTCCAGAGCCGGGTCGCCAGGAACCCAACCGATATGAACACCAAAAGAATAGTGCCTGACATCACATCGCACCGCATGGACGAGAGCCGGAAGTTTTATACGGAATTTCTCGGACTCGAGCTGGCGATGGACATGGGATGGATCCTGACGTTTGTATCGCCCAGCAATCCGACCGCTCAGATCACGCTGATGCAGGCGCAGACGTCGGCCGTCCCGAATCCGAATGTATCCATGGAGGTCGAGGACGTTGATGCCGTGCACGCCAAGGCCGCCGCGCTCGGCCTGCCGATTGTTTACCCTTTGACGGACGAACCGTGGGGCGTTCGCCGGTTCTTCGTGAAAGACCCGAATGGCGCGGTGATCAACGTGATGAGCCATCGCCAATGAACCGGCCTGACGCCGGGAGGTTCCCCGCGTCTCACTCGAATGACACCTTATGAGCCACGCCCCATCCGGTTCCTCGACCTTTGGCGCGTGGACGACTGGCGCATCAAGCTCTACGGCATCGCCTACGCCCGTCCGCAGCCGCGTCCCGGGCTGGTGACGGCGGCCAGGCGCGTCGCATCGCAGCACCTTCGCTCGTTGCCGGCCGGCCTCCGCCATTACCATCTCGGCTTTCTCGGCGTTCATGACGGCCGCACTTCCAACTTCGTCTTCCTCGACTTCTGGGCCGACGAGAACGAACTCCATCACCATGTCTTCGTCTCGCCGGGTGCGCAGCCCGATCAGTTCACCTACGTCACGCCCACCGGCCTTTCGGCGTGCGTGTGGGACCTGCGGCTCCAGGCATTCGAGCGCGACGCGTGGGTTGCCCACGTCTTGCAGCGCAGCGCGGCACCGGACTTCGACGGCTACCTCGCAACCACGCTCAATGCCGATGTCTGAGCACGTGGAAACGAGCCGCGACCGGCACGGGGCGGGACGCGCTCACCACATTCCGAAAGGAAAGCGCGTCCGTGAGCGGGCGGCCCGACGGCGCTTGCGCGTCGGAGCGGTTGCGCTACTTACTCCGGGATGACTCGGCCAATCCCCCGGTGGAGCAACGATGAGCTATAAGCCGATCGAGTCGTATGGCGTGATCGGCGACCTGCACACGGTCGCCCTCGTGGGGATGGATGGTTCCATCGACTGGTGCTGCCTGCCGCACTTCGATTCGCCCAGCGTGTTTGGGTCGATCTTGGACGACGAGAAGGGCGGATTTTTCAAAATCGCGAGCATGTTCGAGTCCGAGCACAAGCAGATGTACCTGCCGGACAGCAACGTGCTGGTCACGCGATTCCTGAGCAAGGAAGGCGTGGGCGAGGTGGTGGATTTCATGCCGATCCACGATGCGGCGCGGGGCAAAAAGGTTCACCAGATCGTGCGGGTCGTGCGGGCGGTGCGGGGCGCGGTGCGGTTCCGCCTCGAATGCAGGCCGGCGTTCGACTTCGCCCGCAAGCCGCACGAGATCATCCTCGCCGGCCGGGGTGCGATATTCGAATCCGAGGGGATCAAGCTGTCCCTCGTCAGCAGGTTCCCGCTGGCGCGGCAAGGGGACGGCGTGGCGGTGGAGTTCGTGCTGCATCCGGGGGAGACGTCCACTTTTCTCCTGCAACAACTCGAGGACGAGCACGACGACGAGCTGCTGGAGACCCGCATCATCGGCACGGAACTGCTGACGCAGACGCTGGAATTCTGGCGGCGGTGGGTGAAGCAGATCAAATACAGCGGCCGCTGGTGGGAGATGGTGCACCGCTCCGCGCTCATGCTGAAGATGCTCACCTTTTCCCCGACCGGTGCCATCGTCGCGGCACCGACGTGCAGCCTGCCCGAGGAGATCGGCGGCGTCCGGAATTGGGACTACCGCTACACGTGGATCCGCGACGCAGCATTCACCCTGTACGCGCTGATCCGGCTCGGGCTCACGTCCGAGGCCGAGCACTTCATGGGCTGGCTGGAAAAGCGGATCATCGAGGGCGCAAAGAACGGCCCGCTCCAGATCATGTACGGCATCGACGGCCGGCACAGGCTGACGGAAGAAACGCTCGACCATCTCGACGGCTACCGCGGATCGCGGCCCGTCCGCGTCGGCAACGGCGCAGCAGACCAGCTCCAGCTCGACATCTACGGCGAGATGATGGACGCGGTGTATCTTTACGACAAACACGCATCGCAGATCGGCTACGACAGCTGGAGCCACATCCGGAAAATCATGGACTGGGTGGCGGACAATTGGGAGCGGCCGGACGAGGGCATCTGGGAAGTGCGCGGCGGCCCACAGCAGTTCGTGTATTCCAAGGTGCAGTGCTGGGTGGCGCTGGATCGCGCGCTGCGGCTGGCGCAAAAGCACAGCCTGCCTCTCGACCACACGCGCCTGCTCACGGAGCGCAACCGCATCTACGAGGCGGTGATGAGCAAAGGCTACAACCCGAAACGCCGGACGTTCGTGCAGTACTTCGGCACCGACGCGGTGGATGCCTCGAATCTCATCATGCCGCTGGTGTTCTTCCTCTCGCCGACCGATCCGCGGATGCTCGGGACGATCGACCGCACGATGTCGGAGCTGATGTCCGACAGCCTCGTGCACCGCTACGAGATCGGGAAGGGCGCCGGCGACGGACTCACCGGCAAGGAGGGCACGTTCAACATCTGCACCTTCTGGATGGTCGAGGCGCTGACCCGCGCGGGACGGCTGGAGGAGGCGCGCTTCGTCTTTGAGAAAATGCTGACTTACGCGAACCACCTCGGCCTTTTCGCGGAGCAGACCGGGCCGTGTGGCGAAGCGCTCGGAAATTTCCCGCAGGCATTCACGCACATCGGCCTGATCAGCGCGGCGTTCAATCTCGACCGCAAGCTGGGACGCGAGGATTAGCCTATGCCCGAGCCGCTCACCAAAGCCACGCAACCCGGCTACCTCGGAATTACGGTCTCCGAGTGGATCAGGGTCCTCCACAGCAGCGACCCGCTTGATCGCCGCCTCGCCACCCACGCCCTCGCGGAGCTCGCCCCAGACGCAATGGAAGCAGTGCCGGCCCTTCGCGCAACGCTCGACGACCCGGTCGCCTACGTGCGCGTTTGGGCCGCGGCCGCCCTCGCGCGGATCGATCCATCCCACAGCGAATCGCTCGCAGCGCTCATCGCGGGGACCCAGGAGAAGATTCCTTTCATCCGCAGCCTCGCCGCGTGGCACCTCGGTCGCCTCGGCCCGGAGTTCCCCGGCATCGAGCACTCGCTCGCAGCCGTCCGCAAAATGCTCGGCGACGAAAATCCGAGCGCGTGCACGGAGGCCCAACTGGCGCTCCGGAGCCTCGAAGGCAAGGGTGCCCCGCCTCTGGAACTGTGGTCGCTCTCGAAGGGCTGACGCGATCCCGCCGGTGCAACAACGGGCACTGCAAACGCGTCCGCCGCCCGACCTACTGCTCCTTCCAGCGCGAAAGCGAAGCGCGGAGGATTTCCCGGGCCCGGTGAAGTCGCGTTTCGACGGCCTTCCTCGTGCAGCCGAGCGCGGCGGCAATCTCCCCGTAGCCCAGGTCGTGATATTCAAAAAGGAGCACGGCGGTCTTGAGTTCGTGCGGCAGCGCGCGGATGTGCTCGCGGACGGCATCGGCAAGATCGTCGCGTTCGGCATTGGCCGCCGGAGTGTCCCCGGGCGCCGGGACGGTGTCAGCAAGGCTCGGCGCGCCTTCCTCGGCCTCCATGGTGACGGTGGGATGGTGCTCCCGCCAGCGCGCCTGGTTGCGGCAGAGGTTCGCGGCGATGGTGAAAAGCCACGTGGAAAATTTTCCGCGCGGCTCGTAGCTCTCGCGGTGCTCAAAGACGCGGAGAAACGCTTCCTGCGTGAGATCGAGGGCGTCCTGTTCGTTGCCGGTGTAGCGAAGGATGAAGCTCGCGAGCGGATGCTGCCAGCGCTCCATCAGCGCATTGAGCGCGAAATCGTCTCCGGCTTTCAGACGCAGCATCGCCTGAGCGTCCGGGTCGCCGTTTCCCGCGGGGTCGGGAGTGCGCGGGCGGGCGGGAGACTGGCCGGCCGGTTTCATTTTTCGGGTTTCGAATTCAAGGTCTCAAGGCTCGTGCCGGGCTCGACAACCGGCGTCCGCAGACTTGCGGGGAACTCGCTGAAATCCAAGGGGTTCATGCCCACATTTTACACCGCCATTCCACGGATCTCCTGCATTTTCATCTGCCGCCACAACGCCGCGGTCCGGAGTAAAAAAGTCCGAGGGTTTGGCGGCGTCTCCGGGGTTTAACGGGTTAGCGACCGGTTCACGCCGGGCGTGGAAAGCAGTCGAAAACCACAGCAACCAACTCCTATGAAAACATTCACCAAGTTTACGATAATCGCCGCAGCCCTTGCAGCATTTGCGAGCAGCGGCGCGCTCGCACACGAGCGTTACATGGGGCAGCGCCTCGCGTGGCACTGGGTCCACGGTCAATACACGCCTTTGTACGTGCCCGATACTCCAAAGACCATCGCCGTCTATGCAGGTCGCACGGGCATGAGCGACCGGACCATGATGGATCGCGAAACGCCAAGATCGCGCTTCGTCTTCCGCTTCAACGCGCACGGCGACCGCACCGGTTTCTACGTGTTCGACAAGTAAGCAGTGTCCGACACGCGTAGGAGTAGGACTGTCCCAGCCGCCCATTGCAGGGCGGTTGGGCAGAATGGGATTTTGCATCGGCGCATGACGCCGGAGTGATGGCGGAGAGGTTTGGCTCCGAGGAGCGTCACGCGCCGGTCGTACGCCGCTTGCGTGGCGTTTTCAGGACAAAAGCAGCACGCCGTTGTTTCCACTGAAATTTGTGCTAAACGGTGCGCCGTGCGTTTCGGCCACCTTTTTTCGATTCCAACCCTCGCGTTCCTTTTCTTTGCGAACCATCTGTCCGCCGCGACCACGGTTCCATGCCAGTTCCGGGACGGCATGGTGTGGCTGAAAGTTGCCGTCGCGGGAAAGAGCGAGCCGCTGAATTTCCTGCTCGATTCCGGTGCCGGCGCAAGCGTGCTCGATCTGGCCGCCGCGGGACGCCTCGGGCTGAAACTCGGCGCCAGCCAGCACGTGCAGGGCGTCCACAGCCGCAGCGTCGCCTACCGCGTGGAAGGCTTCGCCGCCCGCACCGCCGGGGTGGAAATTCCCTCCTCGCTGCTCGCCATCGACCTGAGCGGGCCCAGCCGCGCGTGCCACCAGCGCATCGACGGCCTGCTGGGAGCCGACTTCTTCCGCGACCACATCGTGCAGATCGACTACGCGGCGCGCGCGATCCGACTCTTGCAGCGCAGCGAAGTGAGCACCGAAGGCTGTGAAGTGCTCCCGCTCACGACTCGCAACGACGCATTTTGCGCGCGCGTCTCCGTGAATGGAAACTCCCGCGAATGGCTGCGCATCGACACGGGTTGTAGCACCGCGCTCGAATGGGTCGTGACCGGCGACCGGGCCAAAAAGCTCGGCCTCACCACGCTCGGCCTCAATCGCGGATCGGTGCGCGAAATCCAGACGGACGTGCAACTCGGTGCGACACGCATCGCCTCCGTCAGGACCGGCGTCCACACCAGCCAGATGTTTGCCGACGAAGCGGGGCTGATCGGCAACGGCCTGCTTTCCCGCTTCACCGTCACCATCGACGCCGCGCGGCGCCGCTGCCTCCTCGGCCCCCGCTGAGCCCCCTCAGCGCCCAACCCTTTTCTTCCGGGTCACGGCAGATTTGCCTCCGCCGTGAGGCCTACTTCAGCCAGCCGATGATGTCCTCGCGCAGCTTGGCGGCGTCCTTGTCGAGGAGGTACATCATGTGGCCGCTGTCGTAGGTTTTGATGGTGATGTTCGCGCGAAGGCTGTCGGGGATGGGGAGGTGGTTCAGCGAGTAGTTCATCGCGTCGGGCGGGACGGCGAGATCGCGCAGGCCCTGGCAGACGAGGACGCGGAGGAGCGGATTCGTCTTCATCGCATCGGCGAGGCGCGGCTCGAGGCTCGCGTAGCGGTTCGAGAAGCGGGAGTAATTCCACGGCAGCCCGGCGAGGATGCGGTAGGGCTGGTCGTTTTCGTAGCCGAGCACGCCGCGCGTGTAGGCGTTCGCCGCGGCGCTGAACGGGCCGACGATGAAGGTGTAGCTCGGGTCGAATTCCGGGCGCGGATCGGACGGGTCGGCATCCTCGGCGACGACGCGGCCATCGAAGCGGCCGATGATTTTTCCCTCCTTCTTCAGCAGCGCCTTGCGGAACGCGCTCGGCGAGACACGCAGGTCGTTGTCCTCGACGAGCTGCTGCGGGAGGCCGGTGAAGCGCGCGAGTTTCCCGGCGATGGCGCGGCGTTCGTCCGCGGGCAGCGTGCTGCCTTTGAGCAAAGCGGTCGCGTATTCGCCGAAGGCAAACGTGCGGACCTCGGCGAGCGTCTTGTCGAGGTTCGCGGAAAGTTCGGGCGCGAGCTTGCCGTGGAACGCGGCGGTGGCGGTGAGCGTCGGCAGGAAGCAGAGGAAGGGCAGATCGTTCGCGGTGTCGGGGCCGAGCGTCTGGAAGTTGAGCAGGCCGCTGACGATGATTACGCCGTTCAGATACATGCCGTGTTTGCTTTGCAGGAAATCCGCGAGGCCCGCGGCGCGGATGCCGCCGTAGCTTTCGCCGCAGAGGAATTTCGGCGACATCCAGCGCTGCTCGCGCGTGGCGAAGAGCCGGATGAATTCACCGCACGCCTCGACGTCTTCCTCCACGCCCCAGAATTGCTCGCCCTTCTCGCCCTTCGCCGGCCGGCTCGCTCCGGTGCCGACGGGATCGATGAAGACGAGATCGGCGACATCGAGGATGCTCATCGGGTTGTCGGTGATTTTTCCGAGTACCTCGGGTGTGCGACCGTCGGGCGGGAGCGAGATTTTTTTCGGGCCAAGTCCGCCGAAGTGCAGCCACACGGCGCTGCTGCCGGGCCCGCCGTTGAAGCAGAAAATGATCGGGCGCGCGGTGTCGGCGGAGGCGAGCGGCTTCCCGTCCTTCCCGGTGCGCGCGTAGTACACGAAGAACACGTCCGCACGCGTCGCGCCGTCGTCCTTCAGCAGCGGAAGCGTGCCGGTCTTCGTGGCATAGGTGACCTCGGCGCCCGCGATGGTCACGCTGCCCTTGCCCTCCTTCGGCTTCTGCTCCTTGGGCTTTTCGTCCTTCTTGTCGTCCTTCTTTTCCGCAGGTGCGTCCTTTTTCTCCTCGGGCTTTGGCTCGTCGGCACGCAGCGGCGATGCGGCGAGTGCCGCGGAGAAGATGGCGACGAGGGGGAGCGGGAGTTTGAACATGGCGGAGAACAGACACCAGAAGGCGGCATCCGCTCAATCACCATCGCATCCGCCGGAACTCGGGCGCGACTTTGCCGCGCCGTGCGGGTTCATGTGCGGAATGAAACGCCTGCTCCCCCTCCTCCTCGCCCTCGCCACCGCCACATCCCTGCGCGCCGCGGACCAGCCCATCGACATCGAACGCGCGAAGGAGCTCTTCCAGCGCTCGCAGTCCGGCGGGAAGCTGACGGACGACGAACAGAAATACCTCGACGAGGCGAAGCGCCAGCGCGCGGGTGGCGGCGACGCGATGCGGGAGAAAATGAGGGGCATCGAGGAGAAGATGGATCGCGGCGAGACGCTGACCGAAGAGGAACGGAAGCTCGTGGAGGAATTCCGCAAACGCGCGGCCAGCCAGCCCGGCGGCGCGGAGATGGAACGCGCGCGTTCGCTTTTCGAGAAAAAGCAGCGCGGCGAAACGCTGACTGCGGACGAGGAAAAGCTCCTCGGTGAAATGCAGGCGCGCCGCATGGCCGCGGAGCAGGCGGCTGGAAAGCCCGGTGAATTCACGTGGCCGAGGGCGCAGGCGGCGCACGCGAAGGAGCAGCGCGGCGACACGCTCACGGATGACGAGAAGAAGCTGCTCGCCGAGGCGCGGAAGCGCTTTGAGGAAGGCCGCGGGCCGGATCAGGAACCGGCAACGCCAAAGCGACCGCAATAATCCCGCCGCGACCGTTCCCCACGATCCCGCCTACGAAGCGCGGCGCTTGGGGATTGCACCCTGCGACCCTTTCCGAGACAAACCCCTCCCCTTCCCACACCAACCAGCCATGAAACTCGCAGCCGTTCTCCTCACCCTCTCCCTCCCCGCGCTCGCAGCCGACTGGCCGCAATGGCGCGGGCCGAACCGCGACGAAAGCTCGACGGAAACCGGCCTCCTCAAACAGTGGCCGGCGAGCGGGCCGAAAAGCGTGTGGGTCTTTGAAAACGCCGGCCAGGGCTACAGCGGCTTCGCGGTCGCGGCGGGCAAGCTCTTCACGCTCGGCACGCGCGACGGGAAGGAAATCCTCCTCGCGCTCGATGCGAACACCGGCAAGGAACTCTGGGCCTCGCCGATCGGCGACATCCTCGGCAACGGCTGGGGCGACGGCCCGCGCAGCAGCCCGACGGTGGACGGCGACCGCGTCTATGCGCTCGCCGGAAAGGGAAATCTCGTCTGCGCGCAGGTGACGGACGGCAAGGTGCTGTGGACAAAATCCATGCACGATCTCGGCGGCAAGACGCCCGGCTGGGGATACTCGGAATCGCCGCTCGTCGACGGCAAGCTCGTCGCTCGCCACCCCCGGCGGCGACAAGGGCACCGTGGCGGCCCTCGACAAAATGACCGGCGCGCTCGTCTGGCAGAGCGCCGACATCACCGAGGGCGCGCAGTATTCGTCCATCATCCCCGCGACCATCAACGGCAAGAAGCAATACGTGCAGCTCGTGATGCAGACGCTCTTCGGCGTGGACGCCGCGACGGGCAAACTCATCTGGCGCGCGCCCTGGTCCGCGGGCCGCACGGCGGTCATCCCGACGCCCATCGTGAAGGGCGACGAGGTCTTCATCAGCAGCGGCTACGGCGCGGGCTGCATGAAGGTGAAAGTGAACGGCAGCGAGGCTCCCGTCGTCTTCATGAACAAGGATCTCGAAAACCACCACGGCGGCGTGATCCTCGATGGCGGCTACCTTTACGGCCACAGCAAGGACGGCTGGACGTGCATGGACTGGACCGACGGCAGCGTGAAGTGGAAGGAAAAGGGCGCGCTCGGCAAAGGCGCCATCAGCCATGCCGACGGGATGTTTTACTGCCTCGACGAAAGGAGCGGCAACGTCGCGCTCATCGAGGCGTCGCCGAAGGCCTGGAGCGAGAAAGGGCGCTTCAAACTCGATCCGCAGTCGAGCATCCGCAGCCCGAAGGGCGCCATCTGGACGCACCCCGTCATCGCGAACGGCAAGCTGTATCTGCGCGACCAGAATCTCATCCACTGCTACGACGTGAAGACGGCCGACGCCGTAATCCACCTCGGAAAACCTCACCCATATCCAACCCATGAAACTCCTCACCTCCATCCTCGCCACCGCAGCCCTCACCTCGTTCACCTTCGCCGCGGATGCGCCGCTCGCCGTCGGCGCCGCTGCGCCCGCGCCCAGCGCGAAGGATCAGGACGCGAAGACTGTGAACTTCAAGGACGTTTACGCAAAAGGCGCGACGCTCGTGTATTTCTACCCGAAGGCGGACACCGGCGGCTGCACGAAGCAGGGCTGCTCGCTCCGCGACAATTGGGACGCGCTCACGAAGAAAGGCATCCAGGTGCTCGGCGTGAGCGGCGACAAGCCCGAGGCGCAAAAGGCGTTCCGCGACAAGAACACGTTTCCCTTCCCGCTCATCGCAGACGATGACGGCAAGGTCGCCGCGGCCTTTGGCGTGCCCGCGATGAAGCCGGGCATCTACAAGCGCACCTCGTTCCTCGTGAAGGACGGCAAGATCGCCTGGAACATGACCGAAAAGACCACCACGGAGACGCACGCCGCCGACGTGATCAAGGCGGTCGAGTCGCTGAAGTAGCGGAATCCCAGCGGCGGAAAACGCGGGCGCATTCGGGCGTTGCGCGAGGGCTATCCGCGGGCAATATCCCGCGAACCCCTCCCCTGCCCGCGCATCACATTCCCGTGAAGACCCTCCGCACCCTCGCAATCCTCGCCGCGCTCCTCGTCGCCCCGCCGCTGCTGCGCGCGCAGACTTCCGGCTCCGCGTCCACCGCTCCGGGGGTGATGCTCGACGCGCTCATCACGGGCGAAAATCCGTGGGAGGTGACCCCGGAGCAATTTGAGACGACCTTCAAGACATCGCGCCCGCAGTGGCTCACGGCGCAAAAGGATCAGGCGCGGCTCTTCGGGAATTACGGGCTGTGGGCCGGCGCGATTCCGGTGAAGGAGGCGGTGGTCGAGTTTCAAGGCGGAAAACTGGCCCGCGTGAACCTCTCGATTTTCAATCGCGGCGACAGCGGCAGCGGTTTCGCGAGCCGCGCCGAGTTTGAAAAGCAGCTCGAGGCATTCAAGGCGACCATCACCTCGAAGGTCGGCGCGCAACCCGTGGATCTCGGCCGGCAAAGTGCCAGCGCGGTGAAGGCGATGGGATTTTCATGGTCGAAGGCGCCGTCCATTTACCTCCTCGAATACAGCTACCAAAAGGACGCGAAGGCAACAGGCGTACAGTTCAAGCCGGAGTTTGTGCGGCTCCGCGCCGCGCCTTTGCCAAAGCAGCTCGGCCTCGGCTCGGCGGTCGCTTCCGCGCCGTCCGCCGGCCAGCGCGTGAGCAAGGCCTCGCTGCTCGCAAACATCACGAAGGATCCTGGCGGCGACGTGTTCATCAAGAACGTGCCGATGGTGGACCAGGGGCCGAAGGGCTACTGCGCCGTCGCGACCGCGGAGCGCGTCTTCCGATACTTCGGCATGCCCGTGGACCAGCACGAGATGGCGCAAATCGCCAACACCGGCGCCGGCGGCGGCACGAATCCCGATGCGATGCTCAAGGCGCTCACCGCGCTGCAGGGCCGGCTTCACGTCCGCGTGCGCGCGATTTCGAGCTGGGACTATGCGGAGTTCAGCCGGATGATCGCGGACTACAACCGCGAGGCGAAGCGGAACAAGAAGACGGAGATCAACCTCGCAGGCATGCGCACGATCGACATCGGAGCGATCTACGCTTCCATGGATCCCGATTCGCTGAAGGAGTCGAAGACGGTGAAAAAGAAGGGCGACTTCGAGAAGTTCAAGCGCGCAGTCTTCGAGAAAATCGACCAGGGAATCCCCGTGATGTGGAGCGTGTCGCTGGGCCTGTATCCGGAGGCGGAGATCCCGCAGGCACGGGGTGGCCACATGCGGCTCATCATCGGCTACAACAACAAGTCGAACGAACTCATCTACTCCGACTCGTGGGGCGCTCAGCACGCGATGAAACGGATGCCGAGCGATAACGCCTTCTCGATGACGACCGGGCTCTACTACATGGCGCCCTTCGAATAGGGTTGCTCCGTTGGCGCCATCGCCAAATGCACGACTTTGGTCCCCGATTTCCGCATCCATCGCGGGCCGCGGAACGTCACGCGATCAAGCGTTCAGGCGGCGACCCGCACCAGGACTTGCCTCACCGTCGCGAGCAAGACGTCGATGTCCACCGGCTTCGAGAGAAAGTGACAGCCGCCGCGCAAACCGCCTTCCTGCATTGTCACGAGTGATGTGACGAAAATGACCGGCGTGGCTGAAAGCTCCGGAGCGGCGCCCAGTTCCGCCGCGATGCCGCCGCCATCCTTGCCCGGCATGTCCACATCGAGAAGGGCGAGGTGCGGGCGGAATTCCCGCGCTGCGGTGAGTGCGGCGAAAGAGCGGTTTTCTTCCCGTACCTCGTACCCGTTCTTCCGGAGAATGCAGCCCAGCAAAGCCGAGATTCTCGCGTCGTCGTCAACTATCAGGATTCGCTTTTTGCTCATGCCAGCGATCCAAGCAGGCGCCATTCACAGGCGGGTTGGCGGAAATCGGTATTTGTCAGGAGGGAAAATCCCGGGAGCGAATCCAACCCGTGTCCATAAATGCGTTGCGCGTCCTTCCCGAGCGGACGAATTCTTAAATGCGGATTGTTCCCATGACTCAGCACTGGACATTTTTTTGGGGGGTGAGCACCGGGTTCCGTGTGATTCAGAACCGCAGCCGGACCGGGAGCAGGCGGCCCCGACATGCCCCAGCCGGTGTGAAACACAGTGTCATAGGCATGTCACTCATCGTCTGTTCACACCCGCGATAGTATCCACACTCACGTAGATGAAGATGAAACCTGTCGAATTCAAATCCTCCTTTGGCAATGCGGTCAAAATGACCCGCTCGGAGCTGCATTTCTCGCAGGAAGAACTGGCGGATCGCGCAGGACTTCACCGCACCTATGTGTCCGACGTGGAACGCGGCAGGAGGAACATTTCCTTGGAGAACATCCAGAAGCTGGCCAAAGCGCTCAACCTCTCCGCGTCGGCGCTTTTCCAGCGTGCAAATGACGGCAATGGAAGCGCGCACCCGGTGGCAATCCTGCTCGTCGAGGATGAACCCGCGGACTTGGAACTGGCGCTGCGGGCCTTCAAGAAGGCGAAGATCACGAATCCGGTGCATGTCGCGCGGGATGGAGCTGCCGCGTTGGAATTCATCTTCGAGCCCACGCGCGTGGACGAATGGCACAATCAATCCTCGCTCTTGATTTTGCTCGACCTCGCTCTGCCGAAAGTGAGCGGCCTGGAGGTGCTGAGACGCATCAAAGCAGACCCCCGCACGCGCGGGCTTCCGGTGATTGTGCTGACGGCTTCGCAGCAGGATCGCGACGTCGCGGAGTGCCGGCGACTGGGCGTCTCCAATTACATTGTGAAGCCGGTGGGCTTCCGGAATTTCAGCGAGATCACTCCCGGTCTTGAACTGGAATGGACCCTGACGAGGTCTTCGGGCCACCGGGCAGCATGAGGAGAGCACGCCGGAAGTGAACCCCGCGGACACCCAAAAGCACTCCCCCGACCGAGCCCTGAACCTGCAGATTGCAGGAGGGCGTCAGCCGGATGAACTCTTCCGGCTGGTCGTCGAGGCCACCCCCAATGCGATCGTGCTGGCCAACGCACAGGGGCTCATCCTCCTGGTGAACTCGGAGGCTGAAAAGCTCTTCGGCTATGACCGTGAGGAATTGGTCGGGAAACCTGTCGAGATGCTCCTGCCGGACCGGTATCGCGCGGCGCACCCGGGCTATCGCTCGGCCTACGCCGGGCAGCCGGAGACGCGGGCGATGGGCGCGGGGCGCGAACTTTTCGCACGGCGCAAGGACGGGTCGGAGGTGCCCGTCGAGATCGGCCTCAATCCCGTGGCCGGGCCCCAAGGCACGCTCATCCTGAGCGCGATCATCGACATCACGGAACGCAAACAGACGGACGACCGGCTGCACGCTTCGCTGAAGGAGATCGGCGATCTGAAGGCGGCGCTCGACGAGCACGCCATCGTGGCGATCACGGATCCGCAAGGTCGGATCACGTTTGTGAACGAGAAGTTTTGCGCAATTTCCAAATACTCGCGCGGGGAACTGCTCGGGCAGGATCACCGCATCATCAATTCCGGCTTTCATCCCACGGAGTTCATCCGCGATCTCTGGACGACGATCACGCACGGGCGGGTCTGGCACGGCGAAATCAAGAACCGCGCGAAGGACGGGTCGTTTTATTGGGTGGACACGACCATCGTGCCGTTCCTCAACGAGCAGGGGAAGCCGCGGCAGTATGTGGCCATCCGGGCCGACATCACGGAACGCAAGCGCATCGAGGATCAGCTTCGCGCGTCGCTCAAGGACATCGGGGATCTGCAAGCGGCGCTCGACGAGCATGCGATTGTGGCGATCACCGATCCGCAGGGGCGGATCACCTATGTGAACGACAGGTTCTGCGCGATCTCGAAGTATTCACGCGAGGAATTGCTCGGGCAGGACCACCGGATCATCAACTCGGGCTTCCACCCCACGGAATTCATCCGGGACCTGTGGACGACGATCGCGCACGGGCGCGTGTGGCGAGGGGAAATCAAGAACCGCGCGAAGGACGGTTCGTTCTATTGGGTGGACACGACCATCGTGCCGTTCCTCAACGAGCAGGGAAAGCCGCGCCAATATGTGGCCATCCGCGCCGACATCACCGAGCGCAAGCGCGTCGAGGGGCAGCTCCGCGCATCACTCCAGGAGGTGAACGACCTGAAGGCGGCGCTGGATGAGCACGCCATCGTGGCCATCACCGATCCGCAGGGGCGGATCACCTACGTGAACGACAAATTCTGTGCGATCTCGAAATACTCGCGCGAGGAGCTGCTCGGCCAGGATCACCGCATCATCAACTCCGCCTTTCATCCCACGGAGTTCATCCGCGAGCTGTGGACGACGATCACGCACGGGCGGGTCTGGCACGGCGAAATCAAGAACCGCGCGAAGGACGGGTCGTTTTACTGGGTGGACACGACCATCGTGCCGTTCCTCAACGAGCAGGGGAAACCGCGCCAGTATGTGGCGATCCGGGCCGACATCACGGAGCGCAAGCGGGCCGAGGAAGAAGCCGCGCGGCTGGTCGCCATTGTCGAATCCTCCGACGAAGCCATCATCGGCAAGGATTTGAACGGGATCGTCACGAGCTGGAACACGGGGGCGGCGAAGATCTTCGGCTACTCCGCCTCGGAGATGATCGGCCAACCGGTCACGCGCCTGATTCCGCCGGAGCGCCAGGACGAGGAGGTGCGGATTCTCGAGAATATCCGGCACGGCGAAAACGTGCGGCAATTCGAGACGGTGCGGGTTCGCAAGGATGGGAGCACTTTCGACGTCCTGCTGACGGTGTCCGCGATCAAAGACCGGGAAGGCAGAATCGTCGGTGCCTCGAAGGTGGCGCGCGACATCACCGACCAAAAGCGGGCCGAGGCGGCGCTGCGCGAGAGCGAGGACCGGCTGCACCGGTCCGTCGAGGAGTCGCCGATCCCGATGATCATCCATGACGAGGACGGCCGCATCCTGCTGCTGAGCAAGGGCTGGACGAAATTCTCGGGCTACACGATCGATGAAATACCGACGATGTCCGACTGGACGGAGAAGGCGTATGGCGAGCGCAAGGAAACGGTGAAGGCGTATATCGACGAGCTCTTCGCCATCGGTGAAACGGTGGCGAACGGCGAATGGACCATCACGGCGAAGGACGGGGCGAAACGGATTTGGGATTTTCAGACAACGCCGCTCGGGCAGTCGAGTGCGGGCCGGCGGGTGCTGCTCAGCCTCGCGGTGGATATCACGGATCGGAAGCGGGCCGAGGATGAGATTCGCCAGCTCAATACGGAACTCGAACAGCGCGTGATCCAGCGCACGGCGGAATTGGAAGCGGCGAACAAGGAGCTGGAGGCGTTTTCGTATTCCGTCTCGCACGATCTGCGCGCGCCGCTGCGCGCGGTGGACGGGTTCGCGCAGGCGGTGGTGGAGGATTACGGTCCGCAGTTGCCGGAGGAGGGCCGGCGTTACCTGCAGACCATCCGGCACGGGGCGCAGAAAATGGGCGCGCTCATTGACGACTTGCTGACCTTCTCCCGCCTCAGCCGCGCGCCCCTGAACAGGAAGGAAGTGAACACGGGAAGCCTCGTGCAGGGGGTTCTTGAAGACCTGCGTTCCCAGCATGCCGGGCGGAAGATCGAGCTGCGAATCGGGGAACTGCCGGCTTGCGGCGGCGATCCCGCCTTGCTCAAGCAAGTCTGGGTCAATCTCCTGTCGAACGCATTCAAATACACGCAGAAGCGCGAGGCCGCGGTGATCGAGATCGGCTGCGAGGCAAAGCCCGAGGACGATGTCTGGTTCGTACGCGACAACGGCACGGGGTTCGACATGCGCTATGCGGACAAGCTCTTCGGAGTCTTCCAGCGGCTGCACCGCGCGGAGGATTTCGAGGGCACGGGCGTCGGCCTCGCCATCGTGCAGCGGATTATTCACCGCCACGGCGGACGTGTCTGGGCCGATGCCGCCGTCGGGGGCGGAGCGACCTTTTATTTCACCCTCAAAGGAGAAACCAAACCATGAGCGAAACCACCCATATCGAAATCCTGCTGGTCGAAGACAACCCTCAGGACCTGGAACTTGCGCAGCGCGCGCTGCGCAAGGCCAATGTCACAAACCGAATTCATATCGCCCGCGACGGTGCGGAGGCGCTGGAGTTTATTTTCTGCGAAGGGCCGCACGCCGCGCGGAAGATCGAGGATTCGCCCAAGGTGATCCTGCTGGATCTGAAGCTGCCGAAGGTGGACGGACTCGAAGTGCTCAAGCGCATCAAGGGCGATCCGCGCACCCGTGCGATCCCGGTGGTCGTGCTCACTTCCTCGAAGGAACAGAACGACGTGGTGGAAAGCTACGATCTGGGCGTGAACAGTTACATCGTGAAACCGGTGAATTTCGAGGGGTTTGTCTCGGCGGTGCAGCAGCTCGGGATGTACTGGCTGCTGCTCAACCAGCCACCAGCGCTGGAAAAATAAATGGCGCAGCCGCTGCGAGTCTTGATTGCCGAGGATAATCCCGCCGACGCCGAGCTGGTCGTGCTTCAGTTGCGCCGCGCCGGATTTGAACCCGAGTGGGAACGTGTGGATACCGAAGCCCGGTATCTCGAACGGCTCCAGACGAACCCCGACGTCATTCTTTCAGACTACAACATCCCTGGCTTTGGCGGATTGCGGGCGCTCGACCTGTTGCAGGCGGGCGGGCGCGAGATTCCCTTCATCATCATCTCCGGCACCATCGGCGAGGAAACCGCCGTGGAGGCCATGAAGCACGGGGCCGCGGATTATCTGCTGAAGGATCGCCTGGCGCGCCTCGGATCAGCGGTCACCCGGGCAGTGGAACAGGCCCGCTTGCGCAGGGAGCGAAAGGAGGCCGAGGCATTGCTTCGCCGGAGTGAGGCCGAGTTCCGCGGGATGACGGAGGCGTCGCCGTTGGGGATTTTTGTGGCGGATTGCGACGGGCTCATCACGTACGCCAATTTCACGCTGCGGCGGATGCTGGATGTCGGTTTCCGGGAAGTTGTAGGCAGCGGATGGGTCCGATCCGTCCATCCGCAGGATCGGAACGAGCTGCGGGCAAAATGGCAGGAAGCCATCGCCGGGAAGCAACGGTTTGAATCCGATGCCCGCTGCGTGCGTCCCGATGGCACGACGATCCATGTGAACGTCAGAACCGCGGTGATGCGGGAGGACGAGCACATCCTCGGCTACGTGGGCGCGGTGCAAGACGTCACCGAGCGAAAGCGTGCCGAGGAACGCATCCGCGAACAGGCCTCGATGCTCGATCACGCGCACGACGCCATCATCGTGCGCGACATCCACACCGGGCGGATCACTTTCTGGAACAAGGGTGCGGAGGGGCTGTATGGCTGGACTGCGGCGGAAGCGGAAGGCAGGGACATCGGGGAGCTGCTCTTTGCGGATCCCGGCACGCTGGACGGCATCACGGGGGAATTGCTCACGACCGGTGAAAGCCGCGGTGACCGCAAGCACGTGACGAAGGCCGGGAAGGAACTGACGGTGAGCAGCCACGTGACGCTGGTGCGCGATGACACGGGAACTCCCAAGTCGGCGCTGGTAATCAACATCGACATCACGGAGCAGAAGAACCTCGAGGCGCGGATGCTGCGCGCGCAGCGGATGGAAAGCATCGGAACACTCGCCAGCGGCGTCGCGCACGACCTGAACAACATCCTGGCGCCGATCATGATGTCCGTGCCCGTGCTTCGCATGAAGAACTCGGATGCGGAGCGGGAAAGAATCATCTCCACCATCGAGATGAGCGCCGAGCGCGGCGCGCAGATCGTGAAGCAGGTCCTCACCTTTGGCCGCGGCATCGAAGGCGAACGCCGGCGCCTGCAATTCGGCCCGCTGTTCGGGGAGATCGTGAAGATCGTGCGCGGGACGTTCCCGAAGAGCATCACGATCGACAGCACGATCAAACCGGACGCCTGGCCGGTGCTCGGCGACGCGACGCAGATGCACCAGATCCTGCTCAACCTCTGCATCAATGCGCGCGATGCGATGCCCGCGGGAGGCAAGCTGCGCCTGGGCGCGCGGAATCTCCTGCTCGATGCCAGCTTTTCCAGCATGATGCCCGGCACCACGCCCGGGCCTTACGTACTTCTCGAAGTGAGCGACAATGGGACGGGCATCCCGCCGGAGATCATCGAGCGCATCTTTGACCCGTTCTTCACCACCAAGGGCATCGGCGACGGGACCGGACTGGGCCTTTCGACCGTGCTCGGGATCGTCAAGAGCCACGGGGGACACATCACCGTGGCGAGCACCCCGGGCACGGGCACGACCTTCCAGATCTACCTGCCGGCTTCCGCGGATGCCGAAGAGGGCCAGACCGTTCCCGACCCGGGCACACCTCCTCCGCAGGGACACGGGGAATGCATCCTGGTGGTGGACGACGAGGCAGCCGTGCGCGCCACAGCGCAGGATGTCCTCGAGATGAACGGCTACCGTACGCTGCAAGCCGCCGATGGCACCGAAGCGCTCGTGATCTTTGCACAGAACTCCGAGACCGTCGCCGCCGTGCTCACGGATCTCATGATGCCGCTCATGGACGGCATCGCATTGATCCGCGCCTTGCGAGCGATGGTGCCGCACCTGCCGATCCTCGCTTCGACCGGGCTTGCCGAGAAGACGCGCACGAGCGAACTGGAGGCGATGAACGTAAAATGCGTCCTCGCCAAGCCGTACGGTGCGAATGCCCTTTTGCATGCCATCGACGGGGCGTTGCACCCGGGGGCGGTTCAGGCGGATCGCGCTCCGTGAGGAGTTTCCAACCGTGAAGAAGAAGACCCGGATCCTAATCGTTGACGATCACGAGATCGTCCGCCGCGGGATCCGGACGGTGATCGAGACGGAGTGGGGCTGGGAGATATGCGGGGAGGCCGAGGATGGCCGGCGGGCGGTTTCCATGGCCCTGGAGCTGAAGCCGGAGATCGTCATCGTGGATGTCGCGATGCCGGAACTCGGCGGCGTGGAAGTGACGCGCCAGATCAAGCGCGGTTTGCCGGGGACTGAGGTGCTGGTCTTCTCCGGCCAGGAGAATGAGACCTTGGTGCATGAGATCCTCGCGGCAGGCGCCCGGGGATTCGTGCTCAAGACCGAGTCGGCCGCGCATCTCATCCCGGCCATCAAGGCGCTCAGCGATCACCAGCCCTACTTCGGCGGGCACGTCTCGGGCATCGTCTTCGGGCGGTACCTGAAGGGATCGATGACTCCCGCCGAGGCCGCACCCGGCGGCATCACTCCGCGCGAGCGCGAAATCGTGCAACTGCTTGCCGAGGGCAAGAGTAACAAGGACGTGGCTGCCGTACTCGGCATCAGCGTCAAGACCGCGGAGACGCATCGCGCGGCCATCATGCGCAAGCTGGGCTTCACGGCGTTCAGCGAACTGGTGCGCTACGCGGTCCGCAATCACCTCGTGCAGCCCTGAAGGGCCACGGGCATCGGGATCGCCGAAAGCCACCAAGGTTTCCTCGATGTCTGGAGCGCGGCGGGCAAAGGCACGATGTTCGAGAGCTTCCTGCCTGCCGTTAATGAAAGTTTGCAGTTCCCAAGCCCTTCAACACAGGGACTCTCATTTCCAAGCTCGACGAAGCGATCTCATCGCAGCCCGACAGCCGCCCGAACCCGGAACGGCCCTGCGCGTGAGCGGAATCTGAATTGCCGAAGTTCGCGATAGCCTGCGGATCAGATCGCTGCGCCGAGGATTTCCAGGCCGCGGACCAGTTCGGATTCCGACGCCTTCGCGCAATTCAGCCGCATGAATTTCCCGGGGGCCTGCGCCGGGAAGAACACGTCGCCGGCGCAGAAGACGACGCCCTTCTCGCGGGCGCGCACTTTCACCTGCGCGGGGTCGGCGGTGTCGGGGAGCTGCACCCACAGCATGTAGCCGCCGACCGGCTCGGCGATGCGCGTGCCCGCCGGAAAGCTCCGCGTGATCGCGTCGCGGGCGAGCGTGCGGCGGCGCTGGTTGCGCTCGCGGAGGCGGGAGAGGTGCGACTCGACCTTTCCCAGCTCGAAGAACGCTCGCAGCGTTCCCTCGCTGAGCACGGAGCCGTGCATGTCGTCCTGGCATTTCAACGTCGCGGCCTGCTCGAAGAGCGAGCCCGGCACGCAAAAGCCCGCGCGGAGTCCCGGCGAGACGCTTTTCGAAAAGCTCGTGACGTAGGACACGGTCGAGCCGTCGTCGAAGGCGAGCATCGGCTTCGGCGCGCCGCCATCCACGAGCTCGGCGTAGATGTCATCCTCGATGATGCGCACGCCGAGCCGCCGGCACACCTCGACGAGCGCCATGCGCGCGGGCTCGGGCATCGTCGAGCCGCTCGGGTTCGAGAGCGTCGTGCAGACGAAGAGGCACTTCGGTTTCCAGCGTTCGAGCAGTTCCGCGACCTCGGCGACGTCGAACCCGTCTCCGCTGCGCTCCGGCAGCGGCAGGATGCGCGCGCCTTTCGCCGCGATGAGCTCGAGCAGCGCGTAGTATGCCGGGGTCTGGCACGCGACGATGTCGCCGGGCTGCACGAGCACCGAGAGCATGAGCTGCAGCGCCTGCTGGCAGCCGGTGGTCGTGAGCACCTGCGGGCCGGTCACTTTCGCGCCACGCCGCGAGAGCCGCTCGGCAAAGAGCGCGCGGAGGCGGTGGTCGCCCTCGGGATGGTGATACGCGAAGAGACGCGCACCGTCGTCCGTGCATGCCTTTTCAAACGCGGCGCGGAGTCCCGCGACCGGCAGCGAATCGGTGGCGGGGACGCCCGCGGCGAGATTGATCAGGCCCGGCTCGTCCGCCTGCCGCATGAAATCCACGAGGCGTCCGGAGGCTTGGAAAAGGAAAGGTTCGGTCACAAGGGAATCAGCGTAGGGCTTGCGCGGCGAAAATCCAACCCGCGCTCACTGCGCGCTCCATTCGTGCGCCCCGTCGGCGAGCCCAAGATGCGCGAGCGCCTCGCCCGCGAGGAAAAGCGAGCCGGCGATGAGGATGCGTCCGTCTTCCGCCCGCGCCTCCGCGAGCGCGGCGGCAAGAGTGTCCGCGACGCTCACCGGAATGGCCGGCGACTGCGCGCCGATCACCGCAGCGAGGTCCGCCGGTGGCAGCGCACGCGGACTTCGCACGGGGACGCAGACGATGCGCGCGGCGATCGGCAGCAACTCGGAGACGAAACCGGACGCGTCCTTGTCGGCGAGAATGCCGAGGATGAGCGTTGCCTTCTGATCGCCAAATTCCTCGCGCCATGTCGTCGCGAGCTGCACGGCGGCGGAGGGATTGTGCGCGCCGTCGATGATGAGGCGGTCGTCCACGCGCTGAAACCTCGCCGGCCACTCGGCACCGGCAAAAGCCTCGCGGACCGCGCCCGGCTCGGGACGCATTCCGGATGCAATGAGCGCGGCAAACGCGAGGGCCGCGTTCCACCGCTGATGGCTGCCCGCAAGCGCGAGCGGCCATTCGGCGCCGAGCGGCTGGCGGGTGAACTTCAGCGACGCGCCCGCTGCTTCCGCCACGGTGCGCAAGACAGTCTCCACCTCCGGCAATTGCGGCGCAGAAACGACCGGCACGGATGGCTTGATGATGCCTGCCTTTTCCCCCGCGATCGCGGCGAGCGTGCCGCCGAGATATTGCATGTGATCGAGGCCGACCGGCGTGATGACCGAGACGGCGGGCGTGACGACGTTCGTCGCGTCGAGCCGCCCGCCCATTCCGGTTTCGAGGATGACGATTTCCGCGCGCTGCTGCTGAAACCACGCGAGCGCGAGCGCGGTCGTCACTTCAAAGAAGGTCGGCGTGTGATCCCATCCTGCGGTGATGTCGCGGATTTTGCCAAGGCCCTCGGCGACGTGCTCCTCCGGAATGCGATTCGGCCCGAGCCGGATGCGCTCGCGGAAGCTCACGAGGTGCGGCGACGTGTAGAGGCCGGTGCGGCGCTTCGCCGCGACGCAGACGGCGGCGAGCAACGCGCACACGGAACCTTTGCCATTCGTGCCCGCGACGTGGATGAACTTGCACTTCTCGCCGCTGGCGGTGTCGATGCCCAGCGCGTCGCAGAGACGGCGGATGTTTTCGAGACCGAGCTTTATCCCGTGGACCTGCAGGCCGTAGAGCCAGTCTAGCGCCTCGCGGTAATTCATCGGAGGAAGCCGCGCGGGTAGCGGCGCACCGTTCCCTCAGAAACGAGCTCCTTCGCTCCCCCAGGAATGAGCGCGCGGCACCGATGTGCGATCCGCGGAAGACGGCCGTTGCCTGCGTCCATCACGCCGCGGCGGGCGCGAGGTAGGCGAGGAGGCTGGCGAGCGTCTCCTTCATTTTTTTGCGATGGACGATCATGTCCACGAGGCCGTGGTCCACGCAAAATTCGGCGGTCTGGAATCCCGGCGGCAGTTCCTGGTGCGTGGTCTCGCGAATGACGCGCGGGCCGGCGAAGCCGATCATGCAGCGCGGCTCGGCGATGATGATGTCGCCGACGCTCGCGTAGCTGGCCATCACGCCGGCGGTCGTCGGGTCGGTGAGGACGGAAATGTATGGCAGCTTTGCATCCGAATGCCGCGCGAGCGCGCCGCAGGTTTTCGCCATCTGCATGAGCGAAAGCATGCCCTCGTACATCCGCGCGCCGCCGCTGGCGCTGACGATGATGACCGGGAGCCGCTGCGCGGTGGCACGCTCGATGGCTCGGGTGATTTTTTCGCCGACGACGCTGCCCATCGTCGCGGCGAGGAATCCAAAATCCATCACGGCGATGCTCACCTTTTTCTGCTCGATCGCGCCGGTGCCGGTGATGACCGCATCGAGAAGCCCCGTGGACTTCTGATACTTTTTCAAGCGATCGGTGTAGCTGGCCTGACCGGTGAATTTCAACGTGTCCACGGACACGAGCTTGGCGTCGTGCTCCTCAAATGTCCCCTCGTCGATCAGCAGTTCGATACGCCCATGCGCCGTGAGCGAGAAGTGGTGCTCGCATTTCGGACAGATGCGGACGTTGCCCTCGATTTCGAGGTTGTGGATGATCTCGCTGCAGCGGGGACATTTCGTCCAGAGGCCGGCCGGGAGTTCGCGTTTCTTGCCGGACGTGAAGACCGGTTTGGAGAAGATTCCCATGGGATTTTGAGGGTCAGAGGCTTTCATGGACAGCACGGGATTTGCGGGGCTTCCGTTGGGCTGCCTTGGTTTTGAAGTGGCGGGTGATGATGGATTGCGGCGTCAGCATTTTGCTGCGGCTCTAGCCGCGGGCGACTGTGATGACTCTCACGGAGGAGGCACCGGCGTGCAATAGCACGCGGGAGCACTCCTCGACGGTGGAGCCCGTCGTGAAAACGTCGTCAACGAGGACGAGGTGTCGGTCTTTCACGCGCGCATTGTGGCGCACTCGGAAGGCGCCACGCAAGTTTTCCATTCGCTCGGCGCGGTCGAGCTTTGTCTGCGTGGAGGTGTAGCGGGTGCGCTTCAGCGCGTTCCACGCGGGAATGCCGCACCGGCGCGAGACGAGCGCGGCGAGTTCGGCGGCCTGGTTGAACTCGCGTTCGCGAAAGCGGATGTGGTGGAGCGGCACGGGCACGAATGCGTCGAACGGGCGCGAGGCAATGCGCGGATCATCGAGCGCCTCCGCGAGCCAGCCCGCGAGCGGATGCCGGAGATGGAACTGATGCTCGTACTTGAAGGCGTGGATGAAATCGCGGACGACACCGCGGCTGAGGAAAGGTGCGACGGCGCACTCGAAGCGAAGGTCGCGGCCGGCGCAATTCGAGCAGGTGAACTCCTGCGTGATCGCGCCGTCGAACTGCTGCGAGCAGCGCTGGCAGAATGGCGCCTCGATGCGGCGCGCCGTTTTCGCGCAGTCCGCGCAAAGGTGGATGCCCGGCTCCGTCGCGGCGCGGCACGCGGCGCAGTGCGGCGGGAAACAGAGCGTGCCGAGCGCGCTGAAAAAGTTACGCGCCGTCCTTGCGAGTCCCATAGGCGAGGAAAACGCGGCAAACCAGGCCGGTGAGGATGACGGTGATGAGCGGCGCGATGCCGACACGGATGTCGGCGCCGATCCACGGCAGTTTGTCGGGGGCGAAGTAGGCGAATTTTCCGAAGCCCTGCACGCAAAACACCCAGCCCGCGTGCAGGCCGATGCTGAGCCAGAGCGAGTGCGTGCGCTGCGTGGCCCAGCCGAGCACCCATCCGACCGCAAGGAGGGTGGTGAACGACGCGGCGACCATCACCGGCTCGCTCCACTGGCCGAACACGGCGGGAATCAATTCGAAGCCGGAGGACCACGTGACGTCGGCGGGCGCGATGCCGGTCTTTACCGGCTTGATGAAGTGCAGCACTGCGAAGAACACCGAGCTGGCGAAGAGTGCCCCGAAGCGCGACATCGAGCGCTGGAACAGGCCGAGGAACGCGCCGCGGAAAATGCATTCCTCGATGAAGCCCACGCTCGCGGCGGTGAAGAGCACCTTGGGCAATTCGCCGGGGAGCCGCTCTGCGGGCGGACGGAAAATGACGCCGCCAAATGCGAACAGGATTAGCGACATCACGGCCATGAGCGCGATGGCGGCGGCGAAGCCGAAGGTCAGCCGCCGTGCCCACTGCGTATCCCAGCGCAGGCCGAGCTCGGCGAGCGAGCGCACGCGCAACGAACGTGCGAGCGGCCACAGGAGGAGGACGGCGACGATTTCAACGATGCGGGTGAAATAGCGATGAAAACCCTGCCCCGTGATGGCCGGAAAAATGCCGCGGTCGGCGAGCGAATGGCCGTACTTGAACACAAGCGGCGCGAGCAGTGCGCCGATTGCGAGCGACGCGGCGAGGTAGAGCAAGAGCTTGCGAAGATCCTTCAAAGTGGCGTCTATCTCTCAGAAATCGAAACCCCGCTCCATTGAAAATCCGTTCCCGAAACATTCACGCCTGGAAGCACACCACGGACGACGGTGAAAAACGCGAGGTGCGCGCGGAGAAATTTGGCGGCAGGTGGCGCATCCAGGCGAAGCTCCGCGACGACGAGTCGTGGACCTATTACGACGCGCCGCTGATGGACGATCTCCTCGAACTGCGGCGCGTGCTTTGGAACAAGTATCAGCGGAAGCATCTCGCTTTCGAAGATGTCGCCGCGGTGGACAAGATGATCGTGGACCAAGGCGGCACGGTGCCGGAGATGTGACGGCATCGGCGGGAATGCGGCCCGCATTCAGCTGAAGATGCGCTTGTAGAGCTTCTCGTTCGTGCCGAGGTAAAACCACGCGGCGATGATCAGCAGCGCGAAGACGTTGAGCCAGAAACCCCACGTCGCGCGCCGGCGGCCATGCGGCCATCTGCCGATCGCGCGGTGCTCGGCGATGGCGGCGAGGGCGATGCCGGCGCTGAGCACGTGAAAGAATGTGGACGTAACGATGGTCCAGAACGCGCCGGTCTCCGTTCCGCCGCCGAAGGTGCGCACCATCCACACGGCAGCCTCGATGAGCAGCGCGATGAAAAACAGATTCGTCGCAATGCCGGACTTCCGGTTCATGTCCTTGGAGTGGAGGGACGCCACGTTGATGATGAGCCCGACGACAATCATGCCGACGGGCACCAGGCCAATCCACGCGTAGGTCTGGTCGATGGCCGCGAGGAACGTGTTCATGCGGCGAAGGCGTCCATGAATGCGACCTCCACGGCAAGCTGCTCCTGCACGTTGCGCCCGAAATTTTCCCGCAACCCGCCGATGGCTGCGGCGCGGTCGATCACGTCGGAAACGGGGAGACGGCCCGCGAGGGCGGCGGTGTCGGCGGAGAAATCCGGGAGGTCGAGATGGGAGGCGTGCTGCTGCTGGCGGAGGACGTCGGCCCACCAGCATTCCAGCGTGTCCACGAGCACGCCGCGCTCGTTGCGATAGCGGGCTTCGGCGAGCGCCTTGTGGAAATCCTCGCGGTCATCGAGCCAGCCGGCACCCACGCCGCTGGCCTCGCGATAGCGTTTGGACTCGGCCTTGAACGCCGCTTCCGTCTCGTCGGAAATCGTCTGCCGCGCCTCGGCCAGGAGCGCCTGCACTTCGCGGACGAGGCCGAAAATCTGCGGGAGTTCCGGGCGGGGTACGGTGAAGTATCTGCGCAGCGATTCGGCGAGCCGGCGCTGGCGGTCGGAGAGCCCGCGGCGGACGCCGGGTGCCAGCGGGATCTCGATGCAGCGGGAGAGGATTGTTTCGAGCAGCAGCTCCGGAAAATTGCTGACGAGGAGGATGTGGGAATTGCGCGGCGGCTCCTCGAGGGTCTTGAGAAATGCGTTGGCAGCCTGCTCGCCGAGCCGGTCAGCGTCGAAAATGATGACGACCTTGCGCCCGCCGCGCAACGCGCGCATCTGCAATTCGCGCTCAAGGTCGCGCACCTGGTCGATCGAGATGCGCCGCGACTTCGACTCAGGCTCGGCGATGTGGACATCCGGGTGCTTCAATGGCGCGGCAGAGTCGCCGACGAGGATGCCGGTGAGCCCGGCGGCGACCTCGCGCGTGCCGCTGCCGACCGGGCCGGTGATCAGGTAGGCGTGCGCGAGGCGGTCGTTTGCCTGCGCTTTGCGGAGAAGGGTGAGGGCTTGGTCGGCGGAAAATGCCATCGGGCCGCGACTAGATGCGGAATCGCAACGGCCGGCGCAAAGAGAAAAACCGCGGGCGCGCGGGGCGCTACTTGGTCACCACCACCGGCAGGTCGTCCCCGGAGGCCGGACGGTTCGTCTTTTCCGCCTTGGCGAGCCGGGTCTGCTTGCGGCGCGCGTCGATCACAAAGGTGTTGTTTTCACCGTACCGCGACCACGGACCCGGCGGGATGTCGGAGTATTCGACGAATTTCCAATCCACGACATCCGTGCCAGCCATGCCGAGGTGGTCGCGCACCGCAGGCGACACATCCAGCCCCGCGCCGCGGTTCAGGTTCCATTGGGGACGCTCATTCCCAAAGACATACTGCCAGTGGTCCGTGCGGAACGGCCCGCAGTCCGACCATTGCGCGTAGCAGACGCGGGTGCCCTTGCGGATCATGATCCAGCGGTCGCGGCAGACGGATCGGCCCTCCTGCTCAAAGATGGCGTTGAACCAAGGGATGACCTTGCGTGCCTCGGGCTTGTGGCGCCCCTGGCTGACGTCGTTATACGGCAGCGCGAAGTAGAATGGGTTCCCCTGCGGGATGAATGCAGCCGGAATGGTGCCGCCGCCGGGCAATTGCCGGCGCGCAGCGGGGGCCGGGTTGTCGAATCCGCCAAATGTGTTGTGCCAGTACAGATCCCACGAGCTGGAAAAATTATGCACCGGGTTGTTCACCGTCGCGTGCTCGCCCACCCAGAAGGTCGTCGTGACGATGTTCAGCTTCCACGGGTAAAGGCCGCGGACGCCGTCCTTATTGGACTCCGTGGGCACGATCACCTGCGGTTCCAGCCGGAGGATGGATTCCTCACGCAACTTCATCGCGTACCGGGCGAAGTCCGTGCTGCTCTGGTAAGGGGTTTGAGCGGTCGCCCATCCCGTCATGGCCAGAAGCCATGCGAATGTGACGAAAGCCTTGGTGATAATCATTTGGGGAATGCGCCAACCTAGGAATGAAGCGGGCAGGCGCAAGCTGGAATTTCCCAGCGTGGTGCAGAACGGGCGTGACATGGGCTGATATCTCCAGAGAGACAAAGCAGCGATGATGCCTGAAAAGCGTCACGCGCGTGTTAATCGAATCGACCTCTAATTTTCGCGGCGACTCCCGGCTTTGAACATTCGCCCGTTCGCCGCGTCGAACTGCCAGCCAAACCATGCATCATCGCTCCCATTTCGGCCCGACGCCCGCTGCGTTCGACTGGCAACCCCGCACACGGATCGTCTTCGGCCCGGGATCTCTGGGAAAAGTCGGCACACTGGCTGCCGAAATCGGCGCGAAGCGTGCGCTGATCGTCACGGACAAGGGCATCGCCGCCGCCGGACACGCCGAGCACGCCCGCGCCGCGATGGTGGCCGCCGGGGTGGAAGTCACGGTTTTTGACGCCGTCCACGAAAACCCCACGACCAGCGACGTCCGGCGCTGCATGGAGGCCGCGGCCGCGGCGAACGTGGACCTTTTTATCGGCCTCGGCGGTGGCAGCAGCATCGACACGGCAAAGGGGTGCAACCTCCTGCTGACCAATGGCGGCGAGATGAAGGACTATTGGGGCGTCGGCAAGGCGACCAAGCCGCTCCTCCCGCTCATCGCCATCCCCACGACCGCCGGGACGGGCAGCGAATGCCAGTCCGCCGCGCTCATCATGGACGAGGTCACCCATCACAAGATGGCCTGCCTGGACCCGAAAATCTCCGCGCGCGTGGCCATCCTCGACCCGGAACTCACGCTCAGCCAGCCGGCACGCGTGACCGCTTGCACGGGCATGGACGCGATTTCGCACGCCGTCGAGACCGCCGTCACCCGCAAGCGCACCGCGATGAGCGCCATTTTCTCCCGCGAGGCGTTCCGGCTGTGCTACGAGTCGTTCTCCCGCATCCTCGCCAATCCTTCGGACCTCGCCGCCCGCAGCCAGATGCAGCTTGGCGCGGCGCACGGGGGGACGGCCATCGAGTGCTCGATGCTCGGCGCGGCGCACAGCGCGGCAAATCCGCTCACCTCGCGGCACGGCGTCGTCCACGGCCAAGCCGTGGGGCTCCTCCTGCCGTCCATCGTGCGTTTCAACGCCTCCGAACCCGCCGCCGCCGCGGGCTACATGGAGCTCTGCCACGCCGCCGGCCTGCCGGACATCGAGTCGCTCGCCCAGGCGCTCGAGGAAACGCTGCGCCTCGCCGGCCTCGCCGCGCCGCTCGCCAGTTTCGGGATCAAACGGGAATCCATCCCCACCCTCGCGCTCGAAGCCTCCCGCCAGTGGACCGCCACCTTCAACCCGCGCGCCATCACCCCCGCGGACTTCGCGAAAATCTACGAGGCGCTGCTGGGGTGATTCACGCGCTTGCCGCGGACCAAACGGCGGATTAACTTCGCGCCATGCTCAAGGAGGCCATCCCACGTTTCGCCGAACTCAGTTCATCCGAGAAACTCCTGCTGCTGGAGGAGCTTTGGGACGACCTGGCTGACCATCCTTCGGAGGTTCCCGTGCCGGACTGGCAGAAGCGCGAGTTGGAAAAGCGCTACGAGGAATATCTCCGCAATCCCGCAGAGGGATCGCCGTGGCCCGAGGTGCGGGAGCGTCTTCTGCGGAATTTTCAATGAGCCATGCGCTCATCATTCGCCGCCGCGCGGAGCACGACATGGCGGAAGCGGGCCTTTGGTATGAATGCCGCCGCATTGGGACGGGGCTCCATTTCATCCGGTGTGTGGATGCCGCGATTGCGCTCATCACCCGCCATCCCGAAACCGGGCCGGTGCAGTTTGGGAAATTTCGCCGAGCCCTCGTCTCCCGGTTTCCCTTTGGCGTTTTCTACACGATCGAATCGGACACCGTGATCGTTCATGCCGTTTTTCACTCCTCGCGTGATCCAAACAAGATTCGCAAATTGCTGGAGTCCGAGAGCGATGAACCAACAGTATGAAGTCGCTGCGACAGCAAAGCGCGCAGTTCAACTCGCGCTCGATCATGCTGACGGATTTCGCGTGGATCTTTGAATCCATGTCTGGTGTTTTTTCCGAACCCTGTAGGAAATTCCCACAATGAGCTTCTCGTCTACAACTCGCGCGCGTCTTGGCCACTACGTCTATGCGCTCGTGGATCCGGCCTCGAACGTGATCTTCTATGTTGGCAAGGCGAGCGGCAACAACCGCGCTTTCAATCACCTCGCCGCGAAACAAGACGAAAGGGAGAAGCAGCAGCGAATTCGCAAAATCCGTGCTGTCGGCTGCGAGCCATCCGTCGAAATTCTTCGCTACGGCCTCACCTCTGCGGAAGCGGCACACGACGTTGAAGCGGCTATAATTGATTCGCTCGGCGTTGAAAACCTCACAAATGAAGTTCGCGGACACGGTGTTGCTCGCGGTCGTCTCACAGCAAAAGAGGCGGAGCGCTTGCATGGCTCAAAGCCAGTGGAGATCAACACGATCCGCGAACCATCCATTCTCTTTTTCCTCAATCAAACCTACTCTCCCACGCTGAGCGAACAGGATCTCTACGACTGCGCTCGTCAGTTCTGGGGTGTTGGAACGGAATCCCGCGACCCCACTGCCTACGGCCTGCCTTACAAGGTGGCGCTCGCGATCGCAGACAGCGTGGTCGTTGGTGCCTATTCGATTGCTGCCTGGTTCCCGGCAGGAACAACGTTGTCCACGAGGAAGTATGAACGGGGGCAGCGCAAAAAGTGGGAGTTTGTAGGAAACGTTCTGCCAAAACATAAGTTGGTGGGTCGGCGGTTAACCGATGGCGGCAAACCTCTGCCTGCCAGCCAACGTGGCTTTGGTTACATTCCGCCGAAATCCACCACATTAGCGCAGCGATGAATTTCAATATGACCTCAAATTTTCACCGCTCTCTTCGACTAAGCATCTTCCTCACTTTCTTCGCCGTCCTCGCGATTTCGCAAAGCCTCGCCGCCGACTGGCCGATGCACCGGGGCGGGCCTTTGCTGCAGGGGCGGGCGGATGAGGCGGCTCCGGCGCAGGCGGCCCTGCGGTGGACTTTCAAGGCGGGCGCTCCGGTGAAGGGAGGCGCGGCCATCGTCGGCGGGCGCGTTTATTTTGGCGATGACGGCGGCGCGGTGCACTGCGTCGGGCTCGCGGATGGGAAGGAGGTCTGGACCTTCAAGACCGAGGGCGGCATCGAGGCCACGCCGCTGCTGCTCGACGGGCTGTGCTACATCGGCGCGTCGGACGGATTCCTGTACGCTCTCGACGCCGCGACGGGCGCGCTGAAATGGAAGCATGAGACCCAGGACAAAATCCTGGGCGGCGCGAACTGGACCAAGGCGCCGGATTCGGACGCCAAGTGGGTGCTCGTGGGCAGCTACGATTTTGCGATGTATTGCCTCGATGCGAAGACCGGGAAGGTCGTGTGGAAGCTCGAGACCGAGAATTTCATCAACGGCACGCCGACCATCACCGCCAAGGGCGAGACGGTCTTTGGCGGGTGCGATGCGCTCCTGCACGTCGTGTCGGTGAAGGACGGCAAGGAGGCGCGCCAGATCGAGGCCGAGGCCTACATCCCAGGCAGCGCGGCGGCGGATGGGTCGATGGTCTATTTCGGCAACCACGCCAATTTCGTCTTCGCGTTTGACATCGCGACCGGGAAGAACCTGTGGAAATACCGCGAGCGCAGCTTCCCGTATTTCTCCTCGCCGGCGATCAACGACGACGTCGTGCTCATCGGCGGACGCGACAAACGGCTGCACTGCATCGACCGCAAGACCGGCGACGGTCGCTGGGTTTTCGCCACGCGTGGAGAAGTGGACAGCTCGCCGGTGCTCTGCAAGGACGGCGGCATCATCTTCGGCAGCGGCGACGGGCGGCTCTACTGCGTCAATCTGGCCGACGGCAAGGAACGCTGGGCCTACGAAATCGGCTCGCCCATCACCGCCAGCCCGGCGGTGGCGGACGGCGCGATCGTCATCGGGGCGGAAGATGGCAATGTTTACTGCATCGGGGGAAAGTAGGGCGGGCGGAAGGGTTGCGGCGCGAACCCATTCCCAAACTTGCTCCATTTCCGGACGCACAGACTCAACCCGGATTACGATTCAGAGCTGGACGCGGAAAATGCGCCGAATCGAGATGCGGCACCGGACGGCTGCTTCACCGCGCCAATCCGGCCCACTTTTCACGGCAGCCTAAATACAGAATCCCTTGCAGCCCCGCCTTGCGCGGGGACGTTTCCACCGTTACATCCGCCCCCCCGTGCAACCCACCATCCTCATCGTCGACGACGAAAAGCATACCCGCGAAGGGCTGCGCGCGTCGTTGGAGGATTCGTTCGATGTGTATATCGCGCCGGACACGGCGGGCGCGCTCGCGGTGCTGGAATCCGAGCATGTGGACCTCATGCTCACCGACCTCCGGCTGGGCGGCGAGGACGGCATGGTGCTCATCGAAAAGGCGCTCGCCCGGCCGCATCCGCCGATCGTCATCATGATGACCGCCTACGGCGGAGTGGACACGGCGGTCGAGGCGATGAAGCGCGGCGCGTATGATTTCGTCACCAAGCCGCTGAACATCGACCGGCTGGAAATCCTCATCCGGCGTGCCCTGCGTTCGAAGCACGTGGAGAAGGAAGTCGTCGAGCTGAAGCAGAAGGTGGAGACGAAATACGGGCTCGAAAAACTCATCGGCCACGCCCCCGCGATGGAGGAGATTTTCGAGACCGTCCGGCAGGTCGCGCCGAGCCGGGCGGCCGTGCTCATCACCGGCGAGAGCGGCACGGGGAAGGAACTCATCGCGCAATCCATCCATGCGCTCAGCGGGCGGCCGAAGGAAAAATTCGTACCCGTTCACATGGCCGCATTTTCGGCGCAGCTCCTCGAGAGCGAGCTGTTCGGCCATGAGAAGGGCGCATTCACCGGCGCGAGCGAGCGGCGCATCGGGCGGTTCGAGCAGGCGAACGGAGGGACGCTCTTCCTCGATGAAATCGGAGAGATCGACAAGAACACGCAGGTGAAGCTGCTGCGCGTCCTCGGCGAGGAGCGCAGCTTCGAGCGCGTCGGCGGCAACACGCCCATCAAGGTCGACGTCCGACTCATCGCCGCGACGAATCGCGAACTCGAAAAGATGGTCGGGGCCGGGGAATTTCGCGACGACCTCTATTTTCGCCTCAGCGTCATCCGCATCCACATGCCGCCGCTGCGCGAACGCACGGAGGACATCCCGCTCATCGCGCATCATTTCCTGCGCGTCGCCGCGGAGGAAAACGGCAAGCCCGTCCGCGAGATGACCTCCGACGCGATGCAACTGCTCGAGCGCTACCCGTGGCCGGGCAACATTCGCGAGCTGCGCGCCGCCATCGAGCGCGCCGTCGTGATGGCCGGCGGGGCGAAAATCACCATCCGCGATCTCCCGCAGACGGTCCGCGAGGGCGCCTCAGCGATCCCATCGACCATCGCCGGCCTGAAGCTGCCGGCCCTTTCAAAATCCGGCCATCACCTGAACCTCCAAGAGACCGAGCAGCGGATGATTCTTCGCGCGCTGGACGAATCCGGCGGCAACGTCACCAAGGCCGCCCGCGCACTCGGCATCAGCCGGCGCACCCTGCACCGGCGGCTGAGGGAACTCCGCGACTCGGAAACCGCGGAACACGCAATCCCCGGCGGCGATCCTGCCGCACTGAAATCCCAAGATGGCGTCTGAAGTCAAAGCGCAAGAGCTGGTCCATTCCCTCGAGCACGGGCGCGGGCGCCGCTGGCTCGTGCTGCTGCTCATCATCGCGTTTGCGCTGTTCCAGGCCGTCGCGCACATCCTGATCAACCCGATGAACCGCGGCGGCGGGCAGGCGGCGATTTTTGTAGGCCTCACGCACCCGAAGGGCATGGAGCAGGCCGTCATTTCCCGTGAACTCGCGCGCGGCCACGGCTTTTCCACGAAGGTGATCAAACCGGCGGCCATCGCCCTCACGGAAAAAAACAAGGGGGCCGACGGCTTCTCGTCCCTCCTCGATCCGAACGGTCCGACCGGCGGCAACATCCCGGACATCTACCACGCGCCGCTGAATCCGTGGATCAACTCGTGCGCGCTCTTCACCGCCGCCCGGATCAGCGACGCACTCTCGCTGCGCGTGGATGAAAAGGGACGGAACGATTTCTGGACGCTGCAGAAAGGCGAATACATCCATCCCGCCGACCGCATCATCGCGGGGGTCAGCGTGCTGTTCTTCCTCGTGGCGGTGTGGGTGAGCTTCCTCACCGCACGGATGCTTTTCGATGAGCGCCTCGCGACGATCACGGCCGTGCTGATGCTCGTGTGCAATGAATTCTGGCGGTTCAGCTCATCCGGCCTGCCGCAGATGCTCATGCTGATGCTTTTTAGCGTCGCCATTTATTTATCGGCCCGCGGCCTCGCGGCGCGGGAAATCGGCGACCGCACGTGGCCCTGGCACGCGGCTGCCGGGCTCGCCTTTGGCCTGCTCGCGCTCGCGCATCCGCTCACGGCTTTCATCTTCGTCGGCGCGCTCATTTACACCGCCGTCGCTTTTTCCCCGAGAGGCCGCGACGCCCTCGTGATGCTGCTCGTCTTTCTCACATGCCTGAGCCCCTGGCTCGTCCGCAACGCCCGCGTGTGCGGCTCCCCGTTTGGCATCGCGGGACAGACGCGCCTCGTCGGGCCCCGCGGCACCGAATCGCAAATCATGCGGACCCTCGACAAACCGGACGACACGGTCCCGGCGTATTTTTTCCGCAGCAAGCTGCAATCCCAGTTGCTCGGCCAGATCGGATCCCTCGTCGGCCGGCTCGGCAAGGTCGTCGTGGCGCCCCTTTTCTTCCTCGCGCTCCTCCATGCGTTCCGGAAAACGGAGACCCGCAGCTTCCGGTGGGGCTTCCTGCTCATGATCGGATCCGGCGCGATCGGAATGGCGTTCTTCGGTCTGGCGGATTCCTCGTTCCAGACCGACCTGGACTCGAACGATCTGTATCCCCTGTTCATCCCCCTCACCACGGCCTACGGCCTCGCGCTCCTGCTCATCATGTGGAGCCGCGTGCAGGTCGCGGGCCGCGATCTCGCGTCCATCCGCCAGATCAATGTCGCCTTTCACAGCCTCATCATCTTCGTCAGTTCCCTGTCGCTCGTTTACGTTTACACCGATCCGCCGAAGGTTCCCTTCGTCTGGCCCCCTTACTGCCCTCCCGCTCTCAGCGACCTCGACGACTGGTATTCCAAGGACGACATCATCTGCTCCGACATGCCGTGGGCCGTCGCCTGGTATTCGGACCGCAAAAGCCTCTGGCTCCCTCTGACCATCGCCGATTTCAACGACCTCAACGAATTCCGATTCGGCGGGAAAATCACCGGCCTCCTGGTCACCCCGATGACCGGATTCCGCGGTCTCCTCAATGACGTCGGCGTCGGCGAATTCCGCGACTGGCGCGCCTTCATCATGCGCGACCCGCGCGCCGCGACCAATTTCGCCCTCAAAGTTGCGCACCCGATTTTCCTCATGGGTGCCTCGCACTACCTGCTCTTCGCCGACCGCGACCGCTGGACCGAGCGGAACAACTGAGCGGAACCCGTTCGGCTCCGCGAATCCATCCCTCGAAAGTGCGCGGCAAGCGTGTTGCTACGCGATCAGTTCCTTGATCACACCCGAGCTGTCCCCGTGGCGTTCAGCCTCGACGCCGATGCCGCGGAGCAAGGTGAGCCAGGCGTTGCAAAGCGGGGTGTCTTTCGACGCCACGATATTTTGGCCGAGCTTGATGCCCGCGCCGCCGCCGGTGAGGAGCGTGGGGCAGTTGTCGAGATTGTGCTCCGTGCGGATGTTGCTGCCGTAGGCGAGCGCGGTGTGGTCGAACAAACGCGAGCCGTCGGCTTCCTTGGTGGCCTTGAGTTTGTCGATGAGACCGGCGAGGAGTTCGCTCTGGGCGAGGTCGCGGCGCTGCGAGGCATCCAGCTTTTCACCGAGGGTGGAGTGGTAGTGGCTCATGTCGTGCGGCGCGACTTTGATGCCCATGCTCGTGAGCAGCGTGCTCACGGGCTGGCGATAGGTGAGCACGCGCGTGCTGTCCGTCTGAATGGCCGCGAGGATGATGTCATACATGAGCGCGATCTCCTCGCGTCCGGCGAGGCCGGGCTGCGGCTCGGGCAGCGGCGCCTTGGGCTGCGGCACGCCGATCCATTGCTCGTCCTTGCTCAGGCGCGTCTCGATGTCGCGGATGCCTTGGAAATATTCGTCGAGCTTGGCGCTGTCGTTTTTGCCGAGGCCGCGTTGCAGCGTCGCGCGCATTTTCCAGCACGGTGTCGAGCACGCTGCGCTTCTGCGCGAGCATGGCCTTCTGCTGCTCGATGGGTGTGGTGTCCTTGGAAAAAAGCCGATGAAAGGCTTCCACGCGGACCCTTGTGTCCGCCGACCGGTTTGCCGCTGATGTCCCATGCCATCGAGAGTCCGGGACCGTGCCCGGACGACTCCGCATTTTCGCCGCCATTGAGCTGCATGGAGGCAAAGCGCGTGTTCAGGCCGAGCTTCGCAGCCGCCACCTGATCGGCGGAGATGCTGTTGTGAAAGGTCTGTCCCGGTTCCGCAAAACGGTTCGCGCCGGTGAGCCACATCGTGCTGCCCCAATGCCCCTCGTTGGAATATTTGTTGCAGAGTCCCTGCACGATCGTGAAGTCCTTCCTGTGAGCCGCGAGCGGTGCGAGGCCGTCCGGCAGGGTGTAGTCGGCGCCGGGTTGTTTGATGTCCGGATACCAGCTCTCGGTGCGTGATGCCCCAGCCGAAGCCGAGGAAGATCAGCCGCTTCGGCGGCGTGACCGGAGCCGCAGCGGAGGCAAAGCGGCGGAAGCCGAGCGAAGCGAGCGCCGGCAGCGCGATGAGCGCGGTGCTGGAGCGGAGGAAGTGGCGGCGCGGTGAGTGAGGTGTTCATGGCTTGTCATGCGGATTACTTCGTGTGAAACTCTTTGCTGGCAACCAGCGCGTGGATGAACTCGCGCATCGCGAGATCTTTCTTGCCGGCCTGGTGCAGCATGTCGGCGACGAGCGTTTCGTCGCGAAAGCCCAGCGGTCTCCCGAGCGCATATTCGATCAGCGCTTCGCTGAAGCCGCGGGCAAAGGCGTCGGACTTCGATGCGATGATGTCGCGCAGGCCGAAGTAATCTTTGAACGCGGGGCCTTTGTGCAACTGCGCGGCGGCCTCGATGGTCCAGGTCTTCTTCGTCTTGGGATCAGGCTTGCCGCTGGCGTTGATGGCCTCGTAGCTGTCCTCGGTGCGCCATTGGCCCGCGGCGTCGAAATTCTCCAGGCCAAATCCGATGGGGTCGATCTTGCGATGGCAGCTCGCGCATTGCGGATCTTCCTGGTGCGCCAGCAAACGCTCGCGGGTGGTGAGCACCTTCCCCGCGAGCCGCGTGATCGCCGGGACATTCGCAGGCGCGGGCGGCGGCGGATCGTTGAGCAGCTTGCGCAGCACCCATGCACCGCGCTCGACGGGGCTGGTGCGTTCGCCATTGCCGCCCATGAAGTGAATCGCGGCCATCCCGAGCAATCCCCCGCGCGGCGAGCCTGCCGGCAGCGCCACCTTTTCGATACCCGTCGCCCTTCACACCCGGGAGGCCATAGTAATGCGCGAGCACGCGGTTAATGACCACGTAGTCCGACTTCAGCAGGTCGCGCAGGCTCGCGTTGTGCCGCAGCAGGAATTCGACGGTCTCATACACCTCGTTCTTCGCTGCGACCTTCGTCCCGTCATCGAAACGCGGATACAGCGCACGATTGATCTCGAAAAAGTCGATCCGATCCAAGTCCGAGCCACTGGTGGACGAAGGCGCGGATGAATCCCTCCGAGCGCGGATCATCGAGCAGTCGTTCTGTCTGCGCAGCGAGCACTTCGGGCTTCGTCAAATCACCACGCTGCGCGAGATCGCGCAGCGCGGCATCCGGCGGTGCGGACCACAGGAAATACGAGAGCCGCGTGGCGAGTTCCGCGCCCGTGAGCGGCCTGCGTTTTTCATCCGCAGTCGGCTCGGCGAGGTAGAGGAACATCGGTGACGACAGCACGACCGACAGCGTCTCCTTCAGCGCCGCGCCCGGTTTGTCGCCCGCTTTCCGGCGAACGTCGTAAAGCGCGAGCAAGCGATCGATGTAGCTCGCGGGCGGCACATTTCCACGGAACGCCTCCTTGGCAAAACGCTCCAGCGCAGCCCGCAGTTCAGGCATCGTCGGCGCAGGCGATTTGTCATCGAGCGGAATGCCCAGCGCCGCGATGCCGGGCGGCTTGGGCTTGTCCGCATTCGGCACGCGCTCGATTTCCATCCAGTCGATCCACAGCGCCACCTCGGGCCCGATGCCGTTGCGCTTCACCGCTTCGCTGCGTTTGCGTCCGCCTTCCTCGTTGGTGTCCCAACTGCCCTTTTCACGGATGAACAGCGTGCGGTTTTCGCGGCTCGCGTTGCCGCGGGTCAGCGTCAGCGGAATCTCGATCACCTGCGGCGCGTCCAGCGTCCCGGTGATCTCGTGCGTGCTGCATGACCTTCCCCGTCCGCGCATGAATGCCGAAGTCGAGAAACCGCCGCTCCGGAGGCGCATCCTCGGCCGCCGCCGCACGGATGCGCACGATGTATTCACCCACCGGCCAGCCGAACGGCACGAGAAGCTCGATGTAGCCGACGTTCAGCTCGGCCGGATGCCGCGTCTGCGTGCCGAGGTAAGCCCCCCGATCCACTGCGGGCTGCCGGAGATAATACTGGTGATACGCCAGCCACCCCGCTCCCAACGAATCATTGGCCAGGTCAGCGTCATTCTCCCCCTTCTTGTCGAATCCAAACGATCTCGGCGAAGGTGCTCCGGGGATCTTTTCCCACGAACGGCGAAAGATGGAATCGTTCTTCGATTCCTTCCGGATCTTGGCGACGATCTCCGAGTTTTCCGGCCGCGCCGCGGCCTCCTCCACGGCTTTCACCCAGCGCTGCGCCCGCTCCCTCGCGTCAATTTGGTGCGCCACAAATTTGGTGACGATCGGTGTCGTGGTCTCCGCTTCGTAGCGCAGCTTCTTCTCCACACCCGCCGCCGCCTGCCAATCAAACGCCTCCTCCAGAGCCTCGCGTCCGAGCGCCTGATATTGCTCAAGCTGGTTGCCCGACATGAAAAGATTCGCCCCGATCGTGTCGAAGCCCCCCGAGCTGCTGTCCCCCGGCAACTCGCTCACATTGATCTCCACCCCGAGCAGCTCGCGCAGCGTGTTCCTGTATTCGCGCCGGTTCAGCCGCCGCATCGTGATGACGCCATTCTGATCGCCCAGACTGCGCCGCACCGCGACCATCACGTTCGCCAAGTCATCGAGAAAATCCGCCTTCGCAGCACCCGTCAGGCTGCTTCTCGTCGTCCGGCGGCATCTCGCCCGAATTCATGTGATTGAGCACCTTCTGCCAGCGCTCCGCCGTCTCGACGTTCGTGATGGCAAAAGGCAAATCATCCACGCGGAACTTCCCCTTCTGCTTCTCGGCCCCGTGGCACCTCGCGCAGTAGTCGCTCAACAATGCCTTGTGCCGATCATCCATCGCAGCCCGCAACGGATCATCCGCAGCGGGCGCGACAGCTTGTGCCAGCAGCAAGGTGGCGAAAAGCGCGGGTAGATGGGTCATTGGCATGGTCCTTACGATGAACCCAATCAGCCTCTCCACGTTAGCGCATTCAACCCCGAATCGGTGCCGTGCCTCGTTCATTGTGCCCAGAGCAAATTCACAACGCGGATTGCGCCGTGAATGGCAAAGGAATTTGGGCTCCTCGCGGCGACCTCTTCAAGGACCGGTTGCTCAACCGTGAAATGGCAAACTCGGCGGCATCACGGGTTGCCCTTCGGTCGGCGGAGGTGAAGCGACCGGTAAAAGCCCTTGTGCAGTTCCAGCAGGCGCGAGAGTTCCTTGGTCGGGTCCGGATGATCCTCCACGCGAAGGTCGATGTAACGGTCGCTGGCGCCGCCGTAGCCACCCTTGTCCCGCACGACGAGGAGCGCGGCGCTCTGTCTTCCGCGCGAATCGCCGCCCGCATCTTCGCCGGCCTGGAGCGCGGCGACGAGCCAGTCGGCGAGTTCGCTGCCCTCGGTTTTCTGCGCGGCTTCGTATGCCTCGACCATGGCGTCGAGGACCTTCGCGCCGGCGAGGATGTTGCCCTGCACGGCGAAGTGCTTCCCCGTGCGGCCTCCTGCGAAGGCACGGCAGTCTTTGCCGGTGAAAGTCGCGCTCCGCCCCCGCGCATCCACGATGCCGCATTGTCGCGCTTCCCGCCCCTCGTCGGCATCGGTGAGCAGCTTGATGACCTGCGCGGCGTCGCTGCCTTCCGCGAGGAACTTCAACCCCTTCGCTCCGTAGGTGACATTCGCCGAAGCCTGGGTCGCGATCGCGCCGACTCCGCTCTTCGCCCACGGCACGACCGTTCCCACGCCGAAGAATTTGCTTTGCACACAAACCCCGAGATCCCCGGTCGCAGGATCAAAGGCGACGATGGAATAGGTCGCCACAATTTCTCCGCCTGATGGCCGGTCAACAGCAGTCGCGGGCGGTTCGCACCCGGTGATGGCCACCAACACGCCAAGGACGATGAAATGCAGCCAGGTGCGCATGTGGTGTCCTCCCATCAGTGCGTCACTTTGCACGCGACGGCAGCGAAAGCGCTAGCGCTGTGGTCGCCCATCCGGCGGCGGTGATGGAGATGAACTGATCCTTGCCGTGCGGATAGCCGGACTCGTAGTAGGTTTGAATCGGCTTGCTGCGGGTCTTCACGTGCCACGATCCGTCGGCGAGCTGGCTTGTGAGAAGGTGCCGCATCCCTCTCGCGTACGCCGCATCCGTCGTGGCCAGTCCGCCGGCTTCGTGCAGCGCGGTGAGCGCGGTGCCCGTGGCGTACGCGTCGCTTTCCATGTCGGCGAGTTGCGCCCATCCGCCGTCCGCGCGCTGCGTCTGAAGCAGGTCTTGCGCGGCCTTGCGGACTTCCGCCTCCGCCGCACCCGCCACGTGCAGCGCGCGGAGCCGGAAGACGCGATCCTCGGTGTCCTGCGCGGGTGTTTTCAGCAACCAAGCGCGGATTTGTTCGCGTCGGCGATTGATGCGCTCGCGCTGTTCGGGCGTGCCAAATTTCAGCAGCCCGCGCAGCGCGGCATGCGTGGATGTGAACAGGCTCTGCTCGGTCGGCGGACGGCGCGACTGCGGCTTCCAATGCTCGAGATCCTTTTGCCACTGCAGCAGGTACTCGGCGACCGCGGCGGTGGTTGCGGCAGGCTTCCACGCGCCGTGCTCGAGCGCCCAGAGCGCGTAGCCCGCAGTATCGGCCTGCCCGCCCTGGCCTTTGCCGGCGAGATAGTTCGCACGGTTCTTCTCGAGAAAGTCCGCGGTGAACTGGAGCTGCTTCCGCAACTCCCCACCGTCGATCTGGAACCCGCGGGTCTGCGCCGTGACCAGTGCCATGATCGGCAGCCCCTGATTGTGGCAGGTGAAGCACCGGTCCCGCTCCTCCATCGAGCCACGCGCGCCCGCGGTCAGCAGCGGCAGAGACCTTTCCACGGCGGCCCGGATCGCGTCAGCATTCGGCGCCGCCACATCATCGCCGGCCGCGTCCTGCACGGGCGTGAGTGCCAGCAGGCCGACCAATGCGGCTGCGAAGAGCGGGAACTGTCGGGGGGCGTTCACGGGGATTCAGTTGCCTCACTTGCCACGGTTGCCTGCGCCCCGCACGCACATTCCTGATGCCGTGAGCCCGGGCACCCGCCTTCTCTCCGCCTCACGCCTTCGCGCTTCACGCGAGCGGTTCGCTCTGCCAGTTTCCGCGCCATGCTTTCCAAAGTATTCTCTGCAGCCGTCTGCGGCGTGGACGCGTATGATCTCGAGGTGGAAGTGAGCGACGACGGCGGGCAGAAGGACGCGATCGTGATCGTGGGGTTGCCGGATGCCGCCGTGCGCGAGGCGCGGGATCGGGTGAAGACGGCGATCTCCAATAGCGGCTTCCGATGGCCCGGTGGCCACGTGACCGTGAACCTCGCGCCCGCCGATGTGAAAAAGGAGGGGCCGAGTTTTGATCTGCCCATCGCGCTGGCGATGATCGCCTGCGCTCAGGACGTGAAGCTGGAGAACGCCGCCGACTTTTGCTTCGTCGGCGAACTCGCGCTCGACGGCGCCGTGCGGCCCGTGCGCGGCGTGCTCTCCGTCGCCATCGAGGCGCGTCGCGTCGGACGGAAGAAGCTCGTCGTCCCGCTGCAAAACGCCCGCGAAGCCGCGATGGTCGCGGGCATTGATGTCTTCGGCGTGCGCAATCTCCGCGAGACATTCACCTTCCTCACCGGGGAAAATCCGCTCGCACCCGTGCGCGAGGATCTCGCCGCGTTCTTCGCCAGCCATCAGGATTACGAGGCGGATTTCGCCGACGTGCGCGGACAGAACCATGTGAAGCGCGCCATCGAGATCGCCGCCGGCGGCGGACACGGACTCCTGCTCATCGGCCCGCCCGGCTCGGGCAAGAGCATGCTGAGCAAACGCGTCCCGAGCATCCTTCCGCCGCTCACGATGGAGGAGGCGATCGAGACGACGAAAATCCACAGCGTCGCCGGTCTGCTCCTCGACAAGTCCTTCGTCGCCACGCGCCCCTTCCGCGCGCCGCATCACACGGTCTCGGACGCCGGCCTGCTCGGCGGCGGGATGAATCCCGCCCCCGGCGAGATCAGCATCGCGCACCACGGCGTGCTCTTCCTCGACGAGCTGCCGGAGTTCAAACGCAGCACGCTCGAAGTCCTCCGCCAGCCGATGGAGGATGGAAAAGTCACCGTCTCGCGCGCCGCGGGAACGATGACCTTCCCCGCCGAGTTCATGCTCGTCGCCGCGATGAACCCCTGCCCCTGCGGCTTCCACGGTGATCCGAAACGCCAGTGCCGCTGCACGCCGCAGCAGGTGGAGAAATATCGCGAGCGCATCTCCGGCCCGCTGCTCGACCGCATCGATCTCCACGTCGAGGCGCCCGCCGTCGCGTTCGACGAACTCCGCAGCACCGAGCGCGCGGAATCCAGCGCGGCGATGCGCGGGCGCGTGGTGCACGTGCGGGAGATCCAGCGGGCACGCTTCAACGACAACGGCAGAGTCCGCATCAACGCCCGCATGAGTTCGCAGCAGGTCCGCAAATTCTGCGCGCTCAGCGAGGACGCCGAAAATCTCCTGCGCATGGCGATGGACAATCTCAACCTCTCCGCCCGCGCCCACGACCGCATCCTCAAGGTCGCCCGCACCATCGCCGATCTCGCAGGCATGGAAAGCATCGCGCCCGACCACATCGCCGAGGCGATCCAATACCGCACGCTCGATCGGAAGCTCTGGCGATAGCCAGAGCGCACCGCGCAGCGGAATCGGTTCAGGCGAAATGCCGGAGCGCGCGGCGGAGCTGGTTCAGGTCCACCGGCTTGACGAGATGCGTGGAAAATCCGGCTTCGAGCGAGCGACGCAGGTCGTCTTCCATCCCATAGCCGGAGAGCGCTATTCCGCGGATGCCAGGCTGCAATCGCCGTATTTTTTCCATCACTTCCATCCCGGTGCCATCAGGCAGACCGAGATCGGAGACCACAAAGTCGAACGGGCCGGTCTCGGCTGCTGCCGCGGCTGCGGCGACGCTGCTGGCGGTGACCACGAAATGGCCGTCGCGACCGAGCACCCGGCGGAGGACAGCCAGCGTAGGTTCGTGATCCTCGACGAGCAGCAGCCGCAGCGACGGCAGCGGAGCGACGGAATGCTCGCCGCTGCCTGAGTCGTCCGCAGGCTCGCCGGGCGCATGATCGGTTCCCGCCGGGGCTTCCATGGCGTGCGGCAACTCCACGATGAAGGTCGCGCCCTTGCCGAGCCCGTCGCTTTCCGCACGGATCTGCCCCTCGTGGAGATGCACGATGCCGCGCGCGATTGCGAGGCCGAGGCCGAGGCCTCCGAATCGGTGATCGTGCGCCCGGCCCGCCTGCTCGAACGGGTGAAAGATGGACTCGGTCGCATCGGGCGCGAGACCCACGCCGGTATCGCTCACCTCGATCCGGAGGCGGCCATCGGTTTCGTCACGCGTGCGAATGGCGACACGGCCGCCGACCGGGGTGAATTTGATCGCGTTGCGCAACAGATTCCAAACCACCTGCTGAAGACGGGCAGGATCTCCGCGCAGGCTGGCGCGCCGCGCGGCGAGGTCCAGTTCGACCGCGACCGGCTTTGCGCGCGCCTCGTCGTGCATGATCGCCACGGCCAGCCCGATGAGCGAGTGAACGTCGCACATCTCCTCGCGAAGCTGGAGACGCCCCTTGGTGATGCGCGTGAGGTCTAGCAGATCATCGATGAGCCTGGCTTCGAGCGCGATGTTGCGTTCGATCATGGCCAGCTCGGAACGGACCGCTTCCGGAAGACGCGTATCCTCGCGCAAGGCGGAGGCAGTCATCAGCACGGGCATGAGCGGCGTGCGCAGCTCGTGGGAAAGCGCGGCGAGAAAATCATCCTTGGCCCGCAAGGCGAGCTCGGCGCGTTCCTTCTCCGCACGCAGATCCGCGTCGGCGTAGCGCCGCTGGACGCTGCCCGCGATGGCGTCGGCCATGGGCGCGAGATCACCGAGCACGGCCTCGGAGAGCGTGTGCTTTGAGAAAAGCCCGAGCACGCCCAGCAGCCTTCCGTCCACGATCAGCGGATAACCTGCGAAGGCGACCATCCCCTCCCGTTCCGCCCATTTCGGGTCGGAAATGTTCGGGTCATGCGGCACATCGTTCGTGAGGTGTGCGCGCTGGGTTTGCGCGATGCGTCCGATCTTATACTTCCCTATCGGCACCCGCGCATGCTCGCCGTCCAGATGCGTATAAAGGCCCGCGCTGGCTCGCAGAATGAGGACAGCGCCGCTTTCGTCGAGGAGCCAAATCCGCGCGAAGGACGCCTCGAGATGGCGCACGAGCAGTTCGCATGCGCCGTGCAAACTGGGGTCGAGTTCGACCGAGGACGCGAGCAGCGAGGCGATGTCCGCGCGCAGCATGGAAAGCCGCGCACGCTCGGCCAGTTCGCGCTCGGCGGCCTTGCGCTGGGAGAGATCGCGGATGAAGCCGACGAACGTCGAACGCTCTGCGCCGGGAAGCGGGCTGATCGCAAGCTCCACGGGGAATTCGCCGCCGTCGCGCCGGAGCGCCGGCAGTTCGAGCCGCCGCCCCAGCACGGGGCCTTCGCCAGTGGCAAGCAGGTGGGCCAGACCGCGGCGGTGAGCTTCGCGCAATCGCTCAGGGATGATGTGCGCCGCCAGTTCCGCGCCGAGAATCTCCTCGCGCCGCCAGCCGAAGATCCGCTCCGCCGCCGGATTCCAATCGAGGATACTTCCCGCGGCATCCATCAGCAGGACCGCATCGAGCGCCGTGTTGATGATCGCCTTCGAACGCGTCTCGCTCGAGCGGAGCAGCTCCTCCGCAGCGCGCCGTTCCGTGATGTCGATGAGCACGCCGGGCAGCCGCACGACCTTGCCGTGGGAATCGCGTTCGCTGCGGCCACGGGCGTCCACCCACCGCTCGCTCCCGTCACTGCGTCGCACGCGATACTCAGCCTGGTACGCATCCCCGTTTTCGAGTGCGCGGGCGATGACCGTCTGGACGCTCGGACGGTCCTCCTCGGCGATGAGCGCGAGAAAGCTCGCAAGCGGTTCTCCTGCGCGACATCGCTCCGGCGGCAATCCAAACGTCCGCGCGACCAGCGGATCGCCGCACACCAGATCCCGCTCCACATCCCAGACCCAGGCCCCCGCACCGGCCACCTCCAGCGCCGTGCGCGCGAGCCATTCCGCATCCCGGATGGCGCGATCCCGGACGCGGCGCGCGCTCACGTCGTGAAACACGAGGATCGCCCCGCAAAGCGAGCCGTCCGGACCAAGGATTGGCGCGGCGGAATCTTCGATGGGAATTTCTTCCCCGCCACCGCGCGGGCGCAGGACGGTGTGATTTGCCATCGCCACCACGATGCGCTCCCGCAAGACCTTCTCGACCGGGTTCTCAACAACCGCCCCTGTTTCCTCGTTGAAAATCGCGATCACTTCAGGCAACGCACGGCCTCGCGCCTCGGCAGCGGTCCACCCGGTGAGCTGCTCCGCCACCGGGTTCAGGAAAGTGACCGCCCCAGCTTCGTCCGTCACCACGACCGCATCGCCGATGCTGAGCAGGGTGACCCGGAGTCGCTCGCGTTCGGCAGCCAGCTTGAGCGCGTCTCCGGCCGCGCGCCGTTGGGCGCTGCGCATGAGCTCCGCCATCGTCACGATGATTGCGGACGTCACAAAAAAGCTCAGAAAGGCCACGACCCCGCCTCCGGTCATGATGGTGAAATGACGCCTCGGATCTACGAAGAACCAATCCACCACGAGATAGTTAACCACCATCGTCGGAACGGCCGCCTTCCACCCCGCGCAACCCGCCACGAGGGCCACAGCCCCGAAGGAAAATATGAACGGGTAATTGTGCCCCAATTCACCGTCCAACACCGCCCGCAGCGCCAGCGCCACAGCTGTGGCGACCACGGAAAAAGTATAGCCTCGCCAGTCGGTCGGAACGAACAGGCAGAGGGGATATCGGGCTGTTTGCATCTGTTTCCGTATTAGATCGGCGTCGGCACGTCCGCCGCGTGTCATTATTTGGGATCCATCGTGATCGATGGATTCGATGTTGCCGCGAAACGCAGACGGCCGACCGAGCGCTCCGCGCGCTAGAACTTGATGCGTAAGCCGAGCGAAACGCTGTGCGTGGAGTAATTCGCGCGCCCGATTTCGCCGTCGTAGAAGGCGTAGTTCGAGAAGCGCGCATTCCACAGGATGCTGACTCCTCCGCCCGCCAGCAGGCTGCCGCGCCCGATCGTCGGTCCGGACGCGGTGAAGGGATTGCCGCCGAGCGTGGCGAAGGTCGAGGTGAGCGAGTACTTGGTGTCGCCGGACTCGTGCTGCCAGGCGGCGCGCAACTCGGGGCGGATGACGGTCCGGCCCACTTTCACATCGAACGCGGCGCGGATGCCGAGCGCGGCGCGCATGGATTCCGCGTTTTTCCGCCTTGCCGCTGGTGAAGATGTTGCCCGTCTGCTTCACGAAGACTAAAGTGCCATTGTCGGCACCGCCCACGCTGCCGGCAAAAAACGAGTTCGCATCCGAATGATGAGGCCGCCGAGATCCTGCAATCCGGAACCCAGCCCACCGCCGATGGCACCGCCGCCGATGCTCTGGCCCAGATGCCGTTGGAATTTGTTCCCGCCGTCGAAATCCGGCCGGCGTTCTTGACCTCGACCGCACCGCCGTGGTTTCCGAATCCGCGGTTGTGACCAATGCTCGCGACGATTTCCACGTCGTTGCCCGGATTGCCCGCCGCGTTGGTGAGGAAAAGCATCGCCGCCGCCCATCGAACAGCCGGGTGTCGGCGCGGAACTGATCCCGCCGCTGACGCTGAAGCCGCCATCGCCGCCGCTGCCCGCCGATGCGTGCGCGGCGATCGAACAGCTCGGAATCGAACTCATTCTGGCGTGAGACGCGCGCGGCATAGGCGCAGCGGGCGCGCTCTTACGGTGCGGCAAAAGGGAATCCATTCCGACAACGCATCGTCAGCGCAGATCCCGGCGATTCGTCTCCGCGGCGAGCAGGACACTGCCGATCGTCACGACTGCCAGCGCGATCAGATAGAGGGCGATGGGCCACGCCGTTCCGCCTGACCAAGCGAGCAAGGCCGAGGCGATCAACGGCGCGAGCCCTCCGGCGAAAGGCGCGGCGAGCTGGTAGCCGAGCGACACGCCGGTGTAGCGCGTGCGTGTGCCGAAGAGTTCGGAAAAGAATGCCGCCTGCGGGCCGTACATCGCGGCGTGGCCGATCATGCCCACCACGATAGCCGTCCACACGAGCGCGGTGCTTTTCACATCCACGAGCCAGAAAAACGGGAACGCCATCGCGAGCAGAAAGAGCGCGCCTCCGAGATAAACAGGCCTGCGCCCGAAGCGATCCGAGACCGCCCCGAAAAACGGAATTGCGAAAAGTTGCGCCGCCGAGCCGAGCAGCACGCCGTTGAGCACCATGCCACGCTCCAGACCGTGCTGCTGCGTGGCGTAGCTCAGCACCCACACGGTGAAGATGGAAAAGAATGCGTTCTCCGCGAGGCGCGCACCCATGGTCAGCAGGACGTTGCGCCAATGGGTGCGCAGCACTTCGAGGATCGGCAGCTTCGGAGCGGGCCGTTCGCTTTTCGCCTGCTCGAAGAGCGGGCTCTCCAGCACGTGCATGCGGATGAAAAATCCGATCCCCGTGAGCAGGATGCCGAGCAGAAACGGCACGCGCCAGCCCCACGAGAAAAACGCCGCCTCCGGCAGCCACGAGAAAATGCTGAAGATTCCCGTGGCAAGGAGCAGCCCGACCGGCACGCCCGCCTGCACCCAGCTCGCATACAATCCGCGCCGCCCCTTGCCAGCGTGCTCCACGACCATGAGCACCGCACCGCCCCATTCCCCGCCGACGCCGAGCCCCTGCACAAACCTCAGCGCGACCAGCAGCACCGGCGCGAGCATTCCGACCTGCGCGTAGGTGGGCAGCAGGCCGACGCAAAATGTGGCGACCCCCATGAGCATGAGGGTGGTGACGAGCATGGACTTGCGCCCCACGCGATCCCCGAAGTGCCCGAACACCACGCCGCCGAGCGGCCGCGCAAAAAAGCCGACGGCATACGTGGCGAACGCGGCCATCGTGCCGGTGACCGGGTCGAAGTTTGGAAAGAAGAGCCGGTTGAAGACGAGCGCCGCAGCGGTGCCGTAAAGGAAGAAATCATACCACTCGATCGCGGTGCCGATGAAGCTCGCGACGACGACACGCCGGATGGATTGCGGGGAGATGGGCTCGGACATGTCGGGGGAAAGCGCGGGATGCTCGGCGGCTTGCCCTCGCGAAGCAAGGCTGCGGCGTGACGCATGGAGCGCGGCCCTGTTGCAAATGCCGGCAGCCCTGTCCACCATCGCGGGACGCTCCCCATGAACATCACCATCGCCCTGAATGGAAAAATCGCGCTGATCACCGGAGCCTCGCAAGGTATCGGTGCGCAAGTCGCCCGCACGTTTCACGCGGCGGGTGCGGGCGTGGTGCTGAATCATCCCGGCATCGGCACGACGGGCGACGATGCACGGCGTCTCGCCGCGGAACTCAACGCCGTGCGCGCCGGCAGCGCCGATGTGATCGCGGCGGATGTCTCGAAGCCGGAGCAGGTGCAGGCGATGATGCGCGAGATCCAGACGCGGCACGGCGGCCTCGACTTTCTGATCAACAACGCCGCCATCCTCAAGGATCGCACCATCGCGAAGATGAGCCTGGATGAGTGGGACGCCGTGATCGGCGTGAATCTCTCCGGCGTCTTCCACTGCTGCAAATACGCGCTGGAGATCATGCGCGACCACGGGGCCGTCGTCAGCTTCGGCAGCATCGCCGCGATTCAGGGATTCTTCGGCCAGGCCAATTACGCCTCCGCCAAGGCCGGCGTGCAGGCGATGATGCGCGTGCTGAGCCGCGAGGCGGCGCGGAGAAACATCCGTGCAAACGCCATCGCTCCGGGCGTGATCGACACGAGCATGGCCGCGACGATCCCGGAAAGTGTGCGCGTTGAAATGATGAAGAACATCCCGCTCGGCCGATTCGGCACGGTGGAGGAGGTCGCGAATGTCGTGCTCTTTCTCTGCTCGCCGCTCGCGTCGTACGTCACCGGCCAGACCATCGAGATCAATGGAGGCTGGCGCGGCTAGGGATGCGCGCAGCAGCCATCCACGCCACTGCCGATGAAGCCGTCGCCGCGATCCCGGCGGGCGCGACGGTGGCCGTGGGCGGGTTTGTCGGCGCGGGCCATCCCGAGCTGCTCACCGCCGCGCTGGAGCGTCGTTTTCTCAGAACCGGAACACCACGGGATCTCACGCTCTACTACTGCGCAGGGCAGGGCGACCGTGCGGAGCGCGGGCTGAATCACCTCGCGCACAAGGGGCTCATCAAGCGGGTCATCGGCGGCCATTGGAACCTTGCGCCGAAGCTCGGAGCGCTCGCGCTGGCGAACGAGATCGAAGCCTACAATTTTCCGCAAGGCGTGCTCAGCGTGCTGCTGCGCGAGATCGCGGCGAAGCGGCCGGGACTGATCACGAGGATCGGCCTGAACACATTCATCGATCCGGCGCAAAGCGGAGGACGCATGAACGCGCGCACCGTGGAGCCGCTGGTGGAACGCATCGAACTCGATGGGCAGGATTGGCTGCGCTACAGGCCGCTGCCGATCCACGTCGGCCTCATCCGCGCGACGCATGCGGATGCCCGCGGCAACCTGAGCATGGAACGAGAGGGAATGATCGGCGAGGTGCTGCCGATCGCGCAGGCGGCGAAAAACCACGGCGGCATCGTGATCGCGCAGGTCGAGGCGATCGTGGATCAGATCCCGGACCCGAAGTCCGTCCGCGTGCCGGGCATCCTCGTGGATTACGTCGTCGCCAGCGGCGGCGTGCAGCATGACCAGACTTTTGGGACGGTATTCACGGAGGACTTCGTGCGGACGGGCAATGCGCCGTCCCCACTGCCGGCGATGCCATTTTCCGAGCGGAAGATCATCGGGCAACGCGCGCTGCGGGAAATCCGCGCGGGAGACATCGTGAATCTCGGCATCGGCCTGCCGGAAAGCGTGGCGATGGTCGCCGCGGAGACCGGGCGGCTCAGCGAGTTTACCCTCACGGTCGAGAGCGGCCCGACCGGCGGCGTGCCGGCTTCGGGACTCAGTTTCGGGTGCAGCCATTTTCCCGAGGCGATCATCGATCAGCCGGCGCAGTTTGATTTTTACGACGGCGGCGGGCTCGACATCGGGGTGCTCGGCGCGGTGGAGGTGGATGCGGAAGGCAGCGTGAACGTCGCGAGCTTCGCCGGCCGATTCTCCGGCGTCGGCGGGTTTGTGAACATCGCGCAGTCTGCAAAGCGGCTCGTATTCTGCCTCACGCTGCGCGCGGGCGAACTTGAGGTGGCGATGAAGGACGGTCGGCTCGCCATCGTGAAGGAAGGCCGCCATGCGAAATTCGTGCGCGCGATTCAGCACGTGTGTTTCCACGGCCCCACCGCGGTCGCTGCCGGACAGGAAGTGCTCTACGTGACCGAGCGCGCGGTGTTCAAACTCACGCCTCAGGGTTTGCAACTTACCGAGGTGGCCGACGGCATCGACCTGCAAAGGCAGGTGCTCGACCAGATGGAATTCACTCCCGTAATCAGCGCCGCGCCGAAGCCAATGCCCCTCTGAACTTCCCATGAAACCTGTCCACATCATCGAAGCGAGGCGTTCACCCATCGGCAGGTTTGGCGGGGGCTTGAAATCACTGAGCGCGGCAGACCTCGCGTGTGCCGTGGCGGATGCAGTCGTCGCGCAGGCGCTGCGCGAGCACATCGGGCAGGTCATCCTCGGACAGGTGATTTCCGCGGGCAGCGGGATGAATGTCGCTCGGCAGGTCGGGCTGAAGCTCGGGATCCCGCAGCAAGCGCCCGCGTTCACCGTGAACATGGCGTGCGGCTCCTCGCTGAAAGCCGCCGCCCTCGGCGCGAGTGCGATCGCGTGCGGCGAAAGCGATCTCGTTCTTGCGGGTGGCGTGGAGTCGATGAGCCGCGCCCCGCACTACGTCACGGACCTGCGCTGGGGCAAAAAGCTCGGGGATTCCGCGATGCAGGACGCGAACTTTGTGGACGGCCTCACGGATCCCACGCTCCAGATCGGCATGGGCGAGACCGCGGAGCGCATCGCGGACAAGCACGGCATCTCGCGCGCGGAGCAGGATGCCTTTGCAGCGCGCAGCCAGAGCCGCGCGGCCGCGTGCCCTGAAAATTTTGCTCGCGAGATCGTCGCGGTGACGGGCCGCGACGGAACGATCACCGCGGATGAACACCCGCGAGCGGATACCACCGTCGAAACGCTCGCGAAGCTGAAGCCCGCCTTTCGCAAGGACGGCACGGTGACGGCAGGGAATGCCTCCGGCATCAACGACGGCGCGGCGATGGTGCTGCTCGCGGGCGACGCGGCAGTGCAGGCGCACCACCTCAAGCCGCGCGCACGCATCGTGGCCTCCGCCGCAGTCGGCTGCGACCCGGCGGTGATGGGACTCGGGCCCGTCCGTGCGATTCGGAAACTGTGCGCCATCACGGGCTGGGCGCTGGACGACGTGGACGCCATCGAGATCAACGAAGCCTTCGCCGTGCAGACGCTGGGCTGCGTGCGCGAACTCGGACTCGACATTGAAAAGCTCAACCAGCGAGGGGGAGCCATCGCGCTCGGACACCCGATCGGCGCGAGTGGCGCACGCGTGCTCGTGACGCTGCTGCACCTCATGGAGGACAAGAATTTCAAGCGCGGCATCGCCAGCCTGTGCATCGGCGGCGGGATGGGGATCGCGATAGCGATCGAGCGGATGTGACGAGAACGCTTCCGTTCCATATCACCTTCTGCACCGCATCTGCAGCGTGCCTCTTTCGCTGCTTTTTGGAACGCCAGGGCAGCCCGTCTCCTCCACGCGCCTACGCGACCTGGCGCAGCGCTTCGATGGGGTTCATCATCGCGGCGCGGCGCGCCGGGTAGAGGCCGAAGACAATCCCAATCACGACGGAGATCCCGAACGCCACGGGAAGCGACCACGGAACGACGATGGGCGTCATCGTGCGAACGGTGTCGGGGAGCGCGCTCATCGCCCTCGGAAATGCGTTGAGCAGCAACTTCATCGTCAGCGCGAGGACGGGCGTGCATGCGAGTCCGCCGATGATTCCCGTGAGACCGCCGGCGACCGACAGCGAGACGGTCTCGACGAGAAATTGCCGCGTGATGTCGCGACGCCGCGCGCCAATTGCGCGCCGGATTCCGATTTCCCGCGTCCGCTCGGTCACGGTGGCGAGCATGATGTTCATGATGCCGATGCCGCCGACCACGAGGGAAATCGCGGCGACCATGCCCATCATCGCGATGAACATGAGCCGCGTGTTGCGGGCCTGCTCGAGCAGTTCCAGCGGGACGGTGATCGTGTAGTCATCGCGGCTGTGCGTGCGGGCGAGGCTCCGGCGGACGATCTCCGCCGTGTCCACGATCTGGCTTTGGTCGGCGAGGGAAAGGGTCACTTGCGAGACGATCGGAATGCCACTTTCCGTCTTGCCGTAAAAATCGTAGATGAGAGTCCAGACCGCGGTGATTGGGATGTAGACGTCGCGGGAAAAATCCTGCCCGGCGCGCGCGCCGGGGATCGCGACATCAGCCCCGCGTGGCTTCAGCACGCCGACGACCTGGTAGTAGTCCGCGGCGATGTGAATCGAGCGACCGATCGGGTCTTCGTAACTGAACAGCTCGTTTGCCGCCTCCGCGGAAAGCACGCAGACCTTTGCGCCGGGTCTCGACATCGGTGTCGGTGAAAAGATTTCCGCGCGCGAGCTGCATGCGGTTGATCTGGAAGTAGCCGCCGGTCGTTCCGACGAGCCGTCCGATGAAGTGATTTCTCCCGTAGCGAAAAATCGCGGCGCGGCAATTCACGCACCGGCACCACCTGGGCGATGCTCGGGATGGTCGCGGCGAGATCCTCGTAATCCTGGCGCGTGACGCCGTAGTAGCGGGACTTCCGGCTCGTCTGGCTCGCAGCGGGGCTTGCGGTGCTGATGAGGATGTTTTTCGCGCCCAACAGCGCGATCTGCTGCTGGGCCTTGGCGCTGATTCCTTCGCCGATGGCGAGCAGCCAGATGACGCTGGCGACGCCGATGAAGATGCCGAGGATGGTGAGCAGCGAGCGCAGCGGATAGACGAGCAGGCTGTGCACGCCGAGCTGCACGGTCCGCCAATGCAACCGGAGGGACGCCGCGAGTCGCGCACGCCAGGTCGCGGGCTCGATGCCGGCGGCGGGCGGCGCGACATCGGGCTGTGCCTCGACTTCGCGCGCGCGGGTGTCGGATTGGATCACGCCGTCCCTGAGCCGCACGACGCGGCGGGCGTGGAGGGCCACTTCATCCTCGTGGGTGACGAGGACGATCGTCTTTCCGTCGGCGTTCAGCCGGTCGAGCAGCGCGAGAATTTCCTGCGTCGTCACCGAATCGAGATTCCCGGTCGGCTCGTCGGCGAGGATGTAGCGCGGGTTGTTGACGAGGCTGCGCGCGATGCCCGCCCGCTGCTGCTGGCCGCCGGAAAGCTCAAACGGCCGGTGCTCCAGCCGATCGCCGAGCCCGACGAGTTTCGCGAGCTCGCGGCACCGCTGCCGCCCCTCCGGCGTGATGTGGCCCTGATAGTACAGCGGCGCCTCGATGTTCTCGATGACGGTGAGCTGCGGGATCGAGGTTGTAGCTTTGAAAAACGAAGCCGATGCTGCGACGCGCGCATGGCGGCGAGACTGTCGTCGTCCAGTTCCGCGACGTTATGGGCTCGCCAGTTGGAAACGTCCGCCGGTCGGCTTGTCGAGGCACCCGAGGAGGTTGAGCAGCGTGCTTTTTCCAGAGCCCGACGGGCCCATGATCGCGACGTAGTCGCCCTCGGGAATATCGAGATCGATCCCCTTCAGCACGGGCACCGCTTCCTCGCCGAGGAAGTAGTCCTTGCGAAGGTCTTCGAGCCGGATGGCCGGCTTCAACGTGAGGCAGTCCGTGGCTTGGCTTATGGCTTGGCGAGCGCCGGAAGCGCGGTGTGGATCATCGCCGATTGCGTCTTCGTCTGAGGCTTGACGGAGATGCGCTTCCTGTCCGGTGCAGCCTTGGTCTTCGGCTTGATGATGGCAGCCGGCAGCTCCACGAAGTCTTCGTAGTTCTGCGGGGCGAGGACGACCGACTGGCCCACATCCACACCGGATTCGATGACGACGGTCTTGTCGTTGGCGAGACCGAGGATGACTTCGCGGGCTTCCAGACGGTTGCCGTCAATCGTCACCAGAGTGAAGAAACGTCGATCGCGCTCCATCACGGCCGGCAGCGGGACCTGGACGGCGGTGTCCAGATTCTGCACCTCGATGGCCACCTGTGCCGTCATTCCCGCGCGCAGTCCCGGGTTCGGGTTGTGAATCTCGATCTGCGTCGCGTACTCCTTGAAGGTGCTGTAGGCGATCTGGCTCGGCAGCGGGTATTCGCTCACGTCGCGCACGGTGCCCTGCATTTCCGTGGCGGGGAATGCATCCACCTTGATCCGCACGTTCATGCCGACTTTCACCCGATCGACGCGCGACTCGTTGATGCGCGCGGTCACCTGCATGCGTCGCGGATCCGGGAGGCGGATGATCACCTGCCGCTCGCGGACCAGCTTGCCCTCGGCGATCAAAGGCTCGCCGGTGGAATTGCGCGGATCGTTGGCGTAGACGACCTGGCCCGAGGTGGGGGCGAGGATGTTGCATTTCTGAATCTGCGTCTGGACCTGCACGAGCTTGTCGTTGTCCAGCGCATGGGTGTTTTCACGCGACCGCAGCCGGGCCTCGGCGATTTCGAAATCCGCCTTCAGCTTGTTCAGCGTCTTCTGCTTGGTGAGCCGGTGCAGGATGTCGAGCTTGGTGCGGGAGCTTGCCAGCTCCTTGCGGCACTTTTCCACGGAGAAACGATCCGCCTCCAACTGGACCTCGGTGACGTAGCCGCGGGAGGCGAGCCGCTCGCTGTAGCGCAGGTATTCCTCGGCGCGCCGCAGGTTTTCCTTTGCCACGAATTCCTCGCTCTCGATCGTCTGCTGCTCCTGGAGGAACGTGCCGGTCTCGTATTCCTTGAGCGCGAGCTTGGTGGACTCGACCTCCGCCTGCGCCTCCACCACCGAGGCGCGGCTGGTGTTGCAGGTGATCTGTTGCTGCACGAAATCGGCCTGAAGCGCCGAGTCGTCCAGCTTCACGAGAAAGTCGTCCTTGTTCACGTACGTGCCTTCCGGGACGATCTGGATGATCGCCGTCCCCAATGAACCACGCCCCTGCACTTCGCAGCGTGCCTCGATGTTGCTGGAGCTTTCGATCTCCCCGCGCTCGACCACTTCCTGCTGGAAGGGAGCATTCGTCACAAGCGCCGTCACCGGTGGCGGCTGATCGCGGCCCCAGGTCTGGATTTTGTTGCGGCTTTTCAGGAAAAACGGGCTGGCGATCCCGGCGATGAGCACCAGTGCGATGCCCGCCTTCGCCGCTTTCCCGCGGAACCACGCCCGCCCGCCCTTTCCCTGAGGCGCCACCTCGCGCTGCGGATCGGGAAGGGTCGTCGTGGAAGCGTTCTCGGAATCTGCTGGCATCGGTCGATGGATAATAGTGTCAGCGGGTCAACCGCCGGGCCGTGTCTTGCTTGGGTGTCGCGGTCGAAATCATTGTCCACTTGGCGAGCCGTTTCCGGATGGCATCTTCGGAGATGTCGCCGGGGTCCGCCCACCGTCCATCGGGCCCGAACCGCATCGTGCCGATTTCAAAATCGAGCAGCATGCGGATGACCTGGTAGCTCACCCACACGCTCAGGAAATCGTTCTGGGCCTGGAGCAGGTCGCTGAGCGCGGAGACCAAATCCCGGGCGGTCGTGGCCCCGAACTGCGCGACTGCTCCGGGACGCGGCGGTTCATCGAGCCGCAGGCGCGCAAGGTCCACCTGCGAAATCGCGATCTGCACGGCATCGCGGCGCAGCTCAAAGTTGAGCTGGCTCAGGTCCACGATTCGGATGGTGTTACGGAGGCTCAACTGCACCCGATCCTCGAACTCGTTCAGGCTCCGGCGGGACCGCTGATAATTGATGAGCGCCTCGCGGTAGTCGTTGCGTTCCGCAAGGCGCGTGAGCGGGCTGTCGAACTGGAGGCCGAACTTGAGGTTGCCGTTTCGCGCATCGAGGCGCGTCCAGTCGTTCTGGATCGAGCCCATGCTCCCGCTGGCGGTGAGATTGACGGTGCTCAAAAGCGCATTCGCGTTGAAATCAATCTGCCGCCAGCTGTCCACGAGCCGCGCGCGCGCGTTCATCCAGTCGAGCCGGTTTTCCCGCGCGATGGCGAGGGCGCTGTCCGCCGTGAGGTCCACCTGCGGCAGGATCAGCGTCTCGAGCCGCGAAGCGGTCTGGTCGAGGGAAAGCGCGAGCAACAGTCCGGACAGCGACGACGCGAGTTCGCTGAGTTTCGCCCGCGCGGGCTCCAGTTCCATGCTTTCCATGTCCGCCCCGTAGGTGCGCAGCGCGGCGAATGCCGTGTCCACATCCTTCGACATCGCCGGGAGGCGTTGCTCGAGCAGTGCGATTTTCGCCGCCAGCCTCGATGTCTCAAAGCGGCCGGGCTCGATGCTGAGCGTGGCGAGATCCTTGCGCCGCTGCAGGCGGACGAGCTGGCGCTGGCGCTCCGGCAGGTTCCTGCGCGCTCTCGCGAGGTCGGCCTCCATCCTTACGAGCTGGCTGTGGAACGAGGTTTCCAGCCCCAGGACCGTGCCCAGATGCGTGCGCAACTGATCCTTGCCCTTGATGACGTCCCGGTTGCGGATGACTTCCAGTTCGTCGCTGAGCGTGCGGCTGATGGCGGTCGTCGCCTTGTCCGTGAGCGCGAGGCTGTCGAGCATCGGGTCTTTGACCAGCACGGGGAGGCCCGGCGGCAGGCCGAGCTCCAACTTGTAATTGTCCAGCCGCGTCTGGTACGCCGCCAGCGTGGACAGCATGGAACTTTGCCCGCTGTAGAGCGCCTGCCGCGCCTGGTCCACCTGCAACCGGCTCGGGATGCGCCCCGCGTCGAACGCCGCCTCCAACTGATCCAGACTCTCGCGCAGCCGCGCGACGTTGCCCTCCAAATTCGTGATCCGCTGCTGCTCCTCGAGCAGCCCCATGAGCCCGTCGGCTCGCGGCGCGCCGATGGTTCCCGATGGCGTGCCGGCGATGAGACCCAGCCCCGTTGCGCCGACTGAGCCGCTCCGCGAGGGGCCTTCGCCGGCGTTCCGCCCGGCGGTGATGCGAATGTAATAGCCGTGCTGGAACTGCTCCATCTGCCGCACATTCGCGAGCAGGCTGCGCTCGGACTGCGTCAGGGATTCGAGCACGCGGGCGCGACCGCCGAGCCGGAGCAGCGGCTGGATGAGGCTGAAATTCAGCAGCGAGCTCGAAGAGTGCACCGCCGAGCCGTTGAACTCCCACACGAGCGTGTTTGCGAGTCCCGCCAGCAGTTCGCCGCCACCCGCGGAAAGCCAGCGCACGCTGCCATCCGTGACCACGGAGGCCTGCCGTGGCGCAGTCTTGCCCGCCTGGATGGAGCCCTTCGTCGTGTACGTCCCCGTGCTGCCGAGGGAAAATTGCGCGTCGAAACGGAACCGCTCGAACGTCACATCGAGCGCGGAAAGGTAGATGTCCTCGCGCTCCGTCTGGAAATCCCGCGAGTTCTTGAGCGCAATCTGCACGGCGCTGCGGAGATTCAGCATCACGTTGCCCGCCTTGTCGCGCGGCAAGGCAGCCAGCCACGCATCCGAAACGACCGGCCCGCCATCCGTGGAGCTGCGCCACGACGAAGGCCCGCGCTTTCCGTCCACGCGCTCCATCAGCTCATGCGAGGCCGGATCGTCCGGCGGCATCGGCGGATGATCGGGATCGCCGGGGTCGAAAAGCCGAGAGTCCTCCGGGGCCTGGACCGAGGGGAGCGTGAGCGCCCAGCGGGGATCGTCCGCCTTGTCCGAGATCAGGCGGTTCACTTCCCGATCCGCGCTCTTGCGGTAATACGCCCGCGTGCAACCGGCGATGGAGGCAGCGAGCAACGCGAGGGCGAGGGACCATGTTGCCCCGGGGTAGCGGGACAAAAAGCGCGGCCTGATCATTCCGCGGAAGCCAGTCCGGCAAAAGTCCGCCCGTCTGCACCGGCAGAAAATCGGGAATGGCGGGCTGGGATTGTCGGGCGTGGGAAAAACATGAAGGTCGTGTGAAGCCGTTATAATCGCATCCGGCCAGATTCATTTGATCCGCAGACCGTTGCTGGGCAAAGGCGACACGGTCGAAGGCATCCGCCAAAATTCAAGCGCAGTCCGCTCAAATTCATCCGGAGCCAATCGAAGACGGCAGAAGGCGCGGAGATTCGCTCGCGCGTCATTTTCGCCAGCCAGAATCCGGGGATGGAGGATCACGGCGAGTTCACGCGCGTGGCGGAAGTTTCTTCCAAAGGAAGCGCGGGCGGCGCAGGTTGTCCGCTCGCCGCGCAGCGGGGCCTCGATGGCACCGGGCGCGCGCACTTTTCCAACACTCCAAACCCCATCCCATCGCACCATGAAAAAAGCCACACTCCTCGCATTCGCCTGTCTCGCCGGAATCTCCTACGCCGCGGAGGTGAAGCGCGTGATCGTCTGCACCGTGACCACCGGGTTCCGGCATAGCTCGATTCCGTTCGCGGAGGCGACGCTGGAGAAGCTCGCGAAGGAGAGCGGGGCATTCGAGATCGTGGATTTCGCGCGGCAGCCGGACGTAAAAATCCCACAGCGCCCGCGCAAGCCGAAGGACCTTGCGCCGACGGCGAATGACAAGGACAAGGCGCGCCATGCGGAGGACATGAAGAAATTCGAGGCCGAGCAGGCGAAGTGGACGCCGGAACTGGTGGCGCAGGAGAAGGCTGCGAAGGAGAGCTTCGAGACGGGAGTGAAGGCGAGCCTCGCGAAGCTGTCGCCTGAGAATCTGCGCGCGAAGAAAATCGACGGTGTCATTTTTGCGAACACGACGGGCGACCTGCCGCTGCCGGACAAGGAGGGCTTCATCAAGTGGATCGAGGACGGGCATGCGTTCATGGGGATGCACTCGGCGAGCGACACGTTCCATCAGTTCAAAGGCTACGGCGAGATGCTCCAGGGGGAGTTCAGGACGCACGGCAAGCAGGTGCCGGCGGACCTCGTGGCGGCGGACACGGCGCATCCGGCGAATGCGGGAATCGGCAGCAAGTGGGACATCAAGCTGGAGGAGATGTACGAGATGAAGGAGGGCAGCCACGACCGCTCGAAGCTGCGCGCGCTGTGGTTCCTGAAACACCCGCCGCAGGATCCGACGAAGGAGGAATACGCGCCGGTGAGCTGGTGCCGGATGGCAGGGACGGGCCGCGTCTTTTACACGAGCCTCGGCCATCGCGAGGATCTGTGGAGCGATGATCCGGCGATGCCGGGCCGCGTCAATCCGCCGGAGACTGCGAAACAATATCAGGCGCACATCCTCGGGGGCATCAAGTGGGCGCTCGGGCTCGCCAAGGGCGACGCGACGCCGAACCCGGAAGTGAAGTAACCGCCTATCCGCACGAACCATGAAGGCACTCGCATTTTCCGCCGCATTCCTCCTCACAACCGTCGCCTTCGCAGCGGACGACGAGACGGGATTCACGCCGCTCTTCAACGGCAAGGACATGACCGGCTGGCACGTCCGCAAACCCGCCGCACACAACGCGTGGAAGGTGGAGGGCGGCGTGCTCAAGAACGAGCTGAAGCCCGGCGAGCACGGGGTGGATCTGGTGACGGATGCGAAGTTCAGGGACTTCACCGTGCGCTACGAGTATCAGGTGCCGGACGGATCGAACTCGGGCTTCTACCTGCGCGGGCGGCATGAGATCCAGATCCTCGGCGACTACAAGTCGGGCAAGGTGGCGAAAGGCGGAAACGGGGCGATCTACAACTTCAAGGAGCCGTCGGAATTTGCGAGCAAGCCGGCGGGCGAATGGCAGTCGGTCGAGGCGACGATCGTGGGACAGAAAATCACGGTCGTGCTGAACGGAAAAAAGATCCACGACGCCGTGGAGTGCGCCAAGCCGACGGGCAGCCAGCTCGACAACGATGTCAACGAGCCGGGATCGCTCTTCCTGCAAGGCGACCACGGGACCGTCGCGTTCCGGCACATCCGCATCAAGGCGCTGGGGAAGTGATCCAACAAGGCGGCACCGTTGGCCGCATTGCAACACGAGGCAAGCTGAAGGCCGCCCAGCGGCCAGACACGGGGTTCGCGTTTGCGCTCGCGCTGTGCTTCGCAATTCCGTGGCTGCTCAATGCTTCGGACACCGGTCGCGTGGCCACGCCCGTGCACGATCGGGCTTGAACTGACATCCCCGCTGTGTCGCGCTCCGGCAGCGGGGATTCGGAAGGTTGATGGGCTTTGACGCCCCGCCTCAATCAGCCGCGGGCAGGCCGTGATTTGAAGAGTTCTCTTGGGCGTTACGTCAGAGAATGCAGAGAACATGAGAACGAAACGAACACTTAAAGGATGCACGAGGCCCAGAAGCCGCAATGAGTGGCTCCGGGTGGTGAAGTCATTGGATCACTTGCTGGCGAAGCGCTCTTCGCCGGAAATCCCGAAGGAAAGCAGAGCAATGATCGATCTGAGCACCGTGGAAGCCATGAACACCGCGTATGCGGCGACCTTGCGCTACTACACGGCTCTCCTCGGCGGCAGAGACCGCGATCCGAAGCTGCAGCAGCAGATCTCCCGTTTGTGGCAAAAGGCAGGCGACAAGTTGGGGCGACAGGAACCCGCACTCGCGTGCCTGCTGAACGCGAGCAATCCGTTCTGGGCGAGCGATGCCACATGGAGGAAGGGAACGATCCAAAAAGTATGGGCGCACCTGAACTCCATTCGCGCCAGCATCAACATGCTGACGCCGGTCGTAAACTCCACCCATCGCTGGAGCACGTTTTCGCCCTCCTGAGGACTGCAACTTCCGACGACATTCGCACGACACAGCGGCAGCCCTGAGGTGCGGCGAGGAAGCTGAAGGAACAATCAGGCGATGGGCGCCCGATGAGTCGGAGATGGCGCGGTTGGATTTTTCGCGCGAGCCGGAACAGATTTCCGCCAGTTGCCCGGTACGATATCGCGGCTAAATTCTAAGAACAGCGCCCCTCCACAAATGAAAATCGTGATTGCTGCCTTCCTGCTCCTTTCCGCCTTACAGTCAATGAGCGACCCAGCGATTCGCTGTACGGATGCGTTGTGCCTGAACTTCCAAGCCGTGGTGTCCTTCAATCACCGGCACGTGCATCGTTGCACCGACGCAGCCTGCCTGAACTTTCAGCAATTCGTCCCGAACAATCACCGGCACGTCCGTCGCAATACCGATGCGACCAGCCCAAATTTCCAAAAATTCGCGCCACCCGGGCGTCCGCGTCCGCGGTAGCAGCCATCGTCAGGCTTCCGCCTAATATCGCCGCCGTGCCGCCGCAAAGGTCGGCACTTTCTCCCAGTCCCTCCGCTTAAAGGCAAGCGAGGCGGGCTACTGAGCGGCGTAATACTTGGGATACTGGTAGTAGTAGTAGCCCGGGATCTCGGTATCCACGCAGTTCAGGATGAGGCCGAGGACATTGACCTGACGCTGGTAAAGCGCATTGAGCGCGTTGCGCGTGAGCCGCGCGCTCGTGAACGACGCGCGGATGACCATGAGCGTGCCGTCGAAATTCGGCGCGAGGGTCGGCGTGTCGTCGGTGGCGAGGATCGGCGCGGTATTGAAGATGACGAGGTCGTAGGCGGCCTTCCATTCGTCGAGGAGTTTCGGGACGATGGGGAGCAGGAGCAGTTCGCCGCTCTGGTTGGTCGTCGGGCCGCGCGGGATGATGTGAAGGTTCTCCTTGCGCCCTTTCTGGATGCAGGTCTTCCAGTTCACCTCGCCCCGCAGGACGTTCGAGAGACCCTGGCGGCCGTCGATGTCGAACAGCGCCGCGATGTCGCCGCGACGGAGGTCGGCGTCCACGAGCAGCACACGGGCGCCTGCGGCGGACATGGTGATGGCAAGATTGCTGGTGATGGTGGACTTGCCTTCGTTCGGAATCGCCGAGGTGACGATGAGCGTCTTGAGCTCCGTCTGGTTCGGCATGAAAATGAGCGAACTGCGAAGGCTGCGGAACGCCTCGGCGAACATGAATCGCTCATCCTCCTCCTGCAGCAGCGGGAGACCGACGTTCGTGCGGCTCGATGCTACGTCGGGGATCTGGCCGACGATGGCTTCATTGAATTGCTCAATCATCTCGCTCGAAGAGGCAAGACGGTCGTCGGAGCGGTCGAGCAGGAAAAGGATCGCGATGCCGAGCAGGAAGCCGCCGATGAGTCCCGTGAGGATGTGACGAATCACGCCCTTGTCCTCGACGACTGGGAGCGAGGCCTGCTGACGAATCGCGAGGATTTCCTGGGTCGCGGGGCCGAGGCGCAGCTTATCGAGTCCCTCGCGCGTCTGGTTGTAGGTCGCTTCACGCCGGTCGACCTCCTGCTTGAGCGTCGAGTATTTCGCGGTGATCTTGCTGAAGTCGCGCGCCTTGGTCTCGGATTCGATGATCGCCGTGTCCTTGCTCTGGATTTCCGCGTTCAACCGCCGGAGGACGCCCTCGAGGTTTTTCCCAGCCTCGTCCTTCAGGACAGCAATGCCGAGGCGAAGGTCGGCCACCTCGCGCTCGAGTTGCTGGAAGCGCGGGTGCGTCGGTTTCCAAACGGTGCCCCGTTCTTGGAGCTCCGATTCCTTGATCGCGAGCTGCTCCTGCTTTTCGATCCACCGGTTGCCGAGCGAGTCGCCGGAACGTCCCGTGTTCTTCTTATCGTTCTTCGGTGAGTTCGCATCGAGCAGTCCGGTTTCGTTCAGGTTCTTGTAGATGTTCACCTGCTGGAGCAGTTCACTGCGCGTCTTGCGGAGTTCCGCAAGCTCGGTGGAAATCTGCTCCGCCTGCTGCTCGATGAACGGCACGCTGTTGTCCTCCTTGAAACTGTCCAGGATGGCGCGGCTCGCATCCACCTCCTGCTTTTCGATCTCCACACGCCTTTGGTAATCACCGACTAGCCCGCTGCGCGCAGCGAGACTTTCCTCGCGCCGCAATTGCATGAAGGCATCCATCGTAGCATTCACAAAGGCCCGGGTGGCGTCCGCGTCCTTACCGGCGCCGCTGACGGTGAAAATGAACGTGTTCGGTTCGTTGATCGCCGAGATCTCGATGCTCTCAACGTGCGACGCCAGCTGAGGCTTATCGACGGCGATCTGCCGGGCCGCGCGCTCACGGACCACGGGGCTCTTGAGCGTCAGGACAATCGTCTCCCACCAACCGTTGACCATGGCCAGCCCCCGCGAACTGTCATCCGTGACGACCTCGCTCACATTCAGCTTGCCGACGGAGACGAAGCGCGTGGGCTTTGTGACGACGACAAACACCTGATAGAGCAGCCCCACGCTGACACAGAGCAGCAGCACCCACCAATACCGTTTCATCACGGCGCGGTACCGGTAAATGCGCAGTCCGACCGGAGAACCGGTTTCGCCGGCGGCTGTCTTGGAAATTGAGGGATCCATCTTGGGCTGAGGGCTGCGAAAAGCGCTAGTTGCTGAATATCACGACCGACTTCGGCGGGATGTAGATTACGTCGCCATCCTGAAGCGGAACGTCGAGATCGGTCCGGCCTTCCTTCATGATCAGTTCGACATTGTGCTCATCGCTCCGCCCGGCGCGGGTGAGGCGGACTTTGCGGAGTTCCGAGTAGAGCGTCGAGCCGGCGACGATGACCGCCTCGGTCAGCTTCAGCGGATTTGTCGCCGTGAAATACTGCGGCCCAGGACGCCCGACCTTGCCTTGGATGACTGCCTTGAACGGTCGGACGGCACCAATCGCCTTGCGAACCACCCCCACTTCGACCGTCGCCCGATGGTAATACTTTTGAAGGTAACTCGTGATGGCAGCTTCCGCCTCCACGCTCGTCTTGCCAGCGATGTAAACCCTGCCCAAGCCGTTCAATTCCACCTCGCCCGTATCCGTCACCATGGTGCGGAGTGGCGGGTCGCGATCCTCTTTGACGACGACCGTGATTTCATCGCCGGCCGTCAGCTTCGTGTCCCGCGACACTGTGATGCCACCCGCATGCGGCATGGCCGAGGGAATTGCGGAACCCTCCGGCGCTCCAGCAGCGGGGCGGCTGACGCCTCGCACCGGGCGCGAAGTCCCGAGGACGTCGGACTGGGCCGAGCTGACTGTGGGAATTGCGATGAGGAGGCCTGCAAACAGGCCGGCAAACAGGCAGCTACGCATGGGTCATGGCAGGATTATCAAAACTTGTAGTAAAGGCTCACCATCCCGAGGTTCTGATAGTAATCAGCCCCGTTCCGGTTTGAGTCTTTCACAAGATAGCGATAATCGAGCCCGACCGTGAAATTATCCGTAAAAATGTGATAAATTCCGAGCGCGGCGCCAAACCGGTGCGCATCCTCCGACACCGGTCCCGAGGTCGTGTAGTATTCGTAGAAGAACGTCGGGCGGAGGCTCGTCTTCTCGCTGATCGCCCAGTCGATGCTGTATTCCACGTGATACAGATCGTAGAAATTCGACTGGTAGCCCAGTTCAGCCGTCTTCGAAAAACTGAGCTTCTGCCGCAGATATTCAGTCGGCCGGTTCACGAGTTCCAGCTTCGCGTACCAGCCGCTGGCATCCTCGCTGTCGACGCCGGTGCCCGTCGTGAGGCCCGTGAGGCTGTCCACGATCGTGTAGACGGTGCCGCCGTCGAAGTTCATCTGCTGGAAGCCGACCTCCGCGTAAATATCCGTCAGGTCGTTCACCTTCCAACGCACGTACGGTCCGACGAGCAGCGCGTGGCCATCTGCGTGGGAACTCTGGCGGTATTCAAATATGCTCACCGACGCATTCAAACCGTACGTGAAATGCGGACCCGACTGCCACGATGGCCGCAGGAAGATGGTGTTGATGCCGTGGTCGATGGATTTGTACTGATCTTCCTGAGCCCAGATGTCGTAGCGGTCGTAGCCGACGCTGACTTTTGTGTACTGGCTGGCGTCCCAATCGACCTGAATGCCGGCCTGGTTTTCCCAGCGGCGGTAGTTGGCGACATTCAGCGTGGGCTGGTCAAACGGGTCTTCCTGATACGCAAGTCGCTCACGGATGGTGAACTTGAACGCGCCCGCCTCCGCAGTCCAAGAGATCGCCGAGGTCGGCGAAATGAGGAGTGAGTCGGAATCATACTGGCTGTGATCGAAATACTTCGCCCAGCTCAGTCCCAAGCCCAGACGCAACCGGCTCGTCTCCGAAAACCGGATCGCTCCCTCGATGTCGAATTGGGGGCGAAAGATGACGTCAGACTCGCGGTTGAATTCCGACAGCGCGATGTTGTCGTTGAACTCGAAACCGACACCGGCAGCGAGCGACAGGTCCAACGAGCCAATCCGGATGTTGTATTCCTTCTTGTCCTGGACGAGATCGGCTTCCGTGAGCGGCTCGATTCCGTTCGGGCTGTTCCCGAGGAAGACTTCCGAGCCCGGTCCGAGCCGGCCGATGCCGCCCGAGGAGCGCGAGCTTCCGAAATCGCGGAAATATTCCTGAGCCGTCGCGGAGCCCACTGCGAGCAGGGAGACTGACCCAAGGATTGGAATGATTCGAGTTGACAGGATTTTCATAACTTGAATTGACGGTTGCGGGCTGACCGGCCGGGGTTGTAGCACCCCACGCCGAGCGTTGGCAATTGAAAATCAGCGCCTTCTTCCGGCGATTACCTGCGGGCGCGCGCCTTGCCCAGCTCGACGCCTTTCACGATGCGGAAACCATACGTGTCGTGAAGCGTATCCGGTGACGAACTGATGCGGCAGGACGACAGCAGGCTGAGCGGAATGGCGCCGTTGTACCACGAGCCGCCGCGAAGCGTCTTCGCGCGATTTTCGGAGTTCCAATAATCGGACACCCACTGCCACACGTTCCCGCCCATATCGTGGAGACCAAACGCATTCGCACGGAATTTCCCGACCGGCGATGTGTTCGCAAAACCGTCGTTGTAATTCGGGATCGGAATCTCCGTCTGCGTCTCCTCGCCTGCGTAATTGCCCGCACCCGCCGGCGGTGGCCACTGGTTGCCCCACGGATACACGTCCTGCACGCCCATGTCGCGCTCCTCAGGAGTCGCGCCGACTTCCACCGGAAGGCCGACAGCCTTGCTCCATTCCGCATCCGTCGGGAGGCGATACGCCTCGCCGCCTTTGAGCAGCCCGGCCTTGCGCTCCTTTTCCGTCAGCCATTTGCAAAATGCCTCCGCCTCGCGCCACGTCACGTTCACCACTGGATGATCCGGCGTCTGCTTGAATCCGGGATTTTTCCACGCTTCGGATTTCAAACCTGTCGCCGTCGCGAATGCCTCGAAGTCTTTCCGCGTCGTCAGATAGACGCTGAACTGCACGTCACCCGCCGGGACAAACTTCATCCCCAGCGAGTTGGTTGACCCTTTGCTGTCAGTCGCTGCCTCGGGCGTCTTGTCCGGCGTGGCGGTGTCAGGAATGAGCACTGGAGGTTTGGCGTTCCCCACCTCCTTGACCGGCAGCCCTTCCGAATCCCCGGAGAGCCGCTTCAGCTCAGTTTGGAGATCATTCAACTCGCGATTGGCCACGTCCAGTTTGTCCTCGATTTTCTTCATCGCCTCTTTCCCCGCTTCGCCCAATTCCTTCAACGGACCGAGGGCGGCGTTCAGCTTTCCGACCTGCGCCTTCGCATCCAGAATTTGTTTCTCGACCGCGGCGATCTTGTCCTTGTTGGCCTTGCGCATCGTCTCGGTCTCGGCACGGCGGGCTTGCTCACCGGCAGTGGCGATTTTTTGCAAATCCAACTCCGCCTGCTGCTGCGAGAGTCTCACCTGCTCGCGCAGCGTTTCCGCCTTGGCGATGAGCTGCGAAAGACCGTCCGCATCCTTCCCGAAGTTCGCGACTTCGGCAGTCGCCGCGTTCAACTCGCGTTCCGCATCCTGGCGGGCCTTCAGCTTTTCGCCGCCCTTCGCGAGCACGTCATCGAGTTTGCGCTTTGCAGCGTCGGCCTGCTTGGCAGCCTCGGCAGCCGCGGCTTGCGCCTTGGCGAGGTCATCCTCGGATTTTTTGCGATCGGCCTCCAAAGTCTCGGCCTGCTGGATCACCGGAGCGACGCTCTTGCGCATCGCATCGAGATCTTTCTGCCGTTTTTCCTTTTCCAACTTCACCACCGCGAGTCGCCTCGTGGCTTCCTGCAACGCTTCGTTCGCCGCTGCGGCCGTCTTGCCGAGACTCGCGAGGGCGGCCTCGCGCTCCTTCTTGGCTCCGTCCAATTCCGCAAGCGTCGCCTTCGCAGGGAGCACCAGTTTCCCGAGTGGCTGCGGAGGCTCGGGAAGCACCGGTGCCGCCTCGTGCATGCCACGGGGCGCGGGCGTGGATTGCACCACGACTTTTCCGGGCGTCGGCTTGCCGACCGATTGGGCGGATGCGCCGATGAGCGTGTCGGGCACCACCGGCGTGGGGTTGCTGCCAATCAAAGTGTTGGGCTTGGGAGGCGGCGGCGTGGCCGTAAGCACGGGCGTGGTCGCCGCGATGGTTTTTGGCGGAGTAATCGGAACAGGCTCGGGCAACACTTCCGGCGACTTCACGTCGGGGCCGATGTCGATTTTGGGCGGCGTTTCAATTTCCGGCTGATTGATGCCGGGCTCGTCGATGCGCGCGACCGAACCATCTGTGTCGCCCTCGTTCGAGTCGGGCATGTTGCGCATGTAGATGCCGACGCCGATGATTCCCGCTGCGAGGACCAGCCAGACAAGGGGCGCCTTCGAACGCGGCCGATCGAGGTCCGGGAAATTTGCAGACAACGCGCCCTTTGGCTGCGCCTTCCGACCGCCGGCACTCTGCGTGATGGGAGGAATCTCCGGGTGGAGCGGCTTCTTCGACGCTGCGAATTTTTCCACTGCGGGCTCCGGCTCCGCGGGAGGAGTCTTTTCGGGACTCTTTTCGGAAATGACGCCATTGCCCGCACTCTCCGGGTGTTCGTGCTTTTTTGCAGGCCCGTCTTCGGCGACTGGACGTTCCGCCGCTTTCTCAGCGGGACGCTCCGCGACCTTTTCCGGGGCGATTTTTTCCGGAGCGATTTTTTCCACCGCGGCAGCTGGCGCTGCCTCGGCCCGCGGACGGGCGGCGCCGGAATCCTGCCCGAGCAGCGCCAGGACATCGGCGAGATTTCGCGGCCGCGTCTCCATGGTTTTCTGCAAGCAAGAAGCAATCAGCTTTGCCCACGACGCCGGCACGGGAGCCGTGGCCCCCGCCGCGGCACGGGCGTCGGCGATCGGCGTGGGAGCGGCCTTGCGGATCTGTGGCACGATGTCATCGCCTGCAAAGGGCGGCTCGCCCGCGAGCAATTCGTGCAGCAACACACCGAAGCCGTAGATGTCATCGCTCGCGCCAGGACGCTCGCCGTCGAGCTGCTGCGGACTCAGGTAGGAGAGTCGGGCAGCCGAGCCTTTCGCGAGGCCGGCTCGCTCGAGCGCATTCAGGATGACGCGGCTCACGCCGAAATTCGCGACGAGCAGTCCGCCATTCGGGCGGAGGTAAAGATTTGCCGGGGACAAATCCCGGTGGAAAAGCTGGATGCGATGCGCGTCCGCCAGCGTTTCGGCCAGCTGCGCGACCCACGGCTTCAGATCGTCCGGGTCGAGGCGGCCTTTCTTTTTCAGCAGATCCTGCAGCGACTCGCCGGCGAACGCATCCATCGAAATCGCGACATGGTTTCCATCCTCCACGAAGTCGTAAACGCGCAGGATGTTGGGATGGATGAGCTGGCGGTTGCGCTTCACCTCCTGGCGCAGTTCGGTCATCGCGCGGGCATCGGCAGCCACGGCCGCCGGCACAAAATGCAGCGTAACGTCCTTGCCGAGCACTTCATCGCTCGCCAGCCACACGGGGTTCTCGCCCGCCTTGCCCAAGTCTTTTCGGAGCACGTAGCAGCCACCGATCTTCGTTCCCTCGCTGAGTGCCGATCCGGCGTTGGGTGAATCAGGAGCCTGTTCGTTTGTTGGTAGCGTTTGCACGGTGAAAATGTGGGCTGGTCGTGAGTAGCAAGAATTCCTCCAGGCAAATTTTGCCTGATCAAAGGGACCCGAGATTTAGCGGATCACCGATCGGATTTCAAGCTGGGTTCAGAGACAGCGAACACGGCTCTTCGGATCGTTGCGAGAAAAATCACGAAAACGCTTGCGCAATATCAAGACTTGTAGATACTTTCTGTAATCACCATAGAAAGCTGTCTGGGATTCCGCTCTTTTCCTCACTCTTATTTCGCTTTTCACAGCCAACAGTTGCCGCTAAAAACACATCACACCACATCCGAAAATGAACACACCCGCACTCGTCACCGTCATCGCGACCGCCTGCTCGACGCTGGCATTCGCGGCTCCGCCGGAAAAATCCGCCGCGAGCCCGTCGCACGGCTACCTCAAAAACATCGCCCGCCAGCACTACACCTCGACGTTGTCGGTCTTCGACGCCACCGCGCAGCGCTACCTCTCCAACGAGGCCGCCGCCGCGTGGCTGGATGATGACGTCGCCACGGGCTGGCCCGCGCTCGCTGGCAAGCAGCACTACCTGCTCCAGTTCGCCGAGCCGCAGCTCATCACGAATTTCGAACTCTCGACCAAGGCTCCCAGCGGGACCGTGTCGCTCTTCACGGGAGACCGCGATGCCGCGCCCGGCGACAAAGCTTGGACGCTCATTGCAAAGGACGTGCCCGTCGAAAGCATCAACAACCAGAAGCTCGCACGCCCCATCAACAAGTATGCGAAGTACCTGCTGATCGAAACGAACATCGGCGAACCGTCGCCGATCTACAGCTTGAACGTCTTCGGCGAGCGTTCGGCCTCCTCCACCGCCATCGTGCCCCGTCCCCAAGCGGTGGACGTCAAGCCGCTTCTAGGTGACTTCGTGAACAACCAGACCGCGTTCAACATGGCCAGCATCTACGCGAAGGCCGAGGTGACCTACGCGAATTCCCGCGGCAGCGAAAACAGCTGGCAGCGTGCGATCGACGATGATCCGGAGACGTTGCTCGGCGTGAAAGCTTCGACCGGCGAGTCCGGCGCGGTTGTCCGTTTCGACGGTGCGCAGCCCTTCACCCGTCTCTCGATGCTCACGAACCCAAAGACGCGCGGCAAGGTGGACATCTTCCTCCTCAGCGAAGCGCCCCAGAACGGCGTCCCGGTGAGCATCGAAGGCATCACGCCCTCGGTCACGCTCACTTTCGACGGCGGCTCGCAGCGCGCCAGCGCGGACTTCGCCGAGACACGGGCCTCGGCCCTCGCGCTCCGTTGGACGCCTGAGAGCGGCGAGACCTTGTTCGCCCTCCGCGAACTGAACGTCTTCGCCGACCTCGCCCTGAGCGACCACGAAGTCGCCGGCGCACCCACCGCACTCGCCCAAGGACCTTCCGACGGCGAGCCGAGCGAGAAGAGCTTCGCAGACGGGAAAAGCCTGGCGGACGGCAAGAGCCTCTCGGACGGCAAGTCGCCCATCGCCATGGGACCCGGCAAAGACCACAAAGCCCTGAGCGACCCGCCAATCGTCGCCCAAGGTCCCCGTGGTTACGACCCCGGCGTCCTCGGCTTCCCGCCGAACCTCCCCGGCCCGCGCCCGAACATCCCGACGCCGCTCAGCCAGTAATCGGCAACGGCCACTGATTCCCTGCTAACGCAGCGCGCGAGAGTCCGCTCTCGCGCGTTTTGCTGTACAGCGACCACGTTTTGCGCCCTCGCCCCGCGTCAGAGCTCCACCTCGACACGCGCGCCGCCCTTGCCGAGCTTTGCACGCACGGTCTTCGTCTTCGATCCGCTGCGGACCTCGACCGTATATTCGCCGAGGAAGCCGCGCACCTTGGCCACGCCATTTCGGGACGTCGACGTGTTCACGCTCGTCCACCATTTTTTGAAAACGAGATCGTACCACACCTTCCCGTGCCCGCGCAGGCCCCATGCACCCGTCCACTGCGACGCATTCGGGATCCAGTGCCGCTTTTCCCAAAATCCCCAGGTAATGAATCCTGTTGTCGCCGTGTGGGCGAACACCGCCGTCATGAAATCCCGCGTGTAATCCGCCATCACCTCCTCGTCCCACGCGTTGATGTCGTGCTCGGTGATTTGAATCGGCAGCCCCAGCGCGCCGAAGCGGTTCAGGATTTCCCACACCTTCACCGGGGGCGTGAGCTGCTCGTTGAAGTGCCCCTGCATCCCGATCCCCTGCACGGGAGCCTTCGCATCGAGCAGCTCGCGGATCGTGCGAAAATAAGCGTCCTGATGCTCCGTGTCGGTCCCGCCGTGCGAGAGAATGCCGTAGTCATTGATGAACAGCCGCGCCTGCGGGTCCGCCTCGCGCGCGGCCTTGAACACCTCCGCGAGGATCCCGTTTCCGAGCACGCGCTGCACATCCGTGTTCGTCACCGGCTCGTTCACCACATCCCACTCCGCGATCTGCCCCTTGAACGCCGACACCTCTTCGCGCACGTGATCCAGGATTCGCTTCCGCAATGCCTCGGGCTTGTCCGCCAGCGCCGGCACGTCCTTGGGCAGCCGCGTCCAGCCCGGCCACAGCAGCGTGTGCCCGCGCACCGCGATGCCCGCATCGCGCAGCCACTTCACCGTGTCCAGAGCGCGCTGCCGGTCCGCCTCAAACTCAGGCCACTTCAGATCATTCTCGATCGTCACGCGGTTGAAGGACCGCACCGCGACGTCGCGATACATGTCGGCATCCGCGCCCTCATCCAGTAAAGGCGACGCAGCCACCGCGCTTCCAAATCCGTACGCATGCCGCTGCTGCCGTACGCGAACCTCCGCCCAAGGCAGCGGCTTGCCGCTCACTTTCGTGACCACGATGAGCAACTGCGCCTTCCGCTCCTTTTCGATGCTCGCCGCGGCCTCCGCGCGCCATGCCGCATCCGCCGCGCGGCCCTTGTAAGTCAGCGGCGTGTACGGCAGCTGGCCGAGCACCATGTCCTTCCCAAAACCCGTCACGCGCAGCCCGCCAATCTCGATCGTCTGCCGCGCGGCACCGGCTTGGAAATGCAGCGCGATGTCATCCGCCCCGTAGTCGATCGCCGCGACGAACGGCACGTAATACTTCGACCATGTCTTGCCGCACTCGAAACGGAAGTTTGCCGACTTCGTGTACGGCGCGCGCGCGAACTCGAAGACGAAATTGGCCTCCGCCTCGTCGCTCAGACCCGCGGCGCGCGCCCAGAATACCGCCAGCAGCACCTCCCCCTTTTTCACCGGCACCGAGCACTTCGCGTGCGACTGAAATCCCCACGGGTTCTCCGGCACGATCTTCGTCGTCATCCGCAGCGCCTTGTCGAAGCCGGGCGCATCCTTCACTTCGACATACGTCGCGGTGCCGTGCGGGTTCGTCTTGCCGAGCGCCAGCGCCATTCCCTCCAGCGCCCGCGGAGGGCTGATTTCACGTCCCGCAGGCAGCTTCTTGAAACGCGCATCCTGCGCTGCCATGTCCGCAAAGGCAGGCGCGACGGCGGAAAACGCGAGAAAAAGGGAAATGCACCGCAACACGTCCGCGCTTCTACGACATTGCGAAGCTGACGCAAGCAGGACTCTGCAACGCATCACCGGCGAACGGCGGAAGCGCTGGAATTTTTCCGCCGCATGCTGCATCGTCTGCACACATGAGACGCGTCTTCGGCCTTGAAACCGAGTATGGAATCACCGTGGACGGGATGGCCGACGTGGATGTCGTGCGCGAGAGCATCGCCATCGTCCGCAGCTACACCGAGCACGGCGCGCTCCTGAAATGGGACTACGCCGGCGAGGATCCGCACCAGGACGCACGCGGCTTCCGCGCACCCGAGCTGCGCCAGGACACCGACGAGGCCGCCTACTACGAACTCGACAAGCACCGCAACCTCACCTTTGAGGAAATCAAAAGCGATCTCGTGCTCTCGAACGGCGCGCGGTTTTACAACGACCACGCGCACCCCGAATACTCCACGCCCGAGTGCGCCACGCTCCGCGACATCGTCGCGCAGGACAAGGCCGGCGAACGCGTGCTCGAGGAATGCATGCGCCGCCGCAACGCGCACCTCCCCGAGGGACAGCGTTGCCGGCTCTACAAAAACAACACCGACTTCCAGGGCCACAGCTACGGCTGCCACGACAATTTCCTCATGCGCCGCGAAGTCCCGTGGGAGCGCATCGTGCGCGACAGCGTCTCGTTCCTCGCCACGCGGCAGCTCTTCGCCGGCGCCGGCAAGCTCGGCATCGAGGGCGAGGATGAGAAGACGCAGCCCGGCACGTATCAGCTCGCGCAGCGCAGCGACTTCTTCGAGGTGCTCACGAGCATCGACACGATGAACCGCCGCCCCATCGTGAACACGCGCGACGAGCCCCACGCTGCGAGCGAACTTTACCGCCGCTTCCACGTCATCGTCGGCGACGCGAACATGTCCGAGTGGGCCACCGCGATGAAGATGGGCACCACCGCCCTCGCGCTCGAACTCATCGAGAAGGATCACGCCCCGCGCATCGCCCTCGCCGATCCGATCCTCGCCACGCGCCTCATCAGCCGCGATCCGCATTGGAAATGGCACGTCACCCGCGAAGGCGGAAGCACCGCCAGCGCACTCGATATCCAGCATGAATGGCTCGACGCGGCCCGCATGCATTGCGATCGCGACGACGAGACCGCGTGGCTTTTCACCGAATGGGAACACGTCCTCGCCGACCTCGCGCGCGACCCGATGAGCACGCGCGACCGCTGCGACTGGGCTGCAAAGCGCTTCCTGCTCGAGACCTTCCGCGAAGCCGAGGGCATCCCATGGGAGCACCCGTGGCTCCAGGCCCTCGACCTCGAATACCACGACGTCTCCCTCGACAACGGCCTCTACTACGAACTCGCCCGCACCGGCCAGATCCGTCGCGTCGTCACCGAGGAAGCCATCCGACAGGCCATCTTCTTCCCGCCGGAGCGCACCCGCGCATTTTTCCGCGGCCGCGCCGTCGCGAAATTCAACGCGCAGATATCCTCGCTGCAATGGGACGCGCTCACCTTCGGCGCGAATGCGGATGCGATTACGTTCACCTTCCCCCACCCCGCCTTCGACCCGGAACTCGACCGCCTCAATTCGCTGATCCGCAAGGCCCGGGCAGTGGACGAACTCCGCTAGCGCGCCCGATCTGCCAAGCGAGACGAGGCTCCCTCGCGCTACCGCTTGGTCCCGGCGAGCTTCGCGACGAGCGCTCGGCTTTCCGCCGAAAGTGACGCGACGGGATACGGCACGCGCCGGCCATCGGGCAGGATGAACGTGACGCTTGCGCCACTGAGTCCGCCAAACTTCGCGTCGAACGCCTGGCCCGCGGCGTTCGTCCAGCGCTGCACGGTGGCGCTGCTCGCGCCGCCCGATGCGAGGCGCCTTTCGACCTGCGCGAGGTGCAGGTTCGGGGGCTCGAGTGTCGCCGAACTGATCGTTTCGTAGTGCCATCCTTCGCTTCGGTCGGGTTTGCGGGCCGCGCCCTTGATCCCGATGAACACGAGCCCCGGCGGGCCCCAGCCAGCGGGCGGGAGGCCGATGTCCTTTTTGCCGCGAATATTCCAAAACGTGGCGCCCGCCGCCGAGTGCCGCCCCACTCCGGGCGGGCCGCCGGAATTCCACGCCTCCGCGCCGCTCGCGCCGGTGTCGAGGTTCGTGAAAAGGTTCTCGTATGGCCCGGCCTTATGGTGATCGAGCGTGAGGTAGTCGCCGCCTCCATCGGAGAACACATTGCCGAGTGAATGCGCGACGGTGAGCTCGTGAAAATAACGCGTCTTGAACTGGAAGCGCGTGACGAGGTTGTCCACGCCCTCGGCCTGAATGCCGTGATGGCCCGTGTGTCCCTTCGCCTCGGGTTTGCGATTCGCGGTGAAGTTCACATCGCTCACCGTGCAGAAAAAGCCCTTCGCGTAGATGCCGCTGTCCGCATTGTGAATGACCAGCCGCCGTGCCCAGCAGTGCGCGAGATTGTCGAACTGAACCGCATTGAAGCCATCCTCCTCCCAATGCCCGCGGTACGGCTGCCGGGGAAAATCAAACGTGAGGTCCTCGATCCCCGAATGCTGGAGCTTCGGCGAGAAGCCGCGCAGCGATGCAGTCCACTCGGGCCGCAAATCAAACCGCAGCGGACGGTCGAGCACGACGTCCTTGCCCCGGATCTCCCGGATGCGGGCGGCATACCGATACGCCAGCTTGCCGGTGAGCTTCGCCGAGTCCTCCGGGTTGTCGCGGAAAATGTGCTTCACCAGCGAGCCCGCGGAGTCGTCCTTCACTTCGATGGCGACTTCCTGCCCGACGGCAAGCTTCGCCACGTCTTCCACCGGGACACTCGTCGCGCCGCGCTTCGCACCCGGCGCGGCGACGGTTGCGAGTACGGCACCCACGGGATTCGCGCCCTTGAACCACACGAGTCCGCCGCTCCACGACCAAGCCGTGGTCGGTTTGCCGCCGCCAGTCTCCGCGGCTTTCGGGCGCAACGTCTCGAGCCCCTTGGTGAAGACGAGCGTCGTCTTCCCCGTGCCCACGCCCTTCAGCACCGTGTCCGACGTTCCGACTTCGATCACATCGGAGAGGATGTAGCGTCCCGCGGGGATGCCGATGCATTTGCCCGCGGCTTCCTTCACCGCGCGTTGGAATGCCGCGGTGTCATCGGACTTCCCGTCGCCGAGCGCACCGAAGTCCTTCACCGATACCTCCGCCGCACGTTCCGGGATCGGCTTCTCCCCGCGCTCGTAGCCGGCGAATGAAAAATCCGGCAGCAGTCCGGCCGGGTCGTGACTTTCCCCGCGCTCGCCCCAAAGCACCGAAGGCCGCGCCGCTGCGCAATCCCCAAGTGCCAGCAAAACGGCAACGATCGGAAAGGGGAAACGCATCCATCGCGAATACCGGGGCGGCACCTTGAACTCAATCCCCATGTGCGCGCAGCTTCCAGCTTGCCGACTGCGGGCACGGCTCACATTTTCCGCGCCCTGATGATCGATCGCTACGCGCTGCCCGAGATGGCGGCGCTGCTTTGAAAAATCTGCGCATTGCGGCGTGACGGGAGCGATTCCCCGCTTGACCGCCGACGCCCCACCCGGGCTAACCTTGCTCCACGCGGGCAAAGACCCCGCGCAGTTTCCATGAAGCCCCGCCACAGCATCCGGCCCGCGCGCTTCGCGACGGTGCTCGCATCGCTCGCCACGCTCCTGCTCGGCGCACGGCAGCAGTGCCCCGCGGCGGTGGGCGGCGGCGGCGGTGGCACCATCACCACCACCACCTCGACGACGCAGAGCGAGACCCACACTCCGTTCACCGTGGACAACCGCACGAGCAGCGGTGTGATCCAGAACATCCTCAATGGCGGGGACAGGATTCAACTCGGCTTTTCGCCCGGCACTTCGCTCGCCAATCCCAGGGTGCAGGCCGCGCTGCAGGCCGCGCTGCGGGCGCTCCCGCCCTTCCCGCAGGGCGCGTCGCTGCAACTGCTCAGCCGCACTCCCGGCTCCGGCGGCACCAGCGCCCTCTCCATCCAGCTCGACCATACCGAGACTTCCGTCACCACAACGACGGCTATCGGCCCCGGCACCATCATGATCGGCCCCGACCAGTCGCAGACTTTCTTCGTCGCCCCCGGCACGACGAACATCAACACGAACACGCACACGCAGTCCTTCTTCAACGACATCACCACGCTGAGCGGCGGCGCGCCCACGGTGGAGAACTACCTCCAGCAGCGCATCATCACGATCGATCTCGGCTCCGTGTTCTCCGCGCTGGACAGCGGCCTGCCCGTCGCCCTCGCGCTGCGCGACTCGCTGCTGGCCGCGCACGCCGGCGGCATCGGCGATGTCAACGACCGCATCCTCCGCGCGTGGCTCGGCCCGAACGAGACCGGCGCGCCGCAGGGCGACAAGTCCGACGTGCCCGGCGCGGGCGACGGCAACATGCGCCTCTTCGCCAACATCGGCGCCGGCTGGCTCAGCCTGGGCGGGCGCGACGGTGCGACCGGCCTGCTCGACACGCGCGAGTCCGCCAGCGCCGGCGCGGAGTGGAAGCTGCGCGGGAAATTCCGCGTCGGCGTCTCCGCGACCTACGTCCACAGCGACACGGATTTTTCCGGCGGCCTCGGCAGCCAGCACATTGATGGCGGCGCGCTCAGCGCCTACGTGACATGGCGCTCCGACCCGTGCTCGCCGTGCTACGCCGACCTGCTCTACAGCGCCGGCCTTTTCCGCGACACACTGCGGCGCAACACGCTCACCGGCGCCACCGCCCGCAGCACCGCGGACGACTGGAGCCACCTCGTGAGCCTCAACGCGGGCTACGTCTTCAAGGTCGGCGACACCTTCGCCACCGGCCCCTACGCGAGCCTCACCTACGTCCACGGCCGGCTCGACGGCAGCACCGAGAGCGGCGGCGGCGCGGCCTCGCTCACCTACGGCGCGCAGGAATACGACTCGCTCGTGAGCACGCTCGGCTGGCAGGCCAACTGGAAGCTGCACCGCCCGTGGGGCGCGCTCACTCCGCTCGTCCACATCGGCTGGGAGCGCGAAAACCTGAGCGACGGCGGCGCCGTCAGCGCCACGCTCCTGCAGTCGCCCTTCTCCGCCGCGGGCGCCGGGCTCATCGGCGGCTTCCGCGCCAGCTCCAGCCGCGCCGACGCGCGCTACGACGCGCTGGTGATCGGCGCCGCCGTGAGCGCCGACATCGGCGAAAACTGGACCTTCACGCTCAGCGCCGCCGAGCGCACCGACTTCGGCCCGCGCAACGACGTCTCCCTCTCCCTCCGCGCGCAGCGGAGGTTCTGATCCCGTAGCCGCCGTCGGCAGGAGGCGGGCGCAGAATGATTGAGCACTACCGCGCGGGATGTCATCATCACCGGGCATGGAGCGCATGAACCAACCCGCCATCCACGCCAACCGGCCCATCGTGCCCGACCCGCAGGATGAGCTGGAACGCGCCGAAACTTTCCGCCGCTCAAAAACGCCGGAGCAATTGATGGCGATGCTCGACCTCTGTGCGCACGGCTCGACGGAGGCGGATGCCACCGCGCGCCGCGTGCTCTGGCGCGCGCTCGTGGGGCGGATGGGCGACGGCGTGCAGATTGGCCGCGGCGTGCTCCTGAAACACGCGGAGACCTTCGAGATCGGCGACGGCGTCTTCATCGGCGATCAGGCGATCCTCCAGGGCCGCTGCGGCGGCTCGTGCGTCATCGGCAGCCGCGCGTGGATCGGGCCGCAGTGTTTTCTCGATGCGCGCGCGCTGCACATCGGCGAATGCAGCGGCCTCGGCCCCGGCGTGCGCATCCTGTGCTCCGAGCACAGCGGCGAGCCGGTGGATGCACCCGTGATCTCTACGCCGCAAAACGTCGCGCCGGTGCGCATCGGCCGCGGCGTGGACGTGGGGATGGGCGCGCACATCCTGCCCGGCGTCACGCTCGGCGAGGGCTGCATTATCGGCGCGGGTGCGGTGGTGGTGAATGACGTGCCGCCGTTTGCCGTCGCCGCCGGCGTGCCCGCGCGCGTGGTGCGCAACCGGAGGGCCTCCGCCCCGCTCGAAAAATGAACCTCGCGGGCGCAAAAGTCGTGGTCACCGGCGGCGCGGGCTTCATCGGAAGCGAGCTTACGCGCCAGCTCTGCCGCGCCGGCGCGGAAGTCCGCGTGCTCGACAATCTCGCCACCGGCTCGGAGGCAAACCTCGCGCCCCTCATCGTGGCGGGAAAGGCAACGCTCGTGCGCGGCGACGTGCGCGACGCGGATCTGCTGCGCTCGCTGCTGCGCGGCTGCGACGCTGTCTTCCACCTTGCCTGCCTCGGCGTGCGGCACTCGCTCGGGCATCCCTTGGAGAATCACGACGTGAACGCAACCGGCGCGCTGCGCGTCCTCGAAGCCGCACTCGCCGCCCGCGTTCCCCGCGCCGTGCATGTCTCCACCTCGGAAATCTACGGCGACGCGCGGACCGTCCCGATGACCGAGGAGCATCCCGCGTCGCCGAAGACCATCTACGGCGCGTCAAAGCTCGCCGGGGAAAATTATGCCCGCGCATTTTTCCACACGCACGGCCTGCCGGTCGCCGTGGTGCGCCCGTTCAACAGCTTCGGCCCTCGCAGCCACGCTGAGGGCGAGGCGGGCGAGGTGATCCCACGCTTCCTCCGCCGGCTGCGCCGCGGCGAAACGCTGCCCGTCTTCGGCGACGGCGCGCAGACGCGCGACTTCACTTTCGTGTCCGACACGGCCCGCGGGATATTGCTCGCGGCAATCTCCCCCGCTGCGATCGGACGCACGATGAACCTCGGCTCGGGCCGCGAGATTTCCGTGCTCGCGCTCGGCCGCGCGCTCGCGCGGGTGCTCGGGCTCGCCGCGCCGAAATTCGAGCACCACGACGCGCGCCCCGGAGACGTGCGGAAGCTCGTCGCGGATGCGTCGCTCGCGCGCGCGCTGCTCGGCTGGGAGCCGCAGGTCACATTCGGCGAGGGGCTTCGGGCGACGGTGGATTGGTTTGAAAAAAATCCCGGCGCGGAAAAACCCGGCGCCGACGAGCCGGAGCAAAACTGGCGCGAGCATTCCGCGCCCACCGAAGCCGCACGCCCATGATCCCGGCGCAGGAACGCATCCCGCTCACACGCCCCTTCACCGGCGAGGAGGAAATCGCCGGCGTGCGCCGCGTGCTGGAATCCGGCTGGCTCACAATGGGACCGGAAGTCGCTGCCTTTGAGGAGGAGTTCGCCGCCGCCGTGGGCGCGCCGCACACGTGCGCGGTGTCGAGCGGCACCGCGGCGCTGCACCTCGCGCTGCGCGCCGCCGGCATCGGCGCGGGCGACGAGGTCGTCACCGTCAGCCACACGTTCATCGCCACAGCGGATGCCATCCGCCTCTGCGGCGCGCTGCCGGTCTTCGTGGACATCGAGCCGGGCACTTTCAACATGGCGCCGGATCAGATAACGCGCGCGTTGGGCGGGCGCTCGAAGGCGATCCTGTGCGTCCACCAAATCGGCGTTCCTGCCGACCTGACGAAGATTCTCGCGATCGCGCGCGAACACGGCCTGCCGGTGATCGAGGACGCCGCCTGCGCGCTCGGCAGCGAAATCTGCCTCGGCGAAAACTGGGAGCGCATCGGCCGCCCGCACGGCGACGCCGCGTGCTTTTCACTGCACCCGCGCAAGGCGATCACCACCGGCGACGGCGGCATGATCACCACGCGCCACGCGGAATGGGACCGCCGCTTCCGCCTGCTGCGCCAGCACGGCATGAGCGCCCAGCCGCACGACCGTCATCGCGCGGACAGCGTCATCTTCGAGCGATACATTGAGCCGGGGTTCAATTTCCGCCTCACCGACTTGCAGGCCGCCGTGGGCCGCGCGCAGCTCGCGCGGCTCGATGAAATCGTCGCGCGCCGCCGCAGGCTCGCCGCTCGCTACGGCGAACTCCTGCGCGGCGTGCCTGCCGTCGAGCTGGCAAAGGAGCCGCCGTGGGCGCGCGGCAACTGGCAGAGCTGCGCCGTTCGGCTCGGCGCGGGGATCGATCAGCGTGCCGTGATGGAGCGGATGCTCGCCGCGGGAGTCTCCACGCAGCGCGGCATCATGTGCATCCACCGCGAGCCAGCGTATCCGCCCGGCACCTGGCGGAGCGCTGGCGGGCTTGGCGAAAGCGAACGCGCGCAGGATTCCACCATACTTCTGCCGCTTTTCCCTGCGATGACGGACGCCGTGCAGGATCGCGTCGTCGAGGCGCTGAGGGAAGCGTGCTGCGCATGAGCGGGCCGTTCGTCTCCGTTGTCACCCCGGTTTTCAACGAAGCCGGAAATCTCGCGGAATTTCACGCACAGCTGAGGGGCTGCCTCGATTCGCTGCGGCTGCGCTGGGAATGGATCGCGGTGGATGACTGCTCGACGGACGATTCCGCCGCCGTGCTCCGCAGGATCGGGGATGGGGAGGAAAACCTGCGCGTCTTCACGCACGGGCGGAACCTCGGCTCGCACGCCGCAATCCTGCGCGGGCTCCACGAAGCGCGCGGCGGCGCGGCGGTGGCGCTCGCGGCGGATCTCCAGGACCCGCCGGAGATCATCGCGAAGCTCCTCGAAGCGTGGCGCGGCGGCGCGGCGCTCGTGTGGGCGGCGCGCACGCGGGCGAGCGGCGGGAATGCGCGGGATCGTTTTTGCTCCTCGGCGTTTCACCTCGCGGTGCGGCTGTGGACCGGCCTGCCCGCGCCGCGCTATGGTGCGGACTGCTTCCTCGCCGACCGGCGCGTGCTCGACGAGGCCGCGCGATGGCGCGACCCCGGGCCAAATCTGTTTTTCCGCCTGCTCGCGCTGCCAGTCCCGCAGCGCCACGTCCCGCACGACCGGCAGCCGCGCGCGCACGGTCGCTCGGGCTGGACGATGACGCGGAAGCTGAGGCTCGCGATCACTTCGCTGCTCGCGTTCACAAGTCCGAAGTCGTGGCTGCTGCGGGCGCGCGGCATCCTGTGGCGCGCAGGCCAGGCGCTAGCCGCGCCCGGCGGTGCGCTCGCGATCACGGGGCTCGTGCGCGAATGGCTCGCGACGCACGCCGTCACCGGCGGGCACCTCGATGTCGGCTGCGGCGCGCGCTCGCGGCTCGCCGCGGCGGGCGTGCAGCCCGTGGGCGTTGACAGCGATGCGGCGCGCGTCGCTGCCATCATACGCGACGGCGGAACCGCGCTGGTCGCGCCATCCACACGGCTGCCGTTCGCGGACGGCGCGTTCGGCGCGGTGTGGAGCTTCGGCCTGCTGCATCACCTCGATGACGCTGAGCTGGAGCAATCGCTCGGCGAAATGGAACGTGTCGCAAAACCAGGCGGATGGATCGTCGTCTTCGACGCCGTGCCGCCGCGCTCGGGCTGGCGGCGTCCGCTAGCCGCGCTCGTGCGCGCGCTCGACAAGGGCCGGCACATGCGCACGGAAGAAAAACTCCGCGCGGCGCTCGCGACGCATGGCGAATGGGAATGCCGGCGCGTGACGTATGCGTTGAATGGACTCGAAGCGCTGTTCTGCTGCCGCCATAAGCCGTCGGAACAAACCCAACCCGCACCATGCCCATCGCCGCCGACGTCGAACTAGCCGCGGGAGTCCGCATCCCGCACCCGGAACTGGTGAACCTCTACGGCTGCGCGATCGGCGCGGACAGCTCGGTGGGCCCGTTCGTGGAAATCCAGCGCGGCGCGCGCGTCGGTCGGCTGTGCAAAATCTCATCGCACAGTTTTCTCTGCGAGGGCGTGACGCTGGAGGACGAAGTTTTCGTCGGCCACGGCGTGATGTTCACCAACGACCGCCATCCGCGCGCCGCGCAGGACGGGCACCTGCTGCGCGACGATGAGTGGCGGGCGATCCCGACGCTCGTGAAGCGCGGCGCGTCCATCGGCAGCGGCGCGGTGATCCTGTGCGGAGTCACCATCGGCGAAGGCGCGCACATCGGCGCGGGCGCGGTGGTGACGCGCGACGTGCCGCCGGGTGCGACGGTCGCGGGCGTGCCCGCGCGGCTGCTGCACGGCTCCGGCGGATGAAAGGCGCGCAAGCACAACGCACGCGATCCTCCGCCGTGGCACGGCTTTTCACCAGCGACGTCGCGCTCGCGTGTGTGCTGCTCGCGGTGATCGCCGTGCGCTTCGCGGAGCCGGTGCTGGACGGCGATCTCTTCTGGCACATGGCCTATGCGAAGCAGATGCTCGCACACCACACGCTCGTGCCGGACCACTCGATCTACTCGTGGACGCCCGCGGGCAACGACATGATCTACTGCACGTGGCTCGCGGATTTTGCATTCCTGCGGCTTTACGAAATAGGCGGGCTCGCGGCGGTGTTCGCGCTGCGCTACGTGGCCGTGCTCGCCGTGGCCGCGATGCAGTTTGATCTCGCGCGCCGGTGCCGCGTCGGCGGGCCGCTGCGCTGGCTCGTGCTGCTCATCGCCGTCGTGTCGTCCTACGTCGGCACGATCACGAAGCCGGAGATTTTCTCCCTCGTGTTTTTCAACGCGCTCGCTTGGCTCCTCTTCCGTGCGAAGCTCGCCGCGTCGCTCGGAAAAAATCCCGCCCCGTGGCTGTGCGCGCTGCCGCCGCTCTTCCTCGTGTGGGTGAACACGCACGGCGCGTTCATCCTCGCCGCGCCGCTCATGCTGGCGTTCCTCGCCGGCGAGCTCATCCACGCGCGGCGCGGCGCGGCGGGCCGGCTCCCGCTGCGCGCCTTGCTCGCGTGCCTCGCGCTCTGCGCGCTCGCGACGCTCGCCACGCCCTACGGCTGGCGATACCCGGCGCAGCTTTTCGCGGACTACGTCCTGCAAAGCACGCCGCGGCCGGATGCCGCATGGAATTCCGCCTACCAGTCCATCTTCTCACCGGCCTCGTGGGTCATCCCCTTCCCCCTGCTGCTGCTTGCGATGCTCGCCGTCTTCGGCGCCGCGTGGCGGCGCTGGTCGCGCATCGGAAAGCAGCATACCGACTGGAGCGTCGTGCTCGCGTTCGCGGCGTATGTGCCGCTGTTCATGCTCTGGCTGCGCGCGACGTTCTGCCTGCCCGCGGTCTTCGCAGCGGGCACATTTTTCCTTTTGAAAGGCGGGCGCGATGCGGCGGCGCCGGCGGCGGCCAGCGGTGGAAAGCTCCGCATCGCCGCGCTTGCCGCGTTCCTCGTGCTCGCGGCGCACACGCTGCACCAGAGTTTCTTCCGGCCTGCCTTCAACTCCTGGTGCGGCTTTGGCATCGGCGGCGCGAATCCGGTGGACGAGACGGAGTTCCTCGCGCGGCAGAAGCCCGCGGGCGCCGCGCCTCGTGAATCTCTTCAACACCGGCGGCTATCTCCTATGGCGGCTCTGGCCGCAATACGAGGTCATGGTGGACTCGCGCTCGTTCCCGTATCTTGGCTGGTTCGACGAGCAACACCGCTTCGGCACGGGGAAGGACTTCGACGGCTTCCTGGAAAAATATCCGGCGCCCGTCGCGGTGATCGATCTCGACCGCATCGAGGTCTGGCAAAATTTCCTGCGCTCGCCGGGCTGGCGTCCCGTGTTCTACGGCCCCGCGGCCATCGTGTTCCGGCGCGCGGACGCGGCGGGCGATGCGCCAGTGCAGACGCTCCCGCCCGAGCGGCTCCGCGCACTGCGCAACGCGGACTCCGCGCGTGCCATGTTCACCTTCGCACGCTTCATCGCCGACTGGCGCACCGCGTGGATCATCGGGGAGCGATTGCGCGCGCCGATGCTGCGCTGGCAGATGAGCGCCGCGGAGCGGGAAGGCGTGCGCGCCTATCGCGGGGCGCACGATGCGCTGGGTGCCGGGCGCTTCGACGAGGCGGAGCGCCTCTTCCATGCGGCGCTGAAAGACGAGCCCGCCTCGGATCGCGAAAAGCTCATCCTCTCTCTCCTTCTCGCGCGCCGCGCCGCGCGGGACGCATCCTCGTCCTCCGATCGCGCCACCATCGAGGACGGCCTGCGCGAACTGGCTGCCCCGCCGTGGCGCGATTCGCCTTGAACCACATGAACGCCCTGCCACACGATGCCGCCGGCAAAAGCACCCCGTTACTTCCATGACGCATCACGCTTTCTCCTGTGCCCGGCTTCGCCAGGCGATGGTTTCGTTTTTCCTCGCCGTGCTCCTGCTCGGCGCACGGCAGCAGTGCCCCGCGGCGGTGGGCGGCGGCGTCGTCAACACCACCTTCACCACCTCGACGTCGCATCACGAGACCCATGTGCCGCTCACCGTGGACCAGCGCACGAGCAGCGGGGTGATCCAGAACGTCCTCAATGGCGGGGACAGGATTCAGCTCGGTTTTTCGCCCGGCACTTCGCTCGCCAGTCCCAGGGTGCAGGCGGCCCTGCAGGCCGCGCTGCGGGCGCTCCCGCCCTTCCCGCAGGGCGCGTCGCTGCAACTGCTCAGCCGAACTCCCGGTTCCGGCGGCTCCAGCAGCAAAACCACACAGTTTGTTGGCACGAATACCAGCGTCACCACAACGACGACCTTCGGCCCCGCCACCATCTTGATCGGTCCCGACCAGTCGCAGACTTTCTTCGTCGCCGCCGGCACGTTGAACATCAACACGAACACGCACACGCAGTCCTTCTTCAACGACATCACCACGCTGAGCGGCGGCGCGCCCACGGTGGAGAACTACCTCCAGCAGCGCATCATCACGATCGATCTCGGCTCCGTGTTCTCCGCACTGGACAGCGGCCTGCCCGTCGCCCTCGCGCTGCGCGACTCGCTGCTGGCCGCGCACGCCGGCGGCATCGGCGATGTCAACGACCGCATCCTCCGCGCCTGGCTCGGGCCGAACGAGACCGGCGCGCCGCAGGGCGACAAGTCCGACGTGCCCGGCGCGGGCGACGGCAACATACGCCTTTTCGCAAACATCAGCGCCGGCTGGCTCAGCCAGGGCGGGCGCAACGGAACGGCCGGCCTGCTCGACACGCGCGAGTCCGCCAGCGCCGGCGCGGAGTGGAAGCTGCGCGGAAAATTCCGCCTCGGCGTCTCCGCGAGCCAGGTGCACAGCGAAACCGATTTCTCCGGCGGCCTCGGCAGCCAGCACATTGATGGCGGCGCGCTCAGCGCCTACGTGACATGGCGCTCCGACGCCAGCGCTCTGCCGCCATCCACGGGCAAGGACGGCAAGACGCCGGCCGGCAATCCCTCCGGCTACTGCTACGCCGACCTGCTCTACAGCGCCGGCCTTTTCAGCGACACACTGCGGCGCAACACCCTCACCGGCGCCACCGCCCGCAGCACCGCGGACGACTGGAGCCACCTCGTGAGCCTCAACGCGGGCTACGTCTTCAAGGTCGGCGACACCTTCGCCACCGGCCCCTACGCCAGCCTCACCTACGTCCACGGCCGACTCGACGGCAGCACCGAGAGCGGCGGCGGCGCGGCCTCGCTCACCTACGGCGCGCAGGAATACGACTCGCTCGTGAGCACGCTCGGCTGGCAGGCCAACTGGAAGCTGCACCGCCCGTGGGGCGCGCTCACTCCGCTCGTCCACATCGGCTGGGAGCGCGAAAACCTGAGCGACGGCGGCGCGGTCAGCGCCACGCTCCTGCAGTCGCCCTTCTCCGCCGCGGGCGCCGGGCTCATCGGCGGCTTCCGCGCCAGCTCCAGCCGCGCCGACGCGCGCTACGACGCGCTGGTCATCGGTGCAGCCGTGAGCGCCGACATCGGCGAAAACTGGACCTTCACGCTCAGCGCCGCCGAGCGCACCGACTTCGGCCCGCGCAACGACGTCTCCCTCTCCCTCCGCGCGCAGCGGAGGTTCTGAGCGCGCGAGCATCCGGGCTTGCCCGCCGCGCGCGCGGCTCACACATTCCGCGCCCTCATGATTGATCGATACACGCTGCCCGAGATGGCGGCCATCTGGACAGAGCAACGCAAATACGAAATCTGGCTCGAAATCGAGACGCTCGCCTGCGAGGCGCAGGCGGAACTCGGCCACATCCCGAAGGAGGACGCGCAGACCATCCGCGCGAAGGCGAAATTCGAACTCGCCGAGATCATGGAGATCGAAAAGCGCACGAACCATGACGTGATCGCATTCCTCGAAAACGTCGCGAGCTACGTCGGCCCCGCGTGCCGCTGGATGCACCAGGGCATGACGAGCAGCGACGTGCTCGACACCACGCTCGCCGTGCAGACCGCGCAGGCGTCGGACATTTTGCTGAAGGATCTCCGGGAACTGCGCGAGGTGATCGCGAAGCGCGCGAAGGAATTCAAGATGACGCCGATGATCGGCCGCAGCCACGGCATCCACGCGGAGCCGATCACGTTCGGGCTGAAGCTCGCGCTGATGTACGATGAATTCGGCCGCGCGCTGGAGCGGCTGGAGCAGGTGCAGCCGCGCATCCGCGTGGGGAAAATCAGCGGCGCAGTCGGCACGCACGCGCATCTCGATCCGCACGTGGAATCGCAAGGTCTGCAAGACGCTCGGCCTCACCCCCGCGACGCTCGCGCACGCAGGTCGTGCAGCGCGACCGGCACGCGGAATTCCACACCGTGCTCGCGCTCATCGCGTCTTCGATCGATCGCTGGGCCACGGAGTTCCGGCACCTGCAACGCACCGAGGTGCTCGAAGTGGAGGAATACTTTTCCGCAGGGCAGAAGGGCAGCTCGGCGATGCCGCACAAGCGCAATCCGATCACCGGCGAAAAGCTCAGCGGCCTCGCGCGCCTCGTCCGCAGCAACGCGGTCGCTGCGCTGGAGAATGTGGCGCTGTGGCACGAGCGCGACATCAGCCATTCGTCTGTCGAGCGCGTCATTTTCCCCGACTCGTGCATTCTCGTGAACTACATGCTCACGCTGCTGCGCAAGCTCGTGGACCGGCTCATCGTGTATCCCGAGAACATGAAGCGGAACCTCGAGATCACGCGCGGCCTCTACCATTCGCAGACGATCCTGCTGAAGCTCACCGAGCGCGGTCTCGAACGGAAGACCGCCTATGAAGCCGTCCAGCGCGCCGCGATGAAGACGTGGCAGGGCGACAAGCCGCTGCTCGAAAACCTCTTCGCCGAGGAGGAAATCACCGCGAAGATTCCGCCGGATGAAATCGCGAAGCTGTGCTCGCTGGACCACCACTTCCGATGGGTGGAAGACACCTTCCGCCGCCTCGGATTGGCGTAGCCAGCACGGGAGGGACACGCTCCGTCGGGTCCTTCATCGGAACGAAACGCTGACCGCCTGCGCTCCCGTTTGGCTCCCGCCGCGGGCGCTCCTGCGCTACTTCTTCGGCTTGTAGTTACGGACGAACTCGACGCACTTCTTCGCGTCCTCGTGGTTCGCGTCCCAGTTGTATTCGTATTCGACCGAGATCGGACCGACGAAACCCTGCGCGGCGAACTCGTCGAGAATGGCCGGCACGTCGCTCACGCCCGTGCCGTACGGCACGTCGTGTCCGCTCGGCAGCGGCGCATGCAGATCTTTCAAATGGCTGCTCACGATGCGGCCCTTGAGGATACGGAGGCAGTCCACGGGCTTCAGCCCTGAGCGCACCCAGTGGCCGGTGTCCGCGCAGGAGCCGATGCGCGCATCGCGATCCTTGCAGACTTCGAGGATGTAGTTCGGATCCCACATGCGGTACTCGGGGTGGTCGGGACGCTTCGGGTGATCGTGGAAGCCGACCTTGATGTCGTATTCCTTCACGAGCTTCTCGAACGTATCAATCGCGTCCACCGACTCCGTGTTGATGACACCGATGCCGAAGGCCTTCGCAAACTCGAACACCTTGCGCGAAGCAGCCTCGTCCTTCGACAGTCCGACGACTCCGTACGCCACCGGCGTGATGCCGTGCTCCTTCAGCTTGGCCTTCACCTTGTCCCACACCTCGGGCGTCGCCTCATGGCCGAACTTCACGTCCTTCTGATCCGGCGACAGCTTCTGGCCGGGGAAAAACTCGATCGTCTTTGCGCCCGTGCCCGCCGTTTTCTCGATGGCTTCGAAGACGGTGAAGCGGTTGAACGTCCAAGCCTGGCAGCCGATGACGAACTGGCCTTGCTTGAGGCTGTCGGGCAACGGCTGGGCGGCAAACAATGGCAGCGACGCTGCAAAAAGCGCGAGGGAGAGGAGGAGTTTCATGGGATGGCCATTGGCAGGGACGCCGCATGCGAAGTCAAGCCATCGCCCGGAGCGGTGGCGTCTTGTGTTGAGGAATATCGAAGGTTTTAACCACCGAGGACACGGAGAGCACGGAGCGCACCCATGTAATCATTTCCCATTCGTCGCAAACTGCGGTATCGCCACGCCCGTGCTTCGCCGACTGCTCCCCCTATTCTCCCTCGCCGCGTCCGCGCTCGCCGCGGAGCCGCGAGACATTTCCGCCGCGCTCGAGCCCATCCGCGCGAAATACAAAATCCCCGCCTGCGCCTCCGCGGTGATCGAAGACGGGCGCATCACCGCCATCGGCGCGACCGGCGTGCGGCGCATTGACAGCGATGTGCGCGTGACCGTGGCCGACATCTGGCACATCGGCTCCTGCACAAAGAGCATGACCGCCATTCTCGTCGGCGTGCTCGTGGATGCCGGCAAACTGCGCTGGGACATGCCTCTGCCCGACGCGCTGCCCGGCGTCCCGTGTGACCCCGGCTGGCGCGCCGTCACCCTCGACCATCTTGTCACGCAGCGCAGCGGCATCGCCCCGATGAGCCGCGCTGAATGGCGCAGCCTCGATGTCGGCGGCGGCACCCCCCGCGAACAGCGCGCAGCCTTAGCCCGCAAACTCCTCTCGGTCCCACCCGCAAAGCCGCCCGGGAAATTCGACTACAGCAACTCCGGCTACGGCCTGCTCGGTGCCATCATCGAACGCGCCGGGGACGCCAGCTACGAAGACCTGCTCCGCAAGCACATCTTCGAACCGCTGCACCTCAAGACCGCCGGCTTCGGCGCACCCGCCACGCCCGGCAAAACCGATCAGCCCTGGGGCCACTACCGCAAAGGCGAGCAACTCATCCCCGCCGCGCCGTCCCCGGAAAACCAATTCCCGCCCGCCCTCGCACCCGCCGCTTCCGTCCACATGTCGCTCCAGGATTTCGCCCGCTACGCCTGGTGGCTCTCCACAGGCGAGCCACGGCTGGTAAAGGCGGAGACCTTCGCGCATCTCCAAACACCGCCCGAGGGCAGCGGCTACGCCGGCGGCCTTTGGAAGACGGAACTCCCCGGAATCGGCGGCGCCGCCGTCTGCCACACCGGCCACATGGGAGGCCTCTTCGGAGTCTTCCACGCCGGCCGCAGGATCGCCTGCGTCACCGTCTTCAACACCGAAGGCAGCGGCTGGGAATGGCTGGGCGAAGAACTCGCCGCCGCCGCGCTGAAGGCGGGGCGGTAGAGGCACCGGTTGGTCCCATTTCGACGAGGCCCCACGGCGGCGCTCAGAGGCTGAACTCCGCCCAAACCGCCGCGTGATCGCTCGCGGCGTCCTTGTCGCCTGTCACCGTCGGAAACCGCGTGTTCGCCGGCGTGTTCCTGCGGAACACGCCGCGGCGCTCGATCTCCACCTTGCTGCACGCGGTGAATAGCGGTTTCGAGACGAGCAAATAATCGATCGGCTGGTTCGCGGCGGCATCGTCGCGGTGCGTCCAGCGATCCGCACCAGTGGGCAGTTTCTCGAAAACACTCCGCAGATTCGGCATGCCGGCGAGCAGCGGGGCGAGCGAGGCCGAAGCCGGCAGCTCATTGAAATCCCCGCACACCGCCACGAGATCCTTCGTCAGGTCGAACCGTCCCAGGATTTTCTTCACCTGCGCCGACTCGCGCTCCCGCTTCCGGTCATTGCCCGCCTTGCTCCCAAAGCCGCGGCTCTTGAAATGATTGCACAGCACCCACAGCACCTTTCCACCCGGCAATTGCACGGCAAACTCCGCGCAGTCGCGCGAAAACCGCGCCTTCGATGCCACGTTCGGCTGCGCCGCAGACTTCGGCAGCGCGTCATCGACATGGCTGCGCATGTCGCCGATGGCAAAATGGCTGAACAGCCCCACATCGATCCCTCGCGGGTCATTCCCATCGATCAGCATCTTGTGCCGGTAGCGCTTTGCCGGCTTGAGGAACCGCTCGTTGAATTCCATCAACGCCGGACGGCTCTCCACCTCCACGGCGCAGAGCACATCCGCATTCACCGCCTCGATCACCCGCGCCGTGTTCTCGATCGCAGCCGTCGAGACCAGTTCCCGCTCCAGTTCGATCCATCCGGCCCAATCTGCGCGCCCGCCCGCCTTGATCTGCGAGATATTCGTCGTCCCGAGCGGCGTGCCCTGCCGCTGCGAATACAGCTTTCCGCGCACCTGCTGGATGAAGAACGGCCGCTTCGCCTCATTCTCCACATCATGCTTCGTGAGCAGAGCCATGATGTCCGCCTTATCCTGCGCGGCATAAACCGGCTTCGCAAAAAGCTCATTCAGCCGCTGCACGTCCTCCAGAATCGCCTTCGCAGCCGCAGTGGTCGCGAGGTTCAGGACCTTCGCCCGACGGAAAAGATTTTGGACGTTGTAGGTGGCGAGGCGCATCAGGACGGGCGCGGTTTCAGCACGAAATTCGGAGACCCGTAGTGGAGATAGTCGGCCCAGTCGGCGCTGCCGGATTCCTGCACAACGCGTCGCGCGCCAGTCACGCAAGGCCCGAGCGGCTGGCCGGCGAGCAGACCTTGGTAAAAGGATTCGGCGAATTTGCATGCCGGGCCGTCGCCGACGGGCCAGTAGGTCCCGAGGAAATTTGCGACGCCGCCACGCATGAACGCCTCGGCCACGCTGACGAGACCGAGCAGCCGATCGGGATGGGACTTCGCGGTTCCACCCCGCGCCACACCGCGGACACGCGCGGATTCGCAGGCATTGAAAAATACAAGCAAGGGGAGCTGGCCCAGCCCTGCAACGTCGGCTCCGCTGAGGACTGACGGATTGTCCGGGCTCGGCGGCGCGCAGATGAGGCCGCTTTGCGCGGGCGCATCCGGGTCGAAAAACGCGTGTCCGGCGTAGTGGACCACGTCGAACTCGCCGGAACGGAAGTGATCGAGCAGCCGCGGGCGCGTCGCTTCGGCCTCCCGCAGCTCGGTCAGGACAATGTCGCGCCGTTCCGTGAACAGCGCGCGGATGCGTTCCCCTTCCTCGACGGCGCCTTCGAGGTCGCCGGTGGGATTGACGACGAGGAGCACGCGGAGCTTTTCATCGCGGCGCCGGGCCTCGACCCATTTTGCCACGGAAAGATTCGCCGCGGCGTACTGCCGCGAGAGGCCCGGTCCGCGCGCTGGCGCATACTCGCCCGCAGGTCCGAGACGGAGGGTTTCCCACGGGATGCGCGAGGCTTCCTCGTCGTGAACAAGGATGATCGGCGTCTCGCGGTCATTGAGAAGCAGGTCGCGATGGGTCGGATGGAGCAGCAGCTCGGCGATGCGTTCGCCGCTTTGTCCGACCTCGTCGGCGCTGACATCGTCGCCCCAACTCGTCGGCTTCACCGGGTCGAGGATGGACTGCAGTTCGGCCTTGGACACCGTCTGGACTTCACGAGGCGTGGCGGATCGGCCGCCCGGGGAAATGAGCGTGGTTTCAAATTTCAAGGCGGCGGTCTCGTGCGTGACACGCACAAACAGGTAGGCCGGATCGCGCCCCATCTTGCCCGCATTGGCAGCGGAGACCGTGCGGTGCTCCAGGATGGCGGGCGGCGGCAGCGTGCGTTCGTCGAGCCGCACCTGCACGGAGTCGAAGAGCGGCGTGGGCAGCAGATCGAGCAGGGCTTGGCGCAGCGTCGCGAAACGGACCGGGTCCGCCTCGCAGAGAGTGACGCGGCGGAAACGCCGGCGGTGGGGCGAGTCGGCGAGGCCGCGCAGGAAACCCCGCATGAAGTGCGTGAGCCCCTGGCGCATGAGCGCCGGGCCCGCCTCGGCGAGATTGCCAAAGAGCAGCGTCGCAAACTCCGAAACACCCGCGCCGAGCAGAGTGCGCAGGGTGTTCTCCGCGACCAGTTCGAGCGTGTCCCACGCGAGTTCGCCGGAGGCTTTCAGGAAGCTGTCCATCGGGCCGAGGCCGGCGACAGCCACGATGTCGCTGCGCAGAGGATGGCGCCCGGTCGGCAGGACGAACATCCCACCCACGTTCGAGCTAAACATGCGGCGCTGGATCATATCGGCGAGCACGCCGTCCATCTTCGCATCCACGGCCTGGCCGGCGCGGCCGAGATCCATGTTTTGGAATCTGGCGAGGACGATGGCCTCGGAATCGACCTCCGCGATGTCGCCTTGGGCAAGCTCGATCTCGAGGTATAGCTGGGTCTCCCGCGAGACGACGAAACCATGCAGCGGAGCCGCTTCGGCCGGTGCGGGCGCCGCTCCGGCGGCGGGCAGCGCGACGCCGAGGCCGAGGGGCGCATCGAGCACCCCGCGCAGGCGGGCCGCGGCTTCGCTCACGCTCGAGGGGCCCGGGATGGAACGTACGCGCGCTGCGCTGCGCGAGCGGCTGCCCATCTGTTCGTCAGTCACCCAATCCACCGGCGCGGGCCGCACGATGGGGAGCGCGTTGGGGAGCGCGGTGACGGCCTCGCCTTTGAAAAGCTGGACGACCGCCTGCTTCACGGAGTCATTCATCGTCAGCGTTCCGTGGCCGTGCTTCACGTAGAAGACCTGTGCATCCTTCAACTCCGGAAGCCGCGCGGAGGCGAGCGGCACGGTGCCATCGCCCACAAAACTGCGCTGGTAGCGCATGCCGCCCCCGGGGATGCGCTCGCCGCGGACAATCGTCTCCTGGTCGATCCCGGCGATGAGCCGCCAGTCGGCCGGAGCCGGCGCGAGCAGCGAGCCGACCGACGCGGCTTCCGCGAGCACGTCGGCAACGACCCGCGGCGATGCGGGCCAGAGGGAAGGATCGTGCCAGTTGAGGCCATTGGCGATCGGCCCGAGCGGAAGCATTTGCGCGAGCCCCGGAAAGGTGGCGAACACCTTCTCGGTAAGCTCGACATTGCTGTCCGCCAGGTCGAGCCCGCTGATTTTTGAGGCGAGATCATGCACGCCACGCAGGGCTAGCACGGGCGAGTAGGAGCCGAAATTCGGCGTGCCCATCATCACCACCGTGCCGATGTTCGCCGCGCCTTGCTTGAGCGCAGCCCTGGCGACGAGCCCGCCCATGCTGTGGGCGGCGAGATGCACCTTGCCCGGGCCGAGCGACGCGAGCCTGGCCTTCAGTGCGGCGCCGAGTTCACGCAGGTTCAGCCGCCAGTCGAACGGAAAATAGTCCGCATCGAAGCCCGCAGCCTGAAGCGTCAGCTTCAAGCCCAGATAGACCAGCGGGAACGGATCGAGCGCGATGATCTTTTTCTTCGAGGGGATGGCCAGCAGTTTGAGCCGGCCGATGAGCACATCGAGCGGATCGATCCACAGGGTGTCGTGGAAGAACGAGAGGATCGGCCGCCTGTATCCGAGCGTGGAGCCCATGATGCCCGGCAGCACGAGCGCCTTGGGCCGCACGGCGCGCGTCCCGCGCGTGGTGGACTGCGCCGCACGCGCCAGGCGCAGCATCTCCGGGAGCTGCGGGCCAAAGTAGAGTTCCATCTCCGCATCGACCTCGCCGGCAGCCAGTCGCCGCTCGATCTCGTCGATCGTCATGGTGAATATGCTCGGGGGCGGCGGCGGTGCGGACCGCGGCTTTCGCCCGCGGACACGCTTGGGAGCACGACCGGTGGGTTTGCGTCGGGTCTTCATGACAGGGGCGGAGCTAGGTGTTTTCGAGCAGCACGTAGGGGATCACCACCCGCTTCCACTTGTCGCCGTGATACCGGCGGGCGAGATCGGTCGCGAGTGCGATGAAGCTGCCCCATTGGTCCGGATGCAGCGTCTGGCAACCGAGGCTCGACGTGCCGTGGTAGCTGCCGCAATGGATGTTGATTCCGAAATTTCCGGTGTCCTTGTAGTTCTCCCTCTTGCCGTCGCGCGTGACGGTCACCTTCCCCGCACGCTGGCAGAGCGCGAGGTACTTGCCGTTGTGGATGTCGAACCGATGGACGAACCACGCACCGGGATCGAGCGAGGCGATGCCCTTGGTGTCCTCCGCGAAGCCCTGCCCCGGCCGGATTCTCGATGGGTCCGTGTTTCCATTGAAGTTCGCAAAGCTGTCCGGCGAATCGATGAAGATCGCGTCGTCGTACATCCCGCGATCGTTCACCCCCGGCGCGCCCATGGTGTCACGGTAGTAGCCGCGGATGCCGACGACGATGAGCGGATGCGTTGCGCGATCGATGGCGAATGGCGCGAGCTTCGCCGAGAGTTCCTGCTGGCTCATGTTCGGCTTCGCGCCCGGCAGCTCGCCGCCGCGCGTGCGCACAGGCGCCGTTCCTCGGGAACGGGTTGCGAGCAGCACCGCATCGGGTTCTGGACGTTTCGATTTCTTGCGGGCTTTCGGGCGCCTGGCTTTGCCGCGACTCCGCGGCGCGCCCATCGCGTCGATCTCCACCTGGGCTGCGGGCGTGAATTGCTTCACGTTGTCGCGGTAGTTCCGCGCAGCCTGTCCGCCGCCATTGTACGCGCGCACCGCCTCCCATAGGTTTCCCCCGTTGCTCCGGTAATTGCCTTTGAGTTCGCCGATGACGCGGCGCAGGCACACCTCGAAGTCGTACCACTGCCGGAACCGGAAGTACGCCTCGTCCTCGATCACGAATTGCAGGTCGTATTGGAAGATGCCGTAGCCTTTGTAGATCCAGTGCTTCGGACCCATCCCGCGCATTGCGCGCGTGGCATTGGCCTCCTCGACGAGCATTTCGCCAAAGGCGCGATCGTAACGGTCGTAGAACGCCTCGGTGTTCCGTGGAAACGCACTGCGGCTCGTGCCGGCAACCTCGCCGGACGCATCGAGGACGCAACGCGCGACGACTTCGTCCGGCGAAATTTTGCTGCCCGGCTTGGTGACCAGCGGCAACCAAAAATAGGCTGTCTCCTGGCAGACGATCCCGCAGAGCAGCGCGGGGCTGAATGGCGTCCCATCCGTCGCGGCGCGGATGCTTCCGCCGAAGTGGGTCATGAGCCAGTTGGTGGCTTTGCGGGCACTGTTGAGGGAGATAGGCAGGTCTTCGGGCATGGTTTGGATGGGTTGGGTTGGTCAGCGGAAAAGGCGCAGTCAGGCATTGGCCGCCGCGAATCCACGGACCGGGTCGGTTCCGCGACGCGGCGAACCGAATTGCTTCATCGGGATGCGGTGGTGGCCGGACGCTCCTTCGAGCCGGCCTTCGGTCTGGCGTTCCTGATCTCGAGGGTGAAAGGCGGTTCGTTCTCGAACGCCTTGTTCGGCGCGCCGATCACGAAGTAGTTGGGAGTCTGATCCCTCGACATGCGCGCGGCGATATGGTCGCGGAAGTTCCTGTAGTTCCCACGAAACCGGCCGTCGGCCCAGACCTGCTTCAAGGCGCCGGTGAAAGCCCCGTTGAAGTCGCCATCCCGCGAGAGCTGCCGGTCCTGACAGCCGGAAATCAGAAGGACGGTGGCTTTGACATCCTGCTGTTCCGCTCCGGTCACACGTCGCTGGATTGCATCGTATCGGGTCTTGTTTTTTTCATAGACCTCCTTTGCCTTGGCCGGCGGGAGGAGGCGCGCCCGCCCTTTGGGCATTCGCTCGAACGCGCGCGTCACAGAGCCGCTGTGGCAGCTGTCCGACAGGACGAGAATGCGCACCCCCGCCCTGAACCGCGCATACAGCGCGGCGAGTTCGTCATCGATCAGTTCCCGATCAAAAAGACACCATGTCTCGTCCATGCCGTCCGCCGTATCGCCGAAGCGCCCTTCATCGCCATTCGTATCGGGCACCTGCCCGCCGTGGCCGGAGTAGGTGAGGAAGAAAGTGTCGCCGCTTTTCAACGACTTCGCCGCACTCAGTATCGCCTGCTGCACCGCCTTGGCAGTGACTTGCTTTCGCAACAGCGTCCGCGGCTTGAAACCGCAGGATTTCGCGAGCGCCGTCATGTCTTTCGCGTCAGCTTCGCAGGCGAATAGTTCACCGTCCCAGCCCGCGTAGTGCTTGGGATCGACATAGTTGAGCCCGAGGTGGAGTGAGATTCCTATTTTCATGGGATGGACGTGCGTTGATTTGTTGTTCGAAAATCGATGACCGGCGTCAGGTCGCGGACTCCATCAGCCTCGGCCCTGCATTCCTCCGGCAATTGCGCCCGGCGGTGGGGATGATGCAATCCTCGCTCACAGCAAAAGGGATGCGGAACGCCAACCGCATCGTGCTTCGAAAGTTCATCCTCAGCTTCAAAGGGCTCATCGCTGGCTTGGAGGGTGGCATGGCTAATTGAAATCGATCGAGAAACCGGCGCCGATGATGTTTCCCTGTTTGTAAGTCGGAGCCAGCTCGCCCACGGTGTATTTGATGGCAAAACTGGTTTTCGCACCGGGTTTGTCCAAGAGCAGGTGAAGGTATTTCGCCTCAAAGAAAGGGTGGAAGCCCCGGTCGGAACCATCAATGTCGTAGTGGCCGTTGAATACAAATGCGATGCGATCGTTCTTAAAGATGCCGGTCTCCCATTCCGCTCGGATTGCGATCCGGTTCTTGTCATTACCACTTGCCGCGCCCGAGACCTTGCGGGCGGTGACATAGCCATAGCCCGCGGATACATCAAGGTGGCGCGCGTTATTGGTATTCTGTTGGCCAAAGCGGAGCACCTTGAAGGGAGCATCAAGGATCGGATTCAGGAAGCTGGTGGTGGCCGCTAGGGACGCTCCGACCGCGAGATCCTGATCCTTGCCATCCTGCGTGGTCTCCCACTTTGCGCTGGCTTTCGCATAGATCCACAATGGGGACTGAACTTGTGCCGCCAGGTTTCGGCCTAGTGGAATGTCAGGATTGAGTTTCCGATCGCTGCCGGTGCCCGTGCTCCAGATATTGCCGGTTGCCTGGGCGGGTGCCGGCCTCTCGAGTATCCATAGTGGGTCGAATTTCAACGCCGCCTCGGTCGTAATGCTGTCGAGTTGGTTTTTGCTCGGATCGGTGACCAAGAAACCCTCTCCCTTTAGCGATGCCTTCCATGTTCGCTCAAGGGCCGCGCTTGTCCGCGCCGCATCCGATGTCAGATTCTGTTCGAAATGGAACTTGTACTCGATTCCAAACTCACCCTTTGATGCCTCAATTGCCCGGAAATCAATCTGAACATTCTCCGTGTCCAGAAGGCCGAATATCTTTTCCCCACGCCCATCCTCTTTGCCTTTCTCTTTCGTGCCTGCCGAGTCCTTTCCAACTCCCGTTTTCGCGGAAGCTGCGCCTTCCTCACTCGGCTCGCCTGTCTTTGGCAGCTTTCCGTCTGGAGTCCCGCCTTTCTTCGTCGGCGGATTGGCTGCGGCATCGAGAACCGCCAACGCAAGCGCTGCGATTATCGAAATGGTCGCTTTCATTGAGGGCGGATAGGTTTGCATCCGGGTTCAGGGGAGAAAGGGTGGGAACACCGCCTTCTTGGCCCAGTTGGCAGCCACCTTGGAGTTTTTGACGTCGTCATCTGCTAGTTCAGAGAGGACGTTGCTCATGCTCAAAGTTACCCCCAAGGAAGCGAGCACACGGCTGAAATTGTAGGCAAATCTCTGCTTGCTGCGGTTACGCACCTCGGAATTCTCCCCCCAGCGAAGGTTGCCGACATTGCTCTCCAGAAAATTTTCAAACCCGCTGTCTGTCTCGGGATAAGGATTCACATCATCGAGAGGGTTATCGCTCACTCCGAAGTAGAGGGACTCCATCTTTCGGGTTTTTTGATCCAAGTTAGGCTGTGTTGGCATTGGTACGGGTGTTATGTTTTTTTTGTGATCGCCCGCATTTCCGGGCCTCCGTTCTCAGGAAATGCCCGCGTTGCTGGAAGCAATGGGGCGGTCGTGGCCACGGAGGATTTGACGCATCAGATCAATGGCCCCCTGCGTCCAAAAGTAGGCACTCTGGATATCGCTTTCCTTTCCGTGGCGCTTGCGGTTCGTAATCATCCGGAACTTCGGCATGTCGCAGAGGAGAGCAGGAACCGTTTAGGGTTCGCAATCGGGTGAACTCCTGAATTTTACGGGGTGTTCCCCCTATTCTCCAGAAGGCTGAATTCAGTGGCACAAAATGGCCGTTTTCACTCGGTGAACGCCCCGGTGTTTTACGGGTAGCTTGACAAATCCGGCATGGGCAATACACCCGCATGAGCATTCATTCCGCAGCGGGCGCGGCCTGCGGGAATGAGGAAATCTTCACCAATCCCAGACTCGTTATGAAGGCGGCCTCTGTTTCGGAATCGCTCTGTTCACGGACCCGTGTCGTGGTGGTGGATGACCACGCTTCGCTGCGGGAGATGCTGGTGATGATCCTGAAGCTCGAAGGCTGCTACGAGGTGGTGGGTGAGGCGTCGGGCGGCATGGAGGCGATGAAGGTGTGCCGGGCCACGCAGCCGGAATTGGTGATTCTCGATCTCGCGCTGCCGGAATTGAGCGGTTCGCATTTGATCCGCCTGCTCCTGCACGAATCCTGGCCGGTCCGGGTGGTGGTGTACAGCGGCGCGATGGACGAATCACTGCTGCGCGAGGCGTTGGCGGAAGGGCCGCACGGGTTCGTGCGCAAGGAGGATTCGCTGCCGGAACTGCGCACCGCGTTGAAGGCGGTGGTTTCCGGTTCGCGGCACGTTTCGAGGTGCTCGGAGCACCTGGTGCCGAGACGCGGCGGGGATGAAATCCAACTGCTCACGACCCAGGAATGCGCGGTGCTGCAGATGATCGCGGAGGGCAGGCACACGAAGGAAATCGCAAAGGCCCTCGGGACGTCGGACAAGACCGTGGAGCACCACCGGCAGAATGTGATGAAAAAGCTGAGGCTGCATGATGTCGCCGGGATTACGCGATATGCGATCCGGCACCGGATGGTGCAGGCGTAAGGGCTCGAAGCGGAGTGGACGGGTGCGGCCGGGTGGGCGAGGCTGCGCGGGTGCAAATGACGGATACCGAGAAGGCCCTGCGGGCGCATTTGCGTTCGCACAATCACAGCGTGTTCGCGGCGTCGGGCATTGCGCTGGTCTTTTCCGCCATCGGCTGGGCGGTGCTCTACGGGGCCTCGTTTTGGCTGACGATATTCTGGCTGACGATCATGAACCAGGGCGAGGTCGTGATGCCTGCGGCGTTCAATGTGGTGTTCTTCGGCACCGCAGCGGTGCTCATGCTGGCGGCGCGGGTGGACCAATACTTTTTCCCGAGCGAGCGCGCGGTCGATGAACGTCCGCCCGTGGAGCATCTCGCGGATCTGTTGTTCTTCGTGCCGAGGTTCACGATGTCGTGCTGGCAGAATCTCGGCGCGCTCGCATGGCTCTCGCGCGACGAGCTGCCGCACGCGGCGCGGCTGATGGATGCGCTGAGATTCGACGGGCGCGTGTCGATCCAGGAATTGCCCGCGATGTTTCCGGATGTGCGGAGAACGGAGCGGACGCTCGATGCGTTACTCGTCGCGGGGCTGATCGATCAACGCAGGGAGAAAAACCTCACCTGGCTCCATCTCGGCGCGCTCGCACCGGATGTCTTCCGCGGCGGGCCGGCGAATCTGGCCGCGCCGGACGATCCGCTCGCAGGAGTCCCGCATGCAAAAATCCGACCCCGCGCGCAATTGCCACCGTCGGCGATGGACGGCGAGTAAGACCGGCGCGCTCCGCTAGTTTCCGATCACGGAAACGCTGAGTTCCCGCCGGTGCGCCGCGGCGCGGTGCTCGAAAACGAAGATGCCCTGCCACGTGCCGAGCGTCATGCGTCCATCGGCGATGGGGATGGTTTCGCTCGTGCGCGTGAGCACCATGCGGATGTGCGAAGGCATGTCGTCCGGCCCCTCGGCGGTGTGGATGAAGTAGTCGCTGTCCTCCGGCACGAGGCGCTCGAAGAACTCGTGCAGGTCGGTGCGCGCGGAGGGATCCGCATTTTCGTAAATGATGAGCGACGCGCTCGTGTGCTGGATGAAGACCGTGGCGGTGCCGGTGGTGACGCCGCTGGCGCGGACAATGCGGGCCACTTCACCCGTGACTTCATAGGTTCCCTTCCCCTTTGTCGAAACGGAGAAGGTGGCGGTGTGGGCTTTCATCGGAGACTGTGGACAAAACTCGGGGCGGCTCCCCCAGTCAACGCAGGGTACCAGGCGAGGGGCCATGAGGTTCAAGTCCTTCAAACGAAACTCCAGTCACCCGCTCACCCGCAAGCCAGCCCTGTAAAGCAAGTGCGTCACCAGACAGTTTGGGTAGCCGCCTTGGTCCACGGCGGCGGACAAAATCCGCGTCTGCGTCACGCTCCGGCTACCAACATGTTCCTTGTGTCGCGCCCGCGCTGCGGCAAGATCACCCAATGGTTACCCCAGCACCGATTGGCCGAAAAATCCGGGTGCATTCAGCGCCTGATTCTTGGTGCTGGCCGGAACGCGCCGCCGGGGTTCATGGGACAATCATTCTTAAACGAGACGCGGAACTTCAGAAGGCTCGCGAGGTGGTGAAGGAGATCATCGGGTGAAACCGAAAATGAAATTCACCACCCATACTGCCGCCCGCGTCATCCCCGAAAACTCGTGGGTCGCGCCAAAGGGCTGCGCCGGCTATGTATTGTTCTCAGACCTCATGACCCGTTTCGTTTTCCGCCTCTCAGCCATCCTCGTCGCCAGCCTCGGCCTGGCCGGTGCCGTCCGCGCAGCCGAGCCGTTTGAGGCCTTCCTGGAGAAGCACTGCATCCGCTGTCATGGCCCCAAGAAGGAGAAGGGCGACTTGCGGATCGACCGGCTCTCGCGCGATTTCAAGTTGGGCGCGGATACGCATCACTGGGCGGAGGTGATCGAGCAGGTCAACTCCGGCGAGATGCCTCCGAAGAAGGAGAAGCAGCCGACGCAGGAGGAGATCGCGGCGTTCGTCACGAGTCTCGACTCGCGGCTCAAGGAGGGCCGGGCGGCGCGGATGGCGGCGCGGCCGGCGGTGTCGCATTATCGGCTGAGCCGGAAGGAGTATCAGAACACGGTCTATGACCTGCTCGGCGTGCGCTACGATCCGGCCAAGCCGGGGGAGCTGAACGAAGACACGCTGTGGCACGGTTTCGAGCGCATCGGGTCGGAGCTGTCGCTCTCGCCGTCGCATGTCGATCGCTATTACCGCGCGGCGGAGACTCGTGCTCGACCGCGCCTTTCCCGCCGCGTCCGGCGAGGCTCGCAAAGTCCGCAAGACCGCGGCCGAGCTGCGTTACGGCGGCGGGAAGACCAGCAGGAGGCGCTGGACCGCTTCGGCATCAAGCGGCCGCTGCGTTATCTCCTCTTTCCCGGCACCGTCCAGAACGCGCTCTCACCCAACTGGTTCGGAAAGACGGGGCCGGAGCACAGCGGGCTCTACAAAGTCCGCATCCAGGCCAGCGGAATCCGCCCGCCCGGCGGCCAGCCCGCGCACTTGAGCATCGGCAAGCGGACCGGCGAGGAGACGGTGGATGGCCTCATCGAGTTCGACCTCACGGCACCGGAGGACAAGTCCGCAGGTTTATGAGTTCGAGGTGTTTCTCGAGATGCCCGCGACGCTGGACTTCTGCGTGGTGGCCACCGATGTGGTGGACCGAAGGAGCGGCGCGGCCTTCCGCAATGCGCTCGGCAGCCGGGGCGGATATATTTTCACGCACAGCAGCGAGACCCTGCTCCTGAACCCGAACGCCCCGCAGATGTTCGATGACAAGGGGAACGGCCTCTTCTCGACGGTGCTCCTCGATTGGATCGAATGGGAAGGACCGCTGGAGACGGACGCGGAAAAGTCCCGGCGCACGGGTCTGGTGCCGCCCGATGACGCGACGCCCGAGGTGGTCGCGGAGCATCTGCAACGCTTCGCCGAACGCGCCTGGCGGCGGCCGGTCAAGCAGGAGGAGTTGGCGGACTATCTGAAATCCTACCGCGCCGAACGCGAGGCGGGCGAAAAGACGGCCGACGCCTATCGCGTGGCGATGCAGGGCGTGCTGACCTCCCGGCACTTCCTCTACCTCGTCGAGGGCGACCCGGTGGCCCGCGAACGTCTCACCGACTGGGAACTCGCCTCGCGGCTCTCGTATTTTCTGTGGAGTTCGATGCCGGACGACGCCCTCTTCGCCGCGGCCAAAGGCGGCACCCTGAACGGCGAGGGTCTGAAGAAGGAGGTGGACCGGCTGCTGACGGACAGCCGGATCAACCGCTTCATCGACGACTTCTCGCGGCAGTGGCTGCAACTGCACCGCGTGGGCATGTTCCCGCCGGACAAGAAGCTCTACCCGAGCTACGACGCGTGGCTCGAGACGAGCATGCGGGCCGAGCCGGTGGAGTTTTTCCGCGAGATGTTCGCGAAGAACCTGCCCATCGACGGCTTCATCGATTCCGACTGGACCATGGCCAATGCCCGGCTCTGCGATTTCTACGGACTGCCGGAGCCGAAGACGGGCGGCTTCCAGCGCGTCTCGCTCAAGCCCGAGGATCATCGCGGCGGTCTGCTGACGATGGGCGCGGCGCTCGGGCTGACCTCGGACGGCACGCGCCATCGCCCGGTGCATCGCGGCGTCTGGCTCAGCGAAGTGATCTTCGGCAAGACGCCCCCGCCGCCGCCGGCGAACGTGCCCGCCATCGAACCCAACCCGCCGGAAAGCCCCAAGGCCACCCTCCGCCAGAAAATCGAGGCGCACCGCAACAACGCGAACTGCGCCGCCTGCCACGCGAAGATCGACCCGCTCGGACTCGCCTGGGACAACTACGATGCCATCGGCCAATGGCGCACCCGCGAGAAGGTCGCCGACGGGAGTCGGCGAGGATCCCGTTGGTCAATCCCTCCGGCGTGATGCCCGACGGCCGCCCGTTCAAGGATTCCGTCGAATTCAAACGCCTGCTGCTCGAGGACCGCGACAAGTTCGCGCGCGCCTTCATCGAGCATCTCTGCACCTACGCCCTCCGCCGCGTGCTCACCGTCGACGACCAGGACGACATCAAGGCCATCGCGGCCGAAGCGAAGAAAAACGAATACGGGGTCAAGGACATCGTCCGCGCCGTGGCCCTGTCCGACCTCATGCGCAAACGCTGACAAGCCCACCAATCCACCAACTCCATCCTATGAGCAACTACCTTTCCCAATCCTGGCTGATCGACCGCCGTCATGCCCTCCGTGCGCTTGGGCACGTTGCATCTCGCTGCCGTTGCTGGAATGCATGGTCCCGCTCCGGGCGGCGGAGGCAGCAAACCGCCACGCCGCGGCGCAGCGCCTTCATCTACCTCGCGAACGGCGTCCATTCGCTGAACTACCAGATCACCACGCCGGGCAAGGACTACCAGTTCTCCCGGTCGCTCAAGCCGCTGGAGAAGCACCGCGAGGTGATCACGCCGATCAGCGGTCTGCATCACCCGGGAAGCCTCAGCCATCACCACAACTGCATCACCGTCTGGCTGACCGGCGGAAAGCTCGGCCCTTCGGATCGCAACACCATCTCGGTGGACCAGAAGATGGCCGAGATCACCGCGCAGCACACCCGCTACCCGTCGCTGGAGGTCGCCCTCACGCAGGAGTCCCTCGCCTGGACCGCCGACGGGGTCCGGCTGCCCGCGATGCGTCGTTGCAGCGAGATCTTCGCGTCGATGTTCGAGGAACCGAAAGGCGGCACCGCGGCCCAGCGGCGGGCCTTGCGCCGCAAAGGCAGCGTCCTCGACGCCAACCTCGCCGAAGTGCGCCGGCTCGAGCAGAAAATGGGCATCCGCGGACAAAGGACGCATGGATCAATACCTCACCTCCGTTCGCGAGGCGGAGATCCGCACGCGGCGGGCCGATGCGTGGCTCGATACGCCGCTGCCCGCCGTCTCCGACGCCGATCGCAAACGCACCAACCGCGACATCGCCGACACCATGGCGGGCGATTATTTCCGCACGGTCTATGACCTGATGGTGCTCGCGTTTCAGACGGATGTGACGCGCGTGGCCACCTTCAGCCTGGGCGGCGAGGGCGAGGCCATTCGCCATTCCCGAGATCGGCATCACCGAGTCGCGCCATCAGCTCAGCCACCACGGCGGCGATCCGGGCTACATGGAAAAGCTCACCAACTACGACACCTTCGCCATCGAGCAGTTCAGCTACTTCCTCACCCGGCTCGCGGAGACGAAGGACCTCAACGGCAAGCCGCTCCTCGGCTCGACGATGGCGCTCTTCGGCAGCGGCATGTCCTACGGCCACAGCCACGGCAACGCCAACCTCCCGCTGGTGCTCGCCGGCGGCTCGGACCTCGGCCTGAAGCACGGCAGCATCTCGATTTCAACAAGAGGCCACAAGATTTCCAAGGCTACGCGCTCGGCGCGGACGGAGCGCTCACCACCGCGCATTACCAGCTCTGCAGCCGCCCCGCGAACACCGACGCCCACATGAGCAACCTGCTCCTCCTGATGGCCCAGCGCATGGGCGTGGAGACCGACAAGTTTGGCGACAGCAACAAGGTGATCGCACTGTAATGAAGCGGTTCTTAGTTCCTCGTTCTTGGTTCTTGGTTTGTTCCTGCTCGGTCGCGCTTGTTGGTTCGTTGGTCGTTCAAGCGACCGCTGCCAACGAAGAACCAAGAACAAAGAACCAGGAACGAAGCCTTTCCGCCCCGAGGCGGGGAAGTTTCCCCCTCTGGAAAAGGCGCACTCCTACCGGGGCGAACTCGTGTTCGTGGATCATGCCAACCGCCGCGGCAGCATCCGCGTGCAAGCGGCGGGCACGTTTTTCCGCAACGCCCCGCATCCCTTCGCCATGCTCCCCTACGGCATCGTCCGCTATCACGGCGCACCGGCGGATCTCCGGGACATCCCGCTCGGCACCGTGCTGCACGTCCGGGCCTTTCTCCCGCCGGACCCGAAGATCTCCGCCGTGCCGGTGTTGCCGGTCAACAACAAGGAGAAGATCGCGGGCTACAGCGGCACCGGCGTCGCACCCGCCGAGAACCACGTCCTCCTCCTCGAAGACGAGCCCAGCCACTGCCTGCGCGAGGGCAAGGTCTGGAAGCTGAAGGAAGTGGACCTCAAGAACAACGAGGGGATGATCGTCGCCAGCCGCGAACCGAAGGCCGGCGGAGACGGCAAGGCCAGCGAGGAAAAGCTGACCTTCGACGCCGCCACCCGCATCTGGCGCGGCCGCGAATGCCTCGGCGATCGCCGACTTGATCGCCGAGGGCACCTGGCCCGCCGAGCGGGAAGAAATCGCTCGACGGCCAGGCCGTCCTGCTCGGCATCACCTGGAAGCCCACGCCGGATGGCGTGTTCACCCGCTTCCACATCTCGGACATCTGGCTGGATGACACCGCCACGCAACGCGCCGCGCAGATTCAAACCGAGACGCACAAGGCCTTCATCCGCAGCCGCTGGATGCCCGCCTGGGTCGATGCCGTCGAGTATGGCAAGTTCGGCCGCGCCACCGTGACCGCGACCTTGTTCGGCGGCATGGACGCCTCCCTCTACGCCGATTTCCAGAAAGGCAGCCAGGTGCTCGATGAATGCGGCCGAGAACACCTTGAAGCACGCCGGCGGCGCCTACGGCCCCGCGCACATGGCCTCCAAAGGCCCCATCCTCGACGTCACGAAGGCGTCCGGAGATGTCCCTCTGGGCAGCAGCGGCATCCAAATCCGCTTTGAGACGGACCTCATCATCGAAGGCATCCGCCCCACGCAGAGTCGTCCGCGTCCGCCCCGCGAACTGGCCCCAGGTGCAAGTGCCCCGGGAGGAATACCTGAACGACGGCTCCAACCCCGAAGACCGCTTCCCGACCCCGGCCATCTTTCCCAAATACTGATGCCTCCTCGTTCTTCGTTTTTTGTTGCCCAGCGAGACGCCGAGAACCGAAGCCGTCATCCGCGCCATCGGGAGCGCACCCGGCAAGTTCGAGAAGATCAACATCACCACCGAGGCGCTAAAGACGGCGAGAGGCGGTGAACGTCCCGCGCGCCAAGAATCGCGGATGGTTTGTCGAGGTTTGAGGTGCAATGCGCGTAAACTTCTGCATGCGATTGGAGGCGCGTTTTCGGGTGTGCTTGCTTGGAAAATCAAACTGACAGAGTCACGTTTTCTCCTGCGTTTTTTGAGTCCCTCATCTTCTCCTCATGTTGTGCGAAGATAATGTGGTCGAGCGTTTCACTCTGCTCCCACCATGCGTGTCCTTTTAGTCGAAGATTCCATTCACCTGCGCCAGCCGGTGGCCAAGGCGCTTAAGGCGTCGGGGTTTGCCGTCGATGCGACTGGCGACGGCGCGGAGGGCTGGCAGATGGCGCAGGATCATGACTACGACGTGATCGTCCTCGACATCATGCTGCCGGGAATGGATGGCCGCGAAGTGCTCAAGCGGCTGCGGGCGTCGGGGAAGGAAACGCCGGTGCTTTTTCTCACGGCGAAGGATGCCATTGAAGATCGCGTGGCCGGATTGCGGTGGGGCGCGGACGATTATCTTGTGAAGTCGTTCGCCATCGAGGAACTGATCGCGCGGGTGGAAGCGCTGGGGCGGCGGAAGTATGCGCAGCGGTCGCCGAAGCTGGCGGTGGCGGATTTGGAGCTGGACCAGAGTGCGAAGACGGTGCGACGCGGCGGATGCGACGTGGAACTCGCGCCCCAGTTGTTCGCGCTTCTCGAGTATTTGCTGCTGCGCAAAGGGCAGGTCGTCTCGCGCACGGAGATCGAGGAGCACATTTACGACGAGCAAGTTTCGCCGATGAGCAACGTCGTGGACACCGCGGTATGCGCGCTGCGCCGCGCGATCGCGGTGTCGAATGATAGCGTTCCGCTCATTCATACGCGGCGAGGAATGGGCTACGTCATCGAGGAACCGCCGCGGTGAGAAGCATCCGCACGCAACTGCTCGCGTGGCTGCTCCCTGGCTTCGCCGTCGTCTGCGTGGCCGCGGGCGTGGGCGTTTATTTTTCGGAGCGGCAGGCGTTCGAGGCGGATCTCGATGCGCGGCTCGGCAAACTCGCCGGTCTCGCGCGGCTGGCCTTGCGCGCGCAGAGGACCAGTGGTGCGGAGACGACACGCGGACCGACGGTGAGAGTGTTCAGCACGCGCGAGGAGTTCAAAACGCCGGGGCAGTATTTCGAGCAATGGACCGCCGCCGGAGCGGTGGAGCGAAAGTCGCCAAATCTCGGGAGTATCGATTTGCCGCGTCCGGCAGAGTTCCCGCGCGACGAACTGCGCTACAACGGCACCTTGGACAATGGCGATAGGGTTCGGGTGAGCGCCGTGCGGATTCCTCAGATCGGCTCGGCTCGGCCCGCGGATTTTCGGGGTCAGCGCGAAGTTCAAGGAGCTGGACAAGGACCACAACGGTTCACTCACGCTCGAGGAATTCCGGCCCGTGATGACCCAAGGCTCGCGCCGCCCCGGGGCCACTCCCGCTCCGCGCCGCGCCGAGCACTCCGGCTCCTTCCGCGGCACCCGCCACTCCGACACTCCGTCCTCCGACAGCCTCACCTGCGCCGAAGGTTCCGCCTGCCGCGCCTAAGCCATCACAGCCGGCCACCGCAAATCCGCAACCCGCCGCGGAGGGTGTTGCGTTCTTCGAGAAGAACATTCGCCCCGTGCTGGTGGACAAGTGCTACCAGTGCCACTCGGCGGACGCGGAAAAAATCAAAGGCGGGCTGGTGCTCGACACGCGCGAGGGAATCCGCCGCGGCGGCGACAATGGGCCGGCGGTGGTGCCGGGCAATCTCAAGGCGAGCCTGCTCATCGAGGCGATTCGTTACGAGAACAAGGATGTCGCGATGCCGCCGAAGAAGTCGGGCGGGAAGCTGTCGGACGAGGTGATCAAGGATTTTGAGAAGTGGGTGCAAATGGGTGCGCCCGATCCGCGCGACGGCGCGGCGAAGTTCGCGACGAAGCAGGACACGTGGGCGGCGGCGAAGGATTGGTGGGCGTGGCAGCCGCCGAAAAAGTCGCCCGCGCCGCAGGTGAAAGATGCCGCGTGGCCGAAGAGCGACATCGATCGCTTCCTCCTCGCCGCGATGGAGGCGAAGGGGCTGAAGCCGGTGGGCGATGCGGAGAAGCTCACGCTGCTGCGGCGCGTCACTTTCGACCTCACCGGGCTGCCGCCGAGCTCCGCGCGACATCGACGCGTTTCTGCAAGGACACCGCGCCCGATGCCTTCAGCAAGGTCGTGGACCGCCTGCTCGGCTCCGCGCAGTTCGGCGAAAAATGGGGCCGCCACTGGCTCGACGTGGCGCGGTATGCGGAGAGCACGGGCAAGGACATCAACCTCGCTTTCCCGAATGCCTGGCGCTATCGCGACTACGTCATTGCGGCGTTCAACAAGGACAAGCCGTATGACCAGTTCCTGCGCGAGCAGCTCGCCGGCGATCTCCTGCCAGCCAAGGACGACAAGCAGCGCGCCGAGCAACTCGTCGCCACCGGCTTTCTGGCGATGGGGACCAAGAGCGTCAACCAGGCGAACGCGACGGCAGTTCGCGCTCGATCTCGCCGACGAGCAAATCGACACCGTCTCGCAAGCCCTGCTCGGCGTCACCGCCGCGTGCGCCCGCTGCCACGATCACAAGTTCGATCCGATCCCGCAAAAGGACTACTACGCGCTCGCGGGCATTTTTCTCTCCACCGACACCCACTACGGCACCTTCTTCGCCGCGCAAAACCGCAGCGCCACGGAACTGATCGAGCTGCCGCGCGGCGCAGGTGCACCCGTGTTGCCGCGCGTGCTGTCGCCACAGGAGCGCGAGCAAAAGCAGGCCGAACTCGACAAGCTGCTCAAGGAAGCGAACGACATGGCCGACGCCACTTTCAAGCCGGCGGCCGGTGCCAATCGCAATCCGCGCGGTCAGTTGCTGCTGCTCCTGCGCATGAATCAGATCGGTTTGCTCGAGTCGGAGCTGGGATCATTCGGCTCCGACGGGAAAATGCGCCCGCTCGCGATGGGTGTGCTCGATCAACCCGCGCACCGCGAAGAAAGCCGGACGCGCGGGCGCGAGACACCGCGCTACGAGAACAGCACGCCGGATCAGGCGATCGCCTCGCGCTTTCTGGAACGCGATGGCCGCTTTGCCCGGCCACCCGAGTTTCGCGTCATCAACGAGTCGCCAGTGTTCGAGCGCGGCGACGTGAACAAGCCGGGCGAGAAAGTTCCGCGCGGCTTCCTCTCCGTGCTCACTCACGAGCCGCCGCCGAAACTTCCCGCCGCCAGCAGCGGGCGGCGCGAGCTGGCCGAATGGATGCTGGCCGAGCAGCAATCCGCTCACGGCGCGCGTGATGGTGAACCGCGTCTGGCAATGGCTGTTCGGACAGGGCCTCGTCACCTCGCCGGACAATTTCGGCACGACCGGCAGCAAGCCGAGCAACCAGGCGCTGCTCGACACGCTGGCCGTGAAGTTCCGCGAGGGCGGCTGGTCGGTGAAAAAATTGATCCGCGAGATCGTGCTCAGCCGCGCCTACCAGCTCTCCTCGACCTTCGATGAGAAAAACTTCGCCGCCGATCCGGAGAACGCGCTCGTCTGGCGCATGAGCAAGCGCCGTCTCGATGCCGAGTCGATCCGGGACGCCATCCTCGCCGCGAGCGGTCAGCTCGATCTCCGACCGCCGATTGGCTCGCCGATTGCCGAGCACGGCAACGGTCCGATTGGGCAGTTCAAGCAGTTCCCCAATGCGGGCGTGCCGGAGGATGCGCTCGTGGAATCCGGTGCCCGCACCAACGCGCGCTCCGTCTATCTCCCGATCGCCCGCGAGATGCTGCCCGATGCGCTCACCGTGTTCGACTTCGCCGAGCCAGGCTTTGTGAACGGCAGCCGCGAAACGACCAACGTTCCTTCGCAAGCGCTCTACATGCTCAACTCGCCCTTCGATCGCCACCGCCGCGCAGAAGCTCGCCGAGCGCGTGATGGCTACATATCCGGCGCGGCGACCTCGACCAGCGCGTGCAGTTCGCCTACTGGCTCGTGTTCTCGCGCGGCCCGAGCGAGGCGGAGCGACAAGCGGCGCTCAACTTCTTCTCGAACTTTCCCGCCGCGACGGCGGGCACCGCACACGACGACCGCCGCATGGACTTCCTTCTGCCGCGTGCTCTTCGCGAGCGCCGAGTTCCGCTTTCTCAAATAACCGCCTGCTTCCCCACCACATGACAACGCCATTTTCTCCTGATCCCCGCTCGCCGTTTTTCTCCCGCCGCGAGATGCTGAAAACACTCTCCAGCGGCTTCGGCTACCTCGCCTTCGCGGGCCTCGCCACGCGCGCTGCCGAGCGCCAGCGCCGCGAGGGACCGCTCGCGCCGAAAGCAGCCGCACTTCGCGCCGCGGGCGAAGCGCGTCATCTTCCTCTGCATGCGCGGCGGGCCGTCGCACGTCGATACCTTCGATTACAAGCCCAAGCTCACGGCCGACACCGGCGCGCCGGCGACACGTCCCGGCACCAAGCTGCTCGGCTCGAAATGGAAGTTTGCGCAGCACGGACAGAGCGGACTCTGGATTTCCGAGCTCTTCCCGAATGTCGCGAAGCCATGCCGACGAGCTCTGCCTGCTGCGCTCGATGCAGACCGACCTGCCCGCGCATCCGCAGGCCTTCCTGCAAATGCACACCGGCTCGTTTCAGTTCGTCCGGCCGTCACTCGGCGCCTGGACGCTCTACGGCCTCGGCAGCGAAAACGAAAACCTCCCCGGCTTCGTCACGCTGACTCCGCCAGCAGCCTCCGGCGGTGCGCAGAACTACGGCTCGTCGTTTCTCCCCGCGATCTATCAGGGCACGCGCATCGGCGCCGATAATCGACCCATCGCCGGCGCCGAAATCCGCAACCTCCACTCGCCGCTCCGCCCGCGAGGTTCAGCGCGCCGAACTCGATCTGGTGCAGACGCTGAACCGCGAGACGCTGCGGCGCGACGGCTCGAATCCCGACGTCGAGGGCGTGATCGAGAGCTACGAACTCGCCTTCCGAATGCAGAAGGAAATGCCGCAGGTGATGGACCTCTCGCGGCGAGAGCGAGGCGACGAAAAAGCTGTATGGCATCGCCGACTCGCCAAGCGGCGATGGGCGTGGGCAAGGCGCAGCGGCGGAGCACCGACGACTTCGGGCGCAAATGTCTGCTGGCGCGGCGCCTCGTCGAGGCCGGCGTGCGCTTTGTGGAAATCTCGCACGGAGACTGGGACCAGCACTTCAATCTCACCACTGCGCTCGGAGCCAACTGCCGCTCCGTCGATCAGCCGATCGCCGGCGCTGCTCACCGATCTCAAGCAGCGCGGCCTGCTCAAGGACACGCTCGTGATCTGGGGCGGCGAATTTGGCCGCACCCCGCACGCGCAGGGCAACGACGGACGCGACCACAACAACAAAGCCTTCACGATGTGGATGGCCGGCGGCGGCGTGAAAGGCGGCTTCGCCCACGGTCTGACCGACGATTACGGCTACGAAGCCGTCGAGGACAAAGTCCACGTCCACGACCTCCACGCCACGATCCTGCACCTGCTGGGCCTCGACCACGAGCGCCTCACCTACCGCTACGCCGGCCGCGACTTCCGGCTCACGGATGTGAAGGGGAATGTGGTGAAGGAGATCATGGCGTAGTCGGGGCGATGCAATTTCGAAGGGGCGGGAGGATGCTGCCGCGTGTCTCCGGCACGTCGAACAACTCGAACTGCGTCTCCACGATCAGCCTCTCCGTAAGCGGTCCGCCGACGCAGGCAGAGATGCAGCAGATGCAAGCGAAGCTCAACGAGCTGATCGCGGCGCTGCGGCGGTAGTCGGCAGTAATCAGGAAGGCGCCGCGCGTTCGGAATGTGCAGGACTGATCACTGATGGCTGATCACTGCTTACTCGCCTTCCAAGCGCGCCGAACTAAGAAACTGGGAAACAAGCACCAATGACATGAACCCCGCCGCCCCCCTGCTCACCGCTCTCTTGTGCGTGCTCACCACCGCCGCACCTGCCGCCGACGAGCCGTTCCGTCCCGAGGCGGGGAAGTTTCCCCCTTTGGAAAAAGCGCACTCCTATCGGGGCGAACTCGTGTTCGTGGATCATGCGAACCGCCGCGGCAGCCTCCGCGTGCAAGGAGAGGGCGTGTTTCGCCGGAACGATCCGCACCCTTTCGCCATGCTCCCCTACGGCATCGTTCGCTATCACGGCGCACCGGCGGATCTGCGGGACATCCCGCTCGGCACCGTGCTGCACGTCCGGGCCTTCCTCCCGCCGGACCCGAAGATCTCCGCCGTGCCGGTGCTGCCGGTCAACAACAAGGAGAAAGGCGCAAGCTATGGTGCTGCCGGGACTGCACCGGCCGAGAACCACGTGCTCCTCCTCGAAGACGAGCCCAGCCACTGCCAGCGCGAGGGCTTGGTCTGGAAGCTGAAGGAAGTGGAACTCAAGAACAACGAGGGGATGATCGTCGCCAGCCGCGAACCGAAGGCTGGCGCAGACAGCAACGACAGCCACGAAATGCTGACCTTCGACGCCGCCACCCGCATCTGGCGCGGTCGCGAATGCCTCGCGCCCGCCGACTTGATCGCCGAGGGCATCTGGCCCGCCAGCGGCAAGAAATCGCTCGGCGGCCAGTCCGTCCTGCTCGGGATCACCTGGAAGCCCACGCCCGGCGGAGTTTTCACCCGCTTCCACATCTCGGACATCTGGCTGGACGACGCCGCGATGCAACGCGCCGCCCATCACCAGACCGAGACGCACAAGGCTTTCATCCGCAGCCGCTGGATGCCCGCGTGGGTGGATGCCGTCGAGTATGGCAAGTTCGGCCGCGCGACCGTGACCGCGACCCTGTTCGGCGGCATGGACGCCTCCCTCTACGCCGATTTCAAGAAGGGCATCCCGGCGCTGATGAATGGGGTCGAGAACACCTTGAAGCATACCGAAGGGGGCACCGCCGGACCCGCGCAAATGGCCGCACGAGGCTCCATCCTCGACGTCACGAAGACGCCCGGAGACGCCCCTCTGGGCAGCAGCGGCATCCAGATCCGTTTTGAGACGGACCTCATCACCGAAGGCATCCGCCCGACCCGAGTCGTCCGCATCCGGCCCGCGGCCTGGCCCGATGTCCACATGCCGCGGGAGGAATACCTCAACAGCGGAAGCTTCGAAGACCGCTTCCCGACGCCTGCCATTTTTCCCAAGTACTGATCCCCCCTTGTTCTTCGTTGCCCAGCGAGATACCGAGAGCGACGCTGGAGCGAATGCGATCAAACCGCCGAAGTGCGTATCGATCCGGCCCTACAGTGGCTGTCCGCACCGGGCCATCACGGAAGGCGCGCCGCGGCGCACTCCGTCAACGCGCCGTGGGACTTTTCCCGCGGGACGCGCGTCAATTCAGGTAGCGGAAATCCGAGGTCGCGAACAGCGCGCGGCAGAAACTTGTCCACGCGGCCTTCACGTCCTCGGCGTTCTTCATGCCTGGCGATGCCTTGTCACCCTTGCTCCAGTTGCTCGGGAATTTCTGGAAGAAATTCCACGCGGCGGTGCGCTCGTTCTGCGTCGGCGAACGGCCTAGTGCGATCCAATACGCGAGTGCCACGCGCTGATCGAGGTTCGCGCCCACGCCGCCATTCGGGCCGGCGGGATACGCCGACATCACGCGCTCCGCGAGCTTCCGCGAGGCGGCTGCGACCATGTCGCCATTCAGGAGGAAGAGCGCCTGCGCGGGGACATTCGTCGTGTCGCGCGCGCCGGTGACGAGGCTCGCGTCGCTGAAGTCGAAGACCGCGAGCGCATCCGGCGGCACATCGCGAGCGATGGGCAGATAGACGCTGCGGACCATCGTCGTGGCGCCGCTGTTGATGAGCATGTCCTCCGAGGCTCCGCCTCGGCGGAATCCCGGCCCGCCGATGGGACCGTCGCCGGCCTGCGAGAGCAGCGAACCCATCGGCGGGGAAAGCTGAATCTGCTGGCTCGCGGAGAGCATCGCGTCGCGGATGCATTCCGCGTCGAGCCGGCGCTTGCTCATGCGCCATTGCATCGCGTTCTCCGGATCCGCGGCGAACGCGGCGGGCTCGTAGTCGGAGGAAAGCTGGTACGCGTGGCTCATCACGATGTCCCTCGCGAGCTTCTTCACGCTCCAGCCGTAGCCGCCGGCGGAGGCGGGCGTCTGGAATTTCACCGCAAGGTAATCGAGCAGCGCCTGGTTGCTCGGCTTCTTCCCGGTCGTCCCAAAATTATCCACGCTCTCCACGATTCCGCGGCCGAAGAGCGTGTGCCAGACGCGGTTCGTCATCACGCGCGACATGAGCGGATTCGAGGGCGAGGTCATCCACTCCGCGAGTTCGCGGCGTCCGCTCTCGCTTCTCGGAATGGCCGTGGCGGTTCCGGGCGTGAGCACCGCGGGGAAGCTGCGCGGCACTTTCTCCGTCGGCTTGTCGGCCTCGCCGCGGGCATACAGCGCGCTGTCGGCCACCGAGGCAAATTCCGGCGGGCGGCCCTGCCGTTGAAACGGACCGCGGCGGAGGAATTCGCCGAAACGTCCCCCACCCGGTCCGCCCTTCGCGGCGGGCAAATCCTTCACGCCCATCGCGAGCGCCTTCGAGCGGCCGTTCTCGTCGAAACCCTTCAACTGCGTCTCCAGCTGGCCGATCTGCGTGGTCACGATCAGGATGCGCTGGAGCTGATTCCCGGAGGGCGGAGTGCCGCCGTTCGGTCCGCCGGCCATGCGGGCGGCGAAACCCTCGCGCTGCTCCTTCCGCAAATCCTCGAGCCGCTTTTCGATCTGCGCCCGTTCCGTCGAAGGAAGCGTCTTGTCCGACACCGGCGCGCCCGCAGGCAGCGTGATCAATTCCGTCGAGCGGCGGTTCTGGATGCCGCTCGCGGTGCCGTACAGCGTGTCCGTGCTCAGGAAAATCCCGGCCAGCGCGTAATACTCGCGCTGCGAAATCGGATCGAATTTGTGGTCGTGGCAGCGCGCGCAGGAAATCGTGAGCCCGAGCATCGCCTGCGAGACGGTGTCCACCTGCTCGTCCGCGAGATCGAGGCAGAATTGCCGCGGGTTCTGCTCGTTCAGCCCCTTCGGGCCGATGGCGAGGAAGCCGGTCGCAACGAGGCGGTCGGCCTTCTGCGATTCGCTCTCGGCCGGCAGCAGATCGCCGGCGAGTTGTTCGCGGACAAATTGATCGTACGGCTTGTCCTGATTGAACGCATCGATGACGTAGTCGCGATACCGCCAGGCGTGCGGGAAGGCGATGTTCACGTCCTTGCCGCTGCTCTCCGCGTAGCGCGCGACGTCGAGCCAGTGGCGGCCCCAGCGCTCGCCGAATTGCGACGAGGCAAGCAGCTTGTCCACCCATTTGCCGAGCACGGCCTGCTGCTGCGCCGCGGCCGTCTGCGGGTTGGCGCCCGCGGCCTTCCAGTCGTTGAAAAACTGCCCGACATCGATCGGCGACGGCGGGAGGCCGGTGAGATCAAAGTAAATCCGGCGCAGCAAGGTCGCTGGATCGGCATCGCCGACGGGCTTCAGCTTTTTCTCCTCGAGCGCGGAGAGGAGGAAACGGTCGATGTCCCCGCGCGCCCATGCCGCGTTCTTCGGCTGCGGCACGGCCTGCGCCTTGGGCGGCTGGAAGGACCACCAGTTTTTCGCGTCCTCCTTGCTGTATTTTTTCACCACGGCCGCCGCGCCCGTGCGCGGGTCGGGGGCGCCCATTTTCACCCACGTTTCAAAATCCTTGATGACCGCATCGGGCAGCTTGCCGCCGCTCTTTTCCGGCGGCATGGCGAAGTCCTTGTTCGTATAGCGTATCGCCTCGATCAGGATGCTCTCGTCGAGATTGCCGGGCACGACTGCGGGGCCGCTGTCGCCGCCGCGGAGCGTGCCCTCGCGCGTGTCGAGCACGAGGCCGCCCTTCACTTTCGCCGCCTTTTCCGAGTGGCATTTGTAGCAGCTCTCAGAAAGCACGGGACGGATCTTCTTCTCGAAAAAATCGATCTGCTCCGCGGTCGCCTTCGCTTCCGCAGCGGGCAGGAACGCGGGCTCCTCCGTCTTTGCATTCGCGGGTTTCTGTTCCGAGTCGATGGCCGCCCAGAGCGCGCCCGTGGCGGCGAGGGAGAGTGAGAGGGCGATGCGCAGTTTCATGACGATGTCGTTCTTGAACCTCTCCAGACGCGACAAGTTGCTCGCAAATTACATCCCATTGCAGCACAGCACGCCCATGATTTCCGCCGATCATGGGCCTGATGTTCACTCGACACTGACGCCGGAGCACCGGCGCATGAGCGAGGAGGCGCACCGCGAGGAAAACTGGAAGCGGTGGGGGCCTTACCTGAGCGAACGGCAGTGGGGCACGGTGCGCGAGGACTACTCGGCGGATGGCGATGCGTGGCGCTACTTCCCTTTCGACCAGGCGCGCTCGCGCGCCTACCGCTGGGGCGAGGACGGACTCATGGGCATCTGCGATCGGCAGGCGCGGCTGTGCTTCGCGCTCGCGCTGTGGAACGGACGCGATCCGATCCTGAAGGAACGACTCTTCGGCCTCACGAACGGCGAAGGCGCGCACGGCGAGGACGTGAAGGAATGCTACTGGTATCTCGACGCGACGCCGACCTCGTCCTACTTGCGCGCGCTCTACAAGTATCCGCAGGCGGAGTTCCCGTACGCGCGTCTGCGCCAGGAAAATGCCGGGCGCGCGGCGACGCTGCCGGAGTTCGAGCTGGCGGACACGGGCATTTTCGACGGCGACCGCTACTTCGACGTCGCCGCGGAATATGCGAAGGGCGGGCCGGAGGACATTTTGATCCGCATCACGCTCGAAAACCGCGGCCCGGACGCCGCGAAGCTGCATGTGCTGCCGACGCTGTGGTTCCGCAACACGTGGAGCTGGTGCCCGGATGTCGAGCGTCCCCTGCTCCGCCAGATCGGCGTGCATTGCATCGAGGCCGCGCACACGACGCTCGGCGATTACCGCTGGGTGCTCGAAGAGGAGGCGCCGGTGCTTTTCACGGAGAACGACACGAACACCGCGCGCGTTTTCGGCGCGCCGAATGTGCAGCCGTTCGTGAAGGACTCGATCCACGACCACGTCATCCACGGCACGTCCGGCGCCGTGAACCCCGCGCAGACCGGCACGAAATGCGCCGCGCATTACATCCTCGATGTGCCGCCCGGCGGGCGGAAGGTGCTGCGCTTCCGGCTCGGCGACACGTTCGATCTGCCGCCGGGCGCGTTTGCGGATTTCGACACCGTCTTCGCCGCACGCCGCGACGAAGCGCACCGCTTCTACGCCACGAAATGCGCACCGGCGCTCGGCGACGAGGAGCGCAACGTGATGCACCAGGCCTACGCGGGCCTGCTGTGGTCGAAGCAATTCTACTACTACGATGTCCGCCGCTGGCTCGCCGGAGATCCGACCCAGCCGCGCCCGCCCGCCCACCACGCGCAGACGCGCAACGCCGACTGGCCGCACCTTTACAACGCCGACATCCTCAGCATGCCGGACAAGTGGGAATACCCGTGGTACGCCGCGTGGGATCTCGCCTTCCACATGATCCCCATGTGCCGGATCGATCCGTATTTTGCAAAGGGCCAGCTCCTGCTGCTGCTGCGCGAGTGGTATCTGCGGCCCGACGGCGCGCTGCCGGCGTACGAGTGGAACTTCTCCGACGTGAACCCGCCCGTGCATGCGTGGGCCTGCTGGCGCGTGTACAAAATCACGGGCGAGCGCGGGCAGCGCGACACCTTCTTCCTCGAACGCTGCTTCCAGAAGCTGCTGCTGAACTTCACGTGGTGGGTGAACCGCAAGGACGCGCGCGGGAAGCATCTCTTCGGCGGCGGCTTCCTCGGCATGGATAACATCGGCCTCTTCGACCGCTCGCGGCCGCTCCCGAATGGCAGCACGCTCGAGCAGGCCGACGGCACGGCCTGGATGGCATTTTACTGCCTCACGATGCTCTCGATGGCGCTCGAACTCGCCAAGACGCGCCCCGCGTACGAGGACATCGCGAGCAAGTTCTTCGAGCACTTCGTGGACATCGCGGAGGCCATCAACACGCTCGACGGCACCGGCCTTTGGGACGAGGAGGACGGCTTTTACTACGACCACATCCGGCAGAGCGGCGGCGCATCGTCGCCGTTGAAAGTGCGCTCGCTTGTCGGCCTCGTGCCGCTGCTCGCCGTCGAGGTGCTCGACCAGAATGTCATCCGCTCGCTGCCGGGCTTCCGGAAACGGATGCACTGGTTCCTCGAGAACCGCCCGGAGATCGCGAAGCACGCGAGCTACATGGAGCGCGACGGCGCGGATGGCGGCGAGATGCGCCTGCTCGCCATCCCGAGCAAGCAACGCCTGCTGCGCGTGCTCCGCCGGCTGCTCGATGACGCGGAATTCCTGTCGCCGCACGGCATCCGCTCGCTCTCCCGCGCGCACCGCGACGCCGCATTTTGCTTTTTCGCGGAAGGTGGCCACGTATGCATCCAGTACGAGCCCGGCGAGAGCACCGACGGCATGTGGGGCGGCAACTCGAACTGGCGCGGCCCGATCTGGTTTCCGCTCAATTACCTGCTGCTCGAGGCGCTCGAGCGCTACGACCACTTCTACGGCGACACCGTGCAGCTCGAGTTCCCGCTCGGCTCCGGAAAAATGCTGAACCTCACGCAAATCTCCGCCGAACTCGCGGGCCGGCTCACGCATCTTTTCCTGCCGGACAAAAACGGACGCCGCCCCTGCCACGGCGACGACGCACTTTCCGAGCGCCTCGCCACCGACCCGCACTGGCGCGACCTCGTGTGGTTCCACGAATACTTCGACGGCGACACCGGCCGCGGCCTCGGTGCCAGCCACCAGACCGGCTGGACTGCCCTCGTCACCCGCTGCCTGAACACGGTGGGACGGCTGGCCAGCTTTGATTCGCACGGCGAGGCATCCGGCTCCCGCCGTGGCCGCGATTAGCAAAGAGTCCTACCCGAAGTCCGTCTGGAATTCGTTGTTGGCAGCCTTTGCAAAAGCGGGCCTCATGCCGGGCATAGAAACCGCCCGCCAGCGCGAGAAAAACCGCGTGGCCGGAGCCATCGCACGACCCGAACCGACACGAAGAGCACGACCGAACAGTGAAATTACCTCAAGAGATCATCGTCGTGCTGGGGATGCACCGGAGCGGCACATCCCTCATCGGACAGATGCTGAACAACCTGGGATTTGCGCTCGGCAAACACCCGATGCCGGCGGGGACGGAGAACGAGAAGGGGTACTTCGAGAACACGAAGCTGATGGAGTTTCACGACTTCGTGCTGGAGGAGGCTGGCTCCAATTGGAACGACCCGCATCCCATCCCGGAGGAATGGTGGACGGATGCGCGCCTGCGGCATTTTTCCGCGAAGCTCGCGACGCTGATCGCGGATGAGTTCGAGGGCTGCGAAAAAGTGCTCATCAAGGACCCCCGCATGTGCCGGCTGCTGCCCTTGTGGCGCGCGTACTTTGCGACCGCGGGCATCCGGCATCGCTGGTTGCTGCTGCTGAGGCATCCTGTTTCCGTCGCGAAATCGCTCGAGCGCAGGGACGGCTTCAGCAGGGGCTACGGATTTCTCCTCTGGGTGCAGCATGTCCTCGACGCCGAGCGGCAGACGCGCGCCACAGACCGGCTGCTGCTCACCCACGAGGAGGTGATCGACGGGACTTACGCGGCGCCGCTCGCCCGGCTTCTGGAGATGGCTCCCGATGCCGTGCGCGAATCCGGCAGGAAAGCCGTGGAGCCAAGCCTCGTGCATCACCACGGCACCGAGCAGGAATTTGGCAAGGATCGCGTCGCCGAACTGGCCAGGCGTTCGTGGGACGAGCTCACGCGCCCGGATGAGAATGGCGGTCCGCGGCGGGATGCGCTGGACGCGCTCTGGAACGAGTTCGCGTCGCTGCAGGCGGTGATTCCCAGCGAGTTTGCAGGGATCTCGACGGCGGGAACCGATCGGCTCGGCAAACGGACATCGCTGTATTGCGACATCGGCGGCGGATTTTCGGAATCGGCGAAATGCGAGGCCGATTATGTATTGAGAGCGGGCGTCCTGATCGCGCAGTTCAAGATTCCTCCCGCGTGGAACGGGCGGATCAAGGCGTGGCGGTGGGATCCCGTCGAGGGGAGTTTTCTCGCGTGCCGCGACCTGGAGGCCACGGACAACCAGGGCCGCGCGTATCAGCTCGAACCGCAGGGCACGATGGGAACGTCCGACGGTTGGGTGATGTTCGCGACGCGGGATCCCATGGTGAAAATAACGCCGGCCCCGCTGGGGAGCGTTTCGTCGCTCACGGTGAGCGCGCGCCTGCGGCCGATTCTGCTGTCGGAAACCACCGATGCCCAGCGTGGCGACGCAGAAAATGTGCGGGAGGCGCGTCAACTTCCGCCAGGCCACGATTCGGCGCGCATCGCGGTGGACGTCGCGACAAGGGCCCGGACGCGAGCGGTGCACCGCGCCATCAAGTATTCCCTCATGTCGCGGCTTTCCGCGCTGCTGCCGTTTCTCTTCACGCTGCGTGCGAAGACGCGGCGCGCCGTCCGGAACCTCCGGCAGTTGGGCGCCTTTGACGCGAAATTCTACGAAGCCCAGTTGCCGTCCGGTTTCTGGATTTACCGGCCAATCGTCCACTACTGGGTCTTCGGGCGGACGCTCGGCCTGAAGCCGTATCCATACACCGGCGGCGGCGACGGAATCACGGCCAGGAAACGGGTCGTCTTCTATTCCGCCGAACCGCTCACGCCGGGACATGCCTACCGCGTGCGGATGTATTCCGAGGCGCTCGCCTCGAGGGGATACGATGTCCACATCTGCGTCCCCGGCAAACTCGGTGCCGGGGTTTCCATGCTCGAACGCAACGGTGCGCTGGTGATCTGGCGGGCCGCGTGGGACAAAAACATCGCGGCGCTCATGGATGCCGCGCGTTCCGCGGGCACCCGGATTATTTTCGATGTCGATGACCTGATGTTCGAGCCGAGCCTCGCGAAGGTCGAAGTGATCGACGGCATCCGCACCGAGGGCTTTCAGGAGGATAGCATCGCGGAGTACTACCGGCGCGTGCGGCGCACGTTGCTCGCCGCAGATTTCTGCACGTGCCCGACCCAGTCGCTCTCCACGGCGATGCGGCGCTTCAGCAAGCCGACAATGGTTCTGCCCAACGGCTTCGACGAACCGACGCTTCTCCGAAGCCGCAAGGTTGCGGCAAGCCGCCGGACGCAGCCCGGAGACGGCCGCATCCGGCTCGGCTATGCCGGCGGTTCGCGGACGCACCAGCGCGATTTCGCCCGCGCCGCGGGCGCCGTCGCACGCGTGCTGCGCGAGCATCCCGAGTGCCTGCTCGTCGCCTTCCGCCTCCGCAAGCCGGAGGGCGACATCCCGTACCTGAACATCGCGGAATTTCCCGAACTCCTCGGGCTCGAATCCCAGATCGAATGGCGGAACTTCGTCCCGCTCGAGGAAGTGCCGGATGAACTCGCGCGCTTCGACATCAACCTCGCGCCGCTGGAAACGGGCAACCCTTTCTGCGAGGCGAAAAGCGAGCTGAAGTATTTCGAAGCCGCGCTGGTGGACGTTCCCACGGTGGCATCGCCCACCGCCCCTTTTGCCGCCACGATCCGGCACGGCGAAACCGGCTTCCTCGCCGCGGACGAGGCGGAGTGGCACGCGTCGCTCAAGCGCCTCGTGACGGAGCCGGAACTCCGCGCCTTGATCGCGCGAAACGCGTTTTTCGACGTGCTGTGGCGTTACGGTCCGGAACGCAGGGCGGAGATGGCCGAGGCGTGCATCGAGCAGGTGCTGGGTGATGCGCGGACGGCGGCCCGCTTCTACGAGCTCGAAGTGCGGCGCAAGGTCGCGCCGCGCCGGCCGCTGCCCGAGATTCCGGAGTTTGAAATCGTCGCCGAGTACGGGATCCGAGCGCAGAGCGACGTGGCGGTCGTCATCCCGCTCTACAACTACGCGCAGTTTCTGGAGGAGGCGCTCGAATCCGTGCGCCTCCAGACGCTCCGCTCGAAGGAACTGATCGTGATCGACGATTGCTCGACGGACGATTCGCTCGCCGTCGCGAAGCGGTGGATGGAGCAGCACGGCCATGAATTTACCCACGCCGCCCTGCTGCGGAACCGCCGGAACTCCGGGCTCGCCCTCACGCGCAACGCCGGGTTCTCGTTTTCCGAGGCGCGCTACATCATGCCGCTCGATGCGGATAACATGATCGAACCCGAGTGCCTCGAACGCTGCCTGTCGGCCATCGTCGAGACCGGCGCCGCCGTGGCGTTCCCCGCCATCCAGCAATTTGGCGACGCAACGGGGATCCTGAGCGCGAGCCTCTGGCGCCCGGCGCGGCTCGCCGGCGGCAATTACATCGACGCGATGGCGCTCGTGCGACGGAGCGCGTGGAGCGCCGTCGGCGGATACCGCCGCATGAAGACGATGGGCTGGGAGGACTTCGAGATGTGGTGCCGTTTCGTCGAGGAGGGCTTCTGGGGCGCATGGGTGCCCGACCGTCTCGCGCTCTATCGCGTCCATGGTGTCTCGATGATCCAGGTCGCCCGCAACGCGGACGAAAAGCGCACAAATCTCATCGCCGAAATGCGCGAGATCCATCCTTGGGTGGATGACGCCGCGCTGGCGATGACCTGGCTGGATCGCTCCGCGCTCGACGACCCGGCCGCGAAGAATCCCGCGACGGATCGCAGCGGTCCCGCATCGCCATCCGCGGCGCGTCCGCGAACCCGCGAGCGGCTGTTGGAGTTGCTGCCGCTGCTGCGCTGCCCAGAAACGGGGAAGCCGCTGCGGATCGTGTCGGACGAATGGATCGAAACGGAGGACGGATCCAAGCGCTGGCCGGTGAAGGACTGGCACCCGGTTTTCGTCGGCGATGCGGCGCAGACTCGCGTCTTCCCGGACACGCACCTGAGCAATCCCGTGCCTGCAAAGGCGCTCGAACTGGCGGAGGATGCGACCGGCCCGGTGCTGAACATCAGCGCGGGCGGCTCGCAGACGTGGCTGCCGAATTTGATCGAGGTCGAGATGGCGATCTTCCGCAACACCGACGTGGTCGGCGACGGCCACGCGCTTCCTTTCGCCGACGGTGTCTTCGACGCCGTGCTCGCGATCAATGCCTTCGAGCATTACCGCGATCCGCACAAGGCCGTGGCGGAGATCCTGCGCGTGCTGAAGCCCGGTGGAAAGGTGTTCATCCACTCCGCATTCACGCAGCCGCTGCACGAGCCGCCGTGGCATTTTTTCAACTGCACCAAGTTCGGCCTGCTGCGCTGGTTCGAGCCGTTCGAGGTCGTGGAGATCGGTGTGTCGGAAAACTTCAACCCGATCTACGCGCTCTCGTGGCAGGCGTCCGAACTGCTGGCGCTCGTGAAGGCCGAGTGCGGGGAGCGTTCGGCGAAGCGCGTGGGATCGATGACGCTCGCGAAGGTCGCGGAATTTTGGCGCGAGCCAAAGGCGCGGGAGGATCGCTGCTGGGAGGATTTCCGCATGCTCTCGCAGGAGGCCCAGGAACGGCTCGCCGCGGGCTTCGAGTTTGTCGGCAAAAAGCCGGGCGCGCTGCAGGCCGGGCCCGCGCCGGCCGGGAACGTTCGCGCGAACGCCCCGTCCGCGCGCAACAGTTCGGATTCCCCGCGGCCTCGCAGCCGCGAGCGGCTCATGGAATTGGTGCCGCTGCTGCGCTGCCCCGAGACAGGGCAGAAGCTGCGTCTGGTGTCCGCCGAACGTCTGGAAACGGAAGATGGATCCAAGCGCTGGCCGGTGCAGGACTGGCATCCGGTGTTCTTCGGCGCGGAAGGCCAGACACGCGTCTTCCCCGACACGCACCTGAGCAATGCCGTGCCCCCGAAGGCACTCGATCTCGTGAGGAATGCCGCCGGCCCGGTGCTCAACATCAGCGCGGGTGGCTCGCACACGTGGCTGCCGAATTTGATCGAGCTGGAGACGGCGATTTTCCGGAACACCGACGTGGTCGGTGACGGCCATGCGCTGCCATTCGCCGACGGCGTTTTCGATGCCGTGCTCGCGATCAATGCATTCGAGCACTACCACGATCCGGACAAGGCGGTCGCCGAGATCCTTCGCGTGCTGAAGCCGGGCGGAAAGGTGTTCATCCACACCGCATTCCTCCAGCCGTTGCACGAACCGCCGTGGCATTTTTTCAACTGCACCAAATTTGGCCTGCTGCGCTGGTTCGAGCCGTTCGAGGTCGTGGAGGCGGGCGTGTCGGACAACTTCAACCCCATCTACTCCCTTGCCTGGCAGGCCTCGGAGATTCTCACGGTGATGCAGGACGAACGCGGGTCCGGCACGGCGAAGAAGACGGGCGCGCTCACGCTGGAGAGGCTGGCGGGATTTTGGCGCGAGCCGAAGGTACGCGAGGAGCGGACCTGGGAGGACTTCCGCCTGCTCTCGCAACCGGCGCAGGAGCGCTTCGCCGCCGGGTTTGAGCTGATCGGAAAAAAGCGCCGGGAATGATTTCCCCGCGCGTCAGCGTCCTCATCCCGACGTACCGCTACGCCGGCTACCTGCGGGAGGCGATCGACTCCGTGCTCGCTCAAGACTTCACGGATTTCGAACTGCTGGTGAGCGACGACTGTTCGGGCGATGGTTCCGCCGAGATCCTTCAGGAATACGCCGCGCGCGACCCGAGGGCCCGCGTGAACATCCACCCGGCGAATGTCGGAATGGTGCCGAACTGGAACTGGTGCCTGCGCGGGGCGCGCGGGGAATTTGTGAAGTTCATCTTCGGCGACGACATGCTCGCGCGGCCCGACGCGCTCGGGAAAATGGTCGCGATGCTCGACGCGCACCCGGAGGCGTCGTTCGCGGCATCTGCGCGGAACGTGATCGATGAAAAATCCCGCGTCACCGGCGTGTGGTCGCACCTCGGCGAGCCGGGAGTCCACGACAGCGGCGACACGATGTTCCGCTGCCTCGGAGAAGGAAACATGATCGGCGAGCCCACGGCGGTCATGTTCCGCCGCAGCGCTGCCGGCCGGGGGTTTTCCGAGAGTTACGGGCAGATGGTCGATCTCGAGATGTGGCTGCATCTGCTCGGCCACGGGCCGCTCGTCTATGCGTCGGAGGCGCTCTGCGCATTCCGCCGCCATCCGCTCCAGCAGACCGAGGTGAACAAGGCCACCGACGTGAACAGCAGCGAGATCCTCCGCCTCATCCTCGACTACGGCGACAGCCCGGTCCTGCAGGGACGTGATACGCGCGGCGTGGCATTTCGCCGTCTTTACAAAACCCGGAAAGCCGCCGCCGGGAACCCCGCCGTCGCTGCGGCACGGGAGCAGTTGCTCGGCCGCCTCGGCCGCCCGGCCTATTGCGCGCGCTGGCTCGGGCGAAAGCTCGCGAATCCGTTCACCGCGCTCGCAAAAGCCCTCTCAAAAACGAAACGGCCATGAGCAAGACTGCACGGGGATTTTGCCCGGAAATTTTCTTGAGTTCGAGAAACGGGTCGCGGAGCGTCGCATGAATGTCACCACTCCACCGCCACGCGCCGAGGAAGCCGCCGGGCGTTGCGGTACGAAAATTTTCCGCGAAGCCGATTCCTCAAAGCACTGCATGAAGACCCGGGAATGAGCTCAGCCATCAAGCGGACATGCATCGTCAGTTGCGAGATCGTCGGGCCGCATAAGAATGGCGGCATCGGCACCCATTGTTTCTATCTGGCGAAGTTCCTGAGCCGGTCGCTGGGGGAGGACGTGACGATCGCCTACACCGGGGCCATCGAGGTCAGGGACGAGGCATACTGGAAGGAGTGGTTTCAGCGCGAAATGGGAGTCCGCTTCGTCTGGGTTTCCGCGAAGGAAGACGAGTTGCCGCCCGCCGGATGGGGCCCCAGGCAGGCCCGCATCGCGCGGTGCGTGTTCGACTGGGTGCGCGAGCAGGATTTCGACGTGTGCCACTTTCAGGAGATGCTCGGACACGGCTACCGCTGCTTCCAGGCGAAGCGGCTCGGGCTGGCTTTCCGGGATACGGTGCTCACCTGCACGCTGCACAGCTCGTGGGACTGGATCTGCCAGGCGATGCAGGTCTTTCCCATGGCCGGGGCGGAAGAACTCCAGACGAAGTACATGGAGCGCTACTGCATGGAGAATTGCGACATCGCCATGAGCCCGAGCGAATACATGTTCCAATGGGCGAAGGCGAATCGCATCGCGCTTCCGGCGAATCATCACGTCCTCCCCTATCTCCTCGACTCGGGTCTTCGCCACTCCGGCTACGAGCCCGCGAACGGAAAGATCATCTTCTTCGGCAGGCTCGAGACGCGCAAGGGGCTGGTCCTCCTGCTGGAAGCCCTGTGCGAACTTGAGCGGCGGGGAAATTTCTCCGGTCGCCAGTTGGAGGTCACGCTCCTGGGCAAGGTCGCGCAAACGCCGGACGGGAACGCGACGGTGACCGTCGAAAAGTATCTCCCCCGGTTTTCGAAGGTCATCCGCATCGTGTTCAAGAGCGACCTGGGGCATCAGGAGGCGCACGATTACCTCCTCGCCAACCGGGACGCCCTCGTCGTCTGTCCGTCGCTTGTGGATAACTCGCCGTTTGCAGTCATCGAATGCCTGCAACTCGGGGTGAACATCATCGCCGGCAGATCCGGCGGCATCCCCGAGTTGTTTGCGGACGACACGCGGCTGTTCAATCCGGAGCCGGTGGCGTTCGCGGAAAAGATCGAGGCCGGTCTCCTGAACCGCCTTCCGCCGCCGGTGAAGCGCTACGATTCGGAACGTTCGGCGCAGCTCTGGACCGAATTTTCCCGGAAGACTGTCGCCGATTTTCCACAGGGAAAAACGCCCACTGGGGCGCCGCGGGTGCAGGTGATCGTCGGGGTCGATGCGGCGGAATCCGATCTGGAGCCGATCCTGCGCGCAGTGCAGCAACAGACGTTGAAGGACCAACCCGTCACGGTCCTGCACCAAAAGACCGCCCACGCTTCCGCTGGCGCATTCGCCGAGGCGAAGAAGAAGTTCGGCGCGCCGACTTGGAATTTCATCGAGCTGGACGACCCGTCGGCTCCCGTCCCGGTCGCGGAAGGGGCCGATCTGATCGCCTTTGTCGGCCCGTGCTGCGTGCCGAAGCCGCAGTGGCTCGAGCGCATGGTGACGGCGATCCATTTTCAGGGCCTCGATGCCCTGACCTGCTGCACCGAGGTCGCTACGGATGTGGATTTCACCCCGCCCCTTTCCGTGCACGAGGCGCTCGGCGCGTGCCTCGAAGCCGGGGTTTACGCAAACATGTTCGGCCTCGGGTGCGTCGTCATGAAGGCCGGCGTCGCGCCAACGACCCCGGGCGGTTTCAGCCAGCTGTTTTCGCGCGAGGGGCTCTGGGCGTTTCTTGCGGACCTTGTGCTTTCCGGCAAGCGATGTGATGCGCATCCCGAAGTCCTCGCCCACGTGACCAGCACCGATTTCGCGATGACTTTCGGGCGCCCGAACTATGCCGCGCATGCGGAGGTGCTCCGGCATTTTGCGCGCGACTGCCCCGCGTGGATCGGCCGACTGCTCAACAATGCTGTCGGCTCGGAAATCACCGTCGGTGCGATCACCGCCGAATACCGGCGGGCGGCTGCCGATATCCAGCGGCTCCTCGCCGAGGTGCAGATGGCGAGGAAACGGCAGAAGGAGGCGGAAGCCACGCCTTCCATCCGGCGGATCGCCTCCAAGCTGAACCGCGAGGCCTCAAGACTTTTCAAACAGATCAAAAACCTCGGCAAAAAAAACGGCGGCGCGCCATCCCGGCCAGACGCCCAGGACCGAAAGACCAGCAAACCATGAACGACGCCGCCAACACGAAACCCGGGGAATCCACATTTTGGCTGCGCCTCGGCCTGCATCGCTTCGCACCGAAGCTGACTGTGCCCGAAATTTTTCCGCCCATCGAGGAGGAGTTCAAAAACTACCGCCAGTTTTTCAAGGGGAACGTCCTCAACGCCGGTGCGGGAAGTCGCGACATCCGGCCGCTCATCGAGGGGAAACTCTTCAATCAGGACCTTCCCACCGGCCTGCATAACGCAAACATCGATATCCTCTCGCCGCTGCATCAAATCCCCGTGAAGGAGGGCTTTTTCGACGCCATCATTTGCAACGCCGTCCTGGAGCACGTCGAGAATCCCGAGGAAGTAATGGCGGAATTTGCGCGCGTTTGCCGGCCCGGCGGCGTGCTGTTTCTCTGCATCCCGTTCATGCAGCCCGAGCATTGCGACCCGACCGATTTCCAGCGCTACACGATCGCCGGACTGCGGACTCTCGTGGAGAAACACGGGTTCACCGTCGAGAAAATCGAGGGCGTCCATTCCGTTTACACGACGCTCGCGTGGATCGTCATGGAGTGGCTCAACTCGAAAAACACCTTCGGGCATTTCCTGCTCAAATTGTTCTTCTTTCCCTACCTTCGCAGAAAGATCCGCACGTCGAACTTTCACGTCCACTCGCTCGCTTCGGCATTCCGCACGCTGGCCAGACGAAAGGGCGGCCCCGCGCCCACGCCAAGCGCTCCGGCCAGCTAGTCGCGCATGCGCAACCTTCGAGAGTGTCCGCAAACGCGGGGGCTTTCGATTTTCGAGTCTCCCTGCTGCAAAGCCGTGGCCAGACGGCCGAGCGATCTGCTTTTTACGCCTGCCGAGGCTTCCTGGCTTCCATGAACAGGGAATCCGGTTTGCGGACCGAGCGGTCGGGCAAGACGTCCAACTGATAGGACTCGAACTCGGGAAGGCCGGATGTGAAGGCATCCACCGCAGTCACATCGACGAAGCCCGCCGCCTCAAGGAGCAGGCGCAGCGAGTAGGAATCGTACATCCATTGATGCACCTCGCCCGACAGCCTGAAGCTTCCGACTTGTTCGGCCGTTGCCTTGGCACGTTGCCCGTCGATCCACTCGTAGTTGAGGCCTTCCTCGCAGAGCTTGCGGATCTCTGGCAGTTTGCTGGCCACTTCGTGGCCGAAGCGCTCGATGACGTAGTCCTGCGCCGGAATCGGGTGTTGGCAGAGATACTTGAACATCTCGCCGCCGTCCGGGTGCTGGCGCCCGACCTGATCGAGCAGCTCGATGACGCTCCACTCGTATCGTTCCTTGCAAACCGGATCGCCGGCCCGTGCGCCGCGCAGATTGGCGAGATACAGTTCGGCGACGACCTCCAAGTTTGGAACGGCCACGCGCATCAACCCGCCAGGCGTGAGCACGCGGAAGCACTCGGCAATGAAAGCGGAAGCCCGCTCGCGGGGAATGTGTTCAAGGACATGGGAGTGATAGATCACCTCCGCGCTACCCGAGTCGAATGGCAGTGGGTTCCGAAGATCATGTGCGATCACCGACGGATCCGCCGGGGCGACGTCCAGATTGACCCAATCGCGGTGAAAGTTGCGACCGCAGCCGAGATTCAGTTTCATGCGGTCCGGAGGGGGCGCGGCTGCACAAGCCTATCGGCGGAACCAGACGCCAGTTTCATCGATGGTGGTGACTTTGAACTGCAGTCCGCGGCGCTGCTCGAATTCGTTCACCGCCTGCCGGCAGCCTTCCCAGTAACCGTAGTCATCGATCTGGACCCGCCCGCCTGGGACGACCTGGTCGAACAGGTTTTCGAGGATATCCATCGTCGAAGCGTACCAGTCGGCGTCCATGTGCAGCAACGCGATCGGGCCGACGCGCTCACGCCAGATCGGCAGAGTCTCGGAGAACAACCCTTTGACCGGTTGGACGAGGCTTTCGACGCCGAGCTTCGTGCAAACCTCGAGGAGCGAGGATTCCGGGGCGGAGCACGTCCCGGTGCCCCAGCCGGTCGCCTCGGCGTGCTTGCCATACGACAGGTCGCAGTCGGAGGCCTTCGGCATGCCGGCGAATGTGTCGAATGAATAGAGTTTGCGCGGCCGGCGACTGTGCCGGGCGATGATCGTCGAAAGGAGGCCCGACGATCCGCCCGCCGCCACGCCACATTCTACAAAGTTCCCCGGCAAGTCCTCCTCGCACACAGCCCGGGCCAGAGTATGGAGCGAAACGAGCCGCGCCTCACTCAGCATCGTGAAAGAACGGACAATTTCGAACAGCTCGCAAAACTCGGGATCGGTCGATGTGGGCTTTGGAGGAACCGGAGCCAGCGCGGCGAGTTGTGACGCGGCGAAGTGATTGTCCGGGAAGTATCGGAGCTCTTCCTTGAGCGCCTCCATGGCCGCGTACGGCTGGCCCATTTTGACGAAACAAAGGGCCCGGAGCATGTCCGCGTTGGCGATGGGAACCTGGCGCGCTTTGAGGAGATTCAGGGCCGTGAATACCCCCTCAGTGTTTCCCGCTTCGATGGCTGCCACCATTTTCTCCAAACCGGTCGGAGACGACGGGTCGATTGTAGTCAGCGATTCGATGGAGCTCATGCCTTCGGCGAAGCTGTCAGTTGCCAGTCTCGCGCGGCAAGCCATTTCTCGGCGCGCGATGCGGCGATGGCAGAAAGGGCGACGTCCCTTCATCTCCGCGGTGCGATGCGAGGTCCGCGGGCTCGTTTCCGCCGCGCTTTTGCGCCCCGCGCGGCTCAGGCCGCAGCGTGGCTGGCCTCCGTGTGGGACTGCTCCTCGGCGGTCTTCCGGCGAAGAAAACCGTTGGTGCACCAAGTGAAGTTGTGGCCGAAGAAATCACAGTAATTCACATCCATCTCATACTCGTTTGCATGGACGCCGAGGAATTCCTTCAGCGCCTGATGCGGCCCCGAGTTGCATCCCGGGATCTCCACCAAATCCGAGATGATTCCATCCTCGACCACGATGTAGTCGCCCGGCTGGAGCCACTGGTGAAAGAACCGCAAAGCGGCGATGGAGGTCTCGTACTGGTGGTCCGCGTCTTCGATGACGAGCCACGGCTTCGGAAGCTGCGCCAGGAACGATTCCGAGAGGCATGTGGCGAGATTCCTGCCATCTCCCGCCATGAATGTCACCCGCGGATGGGAAACCGAGTCCACTTTCACCACGTCGATGGAGTAGATGTGCCCGTCCACGCCGATGTTGTTCAGCAAATCCCCGAACCACAACGCGCTGCCGCCCGACTGCGAGCCGATCTCGATGATGGTCATCGGCTTGAGCTGCCAGAGGAGCATCGGATAAAGCGCGATATCGAAAGGGTTCTTCAGCATCGTGACGCCGCGGTAACGATAGTTGAAGAGGTTCGCCTGAATCGAAATGAGGGTCTCGCGCTGAATCCCTGTGTTCCAGTTCCGGTCAGCTAGGACGGCGTGGCGGTTCACATGCGGCTTTAAGAACTGGGACATCGCGTTCAGCCGGGCCCTTGCGTTCGCGTGGGATGGGTCCAGCGCGAGAACCTGTCCGTAGGTCTCGTACGCCTCGACGGAGCGCGCCAGATTTTCGCTGCGAAGACCTTTCTGAAAGAGCGCCTCGGCGGGACTGGGCTCCGCGGTCTCCGTCGGTCCCGCTGGCGCCGGGTGATCGCCACGCGATGCCGAGGCTCCTGCAAATGGAGCACCGGACCGCTCCGGCACGGGCTGGTCTTCCCCTTTGACAGGATTCGCACGAGTAAAGAATTGCTTCCACCATTTCATGGGTTTCGGGTCGCAGGAAGTCCCGTCGATTGCAAGGAGCGAAATCACCCGACGACACAGCGTCGCGAACCCGGAAATGACGCTGACTTTTGGACGTCACCGTCGGGCCGTCCTCCTCCGCAAACACGGCTGAAACAGCCGGGGAAGCGCCCAAATACGAAAGGGAAAACAAATGAACGCCTTTCTGCCCTGATTGCTCCACGCCAGCATGACCTTCCTCGTTGACTTGCCCTCCCGGGAGAAAGACAAGAACGGCATGCACTCCATGTTCACGCGCGTTGATCCCCTTCCGCATCGTCCTTTTTGAATTGTTTTGGAAATTTTGAACATGATTTCTCCGAGTTTCGGCGGGGAGCGGAACACGGCCGGACACCGGAACCACGAGGCCAGTCGCGTGGTCAAAGCGCCACACACCCGCATGGTCCGCCAACCGCTCGCGGAAGTTGAACCGCCCAAAAGTGCCGGAAACACCGCCGATGGACGACGGTAGCAATCCACCCAATGATTCGCAGCCACCGCCCGGCCCGTTGGAGCGGCTGGCCGAGGACTTTGAAAAGAGTGCCCAATCGTGCACAGAGCCCGGAAAGGCATGCGCGACGAAAGAACAGCAGGCCGCCGCCTTCCATCGTGCCGCATTGCTGCTTCGAGCTGAGATAAGCCGGCGCGCGAATCGGGCGCGTTACGTCGGCATTTTCCTGTGCTTCCTGGCCGCGATCTTGGCCGGCCGGTTGATCTACCAGCAGTGGCGCGCGTCAGAGCCTGATTATTCGAGGACGCTTTCGGTCGAAGTGTCATCCCCCGGACATCGGTATGTGGAGGTCTTCTGGAATGATCCCGATAAGTTTCCAGACGCGCGAACCGTTCTGACTCAAACCCCAGCCGCACGGCAGGACTGGAAAGTGAAAATTGAACTCCTTGCCGCCAAAAACCCTCGTTCGGCGGGCACCGTAACCACCCTCACGGGCATTTTCACGCCCGAGCAACACGTCGATCTTTCCGATCCGAAGATTCAGGCGGGCGCGTGGGCGTTTGCCAAGGATCCGTGGGCGGCATCAGGCCAAAGTCTCAGTGCGGTGCCTGATGGTACACCCCGGAGCATTTCGGCGGAACTCTCAGGTGGTCGGTTGACGATTGAGTTTTGGGAGAGTCCTTTCGGCGGAAAACTCAGGGTCGAGGCCAACGGACTATTGCACTACGTCGACACCTACAGTGTCGGCTATGCGCTCGGTCAGTTCCGCCTGCTTCCAACCGTGCCTGCAGGTCGGGATTTTGTGCAGCATTCCGCGATCGTGAAGCTCGGACCGCAAAACTGGGACAGGCTCACATTTAAGACGGAAGGCGACACGGTTCCCGAGATCCGGCATGCGTTCATCGACGGGGAGGAATTGCAATCGGCCGGCCCCGGCACCTACCGGCTGCCAAAGCGCCTTCAGAAGGTGCGGCGAGCCGCGACGATCGCAGGATTCACCGCCGGGATTACTGTCCTGATGGCTGGACTCCTCGTCGTGAGACTATGGACGAACCGAAAGCGTTCCAAATGGGTCACCTTCAGCCTGCCATTGGTTCTCTCAATCGGAAGCGCCCTCCTGTGGACAGCCATTTTCAATCCCGGAAACGTCGACATCGACTCATGGAACCAATGGCTTCAAGGCCTGTGGAACAATTACCACACTTGGTACCCGCCGCTCATGGCGATGTTGATGCACGGGGTCCAGACGTTTGGTGGGAGCATGACCACGTATGCATTCATTCAATCAGTCTTCCTCTGGCTGCCGATTTTCCTGATTCTTCGGGATACACTCGCCTCCAACCGCGCGTGGATTATCGGTTGCGCCTTATTTCTCCTCAACCCCGCGCTTTGGACCTACAGCGTCACGGTCATGAAGGACGTGGGAACCGCTGCCACGGGGCTGTGGTCCATCTGGTTCTTTCTGCGCTATTTCCGGTCCCGCCGGCCTTGGGATTTTTGGTCGGCGGTATGGTGCTGTTCCCTGATGGTCGCCTTTCGGGTCAATAGCTTGCTGATCGTCATGGTACCCCTCGCCATAGTGCTCTTGGAAAAGCACCGCGGTATTCTTTGGAAGGCCGCCAAATGCCTCGCCGTGTTAATCCTCTGCCTTACACCAGACTGGCTCGCAAAGAATTCTCCAGTGGTTCACGGCAAGGCGAGCTTCTTCGGGCCGCTCTTCATGAGCAGTTATACAGGGATCGTCTCGAAACTCCCGGCGGACGGGGCGGAGTTCCGGTCCGAACAAGAGCGGTTTGACAGGATTTTTGGAGAGGGGAAACTGAGCGAATATATCGCCATCTACGATCCAAGGATTATCGTTGGCATCCTGACACCCTTGGGCGGGAAGCTGCCCCCGGTCCCGGTCCGGAAATTGGAAGAGGAACGAAGATTTATCCTTACGCGGACAGCATTGCTTGCGCTCCGGCATCCGGCGCTTTTCCTGACCCATAAATTAACCAATGCACAGGTCCTGTTTCAGTACCCGCAGCCATCTACCGGTGCGTTTGCACGGGGAGTGGTTGAGAACGATTTGGGAATAATCGCCAACTCGCGATTCCCAGCATGGCGGCAACGGATCATTGAATTTGGCGTCTGGTGTACACAGCATACTCTGATATTCCATCACTACGTCGCACAGATTCTTGCACTCATCGCAGTGCCGTTTCTTCTCTGGTTTCGAACTTATTCCGGCATCTTCATCGTTGCGAATGGCCTCATTTATACCCTTAGCCTCGTGATTCCGGACATGTTTGGTGAATGGCGGTATCTTTTTTTCTCCTACCTCTGTAATTTGCTGTGCATCGTGCTGGCGCTGGAGTGCTGCATCAGGGCGGTGAAACGGAGGTTCCGGCGTGCGGCGCTTCCTGTGTCGGAAAATGACTCCTTGCCAGCCCTTCAGCCCGGCTCATAACCTTTTACTCCCATGGCTTTATCGACATCCCAATCGGAATCCCCCACCGGAAGCGACCGGATCGGGGCGGGCCGATGCGAACTTTCAGTGGTGATGCCGTGCCTCAACGAAGTTGAGACAGTGGGTATTTGCGTTGCAAAGGCGCGGCGCTGGATTGAGTCCAATGGGTTGAACGCCGAAGTAATCGTGGCCGATAACGGAAGCACGGACGGTTCCCAGAAAATCGCAGAAGAAAATGGAGCGATCGTCGTCCCCGTACCGGAGAAAGGATACGGCGGCGCGCTGATGGGCGGCATCGCCGCAAGCCGAGGCGATTACATCATCATGGGGGACGCGGATGACAGCTACGATTTCTCCGTTCTGGGGCCATTCGTCGAGCGACTGCGTCAGGGCTACGGGCTCGTCCAAGGGTGCCGCTTGCCGGGGGCCGGCGGGGAAATCAAGCCGGGCGCGATGCCAGTGCTGCACCGGATCGTTGGCAACCCGTTCTTCTCACTGCTCGCGCGAATTTGGTTCAAAGCGCCAATCCACGACATTTACTGCGGGCTGCGAGGGTTTAGCAGGCAGTGTTACGAGCGGCTTGGATTAAAATGTGTCGGAATGGCGTTCGCGACCGAAATGGTGATTAAAGCCAGCCTGTTTCGGGAGCGAATCTCCGAGGTGCCGATCACGCTCCACCCCGACGGACGTGTGACCCGGCGCCCTCACCTCAAGACATTCCGCGACGGCTGGCGGACCCTGCGGCTTTTTCTGATGTACGCACCGCGTTGGCTGTTCCTCGTGCCCGGCGGGGTTCTGATTGGCCTCGGCTTGCTCGCCTATGCCCTCGCATTGCCAGGAATTGCCATTTTCGGCGCGCAACTCGATGCGCACACGCTGCTCTTTGGGAGCCTCTCACTGCTCTGCGGCGCGAACGCAATCTGGTTTGCCGCTGCGACCAAGGTGTTTGCGATCAGCGAAGGAATGCTGCCGGAAGACCCGCGGCTCACGCGCTTTCTTAGCGTCGTGAATGTGGAGCGCGGTCTGGTGGCTAGTGCAATTGGCTTGATTGCCGGTCTGGCATTATTGGGGTTCGCCGTTCTGGAATGGCGATCGACGGGCTTCGGCAGGCTCGATTACTCACATACGATGCGCCTGGTGATTCCCGGCGCAACCCTCGCCGCGCTCAGCTTCCAGCTCATCCTCTCCATCTTTTTCCTCGGAATCCTCGACATGCACAAGAAATGAGCTTCTTGGACACGCTACACGGCGGCTATGTCCATAGACGCCGCATAACGCGCCTCGCGTTCGCTATCGGCGGCTTGCTTCCGGAAAATTCCAGCCTGCTGGATGTGGGAGCCGGTGATGGTCGGTTGTCGGCAATGCTCAAAGCCGGCAAATCATCGCTCGATGTCACAGGCATCGACGTTTTGGTGCGTCCCGAGACACAGATCCCGGTGAGGCATTTCGACGGCACGCATATTCCCCAAGCCGATCAGAGCTGCGACTATGTCCTGTTTGTCGATGTGCTGCACCATACGGACGACCCATCGATCTTATTGCGCGAAGCAGCGCGCGTCGCCCGGCGTGGGGTCATCATCAAGGACCATCTGCGCGAGGGAATTCTCGCGAATCGCACCCTCCGATTCATGGACCGCGTGGGCAACTGCCGGCATAACGTCGCGCTGCCTCACAACTACTGGTCCTTAAAGCAATGGCAGGCGGCGTTCGATGAAATCGGACTTCGGGCGGCGCAATGGATATCGCAGCTGCACCTTTACCCCATTCCGGCTGACTGGATCTTCGGCAGATCCCTGCATTTCCTCGCGTTATTGGAACGAACGAACGCGTCTGCTGACGCCCATTCCGTATGAACGGGGATCCCGTTCGCCCCGACACCGGGGCACCGGTTCACTCGGCGGAATCGCAGGAATGTTGCTCGGGCGAATGGGAGCGGGCTTATGCGCGCTTCGAAACCCCTGAGGAGGAAATCGCAAAATTCGTTCGCCGGTTGCGCGACATCGGGGCCGAAAAATGGCCGCGCGACTGGCAAATCCTTGAGCTGTGTTCGGGACGCGGCAACGGCCTCCGCGCACTCGAAGCATTGGGCTTTGGATCCATCGAAGGATTGGACCTTTCCGCTCCGTTGATTAGCCAATATCGCGGTCCTGCAAAATGTTATGTCGCGGATTGCCGCAAGTTGCCGTTCGAAGATGCGAGCCGCGACGTGATTCTGGTGCAGGGCGGACTTCATCATCTGCCTGAATTGCCGGGCGATCTCGAACGAACGGTCCACGAGGTTCAACGCGTTCTGAAACCTGGCGGGATTTTCGTTCTCGTGGAGCCGTGGCTGACGCCGTTCTTGCGAATCGTCCACATGGTGTGCCGGCAGCGGATTGCCAGAAGGTTGTCGGGGAAAATTGACGCCCTGGCGACGATGATCGAGATCGAGTGGACGACCTACGACCAGTGGCTAAGCCAGCCCGATGCCATCCTTCGCATTCTGCGCCAGTCCTTCAAGGCGAACATGTGCAAGCCAGCCTGGGGCAAACTTACGGTCGTTGGTCAGAAGCGTGCGTAGCCGAGCGTCTTTCAGCGGTAGCTTGCGTTGGCGGACAGGGCGTGAGCACGCGGGACGGGGGACGGAGGGCGGTGCCAACGGCGCATGAGTCCGCCCTGCGGGTTGCAGACTGGAAGCGCCCCCTCAAGTCCGCCAACGGCGCGCACGTTTCCCGAGTCCACGCCATGGCCTCCGCCGTCAACCGCTGTGTCCACGTCGGCCTCCGGGAAAAAGCGGCAGTGGGTCGGGCGAGACTCGAACTCGCAACCAACGCCTTAAAAGGGCGCTGCTCTACCATTGAGCTACCGACCCGTGGCCGAAACGAGCGCTGCAACTAAGGCACGCCGCCACGTGACGCAAGCGGGAAACGAAGTAAGCCGCCCACTCCTCCACGATGACACTGGCGGCAAAAGCCGCTAGCGTCCCGTCCCAATGCCACTCCCCAGTCTTTCAAAATCCGCACGCCGACGCATCGCCGTGCTTGGTGCGCTCCTTGCGGCTGCCGTCGCAGGCGTGATCTGGCAGTGGCCGGAGATTGAGGCGCGTTGGTATCCGGCGGCTGCATCCGTTGCCACGCCGAAGCTCGCGTGCGCGGAGGTGCAGGCGCGCTCGCTTTATTTCAACGGCCTCGCGCTCCCGTGGCTCGAGAAATTCCGGCCCGAGCTCCTGACCGCCGAGGACCGCGACGCGACGAGTTCCCGGCGGCGGGCATTCGTCCAGGCGCCGCAAAACCCGAAGCTCTTCCGCCAGCTCGATCGCCAGCATCATTTCGACACGCTCCTTCTCGTGGGCGAGCCGAGCAACTACCGGCGCCTGCTCGATCATCTCCTCGAGCCCGAGCCGGGCAAGCGCGACTTCCAGCTCGTCTATCTCGACCACTGGGCGTTCATTTTCAAACGCGGCGCGGCGCGTGAGTGGGTGCCTGCCGATGCGGAAGCGGTCCGGGCGCGGCTCGGGAATATTCGCACGCGGGACCAAGCCACCTTCCTCGCGATGGCCGCGGGAAAAATGCTCGCCGTCCGGCAGGTCGAGACGGCGAAGCGCTGGCTCGATGAGGCCGCGGCGCTCGACAGCCGATCGATCGACGTGCTCGCCGGGCTGGCCGGTTATCAAATCACGATCGGCCGCTGGGTGGAAGCCGAGACCTATGCGGACAAGGCCCTCAAAAAGGATCCCAACTCCGTCCCTGCGCTTGCTGCGAAGATCGTCGCGATGCGCGCGACGCGTCACCACATCGACGCGTTCAAGTTTTCCGAAAAGCTCAACAGGCTCCTGCCCGAGGACCCGGTGCGGCTCTGGCAGCACGCTCAACTGGCCCACGAGGCAAAGCAAAATGCAGTCGAGATCAAGGCGCTGACACGGCTCATCGCGCTCGCCCGCGAAGAAGGGCGGCCCTCGGCCGAGTATGAGTTTTTCCTCGGCGAAGCCCATGCGCACGAAGCGCTCGACAATGCGGAGCACGCGCCCCTCGCGCTCCAGCATCTCCGGCTCGCCGTGGCGGACCCGGCGCTTCCGGCGGACAAGCGGAAATTTGCCGAGGAACGAATCGCGGTCATCCTCAAGCGCACGGGGCTGAAGTGACGCCGGGAGCGGTTGCCAAAAGCGCGCGCGCGGCCAAGAATTCCCCAACCTTTCCATCCCGATGCACCTGAGATTTTCCATCGCCAACCTGTGCGCCGCGCTTTTGCTCGCGCCCATCGCGCAGGCGGAGGAATTGATCTCCATCCGCGGCGCGCAGGTGGCCGCCGAACCGGTGAACGCGGCGGCGGCGGCGATCAAAAAGGTCACGGGGCTGGAGTTTCACGTCGTGACCGAGGGAGGGAGCGGCGGAGCCGTCGCCGGCATCGCGGAGGATGTCGCAGAGGTCGCCCTTCTCAGCAGGAAAATCCTTTCGCGAGAGCACGCGGCGTGGCCCGACAGGAAATTCAGCGAAGCGCAGTTTGGCATGCAGGCGCTCCTCGTCATCGTGCCGGGACCGGTGTGGAAAAGCGGCGTGCGTGCGCTTACGAAGGATCAACTCCGCGACATCTACGAGGGCCGGGTGAAGAACTGGAAGGCGCTCGGCGGCGAAGACCGCAAGATTGTCTTCTACAACCGCGATGTGAGGAGCAGTGCGTGGGAGATGTTCATGCTCTTCCTCTACGACGACCCGCGAAGGGCGCCGCCAAGCGACGCCGAGGTGCTGGTGGAGCCGAGCGATGTCACCACGGCAGTGGACTACAATGGCGGGTCCATCTGTTTCCTCGAGTACGGCGCGCCGCGGCCGAACGCCATCCACACGCTGGGAATCCGCCAGGCGGATGGCTCCGTGGTGGAGCCGACCGCCGGGAACATCGCATCCGGCCGCTACGAACTGGCGCGGCCGCTCGTCATCGCGGCGGCGCGCAAGCCCGCAGGCAAGGTCCGCCGCTTCGTGGAATTCATGCTGGGCGCGGAAGGGCAGGCGTTCGTGAGCAAGACCGGCCACATTCCAAACGCGGAGCTGGCGGGGAAGAAATAGCGGCCCTCAAAGAAGGAGCCGGCACGCCGCGATCGCGCAAATCACCGCGATGAGGTCGGCCGTCAGCCCTGCCGCGATCGCGTGACGGGTCTTCCGGATGCCGACGCTGCCGAAGTAAACGGCGAGCACGTAAAACGTGGTCTCGGTGCTCCCGTAGATCGTCGCGGCCATCCGCGAGATGAGGGCATCCGCGCCGTGCGTCTTCACGATGTCGGTGAAAATCCCGAGCGACGCGCTGCCGCTGAGCGGGCGCATCGCCGCAAGCGGCAGCAGGTCGGGCGGAAAGCCGGCGTATTCGAGCGCCGGGCGCAGCGTCTCGGTGACGGCCTGCACGACGCCCGCATCGCGCAGGAGGCGGATGGCGACGAGCATCGCGACGAGGAAAGGGATGATCCGCTTTGCCGTCTCAAATGCCTCCTTCGCCCCCTCGCAAAACTGTTCGTACACCTTCACCCCGCGCAACGCCGCGACTAGCGGGATGAAGCCGAACAGGAATGGAACCGCCAGCACCGACACGGCGCGCAGGATGCGCTGCGGGGTGCCGAGGTCCGGCCAGAACTCCCCGTGCCGCCACTTTGCGTGAAGCGCGACTGGCAAGGAGTCCGCGAGCTTCGGCCACACGAGCGCGAAAAGCATCCACGCGATGCAAAGCAGGAACGCCCCGAGCAGCACGTGACCGGTGCGGCTGATCGGGCTCGGCTCGATTTTCTCCGCCGCGACCTCGGTCGTGTCGGCGGCGGCGGTCGCTTCCACCGGCTCCGTGTCCGGCACGACGCGGAAGACCCGGAGCCGCGACAGGAGCCGCGCCGCGATGACGCCGCACGTCATCGCGACCGCAGTCGCAAGGATCGCCGGGACGACGATGTTCGACGGGCTCTTCGCGCCCTGCACGGCGAGGATACTGATGGCGGTCGTCGGGATGAGCTGGAGGCTCGCGGTGTTCACGGCGAGGAAGGTGACCATAGAGTTGCTCGCGACGGTCGGGTGCGGGTTCAGCTTTTGCAGCAATGCCATCGCGCGGAGGCCGAGCGGCGTCGCGGCGTTGCCGAGGCCGAGCATGTTGGCGGCCATGTTCATCACCATCGCGCCCATCGCGGGATGTTCCGCGGGCACGTCTGGGAAAAGGCGTCGCATTACCGGGCGCAGGCCACGAGCGAGTTGCCGCACGAAGCCCGCGCGTTCGGCGAGGCGCATCATGCCGAGCCAGATCGCCATGAGGCCCACGAGCGGCAGCGCGATGTCCATGACCGCGGATTTTGCCGTCGAGAATGCGCCCTCGGTCATCGGCTCCAGCCGCCCGCTGAATCCGCCGACGAGGACGGCGACGAGCACGATCGCGAGCCAGATGACATTCAGCATTCCGGGGAGGATGAACGTGCCGGCGGGGCGCAGGCAAGCATCGCCCTTCCCAAAGCGGCGCGGCGTGCTTATCTTCCGCGCCCTTTTCCGAAAAACATCATGCCGTTACCAAGCATCATCGACCCGTCGCGCACCGAGCGCATCGAGTTCAGCAACGATGAAATCGCACGCTATTCGCGCCATCTCATCATGCCGGAGGTGACGCTCGACGGTCAGAAAAAGCTGAAGGCCGCGAGTGTGCTGTGCATCGGCGCGGGCGGGCTCGGATCGCCGATTTTGCTCTACCTCGCCGCCGCGGGCGTCGGGCGGCTGGGCATCGTGGACAATGACGTCGTCGATTTTTCCAACCTCCAGCGACAGGTGATCCACGGCACGAAGGACGTCGGCCGCAGCAAGTGCAAGTCGGCGCGCGAACGTATCCGCGACATCAATCCGAACGTGCAGGTGGACATCTACGAGACGTATTTCACCTCGGAGAATGCGCGCAAGATCGCGGAGCCGTACGACATCATCATCGACGGCACGGACAACTTTCAGACGCGCTACCTCTCGAACGACCTCTGCGTCTTCACGAAAAAGGCGAACGTGTACGGCAGCATCTTCCGCTTCGACGGGCAGGCGACGGTGTTCGCGCCGCACCTCGGCGGCCCGTGCTACCGCTGCATGTTTCCCGAGCCGCCGCCGCCGGGCATGGTGCCGACTTGCGCGGAAGGCGGGGTGCTCGGCGTGCTGCCGGGGATCATCGGCGTCATCCAGGCCGTCGAGGCGGTGAAGCTGATCTGCGGCGTCGGCGAGACGCTCATCGGACGGCTGATGAATTTCGACGCGCTCGGGATGAAGTTCCGCGAGTTCAAACTGCGCAAGGATCCGAAGTGCCCGGTCTGCGGGCCGAACCCGACTGTCACGGATCTCATCGACTACGATCAGTTCTGCGGCATCCCGCAGCAGAAGAAGCGCGAGGAGGAGGATGCGCTCGTGCCGCACGTCACCGTCGAGGAACTGAAGGCGCGGCTCGAAGGCGGCGGCAAATTCCGGTTCATCGACGTGCGCGAGCCGTTCGAGTGGGACATCTGCAGGTTGGAAAAGAGCGAGCTCATCCCGATGGCGAAGCTCCCGGCGCGCATGAGCGAATTCGACAGCGCGGAGGATGTGATCCTCATCTGCAAAAACGGCGCTCGGAGCGCGCACGCGGTGAAGATGTTCAACGAAGCGGGATTCACGCGCGTGTGGAATGTCGCCGGCGGATTGCTCGACTGGTCTGACCGCATCGACCCGACGCTGGCGAAATACTGAGCGGCGATGAGCTTTCCCATCGAGCTGCTGCGCTGTCCGATCTCCGCGCAGACGATGAAGGCCGCGCCGGAAAACGTCGTTCGGTTGTTGCATGAGCGCCAGCAATCCGACGCACTTCGCACGCACGGCGGCGAGCCGGCGGAGCCGTTCGAGGACGGGCTGCTCAGTGAAAATGGAGCGTGGTTTTACCCCATCCGCGGCGGAATCCCCGTGATGCTGGCGAGCGAGGCGATCGCCGTCGCGTGCTGATCGCGGCGCCGTGAGCGGATGGGAAATGTGACGGTTTAGCGACAGTTCAGGGGCGGACGCGTGACATCGGGCGGCAGGGTGCGGATGAAAGTTGACGGGCGCACCAGACCGGTGACGATGCGCGCGATGAAGGAGCGCCCGACCAGCGGTCCGTTGCTTTCCCGGCGATTCGGCCTCGTGCTGATTCACCTGGCCGAGGAGACGCGGCGTGAGCTCGAGAGAGTGGCGGCGCGGCCGGGACGGGCCATCCATTCGGTACGGACGCGGATGAAAAATCTGCGCGCGCTCCTGCTGCTGGTGAAGCCGCGTCTCCCGAAGCCCGCGCGGAAGGGAGTCGATGCCCTCGCGGGCGCGCTGAAGGACGCGTTCTCCGATCAGCGCGACGCGGAAGTGATCGCAACGTTGCGTGCAAAGCTGGCCGGGCGGAGCGGTGCCGCGCCCAATGGCAAAGTGACGCCGGCGGAAATTGCGAGAAACAAGGCGGCGAAACGGAATGCCACCCGGCTGGTCCGGATGGTGTCGAAGCTCGGGCTCGACGGGCTTTCGTGGCCCGAAGTCTTCGCCGGCTATCTGAGGAGCTACCGGGCGGGACGAAAGGCGATGAAGGCGTGCGAGCGCAAGCCCGCCAGCGGGGCCTTTCACAAGTGGCGGCGGCCGGTGAAGGATCTGTTTTACCAGTCGCAGGCCTTGCAGCCGCTCGACGGCATGAAGGCGCGCCGGCGCGCGGCTGAGCGACTGGGCAACAGGCTCGGAAAGCTGAATGATCTCCGGATGCTCCATGCCGAGGCGAAGAAATCCCGCGACTCGCGAATGGGGAAACGCATCGCGAAAAAGGAGCGGGCGCTCACGGCGGCAATCTTCAAGGCGGCGGAAAAACTTTTCGCCGAACGCCCGCGGGACATCGAACGGGCGCTGGAGCGCTGCGTGAGATTCCAGCCGTCGCTCGCCGCGACGGCCGTGCGGCAGACGTGAGCGGCGTGCCTAGCGCGGGCGGGGCCGCGGCTTGAGCTTCGGTCGGACGATGCGCGGCTTGCGCCGGTTTGGGCGCACTTCACCGAGCGCCAGCGCCATGAATTCCGCCTGGCTGTCGCGCTTCGGATCGCCTTCGGCACGCGGGACCGGCGCGTAGCCGCCCTCGGGTTCGAGCAGCCACGCCTTGGTGTTGTCGGCAAGCTGGCGCCCGAGGATTTCGGTCATGATGCGTCCGCGCAACGCCTCGTCCTCGACGGGAACGACGAGCTCGACACGGTTGTAGAAGTTCCGCGACATCCAGTCGCCGCTGCCGATGAAGACCTCGGGCTTGCCGGCATTTTCAAAACAGAAGACGCGCGAGTGCTCGAGGTAGCGGCCGACGATGCTGCGCACGGTGATGTTCTCGCTGAGGCCCGGCACGCCCGGCCGTAGGCAGCAGATGCCGCGGATGATCAAGTCGATCTTCACGCCCGCCTGCGAGGCGCGGTAGAGCGCCTCGATGGTCTTGGCGTCGCTGAGCGAATTCATCTTCGCGATGATGCGCGCGGGCTTCTTGCGCTGCGCATTTTCCGCCTCGCGCTGGATGAGTGCGAGGACGCGCGGGAGCAAATCGAACGGCGCGACGAGCAGCTTTGCCATCGGCTGGAAACGGCCGTAGCCAGTGAGCAGGTTGAAGAGGTTCGTCGCGTCCTCGCCGATTTCGGGCGAGGCGGTGAGCAGGCTGAGGTCGGTGTAAAGGCGCGCGGTCGTCGGGTTATAGTTGCCCGTCGCGATGTGGATGTAGCGGCGCAGGCGATCATCGTCCTTGCGCACGACGAGCGTCATCTTCCCGTGAACCTTGTGGCCGACGAGCCCGTACACGACGTGGACGCCCGCTGCCTCGAGGCGCCTCGCCCACTCGATGTTGTTCGCCTCGTCGAACCGCGCCTTCAGCTCCGTGACGGCCGTGACCTGCTTGCCGCTCTCGGCGGCGTGCATGAGCGCGCCGACGATGCGCGCGTCGCCGCCGGTGCGGTAGAGCGTCTGCTTGATCGCTAGGACGGCGGGATCGCGCGCGGCCTGCTCGAGAAAATCCACGACGGTATTGAAGCTCTCGTACGGACTGTGGATGAGCACGTCGCGCCGGCGGATCGTGGAGAAGAGCGAGGCGCGGTCGCGGACCGCGGTGGCGATGGGCGCGATGAAGGGCGCGTCGCGCATCTCCGGCGAATGGGCGGCCTCGTAGATGGCCATCAGCCGCGTGGGATTCACCGGGCCGTCGATGATGTAAAGGTCGTCGTCGGTGAGGCCGAAATTATCGAGCAGCAGCTGCCAGATGGGCTGCGGGCAGCTCTCGTCCACCTCGAGCCGCACGGCCTCGCCGCGGCGGCGGTTGCGCAATTCCTCTTCGACGGCCTTGAGCAGGTTGCCCGCGTCGATCTCGTCCACGTAGAGCTCGCTGTTGCGCGTGACGCGGAAGCACCACTGGCCGCGGATTTTCGTGCCGGGAAAAAGGTCGCCGAGGTAGTGGCCGATGAGCGTGGCGAGGAAGACGAAATCCATCTTCCCGTTTTCGCGCGGCAGGCGCACGAGGCGCGGCAGCACGCGCGGCACCTGCACCACCGCGAGGCGCGAGACGGTCTCGCCGTCCTGCTCGATGTCGAGGCTCACGCCGATGTTCAGCGACTTGTTCAGGATGTGCGGGAAGGGGTGCGCCGGGTCCACGGCGAGCGGCGTGAGCACCGGGCGGACCTGCACGCGGTAGTACTCGTCCAGCCACTTGCGGTCGGACTCCTTGAGCTCGCTGTATTCGAGGAAACTGATGCCCGTCTTCGCGAGCTGCGGGCGCAGTTCGCCGCGCCAGAGCCGGTATTGATCCTCGACCATGCGGCGGACGCGCCGCGTCACCAGCCGGAGGATTTCAGCCGCGGTTTTCCCATCCATGCTCGGCTGGGCCACGTCGCTCTCCATCTGCTGCTTGAGGCCGGCCACGCGCACCTCGAAAAATTCATCGAGGTTCGAGCTGACGATGCAGAAGAATTTGATGCGCTCGAGGAGCGGGTTCGCGGGGTTGTGCGCCTCGGCCAGCACGCGCTGGTTGAACTCCAGCCAGCTCAGCTCGCGATTCAGGAATATGTCGGGTGGAAAATCAGTCATGGCTCGTGCGCGTGGCCGCCGTGTTTTCCAAGGCTGCCAGCGCTGGCAATGGCCAGCAAGCCCGGCAATGTGACATCGCCTTTCCTCGAAAGCGGGCGCTCTGCTTGCAGCGCGGGACGCCGCCGTGGTAAAGCGCGCGGATGCCGTCCGATCATTCGTCCATGAAACTGCGCGACCCCGTCGGACTGAGGAAGGGGCGTTCGCTCGACGACCTCGTCCACGAGGAAGTGTCCGCCAAGGCATACAAGCACGACCTCCGCGAGGCGCAGCTCGAGCTGCTGACGTGGCAGCGCCGGCTCACGGAAACGAAGAACAACGTGATCGTGGTGATGGAAGGCCCGGACGCGGCGGGGAAGGGCGGAGCCATCAAGCGGCTCGTCGAACGGCTCGATCCGCGACTGGTGCGTGTCCACTCGACGGTGAAGCCATCGAGTGACGAGAACGAGCGGCACTACCTCTGGCGGTTCTGGTCGCGCCTTCCGCAGTACGGGCGGATGGTCGTGTTCGATCGCTCGTGGTACGGGCGCGTGCTGGTGGAGCGGGTCGAGGGTTTCTGCAGCCCCGCGGAATGGAAACGTGCGTACCGGGAGATCAACGAATTTGAGCGCCAGCTCCTCGACGACGGCACGATCATCATCAAGCTCTTCCTCTTCATCACGAAGGACGAGCAGCTCGTGCGCTTCAAGGCCCGCGAGGCCGACCCGTACAAGCACTGGAAGATCAGCGACGAGGACTGGCGCAACCGCCGGCATTGGAAGGAGAACATCGAGGCCGCGCAGGACATGCTTTTCAAGACCTCCACCGAGCGTGCGCCGTGGAATGTGATCGGCGCGAACTACAAGTGGCACACCCGCGTGAAGGTGGTAAACGCGGTCGTCGAGGCGCTTCACAAGGCAAAGCTCCGCGATTCCGCGCTATGAGACTCGCGGCCTATGCGATGGCGGTGCTGCTGCTGGCGGGCTGTGAAAGACCGGATACCGGCCGCGAGGCCGTGGACCTCGGCGACAAGCGCGCGAAGCTCGGCGCCTACCGCGAAGCCGTGCGCGCATACGAGGGCGCGCTCGACGGCACCGCGAAAACCGCGGAGGTCCACTACAAGCTCGGCGTCCTCTACGACGACAAGCTGAAGGTGCCGCTCTCCGCGATTCACCATTACGAGCGCTACCTCGAACTCGTCCCCACGGGCGGACGCTCGAAGGAAGCGAAGACGGCCAAGACCGATTGCGAGAAACGCCTTCATCTCACGCTCAAGGACGGCGGCCTGATGACGACCGCCGAGGCCGCGCGCCTGCGCAACGAGAACGAACGCCTGCGCAAGGACCTCGCCGAACTTCACGCCCTGAAGCCCCCTCCCCCGCCCAACGCACCGATCCCGGGCGGCACGGACAAAATGCCTCCCGGCGCCCGCACGCATCTCGTGGCGAAGGGCGACACGCTCGCCTCCATCTCGTTCAAGTACTACCGCAATCGCGCGAACTCGTCCCAGATCAAGGACGCGAACTTCAACCAGCTCGGCGGAAAGGACATCATCAAGCCCGGCATGACGCTCATCATCCCCGAGGCTGCGAAGCGGAAAAAATAGCTGCGCTTGCGGGCAGGCCGCGCAGCCGCTATCACCCGCGCGCAAATGACCATCATTGATCACGAGTTCGCTGACATCGCCACGCCGGGCGGGCCGATGCGCGCGCACATCTTCCGACCCGCGGCTCCGGGGAAATATCCCGCCATCTCGCTCTTCTCGGAAATCTTCCAGGTCACCGGCCCCATCCGCCGCACGGCTGCGATGCTCGCGGGCCACGGCTTCATCGTCGCAGCGCCGGAAATCTTCCATGAATACGAACCCGCCGGCACGGTGCTCGGCTATGACAGCGCCGGCGCCGACCGCGGCAACTGGTGCAAGCAGGACAAGCCGATCGCGGCCTACGACGCGGACCTCGCGGCGCTCCGCGAGTTTTTGAAAACGCACCCGAACAGCACCGGGCGCCTCGGCTCCATGGGTCTCTGCATCGGCGGCCATCTCAATTTCCGGAACTGCTTCAGCCCCGACATCCGCGCGGGCGTGTGTTTTTACGCGACGGACATTCACAAGATCGAAACCCACAAGCGCGGCCTCGGCGAAGGCATGGCCGACGACACGCTCGAGCGCGCCCGGCGCGGCGACATCAAGGCCGAGCTCCTCATGGTCTGGGGCAGGCAGGACCCGCACATTCCCTTCGAGGGCCGGATGCAGATTCGCCGCGCACTCGAGGAAGGTGGCGCCAATCACCAGACCTTCGAGGTGAACGGTGCGCACGCATTTCTCCGCGACGAGGGGCCGCGCTACAATCCCGCGCTCGCCCGCCAGTGCTACGGCCTCGCCATCGAGCTCTTCCAGCGCCGCCTCGGCGAAGGCGACCTGCCCGCCGAAGCCGCCGGACCGAAGCACTGATCGGAAACCCGCGAGCGGCTTGCGGAATCCGCAGGAAATCCGGACTCCCTCGCCCGTCATCGGCAATGCGTCCCGTTCGGAGCGGACGATGATTTCCGGATTGTCTTAGCCGCGCCGCGGGAATGGACTCCCGCGCATGAAACTCCCCTTCCATCCCAAGCGGTTCGCCTTGGCGTTCGTCGGTCTCGCGGCACTGACTTTCACGCAGTGCAACAAACCCGGTGCCGGAACCTCGGCCGGCTCGCCGCCCACGGTGAACCCAGGCGCGACGGGAAATTCCATCGCGCTCATCGGCGAAGGCGCTTCGCCTTCGTTCCGCGCAGTCGCATCGCGACTGGAACTCGGCGGGCGCTCCTTCGAATACTCGGAGACCGGCGGCGCGCCGGCACTCGCGGCATTTTTGGATGAAATCATCAAGGCTCTCCCGGCCTCCGAGCGCAAAGACATCCCGGCCGGCTTCACCTTTGCGGAGCTGTTCAGCCTCCTCGGCGTCGATTCGGTCGCCGCCACGGGATCGAGCTCGCGCGCACGCGCCGATGGTTCGTTTCACTCGCGCAGCTTCGCCTACATGCCGCAGGGCAGGAAGGGCCTGCTCACGTTGGGCGGCGGGCCTGCGGCGAAACTCATGCTCCTCGACATCGCACCAAAGGACACGGACCTCGCGCTGGAGTTTCCGCTCTACCTGAAGGATTTCGCGCGAGAGGCGATGCCCAAAATCCTCGCGATGATTCCGCCCGCGGAGCGCGCGCAGGTGGAGCGGCAAATGTCGCAGCCAGTCCCGCCGCTCGGGCTCAGCGGCAGGCAGATCATCGAGAAGCTCGACGCCCACATCGGCATTTTCCTCCGGCTCGATCCGACGCAGAAATTCCAGCCGTCGCCCGATGCGCCGCCGATGCCGGGCATGGACGGCGTGATCGCGATCGACCGCCTCGGCTGGCTCGTCGAGGCGCTGAAGCCGCAGTTCATGCCGATGCTCTCGCAGCCCGGCGGCCCGGTGAAGGTCACCGAAGAAGGCGGCGTGCTCACGATTCGCTTTACGGGCCCCGCCGGACCTCCGCCGATGGACTACCAGCCCGTCGTGCGCTTTGACCCGAAGGCCGACCGCATCCTCATCGCCACGCGCCCCGCGCTCTTCGACTCGGTCGTGGCGGGCACGGAAAAAATCACCCAGGGCGCGGACTTCACACAGGCGTGGCGCGACCTCCCGAGCGACGGCAACACCTGCATCTACGCCTCATCGCGCCTGCTGCAGACCATCAGCGACCTCATCGCGAAGTCCGCACAGACCGCGAGCACATCGGCGGCGGACGCGGCGTTGGCGGGGAAATTTTTCGGTTGGGTGAAACCGCTCCTCAGCCGCGGACAGGCGATGGTGATCGCAAACCAGCCCGACGGCATCTTCGCGCTCTCGAACACCTCCATCCCCGCGGGCTCCTCGACGATGACCGCGGTCTCCACGGTCGCCGTGCTGGCGGCATTTGCGCTGCCCGCCGTTTCGAAGGTCCGGCTGAAGGCGGTGGAGGCCAGCGAACTCAACACTCTGAAACAGGTGCAACTCGGCCTGAGGATGTATGCCGCGGACAATGACGGAAAATATCCCCCGGCTCTCTCGGCGCTCGCCCCAACCTACATCGGGAGCAGTCAGATCCTGGAGTTCACCGATCCCCGAACGAAACAACGCACGCCGTGGCTTTACCGCAGTTCGCTCTCCGAGGGATCCCCGGGCAGCGAGGTGCTCGTCGCCGCGCCGGTGGCATCGCCGGACCGCAAGCGCGCCGTCGGATTCAACGACGGCAGCGTGAGGAGCATCCCGGAGGCCGAATTCCAAGGCCTGTGGAACCGCAAATAGCCCGGGCCGGCCTGACGCCTACTTGAGCTTCAGGCTGTCCACGTGCTTGCGCAGCTTCGCCTGCAGTGCAGCCCACTGCGACTCCTTCGCCGTGGCGGTGACCAGATACACGCGATCCCCTTTCTTCAGTGCGCGAGCGTAAAAGTGAAGGTCGCCGCTTTTGGTGGTGGCAGCGTATTCAGCACGCCATTCGTCCTCGCTCTTTTGCTCCTCGGAAAGGATTTTCCACTTCATCTCGACAAACTGTCCCTTCGAGAGCGCCGCGTATTCCTTGATGGTCCCCTTATACGGCTGGATGTTCACGTTGATGTTCGGCGCGAAGCCCTCGCTGACCGGAAGAAACATCAGGATCGCCGTCGTCGTCGCTCCGCCGGGTTCGCCGTCCAGCGCCTCGATCTCGAATCCGTATTGCGGAAGATCGATCGTGCCTGCCCCGGCGTGTGGCAGGAAAGACGTGAGAAGGAATGAAAGGGCGACCGCGGTGAGCCTGATGAGTTTCATGGTCTGCAGAGAATGTGTGGCTCACGCGGTGAGGTCAACGGCGCGCTGCGGCGCGGACGTGGGCTGGCAAGGGGGCACAAAAAGGATCGGCTCGCCAATGCGCACGCGCATGGTTAATTCCGGCGTTTCCATGACCTCCAAGACTCTCCTCCTCGCCGCCGCGCTCTTCACTTTCACCCTCCATGCCGAGGAAAACTGGCCGCAGTTCCGCGGGCCGAACGGCGACGGCCGCTCGGATGCAAAATCGCTGCCCGTCGAGATGGGCGAGGGCGTCAATGTGAAGTGGAAGGCTGCGACGCATGGCAAGGCGTGGTCTTCGCCGGTCATCTGGGGGAATGAAGTGTGGCTCACGACCGCGACCGAGGACGGCAAGGAACTCGGAGTCATGGCGTTCGACAAGACGACCGGGAAGGTGCTGCACGACAAGGTGCTCTTCCGCGTCGAGACGCCGCAGTTTTGCCATAAGTTCAACAGCTACGCGTCGCCGACTCCGGTCATCGAGGAAGGGCGCATCTACGTGAGCTACGGATCGCCCGGCCTCGCCTGCCTCGACACGAAGACGTGCGCGGTGCTGTGGGAGCGGCGTGATTTCGTGTGCAATCACTTCCGCGGGTCGGGGAGTTCGCCGGTGATCTGGAACGGGTTGCTCTTTAATCATTTCGACGGCAGCGATCACCAGTTCGTCGTCGCGCTCGACAAAAACACCGGCAAAACCGTGTGGAATGTGAAGCGCTCGGTGGACTACAAGGACATCGAGCCCGACGGGAAAGTGCAGGCGGACGGCGACTGGCGGAAGGCTTACGCGACGCCGCAGGTGATCGAGTGGCAGGGCAAGCCGCTGCTGCTCTCCAGCGGCGCGAAGGCGCATTACGGCTATGAACCGATGACCGGCAAGGAAGTGTTCCGCTTCGAGGAGGCCGGAGCGCACAGCTCCGGCTCGAGGCCGGTGGTCGGCCATGGGATGTGGTTCATCACGCCGGGCTTTGGGAAAAGGAACCAGATCGTCGCAGTGAAGCTCGGCGGCAGCGGGGCGCTCGACGAATCGTCCGTCGCGTGGCGCGCTGCGAAGATCGCGCCGAGCAAGCCGTCGCTGCTGCTCGACGGCGAGTACCTGTATGCCGTGGACGACAAGGGCATCGCGTCGTGCATCGAGGCAAAGACCGGCGAGGTGAAGTGGAGCGAGCGCGTCGGCGGCGACTACTCGGCGTCGCCATTGCTCACGGCGGGACGGCTCTACTTTTTCAGCGAAAACGGCACCGTGACGGTGCTCGCCGCGGCACCCGAGTTCAAAAAGCTCGGCGGTGGAAAATTTGATGACGGCTTCATGGCCGCACCCGCTGTGAGCGGCAAGGCGATGTTCCTGCGCACCAAGTCGGCGCTTTACCGCGTGGAGGAATAACCCGCGTGCCGTCGCTCGTCGAAAGTCTCGCGCTCCTCGCCGACGCCACGCGGCTGCGGCTGCTGCTGCTGCTCGGCGAAGAGGAGCTGTCGGTCGTCGAGCTGCAGGAGATTCTCGGCATGGGCCAGTCGCGGATTTCCAACCATCTCGCGCAGCTCCGGCAGGCGGGCCTCGTGCGCGACCGGCGCTCGGGAAAAAACATCTACTACGCGCTGATCGGCCGCGAGGCGATGCCCGACCTCGATCCGATCCTGACCGCCGCGCGGCGCGAGATCACGGAGGCTGAGCACGACCGCACGGCGCTCAAGGTCGCGGTGCAGAAGCGCAACGACCGCACGCGGGAATACTTCAACAAGCTGGCCGGAAAGTTTGGCCGCACGCACTGCCCGGGGCGGACGTGGGAGGCCGTGGCGCACTTCCTTTTCCTTCTCGTGCCGCCCTCGACGATCGCCGCGGACCTCGGCGCGGGCGAAGGCGCGCTTTCGCAGCTCCTCGCGAAGCGCGTGCAGAAGGTGATCGCCGTGGACAACAGCGAGAAGATGGTGGAATTCGGCGTGAAGCTCGCGAAGGAACACGGCCTGCAAAATCTCGAATTCCGGCTCGGCGACATCGAGCAGCCGCCCATCGATCCTGACAGCGTGGATCTCGTGCTGCTGAGCCAGGCGCTGCACCACGCCGAGCATCCGCAGGCTGCGATCGCCGCCGCTCACAAGGTGCTGAGGAAGGGCGGGCGCATCGTCGTGCTCGACCTGCTGCAGCATCAGTTCGAGGAAGCGCGGGAACTTTACGCGGACCGCTGGCTCGGCTTCGGCGAGGCGGATCTGCATGGCTGGCTGGAGAAGGCGGGCTTCGGCGGGATCGAAGTCATGACCGTCGCGCGCGAGCCGCAGCCGCCGCACCTTCAGACGCTGCTCGCGACGGGCGTGAAGGCCTGACCTACTCCGCGCGGATCTCGATGGGCGTGCCGGCGCGCACCTTCTCGAAGATGAGCGGGGCGATCTCCTTCGGGACTCGGATGGAACCGTGCGCCGCCGGATAACCGGGCAGGATGCCGCCGTGGATGCCGAAGCCAGCGACCGTGAACCGGCAGAAATGCGTCATCGGCTCGGCGACAAAGCGCGTGCCCGCCGGCGCGACATCGAGCCTCATGCTCACGCCCGAGCGGACGGTGCGCCCGAGCTTGTCCACGAAGCTGCCGTAGTATGCGGACTGCATGCCCTTCACTTTTTCCAGCACCGAGAAAGTCCCCACCGGCGTGGGACCGCCGCGTTTTCCCGAGGAGATGGGCGTGTCGATGCACACCTTCTCGCCGTTCATCAACATGGCCCGCTGGGTGGCGAGGTTGACGACGATCCGCGTCTTTTCCGGCGTCGCCGCTGCGAGCAATTCCGGGACTACACGCGGCGGGTCCTGTTTCCGGATCATATCGGCCGGGGTCTTCGCAGGCGGCTTGCCGGAGTCCTCCGCGGGCACGGCGACGCCCCGCGGGACTGCGAGCATGCACACGGCGGCTGCGAGGATGGGGCGGAACGTCGGAAACATGCTGCGGTGTTTGTATGGAACGGTTTCTCCGCGCCGCAATGACAGAAATCGATGAGCCGCGTTGCCACGGTCCCGGCACGTGCCTATAAGCAGGCCCGCCCGTTCACCGTGTCCATCCAAGCACTCATCACCGCGATGCTGGCCCTCATGCTGGCTCCGTTCGCCACGGCACAGGCCCGTCGCGACCGCGCAGGCGCGGCGCCGCCGCCGGTGGTCCCGCAGACCATCGAGATGAGGCGCGGGGAACAAATCGCCGTGCCGCTCGCCATCTACGGCGCACGCGGCGAGACGCTCGAGTTTCTCATCCGCACCCCACCCGCGCACGGACGCCTCTCCGCGGTGAAAAACACCGGGCTGAACGCGGCGACGGTGACCTACATTTCCTCCGCACGCGGCACCGCCGATACGGATCGATTTGCATACGCGGCGCGCAGCTCCGAGGGCGTCTCGGCCCCGGGCCTGATCACGATTCGCTTCGTGGAGCCGGTGGTGATGCCGGCGAAACTGAAGGCGCCGCTCGATCTGGAATTTCCGCCGGTCTTTCCCGGGCAGCGCAGCACGGTGGAGATGGAACTCGCGAACCAAGGCGGCGGAGTGATCGAAGGCGACGTGGCTGTGCCGGAACCATGGAGCATCGAGGGGCTGAAAATTTTCCGCCTCGGCGCGGGACAGCGCACGACATTCAAGATCGTCTTCACGCCAGCCGAGCCCGGCATCCGGACCGGTGAGGCGGTGATCAGCGGCCCCCAGCGAAAGCTCATCCCGCTCCGCGCCTCCGCGGAGGTGCGGCTCGCGGCGACACCGACACAACTCAAACTCACCGCTCAGCCGGGCAGCCAGACGCGGATGGGCGTGCTGAAGATTGCGAATCATTCGGAGGAAGATGCGACCGTCACGGTGGATGCCGGCGCGCGCCTGCTGACGGATCGCGTCGTGAAAGTCCCCGCGCGTGGCAGTTCCGCGGTGCCTGTCTTCGCCGACGCCGTCGACGCCGCTGCCTTTGACGACGTCGTTAAGCTGAGCAGCAAGGAATGGAAGGCGACGGTCCCCGTGCGCGCAGTCGCCGTGGGTCCCATCCTGAAATTCACTGCGCCGGAAGTGAACATCACCGGGAGCGACAAAGGCCTCGAGGCAAGCGGCCTCGCAATCCTCGAAAATGCAGGCGGCGAACCGGTGACCGTTCGCCTGGACGTCGGCCGTCCCTTTGCGTTGGAGGCGCGTGTCGCAACGGCGCCCGCGCGCGGTCGCGTGGAAATTCCAATCCTCGTGCGCGATTCCGGGCCGGGCACTTTCCGCTCGAGCCTGAAGGCGACGGGCGACGGAGGTTCCGCAGTCGTGGCGGTGAAGGCGGAGATCGCCGAGGCGCTCGCGGTGCAGACGAAAGCAAGCGCGCCCGAGACGCAGGTTGAAAAGGAGGAACCAGCGGCCGCTCCGGACAACGACGCTCGCGACACCACGGTGCCCGAGATCCCGACGGATGCGCGCGAGGTTCCGAACGGGCTGGGAAAGCTGGCCCGCAACATCGGGATGAATTCCGCATCGCTCGACTGGCCGCTCGCTCTCGGCCCAGCGGACAACGTGCGTGTCGAGGAACGGGTGCTGTCCTTCGCCGAAGGCGACACGCTGCAAGTCGGATGGTCGCCGCTCCCGAACGTGAGCATCGCTCCCTCCGCCGAGCGCGTGGTCGCCGAGCTGCGCGGGCTCAAGCCGGGAACCTTTTACACAGTCAGGGTCGTGAGCGGAAAGGACGCGGAGGCAGCGGTGCTGTTCACGGCGGATTTTTGGACGCCCGCAAAGAAGCCGTTCTTCACCGGATCGCTTCTCACGCCGCTGCTGGTGTGCGCGCTGTTCCTTCTCGCGCTCGCGGTCTGGCGTTCGCGCCGCGCACCAGCCGCGGCTCGGAAATAATCTCCCGCTACTCGGCGATCGCGGCCTCGACGTGCGTCTGCGACTTCGACGCGGGATCGCCGCTCTTCCAAAGTGCGCCCTTTCCGAGTTTCAGCAGGCCGGTGACATCGCCAAACGTCGCGGCCCCCGGCTGGAACCAGGGGCTGTAGATGCTCGCGGCGTCGAGCAACCGCACGCCCTTCGCATCGAGCACGGCCTTGCTCACGTAGCCGTCGGACAGCGCGCGCGCGGCGGCGGCGATGGCGGCGGTCTTGTCGAGCGCGACGAGCACGACGCCCGACGAGCGGTGTTCGTGGTCGCGGGCGAACGCGAGCAGCGTGAGCACGTCGTGGACGCGCTGGACGAAGAGCGAGTGATTGTAGCCGAACGTGAACGCCGCGGCTTCACGCGGGTTTTTCACCTTGCGGACCGGCATGTCGGACTGGCCGTCGGAAAGAAACTCACCCTGCATGAAAAGGTCGGCCGCGATGACGCTCACGCCGGCTGCGAGCAGGCGCGCCACGTCGGCGTTCGGCTGGCTGCCGTCGAGCAGCGGCGCCTTACCTTTTTCCGTCAGCCAGATCACGGTGCGCCCGTTCCATTTCTTCGGGTGGAAAAAGACGCACGGCACCGCCTCGTGACGGGCCTCATTGGTCACGACGCCGCGCATGAGCAACCAGTCGCCACGGTCCTCCTTTTTGAACGTCGATCGATCCATCGCGGCCTTCTCGCCGGCGAGCGGTCGGGCGACGATTGCCTCAAGAGCCGGCCGCGCGATCTTTTCAAAACCGGCGGCGAGGTTCTTGTCGGTGTCTTCCTTCGACCACTTCAGCAGCTTTTTCTCGAAGTCCGGGCCGGCGGCGGGCGCGGGATGCTGTGCGTCCCATACGGTGAGCTGGTCGCGCGTGAGCGGCTCGTAGTCGCGCTCCTTCAGCCACTCGCCGGCGAGGCCGAGGCGGAAGTGCGTGTTGAGGAAATCGTAGATGTGCTCGCGCGTGACGAGGTTGTAGTTGTGCGGATGATCCGGGTGGTCGAAGAGCTTCACGCTGTCCGGCGCGCCCAGGTTTTTCCAGTGCTGCGCGAGGTCGGGGAAGCCCTTCGTGGAGAGATTCACCGTCCAGTCCTTCGCGGTCGTGAGGCCCATCGGCTTCGGCGCGAAGAGCGCGGCGAACTCGATGTTGCCGGTGCCGACACGCAGCAGGCTCGCATTTTCGCACGTGCAGCCGCCCTGCATCGCGGTGCTCACCATCACGCACGGCACCGAAACGGTGATGCGCGGATCGAGCGCGGCGAGGATCATGGACTGCGTGCCGCCGCCGCTCGCGCCGGTCACGGCGAGGCGCTTCGGGTCCACGTCGTCGAGCGCGGTGAGGAAGTCGAGCGACCGGACGTTATTCCACGTCTGGATGCCCATGATGTTCTGGCTGTACGTCTCCGCCTGCGGCGAAAAGAGGCCCCATTTTCCGGGCTCCGGCGAGATCATCTCCGGCCGCTGAACCTTGAAGCCGTGCGCGATGGCCGCGGCGATCTGCTGCGAGTCGCTGTTGCCGAGCATGTCGCTCACGAAGGCGACGCAGCCCATGCGCGCGAGTTGCACGCCCATGGATTGGAAAATTGTGCGCCCGCCGATCAACGAGCGTTCCTGACCGGCCTCGATTTCCTTCTTCAGTGCGGCATCCGCCTTTTCCCAAAAGCGCGCGTCCTGCCAGTGCCCGTGCGTGACGATGACGGCGGGATGTTTTCCCGGCTGGCCTTTGGGCCGGTAGAGATTCCCCGTGTGGAAGAGGCCCGGCATCGGCTCGAAGTACACTTTCTCCACCGTGTAGCCGTCGCGTTCGACCTTGCCGTGGATGACGGCGTTCAGCGGCGTGCGCGTTGGCTCCGGCCAGAGGCCGAGGGCCACGCGCATCTGGGTCTTCAGCGTCGCGGCGCGATTCTCCCACACGGCCTTCGAGTCCGGCGGCGACCACGGGAAATAGCCGTCGAGGTCTTTGAGGGGCTGCAGGCGGATATCGTCGGGAAGCGATGCCGCGGGCAGCACGCGGGGCGACTCGGCGGCGAAGGTGAGAAACGACGTGAGCGCGGCGATGGCGCAGAGGGGGAATGCTTTCATCGGTCGCGACAGTGGCAGGCGTCGGAACGGGCGGCAATGCCGGGATGAAGATTGCGTGTTGTCTTCCCCGTCGGCATGCGGTTGAAATCGCTCATGTTCAGTGGCTCAGTACCCTTTGCGCGTCGGGTGAACACGGTTGCAGGTTTGGAAACCCTGGTCGGAATCCATGTGACCGGCGAAGTGCCGGAGGTGTATTGGGCGGATTCGCACAGCAATTTTCTATTCGTCAGCGAACGCGAGGCGCGCGAAGCGGTGAGCGACCCCTACTACCAGCAATTCCTCCCCGACGTGGATTGGACGCAGACCGCGATCCGGGAGGTGAATATCTACCGTTCGTATTGCTCGGACCCGGCTGCGCTCTGGCTGGTCATCGAGAAGACGTCGGAGCGTTATGGCGCGCTCAACGTGGTGAAGAAGCAAGGACGCTGGCGGGCGTCCTTTGGGGGCACCGGAGGCAAGGAAGCACGGACCGCGGCGGTCGCCGTCTGCCTCGCGGCTCTCAGGGCCGCTGATCTCGACGTGGACATCGACCACGACCGCGTGGATGCCGACCTGAGCTGCAGGCCGTGAAGACGCCGGGGCGCGGCGATAGCCGCTAGCGGGCGGCCGCGAGCAGGCGATCGAGACCGTCGAGGCATAGCTGCGACCACGTCTCCAGCGCGTCGCGGCGGGCGCGGAGTTCCGGGATGGTGAGGAAGCCCGACTCCGTGATGACGGCTTCGCGCTTTCGCGCCGCGTCACTTTCCAGACGGAAAATGTGCACCACGCCGAGGTGGACCTTCCCGACGTCGTTGGAGTCGTCGTTCAGGAGCGCGACGGTGTGGTTGGTGTATTTCGTTTCGATGAAGACCTCCTCTTCGACCTCACGGCGAACCGCTTCGTTGTAGTGGTCGCGATCGAGATTGTGGATGCCGGGAAGATGCTCATCGCTATCGTTCATGTGCCCGCCGATGCCGAGGCTCCCCTTCGCAACAAGGCGCTGCTCGCCGGCCTTTTTGCCGCGGACGTAGTGAAACACCGAGTCGCCGTGAACCAGCAGCACGTAGGGGATGATCTGCTTCAGATCGGGATTCGTCTCCGCCGGGCCACGCGCGGTGAAGAAGTTGTTTTTCCGGGCCAGCAGCACGGGCAGGTAGCGGTCCACCTCGAAGCACAGCCCCTGGAACATGCCGAGTTCTTCGAGCAGCGGGCGGCGGACGACGAGGATGTTCTCTTCTTTCATCCCTCCCGTTTAACCGGGCTGGCGATTTTTGAGACAAAAAAATCGAACGGCGACGCCCTTTCGAGTGACAACATGTCTGCTCCCCTGTGCAAAACGAACCTTCTCCCGACGCGTGGCGCGACTGGCTCCGCCATCATGGCGCCCGCTTTCTCCTTTATGCCCGGCAGCAGACCCGCACGGAGTCGGATGCCGAAGACATCATGCAGGACGCCATCGTCGAGTCGTGGCAGCGCGCAAGCGGCATGCCCTCGGACGCGCTCGTCTTTTCCACCATCCGCCGACGGGCGATCGATCTCGCGCGGAGCAGTGACCGGCGCCATGTCCGCGAAGAGGAAGCCGGCGGGCCTGCCGTGGAGTGGGCATCGCCGGATATCGAGGAACGTGAAACCCAACGCATTCTCGCCGAAGCCGTGAATTCGCTGCAACCCAACTACCGCGAAGTGGTGACCCTGAAGGTCTGGGGCGGCCTCACTTTCCAGGAAATCGCCGAAGTCACGGGAGTCCCGCTGAACACGGCCGCCTCGCGCTACCGCTACGCGATCGAGGGGCTGCGGGAGAATTTGAAAGGAGTCGTGCTGTGAGTGACATCGATCCCATCGAAGATGCGCTGCGCAAAATGCGGCCCGCGGAACTGGAACCCTCGCTCATGGCGCGGCTTTCCGCGGCGCGTCCGCGCAAGGAAACGCAGCCGACGCATTCCGCATGGCGCGAGGGGCTGCTGCGCTGGTTGCTGCCGGTCGCGGCGAGCGCATGCGTGGCCGTCGCGACGTTCCTTTTGCTCGAGCGCACCCGCACGCCCGATGTGCGCGAAGGCGGGGCGGACGGCATCACGTCGGCGGGCTCGCCGCTGCCGGTGGAGAGCCAGGATTACCTCGTGAGCGCGCAGCCGGTCGGCATCGTCGTCGCTCCGAACCAGCAGCCTTACCGGATCATGGACGTGCAGTGGCTCGAGTATCAGACGGTGCGGGAGCGCTCCGACGGCCCGGCGCTCCATACGGCCACGACGCGGCGCGACATCATCCCCGTCGCTCTCGAACTTTACTGAACCCTCAACAACCGAACCCCACATCATGAAAACGAAAATCCTGACCCAGACCATCGCCGCGCTGCTCGTCGCGCTCCCCGTCGTGCATGCCGAAGACCAAAAGGCGGAGGAGAAGAAGGACGCGGCCAAGCAGGGCAAGACGAGTTCATCGTCATCCGTCGTCACGTCCGCCGATGGAACCGCAACCGTGACCATCGACATCAACGGCAAGAAGGAGACGCGCACCTTCAAGCTCGGCGACGGGAACAACACGTTCACCTTCGGCAAGGAAGGCGACGGCGCGAAGGCGGCGGGTGGCGGGAAAATGCAACCGGTCAAGGAGCAGGCGAAGCGCGAGAAGGGCCCGTGGGTCGGCATCGCGATGGAGCCCGTGCACGACGTCGTCCGCGCGCAGCTCTCGCTCGCGCCGGGCGAGGGAATCGTGGTCAGCCATGTCGCGCCGGACAGCCCCGCGGCGAAGGCCGGTCTGCAGCCGAACGACATTTTGCTGCGCTTCGAGGACCAGATCCTCCTCGAGCCGCTGCAGCTCCGGAAATTGATCGCCATGAAGAAGCCCGGCGACACGGTGAAGCTCGGCTACCTGCGCAAAGGCGAGCGCAAGGACGCGAGCGTGACGCTCGTGGAACACGAAATCGAGCCGATGGAGAACAACCCGGCGCAGTGGCTGAAGGGAATGCCCGGCTTTCCGATGCTGCCGGGGCCGGGAATGGAAAACCGGCTCGAGCGTTTCCAGGAACAGCTCAAGCAACTGAAGGAAAAGCATCCCGGCGTGATCGTGGACAAACGCGAGTGGTTCAGCGGAGCGCCCGAGCAGATGCTCAAGGGCCCGATCGAAAAACTTCTGCGGGGCCTGGAGGATTCGAAGCTTCCGAAGGACGAAATCGAGAATCTCCGCAAGCAACTGGAGAACGCGAAACGCAGTTCCGAGGAGGCGATGGAGCACGCACGCCGTGCGGTGGAAGAAGCATCGAGGGCGCTCAACGAAGGACGAAAGCCGTTCGAAAAGGAGAAGAAAGGCGAACAGCCGAAGAAGCCCGGCGAGCCGCTGTAAGGCGGAACCGATCCGCCAGCGCGATTTTACCGGTGCCTTTCCTCCGGCAGGAGGAATGCGCTTTTGATCACATTGATGCGCGGCTCGCCGTCGCCGACGACGACCTCGACGATGTCGAATCGGAAGTTCACCTCGGGCCGGTCGAGCAGCCGCAGCCACGCGCGCGCGCCGCGTGAGATAAGCTCCTCCTTCGCGCGATCCACGGCGTCGGCGGGGCGTCCAGCCTCCTCGCTGGTGCGCGTTTTTACCTCGGCAAAGACGAGCGTGTTCTCCACGAGGTCGCGAAGCACGAGGTCCACCTCTCCCCCGCCCTTTGCGCGGAAGTTCCGGTAGAGCACCTTGCAGCCGTGCCTGCGGAGATGGCGCTCCGCGAGCCGTTCGCCGCGCCGGCCGAGCGAATGCCGCGGGTCAGAGGGCGAGTTCCGCCTGGCGAACCGGGAGAAAAGACCGGCGATGGATTGGACAAGGCCCATGTTGCTTGAGCGCTGCGAGGTGTTGTGGCGTGCCGTAGCCCTTGTGCCGGGCAAAATCGTAGCCGGGGAATTTCGCGCACATCTCTACCATCAGCCGGTCGCGCGTGACCTTCGCGATGACGCTCGCCGCGGCGATGCTGAAGCTCAGCGCGTCGCCCCCGACGAGCGCGGTCTGCGGCACGGGAAAAGGGCGCACGGGAAGCCCGTCGATGAGCACGTGCTGCGGCTGCGGAGTCAGCTTTGCGACCGCCCGGCGCATGGCCTCGTGAGTGGCGCGGAGGATGTTCAGGCGGTCGATTTCATCGTGCTCCACGATGGCGACCGCCCAAAAGATTTTGCCGTTTCCAGTGAGCTCGCCGTAGATCGACTCACGCACAGCCTCGGGGAGTTGCTTGGAATCGTTGAGTTTCCGATGCCGAAACTTCTCCGGCAAAATCACCGCCGCGGCGACCACCGGCCCGGCGAGCGGACCCCGGCCGGCCTCATCCACTCCCGCCACCAAAAGCAAACCTCGCGAGCGAAGGTCAGCTTCACGCGCGAGGTTGCAGGCCATGGGAATGGCAAATGGTAGATGGTGCTTACGCGGCCGCGGCAGGCGCGACCTCGGCCGTTTCGCGCGCCTTGTCCTTCACAGCCAGCGCGGCCTTGCCGGTGCGGTTGCGGAGGTAGTTCAACTTGGAACGGCGCACGCTGCCCTGGTTTTCGACCGCGATTTTCGAGATGCGCGGGGAATGCAACGGGAACACGCGCTCCACGCCCTCGCCGTAACTGATGCGGCGGACGGTGAAGCTGGCGTTGATGTCCGTGCCGCGGCGGGCAATGACGACTCCGGTAAACTTCTGGATGCGCTCCTTGTCGCCTTCCTTGACGATGGTGTGGACGCAGATGGTATCGCCGACATTGAACCCGTTACGGTCCGACTTGAGTTGCGACTTGTTGATTTTTTCGATGATGTTCGACATAAGCCCGGTTGGGTTCAAAAAGGGGCGGCGTATTTACCCGATCCGCACCGGCACGCAACCGAAATCTCCGACCGCCTTCCGACATGGATGAAATCATCGACCTGCACAGCGACCAATACTTCATGGGCGAGGCCCTGCGGCAGGCGCATCGGGCGTGGGAGCGCGAGGAGGTGCCGGTGGGCGCGGTGGTCGTCCACAATGGCCGGATCATCGCCCGCGCCTTCAATCAGGTGGAGACCCTGAAGGACGCGACGGCGCATGCGGAAATGCTCGCCATCACGCAGGCCGAGGCCGCCATCGGCGACTGGCGACTGAGCGAATGCGACCTCTACGCGACCAAGGAACCCTGCCCGATGTGCGCCGGCGCGCTCGTGCACGTGCGGATGCGGCGGGTGATTTTCGGCTGCCCCTCGGCAAAGGACGGCGGCGCGGGAGGCGTCGTCGATCTGCTGCGGCACCCGAAGCTGAACCACCAGTGCGAAGTCACCGGCGGCGTGCGCGAAAAGGAATGCGCGGAGATGCTCAAGGCGTTCTTCCGCGAGCGGCGCGCAGAGCAGCCGTAGGCGCGGGAGGGTGATCCGCAGATTACGCAGATTTTCGCAGAGCCTCGGAAACGGGATGCCTCAAAAGTCTGCGCCCATCTGCGGAATCTGCGGAATCTCCGCTACACGATCAGCATGCAGTCGCCGTAGCTGTAGAAGCGGTAGCGCTCGCGGATGGCCTCTTCGTAGGCACGCAGGATGAACTCCCGTCCGGCGAGTGCGGACACGAGCATGAGCAGCGTGCTTTGCGGGAGGTGAAAGTTCGTCAGCAGCATGTCCACGGCGCGCGGTTGGAAGGGCGGGCGGATGAAGATGTCGGTGCTTCCCGCGGCGGCGCGCACGGGACGACCGATGCTTTCGAGCACGCGCGCGCTCGTGGTGCCGACGGCGACGATGCGTTTCGCGGCGTTGCAGGCCGCGGCGGTTTCCTCGCTCACTGCGAAGCGCTCCGAGTGCATCCGGTGGTCCGCGAGATCGTCCACGAGCACGGAGCGGAATGTGCCCACGCCGACGTGCAGCGTGACGAACGCGTGCGGCACACGCGCGAGGATTTCCGGGGTAAAGTGCAGCCCCGCGGTGGGCGCGGCCACGGCTCCGGCCTCGCGCGCGAAGACCGTCTGGTAGCGCACGTTGTCCGACGCCTCGGGCTTGCGCTCGAAGTACGGCGGGAGCGGGATTTCGCCGTGCGTGTCCAGGTCCACCGCGTCGAGGAATTCGATCATGCGTTCGCCTTCCGGCTCGATGCCGCGCACGACGCCGGCCACGCCGCCGACATGCACGAGCGCGCCGAGCCGCATCTTGCGCCCGGGCTTCACGAGGCATTTCCAGAGGTAGGGCGTCCTCGCCGAGGACGCCGACGCATCGGCCGCTGTGGCCCCGGGATTCTCGCCGGAGGAATGGGGCGCTTTCGGCGAAAGCGCCCTGCCCTCGAGGAACAGCAGCTCGATCTTGCCGTCGTCCGAGAATGCCCGTGCCGGGATCACGCGCGTGTCGTTCAGCACGACGAGATCGCCGCTTTCCAGATACGACGGGAAGTCGGCGAACTTCCGGTGCTCGATGCGCTGTTCGGCGCGGTGCAGCACCATCATGCGGGAACCATCGCGTCGCTCGGCAGGGTAGCGCGCGATGAGTTCTTCCGGCAGGGTGTAATCGTAGTCGGCGGTTCGCAGGCTCACAGGGCGGCGAAGGTTCCGCGTCGCGCGCGCGGCGTCCACTTCCGAATTGGAGCGCGAGTGTGGAGCGCTGGCGTCCCCGCCGGCCACGCTCATCTGCGAAGCACCATTCTTCTTCGCACGCCGGACAGAGAAGGTGGCGCTTCGCGTTGTGTTGCATGGCCGGCGGGACGCCAGCGCTCCACATTTCCAAATCGCCCTCCGCATTCCGCCGCTGTATGCGCGGGCCATGCGAATGCTCCCCCTCCTGCTCATCACCGCCGCGGTTTGCAGCGCCGCCGTCACGCCGCCGGAGCAGATCAAGGTGCCGCCGGGGTTCAAGGTCGAACTCCTGCGCGAAGCCGGGCCGCGCGAGGGCTCGTGGATCTGCATGGCGCAGGACGGCCAAGGGCGGCTCTACATTTCGCCGCAGGGCGCGATCCCGGAGAGCGGCTTCGGCAAGGACAACAAGTGGGGCGGCATGTGGCGCACGACGATCGTCATGACCGAAAATCCCACCGGCAATATTCAGCCGCACATCATCAAGTGGGAAAGGGTGAAGGTCCCCGTCGGCGACGCCATGGGCATGCTCTGGGCGTTTGACTCCCTCTACGTCTCCGGCATGGGGCCGCAGGGGCGCGGCATCTACCGCTGCACTTCCAGCAAGCGCGACGGCAACCTCGACACCGCCACGCTTTTCAAGGCAATCCCCGGCGGCGCGGGCGAGCACGGCGCCCACGCCATCGTCCTCGGGCCGGACAAAAAGCTCTACATCGTCAACGGCAACAGCACCGGCATCCTCGACGGCCTCGCGCCCGACTCCCCGTATCGCCATTGGGGCGAGGACGACCTCCTCCCGCGGCTGAAGGATCCCGTCGCCACCTTCTTCGACAAGCTCAAGGCCCCCTACGGCTGCGTCTATCGCACCGACGCCGACGGCACGAAGTGGGAGCTCTTCGCCGGCGGCTTCCGCAATCCCTACGACATCGCCTTCAACCCCGACGGCGAGCTCTTCACCTACGACAGCGACATGGAGTGGGACCGCGGCCTCCCGTGGTATCGCCCCACGCGCATCCTCCACGTCGTCCCCGGCGGCGAATACGGCTTCCGCGAAGGCAGCGCGAAATGGCCCGCGTATTTCCCCGACTCGCTCCCCGCCGTGGCCGACATCGGCGTCGGCTGCCCCACCGGCATGAAGTTCGGCACCGAGGCGAAGGGCTGGCCGGAAAAATACCGCCGCGCGCTCTTCATCCACGACTGGACATATGGCCGCATCCTCGCCGTCACCCTCCACGAGAAAGGCGCGAGCTACACCGCGAGGAACGACCTCGCCAGCCATACCTACCCGCGGGACGCCGAGGCGAACGGCGACGTGGAAGTCTTCCTCAGCGGAAAAGGCATGCCGGTGACGGACCTGGAATTCCTGCACGACGGCTCGATGGTCTTCACCGTCGGCGGCCGCGGCACCGCGGCGGCGCTGTATCGGGTGAGCTACGTTTCCGGCGCCCCCTCCGGGGCGCATCGCGATTCCACCGGTAATCCGGTGGTTTCACCACCGGCTAATATCCTTCGTCCCTCCGGGACGAACGCAAGCGCACCGTCAACGAGCAATCCATCCGCAAACTATCCGCCCGCCAACAATGCGCCGGAGGCGCAGCGGAAGTTAGCCGGTGGTGCAGCGAGCGAAGCGAGCGCAACCACCGGATCGCTGACAGCAAAAGCAAGCGCCCCGGATGGGGCGCGGGAAGGCGTCAGCGAAAAGCCAAAGCATTCAGGCGGTTTCGATGAAGCCGTCGATCGGGAAGACGTGCGCAAGATGATGCTTTGGTCCGCGTCCGTTGCCACTCGCGACCACTATGCCCTCCAAGACTCGTGGCCATCAAACCGCGACATCGGGACACCTCGGGGGCTTGCCGGTAGAATGGTGATGGAATCCGGCCTTTACCCCGAGTTCAGAAACAAAGCCCTCAATGAAGCGGATGATGCTATCGCACTTCCTTCATTGCTCGCGCTCGCCCGCGTGGGTGCCTCTACAGATCAAGCGGCCATTCTCGCAAGACTCACCAAATTCCCCCTCGCCTCGCTCTCCGACGACTTGAAGCTCCTCAAACTCCGCGTCCTCGAACTGAGCTTCGCGCGGCAGGGGCGGCCTTCGGAGGAACGGGTGAAGGCCCTGATGGAGGAACTGCTGGCGCATTACCCGGCAACGAACGTGGCGAAGGGCGCGGCGGCGAGTGGAGCGCTGCCGTCCCCGGCGGCCACGACACCAAACGGCGAAGCCGCACTTCCCAATGGCGCACGGAATGCAAACGCGCATGAAAGTGGCGCTGCGCGCGGAGCGACCTGGCCGGCGGGGACGCCAGCGCTCCACTCGCCGTCGCTCCCCGTGGATGACCCCGCGTGGCGGCTGAACCGCGAGCTTTGCGCCCTCCTCGTCTGGCTCTCGAATCCCGAACTCGGCGAACCGAACTCCGCACTTCCGGCGAAGGCGCAGGGCGCGGCGCGTCCGCAATCGGAAGCGCGCGCTGCGGCGAACAACGCCAGCGCGAAACCGAAGGACAACGATGCCCTTCCCTCGGAAGCGCCGCCGGTGCCGGGAGGCGGTAAAGTGATCAGTAATCAGTCAAAAGTAATCAGTGAAGCGCAGCCGACTGATCACTCATCCCCGCGCCGAACCCCGGCGCGGACATTTTCCCCGGCCGCAAGCCCGCGCCTTTCCAGACGGAACTGGGCCGGCAGGTGATCGAGAAGACGCTCGCGCTCATGGACGCCGCGCCTTCGCAGGAGGAGCAAATCTGGTATGCGCTCTGCCTGCGCTGGGCGCACGGGTGGACGCCCGAACAGCGCGTGCGGTATTTCCGCTGGTTCCACGAAAAGGCCGCGCGCTACACGGGCGGGAATTCGTTCGCGAAATTCGTGGAGGCCATCCGCGCCGATGCCGCGTCGCGCGTGCCGGAGGCGGACCGCGCCGCGCTCGCGGACTGGCTGCGCCCCGTCGCCGCGCCCACTCCCGCCGCCGCGCTGAAGCCACGCGCCTTTGTAAAGGCGTGGACTTTGCCCGAACTCGAAGCCGCGCTCGACAGGCTGAAGGACCGCCAGCCCGACCTCGCGCGCGGCAAGGAACTCTACACGCAGGCGCAATGCGCGCAGTGCCATCTCTTCCGCGACGCGGGCGGCAACGTGGGGCCGGACCTCACCGCCGTCGCGCAGCGCTTCGGCCGGCACGACATCCTCGAATCCATCACCGACCCGAGCAAAGTCGTGAGCGAGCAATACGCGATGGTGACGCTCACCGTGCTCGACGGCAAAGGCGGCACCGCCGAACTGAGCGGGCTCGTGAAGGAGGAGACGAGCGCAACCATCACCATCCTCACCGACCCGCTCGCGGGGAAGACGGCGAACCTCTACAAGAACGTCGTGGTGAAGACGGAGAAGGCCGCCGTGAGCACGATGCCCCCCGGATTGCTGAACACGCTGACGGCAGAGGAAGTCGCGGACCTGCTGGGGCTCTTCGGCACCAAGTAGCCGCCGACGGAAGGAGGCGGGCTGATTTTCCTTCTCGCGTTCCGCAATCCGCGCTCCGCTTTCAAAGTGCCCGCCTCCTTCCGTTGGCGGCTACGGTTGCGGGCCGCTCACTCCTTGAACGTGATCTGCGCGGTGATCTTCTCCCACTCGTCCTCGGTCATCTTGTTCTTCAGCGCGCGGAGCATGAAGCCGCCGACGGCCTTGCCGTCTTCGTTGAACATCCAGTCGCAGACTTCCGCAGGCGGGAAGGAGACCTTGCCATCGAGCGGGATGCCGGCGCCGACGGCGGCCGTCTTGTCATCGGCCACGCCGTGGAGGAGCGTGCCGTCGAAGGTCACCTGGTTGATCCAAAGGATCTGCTGCTTGCCCGCCTCGCGGCTGGGGAAGGCCTTGCGCACGAGGAACTGCTTCTGGTTCGGCGCGGGCTTTTGCACCGCGGCGAGGAATTCGCCGACGGTCGTGCGCGCCTTCTCGATCGCCGCACGGATGTCCGGGTCATCCGTGTTGCCGTGCATGAGCGCGCGGAGATCCTCACGACGCTTCTCCTTCGCCTTGTCCTTGCAGCCGGAAAGGAGGAACGCGGAGAGAGCGAGCAGGAGCAGTGTGCGGGACATCGCGCGGACGTTCGCACGACACGGTGCGCGATGTCGAACACGCACAAGCGCCGGCCCGGGCGGCGTGGTTTTGAAACGCAGAGACGCGGAGACGCAGAGGGGGAAGATGCAATAGGGGAACGCTGTGCTCGGTGGCTCGCTGCAGTTCGCCATGTTTTCTCTGCGTCTCCGCGTCTCTGCGTTTCATCCTTCTTTCCATCTTATCGCCGCCTCCGCCCTTGACCCGTGGCGTGACCTTTGAAACAAGCGCGGCTCTTACTTCCCATACATGAGCACCATCACCGCCCTGAGGGCCGTCAAAGGCAACACGAAGTCCAAAGTCGAAGCTGAACTCTCCAAGACCGGCGGCCTGCTGCGCCTCGCGCCCTGCTGGGTGCCGCGCGTCGTTCCTCCAGCCGGGCAAGCGGCTGAAGCTGCATCCGGACGATCTCTACGCCTACGGCCTGAACCGCGGCGGCATCGACGAGCGCTGGTTTGCCTCGCACGACGCCCGCGGCGAACGAAAACCGCACGCCGGACGAAGGGCTGAGCTACGTCGTCGTCGGCAAGGCAGCGGTTCACGCTTGCAGCAGGCCGTGGAGGACTGCGGCGCGACGCTCATCGGCAGAATCGATCTGGAACAAGTACAAGAAGTGGCCGGTCTATTCGAAGTTCTTCGACAACATGGGGCCGATCCCGCACCACATGCACCAGTCGAAGGAGCAGGCGAAGCTCGTCGGCCAGGAAGGCAAGCCGGAGAGCTATTACTTCCCGCCGCAGCACAACAACGTCGGCAACAATTTCCCCTACACGTTCATGGGCTTCGAGCCCGGCACGACGAAGGCGCAGGTGCGGAAGTGCATCGCGAACTGGAACAAGGGCGACAACGGCATCCTCGATCTCTCGAAGGCCTACCGCCTGAAGGCCGGCACGCGGCTGGCTGATCGATCCGTGCATTCTGCACGCGCCGGGCTCGCTCTGCACGTACGAGCCGCAGTGGGGCATCGACGTTTTCGGCATGTATCAGAACCTCGTCGAGGGCCGCGAAGTGCCGTGGGCGCTGCTCGTGAAGGACATGCCGAAGGAGCAAGCACAAGGACATCGACTTCATCGTCGAGCAGCTCGACTGGGACAAGAACGTCGACCCGAACTTCAAGGACAACCACTACCTCGAGCCCGTGCCCGTCGCCGACACGCGCAAGGAAGGCTACGTCGACCGCTGGATCGTCTACGGCAAGGTCGACGGCGAGCAGCTCTTCACCGCGAAGGAACTGACCGTCGAACCCCGGCGCGAAGGCGACGATCAAGGACAACGGCGCCTACGGCCTCATCTGCGTGCAGGGCAGCGGCAAGATCAACAGCCAGCCGCTGAATCGCCCGAAGCTGATCCGCTTCCACGAGCTGACCGAGGACGAATACTTCGTGCACCGAGGACGGCGCGAAGGCGGGCGTGACCTTCGAGAACACCAGCGAGACCGAGCCGCTGGTCATCCTGCGCTACTTCGGCCCCGAGGTGAATCCGGACGCGCCGGCAGATGGGCGCGTATCGCAAGAACAAGTTCAACTGACACTCTCCCGCAGAAACCAAACACCAAACCAACAACATCAAGATGAAATATCTCAAGATAACCGCATTGCTCGGGGCCGCGATCAGCTTCGCCTTCACCTCGTGCAACAAGGCGCCCGACGAAAAAACGGCCATCGCGAATTTCAAGAGCGAGATCGAAAGCGTCGGCAAGTGGATCGAGGAACAGAAACCGGCGGCAAACGATCCGTTCGGAGCGGAGGCGTCAAATCAGATCATCGCCAGGCTCAAAGCCATCAAGACCGATGGCCTTCCGGAGGACCTCAAGTCCGCGTGGGCCGAGATGAACGCGGTCTTCACGGAGATGGGCGAGTTCTTCAAGAGCATGCCAAAGATCGATGTTTCAAAACCCGAGGAGATCAACAAGGCGAAGGCAGAACTCGGGCCGAAGATGATGGCCATCCAGGCAAAGGTGGAACCTGTCGCGAAGAAGCTCGAGGAAGTCGGAAAGAAGCACGGCATCGATATGTCGAAGGTCGCGCCCGGCAAGTAACACCCGCGTTTTTTCACAAAAGCCGCCGGTCCGTCCCGCACGGGCCGGCGGCTTTTTGCTGGGGTCAGGCAGCCGCCTGGGTGATGCGGGGGAACGTTCGAGCTGAGAGGCTGGTGCAACGTCTGTGCCTTCACCTCGGTCAATCCCCGCCGCGCCGACCGGAGAAGGTCAAGGGGACGGTCAGCGGCCGAGGCCGCACTGGAAGACAAACCACGCCGGATTCAGCGGACCGCAGCGCGGGCGGAGCTTGTCGAGTTCCGCGGCGGAACCGTGGAGCTCGAGCCGCAGGAGATCCGAGTTCTTGAGCATCTCGTCGAGCAACGCCCCGACGTTATCGAGATGTGCGATGACGCCCTCCGCGCCCACATACGCCTCGCGGCAGAAGACCGTGTCGCCATCGAGGGTGAAGTCGTAGTAGAGGCAGGCAGTCTCCTGCCGCGTCTTCTCGACAAATGCGGAGAGCAGGCCGCGGACGGTGTCGAGTTTGCCGGCGTGGACTTTGAAATACGGGTGGAGGCTGACGACGTTGCTGGTCTGGGACATGGCAGGAGGCGTGTTGGAAATGAAGCGGGCTGAGGGTTCGACCGAGACTCGCAGGATCTCCCGCACGCCGCAAGGCGAACCCATTTCGCGACTGCTCGCCCCGAACGCGCATGAGCCGGTGCGTCGGCGCTCGCGCCGGTCAACACGTCCACGGGCCATGCCGCGCAGCGTGACCATGCAAGCGGCTGCAGCGCACCGCGCCACATTTTTCACCCCAGCCTGCCCGTGAACGCGACTACTTCGCCGGTTCCTTCAGCGTCTGCAGGAACGCCTCGATGTCGGCAATCTCCTGCGGCTTCAGGATGAGCCCCATCGGCGGCATGGGCGAGATGCCGAGTTTTTCAAAACCCTTCGCGAGCACCTTGTTCGGCTCCAGCAGGCTTTCCTTGAGGTAGGCGGCGTTCTGACGCGCGGCGATGCCGTCGAGCGCCGGGCCGACGGTGCTGCCCTGCCGCCGAGCATGTGGCAGTTCTTGCACGCGGCGACGGGATGGTTCCAGAAGATGTCCTCTCCGCGCTTCGCATCGCCCGCGAGCGACTTTCTCGGAATCGGATCTCGAGCGGCAGCAATTCACAGAGCTTCACGTCGTCGAAAGTGGCCATCGCCCTTCGCGACGTGCAGGATGTTGATGCTCGCCTTCGGCTTGTCCTTGTTCGTGAAGGTCGCCTCGACTTCGGTCCAGTCGCTCTCGCGCGCGGTGACTTTGTTCGTCTCCGCGCGGCCGACGTGGTCGTTGAGGCTGACCTTGCCGCGGAAGGCGTGGACCTTCACCCAGCCGCTGAGCCGGTAGCTCGTGTTCGGCTTCAGCGGCACGTCCTGGTAGAGACTGGTGTCGGCGTCGTCGCGCGTGATGCAGCGCACGCGCGCTTCCGCCGCCGTGCGCATCGGGCGACCACCTTCCACTCCGCACCCTTGTTGCCCGGCCTTGCTTGCCGTAGTCGCGGCGCTTCCAGCCCTCGGGCAGTCCGTCGGCGCCGAGTTTTTCGAAGTCGCCGTTCACGAGAAGATTCGGGCCTTCCTTGAACGCGGCGGCCTTGTGTTTCTTCACGAGCATGCGCGCGGCTTCCCGCAGCCATTCGTCGCCCTGCACGGCGGGCTCGGCGGCGAGTCGTGCGACGAGGGTTTTGATCTCCGGTGTGGTGGGGAAATCGGCGAGCTTCACAAATGCGGCGAGCCGCGTGTGCAGGTCGGGATCGCTCACGACGCCGGAGCCGAAGAAGAGCTCGCTGCGCCGCCGCGTCGTCGCCGAGCGCGCGGATGGCGTTGCGGCGGAGGCGCGGCGTCCTTCGCAAGCAGCGCGGCCTTGTGGGTGTCGTCGTCGAGCAGGCCGAGCCCGTGCAGCGCCCACAGCGCGTGGATCGCGCCGATGGCTCCGTCGTTCGCGATGACGAGCTTGCTTCAGCGCCGGACGCTGCGTCGGCTCTTCTTGCCGTCCACGATCATCCCCTGCGCGAGCAGCCGCCAGTACTGGGTGTCGCGAATTCGAGCGCCGCCACGAGATCCGCCGTCGGTGCGCCGGCGAGCGGCTTGGGCATCGCCGCGGGCGTGTCCTTTGCCACGACGCGGTAGATGCGCCCGCGATTGATGATCGCGCAGCGGATTCTCGTGCGCGCCGCCGACGCCGGTCTTCGCCTCGTAGCCGCCGCGCGCGACGCTCGGCGTGGGATTGTGCTGGATGATGAAATTCTGCCAGTCCGCGAACCACACCGCGCCGTCCGGACCGACCTCGGCGAAGACGGGCGACATCCACTCATCGCTGCTCGCCACGAGATTGAAGCATCCTTCGCGCCGTCTAGCCTGCGCCGTCCGGCTGCACGTCCATGAGGCGATGCAGCTTCATCGTCGGCTCGCAGACCATCGCCTTGCCCTGGAAGCGCGCGCGGCAGCTTCGCCGAGTAGATGAAACGACCGCTGCCGCGGCCGCCGCAGCGTGTAGCCCGCCGAAGACATCCACCTGCCGGTAGTTCGGCGTGATGGCGTGCGCCTGTCCTGCACGACGTTGATTTTCTTCGCGGTCATCACGCGCAGCCCCGCGGGCACGACGCTCGCCGGGATGCCGCCGAAGAAGATCGGCGCGCCGTTCGCCGTGCCGCCGAACTGATCGCCCGCGTCATTCGCGCTGTGCGCCCACGCGTTGTTCGTGAACTGATGCAGGAACTCGAGCGCCGAGCCGTCCGGCTTGAAGCGATAGGTGCCCATCGCGAAGTCGAACGGCTTCCCGCCGACCGTGCCCTCGAAGCCCGAGTAGCCGACGCAGCCGTAGAGCCAGTTGTCGTAGCCGTAGTGCAGGTTGCTCGCCTGCGCGTGCGTGTCGCGGATGCCCCAGCCGTCGATGATGCACCTCGCGCACGTCGGCCTTGTCGTCGCCGTTCGTGTCCTTGAGGAAAAGGAAGCGCGGCGGCTGCGCGACGATCACGCCGCCGCGGGCGAAGACGATGCCGGTCGGGATGTTCAGCTTGTCGGCGAAGACGGTGAACTTGTCCGCCTTGCCGTCGCCATTCGGTGTCCTCGCAAATCTTGATGTTGTCGTGCCCCTCGCCGTCCTCGGCTGACGCCGTGCGGATAGTCGCTCGTCTCCGCGACCCACAGCCGCCCGCGCTCGTCCCACGCGAATGCGATGGGCTTCGCGATGTCCGGCTCGCTCGCGAAGAGCTCCAGCTCGCAGATCCGCCGGCACCTGCGTGCGCTCCATCGTGCCCTTCACGCTGAACGGATGCTGAAAGGTGATCGCCTCCGGGCGCTTCTCGTAGTTCGCGACATTCGGATTCTGCTCGCGCATTTCCGGTTCGCGCTGCGCGAGAAATTTCTCCCAGTCGGATTTCGCCGCCGGGTCCACCGTCGCAAGGATCGTCGAGCGGATCGCCGCAGGCGCTTCGTTGTCCTTCACCGTCACCACGCGTTGCTTCGCTTTCAGTGCAGAAAGCGCGGGCGCATCGCCGCCACCCAGCACCATCGCCACATCGTAGAGCGCGGCCATCTTTTCACTGAGGCCCGAGGCCGGCGTGAAGTAGTCGAAGTAGATCGCATCGCGCCCGAGTTGCTCCATCGCGACGCGCAGGACGCCGGCCTTGCCCTGCTCCGCGCCGGCCGGATCAAAGAACAGAACCCGCAACGGCCGCGGCTCCGCGGCGAACGCGCCTGGAATGGAGGCGGTGAACATCGCCGCTGCGGAGATTGCGAGGCAGGAAGCGGCGAGCGGACGGCGAATGCAGTTCATGGCGTTGGAGGATGGGAGTGTGCCTATCCATAACCGCAAGCCCGCCCAAACCAATCTGACATCTTTTGTGGGAAATCGGACACCCGTCTCACCCGCCAGCCCGGATGCCACGACTAGGTCGCAGACACGATGCGAGTCGGGGATCTTCCGCAGGCCGATGCCAGGACAGCGTTCCGGTCACACTACGCGCGAGCAACATCCGCTCAGCGGAGCCCTTTCGAGTTTGGACCGCTGCTTCCCGCGTGCCGTGGCGGGCATCTGCGGGATACGATGGCGACCTGATACCGCACTTCTCCTCCTAAAAGAGGAAGGATCCGGCTAGATGAACTCGTTGATCAGGTTCTCCAGGAACTCCTGGCGTCCGCTCGTGTTCGCGGCGGCTTCGCCCTTCTCGAGCATGAGCTTTTCGAGCGAGCGCGAAGCTTTCCTTGCCCGCCTCGATGCTCGCGCCGAGGCCGCTGTCCCACGAGGCGTAGCGCTCCTTCACGAAGTCCGCCGAGCCGGCCATCGGCGCGGATCGCCGCGGCGATCTTCAGGCCGCGGGCGAAGGCGTCCATGCCGCCGATGTGCGCGTGGAAGAGATCCTCGGGGTCGATGCTCTCGCGGCGCACCTTCGCGTCGAAGTTCACGCCGCCGGTGGTGAAGCCGCCGTATTTCAGCGCCACGAGCATGCACTGCGTGGTGAGGTAGATGTCGGTCGGGAACTGGTCGGTGTCCCAGCCGAGGAGCAGGTCGCCGGTGTTGGCATCGATCGAGCCGAGCGCGCCCGCGGCGCCGGCGACTTCCATCTCGTGCTGCATCGAGTGCCCGGCGAGCGTGGCGTGGTTCGTCTCGAGGTTCAGCTTGAGGTGCGGCAGCAGGTCGTATTCGCGCAGGAAGTTCAGGCACGCCGCGGCGTCGCTGTCGTACTGGTGCTTGGTCGGCTCCTTCGGCTTCGGCTCGATGTAGAACTGGCCCTTGAAGCCGATCTCCTTCGCGTAATCCACGGCCATGTGCAGGAACTTCGCGAGGTGATCGAGCTCGCGCTTCATGTCCGTGTTCCAGAGCGTCGAGTAGCCCTCGCGGCCGCCCCAGAAGGTGTAGCCCTCGCCGCCGAGCTCGTGCGTCACTTCGAGCGCCTTCTTCACCTGCGCCGCGGCAAAGGCGAAGACGTCCGCATTCGGCGAAGTCGCCGCGCCGTGCATGTAGCGCGGATGCACGAAGAGCTGCGCCGTGCCCCAGAGCAGCTTGATGCCGGTGCGCTGCTGCTGCTCCTTCAGGAGCGCGACGATGGTGTCGAGATACTCGTTCGACTCGCGCAGCGTCTTCCCGTGCGGCGCCACGTCGCGATCGTGAAAGGCGTAGTACGGCATCCCGAGCTTCTCCGCGATTTCGAAGAAGACCGGCACGCGCGCCTTCGCGAGATCGAGCCCGCTCAGGCCCGCCTCCCACGGGCGGATCGCCGTCGGCCCGCCGAACATGTCCGCGCCCTGCCCACACATCGTGTGCCAGTAGACGATCGAGAAGCGCAGGTGATCGCGCATCGTCTTGCCCTCGACCATTTCGTCCGGGTTGTAGTGCTTGAAGGCGAGCGGGTTCTTCGACTTCGGGCCTTCGTAGGCGATGCGGCTGATGTTCGGGAAGTTGGAGCTCATTTTGGGGTTTGGAGATGTTTGCGTTTGGAGGCGGGATTGGCAGACCGGCTGCCGTTGACATCGAAGGTATAACCCGGCATCGAGCAAAGCGTGACGACAAAGCCTATGCCAAATGCGCCACACACATCGCCCCATCGCCCGGTGGGCGCGTTCCCGCAAAAGCTGGCTCGCGAACGGGCGGCGTGGCTGGGCAAGGTGCACCCGAATGCCCATTTTCACACGCTCTTCGACCATCTGCCCGGCGTCTGCTTCTACAGCAAGGATGTGCGCGGGCGCTTCATGCTCGTGAGCCGCGGCTTTCTCCAGCACCATCAAATGCGCCATGAGCAGGAGCTTGTCGGGCTGACCGATTTTGATGTCACCCCACACCACATGGCCTCCGGCTACGTCCGTGACGATGCACGCCTTCTCTCCGGGAAGTCCCGCTGCGTCGAACGCGTCGAGCTTTGGTTCGACAAACAGGGAACGCCGGACTGGTTCTTCGTCAGCAAGGTGCCGCTCAGGGACACGGGCGGTCGCATCTGCGGAACAGCCGGCGTGGTGCGGCGCGCGGCCGAGCACGAAATGCAACTGCCGATGATCCAAGGCGTCGCCCGCGCCGTCGAAATCATCCGCCGGGACTTCGCCGGTCCCGTCGTGCTGAGCGAAGTCGCCCGGGCCTGCGGACTGTCGATGCGCCATTTTCAGCGCCGATTTCAGCATGCCTTCGGTTTCAATCCGCAGGAGTTCCTGATGAAGACACGGGTCGCCGCCGCGATGAAGCTGCTCGAAGAGACCAATCTGTCCGCATCCGAGATCGCGAACCGCTGCGGCTTCGTGGATGGGAGCAGCTTTGCCGAGCAATTCCGCCTGCGCGTCAGCCAGAGTCCCACGGCTTACCGCCAGACGTTGCGGAACGATGCCTGACAGAGGCGGCGAGGATGTGACGCCCAATAAGCTCGCGCGGCGCGGCTGCCGAATGGCATCGTTTGTCAGATATCGGACACCCGCATGGCCGCCGCCCGCAAACGCAAAAGTCCCTCCTCGCTCCGCGAAAGCTTCATCCGCTCCGTCGCGGCGGAGAGCAGCTACCACGCGATCTTTGAGCACGTCACCGGGGTCGCGTTTTTCATGAAGGACCGGCAGTCGCGCCTCGTCGCGGCGAACCGGCTTTTTTACGAGCGCGTTGGCTTCCGCAGCGAAGCCGAACTCATCGGCAAGGACGACCTCGCGCTCTTTCCCGCGCGGCTCGCGGAGCATTTCCGCCGCGACGACGCGGAGGTCCTGCGCACCGGAAAGCCGAAGCTGAACATCATCGAGCTGTTCTTCAACCGGCAGGGCATCCCCGATTGGTTCCTCACGCACAAGCTGCCCGTGCGCGACCGGCGCGGACGGGTCGTGGGCGTCATCGGCGTCACGCAGAGCTACGGCTTTGGCAGCAGCGTGCGCGAGCCGTATCTCGCGATCGACCGCGCCGTGTCGCTCATCCGCGAGCGCTTCCGTGAAAAGCTCACCATCGGCGAACTCGCCGCGGCGGCGCATCTCTCGCCGCGCCAGTTGCACCGCAAGTTCATCGAGATCTTCGGCAGCAGCCCGCAGTCGTTCATTTTGAAGGTGCGGATCCAGGCTGCGTGCGAACTGCTCCAGGAAGGCGACCGGCTCATCAGCGAAATTGCGGGCGAGTCGGGCTTCGGCGATCAGAGCTCGTTCACGCAACACTTTCGCAGGCACCTCGGAATGACGCCCCGCCGCTACCGGCAGCAATACCGGCTTGTGCGGCGCTGATCCGGCCGGGGCAGATTTCACCAAAGCGGGCGGCGCGCAGGCGGTTTTCCACTCCGCCAGACCGTCCTCGACACACCGTTTGCGGGCGGGCTAGCGTTTCAGACTCTCCAAGCAACCAACTCAAGCCATGAATCCCATCATCACCCCGAATCCCCTCACCCGTCGTTCCTTTCTCCATCGCGGCGCTGCCGGCGTCGCCGGGGCCGCGCTCGTGAAGGGCTTTCCGCACATCGTGAATGCGCAGGCGGCCAAGGCCATCAAGATCGGCATCGTCGGCACCGGCGGACGCGGCTCGGGCGCGCTCACGGACGCGATGAATGCGGACCCGAATGTCGTCCTCACTGCGATGGGCGACGTGCACGCGGACCGGCTGGAGACGAGCTTCAAGAACATCTCCACCGCGCGGCCCGACCAGGTGAAGGTGCCGGACAACCAGAAATTCTCCGGCTGGGACGCGATTGACCGCGTGCTCGCGACGGACATCGACATCGTGCTGCTCACGACGCCTCCAGGATTTCGCCCGGCGCATCTGCACAAGGCGATCAACGCGGGCAAGCATGTCTTCTGCGAGAAGCCGCTCGGCGTGGACGCGCCGGCGATCCGCCATGCGATGGAAGCGGTGAAGAAGGCGAAGGAGAAGAACCTCGCGATCCAGACCGGCTTTTGCTGGCGCTTTAATTATGCCGAGCGCGCGACCTGGAAGAAGATGCACGAGGGATTCATCGGCGACATCCGCAGCTACTACGGCACCTACCTGACGAGCAGCCCGTGGGCGCCATTCGAGCGCCAGCCCGACTGGCCGGAGGTCGAATACCAGCTCCGCAACTGGCTCTATTACACGTGGCTCAGCGGCGACATCATCGTCGAGCAGGCCGTGCATTCCGTGGACAAGATGAGCTGGGCATTCAAGGACGTGCCGCCGCTGAAATGCACCGCGCTCGGCGGACGCCAGCAGCGCGTCGAGCCGGAGTTCGGCAATGTGTACGACCACTTCGCCGTGATGTACGAGTATCCGAATGGCGGACGCGGTTTCATCTACGCGCGCCAGCAGGGCGGCTGCTCGAATGAGAACGCGGACTACATCACCGGCGCAAACGGCACCGGGCAGGTGAACGGTTTCAGGCCGCTGCACGTGCTCGATACGGCCGACGGCAAGCGCTGGACCTACGAGAAGAACGGCGGCGCGGACGGTGCTTCGCCCGGCGAAAAGAACCTCATGTATGTCGAGGAGCACAAGGAGCTCATCGAGAGCATCAAGGCCGGCAAGCCGGTGAACAATGGCGAGCAGCTCGCGCACAGTTCGCTGCTCGCGATCATGGGCCGCATGAGCGCCTACACGGGCAAGACGATCACGTGGGAGGAAGCCGTAGAGTCCAAGGAGACCTGGTCGGCGATCGACGTAAACAAACTCGACTGGAACTCGAAGATTCCCGTGCCCGAAGTCGCGATGCCCGGCCGCTACAAGCTGCCGGTGTAAGGCGAAACCGCTCACTTTTCGGAATCCGGCGAGCGAAGAGCGAACCCGCGAAGGTACCCGCAACTCGATCGACTGAATCCATCCGGGCGAACCGAACGTAAGGGTGAAGCCGATCGTGGCAGCCAGCAGTTGACCGCCAGCGCGCCCGTGCCGAAAACTTGCAACCCGTCCACAGAAATTCAGCCCAACCGACCCAAGGAGAAACTTATGTCCACCGAAGCCAAATGCCCCTTCCACCACACCGCCGCCACCGGCGGGGCACGACCAACCACGACTGGTGGCCGAACCAGTTGAAGGTCGAACTGCTGCACCAGCATTCCTCGAAGTCCAATCCGATGGGCGGAGACTTCAACTACGCGAAGGAGTTCAAGAGCCTCGACCTCGCGGCGGTGAAGAAGGATCTCGCGGCGCTGATGACCGACTCGCAGGACTGGTGGCCGGCGGACTTCGGCCACTACGGCCCGCTGTTCATTCGCATGGCGTGGCACAGCGCCGGCACCTACCGCACCGGCGACGGCCGCGGCGGCGGCGGCCGCGGGCAGCAGCGTTTCGCGCCGCTCAACAGCTGGCCGGACAACGTGAGCCTGGACAAGGCGCGCCGGCTTCTCTGGCCGATCAAGCAGAAGTATGGCCGGAAGATTTCCTGGGCCGACCTGATGATCCTCACGGGCAACGTCGCGCTCGAAACGATGGGCTTCAAGACGTTCGGTTTCGGCGGCGGACGCGAGGACACGTGGGAGCCGGATCAGGATGTTTACTGGGGTCGCGAGACGACCTGGCTGGGCGGCGACATGCGCTACGCGCACGGCTCCGAGGGCGTCGCGAAGGCGGACGGCGTGCTCGTGTCCGACGACGACGCGGAGTGGAGCATCCACAGCCGCAACCTGGAGAATCCGCTGGCCGCCGTGCAGATGGGCCTGATCTACGTGAACCCCGAAGGCCCGGACGGCAATCCCGATCCGCTCACGGCGGCCCACGACATCCGCGACACCTTCGGCCGCATGGCCATGAACGACGAGGAGACCGTCGCGCTGATCGCCGGCGGCCACACCTTCGGCAAGACGCACGGCGCCGGTCCGTCGGCCAATGTGGGCCCTGAGCCGGAAGCCGCCGGCCTCGAGGAGCAGGGCTTCGGCTGGAAGAACAGCTTCGGCACGGGCAAAGGCGGCGACACGATCACCAGCGGCCTGGAAGTCACCTGGACCACCACGCCCACGAAGTGGAGCAACAGCTTTTTCGAGAACCTGTTCGGCTACGAATGGGAACTGACGAAGAGCCCGGCCGGCGCGCAGCAGTGGACGCCAAAGAATGGCGCCGGCGCCGGCACCGTGCCGCACGCGCACGACCCGTCGAAGCGCATCGCGCCGTCCATGCTGACCACCGACCTCGCCCTGCGGTTCGACCCGGCTTACGAAAAAATCTCGCGGCGCTTCCTGGAGAATCCGGATCAGTTCGCCGACGCGTTCGCCCGGGCGTGGTTCAAGCTGACGCATCGCGACATGGGACCGCGCGCGCGCTATCTCGGGCCGGAAGTTCCCGACGGAAGAACTGATCTGGCAGGACCCGATTCCCGCGGTGAATCACCCATTGATCGATGCGCAGGACATCGCCGCGCTGAAGGGCAAGATCCTCGCGTCCGGTCTGTCCGTCTCGGAGCTGGTCTCCACCGCCTGGGCGTCGGCGTCCACGTTCCGCGGCTCCGACAAGCGCGGCGGCGCGAACGGCGCCCGCATTCGCCTGGCGCCGCAGAAGGATTGGGAAGTCAACCAGCCTGCCCAACTGGCCAAGGTGCTGAAGACGCTGGAGGGCATCCAGAGCGCGTTCAACGGCGCGGCGACCGGCGGCAAGAAGGTCTCGCTGGCCGACCTGATCGTGCTGGCCGGCTGCGCCGGCGTCGAGCAGGCGGCGAAGAATGCCGGTCACGAGGTCACGGTTCCCTTCACGCCGGGACGCATGGACGCCTCGCAGGAGCAGACCGATGTGGAGTCCTTCGCCGTGCTCGAACCGATCGCGGACGGCTTCCGCAATTACCTCAAGGGCAAATACACCGTCCCGGCCGAAGCGCTGCTGATCGACAAGGCGCAATTGCTGACGCTGACCGCGCCCGAAATGACGGTGCTCGTCGGCGGCATGCGCGTCCTGAAGACCAACGCCGATGGCTCCGCAGCACGGCGTCTTCACCAAGCGGCCCGAGGCGCTGACCAACGACTTCTTCGTGAACCTGCTCGACATGGGCACGGAGTGGAAGCCGGTCTCGCAAAGACGCGGACGTGTTCGAAGGCCGCGATCGCAAAACGGGCGCGGTCAAGTGGACCGGCACGCGCGTCGATCTGGTCTTCGGTTCAAACTCCCAGCTCCGCGCCCTGGCGGAAGTCTACGGCAGCTCCGACGCGGAGAAGAAGTTCGTCCACGACTTCGTCGCGGCCTGGAACAAGGTGATGAACCTGGATCGCTTCGACCTCGCGTAGGCTCTGACATTTCTCCGCTCGAGCCATCGCCTGCGTTCCGCTCTGCGAGTTGAAGGCGGCGCAGGCCGGTATTCTCCACGCAGACAACGGGCGAAAGCGCGATCCGCCTGGGAAGGTCGCAGCGCGTGATTTGCGGAGTTCCGTTTGAATAAGTTGCGCTGGCTTCGGTCGAAACGCGGGTAAGCTCCCGTACATCCGCCATGAAACCACATTTCGTTCTCACCATTGTTTTCGCGGCGACCTTCGCCGGCTGCGACCAGAAACAGGCCGACGTCCAGGAACTCGAACGCAAGAACGCCGAACTCCAGGCCCGCCTCGCCGAGCAGGAGCGCAGCGCGAAGGCGAAGGAGGCCGAGGAGCTTCTCGCAAAACAGGCCGCCGCCAATGATGCGGCCGCGCGAAGCCTCGCCGAGGAACGCGCGAAGCTCGAAGCGGAGAAGGCGCAACTTTCCGACGCGCAAAGGAAGGCGTCCGCCGAGGAGATCCGGCGGAAGGAGGAGACTCTCAAGGCCAGTGAGCGCAAACTCGCGGAGGCGCGGGAGGACGCTGCGGCAAAGCAGGCGGCGGCGCTGAAAGCCGCAAAGCCAGGTGGCTTGCGCACCGCGTCGGCTGCGACGCGCACGCTGGACTATTTTTTCGACGCCCTCGACCCGCACGGCGACTGGGTGGAGGTCGAAGGCTACGGTTACGTTTTCCAGCCGACCGCGGCGAAGAAGGCCGGCTGGTGGCCTTACACGGATGGCGTCTGGGTCCGTACGGATCAGGGTTGGGCTTGGAAATCGAATGAGGCGTTTGGGTGGGCGACGTATCACTATGGCCGCTGGATCCGGCTCAGCCGCCGCGGCTGGGTGTGGACCCCCGGCAGCGAATGGGCCCCGGCTTGGGTGGCGTGGCGTCGCAGCGACGAATACATCGGCTGGGCGCCGCTGCCGCCGGAGGCGCACAGTCCGCAGGGTTTCAACGCCGCGGTGGATGAATACTACGACATCGGCGCAGGCAGCTACGTATTCGTGGGAGAGCGCGATTTTCTCGGTGGCAAAAGCTATCTGAACCGGCTCGTCGCACCTGCGATGAATCTGCGCATTCATCCGCATACGGTGAACATCACAAACCTCGCCTACCGTCGGGTGAATCAGGAGATGATCCTTTTCAACGAAGGGCCTGATCCGGCGTCGTTCCGCGCAGCGGGTGCGCCGCCGCCACCACCGCCACTCCGGATCCGGCGTGTGGAACAGCATGACCCGGCCGCCGCGACCGTCGCAGGCGTGCTCTCGCTCGTCGGCCCGATCCTCGATCACATCGCCCCGCAATCGAAGCCAAAATCGATCAAAGGCCGTGAGCCTCAGAATATCGATCGCGGCTGGGCTGGAATCGAAGCGGAAGCGCAGCGCCGGTTGCGCGAGCGAAATGCCGAGGAGGCCAGGAGAATCGAGGCGCAGCAACGGGCTGGCGCGCCGCCAATCCCGCCGAGAGGTGCGCCGCCGGTTCATCCGCCGTCCACGCCACCGAGCGCTCCGCCGCCTCCGCCTCAACCGCCCCAGCCAGGCGCGCGGCCCCCTGCGCCGCGAAACTCACCTCCGAACAACCCGCCCGATGAGCCGCGGAAGGCACCGCCGGCCACTCCGCCAGTCACTCCGCCAGTCACTCCGCCAGTCACTCCGCCAGTCACTCCGCCAGTCACTCCGCCAGTCACTCCGCCAGTCACTCCGCCAGTCACTCCGCCAGTCACTCCGCCAGTCACTCCGCCGGCCACTCCGCCGGCCACTCCGCCAGTCACTCCGCCAGTCACTCCGCCAGTCACTCCGCCAGTCACTCCGCCAGTCACTCCGCCAGTCACTCCGCCAGTCACTCCGCCAGTCACTCCGCCAGTCACTCCGCCAGTCACTCCGCCGACCCGATCACTCCGCCGATCACTCCACCCGTTGCACCGCTGATCACTCCGCCCGTTGCAGCCCCCTCTCCCTCACCAGCTGCACCGCCGGTTCCCGCTCCAATTGCTCCGCGAATTGACCCGCCAGCTCCTCCGCCGATCACGCCGCCCGCGCCTCCTGCTGAGCCTCCACCGATGCGACCTCCTGGAGTCGAAACTCCACCTGCCCGTGGTCCCGGATCGGGAGCCCCGCCCCTTCCGGGTCGGCCTCCGCAGGATGCCGAGGTCCCGCCCGGAACCCCGCCAATTCCCCCCGCTGCTCCCCCCGCTGCTCCCACCGCTCCTCCTCCGAAAACACCGGGCGAACCATAACCGCCCGCTCGCTACTTCCCATCAGGCTCATCGCCCTCGCCGGATTCGGGCCCGGCTATCGGCGCGGAGCGGCAGCCGTGGCATCCAGCGCCTTCCGCGCGGCACGGCGAACGTAGTCGTTTCCGTCGGACAGCAGCGGCTTGAGTTTTTCGGCGAATGGTTGTCCTTTCGCTCCGAGTCGTCCGATTCGTTCGCACGCCCATGCGCGCGCATCGGCGGACGGAAGCGCGAGCGCTTGCTCGAGCGTCGCGGCATCGCGCACATGCGCAGCCCGCAGCGCCTCCAGCGCAAAGACCCGATCCTCGCTGTTCGTGAGCATGCTGACGAGGGAGCCGAGCGCGGGAACCACCTTGTCCGGTTCCTTATCACCGAGTTGCCCGACGATTTCCGCAGCGGTGCGACGGACGGACACCTGCGAATCGTGCAGCGCCTCCATCAATGCAGGCAGCGAATCCTGCACCGCGAGGTGCACCTTTACCCCTGCACGCAACGCAGCGGATCGAATCTCCGCATCGCCATCCTTCGACGCCGCGGCAATCAATCCCGCCGAATCGGGCGACGCCGAAGCGCCGAGCGCGCTGAGAATCGCGAGCCGATCCGGCTTTCCGGCCTCCGGGTAAAGCTCCACCAGCTTCGCAGCCGTGGCAGCGTCTGCACCCGTTTTCGCGAGAGCATCGAGCGCTGCGCTGCGGTTGGCAGGGTCGTCGAGTTTCGCCACAAGCCGTTTTATCAGCGAGGGATCGCTGCCGCCGACGGCGCCCGCTGCGCGGAGCGCGGCGGTACGGACGGATGCGTCCGGATCATCGAGCAACGGCGTGAGCGCACCCGAAAGCCCGCGCGCCGACTTTCCCATGGCACCCGCGGCTGTCGCCGCGGAGAGTCGCACCACCGCCGCGGAATCGCGCATTGCGCCTTCGATCTTTTTCAAAGTACCGCCCATGTCCGTCTCCATCGAGACGAGCGCGCTCAGCGCCGTCGCGCGGACGAACGGGTCGGAGTCGGCAGTGAGCTTGAGAACCTGCGCGCGGACTTCGCGCGCCTGCTCGCCGAGCGCGTTCAGCGTGCCGAGCGCGGCGACGCGGACAGGCGCGGCGGGAGAGTCCAGCGCCTTCGTCAGCTCCGGGATTCCCGCGCCGCCGATTCCGGCGAGCAGTTGAATCACCCAATGCTCGCGGTTCAGCGACGCGGCCGGGACCTTTTCGAGCTGCTTCAAAAGCTCCGGCACCGCAGGCCCGCCGATCTCCATGAGCGCGGAACGATATCCCTCACCCTTTTGTGCAAACGCCACCAGCTTTGGCAGCGCCGAACGCGCCGCGGGACCGAGGCGGCCGAGCGCGAGCGCCGCGCGTTCGGAAACGCCGGCCTGCGAGTCCATCAGCAGCGCAGTGAGCGCCGGGACGACGACCTTCTCCGCGGGGCGGATCGTGAGCAGTCCGTTGAGCGCGGCCGACTGAAGTTCCGCGTCGCCGTCGCGCAAGGCTTTCACAAGCGGCGGCACGACCTGCTCCTGCGGGAGGCCGACGCGCGGCAGCGCCGTGAGCATCGCGGCGCGCACGGAGCCGTCCTTCTCGGACTGCAACTGCGCGAGCAACGCCGGCCCTGCATCGGCAGCCGCGGCACCGATCGCCGCAAGCGCGCGCACGGAGCCGGAGCGGAGGCGCGGGTCCGGCCAGGCGATCAATTTTGAAAGCGGAGCGATGGCGTCCTTCCCGATGAGCGCGAGCGTCTCGATGACTTCGGTGCGGAGTTCCTCGTCGGCGTGGCCGAGGTTTTCGATCAAGGCAGGGATTGCATCGCCGGAGCGCGCACCCATTCCGCCGAGCGCCTTCGTGGCACCGAGCCGCATGCCGGTGTCGTTCGACTTCAGCGCGTCGATGAGCACGGGACGCGCGGCATCGCCGATGCACGCGAGCGCATGCGCCGAACGCATGAGCATCTGCGCCTTGTCCCGCGGGCGGATGTCCCGGTTCCGGCTGGAGTCGAACGTGAGCATGAGCCGAGGGATCGCCTCCGCGGCAGCAGGGCCGATGGCGGCGATGGCGCTGCACGCGTTGCCCCAGACCTGCTTGTCGGGATCGTCGAGCGCCTTGATGAGTTCCGGCAGCGCCGGCTTCGCAGCGGCGCCAAGTTTTTCAAGCAGATGACCTGCCTCGCGCCGCGTGTCGCGATCGGTGGCGCTCAGCTGCTCCGCAAGTTTTGCCGCGTCCGGCGGCGCTTCCGCCGCGGCGGAAAAGTTCACGCAGACCAGCAATGCGAAGCCCGCGGCGATGCCGCGAGAAAGCCAGCGCCCGGATGCCATGCAACTGCGCAACTGCATCGCGCGTCAGCCTTCCAGCCCGCGCAAAATCCCCGTGCTGTCGCCGTGCCGCGTCACGGCGGCACCGGCCTTGTTCAGCATCGTCAGGAGCAGATTGCACATCGGTGTTTCCGAAGTGTAGCGGAGGTGGCGGCCCGTCATGATCTTCCCGCCCGCACGGCCCGCGATGGCGAGCGGCAGGTTTTCGTGCTCGTGACGGTTGCCGTCGGCGAGCGCCGCACCGTAGAGGATCATCGAGTTGTCGAGCACGGTGCCGTCGCCCTCGGGCATGCTCTTGAGCCTGCCGAGGAGATATGCGAACTGCCGGATGTGGAAGCGGTTGATCTCGCGGATCTGGCGGAGGTTTTCGGCGTTGCCCTGGTGATGCGAAAGCTCGTGGTGCCCGCGCGTGATGCTCAGGTTGCGGTAGCTGCGGTTGCTGCCTTCATTGGCCAGCATGCAGGTCGCCACACGCGTGCTGTCGGTCTGGAAGGCGAGCGCGATCATGTCCATCATCAGGCGTGCGTGGTCCTCGTAGCTCTCAGGGATCACCTCGGGAACCTCGTACGCCTCGATGATTCCCGAGTTCTGGATCGAGGCCACGCTGCGCTGCGCGGCTTCCACGCGCTCTTCGATTTCGCGCACGGCGGTGAGATACTCGTCGAGCTTCTGCCGATCGCTGCCGCCGACTTTCGCGCTCAGCGTGCGCGCGTCTTCGAGGACAAAATCAAGGATGCTCTTGCGCTGCCGCTCGCGGCGTCCCGCGCCTTCCTTGGCGAGCTTCGGGTTCGACGATGCAAAGAGCCGCTCGAACACGAGCCGCGGATTCACCTCCGCGCCGCTCGGCGTCGTCTCGCTGCGCCATGAAATGTTGTTCGAATACGCGCATGCGTAGCCGCTGTCGCACTTGCCGCCCTGCCGTGCCGGCTCGATGCCCAACTCGATGCTGGGGAAGCGCGTCCGCCGCCCGATGGCGTCGGCAAGCACCTGATCGGCCGAGACGCCGACGCGGATGCGCGAGCTTTCGCTTTTCAGCGGCTGCGCGCCCGTGAGCCACGAGGCCGCCGCGCGCGCATGGTCGCCGGCGCCGTCGCCGTTCGCGCGGCCCTTGTCCTGGGTGAGTCCGGTGAGGACAAGCACGTCGTTCTTATGCGCCTGGAGCGGTTCGAGGGCGTAGGGCAGTTGGAAATCCGCGCCGGTCTTCGCCGGGGTCCAGTCCACCATGTTCACGCCGTTTGGCACGTAGAGAAATGCCGTGCGAATCGGCGCGCGGCCCGCGGTCGCTGCGGAGGCCTTGGCCAGCGCCGCACGCGGCACCATGGCCTCGAGGAAAGGCAGGGCCATGGTGATTCCGAGCCCGTGGAGGAAAGTTCTGCGGCTAAGTGGCTGTGCTGTCATGTCGGGATAATCAGTCTGGGATATCTGAAACATTAGAGTCCGGCTTGGGCGGCTTTGCAGGCGTTTTTTGAGGCGCAAGCGGCGGCAGTTCCCCGGGCAACTTGAGCGGCAAAACGGGCTGCGTGGCGCCGTCCGGTTTTTCAACAGGAGCAGGATCCGGATTCAGCGGCTTCACCAAGCGAGGGATCGGCGCGTCCGGCACGAGCACCGCAACGTCACTCGGAGGAGAACCGAGCTTCAGACCGCCCTCGGGCGTTCGCATTGGTGGGGAGTCCAGCGTGATCGACCGCACCGGGGCCTCGACGACCACCGCCGGCAACGGTTCATGGGCAGACTTCGGCGCGGATTCGGGCTTCACGCCATCCGGGTTTCCGGCGCGACCGGGAGCCAGTGAAAGATGTACCGCATTCTCGGTGCCCGCCCCATTTTCGGGACGCGGAGGTCTTCCCGCGGGATCCCGGCTTTCCAGCGCATGCGGGGCGGAATCGCGCGCCTCGATGAGTCGGAGTTGCATTCCGGGGATGGCCGCCCTCGGGGTGCCCTTTAGGGCTGCGGACTCCTCCAGCCCCCGGAAGCGCGTTTCCGCCTCCTCCCATTTTCCGAGCCTGCGCTCGACCTCGCCGCAGAGCAGCGCGAGGTCGCCGAATTGCCGGTCGTCCGCGCCCATTCCGTCGAGCGCCTTCACAAAATGCTCGCGGGACTTTTCCAACAGTCGCTTGGAGAGGGCCTCGCGATCCTCGACCTGCCAGGAGGCGCGCAGGTAGCTCAGCGCGATGTGGCGGTGCGGCGCCTCGAGGAGCTGCTGCACCTGCGCGAGCGTAAAGTAGGAGGGGTTCTTCGCGGCGAGCATCTGAAAGTCCCCGCCGGTCACGAAAGATCGAAGGCGCTTGAAGGCCTTCGCCTTCGCGGGGTCGTTCGCCTGCGCGTTGAGCCGGTCGCTGAAAAGCGGGAAGCGGCACTTCGGGCACTGCGGCAGCGTCGGCGGGTCCACGACATCGCCGAGCTGGCGCAGGTCGAGTCGCAGGCCCAGTGAATGCCCGGAGGTCTCGATGCGCTGTTCCCAGCGCGTACCGCAAATCGGGCAGAGAAACGCCTGATCCAGCGAGTTCACCGCGCCTGCGACGCACGCGAGGAGCAACGCCGGGAAAAGGGTGAAGAGGAACTTCATCCGTCCAACATGCCGCGCTTTCACGGCCGCGTAAAGGGGCGGCGAGCGATGCGGCCTACGGCTGCGGCTTGTCCGGGCTGTTCGGTTCGGACGGCTTGTCCGTGTCGGCAGGTTTGGTCGGATCGCTTGGCTTATCCGGCTCGATCGGCCTCTCCGTATCGGCAGGCTTTTTGGGATCGCTCGGCTTGTCCGTGTCGGCGAGCTTCGCGGGTTCGGTCAGCGCCGGCGGAGTCGGCTTGTCTGCGTCAGGAAGTTTTGCGGGCGCGGCAGGCGTCTCGATTACGGCAGGCTCAACGTGGCCGGTGTGCGCGTCGCCTTCGGGCTGGTCGCCGTTGTACTCGCCGGGTTCGTGGTGGTCGCCTCGGTAATTGCCGTGCTCGTCGTGGTACTCGTCGTGGTAGGCGTGATGCTCATCCTCCACCGGGGGCACGTAAGGCGGCTCCTCCTTCGGAACGATCGCCGTCTCCTCTTTTCCACGCCGTTTTTCCAACAGCCAGACGAGCCAGATGCACGCCTCGAAGAGCACCATGATCGGCAGCGCAAATACGAAGAGCATGAAGAGGTCGGGAGTCGGCGAAATAATCCCGGCGAGCACGAGTGCGATGGCGTAGCCGTACATGCGCATCCCTTTCAGCCAGGCGTAGCTGATCAGCCCGATGCCGCTGAGGGTCAACATGACGACGGGCAGTTCGCACACGAGCCCGATGGCGATGCTCAGGTGCGTGACGAAGCCATAGTATTCCTTCATCGTCCAACTTGGCTTGACGCCGAAACCCGCGGCATCCGAATGCAGCCAGCGCAGCGTCACGGGGAGGACGAAATGATAGCAGAGCAGGACGCCACCGATGAAAAGTGCAAAGCCGGTGGCGACCGCAGGAAGCACGTAGCGCTTCTCCTTCCGCGTGAGCGCAGGGAGGAGGAACTCCGCGAGGAAATAGAACAGGATCGGAAACGCGACGACGATGCCCGTGTAGAAGGCGAGCGTGAAGGACATCGTCACCGACTCGATCGGGCTGATGCTGATGAGCGTGCTCTCGCTCCCATGGCCGAGCGCCATCGTCAGCGGATACGCGAGCGCGGCGGCGATCTGCTTGCGGAATCCGAATGCGAACCCCATCGCCACCGTGAGCACGACGATCATCTTCACCAGCGTCCACCGCAGGTCCTCGAGGTGATCGAGGAACGGCTTGACGATGTCGCCGTCGCCGGTCTGCTCGTCGCGCTTCTTAAAAAGTTTCTTTAGCAACCACATGGGCGGCGGAAGATGGGGAGTCGGACGGCGGGTGGGAAGCGGAATTCCACATGGAAGTGAACCGCGGCCGAGGCTGCGTCTTCGCAGAAATCACGCACGGGTGCGCTGCTTGGGAAGAAGCGGCAGCGATCCCCAAGCCGGCTCAAGGAGCAGCCAAGCGTTCACGCCGACCCGGGAGTCGGCACCACGATCCAAACAGGCTGCTAGAAACTGAGCTTGAGACCCACCTGTCCGTAGATCGCGCCGCTCTTGGTCTGATAGTTGTCGCCGACCTTGTGGTAGTCGAAATCGCGGTAGGCCATGTAGCCGACTTCGAGGTCGAGCGTGCGCTTTGCGCCGAACTTCCACGACGCGCCGGCCCCGGCGCGGACTTCCGTGTAGTCCACGAGTGCGTTGCGGTAATTCCGCCCGCCGGGCCCGTTGGCGAAATTGCTGTTCACGCGGAAGGTGGAAGCGATGATTTGCCCGCCCGCATGGAGCGTGAGGTCCTCGGTGGCCTGGAACTCGATCCGCGGGTTCGGCGGGACGACGTTCAGCACCCAGCGATCGGCCATTTTCCAGCGGAAACCCACGCCACCCATGACAGGATTGCTGGCGTTCGGGTTGATGGACAGCCCCGCAATCCACTGGAAGTCCTTGCTGACGAGATACGACGCTCCGAGGATGACGGGAACGTTGAAGTTGCCGGAATCAAAGCCTTGGTCGTCTCCGTAGAAGCCGGGCTGCGCCTCGATCCGGATGAGGACATCGGAAATCTTCAGATCGACTCCCGCCACGAGATTCAGCGACTGGAGGGCGCCGGGAATGAAGCCGGGCCCGGTGAAGCCGAAGTCGTGGCGATCATAACCCACGCCGAAGCGGAGGATGGGCCGATCAGGCACGGCGTAGGAGAGGACGTACAGCGAATGGTTGCTCTGGCCGGCGATGTCTGCATCGCGCCGGGGGCTGACGTTGCTGCGCGCTCCGGCGCTGGCGCTGTAGCTGCGCTCGACTTCGTGGCTGAACTCACCCGCAGGGGGCTCGATGGGGGCCTCGCGGACGATCTCGCCCGCAGGCAGCGAAGCAGCCATTCCGAAGCACAACGAAGTAAGGATGAAGGATGGTTTCATGGTATTGGGAGACGAGTGGGAGAGGGTCGGGAGATTGAGTGGGGGAAATCAGCGCTGCGAGGAAATATCCCTCACCATTGCGGCGATGTTTTTCTGGATTTCCTTCCGCATCGCGACCGAGGCGCCGGAACGTTCGATTCCGCGCAGTTCGCCGAGCTGGCTGGAGGACAGCAGGTCCGAGCGCCACACGAGCGTCACCGCCTTGCCATCCACCTGCATGGGCCACATCTGCGAGATGGTGAGCATGACAAAATATCCGTCGCTCGAATAAAACTGCACCGTGCCGCTCTGGGCCGACTCGCCGGCAGAGCGCGAATACGTCGCCCCGAGCGCCACCGCCGCGCGTCCCTCGACGTCGAACATGTCGTAGTAAAGCGAGGGACTCCCGCCCCCGCCCGTCATCATCCCCGTGAGCGCGGAGAATTGCTTGCGAAGCGCCGGACGCTCCCGGAGCAATGCCGCGGCCTCGTCCGCAGGCCGGATCGCGCCGCTGCGAGTGGCATAGGCAGGCTGGGCTGCGAGTCCGCCCTGCGCGAATGCGCTCGCGCGGCCGTGCAGGAGGTTGACCCAAAATGCGCTGATGCTTGGCGACATCGCGCCTCTCGCACCGCCCTCGATCTTTGCGGCGCCTTTCGCCTCCGCGGCGCTCATCTGCAGTTCAGGCCGCTCGGGATTCAGCTTTTCCGTCGCGGCGATGAACTTGCTCACGGACGAATTCTGCGGCGCAGACGCGATGCGCTGGAAATCCTGCGGCGAGGGCCGCCGCGGCAGATCCACATGCTGGTAAATTTTCAGCTCGGAATGCCGCATGCCGTTCCACCGCTGCTGCAGTTCGCTGGCCTTCGCCACCGGAAGCGGGACGATAAAGAGCGACTCGACCTCAAGCCCGCGCGCAAATCTCATCGTCGGACCGCTCGCGGAGACGACGTCGCCCTTTGCGAGCTTCTTCAGATCGACCTCCTTGAAATTGGAGAACGAGGTGATCTCCGAGACCGGGTCCGCCATCAGGTGGGGAATCGCCGCCGCCGCGAACATGAGAAACGAGAAAGGAATCGAAGTGCGCATAATCGTAACCTCTGGTTGGAGCGAGTTGGTATGAAAGGAGGGCGATGGTTGTCAACCCCGTCCATCGTCGCGCGGCCGGCATCCGGCTGTAGTCACCGAGCGGTATTGCGATCCGTTGGCATTCTGTTCATGCTGCCAGCGCATGTCGGACCCGATCATCGTCCTCAAAAACCTCCGCAAGGCCTATGGCGCCACGATCGCGGCGAACGATCTGACCATTGCCATCCCGCGCGGCGAAATTTTCGGCTTCCTCGGCGCGAATGGCGCGGGAAAGACGACGACCATGCGGATGCTCTGCGGCCTCACGCGGCCGACCTCCGGGCACGGGTTCATCGACGGGCTCGATGTCTGGACGGACCGCTACCGCATCCGGTCAAAGTTCGGCTACGTCGCGCAAAAGTTCAGCCTCTACCCGGACCTCACCGTCACGGAAAACCTCGCGTTTTTCGGCGGCGCCTTCCGTGTGCCACGGGAGACGCTCGGCCCGCGCATCGAGACCCTGCTCGCGCAGATGGACCTCGTCGCCAAGCGCGACGCGATGGCCGGCAGCCTCTCCGGCGGCATGAAGCAGCTCCTCGCGCTCGCATGCGCACTCGTCCACTCGCCACCGCTGCTTTTCCTCGATGAACCGACCTCCGGCCTCGACCCGGTGCACCGCCAGCAGCTGTGGAATCTGCTCTACGAGCTCGGCACGCACGGAACGACCATCTTCGTCACCACGCACTACATGGATGAAGCCGAGCGCTGCACCGAAGTCGGCTTCGTGCGCGAGGGCCGGCTGCTCGTGAGGGACACGCCGCGCCGGCTGAAGGCGTCCTTCAAGTCCAAGCTCCTCGAACTCGAAGTCGATCCCGTGATGCCCGCCCTGAGCGCGCTCCGCAGCGCACCCGGCGTGCTCGACGCGACGCTCCGCAGCGGCCACGCGCGCATCTACGCCGCCGAACCCGAACGGCTGCTGCGCGAATGGCAGCGGGCCTGGCCATTTCCCGAATTCACGTGGAAAAGCCACGCCTGGGTCGAGCCCGACATGGAGGACGTCTTCAAAGCCTGGTCACAAGGATTCACCGAACTTCTCGACAGGAGCGACCCATGAACATTCGCACGATTTGGAATCCCATCGCCAGCGTCGCACTGAAGGAGCTCCTCCACCTCTGGCGCGACAAGCGCATCCTCGCGCTCATCATCATCCTGCCGCCGTTCTTCACCCTGCTCTTCGGCCATGCGTTCGAGAGCACCGCGCTCACCGGCGTCCCGGCCGTGCTCATCGATCGCGACAAGACCGCACAAAGCGAAAAGCTGCGTGAACTCCTCGCGGAAAGCGAAATCTTCGAGTGGAAGACAACCGCCGACACCGGAAGCGACCCGGACCTTCTCCGGGAAAAAATCAGCGCCGCTATCATCATTCCGGAAAAGTGGAGCGAGGGCATCCGCATGGGTGATCCGCAGCCCATCCAGCTCGTGCTCGACGGAACCGACGCGACGACCGCCGAGGAACTGCAGGGCCGCGCGCAGGAAGTCCTCGGGAAATACCAGCTCGCCGCGCGCGATGAGATGATCGAGCAGCTCCCCGACGAAGTCATCGAGATGGGCAAAAAGCTGCCCGTCGAAACCCGCAAGCAATTCGTCTCCGCCATGACGCCGTGGACGATGGAAGGCAAGATTCTCTACAACCCCGGGCTGCGGTTCATCGACTTCGTCACGCCGGGAATCATCGGCCTCATCCTGCAATTGCTCACCGTCACGCTCATGGCCTGCACGATCGCTCGCGAACGCGAGACCGGGACGCTCGCCCAGCTCATCGTCACGCCGCTGCGCCGCGTGGAGATCGTCATCGGCAAAGTCGTCCCCTACCTCGGCATCTCGCTGTTCCTCATCGGCGTCACCATCGCCGTCGCGTACTTTCACTTCGGCGTGCATTTCCGCCAGCCGGTCATGCTCGGCATCATCTGCTTCCTGTTCCTGCTCTGCTCGCTCGGCTCCGGGCTGCTCATCTCCGCGTTCTGCCAGACGCAGACGCAGGCGATTCAGTTCGCCGTATTCTACCTGCTCCCGGTGTTCCCGCTTTCCGGCGCATTCGCGCCCATCGAGCGCCTGCCCGCCGGCGTGCGCGTCGTGTCGGACATTTTTCCGCTCACGCATTTCTGTGAAGCCTTCCGTATGGCGAGCCTGCGCAACGCGGAGTTCTCCTACTTCGCCGGCGATCTCGCTTTTCCTCGCCGTCGGCGCAATCCTCACGTGCGGCGGCGCCGCGTGGATCCTCAGCCGGACGGATGCGTAAGGCGGAAGTGGGCGGCCTCGGCGAGACCGCCCTACCGTGGTAGGGCGTGCTCGCCGAGCGCGCCCCATTTCTCACTCAGCAAACCGCACCACTCTCATCGCCACCATCCGCGCGACGGCGACGAGCGTGTTTGCGTCGCAGATTTCCCCCGAAGCGATCATCGCGCGGATTTCCTGCGCGGAAAATGCGCGGCAGTCGGTGATGGATTCCGCGGCGTCCGGCTTCGCGCCACCCGCCGCCGGGACCACCGGCCGCACGAGCAGCAAATGGCTGTGCTCATCCGTGAAACCCGAGCTCGGGAAAAAATGCCCGAGTGAAATCACCTCCCCGCCCGGCGCGAGCGCATGTCCCGCCTCCTCCTCCAGCTCACGCAGACCCGTCGTGCGGATCGCATCGGGATCGGCGGTGTCATCGATCTGCCCGGCCGGAAATTCCCAGATGGTCGCGCGAATCGGCACGCGCTCCTGCCGGATGAGCAGGAATTTCCCTTCCTCCGTCATCGGCGCGACAACCACCGCTCCCTTGCGATGCACGACCGTCCACGGGAATGGCTCGGGCCGGGTCGGCGACGTGACCACCGCCTTGTGAACCTCAAGGTACGGGTTCGCGAATTGCATCTCGCTCGATACGACGCTCCAGCCGGCGCAGTCCTGGATGAAGCGGTGAAAACGATCCATGGCCGGTTAGCGGAGCACCTTCTTCCAGCGAGCGAGTTGCGCGGCGACATTGCGCGGCGACGGCGCTCCGATGCCCTTCCGCGCCGCCATCGCGGTCGCGAGTTTGAAGCAGCGGAAGACACCTTTTTCAAATGCCGGTGACAGCACGCGCCAGTCGGCAAGCGTGAGCTGCGGCAGGTCGCAGCCGCGCTGCGTGCAGAGCGCCACAGCCTTGCCGACGATCTCGTGCGCGCTGCGAAACGGCACGCCGCGGTTCACGAGATAATCGGCGACATCCGTCGCGAGCAGCATCGGGTCGGCGACGGCGGCGGCGCATGCGGCGGCGTTCACCTTCGTGCCGCGCAGCATCCCGGCGAAGACGGCGAGCGCGGCCTTCACCGTGTCCACGCTGTCGAAGACCGGCTCCTTGTCCTCCTGCATGTCGCGGTTGTAGGTCATCGGCAGGCCCTTCAGCGTCGTGAGCAGCGAGACGAGATTGCCGATGACGCGCCCGGTTTTGCCGCGCGTGAGCTCGGCGACATCGGGGTTCTTCTTCTGCGGCATGAGCGACGACCCGGTGGTGTAGGCGTCGCTGATGGTGACGAACTTGAACTCGCTCGACGCCCAGAGGATCACATCCTCGCTGAGCCGCGAGAGGTGCGTGGCAACAAGCGCGAGCGCGGCGAGCAGTTCCACGGCAAAATCGCGGTCGCTCACCGCATCCATCGAGTTCTGCGTCACCTCGGGGAAGCCGAGCAGCTTCGCAACAAGCTTCGCGATCGAGCACGATGGTCGAGCCCGCGATGGCGCCGCTGCCGAGCGGCAGCACGTTCATCCGCTTGCGGCAATCCGCGACCCGTCCGAGATCGCGCTCCAGCATCTCCACGTAGGCGAGCAGGTGATGCGCAAAATACACCGGCTGCGCCCGCTGAAGATGCGTGTAGCCGGGGATGATGACGTCGCTGTTCCGCCCGGCGAGATCCACGAGCGCCCGCTGCAAGTCGCGCAACAGCTCGCCGATCGCATCGCACTCGTCCCGGAGATACAGCCGGATATCCAGCGCGACCTGATCGTTCCGCGAGCGCGCCGTGTGCAGCTTCGCGCCGGCGTCGCCGATGCGCTTCGTCAGCTCGGCCTCGATGTTCATGTGGATGTCCTCCAGCTCCGTCTTGAAACGGAACTTTCCCGCCGCGATCTCCGCGCCGATTTTCCGCAAGCCCTCGACGATCTGCGCGCGCTCCTTTTTGGAAATCAGCCCCGCCTTTTCCAGCGCCGCGCTGTGCGCGATGGAGCCCTCGATGTCATGCCGCCACAGCCGCCAGTCGAAGCTGATGCTCTCGCTGAACGACTGGAGCAGTGCGGCGGTTTGTTCTTTGAATCGGCCTTTCCACATAGGGCGCGGAGCATTCCGCACGCGCCGCGCCGGTGCAAGAACGGGCTGTTCGACCTCCGCGACAGGATGTCCTATTTCGACCCGCCGTTTGGACCCTCGTCCTCAACACCGATCTTCGCACCCGTCGCGTCTCGGATGTAATCGAGCTCGAATTTCGCGCCGACAGCCCTCGCTTTGTCCTTCACCGTCACCAGCACTTCGCCCTCCGTGACTGCACCGGGCGCAAAGCCGCCCATCTCTCCGCGGATCACGAAGTGCTTCCGGGAGCCGAGATCCGCACCCGCAGCGTCGAGAACGGTGATGAGAACCTTCGCGCGGACAATTTGAACCGCTGCCTTGCTTGTCACCCGGTATGCGACGTTGACGTGATCTCCGCTGCGGGGAGTGACGGACGTCATCTCAACACGGAGCATGCTGTTCAGCTTCTCCTCGGCAGGAGTCACGGCCTTGTTGCATCCCATGAGCGACAACAGGAGCAGTCCCGCGGCGAATGCGATGCGCGGCTTCATTTCAACTGGAGCAGACCCGTCCCGATCGGCCGATGAAGTGTCATGGGCAAGTGCGACGACTCAAACACTCCGAGCTTCGCGCTACTTCCGCGTGTGGACGAAAACGCCGCGCTTGTTCCCGACGACGACGTCGAGCTTGCCGTCGCCATTCACGTCCGTGCCCATCACCTGCGTGCCGACGCCGCTGTTGTCGTCGATGATGTGCGCGACGTATTTTGCCTTGCCGCCTTCGCGCTTCAGCTCGAACCAGTACACCACGTGTGGCGCGTTCGGCTCCGGGTCGCCGGAATTGCCGTGCGCCCAGCAGCGTTTGCCGGTCACGATGTCCTTCAGCCCGTCGCCATTCATGTCCACGAGATCGATCGCATGCGGCTGGGAAAAGATGATGCCGGTCTCGCCCTCGCCGGGCTTGGTGCCGGTGATCATGTGCTTCGTCCAGCCCTGCACGCCGCCGTCGTTCGTCTGCTCGAACCACGCGAGGCCATACTGATGCGCGGCGAGGCTGGTGATGATGTCGGCCTTGCCGTCGCCATTCACGTCGTAAGCGTACATCTGCGCGCCGCCGCCGCCAAATTGCGCCTCGTGGAAAGTCCACGGCGTCGTGCCGTCCCACTTCGCAGGCTGTTCCCACCAGCCTTTGGATTCGAGAATGTCGATGCGCCCGTCGCCGTTCACATCGCCGTAGCCGATGCCGTGGGTGAATTTCGCATACGGTCCCTTTGGCGAGACGGCGTGAAATTTCCACGGCTCCGCGGGCTTGCTCCAGTCCGCCTCCGCGTAGCCGATGAAGCCGCCGCTCATGCACAGCAGCTCCGGCTTTCCGTCGCCGGTGATGTCCACAAACATCGGCGACTCGTTGTCCGTCACGGCGAGGATCGTGTGCCGCTGCCAGAGCTCTTCCGTGCCCTTCGGATTCTCCCACCAGAATGTCTCCTGCCCCGGGAACCCGATGACCACGTAGTCCGCCCAGCCATCGCCGTTGATGTCGTGCGCGTAGCTGATGAAGTTGTTCGAGTAGGTGTTCTTCGTTCCGAGAAATCCCTCGAAGCCGGGCACCGTCTCATCCGCACCCGTCAGGCCGTCTTGCGGATGAACGATCTTCTCCATCTGGTAAATGGTGTGCCGCTTTGTGAAGTCCGGCCCCTCGTACCAAAACGGCCCGCTGAGGATGTCCATCTTGCCGTCCTTGTTCACATCCGCCACGCACGCGCCCTCGGCCCAGAAATGCTCGGTGAGCTGCTTCTTCGTCCACTCACCCGTGAGCGGCGGCGGCGGAGTGGAGATTCCCGGCGACGCCGGTTGATCGGCAGCCACGGCAAAAGTCGAAAGGGCGAGGAGGGCGAGCGGGGTTTTCATGTGGGGTAATTGAGCGCGCGGAGCGTGCGCGCTTAGGCGCGGAGTGCAAGCCTTCGTAGCCGAAGACGGGGAAGTCGGGCACGCGTCGCCATGCTGCGTGCGATGCGTGATCAGCTCTCGGCGATCGGAGTTGCGAGCAGCGCAGCGGGCTGTAATCGGATCGCTGATCGCAGCATCCAGCCCGCCTCCTTGCGTCGGCGGCAAACTCCTACTTCGCGCTCTCAAACAGCTTCGTCAGGTCGGCGTAGCCGGCGTCCTTGAGCTTGTCCTTCGGGATGAATTTCAGCGCGGCGCTGTTGATGCAGTAGCGCTGGCCGGTCGGCTTCGGGCCGTCGTCGAAGAGATGGCCGAGGTGCGCGTTGCTCGTCTTTGCGCGGACCTCCGTGCGCACCATGCCGTGCGAGGTGTCGCGCTTTTCCACGATCTCCGTCTTGTCGATCGGCTGGAAAAAGCTCGGCCAGCCGCTGCCGGATTCAAACTTGTGCGTGCTCGCGAAGAGCGGCTTGCCGCTGATGACGTCCACATAGACGCCCAGTTCGTGGTTGTTCCAATACTTGTTCTCAAATGGCCGCTCCGTGCCGCCCATGATGCAGACGTAGTAGGCTTCCTTGTCGAGTTTCTTGGCCAATTCTTCCTTGCTGAGTTTGCTGAGGTCTTCGATTTTTTGGTCGTTCACAGGTTTGGCTTTTTCTTCGGCGTTGCAGCCGCACACGGTGAAAGTGAGCGCGGCGAGAAGGGAGAGGGAGAATGTCTTCATGGTCGGAAGAATCATCGCCCATTTTTTCCCCGCGTCAATTCATGCGCCGAATGCTTCAGTTCAAACGCCGGGCCCGGCTCAGCGGATCGCTTTCCTCCAGCCGGATGCGCGCACGCACACGCCGCAGTCCGTAATGCGCACCCATCCCGGCGACGATGAAGAGCGGCAGCGCGAAGAACTGCCCGCGGAACACCAGTTGGGAAAGGAGGATCGCGCCGAGAAGGGAAAAAAGCCACAGGCCGAAGCTCGCACGCCCGACCCAAGCGCGTTCACGCGGACCATGCGAGCGGCGCATTTCCCACCACGTGGCCATCGCCCACGGGATTGCCCCGAGGATGAAAATGATGATGAGGATTCGTGCCATCGGAGGGAGCGTAGCCCCGAACCGCGCGCGCGCCAAGTGCGCACACGCACATCCACTCGCGACAACTTCCCGTTTGATCTCCGCGCGCGTTCCCCGCATACAAACCGCCCGCAAAACGCCGCGACACGGCGCCGCGAACCACCTCAGAACCATGTCCCATTCCGAAATCCCCGGCGGAGTCACAGCCCCGCAAGGCTTCCAAGCCGGCAGCATTTACTGCGGCATCAAGGCGGCCAACAAGAGCGCCCCGGACATCGCGCTCATCGTCTCGAACTCCAAGACCGCCGCCGCAGGGACATTCACGACGAACAAGGTGAAGGCCGCGCCAGTCCGCGTCTCGCGCCTGCACGTGCGCACGCCGGACGTCCGGGCCATCGTGGCGAATGCCGGCAACGCGAACGCATGCACGGGCGTGCCGGGACTTCAAAACGCAAAGCGGATGTGCGCGACCACGGCCAAGGCGCTCGGCCTGCGCGACCAGCAGGTGCTCGTGTGCTCGACGGGCCGGATTGGCGTCCAGCTTCCCATCGAGAAAATGGAGGCCACGCTCGCCGACTCGGCGCAATGCCTGAGCCTCAACGGCAGCTCCGCGGCCGCGCGGGCCATCATGACCAGCGACACCTTTCCGAAGGAGTTCTCGGTGGAATTTTCCGCCCATGGAAAACACATCCGCATCGGCGGAATCGCGAAGGGCGCGGGGATGATCGACCCGAACATGGCGACGATGCTGTGCTTCATCACCACCGACGCGGCCATTGACCGGAGGATCCTCCAAAAGGCGCTCAGCGTGTCGGTCGAGCAGTCGTTCAACCGCATCACCATCGACGGCGACATGAGCACGAACGACACCGTCCTCGCGCTCGCGAACGGCGCGGCGGGGAACAAGCCGCTCAAGTACGGCACGAAGGAATTCAAGGCATTCCAGGCCGCGCTCGACGACGTGACGCGCGAGCTCGCGTGGATGATCGTGAAGGACGGCGAGGGCGTGACAAAATTTGTCGAGGTGCACGTGCACGGCGCCGCCTCACTCGCGGATGCGCGGCGCGCAGCGGAGGCCATCGCAAACAGCACGCTCGTGAAATGCGCCTGGTTTGGCGAAGACCCGAACTGGGGCCGCATCATGGACGCGCTCGGCTACTGCGGCGCAAAGCTGCGGGAGGAATTCGTGGACATTTACTACGACGGCATCCTCGCCGTAAAAGGCGGCATGCTCGCAAAGACGCCGTTTGAAAAGCTGCGCGAAGTCGTGAAGCAGAAGCGCTTCTGCGTCTGCGTGGATCTGAACCTCGGACGCGGCGAGCACGTCGTCTATACCACGGACTTCACCGCGGAATACGTGAAGCTGAACATGGGCGACGGCACGGGCGGCTAGCCGGGGCGCAAATTTTTCCTGCACGGCATGTCCATCTCCGTCCATTCCCGCTCCGAGGCGCTCATCGAGGCGCTGCCGTACATCCAGAAATTCCGCGGCAAGCTTTTCGTCATCAAGTACGGCGGAAGCGCGATGGAGGACGACGCGGTCATCGACCGGTTGCTCCGCGACATCGTCCTGCTCGAGGCGGTCGGCATCAATCCCGTCGTGATCCACGGCGGCGGAAAGGCGATTTCACAGCGCATGCGCGACGCGGGACAGAAGCCGCGGTTCGTCAACGGCCTGCGCGTCACGGATGCCGAGTCGATCGCCATCGTCGAGAGCGTGCTGGATGGCATCATCAACCCCGACATCGCCGCGCGCATCGTGAAGTTCGGCGGACGCGCCGAAGGCATCCACGGAAAGACAGTCCTCGTCGGAAAAAAATTGCCGCTGCAAAGCGAAGGCTCGGAGAAGGTGGACCTCGGTTTTGTCGGCGAGGTCACGGACGTGCGCACAGCGCCGATCGAAGATGTCGTGCATCGTGAAGTCGTCCCGGTGATCAGCCCGCTCGCGCGCGACGACGCGGGCGTGGTTTACAACATCAACGCCGACATCGCCGCGGCTGGCGTCGCAGGCCGGCTGAAGGCGGCAAAAATGATCTACGTGAGCGACGTGCCAGGCCTCATGCGCGATCCGAACGTGCGCGAGTCACTCATTCCGAGCGTCACGCTCGCACAGATCGAAAAGCTCATCGCCGACGGCGTGATCACCGGCGGCATGATCCCGAAGGTCGAAAGCGCCGCGCGCGCACTCCGGCAGGGCGTGGAGAAGGTCCATTTCATCGACGGACGCACGCCTCATGCACTGCTGGTCGAGGTGTTCAGCAACAAGGGTGTCGGCACCGAGATCACGGCGTGAGGTGTCGGCCCGCGCCGCGCTGTTGCGTGCGCGGCTACGCGTGGAACTCGGCGATCTTCGCGATGACGTAGTCGATCTGCTCGCCCGCGAGCTCGGGGTAAATCGGCAGCGCGAGTGTTTGGCGTGCCGCGCGCTCGCTCTCCGGGAAATCGCCCTCGCGATAGCCGAGATCGCGGAAGCATTCCTGCATGTGGAGCGGCAGCGGGTAGTAAATCTCGGAGCCGATTCCCGAATCGGTGAGGTGCTTCTTCAGCGCGTCGCGCTTCGTCGAGCGGATGATGAACTGGTTGTAGATGTGGTGATTTTCCGTCCGGGTTCCGCTCCACGGTTCGACGGGCAGTCCGAGCACCTCGTCGAGGCCGCGCGCGATGAACCCTTCGCGGTACCGCGCCGCATTTTTCCGGCGGCCCTCGCCCCACGTGTCGAGGTGCGGAAGCTTCACGGAGAGCACTGCGCTTTGGATCGCATCGATGCGGAAGTTGCCGCCGATCCACTTGTGAAAATAGCGCGGCTCCATCCCGTGATTCCTCAGCGCGCGGATTTTCGCCGCGAGCGCACCGTCAGCACACGTGACCATGCCCGCGTCGCCGAATGCGCCGAGATTCTTCGTCGGATAGAACGAAAACCATCCCGCGTCACCGATGGCTCCCGCGCCGCCGAGCGGATGCCGCGCACCAAGCGCCTGCGCGGCGTCCTCGAGCACCGGAACGCCGTACTTTTTTCCGAGCGCGAGAATCGCCGCCATGTCTGCGCAGCAGCCGAACAGATGCACGGGGATGATGGCCTTTGCCCCGGGATTCTTCCGCAAGGCTTCTTCGAGCGCGGCTGGCGAGATGTTGAAAGTCGCGGGGTCGATATCCGCGAACACAGGCCTCGCGCCGAGGCGGCTGACGCAGCCTGCCGTCGCAAAAAACGTGTACGGCGTGGTGATGACGACATCGCCCGGCCCGATGCCGAGCGCCATGAGCAGCACGAGCTGCGCGTCCGTCCCGGACGATACCCCGATGCAGTGCTTTGCGCCGCAATACGCGGCGACCGCCTGTTCGAAGGCCTCCGTCTTCGGCCCGAGCACGAGCGCCTGGCTGTCGCACACGGCTTCGATTTCGGCCATGATGCTGGCCTTGAGCGGAGCGTACTGGGCGCGGAGATCGAGGAGCGGAACCTGCATGGGAGCAGAATGGGAAACGGAGCGCGTGCGTCGAGCGCGGTTTTCGCGGAACGCGCTACGAAAGCGCGATGCTGCGTCCCGGCTCCATCTCGAAGTCCGCGATGAATTGCTCGGTCACATTCGGCGAGATCACGTCGGCGAGGAACTTGATGTAGATGGAATCCTGCTGGACCAGTTTGAGCCGCTCGAGGTTGTCCACATCGATGGCGTAGAAGAAGTGCCAGGCCGACTGCGCATCCACATTTTTCCCGGAACGGACGCCAGCGACCTCGGGGATTTTCACCAGACTCATGCGGGCGGTGATCATCATCTGGTCGAGCTTCGCCTCATCCACATGGGGAAGTACCTGAAATAACGCGACGTGGTGGATCATAAAAGAAACGACCCGGCGTTACCTCTGGAAGCGCCGGGTCGCAAGCTTGGTGTGATGATTTCGGCGTTACCCCTTTTTCCAATCCAGCACGCCTTTGCGGATGGCGTAGACGTAGCCGACCGTCACGAGCGAGAGGAAGCCGGCCATGCTCCAGAAAATGGTGGTCCCATGCGATTTCAGCATCGGCGCGAAATTCACCGCCCAAGGGTAGAGGAATACCACCTCGATGTCGAAGAGGATGAAGAGCATCGCGATGAGGTAGAACTTCACCGAGAACCGCGGCTGCGCCTCGCCCTGCGGCAGCATGCCGCACTCGTAGGCCGAGTCCTTTATCGCCGTGCGTTTCGCGGACTTGCCGAGAAGAACGCTGATCAAAAGCGCGCTGATGCCGAATCCAAGAACAATCCCGACTTGGAGCAGGATGGGTAGAAAGTCCTTCACCGTGGCTTAGATGGCGGGCGTGACGTTCGTCTCAAGCTTTGCGAGTTCCTTCGGGAGCCCCTTGTAGCTTTTCTTTCCATCCTTGCCGACAGTGATTTTCACCATTCCGCGGCCGACAAGGCTCTGGAGCTTCTCATACGCGCGAAGGCGGAGCATCTCTTCACCACCGCTGGCGGCATTCCGGGCCTTTAGATTTTCGTGAACCACATCGAAAAGATCCTTGAACTCATATGCGGTTTTCCGGGAGAGCACGGCCGCGAGTTCCTCTGTCACCAAGTCGGGGAGACGACGGCTGAATGCTGGCTTTTTAGTGATGGACATAGGGTCGACACCCTAGCACATCTCCGCCTGCGAACGAGCGAAATTTTCGGCCGGCGCTGTGCTTGTATGCAAACCACTTGTCGGTAGTGCGTTACATGGATAAATGCAGGCGCCGATCTATTTATCAGCCGGGGCTCCTGCCCGTGCGGCAGGCGGCACCGGGGCGACCGACCTTCTCGCATACAGGGGCATTACGAGCGCACCCCCGATGGCAGGCATGTATGCTTGGATAAAGCTCAGCGATCCCGTGCAATCCATCTGCATCCCACCCTCGGTCTCCCCCCAGGCGATCATCAGCGGCAGCAAATGCCGGCTGACGGTCTCTGCCTTCGGCAGTTTCGATGCATCGAAATATTTCGCGGCCTCCGGATCGCCGAGCAATGCGTAGGCCGCCATCGGCTTCAGCTTTTCATAGAGCCGCTCGAAGAGTGTCTTCAGGTCGACGTACAGCACGGCCATCGCCGGCGACACGACCGTCTTCTGCGCAGTCTGGTAATCCGGCCGCGACCCGACTTTTCCGCCATCGGCCTTCGCTTTCAAGAGCGACGCTTTCACGGTCGCGCCGTTCAGTCCGAACATGAAATGCTTGTCCGTCATCGCAAATGTCGGCTGAAAAAAGCCGAGTTCCGCCGGAAAACTCCAGATCGTCGCCCCGTCCTCCTCTGTTTGCGCCGGTTTTTTCGAGTCGCTGAGTTCGCCGATCATCAAGTCCGCCAGTGCGCGCGCCTTCACCTTGTCGCGAATTTCGAGCGAGGCGAAAAACGTCGGCAAACTCAGGCCACCGCCCTCCCAATCTGAAAGCATGCTGAACTCCTGGCCAAATGCCGCGTAGATGTCCGCGATCTTCAGCCCCTTCTTCGCAAGCACCTTGGCGAGTTCCGCACCGAACGGTGATTTCTCGATGAGCTCTGCAGACTTCCCCATATCCCCGCCCGCCACCGCGATCTGGCTCGCAAAATACGCATACGTCGACGGCGAGGTGAATGCGGCCGAGCGGTTCGCCAACGGATCGAATTGGTAGCCCTTCGCGGCCCGGACGTAGATGCGATCCCGCATCAGGAGCCCGTCCATTTTTCCCGAGTAGAGGATCGATTCCACCTCGTTCGGATTGCTCGGGACAATCTCCCCCGGATTCGTGAGCGCCACGAGCCCCTCGATTTTCTTCGCAATGGCAGCCCAGCGCACAAACACCGTCATGTCCGGTGCCGCGGCGGAATGCGCGATGGTGCTTTTCCACAGCGCGTCGGAGGAGAGCGACGCCGGTGCACCCGGTTTGTTGATGTAGCGGCTCAGCGTCTTCTGCAGAAGATCGGTGTCGGTCGAAAACAGGAACCAGTTATCCCGGTAAGCCATCGAGAACGTGATGTCCTTGTCCTTCAGAGTCTCGATTTCCGTTCCCTCGTAGGTCGTCAGGTCGCCCGCCTTCGCCGCTGGAAATGCATCCATCACCTTCGTGCGAAAGCTCGAGACCACGGCCTGCACGTCGCTCTTCTTACCGCGGTAGGGAAAACCCCCGACCACCTTCGGCACCGGCCCATCGAACGACGTCGCCGCGAGGAACAACCCAGCCGGGTCCGCGCGCTCGATCTGATCGAACATCCCGCTGACCTGCTTCCACTCCGTGTTCTGCGCGGCGAATTCGCGCCACCTTGACGTGAATGCCTTCCATTCCGGCTCCTCGCTGATCTTGTGAATCGACGTCTCCTTCCACCGCGCCTTCGACCGCGCGACGTCCGGGAACTCGATGAACACGATCGTATCCGCAGGCGCCAACTCCGCCGCGCGGCCGGATGTCGCATCCGCCGACCCCTGCTTCTTCAGGAAAAATATCGCCGCCGCTGCGACCAGGGCGGCCACGACGACGATGGGGAGTGCCTTCTTCATGCAGCCTTCAACACCCGCGCGGGACCGTCTTAAAGAAAAATCTACGGTTCCTCGATCCGGCCCTTCGCCCTCAATCCCCGCTCACCCAATTCGAACACCTCCAGGCTCACTTTCGCCGCCGGGCTTCTCCATGCGTCGAGGATCATCGGCGCGTATTCGGAAAAATCCACCGCAACGCCCGGAAACACAAAAACCGTCTGCCGGTTGGGAATCACCACCATCACCGTCGGCCCGAAAACGTCCTCGAACTGCTTCAGGAATTCCGGCGCAAACACCGTCCCGGAAACCGGGAACTTGTCCGAGCGCAACACCGCGTACTCCACCACTTTTTTCCGGTCCCGCACGAACTCCACCTTCACATGCCGCAGCCAGTCCGACGCGAACCTCGCCGTCACCCGCCGCACGGTCTCCTCGTTCAGGCCGCCGGCATGCCAGGCCGCGACAGTCGCAAACTCGACGCCCGACTCGCCCATCCTCGCCGGTGCCAGCACCGTGCTCTTCGCGCCGCTCACGGGAAACGAAACCTCGTGCGCCATGAAGCGCGGTTCCAGCAGGAAAAACCAATCGCTCGCCGCCCCCTCGCACGCGAGCAGCAGCACCGAAAACAGGGCCATCACCACGCGAATCGCTTCCCGATTTCGCGACGGCCTGCTACCGCTCCGCGCATGATCACGCACCTCTCCGGCACGCTCGTTGACGCGCTCCCCACGCATATCGTCATGGATGTCGGCGGGATTGGTTATCACGTGCTCATTCCTCTTTCGAGCTACGACAGGCTCCCCGCCACCGGCACGCAACTCAAAATCCTCACCCACCTCGCCATCCGCGAAGACGCGCACGTCCTCTACGGCTTCATGTCCGCCGCCGAACGCGACCTTTTCCGGCTCCTCATCCAGCACGTCAGCGGCATCGGGCCAAAGACCGCGCTCGACGTGCTCAGCGGCACCACGGTTTCCAATTTCAAGGCGTGCGTGGTCGCCGGCGACATCGCCGCGCTCTCGAAGACCAAAGGCATCGGGAAGAAAACCGCCGAGCGGATCATCGTCGAATTGAAGGACAAGGTCGGCATCGCCGCCGCGTGGGAAGCCGCGAGCGCCGGACACGCGCCATCCCCCGAGGAAAGCAAATGGAACGACGCCGTCCTCGCGCTCATCGCCCTCGGCTACAAACAGGTGGACGCCCACAAAGCAGTGAAACAAGCCGCCTCGAAATCCACGTCCGCCACCGTCGAGGAACTGATCACGGCCGGCCTCAAGCTCCTCCTGTAGCCGCCGACGGAAGGAGGCGGGCACTCTGAAACGGATGCCGGATGCCGCATATCCAACCGCAGGCGGGCGGGGCGGAAAATGTGGGACCGACGATTCGTCGGTCCGGCGCATGCGATGAAGAGCCGCGTCTAAAAAAACACGCCAGTGCCCTTGCGGTGCTCACACCGCAAGGCCCGACGAATCGTCGGCTCCACATTCGCCCACGACCTCCACTAGCCCCCGCCAAAGCGCCTCCACCGCCAGCGCGATCTGCTCCTCGCTCACGCAGTACGGCGGCATCAACACCAGCACATCGCCGACACAACGCGTGATCAGCCCGTGCGCCCGCGCCGCCTCGCTCACGCGGTAACCCACGCGCCGCTCGACCGGAAACCGCCGCCGCGTCGCAAAATCCTCCACGATCTCGATCGCGCAAATCATCCCTTCGCACCGCACATCGCCCACATTCGGATGCTCCCAAAACCGCTGCGCCATCCGCTCCATCACCGCCGCGCGCGCACACACATGCTCCATCGAGTGCTCGCCCTCCAGCAGCCGCAGGCTCGCCAGCGCCGCCGCGCATCCGAGGTGATTCCCGCTGTAGCTGTGCCCGTGGAAAAACGTGCGGAACTCCGAATACTCGCCGTCGAACGCCGCGAAAATCTCCCCGCTCGCGACCGTCGCCGCCAGCGGCAGATACCCGCCCGTGATCCCCTTCCCCAGCGCCAGCACATCCGGCGTCACGCCCTCATGGTGGCACGCAAACATCGCGCCCGTCCGGCCAAATCCCGTCATCACTTCATCGAGCATCAGCCACACGCCGCGCTCCCGACACAGCGCCGCGACGCGCGCGAGATAGCCGTGCGGATGCATCGTCATCCCCGCCGCGCCCTGCACGCGCGGCTCCATCACGAACGCACTCGCACTCTCGCCCGCCGCGTCCAGCGCGTTCGCCGCCTCGCCCGCGCATTCCCATTCGCACTTGCGTGAAAGCCGCGCATCCGTCCCGCGCTCCGGCGCCGCGCGATTGAACGGACACCGGTAGCACGCCGGCGACATCACCTCGCGGCTCTCGAACATCAGGGCGCGATACGTCCCGTGAAAAAGCGCGCTGTGCCCGAGACTCATCGCGCCCACGGTGTCGCCGTGATACCCCGCACCGAGCGAGAGAAACACGCGCCGCTGCTCCTCGCCGCGCTGCCGCCGCGCTTGGTGGATCATCTTCAGCCCCGCCTCCACCGCCGTGGATCCGTCGTCGGAAAAAAACACGCGCCACCCCTCCGGCTCATCGCTGCCCGTGAACGCCCGCAACAGCTCGAACGCAAAACGCGGCGCGACCTCATTCGTCAGCCCGAGAAACGAAGTGTGCGCCACGCGCCCGAGCTGTTCGCGGATCGCCGCATCCATTTCCGCGCGCCGATGCCCGTGCAGGTTCGTCCAGATCGAGGAATTCCCGTCGAGATACTCCCGCCCCTGCGCATCGCGCAGCACCGCGCCCTCCGCCTCCACGATCACAAGCGACTCCCCGGCATTCCACTCGCGCATCTGCGTGAACGGATGCCACACATGCCTGCGGTCGAGTTCAGCGGGGTCCATCGTCGCCGCGATGAACACCCGCCGCGCGCCGCGACGCAAGCCTTGCAGGAAAGCAAAACCGTGTCGGGAAAATATTCGCGCCCTCGACGCGCGTGCTTGTGCCGATGCCACGCTTGCGATACGCGGGAACCGATGGCTGAGCCAAGGTCCAACTCCGAAGCGGCGGATCGGCGTCCGCTCAAGTCACGGTCCTACCGCTGGGTGCAGAGTTTCGCTGCAGCGCTGGTGCGCGCGAAAATCACACCGAACGGCATCTCCATCTTCGGCGTGCTGCTCGCCATCCTCGCCTTCGCGATCCTCTGGATGATCACGCGCGGCTGGATCGCCGCATGGCTCGGCCTGCTCATCGCCGCCGCCTGCGTGCAAGGCCGACTCATGTGCAACATGATGGACGGCCTCGTCGCGGTGGAAGGCGGACAAAAATCCAAGGGCGGCGATCTCTTCAACGAAATCCCGGATCGCATCGAGGACAGCCTGTTCCTCGCCGGAGCGGGACTGGCGTGCGGACACCTCGCGCTCGGCTGCGTCGCCGCACTGCTCGCCGTCTTCACCGCGTACGTCCGCGCATTTGCCGCGTCGCTCGGGCAGGGACAGGATTTCAGCGGCCCGCTCGCAAAGCCCCAGCGCATGTTTTTCCTCACCGTCGGACTGCTCGCCGCCGCGACGGGATTGCTCTGCAATTTTACCGGCAACATCCTCGCATGGATGCTCGCCTTCATCGCAGCCGGCACCGCGCTCACGGCCGCGCGGCGCATCGTGCGGGCCTACCGTCGCTCGTCATGACGGCCTCCTGCATTGCGTGGTGTGCCCGAGTCCTCACCGGCGTGCGCGCGCGCTGGCAGGGCTGCGCGCCCGTCGCCGGGCAGCGCGTGTATTTTGCAAACCACACGAGCAACCTCGACTTCGTCCTGCTCTGGTCCGCGCTCCCCGGCGAACTGCGCCGCAAGACGCGCCCGGTCGCCGCGCGCGACTATTGGAAAGGCGGCGTGCGCGAATGGCTCGCGGGAAGTGTCTTCCGCGCCGTGCTCATCGAGCGGAACATCGTCACGCGCGAAAGCAATCCGCTCACGCCGATGCTCGACGCGCTGACGGGCGGCGAGTCGCTGATCATTTTCCCCGAAGGCACGCGCAATCCCGACGGCGAGGTGAATCCATTCAAGCCCGGCCTCTTTCACATCGCGAAGGCGAAGCCCGAAGTCGCGCTCGTCCCCGTCTTCATCGAAAATCTGAACCGCGTCCTGCCCAAGGGTGAAATCCTCCCCGTGCCGATGCTCTGCTCCGTCACCTTCGGCGAACCGCTGCGCCTCTCGGAAGGCGAACCCAAGCCGCAATTTCTCACCCGCGCCCGCGACGCCATGCTGAAGCTCCGCCCGTCATGAACCCGGATCGGGAAACCCTCTGGCTCATCGGCGGCGTGCTCGGGCTGCTCACCATCTCGAGCATCATCGGCGCAGTGCTCTCCATGCGCGTGAAGAGCGAGAGCGGACGCCGCGTCGTGGACAATCTCAACGCCCGCACGCGCGCATGGTGGCTCATGTGCGCGGTGCTCGGCGGCGCATTCGCGCTGGGGCGCACCGCGCTCGTCGTCATGTTTGCGATCATGTCGTTTCTCGCGCTGCGGGAATTCATCACGCTCACGCCCACGCGCCGCGCGGACCATCGCTCACTCTTCTGGTCGTTCTTCATCATCCTGCCGCTGCACTACTGGACGCTCGGCACCGCGTGGTACGGGCTCTTCGTGATCCTCATCCCGGTCTATGCGTTCCTTTTCATCCCCATGCGAAACGCACTCGCAGGCGACACCGAGCACTTCCTGGAGCGCACCGCGAAGACGCAGTGGGGCCTCATGCTCTGCGTCTATTGCGTGAGCTACGTCCCCGCGCTGCTCATGCTCGATGTCGCCGGCACGCGGTCTGGAAATGTGCGCCTCATCTTTTTCCTCGTCTGCATCGCCCAGCTTTCCGACGTGCTGCAATACGTGTGGGGAAAATTGTGCGGCAAGCATCCCGTCGCGCCCAAGCTCAGCCCGAACAAAACCATCGAGGGCCTCATCGGCGGCGGACTCTCCGCAGTCGGCGTCGGCGCGGCGCTGTGGTGGAGCACGCCGTTCACGCCGCTCCAGGCCGCGGGACTCGCCGCGGTGATCGTCGCGATGGGATTTTTCGGCGGCCTCGTGATGAGCGCGATCAAGCGCGACCGCGGCGTCAAGGACTACGGCGAACTCATCCCCGGCCACGGCGGCGTGCTGGATCGGATCGATTCGCTCTGCTTCGCCGCCCCGATGTTCTTCCACATCGTGCGCTGGCTGTGGACGTGACCAAACCTCAACCCACGGAATAGCAACCATGACCCCTGCCGCTCCTGCTCAAAATCCCGCCTCCACCGGCACGCGCGCGACCTTCACCGCAGCCGACGGCGAGACGCTGCAATACAAACTCTGGGCACCGCCGGGAAAATTCTCCCGCGCCCTCGTGCTCCTGCATCGCGGCCACGAACACGCCGACCGATGGGACACCGTGGTGCCGCACCTCACGCTGCCGGACACCGCAATCTTCGCATGGGAAGCACGCGGCCACGGCCAATCGCCCGGACGCCGCGGCCACGCCCCGGGGTTCATGGCCTACGTGCGCGACCTGGAAACTTTCGCGGATCACATCACCACGACCCACGGCGTGCCGCGGGAAAAAATGTCCGTCGTCGCGCACAGCGTCGGTGCGGTGGTCGCGGCAGTGTGGGCGCACGACTACGCGCCGGCGCTCGCGGCGCTCGTGCTTGCGACGCCCGCCTTCGAGGTAAAGCTCTACGTCCCCGGCGCACTCGCCGCCACACGGCTTCTTCTCAAGGTGAAGCCGGATGCCACCATCAAGAGCTACGTGAACGGAACCTGGCTCACGCGCGACGGCGCGGAACAGCGCGCCTACGACGCGGACAAATCCATTTCCAAGGACATCTCCGCGCGCATCCTCGTCGAGCTTTTCGACTCCGCCCAGCGCGTGATCGCCGACGCCGCAGTGATGACGCAGCCGCTGCTCCTCTTCTCCGCTGGAGACGACAGCGTGGTGAAGAACACCGCGCACGAGAATTTTTTCCTCCGCAGCGGCGCGACGGTGAAGGAGCACATCGCGCTTCCATACGCGCGCCACGCGGTCTTCCACGATCTCTGCCGTGAGGAGGTGTGCGCCAGCATCCGCAAGTTCATCCAGGCGCAGCCCGACGGCAAACCCGCCTCGTCGCACGGCGACGAGCGCGGCCCGACGAAATACGAATACGACACGCTGCGCCAGCCGCTCCCCGCGCTCTCGCTGAAAGGCCTGTTCTTTGCCGTGCAGCGCCTCTCCATGCAGACGATGGGGCAGCTCAGCGAAGGCATCAGCATCGGCCTGCGCACCGGATTCGATTCCGGCGAATCGCTCGACTACGTCTATCGCAACGAACCGCGCGGATTCCCCGTGATCGGGCCGCTGATTGATCGCGGCTACCTCAACGCCATCGGCTGGCGCGGCATCCGCCAGCGCCGCGAACTCCTGCGCGCCGCGCTCCAGCTTGCCGCTGCGTCCGTGCGCAAGGACGGACTCCCGCTGCAAGTCGCCGACATCGCCGGCGGCGCGGGACGCTACCTTCTCGATCTGCTCGGCTCACCCGAGGGCGAAGGTTTTTCCGCATTGTGCCGCGACCGCAGCGAGACCGCGCTCGCATGCGGCCGTGCATCCGCCGATGCGCTCGGCCTCGATGCGCGCATCACGCATGAAAAAGGCGACGCCTTCGATCCCGCATCCATCGCCACCATTGCGCCGCAGCCCGGCATCGCCGTCGTCTCGGGACTCTACGAACTTTTCCCCGCCAACGATCCGCTCCGCCGCTCGCTCGGCGCACTGCACGCGCTGCTGCCGCAGAAGGGCTGGCTGCTCTACACCTGCCAGCCGTGGCATCCGCAGGTCGAAATGATCGCGCGCGTGCTCACGAATCGCGACGGCCAGCCGTGGATCATGCGCCGCCGCGCGCAGGGCGAAATGGATGCACTCGTGCGCGAAGCCGGCTTCACGAAGGCCGCGCAGTGGACGGACGACTTCGGCATCTTCACCGTCGCCGCCGCGCGCAAGCTGTGAGCGCCACGCGCGAAGCTGCCCTCACCGATCGCGGATTGCGCTGGCGCGGCCTCGCGTGGCTCGCGCTCTGCGGCCCGTGGTTCTTCATCGCCTACGGCTTTTGCAATTGGTTCACCGCGCAGCGCGCGCATGTCGGCACATGGTACTGGGAGTGGGAAAAGCACGTCCCGTTCGTGCCCGAACTCATCGTGCCGTACTGGTCGCTCGACCTGCTTTTCATCGGCGCATTCGCTGCTCGCGCTGCCCGGCGGTGGATGGCTGTGGTTAGGCTGGCCCGCAATCGCGCTCGCACTCACGGCACTTGCGTACGCCACCGCAAATCCGCGTTGGCTGCAAAAATGTTCCGGCGCCCCGACACCCGCCGCCGAGTGGATCCTGCTGCCTGTCATCCTCATCTCACGCCTGTGGCAGATGCGCTGGCTGCGCCGCCAGCCCGCATGGCATGAATTCGCACCCGGCGTCTTTTTCGGCCGTCTGCTCAGCGACTCCGAAGCGCACGCTTTCCTCTCCACCCATCCGCACCTCGCCGTGATCGATCTCACCTCGGAGAGCAAGGAAGCCACACCCTTCCGCGAGCACGCGCGCTACTTCCAAATCCCTGTCCTCGATCTCACAGAACCGGACGCGGAGACATGCCGGCAGGCGTGCGACATCATCCGTGAGCACGCGCCGCGCGGCCCCGTCTTCATCCATTGCCTCCTCGGCCTCGGACGCAGCGCGCACATCGCCGCCGCATGGCTCCTCGCCAGCGGGCGTTGCGCCGACGCGGAAGCCGCAGCAAAAGCCATCCGCGCGCTCGAACCACTCGCCGCGCTGGATGCCGACGCGCTGCGACGGCTCGGCGAATAAAAAACAGCCGCCAGAATCTGCGCGGGAAAAAACTTCTCGCCACGCACGGAGACGAATGAATCCCATGCGGCGTGCTCCCCGTCTCCCCCGCCATCATTCCCCCGCTCGATTCCGGCTTCGTCCCGGCCGTGCTCTGGAACCGCGAATTCCGCCGCCTGTGCGCCGCCGCATCCGAGCCGCTCGCACTCGCACTGGAACGACCGGATGGCACGGTGTCGCGCTTCGACACGCGCATCCTCCCGCACACCGGCGCGAACTGCGCGCTGAATTTCCGTTACGTCGAGCGTCTGGTGAAAATGCTGCTCTGGTCGCGCGGCGGATTCCGGCTGTTCGTCGGCGGAAATGCCGCCGTCGCGGACATGCTGCGCGCGACGTATTCGCCGGATGGCGAAAGGCACTTCGACTGCGATTTCGTCGGCACGAAAGTTTACGGGCGGCCTTTTGAGATCGTCACTTCGGAACTCGCGGAAGTGCCCGCGGAAAGGGCGGGCGCAATCCCGCTCGGGCGGCATCTCGACGGCTGCCGGATCGGCTTCGATCTCGGCGGCTCGGATCGGAAGTGCGCCGCAGTGATCGATGGCAAGGTCGTCTTTTCCGAGGAGATCGCGTGGGACCCATATTTCCAGAGCGACCCGCAGTATCACTACGATGGACTGAACGACACGCTGAAGCGCGCAGCCGCGCATCTGCCCCGCGTGGACGCCATCGGCGGCAGCGCGGCGGGCCTGTATGTCGCAAACGAAGTGCGCGCGGGTTCGCTTTTCCGCGGCGTGCCGCAGGAAGCTTTCGAGAAACGGATCCGGCGGATTTTTTTCGATCTCCAGCGGGAGTGGGGCGGCGTGCCGTTCGAGGTCGCGAACGACGGCGAAGTCACGGCGCTCGCAGCATCCATGAGCTTCGGAGAAAATCGCGTGCTCGGCGTGAGCATGGGCACGAGCGTCGCCGCCGGATACGTGACTGCGGACGGCGGCATGACGCCGTGGATGAACGAACTCGCATTCGCGCCCGTGGACTACCGCGAGGATGCGCCGCTGGACGAATGGAGCGGCGACCGCGGCTGTGCAGTGCAGTACTTCTGCCAGCAGGGCGTCGCGCGGCTCGCACCGCTTGCCGGGCTCACGTTTCCGGCGGAGATGAAATTTGCGGAGCAGCTCGTCGAGGTGCAGCACTTGATGCGCGCAGGCGACGAACGCGCGCGGCGGATCTACGAGACCATCGGCATTTGCTTCGGCTACGCCATCGCGCACTATGCGGAGTTTTACGACATCGGCACGCTGCTGATCCTCGGCCGCGTGACGAGCGGCGAAGGCGGCGACCTGCTGCTCGCCAAAGCGGGCGAAGTGCTGCGCGTGGAATTCCCGGAACTCGCGGAGCGCATCAAGCTCCGCACGCCCGATGAAAAGGACAAGCGCCACGGCCAGGCGGTCGCCGCGGCAAGCTTGCCCGCGCTGCGCAAATAGCGGACGAACACGGTCCCCATGAAGCTCCACCTCCCCACCGCGGACATCTTCATCCCCGACGGCCGACCCACTGCCGATGCACTCGCGCGCATCACGCATCTCGGGATCGGCGCACATCAGGATGACCTCGAATTCATGGCGTTCCACGGAATCCTGCAGTGCTTCCACGGCGACACGGAATGGTTCGGCGGCGTGACGTGCACGGATGGAAGCGGCAGCGCGCGCACCGGGCGGTATGCGGACTACACCGACCAGCAGATGATGGCGGTTCGCAAGGAGGAGCAGCGCCAGGCGGCGATCGTCGGACGCTTCGGCGCGATGGTACAGCTCGACTACCCGAGCGGCATCGCAAAGGACGCGTCGGACTCCCGGCTGCGCGAAGACCTGCGCACGATCCTCGCGGCCACGAAGCCGCGCGTCGTGTATACGCACAACCCTGCGGACAAGCACGAGACGCACATCGCCGTCGTCGTGCCGGTGATCCACGCGATCCGCGATCTGCCGCGCGACCAGCGCCCGCAGGCCGTGCATGGCTGCGAGGTGTGGCGCGATCTCGACTGGCTGGGCGACGCTGAGAAAGTCGTCCACGACGTGAGCGGGAACGACAGCCTCGCAGCCGCGCTCAACGGAATTTTCGACAGCCAGATCGCCGGCGGCAAACGCTACGACCTCGCGGTGATGGGCCGCCGCCGAGCGAACGCCACATTTTTCCAAAGCCACGGCGTGGACCGCAGCGACGGGCTCGCCTTCGCGATGGACCTCACGCCACTCGCGCATGACGACTCGCTGGACATCGTGGATTACGTGACCGGGGCGATTGACCGGTTCCGCGCGGATGTCTCCGCAAAACTCCGCAAACGAATCGGCAAGTAACCTCACACCACGGAACGCCGACCATCGCACTCGCACATGGAAATCATCATCCAACCCACTCCCGAAGCCGCCAGCATCATCGCGGCGCGCATCATCGCGAAGCTAGTCCGGACAAAGCCGGATTGCGTGCTCGGACTCGCGACGGGCAGCACGCCGCTCGCCACCTACCGCGAACTGGCACGGATGCATCGCGAGGACGGGCTCGACTTCTCGAAAGTGACCACCTTCAACCTCGACGAATACGTCGGACTGCCGCCGGACCACTCGCACAGCTATCACGCGTTCATGGATGAGCATTTTTTCCGGCACGTGAATGTGCCGCGTGCAAACATCCACATCCCGGACGGCATGGCGCGCGACGTGCCCGAGGAGTGCGCAAGCTACGAGGCGGCGATCGTCGCGGCTGGCGGGATCGATCTGCAATTGCTCGGCATCGGCACGGACGGACACATCGGCTTCAATGAGCCGTCGTCATCGCTCGCATCGCGCACACGCATCAAGACGCTCACTGAGCGGACGCGCGCGGACAATGCGCGGTTCTTTGACGGGGATCTCGCACGGGTGCCGTTTCACTGCATCACGATGGGCGTCGGGACGATCATGGCTTCCCGCGAAGTGCTCATGCTGGCGTTCGGCGCAAACAAGGCCGCGGCGGTGGCTGCAGCCGTGGAGGGATCCATCACCGCCATGAACCCGGCGAGCGTGCTGCAGATGCATCCGGTCGCGAAGTGCATCGTGGACGAGCCCGCTGCGGAAAAGCTCGCACGACGCGATTACTACCGCTGGGTTTTCAGCCACAAGCCCGAGTGGCAGCGAATCAGCGGTTAGGCGGCGCGGCAGGCGGATTGGGCGGGGCTGGCGACGGTGGCGCGACCTCGTTGGGGAATGGGATCGACTTCGCTTTCCCTATGAGGCGGTAACCTTCCGACACGCGCACTTCGATTGAGTGCGTCCGCCCATCGCGGAGCCATTCGGGCAGTTCGGCGCGGAAGGCAATCGCCCCGTCCCCGTAGCCACGATCGCGGAGGTCGGCGCGTGGAAGTATGCACTGGGCGCGCGCGACCCACGCACCGTCGGCGTACACATCCACGATCGCCGGCACGCCGGCCTTGTCCTTTTGCCACACATAGCCGGAGATGCTGCGGTGGTCCGCTTCCTCGATCATCGCGTCGTACGCCGGCGGCGGCGGGGGCGTGAGACGCCCGCTGAAGAGCAGCATGCCGAGCGCGATGGCGTGGAAGGTGATGCCGATGTTCAGCGCGCGCCACCAAGGGCCGTCGCCCCACACCTTCGCCTGCTTGTTCCAGCGCGCGAAAATGTCGTAAGCGCACAGGAGCACGGCGTGGTAGATGCCGTAAACGATGTAGTAGAGGGTGAGGCCGTGCCAGACACCCATGAGGCCGAAGGTGAGGAAAAGGCCGAGGTAGCTAGCCGTGTATTTTCCCTTGAACCACTTGCCCTTCATCGCGGCGAGCTGGAACCGCATGTGGATGTGATCGCGGAACCAGAACGAGAGGCTGATGTGCCAGCGCGTCCAGAAATCGCGGATGTTCCGCGCGAGGAACGGGAGGGAGAAATTTTCCGGCGACTTGATTCCCATCAGCCGCGAGATGCCGACAGCGAAGGCGCTGTAACCCGCGAAATCGAAGAACAGGTAGAAGGTATAGACATACATGTAGCCCGCATAGCCCCAGAAGCCGGCGACTTTCAGCAACGGCACGCGCAGGTGGGCGTCGATTTCCGCCGCGATGATGAACTTGTAGAGGAACCCGCGCATCACGCGCTGGATCGCGAAGTCCAGGTCGTCGAGGAACTCAGCGCGCGTCCGGGTCTTCACCCAATCCTGGCCGAAGCGGCGGTACCGATCGATCGGGCCGGACGAAACGGTCGGAAGAAAAAACAGGAAGGCGAAGAGCTGCCCGGCAGAGAGCGATTTTACGACGCCGTCGCGGATGGAAAATATCACATCCAACGCGCGGAAGGTGACGTAGCTGATGCCGATGTAGCCAAAGACGTTCTCATGCGAGACGAAAGGAAGGAGCCTGTTCACCGTGAGCGGCAGCAGTGTGAGCAGGAGGGCCACGACGAATGTCCGATTGGATTTCCAGCGGAGAAACAGGAACGGCACGCAGACCTGCCACGCCGCGCAGAGCAGAAAAAGATAGAGCGGCGAAAACTCGGTACCGGTCGCCGTGGCATTCCACGGGCGGATCAGCGTCGCATCGCCAACCGCCGGCAGGTGCATACCCCCGAGGCGGAGAACGATGTTGTCGTGCTGCGCGAAGATGAGCGCGAGCATCGGAAGAGCGATGATGAAGCACCACCGGGCGCTCGAGTTTGCGAATGTGGCCACCAGGAGCAAAAAGAGCGGGAACGGCCAGGTCGCCCTCAACTCGTGCAAAAACTGAGTGAACGGTCCCAAGTCATTGATCGGGAACATCACCGCACTTGCCACGTTGATGACAAACGGAACACCGAGGACGGCACATGCCATTATGGCGATGCGCCACAGGCGGGTCGGCGCGATGCCGATCACGACGATCGGCAGGACCACGTAGAGCAGCAGCAGGCCGAAGAACGTCCAGTTGGCAAATGGCGTCATCGGAAATTCACCACCACGGCTACAGCATCTCCGCCAACTTCTTCCGGTCGGCCTTCCCGTTGTTGTTCATCGGGAAGCTGTCGAGGAAATGGAATTTCCGCGGCACCATGTAAGCCGGCAGCCGTTCCCCGAGCTGCGTCTTCAATTTTGCCGCCTGCTCGAAATCCGTACCCTGCTTCGCCCCGCTGAGGACGATGAACGCGGCAAGCGAATCAATCTTCCCGCCTTTCTGAACAGGGAGAACGACCGCGTCCGCGATGTCCGGCAGCGCGCGAAGGTTGGCCTCGAGATCACCAAGCTCGATGCGATGCCCGAAGAGCTTGATCTGGCTGTCCATGCGGCCTTCGCAAAATAGCATGCCGTCGCGGTCGCGGCCCCAGTCGCCGGTGCGATAGGCGCGCGTGTCGTCGATTGGGTAGAATGCCTTTGCCGTGAGGTCGTCCCGCTTGAGGTAGCCGGGGCTGACATTCGGGCCCGCGATTACAATTTCGCCGCGCTCGCCGGGAGGCACGGCCTTGCCATCCTCGCCGCGGATGATGACGCGTGTGCCCGGCATGACGTAACCGATGGGCAACGGGTTCCATTGCGCGATGGTCTCGCGCGTGATGCCCACCTTCGTCATCGCGACGGTCGCCTCGGTCGGGCCGTAGGTGTTCCAGACCGGAACGCCCGGGAACCGTTCAAGCAGTTGCGACGCGGTCTCCGGTGCGAGCGTCTCGCCGCAAAAGTGGAACGCGCGCAGGTGCGGCATCATCGTCGAGTTGAAGCCCTTTTCGATCATGCACATCTGCGCAAACGAGGGGGTGGTCATCCACTGCGTCGCTCCGCTGTTCCGCAGTGCCTCGAAAAGCGCGCGCAGGTTCGAGACGTGATCCTTGGTGAGGCTGAAGATCGTGTTGCCCGAGCTGAGCGCCAGGTAGATGTCGTGGACGGAGAGATCGAACGTGAACGGCGCGTGGTTCAGGAAAATCTCGCCACATTCGCGGAAACCGCCGTCGCCGTGCATCCACGAGAGATAGTGGTTCAGGTTGCCGCGCGTGATCACCACGCCCTTCGGCTCGCCGGTGCTGCCGCTCGTGAAGAGGATGTAGAAAGGGTCGGTGTTTTCGAGGGGCTTGCGCCGGTAGTCCACCGCGCCCGCCGCCGAAATGATTTCGGCGACCTTCGCAGGCGTGAGGACGACCTCGGCGCCGGCGATTTCGACCACGCGCTCCATGCGTTGCGCAGGAGTGGAATAATCGATCGGAACGTACGGCCGCCCGGATCTCACCGCGGCGAAGAAGCTCATGAGCATCTCCGGCTCCTTGTGCCCGTGCACTGCCACGGGGCTGCGCTTGTCGCCGAGCTGCGCGTCGAGCCATGCCGCGACCGCATTGCTTCCGGCGAGCAGTTCACCAAAGGTCATCCGCCGATCGTTGCTGACGTGTGCGAGACGATCGGGGGCCGTGCGCCCGTATTGTTCGATTTTGTCGAGAAGGTGCATGGCTAGAACTCCGCGTAAACAAACTCGGGTGTTTCGAAATTTCCGCGTCCATACATCGCCACCAGCACGGCGATGATCGCGAGGTAGTAGAGGGCCAACAACGCAGGCCGTGCGCGGGGATGGGCCTCGAGCCAATGCTTTGCGGTCGAGATCACGCTGCGAGGCGTTTTTGCACGTCGGCCACCATCTTCGCCGGGGTGGCCCATGCGTCACGGTCGAACTCCGCCGGGGAGATTTCCACGCCGATCTCCGTCTGGAGCGCGACGATGAGCTCCACCGTCTTCATCGAGTCGAGGATCTGCAGATCGTAGAGCGCAAGGTCGGGGTTTGTCCGGACTTCCTCGGTGTCGGCGACGCGCGCGAGGACATCGATCACTTGTTCGTTGGTCGCTGTGGCCATGGGTATTTGAGGGAATGGCGGGTCACTTTCCCGCTAGTGCGATTTCTTCTGTGGCTGGTGGTAGAAATCGTCAAGAACCTTGTTAAAAAGCATCCACGCGCGCTCGCCTGGATGGTCGAGTTCGTCCGCAAAAAAGGTCGGGTCATCCTCATACTGGCTGAAGTACACGAGCTGCATTCCGTATTTGGACGCGAGCTCGTTCAGCCGCTCGCCATATGCCTTTCGCGCGGAAGCGGAGACCCCGGTCGTCTCGAGCGCCGGCCCGTGCAGCGGCATCGAGAGCAGCAGCGCGTCAGCCCGCATTTCCTTCAAAGTGCGCAACAGCAGCTCGAAATCCTCCCATTCGTCCGCCGCCTTCAGCGTTTTCAGGAAGGCCGCGTCGCGCGAGCCTTTCGGGAGCTTCGCCATGCGCGGCGCGATGGGTGGGCGCGTCGTCTTTACCTTCACGCTCGTCTTCCGAAGGATCTCCTTCCAATTCAATCCCGGGATGAGGTGCGGCTTCGGATCCTTCTCCTCGCTGTTCGCTGCGATGCGCAGCCCAGCCTCGATGTGATCCTGCGCGCGGCCCACGTAGTTCGTGAGTTTTCCGAGCGGCCAGAGCGCTGCGTACAGCGCGCGATCGAGCGTCGTGTCCCCCGCCAGTCGCCGCAGCCCGAACTCCAGCGTCCAGTTTCCCTCGATCGTCTCAGGGTACTCCATCATCCGCCGCGCCGCGTCGCGCTTCAGCCCGGGGCCGAGATGCGTGCTGAATGCAAGCTCCCGCGCCTGGAGCACGCTGAAATTCCCCTCGTAGTAACCCTGGTTCAGTTTCTCGGTGAAGAAGTAGGTTGGCGAAATCGTGAATGCGACTTTGCGGTCCGCGATATAGTGCCCGACCGATGCGATTTTCTGCATGATCGCCAGCGAACTCGTGCCAGGCTTGCCGACCTCGAAGACGCGGAAGCCGGTCGGGAACGGCTCGAAGAAATCCACCGCCTTGGTCGGCACGCGCGGGTCGCTTCCCAGCTCCGAGCTCCCGTATAGCACGAGCAGATCGGGCTGCGCGAAGGCAGTTTTTTGAAGCGCGACCCCCTGCAGTTTCAGGTCACTGCGTTCGTTCGTCAGGTTGAGGATAAAGCTCTGCTCGGCCCGCGCGCACAAAAGCACGGCTGCGAGCGCGGAAACCGCGGCGACCCCACCTGCGATGGTGAATGCCTGAAGATGATGGTGCGTCGTGGGGGCAGTCACGGAGGGAAAATGGAATGGGGCATTAAACTCAACGATGCCGGGTGGAGTCAATCATGCCCCGAAACTCGCACGGATGCTTCATGCCGGACCCGCCTTGCGCTGCGAGGCAATACGGTGATACCACCCGCTCCATCCGCCGTGCGCATCCTGATCGCTCCCGACAAATTCAAAGGTTCGCTCTCCGCTCCCGCAGCGGCGCAGGCGATCGCCCACGGCGTGCGGGCTGTGTGGCCTCATGCACACCTCGATTTTGCACCCATCGCCGACGGCGGCGAGGGTTTTGCCGAATCGCTCGCGGTCGCGCTGGGTGCCAAGTGGGTGACCGCCGCCAGCCAGGACGCCATAGGCCGGCCGATCGAAGCGCGCTACGCGTGGGTGCCGGAAGAATGCCTCGCAGTCATGGAAATGAGCGAAGCCAGCGGGTTGCACCGGCTAGGGAAAAGCGAACGCGATCCGCGGCGTGCCGACACATTCGGAACCGGGGTGCTGCTCGCGCATGCCGTCGCACGCGGCGCCCGGCGGATTCTCATCGGTCTCGGCGGAAGTGCAACGACGGATGGCGGAGCGGGGATGGCGCGCGCGCTCGGTTACCGGTTCCTCGATCACGACGGGCGCGAGTTCCCCGCGCTCCCCGGCACGCTGGCCATGCTCTCCCGCATCGAACGTCCGCCGGGTCTCCGCTTGCCGGAAATCGTCGCCGCGTGCGATGTGCAAAATCCCCTTCTCGGCGAGCGAGGCACGGCCCGTGTCTATGCACCGCAAAAAGGGGCGGATCCCGGCACGGTCGAATTTCTCGAAAAATCCCTGTCGCGGCTCGGCGAGATCGCCACCGCATGCCTGGGTTGCGACCATCGTGCCGTCCCCGGAGCCGGAGCCGCCGGCGGCCTGGGATATGGCTTGCTCACCTTTTGCGGCGCCTCGATCCGCCCCGGATTCGACATGATTGCGGAGACACTGCGCCTCGAAGGGCGCATCGCCGCGGCGGATCTGGTGATCACCGGCGAAGGACGGATTGACGATCAGACACTCGACGGCAAAGGGCCTGCCGGAGTCGCCGCGCTTGCCCGCAAAGCCGGAAAGCCCGTGATCGGATTCGCTGGCTCCGTCACAGCCGCGGCGGAAAGCGCAGGGGTTTTCGATGCCATCATCCCCATCGCCGAAGGACCGCTCACGATCGACGACGCGATGCGCCAAGCTGCCGTCCTTCTTGAACGCGCTACCTGTCGCGCCATGAGTCTGCTCCGCCTCAGGGTGTGAGCGAGAGCAGCATTCCGCTCCGCATGGGTCAGCAGCGACGCCGCGCGGAAATTGCCGTCAGCAACTGCGTGGGATGCCGCGGCTCCGGGCCGCCCGCCTGCAGCTACTACTTATCCGACGCAGGAGGCGCGTCGGCAATCTTGATCTGGTAACCGTCGATGATCTTCTTCGCGTCTTCGTCGCCACCCTTGGCGAGATCATTCACGTCCTTCATCAGATCCGTGAAGGTCTTCTGCGTTTCCTCCGAAGTCTTCACGAGCGGCTTCCGCTCATCGATGGCCTTCGCGAGCTTTTCGCGATTATCCTTCAGCACGGCGATCTGCTTGTCCGCGTTGCTGCTCTGCCACTTCATCGTCTCGGTGGCTGTGCCAACACCCTTGATCTGGCTGAAGAAGAGAACGGAAAGCGCCAGTGCCACAAGGGCGACTGGAACGTGAATGCTGACGAAGGGGTTCTTGGGTTCCTGGTTTTCCATGGCTTTGGTAAATTGAGGGGTTGAGATGATTACGGACGGAGCGCGGGTGCTTCGGGGTCAGCCGGCTTGGGCGCTGGCTTCGGTGCCGGGGCGGGGCTGGTGGAACCCTGTTTTGTGCGGAGTTCATCGAGCTGCCTGTCCATTTCCTTCAGCTGCTCGGCGTTCGGGATGAAGCCTTCGAGTTTCTGCTTCTTCATTGCGTCCCTCAGCTTCTCGTTCTTGTTCTTCGCGACGAAGTATCCCATGTCTCGGAGGATTTGCGGCCCGAGCTTCTGCGCGACCTGCGCCCCGGTGTTGATGATTTCGGCCTGGCGCTGATACTCTTGGTTTTGCAGCGTCACGACTTGCGTGAGGTCCTGGATTTCGGACTGCTTCTTCAGGAGTTCCGCCTGCAGGCTGTTATTCGTCTGGGCTGCGCCGAAGCTGACGATACTTAGGATGACTGCCACGAGCGCCAGCAGTGAGGAGAGGAGAAATGGAGCGGTTTTCATTAAGGGGCGGGACTTGTTCTGCAAGAAGCTCCATCCGTCAAGGAGGAACCCGATGTTTTTATCGCGCGGCGTCTTTCCGTCGGCTTACCGGCCTTTCTTCGCGCTCTTCGACATTCGCGGCGTTTGGATCAGATTTCCATTCGCATCATACGTGTCTATGTTCACCACGATCGCTTTGCCGTTTCGTACGCTGTAGTTGTAGTTTTTGGTGCCGATGAGATTGTCCTTCGCATCGTAGATGACCTCCTGGATGACGCGGTCTTCCCCATCCAGCTTATAGGCGCTTTTCTGATAAATGACGCCCTTGGCGTTGTAGAAAATGCCGGACACCGCCTGCAGGCGATCATCGAGTTGGTAGACTATTTTGTGCGTCATCCTTCTGCTCGAATCGTAAAAAGTCTCGGTGGATTGCCTCTTTGAAGGATCCGTCAGGCGCGAACTCCCCGAGCGATCGGGATATTCGCGATTCGTCACCCGGATCGGGGGGACTGCAGATGCGATAGCCGAAAGCGTTAGGAGAATGAGCAGCGGTTTCATCGGGGGGCGCGCCGGCTAGTTTTCCGGGACAAGCTGGATGACATCAATCGCGACATTCCCATCCGCAGGCCCATCGCCAACGATCACGACCGCCGGCTTGCCCGGTTCAAAGCGGAACTTTCCGAGGCTGACAAAACCTTTCTCCATCGGAGCGGCGACCCGCTCGTTTACCATCAGCTTCTTCGCGCCGTCGGCAGACTCGATCGTCACGGGCGCCTTGGTCGCACGATTCTCGTGCGGGCTGTAGCTGAGGCGCACCTCGTAGGAGCCCGCCTTCTCAATCTTGAACTCATAGCGCGCCGCCCCGGTTTCCTTTGCCCCGCGGTAGCGGTAGCCATCTCCATAATAACCCGGCAGCCCGTGCCCCTCGGCCCATTTGCCGGTCAGCTTAGCCTGGCTGTCGTCGAGCACCAGACCCGGCAGCGACTTCACCGGAATTCCCGGTGCGGCATCGTGCTTGTCACCCGGAGGGGGCGCGAGCGGCTGATAGTTTGCGGGGAGCGCAGGCGTGTCGTTCACCGTCGCCCGGCGAGCTGCGCCCGGCAGGCGCATCAGTTCCTGCAGTTCGGTGAAATAGCGTTCATAGATGTCGCGCGGCATCACGTCGCGCTTCACGCAGAGGCTCGCGGCCTTGCCGACGACTTCGCCGATCATGCCGCCGGTCTTCATCACGCGGACGGTGCCGAGCGCCTCGTGAGTCACGCTCACGTTTCGGCCGGCCATGAAGAGGTTCTCCACATTCCGCGAGTAGAAGCAGCGGTAAGGCACCGGGTAGCCGTGCTTCCGGTCCACGCCCTTTCCAAAGACCGCCTTCGAGATGAACGGGTCGTCCTTTGCCACGCCCTTGGCGTACTGCTCCTTGGGATAATGAAGATCGATGTCCCACGTCGTAGGCACGGTCGCATCGGGAAATTCCTTCTTGCTCACGATGTCATCCTCCGTGAGCAGGACATCACCCATCAGCTGCCGGCTCTCACGCGGCCCGCCGATGTAGGCGACCCACTCGAGCTTCGCATTCGCATGCTCGGCCTTTGCCGCCACGGTTCTTCATCGCGTTGAACGCACCGTATAGCGCGCGGAAATTCCAGTCGCGCATGTCCTCCAGCCCGAGGATGGGATGCTTGTTGAATCCGCTCTCCCAAAACCACTGCGCGTGAAAGCGCTGCGGATACGGGAAGTCCTCCATCTCCAGCGGCAGCGCCCACGGGGTTTCGGGAAATGCGGACGGCTGACCCGTGTCCTTCCACCGCCACATGTTCGACATGCCGAGGTGCTCGGTTTCGCGAATCGTGTGATCCGCCCCTGCGAGCACGCCGATCGTCGCATGCCCCGTCGCGTCGCAGAAAAGCCGCCCGGCGAAACGGCGCTTCATGCCGGAGCGCACGTCGAGCGACACCACCGCGGCGATCCGCTGCTTGTCCTTCATCTCCACGGCGATGACGCGGTTGTTGAAAAACAGCGTGATGTTTTTCTCCGCACGCACGACCGCCTCCTTCTTGGCGTCGCCAAATTCCTCATACGTCCCCGGCGACAGCTTCGCGGTGTCCTGGAATTCCTCCACGATCTCGCCGAGGTTCGGATACATCCCGCGCCGCGTGCCGCCCATCGCCCACACGCGGACTTCGCTCGATCCATTGCCGCCGAGCACCGCGCGATCCTGAACCAGCGCGACCTTGCATCCCATGCGCGCCGCGGAAATCGCCGCCGCCGTGCCGCCGTAACCGCCGCCGATCACCACGAGATCGAACGTGCCAGCCTCCTCCGGCTTTTCCGGCAGGCCCAGCATGTCGTGCCGCCAGCGATCGTTGGGGTCATTCGAGTTCGGCGGAGTGAAAGCGGCGTCCTTCGTGAAGAAAATCGCGTCGCACCGCCCGGCAAATCCCGTGAGATCATGCAGCGCGAGCAAAACCTCCGGCTTTGTGACCTCGACCGTTCCCCCGTTCTGCCAGGCCCACACCTTGCCCTTCGTCCCAAACGTCTCCGCGAGCGGCTTCCCATCCACCATCACCTGGAATTTTCCCGGCGTGCCGGGCGCATTCCAGCGCGCCACCCAGTCCATCGTGCGTACCCACACGTGATATTTGCCAGTGGCGGGAAATTTCACCGTCGTGGTCGCATCCTTCACCGGCTCGCCCATGCCGTGCGCAAGCAGGTACGGCGATCCCATGCTGTCGATGAACTGTGTGTCGAGCGACCAGCCTCCGAGGTCGTGGAAGCTCTCTGCTTCTACAAAAGCCTGGTCGGCTGCGAGGGCGGTGCCGGCGAGAGCGGCGGCTGCGAGGAGGATTCGGATCATGGGAATTTGGGGTCTTCCGGATCGGTAATGGCAACGCGACGGCGACACAAGCGCGGGTTACGGGCGCAATCGCGGTCCGCGAACCGCATCAGGCGGCGCGGCTATTTTCCGCCTTCGACAGCCTTCTTTGCCGACGCCCATCCGCTGAAGCCCGCCTTCAGATGATAGATCGTCCCGAATTTTTTGAGCGCCGCGATCTTTGGAAGCGCCTGAGCGCTGCGGCCGCCGGCGGCGCAATGCACAATCACCGGTCCCGACTCCGCAAGCGCTGCGACGCGCTTCTCGAAATCATCCTCGAAAAAATCGACGTTCTTCGCGCCGGGAATGTGCCCTTTTGCAAATTCCTCGGGCGTCCTCACGTCGAGGACCAGCGGCTTTGAAGCGCCCTTCAAAAGCGCCTCGGCTTCGTCCGGCGTCACATCCTTGGTCGCGCCCTCAGGCGCGGCGGGCGCGATGGAGAAAAGGGCGCAGAAAAAAATGGCGAGGAACGTTTTCATGCGCCCACTAGACCGTATCGTCCCGCCGGAGGCAACCTGCCATGCGTCGAGGAAGAAAATGCCGGAATGGCGGAAAATTCGCTCGCGCATCGCGCCATCCTGCCGTTTTAACGCACCTCACAAATGGTCCTCGAAATCGTCAAATACGGAAACCCTGTCCTCCGCGCCAAAGGCCTGGAGGTCGGCGAAAACGACGAGCGTGCGAAAAAGCTCGCTGACGACATGATTGAGACCATGCGGGCCGCGAATGGCGTCGGCCTCGCAGCGCAGCAGGTGGGCGTCCCCATCCAGCTCACGGTCATCGACGTGAGCGGCGTCGAGGATCGCCCGAGCGAAATGATCGTGGACGGCAAGAGCGTGGGCATCGCCGACTTCATGCCGCTGATCCTCGTGAATCCCGTCCTCGAACTCGGCAAGGAGACCGAGGAGGGCGTCGAAGGCTGCCTCAGTTTTCCCGATCTGAGCGGCGACATCGTCCGCGCCTCGTCCGTGAAGGTGAAGGCGAAGAAGCTCGACGGCTCGCCCATCGAATTCGAGGCGCGCGGGCTCCTCTCACGCGCCGTCCAGCACGAGGTGGATCACCTCAACGGCATCCTGTTCATCGACCGAATGAATTCGGCCGTGCGGACCTGCCTCGCAGGAAAGCTCAAGCGGCTCCAGAAGCAGTCACGCGCGTAGGCCGGTCGCTCACTCCGCGTCCGCCTCCGGTTCGCGGCGCGAGTGGATCCACACGCTGTTCACGAGGCCGAAGCTGAACATCAGCATCAGCGCAAATGTGCCGCCGTAACTGATGAGTGGCAGCGGCAGACCGGTGATCGGCATGAGCGCGATCGTCATGCCGATGTTCTGGTACACGTGGAAAAAGATCTGCGCGGTGATCCCTCCCACGATGAGCACGCCGAACAGGTCGGTCGCCCGCGCCGCCGTGAGCATGCACGAAATGATCAGCACCCCGAACGCCGCAATGACCCCGAGCCCGCCCAGAAAGCCCCACTGCTCGCCGATGGTCGAAAAGATGTAGTCCGTGTGCGCCTCGGCAGACGGGATGAGGCCGAGTTCCAGCTGCGTGTCGGGCGCCTTGAATCCCTTGCCCTTGAGACCCGCGGACCCGATCGCGATGAGCGACTGGTTCACGCCGTAGCTCGTGCCGCGCGGGTCCACATCCGGATCCATGAACGTCACGACACGGTCCCGCTGATAGGGCTTCAGCTTAAAATTCATCACCAGCGGCAGAATCGTCAACCCGGCGAGTACCACCAAGGCCAGCCAGCGCAGCGGCATCCCGCATAGCCAGAGCATCGTGAGGACCACGGGAACCCATACGATGGTCATGCCCATGTCCGGCTGATTGAGGATCAACGCCATCACCGGCGCGACAATGATTCCCGAGCAGGCAATGCGGATCGCCGGATGCCAGCGACGCGCGTAGCTGAGAAAAAGGGCGAGCGAGAGGATGCCGCCGGCCACCGCGATTTGCGAAGGCTGGAAAACCCCGATCACCGGCAGGCGCAGCCAGCACTGGGCATTGTTCACCTTGACCCCCATGCCCGTGTAGGTGAGCGCCACGAGCACGATGCTCACGAGATACATCGGCACCGCCAGCCATTTCACCCAGCGGTAATCGGTGAGCGTCACCACGAAGAAGATGACCAGCCCGATACCGACCCATTTTGCCTGCTGCTGCCAGTAGCGATCCGCCGGGCGCATGTAGGACGCACCGTGGATGAAAAGAATGCCCGCCAGCGCAATGATCAGGACCGCCCCGAAGAGCAGCCAGTTCATCCCGAGCAATTTTCTGAGCAGTGGAGTCATTGGGGAAAGGTGGGAGTTGAAAGTTGAGGGTTGAGAGCAAAAGGCAACGCGAACCCGGGACCTCTCAACTCTCGACCCTCAACTCTCAACCAAATTGCGGCACCGCCGCCAGCAGCGTCTTCGTGTATTCATGCTGCGGGTTCTCGTAGATCTGCTCCGCCGGCGCGCTCTCCACGATCTTCCCGTGATACATCACCAGCACGTGGTCGCTGATGTGCTCCACCACCGCGAGATCGTGCGCGATGAAAAGATACGTGAGCCCCAACTCGTCCTGCAGATCCTGAAGCAGATTCACGATCTGCGCCTGCACGCTCACATCCAGCGCGCTCACCGGCTCGTCGCACACGATGAACTCCGGCTTCACCGCCAGCGCCCGCGCGATGCCGATGCGCTGCCGCTGCCCGCCGCTGAACTCGTGCGGATACCGCTCCATCATTTCCGGCTGCAAGCCGACCTGCCGCAGCAGCTCGGCCACCCGTGCGCGGCGATCCTCGCGCGACATTGCCGGGAAATGAATCTCCAGCGCCTCGCCGACGATTTGGAAAATCGAAAGCCGCGGATTCAGCGAACCGAACGGGTCCTGGAAAATCATCTGCATCCGCCGGCGATACGGGCGGAACTCATCCTCGCGCAGCTGCAGCACGTCGCGCCCCTCGAACAGCACCTCGCCCGCCGTCGGCGGCACGAGCTTCAGCAGCGCGCGGCCGATCGTCGTCTTGCCGCTGCCGCTCTCGCCGACGAGCCCCACCGTCGTGCCCCTCTCGATTTGAAACGACACTTCATCCACCGCCTTCACGTCATCCGTATGCCGGCGAAAAACACCGGTGCGGATGGGAAACCAGACCTTGAGGTTGCGGACTTCGAGCAATGGCACGCCGCGTGTGTCCGCCGGAGCGCCGCCGGTGTCAAGAAGCTCGCATGTCATCACGCCATCTTCCCATCACGCCGGCCGGTCGCGCATCGTCCCCGCAAACTCGATCGCATAACCGGCAATCGCAATCATCAACCCGATGCCCGCGTGCCGGACGCCCTGCATGAGCAGATAGAACAACGCAAAGGCTCCCGCGCCCAGCGCGCAAAACGCCAGTGTGCGTTGCGTCTGTCGCGCCAACGTGGAAGCAACGGATGGGAGCGCCGCCGCCCCCACGGCCAGCACGAGCGCGATCCAGCCCAGGCCGTTCGGCATTTCACCGCCATTTCTGTGGATGGAGGGCGTCCTGAAATCAAAACCCTGACCGCCGCCCGGCAGCGACCCGCGCATGTCCGGGAACATGTTGCCGAATTGTTCCGCGGCCTGATTCACCCCGCGTTTCACCTCATCCGCAGCATTGAAGGAAAACCACGGCAGAAAAAAGCCGAGGACCACCAGTGCTGAACCGGCACAGACGAGCTTCCGCGCCGGACTCATCGCCGCACCCTGCGCATTCGCTTGCTGCGTCACGCCCAGCGAGGCCAGCAGCGTCGCGCTGTCCGCCGCGGTGATTTTCCCCTCCTCCACCATTTTCAAAATCCGCTCGCGTTCGGGCGACACATCCGCCTGCTTCGGCGCCTCCGCCGCGGCTACCGGAGCGGCCGGTGAGAAATTCAGCAGCGGATACGCAAGGAGTGAACCCACCGTCACCAGGAGGATGACGGGAAAAGACCAGCCGTAGCCGAGCCACGCGAAAAGCGGAATCAACGCGGCAACGATGAGATTGCCACCCCGCAGCCACGCCCGCACGCCATCGGCACCCGGTGCCTTTTCCTCCGGCGTAAAGTGCCCGCCGATCCAGCGATGGTAGAGCTTGGCAGCGAGCAGCGCAGCCGCGGGCACGAACAGAAATCCGCTCGCTAGCATGATGATGTAGTCCAGTTCCTGCCGTCCGCGCGCCGACCGCAGGACGCCCTCCATCTGCTCGATCCGATAGGCCGTAATCGCACCGGCGACGATGAGCGACCCGATCCACACCATCGCCGCGTACCGGCGTTCCAGCCCGGTGAAGCGCTTGCAGATCCCGAAGAAGAAAAACGCCGGAATGACGAATACAATGACGATGGGGGCCATTCGCCGAATCCAGCACCGCAAGTCACCGCGGACAAGGTGGAAGATCACCCGCTCACCTGCCCGCGACAGGCCCGCAAACTCACTCCGCCGCGGTCAGCGCCACTCCAGCTTGTCGATGAAGACGTCGAATTCGCGGAGCTTTTCGTGCTGTTCCTTGAGTGCCGCGATGAGCGCAGGCTCGGACTTCTCCTGCACGCTGACGATGCCCATTGCAAAACCATGGCGTTCCTTTTCGCCCGGCTTTTTCCAGTGATAGAAAATGCGGGCCCGGTAACTCTGCGTGGCGGATTCTTCGCTCATGGGTTCTGAAGGATGAACAACGAAAGGCTCAGTGAAAAATGGGGCTCAGTCCTACGGTTTCTCGACGGTGAAGATGAGCACGTAGCGTTGCGGGACGAACTGGGCGTATGAGGAAAACTTGAACCCGTAATGCGTGAGCTGGGCAATCAACAACTCCTTGGCGATGCGCGGGCCGTAGTAGCCCCCGGCCTTGTCGGAAAGCGGCATATTGTCCGCGATCACCAGCTTGCCGCCGGGCTTGAGCGCCTTCCGCAGGCTGGCGACGAATCCGTCCCGCACATACTCCAGCGAATTCACGTAGCTCGCGTGGTAGAGCGAGCACAGGAAAGCCATGTCGATTGAGTTTTCCGGCAGCGTGGCGTCGTTTTCCTTCGAAGGGACCGTCGTGATGTTGCCGATGCCCGCCGCCCGCGCGGAGCGGTCGAGGTTCGCCAACTGGTCCTTCACCAAGTCCAACGCATAGACAGTCCCGCCCTTGCCGACGAGATTTGCGAACTTGAAGCTGAAATAACCCGCCCCGCTGCCCACGTCGGCGACCGTCTGGCCGGGCTTGATGTCGAGGATTCCGAGCATCTGGTCGGTGTGCTCCCAGTTCGCGCGCCGGGGATTCATGAAAGTGAGATATTCCCACCATTCGAGCAACGTATCCACGGGGATATCCAGCGGAAGGAGAGGATAAGGCGCCGGCTGGGCATCGGTGTCCTCGGTGGATCTTTTTGTCACGACGGGCGCGGGCCCACCCTTGTTCACATTGCCCGTGGCCGTCAGCGTGCGCGGACTTGCAGGACCCTCGGTGGGCAGGGCTTCAGTCATCACGCCGAGGGAGCGGAGACGCACCGCCTCCTTGTCGCTCAGTTCCTCCAGCTTGGGCTTCAGTTCCTCGAGGACGTATTTGTTCTTCAGGTACGTGGTCAGCCTCTTGAAATCGTCGCCTGCGAAAAACGCCGCGTAATCGGCGACCAGCAGGTCCGGAATGAGCTTTTTCCGCTCTGCTTCCGGTGCGAGTGCATAGTCGCAGAACCACTGCAACGCGGCATACTCGTCGCCGATCCGCTCCTTCGGAATAAGGACGTCGAACATCTCACGCGCGCTCTTCAGCTTTGCAGGATCTTTCTTCCTGAAGCCTTCGAGCATCACCTCCGCCGCCGCGCGTCCCGCAGTGGTGAAGGTGCCAGTCGAGCCGGCCACCTGGGAGCGCAGCAGGGAACGCCGGGAAAGCACGCGGATTTTCGCCGGGTCGCCATCCACGATCTCGGCGATGCCAGGGGTCGCGGGGAGCTTGGCGAGGTCATTCACGATGAGTCCTCCCTTCGGGATTTCGAGGGTCGGAGTGGCGGGCGGTGCCTCTCCAGGCTTCGGCGCCTCCGGCCTCAACTTGAACACGAGCACGTAACGCTGCGGGATGAACTGGTGGGTTCCCGCCAGTTCAAATCCCATGTGCTTGAACTGATCGATGATCAACTCCCTCGCGATATACGGTCCGTGATAGGGCAGCTTCCCTTCCACCGGTCCGTTGTCGGCGAGCACAAACCTCGCGTCCGGCTTCATGGCTGCCTTCACGCTGTCGATCATCGCGGTCCGCTCCTCGTCGGACATGATGGCGTAGAGGTTATGGTAAAGGGAGCACATGAAAAGGAGGTCCACCTTTTCCGGGACGCCGATGTCCCCCTCGCGCGGCATGACCGGAAAGACGTTCGGGACCTTCAGTTCGGCGATGGTTTTTTTGAGGTACGCGAGGTGGTTGTCGTTGTTATCGATCGCGTAAACCTTCCCCGTCGGTCCGACAAGCTTCGCAAATTGAAAGGAGAAATAGCCCGGACCGCTGCCTATGTCGGCCACCTTCTCGCCCGGCTTCAGCTCCATCGAGGCGATCATCTTGCTGGTCTTCTCCCACAGCTCGCGACGCGGGTTGGCGAAGAGGATGAAGTCCTCCATGAAGCGGCTCCGCGTGGCTGCATCGGAATCCTGTTTTTGTCCGGGGACTTCGTCGAGGTGGTACTTGCTGCGGATGAACTCGCGGAAATTCTTCCAGTCATCGGCAGCCAGGAAGTCGCGGAAACTGCGGACGAACGGGTCGGCCAGGAATTCCTCTTTGCGGACATGCTCGGGAGCGAGTTCGCATTCCATCAGCCACTGCAGGGCGGTGTACTCGCCGCCGAAATTTTCATCGGGGATGATGCGCGAGTAAATCGCGATGGCGTTTTTCGCAGCCGACCGGTCACCCTTTTCCAAGAACTTCAGGACATCCCTCGCCGCATCTTTCCCTCCGTCAGTCACATCAAAGGAATCCAGGCTTCCCAAATGAAGCAGCGAAGTCTTGGACGTGACATTGATGACGCTGCCCTTGATATCCGCCGGCTTTTCCGAGGCGAATCCCGATGTTGGCAGCAGGCCAAAAATGAGAAGGATTGAGGCGATCTGGGGGCGGAATGCCGCGGTGTTCATAAGGTAGGTATCGATTCGGCGAAGGAGGCGGACATGCGCGACCTGTACTGCCGTTGTGTCTGCGGCTGACGCGTTGTCACGACAGTCCGGTTGCCACCAAAGCACAAGTCCCAAGTGTCAGACGGGGACTCTCACCCGGCAGTTCCGCACGATGGTTTGCGCAGCGACTCAGGCTTGCGAATCAAACAGTGTTTGATTCAGGTAGGGATTCAGCGGCCCCTCTGCGTACTCCGAGCGCGGGTATGGGACGAAGTCGGCGCTGTGGAACTGCTGCGCGACTTCGTCGGCAAAGAATGCGCCGAGCTTGGTGACGCCGAGCGAACGGTCCGGCGTCTCCTGCACGAGCCCAGCGGCCTTCAGCGCCTCGATCTTGCCGCGGAAAACCTCGTCCAAGCCGAGGCCGGTGAGCCGGCGGTAGTTCGAAGTGCGGACATCGCGGTTCTTAATCGGCAGGACGATGGCCCACCGCGCCTGATCCTCGGCGTTGCGGCGGTAGCCACGATTGATCGGCAGGTGACCGCTCTCGATGAGCGAGTAGTACTCGTCGAAGTTCTGGGTGCAGAGCGCGAACCGGTCGCGCATGCTGCTGAACGCCGTCAGGCCGATGCCGATCTGGTCGAACTGCACGCAGCACTGGTTGTGCGCGTAGACCGAGTAGTCGCCACGGCGGCGCGAGAAGACGCGGCGCAGGTTCTCGGTGTAGCCGTAGTGATTCAGCATGAGAATCGCAGCCTGCTTCATGATGAACTGCGTCTCGTTGTCCGGGTATTCCTCCGGCCTGCTGTTCACGTAGTTCTTCACCGCTCCTTGGTGGTCGCCGTAGGCCTCGATCTTCAGGCGATAGAGCTGAATCTCATGCACGCCGAGCTTGCAGGCTTGCTCGATCACATCGAGCCAGTTTTCCAGCGTCTGGCCGAGGTAACCGAAGATGAACTCGATGTTCACCATGAAGCCGGCGTCGAGCGTTTCCTTGATCGCCTGGAGTGCTTCATTCGGGCCGTGGTGGCGTCCCATTTTCTTGAGGATGGTCGAGTTCAGCGACTGGACGCCGATGGTCAGCCGGTCCACGCCGTACTCGCGCATCACGGCGAGGCGCTTTTCGCCATCGGGGCCGATGAGCGTGTTCGGATCCACGTCGTAGTTGAACTGGCGGCAGATGGACATGTCCACGCGCTCGCAGAAGCCGTCGAGGAAGCGGCGGAACTGATCCACGGTGAGGAAGGTCGGTGTGCCGCCGCCCACGAGGATCGAGCGGGCCTTGATGCGGTCCACGCCGAGGCGGTTGCGCCAGATGTCCGTCTCCTTCATGAAGGCGTCGATGTACTTCGACTTTTCGTCGAGCTGCGGCCCGAGCTTCACCGGGTAGTGGCAGAAGACGCAGTGTGAATTGCAAAACGGCACGTGCGCGTAGATGTCTACCGCGCCGTCGTCCGGCAGCTTGTAGCCTTCGAGCAGTTCGTCATCCGTCATCGGCGGATACATCGTGATCGGCGGGTAATGGACGGACGGGTAAAAATCACCCTTCTTGTTGATAAGCCCCGCGTCGCGGAGACGGCGGAAATCTTCGACTCGCTCCTTCGCCTTTTCGATCAGCGCCGCACGGTCCACCGGACCGGCGTCACAGGGCGGCGGCGGCAGATGCGGACGGAGGAGTTTCGGGTTGATGCCAGTGGGTTCGAGCAGTGCAGCGTTCATCGGCGTGGGTTGTTTGTTGGAAACGGGTTGTGGTTGAGAGTTAAATCAGCGGGGCTTTTCCAAAAGTGAGCTTCGCATCGTGGACGAAAGTTTCGCAGCGCGCAAAGCCGGGCGAGCAGCGATCCGTGGAGTAAATCGGGAAGAGCTTCTTGAATTCGTCCGGGGTGCCGTCGTGAATCGTCACCGTGTTTGCGCCAGCCATGAGCCCCATGAGCTGTCCGCCCTTTTTGCCGCGTTCGAGGCAGCTGGTGGTGGGCATCAGACGATGCGGATACATGATCCGCATGAGCGCCATCTGGTTCAGAGCGATCTCCACGTCTCCCATGGGCTGCGTGCTGTAGTTGCACATCTCGCCGGGGATGAAAACCGTGCAGCTCATCATCGAGAGATTGTATTTCCCGAGCAGGAGGATGTCGTCGATCACGTCGTCCATCGACTGGCCGGGCATGCCGACCATGTTGCCGGTGCCAACCTTGAAGCCCACATCGACCAAGTCTTGGAGGCACGCGAGCCGCTTGTCGAGGGTGTCGCTGGGCTTCCACGTCGAATACAGCGTGGGGCTCGATGACTCGAATTTAAGAATGTAGCGGTCTGCGCCGGCTTCCTTGAGGCGGACGTATTGCTCGTGGCTGAGATTGCCCATGCAGAGGATGATCTCGAGGTCGGGATGCCTGCTTTTGATCTCCGTGAGGCACTTCGCCGTATATTCGATGAACCCCTTCGAGCTGTTCTCGCCGGACTGGAGAAGGATGACGCGGCGACCCCTCTCATACAAAAAGTCCACCTGCTCCATGAGCGGGTCAATTTTGATGACGTAGCGCTTGAGCTTCGATTCCTTCGCCATGCTGCAGTAGTTGCAACTCTGCTGGCAGACGTTCGAGAGCTCGATGACGCTTCGCGTTTCCACTTCGCGCGCCGGCCATTCGGCGTCGCGGCGTTCGCGGGCGAGGGCGAAGAGTTTTTCCTGGTCCGAGCCGCGTGCAAGGAGACCCCGGCGGAGCGTCTCCCTCGAATAATCCCCTGCTGCGAGGGCTTCCACAAATGACACTGAGGACTGTGCATCGGTGTCTTGAATCAATGTCGTAATCATCGGTTAGAGCCTCCTTTAATTCGGTTGGTGTTGTAAAGATTCCGTTAAGAGCGAGACGGAATCAAGGGTTAAAGTTCCGGAGGTTTAAAAGAGACGCGTCCACGCACCGGATATTCGATATTCCTCGCCGACCCAGTCGCCCGACAAACGCTCGACGACCCAGTGCATGAGTCAAAGGCAGCCGGTGGGTGCCATCCAGATGCTGCCTCTGGGCGACGCGAACGAACAAAAACCGGACACTCAGCACGGACATATCAGGGATACAGCAACCTAAAACTGGCGCGCCCACCTCGTTCAGATTCGGACAAAAACCGGGATTACGGACGAAGTTTTCCTATCGGCGCGACAGCGAAACGTTTCTGCCGCACAGCAGTTCAGGCGTTGCAGAGCACGATCACCCCGCCGAGGGCTGTGAGAGTGCCGACGATCTGCAGCGGCGTGATCTTTTCCTTCAACACGATCGCCGCGAGCGGCAGCACGAATACGGGCTCCAGCGAAATCAGCGTGTTCGCGATGGCGACCGGCAGGAATTTGATCGCCACGAGCGAAAGCCAGAAGCCGCCGAACGTCACCACGCACACGGCGACGAGGAACGAGCCCGCGAGGCGGGCTTCACGGAATGATCCCATCCATTCTCCGAGCCGCCGCGTGCACAGCCCAAAGAGCGCGAGCCCCACGGCGCCCGCAGCCATCCTCACAAAAGTGCCCTGCATCGCCGATGCGGTCTCGAGTCCTTCCTTTGCCATGATGACGGAAACGGACATGCAGATCACCGACAGCATCCCGAGCACGATTCCGCGGACGCGCGAAGGCTGGCGGGGGCCGGAGAGGTTCGCCCAAAGCACGATCGTCACGCCGACCAGAACGCACGCGATTCCGCCCCACGCGGCTGCGGATGGCCTTTCGCCGAGGAACACGAGCGCGAGCACCGCGGTGAAAACCTGCCCCACCATCATCAGCACGACGAGCGTCTGCGGCCCGAGGTGGCGGAGGGCCGCGAAAAACAGGGTGTCCCCGACGGCGATCCCGACCAAACCGCTCGCGATCATCAGCCACAGGTTTTGCGGAGTCACGCTGCTGTAGCCGAGGAAAAGCAGCGCGATGCCGACGAATACGACGCTGACCGCCGACTTCACCAGCGTCATCGCGAGCGGCGACATGCTTTCGCCGATGCGCTTGAAAAGGATCGCCCCGAGTGCCCACGAGGCCGCGGACCCTAGCGCGGCGGCGATGCCGAGTGCGGACGTCGTCATCCTCGGAGGTCTCCCGCCTGTGATGCCGAATGCGGACGGCGGGAATGAGCGTGTGTGGACATCAGGAAACGGAGCAGGACAACGTGCGCGGCAAAGTGCGCGGGAGTAAATGGAGCGACCACATGGCAGTCAAGGTTCCGCACGCTTCACTCCGCAATCGCGTAGCGTCCCATGCTGCGCGACTGGTAGAGTTCGCCCTTGGACCAGATGCAGCCCTCGACATGCGGCGCCTGCTCGATCAAAGGCAGCCCGGCTTCCCGCCCGAGCACGAATGCAACCGTCGAGAGCACGCCGGCTTCCGTGCAGGTCGGCGCGATGACCGTGACGCTCTGGCAGCCGTTATCCACCGGCCAGCCGGTACGCGGATCGAGGATGTGTGTGAATGAACGCCCGTCGATCTCGAACGCCCGGAGGTAGCCGCCCGAAGTCGTCACGGCGCGATCCTTAACGGCGACGCCGCCCCAGCAGCGCTGCGGGTCGAGCGGGTGCTCGAGCCCGACGCGCCATTCGCCACCACCCGGCGCCTCGCCGCTCACGCGCAGATCGCGTCCGAAATCCACACAGATGTCCTTGATGGTCCACTGCCGGCTTTGTTCGAAAATCCGATCCACCGCGTACTCCTTCCCGATTCCGCCAAGGTCGATTCCCATTCCCGCCTCGGGCAGGAAGATCCCCCCGCTGCGGCGTTGCACCTTGCCCCAGCCGGTGAGCGCGAGCGCGCGCGAAATTTCCCCCGGCGCCGGGATGACAGGCTTCTCCGCATGGTAGTCCCAGAGCCGCGCGATGGGGAGCGTGCTCGCATCAAAAACACCGCCGGTCCGCCACGTGAACCAGTCGCAGAGTTTCAGGATGCTCTCGAGTTCCGCGTCCGTCTCCACCCAGTCGCGCCCGGCCATCGCGTTGATTTTTGAGATGAGGCTGTCGGCCCGGAATCGCGAATATTTCGCCTCGAAGTTCTCGACCCATGCGACGACGGCGCGGCGGAATTCCCCGGCGGCGCGCAGCGACGGCGCTCGGAAAATCACCTGGCAATGCGTTCCCATCGCGCGGAATTCGAGCCGATCGAAACCCGCGTCCGCACTGGATGGCGACCCCGTCGGCGACATTGCCGGAGATCAGAACGGGAACCGCAGGCCGATCGTGTAGATGTTCGCGTTCGGATACGCGTCACTGCTGGTCACCTTGTCGCGGCCCCACATGTCATAGCGCTCGTAGCCCACATCGACGGAGTAGGTGTCGCGCGGCGTCCATATCAACTTCACGCCGTAGGAGAGCGACGCTGCGTTCGAAAGCCGGTAGTCGGCGGAATAAAATTCCGGCGTGCTCGTGAACATCATCCCGTAAAAATTCGCCGCGTCCTGCTGGTGATAGCGCACGCTGGGCTTCAGCACGAGCGTGGGGCCGATTTTCTGGTACCACGCAAAGGCCGCCGTGTGGGCGCTCACTCCGAATGAATCCCGGTAGAAACGGTGCGACACCTCGGCGTTGCCGTTCAGCGAATCCACCGCGCGCGTGAGCGACGTGAACAAAATCTGATGGTCCTTCCGCCCGGGGCGTTTGTCGCTCAGCAGCGAGCCGCTGACCCATGCGACCTTGTACGGATCGGAAAGAAAACCCGACGAATAGCCGGCCGTGAAGTTCACGGCGAGCACGGTCTTCGGATCGAGCACCTGCGTCGCGCCGAGAAAAAACTGCACGCCATTTTTCGTCTCCGTCGAGTGGGTGGCGATGGCGTCCACGTCGTCGTGATTCAGCGCCAGGCCCGCCGAGACGACCGTGTTCTTCTGGTTGAACTCCCGCGCAACCTTCCCCGTGGCGGTGAACGAAGTGTAGTCCAGTTCGTTGCTAAAGGCGAACTGCCCGCTGTACAGATAGTCTCCGGAGCGGAGGGTGAGCTCGGCGTTCACGCCGAGGCGTGCATCGTTGAAACGCTGCGTCGGCAGCACGTCGTCCGTCGCCGACGGAAGCGGCGGCGCGGACGGGCCGGTAGCGGACGTCGTGCTGACCGTCGTCCGCGCGCTCGCCCCCGACACCACATTGTAGGTGCGTCCGGCGCTGCCGATGCGGATCTGGTTGGTCGTCGGCGCGCCGGTCGGCGATGCGCCGGAAATCACGTCGTAGATTCCCTCGATCTTGAGATTCAGCCGCGTAGAAAGCTCCTTCTCCAAAATGAACGACGGACCCCACACGGTGACGCGATCCCGCTCCTCGGCGTACCAGATGTATTTGAAATCCACCCGGTCCTCGGCATCTGCGCGGCGCACCTGGAGGAGTTGGAGCGCGACGGCGAGCATCATCGCTCGCGTCCGCAGGGAAGTGCCGCTCAGTTGCGGCCGTATCGGGATGAAGTCTCTTGCGCACGAATTCGCATCCTTTCGGATCGCCGCTGCCGTTTTCAAGAAAAACCCTGACAGTTTCATTCCCGCGCTCCGTTCCCGGCCTCGCCCTGCGCGGCCTTCGCGTTTCCGGTTCCGCGTCGGTTGCGGAACATTTTCCCGGGCCGCATTCGCCATCTTCATTGACAAACCAGCGCCACGGTAAAGCGTATCCCCGGCCGGAAAAACAGGATCACCAACCATGAACCACACAGACTTCACCCCACTGACATGCGGGCGCCCGTCGGGGACGCCGTGGATTGCGACCCTCCTCGCGCTGCTCGTCGTATTCACGGGTTTCGCGAACGCGGCGGATGCCGGCACGCGCCTGCCCAGCCTCAGCGGTGCTTCGCTCGAAGGCGACTTGCCGGCCACACGCGGCAAGGTCCTGCTGGTGGATTTCTGGGCGTCGTGGTGCGGGCCGTGTAAAAAATCATTCCCGTCCCTCGAAGAGTTGCACCAGCGCTACAAGGGGCGCGGCCTCGTCGTGATCGGCATCAGCGTGGATGAGGACGCCGGGGCGATGCATCGATTCCTCCGCCAGCACCCTGTCTCTTTTTCCATCGTACGCGACCGGGAGCAAAAGCTGGTCAAGGCGCTGAAAATCGAGGCGATGCCCACATCCTTGCTTGTGGACCGGAGCGGCGTGATCCGGTTCGTGAATTCGGGATTCAGGGGCTCGTCCACCGAGGCCCAGCTCCAGCGGCAAATCGAGCAGCTTCTCCAGTCTTCCAAATGAAATCACCACGCCGACCCATCTTTCTCGCCACGCTCCTGCTCACCTGTGCGTGGCTGCTGGGCGGCTGCGCCACCGTCGCGCCTTGGGAGAAGGGAACGCTCGCCGAATACGGCATGCGCCCCGATCGGGATCCGCTCGGCGACGGCCTCGCCGAACACGTTTACTTTTCCCGCGAAGCTGCGTTCGGCGGAAAAGGCATCGGCGGCGGCGGCTGCGGCTGCAACTGAGCGACGCTCACGCATTGCCGGGCGCGTCCGGGCCGCTCGCGCGTGCGGTGCAGCAGGACGCCGCAGGGCGTCAGAGGCCCAGTGCGCGCAAGGTAGGAGTGTCGATGCTTCCCGTGACCCTGAGTTCGTGCCGGGCCTGGAATGCGCGAAGCCCGGCACGCGTGCCACGCCCGAAGTCGCCGTCCACCGGTCCTTCGTAATAGCCAAACCGTTTCAATTTCCGCTGAACCTGCGCGACCAGCGACGAACCTTCCACCGCACCCGGGTACGGAGGACGCGGCGGGATCGGGATCGGAAAGCCAGGACCAGGACCACCGGGACCACCAGGGCCAAATCCGGGACCTCCCGGCCCGCCGGGGCCAGGGCCGCCTGGACCTCCTCCGGGGCCTCCCGGGCCGCCCGGGCCGGGCTGTGCGAACGAGAGGCTTGCCAGTGAAAGTGCCGCGAGAAGCACCGTGGTCCGTGACAGGGAGAGGATTCGTTTCATGGGACTTTCCTAGAGTGCGAAGCGGGGACGGTCAACTCGATTGGCATCAACCCCGAGTGCCCATGGATGCATGCTTCCCGCCGCGACGCGAAAGCCTGGTCCACCGGGGCGAATCCAACCCTCTCACCCAATCCAGCCGCGACGGAACGGCGTCCTTCCCGCACCGCAAACCCGCGGCCGGCCGTGTCAGCCGACCTGCTCGCCGAAGACGTACCGCGTGAGGTGTTCGATCGTCGCCGTCTGAGCGGAGATGATCCACTTCACAAGGTCACCGATGGAGAGGATGCCGACGATCTCGCCGTTCTCGACCACCGGCAGATGGCGGATGCGCTGCTCGGTCATGAGCTGCATGCAGTCATTCACCGTGCTGGAGGTGGTGACCGTCTCCGGGTCGCGGGTCATGATTTCGCCGACGAAAGTGTCCTTCGACGTGCGGCCCATGAGCACGACCTTGCGCGTGTAATCGCGCTCACTGAACATGCCGACGAGCCGGCCTTGCTGGAGCACCGGAACCGCGCCGATGTTATGCTCCGCCATCATTTTAATCGCATCGAGCACAGTGGCGGTGGCGGTGATGGAATGAATGGTCGGGGCCTTGTCGCGCAGGAGCGCGCCGACGGAGTCTGTGTTTTGCATGGCGAGGGGTTTTCACCGATGCTGAAACTCGCCGCCGAGGATTCAAGACCAAAAACCGGCAAACCATTTCCCTCACGGCGAATTCACGAAAACGAATACCCGTCGCAACAGGGGGCGAAATCGTGAATGCACCGGTACGCAGCCCCGCCCTGCGGGCGTAAATGCCGCGGAGCTTTGCGAGCGGACACCTTTGGACACCCGCCGCCGAACCCGCTAAACGCTCGCCATGCCCGGCATCCAGGTCGGATTTCTCATCTTCACTTTTGCCGGGCCGATCCTGCTGTGGATCCTCAGCCGACACGTGGATTCCCTGCGTTTCGCGAAAGGGATTTGTTGGACCTTCGCTCTCGCCCTCACCGGCGCGTGGGCCACGACCATCGTCGTGCTTTACCGGGACGACGCGCTCATCCCCCGCTACGCGCTCCCGATGCAACTCTGCGACTGGGCGCTTGCCGCGACGGTCGTCGCCCTCGTCCTGCGCCGCCAGCTTTGCTTCGAACTCGCCTACTTCTGGGGCCTCGCGGGTACCGCGCAGGCGCTCATCACCCCGGCGCTCGACGACACCACGATGTGCCGCGTCGTCGGCTTTTTCATCATCCATTCCGTGATTCCCGCCAGCGTTTTGTGGCTCATGTTCGAGTTCAAAATGCGGCCCCAGCGCGGTGCATGGCTGCGCGTGGTGCTGTGGTCGCAAGTCTATCTCTTGCTCGCGCTGCTCACGAACGCCGCCACCGGCGGCAACTACGGTTTTCTGAGCCACCGCCCGAGCGTCCGCAGCATGCTCGATCTTTTCTCCGACACACCCTGGTTCTACATCCTGCAGATCGATCTCACCGGGCTTGCCATTTTCTTCGTCCTCGATCTGCCCTGGCAGTTCGTCCGGCGGCGCCAGGCGGCGCAGGCAAAATCGTCCGCGTCCCCGCCCTAAAACAGGCTGGAAGATTGTTTCACAGGCAGGCGCGGTGGCATCTCCGATGCTACATTGGAGTGCCGTGAAGAAGTTCCCCTTCCCTCCCAAACTCGATCCCCTGGGCGTAAAGACCGGGCTCGAACTCGCCGCCGGCGGCATCCTCGCGTTGCTGCTGATGCGCTGGTTCGGGATGTAATCCGCGGGCTGCCCACGGAGTCTTGCCGCGCAAAGGGCGATGCGCGAGGATTCCGCCATGCCGACCTACATCTACCAGACGACAGACGAGACGAAGCCCCCGCGTCAGTTCGAGATCCGGCAGAGCATGAAGGACGACCCGCTCACAAAGCATCCCGAGACCGGCGAGCCCATCCGGCGCGTCATCACCGGCGGTTTCGGCTACATGGGGAAAGGAAACGCCCCGCGGCACGCGGACATGCAGCGCAACATGGGCGGCGGCTCGTGCGGCACCGGTTGCGGCTGCCACTGACAGGCAGCCGCCGACGGAGGCGGGCCGATCGGGTTCCTGCCGTCGCAGCAGTCCTGCAAGATTGCCCGCCTCCTTCCGGCGGCAGTTGCAGAAAGACGGATGCGCCCCGTCCATGATTGACCGCCGTCATTTGCCGTTTGCACTCGCGCTCCCAGCGCGCTCTCATCCGCGCCCCTGTGGAGAACCCGCCTGCCAACACCACCAACCGCACGACGCTGCGCCTCATTTTCCTGACGCTGTTCATCGACATGATCGGCTTCGGGATCGTCATCCCCGTGCTGCCGCTCTACGCGGAAGGCTCGCGCTTCAACGCGACCGAAACCCAGCTCGCGTGGATCGTCGGCATTTACTCGCTGCTCCAGGTCGTCTGCGGCCCGATCATCGGGAAAATCAGCGACCGCGTCGGCCGACGGCCCGTCCTGGCGGTGAGCATCTTCGGCACTTCCGTCGGGTTCGCCATCATCGGCACCGCGGGCCTCGGGTGGTTCAGCCCCGAGACGGCCATCATCCTTCTCCTCGTGGGCCGCGCGATCGACGGCATCAGCGGCGGCAACATCTCCACCGCCATGGCGTGCATCGCCGACAGCACGAGCAAAAAGGAGCGCTCGCGCAACATGGCCCTCATCGGCGCGGCGTTCGGGCTCGGCTTCGTCATCGGCCCCGCGCTCGGCGGCGTGCTCAGCAAATACTTCGGCCTCGCGTTCCCGTTCTATTTCGCCTCGGCCCTCGCGCTCATGAACGCCGTGCTCGTCATGCTCCGCCTGCCCGAGACGCTCACGCCCGAGGTCCGCGCGCGGGCGCGCGAAATGGCGAGCCTCGGCGAGGTCTTCAGCGGCGGACGCGCGGGCACCGTGATCATCGCGCTGCTCAGCCAGCTCGCCGGAGTCACGGGCTTTTCCGTGATGACCGCGCTCTTCGCGCTCTTCTGCGCAAAACGCTACGGCTACGACACCGCGCATGTCGGCTACGTGCTCGCCTACGTCGGCATCGTCGGCGTGCTCATGCAGGGCGGCGTCGTGCGGCGGCTCCTCGCGCGGCCCATCGAGAAGCCGCTCGCCATCATCGGCACCGCGGTGCTCGCAGGGAGCATGGCTCTGCTCGCCATCCTGCCCACCGGCAGCGGCATCGGCCTGCTCCTGCTCGTGTGCGCCGGCATCTCCGTCGGCAACAGCCTTTCCACCCCATCGCTCAACGGCCTCGCCTCCCGCCTCGTGGATTCCCACGCGCAGGGCCGGCTCATGGGATTGATGCAAAGCGCCGGCGGCCTCGGCCGCTTCCTCGGCCCGATGCTCGGCTACTCGCTCGTGCATCTCGACACGGCCGGCAACTACGGCCGCGTCGCCTTCCTCGCCTCGGCCGGGCTGCTCTTGGTGGACTGCGTGCTGCTGCTGCTCATGCGCGTCCCGCCGCCACACGATCACGAAGAACAGCCAGCCTGACCTTATGCGCCTGAACCGCTTTCTCGCCTCCGCCGGCCTCGGCTCCCGCCGCAGCGTCGAGGAACTCATCACCCAAGGCATCGTCCGCGTGAATGGCCAGGTCGTCACAAACCTCGCCACGCAGGTCGGCCCGACCGACGCCGTGAAAGTCGGCAGCCGGCTCATCCGTTCCGAGGAGCCGATTTACGCCGTGCTGCACAAGCCGCCGGGCTACGTCTGCACCGCCGCGGATGAATTTGACCGCCGCACGATCTTCGAACTCTTCCCGCCGAACTGGCCGCAAGTGCACCACGTCGGCCGCCTCGACAAGGAAAGCGAAGGCCTCATTTTTGTGACCAACGACGGCGACCTCACGCACATCCTCACCCACCCCGGCCACGAGGTGGAAAAGGAATACGACGTGTTGATCGACCGGCCGTTCAACCCCGACGACCGCGAGAAGCTGCTCAAGGGATTTCACATCGAGGGCGGCTTCGCGAAGTGCGAGGGCGTCGAGGCGATCAAGGCAAACCGCTTGCGGCTCGTGCTTACGCAGGGCATCAAGCGGCAGATTCGCGTGATGCTCTACAAGCTCGGCTACGAAGTGGAGCGACTCTTCCGCATCCGCATCGGCCCCATCGTCATCTCCGGCCTCGCGCGCGGCGCGTGGCGTTTCCTGAACCAAAAGGAAGTCGCCGAACTGCGCAACGCCAAGCCGAAGGTGAAGCCGCCGGTCAAGCCGCTCAAGCCACGGACCGCCGGTGAGAAAAAGCCGCGCCCACACCGGCCCGCGTCCCGCAAATTTACGCCCAAGTCCTGGGCTCCGAATCCGAAGAAGGCCCCGGCCGCCAATGTCCCGGCGAAACCTGAATCCCGCCCCGAGTCGCCGGCCCGCAAGCCGCGCCCCGCGTCCGGTTTCAAACCTCGCCCTGCGTCCGGCTTCAAGCCTCGCGGCGGCGCAGGCGATCGAGAGCGACGGCGGCGATAATCACCGCGCCGATAATCACGCGCTGGGTCCAGTCCTCCCACGCCATCGCGGTCGCGCCGTTGCGCAGCACGGTCATCAGCAGCGCGCCGAGCACTGCGCCGAAGACGCTCCCGCTGCCGCCGTTCAGGCTCGCGCCGCCGATGACGACCGCCGCGATCACATCGAGCGCAAGGTCCGGTGCGCCGGTCGGATCGCCCTGCGTGAGACGGGAAAATTGCAGCGTGCCCGCCAGCCCGAAGAGCGCACCTGCGAGCGAGTAGATCGCGACCTGCGTCCAGCGCACGCGGATGCCGCACAGCCGCGCCGTCGCCTCGTTCGACCCGATGGCAAAGATGCGCCGGCCGAAAACCGTGCGGTTCATCACGACCGCGACGAGCACCGAAAGCCCGATCGCGAGCCACACGCCCGCGGGCAGCGGCCAGAATTGCCCCGGCTCCTCGACGGCGAGCAGATTGAGCAGCCACGACTCGCCGATGTCCCCGTCCAGATTCACCGTCTGATTTTCCGAGCGCCACAGCGCGAGACCGCGGATGACGCTCATCATGCCGAGCGTGACGATGAACGGATTCTGCCGCAGCCCCGCGACGAGCGAGCCATTCACGCAGCCCACCGCCGCGCCTGCGAGGATCGCGATGAGCGCGGCGGTGAGCGGCGTGCTGCCGGTGTTCAGCGATTTCGCGACGAACACGCTGCACATCGCGACGGACGAGCCGACGCTCAGATCGATTCCGCCGCTCACGAGGATCAAAATCATCCCGAGCGCGCCGACGGCGACGATCGCGGTCTGCGTGAGATTCTTTTTCCAAGCTCCGCCGGTGATGAACGAGTTCAGCCCCGTGAACGTCTCGTCCGGCTGCGCGCGCATTTTCGCAAATGCCTCCGTGAACGCGATCCCTTCGTGCTGCTGCTGAAAGTCGCGCACGTCCTTCCAAGCCAGCAGCGCGCAGAAAAGCCCGACGACCAGCGCAAGCGCGAGCACGGGACTGAGCAGGGAAAAAATTCGGCGGAGGGCGTTCATGGGGAAATCAGGTCGTGCCGATGGCCGCTTCCATCAGCGTGTGCTCGGTCCACTCGGCGGCGGGGCGCACGGCGGCGAGTCTGCCGCGGCACATCACGCCGATGGTGTCGCAGACACCGAGCAGTTCCGGGATGTAGCTGCTCACGAAAAGCACCGCCTTGCCCTGCGCCGCGAGTTCGCCGATCAGCCGGTAGATCTGCGCCTTGCTGCCGACATCGATGCCGCGCGTCGGCTCGTCGAGCAGCAGGATTTTCGCGTCGTGATGCAGCAGGCGGCCGAGCGCGATCTTCTGCTGGTTGCCGCCGGAGAGTTCGCCGACGGCCTGCTCCGGATCGCGGGCGCGGACGGACAGCTTGGAAATCCACTCGCGCGTCGCGCTGCGCTCGCGTCCGCGCAGGAGCCAGCCGGCGCGTGCGATCGGGCGCGTCGCGGTGAGATTTTCCGTGAGCGAACGCCGGAGCATGAGCCCCTCCTCCTTGCGGTTCTCGCTCAGCAGTCCCACGCCCTGCGCGAGCCGCCGCGGCGGCGATGCGGAGGATTCCTCACGTCCAAAAATCGCGACGCGCTCCGCAGCCATCGCATCGAGCCCGAAGATCCGCCGCAGCAGCTCCGTGCGCCCCGAGCCGACGAGCCCGAACAGGCCGAAAATCTCGCCGGCGCGGACGCCAAGGTAGGGCGCGCTCGCCGAGTCGCGCCCGATCTCCCGCTCTCGTCATGACTTCATTCCGGCTCGCGCTCCCGCTTCAAATGGGGCGCCTCGGCGAGGTCGCCCTACCATGCGCCGCCTCCACGCGCAGCACCACCTCCCCCATCGCATGCGCGATCCGCGGATACAGCTCGCTCACCTCGCGGCCCACCATGAGCCGGATGATGTCCGCCATCGGCGTCTCCGCGAGCGCGCCGGTGCCCACGCTCTCGCCGTCGCGCAGCACGGTGAAGCGGTCGCACACGCGCCGGCATTCCTCGAGGAAATGGCTGATGTAAATCACGCTCACGCCGCGCGCCTTCAGCCGCGCGATGACGGCGAAGAGCCGCTCCGCGTCCGCCTGCGTGAGGCTGCTCGTCGGCTCGTCGAAAATCATCACGCGCGGCTCGCCCGCGAGCGCGCGGGCGATTTCCACGAGCTGCTGCTCCGCGATGGAAAGCGAGCGCACCGGCGCATCCGGCGGCAGGTCGCCGTGGCCGAGTTCCGCGAGCGCGCGCCGCGCCGTGTCGCGCATCGCGCCGCGCCGCAGCCAGCCGAGGCTTCCGAGATACGAAGGCTCCGCGCCGAGCACGATGTTCTCGGCCACGCTCAAATCCGGCGCGAGGTTCAGCTCCTGGTAAATCATCGCCACGCCCGCGCGCCGCGCCTCGTGCGGATTGCGCGGCGCAAACGGCGCGCCGTCCAGCATGATGCGCCCCGCGTCCGCCTCGTGCGCGCCGCTGAGGATTTTCATCAGCGTGCTCTTCCCCGCGCCATTCTCGCCGATGAGCGCATGCACCTCGCCCTCGCCGACGCCCAGCGAAACGCCCCGCAGCGCGGCAGTCGCACCGAAGGATTTCTGAACTCCGTCGAGCGTCAGTCGCATCACTTCAAAAAGGCAAATTCCTCTGCTTCCGGGTCAGGTGATTTTGTCTCGGCGCGGTCAGCCTCGTGCGGATTGAAGAAAGGTGCCGAGCCGCTGGAGCAAACGCGCGTGGCGCTCGGATGAGATGGAGCCGAGAACACCGAGCAAGCGGTCGGCAGGAAGAACGACGAGATAGCCGAGACGGATGAGCGAAAGAGCCTTGAGTCCGCTGCCACGAAAATCGGGGTGCGATGGTCCGATGGTTTCGTCGAAGCCGACGGCCTCCTGTTGGAGTTGGGTGCTGACGCCGCAAACGAGCCAGTCGCCGAATGGAGGCATCTGGCGAAGCAGAACCGCCGGTCTCGGTTTCGTGCGTCCGTCTGCCTGCGGGAGTGCCGTGAGCGCGACATCCCCCTCGGTCATGGCCGGAGATCGTCCAGCGTGTATTCTGGTTCGTCGTCACCGTAGGCCCGGGCGAGGCTCTGGGCGCTGAGGGCTGCCCACTCCGCGCGCTCGGCGTCATGCTCGGGCGTGGCCGGGGAAAGCACAGTCACCGCCAGAGGAGCGTTCGGCGCAAGCTCGAACGGCTCGTCGAGCACGATGTGCTCACCGTCGTAGTGGGCTTTGAGAATCACGGATGGCATGGCGAAGAAATACGCCGGCGTGTGGTTTTGAGCAAGAGCGCGAAACTTCGTTGATTCTTAGCGGGGCTGCCGCGATGATTATTCCACAGTCCGGGGGCTAATTCCTCTCCCAACGCGCAAGCGGTGGTGATGAACCCCCGGTCTTTTTTTTGTACTTTTCACTCTGAGGATGGCTCATCGCGTGATGGGCGCGATCCGTAGGTTCAGCTCAATCATCTTGTCCTTTTCGGCCAAGAAACATCCTTGAGTGGAACCCCCTCGCTTTTCAACCGCTCGTGCATCACACGCAGCTTTTCCCGGTTCTCAGGCGTGTCCCCTTCTCGCTGAAATACGTCGCTGAGAATTGCGCCGTGCAACTCGTAATATTCATGCATCTCACGACAGAACGCCGCATCCGCCCCAGTGAGTCGGGTGTAATTCTTCAAGCGCTCCTTCGAGCCATTAGCGCCAGTGCGTTCGTAGTTCGCCGCAGGGCGAAAGTAGTCAGCGTGTTCCTGCCCTTTTGTGAGACCCAGATCACCCATGATGTGCAAGGGTGCGCCATCTTTTCCGATTAGGATTTGGCCGTCTTTGGTAAGTGTGTCCATCCTGCCGTAAACCCACACCCAAGCACCGTTGTGCATGGCCTCATATTGTTCCTTCTTTGTGGCTAGTGACGGCATTTGCTGGGTGGCGGCACGCTTGCACGATGGGAAAAATATTCCGGCAAGCACGCAGAGTAGAAGCATACGGAGTTTCATGGTTGGCATTTAGCGGTTTCCTACTTTCGCTGATCCAGCGCGACGTTCATTTCAAATACTTCTCCAGCGGCGGGCGGAGGAGTTCGGCGTTCGCGGGGTCGGCGATGTTTTCCTTCGTCACGACGACCACGCCGGTGTCGATGCGTTTCTCGACGGGCTTGCCTTGCAGGTGCGCGACGAGCGCCTTGAGCGCGTCGCCGCCGATGCGCATCGGGTTTTGCAGCACGAGGCCCTGCACGTCGCCCTTTTCGAGATCGGCGACGCTCTGCGTGCCCGCGTCGAAGCCGATGATTTTCACCTGCCCGCCGGCGCGTCCGATTTCGCGGATGGCCTTCGTCACCGCGGTCGTCACCGGCTCGCACGGGCAGAAGATGCCGTCCACTTCCTTGCCGAAACGGTTCAGGATGTTTTGCGCCTTCGCGTAGGCGCTCTCGCGCGTGGAGCCGGAGTATTGGTCGCTGGAGATGATCTGGATGCCGGGGGATTTTTTCATCGCGTCGAGGAATCCGGCCTCGCGCTCCTCGGTGCTGTTCGAGCCGACCATGTAGCGCAGGAGGATGACTTTGCCCTTTCCGCCGAGCTGCTTCGCGAGCGCCTCGCCGCCGAGCTGGCCGCCCTTGAAATTGTCCGTGGCGACGTAGCTCACGATCTGCTCGGTCTTCACGCCGCTGTCGAAGACGACGACGGGCACCTTCGCCTTCACGGCGGAATTCACGGGCCGCACGAGCGCCTGCGAATCGAGCGGCGCGAGGCAGATGCCGCTGACCTTGCGCGCGGTGAAATTTTCCACGAGCGCGATCTGCTGGTCGCGGTCGTCCTCCTTGAGCGGGCCCTTCCACACGAGGTCCACGGTGATGCCCTCGGCCTTCAGCTCCTCGACCGCGCGCAGCCCGCCGGCGTGGACGCTTTTCCAGAACTCATGCGTGGTGCCCTTGGGGATCATCGCGATGGTGTATTTTTCCGCGGCGAAAGTGACGGCGGCGAGAGACAGGAGGGCGGCGAGAGTCGGGGAGGAACTTCATGCGCGCGGTTGTATTCGGGCCACCCGCATGCGGCAAGCCGGTGGAACGCATGTTTCACCGCACACATTTTCCGATTGTTGCGCCTCTGGAAAAAGAGCTTGCCGTGGAAGCCGCGCCCCGTAATTTCCGCACCCCGCAAACGGACAATCCGGAGTAGCTCAATGGTAGAGCACGCGACTGTTAATCGTGTGGTTGTAGGTTCGAGTCCTACCTCCGGAGCCATGCGGTTCACCTCAGGCAGAGAGCCACCGAGGGATTGGGCTCAGTCGTTGGGAACAGTCACGGTGACGACGTTGGAAACGCCGGTTCCCTGCGGCCCCTGCGGCGTCGGTTTCAGGGCGTAAACGCGGTAGCGCCAGGCGGTGCCTGCGCCGGGTTTCGTGTCGGTGGCGCGCACAATATTTTCCCCGGGCAGACCGATGAGATTTTGGAATTCGGTGCCCGGTTCGGCGGGAGCCCGCTGGACGATGAAGAACCGCTCACCGACCGCATTGTCCACCCACTGCAGCTCGACGCCGGCCGCGCTCGCGCGGACAACCCGCAAGTCGCTGGGGGCATCAGGCGAATCGGCACCGGGGACCGGAGCGCCGCCACCGTTGCCCGCCGGCTGTTTCGGCGTCGGGCGCTCGCCCGGCTGTTCGAGTTGGGCGCGGGCCAGGTCGTAGCGTTTCCGGATGAAGCTTTCCATCGACGCGATGACATCCCGGTAACTGGTATCGCTGGGAACGGTGACGCGTCCTTTTGGAAACGGATCCTTTTGGAGATCGCCCTCGATCGGTGCGTAGAGCGCGTGGAGTTTGGGGATCAGGATTTCCGGCCGGAAATATTTTTCGAGGATGACGCCGGCATCGCGGCGATAGCGGGCGAGCAGCTCCGGCTGGGTAACGATGTGTTCGAGAAGCGGACGGCCGGAAACGGGCGTCGGCCACGCAGCATGCCAGCCATCCAGCACGGGTATCCGTCCGAATGCCTGATCCGCAAATCCCACATCCAAGTCCCATGGGAGGTAGGTCCAGCGCTGATCGGCGGGATTGCGGTAGAGATAGTAGTTGTGCGGGCCCCAGCCGGTAAGCTGGTCAAAAGCGCCCGAGAGCAGCAGCACCGCGGTCGTTTTGATGAAGGCGTCCAGATCGAGCACGCGCTCGAGCTCGACCGCGGTGCCGGGCGGCTCGGGATTGAGCGTGCGAATGAACTCCGCCAACTGAGCGAACGCATCCGCGCCGGCTTTCGTCTCCAGCTCGAAAGTTTTCTCGTAGTCCTTTGGATCACCCGCCGGCCGCAAGTCGGCACCCGGCCCGCCTTCGTGGACCTTGAACAACGGGCCGGTCGCTGCGCCGAAATTCTGCTCGAGGAAAGTTTCATCCAGCCGCTCCACGTTCACATGCACGCCGAGGTATTCGCCGTTGAGATAGACCTTCGCGTGGTTGCAGCGCGAAGCGTTGACGCCGAGGTCGCGCAGAATGTCGGTGATCAGGCGTTCGCTGAAGAGGCTCCCGAACTGGATTCCATTGTCGAGGGCGACGCGTCGCAAACCGAGGAAGCGCTGCGCTTTCGTGAACTCGCCGAATTTGATCAGGAAGCTGCGTTTGTGCGGCGACTGCGGCTGGGACGAGCTGTTGCCCTTGTAACGAATTCCCACGTTCGAGATGACCCGATCATTCCAGCGAAACGTGCCCGGGACGTAAATGCGCTCCGGCAGGGCGTCCTTGAGCTTGCGCAGATTCTCCGGCGCGATCTCGAGGTGAATCGTCTGCACCGTTTCCGGCGCGTAGAACTCGGCCTGCTTTGGTTGGCCGGCTTCGGCGCGGCACGCCGGACCGGCGAGCAGAAAGGTCAGGACGGCCAGGCCTTTGCTGGCGGAGGAGAGGAAAGCGAACGGGGTTTTCACTGGAGCGCGTTCCAACCCCGTTGGCCGGCGTTCGTTGCCGCATTTAAAGTTCTGCAGCGAATCGCATCGCCGTTCCGCTTTGGAAATCGTTTGCCGCAGATATGGCGAATAGCATCTACGGCAGGGTTCATCCGTTCGACAGGGAGCAGCCGGTCCGGCTGAAAATCGCGGTTTGCCTTGCCGCCGGAGCGGGGCATTTTGCGGCCATGAATACGCTCCTCCCGGTCATCGCGGCTCTCGCCATTGCCGCAAACCTGCCGCTCGCGGCGCAGGTGATCCCGACGACGCCGAAGAAATTCGATACGCGCGGACTTGGAGACGCACAGGGGACGAATTCGGTGGGATTCACGAAGGCGCCCCCGCAGATCGCTGTGAAGACGACCACGCGCATCGTGCTCGGGGAACCGCGGCAGTGGAAGATGAGCGACGGGAAGTTTTTCGTGGGAAAGCTGATCGCGTTTGAGGACATCGTGACCGACGGAAATGCCGGGACAGCGGCTCCGGTCGTGCCGAAGCATCCGACCGTGGTGCGCGACGGAAAAGCGCGCGTCCTCGTGAACTCGAAGCCCTACGAGATCGCGCTGGATCGGCTCGGCCCCGAAGAACGGAAATTCATCGAGGACACGCGGGCGGCGATTGCGGCGAAGAAGTAGGTTGGCGTCGCGCCGCGGGAACCGCTAGCAGGGCGGGCGTCCATTTTCCCCATGAGCAACGACCGCCTCCCGCCGCAGACAAAATACATCGTCGGAAACGAGGCGTGCGAGCGGCTGAGCTACTACGGGGTCGTCGCGATCCTCACCACCTACGCCGCGATGCTGTTTGGCGACGTGGCCGGCGCGACCGACCTCGCAAAGGACGCCGCCAGGCAGGAGGCGAAGGAGGTCGTGCATTGGTGGAAATTCGCCACGTATTTCCTGCCGCTGGCCGGCGCATTCATCGCGGATCGTTTCTGGGGCCGCTACAAGACGATCCTCCTCATCTCTTTCGCCTACTGCGCGGGTCACGGGCTGATGTCGGCGACGGAGGGGACAAAGTGGGGTCTTTTCGCGGGGCTTGCGCTGCTCGCGATTGGCTCGGGCGGCATCAAGCCGTGCGTGTCGGCGTTTGTGGGCGATCAGTTCAAGCCCGGGCAGGAGCGCCAGATGACGACGGTTTATGGGCTCTTCTATTGGAGCATCAACTTCGGGAGCTTCTTCTCGTTCGCCGTGATTCCCGTGCTGAAGGATCATTTCGGCTACGCCGTGGCGTTCGCGGTTCCAGGCGCATTCATGCTGCTCGCCACGCTCGTTTTCTGGATGGGCCGGAAGCACTACGTGATGAAGCCGCCCTCGGCCACGCTCGCGCCGGTGGACGCAGCGACGAAGACGGAGGATCGGAAGACGCTCTGGAGCATCATAGCGATCTTTGCGCCGGTGACGGTGTTCTGGGCGTTGTTTGATCAGCAGCACACGACGTGGGTGCAGCAGGGCAATCAGATGGTGACGGGGACGATCGGCAGCTACAACGTCACGGGCGAGCGGATGCAATCGGTGAACCCGCTCTACGTGATGACGCTCATCCCGATCTTCACGCTGTGGCTGTATCCCGCGCTGGAGCGCTGGGGATTGAAACCGACGCCGTTGCGCCGGATGGGCGCGGGAATGGTGCTCGCGGCGGCCGGGTTTGCGATTTCCGCGATCCTCCAGCAACAGATCGAGGCCGGAGCGAAGCTCAGCATTTGGTGGCAACTCCTCCCCTACGGCGTGATGACGGCGGCGGAGGTGCTCATCTCGACGACAGGCCTGGAGTTCGCGTTCACGGTCGCGCCGGCGCGGCTCAAGAGCACGATCATGAGTTTCTGGCTGCTGACGGTGGCGTTCGGAAACATGCTGGCGGCGCAAGTCACCGCGCTGAACAAGGTGACGAATGCCGCGGGCGAAACGGTGCGGCGCTTGTCCGCTTCGGAGGAGATGTTTGCCTACGTCGGCCTGATGCTCGTGGTCGCGGGCATCTTTGCAGCCATCGCGCGAAAATTTCCTGAGCGCACAGCGGAGGCGCAAAGATGAACGCGCTGCGCATTCAGGCGCGAGCCCTTGGACTGCGGCGGCTTGCCGCCGCTTTGGGTGGCGAGCCTTGGCGAGCGCGGCCGGTCTTTCTCGGCAAGCCTCGGGATCAAAAGCGGCGGCAAGCCGCCGCAGTCCAGGACGCATGCACGCCTCGCTCTCACTTCCGACTCCCATGAAATTTCTCCTTCTCATCGCCATGCTGAATATCGCCGCAACCGCCGCCGACTGGCCGCGAATCATGTATCCGCCCACCCGCAAGGAGGACGTCACGGACGAATATCACGGCACGAAGATTACCGACCCGTACCGCTGGCTGGAGGATGACAATTCAGCCGAGACCAAGGCGTGGGTGACGGAGCAGAACCGGCTCACGTCCGCGTTCCTCGGGACCATCGCACGGCGCCCACAGATCCGCGCGCGGCTCGCGAAGCTCTGGAACTTCGAGCGCTACGGCGAGCCTTTCGAACGCGGCGGGCGCTACTTTTGGACTTACAACTCCGGCCTGCAAAACCAGCGGGTGCTCTATACCGCCGACAAGCTCGATGCGCCGCCGCGCGTGCTGCTCGACCCGAACACGCTCTCCGCCGACGGCACCGTGTCGCTGAAGGACACCGCGCCGAGCGAGGACGGCAAGCTGCTCGCGTACGGCCTCAGCCGCGCGGGCAGCGACTGGGAGGAATTCCGCGTGCGCGACACGGTGACCGGCAAGGATCGCGAGGACCTCATCCAGTGGGTGAAGTTCAGCGGCGCATCGTGGATGAAGGACGGCAGCGGGTTTTTCTACTCGCGCTTCGACGAGCCGAAGACGGGCGACGAACTGAAGGGCAAGGTGGAATTCCAGAAGCTCTACTTTCATAAACTCGGCACGCCGCAGAGCGCCGACACGCTCATCTACGAGCGAAAGGACCATGGCGATTGGGGCTTTCACGGCAGCGTCACCGACGACGGGCGCTGGCTCGTCATCCACGTGACTCAGGGCACGGACACGAAGAACCGTGTCTTCTACAAGGACCTCACGCAGCCGGATGCGAAGGTCGTCGAGCTGCTGAACGACTTCGATGCGGACTACAGCTTCGTCGACAACGTGGGTCCCGTGTTCCTTTTCCAGACGGACCTCGACGCACCGCGTTACCGCGTAATCGCCGTGGACACGCGCACACCGCAGCGCGCGAACTGGCGCGAGCTGATCCCGCAGGCCGCCGAAAAACTCGACGGCGTCGGCAGTGTCGGCGGCAAACTTTTTTGCAAATATCTCAAGGACGCGCGAAGCGAGGTCCGCGTGTTCGCGCCAAAGGAGGATCGTGCCTCGCCACCCTCCGTCCTCAACGTCCAGCTGGAGCGCGCCCTCGTGCTTCCCGGCATCGGCACGGTGGGCGGTTTCGGCGGGCGGGCGGGCGACACGCACACGTTCTTCAGCTTCGCGAGCTTCACCGAGCCTGGCGCGATTTACCGGCTCGAAGTGGCGACGCTAGAATACGCCGTGTGGAAAAAGCCGAAGGTGGATTTCAAAAGCGCCGACTACGAGACGAAGCAGGTCTTCCTTCAGAGCAAGGACGGGACGCGCGTGCCGATGTTCATCACGCACAAGCGCGGTCTTGTGCTCGACGGCAACGCGCCGGTGATCCTCTACGGCTACGGCGGGTTCAACATCTCGCTCACGCCCGCATTTTCCGTCTCGCGCGCCGTGTGGCTGGAAATGGGCGGCGTCTTCGCGGTGGCGAATCTCCGCGGCGGCGGCGAGTACGGAGCCGAGTGGCACAAGGCCGGCACGAAGCTGAAAAAGCAAAACGTCTTCGACGACTTCATCGCCGCGGCCGAGTGGCTCATCTCGAACAAATATACGCGCGCCGGAAAAGCTCGCGATCCAGGGCGGCAGCAACGGCGGCCTGCTCGTCGGAGCGGCGATGACGCAGCGCCCGGAACTTTTCGGGGCGGTCATTCCGGCCGTCGGCGTGATGGACATGCTGCGCTTCCACAAGTTCACCATCGGCTGGGCGTGGAAGAGCGACTACGGCAGCGCCGAAACCCAGGAAGATTTCAAGGCGCTGCTCGCCTACTCGCCGTACCACAACCTCAAGCCCGGCACGCGCTACCCCGCGACGCTCGTGATGACCGCCGACCACGACGACCGCGTCGTCCCCGCGCACAGCTTCAAGTTCGCCGCGCGCCTGCAGGAGTGCCAGGCCATCGGTGGTCCGCCTGTGATGATCCGCATCGAGACGAGCGCGGGCCACGGCGCAGGAACCGCGCTCACCAAGGTGATGGACGAGACCGCCGACGCGTGGGCCTTCCTCACGAAGGTCCTCGCGATGCCGTAGCAGACGGCGGCAGGATGGCGGCCAGCGCCTCGAGTCATTTCCACGTCTCGTTGCCGACATACCCGATCTGCACGTAGAAAAACGGCGGCTCGGTGTTTTGCCGCTCGTAGATTTCCTTCACGTGCTCGCCTACGATGACCTCGTAGAAGTCCGGCGCAGCCGTCGCCTCGATGACCTCTCCATCGCGGCTGCCACCGATGAACTCAATGGGGAATGTGGTGTCGTACATGGCGTAAGATTGGACGGATGCGGCACGAAATCGTTCAACCTGTTTGCCCAGTTTTCGCCGCCGCTGCGCACACGCTCTCCGCGTTGCCGTTGAACAAGCCGTTCGCGATGCACGTCAGACGCAGTGCGAACATTCAACGGCGGCAGCGGTGAATTCCGCTGAAACCTGGCCATCATCCGGGTGGGGTTGGAATCCCCGGCCGCCGGCATTTTTCATGCGCCGGGGGATCTGCGAACGGGCATTGCACACAGGTAGGCCGGCCATTACACTGAAAGTGGAAAAACCCCAGGAGCCTTATGAACGAAAAAACGCTCAGTCTTTACCAACACGTACTGCGGGGACTGTCGGAGGAATGTTCCCAAATCGAGTCTCTCGACGAGAGGTTCGTATCCTTCGTGTCGGACGTCCGCGACATCGAGCGGGATGCCATCGCCGGCGCCCCTCCGGCGGATTGGGAGCGCGACTGGACCCGCATCGGCACGTTGCTCGCCGACATCCACGTGCACGCGGCCAATGCGCGCAAGCGGCTTCAGGACACCGTATCGCCCGACAGCGATCCCCTGGCGGAGTGGGCGCCGGTCGCCGCGATCGACGATGAAATCGAGGCGTTGCTCGCAAAGCGGAAGGCCGCCGCGGCCGCGCTGGTGACGCCGGCGAAGCACGCCGACTGGGAGGCTGGATGGATGGCGCTTGAATCCCATTTTTTCACGTTGCGCGCGCACGCGAGGAGCTTGCAGGTGAAGCTCGAATTGCAACGCCGCTTCGGAAAACAGAAGGCCACGGAGATCGCCGCGGATCTGGCCGCGAAGCTGCCGGAAGACCTGCGCGACGCGAAGGGCGTCGAGGCGCTCCACAAGGCTGACGAGCAGTTGCAGGAGGACCGTCAGCATTTCCATGGCGTCTGGGACATGTTGAAGGCGCTCGCGCTCTGGGTGGAAACCCCTGAAGAGCGCGCCCGGCAGATCCGCGAGGAAAAATAGCACCCGCGGAGCATCGCCTTCGCGAAGACCCGGTCGATCGCTGCGGGCTCGCTGCGTCGGCTGACTCACTCAAAGGACCGTGCGAGCCAAACGGAAGGCGCGCGGTCCGATCGGGCGTAGTGTCGGATTGTGTGAAGCCCCGGTGGGCGCTCATTTTGAAGGAGGAAGCCATGAAATCAGGAAACTCCTCCATGGGCGTCCTGCTTCATCAACTTCCGAACTGAGCCACTACCGACGCCGCCCGTATGGCTGATGGCCGGCGTTCATCCCACGGAAAGCGCCTTTCCTGCGCGTCAAGGACCGGTGGCCTTCGCGATGTAAATCCGTCCCTTTCGAGGACTTGGCACCGGGCGTGCTAAGGCACCCGGGAGTCCATGACTGGATCCGAAACTCATCGTCGACAGAAATCACGTCCCTGCCGCCACTTGCGACTACTTGCCGCAGTGGTGTCCGGCGTGTTGCTGGCATCGGCGAGTGCGCTTCGGGCCGCTACTTTGACGTGGACGGGGGCGGGTGGCGACGGGCTCGTCGGCACTGCTGCGAACTGGAGTCCCGCGCAGATCCCGGTTTCCGGTGACGTGTTGATCTTCGCGGGAAGCACATCCCTCGCACCACAAACCGGGACGGCCTTGAGCGTCGGCTCGATCACTTTCAACAGTACGGCTTCGACGTTCACCCTCGGCGGCGCGGGCATGTACACGATCGGATCCGGTGGCCTCACCAACAGCAGTGCGAGCACACAGACCATCAACAACGCCATCACCCTCAGCGCGGCGCAGACGTGGAACGCGACCAGCGGCTCCCTGGTCTTCGGCGGCAATATCGCCAACGGCGGATTTCTGCTGACGCTCGGCGGCGGCTTTGCGACGGCCATCAACGGTGTGATCAGCGGCACGGGCGGCCTCACGAAGGCCAGCACCAGCACCAACACCCTGACCTTGAATGGAGCCAACACCTACTCGGGGACGACCACCCTCTCGGGCACCAGCGGCACTGTCGCCATCGGCAACAACTCGGCCTTCGGCACCGGCACCCTCACGCTGGGCGGCGCGAGAATCCAGACCTCCGGCGGGGCTCGCACCATTGGCAACGCCATCAGCGTCACCGCCAACACGACCTTCACCAACGCGGACGACCTGACCTTCAACGGCAACTTGAGCATGACGGCCAACCGCACGTTCACCACCAGCGGCGCGGGGATCGTCACCTTCAACGGCATCGTCACCCAAGCATCCGGCAGTCGCAGACTCACCAAGGCCGGCACCGGCACGCTGATCCTCAACGGTGCGAACACCCACACCGGCGGCACGACCCTCAGCGCGGGCACCCTCATCCTCGGCAACAACTCCGCCGCCGGCACCGGCACGTTTTCCCTCGGCGCCGGCACCATCCAGGCCGGCGGCGGTGCGCGCACTTTCACCAATGCCGTCACACTCGCGGGCAACACGACGTTCTCCGGCTCCAATGACTTCACCTTCACCGGCGCGGCGGCTGCATCGGCCACCCGCACGCTCACAGTCAGCAATGCTTCCACGACCTTCACCGGCGTCATCAGCGGTTCGGGCGGACTGACGAAAAACGGCGCCGGAACGCTTACCCTCGGTGGCACGGCCGCGAACACCTTGAGCGGCACCGTGAGGGTGAACGAAGGCGCGCTCGTGCTCAACAAGACGGCGGGCCTGAACGCATTCGGCGGCTCGGTACTCACGATCGGCGATTCGTCGGGGGCGGCAAATTCGGCCATCATCCGGCTCAACGCCTCCGGCCAGATTCCCTCCGCAGCGGCCGTGACGATCCGGACAGACGGCCAGCTCGATCTGCAAAGCTTCACCGACGACATCGGCACGCTGACCATGACCGGCGGCAGCGTCACCGGTACGGCCACCTCGCGGCTCGACCTCGGCGGGAATCTCACCGCGACCACGACCGGCTCGAATGTCGCGATGATCACCTCGAATGTCGGCCTCAACGCATCGCGCACTTTTACCATCAACAACAACTCGGTCGCCACGGACAGCGATCTGACCGTCTCCGGGATCATTTCCGATGGCGGCGCAGCCAGCGCGATCACGAAGGCAGGTCTTGGGACGTTGCTCCTCAGCGGCGCGAACACTTTCAGCGGCGGTTCGAGCATCAACGCCGGCACCGTGACCATCGACCATTCCTCCGCGCTCGGCACCGGCGCGGTGAACTTCGGCGACACCACCGGCAGCACCGCCGCCAGCGTGCTTTTCGGCACAAATGGCGGATACAATGTGACCAATGCCATCACCGTGCGCTCCGGCAGCACCGGTGCTCTGACACTGGGCGGCACGAACACCGGCGGCACGAATGCATTCAGCGGCGCCATCACGCTGAACAAATCCGTCACGCTCACCGCCGAGGCGGGAGGCACGGTTGCATTCGGCGGCGCGATCTCGGGCGCGGGGTTCGGCATCACCGCCAACGGCACGGGCACCATGCTACTCAGCGGCGCGAACACGTACACCGGCCTGACGACCGTCAGCGGAGGCACGCTGGCCTACGGCGCCAGCAATGTCATCGCCACCGGCGGCGTCACCATTGACGGCGCCACGTCGGTCCTCGATCAGCGCGCAAACCAGAGTGACACGGTGGGGCAGGTCATTCTTTCCAACGGCGGCACCATCACCGGCAGCGGCACTTCCACTCTCAGCAGCACCGCGGGATTCGACTTGCGCGATGGCTCGGTGTCCATCGCGCTCGGCGGCAGCGTGGCGCTCACAAAATCCACCGCGTCCACCGTCACGCTCTCCGGGCAGAACACCTACACCGGAGCGACCAGCGTCACCGCCGGCACACTGGAACTCGGCATCGCAGGCAGTCTCCCGTCCGCATCCGCCGTCAGCATTTCCAGTGGCGCGGAGTTGGATCTCGGCGGGTACAATCAAACCATCGGCTCGCTCGCCGGCGCGGGCTCGGTCACGCTCGGAGCTGCGGTCCTGACGGCTGGCGGCGACAGCAGCTCGACCACATTTTCCGGCGTCATCAGCGGCTCCGGCGCGCTCACGAAAACCGGCGGCGGCATTTTCACGGTGAGCGGAACGAACACCTACACTGGCGCAACGACCGTCAGCGCGGGCACGCTGCGGCTCGGCGCGTCCGATGGCGTGTTCAGTTCCACGGTGCTGAATGTGGCCGGCGGCGCGACCTTCGATCTCAACAACTTCTCCACAACCGTCGGCTCGCTCACCGGCGCGGGCAGCATCACCCTGGGCAGCGGCACTCTGACCTCGGGCGCCCACAGTTCGAATGTGACCTTTTCCGGCGTCATCAGCGGCACCGGCGGCTACATCAAAAATGGAACCGACACGCTCACACTCACCGGCACCAACACCTTCTCCGGCGCGGTCACGATCAACAATGGCTCCCTCGTGCTCTCCGGTTCTTCGGGCGGCACCGCGAACGCCTCGGACTTCACCCTCGGCAGCGGCGCGACTTTGACGCTCGACAACAGCGCAGGCGACCAGAGCAACCGCATCGGCGACAGCGCGGCCATCACGCTCAAGGGCGGCACGCTGCGCTACGTCTCCGCCGGCAGCGGCTCGGGCGAAACCGTCGGCGCGCTCATCGCGTCAAGCGGCGCTTCCAATGTCACCGTCGTTCACAACGGCACGTCCACCGACAGCACCTCGCTGACGTTCAGCTCGCTCGGCACGATCAGCGCCGGGGCGACAGTGAACTTCTCCGCCATCGGTGGCACGCTGGGCTCCGACGTTTTCGGCCCGCACATCTACATCACCGGCCAGGCGGAAGGTCTCATCGGCGGCTGGGCCACCGTCGGCAGCAATTTTGCCGAATACTATTCCGACGGCGTTCGCGCATTCAGCACCTACTACACCGGCAGCTTCGGCATCAATGTGGACGACCCCACCAAGATCGTCCTCCTCGACAGCAGTTCACCTGCTTCCGCGTACACGCTCACGAACGATGGCACGACGACCGACCTCGGACTGAGTCTCACCGATGTTGCCAACGTCGATCTCGGCGCATCGGCATCGCGCACGCTGAATCTCCTGGGCGGCGGCCTGCTCAGTTCAATATCGCCCACGACCATCTCCGGCGCGGGACGGCTCACCGCCGGGGGCACGGCTGCCGGTTCGCTCGCGGTCTCGGTGGACGACGGTCACCCGCTCACGATTTCATCGAGCATCATCGACAATGCCGGCCCGAACGGCACCTACGGCGATGGGGACGACGGGGTGATCTCGCTCTCGAAAGCCGACACCGGCGTGCTGATTCTAAGCGGGGCCAATACTTTCAGCGGCAGCGTCTTCATCAATGAAGGCACCGTCCAGATCAGCGCGGAGAACAACCTCGGCGCATCGGGCAACGACGTGATCTTCAGTGGCGGCACGCTCAGCATCACCGCGGGATTCACCGCCGGCACTGGAAAGGTTTTCACCGTGACCTCCGACCGGACGGGCACGCTCGACATCGCCTCCGGGCAGACGCTCACCCTCGGCAATGCCAGCGATGTGCTCACCACGGGCAACGCCGCGAGCGTGCTGTTCAAGGCCGGGGCGGGCGCATTGGTGATTCAGACCGCAAACCCATCCTTCGATGGCACGCTGCAGATTGACGCCGGCACGATCGAACTGCGGAATGCCCAGTCGCTCGGCGATGCGGTCAACCCCGGCCGCGTCACCCTCAACAGCGGCACGCTGAAGCTGCGCAACGATACAGGCACGAACTTCGCCAACAGCGTGACGGTCGCGGCGGATTCGGTGATCGACGTCGGCGGGCTCACCGGCACCACGCCCGCGGTGACACACACGCTCGGCGCACTTTCCATCGGGGCGAACACCCTCACGATCACCGGCAGCAACGGCGCGGCGCTGGTGTTCGGCGCGGTGACACTCACCGGATATGCGACGCTCAATCCCACCACGGCCGACGCGACGCTCGGTGGCGTTTCCGGCTTGTTTGGAATCACCAAGACCGGCGCCGGCACGCTAATGCTGAACGGCACCAGCAGCTACACGGGCGCGACCACGATCAGCGCGGGCACAGTGCGCCTGGGAGTCGCAGGCGGCGTGGCGTCCGCGTCGGCGGTCACCGTTGCCGGCGGCGCAACATTCGATCTCAGCAACTTCAGCGCGACCATCGGCTCGCTCGCGGGCGCAGGCAGCGTCGCTCTCGGCAGCGGGACGATCACCGCTGGCGGCAATAATTCGGGCACCACATTTTCCGGCATCGTCAGCGGCACCGGCGGGCTGACAAAAACCGGCAGCGGCGCTTTCACTGTCAGCGGCGCGAACACCTACTCCGGCATCACCAGCGTCGCCGGTGGCACGCTGCGGCTTGGCAGCACGAGCGGGGTGCCGTCCACCTCGGCGCTCACCATCGCGGGCGGCGCGACTTTTGATCTGAACAATTTCAGCGCGACCACCGGTTCGCTCGCGGGCGCGGGCAGCGTCACGCTCGGCAGCGGCACTCTCACGACCGGCGGCGACAATTCGAGCACGACCTTCTCCGGCGTCATGAGCGGCAGTGGCGGCTTCACGAAAACCGGAAGCGGTGCGCTCACACTCTCCGGCGCGAGTACGTTCACGGGCACTTTTGACGTCAGCAATGGCACCGTCATCGCCCAGCACTCCTCCGCGTTTGGCGGCACGGCGGGCGGCACGGTCGTCGCCGCCGGAGCGGAATTGCAGATCGCTGGCGGCATCGCCGTGGGCGCGGAGCCGTTGACGCTGCGCGGATCGGGCACGGGCGGCTCGGGTGCGCTGCGCCTGCTCAGCGGCGCAGCCTCGGCTGGCGGCAACATCACGCTCGCGGCCGCAACGACCATCGGCGCGGAAGGGGGGACGCTCACGCTCGCCGGTACGATCGGGACCGGTGGATTCTCCCTCACCTTCACCGGCGCGGGGAACATCCAGTCCGACGGCATCATCGGCGGCAGCGGCGGCATCGTGCAAAACGGCGCGGGCACGCTCACCTTGACCGCGTCGAACACATACACCGGGGCCACGACGATAAACTCCGGCGCGGTCGCCTTGCAAAACGGGATGGGCTTCGGCGCGGCGGGCACGGGCGCGGTGACTCTCGTAAGCGGCGCGGCGATCGTCATCAACAACGCGGGCGGCATCAACGTGGGTGACAAATCGCTGACGCTGAATGGCACCGGAATCAGCGGAACGGGTGCCATCGCCAGCATCCTGGGAAACCATGGGTGGGCAGGCAGCATCACGCTCGCCTCGGACGTGACGATCGCGGTGGAGGCGGACAGCCTCACGCTTTCCGGGGCGATCGGCGAATCGGGCGGCGCACGCGCGCTGACCAAGATCGGGGCCGGCACGCTCGTGTTCGACGGGAGCAATGCTTACACCGGCGCGACGCTGATCGACGCTGGCGCCCTGCAGATCGGCTCTTCCGAGCGCATCGGCAACTCCTCAGCCGTGACGGTGGCCGCGGGCGGGACGCTGGACTTGAACGACGCCGATGAAACGATCGGCTCGCTCGCGGGCGCGGGGATCGTCTCGTTCGGCACCGCCGCGACGTCATCGCTCACGACCGGCGTCGATGGCACGAGCACGGCTTTTTCCGGCGTCCTCAGCGGCAGCGGCGATTTCATCAAGACGGGCAGCGGCACGCTGACGCTGAGCGGCGCGAACACTTTCACCGGCACGGTTTTCATCAACGGCGGCATCCTTTCGATCAATGCCGACACGCGCCTGGGCAACAGCGGCAACGGGCTCGATTTCGGAGGAGGCACGCTCAGGCTGACCGCGGCGATTACGACCAGCCGCGCGATCCATCTGAGCACCGCGGGCACCGTGGACACCGCCGGGGTGAACTCCACCATCAGCAGTGCCATGAGCGGCAGCGGTTCGTTCACGAAGATCGGCGCCGGCACACTCAGCCTCACCGCGGCGAACACGTATACCGGCAGCACCACGGTGAGCGCAGGCACGCTGAGCCTCGGTGCCAGCGGCGCGATCGCGAGCTCCAGCGTCGGCGTCAGCAGCGGGGCGACGCTCTCCATCGTCAGCGGCGGCACCCTTTCCAGCAGCGCGGCGCTGACCGCCGATGGCGCGGTGAACTACAACAGTGCGACCGCGACCATCGGTTCACTCAACGGCGCGGGCACCGGGGTGGTCTCGCTCAATACCACCACCCTCACGCTCGGCAGCGGCAGCTATGCGGGCATCGTGCAAAATGGCGCCGGCGCGGGCGGCCTGACCAAGACCTCCACGGGCACCCTCACGCTCACCGGCGCGAACACTTATACCGGCGCGACCACGGTGAATCTCGGCACCATGGTCCTCGGCAGCGGCGGGTCGCTCGGCGGGACAGCCGTGACGGTGGGCAGCGGCGCGACGCCGACGGCCTCAGCCGGGCACGCCACTTTGCAGATCAACGGAAACTACACCATCGGCACCGCCTCCGCGGGCGGACTCACCGTGCGGGGCGGCAACACCGGCGGCACGCCTCTGGGACAGGGAACGCTGAGCCTGCTGGACGGAACGATCAACACGCTGACACTGGCCAACACCTCGGCCACCACGAACCTCACGCTCGGAGGCGCGGCGGGGAATCCATCCATCCTCTACTTCGACCTTGGCAATGCCTCCACGGACTCGATCGCGGTGGGGAAAAAGCTGACGCTGAATGCGGGCGGCGCGATCATCCATCTCAACCAGCTTTCTGGCACGAACATCGCCAACGGGACCTACACGCTGCTCAGCTTCACCGCCTTCGGCAGCGCACCCGCGGGCGCGTTCACCCTCGGCGCCGGGAGCACGAGCTTTGGCGGCCATAACTTCGCGCTCACCCCATACACCAGCATCTCCACGGTCGCATCGCTGGTCGTCACGTCCAATGTCACGCCGACGGTCGCGTACTGGACCGGGAGCCAGGATGCACTCTGGAGTTCGTTCGGCGTCAGCATGGCCAATACGAATTTCAGCACCGATGCCACGGGTGCCACGAATACCTTCCAGATCCCTGGAGGCGTCTCCGATGTCTTCGTTTCCGCAAACAGCAGCGCCAGCCTCAGCACCACGCTCGGGCTGGATTTCTCGATCAAAAGCCTGACGTTCACCGGCACCGGCACGACGGCGGCCTCCAGTTCCGTGAGCATCGGCGGCGCGAACACCCTGACGCTCGGCACCGGCGGTATCACGGTGCAGGCGGGCTCCGCCGCCCACACCATCAGCGCGAGCGTCGCCCTTGGCGCAGCGCAGTCATGGACCAACAACAGCGGCAGCCTCATGACCGTGAGCGGCAACGTCAGCAACGGTGCGAATCTCCTCACCATCGCCGGCAGCGGCAGCACGACCATTTCCGGCATCATCGGCAACGGCAGCGGCGGCGTGACGAAGACCGGCGCAGGCACGCTCACACTCTCCGGCGCGAATACCTACACCGGCGGCACCACGCTCAGCGCCGGCACCCTCGCGCTTGGAAGTTCCGGCGCACTCGGCAGCTCGGGGACCATCATCCTCGGCGGCGGCACGCTGAAATTCAGCGCGAGCAACACCACCGACTATTCCGCGCGCTTCAGCACCGCCGCGGGTCAGGCATACAATTTCGACACCAACGGCCAGGATGTGACTTTCGCCACCGCACTGACCAGTTCGGGCGCCACGCTCACCAAATCCGGCGCGGGCACGCTCACTCTGAGCGGCGCGAATACCTTCAGCGGTGGCTCGACCGTGAGTGCGGGCACTCTTTCCGTGAACGGTTCGCTGGCCGGCGGAGTCACCGTCGGCAGTTCGGGCACGCTGACCGGCGCGGGCACCGTGAACGGCACTTTTAACACCGCCGGCACCCTCACGGTAAACGGCGGGGCCTTCACGATCGGCGGAGCCGGCAGCCATCTGAACAACACCGGCGCCGTCGCGATCCTGAATGGGACGCTGAACGTGGCCGGCAATTATGTGCAGACTTCAGGGAGCACCTCGCTGAAGAGCGGCACGATCACCGCCTCGACGATCCAGTTCAATGGCGGCACGTTTGTGGATCCGGGCACGAGCACCTTGAACGGCGACGTCTCCAACAGCGCGTCCTTCCTCGTGAATGACAACAGCACGCTGAATGTAAACGGCCATTTTGCCAACACGGGCGCCGGGACCGTCAGCATTATCGAGAACAGCACGATGAACGTGACGACCGGCTTCAACATGACGAACGCGGGTGCGGTGACGATCGCCTCGGGCAGCTCGATCGCGCTCGCCAGCGGCAGCTACACGCAAAGTGCCGGCACCACGACGATCGACGGGACACTCGCCGCGGCGACGATCGCCATCAGCGGAGGGACCGTCGAAGCCAACGGCGCGGGCGCGCTCGGCAGCACCTCGGCGGTGACGATCAACTCCGGAGGAACGCTTCTCCTCCACGGCACCGGGGATCGGATCAACGATGCAGCGGCCATCACGCTCGCCGGCGGCACCTTCAATACCGGCGGCCTCAGCGAAAGGGTCGGCCCCGTCACGCTGACCGCCTCATCGACCCTCGATTTCGGGACTGGCGTGAGCGTGCTCGAATTCAGCACTGCCGGATCGACCTTCGCGAATGGGCAGACGCTGACGGTCAATAACTGGAGCGGGAACGCAAACGGCGGCGGCACCGATCAGTTGATCTTCGGCCAGAACATGTCGGGCTATTTCAACCAGATCAGCTTCAGCGGATTCGGGGGCACGGGACAAGTCAGCTTGGGCGACGGACGGTTCGAGCTCGTCCCCGTCCCCGAGCCGGCGACCATTGCGGGCGCTCTCTGCCTGCTAAGCTTCGTGGCATTCCGCGAACGGGGACGGCTGAGGCGGATCTGGGCGGCATCGCGAGCCGGAAAATAAAACCGCGGCGCGTCGGCGGCCCCTACCCGCCCGCAGCGCCTTCGCCGCCGGGCTTGGTCATTTCGACGGGGTCGAGCGCCTTGGCGAGTTCGGCTTCGGGCAGGACTTTCCTTTCGCGGCAGAGCTCGCGGACGGTCTTGCCGGTCTTCGCGCTTTCCTTGGCGATCTCGGCGGCGTTGTCGTAGCCGATGATCGGCACGAGGCTCGTGACCATCGCCATCGAGTATTCGACGAGTTCGTTGCAGCGCTCCTTGTTCGCGTCGATGCCCTCGACGCAGCGCTTCGCGGAAGACTTCGACGACATTCGCGAGCAGCCGGATGCGATCTCCAGCATGCGCGTGCGCGATGACGGGCATCATGACGTTCAGCTCGAAGTTGCTGAGCTGCGCCGCGGCCCACGTGACGGTGGCGTCGTTGCCGATGACGCGCGCGCAGACCTGCATCACGGCTCTCGCACATCACGGGGTTCACCTTGCCCGGCATGATGCGAGCTGCCGGGCTGCGTCTCGGGGAGCGAGGATCTCGCCGATGCCGCAGCGCGGGCCGCTGCCGAGCCAGCGGATGTCGTTGGCGATTTTGGTGAGGCGAGACGGCGATGGTCTTGAGCTGGCCGCTGGCCTGCGACGAGGCCGTCCTTCGCGCTCTGCGCCTCGAAGTGATTGCGCGCTTCGCGGAAGGCGATGCCGGTGCCTGTTGCCGAGATGCCGCACGACGATGCCGGGGAAATCGGGATGGCAGTTCAGCCCGGTGCCGACCGCGGTGCCGCCGAGGGGCAGTTCCTCGACTGCGCGGCGATCGCAGCGTTGCCGGCGCGCAGACGCGCGTAGTTCGCATCTGCCGCGCGTAGCCGCCGAATTCCTGACCGAGCCGCACCGGCGTCGCGTCCATGAGATGCGTGCGGCCGATCTTGATGACGTCCCAGAATTCCATCGACTTTCGCATCGAGCGCGCCGTGCAGCTGCTCGAGCGCGGGCACGAGCGTACTTGCGGAGGCGCTCGCCGACGGCGACGTGGATCGCGGTGGGGATGACGTCGTTGCGACGACTGGCCCATGTTCACGTGGTCGTTCGGATGGACGGGGTCGCTTGCGAGCCGATGGGCTTGCCCGCGAGCTGCGAGCAGCGGTTCGCGATGACCTCGTTGGCGTTCATGTTCGTCGAGGTGCCGCTGCCGGTCTGGAAGATGTCGATCGGGAAGTGCTCGTCGAGCTTGCCCGTCGATGACTTCGTCGCGCGGCGCGCGCGATGAGCGCGGCGCGTTCGTCGGCGATGCGCCCGAGCTCGAGGTTCGCCTTCGGCCGCGGCGCCCATTTGATGAGGCCGAGCGCGCGGATGAATTCGCGGCCGAAGCGGTAGCCGGAGACGGGGAAATTGAGGACGGCGCGCTGGGTGGAGGCGCCGTAGAGGGCGTCGGCGGGCACCTCCATCGTGCCCATGGAATCTTTTTCGGTACGGGTGGACATGTGTGGACGTGGATTCTGTCCGGCGCGCAAGCGGAGGTGTCGAGCGGAAATGCCGCGACTTTTCGCCGCCAAGGGCAGGCGCGGCTAGTGCGCGCCGTTGCTGACGATGCGGCTGCCCACCGCGTAGCCGTTCTTGCGGTGGCCGTTCAGCGGCTTCGGAGTCTTCGTCTTGAAGAATTTCGTGACGAACATCGGCGGGACATTCCGCAGGCAGTACTCGCTCTCCGCATGGGCGAAATGGTCGCAGTGGCCGCGCGTGCGCAGCTCGTTCGTGACCTGATAGATGATGAACGCCGAGTGGGTCTGCGGCGCGAGCACCGAGTGGGTGTGGTCGAGGATTTCGCGCTTCTTCGCCTTGTCGAGGATGCTGAACGGGATGCCGGAGACGACGTAGTCGCAGTGCGGCAGGCCTTTCTTCGAAAGGACATCGGGAAGCCGAACGCAGTCCTCGTTGTGGACGCTGACGCGCGGATCGGACGCGAATTGCCTGCGCAGGTGCTCGCAAAGTTCGGCGTCGATTTCGAAGAGCATCAGGTGCGAGTCCGGGTGCATGCGCCGCGCGATTTCACGCGTGTGGCAGCCTTCGCCGGGGCCGAACTCGGCGATCACCCGGGGGCTTGCGTGCTCCATTTTGTCCGAGACTTTGCGGATGAGCGTCTGGGAGCTCGGCATGATGGAAGCCACGCGCCAGGGGCAACGTAGGAATCGTTTCAGAAAGAGTGCGCTCATTTAGGCTTTGTGCCGGGGAAAACTGGCGCGGACTCTACCGGCTGGCGGGTGCATGGCAAGCGTTCAGACGCGGGACGATGCGGTCGAAAGCCGCAAACCCGCAAGTTCGCGCACTGGCTCCGCCACCGCTGCGGCAGCGGCCAGGCACAAAAAGCGCGCGCCGTCGCATGGCGGCATGGTCGCTTATTTGCGGGCGAGGCGGCTGCGGACCCCCGTGAACCGGCGGCGCTCGCGGTAACCGATGAGCGCGCACAGCGCGACCGCACCGATGAGCGCCGTGGTCGCGGGCTCCGGCACCGGCACGATCTCATACATGGCTGCCAAACTGCACTTGCATGCCTTGGCCGAAGCCCGTGAAGTTGATCCCGGGGATGAGATTGCCATTCCCAAAACCGATATCACTGGTGAAAAGGAGGCGGCTTTGACCGTCGGCAAACGTGCCGTTGTCCGCCATCGTACCAATCCCGTAAGCGGAACCCGCCCAGTTGGCGATATTCAGGGTCGCTCCTCCCAGGGACAGCGTACTGAACACGAAGCTGTTGTCCGTCCCGCCGCCGAAGTCGAGGGTGGACGTTCCACTGAGCGTCAGCGACGCAAAGCTGTTCGTCACTCCCGTCTGCACGCCCACCGCGAGCGTGCTGCCGTCGGTGCCGGCGTAGGTCGTGCTGCCGGTGGTCCCGGTGAAGGTCTGGGCGAGCGCAGTCGGGGTTACCGTGCCGGTTCCGACGGTGTTGCTCGCAGTGCTGTTCAGCAGCATCGTGCCACTGTTATTCACCGCCGTCGTTCCGCTCAGGCTGCCGCCGGCCACCACTTCGAGCGTGCCGGTGGAGGTCACCGTGGTCGCGCCGTTGTAGGGGTTGCTGTTGCTCACCGTGGTCTTGCCGCCCGTGATGGTGAGGTCGGAGTTCGCGATTCGCACCGACGATCTGGCCGGTCACCGCGATTCCATTCGCGCCGCCATTGAGGGTGAGCGTGGTGCCGTTCTTGGTGAGCGTTCCGGAGAGCGTGAGCAGGCCGGTGCCGCTGTTCTGGATGGTGTCATTGCCGTTGCCGAATGCGGAAACGTGCTTGGCCAGCGTGGCGGCGCCGGTGCCGTTGTAAGCCAGCGTGCCGGAGGAAACGCCGGCCACACCGAGGTTCACCGCCGAGAACGCGGAGGCGGTGGACACGGTCGTGTCCGCGTTCCCGCCGAGCGACTGGGTGCCGCTGGCCGAGGCATTGCCGGTGGAGAAGTTCAGCGTGCCCGCATTGACGAACGTCTCGCCCGAGTAGCTGTTCATGCCGGTCAGCGATGTCGTGCCGCCGGAGTTCGTGAAGGTGCCCGTTCCGGTCTGGATGGCGGCGTTGATCACCGTCGTGCCCGTGCTCGTGTTGGCGACGGTCAGGTTGGTGTTGCTGCCGGTGACGGTGCCGGCGCCGGTGGTCCCATTGACGGTCACCGTGTTCGCACTCGCATTCGTCCAGGTCTGCGCGGAACCGAGCACGAGATTCGCATTGAGCGTGAGTGCTCCCGAACTGGCATTGGTGCTGATGCCGCCCGCGCCGATGGTCAGATTGTTCACCGCAGTGCCGGCGTCGCCGATGGTCACGTTTCCGGTGGCCGCGTTCGTCAACGTGAGGCTCTTGATCGAGGTCGGCGCATTGGTGACGTTCGTGGTGAGGTTGGTCGCGGCCGGTGTGGTCGTGTTGAAGAACACATCCGTCAGCAAGGTCGGCGTAGCCTGGGTGTCCACGTCGGACGTGGCATCCGTGCGCCAGTTGGTCATGCCGGCGGTGTTCGTGTTCCAGTTTGCATCCGCCGTACCGGCCCAGTAGGCCGTGGTCGGAGCCGCGACGGTCACGTTGAGAGCGGTCTGCGTCGTGGTGTTCTGTGCCCCGGAGAGCGTCAGGGTGTAGGTCTTGCTGCCCCATCCACCGCTGAGGACGATGCTCGGGGTGCCGAGCGTGAAGTTGTTCGTGCCGGTGCCGATGAATCCGCTGCCCGCATTGATGAGCGGGATGACGCCGAGCGGGATGCTCGTGGCACCGGTGAGGGCGTTCAGGGTGACGGTTCCACCCGTGGCGGCCGCGGCCCTGGAGGCAATGATGCGGTCGGCACCGGCATTGCCGATGTCGAAGGTCAGGGTCGTGGTGGCGGAACTCGTGGTGAAGCCCGTTCCCGTGCCGTTGCCCACGATGTTGAACGTGCCGATCGCGCCATCCACCATGGTGAAGAGGGAGCCGTTGCTCAGCGTCAGCGATGCACCGGCATTGGTCGTCGTCGCGTTGCCGATGTTGACGGTGTTATTCGTGGCAGGATTCGCTCCCGCCGCACTCACCGCCAGCGTCTGGCCGGAGGCCACCGTGATGGCGGTGTTTGCCAAGGTCGGAGTCTGCGCGGCGGTCTGGCCATTGGCCGGGTTGGTTGCCGTGGATCCGTTCTTCAGGGTCAGCGTGCCGCCGCTCACGGTGGTAACGCCGGTGTAGTAGCTCTGGCCGCTCAGGGTCTGGTTGTTCGTGCCGGTCTTGATCAGCGAGAGGTTCCCCGCCGTGGCCGCGACCAATGCGCCGCTGAAGTTGGCGTTCTTGGCGTTGCTGCCCGTGCCGATGGTCAGGGCGGCCGCAGGACCGCTGTTAGTGACGATGCCGCCGCCGGCGAGCGAACCAATCGAGAGCGCAGAGGCGTTCATGTTGATTTGTGACGTGGTGCCCACGGTGTAGTCCGCGCCGTTGTTGCCCGCGCCGCCGAAAGCGTTGGCGTTGCCCATGGTGATCAAGCCACCGGTGAGCGTGACCGGGCCGGTGAAGGTGCTCGCCACGCCGGGCGTTAGGGTCAGGAGACCGGGGCCGGCCTTGGTGAAGCCGCCGGAACCGGTGATCTGGCCGGTGATGTTGCTCGTCTGACTGGCAGTCGGGACGGTGAACGTCGGGGCCTGGCCGTTCAGGTTCATCGCACCGCTGAGGTTGACTGCGCTACCGCTGAATCCGTTTGCCAGAGTGAGATTGGTCGGGCCGGTAAAGATGGTCTGAAGCGCGATGCCGGTGTTGGCAGCGACGGAGGAAGCCAGGCCGATGTTGCCGCTGAACGACAGAGCGCCAGCGGTACCAGTGTTCACGCCCAAGGCGGTCGCGTTGCCCACGAAGATCGAGCCGCCGTTGAGCGCCCATGTGAGCGAAGCCGCGTTGGCGTTCGGCAGGATGAGCGAACCGCTGCCGGTCTTGGTGAGCACGGCACCGGCGCCGTTCGAGGTGGTTGTACCGATGGCGTTGGTGGTGATCGCGGAGGCGATGCTCAGGTCGTTGAGCGAACTGCCGGTGACGTTGATCGTCGTTCCTGTGGCGTTGCTGAAGTTCACCGTGCCGCCGGTGATCAGGGGAGTGAACCCTGAGTTGTCGTTGTTCACGCTGATCGCGGAGGCCGAGGAGTAATCCAGCAACGTGCCCACGTTCACCGTCGGCGCGGCATTGCCGCCCGTGTTGTTGATGGTCAGCGTCGTGCTGAAGCGGTTGGTGCCCACCAGGGTGAGGATGCCGCTGCCGTTGATGGTGACGGCGCTCGTCGAGGCGATCTGGCCCTGGTTGGTGTTCATCGCCACCGTGGCACCGCCATTGATGACGAGGTTGCCCGGGATGACGATGGAACCCGGCAGGCCGCTCAGGTTGGTCGTGCCGCCGGCATACTGGTCGGTGGAGGAGTTGATCGTCGTCGTGCCGGTGTAGGCGTTGTTGATCGCGCCCACGGTGAAGGTGTTGGTGGCGCTAGTAGCCAGAGCGTTCTGCGACAGGGTCAGCGTGAAGCCGGTGGCATTCGTGCCGGCGACAGCGGTGATGGTGGTGCCGCCCGGGATGTTCGGGCCGCCAATGTTCATGCCGATCTGCGGAGTGAAGCCTGTGGCGAAGTTGTTCGCAGGAGTCGTCACGGAGTTGCTGCCGAGGGTGGTCGATGCGGTGGCAGTGAGGCTCGCCGGCGCGGCGAAGGTGATCTGTGCGGTCGCGGTATTCACCGTGGCGCTGGTGGCGGCGGAGAGGGTGATCACGTTTCCGGCAATGTTGGTGATCGTGGAACCGCCTGTGATTCCCGTGCCGCTGACGGCCATGCCGATGAACAGGCCGGTGCTGTTCGGCACCGTGATGGTGGTCGAACTAATCGGGATCTGCGCGACGGTCAGGCTCTCGACCACCTGCGGCGCCAAGGTCAAGGTCAGGTTCCCGGTGCTGCGGGTCACCGAGAGGGCACCGCTGCCGCCGGACCAGAGGCCGGTGGTGCCGCTGAGGGTGGCACCGTTGTTCACGATCGGGGTGTTGATGGTCACCGTGTTCTGGGAGCCGACCTGCACAAAGAGGGTGGATGCCGTGTTGAGCGCGCCGGCCGTGAGGCTGCCGCCCTGGATCGCAATCGCCTGGTTGTTCGAGTTGCTGACCAGGAGGCCGCCGCCTAACAGCACGAGCTGGTCGGTCGTGCCGTTCAAGCCCAGCGTGGTGGCCGCGGCGGGGTTGGTGAACGCCAAGGTGTTCAACGTCTGGCCAACGACGCTTTGGGTCGTCGCTCCCACACCGGCATTGGCCGCAGGGCCGCCGCCGAGCGCGCCGTAGTTCGCCGTGCCGTTGGTGTTCGGGATGCTGACGCCCGCCGTATTCGAGTAGGTCGCCCAGTTGAAATTGTTGGCGGTGCTGGAGACGACCAACTGAGGGCTGATGATGCCGTTCACCATGCTCGAGGCAGTGAAGGGCACGCCGTTCAACTGCGAGATAAAGACGCGGGCGTTGGCGGAGGTGAAGGCGCCCAAGCTGCCGCTAAACGGAGCCTCGATGTTCAGCGTTGAATTGTTGTTCACCACCAGGTTGGCAATGTTGAACGTCGGCGCCGAGCTGTTGGCGTTATTGCTGTACTGGTTGATGTAAAACAGGTTCGATCCGCCGTTCAGGGTGACGGTGCCGAAGTTCTGGCTGCTCGTGGCCGAGGTGGAATTCACGCGGATGGCGCCGCCCGTCAGGTTCAGCGGGGCGCTGGCGGAGATGCGGGCGTTGTTGGTGCTCAGGCCCGTGTTATCGAGGATGAGTGCGGCAAAGTTGGCGTTAATGGCCGCAGTGCTCGCGATGCTCGCCGAGTCACGCAGGGTGATGCTGCCGCCGCGGATGGTGGTCGTGCCCGTGTAGATCTGCGGGGTGGTCAGGGTCATCGCCGTGTTGCCCGACTTGTCGAGGCTCAGGTTGCCGCTGAACTGGCCCGAGAAGACGCTCGCCGCCGCATTCGTGGAGAACGTGGCCGGCGTGGCACTGCTGTTGGTGATGACGATGTTCGGGCTGCCGGCCGTGCCGCCGCCGTAAGGCAACTGGTTCGTGCTGGTCAGGGTGCCGACGAGCTGGTTGTTGCCGTTGAGGTCCACCGTGCCGTTGTTGACCGCCAGGTTTTCCGCGCTCGGTGCGCCGCCGCTGTTGATATAGACGTATAGCGGGTTCGTGCTGTAGGTGTAACCGCCCAAGGTGCTGGCGTTGGAGCCGGAACCGGTGCCGAGTTGCAGCGTGCCGCCATTGACGGTGACCGTCTGGGCGTTGTTGCTTGTGAGCGGCCCGTTGAGGACGAGCGTGCCGCCGTCCGCCTTGGTGAAGCCGCCAGTGGCACCGGTGATGATGGCATTCAGCGTCAGGGTCGAGCCAGTGAGGACGTGGTAGTCCGTCGTCACGCTACCGTTTGCAAATGTGCCCGTCGTGATGTTGTTGCTGCCGGCCAGGTTCAGGACGCCGCCCGTCGTGCTATTCGTGAAGTTCAGCAATCCGCCGTTCGCGCCGAAGGGATTGGTCGCCACGATGGCTTGGTTGATGCCACCGCCGCTCTGGAGCGTGAGGGTGAGCGTGTTCGCGAAGCTGGCCGCAAAGTTGCCGGCCGCGAGCGTGTTGGCGGTCGCGGAACCGTAGGCCACGGTGCTGAGGCTCACGTTCGTATTGGCCGCAGTCGTCGTGATCAACGTGCCGGTAAGTTCCGTGCCTGGGTTCAGCGCACGGACGAGGCCTGAAACAGAGTCCACCGTCAGGAAGCTGGTGCCGTTGCCGCTGGCACTCGGATCCACGAGGATATCCGGGCGGATGCTCCGGGTCAGCGTGGCGTTGGCGCCGCCGCCGCCGAGCAAATTGGCACCCGGGAAGGTGCTTGCCGCACCGGCGGTCGCAAACGTAACAGCCGCGATATTCACCCCCGCGGTACTGCCCAACCCGTCGCCGCGGATGAGCAGCGAGGTTGCAACGCCCTGGCCAGCGAAGGCCTGAAGCTGGACGTTCACGCCGCCCGTACCGGCGGCGTTCAAGGTGACGATGCCGCCGCCGGTGAGGCCCATGGTGCCGAGGGCTTCGGTGACCGGCGTGCCGCTCGTGCCATTGATCGTCAGGTTGCCGCCCTGCATGTTGAGCGCGCGGATGGTCGGGGCCAAGGTGTTGGAGGTCGTGAAGAACGCTCCGCCGAGGCGGTTGTTCGTCGCGGTGGTGGCGTTGTCGAGCACGAGGTTGCCACCTGTGGGGAGCGTGTAAGTCTGGAAGCTGATGGCACCGCCGCCGGTGGCCGTGCCCAGGTTCACGATGCCGCTGGAGACGTTGAGTGTGCCGTTCGCGGTCGTCTGGGTGTTGTTGGTCAGGCTCCAGGTGCCGGTGCCGATCTTGGTGACGTTCAAGAGGCCGGTCGGGTAGGGGCTGGCGAACGTGCCGGCGTAGGTGGTGGAGCTGTTGTCCAGGCCGGTGGTCAGGTTGCCCGCCGTGCCCTGCACGCCGTTCATGATGACCGCGGACGTGAGGCTGGAAGCGACCGAGCCGACCACCAGACCGCCGTAACCGGTGCCGGCATTGTTGCCGCGGGTATCGATGGTCGTATTGGCCGACATCACCACCGCGCTGCCCAGGACGTTCGAGGCCGATCCAGTGCCGGTGCTCCAAGCGAGGCCGCCCGCGGTCAGGTTGAAGGTCGTGCCGACCAGATTCTGGCTCTGGCCGCCGAAGCCGATGTAGCCGAGTCCGGTCTTGGTGAACGACGTGGCTGTCGCGAGGGCGATGTTGGCGTTGATGTTCAAGCCGATGTTGGCCGGGCTATATGTGGGGGCATCCACATTGATGGTGGGCGTTGCATTGCCCAGGACGATGAACCCGTTGATGGTGGGAACCGTGAAGGTGGACGCCAGGTTGGTCGAATTGATGGTGCCATTGATGGTCAGCGCACCGGCTCCGGTGAAGACCGTCGGGCCGTTTCCGCTGTTGCTGCCGCCATCATTGTTGAAGGTCAGGTTGTTGATCGTCTGCGTATTCGACACCGTGAAGGCGTTCGGGCCCGGCGCTGAGCGTGCCTGAGCCCAGATTGAGCTGGGTGGCACCGTTCATGGTGATGTTCGCCGTCGGGGCAATTTGGTTGGCGAGCGACCAGTTGACCGTGGTCGAGTTGAACCCCAGCGAGTCCGCGCCGGCGCTGGTGCCGCCGGAGACGATGAGGTCGTTCGGGATCGCAGGCCCGAGCAGGCTGTTCAGGTTCAGCGGAGCACTGTTGAGATAGGTCGTGCCGCCGTAGGTGTTGGCGTTGGTCAGGATGATCGTTCCGCCCGCGGCGCCAGGGCCGGAAATGATGACGTTGTTGTTGGCACCGTTATCAATGATCTTGGAGTTGATCGTATTGTTGTTGGCACCGGCGTAGATGAAGAGGTCGTTGTTCGTCGCGCTGCCACCGTTGGAGATCGAGCCCGAGACAATCTGACCTGGGGTGGCGACCGAGCCGATCGCCTTGCCGTTGTTGTCGTTGCCGAAGAGGATGCCGCCGGACTGGACGAGAAGGGTATCGAAGGCGTTCGTGAAGCTCAACGTCGTGCCGTTATAGACGCTCAACGAATTGACGGTGGTGGTGGTCGCCACGTTCAGCGGGCCAGGGATCGTCGTGTTGGCCGATGTCATCGCGTTCACCCCTGCGCCGTAGGTGGCTGTGGGCTGGTATTGGAGGATGCGGACGCCCGCAGCCGGGTCATACGTGGCGAAGCCGATGTTGGTGGCGGCGTTGCTGCTGGTCAGGCTGTTGACCGTGGCCCAGCCGCCGATGATGCCATTGGTGTTCGTGAGGCCGGTGATGAAGTAGTCCGGGTCCGAGCCGGCGGTGTACGTGCCGGTGCCGAAGGTCAGCGTGCCGCCAGTGGCACGGGTGCCGAGGCCGCTGAAGGTGACCGATGCGGCAGAGCCCTGGCCGACATTCGAGACGTTGATATTGCTTGCGCCGGTTCCCAGGTTCAAGGTGCCGAGGCTGATGGCAGACGTCGGGTTCGAGCCGCTGCCGGCACGGGTGAGGAACTGGAGGCCGCCACCGGTGAGGGTGATTGGGGCCGTGGAGGAGAGACGGTTCGACACCGCCTGCACGCCCTGATCGTTCCAGATGAGGGCCGCACGGGTGACGTTCACGGCGGTGGCGTTCTGGAACGTGCCCAGATCGACGAGGGTGGTGGCACCGCCCAGGATCGTCGCCGATCCGCTGAAGGTGTTCGGCGAGTTGACGGTCAGGGTGTTGTTGCCGTCGCGGACGAAGCTCAGCGCACCGCCGCTGGCCGCGCCGGTCAGGCCGATGGTGTTGCCGGTGATCGTGCCGATGGTCTGGCCGTTCGAGATATTCCCGGCCCAGGTCTGGTTTCCGTTCAGGGCCACATTCAGCGTGGCGGCCGTGGTGGCGCTGCTGTTTATGATCGTGCCGCCCATGAGCTGGGTGCCGCTGCCGCTGCGGAGGTTGGCCACGGACTGCGTGGTGCCGTTCAGGTCGAGCGCGCCGCCGAAGTTCACCGTCAGGTTCTGGGCAGACACGGCTGCGCCGGAGTTACCGGGGGTGGGGGCGGTGTTGAAGGGCCGGAAGATGGTGTTCTGGCCACCCCCAAGTTTCAGCGTGCCGCCGTTGATGGTCGTATCACCCGTGTACACCTCCGCCGTGCCGAGGAGGAGCGTGCCGGCATCAGCCTTGGTCAGGCCGCTGCCGTTGCTGAAGATCGGGGCATTGACCGTCAGCGTCGTGCCTGCGCCGACGGTGTGGAAGATCATTTCGCGGTTCAGCGTGTTGCTGCCGGTGAGATACTGGTAACTGCCGCCGCTGTTGATTGTCGCGCTATTCAGGGCGAGCACGGCACCGCTGTCGAGTTGCAGGCCGGTCGCGATCGTGGTGACGTTGCTGGCGTTGTTCAGCGTCAGCGAGTTGATCAGCTGGGCCGCGCTGGCGATGCCAAAGCTGTTCGTCGCGCTGGTGGAGGAGATGTTCGCGTAGCCGGCAAGGCCAAAGACGAGGTTGCCCGCCACAGCGGCCGCCGTATTACTGAGCACGATGGTCGTGCCATTGGTGATGCTCGCAATGGTCGTTCCGTTCGTCGGGATGGCCCCCGAAGAGACGCCTGCGGCAGTCACGCCCATGACGACTTGGCCGGCATACAGATTCGCGGTACTTGGAACGGTGATCGTCGTGGACGCTGCGGGAGTGACGGCTGCGAAAGTGGTCGTCGGGTTCGCGTAAACAATGGCCTGCGTGGTTGCCGTGACTCCGCCGTGGCGTTGGCGCTGATGGTGAACGTCGTGCCGCTGGCGATCGCGGTGATCACCGCGTTGGCCGGGATGCCGGTGCCGGTGATCAGCTGCCCGACGGACAGACTGGCCGTGCTGCCGACGGTGACCGTGGCGTTGGCGTTGGTGGTGTTGACGTTGAGCGCCGTGAGCGCCGGAGCCGCCGCGAGGGCGTTGTTCGCGTTGTTGGCGATCGACGAGACGCCGTAGATGTTGGACTGCAAGGCGCCGGTGTTGCCGCCGATGCCGCCGGTCCCGACGACGCCGTTGTAGCCGTTGTATCCCGCGAAGCCCGTGCCGCTGCCGCTGGCCGAGATGTCAGCCAGGGCCCACTGGTAGATGAGGGCGTTCGGCGCGTTCCAGACGCCGGCCTGGCCGACCGCCTGCAGATTGTTGCCGCTGAGGCCCAGACTCGTGGCATTGCCGATGATGTTCGCCGAGTTGGCGCTGCCAGCGGTGAGCGTCCCGAGGCTGTCGCCGCGGAACAGCGCAGTGCTGGCCGCGCCACGGTTGAAGATCGAGGTGGAGGTGGACTGCGTGCCCGTGGTGATGCCCCCGGTACCGGCAGAGTTAAGTGTGATGGTGGCTCCGCCGATGCCGTTGGCCTGACCGATGTTGATGTTGCTGGCGCCACCGGTGACGTTTTCCGTCACCGCGGTGTTGCCGTTTGCCAGGAGATTTCCGTTGATGACCAGGGTGCCCGTCAGGAAGGTGCCCGCCGGGGTGACCCAGCGGCTGTTCACCGCTGTGACGGAATTGTCCAGCGTGACCGTCGCCCCCTGGCGAATGATGGGAGCCGCGGTAAACGTTTCCTTCGCAGCGCCACTCAGGGTCACGCTGCCCGCCTGCACGTCGATGGTGGTGACCGCCGACGTGGCGTTGGTCAGCGTCAGGTTGTTGCCGCCGACCTTCGTGATCTGGAAGGCACCGGCGAACGTACCGCTGAGGGTGATGCCGCCGTTGACGCCGGGTTGCAGGCTCGGGCCGCCGATTTGGGTCGTCGCGGCGAGGGTGATGTTGCCGGGATAGGTGGCTGGGGAGGCGCTGGTGTTGGTCAGGGCACCCAGGAGGTTCGCTCCGCCCTGGACGTTCACCAGACCGGCACCATTCAGCGTCAGGGGCTTGGCTGTCGTGACGGTCTGGCCGTTCAGATCCACCGAGGTGCCGACGGATCCCACCACAGCGTTCGTCACGCTGCTGGTGAAGCCATTGGGTCCGGTGAGCTGCACCATTCCGGAGGTGATGTTCAGGACACCAGTGAAGGTGTTTGTGTTACTGAGGATAAGGGTGTTCGGCCCCACCTTGTTCAACGGCGAGCCGGCGACCGAGTCCTGAATCGTGCCAAGGACACTGATGTTGCCGAAGCCACCGATGGAGGCGTTGACCGTGGCGGTTGCCGCACCGATGGAAAGTGTTCCGCCGACCGGGAGGCTGGCGGTGGTGGCACTGCTGTTGTAGAGGCCGGCAGGGGCATTGCTGCTCTTGGCAGCGGGGCCTGCGCCACCGTTGAGGATGATATTGCCGGTCGTGGACACCGTCTGGCCATTGAGGTCGAGGGTCACCGGGGTGGTGGTCGCCACGCCGATGGTAGTCGTGCCGGTGGTCAGGCCCGCGCCGTCCTGAAGCTGGACGAAGCCGGCGTTGATGTTCAGCGGGCCGGTGAAGGTCCCGGCGCTGGCACCGAGGATGACGTTGCCCACACCGGTCTTGGTGAGGCCGAACCCACTGTCCGTGACGCCTCCTGCGAGGACGAACGTGCCGGTGGTCGGGCTGACCGTCGCGCCTGCGGCGGTGATGGTCGTGGTCCCGGTGACGATGAAGGCGCCGTTGCCGGCCGAGCCCGCTGCGAGACCGGTGCCGTTGGCGACGGTGAGGATCGAGTTGTTGCCAAGGCTCAGGCTCGGGACGGCATAGTTGAAGTCCGTGCCCAGACCATCAATCGTGGATGCGCCCGAGGCCGCGATGACGATCGGGTTGTTGAGGATGGCGGCATTCTGGTAGCCGTTCGCCGCGGTGTAGCTGGTCGAGTAGGCCAGATTGCTCAGCGCGATTGCCTGAAGCGAGCTGACCGGAGGCGTGCCGCTGAGGGTATTGGAAGCGGTATCCGGGCCGCTGTAGAGGATGAAGGCACCACCGCCGCCGCCTGCGTTGAAGACACGCTGAGTGATCTGGTGGGTACCCGCAGTGAGATTCACCGCCTGGAGGCCGGCCTGGCCGCTGATGCCTGTGGATTGCACCGTCTGCCCGTCAATGACGAGCTGATAGAAGTCATCATTTGCCTGGCCGAAGAAGTAGGTGCCGCCGGTGGTGACCGTCAGCAAGCCTTGGTACGTTGCGAGAGTATTGGTCAGGCCGCCGGTGTTGACGCCGGCGGGGGCATTCACAAAGAGACGGTCGGTGATATCGGCGCCTGCGAGAGTGCTGCCGGGGGCGACGCCGAAGTTGGCGGCGGCGAAAAGGGTGGTAGCCGCCGGTGTTGTAGTATTTCGCCGTCACACCGCCGAGGTGTATCCGGTGGTGTTCACGGAGCTGGAGTCGAGCGGCGAGATCTGCAGGGTGCCGCCGTCGTTGATCGTGATGGTGCCGGTGCCGAGCGGGGTCGTGCTCTGTGCCGCCGACGGAGACACGGACACTGTGCCGGTGATAGGCGAAGCGGCCACTGCGCCAGTGTTCGAGCCGCTGTAGAACAGGGTGCCGGGACCGATGTTCACGGGCAGGTTCGTGCCGACGGTGAAGCCGCCGGGCAGGATGAGTCCGACGCCGCTGCCGACGTTGAAGGTCGGGCTGCTGGTCGCGGACGTCAGGGTGGTGCCGGTGAACCGGAGCTTGTAGCTGTTGCCGCCGGTGACGTTAAGGCTGGTGCCCGGTGCCGGGTTGCCCGCGGTGGTGCTGGTGAAGGTCGTGCCGGCCACGGTGCCGTAGTCCAGCGTGCCCATGACGATCGTGTTCGCGGTGTTGGCACCGGCGTTGTTGACGTTGATGTACGCATTGGCCAGCGCGGTGCTGATCTGCACATCGTTGCCGTAAGTGATGGGGCCGTTGCTGGTCACGACCGCTGTGCAGCAGGGAGAGCACGCCGCCATTGATGACGACCGGGCCGGTGCCGAGCGAAGATTTGCCCGCGTTCACGCCGGTGGCGAGCAAGGTGCCGGCGTTGAGCACGACACCACCGGTGAAGGTGCTCGCTCCGCCAATTTGGTTGGTCAAATTGAGGGTGCCGAGGCCGGTCTTCGTGATGCTCGTGCCAGCGCCGGTGATGAGGCCGTTGACGTCGCCGTCATGTTCGGCGCGTTGACGTTGAGCGTCGCGCTCGCGCCGACCGGCAGAGCGAACGTCGACCGGGCGGAGCCGATGGTCGAGGCTGACCGCGGCGGTGCCGGTGGCGTCGAAGTTGACGTTGCTGCCGGCGATGACGTTGTTGGTCGACCGGAGATTGGGCCCGTGCTGTAGAGCGTGCTGCCGCTCCCCATGCTGAGCGTGCCGGTGCCGAGCGGGCCCGCGTGATCGGGGAGCCGATGGTGTCGTTCGTGCTGTTGGCGGCGATGGTGAGATTCGTGCCGCTCGGCGAGGTTGATGCCGCCGGTGAAGGTGCTCTGGCCGGACAGCTGCAGGTTGCCGCCGCCCGCCACATTGATCGCGTTGCTGGCGTTGGTGAGGACGGAGGTGATGATCAGCGTCGGCTGCAACGGCGCGACGTTCTGGCCGTTGAAGGTGATCGGGTTGACGGTGATCGACGGCGAAGCGACGTCGTTCAGGTTCACCGTGCCGCCGGTCAGCGACGCGTTCGTCGATGGGTTGCTCGACGAGGCGGTGATCGAGCCGCTGGTGAGCGTGAGGATGCCGGTGTTGGATCGTCGGCGCGGTGGTGCCGCCGTTGTTGTTGTAGGTGAGGCTGGTGAGGGTGTTGTTCACCAGGAAATTCATCGTGTTCACGCCCTGAAGGACGCCCGCGCCGGAGTTGATGGTCACCTGGTTTGTCGCCGGGTTCACCGCGGTCACGTATTGCGCTTCCAGGGATGCCAGTGCCGGTCACGAGCTGTCCGACGGCGATGCCGTTCGTGCTGGTGACCGTGATGACGTTCGAGCCGAAGGCGTGGTGACCGAACTGGCATAGGCGAGGCTGGAACTTGTGTTCAGCGCGCCGTTGCCGGCGATGGTCGCGGATTGCGCGGAGGCGGTCCCATAATAGCCGCCGGCCGGCGAGTAGATGACGGAGCCAGCGGTCTGCGTGAGCGTGCCGCCATGCAGGAAAATGCCGCCCGTGCCGAGGGTGCTCTGGCCAACGGTGACGTTGCCGGCGTTGCCGAGCGTCACCGTGCCCTGATCGACGTACGTGCCGCCGGTGTAGGTGTTCGTGCCGTTCAGCGTGTAGGCGCCCGAGCCGCTCTTCACCACTGCCATCCCGTAACTGGTGATGGTGCTGTTGATGATGCTGGTGGCGCTGCCGGTCAGGAAGAGTTCCACCCCTCCCGAGGTCAGCGCGCCGTTGTTGGTGGAACTGCCGAGGGTCAGGGCGCCGGTGGTCAGCAAGCCGCCGCTGGCGAGCGTGAGGGCATTGGTGCTGGTGACGGTGCCGCTGGTGCCGAAGCCGATGGCGGTGGTGGCGGTGATGCGCAGGGAGTTGATCGTCTGGCCCAGGCTGTTCTGGGCCGTGTTCATGAGGTTCACTCCGGTGCCCCCGCCCATCGACACGTTGTCGGTCGCGACCGCGTTGTTGATCAGCAGCGGCGAATAGCCCGCAAAGCCGGTCGCGCTCAGCGCCCCGACCCCGTAGGTCGCGTTATAGCTGGCGAAGTCGGTGGCGTTCACGGTGTAGGCCCCGCCGAGCAGGCTGTTGTTCAACGTCGGCGCCAGTGTGAAGAAGATGTTCGGGTTGCTGCCGATCTGGCCCAGCGTGCCGCCGGTGTTCGTGAAGTTCACCGTCGAGCCCGCCGCCCGGGTGATGCCGCTGCCGGTGAGCGTTAGCTCCGCCTCGCTCAAGCCGGTGGTCTGCTGCGTCAGGCTGATGGTGTTGGCACCTTCCGTGGTGCTGATCTGGCCAAGCCGTTTCCGCCGAGATGTACTGGGTCCGGCCGAGGTAGGTGATCGTGCCGCCGCCGAGGGAGATCCCCAGGCTGGACGGCAGCCGGGTGGAGGAGTCCATCGAGCCCGTGTTGTCCAGGGTCAGGTTTGCGCGGTTGATGGTCAGGCTGCTGGAGCCCGTGGTGCTGGCGCTGTAGAGCGCGCCGCTGCCGACCAGCGTGAGGCTCATGCCGTTGACCAAGGTGGGGCCCGTGTAGGTCTGCGCCTGCGTGAAAACCTTCGTTGATGCCGCGGTCGAGGAGAGAACGACACCTTGGGTTCCGGCGATCACGCCGGTAAAGTTGCGGCTGGGCCCATCTCCCTTGAGCACCACCGACCCGCTGCCGTTCACCGTCGAGCTTCTGCCGAAAATGCCCACACCACCCGCGGCAGCGCTGTCCGAGAAAAGGTCGGTGAAAATCTGGGAGTTGCCGTTCAGGTTGAGGGTGGTCCCGGCACCCATCGTCATGTAGTTGGCGAACCGGATCGTGTTGTTGCCGGCATTGAGACCAGCGTGCCGGCGTTGAGAACGGTCTGGCCGTTATAAAACGCGGTGCCCGTCAACGTGAGGGTTCCGGCGTCCGCCTTGGTGAGACCCGCACCGGCGCCCCCCGCGCCACCGACGATGTTGCTGCTGATCGTGAGGTTGGCCACCGCGTGGATGATCAATTCATTGCCGCCGCCGGTGATTTGGCCGCCGGAAATCAAGTTGCTGACGGTATCCAGGAGAGGATGGCTTCGCCGAGGGCATTATTGGCAATCGTGAGGACGGTGTTCGAGTTCGGCTGCGTCAGGCTGGCACCGGCGCCCGCTTGGGTGCCGAGGGTCAGCGAGTTGATCGTCTGCGTGAGCGTGCCGGCCTGGCCGGTGGTGCCACCGAGACCGGTGTTGGCAGCCGAAGCCAGGGCGACGTTTACGCCAGTACTGCCGAAGGTGAGGAGCGAGGCGGCGGGAACGGTGGCAACGGCACTCAGGGTAAGGGTGCTGCCGGCGATGGCGGTGATGTACGTATTGGCCGCGATGCCGGCGCCGGTGATGGATTCACCGACATACAGGGATGCCGAGAGGTTGTTCGTGGTGGTCAGCGTAGTGGACGCGACGGTCGCAGTGCCGGAGAGCGTGTTGGCGGCACTGGCCGCGTTGGCATTCACGTAGTTGGCAAAGGCACTGTTCGTTTCACTGGCCGCCAGATTGCGCAGGTAACCGCTGGCGCCGATGACAGTGGAGGTCGCGAGGGAGACCGTGCCGTTGTTGCTGACGATCGCCCAAGGCAGGATCCCGAGGTTCGCCGTGCCGGTCTGCACGGTGCCCGCGCCGACGAAATTCGCCGCCGTGGTGATCGGGCCGGTATTGATGGAGGCCGAGGCCGTGCCGGTGCCACGGTGCCCGAAATCAGCGCCGCACCGACGCTGTTGAAACTGGCTGTCGAGAACGCGCTGCGCGTCCACCCGCCGCCGGTGCCGGTGAGAATCAGATTGGCAGGACCGCCGGTGGTGGGAGTGAGGTTGGGCGTGACGTTGAACGTCGTCTGGCCGCGACCGAGGGTCAATCCCGCCAGGGTTTCCGACGACGTTGCAGCGGCGTTGCCGATGAGATTCAGGGTGCCGCTGCCCGAGGTGAGGAAGGTGTGCGGTGCGACGCCCAGACCGCTGGTGGAAATATGCCGGTTTGGTCGGTGCCAGCATTGTCCAGGGTCACGGTGCCGCCGGTGAGGGTCCCGGAGCCGGTGGCGAGATCCCCGGAGCGGAGTTGGTCAGCACCTTGCCGCCAGTGCCGGATGTCGCACCGCCGGTATTCAGCGTTCCATCAGAAGCGCCGATGTTCAGACGGCAGGCCGGCGGGCAAGGTCGTCGTCCCGGCCGTCGTTGTGAAGTTCAAGGTTCCGCCGTTCAAGGTGGTGACGCCAACGCCCGCGTTGTTAATCTGCGAAGCGGTGCCGGCCGAGGCGCTGATGATAATGGAGCCGCCCGCCTCGTGCCGCCGGTCCATGCGCCGATGCCGTTCAGGGTGAGCGAGCCGGTGCCGCCCACGACCGTGAGCTTGCCGGTGCCATTGGTCGTGCCCGTGAAGGTCAGGTTCGTGCCGGGGGCGACGTTGACGTTGGTATTGCTGCTGAGAGAATGCCGTTGTCGCGCTGATCGTGTTGTTCAGCGTCGCGTTATTGATGGCCGCCGCGGACGCCCCCGTTGTTCATGTAGATCGTGCTTCCGGCGGTGCCGGTGGCGATCACGTAGCCGCTGGTGACGGGGTTCAGCGTCAGCGTGCCGACGTGTTGAAGACCGTCCACGGTGACGGTTTGAATCGCCCCGTTCGTCGTGGCGAACGTGGCGTTGTCCCCGGCGAGTTGGGGCACCACACCGCCGGTCCAGTTGCCCGGCGTATTCCAGCTATTGGGGCCGGCCGAGGTCGGAATCCAACCCGCCGTAATGCCCGCATAGCTGCCGCTGATGGTGAGGGTGACGAAGCCGCCACCCGTGCCCAGGGCGTAGGTGATGCCCGTGGGCGCTGCGGACGTGACCAGGCCGCCGGCCCCGAGGGTCGGGGCGGCACCGCCGTCCTGGATGAGATTGTACGTGCCGGCGACGGTCGAGAACTGGCCGAAGGAGAGCGGGGTGACGACCGTGCCCGCGCCGAAGGAGTAGGTGCCGCCGAGAAGGTTGCCGACGGTGAGTTGATCGGCGCTGTTGCCGGTGGCGGTGTCGAACTGAAGGATGCCACCGCTCGCGGTCGTGAGGTTATTGATGGTCAGCGGCCCGGTCCCGATGATGCCGACGCCGCCGGGATTGATGATGCCGCCCGAATTGAGGCCCACGTTCCAGAACGAGCCGCCCGCGGGCGCGCTGCTCAGTATGCCGCCGGCGTTCAGCGCGATCGTGCCGCCGCTGAAATTGGTGATGCCCGTCGTCGTCGCGGCAAGGCCCGATGCCAGCGTGCCGCCGCCGGAGACGGTCGTGGTGCCGCTCAAGGCCCCCGACGCACTGATGATCGTGACGTTCGTGCCGGTGATGTTCGCGCCGCGGGTGTAGCTCTGGGCCGCGCTGATATTCGTGACACCGCCGGAAAGGTTCAGGGTGAGGGGTCCCGAGAGGGCGTTGGCGGCTGTCGCGGCAACCATGCCGCCCGTCTGGGGCAGGCTTGCGGGACCGCCTGCGACGAGCGAGGGGAGCGCGCCTGCGGCCGAGAGGACGAGGTTGCCGTTGCCGAAGATCAGGGTGGTGGTGGCCGAAGGAACGCCGGTTCCGCTGGTGATGGTGATCGTATTGCCGTTGATGGCCGTGATGAACTGACCGCTGGCGGGCATGCCAGGGCCGCTGACCGATTGCCCGACAATAAGGCCTGTCGCGTTGGCGACCGTCAAAATGTTCGATCCTGCCACGGTCGTGCCGATGGTGGAGACGTTCGTTCCGGCCACGCTCGTGCCGCCGGTGTAGTTGTTCGCGACGCTGAGCGTGGCGGTGCCGGCGCTGATGGTCAGCGAGTTCGTGCCAGTGAGGGAGTTGGCCGTGTTTTGAGTCAAACCCGCGAGGGTGCCCGTCAGCGAGATTGGGCCCGTGCCCGCGGCGCCCACGGCATTGAACGCGACCGTGCCGCCAGGAATAATCGTGCCGCCCTGATAGGAGTTGGTGGTCGAGAGGGTGAGGGTGCCGAGACCGGTCGTTGCACTGCCCGGGTCCGTGGTCAGACTCCCCACGCCGGAGATCGCGCCCGAGATCGTGCCGCTGCGTGGCGTGGCGTACGCATACCAGTCGCGCAACCCGATAGTGGCATTCGCGTTGAGGGTGATGGGACCCGAGAAGACGCCCGCGTTGCCGTTTTCAAAGCTGAGCACGCTCTTGGTTCCGCCGCTCACGGTGATCGCGTTCGGAATGCTCACCGCAGTGGTCCCTTGGACGATCAGTTCGCCCTGGTTGCCGATGTTGAACGTCGCACCAGCCGCGACCGCGCTGGTCAGTCTGGTACTCGACGCTGCCGCCCGCATTGATGGTGATCGCGCCGCTGTAAGATTGCGTTCCCGTATTGAAGCGCAGATTCCCGGAGTTTGTGACCAGCGTGCCGCCGCTGGCCACCGTCAGGGGACCGCTGCCGATCAGAGTGTTGGCAGTGCTGAAAATAAGCTGCCCGCCGGCTACATTGATCGAGCCGCCGCTGGCGCCCACGGTGATCACGTGGGTATTGGTGAAGCCAGCAGTGGTCCTGAGCCGCTGTGGCGCCGTTCAAGCTGACGCCGGTGGCCGCGGCCCCGAGGTTGGCATCCGCGCCGATGGAGAGGGTGCCACCCGTGATCGAGGTGGTGCCCGTGTAGAGGTTCGTGCCGGAGAGGACGAGAGTGCCGCTGCTCACGTTGACGGCATTGACCGTGGCGGCGATAGCGCCCGTGATCGTGGCCAGTCCGGCGCCGCTGTTGGCGTTGGTGATCGAGCCGGTGGTCGCGATGGCCCCGACGCTGATGCCGTTGCCGACGATCGTGTTGTTGAAGGTCAGGTTCGCCACGGCCGCGGAGACACCGCCCGTCAGGGTTACCAGGCCCGCGCCGGTGCTGTTGATGAATCCGAACTGGGTCGGAGTGAGCGCGGTGGTGATGGTGAGGGGCGAGGTCCCGGTCTGATTGAGCGCCGTAACATTCGCGCCAACGGTGGCGATGGTGGTCGTGCCCGCGCCCGCGCCGCTGTTGGTGATGGTGCCCCCGTTATTCACCGCAACCGTGCTGAACGTGGTGCCGCCGGCAGCCACATTGTTGATGGTCAGATTGAACGCGCCGGTGACGCCGCCGCTGAGCGTGAGCGTGCCGGCTGCCGCCGCGCCAACGGTGGCATTGCCACCCAGAACGATCGCCCCGCCATAGCTGGCCGCGGTCGCGGAGCTGTTCGTAATCGCGCCCCTCGGCAAGGCCGTGAGACCCGTGCCCGCGATGTTCAGCACGTCGGTGTCGGTGACGACGAGGCCGTTCATGTCGATGGCGGCGCCGGACTGGATGGTGGTCCCCGCCGTGTTCGCGCCCAGTCCACCCGAAACGCCGCTGAGCTGCAGGGTTCCCGCCGCGACGGTGATCGTCCCGCCAAAGTTGAACTGCTGCCGCAGGATGAGTGTTCCCGTGCCCGTCTTGGTCAGCGCACCGCTGCCCTGGAGCTGCTGGGCGGTCAGGCCGGTGCCGGTGACCCCGGTGGTGCCATCGTCCACGGTAAATGTGCGGCCCGCATCCACATCAAAGGTGCCGCCTCCCGCCCCGATGTTGAACACCTGGCCAGCCGAAAGATTGGTCGCGGTCGGGACGTTGACGTTGTAATCGACAGCGGTGACGCGGAAAATTCCGCCATTGGTCAGCAGAATCTGCTTGTCGCCGTGGTGGAACCCCGGCCCAGCTGCGAGACAGTGGTGGCCGAGCCCTGGGTGTAAACGAGCGTGCCGCCATTGATGGCGATATCGCCGGTGAAAGTGTTGCCCGTGTTCGTCAGCGACACGACCGTGCCACTGGCAGCGCCGGTGCCGATGGTCAACCCCACCGTTCCTGTCGCCACCGTCCCCGAGATCAGCCCGCTGATCGTCGTCGCACCCGTGCCCGCGATAATCAGCGGATTGGCGCCAAGCGTCAGCGCATTCACGACGGTGAAAAGACTCGCCGAGTTATTCGTCCATGTCTGCGTGCCCCCCAGCGTGATCGCCGTGCCATTGGTCGCGTTTCCGATGGTCACCGCACCGGCACCGCCATTGATCGTGATGCCACCGGTCCCGAGCGTGAGGGCGCGCGTGGTGGTGGTGTCGCTCTGCAGGGTCGTCCCGCCCGTGTTGTTGAAGGTGATGCCGGCAATGGCGGTGGCGGCGTTCAAACTGATCGTCTCCAGGCCGTTGACGGTGGATTGATTGAAAACCACCGAATCCGCCGCCAAGGGAACCACGCCAGTGGTGCCACCGGTGTCCGGATCGTCAGACCAATTCGCACCCACCTGCCATGTGCCGGAGGCCGTGTTCCAGTAATACGAAACGGCACCTGCCTTCGGAGTCGAGAACAGCGAGGCCGCGAGGAGCGCGATCGAGCCGGCGAGGATGCGGGAGCGACTGCCGGGATGTGCCTTGCAGGAAGTTTTGCGGCGGAGGAGGATGAGGCGGTTCATTTTCATGGCTTGGGAGAGTGAGGACTGAAGGATTCTGAAACTAGCGGGTCGGAAGGGTGCGATGCGTGTCGATGCGAAGAGTCAATTCCAGCACGAGTGCACGACAGAACGTCGCGCTAGCACTGCACCGAGGTGGCTCGCCGGTGGGGGAAACCGGGAATTGGAGACGAATGAGTGATAATAACCTAGGGAGGGGGAAATGCGTTAATGAGTCGGAAAACGGTTAAGGAAAGCATGTCACCGTGGCTATTGGCAAGCGATTTGACGTGAAAACTACATTCTTTGTGTGGCGAAAACCACTACTCAGCCCATCCTCCCCTGATTCACATCAGATGAATCACAAATGACGATTTTGAAGGGTTCAGAATTTATCCATAAGTCACTTATGTAGAGTGTGTTATTTTAAGACCGGTGGATCACGGGTCCGTTCGCAGTGATTTCGACGGCAGAACTGAAAGCGGATACAGTTTCGCCTCAGTGGATCACGGGTCCGTTCGCAGTGATTTCGACGGTTGGCGATCCGTGCGCGGGTGGCGCGGTTCAATGGATCACGGGTCCGTTCGCAGTGATTTCGACGGTGGAAGCTGCCAGCCTACCACACACCCCTCGCTGCGTTTGGAATCGGAACCGAGCGCGGTAAAAAAGTGCACCGGACATCGCCGACATACGACAGTTTCCACCGCCGCGCATGGTGTATTTTGAGCTTGGTGCGCACATAAAACGCCCGCTCGACCACGCATCCGCGGAGTGCGCGCCACCACCAAACCACCCAGGAGTCCACTACGGATGCGGGTTCCGCAGGCATGGCACTCAGAAAATCTCGCATCCACGCAACGACTCCGGCATCCCCGCCCACCTCACGCCATTTCAAAAGAAGCCGTTGCGAGATGTCGATGATAATACTTTGATGAGCCTTCGCCGCACCGCTCCTCGAAAAGTCACGCGAGCCGCTGCGTGCGGAGGACTTTCGCCGCCAATTACTTGCGGGCGAATCGCGCGCGTGTACCGGTGAAGCGGCGGCGCTCGCGGTAGCCGATGAGCGCGCACAGAGCGACCACACCGATGAGCGCCGTCGTCGCAGGTTCCGGCACCGGCACGATCTCGTACTGGCTGCCGAAGCTGACTTCCGCGGCGCCAAATCCGATCTGCGTCATGCCGCTGTCCGAGAAGAATGTGATGTTCGCGAGCTGCCCGGCGTTGAACCCGCTGCCCGTGCCGTTGAACAGGAACCGATCCTGGCCATCGCCGAGGCTGCCGGTGTCATTGGCGAAGCTGCCGACCGGGTAGCTGCCCGCGGTCCAGTTCCAGATTGCCAGCGTGCCGCTGGCAAAGGTCGCATTCTGCGCGAAGACCAGCGCGTTGCCCACCGTCCCGGTTCCGAAGTCCAGCGTCGAGGCACCGCTCAGTGTCAGCGCGCCGAAGGTCTGCGTCTTCGTCGTGTCGTTGGAGACGGTGGAACCAACCGCGAGCGTGCCGCCGGCGAGATTCATCGTCGCCGTGGTGTTCACGACGTTGCTTGCATTGTTGTTCATCACCAGCGTGCCGCCACTGTTCACCGAGACGCCGGTCGTGCCGCTCAGGCTGCCGCCGGTCGCCAGTTCGAGCGTGCCGGTGGAGGTCACCACGGTCGCGCCGTTATACGTGTTGTTGTTGCTCACCGTGGTAGTGCCGCCGCTGATGGTAAGGTCGGAGTTCGGATTCGATCCGACGATCGCGCCGGTCACGGCGATTCCATTCGCACCGCCAGCCAGCGTGAGCACGGTGCCGTTCTTGGTGAGGGTTCCGGCGAGCGTCAGCTTGCCTGTGCCGCTGTTTTGGACGGTGTCATTGCCGTTGCCGAGTGCGGTGATGTTCTTGTCGAGTGTGCCCGCGCCGCCGGTGTAGTTCAGCGTCCCGGAGGAGGTCGATGCGACGCCGAGCGTGACGGCATTGGCGCCGGTGTTCATGCCGAGCGACTGCGAAGTCGCACCGGCTGCCACGGTGTCGATGTTCACCGTGCCGGCGTTGATGTTTGTCGCGCCGGTGTAGCTGTTGACGCCGGTGAGCGTCAGCGTGCCGCCGGTAGTCTTGACCAAGTTTGCGCCACCGTTGAATTCGTTCAGGTTCGCCAGCGTGCCCTGCCGCAGATTGAAATTGATCGGCGTGCCGGTGGATCCGATCTTGTTGCCGCCCATGTCGAGCGCGGCGGTGGCACCGTCGAGCGTGACGTTGGCGGTCGTGCGCGTGACGGTGGACCGGATGATGTCTCCCGCGAGCGTGGTGGAACCGCCGGTGATGTTCAGATTGTCGGTCGTGGTGACCACGCCGGTCGCCGCAGTGAGGTTGCCGAGCCGGATGGAGAAGACGCCCGTGGTGCCGATGTTCACCGTGCCTCCGGAGATGTTCAGGTTGCCGATGATCGTTCTCGCTCCCCCTGAGGTGTCCGTCACCGTTCCCATGCTCACGCCACTGGCACCAATGGTGACCGAGCCGCCGCCGATGGTCACGCTGGAAGTGGTGACGGGGCTGACGGTCGCGGTGGTGCCGAGCGAGGCATTCCCGATGACCATTCCGGTGGCGACCAGGATGCCGGTGTCAAATTTGAAGTCGTTGTTGATCGTGAAATTGCGCCCGCCGCCGCCGACGGTCAGGGTGCTGATGAGCAGGTCGGCGTAGCGCCCGGTAAAGTCCACGAGGTTATGTTGCCCCGCCGTACCGGTTCCGGTATTCGCCCCCGTGCCGACATTGACGCCGACCGCACCGGTCCCGTTGAGGGCGCGGAGGGTGATCGCGCCGTTGGTGGCAGCCGGGTTGAAAATCATCACTCCAAGGTCACGGGTGCCGCTTGCGACGTTCAGCGTGTTCACGTTCAGCGTGGTCAGACCGGAGCCGAGCTGAACCGTGTTCGCCGTGCCGCCGGAGCTGAAACCGGGACTGTCGCCCACGTTGAAATTGGTCGCGGTGATGGTGGTGACCGGAGTGGTCGCCGTCACCCCTGTCGGGATGGGCAGCAGGAAGGTGGCGACGTTCGCGGTCACGTTGGTCGCGTCGTTGTTATTCACGCGGAGCGTGCCGCTCCCGAGGCTGATCGTCGTCGTCGCCAGACCGGTCAGGTCGAGCGTGGCGGCGTTGCCCACCGAGCCGGTGGCACCGCCGATCTGGAGGGTTCCAGCCGCGGCGCTGACATTGAACGCGCCGACGCCCGGGGTCGCCCCGGTGATGGTCAATTTGGTCGTGGCGGTGCTCGACGGGTTGAAGCCGACGGTCACGTTGCCATTCACGGCCAGGGCCTTGCCGCTTCCGACGATGATGGTGTTGGCGGTGGCGCTGCTGGTCTGCACGAGCAGCGTGCCGCCAAAGGTGGCGTTCGACGGTGTCGTGCCGAGGTCGAGCGTGCCCGTAATGGTCGATGCGGCCGCGGCACCGAAGGTCAGCCCGCCGGAGAGCGTCTGGTCCGCCCCGAACCGGAGGGTGCCCTGGCCGATGATGGTCGCGCCGGTGTAGGTGTTCGCCCCGCTCACCGTCATGATGCCGGTGCCGCTCTTGGTGATGCTCCCGGTGATGCCCGTGTAGTTGTTGATTGGCGTCGTGATGTTCAGGTCCGAAACCGGAGCCATGACGCCGATGGTGACATTGAAGATTTGCGAGGTGGCGTTCTGAATGGCGATGCCGCCGGCGGGATTGATCACCGCCGGATTGCCTGCGGCATCGGAGGTCGCGATCACCGCCGTGAATGGCGTCGCGTTGCTCAGCGAGTATGTCCCGCCGTTGTTGCCGGTCGAGGTGCCGCCCAGCGTGCCGCCGGTCATCGTCACGGGATTGGCCAGCGTGACACGGCTGCCGCTTCCGTCGTTGGTCACCGTGCCGCCATTGATGATCAGCGCGGCCGTGCCCGCAGTGTAGCCGAGCAGATCGTTCACCGAGCTCTGGAGGAGGAGCGTGCCGCCGCTGTTGACGGTGATGCTCGGCGTCCCCGCCAGGGCACCGAAAGCCGAGGCTGTCGCCGTGGAGGAGAGCCTCAAGGTGCCGGCGTTGATGACCGTCGCGCCCGAGTAGGTATTCGTGCCAGGGGCGCTGGTGATGTTGAGCGTCCCCGTGGTGCTGCCGCCCACGAGACCGACCGTCAGCGTGCCGCCCGCGCTGATGAGCGGCGTGGCGAGGAGGACCGTCTGGCCGTTCGGATCGAGCCAGAGATCCTGCCCCGCAGCAGTGCTGAACCGCGCGGAATAGTCGTTCGTATTCGCCGCGCTGGACTGGAGCGTGCCGCCAGTGAAGGTGAGCACGCCACCATTGCCAAGGGGACCGGTGCCCGCGCCTTCGGCGACGCCGACATTCACGATGCCGCCGTTGATGACTGTGGCGCCGGTGTAAGTGTTTTGCCCGAGGAGGGTGAGGGTTCCCGTCCCGGTCTTGTTCAGGTTCGTGGCACCGGCGATGCCGATGGTGCCGCTTGCATTCTGGAAGGTGTAGGGGACGGCGCTGGAATTGTTCACCGTCACAGCGCTGGGATTCACGCCTGCACCGTCGATGATCACCGTGCCGTTGGTCACGTTGGCAGACGTGATCGTATTCGTGTCCTGGAAGATGACAGCCGAGCCTTCGCTATAGTCGCTGGCTGCCGGTGCCGGGGTCGCGAAGTTGTTGTGCCCGGCCGGGGTGGCGATCCAGACCGAGTTGGCAGCGCCCGTGCCATTGGTCTGGCCGGTCCACGTCACAAAACCGACCCCGGTGCCGACGACGATCTGCTCGATCCCCGACACGCTGGTGAGGGTCAACGGATAGCTGAGCGCGCCCACCGTGATGGAGCGGGTGTCCGTTCCATTGCCGAACTTGAACAGCGTGTTGCCTGCGGGGATGCCGGGGGCGGTGATGATGCTGTACGTCCCCGGGGTCAGGGACGTCCCCAAGGCCGTGATGGTGATGGTGTTCGTGCCGGAGATGACGGAAGCGACCGTGCCACCGCTGAAGATGATTTGATCGACGCCTGCACTGCTCAGCTCAAAGTTGAAGTTCGCGGTGGCCAGCGTCAGCGCGGCGGTGGCGAAGGAGGCGTTCTGGACCACGTTGAACGTGCCGATCGCACCGTCCACCATGTTCACGGTGCCATTGGCGGCGACATTCAACGATGCGCCCATGCCGGCCGTGGCTCCGTTGCCAGCGGTGTAGGCGCCCGCGCCGGGCAGCACGGCAAGTGTGCCGTTTGCCGCGATGGAGATCGCCGTGTTGTCGAGGCTGCCGCCGGTGAGCGCGAGCGTGCCCTGGGTGAGCGTCGTCGGGCCGCCGTAGGTGTGGTTGCCCGAGAAGGTCTGGACCGCCGTCGGGCTGGCCAGATTCAGCGTCACGCCGGTCGCCAGCGTCGTGGAAGGCGCCGGCTGCTGGATGCTGCCGCTGAAGGCATTCCCGCCTGCCCCGGTGATGGTGACGGTGCGCAGGGCGCTCGCGCCGGTGTTCAGGATGGTGCCGCCGCCGGCGAGGCCACCGAAGGAGTAGTTGCCGACGTTGTTGATGTCGAGGGTCGCGCCCGAGCCGACCGTCCATAGCCCGCCGTAGGCCGCGGCAGTGGTGATAAACCGCACCCGGGTTCCCGCGCCCGTGATGTTGGCGTTGCCAGTGAAGGTCGCATTGAATGCGGCCTGGAACGTGTTGCCGCCGATGACGTTCAAGGTGCCGGGGCTGGCCGTATTGCCGATCGCCGAGGAAGAAGTGATGTCGCCCCCAGCCGTATCAATCGTGCCACCGCCGGCCTGGACGTTGATATTGAGCAGAGTGCTGATCGTGATCGGAGCCGCGGACCTGAGCGTGCCGCCGTTAAAGCTCAGCGCGTTGACGGTCGAGTTCGTGCTCGTGAGGTTGCCATTCGCGAGCAAGGTCCCGCCGAGAAGGTTGAGCACACCGCCCGTGGCGCCTGCCCATGTGAGCGTCCCGGCATTCACGGTGCCCGAGGAATTGACGTTCACGATCCCATTGCCACCCGAAGTGAAGGTGATGGGCGAGGCGAGCGTGTTCGTGCCGGTGATGTTGAGCGTGCCGGCGCTGATGGTCGTGAGCCCGCTGTACGCGTTCGCGCCGCCGAGCGTCCATGCTCCGATGCCGGCCTTCGTCACGCCGGTCAGCGCGCCGATGCCGGTGTTGCTGTCCACGATGCTGCCGTTGATGGCGTTCGCGCCGGACGCGGCGAGCGCCGTCAACGTGAGCACCTGGGTGCTCGCCGCGGCGTTCGCGCCGGTCATGCTGCCGGAGATGATGAGCGCACCGGTGGCGCCGGTGGTGTCGATCCCGCCGCCTGCAGCCGTGGCTGCGTTGCCAAAGGTGAAATTGCGATCGGTCGTCTCCCCCGCGCCCGTGTATCCCAAGGTGCCGCCACTCAAGACCAGATTGGCCGCCGCATTGGACGAGGCTCCGAGGCGGCTCGGCGTTCCGCCCGCACCCGCGATGCCGATCGCGGACACCGAGAGGATGCCGCCGTTGATGGTGGTCGGCCCGGTGTAGGAGTTGCCCGCGTTGGCCAGGATCCAGGCGGCGGTTCCATTCTTGGTCACGCTCACCTGGCCGACCGCCGCGTCTCCAATCAGCGGGGCAAACGTGTCCATAAGCACGTTGGTTCCCGCGCGGGCACCGGCGAACGCCAGGGTGCGCGCACCGCTGCCCGTGTAGGCAATGGCTGCGGAGTTTGCGAATGTCAGCACATTGGCCGCCGTGGTGTTGTCGCTGGAAAGGGTGCTCCCGTTTTCCGTGACGGTGAGCAGCCGATCCGTCGTCACCGCGCCGGACGTGTTGAGGACACTGTAGGTGCCCCCATCCAAAACGAGCGAGGCCGCGTTGGTCGCATTGGATGTCGGATCGCCGGTGCCGATGCTGCTGTTGGCGCCGATATTCGCGAGCGAGCCCAAACCGCTGGAAACAAGGACGCCGCCCGAAATGATCACCGGCCCTCCGAAGCTGCTGTTGGCGTTCGAGAGCGTCAGGTTTCCTGCGCCCAGCTTGGTGAGGCCGCCGGTGTTGGTATTGGCGACCAGCGAGCCGACGGAGACCGAGGCGCCAGTGCCGCCACCGCCGCTCAGGTTGACAGTGGGGGCGACCGTGTATTCGCCGGGTGCGGTGATGACGATGCCCGTCACCGCGCCGCCGCTGATGAGCGCGTAGCCCGATGCCGGCACACCGCCGGCGGCGAGCGTCCCGCCCGTGAAGGTCACTGCCGGCGCGCCGACATATCCGGTGCCGCCGGTGACGGTCAGATTGGCTGCGTAAACGCCCGATCCGGCCACTCCATTCATCGGCTGGGTGATGGTGCTGTTAAAGCCGTTGCTGTCGAACTTCAGTCCGCCGGTGAAGTTCTGCGAGCTGTCACCCGTCGCAGCCGCGTTGTTGATCGCTCCAAAGATCTTCGCGATCGTCGTGGTGTTGGTGGCGTTGCCCGGCAAAAGCGCCGTCACCGCACCCGTGGTCATGATGGTGCCGCCCGCCGCGTTGATGTAGGCAAACGCGCCGTTGGTTCCGGTATTGCTGGTAACCGTGAATGCAGTGTTGGTCTGGTAGGTCCCGGCGGCGAAGTTGACGATGCCGACGTTGCCGCTGCTGTTGCCGCTATTGCCAAACTGAATCCCCCTCCCGGCCGTCGTGGTCAGCAGCCCTCCGGTCACGTTCAGGATGCCGGTCGCCCCGGCGGTCGTCCAATACATGACCAGCGGATTGGCCGTGCCATTGCGGTTGAATGTCCCGCCGGGCCCGACGGTGACCTGGCCGATGTTATTGAGGTTGTTGTAGGCGATCAGGAAATATTCCGCGTTCGAGATCAGAGTGCCGCCGCTGCCGACATACACGACGCCGACCGTGCCCGGATTCGTGGTGGTGCCCGAAGTGGCGACCGTCATGCGCCCGACCGCGTTGTTGAACGTGCCGCCGGTGATGTTGAAGTAGCCGTATCCGCCGTTGCCTGCCACGAAGTTGGTGTTGTTGGCCGTCTGCGTGGTCGTCGTGGTCACCGTGCCGCCGGTCTGGTTATAGACCGACACGGAGCCGGGATTGTTCGCGCCTTGATAGGCGTAATAGGTATTGATGTCGCCGCCGACGTTGACGACTGCGGTCTGGTTGGCGCCGTTGGTGACGATGAGCAGGGATCCGGCGTTGGTCACGCCGTTGCCGGTCAGCGAGCCGGTGAGGTTCAGCGTTCCGTCCACGACGGTCGTGTTCCCGGTGTAGGTGTTCGCTCCACTCAGGGTCAGCGCTCCCGGGCCGACCTTGATCAGTGCGCCCGTCGTGGCGGCCCCTGTGGCACCGGCCAGCGAGAGGCTGCCTGCAGCGTTGATGTCGAATGTCGCGGTGACGCCGGTGTTGATGGTGAAGGCGCGGTTGCTGGTGGAAATCGCACCCGTGTAGGACAGCGTGCTGTTGCCGGAGAACACCAGATTTGTCGCCGCGGAGGATGACTGGCCGAGCGTGCCGGGCGCACCGCCGTTGGTGAGGGTGGGCACGCTCAGCGTGGCGCCGGCATTGATGGTCGTGATGCCGCCGTAGGTGTTGGCGCCGTTGGTGAGGGCGGTGGTTCCCGTTCCGGCGATCGTCAGGTTGAAATTGCTGCCGCCATCGCTGACGACGCCGCTGATCGTGAGGGCGTTGGTGGAATTGTTCGTCCACGCCTGGTTGCCGCCGAGGATGACATTCGCGCTGATCAGGTCGGCCCCGGAACCGGCCTGGACGGCGATGCCGTTGCCGGCAGCGTTGCCGTTGAGCGCGGCCGCGTTGATCGTGAGGGCATTCGTGCCGGCGCCCGAGGCGACGGTCGAACCGGCGCTGTTGGCGGTGCCGGCGCCGGAAAACGTGAGGCTGTTAATCGTGAATGCCTGATTGAGCGCCGTGAGCAGGTTCATGCCGTTGTTCGCCGTCAGGATGACGTTCGTGTTGGAGGCTGGCACGGCAAACGTGTCCGCCGTGCCGGCCGCCGTGGAGGCCCAGTTCGTCGGGACTCCGCCTGCCGAGCCGGTTGCCCAACTGGTTCCCAGCGCCCCGGTCCAGTAGGCAGTATTCGGTGCGGCAGCAGCTCCGCCGGTGGCCACGGTGAGCACCTCCGTGCCGGTCGTGCCGCTGAGGGACAGATTGTAGAGCACACCGCCCACGAACAAGTTGGGCGACGCGAGGAAGAAGTGCGCCGGATTCAGCGTGCTTAAGCCAGCCGTGGCATTGATCAAAGTGTAGTTTCCGGGCGTCAGGAAGCCTGCGCCAGTCGCGGGATTGATCGCAATTGCATTCGCCCCGCTCGATGTCGCCTGGCCACTGCCCGGGATGTTGTTCAGGCGCACGTCGATCTGGTCCGCTGCCGTCTGGCCGATATCGAACGTGAGCGACCCGCCGTTAAACGTCGCCGCATTTCCGGCAAAGGTGGTGTGCTGGATGAGGACGAACGGGTTCACCGATCCGTCGGCAAGATTCAGCGTGCCGCCGGCGTTCAAGGTCACCCTCGCCCCAGCCGCTGCCGTTCCCGCATTTCCTGCAAAATAGCCCGAGGTCCCGGCGAGTGGCGACAGGGTGCCGCCGTTGTTGATGACGATGCCCGTATTGCCAAGGACACCGGAGCCCGCACCCTGTGAGAGGATCAGGTTGCCGGCATTCACGTTGGTGGCACCGGTGTAGGTGTTGATGCCGGAGAGCGTCCACGTGCCCGTGCCATTCTTGGTCAAGGTCGTGGTGTTGGTCGTGGAGTTTTGGGTGATCGCACCTCCGATTTCACCGGTCCCGGAAGTCGAGCCTGTCAAAATGAAGGTCTTCGCACCCGCGCCGGGGGTCGCGAAGTTGCTGCTGAATTTCAGGAGCCCGCCTCCCGATTGGTCAATGGTAGCGCCACTCGTCGTGCCATTCAGGCTGATGATGCGATCCGTCGTCTCGCCCGGGCCGACGTATTTCAGGATGCCGTTTGAATTCAGGAGGATCGTTCCATTGCCGGCCGTGACCGGTGCTCCCAAGCTGCTGCTCGCCGTGCCGCCGGTGACGCTGTTGAACGAGGAAACCTGAACAGTCCCCGCACCGTTCAACTGCACCTGCCCGGTAAAAGTGTTGGCTCCCGCCAGGATGACCGTGCCTCCCGCGGCGGAGTTGAAATCCATATTTTGGAGACTCGATGCGCCATTCGCGATGACCGCATTGATCGTCAGGATGGTGCCGTTGGACGCATTGTAGTCCGGTCCGTTGGCCGCGCCAGTCGTCGCGCCGAGGAAAATAGTGCCGTTGATCGTGCTCGTGCCCGTGGCGGCGACGTTGCCCAATCCCAGATTGGACAGGATAATCCCGCCTGGACCGGTATCCAGAATGCCGCCGCTGATCGTGATGTTCTGCGCGGTATTGGCACCGCTCAGGGTCACCGTGCCGGCGCCTGTCTTGTTAATCGTCAGCGGGGAAGCCCCGGTGCTGAAGTTTCCGGCGATCGCGCTGCTGACGACGATGTTGCCGGATCCGGTGAGCCCCAACGTCTTCGCGCCCGTGCCGGTGAAGGTGATGGGATTGGTGATCGTGAGGGTTCCCGCGCCGGAATTGTCAATCGTGCCGCCGCCGGTGGTGCCAGCGAGATTGAAAACGCGGTCGGTGGTTTCGCCTGCGCCAGTGTAGGACAAGGTCCCGGTCGTGGCGCCAGATCCCAGTTGAATCGTCGCATTCGCGATCGTGGTGGGCGCACCCAAGGGACCACTGGCGGCTCCGACGTTGTTGATGGCGGCCACGCTCAGCGTGCCGTTCTGCACCCAGGTCGGGCCGGTGTACGTGTTCGCGGTACCGAGCATGAGCGTGTTCGTGCCGAGCTTCGTGAAGCCGGATGAGGTCGTGCCGCTGATATTCCCGATGACCGATGAGTAGGTGGCGTTGCCTCCGGTGGTATCGAGGGCCAGGGCCGTTCCGGTCGCGGCGAAGGAAAGATTGGTCGAGAATGTTCCCGCGAGGACGTTGGCGATATCGGCCGCCGTGAAAGCGCCTGCGCTCCCATAGGCGAGCCCGAGGGTGCCGCCGCTGGAGACGGCGATGACCGGGTTCCCGGATGGGTACCCGACCATGGAGGCGGCATTCTGGAAAGCAACGACGCCGGCGCTGATCGTGATGCTGCCCGTGTAGGCACTCGTGCCCGACAATACCAAATTCGATGTCGCGCTGTTCTGGGTGATGCTCGTGACATTCGCGCCGATGTTGGAACTGATGGTCGTGGTCCCCGCGCCCGTGCCCGAGTTGGTCAGCGACCCGGTGAAATTGAGGTTCGCGCCGGAAACGGTAATGCCTCCCGCGGCGTTGGCGTTGAATGTCAGTGGCTGTGTGCCGGTGAAGGTGCTCGCGTTCGAGAAAGTCCACAGCCCGCCACCGGTCGAGGTGAAGGTGTTCATGCTCGCGCTCAGGGGCACCACCGAGCTGACGGTGAATGCGTTCCCACCCGCCTGCGAGATGGCGGTGATGCCGCCGCCGATGGCACCCGAAAGGGTCGCGACCGGGGCGCCGCTGGCGCCGATGTTCGTGATCGTGCCGGTCTGATTCTGGGGGCCGGAGAGATTGACCGTCGAACCGGCGGCGGTCCCGTTCAGCAGGATATTGCCAATGCCGGAGACCGCACCTGAGGCGTTGGTGATGAACGCGCTGCTGCTCGTATTTCTCAATTGCAACGTCGGGGTGCTCGCGCCAGCTGCGAAGGTAATCGTCCCCCCCGCGTTGACCGTGCCCGAGACGGAGAGGACGGCCGTGCCTGCGGCGTTGGGGATCGTGACGTTGTTTGGAAGGGTAAAGGTCGCTCCCGCGTTGGTAAAAAACAGCGTGGCGCCAGGCGTGATCGAGAGCGGCCCGGTTCCCAACGGATTCACGGTCGCGACGGCGGTGGTCGTGACGGTCAGCTGGCCGGCTTGAATGTTGATTGGCATCGCCCCTGAAATGGCGGCGGTGCCGCCAAGGGTGCTCAAATTCAGGGTGCCCGCCCCGACCTTGGTGAGGACATTCGTGCCCGAAATGAGCGGGACGGTGGCCGTGGCACCGCCAAGGGTGATGTTGTTCGCGCCGCCAAACGTGAGCGGGCCGCCGGGCGCGATCGTGAGCGTTCCCGCCGTCAACACGCCTCCAGGGGTGATCGTCAGCGTCCCCGTGGTGGAGTCGATTCCGCCGCCGCCCGCATTGATCGTGAAGTTGCGGGAGAGCGTGGCCGCGCCACCGGTATAGACGAGCGTGCCCATGGTGCTGGCACCGCCGAGGATGATGTTACTCGTGGAATTTCCCAGGCCGCTGACGGTGGTCACCACCGGGGTGCCGGAGAAACTCAGCGTTCCCTGCGTGATGGTGGTCGTGCCGGTGTAGGCATTGCTCGCGCTGCTGAGGGTCAACTGCGAGGTCGCAGAGTTTTGCACGACATTCGTGACGCTCGAAGCAATGGCACCGGTGATGGTCACGGTGCCGGGTCCCGCGCCGGAGTTGGTGAGAGTGCCGGTGCTGGCAATGCCCGCGGTGGACGTGATGCCGCCCGTGCTGTTGGCATTGAACACAAGGCTGCCCGTGCCCGCTGCGACACCGCCGGTCAGCGTGAAAAGACCCGCGCCGCTGCTGGCGATGGTGAAGCCCAACTGGTTGACGGGGTACGCGGGCGTCAGGGTGAGCGGGCTCGTTCCGGTCTCGTTGATCGCCGTGATGTTCGGGCCGAGATTCCCGATCGTGGTCGTGCCGGAACCCGTGCCAGAGTTGGTGAGCGTGCCGGTGGTGGCGATGCTCCCGGTGACCGTGATGTTACCGGTGTTGTTGGCATTGAACGTGACAGGGAAGACTCCCGCGCTGATGCCGCCGGTGAGCGTCAACAGCCCGGTGCCCGTGTTGGTGAACGTGTTCATCGTCGCCGAGGGCGTGATCGCGTTCGTGATCGTGAGCGGGGAGACGCCAGCCTGGGTGAGGGTGGTGACATTGGTGCCCAGCGTCGTGATGGTGGTGAGGCTGGTCCCCGAGCCAGCGTTGATCACCGTCCCGGCGTTGTTGACGTTGGTGAACGTGAGGGCAGCCGCGGTCGGGCTGGAGATGACGAGGTTGTTCGTCCCCGTGATCGAACCATTGAGCGTGACTAGTGTGCCTGTATTCTGCGTGCCGATGGAAAGGGTTCCAGTGCCCCCGGCGGTCAGGACGATGGGATTGGCATAGGTGAGTTGCGAGCCGGCAATCTGCAACCGCGCGTCCGCACTGCCGGAGGAGTCGCCGAGATTGATGGTATTGGCGGCGGCAAATTGCAGCACTGCCATAGTTCCTCCCATCACCAGCGTTCCCGCCTTGATGTTGATCGCGCCTGTGAGAGTGCCCCCCGTGGTGGCATTCAGGCTCACCGTGCCCGGGGTCGTCTTGTTCAGCCCATTGGATCCTGCCATCGGCGCGGACACCGTGCCCGATTGAAGATCGAAAGCCGCAGTGCTCGTGAGCACGCCGCTGCCGGTGATGGAACCGGACTTCAAGCTGACCGAGGCGACCGTGTCGGCATAGGTCGCCATGCCGAGCGTGCCGCCGTTGATGGTGACCGCCGTGGCGCTGTTCAGGGCGTTGGCGATGCCGAGGGCGAGCGTGCCGCTGTTGATCGTCGTCGGCCCGGTGTAGGTGGCGACTTTGCTAATCGTCACCGTGGAAGCGCCGCCGCCGATGGTCAGCGCTCCGGCCCCCGCACCGTCCTTGATCGTCCCGGAGAAGGTGATCGCGGCACCGGGAACCACGACGAGTTCATTATTCGCGCCGATCGTGATGTCGCCCGCGCCGATAATCCACGTGCCCGAAGGGCCGGCATTCATGAGGCCATTGACCGAAAAGAGCGTTGCGCCGGGAACCGTCGTAGACCCCGTATTGGCGTAACGAATCGTATTCCCCGAGAACGAGGCCGGTGCCGTCCCGTTCGCAGACGTCAATTCATAATTCACTGTTCCCGTCGTGTCCGTGAGGTTCGCGGGCGCGGCTGCCGTAGTACCGCCCGTGAATGCCACCACTTGGTTGCTGCCGTTCACGGTCGCGTAACGGAGCGTGGTCGTCGCCCCGACAGTCGCCCACGGGCCGAGGATGCCATTCACATTCGTATTCGATGTGGTGGCGATGACGCCGGTGGTCAGCGGAATCACGCTGAAATTCAGCGTGCCCCCGGAAGTCTGCGCGATGGCACCGAGATTCAGCGTGAGCGAAGTCGCCCCGTTTTGCGTGAGCGTGACGACGCCCGATCCCGCGAGGGTGGTTCCGGCGAATGTCTGGGAGTTTGTGGCGCCGCCGGCACCCGTGAGCGTGAGCCGGCCGCCGTTCAGCACCAGCGTGGACGCGCTGTTGATCAGGTCGGTCGAGTTGGTCGCAAAGTTCAGATTGAGCGTCGCGCCGTTGCTGATGCTGGTGTCGCCGGTGTAGGCGTTCACCGCAGAGAGGTTCAGCGTGCCGCCGCCGTACACGCCGAGTCCGTCCGCGCCCGCGATGACGGAACCGATCGTCGTCGCGACCCCGGTGTTGACGAAGAGATTCGGTCCCGCCGAGCCGAGGGTGAGCTGCCCGCCGTTGAGCGTGTAACCGGTCGTGAAAAACTGCAGCGAACCCGTGTTCACTCCACCGCCGGCAAGCGTCACCGTCCCGGCCGTCCCGGTGAAGATGACCGTGTCGGTGGTGAGGTTTGGCCAGGCGGCGTCCGTGCCGGTCACCGTATTGAACCAGAGGAGCGAGGAGGTGTCCCACGCTCCGGTCCCGCCCAAATTGTTTCCGGTGTTGCCTGTCGAGTTGATCGACTGGCCCGCGTAGTTTCCAACCGTGCTTCCATCGGCGTCCCAGTAATACGTCGCAGCACCCACGTTCGTGGTCGGGATGAGCGCCGCGGCAAGGACGGCGACGGAGCCGGCGAGGATGCGCTTGCGGACTGCCCGACTGGCGGTGCGGGCAGGCTTGCGGCGGAAAAGGGTAAGGTGGTTCATCTTCATGGCGAGGTGCAGCTTGGACTAAAGGGTTCCGGAGCGAGGCGGCTGGCAGGAGCGGCGCTGGCGCCTGCGCTGAAAATTACCCGAAAGCCGCAGGCAGGAGATCCGTGCTGGTTCCGCGCGCAGAAGTCGAACTTCGGTACCGGATTCCAGCGGGGTTCAACAGAGGGCACAAACGGGAGAAAAATCGGGAAGGAATGAATATTGGGAGCCGGTTGAATGGCTCATTACGGTTTTGTCAGGGTTACGCAAGCGGTTTTCCATTCGGCGTGGCAAGACGCAGCCCCACGTGCTCATCGAACGACTGGGACGCCGCACATCCGCCCAAAGCGCGCGGCGAAAAATCGCATTGACGGCACCACGCGTGCCACCAAAACTCGCGACCGTGAGCGACTCAACCACCCATGAAAATTAACCGTCGTTCGTTCATCGGACTAGGCTCGCTCGCGGCCTGTGGAACTGCGCTCAACGTCCCCTTGCCCGCCGCGGTCACGCCGCATCCATTCCCTGGCGCGGCCCCGCTTTGCGCGGGTGGCGAGGCAGTGCTCGCGTATGTGCGCAGCTACACCGCGAATTTCCGCATCGTCAATGCATCGCAACCCGGCACGGACGGAAGGCACAGACTGCATCTGGTGACGGAACTGGCGGACGTGGAACATTGGCCCGCAGCGATGGCGCAGGTACCGTTCGCGAAGGTCCGCGCGGGCGGCAACACACTGGCCTTTGCGATCGACGGACTGGACGTGACGATCGAAAACCTCCCGCCCGAGGCCTTCGCCCACCGGCTGACTCTCCCCGCTTAGTCCTCGCAGGCTTCTCACTTTCGCGGTCAAAACGCCTCGTCCCGCGAAGAGCGCCCGCAACCGTCTCCTCCGCCGCAGCAGATTCCCGGGGCGACGCGTAGTGAAATCGAATGCAGGCACCCGAATGGAATCTGAGCGACGCCAGATAGCACACTAGCGACGGCGCCCGCCGGCTCGCGGCGATTTTCCGGGGATATTTGAGACAAGTAGTTTCATTTTTTTTGTTGCCTGCCTTTTCCCGCATAGCATAGGCTCCGGCGCGTCGGCAGTTTTTCGGCAGACTAGGTCAACTCAACCCATTCCCACCATGGCAGAACCCTTCCTCGCAGAAATCCGCATCATGTCTTTCAATTTCGCCCCGAAAGGCTGGGCGATGTGCAACGGGCAACTGCTGCCCATCAACCAAAACCAGGCGCTCTTCTCGCTGCTTGGCACCACCTTCGGCGGCGACGGGCGGGTCAACTTCGGCCTGCCTGACCTGCGCGGGCGCACGCCGATCCACGTCGGCAGCGGTCACACGCTCGGCGAGCGCGGCGGCGAGCAGGCGCACACGCTTTCCGTCGCGGAACTGCCGAACCACACGCATGTAGCGCAGGCCAACAATTCGGCGGCTGGGACGGCCGATCCGACGAACGCGTTCTTGGCCCAACCGCCAGCGGCATTGGGATCGATCTACACCACGACGTTGAATCCTTTGGTCGCGATGAATCCGGCAGCGGTGACGACCGTAGGTGGCAGCCAGGCACACCTCAACATGCAGCCGTTCCTGACGCTCACCTTCTGCATCGCCCTGCAAGGCATCTTCCCATCACCCAACTGATTCACGCATATGGCACAACCTTACGTCGGCGAAATTCGGATGTTTGCGGGCAACTTCGCTCCCGCGGGCTGGATGTTCTGCGCAGGCCAGCTCCTGCCGATCTCGGAAAACGAGACGCTCTTCAACCTCATCGGCACGACCTACGGCGGCGACGGCCAATCGACCTTCGCTCTGCCCGACCTCCGTGGCCGACTGCCCATCCATCAAGGCGACGGGTTCATTCTCGCCGAAACCGGTGGAGCGGAAGAAATCACGCTGACGGTCAATCAGATTGCAGCGCACAGCCACGCGTTCCTTGCTTCGAGCGGCACGGCGGGCACGGGGAGTCCTCAAGGCGCGGTTTTGGCCCAGCCGACGGCCAGCATCTACAACTCGGGGACGAATCCGGTGAACATGGCTGCGCAGGCAATCTCCCAGGTTGGCGGCAGCCAGCCGCACAGCAACTTCCAGCCTTACCTCTGCGTGAATTTCATCATCTCGCTCTTCGGCATTTTCCCTTCGCCGACCTAGCCTCGGGCTTGCCGCAACCTCTTCACTGTCACCTTCCACTCTTAACTTCCCATGGCCGATCCATTCGTCGCAGAAATCCGCATCTTCCCGTTCAACTTTGCGCCCAAGGGCTGGGCGTGGTGCGACGGGCAGCTCCTGCCGCTCTCGCAAAACACCGCACTCTTCTCCCTGCTCGGCACCACTTACGGAGGCAATGGCAAATCGAACTTCGCACTGCCCAATCTGCAAGGCCGCGCGCCGATGCATCCGGGACAAGGGCCGGGCCTTTCGCTGCACGACCTCGGTGAGACCGGCGGGTCGGAAATTGTGACTCTCCTGGAATCGGCAATCCCGTTGCACACGCATGCGATGCGGGCTTCCAGCGATGTAGCGGATAACAACGTGACAGCCGGCAAAATGCCGGCAAAGCCGCTTGGGCGCGGCAACACCTTGTTCGTCACCACGGCCTCGCCGCTGGTCTCGATGGCGGACGTGGCGTTGGCGCCCGCGGGCGGCAATCAACCGCACAACAACCTGCAGCCATTCCTCACGTTCTACTTCTGCATCGCGCTGCAAGGAGTCTTCCCGCCCCGGAGCTAAAGGTTCGTGCAGGCAGTTGCCGGATATTTTCGCTCCGAAGTGCCGGCAGGCAGGTCGGGCGCGTGGGCGATCGAGAAGGTCGTCATCCCTGAACGTGATTACGATCCCGCGGCCGATCCGCGGCCCGAGTGCTTCAAGTTTCGGCCTGGACCTTACACGTGCCTCAGCCGCGGCTCGACGCAGTTCATGACGGACCTCTACGACGAGTGGTGGACGCAGCGCAGTGCGATCGCGGAGGCGGAAGCGCGCGGTGGTGAGATTTTGATCACCGGGCTCGGCCTCGGTCTCGTTGCCGAAGCCATGCTGCATTCGACCCGGAGCAGGATCACCCGGATCACCATCGTTGAATTCTCCAGCGACGTAATCCGGTTGGTGGCGCCGTTCCTTGCCTCGCGCTATTCGGACAAGATCGAGATCATCCACGCTGACGCCTTCGACTGGAGACCGCCCGCCGGACAGCGTTTCACCGTGGGCTGGCATGACATCTGGCCAGATCCTAATGCGCCGGAAAATGCAGAAGAAATGGAAAAACTCGGGGCACACCATCGTTCCTGGTGCGATTGGCAAGGCTATTGGCCGAAGGAATACCTCGAAGCACTAGCCGGCTAATCCCCATGCGAACTGGGATGCTTCCGTGATTCCGAAGACTCACTGCGATCTGACGGTACGCATGCCATCACCGGCAGGGTTGCGCCGGCCCGCCGTTGCATGACGGCGTGCGCGAACCCGGGAAATGATCACCTTCCGCCCATCCAGCGATGCAGACCGCGAATTTCTCCAAGCGGTATATGCAGGCACGCGCGCGGAGGAGCTGGCGGTCACGCGCTGGAGCGAGCACGAGAAGGCGCGGTTTTGCCAGCAGCAGTTCGCTGCGCAGGACGCGCACTACCGCCAGCATTATCCCGCCGCGACGTTTTCAGTGATCGAGCGGGATGGGTGGCCGATAGGGCGGCTGTACGTGGATCGTTCGGAGCAGGAGATCCGCATCATGGATATCGCGCTTCTGCCCGAGCACCGCGGCGCCGGGATCGGGACCAAGCTGCTGCGCGAATTGCAGGAGGAAGCCCGGAGCGCGCGCAAGGCCCTGAGCATCCATGTGGAGAAATTCAACCCGGCGCTTCGTCTCTACGAGCGGCTGGGCTTTTGCACGAGGGAGGACAAGGGCGTCTATCTCCTGATGGAGTGGCGCGGAAATGCGGACTGCGGAGCGCGGAATGCGGAATGAATTCGCGGCTGCGCCTTTGCCCCTCCGCACGCCAGACTCCGCATTTGCCGTTCAGTTGAAGATGGCCTCGAAGTGCGAGGCGGTGGCGTCGGCTGCGACTTGGACGAGGAAGATTTCCATGGCCCCGAGTGCGGCATTTTCGAGGCGATAGATCCCTTGCGGGAGCCGGAGCGCCGGGGCGCCGTGGAAGGTCAGTGCGAAGGGGGCACGGGGCGCGCCGGGATAGGCGGCGCCGAGCGGACGGACTTCCGCGAGCGTGAGGGCGATGGGGCCTGCGGCGGAGGGCAGTTCAAACGTCTGGCCCACGCAGGGCGCGAACTGGGCATGGGCGGCGATGGCGAGATCGAGCATCGCGAAAATGTCGGGAGACGGCGGACAAATGTCGAATCCCGAATCTCATCCGGGACGTGCCCGCGGCAGGACGGGGGATGCCAGGCTCGCGCGGACCGATCCATCACGCGCCGGGGCCGTGCGACGAAGTTCCCCTTCCCGCGTTCCGGCAGCGGCGCGACTCGGTCGGCATCCGGTCCCGGCGCCCGATCCCCGATAGCCCGACCGGATAGCAGCCATTGAGCGACGCGATGGTTTTCGGGCGGTTTTCACCTTGCCTCCGGCGACCAAAAAGCAATGCTCCCGCGCATGGAAATGCGGACCTTCAGATCGCGCGCGCTGATGCCTCGGAACCGCGTGGGCGGCTTCTCCGGAGAATGCGCTTTGCGTCCCGTCCGGGACCTGCTGCGGGTCCGCATCGCGCGCGGGCCGGAACCCCTTTGAGCCGCCGCAATCCCGTGCCTTTCAGTCTTTCCTGCCTATCAAATCCCATCACCGTCAACACCCGTTCACCGCTCATGAAACGCCTGCGCCTCATCTCACTTCGCGTCCAACTCTCGTGGTTGCTCCTCCCGGTCCTCCTGCTTGCCACCGCGGGCCGGAGCGCAGCCGCGCCGACTGTCACCGCGACTAAGGACGACGGCGTCACGTCCGCGAGAAAGGCGGGCGACGTGGTCACCTACACGAACACGATTTCGAACACGGCGGCCCCGGCTGGGGGAGGCGTCAACGATGCGACGGGCGTGCAGTTTGCCGATCCGGACGTGGCGCACATGCCCTACGTCGTGAATTCGCTCAAGGCGACGCCGGTGGCCATCGACGACACGTATCCCGCCACGGTCCTCGCCAACACGGGCATCAACACCGCGACGAGCACGGGCTTCAGCGTGGTGACGAATGATTTCAAGGGTTACCTGGCCGGCGCGGCGGTCGCAGTGGGGGATGTCGCCCTCACGGTTTCAGCATTCGATGCCCTGACGACGGGAGGCGGCACCGTGGTCATGACCACCAGCGGCGCGAACGTCGGGAAGTTCACCTACACGCCCGCACCGGGTTTCACCGGGACGGACACGTTCACCTACACCATCGACAACACCGCGGGCGGAACTTTGGTCAGCCGGACGGCGACCGTGAGCATTCCGGTCGGCGGGCCCGTGATTTGGTATGTCAACAACACGGCTGGGCCCGGCAACGGGACGCTCGGATCGCCCTTCAATACCCTCGCGGCGTTCCAGGCGCTCAACAACGGCATGGGCAACAATCCCGCCGCAGGCCACTTTGTGTTCCTCTATGAAAGCGCGGTGGCCTACGTGGGCCCCGTCACCCTGCTCAGCAACCAAAAGATCCTCGGGCAGGACGCCACGGCGAGTTTGACTGCCATCACAGGAGCCATGCCTCCGGGGGATATCACTACCGCGCTTCCCGCCATGAACAGCGGCAACGCCACGATCACGAAAATCACCAGCGCCGGCAACGCGATCAATTTGAACGGTGCCGGAACCACGAATCTCGTCCGCGGCCTCACGGTTGGGAACACGACGGGGATTGGCATTTCGGGCACGGGCTTCGGCACTTTGACGGTTGCGGACACGAGCCTCGCGGACACCGGCACACGCACGGGGCAGGCATTGAATCTAATCACGGGCACCGTGAGCGGAACCATCGACAACCTCGTGTCGAGCAGCGCCGCCAATGGGGTGTTCCTGACCAGCATCGGCGGATCACTGACCATCACTGCCGGGTCGCTGAGCGCTCTCACTGGCGACGACTTCACCATCAACGGCGGCACCGGGAGCATCAGCTACGGCGGCACGATTACAAACAGCACCCTACGCTCCGTCCTCGTCCTCAACAAGACCGCCGGCACCATCACTTTCGGCGGCCTGATCACCGACACCGCCGGCAGCACGGGCATCGGCCTCGACACGAACACCGGCGCGACCATCAACTTCACCGGCGGCATGAGCCTCACCACCGGCGCGAACGTGGCATTCACTGCGACCAACGGCGGCACGGTGACGGCCACGCAGAACAACACGACCATCGTCAACACGATCACGACCACTACGGCCGCGGCGCTCAATGTGACGAACACAACCATCGGCGCGGGCGGGCTCACCTTCCGCAGCATCAACAAGAACGGAGGGACCAATCTCGCGGTCAGCCTCGCGAATACGGGCGCGGGCTTCTTTACGGTCACCGGCACGGGCACGACGGCGGGCACGGGTGGCACGATCGAGAACATCAGCGGGATCGACGCCATCCGCCTCGATAACACTGACGGGCTGGTGACGCTCCAAAACATGATCATCGAGGACATCACGCACCCGAACGACGCGGCGACCGCCAGCGACAGCCGCAGCGGCGTGGACGCGATCCACGGCCAGCAGGTGGATGGCGGCCTCACCTTGAACAACGTCACGATCCGCCGCATCAGCGACAGCGGCATCAATGGAACGCTGTTCGCGACCGGCTTGGCGACCGTCTTCAACGGGCTGACCATCATCAATTCCACCTTCGAGGACACGAACCGCTTCAGCGTGGTGAACCGGGCGGATGCCACCGATGAGGGCGCCGTCCACATCCTGGGGCTCCGGGGGACCGTGTCCATCACCGGCAGCCTCTTCCAGCGCGTCGGCCATGGGCTCAACATCCAGACCGACACGAGCGGCACGCTCGACATGACGGTGCAGGGCAGCAGCTTCCTCGAGGTCAACAAGGAGATGCCGAGCGAGGCGTTGAAGCGCGTCGGCCTCTTCGGCATCGACATCCTGCAGGTCGGCTCGCTCTCCTCCGCCATCCGCATCGGCGATCCCGCCGAAGCCAGTGGGGCGCTCGGCAATATCTTCACGAACAACGCCCTCGCCTCGATCCGCGTCATCGCCGAGAACACTTCGACGGGCAATCTCAACACGGTCATCTCGCGCAACACGTTCACCGTCACCGACCACTCCTCGCCGGGGACCTTGCCGGGGAGCATGGTCTTCGACTTCCCGCAGGGCGGCGTGCTGTTGCGGGCGCGCGGCACGGGCAATTTTGAGTCCATCTTCTCGCGCAACACACTAACCGAGGTGATGCACGCCGACGGCGGTCTCGGCCAGCTTACCATCCTGGCCGAACGGGGGACTTCTGAATACATCGTCCGCAACAACACCTTCTCGCTGGCGTGGGATGCGCCCGTCGAAATCAGGGCCGATGGCAATGCGGCACCGGGTGCGGTGACCGCGCTGGTGCAGTTCACGGGCAACACCTACATCGATGGTCCTGTGGGTGGCCCGACCGACGACCTCGGGGCGGCGTTCCAATCGCCGTATGTCCCGCTTTACATCCAGGCACGAAATGGCGGCCGGCTCGACCTCACGATGCAGAATGAGGCCACGCCACTGCCGCTCAATGACCCCGCTTCCGGCTTCCCGGAATCCTTCTACGCTCAAACGACCGCCAACCCGAGCGACATCATCAACTTGTTCCTCCAGAATATCCAGTCGCCCCGTGGTTTCCGACTGAACAACAATGCCGGCTCCACGTTCAACCTGTTCCGCAACGGCTCGGCGGGCGCGACGCCGCAATTGGTCCTCCAGGACAACGGCAACCGTGGTGGCGCCGGGGTCGATACGACCAACCCGCCCGCCGTCGTGACGAGTGGCACCATCACGCTCTCAAACACCACACCCACGCTGCCGGTCGTCGCGGCGCCGCTCCTTTTTGCGCCGGGCGGCATCGAGAAGGCCCACGGCACCGCGCTTTCGATTGCGGCCGCAGACATTTCGGGGCCGCTTGCGAAGTTGGGCGGGCAGACCACAAACGGCGTTGCGGGCGATACGCTGACGCAGGCCCCCGCCGCTCCCGCCGTGCTCACGCAGGCGCAGCTCGATGGCGTCGTGTCCGCGGCGATGGCGCGCTGGGAGGCGACGGGATTGACGAAGGAGCAGGCCGCGCTGCTGCGCGAAGTCACCTTTGAAGTCGCCGATCTGCCGGGCTGGTATCTCGGCGAGGCGGCGGGCCACCGCATCCGCGTGGACAACAACGCCGGCGGCCACGGCTGGCACATGGACGCCAGCCCGGAGAGCGACGCGCTCTTCGGCACGATCGTCTCCCCGACGCGCCGCTACACCGATCCCGCGAGCGCACCCGCCGGGCGCATTGATTTGCTCACCACGATCCTCCACGAGTTCGGCCACGCGCTGGGCCTCGAGGATTCCTACCTCGCGCAGGACCGCGAGAGCATCATGTTTGGCCAGCTCACCAAGGGCGAACGCCGCCTCCCTGCCACCGGCCAGGCCGTCGGCGCGCACCCGCATGACCATGGCGTCTCGCACTTCCTCGTCGCCCCGCTGAACCCGATCACCGTCGGCACGCTGCCTCCGGGGAAGAGCGTGATCATCACCTACAACGTGCAGGTGGAAACGCCGATCACCCCGGATACGACCATGCAGACGAGCAGCCAGGGCACGGTGAGCGGCACCAATTTCGCCAATGTGCTCACGGATGATACCACCTTGCCCGGCGGCGCGGCGGACCCGACGGTGACGCTCCTCGCCCCGCCGCCGAAGGTGACCAACGTCACTTCCACGGCCGCTAATGGCAGCTACACGGTCGCGGCCATCATCCCGGTGACAGTGACCTTCACAAGTGCGGTGACCGTGACCGGCACCCCGCAGCTCACGCTGGAAACCGGGGCGACCGACCGCGTCGTGAACTACTCCAGCGGCAGCGGGTCCAACACGCTGACCTTCAGCTACACCGTGCAGGCCGGAGACACCTCCGCCGATCTGGATTATACCGGCACCGGCGCGCTCGCGTTCAATGGCGGCACCATCATGGATGCCCCGGGCAACGACGCGATCCTCACCCTTCCCGCCCCGGCGGCGGCCGGCTCGCTCGGCGCCAACAAGGCCATCGTGATCGACACGACCGCGCCGACGGTGACGAACGTCACTTCGACCAGTGCGGATGGCACCTATGTTCGTCGGCAATGTCATCCCCGTCACGGTGACGTTTAGCGAAGCCGTAACCGTGACCGGCACCCCGCAGCTCACGCTGGAAACGGGCGCCACCGACCAGGTCGTGAACTACGCCAGCGGCAGCGGCACCACCACGCTGACCTTCAACTACACCGTCCAGTCCGGCGATGTCTCCGCCGATCTCGACTACATCAGCACCACCGCGCTCGCGCTCAATGGCGGCACCATCCGGGACGCGGCGCTCAATGACGCCACCCTCACCCTCGCGGCGCCGGGTGCCGCGGGCTCCCTCGGGGCCAACAAGGCCATCGTCATCGACGGCGTGGCTCCGACGGTGACTAACGTCACGTCCACGAACGCCAACGGCACCTACACCCTCGGCGCCCTCATCCCGATCACGGTGACCTTCTCCGAAGCGGTCATCGTGGACACGGCAGGCGGCACCCCGCAGATCACGCTCGAGACCGGGGCCACCGACCGCACCGTGGGCTACGCCAGCGGAAGCGGCACCACCACGCTGACGTTCAACTACACCGTCCAGACGGGCGATCTCTCCGCTGATCTCGACTACATCAGCACCACCGCCCTCGCGCTCAACGGCGGGAGCATCAAGGACGCCGCGGGCAACAACGCCACGCTCACCTTGGCTTCTCCGGGAGCGGCCGGATCCCTTGGGTTCAACAAGAACCTGGTGGTGGACGGCACAGCCCCCACAGTGACCGCCGTCTCCTCCACGAGCGCCAACGGCAGCTACCCCGCGGGCACTCTCATCCCCGTCACCGTGACGTTCTCGAGTCCCGTGAATGTGACCGGCACGCCGCAGCTCACGCTGGAAACCGGCGTCACCGACCGCGTGCTCAACTACGCCAGCGGCACCGGCACCGCGACGCTCACGTTCAACTACACGGTCCAGGCGGGCGACACCTCCGCCGATCTCGATTACGTGGGCACCACGGCGCTCGCGCTCAATGGGGGGACGATCAAGAACGGCACTGGCACGGACGCGGTCCTCACGCTGCCCGCTCCGGGAGCGGCCGGCTCGCTCGGGGCCAACAAGGACATCGTGATCGATACCACCGCGCCGACGGTGAGCGGCGTCTCTTCCACGAGCGCCAACGGTGCTTACGCCGTCGGTGCTCTCATCCCGGTGACCGTGACCTTCTCCGAGGCCGTGACCGTGACCGGCACCCCGCAGCTCACGCTCGAAACGGGCGCCGTGGACCGCGTCATCAACTACGCCAGCGGCAGCGGCAGCGCCACGCTGACCTTCAACTACACCGTCCAGGCGGGCGATGCCTCCGCGGATCTCGACTATCAGAGCACGACTGCGCTCGCGCTCAATGGCGGCACCATCAAGGACGCCGCAACCAACGACGCAACCCTCACCCTTGCCGCTCCCGGCGCCGCGACTTCGCTCGGCGCGAACAAGGACATCGTGATCGACGGCGTCGCGCCCACGGTGACCAACGTCACCTCCACCAGCGCCAACGGCAGCTACGCCATCGGCGCGATCATCCCGGTCACCGTGACCCTCTCCGAGGCCGTGACCGTGACCGGCACCCCGCAACTCACGCTCGAAACGGGCACCGTGGACCGCGTCGTCAACTATGCGAGCGGCAGCGGCAGCGCCACGCTGACCTTCAACTACACCGTCCAGGCGGGCGATGCCTCCGCGGATCTCGACTACGTGAGCACCACCGCGCTTGCCCTCAATGGCGGCACCATCAAGGACACCGCGGGCAACGATGCCACGCTCACGCTTGCCGCGCCCGGAGCCGCCGGATCGCTCGGTGCCAACAAGGACATCGTGATCGACGGCATCGTTCCCACGGTGACCAATGTCACGTCCACCGTCGCGAACGGCTCCTACGTCCCCGGCAATGTGATCCCGGTCACCGTGACCTTCTCCGAAGCGGTGATTGTGGACACTGCGGGCGGCACCCCGCAGCTCACGCTGGAAACCGGAGCCACCGACCGCGTCGTCAGCTATGCCAGCGGCAGCGGCACGGCCACGCTCACGTTCAACTACACCGTCCAGACGGGCGATGCCTCCGGCGATCTCGACTACGTGAGCGCCGCGGCGCTCGCGCTCAATGGCGGCACCATCAAGGACGCCGCGGGCAACAATGCCACGCTCACCCTCGCCGCTCCCGGTGCCGCCGGCTCCCTCGGCGCGAACAAGGACATCAAAATCGTCGAGGCCGTCACCTACACGGTCACCACGACGGGCAACCAAATTGTCGTCACCGACGTCGGCGGCAATAGCGACACGCTCGCGATTTCCGAACCGAGTGCCGGCAACATCCAGTTCGACGTCGCCGGGCGCACGTTTGATGTGGATGGGACGCTCCTCACCGGCGGGTCGGGGGCGCTTTCGCTCACTGGGGTCACGCAGATCACGGTCAATGCGGCGGGCGGCGATGACACGATCGATGTGGGTGCCTTCACGGTCGCGATGCCCGGTCTCACCATCCATGGCGGCACTGGGGATGACACGGTGAACCTCAATGGCGACATCATGTTCCTCGCGGGTGCGAGCCTCGACCTCGATCTGCAGAACGACAACGCGACGCCGGGCACGGACCGGCTGAATGTCGCGATGAACGCCAACATCCTGACCTCCACCACTGGCGCCATCACGGCGAAGGTGAGCAGGAACATCGCATTCGCCTCGGGCTCGAGCTTTGAGACGGAGGATGGCGGGCTCACGCTGGAGGCCAACCAGCAGGCGACCTCAGCGACGGGCGTTTTCAAGGGCGTCGAGATCAATGGCGCCATCGTCCGCAGCACCGGCGCGGGCGTGGTGACTGTCCTCGGCAAGGGCGGAGATTCCGCCTCCATGCGGGAGGGCGTTTCGGTTCTGAACGGCGCTTTGCTCAGCGGTGGCACCGCAGGGACGACCACGGTCAACGGCCGCGGCGGATCGGGGCCCGGGGGAGCTCACGCGGGCGTATTTCTTGCGGGACCGAATTCCCAGATCACCTCGGCGGGCAGCAATGTCTCGGTCACCGGCACGGGCGGCGGCGATACCAACCAGAACGAAAACCACGGGGTCGTCGTCCGAAACAACTCGCAGATCCTCGCGGGCGGCGCGGGGACCGTCACCGTCATTGGAAACGGAGGCAACCTCGTGGGGACCGGGAGCGTCAATATCGGCGTGTTCGTCTTCGGGACGGGTTCGGCGATTACCTCGGGTGGCGGCGATGTCGCCGTGACCGGCACCGGCGGCGGTGCCGCGAGCACGCAGTTCAATCACGGCATGCAGGTGTCCGACTCCGCCGCAGTCACGGGGACCGGCACGGCGAAAGTCACCCTCATTGGCACGGGCGGCGGCGGCAATGGCGTCAACGCCAGTCACGGCTTCCACATGGAAAACGTCTCCGCGGTCACCGCGGTCGATGGCAACATCTCCATCACCGGCACGGTCACCGACGGCACGGCGGTGAGCAGCGGCTTCAGGCTCTCGAATGCAGTGGCTGTCGGCTCGAAGGTGCAGACGACCGGCACAGGCACCATCACCGTCATCGCCGACACGATCGACATCAGCACCAGCGGCGTGACGATCGAGGCGGGCGCGAACACCGTGACCCTCAAGCCGAAGACGCTCGCCCAGCTCGTTGACCTCGGGGCGGCGGACAGCGCCTCGACCCTCGGCCTCACCGATGGCGAGCTGGATGTGATCACCGCCGGCACGGTGCAGATCGGCGACGCGCAGAGCGGGCCGATCGGCATCAGCGCGGCCATCAGCCCGGCGAACTACCGGACGCTCGCCCTGGCGCGCGACACGACCTTTGCCGCCAGCGGCGGGTTTGCCTCGGACATCGGGCCGACGGCGGCGGACATCGAGAAAATCACCATCACCGGCACGCTCAGCATCACCGCCGGGGCGACGCTCACCACGGCGGCCAAGGGCGGCTTCATGCCCGTGACCGGGCAGATGTTCCAGATCATCACCAACGACGACGCGGACGCCATCACCGGCACCTTCAGCGGGCTGCCGGAAGGGCAGACCATCAACCCGTTCCTCGGCGTGGCCATCAACGCCCGCATCACCTACCTCGGCGACACGGGCAACGACGTGGTCATCATCACCAACACGCCGCCGGTCGCCAACCCGGTGTCGGTCGAGCGTTACCCCACGCAGAGCATCAAGATCCCGATCGCCACCATCATGGCGCAGACTTCCGACCCGGATCCGGGCGACACGGTTTCCTTCGTGAGCGTCGGCACTCCCACGGCCCCCGCGCACGGGACCGTGTCGGTGTCGGGCGGCTTCGTCTTCTACAAGCCGACCGGGCTGGGCACGCCAGGCGTGGACCAGAACCCCGAGCTCGGGTTCAGCTACACCGTGCAGGACAACCACGGCTCGCAGACCGTGGGCACCGTGGTCATCGGCATCAAGGTGGACAACGCGCCTTCGCAGAACATCACCAAGCTCACCATGCAGCCAGACGGCTCCGTGGCCATTGACTTCTCCGGCATCCCCAACCGCACCTACGGGCTGCAGTTCAAGGTCATGCTTTCCGACCCGTCGTGGACCACCATCGGCCCCGTCACCGTGGACCAATACGGCGCCGGCCACTACGTGGACGGCCCCCCGCCCCACGCCTCCGCCAGCGGCTTCTATAGGCTCGTCTATCCTTACGTGCCGTAAAGAACATCACCACCAATCACCGCCGAGAAAGAGCCTGTCACCCAACCCATCGCTATGAAGAAACCCATCCTGAGTTCACTGTTCCCCGTCGCACTGCTCGCCATGAGCCTGATCACGCATCCCGCAGCCGCGGATGAATCGTTCACGTTCAACCTGGGAGGCGTGACGATCCCCGACGGCAATCCGACCGGCTATGCGAATGTGCAGAACCCGGGCTCGGGCATCAACGTGATCACGGGCCTGACCGTGAACCTGAACATCACGGGCGATCCCTTAGGCGGGTTCAACGGCGATCTTTACGCCTACCTGCGGCACGTGACGCCCGGCGGCACGGGATTCACCGTGCTGCTGAACCGCGTGGGTTCCACCGACGCTACGACAGACTTTGGCTACGGCGACTCGGGGTTCAACGTGATCTTCAGCGACATCGCGATGAACGGGGACATCCACTTTTACCAGACCGTGGACCATGCCCGCCCCCATGAGTCCCGCTCAGCGGCGTGTGGCAGCCGGACGCGCGGAACATCAACCCGGATGTGGTCACGGGCGCGACTCCTCGCACGACATTCCTCAGTTCCTTCAACGGCCTGAGCGCCATGGGCGACTGGACGCTCTTCGTGGCGGACCTCTCCGGCGGATCGGTCATGACCATCGACAGCTGGGGCCTGAACATCCGGGGCGACCAGAGTTCCTTCTATTGGAAAGGCGCGACGGACAGCATGTGGAACACCATCGGCACGCCGATGTCCCCGAATTGGACCGCCGATCCCGACGGGATGACGCCCATCCTCGCGACTCCGAGTGCGCTTTCGGATGTGACTTTCTCAGCGTCGGGAGCCGATCGAACCAGAACACCACGCTCGGGGCGGACTTCACGATCCGCAGCCTGAGGATTTACGATCCGGCGGCCGTGACGATCAACGCCGGCGGACCCTTCACGCTGACCATCGCGGGCGGTGTCGGGACGGGCATCGACGTGCAGGCCGGGGCGGGCCTCGTGACCGTCAACGCGGACCTGACGTTCGGCGGGGCGTCCGACACGATCAAGGTCGACAACGCGGCAGGGGCGATCGTCAACGGCACGATCGACGGCCCCAACGGGCTCATCAAGGCGGGCGCGGGCAAACTCACGCTGACCGGCGCAAACATCTACATGGGCGGCACCACGATCAATGGCGGGACGCTCGCCATCTCGAGCGATGGCAACCTCGGCAATACGGCCGGCGGCATCACTTTCGACAATAACGCCACGCTGCAAACACTGGCGGGCATCATGTTCGCCGGCACGCGGGCCGTCACCGTCAACCCCTTGGGTGGCAAGATCGACGTATTCGGCCAAAATTCCACGCTCAATGGCCAGGTCTCCGGGGCCGGAGTGCTCACCGTGACCGACAGCGTCGCCGGGTTGGGGACGCTCACATTGACCGCTGACAACAGCGGCCTGACCGGCGGCTTGTCGGTGGACGGTCAGGCGACCGTGGCCGTGAGCGCGGACAACAACCTCGGCGACCCGCTCGCGCCGCTCTCGCTCGCGAATAACGGAACCCTTCAGACGACCGCCACGTTCTCGTCTGGCCGGCCGGTGAATCTTCCCGCGCGATCGGCAACATCAACGTGGACGCAATGGTGACGACGACGCTCACCGGGCTCATGGATGGGCCGGGAATGACTTGCAGAAGGTCGGCCCCGGCTCACTGGAACTGACGGTGACAACACGGCTATCTCGGCAGGCACCATCCTGAGCGGCGGCAGCCTCTTCGCCAATGTGAGCCCCGCCGGGCCGACGAACCAGGCGCTCGGCACAGGCTTGATCAATGTTCTCGTCCCCGGCGTGACCTTGGGCACGCATGTCGATGGCCAGGTGATCTCCAATCCGATCGAGGCGCAGGCGGATTTCTTCGTCGCGCCGCCGGTGGGCGGCAATCTGTTCCTGAACGGCGATGTCAACCTCACCGGCGATCGCACCATTACGAGCCAGAACGACGGCTCGAACACGCATTTCGGCGGAGCAATCGGCGGAGCCTTCGCGCTGACCCTCGCGGACGCGGTGATGCCGCCGGGCTTCAACAGCTTCTTCTTCGAGGGCATGACCCCGAACACCTACACCGGCCTGACCACGATCCAGAATAACGCAGCCCTCCATCTGGCGAAAGCCGACGGCGTCAATGCGATCGCGGGCAATGTGCAGATCGATATCGGCGGGGCGCTCATCTTCGATCGCGACGAGCAGATCGCGGACACGTCCACGGTGACGGTGAACAGCACCGGCATCGCGGGAGCCATGAATCCGGCCGGCTTCCTCCTGCAGGGGCACACTGAGACGATCGGCACCTTGCTCGGCAACGGCACGCTGGCGCTCGACGACAACGCGGGCGGCGCAGCGGGATCCCTCACCGTGGGCGCGGGCATCTTCAGCGGCGTCATCTCCGACAGCAACATGGGCAATGGCCAGGTGACCAAGAACACCGGCGGCACGCTGACGCTGACCGGCGCGAACACTTACACGAGCCCCACAACGCTCAACGCCGGCACTCTGCAGGCGGGCAATGTGAAGGCGCTCGGCTCGGGGAACTTCACGATGACGGGCGGCACGCTGCGCACCACGGGCGGCCCGCTCGCGGTGGACATCGGCGCCGGCAACATCCTCTTCAGCGGCGGCACATTTGCAGTGAACGTCGGCGGTACCTCGCCCGGCGTGCTGCACGACCAGCTCAGGACCACCGGCACGGCGAGCACCGGCGGCGGCATCTTTGCGCTGACGCAACTGAATGGCTACATCCTCGCCCCCGGCGACAAGATCCACCTCATCGTCGCCGCGGCCGGAGTCGCAGGCGGCACCGCCCTCGGCACCGTGGTGCCGGGATCGAACGTCACGGGCCTTGAAGCATTCAGCAACAACCCGCTGCTCGTGCCGACGGTGAACCTCTATCCGACGACCGTCACCCTCGAGCCGATGCAGGGATCCTTTCTCGCGCTGGCGGGCCGGTTGGGCTTTACGCCGAACCAGATCCGGACGGCTGCCGCGCTCGACAGCGTCGCCGCGGCCATCAACTACAAGACCGGCATCTTCCAGGAACTGAACTTCCTCGACACGCAGTCGCTGAGTACGCTGCCGAGCAACCTCGACAAGATCGCACCCGAGGAATTGACCGCCATCCCCGCGGCCAGCATCTCGCTCGCTAACGTCCACAGTTCAAATCTCCTCAGCCATTTGGATTCGCTCCGCAGCCAGAGTTCGACGCCTTCCGCATCCACGCTCGCGGCCGCAGGCAGCGGCCCCAGCTACAGCGGCGGCATGAGCGGCCCGACCGGAGCGCGCAGCAAGGAGATCGCCCCGCCGACGCAGGATCGCTGGGGAATGTTCCTCACCGGCTCCGGTGAGTGGACGCGCGTGGGCAGCACGGCCAATGCAGCCGGCTTCGACCTGCAGACCGGCGGCGTCACCGGCGGCGTGGATTACCGCGTCACCGACAAATTCGCCCTCGGCCTCGACTTCGGCTACGTGAACACGAACTCAAGCCTCGTAAACGGCGGCAATATCGACACCGACGGCGGCCGCCTCGGCGTCTATGGCACTTACTTCGACCGGAACTTCCATGTGGATGCGGCCGTCACCGGCGGTCTCAACAGCTACAAGACCCGCCGCACCACGCCGAACAACACCGCGGCCACCGCCAGTCCCGACGGCTCGGAAATCAACCTCCTCCTCGCGACCGGATACGACTGGAAAGTCGGAGCGCTGACCATCGGGCCGACGGCCACCTTCCAATACACGAACGTGCGCATGGATGGCTTCACGGAGACCGGCGCATTCGCCCCGCTCACCGTCAATGGCCAGACCTCGGAGTCCACCCGCACCTCGCTCGGCATTCGTGCGACCTACGACGCCAAAGTCGGCGGCGTCACCGTCCGCCCGGAGGTCAAGCTCGCCTGGCAGCATGAGTTCGGCGACAGCGCCTACTCCGTCACCTCACGCTTCGCGACCCTCGGCGGCAATCCGTTCACCGTCACCGGAGCCGATATCGGCCGCGACAGTCTGCTCGTGGGCGCCGGCGTCAGCATCCTCTGGACGCCACGTTGCGCGACCTTCGTCTATTACGATGGCGAAATCGGCCGCACGAACTACAGCTCGCACAGCATCTCCGCCGGCTTCCGCTTCCAGTTCTAGGCCCGCGCGGATCACGCGCCACCGCAGACCGGACAGTCCTCGCGCCGCGCGACCTTCAGCCGGCGGAATTGCATCGAACCGAGGTCCATCGCCAGCAGCGTCCCGGCGAGCGGTTCGCCGATGCCGGTGAGCAGCTTCACGACCTCGATCGCGCCGAGGCAGCCCACCGTGCCCGACACCGCGCCGAGCACGGGAAATTGCCGCTTCCATTCCGGCGGCGGCTCTGGCGTGAGGCAGCGCAGACACGGCGTGCGCCCGGGGAGGATCGTCGTGATGTGCGCCTCCATCGCGAACATCGCGCACTCGACCATCGGCTTTCCCGCGCGCACGGCGGCGGCGTTCAGCGCGTAGCGTTCGGCGAAAAGCGGCGCGGCATCGACGACCACATCCGCCTGCGCGACGAGCCCGTCCGCATTATCCCCGCTCACATTTTCCTCCACCGCGACGATCTCCACGCGCGGGTTCAGCTCCCGCAGGCGCTTCACCACTGCCGGGCAGCCGCGGCTCGCCGATGCGATCGTGCGACTGCTGCAGGTGCCGGTGAAGATCGCTCGGCTTCACTTTCCCTCCCATCGCCAGCACGAGCCTGCCGATGCCCGCCGCCGCGAGCTGGTACGCGACGACGCCGCCCAACCCGCCGACGCGCGAGATGAGCACCGACGCGCCCTTGAGTTTGCGCTGACCTTCCTCGCCGAAACCGGGAATCCACATCTGCCACTCGTAGATGGCGCGCTCTTCCGGCGTCAGATCGCTCATGGCTGCGGCGCCCGCAGGGATTCGGAACCGTCAAACTCGCCGGACGTGACAGGCACCTCGCAGATGCGTCCGCCGTCGAGACGGAAGACGACATCCGCCAGCGCCGCGGCCTCCGCGCGGCTGTGCGTGATGTGCAGCGCGGTGATGCCGTGCTCGCGCTGCACGCGCTTGAGCAGTGCGGCGAGGTCGTCGCGGAGTTCCTCGTCGAGCGCGGAGAGCGGTTCGTCGAGGAGGAGGACTTGCGGCTTCGCAGCGAGCGCGCGTCCGAGGGCGACGCGCTGGCGTTCGCCACCGGAGAGGCGCTGCGGGCGGCGGTCGAGGAGATGCGGTGACGCCGAGCTCGTCCGCGAGTTGGTCGACGCGCGTCGCGATTTCAGTCGGCGGGACGGCGGCGCAGGCGCAGCGCGAAGCCGAGCTGCTCGCGCACGGTCAAGGTGGGAAACAGCGCGCCATCCTGCGGCACGTAGCCGACACCGCGCGCGGCGGGGAGTTCGTGCGTCACATCGCGGTCGCCGATGATCACGCGTCCCGAGCGCGGCGTGCGCAGGCCGCAGATGATTTCGAGCAGCGTGGTCTTGCCGCAGCCCGTGCGGCCCATGAGCACGGCATAGCTCCCCGCGGGCACGGTGAAGCAGACATTTTCCAGGCGGAATGTCGCCGGCACGCCAGGCGATGGAGTCGAGCTGAATCATGCGAACGCGGAATGCCGAACGCGGAACGCGGAAAGAAACGGCGCGGCTTCGGCGCACTTGCACCGTTCCGCGTTCCGCGTTCCGCATTCCGCGTTCCTCATAACTTTTCCCCCACGAGCCGCACTGCCACGAGCACGACGAGCGCGAGCAGCGACCATGAGCAGGCTGACGGCGACGGCGGCTTCGAGCCGGCCGACGCTGAGCTCGAGAAAGACACTGGTCGGCAGCACCTCGGTCTTCATCCGCGTGGCGCCGGCGAAGACGAGAATCGGCCCGAACTCCCCGAGGCTGCGCGCCCACGCGATGCTGAACGCGGCGAACATCCCGCGCCGCGCCGCGGGCAGCGTGACCATCCACACGGCCTGCCCGCGCGAGCAGCCGAGCGTCATCGCCACATCCTCCGGTCGCGCGGAGAGATGATCGAAGACGCCGCGCATCGTCCGCACGGCGAAGGCGGCGCCGATGACGAACTGCGCGAGCACCACGCCGGCGACGGTGTAGGTGAACGGGATCGACGCGCTCGATCAACTTGCCCGCGCGGCGTCTGGAAAAAGATGAGCAGGCAAAGGCCGACGACCATCGGCGGCAGGACGATCGGAATGTCGAGCGCGGCATCGAGCAACGCCTTGCCGGCGAAGCGCCCGCGCGAAAGCAGGTAGCCGACCGGCACCGCGAGCGAGCAGCGCGAGCAGCGCGAGAGCGGTGCAGGTGACGAGGCTGAGGACGATCGAATAGCGGATCTCCGCGCGTGCCGAGCGACTTCCCAGATCTGCCGCGGCGAGGTGTAGGTCGCCGTCGCGCCGAGCAGCGCGACGAGGAAGGCGAGATACAGGCCGGCGACGAGCGCGAGCCCGATCCAGAATGGAGTGAGCCACGCGCGCGGTGCGCTCATTTGTCCTTCAGCCAGTCGGGCACCTTGATGTCCTTGCTCGGGATCGCCGCTTCGCCACGCCACTCGAAGCCGGCCTGCTCAAACTCCGCGCGGTTGGCCTTCAGAAAGGCGAGCAGGCGGTGGCCGAGTTGCGCGTTCGGCGAGTCGGCTGCGCACCGAGAACGGCTGCACGGCCTTCGCTCCCTCGTGCTGGATCGGCAGGAAGTCGAGATGCTCGCCCGCGGCGGCCAGCACGTTCACGCGATAGACGATGGCTGCTTCGAGCGCGCCGGCGCGCATCTGGGTGACGAGCAGGTCGGCGGTCGGCGTCTCGACGACGACGTTTTTGCGCACGCTGTCGTTGAGGCCAGAGGACTTGAGCATGCCGCGCGTCATGTAGCCGAGCGTGCTCTGCTCTGCGTTGCACAGGCCCACTTTCAGGCTCGGCTGCGCGAGATCGGCGAGCGTCTTCACGCCGCGCGGATTGCCCTTTTTCACGACGATGCCGATGTCCGTCTGCGGTGAGGATGACGGCTTCGGGAAACATGTCGGCGACCGGCGGGACGAAGCACAGGTCGCACGCAAAGTAGGCGTCGGGAAATTTCGGATTGTCGCTGCCGCCCATCGTTTTCATCGAGGCGCAGAGGATGCCGCAGCCGTTGAAGACGGTGGTGACGGTCACGCCTTCGCGATCCGCGAACTGCTTCAGCAACCCCTCGATCGCGGGGCGGTTCACGCCGCCGCTGTAGAGGATCAGCTCGGGCTTGTCGGCCCACGTGTCGCCGCCTGCGGGCGTGAAGCCGTTCGCCTTGAAAATCGCGCCGCCCTTTTCCGGCGCGGCGAGATAGCGGGCGAAATGCAGCGCGGCCGCGGGCTGCGTGCGAAAAATTCGAGCACGGTCGCCGAGGCATTTTCGCTGCGCGCGGAAAGTTCCGGCACTTCGATGGCCTCGACCTTGAACTGTCCGACGATCGAGTCCCAGACGATCGCCGCATCCACGGTGCCGAGCGCAAGGTCGGCGGCGATCTCCGTGACGGTCGGCTTCATCACGGCGGCGTGCGCGGCGAGCTTCGTCCACGTCTCGCCGAGCACCGTGCGCGCGACGCGCGAGATGCTGGCCGCCTCGGGATTCGCGAGCGCGACTTTCACGTCGTCGCGCAGGAGATCGGCGACGGTGCGGATGTTCTTCGGATTGCCGGCGCGCACGCCGATGACCGGCTTCTGCTTGGCGAGCGGGAGGACTTCGCGAATCACGCCGGACTTTTGCGCGTCCGCCACCGATGCCATCGTCGGCGGCGATGAAGAGGTCGCCCTGCTTCGCCACGCGGAGCTGGCTGAGCAGCGTGCCGCTGCCGCCGTATTGCAGGCGCACTTCGACGCCCGATCTCGCGCTGGTATTGCTGCGCAACCGCCTCGACGGGCTTCTTCAACCCGGCGGCGCAATACACCGTGAGCGTCGCCGCGCCTTGGCGCGACGCCGAGCGATGCTGGTAAAGCGCAACGCCACCGAGCAGCAGGGCGAGCAGAATCAAAATGGCGGCGAGCTTCCTCATGGCTTCGGGCGGAGTGTGCGCCATGCCAGCCCGCTGCCAAGCACAAGCAGGACAGCGGCGGCGATGGCAGCGGGGGAAAGTCCGTTTTCCTGAACAGGAACCGGCGTAGCGACCGCGCGCGATGGATACTGCCTCAGGCGTCGGCACCTCGGGCTTCGGAGCGTCCGGCATTGGTGTTTCCAGATCCGGCACGGCACCCGCCGGCTTTTGCAATGTGACGGATGGTGACGGCGGGAAAGCCCATCGCGCGCAGCGATTCGTTCCAGTCCGCGTTCACCACCAGATCCCAGCCGGGATTCATCCGCTTCACCTCGCACGAGCATGCGCCGAGGAGGAAGAGGCACGCCTCGTCGATCTGCTCGTCGCCAAAACCCTCCGCCGGCCACGCACCGAGCGCGCGGCCGCGGCCGAAAACCAGCGCGAGCCACGGGCCGTTCGCGTTTTCACATGCCGTGGTTCGGCCCGGCGAGCATCGACGATGAAAGATCTGCTCGGCCACGTCGTCGCGCTTGATTCGCAGCAGGGAGAATTTGACGCGCGAGCGCGGGACCGGGACCGAGTTTGCTCGTCGGGTCGTTGGGATCGATTTGCGGAATCTGCGCGACCTGTTCGAGATAGCGCAGCCGCTTTTCCAGCGCGGACGCCGCAGCGATCATCAGCCTCGCGCTGGCCGCTCTCGACGAGCACCCACACGCCGCATTCGCCCGCGAGGATGCGCGGCACGATCTCCGCACGCGCCGGGGAATCGGTGATCGTGCGAGAGCGCCGCGCCATCGAGCTTGCCTGACCACGCAGGCGTGGCGTCGGGCGCGGCGTGCGGGAATGTGAGGCGCGAGAGCCCTTCCGCATCCGAGCGCGACGGCGCGAGATTTAGCGGCGTGGAGTCGGTGAGATTGCGCAGGAATCGCGCGACCGCCTCGTCCTTCGCGTCGGTCGCGGAGATCTCCAGCGCGAACGGATCCGCCTGCCAGCGGTCGAGCGCGTAGCGGAAGACCGGGATCGAGCATGCACGCGCCGGGATGGCGGAAAGGGCCGCTGCGAGGAGAAGCAGTGCGCGGAGGAGCATCAGGCTACTTTCGCCCGTAACACGTCACTTTGCCATCGACACTTGCGACGTAGAGGCGGCCTTGCGCGACGGCCATGCCGTCCCACACGGGCGGGCTTTCGAGCTTCACCTCGGCGCCGATGTCGCCCTTCGCGGTGTTCATCGCGAGCACGCTGCCGCCGCTCTTTCCCTCGAGCGCGTCGTCCTGCGCGGCGAGTTCCTTGTACACGGCGGGATCCTTTTTCGACATGCGCTCGAAGGCGTATTCCTCGTCGATCATGTCGGGCGGGCCGCTCACGAAAATCGTGTCCTTCGCCATGCACATCGCGCGGGCGAAGACGGGCGACTGCTGGTTCCACTGGTGTTCGACGAAGCTGCCCTTTGCCGGACCCGCGGGCCTGGCGGCGCCCGGAGCGGCGGGCTTCGCGGACGCGCCGGCGAGGATGCTCGGTGCGCCGCCCGCTTTGCGGAACCACAGCGCCGCGCCGAGCTTGCCCTTGCCGGTCTCGACTCCGCTCATCGCGCCGAGGAGCACGCCGCCCGCGTCGTCTTTCGCGTTGCCGTTGTCGAAGCTGCACGCGAGGAGCGCGCCGTTGCCGCGCTGCGATGAAATTCGCGCCGTTCGCGTGCTCGATGATTTCGCCGACGGTGAGCGCGCTTGCCGCCAGATCGCGAACTGATCGAGCATGCCGGTGTAGGGCGCGTCCTTGCCGTATTCGCTCACGAGCGATCCGCCTGCCGTGCCGATGGAGAGACCCTGCTTCGGTGCGCCCGGGATGAAGCCGGGCGCCTTCGCCTCGGCGGCGAGCTGGCCGTCCACGTAGAGCTGCACTTTTTTCTCCGCGGTGAGCACGCCCGCGATGTGATGCCAGCCCTGATCGAGCGCGCGCGCGGATTGCGCGGTGCCGGTCTGCTGGTTCGCGCGTACGGAAAATGCCGGGCGTCCTCCTTCGAGCGCGAGCGCGTAGCCCATGAGTCCGCCGCCCTGCTGGCAGATGACGCCATCCGGGCCATCGGGCAGAATCCACGCCTCGACGGTGATCGGTTTGCCCGCGATCGCGATTTTCTCACCGTCGAACTTCACACTCGGATCGCCTGCCTTGCCTGCGGGCGCGGCGTTTCTTCCGGCCTGCTTTTTCTTCCCGCCGCCGGCGCTCGCGGCATCCACCTCCACATCCGGCGCCTCCTTCGACGCCGAGAAGAGCTGATGCTCCATCGTGGTCGTCCACTTGTAATACTGCGGCATGCGCGCGTAGCCGTACACGTTCTTGTCGTCGTGGACGAGGATGCGGCCCTCGGGCGTGTACTTGCCGGCCTGGAAATAGCCGTTGTGTCCGCCCGCGAAATTCTTGCCGTAGACCCAGTAGCTGCGGTGGAACCACGAGTCGTCGAGGAATCCCATCGGCGCGAACAGATGCCGCCCGTCGCCCTTCTGCGCGCCGCCCTGCTCGGCGGCATTCGCGCTGATCGGGCCGATCTCGATGCGGTTGCCGTCGGCGCAGGATTTTCTGCGAGCGCAGATACATCACCTTGCCGTCGCTGGAGAGAATGTCGTTCAGGCCCACGGGCATCTGCAGCGTCTTGTGCCGGTCCTGGAAGTCGCCGCCCGTCTCGGGATCCTTGTCGTCGTAGACGACCTCGACGAGTTTCTTCCCGGTCGCCGCGTCGAGGCGGAGGAAACGGAGGCCGCCATCGAGAAACACGGAGCGTCCCGCGACGCAGCTCACGGTGTCATTTTCCACGAGCACGCTGCCGTGGACGGGCCACGCGCTCTCGATCTGCTCGAAGGCGCCGTGCCGGCGTGAATTCGGCGCGCCCTGGAAACGCCAGATGAGCGCGCCGTCGGTCGCGCGCAGGCAATACACCCAGCCGTCCTTGCCGCCGAAGAGGACGCGGCCCTTCCACATCGTCGGCGGCGAATCAATGCGCGCGCCGGCGATGAAATGCCACAGCGGCTTTGCCGGTCGCCGCGTCGAGCGCGTGGAGCGTGTGCGCATCGACCTGCGAGACGTAGGCGCGGCCGTCCGCGATGGTCATCGCGCTGAGCGGCCGCCGAGATTTGTCTCCCACGCCTTGCCGAGATCCTTCGACGAGCGGCTGGTCGCTCGCGCCGCTGCGCGCGGCGTCGTGGCGATACGTCGGCCAGTCGCCGGCATCGGCGGCTTTCTCCTCGATCGGCTGGCCCCACGCGGGGCCGTGTTCGAGGCGCTGCTCGTCGCGGCGCGGTCTTCGGAAATGGCGAAGTCGCCGCGGAGAGCGCGTTGAGTCCGTCGAGCTTCGCCTCGGGGTAGCACGCGCAATTGTGCGGACCGGCGTAGGTGAGGCCGTTCGCCGGAAGCACGCCGTAGAGGCACGCGCCGCGCACCCAGTGGTTGAGGTCCCAGTGCTTCTTCTCGATGTCCACGTACTCGATGCCGGTGCGCGACGGGATGATGAATTTCTCCGTCGCCTTCGCGATGTAGCAGCGGTGATGGAACCAATAGGTGCCGTCCGGCACATCCGGGCGTGAACTGCTTCTTCACCTCGCCGGTGCGCGGATCGCGGCCGATGAATTCGCCGGTCTGATTGCCCTGCGTCGTGCCCGCATTCCACACGAGCCCGCCGGCGACGATGAGATCCTCCGGCGAACGGTAGCCGGATTTTTCATGCGGCGCCTTCCACAGCTCCTTGCCGGTCTCCGCGTCGAGGCCCTTCTCGGAGCCGTCGCCGCCCGCGTAGAGCACCGTCTCGCCGGTGAGGAGCACGCGCGGACCGAAGTTGTATTCGAGCAGCGTGCGCTTCGCCGCGGGACCGCTGGCCCACTTCTGCGCGCCGGTCTTCGGGTCGAGGCAGACGAGCTGCTCGCCATCGTAAAAGACCACGCGCTTGCCGTCGGTCGGAGAGCGTGATCGGCGTGACTTTCGTCTGCTCCTTTTTCCAGAGCACCGCGCCGGTGTTCGCATCCACGGCCATGAGCGTGCGCGGCTTTTTGTCCCACTCGTACTCCTGCGCGACGCGCTCCTGATCGCTCTGGAGCTTCGGCGCGAAATCCTTCAGCGCCCAGTCCGCGGGATTCACGAGCGCGTAGATGACGCCGCCCACGTGCAGGATTTCCTCCGCGCCCTTTGTCTCCGGAAAAGTGCGGATCACCTTGCCGGTCGCGCCGTCGATCACGCTGATCGGCTCGCCGATGCCCATCGTGACGAAGATGCGATCGCCGTCCGCGACGAGCCGGCGCGTGAGCTGCGTCGGGCCGGACTTCAGCGGCCACATGTGCTCGCTCCACTTCTCGATGGGCTTCTTCCACAGCACGATGCCGTTGAAGGCATCGCGCGCGATCAGGTTCCACTTCGACGGCAGCAGGATCGAGATGCGCGAGCCTTCATCCATGATGTAGTAAAGCCGCCCGCCGCTCGTGACCTGCGCGCTCAGCGACGACATGCGGTCGTGATGCCGCGACCAGCGCGGACTGCCGACCCACTGCAGCCGCTCCGGCGGCCCGACCTGCGTGTCCTTCGAGACCGCGTTGCCCTTCGCGTCGTAGTAATAGTGCGTCCACTCATCGAGCGCTGCGGACTTCGTCTTGATCGTCTTCTTCCCGCCGCGATGAGCGCCACGCCATTCGGCACGAGCACGCGCTCCACTTCCGCCATCGGCACGCCGCCGAGATCGTCGGCGACGATGAGGTTCACGAGGTTGTCGATGTAGGGCAGCAGCTTGCCGTCGAACGTATCCACGCTCACCGGCCCGTACGCGCCCTTCGCAAAAATCGCCTCGCGCGCCTTCGCCACGCGCGCCGCGTCCGTGTCGAGGCCCTGCACCTGGTAGCTGTCGTTCGCCCGCAGCGCCGCCGTGAGCGAGCCGTCGCCGATGCCGAGCTGCACGACGATGCCGCCTTTCACCCCGGAGTCCGCGAGGATTTTCGCGGCGGCGGGATCCGGCGCAGCGTGCGCGGACAGGGTGGCGAGACAGAGGAACGCAGCGAGGGGGAAGCGCGGGGTTTTCACAGTGGTGGAAATAGCACCGCACCGCGGGATTGCCCGCGCAAAATGCGTGCGGCCCTACTTCACCTGCACCGTCTTGCCCGTCTTCGCGGCCTCGTAGATTGCGCAGATGGTCGCGACGGCGTTGCGGGCGTCGCTGCCGGGGACGGCGGGCTGGCGTTTCTCGCGGATGGCGTTGCAGAGGTCCTCGAGCTGAAGGCGGTGGCCCTCGGTGCTGATGGCCATCGGGTTCGCGACTCCGCCGCCGATGGCGGAAGTGCTGCTCCCTTTGCGGATCTCCTCGTCGCCGGGCTCGGGTTTCTCGAATTCCCAAAACTTGATGGCGTCGTCCTCGATGATGATGGAGCCCTTGTCGCCGCTCAGCTCGATGCGCTTGTTCCAGCCGGGGTAGGTGCTCGTCGCGCCCTCGACCACGCCGAGCGCGCCATTCGCAAAGCGCAGCGTGGCGACCGCGGTGTCCTCGACGGCGATGCGCTCGTGGGCGAGCGTGGCGATGTTCGCCTTCACCTCGACAGGGACGCCGACGAACCACGTGAGCAAATCAATCGCATGGACGCCCTGGTTCATCAGCGCGCCGCCGCCGTCCATCTCCCAAGTGCCGCGCCAGCCTGCGCTGTCGTAGTAGGCCTGCGTGCGCCACCACTTCACATACGCGCTCGCCATGGTGAGGCGGCCGAGGCGGCCGGCGTCCACGGCGCGCTTCACCGTGCGCGCGCCTTCGCCGAAGCGGCTCTGGAAAACGGCCGCGAGGATCGTGCCGCTCGCCTTCGACGCGGCGATGATGGCGTCAATCTTCTCCACCGTGATCTCCATCGGCTTCTCGCAGAGCACGTGCTTGCCGGCCTTCAGCGCGGCGATGGCGGGCTCGCCGTGCGAACCGCTCGGCGTGGTGATGCACACCGCGTCCACGTCCTTGCGCGCAAAAAGCTCATCGAGCGATGCGGCAGCGGCGATGCCCCACTTTGCGCAAAAGGGCTCAAGGCCTGCGACGGAGTACGCGGCGGTGAGCTGCGCGCCGGGGATTTCGCTGATGGCCTGCGCGTGAATGCCGGAGATGTTGCCGGTGCCGACGAGTGCGAAGCGGACTGTTGCTGACATGATTTGAGTGAAAGGGTGAGGGTTGCGTGCTCTGCGGATCTGACTGGCGGCTAGTGAATGGTGAATGGTGACTTCGTTGCGAGCGCAAATCGCGAGACCGCGCGCGGAGCAGCGGCACGGCAACCGGTCGCTCTCCACCAGTCACCAGCCACCGTTCCGACCCACACCGCCCGCTCACGCCTCCGCGACCCAGCGCTGCAGCGTCGCCATGCAGATGCGGCTCGCGGGCTCGGCATTTGCGGAAAAGGAATAGCCGGCGGGGAGGTGCTGGATGTCATCATCGAGCGGGATGCTGCGCCAGTGGGTTTCGAGCGAGATCCAGCCGTTGTAACCGCGCTTCTTGAGATCGCGGATGTGGCCGGGGAAATCGATCGACCCCTTGCCGAGTTCGCAGCATTTCAGCGCGGGCTTCGCGCCGTCGCGCGCGGCGTCCTTGATGTGGACATGCATGACGTGCTCCGCGACCGCGGGGAAGTCGTCGCGGATGGGATCGTTCGTGCCTTCGAGATAGATGCAGTTGCACGGATCCCACACGACTCCGAACTGCGGCGACGCGGGCAGGTGCTTCCAGAATTCCGCGGTCTCCGCGCCGTTGCCGACGATGCAGCTCGACTCGTTTTCGATCCCGATGCGGATGTTCGTGCCGCGCACGATGTCGAGCAGCTTGGGAAAATGCGACGCGGCGCGCTTCAGGTCGTCGCTCGTCGCGGGGTGCGAGCGGCGGAGAAATGCGAACACCCGCACGATGTCCGTGCCGAGCACGTGCGCGGCCTCGACGGAATGCTTGAACAGCTCCACGTGCGCCGCGATTTCATCCGGCGCGTCCAGGTTGCACTTGAAGACCGGCGAAGCGGCGCCCGCGATCGCGAGCCCGGCGTCGCGCGCCGTCTTCGCGATGGTCGTGAGGTCTTCAAAGGTGAGATCCTTGAACGCGCGGCCGAAGAGGCTGCGGACTTCGATGCCGTCGAGCTTGAACTCCTTGGCGAAGCGAAGCACTTCGTCGAGTTCCTGTGAGACTTCGTCGGTGAGGATGGCGAGTTTGCACCAGTGGGACATGGATGGCAGGGGTGTGGCGTGGGAATGTCGCGGGACGGAGGCGCGCAGTGTTCACATCCCCCTGCCCACTTCAAGCCCCGCCCCGCTTTTCATCCCGCCGGCGATCGCGGCCCGGACCGCCACGCAGGCACCGCTGCCACAAAATCCTTGGCATCGGGGGGCGGAAAGCGACGCTCAGCCGCTACGCGAGAAAACATGAAACGCCTGTTTCTACACATGCCAAAATGCGCCGGGTCCTCCGTGCGCGAGATGCTGATGAAGGACTCACCGGATCTCTTTCATCAGGATTACGGCGATTCGTTTTTCAAGATTCCCCGCCCGCAGAGGAATGACGCGCTGCTGCAAAGCCTGCTCCATCCCGCGCAGGCGCCGGAGGACAAGATCGTGATCGGCCATTTCTTCCCCGTCAAATACCTCGGCGCGGCCGGCGCCGGCGACACCCGCCTCGTCACCATCCTGCGGGAGCCGCTCGAACGGCTTCGCTCCCACTACCGCTACTTGTGCGCGGGCGACCATTCGCATCATTACGTCTGGAGGAAGATGCAGGCGGAGAATTGGTCCTTCGAGGATTTCGCCTTCAGCGCCGAGATGCGGAATTTCTATTCCCAATATTTTTTCGGGCTCTCCCCGGGCGCCTTCACCTTCATCGGGCTGCAGGAAAATCTCGCGCTCTCCGTCCGCGGATGCTGCGCCGCACTTGGGCTCCCCCTCCCGACGGATCCGGAGGTTCCGCGGATCAATGTGAGCACCGCGGAGGTCCCCGTGAAGCTCAGCGACGCGACCGCGGGCGAGCTGCGCGACTTCCACGCGGACGACTGCGTGCTCTACCGCTACGCCCAGGAGAAATTTTCCCGGAGCCCCTTCCTCGCCGACCCCGCTCCCGCCGGCGCGAAGGCCTGAGCGCGATCACTTCCCGATGCACCACAGGTGCCGGTGCGTGCGGAGGAAAAGCTGGCCGTCGCTCACGGCGAGCGAGCTGTTGGTGAGGCCGTCGCCGACGGAGTTCACGGCGAGCTGCTCGTATTTTTCGGGCGACGCCCGAAAGACCACCACGTCGGAATTCTGCGTGACGGCGTAGATGCGGTCGCCGCTGCGCACGAGCGAACTCCACGTGTTTGCGCGGCCCGCGGGCGTCTCCATGCGCTCCTTCCAGAGATCCTTTCCGGTCGCCAGCTCGATGCACTGGATGATGCCCGGCTCGCCGACGAGCCACGCGTGTTTGCCATCGGTGATGTGGCTGCCGATGCGCTGCGGGTTTTTCCTTTCCTGCCAGAGCCGGTTCTTTTCGGTGATGTCCCCGCTGCCGCCGACCTTGAGCCCGATGCTGATGCCGCTGAAGCCGCCGAAGCCCGCGATCACGCCACTGCCGGTCACCGGCTCGCAATACGCCAGCGGGTTCAGCCCGTTGCAGTGCCACAGTGCCTTGCCCGTCTTCGGATCGATGCTGAAGACCGCACCGGGCAGCGAGAGGATGAACTCCTCGCGGTCGCCGATCTTCACGATGCTCCCCGTATTCCACGATCCGCCGTAGCCCGGCTGCTGGCCGGGCCCTTCCATCACCGCGGGCGGCGGCACATTGAAGCGCCACACTTCCTTCCCCGTCTTCTTGTCCACGGCGACGATGAAGCTCCGCTCGCCGGGGCCGAAATTCAGGATGCACAGGTCGCCGTGCAGCACGGGCGAGGCGGCGTAGCCCCAGATGTGTTTCTGCGGGCCGAGATCAATGTGCCACTGCTCCTTGCCATCGAGCGACCAGCACCACAGCCCCGCGCTGCCGAACCACGCCACCACGCGCTCCCCATCCGTCGCGGGCGAACTGCTGCAGTACGGGTTCGTCTTGTGCGTCACGTCCTCGCCGGTCCACTCGGGGCCGGCCTGCCAGAGCGTCCTGCCGTCCTTGCGGTCGAGGCACATCAGCGTGCGCTTCGTGCCGACGGCCTGGGTGAGGAAAATCTTCCCGTCCCACACGATCGGCGTGCTGTTCCCGCGCTCGGGCAGTTCCACCTTCCACTTCACGCCCTCGGTCGCGCTGAATTTCAGCGGCAGATCCGTCTCCGGCGTCGTGCCGTCCGCATTCGGGCCGCGCCACGCGGGCCAGTTCCCGGCGAAAGTGGATGCTGCGAGTGCGAGGAACGCGGAGGCGAGGAGGGAGGTGCGCATGGCGAAGGTGATAACCCCGCCGCCCCGCGGATCGCGAGCGCGGAATGCGGCTTCCGCCGAGCAAATGCAAACGCGGGCGGGGCCGACAGATTTGCGAAGGGACATCCCGGCGAGTCGGGAGCAGGCTGCGAATTTTGAAAGAGTTTCCGTGGCGAAAAGGGGGCGGTCTGCGGGTCTGCAGAGGGCTTCCGGGGCGGGAGCGGGGTCATCTGCGGAGTTGCCAAGGTCATCCTGTGAGCCGATGGTAGCGCTTTCGCTTTAAATAGCGCATTCGGTGCCGCAATGGTAGCGCATTCAGAACGGAATGCATCGTGGTGTGCCGCAATGGTAGCGCTTTCAGCTCTGCATACATTGTGCGCTTCACTGGATCGGGGATTTCTCGCAGGTCCGAATCATCGTACGCTGCCGCAGACGGTAGCGCTTTCAGCTCTGCATAGATCGTGAGCCATTTGCGCGACAGTCTTGCAAACCCATCCGCTCTGCATCATAATCTGTGAGCCAATCGTGGCGTATCCAATCCTGCAAACCCCCGTCCGCTCCAGCCGGGAGCCCCTTGCAGGTCTGCGAAATGCGGCCCTTTCGCCCACGGAAACGTTGCCTTTTGCCCTGAAAATGGCACTTTCCCCGGCGTTTTCCTTCTCTGCATGAATCCCGACCCCTCTCGCCTGACCCGGACGCCGCCACGCAGGGCGCGACTGACGCACCCGGCCCGCTGCGCCCGCGTTTCACCCCGGACCAGTTGCTCCCCGTCATCGGCGAACCGGCGCGGTTCCGCATGCTCGGCATCCTCATCGATGGGGGGCCGCATTCGGCGACGGAACTCGGCAAGGTGGTCGGAAAATCGCGCATGGCCGCGAGCAAGCATCTCGTGTGGCTGCGCACCGCGGGGCTCATCGAGCCGTGCGCCAACAAGCAGGACCGGCGGACGACGTGCTTCCGGCTCGTGCCGGAATTCTTGCCCGCGCCCGGCGCGCCGCGCGTGCTGGATTTCGGCTGGTGCGTGCTGCGCTTCGAATAGGCCGCGATTGCAGGCGCCCGCTTTTGGACCGCGGCAGTCCCCTGCCGCTTTGGGCACGCGGATGGAAAAGCGCCGGAGGACTGGCGCAGTCCAAAGGCACCCCCGGGACCCGGCCGACCGTGCGCGCGAGGGCGGCGCGCGGTTGACTTTTTCGCGCGGCCCCGCACGGTGCGCGCTGAAATTTCCAAGAGCATGGCCACTTCAGCAAAAGCGATAGGGATCGATTTCGGCGGGACCACCATCAAGTCGGCGGTCGTGCGCGACGGCGCGGTCCTGGAGCGCGGCGAAGTCATCGACACGACGAAGCACAACACGAGCGACGCCATCATCGCCGAGCTGCTGCGCGTCATCGCGGCGATGCGGAAGGCGCACCCGGAGATCGAGGCGATCGGGATCGGGCTGCCGGGCTTTGTGGACAGCGTCAAGGGCATCGTCCATGAGCTCACGAATGTGGAGGGCTGGCACGAGGTGCCGCTCGTCGCGCTGCTGCGCGAAAAGACGGGCCTGCGCTCGGCCATCGAGAACGATGCGAATGCGATGGCGTACGGGGAATTCATCCACGGCGCGGCAAAGGGCGCGCGCAACGCCATCTGCGTGACACTCGGCACGGGCGTCGGCGGCGGGCTGATCCTCGACGGCCGGCTCTACCGCGGCTCGCGGCTGGCCGCGGGGGAGATCGGGCACATGAGCATCGATTCGCACGGGCCGCGCGGCGTCTATGGCACGCCCGGCGACCTCGAGACCTACGTGGGCAACCGCCAGATCGCCGAGCGCGCCGAACGCCTCTACACGGCTTCCGGCCAGCAGCGGCCCTTGGAAAAATGCACGCCCGCCGACCTCGCCGCACTGGCCGGCAAAGGCGACCACATCGCCATCGCCCTCTGGGATGCCATCGGCACGGACATCGGTGCGGGACTCGCGGACGGCGTCTGGCTGCTGAACCCGGACACGATCGTCATCGGCGGCGGAATCGCAGCAGCGGGGGAGACGATCATCGCGCCGATCCGGCGGACGATTTGCGAGCGGACGAGCGGGATTTTCCACGAGGAATTGCGCGTGGTCCCGGCCAAGCTGGGGAACGACGCGGGGATCATCGGCGCCGCGGAATTGGCGCTCGAAACGAAGTAGAAAGAATTTTGGAAATCTTTTGAACGTCGGGCGCGGGCCGTGGTCATACCTACCGTTACAGTGTTAGGGTGGTTCGGGCCGCTCGACGGAACTCCGGTGGGAGTCCGCGGGCGGCCCGGCATTTTTTAGGGGGAAACGGGCGTGGCGCCCGGCGGTCCATTTCCATCGCTTTCAATTTTGAACTTTGAGCTTTTGCCCTCCCGCCGCTAGCGTCCACGCCCCCTGATGAATTCCCAAACCCCGCTGCTCGGCCTCCGCGGCTGCGTCATCGACGCGCCGGAATACGGCAAACTGCGGTCGTGGCGGGACGGGGCGGTGGTCATCGCGGAAGGGCGGATCCTCGAGGTGGGCAGCTACCAGTTCATCGGCCGGAAGCACCGCCCGCAGCCCATCCACTGGCAGCAGTCCGACCGCGCCGTCATTTTTCCCGGGCTCATCGATCTGCATACGCACCTGCCGCAATACCCCGTGGTCGCGCGCGGCCGCGGGCAGCTGCTCGAATGGCTGCACCAGCAGATTTTCCCGAGGGAGCGCGGCTTCACCGGCGCGGTCGCCGACCGCGAGGCGAAGGCGTTTTTCGGCGAGCTGGCCCGCCACGGCACGACGACCGCGGCGGTCTATACGGCGATTTACGAGGACTCGTGCGACGCGGCATTCCACGCGGCAGCCGGGTCCGGGCTGCGCGTCATCATGGGCCAGACGATGATGGACGTGGGCACCTACGGGACGCTCCAGGCGCGCAAAATCCTCAGCGTCACGCTGCAGGAGAGCGAGCGGCTCTGCCGCAAATGGCACGGCGAGGCGGACGGGCTGCTGGAATACGCATTCAGCCCGCGCTTTGCCCTCGCGTGCAGCGAGCGGCTCATGCGCGCGGCCGGCGAGATGGCGCGGGAATTCGGCTGCCACATCCAGACGCACCTCGCCGAGAACCGCGAGGAATGCGAACGCGTGCGGCATCTGTTTCCGAAGTCGGCGGACTACACCGACGTCTATGAAAAGGCCGGCCTGCTCGGGCCGCGGACGATCCTCGGGCACTGCATCCACCTTTCCCCGCGCGAACGCGCCGCGCATCGCGGAGACCGGCACTTCCATCGCGCATTGCCCGACGGCGAACCTTTACCTCTCCAGCGGAATCATGCCGCTCGGCGAGCATCTGGCGGCGGACATCCGGATCGGCCTCGGCACCGACGTGGCCGCCGGGCCGGAGCTGAACCTCTGGCAGGTGATGCGCAGCGCCATCGAGAGCCAGAAGGCGCGCAGCTTTTACGAGCCGGATGTCGCCGTCCCCACGCCCGCGCAGGCCCTGCACCTCGCCACGCAGGGCGCGGCGGAGGCGCTCGGAAAAGGGGGGGTCATCGGCAGCCTCGAAGTCGGGAAAGGAAGCGGACCTGACCGTGATGGACATCTCCGCGCTGCTCCCCTATGGAGGAGCCGAAACGAAGCTCGAAGACCTCACGCCGGACGACATGCTCGCGCTTTGCATCTACCGCGGAGGACCGCATGCCATGCTCGAGACATTCGTCCGCGGTCACAGCGTGTGGCGGGCCGGAGAACACGCGGAACACCCATAGCACCCCATGCCCGACCCCATCCCGACCCCGACATTCAAGACCCAGACCGGGCCCGATCCGATCGCGTTCGCGCTGGCGGAGGACATCGGCGCCGGCGACCTCACGTGCGCGTTTTTCGTCGATGCCGCGAGGGAGGGAAGGGCGCGCATTTTTGCAAAGGAGGCGTGCGTGCTCGCCGGGGTCGACACCGCGGTGCGCGCATTCGCGCTGGTGGATGTCTCGCTCGACATCGGCGCCCTGCGCAAGGACGGCGACGCACTGCAGGCCGGCGACACCGCGTTCGAGATCAGCGGCCCGCTGCGCAGCATCCTCACGGCGGAACGCACCGCGCTGAATTTCCTCCAGCACCTCAGCGGCGTCGCCACGCTCACGCGGCAATTTGTGGACGCCGTGAAGCCGCACCGCGCCGGGATCCTCGACACGCGCAAGACCACTCCCGGCCTGCGCGCGCTGGAAAAGGCCGCGGTCCGTCGCGGGCGGCGGCACGAACCACCGCTTCGGGCTTTTCGACATGGTGATGGTGAAGGACAACCACCTCGCCGCCGCAGGCAAGGCGCCCGGCGAATTGCAGGCGAACGTGAGCCTTTTCCGCCGCCAGCAGCCCGGCGTCCGCGTCGAACTCGAAGCCGACCGGCTCGACCAGGTGCGCGATTTTCTGAAGCTGGAAGGCGTCGATGTCATCCTGCTCGACAACATGACCACCGCGCAGCTCGCCGAGGCCGTGGCGCTCCGCGGCGACCGCCCGGTAAAGCTCGAGGCGAGCGGCGGCGTGACGCTCGAAACCGTCAACGCCATCGCGGCGACCGGCGTGGATTTCATCAGCGTCGGCGCGCTCACCCACTCCGCGCCCGCGGCGGATTTTTCGCTCGAACTCCTCGGGGCATGAACCGTCCTCGAACCGGAGGCTCCGCGTGCTGACGCTCGACGCACGCCTCCTCCGCGAACTCCGCGGCACCGCGGTGCATCTGCCCGCGGGCGACTTCGCGGACGCGCTCGGCGTGCCGCGCGGGGAAATCGAGACGGCCCTCGGCAGGCTGCGCGGCGCGGGCTTTGACATCGAGGAAAGGCCCGGCATCGGCTGCCGCCTGCTGGCTTCACCAGACCGGCTCATCGCCGACGATCTCCTCGCGCGCATCGGAGACTGCCCGATGGCCCGGGAGATTCTCACCTTCGAGGAAACCGCCTCGACGAACGACGTCGCCTCGCGCCTCGGCCGCGAAGGCCACGCGGGCGGGCTTGCTCGTCTTCGCCGAACGGCAGACCGCCGGGCGCGGGCGCTTCGGCCGCCGCTGGGAATCCGCGCCGCACGCCGGGCTGTGGTTTTCGCTGCTGCTGCGGCCCGCGTTCGCCACGCCGCTGTGGGTGCGGCTCACGACATGGGCCGGCGTCTGCGTTGCCGCCGCGATCGAGCGCGCCACCGGCCTGACTGCGCAGGTGAAATGGCCGAACGACGTGCTCGTCGGCGGCAAAAAGGTCGCCGGCATTCTCACGGAATGCTCCAGCGACATGGCGCAAGGCATGTTCGCCGTCGTCGGCATCGGGGTGAATGTGAACCAGGAAGCACTGCCCGCGGAACTCGCCGACCGCGCCGCCTCGCTCCGCCAGAGCACGGGCCGCACGCTGGACCGGAGCGCGCTCGCCGCGGGGATCGTCACGGAACTCGCCGCACGCATGCCCGCCTTGGAGACCGCCTTTGACTCCATCCTCGCCGAGGCCGCGCGCCGCAGCTCGATCCTCGGGAAATGGATCCGCCTCGACGCGCCGGCCGCCACCTTCGAGGGCCGCGCCGAGAGCCTCGATGCAGACGGAAACCTCCTGCTCCGCCTCCCGGACGGCATCCTCCGCACCATGACGGCGGGTGAGGTCACTTCCCAGATGCGAACATCCGTGCCATCCGAAGATTAATTTTACGCGCGCGGAACGAAAGTCCCCGCAGAGCCAGACCGCGCACAGGGGCTGCTATGAACGGCATCCAGCTCAACCCGATGACACTCGTTTTCTCCGAATTCCAAGACCAACTCGTGCGTGGTCTGGCTCACCGAATGAACAACATCCTTTCCCTGTTCCATGGGTATCTCGGCCTGCTCATGGACGAGCAGAAGCTCGACCCGGTGATGCAGGATGGGCTCACCCGGATCCGCGCGGGGGCCCGCGAAGCGACGGACCTGATGGAGCGCATCAATGCCATCACCCGTCCGGCTTCCTCCAATCCCCGCGATACCGACCCCGATGATTTTTTCCGCCAGCTCGCGCCCTCACTCGATCGCCTGCGCACGCCGGAGATCGCGATCGCCGTGGAATGTCCGCCCACCCTGCCGCACGTGCGGGTCGATTCCTCGCGCCTGAAGCTCGCCATCCTGGAGCTCGTCCGCAACGCGTGCGAGGCGGCGAAGACACGCGTCCTCATCCGCGTGTCCGCCAACGACGGCCCCGCACAGCCCGAACTCTTCCCGATCGCCGGCCAACCGCAGGCCGGGCAGTGGCTGAAAATCGAGATTATCGACGACGGCCGGGGCATCCCGGCGGCAGAAGCAGGGCGGATTTTTGAGCCGTTTTACTCGACCAAGAAAAAGTCCCAGGTCGCCGGGCTCGGGCTCTCGGTTGCGCTCGGATGCGCGCAGCAATTCGGCGGCACGGTCCAGCATCGCGGCCGCGCGGGCGAGACCACCTTCGAGATCTCGCTGCCGGCACGGATGGAGCAGCGCCTCAGCGCGGTGGCCTAGGCGCCTGCGAAAGGCGCGCGGTTCCTTCTTCGGAAGGTGATCAGTTCTTCGAAAGCGTGGGTGCCGCTGCGCTGGCCGCTTTCTTGGCCGCGTCGTATTGCGCGCGGAGCCGCTCCGCCTCGGCTTTCGCCGCCTGCAGTTCCTTCGCACTGCCGATCGCAGCCTTCTCCGCCGCGGCCTTCGTCTTCGCGGCATCCTTCTCCAGTTGCGCGATGCGGCCCTTGAGTTCGACGGCCTGCTTCTTCGCGTCCTCGACTTCCTTTTTCGCGGCGGCGACAGCCTTTTCGGCGGCCGGGAGTTTTCGGGAGGCAAGCTTGGCGTCCACGTCGGCCTTCTTGACCGCTTCGGTCAGTTCCTCCGGCACGGTGTTTTCAGCAGGCTTCGCAATTTGCTTCGCCTTCGCGGCGCTGAGCGCGTTCTGCGCCTTTTCGATCTCGGCTTTGATGGCCTGGTAGGGCGCATCCGCCTTCGCAAACTCCGGAGTCCCTTTCACGACCTTATCGCGCTCAAGTTTCAACTTCACCCGCTGCGCCTCGACCGCCTCTACTTTCTTCGCCGCCGCCGCGACTTCCGCAGCGACCGCATTCATCGCCTCGGCAGTCTTCGCGTCAGGCGGACCCGCCTTGCGATCCGCGACCGCCTTCTCCGCTGCGGCCAGCGCCGCCGCGGCGGCATCGGCCTCCTGCTTCAGCTTTTGAAATTGCGCCTCTTTTTCCGCAATCACCTTCGGGCCGTCGGCAACGGTCTTCTGCGCGTTCACGATTCCCTGCTTCGCAAGCTCGACCTGCCGGAATGCGTCCTTCGCCGTGGCGAGAAGGTCGTCGTGCTGCGCCTGCTTGGAAGCGACCGTCTGGCGCGCATTGAATACCGTCTGGTAAAACTGCGCACGTTTCCACCGGGCGACGCCGCCCTGTGAAGCCGTGAGCCTTCCGTTCGCCGCCTCGAGCGCGGTCTTCGCTGCTGCGACGGCCTTCTCGGCCTCGGTCGGTTGCGGAGCGGTCAACGCCGCCTTTGCCGCGTTCAGATCCGTCTCGATTTTCGTCGCTTCATCCTTCTTCGCCTGCACAGCCGTGCTCGCCCTTGCGAATTCCGGCGTGCCGTCCTTGAGCTTCGCGCGCGCCGCGCGGAGCGGCTCGACCTGTGCGTTCGCTGCATCGAACGCCTTCTGCAACGTCGCGACCTTCGCCACCGCCTCGGGCGACGGCGTATACTTTCCGGGCTGAAGTTTCGCGATGTCGGCGTCGATCGCCTCCACGGCCTTCTGCGCATCCGCGATCGCCTTCGGTGCGGCGTTCCTCGAGGTGCTCACGGCGGCGATCGCCTTCTGATGCTGCTGGCGCAAGTCCTCGATCGCCTTCTGCGCGGTGGCGACCGCGGCCTTTGCCGCCTCCACCTTTTCGCGGGCCGGCGGGACCGGGGCGGCTTCCACGGCGCGCTTTGCGTCGGCGAGTGCCTTCTCGGCATTTGCGACCTGCGGTTCGAATTCCTTCACTGCCTGCTCGGCCTTCGCAAATTCCGGCGTGCCGGCTGCGGCTTTCGTGCGCGCCTCGGTGCGCTTTGCGAGTTCGGCCTTTGCACGGTCATGCGCCTCTTGCGAAGTCTTCGCCGCGGCCTCTGCATTGGCGCGCTGCCGGGATGCCGCTGCGGTCTCGAGATCCGTCGCCGTCTTGCGCGTGGCCGCGAGCGCATCCTGCGCCTTCGCAATCTGCGCCTTCAGCGCCTCGGCGGCCTTCTCGGCATTTGCCGGCGCCGCCTTGGCGGCTTCGACGGCCTGCGCTGCCGCGATCTTGCGCTGCTCCGCGGCGGCAAGGTCCGCCTTTCGCTTCGCCTCGGCAGCCTCGCGTTCGGCCTTCACCCGCGCCTCAGCGTCGGCCACGGCCTTTTGCAGGCCGGGCAGCGCTGCCTGCGTCTCGGCGAGCGTCTTCTCCGCCTCCGCGAGCTGCTCGGCGATGCCCTGGGGATTCGCACTCAGGCTGCCGATCTTCTTCCCGTCGATCGCATACACGCGAACGTCGCCCGTCCAATCCGCCGCGATGACGCGGTCGCTGTTCAAGGCGCAGCGCAACGCGAGATCCCCGAGCGCCTCGGTGGCGATGATCTGTTTTCCAGCCGCGTCCCAGACCTTCGCGATCTTGTCGCGTCCGCAGCTCACGATGCGGCCGTCGGGCGTGAAATCCACCCACAGCACGCCGCCGGCGTGCGCGGCCCAGTTCCGGATTTCCGTGCCTTCCTTCACATTCCAAAGCGCGATCTTTCCATCCTCACTCGCACTCGCGAGCACGCCGGGCATGAATGCCAGGGCGGTGCAGGCGACCTTGTGGCCGGCCAGCGTGTTGAACGGCTTCGGGTCCGCGCCTGCCTCCCACACTTCCACGCCGCCATTTCGATCCGCCGTCGCGAGGAATTTCCCATCCGGGCTGTATGCGACAGCCGTGACCCACTCGGTGTGCTTTTTGATCAGCCCCGTCTGCCGGCCGTCCTTCGTGTTGTAAATTTTCACCTGCTTGTTCGGCCCGCCGAGCGCCACGAACTGCTGGTCCGGGCTGATGTCCGCCGCGAGCACCGCGTCCGCCTCGTTGCCGACCACGCCGATGCGCTCGCCGGTCGTGACGTCCCACATCACCACCTGGCCGGTCTTCCCGCCGAGCCCGCCGCCGGCGATCAGGAGCTTCGCGTTGCGCGAAAAGCGCAGCACATTCGGAAAGCCCTCGGGGTAAGAGAGGATGCCGAGCCGCTCGAGCGTCTCCGTGTTGTAAAGGAGCACCTGCTTTTGTCCGCCGATGGCGACCAGCGGCGCCCAGGGGCTCGCGGCCATCGCGATGATGGCGTTGCTCGTGCGCGAACGCACAAACGGCTCCTGCGGCAAATCGCCCGGCATCGGTGCGGGACCCTCGGGCTTCGTGAGCGAGACGACGGCGGCCTCCACCTTGTTCGCCGTCACCTGCGCGGGCTTGCTGTTCGCATTCTCCAGCGCGAAACCGGCGATCCAGCCCTTCAGCAGCGCCATGTCGGCCTCGGAAAGCGAGTCGCCTTTGGGCGGCATCTTCGGGTCGCCGTCCGGCTTGCAGACCTTGTAGATCAGACTGCCGTCGGCATTGCCCGGCTTGACGACCGGACCATTTTCGCTGCCCGCCATCGTCGCCTGGTACGTCGTCACGTCGAGACCCGCCTTCTTCTTGTCGGGGTTATGGCAGGTCGTGCACGCGTTGCGGAAAATCGGGAGGATGTGATCCGTGTAGTTCACCTTCGCCGGAGCCTGCGCGAATGCGGCAAAGCTCAGGCCGAGGAATGCGGCGACGGTCGTGGCGGATTGGGAGAGATTCGGGGTCATGGTTCGCGGAGAAGGAAAGCGGTGAAGGTGGAGGAAATTAGACAACGAATTAACACCTACGCTCGCTGATTATCGTTTCGAACATTCTCCTCCCAATCTCAATGGAAATCTGGCGCTCGCACTTCAGTTTGGATTGGCGACAACGGTTGGACTAACCCCGCCGGCATCCCTTTCGCGGGGAGCCCAGCATGGCCCCGTTATTTTTAGAGTGGCGGCGGGCTGCTGCCGCTCGATCCCCAGATGAGTTTCCTTCCGGCCCTCACCACTTCAATTCCAAACTCGAATTGCGATTCGATGGCCAATTCCTTTGCGGCACGGAAAACCTCGTAGCTGTCGGGATACACGTAGAAGGCCAAATACATGTTTTCCGCCTTCATCGCGCGCAAAAGGTCGCGCCAACCGCCCCCATTGGCAGGCAGTTGGAGGCCTCGCTCCGGCAACGGCGTGCTTTCCTCCGCATCGGCGCCTGCGCTCCGCCACTGGATGTTCACGCGATCGAGACTACGGGAGGAGGTATAAATTGGGTAGATGCGACCATTTTGGCAGATGACAGGCAGTGATGAGCGGGTCCGTGCGCGCTCCTTGGGAAAACGGAGCTTCACGGTCTGCGCCTCGCGTTGCTGTTTCACTTGTGCGTTCAATGCGGCCTCGCGTCCACGCAGTCGCGCGGTTTCGGCCTCGGTGGCGGCGATGAGGTTGTGCAGTTCCGCTTCGCACCGCGCGAGCGAACGAAGTTCCTCCGCGAGCGCAGCCCACGCGGCACCACCCCCTGCCGCGATGGCATCCGCGCGCTGCGCCGCATCAGTGGTCGCGGCCACGGCATCGGCCCGTGCAGCGGCGAGGGCTTCCGCTGCGAGGGCGACCTCGTCAAGCGGCGCAGCGTTGTCCGAAGCCGGCCAGGCCCCGGCTTGTTTGCGGAGGGCCTCGAGTTCGGCTTCGGCGAGTGCGATGCGCTGGGAATAGAGCGCATGGGAGGCGGGTGCCTCCGGCGACGCGCCGCCGGTGCGGGACAACAGCGCGACAAGCAGGGCGATCAGGATGATTCCGCCGAAAGTGTTGCACATCGTGTCGAGCAGGAGCTCGAGACTATCCGCGGGGACGAGTGCGCGCCTTTTCATTTTGTGTGAAGTTCGATTTCCGTCTCCTCGGGGACCAAATCGTAGCCCACCCCGAAGCCTGCACTACGCGCCGCATCCACGTAAGCCTCGAACTCATCCGTCGCGGATGGCTTGCCATAAAATACGACGTACTGCTTCTGCGCGCTCAGCCCGCCGAGGGCGGTGCGAAACTCGGCAAGGGTGCTTCCACCTGATTTGTCCTGCGTGTCGAACCGCTGGAGTGTCCAGCGCCGCGCAGCCAATTGCGCGATGACCGGTTCGCGGTTGGTGGCTGATGGCTCCGGGATGAGACGCAGCACATTCTGCCGCTGCTGTTCTGTGAGGACGGCGGCCTGCGCCTGTTCCGCTGCGCGTGCGGCGGCTTGCGCTGCCGCGGCGCGCTCTGCGGCAGCGGCTTCCAATTTTTTGATTTCAGCACGGCACGGCTCCATGCCTGCGCTGAGCCGGGCAAAAACCTCCGCACGCTGTCCCGCACCAGCGTCGGGACGGATGTCGGCCGTCTCAGCACGGATGCGGGCATTACGTCCAGCGAGCGCATTGGCATCGGCGCGCAACCCCGCCGCGCGCGAGGCGAGTTCGGCAGGGGTTGCCTGCCCGCCGCGCACAGCGGCGGCACGCTCAGCCATGCGACGGGCGGTGGAGAGTTCATCGAGCAAGGCCGCCAGGCGGGCTTCTTGGGCGACGGTTGCGCGCTCTTGCTCAAGCATCGGATTCGCGGAGCCAAGATTGAGGGACAGCAATAGCGTGACGATGATCAGGATGCCGCTCACAGCCGTAATGATGTCCTGAAAAGCAAAGAAGCTGATCGGCGATCCCGTCTGACGCAGTTTCCGGCGGAGCATGACTCAGGAGGGATCGCGCAGCCTCAACTTTGAGGCAACGTGCGCGTGGCAGTAGTCGTTGCACCCATCCAGAAACTCGCTTTCGCGCGCTTGCAGCATCGTCGAACGCAGTTGGATAATCAGTGCGGCGACAAGCGCGATGAGGGTTGTCTCAAACGCCGTGGCCAGACCGGCGGTCACGTTGCCGAGCGATTCCTTCACCAGTGAAAAGTCGTTCCCGGCCTGAAGTGTGCCGCTGAACGCCGCGATCGCCTGGCTCAAGCCGAGGACCGTTCCAATGAAACCGAGCACCGGAATCGCCCAAGTCAGCCCCTGAACGAGTGTGTAGCTCGACGCGACCTGCTCCTCATCGTGCTCGGATTGCGTTTTCAATATCTGCGCAACGTCGCCGACCTGGCCGATGTTGTGGAGGTTCGAGAGCGCGCGTTCGATCCGGTTCAGCAGGATAAAATGGGACGTGCTGTCCACGAGCGTGTGGATGCGGTCGAGCACGATGCGCGCAGTGGTGGGAGTGAGGACAAATTCGGGCTGCTGGGGCAGCGCAGCGACATCGAGCGCCGACATTTGGAGACCCAGCTTGCGCTTTTTCAAAAACAGGATCGAAAGCGCCCAAAAGAAAAAGAGCATGGTCGGATAAGGGCAGATCCCCCGCTCCAGAAACATGGCGGTAAGCCAGCGCGCCTGCGGCCATTGCCGGGCGACGAGCACGATCATGCCGTAAAATGCGACCGTCAGCAGCGCGCCGATGAGGAACGCGAGCGTCTTGTTGGCCGTGGTGAAGCGACCTCCGCGAAAGCCGAGGCGCTGCTCGAAATCGCGGCGCGTCCAGTGCAGTTGAAATCGCTCGGGAGCGAGAGGATTTGCTTCAGCGGTTGAAGGGTCGGTAGTCATCGAGGGTGGCGTAGATTATGCAAAAGGTCGTCACCGCGAGGATCGCGTACGCGATGAGAATCCCGGCAAGCGCAAGGCCTCGCCCCCCGATGGCGTCATCCCTTTTCATCGCACTCAGCGCGATGTGGCCATAGAGCAGGGCGAGAGCCGTGGAGAGGCTGATCCCCCAGCCGCACAGGCTCAGCCAGCGCGGCATCCGCTCCGAGATGAGCACGACGGAGGCGCAAAAAAGGACGGCGCTCAAAATGCCGAACACCAGCGCGGCGACGGCAAGTCCGCTCATCTGCGGAAGCTCCCCGTGATGAAAAGGCGGCGGGACGGCGCTGGGTGCAACGCCATAAGCCGGTGGCGCAGGCATCGGTTCAGCCCGGCGCTCCGCGAGCTGAAGCCTGTCCTCCAGCGCGGCATTGCGGTTCCGCTGGGCGCTGAGTTCTCGCTCCAGCTGCGCCTGTTCGTTTGCGCGAGCGCCGCGCTGGTTCGATTCGAGTTGATCGATCCATTCTCCGACCGGACGCCAGCCGTCCCCGGCCTGGACGCGGTGGAGACGGCTGATCTCGCCCGCGGCGAGACGCGCCCGGATATCCGTCAGGGTAAAGCTCCCCAGCACACGCCCTTTCCATTCGATTTCAAACGTCTGAAGGTTCATCGCTTTGGTGCCACGAGCGGGATTTTTTCCATCATTTCCGCGGGCAATTCTCCGAGGTAAAACCCGCGCGCAATGGCGAGAAGGTCGGCGGTTTTCACAGGGACGAAAACCACGGGTGCGAGCGGATGCGCCGGTTTCGCATCGAGGGCGACGAGCTGCGCATTTGCGTCGAGCGTCCACAGCGCAAACCCCGCGCGCGCCTCGCCGCGCAGGACGGGCTTTCCGGTCGCATCGATGTAGCCGCCGAGCGTAAGCCCGGCCTTCATCACCCCGGAGATGATGGAATGCGCGGCGCGCGCCTCGGCGTAATATTTTCGGGTCGCGCAGCGCTCCATGAGAGGTTTGAGCGCCGCATCGCGGGCGGACAGAATCCAGTCCGAACTGCGAGGCGCGGAGTCTGCGACGAGGGAGCGGAGTTCCGCGATATCGGTGCGGAGACTGCGACAATAGTGAAGCCCCCACGCGTTGGGACGAAAATCGGCGACATACGCGAGCTTCGCCAGGAGGTAGGCGCGGAAGGACGGCGGCGTCTTCGTGAGCGATGCGACGCGCTCGAATTGCCGGAGCAGCGGCAATTCGTACTTCGCGCCGTCGGCATCCGTCATCCGATCGAGATCCAGTGATCGAAACGCCGCCGTCGCGGGGCTTTCGCGGATATCCGTCAGTTCGTCGCCCGCACGGCCTGCCGGCAAAATGCGGAGCGTGAAAGTCGTGTTGTGGAAATTCACCCCCGGCAGCTTGTCCTTCGGATCGAAAAACTTTCCGCTCCACGAACGGTTCTGAACGCCGGCATCGCCCGTCCCGGAAGGCTCGCCGATTTTCCCCTGGGTGAAAACTTTCCGCCGCCCGCCGGCGGCGCTCACGACCGTCGCTTCGTGGACCGAATTCAGCAACGGATCGTCCCGGAGCGCAAAAAAACCGTTCAGCTCCGCCTCCAGAACATTCTTCGGCTTCCACGGGTCCGCCCCATCCTTTTTCACCGCCTGCCAGGCCACCGCGTCATCCGGGATCAAGAGCGCGGCCAGCAGCGCATCCGTCGTTGGGAATTCCGCCGCGAGCTTGCCCGCAGCCTGGACCTCGGGTGAGGCGGAAAGCTGCGAGGCCTTGAAGGCATCGAGCGCCGCACGATACGCCGCAAGATCCGCGGCCTTCAGCAGCCCTTCGCGATACTGCGCCAGGGTGTCGAGTTCGCCGCGGATGAGATTTGCCCGCTGGCGGACTGCGGTGAAGCGCGCCGCGAGCGCAGCAGGAAGAGCCAGGGCTTTGAGCGGAGGATTCACCCGGGCCTCGAAGGCGCGCAGTGCCGGTTCCATCTCTGCCATCGTTGCCGTCAGCGCGTCCGCCGGGGCATCCAGCCGCAGCTTTTCCTGCACCTCGGATTCAAAATGCGCCAGCTCGGCATCCGCCGTGCGCGCCAGGCTCTCGCGCTCCACTGCCACCCACGCCTCGAACAACGTGCGCGCGGCATCCAGCCGTGTCTGCAACCCCAGGCGCAAACTCTTCGGAAGCGACCCGATCTGGCCTGCGGTGATGTCGAGTTGCGACGACACAGCGGATGGATCCACGGATACAAATTTGGCCGCGCTCTGCTTTTCGATTCCGGCGAGCAGGCCGTCCGCATCGGCCGCCATGCGGCGAGAGTCGCGGGTCCAGGCTGTTGTTTTTTCGATCTGCGCGTGGAGCTGCGGCCGCGCCGCCAGCCCGGGCCGGTCTGCGCGCAGCGATGCGGCCAGCCGCTCCGCCGGCTCGATTTCACCAGCGGCCTGGAGATGCGCGAGCTGCTGTTGAAAATCGCCGGCGCTCTGCGCACGCCACCACCACCACCCGGCTCCGCTCACCACGATCAGCCCCACGGCCGCAAGCAGGGTTATTTTCACAACGCGCGCACGCTGGAGGCGCTGCCGTTCCGCGCGCACCGCCGCAGCGGAGGTGCGCGCCGCGTTCAGGATTTCGTCCCTCACGGGACGCCCAAACGCTTCGACTTCCTTCCATGCCCGTTCGAGCCCCAGAAGCATCTCCGCGGAGTCTGCCGCGGTGAGCGGCTGCCGCGCGCGGAGCCGCGCCCCGGCTTCCGCAGAGAGACCACTCAGGCGGGATGCGGCACTTGCAAAACGCGCTTCCTCCTCGGCCGCAGCCCTCTCGCGGTCCACCCAGCTTTTCGTGCTCTGAAAAACATCGCCACTTTCGCCGCTGAGCACAAACCCATGCTCCTCCGCGAGTGCCGCCATCCGCCCGAGGATCGCAGCCGCCCCGCGCCAGTCCCCGGCTTCCCGCAAACCCGCCAATCCCCCCGCCGCCTCGCGAGCCTCCGCAGCGGCAGCCCGCGCAAGCGCCTCGCGGCGGAGACCGAGGGCACGGTCGTAATCCGCGGTCCCCTCCAGTTCGCGCGCCGCGGGGATGCGCTCCAATGCGTCGAGCGTGGCAAGCGTGCCCGCCTCATCCCCGGCTTGCAGGCAGCCTTGCAGCCGCGTCTTGAGCCCTTGGAACGCCTTGTTCTCCAGCCGCGCGAGTTCCAGCTTCGCATTCGCATCCGTGGGATTCAGCCGCGCGATGGTGCGGATGATGCCGAGCGCCCGTGTGTCGTCGCGCGCCGTGACCGCCGCGCGATAGTCGCGATACAGCAGATGATTCGCCGAAACGCCGCGCCGGTAAAGCGCATCGAGCGCATCCACGGCCCGCGAATCAAACGGCGGCGCAAACGGAAGCCCGAGCTGCGCGCACACATCCGCCCACTTCCGCGCATCGGCAAAGCTGAGCGCCGCCAGCAGGTCGAGCAACGGCGGCTCCGCCTCGGCAAGTTGCAGCGTCTGGTACTCGCTCCCCTTCGCCAGCATCGCCGCGCAAGTATCCAGCCGCGCCACCGCATCCGCGCACGCCCCGCTATAATCCGCCGCCAGCGTCTCCACCGCGACCCCCGGCGGATTCCCCGCGAGGTAATCTCGGATGTGACGGATGAGTTTGTGGACGTTGTTCATTGAATCTTGAAAAGAACGAGTGTCAGCCAAGGTGCGTTGCCTGACGGCTGAATCAGGAGGCGATATTCACCCGCCGGCAAAACATCCTTCATGTGCAGCGGATGATCCCTGAGTGCGGCTAAAATCTTTTGCGACTCAGCGGCCTTCTTGGCTGCTGTCTTGCCCAGCTCCGCCTCGTTCTGTAACGCAACGAGAAGATTCTGGAGTTCTTTCAGCCGGTCAATTTTTTGGTCACGGATTCTTTTTAGGCTCTTCTTCTCATCATCATTTTTTCCCTCTCCCATGCGCGACTTCCAACGTGCTATTGCTTTATCCACCGCTTCGACGGCACCGGGAATAACACTTGGTAGTGGCTCGTTCGCTTTCAGATTCAAGAGACTCGTCCCGACGTTGAACAGCGCCTCGTACTCGCCAGAACTTCCGTAGGATTGCAGATGGCGTCCAAAGGTGTCGGGTTTGATCGGATGCGAAAGCAGCGGGATCTCCGAAACTTGGGCGTCAGGTTGCTTTTTCTGTCTGGCTTCTTTCTCCGCCGCTTCGCGCCTCTGCTTATTTTCCTGTTCGATGACTTTGTTGATCGGCTCCAAAGTCGCAACAAGGTGCTCGGACGGTTTTCCATCAACAATTGCCTGCTGGTCCTGATAGCTTTTCTTCTCGGTAACGATGCGGTTGTTCAGTGCGGTCACAATCCCTTCAAGCGAGGCCGAACCAGATGCTTCGACCGGGATGCGATGCTTTTCAGTTGGGATCTGCGGCGAGCAGGAACTCGGTAATTCCAAGACTAGCATTGGCGCTAGAGTTCTCGCCTTTTCGCACAGATCGAGCGCTTCGCTGCTCATGATGCGCAAGCGGTCGTTTTCGCGCTGCAAGCCGCCTTTTTCCACCACACGCAGCGGCGCAGGATTGTCAGCGAGAGTGACCCAAGCGGTAAGCAAGCACTTACCGCCCATCTGCAGTCGCAATTCGTATGGTGGGGCCAGTGATGCCTGGCCTGCGGAGAACTCACCGCTTTTCTCATTCCAAACAAACGCCTTCTTTTGGTCGGTAACCTTGAACAAAAAACCGTCCCCTTGCCGTTTGAGTACCATTTCCATTGCCTTCGGCACCTGGTGTTTTCAGCCACGGCTCGGCTCCGGACTTTTTCAGTTCAGCGGCGAACACTTTCCACTCTTCAGATTTCTCCGGGTTGAGGACGATCATCAAATCTCCCTCGAAGCGCTTCTTCTCTTCGGAGCTTTTCTTCTCTTTGGAGCTGTCCGGTTCCTGTTTTTTTGGGTCGTCCGCTGCAATTGCTCGCTTTGGTGGAGGCTTGCCAGCGTTTGCAAGCGTCACCAGCCAAGCCGGCCACAGGTGGCGGCGCTCTTTGAGCAGAGCTTCCATTTTTTCGTTATTTCCGTGCGCCGCAACAACAGCTTCCCAATCCTCAATTAGTTTTTCAACTTTCGGCCCGCCTTCCTCATTTCGGAGGTCGCTCGGCAATGCTTCGAAGTGCTTGCGGAACCAGCCGGGCGTGCGTTCACCCGGCGGGAGTTCAATCGCCGCGAACAGGCGGTCCGCCCACAGCTTTTCCACGGCATTACGCGTATCCTCAAAAAGATGCGGGGCTAGCCGCTTCAGGAGCTTGGAGTCCGCTTTTTCGATCTGGTCGCGTAGAGCGTGAAGCGCGTCGAGTTGCGCCGCCTTCACAGGGGACTGTTCTATTTTCAACAACTCCTGCTGGTGGGCGTGGAATTTCCCGTGAAGAGAAAACAACTCGCTCACAGTTTCAGGAACCGGAAGACCCGTGCCGCCGGCGTTGAACAGGGTAATCGGTTGCTCGGCCTGCGGCAGCGGTGGCGAAAGCTTAGACTTTTGCGTTTTCAACGCTGCGGCGGTGTCTTCGGTGGCTCTGGCAAGGGCGATGGACGCATCGAGTTTTGCGGCTGGCACCTCGGCGAGTTCCGCCCCGGTCTCATCGCTGAAAACACTGCGGAATGTGTCCCGGATTTGTTGGCGCTGGTTTTTGACTCCGTCACTCTCCCGCATGATGAAAAACATCCCGCCCGCCACCACTGCGACGATCGCGGCAGCAAGGCCGATCCAGATCGCGGTGCGGCTTCCGCGTTCACGGCGCGGGCGGGTGGCGAGGGCCAGTTTTTCGTCGAAGAGATTGCCGATTTTCGCGGGCGCGGCGCCCATCGGGGAGGACATCGGGAAACTCGCGTCATCGGGCACGCGCGAAGTGGAATGGGCACCGGCGGTCTCGAAGGTCTGCGCAGGCGGAATCGGGAGTGTATGCGGCGCAGTGAGGTCCAGGATGGCACGCCCATTCTCCGCATTTGCACGCAGGGGTGAATCGGCCGGGAGGGCGAGCCAGCGAAAGTCTGCCAGTTCATCTCCGGTCTGAAGGAAAGTGGTGAATGTCGCCTGCCACGATTGCGCCAAAGAGCGCCCCAGCGATTCGGCGAAGATCGCGAGCACATCGGCACCACGCGGGAGGATGAGGCAGGCGGCGCGCGCGGGCTGGAGCAGTTCGGCGTGACGGGATTCGCCCGTGGCAGCCTGCCATGCGGAAGCACGCCCCGGCTGGCGACGGAAGCGCCCGAGCGCGACTTCGTCTCCGCCATCCAGCCACCGCGGAGCATCGCTCCACACGGGACGCCATTCCATTTGCGCAAGCACATCGGCTGGCGACGGCGCAGCGGAGCCGAGTGCGGCGATCTCACGCGGTTCGACGATGAGGTGGTGAGCGATGTGGTTCGTGCGGCCGGTGTAGTCGGCTCCGGCATCGCGGATGCACGTGAGGACGTGATAGCGCGAGCCTCCGGCGGTGAGGATGCGATGCGCCAGAACCACGCCGCCAGCAACGCGGTCGAACTGGCTGTCGCGCTCGATGGCGGTGACGAGCAACGGATGAATGGCACGGTGCCGGGCGACCGTTCCGAAGCCGGAGCGGCCTGCTTCGAGCAGGCGCGGCGCGCTGGTGTAGATGAGTTGCCAGGCCATTTTTTCGGTCAGGTCGTCGCGGGAACCATCGCGGGTGCGATGCGGGAGAGCACCCAGAGAGTCGGGATTTCCACCCATCGCGGAGCGAGCCGGGCGGGATCGGGACCGATATGCTGTTCGCCCTTGGCATCGAGGAAAGTCACGGGCGACGCGCCGAGCGGGCTGGCGGCAAAGAACATCACGTCGCTGGAAATCGCCTCGGCGTTGGCCACGATTTCGGGCGCCAATTCGAGGAGCAGCGTGCGGATGCGGGCGGAGTTCGCGCGGATGGCGACAATGTCGAGCCCGCCGGGGCGGACCGGCTCGGCCAACGGCTCGGCCCCGAGCAGGTGGAGCCACGTATCACACTTGCCGATGATGACCGCGAACGGGGTGGCGATGCGCTGGCCGCTCTGGATGCCGAGGATGCTCTTGAGCCGCGCCTCGGACTCGGCGAGGATGATTTCCTGCTGGTCGGCGCGGCGCTGGAGGAGCTGCGGATCGTCCGCTTCGCCGATGCGACGGCGAAAGGCGACATTTGTGAGCGGATCGAACAGGAAAAAGAGTCCCGCGGCGGTGGCGATGTGCTGCGCGCCAGGCGAGTCAGCGCTGTTGCGCGTCGGCTCGAAGTGCTCGCCCGCATTGTCGTAAAATACGAGTGAGAACCCCGGCTCCCCCGTGCGGCTGAGCTGGAAAACGAATGGCCGGGGGAGCGCCACCTTGCGGCCAAATCGCGGGAGGCGTTCGTACATCGCACCTTCGAGCTGCGTCTTGGCGAGCGCCGCGTCCTGCGGTGTGGCCGCGGAAAAGAGCTGCGTCTTCATCTCGTTGAGCATCACGTTTTCCGAAGGATCGGCGTCGCGGAAACTGAGGCCGAAGTTCTGGTAAAGCGAGGTGCCGAGCATTTTCACGAGCACACTGAGGTAGTAGCTCTTTCCGGCCGACGGCGCGCCGATGATGGAAAAAATGTGATGCGGCAGGTCGAGGAAACCGGGGGGCAATTTGCGCCGGCAATGCGGACAGGCGAGGTCTCCCGCAGGGATGCCCATGGGATCGAGCGCCTGCCCGCGGTCGTTGAAGCGCGTCGCCTGGAACCTCTGCATCGCAGCATCCCCCAGCAGCGGATCGCCTCTCAGCGAGTCGTGGACTGCGATGTGCATGACATCGCCGCGATCAAACCTCAGCCAGCAAACCGGGCAGGTAAATTCCCCGTACTCCGTGTTGATTTGAGCCGGAGACGCCATCGGTTCGGCGGGTGCCGGAGCGGATTGACCATTCCCCGCCCGAACCGGAGGCGGCAGTATGTGCATGATGTCGCGTGCCCGAAACCCCATCGTCTCAAGCCCCGTGGGAAAGACGACTTTGCCCGACGTTCCACCGAGCTGATTCAGGAAATAGGCGAGTTCCGCAAACCGACACGGGCCATGTTTGGTCTGTGTGTCGGAATCGAAAATGTTCCAGCGCGTGAGATCCAAGCCTGCCAGCCAATCCTTCGGCTTCCTGGTGGCCCTCAACGCAAGCAGCGAATCGCCGGCGACAATCGTGAAGTCCAATTCTGACTCGATTGGCAGGAATCCCTCGGTGGTGTCCCCGTTCAAACGAATCGCGCCGGAAGGGGAAACAGCCATGATCTGGCACCCCTTCTCCCCCCGATGCACCGCGCACCCTTCGCCCTGCGGGGCCGAGGCAAGCGGCCAATCCGCGCCCTCGCCCGCGGTGATTCGGAAGGGGAAATTCTCGATTTGCTGATGCCGCCCCGTGATGCAATCGAACACCACCACTACCTGTTTGCCGAAGAGATTCATCCCGTAGGCTGGTTGTTGACCATCAGGCTTACTTCACGCAACCCAAAACTATGGGCTCATGGAAACAATGCGGCTGCGTAACTGCAGCTCACGCAGCGAAGCGAGCCGGGTGGAATCCGCATTTGGCAATCGCCCACCGTCCCGGCATCGTGCGTCGGTGAACAGCGTACCGCGCACAGCATTTGTCCTCGGCGCCGGTCTCGGCACGCGGCTCCGTCCGCTGACGAACCGGCGGCCAAAGCCGCTCATCCCGGTCGCCAACCGGCCGCTGATCACGCACGCATTCGACCACCTCATCGCCGCGGGCATCGGGCGGTTCGTCGTGAACACCCACTGGCGCGCGGAGCGGTATGCGGAATTTTTTCCCGATGGAAAATGGCGCGGCAGGCCGGTCACGTTCGTCCACGAGTCGCCCGAGGTGCTCGAGACCGCCGGCGGGATCTGGAACGCCCGCACGCAGCTCAGCGAAGGCCCGTTCATCGTGTATAATGGTGACATCCTCAGCGACCTCCCGCTCGCACCGGCGCTCGATGCACACCGCGCCGCGGGCAACGAAGTCACGCTCATCCTCCGTTCGCACGGCGGCAACACGAACGTCGCCTTCGACGCCGCGAGCGGCCGCATCCTCGATCTGCGCCGCGCACTGCGTCCGGAAATCGAGCCGCGGCACCTTTTCACCGGCATCTACATCGTCGAGCCGGGATTCATCGCGCGCATCCCTGCAGAGCAGAAACTGTCGGTCGTCCCCGTCTTTCACGACATGATCCGCGCCGGCGCAAGGCTGGGCGGCATCGTGCTCGACGAGGGCGCGTGGTGGGACCTCGGCTCGCGCTCCGAATACCTCGCCGTCCATGCCGCGCTCGCAGGAAGGGGCGCGCCGTGGATTTCCCCGACGGCGTCAGTTTCTCCGGACGCTTCGATCACCGGTGCAACCGCCATTGCCGCGGGCGCGAGCATCGGCGCGGGCGCGGTGCTGCGCGACTGCATCATCTGGGAAAATGCCAACATCGCGCCCGGCGCTCACCTCACGCGCTGCATCGTCGCGGATGGCATGCACGCCGATGGCGAGCACACGGATGTCGATTTCGCACCGGGCGAGCCGTGACTGCGCTCAGGATTGCAACGGCCGGAGTTTCTGCTCACGGCCGCAGAGGTCCATGATGGTCGGGACGAGCAGCTTGAAATCGAACGGCTTCCTGAGGACAACATCGGTCCCGACAGACTTGAATTCCTGCTCTTCATTCACCGAAACGCTGCCGGAATACATGATGACCTTGCCCTGGAATCCCGCCTTTCGCGCCTGATCGATCAATTCCTTTCCGGTGAGACGCGGCATGCTGTTGTCCGACACCAGCACGTCGAAACATTCGGGATCCGCCGTGATCCGGTTGAGCGCCTGATGGCTGTCCGTGAGCGCAGAAACCGCGTAGCCGGCATCCAAAAGGAACAACGACACGCACTCGGCAACAGCATCATCGTCGTCCACGACCAGTATCCTCGGGTTCTCCTGCGGTTTCATCCTTCCTATTTCTACACCGAAAGACATATCCAGCAAAGGCAAATTTAAAATCCACACACCCGGAAAAACCGCCGCACGCAGCTCAAGTCCGCCCTAAATGCCCTTTTCAGTCGAACCCATCGAAAAAGGCGGCTCCGGCCGCAAGTTCTGGCGCGTCCGGACGGGCAGCGGTGCGTGCATCCTCATCCACTACAAGCTCGATCGCGCCGACAACGCCGGCTACGCCGACATCGCGCGCTTTCTCACGGGCATCGGCGTCCGCGTGCCCGCCGTGTTCCTGCACGACCCGGTCGAAGGTGTCATGGTCATGGAAGACGTCGGCACCGACGACCTTTTCGCCTTTCGCGACGCCCCGGAGCCCGAACGCCGCCGCCTCTACAAGCTCACGCTCGAGCAAATCGCGCTCCTGCACACGAAGGCGCACCTCGCCAACGGCTGCCCGCCGCTCCAGCCGCCCTTCGACGCCTCGCTCTACGAATGGGAGCAGGATTACTTCATCGAGCACTGCCTGGGCAGGCATTTCAAAATGCGCGCCAGCGACATCTCCGCGCATGTGGACCGCACGCGCCTCCGAGAAATCGCCGCCCAGCTCGCCGCCGAGCCGCGCTGCCTCGTGCACCGCGATTTTCAGAGCCAGAACGTCATGATCCGCGACGGCCAGCCCGCCTTCATCGATTTCCAAGGCCTCCGCCCCGGCCTCGCGCAATACGACCTCGCCTCCCTCCTGCTCGACCCCTACGCGCACCTCCCCGCCTCCGAGCGCGACGCCCTCTTCGCCCACTACCTCTCAGTCGCCCGCCCGGAAAACCCCGCCCACTTCCGCGCCCTCTACGACCTCTGCGCCATGCAACGCCTCATGCAAGCCCTCGGCGCCTACGGCAAACTCGGCCACGCCGACGGCCGCACCCATTTCCTCGATCACATCCCCACCGCCCTCGCCTCCCTCCGCGACGTGCTCGCGAAAATCCCGGGGCTTGAGAGGCTGGCTTCGCTGCTCGCCGACTTGCGGTCCCCTCGAGAAATGGCGGAGCGCGAAAATCATCCGTAATGTCGCTCGCAGAATTGCTCGGGCTCACCGCGGCGGCGGCAGCCGCGGGGGCCATCAATGCCGTCGCGGGCGGCGGGACGCTGCTCACTTTTCCGGTGCTGATTTTCTACGGCACCGGCGCGGTCATCGCGAACGCCACGAGCACGGTCGCGCTCGTCGTCGGCACGGCGGGGAGCATCTTCGGATTCCGCCGGCAGATCGGCGCGGTGCGGGCCTGGCTCGTGCGCTTTGTGCCCGTGAGCGTGCTCGGCGGGTGGCTCGGCAGCATGCTGCTCACACGCACGGACGAGAAAATCTTCGCGCAGCTCGTGCCGTTCCTCATCCTTTTCGCAACGATCCTTTTTCTCGCGCAGGGCGCGTTCCGGCGGTTTGCGGGATTCGGAGAAAAGGGAGCCGCGGAGCCGCATCACCACGCGGTATGGGTCGCCGTGGTTTTCCAATTCGCGGTGTCCGTGTACGGCGGGTATTTCGGCGCGGGCATCGGCATCCTCATGCTCGCGTCGCTCGGCTTTCTCGGTCTCCGCGACATCCACGAGATGAATGCCCTCAAGAACATCCTGAGCTGCCTCATCAATGTCGTCGCCGCGCTGTGGTTCATCCGGTCCGGAATCGTGGACTGGCCGAAGGCCGGCGTGATGAGCGTCGGCGCGCTGGGCGGCTACTACCTCGGCGCGCACTTTTCCCAGCGCCTCCCGCAGCTCGCGGTGCGCAGGCTCGTGACGGTGATCGGGCTCACGATCTCCGCCATCATGTTCTACCGGCAATTCCGGTGACAAAACCGGGCGGCACCGATGCAATGCGATCCGCAGATTTCGCAGATTTGCGCAGATTATTGGAGAGGGAAGCGCACTCCGATCCGGGTGAATGGAAAATGTTCCCAAGAGTGAACCCGTGCCATTCTCCAAGCCCATGCTCCCCTCTGCGAAAATCTGCGGACCCCTCCGGTCCGTTCCGCCTACTGGCCGAGGTTGATTCCGCTTCCGTCGCCTGACGAGCCGAGGATCGTCGGCGGCTGGCGCTCGATGGTGGGCATCGTGCCATCCGGCGGATCGAGCGGGGTGATGGTGAACTTCATCTCCTTGCCGCCGCGCGAGACGCGCATGGCGATCGGTTCGGTGGAGGTCACGAAGAACGCCGCGTTGAGCACGTCCTCGGGGTTGGTGATCTTGTTTGCGCCGACCTGCAGCAGGATGTCGCCCGCGCGGACGCCGCCGGCGAATGCGGGGCCGTCTTCGCGCAACGTGAGGATGCGCGCGGAACTGCCGTGCTCAGGCGCATTCGTCGGGCGTACATCCACGCCGACCCAGCCCTGCCGGACACGGCGATGGGTTCGGAAGTCGTGCAACACCTTCTCCGCCGCCTCGGACGGAAGGGCGAAAATGCCGCTGCCTTCCTCGACCATGCTGATGAGGACGCCGACGACTTCGCCGCGAAGATTCATCACGGGCGAGCCGCCCTGGCCGCGTTGCACGGTGATGTTCGCGCGGATGTGCCGCGTTGCAAAAAAGCGGCCATCGCATCCCAGTTCGATGCCGGCGACAAAGCCCAGGCTGGGCGAAAGCGGAAGGTCGAGCGGGTAGCCGAGCGTGACGATGGGCGACGCAACGGCGAGGTCCGCGGACTTCCCGAATTTCAAAAACCGCACGGGGCGCTCGGCGACGATTTTCAACACGGCGATGCCGGCCCTGGCGTCTGCGACCAGGCGCGTGGCCGGATAGCGCTGCTCGCCGACGGCGACGACGATATCCTGCGATGCGCCGCCGATGCTGTAGCTCGTGAGAAGCGTGCCGTCCGCATCGATGAAAAATCCCGTTCCGCGGAGATGCCCATGCTCGTCGTCCGCCTCGATGCGACAGATCGCGTCGCCGGTCTTGCGCATGACCTCGCGCATTTCGCTCGCGAGCGCCTCCGCCGGGGATGGCGACGGCTTTGCCACAGCCGGCTCGGCCCCGCGGATTTGCGGGACGACGCCGAGCACGACGGCGGCGAGGCTAGAAGCGAATCTGAGTCGCCTCATAACTGACGGGCTGCGTGTCGATGATGAACCGGACGGGGGCATCCGGGTCGCGTGGGGCGCGATGCTCTTCCTGCGTCGCGATGGAAGGCGCGCTGGCCGGCTGGAGGGTGAGCACGGGGCCGGCGGCTGCGGCGAGCGGGGAACCGGCGTACGCCACTGCGGAGTGCACCGGGCCGGGCGCACGCTCTGGGATGGCGACGCGGATGGCGAGAATGCCGGCGACGAGCAGTGCGGCCATCGCGGTCGCATGCCTCAGGTCCAGATGCAACGGCGCGAAGAACGCGCGGATGCGCTCCAAGGCGATGTGCCACGCGGGACGGCGGAGCAGTTCCTCGCGCTGGCGGCGCTGGACACGATCCAGCAATCCGCTGAAGTATCCTGGTGGCGGCTGCTCGAATCGCTTGATGCGAAGAAGCGCCTGAAGTTGGGATTCGCTGAGCGGTTGGTCTGACATGGCTAGTGGGATGTGGAGTGACTGGCGGGCGCGAACTCGGAGAGCCACGCCTGAAGTTGCTTGTGTGCGTAGAAAAGCCGCGAACGGACGGTTCCTTCGCTGGTGTTCAAAATTTTCGCGATCTCCGCGTGCGGCATCCCCTGGATGTCGAACATCGTCACCACCGCGCGGTGCTCGGGCGTGAGCTGCATGATGGCCTGGTTGATTTTCTGCTGCATCTCGCCGAGGTCGGCCTCCCGCACCGGCGTGCTCGCCGTCTGGAGTTCGACGAATTCCTTGTCCTGCAAAATCCCGCTGTCCACGTCATCGAGGCTCATCGTCCACCGGCGGCCGCGCCGCTTGAGGAAGTTGATCGTCATGTTCGCCGCGATGGAATGCATCCAAGTGGAAAACTGCGACTGACCGCGGAAACCGCCGATGCTGCGGTAGGCCTTCGCCCAGATATCCTGCAGAAGGTCGTCCGTGTCGTCGTGGTTCGACGTCATCGTGTACACGAGCGCGTAAAGCCGGGGGCTGTGCTTCACGAGCAGGGCATCAAACGCCGTCGAGTCGCCCGTCTGTGCACGGGCGACAAGTTCCTCGTCTTCGCGGCGGCTCTTGTCCTGCTCATCCATTTCGCGCGTCCTTCTACCGGCCAGCGCCGCAGCGGGGAAGGCTGATTCGGCTGGAAGATGCGAGGACACCAAGGTGAGCAGTGGGAGTGAAGCGGTCATTTAGTCGCGGCCGCGTCCCGACTGGGGGACGGGCCAAAACCGGAGGCGTGGAGAAAACGCACGTTCAGAACGAAGGCGGCGATGGGAAAAAGGCGTCATAATCTCCCCGAAGGAAGCTCTGTGTGGTTCTCTCTGACACCCCTCCGCCACGAATGTTCAAACAAAATGCCGCCACGGACGGCGTGAAGCCGCACGCACTGCGTAATTTGCGCAGCCCGCGACGCCGAAGATGTTTTGCCGCGCCCTTCAATCGCACTAGCCAACGCACCCCATCGCCTCCACCTTCCCCGTCCAATGTCCCGCACTGTCGCAATCGTAGGCCGCCCGAATGTCGGCAAGTCCGCTCTTTTCAACCGCCTCGCCGGCAAAAAAATCGCGATCGTGCATGACCAACCCGGCGTCACGCGCGACCGCATCTCCGCGAAGTGCAAGCTGGGCCGCGCCCCGTTCACCATCTTCGACACTGGCGGCATCGGGGCGGATGTGGACATGTCCTTTACCGAGCAAGTCCGCACCGAGGCGGAAATCGCCATCGAGACGAGCGACGTGATCCTCTTCGTCGTGGACGGCCATGAAGGCCTCACGGGGGTGGACGACGATCTCGCCCGCAGGCTGCGGCGCGCGCGCAAGCCGATCATTTTGGTCGTGAACAAAATCGATCACGCGAAGCACGGGCCGAACGCGAACGAGTTCACCAAGCTCGGCTTCGATCGACTGCTCACCATCAGCGCCGAGCACGACCTCGGCACGAAGCGGCTCGTCGAGGAAATCGAGAGCCTGCTCCCGCCGCCGGAGGAGGAAACCGAGTCCGGCGAAAAGAAGGAGCTGCCGCTGCGCATCGCGATCGTCGGCAGGCCGAATGTCGGCAAGTCCTCGCTCACCAACGCCATTCTCGGCGACGAGCGCACGCTCGTCTCGCCCATCAGCGGCACCACGCGCGACGCGGTCGACATCCTCTACGCGCTGGGCAAGCACGACTACATGCTCATCGACACCGCCGGCATCCGCCCGCGCGGGAAGCGCGACAACTCGGTGGAGATTTTCAGCGTCATGCGCAGCGAATCGAGCATCGGCCGCGCGGACCTCTGCTGCCTCGTCATCGACGCCACGGAAGGCGTGACCGCGCAGGACAAAAAAATCGCCGGCCTCATCCAGGAGGCGAAAAAACCGTGTGTCGTCGCGGTGAACAAGTGGGACCTCATCAAGGAAAAGACCGACGACAAGGAGAAGCTCAAGGCCGTGCTCGCGGGCATCGAGGCCGAGCTTTTCTTCATCAGCTACGCGCCGCTCGTGCTGCTCAGCGCGAAGACCGGCGAGGCGCTGGATCGGCTTTTCAAAATGATCGAGAAAGTGCGCACCGGTGCGAAACAGCGCATCACGACCGGGAAGCTGAACCGCATCATCGCCGAGGCCATGACCGCGCATCCGCCCGCAGCGCGCAGCGGCAAGCGGCTCAAGATCCTCTACGGCACGCAGCCCGAGCCCAAGCGCTTCTGCTCCATCTCCATCCCGGAGGTCGTCTTCTTCGCGAACGACGGAAGCCTGATCGACGACACCTACCACCGGTATCTCGAAAACCAGGTCCGCCAACTCGTGCCCTACGTCGGCCTGCCGATGAAGTTCCATTTCCGCAGCCGGGAAAAACGCGCGGGCAAATGACCGACGCGCTCCTGAAGCTCTGCGGCCTCAGGGTGGAAAATGCGGCGCACGTGAGCGGCGCGGAGTTTGTCCTCCGCAACAAGCAGTGGCTCGGCTGGATCATCGGCATCGGCCTCGTGCTCGCGGTGCTCACGTGGGCTTCGTATCGGCGCGATGCGGCGGAGATGCTCAGCAAGGGAAAACGCCGCGTGCTCACGACGCTGCGCATCGTTCTCCTCGCGCTGCTCGGGCTCGTGCTGTTGCGGCCCGTCGTCGCATTCACCGTCGAGTCGGCGATCCGGCGCACACTGCTCACGCTCGTGGATACGAGCGGCAGCATGAAAATCCAGGACCCGCGCGTGGACTCTGCTGACCTCAAGCGCGCCGCCATCGCGAAGGGCATCCTCGATCCGGGCAAGGGCCTCGACCAGCCACTCGACGCCACGCTCGCCGCAAATGTGAAGCTCGTCCCGCGCGTGGAAATCATGCGCGGCATGCTCGGCAACGAACATCTCCAGCTCTGGCCGCAGCTCGCGAAGGAACTCGATCTCGCCGCGTTCAGCTTCGGCGCGAACGCTCGGTGATGCCGGCGAGATCGGCGATTCCGCCGAATGGCTCGCGCACCTCGATCCCGTCGCCACGTCCACCGCCATCGGCGACGCCGTGCGCGACCTCATCCAGCGCAAGCGCGGCCAGCCGCTCGCGGGCATCTTCCTCGTCACCGACGGCGCGAACAACCACGGCTCAGCGCCGCTCGACGCCGCGCGCCTCGCGAAGCAGGAGGGCATCCCGCTTTACATCTACGGCGTCGGCATCACGTCGCCGCGCGACATCATTGTCGGCAGCCTGCTCACGCAGGAGGTCGCGTTTGTAAAAGACGAATTGCCCGTGACCGTCCGCGTGCGCGGCCAGGGACTGAAAGGCGAGAGCGCGAAGCTCGTGGTGCGTCTCGTCCCCGTGAACTCGACCGGCGAAGGCGAGGTCGTCGCGACAAAGGAGATCACATTTGGTAGGACGCTTTCGCCGAAAGCGCCCACGCTTGAAAACGACACCTCCGGGAAAGACGGAGCGGCAAAACATGGGGCGGGTTCGGCGACCCCGCCCTACCTTGGCGACGATGAGGATCTCGTGGTCGCCGTGCCGTTCACGCCAAAGGCGACCGGCGACTTCGAGCTGCGCGCCAGCATCGCGCCGCGCGCCGACGAGGCGTCGAAGGACAACAACGCCGTCGCGCAACGGCTGCGCGTGATCGATTCCAAGGTGAAAATCCTCTACGTCGAGACCACGCCGCGCTGGGAATTCCGCTACCTGCAAAGCGTGCTCCTGCGCGACCGGCGCGTGGATTTGAAATGCGTGCTGCTCGAAGGCGACGAGAGCATCGCCGCGGGTGACGCGTCGCCATTCCTCGCGAAGGTGCCCGCGAAAAAGGACGACCTGTTCAAGTTCGACCTCATCATCATCGGCGACGTCGAGCCGCGGAATTTCACGCCCGAGCAGTTCGCCGCGTTCGAGGAATTCGTGCAGAAATTCGGCGGCTCGATGCTCTTCATCGCCGGCCCGCGCGCGAACCCCGCCGCGTATCGCACCACCACGCTGGAAAAGCTTTTGCCCGTCGAACTCGACCCCGCCGCCGCCACGCAGCAGCCCGCGCCTTCGCAGGGCGTCACCGTCGAACTCACCCCGCAAGGCCGCGCCAACCCGATGCTCAAGCTCGCCGCCACCGACGACGAGAGCGCCGCGATTTGGAAACGCTTCGGCAAACTCTACTCGGTCGCGCGCGTCCTCCGCGCCAAACCCGCCGCGCAAGTCCTCCTCGTGGACGCCGACCAATCCCGCGCGAATCGCCACGGCAAGCAGGTCCTCGCCGCCTTTCACCAATACGGCCTCGGCCAGGTGCTCTACATGGGCACCGACAACACGTGGCGCTGGCGGCGCAACGCAGGCGATCAATTTTACCCGCTGCTCTGGGGTCAGATTGCGCAGAAACTCGGCCTGCACCACCTCCTCGGCGGCTCGAAGCGCACGCAGCTCACCGTGAATCGGCAGAACTACACCACCGGCGAGCGCGTCACCGTCTATGCACGCCTCTACGCGTCCGATTTTTCCCCCGTGAAAGAGCAGATCGTCGCCGCGGGCTACACCATTCGTGTGGCAGGCGCACCCGGCCCCGTGCGCGAAGTCCCGCTCCGCGCCGTGCCCGAACAGGCCGGCATGTATCGCGGCGATTTCGTCGCGCTCGAGCCGGGCGCGCACCAGTTCAGCGTGAAAAACGATCCCGCCACCGTGCTGGAGTTCAACGTCGCCGAGCCGAAATTCGAAACCGGCGAAACCGCGATGAACGAAGTCCTGCTCAGGCAAATGGCCGAAGCCAGCGGCGGCGCCTACTTCCGCGAAGAAACGCTCGCGCAATTCCCCAAAGCCATCTCCGCCAAAGCCGAGCGAATCCAAGGCACCCTCGACGGCGAACTCTGGTCCTCCCCCCTCGCCTTCATCCTGCTGCTCACCGTCGCGACGATCGAGTGGGCGCTGCGGAAAAAGTGGCAGCTCAAGTGAGGCGCACGACTCGCGACGCGCTTGGTAATGGCTCCATTTGCACCGCCAAGGCACCAAGACGCCGAGGTCGGAAAGTGGCAAGACAAGCCGCCCCGAGGTCCTGCGGCTTCCTTCCCTTGGCGCCTTGGCGGTCTCTTCAAGCTGAGCCACTACCAAGTGCTTGCGTGCTTCGCGCGGAGCGCGTCGTATGCGGGGCATGATCCGCCCCCTCGTTTTCCTGTGCGCCCTCCTTTTTGCAAACATCGCTGCTGCGCAGGAGGCGAAGCTGCCGCCGCGGGAAAAGTTCCATCTCTTCCTGCTCGTCGGACAGTCGAACATGGCGGGGCGTGGGACGGTGGAGGCTCAGGACAAGACGCCGCATCCGCGCGTGCTCATGCTGAACAAGGCGGAGACGTGGGTGCCCGCGGTCGATCCGCTGCACTTCGACAAGGCGGCTGCGGGCGTGGGGATCGGGAAGACGTTCGCCACGCTCTACGCGGAGGCGCATCCGGGCATCACCGTGGGGCTGATTCCGTGCGCGGTCGGCGGGTCGCCGATTGATTCCTGGAGGCCGGGCGAATTTTACAAGCCGACGAACAGTCACCCGTGGGACGATGCGATTCGCCGCGCGCACGTGGCGCAGAAATCCGGCACGCTCACCGGCATCCTGTGGCATCAGGGCGAATCGGATTCCAACGAGAAGCTCGCGCCGGGCTACGAGGCGAAGCTGCACGATCTCATCGCGCGGATGCGCAAGGAACTCGAGGTGCCCGACGCGCCGTTCATCGTCGGGCAGATGGGGAAATTCGCCGAATCGCCTTGGAATGAAGCGAAGCTGCAGGTGGACAAGGCGCATCAGGATCTGCCGAAGAAGGTGCAGCGCACGGCATTCGCCAGCGCGGAGGGGCTGAAGCATCGCGGCGACAAGGTCCACTTCGACTCGCCGTCGTTCCGCGAGTTCGGAAAACGCTACTTCGCCGCATTCCAATCGCTGGCGAAGTCGGGACAGTGATCTCCATTTGCCCATCGCCGCAATCCAAGGACAAGAGTGTCCATCGGCGAAAAAAGCATTGCTCCTTCATCGGCGAACGCAGGGCCGCTTTTTCACGCCGATGTATGAACTTCCCCGTCGATGAGACATTTTGCGCGACGCTGCGGGAGGTCCGGCGGCTGGCATTGATGAAATCCATCTGGGCAAGAAGGCGAAGTTCCTCACGCTGGTCATCGATCTGGACACCGGTCGCATCCTCTGGGTGGCCAAGGGGCGCGGCGGGGATGCACTGCGCAAGTTCTGGCGGCGGCTGCGGCTGGCCAGGGCACGCGTGGAGGCGGTGGCCTGCGACATGAGTGCCGCCTACTGGAGCGCATCCTCGAACACCTGCCAGGGGCGGCCATCGTCTTCGACCACTTCCACATCATCAAACTGGCCAATGAAGATCGACGACCTGCGGCGCGCCTCCAGCGCGAGGCCGAGGTGCTCGGCTACCAGACCTCAAAGGCTCCCGCTACCTGCTGCTCACGGCAGCGAGAAGCTCACCGAGGACAAACGCGACAGACTCGCCGAGGCCCTGCGCTTCAACAACCGCTCTCCACCGCCTACTATCTCAAGAGCTGTCATTACTAGAGGGTTCTGGGCTTGAGTTGGTTGGCTCTGGTTTGGGTTCCAGCCGGTGAGCCGGCAGATACGGCGTTGCGAAAGCCCGAAGCGCGAGATGACCTCATTCATGGGGAATGGCGTGCTTTGGGCTTCAGGATCCTTTTTGGAGCCACTCCTTGAGGACCATCGCGTCCAGGGCCTGATCCGCCACAAGCTTCTCGAGCTTGCGGTTCTCCTCTTCGAGCAGGCGCACCCGCCGGGTGTCGTTGACCTGCAGCCCGCCAAACTTCTGCCTCCACTCGTAATAAGGTGGCCTTGCTGATGCCGTGGCGGCGGCAGAAATCCTCAACAGCGGCGCCGGCTTGCGCTTCATTGAGAACCTAAAAGATCTGTTCTTCGATGTATCGTTGTCGTTTCATGGATCGAGGATGTTGCGCCGCTTTCACGGCACTCCCTCAACCCAGCTCCGGCCAAATCTACGGGAGAAGCTCAGGTGCACTCAAAAACCATTGCTTTTCGGATGACCCATACTCTTCAACGGCACTACAGATGAGAGCTAAAAAAAAGAGCCCGTTTCAGCTTTCGCTGAAACGGGCTCGTAACTCTGGCGACGTCCTACTTTCGCACAACCTATAGAAGTACTATCATCGGGGCTGCAGCGTTTAACTTCCGTGTTCGGAATGGGAACGGGTGGTGCCACTGCGCTGAGATCACCAGAGGACCGGATTTTCCGAATTAAATCCGGACCTCTAGCGATTAAAGTCCGAGCTGCCGGACATTTTCACGTCACTGTATTCCTAAAGAACGGCTGGTTCCCTGACATCTGCATACATGTAGTTTGTGCAACTTCGCACTGAGTTTTTTCAGATCGCAAGATCCTTCTTCCTCGCGAATGTGAGGAAAGAGAAGATCAAGCCGAACGGGATATTAGTACCACTAGGCTGAGCATGTTACCATGCTTGTACCCGTGGCCTATCAACGTGGTGGTCTGCCACGACCCTTCAGGGAGAATCAATCTTGGGAGAGGCTTGGCGCTTAGATGCTTTCAGCGCTTATCCTTTCCGAACATAGCTGCCCAGCGCTGCCGTTGACACGACAACTGGAACACCAGTGGTTCGTCAAACCCGGTCCTCTCGTACTAAGGTTTGAACCCCTCAATTCTCCTGCGCCCACAGCGGATAAGGACCGAACTGTCTCGCGACGTTCTGAACCCAGCTCGCGTACCACTTTAACCGGCGAACAGCCGGACCCTTGGGACCTTCTCCAGCCCCAGGATGTGATGAGCCGACATCGAGGTGCCAAACCAAGTCGTCGATATGAGCTCTTGGACTTGATCAGCCTGTTATCCCTAGCGTACCTTTTGTCCGTTGAGCGATGGCGATTCCACTTTCAACCACCGGATCACTTGGGCCTGCTTTCGCATCTGCTCGACTTGTAGGTCTCACAGTTAGGCTGGCTTATATCCATATACTCGTCACCTGATTGCCAACCAGGCTGAGCCAACCTTCGCACTCCTCCGTTACTCTTTGGGAGGATACCGCCCCAGTAAAACTGACCGGCTGCCAGTGTCCCCCTCCCAGATGATGGGCAGGGGTTAGAGTTTCCAGTTCCTAAGGGTGGTGTTTCATTGACGACTCAACAACCCCCGAAAGAGTTGTATCAAAGTCTCCCACTTACGCTAAGCATAAAAACCGAAAACACAGTAACAGCGTACAGTAAAGGTGCATAGGGTCTTTCCGTCCTGCTGCGGGTAGGCGGCATCTTCACCGCCATTACAACTTCGCTGAGCTCCTCGTTGAGACAGCGGTGCACTCGTTACACGATTCGTGCAGGTCGGAACTTACCCGACAAGGAATTTCGCTACCTTAGGACCGTTATAGTTACGGCCGACATTCACGGGGACTTGGGCTCGTAGCTTCGCCTTGCGGCTAACCACTTACCGTAATCTTTCCGCATTGGTCACGTGTCACACCCTATACGTTCTCTTTCGAGTTAGCAGAGTGCTGTGTTTTTGTTAAACAGTCGGTACACCCATTTCACTGCGGCCCTCCGAAGAGGGCACCCCTTCTTCCGAAGTTACGGGGCTAGATTGCCGAGTTCCTTAACGAGGTTTCACTCTTACGCCTTGGCACAATTATGCCCACCCACCTGTGTCGGTTTACGGTACGGGCGCCTTAGTATTCGCCAGAGATTTTCTCGGTGCACTATTTAGAAGATCCGCTTCGGCCGAAGCCTCCACGTCCCCTTGCGGGACCGGGATAATCAACACCCGGCCTTCCTCCCAGCACACGTCTTTCTGGGTTAAATTTCGGCGGTGCAGGAATATTAAACCTGCTGTCCATCGTCTACGCCCATCGGCCTCGACTTAGGTCCCGACTAACCCTGGGAGGACGAGCCTTCCCCAGGAAACCTTAGGTTTACGGCGGACTGGAATTCAACCAGTCTTTTCGCTACTCATGTCTGCATTCTCACTTGTAGAACCTCCACGGTTGCTTTCGCTCCCGCTTCGACGGCGCTACAACGCTCCCCTACCAGTGGACCCGGGCGAACCCAGGGACACTCCAGAGCTTCGGTACGACGCTTATCGCCAATCATTTTCGGCGCGGAAACACTCGATGAGTCAGCTATTACGCACTGTTTAAATGATGGCTGCCTCTAAGCCAACATCCTCATTGTCTAAGTATCTCCACATCCTTTCCACTTAGCATCGTTTAGGCACCTTAGCTGCTGATCTGGCATGTTTGCCTCTCGCGCGTGAAGCTTATCCCTCACGCACTGACTCCCGTGTTACACTCTGCGGCATTCGGAGTTTGATTGAATTCGATACCCGGGTATGGGCTCTAGTTCATCCAGTGCTCTACCTCCGCAAATCAGCACACGAGGCTAGCCCTCAAGCTATTTCGGGGAGAACCAGCTATCACCGGGTTTGATTAGTCTTTCGCTCCTACCCACAACTCATCCGAGCCTTTCTCAAGAGGCACCAGTTCGGTCCTTCACGCGGTGTTACCCACGCTTCAACCTGGTCATGGGTAGATCACCTCGGCTTCGGGTCTACTGCCAGCGACTTGTCGCCCATTTCGGACTCGCTTTCGCTACGCCTCCGTCCCATAAGGACTTAGGCTTGCCACTGACAATAACTCGCAGACTCATTAAGCAAAAGGCACGCCATCACCCCTTGCGGGGCTCTGACACCTTGTAGGCACACGATTGCAGGTTCTATTTCACTCCGCTCACAGCGGTGCTTTTCACCTTTCCCTCGCGGTACTTGTTCACTATCGGTCGCCAATTAGTATTTAGCCTTACGCGGTGGTCCGCGCAGATTCACACGAGACTTCACTTATATCGTGTTACTCAGGAACTCCCTAGACGTGCTTCGGTTTTCGGTTACGGGCCTCTCACCCTCTATGGAGCGATTTTCCATTCGCTTCACCTAACGTCCACACTGTCACATCGGGGTCCTACAACCCCACCGGCAAGCCGATGGTTTGGGCTCTTCCGCTTTCGCTCGCCGCTACTGACGGAATCGTTTTCACTTTCTGTTCCTCTGGTTACTGAGATGTTTCACTTCACCAGGTATTGCTCGAACCGAGCTATGTATTCACTCGGCCGTAATGGAGCATTCACTCCATCTGGGTTATCCCATTCGGAAATCCACGGGTCAAAGCGTATGTGCCGCTATCCGTGGCTTATCGCAGCTTGTCGCGTCCTTCATCGCCTATTGGCACCAAGGCATTCATCGTGCGCCCTTTGTAGCTTGATCAATCTGTTCCTCAAACGGGCTTGCGCCCGTATTGGAAATTTGTGATAACTGAATTCCCTGTGACTGCATTTGACTGCGGCCACGTCAGATATTCAGACTCAGCATTTTGAAGTTGCATTTATTACTACCATGTATGCAGATGTCAAAGAACCAGCAAGGCCATCTAGTGCAGCCTGCTGCGGTTTGGTTTCCGGGGTCTCCCCCTTTGTCGCCAATCTCAAAAAAGTCCATTTTGCTTGCCTTCCCTAGGCTGGTGGGCGTGGCAGGATTCGAACCTGCGACCCTGCGCTTATCAAGCGCATGCTCTAACCAACTGAGCTACACGCCCGGATTGCAGTTCCGGCACTCCCGGATGGGAGGTGGATGCGAGCCCGTTGGTGGAGGTAAGGGGACTCGAACCCCTGACCTATAGCTTGCAAAGCTACCGCTCTACCAACTGAGCTATACCCCCAATTGTGTGTGATTCGATGTCCATCTTACGCCCGCTTGTGCGGGAAGTGAAGCAAAAACTGAATTGTGCGCTGCCGTTTCAAATTGTTTGAACCATGTCTTCTTTCGTCAACGTGGGTTTCAACGCATGACCATTGCTGGTTTTAGCGTTCGACCTATGCCGCCCCGTGAGGGGCGATGCATTACTCCTTAGAAAGGAGGTGATCCAGCCGCAGGTTCCCCTACGGCTACCTTGTTACGACTTCATCCCAGTTACCACTCATACCTTAGGAGGCTGACTCCTTGCGGTTATCGCACCTACTTCGGGTACAAATGACTTCCATGATGTGACGGGCGGTGTGTACAAGGCCCGGGAACGTATTCACGCCGTCGTAGCTGATACGGCATTACTAGCGATTCCAGCTTCATGCAGGCGAGTTGCAGCCTGCAATCCGAATTGGGCTCAGTTTTTGAGATTTCCTCCGCCTCGCGGCTTCGGCTCGTTCTGTACTGAGCATTGTAGTACGTGTGCAGCCCAGGGTGTAAGGGCCATGCTGACTTGACGTCATCCCCACCTTCCTCCCCGTTTCACAGGGCAGTCTGTCCAGAGTGCTCCCAGTTAAGGGGTGGCAACAGGACACAGGGGTTGCGCTCGTTGCGGGACTTAACCCAACATCTCACGACACGAGCTGACGACAGCCATGCAGCACCTGTGTAAAGCGCTATATTGCTATAGCTAGGCGGCTTTCACCGCCGACACGATACATGTCAAACCCTGGTAAGGTTCTTCGCGTTGCATCGAATTAAGCCACATACTCCACCGCTTGTGCGGGCCCCCGTCAATTTCTTTGAGTTTTAATCTTGCGACCGTACTTCCCAGGCGGCACGTTTAACGCGTTAGCTCCGGCACGGAAGGGGTCGAATCCTCCCACACCAAACGTGCACCGTTTACTGCCAGGACTACCGGGGTATCTAATCCCGTTTGCTCCCCTGGCCTTCGTGCCTCAGCGTCAGTAATTGTCCAGAGATTCGCCTTCGCCACTGGTCTTCCTTACGATATCTACGCATTTCACTGCTACACCGTAAATTCCAATCTCCTCTCCAATACTCTAGCGAAGCAGTATCAAGTGCAGTTTCGGGGTTGAGCCCCGAGATTTCACACCTGACTTACTCCGCCGCCTACGCACCCTTTACGCCCAATGAATCCGAACAACGGTTGAGACCTCTGTATTACCGCGGCTGCTGGCACAGAGTTAGCCGTCTCTTCCTCTTCAGGTACTATCAGACTTCCAGTAGTTACTTGGAAGATTTGTTCCCTAATGACAGAAGTTTACAATCCGAAGACCTTCATCCTTCACGCGGCGTCGCTCCTTCAGGGTTTCCCCCATTGAGAAAAATTCTCGACTGCTGCCACCCGTAGGTGTCTGGACCGTGTCTCAGTTCCAGTGTGGCTGGTCGTCCTCTCAGACCAGCTACCCGTCATAGCCTTGGTGGGCTTTTACCCCGCCAACTAGCTGATAGGCCGCGGGATCATCAAGAAGCGCCAGGTTGCCCCGGCTTTGGTTTCGCGAGGATGTCCTCGCTGACCACATGCGGTATTAATTCGCCTTTCGGCGAGCTATCCCCCACTTCTCGGCAGATTTCCCACGTGTTACGCACCCTTACGCCACTGAACTTTCAATGTATTGCTACACTGAAAGTCCCGTTCGACTTGCATGTCTTATCCACGCCGCCACCGTTCGTTCTGAGCCAGAATCAAACTCTCCGTAGAAAGTTAGTGCTGAGGCAGCAAGCCCCAGCGTCTGGCCGTTTTGGCCCGCCGTTTTACGGGCAGGCCTCGGCACTTTTCTTAAAATCAAAAATTTGACGTGCAACGCACAATTCAATTTTTGCTGTATGGACTGTTTTGAGTTTGTGTCCGCCACCGCTTCCACGAGGGATGCGGCGACGGGCGACTCGAAACCAAACTGTCAAAAAACTTGCAGCGCTTGCGAGCCTGCCGGCAACCAGACTTTCGTCTGCGCCAGCCGCTCTCGCGAGCAACTGTCCCGCACCTTTCGGCGCGTCCCTTGTTTCAGCGGGAGGGACACCCTATTCAGGTCTTCGTCATCGTCAACAGCTTTTTGCAAATTTCTTTGCTCGCTGCAACTTTGCCGAAGACCGCTTTGGACGGCCTCCGCACTTGCGGGGCGGTGTAGATAGCGGGTTCGTTTTTTGGGTCAACAATCTTTTTGAAAAAACTTTCGTCCCCCACAGTGAAACCCCTGCGCCACGAGTGAAAACAGCATGCCCGCAAAATTCGTTTCCCCTTGTGAGAGCACGTGCAGCACGGGACTGCCCCGCCCTCTCTTTCAGCCGATCAAGAGCGCCTCGTGCACGCCACAGATCGCTGCGGTAGCAGCGAGTGCCGACTGCGCTTACGTCGCCCTTCACTCTCGCCACGCCCGCCCATTCCCGCTACGCCAGTCGCCATGACTTCCCCGCAGACCGAGGTCCTCATCACCGTGGATGGACTTGAGCAAGGGCGCTTCGTCGTCGAGCCGGGCGAATTCGTCATCGGGCGCAATGCCGACTGCCACCTCCGCGTGGACGCCGAACTCGTCTCTCGTGAGCACGCGAAGCTCATCCTCAACTACGACCACGCGCTCATCGAGGATCTCGGCTCCGCGAACGGCACCTTCGTGAACGACAAGCCGGTCACCGAGCGCACGCGGCTCTGGCCGGGCCAGAAAATCTGCATCGGCGAGGCGACCATCACGCTCCGGCGGCTTGCAAGGTGAAGCGCCCACGGACATGTCGCTCGCCCCTGCGCAGCGGGCACGTGCGCCGGCATGCTGCCCGCGGAGATGCTGCGGGAGAAAAAGTATGACATCGGCGCAGTCGTCGCGCGCGGCGGCATGGGCGCGATCCTCGATGCGCGCGAGGCGGCCATCGAGCGCAAGGTGGCGATGAAGGTGATGCTCGACACGAACGACGCGGACGACGATCGCGCGCTTCGTCGCCGAGGCGCAGATCACCGGCCAGCTCGAGCACCCGAACATCGTGCCCGTCCACGAGCTGGGCGTGGATGAAAACGGGCAGCCTTTTTACACGATGAAGATGGTGCGCGGCATCACGCTGAAGAAGGTGCTCGAGCTGCTCGCGCAGGGCGTCGCCGAGACGGTGAAAAAGTATCCGCTCGCCGCGCTGCTCACCATCTTCCAAAAGGTCTGCGACGCCATCGCCTTCGCGCACAGCAAGGGCGTCATCCACCGCGACCTGAAGCCGGAGAACATCATGCTCGGCGACTTCGGCGAGGTGCTCGTCATGGATTGGGGGCTCGCGAAAGTGCTCGGATCGCCGGCGCGGATGCCGCCGCGAGCGTCGCACTCGGGCAGGACCTGCGTTCCGTCGTCCACAGCGCGCGCTCCGGCGATGCGAGCATCCGGCATCGATGACGCTCGCCGGCACGATCATGGGCACGCCGCAGTACATGACCCCCGAGCAGGCGCGCGGCGAGGTCGAGACGCTCGACGCGCGCACGGACATCTACGCGCTCGGCGCGATCCTCTACCACATCCTCGCCCTGCGCCCGCCGGTGAGCGGCACGGACGCGATGGAGATCGTCGGCAAGGTCGGGCGCGGGGAGATCGAGCCGTTGGATTCACCGCGGCCAAGACGGCGCAGGACGCCAAGGACGCCGGGCAGCCATCGGACTCGGCTTGGCGCCTTCGCCGTCTTGGCGGTCATCTCCCCGGAGGCACGCATCCCCGAGAGCCTCGCCGCCGTGGTGAACAAGGCCATGGCCCTCGACCCCGCGGCAGCGCTACGCCGCGCGTCGAGGACCTGCAGGCCGACGAATCCTCGCCTACCAGAACGGCTTCGCCACCGGCGCGGAACGGGCCGGCTGGGGCAAGCGCGCCCTGCTCGCCATCAAGCGCAACAAGGCCGCCTCCATCGGCGCCGCCGTCGGTGCTGCTCATCGGCGGCGGCTTCGGCACGAAGGCGTCGTCGAAGGCCGCCGGGCCGAGCGGGCGCTGACGGAATTGAAAAGCACCGCGCCGGTGTTTTTTGCTGAATCGAAGCGCCTCATGCTCGATCTGAAGTTCGACGAGGCGTTCGCCCGGCTGGATATCGCTGTCGCCCTGCAGCCGGATAACGGCGACTACCTCCTCGGACGCGCACACATGAGGCAAGGAAGCGAGCGCCTAAGCGAGGCGATTGCCGACTACGCTCGCGTTCTCCGACTGAGACCGTCCGATGATCTGGCCAAACAAAACCTCGCTCTTTCACAGCGCATTCTCGCACAAAGCGGCGGTCAGACTCCGCTCGACCCCGAGGCACGGGCCGAACTTTACGCAGCGATAAAGAAGCTAGGTCGTGAAATGGACATTCTCCCGCTGGCGCTCCTGCTCGGCAAGGAAGGCGACGCAGCAATGGAATTGCTGAATGCGCGCATCGCACCGTTGATGACGCATCCCAAGTGGAATGCTGCACGTGTGCAGCGTTTCGCCGACGGCACGCTGCAAGTGTATCTGGACGGCCTCCCGGTTCCCGACCTCTCGCCGCTCGAAGGGCTGCCCATCTCCAATCTCAATATCTCAGGTACCGGCGCAGCCGACCTTGCGCCGGCTTTCCAATCGTGGAGTCGGCTTGCTGGATTCCGACTGGGCAAAAGCTCCCACCGTAGCCGAATTCTGGCGCGCCTATGACGCCCAACGTGCGGTTCAGCAAAAAGTAAGCCGCAACGGAAGTGGCTACACCGCCGCGACGGGCACTGGCTCGACCCATTTGCCGTGTTCGCGGATGAGGTCCTTCAGACGGTCCACGGCCTCGGCCTCGGGGATGTTGAACTTCACGGCCTGCTTGCCCACGTAGAGGTTCACTTTTCCCGGCGCGCCGCCGACGTAGCCGAAGTCGGCATCGGCCATTTCGCCGGGGCCGTTCACGATGCAGCCCATGATGGCGATTTTCACGCCCTTGAGGTGCAGCGTGGAGGCTTTGATTTTCGCCGTCGTGCTCTGCAGGTCGAACAGCGTGCGCCCGCAGCTCGGGCAGGCCACGTAGTCGGTCTTGAAGATGCGGGCGCCGGCGGCCTGCAGGATGTTGAAAGCGAGGCGCAGCGACTGGCCGGGCGCTTCCTCGCCCTGCACGAGGATGGCGTCGCCGATGCCGTCGCAGAGCAGCGAGCCGATGTTCACGGAGCTTTCGAGCAGCGTGTCGAGGAAGGGGCGCTGCGCGTCCTGCGAGGGCGTGAGCGTGTCTTTCAGCAAAATCGGGTGCGGAGCGGTGATCCGCGCGGCGAGGAGGCGGAAGGCGGCGATGACGGGCATCCCGAGGCCGTCCTTCACGGTGATGAGGTGCGGCTCGTCCGCGGCGTTCAGCTCGGCGATGCCCTTGGTGTCGCGCGGGTCCACCTCGATGACGCCGGAACGCTCGAAAACAAAATCGGGCTGAAAATCGCCGAGCGAACGGACCTTGTGCGCGATCTGGTCGAACTTCGCCTGGCGGATCGCGACGCGCGGGACTTCCTCGCCGCCAATGTGGGACGGGCTTCCAGCCTGTCCATCCGCAGCCGGGACTGCGGACGGCACTTCGATGCGGGAAGTGACCCTGCGGGCGTAGCTGAACGGATCGAATGACACTGCAGGAAGATTTTCCCCGAGCGCGTCGCCGCCACGCTTCAGGCCAGCGAGCGCCTTTGCCACCGGGATCTCGTGGACGCTGTCCTCGGTGAGCGAGACGCGGATGGTGTCGCCGACGCCGTCGTTCAGCAGCGCTGCCGATGCCGATGGCGCTCTTGATGCGGCCATCCTCGCCGTCGCCGGCCTCGGTGACGCCGAGGTGGATGCGGGTAATTCCAATCCGGCCCCTCCTCCGCGAGCCGCGCGACGAGCAGGCGGTAGGCCTCGATCATCACCTTCGGGTTCGACGACTTCATCGAGAAGATGAAGTCGTGGTAGTCGAGGTCGCGGGCGATGCGGACGAATTCCAGCGCGCTCTCGACCATGCCGAGCGGCGTGTCGCCGTAGCGGTTCATGATGCGGTCGCTGACAGCGAGCCGTGGTTCGTGCCGATGCGCATCGCGACGCCCGAGCTCCTTGCAAAGCTCGCACGAGCGGCGAGAAACGCTCGTGGATGCGCTCGCAGTTCGGCGGCGTACTGCTCGTCGGTGTATTCCTTGACCGCGAATTTTTTCGAGTCGGCGTAGTTGCCGGGATTGATGCGCACTTTCTCCACCCACTTCGCGGCCTCCATCGCGGCGCTCGGGCTTGAAATGGATGTCCGCGACAATCGGCACGTCGCAGCCCGCGCGCGCGCAGGCCGGCGACGATGTACTGCAGATTCGCCGCGTCCTTCACCGTCGGCGCGGTGATGCGCACGATCTCGCAGCCGACCGCGGCGAGGTCGATCGTCTGTTTGATGGACGCCTCGGTGTCCATCGTGTCGCAGGTGATCATGGACTGCACGCGCACCGGATTGACCCCGCCGACTGCGACTTTTCCGATTTGGACGACACGTGTTTTCCGCCGCCGGTATTCGTAGAAGGATTCGCAGTAGGTCATGCTTTGGAAGTGCTCCGTGCCCGTCGCACAGTCAAGATTTCAGCCGCGGAATGCGGCGCACCGCACGCCGACGCGGCTACTTCTGCTCGGCCGCAGGGGTCGTGTAGCGGAACTTGTTGCTTCGGTCCTTGCTGCCGAAAAGATCCTGCACGTCGAAGAACGTCACAAACAGCATGAAGCCGATGATGAGCAAAGCGCACGCGGTCTGTATCCACTCGACGACCTTGAGATTCGCAGGCTTGCGGCGGATCGCCTCGATGATGGCGAGCGTGATGTGGCCGCCGTCGAGCACGGGCAGCGGGAGCATGTTGAGCAACGCGAGATTCACATTCAGCAGCACGCTGAACCACAGCGCCATCTTCCAGCCCTCGGGCTGCTCGAAGAGCATGTAGTAAATGCGCATCATCATGACCGGGCCGCCCATGTGCTGCACGCTCACGTCGCTCTTCGAGGAAGTGACCGCCCCGAGCGTGTTCACGATGGCGCCGACGCTGAGCTTGATCTGCTCCGCGACGGGCGGGTGGCGCGTCTGGCCGCGTCCGTAGGAATCGAAGGTGATGCCGGCCTGCTCGTCGAACGCCAGGCCGATCATCGGGCGGCGCTCGTCGGCATTGAGCGCGGGCGTCACGGAAATGGGATCGAGTTTCTTGCCGTCGCGCTCGACGACGAACTCGATGGGTTCGCTCACTTTCCCGCGGATGTGCCCGATGAGGGCGCTCGCGGAAATGAAGGACTTCCCGTCCACCGAGATGATCTTGTCCCCGCCTTTCAGCCCGGCGCGCTCGGCGGGGCCGTCCTTGATCGGCGTGCCGGTGACCAGCGTCCGCGGCTTGAATGGCAGTTCGACCGTGCCGGTCTTGCGCTCGACGGTGAGCGTGTATTCCTGGCCGGGATGCGCCTGCGCGAAATCCCACATGCCCCCGATGCTGTAGAGCTGCTGGCCGTTGATCTTCGCGATGAAGTCGCCCTTTTGCAGCCCGGAGTCGGCGCCCACGCCTTTCGGCGCGACGCTGTCCACCAATGGCGTGAGGCTTGGCGCGATGCCGATCTGCCGCGTGCCGCGTCGCTCCCAGGCGTTCGTCGTGGGAATGTTCGGCTTTACGTCGAAAGGCTCCAGCAGCTTGCCATCGCGCTCGACCACGAGACGGATCGTTTCTCCCTCGCTGCGGACGACACGCCAGATGATGGCGTCGTCGCTCTGGCCCACAAAACGGCTGACTTTTTGCCCGTCGATTTCGACAATCTTGTCCCCTGCCTTCAGTCCCGCCCTTTGAGCCGGGCCCGCGGGATCCAGCGCGCCGATGTGGACGCTGCTTTCCTGCTCGCCCATCGGCCGCCCGATCTGGTGGACCAGCACCGCAAACACGATCGCCAGCAAAAAGCTGAACAGCGGCCCCGCGAAAGCGACGATGATTTTGTCGAGCGCCGAAATGGGCTTGAGCTGGTCCTTCGGAGCCTCGGTCTGCCCCTCGATGGCCTCCATCGGCGCGAGTTGCGGGAGTTTCACAAAGCCGCCCGCCGGGATGCACCCGAGGCTGTAAGTCACGCCCCCGATCTTCTTTTTCCAGATCGGCTTCCCGAACCAGATGCCGAAGCCCTCGATGTAGAGCCCGCGCCATTTTGCCGCGAGGAAGTGGCCCAGCTCGTGGACGATGATGAGCAGATTGAAAATGAGGACGACCTCGAGGAGGATGCCGATGAATTTCAGGACGGCGAAAAGTGTATCCATGTGATTTGGGGTTGGGACAGTAGGCGGCGCGGCGCGTTCAGCAACACGAACCTGCGGCTATCGCAGTTCCTCGAGCGAGTGCACCACGCGCAGGCCGGGGATGGCGTCGAAGTGGCGGTCGTACGTGAGCACCGCGGCGTCCGCACGGATGGCGCACGCCGCGATGATGATATCCTGCGCAGGCATGCTGTGGCCTTTCCGGGTGACCTGCCAGCCGAGTTCGCAAGCCGCGTCCCATAGCTGCGTTGTCCGTGGGCACGTTTTGCATCACGTCGAAGAAGGCGTCCACGTGTGCGCGCACTTTCGGCAGGGCGATCCCTCGGGTGACTTCCAAACGCACCATCCCGCAAGTCGCGATGTCCACCAGTTCGAGCCGCCCCATCAACTCCCGGGAGGGATCGAGGCCGCGCTTCGAAAGCGTGATGTAAATGCAGCTATCAACGAGAACGGGGCGGTCCATCAGGAGTTGGAGGCGGCGGTTCGGCCACGCACAAAGCCAACGGATCGTAATCCGGGTAAAACGCATTCGCCAATTCGTCGGGCGTGAGGCCGAGGCCGGTCTTGCCAAACTCGCGGAGCTTCCTCTTGCGCACCAATTCGCGCAGGGCAAAGTCCACGGCTTCAGTCTTGGTGACGCAGCCAAATGTTTCCATCACCTCTTCGAGGATCTTCTCGTCAATGTGCATGGTCATCTTCATGCCATACCGTGTATGGCAAGCTCCGTGCCGCGTCAAATCCTATTTCCCGCCGGCCCCGATTTTCTCCGCCGCAATCGCTCTGGCCCATGAGTCGGCGGCGATGATTTCCTCGAGCGAAGCGTGCGGCTTTGCGGTGTGCGCGCGCATGACGCTCTCGACCGTCCGCCAGATCGCGGGAAAGCCGCATCGTCCATCGAGGAAGGCGGCGACGGCGACTTCGTTCGCGGCGTTCAGCACGGAAGGCAGTGTGCCGCCGTCGGTGCCGGCCCAGCGCGCGAGATCGAGCGCGGGGAAATCGGCAGTGCGCGGCGCTTCGAATTCGAGCTTGGTCAGCTTGGTGAAATCGAGCGGCGGGAGGCGGTTCGGCACGCGCTCGGGCCACGTGACTGCGAACTGGATCGGGAAGCACATGTCCGTCGCGCTGAGCTGCGCGAGCACGGAGTTGTCCACGAATTCGACCATCGAGTGGATGATGCTCTGCGGATGCACGACCACGTCCACGCGCGCCATCTCCACATCGAACAGCCAGCGCGCCTCGATCATTTCCAGGCCCTTGTTGAAGAGCGTCGCGGAATCGATCGTGATCTTCGCGCCCATGACCCAGGTCGGGTGCTTCAGCGCCTGCGCCTTCGTCACTTTCTCCAAATCCGCCGCCGGCAAAGTGCGGAATGGTCCGCCGCTCGCGGTGAGGATGATGCGCCGCACCTGCTCCGGGCTGCGACCTTCGATGCACTGGAAAATCGCGTTGTGCTCGCTGTCCACGGGCAGCACTTGCACGCCCTTTTTGCGCGCGGCGGTCATCACGGCTTCGCCGGCCATCACGAGGATTTCCTTGCTCGCGACGGCGATATCCTTGCCCGCCTCGATCGCCGCGAGCGCAGGCCGCAGGCCTGCGGTGCCGACGATGGCGATGAGCACCAGATCGGCCTCGGGCAGCGTGGCGAGTTCGCAGAGGCCTTCATCGCCGGCAAAAACCGGCAGGCCCGTCGCCGACGCCACGTCCTTGACCGCGCCGGCGTCCGCGACTGAGACGGCCTTCGGGCGAAATTCCCGCGCCTGCTCGATGAGGCGAGCCGCATTTTTCCCGGCGGCGAGGCGCGACGACTTCCATCCGTTCGGGGATGTCGCGCGCGACTTTCAGCGCGCTTTCGCCGATGCTCCCGGTGGAGCCGAGGATGACCACGCGGCGCTTTCTCATCGGGGCAGGACGAAGCGCAGGTAGAAAAACATCATCGGCGCAGTGAAGAGGATGCTGTCGATGAGGTCGAGCGCACCGCCGATGCCGGGGAGAAAGCGCCCGCTGTCCTTCGCCCCGCAGCTTCGCTTCAGCAGCGACTCCGCGAGGTCGCCGACGATCGCTGCAAAGCCAAGAATCAGCCCGAGAATCACCGCATCCGACTGCTGGAGGTAGTGCAATTTTTCCGGCATCAGCGCGAGCAGCCCGCACCCGCCGCCGACGCTGAAGACGAGCGCTCCGAAAAATCCCTCCCACGTTTTCTTCGGCGAGATGTGCGGCACGAGCGGATGCTTGCCGATGAGCGAGCCGGTGAGGTAGGCGCCCATGTCGCTGAATTTCGTCACCAGCACGAGGAACAGCACGTACCAGTGCCCCGTCACGTGCCCGTCGATCCGCGGCGTGAGATACACGATCTTCGCCACAAAGCTGAACGGCCACGGCACGTAGAACAGTCCGAAAAGCGTCAGCGCCATCGTCTCCAGCGGCACGAGTTCCACCACGCGCACGAACATCTGCCGCGCGAAAACCACGAGCAGGAAGAGCAGCAGCGTGCCGATTTCAAAGTCGTAGATCGCCTCCGGCCGCGCCCCGCGTCCCCAGAGCCAGTAGAAGCTCCCGCCGAGCATCAGCGCCCCGCAGAACATGCCGAACATTTTGAAGTTCGGCAGCTTCTTCACATCGAGCATCGAGTAGTACTCCCACAGCCCCACGAGCCCGAGCCCGGAAACCAGCAGCACAAAGCCCGGCTCCGAGCCGGTGAAGATCGTCCACAGCGCGACCGTCCACAGCACGGCCGTGCTCGCGAAGCGGCGGAGAAAAGTGAGCTTCCTGTCAGTCATTGGCATCGGCAGCCGCGGAAGGTGGCGGGCACGGGGACATGTGTCGAGTTCGGAGCGAGGGCTTGCTACCCGCGCGCCGGAATCGGTAGCGTCAGTGTTTACGCAATGAATATCCGCAGCACCGTCCTCGCTTTCGCCGCGCTGTGCATCAGCGCGCACGGGGAACCGATGCGGCCGCTGACCGGCGGCGATCCGGTGGGCAGGTTCAGCGACATCCCGATCGATATCGCGGCGGAAAACCTCGATGCCTCCGGGATTCTCGCCACGGCCTCCGGCAACGTGCAGATCTCCTACGGCTCGACGACGATCTTCGCGGACGAAGCGCAATACGACCCCACGACGCGCGACGTCATCGCGACGGGAAATGTGCGCATCTACCGCGACGGCCAGCTCGTCACCGCCGAGCGCGCGGTGTACAATCTCGAGACCAAGGACATCATGAGCGCCTCGGTGAACGGCGAGACGTTTCCCTACCTCTATTCCGGCAATTCGTTCCAGAACATCGTCGGCAGCAATGGCTACCTCGTCAAAGGCGGGGTCTTCACCACGGACGACTCCATTCAGCCGGGCTGGTCGCTCCGCGCACGCCGCGCACGCATTTATCCCCAATGACAGCGTCATCCTCTACGACGTGGATTTCTACGTCGGCGAGACGGCGGTGATGCGCCTGCCGTACCTCTACCAGTCGTTGAACCGGGAGAACTCGTTCAGCCTCACGCCCGGCTATCGCTCCGTGTGGGGCGGCTACCTGCTGACCACCACCACCTTTCCGCTCACCGACAAGCTCGGCGCGACGCTCCGGCTGGATTACTACTCGAATCGCGGCGCGGCCGTGGGATTGGGCCTCCAGTGGCCGTCCAAGCGCGACAGCAAGAGCTGGGGACGCTTCACCGCCTACGGGCTCCACGACGCCAACCCGGACGAGAACGAAACCGCCCTGGCACGCGAGGCGATCTCGTCGGAACGCTACCGCGTCTCGCTGCAGGCACGCCAGTACATCACCGACGACATCTACGCCTCGGTGAACATCAACAAACTCAGCGACACGCGCTTCCTGCAGGACTTTTTCGTGTCGGAGTTCGTCAAGAATCCGCATCCGGACAATTCGCTCAGCGTCACGAAATTTGCCGACGATTACACGGTGACGCTGCTCGCGCGAAAGCAGGCCAACGAGTTCTTCGACGGCACCGAGCGGCTGCCCGAGGGCGCGCTGGACATCACGCGGCAGTCCGTGTTTGGCAGCAAGGTCTTCTACGAAGGCGAGACCACCGGGGGCACCTACCGGAAGAATTTCTCCAAGGGCTCCGCGTTCCCGGACTACGGCTACTCCCGGCTCGATACGTTCCACCAGTTCCTCTTCCCGCGCACCTACATGGGCTGGCTCAGCGTCGTTCCGCGCGTCGGCTTCCGCGGCACGTGGTATTCGGAAACGGGGAACACGATGGCGTTCCCCGCGACCACCGCCGAGACGCTGAACACCGAGGTCGCGAAGAACGCGGACGGGACCATCAACCGGCTGATGAAAACCGGCTCGGTCTTCCGTCCCGTGTTCAACACCGGCGTCGAGACGTCCTTCAAAATCTCGAAAGCCTACGAGACCGTCCAGAGCCGTGCATTGGGCCTCGACGGCCTGCGCCACATCATCCAGCCGTACGCCAACCTCAGCTACGTGACCACCGACTCGAATGGCAAGGAGCTCTTCCAAATCGACAGCCTCCAGAACTCCTCCCAGCTCCCGGCGATCGACTTTCCCGTCCTTCAACGGCATCGACTCGATCACCAACTGGAACATCCTCCGCGTCGGCGCTCGCAACCGCCTCCAGACGCGCCGCGACGACTCCACCTTCAACTGGCTGGAGATGGACAGCTTCTTCGACATCCGCCTGGAGGAGCCAAACTTCGGCTCCCTCAACCCCGACACCGGCAGCTACTCGAACATCGTCAACCGCATCCGCTTCGCGCCCGTCCCGTGGGTGAACCTGTCGCTCGACTCGCAATTGCCCCTGCTCGACACCGGTTTCTCGGAGGTGAACACGAACCTCACCTTCCTGCCGAACGACCACATGAGCTTCACCGTCGGCCACCGCTATCTGCAGACCAATTCGCTCATCCAGGACAGCTCGCTGCTCACGCTCGGCACGCATCTCCGGTTCAACGAAAACTGGGCCTTTTCCGCGACCGGGCAGCTACGAATTCCACGATCGCGTCCTGCAGTCGCAGACCTTCCAACTGCATCGCGACCTCACGAGTTGGATCGCCAGCGTGGGCTTCACCGCGCTCGACAACGGAACCGCCACCACCGCGCAAAAAAGCTACGGCGTGTCGCTCACCTTCACGCTCAAGGATCTCCCGAACGTCCGCCTCCCCGTCAGCGTGAACCCCGGCCTCGGCGGCGACAGCACCAGTCGCTGAAAGTCCGCGGCCACGGGTGCGGCTCCCGCGCCCCGCATCCTTGCCTTTGGCACGACCGCCGCTAGTTTCCGCGCCCCATGCTCGACATCGCGCTCATCCGCAAAACGCCCGACGAAATCAAAGCCCGCCTCGCCGCGCGGAGCGGCGACTGGCCTGCGCAAATTGATGCCGTCCTGCATTGCGACATCCAGCGCCGGCAGGCGGAGACGAAGCTCCAGCAGCTCCAGGCCGACCGGAATCGCATCAGCAAGGAAATCGGCGCGAAGAAAAAGCCGGCGAGGACACCAGCGCGATCGAGGCGCAGGTGCGCGGCTTCGGCGAAGACATGAAGCGCCTCAACGAGGAGGCCGCCGCGCTCGACGCCCAGCAGCGCGACCTTCTTGCTCGGCATCCCGAACACCCCGCACGAGCAATGCCCCATCGGCTCCGACGCTGCCGCGAATCCCGAAGTCCGCGCGTGGGGCAAAAAGCCCGCGTTCACTTTCGAGCCGAAATCCCACGTCGATCTCGGCGAAAAGCTCGGCCTCTTCGACTTCGATCGCGCGACGAAAATCGCCGGCCGCGCCTTCACCTGCTACACCGGCCCCGGCGCACGGCTGGAGCGCGCGCTCGTCAATTTCCTCCTCGATACGCACACGCGGCACCGGCGGCTACACCGAGATCGCCCCGCCGCTCCTCGTGAATGCCGACGCGCTCATCGGCACCACCCAGCTCCCGAAATTCGCCGACCAGCTCTACCACTGCCCGGAGGACAACCTCTACCTCGTCCCCACCGCCGAGGTGCCCGTGACGAATCTCCACCGCGAGGAAATCCTGAAGCTCGATCAGCTCCCGATCAAATACGCCGCCTACACGCCCTGCTTCCGCCGCGAAGCCGGCGCCGCCGGCCTCGGCACGCGCGGGCTCATCCGCATGCACCAGTTCGACAAGGTCGAGCTGGTGAAAATCTGCCACCCCGCGCAGAGCATGGCCGAACTCGAAGCGCTCACCGCCGACGCGGAGAAAGTTCTGCAAATGCTCGGCCTGCACTACCGCGTCATCGAGCTCTGCACCGGCGACCTCGGCTTCGGCTCCGCAAAAACCTACGACATCGAAGTCTGGGCACCCGGCCAGGGCGCGTATCTCGAAGTGTCGAGCTGCTCGAATTTCGCCGACTACCAGGCCCGCCGCATGACGCTGCGCTTCAAGGACGAGAACGGCAAAAACCAATTCTGCCACACGCTCAACGGCTCCGGCACCGCGCTCGCCCGCCTCTACGTCGCGCTCCTCGAAAACCACCAGCAGCCCGACGGCACCATCGCCATCCCCGAGCCGCTGCGCCCGTATTTCGGCGCGGAGAAAATCGGGTGACCTGAGCTGCGCTAAAAGAGATCCTCTGGGTTATCGAATTTGAAGAACTCAAGGTCGATATCGATCAGATGAATCGGCTGTCGTCGAATGCCGATGCCATTGCGGATCATGTTCTCCACGATCGCGTCGCCATCGAGAAGGAGGATCGTAATTGCCCCCTTCTTTATCGAAGCAGCCTCAGCGTCCGACGTAAATCGACCGGTCGTGAGAAAGACACCGTGGTCGTAGTCGCCGCCGCGAAGACGAGCTGATGAAGCAGACCACCGAAGCAACAACAAGGCGTTCTTCAAGCGGATGCCGCGAGCTGACCATCGCCGGCTATTTCACCTCCGAGATGGCTCGACGAAGGCGCTCGAATATCTGCCGATCTCTGGCCGCTTTGAAGGCGATGTCCCGATGCAGCCGGGCCAGAAGGCGTGGGCCACGTAAGCATCGACCGGCAAACTCACGATCCGACTTGGCGAACACCAATCCACACGCTCATGGCACGTCTGACCATCGATTCCATCAAGGAACTGACCTACGACGCGATCGTCATCGGCTCGGGAGTTTCCGGCGGATGGGCGGCGAAGGAACTGACCGAAAAAGGCCTGCGCGTGCTGATGCTGGAGCGCGGCAAGCAGCTCGAGCACGTGACCGACTACGAGAACGCGCTGAAGGCGCCGTGGGAGCTGCAAATACAACGCGACGCTGACCACCGCGCAGATCGAGTCGCACCCGAAGCTGGCGCGCGACTATCCGTACAACGAGATGACGGAGAAGTACTGGTTCAAGGACTCCGATTCGCTCTACCGCGAGGTGCAGCGCTTCGACTGGTTCCGGCCGAACATCGTCGGCGGAAAATCGATCATGTGGGGCCGGCAGTCGTATCGGCTGAGCGATCATCGATTTCGAGGCGAACCTCCGCGACGGCATCGCCGTGGACTGGCCGATCCGCTACGCGGACATCGCGCCGTGGTATTCCTACGTCGAGAAAGTTCGCGGGGATTTCGGGCGAGAAGCTCGGCCTGCCGCAGTTGCCGGACGGCGAGTTCCTGCCGCCGATGGAGATGTATTTCGTCGAGAAGGAAGTGCGGAAGCGGATCGAGAAAACTTCCCCGGCCGCGTGATGACGATCGGCCGCGTGGCAAATCTCTCGAAGGCCGCGGAGGAGCAGCTCGGCGTCGGCCGCGCGCCGTGCCATGTACCGCAACCGCTGCTCGCTGGGGCTGTCCGTTCGGCGCCTACTTCAGCACGCAGTCTTCCACCCTTCCGCGGCGGCGAAGACGGGCCGGCTCACACTGCGGCCGGATTCCGTCGTCACGAGATCACGTACGACGACAGCACCCAGCGCGCGACCGGCGTGCGCGTGCGCGACGCGTGACGCATGCAGGATCGCGAGTACTTCGCGAAGATCGTCTTCGTCTGCGCGAGCTCGATCAGCTCCACGGCGCTGCTTGATGAATTCCACCTCGGCGCGTTTCCCGAATGGCCTCGGCAACGACTCCGGCCAACTCGGATCGAAATCTCATGGATCACCACTTCCGCGCCGGCGCCACCGGGCGTCTGGGAAGGCGGCCTCGATCGCTACTACTACGGGCGCCGGCGCGCAACGGCATCTACATTCCCGCGCTACCGCAATCGTCAACGGCGACAAGCGCGACTACGTGCGCGGCTTCGGCTACCAGGGCAGCGCGAGCCGCGGCAAGGCTGGCAGCGCGACGTGGCCGAGCTCTCCTTCGGCGAAGAGCTCAAGAACGAGCTCACCGACGCCCGGCGAGTGGACGATGGGCCTCGGCGGTTTCGGCGAGACGCTGCCCTACCAGCGACAACCGCATGTGGCTCGACAAAACGACGCGCGACAAATGGGGGCATGCCCGCAAGCAGTGGAATCTCTATCTCATGCTGTTTTGGAAAAGCCATTTTGGAAGCCAACCAGCTACATTCTTGCGAAACTGCTGGCGAGCCGGAACGCCGTTCAATTTTTCCGGCTCACTCCTTCGGAATCCGGTTCAGCGTGTAGTATGCATCCGCATGGTCGAGCTTCGCGCCTTTCGCTGACTTGATTCCGTCCGCGCGCAGTTCGTGGACGTACAGTTCGCGGAGCCCGTCCACTTTCAGACGAACACTCAGACCGTCGGCGCTGACGGTCGCGGCGGTGATCGGCGCGGGCTTCATGTCGATCTCATCGCTGCCGTATGCGCCGGAGTAGAAATACGTGAAGGTCTTCATCGAGTAGGAGGCGGGATTCCCTGCGGCTGCGGCATCCACGGGTGAAGAAAAGACCAGTTCGAACCCGTCCGGCTTCGCACGCATCTCGCGGATGGCGAAAGGCGTCACGCCTTTCCAGCGCACACGCTGCAAGCCGTAGGACTTCGTGCCAAGGGACGACCAGCCGCGGCTCGTCATCCCGACCATGAGGCTTCCATCCGGTGCAAATTGCAGCCGCACGATTCCGGACGCGAAACCCGCGAGAAACGGAAACGTCGCACCCTGGTATTCGCCGTCCACTTTTTCGAGGAAGACGCGGCTCACCTTCGCGTCGGTGAATTCCGCGACCATGAACTGCCCGTCGAACGGCCCGAATTTTCCGCCCGCGGGGACCACGGCGAGGTCGGTGCCGCTGCGGCCCATCTTGTTGTATGGCAGCCACACAGCGGGCGGGCGCATCTCGGGCAGCGCGCGCACGGCCTCGGGATACGGCACTTTCTCCGGCACCTTCGCGGAGAGCTTCAGCGGCGAGCCGGGGAGGTCCTGCGACGCGATGCCCTCGGGGTTCAGGAAAAACGCGCCTTTGCGCAGATGGTAGATCGGCGTGGAGCAGATCCACGTCCCCTGCTGGTCCACGCAGAACATGTCGCCCGCGGCGTTCGCGCCGAGTCCGCACGGCGAGCGCATCCCGGCGACCATCGGCTGGAATTCACCGCCCGGCGTGATGATGCCGCCCCAGCCGCGCCACGGTGCCTTGTTATCCGCGTGGTCGCCCATGTCCACATTCAGCGCGACCCACAGATTTCCGTTCCCGTCGCGCTTCGGACCGTACGTGTAGCCGTGATATGAACCGGAGACGTTCCAGCCGCGCCCGGCGGTGAGATACTCGTCCGCCATGCCATCGCCATCCGTGTCGCGTAGCCGCGTCATCTCCGTGCGCTGCGTGACGAGCAGCGAGTCGCCATCGCGCAAAAGCCCGAGCGGCTCGTGCAGGCCGGATGCGAACACCTTGTAGTCCACCTTGTCCGCGGGACGCGTGAGCACGCCGTCGAGCAGCCACACCTCGCCCTTGCGGATCGCAATGGCTAGCTTTCCATCCGCGGTGAAATCCATGCCGCTGACTTCGAGCGCGATCCCCTCGCCCGGCTTCCAGTCCGTTGCTGCGCGAGGCCGAGGGCGAGTTCGCCGTGAGGATGTCTGTGATCTCGTAAGGCGAATCCGCCGCGAGAAGCGCGCCGGTGAAACAGAAAAGTGCGAGCGAGGCGGTTTTCATTTCCACGAGTAGGTGAAGCTGCGTTTGCCCGGTGCAGCGGAGCCTTCGGTGACCGTGACGCCTTCGGGATGTGCGATCGGGAAATTCTTCATCACCTGGGCATCCGCCGAGATGGTCCGCTGAAGGCCGTTCTCGATTCCGGCAAAGCGCTCCTCCACGCGCGCACCGCCGATGCTCAGCAGGAATGTCGGCAGGCCCTCCGGGTCGAGGCGGTAGCCGTCGAAACGCACATCGCTCGTGCTCGCCGACGGCGCAGGCCATTTAACGACCGCATCGCCCAGCGGCTTCTCAAACGGCGCGAATCGGGAGAACCATGTGTTGTATGCGTCGAAGAATTTTCCCTTCCACGCCAGCGCGGGCCGCGCGTTTTTCCCGTCGTACGCCAGATGCACGCCGCTCGGAAAGCCGACGAGAATCGCGTGCGTCCCGACGCCCTCCATGAACGTCCGCTGCACGACCGGACGCTCCTTCGGGATGATCTCAAACTGCCCCGCGGTATTCGCAGGGTAGCCCTCCGGCTCGCCATTCGCGCTCTTCGCGAAGGAATAGATGGACGCGATCTGCCTGTCCGTGTCGCCCCCGAGAATGTCGCGGTTCGCCGCCTTTCCCTCCGGCCAAAAGACGGCATCAGCGTGCCCGCGCGATACGCTGCGGGATTCACGAGATACTCGCGCAGCCAGCCGGGCTGGATGCGCTGGCCGAGATTGCTGAGGTCGAGCGCCTGGATGCCGAGCGACGCGCGCTCACCCCAGCGGTGACACGTGATGCATCCGAGCCCGCCGAGCGTGCCCATGAGCTTGCGCCCCGCGGTGTCATCGCCGCCGGGTAGCACCGTTTCTGTTTTCGCATCAGCCTTCGCGAGCAACACACCGAGCGTCGCGGTCGCCGCGCCATACACCGGCATCTTCGTCTGCAAATACGGGCGCACGCGGAACTCGCCGGTGAGCACTTTCGCGAGCCAGTCGGGTTGCAGCTTGCGCCCCGCGCCCGTGAGCGGCGGAGCGTAGCGGCCCGTGTCGCCGAGGTTATGGTCGCCGAGAAAATAGGGCTTCCGTCCCGCATCGGGGCCGCCGCGTCCGTCGCGTTCGTGGCACGCGAGACAGTTCAGCGCCTCGAGCGTGGATGACGCCACATTCGCCGGCGAGGCAGGCTCCGCGGGATCCACGAGGAAAAGCCGGAGCGCCTCGCGCTGCGGCGCGGAAAGCTCGTACCGCGGCACGCCCGTGACAGCCGCATCGCCGAGGCATCCGCCGGAGGTCTGCTTCAACGGCACGCGCTTCACCGCCACGTCCTTCGGCAGATCGTGACACGCCGCACAGCGCAGGGATGCGACGATTCCGCGTCCCCGTTCCACGAGCGCGGTGTCCGCTTTGAAGCGGGCAATCTTCGGGGCCACCGTCCCGTCACTGCCCTCGAAATTCAGCAGCCAGCCCGCGATGTCCACCGCGTCCTGCTCGTCCATCGCAGTGCGCGGCATGCGGCCGTCGGCACGCACCTTCAGCGGGTCCCGGATGAAATCAGCCAGCGTTGAAAGCGCGTACTTCGAGGCGAGCTTCGGAAAGGCGACGGAGCGATGCGTGAAGTCCGATTCCTTCGGCATTCCATCCGGCGGCTGGAAATCCTTCCCCGGCGCATGGCACGCGACGCAGCCGACCGTGTGAAACAGTTCTCCGCCCCGCAAGGCGTTCACATGGCGCAGCAGTTTCGCTTTCGGCACCGCGCCCGGCTTCAGCGAGGCGAGGTAATGCAGCACCGGCTCCACCTCCGGCTGCGCGAGCAAATGCGGCATGTTCGTGCCCCCGTGCGCCTCTGACGGGTTCGCGAGAAATGCCTTCAGCCACTCCGGCTGCAGGCGCTGCGTCACGTTCACGAGGTCCGGACCGCGCCGCGCCGGCAGCCCGGTCTCGCCGCCGTGGCAGTTCGCACAGCCGAGTTCATTGAAAAGCAGCCGCCCGCCCTCGGCCGAAGGCTTCGCAGCGTGGAAACGATCAAACGCCACCACCAGCGGTTCGGCCCGCAACGCCGCCACGTGCAGCAGCACGACGACAAACGCAGCGGCTCCCGCACGCATCACGCGATATCCTTCAGGCACTTCTCCACGTACGCGCGCGACTTGTTGATCGCCGCGGTGATCTCCGCGACCGTCGGGAGGATCGGGATGCCGCGCGGCGTCGGGTGCATGAAGATTTCCACGTAGCCCGCGTAGCCGATGTCGCGCAGCGCCTTCACGATGAGCCGGTAGTCGAGCGTGCCGAGGCCGGGCATCTGCTGCATTTCGATCTCCTTGCTCGTCTTTTTCATCATGCCCTCGGAGTGCTCCTGAAAGTAGATGAACGGAGATCTGCGCGCGCCGAGATCGCGGAGCAGCTTCGGAATCTGCGTCCGGCCAGCGGAAAAGATGATGCGGCGCGAAGGCGATGCCGAGATTCGCCGAGCGGTTGAACTCCGCGAAGTAGCGCAGCGAGTCCGGGTGATAGATCGCCTGGCCGATGTGATTCTCGATGGCGATGGTCACGCCGAGTTCCTCCGCCTTCGCGACGTGCGGCTTCATGTCCTCGAGGAATTTCTTCACCGCGTCCTTCGCCGCCTCGCCCTCGGGATCCTTCGGCCCCTTGCTGCCGCTGAGGACAATTTTGCCGCCGAGCTTTTTCACCCACGCCATCTCGTCAGCGAGCCCGAATGGCCCGAGCGGATACCGCGTGCTCACGCCGAGCTTCACGTCGTGCTTTTTCAAAAGCGCCGCAAACGCATCGTCGCCCATCTCCGCGATCTGCTCGCGCTGGTTGCCATGCACCTTGCACCAGATGTCGATCGCCTCGCACCCGGCCTTCGCGACTTCGGGCAGAATCACATCGAGCGGCATCTCGCCATACATCGCGGAGGAGAGGACGTAGCGCAGCCTGAATGGCTCCGGCGCTGCGAATGCGGGAGCGGCGGCCGCGGCTGCGAGTGTCTGGAGGAATGTTCTGCGCTTCATTGTGGATGGGGCGTTGGTTTGAAGATTGTCGCGCCTATTTGCCGCAGGCGGCATCGAGCATCTTGATCCACGGGCCGACGTAGTGCCCGTTGTCGTGAAAGGTGCGGCCGCTCACCATGTGGCGGTCGATCACGCACGGCTCATTCACGTAGATGCCGCCGCATGCTTCGAGGTCGAATTTGCACTTCGCCACCGTCGCCATGCGCAGGCCCTTCACGATGCCTGCCCGCGCCGGGATCTCCACGCCGTGGCACACGCTCGCCATCGGCTTTTTGTTTTCCCAAAACCACCGCGTGATGCGCAGCAGGTCCTCGTCCTCGCGGATGTATTCCGGCGCGCGGCCGCCGCTGAAAAAGATGCCCGCGTATTCCTCGGGCTTGATGTCCTTGAACGCGATCTCCGCATCGATCGTGTAGCCCTCCCATTCCTTCGTGATCGTCCAGCCGGGCTTCACCTCGTGCAGCACCATCTGGTATTTGCGCTTCTCCGGCGCGGCGACGACGGGCTGGTAGCCGCCCTCGATGAGCCGGTAATAGGGATAGAGCGTGTCCACGGTCTCCGTGGCGTCGCCGACGATGACGAGGACTTTGGGTTTGTTCATAGGCGCAGTCTTGAAAATTCGATCCGGACAACCAAGGAAGAATGCGTCCGGGAGGCGCAGACTCAGGCGAGGATTTGCCGGATCACCTTGCCATGCACGTCGCTCAGCTTCCTGTCGAAACCGTTGTAGTAAAAACCGAGCTTGTCGTAGTCGAAGCCGAGGATGTGCAGCACGGTGCTGTAAAACTCCCACACGTTCGTCACGTCCTGCACCGCACGGCGGCCGAAGTCGTCCGTCGCGCCGTAGCTGCCGGGCTTCACGCCTGCGCCCATCATCCACGTCGTGAATGCGTCGGGATTGTGATCGCGTCCGGTCGTCGTCGCCTGGTGCGTCGGCATGCGGCCAAATTCCGTCGTCCACAGCACGAGCGTGTCTTCGAGCAGTCCGCGTTGCTTCATGTCGGTGAGCAGCGCCGCGGTCGGCTGGTCGAAAATGGGGCAGTGGCGCTCGTAGTCGGACTTCAGCGTGCGGTGCGCGTCCCAGTTCAGCAGGCCGTCCACGCCGCTGGCGCGCGAGGCGCAGTAGAGGTTCACGTAGCGCACCCCGCGCTCGAGCAGACGCCGCGCGAGGATGCAATTTCGCGCATAGCCGACGACCAGCTTGTTGCTGCTGTCCGTGCCGTAGAGGCGGTGGACGTGCTCCGGCTCGGATTTCAGATCGGAGACCTCCGGCGCGGAGACCTGCATCTTCGCGGCGAGTTCGTACGCAGCGATGCGCGCCTGCAGCGAACTGTCGCCGGGATTTGCCGCCGCGTGCCTCTCATTGAGCTGCCGCATGAATTCGCGCGACGCCTTTTCCTCGGCAGGAGAAATGTCCGCCGGCAGCGCGATGTTGCGGATGTCCTGATGCGCCGCCATCACGATCGCCTGATGCCGCGCGGGCAGAAATCCGTTGCTCCAGTTCGCCTTTCCGTTCGGCGGCTCGCCGCGCAGGTCGGGCAGCGCGACGTAGGTCGGCAGGTTGTCGTTCGCGCTGCCGAGGGCGTAGCTCATCCACGCGCCCGCGCTGGGAAATCCCTCCTGCACGTGGCCCGTGTTCATGAACACGCAGCCGGGGCCGTGCGTGTTCGTCTTCGACTGCATCGAGTGGATGAATGCGATGTCGTCCGCGTGCTTCGCCATGTGCGGCAGCAGCGTGGAGATCATCTTTCCGCTCTTCCCCGCCGGAGCGAAGTCCCACGGCGGGCGCATGAGGTTCCCATTCTTCCCCTGGAACGACGAAAAGTTTTCCTCGCCCGGCAGCGGCTGTCCGCTGCGCTTGAAAAGCTCCGGCTTGTAGTCCCAAAGATCGATGTGCGACGCCGCGCCGGGGCAGAAAATCTGCAGCACGCGCTTTGCCTTCGGCGGGAAATGCGTGATGCCCGCCTCGGGCCGCCAGCCGGGAAATGCCGCGTGGGATTCACGACCGAGCAGCGACGCGATCCCGACGCCTGCGAGGCCGCTGAAGACATTCCCGAGGAAACCGCGGCGGCCGAGGACGTGCTGGAAAGGGTGCGTGTGCATGGCGGTTCAGTTCACGGTGATGAGTTCGTTCGTGTTCAGCATCGCGCGGCAGAATGCGCGCAGGCCGAAGCTCTCGATCAGCTTCACGCCACCGGCGATTTCCTCCGCGCCGGCATCGCGCGCATAGCAGAGTGCAAAGGCGCGGCGGACGCGCGCGGCGGAGTCACCGGCGTCCTTTTCAAGCCGCGCGGCGAGCGCCGCAGCCACGTCGAGCGCGAAACGGTGATTCATCAGCGTGAGCGCCTGCAGCGGCGTGGTGGTGCTCGCGCGTCGCGGCTCGGAAAATGACGGGTCGGGGCAGTCGAAATCCGTCATCACATCCACGCGCGCGGCGCGTGCATTGTGGTGATAGACCGCGCGCCGGTAGGTCTCCGGCCCGTGCGCGTCGAGCGGCACGTAGGTGGCGACATTGTCCTGCTGGTACTCGTAGAGCTTGAAGCCCGGCCCTCCCATCGTGAGGTCGAGCTTTCCTGCGACGCTCAGCACCGTGTCGCGCACCTCCTCGGCGGAGAGCCGCCGCGGCGGGAAGCGCCACAGCAGCCGCGAGTCGCCGTCCACATGCGCGGCGGATTCATTCCACGCGGCGCTCTGGCGATAGGCCTGCGAGGTCATGATGAGCCGGTGCAGCGGCTTGAGTTTCCATCCGTTCGACTGGAGCTGGCGCGCGAGCCAGTCGAGCAATTCCGGGTGCGTCGGCCGCCCGCCCATGTAGCCGAAATCGCTCGGCGTATCCACGATGCCCGTGCCGAAATGGTAATGCCAGATGCGGTTCGCGAGCACGCGCGCAGGCAGCGGATTGTCCGGCGCGGTGAGCCACTTCGCCAATGCGACGCGACGCTCACTTTCCGGCGCAGCCGGATCGATGCGGTAGCTCGACTTTGCCCCGTCAAAGACGCTCAGGCTCGAGGGCACCACCGCGTCGCCCTTGCGCTGCGGACTGCCACCGATGAACACATGGAACGGCCCCGGCGCAGCCCGGTGCGTGCCGACCCACCACACTGGCAGCGGCGGGATCTTCGCGAGTCCCGCATCCACGCGCGCGAGTTCACGCGTGAGCTCCGCGAGGCGGGCGGAGTCGTCCTTCGACGTGACATGACGCAGCAGCCGCGCCTGCTTGCGGGCGGGTGTGACGGGCTCGCGATCGCCGGAATCTGCCACCTCCTGCCACTGCTTGCCGTCGAGCGACACCTCGATCCGGTAATCGCCGACGAATGTGGTGATGCCATTGCCCTCCGCGAGCTGGCGCGTGCGGTCGCTGGAGAAAAACACGCGCGCGATGCGCTCCGGTTTTGCGAGCGTGATGACGAGTTCGTTCCCCGCGGCCTGCCAGCGCTCGCCGAATTTCCCATCGATCGTGAGCGCCGCCGAATACGCGCCTGCGAAGTCCTTGATCTCCCGCGCCGCGCCGCGCGCCTGCCCGCCGTTTGCGGCGAGCGCGACGTTGCGCGGCGTTTCTTCCGCTGTCCACACCTCGAACTCGTCGAGCTTGAATCCCTTCGCCTTCTCGTCGGCCGAATTATTCCCCTCCACCAGCAGCCGGACGTGACGGGCCTCGACGGGCGCGAAATTTTCCTCGGTCCCGTAGCCGCTCGATTTCGGCCGCGTCCACATCTTCGTCAGCTCGGGCTCGGCGGCTTTGGCGCGCGCGTCCAGCGCCTTCTTCAAGGCTTCGCTCTCGCCCGCGAGACGCTTCTTTTCCGCTTCCAGCGGCTTCAGTTTTTCCGCGTGCGCCTTTTCCTCCTCGGCCTTTGCGACCGGGCGTTCACCATGCACGGTCCCGGCGAAAGTGGCGGCCATCGCGTAATAATCCTTTGTCGCCAGCGGATCGAATTTGTGGTCGTGGCAGCGCGCACAGCCCAGCGTGACGCCGAGGAATGCCTCGCTCGTCGTGCGGACCATCTCGTCCAGCGTGTCGGCGCGGATCTGCGCGGCGGCGAAGGGATCCTGGTTGCCCACATCGTCGTACGGACCGGCGACGAGAAATGCGGAGCCGACTTCGACGTCCGGCTGATTCCTGCCGATCACATCGCCGGCGAGATGCTCGCGGATGAATGCATCGAACGGCTTGTCGTCATTAAACGCGCGAATCACGTAGTCGCGGAACGGCCAAAGGTTCGTGATGATCTGGTTGCGTTCAAAGCCGCGGCTCTCGCCGAAGCGAACGACATCCAGCCAGTGCCGCCCCCAGCGCTCGCCGTATTGCGGGCTGGCGAGCAGACGATCCAGGAGCGCGCTCATCGCGGCCTCCGGATCGCGATTCGAATCGGACACAAACGCCTCCACTTCCTCCGGAGTCGGCGGCAGGCCGGTGAGGTCGTACGTCGCGCGGCGGATGAAGGCGCGCGGCTCGGCGGGCGCGTTGGGCTTCAGCTTTTTCTCCGCGAGCTTCGCGAAGACAAAGCGGTCGATCGGGTTTTCCCGCCACGCCGCGGGGGCGTCGGTCGCGAGCGGCGGCTCCGCGACGGAGAGCGGCAGGAAGGACCAGAATGTCCGATCGGCTTTCGCCTTCTCCTTGAGGACGAATTTCTCGGGCCATATCGCGCCGGCAGCGATCCACTCGCGCAGTGCTTCCGCTTCATCGGGTGCGAGCGCCTCGCCCTTCTTCGGCATCTTCGGCTTTTTGCCGTCGTGCGAGATCGAGCGAGTGAAAATCTCGCTGGCCTCCGGCTTTCCCGGAACGAGGTCGCTGCCGTCGTCACCGCCGGTGAGGATCGCCTCGCGCGTGGTGAGATCGAGACCGCCCTTTTGGTTGTCTGGCCGATGACACGAGACGCATTTCGCCTCGAGCGCGGGGGCGACCTTCGACCTGAATGAGTCAGGCTCCGCCGCGAGCGCGCAGCCGGAGCCGAGGAGGAAGATGGCGAGGGGTGCCTTCATGCCGATGAGACTCACCAGAGCGCCGTACCGCCCTCACTTCAAGCCCATGAGATGCTTGAGCACGTGCAACTCGAGCGCCTCGTAGTCGCGCGCGTCGCGGAACTGCTGCACGAGCTTCGCGTCGAGCGTGCGCACCTTCTCCACGAGGTGCAGAAAAAGCTCTCGGCTGTTTTTCAGATGGTCGGTCACCGGGCATCCGCGCTGGGTGCGGATTGCCTTCACATCGAGCCCGATGAATTCGCCGCGCTGACCGTAGCCGGCTTCCTCGAGCACGCGGACCTGATTGAACGCCGCGCGCAGGTTCGCGCCGCCGAAATTTTTGTCCTGATCGTATTTGAGCCCGTTCTGGTCGTTCAGGTGCACGCTGCCGAGTTTGTCATGCGCGAGCGCGAAGGCCATCTCGTCGCTCGGGTCGAGTCCCGCGAGCAGCGCGTGCGCGCTCTCGATGAGACCCTTCACGCGCTTGTGATCCTTCGAGGCGAAAGAGAGCGCGATCGCGTGACCAATCGTCGGCACGTAGGCCTGGTCCGTCGGCTCGTTCGGCTTCGGCTCGATCCAGATTTCGACATTCGGATCGTAGTCAAGAATCGCATTCACCGTTTCCAAAATGCGCTGGTAGGCGAGGCGCGCGTCCTTTGCCTCGCGGATGTAGCTGCCCTCGCGGGCGAGCCAGAGCACGATGGCCTTGCAGTCGATTGCCCGCGCGATGTCCACGCACTTCTTCGTGCGTTCCCACGCGTAGGCGCGGTCGCTCGCGCTGTTCGAGGTGTAGCCGCCGTCGGTGGTTTCGTCCGCAAACCACAGCCGCGGCGCGACGAACTCGGGCGTGAGGCCGTGATTGCCGAGCATCGCCTTCACCTCGGCGGCCTTCTTCGCGATCTGCGCGGGGGATAACGCGTCCATGCCGGGCACCACGTCATCGTCGTGAAACTGCACGCCCTCGAAACCGAGCGGGCGGTAAAGCGCGAACTTCTCCTCGTGCGGGAAAGCATTGCGTGTTTCGCCGCCGAACGGGTCCGCGCCTTCGCTGATATTCCAGGGGCCGAAAGAAAAGCGGTATTGGGTGGGTGCGGTGTTGCTCATGTGCGGAGGTGGTTTTTCAAAGCGCGGGCGACGGGGTTTCTTAGCCGGGAGGCTGCGCTCCGGATCATTTTGAAACGCAGAGACGCAGAGAGGCGGAGAAAAAACAGCCAAAATCTCAATGCACCGTCCGCAGGTGTCCATGCCTCCCCGCCGCCTCTTCAGCTCAGCGTCAATTTCTCCCTTCCGTCGCAGCGTTCGGCGTTTTCCATGGGCCATCGGCGGCAAGACATCGCGCATGAAACCCGCGCGGACTTGCGCCCAAAGAAGCGCCCAGAATGCGGCTTGTCACGGGGCGCGGGGCGCGCCGATGCTCCGCACTTTCCCAACCCGAACCGCACCCACACCCCATGAATCCTCCATTCAATCCCACCCGTCGTGATTTTCTGAAAACCTCCGGAGCATTCGCGCTCGCCTCGGCGATCATCTTGCCTGACCACGTGCGCGCCGCCGATCTTGCGAAGGACAAAATCAAGGTCGGCTTCATCGGCTGCGGTGGCCGTGGCACCGGCGCGGCGAACCAGACGCTGCAGGCGGACAGCAACGTGGAGCTCTGGGCGATGGGCGACGTGTTCCGCGACAAGATTGATTCCTCGCTCGAGATCCTGAAGAAGCAGTTCCAGGATCAACCGGACAAGATCAACGTTCCGGACGAGCGGAAATTCGACGGCATTGACGCATATCAGAAGGTGATCGATAGCGGCGTGGACGTGGTGCTGCTCACGACTTCGCCGGGCTTCCGTCCGCAACACATCAAGGCGGCGGTGGATGCGGGCAAGCACGTCTTTTGCGAGAAGCCGATGGCCGTGGACGCGACCGGAGTGCGCTCGGTGATCGAGAGCGTGAAGAAGGCAAAGGAGAAGAATCTCGCGCTGGTGGACGGCTACGTCTGGCGGTGGACGAAGGCGAACCAGGAGGCGTACCGCCGCATTCACGAAGGCGCGATCGGCGACATCCTCGCGATTTATTCGAGCTACTACACGGGCGCATCGGACCGCTACCCGAAGTGGAACCGGCAAAACACAAAGACGGATCTCGAATGGATGATCCGGCGCTGGTACTACCACACGTGGCTGAGCGGCGATCACATCGTCGAGCAGGCGGTGCACAGCCTCGACAAGATGCTCTGGACGATGAACGACGTGCCGCCGGAGCGTGTCATCTGCACCGGTGGCCGCCAGACTCGCCCGAACGATCCTCCCGGCGAATACGGGAACATTTACGATCACTTCTCCGCCGAGTACCACTGGGAGAAAGGCGTGAAGGGCTACCACTTCACCCGGCAGATGGGCAACTGCTACCAGGCGAACACGGACACGGTCATCGGCACGAAGGGCACCTACGAGGGCGAGAGCGGCGGCAAGCGGCACGTCTTTGTGCGGACGGAAAACCCGTGGCGCTACAAGGCGCCCGAGGGAATGAAGGACGACGGCTACCTCACTGAGCATCAGGAAATGTATGCGTCGATCCGCTCCGGGCGTCCGATCAACACCGGCGACCGCTTCACGAAGACCACGATGATGGCGATCATGGCGCGCATGTCGGCCTACACGGGCAAGGAAGTGACGTGGGATTTTGCGATGAACTCGAAGGAGGATCTTTTCCCGAAGGACCTCAAATGGGACATGAAGCTGCCCGTCGCCCCCGTGGCCATGCCCGGCTCGACGCCACTGATCTGAGCGGCGGCTGCTTTCCCAGCGACGGCAGCACATGAAAGGCATGACCGTCGCGCCATTCGTGGACGCGGACCATCGCGACCAGGTGATGGCGCTGTGGAAGACAGTTTTCGGCTACGACGCCGCGCACAACGAGCCGGGTTTGGTCATCGACCGGAAGGTTGCTGTTGCGGATGGGCTCTTCTTTGTCGGTCTCGTCGGCAGTGTGGTCATCGGCACGATCATGGCCGGGTACGACGGACATCGGGGGTGGATTTACTCCCTCGCAGTCTCCCACACGCACCGGAGGCAGGGCATCGGCTCCCGCCTTGTCATGCATGCCGAGCAGGCCCTGACCTCCATGGGCTGCATGAAAATCAATCTTCAGATCATGGAAGGCAACGAAAGCGTCGCGGCGTTTTACTCATCGCTCGGTTACTCGGTGGAGAAACGCATCAGCATGGGCAAACGGATGATGGCGGACGTCGCGGGCGTCTGAGCGCCGGAGAATGCGCGGCGTTGACGGGCATCAGCCGGAGAGCGGAAAAATTTCCCTTTTGCCAAGAGCGCCGCGGCGTGCCGATACTTCGCCTCCCAATCCCACCACCATGAACCTCCCACGCACTTCCCGCCGTTCCTTCATCCGCACCACACTCGCAGCCGGCGTCGCGCCGATGTTTCTGCCGGGCCGCATCTGGTCCGCGGATGTGAAACCCAATGACAAACTTTCCATCGCCCTCATCGGCAATGGCAAGATGAACTCCGGCCATCTCGGCGACTGGATGAGGCGCGCGGATACGCAGGTCGTCGCCGTGTGCGACGTGGACACGACGCGCCGCGAGAACGCGAAGAAGACCGCGGAGGCGCATTACGCAAAGGCGACGGGCACGGACTACAAGGGCTGCGCGGCATTCGCGAATTTCGAGGACGTGCTCGCGAGGAAGGACATCGATCTCGTGTGCATCGCGACCCCGGATCACTGGCACGCGTTCATCGCCATCGCGGCGGCGAAGGCGGGCAAGGACATCTACTGCGAGAAGCCGATGACGAACACCATCCACGAGGCGTGGACGCTGGTGAAATCCATCCGCGACACGAGCCGTGTGTTCCAGACCGGCTCGCAGCAGCGCAGCTCGCGGGAATTCCGCGTGGCGTGCGAACTGGCGCGAAACGGGGTCATCGGCAAGGTCTATCACGTCGCGGTCGGCATCGGCGGACCCGGCAAGCCGTGCGACCTGCCCGAGGAGGCGATGGAACCCGGCCTCGATTGGGATCGCTGGCTCGGGCCCGCGCCGATGCGCCCCTACCACAGCGAGCTCTCCCCGCGCGGCGTGCATAATCATTTCCCAAACTGGCGCCGCTACTGGGAATACGGCGGCGGCATGGTGACGGACTGGGGCGCGCACCATTTCGACATCTGCCAGTGGGGCTTGGGCGAGGACGGACGCGGGCCGATCGAGATCAACCCCGCCGCCGAAGCGAACGCCCAGCAAGGCGCGAAGCTGAAGTACAACGACGGCGTCGAGGTCACGCATGTGTCGGAGAACGGCGTCACCTTCCACGGCGACAAGGGGATGATTTTCGTGAACCGCGGACGTTTCATCCTGAAGATCGGCGAAAAGGAAGTGGCGAACTACAGCAAGCAGGACAGCAAGCCGCCGCTCGGGCAGCAGCTCGATCTCGTGGAGAAGGAGTACCTCGCCGATGCGAAGGTGAAGCTCGAGGCGACGAGCGGGCATAAGGACAACTTCATGGACTGCGTGCGCTCGCGGAAGCGCCCGATCGCCGACGTGGAAATCGGCGCGCGCACCGTGACCACCTGCCATCTCGTGAACCTCGCCTACCGCCACGGCCAGAAAATCCAGTGGGACCCCGCGAAGCTCGACTTCGCCGGCGGCACCGGGAAAGCGGACTGGCTCACGCGCGAGTATCGCGGGCCTTGGAAGGTGTAGCCACGGCTGCCATCCGGCCTTGATCCTCATCTTATTCTTAATCGTAATCCCTCCGCCAGCCGCGGCCGGCGGAGGGGATTAAGATGGGGATTACGGATAAGATTGAGATCCCACCTTCACGCCCACGCGCGGGCAGAGCGTCGCGAGTTCGCATTTCGCGCAGTCCGGCTTGCGGGCGTCGCAACGGCGGCGTCCGTGCCAGATGAGCCAATGGCTGAATAGCGCCCAGCGGTCACGCGGGATCAGCTTCATCAGCTCGATCTCGATTTTCTCCGGCGTGTCGCTGCGCGTGAGGCCGAGCCTCCGGCTGAGGCGCTGCACGTGCGTGTCCACCACGACGCCTTCGTTCATGCCAAATGCGTTTCCCAGCACGACGTTCGCGGTCTTGCGTCCGACACCTGCGAGCTTGGTGAGTTCGTCCATCGTGCGCGGGACTTCGCCGCCGTGCCGCTCGACGATGGCGGCGCAGCACGCCTTCACGTTTCTCGCCTTCGCGCGGAAAAAGCCGGTCGTGTGGACAAGTTCCTCAAGCTGCTCCTGCGGCAGCGCGACATAGTCGGCGGCCGTCTTGCAGACACGGAAAAGCTCCTTCGTCACGATGTTCACGCGCTTGTCCGTGCATTGCGCGCTGAGGATCGTGGCGATGAGCAGTTCGAGCGGCGTCGAATAATCGAGTTCGCAGTGTGCGGTGGGATACGTGCGCGAGAGAGCGTCGAGAATCTCCAGGGTCCGCGCGGCGCGTGCCGCGGCACTTTCGCGGGCCATCTACTTTTTCGGGGCGAGCGCCTCGAGCGCGGCGGCCTTCTGCTTTGCCTCGGCCGCCTTCGGGTCGTCGGGATATTCCTTCGCGAGCGTCCTGTACACCTCGATCGCCTTCTTCCGGCGCTCCTCGCGGATCGCAGCGCGTTCCTCTTCGGCCTTTTCCGCCTCGCTTTTCTCACTGCATGCGGGGAGCAGCAAAGCCGCGGTGAGGGCAGTGAGGAGAATGGATTTGCGGGACATGGAAGGGTGGATGGGCATCACTGCCGGGAGCGACGACGCGGCGGGTGTTTTCCGCATACGCTGGCGGCTGCCAAGCTATTTCTGCGGCGGGTTTGCGGCGGCGGTCTTGGGAGCGGGCGGCGCGGGGGCCTTTTTGGGCTCGCCCGGCTTTTCATCGCCGGGTTTCGTTTCCGCGGGTTTTGCCTCCTCGGGTTTCTCGGCGTCCTTAGCGGCTTTCAGCTCAGCGGCCCGCGCCTCGGCGGCGGCACGCTTTTCCTTCTTCGTTTTCACCGGGTAGCCCGACTCCCCCTTCGCCTGCTTTTCCGCCAGTTCGGCGGCCTTCCAAAGCCCCGCCGCGGCGACCTTCGGCGCGCTAGCGTAACGGATGTTGATTTTTTCGTAGGTCTCGATGGCACCGTCGAAGTCCTGCTTCGCCTCCTGAATCCTGCCGATGAGGAAGAGCGCCTTCGCCTGCAGTTCAAAACTCTTTCCGGTCTGCGTATTCACAACCTTCGAGAGCCGCTGGATGTAGTCGTCCTTCACCTGCCCCGTCTGCTCGAATTCGCCGACGATCACGCCGTAGTCCGCCTCAAGGGCCTTCGTGGATTTCGGGAATCTCGCTTTCAGATCGGCGAATTTCGCGCCGGCCTCCTTGGTCTTCCCCTGCTCCTGCAGCAGCTTCGCCTCCCAGAAAAGCGCCACGGCCTGTGCGTCCAGGACGTTGTGAGGGACTTTTGTCACCTCATCCTTTTCGCCGAGCGGATACTCCTCCCGGATGCGCGCGATGGTCTTCGTGAGATCGTCATTCCGCTTCGCGTCGAAAAGTCCGCTCATGTAACGGTCGAAATCCGACGGCGTGAACGTGGCCGCGATGCGCTCGGTGCCATCCGCGTCCTTCACCTTCTCCGACACAGGGACGGCCTTGAACGAATCGTCCATGACCTTGAACGCCCGCTTCGGATCGTTCTCGTTGAGGAACGCCGCGAGCGCCACCTGGAGCTTCGCCTTCACCAGCGGCGTCGTGCCGAACTGCTCCGTGAGCTTTGCAAAGTACGCCTCCACCTGCGCCGCGTCCGCCTGCTGGGCCTTGCGGCGGACGTTCTGCACGGTCACGAGCCGTTCGAGCGCCTCGGCGATTCGCTCGCTGCCGGGGTAGTCCTTCAGCATCCGCTCCACCGCGGCGGTGACGCCATCCACGCCCTTCTGCCACGTCTGCTTCTGCGCTTCGGCGAGGCTGATGTAGGTCGGCAGCTTCGCGAGTTCCTTCAGCCAGCGGTCGGCGATTTTGATGAGCGACCCGTCGCCACGCTTTCTCTCGAGGTTGTTCGAGATCTCGTAGTCCACGTAGTCGAGCAGCTTCTTCGCCCCAGCCGCGACGTTATCGACCGAGGACTGTCCGCCGGGAGTGCCCTTCTTGGCGTCGAGCACGCCGGAAAAGAGGAACTCCGCGATGTTGTTGTAGGCAAAGTACACGTTCTCGTGCTTGGGATACTTCGTCACGAAGTCGTCCATCAGTTGCAGCGCGGCGGGGTAGTCCTTCCTCTCGTTATACACGTCGAACACCTTGAAGTACGCGCCGGGCGCAGGGTCGCTCTCCGGATACGCCTCGTACACCTTCTTCCACGCCTCGGCCGCCTTGTCGCGGTCGCCCACGGTCGCGAGCGCGGTGCCGAGGAGATACTGCGCCGCCGGCACATTCGCCTTCGTGTTCTCACTCTTGCCGCCGCCCGCGGCGTATTTGGAGAGGAATGCATTCAGTTCCGTGATCGCAGTTTTCGGATCGAGCCCTCCGAGGATTTGGCAGGACATGAACCACGCATCCTCCGACTGCGGGTTGGCCGGGAACTTGTCGCGCAGCGACTTGAAAGTCTCGAGCGCCGCACGCGCCATCGCCACATCGCCGCCGGCTTCCCGCATCTGCGCCTGCTGCACGCTGCCCTTGATGAACAGCGTCTGCGCCTCGATCTCGGGCTTGGGATTGCTGGAGAGCAGCTTGTCGCAAAGCTCGAGCGCCTTCTTGTAATCGTTCTTCTTCAGCGCCGTCGCCGTGAGGATCTGCATCGCCTCGGTCGTGAAACGCCAGTCCTTGTAGTCCGCCTGCCCCTCGGCCACGATTTTCTCCGCCTGGTCCGCATCGCCCTTTTCCACGAGCAGGTTTGCCACCAGCAAGGCGAGGTTGTCGCCGGCGGGGTTGCCTTTGAAGTCCTTGCGGAACTCCTGGTAGGTCTCCAGCGCCTTCTCCGCGTTCTTCTGCTCCGCATAGGTGAGGCACAGGAGCGCCGCGATCGTCGCCTGCGCGTCCTTGTCCTTTTCAAAAAGCTCCTTCTGCGTGAGCAGATGGCGCATCAGCGTCCGCGCCTCATCCGTCTTGTGCAAAAAGAGGAAGATGCGCGCGATGGCCAGCCGCGCCGCGAGGAACTGGTCCTGCCCGCTCTTGTATTTCTCCCGCTTCTCGTCCTCGAAATTGATGAGGCTTTCGATCCGGTTCTTCATCGGCAACCAGTCCACCGTCCCCTTCGGCAGCAGGGTGATCTGCTGCTCGAGTGCGGCAATCTTCGCGGTCTGCGCCTCGACGACTTCTTCCACGCTCCGCACTGCGCGGAAAGCCTCCAGCGACGCGTTCAGCAGCGCCGCCTGCTGCTGCTTGAGCTGCTCGCCGTCCGGATTCGTCACGTGCTGGCTGCGCGTGAGCTGCATCTGGCCGACGAAAAACACCGCCTCGTTCATCAGCGCAACGTCGCCACTCTTCTGGTATGCTTGGGTCAGCGACGGCTCGGCCTTGTCGAAAAGGCCCAACGCCTTTTTCACATCCTCCGGCGGGGGTTCCTTGCCGGCCTTTGCCTGCAGCAGCGTGTTCGCCTCGATGAAAAACGTCTTCCCGATCCACATCAGTGCCTCCCACGCGTACGGGCTGGTCCCGATGCGCGCCACGACTGCAAAACCCTTGATGGCCTCGTCGTACATGTCCGACTGGAGGAGCAGCGTCGCCCGGAGGAACTGCGCGCTGTCCATGTCGCGGCTCTTGGGAAAGGAGGCGATGAACGCATCGTACTCCTTGATGCCCTCGTCGAAGATTTTCTTCTGCATCGCCTTCTGCTGGTCGGTCTCGCCGGGCAGCTTCGAAGCCTTGAGCGTGAGCGACTTTGCCACGAGGAGCTGAGCCATTTCACGCGCAGGCGCCTCGATCTTCTGGTTGCCGATCAATTCCCGCAGATGGCGGATCGCATCGTCGTATTGCCCCTCCTGCACCAGCGCGACGGCGAGGCGGAATTTTGCGTCGAGCGACCGCGGCGAGAGCATCTTGTATTTCGCGAGAAACTTCTCGAATGCGGCGGCGGCCTCCTTGTATTTGTTCGCGCGGAACAGCGCCTCGGCTTCGTCGTATTCCCTCGCGTCAGGGGCATTCACGGCCGGGGCGGCCGGCGGCGCCTGCGCCCGCAGGGCTGGCGTGGCTGCAAGCAGCGTGGTTGCGACAAGGAGGAGCCTGCCGGCTCGCATGGGGTTTGGAGCGTTCATAGATCTGGGTCGGACTCTGGGGGGCACCCTACGGAGGCCCGCGCGGCTAGCCAACGAAAACCGTGAGAAAATCGCCGTGCTCGCCGGCACCGCCGCCACCCCCTCCACGGCCCCGCTCGCAAATGAGTCTTGAGTCCCGTCCCTTTCAGGCCGGAGTGTCGGCCCGCATTGTCCACTGAACCCGCCACCAATCCGACCCCGCCTGTAGCCGTGACCTTTGCACGCCCCGAGGAAAGCGGCGCGTTCCGAAGGAAACTGGACGGCGTCCGGAAGGGCAAGTGCGGGGCGCTCCCGGCGTGGCGCGGGAGCATCGGGAAGGTCAGCGTCACCGTCATTCACACCGGCATCGGCCCCGCCTCGGCTGGAAGCGCGATCCGCGAATTGCTCTCGCTCGAAAAGCCGCGCCGCGTGATCAGCGCCGGCTTCGCAGGCGGCCTCGATCCCGCGTTGCGCGCCGGCGATACGCTCAGCGCCGATTTTCCGACACCGCTGATTTTCTCCAAAGCCATCCCTCTGGAAACGCCCGCGGAGAAAATCGCCGCATTCCGCGAAACCGGCGCACGCATCGTGGACATGGAAACCGACATCATCGGTGCAGCCTGCGCAGCCGCCGGCATCCCGCTCACCGCCGTGCGCGCAGTGAGCGACACGGCGGATGAATCGCTGCCCGTGCCGTTCGACGTGTGGTTCGACACCGCGCGGCAACGCGCCCGCCCGCTCGCACTCGTCGCACACCTCATCCGCCATCCCTCGCGCACCGCGCCGTTTGCACGCTTCGTCCTGCGCCTCCCCCGCGTCGCCGAGGCGCTCGCGCGTGCCATCGCCGCCGCGCTGCGTTGAGATCCCGCGGAGGGATTGCGATCCGCGGAGCTTTGCAGAGGCCCCGTCTTTTCTCTGCGCAAATCCGCGGCATCTGCGGAAACCCTCGGCTTCTTCGGCATTGCCTCGCGCTGTGCGATTCGCCATTCGGCATGCGCCCATGGCGCTCCTGCTTTACCGCCTGCTCTTCCCGTTCGCGTTTCTCGTCGCGCTGCCGTTCTACGCGCTGCGGCTCCTGCGCCGTGAAAAGGGCCGCGCTGCGCATGCGAAACCGCCCGGCTATCAGCTCGGGCTCGGCCAGCGTTTCGGCCGCTACGCCCCGGAAATCCGCGAACGCCTCGCACGGCAGCCCGCGCCCGTGTGGATTTGCTCCATCAGCGTCGGCGAGACGCTCGTCGCGCTGAAGATCGCCCGCGCCATCCGTGCCCGTGACCCGCACGCACGCGTGGCCCTCTCCGTGACGACCAGCACCGGCTACGAACTGCTTTTGCGCGAAGCCGCCGCGCTCGACTGGCTCGTCCCGCTCTACAATCCGATCGATTTCGCCTTCGCCGCGCGCTCCGCCATTTCCACGATCCAGCCGCGCGTCCTCGTCCTCACCGAGGGCGGCATCTGGCCGAACCTCCTCTCAGCCGCGCGCGCCGCGGGCATTCGCATTGTCCTCGCCGGCGCGCGCCTCTCGCCGCGCAGCGAACGGCGCTGGCAGCGCTTCCGCGGAATCGCGCGGACCGTTTGGGATTTCTTCGACCTCGTCTGCGTGCCGGAAGCGGAGGACGTCGCGCGCTTCGAGTCCATCGGCGTCTCCCCCGGGCGCATCCGGCATATGGGCAGCGTGAAATTCGACAATGCGATCGCGACCACCAGTTCGCGCGAAGCCGAGTTCCGCGCGCTCGCGCAACCGCTGGGATTTTCCGGGCCGATCGTCGTCGGTGGCAGCACGTGGGCGCCCGAGGAGCGCGCGCTCGCGGACGCCGTGCAGAAGCTGCGCGCCGAATTTCCATCCCTGCGCCTCATCCTCGTCCCACGCCACGTCGAGCGCGCCGCGGCCATCGCGGATGAACTCACCCGCGCCGGCTTCCGCGTCGCGCTGCGAAGCAAACTTCCGGCTACTGCCGAAGCCGATGTCCTGCTCGTGGACACGACGGGCGAATTGCGCGGCTGGTACGCGCTCGCGACCATCGTCTTTGTCGGCAAGAGCCTCCCCGGCATCGCGGAAATCGGCGGCCAGAATGCCGGCGAACCCGCCGCGCTCGGCCTGCCCGTGGTCTTCGGCCCGCACATGGAAAACTTCGCCCCGCTCGTCACCCATCTGCTGAAGGACAACGCCGCGGTGCAAATCGCAGGCGCCACGGAATTGCACGACGCACTCCTCGCATTGCTCGCCGATCCGGATAAACGCACCGCGATCGGCCAGCGCGCCAGCGCAGCCCTCGCCGTCCATCAGGGCGCGACCGCACGGACCGCGGAGTGCATCCTAGGCTGACGCGCATCGCCGCGCCCGCGAAAATTGCTTTTCCCTTTTCGCCGCGGTGCGCTTTGTTAACCGCCCTGCCTATGGCCAACACCATCACCAGTCCTGTCTTCGTCGTCCGCGACAACATCGACACGGACCAGATCATCCCCGCGCAATACCTCACGCTCGTGCCGACGAAGCCGGACGAATACGAGAAGCTCGGCACCTACGCGCTCATCGGCCTTCCCGACGACGCCTACCCGGAGAAATTCGTCCCCGCCGGGCAGACGAAGACGCCGTATAAGATCGTCATCGGCGGCAAGAATTTCGGCTGCGGCAGTTCCCGCGAGCACGCGCCCATCGCCCTCGGCGCGGCCGGCTGCGAGGCCGTGGTCTCCGAATCCTTCGCGCGCATCTTTTTCCGCAACTGCGTGGCCACCGGCGAACTCTACCCCTACGACGCCACCGAGCGGCTCTGCGAGAAAATCAAGACCGGCGACATCGCCACGCTCGACCTCGACGCCGACACGCTCACCGTGAACGGCACGACCTACCCGCTCAAGCCGCTCGGAGAAGTCCGCCCGGTGATCGATGCCGGCGGAGTCTTCGACTACGCGCGCCAGACGGGAATGCTCCCGGCGCAAAAGTAGGCCGCCGCGCGCACGGCGCGCAAATCGGCACGCGCAAGCCGCGCGAATTCGATAAGCGCAAGCCGCGCGAAATCTGCCTTGAGTCCTGGCCGCGATCCGATCACCTTCCGCGCGCAACGCGGGTATAGCTTAATGGTAAAGTTCCAGTCTTCCAAACTGGCCATGAGGGTTCGATTCCCTCTACCCGCTCTCCCCTCCCGGCGCGCGTTTGGTCGCGGCGTCGGCCATGGCGCACCCTCGGAACCACGCCCGCTCCCACCATTGCGAGGACAAACCGCTGGGAGATCACGCGGATGAAACGACGCGTCTTCCGGTGATCGGCTACACCTCGCTCACGACGCCAGTGCTGGCGCCGAACGACTTCGCCTCGACGCCCATGTGGTGCAGCATGCGGACGTAGAGATTCGCGAGCAGCGTGTTGTTCTTCGTGTCGAAGGCGACGTGGCCCTTGTGCTTGAAGCCGCCGCCGGCGAGGAGAATCGGGAGGTTGTTGTTGTCGTGCGAGGACGAGTTGCCGAGGTTGCTCGAGTAGAAGATCGCGGTGCGGTCGAGCAGCGTATGGTCACCTTCCCTGCTGGCTTTCATCTTCTCGATGAACTCGCCGAGCACCTGAATCTCCGCCTCCTCGATCAGGGCGAGCTGCTCCAGCTTTCCGGGATCCTGTCCGTGGTGCGAGGCGTCGTGGTGGCCAAGATTCACGCCGGTGATGTCCGGGCGCTCCTGCGTGCTGAGCCACAGCGAGACGACGCGCGTGGAGTCGGTCTGCAGAGCGAGATGCACGATGTTGTACCACTGCCGCGAGCGCTCGACGAGTTGCGGGCCGCCGAAGTCGCTCGTCGGAAGCGGAAAATCCACGCGGGGCTTCGGCGTCGTGCTCCAGACTTCGTCCTGCTGCAGCGTGTGCTCGGCCTCGCGCACCGAGGTGAGGAACAGGTCGAGCCGCTGGCGATCACTGCTGCTGACCTTCCGGTTGAGCGCTTTGATCTGCTCGCCCACGTCATCGAGGATGCTCTGGCCGTCCTTCACGCGCTGGAGTTCGCGCGCCTCCTCCTCGGCGGTGCCGGCGATGAAGAGCTTGCGGAAGACCTGCGTTGCGCGCTGCTCCGAGGGAATGCGCACGCCGCGCCGGTTCCACGCCACGTCGCCGCCGCCGAGGATGAGCGATGGAAAGCGCGTCTGGTTGCCGATGTGCGAGGCGACTTCCTGGTCGAGCGAGATGCCGTTCTTGATGTCCTTGTCGCGGATGAATTCCGACGCAACGCCGGTGAAAAGCCCGACCTCGGCGAAGTGCCCGGCAGCGTAGCGATGCGACATGCCGGAGAAGACGGTGAACTGATCGCGGTGCTCCTGCAGGTTCTTCAGATAACGGCTCGGCTCGTAATCGCGTCCGGTCTTCTCGGGGAAAAAATTCGGCGCGTACATGCCGAGCGGCTGTCCGATGAGCACCATGCGTGGCTGCTGGCCGAGCGCCTTTTTCGCCTCGGCGGCGCCGGCTGGGATCATCGCTTCGAGGAAAGGCAGCCCGATTGCCACGCCGGAGGCGCGGAGGAAGGTGCGGCGGTCGATTCGTCGGGAGAGCATGGGCGTGGGTTGGAGGTTGGGTTGCTGCGCGTGCGGAGCCGCTACTTGTTCAGGAAGACCCGGCTCTGGACGATTTCGTGGATGAGAGTTCGGAATCCGTAATTCTTCGCGCGCACCTTCGCGACGATCTGCTCGACGATTTCGCGGTCGGCGAACTGGATGTCCGCGCCAGTCGCATAGACAATGAGCTTCTGCGTGAGGCTGCGCGCGAGCTGGTCCTTGTCCTCGAGCAGCAGCTTCTTGTAGTCGTCGATGTCCTTGAAGGCCTTGCCCTCGGGTGTGACGCCGCCCTGCTCGACATCGAGTCCGCGATACACGCCGCGGCCGTTCGTCGGGAAGAGCGCGACCGGGAACGCTTTCGAGCGTTCGGTGACTCGGTAAAACTCGCGCCAGTTGCCGATCGGATCGAAATTTTCCAAGGCAAAGCCGGGCGGATCGATGTGGATGTGGCAGGTGGCGCACGCTGCGGATATTGCGGTGCTTGTCGAGCTGCTGGCGGATGGTCGTCGCTCCGCGGATGTCGGGCTCGATCACCGGCACATCGGCCGGCGGCGGAATTGGCGGTTTGCCGAGGATGCGCTCAAGGATCCATTTGCCGCGCAGCACGGGCGACGTGCGCGTGCCGTCGGCGGTGACTTTCAGCACGCTCGCGTGGGTCATCACGCCGCCGCGATGGGAATCCGGCGGCAGCTTCACCTTGCGGAAGTCATTTCCGATCGACGCCGGGGATGCCGTAGAGCGTCGCGAGCCGCTCGTTCAGCATGCTCCAGTCGGAGTCGATGAAGTTGAGCAGGCTCAGGTCGTGGCGCAGCACTTCCTCGAAGAAGAGCTGCGTCTCGCGCGGCATCGCCCAGAGCAGCAGGTAGTCGAAGTCGCTGTAGAGCTGCGGGTCGGGAATCGTGAAGTCGATCTTGCGCAGGTCGAGCCACTGGCCGGCGAAATTCTCCGTGAAGCGATGCGCGCGCGGTGCGTTCAGCATGCGCTCGACCTGTGCGCGGAGCACGGCGGGCTTGCTCAGTTCTCCCTTGGCGCGCGAGGGCGAGCGAGTTCGTCGTCCGGCACGGTGGACCAGAGGAAATACGAGAGCCGCTCGGCCAGCGACTAGTCGTCGAGCTTCGGGGAAATGAGGTCGCCTTGCGCAGTCACCGTCGCGTTCGGTGAGTCGGTGAGGAACAGGAAGTCGGGCGAGGAAAGGATGAGCTTGAAGCCATACATCATCGCGTCGCTGAAGCTGTATTTCTGGTCGAGCTTGGCGTGCACGAGTTTCACGAAATGCTGCTGCACCTCCTCGCTCACCGGCCGGCGGAATGCCCGCGGCAGGAACGCGCGGATCAGGCGCTCCGCATCCGGCTTCGGATTGGCCGACGCCGGCACGCAGCGGATCGTCGAACCACTGCGACTCAGGCCGCTTTTCGCTGATCACCGGCACGCGCGTGCCCGCCATGCTCGGCCTTCACGACGGACCGCGCCTTCAGCGGCACATCGCCGAACAGGTTCTTGTAGCTCGCCGGCGGGAAGGCATCGAGCGGGCCATCCACCTGCATCCACTCCACCATCAGGCCCGGGCCGGTGTATTCCTCGATGGGCTTCTTGAAGATCGCGGATGTCCCAAGTCGTCAGCAGATTCATGACGAACGCCTGGCGTTCGTCCGAGATCGAACTCGAACTCGATGACTTGCGGCTTGCCGTGCGGAATCTCGCGCACCTCGCGCAGCACCGGCGATTCGCGTCCGCTCTGATTCACCACCATGAGGCCGACCGGGACCGGCTTGCCATCCCCGCCGACGGAGCACGCCGACATGGTGATGCGATAACGCCCCGCCGCAGGCACCGCAGCCGTCGAGCAAAGTCCGTAGCGCGGCAGCTTGCTGTAGAAGATGAGCGTGTCGCCCTGCAGCTTCGAGTTGCGGCCGAGGCCTTGCTGGAAATTCGGCCCCTTCTTCGTCATCTCCAGACCGGTGCGCCGGTCGCTGAACGGAATCGGCGGGCTGATCGGGATCACCGACTGCACCGCCTTCGCCGCCGCTTCCTGGAAGAGCAGGAAGTGCGTCGCCGACAGATCGAGCCCGCTGCTCACATTGTCGAATCCCGCCGTCGTGCTGTCCTCCGGCAGCATCTCCTTGAGCGCGACGTTCGTGCCCAGCAGATCGCGCAGCGTGTTCTCGTATTCGGTGCCGTTGAGCCGGCGGACTGTCACGCGCCCGTCCTTCTGCTGGCGCTCGAGCGACGCCGCTTGGAGTTGCGCATGGAGGAATTGCGTCGTCGCAGCGATGTCCCTGCTGCGGCGGCCGCTCGCGCTTCTTCGGCGGCATCTCGCCGGAGACCAGTTTGTCGAAGACATGAGCCCACGTGGACGCCTCCCTTTCATCGCGAAAATCACCCGCCAACGTATCCAGCCGCAGCCCCGCCTTGTGCGTGTCCTCGCCGTGGCAATCCACGCAATGCGCCTCGATGAACGGCACGATCGCGCGCTTGAAGAAATCCGGCGCGCTCTGGATTCGCCCCGGCGGCGGCGCCTTCCCTTCACTGCGGGCCGGCAGCCCACCCATGCAGGCGAGGAAAAAACTCACGAGCAGCGAGGATGATTGGATGATGACTCGGGTCGTCACAGGCGGGTGTGTGGAGAGCCCATTGAATGCCGGATTGTTTGAAACATTAAGCGGCACGCCGCCGCTTGCGATTCACTTTCTCAGCGCCTGCGCGACAAACTCGGACAACGCCACCGTCGCGGGATCGTCGGCCCGGCCAAGGTCGTTGTTGAGCTTGCTGTGGTTGGTCTCCCTTCCGCCGAAAACCCTGGTCGGGACACCGGCGTCTTTCAGCACCGCACCGAGCCGCTGCGCCTGCGCGCTGGTATCGGGGTGGTCGGCGACATGCAGGATGAGGAATGGCGGGATGCCCTTCCCCTTCGCCACATGCGTGACGGCGGAGAAGTCCTTGTGATTCTCGGGAGTGTTCCCGAATTTCTCACGGTGCCCGTTCTTCCGCGACGGAAACCCGTGCACACGCAGGCGCGTCTCCGCCGTCTCGATGATCGCCGGCACGTCGTACGTGTCGCCGTCCACAGGCACGCAGCCGATGAGCACGTCGAACGAAACACCCTCGGCCTTCAGGTAGCGTTCGTCGGTGCAGAGAATGGCCGCGAGCTGCGCGCCGGCCGAGTGCCCGCCGACGAGCACGCGTTTCGGATCGCCGCCGAACTCGGCGATGTGCTTCTCCACCCATCCGAACGCCTTCGCGACATCGCGGATGAGCGTACCCATTTCCACCTCCGGCAGCAGGCGGTAGTTCGTGGAGACAAAGACGAACCCCTTGTCCATGAACCATTGCGGCTTGAGCTTTACGTCGCCCTTGTCACCCGCCTGCCATCCGCCGCCGTGAATCCAAAAGACCACCGGCAGATTCTTCGCGCCCGGCGGCGAGTAAATGTCGAGCACGTGGCGCGCATGACCGTTCTCGACGTAGGGGATGTTGCCCTTGGTGGGTGCGAGGCTCTGAGCGTGGGCTTGGACGAGAAGCGTGGCGGCGATGAGGAGGCGCGGGAGTTTCATGGGGGAGCTGGGGATGATTGCTGCCACCGGCGAGTCAGCCGGCAGCGCGCGTCAGGCAGTTCACCACCGGATGCGGTGGAAAGCGAGCGTCGCATCCGAAACTTGAAGCCTTCGGTGCACGCGGCAACCGGGCATGCGCGTTCACCGCGGCTGCGACTTCGGCCCGAAACGCGCCACCGCCGCCTTCATGAAGCCTCCGTACATCACCTTCTGCTGCTCGCCTGGCATGTCGAAGCGCTCGACGAGGATCACCATCGCCAGCCCGTTCTCCGGGTCGATCCACATCGCCGTGCGCCGTGCGCCCCGGTGCCCGAAGCTGCCCGCGGCCGGCCCTTCCTCGTCGGTGAGCTTCACGCTCCAGCCGATGCCGTAGGTTTCCTGCGGACTCAGCTTCACGTCGCCGATCTGCGGCGCGCTCATCTCGCGCACGGCCTTTTCGGAAAGGTAGCGTTTGCCGTCGAGTTCGCCGCCCCGCAGCAGCATTCGGCAGAACTGGCCGAGATCGCGTGCCGTGGAAAAGTAGCCGCCCGCAGGCATCGCGTAGCGTTTGCCATAATCGAAGGCGATGCCGAAGCCCATGTCCTGCGTGACCGCCCGCGGCACGGGCAGGCCGCCGCTGAACTTGAGGATGTGCTCCGGCTTCGCGTTCGCGTCCTGGACGATCTCGACAAGGTCCTTCTTGTCCTCGGTGAAGCGCGCCGTGTGCGCGAGCCGCGCGGCCTGCTCCTCGTTCGGCCAGCACGTCGTGTCCTTCATGCCGAGCGGATCAAGGAGCCGCTTTTGCATGAACTCCGCATACGTCATCCCGCTCACGACCTCGATGATGCGCGCGCCGGTGTTGATGCCGCAGTTGTTGTATTCGTATTTCGTGCCCGGCTCCTGCCGCAGCGGATGCTTCGCGTATTCGAGCACGTCATCCTTCAGCACTTGCGTGCGTTTCAAAGTCTTCTCGCTCGCGAGCACGAGGCCGCTCGTGTGGCTCATGATCTCGCGCACGGTGATCGGATGCCCCGGCGGATGCATCTCGATGCCCTCCTGCTCGACCCGCTGCCCCTTGAACTCCGGCAGATGTTTCTCCACCGGATCGTCGAGGCTCACCTTGCCCTCATCCACGAGCATCATGAGCGCGGTGCCGGTGAGCGATTTGCTCATCGAGGCGATCCAAAACACCGCGTCCTCCCGGATCGGCACCTTCCTCGCGAGACTCGCGTAGCCGGCCTTCTCCAGCGAGACAACGCCGTCCCTGTTCGCCACAAGCGCAACCACGCCCGGCGCGATGCGCCCAGCCACGAACGACTGCAGGACGGTCGCAATCGGCGCCGGCGCGTCAGTGGCCAACAAAAGGCAAGGAACCAGCAGCAGGGTAACGAGCGTTCGTTTCATGTTTGGGAAGGTTGAATCCTGAGCCGTTCAGCGCGCCGGCCATTTGGCGCGGACCGTCCGCTCCCATTCGTCGGCCATCAATTGGTGGCCGGAGTAAGTCGGATGCACGCCGTCCCAGATCCAGTGTTCGGCAGGAGCCGCTTTGCACGCAGCTTCGAAGACGGGCTGGAAACGCACCAGCGCCCCATCGTGCTTCGCAGCCAGCCTGGCGACCACATCCTGCCGCGCCTGAATGCCCGCACGCCACTCCACATAGCCGTCCTTCCGTCTGCCGACGGGCAGCGTGAATGGCTCGCAAAGGACGAGCCGCAGCTTGGGATTCGCCGCCCGCGCCTGCGCGATGAGTCCGTCATACGTCCGCTCGTATTCGTCGAGCGGCACGCCATGCGACTGATCGTTCACGCCGATGAGGATGCTCAGCACATCGGGTTTCAAATCGATGGTGTCCTTGTCCCACCGCTTCTGGAGTTCACGCACCGTATTGCCCGACGATCCGCGATTCAAAAAATCGAGATTCATCGCGGCAAACGCAGCGCCGTATTTGGCGGCGATGATGAAGGCGTAACCGTGGCCGAGAATGTGGTTCGGATCAGCGCTGCGCCCGCGATTGCCATCCGTGATCGAATCGCCCTGAAACAGAATGCGAGCACCTGCCGTAAACGCGGCGATGGATTCCGTCGCCTGGAGCTTCGCGGTCAGCAGCACGCACACGAAAAGCGCTATGATTGGGTTCATGGCAGGAAACACTGCGGGGCGGATCGAAAGACATCAATGCAGCACCGCATCCGCGCACGGGACGGCGGCCTGCCCCAGCACCGCTCCCCGAATTTCAGTTTTCCCCGAAGTGCGATCTGCCAATGCCACGCCGCGGCATCCATCACGCTTCGTGCATGGAATTTCGGGCGTGCGTTTCGGTCGCAACTCGAACGATAAGAGGCAGCGATTTTCGCACCGCAAGAACGCTGCCACGCTTGTCCACCGAAACGGATTCAGCCGGGTCAGCACCGCCCCCTTTTACCGCACCATGAATGTCCCGCCTGCTTCGCCCAAACTGATCTTCGACTGCCACCTCGACATCGCGATGAATGCGATGGAGTTCAACCGCGACCAGCGGTGGACCCTCGAGAAAATCCGACGTGCCGAGACCGTCGCGAATGCGATCCATCCCGATGGCGTGCGGGGTCGGATGCGCAATGCGGTTTGTTTTCCCGAACTGCGCCGCGGCCGCATCGGCATCATCGTCGCCACGCAGATCGCGCGTTACGTGCCGCCCTTTGGCAAACTGCCGGGTTGGCAGAGCCCCGAGCAGGCGTGGGCGCATACGCAGGGGCAGTTCGCCTATTACCGGGCGATGGAGGACTGCGGGGAGATGCTCCAGCTTCGGACTTGGGCGGATGTCGAGACGCATGCCGCGAAGTGGCTCGCCGCATCCGATGCCGAGGCGGCGACGCTGCCAATCGGCTACCTGCTGAGCCTCGAAGGCGCGGATTCGATCCTGAGCTGGCGGCATTTGGAAAAGTCGCGCGCGGACGGGCTCATCGCGATCGGGCCCGTGCACTACGGGCCAGGAATCTACGGCCATGGGACGGACGACGAAGGCCCGCTGACGCCGAAGGGCCGCGAGCTGCTGAAGGAAATGGAGCGGCTCGGCCTCATCCTCGATGTCACGCATCTCTGCGATGAGAGCATGCGTGACGCTCTCGACCGTTTCAGCGGCCCCGTCTGGGCGAGCCATCATAACTGCCGCGCGCTCGCGAACTGGAACCGCCAGCTCAGCGACGGGCAAATCAAGGAACTGGTCGCGCGCGGCGCCGTCATCGGCATGGCGTTCGATGCGATCATGATGGTCCACGGCTGGCGGCATCGCGTTTCGACGCCGCAGGAATTCCATCTGCGCATCGAGAGAATCTGCGACCACATCGATCACATCTGCCAGCTCGCCGGGAACGCGCGGCACGTCGGCATCGGCACCGATCTCGACGGCGGCTACGGCACCGAGCAGACGCCGCTCGATCTCGACAGCATCGCGGACATCGCAAGTCTCGACGGACTCCTTGCCCATCGCGGCTACAGTGCGGAGGACATCACCGGTATCCTGCGCGGGAATTTCTTCCGCTTCATGCGCGAGCACCTGAAGTAGCCCGCGCCTGGCTACCTCACGCGAGCAGGCCTTTCACGAGCTTGCCGTGGACGTCGGTGAGGCGGTAGCGGCGGCCTTGGAATTTGTAGGTGAGCCGCTCGTGGTCGATGCCGAGCAGGTGCAGCATCGTCGCGTGGAAATCGTGGATGTGGACGCCGTCGCTCACGACGTTGTAGCCAAACTCGTCCGTCTCGCCGAACACCGTGCCGGCCTTGATGCCGCCGCCCGCCATCCATGCGGTGAAGCAGCGCGGATGGTGGTCGCGGCCAAAGTTCGCCGAGATTTTCCCCTGGCAGTAATTCGTGCGGCCGAACTCGCCGCCCCACACGACGAGCGTGTCATCCAGCAAGCCGCGCTGCTTGAGATCGCGCACGAGCGCAGCCGCGGCTTGATCGGTTTCCTTGCAGAGCTTTGGCAGCGCGCCGGGCAGTCCGCCGTGGTGATCCCAGTCCTGATGATAGAGCTGGATGAACCGCACGCCGCGCTCCGCGAGCCGTCGCGCCTGCAGGCAGTTCGCGGCGAAGGTTCCGGGCGTGTTCACATCTGGCCCGTAGGCTTCCAGCGTTTCCTTCGATTCGTTCGAGATGTCCGTGACGTCCGGGATGCTCGTCTGCATCCGGAACGCCATTTCGTAATTGTCGATCCGGCTCTGAATCTCCGCGTCCGGCGTGCCCTCGAGCTGGTGCTCGTGCAATTCGCGCAGCCGATCGAGCATCAGCCGCCGTCCATCGGCGCTCACGCCCGCGGGATTGCCGAGGTAAAGCACGGGATCCTTCGCCGCGCGGAACTGCACGCCCTGGTGCCGCGTCGGCAAAAATCCGCTGCCCCACAAGTGCGACCCGAGCGGCTGCCCGCCCTTGCCCTTCGTGATGAGCACGGTGAAGGACGGCAGGTTCGCATTCTCCTGGCCGAGCCCGTAGCTCAGCCACGCGCCGATGCTCGGCCGTCCCGCAATCTGCGTGCCCGTCTGCATGAAAGTGACGCCCGGCCCGTGGTTGATCGCCTCGGTGAACATCGAGCGCACGAAGCACAGATCATCCGCCACGCCCGCCGTGTGCGGCAGCAGTTCGCTCAGCCACGCGCCGCCCTTGCCGTGCTGCGCAAACTTGAACGGCGAGCCGACGAGCGGGATGGAAGACTGGTTGCCCGACATTCCCGTGAGCCGCTGCCCGCCGCGCACCGAGTCGGGAAGCTGCTCGCCGTGGCGCTTGTTCAGCAGCGGCTTGTAGTCGAACAGATCGAGCTGCGAAGGCCCGCCCGACATGAAGAGGTAGATCACGCGCTTCGCCTTCGGCGCAAAGTGCGGGCGTCCGAGCACGCCGAAGTCCCTGCCCGGCGCGCCGTGTGCCGCGCCGGCGAGCATCTCCGCGAGCGCGACACCGCCGAGGCCCATGCCGAAGCGGTTGAGGAAATGGCGGCGGTTGAATGCGGGTGGGAGCGGGTCGTTCATGACAGGAAGCAAGGGAGGAAAATGGCTCTGATCATCAAGTGAGGATGCTGAAACCCGTAGCCGCCGACGGCAGGAGGCGGGCTGATTTCTCGCACGGAGCAGTCGAGGAAAAGCGTGCCCGCCTCCTTCCGTCGGCGGCTACGAGGAAACGGCGCCGCGCACCCGGTGAATGTTGTTCGCAAGAATCCATGTTCGTTTCTTCTCAGCGTTTCACGACGCACGCGTCGTGGTTCAGGAGCGCCTGTGCGAGCACGGCGGCTGCGGCGGCTTCAGGGGAAGGAATGGAGGCGTCGCGTTTTGCGTTCCCCGTCGTCGAGCAGCTTGTCCGCGTCGGCCGGCGACTGGCGGAAATGCGCGAGCTGTTCGTTGTAGAGGCGGGTTGTGATTTCGACTTCACGCGCGTCCGGCTTGCGGCTCAGGCAGCGCAGAAATCCCTGCTCGATCATGCCCGGCAGATTCCCTTTCGCATCCTTGTGCAGCTTCTCGCCAAGCACGCGGGCGGCTTCCACGTATTGGATCCCGTTCAGCAGGATGAACGCCTGCAGCGGCGTGTCCGTGCTCTCGCGTTTCGCGATGCACACGGCGCGGCGCGGCGCATCGAAGGCCATCATCGCGGGCGGTGGGCCGGTCCGCCGCCAGTTCGTGTAAATGCTGCGCCGGTAAACGCCGTCGCCGCCGCTGGGGTTCGCGGGCTTGAAGGCCTCGCTCATCTCGTAAGGATTCACCGGCGGCCCGCCGATTCTCTCCGCGAGCAGTCCCGATGCGGCGAGCGCGTTGTCGCGCACCATTTCCGCCGAGAGGCGGACGCGCGGCCCGCGGGCGAGCCACTCATTTTCCGGATCGTCGGTCATCGTCTTCGCATCCGCGATGCTCCGCTGGCGGTAGGTGCGGCTCATGACGATGCTTTTCATCAGCGCCTTCACGTCCCAGCCGCTCCGGATGAACTGCGCCGCGAGTGAGTCGAGCACCTCGGGATAAAGCGGGCGCGAGCCCTGGCTGCCGAAATCCTCCGCCGTCTTCACGAGCCCGCGTCCCCAGATGCTGAGCCAGAACCGGTTCACCGTGACGCGCGCCGTGAGCGGATGCCGCGCGTCGGTGAGCCACTGCGCGAGCCCGAGACGGTTCTTCGGCGCGTTCGCGGGGAAAGGCGCGAGCCACGCAGGCACGATCGCCGGCGCCTCCTCGCGGCGCTGGTTGTATTCGCCGCGGAAAAGCACGTAGGACTTTTTCGGTTCGGGCAGCTCGCGCATCACCATGATCTCCTTTTGCCCGCCGGCAAATTTCACCGCTTCGCCGCGTGCCGTTTCGAGCGCCTTGAGCTGCCCCGCCCAGTCGGCATCCGCGGTCGCGAGCCAATAGTCGAGCAGCAGGCCGCGCTCGGCCTCCGTGAGCCCGCCCGGCTGCTTCGTCAGCACCGCGTTTGCGGCCTCGGGCTTGAACGTCGCCAGCGCGCCCAGCGGTGTGAGCGCCCGCGCGAAGACCCGGAAATCGTCGATCGCGCCTCCGTTGAAACCGCGGTCGCGCATGCGCTCGCCGAGCGTGATGTTGTCCCCGCCGCCGCCGGTGATGTCGCGTGTGAGGTGGTCCTTGATCGTCTCCACCGCCGCGGGCGCTCCGTTCACGTAAAGCCGCAAACCCGCGGCGCGACCGCTGCCGTCGGACGTCACGACGACATGTGTCCACCCGTTGATCGCGACCGGCTGCTGTGCGCGGATCGAAATTGCATCGCCGGGCCAGAAGTGGATGAGCGACCACTTCAGCCGTCCGTCCTCGATGAGCAGCTCGTAACCGCGGCTCGCCGCGTCCGTCCACGCCTTCGAGCGGTGGAAGACGACGGCGCGATCCTTTTTGTCCGGCGTCCTCAACCACAGCGAAACGCTGAACGGCTCGCTGCTGCGAAAATTGCCGAGCTGCAGATCCACCGCATCGTCGCCGGAAAATTGCACCGCCTGTCCATTCACGCCCGGCACGAGCTTGTTTTCGCCCTTCAGCGTCGCCGGCTTTTTCGCATCGAGCGCGTTCGCGAGCTTGCCCTTCTCGATCGCATCAAAACCGAAGCGTCCGATTTCACCGGGGAGCGAAACTTCCGCCGGTCGCGACTTCAGCCACTCGGCAAATGCTCCGCGCTTCGCATCACGCAGCGCAGCAGCTTTCCTCTCCTCATCGGCGACCGCCTTTCGCAGTGCCGCGAGCTTCTCCTTTGCCGCCGCGTCCAGGATCGGCACCGCGGGCGTGGGCATGCTCGGCGTGAAGAACGAGTAGAGCCCTGCCTCGTCCACATTCTGGAAGAACGAGAACAGCCCGTAGAATTCCTTCTGCGTGATCGGGTCGAACTTGTGGTCGTGGCATCGCGCACACTCGAAGGTCAGGCCGAGGAATGCGGTGGCGAACGTCTGCACGCGATCGCGCGACGTATTCGACGCGGTATTCCTCCTCGACGCTGCCGCCCTCGGATTCCTGCTGGTGCAGCCGGTTGAATGCCGTTGCGAGGATCTGGTCGTCCGTCGCATTCGGCAGCAGGTCGCCGGCGATCTGCCAAGTGGTGAATTGGTCGAACGGAAGGTTGTCGTTGAACGCGCGGATGACCCAGTCGCGCCACGGCCACATCTCGCGCTCGCGGTCCACCTGGAAGCCGTAGCTGTCCGCGTAGCGCGCGATGTCGAGCCAGTCCACGGCCATCCGCTCGCCGTAGCGCGGCGACGCGAGCAGCCGGTCCACCACGCGCTCGTAGGCATCCGGCGAGGCGTCATTTTCAAACGCGGCGATCTCCTGCGGGCTCGGAGGCAGCCCGGTGAGGTCGAAGCTCACGCGGCGGATCAGCGTGTCGCGATCCGCCTCGGGCTGGAGCTTCAGCCCGCGCGTCGCGAGGCCGGCGGAGACAGCGCTGTCGATCGGCGAGCCGTCGCCGGGCTTTGGCGCGGCGATGGGCTGCAGCGGGATGAACGCCCAGTGCGGCTCATACTCCGCGCCTTCGGCGACCCAGCGTTTCAGCTTCGCGATCTCCGCTGCGGTGAGGGGTTCGAGCTTCGCCTTCGGAGGCGGCATGCGATCGTCCGGGTCGGTCGCTGAAATGCGGGCGATGATCTCGCTTTCGTCCGGCTTGCCCGGCGCGATCGCATGGATGCCGTCCCGGTTTGCGATCGCGTCCTCGCGCATGTCGAGCCGCAGGTCCGAGTCGCGCTTGTTCTTGTCCGGGCCGTGGCAGTGGAAGCATTTGTCCGAGAGGATGGGCCGGATGTCCCGGTTGTAGTGCAGCTTCTCGGCGCCATCCGCGAGCGTGACTCCGAACGCGAGAAAGACGGCGAGCGGAGTGCCGAAGCCGATCGTGGGAGGGGTTGATTTCGAGTCGCGCATTTTTCGTCGGAAAGCGCGCTGAAGGCGCTTCGCTGTCAGTTCATTCCTGGACGATACAGGGCTTAGACGCCGTGAAAAGGGCTCGCGCGAATTCGCCAAGGGCAACGGCGGGAAACGAGGTCGTGGATTTTTGCGTGTCCTCGCCCGAAATCACGCGCCAACTACAGGTGCTCCTCGACCCACGCGAACTCGCGCGCGACGCTGCGGACGACATCCGCAGGGCGGATTTCCGGAGGGAGAACATCAAAGGTGTAGGTCTCGATTTCCACGTGCGTCGTCGCGCCGCGCCGCAGTTCGCGGAAGAAATCGGGCGTCAGCGTGGACACCGTACTGGCGAGCGGTCCGTTGCCCTGAAAAAAGAGCGGCACATGGAAATGCACGCGCGCCTCCTCGACTCCCGTGCGACCTGCATCGTCCAGAAGCGCGAGCGGGAGGTCGGTCCACGAACGGATTTCGCCGGATGCCGTGCGCGCTTTCACCTGGTGAAGATAGACGCCCTCGGCGTAGGGCCGCAGCGCCTCCCAGCATTCCGCGCCGCCGCCGGTCATCAGCGCGGCGCTGAGCTGCACCTTGGAAATGCGGATGCCTTCACGCCGGTAGGTGCGCAGGGCTTCGAGCGGGTCCTCAAATTGCAGCGCGACGTGGCAGGTATCGAAGCAGACGCCGATGTGCTTGCGGAAAATCTCGCCGGCTCGGGTCGCACCGCAGCCGCGGATCCTGCGCACCGCATCCGCGCCTTCCGTCCACAGCACGTCGCGGAAAAACGCGACCGTCTCCGCGGTGGTTTCGAGGAAACACGATGGCTCGGGCTCGAGCCCGAGGTGAATTTCCCTGCCCGTGTCCTCCTGCAGCGCAGCGAGGTATGCGGCCACTGCGCCGAGGTTCTCCGCCATCGCGGTGGTGTCGGCGGGACTGGAGACCCATTCCTTGAACGATCCCGGCACCGTGCTGATCGAGCCGTCCACGCCCGGGGGCAGCCACCCGGCGAGGATGTCGGCGACCTGGATCGTGTAATCCCTTCGCGCCGCGGAACGCCAGTCGGGCGCATAGACGTTTTCCTTCACCGGCCCCGCGTGGAACTGGCCGTAGGGAAACGCGTTCACCGAAATCGGATACAGCTCGTGCTCGGCAAATACATCGAGCGCCTGGCTCCGGAGCGCTGCGTCCCCCGCGAGATCGGCGGAAGCCTGCGCGCTGAGCCGGAGGCCGAGGCCAAACCATTCCTCCGGCTCGACGAACAGGTGCACGCGCGCAGCCTTTTCCCTGATGGCCGCAAGATTCTCCGCCCAGGTTTCACCGGGATGGATGTTCAGGCAGTAGGTGAGGTGGAGCGGCGGCTTGTGCTGGACGATCATGGGGAATCCTCGCGGGGGAATACGGGCGCGCTAAGCCCGCGGCAAGTTTTCAAGGCAGCGCTCCATGAGCGGCAGATCGATCTCGTGCATCTCGAAGCGCGCGCCGATTCCCTGCGGGAACGTGACACACAGTTCGCCGCCAAGGTGTTCGCGGAAGTCGCGCAGTCCGGCGAAAATCTCTAGCTGCCCGGCGGAATCGCGCTGGAACGCCTCCTCGTGTGCGAGCGGGAAGCCGCTCTGCCGCAGGCCGCGCTCGATGACCGCAAACTCGCCCTCGGAAATCCATCCCTTCTCCCGCGCGTAGCTGGAGTCGAGCAGCACGCCGAACGCGACCGCCTCGCCGTGGCTGATGCGGAAGCCGGACATGAGCTCGAGTTTGTGCGCGGACCAGTGGCCGAAATCGAGCGGGCGCGCGCGGCCGTATTCGAAGGGATCGCCGTTCGTGCGGATGTGTTCGAGGTGCTCCTCGGCGCAGCGGAAGACGAGCTGCTCCATCGCCGCGATGTCGCGCGCGGGGAATTTCTCCGCGTTCGCCGTGAGCCAGTCGAAGAACTCGCGGTCGCGGATGATGGCGACCTTCCACGCCTCCGCGACGCCGCACAGCCAGTCGCGCTGTGGGAGCGAGACGAGGAAATCGAGATCGTTCAGCACGGCGAATGGCGGCGCGAATGTGCCGAGCGCATTCTTCCCGCCCATGAAATTGACGCCGTTCTTCACGCCGACGCCCGCGTCATTCTGCCCGAGGACCGTCGTCGGCACGCGCACCTGGCGCAGTCCGCGATGGACGAGCGCCGCGGCGAGGCCGACGGCATCCATCACCGCGCCGCCGCCGACGATGATGATGAACGACTGCCGGTCCATGTGCGTCTCGAGCATGAGCCGCATGAAGCCCTCGACGAGCGAGAGGTCGTTCTTGATCGCCTCGCCGCCGGGGACGATGCGCGGCGCGGTGGCGAGTTCGAGCTGTGCAGAGAATGCCGCGAAGTAGTTTTCGATCTCGCGCACGAGGTTCGGCTGGGCGGCGGCTACGTGCAAATCCACAAACACCAGCGCCCGATGCCTGCGCGCCTCGTGGAGGCGGAGGAGTGTGTCCACCAGCACCCTGTTCTCCGTGCGGAACAGGCCGTGCGTGAAAGTCACCGGAAATTCCCACGTGACATCGACCCGTTGTGCGATGGAACGCGTCTGGCCGCTCACCGCTGCCCCTCCATCCACACCTGCACCGCGCGGGCGAGGTCGAGCTGCGTCACGGGGAGCTGCGGAATCTTCATCGACGACGCCCATGCGACCTCCTGGCCGGGCCGGTTGCTGCCGTGCGTCCCGTGGATTTTCCGCGTGTCAAAACTCACGCTTCCCGGCGGCCAGCCGAAGATAAAGTTCGCACGGGTCGTAGCCGGGCTTGTTGTGGATGTCCACGTGGCTGGCATAGTCCGGCGCCTCCTCGCGCTCGGTGAACCACGGATACGCAAACCAGGAACTTTCCTGCGCGGTGATGACGAGATCGCCGCTGCGGCGGTGAGCGATGCCGTGCCTTTCCTGCGCGGCCTTGTCCCAGACTTCCGCCACGCCAGGCAGCGTCCGCAGCGCCTCGGCGGCTGCGATCTTCGACGCTTCGTCGCGGCAATAGACGTGCGCGAAACCGTGGTCGCACACGGCGAATGCGCGGCTCGTGAAAAAATCGGTGTAAGCCATTCCCTCGATCGCGCGCGTGCCGAACAAGCCCGCTTCGCGCAGTCGGCGGTTCGGGAAAATCGCACCGTCGCGCACCTGCTCGATCGCGTAATCGCCGAAGACCAGCCATTCATAGTCGCACTCGGTCGCCTTTGCCTCGAGGCGTTCGAGGTAGCCGAGCAGGATGTCGAGCGCCTTGTCCGCCTCGCGGCTCACCGGGCCGTAGCGCTGCAGGTCGTAGTCGAGATGCGGGATGTAGGTGCAGAGCAGATCCGGCGCGACGTCCGGCATCTCCATCACCGCGCAGGTCGCTTCCACGATCCAGTCGGAGGACTTGTGATTCGCGAGCGGACCCCAGTAGTTCATCAGGTTGAACGGACGCCCGATTCGCTCGGTGAGCCGTGCCTCGAGCGAGGCGGGCTGCGTGTAGCACGCCTGGATCATGCCGCCGCTGTGCTTGTGGATCGGTGCGGGTGTCACGACGAGATCCGCCGCTTCACCCATGCTCTGCTGCCAGAACATGAGGCCCACTTTTTTCCCGCGCGCGCGGAAGTCATCCCAGATGCGGGGCCCCTCGACGAGCGTCGCGCTTTGCTCCCAAAACAGGACTTTCCGCAGGTCGGAAAAGAAGAGGCCGTTCGCGACGAGGCCGTTTTGCGAGGGCGTCGTGCCCGTGCGGAATGCCGCCTGGACCGGGCACGTGACCGCGGGGAAAATGCTCTGTACCGGACGGAACTCGGGCAGGTGCGACACGAGATTCCAACCGAGTGCGGCGACATCAACAACGAGCAGCTTTTTCTTGGCCGGCATGGAGAGGCGGCAAAGAGAATCAGCTTCGCTGGAAAAAGCTAGGGCGGAGCGAGGGCGCGGGCGGCTTATGCACGCGGGGCAGGTTCCGGAGCGGGTTGCCCGGCCGAGCCGCGGGATTTTGCGCGGCTTGGCCACAGGGCGCGGAACTCCATCCAGAGCCAGCGGCGAAGCCCGCTGAGGAGCAGGCGCCCCGCCGTCCCGGCCTCCGGCGCGAAGCCGGGGACCAGCAGCCGCCAGCCGGCGTTGCGTGCGCCGTAGGTGCCGGCCGCGATGCGTTTCCGCGCCAGCACGACGAGGCGCCGGTTGAAGAAGGAGATCACCTTCACGGCCAGGCGACCGCCGACGCTGTCGAAGGGAAATTTTTCGAACATCGTCGCCGGGTCCGCATACACCTGCCGGACCGGCCCGAGGTGGTACGCCGCGTTGTCCATGAGGTAGGCCGCCGCCATCAGCTCCGCGTCGCCGATGCAGTAGTATTTGCCGCGGTAGATGCAGTCGAACCAACCCTGGAAGCAGGCCGAAAAGCGCCGGTTATAGGCGCGCACATCCACCGGCTTTCCCGCGCACGCATCCGCGACGAGCGACGCGACGGATTGCGCGGTGAATGCGCAGAGGTCGAGACCCGGGCTGTGGAGCGGGTCGAGGAATCCCGCCGCATCGCCCACGCACGCCCAGCCGTCCAACATCACCTGCGTGACGCGATAGGGGAACTGCGAGTGGACGCGCTCGTCGCCGGCGACGGGCTGCGCGTCGGCCAGGATTTCGCGCCCGATCGGATGCGCCCGGCAATGGGCCAAAAGCCGTTCGCCGATCGCACCGCCTTCCGGGGGCGTGAAGAGCCGCTCATCGTACACCAGACTCACGCTCACCTCGCCGCCTTTCATCGGGGTGATCGAGCACCACCAGCCGGCACCGCAGAGAATGTTTGTCGCGCAGCCGCGTGCGGCCAGCGTCGCATCCGCCCATCCCGGAAATTTCTGGCGCAGTTCGTCACCGTCCCAGTCCTTCGCGCCGGTGAAACGCGCCCAAAGGGAACTCACGGGATGCTCTTTCATCGGCTCGAGGTAATCGCGCTTCCGCGCAATCAGCGCCGCACGCCCGCTCGCATCCACCACCCAGCGCGCGAGCGCGTGCTTTGTCTCCCCGCCGGCGAGGACTTCGAGCGCATTGCTCCCGGCGCCGCCGAGATCCAGTTTCACCACTTTCGCCGGCCGCCACAGATCGCAGCCCGCCTCGACAGCCAGCGAGAGCAGGTGCTCGCCCAGCGTCGCAAGATCGACCTGAAATCCCGGCAGCCGCGCATTGAACCGCGATCCGAGCTCCACGCATTCCTCAAACGGCTCCTCTTCGGTCCGGGCAAACCACATCCGCAGTCCCTGACGGGCAAGTTGGTGATTCCCGAGATACTGCGTGAGCCCCAGCACGCGTGTGAGGAAACACGAGCTGACCTCCGCCGTGCTCTCGCCCACCTTGCGGTCGAAGGTCTCCGATTTTTCGATGATCAGCACACGGAGCGCCGGACTGCGACGCTTCAGCAGCAGCGCCGTCGCGGCGCCCGAAAAAGCGCCCCCGACGACCGCCACATCGAATTCCGAATACATCCGTCCACCCATAGCCGTGCGCCCCGCGGAGTCCACCCGCTCGCGCACCTGATTTTCCGCCAGTCAAAAAAATTGGTTGCCCGCGCCCGGAGCCGCCAGTAGTTTCCGCGCCCTCATTTGGAGCCTTAGCTCAATCGGTTAGAGCGCTACCCTGTCACGGTAGAGGTTGCGGGTTCGAGCCCCGTAGGCTCCGCCACTTCACGAAAGTGCGCGGAGTGGCTTGATGCGCGATGTTCAGGATAGCGCCGCTCGTTTACTGCAATGCCTTGTTTGCTTTTCGTGACTGATTCGTGACGAAGTTGCCCACGGTTCATCCACGTGGTCTTCGGGCTGCAGACCTGGCCCTCTTGCCTCCTCACCTCGACGATGGCACCCGTCCTTATTTTCTCACTCCATTCCGCTTCTCAAAGGTCGTCTGCCAATCGATTTGTTTTGCCCATTCGCGGTAAGCTTTCTCGAACAGACTTCGGTCCGTAAGTTCGACGACGGTCAGGATCCCGAAGCGGCGGGAAGTGACGCCGTGCTCGCTGCCCAACCTGCTCACGAACAGCGTAAACTCCTGAACCTCCTGCCGGTAGTCGGAAACGATTTTGCGCGACAGCGCGTTGGAATCCGAAGGATCCCCCTCGTACACGATGTAGTTACACTCGAGAATCCGTTCGATGTTCAACCCCGGATCTCCGGTCCACTCGTTTGCCCTTACGGGCCAGATGAGCATGCTCCGCGGTTTCGAATGGATCCACTTGATGTAGTCCTGATGGTGCGGCAACTCCGTCGCTATGCCGTCCAAAAAATAGACCTTGAACGACTTTCCCGCCTTTTCAGCGACTTCGATCAAAAAGTCGCCCGCCTTCAGTTCTTCGGCCCTCTGTCCCACAGTCAGATTGACCCCCAGCAGGCGTTGGGCCGCAACCGGCGGCACGAACAAGGATACGAGAAGGAGCGGTGGAAAGAATAGATACAAACACGTGCATGTGACGAGTCTCGCGGATGCGCCCATCAACAGTTGCCTGAAGATTTCCGGCAAGATCCAGATGAGGAGGATGGCGACAAATGGAAAATAGTACCGGGGAATCGTGCCCGGCCCGAGAGCCCACCAAGAAATGCTTGCCACGAGTAGAATCGCGATTCCTATGCCGCGAATCAGGGACGGATTCCAAAACATTTTCCGAGTGGCGACTGCCAGGCGGACCAACATGAACCCGCCCGCCACAATCAGTCCGATGGAAATGGGCCAGCCGACGACGGACCGCGCAAACTGCATGGACTGTTTGACCAGGTCCAGCGGATGCATCGCCTTCGAAACCGACGTTGCGACCGAAAACAGTTCCCGTGTTTCGGCTCCCAAATAGGCAGATTGGAAGCACACCCACAGCACGGCGGAGTAGATCACTCCGCCGATCGCCAGTGCCAATCCTGCAAAGGGCAACGTGCCTAGGCGGTGTTTTCGAGGAGACTCCCCGTCCTCAGGAACCGCGAAGGAACGCGCGACGACCTCGACGATAAACAATCCCGCCACCGAGGCCATGATGACTATCCCGCCGGGCTTGACGAGCAGCGAAAATGCGCCGACGAACCATCCGGCGCCCGCCAGCCACAGGCTGCGGGTTCGGGCCGCACTGATGAGCAAGGCTGCCGAGAGCGCGCCAACCGAAGCCACGAGAGTGTCCACCATGCCCCATGCCTGCATTGCCCGGTAATCGCCGAAGTCCCGCGGATTCATCTCGCATTGAAAAAACATGGGCAGCGTTCCCAGGAAGCACACCGCTGCGGAAGCCGCGATCCGTTGACGCACCGACTGGCAAAGCGGCCAAACCACCACTACGAGGGCTGCCATCCAAATCAGAAACGGCACGAATTGGGATCGGAACAGGTAGGAGCTGACTTTCGGCCTAAACCCGAGCGGGTACAATAACAGCGCCGTTCCTGGAGGCCGGATTGCCGGCGGCGATGCCATGATGTTGCCAAATTTTCCCGCCTTGATGTCTTCCCAGACAAACGAGGACTTACAATAGTACTGAAGCGCATCCCCGTAAGGAGGAGCGACCGTCGCTCTCGCCTTTTGGCGGATGCCGAGGAGGACGGCTACGAAGAAGATGAGGACGATTGCGAGAGGCCAGTGCCGCCGGAGGATTGCCGCCGTGGCATTGCGGAAGGTTTGGAGCGAGTGGGTCATGGGTTCGATGTCTTCGCGCGCTTTGCGTAAAGGAGGCTCATGATACCGGGACTGCGTCATTGCGCCACGTTTCGCACCGGGCGCGAAACGCGGAGAGGAGCGCTTCGCGTTCACGAGGCGAAGCGGCGAGCGCTTCGGCGCATTCCGCCACGACTTGCGCTCCCTCGAGCCATTCGAGTTCACCAGGCGGGCGCGTCCTTGCATTCGAAGTGCGCTGCCTCCACCGGTTCAGAGGCCGCGCGTCGAATGCCACCCCGCCGCGCTGGCAAAGCCGGACCCAGAACAGCCAGTCCGCGCAGAGTCGAATGGAGTCATCCACAAGATCGACGATGCCTTCGAAGTTTCGGAAGACGACCGCGCTCGCGTTGGGGATGGAATTCTTGATGGAGAGTGCCGTGCGGATCTCTTCGGTGCCGGTCGCGGTGAAATCCTCCAGCCAGCGCGTCGGGGACAAATCCGAGGTCCACTCCAACGGCAGCCCGAGGTCGCGGTCCGCGTCGTCAATCATCCGTGACTGCGCATAGGCGAGGACGGCATCGGGGTCGCGTTGGAGCTTCTGAAGGAGCGCGGCAAGCAGCCCGGGTTCCGCAGAATCATCGGACTCCGCTATCCAGACAAAATGGCCGCGTGCCATCGCGAGTCCCTTGCGCCACTGCTTGAATGTGGATCCGCTGTTCTCGGCGTTCAGCACGAGCCGCGTGTGCGGGTGGGTGGCGGCAAACGCGCGCAGGATTTCGCGGCTCCCGTCCGTCGAGGCATCATCGAGGAGGAGGATCTCCATCTCTTGGATTCCCTGGGCCGCGATGGATTCGAGCCTCCTGGTGAGATACGGTGCGTGGTTGTAGTTGGGAACGATGACGGTGACCAGCGGGTGGGAGTCCGGCGAAGCAGCGGCCTGCGTTCCGCCGCTGGTGATCGTGGTTGCGAGCTGCGCGATGCGGACTGCGGCAGCAGGTGTGGAATGCTCACGGCGGACTTTTTGCCGTCCCCGTTCGCCAAGCTGCGCGCGGAGTGACTCATCGGCGGCAAGCTTCCGGACCGCCGCTGCAGCCGCGAGCGTGTCGGCGAATGGAACGATGATGCCGCATTCCTCCGTCCCCACGAAGTGCGGCATCCCGCCGGCGTCGGCAAAGCACACGACCGGGAGTCCGGCATCCGCGGCTTCGAGGGCGACGAGCGGAAATGGGTCTTCGCGTGAAGAGAGCAGGAATATCTGGCCCGCGGGGAAGAGACGGCGCGGATCTGCATGCTGGCCGAGAAAGCGTACGCGCCCGGAGAGCCCGTGGCGTTCGATTGCCTCGTCCAATGCGCTTTTCTCGTCCGCGGAGCCGCCGCCGATCCACGCAAACCGCAATCTCGGTTCGCTCCGGCATTCCGCGGCGATTTCAACGAAAAGGTCCGCTCCTTTGCGCCAGTCGGTTGTCCCGCATCCGAAGACGAGGATGTCGTGCGGGGCTGCGCCAAGTTCCGCCCGGAAGCGGGCCACGGCTTCGGTGTCGGCTGCCGGGTACTCCGTATCAATGAACTCATGGATGACCGTGATGCTTTCCGGGGCGACCTGATGGCCCGTCCGGAGGTTGGCAGCCACGGGATCCGAGGCGGCGATGAAATGCTTCGAGTGCTTCAACGTGGCCTCGAAGATGGGTCCCGGAGCCCATCGTTCGATGGATTTCTGGAGTTCGTGGACGTGGGTGACGACCGGCACGGCCAGCCATTGAAGTTCCTTCAACAGCGGGCCATTCACGACGGTGTTGGAAATGATGAGCCGCGGCCGGGTGAGGAGCAACGCGCCGAGCGCGGCCTTTCGCTCCTCCGGAGCCGGGTGATCCGCGAGCACGAGCGTCGGGCAGCATGCTTCGAACTCACTCCGCAGTGGCCCGCCTCCATTCAGGATGAGGCAAAATGGAAACGGGCGGGAGCGCTTCCACTCGCGGAGCAGTGACAGGAGCACATTCTGGGCGCCGGCGCGCTCGGCGTCATGGCCGATGATGAGGACGGGCGGAGGCAACTGCGTCGGGGAGGGCAGCAGCGCACGGCGCGTTGCATTGAGCCACGCGAAGCCGTGCCTCGCGTCGGGCTCGAGATGGCAGCCTTCCCCCCATTCGTTCCAGGCATTGATGAAGGCGATGCGTTCGTCGCCGCAGTGCTGGAGGCGGGTTTCCTGGACGGTGTGACTGAGCCACGTGAAGTATTCCTCGGGGCTGGAATTCAGGAAGATCGTACCGCGTTCCCTGGTGCGGGCGGTATTGTCCCACGAGGGCATCACACCATGGAAAAGCCGGTATTGGGGCGCCGGTTTGAACATCATCCCCATCGCGATCTGCTGATAGTCGTACAGGGTGCCAGTGAATTGGGGAAAGGCAGCGACGTCCTCGCGGGGCAGCGCGTGCGCACTCATCGCGTTGGGTGGAAATTCCACCGCGGCATCCAGGCCCAACGGGCGGGGATCCGTGAAACCAAATCCCTGGACACCTGCGAGGTAGATTTCGCCCAGACCCTCTGCCCGGCATACCTCGCGCCAGCAACGGAATGTGGCGGCGGGATCCGGCAGGAGCAGCGGGCGGTAGATGAGAAAAAGCGGTCGCCCGTTCACCCGGATGTAACGGGGATCGCGCATCGCCGGCAAGGTATCGCGGATGAACCGCTCGTCCATTTCCAGCGAATGCTCCTGACCGATGAGGATGTCGTGCTCCATGCCGTCCCATCGGCGGGTCCAGTTCTCGTTCGCCCAGCAGAGGCAAAAGGGGAAATCCGGGACCCCGCTGCGCAAGAACCGCCTGATGGGCATATCTAGCAGCCGCGTACCGCCGAACCAGTAGTGGTAAAAACAGAAGCCGTGGATGCCGAAGCGCCTCGCGAGTTCCGCCTGCCGCTGCAGCACCGTCTCGTCCGAAAGGTCGTAGTAATCGACCGTCGGGTGCGGAACCTGGGGCTGATAGTGCCCCGGGAAATTCGGGCGCCCGGCGCGGACGTTCGTCCATTCGGTAAAGCCGTCCCCCCACCAGGCATCATTCTCGGGGATGCGATGATATTGCGGAAGGTAGAAGGCGATCAGACGCACGTCAGGCTCCGGCCAGTTGCTTCCGGCCTCGGGCTCGTAACTGCACAGGGCCGTACTTGCGCGCTTGGGCGAGGTCACACGGTACGTCGCCAGCAATCTGCCCAGGTCGGCACCACTGCGGAGATAATGCGCCAGCGGTTGAATTCCTGCCTCAGCGACATCCGGATTATCCCGCAGGTAATTCCGGGTATTGAAACACGGATGCGGGTCGCGTCCTTCGCGCCAGCCCGTTTCCATGTAGTGGACAAGCGGGTTCACGCCCGCGGCGGCGACATCCGGATACTGCTTGAGATACCACAGGGTGTCGAAAAGAGGGTTCGGATTGCGCCCCTCCGCCAGTCCGTTCCTGAAGAAGTGGATGAGCGGATTTTCACCCGACTTGGCCACGTCCGGGTACTGTTCGAGATACCAGCTCGAATCAAAGCCCGGGCTCGGGTCGCGCCCCTCCTTTGCTCCGATCCGGAGGTAATGGGTCAGCGGGTTTTGCCCGGACGCGGCGACATCCGGATATTGTTCGAGGTACCACCGCGTATGAAAGAGCGGGTTCGGGAAACAGCCCTTCGATGCTCCGTCGCACAGATAGTGCAATACCGGATCCTGCCGACCGCGGCGGGGATCCGGAACGCGGGCGAAATACCACCGGCCGTCCATCAGGCGCGACTGGTGGATGAGTTCCCAGTCCTCACGCAGACGGCGCAGCCGCCCACTCAAAGGCAGACGCAGTGCGCGCGGGAGAAGCCATTCCCGAACCGCGGCGCGGCGCTTGGCGATGCTGCGTTTCAGGCGGCTCATGAAGCGTCCGATCCAGCGCAACGGTGCGGACAGCCGCCAGAGCAAGGAGGACTTGATTCCACGCAACTCACCTCCCACGAGGGCCAACTCCCGGCGCGTCCCCTCGAGCGCCTGCTGACGCTCTTCTGCGTCACGACGGAGTGCCTCGATCGCCCGCTGATGCTCCACCATTTCACCACGCGCAGCATCGAGCGCCCGTTGCCGATCCGCCGTTTCGCCACGCGCCTCCTCCAGCGCGCGCTGGTGCTCCTCGTTTTCACGGTGCATTGCCTCATCAAGCGCCCGCTGGCGCGCTTCCGCGGTGGCACGGGCTGCGTCACGGTCGCGCTGCTGCCCCGTCATTTCCCCGCGGGCCGCGTCCAGCGCGCGCCGGCTCTCGGCCGTCTCGTTCCGCGCCATCAACAATTCGCGCGAAGCCCTCGTCGCGTCGCCCTGCGCGGCGTCCATGGCGGCGCGGGCCTCCGCGTGAAGCCGCTTCCACTGGGCGTCGGCCAACTCGAGCTGCGCATTCCGCGAATTCAGGTTCTCGATCAGCGCGGCGAGGCTCTGTTTCTCCGCGGCGAGTGCGTGGAGGCGCCGGAGCAGCCCTCCCAGGGCGGCAGTCACACGGAGGGTTACCTCCAAAGTGCATGCGGCACCTTCGAAATCCGGGAGCAGCGGCAGCAGGAGCCGGGGATCGCCATCAGTGGCCAGAAGGATGAGAAGATCCCCCTCGTGGCAGGTCAGCACGCCCGGGGAGTGTTCGATGCGGCGAAATTCCTCCTCCGACGATGCGTCGTACAGGATGGCATTGTCCGCATCGCGCACGATGCGAATGCCGGCCACTTCCACGAGCGCGGGCTGATCGACCACATCGATGCGCAGCCTGTGCCCGCAGTTGGCGTGAAGCTGCTCCAGGTGTTCGAACCTCGCGGTCTGCCACTCATCCGGAGCGATGAATTTGCGGACGGAAAGCGCCTCGGTGTAGCCGGCCCCCCGGTCGGCGAAGATTTGCACGCAGCAGACATCCTGCGGCCGCGGGTTCTCCTCCGGCTCGCTCTTATACTCAAAGCTGCCGACCGGAATGCCGGGCAAGGGCGCGTCACCACACAACGCAAGCAAGTAGGTGGGCGACGGCAGCTCTTCGGAGAACTCCACGGCCTGAAAGTCCCCGGTGAAAAATCCGTACTTCCGCGATTCAGCGCCATCGTTGCCGAAGACCACCGAGGCATGGGAAACCCGCTGCCCGAGCAGATGGACGTGCGCGAAATGACTGCGGAGCACCTCCGCAAACTCGGCGCGGGAAAGCTCGAGCTGATGAAACGGATTCGCCGCAGCCAGAGTGGCGTGGTAATTGGAACGCTCGGGCGTCGAGATGAGCAGTTGCCCTCCTTTGCGCAACACGCGCACCACCTCGGCCAGAAACGGCCCGTGTTCCCGGATGTGCTCGATGGTCTCGAAACTCACCACGACATCCACGCTGGCATCCGGCAGAGGGATGGCCGTGCAGGAGCCTTCCAAGAAGTTCAGATTGGCGCGGACGTATCTGCCACGGGCGTGGTTGACAGCTTCCGGCGAGACATCCACCCCGACCACCGAGCGTGCGCCGGCGGCCAGCAAGTGGCTGCCGTAGCCTTCGCCGCTGGCGATATCGAGCACGTCGCGGCCTGCCACCAGCGCAGTCGCGATCGCGTATCGGTGAAGATGTTCCAATGCGACATCCCCCCTCACCGAGGGAACCAGCCGTTCGCCCGTCCACGGGAGCCCGTCCGATTCCGGTCCAGACGTCGGCGCCGCCGCAAGTCCCCGCGTATCCTCGGGAATATCTCGGCTATCGAGGTTACGATCATCCATGAAGTGTCCGGAATCACACACCGCGAGGTCCTGTTTTGCAAGATGGCACTTGGTCCCGGCCGCGCCGTTCGATGCCGCGACGCCCTGCGCGCTTACGGGAGGCGCGCGTAGCCGAAGAGTTCGAAATCCCGCTCGAACAGCCGGTTGATTTTCGCGATGGACCTGGCGTGCATGCGATCGACGTAGCGGTAGCCGTGCGGATTCGCCGCGGCGCCACCTTCGAGGTCGACGACGTTGCAGTTCACCGGAGGCAGGGGGCCGATATCGGCGCGCTCCAAGAACGTCTGGAAATCCGTCTCGAAATTCTCCACGCGGCCAATGAAGTCCACCGCCTGCCGTCCCGCGATGTGGGTCCAATAATGCGCGGGATGGAGCGGGAAGTTGGTATTGCGGCCCGCCTCGTAAATCTGCTCATCGCCGACCAGATCAAGCCACTCGTCGAACTGGAACGAAGCACTGTGAAGCTGGGCGGAATTTTCGGCGAGCTGCCTGAGGACCAGCTCGCGGATCCACGGCTCTGGAAATGCCGCCCCGGGTTGTTCGCGAATGTCTTTCTGGAGCTGCCGAAACCCGGAATAGACGCGGTCGTACGGGTTGCGCACAAAGGACGCCGCAAAGTAACCGAGCCTGCCCTCAGGCAGGCTCGCAAAATCAGCACAGGTGAGGTGCTGGTGCACTACACGATTCAGGTGCGCATTGAAGTCGAAGAATGGGGAGTACGGACTCTCGTTGAAGGGGTCCAGGCGCGCTCCCATCGACGAACTCGCCGTTTTCCACGGCTTGAACATCACAAAGCGCTTCCGGTGGGAAATGATCATGGGGCTGCGCCTTGGAATTCCGAAAAATGGCGTCCACTGCAAGTGTGGATCCGCGAGGCCTTCCGCAGATCACAAGCCTTCCGCGGCTCGGTGACCTCGCTCCGACTCTTTTTGAAACCGGGACCTTATTGCGCTTCCAACATCCGCGGCCGACACGCAATGATTCGACTGATGCTCCATGAACTCGGCGAGTCGCCTGGAATGACAGCCGAGTCCCGCAATGCCTGCTAGCACATCAAATCCCAGCCGCGCCCGGACCCGCTTCGCGAGCCGAATCCTCGCTGCACTCCTGCTGATGCTCAGCCTGCTCGCGATCGAGGGTGTTTCCCGCCTGCTGTTCCCGCTCCCGGAGGAGACCTCGTTCAACCGCGTCAACTACTCCGAAATGGCGGGCCTCGGCCGTGCGCACGCTCCGCCGCTGGCAAACGCGTCGTTCGTGTGGTCGTCCGCGCCGGATGGCGTTACATTCCGGCACGACTTGAACGCATACGGTTTCCGCGATCGCACGTGGCCGCTGCGTCCGGAAGCCGGTCGGCGGCGCATCATGTTTGTGGGCGACAGCTTCCTCGAAGGCTTCATGGCTGAAAACACCCAGACGATTCCCGCAGGGTTCGAAAATGCGGCCGTGAGAGGCGGCCGCAAATTCGAGGTCATGAATCTCGGTATCGGTGCGACCGGGCCGAAAGATTACTGCAATCTGATCAGGGATGCGGTGCCGCTCTTCAAGCCGGACTGCCTTGTCATCGTTTTCTACGCGAACGACTTTCCGGGGCGACCGTTCGACCCCGCGTGGTTCGCTCCGACTTTCACGCCAGACTACCGCAACGCCTGGACACCGCGGCTCTACACTGTCGTCAAACGGCTCCGGTCCCACCAACCGGTGCCCGTCCGCTTCCGGCGCCCGAGCTTCCCGTTCCTCGCTGCAGTCCCGGACCCGCGGAATCCATGGTCCTCCATCGAAACTGCCGCGGCTTACAAAAAATTCGTGAGCCCGAAAATCGCCGAAGCCATGCAACGCGGCACTTTCAATCCCTCTGCCGTCAATTTGATCGAACGTGACCGGGTGAACCTGACGGCCAGCACCGAGATGCACCCGCTTCTGGAAGCGCTGCTCGCCTTTGCAAGAACGCATGCGTGCAAATTGTCGGTCGCCTATGTCCCTTCCGCGAATCAAGTGTCGGACGCGTATCTTCCGTTTCGGAGCGAGTATTCCGAGAACAAGCATCCCGAATCACTCATGGACGAACGCTACCACCTGCACGCCCGCCTGCTGAAATCTGCGTGCGCACAGTTGAAAATCCCGTTCCTCGATGTCACCCCGCAACTCCGTGAACGTGAAGCCGCGGGCGGGCGAGTGTACTGGAACTACGACCCGCACATGCGGGGTGCCTCCTATCTCATGCTCGGAGAGTTGCTCTACGAGTGGTTCTCCTCGATCGATCCCGGCACCTGACCGGTCGGCGCCGGTTGACCTCGACGCTGACTTCGGCGCCGCCTGCCCATTCTGCCGCGTTCGAGTGCAGATGACGAACCTATCTGCCTCGCTTTACAGGTAAGCGGGTATCAGTACGAACCCCGGTTGGGATCCAGCCGTGGCTACTGCTGGCCGACAACCGGCGGGAATGGGGATCCGTCAGTCGTGTTGCCCCTGATGTTATTGTTGCCGAGGGAGGTCATTGACCCGCCCGCCTGCGTGCCGACTCCGGTGACGTTGTTGAAAATCACGTTGTTACTGATGAACACGGTGGCAGGCGCGCCCGACGAGACGATCCCGAACCCACCCGTGTCGTTGATGGTGCAACGACTCACTGTGACCCTGGTCGCGACCGACGCCGGCGTGACCGTCACGCCGTTGTTGTTGTTTCCCGCCAGCACGCAGTCATCCAGGACCGCCTTGACATTGTCGTCGGCACGGAACCCGAAAAGACAGTCGTTCAGCCTGCTCTTGCTGATGTTCACCGCCACACCGGTCGCGCTGTTGGGATGGGCGTACACCGCACCACCCGCGCATCCCCGGATGGTTGTGTTCTTGATGGTCACCCCGCACACGGCAGAAGGATTGATGTCGATTCCAAGTCCGGTGTTCCCCTCGATCGTGCAGTTTTCGACGTTCACCTCGGACGCGTTCAGAATTCGAATGCCATTGATCCCGGTGCCGCCCCCGTGGATGGACAGGCTCCTCAGGTTCACCTTGATGCCCGCTCCATTGATGATGACTCCATTGGTGCTTGCATTGAGGATACCCGCGAGCGTCCCGTCGCCATTGATAGTGATGTTTTTCGTGATCGTCACGGCTCCGAAACCGCCTGGGTCCAGAACGCTGATTTCACCGCCAGCAGCGGTCTTGCTGATGGCTCCCGCAAACGTCTTGCAGGGGGCCGTCCGCGAGCACGGGTTGACGTCGTCTCCCACTCCGGAGACCCATGTGCGCGTGGCTTGGGCATGTGCCGCGATGCTGCCAAGTGCGAATGTGACGAGCGCGACAAACGCGCCCTTAACGAGACGGGGGAATGATGTGGTTTTCATGGGCGATTCTTACCCTCCTTTACCAGTTTTTAGCAAGTAAATTTCGGCAGAGTTGCCGCCGTCAGAAGCCGCTTATTACGACAAACAAATGCCAGCGGAAATGCCGGCGTTTCCCTCCCGCGGCCATGCGATCAAAGCGCGCCTTCCCGCATGCGGGTAGGTGCGATCGCGCGAGCAGACCCGTGCGTCGCGGAAGCTCCTACGGCTTCTTCGCGGTGCTCTGGATGTAGATCTCGCGGAGCTGCTTGAAGTCCACCTCGACGGGCGAGTGGGTCATCAGATCGCAGCCGCGGTTGTTTTTCGGAAATGCGATCACTTCGCGGATGCTGCCCGCGCCGGTGATGAGCATGACGAGGCGGTCCAGGCCGAGCGCGATGCCGCCGTGCGGCGGCGCGCCGAAGCTGAAGGCCTTCAGCAAATGCGCCGAACTTCACCTGCTGCTCCTCGGCGTTCACACCGAGCACCTCGAACAGCTTCGCCTGCAGATCGCGCTCGTGGATGCGGATGCTGCCGCCGCCGAGTTCGACGCCGTTGAGCACGACATCGTACGCGACCGCGCGGACCTTGGCGAATTCGCCGGCCTCGAGCGCGGACATGTCCTCGGCCTTCGGGCGCGTGAAGGGATGATGCACGGCGACCCAGTGGTTGTCCTCGGGCGAAAATGCGAGCAGCGGGAAATCGACGACCCACAGGAAGTTGAGCGCATCGCCGGCGGCCTTGATGAGCCCGAGCAGTTCCGCGCAGCGCAGGCGCACGCGGCCGAGCACTTCGCAGACGGGTTCCAGCTTCGCGTCCGCGCCGAAGAAGAGCACGTCGCCCTCGGCGAAGCCCATGCGCTCCGCGAGCGCCTTCTTCTCGGCGTCGCTGAAAAATTTCACGATGGGCGATTCCCATTCGCCGCCCGACGCTCCACTTGATGTAGGCGAGCCCTTTCGCGCCGCACTCGGTCTTCACCCACTCCTCCCATTTCTTGAGCTGCTCCTTGCTGAGCAGCGCCGCCGCGCCCTTCGCGTTGATCGCCTTGATGGTGCCGCCGCCCGACGCGACGGACGCGAACACCTTGAACTGCGACGCGGCGAAAATGTCCGTGAGTTCGACGAGTTCGAGGCCGAAGCGCGTGTCGGGCTTGTCGGAGCCGAAGCGGGTCATCGCCTCCGAATACGCCATGCGCGGGAACGGCACCGGGATGTCCACGCCGCGCGATTCCTTGAAAATGCGGCTCAGCAATCCCTCGATGAGCGTCTGGATTTCCTGCTCGGTGATGAAGGAAGCCTCGACGTCGATCTGCGTGAACTCCGGCTGCCGATCCGCACGCAGGTCCTCGTCGCGGAAGCAGCGCGCGATCTGGAAATACTTCTCCAGCCCCGCGACCTGCAGGAGCTGCTTGTACTGCTGCGGCGCCTGCGGCAGCGCGTAGAACGTGCCCGGGTTCAGCCGCGACGGCACGAGGAAGTCGCGCGCGCCCTCGGGCGTCGGGTTCGAGAGGATCGGCGTCTCGATTTCGAGGAAGCCCTGCTCGTCGAGAAAGTCGCGCGTCGCCTTCACCACGCGATGGCGCAGCCGGAGGTTTTTCTGCATCGGCGCGGTGCGCAGATCGAGGTAGCGGTATTGCAGGCGCAGATCCTCGTTCACGCTCGGGTCATCGAGCGGGAAAGGCGGCACTTCGGACTTGTTCAGCACGCGCAGCGCGGAGGCGACGACCTCGATGTCGCCCGTCCCCAGCTTCGCGTTCTCAGTGCCCGGCAGGCGCGGCGACACGTTTCCCGTGATCTGAAATCACATCCTCGGCGCGCAGCGCGTGGCTCAGCTCGGAGACCTGCGCAAATTCCTCAGGCCGGAAAACCACCTGCGTGAGCCCATCGCGATCGCGCAGGTCGATGAAGATGACGCCGCCATGATCGCGCCGCGAATTGATCCAGCCGGCAAGCGTGACGCTCTGGCCGATGTGTTCCTTGCGAAGGCTGTTGCAGGATGTGGTGCGGTACATAAGGGGCGCGGAGGATACGGAGCAAAAGCCGCTTGGCCAGCGCGGAGTGCGCGGACGCCCGCGGCTGCCATCGTGGCGGAGAAGAAGCAGCGCCGTCCGCGACCCCCTTGCGCCACGTTGCTTCAATTTGAGCGCCTGCGGGCGATGAAAAGCGCGGCCAGGAGCCCTGCGTCGAGCAGCACCGCGAGCGGATAGTTGGACTGGTTTGGACCGAGTCCGAAGCATCCGCAGGTGATGTCGAGACCGCGCGCCCATGCGCTGCCTAGCGCGATCAAGAATACGACGAGCATTCCACCGATGACCAGCGATGCGCCGCGGCGCCAAACGCCGGCGACGAGCGCGGTGCCGGCGAGGATTTCCAGCCACGGCAGGTAGAGCGCCAGCGCGGCGGACGCGGCAAATGGGAGCATGCGGTAGTTGTCCACGTCCTTCGCGAATTGCGCCGGATCGACCGCCTTGAGGACGCCAGCCGATAGGAAAACCCCGCCGACGATCAACCGCAGCAGCGGGACGATCACTTTTTCTGCGCGTCCTTCCACGCTTCCCAACCTCCTTTCAAAACGTGGACCGGCGCGAACCCGAACGCGCGAAGCCGCGCGGCCACGGCGGTGCTGTTGTCGCACTGGCGAGCATTGCAATAGACGACGGCAGCCCTGCCCATGGGCCACGCCTGGAGCACGGCGGGCAAGAGGTCGTCCCACTCCTCTTCCGTCAGCCGCAGCGCGCCGGGCACATGGCCTTTTGCAAAATCCGCCGCGGACCGCGCATCGACCCACAGGAAGCCGCCGGGCTGCCGCAGCGCATCGGACACGGAGATCTCGCCGTCGCGCAGCGGGACCGAAAATGTGGGGCGCTTCGGGTGAAAGATCGCCGACAGTGCCGCGGGCAGCAGCGCGAGCAGCATGAGGGCGACGGCTTGGAGCAGCGTCCGGCGCATCTGGAAAATTTGGGAAAGCGCGCACCGCTCATTGCGGAGGTTGCCTCACCTGCGCGTAGCTGCGGATCGTTTTTTTCCGGCCCCCGAATTCCATGTCGATCGTCAACACGGCAAAGCTCGGCGTTGCCGTGCTGTCCGGTGTCACGGTGATCGTGTATTTTTTGCCTTCGCCGAGCGTCCCGATCGTCGCCTGGATGCGGGGTTCGCTGGAAGTCACTTTCACAACCCGCACCGCCAGGCCGGGCATTGCATCGCACACGATCGTCTTCGCTTTTGCCTCCTCGCCCTTGTTCCAAAATAAGATCTCCGGGCTTATCTTCACGAGATCGGGGATCGCGACCACGAGCGTCAGGACGGACGGCTCCTTCGCACCCTTGATGTGCACGGTCACCGTCTTCGTCTGCACCCCGCGGCGGCCCGACGTGTCGAAGCGGCCCATGAGTTTGCTCCGCTCGCCGGGATCGAACGTCATCTTCGGGAGCGTGCCGGTGGCGCATCCGCAGGAAGATTCGATGCTTTCGATCACCACCGGCTCGCGACCCGCGTTCACGAACCCAAATTCCGCCTCCACGACCGTGTCATCCGGGCCGGGCGTGAGTTCCGCGCGCCGGCGATCCCATTTCAGTTCGCCGTGCGCGAAGCCGCCGCAGAGCGTGAACACGACGGCGATGAAAAATGCGTTCATGGGCGGTTTGATTTTGCGCGGCGTTTCTGTTCGGGAGCGGGACTGGGGAGAGGGTCGCCGTTCATCGGAGCTACAGCGCGGGGACTGTCCTGACGATTTCGGCGCCCGCAGCGAGTTGTTCGAGCAATTCGGTGCGCGCCTGTTCGTAGCGGGTTTGGATTTCCGGATCGGGACTCGGGAAAAGGGCCGCCCTCTTGAGCACCAGGTTTTGCTCGAGGAACTGGCCCGTCAGGAACTGCTTTTCAAACTCCACCTGCTCCGCGCCGACTGAACTCCACGTCACCCCGCGGCTCCGGTAGCGGTCCAGATCGGCCTGATGCTTCGCGGGGATTTTTGCGAGGCGCTCCTGCTGCGCGTGCGTCAATGCCACGCCCTCGGCACGCGCCGCCTGGGAAATCAGTTCCGCATCGATTGCCCGCTGCAACCGGGATCGGTATTCCTCGCGGGTCAATTCTTTCTCCGTCTCTCCGGGCCGGACGGGCATCAGCGCCGCCAGCTTGACCGGTTTCCGGTTCACCATCGCCAGCACCTCGGTGACGGCGATGCTCCTGGGCGGCGTGGTGGGCAAGCGCGAGCTGGCGGCACCAGAATCCTTTGGCGAGGTCGCCGAATCCGGCGCGGGGCCGTTTCCCCTGTGCGATTCCGGGGCCCTGCCCAGCATCGTTGTTCCTGACTCCGCTCCGTGCGGTGCGGCCGATTGCGGATTGCCCTTCGGCCACAGCAACCATGCCACGGTGGCCGTGGCGACCGCGACGACGCAGGGGAGGAGGATTTTCGGTTTCATGAAATTCGCGCGGTCCGTCCGGCCTCCCACGCAGAGGACGACAGGCACAGATGCCTGCCCCTCGCAGGGAATGTCGGATGGGGCCGGCCTACTTGGCTTGCAGCAGGACCGTTTCCACCCTCGTTTCGCCGGTGCTGGTGTCTGTGATCGTCACCTGGAGGGTGAAGCAGTCCAGCGTCTGTGGCAGCGACTTGGTGTTGAGGTTGTATTTCAATTTGCCGTCGGTCTTGTCCATCACGCCGCCAGGTCCACCCTGGCCGTGGTAGTCGATCGGCAATGCGCCGGTATCGGCCGTGCCGCTGCAATCGGTGTCGCCGAACACGGCGACCGTGCCGATCACGTTGGAGTTCAAGGTCACATCCCCGGTGCACCCCAAGGCGCGGACTTTGATCGGGATGGTGCTGCCCAGCTTGAAGCGATACTTGAGGGTGCCGCCGCCGCTGGGATCGGTGTCCTCGCTCGCTCCGTTGCGGGCCAGCGGCTGGCCCCAGGTGATGCCGTCCGCGGCGAAGAGATCGGCGACGACCGTGACGACACTCTCGCACGTGTCGAACGCGCCCGCGGGATCGGTGACTGTCAGAGTGACGGTCGTCTGGCCGATCGGATACGGACCGGCCGGAGTCTGCACGATGGTGAGCGTGTCCCCATTGGGATCGTAGGAACCGTCATCGATGGAGGCATTCGCCGTGGTGCCGCACCCGGCGGAAACCGTCACATCCTTGCACTTGGCGATGGGCGGCGCGTTGCCGGTAATAAGCCTGAACACCGTGCCGAAACCTACGCCGCCGCCTTGAAGGGTCGTGCCGTAAAGGAAGCCGTCCATCGCCCGTGCCAGCCTGCCAAAGGGGTAGGCGCCAGTCGCGGAGCTGTCGAAATTCAACTGGATGCTGAAACTGGTCCCATCCGGGTTCAACTGATACGCCGTGCCCTGGCCGCTGGTGCCACCTTGCAGCGCCGTGCCGTAGATCGTGCCGTCCGGCGCCTGCACCAGCCCGCCGCCTTGGTTGTAGCCGCCGCTCACGGAATAATCGAAGTCCTTGAGGATGCTGAAGCCGGTCCCGTCGGTGTTCACCTTGAACAAGGTGCCGGCCCCGAAGCTGCCGCCATAATACGTCGTGCCGTAGAGCGCACCGTCCGCGCCCTGCATCACCCCGGAGTAGAGGTTCAGGCCGGTCGTGGAGTAGTCGTCGAAGTTCTTGAGCACGGTGAACCCGGTGCCGTTCGTGTTCAGCTTGAACACCGTGCCGCCGCCACCGCTGCCGCCTTGGGACGCCGCGCCGTACAGCGCGCCATCCGTGCCCTGAATCAGCTCGCCCCAATAGAGGTAACCGCCGCTCGTGGAATAGTCGAAGTCCTTGAGGACGGTGAAGCCGGTCCCATCGGTGTTCAGCTTGAACACCGTTCCATAGTCGGCGCCGCCGCCGTAGAGCGTCGTGCCGTAGAGCGCGCCATCCGTCCCCTGCTTCAGCCCGGCATAGGGGGACACGCCATCGGCATAGTTCAAGTCCTGGAGGACGGCGAAGCCGGTCCCGTCCGTATTCAGCGTGAACACGGTGCCGTAGCCATTCGCGCCGCCCTGGGAGGCCGTGCCGTAGAGCGCGCCATCCGTCCCCTCGATCAACGCTCCGTAGGGAGACGCGCCGGTCGTGGAAAAGTCGAAGCTCATGAGAACGGTGAAGCCGGTGCCGTCCACGTTCATCTTAAACACCGTGCCGCCGCCCATGCTGCCGCCTTGCGAGGTCGTGCCGTACAGTGCGCCGTCTGTCCCGAGCAAGACCCCGGCATACGGAGAGCCGCCGGATTCGGCCGCGTCGGCACTGTAGGAGAAATTGATGATGACGCCGAAACCGCTCCCGTCCGTGTTCAGCTTAAACGCCGTGCCGTAGCCGCTGGCGCCGCCCCGGAGCGCCGTGCCGTAGAGCACGCCATCCGTGCCTTCGATCAGCTCACCGCCCTGGGGCAATGCGCCATCGGGAAAACTGAAATTCCTGAGTACGGTGAACCCGGTCCCGTCCGTATTCAGCTTGAACACCGTGCCGTAACCGTCGCTCCCGCCGGAACGCGCCGTGCCGTAGAGCGCGCCGTCGGTCCCCTGCTTCACCCCGGCATAGAGGTAGCCCCCCGTCGTGGAATAGTCGAAGTCGCCCTTGAGCACGGTGAACCCCGTCCCGTCCGTGTTCAGCTTGAACACCGTGCCGAAGCCGCCGCTCCCGCCTTGGGACGCCGTGCCGTAGAGCGCGCCGTCCGTCCCCTGGATCAGTTCGCCGGCCCGCGGGATGACGCCGTCGGAATAGCTGAACTCCTTGAGGACGCTGAAGCCGGTGCCGTTGGTGTTCAGCTTGAACACCGTGCCGAAGTAGCTGCTGCCCCCCTCGGACGCCGTGCCGTAGAGCTTGCCGTCCGTCCCCTGCACGAGCCCGGCACCGAGGTAGCCCCCGGTCGTGGAATAGTCGAAGTTCTGGAGGACGGTGAATCCGGTGCCGTCCGTATTCAGCTTGAACGCCGTGCCTGCCCCGCCACTGCCGCCGTAGAATGTCGTGCCGTAAAGCGCGCCGTCCGTTCCTTGGATCAGATTGCCAAATGGGTAGTAGCCGCTTGCGGCATAATCGAGGTCCTTCAGGACGGTGAACCCGGTGCCGTCCGTGTTCAGCTTGAACACGGTGCCACCGCCGATGCTCCCGCCGTAGAGCGCCGTGCCGTAAAGCGCGCCGTCCGCCCCCTGCACCAAAGTCCCATACGGATAGTAGCCGGTCGTCGAGAAGTCGAAGCTCTTGAGGACGCTCAAGCCCGTGCCGTCCTTGTTCACCTTGAACACCGTGCCGGCATCATTGCTCCCACCTTGGGAAGCCGTGCCGTAGAGCGCGCCATCCGTTCCCTCGATCAGTCCGCTGTACGGGGAGACACCGGTGGCCGGCTTTCCAAAGGACTTCAGCTGCTGGTACGTGGCGGCGGCCTGTGCATCGCCGCGGAGCGAAACCAGCGGCACCCAGCACGCTGCGCATGCCAGCAAGGTGAGCCAGCACCGGCCGGCGGATGCTGCTGTGAGATTTGCTGCGATCGCACGCAGCGTTGACGTGAGCCCGGAGAGGGCGTTCATGGTCTTGCAGATCGTTTTCATACGGTTTGGGGTATCGGGTTGTTGCGTTTGGTGCGCACAATCTCCCATGGCGCACGGTGGATGTTCGGACCGCTGCTCGAACCGCGACACAACCCCACTCCACGCTGCTTGAAAAAGCATCCCGGTTGTCGCAAAGGGTTCATAGCTTTCTTAGGGACCTCGATTGCCATGCTCGGCAAACCGCCCCACGTCGGTCAAGCCCAAACCTCCATGTTGCCCCCACCCGGTGCGGGCTACGGGACGACGCGGAAGAGCCGGGTGTTGTTCACGCCGGTGAGCGCATTTGCCGCCGGGAGCGGCACCTGCTCGAGCCACGCCGGCGGGAATGCCTGCGGACCGCCGAGGCGGTACACGAGCGTCCGTTTCACCGTGGCCGCGTCGGTTTCGCCGTCTCCCATGAAGGCGCCGGTCATCACGGTGCCGGGCCGGGCCTTCAGCACGACATGCGTGACGCCGCGGCGCCGGCAGATCGCGCGGGCCGCGGTGTCGTCGGTGGAGAGCCAGAAAGCGGTGCTGTCCCGCAGGCCGTCCACGCATTCCCAGTACTGCGAGCCGACGAGCTCCGCGCCTGCGAAGTCGTGGAGCCAGACATAGTTCGCGTTCGACTGGTCCGTGATGATGCGCAACGGGCGGCCATCGTTGTTTTGGCGCAGGAAAAGCCCGAGGTCGCGCGCAGCCTGCCAGTCCACGTTCACATACGAATACCCGAGATCGAAAGTTCCCCGCCCGACCTGCCATAGCGAATACCCCGAACTGGAAAGCGCCGCGACCACGGCGACGGGCCGCAGCCAGCCGAACCGCCACGGAGGAATCGGGACCATCCACGCGACGAGCATCGCAGCCGCCGCGAGGCCGGCCCAGCGCACCTGCATCCCCGCGAGGAGCAGAAGCAGAAACCCCGCGCCGAGCGGGACGATCGTCACCGGAGCGAGCTTGCCCGCGCGCGCGGCGACGCGTGCCCCGAGCAATCCCGCAAGGGCGATTCCCAGCAGTGAAAAGTACGCCGCCTTCGCAGCCGCGGAAGTCTGCAGGATCGGCGTGGTCTCGACCCCCATGCGGAACAGCGCGACGATGACCGGCTCGCGCGGCGAGTAGAGCGCCGCGGGAAGCGCGAGGATCGTCAGCGGCAGTTGCGCGACGGCAAGGCCGGCGACCAGCAGGCCCGGCGTGACGAACCGGCCCGCGGCGCGCGCGGACTGGAAGCGCGCGGTGAATTCCCCGAGGCCGATCCACGCGAGCGCGAAGAGCGGATGGTTCACCTCCAGACGGAACGGCCACGGGCCCGGCGCATATTCGAGCGCGAAGAACGCGAGCGCGAAACCGCCGCCCGCCCAGCCCCACAGCCGCCACAGCGGCGCGAATTCATCCGCGGCCGTCCCCTTCGGGCGAAGAAACGGCCAGGCGCAGCCACCAAGCGCCACGGCCCCGAGGATGACGAATTCCACCGTGGCGCCGATCCACAGTCCCATCGCGCAGAAAAATGAGGCCGCGACCATCCATCCGCGGCGATGCCTTTCATCCGGCCAGAGCGCGCACGCAAGGCACGAGAGCCCGGCGAGCACCGCGCCGTCGTGGAGCCCGTGATGGTCCGGCCGCGCAAAGGCGAGGTCCGTGGCGAGCGGCTCCAGCGTGGCGAGCATCAGCGCGCCGGCAGCCGTTTTCACCGCCCCGGCGCGACGCCAAAATACCGCGACGAATGCGGCGACGAGCAGCGCGTGGAGGATCGCCTCGCTGTGGTCCGCGGCCCACGCGAGGTGTTCGAGCGCCGTCCCGCCGCCCATGATCGCGCGCGCCTTGGCGAGCAGGATCATCCACCACGCGTACGACGAGCTCCAATGCACCGGACGGCCGAAGGGCGTGTTATCGAGCGTCGTCCAGTGGATGCGCCAGCGGCCCTCGGTGAGCATTTCGCGCGCGTAGAGGAACCAGTAATTCCCGTCCGCGTCCGCGTAGGTCGCCATCGTCTTCGGCTGCGTCCATTCCGTGATCGGCGGGAACTTCGCGTCGGCAAATGCGTGGCGCTCCCGCGTGTCCTTCCAGCCCCAATGCGCCTGGAGCGCGACCAGACCGATCGCGGCGGCCAGCACGGCGACGAAGGCAAGCCACTGGGATCGGAATTTCATGGGCAGGCCGCCCGTGCATCGCAGCCGCCGTGCCGCCGTGCCTTCAAATCGTCCATTCCACCGGCACGCTCTTGCGCTGCTTGAAGCGGTCGTCGTAGAGCACCTTCCGGTTCGCAGCGCCGTATTCGTGGACGAGCTTCGTGCACTTCACGTCGAAGCAGCAGTACTCGGCGATGTCCAAAAGCTTGCCCTCGCGCCACCAGCGGATCGCATCGAGCCCGTCGCCGGTCTTGCCGACACCGATGCTGGCGCTCGCGACGGCGTCGAGCCCGAGGCGGTGGCCGAGCTTCGCCTCGATGTCCACGAGCAGGTCGAGCGTGCGGCACTGGTGCGGCAGGTCGAGGATCGTGTAGGCCATGAGCACCTCGTAGTCGAAATTGATCACGTTGAACCCGACGACGAGATCGGCGCGCAGGAGCTGGTCCACGAGGTCGTCCACGCGCTTTTCGCTGAAGATGCGGTATTCGCCGGTCTTTGTGCTGTAGGTCACGCCGAGGCTCATGCCCATGTCGCGCTTCTTGTCCCAGCCGCCGACATCGTTGGCGGTGCGCTGGGTCTCGAGATCGAAATAGACGATGTCACGCGACATGAAGCGCGTTGTAGGCGAGCACGCGGGGGCGTCAAGCGGCGGGCTCGGAATGGGCCGGCTTTTGGAAAAAATGGATCAGTCGAGGGCTTGCTGGCTTTTCCCCGGCGAGCCCTGTAAGAACTGCGCCCGATGTTATACGACCGGACCCCGACGCCGCGCATCCTCTGGTGGGGCGCGATTATTTTCAGCGCCATCGCGATCGCCGACTCATGGTTCCGGTGGTGGACGTTTCAGTACTCCACGTTCGACCTCGCATTCTACGCGCAGGGCATGTGGCTCGCGGGCCAGGGAATCTGGAACGTGTCGCTGCTCGGCGTGCCGCTGATGGGCAACCACCAGGACCCGATCATTTTTCTCGCGCTGCCGTTCTTCAAGCTGTGGCCGCACCCGATGCTGCTGGTGATCCTGCAGACGCTGGTGCTGGCGACGATGCCGTTCATCGGCTGGCGCATCGCACAGCAGCTCGAGTTCGGGCCAAGGGCGGCGGTCTGGCTGGGAATGGCGACGCTGCTCGCGCCGGCCACGGGCTTCATAGCGTTGCACGAATTCCACCCCGAGGCGCTCGTCGCGCCGCTGCTCCTGCTGATGTTCGAGGCGCGGATGAAACGTCGGCCCGGCGCATACTGGGTGTCGTTCCTCCTCGTGCTCATGTGCAAGGAGAGCATGGGCCTGCTGCTCGCGTGGATCTCGGCCGTGCATTACATGATCGAGCGCGACCGCGACCGCGAATGGCGCGTCGGCTGGAACATCATCCCAGGCTGCGTCGCGCTCGGCTGGTTTCTCGTGTGCCTGTTTTTCATAGGGCCGTCGCTGAATGCCGGACGCGTGGATTTCCTGGAGGTGTATTCGCATCTCGGCGACTCCGGCGCGGGCATCCTCACCGGGTTTTTCACGCATCCGTCGAAGGCCGCCGGGGCGCTCTGGACCGGCATCAAGGGCGGCGATCTCACGTGGGGCACGCTTGTTCCGTTCCTCCTGCTCCCGCTCCTGCGGCCGCGGTGGATTGTCATGGCGCTGCCCATTTTCCTCCAGCACCTGCTCTCGTGGCGGCAGTCGGAATGGAGCATCCATTTCCATTACGCCGCGCCGCTCGTGCCGCTGCTCTGGCTCGGCACGGCCGAGGCGGGCTCCGCGCTTTTCTGGCGGGACATCCTCGCGCGCTGGGTCACGCTCGCGTGCATCGCTTGCAATGTCTGGTTCGGCCCGCTCCGCGCCGTGTGGGGCACCGCGACAGGAGCCGGGGCTGCGCTCTGGGCCCGCGATTGGAAGAGCGCCATGCTCGTGGCCGTGCCGGGCGATGCGAGCGTCGTCGCCGGCATGCCGTACCTCTCCCATCTTACGAAACGCGAGCACCTTTACTCCCTCCACCACGTGCTCAAGGGCCTGAACACGCTCAGCCGGACCGAATACAAGCCGCCCGCGGCGACGGACGCCATCATCATGGACACGGCGGACCGCGCGACATTCGACACAGCGGCCGGGATCTATCACCCGCAGATGCGCACCACCGACGGCCGGATCATCCCGTCCTCCGACATGCTCCTGCACCAGTTCATGCGGCAGGCCGAGTGGCACACCGTCGCGAGGAATGAGTTCACCATTTTCCTGAAAGGCGCGCCGCCGGCTCCGACGCAGCCCTTCGGCGGCGCAGGCCGCAAGCTCGACGACCACACCACGCTCATCGCGTGCGAAGGAATGCCGCCGCTGCCCGGCGACCCGATGCTCTTCGCTATGGCCTGGGATCTGAAGGCGAAGCGCGAGTCCATCCTGTCCGCGAAGCTCTACCTGATCGCCGAGAACGGGACGCAGCACCCGATCGGCAAGGGCCCCATCGCCCTCGGCGTGGAGGCCGGGCGCTACACCGAGGCCTGGGCCGTGCGTCCGCCGCCTTCCGTGCCGGCGGGAAAATATCGCGGGCTCCTGCTCATCTACGATCCGTTCGAGAGCATCCCGTCGCCGAACCGCACGCCGTTCAAGCGCGTCACGTTCGACGTCGGCTCCTTTACGCTAAAGTAGCCGCTGCCCGGACGACGCGGCCAGCGCCGCCGCCTTGCGGCGCACCGCCTCCGCCTCGGCATTCCGGCCGAGTTCCCGGAGGATGGCGGAGAAAAAGTCGAGATACGCGGCATTCCCCGGTGCGCGCGCGACCGCGACGGCCTGAGATTCCAGCGCATCGGAGAATTTGCCGAGGCTGACCTCGCATTTCGCGGCCTCGTCAAATGCGCCGGCGCCGTGGATGTCGAGCCGCTGGGCATTCCGCGCGGTCGTGAGCGCCAGCGCGAAGTCGCCCATCTCGCGCTGGAGCGACGCCATGCCGATCTGCGACGGGAGATGCCACCAGTGGGCGCGCGCGTATTCCTCCACCACCGTCAGCGCGGCGCGCGGCCCCTCGGTTTCGCGGAGGACGTTTGCCTCGAAGCCACGCAGCTCCCACGTGTGCGGGTTTGCGGGCTTCCACTCGCGCACGAGCGCGAGGGCCTCCGCGCTGCGGCCCTCCTTGTGCAACTGGCCCGCCGCATTCAACGCCGCATTCCACGTCCGCGGAACATCGGCGACGACGGTGGCGGCGCGACCGATGTCGAGCAACGGGCGGGCCTCGTCGGCGCGGCCCTGCTTTTGGAGGCAGAGCCCGAGATTGATCCGCGCGGTCATGAAGCCTGGGTAAAATTCGAGCGTCTTTCGGTAAATCTGCTCCTGCTCGGCGAGCCGGCCCTGGCGGCCGAGTTCCTGCGCGAGGTAGGCGAGGATGCGCGGCGATGCGCCGCCGCTGGCGATCGTCTTCCGGGCAAAACGCTCGCCATTTGCCCAGTCCCCGGCGCGCACGCCCGTCCGCACCGCCAGCACGCCCGCAGCCACCAGCGCCAGCGCGCCGCTCCATCGCAGCGCACGGCGCGGGAGCATCGCGACCACGCCCGCCAGGAACATCAGGAAGCCGATGCTCGCGGCGTAGATCCAATGCTCGGCGACCTCGGCATTCAGCGGGATGAGATTCGAGATCGGCACAAACGCCACGAAGAACCAGACCGCGCCAAACCGCCGGAGCGAACGCCCTTCACCCCGACGCATGCAAAGCCACGAGGCCGCGACGAGCGTGGCCGCGCCGAGGATGGAAAGGTATTCGGCCGTGACGCCGTGCCACCACGCGGAGCGGCTCGCATACATGTCCGCCGCGCCCAGCGAGCGCTCCATCATCAGCCGCACCGGGGCAAACATCAGCCCGCAGTAGTCACCGAGCGCCCTCAGCGCGAGGATCGCCCGTCCGCCGAAAGGCTCCGGGCCGCCCACCGCCGCAGGAAGCCCGGCGCGATGTTCCGGCAGCGCATGCAAAACCGCATAGACGCCGACCAGCGCGATCACTCCGCCCACGGGGAGCAAGCGCCGGAGCCGGCCCGGCGAGCGTTCGAAAATAAGCGCGTGCAGACAAAAGAGCAGCGCCCATACGAGCGCGATTTCCTTCGAGCAGAGCGCCACGAGAAACAGCAGCGCCGCCGCCAGTCCGAAAGCCATCCGCCCCGCCCGCCCGGCACACTCGCGCGCGCGGATGCACAGCAGCCACGCGCCGAGCGCGAAGAGCGCCGCAAGGCTGTCCGCGCGCCCGGAGACGTAAGCCACCGCGGCATTATGCACCGGATGCACCAGCCAGACGAGCGCCACGAGGAACGCGGCCGCAAATGCCTCCGGTCCGCCTTTCCACAATGCAGGCAGCAGCCGGCGGAGGAGCAGGAAGAGCAGCCACGCCGCAAACGCGTGAATCAGCACATTGGTGCAATGATAGCCGGTGGTGTCCTCGCCCCACAGCGCATAGTCCACCATGTAAGACAGGTTCTGGACGGGCCGGTAGTAGGTTGAAAACGACTCGGTGAACAGATGCCGCCGGAACACCTCCACCGCGAAGACCGGACTGCGGAAGAACGGATTTTCCCCGACGAGATAGTGATCGTCCCAGATGCGCTCCCCTTTCAGGGACGGGTAATAGGTCGCAAACGCGATCAGCACGAAGACGAGCAGCACGACCCACGGACGCAGCCACCGGGAGACGGCAGGACAGCGCGGCTCCTTCGCTGCCGCGGATTTTGGGCTGGGGCTGAGGTCTGTCAAAATCTTGCGCTAAGGATAATACGGTGACCAGAAATCCCCCGGGGCGACGTCCGAGAGCGCATTGAAGGTGACCGGCGAGACCTTCGGTGCCTCATCGAGGGTGGTCATCGTGTAGGCATTGCCCAGCAAATCGTTCGGAAGACTGTGATACAGCGCGCAGCCGGTCTTGATGTAAGGCAGGAAGAAGGCAAGGTCCCCGGGCCCGATCACCGTGTTTCCGTTGCGGTTGTTCTCGATCGTGTACTGGTCGATCGCACGTTCGAGCATCCGCACCTCATCGAGGACGCGCAGCGCCTGGCTCCGCTTTCTGGCGCGCATGTAGTTAGGGATGGCGATGGTCGCAATGAGCGCAATCACGGTCACCACGATCATGATCTCGACGACCGTAAAGCCGCTTCGTCGCCGGCCCTGGGATGATGTTTTTCATTGGTTCATTTGGATGCGACGCCTGGGCCGGAGCCGCGCCCGAACATGATAGCCAAGCAGTCCCCGTGCCTGTCACGCGAGCTTGAGACTCAGGCGCAATCCCCCCTCAAAAGCCGACACCCGGCTGTCCGCGAGGAACAGCCGGGTGTGGCGAATTTTGTCAGTTAAACAGCCGGTCGCTTAGTTGTAGGGCGACCAGAAGCTCGCCGGGGCAACGTCCGAGAGGGCGTTGAACGTCGAGGCGTTCACCTTCGGCGCGCTGTCCACGGTGGGCAGCGTGAAGGCGGCACCGAGGATGTCGGCGTTGTTGCTCATATAGAGACGCGTGCCGGTCTTGATGTAGCGCTGGACGTCCGCCCACGCGACGGTGGCGCCGCCGGGCTTGTTGGTCTCGATCGCGTATTGGTCCACGGCCGAGTCAATGATGCGCAGGTCCGAGAGGACCTGGGTGGCCTGCGAGCGCTTGCGGCTGCGCAGGAAGTTCGGGACGGCAATCGCCGCCAGCAGTGCGATGATCGCGACAACGATCATGATTTCCACGAGCGTGAAGCCCGCTTGAGTTTTGGTGGTCAGTTTACGGAGCATGTGATGTGTATTTCTGTTTTGGTTTATTCTCCCCCGCGGCAGTTGCACCGCGGTGGATGCTGCCTTTCTAAGCACGTGCGATGCCACATTTCCCGGCGGCGGAATCTAGCGTGTTAACATATTCCATACCAGCCGTTCCTCACCACGCGCGGCACCGCGAAAGCAAACACCCGGCCATCCGCGAGGAATGGCCGGGTGCTGTGAAAGGACCGCTGAGGCGGCCAGGGTCTTAGTTGTAGGGCGACCAGAAGCTCGCCGGGGCAACGTCCGAGAGGGCGTTGAACGTCGAGGTGTTCACCTTCGGCGCGCTGTCCACGGTGGGCAGCGTGAAGGCGGCACCGAGGATGTCGGTGTTGTTGCTCATGTAGAGGCGCGTGCCGCTCTTGATATAGCGCTGGACGTCCGCCCACGCGACGGTGGCGCCGCCGGGCTTGTTGGTCTCGATCGCGTATTGGTCCACGGCCGAGTCGATGATGCGCAGATCCTCGAGGACCTGGGTGGCCTGCGAGCGCTTGCGGCTGCGCAGGAAGTTCGGGACGGCAATCGCCGCCAGCAGTGCGATGATCGCGACGACGATCATGATTTCCACGAGCGTGAAGCCCGCTTGCGTTTTGGTGGTCAGTTTACGGAGCATGTGATGTGTATTTCTGTTTTGGTTTGTCACCGCCGTGGCAGTGTGCCGCGGCGGATGCTGCCTGAAAAGCAGGCGCGATGCCACGTTTCCCTGCATGAAACCAATGCCATTTTCGTGCGCCGCTACCTCCCGGAAAGCAAACACCCGGCCATCCGCGAGGAATGGCCGGGTGCTGTGAAAGGAACCGCGTGGCGGCGGAGGCCTTAGTTGTAGGGCGACCAGAAATCCGCCGGGGCGACGTCCGAGAGCGCGGTGAACGTCGAGGCGTTCACCTTCGGCGTGCTGTCCACCGTCGGGAGCGTGAAGGACGCACCGAGGATGTCGGTGTTGTTGCTCAGATAGAGCCGCGTTCCGGTCTTGATGTAACGCTGGATGTCCGCCCAATCGACCGGGCCGAAGCCGCCGGCCTTCGAGGTTTCGATGGCGTACTGGTCCACGGCGCCGTCGATGACGCGCAGGTCCTCGAGGATCTGGGTGGCCTGCGAGCGCTTGCGGCTGCGCAGGAAGTTCGGGACGGCGATCGCCGCGAGGAGGGCGATGATCGCGACCACGATCATGATTTCCACGAGCGTGAAGCCCGCGTGTGTTTTGGTGTTCAGTTTACGAAGCATGGGATGATGTCAGTTTGTGTTTGTTTTAATCTCATTCGCTCACCGAAGATGGACGCGAATACCATTCCGATGAGCATTCACGGTGCCATCGCCTGACCGATTCCTCGCCTCTCCGCAAACGCACCACCCATGACACCAGCCCCGTCCCGCCGCCGATTCATCGATCGGCTACCCCCGTGGCTCTTCGTCTTTGTCGGCGTGTTCCTGGTGCAGTTCCTCGTCCTGAACATGATCGCCGCCTCGCGCCATTTCCTCCCGGATGGCGACGACATGAAATTCTACAACGACTGGGCGCACCGCATCGCCGGCGGACAGCTCACGGATGGAAAGGCCTTCTACGGCCTGCCCGGCTACGCCTACGCGCTGGCGGGCATCTATCAGGCGACCGGCGGCTACAGCCACTGGTATTCGCCCTATGTCGTCGCGCAGCTCCAGGCCGCGCTCCATGCGCTCACGGCCACTTGGATCTTCCTGCTCGGGTGCCGCGTCTTTGGCGGCGCGGGTGAAAGTGACAGGCGGCGCGGGATGGCCATCGGCGTGCTCGGCGCCGCGGCGTGGGCGTTCTTCACGCCGGCGCAGGTCTTCTCCGCCATCCTCATGCCGACGGCCTGGGTCGTGTGCGCTTTCTGGGGGACGGTCTATTGGCTGGTCGTCATCCATGAACGCGGCCGCGCCTCGTGGTGGCGGCCCTGGCTGTGGATCGGCCTCTGCGCGGGCATCACCGCGATGATGGTCGCCACCATCCTCATGCTCCTGCCGCTCGTCGTCGTGGCCATCGCGCTCACCGTCGGGCGCGGCAGTCCGCTGCGGGCCCGCCTCCTGCCCGTCGCCGGCGCCGTGCTCATCCTCCTCGGCGGCGTGTACACCGGCTGCGCCCCGGTGTGGATTCACAATCACTTCATCGCCAAGGACCGCGTCCTCCTCTCCGCGCACGACGGCCTCAATTTCTACCTCGGCAACCACGCCGGCTCGAACGGCTACACCCACATCCCCGCCGGCCTCCGCGCCTCGCAGGAGGGCCTCCTCAAGGACTCCCTCACCATCCCCGAAAAAGTCGCCGGCCGCCCCCTCAAGCGCTCCGAAGCCTCCGCCTACTGGAAAGCGAAAGGCGTCGCCTTCATCCGCGACGAGCCCGTCGCATGGATGAGACTCCTCTGGCTCAAATTTGAGAACTTCTGCAACGCCTTCCAATACGACGACCTCAGCATCCTGAAGCTCCTCCGCGACGAGCACGCCGTCCTCCCCGGCCTCCGCTTCGGCTTCGCCGCCGCCCTCGGCATCCCCGGCCTCCTCCTCTGCTGGTTCCGGTGGCCCCGCAGCCGCTGGGTCGCCGGCGGCGTCATCCTCCACCTCGCCGCGCTCCTGCCCGTCTTCATCACCGAACGCTACCGCCTCGCCGCCGCCCCCGGCCTCCTCCTCTTCGCCGTCGCCGGCCTCTGGCTGCTCTGGGAAAATCTCACCTCGCTCCTCCTCAAGGTCTCGTCCCGTCACACCGAAGCCCCCGCTCCCGCCATCCGTTCCTCTCCACTCTCAACCCTCATCACTCAACTCCTTCTCACCGCCCTCTCCACCTGGTTCGTCTCCCGCCCCCAGACCTCCATCAGCCTCTGGTCGCTCGATTTCTACAAGGCCGGCATCCGCGCCACCGACGGCCGCAACGAAGCCATCGCCAACGGCGACCCCCGCCTCGCCGCCGCCTACCTCGCCAGCGCCCGCCGCAACCTCGAAACCGCCTACGCCTACGTCCCCGCCAATGCCGACATCACCTTCGCCCTCGGCAACGTCTGGTACTACGCCCACGACAACGCCCGCGCCAGCCTCTGCTTCCAGCGCGCCGTCCAGCTCGGCACCGCCGCCGGGCGCCCCCACGACGGCGCCCTCAACAACCTCGGCGTCATCGCCCTCACCGAAAAGCGCCCCAAGGACGCCGAAGTCCTCTTCCAGCTCTCCCTGAAAACCGAGCCCGACGACGCCAAGACCTGGTTCCTCCTCGCCGAAGCCTGCCGCGACCAGGGCGACATCCCCCACGCCCAGCTCGCCATCGCCCAGGCCCTCCGCCTCCGCCCCGCCGACCCCGCCTTCCGGAAATTCCGCGAAACCCTCCCCGCCCCCGCCCCCACCCCGCGCTAGGGCGGTTCCTCGAAAACTGTAGCCGCCGACGGCAGCAGGCGGGCACTTTGAAGACCCCTGTCCCGGACCGAAAGCGCGCCCGCCTCGTTCCCTCGGCGGCTACGAAATAAAGTCAACCGCTCCAGCGCCCCGCGGAGTGAATCACGCCCCGGACTCCCCATCCGCCCCTACGCCGTCGGCGGGTAACCCCCGCCGCCCGGTCCCGGCGCCGGGTCCGGCGTCTCGCCTTCCGCGAAGACATACACCACCCCCCAGCGCACACACTTCGCCCGGCGCGAACTCGCACTCGGATCATTCCGGTAGAAAAACTCCACCGTGTCGCAGACATCCACCGCCAGCGCCTGCGCCTCCTCATACAGCGCACCCGCGTCCTCCCGCTCCAGGTCCGTCTTTTCCAGCGCCCCCTGCGCCAGCGCCAGCGCCGCCTTGAATTCCGCCATCGCATCCGCCACCTGCGCCGCGCTCGGGTTCGCCATCGGCTTATGCCCCCCGACTTCCGCCGCCGCCCGCGCAGCCTCCCCCTGCGCGATCGCATCCCCCGCCTCCTTCACCGCGTCGTAAGTGCCCAGCGGCGGCAACTCCGTCGCCGACGAATCCCGCCCGTAAAACCGCCGCGCGCTCGGCGGATACACCCCCCGCGCCACCGCCAGGTCGAACACCTGGTGAAAGTGCGACACCAGCATCGTCGCCCGCGCCGCCTTGCGCGAAAGCTCATTCGTCAGCGCCCCCTGCGCCGCCAGCGCCAGGTCCACCTGGCTGCATTCCCGTTCAAATTTCGTCAAAAACGACTCCGGCGACCCCGAATCCCGCAACTTCTCCCACTGCGCCGCCGAAATCGCCCGGTCCGCCGCATTCGGCGTATTCAGATACTTGTCCCGCGCAGTCTTCAGCGTGCGGAGGACGGCGGGAATCGAATTGGGCAGGCGGCGTGAGGGCATGGTGGTTGGGATTGGAGGTTTGGTTCAAAGGCTGGGGAAACGGAAAATGCCCACCCGGCCAGACAGGCATTTTCCGTCCTGAAAATGGCATTCCGGCGCAGGACAGGCATTTTCCGTCCTGAAAATGGCATCCCGGCCGACAGGACAGGCATTTTCCGTCCTGCAAATGGCATCCCAGCCGGCAGGGCAGGCATTTTCCGTCCTGTAAGAGGGCATCCTGTCCAGCCGGAGCCCCTTTCCGTCCTGCAAATGGCATCCCGGCCGACAGGACAGGCATTTTCCGACCTGCAAGAGGGCATCCTGTCCAGCCGGCGCCTCTTTCCGTCCTGCAAATGGCCAACCGGCCGGCCAAGGAGCCATTTTCCGACCTGCAAGAGGGCATCCCGCCCACAGGGACTCCATTTTCCGTCCTGCAAACGTCCGACGTGCCGCGCCGGGAGAGGCTTTCCGGCCTGCAAACATCCCTCCCGCCAAGCCCAAAGCCCCTTTCACCCCGGAAAACCGCATCCCCGCCTTCATCCTTCTGCCTTCAGCCTTCATCCATCGCCCCTCCCCAAGCGCCTCCCTCCGCGCAACGCCACCGCGTCGCACACATCGCCGGCCCGATACTGGATTGCACATCGCCATCTTCTTCGGAGTTTCGCCGCTGGCGATCTAGGAAACCCATCCCGCCCCTGTCACGAACTTTTTTGCTGATTTCAAAATAAATCCCGCCCCGCCGCCCATCGGTCTATCACGTTTCGCATTCAAAGCCCCGAAAACACCGACGTCCCCCGCCCGCCAGGCCCCGGCATTTTCCCATTTGACTCAGGAAATCTCCAAGCAACACTCCCCACCATGCCACCCCCCCTCCCGTCTAGACCGAGCCAAACCGAACCCCCACTCGGTCCAATCAGATGTTCGGCGATCGCTACGTCTCTCGTGTTGAATGACGCTCCACTCAGAGTCGGTCCCGGGTTGTTCGCTGCTCCCGAGTCGCACGGTTTGGCTGCTCGTCGCTTCACGCCCTCACCGCGCACGTCGGTTTGGCGCTCCCAGCGTTCCACCCTTTCCCCAGTCCCGGCTTTTCGTCGTTCGCCGTTTCACCCGCCTCGACAGGGCCACGGTTTTAGCCTTCTCTTTCCTTCATGCGCAGCGCGGACTCACCGTTTTGGCCAGTGGTTGCGGGACGCTTTCTCCCAATGCCCGCAACGCCGAACCATGCGCTGCAGCGAACAGGCTCCGCGGTCACGGCACCTGCGGCAGACCACCACCACCTTTCCGCCCACCGGCAGGTGCCGCGCCCGCTCCGCCTGTCGCTGAGCTTGGGGTCGTTAGGCGCACTCGCCCCCTCGACAGCGGAGCCGCGTGGGCGTAGGGTCCATTCATGAGCCAGACCCTGCAATATCTCACTGACGAGCACGGCGATCGGACTGCCGTCGTTCTGCCCATTGGCGACTACGAGAAGCTTCTGGAGGACTTGAATGACCTCGCCGTGGTTGCCGAACGCCGCGACGAACCCGTAATCTCACACGATTCGTTCCTCGCCGAGCTCAAGCGTGATGGAACTCTTTAGCATCCAGTGGCGCAACTCCACCAAGAAGGATATTCGCGGGCTGCCTCGGCACGAGGTTGCCCGCGTCTTCGAGGCGGTGAGCGAACTCGCGAGCGACCCGCTTCCGCATAATTCTCAGAAGCTTTCTGGCGCCGAGCGCACTTACCGCATCCGGGTCGGAGATTATCGCGTGATCTACGAGGTATTCAGCGACTCGCACATCGTCGAGATTCAGCGGGTCAGGCACCGGAAGGACGTCTATCGTGAATGACCCGCGCGCCTAACATGGCGGTGGAGCTAACGACTTCCGCGCGTCATGCCGGCTGCTCCGCTCGCGGACTCGCTCCGGCAGCCGTCACGCCGCGCTCCAGTCGTAGCTCACCTTGGGCGTTAGGCGTTGCAATCCCGCGGACTTCCCAAACTCCTAATTATGAAATCAGAATCTATCCTTGCGCGTATTGCCCGAATCGTTGGAACCATTTGTCTTCTCCTAGGACTCTGGCCAGGTGTAGTGGTCCTTGATACTCCCGTAGATAGGTTTCTAAAAGGGGCCGTTCCGGCGCTCGCGATTCAAGGAAGTAGCAACTTCATTCCCCCGAGCCCGCCTGCAGATGATACATTCACCGAATCAATTCACTGGCTTGTTCGCATTGGCGTGCCCATCAGACCATTCTTCTCCGCCGAGTGGACTCGAGTCGTCGAAGGCAAAACAGACGGAAAGGTTCGCATCAAAACAAGGGAGAAAACATCGTCCTTAACAAGTGGCGAGCTTATGGGGCTGGTGTATTCAGCGCTCTTGATTGCCTCCGGGATTGTTCTTCTCCGACTTTTCAGACGTCAACGCGGTGACGACAATGCACAGAAAAGCGCCTAACCATGCGCTGCATCCTCTTTGGTATCCGCAGAACTTGCGTAAGTCTGCGTTGTCATAGGAGATAGTCACTACACGGGTTTCGGCGATAGCGCAAGATTCCGTTAGTTCACCGGGCGATTTGCATGGAATCTGTCTGGAATCACGTATTTCTCACCACGTCCACATTCGTTTCAAGACACGGGCGCAAGCCAAGGTCATTTGCACCAACGTGAAGCCAATCGTCGGGCTTTTGGTAAATGTCGAAACCACGGCCAATTTTTACACTCCAGCCGTTGCTCAACCGGACTTCGCGGTCGTGCAGAGTTCCAGTTTCGCGAACCTCCAAAGCCGTATCGAACTGCTTCAGACTATCGGCGATGGTGTAAAGCTTGGCGATGGCTTCATCGCGCTCGGGCTGGTTGTCGAATCTTGTGATGAGAATGATCTTTTTTGGTTTGCCGATTCGGACCGCAGTCTCGCAGAAGCGTAGGAAGTTCACGATTTGATGGTGCGCGCGGATGTAAGGATCTTCGACCACGATCTCCTCCGCACCTGGCAGGTAGTCGGCAAAAATCGTGTCGTAGCCAAACCCCGTGGCACCATAGTGAATCCGATAATGGCGCTCCTTTGGGGCCTGAGTCCCATCGTCGATGGGTGCTATTACCGCAGCGGAGGCAACGGTAGAAGGTTCCTGCTGCGGAGGAACCGATGGTCGCGCAACCTCGACCTTGCCCGCCGATTTCGCATCCTTATCGAGCGTTTTCCGAACCGGCTCCTGAGTTGCTGCTGCATTCCTGGATTCCTGAGCAATAGACGACGACGGTTTTTCCATCCGCATCCAGGTATCCGAGGTTTATCTTGGCGAATTCGTCGTCGGGCTTCCGTTTGTTGAGCTGCTCCTTTACGCGCCGGCGTCCTTCGATTGCGTATTCCAAATACTCCCGAAACTCATCCGCTGTGCGCTCGATGCCTGGGTGGATCATTTTCAGAAATGCACACACCGTCTTGAGCACCGCTGTCTGATCCCGTTGATCGTAGCCCGCACTGAGCTTCGCGGTCGCTTTGACCTGAGCGAAGCGATTGGTTTTCCGGGCCAGGTGATGAAATGCCTCGGCGAGATACTCGATGATCAAACCGTATTGCCGAGTGAGATTCTCGTCCTTGTTCTTTGGGATCTCCCACCGGAACAAACGTGTGGAAGCGATCCAGGATCGCCAGATCGAAAACCGGATGCAGCGGCTTGAAGAGGTCGTGTTCGTGCGAATTGACGATCGCCTCACCGCGCACATTCTGCTCCACACGCCCGCCCTCTGCCACTTCGTTGCGAAACGAACGACGACTCCGCAGCGCCGAGCGCGTGGCAATCGACGCGAGCGGCAACTCTCCCGATAGCATTTGCACCAGCGCGCTCTCCGGAAACAAGCGCACGCCCATTTTCTCGAAGGCCGCGAGCCACTCCTTGCGCGGATGCACGTCGTCAGGAACGATCACGATGCAATCTTCACCGGCGAGAACCTTGTAGATCCAGCATTGGCCGAGCGCCTTGTTCATCGCTGCCGTTGTCACGTCCGTCTTGCACTCCACCAGCGTCCCAAAGATGCGGAAGTCGGCGCGGCACAGCGCGGCTTTCACACCGGGTTCCCGCTCGTAGGCGATGCCGAAACGCGTGAACACCTCCGCGATATGATCCGCGAACGATCGCTTCGAAGCCGTAGATCCGGCTGACCCATTCGTAGCGCCGGTGATTAACCCGATTCTGCGGATACTTCACCTCCAGACGCCCTTTGAGCCGCCAATACGATTTGCGAGTGCGAAGGTCGTTCCAGATGGATTTGCGATTCCACCCGCGCTGCTGGCATGTCGTTTCCACTCCGATTCCCTTTCGTAGCTGCCAGAGACACCCTGCCATGCGCTGACGGCTCGCCTTCTCATCCCGCACCACTTGTTCCCGGCGCTCGCGTGCGATCTTCATGGGCCGTTCGTTGCCTTGATACACGCCCGCCTCGACTAAAATGGTCCGAATGTTCGCGAGCGTGATGCCGCCGCTCATGTAACGGCCAATCGCCTTGATGCCGAATTTTTCCGCGGTGTAGAGACGGATGATCTCCGCGCGGCGCTGTGGCCCGACTTGATCTAGCTTCATTCCGCGGCGCAGGCGTCAACCAGGCGCGGCGGATGCCGCGTTCATTTCAGCAGGCCGCCACGACCCGAAGAAAACCGTGAACGTCGAGCCGTGGAGAGTCCCGCGTGGGGAACACGTATCAGCCTGAGAAGCCGCGCGAGCAGGCGCAGTGGATTAGGTGAGGAACCGATGCTTCACTCAGCCACGGAATTCCTCAGTGGCCGACCGGAGTTGCAGCGGATACGGCGAGTCCGCGCGCTTCATCACCACGCCCTCGAAGAAATCACAGCCGAGCACGCGGTTCGCATCACGAAGCCGCTGGTAGAAAGCGAGCGCGTCAGCGTGGGAATCAGCGCGCATCGTTGGCGTCAGCACAACAGCCCCGCAAGGCACCGCGCGCGAAGTCACATGGCGATGCGCTGGCGTTCTACCAACGGCGCCGTGATGCAAACCGAATTTACCCAGCGCGATTACGGAGCGCGACGGAGGAGTGCCGGAGCTGGGTGAAGCACACGGTCACAGGCACGCTCCGCATCGAACGGGCGGGCCAGTCACCCTGACCGTCCTCGGCCAGTCGTGCGTTTGACCCGCTGGTCGTGCCGCACGCGGCATCGTAACTGCTTAAAAGGAAGTTCGTTTCTTCTACCCAAAAACTAATGATACCTCCGAGGAAGCCGCTTTCGAAGCTGCGGGCACTCACCCGCAGCGCAGGCTTTACGCTCATCGAAGCCGCCATTGCGGTGGCGATCGTGGCGATTGGGTTTCTGGGGGCGTTCGCGACGGTTTTGCAGGCCGGGAAGATGGTCTCCGCGGCGGAGGAGGAGGCGCTGGTCATGAGCAGCCTCGAGCAGCGCATGGATCAGCTCCGGCTGCTGCAATGGCCGGCGCTGACGGACGGCACGGGGATCACTTCCACCGTCTGGACGGCGCGCCCAGAAGCAATGACAGGCATCACGGTTTCGCAGGAGACCATCACGATCTCGGGGAGCGACGTGGGGATCACCCAGATCCTCACGGCCACGTGGAATGGCACATCAAGTCCGACGACGAGCTTCTCCATCGGCACCGCGCTGAGCGGGGCGACCGCGGTGAAGGTCGTCTCCACGCTCACCTGGACGGGCCGCCGGTCGGGGCGCACGCAGACGCGCGGCATCATCACCGTAATTTCACGCGGAGGTATTTCAAAAAGTGTTCGCCCATAAATCCATCCGGCGGTCCGCCGCCTTCACGCTCGCGGAAATGCTCGTGGGCATGGCCATCTTCGGCGTCTTCATGACCGGGATCCTGACGACCTGGACTTCGGTGAGCTACTCGGGCCTGAACACCACCGCCTACGCCGCGCGGCAGAGCGACGAGATGCGCGTGCTCGACTACGTGAAGCGCGACATCCGCCGCGCGACCTCGGTCCAGATTTACAATGGCGCAACCCTGATCACCGACACCACGACCTTCGGCACGGAACTGCGGCTCACCATCCCGGCCTACTATTCCGACACCCGGGAGGAGGATAACGCGATCGGCACGAGGACCACGGTCGCACCGTCCGTGAGCGGGACCACCGTGAGCTATGGGAGCCCGCTGACCGTCCGCTATTATGCCACAGGAGGCGCGGCGATCCGAGCCGAGGGCGGCACCCTGCGGACCATCGCCAATGCCGCCGGGGCATTCACGCTTTCATTCAAAAAGGAGACCAGTGGCGCCATCCGCGCCCGCGTCATTTTCAACCAGCCGACGAGCGGGGCCAAGGCCCGGACGATCAGCCGCCAGGTGGATACGCTCTGCGTCCCGCGTTTCGAATACCAGCTCTGAGTCCTGACCCCGATGAAAACGAAAACCCTGATTCCACTTCCGTCGCGCAAGTCCGGGTCGGCGATCCTCGCCGCCCTCGGGATTCTCGCGCTGACCTCGATGCTCGTCGGCTCGGCGCTGCTGGAGGCGCGAAACCGCTACCGCACCAGCCACCATTCCTCCTGCTGGTCCCAGGCGGCTCCCGCGGCGGAGGCCGGCATCGAGCTGGCGCTCATGAGCGCCCAAGGCAACACCTGGGTCGCGAATGGCTGGTCCGCCGCGCCCGGCGCGCCGGGTGCCGCGGCCGTGACGAAGAGCTTCACGCTTTCCACCGGCGTGGCGGCGACGGGGACCATCAGCGCGGATGTTTCCGTCGATACAATCACCCTTTCAGGCAAGGCCTGGCTCCGCATCCGCTCCACCGGCCGGGCAGACCTCTCCGGCGGCGCGGTCGCCGGCGTGGATGCGCAGGACGTGATGCTCCGCAAGCTGAGCCTGCGGCACGGACCGCGTGACTGGCGCGAGCATGGGCACGACGCCCCAGGCGACCCGGACGATCGAAGTCCTCGCCGAGCCTTCCACCAAATCCCTTTTCGTGCGACCGCTCCTGATGCAGCAGAAATTCACCATGAGCGGCGGCTGGGTGGACAGCTTCGACTCCGACGATCCGACGAAATCGACCAGCGGCCTCTACGACGTCGCAAAACGCCAGTCGAATGGCGAAGTGGCCATCATCGACACCCAAGGCTCCTCGAACCTGGGAGGCGCCCCCGTCTATGGCAATCTGGCCTATGGCACTGGCGGAGCGCCCACAGGCACGGGCGGCGTGACGGGCACGATCACGACTCCATTTTCCGAAACAATCCAGCCCGTGACCGCACCGACGTGGACGACCTTCAACGCCACGCCCACCGTGATCAGCAACTCCACGACGCTGACGGGCGGCACGGAGGCCTCGCCGGCACGCTACAAAGTCACCGGGTTGACCGTGAGTGGCGGCAAAGTGCTCACCATGGCTCCGCATGCAGTCGGCGCGGAGAGCTACATCGAGGTCTGGGTCACGGGAAGCTTCACGACCTCCGGCAGCGGCTACATCCTCCAGCAGCCCGGCGTCCACGTGACCTATCACATTCAGGGCGACGTCACGGTTTCCGGCTCGTCCTTCCAAAACCAGAGCAACCGCGCCGCCAACAACATGATCAACGTCATCAGCACGGGCGCATCATCCAGCCAAAAGGTCACCGTCTCCGGCAGCGGGACGTTCATCGGCGTGATCAATGCGCCGGCGGCCGCCTTCACCGCCTCCGGCAGCGCGACGATGAGCGGCGCGATCATCGGCAAGACCATGAACATCAGCGGCGGCGCGAACGTGCATTACGACGAGGCGCTTTCCCGCATGGGCGGAGGCAGCGGCGGCGGCTACACCGTGCGGAGTTTCGTCGAGGGCGTGAGGTAACCGGACGGTCCATGGAGCGGCGGTTTGCGATCGCCACGGAAATTGCGATGGGCGGAACGGCTCGCGGGGTGGAAACGGGCCCCAAGCGTTCCAGCCGGAAGGCACTCGAAAAGCGCCCCACCTTGAGCAGACCGTCTTACTTCCGGACCAAAGCCCCAAGATTCATCAACCCCACCCGCCCGGCAGGGTTCTCGGGGTCCGGCCGGATGGCGAAATCGAGGACCCGGACGAAGGAGTTCTGCTGACCGAGGTCGGCCACCGCGACGAGCATCGCGGCGATGTTGCGGCCCTCCCCATCGATCGGCATGGCCACGGACCAGTAGTCATGCTCATACCCGGGAAGCTCCGGCTCATCCCGTGTCGTATTCAGGCGGATCAAGGGCACGCTGATGCCGGAGCGGGCAAAATGATCTTTCAACAATCCCGGCATCCATACCATGGCGGAGCCCGCCGGCTGTCCGTCCTGAGCCCGATTCAGCTCGCTCCTGACCCGGTTTGCAGCCGCTTCCTCGGCGTTCATTTCGGAAATCGTTTCATGCACACCGGCCACCTTCGCCCTCAAGGCGACGAGTTCGGAGAGCGCCTCGCCTTCCCGCTGCCTGAGAGGAACGATGAATTCCGCATGGAACTCCCAGCCTGCCGCGAGCGCCAGGACTCCGATGCCTCCAAGCAACGCCCATGTCTTTGCGGTTGCCATGGTCAGTGCCCTCCCCCGCTTGATGCCACCGGGGGCTCCGGCGAGCCGATGGTGGCGATCATCACAAAACCAGCCCGCTTTTCATCCGGACGCGCACCGCCCGAATCCTCTAGCCGTTCGAAACGCGTGCTCACGGTGCGCCCGTTAACGACCTTCTTCATGCCTTCCTCCACCGACTGCCGGAACCGATCGGCCATTTGCCGAGGCACCGCCCCGCCCGCCGCACCCCGGACGCGGATTTCGCATGCATCCGGATCCGCGGTGCCGGCCCGGGCGTCCACTCCGAGGATGTCGATCCTCGCGTCCCCCGGCGGCACGATGCAGCGGAGCATCGGCGCCCAATGCGGCTTTGCGCGTTCGGCTGAAATGAGCGCGAGTTGATTCCGTTCCAGCGCATTCTGCGCCCGGACCGCGAGGGCCTTCTGCAGCTGCGGCGAAACTGCCGCCAGCTCCCCCTGGAGCGCCACGCGGTTCACCGACACCTCATTGAGCCGGGCGCGCGCATTCAGAAATTCGTTCCCAAGTCCCGCCGCAAGGAGGAGCAGGAGGGCAATCCCCGCAAGCATGTACGCCCTGAAGACACCGCCCGCACGAACCCGCGGTTCACCAACGAAAATCGCGTCCGGGAGCGCGTCTCCCGAGTCGGCATTCTGGGCGCGGGCGAGAATCTGCGCCACTTTTTCCGCGAGAGCGGGATCTTCCGGCCCCTTGGATCCGCCTGCCGGCCCTGTGCCGGATGAACGGTAAATCCGAGAAGGAATTGGTTCGGTCGGCGTGCCATCAAGCACGCTATGGACCGTGCCTCGCAGTTCCATGACCGCAATCGAGCCGAGCAGATTTTTCGCGTCGAACGGCTTCTGTAGCACGCTGCCGCCAATACTCCTGATGAACAGTTGCGTGTCCTCGTCGTTGGAATCGGCGGACATGAACACGAACCGTTCGCAAAGATCCGGATCGACCCGCCGTACCGACTGAAAGAACATTTCGGGCGCCAGTCCCGGCATCTTCAGATCGTAGAGGACCAAGGAAAAATCGCCGTCCATCACGCGCCTGAGGCCTTCCTGGCTGTTCTCGACCGCCACGACCTCGTACCCGTTTTCAAACAGGCAGTCCTCGATTGCCTCGCGAAAACACGGGTCAGCCTCGAGCAGCAGCACCCGTCCCTTTTCGAAAACTCCACCGCCCGCCGGGGTCAGGAAACGCTCTTCGCATGCAACCGTCCGTCCGAGCACGGTCCCGAGCCCCTCGCCAACGGGAAGCAGGTCGCGACCGGGCGTGACTGCATCGGCTAGCAGGGTATTCAGAGGTTGATTCACTGGTGGATTGGGCTGGCGGTTTCGGGCTGTGTTCCCGGTCCCTGTCAGCCGTCGGCAATACGCAGAAAACGTGCCGGATTGGCGCCGAATCCAGGGAGGCTTTCGGGAGAACGGCGAGGGGTTATCATCATCACCGACCACATGATGCCCGGCTGGGCTGGATGGGAATTGGTGAAGCGGCTAAACTCCCGCCGCGGAAATGGAGAACAAGCGGGAGCTTTCCGACGCCGAGGCCGGTGAGATGAGCACGCTCTGGCGCAAGCTTGTGAGGCTCTACCACCCCGACCGGTTCGCGAATGAACCGGGGAAGCTCGAAACGTATGTGAAGCTGACCAGCGCGATCAATCATGCGCGGGACACCGGAGACCTCACCGCGCTGCGCGAGATCGCCACCCGCTACACGCAATACAATCTCGCCGAGTTGCTGAAAGACAGGCCGGCGGGCATTCTCGGGCGCTCAGTAGCGCGCCGGTACGCATGGGGGGCGAGTCCGTGATCGCCGCGGTTTCCCTTCACCCGCGCTATTGCTCCGAACACGCGCGGATTGTATTTCCAGACTCCCTCACTCCCCGACGCCCGTCCCCGTTCTGACCGCTTCCGGTGCGGCGGGCGCGAAAGCAAATTCCTAGCAGACAGACAGACAGAGACCTTTGACTTCAATACTCCTCTCACGGCGCAACGGCTCACCATCGAGACCGATGTCAGCGGCCTGGGCGAAAGCACATGGGTCGGGATTGATAACATCGTGATGAGCCAGTCAATCGCCGCCGTGCCCGAAGCGGCCACCGGCGTGTTCAGCGCGCTCCTGGGCCTCGCCGGCCTCGGCAGCCGCCGCCGGCATCGCCGACCCGCCTCCGTCTGCTAGCCTGCCTATTAGCCGGGAACCATCACCGGCCCCGCTGCTGCCGTTCCACTTCTGCCGCCATCTTCATGCGAAGGAGGCGCAGCATACGGATTCCGATGCCGCTCGCTGACTGTCCGGCTGGCGCGGTCACTGGCATGGGCGTCGTCGCCTGCACGGGTGGAGCGTGTGCTCCGTGCATGCTTGTGCCTCCGACTGCACACGGGCACTGCGGAAACGCGCGCGGAGCGCACGTCTCACCCTCCCCCCGCCGCACCGTCCGCCGCTGGCTCATTCGACTGGTGTCTGCGTCCTCGTGTGTGCAGTCCTGCCCGTCGCCGCCAGCTTGCCGGATTTGCCGAGAACGCAACTGGCTGTCCATTGTTCCGGGCGCAAGGTGCGCGGCTTTCCCATCTTGTCCCAGTGCAGACCGTCTGGTCTCCTCTGTTCCACATGAGCATTCCCTCCACACTCGCGACCGCCTTCCTGCTGCTCGCCTCCCTTCCCATGCAAGCCCCGGCTGCCGAGCCACCGGCAAAAGCCGCGCAGCCCGCCGACATCGCGCCGTGGGAAAACATCTCCGACGAGTTCTTCAAAAAGATCGAAGTGTATGACATGCCCGCGACCTACCTGCGGCGCTGCGTGGGGATGGCCGTCGCACCCACAGGGGAAATCTTCGTCATCGCCAGCAAAGGCCACGGCGTCTGCATCAGCAAGGATCACGGCGCAACATGGACGGTAGTCCCCGGCAACAACGTCACGGGCCGCTGCGAGACCGGCTTCGGCTTTTCCATCGCCTATCCCTACGATGGGCGGCTGGCCTTCTTCTGCATCGATGGCACGGGCGGCATCACGCTCGATGGCGGCGCGACCTGGCGACCCTTCGGCAAGCTGCTCCGCATGTTGGAATACGCCGATGCGGATTGGAGCGCCCGGAATCCGCAGACCATCTTCGGCCTGCTGCACGAGCCATACTTCACCGTGCTGAGCACGGACGGCGGCAATGTCTGGCAGCAAATCTACAAGGACACCGAAGACCCCCAAGGACTCGAAGGCCGCGCTCGGCAAATACTACGGCCTCTTGGATGCCGGCACCCTGCTCCGCGCCCAGCGCGAACCCGCCGGCATCGCCATGAGCACGGACGCAGGCAAGACTTGGACCGAGGTCGCGAAATACCAAGTCCTCGGGCGGCGCCCCGTGCATTACGGAAAAAAGGTCTTCTGGACCACCACCGAGGGCGTCGTCGTCTCCGAGAATGGCAAGGACTGGACGCTCACCGGCAAAGGCCCCGTGAATGCCATGTTCGGCCCCTACTTCGGCAACAGCGAACAGGAATTCATGGTCGTGTCGGACAAGGCATTCTTCATCACCCGCGACGGCGGCAAGACATGGAAGGACGTGGCCCCCACCTTCGTCCCGTCCGATGGACTTAGGAAAAGCGTCAGCCCCATCGGCGCGTTCAACTACTTCGGTTGGGACGCCAGGAACAACATCATCTACGCATCAAGCCTCGGCACCTCGGTTTACCGGCTGAAACTGCAACCCTGACGCGTGCATCGGCATCGTCGCCAGCACGGTCGGTGCGGGCTTGATGTGCCCGTGCGTGGCGGGCGCAATCTGCCTTGGCCCGACCGACGTGACCTTTCGCCGCCGCGCCGTCCGCGGCTGGCTCATTGCGGCTGGTGTCTGCGTCCCCGTGTGCGCAGTCTTGCCCGCCGCCGCCAGCTTTCTGGAATTGCCGTGAGCACAACTAGCAGTCTTACCCTACTCCCTTCATGGATTGGATTTCGCTTTCTTGAATGTCCTCGCGATTGTCTTGAACGTCGGCAATTCGCCTTGCCCCACTAGCTCTGACGCAATCCCTTGGATTAGATAGTAGCCGTCTGTGTCGAACAGAACGACCTGATACAAGATTGCCTTAGCTCCAGTGTCTGCGTCCACAGCCTCCGCGATGGACTCGAACCCATCCAAACCGTCAACAGTAACAGCTTCAGTTGTCTTGGTGCGGATGTCCTTCAGTGTGGCGGTCTTTTGCAACCGAGCTTCGGCAAATGCCTTCTTGTCCGGAACGGTCAACCCTTTGCTGGCGGATGCGCCAACCACGAGAATGGGTGTCACGATTCCCTTGGCAGGAAACAGACCACCCTTGCTGAGCAGGATGCTGTTCCCGATGACCTTCGCGATCTTCATGTCATTCACGGGCGAGACACGGAACGTCAGGGCTTCAAATGGATCAGCAGGTGCGGTGCTGAGACGGGCATCCATCACGGTCTTTTTGAGTACATCCGACAATTCCGCCTCTGCGTCCTTGGGGAAGGTAGCTGTCACCATGTATGTCGTCTTCTCGTCTCCAAAGGCCGCCATCCACTTCAGGAAAACTACACCACGCCCCGTTTGAGAGACAGAGATCAGAACCCCTTTGTCAGCACCGTACGATGCGTCTGCCTTGGTCAGCAAAGTCATTCCCCCTTTTGCAAGGCCAGCCGCATCGAAACCCTTGGAAACCTCTGCGAACGGAGCGGGAAATTCGGTAACCATCAATGAGGATCCCGTTTCCTCGGACATGTAGCCCGGAAAACGCTCGGCTGCCACGAAACCAGACGGGGCAGTGACGATGACGCGGGTGCCCTTAACTGGTTTCGGAGGCTCTGCATTTGCTGAATGAACAACAACCAACAACACGACTGCTGCGATGATGAATCTCATTCACTCTTCTACGCCCAACAGATGCTCGTTGTCTCTTTCATTCAGAAAGGGGCGAAGGGCTTTGGTTTCAAAGCACCTGCGTATGCCGCGCCTGCCTGCGGGCGGTGCGGATGGCGGCGGGCTTCAGGGGCGCGGGGGCGGCGGGCATTCCGCGGAGTTGCAGGGCTTCGCGACCGGGGGTGCGGCGCCAGTCGGCTTCCAGCGCGGCGGCGACGGTCGCGCGATCCGCGCCATTTTCCCCCGTGAGGAAATCGAAGAGGCCCTGCGCGACGGACTGGAGGGCGATCTGGTGCGTGCGCCGCAGCGTGGCGTGGAGCCAGTCGCTGAAGCGGAGGAACGCGGCGAACGGGGAAGAGCAGTGATCAGTAATCAGTGAATCAGTGATCAGTGCGGCGCGCGGCGCGACATTGGACTGCTTACTGACTCCCCCGCCCCACAGCAACGTGAGGGTCTTGGAAAAATTGCCGCTATTCGCCACCAAATCCCAGTAGCGGGCGAAGCGCCTCGTGCGCTGCATGTCGGGGAAGGCGATGTCGCGCGTAACGCATGGCGAATTCCGCGTCGTGCCGGACGATGGGCGTGCCGCGCAGGCGCTTCAGGATGCCGACCTGAATCTCCTGCGGGCCGAGCGCGACGAGGCGGTCGAAGCCGCGGCCAAAGCTTTCCATCCCCTCGCCGGGCAGGCCGACGATGAGGTCCGCATGCACATGCACGCCGGTCTCCTCGCGGAGGAAGCGGAGGTTGTCAGACCCCCTCACTCCCCGACGCCCGTCCCCGTTCTGACCGCTTCCGGTGCGGCGGGCGCGAAAGCAAATTCTCAACATACAAGTCGGACCGAAAAATGAGCACGGCAAGGGGCCGGGCACGCGGAAGCGCACCCGGCCCGGAAAGCCGCATGGGGTGTTGGTTACTTTTTGCGGAGGAATGTCCGCACGAGGGCGGTCAGCACGGCAAAGCCGAGGACTGCGGTGATGATCGAGATGCTCATGGCTGCGAGATTCGCAGCGATGGTGACAAACGATGCCGATGCGGCTGCCGCGCCTTCTAGGAGCAGAAGCACGACCGGCCCGATGGTGCATGCCGGGATGCCGGTGAGCAGCGCGAGCCTGAGGCTCAGGCGCAGCACGGCACGCAGGGTGCCACCCGGCGAAAGCCAGTGTTCGGCGCGCAGGAGCGTGTAGCGCAGGACTTCTGCGAGGCGTTCAATCACGGACAGCCGCACCAATTGCGGATCGACGCGTGGCGTTGGAATCTCCGTCGCGCCAATCCTCTGCCGGCAGCCGTGCGCGCGCGGCTGTTTCGCCCGCACGATGCGCTCCGGTGATGGCGTTGTCGCCAGTTTCCCCAGAGGCGCAGGTTCATTGGTCGGCGTCATGGCGTGCGCGGGAACCGATGGCGGCTCCGATGAGAAGCGCGAATGCCGCGCCACTGACTGCGAGCATCGCGGCAAGCTGCCAGCGCGATGCGCGGGATTCCTGTTCCTGAAGCCGCGCCTCGGCCTGCGCACGTTCCTGCGCGGCGCGTTGTTCAGCCTTCGCGGCAGCGGCATTCTGCGCGGCGGCGTGGGTGCTGTCCTCCGGTCCGCAGCCTGCGAGCAGCAGAGTGGTGGTGAGTGTGATGAGGAGCTGTTTCATTGGCTCCACCTCCTTTCGCTTTGGCCGCACCGGATTGAACGGTGCGACCGGTGGTTCATATTTGTTTGTTCAGTGCCACGCGCGGCATTCGTTGAAGAACTCGCAGCTCACGCATTGCAGCCCCGGCGAGGGAACGAAGTCCCGCACGTCGAGCCCGTGCACGTAGGCTTCGATCAGCCGGAACAGCCGCGTTTGCTGCTGATCGCTCATCGGCGGCAGTGGCCGTGATGACGAGCTTGGGTGTCTTCAGTTTGACCAGGTGATGCAGCTCGATGCCGGCTTCCCGTTTGCCGGTGGCGTCGCGATAGAGCACGGCGTAGCTGCTGGTTTGCACCTCGTTGGTGTGGACGACCCTCTCCGCGTTCGGCGTCTGGCCGCTGGTCTTGTAGTCGATGATGATGCCGGCCTGCACAGATCGAGAACACCGATCAAGGTCGGCAGCCCGTGCTCGATGCAGGTCGGCTTCCACCGGCACTTCGACCGCATCGGGTTTGCAGTTCGGCCGGGATGTTCGACTCGCGGATGTAGGTTTCCACGAGCCGCCAGCCGGTCTGTCTTTTCCTCCGTCCTCTTCACCGGCCTCCCATTCGCACGGGTTCGATCGCCTGCATCCGCCCACGCCTTCGAAAACTCATCGTGGAGTTGCTTGAGCGTGAGCGGCTGCGCTTTGCCAGCGCGCCTTGTTCCATGCCTTGAGCACCGCATGAACGGCGCTGCCGACATGGAGCGCGGCCGTCTTCGGCTTTCGCGATCCCGGCGACGTAGCGGAACCAGAACTTCAGCCGGCATTGCAGGAACAGCGTCAGCCGCGAGGCCGACACCGTCTTCTGCAAATGGTCGATGATTTCCTGCTCCGTGGGTGCCGGTGCGGCTGCTGCGACTGATGATGCGGGCGCGCTCATGTCCGTGCGGGTTGACGGCCTGCCAGCGGACGCTGCGGCCGTTGGTTTTCTTGCCCGTCTTTTCGAGCAGCTCCTCGATGAGCTGCGACGCCTGCATCTTGTCGAGCTCCTTGACGCCGACGCCGAAGAGCTGCTGCGCCATGTCTTCGACTTCCTGCTTGTTCGAGGTTGCTCTCGTTGATGATGCGCAGGATGAACCCCTTCTGGCCATCGGTGCAGTTCCAGCGGTCGCCATTGTCGGAGCCGGAGCGCGGCGCGGCATGGTGGCCATTGCCGTTGCCGTTGCCATTGCTCGGATGGCCGTTGCTGCCGATGGCCGTGCTGCCGTTGTTCATCCCGTAGGTCGTGGCGTCGGGCATGAAGCCGACCTGCTGGATCTCTCGTCCACTGCCGTCTGCAGCAGTGCGTAGAGCTTCGTGGATTCCTGCGCTGCAACACTCGCATCCGCGATTTCGACGGTGAGCGAGACGGCGCACGAGTGACTGCTGTAATTGGGCAGCCCGAGTTTCTTCTGGTAGGTCATTTGGAGAATGACGGCCATGGTGTGTGGTTCCTTTCTGGTTTGGTTTTGTGGTGACAACGAAAAGCCCCGCCGGAATGGGCGGGGCGTTCTCGTCGGTGATGTGGATTTGCAGCCGGACTATGTTGGCGCCGGCGGCGGTGGTGTGTGCGGTTCCTCGCGCACGAACGCGGTTTCGCTGTCGCTGGGTTCTGCCAGCCGCTCCAGCCCTTCACGCACCAGCGAGGACGCAAATCGCGTCATCGGGATGCGCCGGACCTTCGCAGCATGGTAGAGCGCCGTGATGAGCGGGCGTTCGAGGCGGGGGCTGTAGTAGCGCGCGTGCGCCATGCGGCCTCCTTTCGAATGCACGACACATGGGTGCCGGGCGGGTTTGAACAATGCAGCACTGCGGCAGGTTTACGCCGGTGCCGCGTGATGGATAACGGAATGACCGTGGTCCCTTGCATTTTCATATAACGCGCGATCCAGAGTTGTTTCACGGGGCACCCATTTGCGGCATTCCGGGGCGTTGTGATGAAACGCACGGACACCCTAGAACCCGCATGTTTCCTAGAAAGCGGTTGCACGTTGTGAGCAATGGGCGGCATGTCTTCGTTACCGAATGATACCGAATATGAAGACCAAACCCAAGGCCGCCGTCGCCACTGTCCGCGTGGGCAATATCACGCTCAATCTCTACGAGACTGGTTACGCCGCCCACAACGGCAAACGCTACCAACAGTTTTCCGCAGCCTATTCCGAGGGCGGGAAGCGTCGTCACATCAGCGCCAGCAAATTGACAGCTGCGATGGACAAGGCGCGTACGGTCGCCCAACGGCTCCACAGCGGCAGACGTGAGGTCTCACGGCTCACGACCGCAGACGAGGAAAGCTACATCGTCGCACGGCGAGAACTGGAGGGAATCGGAATCCCGTTGCTGGACGCGGTGAAGCAATTCACCGCAGCAGCGCGGGCGCTTCCCGCTGGCGCATCCCTATTCGCAGCCGCGAGGGACTACGCACGGAGGCACCCGGAGAATACGCCGAGCAGGACGGTAACCGAAGTGATCGCCGAATTGCTCACCGCACGAAAGCAAGACAAGGCCCGCCCGAGGTATCGGAAGGATTTGCACAGCACACTGGCGGCGAACCAACCGGGCAGCACCGACAGGCGCAGGAACAGTTTTGGAAACGCATTCGGCACCACCCGCATCAGCACCGTGATGACCGCCGAGATGGACGCATGGCTGCGCGGTCGCGGAGTGGCATCACGAACCCGCATCAAACTTGTCACCGTCCTTCGCACGCTGTTCAACTTTGCCAAAGCAGCGGGCTATCTTCCCAAAGGCGTTGCAACCGAGGCCGATGGACTCACGACACCCAAGGTGCAAGGCGCGGAGATCATCGCCATCTTCACCCCGGAGGAAATGCAGAAGCTTTTGACCGGCAGCAAGGCGCACACCGCCACCGACGAGCACAGGCTATGGCTCGCACTCGGAGGCTTTGCGGGACTCCGCACGGCTGAACTGCTACGGCTTGAGTGGGGAAAGCATGTGCAGATCGAGCGCGGCCTGATTCAAGTTTCCGGTGACATCGCGAAGACGAACGGCAGGCGCATCATCACCATGCAACCAAACTTGATGGCATGGCTGGCACGTTTTGCAGGATGCACCGGCAAGGTGTTCACGCATCGAGCCGATGAACGATGTCACCAATACGCAAAACGGATGGGAGTGGAATGGAAGGCGAACGGCTTGCGCCATTCCTTCATCAGCTACCAGTGCGCGACCGTGAAAAACCTGCCAGCCGTAGCGATGGAGGCCGGAAACAGCGTCGCGGTGATCAACAAGCATTACCGTGAATTGACGACTGAGGCCGAGGGCAAGGCTTGGTTTGACATCGTGCCGCACGTGCACTTGGTCGCGAAAGGCTCTAGGCGAATTCGATTCCCGCGAAACAAATGACAGTAGGAAAATGATGACGGCAGCTAAAGGGGATTCAAAAACCATATGGGCGATGCACTGCAAGAGCGTGAGATGGCGCTACGCTTCGAGAACGGGATTGCGTGAGCCGAGTGCAGGGGGGGGTGGTGCAAGCATCGGTTTGTTGCGTGAGCGCAAACGCCTGCGTCCGCGAAGCGGGGCCGTCAATTTGTGCCGGGCGCCATTGCGGCATCGCCGGTCAGAACCTCCGCGAGATGCTCGCCGCGATGAAGAAATCCGCGAATGCCGCATCACCCGTGTGACTCACTCCCGTGAACCCGGAGATGCGTTTGTCCTCATTGCTCTGGATGCGGTTCCGGTAGAGCGCGACGGGCGCGGTCAGCGAGACAGTCCATCCGTTTTTCATCCACGTGATGCCGGGCTCGATGGAAATGGCGTAGCCGGGCCGCCGGAAGCCGTTACTCTCACCGAGTGCGTCTGTCGCGGGCACGCCATCAATGCGCGGGCCGAGGCTGATCGAGAGACCCCAAGACTGCACGGGTGTCCAAGCCACGCCGAGGCGCGCGTTGTATTGATCCGCGATGGAAGTGACCGACACGATGCCCGCCGGCCCTCCCGTTACCGCCACCCCGTTTGTGTCCTTTGGATTGAACAGGTAAAATCCCTGCAGGTATCCCTGCCACTGCGGCGAGAGTTCGCGGAACGCCAGAACCTCCGCTGCAAAACCGAACCCGCCGTCGCCTGGCTGGATGGACGGATCCACCGCGCGGACTTGCGGGCCGGTCACCGTATAAAAGGTGTCCTTCGCATTGTAATCGCCCGTGGGAAACTTCGGCCCGAGTCCGAGCGAGATGTTTCCTTTCGTATTCTTTTGAGGGTCCAGAAGCCAGTAATACGCTGTGAGCCGCATGTCCCCGAGCCCGCTGGCCGACGTCTCGTGGCGCGTGCGATTGTCATGCTCGTAGGTCGTGGAGCGGGTCGAGTAGGAAAAGGGCAGCGTGAGTCCGATGCTGAGGCGTGGGGTCGCGGTGTACAGCACGGAGAGGTCGATGAATTGCTGGTCGTTGATGGGCTGCGCATCGAGCTGCGATGGAAGTGTGAATTCGCTGTCCTCCACGAAAAGGCGCTCGGAATGAATCCACCGGTAGTTCACCGACACCAGCCAGTCGCCAGCCTTTGGATAACCGCCTTCGTTGCCCGTCAGAAAACTCCCTCCCAAGGAACATTGCCCGCCTCCACGCACAGCGATGCAGCCTTGGCCGAACGTGGCTGGCGTGCAAGCGAGCATGCCTCCGAGAACAAGGAGGAGTGCGGACCATCCGGGCATCCTGGGGACCGAGGAGTGGTTATTCATCCGTCGCGAGCGGTGTGGCAAGGCCGCCCGTGACGCCCGCGAAGGAAGCGCCGGTGATAGGGTCTTCGTGATTTTCATTTTGTGTGCTCTGATGTTGTTGGTCTTCGTTGTGTGGAACGACGCGAGTTGCGGCGCTCGGGCTATCAGAGCAGGCAATGAGGGCAATTATTCCACGGCAATGCTCAGCGCCCCGTGGTGGGTGCGCTTACGACGTCACGCAGTGGTCGGATAGCGGTGAGATCTAAGGCTGGTTATTTCTCCGTTTGAGCTGCTTGGTTTCTTCCGGGCTGCAGCCCGGAAGCTGTGAGCTGGTTTCGGACGAGACAGGCTGTGGCTCGCAAGAGCGACGGGCAGTAATGTTCTACCCGGAGCAAAGAGGGCAGGTCGTCCACGTCCTCCATCCGCGCGAAAGTATGAACGCTCATGCCGTGCGAGCGGATGTTGCGCTGCGTCTGTTCGAAGACCGCCGGTGTGCTCCACGCGATGTCGTCGAAGACAAACGCGTGTGAGCCGCTAAGGCCGATGAGCACGTAACCGCCATCGGTTGCTGGGATGAGGACGAAACTGAAGGAGTGCAACGCGGCAGCCGCATCGCGAAGGCGTTCGGTCGTGAGTTGTGGGCAGTCGCCGCCTGCAAAGAGAATCTCCCTCGCGCCGCGAGTGATTGTGTCCGCCAAAGTCGCGCGTAGGCGTGCGCCGAGGTCGCCTTCGGCTTGGGGATGAAACGTCGTTTGATCCGGCAGCAGCGGACCTAGCCAGTCGTGCATTTCCGCTCCAGACTCGGCTGGTGTGAAGTGAACCTCCACGCGCCAATCGCAAGGGACTTCCGCTGCTTGATGCTCGACGAGGCGGCGATAGACCTGCACAGCGGCGTCGTTGCCGATGCTCGCGGCGAGGCGGGTTTTCACTGCGCCGGGACGAGGCGCTTTCAGCATCAGGCAGAGTGTCGGGGGCATGTGCAGGAGTTCTGGTTTCAAGGCGAGATCAAGCAGGTTGCGCATCATCAAGTCGATTGGCGGGGCGTTCATGTGCCGGGTTCAGGGATGGCTATGGTGCGCGTGGCGCATAATTCGGATCGCCCACGAGGGTGACGGTAGAGGCGCCTCGAGAGGAAGCCCGCGACGAAGGGCAGCCAGATGAGCGCGCGCTCCCACCAGGACAGCGTCCAGACTTCGCCGATGCTGATGCGGTGGCACATGATGAAGTAAAGCGTGCCGGTAATGTTCAGCGCGATGGTGCCGCGATTGCGCGTGAGCGCGGCGAAAGGCAGCAGCCAGGTGAAATACCAAGCGTGCATCATGGGCGAGAGCAGGAAAGCGGAGAACAGAAACCACTCGGCGGCATTGGCGAAGCGGCGGCAGCGGAAGATCGCGACGACCCACGCGGCGAGCAGCGGGGGAACGAAGAGGGTGTTGATCCACTCCTTGCCGGTCACCGCATCGAGCACCGCGGGGATAAGTTCCGCGCTCCGGGCGTAACGTGCGAATTCCATCGGTGCGAGGCTTGTCGTCCACTCGCCGCTCCACGAGCAGACCATGGCCCAAGAGAGCGCGAAGGGCAGTGCGCCCGCAGCCATGAGGAGCGAGGAGCGCCGGAAGCCTGCGGTTGTCGATGTCTGCCACGCCATCCACGCGACGAGCGGCAGGGCCAGCCACTTGAAGGACACGGCGGTGCCTGCGAGCGCGACGGCGAGGAATGCGCGGCGTGGATTTGCCTCCCAAACGAGCCATGAGCCGACCAGCGCGAGGACGAACAGGCTGTCGTAATGGCCGCCGCCGGCGAAGCAGTAGAGCACGAGCGGATTCCACGCATACACCAGCGCGCGCCTGGTGCCGAAGCGTCGCGCAAGCAGTCCGCAAACGGCGAGGTCAGCAATGGCGAAGACCGCTTTCATGCCCGTGACACCCGCGCCGATCCGCGTGAGGACGGCGAAGGTCATTTCCGACAGCGGCGGATAAATCGCCGTGCAATGCGGATGGCCGATCTTCACCCAAGTCGCATCGTGCAGCAGGCTCAGTTCGGGCGCGCTTGGCGGATACACGTAAGGATTGATGCCGCCGCTGAGCGCGTGCCCTTCCCACAGATAGCGGAAAATGTCGTCGCCCGGCTCCATCGCGAGCAGCGCAAGCCGCAGGCCCGCCCCGACGATCCAAAACATCGCGACAGAAAATTTGCCAACGCGCAGCGCAGCGAGATAGCCGAGGCTCATCGTGGCCAAGCCGGTGAGAAACGGCGGCACTTCTCCGAAGTGGAGCAAATCGCCATGCGGCAGAATCCACGCCGCTCCCGTGAGCAGCAGCGCGAGCGCCGCGACTTGCCAGACCCGCACCGCGTTCATGCGCCGCGCTGTCCTCCGTGCCAGAGCCGGCGCAGCCAAAGCCGCACGATGGTCGAGAGGATCACGCTGCCCGCGCGCAGCGTGCCCATGATGGCGCCGGAGATTTTCGAGCGGTCCGCCCTGCCGCCGCCGGTAGCGCACGGGCACTTCGACGATGCGCAGTTTTTCCTCCACGGCGCGCACCTGCATTTCGACGGTCCAGCCAAAGCCACGGTCGCGCATGGCGATGCGGTCGAGCGCGTCGCGGCGGATGAGGCGGAGCGGACCGAGGTCGGGGTAGCGGTGGCCCCAGCCGAGTTCGATGAGCGCGACGGCGAGCGCGTTGCCGAAATTTTGTTGCGGAGTCATCGCGGCACGATTCGCCGGCAGACCGCGGCGGTTGCCGAGCACGAGTTCCGCACCGAGCGCCCCGGGCAAAAAGCCACTGCAATTCGCCCAAGTCATCGCTCCCATCCGCGTCGCAAAAGAGCACCCATTCCACATCGTCGTCGAAGTCGATCATCCCGCGCCAGCAGGCGGCGCCGTAGCCGCGCCGCGGTTCGCTCAACACATCCGCGCCGTGCTGCACGGCGACTTGCGCGGTGCGGTCGCGGCTGCCGTTGTCCACCACGCGGATGCGCTCCAGGCCCAGATGCCGCAAGTCCGTGAGCACGCGCGGCAGTGCGGCTTCCTCATTGAGCGCGGGGATGATGCGCACGTCCGGGCGACGATTTGATCGGCGCGGGCTTCGGGTTTGGAATGGACGACGGACAGCATGACGATGCGAGCGGAAGTGCAGCTTGATTATTCCATCGCCGGACAAGGGGCGCGGAATAAAGCAGCTGCACCCGGCGTCGTGAGTCCGAGTCCGTTGTGGGAAATGCGGAGAATAAAACGGCGTCCGTGCCGCTCTGATGCTGCATGAACCTCGATTCGATCTTCCGCCGATGCACTGCACTGGCTTTCGCTCTGCTCCTCACTTCGTGCGCCAACGCGGCCGATCTTCCCGTGGCCGGGAACGCTGTATCGAAGGAATACGCGGGGTTGCTCAAGACTTACGTCACAGCGGGTGGGGTGCGCTATGCGGCGTGGAAGCAGAACGCTGCGGACCTGGCCGCGCTTAAAAGCGTGGCGGATTTTTATGCCGGCACGCTGCCGCCGAAGGATCGCGACGCCTCGCTGGCCTGGCACCTCAACGCCTACAATTCGTGGATTCTGCACAACATCCTCGCGAAGTATCCGACCAAGGGGCCGCTCGTCGGGGAGCCGCTTTTTTTCACGGCAACCGGATCACCATCTCCGGGCGCAAGATGAGCTTCAACGACTTGGAGCAAAAGGTCATCCGCCCGACGTTCAAGGAACCGCGCGTGCATTTCGCGCTGAACTGCGCGAGCGCGAGCTGCCCGCCGCTCGCCTCGCGACCGTTCGATGCAGCGACGCTGAACGACCAGCTCGACCAGCTCACACGCGCTTTCATGAACGTAAATCCGCGGGCCATTATAGGCAGTGGCGGAAGCATCGCGCTCTCGAAAATCTTCGACTGGTATAAGGACGACTTCGCCGCAGCGGGTGGCTCGGTGGCGTTCATCAACCGCTATCGCAAGGAACCGCTCCCGGCGGGTGCGAAGGTGAAGTTCATGGACTACGACTGGTCGCTGAACGAAACGAAGTGACGCCGGTTCGAGCAAATGGAATAAATCGCCGCGCCAGCCGCTCACTTCGGCACGCACATGGATTTCGAAGCCATCGTCAGCCTCTATTACGAGGACCTTTACCGGTTTGCGTTCAGCCTCGCGCGCAACCGCGACGAGGCGTGCGACCTGACGCAGCAGACCTACGCCGTGTATGCGGAGAAGGGCGGACAGGTGCGCGAGCAGGCGAAGGTCAAGAGCTGGCTCTTCACCACGCTTTACCGCGAGTTCCTGCGGCTCCGCGAACGCGGACGCCGCCTCGTGAGCATGGACGATGAGGAAACCAACGTGCCGGAGCAGATGGCCGCGTCGGACACCGAGCGGTCGGCGGAGCACGCCGGGCTGCTCGACATCCTCGCAAGCCTCGACCAGGGGCACCGCGAAATTCTGACACTCTTTTACCTCCAGCAGCACGCTTACAAGGACATCGCCGGAATTCTCGAAGCGCCCATCGGCACGGTGATGTCGCGCCTTTCCCGAGCCAAGGAAGCGCTCCGCAAGAAACTCGACGCCGTCACCCAAGAAAAAGGAATAATTATCATCCCCATCGACTCGAATCAGAAACGCCCCGCGAAAAATGGATAACGACCGCGCCAAAATACTTCTCAGTGCCTACCGCTCCGACGGAGCGGATGCGAGCGACCCGGTTTTTGCCGAAGCGCTGGCGCAGGCGGAGCGCGACCCGGAGCTGACGCGCTGGTTTGCCGAGGAACGCGCGCTCGATGATCGGATGCACGCCGCGCTTCGTTCGGTCCGTCCGCCCGCGAATCTCAGGGACGCCCTGCTGCTCACGGCGAAGGTGAGCCGGATGCCTACGCCGCGCGCCTGGTGGACGCGCCCCGCGTGGCTCGCCATCGCCGCGGCCATCGTGCTTTTCGCCGGGCTGGCCTTTGTTGCGCTGCGCCCGCATTCCACGCCTTTCACGATCGCCGGAGTGACTTCGGAAATCGGGCGTCTGCACCGCGCGGAGCGCATCTCGCTCGGCGCGATGACCAGCGACCCGGAGCAAATTCAGCGCTGGCTGAAAGAGCACGGTGGCCCGCACGATTTCACCGCACCCACCGGGCTGACCAGCCAGATGCGCCTCGGCTGCCAGGTGCTCGACATCAACGGCAACAAAGTCTCGCTCGTTTGCTTCCAGATCGAAGGCGGGCAGTTGGTGCATCTGCTCGTCATGGATCGCCGCCGCCTCGCCGACCCGCCGGTCATCGGGAAACCGATCATGCTCCAGGAAGGTGAACTGGCCTTTGCCACTTGGTCCGAGGGCGACCGCACCTACGTCCTGGCCAGCAAGATCGGAGCAGACGAGCTGCGCAAATTCCTGTGACGCCCGGCTGGCGGGAGCGAAGGCGCGCATTTCACTCCAAGTAGCGGGACGGAATAAACCCCCGCGCCGTTTGCTCGGATGACCGATGCTCGCGGACTTCGCTGCCGCCGTCGGCACTTTTGCCGGCGGCCTCTATCTCATCGCCTCACTCCTGCTCGTGGCCTACGTGGCCAATGGCTACGTGCTGCTCGCGCGCTGTCTGTGGACGCGCGGGCGCTCGGAGCGCGAGCGGCGGAGGCTGTTCGCGGAAGGCGCGAAAATGCTGGTGCTTGGCCGTGGCGAAGGCACGGCGATTGTGACGCAGATTCCGCTCTACAACGAGGCGACCGTCGCCGGGCGCATCATCCGCGCGGCGGCGGCGATGGAGTGGCCGCACGGACGGCACACGGTGCAGGTCCTCGACGATTCGACGGACGAAACACGCGGCATCGTGGATGCGGTGGCTGCGCAGTTGCGCGCGGAGGGCGCGGATGTCGTGGTGGTGCGCCGCGCGGATCGTGCGGGCTTCAAGGCCGGCGCGCTCGCCCACGGGATGACGCTGTGCGAGGCGGAGTTCATCGCAATTTTCGACAGCGACTTCGTGCCGCCGCCGGACTTTCTGCTGCGTGCCGTGCCCGCGCTCGTCGCCGACCCGAAGCTCGGCTGGGCGCAGGGCCGCTGGACTCATCTCAACGCCGACGACAACGTGCTGACTCGCGCGCAAGCGGCGGGCATCGACGCGCACTTCATCATCGAGCAACAGGCGCGCGCCGCGGGCTGGTTCATGAATTTCAACGGCACCGGCGGAGTCTGGCGTCGCCGCGCGATCGAGGACGCCGGCGGCTGGAGCGACGCGACGCTGACCGAAGACCTCGACCTTTCCTACCGCGCGCAACTCCGCGGCTGGCGCGGCCTCTTTCTCCCGGAAGTCGCCGTGCCGGGCGAAGTGCCCGCCGACGCGGCGGCGTTCAAGTGCCAGCAATTCCGCTGGGCGAAAGGCTCGCTGCAAACGGCCCTGCGGCTGCTCCCCGCCGTGCTGCGCTCGGAGCGTCCGATCGTGAAGAAAATCCAGGCCGTCTTTCATCTCACGAATTACCTCATGCACCCGCTGCTCGTCCTGCTCGTGCTGATGACGCCGTGGATGGCGCTCGCCTCGCCCACGCGCGGTGCGCTTTTCGCGTCGAGCGGATGGGCGGTGTTCGTCGCCGCCACGGTGTCCGGCTTCACCTACCTCTGCGGTCAGGCGATGCTCGGTCATCCGTGGCGCGTCGCCTTTGCGCGGCTCAACAGCCTGCTCGCCGCCGGCACCGGACCAGCGCTCACGAACGTGCGCGCGGCAATCGAGGCTCTCGTCGGCCACCGCAGCGAATTCGTGCGCACGCCAAAACAAGGCGGCTTCAAAGCGCACCGCTACCGCGCCCGCGCCATCACGCCGCCGTGGCTCGATGCTGCGTTTGGAATTTACGCCATCGCGTCCGTCATCATCTGCATCGCGCAAGGCTGGCTGGCCGCCGTGCCGATGCTCATTTTCGCCGCCAGCGGCAGCCTGTGCATGGTGCTGAAAGGCGACGCCACTTCGCCCGAGCCTCGCGTGCATTCGGAAGGGCGAACCGTTGCAGAAATGGATGCGGCCGTCGAAGTCTGAGTTGTCCGATACTTTCTACTGCGAATATGACGACCAACACTGAAGCTCCATGATGAAAACAATCCTGCTCACCGCGCTGTCGCTCTTCACTGCGACCTCACTTCTTGCCGAAAACCCCGCCGCAGGCCTGGCGGTCGGCGCGACCATCCCGGACGTCACGCTCCGCACCGACAAGGACAAGGCATTCAACCTGCGCCGGGAGGTGGCTGAGAAACCGGCGGTGCTCATTTTCTATCGCGGCGGATGGTGTCCATTCTGCACGCGGCATCTCTCGGCGCTCGCGAGCATCGAGAAGGATCTCACCGCCGCCGGGTTTCAGCTCCTCGCAATCAGCACGGACGCGCCGGCGAAGCTGCGCGAAAAGCCCGACTATCAGGCGCTGACCTACACGCTGCTATCCGACAGCACGATGGATGCGGCCAAGGCGTTTGGCATTGCCTTCAAAGTGACCGATGACGTGCTCGCCAAATACAAGGGCTTCGGCATCGATCTCGAAGCCGCCTCGGGCCAGACGCATCATCTCCTGCCGCATCCCGCCGTCTTCGTCGTCGATCAGGCGGGCATCATCCGCTTCGCGCATGTGAACCCCGATTACAAATCGCGGCTCGACCCCGCGAAAATCCTCGAAGCCGCGCGCGACGCAAAGCCGTGAGTCGCCGCGTCTGCTCGACCGGCCCATGCTCGCCCGCGCACTCAAAGTCCCGCTCATCGTCGGCACGCTGTTGAATCTCATCAACAGCGGCGACGCGCTCCTCGCCGGGCACCTGCCGCCAAGCGCGTCGCCGAGCTCATCGACCAGGGCGAACTCACCGCCACTGCCAACGACAACCTCAGCCCGATCAACGCCGAGAACATCCTCGAAGGCCACCGCCGCCTCGAATCTGGCAGAAGCATCGGCAAGCTCACCATCTCAGGGTGGAAATGAGCCCGATCTCTGACAAACCAAACAACGACCACTATGACCGCACTAACACTAACCATCGTCGCCAACATCAAGGCCGACTCGGACAAGATCGATTTTGTGAAAGCAGAACTGCTCAAGCTTATCGATGTCACCCCCGCCGAAAAGGGCTGCATCAATCGCTCCGCGCGCCATCCCTATTCCACCATGAATCTTCTTTCGATCACCGCTGCCTTTCTTGCCCTGTGTCTCTCAATCCGCGCCGAGGAGACCGCCGCGACGAAGCTGCTCAAGGAGCGCTCGAAGGCGCTGCTCCCCACCGTCACGCAGGTTTCCAAGTCGGTGTATTGCGCTTCCGGCTACAGCCCGGCGAATATCTCCATGATCGTCGGAACCAATGGCATCGTGATTGTGGATACCGGGATGTTTCCCGATGACGCGCGAGCGGTGATGAAGGAGTTCCGCAAGGTCACTCAATTGCCGGTCACAGGAGTCATCCTTACCCACGGTCACGGCGATCATACGGGCGGTTTGAGTGCGTTTATGGAGGCCGGCCCGAACGGATCGAAGCCAGCCGTCTATGGTCGCTCGCCTTTCAATACGGAGGGCGACGCGTTCAAGGCGGCGGGACTGACGATCAACGGCATCCGCGGGGCTCGGCAGGGAGGCTTCCTGCTGCCGCCGGAGAAGCGCATCAACAACGGAATCGCCGCGGCGTCTATCCTCCGAAGGATCGGAACGCTTTCGACAGCGGCGCCGCCCAGCCGACCGATACGTTTGGCGACGGACGGAAGAAGATCGCGGTGGCAGGCTTGGAATTGGAGTTGGTCGCGGCACCCGGCGAGACTTCCGATGAGCTTTACGTGTGGTTTCCGGCGGAGCGAGTCGTCTTTACCGGCGACAACTTCTATCGCTCATGGCCGAACATCTATGCCATCCGGGGCGCCGCCTATCGCGATGTGCTCGAGTGGATTCACAGCCTCGAGATGATGCTCGCCGAAAAACCGGCGCACGCCGTCCCGGGACATACCCTCCCCGTGGTCGGCGAGGCGGAGACGATGGAGGTGCTGGGGAACTACCGCAAAGCCATTCGCTACGTCTTCGACGCCACGATTGCCGGGATGAACAAAGGAATGACGCCCGACGAACTGGTGCACACGGTGAAACTGCCCCCGGAACTCGCGTCGCAGGATTACCTCCGCGAATTCTACGGGAACGTCGAGTGGGCGGTCCGGTCCATCTTCGCGGGAACTCTGGGATGGTTCGACGGCAATCCGACGCATCTCTTTTCGCTCCCACCAGCGGAGGAGGCAAAGCGCATGGCTGAACTCGCGGGCGGTGTTGAGCAACTCCAGGCTCGTGCGCGCAAGGCTCTGGAGGCGGGTGACGCCCAGTGGTGCGCGCAGTTGTGCGACCATCTCATCGCGCTGGACCCGAAATCGAAGGTGCCGAAATTACTAAAGGCAGATGCGCTCGAAGTGCTCGCGGAACATTTACTGACTGCCACCGGCCGGAACTACTACCTTACCGTTGCGCAACAGCTTCGTGCCGACGCTGGCAAATAGGAGCCTCATTCTCGTTCTCGCCGCCGCCCGCCGGCGTTTTGCCCGGCACTACGTTCCGGACGACGACGTGCTGCTCGTGTGTGCGCGCTTTTTCTAAGCCTGCGAAGTTCGTGCGCCAGCCGCCACGATCACGCCGGCTTGGATCAGCTCGCGCTGGCGAACTGTGGATCGAGCGGTGTGTGGGCGATGTAGTTGGTGTAGTTCGACATCGTTTTGATCCCGACGTGCAGGCGGAGGAGGAGCGCTGCTTCGGCCGGCACCAGACTGCGGATGCGCCGCAGAAACGCGATGCGTTCACCCCGGACGAAACCGCCTACATCGCTGCGCGCGACAGCTTCTACATGGCCGCGAAGAACAGCAACGGCTGAGCCTACAACTGAGGCGGATCAGCCGTTCGTCTCAATGGGTTTGTGGTGGTCTGCATGGGTCTTCACATGGGATGTCGATGAAAGTGCGCTCAACAAAACAGCGCGAATGGTTTCTTCCGCATTGGCGTGGGCCAGCACGCTCACTTGATCCCAACCACACAGTTGGGTGGAGCCCTTGGGAACCAGCAGGTCTTTTCCCCGTGTGATCAAGGTAATTACCGAACCGGGGGGAAGCTTCAATTCGGCGATTGTCAGTCCAATCAGACTTTGAGGGCCGGGAAGTTCGACTACGATAATATCCAAGTCAGTTGCGGCCATGGTAACGAGTTCCAGCTTGAACAGGGGATTTGGACGCGCGGGAACGGTCAGGTTGAGGCAGCGTGCCAAGGCTCCCAGTCGTGCTTCCCTGCACCGCGACCGACAGGAGAACCGCGAAAAACACCAGATTGAATATCTCTTCTCCCACGGCAATGCCGGCCGCCATGGGATAGGTGGCCAGGACGATCGGCACCGCACCCCGGAGCCCCGCCCAGGAGATGAAGACCTTGTTTTTCCACCCTAAACGCATCCCAACTGTGGCGAGCCATACCGCGAAGGGGCGAGCCACAAAGGTCAACACCAGGAAGAGCAGAATGCCTTCAAACCAAATGCCCGCCCATTGACGGGGAAAAACCTGAAGGCCCAGCAGGACGAACATGCCGATGTTGGCCATGGTGGAAAGGGCAGAAGAAAAATTCGCCACGCCCTGCTTGTGCACAAAGGAACGGTTGCCCATCACATAGCCGGCAATAAAGACCGCCAGCATTCCGCTGGATCCGATCAGTTGGGCCAGACCATAGACCAGGAGGACGATTGCCAGGGTGAGCACGTAGTAGTGGCCGCGGTCCTGGGGTGTCAGGCAATTGAACAACCACAGGGCTCCGCGAGCCATCAGCCAGCCCAGCAAGGGCGCTGCTCCAAATTGCCAGAGAAAGGTCATGGCCATGACCGGCAGGGCTGGGCGACCGACGGTGAGTGCCTCCACCACGGCCACGGTGAGCAGGATCGCCATCGGATCGTTGGCGGCGCTTTCGATTTCGACCGTGGATGACAGTTTCTTCGACAAGGATTGCCGCCGTAGAATTGAGAAGATCGCCGCCGCGTCCGTGGAAGAGACGATGACTGCCAGCAAGATGGCCTTGTCGAACGCCCAGCCGAAAATCCCATACAGCACACCGAAGGTCGCCGCCGCAGTCAGGGCGACGCCCCAGGTGGCCAGCCCCCCGGCGGGCAACGCCACTTCCTTGAAGTCAGACCGCTTGGTGGAGAAGCCCCCGTAAAACAGAATGAAAACCAGGGCCAGGTTTGCGACCCGGTTGGTGAGGTCAATGTCGTCAAAGTGCCAGAGATTCAAAACGTCGCTGCCGAAACAAATCCCGGCGCCAAGCGCGATCAGGATGACCGGGACACTCCAGCGGTCCAGCCACACTGCGGCCAGGACAACGGCAATCAGGATAACTGGCCCAACAATATAGACAACGTCCATGGGTCTTCTTTAGCTGCTGCGATTCATACTCTTTGAGGATACCCGCTCTGCCGCGTCAGGCATCACGCTTCTCCGACAATGCAACGCGCACCTCGCTTGTAGGTGCGATACGCATAATTCGAGGCGGAGCGCCCGGCCTTTGGCAGCAGCCCGACCCGCTCGTAATAATGTATCGTCTGCACGCCCACGCCGGCGTGCGCCGCCAGTTCGCTAACCTTCAAGAGAGATTCGATCCTCGCTTGGGCGCGAGCAGGAGTTGGTAGAGCATGTTGTCGGCGAAGGTCGGATCTTTGGTGAGGCCGAGGTGATTCTGCTGAAGGAAGGTGACGCTCGTCCATGGAATCGGAGACCGGATGGTGAGCTGCTGTTGATCGGCGCGACGCGTGTCGAAGAGCGCGCTGGATCGCAGCACCACGCCGTCGCCGGGCGCGTAGGTGTTGTCCCGAAGCGCTCCGTCGCGCGCGATGGACATGGCGGAGACGGTGGGCACTCCGTCGCCGGCGTAGAGGTGGAGGTAAAGACCGGAAGGAAGCTGGTGCGGGCGCTTCAGGGCTGCTCGAAAGGCCCGGCCTCGCGCCAGACCCTTGCGCAGATGCGCGGTGGCGATGGCGGCGCGACGGGCCGGGTCCGGTTCATCGGGGATAAGCTCGGCGAGCACCGGGGCCGACGACGCGGAGGCGAGGCCCCAGCCTCGCCGCTCCCACTCGGAGGGGTCGAGGTAGTCGATCCGCTGGCCGGTTTTTTCATCCACGACAGTCTGGATTTCCGGGTCCGGCAGGAGTTGATAAATGGACGGCATCGTCCCGAGCACCGCGGCGGAGTAACGGGGCAGAATGGACGCGGGCCGATAGCCGCCGATGAGTTCCTTGAGGGTCTCAACCGAACCGCCGTTCGGCGTGCCGATGAGCAGCACTTTGTTCACGTTTCGCGCTCCGGCCCAGGTCAGCGCGGGCAGTTCGCCATTGGGGCCGGGCTCGGCTTTTCCATACATGAGCATGTAGCGCGTGAGCAGTCCGCCCATCGAGTGCGCGACGATGTCGAATTTCACCGGTGCTCCGCTGCGTCCGAATCGTCGCAGATTTTCGGCTTCGACCGCGCGGCGCTTTTCCTCGATGAAATCGTAAAGTCGGCGCGCGTTCTCGATGTTGTCGCGCCGCCAGTCGTAGGCGAATTGGAAGCAGGTGAAATGCACGCTGCCGTAGTCCACTTTCCGGAAGCTCGCATCGAGGTATCCGCCGGCTCCCAGCGTGCCGAGCAGCGCAGCGTAGGCGGACAAATTCACGGGAAGTCCGAGCACTCGGAGCCGCACGGAATCCAGCGCGCCCGTGGCTTTCACCTCATCCCGGAGGTCGGCAAATCGGGTGTCTCCCATCGGCAACGCGACGAGTCTGGCTCCGTCGGCGCGGCCCGGATTCGCACTGCCGCCGCCAAACGCTCCCCAGACGATTCGTCCGCTTGCGGAATCCTCCAGGCGCGAGCCGAGGATGCCGGGAATGACGATGACCGGATTTGTCTCCGGCGTGTGATGGGAGGCGCTGCGGCTGTAGATGCCGCCGAGGTCCGGCATCGGCACGGATGCGCAGCCGCCGAGCACCAAAGCGGCAAGCGTTCCGATCCAATGGGGGCCAGTGTGATTGGCTCTCATGCGTGCGCCGCAAGCAGATTCATCCGGCGCTGTGATGGGTTTCAATCCGGGGACTTTCATGGCAAACAGGTCGCTGTCGTGTCCTTCGTATTCATGGTGTTCGATTGGCAAGGTTGTCAGATCACTCCGGGCCGGCGCTGCATGGCGTGTTGCCGTATTGCTGGCGGTAGCCTTCGAGAAACCGCCGGTCGATCGTGTCCTTCAGCCACATGCTGGAGCGACCGTGCCACCAGAACGGCCCCCAGGTCGCCAGCCCGGTGCCGTCGCCGAGATTGAGGATGGCGAGATAGCGTTTCTGGGGCGTGTAGTTGGGTGAGCGGTTTGCCGTCGAGGCTGGCGAGCAGGTTGGCGTGGATGTGGCGGGCCTGGCGCACTCCGAAGACGCCCAGCTTGGGCAGATCGAATCCTTCCATGCGGCGCAGTCACCGCCCGCAAACACCCGCTCGTCGGCGATCGAGTGGAGGCTCGCGGTGACCCGCAGACCTTGTCCGGGAAGCGTCGGCAAGCCGATCTTCTCCACGAGCGGATTGGCTTCGAGCCCGGTGGCAAGGACGACAAGATCGGCAACGATGCGGCTGCCGTCTTCGGCGATGAGCGCCTCCCGCTCTCGCGGACGATCCGCGTGTTTGCAGGCGGATGTTCACACCGGCGCTCGCGAGGGTGCGCTGCAGCGAGCGGGCCGCGCCGGACGGAGCCTGCTGGATCAATCGGTCGCCGGGCGTGATCAAGGTCACGGGCATGCGTGACGGAATAAGCGGGCGGCCAGTGCGGCGAGATTTGCCGCAACCTCGGAGCCGGTCGGTCCGCCGCCAATCACCGCCACGCGCGGCGTTTCGCCTGCGCGAAAGCGCGCCTCCAGATGCTCGCGGAGCTTCCACAGATTGCTGATCGGCTTGACCGGCCACACGCTCGGGATCATTCGCCGCGCCGGGGATGGCGTCCACATTCACGCGACTGCCGACATTGAGCGACAGATAGTCGTAGGCCAGCTCGCCGCCGCCCGCCAGGCGCAGCCGTCGTGCGGTGGGTTCCAGATTTCCTCGACCCGGTCCTGGATAAATTCGCCGCCGTGCGCCTCGATCAACGCCCGCGGGTTCACCTGATCCTCGGCGGGCTCGTAGCTGCCGCCCAGCATTCCGGTCGCCAGACCTGAATACCAAAATTCCGACGGATCGATCAGGATCACTCGCGCCCCGCGCTCGACAAACTCTTCGGCCCGCGCCGCCACATGCAAATGGACGTGGCCCGCGCCGACGAGAAAGACGGTTCGAGGCGTGCCGGGCTTCATCAACATCGGTCACCTCCAGAACATCAAAAAGTCCAGCACGCGATCGCGGATCATCTTCGCCCGGCTGTAGCTTTGGCCGTTGTCGGACTGGTCGTTGAGGCCCCAGTTGTAAGGCAGGTAGCTGATTTCGTATTCGCCCGCTTCAAGAAAGCTCCGATCGGCATCCGGTCCGTAGCGGGCGAGGATTTTCTTCACGCCGCCTGCCTTCTCGAAGTCAACGGCGAACCATGTGAAGATGCTGGAAATCTGCGCGGAACTTCGGTGCGGCTCGAAATGGTTGAGATCGTTGCGACCGAGCCATTCGTGAAAGGCGTTGTCGATCTGCGAGTCGAGCGCGGACGCGTTGTAGGCAGAGCGCTGCAAAGGCGGGCAACTGCGCGCGGCGCAGACGAGCACTGCGTGTGCGCGGTAGCCGAGGAGCGGGCGCAGCGTGCCATGCTCGATGTCATTGAGCGCGACTTTCTGACCGCCGACCTCGTGCCGTCTCACGCCGAACGAATCGCTCAACGACTGGATGCTCGCGGTGGGATGGTTCTTGAGAATCCAACGGACGGTGAGCGCGTTGTAGAGATTGATGAGCGCCGCAGCCTTTTCATCGCCGGTCGCCGGCTGCGCGGGCTTCGGCTCGAACTGCCGCAGATAGTCGTCGAGCGCGCGAAGGTCTTCCGCGTTTGCTTTCCATGTGCCGTAGGCGACCAGGCCTTTCGCATCGACATATTTTTTCAAGAGCCGGTCGTAAGACTCGTTCGCGAGGCCCGCGGGCACTTCGATGGCGGAAGGCGGCGGCCCCGTCCGGCTGCGGAGAAACGCGCGCGTGCCGATGCCGGCGACGAACACGAGGACGACCAGCGCGATCAGCTTTTTCGTTTTGGTCAGTTTCATTCGCGGAGCTTTTCTCCTTCGCCTTTGTCGGGCGAATGGGTGGCGTCACGATTCAGTCCCGCATCCTGCTGGAGTTGCGGGGAGGAGCCTTCGCGAGGCAGACCGAACCGCATGCGCCGGTCGCGCCAGAGCAATTGCAAATCCTCGGACAAGTGGCCGGGAGCTTCGGCTAATTGAAAACGACGGCGACGAAACTGCCGTCGCGCATCTGCACAAGGTTCGGCCACGCGCAGACGTTATCAATCGCGATGACACGGCGCGGCGGCTCCTGCGCGGATGCGGCGGAGATGATGAATGCGAAGGCCAATGGGGAAAGCCAGCTTCGGTCGATGACGTTTCCGGGGGGATGCATGTTCATGAAGGAGTCCCGAATCGAACGAGAGTGTGTCAAGTTCATGGCGAGGTGAGTGGCGTCTCACTCCAGCCCCGGTGCGCGCAGCTCCTTCAGCGTGCGCGCGGTCACGGGCGATCGTGGCATCGGCGCGCCGCCAATGGGTCGGGCTTTCAGCCCTCATTCCATCTCTTGCCCGGAACCAAGGGCGTTGCCCGCATAAGACGCCTACCGCCCAGTTCGGCATGGGTTGCGCCGTTGATGCACAGGTGCGGCAAGGCGCGATGCCTTTCCGTAGAGTGTCGCGACAAATAATTAGTCCGGCCCTCCTCTCCCTCAAGGGTGATTTGTGGCGGGTGCGTATGCGTTGCAGGGCTAAAAGTCCTCGGCCATCTGATCGAGTTCCTTGTTGATGCGATCCTTCCCGATGTCCGAGATGCCGCTTTGGAGAAGGGTGTCGAAGGTCTCGATGGCTTTGATTTTCTTGCCAGCGGCGAGGAGGGCCCGGGCGTAGGCTTCGAGGAGTAAGCATCGGGAGTGAGTGTTCTCGATCTTGTCGAAAGCGATGCCTTCAAACAGTTTTGCGGCTTCCATCGCCCGATGATCCTGAATGAGCAGGCGCGACAGGGCGACCAGGCTCGTGTTGCGCCACGCATAAGACGCGGGCGAGATTTCAAGGGCCTGGCGGAACATCTCCTCGGCTTTGCGGGTGTCTCCCTGTTTGAGGTAATGCTGGGCTGCATCCGTGGCGGCATTCCCACGCACGACGGTCTCCGTTCCGGGCGCGGCGATCGCTTTCAATCGGTGCTCTTGCGCGGATGCGTCATCGCCACGCAGTTGGTAGATCGTGGCGAGGATCACGTGGGCCTTGCCGCGACAACTCACAGGCCATTCGTCAATCTTCTTATCACGCACTCGCGCCAGAGCTTCGTCGTAGCGTTTGAAATCTGACAACGCGCGGAGATTGGCATAGTCTCGTCGCGCGGGTTCCTTCACTTTGTCAGCGAGCGCCAGTGCGCGATCCGTGTCTTTCAGGGACCCCGAGGCAATTTCGATGGCGATGTCCAGATAGTGGAAGTTCTCGTCATCGTCGGTGGTCCGGGCCGCCATGGTTTCGAGTTTTTGAATGGCCTCATCGAAGCGCTTCTCGCCACGCAGTTGCTTCACGACCTTCAATTGCGTGAAGTCGAGTGCCGACGCTGCTCCGAGCTGAACAAGGAACACGATGATGGTGATGGAGGTGATGCGTTTCATCTGCGAGCGCCTATTTGAAGGTTGCCTTGCCGAAGGAGGCATCGCTGGGGATGCGGGAGGCGTTGAGCTTGCCGGTCCACACGGACAACTCGCGTTCGTCCGTCTTTTTCGCGGCATCGGTGAAGTGAACACGACCGACATTGAGATACCACAGGTCGCCCTTCTTCGGCGCTGCCGTGCGGAGGGTTTCAAAGGGGATCACTGCCATGGATTCCCAGCGGTTCTTGTCGGGCCACAGCTTGGTCTCGAAGGTCCATTTACCGTTCCAGCTTTCGTCGTTCCAGCCATAGCGGGGATGCAGAACATCGGTGATGAAACCGTGCTCGGCGTCATTGAAGGAGGTCGGTTCGGGTTCATAGGCAAAGTAGAAGTAGCGGCTGCGATCCCCGGAGGGTGACACATTCACGATGATGCTTTCCTGGAGCCATAACTCAGCATCGCGTCCCCGGGCCACGAACTTCATCTTAGCTGCTGGCTGCTCGCCACTGACACGCACATAGAGATGACTGTCGTCGCACAGCACGCGAAAGGTTGTCTGTGCTTGCAGGGCCGTTGCTGCGGCTTCCACGGGACCGAGGGTGTGCTCCTCGGCACTCTTCCAGAGCGGCGAGTCCAGCGTCAATGGCCCGGACACTTTCGCGATCTCCAGCGACTTGCTTTGCTGCGAGAGCTGCGCGGGATTGGCCCGCATCGTCGCGGTGTCCCAGTTGAAGGGAGCACGGTCCATGTAAGTCTGGAGGTATTTCAACTCGTGTTCGTTCCTTTGAGGGAAGGCGGGGTTTTTCCATTTTGGATACTTGCCGTCGCCGTTCACCACTGCGGCCACAAACTTGTTACGGGCATCCACGGCGTCCAGCACCTGGTTCAGCGACGCTGCGTTGTTCATGGCCTGGTGATTCCGATAGGCGTTGATTACCAGGACGGTGTGCCTGAGGAAATCGAACTCGTAACGGACAATGTCCAAGCGCGTTTTCACCTCGGGCAGTTGCGCGTTTTTTTCGGCCTGCGCTAAGTCCTCCTCCATGGCATTGATCAGGTCTGGAGTGTATAAGGTTCCAAGCGTGAAGATCGGATCGCGATCCACCTTGGAAGTGTATTCCCTGAGGACCTCCAGGAGCGCCACCCGTTTTTGAAAGCTAGTGAAAAAACGACGCATCTGGGCTTCTGATTCCCGGAACGCGGCCTGCAGGTATTCGTTGAAAAGCTCGTCCGCACTCTTGGTGAAAGGATCAATGCCCAGCCGCAAATAGATATAGATGTTGGGACCTTCGAGCCCCCACTCGCTTGACCGCGGGACGCCATTGACCTGAACGACGTGGACGTTGTTAGTTACCAGCCGACGGTTCTGCTCGGCAATCTGGGCGACGGTCAGCCCCTTCAGGTGCAGGGCACCCCAGTTATAGAGATAGGCCGAAAATCCGCCGGGCACCTTGATGGATTTCCAAGCTTCGAACGATTTTTCGGACGAATCCATCATCTCAATGATCGTGTTCGGCGGAAACTCGTTGAAGGTCCGCGGTGGCGGAGCGGCCACCGAATAGGCTGACATCATGATTCGCTTTCCGGGGCGGTCCTTCAGCAGGCGCAGCGCCATATCGCGGTGCATGATCCAGAGCTTCTCGCCCCAAATGTTATAGGCCGAGCCGTCCGTGGGGACAGAGTCCGGAGTGACCCCATAGAGTTCGGCACATTTCGAACATTGGCACGACTTGAATCCATCGGCCTGACCCAGCTCCACAATGTCAAAACCTTCGTCGCATCGTTCGAGAATGTGTTTGTAAATCAGTTCACGCACGTCCGGATTGGAGAAACAGAGCTGCCCTGCACCATCCTTCATCGTCAATGCGGGCTGCCGCACGCCGCCGGACAGGATGAAGTATTCCGGGTGGTCCTTTCCGTATTTGCTGATCGGGACGGCCGATGGGTGCTGATGCCCATACCGGGACCAGATGCGCTGGAATCTACCGCAATGGTTGGCCGTATAAAAGAGGTCGCGGGATTTGCTAAAGTCGTGCTCGATGAAAAACGGAGAGCCCTTTGTATCCAATTTGCGGGGGATATGAATGATCGAGGTCGGAACAAACGCGGTTCCGTGGTTGTCCGGCGCTAGGAATCGCGCCCCCGCATAGCGGTAAACGAATTCCGCCATTCCGAACAACGTCCCTTCATAGGGGATGGTCGCATCGTCGCGCATCGTGGGGCGTTTTCCCACGAGCGTGTCCGGCGCATCATTGCCCGCGATGATGATGTGGCGACCCACCGCCTTGTGGACATAACTCCATCCGCCAAGGGTCTTCGCGTCCACGCCATTGGCCGCTGCAAACTTGGTCGCGCCGAGGTGAAACGCGGGCCGCGCAGCATCCGCCTCCGACTCCTTCTTCACCTCCAGCTTGATCCCATTGGCGCTGAACGCCGCCTGCAAAAGCTCCGCCGCCCGCCCCACCGAGGCCGCCGCCGCTTCGTTCGGCATCGGATCAGGAACAACAATCTGGTATTTCGACTTCCCCCTGAACCCCAGGATCAAGTCCTCATCGTCAGAGGTGACGGTCTCGCTGTTCGCTTTGCTCTCCTTTGCAGGATCTTCAGCGGCGAGTGGCGATGCCAGCAAGAGGACGGTGATGAGTGTGAGGGCGTGTTTCATGATCTTGGGGAGAAAGGTCGGTCCTTTACGTGCTCCACTTCCACGTAGAGCGCACGCAGTTTCGGCGCGTCAAGCGCCACGGCGCAGATATGGAACGAAGCGAGTTTCATGGAATGAACTGAAACGAAAATAAGTCCGCAGCCTTCATCGCGAAACGCAGGCGCACCGGGTGAGAGGCGTGCTTGCTCAAGTCGGCGCCGCTTTTCCAGGTGACTGCGTGCTCGGTGAAGTCTCCGGTGATGGGCTGGCAGTCGGCGAGGGAGAATCCTGGCAATGCCTTGCCATCCGCGTCTTGAAGCTCCACGCGGGTTTCGCCGGGGCTGACGAGATTCAGCATGAGCTTCGATCCCGTGAAGGTCATCGGTTTGGTGATCACGGTGGCAGGGTCAGAGGCATGGAGTGCGACGAAGCCATCGAGGCGATAGGTGAATCGGCGCAAACGTCCCGGCACGGGACGGCGGTAGCCCTCGGTCGCATAGCAGGACAACTCGTCGGGCTTGCCTGGCAGCGAGAGCAGGCCCCAAGTCATGTAGTTGCTGCGGTTGCCACTGCGATCCTGCGGTGCGGTCTCGGGGATGATGGCGTCGTTGAAGCGGCGGAAGTTCAGTCCGTCGCGGCTGTTCATGAAGATGGGTTCAACGTGCTCACCTTTGGGGAAGAAACGCGTGGGAAATCCAATGAGAAGATGCGGCGCGCGGAAGTAGGGCTGGATGGCATTGGTGTAGAGATGCTCCTGCGGTGTGCTCTCGGGATATTGGAGAAACTGCGGTGCCTCCCAGGTAATGAGGTCCTTCGAAGTGGACGTGCCAATGGCGCGCACGGGGGTGTTGGAGATGCGCCAGTAGGTGCGGTATTCGCCGCGATGTGCGTCGAAAAAGACGAGGTTCTGTGAGTCGAAGGTGCCCTTGCCGGTGAAAGATTTTGGCGATGCGACTGCCCAGTGAATGCCATCCGCCGACTGGTGCAGCACCAACGCGCCGCCGACCGCCTTGTAGCGCGCTTCGGGCGGACAGGCGGGATTGCTGTCTTTGAAGACCGTGAAGTTGTGCGCGCCCTTGCCGACCCAGACGATGTTGTTGGCCTTGGAACCTTCGAACTCGTGGATGCCCAGCTCGGGCTTTCGCCAAGTGATGCCGTCTCTGCTCTCAGCGTAACAGGTTACTTGAGGCGCCAGCGTCCCTTTGGAATGCGGCACCTCATTCGAGCCGCGATAATACATGCGATACAAGTCACCATCCTGGAACACGGTGAAATAGGCCGAGGTCTTCCCCTCCCAAGGCGCATCCGTAGTGAACACGACTTCATGAGGCTGCGGCCGCTGCACTTTCAAGGCAGCGCCGTCCATGCTGGCGATAAGATAATCATCCACGAACAACTCGCGCCGCGACCCGATGTCAATGGTGGCGAGTGTCGTCGTCGCTTGTGCGAGAGCGAGGGGCGAATGTTTTGCGGCAATCATTGATGCCGTAACAGTGGCGATGAATTGGCGGCGGGTCTTCATAGTGGTGAGTATTCTATTCTTTGTTCAGGTCCGCAACGTCTGTGGTTGCAAGCCCATGCCTCGCGGGAGGTAGCGAAAAGACCTGCCGGAAGTTGAATGGCATGGTGAATCGGAGGCATTCTAGGGAACCGCTGATTTAATCAGCGGTTCGCATCTTCGCGTGATTTTCAGCTCTCCAAGATGGCGTAAGAAGGATTTTGAATTCGGAGGAAGTTTTTGATGGTCGAAGCCGGGTTGAATTTTCTGGATGTCGATTAAATCAGCGGTTCCTTAGCGATTTTGCTTCGCAAGACTGGCCACTTCGGCGGCCTTGCGCGTGCGCGCGTCGGTGATCCATTCGAGGGCACGGGCAAGATTGGCCTCGGCCTGCTTGGTGTCCTTGGTGATGCCGTAGGCGTGGCCTCTCGCAAAATAGCCGTCGCCGCCTTCAATCTCATGTATTTCGTCGGCGCGCTGATTTGCCTCGCCGAGACCGGGCGAGCGGAGCCCGCATCGGGGCCGCCGCGAGGGAATGAGTCGTGAAGCGGCGCGCGCCCTGCGGCCTGAGTTTCATTAACGCGACCTGGAGCACGCGCTGCCGCAGCAGGGAGGAAAAGGAGGGAATGGCCGCGGAGACGGAATAAACGTCAGCGCCGTTCGCTCATTTCTACACTGCATGAAAACCGAAACTGCCGTCAAAGAACGTTACAGCGCCGCGGCCAAAGCGCCGGAAGCCGCGCTTTGCTGCCCGGTCGAATACGACACCCGCTATCTCAAAATCATCCCGCCCGAAGTCATCGAGAAGGACTACGGCTGCGGCGATCCTTCGCGCTGGGTGCAGCCAGGCGAGACCGTGCTCGACCTCGGCTCGGGCACGGGAAAAATCTGTTTCATCGCCGCGCAGGTCGTCGGAGCGAAGGGCAGGGTCATCGGCGTGGATATGACGGACGACATGCTCGAAGTCGCGCGCCGCAACGCGCCCATCGTCGCCGAGCGCATCGGCTACGCGAACGTCGAGTTTCGCAAGGGCCGCATCCAGGACCTCGCGCTCGATCTGGAAATGCTCGATGCGGAATTGAAGAAGCGGCCCATCACGGATGCCGCGTCATTTCTCGCCGCCGATGAACTCGCCGACGAACTGCGCGTGCAGCCGTCCGCTCGTCGCGAGCGAATCGCGTCGATGTCGTCGTCTCGAATTGCGTGCTCAATCTCGTCGAGCCGCGCGCGAAGCGGCAGCTCTTCGAGGAGATTTTCCGCGTGCTGAAAAAAGGCGGACGCGCCGTCATTTCCGACATCGTGGCCGACGAGGAAGTGCCCGACGCGATGCAGCAAGACCCGACGCTCTGGAGCGGCTGCATCTCCGGCGCGCTGACGGAGGAAGGCTTTCTTGCAAGCGTTCGCCGACGCGGGCTTTTACGGCATCGAGCTGCTCAAGCGCGACACGCAGCCGTGGCAGACCGTCGAGGGCATCGAGTTCCGCTCCGTCACGGTGCAGGCGTTCAAGGGCAAACAAGGCGCGTGTTTCGAGCGCAACCAGGCGGTGATTTACCTCGGCCCGTTCCGCGAAGTGCTCGACGACGACGGCCATCGCATGGAACGCGGCGTCCGCTACGCCGTCTGCGACAAGACCTACCAGCTCTACCGCAAGGCGCCCTACGCGCGAGTTCTTCGAGTTCATCGAACCGCTCACCGAAGTGCCGCTGGAAAACGCCGCGCCCTTCGCCTGCGAGCGCACGACGCCGCCGCCACCCGCGCGAAACCAAGGGCCTCGAATACCGACGCCACCACCGCCGCCTCGCAGTGCTGCGATGGCGGGAAGCTGCTGCTAATATCACGCCTCACTTTCACCATGCAAAACCAAGACAAACTGCAACTGCTCGCCCTCGATCTCACCAAAGCCTTTCCGCGCAGCCCGCGGGAGACGCTCGCCGGCTACGTCATCGCCGGACGCACGCTCGACAAATGCCGCGCCGTCGTCGCCGGCACGAACGGCGAGTATCACTACGACTGCCCGCTGGACCGCCAGTTCCTCGGCTTCACCGGCATCGAGGCCGGCGCGTTCAAGGAATTCGTCGCGACCGGCGCCACCGATGCGGAGGTCGCCGACTGGATCACCGCGCACTCGAAGGTGAAGGACCGCGCGGAAATCGTGCAATGGAACAACAAGCTGCGCGCACATGCGCCCGTGCGACATGTCGCTGGAGTTGCAGCTTTTCCTCGAAGACTACATCCCGCAGTTCATCCGCAAGAACCGCCCGGTGTATGTCTGGTTCGATGTCTATGACATCGAGGAACAGCGCATCTGATCGGCCAGATTCTTCCCATGCTCGTCACCCTGCTCTTCATCGCCGTCTGTTTCCTCGCGTTCGCAAACGGCGCGAACGACAACTTCAAAGGCGTCGCGAGCCTGTATGGCAGCGGGACGTGCGGCTATCGGAAGGCGCTCGCCTGGGCCACGGTGACGACGCTCGCGGGCAGCGTGGCTGCGCTCTTTCTCGCGCAGGCGTTGCTGGCGAAATTCAGCGGCAAAGGGCTGGTGTCCGCGAGCCTCGTGGCGTCGCCGCATTTCCTCCTCGCCGTCGCGCTCGGCGCGGGCGGCACGGTGCTGCTGGCCGCGCGGTTCGGCTTTCCGATTTCGACCACGCACGGACTTACCGGAGCGCTCGTCGGCGCCGGACTCGCCGCGGGCGGGGCGGTGAACTTCGGGCAGTTGGGCAGCGCCTTCGTCCTGCCGCTCGTGCTCAGTCCGCTGCTCGCCGTCGTGCGTGGGCGCGGTGGTGTATCTCGGCTTTCGATTCGCGCGGCTGCGGCTCGGCGTCACGAAGGAAATGTGCGTCTGCGCGGGCGTGGAAGAGCAGGTCATCGCGCTCCCGCAGCCCGGCGGGATTTTCGCCGCGCAAATGCTGCCGACGCTCTCGATCGCCGTGGACAATCCCGCAGCCTGCGCCCAGCGCTACGCGGGCCGCGTGCTCGGCGTGAACGCGCGCAGCTTGCTCGACTCGCTGCATTTTCTCAGCGCCGGTGCGGTCAGCTTTGCGCGCGGGCTGAATGACACGCCGAAGATTGCCGCGCTGCTGCTCGTCGCCGCCGCGCTCGATTTGCGCTGGGGCCTGCTCGCCGTCGCGGTGGCGATGGCGCTCGGCGGCATCCTCGGGGCACGCCGCGTCGCGGAAACGATGAGCCACAAGCTCACGGAGATGAACCCCGGCCAGGGCTTCGCCGCGAATCTTTCCACCGCGCTGCTCGTCACCACCGCGAGCTTCCACGGCCTGCCGGTGAGCACCACGCACGTCAGCGTCGGCGCGCTGCTCGGCATGGGCGCCGTCACCGGGCAGGCGCACTGGCGTCCCGTGCTCGGCGTGCTCGCCTCGTGGGTCGTCACGCTGCCGTGCGCTGCGCTCCTCGCGGCGCTCGCGGGCTGGCTGGTGCGCTCGATTTCCTGAACCTATGAATCGCTTCGACGAAAAACTCTCCGCCCACGGCCTGAGCGCTCATGCGCTCGCGCTTGCAGACGCTGCAGATCAACGTGGGCCGCAAATGCAACCAGACCTGCCGCCACTGCCACGTGGATGCCGGGCCGTGGCGCACGGAGATGATGGATGAGCCGACCGCGCATCGCATCGGCGCATGGATTCGCGAGCATCGCCCGCCCGATCGTGGACATCACCGGCGGCGCACCGGAGCTGAGCGAGTTCTTTCGTTACTTCGTCGAGACGGCGCGCGCGTGCGGCGCGCATGTCATCGACCGCAACAACCTCACGATCATCGAAGAGCGCGAACTTCGCGCTGGCTGCCGGAGTATCTCGCGGAGCACGAGGTCGAGGTCGATCGCTTCGCTGCCCTGCTACTCCGCGGAGAATGTGAACGCAGCAGCGCGGCGACGGCGTGTTCGACAAAAGCATCTCCGCGCTCTGAAGAAGCTGAACGCCGTCGGCTACGGCACGCGACTGCCGCTGAACCTCGTTTACAATCCGCTCGGCGCGACGCTGCCCGGCCCGCAGGCGGAACTGGAGGCCGATTACAAGGAAGCGCTGCAGCGCGATTTCGGCATCGTCTTCAACCGACTTTTCACGATCACGAACCAGCCCATCGCCCGCTTCGCCGAAGATCTGCGCGCGCAAGGCAAGTGGGACGAATACCTCGAACTGCTCGTCGAACGCCTTCAATCCCGCGACCGTCGAAGGACTGATGTGCCGCTCCACGCTGAGCGTCGGCTAGCGCGGCGAAGCTCTTCGACTGCGACTTCAACCAGATGCTCGGGATGCAATTGCGCAATGGCACGCCGCTGTTCCTGTGGGATGTGACGCCGGAATACCTCGACGGCCGGCACCATCGGCACCGGCGATCCATTGCCTCGCCTGCACCGCGGCTGCGGGAGCAGTTGCACCGGGGAGACGATCGACGCCATGCAGGCGGTCGCTGCTGCGGGATGAGTGTCTCGCGCGATGTTCACGGGGGGCGGGCATCTATGAACGCCGAGACGGACACAGCCAGCCCAACTCCATCCAAGTGGCGAACCAATCGCGGACTTTCGCGGCGGCTTCCTCGTCGCCGGTGTGCGATTTGGCGAAGGCGGACGCGCACGCGCCTTCGAGCGAGGCTCCGGCATTGAGCGCGGTGAGCAGCGGAACGCTTCGGGGTCGAGGCGCTTGTAATAAGACGGAGAGATTGACGCGATGGACGGCGAGGTGGATCGGCGTGCGGCTCGGGCGCGCGGCGATGCGCGGGCCGGCGGCGCGTGACGTGGCGGCGACGGCGTTGCTGAACGTGCCGGTTTCGATCGTGGCTGTCCTTGAGCTTGCGCAGCAGTTCGTCGACCGGATGCGCGAGTTCGAGCAGCGTGAGGTAGGGCTGGAGGCCGAGGCGCAGCTGGTCCGCGGGGTTTGCGGCGAGCCTCGCCGGGTCGAGCGGCGGCCGCTCCGGCTCGTCGAAGGCGATGACGCGCGCCCATTCGACGCGCGCCATGTCGAGGGCGAGGGCGCGTGCGGCGCGGTGAGTTCGGGATGCGCGTTCGGAGGAAAGCCGGCAGAGCTGGCCCGAGGTCGCGCAGCGTCCACGACGTCGATCCGCACGCTCTCGAGATACGCGACCGCGAGCCGGTCGAACTTCCGCTCGCCGAGCACGGCGCGCAGCCCGCGGAAGTCCTCGCCGAAACGAGCCGAGCAGCCGCCACCAGTACTGCTGGTTGTAGATCTGGAGCCGCTCGAAGGACGTGAGCCGGTCGTTCGGCTTGATGAACCGCGCCGCCACGTCCGCGGCGGGCGAGCCGTCTTTCCAGCGTCGGCTGCATGCCGTCGTCCGGCAGCGAGCGGGCGCATCACGGCGGCGGGCCATCAGCCGCTGGACTTCCGGCCGAGGCGATCGCGCGCGTTACGCGGCGAGCGTCGCTGGCATCGGGCAGAAATCGGTTGGCCTTGAGCGCCTCGCGATGCACTTCGTCGAAGCTCGGGAATGCGGTCGTCCCATTCGAGCAGCGTGGCGGTGCGGCCGCAGCGCTGCGATGGCGTGCGCGTAGAGCTTCCACACGGGATCGAGCACCGGATGATCGTGCGTATCGAGGATGTAGCGCTCGAACTTCGTGTGGCCGGCGATGTGGATCTGCGCGACGCGCTCGCGCGGGCACGGCGTCGAGGTAGTCGTACGGATCGAAGCCGTGGTTCTTCGAGGAGACGTAGATGTTGTTCACGTCGAGCAGGATTCCGCAGTCGGCGCGCTCGACGACTTCGCTGAGGAATTCCCACTCGGTCATCTCGCGAGACGTGGAACTCCGCGTAGCTGCTCACGTTCTCCACCGCGACGGGGACTCCGAGAAAGTCCTGCACCTCGCGGATGTTGCGCGCGGTGCGCTTCGACCGCCTCCCACGTGTAGGGCATCGGCAGCAGGTCGTGCGTGTAGCGGCCGTCGACGCTGCCCCAGCAGAGGTGGTCGGAGAGCCACGGCGTCTTCGTGCGCTTGGTCGAGCGCCTTGAGCTTGCTGCAGATGGTCGCGGTTCGGCCGCGCGGCGTTGCCGAAGTACATCGAGACGCCGTGCTGCACGACGCGGTACTGCTCGAGGATCTGGTCGAGCACGTGCGAGCGGGCGGCCCGCCATCGACCATGTAGTTTTCCGAGATGATCTCGAACCAATCGACGACCGGCTTCTTCTCGAGGATGTGCTGGTAGTGCGGGATGCGCAGGCCGATGCCGATGCCGTAGTCGGTGAAGCCGTTGAAGCGGGTGGCGGGCATGGGGAAAATGCGATGGCGACTGCGATTGGGCGCACGGCGATCACCGATCGTGACTCGCGAGCGGGCTCCGGCGCGATGCGGAGCCAGAGCCTCGATCGGGGTCTGGTTACTTACAGCGTCGTGTGCGACCGGCTTGCCGTCCTTCACGGCGCAGCCGCCCTTGCCTTTGCAGGAGTTCTTGCCGGCGCAGCCGTTGTCGCCGCGTCTTGCAGCCGCCCTTGCCCTTGCAGGAGTTCTTGCCTTTGCAGTCGTGGGTTTCGCCTTTCTTTTCGTCGGCGAGGACGCCGGCCTGCTGGCTGTCGGCATTCTTCTTGAACGCCGTGCCGTTATTCGAGGCGGCATTGGCTTTGGCGGTAAAGCCGCCCATGAGGATGCCCGCGAGCGCAGCGCCAGCGAGCAGAGTCTTCGTGTTTTTCATTTGGTGTTGTGTACTTTGGTTTTGGTTTTAAACGACGCGGAATGCGGCGTTCGGGCGATCAGAGCAGACAGCCTCGGGAATTATTCCATGCCGCCACCGCAGGAATTGAATCGCGGGCTGCCAGTTCATATCGGCGTTTGAAAACCTTATTCAAATCCACCGTCATCGCCGCGTCCGTCGCGGTCCGATGACTGGCACGAATCGAGCGCGCGGCGTGCGTGAGTCAGAGTGTTCGAGAGCGTGCATTAAGAGTGAGTAAGGAATCTTTTTCGAGCGAGCGCTCGTCACCTGGGTTGGGCGACCCTCACTCCAATTCCATGAGGGGCTGTTTTTTCAACCTTACACCTTTTTCGTCCCTCACGCGGCCTGATACGCGCCAAAAACGCGGCTACAACGTGTTTTACAGTAGTTGATTACATCGGATTCAGGCTTGTGAAAACGCGCCAAAATCCGGGCTCCAAAATGTGTAAGGTTGGGCCGTCACTTTACACCGACTTTACACCTGCCGTGCGGATGAAGGCGACGATGCGCTCGATCATCGGCGCGGTGATCTGAAGCTCCGTGAGGCGGAGGACGCGCCAACCGTCCAGCGCCGCTTCCAGATACTTCTCGGCGTCCGCCGCAAAGCCCTGTGGGCGATTGTGGCGGCCCTGGATGTAGATCCCGCTCTCGACCTCGATGAGCGTGCGGCTTTCAACGTGAGCGAAGTCCGCACGCCACTTGCGCTCGGCGTGAAATCGAAACTCCCGATCCAGCGCCGGGCCGCCCAGCGACTGCCAGTAGAGCAGAAAGCTACGCTCTTGCCGTGAAGGCGGATTCTTGTCGCGGAAGCGGAGGCTCATCCGCATCGTACGTTGTCAAGCGAGGCGCGAATGCCATCGGCGCTCGGCGGCAGCGCAGTAAAAATGAGGCATGTCCATCAACGAAAATCATGCGGCTCAACCCGCGACGACGACGTATGTTTTCGCGTTCTGATACACGCGCCAACCGCACGTGCAACCGAGGAGCGGATGGCCGCGGCGGTTACCGAATCGTTACCGAATTTGAAAACGAGCACTGCCTCAAAAAGAGCGGGCGCGCTGGAAGCTAGGACACATGCGGCTTCCAAGGCGCTCAGGCGTCGAAAACCGTGCGTTGTGATGAAGCGCGCGGACGCGTCTTATCCGGTGCAGTTGCGGACGGCGACGGATGAATTCCGGGGCTGAATGAAGCACCGTTTCCTGACGTAAAGGGAGATTGCCTCGGGTGGTGGTCGCGACCATCGCCACTGCAACGCTCTTTCGCCTGCTCGCCGACGCCGGTAATAGGGTTTGCTACGCCGCGATGATTTCCGCCGCTCGGTGCGCGGAGGTGTCGGATTTTGCGTCGTGTCAGACGCACGTGGAAAGGTGGAGGCTAACTGACCGGCCCGCAGCCCTCATGACCGCAATCACATGCGTGCCCGTCGGCGAGGCACCGGGTGACGCAGGAGCTGAAACCGGGACGATTGCGGCATGCGACCACGCACTTGATGCGGCGGGACCAAAGCTCAACGGCTTTCGTTTCGTCCGCCGCTAGTTCGTCGGCGAGTTTGGCGACATCGTAGGTCTCGGAATAAACCGGTAGTCCTTCGACCTCGACGACGTATTTGATGATGACCCTCATGTCTTTCGACAGCGGGGCCGTAGCGGTAAAAAGTCCGACGTCAGGCATGGTTAGTTAGTAGGTTTAAGCGGGAGTTTTTATGGGTGTGAATATGTTGGAGAAGGCGGATACAAAATTACCTTCTGGAATCCATCGGCTGAGGTCGTCTCCCATGACAGGTCAGCCTTTGCGGATGGCGCGGGGGACGGCGTTTTTGCTGCCGGTGAGAGTGGCGTCCTGGCTAAAGACGGTGGGCGGGAGATCGGTCGCGGTGGCGCGGCCGGTGCGTTCCACCTCGATGGTCGAGTGCTTCTTCAAAAAAGCGAGCAGCGCTTCGTGCACGGTGAGCGGCGCGATCGCCGGGTCGGCCGCTCCCTCAGGCGGCAGATCATGTCGAGCGGTTCGCCGTCGCGCTCGCAGCCGCCGATGGTGAGCTTCGCATCGTCCGCCACGTCGGCGCCTTTGATCTGGAGCGAGACGAGCCGTTTACCGGGCGGATTCATCGCCGTGAATTTCACCTTCATCGCCTCCGAAGCGCGGGGACCCCAGCCGCCGGAGAGCTTCCACGGGTCCTTGGAGAAAACGAGTTCGAGTTCGTTCTCCAGATAGTCGCGGAGCTGCCGGCCGGTGATCGTCCCGGACTTCATGCGCGTGTCGAGCGGCAGCATGTTCCATAGATCGCCGACGGTGATCGGGCCGGCGGGCAGCGGCGGGGCGAAGCGGAAGCCATTGGTGAAGCCGAGCGTGGTGCCGGTCATCTCGGCGACGGCATCGGCGATGAAGTTGTCCATGCTCGTCTCGAGCACGTCGTAGCGCATGAGCAGCTTCGTGGTTTTGCCGACGACGGTGTTCATCCGCTCGCGATGCGGCGCGAGCGCTTGCTCGACGAGCGCCTTCACTTTCGGGTCCTCGGGAAACTCGCTCGCGCGGATCGGGATGAGCCGGAACTCGTGGCTCGCGACGCCGCCCTTCTCGCCGAGCGTGATGTCGAGCCGGCCGAGGAATGATCCCATCGCGCCCGGTTCCACGATGAGGACTTTGCCTTCCACGATCGGCTCGATGGTGCGCTCGTGAGTGTGGCCGGAGAAGATCACATCGAGCTCGGGAATCTCGCGCGCAAGTTGCCGCGATACCGTGAGGCCGGAGTGCGAGACGATGCAGACGAGGTCAGCGCGCTCACGCTCGCGCGTGGCTTTGACGTAGTCGCGCAGGCCGTCCATCCGCGTGGAATCCAGGCCGCGCGTCTGCACCGGCGGCTGGCGCACGGTGGTCGTGGGATCCGCGATGCCGATGAACGCGACGCGCACGCCGTCCTTCTCGATCGTGACCGACGGCGCGAAGAGACGTTCGTTGGTCGCCTTGTCGTGGAAGTTGTAGGCCACGACTTTCGCGGTGAGCTGGCTCATCAACCACTTGAAGCGATCCGGTCCGTAAACGACCTCCCAGTTGCCCGGCACGAAGACATCGAGCCCGAGCGCATTCAGCGGCCTGAGCACCACTTCGCCCTCGCTCCACGCCGCAGGTCCGGAGCCCTGCACCGCGTCGCCGCTATCGACCAAAAAATGCGGACCGGCCGCGCTGGCGCGCTCGCGCTCGATCGCTGTCTTCAAGCGCGCAAACCCGCCCATTTGCTGAATCTCCGGCTGCTCGCCCGGCATGTAATCGGGATGCGTCTCAAGCTGCGCGTGGGTGTCCGCCATGTGCAGGAGCGTCACGCGGCGACGTGTGCCCGGCGCGGGCGTTTGAGCGCAAACGAGCGGTTGCGTGGCGAGAGCCGCGGCGGCGGCGGTCATGAGAAATTTCCGACGGTTCATGGGATGATGGGGTTGGAGGTTTGGATCAGGAAAAACGGTTCAATTCATCGCGATGATGAAGATGGCAACGGCGAGGACAAACCAAGCGAAGCCACACTGGAGTGGTCGGCTTTCGCGCGGCCTGCGAAGGCTCTGCCGAGCGGCGTCATGGCGCGGTCATTGCGGGCGCGCGGATTGATTCGGATCGGATATCTGGCGATCGCCAGAGCTGGGACTCACCCGCGAAAGTGCGGGAGGAGTCTCCCCCTTTTCATTCGGCGTGCTCCGGTCGTTCGAACTGAGCCCGAAGAGCAACCCGAGCATGCTGCCGTAGATGGCGCCCCGCCACCAAGTCGAGGTGAGCGGACAGGTGCCAGAGGTGCATTGGCCGAAATATCCGAGCGCGGCACCGAGAAGCGCGCCGATGACGACGGCTAGGATAAGCGGTCCATAAGCTTGGAGAAATGACATTTTCATGGGTGAGTAGAGTTTGGGTTCTGCATCCCCTCCGCGCTGGTCACGCATTTCGCGTTGCACCGGGAACGGGATTGGTTTTAAGTATATGACCATATAACCGCGTAGTTGTTCAGTCAAATTTCACGTTTTGATGGCCCGCTTCAAAATCAAATCCATCGCCCTTTCGCCGGAGGCGCTCGAACTGGTCGCCGCCCGCTTCAAGCTGCTCGCCGAACCGATGCGCCTCCGCCTCCTCCAAGCACTGCACGAGGGCGAGCTGAACGTCACTCAGCTCGTCACCGCTAGCGGCGCCACGCAGGCCAATGTTTCCAAGCATCTCGGCCTGCTCTGCGACGCCGGCATTCTCAGCCGCCGCAAAGATGGCATGCACGTCTTCTATGCGATCGCCGACCCGATGGTCTTCGACCTTTGCAACCTCGTCTGCAGCCGCCTGCAGGCCGACCTCCAGCGCAAGGTCACGCACTTCAAAACGCCCGCCTGACGCGAGCGGGTTCATCCGCTGCCGATCAGTTCCTTGACCTTCGCGACAAAGGCCGGCGGACCGCCCGGCGTGTAACCGAGCTGACCGAGAATTTTGCCGGTGGGACTCAGGACGACGATCGTGGGGAAGCCCTCGACATTAAACTGGCGGGCGAGCGCGTCATTCGCGGCCTGCTGCTCGGGCGGGAGGGGCTGGCGCCTTGGAAAATCAACTTCCAACAGGATGAGATGCTGCGCCGCGAAATCGGCGAACTCCGGTTTGGAAAACACCTCCTTGCGCAGGCGCATGCACGGCGGGCACCAATCGGAGCCGGTGAAGTCGATGAAGAGCGGTTTGTTCTCGGCCTGCGAGCGCGCACGGGCAGTCTCGAAATCCGTGAGCCAAGGCAACGCCGCCACCGCTGCTTTCTCTTCCGGGGAAACGGAACTACGGCGTGCCTGCACGAAGATGAAGGCGATGAAGCCCAGCGTCAGGACCGCGATGACCGGGCCGCGCTTCATTTTGCGTTTGTCGCCGGCGCGACTTTCTCAAAGCGCAGGAAATAGTTTTCCTTGAGCAAACCAGGCTGTTCTCCGACCAGCCGGAAGCCACTTCTCACGATCTCGCTGGTGAATACTTCCCGGCCGGCGCGCACGTGGCCAAGGACCCAGTCGGAGCTTTGTCCTTCGATGCGCTCGAAGTCGATGACCACCACCTGTCCGCCCGGTCGCAGGGCGCGATGGAGTGATTCCATGGTGCGCAATGGAAACTCGAAGTGGTGGTAAGTGTCGCAGATGAAGGCGAGGTCGATGGATGCAGCCGGGAGTTCGACGGATCGATCGGTGGCGACGACTCCCGTCACGTTTTTCACCCCCGCCTTGCGTGCGCTTTCTTCGATGTGCGCGACGAACTTCGGCGCGATATCCACCGCGTAAACACGCCCCTTTTCTCCGACGGCCGCCGCGAAGAGACGCGTGAAAAGTCCCGTGCCGGCCCCCACATCGGCCATCGTCATACCGGGCTTGATCCCGCAGGCCTTTACGATTGCCTCGCGGTGGGCAAACACCTCGCGGCTCTCGATCTCGAACCGCCCGATGAACTCGTCGACCGACGGATTTTTGAACGCATCATTGATGCCCGGTTTGACGCTCTCCTCCTGCGCAAATGCCGAAGAATGAACCGCGAAGAAGGCGAGGATGAGCGGGCGGATGAGGGAGGATTTCATGGTTTTGTCAGTGACCTAAAGCGGTGGAGCTTCGATGCGGCCGCGCTTCTTTATCGCGGCCTTGATCGTTTCGTATTGGCTCTCGTGCTCGGTCACGTCGCGACCTTCGAGGAAGGTGCGGTAGTTGTGGCCGCCGTGGGCGAGCATGGAGTTCGTGGCGACGGAATAGGTGCGCTGCGGATCGAGCGGCTCCTTTCCCACGGTGACCTCGTTCAGACGGCTGCCTTCGCGCGCTTTCGCATCGTAGGTGAAATGCACGCCGCCGGTTTGGATCATGCCGCCGACTTTGGTCTTCGGATCGTCGCTGAAGGTGTTGGTCAGCGCTTGTTCAAGGATCGCGCGGATCTGCGCGCCGGTGAGCTTCATCGTCACGACTTTGCCTTCGTGCGGGAGGAGATTACGCAGTTGCTCGGCGGTGATCGGTCCGGGCTGGAGAGCAATGCCGTAGCCGACGCCGGGAAGGAGCGCGAGGTCGCTGCCAGTCGTCTCGCGCAGCAGCTCGGCGAAGAGGTGATCGGCGGGCGATCGCTCGTCGCGTTTCCGCGCGTCCTGTCCCGCGAGGGTCTGGGCGCGAGGAATGATGACGGTAGCTTCGCCGACCACTTCATCGAGCTGCGCGCGAAACGGCTTTTCGATGCGCTTGATCAGCTCCGCCGTGGCGCGGTCGGAAGGCACGACCGCGTTGTCGAGCGCGATGAGTTGGCGCTCGTGTTTGGTGATGCGGCCGTCGGTCAGCGTGAGGTCGAGGCGTCCGACATCCGAGCCGTGCGCGCCGGCCTGGACGATAAGCGTGCGACCGACTTGCAAGGCTTCGCTCATGCGGTTGTGGCTGTGGCCGCCGACAATCACGTCGATCTCCGGCACCGCTTCGGCGAGTTTTTTGTCCGCCCCAAGGCCGAGGTGAGTGAGCGCGATGATGAGTTGCGCGCCTTCGCGTTTCATCTCGGGGATGAAGCGCTGCGCTGCCTCCACCGCGGGACCGAACTCCACATCCTCGACGTTCTTCTTCCCAGTAGTCAGCGGCGTGTTCGGATACGCCAGGCCGAGGATACCGACTTTCACTCCACCGACATCGCGCACGACATACGGCTTGGTGAAAAGCTTCCCAGTGGCCCGCTCGGTGACATTGGCGGCGAGCACGGGAAACTTTGCGCCGGCGATCCATTCCCGCAGCGCTGCCGACGTGAAGTCCGGCTCATGATTCCCGATCGACAGCGCGTCGTAGCCGACCGCGTTCATCAGCTCCAGGATCGCGCGGCCCTTGGTGAGGTCGGCAATCATGGTGTCGCCCAACGCATCGCCGGCATCGAGCAGCAGGACATTCGGCGCCTCCGCACGCACCTGCTTCACCACGGTCGCCATGCGGTCGAAGCCGCCGACCGTCTTACCGGCCAACTCGCCCTCCCAACCGCGCCACGGACGGATGTGACCGTGGAGGTCGTTAGTGTGCAGGATTGTGAGCATCTTCGTGTCCACAGCTTGCGCAGCGATTCCCGTGGCGAGCAGCGCGATGAGCAGCGCTTTCATAACGCGGCCATCTATCCGCCGATCTTGATGTAGGAAAATCCGTCGCCCTGTTTGCGGATCACTTCGCCGACGCCGGAATCGACGGTGGTTGCCTGTTCGATGAGATCCTTCTTTTCGATCTTGTCGCGGCGCATCGTGTTTTCGCATGCGGCGAAGACGACGCCGTCCGCGTGGAGCTTCGCCAGCTTCTCCTTCATCTCGGGATGCTCCGCGGCGTTTTTGGCGATAAGCAGACCGAGGCCTTTGCCATGCGTGACGACCACGAGTTTGCCCGCCTTTGCGCCGAGCGATTTGTGCGCGTTCTCGACGTTGCGCAGGGCGCCCTGCCATTTTTCGGGGCCGTCGGAGGTGACTTCAAAGACGACTTGGTGGGTTTTGTTGGAGGCGGCTTTTTCGGATTCGGCAGTCATGGCAGTGAGAGGCAATAGGGCAAGGGCAGTGGCGAGGGTTTTGAGGAGCGTTTTCATGGGATGTTTTGGTTTTGGGATTTGGTGATGGAATCAGCGGAGGATGACTTCAGTTGGAGGCCGGTGATGGACCTCCATCGGGCGGAGGACCGAGCGTAAATTAGAGCTCCTCGGTGGCTCACGCGCCGCCGCACGCCCAGTCTGAGTGGTCGTGGTGGATGGGTTCGGATTCATGCAGCGGGGATGAGTTGAGGTTCCGGCACCTCTTCCAAATCGCTGGCAGCGCACCCCAAGGCTCTCATGGCGTCATCCAGACTGAGGTGGATGCACTTTCGCCCGAAGTGCTCGGGAAAACCAGCGCGCTCCAGGCGGTCCATGACCGGGCCTTTTACCGCCGCGAGATGAAAGCCGACGCCGGAGTCGCGCAGTTGCTCCACCAGTTTCTCGAGCGTCTCCAGCGCGCTGGAGTCGATGTGATTGATGGCGCTGCAATCGAGCACCAGATTCTCCAGATCCTTCTGCTCGGCGATGAGCCTCAGCAGATGATCTTCGAGGTAGCGCGCATTCGCGAAGTAGAGGCTTTCATCCACCCGAATCGCGAGCACGCCGGGGCAGACGCGAACCTTGTGCCGGTGGACATTGCGGAAGTGCTCGGTGTGTCCAATGCGCCCCAGCACGGCGATGTGCGGACGGCTCGAGCGCCACAGAAAAAGGACCAACGCAGTGCCGGCACCGATGGCCACGCCGAGCTCCACGCCCGCGAAAAGGACGACGAGAAACGTGAGCGCAAACGAGGTGAAATCCGCCCGGCTGTAGCGCCAAAGCTGCGGCGCGCGTTTGAGATCCACGAGGCCGAACACCGCCACGATGATGATCGCGCCGAGCGCGGTGTGTGGGATGAAGTAGAAGAGCGGCGTCAGCGCGAGGACGGTGATCAGGACAAGCGCCGCGGTGATCATCGAGGCGAGCGGAGTCTTCGCGCCGGCGGCGAAATTCACCACGGAACGGCTGAAGCCGCCGGTGACCGGGTAACCGCTGGTCAGCGCGGCGCCGAGTTGGCCAGGCCCAGCGCCACGAGTTCGCGATCGGGATGCACGTTCTGCCGGCGTTTGCTGGCGAGCGCCTTGGCGACGGAGATGCTTTCCATGAAGCCGACGAACGCGATGGTCACGGCGGCGCCGAGCAACGGCTGGATGCGGTCCCAGGCCAGCGGCGGAAAGCTCAGCGGCGGCAGTCCCGCGGCGACGGTGCCGACGGTCTTGATGCCGGCGGATCGATCGAGGCCGAGCGCCCAGACGAGCAGCGTCGCCGCCGCCACGACGACCAATGGACCGCTTTGCGCGAGCGGTGTGGCGATCGACTCATCCACGCCGCGCTTGCGCAGCACAGGCCCGAGCGCTTTGCCAAAGAAGAGCAGCAGCGCGATCGCCGCGACACCCATCGCGAGCGTGACGCCATTCGTGGCTCCGAGCTGTTGGTAGATATTTGCGACGAGCTGATGCGTGTGTTCGGCGTGCGGAATCTGGATGCCGAGCAGGTGCTTGAGCTGGCTGAGGGCGATGATGATCGCCGCCGCGCTGGTGAAGCCTTTGATCACCGGGTGACTGAGGAAATGGGTGAGCACGCCCAGTCGCGCGAAGCCCATCGCGAGCATCATGACGCCGACCAATCCGGCCAGCGTCAGCGCGGCGCTGAGCGCGGCGGCGCCTCCCTCCGGCGCGACCCGCTGAATCACTGACGCGGTCAGCAGCGAGACGATGGCCACCGGCCCGACCGCGAGCGTCCGGCTGGAGCCGAAGACGCCATAGAGCAACAACGGCACGATGCTCGCGTAGAGGCCGATCTGCGGCGGAAGACCGGCGAGCATCGCATACGCCATCGCTTGCGGAACGAGCATGATCGCGACGATCACGCCCGCGATGGCATCGCCCGGAAGGTCCGCCGCGCGATAGGCCGGCGCCCATTGCGCCATGGGCACCCAGCGCTCCAGCCAGTTGGGCGCGCGGGTGCTCATCACCCGGCGATGCTGGTAAAATCAGGATGCACCGGCGGGCCTCCGGTTGAGGTCACGCCGCACCGCGGAGATGGTCATCCACCCGGCGACGATGAAGATCACCCCGGAGGCGAGGAACGCATAGTCATAGACAGACTGTCCGTGGCGCTCGATGACGTGATGAATGTGGAGGATGTGGTGATCGATGATTCCCTCCACGAAGTTGAACAGTCCCCAGCCGAGGAAGAGCGAGGCGACGAACGCTTTTCCTGACCACGGCACCTCGTCGCGACGCGCTCCGGCGCGCCACAGCAGCGCGAGGCCGACGACCGTCATGATCCACGTCATCGAGTGGAAGAGGCCGTCCCAAAACATGTTGATCTCCATGTTGGGAATCGTCGTCTTCGGAAACCGCGCGGAGAGCATGTTGTGCGCTTGCAGCAGTTGATGGAAGACGATGCCATCGACGAACCCGCCGAGGCCGATGCCAAGGAAGGTTCCGGCGATAACCAAGGGTTTTAGGTTGGTGGGAGCGTTCATTGGTGCGGTGTGTTTGAAGACAACGGGTGGCCTTCCTCTGCGGTGACGGCGGGAGCGATCGGACAACGCGTGGTTGATGATCAGCACGGCCACCAAGAGGATCGGGAATGGCAGGAGAACCGTGAGAAGCGTGGAAAGGAAACCAGCGCCGAAGATGCCCGCGCGGACTTGTTCGCCGGTCGGCGTGTCGCAAATCGGGCAGGCCATCACTGCGGCCGGCACGACGAAGAAGATTGCGGGAAACAGATTGCGCCACATCGGTTTCGGAAGGTGCTTTAGCCGGCTCGATGAAGCTTCGCCTGCCGGAAGGCTTCGCGCGGATCGGAGGTCGCGGGTTGGAAGTCGCCGCGGATGATCCGCAACGCGGTCCGCTCGAGATCGATCTCCCGCGCGGTGCGCACTCCGCGCTTGCGAAAGATCGGCAAGGGCGGACACCAGCCTTGCAGCGCGTGCTGGAGCAGGAACGCCGCGATCACGACGGGGAAGAGGAACCACTTGCGATTCACGGAAAAGCCAAGGGTCAGCGCGACCAGCGCGAGGGTGGCCGCGTTGGCTTCGAGCGTGCGCTCGATGTCCCACTCGCGATCGAGCTCCTGCAGGCGGTTCGCGATGGCCTCCGATCCGAGCGCGGCGAGACGCACCACGTTCTCCTCGGTCGTTTGCTCGATCTGCCGGTTAATCTCGTCCGGCGTGCTCTCCTCCACGCGAGTAGATGTGGCCGGGAGATTGTGCGTGAGCGTGCTCATCGCGGATCACCTCGGATAGACGCGCTGGAGGAAGAACAGCCCGACCGACAAAAGGATCGCGGCCGCGTAAGCGAAAGGCAGGCGCGGGATGTGGAGCAGGTCGGGGATGGTCAGCTTTCCTTTCTCGCCCCACGTCTCGACGGTCTTCTTCAGCCAGCCGGACATCTCCGCGAACAGGTAGGAGCCAGCCATCAGCCCGGCCATGCCGAAGAGGACATCCCAGCTTCCCTGGCCGAGCGCCGCGGCGCCGGTGCCGGGGCAGTAAGCGAGCAACGCAAACCCAGCGCCGAAGAGCAGCCCGCCGATGGTCTGTGCGCCGATGCGGGTCGGCTTGATGTGCAGGTTGACCTTCGCGAAGTGGTTTAGCGTGAAGATGCCGACCATGCCGACGACCACGGCGGTCATCATGATTTTCACGACCGTGAAATCCTGAAGCAGGAGCTGACCGATCAGGACGTTGTATTTGGCCACGCCGCCTTTCTGCAGCAGGAAGCCGAAGGCGAGACCGAACACGATCGCGGTCAGGATCTTCTTCCCGCTGGGGCCTTCGTTCGAAGGCTCACTCGACTCTTTCACTGCTTTGCCGGGATCGATCATAGGACGGTGTAGAGGAGCATCGCGGTGGCGATGCCGGCGATGAACATGCAGATGACGGTGAGCCAGGAGCCGACGTTGAGCTGGAGGGTGCCGGAGATGCCGTGGCCGCTGGTGCAACCGCCCGCGAGGCGCGCGCCAAAGGCCATCAGCAGGCCGCCCGCGAAGCCGATGATACCGCGCAGCCCCATGCTGTTTTCGCCGAACTTATCGACCCACATCGGGTGCAGCCATTCGTTCTTGAACTCGCCACCCGTCATCGCCGCGATCACGGCGCCGACGATGGTGAAGACGACAAAGATGAAGCCCCAGTCCACCGCCGGCGGATTGTCTTTGTAGTAAGGCAGTGACTCCGTGTGTTTCGGCGCAACGGTCTTTCCGACAAAGCCCGCGAGCGTGGCGTAGAAGGACGACGCGCCGATGGTTTTGTCGGCGAAGTAGAACGTCAGCCACGAGAGCACGCCGATCGCGCCGCCGACGATGTAAGGCGACCAGGCCGGGCCGTCGTAACTCGTCGCATCCACTCCGAAGTCTGCCGCGCGGGCAAGCGACGGCAGCACGAGCAGCGCAGCGATGAGCAGTCGGCTCATTTTCCGTCTCCTCCCTCGATGGGATATTTCGCCTTCTTCCACGCCTGCCAGCTTCCGGGAATGTTGCAGACGCACTTGAAGCCTTCCTGCTTGAGGATGCTCGTCCCGATGCTCGCGCGGTAACCGCTGTCGCAATAGACCGCGGTCGGCTTGCGTCGCATCGAGTTCGCCGATCTTTTTTCGCAGCTCGGGCAGGAACAGGTAATGCGCGCCGGGCACGTGGCCGCTCTCCCATTCGGACGGCGACCGCACATCGACGATCTGCAAGCGCGAGCCCGCGTCCTTCACCTCATGCACCGTCATCTGGCCGACTTCTTCCAACTCGAATCCTGCGTTATCCCACGCCTTCATCCCGCCCGCGAGATAGCCGGCGAACTTGGTGTAACCCGTGCGCAGGTAGGGTTTCACGACCTCGTCGATCTTACTGTCGTCATCGATCACGAGCAGGATTGGTTCGTCGGGCTCGAGCAACCAACCGGCCCAGATGGAGGCCATCGGCGAGTGGCCGATATTGAGCGCGCCTTTGATGTGACCGCCGCCGAAGGCGAGCATCATCCGGGTATCGATGAGCACACCTTCCTTCTTCTCGATCGCTTCCTTGAAGGCCTTCGGCGGGAGCGCCGGGACGCGCGGCAGATTGCCGAGAATCTCGGGACCCTTGGCGTTCACCTTTTTCATCCGCGGATAATAGGTCGGCACCGGCGGCGCGCTGTCGTGGGCGTGCTTCTTGAACTTCTCGTAGTCCGGGATCTGGAGATACGGGTTGAACTTCCGCTCGTGGCCGATGGTGCTTTGCAGGCGGTCGCCAATGTCGGCGCCGCACGGCGAGCCGTGACCGTGCGCGGGGAAGATCATCACGCTGTCCGGCAGGGTGAGGAAGTAGTCGCGCAGCGTGTGAAAGAGCTGCTTCGTCAGCTTCTCCGTCTCGCTCGAGCCCAGCAGATCCGGTCGGCCCGCGGAGTTGACGAACAAGCGAGTCGCCCGTGAGCACGCCCCACGGCGTGTCGGCGTGATCCTTCTCCGCGACGACATAACTCACATGCTCCGGCGTATGACCTGGCGTGTGCCGGACGGTGACGATCGTCTTGCCAAAGGTGAACTGATCGCCGTCCGCGATCTTTTCATGATCGAAGCCGTATTTCGCGTCTTCCTCGTGGCTCACGAAAATCTTCGCGGACTTCACGCGATCGCAGAGTTCCCGCGCGCCGCTGACCAAGATCCGCGTGGATGTGCGTCTCGAAGATATGCGTGATCGAGACCTTCTTCTCGCGGGCCAGTTCGACGTATTTCTCCACATCGGGTGTGGGATCGAACACCGCTGCCACGCCGTCGCTATCGTCGCCGAGCATGTAAGAAAGCTCTGCGATGCCTTCGGTTTGGATGCGTTCAAAGATGAGTGCCATGGGAGTTTTGGTTAGGGTTGCGAGGTTGCGGATTCGGGGTGAGAGCGGCGGGAGAAGAGGCGCAGAGCCACGGTCGCGAGCACGATGGCTCCGACGAAAATCCAGGGAGACAGTCCTGTGACCTGCGGCAACGTGACCTTGCCCCAGTCGCCCCACGCCTTGGTGAGCGATTGCAGCGCCGGGAACGCCGCGACATACGCGAGGGCGCCCACGAGCATGCCGCCGACGCCGACCATGGCATCGCGCCGCCCTTCCCCGCAGGCGGCGACACTGGTCCCGGGACAGTAGCCAAAGATCGCCATGCCGATTCCGAAAAGCACGCCGCCGATGATCACCGGCGCGAACGCCGCAGGCTTGATGTGCAGCGTGGTCCAGCCCATCTGGACCATCGCCCAGACTCCGACCGCGCCGACTGCCACGGCGGTGAGCATGATCTTCACGACCGTCCAATCCGTGAAAAGGAACTGGCCCATGATGACCCGGAACTTCGCCGCACGTCCCTTTTGCAGCAGGATGCCGAAGAGGATGCCCGGTGAACAGACCGAGCACGAGTTTGAGAGGTTCTTCAAACATGGCTGCGGCCCTCCTTTCCATAGAGCGCGAACGCCGCCGCAGCGCCGCCCGCGAAGATCAGGACAGACAAAAATCCAGCTCGATAAGGCCAGTTGCAGCGCCCCGCTGATCCCGTGTCCGCTCGTGCAACCCTGCGCCATCCGCGCGCCAAACATCATCAGCGCCCCGCCAAAAAACGCCCCGGCAAAACGCTTCCCAACGCTCGGCCCGAACCGCCAATTCCAAAGCGGCGGCACCTTCCGCTCCTCGCGATCATTCCCCATCCGCGCACTCACCCACGCGCCGATGAACACGCCGATCACCAGCATCCATTCCCAGTCGATCTTCGGGGCCTTTCCTTCCGCCGTCTTCTTCTCGATCAGCGGCTCCGCAACTGCCGGTGCAGCCGCGCGTTCAGTCAGCGCCGCTGTATTTTCAAACGCCGTGGTGACGCCGATAGGATGATTCGCCGTGGCGAACGCGAACCAGCTCAGCACACCAATTCCCACGCCCACCACATAGGGCGACCACGATTTCATTTTTAGGGGATTCTGCATAAAGATGTAGGGGTTCCTTTCTCAATATAACCATCGCGACATGTAAGTATCGTGGCTGCAAAAAAAACGCCCTTAGACCCGAATCAGATTTCTCCTGACCTGCTTGAGTTCATCGCAGGCCGCTTCAAGCTGCTGTCAGAGCCGATGCGGTTGCGAATTTTGCACACACTCCAACGTGGCGAACGGAACGTGACGCAGATCATCGCGGCAACCGGCGCGAGCCAGGCAAACGTGTCCAAGCATCTCGCCCTCCTCAGCCGAGCGGAAATGGTCGGCCGCCGTAAGGAAGGCCTGAACGTCTTTTACTCGATCAGCGATCCGGTCATTTTCGAACTCTGCGACCTCGTCTGCAACAAGCTGCGAGACACCGTCGTCATTCGCTCCACCCGAACAGGGACCGGCAAATAAATCGGTTGTTCTGTCGCTGGGGGTTGACGCTGCGAGACTCTGCATGAACGACACCGCTTCTGCGCCAACTCTCGTCCGCAAAAAGAAACTCGCCCAACTTCTCGGAGTATCGCCACGCACCGTGGATACGTGGGTGGCAAGTGGCGTCATTCCTTACCTCGCACCGAGTGCGCGCCTTCATCTATTCGACCCGGCACAGGTGAAGTCCGTGCTCACGTCGAAGTTCGGGTTCACGCCCAAAGCGACGAGCTAAGGCGACGACCATGTGCGACTCTATCGACCGTTACGTGAGCTCTCAGCGCGAATCTCACGGCCACCATCAGCGCCCAACCGCTGGTAGATCTGCTCCAGGATCGCGGAGTTTTGGGCGATGATCTCGCTGCTCTTGGTCAGGGCCGCGACCATCTCGGCATTGGCCGTTTTGAGGTGCTGCTCAAACTCGGTGCGCGTCGCGACGATTTCTCGCTGAAGCTCCTCGACCTGACGCATGAAATACTGCGCGAGAAACCGGATCGTGATCAGGCCGATGACCAGTAGCGCGATGAACATCCAGCGGTCGTCCTGATGGGAGGCGTGGTCGATGGTCTTGAGCGTTTCGTCGAGCGGAGGCATGACCGCGAGAGCGTGTCAAAGTGGGGCGCGAGCGCGCTGTGAGAGTCGCCATTTTTAGTTTCCCGAATTGCTGTGAAGCTCGGCGTTGCCGCGGCCTTTTACGCAAGATGCCACTCGCCCATTCCCGAATGCGCAGATAAACATTTAGCGTGCCTATTCCGCCAAATGCCAATTCAACGCCAGTCGCATCCGCGACCGCGCAAGATGGGCTTCCCGGAATCGCGCCCGATGTGGGGGAGGAAGAACGGGCGGATGAGATCGACAACGCGGTGCCGGCGGCGGGTTATGGGATGCTGCCACTCGTCGGGCTGGGAGGTTCGGCGGGGAGCATCGGGGCGATTCAGGAGTTTTTTAAGTCGATGCCGACGGACTCGGGCATGGCTTTCGTGGTCATCCTGCATCTCTCGCCGGATCATGTGAGCACGCTGCCGGAGATGTTTCAGCGCTCGACGACGATGCGGGTGATCGCGGCCACGGACGGCGCAGCGGTGGAGGCGAATTGCGTCTATGTCATCCCGGCCGGGAAGCACCTCTCCTCGACCGATGGGCACCTGCGGCTCACCGAGGCCGCGCATCCGAACGGGAAGCGCGTGGCGGTGGATGTCTTTTTTCGCACGCTGGCGGATACGCACGGGCCGAGGTCGGTGGCGATTGTGCTTTCCGGGGCGGATGGCGACGGCGCGATCGGGATCAAGCGGATCAAGGAGCGCGGCGGGCTGACCATCGCGCAAGATCCGGACGAGGCAGAGCATTCAGGCATGCCGCGTTCGGCGATCGCGACGGGGATGGTGGATTGGGTGTTGAAGGTGCAGGAAATGCCGGCGCGGCTGCTTGCCTATCGCGAGCGCGGCGAGGGATTGAAGTTGCCGACGGAGGACGGGCCGCACCCGACCGAGAGTTCGGTGCCGCCGTCGAGCGTGGACGAAGCCGCCTTGCGCGACATCCTCGCGTTTCTGCACACGAAAACGGCGTGCGACTTCTCCTACTACAAACGCGCGACGATCCTGCGCCGCATCGCGCGGCGGATGCAGGTGAATGGGCTCGACGATCTGCCGGGCTACCTCGTCCACATGCGGACGCACACCGGCGAGGCCCGCGCGCTGTTGCAGGATTTGCTGATCGCGGTGACGAATTTTTTCCGCGACCGCGATGCTTTCGAGGCGCTGGAGCGCATGATTCCGGCGCTCTTCAAAGACAAGGGTCCGGGTGACACCGTGCGCGTCTGGGTGGCGGCGTGCGCGACGGGCGAGGAGGCGTATTCCGTCGCCATGCTTCTCTGCGAATACGCGCGCACGCAGGAGGCGTCGCCGCAGCTTCAGGTGTTTGCCACCGATCTCGATGACGAGGTGATCCGCAGTGCACGCGAAGGTTTCTACCCGGAAACGATCTCGGCGGATGTGAGCGAAGACCGGCTGCGCCGCTACTTTGTCCATGAGGCGCACGGCTACCGCGTGCGGCGGGAGGTGCGCGAGATCGTGCTCTTTGCGCCGCACGATTTGTTAAAGGATTCGCCTTTCTCGCGGCTCGATCTGGTCACGTGCCGGAACCTTCTCATCTACCTGAATCGCGATGCGCAAAAGCGGGCGCTCGAAGTTTTCCACTTCGCGCTGCGGCCCGGCGGCGTCCTGTTTCTGGGTAACTCGGAGACGGTGGAAGATGGGAGCGCGCTCTTTGCGGTCACCGATAAAAAGCATCGAATCTATCTCCAGCGACCGGGGCCGCGCGGTCCACTGCGGGTGCCGGAGGGGGCAAGCACGCTGGCGCGGGCGCTGAAAATCCAGGAGCGAACGCGCGAGCGGCCGACCCTGCCGCGGCGCGTGACCGTGGATGGCGTGGGCACGGAGGCCGACGAGAGCGGCGCGGAGATCCTGGCTTCCGGCGTTTCGGCGGTTGACCTGCATCACCGCTTTATTGCGCGCCTTTCCCCGCCCTCGATCCTCGTCAATGCCGACCACGAAATCGTGCATGTCTCGGAGACCGCGGGGCGCTTCCTGCAATATCCCAGCGGCGAGCCGACGCGGAATGTGCTGCGCGCGGTGCATCCGGCGCTGCGCATCGATCTGCGGGCCGCGCTTTACGCCGCGGCGCAGAGCCGCGAGCCGGCCACGGCGCACGGCGTGAGTTTTGAGACGAGCGAAGGGCAGAGCATCGTGGACATCCGGGTGAGTCCCGCGGATGACCTTGCCGCGGATTTTCTGCTCGTCGCATTCATCGCCCATGACGCGTCCAGCGGCGCGGCGCCGGGGGTGACGAGGAGTGCGGAGGTCGATGAAGTCTCACGGCATCTCGAGCACGCGCTGGAGACGACGAAGGGGCAATTGCGCGAGACCATCGAGCAGGCCGATGCCTCCACCGAAGAGCTGAAGGCGAGCAACGAAGAGCTTCAGGCAATGAACGAAGAACTGCGCTCCGCGACCGAAGAACTGGAGACGAGCCGCGAGGAGCTGCACTCGGTCAACGAGGAGTTGACCGCGGTGAACCAGTCTCTGACGCAGAAGGTCGATCAGTTGGCCGATGCGAACAGCGACTTGAACAATCTGATGTCGGCGACCGACATCGCCACGGTTTTTCTCGATCGCGATCTGCGGATCATGCGCTTCACGCCATCGGCGAAGGCGCTCTTCAATTTCATCTCGACCGACATCGGCCGGCCGCTCTCCGACCTGAGCCGCAGGCTGGATTATCCAGAGATCGTCGCCGACGCCGAGCAGGCGATCGCTCATCTCAAGCCGGCGGAGCGCGAAGTCCGCGCCGGGGATTCGTATTTCCTCGCCCGGACTCTCCCGTATCGCACGGCCGACGATCGGATTGCAGGCGTCGTTTTTACCTTTCTCGACATCACGACGACGAAACAGTCCGACGAGGCGACAGCCAGGCTCGGCGCGATCGTGGAATCTTCCAGCGACGCGATCGTGGGCAAGGATTTGCGCGGCATCGTCACGAGCTGGAACGCCGGGGCGGAGGAGATCTTCGGCTACACCGCTGCTGAAATGATCGGGCAGCCGGTGGTGCGATTGATTCCCGCGGAGCGGCAGGCCGAAGAAGTCGAGATTCTCCGGAAAATTGCGGCGGGTGAAACGATCAAGTCGTTCGAGACGGTGCGCGTGCGCAAAGATGGAACGAGCTTTCCGATTTCCGTCACGGTTTCCCCAATCAAGAATGCCGCGGGAAAGATCATCGGGGGCTCAAAGATCGCGCGGGATATTTCCGAGGCCAAACACGTCGAGGACGCGCTGCGGGCGAGCGAAGAACGTTTCCGCGCCGCGGTGGCAACGGTGAGCAGCCTCATCTGGACGAACGATGCCGAGGGGATGATGAAAGGCGAGCAAGCCGGGTGGAAAAACTTTACCGGCCAGACGGAGCAGGAGTATCAGGATCACGGCTGGTCCCAAGCCGTGCATCCAGACGACGCGCAACCGACCCTCGACGCGTGGGAGCGAGCCGTAGCGGAGAAAAAAATGTTCGAGTTCGAGCACCGCCTCCGCCGTCGCGACGGGGAATGGCGGTTGTGCTCGATCCGCGCGGTGCCGCTGCTGGGGCCGGATGGCGCGATCCGCGAATGGGTCGGCGTGCATACGGACATCACGGAGCAGCGCCGGCAGGCCGACGCGTTGAAAGCCGCCAAGGAAGCGGCGGAAACGGCGAACCAGAGCAAGGATCGCTTTCTCGCTGTGCTCAGTCACGAGCTGCGGACGCCGCTCACGCCCGTGCTCATGACGGTGAGCGCCCTGGAGCACGATCCCGATCTTCGGCCCGACTTGCGCGAAGACTTGATGATGATCAAGCGCAACGTCGAACTCGAAACGAAGCTCATCGACGACCTTCTGGATCTCAGCCGAATTGCCAGCGGAAAGGTCGAATTGAAGAGTGAAGCGGTGGACCTCAACGACGCGGTGCGGCAAGTCTGCCGCATCTGCCAGCCGCAGCTCGTTGAACAAAACGTCCGTTTGGAAACGGATCTGGATGACGAGGTCTCCTGCATCCCCGCCGACCCGGCACGACTTCAGCAGGTGCTTTGGAACATTCTAAAAAACGCCGTGAAATTTACGCCGGCGGAAGGCGTCGTCCGCGTGAGCACGGCGCGGCTCGGTCCCGACCGCTGCGCCGTGCGTGTGCGGGACAGCGGCATCGGCATTCCGCCGGATGTCCTGCCGCGCATCTTCGACGCCTTCGAGCAAGGCGACGCGCACATCACCCGGCAATTTGGCGGCCTTGGCCTCGGCCTCGCCATCTCCCGCGCGCTCGTCGAACTGCATGGCGGCACTATCCGCGCCGAGAGCGAAGGACAAGGCAAGGGCGCTACTTTCATCATCGAACTCCCTGGCGCACCCGTTTTGCCCGCCAGCATCCCGACGGTCACTCCAGGCGGAACCAACGGCTCTGCGCAAATCCGCCTGCTCCTCGTGGAAGACCACACCGATACCGCGCGCACTCTCGCCCGGCTCCTGCGCGCGGCGGGGTTTGAAGTGGTGGCGGCGGCCGACGTGGCCAGCGCCATCGCCACCGCCGAGCGCGAGAAGTTCGACCTCCTCGTCAGCGACCTCGGTTTGCCCGATGGCGACGGCTACCAAATCATGCGCGCCGTCCGCGCCCGGCGGATCATCCCCGGCATCGCGATGAGTGGCTACGGCATGGAGGAAGACATGCTAAAAAGTCGCGAAGCGGGTTTCACCGAACACCTCGTCAAACCCATCGACATCCCACAGCTCATTGCAGCTATTCAAAGAGTGACCGATCGCGGGTAGATGACAAAGAGTCGAGTCTGAGTAGAAAGGACGAGCGTTCGAGGCTCAGAGAGCGTTGTGTGCGTAACTGAGCGAGAATGTGCGTGAGCGAGTTCGAGAGTGTGAGAAGCAATCTTTTACGAGATCGAGTCCTCCACTTGGTTTGGGCGACAATCACTCCAATTCCATGAGGGGCTGTTTTTCGCGCTTTACACTTTTTCGACGCCCGGAACGAGCGCTGATACGCGCTCCACGACGCAAATTCCGCGTCTTCGTGCGAATCACCTACTCTGACACCACTCGCCCGGCCTCGTGCGGAAATTCGGGCTTCCAGAAGTGTAAGGTTGGGCCGTCACTTTACACCGACTTTACACCTGCCGTGCGGATGAAGGCGACGATGCGCTCGATCATCGGTGCGGTGATCTGAAGCTCCGTGAGGCGCAGGACGCGCCAGCCGGCCAGCGCCGCTTCCAGATACTTCTCGGCGTCTGCGGCGAAGCCCTGCGGGCGATTGTGGCGGCCCTGAATCCAGAGCCCGCCCTCGATCTCGATGAGCGTCCGGCTCTCGATGTGGGCGAAGTCCGCGCGCCACTTGCGCTCGGCGTGAAATCGAAACTCGCGCTCCAGCTCCGGTCCACCGAACGAACGCCAGTAGAGCGCGAACTTCGATTCGAGGCGGGAGGGCGGTGACTTGTCGCGGTAGCGGAGGCGGGGCATGGCCTCCGCGTGGCGTCAACACTCAGAGCAGCTTCTGCTGCTGCGGGTCTTCGACCTCGCTTTCGATTTCGTCGGTGAACGTCTTGGCGATGCGGCACGTCACCTTCAGCTTCGTCGGCGATGCTCCGCGGTCGAAGGTGACTTTGAAGCCGATGCCGAATTTGCCGTCGTCGTCCTGGGCGTCCTGGGCTTCGCGCCAGTGGGCGCTCATCAGTTCGCGGATGTGGTCGAGGGCTTTCTGCTTGTTCGAGGTCTTGGAGGTCGTGGTCATAGTTGGTTGTGGATTTCGATGATGGGTTGAAGATCGCGTTTGAGGGCGGCGCGCTGTTCCTTGGTCGCGGTCTTGAGCCACCCGGCGGCGCGCATCCGTCCCCACCAGCCGACGAGCCGGTTCACGAACGGGATGTGGTTGCACGATGCCCGCGTCGGCCGGGTCGGGTCGCAGCTCCTCCACCGGCGATGACGCGCCCGGCCTCGATGGAGCGCCGCAGTCGGCGGACGCTCATCCGCCGCCCGGCCTCGATCCTCGGCAGCGCGCTGTGGCGATCCATTGCTTCTGCTTCGGATTCGTCGAGCTTCGCGACGGCGCGGTGGTGCTCGAAGGAGAAAAGTTCGTGTCGACACGAACTTTTCACGTTGCGCGCGACGTAGGCGAAGTTGCGCAGGGTGGCTGAGTCGAGTTTCGTGGCGGCCAGCGCCGTCTCGTATCGCGCCGTGCGGGACGCGGCTGCGGCATGTCCTCGAAACCGGGCAGCGGCCGTTGTCCGGCGAACCGGTCGCCGTAGACCAGCCAGTCGCCGATGACGAAGCCGATCGAGCGGGCGGCGTCGCCGAGGTGCGGGGCGAGTGCGCTCCATTCGTCGAACGTCAGTTCCTCGGTGAACGTCGAGGCCGAGCGGGGTGACGCGGACTTTGGGGAGGATTCAAGGTGATGGTGGCCAAATCGTTCATGGTTTTGCGGGTTGAGATCTGGGCGGCCTGATAGGCGCGGCGGGCTGTCAAAGAGCGCATGGCGCGCGACGGCTGGAGGTTGAGGCGCTCGGTGAGCTCGACGCAGCGTTTGCTCACCGCCGCGCGGGTGACGCAGTGCCGGCGGGCGATGTCGGTCATCGTGCCGCCGAGGTAGGAAAAGCCCGTGGCCAGCGCGAGGCATTCGAGGCTGAGGCGGGCGTTTCGCTCGGCGATCAGCTCACCGATCAGCCGGCGCAGGATGTCGAGCACCTCCTCGTTCTCGATGGCGGCGACCTTGACCGGCAGCGTCGTCGGCTTCGTGCGGCAGGCTCGGGCGGCTCGGACGCCTCGTGAAACTCGGCCGCGTCGGTGCTGCCCCATGCCGTAGCCGTCGGCTTCGCGCAACGGCTCGTGCGAGGCCGAGCTGCCGCCAGACGCTGTCTGCTCCTCGGGCGGGAGCGACGGCGAACCACGCGCGGTATTCGCGAGTGTAAGCCTGCGTCCTTGATCGTCTGCCGGTTGGCGTAATCGTCCGCCATCATTTTTCTCCCCAGCTCGCGCACACGTTGGCTTCGACTTCGACCGGCACCTGCGGGAACAGCGCCGCCATCGCCTCGACCATCACCGCCTCGACCGTGCGGCGGACGTACTCGGCTTCGTGCTCCGGCGCCTCGACGATGATCTCGTCATGCACCGTGCTCACGATGCGCGCGGAGGTCGGGAGCGCGCCGGCAAGCTGCACGAGCGCGCGCTTCATCCCGTCCGCGCAGCCGCCCTGGACCGGCGTGTTGACCAGCGCGGTGAAGCGTTCCCACGCCGATGCCTCCGGCGGGATGAGCCGCCGGCGACCGAGCACGGTGCGAACTTCGCTCACGCCTTGTTCGGCCCGGCGGTGACTCTCGCCATGCCACTGCCGCAGGCTGCCGTAGGTGCGGAAGAACTTCGTGCGGATTTCCCGCGCGTCGTCCTCGGGCAGCGTCACGCCGTAGCTCGATGCCGCATACTTCACGAGTCCCGGCGCGGACTGGCCGTAGAGCAGGCCGAAGTTCACCGCCTTCGCGAGCTGGCGATCTTCCTTGCGTGACCGCTTCGACGGGTTTGCCCGAGCACCGCGGCGGCGGTGCCGCGATGGAGATCCTCGCCGCGCTGATACGCCTCGATCATTTTCGTTTCACCCGCGATGGCCGCCGCCGCGCGCAGCTCGATTTGCGAGTAGTCGGCGACGACGAGCTTGCTGCCTTCCGGCGCGATGAAGCATTCCCGCAGCGGCCCGCGTCCAATGTTTTGCAGGTTCGGCTCCTTGCTGCTGAATCGGCCTGTGGCGGTGCCGGTCGGATCGAACCGCCCGTGGATGCGACCATCGGCGGCGATGCACTCCAGGAGCGACTGCGCCTGCTGGGCGGTCTTCTCCGCCGAGCGATGCGCGAGGATGATCGGGACGAACCGTTCGTCGCCGCTCGCCTTGAGCGTTTCCTCGTTCGTGTTCGCGAGGGTCAGCCCCGCCTTCGCCAGCGCGGTCTGCAACTGCACCGGGCTCGACAGGTTGATCTGGCGGTCGCCGAGAGCATCCCGAAGCGCGGCCGTCTGCATCTCGCTCTCGGCCTTCGCCTGGTCGCGAATGGCTTCGAGCTTGGCGCGATCCACGGCGAGGCCGGCGGTTTCCATCGCCACGATGACCGGCTGAAGAGCCATCTCCAACCCGGCCACCTCGCCGAGCCCGCTCTGCTCCAGCTTGAGCGTGAGCACGTCGTAGAGCGCGTGCAGGTGCGCCACGTCACGGGCGGCGTAGGCAAGCTGGCCGTCGGTCAGGAACATGCCGCCCCAGTCGGATCGTGCTGTGATCGTCGGCGGGTTTGATCCCGAGGTAGCGCTCCAGGCATTTGTCGAGGTCGTTGCCGGGGCGCGTGCCGGCGCTGAGCAGGCGCGCGGCGACCAGCGTGCAGAAGACTCCGGCGGAGCCGGAGGCCGCACTTCACCGCGAGCCAGAGGGCGTCGAACTTCAGGTTGTGGGCGATGACCAGCACCGACTCCAGGGCCGTTGACAGGGGACCGAGATCGTAGCCCGTGGCCTGCAAATCAATGAGCCAGGGCTCGCGGTCTGCGACCTTCAGCGAAAGCAGGCGCATGTCGCCGCGCCACGGGTTCAGCGCGTCCGATTTCCGGGAGCCGAAGGTCTCCACGTCGAGCGCGACGGAGCCCGCGGCAGTGATCGCAGCGGCGATTTCGGCGAACGCGCCGAGGCTTCGAAATCGTGGAAGGTGGGGAAGGTTGGGAAGTCCCAACACCTCCTTCTCCTACTCTCTCTTTTTAATTCTCCTCTTTTTTCTTTTTTCTCTTCGCATTTTTTCTTCGCTGACCAAATCACTGCTGTTGGACCTTCCCCACGTTCCCGACCTTCCAAAGACCGAGAGCATGATTTGCTGGTAGCGGCCCTGGTCGGCGCTGCCGGCGGCGCGGAAGCGAACCTGTTGGCGGTCGCCTTTGCCGCGCGCGTCGATTTCGAGCGTCACGCCGGAGAGTTCCCGTTCGCGGTATTGGCGCAGGGCCTTGCCGATGCGCGTCTTGGTGTCCTTGGATTGGCCGTCCTCAAAGCTGCCGAAGAACGCGAGGTCTTCGTCGTCGGTCGCGGCGACGAGCCGGAACAGTTCGCCTTTCTCGATCCAGGTGTCGGGGTGGCTCTCGAACATCAGCGCGTAGAGCGCCCGCATGGCCCTGTCCTGACGGTCGCCGCCGATTTCGCCGTCGTCGGTGGCGTGGGGCAGGCACGGATCGCCCAGGCCGCAGGCGTGCATGATGCCGCCGACGATGCGGCCCCATTCAGGGAAGGAATTGAACGGCGTCGGACCGGCCGGACAGCCGTCGTCGATCCAACGCTTCACGAGCGCGCCGACGGCGCTGAGCAGATCGGCGCGATGCTCCAGCACCCAGCCGTGCAGGTCCGGTTTGGCGAAATCGCGCCCGTTCGGGTTCTCCTCGAAGAGGACGAGGCCGATCTTGCGGGTGCGCGGCTCGACGTCTTCGCGGAAGGTGAGTCCCACGTTGGCCGAGATGCTGAACTCGATCTCGTTCGGCAGGGTGAGGTCGGCTTTCGCTTCGGTGCTGCCGAGGTTGCGGGCGCGCGAAGGTCTTCGAGGTGACGGCGCCGATGAAGGCCGCGTCCTGAATGTAGCCCTGGCAGTTGGCGAAGTGCATCATGCGCCGCCCGGCCATGAGTGCCGCCGTGATGCGTTTGCGCGTTTCCTCGCTCTCGCGCTCGAGCGGCGCGTCTTCGCAGGTGCGGCCCTCGTAGAGAATCTGCGTCACTCCGGCGAGGTAGTCCTTGCCGGCACGTGGGCGGTTGCCGCTGTAGTGCCAGAGCGGGAAGCGGGCGTCCCAGCCCATCAGTCCGCGGCAGAATGGCGTGATGATCCGGGCGAGCGCATGAACGAGGCTCTGGCCGTCCTTCCAGCCGAAACTCCGCGTGAACCTCCTGCAGCAGCTCGATGGCGCGCTCAAGGGCATCGGGACGAATGCGCGGCGCTTCGGGATCGAGGTAGCTGCGAAAGCGGGGGTCGTAGCCGGTCTCGGGAAAGACGATGCCGTCGCCTGGCGTCCGAATCGGCAGCGGGATGTCGAGGATGCGGATGATCTCGGGCAGCTTTCGCCGGAACTGCGGCGCGGCCATGAGCTTGGCCGCACACTCGCGCGTCATCGTGTGACGCAGGAAGATCATGTCGCCCGATGGCTTGTCCTCGCGCAGCACGCCGGTCTGCACGAACTGCTCGGCGGCCGTGCAAGCCTCGACCGGCTGGACGGGATGGAAGGTGAGGGCGGTGATGTTCTCGCTGAAGCGCCGCATCGCCACGGCCACGACCGTCTCGGCTTTGTTGAACCAGACTTTGCGCGGGCCGATCTGCTGGCCCATCTCGGCGGCGAACTCGGAATCGGGCCGGTCCATCTCCGGCAGAAGCACACGCTGGCGACCGTCCGGCGATGCCTGGCCCTCGATCCAGACGCGCATCTCGCGGCAGTGGCGGTCCACGATGCCCGGCTTCTGATCATCGAGGGTTTCGAGCACGTCCTTCAGCGAACGCTCCGCGCAGTGGGCGTGCAGGCATTTGAATCCAGGCGGGCTGTCAGCCGATTCGCCTTGGAAGATGACGGTGTCGGTATCGCCACCGTTGCCTCCGTTCGCGCCGGAGTGATCGCTTTCCCACGGACAGCGCACCGACCACTTGCCGGCATCCGGGTCGATGCAGTCGCCGAGCAGATCGGCCTCGCGGCACAGCGCCACCGCGTCGAGCGTGTGGAGTGCTCCTTTGAAGCGCGCCCACCACGGCTTTTCTTTTGGCGGACGCCCACGCTTCGCTCCCGCCGGTTCCTCGAATCCGAACCATTGCCGGATCTGCGCCCAGCTCACCTCGGGAATCTCGCCCGTCACGTCCCACACGTAGCGCGCGCCGCTTTTGTGAACCGAGGGGCTGACGCACGAGGTTCATGCCGTCGGCGTAGAACTCGGCGGTCACGGTGGCGTTCACCTGCGCGGTGATCGCTTTCTTCGCCTTCGCCACGTCTTCGGGCAGATCGCGGCAAACGAAGACGAGATGCGCACCGCCGCCGGTGCGTTCGCGCGGGATGGTCGCGAGCTGCGGCTGGGAACTCAGCCACGTCCGCACCGACTCACCGGCATCCGGCTTCGAGTCGAGGTCGACGTGGACGAATGGCCCGCGCACCACGACGCCGAGGTTGAAGTTGGAGCCGTTGGCGAAGTGTTCGCGCAGATAGTCCGGCGTGACCTCGGCGGCCAGTGTGCGAGCGCCAGCCTTTGGCGATCGGCTTCTTGCCGCGCTCGTGATCCTGGCCGCGATTCGGCGGGCAGAGCGCATGAATGGCCCAGCCCAGATCGCGGTGGTAGAACTCGGCGGTGCGCAGCCGGTCCCACGAGTTGATGTCCGCTGGAATCGAAAAGCTCATCCGCAGCCCGTGTAGAAATCAGTGGCGGCCTTGCTGACGAAGACGCCGGAGAACCAGTCCTTGAGATGTAGGCCCGACAGCTCGCGCAGCCGCGAGAGCGCGACGTAAGCCTGTCCAGGTTCGCGGGCGGCGCGCACGTCGATGTAGGCGGAGTCGAGCGTGAGCCCCTGCGACTTGTGAATCGTCAGCGCGTAGGAAAGCCGGAGCGGGAACTGGCGGAACGTGGCGCTGCTTTTGTCGCGGCTGTCGTAGGCCCAGGTGAACGGCTCGACGACGAACTGCCGGTCCTCGCATTCGACGGAGATCCGGCCCCGAGAGCAGTCCGTCACGATGCCGGTCTGCCCATTCACGAAGCCGCCTTCGCTGCTGTTGACCGTGAACATGACGCGGGCGCCGCGCTTGAGTTCAAGCCGCTGCGGAGTGAGCAGGTTGTTGATGAGAAACTGCTGCTGGTGTTCCGGGCCGCTCAACGCGGCATCGAAGACCTCCGGCTCGCTGTCGATTTCGCCGAGCCGGTAGGCGTTCCATTTGTCCACCTGCGCATTGTGCGTGAACAGCCGCGTGAGGTTGGCGTCGGGAAACTTTGCGACGCGCGAGCGCAGAAGCTGGGCATTGCGCCCGGCGACGCGACCGAAGCGGAATTCCGACAGCGCGCCGACAAACGCCGCATCTTCCTGCCGATGAACTTTGGTGAGGTGGACGACCTTGAACCCTGCTTCCCGCCAGGCGCGTGACTCGAAGGCCCAATCGTAGGGCGCGGTCGGATCTTTCTTCACGGGCGGGAGCTGGAGGAAGTCTCCGGTCACGATCATCTGGATGCCGCCAAACGGGCGGTCATCGCGGCGCACTCGCTTGGCGAGGAAGTTCAGGAAGTCGAGCGTCCGGCCGTTGAGCATCGAGACTTCGTCGATCACGAGCGTCTCCGCGCTGCGGATGCGGTCGAAGCCCGCACGCACGCTGAAGCGTTTGTCCGCCATCAGGTGATCGAGATAGTCCTCGTCGCTCTCGCCGTTCTGCGGCCCGAGCATCATGCCGCTCCATCGGTGCAGCGTGAGGCCACCGATGTTGAGCGCGGCGATGCCGGTCGAGGCCGTGACCGCGAAGCGTGCCGGATTGCCGGCGATCAGTCGCCGCGTCCGGAAGCTCTTGCCCGTGCCGCCCGGGCCGGTGAGGCAGACGTTCTCGCCCGCGTCCACGAGCTGCTCGAAGGTGGTGTCGTCGTGAATCATGGATGGATGAAGCCGTGAACCGCCCAGCCGAGCGCGAAGCCGAGGAGCAGGAAGACGAACCGCCACGGCCATGTGTAGCGACGGCGGTTGCGCCGGCTCCCCACGTCAGTAAGCCGCAGGCAGAGACTTGGCGTTGTCATCGGAATTGAATGGGTTGCGGGTTGAGCGGCAGTGGCACCGGCCCCGCGCCAGGTTCGTCGCCTTGGATCGGGCAGTAGCCTTTCATCCAGACCCAGAGGTTCCGGGCGTTGAGGAAGGCGCGGTAGTAGCCCTCCTGTTCCTCGCGCGGCCAGACCTTGGGCATCACCGGCACAGGCTCGATGGAGCTGATGACGAGCGACACGAGGTCGAGCGGCTGCTTGCGCGCGGCCTCAGCAATGATCGCCTGCCGGTAGGCTTCGAGTTGGAGCGGCCACGTCTCGTAGAACGTGGGCTTCAGCGCGCCTTTCGCGTCGCGCTTCACGCGCTGCGTTTTGAAGTCCACGACCGCCCAGGAGCCGGTGGTCTTGAGCTTCGCCACGATGTCCACGCGACCGCCGTAGCCCCACTCGTCGTGAGTGACGACACGCTCGATGCAGTCGATCCGCTCGATCTCGCGGTCGAACCATTCGCGCACCGGCGCGAACAGCTTGGCGACCTCCGGGTTCTCCGGCAGCTCCTTCGAGTTCGCATACACTTCGCAGGCGGTGTGGATGGCGCTGCCGAGATCGGCGGCCTTCTCGACCTGCTCGCCCATGTCGGAGACGACGCGCTTGGCGAAGGCATCGAGCGATTTCGTCGTCGCGCTTCGCGGCAGGGTGAGCGCGGCGAGGATTCGCCTGCTCCTGCTTCCACGCGTCGAGGCCGGGTTTGGCGAGGATCGCCGAGGATGTTTGTCACGCTCGGGAATAGGCCGCACTTTCCGCGCGTCGCGCAGCGTGACGGAGCGCATCCCTTTGCCGTCCGCCCGTTCGACCTCGTGAAAGGGCGTGCGGTCCCGCAGATACCAATGGGAGGCGCTTTCGCGTTTGATCAGAATCATGGTCGTGGTCCTCCTCAGTAGGGCTGGTTGTCCATCGGGATGTTGTCCTCGGCGTCGATCTCCGCCTTGGCTGCTTCGAGCGCGGCGATGAGCCGGCGGTCGTCAGCGAGCGGCTTGGCTTTCGCCTTCACCTCCGGGAGCCAATGCTGAATGAGTGCTGTCACCGCAGGGCGGTCGAGGTCACCGAGATCGAGACCCTTGTGTTTGCCGATGTGAACCTTCGTGCGGCGCCAGTCGGTCGTGTCGCCCGGATCGTCGGCCTGCTCGGCGCGGCGATACTCCGCGTCGGCGGCGCCATTGTTCGGCTCGCGATCCTTCACGCGCTTGAACTTGCCACTCGGCTTCATCGGCTTGCCGGTCTTGTCGGGCCGGATGAGCGCGATGTTCGCGTAGGTCTCGCCGGTGCGGCCTTCCTCGTGGACGACGGTGATCTCGGCGGTCTTGCCGAGCAGAGATTCGGTGTCGAACTCGGCTTCCTCGGCGGCCGTGAGAGCGCGGCCAAACCATTTCCGGACGAACTGCGCGAAGGCCGCTTTTTCATGCAGCGACGGCGTGAAGCCGCGGCTCCACACGCAATAGGGCGTGCCGTCCTCGCGCAGCAGGGGAGTCTCGAAGACGATCTTGAACGTCTCCTTCGGCCCGTAGGCGGTTTCGACTTTCTTGAGCGGCGTCACATCGACGACGACGGCTTGGCCGGAAAACTCCGGGCAGGGTTCAAACGATTTGCTGTTTTTGGTCAGTTTCATGGTTGTTGTTGATTCAGGTTTTCCCGCCCGCGATTTGGTGATGCCTCCGGCCCGGCGAGCGGGGAGCGAACCGGAGGCGAAAGGCTTCAGGTTCGGTTGGGAACTCGCGGGCGAGATCCGCAGCGGCGCATTCCGCGTTATCGGTGTCCGCGTGCCGCGCGATGTCCTCGAGCTGCTGCTCGCGCTCGATGTCAGCTCCCTTGGTGCCCGCGGCCCGGAACCACTTCCTGACGATGTTCGCCTCGAAGCGGGTCAGGGCACCGACACGAACCACTGGCAGGCCCGCCCGGACTAGATTCCAGACGTGGCGCTCGCTGCACTGCGCGAACGCGGCGACATCGGCGACAGTCCAAAGGTTTCGGGCGGGAGCGGGGCGACGGCTCGCGGACAGAATCGAGAGCTTCGGCTTGTGACTCGTTGCAGGCTGGTGCTGGCGGATTCATAGGTCTCACCACCCCATGTGCGACATGTCGCAAAACGGCCCCTGAAAGCACCGCTCGCCCGCCCGCGAAGGCTGCATCTACGAGGGATGGCGCGCTGTGAGGGGCCGCCAAAAAAGTTGAAAAAAGATGTTTGGCAGCCTTGCGACATGTCGCAAAATGGCGGGGTCTGGAGGGTGCATTTCTACTGCACAGGACTGAAAATGATTGACGCGGGGTGCAGCGTAAGCTCTCATGCTTACATGGCTGAAACCTTTGGACAGCACATCCGCGAATTGCGCCAGGCCGCAGGGCTCTCTCTGCGTGAGCTTGCGCGTCGCGTCGGCATCACCGCCCCCTACCTTTCCGACATCGAGTCGGGCTATCGTCACCCCGCCGACAAGAATCTCGCCGCCCTCGCCACGCACCTCGGCACGACCGAGGAAGATTTGCGACGATTCGATCCGCGGCCCCCCACCAAAGAGATGGAGAGGCTGATCGACGAGAATCCGGCTTACAGTCTCGCGTTCCGTCAGGTCGTCGAGGCCGTGCGGGACCAGGGCATTGACCCGAAAGACATGCTCAAGCGATTCGCGAAAGCGCCCAAGAGGAAGGAAAAACCATGAAACGCTACCCGGCCAAGAAAGGACCGTTCTCCATGCGCCTGTGGTTCGACGACGGCGAGATCGACAAGCTCTGCGTCGCCGAACTCCGGCGGCTTGATTTGCTGCCCGAGAGCCCGTCGCCCGTGGCCATTGATGCGTTCTTCCCCCGGCGTCACCAGATCGACGAGACCTACGTGACGCTGAAACCGGGACGGCTCGGCGCGCTGAAGTTCAACGCGAATGGCGTTGAAGCACTCTACGTCTCGCGGGAACTCGGCGAAGACGATTCGCCAGTTTCACAGCGCCGGGTGCGCTCCACCATTGCGCACGAGGGGGGTCACGCCCTCTTCCACACCGAGTTGTATGTCGAACGCATCGTCCGCCTGACGAGCCATCGCGATATGTTTGGCGAGGAGGCAGAGGCGACGGCGGATGTTGGCCGGGACACATTTACCTGTGGAGGCGAGACAGGACCGGCGCCGAGGCCCGATGAGTGGTGGGAGTTTCAGGCGAACCAGGCGATGGCCGCCTTGCTGTTGCCATCACACCTCGTGCGCACCGCGATGGAGCAACTTGCACCGAACTTTGCCGGTCTCGATGTCGCTGCCCAGCAAGCCGCGATGCGTCGCGTGGACCGTGAGCTGGCCGAGGTCTTCGACGTGAACCCGATCATGGTCGCCTATCGCACGCGCGACTGGTGGGCCGAATCCGCGCAGCAACCCACGCTCTTCTGATTTTTCTCTGACCGTCTGCTTACAAGCCAACAATCAATACCATGAGTCGCCGCCATACTGTTCCACTGACCTTGCTCCGCCGTCTGAGCCCGGCGGCGTTACGGGATTTGATCGAGCCACACGCCGCCTACCTTGCCGAGCGCGACTGGCGCTTGCCCACGTCACCAACGGATCGCGCCGATTACAATGGCCTCCATCGAATCCTGCTCACCGCTGGTATGGACGCGCCCTCGGGCTTGGTGGATTGTTTCACGGTCGTCGAGCTGGTTGGCACGGATGAGGGCGTCGAGGAATTGTATGCCCTGCGTCCAGCATTGGTCGACGCGCAGCGGGCACCCGATGAGACGGCGGAGGACATCGCCGCCCGCCTCTGGAAGAACGAGCGCAACCTGCTCACGGCCGTCTTCGCCAAGATCAGCGTGCGGAAATTCGAGAAGACGGTGCATTGCTACCGGCTCAAGCCCGAGGCGCGGTTGGATTGGCCAACGCCCGAACTCTGCACGGCCATGGAGCGCACGATGCAACCATCCTTCGACAAATTGGTGCACCGCGACGTGTGCAATGTCAGTTCGTTTTCCGACGCGGATGGATTCTCGATGCTCATCCGTCACGGGGAGCGACGGCGCCGGTTTGGCGTGCTCGGCGACAACGACGAATCCGAGACCCGCGTCCTGCAGCCGGAGGGTTTTGACGTGGTCTTCTACAACGCTGCCGACCGCGAGCTTCGGATTTCCGGCCGCAGCACGCTGATTCAAAGGCTCTACCGGCAGACGCTCGGCGAGCACCTTTGCGGCGACCTGGAAGCGCTGCAACCGCATCGGCAATTCACTCTCGAACCGCTGTGGAGAGGAGCCAGTTCACTCGATCACCCGCTGCCGCTCGGCCTGAGCAGTGTCGAGCTTGCTGCAATCAGCGTGTTCGACCCGACGATGAACAATCGTCTCCAGCTTTCCGGTGCGAACGTCTTCGTTGCCCTCGATGCCCTCGCACTCAGGTTGTCACCCGAACTCGAAATCAGCGCCGCGCAATTTCATCTGCACGCCGCCGGCGGAGGGCGTCAACTGAACCTCAAGGTCTGCGCGGAGCGGGACACGGTCACCGGCGACTACCAGCATCCGCTCGTCGATGAATGGCTCCGCAGTTCACCCTTTGCCCATGCAAACCCTTCAATCCTGGCGCACGCTTGAGCGATACGCGCTTTGCGGCGCGCCGCAGCGGGAATGGATTCGCTCTTCGGGCGTCCAATGGGCGGAGCTTTCCCGCTGGCTGAAACCGTGTCGTGCCTGTGCGCGATGGATCAGCGATCCGGAATTCACCGGCCATCGCCTCTCCGTCCTGCAAATCGGCGATGAGTTCCTGGCCACGAGCGAGCAGACGCCGCCGCACCGTTCCGCAATTTCACTCACGCTTGCGGACATCACGCTATACGCACTCAACGTATCGGTGCTCGCCGAGTATTACGGAGAGCGCCTCGGCATCGCGTGGGATGCCCCTCGTCCACAACCGCATGGACTGTGGAAGATCGGGGTTTGGTCACGTCCGACCGAAGCTGCGAGGCCGGTGTTTTTCTTTCTGCCAGAATCCGTTCTTGGTGGTTGCCATGAACTTCGCCGAGCGATTGGGACCCTGCGTGACTGCGTGCTCCTTTGCTGCACGGCGGAGAACCTGCACGGCGACACGCTTGAATTGGCACGTGAGCGAGACGTCCGCGCCCTTGTGCTCGCAGACATGGGACCGGAGCCGCTCCCGTTGGACAACCTGCGAGTCACCGCGCCGGTTTCGGTGAAGTCCGGGCCGAAAAAATTGAGGCAACTGCTCGATGCTCCGCACGGCTGCGCCTGGAAAGAGGTAAACATCACCATACATCGCACCGGTGCCGTGACGATCCGCGTGCGAAAGGAAGAGAGGCGTCTTTCACTGCACCAACTCGGCCTTCGGGGCCGCGACAAAAACACTCCCTCCGCGTTGTTTTTGGACTTTTGCAGCGTTGCTGCGAAACAATGCTGGGAGCCCGATGACGTGCGTGGTCGCACTGGCGAAAAGCGTCTCGAAAGACTGAAAAAACTACTGCGTAGCTGGGTCGTCGTCCGTGGCGATCCATTCGTGAAGAGCGGGCGGCAAGTTCTTCCGCATTTCGGCATCTCGCTTGGATGGCGCTACACCACGGAGCCCCATCCGGAATCTTGAGGACGAGGAAGAATCCGCCGACGACCAGCACGTGGACTACGCGGAGCTGAGCGGATTCAGCGTGAGCAAAGATCGGAGATTCTTCGATTGATTATGAAAATCGAGTCCACGAACCAAAACAGAGTTGGAATTTCCACCGCGCCGGCAAAGTGTGATCTGTCCGCCTTGGAGCACGCGAGATTCCTCGGCACAGGCGGTGCCGGTTATTGGGCGCTCTCGGACGTCAAGATTGCTTCCGCTTGAGGGCGTTCCGACGGCAGAAAGTTCATGGAGCACGAGGTCTAAATCTGATTGAACGCACTGGGCGGCAGCTCCACTCTCGAAATTCCAGAATTCACTCCGCGGAGAGCGGATTTCGGGCAAATGCGCCTCACCGTGTCAGCAAATCTTAAAACCAGTATCAGAACGACGATTCCGGGCCTCGATGCACGGGGACGCTTTCTCGCCCGCATCTCCTCGCGGTCAGCACTTTTTTCGGATTTTCAACTTCTGCTTGAGCGCGCGGACGATCGCTCGTTGGCTGGTTTTAGGCGTTTGGTGATTGATGAAAATCGCCTCAACCGAGCGTCCCTTTCAGCCCGATCCAAACTTTATACGGAGTTGAAGGGGCGGTATCTGCTGGACAAGGCGCGCCCACTTTTTGCGGCTTTTCTTGCCGAATGGATGTCGGCCGACTCGGATCAGGCCCGCGCGCTTACGATTTATCTCCTCTTTGCGCTCAACGATCGAACC
>CAVYKI010000013.1:0-37596 GCA_963769025.1 uncultured Verrucomicrobiae bacterium
CGATGAGGTGGACGTGATGGTCGCCGGGGGTGCCGAGGCACCGATCCTCGCGCCGCTTTGGGGGGCGTTTTGCCTCATGAAAGTGATGTCCACGAGCAACGACACGCCAGCCACCGCCATGCGGCCTTTCGATGTGGCGCGGAATGGCTTTGTGCTCGGCGAGGGCGCGGCATTTCTCGTGCTCGAGGAACTCTCGCACGCGATGTCGCGCGGCGCGCGCATCTATGCGGAGGTGGGCGGGCATGGGCGTGCGTGTGAAGCGTACCACTCCGTCGCACCGCATCCGGAAGGCATCGGGATGCGCCGGGCGATCGAAAAATCGCTCAACGATGCCGGGATTCCGTCGTCGGAAGTGAATTACATCAATGCCCACGGCACCGCGACGGCTGCGAACGACACGGTGGAACTCCTCGCGATCCGGACCCATTTCGCAGCCCACACGAAACGTCTCGCCGTCAGTTCCACCAAGGGCGTGACGGGGCATCTGCTCGCGGCGGCCGGCGCGCTGGAGAGTGTCGTGACGGCGCTCGCGATTCATCATCAGATGATCCCGAAGACCACCAATCTGCTCGTGCCCGAGGCCGACTGCGGTCTGGATTTGGTTATCGGCGAATCGCGACCTTATCCGATTCAGGCCGCGTTGAATTTGAGTTCCGGCTTTGGCGGAAAGAATTCCTGTCTGGTGATGAAACGCTATCTGGGCGGCTCATGAGTTTCGCAGCGTACGTGCCGCTCGCCGCAGCGCTGCTGAACGCGCTCCTCGCATTTTTTGTCCTGCGCGCGGGAGTCCAGGCTTCCACTCGGGTCGCCTACCTCGTCTGGGGACTCGCCATCGCGATCTGGAACTTTGGCACCTTCCAGATGTTCCGGACCCACACCCACGAAGACGCGCTCGGATGGGCTCGGTTTCTCCAAATCGGCGTCATTTTCCTCCCGATCAGCCTGTTTCACCTCTGCCTTGAGATTTGCAACATCCAGCGCAAGCGGCTCGTGCTCCTGTCCTACGCCGCCGGCTTGCTGCTGACTGGCACGGTTTTCACGCGGTTCTTCGTCGCCGATGTCCGGGACGCCGGTTACGCGTGGTACAGCGTCGGAGGGGTCGCGTTCTGGATTTACGCGGCGATGTATCTGGTCCTCACCGTCTCGACCCTCATTTTCCTCTGGCGTGCGAAAGCGAAGGCCACGCGCTTTCGCCACGGGCAGATCCGCTCGCTGCTCTGGGCCACGGGTATCCTCATCGCCGGCGGCAACAACGACATCCTGCCGATTCTCGGCGTTTATTCATATCCCGTGGTGCACATCCCGATTTTCCCCATCGGCAGCCTGTGCGCGATTTTCTACGGCATCCTCGTCGGCTACAGCGTGTTGCAGCACCAATTGCTGGACATCCACGTCGGTCTCACCCGGTTCGCAGCCCATGCGATGCGCATGGCGTTTCTCTTCCTGATTGGGTTTGTCTTCATGCTAGTCATTTCGCTCCTGGCACCGGCAAATGCGATCAGCCCCGCTGCTTTTTGGGCATCGCTCGCGATGTTGCTCGCGAGCGGATTCGTGGCGTCGCGCTACATGCCGAAACTGCTCGGAGCGGGATCGGAATCCCTCGAGCGCCGCCTCCTCGGCGACCACTTCGAGTATCAGGACAAGGTCCGCGCCTTTATCGAGCGCTGCAGGTGGCATACGGAACTCGATGCCCTGCTCGCGGACCTCCACACCGTTCTCCTGAACACGCTCAATGTTCGCGGCTATGCGGTTGTTCTCCGGGATGAGACGAACCGGGCCTTCGCAGTCGCCCGGGCGCATCCGCCGGATATCCCGAGGCAGATCCCGGAATTAGGCAGCGACTCGGCGGTATTCCGCGCATTTTCGGCATCCGCAAGTGGCTACCTCGCGCTAGGGTCGGGCTACATCCAAAATAAAGACCCGCTCGAAATTGCCGCCCGGGCTGAACTCAAGGAGATCCCGGGCATCCTTGCCTTCCCATTTTTCGTGGATCAGCAGCCGTTGGGATTTCTCGTCATCGAAGACAAAGCCGGCGGTCGGTCGTTCACTCAAACCGATATCCAGCTTCTTTGTGAGCTTACGACAAATATAGCTCTTGTAATCAATCAGATTTCTCTTAAAAACCAGCTCCTTCAATCCAAAGAACTCGACCTACTCGGACGCATGTCGCAGGGGATGGCACACGACCTCAACAACCTCACCACACCCGTGTGGACTTTGCTCCAGCTCCTCAGCGAAGGAGTCCCGGCCGACACCCTGCGTTCCGACCTCGCCCCGGTGGCCATGCGCAACATCCAGACGATGCGCGAATACATCCGCGAGGCGCTTTTCTTTTCGGAAAATCTCCGACCCGATTTCCAGACCGGCCGCCTCGATGTGCTCGTGCAGGAAGTCGTCCAGATCGCCCGGCAAAACAAACGCAAGGGCAAGGACATCGAATACTCGGTCCGCCTGTCCGGCGATATCGTGCTCGAGATGGATCGCGTCCTCATCGGGCGGCTGCTCAGCAATGTCATCTCCAACGCCGTGGATGCATCCGAATCGCCCGGGCGGATCGAGATCGACGTCATCCGCCTGTTGAAAACCGACGCCGAGCGCGACTGGTTTCGCGTCCGCGTGACCGACCACGGCTCCGGCATCGCCCCGGAAAATTTGCAGCGCGTTTTCCAGCCCTACTTCACGACCAAGAAAACCGGCGACGACAACCGCGGTTTCGGCCTTGGCCTCGCGATCTGCAGGAAGATCGCGTCCCTCCACGGCGGCAGCCTCGTCGTTTCCAGCGAGGTCGGAAAGGGAACCATCGTGAACCTCGACCTCCCGAATTTCCAGTCGACGCCCAAGCTCCCGCAGGCTGCGGGCGTCGAAACGGTCCACGTCTGAAATGCACACCCTTCTCGTCATCACCCGCCAGGCGCCCTTCGCCGCAGTCATCGAGGCCTCGCTCGATCCCGGGGTTTACCGCGTCATCGCAAAGGAAGACCCGGCCAGCGCGGCCTCGCTCCTCGGACGCGGCGCGGTGGACGCCATCATCCTCGATCTCGAGCACCCGGATGGCGTCGCCACCCGTGCGATCGTGGAAGTCCGCGCATTCGACCCGGACTGCCCGCTCATCGTTTTCGCCGGGCACGGCCCCCGGGGATGGGAGGAGGAGGCCTACCTCCTCGGCACGGCGCATGTGCTCGAGAAGCCCGTGCGCGCCCGACTGCTCGTCTATCTCCTCGGGAAGGCGCTCGACGGGACGCCGCCATCCGGCGAAGCCGCGCCCGCCGCATCCGAGCGCGCTGCCGGTGATGCCGGCCCCGGTTTACGCGCCGCGCCGCGGGCTCGATGAACTGCGCCGTTTCTCGTCCCTCCTCGTCCACAGCCTCGATGTCCGCGAACTCCTTTCCGACGCCGTCCAGCAGCTTCGCGAAGCGCTCTGCGTGAACCGCGTCGTCATTTTCCTGCGCAAGCCCAGCGCGCTGCCGACGGACGGCGCGCCCTCCTCCGATGACCACTGGCTGCGCCCCGCGCACATGACCGGCCACGACCCTGCCCTCGTCGAACATTTCCCACTGAGCCTCTCGACCGGAATGGGCCGGCATCTCGCGCAGCACGGCCGCATCCTCCGCGCCGACAGCGCCGAGGTCCGGGCAAATCGCGAGATCAGCCGCGAATTCCAGACGCTCAGCAGCGCCGTGGCGCTCCCCATCAATGACCGCGAAGGCCTCGTCGGCGTGCTGCTGCTCGACGAGCGCATCACCGGCGGCGTCTTCTCCGACGAGGAACTCGCCCAGCTTTTCCACTGGCTCGAGGAACTCGGCGTCGCCATCCGCAACTGCCGTCGCCACGAACAGCTCGCCGCCACCCACGGCCTCGTCGACGACATCCTCGCGGGCCTCGGCAATGGCTGCATCGTCGTGGGCGCGAACTGCGGGGTGCTCCATGCCAACCCCGTCGCGCTCCGCCTCCTCATCCCCGAGCGCGCCACCGCGCGGCAGATCGATTTCGCGGAGATCCCGCAGCAGATCGGCAGCCTCATTTTCCAGGTCATCCAGAACGGCAGGGCCGCGCCGCCTTTCAAATGGGTCCCGCCCTCGCGCAGTGACTTGGCGTGCCGCGTCACCATCCTCCCGTTCACCGTCGGCAACAGCCAGCGTCCCGAACGCCGCGCTCCTCGTCCTCGACGACATCACCGAGCACGAGCGCGCCGTCCTTCTGGAAATCGAGGCCGGCAAGCTGCGCCTCGTCCGGCAGATGGCGTGGCACCTCGCGCACGAAATCGGCAACGCCGTCACGCCCGTCTCCACGATGCAGCAGCTGCTCGAGATCGAGGGCGACGATGCCGAGGTCCGCAAGGAACTCAGCGGCGTGCTCGCCAGCAGCGTCCGCCGCATCACCCGCCTCACCCAGCAGATGACCTTCCTCAGCCGCGAGTGGGACGGAAAGCCCGGCGACGCGGTGAAACTCACCGACCTCATCGAGGGCGCCTACCAGGACGCCAGCAGCTACCAGCCTTCGAAGCAGAAAAGCGCGCTGAACATGAGCAAGGCCGCGTGGAAAATTTCCGGCGACACCAAGGCCCTCCGTCACGCGTTTTCCGAACTGCTTCTCAACGCCCTCCAGGCCAACCCGGAGAATCCGCTCATCACCATCCGCTTCGCGGAGGCCCCGAGCTCCGGCAGGCCCGGGATTGCCGTTGAGTTTCAGGACACCGGCCCGGGTTTCCCGCACGAAGTGGCCGACAGGATCGGCGAACCTTTCCACAGCACGCGCAGCGTCGGCCTCGGTCTCGGCCTCACGGTCTCCCGCAAAATCATCGAGAGCCACCGCGGCGTGATCGAGATCCCCCATCCCGACAAAGGCCCCGGCGTCGTCCGCGTCATCCTCCCGCTCCCCGAGGCTTCCGGCAACTGAGCGCGTCGCGTGAAAGTGCGGCGATTTGCAGCGCTCAGGAATTCACCCCCTTGTAATGGGCCTGCAGGCGGGTTTTCCTCCCTGCCGATGTCGCCCCGCACCCTCCTCCTCGCCGCCGTCCTTTGTCCCGTGCTCGCGTCTGCCGATGACGTGCCTGTGCTCCCCGGCGGCACGCCCGTGGCCGGGCATTCCACGCATGGCGATGCATTTGACGAAGGCCCGAGGCAGGCCGCCGTACTGCTGGGCGGGATGGGCGCGATCCGCTTTCCGATCACGACGCAGAGCGGCGACGCGCAGAAATTTTTCGACCAGGGCGTCGCGCAGCTCCACGGGTTTTGGTACTACGAGGCGGAGCGCTCGTTCCGGCAGGCGGCGAAACTCGATGACACCGCGCCGATGCCCTACTGGGGCATGGCGATGGCCAACGTCAACAACGCGAAGCGCGCGGCGGAGTTCATCAGGCAGGCCGTCACGCGCCGTGAAAAGGGAAGCCCGCGCGAACGCCTCTACATCGACGCCTACAGCGCGTGGCACACCGCGGCGAAAAAGGATGAGCCCGCGAAGAAGCCGGAGCCTGCCGGGAAAGATGCCGCCGCGAAGCAGCCTGAACCGGCGAAGCAGGCCGAACCCGCGAAGAAGGACGACCCCGCAAACAAGGCGCGTCGCACCGCGCTGGTGAAGGCGCTGGAGAAGATCGTCTTCGAGTTTCCCGACGACATCGAGGCGAAGGCGTTCCTCATCTTTCACGTGTGGGACAACAGCCAGAAGGGAATCCCGATCGCCAGCCACGCGGCTCTCGCCGCGCTCGCCGGCGAGGTGCTCGCGAAGAACCCGATGCACCCCGGCGCGCACCACTACCTCATCCACCTCTGGAATTACGAGGACGACCGGCGCGCGCTGAAGAGCGCCGCGCTCGACGGGCAGTCCGCGCCCGGCATCGCACACCTCTGGCACATGCCGGGGCACACCTTCACGAAGCTGCGCCGGTACGCCGACGCCGCATGGCAGCAGGAAGCCGCCGCGCGCACCGACCACGCGCACATGATCTCCACGAGGCTCATGCCCGAGCAGATCCACAACTACGCGCACAACAACGACTGGCTCGTGGAAAACCTCGGCTTCATCGGCCGCGTGCATGATGCGGTCGATCTCGCGAAGAACATGATCGAGCTGCCGCGCCTCGCGACGGGGCACAAGCTCGTCGGCAAGCCCGGCTACGTGGCGGAACGCGGCGGATTCGTGATGGGCCGCCGGCGCCTCCTCGATGCGCTGCTCGCATGGGAGCGGTGGGACGATCTGCTCGCACTCGACGGTGGCGCGTACCTTCCCGTGAATGAGGACGCCACGGAGGAGACGAAGCGTCTCGTCGCAATGGGCATCGCCGCGTTTCAAAAGGACGACAAGGCGCGCGGCATGGCGAAGGTCGGGGCGATCCGCGGATTGCTCGCGAAGATCCGGCAGGAGCGCACCGCCAAGGGCGCGGAGGCCGAGGCTGCTGCGACGAAGGCGAAAAAGCCGGTTGCCGAAATCGCAAAGGCGATCGCCGACGCGCAGGCGTCCTTCGTGCCCAAGATGGCGCCCATGGAGAAGGCCATCGCCGAACTCGAACTTTACCGTGCGCTCGCCGAAGGCCGCACCGAAGACGCGCGCAAGCAGATCGCCGGCGTCACCATTCCGCAGAAGGTCCGTCTTTCGCGCCTGAACGAACTGGCCGGTGACAGTGCCAAGGCCCTGCAGCTCGCGCGCGACGCCGCGAAGGACGGCGAGGGCCAGGTGCTCCCGCTCGCGAATCTGCCGACATCCTGTGGCGTGCGGGCAGCAAGAAGGAGGCGATCGACACGTTCAACAAGCTCCGCCCGCTCTGCGCGCAGGCCGATCTCGATCAGGCGGCCTTCACGCGCCTGCGTCCCGTCGCGGATGAGCTCAAGCTCGCCGCCGACTGGCGGCCGAAGCTCGATTTTCCCGCGGACAGCGGGAAGCGCCCGGACCTCGCGAGCCTCGGGCCGTTCCGCTGGCATCCGTACCCCGCGCCGGACTGGAGCCTTCCCGATCATACCGGCGAGACGCGGCTCTTCAGCGAGTTCAAGGGCAGGCCGGTCGTCGTGCTCTTTTACCTCGGCAGCGGCTGCTCGCACTGCATCGAGCAGCTGAACACCTTCGGCCCGGTCGCGAAGGAATTCGCCGACGCGGGCATCGACCTCATCGCCATCGGCACCGAGCGGTCCGAGGAGCTGCACAAGACGTACGCGCTCGCGAAGGAGGACGCGGGGTTCCCATTCCCGATCCTCGCGGACGAATCGCTCGCGACCTTCAAGGCTTTCCGCGCCTTCGACGACTTCGAGGCGATGCCGCTCCACGGCACGTTCCTCATCGATGCGAACGGCCTCGTCCGCTGGCAGGACATTTCCTTCCAGCCGTTCACGCAGGCGAAGTGGCTGCTCACCGAATCCAAGCGCCTGCTCGCGCTGCCGCCCGACGCCACCGCAAAGGCCCTCTCCTCCACCCCCCCGAAACAAACCGCCCAACCATGAACCGCCGCACGTTCCTCGCCACCACCACCGCATTCGCAGCCAGCGCCGTCTTTTCCCGCGCGCAGGAAGCGAAGAAACGCCCGCATCTGAAGAAGGCCGTGAACCTCGGCATGGCCGGCGGCGTGAAGGGCAGCATTAATGACAAGTTCAAGGCGATCCGCGATGCGGGCTTCGACGGCATCGAGCTGAACCTCCCGGGCGAACTCACGACCGATCAGATCATCGAGGCCAAAGCCGCGAGCGGACTCGCAGTCGCGGGCATCATCTGCACGCCGCACTGGAGCAATCCGCTCAGTTCACCCGATCCGGCGAAGCGCGAGCGCACCGTGAACGGGCTCAACTTCGCGCTCAAGCAGGGCGGCGAAATCGGCTGCGACCGCGTGCTGCTCGTCCCCGGCACCGTCGAGAAGGACGTGACCTACGAGCAGTGCTGGGCGCGCTCCATCGAGGGCATCAGGCGCTGCATCGAGACCGCGGAGAAAAGCAAATGCGCCATCGCGGTGGAGAATGTGTGGAACCGTTTCATCAACGAGCCCGTCGCCGCAAAGCGCTTCCTCGAGGAGATCAACAGCCCGTGGGTCGGCTGGCATTTCGATGTCGGCAACTGCGTCACCTTCGGCTGGCCCGAGCACTGGGTCCGCACGCTTGGGAAAAAGCACGTCATCAATCTTCATATCAAGGAATACAGCCGGAAGCTGCGCGACGAAAAGGGCCCGGGCGCGGGCTTCGGCGTCGAGCTCATGGAAGGCGACAACGACTGGCCCGCCGTGATGAAGGCGCTCGACGAGATCGCCTACGAAGGCTGGGGCATCCTCGAAGTCCGCGGCGGCGACGCCGAGCGCCTGAAATTCCTCGCCGAACGCACGGACAAGATTTTCGCGAGCTGAGCGGCGCGGGTGAAGGCGGCCGGCCGTCACCGCCCGCACTGTAGCCGCCGACGGCAGGAGGCGGGCACTTTGAAGATGCCTGCTCCAGAGGGAAAGCGTGCCCGCCTCGTTCCCTCGGCGGCTACGAAATGAAGTGAACCGCTCTAGAGGAAGAGTTTCCTGAACAGCCACGGCAGGATGATCATCGCAAGGACGAGCAGAATGATGCCGTTAACTGCCACGGGTTGGGATTCGGCCATTGCGTGAGCTAAACCACGCCCGCTCGCGGCGTCAAAACCGGACTCCCTGGTCCTCGGGATCGTTTCGTGCGCGGACGACTCAGCGCCCGCCTTGCGCTTCCGCGCGGAAGATGCGGATCCATTTTTCCACGTCGGATATCATCATGCGCGAGCCGATCTTGCGCTTGATGCCCATGCCACCCTCGAGGCCGGTGGCGCTCACGAGGCTGCCCTGCCACACGAGCGTCTGGGCCTTTCCGTCGATGGTGACGGGGAGCATCTCATAGAGCGTGACGGCGACGAGGTAGCCGTACGAGGAATAGTAGGTGACGTCGAGGACCTGGCGGCGCTCCGGCGTCTCCGCGACGTACACGGCACCGAGCTGCACGGCGGCCTTTTTGTCCACGGTCGAGAGATCCCAGTACACATATTTCGGCGATCCCGGCGCGGCCTTGGCGGTGATCGGCGCGAGCAGTGCACCGAAATGTCTTGTCACCTTGCCCTCCTCGCCCAGCAGCGTCCGCATTTCGCTGCCGGCGTCGTAGGTCCCGATGCTGCCGAAGTCGCCGGCCTTGGAAAATCGCGTCCATCGCGCGCGGAGCACGCCGGCGAGAAACTGCTGCGCCGCCTCGGCTGTGCGCTGCCTGGGCATCAGCGCCACTTCACCTTTCGCGAGCTGGAGGGCGCTGGCGTCGCCCATGGCGCGGATGGTCGCGGCGGCGGCGGACACCTTGGGATTCAGCTGGAGCTTGTCGAAGCCGGAATCGCCCTCGCCGTGGAAGACGTGGTGTTGGGAAACATCGAGCTCCGGGTGCCGCGACGCGTTGAATTTCAGCAGCGCCTGGCAGGTGTTTTCCATCGGCGCATTCACGAGGAACACGGCCTGGGTGGACATGCCCCGGGCGAGGTTCATCGAGGCGTTGGTGTGGGTCGCGATTTTTCCCTTCGCGAGATCGTGGAGGCTTGGGATGTCCACGGAAGTCCACGAGCGGAATGAGTCGATTGCATCCGCCGCCACTGCTGCGGCGGAGAGGGCCACGAAAGCGGCCGCCGTCTTGAGAAACCGTTTCATGCCAATGCCGGTAACCCCGCGCGGCGCGGATGGCAAAGCGGAATTGCGGCCGGAAAACTCCGATGCCTGCTACTCCCAGCGCGAGTTCTTGCAGCCGGTGTAGGCGAGGAAGAGCCCGATGACGACATGCGCGACCAGCACCCAGACGCTCAGGAAACCGCTCGCGGGCTCGGTCTGTGCGATTTGCTTGATCGCGTCGTAATAGCGCGTGTTTTCCATCGAGCGGATGAAGCCGCTCCATCCGTAATAGCTCGCGATGAAGACCTGCGTGCCCGCCGCGAGGAACTTCGGAAGCGCGAGCACCGCGCCGCTGAGCGGGAGCTGGAAGCCGACGAGGTAGATGGAGAGCAGCGAGGATTGCTCGGCGGATTTCATCCACGAGGAAATGCCGAGGCAGACCGACGTGATGGCCGCATTCACGAGGAAGAGACTCGTGGCCTGCGCCGCGAAGTCGCCCTGGAAGCCGACGAACATGTTCACGAAGATCGTCATCCACAGCGACTGCGCGAGCACGAGCGCGCCGAGGAAGGTCACCTTGCTCGCGACGTAGGCGAGCGGGCTGAGCCCGGCGAACTTCTCCTTTTCAAAAAGGTTCCGCTCGCCGGCGACTTCGCGCGCGGAGTTGTTCGAGCCCATCAGCGCGAGGAGGATCACCTGGAACATGATGAGCCCGCTGACGAGCGTGCCCGTGTTCGCGATTTGCCGGAGCGCGACGGCTTCCTGCCGCGCGCGTTCGAGGAGATTTGCGCCGCCGTCGGCGACGAGGCCCTTCACCTGCGGCAGGCCGTCGAGGGCGAAGATCACCACGAGGCACGGAAAGCCGAAGAGCAGCGCGAGCTGGAGGATCACCTGCCCGCGATCGCGGAAGAAAAGCGTCCACCGCCGCGCGAGCAGCACTCCGAACTGCGTGAAGACACCCGGCACGATCGCCACCTGCCTTTTCACCTCGCCGGCCGCGGCCACGCCCTTGCCGGCGGACTTGTCCTGCTCCTCGACGATCCTGCGCAGCCGCGCGAGTTCCTCCTCCTCGCTCGGCGCGGGCTTTTCCGCCGCGGGATCCGCGGGCGCGGTGATCGCCGGGAGCCTGCTCTGCTCGTAGTACGACGCGCGGTACTTCTCCCACGAGCGGTGCCATTCGCCGGCCTTCCGCTGCGCGAGGCGCGGGTAGAGGTCCGTCGGGTTCGTGATGCCGAAGTAGTGCGCGAGGAATTGCGGCCCGCCGTGATACACGAGGTGGCCCTGGTAAAGGACGATCACGCTGTCGTACATCGTGACGTGCTGCAGGCTGTGCGTGACGCTCAGCACGATGCGCTGGTCGCTCCGCGAAAGGTCGTGCATGAGGTGGACGATCTCGTCCTCGCTCTTCGGATCGAGCCCGCTCGTCACCTCGTCGCAGAGCAGCAGGGAAGGGGAGCTCACCATCTCCATCGCCATCGCGAGCCGCCGCTTTTGCCCGCCCGAGAGCAGCTTCACGCGCCGGTCGCGGATCTCGGTGAGGCCGGTGTCGGCGAGCACCTTGTCGATGCGCCCGTCGAGCTGCTCCGCGCTCTGGTCGGCGACGCGCAGCCGCAGCGCACCCTCCACGCATTCGTCCACCGTGAGCAGCTCGTGCGCGATGCTGAATTGCGGCACGTAGCCGATCTCGTGCGGGTCGAGATCGTCCTCGGCGACCACGTCGCGCCCCTGCCAGTGAATCACGCCCGCCGTGTGTTCCCTGATGCCCGCGACGACCTTGAGCAGCGTGCTCTTCCCGCAGCCCGACGGCCCGATGATCGCCGCGAAGTGCCCGTGCGGAAGATGCGCCGTGATTTGCGAGAGGAGGAACTGCTCCTCCCCGGCGCTGTGGATGGAAAGCGAGACGTCTTTGAGTTCGAGCACTGGTCGGGAGGGGTTCGGGTCTGGTCGGGGGAGAAATCGCGCGCTGCCAAATGCGCAAAACGTGCTTCCTTTGCAAGCCACCCTCGTTCATTTCGCATCCCGCCATGCCCCTCCGCACGAGCAACCGTTCCGCATCCGCCCGCTGGCTGAAGGTCCTCGCGTGGACCGGCGGCATCCTCCTGGTGCTCGCGCTGGTCGGCGTGATGGCGGTGAAGGGCTGGGTGAATTCCTACCTGCGCAGCCCCGAGTTCCGGAAACAGATCCGCGAGCGCACCGCCGAGCACCTCCAGGCGCAGGTGGACATCGCGCCCATCCGCATCGACACCTCGGAATTCTACTGCGACGGGCTGCAGGGCGACGGCGCGCGCGACGCGAAATTTTCCGACATCAAGGTCGAGAACGTCCGCGGCGAGTTCCGGCTGCCGAGCGTCTGGCGGATGATTTTCGGCGACAAAAAATTCCGCGTCGAGAGCGTGGACGTGCAGCGCGTGGACGTGAACTTCTTCGAGAACCGCCTCCCGCTCACGATTCCTCGCCCGGAGAAACGCGGCAAGATGACGGCCATCGGGCGCATCGCCGTGCGCGAGCTGCGCTTCGCGTGGGAGGGCGGCGCCGTGACCGGGCTCGGCGTCGTCGGCAAGCCCGTCGAGGGCGGATGGCAGATCACCGGCGACGGCGGCCGCGCCAAGCAGGAGGGGCTGCCGGACATGGACATCGTCGCGCTGCGCGTCGTCCACAAGGAGCCGTCGCTTTTCGTCCAGGACGCGCGGCTGCGCTCCGAGGGCGGCGAGATCAGCGTCACCGGCGAGGTCACGGAAAAGGAGAAGGTCGATCTGCAGTTCAAGGTCGCCGGGATGAACGTCACGCCGCTGCTTCCCGAGGACTGGCGCGCACGGCTGCACGGCCGCGTGAATGGCGACGGCCGCGTGCAGATTTCGCTGCGCGACGGGCCATCCTCGGCGCCCGTCATCAGCGGCCACGCCGAGCTCGCGCAGGGCGTCCTCGAGACCCTGCCCGTGCTGAACAAGATCGCCGACTTCACGAAGACCGACCGCTTCCGCCGCCTCGTGCTGAACCAGGTCCGCGGCGACTACCGCTACGACCGCGACGGCCTGCACATCACGAATCTCGTCGTGGAAAGCGAACGCCTCATTTTGGTGAAAGGCGCCTTCACCGTCCGCAACGGCGAGATCGACGGCACGTTCGAACTCGGCATCACGCCCGGCCCGCTGCAATGGCTCCCCGGCTCGCAGGAAAAGGTCTTCAGCGCCGTCCGCGACGGCTACGCGTGGACCACCATGCGCGTCATCGGCCCCGTGCGTTCCCCGCGCGAGGATCTCTCCGCCCGCCTCTTCGCCGCCGCACAGGGTGCCGTCATCGAGAAAGTCGAATCCACCGCCACCCAGGCCGTCGGCGGCGCCGTGGACACCGTGAAAAAAGGAGCGACCGGCGTCCTCGACCTGCTGTTCGGGAACTGACGGCGGAGCCCCTGGACTGCGGCGGCTCGCCGCCGCTTTGTGGTCGGCGAGCCTTGACGAGTGCGGCGGGGTATCGAATCGACACCGGCCCATTCTCGGCAAGCCTCGAAGGCCAAAGCGGCAGCAAGCTGCCGCAGTCCAGGGAGGCCAACCCGAAGCCTCGCTCGCGTCGAATGAGGGGTTGAGATGACGCGGTCGGCACTGCACTTCGCAGTTTCCATCCCGGTGGCCCGCCCCTAGCTTCCCGCGCTTCCCGCCGCAATGCCCGACGAACCCATCACCGCCGCCCCCGCACCTCCCGAGGTCTCGCGGCTCCGGCGGTGGGCCGGGCGGCTGACGGCGTTTTTTGTCGGGCAGGGGCTGGTGCAGGTGTTGAATCTCGCGACCGGCTTCCTGCTGGTGCGCTGGCTGACGGTGAACGACTACGCGGTGTACAGCCTCGTGACGGGATTTCAGGGAACGGTGGGCGTGCTGGTGGAACTCGGGCTCGGCAGTTCCATCGTCGCGCTGCTCGCGGGAAGGACGGAGCCGCAGGTGGTCGGCGGCTACATCCGCTCCACGCGACATTACCGGAACCGTTTTTTTCTGATCCTTCTCCCGGTCATCCTCGTGGCGTTCCCGGTGCTCACCTTCCGGCAGGGATGGGGAATGGCGCTCACCGCCGGTCTGCTCGGCGCGATTCTCGTGAGCCTGTATTTTCAAAGCTGGGCCAGCTACTACTCGGTCCCGCTTTTGATCCATCAGGACCTCGCGCTGTACTACCGCACGCCGACCCTCCTGAGCGCCGCCCGGCTTGCGATCAGCGCTTGTCCTTTACCTCGTCACGCTGCTCACCGCGATGGCCTCGGTCTGGCTCAGCGCGCTTTACACCGTCGCGCAGGGATGGTTCTACCGCCGGCACGCGGCCCGGCACATCGAGGAGCCGCGCGAGAGCGATCCGGCAAAGAACCGCGAGGTCCTGCGCTACATCCGCCCGCTGATGCCGAGCACCATCTTCTTCGCGCTGCAGGGGCAGATCAGCATCTACCTCATCTCGTGGTTTGGGAAAGGGCACAGCATCGCGGAGGTCGGTGCGCTCGGGCGCATCGGCCAGTTGTTCGTCATGCTCGCGGCGTTCAATGGCGTCATCATCGCGCCGGCCATCGCACGCATTTCGCGGCTGCTGCTGCTCCGCCGGTATTGCCAGGTGGTTGCGGGCTCGTTGCTGATTTCCGGCGTCCTCATCGGAAGCGCGCTCGTTTTTCCAGGTGTCTATCTCTGGCTGCTCGGCCCCAAGTACGAGCACCTGCGCGGCGAACTCGCGTGGATGATGACCTCCTCCTGCATCGGCTACGTCACCGGCGTGATGTTCACGATGCACAGCGCGCGGAAGTGGATTTTCACATGGGGCGTCTGGACCTACATCGGCTCCGTCCTCGCGACGCAAATCATCGGGTTCGCATTGATGGACCTCAGCACGACCCGGAGCGTCATCGTCTTTTCCGTCTTCAGTTCGCTCGCGACGCTGCTCGTCCAGGTGGCGTGGGGGATCGTGCGGCTTTTCGACCAAGGAGCAAGGCGATGCCGCATGAGCGAATGAAACTTCAGTGCCGCCAGACCGGCGCGAATGTCTGCACCGGCTGCGGAAGCCGATTACGTGAAGCCGTCCCGGGCATCGGCAAAGCGTCTGTGACGCGCCGGGACGCGCTCGGCGTGTTCCGGCAGAACGAATCATCGCATCCTGCGCTGTGCGGATTGCGGGCTCGTTTTCAAGGATTCAATCCTGACCGAGGAGCAATGTCTCGCGTTACTACGGCGACTTGCGAGTTTTCGACCTGGGAGGCATCCGAGACGTATCCGACGTCGAGCGCCCGGTCCTCCGGGTTCTCCAAACGCTGCCGCCGGGGAGCAAGGTGCTCGACTTCGGATGCAGCACCGGACGTCTGCTGGCGCAGGCACCGCGCGGGCTCGAACTCCACGTCTTTGAAATCAACCAGGAGGCTGCGGCGAAGGGGGCCGCGCGAGGCATCCGCATGGTGGGGAAATGGGATGACCTGGCCGCGCACGCAGGCTCGGTGGATGCGCTGCGTGATGATGGACGTCTTTGAGCACATCGAGAAGCCGACGGGGCTCCTCGAAGCCCTGCTTCGCCGTCGTGAGAACCCGGCGGCTCGCTCGTGATCGCCACTGGCAATGCCGACAGCCGCGCGTGCCGCGTGGACCTGCCGAACTTCTGGTACTTCCGCAACATCCAGCACGTCGCGATGCTGACGCGGAAGTATTGCGAGTTCGCCGCGCGCAAGTTTGGGCTTCGCATCGCACAGTGGCATGAGTGTAGTCACTACGATGTCGGCCTTCTCCACAAGGCCGCCCGAACACCTCCGCCACTCGATCTACTCTTGTCTCCATCAATCGCCGGACTCTCTCGCTGCCCAACTGCTGCGCAATCTTCCCGGACTGCGGCGCTGCGCGGAGTGGAAAATCCCGCCGCCTTTCACGGCATCGAAGGATCACGTCGTGGTCATCTTCGAGAAAGCTTGGGACCCCCAACTCGGCCTTCCGCCTGAGCCTGTGACGATTTTCCGCGCACCATGAAAAAGCTCCTCGTCACCGGCTCGTCCGGGCTCATCGGCTCCGAAGTCTGCGTCCACTTTGCGAAGCTCGGCTGGCAGATCCACGGCGTGGACAACAACCAGCGCGCGGCGTTCTTCGGGCCGCAGGGCGACACGCGCTGGAACCAGCGCCGGCTGGAGGAGAGCGTCCCGGGATTCGCGCATCACGAACTCGACATCCGCGACCGCGCAGGCGTCCTCGAACTGCTCCGGACGGTGCGGCCCGATGCGATCGTCCACACCGCCGCGCAGCCGAGCCACGACCGCGCGGCGGCGATTCCGTTCGACGACTTCGACACCAACGCCGTCGGCACGCTGAACCTGCTCGAAGCCACGCGGCAGGCATGCCCGGAGTCGCCGTTCGTCCACATGTCCACGAACAAGGTGTACGGCGACGCGCCGAACGAGATCGCGCTGCGCGAGCTCGACACGCGCTGGGACTACGCCGACCGCGCGTTACGACCGACGGCATCCGCGAGGACTTCCGCATCGACCAGTCGAAGCACTCGCTCTTCGGCGCGTCGAAGGTCGCCGCCGACATCATGGTGCAGGAATACGGCCGCTACTTCGGCATGCACGACCTGCTGCCTGCGCGGCGGCTGCCTCACCGGGCCGAACCACTCCGGCGTGCGAGCTGCACGGCTTCCTGAGCTACCTCGTGCAGTGCAATCTCGAAGGCCGGCGCTACACGGTCTTCGGCTACAAGGGCAAGCAGGTGCGCGACAACATCCACTCGTTCGACGTCGCGCAGTTCATCGAGGCGTTCATCGCGGCCCCGCGCAGCGGCGAGGTCTACAATCTCGGCGGCGGACGCGGCAACAGCTGCTCCATCCTCGAGGCGTTCGCGCTCGTCGGAGTCCATCACCGGCAAGAAGATGGACTACGACTACGTGGACAAGAACCGCGAAGGCGACCACATCTGCTACATCAGCGACCTCTCGAAGATGAAGGCGCACTACCCCGCGTGGTCCATCACCAAGAGCCTCGCGGACATCTTCACGGAAACCTGCGAGAGCTGGAAACAGCGCGGCGTCTGAGCGGATGCACGTCGTCTTTCTCCAGCCGTTTGGAATCAGCGCACCGGGCGGCGGATCGCGCATCTTGCGCGCGTTGCTGAAGGACGCGCCGGTGCCGTGGACGAGCATCTGCTCGTCGCCGGAGGCGCCGCCCCGGGCGGCATTCGGCGAGGAGATCCATCTTCCCACCCGTCCGCGGTTTCGGAAGGCTGGAGCGGACGCGGTTCAGTGGGTGGTGCAACCGGGTCGAGCCGTTTTTTGCGCGCGGGTTTGAGCGGAAGCTCGACGCCGCGTGCCGGCGACTCGGCGCAACCGCGATCCATTCGATTCCCCACGGACTCGACTTCGTGCCACGGCTACAAGGTTGCCCGCCGGCTGGGGCTGAAGTTTTTCTTCAACGTCCACGACGATGTCACTTTGTCTGTCGGAAGACACCCCGCCGGGCGGGCGGGCATGGAGGCAATGCCGGAAATCTGGCGTGAGGCCGACGCACGCTTCGTCATTTCGGAGCAGCTCGGGCGCGAGTACGACAGGCGGTACGGCACGCGGGAATACGAAGGTGATCACCGACGGGCTGGAACGGCTTTCAGAGCCGCGTCCGCGCGAGCCCGGCAAGCTGCGCATCTATTTCATGGGGCTCTTCCATATCCGCTACGAGCCGAACCTCTCCGCGCTCCTCGAGCGCGATGGAGATCCTGCGGGCGGAGAATCCGGGCGTGGAGATCTCCGCAACGCTTCGCTGCGGCGGCATCCGGCAATCAGTGCTGTCAGGGTTCACGGGAGTCCGTGTCCTGCCATTCGGGAGCGAGGCCGATGTCGAGGCGGACATGCATGATGCAGATCTGCTCTACATGCCGCTTCCGTTTGGCGCGGAGGATGCTTGCTTCGTGCGCTACAGTCTTTCGACGAAGATGATCACCTACCTCGGCAGCGGCATCCCGATCCTCTACCATGGGCCCCGTGAAGCCGCCGCGTGGGAATTGCTTTCGGAAAACGCGGCCGCATTCACCTCGGACAGTCCCGACCCGGAGTCGGTGGCCGCCACGCTTCGCGAGGCGATTGCAAACCCGGCAAGTGCAGGTGCGCGCGTCGCGGGTGCTCTGGGGCTCGCGCGGCGGCGATTCGTGATTGAAGATCAGCGGCGGGAGTTCTGGGGCACTATCCAGGGGAGCGAGAGCGCGGCCCAACCGGCTGTTGGCGCGGGCACGGGAGGAACCTCATCATGAGTGCTCTCTTCCGTCGCGTACGGGGCGAGGCGCTTCTCTACGTCTGCAATCGCATTGTTTCGCGCATTCCAAGCCACCGGTTGCGGCTATTCTTCTACCGACGTGTGATGCATTTCGAAATCGGGCATCACACTTACATCTTCATGGATGCGTGGTTCGATACGAGAGGCGGGCTGAAGATGGGCAATCACAGCGTGGTGAATCAGAAGTGTCGGCTCGACACGCGGGGCGGCATTGAGATCGGTGAAAACGTATCGATATCCGCGGAGGTGTGCATCCTTACGGCCGACCACGATCCCGCCAGCCCCGCCTTTGCCGGACGGAATCGCCCGGTGCATGTCCGCGACTACGCGTTCATCGGGACGCGGGCGATGATTTTGCAGGGCGTCACCATCGGAAAGGGTGCCGTGGTGGCAGCGGGAGCCGTGGTCACAAAGGACGTTGCGCCCTTTGAAATCGTCGCGGGATGCCCCGCCCGGAAGATCGGTTTGCGAAACTCGGAGCTCCTCTACGAGACTGATTATGGCCGCTTGTTTTGGTGATTGATCCTGATGGGCCAGCCGCGTTTTCTGCCAGCGCCAATGCCATTTTCCAGCGATGCACAAACCTGAATACCGCGAAAGCTGGCCCGAATCATGGAAGCTCTCGCATCGGTATGACTTGGAAGAGGTGTTCGGCGAGGTGCGCTATTACGGCTATGTCTATGCCTACCAGCGCCGGATACGCGAGACGCTGGATCTGATTCAGCGCGTCGCGCGCCCGCCCGCGACGGTTCTCGACGTGGCGGCGGCGCAGGGAAACTTTTCGCTGCGCCTTGCGGAGATGGGCTACCGCGTCACATGGAACGACCTTCGCAGCGACCTCGCGGACTACGTGCGGCTGAAGCATGAACGCGGCGAAATCGAGTTTGCCCTTGGCAACGTGTTCGATCTCGGTTTCGAGGGGCATTTCGACTTCGTTCTCATCACGGAGATCATCGAGCACGTCGCTCATCCGGATGAGTTCCTGCAAAAGATCGGACGGCTTGTCAAACCGGGCGGCCATGTCGTGATGACCACCCCGAACGGGGGTTACTTCAGGAATTCACTGCCCAAATTTTCCGAATGTGCGGACCCGAGCCAGTTTGAAGCCGTGCAGTTCGGACCGAACGGCGAAGATCATATTTTTCTCCTCCATGTGGATGAAATCGCCGGCCTGGCCGCGAAGGCCGGTTTGGAGGTCGAGCAACTCCGCCTTTCCACGAATTTTCTGACACACGGGCATGTGAAGACAGAACGGCTTCTGAAGTTTCTTCCACGGTCATTGGTGGACTCGTTTGAGTGGCTTACAGAGGTGTTGCCGGGACCGTTGCGACGCAGGCTGCACACATCCATGGCGGTTCTGTTCAAGCGCCCTGTCTGACCTGTTCGCAAAATTGGGCGTGAAGGATGCCGCACCCGGATGAGGTCGTAACGAGTGTGCCGGAACAAATGCGCCCGAATTCCTGCGGAAGCACGGCTACAACGGTGCAGCGTTTGGGGACGAAGAGTGGCACGCGTGGGTCTGAGGCCCTGGACTGCGGCAGCTCGCTGCCGCTTTGGAGCGGCGAGCCTTGGCGAGTGCGGGGGTGCGGGGAGTCCGGCAGGTCACGTTCAAATGGGAATTCCCCGGCAAGCCGCGGTAACGCTCGGGCGGTCGGGCGGTCGGGCGGTCGGGCGGTCGGACGGTCCCACGGTCCCCACCGTCCCACCGTCCCACCGTCCCACCGTCCCACCGTCCCCACCGTCCCGCCGTCCCACCGTCCCACCGTCTTCCCCGCCTAGCGCACGAGCGCCGAGCGGAGCGTCTCCACGTACGCCGCGAACGCCATCAGCTCGGCCTGCGTGGGAGGGTCGCTGAAGCTCCCGCCGAAGGGCGCGATGCCGTTCGGATTCTGCGCGGTGCCCGCGATGGCACCGGCCAGTGCGGCATTCGTCACTTCGCCGGGCGGACCCTGGATGCCTTGCTCGCCCTGCGCGCCGCGCGGGATGCCGAAGCTGAAGTGCACCGTGTTCCCGTCGAAGAAGACCGACACCGTCGCATTGTCCCCGGGATTCAGCGTGCCCACGCTGTCGATGGTCGCATTGGCAAAGGGCGGGCCTTGCGGGCCTTGCGGGCCTGGCGGCCTTCCGGGCCGGGGACGCCCTCGCTGCCTGCGGGATGCCAAAGGCAAATGGACATCCGTCCCGTCGAAGAACACCGACACCGTCGCCGCCCCACCCGCGGGCACCGTGGTCACCGCCTCCACCACCGCATTGGCAAACGGCGGTCCCTGCACCCCCGGCGCCCCCGGCAGTCCGGGTAACCCCGGCGGCCCGGCAGGTACGGCGTCGATGAGTTCCTTGAGCCCGTTGAGCTGACCGCGCATCTGCGCGGCATCCACGGGGGTGTTTTCCTGAGGGAGGGAGGGGTCGTAGGGCATGGGGAGGGGGAGGAGACTTGGAGAGGAGGAGACTTGGAGAGGAGGAGACTTGGAGGGGGGAGACTTGGAGAGGGGGAGACTTGGAGAGGGGGAGACTTGGAGAGGAGGAGACTTGGAGGGGAGGAGACTGGGAGAGGAGGAGACTTGGAGGGGAGGAGAGTGGGAGGGGAGGAGAGTGGGAGAGGAGGAGACTTGGAGACTGGGGGAGGAGGAGACTGGGAGAGTGGGAGGAGAGGAGACTTGGAGACGGGGAGCGGTGGTGCTATGAAAATGCGATGAAGATTACCCGGCACACGGAGCTGGACGTTTTTCGCCGGGCGTTCGCGGCTGCGATGCAGGTCTTCGAGATTTCGAAGACGTTTCCCAAGGCAGAGACATATTCGCTTACCGACCAGATCCGCCGTTCCTCGCGGTCCGTTGCGGCCAACATCAGCGAGGCGTGGCGCAAGCGGCGATACGAAGCCGCGTTCATCAGCAAACTCAGTGACGCGGAATCGGAAGCCGCCGAGACGCAGACTTGGCTGCAATTCGCCGTCTCATGCGGATACCTGCCGGGTGAAAAGGCATCCGTCCTAAACGAGGAATACGAGGCTATTATCCGCATGCTGGTTTCCATGATGGTAAACTCGGAGAAGTGGATCCTATAGGGAGACGGGGAGACGGGGAGACGGGGAGACGGGGAGACGGGGAGACGGGAGACTCCGAGTCTCAAAGTCTCAAAGTCTCAAAGTCCCCCGTCTCCCCGTCTGGAATCACGGCGCTACGGAGACGCTGGCGATGGCGGTGTAAGTCACCGACGGGGGCGTCGGCCTCGTAGTATTGCAGCCGGTATTCGCGGGTCTCGGGCTGGGTGGGAACGAGGAGCGGGCGCTCGTCGAGGTAGGGGCTGTTGAGGTCGATGGCCAGGAGCTCCCATGCGCCGCCGCCGCGTCGGCTGTAGATGGCCACGCCGGGCCGGCCATACTTGCGGAAGTTGATTTTCACCACCTCGGTCGTCTCGCCGCGCTCCACCTTGAGCGTGAAGGTGGGCACGGGATTCTCCGCCGTGTCCGCCGAGCCCACGATGCCGAGCTGGAGGCCGATGGCCTCGGTGTAGGTGGGCTGCTGCTTGATGATCTGCACGAGCGCGAAGATGCGCGTGAGGGCACCTGCGCCGACTGCGGTGACTCCCGCAGGGAGGGCCGGCGCATTGAAGGCCGGCAGCACAAACGGATCGGGTCCCGGGCCGTCGAAGAGCGAGTCGATCGCCGACGTGCAGGCGGGGCCGAATTCCCGTGTGGCGTTCAGCCACGCGCCGGTGACGTATTCCAGATAGCGGGCATCGGCCACGCCGTCAGTCACCGAGGCCGCAGGCAGGCCGAGGATCGCATTGGCCGCCACCAGCTCGGTGGCGAAGGTGCCGAACCAGTCGGGGCGTTCGGCGATTCTCTTGGGGAAGTAGGGTTGTCGTTTCATGGTGGGTTTGTTTTTGGGTTTGGTCTTGGTTGGGTTATTGGGTGCCGGCGGAATTGCCGGACCCCAAAGCATTCCTGTGTTCCACAGGCCGCCGTCGTTCCACAGGGCCATCAGGCCGCCCTCCTCGGCTTGGGTTGCGGGAATCTGATCTTCACCGATTCGCAGGATCGCGGTCGTCCGGCATCACCGAATCGCCGGCCTCTGCGGATGGGCCCTCCGCATTCCCGGTCGGTCCATGGGAACCGTGCACCGGCGGGGTTTTCAAAAAATGCATATCGCCCTGCCGCGGAAGCGGATGCTTGAGGGCCTCGTACGGATGTTCCCGCTCCACCACTGAACGGTTCGGCGCCGCGACTGAACGATCCAGTTCCGTGACTGAACGATCCAGTTCCGCGACTGAACGATCCAGTTCCGTGACTGAACGGTTCAGTTCCGCGACTGAACGATTCAGTTCCGCGACTGAACGATCCAGTTCCGTGACTGAACGGTTCAGTTCCGCGACTGAACGATTCAGTTCCGCGACTGAACGATTCAGTTCCACGACTGAACGATCCAGTTCCGCGACTGAACGATCCAGTTCCGCGACTGAACGATCCAGTTCCGCGACTGAACGATCCAGTTCCGCGACTGAACGATCCAGTTCCGCGACTGAACGATCCAGTTCCGCGACTGAACGATCCAGTTCCGTGACTGAACGATCCAGTTCCGTGACTGAACGATCCAGTTCCGTGACTGAACGAAGCGCTCGCAACAACGAACGGCTTCGGAACAACCAGGAACGAAATCGACGGACTGGAGAAGCGCCTTTGCACGCGCGGATGAAAGCACGGCGGACCGCGAACCCCCTAGCCAAGTACTTTTGGCGCCCTCAGTCCGGTGCCTGGCACGTTTTTTGAATCCGCGCCATGAACAGCAGTTCGTCCAAGAATAATCCCAACGCCTCGGCGTGCCGCGCCGCGCAATCCAGCGTGGGCCGGTGCTGGGCGTTCTCCGCCAGCCGCAACCCCTCATCGGTGACGCCCGCGCTCCCGTTTGTATTCGCCGGGGTGGTGCGCCGGGACAGCTCCTTCAGCGACATGCGCGCCTCTTCGCAGGCCACCAGCCGCCCATCCACGGCGCGCAGCCATCCTTCGCGCAGCCCCTTGGCCACCGCTGCAAACTGTCCGCACACCGGATGCCACGCATCCAACGGAGCCGGAGGAATCGGATCACCCACACCCATGGCCGCGGGAAACAGCAAATCCCCCCGGTGGCGTTCAAGGAAAAAATGCCTGCGCTGTTTTGTGCCGCGGCACCATGGACTGCGGCAGCTCGCTGCCGCTTTGGAGGGCGAGCCTCGGCGAGTGCGGGGGTGCGGGGAGTTCGGCGGGTCGCGTCCAAATGGGAGTTCCTCGGCGAGCCTCGGAACGGAAAGCGGCAGCGAGCTGCCGCAGTCCAGGGGCGAAGCGAAGCGGGGCTCGTGATCGTCGTGTCTGGACTTGCAAGACGTGTCCAAGTACGGAGCCGCGTTCCATTTTCCCCGAATGCCCGAAACGCCTCCAACGAAAGTGCATGAGCAAGCCCGCGATGACGCGGTGGTGTTCATCGTTTCGCGGCTGCCGCCCGCGGTTTGCGGGGTGGGGGACTATACGATGCGGCTCATCGAGCATCTGCGCCTCGCGACGCCGCCGACGATGCTGGTGATGGAGGGCGCCGAAGCGACGCGTGCTGCCGTGCCGGGTCTCCCGGTGGAGCAAATCACGGCGGATCGTGCGGCGCTGCTTTCGCGGCTTCGGGAATTGGGTGCCGCGTGCGTGGTGCTGCAGTACGTCGGGTACGGGTTCCACTGGCGGTGCTGTCCGCTCTGGCTGCTGCGCGCGCTCGGGGAATGGAGGCGGAGTGTGCGCGGTGCGCGGCTGGTGGTGATGGCCCATGAGCTGTGGGTTCGCTGCGCGTGGTGGAAGCCGGACTGGATCATTCAGCAGGTTCATCGCCGCGCGCTGCGCCGGCTCGCGGCGGTGGCCGATCAGGTCTTCACGAGCACGGAAGGCTACCGCGCATCGCTTGCGGATGTGGTTCCCGCCGGCCGGCTGCGTGTGCTGCCGATCGGGTCGAACATCGTTCCGGTCGCCGCCCCGGAAACCGCGGCGCGCGAACCGGGGAGCTGGGTGCTTTTTGGCCGGCAGGGCAGCCGGGTGAATGCGCTGAGGACGATGGCGCCGTGGCTGGCGAAGCTGCACGCCGCGGGCCACATCCGTTCGCTGACGGTCGCGGGAAGTTCCCAGGGCGATGCGTTCGCCGCGGAGGAGAAGTGCCTGCTCGCCTCCGCGCTGCCGGCGGACGCCATCCAGATCCTCGGGCCGCTGCCGCCGGCGGATTTGTCGCGGCTGTTCCTGCGGACGCAGTTCGGCATCTTCGCGCAGACGCCCGCGAGTTTCACGAAGTCGGGAATCTTCATGGCCTACGCTTCGCACGGGCTGGCCATCGTGGCGGACAATGCGGCGGGGCTCACGGGCGAGCCGCATCGCCGGGTGCTGCACCCGTCGGATTTGCTCGGGGGAAAAGCGGGCGCGGAGGCGGTGCGGGAGCGCGGTGCGCACCTGCTCGAATGGTATGGCACGACCGCGGATTGGGAGTCCATCGCGGCCGCCTATCGCACGGCGATCCAGAACCCCGAGCCCCAGTGACCGACACGATCCTTTCCATCGAGCCCCGGCTGCCGCCCGCGGTGTGCGGCGTGGGGATGTACGGCTGGGAGCTGGCGCGGCGCTGGCCGGAGCCGGGGCCGCGGTTTGTGCATCTCGTGGTGGACGGCGCGGAGGCTTCGCGCGGGCTCCTCGGGAGCGGGGACATTTTCGAGACCGGCGGGAGCGCGGCGGCCCTCGCCTCGCGGATGGCGGAGTATCCGGGCGCGGGCGTGATCGTGCATTACGCGAGCCGCGGGTTTCAGCGGCTCGGCGTCCCGCTCTGGCTGTGGCGCGGGCTGTCGCGCTGGCGGCGGCGGCAGCCGGATGCGCGGATGGTCACGTTCCATCACGAGGTCTCGCCACGGCTGCCGATGATGACCCGACATTACTTTCTCGAACGGATCGAGCGGTGCGTGACTGCGCGGATCGCGCGCGCGGCAAATGTGGTCGCGACGAACACGCGGGAGCACGCGGCGCGGCTGGAAAAAATCACCGGGCGCCGCGATGTGCGCTGCCTGCCCGTGCCCGCGAACATTCCCGCGCCGCCCGATTCGGACGGCAGCTTTGCGCGCCGGGAGGCGAGGGACTTCGTGGTGTTCGGCGTGCCGCTCACGCAATTGCTCACGGTGCGGCATTTCGCGGCGGAGCTGGCGGAATGGCACAGGGCCGGAGTGCTCGGACGGCTGCACGTGATCGGGCCGTCCGATGAAAAGTTTTCGCCGGAAACGGATGCGCTGCTCGCGCGCACGCTGCCCGCGGATGCGGTCGTGCGGCACGGCGTGCTCGGTGCGCCGCAGGTGTCGGCGGTTTTGTCGCGCGCGGGATTCTTCCTCACGCAGAGCAACGAGAACGATTTTTCCAAATCGGGGACGTTCGCCGCGTTCGCCGCGCATGCGTGCGCGGTCGTGTCGCGGATGAAGGGTGCGGGCGGGCCGTTTGTGCACCTCATCCGTCCGGAGGAGGTGGCGCCCGCGGTGCAGCGGATGGAGCTTGGCGAATTCGCCCGGCGCGCGTGCGCGCTGCGGGAGTGGTATCTGCGCGAGTCCGACTGGCCGGTGGTGGCGGCGCGGTTTGCGGCGATGTTTTCCGAAAACGATCCGACGGCATGAGAATGGTGCTTTTTGCAACGATCGCCGGGACTGGCGGGATGCAGATGAACGGGCGCGGGCTCGCGCGGACATTCCTGGGCGCGGGGTGGGAGGTGATGGTGATCTCCTCCGTGCTGCATGCCGGCACGTCGGGGACGGTGAGGCCGGGCGAAAATGATGACCTCGTGCGCGCGGGCGCGCAGATCGTGTACATGCCGGAGATGCCCGGCGTCCGGGCGAAGCTGCGCGAGCTGGTGCGGCTCGTCCGCGCGGTGCGGCGTTTCCGTCCGGACGTGCTGCTGGGCACGGGGCTGAGCTGGCATTTCGGGCTGCTGGGGATGGCGCTGCCGTCGCGGGTGCGGAAGATTTTCTACGAGGGGATGTCGGGCGAGGCGTTTGGAAAAAAGGATCCGCGCCGGCTGGTGCGGCGGTTTTTCGACGAGGTGATCGGGCAGTCGCCGCGCGTCGCGGAGACGTTCGCGCGCGAATTCCGGTGGCGGAAGAAGCTCGCCGCAATCCCCGCATTTCCCGAGCCGCTGGAACTCACCGCGACGCTTCCGGTGGCGGTGCGGAAGGCCGTGCCGATCGGGACGGCGCGCGCGGGGTTCTTCAGCCGGCTGGTCGAGGGCAAGCAGGCGTTCTGGCTCGTGCGGCAATGGGACACGCTGAAGGACATGGTGAGCACGCTGGACATCCACGGCTCCGGGCCGGAGCAGGCGGAGATCGAGGCGTTCGTCAAAGCGAACGGGATCGGGGATCGCGTGCGCTGCCTGGGACGCTACCCCAGCGGGCAGGCCTATGCGGATTTGCTGGCGACTTACGATGTGACGCTGCTGCCGACGGTTTTCCCGGAAGGCGCGCCGCTCGTGCTGCTGGAATCCATGGCTTGCGGGGTGCCCTTCGTCGCGAATGGCGTCGGCGGCATCCCGGACTACGCGACGGACAATCCCGACTGCATCGTGGTGCCCGAGCAGGGAAGGTTCCTCGGCGGAGTCCGCACGATGATGGAGGCGCTCGCGCGCGGGGAGATCGATCAGGCGCGGCTCCAGCAATTTTACCTCAGGCGCTATTCGAATGCCGCGCTGGCAAAGGAGTGGCTGGAATACATCGGCGATGGCAAAGCCTGACCGTCCCTGCTCCTGAATCGCGCCATGATTGCATTCTCCCATCCCACCGGAAACCAGAACTCCCGCCACGCCGCGCTCGCGATGGCGGAGGCGGGGCTGCTCGCCGAGCTGTGGACGTCGATCAGCTGGAACGACCGGAGCTTCGTGAACCGGCTGCTGCCGCGGGCCGTGCGCGCCGAACTGCGCCGCCGGTCGTTTCCAGACGCGCTGCGGCCTTTCATCCGCACGCGGCCGTGGTGCGAACTCGGGCGGCTGATTTCCATCCGGCTGAAATGCGGATCGCTCTTCCGCGGCGAGATGGCGCGATTTTCGATCGATTCGGTCTTCAAGGCGATGGACCGCCACATGGCGCGCAGCGTCCTGCCGCGGCTGAAGCCGTCCGCGGTTTATGCGTATGAGGACGGCGCGGTGGAGACGTTCCGGGCGGCTTCGGAGATGGGGATTCACCGGTTGTACGAACTGCCGATCGGGTACTGGCGCGCGGCCCACGCGATTTTCCGCGAGGAGCGCGAGCGGGAGCCGGCATGGGCACCGACGCTCGACGGGCTCGCGGACAGCGAGGCGAAGCTGCAGCGCAAGGACGACGAATTGCGGACGGCCTCGACGATCGTGGTGCCGAGCAATTTCGTGCGCGAGACGCTGAAGCTCGCGCCCGGGGTGACCGCGCCGGTCCATGTGATCCCCTATGGCGGACCGGCCCGCGTCCGCGAGCCAGTCCGAGCGTCCGACCGTCCGACCGTCCGCTCCGGGTGCTGTTCGTCGGTTCGCTCGGGCAGCGCAAGGGGCTGGGGTATGTGCTGAAGGCCATCGCCGCGCTCGGAAGCGGAGTGACGCTGACATTGATCGGCAGGAAAACGTCGGAGGATTGCGAACCGCTGAACGCGGCGGTGAAGCGGCACCGGTGGGTGACGTTCGCGTGCCGCACTCCGAGGTGCTTCGCGAAATGAGCGAGCACGATGTGTTCGTGTTCCCGTCGCTGTTTGAAGGCTTCGGGCTCGTGATTCTGGAGGCGATGTCGCAGGGCCTGCCGGTCATCACCACGAGCAACAGCGGCGGGCTCGGACATCGTGACCGACGGCGTGGACGGCTTCGTCGTTCCGATCCGTTCGGCGGAGGCGATTGCGGAGAAACTCGAACTGCTCGCCGTCCGATCGCCCGCGGCTCCAGGCGATGAGCGCCGCAGCCATCGAGACCGCGCGGCGGTGTTCGTGGGAAAATTACCGGAGGCGGTCTCGTGGAGGTCGTTGGCCCCGCTGGTGGCGAAGGCGTCCGTGACGCGCCCTGGACTGCGGCAGCTCGCTGCCGCTTTCCTTCCGAGGCTTGCCGAGGAAATCCCCACTCCCCCGCGCTCGCCGAGGCTCGCCCTCCAAAGCGGCAGCGAGCTGCCGCAGTCCAAGGGCTCCACCGTCCCAACGTCACCGGACGTGCCGCACCGCATTCTCGACGGAACTCGTCGCAAACGGCACGACTTGTGCTTTAAGCCGCTCATGCACCCGGCAACACCCCGATCTCCCATTCAGGCAGGCCCCCTGCCCGCGGGGAGTTTTGCCGGCATGGAGGCGGAGCGCGACAAATACCGCAGCGTGAGGACCTGCATCTGGATCTATTTCTGGCTGCTGATTATTGAGGGGGCGCTCCGCAAGTGGGTGGTTCCCGGTCTGGCGAATGCGCTGCTCGTCGTGAAGGATCCCGTGGTGCTGATGGCCTATCTCTTCGCGCTGAAGGAGGCCCGTTTCCCGCGGAATGGCGTTTGTCACTTCGATCATTGTGCTCGGCGTGGTGACCTTCGGCCTCGCGGTCGTCGGCTACACGGCGGGGCTCACCCGGGGCAATTTCCTCGTCGCAGCCTACGGCGCGCGGACGAACTTTTTCTACTTTCCGTTCGTCTTCCTGATGGCGGATGCGCTTCGCCGGGAGGATTTGAAGAAAATGGGCAAATGGCTGCTCATCGTTTCCTTGCCGATGGCTGTGCTGGTGGCGGCCCAGTTCCGTGCGGGACCGGAAGCCTGGGTGAACAAAGGCACGGGCGAAGGGGTGGGCGGACAGATGCAGGCGGGTCGGGTCGGTGAGTGCAGAAAGTCCGCGCGGCCGGTCTCTTTTCCTACAACACCGGGCTCGCGACCTTCCTGAGTCTCACGGCTGCGTTTCTCGTCCATCACTTCCTGCGCGGCAAGGTGTACGGCCGGTATCTTGCGGTGGCGGCGTCGTTTGCCGTCGCCGGAAGCGCGCTGCTCTCCTCGAGTCGCACGACGACGCTTTCGGTGGTGCTGGTGGTCGCGGCCGGTGCGTTTTGCGTGTGGATTCAGCCGAAGTTTTTCAAGGGTTCGATGTGGCTGGCTTTCGTCGCGCTCGTCGTCGTGCTCGTGTTCGCCAGTTCGCGAACAATCCGGGAAGGGGTATGGGTGCTTGGCGAGCGGTTTGAATCGGCGGAGGGGTTGAAGGTGGGAATCTTTGATCGCACGATTTCGAGCCTCACGGAGGCTTTTGAGACGTTGGCAGGCACGGATTTTTCGGCCTCGGCCTGGGGGTGGGAACGAATGTGGGCGCGGTGCTGCTGACCGGCGCGCGGGGCTTTCTTGCCGGCGAGTCGGAGTGGCCGAGAGTCATCGGAGAGGTCGGGCTCGTGCTCGGGCTGGCCTTCATTCTGTTCCGTCTCCTGGTGGTCTGGCATCTTTTCCGAAAGGCGCTCGCGGCCCTGCGCCGCGGAGAGCCGCTCGCGATGCTGATCTTCGGCATGTGCGCGATCCACGTTCTCAACGGCCAGCTCGGCGCGGCGGCGACGCTCGGGTGGGCCGTTTTCGGCGCGGGGCTCTGTCTCGCCGCGGCAAAGGAAGAGGAGGAGCCGGGGGATGGGATGAGCCCCTTGATCGAGGCGGAGTCACGGGTGGTTCCCAAGGTCCGCGGGCGATCCGCGTATGCGGAGCAGCTTCACTCCTCGAAACGGACGACATGATCCGTTCGCCCGCCCTTGGACTGCGGCAGCTCGCTGCCGCTTTCCGTTCCGAGGCTTGCCGAGGAAATCTCCGCTCCTCCCACGCTCGCCGAGGCTCGCCCTCCCTGGACTGCGGCAGCTTGCTGCCGCTTTTCGTTCCGAGGCTTGCCGAGGAAATCCCCGCTCCTCCCGCGCTCGCCAAGGCTCGCCTTCCAAAGCGGCAGCGAGCTGCCGCAGTCCAAGGATGCCGCTTTTGGTTCCGAGGCTTGCCGAGGAAATCTCGCCGCCTCCCACGCTCGCCAAGGCTCGCCTTCCCCTGGACTGCGGCAGCTTGCTGCCGCTTTTCGTTCCGAGGCTTGCCGAGGAAATCCCCGCTCCGCTCCCGCGCTCGCCGAGGCTCGCCCTCCAAAGCGGCAGCGAGCTGCCGCAGTCCAGGGACATGACCGCCCGTGACCGGAAGATGAAACGCGTGGTCGTTTACCGCGTCGGGAGCCTCGGCGATGCGCTGGTCGTCTTGCCGGCATTCCACCTCGTCCGGCAGGCGTTTCCGGATGCGCATCTGACCTTGCTCACGAATTTCCCGATCAACTCCAAGGCGGCGCCGATGGAGGGGATCCTCCGGAATACCGGTCTTTACGATGACACGCTGAGCTATCCTTCATCGATGCGCGATGTGCGCGAGCTGTGGAAGCTGAGGAAGCAGTTGAAGGCCGGGCGCTACGACGGCCTCGTGTATCTGGCAAAGCCCAAGGGCGGCCTGCTCGCGAGCATCCGGGATTACCTGTTCTTCCGCTCCTGTGGCATTCGCAGGGTGATCGGTGTCCCGATGTCCCGGCGGACGCTCCGCTGCGAGCCCCTTCCCGGGACGGTGCTCCACAAGTCCGAAACCGTGCGCACCATGGAGTCGCTGGAGAGCCTCGGCACGGCGGACCTGAAGGATCCGCAATGGTGGGACATGCGGCTCACCCCGGCGGAGATCGCGGAGGCGGATGCCGTGCTCGCGAAGCACGGGGTCGCCGCGCCATTTCTCGCAGCGAGCGTCGGGACCAAGCACCAGGCGAACGACTGGGAGGAGCCGAACTGGATGGAACTGACGCGGCGCCTCGCGGCTGCGCATCCCGGGTTGCCACTCGTCCTATTCGGAGTGGCGGAGGAAAAGGATCGCTCGGAACGCATGCTGGCGCTGTGGCGCGGGCCGAAGGCCAACCTCTGCGGGGAGACCTCGCCGCGGGTGAGCGCGGCGGTGCTCCGCAACGCGTCCGTGATGGTCTGCCATGACAGCGGACCCATGCATCTCGCGGCGACGATGGGGGTGCCATGCGTCGCGATTTTCTCGGCGCGCAATCCGCCCGGCGAGTGGCATCCGCACGGCGACCACCACGCGATCCTCTGTCACGAGACTCCGTGCCGGGGATGCGAACTCACCGTGTGTGTCGAAAACAGGAAGGCCTGCATCCTTTCCATCACCGTCGACGAGGTTGCGCCGCGGTGCGAACATCACTCGTGCCGCGGGAGCAGCCGCCGCGGCATCCCCGTCGCAATCATGAGCCTTGGTTTTTTACTCCGTGCATTGGTCTGCATCCTCCCGTGGCCGCTGCGCCGGCGGGCGCTGAAGGCATTCTACGGCTATGACATTCACAGGACGGCGCGCATGGGGTTCTGCTTCGTGTTCCCGCGGCACCTCATCATGGAGGAAAAGACCATCATCGGGCACCTGACGGTGTGCGTGCATCTCGACCTCGTGCACATGAAGTCCCACTCCTCGATCGGCCGGGGCAACTGGATCACCGGCTTTCCCACGAACTCGCCGGACTACTTCTTCCACCAGTCGGACCGGCGCGCGGAATTGGTCCTGGGCGAGCATTCGGCGATCACAAACCGGCACATCGTGGACTGCACCAACCGCGTCAGCATCGGGCGTTTCAGCACCTTCGCGGGATTCCGCTCGCAGATCCTGGCGCACAGCATCGACATCGAAAAGGGCCGCCAGTCCTCCATGCCGGTCACCATCGGCGACTACTGCTTTGTCGGCACCGACTGCGTGCTGCTGGGCGGCAGCTCGCTTCCGAATTATTCCGTCCTCGGCGCCAAGTCGCTGCTGACCCATGCGTATGTGGACGAGTACACGCTCTACGGCGGCGTCCCTCGCGGCCGATCCGGGTGCTGTCGAAGGACTGCGAGTATTTCAAACGCACCACCGGCCATGTCGGGTAGCCTCCTGTTGAAAAGCGTCTCGTCCCTGGACTGCGGCAGCTCGCTGCCGCTTTTCTTTCCGAGGCTTGCCGAGGAAATCGTACCGCCCTGCGCGGCAAGCCCCCACGCTCGCCAAGGCTCGCCTTCCAAAGCGGCAGCGAGCTGCCGCAGTCCAGGGCTCCCGCTTTTCCTTCCGGGGCTTGCCGGGGAATTTTCCGCGCCCCCGCGCTCGCCAAGGCTCGCCCTCCAAAGCGGCAGCGAGCTGCCGCAGTCCAAGGGGGCCTCCGGTCCGCCCTTCACGGCGGCTGCCGCCGGCCTTCGCCTGCGCCGTTACACAACTGTCACCGGCAAGCCCATCTTCCTCCTTTCAGCGGGAGCGGTTCGGCGTAAACGATTCGACTGAATGTGCGGCATCGCAGCAGTCATGAGCAAATCGGGTCCGGCGCGTGCGCTGGGGCTTGAGCATCTGAGGCACCGTGGCCCCGACGGCTCGGGCGAATGGACTTCCCCGGACGGGCGCATCTGGCTCGGCCACACGCGGCTCGCGATTGTCGATCTCTCACCGACGGGCGCGCAGCCGATGCACGACGAGGAGACGGGCAACGTGATCGTCTTCAACGGCGAGATCTACAATCACCAGCAACTGCGCGCGGAGATGCGGAGATCGGAAATCCAATGGAAGGGCACCTCCGATACCGAGACGCTGCTCAACGGTTACCGGGTGTGGGGCCCGGAGGTGGTGAGGCGTGCCAAGGGCATGTTTGCCTTCGTCATTTATGATGCTGCGAAAAACGGCCTTTTCGTCGCGCGCGGACCGCTGGGAATCAAACCGCTCTACCATGAGTCGTCCGAAGACGGGATGCGGTTTGCATCGGAAATGCGCGCCCTGGTCGCGGGGACGCAGCGGGAGTGTGATGCAAAGGGCATCAGCTCGTTTCTGCAATGGGGCTCATGCCCGGAGACGGAGTTCATTTTCCCAAAGGTCAGGATGCTCGGAGCAGGCCACTGGATGACGGTCGCCGCCGACGGCACCGTCGAGACGGAGCGCTACTGGCCGGCGCATAAGCTTCCAGCCATCCCGGCGACCGCCGCGCCCGCGCATGTCCGCAAGCTGGTGGAGCAGGCCGTCGCCTCGCACCTCATGGCCGACGTTCCGGTCGCGTCGTTTCTCAGCGGCGGCATCGATTCCTCCATCATCACCGCCATCGCCTCGCGGGCCATGGGCAAGGGCCGGCTGCGCACATTTTCCGTGGGTTTTCCGCATCAGGAATTTGATGAAACCTCGGTGGCCTCGGAGGTCGCGCGGCGCTACGGCACCGAGCACACGCGGATCGAGGTGAAGGACGAGGAGGCGATCGTGCTGGTGCAGGAGGCGGTCGGCAAAATGGATGCGCCGTCGGTCGATGCCATCAACACCTACATCGTGTCGAAGAAGGTGGCGCAGCACGGCATCAAGGTGGCCATGTCCGGCCTCGGCGCGGACGAATTGTTCGGCGGCTACCCGAGTTTCCACGACGCGCCGCGCCTGCGGCTCCTTGCGGCCATCCCGAAGGTAATCCGAAGGCTGGGCGCGCCATTCGGCAAACTCGGGGCGCGCCTCGCGGACCTGCCCCACGGGGATCTGACCGCCATCGCGATCTGGCGGCGCAGGCTTTGGAGCGATGAGATGTTGCGCGAAGCGGGCCTGCCGCTGAGCCCGCTGCAGACCGAAACGCCGCCGAAGCTCGCGGATGGATTCGCGCGGATCAGCTGGGCGGAAATCGCCGTGTACATGCGGCAGATGCTCCTGCGCGATTCCGACCAGATGAGCATGGCGGTGTCGCTGGAGTTGCGCGTGCCTTTCCTGGATCGGGATCTCGTCGAATACGTCCTGAGCCTGCCGGCGCGCGAGAAGACCCGCCACCCCGGCAGCAAGGGCCTGCTCGTGGAAGCCTGCCGGGATCTGCTTCCGGAGAATGTTTACAACCGTCGGAAGATGGGATTTGTCCTGCCCATGGATCTCTGGATGCGCGGGCCGCTCGAGACTTTCTCGGACGCCGGACTCGCGGAGGTGGAACGGCTCGCCGTGCTCGCGCCCGGGACGATCCCGCGGATCCGGAAGCAGTTCCTCGACGGCAAGCTTCACTGGACGCGGATCTGGTCCCTCGTCGTGCTCGGACATTACCTGAAAAAGCAGACGGTATATGCAGGCGTTCACGCCGCGGCGCTCGCGCACGCGACATAGCCGGCGAGGCCCGCCCTCCCTGGACTGCGGCAGCTCGCTGCCGCTTTCGTTTCCGAGGCTTGCCGAGGAATTTCCACGCTCCCCGCTCGCCAAGGCTCGCCCTCCCTGGACTGCGGCAGCTCGCTGCCGCTTTCGTTTCCGAGGCTTGCCGAGGAATTCCACGCCCCCCGCTCGCCAAGGCTCGCGCCCCAAAGCGGCAGCGAGCTGCCGCAGTCCAGGGCGCCGCTTTCCCTTGCGAAGCTTGAATACAGCCGTCCGACTCACAATGGTTCCGCGCTCTTCTCCCACCGTCCCCACCGCCCCCATGCGCCTCCTCCGTTCCATCCGCTCCGTGAACCCCGCCGGGGGCGGGCCGATCGAGGGGATCAGGCAGGTCGCGAAAGTCCACGCCGCCGCGGGCCACGGGACCGAACTCGTCTCGCTGGATGATCCCGCCGACCCGTGGGTGCGGGAATGCCCGGTGAAGGTCCACGCCCTCGGCCCGGTGAAATCGAGCTACGGATACTCGCGCCAATTTTCCCCGTGGATCGCGGCGCACCGCAGGGAATACGACGCGGTGATCGTGAGCGGGCTCTGGCAATACAGCGGCTTCGGCACGTGGCGCGCGCTCCGCGGGACGGACACGCCGTATTTCGTTTTCCCGCACGGCATGCTCGACCCGTGGTTCAAGCGCGCCTACCCGCTCAAGCACCTGAAAAAATGGCTCTACTGGCCGTGGGCCGACTACCGGGTGCTGCGCGATGCGCGCGCGGTGCTCTTCACCTCCGAGGAGGAAAGGCGCGCGGCCCGCGAATCGTTCTGGCTCTACCGCTGCAACGAAGTCGTCGTGAACTACGGCATCGCCGGCCCGGACGCGGACGCCGCGCTCCAGCGCAGCGCCGTGCTCGCAAAGTTTCCCGCGCTCGAGGGCCGGCGCGTCTTTCTTTACCTCGGGCGCATCCACGAAAAGAAAGGCTGCGACCTGCTCGTGCGCGCCTTCGCAAAAACGGCGGCGGCCGATGACGGCATCCGCCTCGTCTTCGCCGGACCGGATCAGACCGGATGGGCGGACGAACTCCGCGCGCTCGCAGCCGGCCTCGGCATCGCCGACCGCATCGTGTGGACCGGCATGGTCGCCGGCGATCTGAAGTGGGGCCTGCTGCGCCTGGCCGAGGTGTTCATCCTCCCGTCGCACCAGGAAAATTTCGGCATCGCCGTCGCCGAGGCGCTCGCGTGCGGGACGCCCGTGCTCATTTCCAACAAGGTGAACATCTGGCGCGAGATCGAGGCCGATGGCGCCGGGCTCGTGGACGACGACGACGAACCGGGCACCGTGCGGCTCCTCCAGCGCTGGCTCGCGATGCCCGCCGCGCAAAGGGAGGCGATGAAGCCGATCGCCGAGCGCAGCTTCCGGTCGCGTTTCGAAGTCACCCAGGCGGCCGAGGCGCTGATCCGGACGATCCAGCCGACGGGAAAGAACGTGTCGTGAATGGGCGCGGCGTCCCTGGACTGCGGCAGCTCGCTGCCGCTTTGGAGGGCGAGCCTCGGCGAGTGCGGGGGCTTCCTCAGCAAGCTTCGGAAGGAAAAGCGGCAGCGAGCTGCCGCAGTCCAGGGCGCACTCCTTCGTTGACCGCCGGGAGAGTGCCCGCCAGCGTCGGCCGTATGACACAGGACTCCGCTGGCAAGGGCACGCGGGATTGGCCCCACGCACCGCCACATCGGCTCGGGGAATCGGGTTCGTATTTCGTCACGGCGCGAACCCGCGAAAAGATCCGCCACTTTCACACACCCGAACGCCTGACGTGGGTGCGTGATCATTTGCTGGAACTCTCCGCACACTATCGCTGGCGAATGGAAGCATGGGCCGTCCTCCCGAATCACTATCACTTCATCGCGCATAGTCCCGAAGGCGCGACCTCGGCCGGGTCGCTCCGGACATTCCTGAAGCACCTGCACGGGGACATCACCCGGCACATCAACCGGCTGGATGGCACCGAGGGGCGGCGCATCTGGCAAAACTACCGCGAGACCCGCCTCACCCATGAGGAATCGTATCTCTCGCGGCTCAGCTACACGCACAACAATCCCGCCCACCACGGCCTCGTTCCGCTGGCGGCCCAATACGAATGGTGTTCCGCCGCCGCATTCGAGCGCGCATGCACGCCCGCGTGGGTGAAGACGATCTACAGCTTCAGGTTCGACAAAATCGCCGAAGCCGACGGCGACGGCGACATGTAGGCGCGTTGCCCGGCCTCCCCCCCTGGACTGCGGCAGCTCGCTGCCGCTTTTGTTTCCGAGGCTTGCCGAGGAAATCTCCGATCCCCCGCGCTCGCCGAGGCTCGCCTTCCAAAGCGGCAGCGAGCTGCCGCAGTCCAAGGCTGCCGCTTTTGTTTCCGAGGCTTGCCGAAACCCTGCGGAACTCCCATCACCGGATTCCCCTCGGATCCCCCGCGCTCGCCGAGGCTCGCCTTCCAAAGCGGCAGCGAGCTGCCGCAGTCCAAGGCTGCCGCTTTTGTTTCCGAGGCTTGCCGAGGAAGCCTGCGAACTTCCATCACCGATCCCCTCCGATCCCCCGCGCTCGCCGAGGCTCGCCCTCCAAAGCGGCAGCGAGCTGCCGCAGTCCAGGGTGCAGCTTGAATGCGAAATTGCATTGCGGGCGGCAACTGTGTTCGTGTGCGCGCGATGAGAATCACCATTGTCCAGGGCGCGTTCCTGCCGGTTCCGCCCCTGCGTGGCGGGGCGGTGGAGAAGATCTGGTTTGCGCTCGGCAAGGAATTCGCGCGCCGCGGCCATGAGGTGACGCACATCTCGCGGAGCTTCGGCGGGCTGCCGCGCACGGAGGTCATCGGTGGGGTCCGTCACATCCGCGCGGGAGGCTTCGACGCCCCGCGACGGCTGCTCTTCCTGAAGGTGCTGGACCTTTTCTACTCGCTGCGTGTGCGCCTGCTGCTGCCGCCGGCGGACATCGTCGTCACGAACACCTTCTGGCTGCCGGTGCTCATCCGCTCGCAGCGCCCCGGAAAGCTCTACGTCCACGTCGCGCGCTATCCGCGCGGGCAGATGCGATTCTACCGCCACGCCGCGCGGCTGCAGACGGTATCCGGGCCGATCCAGTCCGCCATCATCGAGGAAGTCCCGGATCGGGCCGCCGCCGTGCGTTGCATTCCGTATCCGCTTCCGGACGCCCCGCCTCCCGGCGCGCGGACGGATGCGCGCGCTCGCGCGGGAAGGTGCTGCTTTACGCGGGCCGCGTGCATCCGGAAAAGGGCATCCACCTGCTCGTCGAGGCGATGGGGCTGCTCGCGGGCACGATCCCTCCGGAGTGGAAGCTCGTCATCGTCGGGCCATGGGAGGCGAACGCCGGCGGCGGAGGGAAGAGCTACCTTGAAGAGTTGAAGCGAATCGCACAGCCTGTCGCCGAACGCGTCGAGTTCACCGGCCCCGTCTTCGATTCCGGCCAGCTCGCGCATTTCTACCAGATGGCATCCCTTTTCGTTTATCCGTCGCTCGCTGAACGCGGGGAAACCTTCGGCGTCGCGCCGCTCGAAGCCATGTCGCACGGATGTCCCGCCCTGGTGTCCGATCTCGCGTGCTTCCGGGATTTCATCGGGGACGGGGTGAATGGATTCGTTTTCGACCACCGCACGCCGCGGCCGGCGGAGGTGCTCGCGGGGAAAATCCGGGAATTGATCCAGGATC